>NZ_CDME01000021.1 GCF_000826545.1 Kibdelosporangium sp. MJ126-NF4 | reverse complement strand
GTGCGGCCATACTAGGGTCGCCCACCGACGCGGATGCGCCATTCGGTGAAGAAGTACCCGGCCAAGTGGGCGACCGAATAGGGTCATCAAGGGTGTAAAGGGCTCGAAGGGGGCAGGCGTGGCTACCGGTACGACGGTGTTCAGCAGGGTGACGGTCGTCGCGCCGAGAACGCGCATCGACGTCGCGCTTCCGGCTGACGTCTCAGTGGCCGACCTGCTGCCGATGCTGCTGGACATGGCCAAGGAAGCGACGCCGGACGGCGGCGCCCGGCACGGCGGCTGGTGCCTGGCCAAGCTGGGCGACAGCCCGCTCGAGCCGAGCAGGACGCTCGGCTCGCTCGGCATCGTCGACGGCGACATGCTGCAGCTGCGCAGGCGCAACGAGAACCCGCCGCCGCCGCTGTACGACGACGTGGTCGACGCGATCGCCGAGTCCAGCCCGGACAGCTTCCGGCCGTGGACCAAGGAGACGGCCAACCGCATCGGCTACGTGGCCGGTGCGCTGGCGCTGCTCATCGCGGCGGTCGCGGTGTTCCTCGGCGGGCCGGTCAACGGCGGCTCCCAGCTCGCGGCGGCTGTCGCGGCCGGAGCGACCGCGTTGGTCGCGGTCGCGGCGGGAGCGGTGGTGGCCCGCGCCTACCAGGCGACGACGGCGGGCGTGCTGATCGCCGCGGCCGGTGGCCTGCCGATGGCGTTCGTGAGCGGGATCTACATCGTCCCCGACGGCCTCGGCGCGGCGAACTTCCTGCTCGGCTCGGTGCTGATGGGAATCGTGGCCTCGGCGTCGATCATGCTGATCGGCGCGGGTGTGACGACGTTCGTCGCGGCCGGGACGGCCTCGGTGTTCGGCATACTGGCGTTCACGGTCGGCACGGTGATCGACCACCCGGCGCCCGGCATCGCGGCGGGCGCGGCGGCAGCGGCCCTCGCGGGCATCTCGATGCTGCCGAGGTTGACGATCCAGCTGGCGAAGCTGCCGCTGCCGAACGTGCCGGGCAGCGCGGAGGACCTCAAAGAAGACTCGGCCATGCCGGACTACCGCTCGATCGAGCGCCGTGCGGGCCTCGCACACGAGTACATGACCGGGATGATCGTCGGCAGCGGGATCGTGGCGGCGGTGTCCGCGATGATCAGCGCGACGGCCCCGGGGATCTGGGGAATCATCACCGCGATCGTGGTCACGCTCGTGCTGCTGCTGCGCGGCCGGACGTACGCGAACGGCAGCCAGGCGGTGGCGCTGCTGGCGACAGGCATGCTGTCCGCGGCCGGTGTGCTGATCGGCTGGCTGTCCGTGGCCAGCCCGTTCGACCGTCTGCTGTGGGTGTTCGGCGCGTTGGTGCTGATCGGCGTGGCGGCCCTGGTCCTTGGCGTGATCTTCCCCGAACAGAGGTTCTCACCGCCGCTGCGGCGCAGTGTGGAGGTGTTCGAAGCGATCTGCATCGCGGCCGTGCTGCCCCTCGCGCTGGCCGTGATGGACCTGTACTCGACGTTGCGGCACCTGAACTTCAAGATCTGATGAAGAACACGACGGTCAGGAAGATCGCGGCGGCCACGGCCGTCACGGGGCTGCTCTTCGGTCAGCCCGCGTACGCCCAGCAGCAGAAGAACGCACCGGCCTCCGGAGCCGAGCCGCCGAAGGTGGATCTGAGCCGTCCGGTGGTGACGGACACGAAGGCGCCACCGGCGAACATCGAATACAAGAAGGCCAGCGGCTGCATCGGCACGCTGGCCGAGAACGTGGTGCTGCCCAACAAGCCGTGGGGCCAGCAGCAACTGCGCATCGAAGAGGTGCACGCGTTCGCGACCGGCAAGGGCCAGATGGTCGCGGTGATCGACACCGGCGTTCGCGACCACAAGTACTTCGGCGGCCGTGTGGTGGCAGGCGCCGACTACGTCAGCAGGACCGCGAATGCCACCGAGGACTGCGACGGACACGGGACGGAGGTCGCCGGGATCATCGCGGCGAAGAGCCCGGACCTCAGCCGGATCGGCTTCACCGGGGTGGCGCCGGACGCGAAGATCCTGGCAATCCGCCAGTCCAGCGAGAACTACAAGGGAAAACCGCCGCCGACCGCGGAGAACCCGGACCCGCAGGACCAGACGGCGGGCGACCTGAAGACGCTGGCGCAGGCGGTGCGCAACGCGGCGGACACCGCGGAAGTCACCGTGATCAACATGTCGGTGGACAACTGCAGGCTGGCGACGTACGCGATCTCCGAGCCGGAGAAGGACCTGCAGCGGGCACTGCGCTACGCGGTCGAGGACAAGGACAAGGTGGTCGTGGCGTCGGCCGGAAACCTCGGCCCGATCTGCACGGACGCGAAGAACGGCCCGGACCCCAAGCAGCCGACGCACATCGTGACCCCGCCGTGGTTCGCCGAGGACGTGCTCTCGGTGTCGGCGGTGCAGCGCAACGGAAACCTCGCGCAGTTCAGCGTGCAGGGGCCGTGGGTGAGCGTGGCGGCGCCGGGAACGGAGATCATCTCACTGGACCCGGCAGGCGAACTGGCGAACCGGACAGTGCAGGGCGGCAAGCCGGTGGAGATCCAGGGAACCAGCTTCGCAGCGCCCTACGTGGCCGGACTCGCCGCGTTGGTCCGGGAGCGGTTCCCCACGCTGGGAGCTCGCCAGGTGATGAACCGGATCAAGATGACGGCCCAGCACCCGGCAGCGCCCGGTGGCCGGGACAACCTGGTCGGCTACGGGATGATCAACCCGACCGCGGCACTGACCTCGATGGTCCCGCCCGAGTTCGGAATCCCGGCGGACCGGGCGGAGAACCTGCCTGCCGGCATGCCCCCGTTCCGCCCCAAGGACTGGACAGCGATGACCGTGGCGCTGATCGGTGCGGGTGGCGGTGTCGTGCTTCTGTTGCTGACGCTGTTCATCATGCACGCGATCCGCCGCAACAAACCGGAACCAGAAGAAAGCTGACAGCCGGTTCAACTGGAGCGGTACGCGGCAATGGCCAGCGCCGCTCCCACCGCGGCAACAGTGAGGTTGGCGTACAACTCATAACCGGCGAGAAAGCCGATGTTGGGAATGACCCAGCGATTCACCGAGTTCAGGATGAACCCGAAGAACGGCTGGTGGAAAAGATGGTCGATGGTCCCGCTGATCCCGACGAGCAGCAGGAACATCCCCAGCACCCAGATAGCCTTCCGCATGGTGGTCAAAGCTACGAACAAGGCCGTGACCTGCGGATCGGCCGGAAGAACCGGCCGCTGCGACCAAAGTATCAACTTCGCGGGACGCGCTCGATCCCCGCGTACAGTCCATGAACCATGAGGCGCCGCCGCGGGGTTCGTGACTGGCTGGTCGATACGACCTTGTTTCTTTTCGCGGCCCTGCTCAGTGTGCTCGCGGCCAACGACCGATTCAGCGGGCACGTGCCGTTGCCCGATCCGTCGTGGCTGTTCAAGGTCGACCAGGTGCTCGGCGTCCTGGCCTGCGGCACGATCTGGATCCGCAGGCGCTGGCCGGTGCAGATCGCGTTGTCCCTGCTGGCCGTGTCCACGTTCACCGAGCTCACCGGTGGCGCGATGATCGTGGCGCTGTTCACCGTCGCTGTGCACCGGCCGCCGAAGATCTCCATCCCGGTGTTCCTGGTGAGCCTGGTCTCGTCGGCCGTCTTCGTCCTCGTCCGCCCGGAGACCGGCGAGATGACGACAATGCTCGTGCTCGCGGTCACCGTCCAGGGTGTCGCCCAGGGCTGGGGAATGGTCGTCTACCACCGGCGCCAGCTGATCATCTCGTTGCGGGACCGTGCCACCCGAGCCGAGACCGAGGCGCAGCTGCGAGCCCACCAGGTCAGGGAGGAGATCGCACGGGAGATGCACGACGTGCTCGGCCACCGCCTGTCGTTGCTGAGCGTGCACGCGGGCGCACTGGAGTACAACCCGGCCGCGCCGACGGGCGACATAGCCAGAGCTGCCAAGGTGATCAGGGAAAGCGCGCACCAGGCGTTGCAGGATCTCCGTGAGGTCATCGGTGTGCTCAGAGCTCCCGTCGGGGAGCTGCCCCAGCCGACACTGGCCGATGTGGCCACGCTGGTCACCGAGTCCCGTCGTGCGGGGATGAAGGTGCAGTTGCGCCAGGACCTCCGTGGGACGGTGCCGGACCTGCTCGGTCTGACGAGCTACCGGGTTGTCCAAGAAGGACTGACCAACGCCAGGAAGCACGCTCCCGGCGCGGACGTCCGCGTGGTGCTGAGCGGCGAGCCGGAGCAGGGCATGACCGTCGAGGTCGTCAACACCCTCGCCGAACCGGTCACCGAGAAGACCGACGGCCAGGGCCTCAAGGGGATCGGCGAACGCGTCGCGTTGGCCGACGGCCGGTTCGAGCACGGTCCGACCACCGAGGGATGGTGCCTGCGGGCATGGCTACCGTGGCCTGCGTGACCACCTCTGTCCTCATCGTGGACGATGACGCCCTGGTTCGTGCGGGCCTTGTCATGATGCTCGGCGGCGCGCCGGACATCACCGTTGTCGGAGAGGCGAAGGACGGGACCGAGGTGGTGCCGTTGGTGGACCGGCACAGACCGGACGTCGTCCTGATGGACATCCGGATGCCCGCGATGGACGGCCTGTCCGCGACCGAGATCCTGCGGTCCCGGCCGGATTCACCCGAAGTGATCATTCTGACCACGTTCGACGCCGACGTCCACGTGCTGCGGGCACTGCGTGCGGGGGCCGCGGGCTTCCTGCTCAAGGACACCCCACCGGGTGAGATCGTCGATGCGGTCCGCCGCGTGGCCACGGGCAGCCCGGTGCTGTCGCCCGCCGTGACGAGGCGGTTGATCAACCGTGTCGCCGAGAGCGACCACGACCGGCGCCGGATCGACGCCCGTGACCGTCTCGAGGGGTTGTCCGACCGGGAGCGCGAGGTCGCCGTCGCGGTCGGCCACGGCAAGTCCAACGCCGAGATCGCCGCGTCGCTCTACCTCAGCGTGCCGACGGTCAAGACGCACGTGTCGAGCGTGCTGACGAAACTGGACCTGAACAACCGCGTGCAGATCGCCCTGCTCGTGCACGACGCGGGGCTGCTCGACAGCTAGTGGCAACCACTAGTGACCGGAACGTGAGAATGGGCAACCCCCTACGATTCGAACGGGCTTCGAGTTCTCAGGGGTGATCGGGTAGATGACGCTGCGCGTCGCCGTGGACTTCGGGACGTCCAGCACGTGTGTCGCCGTGTCGGTGAACGGCCGCGAACCGCAGGTCGTCGCGCTGGACGGGCGTCCCGTGCTGTCCTCGGCGGTGTACGCGTCGCCGGACGGGAGGCTGTTCGTCGGGCTTGAGGCCGAACGCCAGGCCGCCGTCGACCCGTCCCGCTACGAACCCCACCCCAAGCGCCGCATCGACGAACCCGAGTTGCTGCTGGGCAACAAGGTGGTCCCGGTCAGGGAGGCCATCCGGGCCGTGCTGACGAGAGCCTTGGACGAAGCACGCCGGTTCGCGGGCGGCGCCCCGGTCGACCACCTGGTCCTGACCCACCCGGCGGACTGGGGCGGGATCCGCACCCGTGTGCTCCGGCAGGCCGCCAACGCGTTGTCCGAACGGATTTCCCTGGTGCCGGAACCGGTCGCGGCTGCCGTGTTCCACGCCGACGCGTTCGCCGGGCCCGCGGAGACGATCGCGGTGCTGGACATCGGCGGCGGCACGATCGACGTCAGCGTGGTCGGCAGGACGGGCCGCCCGGGGTACGGATTCCGGGTCCTGGCAACGAAAGGCGACCCGTCGTTCGGCGGCGCCGACGTCGACCAGGCGCTGCTGCAACACGTCGGGCGGCTGGTGTCCACCACGGACCCGGACGGGTGGCGTGCGCTGACCGAGGGCCGCGAGCTGGCCGACCGCAGGCGCAGACGGGTCGTCGCCCAGGATGTCCAGGGCGCCAAGGAGACATTGTCCCGGCACACCTACACCGACGTGCCGATGCCGGATCCGTTCGCCGACGCGCACGTGACCAGGCTGGATCTCGAACAGCTGATCGCGGCACCGCTCGGCCGCGCGGTCGAACTGGTGGCGGCCGCGGTCAGGGAATCCGGTGTCCGCGCCGACCAGGTGTTCCTCGTCGGCGGGTCGAGCCGGATCCCGATGGTGGCGCGGCTGGTGCATGAGCGGATCGGTCTGGTGCCGACCACGCTCGACCAGCCGGAGACAGTGGTCGCCCGCGGCGCGTTGAAGGCCGTCCCCGCCGAGAGCCGTCAGCAGAGCCACCCGGTGCGGCAGGAAACGACCCGTCCGGTCCAGCCGGACGCGACCCGCCCGATCCGCCCACGCAACACCCCGGCGGCACCACTGCCCCCTCCTCAGCCAGCGCAGCCAGGCCTGCCGACTCAGCCGGGTCCGCCTCAGCCATCGCTGCCCCGCTCGGGCCCGCCCCAATCACACCCGTTGCCGCAGCAGTTCCCGTCGGCGCCCGCGCCTGCCAAGCGCGGCTGGAAGCTGTGGATGACCGCGGCTGCGGCCGTGGTCGTGGCCGCCGCGGTGGCGGTCGTCGTCGTGCTGACCTCCGGCGGTGGACCGGAGACGCCCGAGCAACCGCCAGGCCGCGCGATCGCCCAGTTCGACTACACGTTCACGATGCCGCCCGACTGGAAGCAGGTGGCGTCGGACACGACCTACCGCGAGGTCAGGGTGAAGCCCGCGGACGCCGAGCAGGGCCTGGACACGATCATCGTCCAGGAGCTGGCGCTGGCCTTCGACCCGTCGACCGACCGGGAACGGGCCGTCGGCGGCCTGCGGCAGCGCTACCAGCAGGCGACCAACCTGCGGCTGTCGGACCTGAACGAGAACGGCCGGTACGCCGACCGGGACGTCGTCACCTACCGGCAGCAGGTCGACAACGCGACCGTCGAGTGGTTCGTGCTGTTCGACAAGCAGGCTCAGGTCAGCATCGGCTGCGAGTACACGCAGACCGGCCGTGACCGGGTGATGGCCGCGTGTGACCAGGTGGTCCGGACGATGACGGTGAACTGACCGGCGAAACGCGGGACACCGGCCTCGGTTCCCCAATCGGGTGACGAAGACGGGCGACTTTTCACAAGAGCAAATCGTCGGCCCCTGACACCGGTCCAATCGGCATAACCGCAGGTGGCGGCGGCCTTCTGGGTATTCGCATTTGCACTGATAAACCCCGGTTCCGGACTTTCGCGTTTACTAGAGCAACTACCTCGAAACTTCTGCGGACAAGGTGGAACCGGACCTGGCAGGGTCTGCGTCGGAAGGGTTGTACGAACAAAGAACGTGCAAGCCGGAACATCGATGAAGGGGGCCACTCCCAATGCCAACCAGCTCTTTCCAGATTACGCCGGACATGCTGCACAAGGCTTCGCAGGACACCGCCAACGTGCGTGAGAGCTCGCTGAACCACATCACCACCCTGCGCAACCAGCTCGCGCAGCTCGAGGGTGCCTGGGAAGGCGACGCCTCCAGGGCGTTCCACAACCTGGTCCAGCGCTTCAACACGGCCGCCGACAAGATCCTGGCGGACCTGCAGACCATCGGCGAGAGCCTGGCCTCGTCGGCCAAGGCCTACGGCCACCGTGAAGAGGAGAACAAGTCGACCTTCACGAAGGCCGAGGGCGGGTTCTCGTTCTGACCCGCATTCGGGTCGTGTCGTTGGTTTTCGTTCGCTGAATCAGACTTTCGCTTCATTGGGAGGAACTCAAAATGTCAGACGGTCGTATCAAGGTTGAATTCGCCGCGATCGAGGCGGCTGGTGGTCAGATCAAGTCCGCCGCGGGCCAGATGGACGGTGAGCTCGACACGCTGCGCAGCCAGCTCGCCCCGCTCGGCGAGGCCTACACCGGTGCAGCCAAGGAGGCGTGGCGCGCGGTGCAGGACGACTGGGAGAAGGCGCAGAAGGAGCTGAACGAGGTGCTGGCCTCGATCGGTATCGCCACCACTCAGGCCGCGCAGGACTACCAGGAGACCGAGCACGGCGTCAAGGGACTCTGGGGCTGATCAGGCCGCCGAAAAAGCGCAGGGACCCCGGTGATCCGGGGTCCTTTTCGCGTTGTCGGGATCCATTGTTCCCGATCGACTAATTGTTCCTGATCTTCGCCATCCGGTCCCAGAAATCGTCCTTCGCGGCCTTGTCCGGCAGCGCGGTGAGCTCACCCGGCTGCGGAACCGAGGGGAAGTCGCTCGCGTCCGCCGGGCCGCGCGACTCGTAGCCCAGCTCGATCTGCACCTTCGTCTTCGAGCCCTGCAACTCGCCCTTGACCTCCGCCCGGTGCAGGGTCCCGTCGCTGTTGACGACGATCTTGACCGGGACGAGCTTGTTCATCAGCCCCGGCTCGATCAGCCCGACGACGTCCGCCGGGATGTTGATCACCGAGTTGTCGACGAACGCCTTCAGCGTGATCTCGGTGCGCACCTCGGTCGATCCATCGGCCGCCGTCGTCGCCGTCGTGGACCGGCCGGGCGGCTTGGCCTTGTCGGTCGCGTCAAGCGCGCCGTTGATCTTGCATAGCGTCTGCAGGCCCGCGATCGCGCAGGTGAACCCCGGCTCGGTCGCGGGCATCGACACCCACGGGGTCGGCGCGATCGAGGAGTAGGCCTGGCCGAGCTTGACGTACTCGAGCGGATCGCTCGCCGGGTGGTAGGTGTCGTAGTCGTAGCCGGGCGGCGTCTTCGACCGGCTCTTGTAGTAGAACGCGGCCGGTGTGCCGCGCATGGCGATGTCCACGTCCGAGCCGCTTTTGCGCTCGTTGACGGCGGCGTAGTAGTAGATCGAGCCGCGGAGGTCGGTCGTCTTCTGGAGGTAGGCGTTGAGCGCCTGGACGGCGACGCTGTAGGCCTTCTCGCCCGCCTTCCTGGTGCCGTCCGGATCGGCGACGGGTGTCCCCGTGACGGACTGCCCGCACCCGGCGGTCAGCAGTAGTGCCACGAGTGTCAGCCTGGTTACGCGCATCACGCCCCCTGGTGTGAAGTCCCAGATCGGGAGGCTATCGCAGGCCTCGTGACGGCGTTGCGCGACCGTGAAGAGGGGGGCGTTTTGACCCTCCGGGAGCACACCAGGTATCTTCTATCGTTGTTGTGCGGCGCGGCGTGTGAGTAGCGCGCCCTAGGTGGGTCCGACCTGCCGTGGGTCCGGCCCCGCACAGGTACCCAGACGCAAGTTTTGACGATGAGGTAGACCCGTGCCCACGTACAGCCCGAAGCCCGGCGAGGTGGCCCGCGCCTGGCACGTGATCGATGCCGAGGATGTAGTGCTCGGCCGCCTTGCCACGCAGGTCGCAACCCTGCTGCGCGGCAAGCACAAGCCGACCTATGCCCCGCATGTGGACACTGGTGACTTCGTCGTCATCGTGAACGCCGAGAAGGTGGTCCTCACCGGCGCCAAGCGGGATCAGGCCTTCGCCTACCGGCACAGCGGTTACCCCGGCGGACTCCGCAAGAAGTCCTTCGGCGAACTGCTGGACACACGCCCCGACCGGCTCCTGGAGAAGGTCGTCAAGGGCATGCTGCCGAAGAACAAGCTCGGCCGCGCCCAGGGCAAGAAGCTCAAGGTCTACGCCGGCCCCGAGCACCCGCACACGGCGCAGCAGCCGACGCCCTTCGAGATCACCAAGGTTGCCCAGTGAGTGAAGAGAACCTGACCCCCGAGACCGACGCCGTCGAGACCCCGGAGGCCGTCGAGGCCACTGAGGCAGTCGAGACCGTCGAAGAGGCCCCCGAGGCCCCCGCCGAGGAAGCGGCTCCTGAAGCCGCCGCCGAGGAGGCCACCGAGGTCACGGCCGAGGTCGCCGAGACCGAGGAAGCCCCGGCTGCCCCGGTCGTGCGCGTCCCCGCCCCTGGCGAGGTCGCACAGACCGTCGGCCGCCGCAAGGAGGCCGTGGTCCGCGTTCGGTTGACCCCCGGCTCCGGCCAGTTCAGGCTGAACGGCAAGAGCCTTGAGGACTACTTCCCGAACAAGGTGCACCAGCAGCTCATCCGCGAGCCACTGGTGATCCTGGACAAGCCCGAGGTGTTCGACGTGCGTGCGAACCTGCACGGCGGCGGCATCACCGGCCAGGCCGGTGCGCTGCGCCTTGCGATCGCCCGTGCGCTGATCGAGATCGACGCCGAGGACCGCCCGGCACTGAAGAAGGCCGGCTTCCTGACCCGTGACCCGCGGGTGAAGGAGCGCAAGAAGTACGGCCTGAAGAAGGCCCGTAAGGCGCCTCAGTACAGCAAGCGCTGATTTTTTCGCAGCCCGCAAACGGGAGCAGCAGGTTTTCTGCTGCTCCCGTTCTGCCTTTCAGGGAGGTTTCATTGAGCCGGTTGTTCGGCACCGACGGCGTGCGTGGGCTTGCGAACGTCGACCTGACACCGGAACTGGCGCTGGCGGTGTCCGCCTCGGCGGCCCGCGTGCTGGCCGAGCACGACCGCTCGCACCGCCCGGTCGCGGTGGTCGGGCGTGACCCGAGGGCCAGCGGCGAGATGCTGCAGGCCGCGGTGGCCGCGGGCCTGGCGTCCGCGGGCGCGGACGTCATGCAGGTGGACGTGGTGCCGACGCCGGGCGTGGCCTACCTCGTCGACAATCTCAGCGCCGACCTGGGCGTGATGATCTCCGCGTCGCACAATCCGATGCCGGACAACGGGATCAAACTGTTCGCGGCGGGCGGCCACAAGCTGCCGGACGACGTCGAGGACGAGATCGAAGCGGGGATCGACGCGAGCCCGCAGCGCCCGACCGGCGCGGGCGTCGGCCGGATCTACACGATCCCGGACGCACTGGACCGCTACATCACGCACCTGCTGGCGGCGACACCGCAGCGGCTGGACGGCCTGAAAGTCGTCGTCGACTGCGCGAACGGCGCAGCCTGGGCCGCCGCACCGCGTGCCTACCGTGAGGCGGGCGCCGAGGTGATCGCGATCCACGCGTTGCCGGACGGCGAGAACATCAACGACCAGTGCGGTTCGACACACATGGACACGCTGCGCGAGGCCGTCGTCGCCGAAGGCGCGCACATGGGCATCGCGCACGACGGTGACGCCGACCGCTGCCTGGCCGTCGACGGCCAGGGCAACCTGGTGGACGGCGACCAGATCATGGCCGTCCTCGCGTTGGCGATGAAGGACCGCGGTGAACTCGTCGACAACACGCTGGTCACCACGGTGATGAGCAACCTCGGTCTGCACCTGGCGATGCGCGAGGCCGGTGTGAAGATCCGCACCACGGCCGTCGGCGACCGGTACGTCCTTGAGGAGCTGCGCACCGGCGGCTACTCCCTGGGTGGCGAGCAGTCCGGGCATGTCCTGCTGCCGAGCCACGCGACGACAGGCGACGGTCTGCTCACCGCGATGGGCGTGATGGCCAGGGTGGCCGCGACGGGCAAGCCGCTGGCCGAGCTCGCCGGTGTGATGCAGCGCCTGCCGCAGGTGCTGGTGAACGTGAAGGTCACGGACAAGGCCGCGGTCGCCAAGGCCTCGTCGGTCAACGACGCGGTCGCCGAGGTCGAGGCCGAACTCGGCGAGACCGGCCGGGTGCTGCTGCGCCCGTCGGGTACCGAGCAACTCGTTCGGGTGATGGTCGAGGCCACGAGCGAAGCGGCGGCGGAGGAAGCGGCGAACCGCCTGGCCGGAGTCGTCTCCTCGGTTTCCTGAACATCTGTTTGATCCGGGCGGCGGGTGGCCACGCAAGTCGTGGCACGCCGCCGTTTCGGTCGAGCAGCCTCCCCAGGCCTGGCGATAATCCGGCCGTTCACCCTTCGCGACCGAGGTGAGCTGGGTACATTCCTTACCGGACGAAACATGGATGGCACCGATCGCGCCTTGTGTGCGTCGAAGTCGAGTCAGCCGGATGAAGGGGGGACCCCATGGCAGGGAAGACCGAGATCAAGCCCGATGAGGTGCGGGCCGTTGCCGCGGACATAGAGGCGATGGGGGCGGCTTTCGACAAGGTGGCTCAGTTCGCTGGCCAGAACGCGTGCGGCGCCGAGCACTTCGGTCGGATCGTGGGCAAGTCGGACGTCGCGGGTAAGGCGTTCAAGGCCGCGGCCGACGGACTGGCGGAGTCGCTGGCCAAGGCAGGCGCGGGCTTCGTCAAGGGTGTCGCCGCGACGCTGAAGACGTCCGCGGACAAGCACGGTGGCACCGAGAAGACCAACAAGCAGAACCTCGCGAACGCCGACGGGGGTGCCTGAGCATGAGTGATGCTCTCGCGAAGCCGATCTACGAGACGCTCAACGGCGCGCTGAACGACGAGACGACGGACACCTCGGATGTCCAGATCGACCTGCTCAAGGGATTCATGGACAAGATGTCCGGCGAGATGGGCGGCCTCTACAACATCTGGTGTGGGCACCCGTGCGCCGACGACAAGCTCCGGTACAACGGCAACCAGGTCAGGGCCATGTACGACGGGGTGCAGGAGAAGACCAAGCTCAACGAGCTCCGCGGGATCAACTGGGGACTGATCTGGAGCGTCAAGGGCCGGTTCGAGAAGCTCGCGGCGGCCGGTGCGGCCGCGTCGACGAGCACCACCAACGGCGTCAACGGCATCCATTCGTCCTGGCCGGACAAGACCGGTGCCGCCGCGGCGGACAAGTTCAACGAGCTGGCCAAGCCGCTGCTGGAGTACAAGGCGACGACCGAGTCGATCTCCAAGGCGGCCAACGGGTTCTGGCAGACCACCCGGCAGCCGATCTACGACCTCGGCAAGATGGACTCGCCTGCCTTCAAGGGCATGGACAAGTACCACGGCATCGACTTCAACCAGAAGCGCACGCTGATCATGTACCTCGACCGGGCGATGAACTACGGCCGTGACTGGTCGGGGACGAACGACGTCGACGACGACGGTGACGGCACCGGCCGGATCGACCCGAAGTCGCTGCGGGAGACCCCTGGCCTGATCGACATCAACGAGGGCCACGGCTGGGAGATCTACGCGGACTCGTTCATCCGGGAGATGGACGAGTTCGGGCACACCTACCGCAACGCGATGACCTCCTTCCGCCAGCTGATCGACAACGCGCACAAGGCGGTCAGCGACGCGACATCGGCGTTCGGCAACGCGATGCCGCCCAGCTTCACCCCGTTCAACGCGCTGCAGGCGCCGGGCACGGGTGGCGACACCAAGGACCCCGGCGGTGGAGACAAGAAGGACCCCGGCGGCGGGGGCAAGAAGGACCCTGGCGGCGGTTCCAAGGACACAGGTGGCCCTGGCAACACCGGTGGCCCCGGCAACACGGGCGGCAGCAGCTACCAGCCACCGCCGTTGCCCAAGCCCGAGGCGGAGGTTCCGCCGACACAGACAGACCCGTCCGCGGTCGACCCGGCCAAGGACGTGCCCGGCGGTCCCAACGACCCGGGCACCGGCATGGACGGCGGCGCGGGCAAGTCGACCGGTGGTGAGACCGTCACCATCGACGAGGGCGGCCGCAAGATCTCGGTGACCAGCCCCGACAGCAGCGGCCACGTTCAGGTGACCGTGGACGACGGCACCGGCAAGCCGAAGACCTACGACATGGACTTCGGCCAGGGCCAGCAGCCGGGAACCGGCACACCTGGCGCTGGGACCCCGGGCGCCGGAACGCCGGGAGCGCCTGGCACGGGCACGCCCGGTCAGCTCGGTCCGGACGGCCAGCCGGTGCAGACCATGCCCGCGCCTGCCGGTGGCGACCCGACGGCCGAGACGCTCAAGCCCGGCCCGGACGGCAAGATCGTCCTGCAGGACGGTGATGTCAAGATCACCGCGGAGCACCCGCCCGGCCAGCCGGACCAGGTCCGGCTGACGGTCGACGACGGCACCGGTGAGCCGACCTCGTACCTGCTGGACTACAGCGACAAGGCAGGCGGACAGGCTCTCCAGACCGAGCCCCTCTACGCCAACGTGGACTCGCCGCAGAACGTCGCGGACCGCCAGACCGCACAGGCCCAGGGCTTCGCCGGGGCCGGTGGCGCCGACAACGCGGGTGTCCCCGTCGGAGCCGGTGCCAGCGGTGGTGCCAGTGGTGACGGTGCCGGCGCGTCCGCGGCGACTGCCGAGGCGTCCGCCGGTGGTTCGTCCGGCGGCGCGCAGGACCAGCCGCTGCAGTCGGTTCCGGGCTCCGAGCAGCCGGTCCAGACGACCAGTACCCAGGCGGTGGCCGCGGACTTCGGCGGTGGCGGCGACAGCGGTTTCGGCGGCTCGCAGTGGTCCACCCAGGGAGACCTGCTTTCCGGTGGGGACGACCCCAGCCAGGTCGCACCCGCCGCGGGTGAGGCCGGTCTCGCCGCCATCCCCGACGACGGCGCGCAGCAGCCACACCCGGCGCAGGCCAGTGCCGGTGGCATGGGCGGCATGCCGATGGGCGGTATGGGTGGCATGGGCGGCGGTGCTGGTGGCGGAGACACGGAACGAAGCGGTGGCCAGTGGTCGGTCGCGGGTGACCTGTTCGCGGAGGACGATCTCAGTGAGCCCGCCAGGATCGCAGGCATGCTCGAAGACGACGCGCGCTGATTGAGGGGAACCCAGTGTTCGACCACGACTACGAGAGTCCTGAGGCGCAGGCAGTCCGGATCAGGTTCGAGGAGATCGAAGCGGCGTACCGGGCGGACCACGACAAGTTGTTGTCCGAGGACGAGCAGCGCGACAAGGAGCTCACCGAGCTCAAGGCCAAGCACGCTGAGGCCGAGGAAGCGGCTCGCAAGGTCATCGAGGCCAGGCAGGGTACTGCCGCGGCCGCCGAGGAGCCGTCGCCGTGGACGGCACCGCAGCGGGAAACCGTGATGTCCTTCGGCGACTTCGACGACGAGCAGTCGAAGGCGGCGTCGTGGTCGACACCGACCCCGCCGATGGGTTTCCCGCCGCCACCGCCGATTCCCGAGCCGGTGCCGGAACCGGAGGCGTTCCGCTCGGCCGAGCCGGAGCCGGTGATGAAGTTCGGCGGCTACGACGAGGATGAGGGCGGCACACCGGTCCGGCAGGCGCCGCAGCCGCCGCCGCAGGCGTCCGGCGGCAGGCGCAGAGCCAAGGACGACGACGATGACGATGACATGTCCGGGCAGAGCTGGCTGCGCTGAAAGTGATTGTGGGGGCGATCAATGACAGGGCGCAACGACAGGCTTGAGGTCAACAACGAGCTCGTCACCGCGATCAGCAAGGAGATGGCCGAGTTCGGCACCGCGTTGGCAACGGCGCGGGAGTACGCGCACGCCGAGAACGGGCTGACTGCGGACAAGTTCGGCACGATCGCGGCGCGTACCGGAGTCGGCCAGACCTACACCGAACTGCGTGAGACCTTGCGCGGCATCCTCGACAAGGCCACGCCGACCGTTGACGCGCTGGCCGAGGCGATGGCCAAGGCACAGGAGCGGACCGTGGCGGCGGATGCCGAGGCCGCGGCGCGGATCAAGAGAGCGGGCAATGACATCCGATGACATCACCGCACCGCTGAAACCCGTCAACAGCAAGGACATCGAGTCGACGGCCGAGCTGCTTGACGTGTTCAAGTGGTTCAGGGAGAACCTGTCGACGAGAACCGGCCGGTTCGGCGAGCTGTACCAACGCTGGAACGGTCACCCGGCGAGCAGGATGGGCGCCCGTGGCTGGGCTGCCAGGCCGTGGAACGCCGAGGACGACCGGATGGTCGACGACCTCGGCGGGATCGACTTCGGGCCGATGCTGGGCGACGTCGAACGGTTCGGGAACCTGCGGCTGTCGGGCGACGAGATGCGCGGCACGGCGGAGTCGATCCGCAACCGGCTGACCGACGCGTGGTCCGGTCCCGCGGCCGACGTCGCGTTGGACAAGCTGGACGCGCTCGGCAAGGCGTCGGCGACGTTCCGCGACACGCTCAACCAGTTCGCGGCGGCACTGGACGCGGCCCGCACGACGACCAAGGACGCGGTCACCGAGCTGAAGACCGCGATCAGCGGCCAGATCAAGCCGTTCGACCTGCCCGGTGGCGTGGATCTGCGCCGCAGGCAGGCGGACCGGCTCGACGTCGCGATGGCAGGCGGGCCGCCGTTCGGCCGTCCGTTCGTGCTCGAGGAACTCGCTCGTCCGTCCACTGTGGATCTCAATGCCGGTGGTCCGGATGGCCAGTGGTGGAGCAACGAGACGATCAACGCGCTGGATGCCCTGTGCGACAACTACTTCAACGTGATCGGCCCGTTGCGCAAGCTCGTCGGTGAGACCACGACGGCGATCGGCAACTCGTGGTCGGCGCTCAACGAGGCGCTCAAGCGGATCCAGGCGACCGGCGACCTCGACCCGTTCGGCAAGATCACGCCTGCGGCACAGGGAAAACCGTCGCCGCAGATCGGCATCCACGCCCAGTCGGCCGACCACGTCGGTGTCACAGTGGACGGCAAGCGGTACGAGATGGACCTGAGCGGTTCCCAACCCGGCACACAGCAGCCCGCACAGACACCGCCCCCTGCCGCGAACCCCGTCGCTGCGGGGCCCGGTGCCACTGGTTCGTCCGGTGGTGGCGGTGGCGGCGGCAAGGGTGTCGGCGGCGGTGGAGGCGGCGGTGGTGGTGGAGGTGGTGGCGGACCGGCCACTGCGGGTGCCGCCGAGTCGCCGCTGGGCCCCGGAGCGATGGCGGGTGTGCAGATGCCCGCGAACGCGGGCCCGACAGAAGCCGGGCCGGTCGCTGCGGCAGGCCCACCGGCGGGTGGGCCTGGTGGGGCGCCAGGCGGGGCGCCGATGGGCGGCATGCCGATGGGTGGCATGGGCGCGGGCGGTGGCGGCCAGGGCGGTGACAACGAACGCCAGAGCAAGTGGCGCACCCAGGGCGACCTGTTCGACGACGTCGTGGAACTGGCGGTGCCGATGGTGATCGGTGACGACGACCCGTACGGTCCCTTCGGTCCGAAGGGGAAGAAGTGATCGACGAATCCGACCCGGCCGTGGTCGCCATGCGTGCCCAGTTCGCCGAGATCTCCGCCCGGCACCGCGCGGGCGTCGCCCAGTCCGTCGCCGAGCACGAGCAGGGCGCGGCGGCCAACAAGGCCTACCAGGAGGAAGTGGCGCGGCGCGAGGCCGAGGCCGAGCAGGCCGCGCCGCCGTCCGAGCCGGAGCAGAAGAACCCGTGGCTCACGCGCAGGACGTCGACACGGAAGCCGGGGCCGGACGACGACAACGGTGACAACGGCGACGACACGGGCTACTACTCAAACACCTGGATGCAGAACCGGTGACTCCTGGATGACCGCGCCTTTGATGTCGTCGTCCAGCAGGTCGTCGTAGTCGTCCGTGCCGGTCAGGTGTTTGCGGAAGAACGCGGTCAGCAGCGCGCGGGACAGTCGCTGGGTCTTGCGCTCTCCCTTGCCCGGCAACAGAAGCTGGCTCCAGTGCCGTCCTTCGGTGAAGCCGAGGTGTCCTGCTTTGGGCAGTTCGCGGACCTGGACCGGCCCGGCCCACGCGTGGGCGATCAGGTCGGCGTTGCCGACTGCGGGCGCGACGAGATCCCGCCCGGCGGTCAGGTGCAGGCCCGGCATCCGGCACGACCGCGCGGCTTCGACAGCGGACGGCCGCGCCTCGGCGGCGGCCAGCGTCGCGACGGCACGGACGCGGGAGTCGTCGGCCGCGGCCAGCACCGAGCTGCCGCCGCCGAAGCAGTGCCCGGCCAGTCCCAGCCGATCGGGTGAAACTGTGACCTGCCCGTCGCCGAGGCGCACGCTGACGCACGTTTGCAGCGCGGTGTGGAGGTCGGCCGCGAACAGGCGGTGTGATCCGAGCGGGCCCACGTGTGTGTTCGGTGCTGCCACGACGATTCCGTGCGTTGCCAGGTGGCGCAGCAGGCCGTGGTAGCGCAGCGCGGGCTGCAGCCAGCCGTGGCCGAACGCGACGGCTGGTAGACCGTGTCCTGACCTGGGTGTGAAGAGCACTCCGGGCAGTCCGACCAGGCCAAGGTCACCCCGCAGTACCGAGTGCGGGCCGGGAAGTGCCAGCTCGTAGGCCAGTTGCTTGGCGCGTGCCATGGGGCGACGTTATCCGATGGAGCCTGGACGCACCCGCTCGCCCACGACGTCCTACTGAGAGGAGCGCTCCGCTGACATCCTCTCGGCGGCCGCGTGCGCCGCACGCTCGTCACGGTCGTGCGGATCGCTCACCGCCAGTCCCGGCGAGACCTCCGTGGCCTCGACAGGGCCGGAGGACTGCTGCAACGTGTGCGTCAGCTCGTGAGCGAGGGTGTGGTACCCCTCGCTGCTGTCCGGTTGGTAGACGCCCGAGTTGAAGAAGACGTCGTTGCCTGTGGTGAACGCGCGGGCGCCCAGCTGGTTCGACAGGTTCGCCGCGGTGGCGTCCGTGTGCAGCCGGACGCTGCCCAGTGATTGTCCGAGCCCGCTCTCCATCTGGCTTCGGAGTTGGGCGGGCAACGGGCTTCCGCCGCCCAGCTGGCCACGGATCCGGTCGGCGACGTCGTCGCCTGGCAGGCCTTCCGACTGGCCTTCGACCAGGCGCGCGACCATTTGGTTGCCGCCAGCCAGGACTGCACTGGCGGCAACCGTGTCGTCTTTGGTTGGCTCGCCTGGGACGGGCGTCCGCTGCCGCTCGGTCACCAGTTCTTCGGCTCGGACGCGGTCAGGCTCCATGCGGTTCAGATTAGGCGTTTTGGCGACCATTTCATACGGATGGCTATCACCAGCACCCTCCTGTCCGGGCGTTGCTGGTAGACGGTGACGAGGTATGTGCCCGCTTTGGCGCCCCTTCGGGCTAGGTAGTCCTCTGCGCAGGCCCGGGTGTACATGGTCAGCCAGGCTTGCTTGCGGTCCGGGGGTTGGCTGAAGCACCAGCCCTGGTCTTGCACCGTCTCGGTGTACTCGTGGATCCGGCGCTCTTTTATTTCTCGCCGGTACTCGACCGTGTGCAGGTAGTCCCATTTGGTCACGTCGACACATGATCGGCATTGGAAAAATTGGTCACGATTCTTATGGGACGGATTTCGTGGGTCCTCGTGAGTGGTTTGTCCCGCGCTTTCCTGGGACTGTCACCGAACAAACCGCTCACGAAACGTTTCCCAGCCCGGCTGGTTGGGGTTGTCGTGAGCGGTTTGTTCGCCTTGGGGGACAAACCACTCACGAGTAGGCACGCTGGGAGCCAGCTGTACACGGAGCCAGCCGTACGCGAGGAGGCGCGCTGGGGACCTGTCGCCGTACCTTGTTGGCATGCGCGGTGTGTGGACGACGGATCGGGTCAAGGCGGCCGAGCAGAAGCTGTTCCGGACGGTGCCGGAGGCCACCCTGATGAGGCGCGCCGCGTTCGGCGTCGCGATCTGTGCTGCCGAGCTCAAGCCCCGGAAGGTTCTGCTGCTGGTCGGGGCGGGCAACAACGGTGGTGACGCGTTGTGGGCGGGTGCTTTCCTGCGCAGGCGGGGCGTCGCGGTCGACGCGGTCCTGCTGAAACCCGAACGTGCTCACGAGGCTGGGCTGGCCGCGTACCGGCGGGCTGGTGGGCGGATCGTGGACGAGCCCGGGGCCGCCGATGTCGTGATCGACGGCATCGTGGGTATCTCCGGCAAAGGGCCGTTGCGTCCGGACGCCGCTGAGCTTGTTGCGCGGATTACTGCTCCGATCATCGCCGTGGACCTGCCCAGTGGCGTCGATCCGGACACAGGGGCCGAGGATGGTCCGTGCGTGGATGCGGCGATCACCGTCACCTTTGGTGGCCGCAAGCCTGTGCACGCGCTCAGCGCTCGGTGTGGTGAGGTGCGGGTGCTCGACATCGGCCTCGGTGCGGCTCTGGGGGAACCTGACTTCGGCGTCATCGAGCGGCAGGACGTTGCCGAGGCGTGGCCCGTTCCCGGCCCTGTCGACGACAAGTACACCCAGGGAGTCACCGGGATCGCTGCGGGATCGGCCACCTATCCGGGTGCGGCGGTCCTGTCTGCGAGCGGTGCCGTGCTGTCGACGTCCGGGATGGTCCGGTACGCCGGGACTGCCGCCGAGATCGTCAGCCAGCGGTGGCCGGAGGTCGTCGCGACCGGCGCGATCGAGGACGCGGGCCGCGTGCAGGCCTGGGTGGTCGGGCCCGGCATCGGGACCGGTGCTGCGGGCCGGGAGTTGATGGAGCACGTCCTCGGCATCGGCGTCCCGGTCTGTGTCGACGCCGACGGCATCACGCTGCTGTCCGAACACCCCACGCTGTGGGACCGTCGTGACCCGGACACGCCTCTCGTCCTCACGCCGCACGACCGTGAGTTCGCCCGGCTCGCGCCACTGGGCAAAGACCGTGTGGCGTCGGCGAAATCCCTCGCGAGGCGGGTGAACGCCGTCGTTCTTCTCAAGGGGTACAACACCATTGTTGCTGCTCCGGATGGGCGTGTGCTGGTCAACCAGGCGCCGTCGGCCTGGCTGGCCACGGCGGGCTCGGGTGACGTGCTGTCCGGGATTCTCGGCGCGCTGCTCGCCGCTGGCATTGACCCGTGGCTGGCGGCGGGGTGTGCCGCTTATGTCCACGCACATGCGGGGACGTACGCCGCGTCCGGGGCGCCCGCTCCGGCTTCGGAGATCGCGGGCGCTCTCTCGGGCACCATCCGCTGGCTGCGGGGGACTCAGACCTGAGAGGGACGACGTCCGCTGCCGGACGTGCCAGGGTGGGTGGGTGAACTGGCGAGGATTGGTACTCACGACGATTGGTCTGCTCGGACTGGTCGCGGGCCCGGCGAACGCCGCGCCCGCCACCACCGTCCGCACCGACCGCGGTCCCGTCACCGGGGCTGTGACCGGTGATGTCCGTTCGTTCCAGGGGATTCCGTTCGCCGCACCACCGGTCGGCGAGCTGCGCTGGCAGCCGCCGCGACCGGCCGCGCCGTGGCGGGAACCGTTGGACGCGACTGAACCGAAGGCGATCTGCGCCCAGTTGCCCGGGCTCAGCCCGGACGCATCCGAGGCCGAGGACTGCCTGTACCTCAACATCACCACACCGAAGCGGGCACACCGGCCGTTGCCGGTGATGGTGTGGTTCCACGGCGGTGCCTTCACCAGCGGCGCCGCGAGCCAGTACGACCCGGTCAAGCTCGTGACCCAGGGCGACGTGATCGTCGTGACGGTCGCGTACCGCCTCGGGCCGCTTGGCTATCTCGCCACGCCCGGTCTCACCGCGGAGGCGGGAAACCAGTCCGGCAACTACGGTTTCCAGGACCAGATCGCCGGACTGCGCTGGGTGCAGCGCAATGCCGCCGCGTTCGGCGGGAATCCCGGCAACGTCACGATCTTCGGCGAGTCCGCGGGCGCGGCGAGTGTCTGCGACATGATCGTGTCGCCGTTGACCAGAGGCCTGTTCCACCGGGCCATCGGGCAGAGTTTCAGTTGTGACATCGACACTCTGACGCCCGAGGCCGCGCACGCGACAGGAAACCAGTTCGCCGCCGCGCTCGGCTGCGCCGACGTGGCGTGCCTGCGAACCAAGCCGGTCAAGCAGTTGCTCACGGCCTGGCCGGGTGGATCCCCGGTCGTCGGCGGCCGTGAACTGCCGTTGCAGCCACCCGATGCCATCAAACAGGACAAGTTCCACCACGTGCCGTTGTTGTGGGGCAGCAACCTGGACGAGGCACGGTTGTTCGTCGGATTGTTCTACCTCGGGATCGGGAAGCCGATCACGGTCGAGCTGTACGAACAGATCACCCGCGAGACGTACGGCGCTGCGGCTGACCAAGTGCTTGCCAAGTACCCGGTCGGCAACTACCCGACGCCGAGCATCGCCTTGGCGACCTGGTGGACCGACGCGTCGCCACAGTTCCTGTCCACCTGCAGCCACCTGAACAGCTACAAGTTGTTCACCGCCAAACCTTTCCCCGTTCCGGTGTACTCGTACCAGTTCACCGACCGGACCGCACCGGTCATTGTGGACTGGCCAGGCTTCGACGAGGGCGCGGCACACGCCTTCGAGCTCAACTACGTCTGGCGCCAGTTCTTCGGCAAGCCGATGACAGCGCGCCAGGAAGCGTTGTCCGGGACGATGGTCCGCTACTGGACGACGTTCGCACACACCGGCGACCCGAACACCCGAGGCCTGCCGGAGTGGCGCCGGTACTCCTCGGACAGTGACGTCCAGGAACTCGGACTGACGGCCGTCGCGCCGAAAAACCCGGCCATCGAAAGCAATTGCGCGTTCTGGGCGGGATTGCGGCCCTAATTCAAGGAGAGCACGAGCGTGGCGCCTGCCAACACCAGGCAGGCGCCCGGGTACACGATGTTGTGGTACACGCCTTTCCACACGTGAATCCCGACCGCGCCGACGAAGAACAGCACCAGGCCGACGGCCGCGGCGATCCCGATGAACTCGACTCCCAGCAGACCCAGGACAAGCCCGGCCGCACCGGCCAGTTTCAGCACGCCGAGCGGGAGCACCCAGGACGGGGGCAGGCCGAGTTCGGCCGAATTGGCCAGCACGAACTTCGCGCGGGCGAAATCCGCGAGCGCGGCGAGGATGTTCACCGCGATGGTGGCGGCGGCGACGATCACGAAGGCGGTCGACATGCCTCCACCGTGCTCCCGGCGGCCGGGTTGCGTCCAATACCTGTTTCTATAACCTGACGGCATGGATGTGGACACCCGGTTGCTGCGCTGTTTCGCGGTGGTGGCCGAGGAGGGCAACCTCACCAGGGCGGCGCAGCGGCTGTTCGTCTCGCAGCCCGCGTTGACCAAGCAGATCAAGCAGTTGGAGAGCCTGATGGGTGTCCGGCTGTTCACGCGTTCACGCGCCGGAATGGCGCTCACCGAAGCGGGAACCACCCTGGCGCGCCACACACCGGCGCTGCTGGCGGACTGGGATGACGCGCTGCGGGACACGAAAGGCGCCGCGAGCCGGGCGGAGAAGGTGCTGCGGGTCGGGTTTCTGGCCAGCGCGGCCAACGAGGCCACACCGGGGATCATCGCCGCGTTCGCCGAACTGCGGCCGGGCTGGCGTGTCGACATGCGACAGGCAACGTGGTCGAATCCCAGCGCGGGCCTGAGCGACGGCGACGTGGACGCCGCGATCATCAGACTTCCCTTCCCCGGCCAGGAGAACTGGCACGTGCGGGTGTTGCTGACCGAACCGAGGTGGATCGCCCTGCCCGCCGCGCATCGCCTGGCGGCACGCGAGCGCATCGACTTCGCCGAACTGTGGGACGAGCCGTTCGTCGCCGCCGCGGCGGAAACGGGCTGGTGGCGTGACTACTGGCTGGCCGCGGACGAACGAGACGGCCACGAGCCGCGCATCGGCGCGGTCACCGACACCCCGGACGACATGCTGAACGCGATCGCCAACGGCTACGGCATCGCGCTGGCGCCGGAATCCTCCGCGCGCTTCTACGCCCGGCCGGGTATCACCTATCGGCCTGTCAACGGCGTCAAACCGACCCAGGTCGGCGTCGCGTGGGCCGACGACACCAACGCGGTCGTCCGCGACTTCGTCCAGTGCTGCAGTGCGGTGTCCACGGACGTTCGCCGGGCCCTCGACGGCCCAGCTTCCCGCTGACCGCGCGGCCGAAAGGCCCAAGTACGCCCGGTACGAGGACCTTCCGTCCGCGCGCCCAGCGGAAACCTGGATCCGCCGATGGCTCCGGCAACGCCCGTGGACACCGCACGCTCGAGTCAGGCGCGCTTCACCCCGAGGGTCATCAGCCGTGACACGTACTGCGCGAGGTCGGTCGGGGTCCACGGCTGCTGCTCCACGATGATCATCCGGCAGCAGCTCTCGCAGATCGAGGCGAGCAACTCGGCCAGGACCGGCGCCTTGCGCTCGCTGTCGTCGACCTTGAACGCGGCGAGGTACATCATCACCAGGTCGCGCAGCCTGCCGAGGACCGTCTCCCGCGCCGCCTGTACCCGTTGCGAAACCGGGGAATCGGCGTTGCGCGAGGACTCGAAGACCACCCGCCACGAGTCCGGTGCCTCGGTCGCGGCGATCAGGAAGGCCTCAAGGCCGGAACCGATCAGTGCTTCCAGGTTCTCGAAGTCCGGCAGTTTCGGCAGCGCCGCGAGCACGGCCTCGACGAGCCGTTCCTCCTCCCTGCTGAGCAGGGCGAGCAATAACTCGTCCCGGTTGCGGAAGCATTCGTACACCACGGGTTTGGTGACCCCGGCCGCGTCGGCGACTGCCTGCATCGAGGTTCCGCGATAGCCGTGTTCCAGGTAGACCTGCAGCGCCGAGTCGAGAATGAGGGGCCGTCGTTTTTCTGGGCCCAGATGCGCCGCCCGTCGACGGACCGCTCTGTCTTGCGCCACCGAACGAACTTACAGTATCCCCCGCCCGGGTGAAGGTATTACCACGCCGATTGTTCACTCTGACAACGCGGCGGTGCACCTGTCCAGCAGCGTGCGCAGGTCTTTGAGTTCATCCTCGGTGTACTCGGCCGCCAGACCGCGCTCCACGGCGACCGCCCGCTCGTCGGCCTTGTCGAACGCCGTCTGCCCGGCCTCGGTCAGCCTCGTTTCCAACACGTTCCGGTGCCAGGGGTGCGGGGAGCGCACGATCAGCCCGGCCGACTCCAGGTTCTGCAGGATCGTGGTCATCGTCTGCGGGGTCACCAGGCACAGCCGGGCCAGCGCGGCGGCCGAGATCCCGGGGTTGTCGACGAGGAACAACATGGCCGAGTACTGCGGGATGGTGAGCCCGCTCGGCTTGATCGCGGCCTGCTTGGCCGTGGTGAGCGCGGCGACTGCCCGCTTCAGGTTCGTCCCGAGGCGCTCTTCGGCTGGCATCCGCACATCAACATCCTACTTCCAGTGAGTGCCTTGACCATAATCAGAGTTCTGATTACTCTCTGAGTTCTAACACTGATGGGGGTTCGAATGAAGAGAACAGTACTGATGGTGCTCGCCATGTTGCTGGCGTTCACCGGCACGGCCACCGCGGCCCCGATGCCGAAGGTGATCAACGGCCACGGCGACCTGCTGCACCCGGAAGGGGTGGCCTGGGACCCGACCAGGCAGGCGTTCCTGGTGACCTCGGTCGTGCGCAGCACCATCTCCGTGGTGGGCCGCGACGGTCAGGCCCACACCCTGGTCAGCGAGCCGGGGCTGACGCACCCGCTCGGTGTGCACGTCGACGCCGTGCGCAACCGGGTGCTGACCGCGTACAGCCAGGGCCTCGGCATCTTCGAGTTGTCCACCGGCCGCACACTGCACCTGGTGAAGTTCGGCAAGGCCGCGAACGACCTGGCCATCGACTGGTTCGGCAACGCCTACGTCACCGACCCGCAGGGCGAGACGCTCTACAAGGTCGACGTGAACGGCAACGCGACTCCGTTCGTCACGGACCAGCGCCTGGCCGGTGTCGCCTATGGCATGAACGGCGTTGTCTGGCACCCGGCCGGTTTCCTGCTCGTCGTGCACTACGAGAACGGCAAGCTCTACAAGGTCACCCGTGACCGTGTCGTGGAGGTCGCCATGGACAAGCCAGTGGTCGGCGGAGACGGCCTCGCGTTGCGGCCCGACGGGTCATTGGTCGTGGTGACCAACAATCTGGGCACCGCCGGAGAGGACGCGGTGACCGTGCTGCGGCCGAAGGGCCTGTGGTCGGGCGCGTTGGTGACCAAGCGCACAGCGTGGCCGATCTCGGCGCCGACCACCGCCGCGGTCACGCCATACGGCACGTACGTGGTCAACGGCAGGCTCGACTGGTTGCTGAAGGAAGGCCGTACCACGGAAGAGTTCTTCCTCAGCCGTGTTTGATTGTCCTCGCTTCGCTCGGACGGGCTTGGTCGCCGGAAGCCGGTCATTGCCACCACGCCCCACGCGACCGACATCTTCGCTCTGCCCTGCTGACCAGCTGGGCTGGGGCGATGTCGGGCGTGTTGCGTGGCGTCAACGACCGGCGCGACCAAGCCATCTGACAAGAGCCCGTAACGAACATGTGCGAGCATGGGCGACGTTATGTCCGGTCAATACGCGCCGCGTGCGGAGACTGTCGTCGATCTCGACTCTCTGCGGCACAACGTCGCCCTGCTCGTCGAACGCGCCCAGGTTCCGGTGATGGCCGTCGTGAAGGCCGACGGCTACGGCCACGGTGCCGTGCCGGTGGCGAAGGCCGCGCTGGAGGCCGGGGCCACCTGGCTCGGGTCGTGTTCCGCGGCCGAGGCCGTCGACCTGCGCAAAGCAGGGATCGAAGCGCCCATCCTGGCCTGGCTGTACGCGCCGGGCGAAGACCTGTCCGACGCGGTCGCGGCCGGTGTGGACCTCGGCGTGTCCAGTGTCGAGGAACTGCGTGCGGCCGACGGCGCCAGGATCCACCTCAAGATCGACACCGGGCTGAACCGCAACGGATGCCCGCCCGAGGAATGGCCGCGGCTGGTCAAGGCGGCCCGCGCGCACGACGTCCGCGCGATCTGGTCGCACTTCGCGTCGGCCGACGAGCCCGGCAACCCGTCCATCGACCGGCAGGTCGAACGGTTCGACCGGGCCTACGGGATCGCCGTCGCCGAAGGACTGACGCCGCTCCGGCACATCGCGAACTCCGCTGCCACCCTGACCAGGCCGGACCTCGCCTACGACATGGTCCGCGTCGGGATCGCCATGTACGGGCTCAATCCCGTGCCACAGAACGAGGACCTCCGGCCCGTGATGACCTTCCGGTCCAGTGTGGTCAGTGCGAAACGCACCAGCGCCGACGAAGGCGTCTCCTACGGGCACACCTGGACCACCGAGAAGGACACCACGCTCGCGCTCGTCCCGGTCGGATATGCCGACGGCGTGCCACGCGGGTTGTCCGGGCGGCTTGAGGTTTTCGTGGCCGGGAAACGGCGCCCGGTCGTCGGGCGGGTCTGCATGGACCAGATCATCGTCGACTGCGGCGACGACCAGGTCGCCCCCGGCGACGAGGTGATCCTCTTCGGGCCGGGTACCCACGGCGAGCCGACCGCCCGCGAATGGGCCGACAACCTCGGCACGATCGACTACGAGATCGTCACCAACATGTACCGGCCACGGGTGCGCCGCCGCTACGTGGGGGCGCCGTGAACGGCAGGGTCGCGGGCCTGGTCGGCGGTGCGGTCGGTGTCGTGGCGACAGGCGCGGCCATCGGAGCCGCTGTCATTCGGTCGAAACGACGCGATATAGCGGACATGTACGCCGACGAGCCGCTGGGACAGCTCCCGCCGGACCGGACCAGCACAGTCGCGGCCGACGACGGAGTGCCCCTGTCGATCGAGGAGGTCGACCCGGAGGACGGCGGCACGCCCGACGTGACGGTCGTGCTGGTGCACGGGTTCGCGCTGAGCCGCAAGTCGTGGCACTTCCAGCGCCGGATGTTCGCCGAGCAGACCGATCCGCGCGTCCGCCAGGTGCTCTACGACCAGCGCAGCCACGGCAAGTCCGGCCGGGCGACCGAGGTCTCCAGCACGATCGACCAGCTCGGCCGCGATCTGGCCGCCGTCCTGCGTGCGATGGTGCCGAAGGGCCCGGTCGTGCTCGTCGGGCACTCGATGGGCGCGATGACCATCATCGCGTTGGCCGAACAGGAACCCGACCTGTTCGCCGACCGGGTACGCGGTGTGGCCCTGATCGGCACGTCCGCCGGTGAGATCGGCGCCAGCGGCCTGCCCCGGCCGCTGCTGTCCCGCTACAACCCGCTGACCCGCAGCATGGGTGCGCTCGCCGACTGGCAGCCGGGCCTTGTCGAACTGGTCAGGGCGTCCGGTGGGCAGTTGACGCGGCGCGCGGTCCGGCTGATCGCGTTCGGCAGCCGCAGCGTCAGCCCGAAACTGGTCGACTTCATGATGGAGATGCTCGACGTCACCCCGGTCCGGGTGCTCGCCGACTTCATCGAGACACTGGGCAGCCACAACAGGTACAAGGCGCTCGAAGGGCTGCAACACTGTTTCGTGCTCGTGCTCAGCGGGGACCGCGACCGGATGACGCCGTTCTCGCACGCGGACCGGATCGCCGCGGAACTGCCGGACGCGAAGCTCGTCCGGGTACGCAGCGCCGGGCACATGGTGCTCATTGAACAACCCGACCAGGTCAACGCGGAGCTGGTCGACCTGGTTCGGCAATGCGCCAGCGGTCGTGGCGCGGGACGTAGATGGTGGCGGCGCAGGGCATGATCTCCCTTCCAACGGTAGACGACACAGTCGAGTTCGGAACCAGGCTCGGCAAGATCCTCGGCGCGGGCGACCTGGTGCTGCTCGCCGGTCCGCTCGGCGCGGGAAAGACCGTACTGGTACGGGGAATCGCCGCCGGTCTCGGTGTTCGCGGCCGAGTCAGTTCGCCGACGTTCGTGATCGAACGAGTGCACAAGCCAAGTGCCGACGGCGGTGTGCCGCTCGTGCACGTGGACGCGTACCGGCTGATCGGCCACGTCGAGGAGGTCGACGACCTCGACCTCGACTCCGACCTGACCGAGGCGGCGGTCGTGATCGAATGGGGCGAGGGCCTCGCCGAGCAGTTGGCGGACGACTACCTGGTGGTGCGCCTGGAAAGGCAGCCGGACGACACCCGTGTCGCCAGCCTCGAACCACACGGCGCCTGGACCGCCCGGGTCGAACAGCTCACGTGACCATGGTCGCGCCGCGTTTGACCGTCCGAATCACCGGCGCGGTCTCGATCTGCCGTATCCCCTTGAGCGAAGCCACTTTCGTGGTCAGGTACCGGTAGAACGCCGGAACGTCACGGCAGACGACCGTCGCGCCGATGTTCGCCGTTCCGGTGAGCGCGGCGACGAAGGCACTTTCCTGGTGCGAGGCCAACGTCTCGCCGATCCGGTGGATCTCCGCAGGCGACACCGACAGCCACATCTGCGTCACACACCCGAAACCCAGTGCCGCCGCGTCCATGTCCACGTCGAAGTACAGCGCGCCGCAGTCACGCAGGAAGTCCAGGCGCCGCCGGACAGTCGACTCGGACCAGCCCGTCGCCTTGGCCAGTTCGGCGAACCCGGCGCGGCCGTCCTGTTCCAGGATGGTCAGCATGCGGTTGTCGGCGTCGTCGAGTCTGACCACTTCGTCCGTTGTGGACAGTGGTGGTGGCGGTGCTGGTCGCAGTGCGGCCACCTGGTCCGGCGTCAGCGCGTTGAGCAACGACGGGTGGACGCCGTCCACGTCGAAGAACACGTTCAGCACACTGTGCGCCGTGACGTCGATGACCCGAGGTGTCCTGGGCAGTTGCTGCAGCAGCAGGTTGTCCTGCTCGTCGGCGCTGGCGGACTGGATGACGCAGGTGATCTCCGTGCCGCCGGAGTTGAGCTTCACCCAGTACGTCCTCGGCCTGCGCGCCAGCGCGTTCGCGACAGACACGGCGACGCTGGGCTCCACTCGCACACGCAGGTACCAGCGGACTTGGCCGACTCGCCACGGCGCGGTCTGACCGGCCACGCGGGCGATGGACTCCGCTCGGAGTCTCCGGTAGCGCCGGGCGACCGTCTGGTCGGACAGGCCGAGCACCTCGCCGATCCTGCTGAACGGCGCGCGGCCGTCCACCTCGAGGGCGTGGATCAGCGTCCGGTCGATCTCGTCGACTACCACCACGTCACGGTAGCGGTCACGGCATGACTGTGGCGCCACGCTTGACCGTCCGGATCACCGGTGACGTCTCAAGCTGCCTGATCGCCTTGAGCGCGGAGACCTTCGTGGTCAGGTACTCGTAGAGCGTCGGGACGTCACGGCAGACCACCGAGGCGATCAGGTTCGCCGGTCCGCTGATGGCGGCGACGAAGGCGACCTCGACGTGGTTCGCGAGCGCGTTGCCGACCTCCGCGAGGTCCGAGGGCGGCACGGACATCCACAGCATCGCCTCGCACGCGTAGCCCAGCGGCCGGGCGTCGATGTCCAGGTCGTAGAACAGGGCGCCGACATCGCGCAGGAAGTCCAGCCGTCGTCGCACGCCCGACTCCGACGATCCGGTGGCTTTGGCCAGGTCCGCGAAGCCCGCCCGGCCGTCCTGCTCCAGCGCGCTGAGCATCCGCCGGTCGGCGTCGTCCAGCGTGACGACCTCGTCGGTCGGGTTGATCCGTGGGCGCAGGGCGGCGATCTGCTCGGCAGTGAGGTAGTCCAGCAGCGCCAAGTGGTCGACCGTGCCGCCTTGGAACATGTGCAGCAGGCTGTGCGCGCTCACGTCGTTGATCCGTGGTGTGCGTGGAAGTTGTTGCAGCAGAAGGGTGTCTGTTTCGTCCGCGGTGTACGACTGGGTGACGCAGCCGATCTCGGTGCCGCCGGAGTACATCCGCACCCAGTATGTGTCCGGACGGCGGGACAACGCGGCCGCGACGGGCAGCGCGGCGGACGGCGCGCACTTGATCCGCAGATGCCAGCGAACGTGCCCGACTCGCCACGGCAAGGTCTGGCCGACCACGCGCACCGTCGACGACGCGCGCAGCTTGCGGTACCGGCGGGCCACGGTCTGGTCGGACAGGCCGAGCACCTCGCCGATCTTGCTGAACGGGGCCCGGCCGTCGATGTGCAGGGCATGGATCAGAGCCCGGTCGGTCGAGTCGAGTTCCACCCCTCCACGGTAGCGCCGCGCCCGTCGGTTTCCGCCACAGACGAGAGGTGAATGTCGAAAACCGCCGGAGCGGCTCCGGCAATGGCGACTCGGGCGGTCGGCCGCAGATCCTTCGGTCGTACTCAGCGTCCTAAGGAGATCGATATGGGGAAGTGGTCGCCGCTCGTCGCGGCGTGCCTTGGCGGATTCGTCCTGCTGGTCGACGTCACGATCGTGCTGGTCGCACTGCCCGCGACGGCAAACAGCCTCAACGCCTCGCTCACCGGCATGCAGTGGGTCGTCGACGCCTACGCGCTCGCGCTGTCCGCGTTCGTGCTGGGCAGCGGCGCGCTTGCCGACCAGATCGGCCGCAAACGGACGTATCTCGGCGGACTGGCGGTCTTCGGGATCGCGTCCCTCGCATGTGGACTGGCACCGACCGTCGGCGTCCTTGTGGTGGCACGCGCTGCCCAGGGAATCGGCGGTGCCGCGATGCTCGCGACCACCATGGCCATCATCAACGTCACCTATCACGGCCGCGATCGCGGAATCGCGCTCGGAATCTGGGGCGCGGTGGCGGGAGCGGCGTCGGCGGCCGGGCCGGTGCTCGGCGGCCTGCTGACCGAGTTCCTGGGCTGGCGGTGGACGTTCCTGATCAACATCCCGATCGGGATAGCCGCGATCTGGCTGACGTCGAAGGTGGTGACGGAATCCACGAACCCGCACGCCAGGGGAGTCGACATACCGGGTGTCGTGACGTTCACCGCGGCGGCGGGCGCGATCACGTACGGCCTGATGGAAGCGGGCGAGCACGGCTGGGGTTCGGCGCGAACACTCGGCTGGCTGGGCGCGGGACTGGTCCTGCTGATCGGCTTTGTCGTGGTGCAGAGCCGAAGCGGCAAGGCACTGCTGGACCTGAAGCTGTTCAGGCAGCCGTCGTTCCCGGTGATCCTGCTCGCGGCGATGGCGTTCTCGTTCGCGGCGTTCGGCTACCTGCCATTCCTGTCCGTCTGGCTGCAACAGCGACTCGGCCTGGGACCGCTGGAAGCAGGCCTGGTGCTGCTGCCGTCGAGCGTCGCCGCATTCCTGGTGGCGGGCACAATCGGCAGGTTCCTGCACCAGGTGCCGTTCCGCTACACGATCAGTCTGGGGATGGCGATAACCAGCGTGGGAGCCTTCCTGCTGACAACCGGTGACAGCTGGGCGGTGACTCTCCCAGGGCTGGCCGCCACCGGCGTAGGTGTCGCGGTGACCAGCCAGGCACTGCCCGGCGCGATCATGGCGACGGTGCCGCAGCACCGTGCCGGAATGGCATCGGGAGCGTTGAACACGTTCCGTCAACTCGGATTCGCACTGGGTGTGGCACTCCTCGGCACAGTCGTCAGCCACGCGGAAACCTTCGAAGGCGGCCTCGAATCGTCCTATGTGGTCGCCGGATCCGTCGGCCTGGTGGTGGCCGTGGTCGCCCTCGCCCTGGTCAAGTCACGCAATGCCGTCGACAACGCCGAGTTCCAGGAGGTCCTGGGGGCGAAGGCGTAACCGGTCGGCAAGGGCGGGCGCTTCGGAGGGGGCGCGTTTCAGGATGGCCGCCGCTGATTCCGGTGCGATGACTGAGAAGTACGCGTCCGGCGTGATCCAGGTCCGGCCCGCTCCGGCGAGGGCCAGCGCGCCGCCGGAGCCGCCTTCGCCGACGACCAGTGTGGTCACCGGGATATGGGTCGCGGCGACAGCGGTGAACGTGCCGGAGATCGCCGCGGCAAGGCCAGCGGACTCGGACGCGGAGTCGTTGGCCGCGCCTGGCGTGTCGACCAGCGTCAGCACCGGAACACCGAACCGGTCGGCCAGCGCGATCAACCGACTGGCCGTCCGATACCCGGCAGCCCTGGTCGCGGTTCCCGTCTGGGCCGCGAACGCGATCGACCGACCACCACGCCGCCCAACTCCGCACAGCATCCCGGGATCGACCCCACCAGCCCGGTCACCACTGATCAGCCGGTAGGAGTCGAAATAGGACTCAAGGTAGGCCGCCGCCCGCGGCCTTCCCGGATCCCGCGCACGCCGCACCGCCTCCCAACCACTGGCAGGCAACGCGGCACCGCCCACCGTCACGTCGCTGGATGTCTTGCTGGGGAGGGATTTTGGTACTTCCGCGGGTTCGGGGGAGCCACCGGTGAGTAGTTCGAGCCAGCTGGACAGGACTTCGGGCAGGGAGGCCGGAGTTGTCACTTCGTCGATCTGACCGGCGGCCAGTTGACCGGCGGCGGTGAACGCCGGGTGGTCGGCGTCCTCGGGTGCTCGGACGCGGCGGCCGCCGAAGGCGACCTGGGCGCCGTCGACTGCCAGGATGATGTCCGCACCTGCGCCAAGGGATGCCCAGACGCCACCGGTGGTGGGGTTGCGCAGCACAGTGATGTGGGGGATCCCGCTTTCGCGGTTGAGGTGGCATTCCCGTGCTACTCGTTGCAGTTGCAGGAGGGAGAGCATGCCTTCCTGCATTCTGCTGCCGCCGGTTGCCAGCAAGGACACCACCGGCATGTCGTGGACGCGGGCCGTGGACAGGGCGTGCACCAGGCGGTCGCCGGTTGCGGTGCCGACTGAGCCGCCGAGGAATCCGAAGTCGAACTCGATCAGCATCACGTCGATGTCGCCGATCAGGACCTGGCCGTAGGTCACCGACTCCTCGGCGCCGGTCGACTGCCTGGCCCTGGCCCTGGCTTCCTCGTACCCCGGCCAGTTCAGCGGATCACTGACTGAGGGCACGTTTGGTCACTTTGCCCATGTCGTTGCGTGGCAAGGCATCCAGGAAACGGACGATCCTTGGTCGCTTGTGCGGTGTCAGCAGTCGGGCCACGTGGTCGATCAGGTCCTGCTCGTCGGGCCGCTCGCCCACGGGCACGACCCAGGCGACGATCCGCTCGCCGAGGTCGTCGTCCGGTTCCCCGGTCACCGCCACCTCGGCGACCTGGGGGTGTTCGAGGAGCACGTTCTCGATCTCGCCAGCGCCGATCTTGTAGCCGCCGCTCTTGATCAGGTCCGTGGCGCGACGACCGACGATCCTGACGTAGCCGTCCGGGTCGAGTGTGGCCACATCGCCCGTGCGGAACCACCCGTCCCGCAACGCCGCCGCGGTCGCGTCCGGGCGGTTGAGGTACTCGAGGAACAGGTTCGGGCCGCGCACTTCGATCTCGCCGATCTCGCCGTCGGCCACCTCCTTTCCCTGCTCGTCCACGATGCGCAGATCCACGCCGTCCACCGGCGGGCCGACCGTGCCCGGCCTGCGTTCACCGTCCGCCCGGACACTGCAGTTCATCAACGTCTCGGTCATCCCGTAGCGCTCGACGATCCGCTGACCGGTCGCCCGGAAAATCCGGTCGTGGTCGGACGCGGGCAACGCCGCCGACCCGGACACCAGCAGCCTGGCCTGCCCGATCGCCTCGGCCAACACGGGATCGGCCTCGACATCGGCGGCCAGCCGGTGGTACATCGTCGGGACGCCGAACATCATCGTCGCGTCGCCCGCGAGCTCTCGCGCCACAGCGGCGGAGGAGAACCTGCCGACGTGCCGCACGGCCCCGCCGCGCCGCAACGGCCCGATGATGCCGATGATCAGGCCGTGCACGTGGAACAGCGGCAACCCGTGCACGAGGACATCCTCGGACGTCCACGCCCACGCCAGGGCCAGGGCGTCCAGATTGGACATGATGGCCCGGCGGGGCAGGACGACGCCCTTGGGCGGTCCGGTGGTGCCGGAGGTGTACACGATGAACGCCGGGTGCGTGCCGGCGATGTCCCCGTCGGGCAGTGGCGCGGACGCGGTGATGTCGATGTCCGTCTCGCGCAGGATCACATCCGGTGAGCTGTCCGAGAGGATGTGCTCCAGTTCGCGTTCGCCGACCTTCGGGTTGATCGGGATGACCGGGATCCCGGCGACCAGCGCGCCGACCACGGCCACCGCGGTCTGGACCGTGGGCGTCGCCCACACGGCGACTCGCGTCTTGCCCTTGATCTGCGCGGCGACAGCGCCCGCCGCGCCCGCCAACTGCCGGTAGGTCAGATCCACGTCACCGAAGCGCAGCGCTGGGCGGTCGGCAGCCCTGGTCAGCTCACCAAACATGCACGCCACTATGCCGGGATGAAGCCCGGTCGGCCCAGTCAGCCCAGTGTGGCGAGCGACACCTGCCATAGTTGCTCGACCTGCTCATGGACGGCCTGCGTTATCGGTCGTGACCGGCGTTCACGTGGTAGGTGACGTCGTGGATGCCGAGTTCCTTGCCGCAGGTGGCGCATCGTAGGACTTGCTCGACAGCGCCGCCGTCGGCGTGGTGGCTCAACGTGAGGGGCGGGTCGTCGGTGAGCCATCGGTCGGCCCAGTACATGAGCGCCACGACGATGCCGTAGAGGTCGTCGCCCTTGGCGGTCAGGCGGTATTCCTCGCGGGGAGGCCGGTCGCTGTAGCGGTGTCGTTCCAGGACGCCGGAGTGGACGAGCTTGTCCAGCCGGTCGGACAGGATGTTGCGGGCGACGCCGAGGTTGCGGTGGAACTCGGCGAACCGCCGCACCCCGAAGAAGCACTCGCGCAGCACCAGGAACGTCCACCGGTCCGGGATCAGGGCGACGGCGGCCTCCACGGAGTCCCGATGCGGACGGGTGCTGTCGGTCATGGCCGAATGCTAATCCAGTTGGTTGCGATTTGCTACCTTCTCGCGCTAGCGTGAGTAGCAAATCGAAACCAACCGGAGGAACCGACATGGGCGAGTGGGACGAACTCATGGCCGTACCCGTGGTGGGCGCGCCGACCGCGCACAACATCACGGGGCCGTACGAGCACCTCCTGTTCGAAGAGGAGGGAAAGGTCGCGACCATCACGCTGAACCGGCCCCACGCGCGCAACGCGCTGTCGGTCGCGCTGTCCGACGAGCTCATTCACGTCCTGGAAGTGGTGCGCGACAGCGACACCATCAACGTGCTGGTGATCCGGGGCGCGGGCGGGACGTTCTGCGCCGGGGACGACATCACCGAGATGCACACGTGGGGCAACCCCAACCAGGCCATGCGCCGGGTGACCGGGTACCAGCACATGGCCGACACCTTGGCGGCCCTGGACAAGGTCACCATCGCGAGGGTCGACGGGTACGCGGTGGGCGGCGGCCTGGAGATCACCATGGCCTGCGACTTCGTCGTCGCGGCGGCCAGCGCCCGGTGGGGCATGCCCGAGGTCGACCTCGGGATCACGCCCGGCTGGGGCGGGACCACCCGGATGGCTCGGCTGGTCGGCCGACGCCTGACCAAGGAGATCAACCTGCTCGGCGCGCTGCACCCGGCCGAGCGTGCCGCCCAGCTCACCCTGTGGAACCGGGTCGTGCCGGACGACCGCCTCGACGCCGCCGTGAACGAACTGGTCCAGGTCCTGCTGAGCAAGAACCAGCAGTCCGTGCGCCAGCTGAAGTTCATCATCGACAACGGTGCCGAGGCCGACCTGAAGACCGCACAGGCCTTCGAGAAGCTCGGCGCGGGCCTGACCGGAGCGGTCAACGGCCGGTGGCAGATCGACGACGCCGACCAGGGCGCCGGAGTGCTCAACTTCCGCACCAAGGGCACGCTTTGGCAGGAACGCCGTGGCCTGGCACGGGATTTCTGGGCGGACGGCCCCGTCGCTACCGGCTGAGAACGGACAGGTGTGGTTCCAGTTCGCGCAGCAACGCGTGCTTGGGACGGGCGCCGACCATCGATCCGACGAGCTCGCCGCCGCGGTAGAGGTTCAGCGTCGGCGCGGCCATGATCCGCTGGCCGCGGGCGGTGTCGGCCTCGGCGTCCAGATCCACCTTGACGATCTCCAGCACGTCGGCGAGCTCGGTCGCCAGTTCGGCGAGCACCGGCGAGAGCATCCGGCACGGCGGGCACCACGTCGCCCAGAAGTAGACGAGCACCGGCCGGTCCGCGCCTGCCAGGTGGCTGCTGAAGGTCGAGTCGGTCAACGCGAGCATGGTCGTTTCCCCTTCGAGACGGTGTCCAGTTGCGCGGCAAGCCGGTCGCGGATCGCGTTCAGCCGGGCGATGCCCCGCTCGAGCTCGGTCAGCTTGCGGCGGTAGACCTCGATCGACGCCGGGCACACGTCACCGGAGGCGTGACCGGCGCGCAGGCACTCGACGAACGGGCGGGTCTCCTCCAGTGCGAACCCGATCTCCAGCAGGGAACGGATCTCCTGGACGAGCCGCAGATCGCCCTCGTCGTACTCACGGTGTCCGTTGGCCGCACGCCGGGCGGTCAGCAGGCCCTGTGCTTCGTAGTAGCGCAGTGACCGTGTGCTTGTTCCCGCGCGCTCGGCCAGCTCCCCGATCCGCATCATGCGTCCACGTTAGGCCTTGACATCGACGTCAAGTCCAGCCTGCGTACTCTTGGTCAGTGCTCGTTCTCGCCCTTGACACCGCCACGCCCGCAGTGACCGCCGGTGTCGTCGACCTCGACCACCAGGGGCAGGCCCGTACGCTGGCCAGCCGGGTCACGGTCGACGCCCGCGCACACGGCGAGCTGCTGACTCCGCACAGCAAGGAAGCGCTCGCCGAGGCCGGGCTGGGCTTCGCCGATCTCGACGCCGTCGTGTGCGGGTGCGGGCCTGGCCCGTTCACCGGGCTGCGCGCGGGCATGGTCACCGCCGCCGCGCTCGGGCAGGCGCTCGGCAAGCCGGTCTACCCGGTGTGCACGCTGGACGCCATCGCCGCCGACTTCCCCGAAGTGCGGCAGCTGCTCGTGGTCACCGACGCCCGCCGCAAGGAGGCGTACTGGGCGCGCTACCGCGACGGCCGCCGCGTCGAGGGGCCGGACGTGCGCAAACCCGCTGACCTGGAAGGCGTCGAAGCCGATCTCGTGGTGGGCGCCGAACTGCTGCAGCGTGCCGTCGAGCCCGCCTCGCCGACACCGATCGGGCTGGTCCTCGCCGCAGCGCCGCTGTTCGGGCAGACGCCGCCGCCGTTGACGCCGCTGTACCTGCGTCGGCCCGACGCCGTCGAACCCGGTGTGCGCAAGCGCGTGAGCCGGGCGTGACAGTCCGACTCGAACCGTTGCGCGGCGAGGATCTTCCGCGCTGCGCCGAACTGGAGAAGGTGCTGTTCCCCGGCGAGGATCCGTGGAGTGTCCGCGCCTTCCAGTACGAGCTGGAGAACGGCAACCACTACGTCGCCGCGCATTCCGATCCGGTCGGGCTCGTCGGCTATGCGGGCATCTCGGTGCTGGGCGGGCCCACCAGCTACGAGTGCGAGATCCACACCATCGGCGTCGACCCGGAGTTCCAGGGACAGGGGATCGGCAAGGCGCTGCTGCGGGACCTGCTCGACCACGCGGACAACGTGCACGCGCCCGTGTTCCTCGAGGTACGGACGGACAACGTGGCCGCGATCAAGCTCTACGAGGCACACGGCTTCGAACAGATCGGTCTGCGCAGGCGGTACTACCAGCCGTCGGGCGCGGACGCGTACACCATGGCCAGGCCGGGGAGAACCCAGTGAGTGACAAGATAGTTCTCGGCATCGAGAGCTCGTGCGACGAGACCGGCGTCGGCATCGTCCGGCTCGCGGCGGACGGCGGTATGACCCTGCTCGCCGACCAGGTGGCGTCCAGTGTGGACCAGCACGCCCGGTTCGGCGGTGTGGTCCCCGAGGTCGCCAGCCGCGCGCACCTGGAAGCCATGGTGCCGACCATGGAACGCGCGCTGGACGAGTCGGGACTCTCGCTGTCCAATGTGGATGCCATCGCGGTGACGTGCGGTCCTGGCCTCGCCGGTGCGCTGCTCGTCGGCGTCTCCGCCGCGAAGGCGTACGCCGCCGCGCTGGATGTTCCGCTGTATGGCGTGAACCACCTGGCCGGGCACGTGGCCGCGGACACCCTGCAGCACGGCCCGCTGCCGTCGGAATGCCTGGCGTTGCTGGTTTCCGGCGGGCACACGCAGTTGCTGAAGGTCGAGGACCTCGCGGGCAGGATCACCGAGATCGGCTCGACCATCGACGACGCGGCGGGCGAGGCCTACGACAAGGTCGCGCGGATCATCGGCCTGCCCTACCCCGGTGGCCCGCCCATCGACAAGGCAGCGAAGCAGGGCGATCCGAACGCGATCAGGTTCCCCCGCGGCCTGACCGGCCCGCGCGACCCGAAGTTCGACTTCTCGTTCTCCGGACTGAAGACCGCGGTCGCCCGGTGGGTCGAGGCCCGCGAGGCCGAGGGGAAACCGATCCCGGTCGAGGACGTCTGCGCGTCGTTCCAGGAGTCCGTCGCGGACGTGCTGACCGCGAAGGCGATCAGGGCGGCCAAGGAGCTCGAGATCGGCACCCTCGTCATTTCCGGTGGTGTGGCGGCGAACTCGCGGCTCTCCGAGCTGGCGCGCGAGCGCTGCGCGGCGGCCGGGATCGAGCTCAGGGTGCCGCGACCCCGGCTGTGCACCGACAACGGCGCCATGATCGCCGCGGTGGGCGCTCATGTCGTCGCTGCCGGTGTCAGTCCTTCATCTCTCGAGTTGCCAACAGATCCAGGTCTGCCCGTCGAGGTCGTGCACGTCTAGCGCAGGAACGACGGTTTCACGTCGACATCCGAGGCCTTGACGAACATGATCCGGTGCCCGAACTGGATCTGGACGTACTTCGTCTTGCCCTTCACCACGGTGTGGTTCGAGGGATCGAACGTGTTCGCCCAGTAGTACTCGGACGACAGCACCTGCCCGACGGAGTACCGCTCACCAGCGGAAAGCGTGTACTGCAACGGGATCTCGCCCTGGTCGGGGACGTTCGGCGGGTACGCGGCCGACTCGGGGAACGCCCTGCCGTAGACCGGGATCGTGGCCTTGCCCTTCTTGGGCGTGGCCACGAGTCCACCCGTGCCGAGGGCGGTCGGTGCCTTGCGGGGGTTGTGGAACCAGCCCTTCTGCCCCAGGTACCAGATCGCGGTCCAGTCGCCGCGGACGTCGGCGACCGCGAACTGCTGGCCAGTCTCCACCCGGCTGCTGATGTCGGAGACCTCCATGGTCCCGGGTGACCCGTCCGGCCGCAGCCCGATGTCCTTCAACAACGGTGCGTCCGTGCGGGGTTCGGTGTGCAGGATGACCGAGGTCGAGCCGCGCGGGGTGCACGGCTCACCAGCCTTGACGCAGCCGACGAACGTGGGCTTGTTGTTCGCGAAGTCAGGCTTGATCGTGACCAGGCCGAGGTTGACCGTCGGCCGCAGTGGCGCGCCCAGCAGGTCGAAGTAGTGCGCCCAGTCCCAGTAGGGGCCCGGGTCCCAGTGCATGTCCTTGACCGTGCCGGGGCGAATACCGGGCACGTTGTCGTGGCCGATGATGTGTGCGCGGTCCATCGGAATCCGGTACTTCGCCGCGAGGTAACGCACGAGCTTCGCGGACGAGCGGTACATCGCCTCGGTGTACCAGGTGCCGAGCTTGGCGAAGCCCTCGTGCTCGAGGCCGATCGACTTCGAGTTGACGAACCAGTTGCCCGCCTGCCAGGCCACGTCCTTGTGCTTGATGTGCTGGGCCACGTGCCCGTCGGCCGACCGGAGCGTGTACTGCCAGCTCGCCCACTTCGGGTCCTGCGTCATGTTGATGACGTTCGGGTAGTAGCCCTCGGTGTCGTGGATGACGATGTACTTGATCTCCTGCGACTCCGGCCGGTTGCCCTTGTCGTGGTTGCCGTACGTGAGCTGGCCCTTGTCGTTGATGTACTCCGCGTAGGCCGCGGGAATCCACTCACAGGCGAGGCTGCGCGGGCACTCCGTGTTGTCCGAAGTGGACTTCCTCAGTCCGGTCCGGTCCAGCAGCCCCTTGTTCGGCGTGACCGGTGTCGGGGCGAGCCGCACGTGCTGGCCGTCGTCGGTGACCCGGTCGACGCCGGAGCTGATGGTCGCGAACACCTCGTCGGCGAACGTCCCCGCCGCGCCGGTGTCCTCGGCGCCGCCGTAGCGGGCGACCGCGCCGTACCAGTCGGCCGGGTTGTCGCTGTCGACGCCGATGTCCTTCTGGTACTTGGCAAGCAGTGCCGCGCCGCCGCGGATGTTCTGCTCGGTGTCGCTGCGCAGTCGCGCGGTGGGCACGCCGGTCAGCGTCGACGCCTGGTCGACCGTCAGCAGCGAGGGGACCGCTTCGACCGGCTGGGCGGGCGGAAGGTGCAGCGGCGGCCGGGCATCGTCGCCGCGTGGGTCCTCGGCGCCGTCGTGGTGTGTGCCGCCGACGGGATTCGCGGTCCGCACGTCGGTGAGGTGCATCGGGCCGTAACCGGCACTGGTACTCGGAGTTCCGGCGTTGGCGTCCCATTTGGACTCTAAATAGGACACACCGAGGAGCACGGATTCCGGTATGCCGAACTCGGCCGCGGCAGCGCTGAACGCGCGCTGGCGTGCCTGGTCGGCGGGGGCAGCGCTGGCTGGGGTCACGCCGAACACAAGGCCGGTGACCGTGGCCAGGATGAGAGCAGGGCGCATGGCGATTTCTCCCGGTGACGAGGTCACGCCTACTCTGGGCCCCAGCGCCCTGCTCGTCAACAACTTGCGGCCAATCAGCTCAGTTCGTGTCTGAGTTACGCAGGGTGCAGGCTCGGGTCGCGGTCGGCGACCACGAAGCTGACGGCGGTCGACGCCTCCGCACCAGGCTGCCGCACGTGCGGCAAGATCCGGTAGTCCGCCCGCAGCTCGTCGGCGGTGAACTTCGTCCGGATGTACCCGCGCCGGTTCTTGTGGAACTTGACGTGCGGGTTCTCGGCGAGCACGGCCGCGTTCGGGTCGTCGTTGCCGTCGCCGCCGCTGGTGATCGACGTGGTGACGAGCTCCGTGCCCACGCCCCGCGAACCAGGGTCGGTGTAGTCGGACTTGATCTCGGCGGCCCAGTGCCGGTGCACGTCACCGGTCAGCACGACACCGTTACGGGTTGTGCCCAGCCCTGCGGCGATCCGGTCGCGGTTGGCCTTGTAGCCGTCCCACGCGTCCATGTTGTATCCCTGGGCCGCGCCGGGCGTGAGGTCGATCTGCGCGAAGAAAACCTGCTGGCCGAGCACGTCCCAGCGGGCCCGCGACCGCCGCAGACCGTCGAGCAACCACCGCTCCTGCTCCTCGCCGGTGATGGAACGGGTCGGCTCCAGCCGCGCGTCGCAGTTGGCCTTGACGCCGTCACCGCATGCCTGGTCGTCGCGGTACTGGCGGGTGTCGAGCATGTGGAAGTTGATCAGGTTGCCCCACTGGAGACGGCGGTAGAGCTGCATGTCGATGCCACGTGGCCGTGCGGTGCGGCGCAACGGCATGTTCTCGTAGTACGCCTGGAACGCGTTCTTGCGGCGTGTCAGGAAATCCGGGTCGGGCTGCTCGGGAACCTCGTCGGCCCAGTTGTTTTCCGTCTCATGATCATCCCAGACGACGAGCCATGGCGCGGTGGCGTGTGCGAGCTGCAAGTCCGGGTCGGTCTTGTACTGCGCGTGCCGCAACCGGTAGTTCTCCAACGTGCGCGTCTCCGGCCCGAGAACCTTGCGCACGTCGTTGGCGCCCGCCGCGTACTCGTACTGGTAGTCACCGAGGTGCAGGATCAAACCCGGCTCGTCCTCGGCGAGACGCTTGTACGCCGTGAAGTGACCGGCGCCGAAGTGGCTGCAGGACGCGAAACACATCGTCAGATCCGTGCGGAGCGTGCCAGGCGCTGGAGCGGTGCGAGTCCGCCCGGCCTCGGAAATGTGGCCCTGCGTACGGAATCGGTAGAAGTACTCCGAACCCGGCCGCAGCCCTTCGACCTCGACGTGCACGCTGTGCGCCGACTGCGGCCGCGCCAGCTCGACACCACGCCGGACAGTCCGGCGGAACCGCTCGTCGGTGGCGATCTCCCACTCGACCAGGTAAGGACGGTCAGGCATGCCGCCAAGACCGTTATCCGCCAATGGATTCTGCGCCAGTCGCGTCCACAGCACGACACTGTGGTGATCCGGGTCGCCGGAGGCGATACCGAGCGTGAAGGGATCGGTGAGCCGGTCGGCGGACGCGCTGGCCTGCGTGGTCCCCAGCGCAGTCAGGCCTAAGGCCGCAGCGCCGCCAAGCAGGACGGAACGACGTGAGGGTGTGGTGGGAACGGACACAGTACCTCCCAGTTCGGGGTCTACTGGTCCGTCACCCTCACCCGGCAGCGCAACCGCCATCTCAAGCTCGGGTTAGCTCGGAATGAACAGTCAGATTTTGCTGCCAACGCCTCCTGGATCGCCAACCGTTCACACACGGCACGAAGGAACGATGCGATCCGAGCACCCGGAGGGCACCGTATTTAGCGCTCGGGCCGGTCGATGGCCTGCGCATAGCGGAACAAACCGGTGGGGTCGTACTGGTGCTTGACCTGTGCGAGGCGCTGGTAGTTACTGCCGTAGTAGGCATGCTGCCAGCTGCGCAGGTCGGGGTCGGGGAAGTTGACGTAGGCCGCGTCGGTGTCCAGGCGTCGGCGCAGTGTGTGGTGCATGACACGGGTCTGCGTCAGCAGGGCGCGCACCTGGCTGGGCGCGGTGCCTGGCTGCCAATGGGTACCGATGTCGATGACGAAGGTCGCCCCACGGTGCGGATAGGCGGTCTCGTCCGGTCGAGGCGCGGAGCTGGCGCCGCCCATGGCGAACAGCGTCACATAACCGGTCGCCTTTGCGGAACCAGGACGCCACGTACGGGTCCAATCGACGACGGCAGCCACGGTGTCCGGGCACAGCCACTGGTCGGGAACGAGGGATCTGGAGGCGTAACAGTCCTTCGGGCCCGGGTTTTCCATCAGGTAGTCCTGCGCGGTCCAGAAGCCGCGCTCCTCAATGAGGACAGTGTTCGGATGCAGCCTCAGCAGCGGCCCGAAGAGACGGCGCAGGGTGTCCTCATCGCCGAGGCGCTGTCCGAGGACCCACAGGGCGGTCGTGCCGTCGCCCGCGTGTTTGAAGCCGATCCGGACGTCCAGGTCATCCGAGCGATCCGTGTCCAGGAGGTGCTGGAGCTCGTCCACCACGTCCTGGCCCGCGCTCAGGCTGAAGGAGAGGTTGAAGACGGTGGCGCGCAGCCGGTCCACCGGTACGCAGTCGAATACGAAGGCGGTGTTGACGCCGAAGTTTCCACCCGCGCCGCCGCGACACGCCCAGAACAGATCGGGGTTCTCGTCCTCGGCGGCACGCACCACGGTTCCATCGGCGAGCACGACCCGGGTCTCGACGAGCCGGTCACATGTCAAGCCCCACTTGCGGTCGTTGAAGCCGAGCCCGCCACCGAGCGTCAGGCCCGCCACCCCGACACCGGGGCAGCGCCCGCCCGGAAAGTACAGTCCCGCGTCGCGGGCCGCGTACACATCGGAGTTGGTGGCGCCACCACCCAGGTGGAGCTGCTGGCCCTGTGGGCGCACGTGCTTCATGGCCCGCAGGCTGATCACCAGACCGGTCGTGGTCGAGTATCCGGCGTAGTTGTGGCCGCCAGACCGTGGCGCGAAGGGCATGCCGTGCTTGGCGCACCAGCGAAGTGCGGTCTGCACGTCCTCCTCGGTGGCGCAGGCGAGCACCCCGGCAGGGCGGGTGGAGACGTAGCGCTGGTTGTCGGCCGTGGCGTGGGCCGAGTAGTCCCGGTCACCGGGACGGTAGAGCTGGGCAGCCGGGCTCAGGACCTGGCGTAGTTCTCGCCAGGCGGCGCCGTCGGCGTCGAGCCTTGTGCGCGCCGCGTCGGCACCTGCCGGAGTGCTTCCATATCCCAATGTCAGCGCGGCTGCCGCGCTTGCCCGTAGGACCACTCGTCGACTGACCGACACAGCACAAACCTCCCGCTGTCGGGTAACTGCCCGATGTGGACATCATCAGCAGCTTCCCAGCCACTTGCCCCGCTTACCGAGAAGTTCACCAGCCCCGGTGACCCCGACCGCGCAGACGACTGATCACCCGATCGCGTTACTGGAGGCTGTCCCGTCCGCTCGAACCCCTCGGTGTCCGGACTGGGTCTAGCAGCGGTTATGTGCTCGTGTTTCCCGAGGCGAACAGACACAGGCGCAGGATGGAAGCCGTTCAGTCGATAGTGAGGATGATCTGACAGGACCAGTTGGTGGACAGGTGTTCGCGGAACGCTGGATGGTCGTTGTCGCACCAAGGCGGGCAGGGCCCGTCAGCCCAGTACCGCGTCACAACGTGTCCATGGAGACGATCGTGCAGTCGTTGAGTCTGCGGATCTGACTCGTCGCGCATACCCACCTGATGGCCGGGTCTCCGTAGGTGACAATTCGCTGTTCCTCGCTGGAGACAACTCGGACCACGCCTGTGCTCCGATAGACGGGACCGTACACGCCGACAACGGGGAATGTGCGCGCCCACAACAGCACCGCGCCAGGTCTGAGCGCAGGGCACAACCGGCTGGCTACTTTCGCGCACGCCATACAGATTGGCGGCTCAGTGACTGCCATGTCCGCTGGCCAGTTCGGCCAGTCGTCGCGGTGATCCTTGAGCAGCCACAGGATCCCGTTGTCCGAGCGTGTAGCCGGGCTGCCGCACACCTGGCAGAGCAACCTGAGCATCGCGCGGCGCTGGCGCAGCGGGTGGACAACACCGAAGTTCGGTTTTCCCTGCCGTGGGCGGAAAAATGTCCTACACCACAGCACTCCTTTGGCGTCGCGATCGGTCAGAGTCTCGTTCAGGTACGCGAGTCGGCCACCGTGTTCGAGCAGCAGCGCGGCATCCAACGGGTCATCTTCCTCGCTCCACGACGTTATGTACGGAACCACGATTCGCGGGGTGGGATTCTCTGAAGTCAGAATGTGTGTCATGCGATTCTCTCATGTTGACCAACGGCGTTGTTGACATGAAGGAGATGCCACCCGATGCGCCACCACTCAACTGCTCTCGCCCAGGCGAAGGCCACGGACAATCAGCCTGACCTGTCGCGTCTGTGTGTTCGCGCAAGAATGCGACGACCCGCACCTCAGGATCCGTGTCGTCCGGCGCGGTAACACCGTCTCCACGTCGTCACCTCCCAATTATGGGATGTGACGCTAAGGGTGGAATCTTGTCGCTTGTGCACCAGAAGTGCACAAGCGGATCGGTTCACCCTTTCGGGGCTACGCCCATTCGCCATGCGAGACCACGCAAGTCGCGCCCTCCGGCGTTGCGTTGCGCGGATCGCAGCAACGTGACTACAGCTTCGCGTGCGAACGGGTTGGCGCGCACCTGTTGGGGCGTGAGCTCTTCGGCTTTCAACAGCGCATGGACGCCACGTTCGCGAGTCGCGCGGTCTTGGATCAAGCCACGTCCCAGATCCATCCAGAACGCGCCTTGACGTGATACTGGGACCGTCTTCCAGTCCACTGTGCGTGCTATCTCCGCGACTTTCCCGCCATCGCCAAGTTCGACACCGATCGCCACGCGCCAGATTCCGGTGTTCGCCTGGCCGAAGTTCAGTGTGCCAAGGCCCCAGGACGGAGACGGTTCGACCTTCGCGGCCATCCTTGTGGCCTCAGTCAGGTGTGAGTTCGCTGTGACTGCGTCACCTTGTGCGGCGGCAGCCATCGCAGCTGTCAGGTGGCCCATGCCTCGGGATTCCAGTCGGGCGCCTGGGTAGTCCACTGCCTCCAGAGCCAGTTTGTATTGTCGCGGTCGGGAGGCGGCGCTCAGAAACTGTGCGCGTATCCACGCGCTGACTCCCAGCAATTCGGGCAACTCCAGCAGTTCCGCTGTCGCGCGGACGCGATCGCCCGCCAAGTAGGTCAGCGTGCGTTTACCGAGGCGTGCGGCGACGTTGCCGGACGCGTAGTAGGCGGACATCAGCCCTTCCAGTGCCGATTCGGCTTTCTCGCCGTGTGTGTGGACGAGCAGGTCTCGAATCAGCGACGGCAGCATTTCACCTTGACCGGCGTAGTCCGATTGCGGGCGCAGTACATGCGTGAGCCTGTCGACTTCGGCCGCGACGTGTGGCCACTCACGGGCTGGGCCGGTGTCGGGCAACTCGCCCGGCAGCCATTCGGTCAACGCTGTTTCGATCTGGTCGAGCGCGGCGTGTGAGGCGCTGCTGACGGGATCAGAGGGCGCGTACGGAGCGCCGGTCAGTTCGGTAGGCGACACCTTCAACGCCCACGCCAGAGACTCCAACACGCGTCGCTTGCTGACTGGCTTCTCGCCGCGCTCGATCTGCCCCAAATACGTGTACGAGATCCCAGCCAGACCGGCAGCAGTCCGAAGGTTCAACCCGCGCCAGTTTCGAATTTCGCGGACCCGCTGCCCGATGTACGCCTCACCGAAGTCCATGCTGGTGCCTGCCTGTCTTCGTCGACTTCCTCACTCTGGTCTGTGTGTCTTGTGCTCTTGACCAAACACAGTGGGCACGTCTTGGCCCTGTAGTAGACGGTCGACTTGATCGAGCATGCGCTGGTGTGCGTGCGGTCCTTGCCGTTGGGTGATCTCGGCGATCTTGCGGTACGTGCCCAGCACTGTGAGCACGCCAGCCAGGTTCAAGGTGTGCGCTGCTGCAGCCATCTCCTCGGCGTAGCGCTGTTCGAACTCGGCGCGTTCCGAACCGACGAGGGCGTCCCGGATTGCCTGCGGGATATTGGCCGACAGCAGTGTGGGAGCTGGCGAGTCCGAAGGCCGCGATGCGGGAGAAGCCACGTTGTTCACGGTAGCCCGCTCGACGACACCACGCGATGGTGACGCAGGCTATGAACAACGGCGCCCCTTGCCGAGGCGAGGGGCGCCGTTGTGGTTGGGCTGGCTACTGGGTTCAGTGGCCGTGGCCATGTCCGTGGCCGTGTCCGGCCGCGGGTGGCTCGTCTTCCTTCTTCTCGACGATCGAGCTCTCGGTGGTCAGGACCATGCGGGCGATGGATGCCGCGTTGGTGACTGCCGAGCGGGTGACCTTGACCGGGTCGATGATGCCTTCGGCGACGAGGTCGCCGTAGGTCAGCTTGGCCGCGTTGAGGCCGTGGCCCCAGTCGGCCTCGCGGACGCGGTTCACCGCGACTGCTCCTTCGAGGCCTGCGTTGGCCGCGATCCAGTGCAGCGGTGCGGAAAGGGCTTCCCGCACGATCCGGACGCCGGTTGCCTCGTCGCCCTTGAGGCCGAGGTCGCCGTCGAGTTCCTTGGCCGCGTGCACGATGGCGGAGCCGCCGCCGGGCACGATGCCTTCCTCGACTGCTGCCTTCGTCGCCGCCACCGCGTCCTCGATGCGGTGCTTGCGCTCGTTCAGCTCGGTCTCGGTCGCTGCGCCGACGCGGATCACCGCGACGCCGCCGGACAGTTTGGCCAGCCGCTCCTGCAGCTTCTCCCTGTCCCAGTCCGAGTCGGACGCCTCGATCTCCTTGCGCAGTTGCTCGACGCGGGCCTGCACCTCGCCCCTGTCGCCCTTGCCCTCGATGATCGTGGTCTCGTCCTTGGTCACCACGATGCGCCGGGCCGAGCCGAGCACGTCGAGGCCGACCTCGGAGAGCTTCATGCCGATCTCACTGGAGACCACCTGGCCGCCGGTGACGAACGCCAGGTCGTCGAGGAACGCCTTGCGGCGGTCGCCGAAGAACGGCGCCTTCACCGCGACGGCCTTGATCGTCTTGCGGGCCGAGTTGACCACCAGGGTGGACAGGGCCTCGCCCTCGATGTCCTCCGCGATGATCAGGATCGGCTTGCTCGCCTGTACGACCTTCTCCAGCACCGGCAGCAGGTCGGCCAGCGCCGAGATCTTCTCGCGGTACAGCAGGATGAACGCGTCCTCCAGCACCGCTTCCTGCGCCTCGAGGTCGGTGGCGAAGTGGGCCGAGATGTAGCCCTTGTCGAACTGCACGCCCTCGGTGATGACGAGCTCGGTGGCCAGCGTGGAGGACTCCTCCACGGTGATCACGCCGTCCTCGCCGACCTTCTCGATGGCTTCACCGAGCAGCGCGCCGATCGACGCGTCACGCGAGGTGACCGTGCCGACCTGTGCGATGTTGTCGCGGCCCTTGATCGGGGTCGCCTTGGCCAGCAACACCTCGACGACCTTGTCCACACCGGCCTGGATGCCACGGCCGAGCGCGGTCGGGTTGGCACCGGCCGCGATGTTGCGCATCCCGACCCGGACGAGGGCCTGGGCGAGCACGGTCGCGGTGGTGGTGCCGTCACCCGCGACGTCGTTGGTCTTGGTGGCCACGCTCTTGGCGAGCTGGGCACCGAGGTTCTCGAACGAGTCGTCCAGCTCGATCTCACGCGCCACGGTGACACCGTCGAGCGTCACGGTCGGGCCGCCGAACTTCTTGGCGAGCACGACGTGCCGTCCGCGCGGGCCCAGAGTCACCTTGACCGCGTCGGCCAGCTTGTTGACCCCGCGCTCGAGTGCCCGACGAGCGTCCTCGTCGAAGCTGATCTGCTTGGGCATTACAAACCTCTCTTTATGACAAACACCCCGGTGGCCCCGGTTGAAGGGGCCGCCGGGGCGCTTGACGTTGAGCGGCAGGCGTCAGTTGACGACGGCCAGCACATCGCGGGCGGAGAGAATCAAGTACTCCTCGCCGTTGTACTTGACCTCGGTGCCGCCGTACTTCGAGTAGATGACGACATCACCGACACTCACGTCCAGCGGGACGCGGTTGCCGTTGTCGTCGATGCGGCCCGGGCCCACAGCCAGGACCTTGCCCTCCTGGGGCTTCTCCTTGGCGGTGTCCGGAATGACCAGACCGGACGCGGTCGTCGCTTCGGCCTCGCTGGCCTGGACGACGATCTTGTCCTCGAGCGGTTTGATGTTCACGCTCACGGGGGTGACCTCCATGGGTCTTCCAAAGCGTTGGCAGGTACCTACAGCGGCTCCTGGCCACCCCGCCGTCGCGGGTGCCGGGGCGGTGTCTGGTGCCGTGCAACTAGCACTCTACCGAGTCGAGTGCCAACGCTTCAACGAGGCCCCGCTCTCATCCGCGGCTGTCCCCAGTATGGGGGACTCGCGGTCCCTCGTCAGCCCGTCTCATCGTCGCCGTTGTCCTGGCCAGCGGGGGTGACACGGGCCGTCGGACGGCCGGGTAACAGGATGGCCGAAAGTCTGCGGGGAGCGTTCCCGCTGGTTATGCTCCCGCGAAAGGGTGAGCAGAAGCTGGGGGACAGTAGGTGTGAGCTATCCGCAGGGACCGCAGTACGGCGGCTATCAGCAGCAACAGCCGGGTGGCTACCCGCAGCAGCAGGGCGGGTATCCCCCGCAGCAGCCGGGATATCCACCGCCCTACCCGCCGAAGAAGAACAACGGCATGATCATCGCGCTCGCGGGCGTCGCAGCTGCGGCCGTGATCGCGCTGGTGCTGGTGCTGGTGCTGTCCGGCAAGGACGACAGCGGCTCCTCGTCGGCCGGTGGAGACAAGCCCGCAGGCGCACCCGACGTGACCGTTCCCGGGCCGAACAAGCCCTCCGGTGGCCGGTCGACGGGCGGCAGCGACAGCGGCGGTGGCGGCACCCCGGAGGCGCTGGCCCAGGCGGCTGTGGACGCCATCGAGTCGAAGTCGACGAGCCAGATCGACTCGCTGGCCTGCAACAGCACGGCGGCCAGCGAACTCAAACGCGACTTGTCCAGGGTTCCGTCCGGGGTGACGGCGACGGTGGACGACGTGAAGGAGACCGGCTCGACCGCGCAGGCCAGGATCACCATGAAGATGGGCGGCCAGAGCGAGGGCTTCACCATGGAGATGCGCAAGAGCGGCTCGAAGTGGTGCATCAGCGGCATCTGAGCGACGTGTGAAAAAGGCGCCGACCGGGATCCGGTCGGCGCCTTTCTCTATTCAGTTGTCTGGGGTCGATGCGGTCAGGTGGCCGCGCCGACGAAACTTCGTTTGCGGGTTTTGATGATGTTGTCTCGTTCGGACTCGGAGAGCCCGCCCCAAATCCCGTACGGCTCGTGTACCGCGAGTGCGTGTTTGCGGCACAGTTCCAGGACAGGGCAGGCGTGGCAGATCGCTTTCGCCCGCGCCTCCCGCCTGCTGCGTGCCGGCCCGCGCTCGCCGTCTGGGTGGAAGAAGAAGGCGCTGTCCATGCCGCGACAGCTGCCTTCGAGCTGCCAGTCCCATACGTCCGCGTTGGGGCCGGGAAGCCTGCGCGTATCCGCCATCGTGGCCCGCCTCCTCGTCTCGTGGAGAGGACGTCTGTACTCCATTCGGTCCAACGATGGCGACAGTAGAACCGCGCCAATACTTGTTCAAGGGTGATCACCTACAGATCACCCAATCCAGTAACCGACCCATTACGGACAGCACAAGGTGACACCGGCGATACACAGCGTCGCGGAAAACGATCACTCCGTAGGAAACTCCCTGGTCACGTATGCGACATGGACCATGGGTCCCGAGCCTCCGGTTGCCGGGCACTGCGACCGATCGGACGATGAGAGGCGTGGCGACGGGGCCGAAATCGATATTCGGGATACCTCAGGAAGGGTATGGGGTGCCCGAGCCGTCATTGCCGGTAGCGGCGGTGGCTCGTCGGCTGGGTGTGGCGCCGTCGACTCTGCGTACGTGGGACCGCCGGTACGGACTCGGCCCGCGTGGTCGCACCACAGGCAGGCACCGCCGCTACGGCCCGGAGGACGTCGCACGCCTTGAGCTGATGCAGCGTGCGCTGCTGCGTGGCGCGTCCCCCGCCGAAGCCGCCGAGTACGCGCTCAGGGCGCACGCCGAGCCGGACAAGCTCGCACCGCAGCCGGTCGCCGTCCCCGACGAGTCGACGCTGGCGCGTGGGCTCGGCCGGGCCGCTCTCGCGATGGACACACCAGGCGTGCACCGGCTGCTGGACGAGGCGATCGAGACCGACGGCGTGATCGCGTGCTGGGACCGGGTCGTCCGGCCGGTGCTGACGGCCGTGGCGGGGCGCTGGGCGCATTCGGGGGCCTGCGTCGAGGTCGAGCACCTGCTCAACGAGTGCGTCCTGGCCGCGATGATCGCCGCCACCCCGTTGCTGGGCCCGGCGCGCAACCCGAGACCGGTATTACTGTGCTGTGCGCCTGAGGAGCGGCACAGTCTGCCGTTGTACGTACTGCGTGCCGCGCTGGCGCGCCGGGAGGTCGGAAGCCAGATGCTCGGTGCCGCGCTCCCGGCCGACGCGCTCGCCGCGGCCGTCCGCCGCTCGGCTCCGGCCGCGGTGGTGCTGTGGGCGCAGCTGCCGAGGCACGGCGATCCGGCCGTGTTCGAGCGGGTGTCCGGGACCCCGCAGCGGGTCAGGTTGTTCGGCTGCGGCCCCGGCTGGGCCACGGCCCCGTTGCCGGACCAGGTACAGCGGCTCGACGCGTTGGCCGACGCCGTCGACCAGATCGAGGCGGTGGTCGTTGGTGCCCGCACATGACGAGTGATCACCTCAGGGTGGCTGCCTTCGGCGACCGCCCGGACGCGCACGTGACCGTCGGAGAGCATCCGAGGGACCGTTGGCTGGCCGCTGTCGTGCTCGGCGGCCAGGGCCGCTACGCGGCGGCCTCGGCGATCCTCACCGGCTTGCTCAGGCACGCCGACGCGGTGATCGCCTCGCTGGCCGCGAGCACCCTCGGCTCACACCGCCGACAGGTGGGCGGCCACGACGTGGCACGGCGGCTCGACGCGGCCGCGCTCGCCCGGCTGACCGACACCGCGGACGGCGACTGTGACGGGATCGACACCCTGGGGGCGCGCTCGGACGCCCTGCTCGGGCTCGCGGCCGACGCGTTGGGCACCGGCAGGCTGACGACCGCGCGCAGGCTCATCGCTGCCGCCGACGCCCTCGGCGACGTCGGCTGGCGTGGCCAGGTCCGGCTCGGGTGGGTCAGGGCCGAGGTGGAACTGGCCGCCGGGAATCCGGCTGAATCGGTACCGAACGCCGAGGCCGCGTTGCGCCGGGCGCGGGCGGCCGGGGCGCGCAGGCACATCGCGAAGTCCGGAATGGTGCTCGCGGCCGCGCTGACCGTGCGCGGCGGAGTCACGGAACGCATCCGGGCCCGGCAGCTCGCGGCGGGAGTGGTCGACCAGGCGATCGAGTACGGGCTTCTCCCGCTGGTGTGGCCTTGCTCACTTCTGCTGGCCGATCTGGACCCCGCCAACGCCGACGACCACCGTCGCCGGGCCGCGGGTGCTCTGCACTGTGTGTTACGACGATCCGACCCGATCGCGCGTCGCCTGGCAGCGTCGTCGCCGTGGGTTCCGGACACGCTGCTGACATCGGGTGAACCCACTCAGCCGAGCATCCGGGCGAACTCGTTCACAGAATTACCACCAGATCGTGTCAAGGTTCGCGCGCAAGCGTCCGATAGGGGAGGAGGAACGTCACTCGGCTGCAGGAAGGAGTCCCCGTGACGACGGTCTTGATCTGCGACGACCGGCGCAGCGTGCGGGAAGGTCTCACCCGCGTTATGTCTGCTGTACCCGGGGTTAGTCGCATCGACTGCGTAGCGCACGGTGACGAGTTGCTCGCCCGCTTCTCCCGCCAGCCGGTGGACGTCGTGCTCGTAGGTACCCAGCGCGCCGTACCGACTGGCGTGGAAGCGACGCGTCGTCTCGTCTCGGCCAATCCCCAGGCCAACGTCATCGTGTTCGGAGCGCCGGACGATGCGGGCAGCATCGCCGCGGCGATCGCTGGTGGCGCCCGTGGTTACCTGCGTTGGGACGCCTCGCGTCCCGAACTGGTCGCCGCGCTGGCGCACACGCTGGCCAGCACCTCGGTGCCCGCGCCGCGTCAGCCCTCCGATCCCGGTGTCCAGCTCACCGACCGTGAGCTGCAGGTACTGCGCGGGATGAGTCAGGGCAAGAGCAACGGACAGATCGGGCGCGAGCTCTACCTGTCCGAGGACACAGTGAAGACCCACGCGAGGCGGCTGTTCCGCAAGCTGGGTGTGCGCGACCGTGCGCAGGCTGTGGCACACGGTTTCCGCCGGGGTCTGGTTTCCTAGCGGCGGATCGAGGACTATCTACAAACGTGGTGCGGCCCGGGGGTTGGTGACCTCGGGCCGTTCCGCATGCCGGAATCTGCCGGACCATTCGGGTGCCGCCATTCGTGGTCGGATCCGACCACAAAGCCCCATCCGGCGGTTAGTCCGCTTGGGGGTGACCGGTACGGTGAGGAAGTTGTCACCGTGACGGGGGATACTCCGCGCACGGTGACGGTTACTGTCGGACGCCAACGAGTAACGCCAAGGCTGTTGTCTGCGATGACGAATTTGGGGGACGGACTGGACGCTTCAGTGAGCGCTGCCGTCGAGGGCGATCCTCGCGCGGTCGGTCGTGTATTGGAGTCCATTCGTCCTCTCGTGGTGCGGTACTGCCGCGCACGGGTCGGTAGGCAGGAACGTTCTTTCGCTTCGGCGGACGACGTTGCGCAGGAAGTTTGCCTCGCGGTACTCACAGCTCTGCCGAGCTACCGCGACCAGGGCAGGCCCTTCCTCGCCTTCGTGTACGGCATCGCCGCGCACAAGGTGGCAGACGCTCATCGGGCGGCTGCGCGTAACCGATCGGAGCCCGTGGCCGACGTACCTGACGAACCGGAAACCGACGCGGGACCGGAACAACGGGCTATGCAGGGCGAGCTGACCAGGCGCATGAAGCAACTGTTGGACGTCCTGCCCGACAAACAGCGCGAGATCGTGGTGTTGCGGGTGGTCGTGGGACTGTCTGCGGAGGAGACCGCCGAAGCGGTGGGCTCGACTCCGGGGGCTGTCAGGGTTGCCCAGCACCGCGCTTTGGCACGGCTACGAAAGACTCTGTCAGCGGAGGAGGTGGTCTGAATGGCCGACCGGCACGACAGTGACGGCAGAGAGTCACCCGAGTCGCCGCAGACCGGCCGATCGGGTGACATTCATCCGGTCACCTCGGGTGCTACATCCACAGAACGTGACGATACGCACGTTTCCCCCGAAAATGAATACTTCTCGGCAATTGACCTTGAAGAGGCCGACGACCTGGCGCAGATCCGCGCCGACGACGAACTCCTCGACGCCCTCGCGGCCAAGGTCGACGACGCCGGACCCGTGGACTTCGACGACGAGCAGCTGAACGCGTTGCTGCTCGCGTGGCGCCAGGACGTGGACAGCGTTCCCGTACCGCAGATCGTGGACACCAGGACAGCGGTGGCGACTGTCACCGCGGCACGATCGGCGCGCAGACGCAGGCCACGCATGCTTGTCCCGGTCGCGGCTGCAGCAGCTGTGCTGGCGATGGCGTTCGCAGGTGTAGGGATGGCCGCTCGGGGCGCCGAACCAGGCGACCCGCTCTGGGGTTTGAGCAAGGTCCTCTACGCCGATCACGCACGGTCGGTGGAAGCCGCCAAGTCCGTGCGCACTGACTTGAACGACGCGCAGCAAGCACTGGAGCGCGGCCGGGTCGACGAAGCCAAGGACCGGCTGGAAGCGGCGGGCACCGCCCTGCCGAACGTGTCGAGCGAGGACGGCAAGGACGTGCTGCAGGCCGAGCACGAGTCCCTGCTCGAACAGCTCACGATGGGCCCGGCGCCGACGAAGTCGACCAGCGCGCGCGCTGAGCCGACCAAGCCGTCGTCGCATTCCGCGTCGACCACGCCGACCCCGAGCGGATCCCCGTCCCAGCCGCCGTCGAACAAGCCGTCCGACCCGCCGTCCTCCGGTAGCGCGTCCGAGCCGGTGAAGCCGCCGAACTCGGGCACCAACGGCACGGGTGGCAGCGAGCCGGGCACGGGCAGCGGCCCGCCGCGCAGCGACGCTCCCGCCGACGGTGGACGACCGGGCACCGGCAGCGGCAACCCCACGGACGGCAACGCCCCGCAGGCAGGCGAACCCGGCGCCTCGTGAGTGTTTTGGCCGGTTAGAACCGCTCGGCCCAACCGCTCACGACACACGAACCAGCACGGCTGGGAAGAGTGTCGTGAGCGGTTAGGCCGGTTCTAACCGGCCAAAACACTCACGAGAGGCTAGCGAGCGCTTTCGGTCGCGGTCACGCCGTCGGCGTAGCCACGGCAGTACTCCCAGCTCACGTACGCGCCAGGATCCGGGTCGAAGGCGGGCTCGTGCGGACGCATCCGCCCGTCGGTCAGCAGCTGTTCGAGGCTGGACCGCAGCAGCGCCCAGTCGTGGTAGTGCGGCTCCTGGCATTCACCGCAGTCCACGACCACGCCCTTGACCCCGCGGTGCTCCAGCAGGGCCTGGTAGACGGCCAGGTCGGACAGGTCGGTCAGCAGTTCGGCCCGCTCGTCCTCTCCCATCGGGTGGTCGACCTCGTCATCGTGGTCGACGATGGCCCGGGCGGGGTCGTCCGGGTCGCCCGCGAAGGGGTCGGGGGGCAGTGAGTCGTGCGGCACGGTCTCGCACGGTACCGGGCGGGCCCCCGGGCCTGTCCAGATACCATGGTGTCAACGGCCTCGCCTGGGAAAACACGGGCGGGCACCGATGTGCCAGCCTGTGACGGCGTAGGAAGGCCCCACGATGACCAGCGAGCTCACCGCCCAGCCGGTGCCGGGCAAGTTCGCCATGCTCGGCTTGACCTTCGACGACGTCCTGTTGTTGCCAGCCGCGTCGAACGTGGTGCCGAGCGAGGTCGACACCCAGTCCCAGCTGTCGCGCAACATCACCCTGCGCGTGCCGCTGGCCTCCGCGGCGATGGACACCGTCACCGACGCCAGGATGGCCATCGCCATGGCCCGGCACGGTGGGATCGGCGTTCTGCAGCGCAACCTGCCGATCGACGTGCAGGCGACGCAGGTGGAGACGGTGAAGCGGTCCGAGGCGGGCATGGTGACCGACCCGGTCACGTGCTCCCCGGAGGACACGCTGGCCGAGGTGGACGCGATGTGTGCGCGTTACCGCATCTCCGGCCTGCCGGTCACCGACGCCGAGGGCGTGCTGGTCGGCATCATCACCAACCGCGACATGCGCTTCGAGCTGGACCACACCAAGAAGGTCAGCGAGGTGATGACCAAGGGCCCGCTGGTCACCGCCCAGGTCGGCGTGTCCGCCGAGCCCGCGCTCGGCCTGCTGCGCCGGCACAAGGTGGAGAAGCTGCCGATCATCGACGGCGCGGGCAAGCTGCGCGGCCTGATCACGGTCAAGGACTTCGTCAAGACCGAGCAGTACCCGCTGGCCACGAAGGACCCGGACGGCAGGCTGCTGTGCGGCGCCGCGATCGGCGTCGACGACGCCGCGCACAAGCGCGCGATGGCCCTGGTGGACGCGGGCGTCGACGTGATCATGGTGGACACCGCACACGGGCATCAGCGCAACGTCGTCGAGATGGTTTCCCGGCTCAAGCGGGAGCTCGGCGACGTCGTCGACATCGTCGGCGGCAACGTGGCCACCCGCGCGGGAGCCCAAGCACTGGTGGAAGCGGGCGCGGACGGCGTGAAAGTCGGTGTCGGCCCCGGCTCCATCTGCACCACACGCGTGGTCGCGGGCGTCGGCGTGCCGCAGATCAGCGCCATCTACGAGGCGTCGCTGGCGTGCCGCCCGGCCGGTGTGCCGGTGATCGGCGACGGCGGCATCCAGTTCTCCGGCGACATCGCCAAAGCCATCGCCGCCGGGGCGAGCACGGTCATGATCGGCGGCCTGCTCGCGGGCACCGCGGAAGCGCCGGGCGAGGTGGTCCTGGTCAACGGCCAGCAGTTCAAGACCTACCGGGGAATGGGCTCGTTGGGGGCCATGCAGGCCCGTGGTGAGGCCAAGTCGTACTCCAAGGACCGGTACTTCCAGGACGATGTGCTGTCCGAGGACAAACTGGTGCCGGAGGGCATCGAGGGCCGCACGCCGTTCCGCGGCCCGTTGAAGACCGTCGTGCACCAGCTCGTCGGTGGGCTGCGCGCGGCGATGGGCTACACGGGATCGCACAGCATCGCCGAGCTGCAGGAGGCGCAGCTCATCCGGATCACTGCGGCAGGCCTGAAGGAAAGCCACCCGCACGACATCACCATGACCGTCGAAGCGCCGAACTACGCGAAGCGCTGACGAGTCGGCAAGAGCTGAGGGAGACAACACAGTGCGGGACCTTGTCGAGATCGGCATGGGCCGGACGGCCCGGCGCGCCTACGAGCTTGACGACATCGAGATCGTGCCGTCGCGCCGGACACGGTCGTCCAAGGACGTGTCCACCGCGTGGCAGCTCGACGCGTACCGCTTCGAGATCCCGCTGGTGACGCATCCGACCGACGCGGTCGTCTCGCCGCGCACCGCGGTCGCGGTGGGCGAGCTCGGTGGTCTCGGTGTGATCAACGCCGAGGGCCTGTGGGCTCGGCACGCCAATGTGGACGACGTGCTGTTCCGGCTGATCGAGGCCGCCGAGGAGGCGTCCGAGGCCGCCGACGTGACCAAGGTGCTGCAGGAGCTGCACGCCGCGCCGATCCAGGCCGACCTGGTCGCCCAGTCGATCAAGGAGGTCCGCGACTCCGGCGTGACGGTCGCCGCGCGGGTCAGCCCGCAGCGGGCGGCCGAGCTGACGCCCGACCTGGTCGCGGCGGGCGTGGAGATCCTGGTCGTGCAGGGCACAATCGTGTCCGCCGAGCACGTGGCCCGCGACGGGGAACCGTTGAACCTCAAGACCTTCATCGAGGACCTGGACGTCCCGGTGGTCGCGGGCGGCGTGCACGACTACCGCACGGCCATGCACCTCATGCGAACCGGCGCGGCCGGTGTCATCGTCGGCTACGGCTACAGCAGCGGTGTCACGTCGACCGACAGCGTGCTCGGCATCGGCGTCCCGATGGCGACCGCGATCGTCGACGCGGCGGCAGCCCGCCGTGACTACCTCGACGAGACCGGCGGCCGGTACGTGCACGTCCTGGCCGACGGCGGCATCGAAACCAGCGGCCAGATCGCCAAGGCGATCGCCTGCGGCGCGGACGCCGTGATGCTCGGCGCCCCGCTCGCGGCCGCGAGCGAGTCACCTGGCGGTGGTCTGTACTGGACGGCCGCGGCGGCGCACCCGTCGCTGCCGCGCAGCCGGGTCGTGCCTGCGGCCGAGAGCGAGGTCGGTCTGCGCGAGTTGCTGTTCGGCCCGTCCAGTGACGCCGACGGGACGCTGAACTTGTTCGGTGCTCTGCGCAGGGCGATGGCGAAGACGGGATACTCGGACCTGAAGGAGTTCCAGAAGGTCGGGCTCACGATCCGGGGCTGACCACGAGCGACCTGGGGGTCGGGTTTGCGCAAGATCGTGGCCAGGGGCGACGGCGTCGCCCTTGCCGAGGTGACCGACCGCGACAAGGACTGGCTGGCCGAGCACAACGACGCAGCCTTCGACGTCGACCGGGACGGGCGGGACATGCCCATCACGGCCCCGAGCTACCGCCTGGCGGTGACGAGCGAGGACGGCGAGGAACTGCTCGGCCAGGTGAACTGGCACCCCGTGAACTACGGCCCCTCCTACGGCTGTGTCGCGTGGAACTTCGGCCGTCACCTGTTGCCGCAGTCGCGCGGCAAGGGCATCGGCACGGAGGTGCTGAGGCTGCTGGTGCGGCACCTGTTCGACACGACCGACGTCGACCGGATCGAAGGCAGCACGGACACCACGAACGTGCGGTCGCAGCGGTCCATGGAGAAGGCCGGGTTCACCCGTGAGGGCATCATTCGCGGTGCTCAGCTGCGGGAAGGCAAGCGCCGGGACCTGATCAGCTACAGCATCCTGCGGACAGACCCCCGTCCCTAATAAGTTACTGACGAGAAACTTACCGCTAGTCAGAACGCGTTCGTCGAACTAACCTCGAAGGATGGTTGACTACGACGTCATCGTCGTCGGCTCGGGATTCGGCGGGAGCGTCGCCGCGCTGCGGCTGACCGAGAAGGGCTACCGCGTCGCCGTCGTCGAGGCGGGCAGGCGGTTCGCGGACGACGAGTTCGCCAAGACCTCGTGGGACCTGCGCCGGTACCTGTGGGCGCCCGCGGTCGGCTGCTTCGGCATCCAGCGGATCCACCTGCTGCGGGACGTGATGGTGCTGGCCGGCGCGGGTGTCGGCGGCGGCTCGTTGGTGTACGCCAACACCCTCTACCGCCCGCTCGACCCCTTCTACCGGGACAAGCAGTGGGCCCACATCACCGACTGGCGCGACGAACTGGCGCCGCACTACGACCAGGCGAGCAGGATGCTCGGTGTCGTGACCAACCCGACGGTGACGCCGTCCGACGAGGTCATGCAGAAGGTCGCCGCGGACATGGGCGTCTCGGACTCCTACCACCCGACGCCTGTCGGCGTGTACTTCGGCAAGCCCGGTGAGACCGTGGCCGACCCGTTCTTCGGCGGCGCCGGGCCGGTTCGCACCGGGTGCACCGAGTGCGGCTCGTGCATGACCGGCTGCCGGGTCGGCGCAAAGAACACCCTGATGAAGAACTACCTCTACCTGGCCGAGCAGGCCGGGGCGAAGATCATCCCGCTGACCACGGTGACCGGGCTGGCCGAGCGCGCCGACGGGTCGTTCGAGGTGGCCATCCGCAGGACCGGTACCCGGTTCCGGCACTCGCTGACCGCCACGCACGTGGTCCTCGCCGCGGGAACATGGGGAACTCAGAACCTGCTGCACCAGATGCGCCACACGGGCGCGCTGCCCCGGCTCTCGGCCAGGCTCGGCGAGCTGACCAGGACAAACTCCGAGGCGATCATCGGCTCCGGCCGGTTCACCGCGGACCCGGACAGGGACTTCAGCCGTGGCGTCGCGATCACCTCGTCCATCCATCCCGACGAGAACACGCACATCGAGCCGGTCCGCTACGGCAAGGGCAGCAACGCGATGAGCTTGTTGCAGACCATCGCCACGGACGGCGCATCCGAGGTGCCGCGCTGGAAGCAGGCGCTGCGCTTCATGGTCAGGCACCCGATACAGACCGTGCGGCTGCTCAACGGCTACCGGTGGAGCGAGCGGACGGTGATCCTGCTCGTGATGCAGTCACTGGACAACTCCATCACGACCTACGTGGACAAACGCGGGCGGTACACGTCCAAGCAGGGCCACGGCGAGCCGAACCCGAGCTTCATCCCCGCTGGTCACGAGGCCAACCAGCTGACCGCGAAGCACATCGACGGCATCGCGGGCGGAACGTGGGGCGAGGTGTTCGACATCCCGCTGACCGCGCACTTCATCGGCGGATGTCCGATCGGGGAGGACGAGCGCAGCGGCGTCATCGACCCGTACCACCGGGTGCACAACTACCCAGGTCTGTCCGTTGTGGACGGCGCGGCGATCACGGCGAACCTCGGCGTGAACCCGTCGCTGACCATCACGGCACAGGCTGAGCGGGCATTCTCGTTGTGGCCCAACAATGGCGAGGCGGACAAGCGCCCGGAGCAGGGCTCGCCGTACCGTCGCGTCGACACGGTCGCGCCCCGCTCGCCTGCGGTGCCGTCCGCCGCGCCCGGAGCGTTGCGATGACTGTGCGGTGACGGCAGTGGTCACGTCGAGTGACCTTTCGTAGTCTCTTCTGGTCCGTTATGTCCTGCGCGACATTGTCGTGCGAAGAGTCGCCGGACGCCCGATGATGGTGCTGTCGGGAGGAGTCGGGATGATGGATCGGCGTGCCTTCTTGCGGGCCGCGGGACTGGCCGGAGCAGGCACCGCGCTGGCGGGCTGTTCGTCCGCCGGGTCGACCGCGCCCGGAAGTCCGAGCGCGACTTCGCCGCCGCCCGCCACGACGACGGTGACTGTCCCGCCACGACCGCCGGACTGGCAGTCGCTGCGCGCCAGGATCACCGGAACCGTTCTGCTTCCGGGTGACGCGGAGTTCGACGCGGTCAGGCGGATCTACAACCCGCTCACCGACGCGCGTAAACCGGCTGCGGTCGTCCGGTGCAAGACCAAAGAGGACGTACAGTCCTGTGTCGAGCTGGCCGCCGAGTCGAAGATCCCGATCGCCGCACGCAGCGGCGGGCACAGCTACGCCGGGTACTCGGTTCCCGAGGCGGGACTGCAGGTCGATCTCGGCGCGATGAACCAGGTCAACGTTCGTCCTAACGGGACAGTTCGGATCGGTGCGGGCGCACGGCTGATGGACGTCTACACGGAACTGGCGAAGGCAGGGCAGTGCCTGCCGGCCGGGTCGTGCCCGACAGTCGGCATCGCCGGGCTCACGCTCGGCGGCGGAATCGGTGTCCTGTCGAGGAAGTTCGGGCTGACCTGCGACCGGCTCGACGCGGTGACGATCGTGACCGCGGACAGCAAGGTGCATGAGGTGTCGTCGGGCAGCGGGGCGGACCTGTTCTGGGCGCTGCGCGGCGGTGGTGGCGGAAACTTCGGCATAGTCACCGAATTCGTCTTCTCCACGCTGCCTGCGCCGAGCCTCACGGTGTTCACCTTGCGTTTCCCGGCGGGTTCGGTCGCGAACGTCCTTGGCGTGTGGCAACAGTGGATCGCAGGCGCGCCGCCGGAGCTGTGGTCCAACATGGTCGTCTCCGGCGCGTCCGGCGCGCCCGCGTGTCACATCAGCGGCTGCTATGTCGGCGCGGTGAAGGACCTCAACGGTCTGTTGGCCGGGCTGAAGGTCCAGCCGTCGTCCCGTGTGGTGCAGCCCAAGGACTACCTGGCGGGGATGCGTTTCTTCGCGGGTGGCAGTCAGCGCGAGTCCTTTGTGGCCTCGTCGCGGATGCTGCCGGGACCGGCGGACCCGGCGAAGATCGCGCAGCTGATGACCGGGCGGCCGGGGCTGGACCTGCTGATCGACGGCCTCGGCGGCGCGGTCGCCGACCTCGGGCCGTCGGACACCGCGTTCCCGCACCGCAAGGCCTTCGCCAGCGTCCAGATCTATCTCAAGACGGACGCGGCGGCCGCCGCGCGGGCGAACACCCAGGTGGCCGAGGTCCGGGACGCGCTGACCGAGTTCACCGGAGCCACCGGGTACGTCAACTACATCGATCCCACGATGCCGGACTGGGCGAACGCGTACTACGGCGCCAACCTGCCCAGGCTCCAGCAGGTCGCCAAGTCCACCGACCCGGACAAGGTCTTCGGTTTCGCTCAGGCCGTGCCGCGCTAACTTCCCAGACAGACAAAGGGGCGGCGCAGCGGGTCCACGCTGACCGCCTCGGCGAGCGCCATGGCAGGCGCGGCCCCGGCGACCAGTGCCCGGTGGTAGTCGTCCATGGCCCCGGCCGCGGGCAGGTCACCGACGCGGCTGGCCGCGGCCACCACCGTGCCGACGCCACCGGCCAGCAGGGACCCGGCGAAGCCCAATGCCTCGTCGCCCGGCCGGATCCGGTTCAGCGCCAGCTCGCACGCGGCGAGCACGACCTGCCGCGGCGGCCTGCGCAACCGGGCGAGTTCGTGCGCGAACAGCGCGCCGTCGACCAGTTCGAGCCGGGAGAACAAGGCGTTGTCCGCCTCGTGTTCGCCGTGTGCCGCGATGTGCACCAGCGACGCCCCGTCCATGGTGCCCAGCACCCGTTCCGACGTCGCGTCCGGCCCGGCCAGCAGCCTCGCCTTGTCGTAGTGCGCGGCCAGTTTGTCGATCTCACCGATGGCCGCTGTCAGGCCAGGCCCGCGGACCAACGCCGTGTGCCCGTCCGGGAACGATCCCTGCGACGCGGCGAGCCACGCGGTCGCCGACGGCGCGACCGTGACCGGCCGTGAGCGCAGCGAATCCAGTGCGCCCCAAGGAACCGCGTAGAGCGCGCCGGTCGGGACGATCACCAGATCTCCGTCCAGTCCCGTCAACGGCCGCAGCAGCTGCGCGTCCAGTGCCGCCGCGTGTTTGCGGGCCGACATCGTGATCGCGTCGAACAGTGGTTCCGGCAGGTGGTCGGGTGCCATCGCGTTCAGGTCCGCGTGCAGGCGCATGGCGTTCTCGCTGGCCTCGGCCGCCGAACCCAGTCGCACCAGCCGGACCCGGCCGTGGGCCAGCACCACGGCGAGCAGCGAGTCACCGGACACCGCGAAGCTGACCAGCGCACCGGACCCGAGCTGTGCCAGCACTTGCGTGACACCCGCGACCGGACGTGGCTTGCCCCAACGGGATGCCGCGTGCCAGCCGAGCCGCATCGCGGCGCGTCGCCGTTCGGCGTAGCGGGACTGCAACTTCGCCGTCGGCCTGCCTTCGATCCGCGCCTGGCGGAGCGTGTAGCCGAGATGCCGGGTCTCGGCGATCAACTCGCTCAGCCGTGGATCGTCGGAACCCGATGCCTCGTACCGGTACGTCTGCGCCCGCGTCCGCTCCAGCCAGTCGAACAGGCGCCGTGCCTCGGCCGCGGTGTCCCCGCCGTCGAGCACCAGCCGGACCGCGAGGTCGCCGAGTTCCTGACCGTGGATCGCCGTGCCGGACACCAGTTCCAGCCCGCCCATCCGGTCGCGCGCCCTGCTCAGTTCGTTCAGCCCGGCACGGGCCTGCGCGAAGGCCTTCCGGCGATTGCCTTGTGCCACAGCGAGTTCCGCCTGGCAGAGGCGCAGCAGCATGCGCTGTTCGATCGGGGTCAGCTGACCGGGCCGAGGTACCTGGGCGAGTAGCGCCTCGGCGCGGCCGGGATTGCCGCGCAGCAGCTCGAGTCGCGCCGCCAGGGTGTCCGCGAGCATGGCGTCGTCGGTGAGCCGCAGGGCGCGCAGCTGCTGGGCCAGTTGTGTTGCCAGCGTGGGCAACCGAGCCGGGATCCGACCGGAACCGACGGCGCGCCGGGCATCGACCCGCAGGCTGATCAACGCCGCGATGGTCGCCCAGGACTCGTTGCCGCGCTTGAGCAGTCGCCGCCTGGCCGCCGTCGCCATCCGCTTGGCGAGGGTCAGTTCGTCCTCCAGCAGCGCCGCCGCGGCCCGGAACAGCTCGGCCTCCGCGAGATCCTGATAGACACGTTGCTCTCGCGCGTGCGGGATGACCAGGTCGAGGTCCTGGCCCGCGTGGTCGGCCAGGCCCGCGGCCAGCAGCGCCTGCGCCCGGTCCAACCGCAGCCGGGACAACATGTCCGGGCCTTGTTCCTGGCAGATCCGTTCGGCTTCCTCGTAGCAGCGCAGCGCGCCGGGGATGTCACCGGTGCGGCGCTTGAGGTCGCCGAGCGAGATCATCGTGATGGCCAGCCGGATCGGCAGGTTGTGCTCGATCGCGATGGCGATCGCCCGGTTGAGGTCCCGTGTCGCCGGGCCGAGCCGACCGGTGATCACGTACGCCAGGCCGCGGTTGGCGACCGAGGCCAGCAGTGACTCGGTGATCCGGGCGGGATCGTCGGTGCCTTCGGCCAGGCAGCGTTCCTTGTGCTCGATGGCCGAGTCGAGCAGCGGGATGCCCTCTTCGTCACGGCCCGCGCGCATCAGCACGGTGGCGTGGTTGTGGTCGACGAACCCGTTGAGCTCCGAGCGGACCGAGCCGTGCGGGAGGCGGGCGATCTCGGCCCGCAACGCCTTCAACCTGGTCAGGCCAACCGCGACGGTGCCCAGTTCGGCCTGTGAGTAGGCCATGGTGACCTGGATCCGGAACCAGGCCCGCAGCCAGTCGGTCTGCTCGCTCGCCTCCGCCGCCACGCTGTCCAGCATCGCGAGGGCCTGCCGCATCACCCGGATGGCCTCGGCCTCACGGGCCTTCGCGCCAAGGCCGAGCGCTCGCCGATGGAGTTCGCTCGCCTGACGGATCGCTTCCGTCGTCCGATTCACGAGGCCGCGACTCACCTGACTATGAGATCACAGAATCCGGACAAATGATGCCCGTGGGCCGGAACACCGCCCGGCCGACGGGCTCGACGTGCCGAAGATCAGGAATTGGTGCTGGTGGTGGGCACGCTGTCGTGGTGGTAGCCACCGGTCGGCCGTGGCCGTGGCCGTGGTTCCGGCTCGGGCTCCGGCTCCGGGTCGGTCGGCACGCCGTCGTGGTGGTAGCCGCCAGTGGGCCGTGGCTGCACGGCAACGGGCTCACTGTCGTGGTGGTAACCGCCGTCGGGCTTGACTTCCGGGTCCTTCGGCAGGGTGGTGCCACCGCTGCTGTCCACCGCCATGGTCTGCTGCGCCGGGGCCTTGGCCTCGACCTTCTCGTTCTGCTTCGGCTTGACCAGACCCTGTAGGTCCTCGTTCTCGGTGTTCGCCGACGTCATCGCTAGTTCCCTCCTCGTAACGCGCGCTGGGCACGTGTCCCTTGACCGGAGTCGTCGAGCGGTCCTAATACGACTCTGGGTGTACAAACGCGGCTCCCCCCATGGAACCCGCCTGGAATGTACCTCACGAATGGGGGAATGTGAATTACGGAGGGAAATGGGATCTTGGTGGTATTGCTCCAATTGTGACGGAATTGATCCGATCAGAGGCTAACGTTTGTCAGTACCGTTATCCGCTCCTCGGTCAGGTCGATCATCGCCGACCGGACGCCCTCCCTGCCGAAGCCGGACCCCTTCACACCGCCATAGGGCATCTGGTCAGCGCGGAACGACGGGACGTCACCGATGATGACCCCGCCGACCTCGAGTTCCGTGCCCGCCCGCGTCGCCGTCGGCAGATCGCGGGTGAAGACTCCGGCCTGCAGTCCGTACGCGGAGGAATTCACCCGATCGAATGCGTCGTCGTTACCGTCCACAATTGACACCACGAGTACCGGGCCGAATACCTCCTCGGTCCAGACCTTGCTGTCCTCCGGGGCGTCCAGCAGCACGGTCGGCTCGACCAGCGTGCCGTCCCTGTGCCCACCTGCCAGCAGTTTCGCGCCACGGGCGGTCGCGTCCTCGATCCACGACATGATCCGGTCGGCGGCCGCCTCGTCGACCACCGGGCCCACCTCGACGTCGGGGTCGTGCGGGTCGCCGTTGCGCAGCCCGCGGACCGCGTCGACCAGTTTGCCGACGAACTCGTCCGCGACCGCCCGGTCCACCAGGACGCGCTGCACCGCGATGCACGACTGACCGGCCTGGTAGTTGCCGAACGTGGCGATCCGGCTGGCCGCGAAGTCCAGGTCCGTCCAGTCCGCGCACACCACGGCCGCCGCGTTGCCGCCCAGTTCGAGCACGAAGTGCTTGCGCGGCGCGGCGTCCATCAAGGACCAGCCGACCGGTCCGGAACCGGTGAAGGACACCACCGGCAGCCGCTCGTCACGCACCAGCGCGGACGTCGCCTCGTTGCCCACCGGCAGCACGGAGAACGCGCCGTCCGGCAGATCCGTCTCGGCCAGCAGTTCGCCGAGCACCAACGACGACAGCGGGGTTCGCGGCGCCGGTTTGACCAGGATCGGCGCGCCGACCGCGATCGACGGCGCGACCTTGTGCGCGACCAGGTTGAGCGGGAAGTTGAACGGCGCGATGCCCAGCACGGGCCCGCGTGGGAACCGGCGCACCAGCGCCACCCGCCCGTCCATCGCGGGATCGGTGTCCAGCCGCTGGATCTCGCCGCCGAACCGGCGCGCCTCCTCGGCGGCCATCCGGAACGTCGAGACGGCCCGCTTGACCTCGATCTCGGCCCACCGCAACGGCTTGCCGTTCTCGGCGGTGATCAGCTCGGCGATCATGTCGGCCTGCTCGGCCAGGCCGCGTGAGACGTGTTCGAGCGCGTCGGCCCGTACGTGCGCAGGCGTGCGGCGGAACTCAGGCGCGACGGCGACGGCCGCGGCGACGGCCCGCTCGACCTGCTCCGGGCCCGGCACCGCGACGGTCGCCACCTCGGATCCGTCGAACGGATGGCGCACGGTCAGCGCTTCCACGCCCTGCTCAGGGCGTCCCGCGATCCAACAGGGCCGAGGTGTGGGCGTGTAGGCATCCATGGTGTCCACGGTAATCACTCCGCTGCGTGCGCTTTCAGGCACCGGGCGTTAAGTGGGTTCACCCACCCAGTAGATCGGCACGCGCGCCTGCGATGCTTGACCTGCGCACATCGAGAGGAGCCACCCACAGTGTCCGACGCCAGCGCCCGGCCCGTGCTCGTCGTCGACTTCGGCGCGCAATACGCCCAGCTGATCGCGCGCCGCGTGCGCGAGGCGCAGGTGTACTCCGAAGTCGTCCCGCACACCGAGTCCGTCAAGGAGATGATCGCCCGCGACCCGGCCGCGATCATCCTGTCCGGTGGACCGGCAAGTGTCTTCGTCGACGGCGCGCCCGCCGTCGACCCCGCGCTGTTCGACACCGGCGTGCCGGTGTTCGGCATCTGCTACGGCTACCAGGCGATGGCCCGAGGCCTCGGCGGAACGGTCGAGGCGACCGGGATCCGCGAGTTCGGCCGCACCGAGTTGTCGGTGTCCGGCGGCGTGCTGCACGAGGACCTGCCCGGTAAGCACCCGGTGTGGATGAGCCACAACGACAGCGTCACCAAGGCCCCCGAGGGCTTCACGGTCACCGCGTCCAGTGACGGCGCCGCCGTCGCGGGCTTCGAGGACGTCGAGCGCCGCTTCGCCGGTGTGCAGTACCACCCCGAGGTCGGGCACTCGCCGCACGGCCAGGAGGTGCTGCGCCGCTTCCTGCACGAGATCGCGGGCATCAGGCCACAGTGGACCGTCGCGTCCATTGTGGAGGACCAGGTCGCCGCGATCAGGGCCCAGGTCGGCGACGGCCGCACGATCTGCGCCCTGTCCGGCGGTGTCGACTCCGCTGTGGCCGCCGCGCTCGTCCACCGGGCCGTCGGCGACCGGCTGACGTGTGTCTTCGTCGACCACGGCCTGCTGCGGGCCGGTGAGCGCACCCAGGTCGAGCGCGACTTCGTCGCCGCGACCGGCGTCAACCTGATCACTGTGGACGCCCGCGAGCGGTTCCTGGACGCGCTGGCCGGGGTGACCGATCCCGAGCTGAAGCGCAAGATCATCGGCCGGGAGTTCATCCGCGTCTTCGAGCAGGCCGCCCGCGACCTGAAGACCGAGGAGGGCGTGGACTTCCTCGTGCAGGGCACGCTGTACCCGGACGTGGTCGAGTCCGGCGGCGGCACGGGCGCGGCGAACATCAAGAGCCACCACAACGTCGGCGGTCTGCCGGACGACCTGCAGTTCAAGCTGGTCGAGCCGCTGCGGACGCTGTTCAAGGACGAGGTCCGCCGGGTCGGACTGGAACTCGGCCTGCCGGAGACGATCGTGCACCGCCAGCCCTTCCCCGGGCCCGGCCTGGCGATCCGGATCATCGGCGAGGTCAACGCGGACAACCTGGAGATCCTGCGCACGGCGGACTCGATCGCCCGCGAGGAGCTGACGTCGGCCGGACTGGACCGCGACATCTGGCAGTGCCCGGTCGTGCTGCTGGCCGACGTGCGAAGCGTTGGCGTGCAAGGAGACGGCCGGACCTACGGGCACCCGGTCGTGCTGCGCCCGGTGTCGTCGGAGGACGCGATGACGGCGGACTGGACCAGGCTGCCCTACGACGTCCTCGAACGAATCTCGACGCGGATCACCAACGAGGTGGCCGAGGTCAACCGGGTCGTCCTCGACGTGACGAGCAAGCCGCCCGGCACCATCGAGTGGGAATGACGTGCCGAAGGGGCTGGCCGGTGTCGCTACCGGCCAGCCCCTTCGTGGTTCTACCGCTGGGTCAGCCGCCGGTGTTCTGGCGGATCCAGGCTGCCGTCGCGACGGTGTCGACGTAGATCGACGGGCCGGTCGCGCAGGTCGAGCTGTTGTTGCCCGCGCGGCTGGTGGCACCGATCAGCTGCCACACGCCGCCGACCTTCTTGACCTGCGGGCCACCGGAGTCGCCGTAGCAGGCACCCGCGCTGCCGCCCGGGTTGTTGGTGCAGATCTCGGTCGCGCCGCGGATGCCGGAGCACCGGCTGTCGGCCACGATCGAGGTGTCCAGTTCCTGCAGGGTGATCGGCGCGCCGCCACAACCGCGCGGTGCACAGGTCTGACCCCAGCCGATGATCCTGGTCGCGGTCCCGGCCGGGCCGGAGTCGGCGGCGATGGCGATCGGCGCCTGCGACACCGAGGTCGCGAGTTGCAACACCGCGAGGTCTTCGGAGGGGTGAGCGATCCGACGGGATACACGTGCGACCGTGCCGCCGCTGGTCCTGTTGGTCGTGCCGACACGGACCTGGGCAGGCTGGCCACAGTGCTTCGCGGTGACCACCCAGTTCGCCTTGACCAGCGAGCCACCACAGCTGTGGCCGCCTGAGGTCGACTGCAGGGATGCCATGAAGGAATAGACTTCGGTGGCGTTGCGGCCACCGACAACCATCGGTTCGACGTCTGTTGGCTGACCCGCTTGAGCCGCTGCGGCTGGGATAGCCAGCCCGGCGAGTGCGACTCCAGCGGTGAACAGGCCGGCGAGCAGGGACCGTGCCTTCATTTGGAGTTCTCCTTTTTGGTGGGCCCGGAGTGATCCGGGTCACGGAGAACGGTAGAAAAGCTTGTTACTACACCGTAACCATCAGAAGTAGGGAATTCGTCCCATTGGTGTCAAACGAGCCTGCGGTCGGAAGCCCAGCGGGAGAGCTCGTAGCGGTTGGACAGCTGGGTTTTGCGCAACACGCTGGAAACATGCGTCTCGACTGTCTTGACCGAAATGAACAGCTCGGACGCGATCTCCTTGTACGCGTACCCGCGCGCCAGCAACCGCAGCACGTCACGCTCACGCGGCGTGAGCAGATCCAGCTCGGGGTCGCTGATCGGCGCGGATCCCGGCCGGTCGGCGAACGCGTCGAGCACGAACCCGGCCAGCCGCGGCGAGAACACCGCGTCGCCCTCGGCCACCCGGCAGATCGCCCTGACCAGCTCCTGGCTGGAGATCGTCTTGGTGACGTAGCCGCGTGCGCCCGCCCTGATCACCGTGATCACGTCCTCGGCCTGGTCGGACACCGACAGGGCGAGGAACACCACGGCCGGGTGCGTCGGGCGCATCTTGCGCAGCACCTCGGCACCGCCACCGTCGGGCATGTGCACGTCCAGCAGGACCACATCGGGCAGTTTCGCCGCGATCCCGGCGACCGCCTCACCGACCGTGCCCGCCTCGCCGACCACCTCGACCTCGTCGGAAATCGAGTCCAGTTCGGTGCGCACGCCCGCGCGGAACAACGCGTGGTCGTCCACCAGGAAGACCCGGACCTTGCGAGTGGTGTCCGCCTGCTGTGCCGTCTCGCTCACGCCTTGGCCTCTCTCCCTGCAGTCCTCGACGACGCGGTGCTCCTCGGCATCTCGAGGTGCACTTCGGTGCCTTCGCCGATGGCGGTTCGGATCCGTACCGAACCCCCGTTGCGGTCCATCCTGCCCTTGATGGAGTCGGCGAGGCCATGCCGGTCGGTCGGAACAGCTCCCTCGTCGAAGCCCTTGCCCCGGTCACGCACGAAGATGTTCACCCGATCCGGCTCGACCTCGGCGTACACGCTGACTTCGGCCACGCCCGCGTGCTTGGCGGCGTTGACGGTCGCCTCCCTGGTCGCCTGCACCAACGCGGTCAGCTTCTCGTCCAGCTCGCAGTCGCCGACGACGACCTGCTGCACCTTGATCGCGAACGTGTCCTCGACCTCGCCGCACGCCACCTCGACGGCCTCCGACATGGTGGTCGGCTCGCTGACGTGGGTGCCGGTGATCGGCGCGTCGCCGCGGCTGTACCCGGACGGCCCGTACAGCCAGGTCCGCAGTTGCCGCTCCTGGCCACGGGCGAGCCGGAGCACCTCGCGGGGCGTCTCGGCCTGCTTCTGGATCAACGCAAGCGTTTGCAGCACGGAGTCGTGCAGGTGGGCGGCGATCTCGGCACGTTCTTCGGTGCGGATCCGCTTGCGGCGCTCATCGCCGAGGTCCCGCACCAGCCGCAGCCACCACGGCACGGTCACGGCCGCGACACCCAGCAGCACCGCCACCACCGACGCGATGACGAACTGAGGCTGGTCGTAGTTGCCGACGGCCTGCAGCAGGAACGCGGCGACACCCGACACGACCAGCGCGATACCGGACAACGTGCGCACGAACGCGCCACGTTCACCCTTGCGGCGTTCGTCGGCCTCACGCCAGACGATCGCGGCACCGATCACGGACAACGCCAGCGCGGCGCCGCCCCAGCCGTTGAACGTGCCGGTCAGCGTGCCCCCGGCCAGCGCGACGCCCACGCCGAGCGCGATCAGGCCGATCGCCTGCTGGCGTTCCTTCGACGAGATCGGCGCGGCCTCCGCATCGGCGTCCTGCTGCGGCACGAACGCCCACAGCAGGCCGTACACGATCACGCCGACGCCACCGGCGGCCGCGAGCGCGGCGAACGCGAGCCGGATCCAGAGCACGTCGACGCCGAGGTGATCGGCGAGGCCGCCCGCGATGCCCGCGATGGTGCGCCCGGACCGCCGCCGGTACATCCGGTTGAAGTCCGGCGCGTTCGGGGCGTTCAGGGCGTTGGTGTCCCGTCTGAGCTGCAAACCCACACGAGAATGGTCACACGCGCGCGCAAGCCGGTCATCAGGGAACGTCCCGGGGACAAGCTCAGGGGCGGTCCCTGATGTGCGGGGCGGTCCGGTCGGCTCATCCTTGTCACCGTGAGCGGAACGCAGCGACAGCAGAACCATCCGTTGGCCGGGGCGGAGGACACGCTGAAGGACTTCTGGGGCACCCGGCCGAGGCGGCCGCGGCGCGGCCGGAAGATCGCGGGTGTCGCGGCGGCCATCGCCAACCGCTACCAGATCGACCCTGTCCTGGTGCGGGTCCTGCTGGTCGTCGCCGCCGTCATCGGCGGGGCCGGGCTGATGGTGTACATCTTCGGCTGGCTGTTCTTCCCCGACGAGAACGACGAGGAAGCGGCACTGCCCGCGCTGATCGGCCGTGGCCGCAGCAGCACAGGCTGGTTCTTCACGCTGATGCTGTGCGCGGTGCTGTTCGGCGTCTCACTCTGGACTTTCAACGGCAGTGGCGGCGAGGGGATCGTCGGACTGGCCCTGCTGTTGACGGCGATGTTCCTGCTGCACCGCAGCAGGTCGTCGCTCGCGCCGCCGTCACCGCCGCCACCGCCCGTCGCGCAGCCGACGATGCCGCTGGGAGTGGACATGAACGCCCAGACCGCAGCGGTGCCCGTACCGCCGCAGCAGGAGCCGGAGCAGCGGACCGGCCCGCCCGCGTGGGACCCGCTCGGTGCCGCGCCGTTCGCGTGGGACCTGCCGGACCCGGCGCCCGCTCAACCCGCGCCGCAGCCGCCCGCACCACGCCGCAGGCGTTCCGCCGTCGGCGGGATCACGTTCGGTGCCGCGTTGGCCATCGGCGGTGCGTGCGCGCTCATCACGCCGTATGTCTCCTGGTTCACGCCAGGGCACATCATCGGGATCATGCTGGCCGTCGTCGGCCTCGGCATGGTCGGCGGCTCGCTGATGGGCGGCGGCCGTGGCCTGATCGGCCTCGCGGTTCCGCTGGCGCTGGCCGGATTCGTGTTCACCACGGCCCAGAGCGGCGGCATGTTCGATGTGTCCTCAGGGAGTCGGCAGGACTGGGGCACCATCACCGCGAAGCCGACCTCGACCGACGCGGTCTCGAAGTACTACGGCGTGGACGGCGGAACAGTCGACCTCGACCTGACCGCCCTGCCCGCGACGGGGTCGGTCCAGACGAAGATCGACGTGGGCCTCGGCAACGTCGAGGTGGTCGTGCCGCCGACCGCGGACGTGGAGTACCTGTGTGACGCCGGGCTCGGTTCCGTCGACTGCGTCGGCAACGAACAGAACGCGGCTGACGCGCACGTCGCAGGCACCGACAACGGCACCGACGGGCCGGGTGGACTCAAGATCTACATCGAGGCCCGGGTGAACTCCGGGAACGTGGAGGTGCGTCGTGGCTGACGACACGGACAAGACAACCGACCGCAAGCGGCTGGACCTGCTGACCCTGCTGGCCGGGATCGCGGCGCTGCTGATGTCGGCCTACGTGCTCACCGACGGTCGGACCTGGCTGCCCTCGTTCGACTCGCGCTGGCTGCTGGCCAGCGGCGCGGTCCTGGTCGGCCTGCTGCTACTCGGCAGCTCGGTCCGCCGCCGCAACCGCTGACGCGGGGGACGTGGCCGGGGCCGCCGCCACAGCCGGAACGACGAGTTCCGGCTTGGCGGCGGCTTTGGGCTGCCAACGGGTCATGCCCACCCCCAGGAGGACCACGACCATGCCGACCACCACCCGGACGGTCACCGGCTCACCCAGCACAGCGGCGCCGAGCAGCACGGAAACCACAGGAAGCAGGTAGCCGACGGAGGTCGCGGCCACCGCGCCCTCGTCGGCGATCAACCGGTAGTTCAACGCGAACGCGAACCCGGTACCGAAAACCCCGAGGACGAACAGCGCGATCACACCCATCGGGTGCCACGTGATCGGCTCGAACCCGTCGATCGGCAGCAACAGGGTGCTCAACCCGGCGGCGGTGACCAGCTGCGCGGCGGACAGCGCGATCGGGGCCGTGCCCTTCCCGGACAGCTTGAGCCCGATGTACGTGTAACTGACGGCGTAGCTGGCCGCCGCGCCGAGGATGGCGAGCGCTCCCCAGCTGGTCAGCCCACTCGCCTGCCACGGCGCGAAGATCAGCAGCGTCCCCGCGAATCCGACGAGCATGCCGAGCATCCGCAACGAGATCAGCTTGCGTTCGTGCCGGAGCAGGACCCCGATCAACAACGCCCACAACGGCGTTGTGGCGTTGAGCACACCGGCGACGCCGGAGTCGACCGTCTGCTCGCCGAAACCGAAGAGGAAGAACGGCAGCGCGTTGCCGAAGAACGCGGCAAACGCCAGGTGGGCCCAGATTTTGCGGTCCTTGGGCAGCCGTTGCCTGCCGGAGTAGCACAGCACGACCAGTACGGCCGCGCCGAGCACGCTGCGCCCGATCGCGATCTGGCCGGGAGACAGCGACTGGAGCGCGAACTTGATCCACAGGAAGCTGGATCCCCACAGCAGAGCCAGAACGCCCATCCTGATCAGAGTGCCCCTGCTGCCCACCGCGGTCTCCCATCGTTGACGTACGCCTCAACGATGCTCCTGCTAACTAGCCAGAACAATTGAATATATATGGATCAACCGTTAAGCAAAGCTGTACGATCGAGCCATGCTTGACGTACGCCGCATGCAGCTGCTGAGAGCCGTCGTGACCAGCGGATCGGTCACCTCGGCGGCGGGCAACCTCGGCTACACCCCGTCGGCGATCAGCCAGCAACTGGCGGTGCTGGAGAAGGAAGCAGGCGTGGCGCTGCTCGAACGCGTCGGGCGAGGCGTCCGGGCAACGGCGGCGGGCCGTCTGCTGACCGAGCACGCGGCGATCATCAGCAAGAACCTCTCGGACGCCGAATGCGCGCTGCGGGACCTGAAGGAGGGAAAGACGGGACAGCTGTCGATCCGGTACTTCTCGACAGCTGGTGTGGCCCTGGTACCGCCTGCGATGGCGCAGCTGCGCAAGGACCATCCTGGTGTGCAGATCGACCTGAAGCTGATCGATCCGGAGGATCCGCTGCCGGAGGTGGAGGAGGGCCGAGCTGATGTCGCGATCGTGGTCTTCCCCCGGATGAATCCGCCGCGGCGTGGCGTACAGCTGATTCACCTGATGCACGATCCATTGCGGGCTGTGTTGCCGCGCGGGCACAGGTTGGCGGCCAAGCGTTACGTGGATCTGGCTGACCTGGCGGAAGAGCCGTGGATCAGTACCGAGCAGATTCCGGGGCCGTGCGCTGATCTGATGATGAACGCTTGCGCGGCCGCGGGTTTCACTCCGAATGTGGCGGTGGAGTCGGAGGACTACTCGACTTCTCAGGGTTTCGTGGCTGCTGGGCTTGGTGTGGCGTTGATTCCGCGGTTGGGCTTGGACACTCCGCATTTCGGTGTGGTGGCCAAACGCGTCCGCAGACCAGAGCCGACACGGGAGATCTACGCCGCGATCCGCGAAACAAGCGCGGAAAACCTTGCCGTGCAAGCGTTCCTCACAGCGCTGCGGGAAGTGGCGAACCGCGTCACCCAGTGACCCGCAGCCACAAAACCACCCATGGGTGGGGTTCGTGGTTGGTTTCCTCCCGTATGGCCTGGGCGAAGCCATACCATGGCGTGTCGGGAGGTCGGCCTACGAAACCGACCCACAGCGCAGGCGGTACCGATCTCCCGGCACGTCGTGGTTTCCTCTGGCAGGTCATACGGGAGGGGACCGACCACGCCTCTCTACCACTGGACCCGGGAAGTCACGTGGGCTGAGCCAACCGGGTGGGCAGACCATGTGTTGGTTTCCCTCTCGGAGGCCTGCCGTCCGGCGAGGACACGCTCTTCGAGCCACGAGCAAACTCGAGCGTCGGGAACGAGCCCGACACGGCGGGCATCACAGTCTCGTCCCTGAGGCGAAGGGATCATCGGCGAATCTCGTTGTCCACAACTCGTCGGTAGCCCGTTGACCAGGGGTTATTGCCGGTAGACTGGAGCAGGGACGCCCCCCGGGTTGGGCGGGGGACTGTCTTATGGGGTGGGGGAAGAGAAAGACAAAGATGCCTCGCCGGCAGGCAGGCCTCCGAGAGGGGACACCACAGACCTCTTCGTTTCTCGCGCCGGTTGGCTCAGCTCACGTGATTTCCTGGGTCGAGTGGGGGGCGCGGGGCGCCCCTCCCGTATGTCCTGCCGGAGGAAACCACGACGTGCCGGGAGGTCGGTATCGCCTGCGCTGTGGGTCGGTTTGCGTAGGCCGACCTCCCGACACGCCATGGTATGGCTACGCCCAGGCCATACGGGAGGGACACCCCACGAACCACACCCCTGCGCTTCGCGCACGCCGCAAGCCGCAAGCACCTGCGCTTTGCGCGCAGGCCCGCAGGTCCTCTGCATGTGGGTGGGACTGACTTTTTGGGCAGGCAATGGCCTGCGCCGGTCAGGTCGCGCCGCCCTTGGTGAAGTCGTCGATCATCAGCTTGCCGTTCTGCACTATCACCGTGAACTTGTACGGCTCTCGGGTTTCCTTGCCGTCCTTGAGGGTGAAGCGGACGGTGCCACGGACGGTGCCCTTGTCGTCGGCGCTGACGTCGTTGATTCGGACGTCGGACATCTTGGCGTAGAAGTTGAGGTAGTTGTCCTTGCCGTTGGACTGTCCCTGTGCCTTGGGGGTGAGCAGGGCCCAGGCTTCTTCGGGTTTTTCCGGCAGCAGGTCGTAGTAGCGGTTGACGAAGTTTCCCGCGTCTTCCAGCTTCTCGCTGGTGTCCTCGTCGTCGGTCGGGGTCGATGACGTTGCCGCTGAGGTGGTGGACGGGGGTGTTGTCGTGGTTGTTTTCTTCGGGGCTTCCGACGCTGTCTGGGTGACGGTTGTCGGAGGTGGTGCGGGCAGGGTGGTTTGTTGTCCCTGCGCGTTGGTTGGATTGTTTGGCGTGAAGAGGCTTGCGACGAGGACGCCGACTACCGCCGCGCCGATGATTGCCAGGACGGTCAGCACGATCTTGCGGACGTCTCTGCCCTGTCTTGGCTCGGCCGCGGGTCTTGGCTGGGAGGCCATGGGCGGTGGCTGTGCGCCGCGTGGTGGCGTGTTGGGCGGCGGTGGGCCGCCCATGGGGAAGCCGCCTGGTGGTGTGCGGCGTGGCTCGGCCAACGGGTTGGCGTCGATCCGTGTCGCCGGGTGGTTGAGCTGCTGCTGCACGGGCTGCGGTGGCATGGGGGCGGGCGGCTGGATCCGCTGTGCCACGGTTGGGCCGTCGTATGAGCCGCCGCTGACCAGGCCGGGTGGCATGGGGCGTCCGGTGGCGATTGCGGCGAGAGCTTCCTTGGCGGCGGCCATGGTCGGCCGCTCCTCCGGTTCGGTACGCAGCAGACGCATCAACAACGCGGTCAGCGGGCCTGCCTGCCGAGGCGGGGTGATCTTGCCTGCGGCGACGGCGTGGAGCAGGGCGAGGGTGTTCTCGCTGAGACCGAACGGTGAGTGTCCTTCGACGCCGATGTACAGCGTTGAGCCCAGCGAGAACACGTCCGATGCCGGCGTCGGCTCCATGCCCTTGGCGACCTCGGGGGCGAGGTAGGCGGGCGTTCCGGCGAGCATGCCGGTGGCGGTCACCGTCACGTCGCCGACCGCGCGGGAGATGCCGAAGTCGGTGATCTTCACTGAGCCGTCGTTGCCGAGCAGCACGTTGGCGGGCTTGATGTCGCGGTGCACGATCCCGGCCGCGTGCGCGGCCACCAGGCCGGCTGCCACCTCCGTGCCGATCCTGGCCGCTTCCTGCGGTGGCAGCGTGATGCGCTCGTCGAGCTCGGCCGCGAGGCTGCGGGACGGCAGGTACTCCATCACCAGCCATGGCTGGCCGTCGTCCTCGACCACGTCGTAGACGGTGATCGCGTTCGGGTGCTGCAGACGGGCCGCGATGCGGCCTTCCCGCATCGCGCGCAATCGGCCTTCCTCGGCCTGCGCGGTGGTCAGGCCCGGCTGCGTGAGCAGCTGCTTGACCGCGACGGTGCGGTGCAACCGCTCGTCATGCGCCTGCCAGACGACGCCCATAGCGCCGCTGCCGATGCGCTGACCCAGTCGGTATCGACCCGCCACAAGGCGGTCTTCGTCGGTGGGCAACGCCTAACTCCCGTGCGGCTGGACTGTCTGCGACCAAGGACTCTACTTATGTGTCGTTTGGGCACACCCAGAGGTTGCTTCGAACTATGAAGTCGGCGGGTCGACCGACACTGACGTCGGCCTCGACGACGTGGTCGGCTTGGTGGTCGTCGTCGTCGTGGTGGTCGTCGTCGTTGTCGTGGTGGTGGTCGTTGTCGTCGAACTGGTGGTCTTCGGCGTCGACTTCGGAGTCTGCTTCGGCGGCGCCGACGTGGTCTCCTGCGTCGTATCCGTGTTGGTGTACGTCTCCACTGGGGCGGTGGTTGTCTGCGAGCTGTTGATGGGCGACGGATTCTGCCCGGTCGCCGGCTTCTTGCCGCTCGCGGCGATCAGCCAACCACCCAGGCCTAAGACCAGTGCGGCCATCACTGCCGCGATCACCAGCGGCCGCTTGGACTGCTTGCGGGGTGGAGGCGGCGGGGCCGCCGCTGGACGGACTCCCGTGCGTGATCGTCCGGACTGCGTGGTGATGGCCCTGGTCCGCGGATCGGTCGACGGATTCGCGAACGCCGTTCGCATCTCCGGCACGTCCGGGCGGTCGCCGCGGGCGACCGAGGCCAGCATGTCCCTGGCGTGCGCGGCTGTCGGCCGGTCCTCGGACTCCGTCGCGAGCAGTGCGATCAGCACAGGGGTCAACGGGCCCGCGTGCTGCGGCGGGTTGATCCTGCCCGCGGCGACGGCGTGCAGCAGACCGAGCGTGTTCTCGCTCAGGCCGAACGGCGGCTCGCCTTCGACCGCCGCGTACAGCGTGGAGCCGAGGGAGAAGATGTCGGTGGGTGGTGTCGGATCCTTGCCGTACGCCACCTCAGGGGCCAGGTAGGCGGGCGTACCGGCGATCAGGCCGGTCTTGGTCACGGTGACGTCGTCGCTGGCGCGGGAGATACCGAAGTCGGTGATCTTCACTGTGCCGTTGTCGGCAAGCAGGATGTTGCCCGGCTTGATGTCCCGGTGCACGATCCCGGCGGCGTGCGCGGCGGCCAGCGCGGCGGCGATCTGCGCTCCGATCGCGGCGACCTCCAGCGGCTGGAGCGTGCCGCGCTCCTTCAGCGCCGCGGCCAGGCTCTGACTCGCGACGTACTCCATCACCAGCCACGGCGCGTCGTCCTCGTCGACCACGTCGAAGACCGTCACGGCGTTCGGGTGATGCAGCTTGGCTGCGATCCGGCCCTCACGCTGGACGCGTTCGAGCTGCTCGTTGATCTCCTCATGGGTCAGCCCCGTCTGCAGGAGGACCTGCTTGACGGCGACGACCCGGTTGAGCCGTTCGTCCCTCGCCTGCCAGACGACGCCCATGGCGCCAGTGCCGATGCGATGCACGAGCCGGTAGCGACCGGCTACCAGTCGGCCTTCGTCGCTCACGACACCTCCTTGCCCGCGAACTACTCGCCGGCGCTCTGCTCTCCTCAGGCGGACGACCCCGAAACCCGCCCCCAGGCTATGCGCTCACTCTTCGCGCATGGTCGCAAGACCATTACCTGAACACGAACAACACCGGCGTGTCGGTGCGCCGGTGCGCCGAATGAGACCAATGCCACACATCGGTCCATTCCTCGGGCGTGGACAAGCTTAGCCCGATCGGGGGGCGCATTGGTGACGCGAGGTACCGAGGCGGCCCAATCGGGCGTCACCGCTTCGGTATGTCAGCTGCGTTGGGCGGAGAGGATCTCGGCGCCGGTGATCCGCTTCGGCTGGCCGTCGGTGACCCTGAGCAGCTGTTGTACGCGCGCGGTGGCGCCGTCAGGCAGGATCATCTCGACAACGGCCAGCAACGCTCCGTCATCACGCGGCTGCACGTCGATCACGCGGATGTCGCGGGTCTGCGACCACGAGTCCAGGAAGTGGGACAGGTCGGTCTGCCTGAGCAGGCCGTCGAGCAGGCCGACCGCCTGGTGCGGCTGGCTGGCCAGCAGCTTGTAGTACTCGCGGACCAGTTCGATGTCGGTCGGCGTGGTGTTGGCGGCCTGCGTCGGCGGCGTGCTGCTGCCCGCGAGCTTCTTCGCCTCGGCCGGGCGACGACCGCTGCCGGGATTCTCCACCGTCGCAGTCGCGCTGCCCTTGTTCGGGGCAGGCAGCTCGGTCGTGATCCGCGGCGTGGTGCTCCCCGCGGTCAGCGTGAACATGTTGGGCAGCAGGGCCTGCTCGTTGGTCATCTCCGCGGCCGGACGATCGGCTGCCTCCGTGGTCGCCTGCCTGCGGGTGTTGATGATCGAGGCGGCGGCGATGGAGCCGCACAGCACGACGGTGGCCACGCCGAGACCGGCGAGCTTCGCCAGCTGGCCGGTGCGGGCCGCCTGGCGGCGGTGCGTGTTCGGAGCGGGTGATGACGATGTCTCGGCCCGGTGATCGGTTGCCGAGATCGGCGGCATGGGTTCCGTGGCGATGCCTGCCGGAATCTCCTCGGTGGCGGCCTCGTCGCGGGACGGTTCGTCGTCGCGGGACGGGACGTGAACCGGGGTCGGCCGGTTCTTGATCAGCTCCGCAACGGTGATCGCCCCGGCTCGGATGTGCCGGCGACCAGACGTCGGACGCTCCACTGGTTACTTCCTTGCGTGTGTGTCTCTGCAGCTCGGGTGCCGAGTCACGCAGGGCCACTGCGGTGTCACCCGTTCGGGGTTGTTCGTGGCGCTGGCTGTACCTCGACTGGGCCAGCGGTGACCGCTGGCACTGTCGGTATCGGCCCGTTCGGCTCCGGACTTAATGGGTAACTTCAGAACTGATTTTGGGATCTTGTCCCGAGGTGAACTTCAGCCTCCTGCGCTCGGTGAACGTCGACCCGTCCGTTTTGGTGATCTTCACCTCACTGACCGTGGTTCCCTGGTTCGGGTCGATACCGATCCGGCGCACCTCGACCGACTTGATGTCCGCGTAGCGCTGCCGGAACGCCTGCTCACCCTGGCCGCGCAGCTCGCCGGTGGTCATCTGGAACGCCGCGGCCGGATTGTTGGTGACCTGCTTGTAGAAGGCTTCGGTGCGGTCGCCGATCTGCTTCGGGTCGTTGGTCGCGAAGGCCCGCTTCGGTGTGGTCTCCCTGACCGGCGGGCCAGGCTGCGTCGACGGGGCCGACGGCACCGGGGAGGCGCTCGTCCGCACGGAACTGCTCTTCGTGCCCGGTCCAGTGCTCGTGCCGCGGTAGGACTGGGTCGGCACGGCGGCCGCCTCCGTGGTGCGCTCCGCGGCGCGGCTGGTCGTGTGCTTCGGCGTGGACCGCGTCGAGGGCTCCATCGGCGCGTCGAGGAGGGCGGGCGCGCTCGGCACACCGGGCAGCGCGTCGATGGTGTCGTTGTTCTTGGGCTTGCCGACCAGCGCCGCCGCTGCGAACGCCAGGCCGAACACCACGGCGAGGGACGCGCCGATCGCGAACCACGCTGCCTTGCGCCACGTCCTCGGCGGGGTCACCGAGGCGGGGATGGTGCCCAGGTCGAACTTGTGCAGGCCGGGCACGGTCGTCTCGGCCGCGCTGGGTGGTGGCACCAGCACCGGTTCGGTACGGGCTGCGTCTTCGGTACGGGCTGCGTCGGGACGGGAGTGCGCGGGTGGGTGCGTGTGTGTGACCTCAGGCGTCCAGGTGCCCTGGTGATGCCGGTGTCGTCCCTGTGCTGGCTGATGCTCCCCGCTGGTCATGCTGGTGTGACCCTTCTCACTGCCTGTCATGACGCGACTACTCATGATCACGACATGACGACCACGTGAGCACTGCTTCGGGACGCGCCTCGCGGATCGCGCGGACGCCGGACCCCGTCGCTGCTTTGCCTGCCGCACCGAAGTCGACGTCGTCGATGAAGGCGGCGACGACCAACGCGGATCCGGTGCTCACCCGTGCCAGGGTATGCCGTGCCCCCGCGCGCGAAAACGCTGGTAGGAGCCCAAATTAGGGGGACACACGAAGGGGTGAACTCGCTTGACACGCCGGGTGTCGGCGACCGGACCTGCCGGAGCGAAACGAGGGCCTACGAATCCGACTTGTACTTCTTCTGCGTCGACTCCAGCGACTTCACCGCGACGGCGCCGGAGCCACCGCCGATCAGGATCGCGAGGACGTCGACGAAGCCGCTGCCACCGGTGAGCAACAGCCCGAGCAACGCCCCGGCTGTCGTCACACCGGCGAGCGGCCACCGGGAACGGACGTACTGAGCGATCGGCCCGCCACCCGCGCGCTTGCTCGCCGCCGAGTTCAGCAGTGCCAAGTACCCGACGTGGGCGAGTGTGGCCACCAGGGCCACGATGACGACGATCACGGCGATCAGGTCCAGCATGACTCCAGTGTGCCCTTTCCCCGGGCGCGCACGGATGGGTGATCGCCCTGATATTTCGCTGGCTTAACGGCCGAGCCTGCCTCGGCCGAGGTTCAGCAGTGCCATGGCGAGCTGGCGGCCTTCCGGGCCCAGTTCGCGGTAGCGCGCGAGCACGTCCATCTCGCGGTTGTAGACGATCTTCGGGCCGCCCGCGGCCATTCTCGCCGCGCCGATCGTCTGCGACACCTCCACGCGGCGCTTGACCAGACGCAGGATCTCGGCGTCGAGCCAGTCGATCTCCTTGCGCAGCGCGTCGATGTCGTCGGCGGCGGTGCCGTTCTCGGTCGTGGGGGTCATCGGCTTTCCTGTCGTTCTAGGAGGCCTGGCCCGGGAGCGCGAAACCCCCGGGTCCGCGGACTCCGGGGGCTTCGTGGTGTCTGGTTGGCGTCAGAGAACCACGGGAGCCGGAGTCCGGTTCCCGTAGAAAAAGTAAAAGCGCTCTGTCCGCACGAACTCATCTTGACACAACTGGCGTGCGTGCGTCGAGCGGCGGCGCCGGTTGTTCACCCGCGTCGTCGTCGGCGTGCTGCTCGGCCGCCTTGTCGAGCCTGCGGAACAGCTTGGTCATGATCACTCCGCCGACCACGACACCCCCGCCGACCAGTGCGAACGACAACACGCCCGGATCGATGACCCGGCTGGCGCCGGACAGCGCGGCCCCGACAGCGGTCCACAGTGCCGCCCACACCACCGCTGAGGCGGCGGCGAACGTGACGAACTTGCGCAACGGCATCCGCAGCGCACCGGCGAGCACAGGTGCCAGCGTGTGCGCCACGGAGACGAACCGCGCTGTCACCAACAGCCAGCCACCTGATTCCCCAACCAGGCGCTCGGCTTGTGCCCACCGTTTCGGGCCTGCCTTGCGGCCGACCCAGCCGTGCTTGATCGCCGGCCCCGACCAGCGACCAAGCGCGTAACCACCCAGTTGACCCGCCAGGCACCCGACGGCCGCCACCGCCCCCGCGAGCGGCGACCACGCGACATGCAACACCCCGATGCACGCGCCGACGAGGACTTCCCCCGGTAGGACGACGCCGATCACCACGGTCGTCTCCATGAACGACAACACGAAGATCGTCGCCAGCACCGCGACTGGTGACAGCGCGGTGAGGTCGGGCATCAGGCCTTCGAACACGTTCGCGCCCCCGTCTCCCAGCTCCCCTGCGGATCTCCTCTTCAGACTCTCGTCCCCGGCAGGCGAATGGATCAGGGATCAGCCCCGGAATACCCCGGAAACGGACCCCGAACTCCTGGTGAAGCGCCTCGTTGCGCGGAGCACCGCACCGCCCGCCATCCGTGCCAACGACTTCAGGGCCGGTTCTATTTCTGTGTCCGACGAACAAGTTGGGTGAACACACGTGCGAGGCGGCCCGGACTTTGTCGGACCCACCGAGTACCTTTGTTCGCGATGAGCGCCTTGTTCGAGCTTCCCGGCACCACTCCTGTCAATCCGGCCGTCGCCGCCCTGCTTGAGGGCCTCAACGACCGGCAACGCCAGGCCGTCGAGCACAGCGGTACGCCGCTGCTCGTCGTCGCGGGCGCGGGATCGGGCAAAACCCGTGTGCTGACAAGGAGAATCGCCTACCTGCTGGCCGCGCGGAACGCGCATCCCGGCGAGATCATGGCGATCACCTTCACCAACAAGGCCGCCGCCGAGATGAAGGAGCGCGTCGCCGACCTGGTCGGCGGGCGCGCCAAGGCGATGTGGGTCTCCACGTTCCACTCGATGTGCGTGCGGATCATGCGGCGCGAGGCCAAGACCATCGGCATGTCGTCGAACTTCTCGGTCTACGACTCCGACGACACCCGGCGACTGATCACCCTGGTCGCCAGGGACCTCGATCTGGACCCGAAGCGCTACTCCGCGCGGTCGCTCGCCGTGCAGATCTCGAACCTGAAGAACGAACTGATCGACTACGAGGCCGCCGCGGGCCGCGCGACCAACGACTTCGAGCGCCGCACGGCCGAGGTCTACGGCGTCTACCAGCAGCGGCTGCAGCAGGCCAACGCGTTCGACTTCGACGACCTGATCATGAAGTCGGTCGAGCTGCTGCAGGCGTTCCCCGAGGTGGCCGAGTACTACCGCCGCCGCTTCCGGCACGTGCTGGTCGACGAGTACCAGGACACCAACCACGCCCAGTACATGCTGGTCCGTGAACTGGTCGGCGTCGGCGCGGGCGACATCCCGCCGGGTGAGCTGTGCGTGGTCGGCGACGCGGACCAGTCGATCTACGCCTTCCGCGGCGCGACGATCCGGAACATCGAGGAGTTCGAGCGCGACTACCCGGACGCGGCCACGATCAAGCTGGAGCAGAACTACCGCTCGACACAGACCATCCTGTCCGCGGCCAACGCCGTCATCTCCCGCAACCCCGGCCGGATCGACAAGCGGCTGTGGACCGACTCGGGCGAAGGCGAGAAGATCGTCGGCTACGTCGGCGACAACGAGCACGACGAGGCCGCGTTCGTCGCGGGTGAGATCGACAAGCTGATCGACCACGGCGACGCCCGCAACAGCGATATCGCGGTGTTCTACCGGACCAACAACCAGTCCCGTGTCTTCGAGGAGATCTTCATCAGGCTCGGGCTGCCGTACAAGGTCGTCGGCGGCGTGCGGTTCTACGAGCGCAAGGAGGTCCGCGACGCGCTGGCGTACCTGCGCGTGCTGGCCAACCCCGAGGACACGGTGTCGCTGCGGCGGATCCTGAACGTGCCCAAGCGCGGCATCGGCGACCGGGCGGAAGCCGTGGTCGCCACGCACGCCGAACAGCAGCGGATCTCGTTCAGCGCGGCGCTGCGCAAGGCCGCGGCCGGTGAGGTCACCCTGCTCAACCCGCGGTCGGAGAAGTGCATCGCGGGTTTCGTCGAGCTGCTGGACTCGTTGCGCGAGCTGATCGACGGCGGCGTGGCCGAGTTGCTCGAAGCGATCATCGACCGCACCGGCTACCAGGCCGAGCTCGAGGAAAGCGAAGACCCGCAGGACGCCACCCGACTGGACAACCTCCGCGAGCTGATCACCGTGGCGCGGGAGTTCGCCGAGGTCCCACCCGCGATCGAGGACGAGGAGACGGCGCCGCAACTGGGCACGCTCGAAGCGTTCCTCGAACGCGTGTCGTTGGTCGCCGACGCCGACCAGGTGCCGGATGCCGACTCCGACGGCGTGGTCACGCTGATGACGTTGCACACGGCCAAGGGCCTCGAGTACCCGGTCGTGTTCAGCACCGGCTGGGAGGACGGCATCTTCCCGCACATGCGCGCGTTGTCCGATCCTGTCGAGCTGGCTGAGGAACGGCGCCTGGCGTATGTCGGGATCACGCGGGCGCGGGAACGGCTGTACCTGTCGCGTGCGGTGATGAGGTCCGCGTGGGGCCAGCCGTCGACCAACCCGGCGTCCCGGTTCCTCGACGAGATCCCGGCCGAGCTGATGGACTGGCGCAGGGTGGAGTCGTCGTCGAGGCGCTCGTCCGGCCCGTCCGCGATGACCACGTGGAGCCGGTCCGGATCGGACTCGGCGCAGGCCAGGATCGCCGCGCAGGGCATGCGTTCGACGCCGTTCAAGGGCTGGAAGGACACGCCCGCGTTGAAGCTCGAAACGGGCGACCGCGTCAACCACGACAAGTACGGGCTCGGCACGGTCGTGGCGACGGACGGCGCGGGTCCGCGCGCCACCGCGACGATCGACTTCGGCAGCGCGGGCACGATTCGGCTGATGCTGATCGGCAGCGTTCCCCTGGTAAAGCTCTAAGGGTTACGTTCAGGGACGCCTACGGGTCGTTCCCCGATGCGAGTCACCGTTCTGCGGGGCCAGTATTCGAAAGTACTGGACGGACACGCTCTGGGGAGACTCGTGAATACCAAGCCTATTCAGGAAGCTGTCAGCAAGTGGTTCAAGCAGACGGCAGGCGGTGAGCAGCGGCCGGTGCTGTTCGACATCGACGAAACGTATCCGGCGTTGCGCAGCCTTGACAATTCCTACGCGGACATCCGGGCCGAACTCGACGGCGTGCTCGCCGACCGCTCGACGTTGCCCGCGTACCACGATCTGGACCCTGACCAGGCCACGATCTCCAACGCGACGCCCAACGAGTGGAAGATCTTCTACTTGTGGGCGATGGGTGAGCGGGCCGAGCCGAACGCGTCGAAATGCCCTAAAACGACCGCACTCCTCGCGTCGATTCCGAATGTCTTCCAAGCGTTCTTCTCGATTCTCGAGCCGGGTAAGTCAATTCCGGAACACGAGGGACCGTACTGCGGGTATCTGCGGTATCACCTCGGCCTCAAAGTGCCGGACGACGCGCCACCGAGCATCCGCGTGAAGGACGAGTGGTACACGTGGCAGGAAAACGAGAGCATGCTGTTCGACGACAGCTGGAGCCACGAGGTGGTCAATAACAGCACCGGCGAGCGAATTGTCCTGATTGTCGACGTGCTGCGACCGATGCCGTTGCCGCAGACGATCGTGAACAAGGGCGTGGCGCTCGCCGCCCGCTACGTCTACGGCCGCAAGGTCCTCGAGCGCGCCGCCCGCCCGGCGCCGAAACCAGCGGAAGCGAAGGCCTGACCAGGGCATTCGACCACAAGTTCGAAAACTGTCAGACCCCCCTGCTTGACTGGCGCCCATGAACCCGAAAGCCAGAAAGCAGGGGGTGCCCCGATGGACGACATCTTGTTCCGCGTGCTGGCAGAGCGTGTGGCCGGCTACCTGGACGGCGTCGAGCGCCTGGCGACGGCGCAGCCCAGAGAAATCGGTCACGAGCTGCGCAGGCTCTCCGGAGCCTGGCGTTCGTTGCTCGGCCAGCACGCGCCCACAGGTCGTCGTCGACGATGCGTGGGCTGTCAGACGCCCCGGGGCTCGCCCGCCATGTGCACGGTCTGGCGAGTCGCCGGGGTCTGGTTCGTCAGAGGTTGACGCCGCGCTGCGAGAGCCACGGGCCGGGGTTCATCTTGCGGCCGCTGGAGTCCCAGATCTCGAAGTGCAGGTGGGTACCGGTGGACTGGCCGCGGTTGCCCATCCGCGCGATCTGGTCGCCCGCCTTGACCTTGGCGCCTTCGCGGACGGTGATCGAGTCCATGTGTCCGTAGACGCTGACCGTGCCGTCCGCGTGCTGGACCCGCACCCACAGGCCGAAGCCGCTGGCCGGGCCCGCCTCGATGACGACGCCGTCGGTGACCGCGCGGATCGGCGAGCCGAACCTGCCCGCGATGTCCACGCCGAAGTGGGTCACGCCCCACCGGGCGCCGAAGCCGGAGGTGAAAACGCCGTCCGCGGGGCGGACGTACTTCACACGTGACTTCTCGGCCTGTTCGGCGGCTTCCTGCTGGAGCTTGGCGGTCTTGTTGGCCATCAACTGCGCGCTCTGGGTGAGCTTGCGGGCTTCGATACCCGCGTCGCTGACCTGCGCGACAGTGAGAACCTCGGGGGCCGCGGCGCTGATGTCGCCACCAACGCCGAACGCGGCGGACGCGCCGTCAGGGTTGGGGAGCGGTGGAGCGATGCCGTCGCCGGAGGACGCACCTGCGTTGAGAGTCTGACCAGCTGCGGCGGCTGCGAAAGCGCCGATGGCGACAGCTGCAACGACCACACGGCCACGCAACGCGGGCGGCGGCGCCGGAAGCCGGTGCGCGCCGCGCTCTGCGCGGTCGTCGCTCGAGGTGCGATCAAGCGCCTCAAGCATCACTGCAGACTGCTGCTGCCCGCCGGGGGAGCGGTGTCGAGACAAAGCCTGCCCTTCTGCCTCGGGGAGTCCGGGCGGCACTTCAACTCGCGGGGACGAGCTTTGGCGTGGACAACCGGGCGGGGGATCCCGGGCGGGTGGTTTCGGGGGAACCACCCAAGTCCTGCCGTGACCGGACCGTGACAACGGACCGGGGGACAGTAACCAGAGGAGACAGCGGAGGGCAACTTCCCGAAGGTGTCTTCTGCCGTTCAGGGAGCCCGGACAAGTCACTGATCAGTAACAACTACCCAAAGTTAACTCGGCATAACACGCCAGAATGTGATCTGTGTTACGCCAACCGGGCGGTTCTGCACGCCCTATGGCCCCATCGAACCGCTCACCGCACCCACGCCCCCGTTACTCGATCCACCCCAACCCCATGTATCCAATGCAACCACCCACCACCCCTCACCCTCAGTCACCACCACCGCTGACACCCACAACCAAGGTGGCCTTCGGTGCACTGAGTGCAACCAAGGTGGCCTTCGGTGCATCCCGCCCACCCGGCGAAACGTGTCCGGGGCGCCAGCCCTGTCCCCAGCAATCCGCTGATCGACAACAACCTTCGGTTGCCCGGTAGCCCCCGCCACCGGCAACCTCGAACCCCGCTCGCCCGTTCCCCGATTCCGGCAGGCGCCCGTCACCAATCCCCAGGCGGCAGGCCCCAACTTCGCCTCTGCCCCTAAGACGCGACAAGTCCGCCGAAGGTTGTCATCAGGATCCGAAGAACCTCCGCAAAGCCCGACCGCGCCCGCATGACGGTTGGCACGTGACACGGGGGCTTCGGCGTCCATGTGGATCACTCGGCGAGCGCATATTCCTGTTCCGTCCGTGTGACCTGGTGTGTTCTGGGTGGCGGCTGTGCTGGGGGAAGTCGGGTGTGATCGCCTTGCTAGGTTCGGGGCGATGAATTCGCGGATCCGATCGTCGGAAACCCGGCATCCGACCGGCCCGACCGCTGGTGAGGGTGGAGATTTCGTGCCGGAGCGGCTTGCGGTACCGGCTCTGTTGAAACTGGCGATGGTCGTGGCTGCCGCTGGTGCGGTTCTGGTGGCGATCGGTCCGCTTGTCGGGGTGCTGCGGAGCGCGCCTCCGCCCGCGTATGGCAGCGGGCCACTACTCGTCGTGCTCGCTGTTCTTCCGGTTCTGGTCGCGGCTGGGTTGTTGGTCGCGGGCAGGCCGATCGGTGCGGCGGGTGTGCTCGTCGGTGTTGCCTTCCTCGCGCCTGGGCGAGCCCTGCTTGATCTTCAACTCGCCGCGGACGCGTTGGTGGCGTCGCGGCCTGAGTTGGTTGTGCCGACTCAACTTGTTCCACTGGCCGCCGGTGTGGGCACTTGGCTGCTTGTCGCCGGGCATGTGCTGACGTTCGCCGCCGGTGCCATGGTGGTTGTTCGTGCCGGTGCTCAGCCCGGTACGGCTGTTGCCGCCGAGTTCGAGGACTCGGAACCGGAGTCGCGCAAGCGGTTGCTCGGTTGGGGACTGGTGTTCGGCGGACTCGCGGCCATCGGCCTGCTGATGCCGCCGTTCCGTTCGGACAACGCGTATCTGCTCGACGTCGACCTCGCGAACGGGCCGGGGCTGGTGATCGCGGGCGGGTTGTTGATCGTGCTCGCCGCGTTGCTCGGTTGCGTGTTCGCGGGGACGGCCCGCTCGTCGAAGATGGGCCGGGGCGTACTGGTCGGCGTCGCGGTGGCGGTCTTCACGTTCCTGCTTCCCGCGCAGGTCGCCGGGAGCGCAGTGGACTGGCTGCACGCCGACTGGCGGTCGTACATGGCGACCGCCGGCGCTCTCGGGCTCGTCGTCACCGTCGTGTGGCCGAGCGGGCTTGCGGTGAAGCGCAAGGAAAGCGTGCCGATCGCGGAGAGCGGCGGCCGGATGCACCGCACTGCAGGCGTGTTCGCGCTCCTCGCCGGTGCCGCCGCCATCCTCGGCCAGGCCACCGACCTGTTCGTGGTGGAGATCCCGACGGACGTCCCGATCAACCAGACCGACGAGCTGATCATCCTTTCCGGAGTCCGTCCCGGCTCGTTCGCGAACGGACTGCTGCTGCCGTCGGCCATCCTCGTGATCGCGCTCGGCATCCTCCTGCTGATCAAGCCGATCTCGCGGATCTTCCGTCCGATGTTGGGCGTCGCGTGGGTCGCCATCCCGCTCGCCGCGTTCCTCGCGTTGGACGCCGTCGTCACGGCCACGTCCACCAGCGGCGCGATCCGCGCGGGCGCAGGGACGTGGTGGACGCTGCTCGCGGTCCTGTTCGCGCTCGGCGCGGCGATCTGCGCCGGTGCGGCGGGCGCGATCGAACGAGACGACGTCGATCTGACCGACCGCCCGTCGAACATGATCCTGATGGCGCCGTTGGCAGCGGCGGTGTTGTTCGCCATCGGTGCGTTCGGGCTGCCGACGATGCGTGCCGAGCAGTACGCGGCGCCGGGCATCTGGTCGAACTTCCGGATCGCGTCGTGGGGCCTTGTCATCGCGGTGATCGCGGTGATCATCGCGACGGTGCTCGCCGCGCGCAGCCGTCCGCCGCGCGCCGCGGCCTTGCTGTTCGGCACGGCTGGGCTGGTCGCCGTGCACGCGCTGGAAGTGCCGATGACCGGCGGACGAGCCGAAGGCTCGGCGGCGGCCGCCGGGACGTGGTTGTCGCTGGCGACCATCGCGGCCCTGGTGATCAGTGCGTTCGTGGCGTTGGCGGTGCGGCCGGAACCCGCGCGCCGCACATGATCAGGCTGCTGCTCGTCGAGCTCGAAGCGGACGACGCCGAGACCCGGGCGCTGGCGCGTGCGCTGCGTGACAGCGGCGTGGAGGTCGTCTACGCCACAGCGGGCACAGCCGAGGAGATCGCGCGCGCCGCTGAGCAGGAGGACGTGCGCGCGGTTGGACTGGTCGTCCGGACCGGCGAGCACCGCCTGATCGGTACAGAACTGGCCGCCCGGACCGTGGTGTTCGCCACTGCGGACGGCGACGAACACGCGCTGCGGGCCGCCGGAGTCAAGGCGGTTTTCCGGCACGGCAACGCCGAAGGCGTCGTGAGCTGGGCAAGTACGCTCGCGCCCGATCACAAGCGGTGACCGACCTCACCAGGACCGACGGCCCGGCCCCGAACACCGGTCGCTAGGGTCGTTCCGTCCAGCGCAGTGCATATGGTGGAGCAGGAGCTCTCAGTGGACCTGTACGAGTACCAGGCGAAGGACCTCTTCGCCGCCCACGGAGTGCCGGTACTGCCGGGCTCCGTGGCTGACAACCCCGAAGACGCCAAGGCGATCGCGGCCGAACTGGGCCAGACGGTCGTCGTCAAGGCACAGGTGAAGACCGGTGGCCGAGGCAAGGCCGGTGGCGTGAAGCTGGCCGACGATCCCGAGGACACCAGGACCAAGGCCGAGGCCATTCTCGGACTGGACATCAAGGGCCATGTGGTCCGCCGCGTCCTGGTGACGCCGGCATCCGACATCGCCGAGGAGTACTACTTCTCGTTCCTGCTCGACCGCGCCAACCGCAAGTTCCTCGCGATGGCCTCCGTCGAGGGCGGGATGGACATCGAAGAGGTCGCGGTCACCAAGCCGGAGGCCCTCGCCAAGATCCTGATCGACCCGATCGAGGGCGTCGACCTGGCCAAGGCCAAGGAGATCTCGGCAGCCGCGAAGTTCCCCGAGGCCGTCGCCGACCAGGTCGCCGAGGTCATCGTCAAGCTGTGGGACGCCTTCGTCGCCGAGGACGCCACGCTGGTCGAGGTGAACCCGCTGGTCCGCGACCCGCAGGACAAGATCATCGCGTTGGACGGCAAGGTCACGCTCGACGAGAACGCCGCCTTCCGGCACCCGGCGCACGCCGACCTCGTCGACGTCGCGGCCGAGGACCCGCTGGAGGCCGCGGCCAAGGCCAAGGACCTCAACTACGTCAAGCTCGACGGCCAGGTCGGCATCATCGGCAACGGCGCGGGCCTCGTCATGTCCACTTTGGACGTCGTCGCGTACGCGGGTGAGCGGCACGGCGGTGTGAAGCCCGCCAACTTCCTGGACATCGGTGGTGGCGCGTCGGCCGAGGTGATGGCCAACGGGCTGGAGATCATCCTGTCCGACCCGGACGTGCGCAGCGTTTTCGTGAACGTCTTCGGTGGCATCACCGCGTGCGACGCGGTCGCCAACGGCATCGTGCAGGCGTTCCAGCTGCTTGAGTCGCGCGGCGAGGCCGTCACCCGGCCGATCGTGGTCCGGCTGGACGGCAACAACGCCGAGGAGGGCCGCCGCATCCTCACCGATGCCAAGCTGCCCGGCCTCGAGCAGGTGGACACAATGGACAACGCAGCCGACAAGGCTGCCGCACTTGCTGCTGCGGGGGCGTGAACAAGATGGCCATCTTCCTCAACGAGAACTCCAAGGTCATCGTCCAGGGCATGACCGGCTCCGAGGGCACCAAGCACACCAAGCGGATGCTCAAGTCGGGCACGAACATCGTCGGTGGCGTGAACCCGCGCAAGGCGGGCACCGAGGCCGACATCGACGGCACGCTGGTGCCGGTGTTCGGCTCGGTGGCCGACGCGATCGAGAAGACCGGCGCGGACGTGTCGGTGATCTTCGTGCCGCCGAGGTTCGCCAAGGACGCCGTGATCGAGGCGATCGACGCCGGAATCGGCCTGGCGGTCGTGATCACCGAGGGCATCCCGGTGCACGACTCGGCCTACTTCTGGGCACACGCGGTCGCCAAGGGCGGGAAAACCCGGATCGTCGGCCCGAACTGCCCCGGCCTGATCTCGCCCGGGAAGTCGAACGCGGGCATCATCCCGGCGGACATCACCGGCCCCGGCAAGATCGGTCTGGTGTCGAAGTCGGGCACGTTGACCTACCAGATGATGCACGAGCTGCGGGACATCGGTTTCTCGTCCGCGGTGGGCATCGGTGGCGACCCGGTGATCGGTACGACGCACATCGACGCGCTCGCGGCGTTCCAGGACGACCCCGAGACCGAGCTGATCGTGATGATCGGTGAGATCGGTGGCGACGCGGAGGAGCGTGCGGCGGCGTACATCAAGGAGAACGTGACCAAGCCGGTCGTCGGCTATGTCGCGGGCTTCACCGCGCCGGAGGGCAAGACCATGGGGCACGCCGGTGCGATCGTGTCCGGTTCGGCCGGTACCGCCGCGGCCAAGAAGGAAGCCCTCGAGGCCGCGGGTGTGAAGGTCGGCAAGACCCCGAGCGAGACGGCCGCGCTGGCGCGGGCGATCGTCGAGGCGAGCTGACCCGAACCGACGCGGGGCTCAGGCGATGACGTCGGCGAGCCGCGTGACCTCGTCGAGGTCGTCCGTGGCCGGAACGAAGATGATCTCGTCCACACCGAGGTCGGTGTATTCCGTGACGGACTGCTGGATCGTCTCCCTGGTGGTGCGAAGCACCGCGTTGGCGGCGATCTCCTTGGGGGCCAGCCGGTAGAAGTCCTGGATGTTCGCTCGTCCGGCCTCTGTGTCGCCCAGTGCGAAGTAGGTGAGTACGGCGAGTTTCGGGGAGCCATGG
>NZ_CDME01000020.1 GCF_000826545.1 Kibdelosporangium sp. MJ126-NF4 | reverse complement strand
GGCACGCCGGTGCGATCGTGTCCGGTTCGGCCGGTACCGCCGCGGCCAAGAAGGAAGCCCTCGAGGCCGCGGGTGTGAAGGTCGGCAAGACCCCGAGCGAGACGGCCGCGCTGGCGCGGGCGATCGTCGAGGCGAGCTGACCCGAACCGACGCGGGGCTCAGGCGATGACGTCGGCGAGCCGCGTGACCTCGTCGAGGTCGTCCGTGGCCGGAACGAAGATGATCTCGTCCACACCGAGGTCGGTGTATTCCGTGACGGACTGCTGGATCGTCTCCCTGGTGGTGCGAAGCACCGCGTTGGCGGCGATCTCCTTGGGGGCCAGCCGGTAGAAGTCCTGGATGTTCGCTCGTCCGGCCTCTGTGTCGCCCAGTGCGAAGTAGGTGAGTACGGCGAGTTTCGGGGAGCCATGGCGGCCTGCCTCTCGCCAGGCTCGTTTTGCCGCTTCGAAGCTGGGAGCCGTCATGGCTGTCGGCAGCGAACCGCCGATGTAGCCCTCGCCCCAGCGCACCATGCGGTCCAGCGCGCGAGCGGAGTATCCGCCGAACAGCATGGGGACTTGCCGGGTTCCCGACGGTACGGCCGGATTCGGTCCGTTGCCGACCGGCTTGCCGCCCCAGACCTCGCGGTATGTCGCCAGGTCGGAGTCCAGCCGTGCGCCGCGACCGTCCAGGCCGAGACCGGGCACGGTGAATTCGTCCTCGCGCGACCCGACTCCGACGCCGAGCGTGAGACGGCCGCCGGAGACACCGTCGATGCCCGCGATTTCCTTGGCCAGCAAGGCACCAGGCCAGGTCGGAGCCAGCAGGACCGCGCTGAGCAGTCCGATCGTGCTGGTCGCCCCCGCCGCGGCCGCGAGCGCGACGGTGTCGCTCACACTCGGGTAGGCGTAGCGCCCGGTCGTGGCGACGGTGGAAAACCCGGCTTCCTCAGCTCGGGCCGCCCAGCGTGGAATGGTCGACGCGGTGACATCGCGCACCTGGTTCGGAAGTCCGATACCGATCTGCACAGTGATTCCTCTGCCGTTGAAGGTGGTTCAGGAGCCGTTCTCGACCAGTGCCTTGAGCCTGGGCAGGGTCTTCTCGATGCCCTCGGCGTTCCAGCGGGGCCACGGTGTGCGCATGAGCAGTCCGCGCACCGGCGAGGTGGAGAAATCGCAGGTCTCGGTCACCCGCGTACCACCGTCGACCTCTTCGAGTTCGTAGCGCCAACGGTGCTTGCCGGGGTGGCACCACGCGATGCGGCGGTCCGCCTCGAACTCGACGACCGTGTTGACGATCTTGTAGTGCACGCCGAACAGCTTCATGGCTGTCTTGAACGTGTCGTCCATGCCGAGCCGATCCGGTCCCCAGACCGTGTTCCGCACGGTGCCGGAACCGTCGAAATCGGTGTGGCGGTGCGGATTGGCGAGCACCGAGAACACCGCAGACGGTGGTGCGGCGACGATGATGTCGCGTGAGATCCGGAGTGGGCGGGGTGCGGAGGGCATTTGTTCTCCTGGTTCGCCTGTTGCGGGCCGAAGCGCTACATGACAACATGCTGTCATGTCCGACAAGCTAGCGATACGACAGCATGCTGTCAAGAGTGGTGATCAAGCCTGCGATGCCTACGCGGCACTGATCGACCAGGTCGGCAGGCTCGCCAACGTCGTCGAGGCGATCGGCAACGGCATCGCCCGCCCCACCGGCCAGAGCTTGGCGCGCTGGCAGGTCCTCGCCGAGGTCGAAGACGAAGCCGCCCCGGTCGTGGCCATCGCCAGCCAACTCGGCCACACGCGGCAGAGCGTCCAGCGCGTCGCGGACCTGCTCGTCGAGGACGGACTCGCCTGCTATCAGCCCAATCCCGCGCACCAGCGGGCCAAGCTGCTCGAAGTCACTCCGACCGGCCGTGCCGCCCTGCACAGGATGCAGACGGCCTACACCCAGCTTGCCCTCCGTACCACCGAAGGCCTCGACGCGGACAGGCTCGCCCTCGCACGCGAGACCTTGAGCGAACTACAGCGCCGCCTCGAATCCGAACTGCCCTGACCAGCGCTAATGTTGGCCCCATGGTCACGGTCGTCGGTATCGGTGCTGAGGGATGGGACGGCCTCACCGCCGTGGCGCGGCAGGCGCTCCGCGATGCGGAGGTCCTTCTGGGCAGCACGCGTCAGCTGGAACTCGTGCCGCGGGAGGTCACAGCCGAGCGAGTGGCCTGGCCGTCGCCGATGATGCCAGCCGTCCCCGAGCTGCTGGCGAAGTACCAGGACCGGGAGCTCTGCGTGTTGGCGAGCGGTGACCCGATGTTCTACGGCATCGGCTCCAAGCTCGGGCCCGTCCGTGTGCTGACGCACCCGTCCTCAGTGTCGTTGGCATGTGCCCGCTTGGGCTGGGCACAGCAGGATGTCGAGGTGGTCAGCGTTGTCGGCCGCCCTGTCGAGCTTGTCAACGCCCACGTCCACCCTGGACGCAAGCTGATCGTGCTCAGCGCCAACGGCGACACACCTGGCCAGGTCGCGGGGCTGCTGACCAAACGGGGCTACGGCGCCAGCGTGATGACTGTGCTCGAACTGCTGGGCGACTCGGCTGAGCGCCAGGTGGTGGGGACCGCCGAGCAGTGGCAGGGGGATTGCGACTCGTTGAACGTGATCGCGGTTCACTGTCATGGTGACAAGCTGGTGCCGAACGTGCCCGGTTTGCCGGACGACGCCTATGAAAGCGACGGCCAGCTCACCAAACGTGAGGTTCGCGCGGTCACCCTGTCCCGCCTGATGCCCGTCCCCGGGCAGTTGCTGTGGGATGTCGGCGGGGGAGCGGGCAGCGTCGCGATCGAGTGGTCGCGTACGCATCCGTCGTGCCGTGCGATCGCGATCGAGCGGGACGCGGACAGGGCGGAGCGGATCCGGCGCAATGCTCGTGAGCTGGGCGTTCCCGGGATCGAGGTGGTCGTCGCCGAGGCGCCGGCCGACGGGCTGGACACCCCGGACGCCATCTTCATCGGTGGCGGTCTGACGGCTGAGGGCATGGTCGAGTGGGCACTGGCGGCGCTCAGGCCGGGCGGGCGGCTGGTGGTGAACGCGGTCACTGTGGAATCCGAGGCGGTCGTGGCACGATGGCACGCCCGCCTCGGCGGCGACCTGGTCCGGATCTCGATCAGCCGGGGATCCCCGGTCGGCGGGTTCACCGGCTGGCGGCCGCTGATGCCGGTGACCATCTGGACCGTCAGCAAGGAGACCGACGCGTGACCGTGCACTTCATCGGCGCAGGGCCGGGCGCGGCCGATCTGATCACCGTGCGCGGGCAGCGGCTGATCTCCTCGTCACCGGTGTGCCTGTACGCGGGTGCGCTCGTGCCGGTCGAGCTGCTGGAGATGTGTCCTGAGGGCGCGAAACTCGTGGACACGGCCAACCTGAACCTCGACGAGATCATCGCCGAACTCGTCGACGCACACTCGCAGGGCGTGGATGTCGCCCGGCTGCACTCGGGCGACCCGTCGGTGTACAGCGCGATGGCCGAGCAGATGCGACGGCTCGACGACGCCGGAGTGCCCTACGACGTGACCCCGGGTGTGCCCGCTTTCGCCGCCGCCGCGGCGAGCCTGAAGCGTGAACTCACGGTCCCCGGCGTGGCGCAAACGGTTGTCCTGACACGGATCTCGGCGCGTGCCACGCCCATGCCGCCCGGTGAGGACCTGGACACCCTCGGCCGCAGCCGGTCCACCATGGTGCTGCACCTCGCGGTACAGCGGATCGACGAGGTCGTCCAGGAACTCCTGCCGAACTACGGGCCGGACTGCCCGGTCGCGGTCGTCGCCTACGCCAGCCGCGAGGACGAGGTCGTTCTGCGGGGCACACTCGTCGACATCGCCGCGCAGGTCCACGCGGCGGAGATCAAGCGGACAGCGGTGATCATCGTCGGCCGGGCGCTCTTGGCGAGCGAGTTCGTCGACAGCCACCTGTACTCTGCCCATCGCCCCCGGATCAACCGCGCCCGGTGAACATCCTCATCCTCGGTGGCACAGCGGAAGCACGCCTCCTGGCGGGCCAATTGCCCGAGCACAAGGTCGTTTCATCGTTGGCCGGTCGTGTGCGGACGCCCCGGCTGCCGCCCGGCGAAGTCCGCGTCGGTGGTTTCGGCGGCCCGGACGGGCTGCGCGCATGGTTGCTGGACAACGAGACCAACGCGGTCATCGACGCGACCCACCCGTTCGCGGCCACGATGACCGTGACCGCGTCAGCCGTCACCCGGGACTTGGGGCTCCCACTCGTCGTGCTCCGACGCCCCGGTTGGCGGGAAAGCCCCGGCGACGACTGGCGTTGGGTGGACAGCGTGGCCGAGGCGGCGGCAAGCCTGCCCGCCGAACGTGTCTTCCTCACAACCGGGCGTGAAGAGCTCGCCGAGTTCGCGGGTCTCCGCAACTGGTTCCTGGCTCGCTCGGTCGAGACGCCGCGACCACCTGTGCCGCAACGGCTCACGGTCATACTCGACCGCGGACCGTTCACTGTGGACGGTGAAATCGCGCTCATGCGTCAACACCGGATACAGGTGCTCGTCACCAAGGACAGCGGCGGCGACATGACAGCGGCGAAACTGACCGCAGCACGGGAACTCGGTCTCCCCGTGGTCGTCGTCCGTCGTCCGCCGCTGCCGGACGGCGTCGACACCGCGTCCACTGTGGCGGAAGCTGTCAGCTGGGTTCGGGATATCGCCGAGGCGTGAAAACCTTGCCGTTCTCGGTCAACCGGGTCTGCGACGAGCCGACCAGCAGCAGGCACCGCATGTCCACCATGGACGGATCCAGCTCGGCGAGCCGGACGACGGTGATCGTCTCGGTCGGATAGCCGACATCACGGCCAATCACGACCGGGGTGTCCGCGGACCGGTGCTCCAGCACCAGATCCCGCGCGGCCTCGACCTGCCAGGTCCGGCTGCGCGAAGCCGGGTTGTAGATCGCCAGCACCAAGTCGGCCTTGGCCGCCGCGGACAGCCGCGACGCGATCACGTCCCACGGTTTGAGCCTGTCGGACAACGACAGCACGCAGTAGTCGTGTCCCAGCGGCGCGCCGACCCGGCTGGCGACCGCGTTCGCCGCGGTCAGGCCCGGCAGGATCCGCACCGGCACATCCGTGTACTCCTCGGCGACCTCCAGCACCGCGCTCGCCATCGCGAACACCCCGGGATCGCCCGAGGACACGACGGCCACCCGCGCCCCGCCGCGCGCGAGATCCAGTGCGAACGCCGCCCGCTCAGCTTCGACACGGTTGTCCGACGCGTGCCGCCGCTGACGCGGATTCGGTGGCACACGGTCGATGTACGGCCCATAGCCGACCAGGTCCGTCGCCGTGGCCAGAGCTTCCTGCGCCTCCGGCGTCAGCCATTCACGCCCGGCCGGGCCAAGCCCGACCACCACGACTTCGCCTGCCCGCTGTGTCGTCGTCGCCGTGGGCGTGACCGCGGCGGCCCGGCTCGACACCAACGCCACCGAGAAGTAGGGGACCGTGGACGGGTCCACGTCGGCCAACGGCTCGACGCGCTGCTTGTCGGTCGTCGCGCGCTCGACATACCAGGCCTCGTCCAGCCGCCCGGCTTCCTGTAACGCCTGACGTACCTTCGGGAACGTCCGCCCCAGCTTCATGATCACCGCCGAGTCGGTGGCCGCGAGCTTGTCCGCGAGTGTTTCGGCGGGCAACGTTCCCGGCAGCACGGTGAGAATCTCGTCCCGCTCGACCAGCGGCCTGCCCAGTTCCGCCGACGCGGCACTGACCGACGTCACACCCGGCACGACCTGAGTCGGATACCGGTGCGCGAGCCGCTTGTGCAGGTGCATGTACGAGCCGTAGAAGAACGGATCCCCTTCGGCCAGAACGACAACGTCCCGTCCCGCGTCCAGGTGCGCGGCCAGCCGTGCGGCGCATTCCTCGTAGAAGTCGTCGAGCGCACCCTGGTAGCCACCGGGATGATCGGTGGTCTCGGTGGTGATCGGGTACATCAACGGCTCTTCGATCTGGCCTTCGCGCATGTAGTGCCGGGCGATCGACCGGGCGATGCTGCGGCCGTGCCGCGCGCTGTGGAACGCGATCACCCCGGCCGACTCGATCAGCCGCGCCGCCTTCACGGTGATCAGTTCCGGATCGCCGGGACCCAGCCCGACGCCCCACAACCGGCCTGTCGGCTCGCTCATTCTTCCTCGCTCGCGATCGCGTTCACTGCCGCCGCGGTGATGGCACTGCCACCGCGCCGCCCGTGAACAACCAGATACTCCAACCCCAAGCTGTTGTCGGCCAAGGCTTGTTTCGACTCGGCCGCGCCGACGAAGCCGACCGGGATGCCCAACACGGCGGCGGGCCGAGGCGCGCCGTCCGCGATCATGTCGAGCAGGTGGAACAGCGCGGTCGGCGCGTTCCCAATCGCCACAACCGAATCGCCAAGGCGGTCACGCAGGAGCTCGAACCCGGCGACGCTCCGGGTGTTGCCCATGTCCGCGGCCAGGTCCGGAACTCGGGGATCACCCAGCATGCACACGACCTCGTTGTCCGCGGGCAGACGTTTGCGCGTGACACCGGCGGCGACCATCCGCGCGTCACACAGGATCGGTGCGCCGTTGCGAAGCGCAGCACGGGCCTTGGCGACGGCGTTGGGGGAAAAGGCGATGTCGCTGACCAGGTCGACCATGCCGCAGGCGTGGATCATCCGGACCGCGACTCGTGCCATGTCCGGTGGCAGACCGCCCAGGTCCGCCTCGGCACGGATGGTCGCGAAGGACTGGCGGTAGATCTCCGCGCCGTCCCGCACGTACTCGGTCACTCGCTCCTCCGGTATCCGTTGCCCGTGGCGATCATCTCCACCACCTGCCCTGCCGGTTTCCCGCACCGACGTTCACATCCCGACCAGTGCACGGGACCCGAGTCCTTGCGCGTGCGTATCCACGCGGTCGCGTCCGCGCGCACGTCCGCCAACGACTTCGCACAGCCGGGACGCCCGGCGCACGCCGTCACCCCGTGCCACGGTGAACTCGGATCGGTGACCAGGTCGGCGGGCACGTCGATGTCCGGGAGCACAACACTGCGCCACGGTGTGAGCCGGACCCACGGAACAAGATCACACAGCTGGCGTGCCTGAGTCTGGGTGAGCTTCCCGAGCGGCACGGCGGCCACTGTCACGTCACCGATTCGGCCGATCGGGCGTGACGGCTGGGCCTCGATCGGGATGCGGTCCGGACCGGGGGTGCCCAGCCCGGAAATGCGCAGCGTGGCCGTGATCCGTGCGATCCCGTCGGGCACTTCGGCGAGACGCCACGCCTCGCCCCGGATCGCCTGGAACTCCAGCGCCGCCGTGACAACCGCCGCGACCGGATCGGAAATCCTGAGCCCGGTGTCGGAACCGGCCAGCAGCAGGGCGTTTCCGTGCAGGCCGATGTCCCCACCGAGGCCGCTCACGTCCCCGCTGCCGTCGTCCACAGTGATCAGGAAACGGCCGGGCAGCGCGGCGAGCTCGGCCCGCGCGCACAACGCGCGGTCCAGCGCGTCGACCAAGTGTTGATCATCACCCAGCGGCGAGGCGATGACGTTGCGCACACGCTCGTGTGTCAGCGACGGCAGCAGCCCTGCGTCGCGCAGTCGCGCGGCGAGCTCGATCTCGGCGCCGGAGGCGAGGGCCCGGATCTGGACGTTGGCGCGGGACGTCAGCTCAAGCCCGCCGTCCCCCAGGTCGGCCGACGCCTCGGTCAACGCCGTGAGCTGGGCGTTCGTCAGCGTCCCGCCGGGTACACGGACCCTGGCCAGCCCGCCGTCCGCCGCCTGGTGCACGGCGATCGCGCCGGGACAGGCGTCCGGGCGCGTGCGGTCGGCGGAAGTGGGCACTCGCCGGATGCTACGCGAGCGAATCAGCCGGGCGTGCCACGTTCCTTGGCCGCCTTGGTCAGGTGACAGCCCGTGCTGACGCTGAGGGTGGTGTTGACGGCGGTACCGAAGAGCAGCTCGGCGCCGTAGTCGTTGCCGAAGGTGACTTCGTGGTCGTTGGGCCGGTCGACGACGGCGCCGTGGAGTTTGAAGCCCTGCCTGCCCGCGATCGACTCGACGAGTTTGACGGCGTCGGGCCACTGGACGTCCGGCAGGTTGCCGGGCGAGTGGCCCGAACTCAGCCGCCTGACGTTGCCGCCGATGTTGGGGAAGTCGCCGCAGCCCGATCCGGTGATCGGATCGTCCTTGGGCACCCACTGCCCGATGCCGAACCTGGCGACCAGTTCGGTGCGGATGTCGTCGAGCAGTCTGAGGTAGTCCTGCTGGACCTGGTCGATGTCCGGCCGCTTCATCAGTTCGGCGAACTGCTCGTCCTTCGTCATGGAACCGCCTTTCGAGTCACACGCGCCGACGAGCAGCAGGACCGTGCAGAGAAAACCGACAAGTCGCATCAGTACGTCCCCGGAATGGGCCAGGACAGGATGTCCCCGGCGCCTTTGCCGTCGTCACGGACGGCCCGTTCCGGCATTCCGCCGACCACCACGCTCAGGTTGTACTGGCTGGTGCTCTTGTCGTTCATGTATGCGCTGTGCCCGGTGGACTCGCTGAGATGGCGGCCGTCGGGGAGTGTCGTCTCCTTCGCCGACGCGTGGTTCATGCCGTCCATGTGGCTGGGATCGATGCCGAAGTACCCGAAATCGCCGACCGGGTCATTCCTGGCCTCGATGTAGTACGAGTTTCCTGTCGGCACCTTGATGTTGCCGACGTCGTTCGTGCCGAGACCAGGCGAGCCGTAGAACACGGCGTTGTCCACGCCGGTGTTCTGCTGCAACGCGATGCCCGTCGTTGTGGAGCCGTAGGAATGGCCGAGGGCCGTCATGTGCGGGTCGCTGGCCCGTGACGCGTCGATTCCGTTGAGGAACGGCGCGAGCTTTTTGGCGCCTTCCTTCGCGGAGTGATCGTCCAGCACGGTGTTGTCGTCGAACAACAAGCCGTGCGCGCTCAATTGCGGCGCCTGGTATCCGATCCACGTCACTGTGGCGACTTTACCGCCGTCGCCGTAACGCGCCAGTTCTTCCTCGCTCCGGTGCCTCAGATTGGCCATGCCGTTGTCGTAGCCTTCGAGGCTCCCGTTGACGGTCGATGTCAGGCCGGGCGTGAACACGGCGACGTGGTCGGCGGTATCGATGTTGCCGTTGGCGATCGCGGCCTCGGCACGTTCGTTCGACATGTTCAGCACCAGCAACTGCCGTTCGCCCGGCTGGGCCAGGGTGCTCTCGATCTTGCCGAGGGATTCCAGTTTCGCGTTGACCTGGTCCAGTTCCGCGTCCGCGTTGGTGAACAGGCCGCCGAACCAGTTGTCGTCCAGGTCGGCCTCCAGCTCGCGCTTACGAGCCTCCAGCTTGGCTCGCTCGTCGTCGATCCGGTTGCGGTTGGCCTCGTCACGGGCCGAGCCCGGCACGCCGTCGAGATTGCCGACCCATTCCGGGTGCTCGCCGATGATTCGTTTCTGTTCGGCCTCCGACAGCGAGTCCCACCAGCCCGCGTTGTCCCACGGTGAGCCGTCCTTCGGCGGTTCGATTGTGGACAGTCCGCCCTGTTTCGCGCCTGCGGCCGCCGCGGCCTGCAGACTGGTCGCGCCCTGGTCGTCGACCTCGCCTTTCTCCGCGCGGCTGAGGATCGCGGCCAGGTCGTTGTCGATGTCCGTGCCGCGCCGGATCGCCTGCTCGACGCGGTCGGCCAGCTCGGTCCGGACTCGTTGCCGTTCACGGAGGTACTCGTCGGCGTGCGTGGCCTGCGGCGCGTTGTCGACGACGCTGCCGTCGTCGTTGATGACGAAGTGGTTCCGCTGCGCGATGTCCTCGGTTTCCCGCACCGCGTGGCCGAGGGCTTCGGCCGCGTCGGCCGCCTCGCCCATGCCCCTGCGGACCGCCGCCGCTCCGGCGACCAGGCGTTCCATCCGGTTGTTCAGGTCTTCCCGCTGGGTGCGGGCCGCGTCGGCACCCTGACCGCTCCAGCTCTGGGGCGTGCCGGATGCCGCGAGTTCGTCGCTGAGCCCCAGTAACTCGGTACAGCACCTGTTCAGATCGCCGACCGCGGTGTCCAACGGGCCCGACTGCCACCTGCGGATGTCCCCGTACGCGACCACGGCTACCCCACGCCCTGGAAGTCGGCCTTGGCCGCTTCCTCGTTGGTGGCGTAGTGCTCGGCGGCCGTCGACAGGTTCCCGCCGTACGCGGCCGCGTCCGAACTCCACGATTTCACCAGGCTGGTCCACGCCGTCGCGAGCGAGGCCGCCGCGGCTCCTGATCTGCCACCCGGCATCGCCGGGCCGACGTCGTCGATCGACGCGCCCAGTTCGACCTTGCCCGACTGCGAGGCCGCGTCACCCGCTGCCGCGGACGCCTTCCTCAGCGAATCGATCACGACCTCGTAGCCCACCAGTCGCCTCCCGGTGTTCTCGTGCGTACCTGTCAGAGTTGCGCCCTCGTTGTCCGGTTCCGCGCGTGACCCGACCGTGATGTGCAGTGACGTTGCGCACGTGCGAACCAGCCGTCCGGGCGTCCTTGGCCCGCCGGGTGAACAGGTATGGTCAGCGGGAACGACGACGTAGTGAGGAAGCCGGTGCGAGTCCGGCGCGGTCCCGCCACTGTCACCGGGAGACCGGGAGCCAGACACTCACGCGGCGTCGGTAACTGCGTCTCGGGGCGAGGACCCCGGGGGAGTGGAGTGATCCGCGTGATCCTGCTGCTGTCGACCTCCGACACCGACCTGTTGTCCGCTCGGGCCAGCGGCGCCGACTTCCGGCTCGGCAATCCCGCACGGCTCGGCGTCGACGACCTGCCCGCACTGGTCGACGGCGTCGACCTGATCGTGGTCCGCATCCTTGGTGGACGGCGGGCGTGGGAGGAAGGCCTGGACGCGTTGCTGGCCGGGCCTCGGCCGGTGGTCGTGCTCGGCGGCGAACAGGCGCCGGACGCCGAACTGATGGAGCTCTCCACCGTGCCCGCCGGTGTCTGCGCGGAGGCACACGCCTACCTGGCGCAGGGCGGCCCGGCCAACCTCACCGAGCTGTTCGGGTTCCTGTCCGACACCGTGCTGCTGACCGGTATCGGCTTCGCCCCGCCGGTGGCCGCCCCCAACTGGGGCCTACTGGAACGCGAGACGAACACGCAGGGACCGGTCGTCGCGGTGCTGTACTACCGCGCGCACCACATGGCCGGAAACACCGCTTTCGTTCACGCGCTGTGCGATGCCATCGAGCAAGCGGGCGCGCAGGCGATGCCCGTGTTCTGCTCGTCCCTGCGCACCGCCGAACCGGATCTGCTGGAGACGCTCGGCAAGGCCGACGCGCTCGTGGTGACGGTGCTCGCGGCGGGCGGTACCAAGCCCGCGACCGCGTCCGCCGGTGGCGACGACGAGGCGTGGGATGTCGGCGCGCTCGCCGCGCTGGACGTGCCGATCCTGCAGGGACTGTGCCTGACCAGCAGTCGCGCGTCGTGGGACGAGAACGACGACGGGCTGTCCCCGCTCGACACCGCCACCCAGGTCGCGATCCCGGAGTTCGACGGCCGGATCATCACCGTTCCGTTCTCCTTCAAGGAGATCGACGAGGACGGCCTGACCGTGTACGTGGCCGACCCTGAGCGGGCCGCGCGAGTCGCGGGCATCGCGGTCCGGCACGCGTCACTGCGGCACATCCCGCCAGCCGAACGGCGGATCGTGATCATGCTTTCGGCGTACCCGACCAAGCACTCCAGGATAGGCAACGCGGTCGGCCTGGACACCCCGGCGAGCGTGGTGCGTCTGCTCGCCGCGTTGAAACAACGCGGGTACGACGTCGGCGACCTGCCGGGCGTCGAGGAGCAGAACGGCGACGCGCTGATCCACGCGCTGATCGCGGCAGGCGGCCAGGACGCGGACTGGCTGACCGAGGAACAGGTGAGCGGCAACCCGATCCGGATCTCGGCGGCCCGTTACCGCTCGTCCTTCGCGAAGCTGCCACAGGACGCCAGGGACGCGATCGAGCAGCACTGGGGCCAGGCGCCGGGCGAGCTGTTCGTCGACCGGTCGTCCGATCCGGACGGTGAGATCGTACTGGCCGCGTTGCAGGCCAACAACATTGTTGTGATGGTCCAGCCACCGCGTGGCTTCGGTGAGAACCCGATCGCGATCTACCACGACCCGGACCTGCCACCGAGCCACCACTACCTGGCCGCGTACCGCTGGCTGGCCGACGAGTTCGGCGCACACGCGATGGTGCACGTCGGCAAGCACGGCAACCTGGAATGGCTGCCCGGCAAGACCGTCGGGATGTCAGCGGGCTGCGGCCCGGACGCGGCGCTCGGCGACATCCCGTTGATCTACCCGTTCCTGGTCAACGACCCCGGCGAGGGCACACAGGCCAAGCGACGCACCCACGCGACCCTGGTCGACCACCTGGTGCCGCCGATGTCCCGCGCGGACAGCTACGGCGACATCGCCCGCCTGGAGCAGTTGCTTGACGAGCACGCGAACATCGCTGCGATGGACCCGGCGAAACTGCCCGCGATCCGCGCCCAGATCTGGACACTGATCCAGGCCGCGAAACTGGACCACGACCTCGGCCTTGACGACCGGCCGCACGACGCGGAGTTCGACGACTTCCTGCTGCACGTGGACGGCTGGCTGTGCGAGATCAAGGACGTGCAGATCCGCGACGGCCTGCACGTGCTCGGCGAGGCCCCGGTCGGCGACGCCCGCGTCAACCTGGTGCTGGCGATGCTGCAGGCCCGTCAGATGTGGGGCGGTCAGGCGGACGCGTTGCCGGGTCTGCGCGAAGCACTGGGACTATCCGAAAAGGACACAGACCGCGTCGCGACCGACACGGTCGAGGCGACGGCCCGTGCACTGGTCGAGCGCATGGAGAACGCGGCCTGGTCGGCGGACGCGGCGGTGGCTGTGGTGTCCGAAGTGCTCGGTCGCGAGGACGAGACCGTCGAGAAGATCATGGTGTTCGCCGCCACCGAGGTCGTCCCCCGTCTGGCCAGGACAACCGACGAACTCGACCACGTGCTGCACGCACTGGACGGCGGCTACATCCCGGCGGGGCCGAGCGGATCGCCGCTGCGCGGCCTGATCAACGTGCTGCCGACCGGGCGGAACTTCTACTCGGTCGACCCGAAGGCCGTGCCGTCGCGGCTGGCATGGGAGACCGGCCAGGCGATGGCCGACTCGCTGCTGACACGCTACCGCGAGGACACCGGCGAGTGGCCGCCGTCGGTGGGCCTGTCGGTCTGGGGAACGTCCGCGATGCGCACAGCGGGCGACGACATCGCGGAAGTACTGGCACTGCTGGGCGTCCGTCCACAGTGGGACGACCAGTCCAGGCGTGTCTCCGGCCTCGAGGTGATCCCGCTCGACGAACTCGGCAGGCCGCGGATCGACGTGACTGTCCGGATCAGCGGATTCTTCCGCGACGCCTTCCCGCACGTGGTGGCGTTGCTCGACGACGCCGTGCAAATGGTGGCGAGCCTGGACGAGCCACTGGACCAGAACTTCGTCCGCGCCCACGTGGACGCGGACCACGCCGCACACGGCGACACCCGCCGGGCGACGATGCGGATCTTCGGCTCGAAACCGGGCGCGTACGGCGCGGGCATCCTTCCGTTGATCGACAGCCGCAACTGGCGCGACGACGCGGACCTCGCCGAGGTCTACGCGGTGTGGGGCGGGTACGCCTACGGCCGAGGACTCGATGGAATCCAAGCGCGCGAGGACATGGAAACGTCCTACAAGCGGATCGCAGTGGCGGCGAAGAACATCGACACCCGCGAACACGACATCGCGGACTCGGACGACTACTTCCAGTACCACGGCGGGATGATCGCCACTGTCCGCGCTCTCACCGGCAAGGCTCCCGCCGCGTACGTGGGCGACAGCACTCGCCCGGACGCCGTACGCACGCGGACACTGAACGAGGAGACCACGCGGATCTTCCGAGCCCGTGTGGTGAACCCGCGCTGGTTGGCCGCCATGCGCAGGCATGGGTACAAGGGCGCTTTCGAACTCGCGGCTACTGTGGACTACTTGTTCGGGTATGACGCGACCACTGGTGTTGTGGCTGACTGGATGTACGAGCAGCTCGCTGCCAACTATGTGCTCGACCCGGAGAACCAGCAGTTCCTTTCGGAGGCCAATCCCTGGGCGCTGCACGGGATCTCCGAGCGGTTGCTCGAGGCCGCCGACCGAGGAATGTGGGAGCACCCCGAGCAGAGCACACTCGAAGCACTGCGCGCGGTGTACCTGGAGACTGAAGGAGACCTGGAAGGCGGCCAGTCCGGCTGAATGCCAGCCGACCAATCGGCGTGTCCACCTTTCCAGCACCCCGTGTCCACCCTTGCGACACCATGAAATTCCCGCATCCAGCCCATCTGGGGTACAACTCAGGGTGCCGGAAAGTGCATCTCATGGTGCCGCAAAGGTGGACACGGCGTTGGGCAGGGAAGCTGCTCAGGGTCAGCGGCGCTTGTGGTCGCCAAAGGGCTCGTCCCGCTCCCGGACGGCCTCGCGAAACCCGGCGGTAGCAGCACGAAGCTGGAAGGCGTAGCCCTCGCGGGTGTGCCGAGAGATTCCGTCGAACACGGTGCTGATCATCGCCGAATTGTGAACGCCCTGGGCCAGAAGTGCCGAGTTGAGGGCCAGCTTGACCATCATGAGCTGGTTGACGGGCATGGCGGCGATCTTTCCCACCAAAGCCTCGGTCCGTTCGTCCAACTCCTCAACCGGGCAGGACTCAACGGCAAGTCCCCACTCTTCGGCCTGCTTCCCGGTAAGACACTCACCAGTCAGCAGCAGGCGTTTGGCGCGTTGGTCACCGAGCCGATGAGCCCACATCCCGGCGGCAGGAACGCCCCACACGCGCGTAGGCGGATACCCGATCTTGGTGTCATCGGCGCAGATGATCTGATCGCAGTACAGCGCGATATCCGTGCCACCAGCCACACAGAAACCGTGCAGCTTCGCCACGGTCGGCTTGTTGGCGTGCAGCAGCGACGAGAATCCCCGGTTGAACCGGCTCATCATCGCGTAGTCGATCATCGGATCCCAAGTGCCGCCCGGGTTCTGCGCGAACGGGTTGTGATTGGACGCCTGCACCACGGGATCGAGCACAGTCCCGTCTGTCGGCTGCGGGCCCTGGTCGCTGTTGAAACTCCGTTCAGCGGTCTCGAACAAGTCATACCCGCCGCAGAAACCCTTACCCCGCCCGGACAACAGGATCACGTGAACCCGAGGATCAAGGTCGGCGCGTTCGACGGCGGCCGAGATGTCCTGCGGTGTGTCGGCGACGATCGCGTTGCCGCGTTCCGGGCGGTTGAAGGTGATCCGGGCGATGCGGCCGTCGACCTGGTAGGTCAACGTCCGGTACTCGGTGTCCGTGTCAGGCGCTGATCGCCCGGCGAACTTCGAGTCCTCGCCCTCGGTCCAGTTCTCGTACCACGCCGCTGGACGGGTACCGGGGTGGTCGGTGCTCATGCCTTCTCCTGATCAGCGAAGGAGCCGTGACGTCCCGCGCCTGCGGCGAACCGGCCCGCGCCCGTGACGGTGTCACTCGCCAGTGACACCAGGCCGTGCCGCCACTCGGACAGGATCGCCTCGTCCAGCGGCAGGTCGTGCTGTGTGTAGCTGGACAGCCGATCCTGTCGCATGCACGTCTGCGGGAAGGCAGCAAGCTGCTGGGCGAGCTTGATCGCCTCCGCCAACGCCTGGCCTGGCGCGCTGACCCGGTTGGCCAGGCCCATCCGATGTGCCTCTTCCGCCCCGACCGGGCGGCCGGTGAGGATCATGTCCAGCGCGTGCGAATGGCCGATCAGCCGAGGCAGACGGATCGTGCCGCCGTCGATCAGCGGCACGCCCCACCTGCGGCAGAACACACCGAACACCGCGTCGGGATCCGCCACCCGCAGATCCGCCCAGATCGCCAGCTCGAGCCCGCCCGCGACGGCGTACCCCTCGACCGCCGCGATCACCGGCTTGCTCAACAGCAACCTGCTCGGGCCCATCCCGGCGGGACCTTCACCCGGCCCACCGACGTTCACGTCACCCCGGGAGACGGCTTTCAGGTCCGCGCCCGCGCAGAACACGCCACCGCGGCCGTGCAGCACGGCGACAGACGCGTTCTCGTCAGCGTCGAACTCCTCGAACGCCTTGGTCAGCGCGGCGGCGTGCTCGTGGTCGACCGCGTTGCGGACGTCGGCACGGTCCAGGCTGACGATCGTGACCGGCCCCTGCCGGTCGACAACGACACTCATGCGCCCTCCGGCAGTGCACGGTCCAGGATGCCGGTGATGTCGGCACTGTCCGGCAGTGTGCCGAACGCGTGCCCCCAGTCGCCACCCAGCCTGCTCGCGCAGAACGCGTCCGCCACCGCGGCGGGAGCGTGCCGGACCAGCAGGGAACCCTGCAGCGTCAACGCCATCAGCTCGACCATCCGGCGTGCCTGGCGCTGCGCCTTGTCCAGGTCCGTGGCCAGGCCCGCGAGTTCGGTACCCAGTCGGGTGACGGCCGCGTCCAGTCGCGCGTCGGCTCCGTGTGCCAGCGACAGCTCCGTCAGCAGTGCCTGAGCGGTTTCCGGTTCCTTGGCCAGTGCGCGCAGCACGTCCAGTGCGTTGACGTTGCCCGAGCCCTCCCAGATGGACAACAGCGGCGCCTCCCGGTAGAGCCGGGGCATCCCGGACTCTTCCACGTACCCGTTGCCGCCAAGGCATTCCAGTGCTTCGGCGGTGAGCGCCGGGCCGCGCTTGGTCACCCAGTACTTGCCGACCGCGTTCGCGATGCGCCGGAACGCCTGCTCACTCTTGTCGCCCCGGATCGCCCGGTCGGCCGCACCGGCCAGTCGCATCCCCAGCGTGGTCGCCGCCTCCGACTCCAGTGCCATGTCGGCCAGCACGCCACGCATCAGCGGCTGGTCGATCAGCTTCGCGCCGAACACGCTGCGGTACTGCACGTGGTGACCGGCCTCGACAAGCGCCTTGCGCATGATCGAAGTCGTGCCCGCCACGCAGTCCAGCCGGGTGAGGTTGACCATCTCGATGATCGTCTTGACCCCTCGGCCCTCGGGCCCGACCAGCCATGCCACGGTGCCGTCGAACTCGGGCTCCGACGAGGCGTTGGACCGGTTGCCCAGCTTGTCCTTCAGCCGCGTGATCCGGAACGTGTTGCGGGTGCCGTCCGGCAGGATCCGCGGCACGAGGAAGCACGAGAGCCCCCCTGGCGCCTGAGCCAGGACGAGGAAGATGTCGCACATCGGAGCCGAGGTGAACCACTTGTGGCCGCGCAGGGTGTACACGCCGTTCTCGGCGGTCGGCGTCGCGACGGTGCTGTTGGTGCGCACGTCCGAGCCGCCCTGCTTCTCGGTCATGCCCATCCCGGCGAGGATGCCGCGCTTGGTGGTCGGGATCCGCAGGCCTGGGTCGTACACGCGGCTGGTCAGCAGTGGCTCGTACACGGCGGCCAGATCGGGCTGCTGACGCAGTGCGGGGATGATCGCGTACGTCATCGAGAGCGGGCACCCGTGACCGGCTTCCGTGTGCCCCCACACCAGGCTGCCCCCGAACCGCGCCACGTGCGAACCTGTCCGCTCGTCGGCCCACGGAGCCGCAGCCCCGCCCTCGGCGATCGCGACCCGCATCAGGTTGTGCCAGGCGGGGTGGAACTCGACTTCGTCGATCCGGTTGCCGTAGCGGTCGACCGTGCGCAGTACCGGCTCGTTGGTGTCGGCCTGCTCGGCCCACAGTTGGGCCTCTTCGCTCCCGGCCATCCTGCCGAGGCGGCGGATGTCCTGCTCGGCCCAGCCCGCACCTTCTCGGCGCAGGCCCTCCAGCAGTGCGTTGTCCGCGGACGCGTCGTAGGGCGAGTGCGGCGGCGGCTGGTTGGTGACCTCGTGCGTGGCGTAGTGCGTGGGTAGCTGAGTGGCGGTCATACCTAGATGTTACGTATTTTCTGCGCCTGCACAAGAGGTGTAATGTCGGGTGTTGTCCCAGTTCACCGGCCCACGGGAGACAATGTGCAGGTGACAGCGGGCGAGCTTGACCTGAAACCTCTGAGCGCGAGGTCGGTGGTGCTCAGCGTGCTGCTCGGCATCCACCCGCCCGAACTGCCCGTCCGGTACCTCGTCCGGCTGGCCGGCGAGTTCCGGATCACCGAACCGGCACTGCGAGTGGCGCTCACCCGGATGACAGCCGCGGGCGATCTGGCGCGCACCGGCAGCACCTACCGCCTGGCCGATCGCCTGCTCGACCGGCAGCGACGCCAGGACGACGCGATCCACACCAGCACACGCGACTGGGACGGCGAGTGGGAGATCGTCGTGGTGACCGCGCTCGGCCGACCGGCGGGCGACCGCGCGGAACTGCGCGCGGCGCTCACCCAACTCCGGCTGGCGGAACTGCGTGAAGGAGTCTGGACCCGACCGGCGAACCTCGCCCGCGCGTTGCCGACCGACCTGCGCGACAGTGTGCAGAGCTTCACCGGCCGCCCGGACATCGCTTCCATCGAACTCGCCAACACCCTGTGGGACCTGCCCGGCTGGGCAGCCCGAGCGCACGCGCTGATCGCCCACTTCACCGCGTCCACCAGCAACGCCACCCGGTTCACGATCGCCGCGGCGATCGTCCGGCACCTGCTCGCCGACCCCGCCCTCCCCGAGGCACTGCGGCCACCGGACTGGCCCGCGGACGCCCTGCGTGCCCTCTACGCCGAGTACCAGACCGAACTCATCCTTCTCTCCGACGCCGTCACATCACTCGACTGACCGGAGACTTGCACTTGACGTGAACGTCAAGTTCTAGCGTTGGATCATGAGCTTCGGTAGTCATCGAGAAGTGCGATTGGTCCGTCGTCCAGTAGGGCCGCTCCAGGACGGCGACCTGCGGGTCGTCGAGGCCCCGGTGCCCCGGCCCGGCGCGGGTGAAGTGCTTGTCCGCAACCGGATGATGAGTGTCACCGCGGTGATGCGGTCCCTCATGGACGGCGACATCGGCCTGCCCATGCCTTCCTACGAACTGGGGCAGGTGCTGTGGGGACCTGCCGTGGGTGAGGTGGTCGCGACGGGGGACACCGGCCTGAAGTCCGGTGATCTCGTCGTGCACAACCAGGGATGGCGTGAGTACGCGGCCGTCGACGCGAGTACGGCGCAGCCTGCCGACGTGGACGTGCTGCCGGACATCGCCGCTCACCTGTCGCAAGGGGTGACCGCGTGGCTGGGAGTCGTGCGAGCCTGCCAGGTGCGGCCCGGGGACACGGTCTTCGTGACCGGCGCATCCGGCGGGGTCGGTTCGCTGGCCGGGCAGATCGCCCGGGTGCGCGGGGCCCAACGGGTCATCGGCAGCACCGGGTCACGGTCCAAGGCCGACTACCTGCTCGGCCAACTCGGGTACGACGCCGTGGTCATCCGAGGTGAGGGCGACATCGAGGAGCAACTGCGGGCGGCGGCACCGGACGGGATCGACGTGGTCTTCGACAACGTCGGCGGTGAACAGTTGCTGGCCGCGTTGGCGGTGGCCCGGCGTGGTGCCAGAGTCGCACTCGTCGGGGCGATGTCCAGCCAGGCATCGGGCGGGTTCAGTGCTCCCGTCGAGATCGACACCGGGGCGCTGATCATGGGCGGGATCACCCTGCGCGGCTTCGCCGGATTCGACCACCTCGACGGCGTTCCCGAGGCGATCCGGGAGTTCGGTCGTGGCCTGGCGGACAAGAGCATCGTCTTCCCCCACGTCCGGGTTTCCGGTATCGATGAGGCACCGGGCGCGTTGCGTGGACTGCTGGCCGGACAGCACATCGGGGCTGTCCTCGTCGAGCTGTGAATCGTGGAGAGGAACGAGGATGCGTATCGGCGAGGCTTCGGCAGCCGCAGGCCTCACCGCACGTGCGTTGCGCTACTACGAGCAGCGTGGGCTGCTCGTAGCCCGGCGTACGGCGTCAGGCCATCGCGAGTACGACGAGGACGACGTCCGTCGCCTGCGGACGGTGCGCGGGCTGCTCGAAACCGGGCTGACGATCGACGACGTCCAGGCCGCGGTCGCGGCACTGGACGTGGAGGTCACAGCCGGTGACGACGATTGCCTGTTGGCCGACATCACTGCCCGTCGGATCGCCGAACTCGACGAACGCATCAAGCGGTTGACCGACCTGAGGGCTCGGCTCGCCACCGCGCTCGCTCACCGGTTCGACAAGCAGTTCGCCACACCCGATCAGCGGCCGTCACCGCGCGCCAAGGTGGTGCCCTGCGCGCGGTGACGAGCGTGGTTTGGGTGCGGTTCGCGCGCGGTGTCTGCGTACCGCGTCGCGGTTGGCGCACCGTTGGGAGCAGTAGCGTTGCCGTCCGGTGCGAGTGGTGTCGGCGAAGATCGTGACGCATTCGGCCACGGTGCATCGCCCGAGCCGATGCATGCCTCGTCCCGCCAGGTGCAGCGCGGTGCCGACGGAGACGAGCGCGAACAGCACAGCGCCGAGCGGAACGTCGTCGTCGCGATAGTGCAGGTGCCAGCCTGTGCCCGCGTGATCAACGAGCCGCGGATAGGCCGCGGACTCGGCCGTCATGCGATTGACCAGTTGTGCTCGTTCATGCTCGTCGGTGGCATCGACGATTTTCTCCCACGCGTCCAGCAACGCCTGGGTACGGTCCAGATCCCGGGGCGTGACCGAGCGTTCCAGCACCAACCCGGCGGCGCGACAGCGGCGCGCGAGTTCGTCGGCGGTCTCCGGGCGCCGATTGGCCAGGTCGGCCGCCAGGTTCACGACGTCCTCGCCGTAAGGGTTGAGGTGCATAAGACCATTACAACACTGTGGTGGCGTGCGGAAACAAGGAAATGTGCGGCCGGCGACCCATGACGATGTCGGGGAGCTCGTTCGCTTGCGGTCATTGCTGTTCGACGGCCTCGGCGGCGACTTCTACAACCCCGCGTCGGCGGTCCCTGCCTGGCAGGAGGCGCTGGTCACCGTCCTGAAGGACAAGCTGGCCGACGACGACGCCCGGATCCTGGTCGTGGACGGCGAGGATTGCCTGGCCGCCTGCGGTATCGGAACCATCGAGCAGTGGTTTCCCGGTCCGCACTCGCGCAACGGTCGGATCGGGCACGTGATCGGTGTGGTCACGGATCCGGCGTATCGGCGACGTGGCCACAGCCGCGCGATCATGCACGGTCTGCTCGACTGGTTCACGGCACGTGACGCCGTGCGGGTGGACCTGTATGCCTCACGAGAGGGCGAGCCGCTGTACCGGGACCTCGGTTTCGTCGAACATCCCGACCCCGCGTTGTGGTGGCGCCCGTGACAGGCGTCGACCAGTTCACGTACCGTCCGCCGCGATACCGATGGGTGATCCTTGGCGTCGCCACCTTCACCCAGGCTGCCTCCGGGTTCTTCGTGCAAGGCATCGGGGCCATGGGTGTCCAGTTGCAACGGGACCTGGACCTCAGCACCGGTGAGCTGGGCTTGTTGCTCTCGGCGGCCCAGTTGTTTCCCTTGGCTGGGTTGTTGGTGGCCGGGAAACTGCTGGATCGCTACGACGAACGGTGGGTCGTCGGAGCCGGTGCCGGTGTTGTCGCGGTGAGTCTGTGCGCCGGAAGCGCGGCACCGGGATACGTGTCCCTGCTCGTCGTCCTGCTGGTGGTCGGCGCCGGATACAGCACGGTCCAGCCTGGCGGTGGCAAATCGGTGGCATCCTGGTTCGCCGTGTCCCAGCGGGGACTGGCGATGGGGATTCGTCAGGCAGGTGTGCCGCTGGGAGGTTTGGTCGCCGCGGCCGTGCTGCCGTTTCTCGCCGCCACTCACGGGTTGCCCGTGACAATCATGTTCGGTGGGCTGGTCGCGTTGCTGGGCGCGGTCGCCTTCGTGTGCTTCTCCCGGCAGCCGCCTGATCGGTGGCCCCCGCCGGAAAAGACGCCAACAGGCACGATCTCCGGTGAGTCCCGGCTGCGGATGCTCCGTGAACCGTTCATGGTGAAGATCATTCTTTCCGGCGTGTGCATGGTCTCGGTGCACAGCGGCATCGGGGTCTTCACCGTGTTGTACCTGCACGAGACGGCGTCTCTCGGGGCGGGCTCGGCGGCTCTCGTCCTGGTGGCGACCCAGGCAGCGGGTGCCGTCGGCCGCGTCGGCCTGGCGGCGTGGAGCGACCGCTGCAGGTCTGGGCGCTATTCCGTCGTGATGACGTGCATGGCCGCCGTGAGTGTGGGGATGGCGGTACTGATGACGCCATGGGGGCAGGTGCCCGCGGTCGCGTGCCTGCTGTTCGTCTGGCTCGGGTTCTTCGGGATCGGCTGGTACGGCCCGTGGATCACCTGCCTGGTTGAATCGGCGCCACCGGGCAGGACGGGATCCGCTCTGGGTACGGCCATGGCCGTCACTCAGATCGCGATCATTCTCGTGCCGCCCGCCCTCGGAATGCTCAAGGACGTGACCCACAGCTTCGTACCGGTCTGGGGCGTGCTGACCGCTATGACGGTCCTTGTCTTGGCCGTCACGGCGTCCTGACACGCCATGTGGCGTTCGGCACGGGGGCACCGAGGCCCGGTCGAGCCTCGGTGCCCCGGTGGGACTACGTCATCGGCCGGTCGGTCGGCGCGATCGGGGCGGGCAGGACAGCACGGTTCATCAGGTACGCGTCGACCCCGGCCGCCGCCGAGCGGCCCTCGGCGATGGCCCACACGATCAGCGACTGGCCGCGGCCCATGTCGCCCGCGACGAACACGCCATCGACGTTGGTGGCGAACGAATCGTCGCGGGCGACATTGCCCCGCGGGTCGTAGCCGACCCCGAGATCGTTGAGCAGGCCTTCCTGCTGCGGCCCGACGAAACCCATCGCCAGGGTGACCAGTTGCGCCGGGATGTCCCGTTCGGTGCCCTCCACCGGCACGAACCGGCCGCCATCCATCTTCACGTCCACCAGCCTGAGCGACTGGACGTTGCCGTCGGCGTCGCCGGTGAACTCTACTGTGGACACCGAGTAGATCCGGTCGCCGCCTTCCTCGTGCGCCGAGGACACCCGGTAGATCATCGGGTACGTCGGCCACGGGTGGGCGTCCGAGCGGGCCTCCGGCGGCCTCGGCATGATCTCCAGCTGTGTCACCGATGCCGCGCCTTGGCGGTGGGCCGTGCCCACGCAGTCCGCGCCGGTGTCACCGCCGCCGATGACGACCACGTGTTTGCCGGACGCGCTGATCGGTGAGCCGGCCAGGTCACCGCGCGCGACCCGGTTGGCCGGCGGCAGGTACTCCATCGCCTGGTAGACGCCCTTCAGCTGACGGCCGGGGATCGGCAGGTCACGCCACGCCGTCGCGCCACCGGCCAGCACCACGGCGTCGTAGGACGTCCGCAGCTCCGTCGCCCTGACGTCCACGCCGACGTTCACGTTCGCCCGGAACTCGGTGCCTTCCGCGCGCATCTGGTCCAGCCTGCGGTCCAGCCGCCACTTCTCCATCTTGAACTCGGGGATCCCGTACCGCAGCAGGCCGCCGATCGCGTCGGCCCGCTCCAGCACGGTCACCGAGTGCCCCGCGCGGGTCAGTTGCTGCGCCGCCGCCAGCCCGGCCGGGCCCGAGCCGACGACCGCGACCTTCTTGCCCGTCAACGCTGTCGGCACCTGCGGGGTGACCCAGCCCTCGTCCCACGCGCGGTCGATGATCGAGATCTCGACCCGTTTGATCGACACCGGATCGCCGTTGATCCCGACCACACAGGCGGTCTCGCACGGCGCCGGGCACAACGTCCCGGTGAACTCCGGGAAGTTGTTGGTCGCGTGCAGCCGTTCGATCGCGGCCAGCCAGTCCGCCTTCCAGACCAGGGTATTCCACTCCGGGATCAGGTTGCCCAGCGGACAGCCCTGGTGGCAGAAGGGGATCCCGCAGTCCATGCAGCGACCGGCCTGGCGCTGCGTGCGCTCGCCCTCGAAGTCCTCGTAGACCTCGCGCCAGTCCCGCAGCCGCAGGAACACCGGCCTGGTGGCAGGGTTCTCGCGTGGCGTGGTGATGAATCCCTTCGGGTCAGCCATGCGCGGCCTCCATGATCGCCTCGTTCACGTCACGGCCGTCCCGCTCGGCACGGGCCCGCGCGGCCAGGACACGCTTGTAGTCCTTCGGCATCACCTTCGTGAACCGTTCCGGAGCCCAGTCGACGAGCAGATCGTGTGCGACGGCGGAGTCGGTCTCGGCCAGGTGCTTCTCGATGGTTTCCCGCAGGAACTCGCGGTCCGTGTCGTCCAGCGGGTCGAGGTCGACCATCTCGTGGTTCACCCGCTGCCGGGCGATGTCGAGCACGTACGCGACACCGCCGGACATACCCGCCGCGAAGTTGCGCCCGGTTGTCCCGAGCACGACCACGCGGCCACCGGTCATGTACTCGCACCCGTGGTCGCCGATGCCCTCCACCACAGCCAGCGCGCCGGAGTTGCGCACACAGAACCGCTCGCCGACCTTGCCGCGGATGAAGATCTCACCGCTGGTGGCGCCGTAGCAGATCACGTTGCCGCCGATGATGTTCTCCTCGGCCACGAACGGCGCCGACGGGTCGGGCCGCACCGTGATCCGGCCGCCGGACAGGCCCTTGGCGACGTAGTCGTTCGCGTCGCCGACCAGCCGCAGCGTGACACCGTTGGGGATGAACGCGCCGAACGACTGGCCCGCCGTGCCGGTGAAGGTGATGTCGATGGTGTTGTCCGGAAGACCGGCACCACCCCAGATCCGGGTCACCTCCGAGCCGAGCATCGTGCCGACGGTCCGGTTCACGTTGCGCACCGGCAGTTCCAGCCGTACGCGGTCGCCGGAGGACAACGCGCCCTCGGCCAGTTGGATCAGCGTGTTGTCCAGCGCCTTGTCCAGGCCGTGGTCCTGCGTGACGACCTGGTGGCGCGACGCGCGCGGCGGCAACTCCGGTACGTGGAAGATCGGCGTCAGGTCGAGACCAGCCGCCTTCCAGTGGTCCACCGCCTTGCGGGTGTCCAGCAGTTCGGCGTGCCCGACCGCCTCGGCCAGCGACCGGAAACCCAGCTGCGCCAGGTACTCGCGCACCTCCTGGGCGATGAACTCGAAGAAGTTCACGACGTACTCGGCCTTGCCGCTGAACTTCTCCCGCAGCACCGGGTTCTGCGTGGCGACGCCGACCGGGCACGTGTCCAGGTGGCAGACGCGCATCATGATGCAGCCGGACACCACCAGGGGAGCGGTGGCGAACCCGAACTCCTCCGCGCCCAGCAGCGCGGCGATGATCACGTCACGGCCGGTCTTGAGCTGCCCGTCGGTCTGCACCACGATCCGGTCGCGCAACCTGTTGGCCAGCAACGTCTGCTGCGTCTCGGCCAGACCGAGCTCCCACGGCCCACCGGCGTGCTTGATCGACGACAGGGGAGAGGCTCCCGTGCCACCGTCGTGCCCGGAGATCAGCACCACGTCCGCGTGCGCCTTGGACACACCGGCCGCGACCGTGCCGACACCGACCTCGGACACCAGTTTGACGTGGATCCGCGCCTTCGGGTTGGCGTTCTTCAGGTCGTGGATCAGCTGCGCCAGGTCCTCGATCGAGTAGATGTCGTGGTGCGGCGGCGGCGAGATCAGCCCGACGCCCGGCGTGGAGTGCCGGGTCCGTGCGATCCACGGGTACACCTTCGCGCCGGGCAGTTGCCCGCCCTCGCCGGGCTTCGCGCCCTGCGCCATCTTGATCTGGATGTCGTCGGCGTTGACCAGGTACTCGCTCGTCACGCCGAACCGTCCACTCGCGACCTGCTTGATCGCCGAACGGCGCAGGTCGCCGTTGGTGTCGCGGGTGAACCGGTCCGGGTCCTCGCCGCCCTCGCCGGTGTTGGACTTGCCGCCGATCCGGTTCATCGCGATCGCCAGGATCTCGTGCATCTCCTGGGAGATCGAGCCGTACGAGATCGCGCCGGTGGCGAACCGCCTGACGATGTCGGCGACCGGCTCGACCTCCTCGATCGGCACCGGCTCGCGGCCGGTCCGGAAGTCGAACAGGCCACGCAGTGTCATCAGCCGCGCGGACTGCTCGTCGACACCGCGTGTGTACTCCTTGAACACGTCGTAGCGGCCGCTGCGGGTGGAGTGCTGGAGCTTGAACACCGTCTGCGGGTTGAACAGGTGCGCCTCGCCCTCGCGGCGCCACTGGTAGTCACCGCCGGTCTCCAGCTCGCGGTGGCTCGGGCGGACACCGTCCGGCGGGAACGCCGTGCGGTGCCGCTGCGCCACCTCTTCGGCCAGCACGTCGAAGCCGACGCCGCCGAGCCGGGACGTGGTGCCGCAGAAGCAGCTCTCGATCACCTCGTCGCCGAGACCGATCGCCTCGAAGATCTGCGCGCCGGTGTAGGAGGCCACAGTGGACACGCCCATCTTGGACATGGTCTTGCGGACACCCTTGCCGAGCGCCTTGATCAGGTTGCGGGTCGCCTGCTCCGCCGTCTCCGCCAGCGCCATCTCCTCGACGCTGGCCATCGCCAGGTACGGGTTCACGGCTGCCGCGCCGTACCCGACCAGCAGCGCGATGTGGTGCACCTCGCGGGCGTCACCGGCCTCGACGAGCAGGCCGACCTGGGTGCGGGTCTTCTCCCGGATCAGGTGGTGGTGCACGGCACCGGTCAGCAACAGCGATGGGATCGGCGCGTGCGTCTCGTCCACACCTCGGTCGGACAGGACAATGAGCCTGGCACCGCTGGCGATCGCCTCGGTCACCTCGGCGCGGATCTCGGCGAGGCGCCGCCTGAGCGCGTCACCGCCGCCGTTCACCTCGTACAGGCCACGCACGGTGAACGTCTGGAACCCGGGCAGATCGCCGTCGTCGTTGATGTGCACGATCTTGGCCAGCTCGTCGTTGTCCAGCACCGGGAAGGACAGCGAGATCCGGCGGCACGCGCTGGCAACCGTGGACAGCAGGTTCGGCTCGGCGCCGAGGGACGTGTGCAGCGAGGTGATCAGTTCCTCGCGGATCGCGTCCAGCGGCGGGTTGGTCACCTGCGCGAAAAGCTGGGTGAAGTAGTCGAACAGCTGCCGTGGCCGGTTGGACAGCGGCGCCAGCGGCGAGTCGTTGCCCATCGACCCTATCGGCTCCGCGCCGTTGGCGGCCATCGGGCGCAGCAGGATGTTGAGTTCCTCCTCGGTGTAGCCGAAGGCCTGCTGGCGGCGCACCAGCGAGGCGTGCGTCGGCACCTCCCGTTCGCGGCGCGGCAGCTCCGCCAGCTGGATCGCCCCGGCGTGCAGCCATTCGCCGTACGGGTGTTCGGCGGCGAGCTCGCCCTTGATCTCGTCGTCGTCGATGATCCGCCCGGCCACGGTGTCCACCAGGAACATCCGGCCCGGCTCGAGCCTGCCCTTGTGGATCACGCTCGCCGGGTCGATCTCCAGCACACCGGCCTCACTGCCGAGCACGACCAGGCCGTCCTCGGTGACCCAGTAACGGGCCGGGCGCAGACCATTGCGGTCCAGCACGGCACCGATCAGCGAGCCGTCGGTGAACGACACCAGCGCGGGCCCGTCCCACGGCTCCATCAGGTTCGAGTGGTACTGGTAGAAGGCGCGTCGCGCCGGATCCATCTCGTCGTGGTTCTCCCACGCCTCCGGGATCATCATCAGCACGGCGTGCGGCAGGCTGCGGCCACCGAGGTGCAGCAGCTCCAGCACCTCGTCGAAGCTCGCGGAATCGCTGGCGCCCCGCGTGATCACCGGCAGGACGCGCTCGATGTCACCGGGGATCAGGTCACTGGACAGCATCGACTCGCGCGCGTCCATCCAGTTTCGGTTGCCGCGCAGCGTGTTGATCTCGCCGTTGTGTGCCACGTACCGGTACGGGTGCGCCAGCGGCCACGACGGGAACGTGTTGGTGGAGAACCGGGAGTGCACCAGGCCGATCGAGCTCGTCACGCGCTCGTCGGTCAGGTCCGGGAAGAACCGCTCGACCTGGGGTTCGGTCAGCATGCCCTTGTAGACGATCGTCCGCGCGGACAGGCTCGGGAAGTACACGTCGGCCGCGTGCTCGGCCCGTTTGCGGACACAGAACGCCAGGCGCTCCAACGCCAGACCGCTGACAGTTTCTTCGGCGGCGGCAAGGAACAGCTGGCCGAAGTACGGCATCGTGGTCGCCGCGGTCGGCCCGACGTGCTCGGTGTCCACGGGCAGCTCGCGCCAGCCGAGCACGCGCATGCCCTCCTCGGCCGCGATCGCCTCGACCGCGCCGACGACATCGGATCTGGTCGCCGGATCGACCGGCAGGAAGGCCGTCCCTACAACGTATTCGCCCGCAGGGGGCAGCTCGAAGTCCACGACCGCGGCGAAGAAGTCGTGCGGCACCTGGATCAGCAGTCCGGCGCCGTCGCCGGTCTCCGGTTCCGCGCCGCGTGCGCCGCGGTGCTCCAGGTTCCGCAGTGCGATCAGGGCTTTGGCCACAATGTCATGGTTCTTGCGGCCGGCGAGATCCGCGACGAACGAGACGCCACAGGCGTCGTGCTCGAACTGCTCGTCGTACAGGCCCTCGGTCCGATGGCGGGTCACAGCAGCGGCCCTCCCAAGGCAATCAGTGGGGGCTGGTGCCGCACGTCGTTGTGCGAGAGAACGGGTCGCCCGAGTTCCCGGATGGCGGGACGGCAGGCTGCGCAGGACAACGTGCCCGGGGTCTTCCGGGCTTCTCGTGACAGTAATGTGAACACACGGTTATGCCTGATGTCACGTGGCAAATCCCACGCGGCAGTTGACAGTTAAGAACGAACGGTGTTCCACTGGCGCATTCCACGATGTGGACAGCCTCGTCCGTCGCAACGGTATACCCGCTCGGCCCTTCGTCAAACGTGGCCTACGCGACACACATGGTCTAGCATCTGAATCCATTCCCAGCTCAACGGGATTGCTGTGCGGCGCATGATTGAAACGTTTCAACCGACTGCCTGCTTCAACGGAGAAGGTGCAGCGATGGAGATGAATCGCCGTGTGTTCCTGCAAGGGTCGGCGGCGGGCGCGGGGGCGCTCGCGATGCCGGGGCATGCTGAAGCGGTGAGCAGGCCAGCGGCCGTGTCGGTCGGACGGACCACTGTGGAGTACGCCGAAACGTTGCTGGGGACCGATGTGGCCGCCCCTCGGCTGTCGTGGGTACTCGCTTCGGAGCTACCCGGTGCCCGCCAAACGGCCTACCAGGTCCGGGTTCGGGGAATCTGGGACTCCGGCAAGGTCACGTCGGACAAGTCGGTCGGCGTGCCCTACGGCGGGCCGCCGCTGCGGCCGAGGACCCGCTACGAATGGCAGGTCCGGGTGTGGGACGACCGCGACCGGGCATCGGACTGGTCGCCGGTGCGGTGGTGGGAGACCAGCATGCTCGGCACGTCGTGGACCGCGCGCTGGATCGGTGCGGCCGCACCGGAACCACCGCTCGGCTTGGACGGTGCGTCCTGGATCTGGTCCGCCACTGCGCCTGCGGGGCCCCGGTGGTTCCGCACGGCCTTCGACATCCCCGGCACGGTCACGCGCGCCAGGATCGTGGCGACCGCCGACGACGACTTCACCCTGCACATCGGCGGGAACCAAGTACTGCACGCGCCCGAAATGACCAACAGCTGGCAGAACGCGCTGAGCGCCGACGTGACCTCGTTCGTGCGCGGCGGCCGCAACGTGATCGCCGCCGTGGCGACGAACCGGGGAACGACGGGCCCGGGAAATCCGGCCGGTTTACTGGTGCGACTGGTCATCGACACGACATCAGGCCAGCAGGTCGTCGTCACGGGCGCGGGCTGGAAGGTCACTGAAACGGAGCAAGGCGGTTGGCAGCAGCCGGAATTCGATGACAGCGGGTGGTCGGCGCCGACGGTCATCGCGCCGTACGGCCAGGGCGTCTGGGGCACGAACGTCACCGTCACTGCCCTGGAAGCTCCCGCGCCTGTGCTGCGCAAGGAATTCTCGCTGAGCAAGCGAGTCGTGAAGGCGCGGCTGTACATCAGCGGCATGGCCTACTACGAGGCGACAGTCAACGGCACGCGCGTCGGTGACCAAGTGCTCGACCCGGGGTTCACCGACTACGACGAGACCGTGCTGTACGCCACGCACGACGTCACACACCTGGTCAAACAGGGGGACAACGCGCTGGAAGTCCTGCTTGGCCGTGGGTTCTACGGCCTGATCACGCCCAACGTGTGGAACTGGCACAGGGCGAGCTGGCACGCCGAGCCGCGACTGCTGGCACAGCTGGAGATCGAGCATCCCGGCGGGGCAAGGACGACCATCGCCTCCGGCCCGGACTGGAAACTCGCCGACAGCCGCACGGTCACCAACTCCGTGTACGCGGGCGAGGTCTACGACGCCCGCAGGCCGCTTGTCTGGCGACAGGCCACGGTCCTGGACGCTCCACACGGGACGCTCCGCGCCCAGCAACACGAGCCGATCGAGGTCGTCGAGACCGTGACACCGACCGTGACCGAGCTGCGGCCGGGCGTCTACATCGCCGACATGGGCCGCACGATGTCCGGCTGGACCAAGCTGACCGTGCGAGCCCCAGCGGGAACCGTGATCCGCCTGCAGCACGGCGAGAAGCTCAAGGCCGACGGGACCGTGGAGTGGATCAACTGGCTGGTGACGGGACGGAACCAGACCGACGAGTACATCTGCGCGGGCACAGGCGCCGAAACGTGGGAGCCGAAGTTCTCCTACAAGGGATTCCGCTACGTCCAGGTGACGGGCGTACGCCCGGAAGCATTGCAGGGCAGGGTGGTGCAGTCGACCGTTCCGGACACCGGCACGTTCCGGTGCTCCGAGCCGTTCTTCGAACAGTTGGACCGTGCGATGCGGCGCACCTTGCGCAACAACCTGCACGGCATCCCCACCGACACGCCGATGTACGAGAAGAACGGCTGGACCGGCGACGCCCAACTCGGCGCGCCCGTGATGCTGTACGCGTTCGGGATGGGCCGGTTCTTCACGAAGTGGATCAACGACCTCGCCGACAGCCAGAACGACGCGGGCCAGCTGCCGGTGATCGTGCCCAGCGGGGGATGGGGCTACCAGGAGCTCGCGCCGTCCCCGGAGTGGACGACCGTGTACCCGTTCCTGGTCAGGGAGATGTACCGGATCTACGGCGACACCGCGGTCGCGGCCACGCACTGGGGCACGCTGACCCGGTACCTGGACTGGGAGATCGGCCGCCTGCGGGACAACCTCGCGATCACCGCACTCGGTGACTACCTACCCCCGGGATACGACGGCAATCCGCCTGAGGACACGAGATTGACCGCGACAGCGTACCTGTACCGCTCCCTGATCGGAACGGCCGAACTGGGGGAGCTGTTGGGGCACAGCGACACCGCCGCCAGGTACCGGTCGGTCGCCGAGTCGTGCCGGACCGCGTTCAACGCGACTTTCCTTTCGGAAGGCCGGTACCGCACCGCCAAGGACCCGGACTACCGGCAAACGTCCAACGCGATCCCGCTGATGTTCGGGATGGTCCCGCCCGGATCGGTCGCCCAGGTGGTCACCAACCTCGTCGCCGACGTCAAGGCACGGGGAAACCACCTGAACACCGGCGCACTCGGGACAAGCGTTCTGCTGCGTGTGCTGACCGCGCACGGCCATCCCGATGTCGCCCACGCCGTGGCGACCCAACGGACCTACCCGAGCTGGGGCTACTGGTTCGACAACGGTGCCGACACGATGTGGGAGATGTGGCACAAGGAGTCCCGGTCGCGTGATCACTACTTCCAAGGCACCGTCGTGCAGTGGCTGTATGAGAACGTCGCCGGACTGCGTCCCGGTGACGACGGTTATCGCGTGTTCACCGTCAAACCGGACGCCCGTGTCGGGGTGAACTGGGCGCAGACGTCGGTGCGGACCGTGCGGGGCCGGGCGTCGGTGGCGTGGGCGCGTGTCGGGTCGTCGGCGGTCCAGGTGACGGTCGAGGTGCCAGTTGGCTCAACGGCGGAGGTTTTTGTCCCAGGAGTGGCCCGTACCCGGCCGAAGGGGACGGAATTCCGGCGTGATGAGGCGGGTTTCCAGGTCTTCGGGGTGCCGTCGGGGCGCTGGACGTTCACTGGTGACATGGATCACCCTTAGGAATCCCCTAAATCGGGCGTCTCGGAATGGTTCAGGGGTCGGCACGCGTTGTAATGGTCGTTGGGACTTTTCGCGTGCTTGGAGGCTTGTGGTGCTGGAGCCGGAGAACCTGTATGAGGTCGACTCGGACGTGCCGGACCTGACCGGTGCGGTGCTGCTGCACCACTTCGACGGCTTCATGGACGCGGGATCGGCGGGTGCCTCGCTGGTCGAGCAGTTGCTGTCAGCGGGCGAGAACAGGGTGATCGCCCGGTTCGACATCGACGGCCTGCTCGACTACCGGGCGAGGCGGCCGCCGATGACGTTCGAGCAGGACCACTGGGCGGACTACCAGGCGCCGGAGCTGGTCGTGCGGCTGCTGCACGATCAGGTCGGCACCCCGTTCCTGCTGCTGACCGGCCCGGAACCGGACTTCCGCTGGGAGGCGTTCATCACCGCGGTCCGCCAGCTCGTGGAGCGCTGGGGCGTGCGCCTGACGATCGGCATCCACGGAATCCCGATGGGCGTCCCGCACACCCGTCCGCTCGGCCTGACCGCACACGCCACCCGCCCGGACCTGGTGGCGGACTACCGGCCGATGTTCAGCCGGGTGCAGGTGCCCGGCAACGTCTCGAGCCTGCTGGAACTGCGCCTCGGCGAATCCGGCCACGACGCCGTCGGCTTCGCCGCGCACGTGCCGCACTACCTGGTGCAGTCGACGTACCCGGCGGCGGCGCTGGTGCTGCTGGAAGCGTTGACCCAGGCCACCAGCCTGGTGCTGGCCCCCGGCGCGCTGACCGAGAGCTCCCGCCGGGCGGACGCGGAGATCGCACGCCAGGTCGCGGAGTCCGACCAGGTCGCCGAGGTGGTGGCCGCGTTGGAGCAGCAGTACGACGCGTTCACCTCCGCCAAGGAGGAGGACAACCTTCTGCTCGACCCGAACGACATCCCCAGCGCCGAGGAGCTCGGCGCCGAGCTGGAACGTTTCCTCGCCGAACAACAAGGCAAATCCGACTGACCAGCGGCGTGGTTGGGATGCAACGAAGGCGGCCTTCGTTGCATCCAGTGCACCGAAGGCCGCCTTGGTTGCGGGGGCAGAGAATTTAGGCTCGCATGACGGTTGCGATGGGGATTCTGGCCGCTCGGATCGCCGGGACCAGGCCGCCGAGCAGTCCGGCGACCAGACCGGCGATCACTCCGGCCACCCCCGCCTGCCAGGGGAACACGATCTCCTGTACGGACGGGAACCGGCCGCTGAAGACACGTGCGCCGACCTTGATCCCCAGCGCTCCGACACCGATCGCGATTCCCGCGGTCATCAGGCCGGTCAGTAATGTCTCGGCCAGCACGATCCCGGCCAGCAGGACTCTTGGTGTGCCCACGGCTCGGCGTAGGGCGAACTCCTCGATGCGTTCACCGACCGTCGCCAGGCCGACGTTGAGGATGCCCGCCGTGCCGATCAGCAGCACCAGCGCGGCCATGCCGAGGAAGATCATCCGCATCAGCGACAGCTGGTCCTCGATGCGCTCGCGGGAGTTGACCGCATGGGTGTAGAAGTCTTCTGCCTTCATGCCCTGCGCGATCAGGCGCGCGCGCAACGTCTGCTCCAGTTCGCGTGCCTCCGGCGACATCAGGATCTGCAGTTGGATGTTGGGGTTGTTCAACGCCTTGGGCGGCATCCAGTTCAGAAGCTCGTCCAACCGGACGTACGCGGTCGGGCCCCAGCCCTCGCCGTCGTTGACCACACCGGTGATCTGCGGCGTCGAGTCGGCTTTCGCTCCGTCGATGTGCATCTGGGCGGGCACCTGGTGGCGGGCGAAGCCCTTGGCCGCTTCCTGGTTCAGCACGATCTTCGGTGCCAGTGACGGTGCCGTGCCGAAATCGAGCCATTGGCCGGACTCGATCCGGAACGCGCGGAACGACCGGATGTCGCCGGTCAGTGCGATCAGCCGGAGTTCGATCGCCTTGCCCGGCGGGGCCGCCGCGTCCTTCCGTTGGGTGCAGCCGTTCTGGTTGCAGACGAACGAGCCCCTACCGCCGCCGCCTGGCTGGTCGAACGGCGCTCCACCGGGATTCACCGGTTCCACGTTCGGTTCGCCGATGATGGCCCGGTTGTCCAGCATCGCCACGGCGTCCGACCTGCCGGTCACCGTGTCCACCACGACTGTTGCGGCCTTGTCGTTGGGCGCCAGGTAGACCTGCAGTGTGCCGTCCTTGGCCATGTTCAGCTCGGAGTCGGACAGCAGCTGCTTCTGCGCGAACTCCGCCCCGGCCTGCACCACCACGACGGCCAGCACACCAAGGAACAGGCTCAGCATGGACAGCAACGTGCGCAGCTTGCGGGCCCGGATGCCCTGCCCGCCGATGATGAGCGCGGACCGCAACCGGCCGGACATCCCGATCACACGACCACCTGTTCTTGTGCCGGGGCCAGCTTGCCGTCGGTCAGCCGCAGAACGCGGCCCATCTTGTTCGCGTGTGCGTGGTCGTGTGTGACGAGGATCAGTCCACAGCCGCGCTCGGTGGCCGAGTGCAGCGCGTCGATCACGAGGTTGCCGGTCTCGGTGTCCAGCGCGCCCGTCGGCTCGTCTGCCAGCAGGATCTTGGGGTCACGCACCAGCGCGCGGGCGATGGCCACACGCTGCTGCTCGCCACCGGACAGCCGTTGCGGCTTGCTCTTGGCCAGGTGCGCGATGCCGACCTGCTCCAGCGCCTCCATCACGCGGGCGCGCCGTTTGCGCCGTGCCTGCCAGCCCTGGCCGTTGACCAGCGCCATTGCCACGTTCTGCGCCGCGGTCAGGCTCTTGAGCAGGAAGAAGCGCTGGAACACGAACCCGAAGCGGGCACTGCGCAACGCCGCCGCCTTGCGTTCGGGGATCCGCGCGATGTCGGTTCCCTCGAGGAAGTACTGGCCGCCGTCCGGGCGGTCGAACAGGCCGATCAGGCTCAGCAGCGTCGACTTGCCCGAGCCGGACCGGCCGAGGATCGCCACGCTCTCCCCGCTGTGCACGGCGAGGTCGACGCCACTGAGGATGGTCCTCGGTTCCTGTTGGCCCTTGAGCGTCTTGGTGATCCCGGCCAACCGGATCAGCTCACGTTCCGAGTGCGGGCGCAGCGGCTGGGTCATGTCGACCGGTGCCATCTCCGGTGTCACTTGCCGGGACCTCCGGGCGAGTTCGGGTCCTGCGGCGCCGCGGGGATGTTCGGTCCGGGCACCGCCACGGTCTCGTCCCCGGTCAGCCCGGACTTGATCTGCATGACCTTGCCGTCGGTGATGCCGAGCACGACGTCCTTGGTCACGCGCTCGCCGTTCGGGCCGAGCACGTCGACCTTGCCCTTGCCCTGACCACCGGCGACGGCCTCGACCGGCAGCACCATCACGCCCGCGACCTTCTCGGTGACGACTTCCAGCGTCGCCTCGGCGCCGTTGATCAGCTTCACGTCCGACGGGGACGTGCACACCAGGCGCATGCCGGTCGCCTCGGACGGGCTCGGCTTGTCCTTCTCGTCACCCGGCTTGCCCGCGCCGGGCGAGGCTGGGGGAGCGGTGTTGGTGCCGGAGGTTCCGCCTGTGCCGCCGGGTGGTGGCGTCCCCGCGGGAGGCTGGGCCGGTGGCGGCGGTTCCGGGATGGTGCCCGCGGGCAGGGCGGCGATGGTGCCGAGCACCGCGCACGGGAACGGCCCAGGACCGTTCTTGATCTGCACCTGCACCGAGGACAGCGCGTCCGAGAGCTGGTAGGCCTGCTCGCCCTTGATCTCCGCGACGATGCCGTAGCCGACGTGCTTGGCGGACACGATCGGCTGGCCCGTGGTGACGTTCGCCTTGTCGTCGGCCAGCCGCCCGCCGAACAGCGCGCCCGCCGGGATCTCGACGCCGGTCGGCTTGCCGCCCGCGAAGACGTTGGCGACCCTTGTCGATTTCGTCGGCGTCTTCTCCGGCGTTTTCACGTCCAGGTATCTGACCTGGCCGTCGACCGGGGAGACCAGCCCGAACACCGGGTTGATGGCGACCTTGCCGCTGAGGCTGACCTTGCTGGTCAGGTCCTGGCGGGACGGCTTCGCCGTGGTCATCTGCGTGCCTCTGGGAGCCATGCCTGGAGTGGGCTTCTCCGACGCCGACGTGCTGCACCCGGCGATGACGAACAGTGCCACGCCGAGCACGGAGAGTGTGCGCACCAGTTGACCCCCAAGGTCGGTTTCGTGGTGATTCACTAACCATGACGCTCGCGGCGCGCCCAAGGTTGCGTCGAGCGTCACGGCATAACGCCGTATTTGATCTTGCACTGGCCCCCGGGCTCAGTCAGGCTAGCGGGGAGGACCGGCGCGCTGGAGGAGGGGGACACTGAGCGATCAGAGCGTCACTGCGGGAGACGATCTCAGTTCCCAGGTAGACCGGCTGCCCACCACTATCGCACCGTCCGAGCACGATGACTATCGTGCCCTCGCGCGCAGGTGGCTGGACAGTGTGGGATCACCTGGGGCCGACCGGGATTCCGGGAATTCCTCAGTGGCACACAGGATCACGGTGGCACGCGGCTATCTCAGGCTGCTCGCCGCCGGGGTGTGGGGCGTTGACGGAAGCTGGCGTGGCGAGGTGCGAGACCTCGTGCACGCGTTGCGGCCCAGCGAGGACGATCAGGCCAGCGCGCCCGGCGAACAGCTGGACGAGCTGTACGCGCTGATCGCGATCGGGCTGGCACTGTTGTTGCAGGAAGCCAATCTGCACGGCAGTGCGGGCGCGGACCTGGTCGCGAAGTCCGCGTGGGACGCCGCGCAGGAGTGGGCGGCGTTCGCCGACGAGTCGGTGGTCGAGCGGTTCCTGGTGCACTCGACGCAACTGCACGCGCGGGTGGCAACCGAGTCACAGGTGCAGTCCGTTGTCGAATTGGCCATGGCGGCGGCGGACGACCCCAATGCGGAGCTCGTGGCCGCGCTGGAGGCCGAAGGCCTGCACGCCGAGTTGATGGACGCGGTGTGGGTGATCGAGGGCGATTTCCGGACTCCGCTGCGGGCGGCGGCACGCGCTGCCACCCTCATCGGCAGCCCGTGTGTCGTGCTTGCCCGCAACACCAAGAAGTCCACGGTGTTGCTGTGGCGGGACGCGGTGCTGGCGATGGCGGACTCGGCGGTGCCCCGCTGGCGGGTATACCGGATCGTCCCGCCGACCACACCGCAGTCGAAGTTCGGTGGTGGTGAGGGTTTGCCGTCCACGCGTGACGTCTTCCCGCTCGCCCCCGCGCCCCAGCAGGTGCGCACACTGGCCGACCAGGCTGGAGTGCAGCTGCCGATGCTCCTGGCAGCCCTGCGCTGAGTGCGGTGATCAGCCCGGCTACGATGCGTGGCCGAGGCTGATCAATCTGGGTGGGGGTACCCCGTGAGAGTGGTGGCAGGCAGATACGCCATCCGCGACGAGCTCGGCCGCGGTGGGATGGGCGTGGTGTGGCGCGCCGACGACCAGGTGATCGGCCGTCAGGTGGCGTTGAAGGAACTGCCTCCGCCCCAAGGGCTCTCCGGCGACAGCAAGTCCGTCTACCTCGAACGAGTGCTGCGCGAGGCGCGCACCGCGGGTCGCCTCAACGACCCCGCCGTGGTCACGGTGTTCGACGTGGTCAGCGAGAACGGCACCACGTACATCGTGATGGAACTGGTCGAAGCCCCGACGCTGGCGGACGTCATCGCCGCCGAGGGGCCGATCCCCGCCGAGCGGGTCGCGTCGATCGGCCTGCAGGTGCTCGGCGCGCTGGAGACCGCGCACGCCGCCGGGATCGTGCACCGGGACGTCAAGCCCAGCAACATCATGGTCTCCGGCGACCGCGCCAAGCTCGCGGACTTCGGCATCGCCAGGGCGATGGACGATCCGAACCTGACCATGACCGGCGGCATCATGGGCTCGCCGGGGTACATGGCGCCGGAGCTGTTCTCCGGCTCGCAGCCGTCCCCGGCCACGGACCTGTGGGCACTGGGCGCCACGCTGTTCCACGCGGTGGAAGGGCGTTCGCCGTTCAGCCGTGAGACGACCGCGGCCACCATGCACGCGATCATGTACGACGACCCGCAGCTGACCCGCGTGCAGGGCCCGCTGGCGCAGCTGATCATGGGCCTGCTGGCGCAGCCCGCCGAGACCAGGCTGACGGCGGACGGCGCGCGTGCGCTGCTGAGCAGTCCGATCTCGGACCGCACCCAGGTCGTCGACCAGTCGACGCAGGTGGTCGACGCGCCGACCGTCCAGGTCCACGCCGTGCCACGGGACACGCGGCCGCGTGAGCCGTGGCAGGAGCAGTACCCGCCCGAGGTGCCGCTGGCCGCGCCCGCTCCGGTGAGCTGGGCGTCCGACGACCAGTGGGGCGCCCCGCAGGACAAGAAACCCGGCAACCGCAACCGGATCCTGATGTGGTCCGGCGCGGCGGTCGTCGTGATCGGCGCGCTGGTCGCGGTGTTCCTGATCGCGCCCGGTTCCAAGGACGACACGACGGCCGCGAACAAGGCCAACGTGGCCAACGTCGGGGAAACCGGTGCGCAGAGCGGCAACGCGGCCCCGTCGGCGCCGTCGTCCACCGTGCCGCCGTCCTCCGCCGCTCCGTCGTCGACGTCGTCGGCTCCGCCGCCGAGCACGGTCACCGTGACCAAGTCGGACGCGCCCAAGCAGCAGCCGAAGCCGCCGCCGGGCCAGCAGCCGACGGGCGCTCCGCCCGCTGCGCCGCCGGACAAGCCGCAGCGCACCCTGGTCCAGATCACCAGGTACAACCACCCCAACGGGCCGCATTTCACGGCCACGCCGGGTGTTCCCGCTCCCGGGGGCTTCAACCGCGAGTTCCCGATGGGCTGGTTGGTCAAGGACACCGAGCCGGGCACCAAGCGCCTCTACGCCTGCCAGCTCAAGGGCTCCGAGGACCGGATGACCTCGGTCGACCCGGGCTGCGAAGGACACAACCAGGTCGGCGTGCTCGGCTGGATCTTCACCGGCAAGCCCGCGGGCGTGAACAGCAGGGGCTACTACCGCTGCAACTACTCCGGTGGGCACTACGACTCGACCGACCCCAAGTGCGAGGGCTTCACCACGGAGTTTCAGTTCGGCTGGATCCTGGTCTGACCTCGTGAGTGTTTAGGCGAGTTAGAACTGGCCGAAACACTCACGAGCTTCTACCAGGGCGTCTACTTCGGCTCGGCTCGGTGCGGTTGCTGGTCCCAGCCTGGTCACGGCGATCGCCGCCGCCGCGTTGGCCCTGGTCGCTGCGGTGACCAGGTCGTTGCCGCGCAACAGTTCCGCCGCGAGCACGCCGCAGTGGGCGTCACCGGCGCCGTTGGTGTCCACGGCGGTGACGGGAAAGCCGGGAACGTGCGTCGTCTGGCCATTGTGGACAACCTGGCAGCCGTCCCTGCCTGTGCGGAGAACGCGCACGGGTACGTCCACAGTGGGTAGTGTGGCGGTCTCGGTGGCGTTGCTGCTCAGGATGGTCACGAACGGCAGGACCGCCCGCCATGTCTCGGCCGGGATGTCGCCGACCAGCGGGCCCGGGTCGAGCAGGACGGTTCCCCGCGTGCTGGGCAGCCATGCCAGCAGTGCGTCCACGTTGTGCTGGTGAGTCAGGCTGTAGCCGGTGAGGTAGACGAGGTCGTCCGGGCCCGTGGCCACCGGCCCGAAGTGCCCGACGGCGTCGGGGCTGGTGATGAACGTGCGCTCGCCGTCGCCTTCCACGAGGGCGATCGAGATGCCCGAGTCCGGCTCGGTGACCGGGTGTGCGACCTGGATTCCCTCGTGCGCCAGTGCATCGCGGATCACGTCGCCGTAGGGGCCGCGCCCGTGGCTGGCCGCGTAGACGACGTCGGCACCGGCTCGGCGGGCCGCGGCCATCACGTTGAACCCGCCGCCCGCGGTCTGCTGGAAGGCAGTGGCGAGCACATCGCCGCCACGCGGTGGGATCTGGTCGATCCGCAGGACGAGGTCGACGACGACCTGCCCGGTGTGGATCAACCGGCCGGTCATCGCAGCGTCAGCAGGTCGTCGACGATCGGGTCGAGATCGAGGTCGTTCACCGCGCGGACCTTGCCGACGAGTTCGGCGGGCAGCCCTTCGAGACCGTGCCGCGCTCCCAGGACCGCGCCGACGATCGCGGCGATGGTGTCGGTGTCGCCGCCGAGTTCGGCTGCCAACAGCAACGCGTCGAGCGGGTCGTCGCCAAGCGCCTCGGCCAGTGCGATTGCCGCGACCACGGATTCTTGTGCCGCCACCGAGGTTCCGATCACCTCGGCGACCGCGTCGGCGAGCGCGGCCCGGCTCATGCCGCGTACCCAGCCACGAGCCCAGCGAATGCGTGGTGCGATCGGGCCACCTGGCACCCAGTTGCCCCGTCGCGCGCCGCACTCGGCGGCGCGTTCCGCCTCGTCCAGCGCGGTGCCGAGATCAGCGCCGTCGACGCAGGCGGAGACCGCGGCCGCGATGGCGGAGGCGGCCGCGATCCCCAGACTCGTGTTGTGGGTGACCAGGCTGGCCTGCACGACGGAATCGAGCAGGCGGTCACCGACGGGGTTGGCGATGCCGACGGGCGTGACCCGCATGGCCGCGCCGTTGGTCGTTCCGGTGACGCCGGCCTGCTGGGGGTTCAGGCCGGCGTCGAGCAGCTCGAGCGCGCGCTTCGTCGACGGTCCGAGCAGATCGAGGGAGCCCCGGGAGATCATGTCGGCTTCCCATGCCCGCAACGCGTCAGCAAACGTGTACGGGTCGATCATGCCGTTGCCGTCGATCAGCAGCTTCGCAACGAGCACAGCCTGTTCGGTGTCATCCGTGACCGACCCGGCGGGCATTCCGGGTGCGATCGGCTGGTCGGCGACTGCGTCGACCAGCGTGGTGATCGAGCCGTACCGATCCTTGATCCGGGTACGGGACATCGACTGTGTCGGCATCCCGAGGGCGTCACCCAGTGCAAGGCCGTAGAACGCACCCAGCGCCCTGGCTCGCACCTGTGCAGGCATGTTCAATATGTACCGCCCGGAGGGACATCGGTCAACCTTGTGGAACTTGTGGTCGGCGGAGGTGCTTGGCCAGGAATCGCGCTTCTCCAGTGATGCTCCTTCGGCATCAATCAATGCTCAATCAGTGTTGGACGAGTATCAGCACGCAAGGTTAACCTCCGATCTCTCAGCGTGATACCGCTGTGGTCAGGAGGACACCAATGGCTGAGCCGAGGATGGCAGCTACCCCGACGCGGATCGCACGGCGGCGCGTGCCCACCCGTTACCTCGTTCTGGCGCTGATCTTCGCCATCACCGTGGTCAACTACGCCGACCGCAGCAGCCTCTCGATCACGGGCAGCAGCCTCCAGTCCGACCTTGGTTTCTCCACGGTCCAACTCGGCTACCTCTTCTCCGCTTTCAGCTGGGCCTACGTGGTCGGCCAGGTGCCCGGCGGCATGCTGCTGGACCGGTTCGGTGCGCGTCGGGTGTACGCCATCAGCCTCATCCTCTGGACCCTGGTGACCGCGGCCATCAGCTTTGTCGGAGTCATCACGACGCCGGTGCTGGTCACGGTTGTCATCCTGTTCGCGCTCCGTCTGCTGCTGGGCATCTTCGAATCACCCGCGTTCCCCGCGAACGCGCGGGTGGCCACGGCCTGGTTTCCCACTGCCGAACGCGGCCGGGCGACAGCGGTGTTCAACTCCGCCCAGTACATCGCGACAGCGTTGTTCGCGCCGATCATGGGGTGGGTGACGCACGAGTTCGGCTGGCGGTGGGTCTTCCTGCTGTTGGGCGTGATCGGTCTGGTACTCGTGGTGGTGTGGTGGTCGTGGATGGACTCGCCCCGCGACCATCGCCGCGTCACACCGGCAGAGTTGGAGGCGATTCGTTCGGGCGGCGGGCTGATCGACCTCGACCCGCCGGCGTCCGGCCCGCGAGCACAGGAGCGTGCGCCGCTGAACCGGCACATGATCGCGCAGATCTTCAGCACACGTCCACTCTGGGGCGTTTACGTCTCGCAGTACGCGGTCAACGCGCTAACGTACTTCTTCATCACCTGGTTTCCGATCTACCTCGTCCAGGGCCGTGGCCTGTCACTGCTGCAGGTCGGGGTGGTGGCCGCTTTGCCTGCGCTGTGCGGGTTTGTGGGAGGTCTGGCAGGCGGGTTCTTCTCCGACGCGTTGCTGCGGCGAGGGCGGTCGCTGACCGCGGCTCGAAAGATCCCGTCGATCGCCGGGATGTCGCTCGCGACGAGCATCGCCTTGTGCAGCCTGACCGACTCGAGCGTGCTGATCATCGCGATCATGACGATCGCCTTCTTCGGCAAGGGGTTCGGCGCGCTCGGCTGGGCCATCACCACCGACATCGCGCCGCCGGAAGCGATGAGCTTCGTCGCGGCGACCATGAACGCCTTCGGCAACGCGGCGGGCATCGTCACGCCGATCGTCATCGGCTACACCGTGCAGGCGACCGGCTCGTTCGACGTCGCACTGTGGTTCGTCGCAGCGCACGGCGTACTCGCCCTGATCGGGTTCGCCGTCATGGGCACGATCAAACGCATTCGGTTCGATCGGGTATGACAGTCCACAGTGGTACGTGCCATTCTCGTTCCATGTTGAACTTGGAGCAGGTGCGCGGGTTCATCGCCGTCGCCGAGGAAGGCAACTTCCACAAGGCGGCGCAGCGGCTGCGGATGACGCAGCCCCCGTTGAGCAGGCAGATCCAGCGACTGGAGCGGGAAGTCGGCGTGGTGTTGTTCGACCGTACCCAACGCAAGGTCGAGCTGACGGCTGCCGGAACCGCGTTCCTCGCCGAGGCGCGGCGACTGCTGGCACTGGCGGCGGCTGCGCCCGACACGGCCCGCCGAGTGTCACAAGGCCAGACGGGCACCGTCCGGATGGGATTCACCGCCGCCTCCGGGCTCGGTTTCCTCGGGCACTTCCTCAACCGGCTGGATCAGGAGCTCCCCGAGGTCCAGTTGATCCTCAACGAGATGGTCACCTCGGCCCAGCTCGAGAACCTCCGCAACGGAATCCTGGACCTCGCTCTCGCGAGGCCGCCGTTCGACGACAACGAGTTCGACTCCCAGCTCCTGCACAGCGAGCCCCTTGTCCTCGCCGTCCCAGGCCATCACCGCCTGGCCAAGGGAACGACACCCGTCACCGTGGACGCGCTCAGCGGGGAAACGCTGTTGGTGTACACGTCCGACCAGGCAGGATACTTCGCGAACCTGGTGTCACGTGTGCTGGCCGGAGTCGCGTACACGCCCGCCCATCGCCTCACTCAGGTACACACCATGCTGGCGCTGGTCGCGGCCGGGCGTGGCCTCGCACTGGTTCCCGAAGCCACCACCCATCTGCATCCAGACGGCGTCCGGTTCCGTGCACTGGCCGGTGTCGCGAACTTCCCCGCCGTACTACACGCGGTCTGGCGACGTGAGTCACGCAACCCGGCTCTACTGCGCGTCATCGCGCTGCTGGAGTCCATATCCGACAAGGACGACACATGACCACCATCGATCGCATCTCCCGCATCCGGATCTCGTCGGTCACCCTGCCGCTGCCGGCCGCCATCTCCGATGCCAAAGTGCTCACCGGGCGGCAGCAGCCGATGACCGAGATCGCGATGCTGTTCGCGGAGATCACGACGGACAGCGGGCTGGACGGCGTCGGCTTCGGTTATTCGAAACGCGCGGGTGGACCTGGCCAGTTCGCGCACGCCTGCGAGATCGCACCGGTCCTGATCGGTGAGGATCCCAACGACATCGCCAAGATCTGGACAAAGGCGATGTGGGCTGGTGCCTCGGTCGGCCGCAGTGGCCTGTCGGTACAGGCGATCGCCGCCTTCGATGTCGCACTGTGGGACCTCAAGGCCAAACGGGCCGCCCTGCCGCTGGCCAAACTGCTCGGCGCCCACCGCGACTCCGTCCGCTGCTACAACACATCCGGCGGTTTCCTGCACGAGCCGATCGAGACGGTGCTCGACCGCGCCACACACTCGATCGCCGACGGCATCGGCGGAATCAAGATCAAAGTCGGCCACCCGGACAACGCCACCGACCTCGACCGCGTCTCAGCCGTCCGCGACGCCATCGGCGACGGCACAGCCCTGATGGTCGACGCGAACCAACAATGGGACCGTCCCACGGCACGACGCATGTGCCGGGCGTTCGAACCGCTCAACCTCGGCTGGATCGAAGAACCACTCGACGCGTACGACTTCGACGGCCACGCCATGCTGACGTCCACATTCGACACACCGATCGCGACAGGCGAAATGCTGACCAGCGCGGCCGAACACGCTGAACTCATCCGCGCCCGTGGCGCCGACATCATCCAACCCGACGCCCCCCGCGTCGGTGGGATAACCCAGTTCCTCAAGATCATGGCACTGGCCGACGCCCACAACACGCAGCTGGCGCCCCATTTCGCGATGGAGATCCACATTCACCTCGCCGCCGCCTACCCCACCGAGCCATGGGTCGAGCATTTCGAGTGGCTCGACCCGCTGTTCAACGAGCACCTCGAGATCTCCGACGGCCGCATGCACCTCTCGGCACGACTGGGACTTGGCGTCACCATCAGCGACAAAGCCCGCGCCTGGACCATCGCGGAACACGAAGTCCGCGCCTGACCTGACGGTGCCAGGTCACTGATCGCGGAACTCAGAGGCGGACAGGAGCCTCGATGCCCAGCAGGTCCAGACCCAGCGTGAGCACCTTCGACGTCACCGCGCACAGCACCAGCCGGGAAGCGCGGACCTCCGGCTCGGCCTTCAGCACCGGACACTTCTCGAAGAACGAGGTGAACGCCGAAGCGGTCTCGTACAAGTACGTGGCCAGCTTGTGCGGGGTGTAGCCGTCGATCGCGGCCTGGATGGCGGCGGGCAGCTGGATCAGCTGCAGCGCCAGGTCCCGCTCGGCCTTCTCGGCCAGGGTCACCGTCGCGCCGGGCTGCACGGTCTCGCCGGACTTGCGGATGATCGAGAGAGTCCGGGCGTTGGCGTACTGCAGGTATGTCGCCGTGTTGCCGTCCGTGGCCAGCATCTTCTCCCACGAGAAGACGTAGTCCTTCTCGCGGTCGCTGGACAGGTCCGCGTACTTCACCGCGCCGATTCCCACGGCGTGCGCGATGGACGCGCGTTCCTCGCCGGACAGGTCCGTGCGCTCGCCGACCACCGTTGCCGCGCGGTCAATGGCTTCGGTGAGCAGGTCGATCAGCTTCACCGTGTCGCCCGAGCGGGTGCGGAACATCTTGCCGTCCTCGCCGAGGATCGAGCCGAAGTTCACGTGCACCGCGTTGTGCTCCGGCGTCAGCCAGCCCGCGTCGCGCGAGGCCGCGAAGACCATCGCGAAGTGCTGCGCCTGGGGAGTGCCGACCACGTAGATGAGGTCCGTCGCGCCGCGGTCGCCGGTCCAGTAGCGGACCGTGGCCAGGTCGGTGCTCATGTAACCGTAGCCGCCGTCGGTCTTGCGGATGATCAACGGCAGCGGGTCGCCCTCACGGTTGACGAAGCCCTTGGGGAAGACGCACAGAGCGCCGTCGCTGATCTCGGTGAGACCTTTCTTCTCCAGTTCGGCGACGGTGTCGGCCAGGAACGGGTTGTAGAAGCTCTCGCCGTAGTTGTCCTCCGGCGTCAGGCCGATGCCGAGCATCTTGTAGGCCTTCATGAAGTGCCGCATGGACTCGTCCACGAGCTGGTGCCACAGCGCCAGGGTCTGCTCGTCGCCGCTCTGCAGCTTCACCACGCGCAGCCGGGCCCGCTCGGCGAAGCCCGGGTCGGCGTCGAACTTCTTGCGCGCCTCCTGGTAGAAGATGTTGAGGTCGCTGACCGAGTGGTCCGCGTCCACGCCCTCGTCGACGAAGTGCTCGATCAGCATCCCGAACGGCGTGCCCCAGTCACCCAGGTGGTTGTGCGGGATGACCTCGTCGCCGTGGAAGCGCAGCAGCCGGACGAGCGCGTCGCCGATGATGCTGGAGCGGACGTGGCCGACGTGCATCTCCTTGGCCACGTTCGGGCTGGAGTAGTCGATCGCGATCCGGCGCGGGGTCTCGGTACTCGGCACGCCGAGCCGCTCGTCGCCCAGCAGCCGCTCGATGTACGCCGAGAGCCACTCGTCTTTGAGCGTCAGGTTGACGAAGCCGGGACCGGCGATCTCCGGCTCGCCCACCAGGTCGTCCGCGTCCAGCGCGCCGACGATCGCCGCGGCGACCTCTCTCGGCGGCCTGCCCACGCGCTTGCCCAGGCCCATGGCGGCGTTGCACTGGTAGTCGGCACCCGGTCGGCCCGACGGGCGGATCAGCGCCTCGGCGGGGGTGATGTCCAGGTCGAGTGACGACTTGACGGCCGCGACGACCCGCGCGGCCAATTCCAGTCCAACGTCTCCGTATAGCACCTGTCCAGTATTCCAAACAGGCCCAAGCGGCTTTCAGTCGAGCTTGTCCCAGTGCTCCTGCGCGGCCGGACGCCATTCCTGGTGCTTGCGGTGGAACAGCTGCGCGGCGTGGGAGCCCCGCCAGCTGGCGGGCAGCAGGTCGGTGGGCAGCATCGGGTCGAGGAACGGGAACCGGCGCCACTCGTGCACCAGCATCGTCTGCGCGTGCAGGGTGGACGGGCCGTCGTCCGGGTCCGTCGCCGCGAACTCGTCGATGAACTCCTCGTACCGGCGCTCTACTTCGGACAGGTCCCACGCTCGGGCGACCATCGCGCCGACCTCGCCGATCGCGCCGTACTCGGCGACGAACGACATGGCGCCGCGGGTCAGCTCGAGGCCGCTGAGGATCTCCTTGGCCTCGTCCTGGCGGGTGGCGTCCGGGCAGATCCACACGCCTGCCTCCGGCGAGCCGAACCCGGCCCACGTCAACCGGGTGCGCAGCCGGTGTCTGAGGTCCCGCTTGGACTCCGGCACCGACACGAGCACCACGAGCCAGCGGCTGTCCCACTGCCGTTCGACGCTGCCGAACTCGTAGATCCGGCGCGCACCCTCGGTGAGCAGTTTGCGTCCCGGCGGGGTGAGCGACCAGCGGACCCGGCGGCCGACGCGGTCGGAGGTCAGCCAGCCCTCCGCGGCGGTACGGGCCAGCGCCTGGCGCGCCGACTTCTCCTCGATGTCGAATTTCGCCAGCGTGTTGACGAGAACGGAAGTCCAGACGGGGTGCTCACGCGGCAGGACGTACTCACCGAGTAGTGTCATCAGCAGTGAACGGGCGCTCGTGTGACTGACTTCCCTGCGCCGGGTCACCATCGGTCGGCTCATTCCCGACATAATACATGAAATGGACGTCGCGTCAGCTTTTTGTAGAACTTCGGTTGTATCTTTCTTATAGACGTCCTGCCGACACTCTCGCTCATGGGACCAGCGACGAGAGTCAGACGGTTGATCAGCCTGGGGGTCGCGCTGATCAGTGCGACCGGATTCATTGTCCTCGCGCCGAGTGCGAGCGCGGCGGGGCCACGGCCCGCCTTCCAGTTGCCCTTCCCGTGCAATCAGTCGTGGCACGGCAACTCGAGCAATTCCAGCGCGCACCGGGCGTGGGAGATCGACTTCAACAGGGGCGGCACACCGGACGCCGATCTCGGTGACACGGTCGTCGCGGCCGCTGCGGGCAAGGTCGTCATCTCGGCGCACCAGGGCTCGGCGAACGGCTACGGCAACCTGGTCAAGATCGACCACGGCGGTGGCTGGTCGACCTACTACGCGCACCTGCGCATCCGGTCGGTCGCGCTGAACGCGCAGGTCAGTAGAGGTCAGAAGATCGGCGAGGTCGGCAACACCAGCAAGCCGGGCAACAACATCTCACCGCACCTGCACTACGAGGTCCGCACCACCGACGCGTCCTACCCGGCGAACATCCAGAAAGCCGTGTTCAACGGCGTCACGTTCGGCTATCCCGACCAAACGCTGACCTCACGCAATTGCGGCGGCGGTGCGAACCCCTATGACGCCACCGAGGTTTGCGGCAGTGGATACAGCGTGGTCGACTCGGCCGTCCTGGGTTCGGCGGCAACCGTGTATTTGTTGTGGAACGGCGGCACATCGCAGAACTGCGCGGTGACCATCAAGAGCGCGTCAGTGGGCACGGCGTCGTCGGTGTCGGCTTATGTGGAAGTGCAAGGCTCCAATCGGGTGACAGATTCCGGCAATTTCGAGTACTACGCCGGGCCGGTGCGAGTCGCCGCGCCAGGCAAATGCGTCAAGTGGGGCGGATCGGCCGGATCAGCCCGTTACGACAGCCCGTTCGAGCATTGCGACTGACGGTGCGGTTTTGACAAGAGCGAGGGTTGCCACTGCCGCTACTTCGGTGATCAGCAGCCCTCGCTCGACCGCGCCGAGGGGAATCGCCATCCACCAGTTCACGCCCGTGACGGGCTGCAGGACGACGGCGCCGAGGATCAGGCCGAACCAGCCGAGCGACAGCACGCCGAGCCACATCGGCCACGCCGCCCTGGCCGCGCGGCCGACCAGGATCGCGCCGATCGGCAGGCTGACGAACGCGACCACGCTGGCGTACCGGTGGATCATGCCGCCGACGCTCGGCCCGATCGCCCAGTTGTTCTTCGGGAACACCACGACGGCGACCAGGCACACGCTCCACAGCGCGATCAGGATCGACGCGGGCGACACGAGCTTGATCAGGTTCCGGCCGACCAGCGCGGCGACGACCGCGAGCGAGCCGATCGCCAACGCCAGCACCCCGGCGTTGAACACCCAGGCGTCCTCAAGCAGGGCGTACTCGCTGATGGTCCGCCGCAGCACGCTCACATCGGAGGACGGCGGCAGCACGTGCAGCAGCCCGATCAGCAGGACCGCGGCCGCGACACCGAGCAGGCCGAGTGTCCCGATCGTCCGTGACCATTTCGTGATCGCGGCCATTGAGCGTACCTCCCGAGGGTGAGTGGCTCTGACGAACGGACCAACTTCCGCGAAATTCGCGAGGTTCCCGAGGACAGCGGTTTGACAGCTTTTCCGGCTGGGTAACCCCGCCGCATGGTTACGGGCGTCGAGGAACGCATGCTTGGGCCACTGGTCTGGGTGCATCTGGTGATGTACCGCCCGGTCCTGCTGCCGGACCGGGCCGTCGCGGACGTGGTCATGGACGTGGAGGAGCTGGCCGGGCACGTGGCCGACCTGCTCGCCGTGGACAGCCCACAGTCGGCCGCGGCGATCGCGGCGGCCAACCGCGTGCTCGACGAGTGCTGCGAGTTCGTGCAGCGCTGGACGCTGGGACAACAGCGGGCGGCCGCGTTCCGCGGTGACGTGCTGCGACTGCGGATGCGCCTGGACACCATCGCCAACCGGCTTGTCCCGGACAGCGAGCTGGACCTCGCGCAAAAGGCGTCGTGATTCGCCACCGGGCGTCGTAGCGTGTGCGCATGGATCTCGGCGAGGTGTTCGCGGGTGTACCCCGCGTCGGTGTGGTGGAGGGCTGCACCTACTGCTATTCCCAGTCCGACCTGGAACTTCTCGGTGGCGACCCCGCGCTGGTGCCGGACGACCTGGTCAGGTCCTTCGCCGCCGAGGCCACAGAGCACTGGTCCCAGCAGCAGTACGGCCTGCTGTGGCGTGCGCTCGCACCGCGGATCTTCGCCGTGTTCGCCCAGTCGCCCGATTCGTTCCTGCTGCGCGGGCTGACCTTCGCCCGCTTCTCCACCTGGCCCGACGCCGAGCAGACCGCGCTGCGCGAGGCCGTGCGTGAATTGGTGTTTCGCGCCGTCACCGGGGGAGTGGACCCGTACACCGTCGAGGAACTGGTCTGCGCCGCCGCGCACTTCGACCAGGACCTGCGGCCCTGGCTGGCGTACCTCGACACGCTGACCGGTGCCGACGCGGACGCCGGGATCACGGCACTGGCGCAGTACTGGGCCGAGGCCGTCGCCAAGGACGGCGAGCCGACGCTGTGGTGGAACCCCGAGGACCCGGCCGCGCCGATTCGCGACTGGCTGTACTCGGACACCCTGTGGGAGCGGCTGTCGCGTGTGGACGCCCGGAACGCGCAGATCGCCATCGCGTACATGTGAGCCTTGTTCGTCACCCGGCCATTTCTACTGTCGCCCGGCCCATTCCTCGGCCAGCAACGACCACACCTGCGCGTCCTGACGGGTGCCGTTGAGCGGGTACTCGGACCGCATAACGCCTTCCAGCGTCATGCCGAGTCGTTGTGCCACAGCACTGCTGCGGTGGTTGTCCGGGTGGCACAGCCACTCGATCCTGGACATTCCGCGTACGTGTACCGCCCAGTCGACCATCTGTCGGCACGCTCGGGTGATCAGGCCGCCGCCCGCCGCGGCGGGATCCAGCCAGACGCCCAGCTCGCAGGTGCCCGCGGCCGCGTCGAAGACCCGGAACATCGTGCCGCCCATGAGTTTGCCGTCGATCCAGATGCCGTAGATCCGGCCCGCGTCGCTCGCCTGCTTGTCGGCGTAGCTCTGCAGCACGGCCCGGCCGCTGTCGATGTCGGTGACCTTGTGCGCCATCCCGATCCACGGTTCGAGGTACTCGCGGACGTGGTCGATGTGCCGGGTGTATTCCTCGGCGTGCCACGGTTCCAGCGCGCGCAGTTCGGCGTTCTCGGTCAGCCGCAAGGAAAGCGTGCCCTGCCCCGCGGTCCATTCCCCGGCCAGTACCGACCACATCTCGTGGTCGTGGCGTTCGCCGTCGGTCACGGACGACGACCGCAGCACGGCCTCCTTGGTCATGCCGAGTCGTTGTGCCACAGCGATGCTGCGCCCGTTCTCGGGGCGCGCCTGCCACTGGATCCTGGACATTCCGCGGTCGCGGACCGCCCAGTCGATCATGTGCGTCGCTGTCCTGGTGATCAGACCGTGGCCGACGGCGGCCGGGTCGAGCCACACGCCCAGCTCGCACGTCCCGCTCGCCGTGTCGAACAGGCGGAACCCGGCGCCGCCCATGAGCTTTCCGCCTGCCCAGATGCCGTAGATGTGGCCGGTGTCGGCGGCGTGCCGGTCGGCGTAGTCCTGCAGGAACCGGCGACCCGCGTCGACATCGGTGATCGTGGCTGCCCACGGGATCCATGGGTAGATGTGGTCGTGCGTGTGCGCGATGTGTGCGGTGAACTCCTCGGCGTTCCACGGTTCCAGCGAACGCAGCTCGGCGTCCTCGGTCAGTGTTGAGACGAGCATCCCCAGATCCTCCGTACCAAACGTTTGTTATGTACCATCATGCCATGCCCCCGGCACCAGGTGATCATGACGCACGCAGGCGTGACGTGTCCGAGGCGGTCTGGCGTGTGCTCGCCGAGCGGGGGTTCGGCCAGCTCACGCTGCGCGCGGTCGCGGCGGAGATGGGGGCGTCGACCGGGATGCTGACGCACTACTTCCCGGCCAAACGCGACCTCGTGCGTTACGCCCACTCGGTCGCCGAGGAACGGACACTGGCGGCGCTCTACCGGGACCTGGACGTGACCGGGCTGGCCGCACTGCGGGCATACCTGCTCGACGTGCTGTCGCTGACGCCGCAAGCCGTCGCGATGAACCGGGTGTGGGTGAGTTTCTGGGACGCGGCGATCGGCGATCCGGAGCTCGCGGCGACCGAGACCGCGCGCTACGAACGCTGGCGCGGGAAACTCCGCCCGCACGTGGCCGCCGCGTTCGACAACGGTGAGATCCCGCCGGACAGAGATGTCGACGACGTGGTCGCCGCCGCGGCGGCGCTCACGCACGGCCTGGTCGTGCAGGCCCTGTTCGACCCGGACCGGTTTCCGCCGGACCGGCAGATCCGACTGATCGACGACTACCTGAGGACGCTGACATGCCCATCCAAGACCGAATCGCCGACGTCGCGGGCAACGCACCGGGCAACGGGTACGCCCACGCCGTGACGGCCTCCGGCACGCTGGCGTTCATCTCCGGCCAGGTCGCCATCGACGAGAGCGGCCAGCTGGTCGGCCCCGGCGACCTGGCCGAGCAGACCCGCCAGTGCCTGCGCAACCTGGAGAACGTGCTCACGCAGTGCGGCGTGGGCTGGGCCGACGTGCTGCGGTTCACCTGGTACCTGGTCGACGTGACCGAGGTCCAGGTGGTCAGGGACGTGCGTGACGAGTTCGTCCGGCCGGTGCTGGGGGAGCGGCCGAACCCGGCCAGTTCGCTGATCCAGGTCGCCGGTCTGTTCAAGCCGGAGTTCCTGATCGAAGTGGAGGCGGTCGCAGCTCTCCCCTAATGGCCCTGTTTTCGCGGAGCTGCGGCGGGTAGCACGGAAGTCATGCGAGCTGTCTGGCGCGGGACCGTCGCGATCGGCCTGGTGTCGATCGGGGTGCGGATGTACGCCGCAACGAAGGACCACGACTTCCGGTTCCACCACGTGCACCGGGCCGATGCCGGGCGCATCCGCTACCGCCGCGAGTGCGAGGCGTGCGCGGACGAGATCGACTTCGACGACGTGGCAAGGGGTTACGAGCTGCCCGACGGGCGGATCGTGCTCGTGGAACAGTCCGACTTCGACACGCTGCCGAGCCCGGCGGACCGCACCATGCAGGTGCTGCAGTTCGTGCCGTCGAGCGACATCCACCCCGTGTACTTCCAGCGGTGCTACTACCTCGAACCCGATGACAACGCGGTGCAGCCGTACACCTTGCTGCGGCTGGCGATGGAACGCACGCAGCGGCTGGCGATCGCGAAGTTCGGCATGCGCCGCCGGGAGACGCTCGCCGCCGTGCAGCCGAAGGGCGATGTGCTGGTGCTGCACACCATGATGTGGCCGGACGAGATCGTGCCCGCGGATTTCCCTTTCCTGCGAAGGGAGATGACCGTCCGTCCACAGGAGCTCGCCGCGGCGACGGCACTGGTGACGAGCATGGCGACGGACTTCCGGCCCGACGAGTTCACCGACGACTACCAGCGGGCCATGTCGAACCTGATCGAGGTCAAGTCCGGCGAGGCACAGCCGCAGCCGATCCCGGTCCAGCGGGACGGCGACACCGCGGTCGATCTGCTGGAGGCGTTGCGGCTCAGCGTAGAGCGCGCGCGACTCGACGATCTTTAGCCAGCACGCAGCAGGCCAGCAGCCGCAATGACAGCCCGTCGAGCGAAGTCCAGACGAGTGGCGGTTCCCACCCGATCTCGACAGCCTCGTGGTGGATCTCCTCGGCGTAGATCGCGAGCAGCACGAGCGGGGGCGCTTCGACGAGCCCGACGCGGATCCGCGCGTCACGGTCCAACTGGGATCGTACCCAGTTGATATGACGGTCCAGCGCCTCGGCGATCACCGGATCATGCCGAGCCGCTGAGTGGCCAGCTTGCAGCCGCGCGTCCAGTCGGCGCAACCAGCGCCGGGCGGACCACCGGGCAGCACGGTCCCAAATGCTCACGTGTCGGATTCTGTTAGTCGGACGAAAGTCGGCAGCCGCACAAACTTACCGAAAGCATGCGCTGTGCGGCCGCCGAATCGTCAGACCGGCTGGGGAACCTTTTCGCGCTGGTCCCGCTGCCCGATGTGGCGGGCGAGCGTCTCCCCCTCGACGTCCACGTTCGGGGTAATCCGGTCGAGTGACTTCGGATACCACCACGCGGCCTTGCCGAACAACGTCATCAGCGCGGGGACGAGGGTCATCCGGATCACGAACGCGTCGACCATGACACCGAACGCCAGCGCGAAGCCCATCGACTTGATCACCGTGTCGTGCGAGAACACGAAGCCGAGGAACACCGCGGTCATGATCAGCGCGGCGGCCGTGACCACGCGGGCACTGTGGCCGAGCCCGTCCACGACGGCGTCGCGTGGCGTGTCGCCGTGCACGTACGCCTCACGCATGCCGGAGACCAGGAACACCTCGTAGTCCATGGCCAGGCCGAACAGGATGCCGGTCATCAGGATCGGCAGGAAACTGATGATCGGCGAGCCGTGCGAGAGGCCGAGCAGGTCACCGAGCCAGCCCCACTGGAAGATCGCCACCACGGCGCCGATCGACGCGGCCACGGTGAGCAGGAAGCCCGCGGTGGCCTTGATCGGCACCAGGATCGACCGGAACATGATCGCCAACAGGATCAGCGACAGCCCGACGATCACGATCAGGTACGTCGGCAGCGCGTCGGACAGCTTCTGGGACACGTCGATGTTCAGCGCGGTCTGCCCGGTGACGCCGATGCTCGACCCGGTCTGCGCCTTGACCTCGCCGGTCAGCTCGCGCAGCCGGGAGACCAGATCCTTCGTGGCCTCGGTCGACGGCCCGCTGCCGGGGATGACCTGCAGCACGGCGGCCGTCTTGTCCAGGCTGAGGCCCGCGGGCACGACCCGGGTGACGTCCTTGACCGAGTTGAGTTTGCCGACGAGCGCGCCGACCGCCTGCTCGGGGTCCACCCCGGACGGCAGGTCGGCGACGACTACGAGCGGGCCGCTGAAGCCGGGGCCGAACGCCTGGGTGACCAGTGCGTTGGCGCGTTGCTGCGGGCTGCCCTCCTGGGCGGTCGAGTCGTCCGGCAGGCCCATCTCCAGTGAGAACGCCGGGATCGCGATGGCGCCGAGCGACACGACGATCAGCACGAGCGCGGTGATCGGACGGCGGGAGACCGCACGGCCCCAGCGGTAGCCGAAGGCCTCCCTGCGGTCGGGGTCGGCGTCCTTGGCACGTGCCTTGTCCGACACGATCCGATCGCCGACGTACCCGAGGATCGCGGGGACCAGCGTCAACGCGATGAGGACCGCGACAGCGACGGTCGCCGCGGCGGCCAGACCCATCACCGACAGGAAGGGGATACCCACGACGGTGAGCCCGACCAGCGCGATGATCACGGTGAGACCGGCGAAGAACACGGCACTGCCCGCGGTGCCGATCGCGCGGGCGATCGACTCGGTGACGTCCATGCCGCCGAGCACCTGTTTGCGGTGCCGGTGCACGATGAACAGCGCGTAGTCGATCCCGACCGCGAGGCCCAGCATCAGTGCCAGCACGGGCGCGGTCGAGGACATGTCGATCACGCTGGTCAACGCGTACAGGCCGCCGACACCGATGCCCACGCCGACCAGCGCGGTCAGCATCGGCAGCCCGGCGGCGACGAGCGAGCCGAACGTCAGCACCAGCACGATCGCCGCGATCACCACACCGATGCCCTCGGTCGCGCCGATCGCGACCATCTCACCGGCGATCTCCTGGCTGTAGGCGACCTCGAGGCCGGTGGACGTGCCCACCGCGTCGACCGCGCTCTTGATCGCCGCCTTGGTCTCCTCCTTCACCTCCGGCGGGGAAACCGAGAACTGCACCTGGGCGAGGCCGATCCGGCCGCCGTCCCCGATGGCCTTGGTGACGAACGGGCTGAACGCGCCGGAGACCTGGTCGGTCTTGCCGACCTGCGTGATCGCGGCGTCGATGGCCTGCTTCGACTCGTCGAGCGTCCTGCCCGGGGGAGCGGCGAAGACGATCCGGCCGGAGGCACCGGCGGCCTGCGGCAGCTTGTCCTTGAGGTGGTCGAGTGCCCGCTGGGACTCGGTGCCGGGGATGGAGAACTGGTTCGTGGTCTGCCCGGCGAAGCCGAGCGCGCCGATCCCGGCGATGGCCAGTACCAGCAGCCAGATGCCGAGGACGAGACCCCGGCGCCGTCGTGCGGCATGCGCGAGTCGATACAGCAGCTTCGCCACCGCTTGCTCCTTCGATGGTGTGTCGAACCGATCCGCGCTGATCAGCTCTCAGTGGTCTGGAATCCCGCGCGCAGGTAGCCGAACGCCTCGTCGATGAGGGCGCCGACCTGGTCATCCGGGTGGTCGGCCGCATGCACGATCACGGCCTGGATGACGGCGAACGTGGCGTGGACCAGCGCGAGCGGGAAGAAGGACGGGCAACCGGGCGGCATCCGTTCGACCAGCGCCTCGTGTGCGCCCTGCACCATCCGCTCCCGGACGGCGAGCTCGTACGGGACGAGCTCGTGGTAGTCGGTGGCGATCGTGGACAGCCGGTTGATCAGGCTGAGGTTCTCCGGGCTGACGACCAGTTCGGCGACCGCGCGCAGCGAGTCGAACAGCGGTTCGTCGGCCGGGCGCTGGTGCAGCTCGGCCATGGCGTCGTCGAACACGAACCCGCCGACCGCGACAACGGCTTCTTCCTTGCGGTTGAAGTAGTTGAAGAAGGTTCGCCGTGATACGTGTACGCGGTCGGTGACGTCCTCGACGACGAAGCCCTGCAGGCCCCGTTCGATGGCGAGGTCGAAGGCAGCGAAGCCGAGCGCTCGTCGCGTCTCGTGCTTCTTCGTCTGCCGGATCCCCGGTTTGGGTGTCACTCGATCAGGCTACCGAGTAATCTTGCCCGGTGTGCAACTTTGCCCAGTGTGCAGGAATGTGACGTTGCTCATGGGTTAGCGTTCCCGGCGTGCCGAACGTGTTCGATCCACGGGTGTTCGCCCAGGGCCTGCCGCACGCCGGGTTCCGGCAGTTGCGGGACACGGCACCGGTCAGCTGGCAGGACGAGCACGCGGTGCTCGACTGGCCCGCCGGGCCCGGCTACTGGGCCGTGACGCGGTACGCGGACGTCAAGCACGTGCTGCGGACGCCCGAGGTGTTCTCGTCGTGGCTCGGTGCCACGCAGATCCGCGATCCGGAACCGGACGACCTGGCGTTCATCCGCCGGATGATCCTCAACATGGACCCGCCGGAGCACCAGCGGCTGCGCAGGATCGTCGCGGCCGTGTTCACCCGGCGCAGGCTGGAGCAGTCGGCCGCCGAGATCGCCACCCGTGCCGCGTCGCTGCTGTCGGCGGTGCGGGACGCGGGGGAGTGCGATCTGCCGGTCGACGTGACCGACGACTTCCCGTTGCTCAACCTCGCCGATCTGCTCGGTGTGCCGGAGTCCGACCGGAACCTGTTGCTGCGCTGGACGAACCGGGTGATCGGCTACCAGGACCCGGAACACGCCGACGAGGTCGTCCGTGACGCTTCGGGCAAACCGGTGAACCCGCGTTCACCGGCGATGCTCGCCGACATGTTCGGCTACGCCAGCGAACTGGCCGCGCACAAGCGCGTGCACCCGGGCCAGGACCTGATGTCCGCACTGGTCTCGGCCACTGTGGACGGCCGAGCGCTCGACGACGCCGAGTTGCGGATGTTCTTCTTCCTCGTGGTGATCGCGGGCAACGACACCGTCCGCAGCGCCTTGCCTGGCGGGGTTCTCGCGCTCGTGGAGCACCCCGACGAGTACCGCCGGTTGCGGTCCGATCCGAACCTCCTGGACACGGCCGTCGAGGAGATGCTGCGCTGGCACCCGCCCGTGCTGAGTTTCCGCCGGACGGCCACACGGGACGTCGAGCTTGCCGGGCAACAGATCCGCGCGGGCGACAAGGTCGTCGTGTACCACGCGTCGGCGCACTACGACGAGCGTCAGTTCCCTGACCCGTTCCGCTTCGACATCACCCGCACACCCAACGACCACATCGCGTTCGGGCAGGGCCCGCACCTGTGTCTCGGCGCGCACTTCGGCCGGTTGCAGCTGCGGATCTTCTTCCGCGAGTTCCTGACGTTGCCGGAGGTTCAGCTCGCGGCGGCGCCGACGCGCCTGACGTCGAACTTCATCAACGGCATCACGCACCTGCCGTTGAGCTGGTCTCCGCAAGGACCGCGTCGCTGAGCACCGGCCACACCTCGGCGGCCCACTCGCCGAAAGCCCGGTCGGTCAACGCGATGGTGGCGATCCCGGCGCGGGGATCGACCCAGAGGAACGTGCCACTCTGCCCGAAGTGCCCGAACGTCTCGGCGGAGTTGCGCTGCCCGGTCCAATGCGGACTCTTGTGGTCCCTGAGGGAGAAACCGAGCCCCCAGTCGTTGGGCTTCTGGTGTCCGAAACCGGGCAGAACACCATTGAGGCCAGGGAAAACCACGGTCGTCGCCGCGCCGAACAACTGCTCGGACACCAGCGTCGGCGCCAGCAGCTCGGCGGCGAACCGGCTCAGATCGGCGCACGTGGACGCCCCGGCATGCGCGGGGCTGCCCTTGAGGGTCGTGTCGTTCATGCTGAGCGGGGCGAAGACCGCCTCGGCGAGGTAGGCGGTGAACGGTATCCCGGACGCCTGCTGCACGTGCTCGGCGAGCGCTTCGAAGCCAACGTTGGAGTAGATCCGCCGGGTGCCGGGCTGCGCCTGGACCTTGTCCTCCTGCATCGCCAACCCGGACGCGTGCGCCAGCAGATGCCGGACAGTCGAGCCCTCCGGCCCGGCGGCCTCGTCGAGCTCGACCGCGCCCTCCTCGACCGCGATGAGCACGGCGTACGCCGTCAGCAGCTTGGTCACCGACGCCAACGGGAACAGTTGTGCCTGATCACCCCGCGACCCGAGAACCTGACCGTCCCGCCCGACCACAGTCACGGCCACGTTGTCGACCGGCCACCCGTCCACCAGCGCCAAGCTCTGCATGGGCCCCAAGTTACATGCCTGGCTGGTAGCGGCTCAGGAACACCTCGACGCCTTCGGTGACGACGCGGTCGGCGAGGTCCTCGGGGAGGGTGGCGCCGATGGAGCCGACGATCAGGTGGGGATAGATCGTCAGGCTGAAGAACTGGATCACCGCCACTTCCACGTCCGTGATCACCAGGTGGCCGCGTTCGCACAGATCGCCGAACAGCTTGCCCAGTGCGACGGCCGAGTGGGCCGGGCCGCGTTCCTGGTAGGCCCGACCGAGTTTGGGGAACCGGCGCAGCTCGCCGGTGACGAGGTTGCGCAACGCCATCCTCGTCGGATCGGTGGCTGCTGCCACCAGGGCGCGTGCGGTGTGCAGCAGCGCCTCGCGGATGTCGCCTGTGTCGGCAAGGCGGGCACGGACCTCCGCCATCGTCTCGTGCGCCTCGCCCATCGCCTGGCCGATCACCTCGGTGAACAACTCCTCTTTGCTGCCGAAGTGGTTGTAGACGGTCACCTTGGACACGCCCGCCGCCGCGGCGATCTGGTCCATGCCCGCGTCGAAGCCGTCGCGGATGAACAACTCGCGTGCGGCGGTGACGATGGCCTGGCGGCTGCGTTCGGCGCGTTTTCCGGTAGGTGCCATGCGGTGGATCCTAGCTCGAACTGAACCCTTGAGTACAGAGCAACTTTCCTGTACGGTTCAGTTCAGTTGCTGAGTCGAACCGCCGGGGGTAGCCGTGAACGAGATCTGGACCGTGGTCCACGCCGAACGAGACGCGTTGATCCAGGACCTGCAAAGCATTCCCGCCGAGCGGTGGGCGACGCCGTCGCTGTGTCCGGGCTGGGACGTGCACGACGTCCTCGCCCACCTCGTCGACGACGCCAAGACCACGTATCTCGGCTTCGTCCGGCAGTTCGCCGCCGCCCGCTTCGACTTCGACCGCTACAACAACAACGCGGTCGAGCGGGAACGGGCCGACGACCCACGGCACACGCTCGACTCGTTCCGCGCGGTGAGCCACCGCACAACCAGCGCGCCGGTACCGAAAGCCACCCGGCTGGTCGAGACGTTCGTGCACGGCGAGGACATCCGCCGCCCGCTCGGCATCAGCCGGGACTACCCGGTCGAGCACGTCGTCGCCGCGCTGCGGTTCCAGCTCAAGACCGGTGTGTCCACCGGTGGTGGCAAGGAACGGGCGCACGGGCTGCGGCTGATCGCCACCGACGATCCGGACATCGACGTCGGCACCGGCCCCGAGGTGCGCGGCACCGCCCTGGCGCTGCTGCTGGCGGTGTCCGGCCGACCCATCGACGCGGACGAACTGACGGGGCCCGGTGTCCCGCAACTCACGAAAGACGGAGGAATCAACCATGGCTGAGCCAACGACGCTCGACACCACGTTCACCGCCCCGATCGTCGCCGACGCCAACAGCAACTGGCCGTGTGTGCAGATGCCCGGCTCGGCCGAGTTCTTCGGCACCGGCAAGGCGGTCAGAGTGTCGGGCACTGTGGACGGACACCCCTACGAGTCCGCCATGCTGCCCATCGGCGGAGGCGTGCACATGATGCCGCTGCGCGCACCTTTCCGGAAGGCCATCGGCAAAGGCCTCGGCGACGAGGTAACCGTGCACCTGACCTTGCGGGTGTCCTAGTCAGACCCGGGAACTTTTCCCGGGTTTCCCGACACCGCCCCTATTGCCCGTGTGATTAGGCCATTGGAACCATCCCGTTGTGGGATGGAAGGGGTAATCACGGTATGCGGGACTTCTTTCGGCGCGGCCGTGTCATCGCGCTGTCGGCAGCCGCCAGCACGGTTGTCGGCGGCGCGGTGTTGCTCGGGACCGGTGATCACGGGCAGGACGTGCGTCTGCTCTCGGGTGTGGCGTGGTTCGCGTCGGCCAAGGTCGGGCAGTTGACTCTGTTGGACGGCAGTTCGGCCGAGGTCGCGGCCCAGGTCCAGGTCGGACCGGCCGGGAACGCGCTGGAGGTCGTGCAGCAGGGCGCGAACGCGTACGCGATCGACCAGACAGCGGGGACAGTACGCCGGATCGACGGCGCCACGTTCGACATGACCGAGCCGCAGGCCCCGATCCCGGACGCCAGAACCGGCCTCACCGCCATCCCCGGCCCGGCCTCCCTGTACACAGTGGACGGCAGCAGGGGCATCCTCGCGGACACCGATCCACGCACCCTCGACCGCCGAGGTGGCCTGCTGTCGCTGGCGAACCAGCTCGCGACGGGAGCGGCCGCGGTCGACGACGCGGGGACACTGTGGGCGATCGACTCCACCAACGGCAGCCTCAACCGCGTCGCGGGTGGCGTCCGCACGATCCGTCCCGGCGTCGCCGCGCCTGGACCGGGGTTCGTCGCGATCACCGACGGTGGCCCGGTGGTCGTGGATGTGGGCGGCCGCAGGGCCGTCATGATCGACAAGAGCACCGGCCGACCGGGCGCCACCGCCGACCTTGACCTGCGCCCGCAGGACACCCTGCAGGTCAGCGGATCGCCGCGGTCGCAACGGCTGTACCTGGTGACCGGGCGCGGCGTGCTGGTCGTCTGCGACCTGGCGGCTGCCCGGTGCGACGGTGTCGTCCCGCTGACCGCGGGCGACGAGTACGGCGCGGCGGTGGAGGCGAGCAACAAGTTGTTCGTGCCGGATTACACCACCGGCCAGGTGTTGATCGTCGACCTCGTGTCGAACCGGGTACTGGCCACACCGACCGTGTTGTCACCGGGCGGCAAGTTCCAACTCATGACGCGCGACGGACTGGTGTTCTACAACGACGAGGTATCCGAACGCGCGGGCGTGATCCAGTTGGACGGTTCGATCAGCCAGATCCGCAAGTACAACCCGGACAACCCCGGTCAAGGAGTCGTTACTCCGTCTCCTTCGCCGGGACAGGGCACACCACAGCGTCCCTCCAGCGGCTCCTCGAACTCGCCCACGACACAACCCAGCCCGAACACTCCTGCCAAACCGAGTGGCCCCAGTGTTCCCGCGCCGCCGCCGCAGAACGAGCAACACAAGCTGGTTGTCGAACCCGCGACGGCGACAGTGACGGTGAACGAGCCGATCACCTTGCGAGTCAGGGGAGCGGCGAGCGAACCGCGTTGGGAGTTCGGCGACGGCACCCAGGGCGGCGGCGTGACCACGTCGCACAAATGGGCAGCCTCGGGAGCGTTCATGGTCACTGTGCGCGCGCAGACGCCTGACGGCAAGGAGGCCACGGCGTCGGCGACGGTGAACGTGACAGCGAAACAGACCTTCACGCTCACCGTCGCCAAACCGTCGGGCGGGACCATCAAGGGCGAAGGCGTTGACTGCCCGGCGAAGACGTGCTCGGTGAAGTACGAAGTGGACACCCAGGTGACACTGCACGCGACACCGGCGAGCACCCACAGCGCGGGCACGTGGGGCGGTGCGTGCGCGGGCGCGTCAACCACCTGCGAAGTGGTCATGAAAGGTGACAGGGACGTGTCATACACCTTCACCGAGAAGGATCTGCAAATGCAGGTGGTGGCGCAGAACGGCACAGTGACACTGAACGGCGTGGCCTGCACCAACAAGACGTGCACAATTCCGGTGAAACCGAGAACGCCGGTTTCCCTGTCGGCATCCCCCTCCGGCGACATCTACGAGTTCGACAGATGGACAAACGGGTGCGCCAACACGGGCGTGTCCTCCTGCACCCAGAGCTGGCAGAGCGGGGGCGTGATCACGGGCGCGTTCAAGGAAGGCCCCTACACCCTGACCGTCAGCTCAACCGACTGGGGATACGTCACGATCAACGGCGTTGACTGCACCTCCATCTGCCGGTCCAAACGGCGCCCGAACGAAACGGTGGAACTCAAGGCAGTGCTCGGCAACGGCGGCACGTTCATGGGATGGAGCGGCGGCGATTGCGCGAACCGGGGCACGCTGTGCCCGGTCACCATGAACGGTCAGCCCAAGAGCGAGTACGCCCGTTTCCAGGGGCAGGGGACCTGACGTCAGTCCTCGATGGCTTCGAGGAACTGCTCGATCACCTTCTCGGTGCGCTCGCCGGGCGAGCCCTTGATGGTGATGCTGTCCTTGCCGCGTTTGATCGTGACTTCCCGATCCCGGTCGCGGTTGACGAAATCCCGCAGCGCGCGTGCCAGTTGAATGAGCACAGGGGAGCCGGACAGCGTGACGATGATGGTCGTGACGGTCTCGGGGTCCATCCCTTTCGAACCGGGCACGTGTTCGTGTGAACCGGCGTCGAATCGCGCGTCGTCGACATCGAGTGCGAGCAGTTCCGCACGCAGTTGACGGGCGAGCTTCTCCGCGGTCGCGGGATCCTGATCATGAATTGTCACCGAAATGGAGGCCACGCCCGTCACGATATCGCGGCGCCGTACGATGTTCGGCCCAGGGTGTGTTTGAGGGAGGGGCGATGGAACGGCGGCGCATCGCGTTGTTGATCGCCACTGACCAGTACGACGATCCCGCATTCGGGCGGCTGAAAGCGCCGGTCAACGACGTGACCAGGCTCGGCGAGGTCCTCGGCGACCCGGAAATCGGCGCGTTCACCGTGACCACGCTGCTCAACGAACCGCACTACGTCGTCCGGCGTGAGATCAGCCGGATCTGCGCGGAGGCGCAGCGGGATGACCTGATCCTGTTCTACGTGTCCGGACACGGCATCAAGGAAGAGGGCAGGGGCTCGCTGCATTTTGTCACGACCGACACGGACAGGGGGCATCTGCGCACCTCGTCGGTCGAGGCGGAGCTGGTCCGCGGTGAGATCGACCAGAGCCGGGCGCGTCAGGCGATCGTGTGGCTGGACTGTTGCTACTCGGGTGCGTTCCCGACCGGCGGGAGCCCGAAGTCCGCGATGGACGCGGATGTCCTGAGCCAGATGAAGCTTGAGGGCCGGGGCACGTTCGTGATGACCGCGTCGACGCACATCCAGTACGCGTACGAGCCCCGCCAGGACGCGAGAACCGTCGGCGCCACTGAGGTCTCCGTGTTCACCAAGGCGATCGTCGAAGGACTGCGAACGGGCGCGGCGGATGTCGACGGTGACGGCGAGATCGGGACCGCGGATCTGTACGAGTACGTCTACCAGCACGTCCGTGAGCGCACCCCGAACCAGACGCCGATGCGGAACGACCTGGCCAGCGGCGAGTTGCTGGTGGCACGGAACAAGTTCGCGCTGCGCCTGCCCGACGGGCTCGACCCGGGGATCCGCGACATGCTTCGCCACCCCAGTTCGATGGCGCGGGAAGCGGCCATCGGACACCTCGCGAAGGAAGCGCGAAACGGCGACCGCACCGCCCGCGTGACACTGGAGATCCTGCGATCGAACCGGGACCAGGGCCTCGCCGAAGCAGCCAGCAGGGCGCTCGCCCCGCCGCCCGATGTGGAGGCCACCAAGGCTGCGCGTCGGCCCCCGTCGACGCCGATCGCTCTGCCCGTTCGCGGCGAGTCCCGCGTTTCCGGGCGTCAGCAGATGTGGGCCGCTCTGGCGCTCTGTGCCGTGGCGATACCGCTGACCTACACGATCTGGCTGTACAAGGACTCGGCGTCGATAGTTCTCTGGCTGGTCATAGGACTCGTGTCAGCTGTGGGCCTGATCGGCCTGACGCGTTTTCTGTACTGTCTTTTCTCGGACGCCAGCACGGTACTGCACCGCGCGGCCACGAGCCGGTATGGCCCGCTGTCCTTCAGCCCCGACGGTGAGAAGCTGTTCGGCCACGAGACCGAATGGTCCACCCGTGAATGGCGCAAGGACGACACCTCGGAACGTGTCATTGGTGGCGGCAGGATCTACAGCCCGGACAACAAAATGGTTGTGGGGATGGCGCCCAGAGTCGGGCGCGTGGCTCTGCGTGAACGTGGGCAGCGTGACGTCCTTCGCAGGCTCCCAACGGGACACGCGGTCGCGTTCAGCCCGGACAGTCGACTGGTTGCCGTCGTGGCGCAGGACCGTGTCGAGGTGCTTCAGGCCGATTCCGGTGATCCCGTTGTCACGCGCACCTTCGCTCCCCATCGCCGACCGTCGGTCGAGTTCGATCCGGCTGGCAGGTTCCTCGCTGTGAGCACCAGGAACGCGCAGGCGTTGCGAGGGATACGGCTCTACCGGACCACATCGTGGGAACCGGTCGAGACGCCGCTGGATTTGAGGTATGTCAGCAGATTCGCGTTCAACCACGATGGTTCGGTCCTGGCTGTGATCGGTTTCAAGAGCGCCGTCGACCTGTACCGGACCGACGACTGGCGTCTGCTGGCGTCGGTGACCTGTCGGACGCCGCCGCACTGCGTCGACTTCAGCCCTGACGGCGCCTTGATGGGCGTCGGTGACCGGCGAGGCCGAATCACCTTGTACTCCACCGCGACGTGGCAGGTTCGTCGGTCGATGGGCTGGCATTACGGCCCAGTGAGTGCTGTGCGGTTCAGTCCGGACAGTGGAGTGTTGGCGAGTACCAGCATCGACGACAAGACGCTCCGGCTGTGGCCGGTCAGTCGTTAGCGCGGAGGAAGGCAAGGAGATGGCACGCCGCCGGACCGCGTTGCTGATCGCGACCGACAGGTACGCGGACTCGGCCTTTTCGCGGCTCAGAGCTCCCGCCAACGACGTGGCGAGGCTTGCCGCGGTACTGGCGGATCCGGAGATCGGGGCCTTCGCCGTCCAGACGCTGCTCAACGAACCGCACTACGTGGTCAGGCGTGAGATCAGTCGTGTCTGCGCGGAGGCGGAACGTGACGACCTGATCCTGTTCTACGTGTCGGGTCATGGCATCAAGGAGGACAGCAAGGGCTCGCTGCACTTCGTCACGACGGACACGGTCCGCGACCATCTTCGGACCTCGTCGGTCGAGGCCGAGCTGATCCGGCACGAGATCGACCAGAGCCGGGCACACCAGGCCATTGTGTGGCTGGACTGTTGTTATTCGGGTGCGTTTCCGACGGGTGGCACTCCGAAGTCGGCGATGGACGCGGATGTGTTGAGCCAGATGAAGATGGAGGCGCGTGGCTGGTGTGTGATGACGGCGTCGACGCACATCCAGTATTCCTACGAGCCGCACCAGGACGCGAAGGCTGTTGGCGCGTCCGAGATTTCGGTGTTCACCAACGCGATCATCGAGGGCCTGCGTACGGGCGCGGCGGATGTCGACGGCGACGGGGAGATCGGGACGGCCGATCTGTACGCGTACGTGTTCCAGCATGTCCGCGCGCACACGCCGAACCAGACGCCGACGAAGAACGACCTGGCCAGCGGTGAGTTGCTGGTGGCACGCAACAAGTTCGCGCTGCGGCTCCCCGCCGGGCTGGATCCGGGGATCCGTGATCTGCTGCGCAACGTCAGTCCCAAGGTGCGGCAGTTGGCCATCGATCACCTGGGCAACGAAGCCAGGGAAGGCGACAGGGTCGCCCGCGAGACGTTGGGGATTCTGCGGTCGAACCGGGATCCGGAGCTCGCCAGTGCCGCCGCGGCCGCGCTGCGGCCGAAGGCAGTCGTGGGGGATCCTCCGGAGAGCAGGCAGGAACGTCCCCTTCCGGCCCCGGTGGCACAGCCTGTTCCGGTCCGGACCATTCAGCCAAGGCCGATCGTGCTTCCCAGGTACAGCAAGGCCCGGCTGTCCTTGCGACAGCGGTTGCAGAGCGCGGGGGAGATCGTCGGTATCACGGCGGTGCTGGGTTACATGATCTGGTGGCTCGACGCCTCGGCTTTCTGGACGATCGTGTTGTGGGTGTTGACGGCGGTCCTGACCGGTGTGGCACTGCTGGATCTGGCGCGTGTGCTGCTTCGCGCCTGGCTTGACGTCAGCCGGGTCCTGCATCGGGAGAGGATCTGGCTGCGTCCCTGGCTGGATTTCAGCCCGGATGGCGAAAACATGGCGGGTGGTCACTTCGAGTGGAAAACCCATAACTGGGAGAGGCGCCCTGTGAGTTTCCCCCGGGGGGAGCGGCTGACCTACAGCCCCGACAACCGGGTGGTTGTCGGGTTGAATGTGTCCGGGCAGGTGATTCTGCGGGACAGGCAGACCGGAAGGCTGCTTCGGTCCCTGCCGTCATGCAGTTCGGCGACATTTGGGTACCAGGGGCGTTTGATCGCCTTGTCCAGCCGCGACGGCGTTACGGTCGTACGCGTCGATTCCGGCGATGTCGTCGCCAGGCTTGCCTCTCGTGTCCACCATGAGGAGTTGACGGCCTTCGATCCGACCGGACGGTTCCTCGCTGTCAGCACCAGAGATACTCACCTGGGCCGGTGGATCGATGTGTACGACACCGCCTCATGGCGCAAAGTGGCGCTGCCCCAGGGCATCCGAGAGTTCCAGGGATTCGCCTTCAACCACGACGGTTCGTTGCTCGCCGCGACAACGTTCGACAAGGCGGTGGAGCTGTGGGACACACACAGCTGGAACAGACTCCACACAGTCTACAACCTGTCGCAGCCGAACTGCGTCGACTTCAGTCCGGACGGCAGGTTCATGGCCATCGGCACCTGGTTGGGGCGCATCGACTTGTACACGACCGTGACGTGGCGGCGGTACCGCTCCATGGGCTGGCACCAGGGCTGGGTGACCAAGGTGCGTTTCAGCCCGGACAGCCGCGTGATCGCCAGTTGCAGTACCGACTACACGATCCGGCTCTGGCAGGTGGAAGGCTGGGCACCGTGAACCCGATTGTTGCCCAGATCCTGACTTTCGTGGGTGTCCTGCTCGGCGCCGCCGCCACCTTCCTCGTGACGACCGTGACCGAGCGGACCCGTTGGCGGCGCGCGCAGGTGGCGCGGTGGGACGAAAAACGCCTGCAGGCGTACACGGAGTACGCCAACACGGTGAAACAGATGGTTCGATTATGCCGCCGCGTCGCGGAGACCAAGAAGCTGCTTCCCACCGGGGAACCCGTCGACATCGACGACGCGTTCACCGCGCTGTCCGAAGCCGAGACCGACCGTGCTCTCAAGTGGGAAACCGTTCTGCTGCTCGGCGATCCGGCAACGGTCGTCGCCGCACGCGCATGGCACGAACAGGTCTGGCAGCTCGAATCCATTCTCCGGAATGACGAAACATCGTTTGTCGACGCCTACAAGAAAGCCATGCTTCTGCGCAACGAGTTCTACGCTCAGGCCCGCGCCGACCTGAACGTCTCAGGCGGCGCACTGTCCGAACTCACCTGGAGTTCCCTCCAGCTCAAGCCACGAGACCAGAACCAGGGCTAGTTCACCGCTTCGTCGCCGTCCAAGTGTTTCGAGATCAGCCGGAGCAAGCGGTTGTTGTTCACCGGCTTGGTCACGTAGTCGTCCGCGCCCGCCGCCAGAGTCCGCTCCCGGTCCTCCGGCATCGCCTTCGCGGTCACCGCGATCACCGGCAGGTCCTGGTGTGAGGACATCTCGCGGATCGCGGCGATCGTCGCGTTCCCGTCCAACTCCGGCATCATCACGTCCATCAGCACCAACGCGATGTCCTTGTACTGCTCCAGCGCGCGCACGCCCGCCACGCCGTTGTCCGCGTACACCACGTCCAGCCCGTGCTGTTCCAGCATCGCGGTCAGGGCGAACACGTTGCGCAGGTCGTCGTCGACGATCAGGATCTTCTCGCCGTGGAACCGGATCGACAGGGTGATGCTGGGGTCTTCGTCCTCGTCCTCCAGTGGAGGGCTTTCCACGACCATCGGTGTCGCGTGTTGTGCGGCCGGTGTGCTTTCCGGCTGGGTCGCGGCGAGGTAGAGGGTGAAGATGCTGCCCGAACCCGGTTCGCTCGTCACGTGCAGTTCGCCGCCGAGCAGTTGGGTCAGCTGGCGGGAGATCGACAGGCCGAGGCCGGTCCCGCCGTACTTGCGGCTCGTTGTCCCGTCCGCCTGCTGGAAGGCTTCGAAGATCACCGCCAGTTTGTCCTGCGGGATGCCGATTCCGGTGTCCTCCACCGCGAACGCGATCACCCCGTCGGCCGAGCGCATCATCGCCGTCTTCATCATCGCCGGGTCGACCATCGTGATGCGCAGCTCCACCCGGCCCTCGTGGGTGAACTTCACCGCGTTGGACAGCAGGTTGCGCAGGATCTGCTGCAGCCGGTGCTCGTCGGTGTGCAGCGTCTCCGGCACCGACGGCTCCACGATCACCGCGAAGTTCAGGCCCTTCTCGCCCGTCAGCGGACGGCACAGCGCCTCGACGTAGCTCACCAGCTCGGGCAGGGCGAAGTCGTTGACCTGCAGCTCGAGGTGCCCGGCCTCCACCTTGGTCAGGTCGAGGATGTCGTCGATCAACTGCTGCAGGTCACTTCCCGCCGAGTAGATCGTCTTGGCGAACTCGCGCTGCCGCGGCGTGAGGTTGCCCTCCAGGTTGTCGCTGAGCAGCTTCGCCAGGATCAGCGCGCTGTTGAGCGGCGTGCGCAGCTCGTGCGACATGTTGGCCATGAACTCCGACTTGTACTTCGACGCCGTCGCCAGCTGCCGCGCCCGGTCCTCCAGTTCCTGGCGGGCCTGCTCGATCTCGGAGTTCTTCACCTCGATGTCGCGGTTCTGCCTCGCCAGCAGCGCCGCCTTCTCAGCGAGCTCGGTGTTGGAGCTCTGCAGCTCGTCCTGCTGGGCCTGCAGCTGCTCGGAGCGGGCCCGCAGCTCACGGGTCAGCCGCTGCGACTCGGCCAGCAGCGCCTCGGTCCGCGAGTTGGCCAGCAGCGTGTTCATGTTGACGCCGATGGTCTCCTTGAGCTGCTCGAGCAGGTCGTGGTGGACCAGGCTGAACTCGTTCACAGACGCCAGCTCGATCACGCCGAGCACCTGGCCCTCGAACAGCACCGGCAGCACGATCACGTTCTTCGGCGACGTCGACCCGAGACCGGAGGAGACCTTGATGTAGTCGGCGGGCGCACCCGTCATCACGATCGTGCGCCTGTCCACCGCCGCCTGGCCGACGAGGGACTCGCCGAGCTCGAACTTCAGCGGACCGTCTCCCTCGGACCGGCCGTACGCGGCGATCCGCCGCAGCCACGTGCCGGAGTCGCTGCTCTCGGCCAGGAACACCGCGCCGTACTGGGCACGGACCAGGGGAGCGAGCTCGCTCAGGATCAGCGACGCCACCGCGCCGAGGTCACGGTGGCCCTGCATCAACCCGGAAACCCTGGCCAGGTTGGTCTTCAGCCAGTCCTGGTCCTCGTTGATCCTGGTCGTCTCCTTGAGGGTGACGATCATCTGGTTGATGTTGTTCTTCAGGTCCTCCAGCTCACCGGACGCGTCCACCGAGATCTGCCTGGTCAGGTCGCCCGCGGTGACCGCGGTCGCGACCGCGCCGATGGCACGCACCTGCGTGGTCAGGTTCCCGGCGAGCTGGTTGACGTTCTCGGTCAGCCGTTGCCATGTGCCGGACACGTCCACCACATTCGCCTGACCACCGAGTTTGCCCTCGGTGCCGACCTCGCGGGCGACACGCGTGACCTCCTGGGCGAACGACGACAGCCGGTCCACCATGCTGTTGAGCGTCGTCTTCAGTTCGAGGATCTCGCCACGGGCGTTGACGTCCATCTTCTTGGACAGGTCACCGTTGGCCACGGCTGTGGTCACCTGGGCGATGTTGCGGACCTGGGTGGTCAGGTTCTCGGCCATGACGTTGACGTTGTCGGTCAACTCCTTCCACGTGCCCGCCACGTTCGGCACACGCGCCTGGCCGCCCAGCGTGCCTTCGGTGCCGACCTCGCGAGCCACACGGGTGACCTCGTCACCGAACGCACGGAGCGTGTCGACCATGCCGTTCATCGTCTCGGCCAGGTCGGCGATCTCACCGCTGGCCTCGACCGAGATCTTCTTGCCCAGGTCGCCGTTGGCGACCGCGTTGGCCACGTTCGCGATGCTGCGGACCTGGGTGGTCAGGTTCTCGGCCATCACGTTGACGTTGTCGGTCAGGTCCTTCCACGTGCCCGCCACGCCACGGACCTGCGCCTGACCGCCCAACTGGCCCTCGGTGCCCACCTCGCGGGCCACGCGGGTGACTTCGTCGGCGAAGGCGGAGAGCTGGTCGACCATGGTGTTGAGGGTGTTCTTGAGTTCGAGGATCTCGCCCCGGGCGTCGACGTTGATCTTCTGGGACAGGTCGCCCCTGGCGACCGCTGTGGTCACCATCGCGATGTTGCGGACCTGCTCGGTCAGGTTCGACGCCATGAAGTTCACCGAGTTCGTCAGCTCACGCCACGTCCCGGCGACACCCGGCACCTGCGCCTGGCCACCTAGCCGCCCGTCGCTGCCGACCTCGCGGGCCACGCGGGTGACTTCGTCGGCGAAGGCGGAGAGTTGGTCGACCATGGTGTTGAGGGTGTTCTTGAGTTCGAGGATCTCGCCTCGGGCGTCGACGTTGATTTTCTGCGTCAGGTCACCGCGCTGCACGGCCGTCGCGACGGTCGCGATGCTGCGGACCTGAGTGGTCAGGTTGCCCGCCATGAAGTTCACCGAGTCGGTGAGGTCGCGCCACGTGCCCGCGACGCCCGGCACCTGCGCCTGGCCACCGAGGATGCCGTCCGTGCCGACCTCGCGGGAGACGCGGGTGACTTCGTCGGCGAAGGCGGAGAGTTGGTCGACCATGGTGTTGAGGGTGTTCTTGAGTTCGAGGATCTCGCCTCGGGCGTCGACGTTGATCTTCTGCGTCAGGTCGCCACGGGCCACGGCGGTCGCCACGGTCGCGATCTTGCGGACCTGGTCGGTCAGGTTGCCCGCCATCAGGTTCACCGAGTCGGTGAGGTCACGCCACGTCCCGCCGACGCCGGGAACAGTCGCCTGACCACCCAGTTTGCCCTCGGTGCCGACCTCGCGCGACACACGCGTGACCTCGTCGGCGAAGGACGACAGCTGGTCGACCATGGTGTTGAGGGTGTTCTTGAGCTCGAGGATCTCGCCACGGGCACCGACCGCGATCTTCTGCGTCAGGTCCCCGCGCGCCACCGCCGTCGCCACGCGCGCGATGTCACGCACCTGGTCGGTCAGGTTGCCCGCCATCAGGTTCACCGACTCGGTCAGGTCACGCCAGATCCCGACACCGCCGGGCACCTGGGCCCGGCCGCCGAGGATGCCCTCGGTGCCGATCTCCCGGCCGACCCTGGTCACCTCGGTGGCGAACAGCGAGAGCTGGTCGACCATCCGGTTCACCGTCTGTGCGAGCTCCAGCACGTCCCCGCTGAGCGGTCGGCTGTCGAACTCCAGCGGCATCCGCTGGGTCAGGTCACCCTCCGCGACCGAGTTCAGCACGTGGTTGATCTCGACGGTCGGCTTGGTCAGGTGGTCCATCAGCTCGTTGACCACGTCCGCCGCGACGCCCCACCCACCGGAGCCGCCCTCGTTGCGTAGCCGCTCGTGCAGCACGCCCTCGGTCGCGACACTGTCGCGGACCCGCATCAGCTCGTTGACCAGCAGCTGGTTACGCTCCGCGATCTCGTTGAACGCTGCGGCCAGCCGCGCCGAGCGGCCGTCGCCCACAGCGACGATCCGGCGCCGGAAGTTGCCTTCACGCAGGTCGTCCATGGCGGACAGCAGCCGGTCCAGCGTCGTGTCGTCGCCATCCTGGCTCACGGGATCTTGGTTGATGTGCGTAGTCACGGACCTGCTCCCCGAATCGAGGCGACGTTCAGTGTCTAACCTTGCCATGTCTCTCAGCGCCTGTGTGGGCAGGCGCTACGGTTACGGTAAGGACGTAGTTGCCGAAGCGTCAGCGAGGTGCGGGATGACCGATGCAGCGGCATCGGCCCATCCGGCCGTTGCCCGGCAGGGTGACGCCGCCTTCCTCGCCGAGGTGGGCGGCAGACTCTGCGGCAGCATGAACATCGACGCCACCGCGACCATCGTCGCGGAGTTGGCCAGTCCTGTGCTGGCCGAACGCGCGGTCGTGCTGCTGCCCGCGTCCCGTGGCCGCTGGGAGTGGTGGTGCCATGTCCTGGACGGCCGCGCGAGCCACGGCAAGGTCAGGCGGCTGACTCCGTCGGCGGCTCCGGTGCTGGCCAGGGCCATGTTCGCGACCCAGTCGACCGTCCGGCAGGTGCCACGTACCGAGGTCGAGGCCATCCCCGGCGCGTTGCGTGACGTGCTGCTCGATCATCCCGAGGTCTGCGTGGTGCCGCTGGTCGCCGCCAACGACACGCCCGGCGTGTTGATCCTGGCGCGCGGCGAGACGCTGGCCGAGCCGGACCGGCACGTCGTGTGCGAGTTCGCGACACGGGCCGGAGCCGCTCTCGGTGCCGCCGCTGAGCACGGCAGGCAGCGCGCCGCGATCGAAGGCCTGGAGACCACGCTGCACCCGGCCGAACTGCCGACGGTCCCCGGCGCGCGGATGGCCGCGCTCTACCGGCCCGCGGACGGCCCGCTGAAGGTCGGCGGGGACTTCTACGACGTGCACCCGCGTTCGGACGGGACGCTGTTGTTCCTGCTCGGCGACGTGTGCGGGAACGGGCCGGAGGCGGCGGCGCTGACCGGCAGCATCCGGCACGCCCTCAGCGCGTTGCACCTGGTCGAACAGGACCCGCAGCGCCTGCTGGACCTGGTCAACCAGATGCTGATGGCCACCGGGCGCAGCCGGTTCGCCAGCCTGGTCGTCGGCTCCCTGACCGCACGCGGCGCCGACACGATGCGTCTGGCGCTCGGCTCCGGCGGTCACCCGAGCCCGCTGGTGCTGCGCCGCGACGGCCGGGTGGAAGAGGTGATCATCCCCGGCATGCTGGTCGGCGTGACCGCGGCGGCGAAGTTCGGCCAGGAATCCGTCGAGCTCAACCGCGGTGACGTGTGCCTGCTCTACACCGACGGGATCAGCGAGGCCCGCGGCGGCCCCAGCGGGGACGAGATGTACGGCGAGGCCAGGCTGCACGAACTGCTCGCGAGCTGCGTCGGCCGCCCGCTCGACACGATCCTCGCCACGATCAACTCAAGCGTGCGGGAGTGGCTCGGCGGCAACGACCACGACGACATCGCGCTGCTGGCTATTCAGCCGTACTGATCCCGCCGCCATCGTTGATGCCATGCAGCGCGGCCAGCGCGTCCGGCACCGTCGAGTAGATCGGCAGGACCTGCTCAAGCCCGGTGATCTTCAGCGGGCGGCTGACCGGCGAGCTGCCCGTGACAATGGCCCACCTGATGTTGCGCCGCTCGGTCTCGTGGTGCGTCTCGACCAGCGCGGAGAAACCGAGCGAGCCCATGAACGTCACGCCGCCGAGGTCGAGCACGAAGTCGTCGCCGCTGGCCACACTGGCCGCGAGGCCGGCTCTGAACGTGTCGGCCGACGCCAGGTCGATGTCGCCGGTCACGTGCGCGACGGTCACCGCCGACTCATGACGTTCCAGCTGGATCTGGACCACGTCGTTGTCGGACACCCTGTCTCCCTACTTCGGCCGTGTCTTGCGTGATTTCTGCCGGGACGCGCGCTGGAGCCACAGGGCCGCCACGGCACCCGTCGCCACCAGCCAACCAGCGGTCGCCAGCCCCGGCAACGGCGCCGGGGGTCTGGCGGTGGTCTGTCCAAGGTACCCCGACGGCTCGTCCGGCTTACCGGCAGCGGGGGTGTTGCCGGTCGCTATCCAGGCCGCTACCAGCAACAACAGTCGCGCGACGAGGTAGATGAACACGAGTAGACCAATCACCGACCCGAACGCGGCGGTGGTGGGGGAGCGGCCGAGCAGGCTCAGGTACACGTTGGCGCCGATCTTGAGGATCTCGAAGCCGATCGCCGCCGCCAGCGCGCCCCGCACGGCCTTGCGCATGTTGACCTTGGCGCGGGGCAGCCGGACCAGCACCCACAGGAACACCAGCCAGTCCGCGAAAATCGCCAACGGAACGGACAACAGGGACAAAACCGTGCCTGCCCACGGTTGGCCGTCCATGCCGGTCCACTCCAGGACGGAACTGTTGAGCCAGCTGCCCACGGCGGTCAGCGAGAACGACACCAGCAGCGCGAACGCGAGGCTCACCAGCGCCAGCAGGTCCCACAGGATGGTGCGGAAGAACGGCAGCTCGGGCCGTTCCAGCTCCCACATCGCGGTCAACGCGTCGCGCAGGGCGTTCATCCAGCCCCAGCCCGCGTACAGGCCGATCACCAGACCGAACACACCGAGCGAGGCACGTCCGGCGATCACGCCGTCGTAGGTGGTGGTCGCGAACGTGTCGAGGCCCGACGGCAGCGCCTGAACGATGGTGATCCGCAGATCCGCGGTGATCTCCTCGTCGTCGGCCAGTACGAAACCGGCGGCCGACAGGCCGACCATCAGGATCGGCACGACCGACAGAACGCTGAAGTACGTGATGGCGGCCGCGTACTGGTAGGCGTTGTGTTCGACGTATCTGTCGATCGTCCTGACCAGGTGGTCGAACCAGGCGTATCGGTTACGCAGCCGCGTGAGCACCCGACGATTCTCGCCGACGCGGGTGTAGTGATCATCACCAAGGGCACCCTGGGGTCATATCTCCCACCCAAGGAGGCAGTCGGAATGTCAACGGGTGCGATTATCGCCATCATTGTCGTGGTGGTGCTGGTAGTCGCCGCCGCTGTGTTCTTCTTAGTGCCGCGGATGCGCAGCCAACGTCTGCGCCGCCGGTTCGGCCCGGAATACGAGCACGTCGTGTCGTCCAGGGACGACCGGCGCGCGGCGGAGAAGGAACTGGCGGACCGCGAACGGCGACACTCCCAGTTGGATCTACACCCCATCCCACCCGAGAACCACGAGAAGTACCGCCGTGAATGGGCACGCATCCAGGAACGGTTCGTCGAGGCACCGGCCGAGTCGGTCGCCGAGGCCGAGCGGCTGGTGAACATCGTGGTGGCGGATCTCGGATACCCGGCCGAGGGCTACGACAGGCAACTGGCCGACCTGTCCGTCGAGCACTCGAGGGCGGTCGAGCACTACCGGTCCGCGCACGATGTCCAGCTGCGTTCGGACGCCTCGACCGACGACCTGCGCCAGGCGATGGTCTCGTATCGGCACGTGGTCGACGACCTGCTCGAACACAAGCCCCGGAAGGCGGTTCAACGCGCATGACCTCGTTCGGTCCCAACGATTCCAGGCACGGCAAGCGCCCGGAGAACGGCGACGAAGCACAAGCGGTGACCACGGAACCCCGTGACCGCCCGGCCCAGAAGGCGACCCCGAAGACTCGGCAGCCCGACGCTCGTGCTGAGAAAGCCCGTGCGCCGGAAGCGGGTGTCGCCGACCGTCAGACCTCAGGCATGGAGCGGACCAGGCTCTTCGAGGAGACGGACGTCGAGCGGTACCGAGTCCAGTGGCGTGAACTGCAGGCAGGCTTCGTCGACGAACCCCGTGCCACCGTGCGCGAGGCGGAGACGTTGGTGAACCACATGGTGGATTCGCTGACCACGCAGCTCAACGACCAGAGACAGCAGTTGCACAACGGAGCGGAGACCGACGACACCGAGCGGTTGAGAGTGGTGATGCGGAAGTACCGCACGCTTTTCGACAAGTTGTTGGCGGTCTAGGCCAGAGCGCACCCCGGCTCACGGCGTCCATCGAGGGCGACGCCGTGAGCCGGGGTGTGACTGTCATGGAGCCCAGGGCGCGGTGACGGACCAGCTCACATCCGCCTCGTACGACCAGGAATTGTCATACTTGTGCGGGCCACCGCTGGAGGCGACCCAGACTTCGGAGTCGTAGTGCCGGACATTCGTGCCCAGCTCGTTGATCGACGCGAGCCGCACACTGTCCGCGGTCGATCCTGGCTGGGCGCAGAAGGTCGCGTCCCGCCGGTACAGATCCGAGTTCTCCGAGCCGCTCAGCCGGACCCGGAAGGCCATGTGCCGCAGGTAGCTGCCGGGGTGGTTGCGTGCTTCGAAGGAGTAGCAGGAGGAGTCCGCCAGTCCCGGCCGGACGGTGAACGACGCGTCGGCCTTCAGCAACGCCGTGCTGCCGCCGTTGACGATGTCGGTCCTGGCCAGGCTGTCCTGGTGGCGCAGGAAGCGGTCGGTGAAACCGGGCGTGGTCACCCGCAACGACCGCACGGTGTTCACCGGAAGCGTGGAGCCACTGCGCCACAAGGGAATCATGGCAGCCCACGTGGTGTCCGCCGGGAAACTCGCCGCGGTGTCCCACGGGTTCGGGCCGCCCTGCCGAGCCAGGTACACGTTCTCGCTGTAGTGCCGGATGAACGATCCCGGAGTGTCGTGCGACTCCAGGGCTGTCGCGCCGGAACCGGAGCGTGCGCAGAAGGTCGCGTTGCCCGCGAACGCCGCTGATCCGTCGTGGGGATCCTTGCGGATCACCGAGTTCGCGTGTCGCAGGTACTCGCCGGGGAAGTTGCGGGACTCGAACGACAGACACGACGCGTTCGCCAGGCCGGGCCTGGCCCAGAACGTCCCGTCCTGTTTGAGCAGATCCGGGCTGCCGCCGTTGATCACGTCGGTCCGCGTCACGCCGTTCTGGTGGCGCAGGTACCGGTCGGTGTAGCCGGTGGTGGTGACCTTCAACGAGACGAGCTCGCCACGTCCGACCTCGGTCCCGGCTGCCTTGGCCAGTACCTCCTGGTTGACCTGCCGCACCCGCGCTTCGGTCATCTTCAGCACCCGGCGGTCGTAGGTGTAGAACCCGTTGACCTCGTTCTCCACGTCGTACGGTTCGGTGTAGACCGAGCCCGACAAGCCTCGGCTCTGCACGAACCGGCCGACCTCCCTGGTGATCTCGACATAGCGGTTGGTCAGCGAGGTCTCGTCCGGGAAGAGGGGGCCGTACGCGAACCCGGCGCCCGGCTGCCACTCGTGCCCGACGACAGCCCGGCCCAGGCCGCCGTACTCGCCGAGCACCGCGACCCGGGTCGCGCTCGGTGTCCTGGTGCCGGGGGACATCTGGTAGGCGTGGTCGTCCACCACGTCGCCGTTGGGTGGTTCCGCGTCCGAGTCGCAGCAGTTCGAGCCGGAGTTGTGGTTGATCAACCTGGTGGAGTCGATGGACCGGACCAGGTTGACGATCCGTTCGTTGTCGTACTCGCCCCAGCCCTCGTTGAACGGCACCCACTGCACGATGGACGTGATCTGCTTGAGCTGGTCGACGACCCGGCCGAGCTCCGACTCGTAGTTCACGCGGCTGCGCGTCGTCGGCTCGCGCACGTTGAGCAGCGACGGCATGTCCTGCCACACCATCAGCCCCAGCCGGTCGGCCCAGTAGAACCACCGGGCCGGTTCGACCTTGATGTGCTTGCGGACCGTGTTGAAGCCCAACGCCTTCTGGCGTTCCAGGTCGAAGCGCAACGCCTCGTCGGTCGGCGCGGTGTACGTGCCGTCCGGCCAGTAGCCCTGGTCGAGCGTGCCGAGCTGGTACACGAACTTCCCGTTCAGCAACGGCCGCAGCACCCCGCCGACCACGGCCTTGCCCAGCGAGCGCATGCCGAAGTAGCCGGTCACCACGTCACCGCCGTTGATCATGGTGACGCGCAGGTCGTAGAGGAACGGATCGTCCGGCGACCACAGCCGGGCGTTCGGCACCGGAACCCGGACGGTCGAGCCGGTGGTGCCGGTCGCGCTGCCGACGACCTGGCCGCCGCTGAGCACTTCGGCGCGGACCTGCTGCCCGGCTGTGCCCTGGACGGCCAGGTCAAGCGCACCGGCAGCGAGGTTCGGCGCCGTGTCCAGACGGGTGATGTTGTTGGCGTTCACCGGTTCCAGCCACACCGTCTGCCAGATCCCCGAGGCGGCGGTGTACCAGATCCCTTCCGGGCTGCGGCGCTGCTTGCCGATCGGGAACGTGTTGCCGTCGACCGGGGAGTACGCGCCCACGATGATCTCGTTGGCGCCCGCGCGCAGGGAGTCGGTGATGTCGAACGTGAACGCGTCGTAGCCGCCGGTGTGCCTGCCGACCTGGGTGCCGTTCACCCAGACCCGGGTCTCCCACGTGACCGCGCCGAAGTTCAGCTTCACCCTGCGGCCGTTCCATGTGGACGGAACAGTGAACGCCCTGCGGTAGAACATGCTGTCCTCGTGCCGCATGATCCCGGACAACGCCGACTCGATCGGGTACGGCACCAGCACGCCCTCGGCCAGCGTCTGCCCGATCGGTGGCGTGTCGAGGTTCGGGGCGCCCCGGAACTCCCACACACCGTTGAGGTTCAGCCAGTCCGAGCGAACCAGTTGCGGGCGCGGGTATTCCGGCAGCGCGTTGGTGGGCGAGACCTGGCTCGTCCACGGCGTGGTCAGCGGGGGCGTCTTGGGCACCCAGGTGGCCGCGGCCGCCTGCGGCGCTGTGACCAGCGTGATCGCGAGCGCCAGGCCCGTGACCGCGCTGATGAGGGATCTGGACATGTGGTCACTCCGGTGTTGCAGGGAACGAGCCTTGACCGTGGATCACAGCAGCCGCCAGACGTGGTCAGCGGTGCCGCTGTCGGCGAACTGGACCACTTGCGCGGAGTCGTCGTACCTCATCCGGTCGACGCCCAGCACCTTGCCGGAGTTGGCGTTCTGCAGCCGCCAGAGGTTGCCCACATCGGCCCGCAGCCGCCACAGGTGGTCGGCCGTGCCGTTGTCGGTGAACTGGACGACCTCGGCCGAGTCGGCGGTGGACATCCGGTCGACACCGAGCACCTTGCCCGAGTTCGCGTTCCGGATCCGGAACCAGCCGCCCGCGTCGGGCAGGAACTCCCAGTCGTGGTCCCGTGTGCCGTTGTCGGCGAACTGGACCACCCTGGCGGAGTCCGCTGTGGACATCTGGTCGACGCCGAGCACCTTGGTGGAGTTCAGGTTCTGGATCCGCACGATCCCGTCAGGGACGATCCGCCAGAGATGGTCCGCGGTGCCGTTGTCGTCGAACTGCACGACCCGTGCGGAGTTCCCGGTCGACATGTCCTGGACGCCGAGCACCTTGCCCGAGTTGACGTTCCGCAGCCGGAACCAGCCGTCGCCGTTGTCCAGCAACTGCCAGCGGTGGTCGGCGGTGCCGTTGTCGTCGTACTGGACGACCTGCGCCGAGTTCGCGGTCGACATCCGGTCCATGCCGAGGACCTTGCCGGAGTGCTCGCTGCGGACCTTGACCTGGCCGTTGCCGACGTCCACCAGCCGCCAGCGGTGATCCGCGGTGCCGTTGTCGTCGAACTGCACGATCCGGGCCGAGTTCGCTGTGGACATCCCGTCGATGGCCAGTACCTTGCCGCTGTTGAGGTTCTGGACCCGGCACAGTACTCCTGGCGTGCCCCAGCCCTTGCTGCCGCCGGTCTGCGGGAAGGACGTGATCCGCAGCCGGGCCGCGGCCATCGGCACCAGCGTGACCTGCCGGACCGGTTCGTTCGTGGCCACCGGGCCGCTGTTCATCGTGCCGACCACGTTCTCGCTGTCGACCGTCCAGTCGGGAATCGCCTGTGCCCGTGCGGTGAGCCGGATCGGGGCGTTGGCGAGCGTGAACGGGTCGTTGACGTTGCCGCCCGTGGCGACGGTGAACTGCTGGTTCGGTTGCAGCCCGTAGTTCCAGGCCGAACCGGGCTTCACCTCGTACTCCGGCCAGTCGGCCGTTCCGGCGTACCGGTTCCAGCGTTCCTCGATGCGCAGCGCGAACGTCAGGGCGCCGTAGTCGACGGACACGGCCTTGTTCTGCCAGATCCGGGTCCGCGGGCTCATCGGCAGCCGGAGCCGGACGACGTCGCCGGTCTGCCAGGCCCGGGTGATGGTGGTGTACTTCGGGCCTGCCGGTGCGGCGACCGGGGCGCCGTTGACGGTCAGCTGCGGGCTGCCGCACCAGCCGGGAATCCGCAGCGAGAACGGGAAACGCCGACGCTGGGGGAGGGCGAACCGGAACGTGATCGTGTCGCTGAACGGGTAGCTGGTCTGCTGTTCGATCCGCGTCGAGCCGACCGTGACGGTCGACGGGCCGTAGAGGGAGGCGACGATGCCGCCGTCGGCTGTCGTGAGCCACATTTCCTCGACGTAGTACGGCCAGCCCTGGCCGTAGTTGTGCGGGCAGCACCGGTACACGGTCACACCGGGCTTGTACGCCTGCATGGCGAAGCCGTTCTGGAACTGTCCGCGGGTCTTGCCGAAGTCGTCAAGCTGGACGCCGTTCGCGCTGGTCACGTAGTGCGTCACTTTTCCCTGCGGGTCAAGGCAGGCGGGCAGCATGTTGAACGCCAGCTCCTCGGTCCGGTCCGCCCACAGCGGGTCGCCGGTGATCCGGGTGAGCAGTTCGTGGCTGGCCATGAACTCGACGACACCGCAGGTCTCGAAACCCTGTCGTGGATCGCCGAAACCCGGCCGGGCGTTCTCGTCACCGGCGAACCCGCCGCCGGGGAACTGGCCGTACGACGCCATGATCCTGTCGTAGACGCGGTAGACCGAATCGTGGTGCGCGGGATCGCCGGACAGCAGCCAGTACTGCGCGGGCTCCCGGAAACCCTGTGCGAAGTTGACGTTGTGCAGGCTGGCGACGTTGTCCACCCAGTTCGCCGAGTGCCGGTGGATGCGCGTGCTCAGGTCGAGCAGCGCCGGGTCACCGGTCCTGGCGTGCAACCAGTGCAGCACGTCGAGGGTGTCGCCCCAGCGCGTGTTGCCCCAGCCTTTGACGAACACGGCGTCCGGTTGCCGTGCCATGAACTGGAAATAGCGCGTGAGAGCGCTCTCAACTCGAGGATCGTCCCGGTACTCCGCCCAGGAGCGCAAAGCGTGCAGCATCGGCATGTGCGGCCAGAGGTCGGCGATGCCGTCCTGCGAGGTGCGGTGCTGCACGGGCCCGAAGTAGCCGTCCGATGCCTGCGTCGCCAGCACGGCGTTGATCCAGCGCTCGGTGTCGTTGAGGACGCGGCTGTTGCCGGTGACGTAGCCGAGGTCGCCGTACCCGCGAAGCCAGTACGGCACCTCCTCCCAGCCGCCGAGTTCCGGCCGGACCCAGCCGTTCTCGTTGAAGCGCAGGTAGTGGGAGAACTCCTGGAAACGGCCGTTGAGGCCGGTGAGTTGACGGTCGAGCTGGGTGGCGAGCCAGCCGGTCGGTCGGATCGCTCCGGGTCTGAGCCGCTGGTACGCGACCGGTCTCGGCGCCGCGAGAGCAGTGTGGTCGGTGAGGAGGGTGGCGCCTGCGGCAGCGGCGGCGCCGGTGAGCAGGGTGCGGCGGGACAACGACGGCATTGTCGGCCTCCAGGTGCAGGGACGGGCCTGGCGAGGCTGATGGTAGCGCTCTTACAACGTTGTGCCAACGTTGTAAATCAAGATTCGCCAGTTCGGCGGTGACTGGCGTGCCTGCCGTCGCGGCGCGCCTGCCAGATCGTCCGGTGATGATCCACTTAGATCGACGACGTGAGCCGGAGTCGTCCTCCGACCGCGGCCGGTGTCGGCGCGGTCGTGTTGTTGTTGCTGATAGCGGTCGGCATCTGGTGGATCACCAGAGCGGAGTCCACCGCGGGCCCAACGGGTTCCTCGGACCTGGACAGCCTGGGAGTGGCACCGGCAGGCCCGATGAGCGGGTACAGCCGGGACCGGTTCTCGCACTGGGCGGGAACAGGGGACTCCTGTGACACCAGGGAGATCGTGCTGCAACGCCAGGGAACAGAAGTCCAGCGGGACGCCCAGTGCCGAGCGGTGTCCGGCAAATGGGTGAGCCCCTATGACGGCGTTACGATCAGCAAGGCGGGCGACGTCGACATCGACCATCGGGTATCTGCACCCGCGACCGAAACAAAGCCTAAAAGCCCAGCTCCCGATGTGGACAGCATACCGGCGACCTGCGGGCGGTGCCAACTGTGCGACTGAAGGTACGACGCGGGTTACCGGTTGTCCTGGTCATCGTCATCGTGGCGGTGTTAGGTATCTCCGCCTGGCAGAGCGGATGGTTCTCCCGGCTGACAGCGGATGCGTCCGCGCCCGGCTCGCCAACCTCCTCGACAACCACACCGGCCAACGGTCCCCCGGCGGCGGCGCGGACGCAGTTAGATGAGTTGGCCATCAAGTCACGCGGACCGATGGCAGGCTACTCAAGGGAGAAGTATCCACACTGGATCATGATCTCCGGTGAGTGCAACACTCGCGAGACGGTGTTGACGCGAGATGGCCAAGATGTTCGCACTGATGCCCAATGTCGGGCGGTGTCCGGTCGCTGGAACAGCCCTTACGATGGCGCTACGTGGACTCATCCGTCCGATGTGGACATAGATCACGTTGTCCCGCTTGCGCAAAGCTGGGTCAGCGGTGCGTCGGGATGGACCACAGAGCGGCGGAGGGAGTTCGCCAACGACGTCATCCGGCCGCAGCTCAAAGTGGTCACCGACAACGTGAACCAGGCCAAGAGCGACAAGGCCCCAGACCAGTGGCGTCCTCCGTTGCAGACGGAGTGGTGCGTGTACGCGACCAACTGGATCGAGGTCAAACACCACTACCAGCTTTCGATCACCGGTGAGGAAAAGGTCGCGTTGTTGGACATGCTTGGCCACTGCTGATTCAGGTTCCAGGAACGGCGCCCACCGGATAAGGTCCACTATCCGGTAGCCGGTATTTCGGTGGTCTCGTCGGATTTCACGACGTCGTGCCCGACGGCGAGACTGACTCCGACGCCTCAGGCGATCTTGCGCAGAGACTGTTCTTCATTGCGGCGGCCGAGGATCGCGCAGCGCTTTCGTCATGCAGACCGGGTAAAGCGTGGGAACCCGTGGTCAGGCCGCGCCAGCCGTCGACGGGGCCAGTGTGGCGAGGCCGGGATACCAGCGAGTGAAGTCGGTGGCGAGGCCACCATTGAGGACCTGGTGACTGCATTTCCCACGCTTCTACCCCGTCTCCAGGAATAAGGGGTGGCCCCGGGCCAGTGAAGCTGACGTCGTCACCGGTCAGAGATACCCTCGCGCTGGCCACACGCTGACTCGGTACCTGTCGGTGCGAGTTCGCGTATACCGACGTGGGTGAACCATCTCTTGGCGTAGGCGAGGACGACGCCGCCACCTCCAATGAGCCAAGCGGCCAGCAGTGTCCAGACCACGTGGAGCATGAACGAGGCGATACTGGCGTGGTGGAACCCGGACCAGATCATGCCCCACGCGGAGAACACCGCCGGTAGGTGCGCGAGGATCACGTACGAGCTCATTTCGTCGGAGTCCTGGACAGGGTCGCCGTAGTATCCGCCGAAAATCGGGCGGATATACCCCTGACCTGGGGCGATAGAGGTATGTGAGGCTGCTCGGCGAGCTGGACGTGCCGGTGTGCCGCCGAAAGCGCTCGCAGTAAGGCCTCCCGGTAGTAACCAGCAGGAATTTCGGGCGGATTTGGCTGACCAGCGGTGTTGAGGGTCAGAGGTCGTCGAGGCAGTCGTAGCAGAGCATGGTTTCGTCGTCGGCGGGGTTGTTGACGGGGGCGTTGCACCGTGGGCATCGGTCGTTGAACTCGCACTCGCAGAAGAAGCAGCGACCGTTGGGGTCCGGGCCGAGTTCGCCGGTGTCGGGGTCGAACCAGACCAGCATGTCCTTGCCACACTCCGGACAGTGTTCGGTGGGTGAGTCCGCGCCATCGTGGGCGGCGTGGTAGTGGCTGAGTCCCAGCTTGATGCTGGTGAAGTCGTCAACGTAGTCCGCCCGGGAGTCCCAGCGTGCGGTGCAGAACGCGCATCGCGGGTGATCGTCCTCAGGACCGTGTGACTGGTCGGTGTGTTGGCTTTCCAGCAGCACTGCTGGCTGATCGCAATCCGGACACCAGGCGGCAGAAGCCAGGTCCACGACAGAACGTAGGTGCTGCATTCGTTGGTTGACCAGCGCGTTGATCGTGCCGAGAGCACCGCGAATGTCAGGCATGGCCTCGTCGAGGACCTGCTCGTCCACATCGGTGAGATGGGTTTCCGGGGTGATGTGTGAGTCGATGAAGTCCAGGATGAACCCAAGCGCCTTGGCGGCCTGGGCCTCTACCGCTTCGGCGGTGCTGGTCAGCCCGTGGTGCTGGAGCTGGTTGCGGAACCTGTCCAGCGCTGCGGCCGCAGTTTTTTGGCCGCTGGTCAACGTGACGCCGTCGAGGGTCTGCAGCCGTTTGAGCGCCTTGCCGATGCCGATGCTGCGAAACCGACCGGCCTCGTAGTCCTCCTCAGTCACATCTGCCGACTTGTCGTCCTTGTCGTCGAGGATGAGACGCCAGTCCTCGCAGATCAGCCGGTACTTAAGCAGGACCTCCACGCCAGCGTGCAGGTGCAACACGGCGTACTTCAAGTCTTTTGGGCTAGGGGTTGCGACAAGGCGGTGAACGGCGTCGACGAGGTAGTCCATGCCGTTCTCCAACGGCGGAAAGTCGACATCGCGGCTCATGGCGCACCGCTGGTGTGGATCGCGGCGAAGTCAGCCTTGGCCTGGGATACGGCGTCGGGGAAGCGTTGGGCCTTGTTGTGTTCGGTGAGGGCACGGTAGATGCTGGCCAGACTCGGGTTGTGTCCCTTGCGTTTGCCCGTGGGGATGATCAGGTCCAGGCGAATGTCCTCGATGGACTCGCCGTTCGCGCGGCGGCGGAGCACGGTGTGCAGCATGTCGTTGGTGATGACTGGTGGGCGTCCGCCGTGTTTTCCCTTGCGTGCGGCGGCGTCCAGGCCTTCGAGGGTGGCTTCGCGGATGGTCTCGCGGTCGGTTTCGGCCATCGCGGCGAAGAACGAGAACAGGACGCGTCCTGTGCCGGACGGGTCGTAGATCCCGGCCAGCGGCCCGGCGAGCATTTCCAGCAGGATGCCGTGCGCGGTGAGGTGGTCGGCCAGCGCGGTCAGTTCGGCGGAGTCGCGGCCGAGGCGTTTCATCTCGTAGACGGTGAGGATGACCCGGCAGTGCGGGGCGTGCGCCTTGATTTCCCGGGCCGCGTTCAGGGCGGCTTCGAACTGCGGCCGGACCTTGATCCGGGTGGAGATCTTCTCCGCGTAGACCTTCTCGCGTGGGATGCCGTGCGCGGCCAGCGCGTCGAGTTGGGACTGGAGTTCCTGGGTGAGGTGCGAGCAGCGGGCGTAGCCGATCCGGATGTCCGCGGTGGGTGTGTCCACTGGGATCGGCGCGGGCGGCGGAGTGCCCGGCCGCCACGGCTGGCCCGGCCCGCGGTCAGCCGGCGTCGACACCCGCAGCTGCTTCGCCAGCCGCGGGACCTTGGTGAACCGGCCGGTGTGATACGTCCCGGCGACCGCACCTGCACGCGACCGGCACGGCGAGCCCGCCTCGGCCAGACAGCGCGGGCACTGGTGCCGCTCGACCTCATCGGCGTCCGACGGCACGGCCGCCTTGGTGTCCTCCATCCTCGAATTTTCTCACAAACATTTCCCACAACCGCCGTGACTCGCTGTTTGAGTGAGAACAAGTTCTGAGACGGATTCCGGCCCCGCCGGTGCCTCTGTGGGCGCCTCGGCGGGATGTTCTCAGAAACGATCGTTTCCGAGATTGCTGCATCCGAGCTACCTAGGTAGAGACAGACTCGCTATCTAGGTAGAGTCCCAGCATGGCCACACCGCGGATGACACCTCAGACCCTGGCAGTGCTCCGGGAGTTGCTCGACGAGCCCGATACGCCCCGGTACGGGCTCGACCTGGCGAGGCGGACCGGGCTCAAGACCGGGACCCTGCATCCGATCCTGAGCCGCCTCCAGCGGTCCGGGCTGGTCGAGAGCTTCTGGGAGGACCCCGCCGACCACGAGGACCAGGGACGACCGCGGCGTCGCTACTACCGGCTTGCTGGCCACGGGGTCGCCGCCCAGCAGGCTGTTCTGCGTGGCGAAGCCGCGACCGGCGACGCGCTCCAGGCGCTTCATCCGCAGCACGGACACTGACGAGGGGCCCATGTCCGCCAGAACGCAAAGCCTCGTCGAGTTGGGCCGCAGCTCGGGGAACGCGATTAGTATCGGTGGTCGCGTCGCCATGTTCGCCATCGCGACCTGCTTCATCCTGGTCATGGCCAAGGCCCCAGACTGGGCGGTAAGTTTCACCGCATTCGTCGCGTTCTTCGGGAGCCTGGCCGCCATCGCGGGTCTTCTCCTTTTCGTGGGAGTCATCGGAGGCCTCGCGGGCACCGTGGTCCACGCCCAGGCCAGGGCTGCGCTGGCGTCGCTGCGCGGCCTCCGGGACCGCCATGCTCGCCGTGCGCTCGCGATCGCCAGTCGCCTGCTGCCCCACGACGTCAGGGACGAGCACCTGGAGGAGTGGACGGCGTGGTTGCTGGACCTGCGGCGCAACGGCACGCCCCGCGTTCGGTGGTGGGTGGAACTGCTTAGCCTCGTCCTGGTCGCCGCGCCGCAGCTCGCGGTCGTGCTAAGGATGCGTACCGGCAGGGAGGTGGACCGGTGAAGCGGCGCACGCTCGGCACCGCCGGGGGTGTCGCTGGCGTTGCGGCGGCGGCGATCACCACGGGTTGGATCGGTGTCGCACTGCTGGTCGCGACGGCCCTCGCGGCGGTCGCCGCGCTGTGCTGGGTGGTCGCGGACCGCCACCGTCCGCACCGGCTCGCGCTCCTGCTCGCCGCCTGGAGGCACGGAGCAATTCCCGGGAACCGAGAACTCGGGAACGGTGAACAACGCTAGGCCCTGGACGTACGACGGACCACCCGCCCTCGGGACGGAACGCCCCCACGGCCACTTGGCTTGTGCCGACTCAGAAAAGGGTGTCGCGTACGCGCAATGGCCGGTAACCGGTGGGGCCGAGTTGGGCGAGTTCGCCTTCGATGTCGACCTCGATGGCGCCGAAGAAGTTGATGTTCTCCGAGTGCGCCGGGGATATGTGGGCCAGGACGACGTCGTCGATGTGGCGTCCGCTGCGGCGCATCGACTCCACCGCCAGGCCGTAGTACTCGGTGGTCCAGGTGATGATCGCGTTGGTGACCAGGGTCAGGCACCAGGCCTGTTCGGTCTGCTGCTCGAGGTGCCGGGCCCGCACCGCGCCCTCGTGGGCGTAGAGCAGGTCGCGCTTCAGCGCGTGCAGGGACTCGCCCTTGTTGAGCTGCCGGGAGATCTTGCGCCGATACGCCGGGTCGGCGAGGTAGCTATTAGTTACGTGGAATCTGACGGTGGGGATGATCATCTTCCTACCGCAAGACCACGAACTAAGGAGATGCGTTGGGCACGGTGGTGCTGGACGAGAAGTGGCCGGTGCTCGGCCGACACGAGCGGGCGGCCGAGTGGCTGCGGGTGTGGACCGATCTCGGGCGAGCGCCACGAACGATCGACGCCTACGCCCGCGGCCTGGCCGAGTACCTGGTGATGTGCGACCGTGAGGGCGTCGACCCGGTCATCGCGAACCGAGCCCATGTCGCCGTCTATGTGCGTGAGCTGACCTCGCGGCCCAGCCGCCGGGGTGCGAATGTCGTGTCCATCG
>NZ_CDME01000019.1 GCF_000826545.1 Kibdelosporangium sp. MJ126-NF4 | reverse complement strand
GGAAGTTCCACGGCACGATCACGCCGACGACGCCAAGCGGTTCGGCGAACGTCATGTTCACCCCGCCCGGCACCGGGATCTGCCTGCCGAACAGGCGTTCCGGCGCCGCCGAGTAGTACTCGACGACGTCACGGACGTTGCCCGCCTCCCAGCGGGCGTTGCCGATGGTGTGCCCGGCGTTGGTGACCTCCAACCGGGCGAGGTTCTCGATGTCGGCGTCCACAGCGGACGCGAACCGGCGCAGCAGCCGCGCCCGGTCGCCCGGGGCGAGCGCCCGCCACGCGGGCCAGGCCGCGTGGGCTCGGACGATCGCCGCGTCCGTGTCCTGCGCCGAGGTCGGCGCGACGGTCTCGACGATCTGCTCGGTGGCCGGGTTGATGACGTCGAACCCTGCGCTGGTCCCTGGGGTCACTGCTTTTTCCTCCGAAGCGCGGCCTGCACGAGACCTTGGAACAGACGGACATCCGCGGAGTTCTCCTCCGGATGCCATTGGACACCGATGACGAATCCGGCGTCGGGCAGTTCGACGGCCTCGACCGTGCCGTCCTGGGCCCAGCCGACGGCCGACAGGCCGGAGCCCAACTGGTCGATCGCCTGGTGGTGGTGACAGTGCACGATCACCTGCTCCCCCACCAGGCCGCTGACCACGCTGCCCGGCGCGAGCTTGATCTCGTTGCTGCCGAACACCCCCGGTGACGGGTTGTGGCTGTCCGACCCGGCCACCTCGGGCACGTGCTGGTGCAGCGTGCCACCGAGAGCGATGTTGATCAGCTGCAGGCCGCGGCACACCCCGAGCACGGGCACGTCCGCCTCCAGTGCCAGGTGGAACAGGCCGAACTCGGACGTGTCCCGTTCCGGCCGCAGCGTCCCGGTCGCCGCGTGCGGCGCCTGGCCGTAGCGGCTCGGGTCGATGTCGGCCCCGCCGGACAGCACCAGTCCGTCCAGACGGGACACGTGTTCCGCCGTCCAGCGGCCGACCGGTGGCAGCATGACCGGCATCCCGCCCGCGCCGACGATCGAGTCCAGATAGGACCGCATGATCACCGCGGACGGCAGGTCCCACAGCCCGAACCTGGCCTGTTCCAGGTACGTCGTGATGCCGATCAGGGGGACACTAGAGCCGTTCGAAGCCACGCACTCTCTCCCAATCGGTCACCGCGGCCTCGTAGGCCGCGAGCTCGACGCGTGCCGTGTTCAGATAGTGCCCGACCACTTCGTCCCCGAACGCGGCCTTCGCCAACTCGCTGTCCGCGAACAGGTCCGCCGCGTCTCGCAGGGTGTGCGGGACGTGGTCCTTGTCGGAGTCGTAGGCGTTGCCGGTGAACGCCGGTTCCAGCGGCAGCTCGTTCTCGATGCCGTGCAGCCCGGCCGCGATCAGGGCGGCGACCGCCAGGTACGGGTTGACGTCCCCGCCGGGCACTCGGTTCTCGACCCGCAGCGACGGTCCGTGGCCGACGACGCGCAACGCGCACGTCCGGTTGTCCTCGCCCCACGCCACGGCGGTCGGCGCGAAGCTGCCGGGGACGAACCGTTTGTAGGAGTTGATGTTCGGCGCGAACAAGTAGGTGAACTCGCGCAGGCAGGCCAGCTGCCCGGCGAGGAAGTGCTCCATCAGCGGGGAGAACCCGTGTTCGCGGTCGCCTGCCATGACAGCGTTTCCGTCGGCGTCACGGACGCTGATGTGGATGTGGCAGGAGTTGCCCTCGCGTTCGTTGTACTTGGCCATGAACGTCAGGCTCTTGCCGTGCGCGGCCGCGATCTCCTTGGCACCGGTCTTGTAGATGCTGTGGTTGTCGCAGGTGGCGAGCGCTTTCGTGTACCGGAAGGCGATCTCGTGCTGGCCGGGGTTGCACTCCCCCTTGGCCGACTCGACGTACAGCCCGGCGCCGCTCATCTTGTTGCGGATGTCGCGCAGCAGCGGTTCCAGCCGTCCGGTGCCGAGCATCGAGTAGTCCACGTTGTACAGGTTGGACGGCGTCAGGTCGCGGTAGCCGCTGTGCCATGCCTGTTCGTAGGTGTCGTCGAAGACGATGAACTCCAGCTCGGTGCCGACGTACGCCTCGAGGCCGCGCTCGGCCAGCCGGTCGAGCTGGCGGCGCAGGATCTGCCTCGGCGACGGGCCGACCGGTCCGCCCTGGACCCATTCCAGGTCGGCGAGCACCAGCGCCGTGCCGTCGTGCCAGGGCACGCGGCGCAGGGTGCTCAGGTCCGGGCGGAGGACGAAGTCGCCGTAGCCACGGTCCCACGAGGAGATCTCGTATCCACCAACCGTGTTCATTTCCACGTCGACGGCCAGCAGGTAGTTGCAGGCCTCGGTGGCGTGTGAGAGGACTTCCTCCATGAAGTACTCGGCCGAGCACCGTTTGCCCTGCAGGCGGCCCTGCATGTCGGTCATCGCAACCAGGACCGTGTCGATCTCGCCGGTGTCGACGAGGTCCCTGAGTTGCTCGACGCTCAACAGGCCATCGGTGTGTCGCATCGGCACCCCTATCCAAAGGATCGCTCCCGATCCATTGATGGTCATTGCTACCCGAGTGTCAAGGTGCATGTCAACGGCGCCGGATGTACCGCCGCACGCACCCTTGACACGAAGATGTAACCCGTATCACTCTTCCCGGCAACCAAAAGGACCAAAGGTAACCCATTGATCACGTAGACAGGGAGCACCGGTGGCCAAGCAGTACGAGACAGTGGACCAGCAGTACCTGGAGAAGCGCCAACTCAAACGCGGTGCCGCGGGCTGGGTCCTGCTCGCCGGGCTCGGTGTCTCCTACGTCATCTCCGGTGACTTCGCCGGCTGGAACTTCGGACTGGCCCAGGGCGGCTGGGGCGGTCTGCTGATCGCCACCGTGCTGATGGCCGTGATGTACACGTGCATGGTCTTCGGCCTCGCCGAAATGGCCTCCGCCCTGCCGGTCGCGGGCGCGGGCTACGGCTTCGCGCGCCGCGCGCTCGGCCCGACCGGCGGCTTCCTCACCGGGATGGCGATCCTGATCGAGTACGCCATCGCACCGGCCGCCATCGCGGTGTTCATCGGCGGCTACGTCGAGGCGCTCGGCCTGTTCGGGCTGACCAGCGGCTGGCCGGTGTTCCTGGTCTGTTACCTGATCTTCGTCGGCGCGCACCTGTGGGGTGTCGGCGAGGCGCTGCGGGCGATGTTCGTGATCACCGGGATCGCGACGGTCGCGCTGCTGGCGTTCGTGATCGGCATGATCGGCAGGTTCGACCCGGCCAAGCTGTTCGACATCCCGATGACCGACGCGGTCGGCGCGAGTTCGTTCCTGCCGTTCGGCATCGCGGGAGCGCTGGCCGCGCTGGTCTACGGGATCTGGTTCTTCCTGGCCATCGAAGGCGTCCCGCTGGCCGCCGAGGAGGCCCGCGACCCACGGCGCGACCTGCCGCGCGGGATCATCGCCGGGATGGCCGTGCTGCTGCTGTTCGCCGCGCTGATCCTGGTCTTCGCACCCGGCGGGGCGGGCTCGGCGTCGCTGGCCGCATCGAAGAACCCGCTGCCGGACGCGGTCCGCACGGCCTTCGGTGGCGACAACTTCCTCGCGCAGTTCGTGAACTACGTGGGCCTCGCCGGGCTGGTCGCCAGTTTCTTCTCGATCATCTACGCCTACTCGCGGCAGCTTTTCGCCCTGTCGCGCGCCGGGTACCTGCCGCGCTGGTTGTCGGTGACCGGGAAACGCAAGACGCCGTACCTGGCGTTGATCGTGCCGGGCACGATCGGGTTCGCGCTGGCCGTCGTGATCCAGAACGGCGACAAGCTGATCAACATCGCGGTGTTCGGCGCGACAGTGTCCTATGTGCTGCTCAACGTCTCGCACATCGTGCTGCGGGTCCGCGAACCCGGACTGGAACGGCCGTATCGGACGCCCGGTGGTGTGATCACCACAGGAATAGCGGCCGTCCTCGCGGTCGCCGCCGTGGTCGCCACGTTCTTCGTCGACGAAATCGCCGCGGCGGTCACCGCGGGGATCATGCTGGTGGCGTTGGCATACTTCTGGTTCTACAGCCGCCATCACCTGGTGGCGAATGCTCCGGAGGAGGAGTTCGCCGCGATCGCCAGGGCCGAGCGGGAGCTGGAGTAGAGCAAGCCGGGAGGTCAGCCATCAACGAGAGCCACATCGCGTTACTGCGGGCTCTGCACCATGAGCACGCGGCGACGCTGTTGCGGTACGTGCTGCGCCTGACCGACGACGAACAACGCGCTCACGACGTCGTGCGGGACGTGCTTCTGCGTGCCTCCAAGAACCCGCATCTGCTCACCGGGCCGGACGCGTCGACAGCGCTGTACTCGGCGGCGCGGGAGACCATCGGCGCGTCGGACCCGGCGTTGGACTCGTGGCTGATCGCCGACGCGATGAGCCAGTTGACCCCGGACCACCGCACGGTGATCGTGCGCGCGTATTACATGGGACAATCGGTGTCGGAGCTGGCCGAAGCTCTGGATGTGCCCGAGGGCACCATCCTGTCACGACTGCACTACGGGCTGCGCGCGTTGCGCCTCGCACTGCAGGAGAGAGGGGTGACCGGGCCTTGAAGTCCTACCGCGAATGGGACGCCGCGTACGTCCTGGGCTCGCTGTCACCCGAGGAGCGCATCGAGTTCGAGCAGCACATGGAGACCTGCCAGTCCTGCAAGGAACAGGTCGCCGAACTGTCGGGCTTACCGGCCATCCTGTCGGCGCTGCCGCAGGATCAGGCCATCGACCTACTCGATCCCCCGCGTGACACCATGCCCGCGTTGATCAACGCGGCTGCTCGTGCACGGCGCTGGGAGCGTGTCCGCATCGCCGCCGCGGTCGTCGTCGCCGCGGCGGTGGGAGCGGTGCTGGTGTACGTGCTGCGGCCCAGTGGGTCGGGGGACGCGGGTGGCGTGACCACTGCGCTGACCCAGACGATTCCCAGCCCCGTCACCGCGTCGGTGACGTTGGTCGAGGAGCCATGGGGCACGCGGATCGACGTGCGATGCGACTACGCCGGGGCAAGCTCGGACGGCGCCGCCCTGCCGTACACGTTGTTCATCGCCGACGCGTCCGGCGCGTTGACGCGTGTGGGCAGTTGGAGCGCGGGCCCGGGAACGTCGATGACGCCGACCGCGACGACGGATGTGCCGCGCAGCCGGATCACCCGGATCGAGATCAGGCTCGCCACGATCGACAAGACGGTGCTGGAGGCCCGTTTCTCGAGCTGAGCAAGAAATTTGCCGACGGCGTTGAACACGGGGTGGGGCTGTCTCGTTCAGAACGGGTGACCCGACAGGCCAGCCTGAAAGGCGCCTCCACCGTGACAGCACCGTTTCAGCTCTCCGCGTTACCCGGCCTCGCCCCGGCCGAGAAGATCCTGTTCCAGCGCTACGGCGCGGGACCCGCCTGCCCGCCCGGGTTCAACCGCGTCCACCACGCCGTCGAGGCCCAGGTGGACAAGCGGCCACACGCGATCGCCGTCGAGCACCTCGGCACCTGTCTGACATACCGGGAACTCGACGACCGCGCCGAGCATCTCGCCTCGTACCTGGCCGAGGCGGGCGTGCGACCGGGCGACCGGGTCGGCCTGTTCCTCACCCGCTCGGTGTCCATGGTCGTCGGGATACTGGGCATCCTCAAGGCGGGCGCGGCCTATGTCCCGCAGGACATCCGGATCACGCCATCCCCGCACTTGCGGCACGTGGTGGCCACGGCAGGCATCCGCGTCATCCTGACCACCGCCGAGCACGAGATCCCCGACGGCCTCGGCGACGTCGTGGCCATCGACCGCATCCCCGCCGACGTCCGGCCACGACCCGCGCTGCCATCCGGAAACACGGCCATGGTGATCTTCACGTCCGGCACGACCGGGCCGCCCAACGGCGTCCAGGTCAGCCACGCCAACCTGTGCAACGTCCTGCTGACCGAACCGGGATCGCTGCGGATCGGGCCGGGAGACCGGGTCGGACAGCTGCTCAACATCGCGTTCGACATGGCCGCGTGGGAGATCCTCGGCACGCTCGCGCACGGCGCCACCCTGGTCATCCGCGACCACGACATCGCGCGGGCGGCGCGGAGCCTGACCACGATCATCGCGACACCCAGCGTGCTGTCCACTGTGGATCCCGCTGGGTGCCCGGATGTGCGCACCGTCGCGGTCGCGGGCGAACGCTGCCCGCAGTCGCTCGCGCGGACGTGGTCCCGTCAGGCGGCTTTCCACAACTCGTGCGGGCCGACCGAGGTCACGATCGTCAACACCGTGCAGTGCTACGACGGCAGGCTGACCATCGGACGGCCGGTGCCCAACACCACCGTGTACGTCCTGGACGACGATCTGCGGCCGTGCCCGATCGGCGAGGTCGGGGAGATGTGGGCGGGCGGCGCGTGCGTGACCGACGGGTACGTCGGAAACGACGCGCTCACGGCGGAACGCTACCGGCCCGACCCGTTTCTCGGCGGCACCAACCGGATGTTCCGCACCCGCGACCTCGGCCGCTGGACACCGGACGGCCAGTTGGAACACCACGGCCGCACCGACGACCAGGTGAAGGTGCGAGGATTCCGCGTCGAACTGGACGCGATCACCGCGGCGCTGGAACTGACACCCGGATGCGTACGCGCTTCCACTGTGCTGCACGAGAACCGGCTGATCGGGTTCGTCAGCCCGGCGACCGTCCAGCCGGAACTCGCCCGGCGGATCGTGGGCCAGCGGCTGCCGTACTACTGTTCGCCGACGCTGATCGTGCCGGTGGACAGGCTGCCGATGACCGAACGCGGCAAGGTCGACCGCCGCGCGCTGCTGTCCCGGTTGGGCACGGTCGCGTGACCAGCACCCAGATCTCCCTTCCCGCGCCGGGACGGTCCCTGCGCTCCCGGATGAAGCGCCGCCCGTTCACCCATCACAACCGACTCGCCGTCGCTGTCGTCCTGGTGAACGTGGCCTGTGTTCCGCTGATGGCGCCGTCGACGATGGTGCTGGCGAACTTCGCCATGGCCGTGATGGTCCGCCAGCAGTACGTGATCAACCTGCTGTTCCGGCTGGCGACGGGCGTGCCGAAACACTGGCCGCTGCGGATCCGCTGGACCATGGGCAAGGTGTACCACCTCTTCGGTGGGCTGCACGTCGGCGCGGCGCTCTGCGCCACCGCGTGGTTCCCGTTCGGCGGGCCGTCGCTGGCGTTGACCTGGGTGATCCTCACGTTGCTTGTCGGGATGATCGTGCTGGCCCTGCCGTCGCTGCGGGCCCGTCACCATGACGTGTTCGAACGCGCGCACCGGTTCGGCGGCTGGACTGTGCTGGCGTTGTTCGCGGTGCACTCGGCGATGGCCGCGCCGACGAGCCTGTGGGTGCTGGCGGTCGTGGTGTTCAGTGTCGCGCTGCCGTGGCTGCGGCTGCGCCGGGTGCCGGTGCGGATCGTGCGCCCCTCGCGGCACGTCGCGCTCGTCTGGTTCGACCACGGCGTCACACCGTTCGCCGGGTCGTCCACTTCGGTCAGCCGCAACCCGTTGCTGGAATGGCACTCGTTCGCCAACGTGCCGACACCGGGCCAGAGCGGATTCCGGTTGACCATCTCCCGCGCCGGGGACTGGACCGGATCGTTGATCGACGATCGACCAACCCACGTGTGGGTCAAGGGAATCCCGACCGCGGGCGTCGGCAACATCGACAAGCTGTTCCGCAAGGTGGTGTGGGTCGCCACCGGCAGCGGAATCGGCCCCTGCCTGCCACACCTGCTCTCCGGCGACACCCCGTCGCTGCTGGTCTGGTCGACACGCCACCCGCGAAGCACGTACGGCGACGACCTGGTCGACGAGATCCTCGGTGTCCAGCCCGACGCGATCATCTGGGACACCGACTCGAGCGGCAAACCAGACCTGGTCGCACTGGCCCACCAGGCGTACGTCGCCTGCGGCGCCGAGGCCGTCATCTGCATCTCCAACAAGAAGACCACCTGGCAGATCGTCGAGGAACTGGAAACGCGGGGCATCCCCGCGTTCGGCGCGATCTGGGACTCATGAGGAGACCACAGTGGACAAAACAGCGATATACGAGACACTGCACGTCGACGACACCGGCGACATCGTCACGCTGACCATCACCCGGCCCGCCGCCCGCAACGCGCTGTCCCGCCAGGTCCTGACCGAGCTCCAACACTTCCTGCGCACAGCGGTCAAGCCGATGATCCTGACCGGCGCGCCGGGGCCCGCGTTCGTCGCGGGTGCCGACATCAGGGAGATGGCCGCGATGACACCGGAGGAGGGCAGACAGTTCGGCAGGCTCGGCCAGTCCGTGATGAACCTGCTGGAAGCCGTGCCCGCGCCGGTGATCGCGTGCGTGGACGGCTACGCGCTCGGCGGCGGATGCGAACTGGCGATGGCGTCTGATTTCATCTACGCGACGACGAAGGCGGTGTTCGGACAGCCGGAGGTGCTGCTGGGGCTGATCCCCGGCTTCGGCGGGTGCGTGCGGCTGCAGCGGCTGGTCGGGCCGGGCCGGGCGCGTGAGCTGGTCTACACCGGCCGCAAGGTGGACGCCACCGAGGCCAGGCGGCTCGGGCTGGTGAACGAGGTCTACGACACGCGCGCGGAGATGCTGACCGCCGCGCGCGCCTGCCTCACCACGATCGCGGCGAACTCCCCTGCTGCGGTGGCGTTGTGCAAGGCCACGGTCAACGCCGCACGCGGCGAGAACGTCCACACTGGACTGGAGGTGGAACTGGCGGCATTCCGGCAGGCGTTCACGACACCGGACATGCGCACCGGCACGGCGGCCTTCCTGGCCAAGCGCAAGCCGGTCTTCCGAGCTTGAGGGGGTGTGTCATCAACGACAGCAACATGGCGCTGCTGCGTGCGCTGCACGACGAGCACGCGGCACCTCTGCTGCGCTATGTCCTGCGGCTCACCGGCGATGACCAGCTCGCCGAGGACGTCGTACAGGAAGCCCTGCTGCGGGCGTGGAAGAACCCGGACATCCTGGCCCAGGGCGACTCGGCGGCGCGGGCGTGGCTCTACACGGTGGCGCGCAACGTCGTCATCGACGACCGCCGCAGCGCACGCGCACGGCGCGAGATCGGCCTGGAGACCGTGCCGGAACGAGCACGTTCCGACCCCACGGAGTCAGCGTTGGACACCTGGCTGGTCGCCGACGCGCTCAGCCAGCTCACGCCGGACCACCGCACGGTGATCGTCCGCGCGTACTACATGGGACAGTCGGTCGCCGAACTGGCCGAACTGCTGGATGTCCCGCCGGGCACGGTCCGGTCCCGGCTGCACTACGGCCTGCGTGCGTTGCGGCTCGCACTGCAGGAGAGAGGAGTGACCGGGCGTTGACCGACTTCTACCGCGAGTGGGACGTCGCCTACGTGCTGGGATCGCTCTCGCCCGCGGAGCGCAAGGACTACGAACAGCACCTGACCAGCTGCGCGTCCTGCTCGGACGAGGTCGCCGCGCTGGCGGGCCTGCCGGGCATCCTCACCGCGGTCCCGCGTGAGCAGGCCGCCGAGATGCTCGACCCTGTCGACACCTCGCCCACAGACCTGCTGCCGCCGCTGACCCGCGCCGCGCGAACGTCACAGCGGCGCAGGCGTGTCTGCGTCGCTGCGGCGCTCGCCGGTGCCGCCGCGGTGGGCGCGCTTCTCACCGCCGCGGTGGGCGGAGCGCCACCGCCGGAGGAGAAAGCGTTTGCGACCGAGCTGATCCAGAGGGTTCCCAGCCCGGTGCAGGCGTGGGTGAGCCTGGTGGACGAACCGTGGGGCACACGCATCGACGTCCGCTGCCGGTACTCGCCACCGGCCGCGGGCGAGGGCATGACCTTGGCATACGGCGTCTACGTGGTGGACGCGGAAGGCACCGCCAGGAGCGCCGGGACCTGGAGCGCCGGTCCGGGCACACAGGTGACACCGAGCGCGGCGACGGACATGCGCCGCGACACCATCGCCCGGATCGAGATCCGGCTGCTCAGCACCGGGAAAACCTTGCTGGAAGCCTGGTTGTAGCTGTCACTAGCTTGTACGTGGCGTTCGTGCCTGTCCCCTAGCCAACCTCGTGAGTGGTTATCCGAGTTCCAACCCCGATAACCACTCACGAGCAGTCAGGCGGACTGCATCATCGTCTCGGGCGTCATGGAACGGCACATCTGGGCGCACCGCATCATCATGTCGGCGCACTCGTTCATCTGCGGGTCGTTCATCTGACGGCACATGTCCGCGCACTGCATCATCATGTCCGCGTTCATCTCGCACATCCGCGCGCACATCCGGGCCATGTCCATGTCGGCCTTCATGCTCGTACAGCGCATCATCATGTCGGCGGTCATCCGACACATGTCCGCACAGGACATCATCATCATGCCCATGCGCATCATCTGGTCGCCGCCCATTTCCATGCAGCGCGACATCATCTGCTCGCACATGTTGTGGCACTCGTTGCACATGTCGATGCACTGCTGCATCTGCGAGCTCATCTGACGGGTCATGACAACCTCCTCGGGCTTGGGGCTGTTTGCCGAGGCTGTGTCTACCCGCACCCTCTGACCTGCGCAATCCCAGTCACCGAGACGGGTTGACTTCTCCGTGACCAGTGTGCATTGAGGACGGGCGGCGGCTACAGTCGCGACACAGGCGGGCCCACGTCGCCGTGGACCCGCCTGTGCACAGTGCGAACTACTTGGGCGAACTACTTGGGCGAACTACTTGCGCCGGTCGGCGAACGCCGTCGGCTTGTCCTCCCATGGCGCGTCCGCCGGGCGCAGTTCGGCGTCGCCGTTGCGCACCGCGTACGCGGCCAGCAGACCGGCCACAGTGGAGGCGTTGATGATCTCGCCCGCGAAGACCTTGGCCACGGCCTCGGTCAGCGGGACGCGCTGCACGACGATGTCGGCCTCCTCGTCGCCTTCCGGCTCGACGCGGTTGGCCTTGGTCAGGCCACGCGCCAGGAAGACGCGGACGACCTCGTCGGTGAACCCGGGCGAGGCCGCGACGTCCACCAGCACGCCCCACTCGGCGGCGGCGAGGTCGACTTCCTCCTCCAGTTCGCGCGCGGCCGTGGTGACCGCGTTCTCGCCCGAGACGTCCAGCAGACCGGCGGGCAACTCCCACAGCCTGCGGCCGACCGGGTGACGGTACTGGTGGATCAGCACGACCTTGTCGTCCTCGTCCAGCGCGACCACCGCGACCGCGCCGAGGTGCTCGACCACCTCGCGCATGGCGGTGCCGCCACCGGGCATGCGGACCTCGTCCATCCGCAGGCCGACCACCCTGCCGATGTGGATGTCCTTGGTGGACACCACGTCGAACGCGTGCCGCTCGGTCATGACCCCACGCTCACGATGTGGTTGTTCTCCGGCAGCTCGACCGGCAGCCGGTCGGCCGTGCGGTACGCCAGCGCCGCCTTGACGAAACCGGCGAACAGCGGGTGCGGGCGGGTCGGGCGGCTCTTGAGCTCCGGGTGCGCCTGCGTGCCGACGTAGAACGGGTGCTTGTCCTCCGGCAGCTCGACGAACTCGACCAGGTGGTCGTCCGGCGAGGTACCGGAGAACACCAGGCCCGCCTCGGACAAACGCTTGCGGTAGGCGTTGTTGACCTCGTAGCGGTGCCGGTGGCGCTCGGAGACGGTGGTCGAGCCGTAGGAGGTCGCCACGATCGAGCCTGTGGTCAGCGCCGCAGTGTAGGCGCCGAGGCGCATCGTGCCACCCATGTCGCGTTCGCCCGCGACGACGTCCTCCTGGTCGGCCATGGTGGAGATCACCGGGTGCTCGGTGTTCTCGTCGAACTCCGCGGAGTTCGCGCCGGTCAGCCCGGCGAGGTTGCGGGCGACGTCGATCACCATGCACTGCAGGCCGAGGCACAGGCCGAGCAGCGGGATCTTGCGGTCACGGGCGAAGCTGATCGCGCCGAGCTTGCCCTCGATCCCGCGCACGCCAAACCCGCCGGGGATCAGCACACCGTCCACACCGGACAGTGCGTGGGCCGCGCCGGACGGCGTCTCGCAGGAGTCGGAGGCGACCCAGACGATCTCGACCTTGGCGCGGTTGGCGAAACCACCGGCCCGCAGCGCCTCGGTGACCGACAGGTACGCGTCCGGCAGGTCGACGTACTTGCCGACGACCGCGATCCGCACGACCTCCTTCGGGTTGTGCACACGGCCGAGCAGGTCGCCCCACACCGCCCAGTCCACGTCACGGAACGGCAGGCCGAGACGACGTACGACATACGCGTCCAGGCCCTCGCTGTGCAGGACGCGCGGGATGTCGTAGATGGACGGCGCGTCCGGCGCGGCCACGACCGCGTCGGTGTCCACATCGCACATCAGGGCGATCTTGCGCTTCAACGAGTCCGGGATCTCCCGGTCGGCGCGGCAGACGATCGCGTCCGGCTGGATGCCGATGTTGCGCAGCGCGGCCACGGAGTGCTGCGTCGGCTTGGTCTTCAGCTCACCGGACGGCGCCAGGTACGGCACCAGCGAGACGTGCAGGAAGAAGCAGTTGTCGCGACCGACGTCGTGCCGGACCTGTCGACAGGCCTCCAGGAACGGCAGTGACTCGATGTCACCGACCGTGCCGCCGACCTCGGTGATGACGACGTCGGGGACGATGCCGGTGGCGTCCGGCAGCGCCATGGCCTGGATCCGGGATTTGATCTCGTCGGTGATGTGCGGGATGACCTGCACGGTGTCGCCGAGGTACTCGCCGCGCCGCTCCTTGGCGATCACCGTCGAGTACACCTGGCCGGTGGTCACGTTTGCCGTGCCGCTGAGGTCGCGGTCGAGGAACCGCTCGTAGTGCCCGATGTCGAGGTCGGTCTCGGCGCCGTCCTCGGTCACGAACACCTCGCCGTGCTGGAACGGGTTCATCGTGCCGGGATCGACGTTGAGATAGGGGTCGAGCTTCTGCATCGTGACGCGCAGGCCACGTGAGGTCAGGAGCTGGCCGAGACTGGAAGCGGTGAGTCCCTTGCCCAGGGAGGAGGCGACGCCTCCGGTCACGAAAACGTGCTTTGTCGTCCGTGCTTGAGGCAACCGCCTACTGTTTTCCACGGGGCTCCACGGTAACACCTTCTTGCCGACCGGTGGGGAACCGGGTATAGGCGCGTGTCGACCGTGACGGTGTGTGACAATCAGGGCACGACTGACTGCGCTGTCCCGGCGGTGCCGTACCGGCCCGCTTTGCCCTCGAGTTGCTCGCTGAGCGCGAGAACCGTCGCCACCCTGCCCGCGTTCAGCTCAACGTTGTCCACAGTGGACAAAATGGCTGTCGTCGCGGTGTCGGCGCGTGCCATGCCGACCGGGCCGGTGGCGTCCGCCGAGCCGGTGTCCCCCGCCAGCACCGCTCCGGCGCCGGAGCGGTCGATCTGGGTGGCGAACCGGGCGAGCGTGGACGCGCGGTCCCCGGCGCCGTTGCCCGTCAGCGCGCTGCCGGTGAGGACCAGCACGAGCTGGCCGGGTTTGAAGTTCTCCGGCATGCGGACGAAACCGCCGTTGGACAGCCCGGTGAACGCGGCGGTCACCTCGTCCGGCTGGGCCTGCGGCTGGTTGGTGTCCTTGTTGATCATGATGAGGGACCCGACCAGGCCACCGGCGAGCGTGCCGGGATCCGACGCGGTCGGCAGCTGCAGCCCGGCGGGCAGCAGCCGGGTGACGACGTCCCTGAGCTGGTCGGCCTTCTGCGGGTCGGAGAACGCGTCGGTCAGCGCCAGCTCACCGGACACCGTGCCGCCCGCGTTGCCGACCAGGGCCTTCACCGCGTCACGGTCGGCCGGGCGCGCGTCGGACGTGGTCACGATGACCACGGTCCGCTGGTCCAACTCGCCGCGTACCGCCATCGGCCCGATGGACCCGGCGAACCCGTCGGAGCTGGCCAGCTTCGCGTTCAGACCGTTGCGCTCGGCCTGCAGGTCGGCGACCTGTTTGGCCAGTCCGTCCCGGTCGTCGGCCAGCCCGGACAGCAGCGTGCGGCTCAGCGTGCTCGACCCGAGCACGACACCGACCGCGAGGGCGAGGAAGACCGCGGCGATGGAGATGATGTGGTAGCGCAGCGAGATCACGTGAACAGCCCCTTGAACCAGGCGACGAAGTCGTTCCAGGTGGCGACGACCCAGTCGAGGTACGACCCGGCGACACCGGACACGGCCAGCCCCGCGGCGACGGCGACGAGGGCGGCGAGGACGAGAAGGACGATGGCGGCGGTGGAGACCCGGGTGCGGTGCAGGCTGGCGGCGGCCTTGCCGTCGACGAGCTTGCTGCCGAGCTTGAGTCGCGTGAGGAAGGTCGACGGGTTGGACCCGGAACGGCCGCTGTCGAGGAACTCACGCAGCGTGGCCTGGAACCCGACCGTGACCACCAGGCAGGCACCGTGCGCGTCGGCGAGCAGCAGCGCGAGGTCCTCGGCGTTGCCGGACGCGGGGAACGTGACAGCGCCGATCCCGAGGTCCTGGATGCGCTCAAGGCCGGGAGCGTGCCCGCCCGGGTCGGCGGGGATGACGACCTCGGCGCCGCCGAGCAGGGTGTCGGTGCTGATCCGGTCGGGATCCCCGACGATGATGTCCGGCTTGTACCCGGCGTCCTTGAGCGCGTCGGCGCCGCCGGACACACCGACCAGCACCGGCCGGTGCTCGGAGATGTACCGCTTGAGGCTCTTGAGGTCCTCGGCGTGGTCGGTGCCGGGCGCGACGACGAGGACCTGCCGGTCCTTGATGGGGACCCGCAGCTCGGGAACACCGAGACCGTCGAGGATGAGCGACCGCTCGCGGCGCAGGAACTCGATGGTGTTGGCGGAGAACGCCTCCAGCTGGGCCGACATTCCGGCCTTCGCCTCGATCATCTGGTCGGCGATGGTCTCCGCGGTCTGCTCGACGCCGGTCGCGACCTCTTTGTCTCCACAGTAGACAATCCCGGAGTGCAGCCGCAGTTTGCTGCCTTCCCTGATCTCCCGCAGGGCATGGACTCCGACGCCGTCGATGAGCGGAATCCCAGCCTCGACAAGCAGTTCCGGCCCGAGGTTGGGGAAACGTCCCGAGATGGAAACAGAAGCGTTGACCACACCGGCGACCCCGGCCGCGACCAGCGCGTCGGCCGTCGCCCGGTCGAGGTCGAGCTGGTCGAGAACGACGACATCGCCGGGCCCGATCCGCCGAAGCAGATCACCGGTCCGCCGGTCGACCCTGGCGACCCCGGTCACCCCGGGTTGACTCTGACCAGCGCGACTGAGCACTCCCGGAAGCTTCATAACGCCGATGGTGACAAATGGACAGTCCACAATGATCACGCCACGCCGACGCAAATGGACAGTCACCCGCAGGGGCGATCACGGGTGACACGGTGTGACCAGCGAAAACAGGCACCGACGGTCGCCTCGCCCCGAAGATCCCCTGCATGTGGTCAAGATCAGCAGCACCGAGCGAAAATCACCCGATCGACCGAACCGTCCCAGCGGGCCCACTCTGCGTACACCTCACCGTGTCCACCGTTCCCGCACGGTGTGTCCACCATTCCGGCACACCGAAATTCCCCTACCTGTCCGGCACAGGTTCCGTCAAAGTCGGGTGGTCTGCCGTCCGTTTTCCTTGTCACAAAAGACAAAGAGATGCCTCGCCGGCGGGCAGGCCTCCAAGAGGGACACAACAGACACTTCGTCTCTCGCCCCGGTTCGCTCAACTCACGTGATTTCCTGGGTCGAGTGGGGGGGCGCGGGGCGCCCCTCCCGTATGACCTGCCGGAGGAAACCACGGCGTGCCGGGAGGTCGGTATCGCCTGCGCTGTGGGTTGGTTTGCGTAGGCCGACCTCCCGACACGCCGTGGTATGGCTGCGCCCAGGCCATACGGGAGGGACACCCCACGAACCACACCCCTGCGCTTCGCGCGCACGCCACACACCCGCGCATGCGCGCGCACGTTCCTTACCCCTGCGCTCGCGCGCACGTGACATGCGCCTGCCCTGCCGGTCCGGCTGGGAATTTCATGATGCCGGAATGGTGGACACGGGGTGCCTGTGTGGTAGACACGCGGTTGGGCCTCTGGGGCTATTTCTTCCGTCGGCCCTTCTTGCCGTTGATGGCCTCGCGCTTGGCGGCCTCCGCCAGCCCTAGCAGTTCCTCCGCGTGTGCTCGGCCGGTCTCGGTGGATTCCATCCCGGCCAGCATCCTGGCGAGTTCTACCACTCGGTCCTCGGCCGACAGTGTCTTCACGCCGGAGCGGGTGAGCCCGCCCTTGGCGGACTTGTCCACGACCAGGTGGCGGTCGGCGAACGCGGCGACCTGCGCGAGGTGCGTGACCACGATGACCTGGTGGCTGCGGGCCAGGCGGGCCAGGCGTCGGCCGATCTCGATGGCCGCACGGCCACCCACGCCCGCGTCCACTTCGTCGAAGACCATGGTTGGCACGGGGTCCGCGTGCGCGAGCACCACCTCGATCGCCAGCATCACCCGGGACAGTTCACCGCCGGACGCCGCCTTGTGCACCGGCAGCGGCTGTGCGCCGTCGTGTGCCTTCAGGCGCAGCTCGACCTCGTCCACACCGTCCGGTCCGGCGGCCAGCAGCACGTCACCGACCTGCAGCGCGTGCGCGTCGTCCGACGAGGCCTGCCGGGGACGCACCGCGACGTCGATCCCCGCCGAGCCCATCGCGAGCCCGGCCAGCTCCGCCGTCACCTCACTCGACAGCTCACCCGCCGCGCGCTCCCGCTGCTCGGTCAACGTCGCCGCGTGCCGGGCCAGCTCCGCCGCCAGCGCGTCACGGCGGGCCGCCAGCGCGGTGAGGGCCTCCTCCGAGGTGTCCAGGCCGGTCAGCTGCTGCGCCGCGTCCGCCGCCCACGCCAGGACACCGTCGATGTCCGTGCCGTATTTGCGGGTCAGCATTTTCAGCTCGGACTGCCGCGCCAGCACCTGCTCCAGCCGCGCCGGGTCCGCCTCAAGGCCTTCCACGTACCCGCTGAGCTCGTTGTTCGCGTCGCTGAGCAGGACAACCGCCTCGGCCAGCCGCGGTTCGAGATCACGCAGCTTCGGGTCCTCCGACGCCGACAGCCGCCGCCGCGCCTCGTCGATCAGCGACAACGCGCCGCTGCCGTCCGACGGGTCGTCCAGCGACCCGTTCAGCGCGAAGTGAGCGCCCGTCGCGGCCTCCCGCAACTGGTCGACGTCCGCCAACCTGCGGGCCTCGTCCACCAGTGCGGTGTCCTCACCCGGCTTCGGGTCGACCGCCTCGATCTCCTTGAGCCCGTGCTGCAGCAGGTCGGCCTGTTTGGCCAGCTCACGCGCACGCTCGGTCTTCTCTCGCAGCTCGTCGATCACCTCGAGCCACTCGGCTCGGGTCGACCGGTACTCCGCCAACGCCTTGGCGACCGCGTCGCCGGCGAACGTGTCCAGCACCGCCCGCTGCTCCGCCGGGTGCAGCAGACGCAACTGGTCGTTCTGGCCGTGCACCGCGATCAGCTGCTCGGCCAGTTCCGACAGCACACCGACCGGCACCGAACGGCCACCGAGGTGGGCACGGGACCGGCCGTCAGCCCCGACGGTCCGCAACGCGATCAGGCTGCCGTCCTCGTCCGGCTCCGCCGCCGCTTCGACCGCGACCTTCGCCGCCGTGGAATCAGGCGGTACGTGGAAACGGCCCTCGACCACGGCACGGCTCGCGCCGGAACGGACTCTCGACGCCTCGGCTCGGCCACCGGACAGCAGATGCAGTCCGGTCACGACCATGGTCTTGCCAGCCCCGGTCTCACCAGTCACGACGGTGAAGCCGGGGTCCAGTTGCAGGGTGGCCTCGTCAATGACGCCGAGGCCCTGGATGCGCATCTCGGCCAGCACAGTGCGAACCCTACCTACTCACCGAGAAGGTCATCGCTTCCGCCACCCCTGTACGGGCAATCCGAACTTCTTCACAAGCCGGTCCGTGAACGGCCCGTCCCACAGCCGCACCAGCCTGACCGGCTCGGATCCCGCCGAAACCTCCACCCGCGCGCCCGGCGGCAGTTCGAACGTGCGTTGCCCGTCACAGAACAGCACAGCGGGGTGCCCGTTCGGATCGACCTCCATCGCCACGATCGACGTCGGCGAGACCACCAGTGGCCGGGCGAACATCGCGTGCGCGTTGCTCGGCACCACGACCAGCGCCTGCACGTCCGGCCAGATCACCGGCCCACCGGCGGAGAACGCGTACGCGGTCGATCCGGTCGGGGTCGCGCACAGCACGCCGTCCGAGCCGAACGCCGACACCGGTCGGCCGTCGACCTCGATCAACACGTCCAGGATCTTGTCCCGGCTGCTCTTCTCCACGCTGGCCTCGTTGAGCGCCCACGTCCGCGCGATCTCTTCGCCCTCGTGGGTGGCCACGACCGCCAGCGTCATCCGCTCGTCGACGTGGAACTTGCCGTCCAGCACGCGGCGCACGGCGACATCGAGGTCATCGGAGTCCGCCTCGGCGAGGAACCCGACCCGGCCGAGGTTCACCCCCAGCACCGGCACTCCCGCCGGGCGCGCCAGTTCCGCGGCACGCAGCAGGGTTCCGTCGCCACCGAGGACGAACACCAGGTCAACGCCCTTGGCGGCGTTCTCGTCCGCGGGAACTGTTGCCAGGCCCGGGCTGTAGTCGCCGGATTCGACGTCGAGTGCCCTGACGGACACCCCGGCCTTGGCGAACTGCTCGGCCACCAGTTCGGCGGTCCGCCGATTCGCGTGGCGGCCGGTGTGCACGACCATCAGGATCTCGTAGATCGGCGGTCTGTCGGTCATTGTGGCCCCTTCTGCACCGCAGTGTGAACCATGTCGGCGACCTGCTCGGGGTCGAGCGGGTCACCACGTCGCAGCCACACGAAGTACTCCACGTTGCCCGACGGGCCGGGCAACGGGCTTGCCACAACGCCGTGCGGGCGCAGGCCGAGCCCGGCCGCCGCGGTGAGCACCTCGATGACTGCTTCGGCACGCAGGCCAGGGTCCCGCACGACACCACCGGAGCCCAGGCGTTCCTTGCCGACTTCGAACTGGGGTTTGACCATCGGCACCAGGTCGGCGTCCTCGGTCGTGCACGCCAGCAGAGCGGGCAGGACCAGTTTCAGCGAGATGAACGACAGGTCGGCGACCACCAGGTCCACTGGCCCGTCGGTGTCCTGGAGGGTGAGCGCGCGGACGTTGGTCTTGTCCCGCACCAGGACCCGGGGGTCGGTCGTCAACCGCCAGATCAGCAGGCCACGCCCGACGTCCGCGGCGACGACCTGAGTGGCCTCGTTGCGCAGCAACACATCGGTGAAGCCACCGGTGGACGCGCCCGCGTCGAGACAGCGTTTCCCCTTGACGGTCAACCCGTCGGGCCCGAACTCCGCCAGCGCGCCGACCAGCTTGTGCGCACCACGCGACGCCCAGTTCTCGTCGACGTCCTCGCGGACCACCACCGGCGCGTCGGTTTCCACGGCGGTGGCGGGTTTCCTGGCGACGACGCCCTTGACAGTGACGTGGCCGTCCGCGATCAGCTGTGACGCGTGCTCGCGTGACCTGGCCAGGCCACGACGCACGAGCTCAGCGTCCAGCCGCGACCTGCGGGGCATGGGATGTCAAACCTTGTCGATGCTGGACAGCGCCTCGGTCAGTGCCGAGTGCACCGCGTCGAACCTGCCGACGTGCTCGACCGGCTCAAGCTGGTCGAGCCCTTCGAGACCGGCCAGTGCCGCGTCGATGGCCCCCGTCGCCGCGACGGCCGGGTCCGGTGGCGGGCCGGGGACCGGCCTGCTCCAGCTGCCTTCGGAGTTGAACTGCACCACTTCACGGTACCGCCGTTCTGGCAATTCCCAGTGCCACGAGCGCGGCTCGTGTCGTGTCGTCCTCGGCGCGCACCTTGATCTCGCCACCGTCGATCGGCCGGTGCGCCGCGCACAGCGCCCGCAATAACGCCAGTTCGTCAGCGGAGGCCCCGTTTCCGGTCCACCGGACGGTCAGCTGGTGGTCGGTCCGGTCGACGTCCCATGCACGCTGTGCCGCAATCTCCAGGCCTTCCGCGGGCCCGCACACGTCACTGATCGACGCGGCGACATAGCGCGGCCTGAGCCACGCGGGCGCGGCCAGCAGGTCCGCGGGCGTGGTGACCCCGGACAGCACGAGCAGGGCATCCACTTCGGCCGTGACGGCGCCCGCGATGTCGGTGTCGAGACGGTCCCCGACGACCAGGGGGCTGCCCGCACCGGCGGACGTGATCGCCTCGTCCATCAGCGGCCGCGCGGGCTTGCCCGCGACGAGGGGCTCCTGGCCGGTCGCGGCACGCACCGCGGCCACCAGGGAGCCGTTGCCGGGCAGTTCGCCGCGTTCGGTCGGCAGGGTGGCGTCCATGTTGCACGCCACCCACAGCGCGCCTGCCCGGATCGCCAGTGTCGCCTCGGCGAGGTCGCGGTAGCCGAGGTCCCGCGACAGGCCCTGGACGACGGCTTTGACGGTGTTGGTGAACGTGTGGACGGGGCGCAGACCGGCCGCGCTCACGATGTCCGCGAGTGCGTTCGTCCCGACGACGAGGACTTCGTCGCCGGGTTCGAGCCGCTCGGCCAGGACAGTGCCCGCCGCCTGTGCGCTGGTGCTGACTTCGACTGGCTGGGCCGCGACGCCCAGGTGCGTCAGGTGTTCCGCGACGTCCTCGGGGCTGCGCGAGGCGTTGTTGGTGACGAACCGGACGGCTGTGCCGTTCTCCCTGGCGGCCTGCACCGCCTCCGCTGCTCCCGGAACCGCCTCACCACCGCGGTAGACGGTTCCGTCCAGGTCGAGCAGCAATGCGTCGTAGATGTCGAGCAGCCGACGTTTCACTGAAGTGCGGCCCCAAGTTCCACGGCCCGCTCGGCCGCGTCGGTCTCTTCCTCGTCGTCGGCCTGAGCGGCGTTGAGGAACCAGCGGATCGCCTCATCGGTGCGACCGGCGGCCTCAAGGTTGTCGGCGTAGGCGTAGAACAGTCGAGCGCTCCACGGGTCCTTGCGCTTCGGGTCCAGGTCCGGTCCCTGCAGCGCGATGACCGCGGCGTCCAACTGGCCCATGTCCCGCCGCGCACCGGCCGCGACGATCCGCAGTTCGACCGCGGTCGACGGGCTCACGTCCGTCCCGGCTTCCTTGGCGAGGTCCAGCGCACGCTCGGGACGGCCAAGAGCACGCTCACAGTCGGCCATCACCGCGATGTGCGCGTTCGAGCCCGTCATGCGACGGACGGTCCGCAGGTCCGAGAGGGCCTCGGACCACTCGCCCGCGTGGTACGCGGCCAGTCCGGCGGCTTCCCGAACGATCGCGACCCGTGACGCCTTGCCACGCGCGATACGGGCGTGCTTGAGGGCAAGCTCGGGGTCCTCGTCGATCAGCATTCCCGCCGCGGCGAGGTGCTGGCCGACGTCCTCGGCCTGGGCCTTGGGCAGGCTCCTGAGCTCCTGACGCGCCTCGGCGTCGAGCTTGGAGATGTCGGCACCTTCCGGCAGCGTGGCCAGCTCCGGGCTGACGAGCGTCCTCGGCTCGGGCTCGGGCTCGGGCTCGTCGTCGGACGGCTCATCCGCGTCGTCGGACGCCGTCGGGCGGTCGTGCTCGATGGCCTCGGGGGACTCGTTCTCTGGCGACTCGTTCTGGTCGACGTCGTCGCCGGGGCGGTCCGCGGTGTCGACGTCGAGCTCGCTCTGGCCCTGCTGTGGCTTGTTGTCCAGCTTGTTGTCCAGCTCGGTGTCGCGCGGGCCGTTGTCCCCATCCGAGTCAGGGCGTGGTCGGTCCTCGCGGTTGAAGTCGCCACGCGGCCGATCGTCACGGCCGAAGTCCTTGCGTGGACGGTCGCTACCGGAGTCGCGGCGCGGGCCGCCGCGGTCGTCGCGGTTGAAGCTCTGACGGGGCTTGTCGTCTTTGCTGAAGTCCCGACGCGGACCACGGTCGCCGTTGAAGTCACGGCGGGGGCGGTCGCCACGGTCGGCGTCGCCACGCGGACGGTCGCCACCGTGGTCCCGACGTGGCCGGTCGTCGCGGCTGAAGTCCTTGCGGGGGCGGTCGTTGTCGAAGTCGCGACGAGGCCGGTCGCCGCCGAAGTCCTTGCGCGGACGGTCACTGCCGAAATCGCGACGGGGCTTGTCGTCGCGGCCGAAGTCACGACGTGGGCCGCCGCGGTCGTCGCGGTTGAAGCTCTGACGGGGCTTGTCATCCTTGCTGAAGTCCCGACGCGGACCACGGTCACCGTTGAAGTCACGACGTGGCCGATCGTCACGCCCAAAGTCCTTACGCGGGCCACGGTCACTGCCGAAGTCCCGACGAGGCTTGTCGTCGCGGCTGAAGTCCTTACGGGGACGGTCGTTGTCGAAGTCGCGACGAGGCTTGTCATCACGGCCGAAGTCACGACGTGGCCGGTCACCACCAAAGTCCTTACGGGGACGGTCACTGCTGAAGTCACGGCGTGGCCGATCGTCACGACCGAAGTCCTTACGCGGGCCACGGTCGCCACCGAAATCGCGGCGCGGCTTGTCGTCGCGACCGAAGTCCTTACGCGGACGGTCACTGCCGAAATCGCGACGGGGCTTGTCGTCGCGACCGAAGTCACGACGTGGGCCGCCGCGGTCGTCGCGGTTGAAGCTCTGACGGGGCTTGTCATCCTTGCTGAAGTCCCGACGCGGACCACGGTCACCGTTGAAGTCACGACGTGGCCGATCGTCACGCCCAAAGTCCTTACGGGGACCACGGTCACTGCCGAAGTCACGGCGGGGACCGTCGCTCTTGCTGAAGTCGCGACGGGGCCGATCGTCCCTGTCGAACTTCCCACGGGGGCGGTCGGCGCCTCCGCCTTTGTTGTCGCTTCGGTTTTCCCACCGGTTGTCGCGGTCGCGGGAGGTGAAGTCGCGGCGCGGTTTGTCCCGGTCGTAGCTGCGGGAGTTGTTGTCACGCGCCGGTTTGCGGAAGGGGCGGTCGTCACGGCCACGGCTGAAGTCTCGGCGGTCGTTGTCGTCCCGGCGGGGGCGGTCCCCCTGGTTGTCACCGCGGTTGGAGCGTGGCCGGTCGTCACGGCGGTCGTCACCACGCCATGAGTCGCGCCTGCTCGTGTTCGCGCCTGCTCCTCGTGGCTTGCGGTCAGCGGCGTACCCACGCCGACCGTCGTTACGGCGATCGTTTTGGCGATCGCCGCCGGCGCCGCGGCCACGCGGCTGGTCGCCACTGC
>NZ_CDME01000018.1 GCF_000826545.1 Kibdelosporangium sp. MJ126-NF4 | reverse complement strand
CTTATCCCAGAGTGCAGGGCAGATTACCCACGTGTTACTCACCCGTTCGCCGCTCGTGTACCCCGAAGGGCCTTACCGCTCGACTTGCATGTGTTAAGCACGCCGCCAGCGTTCGTCCTGAGCCAGGATCAAACTCTCCAACAATGCTTTAGTTGAAAGTTCGATGTCCTGACAAACCAGAACTTATCTGGTCTATCTGTCCATCTCAAAGGAACCTCTTGACGAGGTTCATAAAAGCTCTACTGGCTTTCAATAGATCGACACACTGTTGAGTTCTCAAACAACACACGCACATTCATCGGAGGCCGTCTTCACGGCACCTTCAGAAGGCTTGTATTACTAAGTTTTTTTGGTCTTGCGCTCCGTTCCCCCGACTTTCTGGGGCCCGTTCCGCGCTGACCTGGATAAAGTTACACGGCCGCCAACGAGAGGTCAAATCGCGCCCCTCAAGCCCCGCTGCGAGGTAAAGCCGCAGGTGAGCGGCCCTACAACGGGGCTACTGCCACGCTATCGGACCTCAGCCAGAGTGCAAGTGTGTCGCCCGTCACATCAACTTCTTTCTGAATCCCGGTTCCGATCCTGAAAAACACCTGTGACCTGCGCAAACATGCGGACAGGCCGCCAGTCTGAACGACTGACGGCCTGTGCTACGGACCCACCCGATCAGGGCGAGACGCGGATTCCGGCGGTATTCCGCTTGCCCTTGCGCACGACAAGCCACTTGCCGTGCAGCAGGTCATCGGCCGACGGACGCCAGTCCTCCGCGGTCACGCGCGTGTTGTTCACGTACGCGCCACCTTCGCCGACCGTCCGGCGCGCGGCCCCGTTACCTGCGGCAAGGCCGCTGGCCACGAGGATCTCGACGATCGTCGGCTGGTCGGCAAGGCTCAGGTCACCCGTCGGGACCGAGGCCATCGCCGCGTCCAACGTGCCCGCGTCCAGCTCGCGCAGCTCGCCGCGGCCGAACAGGGCCTGCGACGCGGCGACCACCTGGTGGGTCTCCTTCTCCCCGTGCACGAGGTCGGTGAACTCCTGGGCCAGCCGTTTCTGCGCGGCACGCAGCTGCGGTTTCTCCGCTGTCTGCCGCGTCAGCTCGTCGATCTCCTCGCGCGGCACGAACGTGAGCATGCGCAGGTAGGTCAGCGCCTCGGCGTCCTCGACGTTCACGAAGTACTGGTACCAGGCGTACGGCGAGGTCATGGCCGGGTCGAGCCACACGTTCCCGCCACCGGTGGACTTGCCGAACTTGCGCCCCTGCGAGTCCGTGACCAGCGGCGCGGTCAGCGCGTGCACGCTCTTCTGCTCGACCTTCCTGACCAGGTCGACCCCGCCGACGATGTTGCCCCACTGGTCCTGGCCGCCGAGCTGCAGCGTGCACCCGTGCTTGCGGTAAAGCTGCAGGTAGTCGTTGGACTGCAGGAGCAGGTAGCTGAACTCGGTGTACGACATGCCGTCGCCTTCGAGCCTGCGCTTGACGGTCTCCCTGGCCAGCATCACGTTGACCGAGAAGTGCTTGCCGACGTCCCTGAGGAACTCGGTGACCGGCACCGAGGCCGTCCAGGTCAGGTTGTTCTCGACCAGCGCGCCGGTCGGCGACGAGTCGAAGTCGACGAACCGCTCCAGCTGGCCGCGGATCCGTTCGGTCCACTCGGCCACCGTGTCCAGCGGGTTCATCGTGCGCTCGCCGGTGTCACGGGGATCGCCGATCATCCCCGTCGCGCCGCCTGCCAGCACGATCGGCCGGTGCCCGGCCTTCTGGAACCGGCTCAGCCCCAGCAGCGGGACCAGGTTGCCCGCGTGCAGGCTGGGGGCGGTCGGGTCGAAACCGCAATAGAGGGTGAGTGGGCCCGAGTCGAGATCACGGCGCAGTGCGTCGATGTCGGTGGACTGCGCGATCAGGCCGCGCCAGGACAGCTCGTCAAGGATGTGCTCACTCACGGTCCTCATCATCCACCACAAGGTCGAGCGGTTACCTCACGGCGTCAGCGTGACCGGCAGTTCCAACAGGCCACGGCTGCGGAACGAGTCACGCCACCTCAACTGGTCGAGGGGCACCGCGGGGGCCGCGTCCGGGTACTTGCCGAAGAGCGTGGCCAGTGCGATCTCCAGCTCCAGCCGGGCGAGCGGCGCGCCGAGGCAGTGGTGGATGCCCGCACCGAAGCTCAGGTGCTGCGTTGACGCCTCGTTGGCCGCCTGCATGTCCAGCAGGACGGTCTCCCCTGCCGTGATCGTCTGGCCCGCGATCTCGATGTCCTCCAGCGGGAACCGGCGGATGGCGTACGGACTCGGGTTGGCCACCCTGAGCAGTTCCTCCGTGTCGGCCGGGCCGTCGAACAGCCGCAGGACGCTGTTGCCGATCAGGTGCACGGTGTTCTCGTAGCCCGCCCACAGGATCAGGAACGCCAGCGACAGCAGTTCGTCCTCGGTCAGCCGGTCCTCGCCGTCCCTGGCGGCGATCATTCCCGAGATCAGGTCGTCGGCGGGCTCGGCCCGTTTGGCGGCGATCAGCTCGACCATGAACCGGTACATGCTGGCCACCGCGTCCCTGGATCCGCCGGTCATCAGCGCGTCGGTCCAGCCGCGGAAGTCCCCGATCCGCTCGGTCGGGACGCCGAGCAGGTCGCCGATGGTGATGATCGGCAGCGGAGCGGCGTACGCGGCCATCAGGTCGACCGTGCCGCTCAGGCCGTCCAGCAGCCGGTCGGCGGTCGCCTGGACGCGGTCGCGCATCCCTGCCACGCGGCGGGTGGTGAACGCGCCCATGACGAGTTTGCGCAGCCTCGTGTGGTCGGGCGGGTCCAGGTTGAGCAGGTTGCGGTCCAGCGCGGGCGGCAGGGTGAAGCCGGAGTAGCCGCCGGCGGAGTTCGCCTTGTTCAACGACAGCCGCGGGTCGGCCAGCCCAGCTCTGACGTCGTCGTATCCGGTGACCAGCCAGGCTGTCGAGCCGTCCGGAAGCGTGACCTTCACCTGAGCTGCCTCGTCCGTTTCCCGCCCTTGCGGTACGCGCTCACCGCGGGCGAATCCACCCAGAACCGCCATGGCACGTCCATCGCGACGGCCACGCCCACACGTGGCCCGCTGTAGATCTCACCAGCCGGTTCGCCTTCGTAGATCCGGATCGGTGAGTCGGGGTCGGTGAGGTCGACGCCGTTCTGTGCCCGGTCGATGCCGAGCACACCGGTCAGCCTGGCCGGACCCTTCGCCAGTTCGGCGTCGTTGCGCGCGCTCGGCCTGCGGGTGCGGGCCAGTTCGAACCCGTCGATCACCTCGCCCGCGCGCAGCAGCACCGCGCCGGGCACGCCGTCGGTCAACGACACGATGTTCGCGCAGAAGTGCATGCCGTAGACGAAGTACACGTAGAGATGCCCGGCCGGGCCGAACATCACGTCGTTGCGCGGGGTCCGGCCCCGGTAGCAGTGCGACGCGGGATCGTCGCCGCCGCGGTAGGCCTCGACCTCCACCAGCCGGACGCGCACGACCCCTTGCGGACTGTGGGATTCCAGCACGCTGCCGAGCAGGATCTTCGACGCGTCAACGGGATCGATGGCCAGCTCGTCGTGCGTGAGTTGCCTCATCGGAGGATCACTTCACCATGCGGTGTGACGATGGTGGCTTCCAGACCAGTCGGCCCGTACCCCACCGCGAAGTCACGGATACCGAGGGCCTGCAGACCTGTGTGCAGCGAATCCTTCTCGTAGTCCTGTATCAGCAACGACTCCAGTTCCGCGCCGGTGGGCAGGGACTCGGTCGGGTGCGGCGTGCTCCCCCAGTCGATCAGGAAGGGCAGGACACCCGCGAGCATCGGCGTGAGCCGCCACTCCAGCAGGACACCGTCCGGGCGCCTGCGGGACATCGGGGTGACCGGCCCGGGATCGTAGCCCCGGGCCTTCGCGCGGTCCACGACGTCATCGATGTTGTCGACCCGGACGGCCCAGGCCACCAGCTTCGGCTCGGTCAGCTCGTCGATGCCGAACGGCCGGGGGCCGTCCGGCTCTGGCTGGTCCCGGTCCGGTCCGATCACCTCGAGGTACGCGCCGCCGCCCAGATTCGCCAACAGGTTGCGAGTGCCTCGACCGACGTGCCTGCCGCCCTCTGTCAGGTCGATCCGCACGTCGCCCGCGAACGCGAGATCCGGCATCGCGTAAACGAGATGGTCAAGAGCCACTACGTTCCCCTCACCCACGTCCTGTGCTCGCCGAGCCGGACAACCAGACGTTCGCGCTGCTCGGCGACTCTATCGGGCGCGGTGCCGCCGTACGCGTCGCGGGACGCGATCGACCCGGCGACGGTCAGCACGTCACGGACCTTCGGCGTGAGACTCGGGTTGATCTCGGCGAACTCCGCGTCGGTGAGCTCGTCCAGGCCGACACCACGGCCCTCCGCCACCCGGACGCAGGAGCCCGCGGCTTCGTGCGCGACGCGGAACGGAACACCTTCGCGGACCAGCCATTCGGCGATGTCGGTGGCCAGGGTGAAGCCCTGTGGCGCGAGTTCGGCCATCCGGCCGGTGTCGAACGTCAACGTGCCGATCATCCCGGCGATCGCGGGCAGCAGGAGTTCGAGCTGGTCGACCGAGTCGAACACTGGCTCCTTGTCTTCCTGCAGGTCACGGTTGTACGCCAGCGGCTGCGCCTTCAGTGTGGCCAGCAGTCCGGTCAGGTTGCCGATCAGCCGTCCGGACTTGCCCCTGGTCAGCTCGGCGACGTCCGGGTTCTTCTTCTGCGGCATGATCGAGCTGCCGGTCGCCCACGCGTCGTCTAGCACCGCGTAGCGGAACTCGGCCGTGGTCCAGATGATCACTTCCTCGGCCACGCGTGACAGGTTCACACCCAGCATGGCCAGTACGAACGCGATCTCCGCGGCGAAATCGCGCGAGGCCGTGCCGTCGATGGAGTTCTCCACCGGGCCGTCGAAGCCCAGGTCCGCCGCCACGGCTGCCGGGTCGAGGCCCAGGGACGAGCCTGCCAGCGCGCCTGAGCCGTACGGCGACAGCGCGGCACGGGCGTCCCAGTCGCGCAGCCGCTCGATGTCCCTGGTCAGGGACTGGGCGTGGGCCAGCAGGTGGTGTCCGAGCAGGACCGGCTGGGCGTGCTGCAGATGCGTGCGGCCTGGCATGACGGCTGTGTCGTGCTGTGTCGCCTGGGCGACGAGCGCGTCGATGACGTCGAGTGTTCCGGCGGCGACCCGGCGGGCCGCGTCGCGCAGCCACATCCGGAACAGCGTCGCGACCTGGTCGTTGCGGGAGCGGCCCGCGCGCAGCTTGCCGCCGAGGTCGACACCCGCGCGCTCCATCAGGCCACGTTCCAGCGCGGTGTGCACATCCTCGTCGGCGATGGTCGGGGTGAACGCGCCGGAGACGACATCGGCCTCCAGCGTGTCCAACGCCTTGAGCATGCCGTCGAGCTCAGCCTCGGTCAGCAGCCCCGCGCGGTGCAGCACCCGGGCATGCGCCCGTGACCCGGCGATGTCGTGCCTGGCCAGACGCCAGTCGAAGTGCGTCGACGCGGACAGCGCTGCCATCGCGTCGGCCGGACCAGAGGCGAACCGGCCGCCCCACAACGAACTCACAGTACAAACTCCCAGCTCAAGGCTCGTGAGTGTTTTGGCCGGTGCTAACCGGCCAAAACACTCACGAGGTTTCTTTCAGGCCTGCCATTGTTCTGAAGCGGTCGGCCAGTTGCTCGCCGGTGATCGGCTCGCGGACGATCACCATGACAGTGTCGTCGCCCGCGATGGTGCCCACCACCTCGTGCAGCGCCGCCCGGTCGATCGCGCTGGCCAGGAACTGCGCGGCCCCCGGCGGGGTGCGCAGCACAGTCAGGTTGGCCGAGTAGTCGGCCGAGACGAGCACCTCGCCCAGCAGCCTGGTCAGCCGGGTGGTGCCGCCCTGCACGCCGCGTACCGGCGAGCCGTCCTCGGGGATGACGTACACGGGGGCACCCGCGTCCGGGCCACGCAGTTTCACCGCGCCGAGTTCGTCCAGGTCACGCGACAGGGTCGCCTGGGTGACCTCGACGCCTTCCGCGGCGAGCAGCTTGGCGAGCTCGGTCTGGCTTCGGATGGCCATTGTGGACACGAGCTCGACGATCCGCGCCTGCCGCGCGACCCTGGTGCCCGCCGAGGTCACGCCTGCCCCATCAACCAGGTCAGCAGGGCCTTCTGGGCGTGCAGCCGGTTCTCGGCCTCGTCCCACACCGCGCTGGCCGGGCCGTCGAGCACCTCGTCGGTGACCTCCCAGCCGCGGTGCGCGGGCAGGCAGTGCAGCACGATCGCCTCCGGCGCGGCCCGTTCCAGCAGCGCGGAGTTGATCTGCAGGCGACGGAACGGGGTCACGCGGTCGCGGCCGTCGTTCTCCTGGCCCATCGAGGTCCACGTGTCGGTCGCCAGCACGTCCGCGCCTTCGACGGCCTCGGCCGGGTCGGTCAGGATCGTGATGCTGCCGCCGGTCTCCTCGGCGCGCTTCTTCGCGTCGACGACGAAGTCGTCCTTGGGCGAGAAGCCTTCCGGGGTGACCAGGCGGATGTTCAGGCCTGCCGTGACACCGCCGAGCATCAGCGAGTGGGCCATGTTGTTGGCGCCGTCACCGAGGTAGGTCAGAGTCAGTCCGGCGAGTTTTCCCTTGCGTTCCCTGATGGTCTGCAGGTCCGCGAGCACCTGGCACGGGTGGAACTCGTCGGTCAGCGCGTTCACCACAGGCACCTTGGACACCGACGCCATCGCTTCGATGCGCTTCTGCGCGAACGTCCGCCACACCACGGCGTGCACGTAGCGGGACAGCACGCGGGAGGTGTCCTCGATCGTCTCCTCGCGGCCGAGCTGCATCATCCGGCCGTCCACGATGATCGGCTGGCCGCCGAGCTGGGCGATACCGACCTCGAACGACAGGCGGGTGCGCGTCGAGTTCTTCTCGAACAGCACCGCGACGCTCTTCGGACCGGCCAACGGCTTGTGCCCCAACGGGTCTTTCTTCAGCTCGTCGGCGAGGTCGAGCACGGCGAGCTGTTCCTGCGGCGACAGGTCGTCGTCACGCAGGAAGTGCCGGACAGTCGGGGAGTTCACAGTCCCTCCAAAGCTGACGGCAGGTCGGCCACGAACTGTGCGGCGTCGTCATGATCGAGGATGAGCGGGGGCGCCAGCCGGATCACGTCCGGCTGGATCGGATTGATCAGGTACCCGGCGTTCTTGGCGTTCGCGGCGACGGCGCCGGAGACCTTCTCACGAAGCATGATACCGATCAGCAGCCCGGCGCCGCGGACACCGCCGATCAGCGGGTGGTCGAGCTCCTCGACCCCGGCGGCGATCTCCTTGCCCACCGAGGAAACGTGGTCGAGCAGGCCGTCAGCCGCGATCGTGTTCAGTACGGCGAGCCCGGCCGCGCAGCAGACCGGATTGCCGCCGAAGGTCGTGCCGTGGTGCCCTGGCTGGAAGAGGTCGGCCGCGTCACCGATCGCGATGCACGCACCCAGCGGCAACCCGCCGCCGAGGCCCTTGGCGAGCGTCACGATGTCCGGCACGACACCGGCCTGCTGGAATGCGAACCACGTGCCGAGACGGCCGATCCCGGTCTGCACCTCGTCCAGGATCAGCAACGCGCCGTGCTTGGCGGTGATGTCCCGCGCGGCTTGCAGATACCCCTCCGGCGGCACCATCACACCCTGCTCGCCCTGGATCGGTTCGACGACGAACGCTGCCGTCTCACCGTCCACAGCGGATTCGAGCGCGGCCACATCGCCGTAGGGAACATGTGTCACGCCGGGAAGAAGCGGCTCGAACGGCGTGCGCTTGCCGGGCTGACCGGTCAACGTGAGCGCGCCCATCGTGCGGCCGTGGAAACCGCCCTGTGTGGACACGAGCTTGGCGCGACCGGTGAGACGGCTCAGTTTCAGCGCGGTCTCGACGGCCTCGGCGCCGGAGTTGTTGAACAGCACCTTGCCTTCGACGCCTGCCACGTCGAGCAGACGCTCGGCCAGTTCCAGCGCGGGCAGGTTGATGTTGAGGTTCGAGGTGTGGCCGAGTTTGCCGATCTGCTCGGTCACCGCGGCCACGATCGCCGGGTGTGCGTGCCCGAGCGCGTTCACCGCGATCCCGCCGACCAGGTCGAGGTATCGGTTTCCGTCGGTGTCCCAGACGTACGCGCCCTCTCCGCGTTCGAGTCCCAACTGCGGCGTGCCGTAGTTGTTCATCATCGCGGCTTCCCACCGCTGGTGGAGCGTCATCACGCTTCCCTTTCGTCTGGTAGCACCATCGTGCCCACGCCCTCGCTCGTGAACACCTCCAGCAACACCGAATGCGCCTGCCTGCCGTCGATCACGTGGGCCTGCGACACCCCGCCGCGGACCGCGCGCAGGCAGGCCTCCATCTTCGGCACCATCCCACTGGCCAAGCCCGGCAACACCTTCGCCAGCTCGGTGACGTCGATCCGGTTCACCAGGGAGGACTTGTCCGGCCAGTTCTTGTAGAGCCCCTCGACGTCGGTCAGGACGACGAGTTTGCGCGCCTTCAGCGCGACCGCCAGCGCGGCCGCCGCCGTGTCGGCGTTCACGTTGTGCACGACGCCGTCGAGGTCAGGGGCCACTGTGGACACCACAGGGATCCGGCCCGCGCCGACGATGTCCTCGACCGCGGCCGGATTCACCGTGACCACGTCGCCGACCAGGCCGAGGTCGACCAGTTCGCCGTCGACCTCGAGGCCACGGCGTTCGGCGGTGAACAGGTGCGCGTCCTCGCCGGAGATACCGACCGCGTACGGGCCGTGCGCGTTGATCAGGCCGACGAGTTCGCGGCCGACCTGGCCGACGAGCACCATGCGCACGACGTCCATCGCTTCCGGCGTGGTAACCCGTAGGCCACCGCGGAACTCGCTCTGGATGCCCAGCTTGTCCAGCATCGCGCCGATCTGCGGGCCGCCGCCGTGCACGACCACCGGCCGCAGTCCGGCCAGTCGCAGGAACACCATGTCCTGCGCGAAAGCGCGTTTGAGGTTCTCGTCGACCATGGCGTTGCCGCCGTACTTGATGACCACGAGCGCGCCGTGGAACTCCTGCAGCCACGGCAGGGCCTCGATGAGAACCTCGGCTTTGCGGTCCGCGTTGTTGTTCATGACGAGTACGCGCTGTTCTCTTCGACGTACGCGTGTGAGAGATCCGTGCTGAGGATGGTCGCTTCGCCCTGGCCGAGCCCGAGTTCGATGACGATGTCGATGTCCCGGCCGGACAGGTCGGCGTTCTCCCGGTCGGCACCGCGGGTTCCCTTGTCCATCACGCGGATCCCGTTGATCACGATGGCCAGCCGGTCCGGGTCGACCTGCGCGCGGGCCCGGCCGAGCGCCATCGCGATCCGGCCCCAGTTCGGGTCCGAGCCGAACAGCGCCGTCTTCACGAGGTTGTCCTCGGCCACGATCCGTCCGATGTGGACCGCTTCGTCCTCGGTCACGGCGCCGGTGACGGTGATCGCGATCTCCTTGGTCACGCCTTCCGCGTCGCCCTGCAGCTGCTTGACCAGGTCCGCGCTCACCTCCGTGAGCAGCTTCTCGAACTCCTCCGCGCTCGGCGCGGTTCCCGACGCACCGGAGGCGAGCACGAGGACGGTGTCGTTGGTGGACGTCCCGCCGTCGACGTCGAGACGGTCGAACGTCTTCGCGGTCGCCTTGCGCAGTGCGGCGTCCAAGGTGTCCTTGTCGACGTCGGCGTCGGTGGTGATCACCGAGAGCATGGTCGCGAGGTTCGGCGCGAGCATGCCCGCGCCCTTGACGAAACCGCCGACCGACCAGCCCTGCTCGTGTGCTTTCCACGACTGCTTCGGCCGGGAGTCCGTGGTCATCACGCCGGTCGCCGCGTTCAGTCCGGCCGCCTGCGTGGCCGCAAGGGCCTGCGCGGCTATGTCCACACCGGACAGAATCTTGTCCAGGGGGAGGCGTTCGCCGATCAGGCCGGTCGAGCAGACCGCGACCTCGATCGCGCCGCAGTCGAGGACCTGCGCGACCTTCTCCGCGGTGGCGTGCGTGTCCTGAAAGCCTTCCGGACCGGTGCAGGCGTTCGCGCCGCCGGAGTTGAGCACGACGGCACGGAGGCTGCGTTGCGTGAGAACTTGTTGTGACCACAGGACAGGAGCGGCCTTGACGTGGTTGGTGGTGAACACGCCCGCGGCGGCGGTGTTCGGCCCGTCGTTCACCACCAGTGTCAGGTCCAGCGCGCCGGTCGCCTTGATGCCTGCGGCGACCCCGGCCGCCCGGAACCCGGCGGGCCCGGTGACACCCTTGTCACGGTTCACGGTGCGACTCCCACGGTCGAAAGTCCGGTCGTCTCGGGCAGTCCGAGAGCGAGGTTCATGCACTGCACGGCGGCACCGGCGGTGCCCTTGGTCAGGTTGTCGATCGTCGCGACGACGATCAGGCGCCGGGAATCCGGGTCGACCGTGACCTGCAACTGCACGGCGTTGGACGCCAGCACAGCGCCGGTCGTCGGCCACGAACCTGTCGGCAGGACATGCACGAACGGCTCGTCGGCGTACGCCTTCTCATACGTGGCAAGGGCATCGTCGACCGTTCGGCCCGGCTTCAGCGTGGCGCTGCAGGTGGCGAGGATTCCGCGTGGCATCGGCGCGAGGACGGGCGTGAAGCTGACCGAGACCGGCCCACCCGCGACCCGGCCGAGGTTCTGGATGATCTCGGGTGTGTGCCGGTGGATGCCGCCGACGCCGTAGACACTGACCGATCCCATCACCTCGGAGCCGAGCAGGTGCGGCTTCAGCGACTTGCCCGCGCCCGACGTGCCGGACACCGCGACGATGACGGCCTCGGGCTCGACCAGGCCGTCCTTGTACGCGGGAGCCAGTGCGAGCGAGGAGACCGTCGGGTAGCAACCGGGGACGGCGACGCGCTTGGCGCCCTTCAACACGTCCCTGTGGTCCGGCAACTCCGGCAGTCCGTACGGCCAGGTGCCCGCGTGGTCACCGCCGTACCACCGCTGCCAGGCCGCCGCGTCCTCGAGGCGGTGGTCCGCGCCGCAGTCGATGACCAGGGTGTCCTCCCCCAGTTCGGCGGCGATCTTGGCGGACTTGCCGTGGGGAAGCGCGAGGAAGACGACATCGTGCCCGGCGAGTTCGCCGACAGTCGTGTCGCCGAGCACCCGGTCGGCGAGGGGCAGCAGGTGCGGCTGGTACTGGCCGAGCGTCATGCCCGCGCTGGCGCCCGCGGTCAGCGCCCCGATCTCGACATCGGGATGCCCGAGCAGGAGCCGCAGCACCTCACCACCCGCATATCCGCTCGCCCCGGCTACCGCCGCCCTCACAGTCATATGGATGATTATGCACAAGCATGCAAACTCACTCAATCGACAATGGTGCGAGATCACACCATCGGGCCCACCAAGGGCAGTGCGGCGAAGTCGTGGTCCGCCCAGATCAACCGGGAAGCCTCCGCCGGATACGCCGCCACAGTCGGCTGGACATCGAACAACCGCGTAAGCCGCTGTTCTGCCTCATACGCGGGCCAGCCAGGGTCGCCGTGCCTGGCGAACGCCGTCCACGCGGTGCGCATCTGGGCCGACAACGCCTCCGCCTCTGGTGAAGGGCTCTCACCGATCAGCATGGCTGGCTGACCTACGTCCAAGTTGCCGAAGACAAGCGGCACGTCCAGACCATGGCACGCGCCGAGCGCACCATCCATCCCCGGGGCCACCCACATCAGTTCGTAGAGGTACGCCCGGCCGCCGCCCGCGACCTGTGCCTCGGCGAGACGCGTCGACGGCATGCGGAACAGCCAGTCGGCGTGGACCAGTTCATACAGTTCCTCCGGCCCTACATCCGGGTAGCCCTCGCGGTATCGGGCCGGGTCGGGGGCGAAGACGTCCAGCGTGGCCTGTGCCTGTTCCGGCGTCACCTGCCCGAGTGTGCCCTGGATCAGGCTGAACAGCCGGTGTTCGTCGCGGGTGTGTCCCGCGATCAGGTCGACGTCCCTGCCCGCGCCGTCGGCCAGCGCCTGCCACGGCGTGGTTGGCACGACGTCACCGTCCACGACCGGCGAGAACGGGATTCCCCGGTGCGCGGGCCTGCCCCACGAGTTCGCCCATTCGGCCATCCTGCCCATGACCGCGTCACCACAGCCGGACAGCTCGGCCGGGGACAAGGTGGCCAGGTCGGCCACGGTCGGCCGCAGTTTCGCCTCGGCGGCCACGGCGGTCGCGATGCTCTCGGCGAGCGCGGGCGAGAAGACCGTGCCGGGCGCGCTCTGCGCGATGGCGCGGTGGAACAGGCCGACCGCTCGGGGCATCGCCATCAGCGCGGCGACAGAACTGCCACCGGCCGACTGGCCGAAGACCGTGACGTTGCCGGGGTCGCCGCCGAACGCACGGATGTTCTCGCGGACCCATTCCAGCGCGGCGACCTGGTCGAGCAGGCCACGGTTGACCGGTGCGCCGTCTATCTGCGCGAAGCCTTCGGCGCCGACGCGGTAGTTGAACGTGACCAGGACAATGCCATCACCGGCGAGGCGCACACCGTCGTACTCGGGCAGGCTGGACATGCCGAAGACGTAGGCGCCGCCCTGGATCCACACCATCACCGGCAGCCCTGCGCCCGGCTCGAACCGGGGCGACCAGACGTTGACCGTCAGCCAGTCGTCGGCCGCGCCTCTAGCGAGCGCCTCCATGCCGAACGCGTCGGCCTGCGGCGGCGGCGGACCGTACGACGTGGCTTCCCGCACCCCGTCCCAGTTCCGGACCGGGCGCGGCGCGGCGAAACGCAGGTCGCCGACCGGCGGCTCGGCGAACGGGATGCCACGGAAGACCGCCACCCCGGATTCCCACGTGCCCTGTAGCGCACCTGCGGCCACCCGGGCTTCGGGTTGACCTTCCATCGCGTCCCTCCCTGGACCGGCTGTGCTCTCTCTGCTCGGCGGATCCTTCCCAGGTCGACTCACCCCGCGCCATCGATTTATGCAGGTCACTGCCCTTTTGGGCATTTTCGTCACGGTGAGATATCACTGTGTGAGTAGTACTGATCCCAGTATCGGGAATCCCGATCCGATGAGTTTTCGGCGAGAGGCTGGTCTACCGGGGCATGGACCTGGACAAGTACGTGGACGAGGGCAGGCTGCCCGGCGTGGTCACCCTCGTCGCCCGGGGAGACGACGTCGAGGTGCGGACCGCGGGCCCAGTGCGGCAGGACTCGATCTTCCGGATCGCCTCGATCACGAAGCCGATCACGGCCGCCGCGGTGATGCTGCTGGTCGAGGACGGCAGGCTCGCGCTCGACGACCCGGTGGACAAGTGGCTGCCGGAACTGGCCTCCCCCATGGTCGTGCGGACGCCGGAAAGCCCGATCGACGACGTCGTACCGGCCACGCGCGCGGTGACCGTGTTCGATCTGCTCACCTCCCGTGCCGGGTACGGCTTCGCGTCCCGGTTCGACCTGCCTGCCGTCGAGGCGTTCGGCGAGGTGATGGGCTGGGACGGCCGCCAGGTGCAGGCTCCGCCCGCGCCGGACGAGTGGATGGCAAGGCTGGCAACGCTTCCGATGGCCGCGCAGCCCGGCGAGGCGTTCCTGTACCACGCCGCGTCCGACCTGCAGGGCGTGCTCATCGCCCGGGTGTCCGGGCAGACGCTGCCCGACTTCCTGCACGAGTGGGTGTTCGAACCGCTCGGCATGGTGGACACGGCTTTCTGGGTCCCGCCGGAGAAGCTCGACCGGTTCACGAGCTACTACCGCCCCGGACTGGAACTCGTCGACGCGCCCGACGGGCAGTGGAGCACACCTCCCGCCTTTCCGTCCGGCGGCGGCGGTCTGGTCTCCACTGCGGACGACTGGCTGCGCTTCGGCCGTGCGCTGCTGACCGACACCCTGCTCACCCGGGAGTCCGTGACACTCATGACCACCGACCACCTGACCGACGAACAGCGGGCGGACGCGGACCTGTACGTCGACGGTCAGGGTTGGGGCTTCGGTGGTTCGGTCGACATCAACACCGCGAACCCGTGGAACGTCCCCGGGCGCTACGGCTGGACGGGTGGGACCGGAACCACGGCGCAGATCATCCCGGCCACCGGCACGGTCGCAGTCCTGCTCACCCAACTCGCCGCCGAGAGCCCCGAGGCCGCCGCGCACCTCACGGAATTCTGGACATACTCAACTGACGTTGGCCGGTGGCTCACGGCCGCAGACCGTTAGACCTGGCTGCTACTCGCCGGCGACCTACGGCGTCCGCCCGAGCACGACCTGCCTGGCCGGCGTCCGGAAACCTTCCCCCCGGGCCCAGGCCACCCATTCAGGACCCAAACCAGCACCCCACCCCGATATGACTTCGACACCAGCACCAATGAACCAGCCCCTGAATGGAAGGAAACCCTCCACCAACCTGAGACCCCGCCGAACAGAAGAACTCAAGCTAAGCCCGATGCTCACTAGCAGCTGCACGACGCCTTCTACAGTTCGTCAGAAGGTTGGACTCGAACACTCACTCCGGTAACCTAGCCGGTGATGTTAGGACCACAAAAAGACAGCCCTAACATCACCAACAATTCACCTAGCCGCGAAAACCGGTGAGACGTACCGCGACGGCGTCACGAGCCTGCTCCACCCACGATGACACTGAAGCCGGGGAGACGTTATTCTGCCGTGCCGCCTCCGCCACTGTCACAACTTTCGCGAGGACACTGAAGGCGATATCCATTTTCACCTCGACCGGAAAGTGGAGCGATCGACCCACCGTAACCTCCATATAGATTCCATGGAAACAAATTTGCGTCACACATTCGAGTTAAGCGTAACGAACTAATGGAATCGTCGAGCAGGTCATGTATAATGTCCACTGGAAGGTGAATTTCGACCGGACGGACCTGTTCGACGATTCTTCCACCAGTCGGGTGGAGAGCTCTCATCTCTCCACCCGACTACTACTACAGTCCTATAGTTACCGGCTTTGGCATCGCCTCCCCTTTACGGAAGGAGAGGAGTTGACGCTTCTCACCTTTTCGCCACAAGTTCCACGCCTTGAGGTAGATAGCCAGGTGCTCACGGGCGTCCATCCGACGGCGACCACCTTGAGCGCGCGCGTTTACGAAAAAGTTTCGAAAACGCAAACGTGGATCATCTTCATCCAGGTTGGCACCACTGATAATACCATTGAACCACTCGCTTTGATCCAATTCCGGAGCGGACCTCCATGTCACATATCCACCAGCCGAGCACGCTGAGGTAATTATCCCGACAGCCGACGCTATCAATCGCCCGCGCTTGACATACTCAGCCATATCCGGATATTTCGTATGAAGCTCGAGTATCTGGTCGTTGGTCAGCCGCGTTTTGGACCCAGTCCAGGCTGCATCAACTGGAAGAGTGTCATACAGGTACACATAGCGCAGTGTCGCCGCCACATTGTAGACATCTGCAACACCCAACATCCGAAGATTGTCGCTCGCAGTACGACGCTTTCCAGTGTCCATCACACTAAAGGTAGAACGCTCGACCCCTCGTACCACCAGCATAGGAACCGAAATTCCCGATTTGATCACCGCAGCTAGTCGATGCTGTCCGTCAAGCAATATTCCGTCAACATCAATCGCGATACCCTGATGCGAGAGCTTCCACTCGCCTCGCTTCATCGCCTCGGAATAAAGTTCTACCGTGCTTCGGTCAATTTTCCTGTTCTCGGTGTTGTAACAGAGAATCTCTTCCGCCGTCTTGGGATCAATGAGCTGAACCTTCGAGCAGAAGCTCTCCGCCCTCCGCTCAGCGCCCAAGATTTCCATAAGCTCCTGACTATTTTGCGTAGCCATTACCACCAATTAATCACTTGAGGACGGCGAGCCGCCCGGGGATCCATCAAGCAGACGCAAGCTAGCAGCAACCGCGGCAGCGAGGGCACCGATCAGGCTAGAGGCGCACGCAGACCACTCAGTCGTGTAGCACCTGAGCGGCTGAGTAAGCTCGCGCATAGGGGTCAGGTCTGCGCCACCTGTCGACCTCATCAGTGCAGTACAGCGACGGTTTTCGGGTGTGAGTCATCTCCTCTCTAGCAACTTGCTTGTCGCATGCAGGCGCTCAATCATTTCACCCGGTTGCAGACAGAGATAGCCAGTGCACCTCACATGATCTACCTCGCCATTTGATGTTGCCCAGTTTGACGGGGCAACAGCGATCGGGACGTGTGTTACTGGGAGGTGTCCTTCATCATGGAGTCTGCGAGCAGCAGGAAGCGACGGACGCGGCGGGCAGTTCACACCGGAGTTCAAGGCCGAGATCGTGCAAGTCATGTTGGCGGAGTTACCGCATGACTCCCGAGGTCGTGGCTGAATTCGATCTAGTCGACTCGGCGGTGCGGCGGTGGATGGAGCAGCCGATATCAACGCTGGCGCCCATGCAGGAAGGGCACCGATGAGCAGACCGAGTTGGCGGAGTTGTGAGCGGAGAACCAGCCGACTGCGGGACCACAACGAGATCCTCAAGTGGAGCACCTTAGATTCAACCGGTCGAAGCGGCAGTGCTGTTAAGGGGGGGGCAGATCGTCGGGCACCTGTGCCTGTGCCATGGCAACGATCCCCTAATGAGGATCAGCCATACAATCAGATCGCCACCCTGGTGAATGCAAGTCGCGGTTTTGTGACCATCGTGAAGTTGGCCAGCCGCCATAGCGCTGTGGCTGTTCCGCGCTGGTCGAGGCCTATCCACGGCTGGCCCCGGCTGCGAGTGACGATGACCTGGGACCGTGAGATGGAATTGGCCGCGCACAAGAGCTTCACGACCGCGACCGATGTCGACGTGGTCTTCACTGCCCGCGAATCCCGTAGCAGCGCGGCACGAACGAGAACACCAACAAGCTTCTTCGGTAATACCTACCCAAGGGCCCGGACCTATCGAAGTTCAGTCAGGCAAGCTCGACGCGATCGCGACGAACTCAACGCCGGTCCTCGGAAGCGATTGGGCCGTGCACCCGGCTCTGTGCGAACCGAATCTGGCTGTGACCCGCTTGGACGGGGCCACCCGTGAGGTGAAGCTGCCGGCCGACTATCGACACGACCTGGTGGTCCAGCGCACCGAGTTGGTCAACCAGCCGCGCTGGAACCTGCACGAAATCGCCCCTGGCCTGCAGGTCCCGTTCTGCGGCCTGCGCCATTACCACGTCATCGACGACCTGGCCCACCGCTTGGCTAATCACGCCGATGTGGTGTCGCGTATCGCCCGAGAGATGGTGACACGCTGCCGGGAGTTGACCCAGCAAATCAACGCCTTGGAACAGGAACCACGTGACCGAGTACGAGTTCTGGCGCCCATGCTCTGGATGTGCTTGGCTCACGATGCTGCTACAGACGAGCGTCTGCCGCAGGTGGCTTGGCGTAGGAGCATCAAGGAGACCCGGTGAACGTCTGCCCGTTCATCGAGGCGGAGAACACCAGCGCCACCGGCAACGTCAAACGTGCCTGTGAGCTGCTCAAGCTCTCCCGTGCTGCCAACTACGCCTACCGCACTCGCCAGCCCTCCACACTTGCTAGACAGGATGTTTGCTGGTGAGAAGATCGCCACCATTCACACAGTGTCCTGCGGCACCTACCACCTCGTGGATGTTTCCTGGGCTACATGATCAAGGCGATCGGAACTCGCAAGCGGGTCGCCCGACCGTAACGTCAGCAGGGCTTGGCCGGGCTCGCTCCGAAACGGTGACGCATCACGACTGACCGACGCCGAACTGCTCACTCAGGCCGTGACCAAAGCCGTACTCGGCACCCATCCGAAGCATCCGGCTACGCTTCGTGCCTCGGCACCCGTCGACGTCTTTCCTTATATGCCAGGCAAATCCGGATACAACAAGCGCCTGCAAGCCCCGGTGCCACTGCTCAAACGCGTGATCCGAATGCTTGCACCGACCAAACTAGGACGTACTCGTCTATGAAAGGGTGACCATGTATCTGCGGAACTACGTCGACAACGGCACTGTTCCCGGCGCGGTGTCCTTGGTGGCGCGCGGCGACGCTGTCGACGTGCGGACAGCCGGGACAGCCCACGGCACCACCCCGATGAGGCGGGACACGATCTTCCGCGTCGCCTCGATCTCCAAGACGATCACCGCAGCCGCGGTCATGCTGCTGATCGAGGACGGCCTGCTCACGCTCGACGACCGGGTCGACAAGTGGCTGCCGGAACTCGGCGCTCCCATGGTCGTCCGCACGCCGCAGAGCCCGGTTGACGACGTGGTACCGGCACAGCGCCCGATCACGGTATTCGACCTGCTCACCTTCCGCGCCGGATACGGGTTTCCGGCCGACTTCTCGCTCCCGGCGGTGGATCTGCTGTTCAGGACCGCGCACGCGAGCGGGGACTTCCCCGTGCAGCCCCCGCCGGACGAGTGGCTGGCCGCGCTGGCAACGGTCCCCATGCTCGGCCAGCCCGGCGAGACGTGGCTGTACAACACCTGCTCCGAGATCCAGAGCGTGCTGATCGCCAGGGTGTCCGGCCGGTCGCTGCCGGACTTCCTGGCCGAGCGCGTGTTCGAACCGCTCGGGATGTCCGATACCGCGTTCGAGGTACCGCTGGGCAAACGCGACCGGTTCACCAACGGGTACAGCCACGATCTGAAGCTCCTCGACCCGATCGACGGCAAGTGGAGCAGTGCGGCGCCGTTCCCGTCCGGCGCGGGCGGGCTCGTGTCGACCGCGGACGATCTGCTCAGGTTCGGGCAGGCGCTGGTGGGCGACACGCTGCTGTCCCGCGCGTCCGTCGAGCAGATGACCACCGATCACCTGACCGCCGAGCAACGCGCCGACAGCGAAATGTTCCTCCACGGGCAGGGCTGGGGATTCGGTGGCTCGGTCGATGTCACACGCCGCGACCCGTGGAACGTTCCCGGCCGCTACGGCTGGATCGGCGGGACGGGGACGGCGGCGCACGTCGTCCCGGCCACCGGCACGGTCACCATCCTGCTCACTCAGGTCTCGTTGACCGGTCCGACGCCGACCCCGATGATGCGGGACTTCTGGGCGTCGGTCAGCTGACGTGGGTGAGGCGCCCGGCGACCATCGTCAGCACGATCGGGATCTGGCGAAGGTCGTGGGGCGCAAGGGTGCCGGGGTCGACAGCGGTCACGGTCAGGTCCGCGGCGTCGCCGACGCGGACCTCGCGGCGGCCGCGGCTCGCCGCGGCCAGCGCGACATCCAGAGCGATCGTTTGCTCCGGGTGCCAGGCCGGGCGGTCGTCGTCGGTCCGGCTGACCGCCGACGCGATCCCGTCCCACGGGTCCAGCGGCGAGACCGGCGCGTCCGAACCGATCTCCATGCGCGCGCCCGCGGCGAGCAAAGCCGCGTAGGGGAAGGCGTTCGCGGTCCGGCCGGACCAGTGCTGGTCGGCCGCGTCGCGGTCGTCGGGCTGGTGCGCGGGCTGGACGCTGGCGATCACACCGAGCTGCGCGAAACGCGGCAGGTCCTCGGGGCGCACCAGTTGCGCGTGCTCGATCCGCCCGGTGCAGCCGACTTCGGCGAAGGCGTCGAGCGCGATCGTGTTGGCGTGGTCGCCGATGGCGTGCACGGCCGGGGTGATGCCGTTACGAGAAGCCTTGTCCATCAACGGGACGAGCTCGTCGAAAGGCAGCTCCAGCAGACCGTGCGTGTCCTGTCCCGGGTACCGGTCGTGACAGTATGCCGTGCGAGTGTTCAGTGATCCGTCCACGAAAAGCTTGTACGGACCGACTTTCAGCATCCCGTCCGTGCCGGGAACGGCCTCGCCGGTGCGGTGCCCGCGTTCGATCGCGGTGTCGAGCAGCGGCCGGGAGACCACAGCGGACACTCGCACACCGAACCGGCGCGACGCCACACGGCGCAGCCAGTCGGTCACCGTGTCGCTGTACTCGTAGTCGACGATCTCGGTCACGCCACGGGCCGCGGCGGCGTCCGTGGCCTCCAGGACCCACTCGTCCGTGGCGGCAGGGAGCGCGGCCGTGGCCGTCATGCAATCGTTCTCCAACAGGACACCCGTCGGGTGGTCGCGCCCGACCATACGCAAAGCCGCCGGGCTGAGCCAAAGCGTGTGCAGGTCGCCGCTGAACAACGCGACGGGCTGCCCGGGCAACGCGCGCTCCAGCAGGTCCTTGTGCGGCACGTCGGGCCACGCGCCGTCCCGGAACCCGTGGCCCATCACCAGTTCACCCGGTTTCGCCACGACCGACCGGGCGAGCACGTCCACCGCGTCGGCCGCGGACTTCGCCTCCGCCAAGGAAATGCGGCGGCGCGAACCGGCCCACTGCGTCATGTGCACGTGCACGTCCACCAGACCGGGCAGCACGGTGCCGCCCCGGCCGTCGACGATCTCCCCCACGCGCGGCAGGCCCGGCCCGATCGCCGCGACACGCCCGTCGGCCACGGCCACATCCACCAAGGGGCCGCCCAGCCCGATTCGGACATCACACAGTAGTAACGCGATCACGCGCGTCACGCTACACGGAAACCCGCGTACGCTTACCTGGTGGGACGTACGAAAAAGATGGTCGGTACGGCAGTCGGCATCGCCGTGGCGGGCCTGCTCGCCAGGGCCGCCTGGGGCGTGCCCGCCGCGATGGGTGGCGCGCCGCGTGGCGAGCGCGCCGAGCGTGTCCGGCGATCACCACAGTTCCGGGATGGCAAGTTCCGTAACGAACATCAGACACGGTCGATGCCGGACGGTGACACTCGCGATCTCGTCCGCCGCTACCGGGCGGACAAGGAACGCCGCAAGCCACACCTCCCCATCCCCCTTGTCACACAACCGGGCGACGCGCCGCGCCAGGACGGACTGTTCGTGACGTGGTACGGCCACGCGAGCACGCTCGTGGAAATCGACGGCGCCAGGGTGCTGTTCGATCCAGTGTGGAGCGATCGGGTGTCACCGTCGGCGCGCGTCGGCCCGCGACGGCTACACCCCGCGCCTGTATCGATCGACCAGCTGCCCGCACTGGACGCGATCGTCATCTCGCACGACCACTACGACCACCTGGACCTACCGACAGTACGCGCGCTCCTGCGCACGCAGAGTGCGCCATTCGTTGTGCCGCTGGGCATCGGCGCGCACCTGGAGCGCTGGCAGGTTCCTGCCGAGCGGATCGTCGAACTGGACTGGAACCAGAGCACGACCGCTGGACCGCTGCGGCTGACGGCGACTCCGGCGCAGCACTTCTCCGGCCGCGGCTTCTCCCGTGATGGAACGCTGTGGGCGTCGTGGGTCGTCGCCGGGCCGCGGCGGCGCGTGTTCTACAGCGGGGATACGGGATATTTCGACGGTTTCGCAAGGATCGGCGCCGAGCACGGGCCGTTCGACGTGTCGCTCGTGCAGATCGGCGCGTACGACCCGATGTGGCCCGACATCCACATGACGCCGGAGGAAGGCGTGGCCACGCATATGGACGTGCATGCGCACGTGCTGATTCCCGTGCACTGGGCCACTTTCACGCTGGCGCCGCACGCGTGGAGCGAACCGGTGGATCGGTTGTGGCGCGAGGCAAAAGCCCAGGATGTGACACTCGTTGTCCCCAAACCGGGTGAACGAGTGGACATCGACAGCCCGCAGGCGGTCGACGGATGGTGGCAGGCACTTTGACGCGATGCACTCGAAAGGGCGTAGAGAACGGACGCATAGTCGAGTGAGAATATGACCCTCGCCATAGCTCAAGTGGGAGAGCACTCCGGCCGGTGTCGGCACCGCGCCGGAGAGGACGCTCGGTTCGATTCCGGCTGGCGAGTCCACGTGCCAGGGCCGGTCCGCGCGACCGGCCCTGTGACTGCGATCCACGACCGCCAAGCGTCCACAATAGACAGTATGCCTGGTCCGCGGGCTCCTCACCCGCACGCCGGAAGAGTGGCCCGTGTCATAGCCCCTGAGAGCGACCGAATATCGTGTCCGGGTGCAGCACGTCGACTACTACGAACTGCTTGGCGTCGACGAGAACGCCACAGCGAACGAGATCAGATCGGCGTACCGCGCACTCGCCAAGGTCATGCACCCGGACGCCGGTGGCACAGCGGGAACGTTCCGCCTGCTCCGCGAGGCGTACGAGACGTTGTCGGACCCGCAGCTGCGGGCGTACTACGACAGCGAGGACGACGAGGACGAGCCCGCTCCGGCGCCGGTCAGGCGGGTCGCCCGCAAGATAGTCCGTGACGACCCGAACTACGTTCCCGCGCAGGTGGAGATCCCGGCCGAGACGATTCCGTGGTGGCACGCGGTCACCAGCGAGAAGGCCGTGATGTCCCCACCGATCAAGCCGGAACCGCCGGTCCTGGCGGCCGCGATCGCCGCGTGGACGATCCTGCTGCTGGCGTTGACGCTGGTCTCGCCGCCCGCGCCGCTGCTGGTGATCTGGCTGCTCGCCCTGATCGGCTCCGGCGCCGTGCTGTTCCGGTCCGCACGGCGGCATCTCGACGTCCGCGCGGCCAACCGGGCGTTTCTCGCACGGTTCGGCGTGAACCAGATCTTCGGCGCGCCCGGCGTCGGCACGGACCACCGCGCCGAGCGCCTGACGGCGAACCTGCTGGCCACGTACCTCACACGGCTGCCCGCGGCGCGGATATTCCACGGCATCGCCGAGCCGGGATCGGTGTTCGCGGACGTGGACCACGCGGTGCTGTGCGGCCGCAGGCTGGTGCTGATCGAGTCGAAGATGTGGCTGCCCGGCCACTACGACATCGACGAGGACGGCGAGGTGTGGCGCAACGACCACCCGTTCCGCGGCGGGTCGATCCAGCTGGCGGACCAGATGACGGAGTTCCGCGCGCTGTGGCCGGAGCTGGAGGTGCGGGGCGTGCTGTTGCTGTACCCCAGCAGGCCCGGTGACATCACCACGGACTACGCGGGCGCTGTCATCCCCCCGATGGTGCCCGCGGACTTCGTCAGGGAGATCGGCGGCTGGCTGGCCGCCGACCCGATCACGGTGGACAAGAAGGCCTTCACCGAGGTGCTCGCGCAAGTGGTTGACTAAAGCCCCGGTCGACGGTGACCGGGGCTTGGGATGTTTCGGTGTTTCTCAGCCTGCCAGTGCCAGCAGGTTCTGGTTGCGGCTCGGGTGCCGCAGCTCGGCCAGTGCGTGCTTCTCGAGCTGGCGGATCCGTTCACGGGTCAGCCCGATTCGGTCCGCTACCTGCTGCAGCGTGTACTCGTGGCCGTCGTGCAGGCCGTAGCGCAACGCGATGATCAACGCCTCGCGCTGCGGGAGCGTGGCGATCTGCTTGCGCAGCTCACCGTAGAGCTCCTCGCGCTCCAGGATCTCGGCCGCGTTCGGCGCCTCCGCGTCGGGCACGAGATCGGCGATCTTCGAGTCGCCGTCCTCGCCGACCGGGGTGTCGAGGCTGACCGCGTCCCGACCGGCGCGGCGCAGTTCCACGATGCGCTCGGCGGTGGTGCCGACCTCCTCGGCGATCTCCTGCGGCGTGGGGTCGCGGTTGAGCTTGGTCTCCAGCTTGCGCTCGACCCGACGGAACTTCGCCAGCTCCTCCACCACGTGGACAGGCAGCCGGACCGTGCGGGTCTGCTCGGCGAGGCCGCGGCCGATCGCCTGCTTGATCCAGGCCATCGCGTACGTGGAGAACTTGAAGCCCTTCGAGTAGTCGAACTTCTCGACGGCGCGGATCAGCCCGAGGTTGCCCTCCTGGATGACGTCCAGCATCGGCAGCCCGGCCTGGGAACGCTTACGGGCCTGGGAGACCACGAGCCGCAGGTTCGCGCGGATCATGTGGTCCTTGGCCTGCACGCCCTCCCGGGCGATGATCTTCAGCTCGGCCGGATCGTGCGCGATTTCCTCGCCGGCGGCGTGGCGGCGCAGCAACTCGGTGGCGTAGAGTCCGGCTTCGATGCGCCTGGAGAGCTCGACTTCCTGCGGAGCGGTGAGCAAGGGTGTCGCTCCGACCTCGGCCAGGTAGTATCCAACCAGATCGGCGTCTTCGCGGAGGCGTGATACGGCCTTGGTCGTCTCGACGGACATGGTCTCCCCCTTTCAAGGGCGCGCAGGTCTCCCCGCGCCGCCGTGAGTGGCGTGCGAGGTGCGAACGAGGTGTCCCCGGTGTTGCCGGTTACGCAGCGTTCAACGGTACCTGTCTGCTGGGTATTCCACGTGTGCGACGGTCGACACATGGCCGCATGACGCCATAGTCATCGGCGTCACTCGAACAGGTTAGGGTCACCAGCGATTATAGCCCTGAGCAGGGCAGATCCGCGTCCTCTTTATTGCTGGACCCTTGTCAAGTCGACGCACGAACGCGTGACCAGGATCACCCATCAGGTTGGACGCCAGCTAAAGCCTACCTCAAGCAGTATCCCCCGCGCCTCGGCCCGGCAAACTCCGCGGCGTCCAACCAGTGCGATCACCCCGCCCTCTCCGCTCCGATCCGGGGAACGGCGCCGTGGAGAAGACCACCTCGACGGATACCTCGAAGTACTCGGCGAGCTTCAGCGCCAGGTAGAGGCTGGGGCTGTACTCGCCGCGTTCGAGGTAACCGACGGTCTCGTAGTGCGCACCTAGCCGCCGCCAATCAGCGGCGCGCGCAAGCGCGGAAGAGCAAGCGCGTAAGCGGGCGAGTGGGCAAGTGGCCTTGCGCGTGAGCGCATGGGTGGGGTTCGTGGTTGGTTTCCTCCCGTATGGCCTGGGCGAAGCCATACCACGGCGTGTCGGGAGGTCGGCCTACGAAACTCAACCCCAAGCGCAGGCGATACCGACCTCCCGGCACGCCGTGGTTTCCTCCGGCAGGACATACGGGAGGGAACCGACCACGCCCTCACTGGACCCAGGAAATCACGTGGGCTGAGCCAACCGGGTGGACAGACCACGGGTTGGTTCCCTCTCGGAGGCCTGCCGTCCGGCGAGGACCTGCTCTTCGAGCCACAAGCCAACTCGAGCGTCGGGAACAAGCCCGACACAGCGGGCATCACAGGCTCGTCCCGGAGGCGGGCCTTCGGCGATGGCCGCACGCACGGTGGCAGCGGGCAGTCACGCGGTGGCAGCACGCATCCGGCAACTGCAGACACGAGATGCAGCAGCCACGCGGCGACGGCAGCCACGGGTGGCGGCACCAGTCACGCGGCAACGGCACACGCGGCCACCGCACGCACGAGGTAGTTGCAGCCACGCAGCGGCAGCACACACGCAGCGGCAGCAGTCACGCAGCTGTGGCAGCACACATGCAGCGGCATGCACGAGATGACCGCAGCCACGCGGCGACTGCAGTCACGCGGCGCCGCTAACACGAGACGGCCGCTGACACGAGACGGCCGCGCTCACGTGTTTGCGGGAAAGAGAAAAGAAAAAGATGCCTCGCCGGCGGGCAGGCCTCCAAGAGGGGACACAAAGACGTCTTCGTATCTCACGCCGGTTCGCTCAGCCCACGTGACTTCCCGGGTCAAGTGGGGGGCGCGGGGCGCCCCTCCCGTATGACCTGCCAAAGGAAACCACGACGTGCCGGGAGATCGGTACCGCCTCACGCCGGGCACGCCAGAAACGTAGGCCGACCTCCCGACACGCCATGGTATGGCTACGCCCAGGCCATACGGGAGGGACACCCCACGAACCACACCCCTGCGCTGACGCGCAGGCTGCGCGCGGTTGGACTTCACGGCTTGACTTCGCCGGGATCGCCGTCCTGGTGCACACACACCGACAAGTGTCGCTCTGTACGTTCGCACAGTGGATGGGCCTGACGCTGTGCGATCATACAGCGGTTGTCTTGGTGGAACTATGGATTCGCGTTGCCTGGATCAGCGCTGCCTTGCTGACTCAGTGGACGACGATGGCGAAGTTCTCCGGCGGGATGACGAGGTTGCCCTCTTCGCGAACACCCTGCGATGAGAGGAGCACCTCACCTGCCGGGTGGCTCACGTCTGTCGTACCCAGATTGCACACCAGCCGGATCCGGCCGCGGTGCAGCACCACCACGCGGTTGTCCTGCTCGACTGAGAACCTGTCAAGGCGAGGATCGGACAGCTCAGGGTGCTTGCGGCGCAACGCGATCAGCGCCTTGTACATCCCGAGGACCGAGGCGTGTGCCGATTCGTCTACTTCGGACCAGTTCAGTCGGGAGTTCGCGACTGTCGCTGGGTCCATTGGGTCGGGAACCTCTGACTCGCCCCAGCCGTGTTCGGCGAACTCGCGGCGACGGCCGGTGCGGACCGCGTCAGCGAGTTCGGGGTCCGGGAAGGACGCGAAGAACTGCCACGGGGTCGACGCTGCCCACTCCTCTCCCATGAAAACCATGGGAGAGTAAGGGGAACAGAACATGATCGCAGCGCCGCACATGAGCACGCCCGGTGACACCGTTGCGGACATGCGGTCGCCTTGGGCTCGGTTGCCGATCTGGTCGTGGTTCTGCAGGAAGCACAGGAACCTGTGGCCGGGCGTGACTGCCTTGTCGACTGGGCGGCCGTGGGTTCGGTCGCGGAACGAGGACCAGGTTCCTGCGTGGAAGAACGCGTTCTCCAACGTGGTCTTCAGCGCGTTCGGGGCGGCGAAGTCCTTGTAGTAGCCGTGGGTTTCGCCGGTCAGGAACACGTGCAACGCGTGATGCAGGTCGTCACACCATTGCGCCGCAAGGCCATAGCCACCGGCTGCGCGGGGTGTTACGTGCCGTGGGTCGTTCAGGTCTGATTCGGCGATCAGGGACAGTGGGCGTCGGAGCGCCGTCGACAGCGCGTCGACCTCCTGCGCCATCTCTTCAAGCAGATGGGTGGCACGTGTGTCCAGGATGGCGTGGATGGCGTCCAGGCGCAGGGCGTCGATGTGGAAGTCACGCAACCACATCAGCGCGTTGTCCAGCACGTACCGCCGGACCTCGTCGGAGCCGGGGCCGGTGACGTTCAGCGCGGGGCCCCACAGGTTTCGACCGGCGAAATAGGGGCCGAACCGGTCGAGGAACGCGCCGGACGGGCCCATGTGGTTGTAGACGACATCCAGGACCACGCCGAGGCCCCGGGCGTGTGCCGCGTCGACGAACCGCTTGAACCCGTCGGGGCCACCGTAGGGCTCGTGCACAGCGCCCCACAGGACGCCGTCGTATCCCCAGCCGGTTGTGTCGTCGAAGGAGTTCACCGGCATCACCTCGACGAAGTCGATGCCCAGGTCCACCAGGTGGTCGAGCTTCCCGATCGCCGCGTCGAACGTGCCTTCCGGCGTGAACGTCCCGATGTGCAGCTCGTAGAGCACGCCGCCGGGCAGGGCGCGGCCGGTCCACGCCTGGTCGGTCCATGTGAAGGCGCTGTGGTCGTACACCATGGACGGCCCGAAAACGCCGTCCGGCTGGCGCAGCGAGCGCGGATCCGGCAACGGCGTCTCGTCGGCGTCCACGAAGAACGAGTAGTCCGTACCGGACACCTCGGCACGCCACCAGCCGCCGGATTCCTCGGTCATGGCGTGGAACTCGCCGTCGACACGCACCCGCACCCGGGACTTTCCGGGCGCCCACACCGAGAACGTCACTGGCCGCTCCGAACCAGCAGCGCCACCGGGTAGGCCGAGAACAGGTCGGCGACCTCGACGTCGCCCGAGTGCGCGCGGTCGGTCAGCACGTCGGTCCACTCCCCTTGCAGCGTCAGTACTGTGTCACGCCAGCCACCTGACCGTTCCAGTCCGATCGGCAGTCGGGTCGCGGCGGCGATCAACCCGTTGCGGGAGAAGGCGACCAGGTGCTCCGCCGCCGGGCCGGACGCCTCGACCGGCGCGTAGCCGGTGAACAGGTCCGGTCGTTCCCAGCGCAACCGCAACGTCCGCGACACCACGTGCAGCTTGGCGGCGCCGGACTCGTCGATCGGCGGCGGCGCGTCCTCGATCTCGGCGAGGATCTCGCGGCGCAGCTCGAAGTCCACCGGGCGCCGGTTGTCCGGGTCCACCAGCGAGTAGTCCCACAGCTCCGTGCCCTGGTACACGTCCGGCACACCGGGCATGGCCAACTGGAACAGCTTCTGCCCCAACGAGTTCGACCAGCCCGGGCCGCGCACCCGAGCCACGAACTCCTCGATCTCCGAGCCCAGTTCGGCGAGCACGCGGCCGGGCCAGGCGGCCACCTCCGCGTCGAACTCCTCGTTTCGGTCGGTCCAGCTGGTCGCGATCTTGGCTTCCCGCGACGCCTTCTCCAGGTATCCGCCGAGCCTGCCCGCGCTGATCGGCCACGCCCCGACGATCGTCTGCCACGCCAGCAGGTTCAACGTCGGCTCGGACAGTCCGGCCTTGGCTGTCCAGCGCCGGACCTGCTCGGCGAACTCGCCGGGCAGTTCCGACAGCACAGCCAGTCGGGCGCGGACGTCCTCGGACCGCTTGGTGTCGTGTGTGGACAGTGCGGTCATGCTCGTTTCGGCTGCGACCGCGGCCTTGGCGTGGAACTCCGCGACGGGCACACCGAACCTGCCTGGGTCGCTGCCGACCTCGTTCAACGCGACGAACCGGTTGTACCGGTAGAACGTCGTGTCCTCGACGCCCTTGGCCATCACCATCGCGGCGGTCTGCTCGACCCGTGCGGCCAGTTCGCCGGACGAGTCGGCCAGCATCCGGTCGGCGACCGGGCCGGACGGCAGGTTCTCGGTCAACCCGTCGGCCACATAGGACCGGTAGACGCCGAAGCGCGGCAGGAAGTCGATGACGTCCTGCTCGGGAACACCGAGCCGGGAGATCCGCCGGACCTCGGCCCGCAGCAGGTTCTCCGCGACCCAGCGTTTGCGGTCGGCCTCCAGCGCGTGCAGGTCCTGATCCCCCGCCAGTTCGGTGAAACCGGGTTCACCTGCCGGGTCGATGAACAGCCCGCACACCAGCCGGAGCGCGTCGTAGCCCGTCGACCCGTGCACCGGCCACGTCGAGGGCATCGTCTCGTCGGGCCCGAGGATCTTCTCGGCCACGATCCACGCGGACGGCGCGGCCTCGCGCAACCGCCGCAGGTACTCCCCCGGGTTGGCCAGGCCGTCCGGGTGGTCGATCCGCAGGCCGGTGACCTCCAGGGTGGCGATCCACCGCAGCACGGCCGAATGCGTCGCCTCGAAGACCTCCGGGTCCTCCACCCGCACCGCGGCGAGCGTGGTGATGTCGAAGAACCGCCGGTAGTTCAGCTCGGTGTTGCCGCGCCGCCAGTTCACCAGCCGGTAGTGCTGGCGTCCGTGCACCTGCTGCGGTGTGCCGCCCTCGGTTCCCGCCGCGATCGGGAAACGGTGCTCGTGGTAGCGCAGCTCGCCGTCCTCGACCGACAGCTCGTCGAGCGAGTCGGAGCCGAGCACCGGCACCAGGATCGGGCCGGTGCTCCAGTCGATGTCGAAGTACTTCGCGTACCGTGACGCTTGCCCGTTGGCCAGCACGTCCCACCACCACTGGTTGGCATGCGGGTCCGCGATGCCCATGTGGTTGGGCACGATGTCGATGACCAGGCCCAGCTCCAACTCCTGCAACTCACCGGCCAGGCGCATCCGCCCGTCCTCACCGCCGAGCGCCGGGCTGGCGACGGACGGGTCGACCACGTCGTAGCCGTGGGTCGAGCCCGGCGTCGCGGCCAGCGCCGGTGAGACATAGACCGCGCCGACACCCAGTGCGGCAAGGTAGTCCGCGATCTCGGCGACATGCTCGAACGTCATGTCCGGCCCGAGTTGCAGGCGGTAGGTGGAGCTGGGGATCATTTACTCTTCCTCGGCTCGGCGCAGCACGACCAGGGACCGGGCGACCACCTTGAGCGTGGACTTGGCCGGGATCGTCGGACCGGCATCGACCTCGCCGGTCGCGGTGTCCACGACCACTGTCCAGTTCTCGGCGTAGTCGCCGTTGGGCAGGATGACGTCGATGTCCTCGTGGTGGGCGTTGAAGCACAAGAGGAACGAGTCGTCGGTGACCTGCTCGCCGCGCTGGTCGAGGTCCGCGATGCCCTCGCCGTTGAGGAACACCACGATGCACCGGCCGAACCCGGACTCCCAGTCCTGCTCGGTCATCTCCTGGCCGGACGGGGTGAACCAGCCGATGTCGCGCAGCTCGTCGCCCTTGCGGATCGGGCGCCCGGCGAAGAACCGGCGGCGCCGGAACACCGGGTGCTCGCGGCGCAGCCTGGTCAGCGCCGAGGTGAACGCCTTCAGGTCGCCGAACTCCTCGGCGCGTTCCCAGTCCACCCAGGAGATCTCGTTGTCCTGGCAGTAGGCGTTGTTGTTGCCGTGCTGAGTCCGGCCGATCTCGTCACCGGCCACCAGCATCGGCACGCCCTGTGACAGCATCATCGTGGCGAGCATGTTGCGGCGCTGCCGGGCGCGCAGGGCGAGCACGTCGGCATCGTCGGTCGGGCCTTCGACACCACAGTTCCACGACCGGTTGTCGTTGGCACCGTCGCGGTTGTCCTCGCCGTTGGCGTCGTTGTGCTTGTCGTTGTACGACACCAGGTCGTTCAACGTGAAGCCGTCGTGCGCGGTGACGAAGTTGATCGACGCGAACGGGCGGCGGCCGTCGTCCTGGTACAGGTCCGACGAGCCGGTGATCCTCGAGGCGAACTCGCCGAGTGTCGCGGGCTCGCCGCGCCAGAAGTCCCTGACTGTGTCGCGGAACTTGCCGTTCCACTCCGTCCACAGTGGAGGGAAGTTGCCGACCTGGTAGCCACCGGGCCCGACGTCCCACGGCTCGGCGATCAGCTTGACCTGGCTGATCACCGGGTCCTGCTGGACGATGTCGAAGAACGCGCTCAGCCGGTCCACGTCGTAGAACTCACGGGCCAGTGTGGCGGCGAGGTCGAAACGGAAGCCGTCGACGTGCATCTCGGTCACCCAGTAGCGCAGCGAGTCCATGATCAGCTGCAGGGTGTGCGGGTTGCGGGCGTTGAGCGAGTTCCCAGTACCGGTGTAGTCCATGTAGAACTGGCGTTCGTCGTCAACGAGCCGGTAGTACGCGTCGTTGTCGATACCGCGCATGGACAGCGTCGGCCCGAGGTGGTTGCCCTCGGCGGTGTGGTTGTAGACCACGTCGAGGATGACCTCGATGCCTGCTTCGTGCAGGTCGCGGACCATCGCCTTGAACTCCTGCACCTGGTTGCCGCGGCCGGTGGCCGAGTACGCCGAGTGCGGGGCGAAGAACCCGATCGTGTTGTAGCCCCAGTAGTTACGCATGCCACGCTCGAACAGCGCGTGGTCGGTGATGAACTGGTGCACCGGCATCAGCTCGACCGCGGTCACGCCGAGCTTCTTCAGGTGCTCGATGATCACCGGGTGCGCCAGGCCCGCGTACGTGCCACGGATCTCCTCCGGCACGAACGGGTGCTGCAGCGTCAGGCCGCGTACGTGCGTCTCGTAGATGACGGACTCGTTGTACGGGATCTTCGGCAGCCGGTCGTTGCCCCAGTCGAAGTACGGGCTGACCACGACACCCATCGGCACGTGGCCGGAGGAGTCCTTGTCGTTGCGCTCGTCCGGGTTGCCGAACTGGTAGCCGAACAGCGACTCGTGCCAGTCGACGTTGCTGCCCGCGACCGCTTTGGCGTACGGGTCGAGCAGCAGCTTGTTCGGGTTGCAACGCAGACCGTTGGCCGGGTCGTACGGCCCGTGCACGCGGTACCCGTACAGCTGGCCCGGACCGATCGTCGGCAGGTAGCCGTGGTGCACGAACCCGTCCACCTCGGGCAGTTTGATCCGCGTCTCCCTGCCGTCGTCGTCGATCAGGCACAGCTCGACGAACTCGGCCACCTCGGAGAACAGCGCGAAGTTCGTCCCGGCGCCGTTGTACGTGGCGCCGAGTGGGTAGGGGTTTCCGGGCCAGGGCCGCACACTCGCTCCTCGTGTTGCTTTGCGATGACCCTAGAAGAAGTCATCGCGCTACCCGTCAGGGGCACTCGGGTCGTCACCCAGGGTTCGCCTGTTGGGTCAGAGCGTGCGTGATCCGCCGGACGCCGGGCTGCTCGAACAGCTCGCTGACCGGCACAGACAGCGGAATCCGCCAGTTCGGGTACTCGTCGACGGTGCCGGGGAGGTTGGGTTGCCGCCGGTCACCGAGTGCGTCGGGGGGCGATGTGAGAATCAACGCGCTGCGGGCGCGGGTGAGCACGGCATGCATGGCGACCAGGATGTCGTCTTCGCTCGCGTCCGGCGAGTCCAGCGCCCCTTCCTTCACCAGGAAGTCGATCAGGTCACGACGTTCGGCCGCCGTGCGGTCGTACTCCCGTCCGGGGTCGCCGACCAGCCCGAGTCCCTCGCGGACCCGGACGTTCTCGGCGGTGAGGAATCCGGCGGCGGTCGGCAGGTCGTGTGTGGAGATGCTCGCCATGGACGCGGGTTCCCACGAACGGAGTGGCACAAACGGGTGACCCGACTTGTCGTAGTCACGCTGGAAGTACAGCACGGCCGACGAGAGCATGCCGCGTTCGTGCAACGTGGTCGTGACGTGCGGCTGGACCGTGCCGAGGTCCTCGCCGACCACCACGGCCGAGTGACGGCCGGCCTCCAGCGCGAGGATGCCCAGCATCGCCTCGGCGTCGTAGTGGACGTAGGTGCCGCGGTTCGGCGGCTCGCCCGGCGGGATCCACCACAGCCGCCACAGCCCGGCGACGTGGTCCACGCGGATGCCGTCGCCGTGCTTGAGCACACTGCGCAGAACTTCGATGAACGGTTGGTAGCCCGCCGCCGCGAGCCGGTCCGGCCGCCACGGCGGCAGCCGCCAGTCCTGGCCCTGCTGGCTGAACGCGTCCGGTGGCGCGCCGACGGTGACACGCGGGGCGAGCACGTCCTGCAGCGCCCACGCGTCTGCTCCGCCAGGGTCCACACCGACCGGAAGATCGTGCACGATACCCACGGCCATCCCGCTCGCGGCCGCTCGTGCCGTGCCCAGTTGCTGTTCGCACACGTCCTGCAGCCACGCGTGGAACATCACCCGCGGGGCCAGTTCCCGGCGCGCGGCAACGACATCCGGGCTGTCCGGGTGCCGCAGCCCGACGGGCCACTCGCGCCAGTCGCCGCCGTGCCGTTCGGCCAGCGCACAGAACGTCGCGAAGTCCCGCAATCCCGGTTCGAGGTCGCGGATCCCACCCGGCCACAGCAATTCCAGCGCGGCCACCTTGGCCGTCCACACGGCGTCGTAGTCGATCAGGTCACCGATCGGGCCCGGCGCCAGCCGCAGTACCTCCGACCGCGTGGCCGCCTCGGCCCTGTGGAACTCCGCTGTGTCGGTCACCTTGATGTACAAGGGATTGGCGAACCGGCGACTGGACGGCGAGTAGGGTGATCGGTTGATCGGCACTGTCGGCACGATCGCCTGCACCGGGTTCACCAGCAGCACACCCGCGCCTTGTCCCTGTGCCGCACGGGCGAACGCCGCCAGGTCGCCGAAATCGCCCATCCCCCAGGAATCCTGGGAATGCAGCGCGTACAGCTGCAGCATCCAGCCCCACGCGCGGGGCACGTCCGGCAGGCGCGCGGGCGTCACCGCGAGCGGGATCTCCCTGCCGCCGGTCTCCAGCACGTGCCAGCCCAGCGCGAGGTCGGCGGGCAGCCGGTCGGTGATGTCGATGCGCCTGCCGTCGTCGGTGCGCAGCAGGCCGCGCCCGGTCGGGTAGCGAGTTCCTTGCCGGACAACGATCGTGTCCGGCAGGCCCGGTCGCCGCGCGGGCGCGTCATGGTCCACTTCGAGCTGTTCGAGGATCGCGAGCACGACGGCCCGGTCCACTTCGACCCGGCGCTGGTCCGCGTCCTCGTACCAGGTGGCGACACCATGAGCGCGCGCCAGCGCCGCCAGATTCTCGTCGACGGAGTCGCTCAGGGCTGTTCCTTCTTGACCGACGGCGGGGTGAGCCGTTCGCGTGCGGTGGTCAGTGCGACCCTGGCCTGGCTCAGTTCGGAGGCGTCGAGGTGGTCCTCGGCGGCGTGCACGGCCTGGACCGCGGCCGCGACCATGCAGGTCTCCCCGATCGCTGCGGTGTGCGCCAGCGCGCCGTGCAGATTGTCGTTGACCCTGCGCATCGCGCCGAGCATCTCGGTTCGTTCCGCCTGCGACACCTTCTGCAAATCCAGCAGCGCGGTGTCGACAGCGCGGCGCAATTGCAGTCCAGGAGTCAGCATGAGTGTCTGCCGGGGCAGTTCGGCGTGCACACGCCGTTGCTCCGGCGGGGTTCTCGGTCTTGTCGTACCCACTGATACGACGGTGGAACGTTGACGGGACACCGTGAACCACTCCTTCCGACCGATCCCCGTGTGGGAGATTACCCTTGTTTTCCCTGGCCGCTACCCACCAACCGCGTCCTTCGCTGAAACGTGTGGGCGAGGGTTAACCGCCGGTTTCCTACTCGTGTCGGCGTAGTGGTCCGGTCATTGCGGAGACGTCGACGCGTAGCCGAGCAGATCACCCACTTCGGCGATCCTGGCGCGCACCTCGTCCGCGGTGAACGTCAGATCGTCCACATGATCACACTCCTCCACTTCCTGCCAGGTCACCGGCGTCGAGACGGTCGGCAACGGCCGGGCGCGCAGCGAGTAGGGGGCGATGGTGGTCTTGGCCGGACGGTTCTGGCTCCAGTCGATGAAGACCCGGCCGCCACGCTGTGCCTTGGCCATCGTGGCGACAACTTGCCTCGGGTACTCCCGTGCCAGCCGCTCGGCGAGCTTGCGCGAGTACGACCACGTGTCGATCTCGCCGGGTTCGACCGGGACGTAGAGCTGCATTCCCTTTGATCCACTGGTCTTCGGCCATGCCTCGTAGCCGCTCTCGGCCAGCTCCTCACGCAGCCACAGCGCGACCTGGCAGCACTCGACGACCGTCGCGGGCGGCCCCGGGTCGAGATCGAACACCAGCAGGTCCGGGTCGCCACCGACCCTCCACTGAGGAACGTGCAGCTCCAGCGCCGCCAGGTTGGCCACCCACACGAGCGTCGGCAGGTCCTGGATCAGCACGAAGTCGAGGAACTCGTTGCCCATGCTGCTGCCGGGCGTCGGCAGCCGTTCGGTGCGCACCCACTCCGGGGCGTGCCGCGCCACGTTCTTCTCGAAGAACGACTGGCCGTCGACGCCGTTGGGGTACCGCCGCAGCGTCACCGGGCGATCCCGCAGATGCGGCAGCAGGACGGGCGCGACCCGTGCGTAGTAGTCGATCACCTGGGCCTTGGTGAAGCCGCTCTCCGGGTAGAGCACCTTGGTCATGTTGGTCAGCTTCAGCGTCCGGTCCTCGACCTTGACCAGCTGGTCAGCCATTGCGCTCCACCTCGTCCGGTGCCTTGTCCGGCCGCAGGCCACGCCAGACCGGTGCGCGCATCCGGCCGTCGACCGTCCAGATCCGGAACACCACTTCCCCGACCAGTTCCGGCTCCACCCAGTTCGCACCGCGCGCCCGCTCCGGCGGGAGTTTGCCGTTGAACGGCGACGTCTTGCGCCCCAACGGGCGCAGCCGTTCGGTGAGCGACTCCAGTTCCGCGTCGGAGAACCCGGTTCCGACCGAACCGACGAACCTGAGGCCACCCTCATCGGGTACCCCGAGCAACAACGCGCCAAGCACGCCTTCACGGCGTCCTTCGCCGGGCCGCCAGCCACCGATCACCACTTCCTGCGGCTGCACGTCGGTCACCTTGATCCACGCCGGGGACCGGCCGGGGGTGTAGCGCGAGTCCAGGCGCTTGGCGATCACGCCTTCCAGCCCCTGCTCCCGGCTGGCCGCGAGCACGGCGGCACCGGCGGCGGGATAGGAAGGTGAGGTGTACCAGTGGCTGCCGCGCAGGCCGAGCTTCTCCAGCAACGCGCGGCGGTCGGCGAACGGCAGCCGCAGCAGCGACCGGCCTTCGAAGTGCAGCAGGTCGAACACCAGCAGGCTGACCGGGGTCTGGCCGACGAGCTTGCGGGCCTGTGCCGCGTTGCCCACGTGCATGCGCTTCTGCAGCTCGGCGAAGCTCGGCTTGCCGCCGGCGAACGCGACGATCTCACCGTCCAACCAGGCCTGCGCGCTGCCCAGCTGTTTGCCCAGTTCGGCGAGCTCCGGGTAGCTGGCCGTGACGTCGTTGCCCACACGGCTGTAGATCTGCAGGCGGCCGCCCTCGACGCGGACGAGCGCGCGGACGCCGTCCCATTTGAACTCGTAGGCCCATTTGTCGTCCTGGCCGGGCGGCGGCATCGTCCCGATCGTGGCCAGCATCGGCTTCATCTCGTCCGGCAGCGGCTGCCAGTCCGGGTCCTGCGGCGCGCCGCGCCTGCGCACGATCCAGCCCTCGCTGCGTTTCAGGAACGTGAAGTGGCCGTCGACGCGTCCGCCGTGCAGGACCACGTCGACCTCGTAGTCCTCCCACTTGAGCGTCTCGTAGGTGCCCCGGTCCCAGATGGTCATCTTCCCCGCGCCGTACTCACCCTTCGGGATCACGCCCTCGAAGGTCGCGTACTCCATCGGGTGATCCTCGGTGTGCACCGCGAGACGCACGGTCTTCGGATCGGTCGGCAGACCCTTGGGCACCGCCCACGACACCAGCACGCCACCGCGTTCCAGGCGGACGTCCCAGTGCAACTGCCGGGCGTGGTGCTCCTGGATGACGAACGTGTCGTCGTCGCCGTGCGGCAGCGCGGCGTCGCGCGGAACAGGCTCCGGAGTGCGCGCGGCATCGCGCTTTTTCCGATACTCCGTCAAATCCCCTGGCACAGGTCATACGGTAGCCGCTAGGCCGCCAGGCCCGCCCCTCTCAGCCAGTCCGGGGCGTCCACGCCTTGCTCCTCGCACCACTCCAGCATGCCTATCGTCCACAGTAGAGCGTGCACGACCACTTCGAGCGTCGATTCCAGATCGATGTCACGCAACGCGAGCTCCAACTGGAACCTGGCGTCATCCGGATGGCCGTTGAGCTCGGCCAGCAGCGCGCGGATGGTCGCGCGCAGTGGCGGATCGAGGTGGTCGATCGCCACCGCGTGGTCGGTGTCGTCCCTGATGTCGACGGCGAAGAGGGTGTGCGCGGGCACCTCCCCCGCTCGCAGCTCGACCATCTGAACCGCGGCGGAGATGAGTTCGCCGACGATCTGGTGTGGCCCCGGCCCGCCGCATGCCTGCTCGGTCAGCAGCCGGTCGAGCGCGTCGACCAGTCCGGTGGTGTCACCGTCGCGGGCCATTACCACAAGAGCGCGTGCGCGGACCCGAATCTTCGCGTGCGGACATTCGTCCCTCATCTTCGTCCACCTCCCCAGGCGTGCGGTTCACCTGGGTGATCGGCGCACGGCCCCCGGTAGTTACCCAGGTCAACAGCAGTTCAACCATTCGCTTGCCGAGCGGCTACCGACCGTCACATGCGTTTGCGCCGACCGGCCTGTGGTTAACCAGCCCAGCAGTCGTCACGTCAAACGAGGGCGGCACACCACAGGAGGGGCGGTGATCATGACTGCGGCGAACAAGTCCTTCGTGGACAGTTCGGTTGACGTCGGTGACATCGAGCTGAGAGTTCCGGCCGAGGCGCGTTACCTGCCCATCATCCGGTCGCTCGCGGCCACCATCGCCATGCGCGAGGACTTCGACCTCGACTTCGTCGCCGACCTCAAGCTGGCCGTCGACGAGGCCTGCTCCATGCTCGCCGGTGCCGCGTGGCCGGGTACGGAGCTGCGGTGCCGGTTCAGGGTCACCGGTGACTCGATCTCCATGCAGGGCACCGCGCTGTCCACAGTAGAGGCTTTGCCGCTGGACACCAGCTCGTTCGGCTGGCGGGTGCTCACCACGCTGACCGACAGCGCCAGCACCCGCGTCGAACAGGTCCCCGGCGGCTACCGGGTGCTCATCGACCTGGCCAAACGCGGCCCGCACCCGGACTACTCGAGGACTGATGCGGTGTGACAGCGCGGGCCAGAACCAAGAACAGCTACGAGCACCTGGCGCCGGTGTTCCACGAGCTCGCGGCGCTGGCCGAGGACGACCCGCGCCGCGTCGAGGTGCGTGACGAGCTCGTCACCGGTCACCTGCCGGTGGCCGAGCACATCGCCCGGCGCTTCTCCCACCGGGGTGAGTCGAACGAGGACCTCGTCCAGGTCGCCACGGTCGGCCTGATCAACGCGGTCGACCGCTTCGATCCCGAACGCGGCACGGACTTCCTGTCGTTCGCCGTGCCGACCGTGATGGGTGAGATCCGCCGGTACTTCCGCGACTCCAGCTGGTCGGTGCGCGTGCCGCGGCGGCTCAAGGAACTGCACCTGGCCATCACCGCGGCCGGGAACGAACTGTCACAGCAGCTCGGCCGCGCACCGACCCCGAGTGAGATCGCCACCCGGCTCGGCCTGAGCAAGGACGAGGTCTACGAAGGCCTCGAGGCGGGCAACGCGTACCACTCGGTGTCCCTGGACGACATGCTCACCCAGGACTCGGACAACACCTCACTCGGCGAGATGCTCGGCGAACCGGACTCGGCGATGGAGGGCGTGGAGAACCACGAGTCGCTGCTGCCGCTGGTTCGCGAACTGCCGGAACGGGAACGAACCATCCTGCTGCTGCGGTTCTTCGGAAATCTCACCCAGACCCAGATCGCGGAGAAGGTCGGTATCTCGCAGATGCACGTCTCCCGGCTGCTGTCGCGGACCCTGCAGAAGCTGCGCGACGGCCTGTTGGAGGAGGAGCAGTAGTCCGGCAGGTGAACTCAGTGCGCGGACGCCAGCAGGTTCATGTCCGGAATGGCCAGCACGGCGGCGAGCGCGAGCAGGCCGCCCGCGGTGCCGACGATCGCGATCGTGCCGCCGATGTGCTGGACCCCGACCAGCGCCTGCCCGGCGGCCAGCCCGGCGCTGCCGCCGAACTGCTTGATCAGGTTGAGCCCCGCCGTGGCGGCGCCGACGTCCCGCCGGTCCACCGCGGTCTGGGCGACCATCGCGATCCCACCCATCGACGGCGCCGCACCGAGCCCGACCAACGCCGTGCAGCCCAGCGTGATCCACAGGGGAATCCCGCTGTCCAGCAACGCGAGCGGCGCCGAGCCCGCGACGACGAGGACAGCGCCCGCGGTGAGCACGGGCTTGATCCGCCCACTGCGGATGGTGATGGCGGCGGTCAGCCGGTTGCCCACGATCATGCCGCCCATCAGTGGGAGGACCATCCAGCCTGACGCCGTGGCGCTGTAGCCGAGCACCTGCTGGAAGTAGACACCGAGGAACAGTCCCGCGGGCATCATCGCGACGGTGAACAGGAACCCGGCGACGGTCGCGGCGCTGTATCCCCGGCTGCCGAACAGTCGCAACGGGACAATGGGAACCTCCGCCCGGCGTTCCACCGCAACGAAAACCGCCAGTGTGGCGATCCCGGCGGGCAGCAGCCAGCCGCCGACAAGGACGAACGAGACACCCAGGCCGAGCAGGGCCACCCCGGCCAGGTCGAACCGCCCGTTCTCGGCGCGTTCCCCGGTGGTGCCGGGAATCAGCCGGGCCAGCACAGCCGCGGCGGCCAGGCCGAGCGGCAGGTTGCCGAGGAAGATCCACCGCCAGCCCCAGTGGTCGGTGACGAACCCACCGGCCAGCGGCCCTCCGATGAAGCTGATCACCATCACGCCCGCGAGCAGCGTCTGCATCCGCAGCATGCCCTGTGCCTGGTTCGGCGGATACAGGTCACGCACCAGTGTCATCCCGACGGTCATCAGCGCACCCGCGCCGATCCCTTGCACCACACGGAAAACAATCAGCCCAGTCATGGTCTGCGCGGTCGCGCACAACGCGGAGCCCACCAGGAACAGCGCGAGGCCGGTCAGCATCGGGATCTTGCGGCCGTGCAGGTCGGCCATCCGGCCGTACACCGGGATGGTCACCGTCGACGCCAGCAGGTACGCGGTCACCGCCCAGGTGAGGTCGTATTCGCCGTGCAGGGCGGCGGCGATGCGGGGCATGGCCGTGCTGGTGACCGTGCCGTCCAGGGCGGCGAGAAGGGCGCAGACCAGCGTGGCCAGCAGGATCGTTCGTTTGCGTCGCTCATTCACAGGTCAAGTTTGACCGGTCATGTTCGATCGGTCAAACTAGTGTCATGTCCCTTCGGCACGCCGTGCTCGGCACCCTGCTCGCGGGCCCGCAGAGCGGCTACGACCTGGCGAGGACGTTCGACGAGGTGATGCGCGGCGTCTGGTACGCCCGCCGCAACCAGATGTACGGCGAACTCGCCAAACTGACCGAGGCGGGCTTCGCCGAGGAAGTGGCCGAAGGCCCACGCGGCCGCCGCACCTACCGCGTCACCGACGCGGGACGGGCGGAACTACGCCGCTGGCTGACGTCCACCGAGCCGGACCGGACCGTCCGGGACGAGACGACGCTGCGCGCGCTCCTGGTGTCCACACTGGACCCACCGGACGCACTGAAGGTACTGGCCCGTGAGGAAACCGTGCTGCGCGAGGAACTCGCGGCGCTGCGCGGCCACGTCGAACACGTCGACGGTTCGCCGACCGATCCCCAGGTGATGGGCATGCTGCTGCGCGTGCACACGCTGGAGGCACTGCTGAAGTGGACAGCGGACGCGACCCGGAGATTCCGGGCCACGTCCGCTGCGCGGGAGTAAGTCCTGTGTGCTCTCAGGCGGCAGGCTGGTGCTGGTGACGGGCGCGCTTGGCGAAAATCGCGCGACGCTCGTCCTCGTCGAGTCCACCCCAGACACCGAACGGCTCACGGGCCTTGAGGGCGTGCTGCCTGCACTGCATGATGACCGGACAGTCATGACAGACCTGCTTCGCCCTGGCCTGCCGCATCCGGCGAGCCGGTCCGCGTTCGTTGTCAGGATGGAAGAAGACCGCCGACTCCTGCCCACGGCACGCGCCCTGGAGCTGCCAGTCCCACTGCTCGACCACTGGCTTGGGCAGTCGCTTGGTGTACGTCATCGTGTTCTTCTCCCCACCCGGTCATCTCCGTCGTGAGGCCCGGGTACCCAAGCAGATGCGCGCCCTAACCACCCAAAAACCCGATTGGGCGATGTGACACGACCCACGGTAGCTCCTGCGAGCGGCACGCACCGATCAGACGGGCGTACGTTCGATGGCGTGGTGAACGATCGTGTCGAGGACAAGCTGGCCATATCGGACCTGATGACCGGGTGGATGCACCGCGATCTGAGTCAGTGGGACCAGTTGCGCGGGCTTTTCCACGCCGACGCCAGGATGGAGATCGCCTGGTTCGAGGGCCCGGCGGGTGACTTCGTCGACGCCTCCGAGCGGATGGGCCACTCGGATCTGCGCAGCAAGCACCTGATCGCCAACCCGGTCGTCACCTTCCACGGCGACAAGGCCGTGGTGGAGACGAACGCGGTGCTCATCGGCGAGAACATCCAGCTGAACCTCGGCTTCAACGTCCACAACCGCTTCATCGACCGGGTCGAGAAACGCGACGGGCGTTGGGGAATCGTTCATCGCTGCAGCGTCTACGACCACGGCACGTTCACGTTCCCGCTCGGCCTGATCGACATCGAGGGGGCCACCGTCGCGAAGTATCCCCGCGAGTACGCCGCGCTCGCCTACGTGCTGGAGAAGTCCGGTTACCCGGTCAACCGCGTGTTCCCCACCAAGGGCAGCGATCTGGAACGCGACATCAGGAACGCCGCGGCCCGGTGGCTGACTGGCTGACCCATGGCAACAGGAGTGATCGGGAGAGATCACGGACCTCCCGATCACTCGTCGCCGATGGTCAGTAACCGAAGTTCTGCGTCCAGTACCAGCCGTCCTTGGCCAGTCCGACGCCGATCTTCTTCAGGTCGCAGTTAAGGATGTTCCGCTTGTGCCCGGCCGAGTTCATCCACAGCGACATCACCTTCGTCGCCGTGGTGGCGCCCTTGGCGATGTTCTCGGCGCCCGGACGGGGATAGCCTGCCTTCTTGATCCGCTGGTCGAACGTCACACCCTCGGGGGTGGTGTGCGAGAAGTAGTCGCGCTTCGACATGTCGTCGCTGTGCCTCTGCGCGGACTTGGTCAACGCGGCGGCCTTGCCCAGCGGCTTGCACCCCGCGCGCTTGCGTTCCGTGTTCACCTTCTCGACCACGATGTCGGTGAGCTTCTTCTTGGCTTTCAGTTCCGCCGCCTCGGCGGGGGTGGCCGCTTCCGGTTCCTCTTCCTCGGGGGTGTCGAGAGCCTCGCTGGTCATGTCCATCGGCTTGGCGAACGACGGGGGCGAACTCTCCTCGCCGGTCGGCGGTGACACGACCTGGAAGGCCGCGTTCCGCACCGCACTGTTCGCCGGTGCGTCGTCGGCCGACCAGTTGGGTAACAGCAAGCCACCAGCGGCGAGCGCTGCACCAAGACCGGCACAGAGGACTACGGAAAGTGGCTTACGATGTGATCTCGTGGGGGACACGGGGCAGCAAGTTAGCACTAAAGGGTGAAGATCCACACCTGTTGCCCACTGGGAGTTGCATACCGGCTGCGTGCCGCATCCACCGGATGCATAAAACCGCCCCGGCGTCACGGACTCGTGACGCCGGGGCGGTGGTTCAGTCAGGGCCTACTCGAAGATCTCGGCCTTCTCGGCCTTGTCGACCAGCGAGGCAGCGGCCTGGAACGCGACATCAGGAACGCCGCCGCCCAGTGGCTGACCGCCTGAGCTCATCGAGCAGGGCGCACTTGTAATAACCACTCGACCGTCTTCCCGGACAACACTGCCCAGGCGCACATCCGCACCTGGGTAGAAACACTCAATTCGGCCGACAACGGAACTCAGCGTGTCCAGCGTGCGCCATACTGTGGTCGGTCGAGTGTTCCGGGGAGGAACATCGTGAACGGTTTCGCAGTAGAGATCGACCAGCTTCGCCGCGCGGCAACGGCGGCTCAATCCGCCGCAGACCAATTGGCCACCATGGATGTGGGCTGCCGAATGGGAGGTGTCCAAAGCGCGTTACGAGGTTCGAAGTCCGGCGCACGAGTCCACGAACTGGAAGAATCGTGGCTGAACCAAGGCCGGAGATCCACAAAGAGACTAATTGATCACGCCACCAAGTTGACGTGGGCGGCCGGTGACTACACCGTGGACGAGCACAAAGCGAAGGAAGCGTTCAACTGATGGTCGCCTACGGGGATGTCCGGACGTGGGACGCCGAATGGCTCCATGAGAGCGTTGGCGTGCTCAACCAGCGATGCACGGAATTGGTCGGCCTGTCCGACGAACTGGGCGACACCGCCAATACTGGCCGGTGGCATGGCCAGGCCGCGGCCGCCGCGACCGAGAACCTCAGCGGGATTCGGGATGGCCTTGAGGATCTCGTCAGCGAAATCGCCGCCATGCGTACAGCGATGGGCCAGGTCGCCGACTCGGTCACCGGTCTACGACACGGCATCGCTGACGCAGAGGCCCTTGCCAGCAGGTACTACCTGCGCATCGAGGACAACGGTGCGCTCACCGGCACGACCGAGTTCGGTTTCTCGTCCGAGGACGAGCGGAAACAGTGGGAACAAGATCGGGAACGCGTCAAGGCGGAACTCGCCGAACGGGTGAAGGAGATCATTCGCCGGGCCGAGGACATCGACAACGATCTGTCCACCGTGATGTCGAAATGCCTGGACCCCGGCGGAACAGGCAACCGCAACCAGGACAGTCTCACCGAAGCCGCGCGTGCCGGTGCTGACGCGGGCACCCTGTCCATGCTCGAACCACCGGTCGGCGGCACAGCCGCCTCGAACGCGGCCTGGTGGGCCACTCTCGGCGAGGGCGGGAAACAGTGGATTCTGGCCAGCCACCCGGAATGGATCGGCAACCTCGACGGCGTCCCGGCCCACTACCGCGACCTGGCCAACCGCGCCCGCATCCCAGGCGAACGCGCCCGCCTCCGAGCCGAACGTGACGCCAAAGCCGCAGAGCTGCGGGCCTACGAGGACACCCCGCCCATGTCCGTCGACCCGGCGGACCAACGCCTGGGCCGGTTGAGAACCGAACTGGCAGCGATCGACGCCAAGCTCGACTCGCTCAGAGACGTCGAAAACATGCTGACACAACCAGAACGACAACTTCTCGTCCTGGACACCACCGGAGAACGCGCCAAGGCGGCCATTGCCGTTGGCAATGTGGATACCGCCAACCATGTCGCCGTATTCACACCAGGCATGAACTCCACTGTCAACGATCGCATGGAAGGTTACGATCAAGACGTGGAAGACCTTCGCAGAAATGCGTTGGAAGAGCTCCGCCGAAATGGTCGTGCCGGTGAAACCGTGGCGACTGTGACGTGGTTGAACTACGAGCCGCCGAGCTTCGACCTGAATCCAGGGGACGCCGCGAGTGACAGCAAAGCGAGAGAGGGCGCGGCGCGGCTTTCATCGTTCCTCAATGGCATCGACGCATCGCGTACGGACGATCCACACCTGACCGCCATCGGCCACTCCTACGGCTCACTGACGACCGGCATCGCCCTGCGGGACAACGACACTGGAGTCGACGACGTCGCCGTATTCGGCTCACCAGGACTTGGTGTCAACGATGCGGCGCAGTTGAAGGCGCCGACAGGGCATATCTACAACATGGAGGCCGACGGCGACAGAGTGGCCGACGCCGCTGACATTACCAAAGGGGTGTCTCCTAGCCAGCAGGGATGGTACGGCCGCGATCCCGCCGAGATGCCCGGTATGCGCCAACTGTCCACTCACGACTACACCGCCCCGGATGGTCGGCACTTCATCGCAGCTCACGGACACAGCGAGTACCTGCGCTCAGGGGACGAAAAATACACAACGAGCGAGTGGAATCTTGCCAACGTTGTAGCCGGTACCGGAATCACCCACTAACACCGATCAGGGGCGTGACGTGCACGCGATCAAACCCAAACCCCAACACAGGTTGCGGCGCTGGCTCGCTGGTATCACGCTCACGATCATGACGGTCGGTTGCGGCACTGACATGGAAGGACCTGGAAGGCCCGTGGACAAGGCAACTCGCCGCCAACAACTGTTCCAAGAGCTCATGAAACGACCCGACATCGACCAAGCCACACAACGCTACAGCGAAATGGTGACCACGCTTCGGACACGACTGGAGTCCGAAACCGGAGTCGGCAACTGGTACGAGGACCCCGGGTCCGCAGGCGGAGCACTCTGTGGTCACAACTTTGTCGACGTGGATGGCAGAGACAAGGCGACCCGAGGACTACCTCTCTGGGTATCAGACGGGAAAGTGCCGGACGACAAATGGACGCGCATGGTCGAGATCGCGCACGAAGTCGCCCGCAAGTACGAATTCGAAACGCCACTACGCGTCATCGTCGACCGACCCGGCGACCACGAGGTCACAGCCGCCGACGCGTTCGGCGCGGACCTGAAACTGGGTACCAAGATCAACACCATCCTGTCCATACGAACCGGCTGCCACCTGACCGCAGTCGCACACCAGCGGGGCACACCCACTCTTCCCGATTACGGCGGATAGCGGCGCGTCCAGCGGGCTTCGGTCGCGAAGTGGCTGGCCGCCTGAGCTAACGTCCGAGACAGGGCACCAGTCGGGTGAGCACATAGGTGCTGGCCCAGCGGGACTCGGTGCCTTTGGGGTTGATCGCCCCCTTGGCCAGTTTCGCCGCGATTTTTCGCGGCTCGGGGATCGTGGTGGGATCGTCGGCGCCCTTGAGCGCAAGCTTCCAGTCGAGCTGTGTCAGCCGGGAGATCTCACTCGCCACGATCAGGCGGCGCACCTTCGGGTCGTTCTCCAGTACCTGAACAACCAGGTCGGCGTTCTCCTTGCCTGGCAGCTTGGCGATCACACTCAGTGAGTTCGTGCGCAGCGTTGCCGTGTCACCTTCGACGGCCCACTTCCGGAACCATTCCGCCGCCTTCTCCGACACGACACTGCCGAGACTGACGTCTGTCCGGTGAGCCGTTGGTGTGTTCCGCAGCGGGCCGGGATCGCCCTGCTCGACTCCGGCCAGCAACTCGGCACGGCTCGTTTTCGTGAGGATGAGCAGGTTCGAGTGCGTGATGTCCTTGCGCCACATGTCGACCAACTAACCATCTTCCGGCTTGCGCAGCTCCTTGATCTGCCTGCGAAGGTCTTGCAGGTCCCATCGGGCATGTCCGCCCGGCGTCACATACTCGGGTTCGACGAGGCCGTTCACCCACCAGCTGTGCAGCGTTGTGCGGCCTATGCCGAGCTGCTTGGCGGCTTCGCCGGTCGAGATCAGCCTGTCAGGTGACACGTCGACCATGATCACTCACGATCATGAACGAATCATGCTGGTCAGAACGTATTAAACAGAAGGAACATATCGAACGATCGGAACGTTTAGAACGATCGTGGTACCCTTCCGAGGCCACCGTGGCAGGCGCCCGATCACCAATCACTCGACAGTCAACGGGAGTTCAGCCGTGTCCACAAAGACTTCACAGTCCAGCCTCGACAACCTGCGCGACATGGACTTCACCACCCTGGTCACGCGGTTCGTCGCCGACCAGGCGCCTCGCGTGTTCGCGGTCGTGGTCGAGTACGGCGAACAGACCGACGCCGAGATCATCGCCTGGGGCATGGAACTCCCGCACGGCTCGTACATGGTGACCACCGACGGCCGAAACCAGTACGCACTGACCGAGCCCGACAACGCACTCCGCTATGTCCCCAGCCAAACCAACATCACGCCGCACCTCGTATGGGCCACGCCCACTCCGGACAAGTGACCGAGCACCGGACAACATGAAACCGCCCCGGGTGTCACGGACTCGTGACACCCGGGGCGGTGGTCGGTCAGGGCCTACTCGAAGATCTCGCCCTTCTCGGCCTTCTCGACCAGCGAGGCCGGGGGCTCGAAGTGCGAGCCGTAGCGCTCGGCCAGTTCACGCGACCTGGCGACGAAGCCCGCGAGGCCACCCGGGTAGCCGTTGATGTACTGGATCACGCCACCGGTCCACGGTGGGAAGCCGATGCCCATGATCGAGCCGATGTTGGCGTCCGGGATGGAGGTGAGCACGCCCTCGTCGAAGCACTTCACTGTCTCCAGTGCCTCGGCGAACAGCATCCGCTCCTTCATGTCCTCGAAGGGGATCTCCTTCGAGCCGGAGCCGAACGCCTCTTTCAGGCCCTCCCACAGGCTTGTCCGCTTGCCGTCGGTGTAGTCGTAGAAGCCCGCGCCCGACGAGCGGCCCTTGCGCTCGTACTCCAGGACCAGCTTGTCGATCACGGCCTCGGACGGGTGCGTCACCCATGTTCCGCCCGCTGCCTCGATGCCCGCCTTGGTTTCCTCGCGGATCTTGCGGGGCAGCGTCAGCGTCAGCTCGTCCAGCAGCTGCAGCGGCGGCGCGGGGTAACCGGCCTGGCTGCCCGCCTGCTCGATCGACGGCACCGCGATGCCCTCGCCGACCATGGCCACCGCTTCGTTGATGAACGTGCCGATCACGCGGCTGGTGAAGAACCCGCGGCTGTCGTTGACCACGATCGGCGTCTTCTTGATCTGCTGCGCCACGTCGATCGCCTTGGCCAGCGCGGCGTCGCTGGTGCGGGAGCCACGGATGATCTCCAGCAGTGGCATCTTGTCCACCGGCGAGAAGAAGTGCAGGCCGATGAAGTCCTCCTGGCGCTGCACACCTTCCGCCAGGCCCGTGATCGGCAGCGTCGAGGTGTTCGAGCCGAGCAGCGCGTCCGGCGCGACGAAGCTCTCGATCTCCTGGAACACCTTGTGCTTGAGCGACGGGTCCTCGAACACCGCCTCGATCACCAGGTCGGCACCGGCCGCGTCCTCGGCCTTGTCCGTCGGGGTGATCCTGGCCAGCACCTCGTCGGCCTTCTCCTGCGTGAGCTTGCCGCGGGAGACCGCCTTGCCGAGGATCGTCTCCGAATAGGCCTTGCCCTTCTTCGCCGACTCAAGGGAAACGTCCTTGAGCACGACCTCGATGCCAGCCCTGGCACAGGAGTACGCGATACCCGCGCCCATCATGCCCGCGCCGAGCACGAGCGCCTTGCGGGCGGTGTACTTCTCGTAGCCGTCCGGGCGGGAGCCGCCGGAGTTGATGTGCTGCAGGTCGAAGAAGAACGCCTTGATCATGTTCTTGGCGACCTGGCCGGTCAGCAGGTCGACGAAGTAGCGCGTCTCGATCAGCGACGCGGTGTCGAAGTCCACCTGTGCGCCCTCGACCGCCGCGGCCATGATGTTGCGCGGGGCGGGCATGTTCGCGCCCTTGAGCTGCTTGCGCAGGTTCGACGGGAACGCGGGCAGGTTCGCGGCGAACGACGGGTTCGACGGCGTGCCACCGGGGATCTTGTAGCCCTTGACCTCCCACGGCTGCACGGCCTCCGGGTTGGCCTTGATCCACGTCTTGGCGTTCGCGATCAGCTCGTCCGGCGTGGCCACGACCTCGTGTACCAGGCCGATCTCCTTGGCCTTCGCGGGCTTGTTGCGCTGGCCCTGCAGCAGGACGTTGAGCAGCGCACCCTGGATGCCCAGCAGGCGCACGGTCCGCACCACACCGCCACCGCCGGGCAGCAGGCCCAGCGTGACCTCGGGCAGGCCGATCTGGCTGCCCTTGGCGTCAAGGGCGATCCGGTACTTGCACGCCAGTGCGATCTCCAGGCCACCGCCGAGCGCGGCGCCGTTGATCGCCGCGACGACGGGCTTGGGCAGCAGTTCCAGCCTGCGCAGGTCGGCCTTGCCGCCGTTGACGCGCTCGGTGATCTCGGCCGCGTCGGCCTTGCTGGACTTGCTCATGATCTTCAGGTCGCCACCGGCGAAGAAGGTCTTCTTCGCGGACGTGATGATCACACCGGCGATCTTGTCCTGCTCGGCGTACAGCCGGTCGATCGTCTCGTGTATCGAGCGGAAGTACGTCTCGTTCATCGTGTTGGCCGACTGGTTCGGGTCGTCCATCGTCAACGTGACGATGCCGTCCGCGTCCTGCTCCCAGCGAATCATGTTCTCGGTCATCGGTTCGCTGCTCCTCAGACGCGCTCGATCAGGGTGGCCAGGCCCATGCCGCCACCGATGCACAGGGTGACCACGGCCCGGCGGGCTTCGCGGCGTTCCAGCTCGTCGACCATGGTGCCGGTGATGATCGCACCGGTCGCGCCGAGCGGGTGACCCATCGCGATGGCGCCACCGTTGACGTTCAGCTTCTCGTCCGGGATGCCCAGGTCCTTCTGGAACTTCAGCACGACCGACGCGAACGCCTCGTTCAGTTCGAACAGGTCGATGTCCTCGACGCCGAGCCCGGCTGTCTTGAGCAGCTTCTCGGTGGCCGGGGTCGGACCGGTCAGCATGATCGTCGGGTCGGAGCCGGTGACCGCGGTGGCCACGATCCGCGCCCGCGGCGTCAGGCCGAGGTCCTTGCCGACCTGCTCGTTGCCGACCAGCACCAGCCCGGCGCCGTCGACGATGCCGGACGAGTTGCCCGCGTGGTGCACGTGGTTGATCTTCTCGACCCAGTGGTACTTCTGCAGCGCCACCGCGTCGAAGCCGCCCATCTCACCGATCCCGGCGAAGGACGGGGCCAGCTTGGCCAGGCCCTCGCGGGTGGTGTCCGGGCGCATGTGCTCGTCGTGGTCCAGCACGACGACGCCGTTGCGGTCCCTGACCGGCACGACCGACTTGGCGAAGTACCCGCCCGCCCACGCCTTCGCGGCCAGCTCCTGCGACCGCAGCGCGTACGAGTCGACGTCGTCGCGGGAGAAGCCCTCGATGGTGGCGATCAGGTCCGCGCCGATGCCCTGCGGCACGAAGTAGGTCTGGTAGCTGGTCTCCGGGTCCATCGCCCACGCGCCGCCGTCGGAGCCCATCGGTACGCGGGACATCGACTCGACGCCACCGGCGATGATCAGCTCGTCCCAGCCGGACCGGACCTTCTGCGCGGCCTGGTTGACCGCTTCGAGGCCGGACGCGCAGAACCGGTTGACCTGCACACCGGCGACGTTGTCCGGCAGGCCGGCGGCGATCGCGGCCGTGCGGGGGATCACCGCGCCCTGGTCGCCGACGGGCGACACGACACCGAGGATCAGGTCGCTGACCCGGTCGGTGTCCAGGTTCGGGTGCCGGGTGCGCAGCTCGTCGATCAGCCCGGTCACCAGTGAGATCGGCTTGACGCCGTGCAGCGAGCCGGTCTTCTTGCCCCGGCCGCGAGGCGTCCGGATCGCCTCGTAGATGAACGCTTCTGTGCTCACGCCGAAGTTCCTCTCACCCGCGCTGGTGGCTAATGCTCATTCACATAATGGAACGAATCCGCAGCTTGTCAAGCCGAAGACGCTGATCTAGCTTTGCTATGCACCGATTACGAGACGGAGGTCACTCCCGCCGTGAACAGCCGACCGCGAAACCGCAGGGAGCAGCTCACCGACGCTGCCGCCGAGCTGTTCCGCAGGCACGGCTACCACGGGGTGAGCGTCAACGACATCGCCGCGGCGGCGGGCGTGACCGGCCCGGCCGTGTACCGGCACTTCCGCGGCAAGCAGGACGTCCTCGCGCACGTGCTGCTGTCCGGCCTCGACCGGTTCGGACTGGTCACCGACCAGGCGCTGACCCAGGACGAGCCATTGCACGCGCTGGTCGACGCGGTCTCGGCGCTGGCGGTGGAACGCCGTGAGGTCACCGCGCTGTGGCGCTGGCAGGGCCGTTACCTGGACAAGGCCGACCAGGTCAAGATCCGCAAACGCGGCGCGGAGCTGATGGGCGACTGGATCTCGGTGCTGCGTGACGCCCGGCCGGAGCTGTCACTGGCCGACGCGGAACTGCTGGCCTGGGCGGCGTTGAGCGTGTTCGGCAGCGTCGCCGACCACCACGTGTCACTGCCCCGCCGCCGCTTCGAGCAACTGCTCGGCACGTTGGCGTGCGCGGTGTTGGGCAGCACGATCCCGGCCTCCCCCGACTCGGCCCGTCCCGACTGGCAACGCCCGGTGACGCCGGTGTCCCGGCGGGAGGAACTGCTGACGGTCGCGACGAAGCTGTTCCGGGAACGCGGCTACCGCGACGTGAGCATGGAGGACATCGGGGCGGCTGCCGGAATCGCGGGGCCGAGCGTCTACCGGCATTTCACCGGAAAGGCGGAACTGCTGACGGCGGCCGGGTACCGGATGGCCGACCGACTGCACATGGACGCCAGACGGGTGATCGCGAACGCGGCATCGCCACACGCGGCCCTCATCGGCCTCGCGAGCTCCTATGTGGACATCGTGTTGCGGTCGGACGACCTGTTCTCGGTGTTCGCGGGCGAACTCGGCACCGTCCCCGACCGCGACCGCAAGGAACTGGTCCGCGTGCAACGGGCGTATGTGGCCGAATGGGTGACGTTGCTCAGAACCGTTGCGCCCCAGCTGCCGGAGCCGGAAGCTCGGATTGCCGTGCACGCGGCGCTGACCATCGTCAACGACCTGACCAGAACACCGAGGGTCACCACCCGGCCAGGCCTGGTGACCGAGCTGACCGGACTTGCGATAGCCGTACTGGACCAAGCAGCGGAGGCTGGCAGTGACAACGACGCACATGCCCGGCGCGACGAGGTTTGACGAGTGGCTGCTGAACAAACGCTGGCGCAGCAGCGCACTGGCGAACGTGCCGACCGGCTCGGGACTGAAGGCGGTACCGGGCGACGGCGGAATCCCACTGGTCGGGCACTCGCTTGAGGCGTTGCGGCTGGGACTGGACTTCGGACTGAAACGCTACGAGACGTACGGCCCGGTGTCGTGGATGAACGTGTTCGGCGTGAACATGGTCGCCGTCGCGGGAGGCGAAGCGAGCCAGGTCGTGATGACCAACAAGGACAAGGTGTTCTCCCAGAAGGGATGGGAGTACTTCATCGGGCCGTTCTTCCGGCGTGGCCTGATGCTGCTCGACTTCGACGAGCACATGTTCCACCGGAGACTGATGCAGCAGGCGTTCACGCGCCAGCGGCTGACCGGCTACCTCGACCACGTGTCCTCGTCCGTCGCCGACGGCGTGAAGTCGTGGCAACCCGGGCGGTTGCTGGTCTACCCGGCGTTGAAGCAGCTCACCCTGGACATCGCGGGAAGCGTGTTCATGGCAGCGGCGCTCGGCAGGGAGAAGGACGCGCTGAACAAGGCCTTCGTGGACACTGTGCGGGCGGGAACGTCACTGGTCCGCTTCCCCGTCCCGGGCGGCCGCTGGAACGCGGGCCTCAAAGGACGGCGCGTGCTGGAGGACTTCTTCCGCAGAACCATCCCGGCCAAACGAGCGAGCGACTCGAACGACCTGTTCGCGGGCCTGTGCCACGCGCGAACAGATGACGACGAAGCCTTCAGCGACGACGACGTGGTCAACCACATGATCTTCCTGATGATGGCGGCCCACGACACAACAACCATCACCACCACAGTGGCCACCTACTACCTGGGCAAACACCCGGAATGGCAGGACAGGGCCCGCGAGGAGTGCCTGGCGGCGGGGCCGGGCCCACTGGACATCGACGAGCTGGAAAGCCTGACCACGCTGGAAATGGTGATCAAGGAGTCCCTGAGACTGGTCGCGCCGGTACCGTCACTGGCACGGAAGACGGTGCGGGAGACCGAGATCCTCGGCCACTACGTCCCGGCGAACACAATGGTCTCACTGACACCGTGGGTGACCCAGATGCTGCCGGAGCACTGGCCGAACCCCACCCACTTCGACCCGGAGCGCTTCAGCGAGGAGCGCAGGGAGGACAAGGTCCACCGCTACGCGTGGATGCCGTTCGGCGGCGGAGCGCACAAGTGCATCGGCCTGCACTTCGGGATGCTGGAAGTGAAGACACTCCTGCACAGGCTGTTGACGAGCAACCGGTGGTCTATCCCCGAGGAGTACACGGTCCGGTGGGACACGACAGCCTTGCCCGCTCCCTCGGACGGCCTCCCCGTCACTCTTGCTCGCCTGTAGCCCCCCATCCCCGCAACCAAGGCGGCCTCCGGCGCGCTTGATGCAACGAAGGCGGCCTTCGGTGCGTCTGGCCTGGATTCACCGTTGATCTTGGGTTGTGATCTTGGTGGTGGGTGGTTGTGGTGGTGGGCCAGTGGTTTCGGTGTGAGGCGTGCCGGGGTCGCTGGTCTGTCCAGCTTTTCCACTATTGGTCCGGT
>NZ_CDME01000017.1 GCF_000826545.1 Kibdelosporangium sp. MJ126-NF4 | reverse complement strand
CAGGTGCTGTTCGTAGTCCTTGCGCTCCGCGGGCGAGAGCGATCCCAGCACGTAGGCGACGTCCCACTCGCGGTAGAAGTCGGTCAACGCCCGGTCACTCCTCTCTCCTGCAGTGCGAGCCGCAACGCACGCAGGCCGTAGTGCAGCCGGGACCGGACCGTGCCCGGCGGGACATCCAGCAGTTCGGCCAGTTCGGCGACCGACTGTCCCATGTAGTACGCGCGGACGATCACCGTGCGGTGGTCCGGCGTGAGCTGGCTGAGCGCGTCGGCGACCAGCCAGGTGTCCAACGCTGACTCCGTGGGGTCGGAACGTGCTCGTTCCGGCACGGTCTCCAGGCCGATCTCGCGCCGTGCGCGTGCGCTGCGGCGGTCGTCGATGACGACGTTGCGCGCCACCGTGTAGAGCCACGCCCGCGCCGCCGAGTCGCCCTGGGCCAGGATGTCCGGGTTCTTCCACGCCCGCAGCAGGGCTTCCTGTACGACGTCCTCGGCGAGCTGGTCATCGCCGGTGAGCCGCAGGACATAGCGCAGCAGAGGTGCCGCGTGCTCGTCGTGCAGCGCACGCAGCAGCGCCATGTTGCTGTCGTTGATGACACACCCCCTCAAGCTCGGAAGACCGGCTTGCGCTTGGCCAGGAAGGCCGCCGTGCCGGTGCGCATGTCCGGTGTCGTGAACGCCTGCCGGAATGCCGCCAGTTCCACCTCCAGTCCAGTGTGGACGTTCTCGCCGCGTGCGGCGTTGACCGTGGCCTTGCACAACGCCACCGCAGCAGGGGAGTTCGCCGCGATCGTGGTGAGGCAGGCGCGCGCGGCGGTCAGCATCTCCGCGCGCGTGTCGTAGACCTCGTTCACCAGCCCGAGCCGCCTGGCCTCGGTGGCGTCCACCTTGCGGCCGGTGTAGACCAGCTCACGCGCCCGGCCCGGCCCGACCAGCCGCTGCAGCCGCACGCACCCGCCGAAGCCGGGGATCAGCCCCAGCAGCACCTCCGGCTGTCCGAACACCGCCTTCGTCGTCGCGTAGATGAAATCAGACGCCATCGCCAGTTCGCATCCGCCGCCGAGCGCGTAGCCGTCCACGCACGCGATCACCGGCGCGGGCACGGCTTCCAGCAGGTTCATCACGGACTGGCCGAGCCTGCCGAACTGTCTGCCCTCCTCCGGTGTCATCGCGGCCATCTCCCTGATGTCGGCACCCGCGACGAACGCGGGCCCCGGCGCGCCGGTCAGGATCATCGGCTTGACCGCTGTGCGCAGGAAGTGTTGGAGCTCGGTCAGGACCTGGCGGGACAGCGCGTTGCGGGCGGCGGGCCGGGTGATGGTCAGCGTGACGATGTCGCCGGTGTCGTCGACGTGCAGTGTCTCGTATATCGCTGTTTTGTCCACTGTGGTCTCCTCATGAGTCCCAGATCGCGCCGAACGCGGGGATGCCCCGCGTTTCCAGTTCCTCGACGATCTGCCAGGTGGTCTTCTTGTTGGAGATGCAGATGACGGCCTCGGCGCCGCAGGCGACGTACGCCTGGTGGGCCAGTGCGACCAGGTCTGGTTTGCCGCTCGAGTCGGTGTCCCAGATGATCGCGTCGGGCTGGACACCGAGGATCTCGTCGACCAGGTCGTCGCCGTACGTGCTTCGCGGGTGGCGTGTCGACCAGACCAGCAGCGACGGGGTGTCGCCGGAGAGCAGGTGTGGCAGGCAGGGGCCGATTCCGCTGCCGGTGGCGACCCACACCACCTTGCGGAACAGCTTGTCGATGTTGCCGACGCCCGCGGTCGGGATTCCCTTGACCCACACGTGGGTTGGTCGATCGTCGATCAACGATCCGGTCCAGTCCCCGGCGCGGGAGATGGTCAACCGGAATCCGCTCTGGCCCGGTGTCGGCACGTTGGCGAACGAGTGCCATTCCAGCAACGGGTTGCGGCTGACCGAAGTGGACGACCCGGCGAACGGTGTGACGCCGTGGTCGAACCAGACGAGCGCGACGTGCCGCGAGGGGCGCACGATCCGCACCGGCACCCGGCGCAGCCGCAGCCACGGCAGCGCGACACTGAACACCACGACCGCCAGCACCCACAGGCTCGTCGGCGCGGCCATCGCCGAGTGCACCGCGAACAACGCCAGCACAGTCCAGCCGCCGAACCGGTGCGCGCGTTCGAACACGTCATGGTGACGGGCCCGCAGCGACGGCAGGGCCAGCACGATCATCCCGACAAGCAACGTGAGGATCACCCAGGTCAACGCCAGCGACGGCCCGCCGAACGGGAACCACGCGGTGGCGCAGAGCGCCGCGCCGACGTGCAGCCCACCGAAGAGGTGGTACACCTTGCCCATGGTCCAGCGGATCCGCAGCGGCCAGTGTTTCGGCACGCCCGTCGCCAGCCGGAACAGCAGGTTGATCACGTACTGCTGGCGGACCATCACGGCCATGGCGAAGTTCGCCAGCACCATCGTCGACGGCGCCATCAGCGGAACACAGGCCACGTTCACCAGGACGACAGCGACGGCGAGTCGGTTGTGATGGGTGAACGGGCGGCGCTTCATCCGGGAGCGCAGGGACCGTCCCGGCGCGGGAAGGGAGATCTGGGTGCTGGTCACGCGACCGTGCCCAACCGGGACAGCAGCGCGCGGCGGTCGACCTTGCCGCGTTCGGTCATCGGCAGCCTGTCCACCGGCACGATCAGCGTCGGCGAACAGTAGTACGGCAGCCGCTGGCCCACGATCCGCCGGGCGAGTTCCGGCTGGACGGTCGCCGGGCTGACGAACCCGATCAGCCGGTTCTCGTGCAGCACAGTGGAAGCGCGTACGCATCCGGGTGTCAGTTCCAGCGCCGCGGTGATCGCGTCCAGTTCGACGCGGAATCCTCGCACCTTCACCTGGTCGTCGGTGCGGCCGTGGTGTTCCAACTGGCCGTCCGGTGTCCAGCGGCCGAGGTCGCGGGTGCGGAACATCCGGTTGGTGCCGCCGAGAAACGGGTCGGGCCGGTAGCGTTCCGCCGTGAGCGCGTCGTTTCCGACGTACCCGTCGGTCACGCACGCGCCGCCCGCCCACATCTCCCCGACCTCGCCGATCGGGCACGGCCGCAGATCGTCGTCCAGGACGTACACGGTGGTGTTGGGCACCGGCCGTCCGATGGTCAGCCTGCCGTCGTAGCACTGCACGGTGTTGACGATCGTGACCTCGGTCGGCCCGCACGAGTTGTGGAAAGCCGCCTGACGGGACCACGTCCGCGCGAGCGACTGCGGGCAGCGTTCGCCCGCGACCGCGACGGTGCGCACATCCGGGCACCCAGCGGGATCCACAGTGGACAGCACGCTGGGTGTCGCGATGATCGTGGTCAGGCTCCGCGCCGCCCGCGCGATGTCGTGGTCGCGGATGACCAGGGTGGCGCCGTGCGCGAGCGTGCCGAGGATCTCCCACGCGGCCATGTCGAACGCGATGTTGAGCAGCTGTCCGACCCGGTCTCCCGGCCCGATCCGCAGCGATCCCGGTTCGGTCAGCAGGACGTTGCACAGGTTGGCGTGGCTGACCTGGACGCCGTTGGGCGGCCCGGTCGTGCCGGACGTGAAGATCACCATGGCCGTGTTTCCGGATGGCAGCGCGGGTCGTGGCCGGACGTCGGCGGGGATGCGGTCGATGGCCACGACGTCGCCGAGGCCGTCGGGGATCTCGTGCTCGGCGGTGGTCAGGATGACGCGGATGCCTGCCGTGGCCACCACGTGCCGCAAGTGCGGGGATGGCGTGATCCGGATGTCCTGCGGGACATAGGCCGCGCCCGCCTTGAGGATGCCCAGTATCCCGACGACCATGGACACCGAGCGGGTGAGGAACAGGCCGACCCGGTCGCCCGGTCGCACGCCCGCCTCGGCCAGGTACGAGGCGAGATGCTCGGCGCGGTCGTCGAGTTCCCGGTATGTCAGACAGGTGCCGAGGTGCTCGACGGCGATCGCGTGTGGCCGCTTGTCCACCTGGGCCTCGACGGCGTGGTGGACGCGGTTGAACCCGGGCGGGCAGGCGGGTCCCGCGCCGTAGCGCTGGAACAGGATCTTCTCGGCCGGGGCGAGGCCGGGTAACGCGGAGAGCTGAAACGGTGCTGTCACGGTGGAGGCGCCTTTCAGGCTGGCCTGTCGGGTCACCCGTTCTGAACGAGACAGCCCCACCCCGTGTTCAACGCCGTCGGCAAATTTCTTGCTCAGCTCGAGAAACGGGCCTCCAGCACCGTCTTGTCGATCGTGGCGAGCCTGATCTCGATCCGGGTGATCCGGCTGCGCGGCACATCCGTCGTCGCGGTCGGCGTCATCGACGTTCCCGGGCCCGCGCTCCAACTGCCCACACGCGTCAACGCGCCGGACGCGTCGGCGATGAACAACGTGTACGGCAGGGCGGCGCCGTCCGAGCTTGCCCCGGCGTAGTCGCATCGCACGTCGATCCGCGTGCCCCATGGCTCCTCGACCAACGTCACCGACGCGGTGACGGGGCTGGGAATCGTCTGGGTCAGCGCAGTGGTCACGCCACCCGCGTCCCCCGACCCACTGGGCCGCAGCACGTACACCAGCACCGCTCCCACCGCCGCGGCGACGACGACCGCGGCGGCGATGCGGACACGCTCCCAGCGCCGTGCACGAGCAGCCGCGTTGATCAACGCGGGCATGGTGTCACGCGGGGGATCGAGTAGGTCGATGGCCTGATCCTGCGGCAGCGCCGACAGGATGGCCGGTAAGCCCGACAGTTCGGCGACCTGTTCCTTGCAGGACTGGCAGGTCTCCATGTGCTGCTCGAACTCGATGCGCTCCTCGGGTGACAGCGAGCCCAGGACGTACGCGGCGTCCCATTCGCGGTAGGACTTCAAGGCCCGGTCACCCCTCTCTCCTGCAGTGCGAGGCGCAACGCGCGCAGCCCGTAGTGCAGTCGTGACAGGATGGTGCCCTCGGGCACATCCAGAGCTTCGGCCAGCTCCGACACCGATTGTCCCATGTAATACGCGCGCACGATCACCGTGCGGTGGTCCGGGGTCAACTGGCTCATCGCGTCGGCGATCAGCCACGAGTCCAACGCCGGGTCCGACGCGCCGATGGTCTCCCGCGCCGCCGAGTACAGCGCTGTCGACGCGTCCGGCCCGGTGAGCAGATGCGGGTTCTTGGAGGCACGCAGAAGCACGTCCCGCACGACGTCGTGAGCGCGTTGTTCGTCGTCGGTCAGGCGCAGCACGTACCGCAACAGCGTCGCCGCGTGCTCATGGTGCAGAGCCCGCAGTAACGCGATGTGGCTCTCGTTGATGGCTGACCTCCCGGCTTGCTCTACTCCAGCTCCCGCTCGGCCCTGGCGATCGCGGCGAACTCCTCCTCCGGAGCATTCGCCACCAGGTGATGGCGGCTGTAGAACCAGAAGTATGCCAACGCCACCAGCATGATCCCCGCGGTGACCGCCGCGGCGATTTCGTCGACGAAGAACGTGGCGACCACGGCGGCGACCGCGAGGACGGCCGCTATTCCTGTGGTGATCACACCACCGGGCGTCCGATACGGCCGTTCCAGTCCGGGTTCGCGGACCCGCAGCACGATGTGCGAGACGTTGAGCAGCACATAGGACACTGTCGCGCCGAACACCGCGATGTTGATCAGCTTGTCGCCGTTCTGGATCACGACGGCCAGCGCGAACCCGATCGTGCCCGGCACGATCAACGCCAGGTACGGCGTCTTGCGTTTCCCGGTCACCGACAACCAGCGCGGCAGGTACCCGGCGCGCGACAGGGCGAAAAGCTGCCGCGAGTAGGCGTAGATGATCGAGAAGAAACTGGCGACCAGCCCGGCGAGGCCCACGTAGTTCACGAACTGCGCGAGGAAGTTGTCGCCACCGAAGGCCGTGCGGACCGCGTCCGGCAGCGGGTTCTTCGATGCGGCCAGCGACGCCGAGCCCGCCCCGCCGGGTGCGAAGACCAGGATCAGCGCGGCGAACAGCAGCAGCACGGCCATCCCGGCGATGATCCCGCGCGGCAGGTCGCGCCGTGGGTCGCGGGCCTCCTCGGCGGCCAGCGGGACGCCTTCGATGGCCAGGAAGAACCAGATCCCGTAGACCAGCGCGGCCAGCGCTCCCGCGATGCCGAACGGCAGGAACGAACTCGCGCCGACCGCGTCGGTCATCGGGATGTCGAACAGCTTGGCCGGGTCGAACCTGCCGATCATGCCGATCACGAACGCCAGCAGCGCGACCGTCGCGATCCCGGTGATCACGAACATCGCCCGCAGCGCCTCGCCGACACCCCACAGGTGCGCGCCGACGAAGATCAGGTAACAGACCAGGAACACCGGCCAGCCGCTGGTCAGCCCGAACAGGCCGAGCGCCTCGACGTAGCCGCCGATGAACACCGCGATGGCGGCCGGTGCGATGGCGTACTCGATCAGGATCGCCATCCCGGTGAGGAAGCCGCCGGTCGGGCCGAGCGCGCGGCGCGCGAAGCCGTAGCCCGCGCCCGCGACCGGCAGGGCGGAGGCCATTTCGGCGAGGCCGAAGACCATGCACGTGTACATCACGGCCATCAGCACGGTGGCGATCAGCAGACCGCCCCAGCCGCCCTGGGCCAGTCCGAAGTTCCAGCCGGCGAAGTCACCGGAGATGACGTAGGAGACACCGAGCCCGGCGAGCAGGACCCAGCCCGCGGCACCGCGTTTGAGTTGGCGCTTCTCCAGGTACTGCTGGTCCACTGTCTCGTACTGCTTGGCCACCGGTGCTCCCTGTCTACGTGATCAATGGGTTACCTTTGGTCCTTTTGGTTGCCGGGAAGAGTGATACGGGTTACATCTTCGTGTCAAGGGTGCGTGCGGCGGTACATCCGGCGCCGTTGACATGCACCTTGACACTCGGGTAGCAATGACCATCAATGGATCGGGAGCGATCCTTTGGATAGGGGTGCCGATGCGACACACCGATGGCCTGTTGAGCGTCGAGCAACTCAGGGACCTCGTCGACACCGGCGAGATCGACACGGTCCTGGTTGCGATGACCGACATGCAGGGCCGCCTGCAGGGCAAACGGTGCTCGGCCGAGTACTTCATGGAGGAAGTCCTCTCACACGCCACCGAGGCCTGCAACTACCTGCTGGCCGTCGACGTGGAAATGAACACGGTTGGTGGATACGAGATCTCCTCGTGGGACCGTGGCTACGGCGACTTCGTCCTCCGCCCGGACCTGAGCACCCTGCGCCGCGTGCCCTGGCACGACGGCACGGCGCTGGTGCTCGCCGACCTGGAATGGGTCCAGGGCGGACCGGTCGGCCCGTCGCCGAGGCAGATCCTGCGCCGCCAGCTCGACCGGCTGGCCGAGCGCGGCCTCGAGGCGTACGTCGGCACCGAGCTGGAGTTCATCGTCTTCGACGACACCTACGAACAGGCATGGCACAGCGGCTACCGCGACCTGACGCCGTCCAACCTGTACAACGTGGACTACTCGATGCTCGGCACCGGACGGCTGGAACCGCTGCTGCGCGACATCCGCAACAAGATGAGCGGCGCCGGGCTGTACGTCGAGTCGGCCAAGGGGGAGTGCAACCCCGGCCAGCACGAGATCGCCTTCCGGTACACGAAAGCGCTCGCCACCTGCGACAACCACAGCATCTACAAGACCGGTGCCAAGGAGATCGCGGCCGCGCACGGCAAGAGCCTGACGTTCATGGCCAAGTACAACGAACGCGAGGGCAACTCCTGCCACATCCACATCAGCGTCCGTGACGCCGACGGAAACGCTGTCATGGCAGGCGACCGCGAACACGGGTTCTCCCCGCTGATGGAGCACTTCCTCGCCGGGCAGCTGGCCTGCCTGCGCGAGTTCACCTACTTGTTCGCGCCGAACATCAACTCCTACAAACGGTTCGTCCCCGGCAGCTTCGCGCCGACCGCCGTGGCGTGGGGCGAGGACAACCGGACGTGCGCGTTGCGCGTCGTCGGCCACGGACCGTCGCTGCGGGTCGAGAACCGAGTGCCCGGCGGGGACGTCAACCCGTACCTGGCGGTCGCCGCCCTGATCGCGGCCGGGCTGCACGGCATCGAGAACGAGCTGCCGCTGGAACCGGCGTTCACCGGCAACGCCTACGACTCCGACAAGGACCACGTCCCGCACACCCTGCGAGACGCGGCGGACCTGTTCGCGGACAGCGAGTTGGCGAAGGCCGCGTTCGGGGACGAAGTGGTCGGGCACTATCTGAACACGGCACGCGTCGAGCTCGCGGCCTACGAGGCCGCGGTGACCGATTGGGAGAGAGTGCGTGGCTTCGAACGGCTCTAGTGTCCCCCTGATCGGCATCACGACGTACCTGGAACAGGCCAGGTTCGGGCTGTGGGACCTGCCGTCCGCGGTGATCATGCGGTCCTATCTGGACTCGATCGTCGGCGCGGGCGGGATGCCGGTCATGCTGCCACCGGTCGGCCGCTGGACGGCGGAACACGTGTCCCGTCTGGACGGACTGGTGCTGTCCGGCGGGGCCGACATCGACCCGAGCCGCTACGGCCAGGCGCCGCACGCGGCGACCGGGACGCTGCGGCCGGAACGGGACACGTCCGAGTTCGGCCTGTTCCACCTGGCACTGGAGGCGGACGTGCCCGTGCTCGGGGTGTGCCGCGGCCTGCAGCTGATCAACATCGCTCTCGGTGGCACGCTGCACCAGCACGTGCCCGAGGTGGCCGGGTCGGACAGCCACAACCCGTCACCGGGGGTGTTCGGCAGCAACGAGATCAAGCTCGCGCCGGGCAGCGTGGTCAGCGGCCTGGTGGGGGAGCAGGTGATCGTGCACTGTCACCACCACCAGGCGATCGACCAGTTGGGCTCCGGCCTGTCGGCCGTCGGCTGGGCCCAGGACGGCACGGTCGAGGCCGTCGAACTGCCCGACGCCGGATTCGTCATCGGTGTCCAATGGCATCCGGAGGAGAACTCCGCGGATGTCCGTCTGTTCCAAGGTCTCGTGCAGGCCGCGCTTCGGAGGAAAAAGCAGTGACCCCAGGGACCAGCGCAGGGTTCGACGTCATCAACCCGGCCACCGAGCAGATCGTCGAGACCGTCGCGCCGACCTCGGCGCAGGACACGGACGCGGCGATCGTCCGAGCCCACGCGGCCTGGCCCGCGTGGCGGGCGCTCGCCCCGGGCGACCGGGCGCGGCTGCTGCGCCGGTTCGCGTCCGCTGTGGACGCCGACATCGAGAACCTCGCCCGGTTGGAGGTCACCAACGCCGGGCACACCATCGGCAACGCCCGCTGGGAGGCGGGCAACGTCCGTGACGTCGTCGAGTACTACTCGGCGGCGCCGGAACGCCTGTTCGGCAGGCAGATCCCGGTGCCGGGCGGGGTGAACATGACGTTCGCCGAACCGCTTGGCGTCGTCGGCGTGATCGTGCCGTGGAACTTCCCGATGCCGATCGCGGGCTGGGGCTTCGCTCCCGCGCTGGCCGCGGGCAACACCGTGGTGCTCAAGCCCGCCGAGCTGACTCCGCTGACCGCCATCCGGATCGGCGAGCTGGCCCGCGACGCCGGTATCCCCGAGGACGTGTTCCAGGTCCTGCCCGGCAAGGGATCCGTTGTCGGGCAACGGTTCGTCGACCACCCACTGGTCCGCAAGATCGTGTTCACCGGGTCGACCGAGGTCGGCAAGCAGATCATGGCGGGCTGCGCGGCGCAGGTGAAGCGCCTGACGCTCGAACTGGGCGGCAAGAACGCCAACATCATCTTCGCCGACGCGGACCTGGCGAAAGCCGCGGCCACAGCACCGTACGGGGTCTTCGACAACGCCGGTCAGGACTGCTGCGCCCGGTCACGGATCCTGGTGCAGCGCAGCGTCTACGACAAGTTCATGGAGCTGTTCGAACCGGCGGTGCGGGGTGTCGTGGTCGGCGATCCCGGCCAGGAGGCAACGGAGATGGGTCCGCTGATCTCCTCGGCGCACCGCTCGTCCGTCGCGTCCTATGTGCCCGACGACGCACCCGTCGCCTTCCGGGGGAGCGCACCGCAGGGCCCAGGTTTCTGGTTCCCGCCAACGGTTCTCGCCCCAGTGTCCGCTTCGGACCGTGCGGTGACCGAAGAGGTCTTCGGCCCGGTCGTCACCGTGCTTCCTTTCGAGGACGAGGAAGAGGCGTTGCGGCTGGCCAACGACACCGAGTACGGCCTGTCCGGCTCGATCTGGACGCGGGACGTCGGCCGCGCGCTGCGCGTGTCGCGCGGGGTCGAGGCCGGAAACCTGTCCGTCAACTCCCACTCGTCGGTGCGGTACTGGACGCCCTTCGGCGGTTTCAAGCAGTCCGGCCTCGGCCGGGAACTCGGGCCGGACGCCGTCGCGGCGTTCACCGAGACCAAGAACGTGTTCATCGCCAACGACTGAGGAGCTTGGGAACATGAGGTTGCAGGACCGGGTCGCGGTTGTCACCGGCGGCGGCAGTGGCATCGGCCTCGCGTCGGTGCGGCGCCTGGCCAGCGAAGGCGCCAAGGTCGTGGTCGCCGACATCGACGCGGCAGCGGGCAAGGCCGCGGCCGACGAGGTCGGCGGCCTGTTCGTGCAGACGGACGTGACCGACCGGGAACAGGTCGAAGCCCTGTTCCAGTCCGCAGTGGACACCTATGGCTCGCTGGACGTCGCCTTCAACAACGCGGGCATCTCCCCGCCGGAGGACGAGTCCATCCTGAACACCGAGCCGGACGTCTGGCAGAAGGTACAGACCGTGAACCTCAACTCGGTCTACCTCTGCTGCAAGGCGGCGATCCCGCACATGCTGCGCCAGGGCAAGGGCTCGATCATCAACACGGCGTCCTTCGTCGCTGTGATGGGCGCGGCGACGTCGCAGATCTCCTACAGCGCGTCGAAAGGCGCGGTTCTGTCGATGACGCGCGAGCTCGGTGTCCAGTTCGCTCGCGAGGGCATCCGGGTCAACGCCCTGTGCCCGGGACCGGTGAACACCCCGTTGCTCAAGGAACTGTTCGCCTCGGACGCCGAGCGGGCGCAGCGGCGACTGGTGCACGTGCCGATGGGCCGGTTCGCCGAGCCGGAGGAGATCGCGGCCGCGGTGGCGTTCCTGGCCAGTGACGACTCGTCGTTCATGACGGCGTCCAGCTTCCTCGTGGACGGCGGTATCAGCGGCGCGTACGTGACGCCTCTGTAAAGAGGAAGGGCGTGGTCGGATCGACCACGCCCCCATTTCATTCGCTGGTCAGGACAGCTGCGGACGCAGCTCGTCCAGGAACGACACGACGCGGGTGAAGACCGCGGGCTTGCCAGGACGGGCGCAGCCGTCCGCGAAGGACACGATGCCGATCAGCTTGTCGCCCGAGATCAGCGGACCGCCGGAATCGCCGTGACAGGGAGCCTTTCCGCCCTCCGGAACGCCGCCGCAGACATGGTTGACGCGGTCGACCTTCACCACGAAGTCGGCGTAGGCCGCCACACAGGAGTCATCGCCGACCAGCGGGATCGTCACCTGGTTCAGCGTTGGTGACGCTTCCCCGTCCTCCGCGGTCCGCCCCCAGCCGGCGACCGTGGCAGGCATGCCCTCGTCGTACAGCCACGTCTCCTTGGATGTCACCAGCGGCAAGGTGGCGTATCCCTTGACCGGCGTGGCCAGGGTGAGGACCGCGAAGTCCTTGTTTCCCCATGGATCCATCGCGCCGGGCGGCATCCACGTGGAGGCGACGGAGGCGACGACGCCGCCGGTGGTCGCGGTGTTGGTGCCGCGACCGAGAGTGAAGTACTTCGGCTCACCGAAGACCATCACACAGTGCGCGGCAGTGAGCACCTTTGTCGGGGTGACCAGTGCTCCGCCGCATCCGCCGAGCTTGTCCGAACCGGCCATCGGCAGGCCCCAGGTGCCGTCCTGCTTGCTGATGTACCCGAGCCAGGGCGTGTTGCCGATCGCGGTCGGTGTGCCGCCGATGATCGCCTGGGCGGGCGCGGCGACCATGCCGAGTCCCACCGCGACCAACGCCGCGATGGTCTTCAGCCGTGATGATGCTTTCCCCACAGTTTGGTTCCTTTGTTGAGAGTGGTTACGTCCGGTAACGCCGGTTTGGACGGCCAAAGCGGGAAGAAAGTTGCCTCCGACTTGTAAAATGTGCGACGCAGGCCAGGTAGCGCAGAGGTCGTCGCGCCTCGACCTCATCGAGGATGACGTCGGTTCGAATCCGACCCTGGCCTGTCTGGCGTCTTTGCTAACCTGCCCGAGCGGATCGGGTAGCGCAGAGGTCGTCGCGCGCGGGCTCCACACCCGTGAGGACGCTGGTTCGATTCCAGCCCTGGTCCGCGCTGGGGCCGTAGCGCAGTGGTCGTCGCACCGTCTAGCTCAGACTGGAGGACACCGGTTCGAATCCGGTCGGCTCCACGTGATCGATGACGCGGACTTCGAGGCGTGCCTGGCCATGCTGGCCAAGGTGCGCGCGTTACCAGTCGATCACCCACAGCGACAGGCGATGGAACGAGCTGTCGACGGCTTCGTCAAGGACAGCAAACGCCGCCGAACCCGTGAACGCCGCCGTAGGTCCGCCGCGGCCGACCGTGCGCTGATCGCCCAGACCAGCATGGGCGCGGCCGACCGCGCCGAGGACGTGTCAGTCGAAGCCACGGGCTCCGGCGGGACGCTGCGGCGCAGCAAGCAGTGCTACGTCTGCAAAGCGTCCTACTACGAGCTCGACGCGTTCTACCAGTGGCTGTGCCCGCCCTGTGCCGGGGTGAACCGCGCTCGGCGAGGTGCTTCGGCCGACCTGACCGGGCGGCGGGCATTCGTCACCGGCGGGCGGGTGAAGATCGGGTTCCACGTTGTCCGGATGCTGCTCCGGGACGGTGCCGAAGTCCTTGTCACCACCAGGTTCCCCGCCGACGCGGCCCGCCGGTTCGCCGCCGACCCGGTGACCGCGCAAGCGCTTGACCGGCTGCACGTCGTCGGCATCGACCTGCGGGACCCGCGCCAGGTCGTCGGCCTGACCGACAAACTCCGCGCCGACGGCCGACCACTGGACATCCTGATCAACAACGCGGCCCAGACCGTGAAGCGTCCGGTGTGGACCTACGGGCAACTGCTCGACAACGAAGCCGTCACCCCGCCGATGGCCATCGACGCCGCGCCCGGTTTCTCACCGGCTCTGCCCGAACCCGACCTCACCCAGGCGCTGTCCGGCACCGATGTCGTCGCCTCCGGCCACGGCCCGGTCGATGCCAGCGGCCTGGTGGTCGACCCGTCTCCGGTCAACTCGTGGACCGCGAGGCTCGGTGACGTCGACCCGGCCGAGATGCTCGAAGTGCACCTGATCAACGCGATCGCGCCGTATCTCCTCGCGGACGGGCTGATGCCGCTGCTGCGGGCGTCGACGTTCCCCCGGCGTTACATCGTGAACGTCTCCGCGGTGGAGGGCTGGTTCGCCGCGAGGTACAAGTCCGGCGCGCACCCGCACACCAACATGGCCAAGGCCGCGTTGAACATGCTCACCCGGACGAGTGCCGACGATCTCGCCGCCCAGGGCATCTACGTGACCAGTGTGGACACCGGGTGGATCACCGACGAGAATCCCGCGCCGCTCAAGGCGCGCATCGCCGAGGACGGCTGGCGGCCCCCGCTGGACGTGCTCGACGGCGCGGCCCGGATCTACGATCCCATCGTGCGTGGCGAGGCCGGTGCGCCGCCGTCGGGTGTGTTGCTCAAGGACTACCGGGAGGTGGCGTGGTGAGCCTGGAACCGTTGCTCGCCTGGTTGCGCACTGGCCAGCAAGCCGCGCAGCGCATGGACTTCCCGGTCGGCACGGCGTTGCCCGACGGCAGGCTGGACCTGTGCAAGTCCGACCTCGGGCCGATCGGCGCCCAGTCGGTCGTCGACGCGCTGCCCAGCGGGGGTCCTGTGCGGCATCTGCTGCTCGGCACGGACGGCCTCGGCGACGCGGGCGCCGTGGCCGCCACCGATGGCGCGCTCAAAGCCGGGGCGTCCACTGTCTACCTGGGATGCAACGGCATCGGCGCAGGCGGTGCGTGTTCGGTGGCCGAGCGGATCGCCGCTTCGCCGGGGATCGTGCGTGGCCTCTGGCTGAAACGGAACCCCCTTGGTGCCGCAGGGATCCGGGCGATCGCCGAGCTGATTGCGACCGGCAACGGCCCAGCGACCGTCGACCTCGTGCAGACGGGCATGACGAGCTCGGTGCTCGACAGTTTGGTCGACGCGCTCGCCGCGACGCGAGTCGTGCAGCGGCTGTTCCTGTCCGGCAACGATCTGAGCGCGTCGGACGCGCTTGCCCGGCTGGTCGCCGAGTGCGGGCTGGAGGAGTTGTACCTCTCGGCGTGTGGGCTCGGCGATCGCGGCGCGTTGGCGGTGGCAGCCGGGCTGGTGCCCGGGTTGCGGCGGCTTTCCGTGGCCAGCAACGGCATCGGGCCCGCCGCGGCCACCGAACTGGTGCGGGCGGCGACGATCGCCGGTGTGCAGGTGTTGGACTTGGGACGTGTCAAGGCAGCCGGTGTGCTCGGCGCGGCCGACAACCACGTCGACGCGCACGGTATCGCGGACGCACTCTCGGTCGTCGACCACCAGTTGTGGCACGTTGACCTGCGGCACACCGGGATGACCAGCCGCGGCGCTCTCGCGCTGCTCAGCGGGGCGCGGAAAGCGTCGACCGCGTCGAGATTCGTGCTGGGCAGCGGGATAGCGCGCCGCGTCAAGCGTGAGCTCGGGCAGATCGCCGAGGGGCTGCCCGAGGTGCTGCCGCATCCGGACGTGGCCGCGATCAGGAGTGTGCACCGCTGATACGGTGGAGCCATGTCTCTTAGCGGTAAGGTAGTTCTGATCACGGGTGGTGGCGGCGCGCTCGCCGGTGCGATCCTGGACGCCTTCGTGGCCAACGGCGCCACTGTCGTGCTGGCCGGACGGGACGCCGACCGCCTCGCCAAGGCCGCACAAGGCAAAGCGGAGTCGATCACGGCGGACGTGACCAATCCCGACGACGTCGAACGCATGGTGAACACCGTGGTGCGGCGGCACGGCCGACTGGATGTCGCCGTCAACGCGGCAGGCGTGCTGGGCAAGCCCGCGCCCGTGGCGTCGCTCGACCTCGACACCTGGACGTCCGTGCTGAACGTCAACCTGACCGGTGTCTTCTTGTGCATGAAGTACGAGATCGCGGCCATGAAGGACAACGGCGGCGGCGCGATCGTCAACCTGTCGTCCAACATCGGCGCGCACGGCCGACGCCCCGGCCTGAGCGCCTACGCCAGTTCCAAGGCGGCCGTCAGCGTGCTCACCCAGACCGCCGCCCGCGAGTACATCGCCGACGGCATCCGGATCAACGCGGTGAGCCCCGGCGCCAGCGACACGCCCATGTCCTACCGGCCGGGCGAGACCAAACAGGACCGCGACGCGCGGGTGGCCGCCGCCGTCCCGGCCGGGCGAGTCAGCGATCCCGGTGAGGTCGCCGCGACCGTGCTGTGGCTGGCCTCCGACGATGCCAGCTTCGTGGTCGGCCACGACCTCGTCGTGGACGGCGGCGCGACAGCCTGATCAGGCCGGTCAGCTCGATCAGGCGACGGTGAGCTGCACCGGCGTGCCTGGCTCGACGGAATGGCTCACCGTGCACGTCAACTCGACGGCCTTGGTCACCAGCTTGATCAGCTGGGCCCGACCGGCCTCGTCGAGTTTCGACATGTCGAGGTCGAACACGGTCTGCACGCTGGTGAGCCGGTCGGCCTCGACGTCCTTCTCCGCCGTGACGACCATGTCGATCGGCGCGTCGTCGCCGAGCCTGCGGGAGATGACACTGTCGGCCGACAGCGTCGAGCACGCCCCGAGCGCGGCCATCAGCAGTTCGACCGGGGAGAAGTCCGGGCCGTCGCCCGAGCGGCCGATCGTGATCTCGGCGCCGCGGGCGTTGGTCGCGATGAACTTCGCCGGGGCTGACCGCCGGATCTGGACCGGTGTCGGGTTCATTCGGGTCTCCCATCAGATGGTCTTCGGTGGCTCCCCGCAGGGGAACGTGGTGAGCTGTGATCATGTTCCACGATCAGGGGCCGAAGTGAGCGAGATCCCCACTCTACGGCGCACGCTGACGCTGCGTGACCTGATTGTGTACGGACTGCTGTTCATCGGGCCGCTGGCGCCCGTCGGCGTGTTCGGCGTGCTCGACGCCCGCAGCGGCGGAGCCGTCGCGCTGGTCTACCTGATCGCGACCATCGCGATGGGACTCACGGCCTACTCGTACGCGACGATGTCCGCGGAGATCCCCCGCGCGGGCTCGGTGTTCTCCTACGCCTCGGCCGGTCTGGGGCCGACAGCGGGGTTCTTCGCCGGGTGGCTGGTGCTGCTCGACTACCTGCTGATCCCGAGCGTGGCGTACCTGTTCACCGGGATCGCCACGAACGCACTGGTGCCGGGAATCCCGATCTGGCTGGCGACTGGCGTGGCGATCGTCGTGACCACGGCGGTGAACCTTGCCGGAGTGCGCCTCGCCGCTGTCGTCGGCCTGGTTGTGCTGGCGGTGGAGATCGTGCTGCTGGTGGTGTTCGTGGTCGCGGCCGTCGCCGTCCTGATCTCGCAGGGCGCGCAGCGGCCGTGGCTGTCTCCGTTCGGCGGTGTCTCGGGGTTCGACTTCACCGCGGTCGTCGGCGCGGTGTCGGTCGCCGTGTTGTCGTTCCTCGGGTTCGACGCCATCGCGTCCTTCGCCGAGGAGAACGCCGGGCCGAGCAGGATCGTCGGACGCGCCACGTTGTTCTGCCTCGTCCTGGCGGGCGGGCTGTTCGTGCTGCAGACGTACCTCGGCGCCCTGCTGACCCCGGCGAACCCGACGGGAAAACCGGGCCAGGTGTTCTACGAGATGCTGCGGACCAGCGTCGGCCCATGGCTGGCGGTGGCGGTGACAGCCGTCAAGGCCGTCGGCCCCGCTTTCTCCGCGATGGTCGCGCAGGCAGCGGTGGGGCGACTGCTCTACAGCATGGCCAGGGAAGCCCGGCTGCCGAAGCGGTTGGCAGCGGTCGACAGCCGGACGAAGACGCCATGGACGGCGATCCTGGTCTCCGCGGTGCTGACCTTGGCGATCGCGGTCTGGGCAGCGAGTCGCGACGACGGGCTGGACATCCTGGTGTCGATTGTGGACGTGGGCGCGCTCGCGGCCTTCACCCTGCTGCACTTCTCGGTGATCGGCTACTTCCGCGGACGGCACAAGGTCGCCGCGCACCTCGTGGTCCCCGTTCTCGGCGCTGCGGTGATGATCGCCGTGCTGGCGTTGTCCAGCACCACGGCACTGATCGTCGGCGCGATCTGGCTGGCCGTGGGAATAGGGATGAATGTCTTGGGACAGCGGGCCAATCTCCGGCCATGACCTTCCCGGAGAACGCTTGATGACGCCGAATCCCGAGCTTGTGCGCTGATCATCGCCCTGACGGGGTGATCAGGGCGGTCTCGTAGGCGACGATGACGAGTTGGGCGCGGTCACGGGCTTGCAGTTTCGACAGCAGGCGGCTGACGTGCGTCTTCACTGTGGCGAGGCCGACGTGCAGGTGCTCGGCGATCTCGGTGTTGGACAGGCCTCGGGCGATCAGGGCGAGGACCTCGCGTTCGCGTTCGGTGACGCCGTCGAGTTCCCTCGACGGGACGTTGGACGGCTCGGGACGGCTGGTGAACTCGGCGATCAGCCTGCGGGTCACGGTGGGCGCGAGCAGGCTCTCGCCCGCCGCGACGATCCGGATCGCGGTGAGCAGGTCCGCCGGGGGCGTGTCCTTGAGCAGGAACCCGCTTGCTCCGGCACGCAGCGCGCCGTACACGTAGGAGTCGAGATCGAACGTGGTGAGCATCAGCACCCGGGTGTCCGTCGACGCGCAGATCTGCCGGGTCGCCTCGATACCGTCCATCTCGGGCATCCGCACGTCCATCAACACCACGTCCGGCTGCTCACGCCGGACCAGGTCGATCGCCTCGATCCCGTTCCCGGCCTCACCGACGGTCCGCAGCCCGTCGGCGGTGTCGATCAGCATCCGGAAGCTGCCGCGCAGCAGCGCCTGGTCGTCGGCGACGGCAACACTGATCACGAAGGCGCTCCTGGATAGGGAAGGCTGGCGGACACGGCGAATCCCCCCGCGGGTAGCGGACCCGCGGCGAACTCGCCGCCGTACATCATGACGCGTTCACGCATGCCGACCAGACCGTGTCCCGATTCCGGCGCACCCAGTGCGCCCCCGCGACCCGAGTCGACGATCGAGATCCGCAGAACACCCTCGGCCGCGGACACGTCGACGGCACAAGGGACCGAGCCCGCGTGCTTGACGACGTTGGTCAGCGCCTCCTGCACGATCCGATAGGCCGACAGCTCCAGCCCGGATGGCAGGGACACAGAGGACGGGACAGTCATGGTCACATCCACTCCGGCGCTTCGCGCGTGCTGCGCCAGCGCGGGCAGGTCGGAGAGACCAGGCGCCGGTGCCAACTCGGGATCATGGCCATGCTGCCCGAACGCGGGTAACCCGGTTCCGCTTGCCGGATCGCACCTCGAGGGACCATCCGATCGGGCGACACCGCCGACCTTGGCCAACCAGCTCCGCACACGTGGCACGGGCGTGGCCGGATCGGCTGGGGGAGCGGCGGAATCCGGGCTGTGTGAGCCGTCGTCGCCGGAGCGCCCGGTCGGCTGGGTGTCGTCGCGTCGGTGGCCCTGGCTGGTGTGGTGTCGTCCGGGCAGTTCGGGGGAGGAACGCAGGATGCCGAGTAACTGGCGCATCTCGATGAGGGTGTTGCGGCTGGTCGACTCGATCACGCGCAGGGCGTCGCGGGCCTCCTGCGGGCGCTGGTCCGCGACATGGTTGGCGATCCCCGCCTTCACGGCGATGAGACTCATGCTGTGCGCGACGACATCGTGCAACTCGCGCGCGATGCGCAGGCGTTCGTCGCTGACCATCGACTGGGCCAGTTGCTGGGCGGACCGCGCCATGTACGACCGCCGCGCTTCGATCCAGCGGCCGACGGCCCAGGTCGCCACCATGATCAGGAAGACGAACAGGAAGATGTCCCGCGGCAGGTCCGCGAACTGCGGCGGGGTGACCGTCGCGGTGACGAGGACCGTGGTGACCAGGCCGCCGATCGCCGCCGCCAACGCCAGCGCAGGCCTGCGATTGGTCGCCGCCAGGATGTAGAGCGCCGCCGCGGCGGGCACCCACGGTTCGCGCGTCGCGTTGAAGATCGTGGCCAACGCCGATCCGAGCAACGTCAGGCCGAGCACCGGCCATGGCCACAGCCTGCGGACCGCCATCGGCAGGGTGGCGGTGATCGAGAACAGCCAGCCGAACCAGAGCGGCCCGCTGTAGGCTTCCTGGCTGGCGTCGCCGGGCAGGCTGAGGAACGAGATGTGTGCGGCCAGTAACCCCGCCGCCGCGACCACGTCGACAGCCACGAGTTCCCACAGCTTCAGCTTGCGGGCGAGGAACGGTCGCTGCTCGGACATGCACTCTACGTTATCCGGGCTGGTCACGGCGGGCATCAGACTGCGGTCCATCATTCTGGAGGTGGACTCGGCCCACGGTCTGAGCGTAGGTTGAGCGCAGTCAGAGACAACTCAATATCGAGCCGCTACGAGCCGCGGCGGGAGAGTCTTCGCACGCCAGGCAGCGAGGCACCGAAGGAGCAAGCCTCCCCGCAATCTCTCAGGTACAGCTACCGCCACGGCCAGGCAACTCTGGAAAGAAGGCGCACGAGCGCCTCGCCAACGGTGAAAGCCGCGTACGCGGTGAAGCTCTCAGGCACACAGGACAGAGTGGGGAGTTCCCGACCATGAGGAGGAGCTCCCGGATGTTCGACGCCCAACTGTCCACAGTAGACCCCGAGGTGGCCGGAGCGCTCGCCGCCGAGCTGTCCCGCCAGCGCGGCACCCTGGAAATGATCGCCTCGGAGAACTTCGCGCCACAGGCCGTGCTCGAGGCACAGGGTTCGGTGCTGACCAACAAGTACGCGGAGGGCTACCCCGGCCGCCGCTACTACGGCGGCTGTGAACACGTCGACGTGATCGAACAGCTGGCCATCGACCGGGTGAAAGCCCTGTTCGGCGCCGAACACGCCAACGTCCAGCCGCACTCCGGCGCCCAGGCCAACGCCGCCGCGATGTTCGCGCTGCTCGAACCGGGCGACACGATCCTCGGCCTCGACCTCGCGCACGGCGGCCACCTCACGCACGGCATGCGGATCAACTTCTCGGGTCGGCTCTACAACGTCGTCGCCTACCACGTGGACAAGGACACCGGCCTGGTCGACATGGCCGAGGTCGAACAGCTGGCCAGGGAACACCGGCCCAAGCTGATCATCGCGGGCTGGTCGGCCTACCCCCGGCAGCTCGACTTCGCCAGGTTCAGGGAGATCGCCGACGCGACCGGCGCGCGGCTGATGGTCGACATGGCACACTTCGCCGGGCTGGTCGCCGCGGGCCTGCACCCGAACCCGGTGCCGTTCGCGGACGTCGTCACGACAACGACCCACAAGACGCTGGGCGGCCCGCGTGGTGGCGTCATCCTGACCACGAAGGACCTGGCCAAGAAGATCAACTCCTCGGTGTTCCCCGGCCAGCAGGGCGGGCCGTTGGAGCACGTCATCGCGGCGAAGGCGGTGTCGTTCAGGATCGCGGCCAGCGAGGAGTTCGCCGACCGCCAGCGGCGTACCCTGGAAGGGGCACGGATCCTGGCAGGGCGGCTGCTCGACGCCGGGCTGAACGTACTCACCGGAGGTACCGACGTGCACCTGGTGCTCGTCGACCTCCGCGAGTCCGCACTGGACGGACAGCAGGCCGAGGACCTGCTGCACAGTGCGGGGATCACGGTCAACCGCAACGCCGTGCCGTTCGACCCGCGCCCGCCGATGGTCACGTCCGGCCTCCGGATCGGGACCGCGGCGCTGGCCACACGGGGCTTCGGCGCGGCGGAGTTCACGGAGGTTTCCGACGTGATAGCAGAGGTACTCCGACCGGGAGCCGACCTCGACGCGGCACGCGCCCGTGTCGAGGCACTGGCCGGCAAACACCCGCTCTACCCTGGCCTGTCATGACCATCAGCGTTTTCGACCTGTTCAGCGTCGGGATCGGGCCGTCGAGCTCGCACACGGTCGGCCCGATGCGCGCGGCGCGCACGTTCGCCGCGGGGTTGGCTGAGCAGGGTCTGATCGAGCACACCGCGACCGTCCGCGCCGAGCTGTTCGGATCGCTCGGCGCGACCGGCCACGGGCACGGCAGCCCGAAAGCGGTCATGCTCGGACTGGAGGGAGAACGGCCGGAGGACATCGACACCGACTCGGTCGACGACCGCGTCGCGCGCATCCGGGACCAGCGGAAGCTGAACGTGCTCGGGCGCAAGGAGATCACCTTCGACGAGGGCACCGACCTGGTGATGCACCGGCGCAAGTCGCTGCCCGCGCACCCGAACGGGATGAAGTTCGTCGCGCTGGACGCACAGGGCGACCAGATCGCGGCGCACACGTACTACTCGGTCGGCGGCGGGTTCGTCGTGGACGCCGAGACCACCGGCGAGCTGCGGATCGTCCCGGACACGACCAAGGTGCGCCACCCGTTCCGCACGGGACTGGAGTTGCTGGAGCACTGCCGGGCCACCGGGCTGCCGATCAGCGAGGTCATGCTGGCCAACGAGCTGTCGTGGCGCACGCGTGCCGAGGTCTCGGCTGGTCTGCTGAAGATCTGGGACGTGATGCGCGAATGCGTCCGCAAGGGCTGCGAGCAGGAAGGGGCGCTGCCGGGCGGCCTGAAGGTTCCCCGGCGCGCGAAAGCGCTGCACGACAAGCTGATCCACGAGGACGGGTCGCAGGATCCGTTGCACGCGATGGACTGGATCAGCCTGTTCGCGTTGGCGGTGAACGAGGAGAACGCGTCCGGCGGGCGCGTGGTCACCGCGCCGACCAACGGCGCGGCGGGCATCATCCCGGCCGTGCTGCACTACTACGCGCGGTTCGTGCCGCGCGCCGACGACGAAGGCGTGGTCCGGTTCCTGCTCACGGCCGGGGCGATCGGCGTGATCCTCAAGGAGACCGGGTCGATCTCCGGCGCGGAGGTGGGCTGCCAGGGCGAGGTCGGCTCGGCCTGCGCGATGGCGGCGGCCGGGCTGACCGAGGTGCTGGGCGGCACACCACTGCAGGTCGAGAACGCCGCCGAGATCGGACTGGAACACCACCTGGGCCTGACGTGCGACCCGGTCGGCGGGCTCGTGCAGATCCCGTGCATCGAACGCAACGCCGTCGGCTCGACCAAGGCCGTGCACGCGGCGAGGATCGCCCTGCGTGGCGACGGCTCGCACATCGTCCCGCTGGACAAGGCGATCAAGACGATGCGTGAGACCGGCGCGGACATGAGCACGAAGTACAAGGAGACGGCACGCGGAGGCCTGGCGCTGAACGTGATCGAGTGCTGATGCCTACACTCGTGCCATGACCGATTCGGACGTATCGACGCTGGCCAGCGCGGGCGATGCGCTGTTTCGGCCGGTCCGGACCGGAAACGCGTTCGAGGAGACGGTCGAGCGCCTGCTGCAGGCCATCCGGCTCGGTGTCGCCGGACCGGGTGAACGCCTGCCTGCCGAACGTGACCTGGCGACCCGGCTGAACATCAGCCGGGTCACACTGCGGGAGGCGATCCGCGCGTTGCAGGAAGCCGGATATGTCGAATCGAGACGCGGCCGCTACGGCGGCACGTTCGTCAACGAGACGCTCCCGGCCGCCGCGCCAGCAGGCCGCCAGGTCACGCCCGGCGACATCGAGGACGTGCTGACCATGCGCCGGGTGCTGGAGGTCGGCGCCGCCGAGGCCGCGGCGGGGCGTCCGCTGACCGACACCGACCGCGCGTACCTGCGCAACCAGTTGGTGGAGTCCAGGACCGAGGACCTGTCGGACTACCGGCGCAAGGACTCCCGGCTGCACCTGGCGATCGCCGAGGTCGCCGCGTCGCCGACGCTGACGTCCGCGGTGGCCGACGTGCGGGTCCGGCTGAACGAACTGCTGAACGCGATCCCGTTGCTGCACAACAACATCGACCACTCCGCAGCGCAGCACGCCGCGATCGTCGAGTACATCCTGGCCGGGGACGTGACCGGCGCGCGGGACGCGATGGCCGAGCATCTCGACGGCACCGCGTCCCTGCTGCGGGGATTCCTGTCCTGACATCACCGTGTCCACCTTTCCAGCACGGTGTGTCCACCTTTCCGGCACATCGAAATTCCTCTGGCCGAACATCTCGATGTGCCGGAAAGTGTGTTTCATGGTGCCGGAATGGTGGACACGGCGTGTCAGTAGTGTGGTTGGCATCGCGCGGGGTAGCCGGTGGTGACGCGCGGCAACGCGGTGGCGCGGCTGAGGTTCCAGCTCTGCCATGACCTGTCGTCGAGTCGCTTCGACGCGCCACGCATCGCACACTGGCGCTGGTCGACCGGCAGCCGCATCAGCACCGGTACGGCGTCCGTGGACAATGTGGACAGATAGGGCACGTCGATCTTGCCGGTCTGCTCATAGCGGGCGACGTTGTGCTCGGCGACCACTCGTTCCGGGTTGAGCACGGCGAAGAGGAACAGTCCGGCCAGGCACGACCCGACGACCGCCCGTGGCAGCCATCGCGCCTCCAGCCGGACACCGGCCACGATGACCAGCACGTACACCAGTCCCAGCCACAGTTCGAACACCTCGACCGACAACCGCAGCACGGTGAAGCCGTACGCCTGCTGGTATGCCCACATCCGACTGAGCGCGGACGCGACGATCACCAGTACGAGCAGGGACAACGCGCCGAGCAGACCGCGCAGCCACGTGCGTTCCGTCGACGTGTGCCGTGGCGCCCATCGGGCCGCGGCGGCCACGACGCCCAGCGTCAACACGGTCACCACGATCAACTGCAGGAAGCCGCCGCGGGCGTAGTTGGCGGAGGTGATGTCGGCGGTGCGCAGCACGTAGTCGACCCCGCCGAACAGTGCGGTGAACTGGACCGCGGCGAACGCGGTGAACAGCAGCACCAGGATGCCGACCGGCATCGCCCATTCCATGATGGACAGACGGGACGGCGGACGTGGGTCGTCCGGCAGGTCGGGCGCCGAGGTGATCACCAGGCACGCGCCGGACATGCCGATCGCGACCAGGGCGAACAACAGCACACCGCGGAACGCGAATCCGCCGTCCATAGTGGGGGTGATGCTGCTGAGCAGCTTCGCGAACGCCGGGTCGGCGCTGGCGAGCAGCGGCACGAACACGACCAGCAGTCCGATGCTCAGCAGCACCGGCTTGCCGTACCGGACCTTCCTAGTGCCGGTTTTGGCGCCACACAGGGCTTTCAGGCCGCGCATCACCCACGGCAGGGAGATCACGCTGGCGAACGTGACGGTGATCGAGCCGAGAAAGATGCCCGTCGGCGACCGCCCACCCGCAACCGCCAGCGACGCCGCGGCCAGTGCCCCGAGCAGACACAGGTAGAACAGCCATTCCGCGTCCCTGAAGGGCGTGACGCCGATCAGCGCCAGCGACAACGCGCCCCACGCGAACGTCGCGGCCTTGGGCCGTCCCATCACCATCCACGCCGCCGCGGCGCACACCACCGCCAGGATCAGGTAGCCGATGCCCGACGTGGTGTCGGGCACGGCGATCGCACCGGCGAGACCGGCGATCCCGATCGCCAGCAGGGTGCGCGGCGGCGCGGGTCTCTCCGGCTTCTCCCAGTACATGACCGAGGTGTAGGTGTTGCTCCGGACGTACGGCCTGGTCAGCACGGGCTGTGCCACCGGCGGCATCGGCGGGGCGGGCGGCCCAATTAATGGTTGATCATTCATTAATAGCTCCAGGTAGTGGCTCGTGAGTGTTTCGGCCGGTTCTTACTCGCTTAAGTACTCACGAGGGTTGACCAGGGAGAACGACTCGGATACCGGCTGGCTCGACGACCGAGATCTCGCCGCCGTGCAGGTCGATCACCCAGCGGGCGATGGCCAGCCCCAGTCCGGTGCCACCGCCCGCCCTCTCTCCTCGGGTGAACCTCTCGAACACGCGCTCGCGGTCAGCGGGCGCGATACCTGGCCCTTGGTCACGGACCTCGATCACCGCGCCGCCGTCCCCGACCGGCCGGGACACCACGACCACGTCGCTGCCCCGCGGTCCGTGCCGTACAGCGTTGTCCAGCAGGTTCCAGATCACCTGGTGCAGCCGGGCGCGGTCGGCGAACACCTTGCCCGGCCGGACGTCCATGACGAACCGGGCTTCCCGACCGGTCACCGCGACCTCGGCGGTGACCTCGTCGAGCATCGGCGAGAGCTCGAAGTACTCACGGTGCAACGGGGTCACCCCCGCGTCCACACGAGACAAGTCGAGCAGCTCGGAAACCAGGCGCCCCAGGCGTTCTGTCTGGGACAGTGCGGTGCGCAGCGTCGCAGGGTCCGGTTCGGCGACGCCGTCGACCACGTTCTCCAGCACCGCGCGCAGCGCTGAGATCGGTGTCCGCAGCTCGTGCGAGACGTTCGCGATCAGGTCACGGCGCTGCTGGTCGGCGGCTGCCAGGTCGGCGGCCATCGTGTTGAACGCACGCGCCAGTTCGCCGACCTCGTCACGGGAGGTGGCACGCACCCTGCGCGTGTAGTCGCCACGTGCCATCGCCCTGGCCGCGGCGGTCATCTCACGCAACGGCCGTGTCATGCCGTGCGCCAGGAACTGCGAGGTGACCACGCCGATGGTGATCGCGATGATCGACGTGTACGTCGGCAGCCAGTTGAGCCGCAGCCAGAAGTACGTCAGCGCGGTCCCGCCCGCGCCGACGATCAGCAGGCCGATCTTCAGCTTGATCGACCTGATCGGGTCGAGTGGCCGGGGCAGACCTTTCATTTCGGCGCCTCCAGCGCGTAGCCGACGCCGTGCACGGTCCGGATCAGGTCGGCGCCGAGCTTGCGGCGCAGGGCCTTGATGTGGCTGTCGACGGTCCGCGTGCCCGCCGGATCCGCCCAGCCCCACACCTCGCTGAGCAGACGCTCGCGCGGCACGACCGCGCGTGGCCTGCTGGCCAGGTGGACGAGCAGTTCGAACTCGGTCGGCGTCAGGTGCGCGGCTTCCCCCGCCCGCTGCACCCGGCGTTCCACCGGGTCGATCTCCAGGTCACCGAGCACGATCCGGGCACCTGGCTGCTTGCCGTTGCGGTCGACGCGCCGCAGCAGGGCGTGCACCCTGGCCGCGAGCTCACGGATCGAGAACGGCTTGGTCATGTAGTCGTCGGCGCCGACGGCGAGACCGACCAGCAAGTCGGTCTCGTCGTCTCGCGCCGTCAGCATCAGCACAGGCACAGGGCGGTGCGCCTGCACCCGACGGCACACTTCCAGGCCGTCGAAGCCTGGCAGCATCAGGTCGAGCACGATCAGATCCGGCGTGGTCTGCTCGGCCCTGCGCACCGCCGACGGCCCGTCGTGGGCCAGTTCGACCTCGAACCCCTCGGCGCGCAGCCGCGCGGCCACCGACTCGGCGATCGTCAGTTCGTCCTCGACGACCAGGATCCGCCGTTGCCCCTCCCGCATGGACCTGAGCCTAGGCGCGGCGTATGGAGACGGTCCGGGAGATATGTGAAGGTCCTGTGGATATCCCAGTGCTGTCGGTTTGCTGTTGTTTGAACCTTCTGCCCGGTTGCTGCGTAAGGATCGGCAGGTCATCACATGCAAACGACAGGAGTGAGCATGTATCGAAGACTTGGCGTGCTGGCCGCGGCAGTGCTGGGGGTCACCCTCGTCGCTCCGGTGGCGGCCGCCGAGACCGACCGGTCCGGCCGGTTCCCCACCGAGTTCGCCCTGCCCAACGGCTTCATGCCGGAGGGAATCGCGATCGGCGACGCGCCGACGGCGTACCTCGGCTCACGGGCCGACGGTTCGCTTCTCCGCGTCGACCTGCGGACCGGCAAGGGAGAGGTGTTCTCCAAGGGCCCCGGCACACCGTCCGTCGGCCTCAAGGTCGACTGGCGTCAACGGGTGTTCGTCTCCGGCGGGACGGCCGGTGACGCGCGGGTCGTCAACGCGCGCTCCGGCGCTGTGCTGACGAGCTACAAGTTCGCCGACACCGACACGTTCGTCAACGACGTGGTCGTGACCGACCGGGCCGCGTACTACACCGACTCGCGCAAGGCAGTGCTGTACAAGATCGCGTTCGGACGGCACGGCACATTGCCCGCCACCTTCACGCCGTTGCCACTGACCGGGGACTTCGTCCTGACGCCCGGGGTGAACAACGCCAACGGCATCGCCGAGACACCGGACGGCCGTGCCCTGCTGATCGTGCAGAGCAACACCGGCAAGCTGTTCAAGGTCGACCCGGCCACCGGCGCGACCAAGGAAGTCGCCCTCGGTGGCGAACTGCTCACGAACGGCGACGGCCTGCTCGTCGAGGGCCGCACGCTCTACGTCGTGCAGAACCGGCTGAACACGGTCGCGGTGTTCACGCTGAACTGGTCCGGCACCACGGGCAAGCTGGTCACGAAGGTCACCGACCCGCGCTTCGACGTGCCGACCACGGTCGCGTCGTTCGGCAGGCGGCTGTACCTGCCGAACGCCCGGTTCACCACACCGCCGACGCCGGAGACCCCGTACAACGCCGTCGCGATCCCGAGGCCCCGGCCGTAATCACCTACGAGCAGATGGCTCCCTGAGCCGCGGAGCCGACGAGGCGGGCGTATTTGGCCAGGACGCCAGTCCGCCTCGTCAGCTCCGGCGCCGTCCACCCCTGCTTGCGCTGGTCGAGTTCCTCCGGCGAGATCGCCAGGTCCAGCGTTCGTGCCTCCATGTCGAGCACGATCGGGTCGCCGTCGCGCACGAACGCGATCGGCCCGCCGTGCGCCGCCTCCGGCGCCACGTGCCCGATGCACAGGCCCGTCGTGCCGCCGGAGAACCGGCCGTCGGTCAGCAGCAGCACGTCCTTGCCCAGCCCCGCGCCCTTGATCGCGCCGGTGACCGCCAGCATCTCGCGCATCCCCGGCCCGCCGCGTGGTCCCTCGTAACGGATCACCACGACATCGTTCGGCTTCAACGTGGGCAGCGCGTCCATCGCGGCCTTCTCACCGTCGAAAACCCGTGCCGTGCCTTCGAAACGGGACGAGTCGAAGCCCGCGCTCTTCACCACCGCGCCTTCCGGCGCCAGGCTGCCGTGCAGGATCGTCAGCCCGCCGGTGGGGTGGATCGGGTTCGACAGCTTGCGCACCACCTCGCCGTCCAGCTCCGGCGGCGCCAGCTCGTCCAGGTTCTCCCGCAGCGTCCGGCCTGTCACGGTGAGACAGTCGCCGTTGAGCAAACCCGCGTCCAGCAGGGCCTTCATCACGACCGGAACGCCGCCGACCCGGTCGACCGCCGTCATCACGTGCCGTCCGAACGGTTTCACGTCGGCCAGGTGCGGCACGCGGTCACCGATCCTGGTGAAGTCCTGCAGCGTCAGCTCGACCTCTGCCTCGTGCGCGATCGCGAGCAGGTGCAGCACGGCGTTCGTCGAACCACCGAGCGCCATCACCACCGCGATCGCGTTCTCGAACGCCTCCCGCGTCAGGATCTGCCGCGCGGTGATGCCCTTGGCCAGCATCCCGACCACGGCCTCGCCGCTGGCCCGCGCGAACGTGTCGCGGCGCCGGTCGACCGACGGCGGGCTCGCCGAACCGGGCAACGACATCCCCAGCGCCTCGGCCGCGCACGCCATCGTGTTGGCCGTGTACATGCCGCCGCACGCGCCTTCGCCGGGACAGATCGCACGCTCGATCTTGTCGACCTCTTCCCGCGTGATCAGGCCACGAGCACACGCTCCGACGGCCTCGAACGCGTCGATGATCGTGACCTCGCGACCGTCCACAGTGCCCGGCAGAATCGACCCGGCGTACAGGAACACCGCGGCCACGTCCAGCCGCGCGGCCGCCATCAGCATGCCCGGCAGGCTCTTGTCACACCCGGCCAGCAGGATCGCGCCGTCGAGCCGTTCGGCCTGCATCACTGTTTCGACCGAGTCCGCGATCACCTCGCGGGACACCAGCGAGAAGTGCATGCCCTCGTGGCCCATGGAGATCCCGTCGGACACCGAGATCGTGCCGAACTCCATCGGGAACCCACCGGCGGCGTGCACACCCTGCTTGCTCGCCTGCGCCAGGCGCTGCAACGACAGGTTGCACGGCGTGATCTCGTTCCACGAGGACGCGACGCCGATCTGCGGTTTGGCGAAGTCGTCGTCGCCCATGCCGACTGCCCGGAGCATGCCCCTGGCCGCCGCCCGCTCCAACCCGTCCGTGACATCGCGGCTACGCGGTTTGAGATCCATGGACGCGACTCTAGTGCGGGAATGCGCTGGCAGCCCGGCCTGCTAGAGCAGTTCGCGGCCGTCGACGTCCGTCCCGCCCTTGGCCAGCAGGATGATCCCGTCGATCCAGCACCAGAGCACACCGACGCCCACGAACATCAACGCCAACTGCGTTGTGGCCATCCTGGTGTGCCCGGTGTAGAACCGGCCAATGCCGAACGGCAGCAACAGTTGCAGCAGGCCCGCGGCGACGCGGTAGCGCTGGTACGGCCACGTGACGCTGCTCGGCGCCGCCATGGCGGGCGGTGGGGCCACGGGCTGTGGCGTGGGCGCGGTTGGCATCGCGTACACCGGTGGGGGACTGGCGACCGGGCCGAGAGTCTTCGGGTGCGGCAGTGGCAGGTCGGCGAACAGCGGCCGCAGATCGGCGCGGGTCTCGGCCTCCACCGCCTTCTGGACCCGGTCGTCGTACTCCGCGATCGGCAACCTGCCGTGCGCGAAGTGGTCGCCGAGCACCTGGAGCGCCTCGTCACGCTCCTGGGTGCCGATCCGCAGCAGGTCCGGGTCGTTCACGCGCGCAACAGTACTCAATCGACGTAACGAAGAGGCGTAGGTCCAACTGGACCGGGGCACGCGCGATGGTGATCAACTGTATCGTCGGCGCATGTCCGGCGCCTCGGTTGTTCCCGTGATCGCCGGGTATCTCGACCATCTCGCCGTCGAACGGGCGACCGCGCGCAACACGCTGGACAGCTACCGCCGTGACCTCGCCCGATACGCGGACTACCTGGGCAGGGTCGACTTCGCGGCGGTCACCGAACAGACTGTCGCCGAGTTCCTCGCGGTGCTGCGTGAAGGCGACGACGAGCACCAGCCGCTGGCGGCGTCCTCAACGGCCCGTGCGCTGGCAGCGGTGCGGGGCCTGCACAAGTTCGCCCTGCGGGAGGGCCTGGTCGACCACGACCCGGCACGGGACGTGAAACCGCCGCAGACGCCCCGGCGGCTCCCGAAGGCGCTACCCGTCGACGACGTGCTCAGGATCCTGGACGTCCCCGGCGACGGCGTGGCCCAGCTGCGCGACCGGGCCTTGCTGGAGCTGCTGTACTCCACCGGCGCACGGATCTCCGAGGCGGTCGGTCTCGACCTGGACGACATTGACACGATCGAGCGAACCGCGTTGCTCGACGGCAAGGGCGGCAAGCAACGACTGGTGCCCGTCGGCCGTCCCGCGCTGGCGGCAGTCGACGCATACCTCGTCCGCGCGCGACCGGCTTTGGTCAAGCGCGGCACACCGGCGGTGTTCCTCAACCAACGGGGTGGACGGCTTTCTCGGCAGAGCGCATGGCAGGTGTTGAAGGACGCCGCGGAGCGCGCGGGCGTCACCGCGAAAGTTTCCCCACACACACTTCGTCACTCTTTTGCCACACATCTGCTGGAAGGTGGCGCCGACGTTCGGGTGGTTCAGGAACTTCTCGGCCATGCGTCCGTAACCACAACGCAGATCTACACGCTAGTAACGGTGAATACGCTCCGCGAGGTGTACGCGACCGCCCATCCTCGCGGAGGTGGTTAATCTGACAGAGGCCGGACAAAACGGAGGTGTCGCGGACGATGTTTGGGGTAGACGAGCCTGTCCATGAGCTGCTCACCCTGACCGACGTACTGCACGCGCTCAGCGACCCGACTCGACTCGCCGTCGTCGCACAGTTGGAAAGAGTCGGCGAGATGTCATGCGGCTGCCTCGACGTCACCGTGGCCAAATCAACCCTGTCCCAGCACCTGCGTGTGCTGCGTGAAGCCGGTGTCACGCACACGAGACCCGACGGCAACCAGCGTTGGTTGTCGGTGCGTCGTGACGCGTTGGACAGCCAATTCCCGAACCTGCTCGACGCCGTTCTGGCGGCGCACGCACGCGCGGCGGCGCTCGTTTCCTGAACTGCGGATACTGCCCCTTACCGGCGAGGCGCGTTGCCACGTGGGTTGGTCACCCTTAGTCTGCGCCAAGACCGGACGACAAGGAGCTAGGTCGGCATGTCGACATTCGAGTCAGCGGCGCAGCCTTTCGGCGTGCCGGGGCACGCCTCGGCTCCGTCGCCCCCAGCCGTGCCCACACCAGCGCCTTATCCCGTCCCCCAGCCATCACCCCAGCAGCCGTCACCACCGTCCTATCAACCGCAGGAGCGCGCGCCCGTCGCCGCGGTGCCGGTGCGCCCCGCAGAGGATCCCTTGAGTCTCCCCGCCAAACCAGCGACCGATGCCGAAGAGGACGACCCGTCGACCGGGCCGGACGGATCGATCGGCCCGACCGGCCGACCGAAACGGCACATTCCCGAACCGGCCATGCTCGAGCGGCACGGCCCCGCGAAGGTGCTGGCGATCTGTAACCAGAAGGGCGGCGTCGGCAAGACCACCTCGGCGATCAACCTCGGCGCGGCACTGACCGAGTTCGGCCGCCGCGTGCTGCTGGTGGACTTCGATCCGCAGGGTGCGTTGTCGGTCGGTCTCGGCATCCCGGCACACGCGCTGGACCAGACGATCTACAACGTGCTCATCGAGCGGGCCGCCAACCTCGACGAAGTGGTCATTCGCACCACGGTCGACAACCTGGACCTGCTGCCGAGCAACATCGACCTGTCCGCGGCCGAGGTCCAGTTGGTGGCCGAGGTCGGCCGTGAGCACGCGCTGCTGCGAACGCTGCGTCCGGTGGTCGACAAGTACGACTACATCCTGGTGGACTGCCAGCCGTCGCTGGGACTGCTGACGGTGAACGCGTTGGCGGCAGCCGATGGTGTGCTGATTCCGCTCGAATGCGAGTATTTCAGCATGCGTGGAGCTGCGCTGCTGATGGACACGATTCAGAAGGTCCAGGAGCGGCTGAACCCGAGGCTGGAGATCACCGGGATTCTTCCGACCATGTTCGACCCTCGTACCCTGCACTCACGCGAGGTGATGGCCCGCGTCGTGGAGAGGTTCGGGGATATCGTGTTCGACACCGTGATCAACAGGACTGTGCGCTTCCCGGAGACGACTGTCGCCGGTGAGCCGATCACGCGCTGGGCGCCTCGGTCGGCCGGTGCGAAGGCCTACCGGGCGCTTGCTCGCGAGGTGATCGCCAGGTGACCCGCCGCGCCCCTTTGCCGGGTGCGGCCGAGCTCTTCCGTCCGACGACTCCACCAAAGCCGGAATCCCGGCAGACCGTGGGCCGGGGTGGCTCGCCGCGCCAGAAACACGACACCAAGATCACGGTCTACGTGTCCGACGAGGAACTGCTGGCGCTGGAACACGCGCGTCTGGCGTTGCGCGGCAAGCACGGGCTGGCTGTCGACCGCGGCCGAGTCGTGCGTGAGGCGATCGCTGTCCTGCTGGCGGATCTCGACGAGTACGGCGAGGAGTCGATGCTCGTGCGCAGGCTCCGCCAGGAAAACGGGCAGTGACGACCGAGGTGGAGACGGACACACCACCGCAACCGGCCCCGGAGCCCGAACCGGTCCCGGAGGCCGCGGCACAGGACCCTGCGGCGGCCACGAAGTTCACGGTGAAGCTGTCGAACTTCGAGGGACCGTTCGACCTGCTGCTGCAGCTGATCTCCCAGCACGAGATGGACGTCACCGAGGTCGCGCTGCACCGCGTGACCGACGACTTCATCGCGTACATCAGGACGGTCGGCAAGGAGTTCGACCTCGACGAGACCACGGAGTTCCTGGTGGTCGCGGCGACGCTGCTGGACCTGAAGGCGGCACGGCTGCTCCCGGCGGGAGACGTCGAGGACGAGGACGACCTCGCGCTGCTCGAAGCTCGTGACCTGCTCTTCGCGCGGCTGCTGCAGTACCGGGCGTACAAGCAGGTCGCGGCGCTGTTCGCGGAACTGGAAGCCACCGCGCTGCGCCGGTACCCGAGGTCGGTGGCGTTGGAGGAGCGGTACACCTCGTTGCTGCCCGAGGTGATGCTGGGAGTCTCGCCGGAGAAGTTCGCCGAGATCGCGGCGGCGGTGTTCCGACCGAAACCACCGCCGACGGTCTCGTTCGCCCACGTGCACATGCGCCAGGTGTCGGTGAAGGAGACCGCGGGTCTCCTGCGGATCCGGCTGGCGGAAGCGGGAATGCTGACGTTCGCGCAGCTGACCGAGGACTGCGAGGACACCGTGGACGTGGTTGCCCGGTTCCTCGGCCTGCTGGAGCTCTACCGCGAGGCGGTGGTGTTGTTCGAACAGGACGAGCCGCTGAGCGAACTGCGCGTGAAATGGACCGGCGGCAGCATCGAGGAGGCCAAGGCCGCGGCCGAGGCGGCCAGGACCTCCACCGAGGAAGAGGAGTACGGGTGACCACGCCCGAGCAGGACACCGCCGACGCAGGCCAGCCAGTCGAGGCAGTCAGCCAGGACGACCAGGACGACACTGACAGCCAGTCGCCCAGTGCGGACGCGGCCCAGCCAGCCGATGCCGACCAGTGGTCGGACACGGATGGCCCGGCCGACGACCGGCCACCGGCTGACGCCGCTGACACCGCCGAGACCAGGACACCTGACTCCGCCTCCGAACCGCACGATGCCGTTGTCCAGGAGGTCGATCTGGACGGCGGAGGTAGCCGGTCGGCCGACACCGACACGGCCACTGCCGCCGATGCCGATGCGAGCAGCAGCGAAACGGGCGCCCAGTCGGCCGACAGCGATGCTGAGCCTGGCCCGCCGGAGTATCCCGCCGATGCCACCGAACTCCCGCTGGACATCGCCACCGGCCCGGCCGCCGACGAGGACGGCGACGACGCCGACGACAGTGGGGGAGCGGCCGACTCCCGTGTTCCCGACCTCACCGACGACGAGGTGCTGCACTCGGCCCTCGAAGCCCTCCTGCTCGTCGTCGACTCGCCCGCCGAGGTCGAAGACCTCGCCGACGCGCTCAGCCAGCCGGTGAAGCGCGTCCGCGCGGCACTGAGAACCATGTCCGCCCAGTACCACGAGCAGAACCGCGGCATCGACCTGCGCGACGTGGGCGGCGGATGGCGGTTCTACACCCGCGACAAATACGCGCCGTTCGTCGAGAAACTCCTGCACGACGGCCAGCGCGCGAAGCTGACCCGTGCGGCGCTGGAGTCCCTCGCGGTGATCGCGTACCGGCAGCCGGTGACGCGGGCGAGGGTCGCCGCCGTGCGTGGCGTGAACGTGGATGGTGTCATTCGTACCCTGGTTGTTCGCGGTCTGATCGAGGAGACCGGCGCGGACAAGGAGACGGGTGGCATCCTTTACCGGACGACCGAGCTGTTCCTGGAGCGGTTGGGGCTGTCCTCGCTGGAGGACCTGCCGCCGATCGCTCCCCTGTTGCCCGAAGTGGATGCGATCGACGATGTCTGAAAGTCCGGAAGGTATTCGCCTGCAGAAGGTGCTCTCCAAGGCGGGAGTCGCCAGTCGGCGCGCGGCCGAGGACCTGATCGCGGAAGGCAGGGTCAGTGTCGACGGCGAGGTCGTGCGCGAGTTCGGCCGCCGGGTCGACCCGGCCAACGCCGTGATCCATGTGGACGGTGTCCGTGTGGTGCTCAGCGAGGACCTGGTGTACCTGGCGTTCAACAAGCCGCTGGGTGTGCACACCACGATGACCGACGACCGTGGCCGCCCGTGCGTCGGCGACTACGTGAAGAAGTACGAGCGCAACGCCAACGCGGGGATCTTCCACGTCGGGCGGCTCGACGCGGACAGCGAGGGCCTGCTCCTGCTGACCAACGACGGCGACCTGGGCCACCGGCTCACGCACCCGTCGTACGAGGTGCCCAAGACCTACGTCGCCGAGGTGCCCGGCCCGATCGGCAAGGAACTCGGCAAGCACCTCAAGGAGGGCGTCGAGCTCGATGACGGGTGGGCGCGGGCGGACTCGTTCCGGCTGGTCGACTCGATGCCCGGCAAGGCGATGGTCGAGATCGTCCTGCACGAGGGACGCAACCGCATCGTCCGGCGGATGCTCGAGTACGTCGGTCACCCCGTGGAGCGCCTGGTCCGCACAGCATTCGCGGACGTCCGGCTGGGCAACCAGCGTCCCGGCACCATGCGGGCGTTGAACCGCAACGAGATCGGAGCCCTGCACTCCGCTGTCGGCCTGTGAGAGAACCGTGAACCGCCCGTACACCATTCTCAGCGCGGCGATGTCGGTCGATGGCTACATCGACGACGCGACCGACAAGCGGCTGATCCTGTCCGGTGCCGAGGACTGGGACCGCGTGGACGAACTGCGCGCGAGCGTGGACGCGATCATGGTGGGCGCCAACACGATCCGCCAGGACAACCCGCGGCTGAGAGTGCGGTCGGACAGGCGCTGCGTCGAGCGTATGGCACGCGGGCTGTCTGCCAATCCGTTGCGTGTCACGGTCACCGCGTCGGGCGGGCTCGACCAGGAGGCGGAGTTCTTCGCCGACGACAACTTCGTCGTCTACGGACCACCGGCCGTTCCCTTGTCCATAGTGGTCGACGACTTGGCCAGGCGCGGGGTGCGCAGGCTGATGGTCGAAGGCGGAAGTGCCGTGCACACGGCGTTTCTGACGCAGAACCTGGCCGACGAGATCCAGCTGGCCGTCGCCCCGATCTTCGTCGGCGACAGCCGCGCGCCCCGATTCGTCCAAGATGGACAGTTTGACTCCGGCCGGATGGTGCTCGGTGACGTCCGCCGGGTCGGCGACGTCACGGTGATGCGGATGTTCCCGGACGCGGACCGTTACTGGCTGCGCGTGTGCGTCGAGGAGTCGCGCAAGTGCCCGCCGTCGGAGACCGCGTACCCGGTCGGCGCGGTGATCGTCGGATCCGATGGCGCCGAGATCGCCCGCGGGTACTCCCGCGAGACCGATCCCCAGGCGCACGCGGAGGAGGAGGCGCTGGCGAAGGTCGCTCCCGGTGATCCCCGGCTGGCCGCGGCGACCATCTACAGCTCGCTGGAGCCGTGCAGCACCCGCAAGTCACGGCCGCGCAGTTGTGCACAGTGGATCATCGACGCGGGCATCCCTCGGGTGGTGTTCGGCCTGCGCGAGCCGAGCCGGTTCGTGATCGGCAAAGGCTTCGAGACACTCGCCACCGCCGGTGTGACCGTTGTGGAGCGCTCAGACATCGCGCCGGAAGTCAAGCAAGTCAGTACTTTGTATGGTTAGGAGTACACACAGTACTCGGCGCGGCTGACCAGGAATTTTCCGGCATTGCGCCATTCGGGTGACGCTATGGTCTAGACCCTTGCTTTCGACGTGGTCTAAACCACATCTTTTGGACATCACTCCGCTCCCTGCGCTTCACGAGGAGACTGATGTCCAAGCTTCGATGGCACCACGCCGCGGCCTTACTGGCCACGTCGGCAGCAGTGGTGCTCGGCCTCGCCGCCGCGCCCGCAGCAGGCGCCGGTGGCGTGTCGGCCACCTTCAGCAAGGGTTCCGACTGGGGGACCGGCTATGAGGGCAAGTACACGATCAGCAACGGCAGCACCAGCGCTCGTTCATCGTGGACGATCGAGTTCGACCTGCCCGCGGGACACAAGCTGTCCGGTCTCTGGGACGGCAGCCACACCGTCAACGGCCAGCGCGTGACGGTCAAGAACACCTGGAACGGCAGCATTGCGCCGGGTGCGTCGGTCAGCTTCGGCTTCAACGTCGGCTACAGCGGCGCGTTCACCGCGCCGACCGGCTGCAAGCTCGACGGCGGCTCCTGCGACGCCACAGGCGAGCCACCCACGACCACCCCGCCGCCGACCACGACACCGCCGCCGACCACCAACCCGCCTGCCCCGGACGGCAAGGTCAGCCTCGGGTACTTCGCGCAGTGGGGCGTCTACGGCCGCAACTACCACGTGAAGAACATCGTCACGAGCGGCTCGGCGTCGAAACTGACGCACATCAACTACGCCTTCGGCAACGTGACCAACGGCCAGTGCGTGCTCGGCGACACCTACGCCGACTACGACCGCGCGTACAGCGCGGCCGACAGCGTCGACGGGGTGGCGGACACCTGGGACGCGGGCGCGTTGCGTGGCAGCTTCGGCCAGTTGCGCAAGCTGAAGAAGCAGTTCCCGCACATCAAGGTGCTGTTCTCGTTCGGCGGCTGGACCTGGTCCGGCGGCTTCGGACAGGCCGCGCAGAACGCCGCCGCGTTCGCCGACTCGTGCCACAAACTAGTCGAGGACCCGCGCTGGGCGGACGTGTTCGACGGCATCGACATCGACTGGGAATACCCGAACGCGTGTGGACTGTCCTGTGACACCAGTGGTTTCTCGTCGTTCAAGACCCTGTCGCAGGCACTGCGCAACCGGTTCGGCCAGGACTACCTGGTGACCGCGGCGATCACCGCCGACGGCTCGGACGGCGGCAAGATCGACGCGGCCGACTACGGCGGCGCGGCGCAGTATCTCAACTGGTACAACGTGATGACCTACGACTACTTCGGCGCGTTCAACGCCAAGGGCCCGACCGCCCCGCACTCGCCGCTGACGTCGTACGCCGGAATCCCGCAGCAGGGCTTCAACTCGGACGCGGCGATCCAGAAGCTGAAGGGCAAGGGCGTCCCGGCAAGCAAACTCCTGCTCGGCATCGGCTTCTACGGCCGCGGCTGGACAGGCGTCACCCAGAGCACGCCGGGCGGCTCGGCAACAGGCGCGGCCCCGGCGACCTACGAGGCGGGCATCGAGGACTACAAGGTCCTCAAGACGAAGTGCCCAGCCACCGCGACGATCGCCGGAACCGCGTACGCCCACTGCGGCAACGAATGGTGGAGCTACGACACCCCGGCCACCATCGGCGGCAAGATGACGTACACCAAGAACCAGGGCCTCGGCGGCGCGTTCTTCTGGGAACTGTCCGGCGACACCACGAACGGTGAACTCATCACTGCCCTGCGCAGCGGGTTGACCTAACCAGACATTGCGGCCCCGGGAGCTGGCCTGCGAACAGCATCCGGGGTCGCAACTCCACGTTACCGGTCCCGAACGGCCGTGCTCAGCAGGGTGTGCAGTTCGTCCGCGTCGGGCAGACCCAAATCCTTGTACAGGGCCAAAGCCTTCTCCCACTGCGCCCGAGCGGCGTCCTCGTCACCGAGGTCGTGGTGTGCCTGCCCGAGCCCGGTGTGCGCACGGGCGAGCTCTGCTCGTCGCCCGGTCTCCTCACTGAACACCAAAGCCTTCTGGTGCAGGGCAATCGCCCCGGTGGGATCCGACGCCGCCCGTGCCGTCTCGCCAAGACTGTTGAGCACCTCGATCTCGAACGTCCGGTTGGCGGAGCGCTGGGCGATCTCCAACGCCCGCATCAGATACTCACGCGCCTGTTCGTAACGTCCAAGCTGGGTAAGGATCTGACCGAGGTTGTCCAGCGCGTGTCCCTGCAGGTACGGCGGTTCCACGTTCCTGGCGATGTCCAGCGCGCGCAGGTAGTGCTGGATCGCGGCCTCGTAGTCGCCGAGCATGGCCAGTTCGATGCCGAGGTTGTCCAATGCGAACACCTCGATCAGCCCGGTCGAGGTCTCCCGGCCGATCTGCGCCGCCTGCCGGTAGTACGACATCGCCGTGTCCTGGCGGCCCAACCACGAGTGCGCCACGCCGATGCTGATCAACGCGTGGCCTTCCAGCTGTCGCGCACCGGTTTCCTGGAAGATCGCCAGCGCTTGTTCGTGGTGCTCAACGGCCTCCGGGTAACGCCCCACGCGCTCCAGGAACATCCCCAGGTTGCACAACGCCTGCCCTTCAAGGACGCGCTCACCCGCCGCGCGCGCTGCTGACACCGCGCGCGTGTGCAACGTGAGGGCCTCGTCGTGGTGGCCGCGGAAGTACAGGAAACGCCAGATCGTGGCGGACAGCAGGCCGGTGAACCTGCCGTCGTGCACCGCGAGGAGGTTCGTCCGCTCGGACTCCAGCCATTCTGTGGCCTCGTCGTAGCTGTCCAACGGGGGAAGTGGGGTTTTCGACGGCGTGATCGGCGCCCGGCGGTGCCGTTCCTGCGGCGCGATCATGTCCATCGCCACCGATGCCGCGTGCAGGTAGTAGTCGTGCAGACGTGTCGCCGCCGAGTCGTCCGACGCCAGTTGCGCGGCGTACGCCCTGAGCAGGTCGTGCATCCGGTACCGGCCAGGGCTCGGCTGCTGCAGCAGGTGTACGTCCAGCAGGCCTTCGAGCAGTTGGTCCGCCTCCGGCACCGAGATGTCCCCGAGCGCCGCGGCCGGGTACACGTCGAAATCCGGCCCTGGAATCAGCCCGAGCAGCCGGAACATCCGCTGGTGCCGCGTGTCCAGGTTGTCGTAGGACATGCTGAACGCGGTGGCCACGCTCCGGTCCTCGGCCTGTAGTTCCCCCAGTTTCCGCTGGTCACGCAGCCGACCGGCCAGGTGCGCGACCATCCATCTCGACCTGTGCCGCAGTCGTGCCGCCGCCAGCCGGATCGCCAACGGCAGGTAGCCGCACAGCCTCAGCACCTCCTCCACCGCACCCGGTTCGGCGGCCCGCCGTTCCTCGCCGATGATCCGGCCGAACAACGCGGCGGCGTCCTGCGGCGACAGGACGTCCAACGACAGCACCCTGGCGTCGTCCAGTCCCGCCAGCCGCTGTCTGCTGGTGATCAGCACGAAACAGTCCGGCGTCCCCGGCAGGAGCGGCCGTACCTGCGCGGTGTCGGCGGCGTTGTCCAGCACGATCAGCATCCGGCGGCCGGATAATCGGGTACGCCACAACGCGGCGCGTTCGTCGACGTCGTCGGGGATCGCCGAGGCGCCGGTCGCGCGCAACAACTTGTCCAGCGCCGCGGCCGCGGTCAGCGGCTCGCCGCCGGGTGTGTACGCGTGCAGGTCCAGGAACAGCTGACCGTCCGGGTACTGCGGCGCGAGTTCGTGCGCCAGGCGGACGGCCAACGCCGTCTTGCCGATGCCCGCCATACCGTCAATGGCCGTCACACCGTCCGGCCCGGCGAGCAGATAGCGCAGTTCCATGCTCCGGCCGGTGAACTGGCTGACATCACGGGGCAGCTCGAACCGGGCCGCGGGCACGGTGCCGCTGTTGGTCAGGATCTGCTGCCGGATCTTGGTCAGCTCCTGGCCGGGGTCGAGGCCCAGCTGCGCGGCCAGCGCCCTGCGCGTCTCGTCGTACACCGCCAGCGCGCCGGACTGCCTGCCGGACTGGTGCAGCGCCAGCATGAGCTGCCCGGCCAGCCGCTCGTCCAACGGGAACTGGGCGGCGCGCGAGGTCAGCTGCGGGATCTGGTCGACGTTCAGTTCGAGGTCGTTGCGATCCAGTTCGGCGGCGAGGCGTTCCCGGTTGAGCGTCTCCCGCACACCGGCCAGCCACGGCGTGTCCAGATCGGCGAACGCGTCGCCACGCCAGAGCGCCAGCGCCTCGTCGAACAGCCGCACGTCCCCGGCTTCCCGCGCCTGGCCGACCAGGCGGCGGAACCGGTGCAGGTCAACGTCGTCCGGATCGACCGTCAGCACATAGCCGCCCGAGCGGCGCGCGAACGCGACACCGGGCAGCGCCTGCCGCAACCGGGACAGGTAGCTGTACAGCGTTTCCCGCGCCCGGATCGGCACGCGCTCGCCCCACACCCGGTCAAGCAGTTGGTCGACCTGCACCACCTGGTTCGCCTCGACCAGCAGCGTGACCAGGACGCAGCGCTGCCGGGCATGTCCGAGGTCGACTGGTTCGCCGTTGAGCCACGCCTCGATCTCGCCTAAAAGCCGGAACTCGATCACGCGTCGTGAACCCATTCAAGGTCTGTTCAAGGTTTCTCCATGATGGCACGGACACACTCGCGGCACTGGGGATTCGACGGGGGAAGTTGGGGAGGGGGATGGGCCCTCGCGAGGCGGCACTCGCGAGGGTTTGTCCGCGCGAGTGGCCCGTTGCCGCCCGGTGCGGTTAGCTGGAACGCATGCGCGTGCTCGTGATCGGTGACGGCATCGTCGGCGCGGTGACGGCGTACCGGCTGGCCGCTGAAGGCGCTGAAGTGCTCGTTGTGGACGCCGGGCACGCAGGTCAGGCGACTGCCGCCGGAGCCGGGATCGTGTGGCCGTGGCCGTTGGGCACGCCATCGCTGGGCACCGAGGACTTCTGGTGGGCGGCGGCCGCGCAGTACCCGGTGCTGCTGCGCCAGTTGGCCGACGATGGCGAACCGGACCCTGGTTACTCGCGAGTCGGCGGCATCACGGTCACCGAGGACGAGAGCGGGCTCGCCGAGGCGGCCGAAGCGATCGGGGCGCTCAGGGAACGCGATCCGTCCGTCGGCGACATCGAGATACTGCCCGTCGGTGTGCCCGCCCAACGTTTTCCCGTGCTGAGCGGCGACCTGGCCGGGTTGTTCGTCAGCGGCGCCGGGCGCGTCGACGGCAGGGTGATGCGGGATGCGCTGCTGCGGGCGGCTGAACGCCATGGGGCGCGCCGGATTCGCGGCGAGGCCAAGCTGGTGACGGCGTTGTCCCGGGTGACAGGCGTGCGGGTCGGTGGCGAGGTGATCGGCGCACACGCCGTCGTCGTCGCTGCGGGCGCATGGACAGCCACGCTGTGTCAGGCCGTCGGTATCGACGTTCCGGTGCAACCGCAACGCGGCCAGATCGCACACCTGAAGCTGTCCGGAGTGGACACGTCAGGCTGGCCGGTGATCCGTACGACCAGCGACCACTACCTGCTGGCGTTCCCCGGTGGCACGGTCGTGGTTGGCGCCACGCGGGAGACCGGCAGCGGCTTCGACCACCGGCTGACCGCCGGTGGCGTCCACAAGATCCTCGCCGACGCGCTGCGGGTGGCGCCGGGGCTCGCCGACGCCACGCTCGCCGAGGTCAGGATCGGTTTCCGACCGTTGAGCACCAGCGGCCGTCCGACGATCGCGGCACCGGCCGACGGCCTGGTGATCGCGACCGGCCTCGGGCCGAGCGGGCTCACGCTCGCGCCGTTGACCGGCACCATCGCCGCCGACCTGGCGCTCGGCCGTCAGAACTCCTTGGCCAGCAGCGAGACCAGGTAGGTGCCGCCCTTGGTGCGCTGCTGCCCGACCTCGACGAAGCCGATCCGCTTGTGGAAACGCAGGCTGCCGGGGTTCGGCGGCTCCAGGTTGACCTCGCACAGCACGCGGGGAATGCCGCGCTCGGCCGCGTACTCGCCGATCAGGTCGTACAACTTGGCGCCGACGCCGCGATTGCGTGCCTGCTCGCCGACCACGATCCGGTCGACGTAGACGAAGTTGTCGTACCGCTCGCTGAAGAAGCGGTAGTTCTCGCTGGCGTAGTCGACGCCCGGCGGGAGCGTGAGCACGAAGCCGAGCAGCGTGTCCCCGTCCTTGAGCGCCACCGTCAGGTCGGACATCTCGAGCAACGCGGCGAGTTCGGCCTCCGTGGCCTCGTTCACGTTGGGTACCGCGGTGTTGTTCATCGCGAGGATCGACTCGGCGTCGGTGGGCTTGAGCGTCACGCTGTCCATGGCGGTGATCCTGACACAGACCGGTTGTGAAAACGTTTGCATCCTGCCTGGCCGCTCGCTGTCGGGGCGACCAGGCAGAATAGAGGGTTGAAACGGTCTCGCGACGAAAGGGCGACACGTGGAACTGGGTGATTTGCGTGGGGTGATCGCGCTCGACGGCCCCGCCGGCACCGGCAAGTCCACCGTGGCACGCCGGCTGGCCAGCACTTTGCGGGCGGCCTACCTCGACACGGGCGCGATGTACCGCGCGGTGACGCTCGCCGTGCTCCGCGAAGGCGGTGACCCGGCCGAGCTCGCCAGGTCGTCGGGTCTGCGGATGGGCACCGACCCCGACGGCCCGACGGTGCTGCTCGACGGCGTTGACGTCTCGGCCGACATCCGCGGGCCCGAGGTCACGCTGGCCGTGTCCGAGGTCTCGGCGGTCGCCGAGGTCCGGCGGATCCTCGTCGAGCAGCAGCGCGCGATCATCGCGGCGGCGGTGGCCGGCCAGGGCGGGATCGTGGTCGAAGGACGTGACATCGGCACGGTCGTCGCACCGGACGCGGAGCTGAAGGTGTACCTCACGGCGTCCCCGGACGCCCGTGCCCAGCGCCGCTCCCGCCAGGACGTCGCCGCCGGGCGTACCGCGAGCGTCGAGGACACGCTCGCGGACGTGAAACGACGTGACGACTACGACTCCTCGCGCGCGGTGTCGCCGCTGCGCAAGGCCGAGGACGCCGTCGAGCTGGACACGACCGACCTGGACCTGCCTGGCGTCCTCACCTCCCTGCTGGCCATTGTGGACAACCGGGGGCTGCGTACGTGCCAGGCGGTGGGCCGGTGAGCAAAGCCCCCGAACTGCCGGAGGACGCGATCCCGTGGCTGCACGACTTCGGCAGGCTGATCGGCCGCTACCTGTTCGTCCCGGCCTTCCGCTTCCGCGTGCACCACATGGATCGTTTTCCGACGAGCGGTCCGGTGGTGCTGGTGGCCAACCACAGCTCGATGATCGAACCGGGGGTGCTGTTCGGAATAGCCCCGAGGCGGTCGGTGTTCCTGGTCAAAGGTGAGCTGTTCAAGGGGATAGCCGGGCGTGGGCTGCGGGCGATCGGCCAACTGGCCATCCGAAGGGGAGAGCCGGACCGCAAGCCGCTGCTGGCCGCCGTGCGAGTGCTGCGCGGTAATGGTGTGATCGGCGTGTTCCCCGAAGGAACCCGAGGTGACGGTGACGTGCTGAACGCCGAGCAGGGCGCGGCCTGGCTCGTGCGGCAGTCCGGCGCGGTCGTGCAGCCGGTGGCGGTGCGCGGAACACGGCGGCCGCCCGGTTCGGGGCGGCGCTGGCGACCCGTGGTCGACGTGCTGGTCGGCAAACCTTTCGAGCTGACTGTGGGACCTGGCCGTTCCGGGCTTACCGCCGGAACCGAGCAGATCAGGACCGCGCTGGCGGACCTGGTCGGTGAACTGGATCGAATGCGAGACTTGCGATGACTGAGCTGGACGGTACCTGGACCGATGAGTCCGAATGGGACATCACCACCGGTGCCGATGACGAAGCGGAGGGCGCGGCGGCCCAGCCCGTGCTCGCGGTGGTAGGCAGGCCGAACGTCGGGAAGTCGACGCTGGTCAACCGAATACTGGGGCGCAGGGAAGCCGTCGTGCAGGACGTGCCGGGGGTGACCCGTGACAGGGTGGCCTACGACGCGCTCTGGAACGGCAGGAAGTTCACGGTGCTCGACACCGGAGGCTGGGAGCCGGACGCGGCAGGACTGCAGAAAGCCGTTGCGGCCCAAGCAGAATACGCGATGACCACAGCGGACGCGATCCTGCTGGTGGTCGACACGTCGGTCGGCGCGACGGCGACGGAAGAAGCGGCGGCCAAGATCCTGCGCCGGTCGAAACAACCGGTGCTGGTCGTCGCGAACAAAGTGGACGACGACAGGCTGTACGCGGACGCGATGACACTGTGGAACCTGGGACTGGGAGAACCGTTCCCGGTGAGCGCGCTGCACGGAAGAAACAGCGGTGACCTGCTCGACAAGATCCTGGAGATCCTCCCGGAGACCCCGCGAGACGACTTCAACCGCGTGGGCGGTCCCCGTCGCGTGGCGTTGCTCGGCAAGCCGAACGTGGGAAAGTCGTCGCTGTTGAACAAGCTGACCGGCGAAGACCGCGCGGTGGTCGACTCGGTGGCGGGAACAACGGTCGACCCAGTCGACTCGATGGTGACGCTGGACAACGAGGTCTGGCGTTTCGTGGACACGGCGGGCCTGCGCAAACGCGTGAACACGGCCAGCGGAGCGGAGTACTACGCCTCCCTGCGGACCAGGGCGGCGATCGACGCGGCGGAAGTAGCGATAGTCCTGCTGGACGCGGCAACCCCGATCAGCGAGCAGGACCTGCGAGTCCTGACAATGGTGGTCGAGTCAGGGCGAGCCTGCGTGATAGCGATGAACAAGTGGGACCTGGTCGACGAGGACAGGCGACACCAACTCGTGCGTGAGCTGGAACGAGGCCTGGTAAGAGTCCCCTGGGCAGAGCGAGTGAACATCTCGGCCCTGACCGGCCGATCAGTGCACAAGCTGGCGCCGCACCTGCGGACAGCACTGAAGTCGTGGGACACGCGAGTCCCAACAGGGCAGCTGAACTCGTGGCTGAGCGACCTCATAGCAGCAACCCCACCCCCCGTACGCAGCGGGAAACAACCCAAGGTCCTCTTCGCAACCCAGGCCCAGGCCCGACCGCCGACACTGGTGCTGTTCACCACCGGCTTCCTGGAAGCAAGCTACCGCCGCTTCATCGAACGCAAGTTCCGCGAACAGTTCGGCTTCGTCGGCAGCCCGGTCCGCCTGTCGGTCCGCGTCCGGGAGAAGCGCAAGAAGTAACCCGGTGTAAGGCGTCGCGGGGCATGCGCTAAGCTTCTCCTCGCACCCGGGAAACCGGATGCGGCCGGGACGTGGCGCAGTTTGGTAGCGCACTTGACTGGGGGTCAAGGGGTCGCAGGTTCAAATCCTGTCGTCCCGACGGCCAGTAGGAAGCCCTCTGACATGGTGGAAACACCAGGTCAGAGGGCTTCTTTCGTTCAGTGATGCGATCATGGACAAGATCGTTCTCATGATCGTTTGTGGACCATTTGTGGACCTGAGTGTCTAAGCGAGCGACTAAGTTCCCAACGTGCCAGGGGTAGACCTGGTCGAGGATCGTTCGAAGCGTTCCGTCGCGTAGGCATGGAGAAGGAGTTTGACTACCCCAACAGTGCGCAGTGTCTGGTGACGGTCGACGAGCCCTCAGAAGGCGCATGTACCCCTTTTGGCCTGGCTGATCGACGCTACCGTTCGACGCCAAGTTCGAACACGTGGGCGAGTCATTGCGCGCTGCGTCAGGGGTGAAAAGTACAATGAACCTACGGCGGCGTGGCTGCCCTGGAGAGCGAGCGACGCGCCGTAGGCCCGGACTTCGACACCCGACCCTACCGTGTACTCAGATCTACTGGCTAGTAGGCATGGGTGTGTTCACTCTCTCGGATCTGGACGCCGCTTCGTTTAAGAGAAAGGCGAGCAGTCCATGTCCCAGAGAGATCCGAAGATCGGAGTCATCATCGACTTCGCTAATAGCACCCCCGGCCAGCAAACAAACATCGTTGAGCAGCAACGACGGATGTACCACGAAGAAGGCCGTCAGCCGTGGGTTTACTACGGCCCGATGGTTCGGGCGATTCGTCAGGCCCTCGTCGATCCGGCTCCTCGCGACGTGCTCCAGGCCGCCGTGGACAAGGTGACCGATCCGGCGAAACGAGCAAACTTCGCTGAACTGTGCGAAGGGGCCATGCGGTTCATCGGTAGGTCGAACTACACCCTCGTGCCTGTCAAGGCCGCGACTTGGTTGAACTCCGAGGCGGCATTTAATGTCGCGCCCCACCTCGGACTGAGGCCACGAACCGGAAGCGGAGCGCCGCTGGCAGTCGTGCTGTATATGAAGAGCCCGGTCCTCCGACAGGAGGCGGCCAACATCCCGCTCTACATGATGCGGCAGGTGATGCCCGATCTACTGCTCGATGGAAAAGCAGCAATCCTGGATGTACGTCGTGGGGATCTTCGCCTGCTGAGCAGCCACCGGACGCAGAAGCGTTTAGAGGCTGATGTGGCGGGGGTGGTTGCACACTGGACTGCGATCTGGCGAGCGATCGCATAGTTCCGACTAGTAGCGGCCCTCTGATGTAGGCAAATGCCTTGGCAGAGGGCCGTTCTAGCGTTTCCGCGTGATCGATTAGACGCCCATGAAACAGCCTACGGTGTATCGGTTCGACAAGCTGACTCCGTTGGAATGGGGGGCGTCAGACTGCGCGCAGGTCTCCTCGTCGTGCCACCTGCAGGTGCCGCGACAGCAGGAAGCCTGCGTCGGTTACTGATCGGCGGTCCGGGTGCAGGTAGCGCTGGGTGGTTGTCAGTGACCCGTGTCCGGCGATTTTCTGTAGGTGGTGGACCGGTACGCCAGCGTCGGCCATCCATGTCAGGCCGGTATGGCGGAGGCTGTGGCGTGTCAGCTGCTCGAAGCCGAGTTGGCTGACGACTTCGTCCCAGTGGGTCGCGTCCCGTAGCACTGCAGTGGTGATCCGGCCGCCGCGTGGGCCGACGAACAGACGGGCGTCCTTGGAGCCGTCCGTCTCCGCGATGCGGCGTTCGACGATCTCACGGATCTCCCCGATCACGGGGACCACCCGGGCTCGTTTGCCCTTGGTGCCCTTGTCGACGAGCCCGCCAGGAGCTGGGGTCGTCTGCCTGCGCACTGTCCAGGTCCACTCCTTGGTGTCGATGTCGTGCACCTGGCAGCCGGACACCTCGCCGATGCGTGCGGCTGTGCAGGCGGAGAACAACACCACGTCCCGCCACCCTTCATAGTTGTCGGCCGACCTGGCAGTGAGGGCGTCCGCGAGTCGCTGGAGAGTTGGCCAGTTCGGCAGCGCGAGCTCCCGTGGGTTGTCGAGCTCGTCCTCCAGGCGCGCGAACTCCTTCTGCCAGCCCTTGATCCGCGCCGGATTGCGTTCGCGGATGTCGTCTCGAATGGCCTGGTCCATCACCCGCACGAGGCAGGCGAGCGTGTTCTTGATCGTGGATATGCCGCACTCGTTGGCGATCCAGCCGTGGTCGGGGTCGACGACCGCACGTTCGACCGCGCCGGTGGTGAGCATGCGGATGGGAAGGTGCCCCAGCGACGGCACGATCCGGAGTTTCCAGCCCGACAGGTAGGGCGGAAGTGTCTTGTCTTCGAGGCCGCGCAGAGCCAGTTTCAGGTTGGCTTCGTTGTTGGCGTTGCCGTACTCGGCCAGCGTCATGTTCGCCGTGTGCGGATCGACGCCGTTGGCAGCTGCGCGTTTCATGCCGTCGATCCACGTTGTAGCTTCCGGCTCGGTCTCGCAGGACTGAGACAGGGATTGACGTTTTTTGGTTGCTGGGTCGGTCCATCGGACTCGGGCACGGTAGGGCGTTGGCCGGTTCGGCAGGTACTCGATGTCGTCCGACAGCCGCACGCCGATTGGTGCTTGCTTGGTTTGGCGCTTGCTGCTGGCCATGTTCAGTTGTCCCTTCGGACCAGGGTGATCACAGCGGCTGTGGCGTTGTCGGCGACTTCGTCGGGGTCGCTGTGCGGTATGGCGACTGCGTCGTCTACCAGTGCGTCGGCGAGAGCTTGCGCGTCGCCGGAATGACGTTCGGCCAGTTCGGTGATCTGCCTGATGAGCAACGCTTTGTGTACTCCGTCGCTGGTCAGCAGGATCAGGTCGACGTCAGCAGCCTTGCCGCGCAGTGGTGTCCAGGAGATCGTCGAGATGGTCGCGTAAACCAGGCCGTTGAGCACGTAGTCGTCCAGCGCGACGACGACCTGGTGGCCGTGCTGGTTGAGGATGTCCCGGCCCATTGGGGTGAGGCCAGGGTTGCGCAGCATGTGTGTGACGTGTTGGCCTGCGGTCTGGTCCACCGTCCAGCGTTGCAGCCCGGCTGCGGCGGACCAGGTCCATACTGCGGTGTCACCGGCGTGTGCGATTTCGATCCGGCCGCCCGGTTCGATCGAGACGACTGCTGCGACGGCGTTGGGGGCGCGTGGATAGTCGGGCATGGTGTCGGCGGCGGCCATGATCCCGGCCTGTGCGCCGCGGTGCGAGGCGACGACCGCAGCGGTGTCTGCAGCACGGCGGGCGGCGTCGACGACGGCCTGGCTGGTGCCGATGCCGTCCACGACGGCCGCGCCGATGCCCAGTGGGTTGCTTTCGAGGCGCACGGCGTCTGCGTTGGCGGCGCGGCCGCCGATTCGGGTTGCGCTGGCCAGCGTGACCGTGCGGGCTCCGCACTGGTGGTTGGCGGGCTCGGTGTGGGTCATGCGAAACGCTCCATTCGTTGGACGAGTTGGGTTATTGCTTGGCAGCGTTGGCCTGGTCGCTGTCTGGTTGTTCGAGTTGGACCCAGTAGGTGCGGGCGTTGGTGTGGGTGTCGGTGGCGCTGCGGAGCACGATGTTGTTGCGCCAGCGACCGATTTGGCCGGTGAGGCGTCGGCCGAGGGATTTCACGGTGATGGGTCGGCCGGTGGGTGTGGTGGGGAAGATCCCGGCCCAGGGGTCGGGCTGGCCGTATTCCGGCTCGGCGCGGACGCGGAGGTCTCGGGCGGTGACGGGTTCGGTGCCGAAGATGCCGTGCCAGGCGTGGAGGAACTGGGCCCATTCGTTGGCGTCGTCGTCGAGGTCGGTGTTGTCGGCGACGTTGGCGAGGAAGTTCGGGACGCCGTGATGTTCGAGGAAGCCGCCGAGGTACTGGGCCCAGCGGGTGAACTGGCGCATCTGGGGGACCGTGGTGCTGATGGGTGCGCCGTGGCGGCACCAGTCGACGACGAGGACCAGGAGGTGGTGCAGGACGGTGGCTTGGTTGTCGGGGTCGAGGATCCAGGTGTCGAGGTTGGGGATGGAGAAGCCGGTGCGGGCTTCGGGGTGGGGGCAGTCGGGGTCGAGGCGGACCCAGACGCTGCGGGAGGCCATGTCGCCGCCGACGCGGAGGTTGTTGCCGGTGGCGAGCCAGATGCGGTCGTTGGGGTAGGTGGCGGCGGTGTTGGAGCCGAGTCGCCGGTCGGTCCAGGTGCGTTCGGTGATCAGGCGGGCGAGGACGGCGGAGTTGATGATGTGGCCTTCGACGAGGTTGTCGAACACGACCGCGCCGACTTGGTCGGCGAGGACGGTGGTGATCGCTTTGCGGAGTTCGACGTCGTCGTCGGGCAGGGTCAGTACACGTTGGCCGACGAGCAGGCCGATGCAGCTGGTGAGGATGGTTTTGCCGGACCCGGGCATGGTCGCGTCGACGATCCCGAACGGCGCCAGTGCCCTGGTGAACGGTCGGAGCAGTGGCGTGACCAGCAGCGCGATGTAGTTGGCGCGCTCGGCTGGCGTGCGCCAAGGGAAGTCGGCGAGGAACTTGTCGAGAAGGAAGGAGACGGCGTCGTCGACCTGGGCGGGGGTGGGGTAGTCGGGGACGCGTTGCATGCGGGTGCGGGTGGTGAGGTAGTAGCCGGTGGCGGGGTCGTAGCCGGGGTCTTGCAGGAGAGTGCCGTCGGGGCGGAGCACGGGCGCGGAGATCAGGCCGCGCAGGGCGGGCAGGCCGGGCCAGTGCCGGTGTGAGAGGACGGCGGACAGTACGCCGCGGCTGGGTGTCACGGGGACCTCCTGGAATCCGTTTTTTCCGGCGGAGCGGTGTTCGATGACGTCGAGGTGTTCGGCCAGCAGCGCCGCCAGCCGCGGTGAGGTGACGCGGGATGCGGCCAGGGGCAGTGGTGCGTCGTCTTCTCCGGTCGCGGGTGCGGTTCCGGAGACCGCCTCGACGGCGATGAGTTCGCCGTCTCGGACGTAGGCGTCCGGGATGCTGCGCTCGTCGAGCAGGCGGGTCAGGGTGCGGATGGCGTCGGGATCGCTGGAGATGTGCACAACGGCCCGCCGACCGTCCTCTGTGGCGTGGTCGGCGGGTTCGTCGTTGGCTGGAACGGACCGCAGGGGACGCTCCGGGTTGAGCTGGGTCATCGAGCAATCCCGTGCGGGGTGAGGCCTTCGGCAGTGAAGCCATCGGTGATGGCGGCGTGGATGTCGCGATCGGTTTGGTTTGCATCGCGGCCGGCGTCGGTGAGCAGTGCGATGCCGGTTTCGGGTGTCAGGTGGCCGGCCAGGATCACGCGGGCCAGGCCACGGGCGGCGCCGTAGAGGGTGACTCGTCGTCGCCCTTCGGGTGCTTGGCGTACCGAGTTGAGACAGGACTCGACAAGGCGTTCGGGATGCCGGATCGCCTGCCCGGCTTGGGTGCCGGTGCCACGAGGAGCACGAGTGCGAAACCGAACCGTTGGCGCGGTGGTGGATGCCGCCGCCGGTGCCAGAACCAACCGGGCAAGGCGCAGGGGCATCTCCTCGGTGTCCCGGTCGGCCGCCCACCGGTACGGAAGGTGGGTGATCGGGTGGATCGATGGTGGCAGTACGACGTATCCGCCGTCGGCTTTCACGTCGACGCCGTCCCGGCCGGGCAGCGGGCGGGACAGGACCGGTTGTTCGGGGTGGCGGTAGAACAGGTGCCAGCCGTGGTTGCCGGTCGCGGTGCACCGGGTGGGGGCCATCAGGTCGGGGTCGTATCGGCCGCCGTGGCCGGGGTCGATGTCGATCACCACGACCCCGGCCCCGACCGGCGCCGCGCCGGTGCGGACCGCGAGCAGTCCATCGGGGTGAGCCGCGATCATCGCGTCGAGCCGGTTCACGTCGGTGGTGGCGGCGTAGAACCCGTGACAGGTCAGGTGCGTGCACGTCTCGGGGTCGTGTGCCCCTGGCTTTCCACGTTTCGGGCATTGTTCGCAGTTCGCCAGCGGCCTTTTGCTGCGTCCGAGCAGGAACACCGGCCAACCTCGATCGGCGGCGGCCACTGCCGCCTCCAGCAGCAGATCCGAATTAGACATTACGAACTCCTTGAAATGAGCAACGAACGAACACCTGGCCGCGTGGTGCGTCGTCATCCGCGTTGCGGCACCTTGCTGCTGTTCGGCTTGAGCAATGTCTGGAGCGTTGACCACGCGATGCGCAGCAGTTGGGTGATCTCAGTTTTGGTCTTGCCGGACGCGAGCAGTCGCTGGGCTGCTGCTTTCTTGTCCGCGCGCGACGAACGGGTCTGTGCTCCGCGCATCAGCGCGGCCACCCGGTCCTCGTCGACGACGGCGCCGTGACGGACACTGTTACGGGCGCGGGCACTCGTGCGCCGCCGGAACTGCCGACGTTCGGCTTCCGTCCAACCGCCCCACACACCGGCGTCCTCGCCGTTAGCCAACGCCCACTGCAGACACGCCTCCCGCACCGGGCACCGGGCACACACGGCTCGTGCCTCGTCGACCTGGTTCTGTGTCGCCTGGCCCGCGTTGCCGATGGGGAAGAACAACTCCGGGTCTTCGTCTCGGCAGGCCGCTTTGCGTCGCCAGTCAGCCATCGCCGTGCACCTGCTTGGGCAGGGTGACCAACGCGGTCCAGCGCTGCAACTTCTGGTGACCACGTGGGGTCAGCACGAACGTGCCGCGTCGCGATCCTGTGCCCGGCCGTACGTACTCCTCAGCCTGCAGGTTCGCCAGGACCAGCCTGTGGTCCGGCCCGAACTCGCCGTGCTTGTGCTGGCCGTCGAGATCGATCAGGCCTTCGGCTACCGCTGTGAGCACTTCGAGCGCGGTGTCCGGCCCGGCCGTGCACGTCGGTTGCGGGGGCGGAATGTAGATCGTGTGGGTGTCGCCGAACAGGTCGACCTGTTCCATCACGCCTCACCACCCTCGCCCGGGTCGGCCACCAGACCAACGGCGAGATGGAGCTGGGTCAGCGTCGCCAGTCGCGTGTATTTCTGGTCGGTGGTGTGGCCGTCCCAGCGGGCGCGGGCGTCGTCGCCGGGCACCGCGGGCACGTGAGCGAACAGCCGGACGTCCGCGGGGTCGATGTGCCAGCTCATCTGGCCGGTGGGGGTCTTGATGTAGACCACGGTCCGGTCGTCGTGCGGGTCGTTCGACGACCGGACCGCCGGGTAGAGCGCGGCCAGGAACGCCACCAGCCGCGCCCGCTCCCGGTACAGCTCCCGCTCGGACTTCGGGGCGAGCATCACCGCACCTCCCGCTCACCGTCGGCGAGTCGGGCGGCCAGCTCGTCGAGTTCGCCGTGCTGTTCGCCCAGCGACGCGGCCAGCGTCTGCAGCGTGCGCATGGTCGTGGCGTGCCGGTCCCGTTCGTCGCGCATCAACGTCTCGACGATCGCGGCCAGCTCGTCGGCCTGCCGCGCGTAGGCACGGGCCACGGTGTCCGGGTCGTTGTCATCGGAGTCGTTGTCCGCGCGGAGCCAGTCGCCGGGGAGCACGCGGTGGGTTGTGCTGCCGATCGGGCGCCGGTCACCTGGCCCGTGGCGGTGGTGGTGGTGAGACACTGGAGATCCCTTCCTTCTCGTTGTGTCATGCGGGTTGTGGGTGGGAGCCGGGTGGTCTGCGCGACACTGCTTGGACGGCGGTCTACGCAGATCACCCGGCGGCTTTCACGGGGCGCCCGGTTCGCGTGTCGAGCGATGGGGCGCCATTCGCGGGGTCAGTGATGGATCAGAAGGCGTCGCGTTCGGCCACCAGCTGGTGGACTCGGTCGGCCAGGCTGAGGTCGTCGCACACGGCGCCGATGGCTTCGGCCATGTACAGCGCGCCGGAGGTGTGTCCGTTGTGGAACGGGCACGGGCCCCGGTTGGGCATGGCGTCGCAGGCTTCGCACAGTTCCGGGTCGGTCTCGTGGTACCCCTGCGCGATCGCGGTGAGCTGCTGGTGCAGCAACTTGTTCTCGTCGCGCATGGTCGCGTCGGCCTCGTCGGAGCCGATGAGCATCCGCTCGGACCACAGCGCCATCGTGATCGCGTGGGTGGCTTTGTTCGCGCTGTCGAGATCGGCGGCCAGGCCGAGCTGCACCAGGGTCCGGGCGACGATGTCCACCGTGCTGGTCGCGGTGTCGTCGTGGTGTGGGGTGTGCTCGCCGATGACCCGGCAACGACGGCAACGCTCGTCGGCCTCGTCGAGGTTGTCGCTGGGGTTGTTGTCGCACAGGCAGGGCAGGGACTCGATGAGCTCGTAGGCCTGCTGGACCTTGCTGGTCATCACCGTGACACGGTCGGTCTCGGGGCACTCGTCGTCGCCGACCAGGAACACGTCGACGTAGGCCGCGAGTGTGCCCGCGGCCCGCGCCGCGGGGTCGACGAGTTCCGGCCAGGACGTGTCGTGGGCGTAGAGGTCGATGACCTCGTCATCGACGGTCCGCTTCGCGGTGATGGTGGGTGTACTCAAGGTGAATCTCCAATCTGGTTGGGATGAGCGGTTTTCAGGTGCGAGGCGCGGGCAGCAGCCGCGGCTGGAGACGTCCTGCCCTGGCCAGGACTGGGGTGAGGCGGGTGATGGTCGGCCAGTTGTGCCGAACCAGACGGCTCGCCGTGGCCCGGACGTCGGCGCTGTTGACCTGTCGGCCGAGTCGGGTACGGCGGCGTCGTTGGTAGAGGGTCATGTCGTGATCGGCGCTGACGTCCACACCGGTGACACCGGTTTCGCTGCACCAGCGAAGGTGCGCTTCGCACCCGGCGAGCAACCCGGCCTGGACGGCGTGCTCGGCATCCACGGTGCGGATGTCGTCGTCGGTCTGGACGATCCACACGCGACCGTGGGCGCTGAGCCCGTGCCCTTTGATCCAGATCTCGTCGATCTCGAAGCCGCCCGCACGCCACACGACGGCGTGGCCGATTTCGTGAGCCGCCAGGGCGAGCCGGTAGGGATCGGACATCACAACTGGCCGCGGTGCGCGAGGCGGGGAGCGAGCCGGGTGATCTCTGCCCAGCTCGCGCGGACGAGGCGGCGGGCGTCGCCTCGGATCTCGGTGCTGCTCCACTCGCCGGATGGTGGGTGGGTGCGGCGGACGCGGTGGTAGACGGCGAGGTCGTGGCCGCATCCGCTGGTGTCCTGCCGGGTTCCGGTCTGTTCGGCCCACATCGCGTCGGCTTCGCGGCCGGCCAGCAGCCCGGCGAGGTAGGCGCGGTTGGCCACCGGTGACTGCTCGGAGGTCGACCAGTCGACCTCGACCGTGCCTTCGGTGTTGCGGCCGTGGCCGGTGACCTGGACGGTGACGACGCGGGCGCCGGGGATCGCGCGCCACACGACGAAGTGGCCCAGTTCGTGCACGGCGACCTGTAGGCGGTGCGGGTCGCTCTGGTGGTCCTGCTCGGTCATCTACGTTTTCCAATCCGGTTGGCGAGCGGCGATGCCAGGTGCGTGGTGTGGGAGCGGAGCGATTACTGGGTTCGTCCGCGTCTCCACGGGTGGCTCTACTTGGTGCTGGGGTTGCGATGCACGTCGCGGACGCGTTCGTGGAGCGCGGACAACGCGTCGTGGCTGGCGTGGACTGTGATCTTGGCCAGGTGCTGGCGGAGTTTGGACAGGGCGGTGTCGGCGTCGGCGGCGGTGTCGGTCAGCGGCTGCGGCCAGTCACTGCCAGAGGGCGTATGGCCATGGACGTAGTGCGCGCGGACGTTGTCCGCGCAGGACTTGGCGACCTCGGCCAGATCGTCGGTGATCCGGTCGATGCTCGTCGTCACCTCGACGAGGTCGGCCAGGTCGGTGATGTGCTGCGAGAGCGTGCCGCGTGTACCGCGGTGTCGGTGCTGACCGGCCGCGGCGACGGCGCTGCGGGTGTGTTCGCGGGCCGCTTCAAGGGCTTCAACCAGGCGACGTGCTTGAGACATCGGTGATCCTTTCGATGGGCGTGCGTCATCAACCCGGGGGTGTGGTCCCGGCTGGTCCTGTGTGGGTGGTGAAGCGTGTGACAGGTCGTGTGTCACGTGGGGAGGGGTTGGGGTGGAGAGTTACAGGTCAGGGCCGGTGTCACGGCCCGTGACACGTGGCGTGACATCCCGCGTGACAGGTGCGTGACCGCGTCCGTGACACCCGCGTGACAAGATCAACTTTGGGGTGGTGCTGGTTCCTACGCGCAGCCGCGCTACGCGGCGGCCTGGTCGTCGTCGACGGCGTCCTCGTCGACGATGGTGTAGACGCCGTCATCGACGGTGAGACGGCCGTCGTCGACCAGTTCGCGCAGGACTTTGTAGGTCCAGCCCCGTTTCATGCCGACCTGGTGGCGCAGTTCGGTGAGGCTGTCGTCGCTGGCCTTGAAGGAACGCTGGCCAGTGGCGGCCCGCTCGGTCAGCCAGTCGTGCACCTTGGCGCGCGTTTCCTCGGGCGAGAGCCGTGGTGCGGATGTCTCGGCGTCCAGGGCCTCGTTCTCCTCGCTGGTGGGCTGCTGCACCGGTGTGTCGGGCCGGGCGGTGGCGGTCACGGCCGGGTCCGGGTCGGCCAGCTCCTGGTCCATCTGGGCGGCTTCGTCGAGCACGTCGGCGGCCACGTCGAACTCCTCGTTGGTGTCGAGCTCGTCGTCCAGGGGCATGTCGTCGTCTCCGTCCAGAGTGGTGGTGCCGCTGGTCGTGGGGTCGTTGTCTGCGGTGGTGGGCAGGGCCACGAGTTCGGCGGTGAACGGGTCGACCTGCCGCCGGGCGTGTGCGTACTCGTGGGCGTGGGCGGCCATGGCCGCGCGTCCGTCGGTGCCCCAGTCGAAGGTGCGTAGCGGCATGTAGGCGTGCTTCTCCGACACGCCAGGGGCGTCGAGGTAGGCCATGCCTGGGTAGTTGGCGTCCCAGAGCTCCGGTTCGACGGTGTCGACCTTCTGCTGGCGGGTGGACAGACCCCACTTGGCGTCCTCCGCGCTGGACAGGCCGAAGCACATCTTCGCCAGCTGACCTCGTACCAGGGTGGGCATCTGGGTGTAGTCGCTGCGCTGCAACGACAACACGATCGTTCCGCCCGCCGACCGGAGCTCTTTCACGATCTCTTCCAGGCGTTCCTCGTCCTTGCTGGACAGACTGCTGATGAACTTGGCGGCTTCCTCGATCCACAGCACCCAGTAGGTCAACCCGCAACCTGGCTCCCAGTTGCTGAAGTTGTTCTGGGCCAGCCACTTGGTGCGCTTCGGAATCCGTTCGTGCACCGCGCGCAATACCCGCACCGCGTCGGTCTTGTGGGTGTCCAGCCGGGCGAGGCCTTCCCGCAGCGGGCCGAGGGTCTGGTCGTCCTTGGAGGTGTCGATGGCGATGATGGCGACGTCGTTGCGGGTCATGGTCTCGCCGAGGACGTTCCATGCCCCACCGATGGACTTACCGGAGCCGTTGGTGCCCATCTTCTGCAGATGCCGACGCAGCCGGAACTCGCAGTCGTCGCCGTCCTGCCACACCCCGACCCGGATCGGCTCATTGATCGACGCGCCCGGCCGGGACGGGCCAGGCCACGGGATCGGTTTACGCAGGATCCTGGGGTCGGACACGGTGATCTCGGCCAGGTCGGCGCGGTCGGGGTCGGCGGCCAGGGCGATCGTGCCGGGCGGGACCTGCATCCCGGATTCCAGCTTGCCGATCGCGCGCTGGGCCTCGGCAACGGTGGCCTGACCAGGCGGCAACGCCAACGTGCCCTTGATCTTGCGGTCCGTGACCTCCTTGGCCCGTGCCCGCGCGCCCTTGAGCCCGGCCTGTTCCTTGGCCCGGTCGAACAGGGCCCCGAGCGCGTCCCCGCCGCTGCCCTGGTCGGGGTCGACGTGCCGGATGACCGCGCGCATGTTCCAGGACAGAGCCAGGAACCCGCCGCCCCACCACAACGCGCCGGTCACCACGTCCGGGCCCATGCCGGTCACCGTGACCACGGTCAGCCAGCCGCCCACGGCGGCGGTGGTCGCGGTGGCGTGCACCCGGCCCAACATCCGGCGGGCGTGGGTGATGGCCCAGGTCAGCCCGGTCAAACCGAGGGTGCCGACGGTGGCGGCCATCGCCACCCAGGTCACCTCGGGCGGCTGGCCCCACACCGCGTGCGACACCGCCCCCGCCCCGGCGGTCACGCCGAGCAGCACCCAGGGCGGCGCCAGAACCGCCAGCTTGGACAGGATCCGCGCCCACAACCGGCCCGTCGCCTCGGTGTCAGTGTCCGCGGGGACTGTGACAGTGGTCCGTCGCATCAGGGCTGCACCTTCCCTCGATATTCCTTCGGTTTCACGCCACGATCGACCCGCAGGGCCTCGGCGAACTCGGCCCGGAACTGCAGGTTGAACGCCACGCACTCCGCCGAGATCCCCTGGCACAGCTCACGGGCTTCCCGCAGCACCCGCGCCACCCGCCGCGCGCGCCACCGCACGTCCACCCCGGCCAGCATCGGATGCCCCTTGAGCTGGAGCATCGCCGCATGCGCGGCCTCCTCGGCCGTGGACAGCTCGCGGGCCATGTCGTGCGCGAGTTGCTGGTTGAGCTGGGCGTAGCGGGCGATCCGGCCGGGCACGTCCTTGCCGGTGAACTCGCAGTCGGCGATCTGGTCGATGCGCTGCTCAGCGGTGCTCACGACTGACCCTCTTCCGTGTTGGTGATGCGCCTGGCCTGGTCCTTCGCGGCGTCCAGTGAGGACAGGAACTGCCGCGCGTACTCCTTGGGAAACCACTCCGCGTGCCCGGTCAGGCTCGCGGCCAGGGTCTGCGCCCGCTTCAACCGGCGCGCGACCCGCCTCGCCTTCATCCGGCGCGCCGCCGCGTCCAGGCCGAGCCAGCGACCGCGCATCGAACCGAGCGCGGCCCGGACGTCGGTCGAGGCCAGCTCCAGTTCGGTGTTCCACCGGTTGGAGACCGTGCGCAACGCGGCGGCGTACTGGCCGAACGCCTCGCCCAGCGACCCGGTGAACTCGATCCGGGCCAACTCGTCCAGCCGCCGGTCCCGGCTTGGCCTGTTGTCGTTCATCGCCACACTCCGTCCATGACTTCGCCCTCGATCGCACCGACCCGATGCGCGCGCCACTCGGTTGCCGTGTGGCGGCACCACCGCCGCACACGCGGCAGCACCGGCGCGATCCCGAGCCATGCCGTCACCAACTCATCCACCGGCTCCGCCACGAACGCGATGCCCTGCCCGGCAACCCGCAGCACGCGGCAGACCACGAACAGCAGCCCGACCACGGCCCACCACACGACACACCCGGCGGCACGCGGCATCCTCGTGTTCATCGGCTTGCCGCCGTTCCGCTCCCCGTGCCGTTCGTGCCGCCGTGGCTCATCGCCAGCAACGCGAACCCGGAGATAGTCATCAACCCGTCCACGACCAGCGGGCCGACGGCGGCGCCGGTTGTGCCGTAACCCCAGTGGGTCAACACGCCGGACAGGTGGCCGTAGCTGATCACCGCCGCGCCGAGTGCGACCACGCCAGCGCCGCCGTAGCGCGCGAACTGCCAGGCCCAACCTGGCCGCCACGCCACCCGTGACAGCACTTCCACGCTGATCACCAGCGCGATCGGCCACACCGCCGCCCCGATCTGCGGCGCCAATCCCGGCGGCCCCGCCCTACCGGCGAGGGTCGGCAGCCAGGCGTAGAGCACGTTTGCCGCGACCGAGATCGCTGTGCCGAACAGGAACCCTGCCCACGCCACCAACCGCGCGCCACCCGGCAACGGCACCGGGTGCGCCGTCACTGTTGTTGCCGTTTCTGCCGTGGACTCGTCTCGGCGCGTCGGTGCGTTGCGCTGCACCTGTTGAACGGCACCGGTATCCGGTGTGCCGCTGTCCACTGTCACGTGTTCGGTTTGCTGCCGCTTGGCGCTGTCGTGCGCTGCCGGGCGGGGTTTGCCGTTCGTGGGCTTGCCGGTCCGGGAACGGCGTGCCGGTGTCGTCGCGGCAGTGTCGTCGGCGCTCGCCTGTCGCACTTCGGCAATGCGGTCGCGGCCCCAGCGCTCCGACCGGCCGCACCACTCACCCAACTCGCGACCGGTCAACGGCCGGCCGATGGCCGTACTCGCCTGCCACAGATCACGCGCGAACCCGCGAGGGTTCTCCTCACCGCGCACCACCTCTGCGATGCGGTCCCAACCCCACTGCGCGGACTCGACAAACTGGTCGGCCAGTTCGGGGCCGGTCAACGGCTGGCCGAGCTCAACGCTGCGTCGCCAGACCGAACGCGCGTTGTCCGCAGCGGTCGGCTCGCCCACCGGTCCCGCTTGTGGCGTACTTGACGACGGCGGTGCGGGCAGCACCTCGTCATCAGGAAGTTCCACGGTGTCAGGCAGTTCCACGATCTGCTCACGACCCCGCTCGTCCAATGACTCACCTGTGGACAACTCGTCGACGTCGTCGACGAACTGCTCAGCCTGTTCGTCCATCTGCGTGTCCGTTGGCGATCCGGAGAACAGCTCGTTCGTGGTTGTCATGGGGACACTCCGCTCAAGTCGGTGTCCTCGGCCACGGCCTGGTCGTCAACGTCGACCGGTGCGACCTGGCGAAGGGCGCGGCGGTTCGCGCGCCGCACCTCGACGGCGTGCCAGACGGCCCCTGCTAGCACGATCACGCCCGGCAGGACAGGGATAGGCGACGCGGTCACCACGGCTATCGCCCCGAACAGACAGATGGCGATCAGCTCTGGCAGCCACCACAGCACCCTGGAGAACGTCGGCATCAGCCGCAGCAGAAGCCGGTCGATCCGCTTGTCAAGCCACGTCATCGCTCACGCCTCCCGGTCCACAGTGGCGCGACCAAGCTGGACGCGGATCGTGCCCAGCCAGGCCTTCATGTCACGAGGCGGCGACCACATGCCACCCGCGACACGCTCAGCGGCCTCCCGCACGGAGTACCCCATCTCGTCCAAAGTGGCCTTGTCACGCAACACCAAGGCCACGGCCAGCTTCTCGCCGGTGGACCAGGCCGGGTTGACCCGCCCGCCGTAGTCACGGATCGCGATACGGCAGCGGCCCAAGATGTCCCGCGCGAACTCGTCCAACACAGCCGCGTCGTCGGCCTTGCTCTTCTCACCACGCAGCAACGCCACGACAGCGTCAGCGGGCTCCATGTAGTCGGGGTAGTGGATCGGCGTCAGGAAATGGTTCCTCGCCGAGTTCGGGCCGATGGTGCAGCCGCATTGAGCGCGGTGGATCACGGCGGCGATCTCGTCCCGGGTAACACCACCGGACATGCTCGCAGTCATCACAGGTTCACCTCCACCAAGTCGAATCGGACGTGCAGTTCGCGCCACGTGGCGTGGTGCAAGCCATCAGCGGTGTGCCACCAGTCGCCATCGCTGCCGGAACGCCACACCCGCAACTGGTCGTCGCGAACCGCAACCACACCCACGGCGGCCGGACTCGCAACCTCGGTCTCGGTCGGCCCGGCGGCCAACCACACCCGCGCCCGCATCACACCGCCTGCCCATCGGACCGGGTGCGAGTCCATCGCCTCCGCGTCGGTGACAGCGGCTTCGGCCTTCGCGGTCGTCAGGATCAGGTCCGTCATCGCGCACCGCCTCGCGTGATGCGGTCGGCCGCCCACTGCGCAGCCAAGCCGAGTTCGTTCGCCCAGCCGACGACGTGCGGCCACTCCGGACTGGACGGGGACACACCGCCCGCGACCGCCTCGGCCAGCGTCATTGCGCTGATCGCCTGGTTGCGGCCCAGCTGGTACCGGTCACCCAGCCACGTCACAGTCCACAGCCCGAGCTCGGCGTCGACCAGCCGCGCGGTGTGCTCGGTGGCGGTGCTCGTCATCGCGGTGTCAGTGATCCTCAGGCTCATCGCGCACCCGCGATCTGCAAGCGCCGCAACAAGTGCACCGACGGCTCGGCACACCCGGCCACCAACTCGCGCGCCTCGACGCTGTTGTAGTTCGTCCAGACCCTCAACTCGTGGCCATCGACCGAGCCACGGACCGTCACATACGCGGATCCATCAGCGACCCGGGTGGTTACCGCCTTCGGGCCGTCCATGACGTAGAACCACTCGAGCAACCCGATCGCGGGAGACTCCAGGTACACCCGGTCCGAGTCGAACGAGTACACCTCAGCCAGCCGCGTCCGCCCGATGTAGTCAGCAACGCGCTGCCTGTCGGTGACTTCCCGCGCGATCCTGGCAGCGTTCCGGCCCGCGATGGACGCCACGAACACTTCGTCGCGCTGCTCCTGCGCCTGGTCCTCCTCCCGCTCCGCCGAGCGGATCGACGCGACCGTCGACGTGATCCGGGTCGCGAGGTACTCCAAGTGCGCCGGACTGGCCGGGACGCCGTCACGCGCCGCCTCACCCTGGTACCGCACGTGCTCGGCGAGTAGGTCCAAGTGCTGCAGCAGAATCCGTGTCGTCTCGCTCATGTCGACACCGCCGTCCGCTGGTACGGCCGCACCGCCAGCGCCGCGTCCAGAGCCACACCCCACGGCTCACCCCGATCCTGCGCCGCCGAGAACACCCGCCGCGCCGCCTGTGTCATCCGCACCCACATCGGCAACTCGGTCAGGGCCTTCAATCCGCGCTGCTGCCACACCCGGCGATCACCGTCGTCGATCGGCCCGAACAGACTCATCACGCCACACCACCGGCGGTGCGGTTGTGCCACTGGTCCGTCCAGGCGGCGACGTCGACGCAGTTGTTGCCGTTCGAGGCCTCCTTCAGCAACGTCTCAACCGCCTGCGCCGGGACGACGTACCGGCCCTGTTTCCCTCCGACTCGCATGTGCAGCGCCGGGAATGCGTCCGCCTGGATCAGCCGGTACATGTACTCCTGGGAGATCGACAGCAGGACGGCCGCTTCCGGCACGGTGTAGGTCGGCACCCCCAGTGCCCTCTTCTCCAACGCGTTGCGCAACGCCGCCTTCCGAAGGCTCCCCCGCAACTCGTCACTGGTCTTCGGCTCGGCCTCAAGCTCGTCTTGGCTGGCCGTCACAGCCTCACACGACGACAGTCGCGCAGCAGTTGACTCAACCGCCGTCGCTCCTGCCCGGGTACTGTTCACCTGCATCGTTGGACCAACTTTCGATGCTCCGGCCCGGTCCGAGCGCCATCTCGGACCGGGCTTTCTTGTGCTCCGCGTGCCCCGTGGCCTCGCGAAGTCCTGTCCACACCGAAGCTACGCCGTACTCTTGTACGTGTCTAGTACAAAAGTACTAGCTGCCTGCACTGTATCGAATTTGTAGACGTTGACCAGGGCATACATTCGTTCCAGGCCAGTACATATGTCCGTATGCCGTACTCTGGGCGACTGAGGGGATTCGAGAGACTGGATGACAGCCATGTGGGCACTGGTTGTGCGGTTTGAGCTGAACGACGACGCGGCCGCCGACGCGTTCGACCAGCTTGTGCTGGAAACCGGCAAGGGCATCTCGGCGTACGAGCCAGGAACCCTCGTCTACGTGACGCACCGGGTGGAAGGTTCTCCGTTGTCGCGCGTGTTCTACGAGGTGTACCGGGATCGAGACGCCTTCGAGGAGCACGAGCGGCAGCCACATACCAAGCGGTTCCTGAGCGAGCGGGACCTCTACGTGGCGTCGACCCGTGTCGAGTTCGTAACGCCGCAGACGGCGAAAGGCTTGCCTGCCAGTGAGTGACAAGGACGTGATCGAGCTTGGCCGCAAGATCGCGTTCTACCGACAACGACGAGGTTGGTCCCAGCGGGAACTCGCCTCGGCAGTTGAACGGTCAGAAGCCTGGGTCTCCCAGGTAGAGCGCGGTGTTCGGCAGGTTCAGCACCTCAAGGTGCTTCAGAGGCTGGCGGTTCAGCTTGATGTGCCACTTGCACGCCTGGCGCCAACGGCCCCAGAGGTGGCGGCCGAGCAACGTCCGCCGGACGCTGTGCCGCTGCGACTACTGCTGAGTGCCAACTATGCGCTCCGCGCGGTGCTCGGCACACAGCCCGCCCATGACCTAGAGGTGCTGCAGGCCGACACTGACCAGGTATGGACCCTCGCCCATGAATCGCGGTACAGGGAACTGGTGTCGCTGCTCGAAACTCTCCTGCCACGACTGGAGGCCGCAGCAGGAAGTTCAGGTCAGTCGGAAGTCTTCGCCATGCTGGCGCGGAGTTACCACGCATGCGCCGCAGCGTTGGCGAAACTTCAGCAGTTCGACGCCGCATGGGTGGCGGCCGACCGTGCCATCTCCGACGCGGGGCGTTCAGGCGATCCTCTACTGATGGCCGAAGGAGCATTCCGACTGACGCTGGTCTTCCAAGGCGCTCGACAGTTTGATCAAGCTGAGCACACGATCGCGACGGCCAGTGCGGCACTGAAGGGCATGGTCGAACAAGGTGTGCCGGAAGCTTTGAGCGTCTATGGCGCCTTGCAGTTGCAACACGCCGTCGTGGCCGCTCGGACTGAACGCCCTGATGAAGCACGGCACTACTTGAGCTGTGCACAGGAAGTGGCCACCCGACTCGGCGAAGACCGCAACGACTACCACACCGAGTTCGGGCCTACCAACGTCGCTCTCCACGAGGTGGCAGTCGCGGTAGATCTCGGTGACGCCGGCGAGGCGATTCGTCGAGCATCCTCTATCGACGCGTCGAGGCTGTCGCCGGAGCGGCAAGGAAGGCTGCTCATCGACGTCGCACGGGCCTGGACACAACGTCGCAATGTCGAGCGAGCGTTGGCCGCGCTGGAAGATGCTGAACAGGTATCGCCGGAGCAGGTGTACAACCATCGAATTGTCCGCACCATCCTCGGCGACCTTCTGCGGATGGAGCCTGACAGCGCCCCAGCCATCCAGGACTTCGCCCGGCGAGCAAACATCACGGTTTGAGACGTCAGCTGCGAGGCTTACCTGGACGGCTGCTGGGCGGCCGGGTGAGCCGACTGCTGAGCAACTCGGAGGGCTTACGGTCGGCTTGGTTCAGCCAGGCGGCGTAGACACGCAATGTGGTTGTCCCGCCGCCGCCATGACCAAGTCGGCCCGCAACGGCCCGTAGATCCACGCCAGCGGCGATCAACTCGGTCGCGGTGTAGTGCCGGAGTGCGTGCAGGTGGCTGTCAATGCCGAGCCGCTTGCACATTCGGTCGTACCGGTGCGTGACTCCGCTGGGATCGCACGGCCGCTGATGGGCAGCATCGTAGGAAAACATGAACCCGTCCCGGTCAGGCTCGCGCTCCAACTGCTGCATCACCTCGACGTAGCGCACCCAGTGTTCCCACAACACCATGCTGGTCTCAGGGTCCAGAGGGATCCGCCGCGGCCGGTGGCTTTTCGTGTGGTCTCGCGCGATCACGAGCGTGCACGTCACGTACGCGGCCGGGCAGTCCATGGCGCGTTCACAGAGGCACTTCGGCTTTGCGGCAGGTGGTTCGGCGCATCCGTGATGCCACTCGAACTCGGCATCCGCGAACCGATGTTTCAGGACCTCGCCGCGGCGTTCACCTGTGACGAACACGAGCCACACCAGCGTGCCCCAGTCGGCGTCCTCTTCCCAGGCCGCAGTCACGATCTGGACGGCCTGCTCTGTTGTCGGCGGCCGTGGATCCGGAACCGGCTGTGGCGGCTTCTTGGCCACGTCCGCAACGTTGCTCGGAATCCAGTCCCAGCGGACACCAGCGCTCAACGCGCCGCTGATCATGAAGTGGATTTTCAGGATGGTCGCGTTCGACATCGGGTTGCACTTGTGCGGCTTACATTCGAGGACTTCGCAGCCCGTCTTCGCACAGTCGTGCGGCGGGTGTCCAGCAGCTGGCGGGCGGCCTGGTGGTCGACGGTGCTTCACCACTCGGCACTCGTGCGGCCCGTCCACCCGATGTTCAGTGAACGTCGCCCCTTCGCACTGTTTTCCGCAGCGGCGCAGCCGGGCGTAGAACTGCTCGAGGTCTCGGGCTGACAGTCGACCGACTGGCACCTCGCCCAGAGGTCGTTGGCCGCGGCTGAGGGGGCGGTTGACGTGCAGGCGTAGGTAGAGCCGGTAGCCGTCCTTGGTGGACTCCTCGACGTCGTGGTCCTTGAGCCACTCCTCGATGACGTAGCTCAGGCTGGCCGCCGTCCGGGCGTTGCGCTGGGCGTCGACCTCCGCGCGGAACTTCGTCCGGATCCGCTTCGCTTCCGCCAGGTCGGTGCTGGAGTCCGTCAGGTAGCGGCGCTTGCCGCTCACCGGATCCAGGCCCGCGTAGACAGTGACCTGGTAGGAGTTGCCCCGCAGGCGGATCTGGCTCATATCGGTGTCACCGCGCGACATGACTGCGAAGCTAGCACCCCTCGCAGTCATCGCCGCAGTCATTGACCAGCGATTACGATCTTCGTCCCCAGCATCGTCGCTGGTAGAACACGGAGCCGGTGACGGGACTCGAACCCGTAACCTTTCGCTTACAAGGCGAGTGCTCTGCCAATTGAGCTACACCGGCGTTGTTCACGCACATCGTAAACAAGGCGTCGAACCGTTAAACACACCGACTCCGGGTTGCTCGCGGGTAGCGCACTTCACGGCTAAACCTGATTGTGGCGCACGCCACTGCAACACCGTTGTGCACGCACGCGATGCCACGCGGGAAACACATGGCGGGAGGTGTGATGGTGGCGCAGTTCGTGCCGGACGAGTCAGTCGTCAATCAGGTGCTTGACCTGGCGTTGCGGGTCGGTGAGGTGCAGCTCAGCTCGGGGGCTGGCGCGTCTGATGTGACGGCGACGGTCATTGCGGTCGCAAACGCTTGCGGCTTTGAGCAGTGTGCGGTGGATGTGACGTTCACCTCCATCACCGCCTGCTGTCATCGGGGGCCTGATCACGCGGCCGTGTCGTCGATGCGGGTGGTGCGGTCCCGGGGGCTGGATTACACGCGTCTCGCCGCTGTGGAACGCCTTGTCCGTGACATCACGCGGCACAGGATTTCCCTTGTCGACGCGGCCAAGCGGCTCGACCGGATCACCACCGCCAGGCATCCCTACCCGCGCTGGGTGGCGACAGCCGCGTGGGCCGGGATGGCCGCCAGCATCACTGTTCTGCTCGGAGCCGGGCCGCTGGTGGCTTTGGTCGCCGCGGGCATCACCGCCGTCATCGACCGGATCGGGCGGATGCTCAACCGGCGCAATCTGCCGTTCTTCTTCCAGCAGGTGATCGGTGGCGCGTTGGCCACCGGTGGGTCGCTCGCGGTCGTGTCGACCGGGTGGCTGGGCGAGTCGCCGACGCTGGTGGTCGCCGCCGCGATCACGGTCCTGTTGTCCGGGCTGAGCGTCGTCGGTGCCGTGCAGGACGCCATCACGGGCTACAACGTCACGGCCGCGGGCCGGGCGATGGAGGTCGTGCTGATGACCGCTGGCTTGATCGGTGGCGTTGTGCTTGCCCTGAACATGGCCTCCGAGCTCGGGTTGCCGAGGGTGCCGATGGCCGAGGCGCTGCCGCCGACCGCGCTGCGGTTGCCGGTGCAGGCGTTGGCCGGTGCCGCCGCTGCCGGGTGTTTCGCGCTGGCCAGCTACGCCACCATGCGCTCGCTGCTGGTCGCGAGCGCTGCTGGTGCGCTGGGCGCGTTGGGGTATGGCGGCCTCGTGCTGACTGGGGCCGGGCCGATCGTGTCGTCGGCTGTCGCCGCGACGGTCATCGGTTTCGGCGGCGGGGTGCTGTCCCGGCGGCTGCGGATCACGCCTCTGGTGGTGGCTGTGTCCGGGATGACACCGTTGTTTCCCGGCCTGACCACCTACCGGTCGCTGTACGAACTCGCCGTCGACCACACGGCGACCGGTGTGGTGACGCTGATGACGGCTCTCGGTATCGCGTTGGCGCTGGGTGCTGGGGTTGTCCTCGGCGAGTACCTGGCGCAGCCTGTTCGCAGCAGTCTCGGTAAGTTGGAACGTCGGCTCGGAGCCATCAGACTGGTCGGGCCGGGCTGGCAGCGGCTGGAGACTCGGGACAACGTCGTCTGAGTGAGACTTACCACCTGACCGTTTGCCGGACGCGCGCAAGCGGCATAACTGGCTACTGTCGTTGGTCAGTGTCATCACAAGGAGGCTCTCTCCCGGTGAACAGTGGTGCGGACTTCATCGTCGTGGCCAACCGGCTGCCGGTTGACCTCGAGCGTGCGCCGGACGGCACGCAACGCTGGAAACACAGCCCCGGCGGGCTGGTCAGCGCGCTCGAACCGTTCCTGCGGTCCAAGAGCGGCGCCTGGGTGGGCTGGCCGGGCATCGCGGACGTCGACGTGGAGGAGTTCGACGACGACGGCCTGCGGCTGGTCCCGGTCACGTTGTCGGCGAGCGATGTCCGTGACTACTACGAGGGCTTCTCCAACGCCACGCTGTGGCCGCTGTACCACGATGTGGTGGAAGCGCCCGTGTTCGACCGGGCGTGGTGGGACAGCTACGTCAAGGTCAACCACCGGTTCGCCGAGGCCACCGCGGCCATCGCCGCGCCCGGCGCGACCGTGTGGGTCCAGGACTACCAGCTGCAGCTGGTGCCGCAGTTGCTGCGTGAGCAGCGGCCGGACCTGCGGATCGGCTTCTTCCTGCACATCCCGTTCCCGCCGGTCGAGCTGTTCATGCAGCTGCCGTGGCGTACCGAGATCGTGCGCGGGCTGCTCGGCGCCGACCTGGTCGGGTTCCACCGACCGGGTGGTGCGCAGAACTTTCTGTGGCTGGCGCGAAGACTCGTCGGGCTCGAACCGAGCCGGGCCGCGGTCGGTGTGCGGACCAGGCCCGGCCTGATCCACGTCGGCGACCGGCCGGTGCGGGTCGGCGCGTTCCCGATCTCGATCGACTCGGCCGGTCTGGACGGGATGGCCCGCAAACGGGACACCATCCAGCGCGCCCAGCAGATCAGGACCGACCTGGGCAACCCGCGCAAGATCCTGCTGGGTGTCGACCGGCTCGACTACACCAAGGGCATCGACGTCCGGCTGCACGCGTTGCAGGAGCTGCTCATCGAGGGCCGGGTGGATCCCGACGAGGTGACCATGGTCCAACTGGCCACCCCCAGCCGCGAACGGGTCGAGCACTACCAGCGGATGCGGCAGGGCATCGAGCAGGTGGTCAGCCGGATCAACGGCGAGTTCGGCAAGGTGGGTCACCCGGTCGTGCACTACCTGCACCAATCCGTCGACCGGCGTGAGCTGGTCGCGTTCTTCTCCGCCGCGGACGTCATGGTGGTCACGCCGGTACGCGATGGGATGAATCTCGTCTGCAAGGAGTACGTGGCGTGCAGGCACGACCTGGGCGGTTCCCTCGTACTCAGCGAGTTCGCCGGTGCCGCCGCCGAGCTCACCAGCGCGTTCCTGGTCAACCCGCATGATCTTGACGGGGTGAAGAACGCGCTGCATGCGGCCCTTACGATCGACCCAGCGGAGGGTCGCCGTAGGATGCGCGCTCTGCGACGCCAGGTCCTCACCCACGACGTCGACCGTTGGGCACGGTCGTTCCTCGAGGCTCTGGGGTCACAGGGGTTGAACTGAATCAGTTCAGATCGTAACTTCACCCGATAGTGGCAATGGCTGCCACGCTGGAGCACGAGGAGAAGGCGTGACTGCCGAGGCTCTCCCCGCCGAACTGAGGCGGGCGATCGTTCAGCTCGCACGCACCCCGCGCCTGCTGGTCGCGTGTGACTACGACGGCACGCTGTCGCCGATCGTCGAAGACCCGGACAAGGCCCGGCCGCAGCCGGAATCGGTGCACGCGCTGCGTTCGCTCGCCGGACTGCACGAGACCACGACGGCCGTGATCTCCGGCCGCGCGCTGCGCGACCTGGCGACCATGTCCCGGCTGCCTGCCGAGGTCCATCTGGTCGGCAGCCACGGATCCGAGTTCGACATCGGCTTCGTGCACTCGCTCAACGGACCGGCGCGCGAACTGCACGCCAGGGTCGAGGTCGAACTCGAACGCCTGGTGGACGGTGCGGAGGGCGTGCACCTGGAGGTCAAGCCCGCCAGCATCGCCGTGCACTACCGGCGTGCCGAGCAGGCCGTCGCCGACCAGGTCGCCGAGGCTGTCCGCGGCGGGCCGTGCACGTGGGACGGCATCCAGGTCACCGAGGGCAAGGCGGTGATCGAGCTCGCGGTCGTGCAGACCGACAAGGGGCACGCGCTGGACGTGCTGCGCCACCAGATCGGCGCGACCGCCGCGATCTTCGTCGGCGACGACGTGACCGACGAGAAGGCCTTCGCCCGGCTGTCCGGGCCGGACCTCGGCGTGAAGGTCGGCGGCGGCGAGACGCTCGCCCAGTTCCGCATCGACGACACCCCAGCCGTGGCGACGATGCTCGCGTTCCTGGTGGAGGAGCGGCGCAACTGGCTGTACGGCGAGCAGGCCACCCCGATCGAGCGGCTGACCATGCTGGCCAACGAGCGGTCGGTCGCGTTGCTGACGCCGGACGCCCGCGTCACCTGGTTGTGTCACCCGGAGCCGGACTCGGCGGCGGTCTTCGCGGACCTGCTGGGCGGCCCGAGCGCCGGGCACCTGTCGGTCACGCCGGAGCGCGGCGGCCTGCCGCTGGGCCAGCGGTACCTGCCGGGCACCATGACGGTGGAGACCCGCTGGTCGGGCCTGCTGGTCACGGACTACCTGGAGCACTACGCCCAGCCGCACCGGACCGACCTGATCCGGACGATCTCGGGCAGCAGCCGCGCGGTCGTCGAGTTCGCGCCGCGGCCGGAGTTCGGCCAGGTGCCGGTCAAGCTGGTGCGCAACGAGAACGGCCTGCGCGTGGTCGGCACGTCCGACCCGATGGCGTTGCACTCCCCCGGCGTGGACTGGGAGATCACCTCGGACGGCATGCACGACACCGCCCGCGCGGTGGTCATCCCGGACGGCGGGTCGGTGCTGCTGGAACTGCGGTGCGGGACGGACGAGCTGACGCCGGACCCGATCCCGGAGGCGGAGCGCAAGAAGCGCGCCAACCTTTACTGGACGGAATGGCTGGAGTCGCTGGCGTTCCCCGAGGTCGAGCGGGAGCTCGTGATCCGCTCCGCGCTGACGTTGCGCGGCCTGTGCCACAGCGAGACCGGCGGCATCATGGCCGCCGCGACGACGTCGCTGCCGGAGGAGATCGGTGGCGTCCGCAACTGGGACTACCGGTACTGCTGGCTGCGTGACGGCGCGCTGACCGCGAAGGCGTTGGTGTCGCTGGGTTCCACCACCGAGGCCGAGGCGTTCCTGAACTGGGTGCACGGGGTGCTGGCCACCGTGCCCGGCCCGGAGCGGCTGCACCCGCTGTACACGCTGGCCGGTACGGGTCTCGGCCCCGAGGCCGTGATCGACACCCTGCCCGGGTACGCCGGTTCACGGCCGGTGCGCGTCGGAAACCTCGCCAACCAGCAGGTTCAGCTGGACGTGTTCGGCCCGGTCGTCGACCTGGTCGCGGCGCTGTCGCTGGCACGGGGCAAGCTCACCGACGACGACTGGAAGATGGCCAACGCGATGGCCGAGGCCGTCGCGCGCCGGTGGGAGGAGCCGGACCACGGCATCTGGGAGGAGCGGCACCGCCCGCGCCACCACGTGTACTCCAAGGTGATGTGCTGGCTGACCATCGACCGGGCGATCACCCTGGCGGAGACCTACGGCCGCCAGCCGAGCCCGGAGTGGCACCCGCTGCGCGACAAGATCGCACAGGACATCCTGACCAAGGGCTGGAACGACGAGGTCAAGTCGTTCACCACGGCCTACGACGGCACGGACCTGGACGCGGCGTCGCTGTTCGTCGGCCTGTCCGGCCTGATCGACCCGTCGGACGAGCGGTTCGCGTCGACCGTCACCGCGATCGAGGCGGAGCTGCGCAGTGGGTCCACTGTGTACCGCTACCACCGCGACGACGGCCTGCCGGGCAACGAGGGCGGTTTCCACCTGTGCGCCGCGTGGATGATCGAGGCGTACCTGCTGTGCGGCCGCCGCACCGAGGCTGAGGACCTGTTCGCCCAGATGGTGGACTGTGCCGGGCCGACGGGACTGTTGCCGGAGGAGTACGACCCGATCGCGGAACGCTCGCTGGGCAACCACCCGCAGGCCTACAGCCACCTGGGTCTGATCCGCTGCGCACAGTTGCTCAGCGCGCACTGACGTGAACGTGCGGGCTGCCCGCTGGCAATAGTCGGTGTGAGGACTTTGACCGACACCGACGCCAGCGGGCAGCCGCCACCCTTTGGCCGGGATCGGCCCGACTTGAGCGGGCCCGATCCCGGCCTTGTCTTCGGCTCGCTGTTCGACACTCATGCCGCCGCGTTGCGGCACTACCTGGTCCGCCGGACAGGCGAGACAGCAGCGGACGATCTCGTCAGCGAGACGTTCCTGGTCGCGTTGCGTGAGCGGCACCGTTACGACCCGGCTCGCGCGGCCGTGCGGTCCTGGCTGTACGGGATCGCGACGAACCTGATGCGCCGACATGTGCGCGATGAAGTCCGTCAGCTGAAAGCACATTCGGCGGAGACACCGGTCGACGGGCACGCGGGACGCGTCGCCGAACGCGTCGACGCACAGGCCGCCGCCCAGCGACTCGCGGGCGCGCTGGCGAAACTCTCCTCTGGCGACCGTGACGTCCTGCTGTTGATCTCCTGGGCGGGCCTGGACACCAACGAAGTCGCCGAAGCACTCGACATTCCCGTGGGCACGGTGCGGTCACGGCTGCACAGGGTCCGTAAGCAGCTGCGCAAGGGCGGTGAGGCATGAACGTGCACGAGATGTGGTCGAACGAGGAACTCGACCGGGCACTGGGGGTGTTGAACGCCGAGGTGTCGCCTGGTGACCAGGCTCTGGCGGCGGCACGGGCCGAGCTGATGGCCGCGGCAGGCGCACCAGAACCTGTGCAGCACAAGACAAAGAGGCACTGGGGCCGATGGGTCGCCGCAGTCGCCGTCGTGGCCGCGACGGTCACGAGCCTGCAAGTGATTCCCTTCAGCGACGAACCACCGGTGGCGACCGCAGCGGCTTCCCTGCTCATCAACGCCGCCGACAAGATCCCCACGTCGGATCCGGTGATCAAGCCCGGCCAGTACCTGCACATCGAGGAGCATTGGTGGGGTGCGACCGCCTCGATCAGCGACCAGAACGCGTCCGAGAACTTCGCCTACCGCTTCGAAATGATGGTCCAGCGCTGGATCCCGGCGAAACGCACGCAGGAATGGTTGCTGCGCACTGAGGACACCGGTAGACGTGAGTGGATCAGTGGCCGGACCGCGCAGCGGGAGGAGCAGGCCGCGGTTCCCAAGGCGATCCCCGGAGACCATCGGGCCCGGTGCGGCGACATCAACCTGCTGCCCGGTGAGCAACCGTGTCAGCGGAAGGGCAACTGGTCCACGCCGAGTGCGGAGTTCCTGGCGTCGCTGCCGACCGATCCGCGGCAGCTGCACGACCTGATCCGAGAGCAGTTCCCCGCACCGCCCCCGGGTTCCGGCGCTGAGGACCGCGATGCGCCGATGCTGTCGCTCGTGGCCAACATCGTCTGGTCGGGTCAGGCGTCCGCACAGATCCGCGCCAACCTCTACCGCGCGCTGGCCTTGATCCCGGGGCTGGTCGTCGACGACCGGACTCCCAACGCGGACGGCCGGATCGGCGTCGGTCTAGGTCTGGACAGGGAAGGCCAGAAGTACGAACTGATCCTCGACACCGAGAGTGGACAGCTCATCGGGGAGCGGACCACGCAGACCAAGGCCAACCCCGCCATCCCGGTCGGAACTGTGACGCGCTACACGGCAGTGAAAATTGGCGTAGTGGACAAGATGGGTGACAAACCTGGTCAATGAACCGATATGGCAGTTGAATCGATACAACCACGGGTCCGCACGCCTATCGGGGGGCGTGCGGGCCCTTTCCTTACCCCTGCCGGAACGGTTTCGCTGGCTGCGGGCAATAACCATTGTGACGATGGCGAGCGTGGAACGGCCGGATCTCACGGGCGCTGACGCGAGTGCGGTGCTTGCGCGGCTCTACGACGAGCACGCGCGCGCCCTGCACCGCTACCTGGCGCGGCGGCTCGATCCGACGACCGCGGACGACCTCGTGGCCGACACGTTCCTGCTCGCCTGGGAACAGCGCGGCCGTTACGAACCCGCGCGGGCGACTGCCCGGGCGTGGATCTACGGCATCGCCACGAACCTGGTGCGGCGGCACGCTCGCAGTGAGGTCAGAGGGTTACGGGCGGCAGCGCGTGACGTCGGCAGGGCGCATGTTGGTGAGGGGATCGACTCCGTGGCTGTCTCCCGCGCTGACGCCAGCGCGGAGGCACGCAGGCTGGGTTCCGCGCTTGCCGAGTTGCGCCAGGAGGAGCGGGACGTGTTGCTGCTGGTCGCGTGGGCCGGTCTGCGGCCGGTCGAGGTCGCGGAGGCACTGAAGATCGACACCGGGACGGTCCGCACGCGGCTGCACCGTGCCCGCTCCGCACTCCGTACTCAGCTGGGAGCAGAGCGATGAACGATCAGGAACTGGACGAGGCGCTGGCCGGTTTCCGCGACGACGTGCCGGAGATGACCGAGGACGCGTTCGTGTCCGGCAGGTTCCTGCTTGAGACGGCGACCGGACCGGTTCGGCGACCACTGACTGAACGGAAAGCAAGACGGATCACGCCGTGGACAGCAGTGGCGGCCGCAGCCGCGGTCGTGGCCACTGTGTTGGTGATCGACGCGAGCAGTCCGCGACCCACGGGCCCGGCAACGACCATGGTCCCGACGCCGCCCATCTGGTCGACGAGGCAGGCCTATCAGATCGCGCCGACCAGGCCCGCGCCCATCCCGGGCGTCGACCGCGGGATGCCGTTGCCACCGATCACCGTGCCCTACAACGGGGCCGGGGAGATCCCGGTCAACGACCTGCCCCAGGCCAACGGCGAGTACCTGCACATGGTCAGGAAGGAGTGGAACCAGCCGTACACGTGGCTTCATGGCGCGGGCCGGGAGCGGCCCAGCGGGGAGAGCGTGGGCTATTGGGAGGAGTGGGTACCGCTGGACCGCGGCGGTGTCTGGCAGGTGAGCAGGGACGTCGACACCCGGGTGACGAACGAGCCAATACCCCAGGAGGGGCGGCTGCCGACGATGGTGTCCGGACTGTCCATAGAGGAGGGTGTGTTCCGCGCGGTCAAGGGCGACTACTTCCCGGCCACGCGCACCGCGTACCGGACCGACGGGGCGTACGCCGCGAGCCTTCCCCTGGACCCCCAAGCGCTGTACCAGCGACTGGCCCGGGACGCCATGGCCAGCCCCGACCCGGCCGCGGTCGTGGTCGACAACGTCGGGATCCTGCTCAGCCGTCCGATCCCGACCGACCTGCGCAAAGCGCTGTTCCTGGCGTTGGGTTACCACCCGTGGTTGGCGATCTCCGGGACCGCGCGGACCAGGGACAGCAGGCCCGCGATCTCACTGAGCATCACCAACCAGTACACCAACCACTCGATCGTCCTGCTCGTCGACGCCAACACCGGTTTGCTGCTCGGCAGACGGGAGGTCCGGCTGGTCACCGAGTCGCCGACCGCCCGAGCAGGCACGACGGTGTCGGAGACCTCGCTGAGCTGGGACGTGGTCGGCTCGATGTAGCGGTCAGCGCTTGGACAGCGTGTCCACCAGCGCCCGCAGGTCCGGGACGACGGTTGCCTTGATCTCTCCGGGCAGCCGCCCCGAGTCCGGCGGGATCAGCGCTCGTTTGAAACCCAGCCTTGCCGCCTCGGCCAGTCGCCTGCCGACACTGCCGACCCGGCGCACCTCACCGGCGAGACCGACCTCCCCGAGAATGACCATGTCATCGGGCAACGGGATGTCGAGCTTGGCGCTGGCGACGGCCATGGCCAAGGCGAGGTCACCGGCCGGTTCGATGATGCGCATCCCGCCGACGGTCGCGGTGAAAACGTCGGACTTGCCCAACGGCAGACTGGCCCGCCGTTCGAGCACAGCGAGGATCTTCGCGACTCTGGACACGTCAAGGCCGTTGACAGCGCGCCTCGGCATCGGCGCATCGGTGGCGGCGACAAGGGCCTGGACCTCACCGAGCAGTGCCCGTTTGCCCTCCATGATGACGGTGACGGCGGTACCGGGAACACCTTCGACCCGATTGCTCATGAAGATCCCGGACGGGTCAGGAACGCCGACGATGCCGTCCTCGACCATCTCGAAGCAGCCGACCTCGTCGGCGGCGCCGAACCGGTTCTTCACCCCACGCACGAGCCGCAGCGACGAGTACTTGTCACCCTCGAAGTGCAGGACAACGTCGACGAGGTGCTCAAGGGCCCGAGGCCCGGCAACCGAGCCCTCCTTGGTGACGTGGCCGACGAGAATGACAGGGAGGGCGCGTTCCTTGGCCAACGCCACCAACGCGGCGGTCACGGCCCTCACCTGGGTGACCCCACCGGCCGAGCTCTCCACAGCGGGCGAGGACATGGTCTGCACGGAGTCGATCACCAACATGGACGGCTTGACGGCGTCGACATGGCCGATAACGGTCGCCAGGTCGCTCTCGGACGCCAGAAACATCTCGTTGTGCACGTTCCCAGTCCGCTCGGCCCGCAGACGCACCTGACCAGCGGACTCCTCACCGGTGATGTAGAGGGCCCGGCCAGAAGAGTCCTCCCTGGCGACCCACTGATAAGCGACCTCAAGCAACAGAGTCGACTTGCCGACACCCGGCTCCCCAGCCAGAAGCACAACAGCACCAGGAACCAGCCCCCCGCCGAGCACACGGTCCAACTCGGGAACACCGGTCCGCTGCGCCCGCGCGGCCTCGACGTCAACCTCGGCAATGGGCCGAGCAGGAGAAGCCGGAGCACCGGCAACAACCTTGGCAAGGGCAGGCCTGGAGGCCGCGACCTCCTCGATAGTCCCCCAAGCCTGGCACTCGGGACACCGCCCGAACCACTTGGCGACGACACCGCCGCACTCACCACACCGATACGCAGGACCCGCCTTCTTCACCACAGAAAGAACCTAGCCCTCGGCACCGACAGTGCTGACGGTCGTGTGTCAGCCCAAGCCAGCCCAAGCCTTGCGCGCAAGCGCAAAGGTGGTCTTTGAGGTTGCGCGCAAGCGCATGGGTGGGCTTCGGGTGTGTTCCCTTCCGTATGGCCTGGGCGAAGCCATACCACGGTGTGTCGGGAGGTCGGCCTACGCAAACCGACCCACAGCGCAGGCGATACCGACCTCCCGGCACGCCGTGGTTTCCTCCGGCAGGACATACGGAAGGGAACACACCCGCCTCCACCCGACCCACCAATAACTAGAACGATGGCCCATGGCTCCAGATCCTGTGTTCCCCTTTTGGCGGCCTGCCTCCCGGCGAGGGGAAATCTTGAAAGCCAAGAGCGAACTCGAGCGTCGGGAACGAGCCCGACACACCGGGCATCACAAGCTCGTCCCTGAGGCAGGCCACGAGATAGCCGAAGCCACCCGGCGGCTGCAGCCACACGGCAGCAGCACACGCGACCGGCCAACTGCCTGTCTTCGACGCAAACCGTGCTGGGTTGGGCGGGGACTGGGTTCGATCGCCCTCGCTCCGCGAGGTGGGTTGCGCATCACGGCATCAGGCTGGTGGGCGTGGACTGGGCGGCGGTGGAGTGCCCGGGTACAGAGAGTGGAGTGCCCGGATACAGAGAAGCGCCCGGCACTGTGTTCTCTGTGCCGGGCGCTTTCGTCAGCTGGGATGGGGCCGAGTCAGTGGCCTTCTCCGCCTGCCACTGGCTTGCGTGGCGTTGTGGGCACGGCGACCGGCACCGGGATGGTGACCGATCCGCCGCGGAACGTGAACGTGACCTCGATGGTCTTGCCGGAACGGATTTCGTCGGTCACGTCGTTCAGCAGGATCGTCACCTCGCCGAGCTTCGTCGCGGCCGACGACGTGGTCGTGGGCCGGGAGGTCGTTGCCGCCGCCCCGGACGTTGGCGCGGACGAGCCGGACGTACCGGGGGCGCCGGAGGTGCCGGACGTACCGGAGGTGCCGGGTGCCGACGAGCCGGTGGTCGTCGGGGTGCCGGTGGTGGTCGGCGAACCGGAGGTGGCCGGGCCGGAGGTGGTGGGCTGCGTGGACGAGGTGGCCAGGCCACCCGTGGGCAGTTGGAGGATCAGCGAGCGACCGGCGACCAGCTTCTTGTCCCCGCTGATCTGGATCCGACCGGCCGGGCTGGTCACCGAGACCAGTTCCTCGTCGGTTTGTCCGCTGTTGACCAGCGTGCCCAGCAGTACCGCGTCCGTGCCCTTCTCGTACACGCCGTGCGGGGGGTAGGCGAGCTGGATGTCGCGGACGGCCACTGGGCCGACGTTTCCACCGCTGCCGTTCACCGCGGCTTCCATGCCGGCGGTCTGCGAGATCTGGCCGGCTCCGCAGCCCGCGAGTGCGAGCGCGATCCCTACCGTCGCAGTGGCGAAGCGCAGGCTGTGCCGTTGACGACTCACGTTGCCGGTCCCTCCCTGGTGAAAACGCGTCTCCCGGAAGGGTATCCGGCGGGTTGCGGCCGCCCGCGAGCACCTCGGCGAGTTGATGTCCACAAAGGATCCGGCAGTATCCCATCAAGATCGTTAATTGTCACTTCGATGCATGGCAGGCGGTATTTTGTCAACCCCCAGCCGGTCCATCCTCGAGCCGCTGACCTGCACTTACCCGTCTCGCACCGAGCTGAGGGGGATTGCGGGACGTGTTAGAATGGGCTCAGCGAAAGGGGCAGAGGACACATGGTTTTCAAGGTCGGAGAGACCGTCGTCTACCCGCACCACGGTGCCGCTCTCATCGAAGCAATAGAGACACGCGTGATCAAGGGCGAGGAGAAGAAGTACCTCGTTCTCAAGGTCGCGCAGGGTGATCTCACGGTTCGCGTACCCGCTGACAACGCCGAGATCGTAGGCGTGCGTGACGTCGTCGGCCAAGAGGGTCTCAACCGCGTCTTCGATGTTTTGCGTGCTCCTCACACCGAGGAGCCGACCAACTGGTCACGGCGGTATAAGGCCAACCTCGAGAAGCTCGCCTCCGGCGATGTGAACAAGGTTGCCGAAGTGGTGCGAGACCTCTGGCGGCGTGAGAAGGACCGTGGTCTATCCGCGGGTGAGAAGCGGATGCTGGCCAAGGCTCGACAGATACTGGTGAGCGAGTTGGCACTGGCCGAGGGCACCGACGAGGACAAGGCCGAGGTCCTCCTCGACGAGGTTCTCGCCACAGCCGCGGCGGTCTAGTCCACCCCGCAGTACGGAAACCACACAGTGCTGAGTAGTTCCGTTGCGCTAGCGGTCGTGCCGGCGACCGGCGTGGATTCCGTACATGGCATGCCATTGACAGAACGTGCCGTACGTACCTTGCAGCAAGTTGGGTGCGTACGGCACGTTTTTGTCTGTACCCCCGACCCCACTGACATGCGTGCCGCGCTGGACAGGGCCGTCGAGATGTTCCCGGACATCCGGTTCGGCCTGATCCACGACGTCGAACGCGCTGCCACCCCGCCCGAGGTCGTCGAGGCCGTCGTGGCTGAGCTGGAACGTGGCGCACAGGCGGTCGTCCCGATCCTGCCGCTGACCGACACGGTCAAACAGGTCGCTCCGGACGGCCGGATCCTCGGTACCAGGGACCGAGCCGAGCTGCGGGTCATGCAGTCCCCGCTGGGCGCGCCGATCGAGCTGTTGCGCCAGGCCGAGGACCCACGCAACCTGGGCGTGCCGCTGACCACGGTCCCCGGACACCCCCACGGGCTGCGTATCCGCACGGAGATCGACGTCGCTAGCGTGACCCCGTGATCCCACGGGTAGGAACCGCCGCTGACGTACATCCCATCGCCCCCGGCCGTGACTGCTGGATGGCCGGTTTGCTGTGGGAGGGCGTCGACGGCTGCGACGGCCACTCCGACGGCGACGTGGCGGCGCACGCGTTGTGCGACGCGCTGCTCAGCGCCGCTGGGCTCGGTGACCTGGGAGCGGTGTTCGGCACCGGGGACCCGCGCTGGGCGGGTGCGCACGGCGTGGAGTTGCTCACAGAGGTGCGCCGCAGGCTCGACGACGCCGGTTTCCAGGTGGGCAACGCCACCGTCCAGGTCATCTGCAACCAGCCGCGGATCGGCAAGCGCCGCGCCGAGGCGGAGAAGGTCCTGTCGGACGCTGTCGGCGGACCTGTCTCGGTATCCGGGACGACCAGCGACGGCCTCGGCCTGACCGGCCGCGGTGAGGGCATCGCGGCCATCGCCAGCGCACTGGTCGTGCCCACCATGTGAACCACCGGGCGAACTTCTGTGGACACCGAACTGTCGCAATAGGCTTGTCGCCATGGTTTCTCTCCCAGACAACGTCCGGGCGATCGTGGACGGCAGGAACTTCGCGACCATCGCCACCATCAACGCCGACGGCAGCCCGCAGACCTCGGTCGTGTGGATCACCCGCGACGGCGACGACCTGCTCGTCTCGACGGTGAAGGGCCGGTTGAAGGATCGCAACCTGCGCCGGGACCCGAGGGCCAGCGTCACGGTCGTCGACCACGAGAACCCGTACAACTACTTCGAGGCTCGCGGCACGGTGACGTTCACCGAGGACGGCGGCCCCGAGCTGATCAACACCCTGTCGCACAAGTACACCGGCGACGACTACAAAGGCGACGAGGGCACGGACCACGTGCGCGTGGTCGTCCGGCTGACCCCGGCGAAGCTGACCGGTTTCGCCGTCTGACCGACAGCTGAAGGCCGGGCGGTCGCAACCGCCCGGCGCATAGCCTGGGGTCATGACGATCAACGGGGTTCTCTTCGACTTCTCCGGCACGCTGTTCCGGCTGGAGCCCGACCTCAGCGGGCTCACCGACACCGACGGCACCCTGCTCGACGCCGAGCAGCAGGTCGAGGTCATGCGCCGGATGACCGCGCCGACCGGACGGCCGGACGGGCTGCCGGAGCGGCTGCACGACCAGTGGGACCGCCGCGATCTGGACCCTGACCTGCACCGGGAGGTCTACCTCGGGGTGCTGGGGGCGGCGGGCGTCGGCAACGCGGAGCTGTTCTACGCGGACATGCTGAACAACGCCAACTGGGAGCCGTACCCGGACACCGCGGCCGCGGTACGGCGGCTGGCGGACGCCGGAGTGCCGATCGGTGTGGTCTCCAACATCGCGTGGGACATCCGCCCCGCGTTCGAACGCGTCGGGATCGCGGACCTGGTCAGCGAGTTCGTACTGTCCTTTCAGGAGGGTGCGATGAAGCCGGACGCCCGGCTGTTCACCGTCGCGTGCGAGCGGCTCGGCGTGCCGCCCGAGCAGGTGCTGATGATCGGCGACAGCGAGGAGGCCGACGGCGGCGCGGCCAAGATCGGCTGTGCGGTCGCCATCGTCGATCCGCTGCCGGTCGGCCAGCGCCCGCACGCACTGCTGGATGTTCTCGCGGAGAACGGCCGGTAAACCCGATTCCAGGCTCCCGTACCATCTGTGCGTGAGCCTTCACCTGTATGACACGGCGACCCGGGGCACGCGGGAGTTCCATCCCGCGCGGAACGGAACGGCGTCCATCTACGTGTGTGGGGCCACTGTGCAGGGCGTTCCGCACATAGGCCATGTCCGCGGGGCGCTCAACTACGACGTTCTGCGCCGGTGGCTGGCCCATGGCGGGCTGGACGTCACGCTCGTGCGCAACGTCACGGACATCGACGACAAGATCCTGACCAAGGCCGCCGACGCGGGCAGGCCATGGTGGGAGTGGGCGCAGACGCACGAGCGCGCGTTCGAGGACGCGTACGAGGCGCTCGGCTGCCTGCCGCCGTCGTACATGCCGCGTGCGACCGGGCACGTGACCCAGATGGTCGAGCTGATGCAGCGCCTGATCGACAAGGGCCATGCCTACGCCGCCGCCGGTGACGTGTACTTCGCCGTGGGGACGTTCCCCGCATACGGCGCGTTGTCCGGGCAGAAGCCGGACGAGGTGCAGCAGGGCGAAAGCGCCGCCGGAGGCAAGCGCGACAGCCGTGACTTCACGTTGTGGAAGGCCGCCAAGCCCGGCGAGCCGTCCTGGCCGACGCCCTGGGGTCCCGGCCGTCCCGGCTGGCACCTGGAGTGCTCGGCGATGGCCACGGCGTACCTGGGCGGCGAGTTCGACATCCACGGCGGCGGGATCGACCTGATCTTCCCGCACCACGAGAACGAGCAGGCCCAGTCGCACGCGGCGGGCGACGGGTTCGCCCGGTACTGGCTGCACAACGCCTGGGTGACCATGGCCAACGCGAAGATGTCGAAGTCGCTGGGCAATGTGGTGTCGATCCCGGCGATGCTCGACCGGGTGCGCGCGCCGGAGCTGCGGTACTACCTGGTCACGCCGCACTACCGGTCGATGATCGACTACTCCGAGGAAGCGCTGCACGAGGCGGTTGTCGCGTACGGACGGATCGAGACGTTCGTGCGCAACGTGACCGGCAGGCTCGGCGCGGTCGAACTCGGCGCGGTGACGGCGGAGTTCACCGCGGCGATGGACGACGACCTCGGTACGCCGTCGGCGATCGCGGCCGTGCACAACGCGGTCAGGGAGGGCAACATCGCGCTGGCGTCCAACCAGGACGTCGAGGCGCGCGAGTCGGCTTCGGCCGTGCGCGCGATGATGGCCGTTCTCGGCCTCGACCCGTTGTCGGACAAATGGTCGGAGGAGTCCACAACGGACGCTGCGCACCGCAACGCGCTGGCTTCGCTCGTCGAGGCCCTGCTGGAGGAACGGCAGCGGGCCCGCAAGGAGCGTGACTTCGCCGCCGCCGACGCGGTACGCGACCGCCTGCTCACCGCCGGCATCACCGTCGAGGACACCCCCGACGGTCCACTCTGGACATTGAAGGACAGTTAGCGTGGCGGGCAACTCAAAGCGTAAGGGCGCGATGCGCAAGACTGGCACCAAGAAGGGTGCCGTAGTCGGCTCGGGCGGCCAGCGGCGCAAGGCCCTCGAAGGCAAAGGCCCGACGCCCAAGGCGCACGAGCGCCCCAATCACAAGGCGTACCGCAAGCCTGGTGCGCCGACACAGAAGCGTCAGGACAACCGCCGCGACAGCGGCCCGACATCGGAACTGGTGGCCGGGCGCAACCCGGTCCTCGAGTGCCTGCGGGCCGAGGTGCCCTCGACGGCGCTGTACGTGGCGCTCGGCGTGGAAGCGGACGACCGCGTGACCGAGGCGGTCCGGATGGCAGCGGACCGTGGCATCTCGGTGCTGGAGGTCTCGCGGCCGGAGCTGGACAAGCTCACGAACAACGCCGTGCACCAGGGCATCTCGCTGCAGATCCCGCCCTACGAGTACGCCCACCCGGACGACCTGCTCGAAGTGGCGAAGAACTCCGGTGAGGACGCGCTGCTGGTGGCGCTGGACGGCGTCACGGACCCGCGCAACCTCGGTGCCGTGATCCGCTCCGCTGCCGCGTTCGGCGCGCACGGCGTGGTCGTGCCACAGCGGCGCAGCGCCAGCATCACCGCGGTCGCGTGGCGGACAAGCGCGGGCATGGCGGCCAAGCTGCCGGTAGCCGTTGCGACGAACCTCACGCGGACGCTGAAGGACTGGGCCGACACCGGCCTGATGGTCGTCGGCCTCGACGCCGACGGCTCCATCACCATCGACGAGCTCGAGCTGGCCAACGGCCCGCTGGTGGTCGTCGTCGGGTCCGAAGGCCGCGGCCTGAGCAGGCTCGTCCGTGAGCGCTGTGACGAGACCGTCTCGATCCCGATGGCATCGAGCGTGGAATCACTGAACGCCTCGGTCGCCACGAGCGTCGTGCTCGCCGAGGTGGCCCGCCGCCGCCGGATAGCTGGTCGGATCTAGCTTCATTCCTCCATTTGGTCGGATAGGGTCACCGAGGCCCTGTCCTTCCCAATGAGGTAGTCGATGTCGTTCGCCACGCCGCTGTTCCTCTGGTACTTCATGCCAGTGGTGCTGGTCGCCATCCTGGTGTCGCCACGGAGCTGGCGTAACGGCATCATCGCCGTGGCCAGTGTGTTCTTCTACGCGACGGCGGCGGGCGCGGACACCTGGCTGCTGCTGACCACGATGGTGGTCAACTTCTTCGCCGGTCCCCTGCTCGAACCGGACCGGCTCGAACCGAACCAGTGGGACCGCAACCGCAAGCGGCGCCGGACGATCCTCTTCTCGGTGATCGCGTTCGACCTGGTGGTCCTCGCGATCTGGAAGTACGCCGGGTTCGCCACCGAGCAGCTGGCCGAGCTGGCGCGGATCTTCGGCGGCGACTTCCCCGTGACGCATCTCGCGCTGCCGATCGGCATCTCGTTCTACACGTTCCACCACATCTCCTATGCGGTGGACATCTACCGCGGTGAACGGCACGCGGCCCGCAACCCGGTGTCATTCGTCGCGTACATCGCGATGTTCCCGCAGCTGGTCGCGGGCCCGATCGTGCGGTACAGGGAGATCGCCGACCAGCTGCCCCAGCAGCGCAGCCACCGGCTCGACGACATCGCGTCCGGCTTCCCGCGGTTCGCGCTGGGCATGTGCAAGAAAGTGATCGTCGCGGACTCGCTGTCGCCGTTCGTGAGCGCCTGTTTCGCCACGCCGGACGACCAGATGACGTTCGCGATCGCCTGGTTCGGCGCGATCGCGTACACGCTGCAGCTGTACTTCGACTTCTCCGGCTATTCCGACATGGCCATCGGCCTCGGCCGGATGCTGGGCTTCCGGCTGCCGGAGAACTTCGCGCGGCCGTACTCGTCGGTGACCATCACCGAGTTCTGGCGCCGCTGGCACATGTCGTTGTCGCGGTGGTTCCGCGACTATGTCTACATCCCGCTCGGCGGCAACCGGCACGGCGCCGCGAAGACGTACCGCAACCTGTGCATCGTGTTCGTGCTGACCGGGTTCTGGCACGGCGCGAACTGGACGTTCCTGGTGTGGGGCCTGTTCCACGGCGCGCTGCTGATCGTCGAGCGTGGTTTCAGCCTGGAGGAGGGGCCCACGCGCCGGGGTCCCCGGATCGCCCGCCGCGCGCTGACGATGTTCCTCGTGGTGATCGGCTGGGTGTACTTCCGCGCCGACGACATGACCAGCGCGATGACCATGGTCGGCCACATGTTCCTGCCGGACTTCGACGGGCTGACCGACATCGCCGAGAGCGCGCTGACCAACCAGCGCCTGCTGGTCATGATCGGCGCGCTGGCGATCCTGTTCATGCCCGCACAACCGGTGACGGGACCGCTGATCGAGTCCTCGCGCAGCAGGCCCGCCACGATCGTGCGGATCGGCGTGATGACCGTCGGCCTGGCCTACGCGGCGATCCTGGTCGCGTCGGGCACGTTCAGCCCCTTCCTCTACAACCAGTTCTAGCTCGTGAGTGGTTGGTCCGGTTCTAACCGGACCAACCACTCACGAGGCTTCACACAGCAAAGCCGCCGTCGACGGCGAGCTCGGCACCGGTGACGTACCGGCCGGATTCGCCTGCCAGGTAGGACACCGCGTTCGCGATGTCGGTGACTTCGCCGTACGTGCCCAGCGCGACGAAGCTGCGCTGCCAGTCGGCTGTGGGGTTGTCGGCCGGGTTCATGTCGGTGTCGATCGGGCCGGGGTGGATCAGGTTCGCGGTGATCCCCCGTCCACCGAGGTCCCGTGCCAGGCCCTTGGTCAGGCCGATCAACGCGTTCTTGCTGAGCGCGTAGAGCGTCCCTCCCGGACCGGCCACTCGCTTCGCCATGCAGCTGCCGATCGTGATGATCCTGCCGCCGTCGGCCATGTGCTCGGCCGCCGCCTGGGACGCGACGAACGCGCCCTTCACGTTGACGTCCAGTACGACGTCGACGTCCGCCAGTGTCAACTCCCCGATGGGACCGAGGACACCGACACCCGCGTTGTTGACCAGGATGTCCAGCCGCCCGAACTCCGCGACCGTCTGGGACACCGCGCCCTTGACGGCTTCCGCCGACGCGCTGTCGGCCTGGATGGCCAGTGCGCGGCGGCCCGCTGCCTTGATCTGGTCGACGACGTCGGCCGCCCGCTCGGCGTTCTGGTGGTAGGTGAACGCGATGTCGGCGCCGTCCTTGGCGAGCCGGATCGCGGTCGCCGCGCCGATTCCCCTGCTGCCGCCGGTGATCAGTGCGACCTTGCCTGCTGCTGTGTTCATGTCCTCAATAGAAGCTTGCTCGCGCAAGAAAAGCTGGCGCCTTTCCGACACCGCGTTTTCGTTCAGTGCAGCAGCAACAGGACCTGGAGCTCGCCGACCAGGAAGCCGATCACCGCGCCGACGGCGATGAGCTTCCACTCGTCCTGACGGAACGCGGGCCGCAGCAATCCTTCGTACTGGACCGGCGTGAGCTGCTGCATCTGCGTGATGATCGTGTTGCGGACGTCGAGCGCGCTGCTGGCGTACTCCTCGACGTGTTGCACCGTCGTCGGCAGCAGTTCGATGGCACGCTTGGCCGCCCGCTGCTTCATCTCCTGGTACCTGCGCGAGCCGACGGTCAGCACGACGAGCGGTTTGACCAGGCTGACCTGCGAGTCGATCGCCCGCTGGACCTCGCGCTGCACCAGCGCGAACAGCTTGTCCGACTTGGGCCCGGTCAACACGGCTTCGAGGACGTTCTGCACGGTCAGCACCTCGCGGGCGATCATGTCGCCGTAGTCGTGCGCGACCTCCATCCTGCGGCGCTGGAACATGCCCTGCCACGTGAAGAACAGGAACTTCCTCGGCTCGCGCGGGAAGAAGATCATCTTCAGCGCGAGCCAGTCGGTCAGCCAGCCGGTCAGGCCACCGAAGATCGGCATGATCCACGGGCTGTGCGTCAGCGCCCACGCGCCGAGCTGGACGAGCCCGATGACGAAACCGAAGTAGATTCCGGAATGCGCGATGAACCGCATCTCCGGCTGGGCGGTGTCCCGGATCAGCCGGTTGAGCAACGCCTTGTCGCGCACCAGGTTGCGCACGGCCATGTCGCGGACGTCGAGTACTTCCTCGATGTTGCCCGCGATCTGGCGCATCAGCCGCTCGACCACGCGCGGCGCGTCCGCCTGGATCTGCCTGATCACCCGTTCCTGCGCGCCCGTCGGCAGCATTTCCCACAGCTGCGGCTGGTACTCCGCCATCAGCTCACGGGTGACGTCCTCGACCGCACGCAGCAGCGGCTCCCGCAGTTCCTCCGCGACGCGTTCCGGATCGAGCCGGGCGAAGATCTCCTTCGGCTTGATCAGGTTGGTGGTCAGCAGTTCCATCGCGACACTGGCCATCCGGTGCGCGTTCCGCGGGATCACGCCCTGCCAGCCGATGAACGTCCTTCTGACACCGACGAATTCCAGTGGCCGGTACATCATCTCGATCGCCACGCGCTTGGTGAGGTAGCCGATCACCGCCGCGACGAACGGCATCGACACGTAGACCACCCACTGCGGGATCAGGATGGCCTCCCCAGGTCTCGCACGCCTTCTAGCCGGTAGTCGACAGTACCTGCGCGGGGGCGTTCACACGGGCGACTGCCTCGGTTTTGATGTGCGATTCTCCGACGCTGTCACGCAACAACTGGAGCAGCACCTTGAGCGAGCGCCGCGTGACGGCTTGGTCGACTGGTTGCTCCGGCAGCCGGTACAGGCGTTTCGCCCACGGCGGCAACAGGTCGAACGCGGCCTTGTTGAGCAGCCTGCTGCCCGCGCGGGCCACGGGAGTCGGCCCGATCGGCTTTGTGAAGAAGTCGACCACCTCGGCCGTCTCCTCGGAATACGTCAGCTGGGGGCGCATTCGCGCGAAGTACGCGTCCACATCCGCCGCTGTCCTGGGCACGTCTGTGGCGCCGAGCATCTCGGTGATCACGGCGTATTCGGCGTAGTACTGGTCGATCTCGGCCTGGGACACCGGGTTCGGGTGGTAGCGCAGGTGCGCCTGGATGATCCCGTACGCCTGGGTCACGCCGGTCCAGATCAGGTGCGGGGACGAGGACGCGTCGTAAGGGCGGCCGTCCGGCATGGTGCCGTGGACGTGTTTGTGCATCCGCCGCACGGTTTGCGCCATCTTCTCGGCGACCGGGGTGCTGGCCCAGCACATGGTGTTGACGAACGACACCGTGCGCCCGAGCCTGCCGAGCGGGTCGTCCTTGTACACCGAGTGCCGGTTGGTGCCGTGCATGGTCGGCTCGTGCAGTGAGCCGAGGATCAGGCCCATCACCCCGCCGACCACACCGGACGGGTCGTCGTGGACGTACCACATCACCGACTCCGGGCCGAACAGTCCGGGGTCGCCGGGCGGGCCGTTGTACTGCTCACCGGGCAGCTTGTCCGCGTTGAGCGCTTTGGCCCAGGTCACGGCTATGCCGTGTTTGAGGGTGCCCATGGTGGCCAGGTCACCGAGATCGAGCAGTCGCGAAACCAGCACAGAGGCCTCCCTGAGACAAAGCGGCCATGTTTGTTTCAATGTCTCACTCAGGCCGGATGGTGTCAACGGATCCCGGCCTGCCGCGATAAGGCCAGTGTGCACGTGGTCGGGTTCTGGCTGAAGGCGATCGGCGTACTCGCGGGCGCGTTCGGTCTGGCCAGGCTGGGCTTCGACGCCGAGAACGGCTACCTGGACGGGGGCTCGTGGATCGCGACGGTGTTCGTCGAGTCGGTCGCGGCCGGGCTGGCGTGGCTCGGCAGCAGGTGGCACCGGTCGGAATCGGTGCGCGACCTGGACGTCGCCCGCAGGCCGGGCACACGCCCGTTCCGACCGGGCCTCAGGCCGCACTGGCTGCCGCACGAGGCGTGGCCGGAGTTCCCTGATCCACTGCCCGAGGTGCCCGATGTGACCGGCGAGCCGGAGATCGACATCCCCGTCGGCGGCGTCCCGCCCGACCACACGCTCCGGCGGCTGTGGCTGGTTCGCGCCCAGCTCGCCGCGCACCTGGACAAGCCGACCGCACGGGCACGCCGGAACTTCCCGGGAGCGGGTGCGCTGGCGGTCTCGTCGGTGTTGCTGGCGGGCTTCGCTGGCCTGGCACTGGTCGGCGCGCAGGCGCCGTCCGGCGTACTCGGCCCGATGCTGGCGTGCGGATTCCTGCTGATCCCGTTCGGCTGGACGCTGTTCACCTACACCCTGGGCTTCAGCCTGGTCGCCAGACGCAGGCACGCGTTGCAGGAGGCGCAGGCCCGGCTGACGACCATGGACAACAAGCGGCCGGGCGGTCCGCTCGGCGGCCCACCCGTTCGGCCGGGCGAACTGCCCTACGTCCCGCCGAGTATCCCGCCGGGCAGGCTGCCGTCGACATGAGTCGCTACGGTGATCACCATGGCCGACTGGGTGGTGTACGTGGCGATGCCGTTCGTCGCGGCGGCGCTCGGCTACGGCACCAAGCGGATCGCCATCGAGATGATGTTCCGGCCGCTGCGGTTCGTCGGCATCCCGCACACTTTCCTTGGCTGGCAAGGAGTTGTCCCGCGCAACGCGGAACGGATGATCCGGATCGCCGCCGAGATGCTGACCACCCGGCTCGTCGACGCCCGCGAGGTGTTCGCCAGGGTCGACGCCCGGCGGCTGGCCGAGGAGCTCGAAACCGCGCTGCTGGTCGAGGTGGACGCGATCACCCGCTCGGTGATGGCCAAGCACCACCCGGGGCTGTGGGAGACGCTGCCGGTGCTGGCCCAGGACGTGCTCGTCAAACAGGTGCAGGCCGGGGCGCCGGAGGCGGTCCGCAGGATCGTCGAGACCCTGCAGGACACCGTCGACCAGGTGCTGGACATCAAGGAGCTCGCGGTCGACACGCTGCGCCGCGACCCCGCGCTGATGGTCCGGCTGATCAAGGACATCTCGAAGCCGGAGATGGCCTTCATCGCCCGCAGCGGGATCTATTTCGGCTTCGCGCTCGGTGTCGTGCAGACACTGGTGTGGGCGCTGACCAAACAGCCGCTCGTGCTGCCGTTGTTCGGTATGTGCATCGGCTGGTTCACCGACTGGCTGGCGATCAAGCTCGTGTTCTTCCCCAGGGAGCGGAGGTTCGGGTTCCAGGGCGTCTTCCAGAAGCGCCGCGACGAGGTCGCCGAGCAGTACGGCGAGCTGGTCGCCCGCGAAGTCGTGACGGTGCCGAACATCCTGCGGTCCGTCCTCAACGGACCGAGGGCGGACCGGCTCGAGGCGTTGGTCGAACGGGTCGTACACGAGACGATCGAAAACCAGGCCGCGCTGGCCCGCCCGCTCGTGGCGACCGCGATCGGCAAACGCCGCCTCGCGGCGATGAAGCGGGAAGCGTCGATCCAGGCGATCGAGCGGCTGCCCGACACACTCCGGCAGGCCGAGGACTATCTCACCGAGACACTCGACGTCGGCAACACGATCGCCACCAAGATGCGCGACCTGACCCGCACCGAGTACGAGGAGCTGCTGCGCCCCGCGTTCCGCCGCGACGAGTGGAAGCTGATCGCTGTGGGCGCGCTCATCGGGTTCGCCGTCGGTGAGCTCCAAGTCCTCCTACTGCATTAGGCAGTGGCACGGACCTTCGAGAAAACACGGGCACCGACGTAGATCAGGAACGAGATCGTCGTGACGAACGCGCTGACCGGCACACCGGGCGAGAGCGACAGCACGATCCCGCCGAGCACGGCCACTTCGGCGAACACCACCGAGAGAATCGTTGCCCGCACAGGGTTCGCGGTGATCCGGCACGCGGCGGCGGCAGGCGTGACCATCAACGCCAGCACCAGCAACGCCCCGACTGTCTGCACACCGAGCGCGGTCGCGACGCCGACCAGCACGGCGAAAATCGGTGACAGCACGCCCGTCGGGACACCGCGGGCCTTGGCCACATCGGGATCGACCGACGCGAACATCAACGGCCGGTAGATGACCGCGAGCACACCGAGCACGACCACCGCGCACACCGACAGCAACACGATCGACGTGGAGTCCGTACTCACGATCTGGCCGAACAGCAGGCCGAACCTGTTCGACGCGCGCCCGGGATACATCCACAGGAACAGCACACCGAGGCCGAGTCCGAACGCCAGCACGACACCGATCACCGAGTCGTGCTCGGAGCCACGGCGTGCCAACAGGCCGAGCACCAGCGCGGCGATGACCGCCCCGGCCAGCGCGCCGTAGGCGACACCGATGCCCAGCAGCAGCGCGGCGGCGCCACCGGTCACGGCCAGTTCGCTCGTCCCGTGCACGGAGAACGCCATGTTGCGACTGACGATCAACGGCCCGAGCACACCCGCGAGCAGCCCGAGGATCGCCGCGGCGATCAGCGCGTTGCGCACGAAGTCGTACTGCAGCACCTCGATGGTCTTGTCGAAGTCGAAGAACTTGTCCATCAGTCCACCTGCAGGTGATGCGGCTGGTCGGACTCGACCGCGCCCTGCGCGCCGACCACGATGATCTGGCCGCGGACCCGGACCACGTCGATCCGCGTGCGGTAGAGCTCGGTCAGCACCTCCGAGGTCATCACCTCGTCGGGCGTGCCGATCCGGAACCGCCCGTCCACCAGGTACAGCACCCGGTCGACCAGCGGCAGGATCGGGTTGATCTCGTGCGTCACGAACAGCACGGACGTGCCCGCGTCCCGGCGGCGCTTGTCGATCAGCTGGCTGACGGCCCGCTGGTGCGCGAGGTCCAGCGACAGCAGCGGTTCGTCACACAGCAGCACGTCCGGGTTGCAGACCAACGCCTGCGCCACCCGCAGCCGCTGCTGCTCGCCACCGCTGAGCAGACCGACCGGCCGGTCCGCGAACGCCCCCGCGCCGACCGCGCGGACGGCCTCGTCCACCCGCTGGCCGCGTTCCCGCCTGCCCTTGAGGCCGATCCCCCAGCGATGCCCGTCGAAGCCGAGGGACACCAGGTCACGGCCACGCAGCGTGATCGTCGGGTCGAGCGCCCGCTGCTGCGGGATGTAGCCGACACCGGTGCCGTCCGGCATCTCCATCGTGCCGCCGGTCAGCTTCTGCAGGCCGAGCAGCACGCGCAGCAGGCTCGTCTTGCCCGAGCCGTTCGGCCCGAGCACCGCGACGAACTCACCCTGCTCGAGCTGGAGATCCAGACCCGACCAGAGAGTTCGCTTGCCGTAGGACAGCTGCGCGCCCCGCAGGGCGACGCGCGGTGGCGCCTGCGTCATGGTTACTTCGTCAGCGCGCTGGATAGCGCATCCACCTGCTTCGTCATCCAGTCGACGTAGCCGCCGACACCCTCCGGCAAGGTCTCGGTGACCTGCACGATCGGGATCCCCGCCGCCTTCGCGGCGTCTCCCAGCTGGTTGGTCACCGGCGTCTCGGTCTGCTCATTATTGACCAGCGCGGCGACTTGTTTGTTCTTGACCAAGTCCGTGGTCTGCGCGATGGCGGCGGCAGGCGGGTCGGTCTCGTCCTCGACGGCCTTGGTGAACGCCTCCGGCGTCGCGTCCTTCACCCCGGCGGCCTGCAGCAGGTACTCGGGCACCGGTTCGGTGACCACGACCTGGAGACCGGGCTTGGCCTTGCCGATCTGTCCCGCTTTGGCGAGGAGTTCGTCGAGCTTGCCGTCGAACGCCTGCGCGTTCTTGGTGAAGGTGTCCTTGCGGTCCGGCGCGACGGCGCCGAGCTCCTCGGCGATCTTGTCGGCGACCTTCCTGACTGTCGGCAGGTCGTACCAGACGTGCTCGTTGCCGCCCTCGGGCTTGCCGGACAGCTCGAACGCCACGACCTTGCGCGCGTCCTTTCCGGACTCGCTGACCATCCCGGTGAAGAAGTCGTCGTAGCCGCCGCCGTTGTAGACCACGACCTTGGCGTTCTTCAGCTCGGTCGCGTCGGTCGCGCTGCTGGAGTAGGAGTGCGGGTCGGCCCCCGGGTCCTTGAGGACGGACTTCACGTCGACCTGGTCCCCGCCGACCGCCTGCGCCACGCTGCCCCACACGTTTGTCGACGCGACCACGGAAACCTTGCCGCCGGGCTGCTGTGGCTCCGTACCGGGCGACGAGCCACAACCCGTCACTACGAGGGCCATGGCTGCTAACGAACCAATCAGTCGGGCGCTCATGCGTACTCCTGCATGGAAATGGAAACCGTTGTCGTCTTCACCCAGACTACAACACCCCCGTCGAATGGATTCCACCATTCGAGTGACGCCAACTACACAACGCAACGCTCCGCCCCTGCTTCCTCGCAACGAAGGCCACCTTCGTTGCGCTTAATGCACCAAAGGCCACATTGGTTGCACCCGGTGCAACCAATGTGGCCTGGAGAGGGGGAGCGGAGACGTCAGCCGATGAGGCGCTCGCCGGTCTCCGGGTGGAACAGGTGCACCTCGCTGGCGTCCCGGACGGCGATCTTGACGTTCTGGCCCAGCTGCGGCGGCGTCCGGCCGTCGACACGCACGACGAAGCGCTCGGAGCCGTCACCGATCTTCACGGCGCCGTGCACCAGCGCGTCCGCGCCGAGCTCCTCGACCAGCTCGACAGTCATGTCGATGCCGTCCTCCTCGACACTGGCCAGGCGCAGCGCCTCCGGCCGGATGCCGAAGGTGACCGTGGTCAGGCCCGCGCCCTGCGCGGCCGTCAGCGCCGCACGCTCCAGCGGGACGACGATGCCGTCGAGCTTGGCGCCGTCGGAGGCCAGCGGCACGGTCTTGAGGTTCATCGCGGGCGAGCCGATGAAGCCCGCGACGAAAGCGTTGGCGGGCTTGTCGTACAGCGCGCGCGGGGTGTCGCACTGCTGCAGCAGGCCGTCTTTGAGCACCGCGACACGGTGACCCATCGTCATCGCCTCGACCTGGTCGTGCGTGACGTAGATCGTGGTCGTGCCGAGGCGCTGCTGCAGCGCCGCGATGTTGGCGCGGGTCTCCACACGCAGCTTGGCGTCCAGGTTGGACAGCGGCTCGTCCATCAGGAAGACGCTGGGCTCACGCACGATCGCGCGTCCCATCGCGACACGCTGCCGCTGGCCACCGGAGAGGGCCTTGGGCTTGCGGTCGAGGTACTTGGTGAGATCGAGCATGGCGGCCGCCTCGGCCACCTTCTCCTTGATCTGCGGCTTGGGGGTGCCGCGCAGCTTCAGGGCGAAGCCCATGTTCTCGGCGACCGTCATGTGCGGGTAGAGCGCGTAGGACTGGAACACCATCGCGATGTCCCGGCCCTTCGGCGGCACGTTGGTGACGTCCTTGCTGCCGATCTGGATCGTCCCCTCGTCGACGTCCTCCAGCCCCGCGAGCATCCGCAGTGCCGTCGACTTGCCCGACCCGGACGGTCCGACCAGAACCAGGAACTCGCCGTCGGCGACATCCAGGTCAAGCTGGTCCACGGCGCGCACCGGCGGACTGCCGGCGAACACCCTGGACGCGCCCACGTACGAGACCTCGGCCATCTGTTGTCCCTTCGGTTACTGCTGTGTTCTCGCTCACCGTAGCTGGGTTTTGGGAAAACGTCAGCCATCAGCGCGTATCGAAGTGGTGTAGACCAAAGTAACCGGTTACCCACTGCTATCCGGCGGTCCTACCAGGCGAGATGACCCTTTCGAGTGGTCTAGACCAACAGGCGGAATATCCCGGCCCGTACCTCGGAAAACAACGAAGTGATCTAGTCACCCCCAGGCGGACTTCTGCAATTGGTTCTGAACCGTTACCGTCACCGCATGGCGCGGTCAATTCATGTACGGCGACCGGCGACGCTGGCCTCGCTGGCGGCCGAACTGGGGGTCTCCCGAACAACGGTGTCGAATGCCTACAACCGGCCCGACCAGCTGTCTCCGGAGCTTCGTCGACGAGTGCTGGAGACCGCGAGACGGCTGGGCTACCCGGGTCCCGACCCGGTGGCCCGCTCACTGCGCACCCGCAAGGCCGGTGCGGTCGGCCTGCTGCTCACCGAGAACCTTTCCTACGCCTTCCGCGACCCGGCGGCACTCGGCTTCCTCGAGGGCCTCGCCATGGCGTGCGAGGGCGCGGGCCAGGGCCTGCACCTGGTGCCGGTCAACCCCGAGCGCGAGGACGTGGCCGCCGTGCACCGGGCCGGAGTGGACGGTTTCGTCGTCTACTCGGTACCCGACGACGACCCGCACCTCGCCGCCGTGCTGTCCCGGCCGGTACCGACAGTGATCGCCGACCAGCCGCACATCGAGGGCGTCGACCGCGTCGGCATCGACGACGGCACGGCCATCACCGAACTGGCCAAGAAGCTGATCAACCTCGGCCACCGCCGGATCGGCGTGGTCTGCATGCGGCTGGCCCGCGACCGCAACGACGGCTTCGCCTCGGTGGACCGCCAGCACAGCGCCCACTTCCACGTACAGCGTGCCCGCCTCGGCGGTCTGGCCTCCGCGTTCGCGACGGTCGGCGTGGAATGGTCGTCGGTCCCCGTCGTCGAACGCTTCGACCACAGCAGCGCGATGGGCGCGTCCGGCGCGGCCCAACTGCTCGACTCGGACCCGCAGATCACCGCGCTGATCTGCACGTCGGACATCCTCGCCCTCGGCGCGCTGGCCGAGGCCAAGCGGCGCGGCCTGCGCGTCCCGCAGGACCTGACGGTCACCGGGTTCGACGGCATCATCGAGGCCGAGCGCGTCGGCCTGACCACCGTGCGCCAGCCCGTGCTGGAGAAGGGCAAGGCCGCGGGCCGCCTGCTGCTCAGCCCGTCCGAGCGGACCCGGCCTCGCAGCATCACGCTGGAGACCGAGTTCCTGCCCGGCACGACCGCCGCCGCGCCCCGGACCGCCGAGGAACGCTGGTTCGGCCCCTAAACGAGCACGAGTGGCACGGCTGGGCTCGTCAGCGGGCCCAGTTTGCCGAACACGTGGTAAGTGCCCGCCTGTACGGCCGTGCGTCTCGACGGGCAGCCCGGTGCCGAGGTTCTGCCCGCCCATTTCACTTCGAACTGCTGCCGTTCGCCCGGCTGCATGATCCGCAGGTCCGGCTGGCTGAGGCCGTAGCAGTCGTTGCTCGACCACAACCGGCCCGTGCCGTCCACGGTGGTCACCAGGACCTCGCGCAGTGAACGGCTGATGTCCCTGGTGCAGGGCACGGCTCCGGTGTTGGTGACCACGAGTCTGAGCACCGGACGCTGGCCGACCCGGTACTGCGGTGCGCCAAGCTCGACCGTGACCTGCATGGCGGCGTCCGCACACGGCAGGTTCGGGTCCGGCGGTGGTGGTGGCGGTGACGTGGTGGTCGTCTCCGTTGACGACGTCGGTGCTGGTGCCGATGTGGTCGACGACGTCTGCGACGACGGCGACCCTGGCGGAGGCGGCGGTGGCGGGCTGGACGACGGCTGGGACTCCAGCACGCCCGCACCCGTGTCCTCGATCTGCGATCCGCCGCCGAAGAATCCACCGGCGGCCCAGCCGAGCACCACGAGAGCGACAACCACGCCGCCAATAGCGACCATGCGCCGACGCCAATAGATAGACGTTGGCTCATTCATGATCGAAAAGTAGTCCCGACACTACCGAGAGCAGTGGACCTTACCTTCACTAGATCGGGTTGTGTTCCGATTCGTGATGTCCATCTACAGACAATTGCGCGACCGGTCCGACTCAGGTTCCATCGGAGTATGACTGCCATCGACGAGTTGTTGCAGCGTAATGCGGGGCTCACCGAGCGTCAGCTCGGCGACCGGTCCACACCGCAGCCGTCGATGCGTATCGCATTGCTGACCTGCATGGACGCCCGAATCCGGGTCTTCGCCATTTTCGGGCTGGCCGAAGGTGAGGCGCATGTGCTGCGCAACGCGGGCGGCGTGGTCACCGACGACGTGGTCCGGTCGCTGGCGCTGAGCCAGCGCAAGCTGGGCACCCGCGAGGTGATGATCGTCCAGCACACCAACTGCGGACTACAGACAGTCACCGAGGACGGTTTCAAGGACGAGCTCGAACAGGCGAGCGGACTGCGGCCGACGTGGTCGGTCGAGGCGTTCCGCGAGGTCAAGGACAGCGTCCGGACCTCGATGAGCCGGGTGCGGCACGCGATCTACCTGCCGCACACCGACCTGGTCCGCGGCTTCGTCTACGACGTGCACACCGGGGAGCTCACCGAGGTCGTCTGAGAGAATTCCGGTCGATGGACGAACTGCTGATCGACTGGTACTCAAAGAACAAGCGTGACCTGCCGTGGCGCCAACCGGACACGCCCGCGTGGGGTGTGCTGGTCAGCGAGATCATGCTGCAGCAGACCCCGGTCTCCCGGGTCGAGCCGATCTGGCTGGAGTGGATGGCGCGCTGGCCGCTGCCGTCCGGCCTCGCCGCCGTCTCGCAGGGCGAAGTCGTGCGGGCGTGGGGAAAACTCGGCTATCCGCGCAGGGCGTTGCGGCTGCACGAGGCGGCGGGCGTGATCGCCCGTGACCACAACGACATCGTGCCGTCTGATGTGGACACGCTGCTCGGCCTGCCCGGCATCGGCGCGTACACCGCCCGTGCGGTGGCGGTTTTCGCCTACGGCCAACGCGCTCCGGTCGTCGACACGAACGTCCGGCGCGTGGTCGCCCGCGCGGTGCACGGCGCCGGTGACGCCGGTCCGGCGTCGAACACCCGTGACATGGCCGACGTGGAGAAACTCCTGCCCGCACAGACCGGACCGGCCGCGACGATGTCGATCGCGCTGATGGAACTCGGCGCCCTGGTGTGCACGGCGAAGAATCCGCGCTGCGTCGACTGTCCGCTGCTCGGCGACTGCGCGTGGCAGCACGCGGGCAGGCCGGAGTACAGCGGGCCGCTCAAGCCGGTGCAGCGGTTCGCCGGAACCGACCGCCAGGTCCGCGGCCTGCTGCTGGACGTCCTGCGAGGCACCGACGGCCCGGTCGAGCGCGTCAGGCTGGACGCGGTGTGGGCCGACAACGCCCAACGCGACCGTTGCCTGGACTCACTGCTGGTCGACGGCCTGCTCGAGCAGACCAAGACCGGCCTCTTCGCCCTCCCCGGCGAACACTAGGGCTCGGACGCAACGAAGGCCGCCTTGGTTGCGGCCAGTGCACCGAAGGCCACATTGGTTGCCTGGGTCAGCGCTAGGGGCGCAGGGAGCCTGGGTAGAGGTACTGGTCGGCGGGGATCCTGTCGCCGCGGAACCACGCGTCGTAGAAGCCGCGCAGGTCCTGGCCTGCGATCTTCTGGACGAACTCCTCGAACTGCGGCCACGAGGCGTTGCCGTCCTTGTGCGCTGCGGGCCATTCCTTCAGCACGCGGTTGAAGGCGTCGTCGCCGATCTGCCTGCGCAGGGCGTGCATCGCGAGGATGCCCTTGTCGTACACGCCGTGGAACTCTTTGCCCTGTCCCATTCCGTAGAGCTTGTTGGCCCAGTACGACTCGCGCGTCCGCACCTTGTCGATCGCCGACCGGTAGCGCTGGTCCAGGTTCTGTTTGTTGTCCTTCGCCTCGGCCCACAGCCATTGCGAGTAACTCGCGAAACACTCGTTGAGACAGATATCGGCCCATGTGTCGACCGAGACGGAATCGCCGAACCACTGGTGCGCGTTCTCGTGCACCACCGTCTCCAGGTTCGTCCATTTGGCGTAGATCGGCCTGCCCTGGGTTTCCAGTGAGAACCCGATGTCCTCGTTCAGGTAGATCCCGCCTGCCGCTTTCTGCGGATATGGACCGAATTTCGAGACGAGGAAGTCCAGGATTTCGGGCAGCCGCGATTCGAGTTGTTTCTTGTCCTCGACGCCGGGCGCGTACGCGGAGACCACGGGTGTGCCGTCGGCCAGCGCCGAACGCTCGAAGGTCCACTTGTCGATCCCGACCGTGGTCAGGTACGTGGCCAGCCGGGTCTCCTCGACCCAGCGGAACGTCGTCCACCCGTTGTCCGTGGTGGACGGCTCCTCGCGGCCGTTGGACACGACCGACCAGCCGGACGGCACGCGTGCGGTGAGCCGGAACTTGGCCTTGTCGCGCGGGTGGTCGTTGGCGGGGAACCAGAACGTGGCCGAGTGCGGCTCACCGGCCACGAACGCGCCACCGGACTTGGACTTCTGCCAGCCGTTCGTGCCGAGTTGGCCGTCGTCCTTCAACTCGGGCTTGCCCTTGTAGCGGACACGGGCCTTGAACTGCGCGTCCTTGGCCACCGGCGCCGACGGCGTGATCACGAGCTCGTGCTCGCCCTCGCGGCTGAACTTCGCCGGTTTGTCGTCGACGTCGACGCCCGCGACGTCGAAGCCGACCAGGTCGAGGTGGAACTTGTCCAGCTGCGCGGTTGCCCTGGCCGTGACGGTCGTGTCGCCGTCGAGGATGCCCGCCGCCGGGTCGTAGCCGATCGAGACGTTGTAGTCGGCGACGTCGTACCCGCCGTTGCCGTCGTTCGGGTAGTACGGGTCTCCGACGCCTTCGGCCGACGTGCTCGGCGATGGCTGGTTCGACTGTGGGGCCTGGGTGTCCGGTGGTGAGCTGGTGCATCCCGCGACCAAAATGGAGGCCACGACAAGGGTCGTGGCGATGCGGCCGCGCGGGTGGTCCATGCGGCCTAACGTAACGAACGCGGTGTGAGGATGGGGTCGAATGCGCGATGTGGTCGAGTTCGGCGGCCGTGGCCAGGGCATTCTGTTGCTGCACGGGCTGATGGGCCGGGCGACGATCTGGTGGCCGGTGGCGCAGTGGCTGACGCGCTACGGCCGCGTGGTCGGCATCGACGCCCGCGCGCACGGGCGCAACCCGGTCCAGACCGGACGAACCGAGGACTTCGTGGCCGACGCCGCCCACGTCGTCCGTGAGCTCGGGCCGTCGGTCGTGATCGGGCACTCGATGGGCGGCCTGCACGCGTGGGCACTGGCCGCGACCCACCCGGAACTGGTCACGGGCATCGTCGTGGAGGACATGGCTCCCGACCAGACCGGCAAGACCGTGGACCGCTGGAGGACCTACTTCGACTCGTGGCCGGTGCCGTTCCAGTCGCTGGCGCACGTCAAGGAGTTCTTCGGGCAGTACGGCGACCACTTCATCGAACTCTTCGAGGAACGCGAGGACGGCTACCACCTGATCGCGGACCTGGAGCGGCTCTACCCGATCGCCAACGAATGGGGTGAACGGGACTACTGGGACCTGGTCGAGAAGATCCAGTGCCCGATGCTGGCGATCGAGGCCGAGAACAGCGCCATGCCACCCGGCCAGATGAGCCGGATGCCGGTCCGCTCACCCGGCGGCGGCACGCACATCGTCGTACCGGGCGCCGGGCACGTCGTGCACCGCGACCAGCCGGAGATCTACCGCGGTGCGGTGGAGGCGTTCCTGTCGTCGCTCACTTGACGATCTCGACCTCGGCGGTCTGCGTGTCCACGATCGCCACGTGCTCCACACGCGCCTCGATCCGCGTCACCGGGTGCAACGCGGCGAAGCCCTCGATCAGCCGGTGGTGCTCGACGCCCTGGGCGAGCGTGCAGTGCGGTGTCCACGAGCCCGGCAGCCAGTAGGCCTCCGGCGACTGCACGCGTCCGGCCAGCACGTCGTGGATCGCGGAGTGCACGGCCAGCAGTTCGGCGTCCACGACCGCGCCGAGCATCAGCACGTTCTCGGTGCTCGGGAACGTGCCGAGGTTGGACAGCCACAGGTTCGGGATGGCCAGCGTGCGCAGTTCGTCCTTGAGCAGGTCACGGGTCCTGCGGGGGATCTGCTTGGCGGCGGCGAACGTCACACGCGGCGCCCAGCGGCCGTTCGGGTGGCCGGCCAGGCTCGGCACTCCGGCCTGGTCAAGCCTGCGCCACAACGCCCTGACCGCGCGTTCCGCCTCGTCGTCGAAGAACACCGCCACCGTATGAGCCATAGCTGCGCATCATGCCGTGTCAGTACGCTGGGGCTCATGGCAGTTGTGAAGATCAACGCGATCGAAGTCCCCGATGGCAACGGCGCCGAACTGGAGAAGCGGTTCGCGGCCAGGGCGAGCACCATCAAGGACTCCCCCGGCTTCCTCGGCTTCGAACTGCTGCGCCCGGTCAGCGGCGACACACGCTACTTCGTGATGACGCACTGGGAGAGCGACGAGGCGTTCCAGGCGTGGCGGGCAGGCCCGGCCATGGCCGCGCACTCCGGTCCGCCGAGCGACAAGCCGGTGGCGACCGGCTCCAGCCTGCTGGAGTTCGAGGTCGTCGAGATGATCCAGCCTGAATGAAGGACGCACTGTCTCGCGCCGCGGAGCTGATCCGCGGCGCGAGTTCGTTACTGGTGTGCGCCGGTGCAGGGATGGGTGTCGACTCCGGACTGCCGGACTTTCGTGGTGACGAAGGCTTCTGGCGCGCCTACCCGCCGTACGAGCGGCTCGGTATGAGCTTCGTCGAGCTCGCCGACCCGGTGCACTTCGGCGAGGATCCCGCGCTGGCATGGGGTTTCTACGGCCATCGGCTGCGGCTCTACCGGGAAACCAAGCCGCACAACGGCTTCCACATCGTCCGTGGCTGGGGTAAGCCGACCAGGGTCTTCACGTCCAACGTGGACGGCCAGTTCCAGAAGGCCGGATTCCCGGACGAGCACGTGGCCGAGGTGCACGGGTCGATCCACCACCTGCAGTGTTTCGCCCACTGTGGCCAGCCGATCTGGCCCGCCGGACCGGACGTCACGGTCGACGAGGACACGATGCGGGCCATCGGTGACCTGCCGGGCTGCCCCGGCTGCGGCGGCTTGGCCCGGCCGAACATCCTGATGTTCGGCGACTACGACTGGCAGGGCACGCGCAGCGAGGCGATCCTGGCCGACGTGTCCCGCTGGCGGACCCGCCAGGACGGCCTCGTGGTGATCGAACTGGGCGCGGGCAGCGCGATCCCGACCGTGCGCCGGATGTCCGAACTGGCCTCGGCCCGCACCGGCGCGCTGATCCGGATCAACCCCCGCGAGCCGGAGATCCGGCACGGCCGAGGTGTCCAGTTGCCGCTCGGCGCACTCGCCGCCCTGACCGAACTGAACCGCCGGGTGCTCCCGCGCTGACCCACGCAACCAATGTGGCCTTCGGTGCACCGGCTGCAACGAAGGTGGCCTTCGTTGCACCCCACCCGCCTGGTCACGGCAGGTTGAGCGTGGCCAGCACAGCCCGGTGGTCGCTGCCTGGCAGGTCGAACACCTGGTAATCGACGACCGCGCACAGCGCGTCGACGAGGAAGTGGTCGATGGTGACCGGCGGCGGCCAGATCCCCGCGGGCCACGTGGGCGTCAGCCCGCTGCCGTGGCGTTCGGCCACGTCGACATAGCCGCGGCTGATCACGTCCCGCAGGTCGGGGTGGTCGAGCGTGGCGTTGAAGTCGCCGATCAGCATCCTCGGGTTGCTCTTGGTCGTGGTGCCGGGAAGTTCGGCCAGTTCGGCCTTCCACGTGCCCGCCCACTGCTCCTCCACGCCCGGCGCGGTGTGCACGACGAGGACCTCGGGATCCACCACCCCCGGCAGGTCCACGATCGCGCTGGGCTGCGCGAACGTCGCCGGGTCGGCGATCTGGGTCGGCCGCAGCGGGTACTTCGACGCCAGCCCCGAACCGGCCCCGCCGCGCTGTGGCTCGAACAACCGGTACGGCAGCACCCGGTCGATCCCGGCCCGGTCGAGGTCCTGCACCATCGCCGGGCTGAGTTCCTGCAGGCTCAGCACCTCCACGTTGTGCTGACGCACCATGTCCAGCAGCGCCACGGCGTCCGCGCGGCCGACGTACAGGTTCGCCGACATCACGGTCAGTCGCGGCCCGAACACCGTGGGCTGCTTGTCGGAGATCACCCGCGGCACGACGGCGGCGCTGACGACCATCGCGAACGCAAGCACGACCCCGCCGAAGATCCAGCGGCGCATGAGCAGGCCGAAAGCCCCCAGTACGAGCCCGACCACGCCGATGTACGGCGTCAGCGCGACCGTGCCGATGATGTACCGGTTGCCGGTCACGCCGAGCAGTCGCAGCAGGGCGAACGCGAGGAACAGCACCGACGGCACCGCCCAGAGCACGACGATCCACGTCCTGACCGGCGTTTTCGGTGCCTTCAGCTGCGCTGTCACGTCACCAGCTTGCCCGAAACCCGCTGACAGCGTCCTGTGCGCGCCTCGACAGCGGCGCCGCGCACAGTGGACGGCGATGAAGAAACGAGAGGGGGCCTGAAGTGTCCTACGCGATCGAAGCTGAAGGCTTGGTGAAACGGTTCGGGGAGACCACCGCGCTCGACGGCGTCGACCTGACCGTGCCCACGGGCAAGATTCTCGGTGTGCTCGGGCCCAACGGCGCGGGCAAGACCACCGCGGTCCGGATCCTGGCGACGCTGCTGCGCCCGGACGCGGGCACGGCAAGCGTCGGCGGATACGACGTCGTGCGCGACCCGGTGGCGGTCCGCGCGCAGATCGGCCTGACCGGTCAGTACGCCTCGGTCGACGAGGACCTGTCCGGCCGGGAGAACCTGGTGCTGATCGGCCGGTTGCTCGACATTCCGAAGGCGGACGCCCGGGCACGCGCGGGTGAACTGCTCGACCGGTTCGAGCTGGCCGACGCGGCCGACCGCTCGGCCAAGACGTACTCGGGCGGCATGCGCAGGCGGCTCGACCTGGCCGCGAGCCTGGTCGGTCGGCCGCGCGTGCTGTTCCTGGACGAGCCGACGACCGGGCTGGACCCGCACAGCCGCAACGAGGTGTGGGACATCGTGCGCAGGCTCGTCGACGACGGCGTGACCGTGCTGCTGACCACGCAGTACCTGGAGGAGGCCGACCAGTTGGCCGACCGGATCACCGTGTTCGACCACGGCCGGGTGGTCGCGGACGGCACACCGGGTGAGCTGAAGCGCAAGATCGGTGGCCAGACGCTGCAGGTCCGGCCGAGCAACCGGGACGACATGGAGATCGTCGCCCGGATCCTGCTGGAGCTGACCGGTGTCCAGCCGGGCAGGGACGTCGACAGCGGCCTGCTCAGCACCCCGATCGACGACCCGCTGCTGATGTCCACTGTGGTCAGAAAGCTCGACGAGGCTGGCGTTCTCGTCGACGAACTGGGGCTGCGGCTGCCCAGCCTGGACGAGGTGTTCCTGGCGATGACCGGCCCCAAGGAAGGAGCACGGGCATGACCACCGCGACGATGACACCCGCGCCGATGACACCGCCGAGGCGGATCAGCCCGGCGCAGGCCATGGGCCACGGATTCACCCTGGCGGGCCGCAACCTCCGCAAGATCGTCAAGAACCCGGAACAGCTGATCGACGTCACCCTCCAGCCGCTGATCATGCTGGTGATGTTCACGTACCTGCTCGGTGGCGCGATCTCCGGCGGCAACCGGGACGCCTACCTGCAGCTGCTGCTGCCCGGACTGATGGTGCAGACCGTGCTGTTCGCCAGCCTCGGCACCGGCATCGGTCTGGCCACCGACATCAGCAAGGGCGTGTTCGACCGGTTCCGGAGCATGCCGATCGCCCGGTCGGCGCCGTTGCTCGGCGCGGTGTTCGGCGACATCCTGCGTTACGTGATCACGCTGGCGATCCTCGTCGGTGTCGGGGTGATCTTCGGTTTCCGGATCCACACCGATCCGGTGTCGGTGCTGCTCGACTTCGCACTGATGGTCGTGTTCGGACTGTGCCTGTGCTGGATCTCGGTCTGGGTGGGCATGTTGGTCAAGAGCCCGCAGGCGGTGCCGGGCGTGATGGTGGCGTTCATCATGCCGCTCACGTTCGTCAGCAACGTGTTCGTGGAGACCTCGACGCTGCCTGCCTGGATGCAGGCGTTCACCGACGTCCAACCGGTGACGTTGCTGACGGAGGTCAACCGCGGCCTGCTGAACGGCGGCCCGGTGGCCGGTCCGCTGCTCGGCAGCATCGCCTGGATGGTCGGTCTCGTCGCGGTGTTCTACCCGCTCGCGATGGTCGCCTACCGGCGCCGGATGGGCGGCTGACCCGTCAGGCAGTCAGGGTGTCTCCGCCGGGGGTGCGGGGACACCCTGACCCAGCAGTTCCTGTGCCTCGTCGACGGTCATCTCGCGTGCCTGGTCGAAGACTTCCTGTTCGGCCGGGCCGAACCGGCCGATGATGGCGAGGTTGTCGGGCAGGCCGACGTCCAGCGCCCCGGCGATCACGGCACTCGCGCCGAGCAGCCGGGCCGCGAACGGCAGATCTCCTGACACGGCGGCGAGTGTCGCCATCGCCTCACCGGCCTCGGCCGTGCTCTGCGCGTCCCGCAGGTAGCCCTCCGACTGCTGGGCCGCCGCGAACGCTTCGCCCGCCGCCTGCCACCCCTTGTCGATCTCCCCTTCCGCCGCCAACTGGCGGGCCTCCGCGATCCCCATCCAGCAGTTCAGCGGGCCGTTCATCGCGTCAGGCCAGTGCGCCATCTCCTGCCGTGCCACCGACAGCTGGTCTCTGGCCGCGGCGAGGTCACCACGGGCCCGCAGGATCATGCTGAGCCTGATCGCGATCGCCACGCTGACCGCGCGCTGACCGCGCCCGCGACTGACTTCCGCCGCTGCCAGCAGCACACCGTGGGCGCGGTCGAGGTCGCCGAGCCGGTAGTACTGCTCGGCCAGGCGAGTGGTCGTCATCGCCGGGTCCACCAGCGGCCCCAGTTCGACCTCCAGCCGCCGTGCGTCCTCGTGCAGTTCGATAGCGCCCGCGATGTCGCCGTGCATCGAGCGGATCTCGCCGAGGGCGTTGAGCGCCATGGCAAGGCCCCAGCGGTCGCCGATCTTGCGGAACCGGCGGATCGCCGCCCGCTGCCAGCGCTCCGCCTTGTCCATGATGCCGAGGTTCTCGGCCGCCATCGCCCCACCGAAGGTCACCAGCGCGCGTGTCCACGGGTGTGCATGCCGCAACGCCCGGCGGAAGGCGGCGTCGGCTTCGTCGAAGCTGCCCATCATCGCGAGTGCCACGGTTTCGACCATCGGGACGAACGGCACCGACCTGACCTTGTCGGACTCGCAGAGTTCGAGCACGCCCGCGAACTGCGCCGGGTTCGGTTCCTCGTCGACGCTCATCACCATCAGCGTCCTGACCAGGACGCGGGCCCCGTCCGGCGCGCGGTCCTCCATCGCCTGCATCCGGGCCAGCGGCAACACCTGCTCGGTCATGGACTCGCCGAACACCCCTTGGCGCAGCAGCCAGTACCACGTCCACGCGGCCACGATCCGGAACGAGGTGTCGGCGTCGTCGCGGTCGACCGCCAGCCGGACCGCCGCGACCACGTTGTCCCGCTCGGCATCCAGCAGCTTCAGCCAGCGGACCTGGTCCGGTCCGCGCAGCATCGGCTCCGCCTCCTCGACCATGCCGAGCACCCACGCGGTGAACCGGGCCGTGGTCGGTTCCGGGTCGGCGAGCCGGGCCGCGGCGAAGGCCTTGACCGTCTCCAGCATCCGGTAGCGGGGCACGCCGTCCGCCCCTTCGCCCGCCTCCACAAGGGACTTCTCCACCAGTGAGGCCAGGACGTACAGCACGTCGTCCGCGGCGAGCTGGTCGTCGGCGCAGACAGCGGTGATCGCTTCCAAAGTGGACGGACAGGCGAAGGCCGACATCCGGCTCGCCAGTGTGCGTTCGGCCGCGGTGAGCAGACTCCAGCTCCAGTCCACCACCGCGCCGAGGGTCTGGTGGCGCGGCAGGGAGGTCCGGCTGCCGCCGGTCAGCAACCGGAACCGGTCGTCGAGCCGCTCGGCGACCTGGCCGACCGTCATCGACCGCAGCCGGGCCGCGGCCAGTTCGAGCGCCAGCGGCAGCCCGTCGAGCCGACGGCACACCGCGACCACAGCGGCGACATTGGCGTCGTCCACCGTGAACCCGGGACGCACGGATCGCGCGCGGTCAAGGAAAAGCCGGACCGACGCGCTCTCCATCGCCCGCGCGGCCGACGCGTTCTCCTCCGGCAGGTCCAACGGCCCGAGCGGCAGCAGGGTTTCGCCGGTGATCGTCAGTGGTTCCCTGCTGGTGGCCAGGATCCGCAGCCTCGGGCAGCCCGCGAGCAACGCTTCGGCCAGGTGCGCCACCGCGGACACCAGGTGCTCGCAGTTGTCCAGCACGATCAGCTCGGGCCGGTCGGCGAGCGCGTCGAGCAGCCGGGTCAGCACGTCCGCCTGCGGGTGCCAGACCTGCCGTTTCTCCGACACCCGCGAATCGCCCAGACCCAGCGCGGAGGCCAGCGCAACCGGGACGTCGACCGCCTCCCTGAGCCCCGCGAGGTGCACGAACCACACCCGGTCGGCTGCCCGGCTCGCCGCTTCCGTTGCCAGCCTTGTCTTTCCGGCACCACCGGGGCCGACGAGAGTGATCAGCCGATCGCGGGCCAGCAGCGTGTCCAGTTCGGTCATCTCGTGCTGGCGGCCGACGAAGCTGGTCAGCTGGGCCGGCAGCCGGGTGCCGTTGTTCGGGATCTCCGATGGCGTCGCCCTGAGCAGCGAGAGATGGGCTTCCTGCAGTTCCGGGCTCGGATCGACGCCCAGTTCCGCGGCGAGGCTCTGGCGCGCGGTCTCGTAGGCGGCCAACGCGTCGGCCTGACGTCCGGTTTGCCGCAATGCCCGGATCAGCAACGCCGTCAGGCGTTCCCGCAACGGATGGTCCCTGGTCAACGCGTACAGCTCGACGATCACGTCAGCCTCGTGGCCGCTGCGGATGTCCGCTTCGATGCGGTCCTCCAACGCGGTCAGGCGCAGTTCCGCCAGGCGCGCCACGGCCGCCGCCGCGTACGGGGCCTCGGCCACGTCCACAAGCGCCGGTCCGCGCCACAGCTCCAGCGCGGTGGCGAGCACCTCGGCCGCCCTGGCGTTCTCGTTCTGCTTGAGCAGGCGACTGCCTTCCATGGCAAGGCGTTCGAACGTGTTCGCGTCGACTTCTGTTGCCGCGAGCGAATACCCGGCCGGATGCGACTCGATTCGCTTGGCCAGCCCGGTCTTGCGCAGCCGGGACACGAGCGACTGCAGTGCGTTGGTCGCGTCGGCGGGCGGCTGGGTGCCCCACAGGCCGTCGATCAGCGACTCGGTCGGCACGATCCGGTTGGCCTCGAGGGCCAGGCGCACCAGGAGCATGCGCAGCCGCGGCCCGCCGACCTCGATCTCCTGGTCCGCGGTGTCCGTCAGGCACAACGGCCCCAGCACAGCTACTCGCACTGCTCCAGCATGTCATCCCCGGCAACGGAAAAGGGGCGGCTCCCTGAGGAGCCGCCCCTTACCGTGTCACTTGACCGCTGTCAGTCCTCCAGGCCACCCTCGGCCTCACCGGAGGACGAGGACGCGCCAGGGGACGCCGCCAGGTCGACCGGCGGCGAGTCCGGCACGTTCTTCGGCTTGGTCTCGCCGCGGAACACGAAGTGGGCCTTGTCGTCCGAGCCTTCGCCCGTCCAGCCCTCGACGTCGCCGATCACGATCTGACCCGGCTCGAGCTCGCCGAACAGGATCTTCTCGGACAGCTGGTCCTCGATCTCGCGCTGGATCGTGCGGCGCAGCGGCCGGGCACCCAGCACGGGGTCGAAGCCACGCTTGGCCAGCAGCTTCTTCGCCAACGGAGTCAGCTCGAGAGCCATGTCCTTGTTCTTGAGCTGGGTCTCGACGCGCGCGATCATCAGGTCGACCATCCGGATGATCTCGTCCTCCGTGAGCTGGTGGAAGACGATGATGTCGTCGATACGGTTGAGGAACTCCGGGCGGAAGTGCTTCTTCAGCTCGTCGTTGACCTTCTGCTTCATCCGGTCGTAGTTGTTGCTCTGCTCACCGCCACCGGCGAAACCGAGCGACACCGCCTTGGAGATGTCCTGCGTGCCCAGGTTCGAGGTGAAGATGATGACCGTGTTCTTGAAGTCGACCGTACGACCCTGCCCGTCGGTCAGGCGGCCGTCCTCCAGCACCTGCAGGAGGGTGTTGTAGACCTCCTGATGCGCCTTCTCGATCTCGTCGAACAGCACGACGGAGAACGGCTTGCGGCGGACCTTCTCGGTCAGCTGGCCGCCCTCTTCGTAGCCGACGTACCCGGGAGGGGCACCGAACAGCCGTGAAGCGGTGTAGCGGTCGTGGAACTCGCCCATGTCGATCTGGATCAGGGCGTCGTCCTCGCCGAACAGGAAGTTCGCCAGCGCCTTGGACAGCTCGGTCTTACCGACACCGGACGGACCGGCGAAGATGAACGAGCCGCTGGGGCGCTTCGGGTCCTTCAGACCCGCACGGGTCCGGCGGATCGCCTTGGAGACAGCCTTGACGGCCTCCTCCTGGCCGATGATCCGCTTGTGGACCTCGTCCTCCATCCGCAGCAGACGAGTCGTCTCCTCCTCGGTCAGCTTGAAGACCGGGATGCCCGTCCAGTGCGCGAGGACCTCGGCGATCTGCTCCTCGTCGACCTCGGCGACGACGTCGAGGTCGCCGTCCTTCCACTGCTTCTCCCGCTCCGCCTTCTGGCCGAGCAGCTGCTTCTCCTGGTCGCGCAGCTTCGCGGCCCGCTCGAAGTCCTGAGCGTCTATGGCCGATTCCTTCTCCCGGCGCACGTCGGCGATCTTCTCGTCGAACTCGCGCAGGTCCGGCGGTGCGGTCATCCGGCGGATGCGCATCCGGGCACCGGCCTCGTCGATCAGGTCGATCGCCTTGTCCGGCAGGAAGCGGTCGTTGATGTACCGGTCGGCCAGCGTGGCCGCCTGCACGAGCGCGCCGTCCGTGATCGAGACGCGGTGGTGCGCCTCGTAGCGGTCGCGCAGACCCTTCAGGATCTCGATCGTGTGCTCCAGGTTCGGCTCGCCGACCTGGATCGGCTGGAACCGGCGCTCGAGCGCGGGGTCCTTCTCGACGTACTTGCGGTACTCCTCGAGCGTGGTCGCCCCGATGGTCTGCAACTCACCGCGGGCCAGCATCGGCTTGAGGATCGAGGCCGCGTCGATCGCGCCCTCGGCGGCACCGGCACCGACGAGCGTGTGGATCTCGTCGATGAACAGGATGATGTCGCCGCGGGTGCGGATCTCCTTGAGGACCTTCTTCAACCGCTCCTCGAAGTCACCGCGGTAGCGGGAGCCCGCGACCAGCGACCCGAGGTCCAGCGTGTAGAGCTGCTTGTCCTTCAGCGTCTCGGGCACCTCGCCCTTGACCACCATCTGCGCCAGGCCCTCGACGACCGCGGTCTTGCCGACACCCGGCTCGCCGATCAGGACCGGGTTGTTCTTGGTACGGCGGGACAGCACCTGCATGACCCGCTCGATCTCCTTGGACCGGCCGATCACCGGGTCCAGCTTGCCCTCGCGGGCGCTGGCGGTGAGGTTGCGGCCGAACTGGTCGAGCACGAGCGAGGAGGACGGCGTGCCCTCACCGCGGCTGCCCGGTTCGGTCTCCGGCTTGCCCTGGTAGCCCGACAGGAGCTGCAGAACCTGCTGGCGGACCCGGTTGAGGTCGGCGCCGAGCTTGACCAGCACCTGGGCGGCGACGCCCTCGCCCTCGCGGATCAGCCCGAGCAGGATGTGCTCCGTGCCGATGTAGTTGTGGCCGAGCTGCAGCGCTTCGCGCAGCGACAGCTCCAGCACCTTCTTCGCCCGAGGCGTGAAGGGGATGTGCCCGCTTGGCGCGTGCTGACCTTGGCCGATGATCTCCTCGACCTGCTGGCGCACGCCTTCCAGGGCGATCCCGAGCGACTCGAGCGCCTTCGCCGCGACACCTTCACCCTCGTGGATCAAGCCCAGGAGGATGTGCTCGGTGCCGATGTAGTTGTGGTTGAGCATCCGGGCCTCTTCCTGGGCCAGGACAACCACCCGCCTCGCGCGGTCGGTGAACCTCTCGAACATTCGCACTCCCTGACTGCTGCGCCGGCGGCCCTTCACCACTCGTCATGTTGGTGGTTCAGCACCGTAGGACCACTGTAGTCGCCCGCTCTGTCGCGCTCAGTGCCACGCACGACCACAGATTGATGACAGAGCAGGCACGCTGCCTGCAGTCACCCGCTGACACCCCTTACAACGTGCGGTCACCGGGGAGGATTCCATCAAATGGGACGTGTCCGCTGTCCGCGAACAGCGCGCGTCCAACCGTGACCGCCGTCACTTTCTCACTCTTTCGGCTCAATCCCCCGCCCCTGCGCAACGAAGGCCACATTCGGTGCGCCGAACGCACCCAATGTGGCCTTCGTTGCGTTCCCGACACTCGGCAGTTGGCGCACCCAAGGCGGCCTTCGTTGCGTTTGGCGCAGCGAAGGTGGCCTTCGTTGCATAGGGGGTCAGCAGGCTTTGGCGGCGGCTGCCGCCCGGTGCCGCGAACCGATCGGGACGACCATCGGGGTACCCGCCACCGGGTCGGTCAGGATCTTCGCGTCCAGGTCGAAGACGTCCCGCAGGAGGTTCTCGGTCAGCACGTCGGCGGGGTCGCCCTGCGCCACGATCTTGCCCGCGCGCATGGCGACCAGACGGTCGGAGTAACGGGCCGCCAGGTTCAGGTCGTGCAGCACCATCACCACCGTCGTCCCCCTGGTGGTGTGCAGGTCGTGCACGAGGTCGAGGACGTCGACCTGGTGGGCCAGGTCCAGGTACGTGATCGGCTCGTCCAGCAGCAGCAGCTCGGTTCCCTGCGCGAGGGTCATGGAGATCCAGGCGCGCTGGCGCTGCCCACCGGACAGTTCGTCGACCACGCGGTCGGCGTGCTCCTGCATCTTCGTCAGGCGCAGGGCGTCGGTCACCGCCGCCTCGTCCTCCACCGACCACTGGCGGTACCAGGTCTGGTGCGGGTGCCTGCCTCGGGCGACCAGGTCGGCGACGGTCAGCCCGTCCGGGGCCACCGGTGTCTGCGGGAGCAGGCCGACCGTCCTGGCCACTTCCTTCGTCGGCAGCTTGTCGATCCGCTTGCCGTCGAGCAGGACCTCGCCGGACTTGGGCGTGAGCAGCCGGCCGAGCGCACGCAGCAGCGTGGACTTCCCGCAGCCGTTCGGGCCGATCACCGAGGTCACCGTGCCGGTGGGGACGTCGAGATCGAGGCCGTCGACCACGAGCCGCTCGCCGTAGCCGAGCCCGAGCTCGCTCGCCTTCAACCGCACCTTGCTCGTCACCGGTACCTCCCAGAAGATCCACCCCGAGCATAGCCCCCGGCTGGTTAGGTAAGGCTAACTGACCCTCCTGGCCTGGCCCAACCCCGGAATCGGGCACGTAAAAGGCCCGCGGCTGGCGCCGCGGGCCTTAACCGAGTGGGATTGTCAGTCCCTGTTGTTGTGGTAAGCCTCGGTGACTTCCTTCGGGATACGGCCGCGATCGGAAACTTTGTATCCCTTCTTACGCGCCCACTCCCGAATTGCCTGGTTCTGGTCCCTGTCGACAGACGCCGTCCGCGCCACCCTGCCCGCGACCGCGAGCTTGCCTGCCGAACGCTTCCGGCCTCCGGAACGGCGGGCGTGGTCGACATAGTCGCTCAGGATGTCCCTGAGCTTGCCGGCATTGTCACCAGACAGGTCGATCTGGTAGGAAACGCCGTCCAGACCGAACTCCAACGTCTCTTCGGCTTCCGAACCGTCAATGTCGTCGACGAGGGTCACCGTGACCTTCTGCGCCATACGCCGCCTCCTCTTGGGGGTGATTCCGGTACGGAATGATTCTCGCTTGAGGGTAGGCTAGCGCAAATCGAGAATGATGTGGATAGTCACGCACCGAGGTTTCATTGCGGACGAACGAGTGGGAACAGGATCGTCTCCCTGATCCCGAGTCCGGTGAGTGCCATGAGTAGCCGGTCGATACCCATTCCGACTCCACCGCTGGGCGGCATTCCGTACTCCAGTGCGCGCAGAAAGTCCTCGTCCAACTGCATCGCGTCAACGTCACCGGCGGCACCCAACCTGGCCTGATCGACCAGCCTTTGCCGTTCGACGACCGGGTCGACAAGCTCGGAGTAACCGGTTCCGAGTTCGAAACCGCGCACGTAAAGATCCCATTTTTCCGCCACGCCCGGCGTGTCGCGATGCTGGCGTGTCAACGGGGAGGTCTCCACCGGGAAATCACGGACGAAAGTCGGCGCGACCAGGTGGTCACCGACCAGGTGCTCCCACAGCTCCTCGATCAGCTTGCCGTGGCCGAGCTTGGGGTCCGCCTCGAGACCGACACGCTCGGTGAACTTGCGCAACTGCTCGACCGACGTGTCCGGGGTCACCTCTTCGCCGAGGGCATCGGAGAGCGAGCCGTACATTGTCAGCGCGGTCCATTCCCCGGAAAGGTCGTACTCCGAACCGTCGGCCAGGGTGACCACCTGGGTACCGAAAACCGCCTGCGCGGCCTCCTGGATCAGCTCCCTGGTCAGCGCGCCGACCGAGTCGTAAGTCGCGTAGGCCTGGTAGAACTCCAGCATCGCGAACTCGGGCGAATGCGAGGAATCGCTTCCCTCATTGCGGAAGTTCCGGTTGATCTCGAACACCCGCTCGATCCCGCCGACCACGCACCGCTTGAGGTACAGCTCGGGCGCGATCCGCAGGAAGAGGTCGATGTCGAAGGCGTTGGAGTGGGTGGTGAACGGCCTGGCCGACGCGCCGCCGTGCAGCGTCTGCAGCATCGGCGTCTCCACCTCGGTGTACCCGCGCCGGTGGAAGCTGTCCCGCAGCGAACGCATCACCGCCGCCCTGGTCTCGACCATGCCGCGGGCCTGCGGGCGCATGATCAGGTCGACGTAGCGCTGCCGGATCCTGGTCTCCTCGGACAGCTCCTTGTGCGCGACCGGCAGCGGGCGCAGCGACTTGGCAGCCATTCGCCATTCCTCGGCCATCACCGACAGCTCACCGCGCTTGGACGCGATCACCTCGCCACGCACGAACACGTGGTCACCGAGGTCGACATCGGACTTCCACGCGGCAAGGGACTCTTCGCCGACATTGCTCAAGCTCAGCATGGCCTGCAGCTCGGTGCCGTCACCTTCACGCAGGGTGGCGAAGCACAGCTTGCCGGTGTTGCGCAGGAACATCACCCGACCGGTGATGCCGACCACGTCCCCGGTGGACGCCCCCGGTTCGAGATCCGGGTATTTCGCCCGAACCTCCGCCAGCGTGTGGGTCCGCGGCAGTTCGACGGGGTAGGCCTCGACACCGGCGGCGAGCAGCCGCTCCCGCTTCTCCCTGCGGATACGCATCTGCTCGGGGAGGTCGTCTTGCTCGGGCGCTGGGGAAACGTGCTCGTCGCTCACGGCTGCACAGAGTACGGAAAAGCCCGGCGACGAAGCGAACCGGATATCGATAACTTGGCTCCCGTGACCGACCCGGACCCGGAACTGCATGCCAGACGAGCCAACTCGTTTGGTGGCAGCGCTGAACAGTACGCGCTCTACCGCCCCGGCTACGCGGCTGACGCGATCGACTGGGTGCTGCCGGAAGACGCGGTCGACGTTCTCGACCTCGGGGCGGGGACCGGAAAACTCACCGAGCCATTGACTGGGCGAGGACTGAACGTGACCGCTGTCGAACCGGACCCGGCGATGCTCGCCGAACTCGGAAAACGATTTCCCTCGGCCACAGCACTGCTCGGCACGGCCGAACAGATCCCGCTGCCCGATTCCAGTGTCGACGCCGTACTCGTCGGCCAGGCGTTCCATTGGTTCGATGTGCCCGTGGCCCTTACCGAGATTGGCAGGGTGTTGCGACCGGCCGGGACGCTCGGCGCGCTGTGGAACGACGAGGACGACGAAGTGCCGTGGGTTTCCACATTCGACAGGCTGCGCCGGACCGACTCCGGCGGATCATCCACTGATCGGGACCCCTTCGGCAGGCACCCGCTGTTCCCCCGCTTCGAGCGCGGGGATTTCCGGCATTCGGTGCGGTACACGATCGAAAGCCTGATCGGGATGGTCGGCACGCATTCCAACATGCTCGTGGCGAGCGCGGAGGAACGCGCGGACGCCGTCCGGCGGATGCGCGCCTTCCTGACCACGCAGCCGGAAACCTCGGCGGGCGAGTTCGACTTTCCGTTCCGGACGCTCACCTACCGGTGTAAACGCGCCGTCACTGCCTGACGTTGCGTTCGAACACCAGTCGCAGGCCGAGCAGCGTCAAATCCGGGTGGTGGTACCGGATCGTCTCCGACTCGGCGATCACCAGCGGGGCGAGACCGCCGGTGGCGATCACCGCGACCGGCCCGGCTTTGTCGTGTCCCTGCGAACGCAACTCGGCGACGATCCGATTCACCAGCCCGTCGACCTGGCCCGCGAAGCCGTAGAGAATGCCGGACTGCAGGCATTCCACGGTGTTCCTGCCGATCACCGAACGCGGCCTGACCAGTTCCACCTTGCGCAGTGCGGCCGCGCGGGCGGCCAGCGCGTCGACCGAGATCTCGATGCCCGGCGCGAAGACACCGCCGAGGAATTCGCCCTTCGCCGAGATCACGTCGATGTTCGTGGACGTGCCGAAGTCGACGACGACACAGGCGGTGCTGTAGAGGTGGTGCGCCGCCAGGGTGTTGATCACCCGGTCGCCACCGACCTCCCTGGGGTTGTCCACAAGCAACGGCACGCCGCTGCGGACACCAGGCTCCACAATGAGTTGCGGCACGTCGGCGTAGTAGCGGTCGAGCATCACCCGCAGTTCCCGCAGCACGGCGGGGACCGTCGACAACGCGGACACCGCCGTGATCTGGTCGGCGTACTCGCCGAGCAGGCCGCGCATGGTCAGCGCGAGTTCGTCCGCGGTCATTCCCGCGACAGTGCGCATCCGCCAGTCGCGGACGAGCTGTTCACCGGCGTACAGGCCGAGGACGATGTTGGTGTTGCCGACGTCGATCGCGAAGAGCACGTCAGGAGTTCTCCGGCTGGAGCAGTGCGTCCAGCGCGGCGGCGTCCGCTGTCTCGGCGGCCGGTTCGAGGTCCGCGCCACTGAACAGGCCGGAACCGGCGGGCGCGAACGCGGGGTCGTCACCGAGGTCGACGACCTTGTTGCTGCCGTCGACGAACACCACCTTCGGTCTGAAGGCCGCGGCCTCGGCGCTGTCCATGATCCCGTAGGCGATCATGATCACGACGTCACCGGGGTGCACCAGGTGCGCTGCGGCACCGTTGATGCCGATCACCCCACTGCCGCGCGGGCCCTCGATGACATAGGTCTCCAGGCGCGCGCCGTTGGTCACGTCCACGATGGTGACCTGTTCGCCCGCCAGCAGGTCGGCGGCTTGCATCAGGTCGGCGTCCACCGTGACCGAGCCGACGTAGTGCAGGTCGGCCTGGGTCACCGTGGCCCGGTGGATCTTGGACTTCAGCATGGTGCGCTGCATGGTTTCCTTACCCCCTTCACAGGCCCGGCTCGGGCGGTTCACCCAGGCGCAGGCCGGTGTTGTCGATGAGTCTCGTGGTGCCGACCCGTGCGGCGACGAGCAGCCTTGCCTCCACCTGCTCCGGCCCCTGCTGTGCTGGAACAGGGCCGAGGTCCGGGCCGCGCAGCTCGAGGTAGTCGACGGCGACCTCGGGGTGCGCCGCCAGCACCTCCCTGGCCGCCTTGACGACCTCGTCGGGCCCGAGCCTGCCCGCGAAGGCACCCGCGGACAACGCCGCGGACAACGCGACCGCGCTCTCGCGTTCGGCGGGGTCGAGGTAGACGTTGCGCGACGACAACGCGAGGCCGTCTGGTTCGCGGACGGTCGGCACACCGATCACATGGACGTCCATGTTCAGGTCGGCCACCATCCGCTTGATCAGCACGAGTTGCTGGTAGTCCTTCTCGCCGAACAGCGCGAAGTCCGGCCGGACGATGTTGAACAGCTTGTTCACGACGGTGAGCACGCCGTCGAAGTGTCCTTTTCGGACGCTTCCTTCCAGCTCGTCACCGGGTGGTCCCGAGTGGACAGTCACGTGCGAGTCGGGCGGGTACATGTCGTCGCGCTCCGGCGTGAACACGATCTCCACGCGTTCCTCGCGGCACGCGTCCAGATCGGCCTCCAACGGACGCGGGTAGCGCTCCAGGTCCTCGTTCGGCCCGAACTGCAACGGGTTCACGAAGATCGACACGACCACGACCGTGTTCGGGATGTTGCGCGCCCGGCGGATCAGCTCGCGGTGCCCGGCGTGCAACGCGCCCATCGTCGGCACCAGCACGACCTTGGTACCGACTGCGCGCAACGCGCGGGTGAGCCTGGCGACCTCCTGCGGGCTGCTGTGCACGTGCAGTGCGCCGCGGGTGAACTCGGGTGCCTTGGGTGTGGTCACTCAGCGCTCCTCGTCGATGGCCTGGAAGACGTCCGGCGAGAGGTCCCCGCGCAGCAGGCCGCTGTCCGTCGCCCGGCGGGCGGTGCGCCTGGCCAGTTCCCGATAGCTCGGCACCAGCTCGGGCGCGGTGTCCCGCAGGACTGTCAAATGCTTGCGCACGGTACCGGCATCGCCTCGGGCCACCGGCCCGGTCAGCGCACGGTCGCCGTGCCGCAACGCGTTGTCCAACGCGGCCGACAGGAGCGGTCCCAGCAGGCGTTCCGGCGTCCCCACACCGGACTCGCGCAACAGGTCCGCCGAGTCGGCGACCAACGTGATCAGGTGGTTCGCCGCGTGCGCCAACGCGGTGTGATAGGCCGGGCGGGCGTGGGACGGCACCCGGATCGGATCCGAGCGCATCTCCACGACCAGCGCCTCGCCGACGTTCCACGCGGCCTCGTCGCCGTCCTGCGCGGTCACCCCGACCGAACAGGCGACAAGACGGTCAAGATCCTCGGCACGGCCGGTGAACGTCATCACCGGGTGCAGCGCCAGCGGCAACGCCCCCTGGTCGGCGGCGGGCTGCAGGACGTCGACACCGTGCGCACCGGACGTGTGCACGACGATCTGCCCCGGCCGCAGCGCACCGGCGGCCGCGAGCCCGCGGACCATGCCTTCGAGCGCGTCGTCCGGCAACGCGAGCAACACCAGGTCAGCCTTGCTGACGACCTCGTCCGGCGGCAGCAACGGCACCCCGGGCAACAGATCCTCGGCGCGCCGCACGGAATCACGCGAGACGCCCGACGCGGCGACGACGGCGTGCCCCGCCCTGGCGAGCGCGGCACCCATCACCGCGCCGACTCGGCCGGCGGACACCACGCCCACTCCGAGGCGCGCGGGACGACTCATGCCAGTTGTCCTTTCGTCAAGCCAAGAGCGTAACTATTGGCGTCTGGCAGCGCTGACCGCCGTGGCCCGGCTCACCCGAACCGCCTGTTCGAGCAGCCGTTCGGCCTCGTCGTCAGCATGACTGTGACGGTGGAACGCCAACTCGGTGACGGCGGTCTGGTAGTCGGCGACCGCGCGGCCCGCGCCCGGCCCCGCCTTGCGGGCGGCCTTTCTGCGCCATTCCCGCCTGCGTTTGAGGTCGGCGAGGATGTCGACCTCGCTCGCGGCGATCAGGCCTTCGCCGACCAGCCGGGGAAGGGCGGCGGCGACGATCTTCTGCTCGCGTTTGCGTGCCCAGTTGACCAGCACGACAGCCAGGACGAAGACCGGCAGCATGATCAGGAAGTACATGTTGAGGAACGTGGTGGCGTTGCCCAGTGTGGCGGCGGAGTTCCACAGCGCGTGCAGGACGACGGCCGTGCCGTACCCGGCCAGCGGTGCGGCGATCTTGACCCACTTCGTGGTGGTCCCGGCCGCGACCCCGATCCCGATGCCCGTCATCACGGTGAAGAGCGGGTGGATGAACGGCGACATGACTCCGCGCAGGATGAACGCGGCGATCACCCCCGCGGTCTGCGCGGTGCCGAACCCGTGTTCGCCGAAGATGCGGCCGAAGTAGTAGATGTTCTCGGTGAACGCGAACCCGGCCGCGCACATCCCGGCGTACACGATGCCGTCGACGACACCGTTGAACTCCTGCCGTTTCCACAGGTAGATCCCGAGCACGAAGGCGGCCTTGGCGGCCTCCTCGATCAGCGGCGCGGACACGACCGCGGCGATGGTGTCCCCACCGCCCTTGCCGAGGAGGAGATCGCCGACGACCTCCGCGGTGTTGTTGATGAGCAGGGCGGTGAGCGTCGCCCCGAACGCGCCCCACGCGAGCGCCAGCCACAGCAGCCGGGCGGGTTCCGGCTCCCACCGGTCGATCCAGAGGAAGACGGCGACGACAGGCCCGACGGGCAGCAACGCCCCGGCGAGCCCGACAAGCTCGGCGACAATGCCCACCCGGGCGGTGAGGTACGCGAAAACGGCGATACCGGCCACGCAGAGCAGAATGAACCCGACGACGGGCAGCAGGACGGTCTTGCGCCGTGGCGTCGGCCGAACGGACACGGCCGGCTCCTGGATCATCACAGCGCAAAACCTTAACCGCCCGGTTTGGCCACTAATGCGCTGTTGCCCGAAAGAGGGAACTCAGTCCTCACGGCGACGGCGGCGCCGAGGCGTGTCGCCAGTGCCGCCATACGCGGCCAGCAGCTCGTTCACGGACTTCCCGTTGGCGTGCGAACCACTTGGCTCGGGCTCCGGCTGGGTGTGCGTACCGGACTGCTGACGGGCCTGATACGTCTCCTGCCACGACGGCGCGTCGTCCGCGCGGCGCCGACGCCCACCACCGTTCGCCTCGGGCTCCGCGGCTCGCCGACGCCCGGCGCTCTCATCGACCGGCTTGCGGACCGGAGGCGGTGGGGGCAGTGGCTCGGTCGCACGCGCGGCGGGCTGACGAACCACCGTCGGCTCCGGTGCCTCCGGCAACGGCTGCACTCGCGTCGGTGAGTCGGGCTCCGGCCGCTGCATCGGGCGGCTGACCTGTGACTCCGGCTCCAGCCGCTGCGACAGGGAGTGGCCGAGCTCAGGCTGCGGCTGTACCCGGGTCGGCGCCTCGGGCTCGGGGCGCTGCATGGGGCGGCTGGGCTGCGGCTCGGGCTTCTTCGGCGGCCGGGGCGGGCGGCCTGCCTGCTGGCGAGGCTGCGCCGCCGCTTGGTGGGCCGCCGCTTGGTGGGCCGCCGCCTGCTGCGCCGCTTGCGCTTGCTGTTGGGCCGCGGCCATCTGCTGCGCTCCGGTCTGCTGGGCTGCCGCCTGTGCTTGCTGGTGCGCTGCCGCGTGCTGCTGGGCCGCTGCCGCCTGCTGATGGGCACCCGTCTGCTGGGGCTGCGGGCCGCCGCCACGCTCCCAGGAGGGCGTCCAGTTCGGGTCGATGCCCTCACCGAGGCTGGTGGCCGAGTCACCGGCCACCGGGCGGTGGTACGGGTTCTCCTGGTTGCCGACCGGCGTCACCGGGTCCCACCAGCCCGACCCCGGGTCTGCCGGGTCGTCCCGCCGGGACTGGCGGATCTGCAGCTGGCGCTCGGCCGGTTCACGCGGCGGGCGCTGCTGCTGGGGACGCTGCGGCTGCGGACGCGCATTGCCGCCGCGGGGCCGCTCCGACACGCGCTCGATCAGCTCGGTCTGCGGCTCACTGGAGATGATCACAGGCTGCTGCTGGCTGGCGCTCGACGCCGACGCGGCCGGGTTGAGCCGCTTGACCACCTGCCCCTGCGACGGCAGTTGGTGCGCCTCGTCCGGCAGCGACCGCATCCGGGTCGCCTGCGCCTGCAGCGCGAACCGCTCGACGAGGACCTCGCCGCCGAGCAGCGTCTGCAACGTCTCTCGTAACTGGCTCAGCTCGGTGCGCAGCGCGTCGATGTCCGCGCGGGACTGTTCCTCGGCCTTCTGCTTGGCGTCGGCCTCGAGTTCCAGCTCGTACTCGCGCCGCGCGGCGATCTCCCGCTCCAGTTCGAGCTCATAGATCGCCTGCATGCTCTGCGCGTCGTCGGTCTTGTCGGCCACCTGACGGCGGAACCGGGCGGCCAGGAACGCCCCGACGAGCGCCGCCCACAGCGCGGCGAGGATGCCCATCTTGAGGAAACGCGCGTCGTCGGTGAGGACCAGGATCAGCGTCGCGCCGAGGACCAGGACAAGCGCGCCGCCCAGCAGGAGACGCGCCGTGCTCGGCACCCTGCTTGAGTCGCGCGTCGAGGAGGCACGGCCGGACATGCCTAACACCGTACCCGTCAGTTATCGGTCCGAGACCTGCTCGTGGCCGAACCTGCGATAAACCTGCGTTCTGCCGCGATCAACGGTCGTCCGGCTGCTGCGGCTCGTCCGGGGTCCGGCAGCAGTGCTCCAGCCACAGACCAGCGGCGATCAGCGCAGCGGCACACAGCGCACCGATGACAGCACTGGACGTGTCGTTCGCCGCAGCGACGACATCCGAACGCTTGGGAAACACATAGACGAGGACACCGATCCACGCGCCGAGCATGATCGCGCCGAGCACAGAGGACGCTTTCGCCAGCGCGACCGCGCGAGCAGCGGTCAGCGCCTCCACGGGCTTGTCGCGTTTGGTCCCGCGGATGCGCGACCGGAGTGAGAAAGCCAACACCACGTCGACGGCCGCGATGACCACGAGCGTGACACCGGCCAGTGTGGGCAACGGCGGCATCGAGCCGTACGCCGACTGCAGGATCAGGTACAGCACGACCGCGGCGAGCAGCCCCGCGATGACCAGGTCACGCGGCCTGGTGAACTTCACACCGCCTCCAGCCTGAGATCGTGCTCGGTCAACCGGACGCCCTCGTCACCCAACGCCGCCAGCAACTCGGCGACCGGGCCATGTCCGGGCAGCGTGGCGTCCGGTTGCACATCCAGCCACGGCACCAGTACGAACGCCCGCTCGTGCGCCCGTGGATGGGGCAGTTCGAGGCGTGGGTCCGTGCTCGTGACGCCGGTAACAGTAATGACGTCCACGTCGAGCGACCGCGGGCCCCACCGGACCTCGCGGACCCGTCCGGCGGCGTTCTCCAGCTCGTGCGCGCGACGCAGCCAGTCCCACTCGTCGAAGTCCTCGTTGGACGCGACGACGATCGCGTTGAGGAAGTCGTCCTGATCGGTCACGCCCCACGGCGCGGTCTCGTACACAGCGGACACGGCCAGCGCGGGCAGACCGTCCACGGCGGACTGCAGGTTCGCGAGCCGATCGCCCATGTTGGAGCCGATCGACAGGACAGCCGTGGTCACCGGTGCCGCCGGACAGTGACCGCCACATCAGCGAACGTCAGAGGGATCGGCGCCGACGGCTTGTGCACGGTGACCTCGACCGAGGTGACCCGCTCGTCGGTGAGCACGCCGTCGGCGATCTCCCCGGCGACTGTCTCGATCAGGTCCCGGGACGGGCCCGCGACGATCGACGCCGCGCGTTCGGCCAGCTCGCCGTAGTGCAGCGTCTTGGCCAGGTCGTCGGTCTTCGCGGCCTCGGCCAGGTCGATCCAGACCGTGATGTCGACGACGAAGTCCTGCCCGTCGCGTTTCTCGTGCTCGAACACACCGTGGTTGCCCCGTACCCGCAGCCCGGTGAGCGTGATCCGGTCGCTCACACCCGCTCCCATTCCGCCACTACCCGGACCGCGTCCAGTGAGCGCGTCACGTCGTGCACGCGGACACCCCACACGCCCTTCGCAGCGGCCATCGTCGAAATCGCCGCGGTCGCGTCCTCACGACCGTCCGGTGGTCGCGGGGTGCCGTCCTTGTCAGCGAGCAACCTGCCGATGAAACGTTTGCGTGACGCGCCGAGCAGCACCGGGTACCCCAGCTCGACGAAGACGTCCAGGCGGCGCAGCAACGCCCAGTCGTGCGGCCCGTGCTTGGCGAACCCGAGGCCCGGGTCGATCAGGATCGAGTCCTGCGGGACACCGGCCGCCAGCGCCTCGTCCACACGCTGACACAGCTCGGCGCGGACCTCGGCGACCACGTCGCCGTAGTCGGCCAGCGAGTTCATGTCCTTGCTGTGGCCGCGCCAGTGCATCAGGATCCACGGCACCCCGGCGTCGGCGACGACCTTGGCCATGTCCTTGTCCGCGAGACCGCCGGAGACGTCGTTGACCACCGTCGCGCCCGCGGCCAGCGCGGCCTCGGCGACTCGCGCCCGCATGGTGTCCACACTGATCCGCACGCCCGCGGACGTCAGTTCCTTGATCACCGGTTCGATCCGGCCGATCTCCACGTCGGCGGCCACCCGCTCGGCGCCCGGTCGGGTCGACTCCCCGCCGACGTCGATCAGGTCCGCGCCCGCCTCCCACATCTCGTGTGCGTGCCGCAGCGCGTCGTCGACCGAGAGGTAACGGCCACCGTCGGAGAACGAGTCGGGCGTCACGTTCAGCACACCCATCACCACACAGCGGCCAGGATCGGGCAGCAGCCGATGCGTCATCGACGGGCCTTGATCAGGTCCAACGCCTCCGCACGCGACGACGCCGACGTCTTGAACTGGCCACGCACAGCGGAAGTCGTGGTCCGCGCGCCCGGCTTGCGGATGCCGCGCATGGACATGCACAGGTGCTCGGCTTCCATCACCACGATCACGCCACGCGGCTCGAGCATCCGCATCAGGGAATCGGCCACCTGGGACGTCAGCCGCTCCTGCACCTGCGGGCGTTTGGCGAACGCGTCGACCAGCCTGGCCAGTTTGGACAGCCCAGTGACCTTGCCGTGCTCGTTCGGGATGTAGCCGACATGAGCCACACCGTGGAATGGCACCAGGTGGTGTTCGCAGGTCGAATACATCGGGATGTCGGTGACCAGGACGAGTTCCTCGTGCGCCTCGTCGAAAGTCTTGGCCAGCACCATGTCCGGGTCCATGTACAGACCGGCGAACATCTCGCGGTAGGCACGGGCCACACGGGCCGGTGTCTCGGCGAGACCCTGGCGGTCCGGGTCCTCGCCGCACGCGAGCAGCAACTCACGCACGGCCTTCTCGGCGCGTGCCTGGTCGAAAACGGGACGAACGGAGCGGCCGCCATCCGCAGGGGAGGCGTCCGCTCCGTTCGCTGACTCGATGTTCAGTTCTTACCGTCCCGGTCGTCCTGGTCCGGCTGCGGCGACGTCGCCGGGCGCCAGCCGGGCGGCGCACCGTAGTGCGGCGGACCACCTGGCCTGCCCTCCGGCGGCACGTACGGGCCGGGAGTGCTGGGCAGACCGTTGGGCAGTGCGCCGTTGTTGGCTTCCTTCGGCAGGTCCTTGGCACCGCCGACGGCACCTACCGGGGTCGGCTCCGGCTCCTCCTGGATCGGCGGCCACGGCTCGCCACGCTCCATCGCCAGCTCGCCCTTGGTCTTGATCGGCGGCTTGTCCGACGGCACACGCTCGCCGAAGTCGTTGAACGCGGTGATCCGGGGCCGCTTCTCCACCCGGGAGAAGATCCGCTCAAGGTCCTTGCGCTGCAAGGTCTCCTTGTCGAGCAGTTCGACCACGAGCTCGTCGAGCACGTCGCGGTAGGTGTTGAGCACCTCCCACGCCTCGGTGTGCGCCGCCTCGATGAGCTTGCGCACCTCCTCGTCGATGCCCTGCGCGACCTCGTGCGAGTAGTCCGGGGCCGTGCCCATGGACCTGCCGAGGAACGGGTCCCCGTGCTCCGAGCCGTACTTCACCGCGCCGAGCTTGGCGCTCATGCCGTACTCGGTCACCATCGCCTTGGCGATCTTGGTGGCCTGCTCGATGTCCGAGGACGCGCCCGTGGTCGGCTCGTGGAAGACCAGCTCCTCGGCCGAGCGGCCACCCAGTGCGAACACCAGGCGGGCGATCATCTCCGAGCGGGTCATCAAGCCCTTGTCGTCCTCGGGCACGACCAGCGCGTGCCCACCGGTGCGGCCACGCGGCAGGATCGTCAGCTTGTAGACCGGTTCGAGGTCCGGCATCGCCCACGCGGCGAGCGCGTGCCCGCCCTCGTGGTAGGCCGTGATCTTCTTCTCCTTCTCGGAGATGATCCGGCTCTTGCGGGCCGGGCCGCCGATCACGCGGTCGACCGACTCCTCCAGCGCGGCGTTGTCGATCGACGAGCCGTTCTGGCGGGCGGTCAGCAGCGCGGCCTCGTTGAGCACGTTGGCCAGGTCCGCGCCGGACATGCCGACGGTTCGCTTGGCCAGGGTGTGCAGCTCGACGTCCGCAGCCATCGGCTTGCCCTTGGCGTGCACCTCGAGGATCTTCCGACGACCCGTCAGGTCCGGTGCGGACACCGGGATCTGCCGGTCGAACCGGCCGGGGCGCAGCAGCGCCGGGTCGAGGATGTCCGGACGGTTGGTCGCGGCGATCAGGATGATCCCGCCGCGCGCGTCGAAGCCGTCCATCTCGACCAGCAGCTGGTTCAGTGTCTGCTCGCGCTCGTCGTGACCACCGCCGAGACCGGCACCACGCTGACGGCCCACCGCGTCGATCTCGTCGACGAAGATGATGCACGGAGCGTTCTGCTTGGCCTGTTCGAACAGGTCACGGACACGCGAGGCACCGACACCGACGAACATCTCGACGAAGTCGGAGCCGGAGATCGTGTAGAACGGCACTCCTGCCTCACCGGCGACGGCCCTGGCCAGCAGGGTCTTGCCGGTTCCCGGCGGCCCGTAGAGCAGCACGCCCTTCGGGATCTTCGCTCCCAGTGCCTGGTAGCGGCCGGGGTTCTGCAGGAAGTCCTTGATCTCGTACAGCTCTTCAACTGCCTCGTCGACGCCTGCCACATCGGAGAACGTGGTTTTCGGCATGTCCTTCGACAGCTGTTTGGCCTTGGACTTGCCGAAGTTCATCACCCGGTTCCCGCCGCCCTGGACGTTGTTCATCATCCAGAGCAGAAGCAGGCCGAGCAGCACCAGGGGAATCGCGAACAACAGGATCTGGGTGAGGATCGACTCCTGTGTGACCTTCGTCTCGAAGTCCACGTTGTTCGTGCGCAGCACGTTGAAGACGTCGTCGCCGGCCTGCGCCGGGTACGAGGTGATCAGCTGCTTCTGGTTGTCCGCCTTCGACGCATCCTTGAGGACCAGCTTGAGCTGTTGCTCCTTGTCCTCAAGTGTCGCCTTCTCCACGTTGCCGCTGCTGATCTGTGCGATCGCCTTGGTCGTGGAGACCTGGGTGAACCCGCGGTTGGAGTCAAAGATCGTGCTGAACGCGAGGTACAGCAGGACCACTGCCAGTATCCAGAGCAGCGGGTTGCGGAGCAGTCGCTTGCGGTCCATTCACTTACGGCCGCCGGGCGGCCTCGACCCTCCCTGACTTGCATTTCGGGTAGTGAGCCCCACTACCCGGCCGGCGGGGCAATCCGGTCCATCCAGCGTACCGCCCACTTCCGGCGCTTCACGCGCCAAGTGAACGAGCGTAGCTCGTCGCCTGGCACGCGTGCGCCCGACTCTGGAGATAACGGGCGGATTCCCCTGTTCGGTTCCCGGCCATCCTGAGGGAGTCCTCAGGATGAGTAGACGGCTGGTTCCAGCGTGCCGATGTACGGCAGGTCGCGGTAGCGCTCGGCGTAGTCGAGGCCGTAGCCGACGACGAACTCGTTGGGGATCTCGAAGCCGATGTACTCGACCGGGACCTCGACCTTGCTGGCCTCGGGCTTGCGCAGCAGCGTGCAGACCCGCAGCGTGGCCGGGCCGCGCGAGGCGAGGTTCTTCAGCAGCCACGACAGCGTCAGGCCGGAGTCGATGATGTCCTCGACGATCAGCACGTCACGGCCCGCGATGTCGCGGTCGAGATCCTTGAGGATCCGCACGACACCCGAGCTGGACGTGGCGGAGCCGTACGAGCTGACGGCCATGAATTCGAGCTGGACGGGCACTGGCAGCGCACGCGCCAGGTCCGTCATGAACATCACCGCGCCTTTGAGCACACCGACGAGCACCAGGTCCTGCCGCGCGCCGCCGGCCGGATAGTCCTCGGCTATCTGCTTGGCGAGTGCGGCGATCTTCTCGTTGATCTCTTGCTCGGTGATCAGCACGGAGGCGATATCGCCGTCGTACACGCCTGCTCCCTCTCAGTTTGGTTCCCCTGCCGGCGGTTGCACGCAGAGCCTGCCATGGCGGCGGCACACCACAAAGCCGCCGGGCAGCCAGACACCACCCTGACCACGCCATTCACCCACCAGTGCGTCGACCGCACGCAGGTGGCCGTCGGTGAGTTCGGGCACTGCGGCGTCTTTCAGCCAGGTTCGCAGAACCCGGCGACGCAGTGCGGGTGGATGCGGTGCCAGGTCCGCGACCAGCATGTTCTCGGTGTCCCGACGGATGGCGGCGGCGAGTTCGTCGAGCGTGTCGAGATCCTCACGCAGCTGGTCGGCCGTGCGGGCGAGCGCTCCGGCGACACCACCCTGGAGGACCTCCTCCATGAGGGGGATCACGTCTCGTCTGAGCCGAACGCGGGTGAACGACGGGTCGCTGTTGTGCGGATCGGTCCACGGCGTGAGCCCGAGCTCCGCGCACGCCTGGACGGTGACCGCGCGCCGGATCCTCAGCAGCGGACGGCCCCACGGCGGGTCGTACGCGCGCATGCCCGCGATGGACCGCGGCCCGGAGCCGCGGCCCAGTCCGAGCAGGACTGTCTCGGCCTGGTCGTCCAGGGTGTGGCCGAGCAGGATCACACCCTGGTGGGCCGTTCTGAGCGCCTGGTAGCGCGCCTTTCTCGCCGCCGCTTCCATCCCGCCCGGTCCGGTCACGTCGACGCGCAGGATCCTCGCTTCGACGCCGACGCTCTTGAGCTGGGCGGCGGCCTCGTCGGCGACCTCTGCCGAGCCGTGCTGCAGGCCGTGGTCCACGATCAGGCCGGTGACGTCAGTCAACGTCGCCGCGGCCGCGGCGAGGGCGAGCGAGTCCGCGCCGCCGGAGACCGCGACGGCGATCGGTGCTGGGGGTGTTGTGCTCAGTGCGGTGCTCAGCAGATCCTTGACGGCCTTGCGGATGATCAGGGTCGCACTCGGCGCAGCCATGCGTCCGGGTCCGTGATCTCCGTGCGGCGCGGCAGGGTGTCCGCGTCCGTCCACACCGCGTTGAAGCCGTCCATCCCGGCCTGTCCGACGACGTGTCTGGTGAACGCGGCGCCCGCCTCGTACTGCTTGACCTTGGCGTCCACGCCCAACAGCGTGCGCAGCACCCGGTCGAGCAGGCCGCCGCCGCGGCGGCGCTCGCTGAACCGGTCGCGGATGACGTCCACCGTCGGCACCACCGTCGGGCCGACCGCGTCCATCACGTAGTCCGCGTGCCCTTCGAGCAGAGTGGACAGTGCGATGAGCCGGTCGAAGACCTCGCGCTGCTCGGCGGACTGCAGCAACTCCATCAGCGTGACCGGGCCCGACGACGAGTCCGGTTCGAGCGAACGGCGGCGGGCCTCCCTGATCACGTCGGGGAACCGGTTGAGCGCACTGGCCGCACTGTCGTCCATTCCGGACAGGAAAGCCCTGACCTGCCCGGAGAAGTAGTCCTTGAGCCACGGCACGGCGGTGAACTGCAGCCGGTGCGTGCACTCGTGCAGGCAGACCCACATCCGGAAGTCGCCGGAGGGCACGTCGAGCGCGCGGTGCGCGCCGATGATGTTGGGCGCGACGAGCAGCAGACGGCCGTCGTTGAACGGGTCGTACTGGCCCAGCACGCGAGCGCCGAGGAACGCCAGCACCATTCCGGCCTGGACACCCGCGCTGCCTGCCATGACCGCGCCGACCGGGCCCGCGTAGGCCCGCGGCAGCGCGCCGTCGGTCAGTACGTCGAGGCCGTCGGCCGCTGCCTTGATCCAGCCGGGACGGTCGACGACCTCGCCGGGCGGCAGTGGCAGGCCGTGGCCGAGACCAGTGAGGTCACGGACGTGCCCTTCGGCGACGTCGGTGGCGTCCCGCAGATCCCTGACGGTGGCCTCCGCCTCCGCGATCGGGACGTCGGGTCCACGCCGAACCAGGCGTTGCCCGGTCGAGATGGCCAATGACCAGTCGACCGGCGAACCCGTTCCGCGCCTGAGCTCAGTCGCCGCTTCCACAACCCTGACGCTACCTGAGCATTTACGCTCTGTGTGATTGCGCGCTCATTATTTGCAGCCGCACGTGCGCAGTGCCGCCGCGACCGCGTCGAGCGCGGGCCGGGCCTGGATCGTGTCACTGCCGTTGGTCATCAGGGCGAAGACCAGCAGCCGCCCGTCGGTGTCGAGCACGACACCGGCCAGCGAGTTGATCCCGGCGAGCGGAAGCGTGCCGGTCTTGGCACGGACCCAGCCGCGGCCACCGGCGGCGGGCTGCCCGGCGGCGAACCGGCCTTCCAGCGTGCCGCTGCCGCCCGCGACCGGGAGGCCGCCGAGCATCGGCCGCAGCTTCGCGGACTTCGGGTCCTTGCCGTCACCAGCGGCGGCGGCGAGGATCTGGGCGAGCAGACGCGCCGGGGTCTTGTTGCTCGTCGACATGCCGCTGCCGTCGAACATCTCCGCGCCGGTGACGTCGAAACCGTTCTCGGCCAACACTTTCAGCGTCGCCTTGTGCACGCCCTGGAACGACGGCTCCTCCCCGGCGGCGATCGCGACCTCCCGGGCGACGACGTCGGCGAGGACGTTGTCGGATGCCTGCAGGAACTGGTCGACGAGTTCGGTGAGCGAAACGGACCGCACCTCACCGAGGACCTGGGCGTCAGCGGGGGCGGTGACTTCCGGGGTGGCGGCCAGGCTCGCGCCGATGCGCCTGGCGAACTCGGCACCGACCGTGCGGGCGGGGTTGGTGCTGCGCGGGCTCTTGTCCTTGGTCGGGTCCTGGCGGGCGCCGTCCATCATCAGTGGTGCGATCGGCGAGATGTAGCCCTCGGCGACGTCACCGGGAAGGACACCGGGAGCGAGGTTGTCGGCGGTGTAGCGGGTGCGGTCGACGAAGACCTGGTTGACCGGGCCCTTGGCCTTGACCTGCGCGACGAGGTCGTCCAGCCGCGGTGAGCCGGGGAAAACGGAGTTCTTGCCCGCGGGCAACGAGTTCAGCGTGCCGTCCCCGCCGCCGACGACGATGACGCTGCCGGGCTCCTTGCCCGCGACAACCTTGGTGCTGAACTGCTGGCCGTGCGGGATCTTGAGCAAAGCGGCGGCGGCGGTCAGCAGCTTCGTGGTCGAAGCGGGCGTCAGCGGCGTGTTGGAAGCCTTGTCCCACAGGGTTTTCCCGGTGGAGGGATCGATGACGGTCCCGGTCAGCGTGCCGAGCGCGGGATTGCCCGCCGGGCCGGAGAGAACACTGTGGACACCCTGCTCGGTCGCCGACGGAGCACCGGCGCTCGGTGCCTTGATGTTGGGAGTGAAGGCAACCGGAGTGGGCGGAGGGGCGACGGCGGCCTCAGCCTCGGAACCGCCCAACCCCAGCTTGTCCCGCACACCGGGGACGAAGAAGACGACACCGGCACCAACCGCGACCACCAGCACGACCGCGGCGAGTACAAGCAGGCTCTTGCGCGGTTTCCGGCCGGGCGCGGAGCCCTGGCCGTCGTCGTCGGACGGTGATGAAGGTGGCGGCTGCGGCGGCTCACCCGGTTCGTCCGGCTCGTCGGCGAAGCCGAGCGGGAACGCGGGCCTGGTCTCGTTGCCGGGCTGCCGAACAGGTTCCGTGCGCACGGTGGCAGCGAACTGGCCGAGATCACCCAACCGGGCCGGTGGCCTCGGGGGCTCATTGCGCTGGGGGTTGCCGTCCGGGACGCCGGGGCGGTGCGGCGGCCGCATGGGCTCGCTGCGAGTGGGCGTGGCGAAACGCCCCTCACCGGAAGACTCCAGGCCCATCTGGGCACCAGGACGCTGCGGCGGACGCATCGGCTCACTACGCGTCGGCGTGGCGAAACGCCCCTCACCGGAAGACTCCAGCCCCATCTGGGCACCAGGACGCTGCGGCGGACGCATCGGCTCACTGCGCGTGGGCGCGTTGAATGATGAGCCGCCCTCCGGACCTGGGCCGCCAGCGGGCCACATCGGGTCACGGCGCGTTGGCCCGTCCTGTTGAGATGGCCGCGTCGCGTCATTGCGCGTGGCAGCGGAGTCACGTTGTGGACGACGCACCGGCTCACTGCGAGTCGTCGCCTCACCAGGCGTCTCTTGCCTCGGCGGGCGGATGGGCTCACCGCGCGTGGGCGCGGAGAACAGCGACTCGCCCGGCGGCCGCTGCGGAGGCCGCAGCGGCTGACTGCGAGTAGGCGCCGAAAACAGGGACGGAGCAGTCGACTCCGGCCCATTGTCGGCCCCGCCACTGCCGGACTCCCGCTGAGCAGGCCGAACCGGCTCACTGCGGACAGTCGACTCAGCCGTGCCCTGGTCAGCCCCAGGCTGCCGCTGCGGTGGACGCAGGGGCTCACTACGAGCCGTGGACTCGGCCGAGCCCGAGGTGGGTGATTTCCCCGACCCACCGGGCTTGGTGTCCTCGGCCAGCCGATCCGACGAACGTACCGACTCACTACGAACCGTCGACTCACCAGAATCCGTGCCACGGGACTCGACGTCCCTTTGCCCGCCCGGCTCCGGCGGCCGCTGCGGTGAACGCACCGGCTCGCTCCGCGTCGGGACAGCGAACAAGTCCTCGACAGCAGACTCCGTCGAAGCCCCGGACCCACCCTCATCACCAGGCGGCGGCACTGGCTCGCTGCGCGCGGTCGACTCGGAAGCCCCCGCATCTGACGGCTGACCGGACTCGACCTCACCACCCGACTGCTGGTCCGACGGGCGCACAGGCTCACTGGGCACCGGCTCACTGCGCACCGTCGACTCAGCGGACTCGGTGCCATCATCCGGCTCGTCCTGAGCCGGACGTGTCGACTCGCTGCGGGCCAGGGCGGCGAACAGTTCCTCCCCGGAGGACTTCGGTTCCGCCGAAACGGCAGGCTCGTCAGACGACGGCACCGGCTCGCTGCGCGTCGGCGTCGAGAACAACAACTCGCTGAGTGATGACACATCAAGCTCGGTGACTGGCACAGGCTCACTGCGTGCCGTCGACTCGGCGGACGACTGGGCACTGCCCTCAGGCGCCCCAGACGACTCGGCCGCGCCGTCGCCGGGGCGTGCGGACTCGGCCGGTGCCTCCGAGGCGGTGCTCGGCGGTGACGCTGCGGGCTCGGCTGGTTCGGTGACACTCGATGGGGTGACAGATGGGGTGACAGTGCGGACTTGTGTCGTCTTCTCGCCATCCGGTTCGTTCGCCGTAACCGGTTTCGGGTCGTTCGCCTTCTTCTTCGGGTCCCTCGGTTCGATCCGGACAGGTGCCGCTCTGGGTGGTTCCCCGGTCGGTTCGCCGCGTGATTCAAACCACGTTGAGGCGCCTGCCGGGGGGTCGTTTCTGAGCTGTGCGGGCCGGGGAGGCTGGCCTGGCTCGATCCTCATCGGCAGGGCACGCGGGGTTTCCGTCGGCGCAGTGCGCTGCTCACCCGATCCGGGTTTGTCCGGGTCCACCTGCGGAAAGCCGGGCGTGGGTCTGTCGTCGTCCGCCGTCGGCCACGCCGGGTTGTCCTGGTCTGGCACTGCTGTTCTCCCCTGTCCAACATCACATCGGAGACCGACCGCCGTGATGCCGGTCGAACGCGAGTCGTAGTCCAGACTAGTGGCGAGCACCGACCAGAGATGATGAGCGAGGAACAGGCGTGGAGTTCGACGTCACGATCGAGATCCCCAAGGGCGTACGCAACAAGTACGAGATGGACCACGAAACGGGGCGGATCCGGTTGGACCGGACCCTGTTCACTGCCACCCAGTACCCGGCTGACTACGGGTTCGTCGACAACACACTCGGCGAGGACGGCGACCCCCTTGACGCACTCGTGCTCGTGCAGGAGCCGACGTTCCCCGGCTGCCTGATCCGCAGCCGCGCGATCGGCATGTTCCGCATGACCGACGAGAAGGGTGGCGACGACAAGGTCCTCTGCGTGCCCGCGGACGACCCGCGCTCGGAGCACCTGCGCGACATCCACCACCTGAACGAGTTCTACCGGCTGGAGATCCAGCACTTCTTCGAGGTCTACAAGGACCTCGAGCCCGGCAAGAGCGTCGAGGGCGCGACCTGGGTCGGCCGGACCGAGGCCGAGGCGGAGATCAAGCGCTCGTACGACCGCCTCAAGACCGAGCACCCCGACGGTGAGCACTGAACCACAGCACGGGCGAGGGCCCTGCTCCGAGGTGGAGCAGGGCCCTCTGTTTCTCCGTGGTGGGAAAACCCCAGTGCGTCCGCTAGTGCATGGCGGCGGCGGCCACCGGCGCCGCGTCCTCGTCGTTCTCGGCGGCCCGCTGCAGGCCTGACTTGTTCGACAACGGGACCTCCTTGACGAACCAGATCACCGCGAACGCGACGAGCATCACGATCCCGCCGACCATGAAGACAGTGTCCAGCGAACTGGCGAATCCGTCGAGTATCGGCCTGGCCTCACGTGGCGGCAACGTACTGATGAACTGCGTGTTGTCCAGGTTGATGCCACCGGCACCGGCGGGCATCGGCGGCAGACCGGCCGCGGCCCGTGCGGCCGAGATGCGGTCCGCGACGATGCCGAACAGGATCGACAGGAACACCGCGGTCCCGACCGTGCCGCCGATGGACCGGAAGAACGTGGCCGACGAGGTCGCCACGCCCATGTCCTTCGCGGGCGCGTCCGCCTGGATCGCCAGCAGCAGGCTCTGCATGCACAGGCCGAGCCCGATTCCGGCGAGCAGCATGACCAGCATGGTCTGCCACAGCGCGGTGTCCGTGCCGATCTGCGCGAACAGGAACAACGCCGTCGCGGTCGCGGCGAGGCCGACGATCGGGAAGATCCGGTAGCGCCCGGTCTTCGAGGTGATCCGGCCGCTGCCCATCGCCGACACCAGGATGCCGAACGTCATCGGCAGCGTCATCAGACCGGACTGGGTCGGCGTCGCTCCCTTGACGATCTGCAGGTACAGCGGCAGCGACATCATCATGCCGAACATCCCGATACCCATGATGAAGTTGATGACGTTGGTCAGCGCGAACACCGGGCGGCGGAACAGGCGCATCGGCAGCAGCGCCGCGTCACCCATCCGCCGCTCGACGAACACGAACGCCACCAGGCCGACCACACCGGTCACGTACATCGCGATCGACTCGCCGGAGTCCCAGCCCCACACACGGCCCTGCTCGGCCACGATCAGCAGCGGCACGAGGCCGATGGTCAGCGTCGCGGCGCCCCAGAAGTCGATCCGCTGCGGGATCTTCGTGTGCGGCACGTTCAGCACCCGGCTGACCACGACGAGCGCGACAAGCGCGATCGGCACGTTGATCAGGAACACCCAGCGCCACCCGGTGATCCCGGCGAACGTGTCCATCCCGGCGAACAGGCCGCCGACCAGCGGACCGGCCACACTGGACAGTCCCCAGATACCCATGAAGTAACCGGTGTAGCGGCTGCGCTCACGCGGCGACGTGAGGTCGGCGATGATCGCCAGCGCCAGCGACATCAGGCCACCGGCACCGAGGCCCTGCACCGCGCGGTACGCGGCCAGTTCGTACATCGAGGTCGCGATGCCCGCGAGCAGCGAGCCGACCAGGAAGAACGTGATCGCGGTGAGATACATCGGCTTGCGGCCGAAGATGTCCGAGAGCTTGCCGTACAACGGCGTCGAGATGGTCGCTGTGATCAGGTAGGCGGTGGTCGCCCACGCCTGGATGGTCTGACCGTGCAACTGGTCAGCGATTGTCTTCATGGCCGAGGCCATGATCGTCTGGTCGAGCGCCGCCAGGAACATCCCGAGCATCAGCCCGGACAGGATCGTCAGGATCTGGCGGTGGCTCAGCGCGCCGGCCCGCGAGGGGGCTTCCCCAGCGGCGGCTGTCGCCTGGTCGGACATCAGTTCTCTCCTTTGGAGCGCGCCATGAGTTCGGCGTGCTCGTTGATGAAGTTCGGGATGGCGCGCTCGTGGTCGACGAGGAACCGTTCGAGCAGTTCCACGAACCGCTCGCGATCTCCGTCGGGCCAGTGCGCGAGCATCCGCGCCAGCGAGCAATTGCGCTGGTGACGACGGGCCTCGAGCAGGACCTGCGCCTTCTCGGTGACGGCGAGCAAACTGGCCCGCCCGTCCGCCGGATCGGCGCGGCGCTCGATCAGCCCGTCCTTGACAAGCCCGGCGACCTGCCTCGAGATGGTGGACGGGTCGGAGTACACCGCGTCGGCGAGCACGTTCGACCTGACCGGGCCGATCTGGTCGAGCGCGCTGATCAGCAGCATCGACGTCTTGTCGATGCCGACCTTGGCCAGTTGCTGCGCGACCGACGCCCACTGCCTGCCCAGGCCCATCATCGCGTCGCCGAGGCGTGCCCCCAACTCGATATCCGCCTCGCTGACCTGCGATGTTTCCCCGGTTACCGTCGTGTCCGAGCCTGTGCCGACCATGCCGACCCCTTGACTTGCTTGCATCACCCAATTACTTGCTCGATACAAGCATGCGCTCGGCCGCGTTATTCCGGCAACTGAATTACCTGCGACTCAAGTCACATACGACCAGGTCACAGGCCCGTTACGCAGAGCGAGCGAGTGCGGCGGCCCCAATGGCGACGGCGTGGTCCCCGAGGTGCGAGGGCTCGATCAGGAGGTCGGCGTTGGTGGGCAGCACGGTCGCCTGGACGGTCTGCCGACAGGTGGGTTCAAGCAGGTCCCACGCCCCGATCACGCCGCCGCCGAGCACCGCGATCTGGCTGTCCAGCACAGTCGCCACGACCGCGATCGCCTGTCCCAGCGCGGCGCCCGCCTCGGCGAACACGCGCAACGCGTCCGCGTCGCCGTTGCGTGCGCGTTCGGCGACCTGGCCCGCGCCGATGTCCGTCCCATAGCGTCGGCTGATGGACAGCCCGGACGCCATCGACTCGAGGTGACCACGAGCGCCGCACGTGCAGGGCTCGTCGCCGAAACCAGGTGTGTGGCCGATCTCCCCCGCTCCGCCGCCCGCGCCACGCAGCAGGACGCCGTCGCTGATCAACGCACCGCCGATGCCCGTGCCGACCGTGATGCCGAACGCGTGCCGGTAGCCGCGTGCCGCTCCGGCCGTGGCCTCGCCGTGCAGGAACGCGTTCGCGTCGTTGTCGACGACCACCGGCAAACCGAACTCCCGGCTGACGCCCTCGGTGAGATTCGTCCCTTCCCAGCCGGGGAACACCTCGGTCGTCGCGGCCACCGCGCCGGTCGCCGGGTCGATCACCCCGGCGGCGCCGATCCCGATGCCCTGGGCGTCCTCGGCCAGCTCGGCGGCCATTTCCAGTGCTGTGGCGAGGATCCGGCCCGGCGGTGACTCCGCGCGGCGGCTGTCCAGCACGCGCAGGTCGTCGTCGCACCGCACGAGTTGGATCTTCGTGCCTCCGATGTCCACTCCGAGCCAGCTCAATGGATACTCGCGATCATGGGTGTGCGTGTGGAGATCAGTGTCGAGTCGATCAACGGTGTCCGGATCGCGGCGGAGAACGCGGCCGACCGGGTGGAGCTGTGCGGTGCGTTGTCCGACGGCGGGCTGACGCCGAGCCTGGCGTTGACGGAGCTGGCCGTGCAGCACTCCGGAAGCACCGAAGTGCATCCGCTGATCCGGCCGCGCCCAGGCGACTTCCGATACACGCCCGACGAGCTCGCCGTGCTGACAAGGGATATCCGCGCGGCCGTCGAGGCCGGTGCGCACGGCGTCGTGGTCGGCGCGCTGGGCGCCGACGGTCTGCTGGATCCCGTGTGCGAGAAGCTGATCGAGGCGGCTGACGGCAGGCCGGTCACGCTGCACCGGGCGATCGACGTGAGTTCGTCACCGCTTCGGGTGCTGGACCAGGCGATCCGGATGGGATTCAAGCGGGTGCTGACCTCCGGGCAGCAGCGGTCGGCGCTGGACGGCGCGCCGGTGATCAAGTCATTGGTCGAGCAGGCAGGCGACACCATCGAGGTGATGGCGTGCGGCGGTGTCCGTGCCACGAACGTGCTCGACGTCATCGCGGCGACCGGGGTTTCCGACGTCCACGCGGGCGCCCGCACTGCCATCCGTGGCGCCGAGGGGGGCGCCGTGTCGTTCGCGGGCGTCGGCGTTCCTGAGGGGTTCGACCACTTCGAGACGGACGCCGACGGGGTTGCCGCCTTGTGCTCGGTCATCCGCGGCTAGCCCGTCGTTCACGCTGCTCAACCGGGTCCGGCACGGGCGCGGCGGCGAGCAGGCCGCGGGTGTAGTCCTCTTGGGGCGCACCGAAGACGTCCGCCCGGCTGCCCTGTTCGACAATCTTGCCGCGGTGCATCACCGCGACCCGGTTGGCCAGCATGTCCACGACAGCGAGGTCGTGGCTGATGAACAGGCACGAGAACTTCAACCGTCGCTGCAGGTCGAGGAACAGCTCAAGGATGCTGGCCTGCACCGACACGTCCAGCGCGCTCGTCGGCTCGTCCGCGATCAGCAGGTCGGGGTCGAGGGCGATCGCCCTGGCGATGCTCACGCGTTGCCGTTGCCCACCGGACAGTTCGTGCGTGTATCGGTCACGCACCGCGGCGCCGAGTTCCACCGAGTCGAGCAGTTCGTCGACTCGTTCGCGCTGGTCCTTGGCACGGTGCAGGACCAGTGGTTCGGCGACGCACTCGGCCACCGTCATCCTGGGGTCCAAAGAGGACGCCGGGTCCTGGAAGATCATGCCGATCCGCGCGGTCAGCGGCCGCATCCCACGGGCCGACAGCTTCGCGATGTCCTGTCCGAACAGCTCGATGCTGCCCTGCGTGGGCTTCTGCAGACCGACCGTGCACCGGCCCGCGGTCGTCTTGCCCGAGCCGGACTCCCCGACCAGGCCGAGGACCTCGCCTTCGGCCACGTGGAAGGAGATGTCGTCGACGGCTCGCTGGCCGCCGAAGGACACGACCAGGTTGCGCACGCTCAGCACGGGCTTGGCGCTTTCGTCGACCTGTCTCGTGCCGCTGCCCAGCCGGGGCACCGCTTTGAGCAAACGTTTGGTGTAGTCGTGGGCGGGCCGCAGCAGCACGTCCTCCACGCCGCCGGTCTCGACGACCGCGCCCCGGTACATCACGACGACCCGGTCGGCGAGGTCGGCGACAACGCCCATGCTGTGCGTGATCAGCACGATCGCCGTGCCGAGCCGGTCGCGCAGATTTCTGAGCAGGTCGAGGATCTCGGCCTGGACGGTGACGTCGAGTGCCGTGGTCGGCTCGTCCGCGATGATCACTTTGGGGTCGCACGCGATCGCCATCGCGATCATCACCCGTTGCCGCATCCCGCCGGACAGCTCGTGCGGATACTGCTTCAGCCGCTGTTCCGGCCGGTCGAGCCCGACCATGGTCAGCAGCTCGACGGCCTTCCGTTTGACGTCGGGGACGTCGTCCTTGTGCAGGGTGATGGCCTCGGTGAGCTGCCAGCCGATCGTGTGCACCGGGTTGAGCGCGGTCATCGGCTCCTGGAAGACCATCGCGATCTCGTTGCCGCGCAACTCCCGGAGCTGTTTGCCGGTCAGGCCACCGACATCACGCCCGCCGAGCATGATCTTCCCGGTGACCTTCGCCTTGCGCGGCAACAGACCCAGCGCGGACATCGCGGTGACGCTCTTGCCGGAGCCGGACTCGCCGACGACGGCGACGACTTCGCCCGGCCTGACCTCGAAGCTGACCGACCTGGTGGCCTCGACGTCGCCGAACGTGATGGAAAGGTGGTCGTAGCTGAGCATCAGCGGCCCTCGAATCTCACGTCGAACGCGTCCCGTAGCCCGTCGCCGATGAAGTTGAAGGCGCACACCGTCATCACGATCAGCAGACCCGGCGGCAGGATCAGCCACCATGCGCCGTCGTGGGCGTAGGTCAGGCCGTCACTGAGCATCCCGCCCCAGTTCGCCGCGGGTGGAGGAATCCCCAGACCGAGGAAACTCACGTACGCCACGAGCAGGACGGCGTCCGCGATCTGGAAGGTGACGTTGACGATCACCGTGCCGATGGCGTTGGGGATGATGTGCTTGCCGATCGCACGAACGCTGCCGCCGCCCATCACCTTCATGGACTCGACGTAAGCCCTGCTGCGCAACGCGATCGACTCGGCGCGCATCAGCCGCGCCGGAACAAGCCACGACACGAACCCGATGACGAGAATGAGCATCGGCACACTCGGCGTCGCGATCGCCGCGGCGACAACCAACAGGAACAGCGCGGGAATCGCGATGCCCGCGTCGACGATCCGCATCATGACCGCGTCGACCCAGCCGCCCGCATATCCGGCGACCGTGCCCCACAACGTGCCGATCAGCGTGGCGAGCAGACCGGCGGCCAACCCGATGATCAGTGAGGTCTGACCACCGAGCATGAGCCTGCCTAGCAGGTCGTACCCGAGGTCGTCGGTGCCGAGCGGGTGTCCGTCGACACCGGGCCCGAGCTTGCTGTTCGCGAGCGAGGTCAGCGTCTGCTCAGTGTGGTAGACCAGCGGACCGACGAAGCAGAACAGGATCAGCAGGCCGAGAATCGTGATCCCGACAACCGCGAGCTTGTTGCGACGGAAGACCTTCAGCCGCCGCGCGGTAGGCCCACTCATGCCTTCACCCGCCTGGTCCTCGGATCGATCAGCGCCTGTGCCACGTCGGCAAGCAGACTCCCGGTCACCGTGGCGACGGAGATGACGAGCACAACCCCCAGCAGGATCGGGAAGTCACTCGTCTGCGCGGCGTTCCAGAACAACAGCCCCATCCCGGGATAGTTGAACAACTTCTCGGTGACGAGCGCGCCGCTGAACAACACCGGGAGGTAGTACCCGAGCATCGCGACGAGAGAGGTCAGCGAGTTCTTGAGGACGTGCCGGGTGACGATCCTGGTCTCGGACGCCCCCTTGGCCCGCGCGGTGCGGACGTAGTCCTCATCCAGATTGTCCACAACGGACGACCGCAGGTAACGGCTGAACACCGCGATCACCACCCCGGCCCCAGTGAGGACAGGCAAAACAAGCGCCTGGGAATCCGCGAAGATCCCCCCAACGGTGTCAGCCTGCGGCGCCTCCACAGGAAACCACGCGGCATTGATCGCGAACACGATGATGAAGATGAACCCGATGAGGAACACCGGCGTCGAGTAGATCAGCAACGTGACCGCGCTCAACAGGTAGTCCGTCGGCCGGTTGCGCCGAACCGCCTGCCACACACCCAGCGGAACAGCGACAACCAAAGCCACGAGCGTGCTCAACACCGTCAGCACGAGAGTCTTCGGCAGCCGCTGCCCGATCAGATCGGCAACACCCTGGTTGAGCTGGAACGACTCACCGAGGTCACCCTGCAGCAGCCGACCGAGATAATGCACGTACTGGATCGGCACAGGCTGGTCGAAACCCTGCGCATGCTCGAACGCCTGAATCTGGTCCTCGGTGGCCTGGATGCCGAGAATGCCTCTCGCCGGACCGCCCGGAATCTGGTGCAGCAGGAAGAAGACCACAACGGTGACCACGAAGACCACCACAAGAGCCTGAACAACCCGCCAGAAGAGAAACCTAGCCACGCAACAGCTCCGACCACGAAGAGACGACGACATCCCAACCCAGCCCGAAACTGCCGCGCGCAAAGCGCAGGGGTGTGGTTCGTCGAGCCGGATCCGAAGCGGAGGGATCACCCGCGAATCCAGTTGTCCACAACCAGTCGACACCCCGGTGACCAGGCTTTATCCCCGGTAGACTGGAGCAGGGACGCCCCCCGGGTTGGGTGGGGGACTGTCCTGCAGGCCGGATGGGGCGTGCGCGCGAACGCAGTGGTGAGGATCGTGCGCGCGTAGTACGCGGGGTTGTGTGGCTTGCGCGTGAGCGCAGGGGTGTGGTTCGTGGGGTGTCCCTCCCGTATGGCCTGGGCGAAGCCAACCACTGGCTGTCAGGAGGTCGGCCTACGGGACTGGCGTGCCCGGCGTAGGCCCTACCGACCTCTTGACAGCCTGTGGTTCCCTTGGGCAGGCCATACGGGAGGGGCGCCCCGCGCCCCCCACTAGACCCAGAAAAACACGTGGGCTGAGCGAACCGGCTCGGCGAACCGAGTGTTTGTTGTGTCCCCTCTTGGCGGCCTGCCCGCCGGCGAGGCATCTCTTTTGTTTTTCCCCCATAAGGAAAACTTGTCTGGGGCCGCTGCCGAAGGCCCGCCCCATGGACGAAACTGTGATGCCCGCCGTGTCGAGCTCGTTCCCCACTCTCGAATTCACTGGTGGCACAAAGAGAATGTCCTCGCCGGACGGCAGACCTCCAAGAGGGGAACCAACCCGTGGTCTGTCCACCCGGTTGGCTCTGCTCACGTGATTTCCCGGGTCCAGTGGTAGAGAGGCGTGGTCGGTTCCCTCCCGTATGTCCTGCCGGAGGAAACCACGGCGTGCCGGGAGGTCGGTATCGCCTGCGCTTGGGGTTGGGTTGCGTAGGCCGACCTCCCGACACGCCGTGGTATGGCTGCGCCCAGGCCATACGGGAGGAAACCAACCACGAACCACCCGCTTGCGCTTTGCGCGCAAGGCCTCTTGCCCACCCATGCGCTTGCGCGCTCGCTCTCGTGCTCGCACCGCTCTGCGCTCTCGCGCAACCAACAGCGGTCATTTCACTGTCCAGCGCTGGGGCTGCATTGCTGCGAGCGGGTCCTGGTTTCCGATGTTCACGTTCTTCTTCACCGCCGAGATCTGGTACACCGGGTTCGGCAGCCAGATCACCGGGAGTTCCTTGGTCAGGTAGTCGCCGTACGCCTTCATCGACTCGTGGTCGGCGGTCGAGGTCGACGCGTTGATCAGCTCGTCCGCGCGGGGGTCGCTGTAGCTGCCGAGGTTCGACGTGGCGCCGGTGCCGAAGATCCGCTCGCCGCTCGGGTACGCGTTGAAGTACCAGCTGCCCTGCGTGCCGAAGAAGGACATCTGCCATGAGCACTCGGGCGCCGTGGGCTGGCAGGCCTTGCTGTTGCCCAGCACCGTGTTCAGCGGCGCCTGCTTCAGGTCGAGGAAGACACCGATCTTCGACAGCGAGGACTTCAGCTCGGCCATCATGTTGTCGGTTTCCTTCGAGCCGCTTTCGGTCAGCAGCGTGAACTTCAGTTGCGCTCCCGCCGCGATGCCCTGGCCGCACTTGGCGGGGTCGCCGCAGACAGCGATGCCGTCGGGGCCGGGAGTCCAGCCGTGTGACTCGAGCAGGCTCTTGGCTTTGGCGATGTCGAACGGGTACGGGTTGTTCTTCTGCGTGTCCGAGATGTACGGCGAGGACGGATCCTGTGGGACTGGGCCGTATCCGGCGACGGCCATGTCACGCCAGATGTTCTTCACTATCGAGTCCTGGTCGATCGCGTGCTGGATCGCCTGGCGCACGTACAGCTGCTTGAAGATCGGGCCGGTCTGCGGGTTGTTGAAGTTGTACGGGATGTACGTGATCGCCCAGCCCTTCCACGGCTGGACCTGGTAGCCCTTCGACTCCAGGGAGGACCGCTGGTTCAGGTTCGCCGATGCCAGGTAGCCGTAGTCGACTCCGCCGGTCTGCAGGACGTTGAACTCGGCGTCCGCGCTGGTGAACGGCTTGAAGGTGACCTTCTCCACCGATGAGGTGTCCTCGCCGGTGTACTTCGGGTTCTTCACCAGTGTCACCTGGCCGCCCGCCGTGTACTCCTGCACCGAGTACGGGCCGTTGCCCGCTTTCCACAGCGGGTTCGACTGGTAGGTCGGCAGGTCCTTCGCCTGCGCCACCAGGAAGTCGAAGACCTGCTGGGCGCCCGCTTCGGTGCGGTCGTGGTCGCCGACCGGCCCGTCGATGGCTACTTTGTCCCATGCCTTCTGCGGCATCGGGCGGACGTTGGTCAGCTGGACCGCCGTGAACCAGTCCGGGCTGTAGGGCTTGTCCAGGATGAACTGGAACGTCTTCTCGTCGATCGTCTTGAACTCGACCATGTTGTCCGGCATCCGCCCCTTGGCGTAGCCGCCCCACTTGGTCTTGTTGAACTTGACCAGGTTGTACCAGAACTCAACGTCCCGTGTGGTCAGTTTCGAGCCGTCACCCCAGGTCAGGTTGTCCTTGAGGGTGATCGTGACGCTCTTGCCGTCCGGGCTGTACTGCGGCTGCTTCACCGCACCGGCCTTCTCGTCCATCGCGACTGTGCCCGATGTGCCGTTGAAGACGACCAAGGGCACGAACAGCAGCTGGTAGATGGACGAGTTGTACGACGCGAGGTGGCCTGGGATGCCGAGCGGCATGATCCAGTTCGGTGTCGCGTTCGGTGGCAGGGCGAAGGTGACCGTTCCGCTCTGTGCCGTGGCCTGCTTCGAACCCGGCGAGCTGCTACAGCCGGCCGCGAGCAGTGCCACAGCGAGTGCGGCGGTCAGGAAACGGCGGGGCATCGCGCCTCCCGGGTCGAAGTGGATGAATGGCCGGACGCTAAACCCTGATACGAACAAAACACAAGCCCTCTCGTCGTAAGTCGTTGATTGAGGTAGTGTTTTCGACGTAACTTGGTTCGATATCGAACAAAGAACAAAGGGGGTCGCCTGTGCCGAACCCGCCGACGTCCGAGATCCTGCGACTGGTCTCGTCCGGCGAGGCCTCCTCCCGCACGGACCTCGCCCGCATCCTCGGCCTCGCCCGGTCCACTGTGTCCCTGCGAGTCCAGGAACTCATCGACGCCGGTCTGCTGACCGAGACCGGCGACGGCCCGTCCCGCGGCGGTCGCCGCCCACGCGTTCTGCGACCAGCGGGCGACGGCGGATACGTGGTCGGAGCGGACTTCGGCGCACGACACGTCCGCCTCGCCGCGTACGACCTGTCCGGCGAGCGACTGCACCTGACCGAGGTCGAACTGGACATCGCGACCGGCCCGGAGGCCTGCCTCACCGCCCTGCTCGACATCACCGGCGAACTCGGCGAAGTACTGACAGGGCAACGACTCCTCGGTGTCGGCGTCGGACTGCCAGGGCCGGTCAACTTCGAGGACGGCCGGGTCGAGCGGCCCGCGAGAATGCCCGGCTGGCACGGCTTCGAGGTCAGGGACTGGCTGACCGGCCGCCTCGACGTCCCGGTCGCCGTCGACAACGACGCGAACGTGGTCGCGCTGGGCGAACAGCACACCCGCAACCTCGGCCCCGAGCACCTGGTGGTGGTCAAGGCGGGCACGGGTGTCGGCTGTGGCGTGATCTTCTCCGGCGTCGTGCACCGTGGCGCCAACGGTGTTTCAGGCGACGTGAGCCACGTCCGCGTCCAGGCGGCTGGCGAAAACCTCTGTGCCTGCGGCAACACGGGCTGCCTCGAGACCATCGCCAGCGGCGCCGCGCTGGCCAGGAACGTCGGTGCGCGCGACACCGGGCATCTGGTCGAACTGGCCAACGACGCCGAGCCACACGCCACCGCCGCTGTCCGCCGGGCAGGCGGGCACCTCGGCGAAGTGCTGTCCACAGTGGTCAACTTCTTCAACCCGCATGCCGTGCTGCTGGCCGGAAGGCTGTCGTCGGTCGAGCCGTACGTCGCCGCCGTGCGGGGCGCTCTGTACGAACGGTGCCTGCCGATGGCCACCCAGAACCTGACGGTCGCGGTGGCACAGGCAGGCAAGGACGCGGGACCGCTCGGCGCCGGAGTGCTGGCGCTGCATCAGGTCCACCGCAAGGAAAGGAACTAGCCCAGTGCGCATCGGAATCGCCGGGATCGCCATCGAGAGCAGTACGTTCTCGCCGCACCGCACAGGATTGGCTGATTTCCGGGTGACCAGGGGCGCGGACCTGCTCGCCCGGTACACCTGGACGACGGACGAGTCGCTGGACGTCGAGTGGGTTCCGTTGCTGCACGCGGTGTCCCTGCCGGGCGGCGCCGTCATGACGGACGTCTACGACGAGCTCAAAGCCGAAATCCTGACCAGGATCGGTGCAGCGGGACCGCTGGACGGGCTGCTGCTGGACATCCACGGCGCGATGAGCGTGGCAGGAATGCTCGACGCGGAAGCAGACCTGGCCAGGGACGTCCGCGCGGCGGTCGGCCCGGACGTGCTGATCTCGGCGTCGATGGACCTGCACGGCAACGTGTCGCGTGAGTTCGTCCAGCAGCTCGACCTGGTCACCTGCTACCGCATGGCACCGCACGAGGACGCGTGGGACACCAAGGAAAGGGCCGCGCGCAACCTCGTTGCCCGGCTGCGTGACGGCGGCAAACCGCACCTGGCCTGGGTGCAGATCCCGGTCCTGCTGCCCGGCGAGAAGACAAGCACCCGGATCGAACCGGCCAAAAGCCTCTACGGCCAGATCGAGGCGATCGAGGCGATGGACGGAATCCTGGACGCCTCGATCTGGGTCGGCTACGCGTGGGCGGACGAGCCGCGCTGCCAGGCGGCGGTCGTGGTGATGGGCGACGACGCCGAGCTCGTCGAGCAGCAGGCGACCAAGCTGGCGAACGACTACTGGAAAGCCAGGGAGGACTTCGCTTTCGTCGCTCCGACCGGTTCACTGGACCACTGCGTCCGTGAGGGCCTTGCCAGCGGGAAACGGCCGTTCTTCATCAGCGACTCCGGGGACAACCCGACCGCGGGCGGCGCCGGTGACGTGTCGTGGACGTTGCGGGTCCTGCGGGCGTACCAGTCGCGCACGATCATTTACGCGTCCATTGTAGATCCGGAGTCGGTCGCGATCGCCAAGGCGGGCGGCGAGGTCTCGCTGCGGGTCGGCGGCAAGATCGACGGCGGGCCCGCCGGGCCGGTCCCGTTGAGCGGCACGGTGGTGAAGGTGCACGAGGACCCGGTCGGCGGGACGATCGTCGTGGTCCGCTCCGGCGGGCTGCACGTGATCATCACCGAGCGCCGCAAGCCGTACCACCTGGTCAAGGACTTCACGGATCTCGATCTGGACCCGGCGCAGGCAGATCTGACGGTCGTCAAGATCGGTTACCTGGAGCCAGAGCTCTACAACCTGGCCGACGGCTGGTTGCTGGCGCTGACCCCAGGTGGCGTCGACCAGGACCTGATCCGCCTCGGGCACAAGCAGATCATCCGGCCGCTCTACCCGTTCGACCCGGACATGCCCACCCCGGAGCTGACGGCCGAGCTGATCTGACGCGGCAGCGGATAGGGCCGGAACCGGGTGAAGGCGGGCCGCACGACACCGGATTCGTTGTGCAGCCAGTCGAACAACCGGTTGTAGTCCGGCCCGTACCAGTCGGCGACCGCGTTCAGGGCGTCCGGCGTGACGTTCGGCCAGTGTCCGGAGTAGACCTTGGACTCCAGCACACTCAGTGCGGTGAGTTCCTCGGCGGCGGTGTGCTGGCAGTGCCCACCTCGATGCACGTACAGCTGCCTGATCCGTGAGGAATCGACGCGCTTCGCGTAGCTCCGCTCGTGCTCAGGCGCGACACCGTCACCGATCGGGTGCAGCGTGACAACTGGCACCGTGGACCGTCCCGTCGGCGTGCCCAGCCTCGTCAGCCGCTCGACCGCGGAACGGTCGGCCCTGATCCGGGGCGCGGCGGCGAGTGTGTCCAGGTCCGCGGACAGGCTCAGGCCCGCGATCCGGTAGGCCCGCTCGACCAGTCCGCCTTCACTGGTCCGTGCCAGCATCCGCCGGTAGTTCACGCCGACGTTGCCACTCGGGTTGCCGCCGGCGGTGATCTCCACATCGGCCCGGTGACTGCCCCAGACCAGCGCGTCGTAGACGGTTTCCATGTACCGGGTCTGTTGGCGGACCTGTTCGGTGACGTCGGCGGACCTCGGCTGGAGAGCCCGTGACCACCCGGGAACGCTCGCCAGCGCGCTGGCCAAAGCGAGCCGGGCACGACCGGACGACGACTCCAGCGCGGCCGTGATCACCTCGTGCGCGCGAGCCGAGTTCCGCACCGGATCGGTGACCCGGACGATCTCCAGCTCCGGCGCCAGCAGGGTCCTGACCACGAATCCGAGGTCGAGCGCCTGGTTGAACAGCGCGGTCCCACCGGCGACCGGGCCGCTCATCGCGAGCACGCCGTCGACGCGGTGGTCGTGCTCGGCCAGCAGGATGGAGTTGAGGCCACCACCGGAGGTACCCCACGCCAGGACCTGACGGGGCCTGCCGACGTTGTGGGTGAACCAGGTGAGCAGAGCGCCCTGGTCACGGACCGATTCGAGGACCGAAAGGCCATGTGGCTTCGTGTAGCTCGACGCGGCGAGCGCGTAGCCCTTGCCGAGCAGGACAGGCTTGGCCGCACGCCGGTTGGCCACTTCGATCTCGTCGGGCAGGTAGCCCTTGGGATAGATGCCGTGGCTGTAGACCAGTACTTTGCCGTTCCACCGGGGCGGGACTTCGACGCGGAACGGGGCTCCGTCGATCACGCCCGTGTGGACAGTGACTTCCTCCTGTGTCTCAACGACAGCCGCGCCGGGCGCGACCACTGCGGCGACCATGACTGCTGTTGTCGTCATGGTCCCAGCGTGGTCGAACCCGGCGCGGAGGTAATCCGTCGTGGTGCGGCCTCTCGGCTACGCCAGCTGACGTAGACGCCTCAGCTCCAGCCCGGCATCGGGTACGCGGTGAGCAGGTCGCGGATCTCGCCCGCGACGCGCTCGACGGTGGCCTCGTCACCGGCGTTCTCGGCCTGGACGACCTGGTCGATCCACTCGGCGACCTTCGGCATGTGCTCGGTGCCCAGGCCGCGGGTGGTGATCGCGGCGGTGCCGAGGCGCAGGCCGGACGGGTCGAACGGCTTGCGCGGGTCGAACGGCACCGAGTTGTAGTTCAGCTCGATGCCCGCGCGGTCCAGCGCTTTGGCGGCGGGCTTGCCCGCGATGCCCTTGTTGGTCAGGTCGATCAGGATCAGGTGGTTGTCCGTGCCGCCCGACACCAGGTCGAAGCCGCGCTCGATCAGCGACTCGGCCAGCGCCTTGGCGTTGGCCACGATGCCGTGCGCGTACGTGGCGAACTCCGGCTTGCTCGCCTCGCCCAGAGCGACGGCGATGGCGGCGGTGGTGTGGTTGTGCGGACCACCCTGCAGGCCCGGGAACACAGCCTTGTCCAGCGCCTTCGCGTGCTCGGCCGTGGACATCAGCATGGCGCCACGCGGGCCGCGCAGCGTCTTGTGGGTCGTGGTGGAGATGACCGGCGCGTGCCCGACGGGCGACGGGTGCGCACCACCGGCGATGAGGCCCGCGATGTGCGCGATGTCGGCGACCAGGACGGCACCGATCTCGTTGGCGATCTCGGCGAACGCCGGGTAGTCGATGGTGCGCGGGATCGCGGTGCCACCGCACCAGATCAGCTTGGGCCGCTCGGCCAGCGCGAGTTCGCGGACCTCGTTCATGTCGACCTGGCCGGTGTCCTTGCGCACGCCGTAGGCGACGCTGCGGAACCACTTGCCGGTCGCGGAGACGTTCCAGCCGTGGGTGAGGTGGCCGCCCGCGGGCAGCGCCATTCCCATGACAGTCTCGCCCGGCTGCAGGAACGCGAGGTAGACGGCCAGGTTGGCCGGTGAGCCGGAGTACGGCTGGACGTTGGCGTGCTCAACGCCGAACACTGACTTGGCACGCTCGATGGCGAGCTTCTCGATCGGGTCGACCAACTGCTGACCCTCGTAGTAACGCTTTCCGGCGTACCCTTCCGAGTACTTGTTGGTCAGCACCGTTCCGGTCGCTTCGAGGACCGCGGTGGACACGTAGTTCTCCGACGCGATGAGCCGGATCTTCTCGTACTGGCGCTGGGCTTCCTGCTCGACCAGACCCGCGATCTCGGGGTCGGCGGCGGCGAGTTCGGTAATCGCGGGCTGATGCACGGTGCCCGATCCTAGTGGTCGCCCGCCTCGCGAGTGGGCGCCCGCCTTGCGACTAAGTTACCGCTGAGTAATATCGACACCATGGACTTGAGCACGCTCGGCGAGACAATGAAGGCCACCGTCCCGTGGGTGAACACCGCCGGAATCGACTTCAAGGAGGTCGAGGCAACCCGCGTGGTCACCGTCCTCCCGGACAACCCCGCGAACCACAACCACGTCGGCGGCGCACACGCGGCCGTCGCGTTCGGCCTGGCCGAGACCGCGTCCGGCGCTGTGGCGCTCGCATCGTTCGGCGAGCAACTGGCCAAGGCGATCCCGCTCGTCAAGCGCTCGGAGATCAACTACAAGAAGGTAGCGACGGGCGACCTGACCGCGGAGGCAGTGCTCGGCCGCCCCGCCGAGGAAGTCATCGCCGAACTGGACAGCGGCACCCGCCCAGAGTTCCCGGTACACGTGACGATCCGCAACACCGACGGCGAAACAACCGCCGAAGTGACCGTGATCTGGACGCTACGACCACACCGCTGACTACCCCAGCCGTGTCCACCGTTGCAGCACACCGTGTCCACCGTTGCGGCACCATGAAATGCCCTTTCGGTCTCCCGCTTGGGGAATTTCATGGTGCCGGAGTGGTGGACACACGGTGCCGGAGTGGTGGACACGGCCGCTAGCTGACTCGCACTCCCATTGATCGCGCGGTTCCCTCGACTGTGCGCATGGCCGCCTCGATGTCGACCGTGTTCAGGTCCGGCAGCTTGCGTTGCGCGATCGCCCGCAGCTGGTCGCGGGTCAGTGTCCTGCTTCCGTTCACCGCCTGCTTGATCAGGAACGAGGTCGGCGGTGTCTTCAGCGTCAGCTGGAACGACCGGTCGTCGAAGATCGTGATCACGGCGGGCACGATTTCCCCGCGCTGCGCCGAGGTCAGTGCGTCGTATTCCTTTTTCAGCGCGACCAGGTTCACTCCGGTCATGCCGAGCATCTTGCCGAGCTCGGCGACCGGCGCCGCACCGGCTGGAAGCGCCATCGTCACCTGGTGGCTCTGTTTCTTGGGTGGCATCGCTCGCCGTCCTTTCTCTGACGGCGAGCGACGTTAAAGTCTCCCGTAGCTGGAGAGTCAAAACTATTTTCTGAACCGCCACGTCTTGCTGTCGAAGACCACGCAGATGCTCGGCGACAACACCACGACCCGCAGCGTGCCGTCCTGCTCGTCGTAGTCGATTCCCTCGACCTCGAAATTGCCGCCACATCCGCTTTCCAGCGGCAACTGGCCGAGCGCGGTGACCGTTCCGGTGACGTCGGCGCCGGTCAGCGGGGACGTCAAATCCACCTGTAGCAAGGGTTTCGTGATGCCGAAGAGTGTCCCTTCGGGATCATCCGATGAACACAGCAGTTGCGTCGGCGCGGTGAAGTCGCAGCCCTGGATGTCCCGCACCGGCCGGGAAAGCCGGATCTGCCCGGCGAGTGGCAGGTTCTGGCCGGGCGTGGTGAAGGCGATCCCCGGCATCGGGTGGACGAGCAGGCGGCTCATCGTGCCCCACTCGCCCGCGACCATCCACCGTCCGTCCGGTGACACCGCCGAGAACGAGTTGTTGTTGGCCTCCCACGATTCCAGCGCGTGTATGTACTCCGACCACGTATTGTCCGGCGCCTGCACGCGGAACAGCTTGGACCCGCGGTCGTCACGCTGGTACGGCTCCACGTAGAAGCCCTGTCCGGCGCCGGGATCGCCGACGTGGTTCCAGCCGCGACTGGACACACCCGACGGGATGGTGCCGATCCCGGTGTACCGGAACGTCGTCCCACCGGGACGGACGACGCTGGCGAGCCCCTGGCTCTCGTCGAGCGGACGCGCCCGATCGGAGCCGACCGGGTTCCACGGCCCCACCGGCTGGGCGGCGAAGGCCACGGCAGGGACCAGAGACATGCTCACGGCCGCGATCGCGGCGACTACAGCAACTCTGCGCATGCGCCCTGCATACCGGGGCACACGCTCAGCCGTCAGCCGCCACATGAACCATGTTCATGTTTTTTTGGCGATCACGCACCGTCATTGGGGCGAGCTCGGCCGCGCCAGCCGCAGTGCCGCGTCCAGCTCGACGTGGGCCTCCGGATGTTCCGCCCACCACTTCGTGAAATGCGGGTTCCGGTCGACCACCGCCCGGTACGCGTGCGCGGCACACGCGAACGCCTCATGGGCGCGACCGGCCACCAGGCCGTCGTTGCGGGTCGCGACCATCACCCGGATCGAGATCGGGTCACCGACCAGCGGCCGGATCGCGATCCCGTCCCAGTTGCGCGACGCGGGCGACGCCAGCGACACGGCCCCGTTGGCGACCAGCGCCCGCGCGTTGCCGGTCTCGATCACGTGGTGCGTGATCCGGGGCGTGAAGCCGAGCGCTGCGCAGGCGGTGTGCAGTTGCATGCGGGCGCTGTCGTACTCCGGGGGCAGCGCGACCCAGTCGTACTTCTCCAGCTCACCCAGCGGCACGACCTCGTACCCGGCGAGCGGGCTCTCCGCGGAGACAGCCACGAACTGCGGCTCGTGCAGCAGCGTGCGGACCTCGATGCCGGTCAGGTGCCTGCGGTCGACGCCCTCGAAGTAGTCGAACACCGCCAGGCTCGCGCGTTTGGACACCAGCATGTCCAGCAGCGTCTGCCAGGACCAGTCGATCTCGGTGCGCACCTCCGTGCAGCGGAACCGGGCGCGCAGCTCGTCGACCAGCTGGCTGACCCACAACATGGGCATCGCCGCGGCGACGAACGGCCCCTGCGACGGGACGCTGGCGCGTTCCCGCGCGGAGGACAGCAGCTGGGACAGGTCGTCGAGGACCACGTGCGCCGAGCGGATCACATACCGCCCGAGATCCGTCGGCACGCTCCCCGCTGGGGTGCGTTCGAACAGCTGCCCACCGACCAGCCGCTCCACCGAACGCAGCTGTGCGCTCAGCGCGGGCTGGGTGAGTCCGAGCCGCGCTGCGGCCTTCGTCACACTGCCCTCTTCGGCGATCGCGCAGACCGCCCGGAGGTGGCGTAGCTCCAACTCAGCCATAAGTGTTCTTGATACCCCTTTCGGATGAGCAGGAGCTAGACCCAGACGTCATATTTTCCGTATCCGGTCCGATTCGATACGGATCGCGGCTGGGCGTGCGAGCCACTCCACAGGAGGTAGGTGCCGGGTCGGCGGGCGACCCCCGACCCGGCCCTCGCCGCCAATCACCCTCTGTGTTCACATACACCAGACGCGTGAACCGCTGGTTCCGTGCGGTATTGGCTTAGTGACCGTCGGCACCTACATTGGGTATCGACATGACAAGCAGCCAGTGACGGGGGAGCATGGGGCAGTTGGCGCAGCAGCGTTCTGGCTTCAGGTCGGCCTTCGGCGTGCCCGAGTTCCGCGCGCTGTGGGCTGCTGAGGCACTCTCCCAGATCGGTGACCAGCTGGCCAGGGTCGCTCTCGCCGTTCTGGTCTACGCGCGCACCAACTCCGCCGCGCTCGCCGCGCTCACCATCGCACTGAGCTACACGCCGTCCTTCCTGGGCTCGGCGCTGCTGTCCAGCCTGGCCGACCGGTTTCCCCGGCGCGAGGTCATGATCGTCTGCGACCTGGTGTCCGCGTCGCTCGTCGTCGTGATGGCGTTGCCGGGGATGCACCTGGGTGTCGTGTGCGTGGCGATGGCCGGTGTCGCGCTCGTCGGCGGGCCCTTCAGATCGGCACGCCTCGCGCTGCTGCCCGAAGTGCTCGAAGGCGAGTCGTACGTCGCCGGTCTCGCGGTCCGCAGCATCACGATCCAGTCCGCCCAACTGCTCGGCTTCGCCGCGGGTGGTGTGGTGGTCGCCCTGATCAACCCGTATGTCGCACTGGCGCTCGACGCGTGCACGTTCATCGCGTCCGCGCTGCTGGTGCGCTTCGGAGTGCCCTACCGGCCCGCGCCGCAGAACCCGCACGCCCGGCGGCCGTTCTGGTCGTCGTCGGTGCACGGCGCGCGGGTGATCGGGAGCATCCCCGGCCTGCCCGCCCTGTACGTGCTCGGCATGCTCGCCGGTCTCTACATCGGCCCGGAGGGCCTGGCCTCGCCGTGGGTCGCGGAGATGGGCGAGACGACGAAGACCGTCGGCCTGGTGATGGGCGCGCCCGCCGCGGGCCTGGTCGTCGGCGCGTGGCTGATCACCAAGTTCGTTCCGGCCGAGACGCGGATGCGGCTGGTCGGCCCGCTGGCCGGACTGGCCGGCGCCACGCTGATGCTGTGCGCGTTCAGCCCTGGCCTGTGGACCGTGCTGGTGATCCTGTTCGTCAGCGGGATCTTCACCGGCTACCAGGTGCTCGTCGGCGCCTCGTTCGGCATGTCGACGCCCGCGGACAGCCGGGCACAGGTGATGGGCCTGCTCAACTCAGGAGTGCTGACGGCACAGGGCGTCGGCGTTCTGCTTGCCGGGATACTGGCCGACCTGGTCGGCGTCTCGCTGACCGTGGCCATCGCGGGCGCGCTCGGCGCGCTCATCGCAATTCCCGCGGCGATGGCCTGGTCTAAGGCCACCGCCGCTCCACAACCCGTTCCCGGTGGGTGAGGAATTCAGTACTCGACACCGCGCATGGCCGGTACCTCTTTCACATACATCGATTCGGCAAGTGAGAGTGTAGCTTGAAGACATCCGCGTTCCAGTGGTTGAGCGGGGAGGAACTTTGAGCGAACTCACCAGGGCGACAATCGGCAGGGTCCATCCGCGCGCGTGGTCACTCTGGCGCCAGCCCCGTGTGCTCGTGAGGTTTTTCCTCACCATTGAACTCGCCGTAGCGGCACTGACGGTGTTTTTCGCTTTCCGTGACCACGTGACTACAAAACAATGGTGGCAGTTCGGCGTGCTCTGCGGGCTCGCCCTGCTCCAGGCGGAGGCCAGCCGCAAGATCGAGAAGGTCCGCCGCCTGATCACGAACGCGCCGCACGTGAACATGACGTCGGTCTGGGTGTTCGGCGGTGTGCTCGTGCTGCCGCACAGCCTGGCCGGGCTGCTGGTGATCCTGGTGTACGGCCACCTGTGGCTGCGGATCCAGCGCAAGATGGGCACCCGGCCGGTGCACCGCGTGGTCTTCTCCACCTCGATGATCATGCTGAGCGCGTACGCGGCGGCGGGGACGTATGTCGTCGGCAGGACACTGCAGGAGACGTACGCCTGGCCGACCCACATATCGACGCCGATCGTCATCGCCGTGGCGACGCTGGTCTTCCTGATCGTCAACAACGTGCTGGTGGCCATCGCCGCCTCGCTGCACGGCAGGCCGAGCCACGTGATGCTGTCGTGGTCGGACTTCGCGCTGGAGATCGCGACGCTGTGCCTCGGCGCACTGGCCGCGTTGGCGCTGGACAGCGTGCCGTACCTGATCGTGCTGATCCTGCCGCCGCTGCTGGTGTTGCACCGAGCGGTCCTGGTCAAGCAGTTGGAAGAGTTGGCCATTACCGATCAGAAGACGGGGTTGCTCAACGCGACGGCGTGGCACGAAGCGGCCCGCAACGAGCTGTCCCGAGCGACCCGGCAGGAGTCCAGTTTCGGCGTTCTCATGGTGGATCTGGATTACTTCAAACGGGTCAACGACACCTACGGCCATCTGGCAGGCGACGAAGTACTGAAGGCGATCGCCCGAATGCTCAAGGACGAACTGCGGGACTACGACGCTCCCGGCCGGTTCGGCGGCGAGGAGTTCGCGGTGCTGATCCCCGACTCGAAAGCGGCCGATGTCGTCACCACCGCGGAGCGGCTGCGCAAGCGCGTGACCGAGCTCGAAGTGCTCGCGCACACCGAGAACGGCGAGACGCTGATCAAGAACCTGAGCGCGTCGATAGGCGTGGCGATCTACCCGAGCAGCGGCACCACGCTCGAACAGCTGATGCTGACCGCGGACTCGGCGGTCTACACAGCCAAGTCGAACGGCCGCAACCAGGTCGTCACGCTGTCGACATAGCCGTCTGGTTTCGGCCACCGCCCTTGGCCTTGTAGAGCGCGACGTCCGCCGCGTGCAGCAGGTCGTCGAGCAGCCTGCCACCGTCGCACGCCGCGACGCCGATCGACACCGAGATATCCACAATGGACTGCGACACGGTCCTGACGATGCTGCGGCGGATCCGCTCCGCCATCACCATCGCGTCCCCGCCCGTGGTGTCCGCGAGGAAGACCACGAACTCGTCACCGCCGAACCGGCCGACCAGGTCCCCCGACCGCACCTCGGCCTTGAGCGTCTCCGCGACTCGGCGCAGCACCGTGTCGCCGACCAGGTGGCCGTGCTTGTCGTTGATCTGCTTGAAGTGGTCGACGTCGATCATCAGCAGGCTGGCATGCACCTCCCGGTCGAGCACGGACGACGCCGCCAGGTGCCACGCGTCCGGCTTGAGCAGACCGGTCTTCCCGTCCGATCGGGCCGTCTCACGCAGCTGACGGATCAGCACGCTCCGGTGCAGCACCAGTGTCACGCCGACGATCAACAGCACCGCGGGCGGCCACGCCGTCAACGCCCACGCCGTCAGCACGCCGAGTCCGACACTCGCCGCCTCGTGCGCGTGATCCCCGCTGCCGCCGGGCACCGCGATCGTCGTCAACGCCACGCGCAGCGCCAGGAACAGCACCGCCGCCGCAATCACGACACCGAACGTCCTGATGTCCCTGGTCGCGGGGAACTGCTCGTAGCCGCTCATGGTGAGCAGCAGCTTCGCCGCGAACGCCGCGACGACCACCGCCGCGGTGGCGAACACCTCCCGGTAGAGCCCGTGCCGGTCGACGCGCAGCCACGGGTAGACGTGACAGATCACGATCGCGATCGCGACCAGCCCCGGCGGCAGCGTCAGCACACCGGTGAAGATCCACATGGCGTGCACGTCGAGATGTGGGTTCTCGGTCAGCGTGCGCCATTCCCGCTCGATCGGCCGGGACATCTCCGTGTAGATCAGCGCACACGCGACCAGAGCACCGAACACCAGCCAGTCACGCCGGTCGGGCGTGAGCCGGACAGTCGCGGCGATCGACAGCGCGACCGCAGCCGCTTCAACGAACAGTACGTAACCAACCAGCGCAGGTCGTAGTTCCCGCCATACCGCCCACGCCCTGACCCCCGTCATCCCGCCCCCTGCGGTCTGGGCCCGATCGGGCAACCCCCTGTCCCCCAATCCGAACACTTCACAGGGTACTCGGGTGTGCACGGAAATGACTGCGCTATCCGCTCACAGGCCGATTACGCTGCGCACATGCTTGCCGAAGAAGTGGACCGGATCGCCGAGGAGACAGGGTTCGCCGGGGTGGTGTCCGTCGACCGGCACGGCACGGTCGAGTTCGCCAAGGCCTACGGCTACGCCCATCGCGGTTACCAGATCGCCAACACGCTCGACACGCGGTTCGCGATCGCCAGCGGCACCAAGGGGTTGACCGCGCTGACCGTGGCCAGTCTGATCGTCGAAGGTGTCATGGAACTGACCACTACCGCGCGTTCGGTGCTCGGCGACGACCTGCCGCTGGTCGACGACGCCGTGACGGTGGAACACCTGCTCTCCCACCGGTCCGGGATCGGGGAGTATTACGAGGAAGAGGACTTCGGCACCGACGAACTGCCCTACCTGCTGCCTGCCGGGCCACACGAACTGGTGAACACCGAGGACTACCTCGGGATACTCGACGGGCACCCGCACCAGTTCCAGCCGGGCGACAAGTTCGAGTACTGCAACGCGGGCTACGTTGTGCTCGCGTTGATCGCCGAACGCCTTACCGGTACACCATTTCACGCCCTCGTGCGGGACCGCGTGTGCCTGCCCGCCGGGATGGCGTCGACCGATTTCCTGCGCACCGACGAGCCGGGCCCGCACACCGCGATCGGCTATGTCGGTGACCGAACGAACATCTTCCACCTGCCGGTGCGCGGCAACGGCGACGGCGGCGTCTACTCGACCACTTCGGACTTCACCGCGTTCTGGCGCGCCCTGCTCGAAGGGGCGATCGTCCCGGCCGAATGGGTCGCGTCGATGACCCGTCCGCGCGGCGAGTACGACGAGAAACTCCACTATGGACTCGGCTTCTGGCTGCCGGTCGGTACGAACACGGTGATGCTCGAAGGCTTCGACGCGGGCGTGTCGTTCCGCAGTACCCACGCGCCGGAATCCGGCCTCACCTGCACCGTCATCGCCAACACCGCCGAGGGCGCGTGGCCGATCGCCCGGCAGCTGGCGGATGCGGTGGCCTGGAAAACCCGAGCCTAGAAACCAAGGTCGGGCAGCGGGTCCGGCGGCAGGCAGTCCGGGGTGAGCATCTCCGCGTCCGCCGCCCGCACCACCGACACGTACTCCTCGTCGATCTCCAGCAGCAGCGGCCCGATGGTGACCGTCGGCGACAACGACCCGTACAGCTCGACCGGACCGAGCTTGGTCCGCCGGGGATAGGTCGCCCGCACGGACGACGGCCGGTGGCGGCTGAACCACCGGCAGCCCAGCACAGTGACGGTGTTGTCGGTGACCACGACGAAGTAGTCCGCCATCGCCACCACCGAACTCGCCGGGAACAGGTACCTGATCTCCTCACCGTCCGGCAGCAGCTCCCGGCACCGGCCCCGCACCACCGAGGACAGCGGCATCCTCGCACCCCCTCCACGCCTGCTCCCTCAGTCTGCGGACAGGAGTGCTCCCGTCAAGCCCCCATTAGTGCTGGTCACACCCAACGTCACGACTGGATCATCAGGCGCCCACGCGCGTCGACCCGTTCGTTGGTGTGCGGATCGCGGTACTGGACCCGCACGGTACGTCCCGGAGGCTGGACATCGTCAGTTGTTGACAGTGATGGTGAAGGTGGTTGTGGTGTTCTTGATGTCCTGGTGGTTGTTGGCGAACCGCAGGTTCTCGAACGTCACCGCGCCGACCGCGGGTCCCTGCCCCGGCTCGGGCATCTCGTTGGCCCACAACCCGAAGCCGGACTTGGCCTCGAACTGGTCACCCGACAGCCGTGCCCCGCTGATCGAGACGCCGCGCAGCATGGTGTCGGCGATCGGGTTCTCCGGCTGACCGCCGGTGTACTTGGTCTGGAACATGATCCCGCTGTACGTCGGATCCACGATGTCCACATCGGACACCCTGATCCCCCGGTAGGCCTTGCTCGCCGAGAACATCCAGATCGCGCCGAAGGTCTGCGCTCCCCAGAAGTGCCCGCCCGCCCTGACCAGCGAGATGTTCTGGAACGTCGTCACGCCCGGCCCGAAGCCCTCCATCGGGTACCCGAAGTCCAGCGAGCTGATGGTGACACCGGAGTAGGTCAGCGTGTCGGCGATGTACAGGTTGCGAAAGGTGTTGTTCTGCCCGCCGTACACCGCGAGACCGGCCGCACGCCATGTCGTGGTGGACGACAGGTTCTCGTACACGTTGCCGCTCTGCCCGCTGCCGCCCGCGTCGGTGGCGGCGAACAGCGCGAAGCTGTCGTCACCGGTGGAGCGGGCGTCGATGTTGCTGAGCCGGTTGTTCTTGCTGCCGTTGGTCATGTTGACGCCGTCGGCCCACATGTTCCGGATGCGTGAGTTGGTGATCGAGATGTTGTGTACGTTCGCGCCCCAGAACAGGCACACCATGTGCTCGGTCCAGATGTTGTCGATGGTCAGGCCGGTGACACCGTTGGCGTCGAAGACCTTGCCCGGCCCGTCGATCCGGTTGACGTAGTTGCCGAAGTAGGCGAATCCGGCGAACTTCGACGCACCGGCCGCAGCCTCGACCCGGAAGCCGATGTCGGTGCTTTCCTGGTTGCCCGGCGCGACGAACCGCGAGAACCACGGCCCCGCGCCGATCACCTGCACCGGTTTGCCGTACACCTGGAACTTGCTGCCGGTCTGGTAGTCGCCCTTGGGCAGGTAGACGCCGACGAGCGTGCCCGTGGTGTCCATCCGCACCTTGTCGAGCGCGTTCTGCACGTCCTGGTGGGTGAATCCGGCAGGCACGGTGTACTTGGCCGGGTCCGGGTTCGGCGCCTCGGCGACCTGTTCGAAGTCCACGAAGTCGATCGCGTACGTGCTGGTGTTGGCCGCGCTCTTCTGCAGCCGGATCTTGCTGTTCGCCGGGATCGTGCCGTTGAGCAGCGCGCTGGCCTCGTCGTAGATGTGCCGCGGCCCCGCACCCGGGCTGTTGCCGGGGCTCGCCTCGTTGCCGTACACCCACGAGTAGCGCGAGGTCAGGGTGATCGCCTTGTGGAACGTGCCGTTGACGAAGACGTCCAGTGTCGCCTCGATACCGCCGCCACCGGCCGAGTCCGGGATGGAGAACCGGGTGACCAGCGTGTTGGTCGGCTGGCGGGTGGTGAACTCCACCGACGCGCCGGTCGAGTTCAGCGTGACCGCACGCCGTCCCGACGCCTCACCGGCGAGGTCACCGATCGTCCTGTTCGGACCCACGACGGAAGCGCCACCGGCGAGCACACCGGTCTCGGCTTCGTAGTGGTCGTAGGGCATGGTGGCACCACGACCGATGAACAAGGTCTGTGTGGTGGCGTTGTTGCCCTGCTTGACCGGCAGTTCGTTGCCGTCGTTCGCGATCACCGTCCTGACCGTGAACCGCCCGTTGGCGGCGGTCCACGTCCCGAGGGCCACAGGCGCTGTCGTGGTCCCGGCGGCGATCACGCCGTTGTGTGCGCCGCTGAGGTTGGCCACGACAGCACCCGTGTCCGCGTTCGCCACCTGCAGGGTGACGTTGTGCGCACCGCTCGCCGACGCGATGGTGCCTTGGTTGGAGATCGCGACCGAGAAGCTGACAGCGTTGCCCGCCGCCGGGTTGTCCGGGGTCCAGCCGACCGGGGAGGCGACCAGGTCGGAACTGGAGACCGGGTTGACCGTCAGCGAGCCCGCGTTGGTGAACGCGTTGTTGGCCTCGTTCTGCTCGATCACCCGGTTGCTCTCGTCGACCTTGGCGATCAGCTGGTACGAACCGGCTGTCTGGGCGCCGACGTTCGCGGTGACCGTGCTCTGCGCTCCCGCTGACAGCGCACCGACCTGCGCGGCGCCGACCTTGGTGGCGCCCAGGTAGAAGGTGAGGTCCGTGGCTGCGGACGCGACCGCACCCGCGTTGCGCACGGTCGCACTCGTCGTGATCGAGTCCGTCTCCACCGGGGACGACGGCGACCACGACGACGCCGAGATCGTCAGGTCCGGGTTGGGGGCGGCGACACCGATCACCTGGAACTCCGCGGCCTGGCCCGCGGGTGCGCCGGAGTTCGCGGTGAACCGCAGCTGGACGTCGGCGACCCGGGCGGCGACCGGGATCGTCACCGAGTTGCCCGTGGCCGGGTCGAAGCTGTACGCCTTCGCGGCCACCAGGCTGGTCGGGCCCGACGTGCCCTGTTCCCTGCCGAGCACCTCGATGGCCTGTGTGCGCGGGCCCCAGGCCGCCGCCGGGTTGAGCCGCACCACGACGGAACTGGTGTCCACATTGGAGCCGAGCTGGACCGTCAGCGTGTTCGGGTACGAGCCGCTCGCGCCTTCCCAGTACGTGTTCACGTCGTTGTCGTTGGCGTTCGCCGCGACAAACGTGTGCACGGTCGACGACGCCGTGATCGGCTTGCCGACAGCCAGGTTCGTGCCGCCGTTGCCGGTTCCGGCACGTGTGACACCGTTACTGTTGGGCGACTGGTTGCCTGCCGCGTCCTTGGCACGCACGAAGTATGTGACCGTCGCGCTGTCCGGCTGGTTGTCTGTGTAGGACAGTCCGGTCACCGTCGTACGCAGCACGTTGTTGGCGTACACGGCGTACCCGGTGACGCCGACGTTGTCCGTGGACGTGTCCCACGCGAGGTTGATCTGACCGGAACCCGGTTGGGTGTACCGGAGGTTGCCGGGCGCGGTCGGCGGTTGGGTGTCGCCGGTGTCCGGGCCGTAGACCTCGAACTCAGCCACCTGCGCGGCGGGCCAGCCGGTGTTCGCGGTGACGTTCAACCGCAGGTACCGCTGGGTCGTCGCACCATAGCTGATCGTGACCGTGCTGTTGGTGGCCGGATTGAACTGGTACCCGGCCGAGGCGACGATGTCGGTGAACGCGCCGCCGTTGCTGCTGCCCTGCACGGACAGCGTCTGCGTGCGCGCGCCCCAGTTCGCCACGGGCAGTTTCAGCACGACCTGGGTGGTGCTGACCGACGCGCCGAGGTCGACCTGCAACCACTGCGGGAACGCGTTGTTCGTGCTTTCCCAGTAGCTGTTCTGGTTCGAGTCGTTGCTGTTGGCCGGGCCGTGGCCACCGGCCGAGCCGCTCGCGGTGATCGTCCTGCCGAGCGCCAGGTTCGGTCCGTCGCTGCGCCAGTACGAGTCCTGGTCGCCGTCGCTGACGCTGCCGATATCGGTGCTGGGACCTGCGGCGGCGGGCGTGACCACGCCGAACAGGCCGAGACTCGCGGTGAGAACCAAGGCTGACAGCCGGGATCTGCTCATGCTGGGCTGACCTCTCGTCCGGGGGCAGGGAGTACGAGAAGCGGGGACCTCCAGCCGTATGATCCAGATTTTACGGCTGGTTGTCGTTTTCTTGCGGTCGGAAGCCCAAGCGTTACAGACGCGCTACGGCCACGTCAATGGCCAGTAGCGCGTGCGAGGGGAACGAAAGAAGGTCAGGGCATCAGGCCGCGCAGCCGCACGCCCGCGGTGACCCGCTCGAAGCCGTTACCTGCCAACACGATGTCGGCGCTCTGCCCCTTGACCATCTCTTCATAGAGCTCGCCCTGGTACACCACAGCGGTCACCTTGAGCGCGATCTCGAACTTGCCGCCGCCACCGCGCGCCTCGGTGAAGAAGTCCCCCACGCGGATCGGCCCCTTGTAGCACCGGCCACTGATACGCACCCGACTGGCGTCAGCGACCACCTCGCCACCCAACTCGGCGAACTCAACCTTGCGCATTACAGCCTCCGGAACGTCCGCCCCACCCGATGAACCCGGTGCATGTTCCCGCCGGGATCGATCATTCGCAAGGGCTTTGACCTCGAAAATTCCGAAGTGTGACAACCGGGGAATGTACAACGTATACATGGGACGTGTACGATGTACACATGACCTCGACCCCAGCCCGGCTGACAGCGGCGGCTTTGGCGATTCTGCTGGGCGAAGGCGCCCAGGCGGTGACCATGCGCCGGGTCGCGGCCGACGCGGGCGTGACCACCATGGCGACGTACCGACACTTCCCCAATCGCGAAGCGTTGCTACACAAAACTGTCGACGACGCGGTCGACGAATTGACAGCGGGCTGGGCGGTATCGGATCCGGATCTCGACTTCGCCGACCGAACGGAGCAGTTGTTGACGCTGTTCCTCGATTTCGCACTGGGCAAACCGAACCTCTACACATACCTGGTCACCGAGCGCAGATCAGGCGCACGACAGTTCCCCGCGGATTTCCGCGCAGGCGGCTCGCCCGCCTTCACACCGATGCTCGACACCGTGACGCGGGCGATGCGGGAGGGCAACCTGCGCGACGACGACGCCCTTGAGGTCACACTCGCCATCACCAGCCCGGTGATCGGCCTGCTGGTGCAGTACCACAGCGGCCGGATCGACCTGCCGGAGCCGGAATTCCGCGCACTGTGCGCACGAACCGTCGAAAGGGTCCTCCGTGGGCTTCGCTAAGTGGATTCCCCTCGCGGCAACGGCCGCGTCGACCGCGTTGTTCTTCTTCGGCATGGGCCTGTCGCCGGTCCCGGCTCTCGCGTGGCTGATCCCGTTACCGATCCTGCTGGTGGCCAAGCGGATCTCCGGCTGGGCCGCGGCGGGCGCGGGCTTCTTCGCCGGGTTCGTCGGCTCGACCAACCTCTGGTCGTGGTCGGCGGGATCGCACGACCTCCCACTGCTGCCATGGGGACTGGCGGTCAGCGTGGGCTTCGGGGGGACGTTCGCGTTGGCGGTCACGGTCTTCCGCCTCCTACCGCCGCCGCTCGCTGTCGTCGCGGCGCCCGCCGCGTGGGTCACACCGCTGTACCTGGTATCTGTGCTGAACCCGATGGGAATCGTGGGCACGCTCGCGACCACCCAGGCCGACGTGCCCGTGGTCCTGCAGTTCGCGTCCATCACGGGCGCCTGGGGAGTCGACTACCTCGTCTTCTTCATCCCCACGGCCGTCGCGCTGCTCCGGCCGCGGATCGCGGTCGCCGCGGCCGGGGTGGCCGCACTGGTCGTCTTCGCCGGTGTCTACCGGATGTCGTCGAGTCCCGGCCCGACCGTCCGGGTCGCACTGGTTGCCAGTGACCAGAAAGGCTGGGCCGCCGACCTGAACACCCCGGAGGGCGGCCAACTGCTGGCGGCCTACCTGCGGCAGATCGAAGCGCTGCCGTCCGGAGTCCAGCTGGTGGTGCTGCCGGAAGCGGCCTTCGGATCGACCGAGGAGTCCCCCGCGTCACTCGCCGAACCCATGCGGCGCATCGCCAATGACCGGGGCTTCACCGTTGTCGTCGGCTACGCACACTGGGCCCCACCGAAGAAATACAACTACGCCATCTCCTTCCCCAGCGGTGCCAGGTACTTGAAGCACCACGACGCCGTCAGCCCGGCGGGCAAGGACCTGGTGTTCGCCGACCTCGGTCCGGTGGGGATCGAGATCTGCCTTGATGTGAACTTCCGAGCACCCAGCGCGTCCTACGCCGCCGCGGGTGCGAACCTGCTGGCCATTCCGGCGTCCGACGAGGACGCCAACGGCTGGCAGCACAGTCGCACAGCGCTGCTGCGGGGCGTGGAGAACGGCGTCGGCATCGCGTGGAGCGGACGGCAGACCAACCTGATGCTCTCCGACGGCTACGGCCGTGTCCTTGCCTCGCAACCGACCGGGCCTCGACCGGACGGCTTCACCACCGCGATCGCGGACGTTCCGCTCGGCACGGACAGCACCCCGTACACCCAACTCGGCGACTGGTTCCCGTGGCTCTGTGTCGCGTTGACCGCCGTCGGGGTGGGCACAGTGTTCGTGCGTAAGAAAAGCAGGCCAACCGAGCACGTCGGCTGACCTGCTTCCCGGGGATGGAGTCAGCGACCGACCTTGCGGTCGGCCCACTCCGCGACCTGCTGGAAATAGTCACGCGCGTTCGGCGCGTAGTTGATCACGTGCCCGTATCCCTGCAGGGCGTAGGCGGTCAGATCGGCTTTCTTCGAGTAATAGAGGCCTTCGGTGCGCTTGATCGCCGCACCGGAGGAGCAGTCGGTGGCCAGCAGTCCACAGAAGACCGCGTCCTGACCGAGCGCGACCATCACCGGTACGTCGATCAGCCGGGAGTACGGCAGGATCACCGCGACCGGGAAGAGGTCGACGGCCTGGGTGTGCACCGACGTGTCCTTGTTGGCCTCGTCGTGGGCGATGGCTCCGTTCACCTTGGGGCCGGGCTTGTGGAAGATGGTGTACCGGGTGTTCGGCAACGTGGTGATGTACAGCGGATCGTGGCCCGTCCTGGAGAACTTGGGATCGATGCCCACCGGGAGGGTCGCGGCGAAGACCGCGGCCGCCCCGAGTACGTTGATCCGGTGTGCCAGACCGGTGATCAGCACACCGTCGACGTCGTGGAACGTCCCGGCCTCGATGATGGCCACACCGGAGCCGAACGAGTGCCCGCCGAGGATGATCTTGTCGAACTTCGGGCCGCGCGCACCGGACCGCAACTGCTGCACCACCTCGTGCACGACCTCGGCCTCGGTGATGGCGGTCAGCAACGCGCTCAACGGGATCGTGCTGCGCCCGGTGCCGAGCCGGTCGAGCGCCAGCGTGGCGTACCCGGCGTTGTTCATCGCCCGGCGGTACGACCGGGTCTCCGGGCTGTAGCCGATGTCCCAGTAGGTGCTGTTGTAGGTGCCACCGGGAACCAGGACGTGGACGGTCTTCGCACCACCGTCGGGAACACACAGCTTGCCGTACATCGTTTGCGGCACAACGGTCAGCGTGACCGGGAAGTGCAGGTCCCGGCACACCGAACTCTCCGCCGCGGGCGCGGCCTGCACCACCGGTGTGGTCAGGAAACCGACGCCGACCACGGCGAGCGCGACGGCCAGGCAACGGCGGATCATGGCACGATTTCGTCCACTGTGGAACAAGCCCACGGTGACAACCTCCAGGGAAGTGAACAGTCTCAGGTGACCGGGACCGCGGTCATCGGCATCCGGTTCGGATACGCCGCCGAGGTCACGTTGACACGAATCGGTTTGCCCGGCACCGGCACCAGCCGCCAGCGGCTGACGATGGTGGCGATGGCGATGGTCATCTCGGTGTACGCGAACGAGTTCCCGATGCACTGCCTGCTGCCCGCGCCGAACGGGACGAACGCTCCCTTCGGAACGGTCGCGGCCCGCTCCGGCGCCCAGCGCTCCGGGTCGAAACGGTCCGGATCGCGGTGCGACCGGGGGTCGAAATGCAACGCGTGCGGGCTGAGCAGGAACTCGGTTCCCGCTGGCAGGCGCTCCCCGCCGAGCTCGACGTCCTCCCGTGCCCGGCGCATGATGATCCAGATCGGGTACATCCGCAGTACCTCGTTGACCACCTGCCTGGTGTATTCCAGCTTCGGCACGTCGTCGAACGTGACCGGCCTGCCGCCGAGCACGTCGGCCACCTCGGCGCGCAGCTTCCGATCGATCTCCGGGTGCCTGGCCAGCTCGTGGAACAACCAGGTCAGCGCGACGGCGATGGTCTCGCTGCCCGCCGTCAGCAGGGTGATGACCTCGTCGTAGACCTGCTGGTCGCTCATGGTCTCGCCGGTGTCCTCATCGGCTGCGAGGAGCAGCATGGACAGCAGGTCGCCCCGGTCGACCCCGTCCGCACGCCACGCCGCGATCACGTCGAGCACGATCGTGCGCAGCCGGTCGATGGCCTGGTCGAACCGCCGGTTGGCCGGGATGACCGGCAGATGCTCCAACACTGACGGCGAAAGCGCGCGGATCATGCCGTCCTTGAGCACGATCGGGATCGAGCGGCGGGCCTCTTCGATGGCACGCTTGCCCAGCTCGGTCGAGAACAGCGTCTCGCCGACGATCGTGACCGCGAGCCGCTGCATGTCGGCGTCGAGCTGACGCTCCTGCCCCGGCTGCCACGAGTCGGCCATCTCGGCGGTGACGCGCCGCATCGTCTCGGCGTACTGCGCGAGCCTGGCGCGGTGGAACGCGGGTTGCACCAGCCGCCGTTGCCGCATGTGAAAGGCGCCTGCCGACATGACCAGCCCGTTTCCCATGAACGGTCGGAACCTGTCGAAGATCGCGCCTTTCTCGAAACTGTTCGCTTGGGTGACGAGAACCTGGTGTACCAATTCCGGACTGGCCAGGAAATAGGTGCGCAGCGGACCGAGGTGGAGCAGCACGATGTCACCGTGCTCACGCAGCGTCGACGTGAAACCGGTTCTGCGTCGCAACATCGCGGGTGTGTGCCCGAGGATGAGCCATCGGCCGGGTGCGACCGTGATGGTCATTCCCTCTCCTAGACTTGCCGAAACGGACGGTCCACCCTATGCACCGGATGGCCGATTACGACAGCACCCGATCGGGTGGAGCATTGTCATGCCGATGGCGGCAATCGCCGACGTTTTGGACGCGGGTAAGCTGATTGTCCTTGTCGATCCAAAGAAGGGTCCCGTGGTGTCGAAACAGCAGCAGGACTGGATCCCACCCGACATCGACACGGACAAGCCGAGCGGCGCGCGCACCTACGATTTCCTACTCGGCGGCGCGCACAACTTCGCGGCCGACCGGCAGGCCGCCACCATGGCGGAGAAGATCATGCCGGGTATCCAGAAGGTCGCCCGGCTGAACAGGGCTTTCCTCGGCCGGACAGTGCGTTTCATGATCAACCAGGGAATCCGGCAGTTCCTCGATCTCGGCTCGGGAATCCCGACCGTCGGCAACGTGCACCAGGTGGCCGACCAGACAAGCCCCGGATGCCGGGTGGTGTACGTCGACCGTGACCCGGTCGCGGTGGCGCACAGCGAGCTGATGCTCGCGGACAACGACCACGCGGCGATCGTGCACGCGGACCTCAGGTACCCGGACCACGTTTTCAACAGCGCACCGGTGCGGCGGCTGCTGAATCTCGACGAGCCGGTCGGCCTGCTGATGATGGCGCTGCTGCACTGGATTCCCGATGAATGGGACCCGCACGCGTTGGTCGCGGAGTACCGCGCACGCATTCCCGTCGGGAGCTATCTCGGTCTCTCCCACCTGAGCACGGACCAGCACACCGCGGAGATCACCGACGCGGTGGACATGTTCAACCGCTCGAAAGGCACGGACCAGGCGACACCGCGGCCTTTTGAGGTGGTCGAGGAGATGTTCGGCGATTTCGAACTCGTCGAGCCCGGTCTTGTCGGCTGCGCGCTGTGGCGTCCGGCCAGTACCGGAGACGTGACCGACGATCCGGAGACGAACTCGCAGATCTACGGCGGAGTGGCGAAGAAGGTCGTCTGACCTCCATTGTGGACGAACTGGTGCGATTTCCTCCATTCAGGACCGAATGGAGGAAGTCGCGCTTGTTCGACCGCGATCAGGGTTTGACGGCGACGCCCGCGTAGGAGACCTGATCCATCTCCGGGTCCTTGGTGAAGTCGCCGACCCTGGCAGGCCGCCAGTGACCGGTTGCGACCAGACCCGGCTCGAGGAGCTCGTAGTCGCCGAAGAACGCGAGGATTTCCTCGTAACTGCGCCAGAACAGCGATCCGTCGGCGTTGCTGCGCTCGATGACCGCGGCAACGCCGTCGATCTGCTCCTTCTGGGCGTCAGGTGTCCCGTGCGTGATCGCGAGGTGACTGCCGGACGACAACGCCCCGCGGTAGACGTCCATCAGCCCGCGCGGGTCGTCGTCGTCCGGAATCCAGTGCAGCAACAGCAGACACAGCAGCCCCACCGGCTCGTCGAAGTTCAGCAGCCGCCGGACTTGCGGACTGTTCAGCACGCTGTCGGTGTCGCGGACGTCGGCGAGGACGACTTCCGCGTGGTCGTTGCCCGCCAGCATCAGCTCACTGTGCGCGACAGCGATCCGGTCACGGTCGACGTACACCACACGGCACGACGGATCGACACTTTGCGCGACCTGATGCACGTTGCCCACTGTCGGGATGCCCGACCCGAGGTCGAGAAACTGCCGCACACCCTGGTCGATCATGTACCGGACCACCCGGCCGAGGAACGCCCGGTTGACCCGCACGGCCTGCTGGATGCCCGGCATGACCTCGATGGTCTTCTCCGCCGCGACGCGGTCGACCGCGAAGTTGTGCGAACCTCCCAGCAGGTAGTCGTAGATGCGCGCACCACTCGGTGCGGATTCGTCGACGTCGGGTGGGATCCAGCCCTGGGAAGTTGTCACGGCTTACACATCCATTCGCGGCAATGGGAGGTACAACAGCATACCGATTCCGGTGGCGGCGAATGTGCGGCGAATAGGCGTCGCGCTGTCGCACACTCCACCCGATCGGGTGCTGTCGAACGTGGCGACACAACGCCTACTGTGGACCGTCCGTTCCGCTCGGCGAGGAGAGCAAGAATGCCGGTCCTTGTGGCACCCGGCCGATTGCCGCTCCTCGGACACACGCCCACGCTGATCAGAAGGCGGCAGGAGTTCACCTCGTCCCTGCGCGAGCACGGTGATCTGGTGAAACTCTATCTGGGACCGATTCCAACATATTTCGCCACCACTCCGGAGACGACCCATGCCGTCATGGTCACCCAGGCGGCGAGTTTCCGGAAAGGGGCCATGTTCGACAAGTTCCGGCCCTTTGTCGGCAACGGGTTGATCACCTCCCAGGGCGCCTTTCACCTGCGGCAACGGCGGCTGATCCAACCGGCGTTCCACCGCGATCGCATCGCGGGCTACGCGCAGGCGATGCAGCGGACCGTCGCCGAGTTCACCGACGCGTGGCAGCCGGGCGAGGTACGGCAGGTCAACGCCGACATGCAGATGCTGGCCGCGATCATCGTCGGCCGGTCGCTGTTCGCGGGCGAGTTCGGCAGGCCCGGTATCGAGGTGGCCCGTGAATCCCTGCCGATCGTGGTCAAGCAGGGCATGGTGCGCGCGTTGATGCCCGGCACGACCGACAGGATCCTGGTCGCGGGCAACCGGCGGTTCGACCGGGCCGTCGCGCGGATGCGCGGCGTGGTGCACGGCCTCATCACGCAGTGGCGGACCATGGGCGACCAGGGCGACCTGCTGTCCATGCTGCTGGCCACCCGTGACGAGGACGGCACTGGGATGACCGACGAGGAGATCTACGACGAGGTCGTCACCCTGCTCAGCGCGGGCATCGAGACCAGCGCGCTCGCACTGGCCTGGCTGTTCCACGAGATCGGCAGGAATCCCGAGGTCGAGCACCGGCTGTGCCAGGAGATCGACGAGGTGCTCGGCGGCAGGCCGGCCGGGCTGGACGACGTCGCCGAGCTGACCTACACCAAGCAGGTCGTCAACGAGGTCCTGCGGATGTACCCGATCTGGCTGCTGATGCGCCGCACCACCGAGGACGTCGAACTCGCCGGTGTCCACCTGCCGCCGGGCACCGAGGTGACCATCAGCCCACACACTCTGCACTTCGACCCGAGGTCGTTCGCCGACCCCGGTCGTTTCGATCCGGACCGCTGGGCACCGGACCGGATCGCCGACATCCCACGCGGGGCGTTCATCCCGTTCGGCGGGGGCAACCGGCAATGTATCGGCAACGTTTTCGCGCAGACCGAAATGGTGATCACCGTCGCGACAATCGCCGCGCGCTGGCGGCTGCGGCCAATTCACAGCAGGCCGACCATCACCAAGTTCACCAACGCGGCGTACCCGGTCCGCCTGGACATGACAGCAGTACCGAGAGACTAGACGTCAGACATTTCACACCACATGAAGGGCGATCTGTCGTGCGACAGTTCCATAGTGGACGTATACGTGCACGGGCGCGTATCAGTGGCGCGATCGCGCTGATCGGCGTAATGGCGGGATTGGTGACCGCACCGGCCGCGCAGGCCGACGGCGTCACCTGCAGTGAAAAACAGTTCCCGGTATCGGTCGTCGGAACATCTCAGACCATGTCCGGGACGTTGTGTACCCCTGGCACCGACGCCAAGAGCATCCAGGTGCTGATTCCCGGCGGGTTCTACAACCGCTCGTACTGGGATGTCACGGTCGAGCCGGAGCTCCGGTCGTTCCGCCTCGCGATGAACAAGGCCGGGTACGCCACTCTGGTCGTCGACCGCCTCGGCACCGGCCGCAGTACGACACCGCCGAGTGTCCTGCTGACCGCGATCACCCAGGCCAGCGCGGTCCACCAGGTCGTGCAGGCGCTGCGCTCCGGCAGCAACGTGCCGCGGTTCGACAAGGTGTTCCTCGGCGGCCACTCGCTCGGCTCCGCCATCTCCGTCATCGAGGCGGCCACGTACCGCGACGTGGACGGTGTGCTGGTCACCGGCATGGGCCACCATCTGAACGTCCTCGGCATCGCGCCGATCTTCGCCACGTTCGTCCCGGCGATACTCGACAGGAAGTTCGCCGACAAGGGACTCGACGTCGGCTACCTGACCACCCAGACCGGTACCCGGTTCAGCTCACTGCACAAGCCGGGACCGTACAACGCGGCGGTCGAGGCGTTCGAAGAGTCCACAAAGGACGTGGCAGCGCCGACCGAACTCGTCGACGCCGCACTGCTCGGCACCGTCACGCCCTACACCCGGCTGGTCGACGTCCCGGTCATGTCGGTGATGGGGTCGCAGGACCCGACCTTCTGCGGTCTGCTCGCGACCGACTGCAGTTCCGCGTCCGCGCTCAGGAGCGCCGAGAGCCTGTTCTACTCACCGGCCGCGAACCTGCGAACCCATGTCGTGCAGGGCTACGGGCACTCCATCAACTTCGCCCCCACCGCACCGGACTACCACAGCGCGGTCATCCGCTGGGCAGACCAGGCGATCGGTCACTGACCCGTCGCTTTCCAAACGCCCGGCCACTGAACACGGTGGCCGGGCGTTGCCCTGTTACTTGTTCTGTCACCGCTTGCGGAGCAATGTGGACAGAACAGAGCGGCGCGCAGGCGTACCGCTGCCGAGCACCCCGGCGGCGGCGTCCTCCAGCAACGCGCCGACAGTTTCCCGCGCACACGTGCGGTTCGCGCCGATACCGCCGGATGACCCGCGCTTGATCCAGCCGACCACATAGGTGCCCGGCATCGCGGCCACCCGGCCACCGGAGTTCGGAACCGTCCCGGTGTTCTCGTCGAACGGCAGGCCGGGCACCGGCTTGCCGCGGAACCCGACCGCCCGCACGACACGGTCGGCCTTGATCGCCACCTCACCGACATTGCGCGTCACCCACAGGCCACGCACCTGAGCGTCACCGAGGATCTCCACCGGCGCGGAGGAGAACCGGAACACGATGCGCCTGCGCCCGTCGGGCGGCGAGGCGGACCAGTCGATCGTCTCGCGGCGGAAGTCCCGCAGCAAAGCCGCTTTCCCGGACGAGGAGTCGATCGCGGCGAGCACCTCCGGCGAGTGCGCGTCGAGCACCAGGTCCACATCGGACTGCCTGGACAGACCGAGCAGCTCCGGCGCGGTGAACGCGGCCTCGTCCGGTCCGCGGCGGCCGAGCAGCACGACCTCGCGAACCTTGCTCGATCGCAGGCACGCCAAGGCTTGCGGCGAGATCGGCGTGTCCTTGAGGGTGTCCGGATCGGCGGTGAGGATCCTCGCGACGTCCAGCGCCACGTTGCCCGTGCCGATCACGACGATCCGCTCGGCCGACAGGTCCACCGCGTCCACCGGCACGTCCGGATGGCCGTTGTACCAGGCCACGACGGTGGTCGCGGCCACGCTGCCGGGCAGGTCCTCGCCCTTGATCCCGAGACGGCGGCACTCCGACGCCCCGACGGCGTAGATCACCGCGTCGTGGCGGGCGGCCAGTTCGGCGACGCTGACATCCCGCCCGACCTCCACCCCGAGCCGCATCCGGACCCGGGGATGAGTGTGGAAGCGCGCGAAACTCTCGCCGATCCGCTTCGTCGCCGCGTGGTCGGGAGCGACGCCGTATCGAACGAGCCCACCGGCCAGCGGCAACCGGTCGATCACGGTGACCCGGGCGTTGGTGTGCAGCAGCAGGTCCTCCACCGCGTACATCCCGGCCGGGCCGGTGCCGACGACCGCGACCTCCAACACCGGCAGGTCACTGGGGATGACACGGCTGAACACCGCGGGACCCCACGCGTGGAAGTTGGGCCCCGTGTCCGCCGCGACCGGGGCCTTGTCCGCGTAGTACCCGGCGTTGAGCCCGGCGTACGCCTCCAGCGCGTCGGGCAGTTCCGTCAGTGGGTAGATCGCGTCGACCGGGCAGGCGTCGGCACACGCGCCGCAGTCGATGCAGGCGCGCGGGTCGACGTAAAGGATGTCCGTGGTCCCGAAGTCCGGCTCGTCCGGCGTCGGGTGGATGCAGTTGACGGGACAGACCGCCACGCAGGTCGCGTCGTTGCAACAGGTCTGGGTGATCGCGAAGGCCATGTGCGCTCAGATCAGGTTCGCGCGCTGGTAGAACCACATCGCCGGACGGGTCAGCAGGCCGGTGGAGCCGAGGAACTCCATCAGGCCGGAGCAGCTGGACCGCATCATCGCCTTGTGGTGCTCGTTGGACTTCGCCTCACGCACGGCCCTGCGGGTGTCGAGACCGGCGTTGGCGTACACGTCCTTGTGCACCATGCTGGTGACGATCGCGTACGACGCGATGGACACCACCAGTGCGTTGATCTGCCTGCGCAGCCACCCGGCGTTCGCCAGCCGCTTGCGCGTCTCGTCACGCGCGAACGCCATGTGCCGCGACTCCTCGACGACATGGATGTTGTTGATGGTGCGGACGAACGGCACCACCCGGTCGTCGCGCATCCAGTCGCGCTGCATGACGTCGAGAACCTCTTCGGCGACGAGGATCGCCGCGTAGGCGGCCTCGCCGAAGGCAAGCGTCTTGAACGCGCGACCGAGCTCGACCACCACCCGCTTCGGACGGTACGCGGGAGCACCGAGCTTCGCGGCGCCGCGCGCGAACATGATGGAGTGACGGCACTCGTCGGCGATCTCAGTCAACGCCCACTGGAAGTCGGGGTCGGTCGGGTCTTTCGCGTAGAAGTCCCTGAGCACCATCTGCTGCAGGATCATCTCGAACCAGATGCCGGTGTTGGCCACCGAGGCGGACTCCTGGCGAGTGAGCTCACGCTGCTGCTCGGGCGTCATCTCCGCCCAGTACGCGGTGCCGTACAGCGTGGACCACTCCGGGCTGGCGCCGTGGTAGCTCTTGTCCAGCGGCGTCTCCCAGTCGACCTCCTGGACGGGGTCGTAGGACAGCATCTCGGACGAGTCCAGCAATCGCTGTGCCAACGCCTCCCGGCCGGGACCGCCTGGCGACGGGCGGCGCACGTCAGTGTTGACCATGGAAACCTCCTGGTACAGGACCCGCATCAAGGTGTTACCTGAAGTTACAGTTACCTAAGGTAACGCATACCGGCGAGATTCGCACTACCCCGTCGGCAAACACCGAAGAACCTGCGGAGCAGCACAAACACAGTGCTCAGGAAGTGACAAAACCGACCGATCGGATCGAAGTGGGATCACCTCGTGGGTGGGGCTCCGGCGGCGTCGGCCACGCCCGTCGTGCCCGAGCTGGAGTCGAACAGAACCGTCCCCGACCGGGCCGAGTGTCTTTTTGACTGTCCAAACATCACTAAGCTGACATCGTAAACACGTGAAATCTGGGGATGTCATGGTGATTCTTGTGACTGGCGCGACCGGAACCGTCGGCCGCCAAGTGGTCCAACAGCTGGTCCGGGCAGGCCAGCAAGTGCGTGCGCTGACCAGGAACCCGGCGGCCGCGAACCTGCCCGCCGAGGTGGAGGTGCTGGCAGGTGACCTCGCCGTTCCGCAGACCGTCGCTCCGGCACTGGCCGACGTGACCGGCATGCACCTCATCTCGTTCGCGGGAGAGGGTTACGCGCCGCTCGAAACCGCACCGGAAATCGTTGACCTGGCTGCGAAAGCCGGTGTTCGCCGAGTGACCGTGCTCACCGGTTACCAGGAAGGTCCCGTGGAGCGGGCTGTGGAAGCCGGTGGCTTCGAGTGGACCCATGTGCAGCCGGTGGAGTTCATGGCCAACGCACTCGGCTGGGCAGAGTCCATCCGCAGCGAGGGGGTGGTCCGGGAGGGCTTCCCGAACCTGCCGAGCGCCAAGGTTCACGAAGCCGACATCGCCGCTGTGGCGGTGACCGCGCTGCTTGAGGACGGCCACGCGGGGAGGAGTTACCCGCTGACCGGCCCCGAAGCGCTGACGGTAGTCGACACGGTCCGCACGATCGGTGCGGCGATCGGCCGGGACCTCCGGCTGATCGAGCTCACCGAAGCCCAAGTGCGCGACCAGTTCCGTGCGGCGGGACAGCCGGACGAGCTCATCGAATCCCTCATCGGGTTCAGCAGGAACCCGCCTGCGGAAGTGCACACGGTTCTGCCGACCGTCGAGGAGGTCACCGGCCGCCCAGCACGCACTTTCGCACAATGGGCCGCCGAAAATGCCGAGGCCTTCCGCTGACCCGAAATTACCGGCGGCCGGGGAGGTGGCCGAGCCCGTGGGGTGGGTGGGTTCGGCAGAGCTGGGCCACACGGCCTGGTCCGATGTGGACGTTAGTGGCGTGATGGACTGTGCCCCGGTCACGATCGGAGCGACTCGCAGTCTTTCTCGTCGGGCAGCAGTGGCCGGAAGTCGACGGTGAACGCGCGCTCACCGTCGCGGAAGCGCGTCCCCTGCCCGGAGCGCCTGGCCAGGTCCGTCGCGGCGGCCAGTTGGCTGCCGCTCAGTGTCGTGCAGTGCGTCGAGGACTCCAACGGCCACTGCTCGCCGCCGGGCTCGCTGCTCGCGCGGAAGAACACCGCCAGCTTTGCGGGCTCGTAGGTCTTCGGTTCACCGGCGAAGTCCGACTTCGGCCATCGCGCGGGTGTGAGTCCGGCCGCGAACGACATGGCCCGCGCCCGTGCTCCGCTCTCGTCGTCCCTCGGCCCGATGACCTTGGTGACGTAGGAACGGTCTGGGGACCTCAGCGCAATGACCAACGCACCGGCGTCGGTGACATCGACGTCGTGTGTCTTGCCGTCGAACAGGTCGGCGTCCGCCGCGTCGGCGAACAGCCGTCGCACACGGTCCGGGGTGAGTGGGTAGGCGACGACTTTCGGCAGCGCCCCGTCGAATCCCTCTGGCACGATCGCACGGCGGTCACCGTAAAGAGCGAACTCCGGTAGCTTCACTTGTTGTGACCAGGTTGGCATGCCCTGGCGGTGGTCGGAGACCAAGATCGGGGCCGTCCCGCTGGTCGCGGGCGGGGGTGGCTCGGCGCCACAGGCGACAAGCAACACCGGAAGCGCGAGCAGAAGTCGGCGCACGGGACTGAGACGCGCGCCCGCGCGGGGAGGTTCCCCGCGCGGGCGCGTGGTGTCAGGAAACAGTGAGCGTGTAGGTGCCACTGCCAGCCTTGTTGATCAGCACGATGCCGAAGCAGTCGAAGCCCGGCGGCGTGAACTCGACCGTCTCCGGCTGGCCGGGACCGGCGTCGACCGAACGCGCGATACTGTCCGTGCGGACGCGCACCGCGCCACCTGCCGAGCTCATGACAAACAGCTCCGCGTCCTGGCTTGCGTCGGACGGCGTGACGGTGACGCGCGTCTGGGTTGAGCCGCAGTGGTCCCATACTTCGACCACGTCACGGGGACCCATCACCCGCTGGTCACCCGCCACCGGCAGGATCTTGCCGCTGTCCGAGACCTCGATCGTGTAGTTCCCGTCGCCGAGGCGGTGCACCACCCGCGGGTAGTAGTCACCGAGTACGCGCCCATCGACGTTCGAGTCGACCGCGATGAAGTCGGTCGTGCCCGCGCCGGCGACACTGCGTGCCAGTTGTTGGGTCATGGCGTTGTCGTCGTACAGTTCCAGTTCGTAGTCGGCGGCGGTCGGCGGACGCATCGCCACGACGGACCAGAATCGAAACTGGGTGTCGTACCGGTAGTTGTGCTGGCCAGGTGGGTTCGGGCTGGGCACGCTGATCTCCGAACCGGAGGTCAGCCCGTCGCGGAAGCCGAAGTCGACGGTGTTCTGGAACAACGCGGCCAACTGTCCCGCGGACTGGCCATCGGCGCCGCGTTGCCGCCAGAACTCCTCGAAACTCTCCGAGTGGTTGTCGAGGAACGTCTCCCACACCGCGCCCGGCTCGGGGCCCTGAAACCGGTCCCATGGCGGCTCACCGACCGGGTCGTGCAGGTCCCACAACGCGCCCGCGATGCGGCCTTCCACGTTCGGGCCGTTGTCCCAGTTCGGCGAGCCCCAGGTGTGGTTCTCGAAGTCCGCGAAACCAGGCTGGTTCGGCTCGTCGACGACCACCAGGCCGTACCAGTCGGCGAAGCCTTCGGTCCACGCGCACGCGGGCTTCTCAGCCCTTGTCACGACGTGTTCGCGGCACGTGTCGTCGATGTCCGGCATGTCGTCCTTGTAGACGTCGTCCATCACACCATGACCGAGCTCGTGCGCCACGACCCATGGGTTCTCTGGCGTGAGCAGCGGCAGTTCGATCTGGTCGTCGCCGGGGACGTACCGGGCGGTGTTACCGAGGGGCCAGCGGATCCCGATGTTGCGACAGTCGGTGTCGTCACGGTCCCAGCACCGGCCGGGCGTCCACGCCGCCGCGTCGTTCGCCGTCTCCCACGCCCGCAGGGCCAGGTGGTGCTCCGGGTTTGACGGGATGCGCCTGCCGTAGTCCAGCGTCGCCCCGTCCGCGATGTTCGGCCGGACCTCGAACTGGTACTCGTACGGGTCGTCACCGTCGTCGACGATGCTCCAGCTCTGGTTGAACGCCACGAACTTCACGTAGACGTCCTGGCCGCCACCACCGAGGCCGTCGTCGTTCTCGAAGCAGAACCGGAAAGAGCCATTGCCATCGGTCACGCCGACCGCGAGCAGGTCGTCCGAGATCGAGTCCTCGTCCCAGACCTGCACTTCGAAGTTGCGGGACGGGAACCAGGCATCGCCGATGTTGTAGAACCACCGGCCGGTCACGCACGACGTGGCCTGGATGCCGGGCGCGTGGTCCGGGTCGTCGTTGAACGGCACGGGTAGCTTCTCGGTGCCGACGGGCTCGTACGCTCGGGCATGCTGGGAGATCACGGCGTCCCTCGGCAGTTCCGCGACACCCTGCGGGCCCTTGCGGAAGCCGAGGAACGATCCTGCTGCGTCGTCTCCCGCGGTGAGCGCGACACCGACCGGATCCGAGTCAAACGGCAGGCCCCGTCCGGTCACCGCTTGGACGCGGATCGCCCCCGACCCGGTCTTCGCCGCCCGGACTGTCGCCTTGAACTGCTTCGTCAGACCGGCGGTGGCGGTGAACGAGGACGCGGCCGGTGCCTTTTCCCAAGCGAGCGCAGCGGGCAGGCCGACCTGCAGCGAGACGTCCTTGAGCAGGGCCGACGATTTCAGTTCCACCAGCAGCGTCGCGGTTTCACCCACGGATGGCGCACGGTCGAGTTGTGCGGTGACCTCAAGGCAGCGCCCCCACTCTCCACCGAGTGCGCAGGCCTCCACCGAGGACTGTTTCTGCGGTTGTGCCGAGGCCGTCCCTGACGCAGTCAACGCCACGATCGCGGCAAATATAGAAAATATTGTCAGCGCATGATTTTTTCTTGGAAAGTGCACAGTCCCTCCCCAGGGTTGCACTTGACCTCACTGCAACCGTCCCCAACCGACTGCCCCGGATTGAAGACGGCAAGGGGCGGCTTTTGTCAGCTCATAATGGAACCCCTGTGCCACGACCATAGCGATGCGGGAATGGAATGTCGTTCGACTGAACGGCCGAACTGGCTACTGCGCCACCCGCGTCGACGCATATTCGAACCGCCGACCGATGGTCCCGGTGTCCGCCAAAGCGATCATTCCGTCCAACTGGAACGGAATACTCGGGTCGCGACGAGGCGGTCGACCTCGGTGGCACGTGCGCGATCGGCGTGGTGGAAGTCGACACCGCTTCGGTCCGGGTGCCACGCCTGAACTCGGCACCGTCGACGACATGATCAGAGGGTTCGGTCAGCCACGTTCGCGTTTTCGGCGTTGTACAACCATCCAATGCGTTCAGTTGAACACTGGCGCCCTCGGACATTGTCTGTTAATAATTCACCTAGTCGCAACAGGGGTTGGTCAACCAAAAACGGCCACCCGTCGGCGTGTGGCTGCTTCGATGCGATTGCCGTGCGGTGATCGCGTTTTCGCCCCAGCAGGGGATCCACATACGGAAGGACGGCTGTCGTCAGCATGCATGCAAAGTTACGAAGATTCGCCGCTATGGCGCTGGGTATTCCCATGGCCATGTCGGCATTCGCGCCCACTGCGGGTGCGGGTACGCAGGCAACGCCCATTGCCGACCAGCTCAGATCGACAGCTCATGCCTTCGCTGGTGCGTCGGCGGCGAACGGAATGCTGGCCGGGACGTCAGACGCCGATCTGGCTGTGAACGCGGTGCGTTGCCTGCCGCTGGACGGTCGCACGTACTGCCTGCACATCGGCTGGGTCGACCATGCTCCCAGCGCGGCCGAACTGCGCGACCGGGTCGGCGCGGAAGCGGCCATCGCCCGGCGGGCCACTACCAGCACGGAACTGGACGCCCGCGGTGACATGCCGTTGTCCGTGCAGCTGCGGAACTGGGCGAACCAGCCACGCGAGACGCGGGTGGCGCAGGAGAAGGGCGAGCTGGACCAGGCGATTCAGGCGCTGGGAAAAGTGAAGCTGTGGGATCAGGTGACAGCGGGCAAACCGGTGCCGTCGGATCTGGTCGAGCGGTATCCGGAACTGGCAGGTCAAATCCAGCAGCTCGGCTACCGTGACGGCCGATCGGCCGCTCAGATCGACGAGGGTGGCGTCGGCGACCCGAACCGCGGCCAGAAGCAGATCAACAGCTACTACTGCGGGCCAACGTCGTTCTTGGCAATGGCCTGGACGGATCCGCGCCGAGGGGACGAACTCAGCCCAGGCAACGGGTACACCCAGCAGTTCTGGGCCGGACGACTCGGCACGACGACCGACGGCACGGCGATCACTGCCATCAACGCCAATATCAACACTCACCTGACCTGGAAGAACGTCATAGGCGACTACGTGGTGGTCGGCATCTCCGGCTGGAACGTGGCGAGGTGGCAGAACCTGTTCCGCAACCACCTGATCAAAGCGCCGGTCCAGCTGCATCCCGTGTTGTACGAGGGTAACAACAAGTATCGGATGACCACGGGCGGACACTTCAACGTCGCCCGTGCGTTCAACTTCAACCCCAACAACCCGGTCTGGCAGATCAGCATCTACGAGCCCGCCGGTGGATCCCGGGTTCCGGTGTCCTTCTGGGAGGACCACGCGAACATCATCGACCAGAACCACCGTCATCCCATGAAGAACATCTCCTACTGACGCTGAACTTCCCTCGCTGCAGCCAGAACGTCCTGCCCTCGTAGAAGCGACCCAAGAGAAGGGAACAGAATGAAGAAACTGAGGACTGTGCCAGCTGCCGCCTTGTTTCTGGCAGTGTTCGGGGCATCGTTGGCCGTGGCCGCACCGGCAGGGTTGGCAAACGCGGAGACCGTCGGCACTGTGGAGAAATACGGCATTCAGCTCTTCCAGGGAGCTGGCTACACGGAAGGCATGTACTGGGCTGAGAACGACGAGCCCAGTTATCGCGGCTTGAAGTACATCGGCTCGGCCGGACCGGTGTGGGATTCGGCGTCGGCGATCCAGAATTTCAGCGATCGGACCGTGCTCCTCTTCCGCTCGGAGGCGTGTGACAGGGCGGTGGATCCGGAACCGCTGCGGGTTCCAGCCAACAAGGAAATCCGGCAGTTGCCGCCCGAGTACGACAACAGGCTGCGTTCGCACTGTTTTGAATGACGGTGACTTCAGGACGCACCGGAACCACCGTCATCCCATGAAGAGCATCTCCTACTCCATCCGTCTCAAGTACAGAATTGGTTGAGTGACATGACTGGTTGGCGGCGCGCCGCGTTGGCCCTGTTCCTGTGTGTTGTCCTCGTCGGCTGCACGAACGAGGACCACGGCGACGGTGCGCCACCAACCAGCACCACGCAGGACGGCTTCGCTGTCCCCGCGCCCGACAGCCTTGACCAGACCAAAGTGGACCTCCCGTGGCAGTTGGCGGACAACGAGTACGCCGCGCGCCCCCAAGCCACGATCGGGCAGAAGTACATGATGCGCGCCGACCCGAACGCCGCGGCCACCGAGAACGACGAAGGCCTCACAGTCGTCCGGGTCGCTGATCGAAAACCGGTCGCCAACTACGTTCGGTCCGCACCGGACCGGCGGCTCCACGGACTGTACTTCTGGCGCGACACCGCCATCGTGCAGGAGATCACGGACATCGCCGCAGGTGATGAAGGCGGACGCATCCACCTCACCCGGTACGACCTGCTCACCGGCACCCGCGCTCCACTGCACGCCGCCGACGGGCGCCGATTGGGTTACCTGAGCGCCGCCGCGCTCGCGGGCGACCAGTTCGCCGTGGCGATCGAAAAGGACGGCCAGAAGGACCGCTGCCTGCATGTTTTCGATCTGCCAACCGGCACCGGAACCGACGTCAGCTGTATGCCACCGGGTCAGAACGGCATATTCTCCATCCGCGGCAGCGATTCGGGCTTCACCTACCTGACCACCGATGGCGCCACCCTGGCAAGTTGCCGGATCGCCTATCGGATCCCGCTGCCCGCACGGCCGACGGTCGACTCGCACGTGGTCGGCGGCTACCGAGGCTGCCACGTGTTCGACCACACGCAGGTGGGCAATTGGGATGTCTGGAGCGAGATACCCGAAGCGGCCGACAAGATCAACAACCATGGTTTCGCAGTGCTCAAAGCCCAACAAGGGCCGCACAACGTCACCCTTGGCGTGATCGACTCGAGCAGCTTGATCACCTGCGGCAGCCACGTCTACTGGCGGCAACCGAAGCGGCCACAGCACAAGTCCCACCAGATCGTTCGCTGGCAGCCTGGCCACCCGAAGGTCGAAGTGGTCTACGAGGCCGACACCGACCCCGACGGCGCGGCCTGGACACTCAACTTCCCCGAATGCAGCCAAAACGTGTTGACGCTCGTTCAGAGCCGCCCGACGGCACGGCACCCCGCTGCACGTGAAGTTCGCTTCCTACCTGCAACCTGAGCGACCGCACCTGGTCAACCAACGACCTGGATCCGGTGAAGCAGGGCGGCGAGGAACGTCCGGTCGGCCGGGTCACGTCAACCTTCCTGTTGTGTTCCGCGTTCAACTGCCCGAGGAAGGCACTTGAACGCGGACTGCGGTATCGCGGCGAGCACCACTGGTGTTTCGGTATGAGGTTGCTTGGCTGTTGCTCACTCTGCCGGAGTCCGTTACGGCTGTCGGCTGCGCTGGACCGCGAGGCGCGGTTCGGGACAGAATCGTCCACTGGTTGAGCGTCGATCGGAGGGGCCGTGCGTCGACGAAGCCGACTCGTAATCGTCGGAGCGTTACTGTGTCTGCTGGGAACATCGGATCCAGCCTGGTCGGAGACCTCCGCGTGGCAGGTCCAAAGTGGAATCAATGCCGATGGGGCGCTCACCGCGGTGGCCACTGTTCCGTCGGGCTCGGCCAACGCGTGGGCGTTCGGCGTGCGGTCGAACGGAACGACCTACGCGCTGCGCAGCGTCGGTGACTTCGCCGAGAGCTGGGTTTCGGTCGAAGTACCCGACGTGGGGCGGGTCCACGGTCTCGTGGACAGCTGGGTCGCCGCGGAGAAAGGCACGCTGCGTTGGGTGGACGGTCGCTGGCATCGTGTACCTGTCCCAGGTGGCGCGGTGCTGCGCGCCGTCGCGGAGGACCCTGTTGCGGAAGGGATGGCCTGGGCGGTTGGCGTGGAACCCGTGCCAGGGACGGCGAAGCGACGAGGTGCGGTGCGCCGGTGGGACGGCACGCGGTGGCGGAATGTGCCGGTACCGCCACGCTTGTCGGGTGACTCCAGCGAGCTGAGCTCCGTCCTGATCAACAGTGACAGCGTGGACGTATACGGAATCGCCCATGATCGCCACCGGGGAAGCCGTGTGCTCGCGTTGCGCTTCGACGGCGAATCCTGGTCCGCGCTTTCGGCGCCCGTCCCGCTGCCCGGACATGAGGAGCATCTGGTCGGCTACAACGGTCAGGCGCACAGACTGGTCGGTTGGAGCGCGCCAGTCGGAGGCTCACTCCGGTCTCGCGTCCCGCTGATCTACCGGGTGGATTCGGCGACGGGACAACTGGCGCGGGAGGAAGTTCCCGGGGTGGCGGGCCAGTTGACGGCGGTGACGTCGGAGTACGGGACTCCGGTCGCGGTCGGGTTCACCGCCTGGCAGCGACCTTTGGCGATGCGCCTGCGATTCGACGGCGACGGCCGTTCGTCCTGGATCATCGACGACCTGACAGGCGTCCCCGATGGGCAGTTGTCGTCGGTCGGAGGCACGTTGGTGCCGAACATCTGGGCGGTCGGAATCTCGAACGAGCGCGACGCGACCCGGCCGCTGATGGTGCGGTACAACCCGTAGCGCTTCGCGGAGCATCAGCGATTGGCGGCTCTTCGTTCAATTCCAGTCATTGTTCTCGGCCACACTCCCCGGTTTCTACCAGATGGTTGACAGTTTTTTTGGTGACAAGTACCGTGATCCTCGGTGACGCCGTAAAAGGGGTGGCGTTGCCGGTTTCGTGCAGTGTCAAGGGCTTGCGACCGATCGCCTGACTGTTCGCCGCAGATCTCCCAGGGGGCTCTGCGGATTCTGGGGGTTCCGCATGGATGCCAGGAGTGGGGATTCTGTGCCGCCACACTCGATTGCGAATCTGATTCATCTTGATTTGGATGATCTTCCGGTGAGTGCGGTACGGATCGATTCCGTGCGTTTCGGGGATCCTTTTCGGTTGTCCGGGGAAAGTCCTGAGCATGTTCGCGTGTTGGCGGCGGTGGGCGCACGCCTGCCGCCGATCCTGGTGCATCGGGCGTCGATGCGGGTCATCGACGGGCGGCATCGGCTGCGTGCCGCGATGTTGCGCGGCCAGGACACGATCGAGGCGCGGCTCGTGGACTGTCCCGAAGCCGAGGTGTTTCTTCTGGGGGTCCAGGAGAACATCGCTCACGGCCTGCCGCTGTCGCTCAGGGATCGGCAGGCGGCGGCCGCCAGGGTTCTGGTGTCCTGCCCGCACATGTCCGACCGCGCGGTCGCCGTGTCGTGTGGTTTGTCGGCCAGCGGTGTCGCCGCTGTTCGGCGCAGGATCCCGGCCGGGCCGCCGCGGCCGTCCGCCCGGATCGGCCGGGATGGGCGGGTGCGGCCGGTGGACGCGGCTGCGGGCAGGGTGCGGGCGAGCGAGTTGATCGCGGCTCACCCGGATGCGTCGCTGCGGGAGATCGCCGCGCTGGCGGGCATCTCTCCGGTGACCGTGCGGGACGTGCGGCAGCGGTTGAACAGGGGCGAGGATCCGGTTCCGGCGGCGCGGCAGAGTGATCGGCCTGTTCAAGGACCGGTCGTCGAGGCAGTGTCCGGGCGTGTACGCGACCGGGGTGGTGCCGGGGTGGCGGGATCACGGGATCCACAAGGGATCCTTCGGACGCTGAAGAACGATCCGTCGCTCAGGTTCACCGAGAACGGGCGGTTGTTGTTGAGGTGGTTGGATTCCCATGTCGCGCAGCCCACGGAGTGGACTCGGCTGCTGGCCGGTATTCCGCCGCACAGTGCGATCACACTCGCGGAGTTGGCCAAGGCGTGCGCCGCCACATGGCAGGAACTCGGTCAGCACCTGGAGAGAAACCAGTCCACCGGTTGACCAGGTGGTGCCGGAGAAGCCGCCACCACCGTCCACAAGCGACACGAGTCCCCCGAATGCCCGTTACAGGTCGAGGACCAGACGTGCGGACTTGGCGCGTGAAACGCAGGGGTAGATCACGTCGTCTCGGTCCCGCTCCGCCGGTTGCAGGACGTTGTCGCGGTGTTCGGGCACGCCACTGAGTACCGCGACCTTGCACGTTCCGCACACACCGTCCTCACACGACGCTTCGATGCCTGGGGCGTACTCACGGAGGGCTGCGAGCAATGTCTGTTCACTGGGGATGGTGAGCTTGGTGCTCGTGCTGGCCAGCACGACGTCGAAAGGCTGTTTCGGCAGGTCGCTCAGTGCGGTCGACGCGACGAAGTGCTCGATGTGCAGCCGTTGGCTCGGCACGATCCGCGTCAATGCCTCGAGGAGCCTTTCCGGTCCGCACGAGTAGACATGGCAGTCGCTCGGTGCCCAGCGCAGGATCGCCGCGAGGTCGGGCCGGTTGGTGGTGTCCCGCGGATGGAGCGCCACTCTGCCCGGATACCGGTTGCGCAGTTCCATGGCGAACGCCATCGACCTCAGCGACCGGCCGACGTACACCAGGCGCCACGGGATGCGGCGGTCGTCCACGGACCTGATCATCGGCATCAGCGGTGTCACGCCGATGCCACCGGCGACGAAGAGGTATGACGGCGCGTCCACCAGTGGGAAGTTGTTGCGCGGCCCGCGGATCGCGATCCGCTTGCCGGGTTTCAGGCCGTGGATCTCGCGGGATCCGCCGCGGCCGTCCCGTTCCAGCAACACGGCGCAGCGATACGCGGACCGGTCGGCCGGGTCGCTGTGGATCGAGTACTGCCGCACCTTGCCCGAGGGCAGGATGAGATCGACGTGTGCGCCCGGAGTCCACGCGTCGAGCGACGCGCCTTTCGGGTCGGCGAGCGCGACCGAGACGATGTCCTCCGCCACGAGCCGGATGTCCTTGACCACGACGGTCGTGCCTGCTGGGCGCTTGCCCCGTGGGGTACGCCCCCACGGCTTGTAGACCGAGATGACAGCGGCGGCCGTCAGCAGCGCCATCAACGTCGGCGCGCCGAAAACGAGAGCGACGCCCCCGCTGGTGATGCCACCGGTTGCCAGTGCCTCGTCGAGTCCGCCGATCACCCAGATGTGGGTGAAGCCGAACGCGCCGATCATCACCAAGCCGAACAGGACCTGCTTGGCCACGACCCACCAGTACCGGATGAGGCCGAACGGCGTGCCGAGGCCCAGCCACACGCCGGTGATCAGCGAGACCAGCGCGAAGATCCCCATGATCGTCTCGTCCAGCGTCATGAGTGCGTTGTACGAGCCGACCCGGACGCCGGGATGGGTGGTGTTCAGCCCCACCAGAGCGAGCACGACCATCGAGGCCGAGATGCCGATCCACCCGACGGAGAACACCACGTGTAAGGCGAGTGCCAGCTTGCGAGTCCGTTGCGACATGCGCACGGCCAACCTCCACTAAGAGACGATTCGTTCCTTAAATCTTGATTTTGCGAACGGAACGTATACTTATGTTGGTCGCGGCTCAACCGTTCAACTGCCGTGAGAAGGTGTGCTCGTGGCGTCGCTCCCGTTCCCGGCCGCCCGGCGGCGCCGGGGCGAGGACCTTCTCGCTGCGATCTACGCCGCCGCTGTCGCCGAACTCGCCGAATCCGGCATGGCCGGCCTGACGATGGAGGCCATCGCCGCCAGGGCGCACACCGGCAAAGCCTCGCTCTACCGGCGCTGGCCGTCGAAGGAGGCCCTGCTCGTCGACGCCCTTGGTCACCTGATGCCGGAAGGGCACGAGGAGGGCTCCAGCGGGGACCTGCGGACGGATCTGCTCTCGTTGCTGCGGACCATGGCCGAAGTCCTCTCCGGACCAGCGGGGCCTCTGGTGCGCGCGGTGATGGGCGCGGTGATCCAGAACAGCGAACTCGCCGACTCGTTCACCAGCCAGTTCTTCGGCGCGCGGTTGGAGCCGGTGCGCAGGTTGCTGCGCACCGGAGTGGCCCGAGGCGAGGTCCGTCCCGAGGTCGTGGACACCGACGTGGCCTTTCTCGGACCCGAACTGGTGCTGTTCCGGTTCCTCACGTACACCGGGCCGCTCGACGAGGACTACCTGGCCGCCGTCACCGACGACGTCGTCCTCCCGTTGCTGCGGCCCGCTCCGGCCGCGACGGACGCGCTACAGCACCAGGTCCGCGAACTGCAAGCCGCGCTCGCCGAAGCCCATCTCGAGATCAGGCGCATGCGTTCCGCCACGCCGCCCGGCCAGTCCGGGATTTGACGGCGCCCGACTGCCCGGCCTGCCACCAGGGCACCAGTGTGCCTGGCTCACCATCGGTCAAGGTGCGCGTACCCTGCCACATGGTCTAGGCAGGGGGTGGTTCCGCTGGGGCGTGAGCTGCGGCGCGAGCAGTTGATCGAGTCGGCGTTCGATGTCATCGCCGAGCGGGGGCTGGCGGGATTGCGCACCCGCGACGTGGGAGCACGGGCGGGAATCACCCACGCGACACTGCACTACTACTTCCCGAGCAAGGCCGACCTGATGCAGGCCGTGGTCGACCGCGCCATCTACAACGGCATCGCCGTACCGCTGGTCGAGCGGCCGGACAGCTCGGACCTGTCGGCGGCAGAGCGGTTGTGGCGGTTGATGGAAGGGTTGCGGGACCAGATCAAGGCCGACCCGCGGCAGTTCTTCGTACTGCAGGAGCTGATCCGGCACCGGCAGGACGACGCGGTGCGCGTGCCGCTGGAGAGGTACTTCGAGATCTGGCAGCAGTTCCTGACCGAACTGGTGGCAGATGGACAGCGCCAGGGCGTTTTCCGCGACCAGTTGGGTCCGGCTGGTGTCGCTGCCCTGCTGATGCACCTGACCCTGGGCATGTCGATGAGGGCCCCGCTGCTGACCGACCAGGTCGACTTGACGTTCGTCGAAATCGACCGGCTGCTGGCCGCTCCCGGCCACGCCAGGTTCCCCAGCGCAGACGAATGACGCTCATCCGGACCCAAACCGCGGGTTCGCAGAGGGTGCGACTGGTCCGTGAAAGGCTGCTTGCCTGTCCGTGCCTGTGAAGTGGGACTGATCGGGCAGATCCAGCTGTCATCTGTCGCGGGTCTTACCCGTCGGTGAGTAGCGTGTGCGTGCGGCCAGGTTGTGAGCGCTGCTGAGACTGAGCGCCCGAGTTGGCCAGTTCGTTACAGAAACCCGGCATGGACCCGTGGACCTTGGCGTCCAGCCTGCTGCGTGGCTGTTCGGTCGTGGAGTTGGGCTAGGCGTAGTAGGGCTCGGCGCGCTCGTCGAAGCCGTGCTGGATGCGCAGCCGGATCGACGGGTGGATGACCAGCTCGGGCAGCAGGGACTGCTCGACCCAGCTGACCTCTTTGCTTTCGTTGCTGGTGCGCAGTGAGCCGCCGATCGGGTTGGCGCGGAAGCAGATCGAGAACTCCTGGCGCACCTCGCCGCCGGTGTACTCGATGATGTGTTCAGGGTCGGAGTAGACACCGATCAGGCCGGTGATCTCGATGTCGATCCCGGTCTCTTCCTCGATCTCGCGGACGGCCGCGGCCGAGACGGTCTCGCCGACTTCCTGTGCTCCGCCTGGGATCGAGTACAGGTCGTTGTCGGTGCGGCGGATCATCAGCAGTCTGCCGTCGTCGTCCAGGACGAACGCGGTCACTGCCACGACGATGCTGTTGGCCTTGGGTGCGGCCGGGTTCTGGTAGTGGTCGATACGCGCCATGCGTGGTGCCTACCACTTGGGTGGCTTGGCCGCGTTCCAGACGTTCTCGTAGCTCTCCGAGTAGGTCTCGAACAGATCGCCTGCTGACAGGCGGCGAAGGTGCAGAACACGTGCAACAGCCGCACCGAAGCCGTACACGTGAGTGTTAACCAACATGTCTTCGTCGAAGCGGTAGAGCGAGTTGTACAGGATCGTGCCGTGAATCCAGATTTCCATATTCTGCAAGCCATCCAAAGGCTTGTAGAACACCAACGCGTTGCGCGCCTTGGCAGGCAGCGTCGTCTTGGCCAGCCTCTCCTCCGCGCGCGGAATGGTGCTCGGTGGTCGGGTCGGGCTCGCCTGCGAACTGCAGCAAGGTGAGGCCCTGGGTCGGCGGTGGAAATACGTGGACCTTAAGACGGGCGCGTTCAAGGTCTGGTGATCCGGCGCAACAACTGGACGCACGGCTGCGACGACCCACGCCTGCGGCGACCGACTGCACAAGCGCAAGCCAGAACTGCAACCCTCAAAGACTCAGGCCCCTCCCGAATCCTGGGAAGGGCCTGGTCAAGCATGGAGCCGCCTAAGGGAATCGAACCCTTGACCTACGCATTACGAGTGCGTCGCTCTAGCCGTCTGAGCTAAGGCGGCGTGTCCTCATCCAGTGTAGCGGGCCTCGTCGACGGGTTTACGACCACCCGCTCGGGTGAGTCACCAATCGGCTGGTTGGTCGTTGTGTTATGTGACGGCGGTCGCAAGGAGGGCTCAGTTGATACGCAGAAGCATGCCGGTTGCCTTGGCCATGCCGGTGGTTGTCACCATGCTCGCGTTGGTGGCCGCGCCTGCTGCTACCGCCGCTCAGCCGCCTGCGACGACGCCGATTCCGCCGCCGAAGGATCCGAACCAGCCGCCTGCTTCCTCTCCCATCGGGCCGCAGCCGCTTGGGCATGCTGTCGGGGACGCTGGGACCGCGTTGGCGATGGTGCGCATTCTTCCCAGTTCCGCCCCCACCAACACCATCCTTCCCGGCTACTCCGAGAAGTTGCCGAAGCAGTCCGCGCTGGAGGTGGGGTTCGGGCTGTCCAGCGCTCAGGTCAACTCCGAGTCGTTCCTCATCGCCGAGCGGTCCATCGCGCAGGCTTCGCCTGGTGGAGTGGCTGTTCAGGGCAAGAGTCCACAGTCTCCCGGCGCTGTCGCGCAGACCGCTCTCCCGGACAACGAGAAGCCGACGACGTTCGGCCTCAATCCGCCCAAGACCCCGCTTGACCTGCTGGTGAAGGTCGGGTTGCTGAACGGCAGCGCGCACGCGCGGTGGAGCGAGACGCTGGGCCCGTGTGTCACCCCGTTGTCGGACGCGAGCACGTCCCTGGCCAGCCTGTCGTTGCTGAACGCCATTCCGACGTTGCCCGGCGTCACCGACCTCAGCGGGAAGCTCACCGAGTCGAAACTCAACCCCGACCAGCTCACCGCGCTCACTGACCAGCTCAAGGCGTTGCCTGGCCCGCTCTCCGAACTCGGTGGGCTGTTGCCTGGGCCGGACAAGGCGGACGGCAAGGGGTCGCTGATCAGCCTGCCGAACACGTTGTCCACCCGGTCGGTCGTCGAGCTCGTCGACATCCCCGGCTCGGCCAACAAGGCGGTGCGTTCCACCTCCACGCTGCAGGTCGCCAGCCTCAACCTGCTGGCGGGCACGCCGTTCGCGGTCTCGCTCAACGTCGTCAGCCAGCCGACGCTGCAGGTCACGTCCACCGGCGACGCGAAGACCTCGTCGGTCAAGTACACCGCCCCCGTCATCGAGGCGAAGCAGGGCGACAAGGTCCTGTTCAAACTGGACGCGGCGAACCCGACCTTCGACGTGCCGATCGGGATTCCGCTGCCGGACCTGACCACCCAGCTGCCGGACGCGTTGAAGAAGCTGCCGCTGATCGGCGACCTGGCGAACGCGCTGCCGAAGGACTCGCCGCTGCAGTCCAAGGCCGGTGAGCTCAACAAGCTCAAGCTCGACATCGGTGTGCTGCGGCTGTCCATCGCCGGTCTGCAGCAGAAGGCCGAGGACGTGACACAGCCGTTGAAGGGCCATCACGTCGCCGCGAGCGCCAGGATGCTGGACCTGCAGGTGCTGCCCACGCAGGCGCTTGGTTTGCCTGGTCTGCCTTCGGCGCTGGCGCAGGTGTCGCTCGGTGAGCAGATCGCCCGCGCCGCGGCACCGGCTGGTGGCGTGGTGTGTGGCACCGCCGGTGGGCCGCCCGCGCCGCCTGCCAACAAGCCCGCGCCTAAGGAACCGCACCTGGCGTACACCAGTGCCTACCAGGCCATCCCGATGTTCTGGACGGGTACGGCCATGCTGATGGTCGGCGTCATCCTCGTCGCCGCGCTGCCGAGGCACCGGATCCGCCGGGCACAGGCCGCAGCCGACGCCCCAGCCCCTGAAGAGGACGATCAGCCGTAGTAGAGCGTGGTCACCATCGCCTCGATGGCGATGCGTGGCTTCACGTTCAGCTCCAGCGCCTCGCGGCACGACAACACTGCTTCGAGGCGCCGGAGCGTCGACTCGGGCGACCATGAGGCCGCGGCGGTACGGGCGTCGTTCGCGTGATCCGGGTGGTTCAGCACGGCTTCCGACCCACTGGCGGTGACCAGCACGTCCCGGTAGAACCCGGCCAGGTCGACCAGGGCGAGGTCGAGCGTGTCCCGCTGGGTTCGGGTCGCGCGGGACTTCTGCCTGCGCTCCAGTTCCTTCAACGCACCGGCCGACCCGCGAGTCGCCGACGCGGTGCCCTTGCCTGTCCCGCCCGCGCCCAACGCCGTCTTCAGGGCGTCGCGTTCGGCTTCGTCACGGGATCCGCTCTGCTCGGATGCTTCCGACTCGGCTGCTTTGACGAGTTCGTCGGCGAGCGTGAACACGTCACCGGGACGTCGCAGCGCCAACGGGATCCGCAGGACCGAGGCTCGGCGGTCGCGCGCTGACTCGTCTGTTGCCAGGCGCCGGGCGCGGCCGACGTGGCCGCCGCACACCGAAGCGGCCCATGTCGCCGTGTCCTGGTCGACGGAGTCGCGGTCCACCAGGACTTCCGCGATCGCCTTCGCCGAGGGAATCCGCAGCGACACACCGCGGCAGCGGGACCGGATGGTCACCGAGACGTCGTCCGGGTGGTCCGACGGCGCGCACAGCAGGAACACGGTCCGCTCCGGCGGTTCCTCGACCGCCTTGAGCAGCGCGTTGGCCGCGCCTTCGGTGAGCCGGTCGGCGTCCTCGATGATCACGACCTGCCACCGGCCGCCGGTCGGCCGCCGGGCCGCGGTCTGCACGAGCGCGCGCATCTCCGCGACCGAAATGGACAGTCCTTCGGGGACGACCAGCCGTACGTCCGCGTGTGTTCCGGCCATCGTGGTGCGGCAGCCACCGCATTCGCCGCACCCTGTCCCGGAGTCACACTCCAACGCGGCCGCGAACGCCCGTGCCGCGGTGGAACGCCCTGAGCCAGGCGGACCGGTGAACAGCCACGCGTGCGTCATACCGCCTGCCGCAGCCTGCTCGCCGCGCACGATCAACGCCGCCGCCTGGGCAGCCTTGGTCAGTACTTCGACGGCATCTGCCTGCCCGACAACGTGCGACCAGACGGTCACTGGGCCTCCACTGGCATCCGTTCATCTTCGTCGAGCCCGAGCTTGCGGGCCGCGATCGCGCCACGCACGGCCGTCTGGACGCGCTGCGCGGTGGCTTCGTCATCGTCGTCGGTGTCGACCACGACATAGCGGTCCGGGTCGGACGACGCCATGTCGGTCAGGACGTTCTGGACACGCCAGTGGTGGTCGCTCGACTGGTACTTCGTCTGCGGCAACGTCGCCGGGTCGCGGTCGAGCAGCACCGTCAGGTCCGGCCGCAGTTTCGCGGTGGCCCAGTCGGTCAGCCCTTCCATCTCCGCCGGGTCCAGCCCCGCGACAACGGACAGGTGCGCGAACGGGCTGTCGACGAACCGCTCCATCACCACGATCGCGCCACGGTCCAGCGCAGGGCGGATCTCCCGCTCCACGATGTCCGCCCGCACAGCGGCGGCGACCAGCGCGTGCGCCCGTGCGCCCGTCAGTTCGGCTCCGGCGAGCACGGCACGCAGTCGCCGGTCGTTGAGCGTCGGGTCGGTCGCGAGCATGATCTCCCGGCTGCCGGACTTGCGCAGCCAGTCCGTCAGCAGCCGGGACTGGGCCGCGGTGTCCTGCGCGGTGTCGCCTTCGACCGCGATCAGCAGGCCGGTGTAGCGCTGGGGTTTGCCCCGGATGGCGGCCTTCAGGTCGGCGAGGATCGTCTCGGAGCGGCGGTCGTCCATCTGCCGGTACGCGATCACACCGACCACCGCGGCGATCAGCCCGGCGACGAACAGCACCGGCCTGGTGCCGTCGATTCGTACGGCGCTGCCGAAGATCTCCACGTTGCGCGGTCGGACCAGGCCGACGAACACCGGGACCATGATCATCGATCCGGCCAGGATGATCTTCATCAGCGACTGGTAGATCGCGTTGATCCGGCCGCGGATGGCGTCTTCGACCTGCGTGCCGATGATCGTGACACCGGTGAGGAACGCGATCCCCGCGCACGCGCCGACGAACGCGACGGCGACCAGCGACACCCACAGATGTGGTGAGGCGGCGACCGGCACCAGGCCGAGGCCCGCGAGCACGATCGAGATGCCGAACAGGCGGTTGTGCGGGATCCGCTGCGCCATCTTCGTGGCCGACGCCATACCCGAGCCGATACCGACGAACAGGGCGGCGAACAACCAGCCGAAGGCCGAGTCCCCGCCGAGCAGGCTGGAGGAGTACGGCTTGGAGCTGCCGACGAGCGCGCCCGCGGCGGCGAACGCCCCGGTCATGCCGATCAGCAGGCCGCGGACCAGCCTGGTGCTGCGGATGAACCGCAGACCTTCGCGCATCAACGCCCAGAGCCCAGTCTTCGTCTCCGCCGACTCCGCTGTCTCCGGCTCGTCTGGCTTGTCCGGCTTGACTGGCGCGGTGGCTGCGACACGGATGGACAGCTCGGGGATGCGGGTGGCGACGATGATCGCGGACGTGAGGTAGAACAGGGCGTTGATCATCACGATGATCGTGGCCATGCCCATTCCGGTCTCGTCCAGCTTGACGTGGAACACCTGCTGGGAGATGCCGTAGAGCAGGGCGTAGAGCCCGGCACCGGCGATCACCGAGATGCCCCACGTCATCACCAGCGACAGCTGGTTGGCCGTCTCGACCTGGTCCTTGCGGCGCAGCATGTTGGGCACTGCCGCGTCCTTGGACGGGATCCACAGCAGCTGGCAGCAGCCGACCAGGAAGTTCGCGATGAGCAGCCAGATCGGTGAGCCGACGACCGCGATGGAAACCAACAGGCCCGCGCGCATCACGTCGCAGACGACCATGACTTTGCGCCGGTCGAACCTGTCCGCAAGCAGGCCACCGAACGGCGCGAACAGCAGGCCTGGCAGCAACTGGGTCAGCACCACACCGGCGAACGCGTAGTTCTGGAACGCGTAGTCGTTGGTGAGCTTGGTGATCAGGCCGGTCAGCGCCAGCAGCGACAACCAGTCGCCCATGCTGCAGATGAAGCTGACGCCCCAGAGCCTGCGGAACGGCCGGATGGCCAGCACGCTGCGGATCCGGTGCGCCAACGATGCGTCGGAACGGACCGAGGGCATGTCCTCGGCCCGTGAAGCCTGGTCTCCGCTGCCTACGCTGATATGCCCCACCTCATTTCGGCACACACCAGCGTAGCTTCAGCCGATGTCACCCGAAGAGCTGGCTGAAGGTGTGCACGAGGCTGGTGATCACGAAGTACAGGATCACGACCGTGACCAGCACGATCACGATCACGACGGCCATTCCGCTGCGCATCCCCGCAGGCTTGCGCTCGGCGGGCGGCGCCTGGATCCGGTCCTTGGTCGCCCGCAGCTTGCTGACCGCGGCAGCGGGCCACTGTCTGAGCGGGAGCATGAGCACCGGCTTCACGGCGGGCGGCCGCTCCGACTGGGTGGGCTCCTGCGGGGCGGGCGGCTCTGCCTCCTCGTCGAGCGCGGCCTCCACGGCGGCCCTGATGTCGTCCGGGTCCGGCAGGTCGGGCTTGGCCAGCGGTAACTCGTCCCGGCGTTGCCGGGGCAGGTTCAGGCCCGTGACCAGCCCGGCGAGCGGGTCGGTCAACAGCGGTGGTGGCGCGGGCTCGAACGTGCCGTCGACCCCGGTCACTGAGTTCTCTGCCACTCCAGGTCACCCTCCGTCGCCAAAGGCCCCCCTCCAGGGTAACTCGGTGGTGCCTCATCTCCCTCCCACACAGTGAGATAGGCGTCTCTCGCGGCGAGGCTGACAGCGACGTCGGCCATCAGCGGGTCGAAGAAAGACTTGCGGTACGTGGGGTCGGTGAAGATGGATGCGGCGAAGAACATCCCGGAGAACCCGGAGAGCAGCATCGCGACCCGGACCAGCTCGTCGCTCACTCCGGGTAGCGGAAGGCCGAACAGCTTGCCGCTGGGGTCCAGCTCCGGCTTGCTGAGCCACCCCTGGATGATGCTGTCGTCGATCGCGATCAACCCGAACACGATGAGGAACCAGAAGACGACGACCGCGAAGACCACGGCCTGCAGAGCCAGGGCGAGGTACACCACCAGCGCCAGGTTGCCCTTCTCCCGGCGCGTCATCGGGAAGTTGCGGACCTCGGGCACGTTGTGGTTCAGCGGCGTCCTGCTCAGGACGGCCTCGTAGTCCCGCATTCCGGCGGCGCGGTGCCTGGCCAGCGCCTCGCGGCCCTCGTCCCGCAGGATGGCGATCAGGAAGAGGCTCGCGAGCAGCGCGAACAAGCCGATGACCAGCCACAGGTTGATCCGGCGGCCGTCCTGGGACTGGAGCTTGTCGGCGATCTGCCACGTCTCGGTGGCGAAGAACCCGAACAGCATGAAGACCATGAGAGTGGGCAGCGCGCGGCTCGCCAGATTGCCGACATCCCGAACCTGCCCGACGGCAACCCGCAGCGCCCACGAAAGAATGGACCCGGCACCAACGAAAACCAGGAAGAGCACAACCACCACGGCGCCCGCGTACACACCCATCGTGACCGGGACATTGCTGATCTGGCCAACCTGTTTCTGCACCAGCGGCAGCACCACAACCCCGAGAACAAGCACAACGGCCGCGATCACGAGCCGCTTCAACTCGGACCGCCCCCGCAGAACCCACGACACGAACCACGCGACGAAGAACGGCACAACCACAGTCGCCAGCGAGAGCGCGAGCAGGCCGAGGACATAAGGCGTGTTCGCCGAATCGACGTCGAGCTGGTTCAACTGGTCGGTGACCCAGGTCAGCAGCGGGCGGAAGAGGACGAGGAACACCAACGCGGGCGTGGCGCGGGAGAGCAGAGAAGTGCCCCTGACCTGCCGCCGCACGACCATCGGCAGGCCACGCCGCCGAAACCACATCTCAATCGCACGCCGCTCGGCCTCACCGTGCACAACGCCCCTCCCCTGGCCAGTCCCTGTCTCGCCCACGCTATCGCTTCCGCTGAAAGCGGCCGCATCCACCGAACAAAGTTGTCCACAACCACCCTGTGGATCATGACTGCCCCATGGTCCCAGCAGGTCAAAGCCGAAAATTCCTGTGGATAACTCGCGGCGAAGCGCGATTCCCGTTCCCTACCACTGTCTACACTGGATTCCGGGGGCCGGAGGCCATCCTGCGTCCATAGTCGACGAACCCGGCACGCACCGGCACGCGAAAATGACGAACCACACTGACCCACAAGGGTTTTCCGTGGCATTTGGCCGGTTTGCCGTGCTGAGCAGCCCCCGATTCCACGCTACCGACAGCGGCCGACAGCGGCGCGAAACCACACACAGGTTATCCACAGGGCTTGGGACGAAACGCTGAGCACGTCACATTTTCGCAGGTAGAAGGCCCGTTTGAGCCTGTGGACAACTCTCGCTCGGCAGTCAGTTTGGTCGTCGGGCACCGGTAGGCTGGTGATCGGGGGCCGGAGGCCAGACCCGGGTGACACCGACACAGCTGCGGAAGAGAAACCGCGGTGCGGAGATTGTCTCGAACCGTCGTCGGTCACCGCCAGGTCGGAGGTGTCCGTCTTGGCCGCCGGGATGTTGGCGAGGCTGGTGGTCGCAGGCCGGATCACGAATCTGTTCGAGCTGTTGCCAGTCATCGCGACAACCTGCTTGGGGCATTGGCGCACCCACGAGCAGCGAAGGCACGACACCGACTTCCACCGCGCCAAGCTCGGCAGAGCAACGCACGACCTGCGCAGCGCTCGGGAACGGCCCCGCAGCACAGAAACACCCAACGCAGAACACCGCGCCGAGAACGACACCAAGGAACCAGGCCGGGAAACCACGGCGACTCAGCCTGCGCCCACAACGACCGAGACCAGATCACCGACACGACGGCGGCGAATGATTCACCGCAGGCTCAGGCAGTGCCCACCAACCGACAGACAAGACAAAGGAGGCGAGCGCTGGGCTCGCCTCCACACCGATCACCGACTACGACTTGGACTTGGCGCGAGAGGCCGTCGCACGCGGCTTCGCAGCAGTCTTCGTCGTCGCAGTCTTCGTCGTTTTCGCGGTGGCTGTCTTCGCGGTCGCGGCTTTCGTTGTGGTCGTCTTGCGGCGGGCCGGGGTCTTCTTCGGCGCCGGGCCTTTCGCGCGCTTCTCCGCCAGCAGTTCGGCGGCGCGCTCGTCGGTCAGCCCTTCCACGCTGTCGGACTTGCGCAGGGACGCGTTGAACTCGCCGTCGGTCACGTACGGGCCGAAGCGGCCGTCTTTCACGACCATCGGCTTGCCCGAGACCGGGTCGTTGCCCATTTCCTTCAGAGGCGGGGCGGAGGCGGCTGCCGCGCGGCCACGCTTCTTCGGCTCCGAGTAGATCTTCAGTGCCTCGTCGAGCGTCACCGTGAAGATCTGGTCCTCGCCGGTCAGCGACCTCGAGTCCGTTCCCTTCTTCAGGTAAGGGCCGTAGCGGCCGTTCTGCGCGGTGATCTCCTCGCCGGATGCCGGGTCCTTGCCGACCACTCGCGGCAGTGACAGCAGCTTCAGCGCGTCTTCCAGCGTCACGTCGGTCAGCGTCATGGACTTGAACAGCGAGCCCGTGCGCGGCTTGACCTTCTTGTTTCCGTTGTCCTCCGGGAGGACCTCGGTCACGTACGGGCCGAAGCGGCCGTCCTTCGCGACGATCTCGTGTCCGCTGACCGGGTCCGTGCCCAGGGAACGGCCTTCCTGCGGGGTCGCGAAGAGCTGCTCCGCGATCTCCAGGGTCAGCTCGTCCGGGGGGAGTTCCTCCGGCAGGTTCGCGCGCTGCGCTGTGACCTCGCCGTCCGGGCCGTCGGCGATCTCGCGCTCGAGGTACGGCCCGAAGCGGCCGACGCGCACGACGACCTTGCGGCCCTCGGAGTCGTCGAACATCGGGATCGAGTTGACCAGCCGGGGGTCGATCTCGTCGACGCCCGTGCCGACCAGCTTCTTCAGTCCGCCCGAGCGGCCGACCGAGCCCTCCGGGCCGACTGCTCCACCGAAGTAGAAGCCGGACAGCCAGTCGTTGCGTTCCTGGCGGCCCGCCGCGATGCCGTCGAGTTCGTCTTCCAGCGTCGCGGTGAAGTCGTAGTCGACCAGCCTGCCGAAGTGCTGCTCCATCAGGCCGACCACGGCGAACGCGATCCACGACGGGACCAGCGCCGCACCCTTCTTCCACACGTAGCCACGGGCCTGGATGGTGCTGATGGTCGGCGAGTAGGTCGACGGGCGGCCGATGCCGAGCTCTTCCAGCGCCTTGATCAGGCTGGCCTCGGTGTAGCGGGGCGGCGGGTTCGTCGAGTGCCCGTCCGCGGTCAGGTCGGTCGCGGTCAGCGGCTGGTCCTTGACCAGCCGCGGCAGCCTGCTCTCGGCGTCGTCGGCCTCGCCGCCCTGCTCGGAGTCGACGGTCTCGACGTAGGCCTTGAGGAAGCCCGCGAACGTGATGGTGCGGCCGGAGGCCGAGAAGGTGCACTCCTCGCCGGACGCGGCCGTGCCGATGATCCGCACGGTCATCGTGGTGCCGCGGACGTCCGCCATCTGCGAGGCGATCGTGCGCTGCCAGATCAGCTCGTACAGGCGGAACTCGTCGGACTGCAGCTCGTTCGCGACCTGGCCGGGCGTGCGGAACACCTCACCGGCCGGTCGGATGGCCTCGTGCGCCTCCTGCGCGTTCTTCACCTTGCGCGTGTACTGGCGGGGCGTCGGGTGGACGAACTCCTTGCCGTACAGGCTCTCGGCCTGCGCACGCGCCGCCGTGATCGCTGTCTCCGACAGCGTCGTGGAGTCGGTACGCATATAGGTGATGTAGCCGTTTTCGTACAGGCGCTGCGCGACACGCATCGTGGTGTCAGCGGAGAAGCGCAGCTTGCGGCTGGCCTCCTGCTGCAGCGTCGACGTCATGAACGGCGCGTACGGCTTACGCGTGTACGGCTTCTCCTCGACGCTCGCCACACGCGTGTCGACGCCGTCGAGCGCCGCCGCGAGGCGTCGCGCCTCGGTCTCGTCGAGCAGGCGCACGTCGCCCGCGTTCTTGAGCTTGCCGTCGGGCCCGAAGTCCCTGCCGGTGGCGAGCCTGCTGCCGTCAACCGCGATCAGCCGGGCGCCGAAGTTGCGGGTGTCCGCCTTCTCGCCCGCGTCCATGGTCGCGGCGATGTCCCAGTACGAGGCGGACACGAACGCCATCCGCTCGCGTTCCCGCTGCACCACGATCCTGGTGGCCACCGACTGCACGCGGCCCGCCGACAGCCGCGGCATGACCTTCTTCCACAGCACCGGGCTGACCTCGTAGCCGTACAGCCGGTCGAGGATGCGTCGCGTCTCCTGGGCGTCGACCAGGTCCTGGTCCAGCTCACGCGTGCTGGCCGCGGCCTCGCGGATGGCGGCCTCGGTGATCTCGTAGAAGACCATCCGGCGCACCGGCACCTTCGGCTTCAGCGTCTCGAGCAGGTGCCACGCGATGGCCTCGCCCTCGCGGTCACCGTCCGTCGCGAGGTAGACCTCGTCGACGTCCTTCAACGCCTCTTTCAGCTCGGTGACGGTCGACTTCTTGTCCGGGGTGACGATGTAGATCGGCTCGAACCCGCCGTCGACGTTCACCCCGAGGTTGGCCCACGACTCACCTTTGTACTTCGCGGGTACCTCGGCGGCCTTACGGGGCAGGTCACGGATGTGCCCCTTGGACGACTCGACCACGAAGTTGCGGCCAAGGTAGGAGGCGATCTTGCGCGCCTTCGCAGGCGACTCGACGATCACCAACCGGCGCACCGGGGCGCCATTGGCCGAACTATCGCTCTTCTTCGTCCGAGTTGCTGCCACGCTTTCCTGCCCTCTGTCCCGCCTGTCGAGATGCCCGACTTCGAGCATCAGCCCGTCAGTGTGCACTGCCCGGTACCGCTTGCCGTAGCGGAGGTGGCCCGGGGCACACCGCCCATCGGCGTTTCGTCCGGGTCACCGCCGGTGACCCTCTCTAACTCGCCGAGAGCATCCGACTCGTTACTCCGAGCGCGTCCCGTCGCATGTGAAGCCCGTTGCACCACCCGCTGCGGGCAACCCACTACTAGCACGGCGACGCGTCCGAGTGCATCACTGGAGGCAACCCTACGCGCGCGAGAGAAATTCACCCGTTTGGATGTATCTTCACACCGGCCAGTACGGCTCGGCGGCGGAACTGGGCACCCGACCTATCAACTCCACCAGTCGGCCGATCCGGCGTCGGCCGGTCAGCCGCAGGCCGGGCTCGCCGTCACGCAGCCCGAACAGGCGCGTGGGCAGTCCGATCCGGGTCATGGCGCCGGCGAGCGGCTCGTGCGTCTCCGGTGCGTTCGGGTCGAGGCCGAGCATGTACCCGTTCTGCACCCAACGGCCGGTCGCGAGCGCCCATAACCGCAGGGAAGCGCCATCCAGGGCCAAGCCGACCGGCACCGCCTTGGCCGCGCCGCGAGTCCACGCGTCCGCCAAGCCGGTCAGGTCAGTCCGAAACGCCGTCCTGACCAGCGGATACTCTTCCTCCGAGACACCCACCTCATGATCGATTCCCCGTTCGGCGAAAGCCGTGGCCAACGCGTCACGCCGCCACGATTCGCCGACCACCACCGACAGCCGGGCGGCCCGGCGGGCGAAGTGCGCGACCTGCCCGGACGCGCACAAAAGTCCAGCCAGGTCGGCCACCCCTGGCTGCATCGCCTCGGCGGAGAAGAACGACATCTGCCCCACGCGTCACAGAATAGAACATATGTTCCACTGTCGCGAGATCAGAACGTCGGGTATGTGGTCTCCGACGACGGCGGCGGCGTGCTCGTGCCCGAGCCGGAAGTCGGCGGCTGCGTTGGCGCGGACGACCCTCCCGGGTACTCGGTGGGGTTGGACGGCGTCGGCGGGAGGGCCGACCTGCTCGCCCGCACCCTGCTGATCTCCGTGCAGTTGTCCGCGCTGCGAGCGGCCGCCTCCAGCTCGGGGAACCGCGAGCCCATCCCCTCAAGCGGGTTGACTGGCGTCTTGAGGGCCTGCAGGTCCTTGGCCACGCCCTGCAGCGCCGTTGTCGCCGCTGCCCGGTCGGCCACGTTGATGGTCCCCAGCGTGCCCAGTGACCGTGTCACGACGGTCTTGCGGTCCTCCAGCAGCGACACCAGGCTGGTCGCCGCCTCGTCGCCGCCAGGCAGGGGCGCCTGCCCGACCTCCCTGAGCTTGCCGACGGTGTCGTCGATCCGCCCGGACATCGTCTCGAGCGTGCGCTTCAACGACGCGATGGCCGCTTCCGGGCTGCTCGAGTCGACCTCGAACCGCACCGGCACGCTGTCGTAGTCGAGGATCGCGCCGCAGAGCCGGTCGACCCACTCGACCGCCGGCTGACTCGCTCCCGAGGTTGTCGGCGGGCCGGGTTTCGCCGACGAACTCGCCGGAACCTGGCATCCCGTCACGGCCAACAGCCCGACGACGAGCGGTATGGCCAGCGCCGTGACGACGCGGTGCCGAGCGCTCAGTTGCTCGGGATTTCCTTGCATTGTGGTGCCTTCTGCATCGCGGCCCGCACTTCGGCGGTGTCGTTGTCCTTGAACGGGTCGGTCATCTTCGCGGTCTCGTCACCGAGGGACTGCATCACCTGTGCGGCCGCGTCCTGATCGCCCGCGCGGATCTTCGCGGCCGCCTCCTTCAGCGCGTTCTGCGAGGTCGTGTACGTGCTGACGATCTTGTTCCTGATGTCGTCGCCGCCCTTCACCGGGGCGGGCTCCAACTGCTTGAGCCGGTTGACCGTGTCGCCGAGGCCACCGGCGAGGCCGTCGATGAACTGGCCGAGCTTCGCCTGCATCTGCGCCTGGTCGGCCGCGTTGCCCAGCTCGGTCATCCGGCCGGCCATCGACTTGGTGAAGTCGTTGATCGGGGCACAGAGGTTGCCGACCCACACGACCGGGTCGCCGTTGCTCGGTGCGGGCGGCGGCGCGGGCTTCTCGGGCGTGTTCCCGCCGCCGCTGGCGGGCGGCTGCCCGGGCTGCTGCTGGCCTGATCCACCGGAAGCGCCCTGACCTGCGGCGTTCTGCGGATTCCCGCCGTCGTCGCCGGAGCACCCGCTGAGGACCAACACAGTCGCGAACGCGAGGAACGTGATGCGACGACTCATGAACTCTCCCGGCATCGAGGACATGGCAGACGCGACGCTACCCGCGCCCGGGTTTGGACAGAGTGAGGGCCACCCCGCCAATGGAAGGGTGGCCCTCGACAGTCAACCGGTCAGGCGCTGTTGACCTGCTCCGCTGGGCTGTCCGCGATCGCGTTGCCGCGCCGCTTGGACACGATGACCGCGGCGGCGATGATCGCCACCGACACCACGGCGATCACGATCCGCAGCGCGTCCGACTTGTCCGCGCCGAACGAGAACGTGATCACTGCGGGCGCGACCAGCACCGACACCAGGTTCATCACCTTGAGCAGCGGGTTGATGGCCGGACCCGCGGTGTCCTTGAACGGGTCGCCGACGGTGTCACCGATGATGGTGGCCTCATGGGCGGCCGAGCCCTTGCCGCCGTGGTTGCCGTCCTCGACGATCTTCTTGGCGTTGTCCCACGCGCCACCGGAGTTGGCCAGGAACACCGCCATCAGCGTTCCTGTCGCGATCGCGCCGCCGAGGTAACCGGCGAGCGACTCGACACCGAGGCCGAAGCCGACGGCGATCGGGGCGAACACGGCGAGCAGACCCGGAGCCACCAGCTCGCGCAACGAGTCCCTCGTGCAGATGTCCACAACACGGCCGTACTCCGGACGGACAGTGCCGTCCATGATGCCGGGGTTGTCGTGGAACTGCCGTCGGACCTCGTACACCACCGCACCCGCGGCGCGGGACACGGCGTTGACGGCCAGACCAGAGAACATGAACACCACGGCCGCACCAATCAGCACACCCACGAGAGTGTTCGGGCTGATCAGGTTGGCCGCGAAGTCCGCGGCCACACCGAGCGCCTTTTCCTTCGCGTCTCGGATCGCCTCGCTGTACGAACCGAACAGCGCCGTCGCGGCGAGCACGGCCGTCGCGATCGCGATGCCCTTGGTGATCGCCTTGGTGGTGTTGCCGACCGCGTCCAGCTCGGTCAGGATCTGCGCACCCTCAGGGGTCACGTCGCCGGACATCTCCGCGATGCCCTGCGCGTTGTCGCTCACCGGGCCGAAGGTGTCCATCGCGACGATGACGCCGACGGTGGTCAGCAGACCACAACCGGCCAGAGCGATCGCGAACAGCGCGACGGTGACATCGCCCGACAGCGCGAACGCGCCGTAGACCGCGCCACCGATCACGATCGCGGTGTACACCGCGGACTCGAAACCGACCGAGATACCGGACAGGATCACCGTCGCCGCGCCGGTCTCCGACGTCTCGCCGACGTGCTTGACCGGCTTGTGCTCGGTGCCGGTGTAGTAGCCGGTCAGCCAGAGGATGATGCCGGCCAGCACGATGCCGATGATCACGGCGACCGCGGCGATCAGGCCGGGGTTGCCTGCCAGCGCCACGTTCTTCGCGCCTTCCAGCCCCGCGAACGAGGTCGGCAGGAACGTGAACGCGGCGATGGTGCACAGCACCAACGAGATCAACGCGGAGATGTAGAAGGAGCGGTTGATCGCGCTCAGGCCGTTCTCGCCGGGCCGGGCCTTGGTGATGAACACGCCGATGACGGCGGTGATCACACCGATGGCCGGGACGATCAGCGGGAACAGCAGGCCCTGCGTGCCGAACGCGGCACTACCCAGAATCAGCGCGGCGACCAGGGTCACGGCGTAGGACTCGAAGAGGTCCGCGGCCATACCCGCGCAGTCACCGACGTTGTCACCCACGTTGTCGGCGATGGTCGCCGCGTTGCGGGGGTCGTCCTCCGGAATGCCCTGCTCGACCTTGCCGACCAGGTCTGCGCCGACGTCGGCGGCCTTGGTGAAGATACCGCCACCGACACGCATGAACATCGCGATCAGCGCGGCACCGAAACCGAAGCCCTCGAGGACCTTCGGGGCCTCACCGGCGTACACGAGCACGACCAGTGCGGCACCGAACAAACCAAGCCCGACGGTGGCCATACCGACCACACCGCCGGTGCGGAACGCGATCCGCGTCGCTTTCTCACGCCCGCCCTCGTCGTTGGCGGCCGCGGCGACCCGGAGGTTCGCCTGCGTGGACAGCCACATGCCGAGATACCCGATGGCGAACGAGAAGATCGCGCCGGCCAGGAAGAAGATCGACCTGCCGATTCGTTCGTTGACGGTATCCGCGGGTAGCGCGAACAGCAGCAGGAACACCACGACGCCGAAGATCGTCAGGGTGTTGCGCTGTCGTTTGAGGTAGGCCGCTGCGCCCTCTTGGACCGCCTTGGCGATGTCCTGCATCTTCGCGGTGCCCTGGCCCGCGGCCAGCACCTCCCTGAGCAGCACATAACCGACGGCAAGAGCAGCGAGGGCCACCACGGCGACAACGGCGACAACGCCGCGGTCACCACCGGAGAGCGTGGCCTCCGCAAGGTGGTACTGCCCGGACATCCATGTCCTCCTGTGACATCTGCCGATTTCTCCCGTCCGCTGTACTACCCCGACGGGACGTGCTCACCACCACAAGTGGTGGGACGTCGGCGGAGTCTATGTGTATGGGGAAGCGAGATCATGAGGCGTCCCCAGCCGTGTACGTTCCGTTATCTTGCTTTGATCGAATTCGGTATCGATCAAGACCAGGCCGGGCCCGCGTGTCGGGGTCGTGTGATTAGCTCAATGGCGTGGGTGACGTGCGAATCGAGCGCGGGCGACAGCTGCTCTCCCGGGTGCTCGCCGGGGTTGCGGCCGATGAGAACCCGTTGACCCACGCGGAAGATCTGCCAGAGCGCCCGCCGAGGTTCACCGAATGGCCTGAATGGGCCCCTGCCGAGGTGGTCACAGCCCTGCGGGCACGCGGCGTGGAAAGGCCGTGGGCGCACCAGATCGAGGCAGCCGAGCACATCAGGGGCGCCCGGCACGTCGTGCTCTCGACCGGCACAGCGTCCGGGAAGTCGTTGGCCTACCAGCTTCCCGTGCTGTCCTCGTTCGCCACCGACCGCCGGTGCACGGCGCTGTACCTGGCGCCGACGAAAGCCCTTGGCGCCGACCAGTTGCGATCGGTGTGTGATCTGGATCTCCCTGACGTGCGCGCGGCGAGTTACGACGGCGACACGCCGATGCAGGAGCGGGACTGGGTCCGGGCGCACGCCCGATGGGTGTTCACCAACCCGGACATGGTGCACCGGGGGATACTGCCGTCGCACGCACGTTGGGCGCAGTTCTTCCGGCGGCTGCGGTACATCGTGGTGGATGAGGCGCACGCATACCGTGGCGTGTTCGGTTCGCACGTCGCGCTTCTGCTGCGACGGCTCCGTCGGATCGCCCAGCATTACGGTTCGGACCCAATTTTCATTGCGGCCTCCGCAACGGTGTCCGATCCGGCGATCTCGGCGACACGGCTCACCGGTGTCGACTGTGTCCCGGTGACCGACGACGGCTCGCCGCGCGGCGCCCGGACCATCGCGCTGTGGGAACCACCGTTGATGGACGAGGTCAGAGGTGAGAACGGCGCGCCCGTGCGGCGGTCGGCGGGCGCCGAGACCGCGCGGATCCTGACCGACCTGGTGGTGGAGGGCGCACGCACGCTCGCGTTTGTGCGCTCGCGCCGCGGCGCCGAGCTGACCGCGTTGTCGGCGCGGCACGCTTTGTCCCAAGTGGACAGTACGCTGGCCGGGCGGGTGGCCGCCTACCGGGCCGGGTTCCTGCCGGAGGAACGCCGTGCGCTGGAGAAGTCGCTGGCCTCCGGCGAACTGCTCGGCGTGGCCAGCACCAACGCGTTGGAACTCGGTGTGGACATCGCCGGGCTGGACGCCGTGGTGGTCGCCGGGTACCCCGGCACCCTGGCCTCGTTCTGGCAGCAGGCCGGGCGCGCGGGCCGGGCCGGGGACGGCTCGCTCGTGGTGTTCGTCGCCCGTGACGATCCACTCGACACATATCTGGTGCACAACCCGTCCGCGATGCTGCACCGGCCGATCGAGGCCACCGTGCTGGATCCGCTCAACCCGTACGTGCTCGCACCGCATCTCGCGTGCGCGGCCTCGGAACTGCCACTCACCGAGAAGGACCTGCCGCCGTTCGGCGGGGACGCCGCCCGAGAGGTGCTGCAGAACCTCGTCGCCGAACGAGTGCTGCGCAAACGCCCGGCCGGGTGGTACTGGACCTCACGCGACCGGCCGCACGGTCATGTGGACATCCGCGGCTCAGGCGGCGAGCAGGTGATGGTGGCCGAGGCAGACACCGGGCGCATGCTCGGCACGGTGGACCCGGGATCGGCCTGTGCCAGCGTGCATCCGGGAGCGGTGTACCTGCACCAGGGCACGTCCTATGTGGTGGACGACCTCGACCTGGAGACCGGCCTCGCGCTCGTGCACCCGGAGGATCCGGAGTGGACGACCCAGCCGAGGGAGGTCGTGGACATCTCGGTGCTCAAAACGGTGACCAGGCAGGAATTCGACGGCGTGTCGGTGTGCCTCGGCGACGTCGCGGTGACCTCGCAGGTGGTCGCCTACCTGCGACGGCTGCCGAGTGGTGAGGTGCTCGACCAGGTGCCGCTCGACCTGCCGGAACGAACGCTGGAGACACGAGCGGTCTGGTACACGATCGCCGAGGACCTCCTGCGCGACGCCGGAATCGAGCGGGCACGCACCGCCGGGTCACTGCACGCGGCCGAGCACGCCGCGATCGGCCTGCTTCCGCTGCTGGCCACCTGCGACCGGTGGGACATCGGCGGTGTCTCCACGGCACTGCACCCCGACACCGGCGAAGCGACCGTGTTCGTGCACGACGGGCACCCTGGCGGCGCCGGGTTCGCGGAACGCGGCTTCCACTCGCTGTCCGCGTGGCTCGCCGCGACCCGGACGGCGATCGTGTCGTGCGAATGCCGGTCCGGCTGCCCGTCGTGTGTGCAATCCCCGAAGTGCGGCAACGGAAACGAGCCCCTGGACAAAGCAGGCGCGATACGCGTGCTGGATATCGTGCTGAAAGCCATCAGCTGACGCGCGCAAACCGTTCGCCAGGCACAGTGCCGCCGATTAGCGTCCACGACATGTCGTCTGTGTTGTCCGTGAATCTGGGTGCGGGGGCGCAACTGCCCGGTGTCGGGTTGACCGGCATCGACAAACAACCAGTGTCCGGTCCGGTCGAGGTGCGTGCGCCCGGCCCGAAAGGGACTGGGGGAAGCGGGCTTGTCGGCGACCGCGTCTGCGACCTGCGCCATCACGGCGGCAACGACCAGGCCGTCTACGCGTACGCACGTGAGGATCTGGACGACTGGGCTGTCCACCTCGGGCGGCCGTTGGCCTCCGGTGCCTTCGGGGAGAACCTGACCACCACGGGCCTCGATATCACCGGCGCGCTCATCGGCGAGCAGTGGCAGATCGGTGACCAGGTGATCCTGGAAGTCGCTGTTCCCCGGGTTCCGTGCCGCACGTTCGCCACGCGGCTGCAGGTCCGCGGCTGGGTCAGGACCTTTGCCGTCAAGGCGGTCCCAGGCGCCTATCTGCGCGTGATCCAGCCAGGGGCCGTGCGGGCAGGCGATCCGATCATGGTCGTGCACCGACCGGACCACGACATCACGGTCAACCTGGCTTTTCGCGCGTTGACGCGTGAGCGCGAGCTGTTGCCCCGGTTGCTGGTCGCGGACGCGTTGCCGGAGGAAGGCAGGCAGTTGGCGCTGCGGCGCAGCCTGATCGAGCTGGACAGCGCCTGATCCACCGGGCCTGACACGGTCTGGATATGGCAATACGCAGGGGATGCCGGTTCCGTTCGACATCCACTGCGTATTGCCTTTTGCCGCCGAGCCAGTGGCATGAGCCTGCGACCGTTCAACGCGACTGCCTTGGCGGATCGACGCCGGGAGGCGAAGACGTCGACCGCCGGAGATTCATCCCGGGGGCAGGATCGCCGAAAGCGGCTGGTGGGGCCGCGTTCACCGGTGGCTGTCGCGGAACAGGAGGCCGCATGCCGTGTGCTGGTGCTCGGCAGGCCGCCGGGTCCTGGTCGTCGCTGCGGTGCGGGAATCCGGCGAATCGACCTGAGGACCAGGCAAACCTGTGTTCACTGTTGAGTTGTGCCGGGTGGTCCCGGAGATCAGTCCGCCGCTACGAGCTCGGACAGCATGCTGAGCCTGCTCGGCGTGGCCAGCGCGTCGGCGATGGCCTCCTGCACGACGGCCGACTCGGGCAGCCGCCAGCCGCAGATCTCGGGCTTGACCCGCCAGTGCACGACACCGTGCTCGAAGGGGCTCGGGGGCAGCGGGACGTAGCTACCGGCGCCGTGCAAGGTGACCTGCTCGTCAGAAGCCAGCTCGCGGCGCAGCGGGCGCCCGGTCTTGGTCAGGAACATCCACCGGCCCGCCGGAGTCGCGATGATCGGCACGGGCATGCCGTACGTGCGCAGCACGCCAGCGGCCTTGCGGCCGACCGAGTCGTCGACCTCGATCGCGTCGAGCACGACACCCGTGGCCACCAGGAGGCTGTAGGGACGACCGGTCCACCACGCGGCGACCTGCTCCGGCTTGGTGCCGATGCGCTCCTGCCAGTCCCGGTGCACCGGCACCGGACCGACGTTCTCGGTGCCCTCGCGGCCCGCCCACTGCGAGCCCGCCGGATAGGTGCCGGGCAGCACTGGCCACCCGCGCCACGCCAGACCCACCGCCTCCGCACGAAGTTCGATACGGAAGGCCCCGCGCCAGCTATCCGACCAGTCTGTCTCCAACATGTTGGGTACTTGCCTCCTCGCTGTCGGGCACCATCCGTGCCCTGCATATGACTAAACGGCACGACCGCTGTTCGTAGTAACTGCCTGTCGGCAACTGGTCGGTAATGAACGGCGAGTGAAGCCGTCCCGACGTTCCAACCGAACGTCAACCGGTCGGCGGTACCGCTCACCGACCAAGCTCGACCCGCTCACCATGCCGTTCATCGCTCTCGGGCGACCGTTGCCCGCGATCGGATGCGCGATTACTTCGGCCGGACTCATCTCCGCGACCGGTCCGGCAGCGGCACGAGCGGTGATTTCACCAAGACCGCTCACCGTGGCGGTGACCACGACGTGTGCCGTCTGACCGTTCGTCCGGCACTCGTCGAGCCGCAGCCGCATCCGCGTCACGACCCACCGAGCCTGGTCGCACGCCAATTCCTGCCCCCAGGGCCAACTCGAAGCGGCAGCGAGCGCCGAGAGATCAGCGGCACTGTCGGCTCGATGACGAGCGGAGGCGACACCGCCGATGACAAGAGCGAACCCGAGGATCAGCATCAGTACCCCCACCGCGAACGCCACGAGGACAGTCACCGCACCTTTGTCTGCGGATGCCTCCACGCCAACGGCGTGCACTGTGTTGACGCCCTTGTTCACGCCCTGGGTTATGTTGCTGTCTCGTTGGCGCCTCATGGAGGTGTCTCCGGCTCTGCGATGGCGAACGCCTCCCCGGCAATGACCAGGTTGGGCAGTAGTTCACCGACTGGGGTCACGGAGACTTCGACGCTGATGTGGTCGCCATCCGTGGTGATTCGGAGATGTGCTCCGGCTGGGGCGATCTTGGTCGCAGCTTCCTGAGCGAGTGCGGAGTCGCCTCTGGCTATCAGGCGGGCTGCTTCTCGGGCCGCGTCGACACACCGCAGATGGGCTGTCGTCGCCATGACGCCCGCCACGGCGAGCGCGAGGGCTGTCATGACGACACCGAGGGCAATGGCCGCCTCGACAGTTACAGCTCCCGCATCGCTTTCTTGATCAGGTCTGTGATCATTTCTTGGAACCAGTCGCTGGTGATGATCATGTAGACGAGGCCGCAGGCCGCGCCCGCGACGAGGTAGAGCATGGCGTATTCGACTGTCACGGCTCCGTCGTCGTCGCGCAACGGGCGCAGTCGCTTGGTGGTCGGCACTGGTTGTTCCTTTCTCGTGGGCGATGGGTGTGGTCATCCGGTCAGCCCCAGGTGGCTCGCGAGGCCTGCGACGACCGGAACGATGCCGAGACAGACGAAGGCCGGGAGGAAGCACAGTCCCAACGGTCCGGCGATCAGCACGCCCGCGCGTTGCGCTCGCGCTTCGGCCAAGTCGTTCGCTGACACGCGAACTTCCTTGGCCAGTGCCGACGCCACTGTCGCCAGTTCCGTTCCCGATCTGGCCGTCCGGCGAGCGCCTCGGGCCAGCGGGGCCGTCGCGGGGACGCAGGCGGCCGGGCGCCAGGCATCGGCCGCGTCCGCCCCCAGCGCCAGCAGACCCGAGGTGGTTCGCAACGCTTTGCCGCCATCGCCGGGCACCCGGTCGGCGATCACCCGGACCGCCTCGGACACCGGCAGTCCTGCCCTCAGGCATGCGGCGAGCAGATCCCAGCTTGTCGCCAGCCGCAGCGGATCCACCGTCGGCACCGGAGGCCTGAGCAGCCGCCTCAGCACGAACCAGCCCGCCACCGCGACCGGCAGCGCAAGCACCCAGGCACCCAGCGCCGCCGTGCAGGCGAGCAGGATGGCCGCTGTCACCACCGGAATCACCTGGGTGCCTGGCAGCTTGCGCCTGGATCTGGTCGTCAGGGCCACGAGTCTGAGCCTGGCCACGACTGCCCCCGGCATGACCAGCATGGCCGCGGCGGCGAGCGCGAGCTCCCACACGGGTTCGGTCATGGCAGCGCCACCTGCCGCGTGAGCCGACCACTCCACAGGAAACCCGCACACATGAGGAGGACTCCGAGGACGAGCAACGCCTGACCCGTGACGGTGCCGGAGAGCATCCGCAACGGATGGGCGCCGACGACCTGCCCCAGCGCTATCCCCGCCACCGGCAGACCGGCCAGGACGATCGCGCTTGTCCTCGGACCTGTCATCCTCGCGGTCAACTGGCGCGCGAAGCGGACTCGTTGATCGAGATCCCTGACCACAGCGGCCAGTACATCGGCAAGTGGCAGGCCATGGCGCTGCGCCAGCGCCCACGCGTGCGCCACGTCGGCGAACAGTGGCTCTCGCACCGCCTGCTCGACGTCACCGCCCATTCGGGCAGCGGCGGCGATGGCACGCATCGCCTCGGCACCTGCTGGTGGCGCGTCGGCGGCCACCGTTTCGGCAGCGACAACGGGATGTGCGCCCGCTCTGAGCTCACTTACCAAGGCGCGCAGGGTTTCGGTGAGCTCCTCGACCGCCGACGCCCGTTGCCGGAACCGGTGACGCGATCGCCAGTACCGCCAGCCGACCGCACCGCTGATCGCGCCCGCGATCGCACCGCCGATCCCCAGTGACACCAGGCCCAGCACTCCGCCCGCGAGCACCAGCAACGCCGTGCTCGGTTTCGGCGGTCTGAGGACACGGCTCGATGGCCCGGCCAGCGCCGTGAGCCTTCTCGATGCCGTCGCTGTCGGCCAGATCAGCAGGACAGCGGCCAGGACCAGCATGGTCACGGCTGCCATGGCGGCACCACTCCCCTGTCGGTCAGCGACTGGTCCAGCAACGTTCGCGCGTACAGCCGCTCCCCAGGCCGCCAGGCCGGGGCCACCTTGACGAACTCACCGATCCTTTGCAGCACACCGACTTCAGCGAGCTGCCGGGCATCACCCTCGCGGCGCATGTACAGGATCACGCGGACCGCGGCGGCCAGTTGACTGTGCAAAGAGGACCGTGTCAGCCCGCCGAGCGCCGCCAGTGCCTCGAATCTCGCCGGTACCTCGGCCGGGGAGTTCGCGTGCAGTGTCCCGGCGCTGCCGTCGTGGCCGGTGTTGAGGGCCGTGAGCATGTCCGCGACCTCCGCGCCACGGACCTCGCCGACCACCAGTCGGTCGGGGCGCATCCGCAACGCCTGGCGAACCAGCTCGCGCACGCCGACGCCACCGCTGCCCTCGATGTTCGGCGGCCGCGCGACCAGACGGACGAACTGGGGATGGGCGGGAGCGAGTTCGGCCGCGTCCTCGACACAGACGATTCGCTCGTGCTGTGAGACAGCACCGAGCATGGCGCCGAGCAATGTCGTCTTCCCAGAACCGGTCCCGCCAACGACGACGAACGAGAGCCGAGCGTCCACAATGGCCTGTATCAGTTTGGCGCCCTCCGCGTCCACTGTCCCCAGCCGACAGAGGGCTTCGACGCTGTGCGCCGCCGGTCTGAGCACACGCAGCGACAGGCACGTCCCCGCTGGGGCTATGGGCGGGAGCACCGCGTGCATCCGGATGCCACCGGGCAGCCAGGCGTCCACAAAGGGCTGGGCGTCGTCGAGTCTGCGGCCCGCGGCTGCTGCCAGACGCTGTGCCAGCCGTCGGACCGACTGCTCACCGGTGAACGCGACATCCGCCCTGCGCAGGCCCATCCGCCCTTCCACCCAGACCTCATGCGGGCCTGTGACAAGGACGTCCGTTGTCTCGGGATCGCGGAGCAGGGGATCGAGCGGACCGGCACCCTCCAGTTCCTGGCCGAGGACTCGAAGGGCGTCCAGCACGTCCTTGTCCCCGGCCACGCCACCGGCTTCGTCCCGGATCGCAGCGGCGACCGAGGCGAAAGTGATTCCGGCGCCCGCGTTGATGACACGGCCTCGCACCCGTTCGACGAAATCGGCTTTCATGACGGCCTGCCCTGCCGATAGTCGATGTCTGTGGTGCGGCGTCGCGGATCAGGCTGCCTGCGGCTCGACTGCTCACCTTGGCTCTCCGCCCATGGGGCAGCGGCGAGATCAGTGCGCGCAGCGTGTCCCTGACGCGGGTGACGCTCGGTGTCCAAGTCATGCTTGTGCAACGCGATCGAAGCCGATGGGCTGACGGCGGACACGGATGGCCACGAGGGCACGCCAGGGCGCAGGACGAGCGTGCCGCTGGGCATGCGCATGTCCTGGTTGTGCCGCGAGTGGAGGGACATCGGCTCGTGTGGGGCTGCGGAACGGCAGATTGCCACGGTTTTCGGTGTCCGCTTCCGGTTCGGCTCCGGCTGATCCCGGTGGGCCGACCTGCGCCCAGGCAGGGCAGGTCGCAGCGCTTGTGTCGCTCCCTGGGGGCGCAGCGGATACTCAACGCCACGGCGCCATGCGGCGGCCAGGTCAGCTCCGAGTCGCGTGGTTGTCGCGGCCGGGAACACGCTGTCATGGGGGCGGTTCTGAGTACTGGGCGCTGCTGTCCATTCACACGATTGGGTCATCATGAGGCCACTCGCCCTTCCACTCCCAGGGTTTTCAGTGCTCGGCGGGCGGCTCCGCTCAGTGGCCCGCGTCTGCCGGTGAACTCGCCTCGTTCCAGGGCTGTGGCGAGGCCGCGTTGGTGCGGCATCCAGGACAGCAGGGGCAGGTCCACCGCTTCGGCCACGTCGTCCGCTGTCAGACCGCCTGGCGCTGGGCCGCGGACCAGTACCTGCGCGGTCGCGCCGCGCTCCTTCAGACGCTCGGCGACCAGCGCTGCCGACGCGCACGCACGCAGTTCCGCGGGTACGACCACCACCGTGAGGTCGGCCAGGTCCAGTGCCGCGTTCGCGGACGCTGAGAGCGCGCGTGGCAGATCGCAGACGACGACATCGCCGCCGCGTCTGCCTGCCTCGACGACGGCGGTGACCGCGTCCGGCTCCGGCGCGAATCCCTTTCTCGCCCCGGATACCACTCTCAGTCCGCCACTGCCCGGCAGGGCGTCCCGCAGTGACGCTGCCGCCACTCTGCCCTTCACGTTCATCTCCGGCCAGCGCAGGCCTTTCTGGCTTTCCGCGCCCAGCACCAGATCCAGGCCACCGGCCAGTGGATCGCAGTCGACCAGCATGGCCTGGTGCCCGGCCAGGTCCGCTGCTCTCGCGACGGCCGCCGCGAACACGGACGCGCCCGCGCCACCCCGGCCGCCCAGGACGGCCATCACCCGGCCGGGTGGCCCCGCTGGTCCTTCCGCCACGTCGGCCATCACGTCGGCCAGCCAGGAGTCTGCGGCCGGCAGTTCGACGACGCGCTCGGCGCCGAGTTCGATGGCGGCCTGCAGACTGCTGATCGTGCTGCTGTCAAGGGAAACGATGATGACTCCGTCCCGTTTGGGCAGCCGTTCGGCGAGCACTTCGCACGCTCCGGCGGAGTCGAGCAGGATGAGCGGCGCGAGCGGCCACAGTGGTCTCGCCGCTGCCACGTCGGGCACGCGCCGGAGATCGCAGCCCGCCGCGGCGGCGAGGCGGAGCAGTTCGTCGAGCACGGTCTCGTTGGTGACCAGCGCGAGCGGACGGTTGTCAGTCATCGTTTGGACCCCCGATTCGGCTTTCGGGCTTGGTGCCCGACGCTTTCCACGCTCTCGCTTGGCGGTCGGGGGTGCAATGGAGGCGGGTCCGGGCTGTGGACAAGTGGGGTGGTTGTGGACAAGTACCCCTTGTTCGGCGCTTGCCTTTGACTGTTTGTGGTATACGCGCGCCCGCATAGATTCGAAACGCCCAACATTGGAACGTATCAACGAAATAGGGAACGGATCGACTCGCACCGGACCCCACTTGTCCATAATGGACTTAGGGTTGCCTTGGCACACCTTCGAATGCCGTGCGTCACCTCTCGGTGACGTTACGAACAGCGCGGAATACCCGCCCAGATCGCCCAGTGCGGAGAAATTGTTGTCGCACAACAAAACATCTCGGTGATCTTGCCGAGCCCCAGCCATCCCTACGGTGGCGTAGAATTTACCAGCACCCCGCGCTGCCTGCCGGAATCGGGGTTATGCAACGGGTGCGGAGAAGGGACGACCCCCGCCAGGGGGGAGGGACGGGGGTCGTCGAGAGGTTCAGTCCCGGGGGGTCGGACTGAACCAGTCCGGTGTCGAAGACCGGACGCTCTTACTGTATCCCCTTCGCCCGCGCTCGTGGTCACGGATACAGCTTTTTATTGGTGTGTCTTATGTACACCGACCATGCCCAGGTCCACCAGACGGGGCATATGCTGGGCTTATGACCGATGCGACGAAGCGGGTCGCCGCGTTCTTCGACCTGGACAAGACGGTCATCGCCAAGTCGAGCACGCTGGCTTTCAGCCGCCCGTTCTTCCACGGCGGGCTGATCAACCGCCGCGCCGTGCTGAAGAGCGCCTACGCCCAGTTCGTCTTCATGCAGTCCGGCGCCGACGCCGATCAGGTGGAACGAATGCGGGCACACATCACCTCGTTGTGTGAGGGGTGGGACATCGAACAGGTCCGCTCCATCGTCGAGGAGACGTTGCACGACATCGTCGATCCCCTGATCTACGCCGAGGCAGCCGAACTCATCGCCGAGCACAAGGAGAAGGGCCACGACGTTGTCGTGGTTTCCGCCTCGGGTGAGGAGATCGTGCGACCGATCGCCCGAATGATCGGCGCGACCGACAGCGTGGGCACCCAGATGGTGGCCATGGAGGGCCGCTACACCGGGGAGATCGAGTTCTACTGCTATGGCGAGAACAAGGCAGTAGCGATGAAACAACTGGCCGTCGAACGCGACTACGACCTGTCCGCCTGCCACGCCTACAGCGATTCGAGCACCGATGTGCCCATGCTCGAGATCGTGGGGCATCCGGCGGTCGTCAACCCGGACCGCGCGTTGCGGAAGCTGGCGACCGAGCGGGACTGGCCGGTGCTCACGTTCACCAAGCCGGTGTCGTTGCGCTCGCGGATCCCCATGCCGTCCGGCACCGCGGTGGCCATCACCGCCGCCAGTCTCGGCGTCGCCGCGGCCGCCGGGGCGACCTGGTACGGAATCAGGCGGCGGAGGCGAAAGTAGCCAACCATGTGGGGGACATCGATAGCCCGGTCGGAGGTAGCGCGAACGGCCACCTGCCAGCTAGCCGTGGGCCGTTCGACACGGGGCGTGTTGATCTACCGCTTAAAGACTCTGTACCGGTGCACCCGTCCGTGCCCTTGAAGTGACCGCGCTCACTAGGTACAAAGTTAGTGCGGACCTCTGAACAGCCAGGGACCAAACGAAGAGAAGCTTGGTCCACCCTGACAGAGCTCCGTGCGCGGACTCCGGGCACCCACGCGCAGCACGCCGCGGGAGGCTTGTCGTCAAGGGACTGCGTACCGGGACGCCGGGCGCCGAGGCCCAGTGAGTACGACGTGAGTTGCACGCTTGGTAACCCGAGACGTCCGCGCTCGGCGATGGCGGCCTGTGTTCGGTGCCTTCGGCACCTTCCCAGGTCGCCTCGCTTTGTTTTTTGGGGGGCCGAGCCCCCAAACCCCCACGGTGCGAGCTTCTCCCGACCCAGCGCTGGTTACCTCGGGTTTTGACCAGCACGGCTTCGCGAACACGCCAGTTGCTGTCGATCACCTGGTCAGGCCGGAGATGCGGGTAGCGTGGAGCTGGCCGGATCCACCAAACACCGCCGTTTGGCCCTTGGCTTCCCTCAAGTGACGTGGGTAACTTACCGATTGAAGCGTCAAATCGGTAAGAATCTTACGCCTCCAGGGAGGCAGAGGTGTCACGTCGCTGGATCCCCCCGACTTTGGCCGCCGTCACGGCGCTGGCCACGGTCACCACGCCCGCCGCGGCCGCGCCCGAGATGGACGCCATGTCGAGCTGGGCCAACGCCGCTCTGCGGCACCTGACTCTCGAACAGAAGGTCGGGCAGCTGTTCGTCGCGACTGTCTGGGGCAAGTCCGCTGACGAAGCGCACCCCGAGAACAAGAAGCGCTATGGCGTCGACACGCCTGCTCAGGTCGTGCAGCGCTACCAGGTCGGTGGCGTCATCTACTTCAACAACGCGGGCACGGACAACATCGACGACCCCGCGCAGCTCACCCGGTTCTCCAACGGGTTGCAGCGCGCGGCGCTCACGTCCGGTGCACACATCCCGTTGTTGCTGTCGATCGACCAGGAGGGCGGCAACGTCACCCGGGTTGTGTCTCCTGCCAGCGAGTACCCGAGCGCGATGGCCGTCGGCGCCGGGCGCAGGGCCGAGGACGCCAAGCGGTTGGCCGCCATCACCGGTCACGAGCTGCGGGCGATGGGGATCAACCAGAACTTCGCGCCGGTCGCGGACGTCAACTCCAACCCGCTCAACCCGGTCATCGCCGCCCGCTCGTTCTCCTCCGACCCGACGCTCGCCGGTCAGCTGGTGTCCGCCCAGATCGCCGGGTACCAGCGAGGCGGCTGGCCCGGTGACACCGTTTCCGCCGCCGCCAAGCACTTCCCCGGGCACGGCGACGCCAAGGACGACAGCCACTACGGCCTGCCGCAGATCGACCGCACCGAGGACGCGTGGCGCAAGACCGACCTGCCGCCGTTCAAGGCCGCGATCGCGGCGGGCATCGACTCGATCATGACCGCGCACATCACGGTCCCCAACGTCGACCCGTCCAAGGAACCGGCGACGCTGTCGAAGAAGTTCATGACCGACATCCTGCGCAACGAACTGAAGTACGACGGTGTCATCGTCACCGACTCGCTGGCGATGGAAGGTGTCCGCAAGATGCACCCGGACACCGAGATCCCGGTGCTCGCGCTGGAGGCCGGTGTCGACCAGATGCTGATGCCGCCGAGCCTGGACACCACGATCGGCGCGGTGCTCGACGCCGTGCGCAGCGGCCGGATCAGCGAGGAGCGCATCAACCAGAGCGTGCTGCGGATCCTCAAGCAGAAGTGGAAGCGAGGCGTCTTCCTCAAGCCGTTCGCCGACGAGCGCGCGCTGCCGCGTGAGGTGGGCACGAAGCAGAACCTCGCGGAGATCCAGCGGATCAGCGACCGCACGGTCACCGTCCTGCGCAACGACGCCAAGCTGCTGCCCGTCCGGACGCTCCCCGGCAAGGTTCTGGTCACCGGCTGGAACAACCCTGGCTTCCCCGGCCGACCGGCCGAACCGGTGGCCGCGCTGGCCAAGGAGCTCGGCGCGACCGCGCTGTCCACTGGTGGCGCGCCGACGGCCGCGCAGATCGACCAGGCGGTCGCGGCGGCCAACGGCTCCGACCTCGTGATCGTCCTGACCAACGGCCTGCGTACGTCGGCATCGCAGCGCACCCTGCTGACCAGGCTGCAGCAGACCGGCAAGCCCGTGATCGCAGTGGCCTCACAGGTGCCGTACGACCCGGCGTTCGTCGACGTTCCCACGTGGATCACCACGTACGCCTGGCGTGACATCTCCATGGTCTCGCTGGCGAAGGTCATCACCGGCAAGGTCTCCCCCAAGGGCACGCTGCCGGTGAACGTCCCCAACGCCGACTCCACGGGCGTCCTCTTCCCGTTCGGAGCGGGCCTGACATGGTGAGTCGACGCAGCCTGCTGGCCGCGGCGCCCGCAGCGGTGGTGGCCGCCGCGAGCCCGGCCGCGGCCCAGGAGGCCCAAGGAGGCCAGGACGGCAACCGCGGCGGTGGCGTCACGCCTGGCGCGGACCGTCTCGCCGAACGGGGCTGGCGGGAGTTCTCCGGTCGCAAGGTCGGTGTGCTGACCAACCCGACAGGCGTGTTGAAGGACCGCACGCACGTCGTGGACTCGATGGTGGCAGCGGGGAGGACACCGGTCGCGGTGTTCGGTCCGGAACACGGTTTCCGCGGCACGGCACAGGCCGGTGGTTCCGAGGGCAGTTACACGGACCCGCGCACCAAGATCCCGGTGTACGACGCGTACGGCATCACCACGGCCAAGCTCGCGGAGATGTACCGCAAGGCGGGCGTGGACACGGTCGTGTTCGACATCGCGGACGTCGGCGCCCGCTTCTACACCTATATCTGGTCGATGTACACCGCGATGACGGCCGCGGTCGAGACCGGCGCGTCGTTCGTCGTGCTCGACCGGCCGAACCCGGTCGGCGGCAAGGCGTTCGGCCCGACGCTCGACCCGGCGTTCGCGTCCGGTGTCGGCCGCAAGCCGATCGTCCAGCAGCACGGGATGACCGCCGGTGAGCTGGCCAGGTTCTTCGACGCGGAGTTCCTGCCAGCCGACACCGGTGGCCGCCGGTTGTCCAAACTGGACGTGATCACGGTCAGGGGCTGGCACCGCGACACCCTGTTCGGCCGGACCGGACTGGACTGGGTGCCGCCGAGCCCGAACATGCCGACGCCACAGACCGCGCTGGCCTACCCGGGCACGTGCCTGTTCGAGGGCACAGTGCTGTCCGAGGGCCGGGGCACGACCAGGCCGTTCGAGATGATCGGCATGCCGGACATCGACTGGCGGTGGGCCGAGGAGCTCAACGCGCTGAACCTGCCGGGTGTGCGGTTCCGGGAGAACTACTTCGTGCCGACGTTCAACAAGTTCGTCGGCAAGACGTGCGGCGGTGTCCAGCTGCACCTGACCGACGAGCAGTCGTTCGACCCGATCCGTACGGCCGTCACGATGCTCGTCACCGCGAAACGGCTCTACCCCGCGCTGTTCGCGTGGCGGCCGGACAACATGATCGACAAGCTGTCCGGCTCGGCCCGGCTGCGCACGATGGTCGACGCGGGCGCGGGTGTCGCCGAGATCACCGGAGCATGGCAGGACGAGCTGGCAAGGTTCCGTCAGCAACGCAGGCAACACCTGATCTACTGGTGAGGTAACCCCATGTTTCGTCGAGCAGCGTTGGTGCTCACGATGGTCGGTGTGACAGTGGCAGGCGCGGTGCCCGCGGCAGCGCACAAGGGCGACCCACTCGGATTCGGCACAGGCAGGTTCGACCAGCCGAAGCAGGGTTTCGCCGCACCATGGACCCAGTTACGTGACGGCAGGCCCGAGCAGGTCGGGCTGGACCGCGCGCCGATCGACGCCGCGCTCAGGCAGATCGACGAGTGGACGCGGACCAACCCGACGTCGCCGCCGGTGGGAAAGCCGCTGATGTCGGGTGTGGTCACGCTGCTGGCGCACGACGGCGTCGTCGTCAGCCGGTCGGCATCCGGTTACGCGGTGCGGTATTCCGACGGAGCGGGCACCGAACTGCCCGCGGACCAGCGCGTTCCGATGCGGGACGACACGATCTTCGACATGGCGTCGATCAGCAAGCTGTTCACGTCGATCGCGGTCATGCAGCTCGCCGAGCAGGGCAAGGTGGACGTCGACGCCCCGGTTTCCCGCTACCTGCCAGAGTTTGGCGTCAACGGCAAGGCGGGCATCACCGTCAAGCAGTTGCTGATCCACACGTCCGGGCTGGTGGCGTTCATCCCGCTGTGGAACATGTACCCGGACAAGGCCGCGCGGATCAAGGGCGTGCTGGACATCGCGCCCAAGTACACGCCAGGCACGACGTACGAGTACTCAGATCTCAATCTGATCACGCTTGGCGTGATGATCGAGCGACTGACGGGGTCCACCTTGGACAACGTTGTCAGAAAAGGCATCACCGAACCGCTGGGAATGGCCGACACCGGCTACAACCCACCCGCGTCCACACTGGACCGGATCGCGGCGACCGAGTACCAGGCCGCCCCGGCGCGCGGAATCGTTCGGGGACAAGTACACGACGAGAACGCGTGGTCACTCGGTGGCGTTTCCGGGCACGCCGGGATCTTCTCGACCGCGCGGGACATGTCCGTGCTGGCGCAAAGTCTCGTCAATGGCGGCATTTATGCCCACAGGCGGATCCTCAGGCAGGACACCGTCCGGACGATGCTGACCGACTACACGACGAACTTCCCCGGTAACGCACACGGTTTGGGCTTCGAACTGGACCGAAGGTTCTACATGGGAGGGCTCAGCGGCCCGGCGACCGCCGGTCACACCGGCTACACCGGCACCACCCTCGTACTCGACCTGCAGTCCCGGTCCATCGCGATCCTGTTGTCCAACAGGGTTCACGTGTCGCGCAGCTGGGGATCCATCAACCCGGCGCGCGAGACGCTCGCCACCGGGCTGGCCAAGGCGCTGGCTGTCCGACCGAGACACGGCCGTGACGCGTGGTACACGGGCATCGGCAACAACAGCACCGCGACACTGTCCACACGGGAGCTCCGAACCCGGGGTACGGCCATCCGGGTTACGTTCGACACGTTCGTCGACACAGAAATTTCCGACCACCTCGTTCTGGAGTCGAGTAGTGACGGCCAGTCGTGGCAAGCGGTTGCGCTCACCGCGCGCGGGCGTGACGCGCCCCCAGGTCCGTCATCCCATCTTTCCGGCGCAGGGCATCGGACCTGGTGGAATGTCCGCGCGGAGGTACCAACAGTCGACAAGATCTTCCTGCGGTGGCGTTTCAGTACGGACAGAACCCTCACCGGGCGCGGGGTGTCGGTGGACAACATCAAAATCACCGAGGGTAGCCGCGTACTTCTGGACGGTGAAAAACAACCAACCGCGCTCGATTCACACGGGTGGGATCGTCGAATCCGATGATAAAGTCTGTTAACGACACCCCCATTACCTGCGATTTCCCACGCAAGCCAGCAGTGGTTGCAGGTTCAAGTTCCGGACACGTTTGGGTGTCGTTGCGTCAGGAGGTCTAGCCGTGACCTTGTCGGATCCCGTAACTGTTAGTAAGTTTCCCACGTGAGCACCGCAGAGATGATTGACGAACGCGCGGAGAACAGCCCGCTCGTACGCATCAGGTCGCTGCTGCCGGGCCTCGCCCGTGCGGAGCAGCGAGTTGCCAAAGTGGTGCTGGAGAACCCGGCGTCGGTCGCACGTCGGAGCATCACCGAAGTCGCCGACGCGGCAGGCACCAGCGAGACCACGGTCACCCGGTTCTGCAAGGCGATCGGTGTCGGTGGATATCCCGAGCTGCGCATCGCGCTCGCCGCGGACACCGCTCGCACGGAGGCGCGCGCCGAGCGCGACCTCGGAGGGGAGATCGGCCCGGAGGACGACCTCGCTCAGGTCGTCAGCAAAGTCACCTTCGCTGACGCCCGTGCTGTCGAGGAAACCGCCGACCAGCTGGAAATCCCCACGCTGCAGCAAGTTGTCGACGTGATCGCCGCGGCGGGCCGTGTCGATGTCTACGGTGTGGGCGCGAGCGCGTTCGTCGCGCTCGACCTGCAGCAGAAGCTGCATCGGATCGGCCGGGTGAGCTTCGCGTGGAACGACACGCACATCATGCTCACGTCGGCGGCCGTGCTCGGTTCCGGAGATGTCGCTGTCGGCATCTCCCACACCGGTGCGACCACCGACACTGTTGAAGCGCTGCGCACCGCGCGGCAACGCGGCGCCACAACCGTGGCGTTGACGAACTTCCCGCGTTCCCCGATCACCGAAGTGGCAGATCTCGTGCTGACCACTGCGGCAAGGGAGACCACGTTCCGCTCCGGCGCGATGGCAAGCAGGATCGCCCAGTTGACGGTGATCGACTGCCTGTTCATCGGAGTGGCGCAACGGCACCTGCCAACGGCGATGGGCGCGTTGGAAGCCACGCGGGACGCTGTCGGTCCGCACCGGCTGGAGACCCGGCCGGACGGACGGCGCAAGACCCGCGACACCGGAAAATGAGAGCACCAGGACGGCGATGACGGTTCCCCAGCAAGCGGTCTACGTCGACTCTCCGACTGAGGGCCGAAACCCGAGAACCACCGGGCTGGACACGTTGCCCACGCTCGAGGTTCTGCGCGTCATCAACGCGGAGGACCGGCTTGTGCCGTCCGCCGTGGCGGAGGCGTTGCCGCAGCTGGCGGAAGCCGTCGACCTGGCAGTGGAAGCACTGCGCCAGGGCCGTCGGGTGCACTACGTCGGAGCGGGCACGTCCGGGCGCTTGGCCAGCCTGGACGTAGCCGAGCTCGCGCCGACGTTCAACGCTCCGGCCGACTGGTTCGTCGCCCACCACGCGGGCGGCACCAAGGCGTTGCGCACGGCCGTGGAGAACGCGGAGGACGACGCGGCCGCAGGGGCCGCGTTGCTCACTCGTGAGGCTGAGGACGGGGATTTCGTCCTCGGTCTCACCGCGTCGGGCCGCACGCCATTTGTGCTGGGAGCGCTTTCGGCGGCGCGCCGCCTCGGCGCGAAGACCGGATTGGTCTCCAACAACCCGGTGTCCGCGCGGACGGCCGATGTGGACGTCGTCATCGCGGTGGACACCGGTCCCGAGGCGATCTCCGGGTCGACGAGGATGAAGGCGGGCACGTCGCAGAAACTCGTGCTGACCGCGTTCTCGACCGCCGTGATGGTGAAGCTCGGCCGCACGTATTCGAACCTGATGGTGAGCATGCGTGCCACGAACGCCAAACTGCGCGGCCGGACGTTGCGGATCCTGCGTGAGGCGACCGGTTTCGGCCTTCAGGAATGCGCTGACGCGCTGAACTCGGCGAACGGTGACCTGAAGGTCGCGCTCGTGCACTTACTGTCCGGTGCGGACTCCGAGCGTGCCGCGAAGGCACTGAGCGAGACCAACGGACATGTCCGCAACGCATTGGACATGCTCGGCGCGGCCGCACGCTAGCAGCGCCCGAGAATTCCACTGTGGACAGCCGAGCCGGTCAGCGTTTCCTCGGGTAGCAGGCGATCCCGTCGCCGTCCGTGTCGAGCCAGTCGGCGAAGCCCGGATCGCCGCGACGGATCGGTCCCTTGCCTGCCGCGTTCACCTCGGTGCAGTTCTTGTACGCCTTGACCGGTGGCAGCGTGGGACTGGACGACGACGTCTGCGGCTTGCTGGTCGCCGCCTTCGTCGTTCCCGCCTTCGCCGGTTCCGGGGACGGGGTCGCGACCGGAGCGTGCGGTGCCGGGACGTCCGCCGTCGTTGCCTGTGGCAGCGCGGGCATCGTCGGGATGCTCGGCGCGGGCGCGATTGTGCGATCCGGTACGGCACACGCGCCCAGCACGGCAAGCAGAACGACCGTACAGAAGATCCTCATCGAAAGCCTGACCCCGTTACCGGTTCGTCCTTCGGCGACCATCCGGCTACCTGTGAATTCCACACAGGCCGGTCAGGTGTTACCGCGTTCACACCATCGTGTGAACTCCTCACTCGCAGCCGACTCCGTCGCCGTCCCGGTCAAGGTGGCGGCCGTAGCCCGGTTCGCCACGGTGGACGGGTGCCGCGCCCGCGGCCCTCGCCTCTGTGCAGTTCTTGTAGTACGCCGCCGCGGGTGGCGGTGGCTCCGCTGGTGGCGCGGGTTTCGGTGTCGCCTTGGTGGTGGTCTTCGTTGACGTCTTCGGCGGTGGCGGCGGCGCGGGCTTGTCCACCTTGATGTAGACGACCGCGTCGGACCGTGCCGTTGTCCCTGCGCCTTCGACGGACACGACAGTCCACGTCGGATCCGGCAGGACCTGGCTCCCGTCCGGGCTGACGTATCGGAGGATGGTGAACCCGGCCGCTCGCAGCTGCTGGTCGACAGCGGCGGCCGTTCTTCCCGCCAGGTCAAGGGGAATGGCCGCGGACTGTGCGACCGGTGCCGTCGTTGTGGTGGTGGTGGTGGTCGTTGTCGTCGGCTGCGCCGTGGTCTGGTTGACGCGCGCTGCGCTCGGAGTGGGAGTCGGTGTGGCGCAAGCGCTTGCGAACACCAGAAGCGCGACTGCGCTGATGATCTTCATGGGGCAACCCGAATCCGCCTACCGGTTCGTCCTGAGTGACCGTCCGGATGAGAACGGAATCCACAAACGCGTACCCAGCGTTAGCTGGGTCACACCAATGGCCGAATTCGCGTTGCACTTCGGCCACGCGCGGGTGACAGGCCGGATTCAGCCGGTGGCCGAGTCCGCGATGGCCAACGCTTCCTTGGCGCCGATCTGGAACGCCTCACAGCACAGCAGGACCCATTCGCGCACACCGTCCGGCTGGCCGCTCGCAAAGCCCTCGGCGGCCTCACGGTAGCGCTCGGGCCGCCGGAGGTACGCCACCTCCGGCACGGTCAGCCCCTTCGGGTCCAGACCGGTGCCGATGATCGTCATCCGTGCCGCCGCCCGCGCGACCACTCCGTCGGCGAGGCCGAACGGCGCCAACGTCAGCAACTCGCCGTGCACCACGGCCGCCAGCACCGGTCCCGGCGCCGCGGTGGCACCTGTGACCAGGTTGGCCAGCAGGTCCAGCCGCCCGGCCACGCCCGGCGCCGTACGCGGACGGCCCAGTCGTTCGTCCTCGGCGGCGGGGACCAGGTCGGCCGCTGCCAACAGGTGCAGGCGGGCCAATGCCTGCAGGGGCGCGCGCTGCCAGACCGGCAGCAACGGCCCGATGGCCTCGGCGACGCGCAGCGCACCGGCCAGTATCGGGTCGGCGATCTCGCCGTCATCGGGGATCTCGGGGTTGCCGCCGTCCAGGTAGGCCGACGAACGCGCGGCACGGACGGACGCCTCGGCCGCGGTGGTCGGCCAGCCACGGCGGTTCGCAGGGTGCTTGTGCACGGCGTCCACGCTTTCGCGTGCGGACTGCACGGCCTCGGCGATACCGGGGAGGTCCAGCAGCGGGCCCAGCGGATCGGTCACGGGCTGACAGTAGTGGTGACCGCCCGGTGATCGACACCGGCTCCTCGCCGTCAGCGCGTAACCTGATCGCGTAAATGGTCTGGACCTATGTGACTCCCGCCCTGTTGTCGCGGACCAGGCCGCACTACGGTCACCACCACACGACTTAACGCCATTCGAGGAGGTCACGCACGATGACCGAGCAGTCCCAGGGCCCCGCGCTGGACAACCTGCTCACCGAGAGCAGGACTTTCCCGCCGTCCGACGAGTTCGCCGCCGCCGCCAACGCGGGCACGGACCTGTACGCGGCCGCCGACGCCGACCGGGAGGCCTTCTGGGCCAAGCAGGCGGAGCGACTGCACTGGGACACCAAGTGGGACCAGGTCCTCGACTGGAGCGACGCGCCCTTCGCGAAGTGGTTCGTCGGCGGCAAGCTCAACGTCGCCTACAACTGCGTCGACAGGCACGTCGAGTCCGGCCACGGTGAGCAGGTCGCCATCCACTGGGAGGGCGAGCCGGGCGACACCCGCACCATCACGTACAACGACCTGCTCACGCAGGTCAGCAAGACCGCGAACGCGCTGACCGAACTCGGCCTGCAGACGGGCGACCGCGTCGCCATCTACATGCCGATGGTCCCCGAGGCGATCTACTCGATGCTCGCCTGCGCCCGCCTCGGACTGACCCACAGCGTCGTGTTCGGCGGGTTCTCCGCCGAGGCGCTGCGGTCGCGGATCGAGGACGCCGAGGCCAAGCTGGTCATCACGACCGACGGGCAGTACCGCCGCGGCAAGCCCGCCGCGCTCAAGCCCGCCGTCGACGAGGCCGTCGCGCAGACGCCGACCATCGAGCACGTGCTCGTGGTGAAGCGGACCGACACCGACGTCGAGTGGACCGAGGGCCGCGACATCTGGTGGAACGACCTGGTGGACAGGCAGTCCGACCAGCACACCCCGGAGGCGTTCGACTCGGAGCACCCGCTGTACATCCTGTACACCAGCGGGACGACCGGGAAGCCGAAGGGCATCCTGCACACCTCGGGCGGCTACCTGACGCAGGCGTCGTACACGCACTTCAACGTGTTCGACCTCAAGCCGGACGCCGACGTCTACTGGTGCACGGCGGACATCGGCTGGGTCACCGGGCACAGCTACATCGTGTACGGCCCGCTGTCCAACCGCGCGACGCAGGTGGTCTACGAGGGCACGCCGAACACCCCGAACGAGGGGCGGCACTGGGAGATCGTGCAGAAGTACAAGGTCTCCATCTACTACACCGCGCCGACCTTGATCCGCACGTTCATGAAGTGGGGCAAGGACATTCCAGCCGGTTACGACCTGTCCTCGCTGCGGGTGCTCGGCAGCGTCGGCGAGCCGATCAACCCGGAGGCGTGGATCTGGTACCGGGAGAACGTGGGCGCCAACCAGGCGCCGATCGTGGACACCTGGTGGCAGACCGAGACCGGCGCGATCATGATCTCGCCGCTGCCCGGCGTGACGTCGACCAAGCCGGGGTCGGCGCAGCGGGCGCTGCCCGGCGTGTCGGCGAAGGTCGTCGACGACCAGGGCAACGAGGTCCCGCACGGCGGTGGCGGCTACCTGGTGCTCGACCAGCCGTGGCCGTCGATGCTGCGTGGCATCTGGGGCGACAACGAGCGCTACCGCGAAACCTACTGGTCCCGCTTCGCCGACCAGGGCTTCTACTTCGCCGGTGACGGCGCCAAGTACGACAACGACGGCGACATCTGGCTACTCGGCCGGGTCGACGACGTGATGAACGTGTCCGGGCACCGGATCTCCACCACCGAGGTGGAATCCGCGCTGGTGTCGCACCCGACCGTGGCCGAGGCCGCGGTGGTCGGCGCGACCGACGCGACCACCGGGCAGGGCATCGTGGCGTTCGTGATCCTGCGCGGTGACGCCGTCGACGGCGGCGACGATGCCGTCAAGGCGTTGCGCGACCACGTGGCCAAGGAGATCGGCCCGATCGCCAAGCCGCGTCAGGTGATGGTCGTGCCGGAGCTGCCGAAGACCCGCTCGGGCAAGATCATGCGCCGGTTGCTGCGTGACGTCGCGGAGAACCGTTCGATCGGTGACGTGACCACCCTCGCCGACTCGTCCGTGATGGACCTGATCTCCCAGGGCCTCAACAAGGGCTCGGAGGACTAAACCCCCAGCTCAGCCCTCGTGAGTGGTTCGTCCGGTTAGAACCGGATCTTCCACTCACGAGGGCTGGACTGTGGGTTCGTGCTTGACGGGGAAGTTCATCGATCGGGCGATGAAGCACATTTCGTGCGCCTTCGCGTGCAGTTCCCGTGCGGTGTCGAGCGAGCCGCCGCTGATCACGATCCTCGGCCGCAGGACGACTTCGCTGAACTGGCCCGCGCCGCTGCGCTCCATCTCCATGTAGCCGATCGCGTCGTCGACATAGGACTCGACGACCACGCCCGATGTCGCGCACAGGTGCAGGTACCAGAGCATGTGGCAGTCCGACAGGGCCGCCACCAGCAACTGCTCGGGGTTCCAGCGCGTGGCGTCGCCGCGGAACGCCGGGTCGGAGGTCGCCGCGATGTCCGGGCGGCCGTCCGCAGAGAGCGTGTGGTCTCGGCTGAAGTCGCGGTAGCCGGACGTGCCGGTCCCCTTGTTTCCGGTCCATGTGATGGTCACCGGGTACTCGTGCATCAGAACTTCCTGTTCGCCAGTACCGGAACGAGTTTGCGGGCCTCGGCCACCTCGGCCGGGTCGATGTCCACTGTGAGCACAGCCGGTTCCGGGCCGAGCTGGGCACGGATCTCACCGAGCGGCGACACGACGACGCTGTGGCCGACCCCGGTCGGTGCCTTGCCCGACGGCGGCTGTCCGATGGTCGCCGGGTTCGCCTGTCCACATGCGACGATCCACGTCGTGCTGTCCAACGCCCGTGCGCGGGCGAGCAACTCCCACTGTTCACGCTTGCCTGGGCCGGATCCCCACGACGCGGGCACGATCGTGATCACCGCGCCCTCGTCGGCCAGTCGCTGGAACAGACCGGGGAAGCGGATGTCGTAACAGGTCGCGAAGCCGACCGTCACATCGTCCACTTCGGACACGACGATCCGCTCGCCCGGCGCGACGGTCGCCGACTCGGCGAAGCCGAACGCGTCGAACAGGTGGATCTTGTCGTAGTAGGTGTCCACGCCACGGCCGGTGATCAGCAGGGTGTTGGTGACCCTGCCGTCCTGGCTCGGCGTGAACATGCCCGCCACGATCAGCACGCCTGCCTCGTCGGCGATCTGGCGGACCGCGTTCGCCCACGGACCGTCGAGCGGCTGCGCGACCGGACCGAGCGGGATCCCGAACCGCGCCATGGTCGCCTCGGGGAAGACCACGACCGACGCGTCGCCCGCGTCGCGGACCGTCGTCCGGATGTGGTCGAGATTTCGCTCCGGATCGGTGTCCGCGGCGAACTGACTCATCGCTACTCGCATCACCCATCACCTCGCACAGGTCTAACATAACTCGTATACAACGTGTATGTAAGGAGTATTCATGCGCGTATCCGGCCGGGAGCGGGCCTACGACTTCGTCAAGAACCAGCTGCTCACCGACCCGGAGGTGCAGGGCACGTTCATCAACGAGCAGGAGCTGGCCGACCGGCTGGGGGTGTCGCGGACGCCGATCCGCGAGGCGCTGCTGATGCTCGCCGCGCAGCAGCTCGTCGAGCTCGTGCCCAAGCGCGGCGCGTACGTCGCGCCGATGTCCGGCCGGGAGCTGCGCGACCTGGTGGAGGCCCGAGGTGTGATCGAGCGGCACGCCGCCGCGTACGCCTGCCAGGACGGTCCGGTCGCCGAGATGCGCGACGCGCTCGCCGCGCAGCACCTGCTGCGCGCCGCCGGGCAGGCCGGGGAGTTCATCGAGGCGGACACGCGCTTCCACACCGCGCTGGTGCACGCCGCCGGCAACCAGATACTGACGAGAACCTACGAGGGCCTGCGGGATCGGCAGACCAGGGCGGGCCGGATCGCGCTGGCCAACGTGCCCGGCCGCCAGGCCAGCGTGCTCCACGAGCACACCGCCATCCTGGACGCGCTGGCCGACAAGGACGTCGAACGGGCACGCGCGGCCATCGACACCCACCTGCGGGAAACCCTGCGTGTCCAGCTGATGAGCTGAACGGCGCAGCGCGCGTACCAACACTCGGGGCGAGGCGCAAACGCACCACCAAAATTGCACCGGCAATCGCGTTTGTGGCGTAGGTTGGCACCACTTCGAGGAGATAGCCGCCGAGCGGGCGGACGTTCGCATCCAGCCCGCGCGAGTCGAGAACGCGAGCGATAGTGCCGGCAAGAGGGTCATTGCCAGGTGTCTTGAGCGGGTCGATGAGCGCCAGCGACTGGCTCGCCATAGCCGCGCGTCGTGAGCGCGACGGTGGGCGAACTGTCGTCGAAGTCATGTCGTACCACCGGGGTTTTGTGGCATATCGTATGTATACAAGCTGTATACGCCAAGTATCTGGAGGTGCCGGTGCTGCACTTCAGCCTTCCTGACGGGCACCGCGTGGCCGTCGAGGTCCGCGCTCTGCTCAACGCGGGGTTCGCCGGGCGCAGCCAGGAGCACGTGGCCGAGCACGTCGCCGAACTGGTGGCGATGGGCATCCCGGCGCCGACCAAGACACCGTGCCTCTACCCGATCGCCCCGTTCCTGGCGTTGCAGTCCGGCGAGGTGTACGCGCAGCACAACCGCACGTCCGGCGAGGCCGAGTGGGCGCTGGTGATCACGCGCGACGAGGTGCTGCTCACCGTCGCGTGCGACCACACCGACCGCGACCTGGAGGTGCACGGCGTCGCGTGGAGCAAACAGGCCGCACCGGACATGCTCGGCCGCCAGGCCTGGCGGCTGTCCGACGTGGCCGACCGGGTCGACGACCTCACGCTGACCGCGTGGGTGCGCTCCGCCGGGGAATGGACCATGATCCAGGAGGGAACTTGCGGTGAATTACTGCCACCGCGTTACTGGATCGACGTCTTACACGCGCAGAAACTCCACGCACCGGGCACAGTGCTGCTTTCCGGGACAATTCCGATGAAAAAGGGCGTCGACCAGTTCGCCGACGCGTGGCGTGTCGAACTCGGCGATCCGGTCACCGGGCGCACCATCTCCACCGAATATCACGTGCGACGTCTGCCGGACCCGATCGCGTGAGTTAAGATCCCGTAAGGGAGAGCCGGGAAGCCTGGTCGGCAGCCAGTTCATGCTGTCGATTTCAGGAGAGTCATGCGGCGCATCCAGGTCAGCGATTTCGCCAGGTACCTGCGGACCGAGACGGTCGGCGGTGTCATCCTGCTGTGCGCGACGGCGGTCGCGCTGCTGCTGGCCAACTCCCCCGCCCGTGGCGTCTACGAGGCGGTCAGGGACTTCCACATCTGGGAGCTGTCGGTCGGCGACTGGGCCAAGGACGGCCTGCTCGCGGTGTTCTTCTTCGTCGCGGGGCTTGAGCTCAAGCGGGAACTCGTGGTCGGCGAACTGTCGAAGTTCAAGGCGGCGATCCTGCCGGTGTTCGGGGCGATCGGCGGCATGGTCGTGCCGATCGGGCTCGCCGTGGCGGTCGGCTGGGGCGCGCCGGGAATCGAACAGGCGTGGGCCATTCCGGCGGCGACCGATATCGCGTTCGCGCTCGGTGTGTTGAGCATCACCGCGTCCGGACTGCCGAGCAGCGCCCGTGTTTTCCTGCTCAGTCTCGCGGTGGTCGACGACCTCGGCGCGATCGTGATTATCGCCGTCCTGTTCACCGCGAAATTCAATCTGCTCGCCGCCGCGGCGGCGGTTGTTCTGCTCGCGCTGTACGCCTATTTGCAGCACAAGAGAATTCGGTCGTCGTGGCTGTACGTCCCGATCGCGCTCGGCACATGGTTCGCCGTGCACGAGTCCGGTGTGCACGCGACCATCGCCGGGGTCGCGCTCGGCCTGCTGACCAGGGTCCGCAAGGACCCCTACGAGCGGCACGCGCCAGCGATCCGGCTGGAGCACCGGCTGCAGCCGTGGTCGGCAGGGTTCGCCGTGCCCGCCTTCGCGCTGTTCGCCGCCGGTGTACCGGTCTCGCCGACCGCGCTCGGCCAGATGCTGGACGACCGGGTCGCGGTCGCGGTGATCGTCGGCCTGCTGGTCGGCAAGCTCGTCGGGATCTTCGGCGCCGCGTTCGCCGCTGTCCGGTTCAAGGTCGCGGTGCTGCCCAAAGGCCTCGGCTGGCGTGACATGGCGGCGGTGTCGATGCTCGGCGGCGTCGGCTTCACCGTCAGCCTGCTGATCGCCGACCTGGCGCTGGACGCGGACGCGGCACAACGCGTGAAGGCGGCGGTCCTGCTCGCGTCGGCGGCGGCGTCGTTGCTGGCTGCGGCGATGTTGGTGCGACGCAGCCGGGCACGCCGGGCCTCGTGACCACCCACGTGGCACGATGACCAGGTGACGAGTGCGCAGCAGAACGACCGTGCAGGCTCGGGACTGCCACAGGTCCCGTCGATCCCACTGACCGAGGACCGGATCGGTCTGCCCCCGGGCGACCAGTCGATCGGTGCTCTGGTCAAGGACGCGACCACGCATCTGTCCACACTGCTCCGGTCCGAGATCGAGCTTGCCAAGATCGAGATCTCCCGTGACGTCAAACGCGCCGTGCGCGGGAGCATCTTCTTCATCCTCGCCCTCGTGGTGCTGATGTTCAGCCTGTACTTCCCGTTCATCGCGCTCGCCGAGGGGCTCGCCGAGCTCGGCCTGCAGCGCTGGGCCGGGTTCCTGATCACCTGGGGCGTGATGCTGCTGGTCGTCGGCCTGCTCGGCTATCTCGGCTACCGCAAGGTGCGCGGGATCAAGGGGCCGAAGCAGACGATCCGCTCGGCGCAGGAGACGATGGCCGCGCTCAAACGCGACAGTGATGAGAAACCTGCCTGATCCGTCCACGGTCCGTGTCGACGGCCCGTGGGCGCACCGAGACGTCCACGCCAACGGGATCAGGCTGCACGTCAGCGAGACCGGTGAGGGCCCGCTCGTGCTCATGCTGCACGGCGTGGGCGAGTTCTGGTGGAGCTGGCGGCACCAGCTGACCGCGCTGAGCGACGCGGGTTTCCGCGCTGTCGCCGTCGACCTGCGCGGCTACGGGGACTCGGACAAGCCGCCGCGCGGCTACGACGCGTGGACGCTCGCCGGTGACGTCGGCGGGCTGATCAAAGCACTGGGAGAACGCAAGGCGCACGTCATCGGGCACGGCTGGGGCGGCATGCTCGCCTGGTCCGCGGCGGCGCTGCACCCTCGGCTCGTGCACTCGGTCGTCGCGGTCGCCGCGCCGCACCCGCTCGCCCTGCGCCGCCAGATCCGCCGGACCGCGTTGCGCCGCAAGGCCGACAACCAGGCACGGGCGATCGGAACGCTGTTTCGCGGGCAGATCCCGATGTACCCGGAACGCAAGCTGGTCAAGGACGACGCGATCGCGCTGGAACAGCTGATGCGCCGGTGGGCGGGCCCGCGCTGGGCCACGAGCACGGACTTCACCGCGGCCGTCGAACGCTACAAACAGGCCATCCGGATCCGGGGCGTCGCGTTCTCCGCGATGGAGTACTACCGGTGGGCCGTGCGATCCCAGATCCGCAGCGACGGCCGCCGGTTCAGCGAGGCGCTCGACAAGACGATCCCGGTGCCGTCACTGCGGATCCACGGCGCCAAGGACCCGTTGATCCTGCCCGCGACCGCACGCGCGTCACAGCGCTGGCTGGATACCGACGCACCGCTGCACATCCTCGCCGACATCGGGCACTACCCACACGAGGAAGCGCCCGACAGCGTCAACAAAACACTCAAGACCTGGCTGTCGAGCCACTAGGCCGCACAGGCCCCCGTGTCCACCCGGCGGCTCAGCCTCGGCGCCTGCTGCACCTCGTCCGAGACCTCCTTGGCGGTCAGCACGAAACCCGTCTCGTCGTCGTCCACCGCCGCGCCGAACACGACACCGACCACCTGGCCGCTTGGGTCGACCAGCGGGCCACCGGAGTTGCCGCTCTGCACCTTGGCGCGCACGGTGAACACGTCCCGGGTGACTGTGTTGGCGTCGTAGATGTCCGGGCCGCGCAGGTTGATCCGGTCCCGGATCCGGGACGCCGACGCGGTGTACGGGCCGTCCAGCGGGTAACCGAGCACGATGGTGGAGTCGCCCTTGTTGGCGTCCTGCGGCGCGAACGGCAACGGCCGCGCGTTGAGGTCCGGCACGGACAGGATCGCCACGTCCACCGACGGGTCGTAGAGCACGACGCGGGCGTCGAGCTGGCCGCCGTCGGTTTCCACGGACACCTGGTCGGTCCCGGCGACCACGTGCGCGTTGGTCATCACCCGCTGGGGTGAGATCACGAAACCGGTGCCCTCCAGCGCGCGGGAGCACGACTGGGCCCGTGCGTGGATCTTCAGCACGCTGCCGCGGACCCGCTGCACCACCGGGCTGGACTGCAGCGCCGGGTCCGGCGGTCCGGTGTCGACGAGCGGCGTCTGCGAGAACGGCCCCATCACGCTCGGGAAACCGGAGTCGTCGAGCAGCTTCTTCACGCCGTTGGGCAGGTTCTCCGCGCCCGGCGGCATGATGTCGTCGACGCCGCCGAGCACGACCGAGCCGCGGATCGCCTGTGCGAGCCCGGGAAGACCGGTGACGGTGGTCAGCGGCACCGCGATGATCCAGGCGACCACGAACACGACAACGCCCTGCACGAGCGCGCCGAGGATGCTCTCCACCGGCGTGAGGTTGGGCGACTTCATCTTGCGCCGCAGCGTCCGGCCCACCCAGACCCCGGCCGTCTCACCGAGCGCGACCAGGAAGACCACGATCGCGATGAAGAACGCGGCCCTGGTGGCGAAGTTGGTGAAGTTCTCGACCACGAGCGGGGCGACGATGGCACCGAGGACCAGGCCGGCGAACACGCCGATCAGAGCGGGCAGAGCGATCACCACGCCCTGTCTCGCACCGGAAATCGCGGCCAGCACGACAAGCGCCAGCACCAGCACGTCGACCCAGTTCAAGCTTCACTCCTCTGGACGGCTTGACCGCCACGCTACGTCAAGCTCCCGCACATCGGTCGTGTCCCACGGCACTTCCCACCCACCGATGGCCAGCACGACCGTCAACAGCGCCGCCGTGAATCCCCACACCAGCATGCCCGGCGCGGAGAACGCGGGCCCGGTGAATCCCGACGGGTGCCGGACCATGAACCGGTTCGCCGGGTCGGCGAGGTGATCAAGGGGGATGCGGGCGACCGCCGCGGTCTCCGCCGGGTCGACCGCGCGGACCGGAGCCGGGGTGTGCCAGTGCGCGAGCACCGGTGTGACCAGGAACTTCGACACCGGGACATACAGGGCGGGCATAACGGCGACCGGCTGGACACCGTCGGGCAGGACGCCGGTTTCCTCGACCGCCTCGCGCATCGCCGTGCCGATCGGGAAGTCGTCGCCGTCGTCGGCCTTCCCACCGGGGAACGCGACCTGGCCCGCGTGCGAGCCCAGCTCGTCGGACCGCAGTAACAGCAGCACATCCGGACCGTCGACACCCTCGCCGAGCAGGATCAGCACGGCCGCGTCCCGCGCGATCACGTGGTCGGGCGGGGAGAGCCTGCGGAACAACTCGGCGTCGAGGTCACCGGCCGCTTCGACGAGCTTGGCCATCCAGCTCGGGACCTCGGACGGGTCGACCAGCGGGCCGTGTGTCACTGGCCCACCGCCTTGCGTACGTCCGCCACGGAGGTGAAGACGATCGGATCCTTGACCAGGTTCACTTCGCCCTGGGCAGTGATCAGGTACGACGAGGGCATCCGCGGCGGGTGCAGCGTCTTCCACACCGACTCGTCCTTGTCGAGCAGCGCGGGCAGGCGCACGCCCAGGTCCCTCAGCAACGCGACGCTGGTCGCCTGTTCACTCTGGACGGACACGGTCACGACCGGGATCGCGCCCGGCTCGGCGGCGTACGCCGAGAGCACCGGCAGTTCCTCCCGGCAGGGCGCGCACCAGGTACCCCAGACGTTCACCAGCACCGGCCCGGCAAACGCTTGCGCCACGTCCGTGACGCTGCCGTCGGCCAGGCACGTGGCCTTCAGGCCCTGCATGGTCTCCACCGCGACGCCCTGCCGTGAACACGTCGGCAGGTTCGTCTGGACCGGCAGCGGTTGCGGCAGCGGCGCCACGGCGGTGGGCGCCTCCTCGCGCGGCCATAAAGCGATCGCACCGGCCACGACCAGGACCAGCGCGACGATCGCCCACCTCAGTCGGACGCTCAACCTGCCGCCTTGCGTCTGGGCTTGCCCGCCTGCTCGGCCAACGCGAGCAGGTGCTCGGCCTCAACGCCCTTGACGAGCTTGGCCGCCTCCTCGAACCCGGTGGGCCCGGCGCCGTACGAAGGGCAGTCCTTGGCCAGCAGACATGCGCCACATGCGGGCTTGCGGGCGTGGCAGACGCGGCGGCCGTGGAAGATGATCCAGTGCGACGCCATCGTCCAGTCCTTGGGCGGCAACAACGCGCCGACCGCGTACTCGACCTTGACCGGGTCCTCCTCCGCGGTCCACTCCCACCGGCGCACGAGCCTGCCGAAGTGCGTGTCCACGGTCAGCCCAGGCACGTCGAAGGCGTTCCCGAGCACCACGTTCGCGGTCTTGCGGCCGACACCCGGCAGCGTGACCAGCTCCTCGATGGTGCCCGGCACCTCGCCGCCGAACCGCTCGACCAGCGCGCCGCCGAGCCCGATCAGAGCGGCGGCCTTGTTGCGGTAGAAGCCGGTCGGCCGGACCATCTCCTCCATCTCGGTACGGTCCGCGCTCGCGTAGTCGGCGGCGGTCCGGTACTTCGCGAACAGCGCGGGCGTGGTCAGGTTGACCCGGACATCGGTGGTCTGCGCGGACAGCACGACCGCGACGATCAGCTCAAGCGGGTTGGTGAAGTCAAGCTCGGCACGCGCGTCGGGATACGCCTCCGACAGCGCGCGCATCATCCGCCTGGCTCGTCGGACCAACCCCGTCGCCGGCTTGACCATCTGCCCGGGGGGCTGCTTGGTGGCGGGAGGCACGGGACTAGCCTACGGGCCGCCGAACAACGTCAACCGACCCCAGACGTCTTAGTCAATGTGCCGACTGACGCACGTGAAGCGAGGATCCAACTGATATGGCTGTCTGGTTCGTGTTCGTGGTACCCCTCGTGGTCATGCTGTTCGCGCTGTTCATGGAGCGCGTCGAGACCCGGCTGCGCAACGGCGCAGTCCGCGAGGACGAGGTGACCCAGCTGCTTGAGGACGTCCGTCCGGACGAGGTCCGCGCGCTCTACGGCCACGGCATCGGCCGTGCACTCGAACTCTTCCGACTGCGCCGCCGAGGTGGACGCGCCGCGCGGACGAGGCAGCGCGTGCGCATGTGACTACTTACCGGTAGCGTGCGGCGTGCCCGGTAAGTACGTCCGGGTGAACGTCCTACACTGCAGGTAGTGAAGACGGCGACGGTGTTTGGTTCGCCGTGTCTCGACAGGAGGGACGAGCGTGGACGAGACCCTGGCCAGGGCAGGCATCTTCCAGGGGGTTGAGCCAGCGGCAGCCGAAGCGCTCAGCCAGACGCTCGAGAACGTGGAGTTCCCCCGCGGGCATGTCATCTTCGCCGAGGGTGAGCCGGGCGACCGGCTGTACATCATCCTGTCCGGCAAGGTGAAGCTCGGCAGGAAGTCGCCGGACGGGCGGGAGAACCTGCTCGGCATCTTCGGGCCGTCGGACATGTTCGGCGAACTCTCGATCTTCGACCCGGGCCCCCGCACATCGACGGCGACAACGGTGACCGAGGTCCGCGCCGTGACGATGGGCCGCCCGGAACTGCGACAGTGGATCTCCAACCGCCCGGAGATCGCGGAACAGCTGCTGCGCGTCGTGGCCCGCAGGCTGCGCCGCACCAACGGCATGCTGGCCGACCTGATCTTCACCGACGTGCCTGGCCGTGTCGCGAAGGCGCTGCTCCAGCTCGCGCAGCGGTTCGGTAGCCAGGAGGCAGGTCTGTTGCGGGTGACGCACGACCTGACTCAGGAGGAGATCGCGCAGTACGTCGGCGCTTCCCGGGAGACGGTGAACAAGGCGCTCGCCGATTTCGCGCACCGTGGTTGGTTGCGGCTGGAGGGCAAGAGCGTGCTTATTCTGGATCCGGAACGGCTTGCTCGTCGGGCCAGGTAGTTTCTTACTTCGCACTGGGCCCCGGTTCTTCGGACCGGGGCTCAGGTGTTTTTCCGGGTTTCTCGGTTTTGGTTGCCGGGTGATTTTCGGGCTGAGGGATCATCGGCAAATCTTGTTGTCCACAACTCACCGGTAGGCCTTTGACCTGGGGTTATTGGCTGTAGACTGGAGCAGGGTCGCCCCCCGGGTTGGGTGGGGGACTGTTTTCTTGGGGTTGGGTAGGGCGTTTTCAGGCTTGGCTCCTCTGGCTGCTTCCCGTCGCTCTCTTGTCTTTTGGCTTGACAAGACGGTCCTCGCCGGACGGCAGGCCGCCAAAAGGGGAACACAGGATCTAGAGCCTTAGGCTCATCGTTCTAGTGTTTTTGTGGGTCGGGTGGTGGCGGGCGTGTTCCCTTCCGTATGGCCTGCCGGAGGAAACCACAACGCGTCAAGAGGTCGGTATCGCCTGCGCTGTGGGTCGGGTTGGGTGGGCCGACCTCCTGACCCGTTGTGGTTTGGCTGCGCCCAGGCCATACGGAAGGGAACACACCCGAAGCACCCCTCCGCGCTAGCGCGCAAGCCACCAACACACCTGAGCCGCACATACGCGCGAGCCACCAAGCCGACGCCGAGCGATCACGGGGCACAGCCGCCGTGGCGGGTGAGCCACCAGCACCTCCGTCTGCGCTTACACGTGAGCCGCCATCACCCGTTGCGCTTGTGCGCGGGCCACCAGCGCGATCCCGCCGTGCTTACGCGCGAGCCGCCGTTCTGAGCCGAGCAATGGCCGGGCGCAGCTGTGGGTGCGCAACCCACCTCACTGGGGCGATCTGACCGGCTAACGCCACGCCAAGCGCCGGGGATTGCGTAGCCACCCGGTTCGCGTAAGCCACCAGGATCGGCTGCGCACGATGCCCACTCGTAAGCCAACAGGCAGGCGTCAGGTGGCTGACTGGAGCCGTGCGGGTGCCTGAGTATCAGCTGGATGGTGCTCTTTCGGGCGAAATGTCCGGACTTGGTGTGCTGCTAGCTCACCCGCGTGAGCGATTTTCGCTCTGGGCTTTGTGGCTTCGGCGGGCTGTCCGCGGTCTTGTTCCTGGGTTTTTTCTGGTACACAAAGGGCCGGGCGCTGCCCCCGACGCAGCGCACCGGCCCTTTGCATCGCGCGAGCCATCCCCCGACGGCTCGCGCTCCCCGCCCTCCGTGCGTCTTGGCCCCGACCCTTCCGCCGGAGGGAGCTTTCATGCCGCCTGGGGTACCCGGGTGTTGGCGGCGAAATCCACCATCACCCGAGTGGCCCCTGCGGCTCAAGTCTTTTCACCCTGAAGGACACGGAAGAGTCGGATTCGTTGTGCGAGTTCGCCGGGAATTCACCTTCTGTTACTGAACTGTGATCATCTTTCGGCCAACTAGACCGAATGGGCGATGGTGAGCAAACGCACCGTGATTTACTGGTACACACGTACCAGTTCACCGCATACTGGTACGTGTGTCCCACAACGTCTCCCTTGCTGACTACCGGGCCGCTCTGACCACTCCTGGCGCGCGCGGCCCGATGATCTCTGCCGTGTTCGCCCGCCTGCCCATCGCGATGGTCGGGTTCTCCCTCCTCTTCTATGTCCAGCGCTCCACCGGTTCCTATGCCACCGCTGGTTTGGTGTCGGCCGGTGCGCTGGTTGGTGCGGCGATCGGGTCTGTGCTTCAGGGTCGAGTCATGGACCGGCTTGGTCCGAGTCGTCCACTGCTGGTCACGGCTAGTGCGTTCGCTGTCTTCGTTGTCGTGGCGGTCGTTGCCGTGGAGTCGCGGACGAGTACGCCTGCGCTGTTGGCGTTTGCTTTCTTGGTCGGGCTGACGCAGCCGACGGTTGGCTCCGCGTCGCGGACGCTGTGGTCGCGCCTGCTGCCTGCGGGCCGCACGCGTCAGGCGGCGTACAACTACGACGCGATCAGCATCGAGGTGTTCTTCATTCTCGGTCCTGGGCTGGCTGGTCTGATGTCCGCGTTGCCGTGGGCCGGGACGGCGGTGCTTGTCAGCGCTGTCACGCAGACGGTCGGTGCGATGTGGTTCGCGCTCACGCGGACTGTCCGTGAGCAACGGCCGTTGGTGCAGACGGGATCGAGCCTGCTCGGTCCGCTTGTCAGTCCGGGCATGCGCACGGTCATCCTCGCTGTCATGGGTTTCGGTGTGGTGATCGGTTTCGCCGAGGTCGCGGTTCCGGCTGCGGCGACTGCCGCTGGGAAGCAGGCCATGGGCGGTCTGTTGCTCAGCCTGTGGTCGATCAGTTCCGTGATCTTCGGTGTGATCTACGGGATGCGCCCGTGGCCGAGGCAGATGCATCTGCGGCTGCCAGTGTTGCTGACCGGGTTCGCTGTGCTGATCACGTTGTCCGCTCTGCCGAGTTCGCTGTTCTGGCTCGGGGCGACGCTTCTTGTCGCGGGCACGATGATCACTCCTCAGTCGACGGCGCACTCCACCGCGCTCGAACAGGTCGCGCCGCCGAGCACGATGACCGAGGCGTTCGGCTGGGTGATCACCGCGGTTACGCTCGGCCTCGCGCTGGGCCAGTCGATCAGTGGTTATCTCGTCGAGCACGTCAGTGTTTCGTCGGCGTTCGTCGCCGCGGCTGTCGCCGGGTTGATCTTCGCGGGCCTGGTGTTCGTGTTCCGTGGCACGATCGCCGCAGGAGTACCGGGCAGGAAAGCAGACCACGCACTCGCCAGCTACTAGGAGACCCATGCGCCGCCTGATCATCGACACCGACCCCGGCGTGGACGACGCGTTCGCGATCGCGTTGGCCGCCAGGCACCCGGACGTCGACCTGCTCGCGTTGACCACGGTGGCCGGGAACATCGGCATCGAGCACACGACCCGCAACGCCTTGAACCTCCTGGCGTTGTGCGGTCGTGCGGACGTTCCCGTCGCCAAAGGTGCGCACCGACCGCTTTCCCGGGCGGTGCGCAGCGACGACGCCCACGGCAGCGACGGATTGGGCGGTTACGCGTCCAGCTTCGGCATGTCCTCGGCGAGCGTGGATCCGCGTGACGCGGTAACGTTGCTGATGGACCTGCTCACCGCGGCCAAGGAACCGGTCACCATCGTGCCGATCGGGCCACTGACCAACATCGCGCTGCTGCTGGCCGCGCACCCGGGGATCAAGTCCAAGATCGACCGCCTTGTGGTCATGGGCGGCGGCATCCACGGCGGCAACGTCACGCCGTCCGCCGAGTTCAACGTCTGGGCCGATCCTGAGGCGGCCCGGCGGGTGCTGACCGAGGAGGACATCCCGGTCACGCTCGTCCCACTGGACATCACCATGCGGGTCGCGGTGGGTGACGAGTGGCTGGCCAAGCTCGCCGAGGCCAACGCCGTCGGGCGCGAACTGGTCGCGATGACGCCGGTCTACCGGGCGTTCTACAAGAACGACACCGGCAAGGACGATCTCATCATCCACGACGCGATCGCCGTCGCGGAGGCGATCCGGCCGGGGATCCTCAGGACCACGCCGATGGTGCTGGACGTCGACTGCACCGACGGGCCGGGCAGCGGGGCGACGATCGCCGATCTGCGCAACAAGATCGACCCGCCTCGCGGCCGTGTCGTCGACGTCGCGTTGGACGCCGATGTCGACGAATTGCGCTCGTACATCCTCGATGAGCTGTCCAGCCGGTACTAACGGAAGAAAATCGGGTTCGTCAACGCGACCATGGTGTCGCGTGTGGTCGGTGTCGGCTGCTCGCGGCGGATCTCGACGCGAACCCATTTGCTGTAACGGCTTTGCGTGGTCCAGGTGACCGTCGCGCCCTCGGCGGGGACGTAACCTCCCCACTGGGGGCCGTGGTGGTCCAGGATCCGGATGTGCGTGTCGGGCGCGCCGCTTGCCTTGATCTCCAAGGAAATCGGCGTGCCCGGCTCGGTTTTCAGTGTCTCCCCGATGCCCACAGTCCTCCCGTCCGCGGTCGCGGTGAACTCGAGCTGCACCGCTGATGATTCCGCGATCCAGTTGCGGCCCTTGGCAAAGCCGTCCATCAGCTGCGGCCCGGTCAGGCCTTCGGCCAGAACCACGTTGTGCGGCAGACCAATCCGGTCGTGGTGCATGTGCGAGTCGCTGTTGCCGACCGCCGGAATCCAACGGCCCGCGCGCAACAGGCCGTCCCAGGCGATGACCGTGGCCTCGTCGTCGAGCGTCCAGGTTCCGTTCCACACCTCGACGAGATCCGCGCGTTCGTAGCCGAATTCCCATGTGCAGCCGATGCACGGCCCGAAGGGATGCGCGGCGACGACCAGGCCGCCACACTCGTGCACCTCGTCGACGAACTTCGCCAACTCACGCGGATCGCGGTAGCGCCAGTCGATCCACTTGCCCGCCGGGAGGTTCCACGCGGGCCAGTGGCCGGTTCGCGTGGTCACCTCTTCTCCGTTGAGGATCAACAGGTCGTCGGTCGCGTGGTCGCCCCACTGCAGGTGCGCACTCGGGGTGTTGTGTTCGGTGGAGACGATGAAATCCAGCCCTGCCGCGCGGGCGTCCGCGACGAGTTCGCCGGGCTCGCGGCTGCCGTCGGAGTAGATCGTGTGCATGTGCCCGTCGCCTCGGTACCAGCTTCTGCCGCGGTCGGCCCCCGGTGCGGTCGCCGGTGCGGGGTTGGGCTCGAAGGCGGGCCCGTCCGGTCCGAATCGGACAGTCACGTCGACCTCGAAGTCCATGCCCTGCGGGCAGATCGTGTACGGCGCGAGGATGATCTGCCACTCGCCCTCGTCCACGCGGCCGGGCAGGTAGCCGGGAGTCGCCTCGGTCGCGTTGATCGTGAACCGGTCACGTGCCCCACCGGACCAGCCGCGGAACCGCCCGCCCGGTCCGAAGATCCCGATGTCGAGCGCGTTGCCCTTGACGCCGAACGCAACATCCGGCCTGTCGTAGCGGTAGACGACCTCGATCTCGCGCGCACCTTCCGGCATGTCGACCGGCAGGTAGTGCCAGTCCGGCGCTCCCGGATCGAAGCTGCCGGTGATCGTCGCGGTCAGATCATCCATATCACGCAACCTACCTGCGAATACCCGAAACTGTCGGACCGCAGGGCTACGGTGCGCAGCATGGACCTGACCGCCACCACCACAGATCTGGCCAACGCGGCGGCCGAGGCAGTGCGGCTCCTGCCCGGTCGCACGCTCGACCCTGTGCTCGCCGGGCTGTTGCTGACCGCGTCGGAGGATTCCGTCGTCCTCGCGGGTAGTGATCGGGAACGCGCCATCCGGTTGTCCTGCTCGGCGGCTGTGCACGCTCCGGGGCGTGTGCTCGTGCCTGCCAAACCGTTCGCCGAGACGTTGCGCGCGTTGGATGTGCCCATGGTTCGTCTCGCGGTGGAGGGCGCGCGGTTAGCGGTCCGGACGCCCACCGCGCGCTTCGCGTTGCCGCTGCTCGACGCGGATCTGCATCCCGGCGTGCCCGTTGAGCCCGCGCTCGCGGGCTCGGTCGACGGCGAGATGTTCGCCGCCGCGTTGGCCACGGTCGCCGCGACGGCATCCCGTGATGAGGCGCTCCCACTGTTCACCGGTGTCCGGGTCCGCGCGGATGGGCAGCGGCTGGTGCTGGCCGCCACGGACCGCTACCGCATGGCAGTCGCTTCCCTGCCGTGGACACCGGTCGCCATGGACCTGGACGCGCTGATCCCGGCGACGCTGCTGGCCGAGGTCGCCAAGCAGGCGCGTGGCCAGGTCGCCCTGCACGTGGATGCCAACCGCGTCGGCGTGGCGTGGGGCAATTCCGTGGTCACCACGGCGTTGCTGGACGGATCGTTCCTCAGTGAAAGCAAGCTCGTGCTGTCCGCCGTGGACACCAATGTCGAAGCGGACGCGGACGCGCTGCTCGCCGCCGTGCGCCGGGTCGCGCTCTACGCCGACAGCCGTGGCGTGCTCAAGCTGGAGGTCGGGGACAACGAGGTCCGGTTGCGCAGCGCGGACCAGCAGGCCGGTGAGGCCGAGGAGACGATCAAGGCGGACGTGTCGGACGGCCGGACGTCACCGTCGTTCCAGTCGCGGTTCCTGATCGACGCGCTGAAGCCGTTCGCCGGTGGCCGGGTCCACCTGGCCGTCCAGCCGGGCATGCGGGCAACCGTGTTCAGCTCAGCCGACCCCGAGGAGGTGATGGATCTGCGGTACATGGTCGCTCCCATGCGGCCACCCGCGACCTGAGGCTGACAACTGAAACCGACCGGCGCTCACGCCGTCCGCTCGGGGATGGTGGTGCGGCGTGTGTGGCCGGTCAGGCGCTGTTGCGCAGGTAGTCCAGCTGTGCGCGGACCGACCATTCGGCCGGGCCCCACAGGGACTTGTCCACGTCCGCGTACACGACTTCCACGACCTGGCGGGCGGACGCGTCCGGACCGAGCTGGCGCAGTGCGGCACGGACCTGGTCGAGCCGCTGCTCGCGGTGCGTCAGGTACTCACTCGCCACCGAGGCGAGGTCGGGTAGTTCCGCGCCGTGTCCGGGCAGTGCGGCGACGCCCGGGATGGTCTGCAGCTGGCGCAGCGTGTCCAGGTAGTGGCCGAGTGACGAGATCACGGTCGTGCCGCGGCCGAGGATCGAGTCGCCGGTCAGCACCGCGTCGGCGAGCTGGAGGCAGATCGAGTCGTCGGTGTGGCCCGGTGTGTGCAGGACGGTCAGGTCCAGACCGGCGGCGGAGACAACGTCGCCGTGTGCCAAAGGTTCGGCGTCACGGCACAGCGCGCGGTCGAACGCGCGGATCGGGGCGCCAGTGCGTTCGGCGAGCCACGGCGCGCCTTCGACGTGGTCCGGGTGGTGATGGGTGAGCAGGATCAGCGCGACCGGCCCGCAGTCGGCGACCCGGCTCAGGTGCGGGATGTCCTCGTAGCCCGGGTCGACCACGACACAGTCCTCGGCGTCCGGCCCACGCAGGATCCAGGTGTTCGTGCCGTCGAGCGTCATGTTGCCCGGGTTTTCCTCGAGCATCACCGATGCGGTCGGCGTGACCTCACGCAACACGCCGTACGCCGGATGCACCACGGTCACCGCGTTCTCCCTCGCTTCAGCCCAGCGTGTCGTCTGGTCGTGCGTCCAGGTGGCCGACGGCGCGGTCGTACGCCGGGTCGCCGGGCAGGACCGGCCGCAGGACACGGCCTTCCCTGATCACCTTGGGGATGATCTTGCTGATCGTCCGGTCAGCCGCCATGGCGTCCGCGACGCTCGACTGTTCGCCGAGCTCGGTGAGGGTCATCCAGGTGGGCGGCATCAGGGCGCGTTCGCCTGCCTTCCACAGGTCGACCGCCTCGGCTGGGCGGCGCCATTCGGCGTGGTCGGCCTCGGAGGTCGATCCGTCCGCGCGCTGGCCCTCAGGCAGCGCCGCGATGAAGAACTTGGTGTCGTAGCGCCGGGGCTCCTCGGCGGGCGTGACCCAGTTCGCCCACGGCCGCAGCAGGTCCGCGCGCAACACGAGCCCGCTGTCGGCCAGGAACTGCGCGAACGAGAACTCGCGGTCCACCAGTGCCTGCCGCGCCGACGCGTACGGCGCCGTGTCGGACACCACGCTCTGCCCGTCCGGCCCGGCCAGCAGAACACCGGATTCCTCGAACGTTTCCCGCACCGCCGCGCAGACCAGGGCACGGGCGAGCGGCACCGGGCAGGCGAACTGCTCGGCCCACCACTCCGGGCGCGGGCCGGTCCACGCGATGTCCGCGTCCGCGTCCCGTTTGTCGACGCCGCCACCGGGGAAAACGGTCATCCCGCCGGCGAACGCCATGCCGATCACGCGGCGCAGCAGGAACGCCTCGATGCCCACCTCGGTGTCCCGCAGCAACACCACCGTGGCCGCGTCCTTCGGCGTCACCGGCGGGTCAGGAAAGGTGTCCGGAACCATCGATTCCGGCAGAACCATCTCCTTCGGCAGTTCACGCACGCCTGCGAGCCTACGACCGGGACCGGCCTCGAGCCTCGTGACCCAGATCACCGGTCGATACTGGGCACGTGGACGAACAAGTGCGGGTAGGGCTGATCGGTGCCGGACTGTGGGCGGAGCGGGCGCACGCGCCAGGCCTGGCCAACCATCCCGGGGTGCACCTGACCTCGGTGTGGGCTCGTCGCCGCGAGGCGGCCGACGCGATGGCCAGTACCTACTGCGTCGAAGCGGCCGACTCGCCCGAAGATCTGTTCGAGCAGGTCGACGCGGTCGCTTTCGCCGTCCCACCGGCCGTCCAGGCCGAACTCGCCCTGCGCGCGGTCAAGGCGGGCAAGCACGTGATCCTGGAGAAGCCACTGGCCGCGACGGTCGACGACGCCGAACGCCTGGCAGGCGCGATCGCTGACGCCGGAGTCGTCTCGCTCGTGTCACTGGTCCGGCGGTTCGCCCACGAAACCAAGGACTGGCTCGCCGACCTGCACAAAACAGGCGGCTGGGTCGGCGGCAACGCGCAGTGGCTGTCCGGCGCGCTGCTGTCCCCCGACTACGCGGATTCCGCCTGGCGCCACGAAAACGGCGCACTGATGGACATCGGCCCGCACGTGATCGACCTGATGGACGCCGCACTCGGCACAGTGACCGACGTGGTCGGCGCCACCCGAGGCCAGCGCGACCTCTGGCACTTCATACTGGCCCATGAGACCGGCGCGACAAGCACGATCACGATCTCGCTGAAAATGCCGCTCCAGCCGACCGTGGTCGACTTCAGCGTCTACGGCGACAACGGCCACCGCGCACTGCCCGGCAGGGACACCCCCTCCGACCAGGCCTTCACCATCCTGCTCGACGACTTCGTCGCGATGGTGCAGAGCGGCACGACAACACACCCGTGCGACGCCCAGCGCGGCCTGCACCTACAGCGCGTCATCCACAAGATCACCCAGGCGACCGAGAACACCCCACGATGAACACACCGAGACAGCAGCAATCCTGAACGACCCACCACCCAAGGAACAGTTCGCTCTGGCGGGGGATCCGGCGCATGATCGTATGACTGAGGCACTCCCATGATCAACCAGAGGCCATGCCTGCGCTCACACGAGCGATCGACTTTGACGCCCCTCCGCCCCCAAGAGACAGTCCCCCGCCCAACCCGGGCAGGGTGCTGTCAAAGTCGGGCTTTGCGCGCAAAGCAAGCACGTAAGCGGCCTTGCACGTAAGCGGCCTTGCGCGTAAGTGGGCAAGCGGGCGAGAGGTCTTGTGCCCGGGAGGTCTTGCGTGCATAGCGCATGGGTGGGGTTCGTGGTTGGTTTCCTCCCGTATGGCCTGGGCGCAGCCATACCACGGCGTGTCGGGAGGTCGGCCTACGCAAACCAACCCACAGCGCAGGCGGTACCGATCTCCCGGCACGTCGTGGTTTCCTCTGGCAGGACATGCGGGAGGGAACCGACCACGCCTCTCTACCACTGGACCCGGGAAGTCACGTGGGCTGAGCCAACCGGGTGGACAGACCACGGGTTGGTTTCCCTCTCGGCGGCCTGCCGTCCGGCGAGGACATGCGGTTCAAGCCACCAGCCAACTCGAGCGTCGGGAACAAGCCCGACACACCGGGCACCACAATCACGTCCCTGAAGCGGGCTTTCGGCGGTAACAGCACACAGAGTGGCGGCAGCACCTGGCGGCAGCAGTCACACGGCGGCTGCACTCACGAGATGGCCGCAGTCACGTGTCAGCGGGGAAAAGAAAGAGATGCCTCGCCGGCGGGCAGGCCTCCAAGAGGGACACCACAGACACTTCGTTTCTCGCGCCGGTTCCCTTAACCCACGTGATTTCCTGGGTCTAGTGGGGGGCGCGGGGCGCCCCTCCCGTATGTCCTGCCGGAGGAAACCACGGCGTGCCGGGAGGTCGGTAGGGCCTGCGCTGTGGGTTGGGTTTCGTGGGCCGACCTCCCGACACGCCGTGGTATGGCTGCGCCCAGGCCATACGGGAGGGACACCCCACGAACCACACCCCTGCGCTGGCGCGCAGGCCGCATGCCCCCCGCATTGACGTGCGGGCCAGAACCCCACCCGACCCCAAGAACAGTCCCCCACCCAACCCGGCAGGGCTCCGTCAAAGTCGGTGACCCGTATGAGTGCGGGCACGGCCTCTAGTTGATCATGAGAGTGTCTACGTCACACGATCATGTGAGAGAGCCGTGCCTGCCGCGTTATCTTCGCCGATCACCGCTGTGCTGGATCAACTGGGCCCGGTGACCGTGGACCATGCCGCTGACCTGCGGGAGTTGCTGGCCCGGATCGAGGATCCGCGGGACGCTCGGGGTGTTCGGCATTCGCTGGCGGCGGTGCTGACC
>NZ_CDME01000016.1 GCF_000826545.1 Kibdelosporangium sp. MJ126-NF4 | reverse complement strand
GCGTACGTGGCCTTGCGCGTGAGCGCATGGGTGGGGTTCGTGGTTGGTTTCCTCCCGTATGGCAGTGAGGATGGGTGTGCGTCCGTGAGGATGTGATCTGGTGGTTGTCCTGGTTGGGTCTGACCCGTCGTATGGCTGGCTGTTGTGCCTTTCCCAGGATCTGTCGGCTGGGCCGGGGCAGCCATCGGGTGTGCACCGGCCCGGCGACCGTGACCTCATAGGAGCCTGTTCGCAGCAGGCGACCCATCACTGTCCTGTCCGACCGCCAGGCCGGGTGCACGCCACCCGTACCCGTTGGTCAGTGAACAGGATGGCGCTACCAGGATGGCAAACCCGCGCTCGAAGAAGAAGTCCACCCACACGACCGACTCGACCGGCACCCAGGTGGTCCCGGTCGGGGCGATCACCGGTGGGGTGGACACCCACAAACAGTTCCACGTCGCGGCCGCGAAAGATTCCCTCGGCCGGGACCTGGGCACCGAGAGGTTCGACGCCACCCAGGCCGGATACACCCAGCTGCTGGCCTGGCTGCAGGCGTTCGGGCCGCTCGAGGCGGTCGGGATCGAAGGCACCGGCTGTTACGGCGCGGGGCTGACCACCCACCTGCTCGAACACGGCGTCACCGTGGTCGAGGTCAACCGCCCCAACCGGCAGAAACGCCGCCGGACCGGCAAATCCGATGTCAAGGACGCGATCGCGGCCGCAGCGGCGGTGCAGTCCGGGGACGCCACCGCCGCCCCCCGCCCACGCACCGGCCCGGTCGAATCCGTCCGCGTCATCAAAGAAACCCGCGACCATCTCGTCAAGGCCCGCACCGCCGCACTGAACCTGCTCCACGACCTGATCGTCACCGCCCCACCCGCACTACGGGAAACCCTGACCGACATGACCACCAAGGTCCTGATCGGACACTGCGCCGAGTTCACCGCGCCCGCCCTGCCCGCGAAACACTCCCGCGGACACACCCGCGCCCACGCGACCACCCAGCTCACCGAAAGCCTGCTGGACTCACCCACCACCACCCGGATGATGCTGGGCGACCTGGCCCGCACCATCCAGCACTACGACACCCGCCTGGCCGAGCTGACCCGCTGCCTGCACACCCTGCTCACCCGGATCGCACCCCGCACCAGCGCCCTGTTCGGCGTCGGCCCCGGCCACGCCGCCCAACTCCTGCTCACCGCCGGCGACCACCCCGACCGCGTCCACTCCGAAGCCGCGTTCGCCGCCCTCACCGGCACCGCACCCCAAGACTGCTCCAGCGGCAACAACCACTCCCACCACCGACTCTCCCGCGCCGGCGACCGACAAGCCAACAGCACCCTCTACTACATCGTGCTGACCCGCCTAGCCCACCACCACCCCACCCGCGACTACATCACCACCCGGCTACGCCCCGGCACGAAAATGACCAAAAAACACCTCATCCGCTGCCTCAAACGCTACCTCGCCCGCGAAATCTACCCCCACCTCATGGCCGACCTCACCAACCTCACCAACCTCACCAAGCAGGCCACACCCACAATCGCCGCTTGACAACCCATAGGAGCATCCTGGGCGAAGCCATACCACGGCGTGTCGGGAGGTCGGCCTACGCGACCCAACCCGCAGCGCAGGCCCTACCGACCTCCCGGCACGCCGTGGTTTCCTTTGGCAGGTCATACGGGAGGGGCGCCCCGCGCCCCCACTCGACCCAGGAAATCACGTGGGCTGAGCCAACCGGGTGGGGAACGAAGAGATTGTTGTGTCCCCTCTTGGAGGCCTGCCCGCCGGCGAGGCATCTCTTTGTCTTTCCCCGCAAGGCACGCAGCGATCGAGCGGTGGGACGGATGCCGCTGAGCACCTGACCAAGCCAAAGCAACGTTCGCGAGTTCCGGAACCAGATCGTCCGGAATCAGCTTTACGGTAGGTAGTGCCGAGCGGAGTGCTTGGCTGACCGCGCGAAGGGACGACCATGGACGTGCTGTTGATCGCGGGCCTGTGGCTCAACGGATCCGTATGGGATGGTGTCGCGTCCTCGCTGCGGTCCCTTGGCCACCGGCCCGTGCCGGTGTTTCTACCCGGTCAAGGTGACGGCGCGAGCGACGCCACGCTGGATGACCAGGTGGCCACCGTACTCGCGGCTGTGGACGCGGCCGAGGGCAAGCCGTTGGTGGTAGGGCACTCGGCGGCCAGCAGCCTGGCCTGGTTGGCGGCCGACGCCCGGCCGACCACGGTCGCTGCGGTTGTTCTCGTCGGTGGGTTCCCCGTGGCCGACGGTCAGCCCTACGCCGACCTGTTCGAGGTGCGGGATGGCGTGATGCCGTTCCCCGGCTGGGCCGCGTTCGAGGGGCCGGACTCGGCTGACCTCGACGAGCGGACGCGACGCGCCATCGCGGAGGCAGCGATACCTGTGCCCGAGAACGTGGCTGCCAGGGGCGTGGTGCGGCTGGCCGACGAGCGACGCTTTGACGTTCCGGTCGTGGTCGTGTGTCCGGAGTTCACCCCGGACCAGGCCAAGACCTGGATCGACACCGGCGACGTGCCGGAACTTGCCAAGGCCAGGCAGCCGGACTACGTCGATATCGACTCCGGCCACTGGCCGATGTACACCAGGCCAGTCGAACTCGCCCACATCCTCGCGGCAGTAGCCGAACCGGCCTGACCAGTCACCACCGGCCGACGAACGGATCCGAGCATGCCGTCGTACAAGGTCCTGCCGCCATCTCCGAGTTGATCATTCCGCCGACGGCGGCGGAAGCCGGGCCACTGAAATGTGGCACGCCTTCCGCCGCACGCCGCAGCCGTCAGTGCTGTGGTGTCACGACTCTCCGCTGATCCTGGCCGAACCGATCGAGGCCGCGGTGATAGCCCTGGCCGCGGTCTGGGTGGACGAACTGGAGTTCAGGTTGGTCAGCGACGCCCGGTTGAGGGCGTGCACGACGAACTCGTAGGTGTTCACCGTCGACGGCGAGCACGGTCCTTGGTAGCCGTACAGACTCGCGCTTCCCCGGTAGTAGATCTGCCTTGCTCCCGCAGGCACCGAGGGCTGGTAGGCGTGTTCGACGTTCTGGGGGAGCGAGGTGCTGCTCACCGGGATGTCGTAGATGACCCAGTGGATCAGGTTGGCGTTGTCGAGATCCCGCATGACGATCGCGTAGCTCATGGCGGCGGTCGGGGCACCGGACCACGCCAGGGGCGGTGACTCGTTCTTCTTGGCGGGGTCGCTGCCGCCGCCGCTGGTGCACTCGTGGACCTTGGGGATGACGCCGCCGTTGGCAAAGGCGGTGCTGGACAGGGTGAACGCGGTCCGGTCCGGTGATGCCGAGGCGGCGGGTGCGAGACCGATGGTCCAGACGATGAGCAGGGCGTAGAGCACAATTCTCATGGAAGCTCCCGAGAATGCTTGTGGTTCGTATGGCCCGCGAAACCCAGCCTAGGTGTCCTCGCTCCCCACGGCTCACAAGACTTTTCGATCCAAACGATCTATGTGACCGCACGCCGTGCAACGGAAAGCCGCGTCGCCGTGGCGACGCGGCTTCGCGATGTCTACTTCCGGCTGGCCGCGGCGACCCGGAGTTCCTTGGCCTGCCTTGTCATCAGGTCGATGTCGTCCGAGAACCGGTCGAAGGCGGGCACGAGCGAGGCCGCGATCGCGTCGGCTTTGCCCGGGTCGCTCTTGCCCAGGATGCGGAACAGTTCGTAGTCCTCAAGGCCGTCCCTGGTCGAGAGGCCGCGCACGCTGGAGCGGACGGTGTTGTGCGCGGGATCCGGGTAGACGATGTACCCGTCGCCGGGCCGTGCCTCGCCGTCCGGGTTGCCGTAGCCGCCTTCCGCCCACGCGTTGTAGCCCCAGTGGAAGAAGCCGGTCAGGCCGAAGTGGTAGTTGCCCCAGGAGATCTCCATGGCGGTGTAGTACGGCTGGCTGCTCATCCGGTCCAGCCAGCCGTCTTCGGGCGGGGCGCAGTAGCCGCAGGTGTAGCTCCAGACCTCCTCGCCCAACGCCTGCCGCCCGGCGTACCAGTCCGGCGCGGACGCGTGTTCCTGCACGCTCGGCACCCAGATGTCGACGTTGCCGACGTATGCCGTGGAGTTCCCGTTGATGGCCTCCTGGATGGTGGAGATGCTGCCGAAGGCCGCGCGGTACTTCTGCGTCACCGCCGCGAAGTTGTCCGGGTTGCTCGGCTCGTCGCTGACGGTCTGGAACCAGCGCGCCGTCCAGCCCTTGGCGTCCAGATGTGCCTTCAGCGCGGGAAGATACTGGTCAAGCCAGCGGTTGGCCGCGACCGACCCAACCGGTTCCTGCGCCACCTTGCCCGCCGAGTCGATCGTCCAGACCTGCCCCGTCCCGCCCTCGACCGGCCCGGCGTTCACCAGCGCGGGACCCCGGAACGTGCGGACCGCGCCCTGGTCGACGAACGTCTGCAGGAACCTGTCGAAGATCGTCCAGTTGAACGTGTACGTCTGGCCGTCGAGCCGGGTCCCGGCGTCGGCGAGGGTGTCGAGTGACATGCTGACCTGGTTCTGCCGCTGGGCTTTCATCTCCCGCGCCACGTTGCCGATCAGCGTCCACCACTGCGGTGAGTAGCGCTGGTAGCCGTACTGGTTCTTGATGTCGTCGCCGATGATCGAGCCGTCCACGTCGGCGTAGTCGTTGAACAGTGTGTTCCACGTGCCGTAGTTGTACTCGGAGTCGATCGTGTCCGGGATCTCCGCGGCATGGACGGTCAACGCGATCGGGAAGGTCACCGTGCCCGCGCTGGTGACCACGTCGACCGAGCCGGAGTAGGCGCCCGCGGCCTGGCCTTTCGGCACGGACACGGTGATCCAGACGCCCTGGGTGCTGTTGGCGGCCACTGTTCTGGACGTGTCGTTGCTGAGCGGGTCGGGCTCGTGCGGTCCGTTCGCGGTCGGCCGGTAGTAGTCCTGGAAGTGGTAGCTGAGACTGGCCGCCGCGATCCGGCGGGGCCCGCTCAGGCCGGTGAACCGCACCGCCGTGACGGTGAAACCGGTGTCCGACCTGAGAAGCAGTTGGGACGACTGTGATTCGTTGCGCACCGCGTCCCACACCACGCCGGTCGACGCGCCGCCGGGCCGGGTGTCGTCCTGGTAGACCTTTCGATAAGGCCCTTCGGTCCACGACGTGATTCCGGCGAATGCGGCCGACACCGGATGAACACCGGCCAACAGCATTCCGCTCAGCAGAATTGTCAGGATTATGGGCAGTTTTCGTCGCATAGAATATGTCTCCTCCTGCGCCGGGAGGCGACATGGTACAACGTTGTAACCGGGCTTGCCTACGGATCATGGTGTGCCTGAATCCCCGTGCTGACCTGCGGTTTTCCGTTCCGGATTTCGCGCAGCGGAACGAAAGCGGAAAACAGATTACCTCTTTGTCAGTGCGAAATGCCGGGCGGAATTCCGTGAGGCGGTACGGTTGTCCCGGGATTTGTCGACGGTGTGGAGGGCGTGTGGATTTCGGGACGTTCATGGTGCTGCGACCGGCACCGCCGTACGGCGCGGACGCGACGGCTCGGATCGTGCACGGGGTCGCGTTCCGGGCTTCCTGAGAGCCTCGGAGAAGCTGCGGAGTGGGCGGCACCCCCAGGTAGCCGCCCACTTCTACGCTGTGCTTACAGTTAAGGTGTCCGACCTGATGTAGCTCTCAGCTATCCTCCGGGGCTAGCATCTCGACTGCTGCCCCCTTTGTCAACTGTGAGTTACTCTGACAGGCTATGGCATAGCTGTTGGCTAATCTGTGGCTTTGGGAGGTGGCGCGTGCCCGGTGCGGAGGAGCGCCCGACTTTGGCGAGCAGGCTGGACGACCTGTTCAAGATGGTCCGCCCGCAGGGTCGGCGGTGGACCAACGCCGACGTCGTCGCCGAGCTCAAGAAGGTCGCGCCGAGCCTCAAGGTCGGAGCGGTGTACCTGTCGCAGCTGCGAACAGGCAAGCGCACCAATCCCTCACACGAGCTGCTCGCCGCGCTGGCGAACTTCTTCGGGGTGTCGGTCGCGTACTTCTTCGACGAACAGCTCGCCGAGTCGGTGCGGACCGAACTGGCCGCCGTGGAGACGATGCGGCAGGCGGGCGTTCGCGCCGTGGCCATGCGGGCGGCGGGCATGCGGGAGGAAAACCTGAAAGCGATCATGGCGATCATGGATCAGTATCGCCAGATGCAGGGACTGCCACCGGTCGAGGACACGCAGTAGACCGTCCGGGTCGTCCTGATTAATCGCAATGTTTCATTCGGCGAGTCGCGGGCGGCTAGGCTGGTAGCCATGTCCGATTCCTCCATGCCCACTGGGCGGAGCAAAGTCAGGTGGCTGAGACAGCTGCGTCGACGATGCGAGGAACGACTGTCGGCGCTGGGCATGCAGGCCCCGTACGACATCGAGGACCTGTGCGCGGCCGTCCAGCGCCAGCGAGGCCGTCCGCTGCGCCTCGTCCCGATCAGCCTCGACCTCGGACACCCCTGTGGACTCTGGATCGCCTCCGACGCCGAGGACCTGATCTTCTACGAGGCCAACACCAGCAAGACGCACCAGGAACACATCATCGGCCACGAACTCGGCCACATCATCTGCGCGCACTCCAGCGCACTCGGCCCGGACGGCGACCACACGCTGCGGGCCATTTTCCCGAACCTCAGTCCCGCCGTCGTGCGTGACATGCTGCGCCGCGACGGCTACTCCGACAGCCAGGAGCAGGAAGCCGAAACGATGGCGTCGGTGATCCTCCAGCAAATGAACCGGCGGCCGGCAGTGCCCGCGCCGGAAACGGCCGTGCCCGACGAGGCGTCATCGGTGATCGCCCGGATGGAGCGCTCACTGGGGCATTTCCCGGGCGAGCCGGTATGAAGGATTTCATATATCCCTTTCTCGCTGTCGTCGCGACGCTCGCTTTTGTCTACAAGACGTATGGACTGCGCAAGAACTGGCACGACCCGGCGTCGCGCGCGCTCTGCTACTCCTTCGCGTTCCTCGCGCTCACCTACGTGCTGGCGATCCCGATGTTCGCCAGGGGCTTCGACGAGCTCGTCGGCATCCCGAACCTCGCGGCCCTGGTCATCCACACCAGCCTGATGGCCTACAGCGGGACCGTGCACACGCAGCTGCTGTACTGGCAGTACTCGCCGGAGATCGCCCGTCCGAGGGTTCGCCGCTGGCTGCTGTTCTTCGTGCTGGTCGAGACGGGGCTGGTCGTCACCTTCGTACTGGCCGACGTCGAGAAGCGGGTGTCCAGCTTCATCCTGATGAGCGCGCACAACCCGTACATCGCGGCCTACACGCTCTTCATGTGCACCGGACTGGGCACGGCGCTGATCGCCACCGTCGTCAGCTGCGGCCGTTACGCGAAGGTGGCCGGTCGGTCCTGGTTGCGTCGCGGGCTGCGGATCACCGCGGTCGGCGCGGTCTTCATGCTCGGCTTCACCGCGATCCGCGTGTCCGACGTGGTCGGTGTCCAGCTCGGCGCGGACCCGCACGACTGGGAGTTCCTGTCGCCGCTGTTCGCCGCCGCCGGGGTGTCGCTGATCTCCGTGGGACTGACGATTCCCGGCTGGGGCCCGTGGCTGACGGCCATCCGCGGCTGGTGGGACACGCAGTCCGCCTACCGCCGGTTGTATCCGCTGTGGCTGGCCCTCTACCAGGCGTTTCCCGCGATCGCGCTGACGCCGCCGGACCGTGGCCTGCTGGACACGTTCACCGTGCGTGACCTGGAGTTCAAGCTCTACCGCAGAGTCGTGGAGATCAGGGACGGCTGGCTGTCGCTGCGCCCGTACCTGAGCCCTGACGTGCGGTCCGGTGCGACGGAGCTGGCCGAACAGGCCGGTCTGACCGGCGACGAGCTGCGCGCCACGGTCGAGGCGGCGCAGCTGCGGGCGGCGCTGCGGGCGCTCGGCGACGGCGCGGAGATCGAGAACGCCACCGGAGGCGGGGTCAGCCGGACCGACACCGACATCCGGGACGAGATCGCCTGGCTGACGCGGGTCGCGCGGGCGTTCACGCGTTCGCCACTGGTGCGGGCGGCTGCCCGCGACGAGGACTGAACGACGAGGACTCAACACTGTGCTGATCATTGCCGGACAGGTGCTCCGCGGTGGTGCGGGTGAGCGGATCGAGGACGGCGCCGTCCTGGTCGAGAACGACCGGATCCGCGCGGTCGGGCCCCGCGCCGAGGTCGAACCACTGGCCCAGCAGGACACACCGCGTGTGGTGCTGCCGGACGCGACGGTGTTGCCGGGGCTGATCGACTGTCACGTGCACCTGGTGTTCGACGCGAGCCCCGACCCGGCCGCGTACGTGTGCGCCACCGACGCGCCGACGCTGCTGCGCGACATGACCGTGCGAGCCCGAGCACTGCTCGACTCCGGTGTCACGACCGTGCGTGACCTCGGCGACCGGGACGGGCTGGCGATCCGGCTGCGCGCGCGGATCGCTGCGGGAACCGTGCCAGGGCCCCGGATCGTCGCGGCCGGGGCGCCGCTGACACCACCCGGTGGCCACTGCTGGTTCCTGGGCGGTGAGGTCGACGGCGAGCAGGCCATCCGGGACCGGGTGCGGCAACACGCGGCCGACGGCGTCGACGTCATCAAGATCATGGCCACCGGTGGCCGGATGACGCCGACCGGGCCGGGACTGACCACGCCCCAGTTCAGCACGGCCGAGATCCGCGTCGCCGTGCTGGAGGCGGAACGATTCGGGCTGCCGGTCGCGGCCCACGCACACGGTTCGGAAGGCATCGCCAGGGCGGTGGCCGCGGGCGTGCACACCATCGAGCACTGCGGCTGGTGGTCCGACAACGGACCGGACGTGCGGCACGACGTCATCGCCGACATCGCCGCCCACGGCATCCACGTGTGCCCGACGGTCAACCGGAAGTGGCGCGCGTGGGTGGACAGCGGTGACGAGCGGCTGAACGCGCATCTGGACCGGCTCGGCTGGCTCGACGAGCAGGGCGTGCGGCTGGTGGCGGGCACCGACGCGGGCGTGTCCGGCGCGACCTTCGACGACTTCGTGGCCGGGCTGCACGGGCTGCGGCACACGGGTCTGTCCGCGGGCCGTGTGCTGGAGATGGCCACGGTTCACGCCGCGGCCGCGGTCGGCTTGGCCGGTGAGGTCGGCCAGGTGCGTCCCGGCTTCCGGGCGGACCTGCTGGTCGTCGACGGCGACCCGGTGGCGGACCTGGATGCCTTGCGGCGGGTGCGGTTCGTGGTGGCCGACGGCAGGCGCCACGTTCCCGCGACGCCCGCCGATGCCACTCCCTGATCAGCGCCGCTGGGACTCGGCCGGAAGGCGCGACGCCCTGTCCGAACGGGACCGGGAATGCGCCAACACCAGTGCCAGCACGACGATCCCCGCCCCGACGGCCTGCGGCCAGGTCAGCTGCTGCTCGCCGACGACGACCGCGAACGCGGCGGCGGCGACGGGGACCGCGAACATGAACAGCATGCTCCGCGCGGACCCAATCCGCCGGACCCCGTGGTACCAGGCGACAAGCCCGTAGACAGTCACCAGCAGCACGGAGTATCCCAACGAGAACCAGGTGATCCCGGCGCTCGGCCACGAGATGCTCCCGCCGCCACCGGCCACCACCGCACACCCCGCCAGCGCGACGCCGCCGAGACTGGCCGTCCACGCGGTCACCCGCAGCGGGCTGTAGTGCTCCAACAGGGGACGGGTGATCACCGGGTACCAGCCCCACAGCACAGCCGCGGCGAGCGCGGCCGCGTCGCCGAGCAGGTGCACCTGGCGCACCTCCCCGCTGCCGCCGAGGATCACCAGAACCACGCCGACCAGTGCGACCAGCGAATGCGCCAGTGTCCTGCGGCCGGGTGAGTCCTCACGGCTCAGTGCGGCGAACCCGGCCGCGGCGAACGGCGACAGCGCGATCAGGATCGCCGACTCGGTCGGCGACGTCAGCCGCACCGCCGTGCTGAAGGCCAACTGGTAGGCGATGATGCCGACCACAGTGGACGCCAGCAACCGTCCCCAGTGCCGCCTCTCAACGCCGACCGCGCGCTCGAACACGACGGCCGCCAGCAACAGCAGCGGGCCCGCGGCCGCGAAGCGGATCGCGTTGAACGTCACGACGTCCAGCTCGCGCAGGCCCCATTTGTTGATCGTGTAGTTCGCGCCCCAGAGCACCGTCACGGAAACGAGCAACAGGGCCGCACTGCCGGACGGCTCACGCCGCATGAACCGCCCCCGCGCGGTCGAGCAGGTGCGCCACCGCGTCGAGCCCGGACTGGATGGCGCCCTGGATCCAGGCGTGCGCCACCGACAGGTGCTCGCCCGCGAAGAAGATCCGCGGCTGGTCGGCCGGATGCGGCGCGGCCAGCTCGTGCAGGTACCGGACGTGCTCGCCGGGGGACAGGTAGGCGAACGCGCCACCACCGATCCCGGCTTGTTCGTCCCACGTCCAGTGCACGACGTCGTCGATGTGCGCGCCGATCCCGGGATGGAGCTTTTCCAGCGACCGCAGCACGATCCGGGTCCGCTCCGGCTCCGGCAGCGCCGCGAACCGGCGTGCGTTGCGTTCCCACTGGTACGCGGCGGTGAACGCGACCGGTTCCTGGGAGAGGTCCGTGTCCTGGGCCGTCCAGCGGGGCCCGCCGTCCGTGCGCTGGTCCACTCGGCGTGCGTTGTCCGACGGGTACCAGACCTGCTGGATGGGAAGGTCGGTGAAGCTGCCGCCGCCGAAGATGCCGTCGTCCAGCTCCCACACACGCCTGGCCGCGTGCGCCACCGTCTTGGTGCTGCTGGCGTAACTGATGCCGTGCACGGCCTGCCGTTGGCGATACGGCAGATCGGGGGTGACGTCGATCCGCGCCAGTGCTGGCGCGGGCACACAACAGACGACGTAGCTCACGTCGTCGGTGAAGGACGCGTTCTTTCGCTCACCGTGGATCCGCACGCCGTCGCCGGTCAGCGCCAGTTCGGTGATCCGGGTCGACAACCGCAGGCTGCCCGGCCGCAGCGCCGCCGCGAAGCCGCGGACCAGCGAGTCCATGCCGTCGACGAGCTCGACCTGGTCGACGTGGAACAGGCCGAAGTAGTCGATCAGCACCTCCAGCAGCGCCGAGTGCTCGTAGTGCACGAGGCCGCTGGCGTGACCGACGAGCTCCCACGCGTCCGGCGACAGCGTGCGGCGGACGTGCTGCCACAACGACGTCGAGAGGAGCTCGTCCAGGTCCGGGTCGTCCAGCTGTGCTGTGAAGATGCTGTGCCGCTGCGCGGGACTCAGCCGCTCCCACGCGTCGCGCAGCAGGGCGTCGAGCAGCTGCAGCGGATCCCGCCTTTCCGTGTCGCGCAACTCGAACGCGGAATACAGTCGACCAGGGTCGCCGATACGCGCCCGACGGCCGCGAAGAAAGTAATATGAATCCGGGTTGAAGTTGATGAACGGTCGGGTCTTCAGTCCGAACTCATTGACGTAGTGCAACGTGCAGTGATGATTGTTGGGAATGCGCATCGCGCCGAGTTCGACGCTCGTGCCGTCCCAGAACCGGTGCGTTTGGACACGGCCGCCAGGTCGGCTGGCCTGCTCGTACACCACCACGTCGAAGCCGCGGCGCTGAAGTTCGTACGCACATGCGAGGCCGGATACCCCGGCGCCGACAACGGCTATCCTTCCGTCTTTGACAGGTGTTTCCGGAAATAACAGGCTCGGGAACTGGAAGTGATTGTCGAACAAACTATCCCCCTAGTGATTCGACGGACCGGCTTCCCCTGAATGGCCTCTGTCATCAGCCAACGTGCCATGTAGTCCGCGCTCATCCTAGCGGCCGGGTACCTCCGCCGGTGTGTGATTCCGAAAGGTAAAACGACTGGCTGCCGGTGGCCGTCGCCCTCGACTATCGCCGGGGGACCCACAAAAAGTGGTGTCGCGCTCAACCGACCTGGGGGTTATCGGGAGCGCGACACCACTGTCATCGTACCGCAGCGGGCAAGCCCCCGTGACATCGCCCGTCCGGCAGTACCATCCATGCCTCATGGAGTTGCGACAGGTGGAGCATTTTCTCGCGGTGGCCAGGGAAGGCAGCTTCACCGGGGCGGCACAGCGGGCGCACATCGTGCAGTCGGCGTTGAGCGCGTCGATCCGCAGGCTCGAGGCCGAACTGGGCGCGCAGCTGTTCGAGCGCACCACCCGTCGCGTGATCCTGACCGAGGCGGGACGCGCGTTGCTGCCGATCGCGCAGCGGCTGCTGGCCGACGTGGACGTGGCGCGGGGCGCGGTGTCCGAGGTCGTCGGCCTGTCGAAGGGCGCGGTCTCGGTCGGCACGATCCAGACCTTGTCGGTCGTCGACCTGCCGAGGCAGCTGGGAGTGTTCCGGTCGCGCTACCCGGGCATCCAGGTCCACGTCCGGGACGGCACAGTCCCCGACCTGAGCGCGGCGATCGCCGACGGCGAGCTGGACCTGGCCTACCTGGCCGCCGACGGGCCGCTGCCGGGGGAGTTGGCGTGCTTCGCCGAGTGGAGCCAGCTCCTGGTCCTGGTCACATACCCGGGACACCGGCTGGCGAACCGAGATCGAGTCCGGTTCGCCGAGATCGACGACGAACCGTTCGTCGACTTCACCGGCAGCGTCATGCAGGCGATGGTCCGCCGCCGGTTCGCCGAAGCGGGGATCCGGCACAACGCGGTGTGCGCGGCCACCCATGTCCCGCTGCTGCTCGACCTGGTGGCGGCGGGCCTGGGAATCACGATCGTCCCGCAGTCGGTCGCCGACCGAGCGGGCCTGCCCTTCGCGGTGATCGACGAAGCGGACTTCACCAGGACGATTTACCTGGCGGGCAGGCAGCCGCAACCGGCCAACCCGGCGGCGCGGGCCCTGTTGGCCCACCTCATCGGCGTCACGCCGCCGGGCTGACCGGCAGGAAAAGCAGACCGAAACCGGCGAGTGCGAGCGCCATTGCCGCGAGCGCGTCACCCACGATCCCGAAGAGAAACGCGAGCGCCAACACGCGTATCGCCACCTTGCGCAGCACTCGGCCGGTGTCCGTCGCCGCGTCAGAGCTCATGCGTCGAGTATCTGTCCGGCACACCCACTGGTGTCCAACACTTCTCAGAGCTGCGATTCAGCTCCCGGATCGCTGAATGAGTCAGCCGGTGGGCACGGGCAGAGGCATGCCGGGGACGCTGCGGTCGTCCGGGACGATGCCGTCCACCAGGTAGTCGTCGGCGATCTTGTCCACGGCCGGGTTGCCGAAGGCGTAGATGCCGTGGTCTCCCTCGCCGGTGACGGTCAGCAGACGCGAGTTGCGGAAGGCCGCGTGCGCGCGCCTGGTGCCTTCGATCGGGGTGGCCGGGTCGTTCTCCGACTGGATGATCAGGACCGGCGGGACGCCCTTGCCGTTCAGCGTGGGCATCGGCCGGGGCTGGCCCTTCCAGAAGGCACACACCTGCAAGCCCATCCAGAGCCCGACGATCAGCGGCTGGTCGCGGTCGATGATGTCCTGTGACTCGCGGATGATCGACTGGCGGTTGCCGGTCCACCGGCCGTCGTTGCACAGCGTGTTGATCAGCGTGGCCTCCATGGCGTCGGGGGCGTCGGCGGTCCGGGCCGGGAGCTCGAACGGGCGCTGCGGCTTCGCCAGCGCGTCCTTGACCGCTGCCGTGCTGTGCTCCGGTGCTCCGGCTTCGGTCAGCGCCTTGACCTGGACCAGGATGTCGGCCACGGCGGGGAAGGCCGCTTTGCTCTTGAGCGAGCCGATCACGACGCTGTCCAGCTTGGCCGGGCCGACCTTGACGCCGTCGATGTCGATCGGGTTGCGGCTCAGCGCGTACCGGACGGTCTCGTAGGTCTGTCGCGCCGCCTCACCGTTGGTGCCGAAGTGGTACTTCGCGTCGTAGCGGGCCAGCCACGGCAGGAAGTCCTGACGCCAGCGGCGCTCGAACCCGAGTGGCTGCCAGGCGAAGGACTCCTGCCACGACGCGGTGAACTCGGTCGACGAGTCCAGCACGAATCGGCCGGTGCGCGCGGGGAACTGCTGGGCGTAGTGCGCGCCGAGCCACGTGCCCGCGGAGTAGCCGATCCAGTTGATCCTCTGGCGGCCGAGCAGCACGCGCAGCAGGTCGAGATCCCTGATGTTCTGGAACGTGCTGACCAACGGCCCCAGCTCGCCGGACGCACGCTGGCACGAGGTGGCGCTGTACCTGACCGCGTCCACGATCTGGTTCAGGTTACGGGGATCGCGGTCACGGCCGTCCAGGTCCGCCCCGGTTGCCGTCGCGCCGCCGCAGGTGACGTTCGTGCTCTTGCCGGTGCCACGCGTGTCGATGCCGATGATCTCCTGGTGCTCGCGCAGCCTGGCCTGGTTGCGCAGATCCGCCGGGAACGCGCGACCGGGCGCGCCAGGGCCACCGGGGTTGGTGAGCACGGAAGCCGTTGTCGTGCCGGTGGATTTCAGCCTGCTGACCGCGATGGTCAGGTCCTGCCGCTCGTAGGGGCGATCCCAGTCGCGGGGCGTGCGGAACGTCGCGCACTCGAGCGTCTCAGTCCCTGCCGGACGTGGTGTGGGCAGTTCGGCGTCGGTGCACAGGTGCCAGGCCAGGGTCTGCCCGGCGTACCAGGCCGGGATGCCGGTGGTGTTCAACGGCGCAGTGTCTGTCAGCGCAGTGTCTGCCAGCGCCGGGGTGGCCCCGGCGAGAAGTCCACTGAGGACAGCCGGGATCACCGCTGCGGAACGCAGCCTTGTCATGTTGTCCCTCCTCGAAAAAATCATGGGCAACCGGCGGAGCGGCTGGGCAGCCGGTCCGCGTTTCGACCTCGGGGCACCGAGTTATTTGGTTGAGCGGATCAGGACGTCGATCTGCGCGGGGTTGTACAGGTCGTTGATGGCCTGGTTGATGGTGTTCAGTGCGAAGTGCTTGCCACGCGGCGCGTCGGCGATCAGGTTGTGGACGTCCGGGAACTTGGCCCGGAACTGTGCGAAGTGCTTCCGCAGGCGCTCGGCCAGCTCCTGGCGGGTCTGTTCGTCGGCGTCGGACGGCAGCCCGTCGAACTCCGTGACCGCCGGATCTCGTTGGTAGGCCCGCATTGTCTCGGCGTACGCGGTGAACCTCGACGGGTTGAGCACCTGCGCGAGGACGGCGGTCAGCTGACGGTCGGTGTCGGTCAGATCCGCGCCGACGAGTTCTCTGGCCAGCTCGGGCGGCAGATCGGTCGGTGTGGAACTGCGCAGGATCAGGGCGAGCTCCACGCGAATCCGCTGCAGTCGCTCGATGGTCGATGCCAGCTCGGAGTCCAGCGCGCGCAGCGCCTCCTCGGGATACTGCTCGTCACCCAGTTCGGCGATCTGGGCCAGCGAAAGCCCGAGCCCGGTCAACCGCTTGATCCGCAGCACGCGGACGAGGTCGGCCACGCCATAGCTCTTGTAGCCGTTGGCGCGTCGTTCGGGCTCGGGCAACAGGCCGATGTCGTGGTAGTGCCGGATCGCGCGCAGGCTCGTACCGGCGAGCTCGGCGAGCTGACGGGTACTCCACCCCACGACGGCCACTCCTCATGAACCAGGCGCTCGGCGCGGTCGCGCCGACACGGACTAGTCCAAACTGTGCCGCAACGGCATGGTCAAGTCGAACACCCCGTGTTGCCGGTCACACGCCTGCGGTGACGTTGCCAGTGGGGTGGTCGTTTCCGATTGGCACACCGGAATTGTTTTCCGGATGTCCGGGTGGGAGTGTATTTACCGACCTGGTGATCGGCCGATCGAGTGAAGTGGGTCCGCCCGGCTAACAGCCTGTGCAGGGGAATTGATGTCTGCGGGTAAGTGTCGCGTTCAGGCAGAAAGGCAGACGCACATGGCCGATCATCGTTCGTCTCCGTTGCTTGCGCTGCTGGCCGATCGCCAGGCAGCGCAAGCGCGAAGCCCGGAGCAGCCGGGCCCGGGGTGGCCGACGCCGGAGCCCTATCCGCCTCCTGACCCGGAACCGCAGCCGAACCCGTTCGGGCCGATGTACCCGGACAGTCGGCAGGAACCGTTCGATCCACGGTAAACAGTTTCCTCCGTTGGTCCGGCGCTGTCCGCTCTGGACCAACGGGGCTGTTGTGACGCGACGGGGTTGGCATATGGGTAGAACTGTCATAGTGTGCGCGCAACCGGGCGATGTTCATGTCTCCACAGTGGCATCGTGGCTCGCTGGTCGAGACATTCCAGTGGTGCCTCTTTCCGCGGGCCGCGCTGAGGAGGGCGATTTCTCTTTCGACCCGCTGGCGGCAGACGGCGTGCCCGGATTCGTCGAAGCGGTGCGGGAGAACTCGGCCGACGAGTATGTGGTCTGGCTTCGACGCTTGATTACCTGTCTGCCCAGCGGAAAATCCGAGGACGAGCGAGCCTTCTGCCTCGCCGAGTCGCGAGCGATAGCCGGGGGGATTCTTTCGTGTATCGCGAGGCTAGGCCTGTCGGCTCGGCTGGTGGATCCGGTCGGCTCGGCCGCGGCGGCCGAGTACAAGCTGCTCCAACTCGCCGTCGCCACCCGACTGGGGGCTGACGTGCCCGAGACGCTGGTGACGAACAACCCCGCTCGGGCCGCGCAGTTCAGGAAGCGCGGTGCCACCGTCGTCAAACCGCTGTCCGCGGCCAGTGCGCGGATGTTGCCGTTCGTCGGCAGGTTGACTGAGGATCTCGTCCCTGCTGTCCGCACGCTTCCCTCGATGTTGCAACGTGAGGTCGAGGCTGTCGCGGACGTTCGCATACTGGTGTGTGGTCGGCAGGTGCTCAGTTGGCGGCGCCCGACAACCGAGGGGGCGGGACCTGACTGGCGTCAACACGATCCACACGGCAGCGAATTCCGGCTCGTCGACGTCGATCCACGGATCGCCGATCTTTCCGCGAAGATCGTGGCCGCACTGAGGCTGTCGACGGCTGTTCTCGACTGGCTCGTCGATCGGAACGGGAAATACTGGTTCCTTGAATCGAATCCGCAAGGAGCATGGTTGTTCCTGCCCGACGCGGACAGTCTGGGGGTCGCGCTGTACGGGCGCCATCTCATCGGCGCGAAAGATGGGTAAGGCCGTTCGGTGGGCGTACCGCCGCATGGGCGCGGATTTTCTGATGCCCAGTGCCGAGAAGTATCCGGCAGACGGTCGGTTCCCGTCGGTGTGGCAGTCCTTGCTGTGGGATCTCCTGCCCAGTCGGCTCGTTCCGGACGCGGACGGGCTGCTGCCGCCGAAGATACCGAACACCGACTGGATTCGGAGCTTGCGGAACGGTGACCTTGAATTCGCTCTTTCTGTCGCGAAGAGCGCGAGGATGGCTCGGCAGGATTCCATAGTTCGCGCTGAGGCCAAAGCCTCCAGATTGCTTGCTCCGACGGTCACACTGCTCGCCGCGTGTGCCGCACTGTGCGCGTACCAGTTGAACAGGGCGGGGCAGGCCGGGAACTTCTGGATAGCCACCAGCTCGTTCCCCGCTGTGCTCGGGATCGTGTTCTTCATGATCTCCGCGCTCCGGAGCCTGGACGCCGACATTCGGGTCGGGTTCCACAAGAACGCCGGTCTCAAGAAAACGGACGCCACGCTGGGCAGGTCCGCGTACATCCGCGAATGCATCCGGTACGAGGTGGTCGGTGAGTTCTGGACGAGGTGGACGTACGCGCGCAAGGCCACATCGTTGATGCAGGCTCGTGCCTGGTTCTCCCGTGGGTTCCTGTGTCTTGTGGCGGCGTTGCTCGTCGCGGCGACCACCCAGCTGTTTCCGGCGGCGGTGAAGGCGGCGCTCGTGCTGTGAGCCAGTCCCCGGGCTGGCCCACACACGGCCGATATCGCTACATTGTGGACAGTCCGGTGTCAGTCCTGCCAGCCGCTGGCCGCGAGGATCATGTCCCATGTGGCGTAGGGCAGGTCGGGGCGTCGCTGGTGCAGGATCTCGCCGGGCAGCGTCAGCGGTGCCGCCTTGCGCGGATCGGCCAGCGCCTGCTTCAGCAGGTCCTCGGTGAGGGCGTGGATTCCGCCGAGCCGCGGATAGACAGCGAGCACGCGCTCCGCGTATCCGGCGGGCAGGTCGTCGGGGTGTCCCAGGACGTCGATGCCGATGCCGGTGTGCGCGATGCCGATCTCCGGTGGCCGACGCCGGGCGTGGACCGGTGACGACGACATGCCGGAGGACGTGTGCAGCGCGATGCCGTCCCACACCGTGTCGACGCGACTGTCGGTGATGCCGTGCTGTTCGAGGAACCGGGCGGCGAAGTCGGCACCGTCGACCTCGAACCGCTGGCTGGTGTTGGCGTGGCTGGTCGCGCCCATGTCGTGCAGCACGCAGATGAGGAACAGGACCTCGTCGTCGTAGTCCCGGCCGGGGCGGCGGCCGGACTTCGCGGCCATCGCCCGGCTGAAAAGGTAGCTGCGCACGCTGTGGTTGCGCAGGTACGGCTTTTGGGTGCGGGACACGAGCTGAGCCGCCGACCGGGCGACGCGGGTGTCCGGGAACGACAGGTCATCGCGTGCGGCCGCAGCGGCTGTCGGAGCGCCACCGGCAAGCACACCGGCCGCCGTGGCCGCCAGCACTGTGCGGCGAGGTACAGACGAACTCATCTTGTCTCCTTGTCGAGGAATCCCCTCCTTCGAGCATGTCCCCGACGCGTGCGGGAGATGCGGACACAGAGCCCACAGATACGGACATTCGCGCGCTACGAATAGCTCCACTCGATGCCGTACTGGCCCGGCATCGGGTCCAGCGTGATGAACTGGTAGGTGGTGTTGTGTTCGTCGATGGTCGTCTCGCGGTGGTTCTCGCGGGGCAGCGCGCTGCCGGGCCGGAAGTAGCCGAAGCACGTCCGTGGCAGCATCGCCGGGTCGAACGCGATGTGCAGCACCATTTCCCGTGCGGGGCGGTAGATCGCGATCTGCGTGTGCGTGCTTGTCTGACCGGGTGGGTAGCGCAGCGCGAACTCCACCGTGGCGAGTTCTCCGGCGGCCAGTGGGCGGTCGAGGAGGAACTCGAACACCGACGTCGAACTGGGGACGTCCACGCGGAACCTCGCCACACGGCAGCCCTCGGCGAAGGTGACCACCGGTGGCTGGGGGAGCGAACTGCACCTGGTGACGAACAGGAAGCGGGTGGTGTTGTCGTGATCGGCGCGGACGAGCCTGCGGATGCGCATCGACTCCTCGCTGCCCTGCGCGTTCACGCGGCAGGACACGAACTGGGACAGTCGATGCGGGGTGTCGAGGTCCGCCGGTACAGCGTCCACCTTGGACAGCGCGCGGGCGACGTTCTCCGGGCGGGCCCAGATCTTGTCGTAGGCCAGTACCGGCCCCGGCCGCCGACCACGGGGCCTGCGTGGGCCGAGCAACGACGTCAGCGTTTCCGGTTGCTGTCCCAGTATCGCCTCCAACACTGTCACGGCGGCAAGGGAACTCGCGCGCTCCGGGCGGTTCTCGCCGTTCTGCCAGTAGCTCAGCGCGCTCACGCTGACCGGCGTGTCACGTGCTCGCAGGCGCTGGCTGATGTCGTTGAGGCTCAGGCCGCTCCGCTCGATCGCGGTACGGAGCGCGGCGCTGAATCCGGCGCCCGTGCGGGTGGTGGCGTCGACAGTCACACCGGGCTCCCTTCTGGGCGGTGCGGGGGAGCGTACCTCGCCGATCGCGGTTGAGGGAATTCCGTCAACCTGGGCCGTTCAGAGTTATCCAGCATGCCCCGCACCGATTCGTTGACTGCCGTCGCGGCGCGGTTACAGTCGGTTTCGAACCTCTGAATCGCACGCCGACCTGCGAAAACCGGGGTCATGGCCTGCGAGTGGAAGTCCTTTCCCTGCGTCCACTTGAAGGATTCCGATGAGCACTCTCCAGTACCGCCGATGGCGTCGTTCCACGATCTTCGGTGCCGCCGCGACTCTCGCGGTCGGGGCCGTTCTGACCGCCGCGCACCCGTCCGCGGGCCAAGCCGTCGCCCTTGTTGACGAAGTCCCGCAGATCGCCGAACCCGGTGTGACCTCGGGCTCGGTGTCCGCCGACCGGTCCGGTGGCGCGGTGTGCGCGCCCAGTGCCAAGTGGATCCGCGTCCGCTTCACCGAACTGTCGTTGCGCGGCAACGACTCTGTCACGCTCGCCGGGTCGCGTTCCGGAGCCTTCACCCTGACCGCCGCCCACTGGCCGGGCAAAGCGTTCCACACCAGGGCGTTCGACGGTGACTGCGTCCGCGTCACGCCGAACCTCGGCGACAGTGCGAGCCGCTACACGATCGACGCCTACCAGTCGGGCACACGGGAACTCGCCGAGTCCACCTCGGTCGTCGCCGCGGTCGGTGACGTCTGCGGATCGTCCTGCGACCAGACCGCGGCCGTGGTCGCGAACATGAGCCCACAGGCGCTGATCCTGGCCGGGGACAACGCCTACGACTCCGGCTCGTTGAACGAGTACCGGCAGAAGTACGACCCGAACTACGGCCGGTTCAAGTCGATCGTCCACCCGACACCGGGAAACCACGAGTACAGAACGTCGTCGGCGAGCGGCTACTTCGACTACTTCGGCGCGCTGGCCGGTGAACGCGGCAAGGGCTACTACAGCTTCGACGTGGGCGACTGGCACTTCGTCGCGTTGAACTCCAACATCGCCCGCACGGCCACCTCCACCCAGGTGGCGTGGCTGAAGAACGACCTGGCCGCGAGCACCAAACCGTGCACCGCCGCGTTCTGGCACCACCCGCGCTTCAGCCGCGGCGACCACGGTGACAACACGTCCATCACCCCGTTCTTCGAAGCGCTCTACAACGCCAAGGCGGATCTCGTCGTGGTCGGTCACGATCACAACTACCAGCGGTTCGCGCCGTCCAAACCGAACGGCACCCGCGATGACGCCAACGGCGTGCGGCAGCTGCTGGTCGGCACCGGCGGCCGTGGGTTCTACAACTTCAACCAGAGCTCGGTGGCAGTACAGGAAGCGGGCAACGCCAAGACCTTCGGCGTCGCCAAGCTGACACTCACCGCGTCGGGGTACCGCCACGACTTCGTGCCGGTCGCCGGACGCACGTACACCGACACGGCGTCCGGTAAGTGCCACAAGAGTCCCACAGGGTGACGCCGAATGTATGTCTCCGCCATCCGGTCGGCCGGTCGGCCCGAAGGCCGCTCGGGTCACCCGGTTTCCGGCACGGTGATCGGGCTCGGCGTGGTCAGCCTGATCACCGACATGTCCGCCGAGATGATCACCGCGGTGCTGCCGCTGTACCTCGTCTACGGCCTGGGCGTCGGCTACCTGCAACTCGGCGCGGTCGACGGGCTGTACACGGGAGCCACGGCGCTGCTGCGGCTGTTCGGTGGGCACCTCGCTGACCGGCTGCGTCGCCCGAAGGCCGTGGCTCTCGCCGGGTACGGTCTGTCCGCGGTGGCCAAGCTCGGCTTCCCGCTGGTCGGGCCGTCCGTGGCCGGTATCGGGCTGGTGATCGGTGTGGACCGCGCGGGCAAGGGCGTCCGGACCGGACCACGTGACGCCATGATCACCATGGCCACGGCTCCGGACGCGCTCGGCCGGGCGTTCGGTGTGCACCGGGCGTGGGACACGGCGGGCGCCCTGCTCGGCCCGTTGCTGGCGTTCGGCCTGCTCAGCCTGCTGGTCATGGACTACACCGCGGTGTTCGCGGTGAGTTTCTGCCTGGCGGTGGTCGCCGTTGTGGTGCTGGCGGTCTTCGTGCGCGCCCCGCGAGGCACCGTGACCGCGCGGCCCAAGCTGAGCTGGGCGCTGGTGCGGGACCACGCTGTGCGACGCGTGTGCCTCATCGCCGCGCTGCTCGGCGTGTGCACGGTCGGCGACATGTTCCTGTTCGTCGGGCTGCAGCGCTCCGCGGGGCTGCCCGCGGGCGTACTGCCGTTGCTGCCACTGGCGACGGCGCTGACGTTCATGGTGGCCGCCGCGCCGGTCGGCCGACTCGCTGACAAGGTGGGGCGGTGGCGGGTGTTCCTGGCCGGACACGTAGTGCTGGTCGTCGCGTACCTGACGGTCGCGGCGTCGTGGCACGGCTGGGCGATCGCGGCGCTGGTGACGGTGGCACACGGCATGTTCTACGCGTGCACCGACGGCGTGCTGATGGCGTTCGTCGGGCCACTGGTGCCCGAGTCCGTGCGCGCCACGGGGCTCGCGCTGGTGCAGACAGCACAAGCGCTGGCACGTGCCGTGGGCGCGGTGGTGTTCGGCGTTGTCGCGACGGGATTGAGCCTCGCGCCAGCGTTCTGCGTGTACGCCGTGCTGCTGGCCGGTGCGGTGCTGATCGGAGCACGACGATGAACCGAACCTTGCTGGGAATCACGCTGGTGTCTGCCGCCGTGGTGGCGTGTGCCGCGTTCGTCGGCCTGAGATCCGTTGGCGCACAGCGAGAGGAGCCATTGGACCTGCGCGGCGGTGAACTGGTGTACGTGGACGGAACAGGCCGCGTACGCGAAGCAGGTCGCACAGGGCCGAACTGTCAACGAGTCGACGTGGCCGCAGGCACCCTGGTGTGCCTGCGCGTCACGGCCGTGCCGATGCAGTCGGAGCTGCTGGTGCTCGACGCGCGTGGGGAACGGCTGCGTCTCACCGAATGGGGCACACCGAGCCGGGCACGTGTCGCGCCGACCGGGCGTCTGGTCGCGTGGACGGTGTTCCGGGCCGGTGACTCGTACATCGGCGGTGTCGGGACGTTCTCCACCACGGCCGGGATCTACGACCTGGCGGACAACAGGCACTACGGCTCGCTTGAGGACTTCTCCCTGCTGGTGGACGGTCGCCCGCACACCGCGGACGACGTGAACTACTGGGGCGTCACGTTCGCGCGTGACGACCGCACGTTCTTCGCCACCGCCGCGTCGGGCGGCACGACCTGGCTGGTGCGTGGTTCGCTCGACACACGCACGCTGACATCGGTGCGGGAGAACGTCGAGTGCCCGTCGCTGTCACCTGACGGCACGCGTATCGCCTACAAGTTCCGTGCCGGTGAGCGGTGGCGGCTGCACGTGCTCGATCTCACGTCCGGCGCCGACGTCGCCCTCGCCGAGACCGAGCACGTCGACGACCAGCCGCAGTGGCTCGATGACGGCACGGTGGCGTACGCGCGGGGACAGGCGGTGTACAAGGTTCCCTCGTCAGGAACCGGAAACCCGGAGGTGGTCCGGCAGAACGCCTCGTCGCCCGCGGTGGCCCGAGGCTGACCAAGCCGGTGGCCCCGCCCAAAACGGGCGGGGCCACCTGTTTCCCTAGGACCGAAGCCGGGCGTAGCCGGTCGGCTGGGTGGTGAACGTGCCACGGCCGTGAGTACGGCTGCGCAGCGTGTTCGAGTAGCCGAACAGTTCCGCCAACGGCACGGTCGCCGTGATCATCGACGTGCCGGACCGGGTGGCCGTACCCGACACGCGACCACGGCGCGCCGACAGGTCACCGAGCACGCCGCCGACAGCGTCGTCCGGCACCGTCACCACGACTTCCACCACCGGTTCCAGCAGCGCCATCTCGCACGAGCGGAGCGCTTCCCGCAGGGCGAGCCTGCCCGCCACACGGAACGCCATCTCCGACGAGTCGTTCGGGTGCGTGGCACCGTCGGTCAACCTGACCTTCAGACCAGTCACCTGGTGACCGCCGAGCGGGCCCTCCGACAACGCGTCCCGACACCCCAACTCCACGGCACGGATGTACTCGCGCGGCACTCGTCCACCGACGACATCCGACTCGAACACGAACTCCGTTGTTCCGTCCGACGCGGATTCCAGCGGGGCGACGTCGAGGACGACGTGTGCGAACTGGCCCGGGCCGCCAGCCTGCTTGACGTGCCGGTACAGCAAACCGGACACGCCACGCACGACGGTCTCCCGGTAGGACACCCTCGGACGTCCCACGCTGACCTCCAGGTCGTGACCGCGGCGGATCTTCTCCACCGCGACCTCCAGGTGCAGTTCGCCCATTCCGGACAACATTGTCTGGCCGGTCTGCGGGTCGTTGTGCGCCACCAGCGACGGGTCCTCCTCGACCAGCCGGGCCAGTGCCGACGCCAGCCGGTCGGTGTCGACACTCCTGCGTGCCTCCACCGCGACGGTGACGACAGGATCGGCCACAGGCGGCGGTTCCAGGAGAACCTGAGCCGACGGCGTGCACAGCGTGGCCCCGACGCGTGCGTGCTTGACGCCGATGACAGCCACGATGTCCCCGGCCACCGCCTGGTCCATCTCGGTGTGCCGGTCGGCCTGCACACGCAGGATCCGCGAAACTCGTTCGTTGCGCAGAGCGCTCGTGTCCTTCACCACCTGTCCTTTTTGGATCGTCCCGGAGTACACCCGCAGGAACGTCAGTCTGCCGGTGGACGTCGAGACCACCTTGAACACCAACGCGGCGAACGGCGCCGACGGATCGGCGGCCCGTTCTTGTTCCGCGCTGTCCTCAATGCCCCGCACCGCGGGCACGTCCAGCGGCGACGGCAGGTAGTCCACCACGGCGTCCAGCAACGGCTCGACCCCGCGGTTGCGGTATGCCGAACCAGCCAGCACGACGAGCACCTCGCCGGTCTGGGTGAGCTCGCGCAACGCGGTCACCAGCGTCGGCGTGGACACTGTCGCGTCCGCGCAGTACTCCTCCAACGCCACCGGATGCAACTCGGCCACGGCCTGGTCGATCACGCGGCGACGGCGCTGGGCCTCGTCCAGCAGGGCAGCCGGAACGGGACCTTCCACCGCCGACTCACCGTCCGACCAGACCAGCGAGCGCATTCGCAGCAGGTCGACCACACCGGTGAACTCGGCCTCCGTGCCGATCGGCAACTGCACCACGAGCGGCACCGGGTGCAGCCGCTTGCGGATCGACTCGACAGCGGTGTCGAGATCGGCACCGGCCCGGTCGAGCTTGTTGACGAACGCGATCCGGGGCACCGCGTGCCGATCCGCCTGCCGCCACACCGATTCGCTCTGCGGCTCCACTCCGGCGACGCCGTCGAAGACGACGATCGCGCCGTCGAGCACCCGCAGCGAGCGCTCCACCTCGTCGGCGAAGTCGACGTGGCCGGGCGTGTCGATCAGGTTGATCCGGTGGTCGCTCCACGCGCAGCTGACAGCCGCGGCGAAGATGGTGATGCCGCGGTCGCGTTCCTGCGAGTCGAAGTCCGTGACGGTCGTGCCGTCGTGTACCTCACCGCGTTTGTGCGTGGTACCGGTGGCATAGAGGATCCGTTCGGTGATGGTGGTCTTGCCCGCGTCGACATGGGCGAGGATGCCCAGGTTGCGGACGAGGTCGAGGGAGAATCGGTCGGTACGCACGGCACATGGCCCCTTCGGGGTGTAACGAGAACATGGCAGCGCGATTCACCGGACGAAGCCGGGCACCTCACGAGCGTACCGAAACCCCGTGCCCCGACGCGGGACACGGCTCGGCAGGCAGGCGCGGTTGATCAGGCCTTCGTCACGGTGTCCGGAGACGGCCGCGCAGCCGCCACCGGAAGGACGAAGACATCAGGATCACCTCGTAACGCGAACGAGGGGGAACAGTGACCGTGCGGCTGCGCATGGCCTAGCTCCTCTCACTCGTCGCGTGGTTCGTCAGGCAGTGTAGTCAGACGCGAGTGGACGGTGAAATGATTTTCCGGAAATTTTGCTGATCCAGCGGAACACGAGGAAGAACAGCACCGCCGTGAGCACGGCGTAGATGCCGATCTCGAGCATGTAGAACCAGGGCAACCGACTGTGCGGGTGGTAGTCGGCGAAGTGCCCGGCGACCCCCTTGCCTTTCAGGCATTCCGTCTGGGAGCCGGTGTTCGCGCACTCGATGCTGTCCGGCGACGAGATCGAGATGGGCGCGCCTGACGCGTCCGCGTACCCGCTGTCGACCCGCCATGCGTCGCGCGGCACCTGCTGGCCTGGTTGACTCCACCCGCGGAACGAGCGTATCGGCGGAAGGATGCGATCGAGCACGGCCCAGGCGACGACAGCACGTACCGCCAGGAACACGACCAGCGTCGCAGCCATGGCTGGCAGTGTTCGCCGCAGCAGCGCGCTGAACGCCAGGCCGAGGGCGAACCCGAAGAGCGTGTAGATCGCCTGGAGGACCGGGTCGGCCTCGAACACTCCCTTCTTCAGAGTGGACGCCTGGTAGATGTCGCTGTCGGTGACGAAAGCGACGACCGCCGACAGCGCCACCGCCACGACAGCGAGCAGGACCACAGTGCTCGCCAGCCACCGCCGGGGACTGACGTCCTGGCCCCACACGACGACATACGTGCGGTTCTCGTACTCCCGGCTGACCAGTGGCGCCGCCCAGAACACCGCGACGGCGACACCCAGAACGCTCGGGGCATACGGCACCAGCGAGTCGACGGGAATGTAGTCCAGATACCAGGCATCGCCGTGGAAGACACCGCCCTGGCGCTGTGCGATCACGAGGCCGACGAGCGCGATCGCGAGAACCGTGGTGAGCGCGATGGCGGTCCTGTGCTGACGCCAGACGATCCAGATCATGCCGCACCTGCCTCACGTGCGCTCGCCAGCTGTGCCAGCACGATGTCCTCCAGCGTCGCGGGGTGGGCGACCCAGCGTTCCGGTGGTGGGCGGTCGTCGTCGACCAGGACCGTGCGGTCCGGCCCGACGTGCATCACGTACCTGGACAGCAGGGCGTCTGTCTCGCCGCTGAGGAGCAGCTTGCCGTTCGCCAGCAGGAGCAGGTTCTCCGCGACACCACCGAGTTCGGCGACCACGTGCGTGGACAGCACGAGCGTCATCTCCGTGTCCGCCACCTCGGCCAGCAGTTCGCCGGTCACCTCACGCCGGACAAGCGGGTCCAGGTTGGACAGTGGCTCGTCGAGCAGGAGCAGGTCCGGCCGTGCGGCGATCGCCATCGCCAGTGCCACGTGCGCCTGCTGGCCGGTGGAAAGCCTGCCGCACGGACGGTCCAGCCGGACACCGAACGTCCGCAGCCACCGCTCTGCCCGGTCCTGGTCCCACACCTTGTTCAGGTGCCGTGTCAGCCGCAGCATCTCGGCGGCGGTGAAGTTCTTGTACAGCGGCTTGTCCTGCGCGACGAAGGCCACTCTGCCCGAGATGTCGACGGTTCCGGTGTCGGGAGCGACGAGCCCGGAAAGGACGCTGAGCAGCGTGCTCTTGCCCGCGCCGTTGGCGCCGACGAGCGCGGTGACCTGGCCCGGCTTCAGCTCGAAGGCGCAGTCCCACAGAGCCCACGTGTCGCCGTACCGTTTGCCGAGGCCGTCGGCCCGGTGGACGCCCTTGTTCGCCGCGATGGTCGTCACCGCTGTTCCCCCTTGTCGCTGCGGACCGCGCGGACCAGCGCGTCGATGTCCTCGTCGTCCAGTCCCGACGCGCGGGCCTCGCTGACCCATTCGTCCAGGTGTTTGCGTAGCCGGGCCATGACTTCCGGGTGCGCGGAGCCCAGCGTCGCCCGGATGAACGTGCCGGATCCCTGACGTGCCTCGACGAGGCCGGACAGTTCAAGCTCGCGATAGGCCTTCAGGACGGTGTTGGCGTTCACCCCGCACGACTTGACCACGTCACGCACTGTTGGTAGGCGGTCGCCCGGTTCGAGCCAGCCGAGTCGGAGCGCCTCCCGCACCTGGCGCACGAGCTGCAGGTATGCGGGTACGCCACCGCCGCGGTCGATCCGGAACTCCACACACCCTCCGTCAAGTGTTCTAGTTGACTAGCACAATAGAACACTTTCGCCCGCGAGGTCCAGCGCGGCCCTGTTTCGGTAGCCTGCTGCGCATGGCACGTGACGATCGCGGTGTGACCCCGCAGAGTGAGGACTTCTCCACCTGGTACAACGAACTGGTGGTGAAGGCCCAGCTGGTGGAGCGCGGGCCGGCGCGGGGCACCATGGTCATCCGTCCGTACGGCTACCGCATGTGGGAACTGATCCAGTCCGATCTGGACGCCAGAATCAAGGAAACCGGGCACGAGAACGCCTACTTCCCGCTGCTCATCCCGGAGTCCTACCTGCACAGGGAGGCTGAGCACGTCGAGGGCTTCTCGCCGGAGCTCGCGGTGGTGACCCACGCGGGGGGAAAACAGCTCGAAGAGCCGCTCGTGGTGCGCCCGACGTCCGAGACGATCATCGGCGAGATGATGTCGAAGTGGGTCACCTCGCACCGAGACCTGCCGCTGCTGCTCAACCAGTGGGCGAACGTGGTCCGGTGGGAGATGCGCCCGCGGCTTTTCCTGCGTACCACAGAGTTCCTCTGGCAGGAGGGGCACACCGCGCACGCCGACGAGGACGACGCGATGCGCGAGACCCTGCAGATGCTCGGCGCCTACGCGGACCTCTGTGAAGAGATCGCGGCCATCCCGGTCGTGCGCGGTGAGAAGACCCCTGGCGAGCGTTTCGCGGGCGCGGTCCGCACGTACACCATCGAGGCGATGATGCGTGACGGCAAGGCGTTGCAGAACGGAACCTCGCACTACCTCGGCGTGAACTTCGCCCGCGCGTTCGACATCAAGTACACCGACGCGGCCGGTGAGCTGCAGCTGTGCCACACCACGTCATGGGGGATGACCACCCGAATGATCGGGTCGGTGATCATGACCCATGGTGACGACAAAGGTCTCGTGCTCCCACCGAAGGTGGCGCCCCACCAGGTGGTGATTGTGCCGATCGGCCGCGGCGAGCAAGCGGAGAAGACCATGGCCGCCGCAGACGAGCTGGCGGCGGAGATCAAGGCAGCGGGCGTCCGCGTGCGAGTGGACGACCGGACACAGCTCTCGCCCGGCTTCAAGTTCAACGACTGGGAGATGAAGGGCGTACCGATCAGGCTGGAGATCGGCCCACGCGACCTCGACGCAGGCACAGTCACCGTAGTCAAACGCCTTGGTGACGAAGGAAAACAGGCAGTGCCGATCGGCTCCGTCGCCACTGCGCTGCCGGGAATGCTCGAGGAGTTCCAACAGTTCCTGTTCCAGCGGGCAACCGAGTTCCGCGACAGCCACACGGTATTCGTGGACTCGTTCGACGAATTCCGCACCGCGATCGCAGAAGGCTGGGCCCGCGCATTCCACTGCGGCAGGTCCGAGTGCGAGGACGACATCAAGGCCGAGACCGCCGCGACCCCGCGCTGCGTACCGTTCGACGGCAAAGAGGAAACCGGCGTGTGCGTCCGATGCCAGCAACCGTCGGCCTACGGCAAGCGCGTGCACTTCGGTAAGGCGTACTAGCCGTAGTGACCGGTGCGGGCTGCGACAGCGGGCAAGAGGCCTCGCGCGCAAGCGCAAGAGGCCTTGCGCGCATAGCGCATGGGTGGGGTTCGTGGTTGGTTTCCTCCCGTATGGCCTGGGCGCAGCCATACCATGGCGTGTCGGGAGGTCGGCCTACGCAAACCGACCCACAGCGCAGGCGATACCGACCTCCCGGCACGTCGTGGTTTCCTCCGGCAGGACATACGGGAGGGAACCGACCACGCCCTCACTGGACCCAGGAAATCACGTGGGCTGAGCCAACCGGGTGGGCAGACCATGTGTTGGTTTCCCTCTCGGCGGCCTGCCGTCCGGCGAGGACCTGCAGTTCGGGCCACGAGCGAACTCGAGTGTCGGGAACGAGCCCGACACGGCGGGCATCACAGTCACGTCCGAGGGGCGGGCCTTCGGCGATGGCCGCACACACGGCGGCGGTGGCAGTCACGCGGCGGCACTCACACGGCAGCGGCACTCACAAGATAGCCGCAGTCACACGACAGCCGCAGACACGAGACGACCGCAGCCATCCGGTTTCTGCACTCACACGGCAGCTGTACACACGAAATGGCTGCGGTCACGTGTTCGCTGGGGAAAGAAAAGAGATGCCTCGCCGGCGGGCAGGCCTCCAAGAGGGGACACAAAGAACACTCGGTTCGCCGAGCCGGTTCGCTCAGCCCACGTGACTTCCTGGGTCAAGTGGGGGGCGCGGGGCGCCCCTCCCGTATGGCCTGCCCAAGGGAACCACAGGCTGTCAAGAGGTCGGTACCGCCTCGCGCTGTGGGTTGGGTTGCGTAGGCCGACCTCCTGACAGCCAGTGGTTGGCTTCGCCCAGGCCATACGGGAGGGACACCCCACGAACCACACCCATGCGCTATGCGCGCACACCAAATACCCTCCCATGCTTTCGCGCGCGCAGGCCTGCACCGCGTAGACCATCCACACGCACGACCGACTTCCCGACTTTGACGGGACTCTGGCGTGAGCGAGGGCGTCTGGTCGGGAAAGTGTGACGGATTGGCCACGACAAGGTCGTGGACTTCGTCGTTCTCCGTGATCACCACGATCAGTTGGCAGGATGGTGCACTTGACTGATTATCGGTAATCGTTAGATTGTTGAGGTGAACCAGTCATGACCTACGACGCGGTGGTGTTCGATCTGCTGTCCGCGTTGCTCGACTCGTGGTCCCTTTGGGACGATGTGGCCGGTGACGAGGTCACTGGACGGCGTTGGCGCGTCGAGTACCTCAACCAGACCTACGCGGTCGGCGACTATCGCCCCTACGAGGATCTCGTCGCGGAAGCCGCGCGCCTGCAGGGTGTCGGGCCGGATCGGGTCGACGCGCTCGTCGCCCGCTGGGACGAGCTTGCGCCGTGGCCTGAGGCGCCCGAGGTTGTCGCCGCAGTGGGCAGGCGGGCACGGATCGGCGTGGTCACCAACTGCTCCAACGAATTGGGACACCGGGCGGCCGCCCGGGTCGGTGTCGACTTCGACATCGTGGTCACCGCTGAGGCGGCCGGTGCGTACAAACCTCGCCCTGAGCCCTATCGCCGCGTGCTCGACGGGCTCGGGTTGCCTGCCGAACGTGTGCTTTTCGTGGCGGGTTCCCGGTACGACATTCCCGGCGCGGGTGGCGTCGGCATGCCGGTGTGGTGGCACAACCGGATCCACATGGACCGCGGGGAGCTGCCCGCCCCGATCGCTGAACACGACACGCTGACACCGCTGCTCGACGAGCTCACGCCCCCATGACCAAGTTGGCCATGGGGGCGAATCGCCTGGGGCGTCAGAACCTTCGGCCGAGTTTGTTGGTCCTGATCAGTTCAGCGGCGCGTTCCTGCAGTGACTGCGCGGACTGCGGCGCCGGGCGTCCGGCCGCTGAGTCCGCCGGGACGTCCGGCCGTGGCGCACCGGAGCAGACAGTGCGCGAGCCGGGAAGCACGCCGTGGATCAGGTAGTCGTTGATTTTCCCGGTGGCGCAGCTGTTGCGGCCGTACTGGCCGTGTGAGCCCTCGTCGCGGATGGAGATCAGGTTGTCGTTCAGCTTGGCCGCCATCGCCGGCCCGCCGTCGTACTGGGTTGCCGGATCGAACTCCGCCTGGATGACGAGCCCGGTCGGGTATCCCTTGCGTTTCAGGTCGACGGGCCGCTCCGGCGGGGTGAAGGACCGGAATGTGCACTCGGTCGGCTCGGCCGCCGACGCGCCCCTGCCGTACGGATACTTCTCGCGGAACAGCCGCATCTGTTCGAAGTAGACGTTCCGTCGGCCGGGTGCGCGGCGGTTCCCAGTGTCCCACCTCGCAGCTGAGCTGGGTGGAGCGGCCGACTCCGCGCGGATCGAAGCCGATCAGGTCGTAGTGGCCCGCGATCGCTTCCTCAGCAAGGAAATTCGGCATCAGCAGGCCGTCACCACCAGGGCCGCCCGGGTTGAGCAGCAGCACACCCTGGCGTTTGGCCGGATCCGCGGCCTTGCGGCGGCTCACCGCGATGCTGAGTCTGCCGTTGCCCGGATTGCGGTAGTCCATCGGCACCGTCAGTGTGGTGCAGTCCATCCCCGCCCAGAGCTTTTCCCATTCCTCCGGTGGGAAACCGGGCGGCGGCGGCCCGGCGACGCACGGTGCCCATGACGCCTGCTGCTGGGTGAACGGCGCCAGCCCGGAATCCTGTGCCGAATCCTGTGTCGAATTCTGGGCCGCGGCGGGAATACTCAACAGTCCCCAGGCGACGGTCACGCCCGCCGCGACCGCTGTCGCGCGTCGCGGCCCCGCCCAGCCTCGTCGTGTCCTCACGGAATCACGCTCCCATTCAGATGTGTGTCCGACTGGATCGAACGGATGGGAAAGCTAGCGATTCCGCGATAAGCGGCGGATAAGTACAGGTGAGTACAGCCGGGTCAGACCGGTTTGGTGTGCAGCGCGATTCCCGGCTTGTCAGCCGTTCTTCCCTTGAGGCAGCTCAGGCCTCCGGACGCACCGTCGTCAAGGGTGCACGACCAGCCGTTTGACAGCTTGACATCGCCCAGTGCGGCCTTGTCGCGCTTGTCCTTGGGCAGCTTGACAAATTCGTCGAAGACGTTGAAGGCCTCCGTGCAGCCGACGCGGCCGTCGGCAGTCGAGTCGGCGATCAGGTTGTGCTTGGCGCCCGACGGGAGGTCGACCGGGCCGCAGGTCACCGGCTCCGCTGTTTCGTTCCCGGTCGGAGCCTTGGCGGTGGTGCTGGTCCTGCCGGAGGTCACGGCCTGCTTGCTGGTCGGGGCGGCCGAACTCGTCGCCGTCGATGTTGCTGACGGCGGCGGAGTCGTCGCCCCGGCGGCATTTCCCGAGTCGGCCTGGCCGCATGCTGCCAGTAGCGTCATTCCCGTCGCGACAGTCGCGAGAAGGATTGTGCTGAGGCGCTTGGCCATTTGTCCTCCCGTGGTGGTTTTTTCTCGTCACATGGTCAGACGCGTGGTGCTGAAACGGGTTGCCTTGCATTCGCTGTGGCAGAAAAGTGCCAATTGTGCGACCACGTGTTTAGTCCATTGTAGATCTTTGAGTGCGCGTGCGCCGCGTGGTTCGCGGCGGGCAGGTGGCGATCGTCACGACTGTCGACGGTTGGCTCGCGGCACCCGCCTGTGACACTCTGTTCAGATGTTGACATTTTGTCCAGGTGATGTGGTGTGAGCGGCTCCGCCGACGCGGTGTTCGCCGCGCTGACGCCTGCCATCGAGGGCATCGCGGCCACCTTCGGGCGCAGTTGCGAGGTCGTGCTGCACGACTACCGCGATCCGGAGCAGTCCGTTCTCGCGGTGGCGGGATCGGTCACCGGGCGCGGCACCGGAGACGCCATGAGCGAGATCGGGCTGCGTGTCCTCGCCGCGGGCGCCGACGCCCGCAACGAGATCGGCTACCTCACCCGTACCCAGGACGGTCGGGTGCTCAAATGCACCACGCTGCCGTTGCGCGACCTCGACGGAACGCTGATCGGCGCCCTCTGCATCAACATCGACATCTCGGCCATCAACCGTGCCACCGGTGTGCTCTCGGACCTGTTGGGGCTGTCCGGGTTGCCCGAGGACAGCCCGGTGTCGACCACGGACTTCTCCGGCGACCTCGACCACGTCGTCGACTCACTGGTGGAACGGGCCGAACGCGCCCACGCGCTGCCGGTGTCGGCACTCGCACGTGACCAGCGCCTGGACCTCGTCCGCGCACTGCACGACGCCGGTGTGTTCGCACTGCGTGGGGCACCGGCTCGGGTGGCCAAGCGGCTGGGGATCTCCCGGACCGGCCTCTACAACGACCTCACCGTGTTGCGAAAGGACGAACAACAGCCGTGACCGCCACTGTGATCACCGAGGCCGAATCCGCGTCGCTCGTCGACGAGGACCTGGCGCTGGCAGCCGCGCGGGAGGCGTTCCTCGCGACAGAGACAGCGAACGCCTTCCCGGTCGTGATCGGACACGCAGCCGTGCCGCACAACCGGTTCACCCTCAAGTCCGGGTCGGCTGGCGACCTGGTCGGCGTCAAGATCGGCAGCTACTGGCCGGGCAACGACGAGGCAGGCATACCCCGTCACAGCTCCACCATCGTGCTGCTCGACCCGGCCACCGGCAGGCTGGCCGCCGTGGTCGAGGCAGCGACCGGCAACGCCTACCGCACCGCGGCCGCGGACGCCCTCGCCGTCGACACCCTCGCCCGGCCGGACGCGCACACCCTGACCGTGATCGGAACGGGCCACCAGGCGCTCTACGAGGTACGCGCGGTCACCCGGGTGCGGCCGATCCAGCGGGTCCTCGTGGTCGGCCGCCGTCCCGACGCCGCGCGAGCGTTCGCCGAGCACGTGACCGCGCGGACAGGTCTGCCCGCGGACGTCACCGACGCGCGGACCGCCGTGACCGCGGCGGACATCGTCGTCACCTCGACCACAGCCAGGCAGCCCCTGCTCGACGCCGAATGGGTCACGCCGGGAACCCACATCTCCGCCATGGGCGCGGACAACCCGGGTAAACAGGAACTGCCGCCCGCCCTGTACGCCCACGCGTCGCTGTTCTGTGACATCCCCGGCCAGTCCCGCACCATCGGAGAGTTCCAGCACGCGGGCGCGGCGGAGCTGACCGCGCTGGGCGCCGTGCTCGCCGGTCGTGCCGAAGGCCGCCAGTCCGCCACGGACATCACCGTGTTCGACAGTTCCGGCTTCGCGCTGCAGGACCTCACCCTCGCCGCCGCGCTGCTGCGCCGCCATGCCACCCACACCCAGGAGGACCACCGGTGACCGCCACGCTGGAGACCACCGACACCCCCTTCGCCGTGGTCGACACCGTCCGGCTCGATCGCAACATCGGCAGGCTCCGCGACCACCTGGGCACGCTCGGCGTGCCGCTGCGGCTGCACGTCAAGACGTCCAAGTCCGTTGACGTCGCGCGCCTCGTGCACGCGGGAGAGACCGGGCCGATCACCGTCTCGACCCTCGCGGAGGCCGAGTACTTCGCCGACGCCGGATACCGCGACATCCTCTACGCCGTCGGGATCGACCCGAACAAACTTCCTCGTGTCGCCGCGCTCATCCGCCGTGGCGTCAGCCTCACTGTCCTGCTCGACAGCCGTGCCCAGGCCGAGGTGCTCACGCGATTCGCGCGTGCGGAGGGCATCAGGATCCCGACGCTGATCGAGGTCGACTGCGACGGCCACCGCGGCGGCATCGTGCCCACCGACCCCGAACTGGTCGGCATCGGCCGTGTCCTGGCCGACGGTGACCACCTCGCCGGAGTTCTCGCCCACGCGGGCGAGTCCTACTTCGCCTACACAGCGGACGCTCTGCGCCAAGCCGCCGACAACGAACGGGACACCATCGTCGCCGCGGCCGACGCCCTGCGCGCGGCCGGGCTGCCCTGCCCGGTTGTCAGCGTCGGATCGACACCCACCGCCCACGCCGCCACCGACCTGACCGGCGTCACCGAGGTCCGGGCAGGCAACTACGTCTTCTTCGACCTTGTCATGGCCGGTATCGGCGTGTGCACCACCGATGACATCGCGCTGTCGGTGGTCGTCACCGTCATCGGACACCAACCCGACAAGAACTGGGTCATCACCGACGGCGGCTGGATGGCCACCTCCCGGGACCGTGGCACCGCGAACCAGCCCGTCGATCAGGGCTACGGCCTCGTCGCCGACCTCACCGGCACCCTCATCCCCGACCTGGTGATGATCGGAGCCAGCCAGGAACACGGCATCCTGACCACCCGCCCAGGAATCGACCTGCCCCTCGGCACACGCCTGCGCATCCTGCCCAACCACGCCTGCGCGACCGCCGCCCAACATCAGCGCTACCACGTTGTCACCGGTGCGGCTGCCACAGTCGATGCAGTGTGGACACGCCACAACGGTTGGTGACAGCAAAAGCGCGGCACGGGGTTTTCCCGTGCCGCGCAGAGTGTCCGGGTCAGTTCACCGGTGCCGCTGAGCGCCTGCGGTGGATGTGGTGGGCGATGGCGACGACGACACCGGTCGCGGCGAAGACCGCGGTGACGACAGGGGGCATGTACTTCGACAGGCTCGGGGCGTCGCTGGGGCCGAGCAGCCAGAACGCCATCGGGATGGCGTAGGCCGCGGTGAGGGCGGCGGTCCACCAGCGCATCGGGCGCAGGCGACGGTCCCGCAGGGTGCCGACCAGGACGATGACGATGGGGATGCCCGCAAGGAAGGCGAACTGGCCGAGGACCATGGCGGGCACGGCCCATGCCGCGATGAGGACGGCCAGTGAGGTGCGGGTGGTGGAGGGTGCGGGTGCTGTGGCGGTGGTGGTCATTGTCGTCTCCTCAGGGGTGATCTTGCGGTTCAGTGCTGGCAGGAACGGGCTTCCGCGACCTTCTTGAGGTCGGCCAGCCAGGCGTCGAGGCCCGGTGCGAGGTACTTGATCGCCGTCGCCGGGTCGGCCTCGATCTGCGCGCCGGTCCAGCTCTCCTCGGTGCGGACGAGCACGCCGTCCCTGACCTTGGTGAAGGTCCAGACGTGCACGCCCTCGTCGATGCGCAGTCCGTTGCCGATCGCGGGCCCGGTCCAGCGGATGCACTTGTTCTGCTGTGCCTGCTGGACGGTCGAGGTGATCACCAACGTGGTCTCGGGGGTGGTCGGCGTCGGGGGCGCCGGGGTTGTCCAGCGGAACCGCGATCCCTTCCGCAGTGGGCCCGGGTCCAGCCGCTTCATGCTCGTGACGGGCTTCTGCCATGACGGCCACCCCTCCACGGCGGTGTGCAGCCGCCACACGGTGCTCATCGGCGCCTTGATGAGGGTCTCGGTGCGGTGGTGGAGCTGGGCGGTGGGGTTGATGCCCTTGCCCTGGCAGGTCAGCGAGTCCGGCGAGGTGGCGGCTTGTGCCGGTGTGGCGGCGGCGGTGCCGAGCATCCCGGCAGCGGTCAGCGGGATCGAGACCAGGGCGGCGCGCAGCCGGGCGCTGCGGCGGGGGGACCGGGTGGTGGCGTTCATGGTGTCGCTCCTCATGGTGTCAGCCGCGTTAGCTGCTCTTGCGTTGGTTAGAACCTATAACGCTCCGAACGGAGACGTCAATAGCGAAAGTGAGAAGTTCTAACTAGACTTCGACGCTGTCACCTTGATCAGGGAGGGAACCTGCTGATGACGGACCACGAGGGGCAGAGCCCGCGCGAGCGCTACCGGGCTCAGGTGCGGGCCGAGATCAAGCAGCGGGCCTGGGAGCAGATCGCCGAGGCGGGCGTGCCCGCGCTGTCGCTCAACGCGATCGCCAAACAGGTGGGCATGACCGGCCCCGCGTTGTACCGGTACTTCGCCAACCGCGACGAGCTGATCACCGCGCTCATCCGTGACGCCTACCGCAGCCTCGCCGACGCTGTCCGGGCAGCGGCCGACTCCGGTGCGGACCTGGCCGTGCTGGCGCGGGTCATGCGGGAGTGGGCCCGAAGCGACCCGCCCCGCTACTTCCTCATCTACGGCACGCCCGTGCCCGGCTACCGCGCGCCCGACGACACCATCGCGATCACGAACGAGGTCATGGCCGTGCTGCTCGAAGCCGCCGGTGTGCTCCCCGTGGACAACGCGCCGACGCCGTTCGACATCCACCTGGACAGCCACCGTGCCTGGGCCGGTGACCACCCGGCGGCCAGCGCGACCCTGCATCGCGCGCTGTCGTTCTGGACGCGCCTGCACGGCGTGCTTTCGCTGGAACTCGCCGGGCACTTCGTCGGCATGAGCTTCAACCCCGACCTGCTGATCGACGACGAACTGGACGACCTGCTGTCACGGTGACCGGCGGCGGGAATTCCGCTGTGGCTCGAATGTCCAGCGATAGCCCACGATTCCCCGGAGGGCGTCGAGGAAGGTGTGCACGGAGCCGTCCGGTTCCAGTGCGGCCGGGTACTCCTCCGACGGGCGTGGCGCGTCGAGGTCGTCCCAGATCGCCAGCCACAGCGCGGTGGGCAGCAGCGCCGGATGGAACTGGACGTGCAGTTCCACGTTCTCGACAACGTGTCGGCTCGCGCGTCTGAACTCGTGTGGAGGCGGTGTCCTGTACGCGAACACCGTGCGGTACTCGAACGATGCCGTTTCGCCGGACCGCAACGGCCGGGCAAGAGTGATGTCGACGGCGTGGATGTCGCCCACTCCGGTGTGGTACGCCGGACTGGCGGTGCCGCCGCGCAGGACTTCCACGACGGCGGCGTCGGTGTCGAACCGGTAGGAGTAACTCTCCAGCCCGTCACTTGCTCGGATGACGTGCACTGTCCGGTGCTCCGCGGGCACACCGTCCGGGCCGACGGTGTGGAACTCGTGCAACGCAATCGTTGTGTAGGGGTAGGGCTTGAGCTGTTGCCCAGGGGCGGTTGGCCATGACCGTACGACGGACAGCCGGGCCGGGTCGCGACCGTACCGCAGTGCCCACAGTTCGTTGGCGTGGATCTTGCTCATCTCGAAGGCGTCGATGAACCACGTCAGTTTCTCCGGGGCGAGAACTCTGCCCGAAAGGGCACGGCTGACCGGATGCTTCAGCTTGCCGACGTTTCTTTCGGGTTCTTCCCCTGATTCCCACAGATACTGAGCGATTACGTGGCAGATCGCGCCTTGGTGCAGACCGGCGCCGCGGTGTCGGCGGCCCTGTGGGCTTTCCTGCCAGCGCCGACGGTAGGGATCGTGGCTGGTCAGGAGTTCGGTCAGCCGGGCAGCTGTGGCCTCGACACAGCGCCGATCCGATGTCTCTGAAGCGGTCCGCGGTTCACGCCCGTCCACTCGCGATACGCCCTCTGCCTGGAGTTGCCGGACTTACCGCGCCAGAGTCGCACACGCGGCTGGCCCTGTCATGCGACGCGACTGCGACAACAGCGCGATAGGACAGGGGCCAGACATACGAAAAGGAGTGGTGCGTCAGTGGACCGGAACGACGATGACCTGTTCTCGATGGACGACCTGCCACGGCCGGTCGATCCGAGTTCACTCGGGTGCGAACCGCCGCGGCCCCGGTTCGTCGAGGGATCGACCTTCGTCGCGGGACAACGGCGGGCAGCCGACCCCGACGAGGTCGATGTCGAGATCGTCCCGTTGTCCGACGGTCGAACGGCGTTGTTCGCCTACACATCGACGGAACGTCTCGTGGAATGCCTTGGGCCGCACCAGCCCTGGCTCGAGATCAAACCGGTGCTCAGCGCGGCCCGCCTGCAGCTGAAGATGGGTGCCGACGTCATGGTCTGGGACCAGGCTCCACCGTCGGACCTGCGACGCAGTGAGGACGACAGGTGACGGGCAACAGGTTTCACGTCGACGTCGACGAACTGCACACCGTTGGCACCACGCTGGAGCAAGCCGGGCACGGTCTCAACGACCAGCGCAACCGCGTCCCGGGTGAACCCGCGGACGCCGGAGTGTCCACCGAGATCGTGGCCACGGCCGTGCGGTCACTGCTCGGGGGAGTCGCGAAGCTCCTCGGCGACATCGACACAGCGGTGAACGCCCTGCGCAGCAGTGGTTCGACGTACCTCGACACCGAGGACCGGGTCAGCCAGGGTCTGCGTGACTCGCCCGGACTGGACCTCCCGTTCATGTCACCGACCAGGAAAACGGAGACCGACACTCCATGGTGGACTCGCTGAACCCCCTTTTCCAGGCACAGACTCCCCGGATCGGCGGCCACACGCTGACGACGGTGGTCGATGCCGACACGGGCCAGCTGCGAGCGATGGGCAGCGTGCTCAGTACGACCGAGGACGCCGCGGAGCACCTCGGGGACACGTGCCGTACGGCGGACGGGACAATCACCCACGCGTGGACTGGGCAGGCCGCGGACCGCGCGCGGGAAACGCTGCACAGGCACCGTTTGAGTGCGTACGACCTGGCCACGCACCTGAACCGGGTGGCTGCGACCATCGCTCGCTTCGCCGACGACATCGACCGGGTTACAGCGCGGATGAACGAGGCTCGCGACCTTGCCCGTGCCGCGGGGTACCGCGTCACCCGCGACATGATCCAGTTTCCGCTCCCCATCGCTGATCCCGCCGCCTCAGGCCCGAGTGGTGTGATCACCGCGCTCGTCGCCGCGGCCAGGCAGGAGGAGACCGCCGCGCACGTGCGCCTGCGCGCCGAACTCGCCGAGCAGAAGTCCTTTCTCGAATCGCTGCCCACTCCGCTGCGTGGGCTCGGCCTGACCCAGGGCATGTTCATGGCATCGACCGGCACGGCGGCGTACATGGACTCGGCGGTCGACCACGCCCGCACGATCGTCGCGGCCTCGGCCATCGCCGAGAACACCACCGGTGGCCTGCGGCAGAGCGCCTACCAGCAGCTGTTCCGGACAGCGCCGTGGGCGGCCGTCGACCAGGCGGTCGCCGGTGTCCGGAAGCCGTTGGACTACGGCGCGGTCAACTGGGCGAACCTGCCGGCTGACCCGGAGAAAACCCGTTACGCGAAGGCTTTCCTGAAGCCGCTGACCGTTTCCGGCGGTGTGCTGGGCGGCGCCGGTATCGGCTTGCAGGTGCTGCAGGGCACGCCGCCCGAGAAGGCGATTGTCGCGGGCGGGGCGAGCTGGGCCGCGGGCGCGGTGGCGTCCGGGCTGACCGAGGCGGCGCTGCTCACGATCGGGGTTGGCGCAGGGCCGATCGGCTGGGCCACGCTCGCGGTCGGATTCGTCGCCAGCGCGGGCGTGGGCTACGTGATCGACCAGGCGTGGAAGTGAGGTGTCAGTCCGCGGCGAGGACGTCCGTCACCAAGCGGCGGGCGTACGCGGAGTCGAGTCCGGCTGGGCGGAACAGAATGCGGTACATGATCGGCGAGACGACGCCGTCGATGACCGTCTCCGTCTCGGGTGCTGTCTCGCCGCGGTCGGCGGCGCGGGTGAGGATGACGCCGATCTGGTCCGCCGCGTAGTCGGAGCACTGTCCGGCGTTGCTGCCGTCCGGGTCGCCCAACAGCGCGTCCCGGATGTAAGCGCGCCCGCCGGGCGAGGCCATCTCGTCGAGGAACAGTTCGGCCCAGGCCGTCAGGTCGGACGCCAACGAGCCGTGGTCCTCCGGCGGCGCCTCGGGACGCAGCCGTTCGACGGCCACGTCCGACAGCAACTCCTGCAGATCGCCCCAACGCCGGTAGATCGTCGACGGGGTGACTCCCGCCCGTGCCGCGACCAACGGCACAGTCAGCGCGTCCCGCCCTGACTCTGTCATCAGCGCGCGGACGGCCTCGTGCACCGATTCCTGAACCCGGGCACTGCGTCCACCCGGGCGCACCATCGGCTTTGGACTCATGGCATCAGCCTAAAACGAAGTTATCGTCTTGGGCGGGAACGGCTGTGTCCGCTGGTAGGCGTGCCCGGTACGGAAGAGCACGGCCTCGGAGTGCGGGCGTCCGAGCAACTGCATGCCGATGGGCAGACCGGCCGGGTCGTGGCCGACGGGGACGGACAGCGCGGGGACGCCGGTGATGTTGGCGGGAGCGCTGAGCCGCACGTAGGCCTCGCCGACGCTCTCGACTGTCCCGTCAGGCCAGGTGACGCTGTCCTGATCGGCCGGTACCGCGGTCATCGGCACGGTCGGCGCGGCGATCACGTCGACTGTCTCGAACAGACGCGCCCATGCCTGTCGCATCAGCGTCCGGGCCCGCTGGGCGCGCAGGTAGTCCACTGCGGAGATCAACTCCCCGGCTTCGAGCAGGGCGCGGACGTCCGGGGTGTACAGGTCGGGCACGGCGCGCAGGCTCCGGTCGTGGTACGCGGTGGCCTCGGGCACCAGCAGTCCCCAGTGCGTGGCCTTGAGGTGGCCGGCCATCGGGATCTCCACGTCGACCAGGCGGGCGCCGAGGTCGGCGAGCCGGTCGACGGCCGCGCGGACCGCGGCCTCGACGTCCGGGTCGACGCGGTCGAAGTAGTGGTTGCCGGGCACGCCGACCCGCAGGCCGGACAGGTCGGCTTCGGTGTCGGGCCGGTAGTCGGCGCTGGGGGAGAGCACGGAGGCCGGGTCGCGCCGGTCGTGTCCGATCAGGGCGGGCAGGACCAGCGCGGCGTCCTCGACGGTGCGGGTGATCGGGCCGACGTGGTCCAGCGACCAGGCCAGTGCTGTCACACCGTGGCGTGGGACGACGCCGTAGGTCGGCTTGAGGCCGACAACCCCGTTGAGTGAGGTCGGGACCCGGATCGAGCCGCCCGTGTCGGTGCCGAGGGCGAAGACGGCGGCGCCTGCGGCGACCGCCACGGCGGAACCGCCGCTGGAGCCGCCAGCGACACGCGTCTGATCCCACGCGTTGTGCGTTTGCGGTGTCGTCAGACCGTACGCGAACTCGTGCGTGTGGGTCTTTCCCAGCAGGATCGCACCGGCCGCCTTGAGCTGAGCGGCCACTGTGCTGTCGGAGTCGGCGCGGTGGCCGGTGCGGACCTGGGAGCTGGCGGTGGTGGGTGTGCCCGCCACGTCGATGAGGTCCTTCAACGCCATGGGGACGCCGTGCAGTGGGCCGCGGACCCGGCCTGCGCGGATCTCACGTTCGGCATCGCGTGCGGCGGACCGTGCCTGGTCGGCGTGCACGCTGACATAGGCGTTCAGACGCGGCTCCACCTGCTCGACGCGTTCGAGGACAGCGTCGACCAGGTCCACAGGGGAGAGGTCGCCGTCCCGGATCGCGTCGGCGGCCTGGGCAAGTGTCAGGTCAGGCAGTGACATCGCTGTGCTCTTCCGCGCGGTAGGCGAACGCGGGCGGTGTGTCGCCGAAGTCCAGTTCCCGGAGGGTGGTCACCACGGAGTTGACGTGGTTGGCGGTGGCTGCCACGCCGTCGTGGCGGGAGGCGTCGAGCGGTAAACCCGCGCGGGCGGCCAGATGGGCCGCCTCGACGGGGGTGAGTTCGGACATGAGCGCTCCCTCGAGCCTAAAAGCTAACCGTTTGCGTTAAGTGCAGCGTAGGGGCTACCGTGGCTTAACGCAAACAGTTAGCTTTTAGAGAGGGATTGATGCCTTCTTCCTGGACCGTCGGCGACATCACCGTCCACCGCGTCGACGAAGTGATCCTGTCCTCGCAGGCCGGATCATGGCTGCTGCCGGACGCGACCCCGGAGGTGGTGGGCCGTCACGACTGGCTGCGCCCCGATTTCGTCGACCCGGATGGAGCGCTTCGCCTGCACTGTCACAGTTTCGCGCTCGAGAAGGACGGAATGCGGATCCTCGTCGACACCGGTGTCGGCAACGGCAAGACCCGGGCGAACCCGATCTGGCACAACCTCCGCACCGGCTACCTGGACAACCTGGCCGCTGCCGGATTCTCCCCGGAAACCATCGACCTGGTCCTGCACACGCACCTGCACGCCGACCACGTCGGATGGAACACGCACAACGTCGACGGGCAGTGGGTGCCCACCTTCCGCAACGCCCGCCACATCACGTCCCGCACCGAGCGGGAGTTCTGGGCCGGTCACGACATGGACGAACCGCGCAGGCAAATGTTCGACGACTCGGTGATCCCGGTGGAACAGGCCGGTTTGCTGGACCTCGTGGACGTTCCCCCCGACGGTGTCGAGGTCGCCGAGGGACTGCGGCTGTTGCCCACACCCGGGCACACGCCGGGACATCTCGCCATCCAGGTGACCAGTCGCGGTGAGACGGCGGTGATCACGGGCGACAGCGTCCACCATCCCGTCCAGATCGCCCATCCCGACATCTGCGCGTGCGTCGACATCGACCCCCGGCAGTCCCGCGCCACGCGCCGCCGCCTGCTGTCCTGGCTCGCGGACACCGACGCTCTCGTTCTGGGCACGCACTTCCCACCACCCACGGCGGTCCGGGTGGTTCCGCAGGGGGACGGATTTCGGACAAGCCAGGCATGACCGCGACCAGTCCGACCATCCTGCGGCGCGTTCCGGCGGGACATGCGACGATGCTTCCGACCGTCACACGGTCACGGAAGTAGTCACTCTCTGGGGGCCAGATGATCGTCGTCCTGTTCATCGTGATCCTGATCGCGGTGTTCGCGTTGCTGAACGTGGTCACATTGGTGCTGCCCCGGCAGTTCCTCAAGAAACGTCAGGACGTCAAGAACTCCGAGCGGCAGGCGTTCGCGATGAGCCAGGGCTGGTACTTCCAGCCGTACGCGCCGGAAATGCTCACCCGGTACGGGTGCCCACCGTTCACCGAGCGGGGTGACCGCCGGGTGGTCTTCGGGCTCGTCGCCGGTCAGGTCGACGGCATGCAGGTCACGACGTTCGACTACCAGCGGCGGACCAAGAGCACGTCCTACGGCGCGGTCGTCTACAGCGACACCAACCAGGTCGTCACGGTGTGGGCGGTCAAGCTCCCCACGCCGCTGCCGTACGTGGAAGTGAGCGCCCGCAAGCTGTTCATGGGGAACGTGACCGAGCTGCAGACAGCCGATCCGGAGTTCAACAAGCGGTTCGTGGTGGCGGACGGCGACGCGAACCTGGCCGCGCAGCTGCTCACCCCGCAGGTGACCGGCACCATCCAGCACCTGCGGCTCGGCGGCTGGACGATCCATGGCGACGAGCTGGTGTACTCGACGGTCAACGTGATGACCAGGACCACCGCCCAGGAGATTGTGGACACTGCCCGGTGCGTGGTCGCGTTGGTCCGCGCGTTCCCGGCGCAGGTGTGGGGCGGTGCACAGATCTCCGCGCCCCAGCCGGTCCCGCAGCTGCAGCCCCAGGCGCAGCCAATGCAGCCCCAACCGATGCAGGCCCAGCCAATGCAGCCCCAGGGGCAGTACCCGCCGCAGCAGGGTGGCTGGGCGCCGCAGCCCGGACAGGCCCAGCCCGGCTATGCCCAGCCGGGGTATCCGCAGCCGGGATATGTCCACCCCGGACAGGCCCAGCCGGGATATCCGCAGCAGGGATATCCACAGCAGAACCCGTGGCCACAGGGCCAGCCACCCAACGGCGGCTATCCTCCCGCGCCGCCGCAGTACTGAACCGCGCCGAGCCTCATCCGATCCGGCCACCCGTGACGCGCAGCAGAGCGAGCTTCCCGGCGTCGCTGCTTGAGGCTGCCGCCGTGTAGGTGACCAGACGCAGGTCGGCGCCGGGGACGATGAGCACGTCGCAGTCGAGCTGGATGTGGCCGATCTCCGGATGCTGGATCGTCTTGCGCTCGGTCACGTGCTGCGCCGCCGTCGCCGTGGTCCAGAGACGGGCGAAGGCGTCCTCACCGCGCAAGCGCAAGAGGCCTTGCGCGCAAGCGCAAGCCTTGCGCGTTAGCGCATGGGTGGGGTTCGTGGTTGGTTTCCTCCCGTATGGCCTGGGCGTAGCCATACCATGGCGTGTCGGGAGGTCGGCCTACGCGACTGGCGTGCCCGGCGCGAGGCGGTACCGATCTCCCGGCACGTCGTGGTTTCCTCCGGCAGGTCATACGGGAGGGAACCGACCACGCCTCTTTTTCCAGGCGCGGGAAGTCACGTGGGCTGAGCCAACCGGGTGGGCAGACCATGGGTTGGTTTCCCTCTCGGAGGCCTGCCGTCCGGCGAGGACCTTCTTTTTCTTGTCGCAAAAGAAAAAGAGATGCCTCGCCGACGGGCAGGCCTCCAAGAGGGGACACAAAGACCTCTTCGTTCCCCACGCCGGTTCCCTTAACCCACGTGATTTCCCGGGTCTAGTGGGGGCGCGGGGCGCCCCTCCCGTATGACCTGCCAAAGGAAACCACGACGTGCCGGGAGATCGGTATCGCCTGCGCTGTGGGTCGGTTTGCGTAGGCCGACCTCCCGACACGCCATGGTATGGCTACGCCCAGGCCATACGGGAGGGACACCCCACGAACCACACCCCTGCGCATTTGCGCGCACGCCGCATGCCCCTGCACACACACGCCTGACTTCCCGACTTTGACGGGCCCCTGACAGCGTGACGGGGTCCTGATTCTTACGTGGCTTTGCCGTTGGGTTGACCTGCCTTTGCGGCGGCCGGTCGACGATTCCCTCAGTCGCTGGGACATCACCCGGTGACAGAGGGAAGGGACACACGAGATGCACTCCGGAACGCGTTCGGTCGTTGCCCTGGTGCTGGCCGCGTCCGCCATAGGCGCACTGGTCGTGGGTTGCGGGCAGGGCACACCGACGGCCGAATCGCCCGCGAACGTCGACACCGGCAAATGGTGCCCGACCGTACAGGGGCACGCGGTGGACTGCGGCACTGTGCGGCGGCAGCTCGTTGAGGGCAAGCCGGAGCTGGGCACGATCGACGTCGGCTACGCGCTGGTCCGCCGTACCCGCACCGACACGCCCGCCGCGGGCACGCTGATGCCGAACCCCGGCGGCCCCGGGGTGCCGTTGGTCGCGCACGCCGCCGAGGCGGCGGCGATCTCCGCCGGTCTGTCCGACGACCACGACGTTCTGCTGATCGACCCGCGCGGCACAGGCGTGTCCAGCCCGCTGGACTGCGAGGCGAACGAGGCGGAACACCAGACGGGCACCCGGGAGCAACAGCGGCAGATGGCGGCCCGCTGCGCCGAGCGGCTCGGCCCGAAGGCCGCCGGGTACACGTCCGTCGCCACGGTCGACGACTTCGACGCAGTCCGCGCGAAGCTCGGTATCGACAAGGTCGTGCCGTACGGCATCTCCTACGGCACCTACTTGCTGCCGATCTACGCCCAGCGCCACCCCGAGCACGTGCAGTCCATGGTGCTCACCGGCGCCTATCCCCACGACTTCGACCGGCTGCAGCGTCCGAACGCCGAAGCCGTGTCGCTGGCGTTGCAGCGCATCTGTGAACGCAGCCGCGAATGTGACGGCACCACCGCCGTCGCGGACCTGAAGACGACGGCGCAACGGCTGCGCACCCAGCCGATCACGGTCGACGGCAAGCGGCCGATCGTGCTGGACGAGGCCAAACTGGCCACCCTGGTCTTCGAGGCCGCCACCAGCGGCGTTGGCACCAGACCGGAGGAGATGACACCGCTGGGAATGCTGCCCGCCGCGCTGCACAAGGCCGTCCGCGGCGACGACGGCTCGCTGCGGGAGTTCGTCAAGCTGGCCACCGACGAGCCCGGTTACGAGAACATCGGCGTGTACATCGCGGTCGCGTGCAACGACTACGCGCAGCTGTGGTCGCAGGACGCCGACCCCGCCGAGCGGGAGCGGCAGTACCGCGACGCGCTGGCGAAGGGCGCGCCCAACGGGCTCGGCGCGTTCAGCACCGAGGGCTTCAGCGCCGGACAGCGTGACGGAGGCGACGCCTGCATCCGCTGGCCGGGGATCAGCGGCCACCAGCGTCCCGACCAGGTGACCACGCCGATGCCGGACGTCCCGGTGCTGGTGCTGTCCGGCGACCTTGACGCGATCACCCCGGACGCCAACGGCCAGCGGGTCGCGGCGCGCTTCCCCCGGTCCACCTTCATCTCGGTGCCCAACACCGGGCACGTGCCGGACCTGGAGCCCAGTGGCTGCGTCGTCGGCATCGTCAGCCAGTTCGTCCGCACCGGCGGGACCGGCGACACGGCGTGCGTGCCCAGGGTCCCGCCGGTCGCCGTGGCCCCGGTCACCACCTGACCGCGGGGCGTGTCAGCCATGATCACCGCAGGTCACAATGAGCAGGTGACTTCCGCCAGCTCCCCAGCGACGGTGCTCGTCGTCGAGGACGATCCGAATGTGCGCAGCACCCTGGATCTGCTCCTGCGGTTCGAGGGATACCGGGTGCAGCTGGCCCGCGACGGCCAGCAGGCGCTCGAGATGCTCGCCAGCGGGGACCGTCCTGACCTGGCGGTGGTCGATGTGGCGATGCCCCGCATGGACGGGCTGTCGCTGTGCCGCGTGCTGCGCCGCACCGGCGACCGGTTGCCGATCCTGGTGCTCACCGCACGCCACCAGGTCGGCGACCGGGTCGCCGGTCTGGACGCGGGCGCCGACGACTACCTGCCCAAGCCCTTCGACACCGAGGAGCTGCTCGCCCGGCTGCGGGCGCTGCTGCGGCGCAGCGCGCCCGACCCCGCGGTGGCCGGATCGGACAGTCAGGCACTGACCGTCGCCGACCTGGTCCTCGACCCGGCGACCCGTGAGGTACGCAGGGGCGTCGAGGTCCTCGACCTCACCCGGACCGAGTTCGAGGTGCTGGAGCTGCTGATGCACAACCACCGCGTCGTGCTCACCCGCAGCCGGATCTACGAGCACATCTGGGGATTCGACTTCGACACCGAGTCCCGTTCGCTGGATGTCTACATCGGATACCTGCGCCGCAAGACCGAGCAGGGCGGGGCGAGCCGGTTGATCCACACCGTGCGCAACGTCGGCTACGTGATCCGGGCGGACTGATGCTGCGCGCGAGACTCACCGCCGTCGTCCTCACGGCGGCGGTCACCGCGATCCTGGTCACCGTCGTGGTCTCGTACTACAACGTGTCGCCACTGGTCGCCGCTCAGATCGACCGCAGCCTGGCTGACCGCGCGGACACCGTGCTCGCGCTGCTCGGCGCCGACGCGCCACTGCCCGCCCGACCTGACATGACCGAGCAGTTGGTGCGGTCCGACGGCAGCGTCCAGCCGCTGACCCCGGGCATGACGCCGCTGCCGGTGTCCGATTCGGACCGTGCCATCGCCCGCACCGGCGAAGGCGTGGAAGAGGTCACGATTGTGGTCAACGGCCTCAGCTACGGCGTGCTCACCAAGGCACGCCCCGGTGGCGGCGCGGTGATGGTCAGCCAGAGCTACGCCGAGGTCGACCGCATCGACCGCGAGTTCCCTTGGCGCACAGCGTGGATCGCGGGCCTCGCGCTGGCGGCGGCCGCGTTGGTGAGCTGGCTGGCGATCGGGCGGATCCTGCGCCCGATCAAGCGTCTGGTCAGGGCAACCCGGCACATCACCACCACACAGGACCTGTCCATGCTGCTGCCCGAAGCCGGCCGTGGTGAAGTCGGCGAGCTCACCGGCAGCTTCAACTCCATGCTTGCCGCGTTGCGGTTCTCCCGCGCGCAACAACAACGACTCATCGAGGACGCCAGCCACGAACTGCGGACGCCGCTGACATCAGTGCGTGGCAGCGCCGAGTTGCTGCAGCGTGCTCGCGGCAAACTGCCACCCGCTGATGAGGCGCAGGTGCTGACCACGCTCGTCCAGGAAGCCACCGCACTGGACGCGCTGGTGGCCGAGTTGGTCGATCTCGCCGCTGGGCGGCATACAGCGGAGACACCGATCGAGGTGGACCTACCGGAGTTGGCTGAGGACTGCGCGCAGCGATTCCGCCGCCGCACAGGACGAACGATCACCATCACCGCCGACAACGCCCGCCCCGTGAGCGCGGGACCACAAGCACTGGCACGCTGCGTGGACAACCTCCTGGACAACGCCACCAAGTACAGCTCGGCTGGTGCGCCCGTGGAAGTTCACGTGCATGGCAGTCGGCTGACTGTGCGCGACCACGGGCCAGGCATAGCGCTTGAGGACCGTACCTCGGTGTTCGACCGGTTCTTTCGGGCCGATCGCACCCGCGCCACACCGGGATCAGGCCTCGGACTGGCCATAGTGCACGACATCGTCACCGCCCACGGTGGCCGGGTGTTCGCCAGCAACCATCCCGGAGGTGGCGCGGAGGTCGGCTTCGAACTGCCCTCCAAGAGCGAGACCTAGCCAACGGTGTGCTCGGCGCAGAAGCAGCCGACGCCCTTGTCTATCCAGTCCTGACCTGTCCATTGTGGATGCTGCTCGATCATCAGTGCTCTGACCTCCGCGACGATGATGTCCTCGGACATGGCCGAGTCGCGTCGTGTCCATGTCTCGTCGCGGAGCGATTCCAGGTAGTCGCGGACGTCGGTCAGCAGTCCCGGCCCGGAGACGTCGCCGTGGCCTGGCACCACTACCCGCGGGTCGGTGCTGATCAGGCGGTTCATCACCTCGATCCAGCGCAGTCCCGAGACGTCGGCGTCATACGGCGGGAACCACGGGAAGATCGAGAACTGCCCGGCCTCGGTCAGGTCGCCCGTGAACAGGACACCCGCGTCGGGGACGGTCACCACCTGGTCGCCCTTGCTGTGTGCTCGTCCTGTGGCGCTCATCCGCACGGTCCGGCCGCCCAGGTCGAGGTCGTGGGTGTCGTCGTAAACCATGTCCGGTTTGACCAGTTCAACGCCTTCCAGCTGGCGGGCGATCGGTGCGCCGAGGCCTCGGAACATGTCCAGGTAGCCCGGCCCTTTGGTGGCCAGGTCCGCTGCCTGTGCCGCGTTGACCAGGTACGTTGCCTCGCCTGTGAAGGATTGGGCGCCGAAGGCGTGCTCGGGGTGGAAGTGGGTGGTGGTCAGGTACAGCCTGCGGCCGTGGGCGTACTCGGCGGCGAAGGTGAGAACCTGCTCCGCGTTGCGGGGACCCATGCCGGTTTCGACGACCAGCACGGAGTGCGCGCCGCCGATGATGCCGATGTTCGGCACGAGCTCGACTCCGCGGTTGGGGATCACCACCAGGTCCTTGGCCAGTTCCTCGGCGTGGCCGACCTGGACGACAGGTTCTTCGAAAGACATGCCCCGACTGTGCTGCCGGGTGGCGTTCGCGTCCAACACCAGCTCCGCAACCTCGATTCCCTGCGGGTATCGTTCCTGGTCATGGAGTTGCGGTTGCTCCGCTATTTTCTCGCGGTCGCCGACGAACGGCATTTCGGGCGCGCCGCCACACGGCTGCACATGACGCAGCCGCCGCTGAGTCGTGCCATCCGCCAGTTGGAGACCGACCTGGGCGTCACGCTGCTGCACCGGTCGGCCACCGGTGTCGAGCTGACCGTCGCCGGACAGACTCTGTACCAGGAAGCCAGCAGTCTGCTGGACCAGGCCGATCAGGTACGCACACGGGTGATGGCGTCGGCTGGCGCTGTCACGCTCACCGTTGGTGTGCTCGGCGACAGCGCCAGTGCTGTCAGCGCCCGCCTGGCGTCAGCGTTCCGGGACAGGCATCCCGGTGTGCCGATCCGGTTTCGTGAGGCGGACTTCGCCGATCCCACGACTGGGCTGCGCACCGGAACGGTCGACGTCGCCCTCACCCGCACTCCGTTCGACGAGACAGGCATCAGCACACGTGTCCTGCGGTCCGATCCGGTCGGGGTCGTGCTGCGCGCCGACGACCCGCTCGCTGGGCGCGGTCCGTTGCGTCTGGCCGATCTCGTCGACCGTCCCTGGTTCCAGTTGCCGGACGGCACCGACCCGGCCTGGCGTACCTACTGGAACGGGATGACACCGGTCGGGCAACGACCAGCCGGGCCGGTGGTGCGTACCGTCAACGAGTGCATGCAGGCTGTCCTGTGGAACGGCTACGTCGGCATCGCACCGCTCAGCCACGGCCTTCCCGACGGGCTGGTCTGCGCGCCGCTGACCGACATGGCACCGAGTCCCCTTGTCGTCGCCTGGCTGACGGCTCGGGAGAGCCCGTTGACCCGGTCGTTCACCCGGATCGCCGTCGAGGTCATCGACTGAGCAGGGATCCGGCCACCTGGTGGAGCTCCGCGGTGCACATCATCAGCCGACGGGCCGGGAGGTGGTGGGCGTAGTGGTGCACGTCCGCGCCCAGCGCGAACACGTGCACCGGCACGCCTGTGTCGCCGCTCGACTCCACGACTTGGCGCAGTGCGGCCAGAACAGCCGGATGCCGTGTCTGGTAGGAGGACGCGACCAAGTGGTTGCCCCGGTCGGCCGCGAGGTAGAACTGGATCAGGTCCTTGGTGCCGACGAACAGTTCGCTGGCTCCCGCCGCGCCGAACTCCGCCGCGGAGTACACGGCCGCCGGTGTCTCGACGAAGACGCCCAGTGCTGTCTCGTCGGTCAGGCCGAGGTGCTGCCGCAGGCGCAGGAACTCGGACTGGTCGTTGATGAACGGCACGGCGAAGCTCAGCCGGTCCGCGTCGGTGCCGAGGCGTTCCGCCAGGTGGGCGCGGATCGCCCGGAACGCGTGCGGGTAGTGGGTCTCCGCGAGCAGCCACCGGGCTCCGTGCAGGCCGAGTTCCGGGTTGGGTTCGTCGTCCACCTCGGTCCCGGTGGTGATCCCGGCGGCGTCGTCCGACCGGAGGTCGAGCAGCCGCATCACGAGCCGTTGGCCGGGGAGGAGTTCCTTGGCCATCGCGCACAGTTCCGACGCGATGGCCTGACCGTAGCGTTCGGCTTCGGCCACGCCCGACCGGAGCGCGTCGATGGGGCTCAGGTTCGCCGCGAAGCAGACGAACTCCTCACGGATGAAGAAGCAGTCCACCTGCTCGACACGCGGCGAAAGCGCGTTCGTGGACTGGATGTCCGACGCGGCGGAGACGACCACGCAGACCGACTCGATGCCACCGAACTCGACCGCGGGACCGGCCGACGGCCGTGGTTCGGGCCCGGTCTCGCCGAGGATGACCGACTGGCGGTCGAGCCGGACGGTGACCTCGCCGACGAGCGCGCCCAACGCGACCTCCGCGACGCGCAGGACGGGGATTCCCCGTGAACGGCACAGGGACTGCATGTGACCGGTCTGCCCGCCGCGCGCGCAGATCACGGCCGAGGAGGTGACGATGGCGTCGTAGAGGTCGGGGCCGAGCGTGTCCACCACCAGAATGCCGCCGTCGACCGGTGTTCTGGTGCGGTTGCAGACGCCTTGGACACTCGCCGGGTACGAGCCGACGAGAACCACCCCTGGCACTTCGCGAAGGCGCATGCCTCGAGATTCGCAGCCGTTCGGCCCGCCACGCATCTTCTCGCGTGCGACATGATCTCCCTACACCAGTCCCAGCTCGGAACGGAGGTCCCGTGGCGTCACGGACAAATCGTTGAGCCTGGTCACGGCCACCGTGTTCACGGCGTACCGCAGCGCTTCGGCCGTCACCGCAACCGGCATGGCGTCGTGAACGGCCGCAAGGCTTTCCTCCAGCCGCCGCGTCAGCGCCTGACGGGTCGGGTTGTGCCGAGCCGCCATTCGGTGGACGTCGAGCGCGACCGAGTACGTGAACGACTCCCGTGCTGCGTCGTCCAGCGCCGGGATCACGTCGTCGGCTTGGTCGTCGTAGCAGGACTCCAACCGGCACAGGATGGTCGCGGCGACGCCCACCGAGTGGTTCTTGATCGCGGCGAGGTTGAACGAGAACGCACCCAACCGGCCGTACCGCACGATCTCGTCGCCTTCACGCGGCCCGCCGACCACGGAGATCGGGCCGGAGGCCACGCCGTCCGGCCCGAGTAGGGCGCCGGTCTCGTCCACCTCCACCCCGCGCCCGGTGCGGCGGTGCGCCACGGCGGTCTTCTCGCGCAGGAGGTTCTGCCAGAGCGGGGACCTGACCCGTTCGTAGTCCGGTTCCCGCCCGAAGTTCGCGATCACCAGGTCCGCGTCGATGGTCGACTCGGCCACGGACACAGCCAGCCTTCCGGCCACTGTCCCGGTGATCCGGTCGATTTTCCCGGTGACGAGGGTGATCCCGCCGCCGTCCCGCAACGCCGCGTCGACGATCTCGGTCGTGTACGCGACCGCGCCCACCCGCAGAGTGGCCAGCAGGCTCGTGTGACTGTCCAGCAGCGCACGCAGGTCTGCCGACGGGACACGGGCCAGCACCTCGGGCAGGTGTGGCTCCCACGACTTGGCGACGCGCTCCGTCACTACCGCCTGCGCCACATCAGGGTGTTCCCTGACGACCATGGCGCACGCTCGTTCCCACTCGTCCCTGAGGCGCCGCACGAGGTCTTCGCGGCCTTCGTAGCTGTCGGTGCGCAGGCGCGGAGCGGGCAGGCTGAGCACCCGGTGCCGGTGGTCGGCGGGATAGGTCCGCAGTGTCAGCCCGGACCGGGAGATCATGTAGATCTTGCCGGTGTGGCCGCGCCGCAGCAGCAGCGCGGCGGAGTCGTACGCGCTGAGCAGGGAGCCGACGATCGCGACGACAGCGTCCTGCCCGACACCGAGAATCCGTTCCACACCGGCCTCGGAGTAGGGGTGCCGGACGAACGCCGGATGGTCCATGACGTCGGTTGCGAACGGGAGATCCCGCTCCTGCAGGCCGGTGGCGATCACCACGTGGTCGGCGGCCAGCGTGACCTGACTGTCCTCAGTGTCGATGACGACGTGTGCGCGGCTGTCGTGCCCGGTCACGTCGACGACCTCGCCGTCGACTTCGAGCAGCGTCACGCCGTCCGCTGCTTCCCGTGCCGCGGCGGCGAGGCGGTCGGCCAGGTAGTCGGCGTAGACGCGGCGGGGCGCGGGCCCGGACTCGGTGAACGTGACACCGTTCCACTCCGGCGGCCAGTCCGCCCGGTCGGCCTCGGTGTTGGCCCATGCCACGAAGTCGTCGACGTCCTCACGGAACATCGACATGCGACCGGCCTGGATGTTGAAGACGTGCTGCCAGGGGTTGCCTTCCCGGTGGTAGGCAACGCCCGCGCTGCGGTGTTCCGGGCGTTGCTCGACCAGGACGACCTGGAGGGGCTCCCTGGCGAACTGGAGGAGACGGACAGCGGTGGCAGTGCCTGCCAGACCCGCTCCGACGATGACCACTCTTCGGGACCGATCGGTGGTGCGCACCCGGACAATCGTGCCAGTCGAAGTCCCCGTTGTGACCACTGAGTCCACTGTGACAACGTTTTTCGGTCAGGGTTGACTCAGGGCAATGTCAGGGAGTTTGCCGGATCACCCGAACGGCGGGACACGGAAGCCTCTCAGGCATGACGAGATCGAGATTTCCCCGCCGCGCTGCCGTCGTCGCGCTGGCGGGCGTGACGGCACTGGGGCTGGCTTCGTTATCCCAGACGGCGTCGGCAGACCCACTGCCGCCGTTCGACTTCGGTGACTGCCCGGCGATCCCGGCAGGCGCGGTCCCGGCACAGTGGCGCTGCGAGGTCCTGCAGTCCAGCGGCACCATCAAGATCGGTGATCTTGCCGAGCAGCCGACGGGTGCCATGCGGCTGGTGTTCGCGGAGGGACCGCTGAACGGCAAGCCCGCGCAGGTCTTCGGCTCGCTGCGGGCCGAACCGACCCGGGTGCCGGACGGCCTGCTCGGCATCCCTGGCTTGGACCAGCACAATCCGTTGCTGCGCATGGACATGCGCATCGAGTACGCCGGATTCGCCGACTTCCAGTCGGACGGCAACCGGATGGGGGAGCAGCACCTGAAGGTGCGGGTCATCTCCCCGCTGCTGCCCGGCTCGTGCACGATCGGCGACGACAAGGACCCGGTCAAGTTCAAGCCGCTCAGGACAAGCGGCCCCGACGTGATCTCCACTAACCCGCCGGTTGCCAGGTTCACCATGGAGGACAAGGAGTACGCGGTGCCGAAGGCGCGCGGATGCCACGGCTTCGACCGTCTGGTGAACAAGCGGTTCGGTGTGCCGTCCGCCGCTGGGGAGAGCTCGATGAAGCTCACCACGTTGGTCATGATGAAGCAGTACGACAAGATGTGACCACTGTGGACACGGTGGTCGTTTCCGTTCTGTCAAGGTGTTCTTTCGTTGCAACGTGGTGATTAGTCCGGGTGTGGTGCGGGAACTTTGGTTTGTTCGGAGCAAGGCGGACTCGCTTCGTGGCAGTACGCTGAGTGAGTGTTGTTGCTGCAGAGGAAACTCACCGTACTGGCCGGCACCACAGCTCTCCTGGTCGGTGGTGTCGCCGCCGCCGACCAGGAACCACTGGGACACGGACAAGGTGACTGGCCCACATGGCAGGGCGACAGCTCCGGCTCACGGTTCAACGCGGCCGAGCGCGCCATCAACTCCCGCACCGTGGGGAAACTGCGCCTGAAGTGGGCGTTCGCGTACCCCAGGAACGGGTTTCCCGCCAAGAGCCAGCCCGCCGTGGTCGACGGCGGCGTCTACTTCGGCAGCCCGGACGGGAAGTTCCACGCGCTGGACGCCCGGTCCGGCGCCACCCGGTGGAGCTTCGACCTCGGCAGCGTCCACACGGGAGCGATTGTGATCGACGGGCCAGCGGTGGCTCGGGGCAAGGTGTTCTTCGGCGACACCCAGGGGCACGTCTACGCGCTGGAGCAGCGGACCGGGCGGCTGGTGTGGTCGAAGGACACCGAGCCGCACCCGGCCGGGATGCATACCAGTTCCCCGCTCCACCACCGGGGCAGGATCTACATCGGGGCGTCCAGCGGCGAGAACATCAACCCGGACCGCGGTTACCCGTGCTGCACGTTCCGCGGCCACATCGACTCGCTCGACGCGGACACCGGTGAGCTGGCGTGGCGCTATCACACGGTGCCCGAACCGAAACCGGTCGGCACGTGGCCGAGCGGGGCGACCAGGTACGAGCCGTCGGGCGCGGGCGTGTGGAGTTCGCCGGTGATCGACGAACGCACCGGCACCCTGTACGTCGGCACCGGCCAGCTCTACTCCGGGACCACCGGGGACTTCGACACCCTGCTCGCGTTGGACGCGCGAACCGGCGCGGTGCGCTGGAAGCAGCAGGTCACCAAGGCGGACACCTGGCGGCTGCTGTGCGCCTTCCCGGACTCGGAGGGCTACTGCCCCGGCCAGAAGGACGGCACGGCACTGGACTACGACCTCGGTGCCACACCGACGCTCTTCCACGTCCGCGGCCGCACCATGGTCGGCATCGGCCAGAAAAGCGGTGTCTTCCACGCGTTCGACGCGGCGACCGGCGAGGTCTCCTGGCGGCGGCAGCTGTCCGCGCCGATGCCCGGCGGTGGACTGTCCGGCATCCAGTGGGGCAGCAGCTTCGACGGCCGCAACCTCTACACGGCCACCAACTTCGCCAATCCCGGCACAGTGTTCGCGCTCGACCCAGCCGACGGCGACATCGTGTGGCAGACGCCGAATCCCGTCGACGGCTGCACGACCGGTGGAGCGGCGCAGCATCCCACGGTTTGTGCCCGCGCGCACACTCCCGCAGTGAGCAGCACGCCAGGTTTGGTGTACGAGGGCAGCGCGGACGGCAAGATGCGCGTCTACGACGCCCGTGACGGCGCTGTCCGGTGGGAGTTCGACACGATCCGCGACTTCGTCGGCGTGAACGGCCTGACCGGCCGAGGCAGCACGATCTCCGGCAACGGCGGCGCGGTGATCGCCAACGGCATGCTCTACGTGCAGTCCGGCTACTGGCCGTCCTATCCGAGCGAACACGGCAACGTCCTGCTCGCGTTCGGGCTCTGACCTTTGTGGAGGAGTGTCGAGATGAAGGTTTCCCGGCTGGCGCTGGTGTGCGCGGTGGCCTTCGCCCCGGTGACTGTTGCCCCGGTGACCGTCGCCAGCGCGGCGCAGGCGACCACCACCGTGACGGTCAACGAAGGCACCAACTTCGCGGTCACGGTGTCGCCCAAGGACGGCACCATCGTTATGGACCTGCAGGGTCAGCTGTTCTCGTTGCCGCGTGACGGTGGTGTCGCCACGCGGCTCGGCGACGACTTCCTCGACCCGTTCTGGCCGGTCTTCTCCCCGGACGGTGGCCAGATCGCCGTGCAGTCCTTCGCCGACGGCATGTTCCACATCCGTGCGATCACACCGGACGGGCGTTCGGTGCGGCAACTCACCGACGGCGAGTACGACGACCTGTACCCCGCGTGGTCCCCGGACGGCACGCGGATCGCGTTCACCTCGGACCGGGCTGGCGGCGCGGACATCTGGACGGTCGACGTGCGCACCCGTGAGGTGCGGCGGATCACCACCGCGGCCACACAGGAGACGCAGCCGACCTGGTCGCCGGACGGGCAGAGCATCGCCTACGTCCAAGGGACCACGATCGAGAGCGTCGACCTGGCCACCTCGGCTGTGCGGACAGTTGTTCCCGCCGAGCGCGGTTTCGTGTCGGCGCCGTCCTGGTCGCCGGACGGGCGGCGGCTCGCGTTCGGGCGCAACGGTTCGCTGCAGATCGCCGAGTCCGGGGCCGTCCGCCAGGTTGGGCCGCACCGCGATGTGTTCCCGTTCCCGGCGCGCTGGTTGTCCACGAACGAACTGCTCTACAGCGCGAACGGGCGGATAGCGGCGACCGACGTGGTCACCGGCGCGTCGCGGACCGTGCCGTTCTCGGCGACCTTCAGCCTGAAACGCGACCAGTACCCGCGCAAGCACTACGACTTCGACACCCAGCGCCCGCAGCCCGTGCGCGGAATCGACGGGCCGTCGCTGTCGCCGGACGGCCGGTCCGTGGTGTTCAAGGCCCTCAACGACGTGTGGCTGCTGCCAGTCGGCGACTCCGCGCGGCGGCTCACCTCGGACGCGTTCTTCGAGGCTGATCCCGCCTGGTCGGCCGACGGCAAACACGTCGCCTACGCCTCGGACAAGGCAGGCACCGAAGACCTGTACGTGCTTGATCTCGCCGCCGGGCGGGAGCGCCGGGTGACCTCGTTGCCCGGAGCCGAGACGGCACCGGTCTTCTCGCCGGACGGCCGGAAACTGGCCTTCCAGGACCACACCGGCCAAACGTCCACGGTGGATCTGTCGGACGGGACGGTCGCGCGGGTGATCGGGCCGTTGAACGCGCCGGGCAAGCCGAGCTGGTCACCGGACGGGAAACTCCTCGCGCTCACCGTGTCCGACGCCGACCGCAACCGGATCATGCTGGCCGACACGGCTTCGGGTGCGACCAGGATCGTCGACCCGGCGCCGTTCGGGTCGGTGTCCACTCGGGGCAGTGACGGCCCGGTGTGGTCGCCGGACGGCAGGCTGCTCGCGTTCTCCATGAACAGCACGATCCACGTGCTGCCTGTCGACTCGACAGGCACCCCGACCGGTCCGGCTCGCCAGGTCACGCACGAGGCCAGCGACTCACCGAGCTGGAGCGGCGACGCCAAGACCTTGCTCTACCTGCACAACGGTCTGCTTCGAACCACCACAGTGGAGGGAAAGCCGACGGGTGACGTCCCGACCGGACTGACGTTCGTCCAGGACAAGCCGGACACCCGGCTGGTTGTCCACGCGGGCAGGCTGTGGGACGGGCGGCACGCCGAGCCGAGGACCGACGTGGACATCATCGTCGTCGGCAACCGGATCAGGCGCGTGGAACCGCACCGCGCGGACCGGGATCGGCGCGGCTGGCAGTTCGTGGACGCGTCCGCGCTCACGGTCACGCCCGGCCTGGTGGACATGCACATGCACCAGGAGATGCGCGCGAAGTTCACCGGCGACCGCCAGGGCAGGCTGCTGTTGTCCTACGGGATCACCACCACGCGGTCCACCGGCGATCCCGCGTACCGGGCGGTCGAGGACCGCGAGTCCCTCAGCGCCGGGACACGGGTCGGCCCCAGGTTCTTCATGACCGGCGAGATGCTCGAAGGCTCCCGCGTCGGCTGGGAGTTCGCGCGGCCGGTGCGCGACGAACGGCAGCTGGAACTGGAATGGTCCCGCGTGCGCGGTCTCGGCTACGACCTCGTCAAGACCTACGAGCGGTTCCGCGTCGACTGGCAGGCACAGACCGCCGGGCGGGCACACCGGCTGGGCATCCCCACCACCTCGCACTACCTGCACCCCGCGGTCGCCAACGGCGTGGACATGAAGGAACACCTGTCGGGGCCGACGAAATGGGGCTTCGGTTTCTCCCGTGAGTCGTCGGCGGGCGGCGTCTACGACGACGTGATCCAGCTGGCGGCACGCGGCCGGATGCCCTTCAGCACAACGATGTTCAGCGCGAGCTCACTGCTGGCCGACGACCCGGGCATTCTCGGCGATCCGCGAGTGCGGGCCCTGTACACCACCGCCGAGCAGCAGGCGTTGCTGGCCAAACTCCTGTGCGCACAGGGCAAAGGCCCATGTGGCTTCCTCGACGGGACGCCAGAGCAGGCCCGTCGTGATGTGGGGACCATCAAACGGCTGCTGGACGCCGGAGGCACGGTCGTGGCGGGCACCGACGCCCCGCTGGACAGCACCGCGGTGAGCCTGCACCTGAACCTCCGCGCGATGGCCAAGTACGGCATCTCGCCGTTCGAGGCGCTGCACAGCGCCACCTTGCTGCCCGCGCGCGAGCTGGGCGTCGAGCGGGATCTCGGCAGTGTCGAGGCGGGCAAGCTCGCCGACCTGGTGTTCACCGAGGGGGACGCCTCCCGTGACATCACCAGGCTGGCGGACGTCCGGATGGTGATGAAGAACGGCAGGTTGTCCACTGTGGAGTCCTTGACGGCACCGTTCCGGCCGTGAGCGGGTATCCTCGGTGCGGTGTTCCAGTCGTCTGATTTCGACCTCGAACCGTACGCGGTCGTCGACACGGACCGGTACGTGAACCGGAGGTTCTGCAGCTGGCAGGACCTCGGGTGGCGGTCGCTGCTCGTCCAGCGGTTCGAGCACGTCTCGCAGGTCGAGGAGATGGCGCTGCCCGCGACGTCCGACCTGCACCTCGTGCTGACCGTCGCGGGCCATGCCGAGATGCGGACACGGACCACCGGGCGCTGGGAAAGCAGGCGCTGGCTGCCGGGGACGCTCGACATGACGGTTCCCGGCCAGAGCGCCCAGCGTGGCTACCGGTCGGCGCATCCCTTCCGGACGCTGCAGGTCCACATTCCCCACACGACACTGGAGCGGGTGGCCGAGCGCCTGGACGGGCGGCCGGTCGACTACGAGCAGATGGCCGCGGCGGTCGCGGCGGGCGACCGGGTGGTCGAGCACACACTGCGGTCACTGGACACGGCGCACGCGGTGGGCGACCTGTACGCGGAGACGGCCGCCGCGTTCCTCGCCACCCACCTGCTGACACGCCAGGCGGTCGGCCCGGAGCCGGACAGTGACAAGTCCCGCGCGCACAAGGCCATCACAGTGATGCGGGAGCGCCTGGCCGACCAGGTGACGCTGGCGGACATCGCCGCCGAGGTGGGCCTGAGCGTGTTCCACTTCATCCGGGTCTTCAAAGCCACGACCGGACAGACCCCGCACCGCTACTTCACCGGCCTGCGCATCGAGGAGGCCCGCCGCCTGCTCGACGACAGCGACCTGTCACTCGACCGGATCGCGGCGCGGTGCGGGTTCGGCAGCGCAGGCTCCCTGTCGACGACGTTCCTGCGGCACATCGGCGTACGGCCGTCGGCCTACCGCAATTCCTGACCGGTTGGCAGCAATCTGGCGCATTCTCGCCACACCGGACACGAACCTAGCCTCCGTCCTGTGCCCGACATCGTGCCGTTCACCATCGCCATTCCCGACTCAGCGCTCGCCGACCTGCACGCGCGTCTCAACCGCGTCCGCCTCCCCGAGCCGGAAACGGTGCCAGACGACTCGCAGGGCCTGAAATGGGGACAACTGCGTGCGTTGCTCGAACAGCTGCGGACACACGACTGGCGGGAACGTGAACGCCAGTGGAACGCCATTCCGCAGTACCGCACTGTCATCGACGACCTGGGGATCGTGTTCTGGCATGTCCGTTCGCCGGAACAGTCGGCGACACCGCTGCTGCTGACGCACGGCTGGCCGGGATCGGTACTGGAGTTCGAGCAGGTACTCGGTCCACTGAGCGATCCCGCCGCGTACGGCGGCGACCCGCGCGACGCGTTCCACCTCGTCGTGCCCGCACTGCCCGGATTCGGGTTCAGCGACCGACCCACCACGACCGGCTGGCATCCCGGCCGGACGGCGCGGGCGTGGGCGACGTTGATGAGCAGGCTCGGCTATGAGCGGTTCGGCGCGCACGGCGGCGACTGGGGCGCGATCGTCAGCACCGAACTGGCCAGGCTGCACCCGTCACGGGTGACCGGATTGCACCTGACCATGCCCGTCGCCTCGCCGTTGCCGGACGACAGGGCCACCGCGTCTCCCGGCGAGCTGCGGATGATCGAGCGCCGCGACCTGCACATGGCCGACGGCTACGGCTTCGGTCTCCAGATGGGTACGCGACCACAGACCCTCGGGTACGCGCTGCTCGACTCGCCGTCCGGGCTGGCCGCGTGGCTGGGCGAGAAGTTCGCCGCCTACTCCGACACCCGGCCGGGGTCCGGTGGCGGGGTGAGCCCTCGCCAGCAGGCCGACGGCATCAGCCTGTACTGGCTGACCGGGACGGGCGCGTCCAGCTCCCGCTGGTACTGGGAGTCGTTGCGCTGGGTGCCGCGCAGTGCGGAGCAGGAGAACGCGCAGACCGTGACCGTCCCGACCGCGTGCTCGCTGTTCCCCGCCGAACCATGGCCCACGGCCCGCCGGTGGGCTGAGCGCCGCTACGTCGACCTGCGTTCGTGGCACGAACTGGACCGCGGCGGCCATTTCCCCGGCCTCGAACAACCGGATCTCCTGGTGGCGGAGCTGCGGGACGCGTTCCGGCGCCTGCGCTGACCTGTCCGGTCAGCGTCCGTGCCGCAGCAGGGCGACCGCCTGGTCGAACGCGGAGTCGCGGTCGGCGGCGAACTCCTCGTCGGTGAAGACCGGGGTCCGGATGTGCGGTGGGATGCCCGTGCCGTCGAAGGTGTGGCCGCGACGGGTCAGGTACCGCTCGTTGGGCAGGGTGAGAAACCAGCCGTTGGGCAGTGTCCGCTCCAGCTTGTCGGAGAAGACACCCTGGGTGTTCTCGCCGATCAGCACCGGCTCCGGTGTCCGGCCGAGCAGGGCCTGGGTGAACGTCTCGCCCGCGCTGAGCGTGGATCCGCCGGTCAGCACCACGAGCGGGCCGTCGTGGACCGGCGCGTCGCGCTCGGGGAGCACCCACTGCGGCTGAGGCCGGGTGTACCGCGTCGGATCGTCAGCGTCGTTGCGGGCCTGTTTGGCGTACGCCAGGTACGGCTGACGGGTCAGGCGCCGTGCGATCCGGATGCCGTGCGGGTCGTCACCGCCGCCGTTGATGCGGAGGTCGATGATCAGCCCGCGCAGTGCTGCCGTGTTCTTGGGCAGCACGGTGTCCAGCGTGCGGTCGAGCTCCGCGGCGTCGGCGGCGTATCCCTTGCCGGTGTAGCCCGTGAACGCGGACACTCGCAGGTATCCGATGCGGCCCGGCAGTTCGGCGTAGCCGATCCGCTTGTTCCCGAACTCCAGCAACGGTTTGCCACCAAGATCCCGCCTGACGACGAACGCCCGCACCGCGTCCTCCTTGGCCGGGGTCGGGAACGTCGTGCCTGGTCGGACCGCCACGAACCCGCGGGTGCCCGCGCGGAGGAAGACATGCGCGTCGTGCAGCGGGGCGACCATCTCGGTCAGCAGGTCGAAGAACTCCCCGTCGGTCATGTCCTCGCGCACCGAGGGCCGGTACCGGGCACGGACAGCCGCCCAGTCCACGCCTTTGGCGGCGAAGAACGGGTAGTTCTCGGCGAAGGTCGTCCAGAACACGTCGAAGGACGCGATCCGGTTCGCCGGGGCGGCAACCCGGCACAGGTCGGGCAGTGTGGACAGTCGCCGCAGGTGCCGTTCGCCGACCGAGCTGTCGATCCGCATGACCGCACGCTGCCCGCGGTCGGCCCGGAGGCTGAACTCGAAGTCCTCGTTGGCGAAGCGGCCCGGTCCGGTCTGCGCCGAGTCCACTCCCTTGGCGCAGCTGATCCTGGTGGTCTCATAGGACTGGGCGTGGCCGTCGGCGACTTCGATGACTGAGCCGTAGCCGTCGGCCAGCCACACGCCGTCCACCGAGCCGCCACCGTCGGCCCGCGCTGGGGTAACGACCGTGAGTGCGGCGCACAGTGCGGTGCCAGCCGTGAGTGCGCGGGACAGGCGTCGGTTCATACGGTTCAGTGTTCTGACTGTGGACCCGCTGGGACACCTGGCGAACCCCCGGGGGCTGGCCCCCACCTACACATGTGCGGGTTGGTGGCTGCGCAGCAACCGTGCCGCCACAAGGCCGCTGAGAATCGCGAGCGCGGCACAGAACAGCATCGCGCCGACGATCCCGTCCGTCGTCTGTGGACCGTGACCGCGGTAGATCGTGCCGCACAACGCGATCCCCAGTGCCAGGCCGAGCTGGCGGGAACTGTTGGCCGCCGCGCCCGCTGTGCCGCCGTAGGCCGGTGGCACAGAGGCGATCGCCACCGCCGGGAACACGGGGGACACCATGCCCGCGCCGAGCCCGGTGAGCACCAGCGCGGGCAGCAGGGCAACCCAGCCCGGATCGGCCAGCACCGCGGCGGCGGCCGCGCAGCCCAGTCCGACGAGGACGGTCGCGCCGCCGAGCACCATGCTGGGCGCCAGCCGGTGCAGCCGGTCGCTGATCAGCCCGGAAACCAGGAAGAACACCACGATCTGCACGGTCAGCACCAGTGACGTGCCCAGCGGACTGAGCCCCGCCGTGCCCTGCAACCACAGCGACAGCACCGGAAGCGCGCCGAACGCGGCGAAGTAGTATCCGAACGCGACCACCAGGACGCCGAGAAACGCGGGCGTGCCGAACAGTTTCGACGGCACCATCGGCGCGGGGCTGAGCCGCTGCACCATGACGAACGCCGCCACCGCCACCACCGTGACGATCGCGGCGATGACGGTGCCCGGCGCCGTCCAGCCGTGATCGCCGCCGTTGATCACGGCGTAGGTCAACGCGGTCGCGGACAACGTGAAAGCGGCGATACCGGGCAGGTCGACGCGTTTGCCGGTGCGCGCGCTCTCGGTCAACGCGGTGCTGCCCAACACGACGGCCACCACCCAGACAGGCAGCGAGGCAAGGAAGATCCAGCGCCAGCCGAACAGTTCCGCCAGCACACCACCCGCCACCGTGCCGACCGCGCCCGCGACGCCCGCCACCGTGCCCCAGACAGCGAAGGCCTTGGCCCGCGCGCGGCCGTGGTACGTCAGGCCGACCAGCGGCAGGATCGTGGCGAACATCGCCGCGCCCGCCACTCCCTGCGCCGCGCGGGCGGCGATCAGCACGGCCATCGAGCCAGCCAGCCCACAGATCAGCGTGGCCACCCCGAACGCGGCCAGGCCCACCATGTACACCCGCTTGCGGCCCAGGTTGTCACTCAACGAGCCCATCCCGAGCAACAACCCGGCCAGCGCCACGGTGAAGACGTCCACGATCCACTGCAGACCGGTGAAGCTCCCGCCGAGGTCGGCGCCGATGTTCGGCAGTGCCACGGTGACGATGGTGGTGTAGATCATCAGCAGGAAGGTGCCAAGGCAGGCGGCGGCCAGCGGACGCCAGGACACCGGTGGCGCGTCGTGGTCAGATGCGGTGGACATGCCAGCACCATGCTGTAATGGCCTTATGCGGGAGAACCATTACTACGCCGAGATCCTGCGTCTTGTGACGGACTTCACCAACGTGCCACTGGTCGACGTCGCCGACCTGCGGCAGCGCTGCGCCCGGACCTGCCTCAGCCTCACCATCCCGGCCGGTCCCGTCGACCTGGACGCCGTGCGTGCCCTGGCGTTGCGCTGGGCGGAGATCGTGGACGCCGACAGTGAGCAGCACCGGGTACACCTGCTCAACGCACTGCTCGCCGAGGCCGCCGCGTACCCGCGCATCACCGATCACGACGGCGCAGGCTGGCATCTGCACTACCGCGACGACGGCGTGCACCTCGCCGCGGTCCTGCGCGCGGTGGTCGCGGTCGCTGCCGCGCAGCACCTCACCGAACTGGGCATGCACCGACTCGGCCGGTGCGCACTTGAGGAGTGCCGCCTCGCGTTCGTCGACTTCAGCCGAGGTGGCTCACAACGCTACTGCTCACGCGTGTGCGCCAACCGTGACGCCGTACGCCGTCACCGGATGAGCAAGTCCGGGATCTGATCAGCGTCCTGGGGTGCGCGCAATGACCTTCATGCCAAATCCGTGACAAAGAAGTGGTGTCAGCCATTCATATCGCTGTGATGTGTTGCGCTGCTTCACATTCCGTCACTTTGAGGTAGCGTTTTCATAGCGCTCGTAACGCGGCGGCTGGGTGTTGCGACGAGGGTGTGCACGGATTCTCGGGAGTGGAGTCGAATGGGCGAGTCCAATAGCCGGTGGATGGTCGTCTGGACCGCGGCCGGGGCGTTGGCCACGGCAGGGGGAGTGGTGGTGGCGGTACTGGTCGCCGGTTCGCCGGAGGCCGAACCCACATCGCAACCACCTGCCGGTGACCCGAACGCGGTCGTGACAACCACGACAACCAGCACGTCGTCCAAGGTCACCACCAGGACGACAGCCAGATCCCCGCGCCCGGCCGAGCCGACCACCAGGAACGTCGGTGACCGGCAGGAGAAGGAGTTCGACCTGCAGGGCAAACTGTCCGACGAGTTCGCCAACTGCGATCCCAAACGAGACCTGACCGCGGAGACCGCCGCGGCGCTCAACTGCGTTGCCACCAACAGTGGGCCGTCCCGCAAACCACTGGTCATCCAGTTTCCCGGCACGAGCGCGATGGACGCGTTCTACGACAGCGAACGCCGTGGCCTCACGGGCGGCGGCAACTGTTCGGCCGGGCAGAACTACACGGGGACCTGGAAGTGGAACGGGGTGATCAAAGGTCAGATGGTGTGCAAGAAAGGGACCACGTTCCGGATCTTCTGGTCGTACTACGGCGAGAAGATCGGTTTCGCCGCGGAAAGCGAAAACGCCGCCGAGCTCTACCAGTGGTGGAGCAAACACGGATGCAAGGCGATCAGCTGACTCGACGCCACGTCCGATAACGGCCAGCTTCACCGCCCGGCGGTAGGCACGCTGAAGCACATGGATAGCTGTTTCGACGGGATCGTCGACCGATTCGTCCTGTCCAGCAGAGGTTTCGAGCGAGTACTGCGGACAGTCCGGCCCGAGCAAGGGCTGTGGCCGACTCCCTGCGCGGAATGGAACGTCCGCCAGTTGGTCAACCACGTGGTGCGGGGCAACCTCAACTACGTGCTGCTCGCTCAGGGCGGCACGGCGGAGGAGTTCCTGCGCCTGCGGGACGTCGACGCGTTGGCGACGGACGCGGTGGACGCGTACGTCAGGTCGGTCAGGGAATGCACGTCGGCGTTCACCCAGCCTGGCGCGCTGCAACGGGTTCTTGACTATCCCCTGGGCGCGGTGCTGGGACGGCAGGCACTCGCCGTCCGGACCACGGACAGCATTGTCCACACGTGGGACCTGGCTCGCGCGGTCGGTGTCGACGACACGCTCGATACCGGTCTGGTCAGGTGGATCGACGGCCATCTCGATGAGATCTACGCCGGTCTTGCGGAGACGCCCACCGCGGCGGACACCACTCACCGGTTCTTCGCTGCCCCGGTGGACGGCTCCGCCGCCGCGTCATGCCAGGACCAAGTGCTGCGCCGGATGGGCAGAAACCCGGACTGGACCGCGTGACCTAGGATTCGCGGCGCGCGAAGAGGATCGCTCCGGGAACACGCTCGTCCGGGTTGAACAGCCACTGGGCCTCGATGGTGAAACCCGTGTCACGCAACCAGGACGCCACCTTGTCCGGCTGGCGCCGGTGGACGTGCAGCTTCATCGGGTGGCCGCCGTAGCCCTCCGTCTTCAGGCTTGACGTGTCGCCGACGTGGAAGCCGAGTTGCAGTGGTCCACCGGGGCGCAGGACCCGGTGGAACTGCGCCAGCACCGCCGGGATCTCCTCGTCCGGGATGTGGATCAACGACCACCAGGCGATCAGGCCGGTCACCGACGCGGCCGTCAGGTCCAGCGCGGTCATCGAGCCCACCTCGAAGCGCAGCCCGGGGTGCTCGCGCCGGGCCACGTCGATCATCCCGGGGGAGAGGTCGACACCGAAGGCGTCGACGCCGAGTCCGTTCAGGTGGGCGGTGATCTGCCCCGGGCCGCAGCCGACGTCCGCCACCGGTCCGCCGCCCGCGGCACGCACGCTGTCGGCGAACACCGTGAGTGCCGCGCGCATGTGCTGCTGATCGGCCAACGAGTCACGCACTAGGTCGGAGTAGCTGACCGCGACAGTGTCGTACGAGGTTCGAGTGTCGGCCAGCCAGTCGTCTGTGGTCATGCCAGGCAAGGTAGTCGGTGATCGGTCAACGTTCGCGCAACGCCAAGGTCATCCGGTCGATCTCGGCGAGCAGATGGTCGGCGTCCGTGGGTTCGGCGAGGGCACGGGCCTCGGCGAGGACGGCCCGCTGCTGCTGTGGGCTGTCCGCTTCGGCGTGCGCCTTGGCCAGGATGATCAGGGTCAGGATGAGTTCGATCACCGACTCGCTGCGCCGCAGATGCGCAGCGGCCTGCTCCAGCAGCGGCACCTTCTCCGTCTCGTCGGCCGACGTCAACGCGACCGCACGCCAGGCCAGCCCGAGTGTCCGCGGTGCCGCCCACCGCTGCGCGATGCCCAGCTCCGCCGTGGCCAGCTCACGCGCCCGGTGGTGTTCACCTAGCTTGTGCAGCTCCACCGCCGCGTTGCTGCGCCACGGCATGAAACCGGGATTGTGCATCCCCCAGGCCGCGGTGCGACGGCCGCAGTCCAGGAAGCACGCGGCGGCGTCCCTGGCGGCTCCCCGCGCGGAATGGACCAGCCCCCTGGCGTACTTGGCCATCGTCCATTCCCACGAACTGTCGTGGGTGTGGTCGGCGACGCTGTCGAGCCATCGCTCGGCGTCGTCGATCCGGCCGCAGCCGATCAGTGCGTGCGCGTACTGGGCGACGATCCCGATCGGCCTACTGCTCGCCCGGCTCAGCGGCGTGCTTTCCAGCAGCTCGAACTCCCTGAGCACCACGGCGAACTGGCCGCGGCGGCACAGCGCCTCCGCCCGCATGATGAGCCGGTACAGGTCGAGGCTGGCGAAGTGGTGGTCCGCGCCACGGTCACACAGTTGCAGCGTCGAGGTGAGATCGTCGGCGTACAGGGTGATGTTCGCCAGGAAACTGTTCAGTTCCCAGGGCAGCCGGTCCCAGTCCCGGTTGTCGTTGTGCTCGGCGGGGAACCGGTCCAGCACCTGCTGTGCGCTGCACCGCACAGCGAAGGTGTCGTCCATCGCCAGAACGGCCATGGTGATGGGATCCGGGGACGCAGCGGCCTGTGCCCGCGACTGGGACAGGAAACGCGCCCATGTCGACGGGGTGCGTGCGGCCACCATCCATGTCGACGCGCGCAAAGCGGTCGCGGTGGCCGGATCCGTCGCCGCCGTCTCGGCGATCACCTCGTCCAGCAACGCCAACGCCGCTTCCGCGTGCCCCTGCCGCGAGGTGAGCCACACCAACGGCATCGCCGCTGTCGGCTTCGACTGTGCCGCGCGTTGCGCGGACAGGGCTTCTTCCAGGTGGGTCTGTGCTGTGACCGGGTCGATCCACTGCAGCACCTGGGCCACCCGGATGAGCAGGTCGGTCCGCCCTGCCTGGGGCACGATCCGCAGCGCGGTCTCCAGATGGCCCATGGCCTCCTGCGTCGCGTCCTCGCGCAGGCACTCGTGGGCCGCCTCCAGCAGCACCGGCACCCAGCGCGCTCCGCTGGCGTTGGTCAGTTCCCGAAGGTAGGAGGCGATCCTCCGGGCCGGTTGACCGGTTGATCTGGCGTGGTGGGCCGCGGCGAGCCACACGGTGTTCACGGCCTGGCGGCCACACGACCAGCGAAGCGTGTTCGCGATCAGGGGATGCCGGAAAGCCGGTGGGTGTGTCGTCGCGAGCAGACCGCAGGTGGCGTGGAACTCGATGTGGTAGCGCACTTCGGTCGCCGGGGAATCGGTGACGGCGGCGATCAGGTCCACAGTGGGCTGATGGCCGTGCAGCACGGCCAGTGCGCGAAGGACCTCGGCCGCGCCGGGCGGATAGTGGCCCAACAGCTGCCCCAGCGCTCTCGCGTACCCGCTGCCCGGCAGGTGATGGGGCACGGACTGGCGCTCCGGCAGGGCTTCCAGGTCGGTGATCAGCGCACGGACCAGCTGGGGAATGCCCACGGTCGCCTGGTGGATCTCCGTGGCCAGCGCCGGTGGGCACGGCCTGCCGGTCTCCTGCGCGACGAGGTCGGCGACGGCGGACTCGTCGAGCCCGCCGAGCCGGATCACCGCCGTGGCCTCCGCTTCCAGCGCGGTGTAGCCGTCGGCGTCGATGTCGGTGTCGGCTCCCGCCCACGGCGATCCGTCCATGGCGAGGACAAGCAGGACGGAGGTGGCGCGCAGCCGGGTTGCCAGCAGGCTGAGCACGCGTACCGTCTGCTGGTCGGTGTGGACGATGTTGTCGACCAGCAGCAGCAGCGGACCGCCACCGGCGACGTCGGTCAGTGCCTTGAGGATCCAGTCGGCCAGTGCCTGGGCGTCCTCCGCTACCGGAGCGTCGGCCGCCGACGAGTTGGCTGCGCCGAGCGCCCGTGGCAGGTCGGCGGGCAGGCCACGCTGGCCGCCCGCGCTGAGATCCACCAGCCGGAAGTCCCGTTCACGGCGGGCTGTCTCGATCAGCACCCGGGTCTTGCCATAACCGCGCGGGCCGGACACCAGCACCAGCCCGCCCTGCCCCTGCCGGGCCTGCGCGGCCACTCCGGCGAGGCGCCGCAACGCCCGCTCCCTGCCCACCATCGGCCAGGCCGAGTCGGGTGTCACCGTGATCGGAGGCGCGTTCTCCACGGCCTCCCCGGGGACCGCCTCACCGGACAGGATCTGGCTGTGCAGGGCACGCAGTTCCGCGCTCGGCTCCACCCCGAGGCGTTCGATCATGACGTGCCGCGCCTGCGCGTAGACCTCCAGCGCCTCGGCCTGCCGCCCCCGGCGGTGGAGAGCGCGCATCAGCACCGCGCGCGGCCGTTCCCGCAGCGGATGCTCCGCGATCATGGTGCGCAATTGGTCGACGGCCTGACCGGCCCGGCCCAGCGACACAGCAAGGTCGAGATGATCCTCGACCACACCGAGACGGCGTTCGGTCAACGCGACCCGCTGCAGCTCGGCGTACGGGCCGGGGATCCCGGCCAGCGGTTCGTCACCGCACAACGCAAGCGCTTGCTCGTAATTCTGGTAGGCCTGCTGCCATGCGCCCTGCTCCCGTTGCCGGGCAGCCTCGGTGACCAACCGGTTGAACACCGCGAGGTCGATGTTCTCGTCGTCGACCCGCAGCTGGTACCCGCCGTGCCCGGAGACCAGGACAGTGGGCGAGCACTGCGCGTCGCGGTCCGGTTCGAGGATCCGCCGCAGCGCGGACACATAGGTCTGGATGACCCGGATTCCACTTGCCGGAACATCGTCGTCGTAGAGCGCGGCCAGCAGCGTCGCCGGGGAAACCCACTGCCGTGGCCGGAACGCGAGCGCGCACAGGACGGCTCGGCGTTGCGGCGGACCGAGGGAAAGCAGCCGCGACCCCAGCCGGGCCTCGACACCGTCGAGCAGAACGAGCCACAGCCCGTCCCGTGTGACGAACTGGTCGGCGGTGTGCCCCATGTTCGAACCAAGCCTCCCCGATGTAACCCGATCAGGCTAATGGGGGCCCGGTTGCGACCAGAGCTCGAGGTGATCGTTGTCTCGTCAGCGGCGCTCGACGTTGAACCCGCTGATCTCCACGTGCGGCCGTCGCACGCCCTGATATGAGGCGTGCAGCGTGACCGACTCACCTGGCCAGAGCGTCACGTAGTTGTCCGACCAGGTGACCGGAAGCACCTGCGCCCCACCGGGAGCGGTGCGCAGGTCCGCGCGGACGGACAGCGCGACCGTGGGCGAGTCGTTGCGCAGCAAGACATCCAGGCCGTTGTGCTGGTACGCCACCGATGTGGCGACCTGGGCCGACGGGAGGTTCTGCAGGCCGGTGAGGTCGGCACTCGCCGTGGTCGGCGTGTACCACCACGTGGACTTCGGGAAGTCGAGCACGTCATCCGAAGTGGACAGCCAGTAGGTGTTGCGGTCCACCTCACGGCCCGACGCGTCGTGCAGCAGCAACCGGACCAGATATGTCCCCGGTGCATCCGGCTTGGGCACTTCCAGCACCCGCTGCGAGGTGTTGGCCGCTGCTGTTGCCGGGACGGACTTGTCCGAGAGCACACGCCCATCCAGCGCGAACGCCGTGGCGCGCACGGTGAGACCAGGTGCGGCGGCGATCCCCGTGTTGGCCAGGACCACCGAGCGGTCGTCGTAGGAGTACTGGACGTGCAGCGGGCGCAACGCCTTCTTCGCGCCGAAGAACGAGCCCGCCGTCGCGAGGTCGTAGCTCCACAGGTGCCAGTAGAGCGTGGGCCACGCGTTGTTGGTCATCCAGTAGATCACGCCGGTTGCCGGGTTCACCGGGTCGGCGAAGTCCCTGCCGTAGGCCTCGAACTGGGCGCGGTTGGCCTCGTAGTTGGCCAGCTGGGCCTTGCGCAGGAAGTCGTTGAGGTCCTTCGGCGCGCCGTAACGCTGGGCCAGCGCGGTCGAGAACACCGACAGTTTGGAGAACACCTCTTTCTTGGCGAGGTGGTACTGCGGCTTGTCCGGGTTGCGCCACAGGTCGTCGATCTCCTGCGGCGACAGGTAACGCAGCAACGTGTCGAGCTCCGGGATGGTGGGACCGGGGCCGACCTCCGAGGCGAACCCGGCCGCGCCGCCGAGTTTGTCCTGGTACCAGTAGTTCGGCGGCACCCACCAGTAGGGCCCGTCCATCTTCATCCCCGACTTGCCGAGCATCGGCGTGGTTTTCGCGGCGGCGGACGGGATGATCGGCGCGGGGAAGTCCGCGGCCCGCAACGCGTCCACGTAGACCTGCTCGACGCGGGCGGGCGCCGCGTTGTCGCTGCCGATGAGGAAGCCGAGCACGCTGGGGTGGTTCACCATCCGCGTGGCCTCAGCCGACGTGGATTCGCCCGCGACGCGGTAGTCCTCGTCGGTCCAGCCGCTGTACTTCTCCCACTTGGTGCAGCACTCCCAGCCGGGCAGCAGCATGATACCCAGCCGGTCGGCCAGTTCGAGCAGTTCGTGGTCCTCTTCCTTGCCTTCCAGGCGAAGGGTGTTCAGCCCGAGGTCGCGGGCGTGCCGCAGTTCGGCGGCCAGCCGCTCGGGCTGCGGGCGCAGGTACAGGTCGGATGCCCACCCGCCGCCGCGGACACCGAAAGGCTTGCCGTTGACGAAGAACTGCCGCGCGCCGGTGGCGGTCAGCTCCGAGCGGACGTCCCGGATGCCGAAGTCGGACTCCGCCCGGTCGGACAGGCCGTGGTCGGTCCACGCGGTCAGTGCCAGCCGGTGCAACGGCTGGTCGCCGAACTGCGCGGGCCACCACACGCGGGGGTTGCGCACGGTGACCAAGGGGAAGGTGATCGTCTGGGTCTGCCTGGGGGACAACGTGACCCGCTGGTACAACGGGTTGCCCCCGGCCGTTCCGGCGAGCACGGTGCTGACCTGGTTGTCGGTGTTGTTGCGCAGTTCGGCCTTGACGGTGAGCGTGGCCGACTGGAGCCCCGGCAGGTCGAGCGCGGTCAGCACCCGGCCGTCGCGCACCGTCACAGGTCCGGTGGTGGCCACCTGGACGTCCCGCCAGACGCCCATGTTGTTGTCCGGGGCGGGCGGGCTCCAGTCCAGGAAGCTGACTGTGAAGTCGCGGAACGGGTCGGCGGGCATCGCCTTGATCGCGATCGCGTTGCGGCCGTGCTTGAGCAGGCTGGTGACGTCGAACTCGTGGCGCGGATAGGCACCGGCGACCCGGTCGGTTCCCGCGACCATGGTGCCGTTCACCCACAGCTCACCGCGCGAGATGACGCCACCGGTCAACCGCAGAAACGTGTGCCTGCCCGGCACCGGCGCGGCTGTGAACTCCTGCCGGTACCACCACGGCACCGTGAAGTCGGCTGCGTTGACCACGTCGCGCAGGGTGGTCGAGTAGTTCAGGTCAGGGTACTTCCGGTTGGCGATCAGCCCGGCCATCACCGTCGAGCGGGCCGGGACGGCGTACCAGGACCGGTCGTTGAACCGGGCGGCGGACAGCTGCGTCCCGTCCTGTGTGGCCACGGCGGAGGTCTGCATCCGCCAGCCTGGCACGGTCGTCGCCGTGCCGGGGGCCAGCGGCGCGGCGAATCCCCCAACCTGGTCCGCCCCAACCTGGTCCGCCCCGGCAGGGGACACGTACAGGAGTGACAGTGCCAGCACGGCGGTGAGCAGGCGTCCGGTCATGCACGCACTGTGCCTTGGTGAAGAAGTTTCGGCAAGACTCCTAACGAAGTAAACTCTTCACTCGTCGCGGATTCCTCACGGAGCGGCGGCGAGCACCCGGTCGACGACGAGTTCCGGATCGGCCATCGGGTTGGCGGCCACCGACCTCAGCCACGTCTGGCCGTCGAGCTCGGTCAGCGACACGAACGCGTCACGCAGGTTCGCCCGGACAGCACGAGTGTCCTGGCCCCGCACACGCCACAGCACGACGCCGGTCTGCGGCCGGTGTCGCAACTCCAGGCGCGGTTCGCGTTCGATCCGGTCGGTCAGCCGCCGGGCCAGGTCCATGCAGTGGTCGATCCGCGCGGCGACTCCGGAACGCCCCCACGCCAACAAAGTAGCGGCCAACGGCAACGCGGTGGTCCCGTGCGAGCCGAGCAGCCCGACGTTGGGAACGGCCAGGTAGCCGCCGCCGAACGACAACGCGGTGTGCGCCTGCTCCGCGTCGGCGAACAGCACCATCGCCGACTCCTTGGGCTGGAACAGCCACTTGTGCGCCGACACCGACACGGAATCGGCCTGCTCGATGCCGTCCAGGATCGCGGAATGCCTCTGGGACAGCCGAAGCGGCCCGCCCCACGCGGCATCCACGTGCACCCAGCCCACTCCGGACGGACGACGCAACGGGTCGACAAGACCGGCCGCGACCGTTCCCGCGGTCAACACCACGGCCGCGTGGTCAAGCTCGGGCAGCCGGTCGGGATCCGCGCGGCCGTCGGCGTCCACCGCAAGCTCGACCACACGCAATCCCAGCAGGTGCGCGGCTTTCCGGATACTGAGGTGACTGGTCGGCGCCGTCACGACCGTGTCCACACCTCGCAGGTCACGGGCCGCCCACAGCGCGGTGAGGTTGGCGACCGTCGACCCGGGCACCAGATGTCCGCCGGACATGCCGAACGCCGGAGCGAGCCAGCCGATCACGGTGTTCTCCAGGTCACGCGCGACCGGCGCGGTGTCCACATGCAACAGGTTCTGGTTCAGTCCGGCCGCCCACAGCGCCGCCGCCCACGCCACCCACGGCGTCGGCGGATCCATGTGCGCGAAGAATCCCGGTTCGCCCAACCGCCGCGCGGGCCGGACCACCGCGTCCAACAACGTTGACAGCGCGGCGGACTCACCGGCGCCGTCGTCCGCCAACTGGTCGGGAAGCGTCACGGTCGCCTCCCGCGCGGGCTCGCCGTGCACGCGGCAGAACTCCCGGACCGCCCACTCCAGCCCCTCGGCGTCGGCGGCGAACGCGCTGGTCAGGTCGGACATGACGTGATCGTAGCGTGGCTACGGTGTCAGGGCCTCATCTGTTGTCGCCGGAACCCCCCGTGAAACCGCCGACACCGGCGGTCAACCCTCGTGCCTCCTCGGCGATCCCGGCGCTGACACTGTCCGCGCCGGTCATGCCGTTCATCCCGCTTGCCCTGAGCTGCGCCGCGAGCGCGTGCAGGTAGGTCGCGGCGGCGAGGACGTGGTCGTTGACGTTGATCTGGTGGCCTGCGTCCAGCGCTTCCGACGCCTGCCGCGCGTCGTCCATGATCCGGCTCACCTGCGTGGTGATCTCGTGGCGCGTGTCCGCGGGCAGGTCCACCGCGCGGCCGATCTGGTTGACGAGCGTCTGACAGGCGCGGATCAGGCTGCGCAGCAGCCGGTGTTCCCGCCCGGCGCGCGCCACCCTGACCATCGACCCCTGCGCGGGCCCGCCGACGACCTGCGACTCGATCGCGGTGATGACCAGCGGTGTGTACGCGTGGATGTCGACCGCGTTCGTCGCGCCCAGTGCGTCCCGGAAACACGGGTGGATGTGGAACTCCGACTCGTACGGCTGGACGGACAGGTCCGCGCCGCCCGCGTAGACCACGTCGTTGCCGCGCCGGACACCGATGAAGCCGACCGAGTACAGGGTGTCGATCACACCGGGAAGCGTCAGCGAATGCTCGTAGGCCGGGAACTGGCTGTGCAGCGTCCCGGCCGTGTGCGCCAGGCGCCCGGCCAGGACGTTGCGCATGACGACGTACCCCGCGTTCTGGAACAGCGGGAAGAGGCGCTCCAGGTACGGGTGCGCGACCAGGTACTCCTGCGTCAGGTCCTTGAGTTTCCACTCGGAGAACTGCCGGGTGGCCAGGAGCACGTCCTCTTCGAGCATCCGGTCGTGGCCGTTCTGGACGGCCACGTCACGGGCCAGGTTCAGGTACTGGATGACGTCACGCGGCCGCGGCAGCGCGCGCGACAACAGGAACGTGGTGGTCGCCTCGCCCGCGACACGGCCGGGGAACACCTCGGTCCAGAGCTGCTCGGCGCTCAGCCCGGCGCCGACCGACGCACGGGCCCGGGTCAGCGCCAGTTCCATCAGGGAGTCGTTCGTCCAGCCGAGGCGCAGTTCGTCGCCACGGAACTTGTCGCCGTCGGGGAAGGACAGCGAGTCGTAGATGTCGGACCGGAGGAAGACCAGGCAGCGCATCGCGCCGCCGTAGTAGGCCGTGACGTGCTTGGCGGCCAGGAGCAGGCCGATGATCATCGAGTGCGCGTCCGGCTCCGCCGACCACACCTGTTCGAGCTGGTCGACCAACAGCAGCACGGCCGGGGGCGTGGAGACGCGGCCGAGTTCGGCGAAGGCGTCGGCGACACCGCGTTCGACGACCTCCAACTGCCGGGTCGCCTGAGCGCCCTCCGACGGCGCCCGGCCCATCTCCAGCCCTGTCTTGATCCCGAACGCCTCAAGGGACAGTGACGTCTTCTGCAGGCCGCTGACGGTCTGCGCGAGCTTGCCGCCGGGGTTCTGGCTGGGCAGTTCGCCGTTGGCCTTGAGGAAGCGCCGCAGGACCCTGATCGCCCTGTGCTTCCGGAGCCCACGGCGTGCTCTGCGGGCGTTCGAAACCAGGTACTGGGCCGCGCGAACAGCGAACATGTACCGCCAGACGAGGGATCTCGCGGTGTCCCCTGTCAGGCCCTGCAGCTCGAAGCGGCGGATCTCACTGCCCAGCGCGTCGTCGGGGGTGATCAGGATCGTGTTGTTCGGGTTGGTGTCCTCTGCCGCGATCCGCATGCAGATCGCGCTCTTGCCCGCGCCCTTCCTGCCGATGATCAGCATCTTGCGGCCGGACACGGTCGCCTCGTAGGCCATCGTGCGGACGAAGCTCTCGCGCAGGAGCCCGCCCGTGATGTCGCGTTCGGCGTCCTCGTACCCGAAACGCAACCGCTGGAGTGCGGAGGTCATGCCCCGATGATCCGGCACCCGGCACGGGACTGGTCCCGGGTCCGACCCCATTCACCCGAATGGCTGCATGGAATCCCTGTCCCGGCTGTCAACGGTTTCGGTGTGTCCACTTCTCGCCATTCCCGTCGAGTCCATTGTGGATCAACCGGTGTCCGGTCGTACACCCTGAGATCACCGAGTGTTCGGCTCGGAGTTGGGTTTCCCGGTGGTTCGTTGTGGTGGACTTGGCCTTCGCCTGGCCAACTCCGGCCCCGCGCGTCGAGCGGGCCGTTCGAGAGGGGACGTTTTCCTTGATGTCAGACAGGATCGATGATGGGCGCGGACGATGACCACCCGGCCGGAGACGAGGCAGAGCCTGTGGCGGGTTGCCGGATTCCGCAATCTCTGGCTGTCCCAGACCGTCACGTTGTTCGGCACGAGCGTCACCCTGCTCGCGTTACCCTTGGTGGGACTGTTCTTCCTGGACGCGTCGGCGTTCGAGGTCGGCCTGTTGTGGGCGGTCGAGTACGTGCCGATCGTGCTCGTCGGCCTGCCGGTCGGTGTCTGGGTGGAGCGGTTGCCGCTGCGGACGGTGATGGTCGTCGCCGACATCGGACGAGCCGTTGCCCTGCTGGCCGTGCCTTTCGCGCTGTGGCTCGACATGCTCAGCATGCCGTTGCTGTACGCGGTGGCGTTCATGATCGGCCTCGGCACACTGTTCTTCGACGTCGCCCAGCTGTCCATCCTCCCCGACCTGGTTGAGGAGGAGAAACTCGTCGACGCCAACGGCAAGCTGGAGCTTTCCCGCTCGGTGGCACAGATCGGTGGCCCCGGCGTCGGCGGCTTCCTCGTCCAGGTGCTCACCGCGCCGCTGGCCATCCTCGCCGACGCGATCACCTACCTGGCGTCCGCCTACTTCGTGGTGTTCATCAAGGGCAAGCCCCGTGCGGCGCCGACGACACAGAAGGTCAACCTGCGCAAGGAGATCCGTGAAGGCCTCCGGTTCGTCTTCAGTCACCCGCTGATCCGCCCGCTGTTGCTCTGCGCGACACTCGCCGAGTTGGCGTTCGCGGCCGTGCTCGCCCTTCAGGTGGTGTACGCGGCGGACGTGCTGCTGATGAGCCCGGCGATGATCGGTGTCGTGCTCGCGGTCGGCAACGGCGGAGGCATCGTCGGGGCGCTGGTGGCCGAGCCGTTCGCCAGGAAGTTCGGCACCGGCACGGCTTTCATGGTCGCGATCGTGCTGTTCACCGGCGGCTCGGCCATCCTGCCGCTGTCGGCCGGGCCGGTGGGCTTCGGCGCCGGGCTCTTCGTCGTGTTTCTCGGTGCCTACATCTTCAACGTCCTGCAGGTCAGCCTGTGTCAGGCGGTGACGCCGTCGCATCTGCTCGGCCGGATGAACTCCGTGTTCCGGTTCGCCACATGGGGAGTTATCCCGCTCGGCGCGGCCGGTGGCGGCCTGCTGGTCGAACCCATTGGCCTGCAAGGGGTCTTCTGGATCGCCGCGGCGCTCAACGTGTTGTCGTTCCTGCCGCCGCTGTTCTCGCCCATCCCGAAGATGCGGGAGTACACCGAGTCGACGCCTGAGTCGTGAACACCAAGGCGGGCGCAGCGTTCACTGCGCCCGCCTTGGTTCTCACACGGTGTGGCGCCGCCGCTGGAACGGATAGGTGGGCAGGATGACCCGCCGCCGCTGGTCGTCCTCGTGCAGGGCCACGAAGTCCACGGATTCGCCGGAAACCCACCGGCGGCCCAGTGTCGACAGTTCCTCCGGTCCGGTGTGGACGTCCCCGTTCAGCGCGGCCACAGCCGAGTCGATGTCCGACGCCACGGCGAACCGGCGCACGGCATGGTGTGTGCGGCCGGTTTGCAACGTCCACGCCACATCGGCGAGGTCCAGCTCGGGGTGGTCGGCCAGGTGCCGGGCGAGTTGCTCCACCGCGCACGTCGCGGCGTCCTCGGTCCTCGCCGAGACCACCAGGAGCTGGTGCGGTGCGCCCGGTGTCGTCCCGAGCGGCGCAGGGGCTTGTGCGATCACGGCGTGGGCGTTGGTGCCGCCGACACCGATCGCGTTGACGCCCGCGATCCGGGGACGACCGGCCGTCTCCCATGGCTGCGTCCGGGTGTTGACCACGAACGGCGACGCGGGGAAGTCGATGTCCGGATTGGACTGTGTGTAATGCGGGCTCGCCGGGAGCACGGCGTGTTCGACGCTCAACACGGTCTTGATCAACCCGACCACCCCTGCTGCCGCGTCGGCGTGGCCGATGTTCGCCTTGACCGAGCCGATCCGGCAGTATCCGCTCTCGTCGGTGCTGTCCCGGAACGCCTGCGTCAGCGCCGCGATCTCCATCGGGTCGCCAAGAGCGGTCGCGGTGCCGTGCGCCTCGACGTAGCCGATCTCGTCCGCGCCGACCCCGGCCACCAGGTGCGCGGTGCGAGCGGCCGTGGCCTGACCGGACACGCTCGGTGCGGTGAAGCCGATCTTGGCGCGGCCGTCGTTGTTCACCGCGGTCCCCCGGATCACGGCGTGGATGTGGTCGCCGTCGGCACGTGCCTCGGCCAGTGGACGCAACACGACCAGCCCGACCGCGCTGGCGCCGACCGTGCCGTCACCGGCCGCGTCGAAGGGGCGGCAGTGGCCGGTGGGGGAGAAGATCCCGTCCGGGTCGTGGCGTGGGCGCGGTGTGCCCACGAGCACGCTCGCGCCGCCCGCGAGCGCCATCGCGCAGTCGCCGGACAGCAGGGACTGGATGGCAAGGTGCACAGCGACAAGCGACGACGAACAAGCCGTCAGCACGGTCATCGCCGGGCCGGAAAGGCCCAGTTTGTAAGCGATCCGGGTGCTGAGGTAGTCGAGATCGTTGCCGAGCCGGATCGAGGTCTCGGTCGCCGATGGCATCCGGGCGCGGACCTCGGCGGCGTGGTCCGTGGTGGACCCGCCGACGAAGACGCCCGTCACCAGCCGTTCGGGGCCACCGTGCCCGGCACGCTCCACCACCTCGTGCGCGCATTCCAGCAGCAGCCGGTGCTGGGGATCGACGATCGGCGCTTCCTCGGGGCCGTACCCGAAGAAGTCCGCGTCGAACTCGTCCACCCCGGCCAGCAGCCCGTACGCCGGACGGTAGTCCGGCTCGTCGGTTGCCAGTTGTGTGATGGTTTCCTTGCCCTGGAGGAGGTTTTCCCAGAACTCCTCGACATTCGAGGCGCCGGGGAAACGGCCTGTCATCGCGGTGACCGCTACGAAACCGCTCTCATGATCGTCGTCGGCGCTCGTCATCGTGAGTCCAGACGCTAACCGGCCACAAGCGACGAGCAAAGCGGGCGTAAAGCAGACGTTCGGTTAACACGATCTTTCCTGTCGGTGGTGTGCTCCGATCTCTTGACAGGGCAAGGGAAAACCAGCTGTAGTTGTCCGGCGCTGCGCTCCGCTGCGCCTGATCACCGTCTGTCGCAGGCATTTTCCGTACCTCCATCAGTCAGGGATCTCATGGAACGCGCCCTTCTCGCTGTGCTGCCAGCATGTTCTCCGCCGCCGGAGCGGACGTTGCTCGACGTGTTCGACGCGACTGTCCGTGCACATCCCCACGCTGTGGCGATCGACGACAGCTCGACGCTGCTCACGTACACGGAGCTGGCGCAAGCCGCCCGAGTGGCGAGTTCTCGCCTCCGCGCGGCGGGGATCGGCGTCGGTGACCGTGTCGGTGTGCGGATCCCATCCGGGACAGCGGATGTCCATCTCGCGATCCTGGCGGTACTCATGTCCGGCGCGGCATACGTCCCTGTGGACATGGACGATCCTGACGAGCGTGCCGAGCTGGTCTGGGGCGAGGCTGGTGTCTGCGCTGTTCTCGAAGCGGCGCAAGTGTTGCGCCTTCGGCCGAACGTGCGGGCCCGTGGCGGAACCGGGCTTCCGGGGCCCGGTGATGACGCGTGGATCATCTTCACCTCGGGCACGACCGGTCGGCCGAAAGGCGTCGCCGTCAGCCACCGTTCGGCCGCCGCCTTCGTCGACGCCGAGGCGCGACTGTTCCTGTCGGACCAACCTCTTGGACCGAATGACCGTGTACTCGCGGGATTCTCCGTTGCCTTCGACGCGTCCTGTGAGGAGATGTGGCTGGCGTGGCGCAACGGAGCCTGTCTCGTTCCGGCGCCGCGTGTCGTGGTCCGGTCCGGTGTGGATCTGTGCCCGTGGCTGGTCGAGCGCGGTGTCACCGTGGTCTCGACAGTGCCGACACTGGCCGCGCTCTGGCCCGCTGACGCGCTGGACGGTGTGCGACTGTTGGTCCTCGGCGGCGAGGCCTGCCCGCCGGAACTGGCCACCAGATTTCTCCGTGCCGACAGGCAGGTCTGGAACACCTACGGGCCAACGGAAACGACCGTCGTCGCCTGCGGATGGCAGGCAGTGCGCGGCGACACCGTGCGTATCGGTCTACCGCTGGACGGTTGGCAGCTCGCGGTGGTCGACCCCGACGGAACACCCGTCCAGTGGGGCGAAGTCGGTGAACTGGTGATCGGGGGCGTCGGCGTGGCCGGATACCTCGATCCCGCGGCCGAGACTGGCAGGTTCACGCCAATGCCCGCGCTCGGCTGGCCACGGGCGTACCGCAGCGGGGACCTCGTCCGCGCCGAGCAAGCCGGGCTCGTCTTCGTCGGCCGGAAGGACGAACAGGTCAAGATCCGCGGCCACCGCGTCGAACCGGCCGCCGTCGCCGCCGTGCTGAACACTCATCCCGCCGTGCGTCAGGCGCATGTGTGTGCCGTCGAAGATCACACAGTGGGCAGGCGGTTGGTCGCCTACACTGTCCTCAGTGGAGATGGCGTGGGAACGCCGGAACTGCGTCGGCACCTCTCCCGCAGCCTGCCCGCCGCCATGATCCCGGACATCTTCGTCCACCTCGACAGCATGCCTGTCACCACAAGCGGAAAGATCGACAGCCGGGCACTACCGGCTGTGCCGCAGTCCACCGCGTCCAGTGAACCACCAGAGACCACACAGGACCTGGTGGCGGCGATCTGGCGCGACGTGCTCGGCGTGCCCGATGTGAGCCTCGACGACAGCTTCTTCGACATAGGAGGGCATTCGCTGCTGGTCGCCCACGTGCGGCAACGCCTTTCCGACGCCGTTGGCAGGACCATCCCCGCCGTGGACATGTTCGTCCACACCACCGTCCGGCAACTGGCCGCGTACCTCGAAGAACCACAGCACCCATCGCCTACCAGTTCCCAGGCGGTACAGCGCAAACGACTTCAGCAGCGACGCGGCCGACTGGCGCGCCCCGTCGAAGCACCCTGACTGTTCCCTGTTGTCCCTCACAAGAGATCGCTGATCTCTTCGTCCTAAGGAGAGCCATCATCGACAGCATCGAGTCGGCCATCAGTTCCATCCTCGTCACCGACCTCTTCGTCGAGGTCTCCCCGGAGCGCATGAGCCTCGACGACGGGCTGCGTGGCGAGTTCGGCCTCGACTCACTGGGCTTCGTCGAGCTGCGGGTCCAGGTGGAGAACAGGTTCAACGTGACCATCGCCGAATCGGACTTCAGCCCGGAGAACTTCACCAGCATCAGGTCGGTCGCCACGCTGGTGCGTGACCTGCAGGCCCGCGCCGAGATTGCCGGTGCCTGACATGTCCACTGTCGACTTACCGGCGACCTGGGCCGACCGGGTCACCCAGTTCGACCACTACGGCGGGTCGCGGCTGCCGTTCGGGTGCACCGGGGCCAGCGGGATCGTCCAGCACTTCGTCGAACTGTCCGGCGCCGACGCGGGTCGCTCGTTCGATGTCGTGGACGCCAGCGGCGGCTACGGTTCCGCCTGCCTCGGCGCGGGCTCGAAGGTGGTCGCCACCGCGCTCGCCGACGCGGTGGCCACCGCGGGCTACGTCACCGACGAGGTCGCCTCGCTGGAACGGTCGCTGCTGCTGGCCCGGCTGTTCGATGTGGACGGACTGTTCGCCGACCGGTTCCCGGCCGAGGAGTACGTCGTCAGCGGGCGGAACTCGGGCTCGGAGGGGATGGAGCTCGCGCTGCGGCTCGCGGTCGAGTCCCGGTTCGACCGGCGCAGGCTGAAGGCCGTCGCCGGTGCCGAGCGGCGCGACCTGGTACTGGCCTTCGAAGGGGCGTGGCACGGCTGGTCCGGCGGGCTGCTGCCGTTGCTCAACCGCAGGCACTACCGCGTCGGGCTGCCCACGATCGCGCCCGAGCCGTTCGGCCTGACCGTCGAGCACATCCCGTTCGGGCACGCCGACGCGGCGCGGGACTGGTTCGCCCGCAACGCCGAACGGGTACTGGCGGTCGTCGTCGAACCGGTGCAGGGTGACGCCGGAATCCTGGTGCCACCGCAGGGATACCTGCGTGAGCTGGCCACACTCGCTGCGGACAGCGGCGCGCTGCTGGTCACCGACGAGGTGCTGACGTTCGCCAAGACCGGCCGGTTCTTCGCGATGGCCGACGAGCAGGGGCCGATCCCGACGGACATCACCGTGATCGGCAAGAGCCTCGGCATGGGCGCGCTGTCCACCTCGATGGTGATCAGCCGACGCGGCCTGGACGCGCGGGCTACTGGCACCGTCGCGACATCGGACCTGCGCCCGCTCACGTGCGCCGTGATCCGCGCCGGTCTCGACCACATCGTGGCCGAGGGTCTGCTGGAACGCTCCGCCGACCTCGGCGAGTACCTGGGCACGCTGCTGCGCGAGCAGCTGGTGGCGAAGTTCCCCGAGCTGTACACCGAAGCACGCGGAGAGGGCTACATCCACGGCGTCGAGTTGACCGAGCAGGCCGCTTCCCGGCTCGGTGAGCTGCGTCAGCGCATGATCCGCGCGGGCGTGTACGTCGAGTTCATGTCCGGCGCAGGTCGCCGTTCGAACGGGCTGCGTTACCTGTACCCGACGATGCGCGTCGCCCCGCCACTGGTGGCCAACCGGGCCGACATCGAGACCATCGTCGACCGGCTCGTGTCCGGCTCGGTCACGGCATGACCACAGTGCTCGTGCCGCTGCGCCGCAAGGTCGAACACGTCGACACGGACGCTTCCGGGGTTGTGCACTTCTCCCGGTATGCGTCCTTTGTGGAGACAGCGCTGCTGGACAACCTCGAACGCCTTGGCGTCGGGCTCGGCCGACTCGCCCGCGACGGAGCCGAACTCGTCGTGACCGAGCTGAGCATGCGCTACCGCGCCTCCGCACGTTACCCCGACGAGCTCAGCGTGGAGACCACGATCGGTCACCTCGGTGCGGCACGCGTCCGCATCGACGCCACCGTGCGCCGATCCGCCGACGGCGCCGAACTGGCCGTCGGCACCCTCGTCCTCGGACTGGTCGACCGGGCCAGTGGCACGGCACGCGCGCTGACTCCCGCACTGCACGACGTCCTCACGGAGGCCAGAAACCATGCAGACAACTGAGACCCGCATGATGGGCTTCACCGAGATCAAGAGCTGGCTGCGGCACCGGCACCCGATGCTGTACCTGGACCGGGTCCTGGACTACGAGCCCGGTGTCCGGCTGACCGCGGGCCTGGCTGTCTCGGCGCAGATGGACGCGATCGCCGGGCATTTCCCCGAGCGCGCGATCTTCCCGGCAAGTCACCTGAGCCAGGCGTTCGCGCAGGCGGGCATCATCCTGTTCCAGCTCAGCACATCGCGGCTCACCGACGACGAGCTGACCTTGGTCGGCGCGATGAACTCGCGGTTTCTCAAGATCGTCGTCCCCGGTGACCACGTCGTGCTCAACGTGACCGTCGACCGGCTGGTCGGCGACACGTTCTTCTTCTCCGGCCGTGCCACGGTCGAGGACCGGCCGGTCGCCGCCTTCCGCGCGAACCTGGTCCGGCGCACCGTCGCCGACATGGGGGAGCAGTGGTGGTGACCGGTGGCGTCCGGGTCACCGGGATGGCCTGGCACACCGCGCTCGGCACCGGCCTGGACCACGTGTGGGACGCGCTGCTGTCCGGCGCGTCCGGTGTCGTGCCGGTTCCCAGCGCGCACCCGGTCCGCAACGAACTGGCGGCCGTCCTGCCCGATCTGCCGCTGGGCGACAACCACGGCGAACGGCACCACGTTCTCGGTTGCCGAGCCGTCACAGCGGCCATTGAGGACGCGGGTCTCACGGCCACTGATCCCCGGTTGCGCCTGGTGGCGGGCACGAGCTATGGACCGCACCTCGACGAGCCCACGGACTCGATCGGGCGCTGGGGCGACAAGATCGCCACCGAACTCGGCCTGCCCCACGCGCCCGTGACACTGAGCACCGCGTGTTCCGCGGGCGCGGACGCCGTTCTGGTCGGCACGGCACTGATCGCCGAAGGTGTCACTGACATCTGTGTCGTGGGCGGGGTGGACATCCTCACCCCGGCCAAACGGCTCGGCCACTCCGTGCTCGGCACGATGTCGCCCACTCGGCTGCGTGCGTTCGACGCCGGACGTGACGGGATGATCCTCGGTGAGGGCGCCGCGTTCCTCGTCCTGGAGTCGGCTCGCTCGGCCGAGGCGCGGGGCGCCCGCGTGTACGGCACCGTGACCGGAGCCGGATCAGCCAACGACGCCGCTGGTGCGACCGCGCCCGATCCGTCCGGCGACACCGTCGTCCGCGCGATCGACACGGCGCTGCGTGCCGCCGGGCGCGGCGCCGACGAGGTCGCGGTGGTCAACGCCCACGGCTCGGGTACGCAGGTGAACGACGACGTGGAAGCGCACAGCTTCCGCCGTACGTTCAAGCCCGGAGCGGACGGCCCGGTGGTGTTCGCCACCAAGGGAGCGTTCGGGCACACGCTCGGCGCCACGGGCGCGTTGGAGGCCGTGGCGGTGCTGCTGGCACTGCGCGACCACCGCGTCCCGCCCGTCTGGGGTCTGACGAACCCGATGCCGGACTTCCCGCTGCGCCTGCCCGTCGGCCGACCGCTGAGCTTCACCGGTGACGTCGGGCTGAGTGTCACCCTCGGGTTCGGCGGGTTCAACACCTGTCTGGTTCTGGAGGCAGCGTGATCACCGCGTTACCCGACGACCTCACGATACTGGGCGAAGGCCGTGTGGAACGGGCCGAACCCGCCAGGCGGCAACGGATCCCGTCGATGTACGCCGATCCCGTGGCCTGGCTCGTGCTGGAAGCGATCGACCAGGCACTGGCCGACTGCATGGACACCGTACGGCAGGCGGCCGACGACGTGGCGGTCATCCTCGTCAGCACACACGCCACAGTGGACACGATGGCGGACGTGGCCCGTGCGACGGAGACCGGACGACTCTCGCCGCTGCGTTTCGCCGGAGCCAGTCCCGGTGGCGCCGCCAGCCTCGCGTGCATCGTGCACAGCTTGCGTGGTCCGAGTCTGCTGCTGACCACCGAACCGGGGACCGGCTGGCCGACCGCGCTCACCGTGGCCCGTTGCTGGCTGCGCACCGCAGCCGCCAGCCAAGTGCTGCTCAGCGCCCACACGGCGGATGCACAGCAGGGACACCAGGTACGCACTGCCCTGCTCACTCACGAGGAACAGCGATGATCGACCGCGACACCGTCCTCACGTTCCTTGCCATGACCGAGGACGCCGACACAGTGAGTTCGACGCCGACGGAGATCATCGACGGCGTCGCGGACCTCGCGCTGGAACCGGGCGCGCCCGTGCTGGTGGCCATGCCGAACGGCACGGCGATGCTCTCGGCGTTCTTCGCCGTGCTACTGGCCGGAGCGGTGCCGGTGCCGGTCGCCCCCGCGTCCGGCGCGACGCGGATCGCCGCGATCGCCGACCGGCTCGGCGTGGCCGCGCTGATCGCGCCGAGGATCGAACCGGCTCGGTACGGCGCCCCACGCACGCATTCCCTCGGTGTGGCTGAGGCGATGGTGTTCACCGGCGACCATCAGCGGCACAGCCGTGGCGACGTCGTGCTCATGACCTCCGGTACGGCAGGGATCGCCAGCGGTTGCCTGCACGGCATCGACGCCTTGATGCGTAACGCGTCCCGGCACGCGGACGCGATCGGCCTACGGGAAGACGACACAGTCCTGGTCAGCCTGCCCCTGCACTACTCGTATGCGCTCGTCGCTCAGGCCTTGGCGGCGATGGTGCGTGGTTGCCGTCTGGTCGTCTCCGGCCCGCCGTTCACCCCGAGGGCCTACGCGAACACTGTTGCCGCGTATGGCATCACTGTCTCGTCGCTCACGCCCAGCACCGCGACCCGGCTCGTCGAGGACCCGCCGGACCTGTCGCCCCTTCGCGTGCTCACGGTCGGCGGCGACGCGCTCGACCCACGTCACGTCAAGGCATTGCTGACCGGCGACCGCGAGCTGTACCTGACCTACGGCCTGAGCGAAGCAGGTCCCCGTGTCAGCACGCTCGCCGTCCACAATGAACCGGAACGCCGCTGGTCCTCGGTCGGTGTACCGCTTCCCGGCGTGACGACACAGGTCCGCGGCGGTGAACTGTTCGTCACCTCCGATACGGTGTTGCGCCGCCGCCTGCCTGACAGCGCACCGAATCCACTGACCGAGACCGGCGCGGTCGCCACGGGAGACCGGTTCGCCATCGACGACGACGGCTACCACTACTTCCTCGGCAGACTCAGCGACTCGGTGGTCCTTGGCGGGGAGAAGGTGTGGCTGCCGTCGGTGCGGCGGATCGCCACCGACATGCCGGGCGTGCGGCACTGCGCCACCACTGTCTACCGCGACGACCGCGACGAACTCCGATACGACCTGGAGGTGTCGGTGGACGACCCAGGCCCGCAGCAGGCCGCCGAGATCGAGCGGGCACTGAACCGGCTGCTGCTGCGCAGCGAACGACCGCACCGCATCACGGTGCGCCCAGCGGCGAACGAGGTGTGGCACAAATGATGGTTCCGGAACTTCAGGCCGTCGCCGACCGGGTGCGTCTTTCCCCGGACGCCCCGGCCATCCGCGCCCACGGCGATACGGTCGGCTACCAGGACATGTGGGACAGGGCGGGCCGCGTCGCCGAGCAGGTGCGCGGACTCGGTGCCACGACCGCCGGAGTCCACCTGGAACGGTCGGCCGACCTGATCGTCACGGTCATCGGCCTGCTGCGGGCCGGGTGCGCGGCGGTGCCGCTGGACGTCGGTTACCCCGTTGACCGGCTGCGGTTCATGTGCGCGGACGCCGGTGTGCGTGTGGTCATCGGTCACGAGGGGCCGCTGGCTCGGCTGGGCGGCTTCACCCCGGTGACCTGGGACGACGACCTCGTCTACGCGGTGGACGAGTCGACGCCCGATCAGTCCACGGAGGACGACCTGGCGTACGTCGTGTACACGTCCGGGTCGACCGGCCGTCCCAAGGGCGTCCGGTACACGCACCACAACCTGGCCAACCTGATCGCGTGGCAGAGCGAGACAAGCGTTTGCGACGCAGGGGATCGTACACTGCAGTTCGCCCCGGCCTCGTTCGACATCATCTACCAGGAAGTCCTCACCGCTCTCGGTGAAGGCGGCACGGTCGTCTGCTGCACCGAGGACGAGCGGCTCGACCCGCAACTGCTGTGGGACCTGATCGAGCGGGAGCGGATCAACCGGATCTTCGTGCCGTTCGTGATGATCCAGTCGCTCGCCCTCTTCGCCGACGACGTGCACCCGGCGACGCACCCGCTGCGCGAGATTCTCACCGCGGGTGAGCAGGTGCAGGCAGGCGACCGGATCCGGGCCATGTTCACCCGCCTACCGGACTGCCGCCTCGTCAACCAGTGGGGCACCACGGAAACCCACGTCGCCACCGCCCACCGGCTGCCCGCCGATGTGTCCACATGGGAGGATCTGCCGTCGATCGGCACCCCGATCCGCGACACCCGCGTGCTGGTGTGCGACGAGGACGGCCGACCGGTGCCGGACGGGACAGCGGGCGAGCTGTGGATCAGCGGTGCCGCTGTCGGGCCCGGCTATCTCGGGTTGCCGGAACGCACCGCACAGAGCTACGTCCCGGACCCGCTTGACCCGGCCGTGCCCGCGTACCGCACGGGCGATCTGGGCCGTGTCCGGCCGGATGGTCTGCTGGAATTCCTTGGCCGCCAGGACACCCAGGTCAAGGTGCGCGGGTTCCGGATCGAACTGGGCGAGATCGAGACCGTACTGAACTCGGAGCCCAACGTGGCACAGGCAGTGGTGACCGTGGCCGGTGCCACGGCCGACGAACGCCACCTGCGGGCGTTCGTCGTGCCCCACGAAAGCAACGGGGAACTGCCCGGCCGGTTGCTGGCCACGTTGCGCGACCGCCTGCCCGCGTACATGGTGCCCGCCGGGATCGAGCTCGTACCGTCGCTTCCCCTGACGCCCAGCGGGAAGATCGACCGGCTCGCGTTGAGGAGCCGGACATGACCGTACGGCCGCTCTCCCCGTCTCAGCGCGCGCTCTACCTGGTGGAACAGTTGTATCCGGGTACGTCGATGCATCACGTCCCGGTCGCGGCCCGGTTCGACGGCCCGCTGGACGTGCCCAGGCTGGAGGCCGCGATCGGCCGGATCGTGACACGCCACGAAGCCCTGCGCACGACGTTTCCCGCTGCCGCCCAACGAATCTCACCACCGGCCGTTGACCTCCCGGTCATCGAGGCTGACGAGTCGAGCGCACTGGACCTGGTCCGGCAGTGGGTCGCGGAGCCGTTCGACCTCGAACACGGTCCACTGATCCGCACCCGGCTGATCCAGCTCGCGCCGCAACGGCACATCCTGGTCGTGGTGATGCACCAGCTCGTCACCGACGGCCCGTCGATCCACCTGTTCTTCAACGAACTCGCGGACCTCTACGACGGCCGCGACGACCTGCCCCCGTTGCCGGTCCAGCCCGCCGACCACGCGGCCTGGCAGCTCGGCCACCCGCCGTCGCCCGAAGACCTCACGTGGTGGCGTGAACAGCTCGACGGGGTACCGACAGTGCTGCGGCTGCCGACCGACCGGCCTCGGCCGCGCGTGGCGAGCATGCGCGGCGCGAACCACTTCCACACGCTTCCGGCCGCGGTGATGACACCCGCGCTCGCCCTGGCACGGTCGTTGCGGGTGACGCTGTTCGTCCTGGCGCTGACGGCGTACGCGGCTCTGCTGGCGCGGATGTCCGGCCAGCCCCAGGTGCTCGTCGGTGTGCCGGTGAGCAGCCGAGACCGGGCCGAACTCGAGTCCGTGATCGGGTTCTTCGTGAACACGCTGCCGGTCATGGTCGACACCACGGGCGATCCCGGGTTCGGCGAGCTGGCCAAGCGGACGCAGAGCGAACTGCTGGACATCCTCGGGCAGCAGGAGGTGCCGTTCGACCGGCTCGTCGCCGAGCTGGCACCGGACCGCGACCCCGCGCATTCCCCGTTGGTCCAGGCGTTCTTCTCCTTCGAGACGACGCCGCTCGCGGACCCGAGGCTCACCGGCACCACCGCCACCGCCATCGAGTGCCAGCCCGACGACGCCAAAGTGGACATCGACATGACGATCTTCCGCGCCACCGAGGCGGGAGACGACTTCCGGCTGATGATCACCTACCGGACCGACCTGTTCGACGAGAACACCATCCGGCGGCTGGCCGACCGCTTCGAGCGGCTGCTGGCAACTGCGGCCGATCCACACGCGCCACTCTCGGCCAACCCCGCGCTGGCGGACATCGAACCCCCTGTGGAGCCCGAGACACCACGACCGGTGGCGGCTCCCACAGCCCGAGCGCACACAGGCATGGAACGCGACCTTGCCCGGATCTGGCAGGACGTGCTGGGACTGGCCGAGGTCGGTGTGCACGACAACTTCTTCGACCTCGGCGGTACATCACAAGCGTTGGCGTCCGTGCGCAACCGACTCGGGGAGCTGACCGGGACACCACCGCCGCTGGTGGCGCTGCTCGAATTCCCGACCGTGGCGGCGCTAGCCCAGCACCTGGCCGGTTCGGCCACGCCGGAACGGCCGACGCAACGCCTGGTCGCCGGGCGCGACCGGCTGCGGCGGCGCAGGACGACCCGATGAGCGGCATCGAGGGACTGGCCGTTGTCGGCATGGCGGGCCGGTTCCCCGGCGCGCGGAACGTCCCCACGTTCTGGGCCAACCTGCTGGCCGGGACCGACCAGATCACCCGCGGCCCCATAGATACGAACGGGCGTGTGCACGGCTATGGCGTGCTGCCGGACGCCGACGAGTTCGACGCGTCCTTCTTCGGGTTCTCCCCGCGTGAGGCGCTGATGCTCGACCCGCAGCACCGGGTGTTCCTCGAATGTGCCTGGGAGGCACTGGAAAACGCCGGATGCGACCCCACCGGCCACCCTGGCGTGATCGGTGTCTTCGGCGGCTGCGGTATCACCGAGCATCCCGCCGCGCTGCGCGAGCACCGGCACCGTTTCCCCGGCAGCACACCGTGGGAGTTCCACATCGCCTCCGGGCCTGACTTCCTCACCAGCCGCGTCGCCTACAAACTCGACCTGCGTGGGCCCGCCGTGTCGATCCAGACCGCCTGCGCCACGTCGTTGGTCGCGGTGCACCTGGCCGGGCAGGCGTTGCTGGCGGGTGACTGTGACCTGGCACTGGCGGGCGGGGTGACGGTTCATGTCCCGGCACCAGTCGAAGGCGAAGGCGACGACGGCGTGCTGTCAGCCGACGCGCGGTGCCGCTCGTTCGACGCCGCAGCGAACGGCACGGTCGCGGGCGACGGAGCCGGTGTCGTCGTGCTCCGGCGGCTTGAAGACGTACTCGCTGACGGGGACCGTGTGCTGGCGGTGATCCGTGGCTCGGCGGTGACCAACGACGGCGCGGGCAAGGTGGGTTTCCTCGCTCCCGGTGTCGTGGGCCAGGCGGAGGCTGTGCGGGCCGCTCATCTCGTCGCCGATGTCGACCCGGCGACCATCGAGTACGTCGAAGCGCACGGCACCGGCACGGAAGTCGGCGACCCGATCGAGGTCCGCGCGCTGACCAAGGCGTTCGCTCTCGGCACCGACGCCACCGGCTTCTGCAGGCTGAACTCGGTGAAGTCCGCCATCGGTCACACCGACGCGGCCGCGGGCGTGATCGGGCTGATCACCGCGGTCCTCGCACTGCGGCACGGCATCATCCCCGGCACACGGCACTTCCGCGGCCCGCATCCCGACCTGATGCTGGAACGCAGCCCCTTCGTGGTCAGTGCCGAGCCACTCGCGTGGCCATCGCGGGACACTCCCCGACGCGCTGCCGTGAACTCCCTCGGTCTCGGCGGAACGAACGTGCATGTCGTGCTGGAGGAAGCACCTGTCCCGGCGCGACGCGAGCCTGAGTACGACGGGCATCACCTGCTGCCCGTGTCCGCGCGGACTGTCCAAGCACTGTCCGCAGCCTCTCGAGAACTGTCCGACCACCTGCACAGATCTGGTGATCCGCTCGGTGACATCGCCTGGACGCTGCAGACCGGGCGGCGCGGCTTCCCTCAGCGGGCGTTCGTTGTCGCCGCGGATCGTGCCGCGGCCGCCCGTGCGCTGTCCGAGGACCTGACATCCGGCCAGGCCACGCGGGACGGGCGTTCCGTCGCGTTCCTGTTTCCCGGGCAGGGCGGCCAGTACCTCGGGATGGGCGAGGACCTCTACCGCGACGAACCTGTCTTCCGCACCGCCGTCGACGCCTCAGCGGATCTGGCCGCTTCTCAGTTGGGTTTTGATTTGCGAACGGTCCTCTACCCGGTGCCGGGCGCCGAAACCTGGGCACAGACACAACTCGACACCATGCGGGTCTGTCAGCCGGTGCTGTTCGCGGTCCAGCACGCTTTGGCACAGCTGTGGCAGGCGCGTGGCGTGATCCCGGCGGCTGTGCTCGGACACAGCCTCGGCGCGTACGCCGCCGCCGCTACTGCTGGTGTGCTCACTCTTGCGGACGCGATGACGCTCGTGCTTACCCGAGGCCGCCTGCTTGACGGTCTGCCCGCCGGGTCCATGCTCGCCGTTCCGCTTGTGCCTGGCGAACTCGAACCGCTGCTCACCGGCGACCTGGTCATCGGTGCGATCAACAGCCCTGACCAGTGCGTGGTCACCGGGCCCGCCGAGCAGGTGCGGGCGCTGCGGGAACTGCTGGAGTCGCGGGGCGTTGACGTGCGGCCGCTGCGGATCTCCGCCGCCGCGCACTCGACGTTCGTCGACGCCGTGCTGCCCGAGTACGCGGTCGCGGTCGCAGGTGTTTCGCCACGGCCACCGGTGATTCCGTGGATCTCCGACCGCACCGGCTCCGTGGTCACCGCCCAGGAGGCCCAGGATCCGACCTCGTGGACGGCACACCTGCGGCAGACCGTCCGTTTCTCCGACGCGCTCGCGACGCTGCTCGACATGGGCGACGACGCTCTGCTGGAAGTCGGTCCTGGGCACACGCTCAGCACACTGGCGCGTCGCCATCCCGACTGCGGGCCGGGCCGTCCGCTGGCGCAGAGCCTCGCGGCGGCCGGGGCACCCGACCGGGACGGCGGGGCGGTCTCGATGCTGCGGGCGGCCGGTCGGTTGTGGGCGTCCGGCGTGAGCATCGACTGGCCCGCCCTGCACCGTGGCCGTCCCCGCCGGAAGGTGGAGCTGCCCGCGTATCCGTTCCAGCGCAGCAGGTTTCGGCTCGACGAGGACAGTACAGACAGTGCCGTTGCTGTCGCCGTCGAAGCACCGGCTCTGTCACCTGTTGAGAAGATTCTGGCGACCGCGTTCGCCCACGCGTTGGGCATGCCCGAAGTTGGTGTGCACGACGACTTCTTCGACCTCGGTGGTGACTCGCTCATCGCCTCCCGCATCCTCGCCGATGTCCGCGCCGAACTCGGCGACGGTCTCACCGCACGGGCGTTCTTCGCCGCGCCCACAGTCTCCCGGCTCGCCGCGCTCATCGACGACCCCAGCGGTCCGGCCGAAACCGCGCGGAGCCCGCACTGGCTGCTGCGTCGCCTGCGACGGCCGGACGCGCCTCTGCGGATGTACTGCTTTCCGCATAGTGGTGGTTCGCCGGGGGAGTACCTGGCTTGGGCGGACAGCCTGCCCGGTGTCGAGCTGTTCGCCGTGCAGCCGCCAGGCAGGGGCCACCGTGTTGCCGAGCCGCCGTACACGTCCATGCAGGCACTGGTGGCGGACTTCGTTGCCGGTGTCGAACTGGTGGAGCCGTACGTGTTCTTCGGGCACAGCCTCGGCGCGCTGGTGGCGTACGAGACCGCGCGTGCCCTGCGGGACGCCGGACGGCCTGGGCCGCAACGGCTTTACCTCTCGGCGTTTCGCGCGCCGCATCTGCATCACCCGGCGGGGGACTTGCAGCACTTCGCGGACGCTGAGCTCGTTGACGCCGTCGAGGCGAAGTACGGGGCGCTGCCACCGGAACTCACCGCCAGCCCCGAGATGCTTGAGCTGATGCTGCCGGTGCTGCGCGCTGACCTGACGATCGTGGCGAACTACCGTGCCCAGCCCGCGGCTCCGCTGTCGTGCGCCATCACGGTGCTCGGCGGCAGCGACGACGGGGAACGCGGGGATTTGCTGGCCGCGTGGCGCGACTACACCACCGGGCCGTTCGAGACACGGATCTTTCCGGGTGGTCACTTCTACTTCCGGGAGCGGACGCATGACTTTCTCCGACACCTCGCCGGTTCCCAGCGTGCTTCGGGAGTTGTACGCCGGACGGACACGCTGGGATCTGCTGACTCCGTTTCCTGAGCAGGACGAGGCTGACTGTCGTGCCGGGGACAAGGCCGTTGCCGTCCTCACCGATCTGCTGCGTCGCTGTGTGGATGCTGAGGCGGTGGAGGCCAGTGGGCAGTTGCCCGATGGCTTGTTCGACGAGCTGCGGGATGCCGGGATGTTGAGCCTGATGATCTCGCCTGAGCTGGGTGGGCTCGGGCTGTCGTGGCTGAACGCGTGCCGGGTGGTGGAGGCTGCTGCGGACTGGTCGATGCCTGTCGCGTTCGTCTTGTCGATTCACAACGGCTTCGGGTCGGGGTCGTATCTGCAGGTGCTGCCGCCCGGGTTGCTGCGGGACATCATCGCCGACCGGGTCGCCAAGGGGATTGTTTCCGGTACGGCTGACGCGGAGGTCGCCGGAGCCGCAAACCAGGCCAGGACCACGGTCGCTGTGCCCGTTGACGGCGGTGCTGACTACCTGATCACCGGCGAGAAGCTTTTCATCGGCAATGGGGCGGTTGCCGGGTTTCTCGATGTCTCCGCGACTGTCGTTGATGCTGACGGCAATTCGGCGGTCCGGATGTTCTTTGTCGACACTGGCAGTCCTGGCTTCGAGGTTGTGACCAGGCAGGAGTTCATGGGTTTGCGGGGTGCGCCGTTCGGGGTGCTGCGGTTGTCCGGGGTTCGCGTGCCCGCCGACCGGCTGATGCCTGAGTCTGTCGACCAGGGGTGGCGGATGCGGCCCGGTTCCAACGGTGCTGGTGGGCAGGGCCTCGACCTGAGCCGTTTGGCTGCGCTTGGCCGTCACCTGGTGATCGGCCCGCCGTCGTTGGCCGTCGCTCGCTCGTCGCTGCGGTGGGCTCGGGAGTTCGTGAACCGACGCAGCATTGACAGTCACGCGCTGGGGACGTACGAGGAGACGCGGCGGTCGGTTGGCGAGATCGCTGCGGAGGCGTATGCGATCGAGAGTGTTCAGCTGTGGTGCTTGCTTGGACGCGCCGATACGGGACCGGAACTTACGGCGGCGAAGAACCTCACCTCGCTGGGTGCTTGGCGTGCTATTGACCGGACTGTGTCGTTGCTGGGCGGGGAGGGTTACGAGACGGCACGCAGCAAAGCCGCTCGCGGTGCGCAACCGCTGCCGGTTGAACGTTGTTTGCGGGACGCGCGGTCGCTGCGTGTGGCGGGCGGCGTCGATGTGATGATGGACCGGTGGTCAGCTGAGGCGAACTTGGCACAGTGTTACTACTCGGGCGATCTGGTTGTCGGTGACTTGCCTGTGCATGTGCCCGAGCCGCGTGGTGGCGGGCACCGTGACTACGTTGAGGCTCAGGCGGCGCGGCTTGGCTTGACTTGTCAGGCGTTGACCGGGGAGTTCTCGCAGGCCGAGCTCTTTGCCCGGCAGCGTGTTACCGCGCTGCTGGGGCGGATCGGCAGCGAACTGCTGGGAATGGCGGTGGTGTTGGCCCGTTCCGTCACGCTTCCCACAACGGCGGATCTGGCTGACGTCGCGTGTGAGACTGCCCGCCGTCGACTGGACGCGTTGTGGGGCGAACTGTCCGCTGAACTCGGGCCTTCGAACAGCATCGCGGGACATGTGGGTGACCGGTGGCTCAACGAAACTGAAGAGTCAAGGGAGATCGAACAAGCCGTCACCGCGCTGTGGTGCGATCTGTTCGGGATAGCGGCGATCGAACCGGACGCCGACTTCTTTTCGCTGGGAGGGCACTCGATGATCGCCGTCCGAATGGCCGCGAGGCTGAAGGAGAAACTCGGACTGCGCGTGCCAGTGCGGCTGATCATGGAGAACCCAACGGTCAACGAACTCACCCGCCGCCTGACAGAAGCATGACGGTGTCTGCCTGAGGTGTGCTGAAGCAGGGAAGATGCAGAAGGGAAAAAGAACAAAAGAAAAAAGAAGCAAGGAAGAGAAAAGAAAAAGAAACCAAGGGGCAAGCCAGCTGGAAAAGGTAAACTGGCTGGTACGTAACCAACGCAGGGTAACCAGCGCTGTGACTGTGAGCCGAGGCTGGGAGTCGCACTCCGACGTAACCAACAGCGCTGACGTAATCAGAGGTAATCCGTTCAAGCCGGGCACGGCGGTGGGTGGCCCATGGGTGAGTGGAGCGTGGCTCACCATCCACATCCCGGAGCGGCGGGTTAGAACGGCGGGGCGTCGTGGGCCTGGGGTGTGGTGACGTGGGTTTGCTTGCTGGGGGTGGTGAAGACGAGGGTGCCGGGCTTGGGGTGTTCGAGTTGCCAGTTGGTGCGTTGCCGCATGAGGTTGTGGCGTTTGCAGAACATGGCCAGGTTGTCTTGACTGGTCACCCCGCCGTGGCTGTGGGGCTGGGAGTGGTCGGTTTCGCACCGTTGTGCCGGAACCGCGCAGCCCGGCTGGCGACAGGTCCAGTCCCGTAGCTGGAGGTGTCGTCGCAATGCGGGTGAGGCGAATCGTTTCCGGCTGACTTCGAGGACTTGTCCGGTGGGGTCGGTGATGACTCGTCGCCAGGTGGCGTGGTGGGCGAGTTCGCGGGCGTATTCGGCGGTGATGGGTCCGTAGCCGCTGATCTCGCCGGGTTCGCGGTTGAGTCCCATCAGGGTGGTCATCGGCGCCAGTACATGCACCGCCGCCGCAGGACGATCCACTGTCCTCCTGAAGGTGACCAGGTCCATGAACACGTCCGCTCGTGCCTGTGCCCGGCTCCGGCCCGGCTTGGGGCTGAGTTTGGCGAGCAGATCCAGTTGGGAGTAGGCCTGTTCGGCTTCGTGTGGTTGCAGGGTGATGGTGATGGCGGAGGTGCCGTCGGGCTTGTGCCACTTGACGGCATCCCGTCCGGCTTTCTTCAACTGGCGCCGTTCTTCCTCGCCGTCGGGGTCGGCCCAGATCAGTTCGCGGCGGATGGCGTGTTTGAACCGGGTCAGGTTCTCGCACGTCCCGCCGTCTAGGACTCGTTTCTCCACCGTGAGTGCCTGGTCCTCGTCCAGGCCGAGGGTGTAGTCGTGCATGGCCTTGGCCCGCATCACGTCCACCTCACCCTCCGCCATCGCCTCGACCGTGGCGGGCAGTCTCGTCACCAAGGCCTGCGCTTGAGACAGCTGCTTGCCGGTGGTGACCGGGCTCAGGCAGAGTTCGATCGCGAGGTCTTCCGCCGCGCCGTCACCCACTTCGATCCCCGACCGCTGTGGTGGGTGCAGTTCCGCGAAACGCGCCAAACCCCGGATCAACTCCGCATCGACAATGTTCCGTTGTCGGTAGCGGTCGGCGATGTAGTTGCGGGTTTGTTCGCGGTCCATCTGCGACACCGGGATATCCGGTGGTGCCTGACGTTCATGGAATGTCACAGCTAGTTGTTCGAACATGTGTCCATTTTATCGAAGAAACACAGCCATGGCCGTACTCTTTCGGGTGAATCGCCCAAGTAGCGCTGTGGGATGTGGATGGTGAGTCACGCTCCGCTCACCCATGGGCCACCCGCCGCCGTGCTCGGTTTGAACGGATTACTTCTGATTGCGTTAGCGCTGTTGGTTACGTTGGAGTTCAGTTTCCAGCCTCGGCTTACGGTTTCAGCGCTGGTTCAATACCACTAAGTTAAGGTTGTCGCCCGGATACGGATGGTAGGCGGCCCATCATGTCGAGTTCCGTGCTGATGCTGTTTCTTGACGGTATAGGAGTTGTGTCGCCATCGTTTAACGACTCGTGGATTGCTCCGGTGCCGTCGAGTACGGGTGCGACGTTCGTTGATTTCGGCGAAGGTTTCCCTTAGCGCTCTCCCGCGCTGTTTAGGGGGAAAAGTCCGCCTGTCCAGTGATATGGCGGCGAATGACTCGGAGAGATCGCATGAACGACAGACGGTCGGGATCTTCTCCGATCTCGTCTGCGGCATTACACATCAGTCGGCGAATCCCGTAGTGAGTGAGCAGAAATGCCCATATCTCCTGGCGTACCATGTCCGGCGACTTGGAACGCAGTACCTTGGCCGGTCCTCGCTGGTGCGTCTTGAGCTCGTCAATGAAGCCTTCGCATTCCCATCGCTCATGGTAAGCGGCTGCGAGTTGTTCGGCGGTCGCATCGGCAGGATCCAGGATGGACGTGATCACACAGATGATCTCATCCGATCCGCTTCCTTCTCGATTCGGAACATCGTATTCAACGACCCGGACTAGGTACCCTTCCGAGTCGTCAATGTCGCCATCGTCTCGTGCGCGTCGAATCAGCTCTTCATACCGCCGACCCCGAATATTCCTCGGACATACAACGGACAGGTATGAGCCGTCGGGAAGCCAGCGCAGAATGGGTAGTTTCACATTCGCGGTGACCCTCCACAGCAGGTCAGCACCCGTAGCAAGGAATTTACCCCACAAGTCGAGGCTGTAGAAATTCCGGTCAGCCGTGATCAGCATATCCGACTCAGCCCTGGACAGAATCTGCCTGGCCAGCGCCCTCTCATCCCCGTTACACGGCCCCATGGCAGCACCGACGACGGCATGCGATCCACATTCCGTCAGCGCCACCAACTGCACCTGAGGGAACGCACTAGCCTTCGTGCCGTTGGTCCTACGACCGAATTCTTCGACGTTATCATCTGTGTCCGGGATGTCCAGCATGAACCCATCGATCGCCATGAGCCGCCGAAAGCCCAGCCACGCGCCCTTCGTGCCACGCCGCGCCACAGGAACCGCCGTTCTCTCAAACAACAGGCGCAACGGTTCGACCCCCAACCTTTGTCGAGCCTGCGTAATCGCAGAAGTCGACGGGACTTTCCAGCTACCCTGCCACGAGCCCATCGATTTCAACGACCCAACGAGCTTACGCATCACCTCTTCGTAGTCGTCATCGAAGAACAAGCACATCGCCTGACAAAAACGCACCACCACATGCGCCGGAAGCAAACGAGTTCGCTGCTCGCGACACCCAGTCTCCGTGAGCACATCCTCGATAACATCACGAGGAAACACTTCAGCGAGAACGCCCAAAGAAATACGATCTGTCAACCGAACGGCCGCTGAATCGTCGCCGCGCACTTTCACTTGCCCAACCCGAGCCACCGGGAAACACTACCACATTTTGACCTTAACTTAGTGGTATTGAGCGCTGGTTACCCTGTGTTGGTTACGTACCAGCAAGTTCTACTCCCCAGCCTGGTTGGGGGACTGAGTTAGTGGTATTGGTTGCATTGGAGTTTGGTTGGTTTCCAGTCTCGGATTTTGGTCCCAGCGCTGGTTGCCCTGTATTGGATACGTACCAGCTAGCTCTTCTCTCCAGCCTGGTTGGGGACTGAGTTTGGTGGTATTGGTTGCGTTGGAGTTTGGTTTCCAGTCTTGGCTTTCTGTTCCGGCGCTGGTTGCCCTGTGTTGGGTTGCGTACCAGTCAGTTCTTCTCCCAGCCTCGTTGGGGGCTGGAGTCGTTGCTCGGTTCTTTGTTGTCCTTGCTGTTTTCTTCTCTTCTCCTCTTTGCCTCTTTTTTCTTCTTGGGCTAGGGTTGGCTTTATGGACTTGGGTATTCGTGGTCGGACTGCTGTTGTTTGTGCTTCTACCTCTGGGTTGGGGGAGGGGGTTGCTCGGGCTCTTGGGGCTGAGGGGGCCAATGTTGTTGTTACTGGGCGGCGGGTTGAGGTTGCTCGGGGGATTGCTGCTCAGTTGCCTTCTGCTGTGGGGGTTGGTGTTGATCTTCTCAGTCGTGGGGGTCCTGAGCGGGTTGTTGAGGCTGCTGGTGATGCTTTTGGGCCGGTGGATATTTTGGTTCTCAATGGGCCTGGTCCTCGGCCTGCGACTGCCCTCGATGTGTCGTCCGAGGATGTTGACGGCGCCTTTTCTTCTTTGGTTCTTCCTCAGCAGCGATTGGTTTCTCTTGTGCTTGACGGTATGCGTTTGCGTCGGTGGGGGCGCATTCTTTCTATTTCTTCTACCAGTGTTGTTGAGCCTATTCCTGATCTTGCTCTTTCTAATATTGGGCGGGCTGCTCTTGCTGGTTATCTCAAGTCTCTTGCCACTCAGGTTGCCAGGGATGGGGTGACCGTCAACCTTTTGCTTCCCGGGCGGATTCTTACTGCTCGTACCACGGCGGTTGACTCGGTTGTTGCCGAACGTAGTGGTCGGACTGAGGAGGAGGTTCGCGCCGAGGCTTCTGCCGCCATTCCGATGGGGCGTTATGGTGACATTCACGAGTTCGGCGCGGTCGGGGCTTTCCTCTGCAGTGATCTTGCTTCTTATGTTACCGGGACCGCTGTTCGGTGTGATGGTGGTGTCGTTCGCGGTTTGTGACGATTAGTTGGTGGTTTTTCTGGATCCTGTTCCAGGACGCCGGGGTGGCCGTGATGGTGGTGTGGGATGGGCTGGTGGTGGGTTTTGCCTTGGTGAACAGCCAGGTTTTGAACAGGTCGTCCAGTTGTTTGCCGGAGAGTTTTTCTGCCAGTGCGATGAACTCGCTGGTGTTGGCGTCGCTGTACTTGTGCTGTGCCACCCATGTGCGTAGCAGCGTGAAGAATGTTTTGTCTCCGATTGTCGTGCGCAGTGCTTGGAGGGTCATTGCGCCGCGTTCGTAGATCACGTCGTGGAAGTTGTTCTCCACTCCTGGGTCGCCGGGTGGGATTTGCCAGAATGGGTCGTTCGCTGGGTATTTTTGGTAGGTCGCTTCGGCGAGTTGTTGTGTTGTTCCTTCGCCGAGGTGTTCTGACCACAGCCATTCCGCGTAGGTTGCCGGGCCTTCGTTCAGCCAGGCGTGCTGCCATTGGTCGAATGACACCGAGTCGCCGAACCACTGGTGCATGTTCTCGTGCGCCACTACGAAGGTGTTTGCTCCTTCCGCGAAGAAGAAGTCACCGTAGACCGGTCGGGTCTGGTTCTCCAGTGCGAACTCGATTCCCGTGACCGCGACTCCTCCTTGCGAGTCGAACGGGTATGGTCCGACCAGGCTTGCGAGGTACTCGACGATCTCCGGTGTGCGCTCGATGCTGGCTTTGGCCGCTGGGCCGTTGGTGCCGAGGTCCTTGCCGTAGGCGGTGATCAGTGGTTGTCCGCTGGGGGTGGTCGCGTGGCGTACTTCGTAGTCGCCGACGACCATGAAGGTCTGGTAGGTGTTGGTTTGCTTGCTGCTGCGCCAGTTCCAGCGGACCTTGCCGTTCGCTTCCGGGACTCGGCTGACCAGTTCACCGCCCGCGACCATGGGGACTCCGGCGGGAACTGCGACAGAGAAGTCGAAGAGGGCCTTGTCGGTCGGGTGGTCGTTGCTCGGGTACAGCCAGCGGGGGATGTCCAGGGCCACCGCGATCGCGCCGTCCGGCTTGCGGACCCACGGTGTGTAGCCGTTTTCGTCCTTCGCCTCGGATGGCACGTCCGCGTATCGCACGACGATGGTCAGGTCACTGTTCTTTGGCAGGTCCGCGGTGGGGGTGACGACCAGTTCGCCTTCCGCGGACTTGAAGCGCGCCGCGGTGTTGTTGACCAGTACTGAGTCCACGTGTAGCCGGAAGTCGAGGTTGAACTGGGACAACGCCTGTGTTGTCCTGGCGCGCAGTGTGGTGACGCCTGTCAGCCGGTCGGTCTTCGGGTCGTAGTCGACGCGAATGTCGTAGTGGGAGACCTCGTAGCCGCCGTTCCCGGCCAGTGGGTAGTAGGCGTCTCCTATTCCCGCACTTCCCGGTGTTCCTCCCGTCGCTGCGGCTGGGGAAACCGTGGACAGGGCGACAAATCCGGCTGTGGCCGCGGCGATCGCCGATCTGGACCATGCTCGCATGCGAAACCCCCTGATGCGCGAAATGGACGTGGGACCACGCTAGCGCGGCGGCGATCGACTGGTGCATATGAGGCAGATCACATCCTTTTTGTCTGATTACCGGCGGTGTTGAGTTGTCCAGGATGTGAGGGCGTCAGCAGACCGGACAAGGAGTCGTTGTGATCGATGAAACCGTTGTGCCGTACCAGTTTCCGATGGCTCGTGCGGCGGGTTGTCCGTTCGACCCGGCGCCGGGCCTGACCGGGCGTGGATCGGTCACGCGCGTGAGGTTGTGGGACGGCAGCACGCCGTGGCTGGTTACCGGCTATGACGATGTGCGCGCGGTACTGGCCGATCCGCGTGTCAGTGTCGACGCCACACATCCTGGCTTTCCACACACCAACGCGATCAGCAAGGCCCGTGACACCCAGATGACGACGTTGATGCAGATGGACGCGCCGGAGCACACCGCTCAGCGGCGGCTGCTGATTCCCGAGTTCACGGTCAGGCGGATGGCGGCGTTGCGGCCGCGGATCCAGCGGATCGTCGACGACCTGATCGACACGATGCTGGCGGGACCGAAACCGGTGGATCTGGTGCGCGCGTTCGCGTTGCCGGTGCCCTCGCAGGTGATCTGCGAACTGCTCGGCGTCCCCTACAGCGACCGTGACTACTTCCAAGGAGTGGCGCGCACTCTCGTGATGAACGAGTCCGATCCGGACGAAGCCATGGCGGCGAGTGAGGAGCTGAACGGCTACCTCGAAGAACTCGTGGCCAGGAAGAGCGTTGCGCCTGGTGAGGACTTGCTCAGCACACTGGCGGCCGAGCCGCGTGTGATGACTCCGCGCGAGATCGCCATCGTGGGGCAGTTGCTGCTCGTGGCCGGACACGACACCACCGCCAGCATGATCGCCTTGGGCACGGCCGCGCTGTGTGCGAACCCGGAGCAGATGCACGCGGTCCGGACAAGCGACGACATGGACTCCACTGTGGACGAACTCATGCGGTACCTGTCCGTCACCCACACTGAGGCTCGTCGGGTCGCACTCGCCGACCTGGAGATCGGCGGCAGGCTCATCCGTGCCGGTGAAGGCATCGTCGCCGTGAAGAGCACGGCCAACCGGGACGCCGGGGCCTTTCCCGACCCCGACGCACTCGACGTCGGCCGAGACGCCCGCCACCACCTCGCCTTCGGCCACGGCAGGCACCTGTGCCTGGGCGCCCCACTGGCCAGAGTGGAGCTTCAGGTCGTCTACGGGACTCTCTACCGGCGCATTCCGACCCTGGAACTGGCCACACCGCTGGAGAAACTGGAGTTCGACGAGAACGCGATCTTCTACACCGTCCGGGAACTCCCCGTCACCTGGTGAGCATCAGCTGAACCAGTTGCTGTGCTGGTGCTGGTGCAGCGGCCAGCCGGGCAGGTCGGCCAGATCGCCCGTGACCGGGGGCCACTCGTACTCGTTGACGGCGAGGTCGAGTTGGGACCGCATGGGGTCCAACGGCAGCGGGCGCCGCCGGGTCAACATGGACGTCGACAGGCAGTCCAGTTCCACGAACGGGTAGTCGCGTTCGAGTTCCTTGATCCGCTCGCACACCCGTGTCGTTGTCGCCTCCAGCATGTCGATCGACACCGCCGGTTTGATCAGGAGGAAGTCGGTCGTGCTGATCCGCGCGGCGCGGTCGACCGGGCGCAGTTCGCTGCGCAGCAGATCGGCCACGTTCTGTCCGGTGTGGATCGACGCGCGGGTGCCGTGCCGCTCGGTCAGGTGCGCCATCGCTGCGATGCGTACCATCACCACGCCGAGCGGGACGGTGTCCGTCGACGTTCCGAGCCAGGATGTCAGGCCTGCCAGTGTGTTCAGGCCGGTCTCCGGGTCGTTGTGCACGCCCTCCGCCTGGTCACGCTCCTGCGCGACGCGGGCGGCCTTGGCTCGCTGTCCTGTCAGCCGCTGGACCAGGTCGCCGACGGCCGCCTCGGTGCGTTGCTCGATCTCGATGGACGGCGGCTCGTTGGTACTGGCCAGGATCTCGTCGATCCTGCGGCGCACCGAAGGAGGCAGCCGGTCACCGAGGACGTCCCGCATGCGCACGGTCTCCGCGTAGGCCTCGTCCCGGCGCAGGCCCCATCGTCCGTGGAAGAGCCTGCCCGCCTCCAGTGCCGCGGACTCCGGGTCGATCTCCTCCAGGTCCTGGGCGATCACGGACGCGCCGAACCGCGGGGACAACACCACGACCGACCATTCGCGAGCGAGATCCTCGTCCTTGCCCAGCAGGACAGGCGTCACGCCCGCGGGGAGGTCCGGCCGTGTCGTGTCGACCATTCCCACGACGGTGACCGACGCCTGCGCGGCGATCCGGGCGTAGACCCTGCGTTCCCGCTCGAAGTACGGCAGACGCTGGAACATCGCGATGACGATCATCGGCGCCTGGCCGATGCCGGTGAGGGCGGCCCGCTCCACCGCGTGCGACGCGATGACGAGCGAGCGCTTTGTCAGCAGCCCGGCTCGTTGGGTCGGTAAGGTCTCGTCGAATCCCATGACGGCGCCAACCATGCCACAGGAAGAAAGACCCGAAAGGGTTTCCCCGATAGGGGTGAACGGTCACCCTGTGCTCATGTTCGAGGGTTTCGCCGCCGAGACGGTGGATGGCGATGGCTTGCCGGTGTTCGGAAATGCGCTCACCGGGCAGGCGGGCGCCAGCTAGCGGTGTAGGGTTTCCCGCACATCCGGCGCTGTGTCCGGGAAACCTTGGGGGAAACCACAGTGAGATCGATCCGTGCCCGGCTGGGCTTATGCCTGCTCGCCGGAATGCTCGCCGTCACTGGCTGCGGCACCGACACGTCCACAGGGTCGTCGGCTGCGCCGATCCTGGGCGCGACGATCGACGAGGTCACCGCCGCGGTGGGCAAAACCCTGTCCGGCACCGGGCAACTGGTTGAACGGCAGACGATGGTGCTTGGGCGCGACGGAACCTTCGACTGGACGTCGACCGCAGACTTCGACGGTCCGGCAGGCACCCACCGGGCCGTCGCCGCGTTCGCCGCCAACCCGCCGGAGCTCGGCCGGATGATCACCGGTGACGCCACGGTCGCGCTGACCGACCTGACGGCCGAGGTGATGCGGGTCGGCGACCAGGTGTACATGACCATGCGCGGCTGGCCGCCGAAGCTGCGCGGCCGGTGGCTGGCGATGCCCCTTGCCCAGGCCGCGACCATGATGGCGAGCCAGGGCGTGCAGGTCGAGACCACCGCGCGGACGCCGTCGCGGCTGATCGCCCTGATCGAGAGCGGTAAGGCGACGGTGTCGCGGTCGGGCACGACCTTCCAGCTGACCGTGTCCGCGCCCGACGCGATGCCCGCACTGGGAACGGCCGCAGCGCGCATGTTCGCCCGCCAGAACCTCGACATGAGCGCGCTGAAGGGCACGGTGACCGTGGACGTGGCGCTCGACGCGCAGGGCCGGATCGTGATCGTGCGCATGGACGCGACAGACCTGATGGGACAGCTCGTCGAACTGGCCGGGGTCAAGCTGCCGCCGGGCGGTGTGAAGACCACGATCGAGGCGCAGTTCACGAACTTCGGCAAAGCCGTGTCCATCGCCGCGCCCCCGGCCGACAAGCTGATCGATCCGGCGGAGATGGGCCGGTAGGACCTGCCGGATCCGCTACGCTTGAAACGGAGCGTCGTTCCAGAACGACCGTCGCCCGTGAGAGAAGGATGCCGTGGTGTCCACAGCAGGCCAGTCCGGCGCGCCCCGGAGCAAGCGGTCCGACGCGCAGCGCAACGAACAGACGCTGCTCGCCGCGGCCGCCGCGGTGTTCGTCACCTCCGGCGTCGACGCGCCGATCCGGGAGATCGCGGCCAAGGCGGGCGTCGGCATCGGGACGATGTACCGGCACTTCCCGACCCGCGCTGATCTCGTCGTCGCCGTCTACCGCCACCAGATCGAAGCGTGCGCCGAGGCGGGGCCCGCGCTGCTGGCCGCCGCGGACTCCCCGTTCACGGCGCTGCGGCAATGGGTGGACCTCTTCATCGACTTCCTCGTCACGAAACACGGACTGGCCAACGCGTTGCAGTCGGACAGCAGCGGCTTCGAGGCGCTGCACATCTACTTCCTCGACCGTTTGCTGCCCGTGTGCGGGCAGTTGCTGGACGCCGCCGCCGAAGCCAGTGAGGTCCGGCCCGATGTGCGGCCGCTCGAACTGATGCGGGGGATCGGCAACCTCTGCATTGGCGGCGACAGCGATCCGCGCTACGACCCCCGGCGAATGGTCGGCATGCTGCTCGACGGAGTGCGAACGCACGACACGCAAACCTGATCAGATCAGCATGGACGCAGGCAATTCGGAACCAATCCGCCGCAGTCGGCGTCGTAGGCGGCGAACAGGCCGATCATGACTGGGGGGCGAGCGATGAGGATTCTGGTGGCCGGAACGCTGGCGCTGGGCGTCGCACTCATCGCGGCTCCGGTGGCGTCGGCAGCGCCGAACGAGCGGATCGCCTCCTACGACGTGTCCGTGACCATCGCCTCCAACGGCAGCGCACACGTCACCGAGAAGATCGCCTACGACTTCGGGACCAACGAGCGGCACGGCATCACCCGCGGCCTCTCGGGCCGAAAGCTGGCGGGGCCCGCGAAGGCGACCAGTCCGGACGGTGCTCCCACGACCGTGACCATGGGGAGCACATACATCAAAGTCGGTGACCCTGCTGTCACGGTGACCGGTGTGCACACCTACGTGCTGGACTACGACGTGCTTGACGCTGTGTCGCTGGTGAACTCTGACGCGTCCGTGCGGTGGGAGGTGGCGGACGACAGTTGGAACGTCCCGATGTCCTCGGTGACCGCGACGATCACCGCGCCGTCGGCGGCGAAGTTGAGCTACTGCTACCTGCGGAGAGTCGACTGCCGCAGCGGTGTCGCCACGGTCGACGGTGCTGTCCTCCGCGTCCAGCTGAACGCGTTGTCCGCGAAGGAGACCCTGACGGTGAAGGCGACGTTCTCCTCGGCGGGAATGACGCTGACCCGGCGCGCGACGCCGACGTACACGTCCCCGTCGTACACAGCCCCCACCTACACCACCTCGACCAGGGCGGCGGCCTCGTCGGACAGTTCATCCAGGTCCAGTGGTGGGGTGGTGTTCGGCTGGCTGTTCGGGCTCGGCATCCTGGGTGGGTTCATCGCGTTGATAGCTGCTCTCAGCAAGTCAGGACGGGGACGTGGTGGGCAGCGTTCGGGTGGCTACCGCTCCCACGGCAGCACCGGTTGGTACGGCGGCAGCTCATACGACAGCTCGAGCAGCAGCAGCAGTTCCTATGACAGTTCCAGCAGCAGCAGTTCCTACGACAGCGGGAGCTCCGGCAGCAGTTCGTCGGACAGCGGGAGCTCCGGCAGTTGGTGAGCAAATGGGTGATGTGGGGCTCGCGGTGAGCCCCACATCGGTTCGGCGTCAGGAAATCGGTTCGATCCAGATGTTGCGGTAGCGCGGGTTCTCACCCGGGTCGCCGTGGTCCTGCAGGCGGATCGCGCCACCGGCGGCGTTCTCCGGGTCGCCCGATCCCGTCGGGCTGCTGATCTCCACGTTGTTGTGGACTGTCTTGCCGTTCCAGACGACCGTCACGCGGGCGTTGTCGGTCTTGGTGCCCGCGCTGTCGAACCGGGCCGCCCGGAAGGTGACGTCGTAGGTCTGCCAGGTCAGCGGTGCGGTCGCCGCGTTGACGTCCGGTGCTTTCCTCGCGTAGATGGAGCCCGCCTCGTCGTTGCCGAGCGTGGGGTCGCCGAAGGAGTCCAGCACCTGGAGCTCGTAGCGCTCCTGGAGGAAGATGCCGCTGTTGCCCCGCTGCTGGCCGGTAACGTTCGACGGGTACTGCGGTTCGTACCATTCCACGTGCATCTTGAAGTCGCCGAACTTCTGCTTGGTCCGGATGTCGCCGCCGAGGGTTTCCGTCGAACCACCGTTGATCGGCCACGGCGCGGCGCCGCCTGATCTGAGCTCCCAGGCGTTGAGGTTGCTGCCGTTGAACAGCGGGATCCGCTGGGAGGCGGCGACCGTGATGTTGTCGAGGTTGACGTTGCCCACGTCGCCGTCGTCGAACCGGTAGGCGATCGAGTTGGTCCCTGCCTTGAGCGTCAACGCTTCCGGTTGCACCGCCCAGTTGTCCCAGGTGGTCGTGCTGGCGAGGCGCACCTGCCGGACCTTCGCACCGTTGACGTGGACGCTCACGGACTTGGTCCCGGCACTGGGATTCGGCCCGTTGGAGTAGCGCAGGCCCACGTTGTACGACCCGGCCGCGGCGGCGTTCACCGAGAACGTCGTCGTCGCGCCCTTGTTCCAGTAGCCGTCGACGAAGCCCGTGCTCTCGTAACCATTGTGGTTGGTAGCGACGCCTGCGCCGCCGCTCAGGGCAGCACGCTCGGCTTCGTAGGTCACGCTGGCCGCGGGACCACCCACCAGTGAGTTGAGGGTGTACCACGCCTCGGTGCTCCACAACGCCGTGCCGGACGCCGAGGAGAACGGCCGCGGCGAGCGGACGTGCACCACGTACCCGGCTTTCAGGCCTGGGATCTGCAGCGTGACCTTCTTGCGGTCGGCGGACACCGACGCTGTGCTGACCGTGAGCGTCTGCTCGTTGATCTTCGGGCCGCCGTACGCCGCTGTCGGCGCGTACCGCCATTGCGACACTTGGTACTTGGCCAGCAGATCCTGCACGGTCCCGGCCGACAGCGGCTGGGTGTACTCCAGTTCGAAGCCGCCCTGCACGGCACGCATGGCCAGGATGTCGAAGGCGTTGGTGCCGTTGGGTGTCAGCTTCTGCAGGCCGAAGGCGAGTTTGCCCGGCTGGCCCCAGTTGCCGCCGCCGTCGATGCCGCCGGTGTAGATCGCGCCGTCCGGGCCGAGGCTGATCCGGCTGACGCCCGACTCGAGTCCTTGTGTCATGCGGAAAACAGCGCCCTGGTACTCGCCGTTGACCTTCTCGAGGTACGTACGCTGGATGCCGCCGTACGTCACGTCGCCGTACACCATCTGCCCGGCGAAGGGACCCTGTGTCAGCGTGATCGGGTTGCTGGGCGAGTTGGCGATCTCGTTCTGCGGCAACCACAGCACGGGCGTGGTGACCGGCTGCGCGTCGAACGGGCCCGCCGGGTTCGTGTAGTGGTTGAAGAACCGGTTCTGCTTGACCCGGACCAGTTTGTTCGCCGGGAGCCAGCCGCCCTGGTTGTCGGTGACGTAGACGTCGCCTTCCGGTCCCCAGCCGATGCCATGTGGGGTCCGCAGGCCGCCTGCGACGGGGGACACCTCACCGGTGTTCTTGTTGATCTTGATGGTGGTGCCCCGGCCCGGTGCGGGCTGCGGGTCAGTCGTGGCGCCGCCGTAGTTGATGGACACCGACAGGTTCGCGTAGAAGAAGCCGTCCTTGTACAGCAGGCCGAACGCGAACTCGTGGAAGTTGCCACCGAACGGCCAGGTGGCGACCGTGCGGTAGGTGTCGGTCACCTCGTCGCCGTTGGTGTCGTTGAGTTCGACGAGCCTGGTCTTCTCCGACACGTACAGCTTGCCGTCGACGTACTTGACGCCCATCGGCTCCTTCAGGGCGCTCGCGACGCGCTTGGCCGTCACGCGTGTCGGGTCCGTGTTGCCCGCGACGTTGCTCATCAGGTAGACCTCGCCGAGCACGTTGTTGGAGCCGCCCCACGTGGCGATCGCGAGCCTGCCGTCCGGCAGCCAGTCCATGCCGGTGACTTGCGGCTGGAAACCGTTGGGGCGCAGGTTGGTCAGCGTGAAGCCGGGGTGCACGGAGGTCAACGGCAGGCCGTCACCCGGTGAGTCCGCGACGCCTTCGCACTCCTTGCGCCCCGGCGCGGTCACCCGCACGACGTCCTTGTCGGTGCTGAGCACCGAGTTCGGCACGACGACGAAACCGGTGGCACCGGGTGGCTGCCATTCCAACGTGATCTGCTGGTCGACGTGGTTGTCGAAGTGCTCGATCCGCAGCGCGTGGTAGCCGGTGCCGAGTTGCACGGAGCCGGTCACCGCCGTGCCGCCGTGCAGACCGTCGTGGTTGATCACGACCTTGTCGTCGATCCGCAGTCGGGAACCGTCGTCGCTGGTCAGCCGGAACTGGTACGTACCGGCCGCGGCGATGTTGATGTTGCCGGTCACCTCGGACACGAACCGGTCGGCGATCCCGAAGTCGGCCGTGCTCGTCCAGTTGATCACCGGCATGAGCTTGTCGACGTTGGGCGTCTGACCGGGCTTGATGGTGCAGAGCTTGGCCATGTCGGTTTGTATGTCGAACACACGAAGTGTGACACCGGGCTGCTGCGGCGGAATGGCCGCGTGCGCGGGCACGGTGACGATCACAGACAGGAACGTGAACAGGGCGATTGCCGCGACGAGCGACTGGCGGCATCGGTCGTGGACAGCCAGAAGCATCTTTGCTCCTTGATGGAAGCGCAGGGTTTCCACATGACTTCCCCGCGAACCTACGAACACTTTTGACTGCAGTCAACGAAAGTATGTCGGGTTCAGACCAAAGTTACGCCGAACAGTCTCATCGCGGGACGTTTGCGCGGCTCGGTTGAGCGATCGCTCAAATCGGGCTACAGTGCGCTTTGAGCGACTGCTCAAAGCGGGGAGGGGGAGGTCGATGAAGATCGTGCTGCCGGGAGGTACCGGGCACATCGGCCGATTGCTGAGCAGGGCGCTGGCGGCCGCGGGGCACGACGTGGTGGTGCTCAGCCGACAGGACCGAGCGCGGCCTGGGGTGGTTCGCTGGGACGGCCGCACGGTCGGCGCCTGGGCCGCGGAGCTGGACGGCTGCGACGCGGTGATCAACCTCGCCGGGCGTAGCGTCAACTGCCGCTACAACGACCGCAACGTGCGGGCGATGATGGACTCACGCGTGGACTCCACTCGCGCTGTGGGCGAGGCGATCCGGCGCGCCAGTGCGCCACCGCGCGTGTGGCTCCAGATGAGCACCGCCACGATCTACGCACACCGCTCGGACGCGGCCAACGACGAGGCCACCGGCATCATCGGCGGTGACGAGACCGATGTGCCCGGCTACTGGGCCTTCAGCGTCGACATCGCCAAGGCGTGGGAGCAGGCGCAGCAGGAGGCGATCACACCGCACACGCGCAAGGTCACGCTTCGGACGGCCATGGTGATGAGCCCGGAACGCGGCGGAGCGTTCGACATGCTGCGGCGTATGGTCCGGCTCGGCCTCGGCGGCCCGGTTGCCGGTGGCGGCCAGTTCATGTCCTGGATCCACGACGAGGACCTGGTCCGCTCGGTCGAGTTCCTCATGGACAACGAGGACATGACCGGCCCTGTCAACCTGGCCGCGCCCAGTCCCGTGCCCTACGGCGACTTCATGCGCGCACTGCGTGCCGCGTGTGGAATCCCGATCGGACTGCCCGCCACGAGGTGGATGGCCGAGATCGGGGCGTTCGTCCTGCGGTCCGACACCGAACTCCTGCTCAAGAGCCGCCGGGTCACGCCGGGACGGCTGGTGGACGCCGGATTCGCCTTCCAGTTCACCGACTGGCCGGACGCGGCCCGTGATCTGGTGCACCGCACCAGAAACACCGGCCGCGTTCCGGCGCCGACGCGGTAGGTCAGGGGCAGAGCGTTTTCGGTTGCGCTCCGGCCAGTTCCGCACGCACACAGCCACCGGGCACACCGGCGGCCTGCTGGTCGCCGAAGTTCGCGGTGACCGTCAGCCGGGTGCCGAAGGTGCTGCGCTGCACCAGGCCGTCCTGACTGAGCCTGGCGAAACCGGTCATCGGGTCCGCGGTGTGCAGCGGGGCGAAGAACCGCTGCAACTCGGCCAGTTCCGCCAGATCGCTGCCCGACTCGGAGCCGTCGAGCACCAGGTTGAGCGGCGTGCCGTAGAGCATCGCCAGCAACGCCCGGTTCTTGCGCAGGGCTGGGAACTTCGAGTACGGCAGTTCCCAGCGGTCCAGGCTGATCACCGAGTCGTGCAGCACGGTCTGGTACAGCGGAACGCGGTAGGCCGGGTCGAACATCGCCTTGGCCGCGTCCGCGGGCAGTTCCACCGGTTTGAAGAAGAAACCCGGTCGATGGTCGGGGAACCACGGCCCCCAGTTCTGGGTGTCCTTCTGCAGCTCCCACAGGTGGTCGCTGACCGGGGTGAGCGAGCCGTGGCTGTAGGCCAGCGCGGTGTTGGCCCACGCTCCCGCGGTTTCCGAGCCGAGCACCAGCCCGCGCTGGGCGAGGGCACGCATCCGGGCCAGCCGGTTGGCGCGGTCCGTGGGCTTGTTCATCGGGTGCTGGGGGCTGTAGTCGTCGAAGAACTGGCCCGCCGCGTCGACATCGAGGAAGTAGCTGTTGACTCCGTTGTCGGTGACCGAACGCACCCGCTGTTCCAGGTAGTGCTTGGTCGGCTCGTCCTTCGCCAGCGCCTCGGTGCTGACGTAGCAGCCGCGGCCGCCGAAGCCGGTCACCGGTTTGCCGTTCGCGTCGATCACGCACGCCTCGGGCCACACGGGGCTCGGCCATACCGAGGACGGCGCGTCCGACGTGGCCGGATCCTGCGCGTTGTCGTAGCTGTCGTACGGTCCGACGAGGTAACCGGCCTGTTTGGCCGCGGTCACCGCGGCGGCGTCCATCGGTGTGGGGTCGGAGTCGTAGCCGAGCCACATCCGGTCAAGCCCGGCCGCGCGCAGCCGCTGCACCGCGGCAGCTGTCCTGGCCTTGCCCCAGGTGTACGCGTGGAAGGCGCCGAACAGCCTGCCGATCTCGGGATTCGCCGCCATCTTGCGCCGCAGGGAGCCCAGTTCGCCCCGGTCGGCCAGCCAACGCCGGTAGTCGACAGCGGCTGCCACCGGCGAGTTGTCGGTGATCCCCAGCGACACGGTGTACTCACGGGTGGCGCGGCGCTCGGAGAACTCGTGGCGCGCTTCGGTGCGCAGCTTGCCATCGGTGCTGGCGAAGCGCAGCGAGGTGTCGATGTCCGTGGGCACCAGGTAGCTGATTCCCCGCTGCCCCAGCGAGTAGCCCCAGAACGGCATGGTCAGGCCCTCGGTCATGTCCACTTCGGACCCGACCAGTTTCGCCACCGGTGAGTTCCACCAGGCGTCGCCGACCGGGATGGACAGCCCCTCGCCGCGCGGGAACGCCACGTGTGTGCTCGCCTGGTCGGTACCGGTGACCGGCCAGTGCACCGTCGAGTCGACAGTGGACGACAGGGAGATCTCCAACCGTCCACGTTCGACTTTCGCTGTCGCGGTCAGCCCGCGCTCGGGGTAGGACCAGTGCGCCGACCGTCCGCGTCTGGTCACCGCGCCCGGCGCGGACAGTTCGGCCGCGGGCGCGGAGGCGACCATTCGCTGTCCGCGTGCGTGGAAGCTGACCGCCAGACCGGCTGGCTGGATCTCGGCAACGCCACCGGTGACCGGGATCACCACCTTGTCCCGGCTGACCTGGATCTCGTCGGTGTCAGCGGTGGCCGAATCGGCTGGCACCAGCACGGCTGTCAGGCACCCGGCCAGCAGAACACCAAGAGCGGAAGGGGAAACCGGCAACAGGGGGACTCCTTACAAGCGTTTCCTGGGGTCGCTGTCCACCTTAGACAGGCAATTGTTGCCGGAACGTAACAGTGGTGTCTGGGTAAGCCCACATCTCAGGGTGTTCACCGCGCTAGGCGGCGTCGGTGGCCCGCAGGATGCCGAAGTGCTTCTCGGTGTCGCGAATCAGCCTGCTGTACACCATTTTGCGCTGCAGTGGCCCGAGGAGCTTCATTCCCGCGGACAGGCCAGGCGCGCCGTTGAGCGCGAAACGCCACAGGAACCGCGCGCCGCCGTCGATCGGGTCGACCTGGTAGTCCTCGGCGAGAGTGCCGAAGCCCGGTATGGTCGCCTGCTCGACGGTGAACGCGTGCCTGCGTTTTTCCTCGTCCCAGATGAAGAACCGCTCACGCAGCGTGATGCCCAGCGCCTTGACCTCACGCGTGGTACCCACCTCGAACGGTCGCGGCGAGGTGTAGTGCACGGAGATCGGCCTGCACCAGGCCAGCGCGCGGTCGGCGACCAACCCGGCCCACACCTCGTCGGCGCTGGCCCTGAGGTGCATCGTGTAGCTGTAGACGTGCGACGAGGTAGTGAACACGCTCTCGTCGGCGACCGGCGTCGCCTGGAACCAGACCATTGCCTTCACCCACTCGGCTCAATTACTACTCACGAGTAACTATAGGAGTGCGGTGTCGGGGTGTCCATGCCGGACTTCTGTGTGGGGGAGTGTGCCCTGGTCCTCAGCTCGGCAGGGACGCGTACTCCGAGTCGACGGCTGCCGCGGTGGACAACCGCAGCAGCCGTTCCATGGCCGCGACGGCACGCAAGGATGCTTTTCCGTCGCCATAGGGGTTTCCGTCGTACGGCTGGTGCCGGGCGCCGGACAGCAGGCGGGTGGCCATCGTGGTGATCTTGTCGATGTCCGTGCCGACGAGCCAGGCGCAGCCCGCGTCGACGGCTTCCATGCGTTCGGTCACCTCACGCAGCACCAGTACGGGAGTGCCGAAGGAGGGGGCTTCTTCCTGGATTCCCCCGGAGTCGGTCAGGACGAGGTCGGCGATCCGCAGCGTCCGCACCAGGTCCGGGTAGTCGAGCGGTTCGGTGACCGTCACCCTCGCGACGCCGCCGAGCCCGGCCTCGACCTGCGCGCGCACGGCCGGGTTGGGGTGCGCGGGGAACAGCACCTGGACGTCCGGATGTGCCTGGGTGATCCGGCGGACCGCGGCCAGGACGCGGTCGAGCGGTTCACCCCAGGACTCGCGCCGGTGCGAGGTCACCAACACCAGCCGTCGGCCCGCCTCGGCGATCTCCATCTCCAGCAGCGCCAGCGCCTGGTCGCGCGCTGGTTCGTCGTGTTCCGCGATGGCGAGCACCGCGTCGACCACTGTGTTGCCGGTGATCACGATTCGTTCTCCCGGCACGCCTTCCGCGCGCAGCGCGTCAGCCGCGCCGATGGTGGGCGCCAGATGTAGCGCGGACACCCGGGACACGATCTGCCTGGTGCCCTCTTCGGGGAACGGCGCCGCGATGTCCCACGTGCGCAGCCCGGCTTCCAGGTGTACCAACGGGATCTTGCGCCAGAACGCGGCCAGCGCGCCCGCCAGCACCGTGCTGGTGTCGCCCTGCACGACCAGTGCGGCCGGTGCGCCGCGGTCGAGCAGGTCGTCGAGTTCCGGCAGCAGGCCCGACACGAGTTCGGCCTGGGTGCCCTTGGTGCGGAACGGAAGATTCACGTGCGCGTCGACCGTCAGCCCGAACGGCGCGAGGGCCTGCTCGACCATGTCGCGGTGCTGGCCGCTGTGCACGATCACCGGGCGCAGGTGCGGGTGACCGGCCAGCGCGAGCGCGAGCGGGGCTATCTTGATCGCTTCCGGCCGGGTGCCGGCGAGCAGCATGATCTCCATGGGCATTCCTCCGCTGCGACACGGCCGCACCCGGGCGAACACGTCGCCCGGGTGCGGCCGTCGATCGACTAACCGGGTAGGGCCTCGTCGCGAGCGCGGGCGATTCGCCTGTTCCGCAAGCATGACGCGACCACGGCGGTCGTGCCAAGCACGAGGAGTATTCCCGCGACCAGGAGCCACCAGCCGACAGACGCGCCAGTGGAGGCCAGCGTCCCGACACTGCCACCGGCTACGCCGCCGCCAGTCCCAGGGGACTTGTACATCCCTTACTCACCGCCCCGGTCAGGCGATGGTCGCGGCACGGCGACGGGACCGGACGATCTTGCTTCCCACCGGGATCGCGATCATGCCGAGCAGGCCGAGGCCGATCCACAGACCGGCGCCGGACGCCATCGGCACCGGCGGGCTCGCCGGGCCGCAGATGGAACGAGCCAGCCAGACGTCGCCGCTGGTGATCGGCGCGACCGGGCCGCCGAACGTCACGTGCAGCGCGGTGACGCTGAACCTGCCGTCCGGCAACATGATCTGCTCGTTGAAGATGGCCTCACCCAGGGTCGGGATGCCGATCCGGGTGTTCGGCGGGAACGCGACCGGGATCGGCAGCGGACCCAGCTTCACGTCGGACAGCTTCGAGTCGCCCGTGAAACCGGCGGTGGTCGAGTCACAGTGCGACTCGACAGCCTTGATCGTGTACTGCGACGGCAACGGCGGCGGGTTGCCTGTCAGTGTGTCGAGGATTCGCAGTTTGACGTCGCCCATCTGGGCGTCGGAGTGCACGGCGCCGGTCGCCGCGTCCTGCGTCGAGTGCGTTGTCCCCGATCCTCCCGCGACCAGCAGTGGGATGTCGACGTTGACGATCTGGTTCGACGTCGGGCCGGTGGTGTTGGACTGGGCGAGTGGGCCGACCTGGCCCACCGGGATGACGCCGTTGGAGAGACGGATGTCGACGGTCAGTGCGTCCGCTGAACCCGCTGGAGTCGCGGCGGCGGCAGGAGCGGCGTTCGCCAGTACGGCGGCCGCCACGGCCACCGCGACGAGACTTCCGCCCCGTACGACTTTCGACTTCTTCATGCAGTGTCCTCTTCTGTCAACGAGGCGCAACCACGGCCGGGCGATAAGGCTGCGCCAGTGGACAGTCTCAGTCGGTTCGCACCGACCCGGTCCGCGTTCGGACTATTGACCACAAAGTCCAATCAGGACAGTTGCATCCGTCTTCTTCACTCGAACGGTCATACTTCTGCCGAATCGCTCGAACGTGTTTCGCCGAAGCGGTTGCCCCCAGCTCGGCGCGGACAAAGTGGCCACTGTGGAATATGTCGATGCGAGGTCGGCGTCCCGCGTGTCGCGGATTGTCCCACTGCGTGAACAGCTACCGTATGCCAGCCGGTGCGCCCTGCTTCTCGTGCCGGGTCTTTGTTTGTGAAGGGACGGCCTGTGAGCGTTACCGGATCGGCTCCCACGTTCGCTGTCCGCGTGCGGGCACGGCTGACCGCGGTGCTGCTGCTGATGGCCACGGTCGCCGTCTTCCTGTTCGAACGGGCGTACCGGGTGCTCGAGATCGAGATGTCGGCCGTCGTGCTGCGCATGGTCAGCACGTTCGGCGTGTCCGTCGATCCCGCCCGACCGGCCGTCTACTTTGGTCTCGGCTCCGACCACGCGCTCGGTCTGACCATGACACCGGAGTGCACGTCGGCGTTCCTGATCCTGCCGCTGTTCGTGGTCGCCGCAGTGCTCGTCCTGCTGAGGCCGCCGATCACCGGTAGGGTGCTGCGCTCGCTCGGCCTGGCCGCGCTGATCCTCTTCGTCGTCAACCAGTTGCGCATCCTCGCGCTGGCGGGTCTTGTCGACTGGCTCGGCACCGACCGCGGCTACTACTGGGGGCACACCCTGATGGGATCGGTGATCAGCATCATCGGCGGGGCGGCCGCGCTGGTCCTGTTCGTCTGGCTGGCCACGAAGCAGAAAACCCCCGCACCGGCACGGAGAGCAGGCACCCGCTGATGCACGACAGCACCTTCGCGGCACTGCTCGGCCTGACCCAGGCCATCGCGCTGATCATGAGCGTCACCTTCATCACGTACGTGTACCTGATCGTGGTGCCCTACCTGCGGCGCAAACCGGCACCGGAAGGCGACCCGAGCCGGTTCGACTGGCACTTCATCGTGCCGTGCCGCGACGAGGAAGCGGTCGTCGAAGGCACCGTCCGGTACCTGCGGAGCACCTTCCCGGCGTGCCACGTGTGGGTGGTCGACGACGCGTCGACCGACCGCACCGCCGACATCGTCACCCGGCTGCTGGACTCCGAAGAGGACAGTTCCAACCTGCACCTGGTGCGCAGGGTGCTGCCGGAGGCGCGGACGGGCAAGGGCGACGCGCTGAACGCCGCGTACCGCGAGATCGGCGACTGGGCCGGGCCGGACGCCGATCCCGGGCGGACGGTGGTGGTCGTGATCGACGCCGACGGCCGTCCCGCGGCGAACTGCCTGACGGTGTGCTCGGCGGACCACCTGTTCGGCAACCCGGACGTCGGCGCCGTGCAGATCGACGTGCGGATGAGCAACCGCGAGGTCGGCCGCGCAGGAAAGGACCGCTCACACAAGTGGTTCGGCCGGACTCTGGTTCGCATGCAGGACCTGGAGTTCCGCACGGCGATCGCGGCGATCCAGACCTCCCGCCGCTACACCGGCACGATCTCGATGGGCGGCAACGGCCAGTTCACCAGGATGTCCGCGCTCGACTCGATCGCGGGCCCGACGCGGGCCCCGTGGCGCGGCTGCCTGCTCGAGGACTTCGAGATCGGCGTGCACCTGCTGATCGAGGGGTGGCGGACCGAGTTCAGTATGGACACCCACGTGGACCAGGAAGGCCTGTACAGCCTGCGCCGGTTCCTCGTCCAACGCACCCGGTGGGGGCAGGGGACCATGCAGTGCGCCCGGTACGTCAGGATCATCTGGGCGTCCAACAAGGTCACCACCCTCGGCGCCGCCGAGCTGCTGTACTACCTCGCGCAGCCGTGGATGCAGCTGATCGGCACGATCGTCTACCCGATCCCGATGATCCTGCTGGCAGGGAAGACGGTCAGGGACCCGGTGATGGTCTGGGAGTGGTTCTCCGACGGCGCGTGGATCCTCTTCGCGATCTACGGGTCGTTCGGCATCCTGCCGTTCCTGATTTGGGGGCCGATCTACTGGTGGAAGTGTGAGCGCACAGGCACCTTCCTGCGCGGCATCGGGTACGGCTGCTGCTACGCGGCCTACATCTACACCTTCTACATCACCTCGTGGCGTGCCTTCATCCGACTGGTCCGCGGGCACAACGGCTGGGCGAAGACCCGGCGCAACAACGAGGTCACCACGAACGGCGTGACCGCACTGGAAAGCTGACAGCAGGATCCAGTGCGGGTGGGCCTGGCGGGACCCACCCGTACTGGATCTGGACCTGTCAGGCAGGCAGGCGCCAGCGCTGGTTGTCACCGGTGTGGCAGTCCCAGAGGTGCACCGGGGTGCCGTCGTTCGGGTCGGAGGAGCGGACATCGACGCAACGGCCGGACTGCGGGTTGCGCAGGTTGCCGTTGCTCGTGGTTTCCCAGAGTTGCGCGCCGGTGCCGTTGCAGTCCCACAGTTGGATCGCGGTCCCGTTGGCGGTGCCGCTGCCCGCGACGTCCAGGCACTTGCCCAGTGCGGTCAGCGTGTTGCCGATCCTGGCCCAGCGCTGGCTGTTCAACGTGTCGCAGCCGCGGATCTGGATGACCGTGCCGTTGTTCGTCCGTCCGTTCTGGACGTCGAGGCACTTGTTGGCCAGTGCGGTCACGACTTCGCCGACGCCGTAGCTGGCGCCACCCCTGATCAGGAACTCGCTGTTGGCGATGTTCCAGTGGTTGGACAGGTAGTTGCCCGGCTGCGGGTTGGTGTTGAAGTAGTCGTCACCGTTGCAGTCGATCATGAACGCGTGCTGGCCCTTGCAGATCTTCTGAATCTCCGGGCCGTAGCACATGATGTCCTCGTCGTCGTAGCAGTGGCCGCCACCGGCGGCGTGCGGTGCGCTGCCGTGCACGGCGCCGACCGTGTGCAGGAACTCGTGGCCCACGAAGTCCCAGCCCACCCAGCAGTTCGGGCCGAGTTGGGCGTAGTGCGGCCCGGTGTTGTTGTTGTTCTCCGGACCGGGGCGGTCGTCGTTTCCGCCGATCGCGCCGCAGCCGGTGTCACCGTTCGAGTTCGCCTCGCCCCAGACGACGTACTTGCGGTCGGCGCGGTTGTGGCCACGGGCCCGGAGCTCGTTGTTGACCTTGTACCAGTCGTTCAGCGAGGCCAACGGGATCTTCACCTCTTCGACCGTGGCCCGGCAGGAGCTGTCGTGCACCCAGCGCACGTGCCGGACCTGTCCGCCGAACCGGCGTGAGGCCTCGACGAACGCGTCGTCGGTCTCCGCGGCCTGGCTCTGGAACGCGCCACGGACCTGTGGCAGGCGACTGGTTTGGCCCTCGCCGTAGACGTAGACCAGTTGCACTCGCTTGCCGCTGGTGCCGTTGCCGTCGCAGGCGACCGGACGGGGACTGGCGTACGAACCGAGGTCCACCCGCATGTCAGCCTGGGCGCCCCGGTCCCGCTGATCCCGGTGGTTGTCGACCAGCAGAGTCGGATCCGCGTCGGCCGTGACGGTCGGTATCGCCAACGCGGCGCCGGTGAGCAAGGTCATCACGGCAGCGCGAATTTTGGATCTCAGCATTGAAATCCGCCTTCCCTAGCAGGGGATGGGTGGAGGTGGATCGATCCAGTCCCGGACTGTAGGGCCCCGCGAAGATCACTGTCATTGACAGAATCGGACACGTTTACCCGACCAGCGGGAAACGTGAGGAAGTTTCGCCATCTGTCCGAAGGGGTTGCGGCAAATGGCCGAGAGCGTACTTAGTTTTGCTTGCGGCTTAACGATTTCCGACGGTTACCTGACGGTGGCCGAGCGGGCGAGGAAACCGGTCATCGCGTGGGCCAGCGGGTTGGGTTGCTTGTTGTGCACCAAGTAGATCGCGCGGCTCGGCGGACGGCCGGTGAGCGCGCGGACGGCGATCCGGCGGTCTTCGAGTCCATTGAGGAGGCTCGAGGGCACCAGTGAGACACCGAGTCCCGCGGCCACGAGTGCGAGGGTGACCTGGTAGTCCGCGGTCTCGTAGGCGACGTGCACGCGCACGTTCGTCTGCTGTGCGAGGTGTTCCAGGCACATCCGGTTCGGGACGGCCTGCCCGCCGGAGATCCATTCGTGGTCTGCCAGGTGTTTCAGTGCGATCCGGTCGCGTGCGGCGGTGGGGTGACCGGAGGGCAGTACCAGGCAGAGCGGGTCGGTCAGCAGGAGCGATCGACGCAGCCCGTGCGCGTCGGGCAGCACGGCACCCGGGTAGTGGTGTGTGATCAGCAGGTCCAGCTCCCGCGAGGTCACCAGCCCGTACCCGTCGGGCGGTTCGAGATCGCGCAGGGACAGTGCCACGTCGGGGTATTGGTGCCGGAACCGCGCCAGCGCCGTGGGGACGAGCGTCTGCCCGGCGCTGGCGAACGTGCCGACCGCGAGCTGGGTGGGCTGCCGGTCGAGCAGGACCTGGACCTGTTCCTCGGCCGCCCGCAACTGCCCGACGATCGTCTCGCCGTGTGTCGCCAGCGCCGCGCCGACGGTGGTGAGCCGCACGCCACGCGGATGCCGGTCGACGAGGGGACACCCGACCTCGCGTTCGAGCTTCGCCAGCTGCTGGGAGACGGCCGCGGGCGTGATCGACAGGCGTGCCGCGGCAGCGGTGATCGAACCGTCGTAGGCGATCTGCACCAGCACGGCGAGGCGGTTGACATCCAGCACACGCTGCCCCTTGCCTTAAGGCCTGCTTAACGAGCCATAGTAGATATAACTGGTGCTTAAGGCAGGTTGCCGTCAGGCTGGTGGCGTGATCGACGCATCCGATGTCGCCGATGCCCGGCGACGCATCCGTTCCCACATCAGGGAGACACCGCTCGTCAAAGCCGACGCGGGGACGTGTCCCCCGGCGGCCGAGGTCTGGCTCAAACTGGAGTTCACGCAGCACGCGGGATCGTTCAAGGCCCGAGGCGCGTTCAACCGGATACTGACCGCCGCCGAGCGCGGCGAGCTGCCCGACGTGGGCGTGGTCGCCGCGTCCGGCGGAAACGCCGCGCTGGGTGTCGCCTACGCGGCCCTCCGCTGTGGCACCCACGCCCGGGTGTTCGTCCCGAACACGGCGCCCGCGGTCAAGCTGCACAAACTGCGTGAGCTGGGTGCCGACATCAAGCAGGTGGGCACGAAGTACCACGACGCCTACGAGGCGGCGATCGAGTACGCGCAGGACACCGGAGCCCTGTTCTGTCACGCCTACGACCAGCCCGAGATCTGCGCGGGCCAGGGCACGCTGGGCACCGAGATCCTTGAGCAGACCGATGGTGCGATCGACACCATCCTGGTCGCGGTCGGCGGTGGCGGGCTGATGGCGGGCGTCGCTGCGGCCACCGAGGGACATGCCCGTGTCGTGGGAGTGGAGCCGCGGTCGGCTCCCACGTTCAACGCGGCACAGGCGGCGGGCAAACCCGTCGAGGTGAGTGTCTCCGGTGTGGCCGCGGACTCCCTCGGCGCGTCACACCTCGGCGAGATCCCGTACGCGGTGGCCGCCCGCGCCGGTGTGCTGTCCGTGCTGGTGGACGACAGCGACATCGTCGACGCCCGCAAGCTGCTGTGGAACGACCGGCGGATCGTCGTCGAGCACGGCGCCGCCACGGCGCTGGCCGCGTTGACCTCGGGCGCCTACCAGCCACAGCCCGGCGAGCGTGTCGCCGTCGTGCTGTCGGGCGCCAACACCGATCTCGCCGACCTGGGGGTCTAACGCTCGCCGGGGGCGCTCCGTTCGGCCCACCTGGCCGCCCAGTCGTGCAGGGGCAGGAACAGCTCAAGCAGTTCACGGCCCTCGTCGGTCAGGTGGTAGCCGGACGCGGCGAGTTCGACGATTCCCGCGTCCCGCAGCTCGTCCAGCCGTGAGCTGAGCACGGACGAGCTCATCCCGTCGCACTGGGACTGGAGCTGGCGGAAGCTGAGCGTCGCGGCGCGTAGTTCCCAGATCACGCGCAGGGCCCACCGCCTGCCCAGCAGGTCGAGCAGGGCCATGATCGGCTGGCCGCTGCTCGACCCGCGGACCGGTTTGCCCGGACGGGGGATGCTCACCCCTGACCTCCTTGTGCTTCTGATTTCGAAGCGGTAGCGTCCGCTTCGGAATTCGAGGCAGCCTCTGAGGCAGGAGTCTAGATGACCGAGCCGCGCATCGCCCCCGTCCAGCCGCCGTACACGCCCGAGGTCGCGGCCCTGCTCGCGAAGTGGACGCCGCCCGATGCGGGAGTGCAGCCCCTGCTCCTGTTCCGCACCCTGGCCAGGCATCCCGACGTCATGTCCCGCATGGGTCCGCTCGGCGCGGGCCTGCTCGGCCACGGAACTGTCACACCACGCCTGCGCGAACTCGTCATCCAGCGCACCTGCGCCCGGTGCGGCGCGGAGTACGAATGGGGCGTCCACGCAACCGTTTTCGCCGCCGCGGCCGAGTTCACGCCGGACCAACTCGCCGCGACGGCGGCACCCGACCCCGACCATCCATCGTGGAGCGAGCTGGACCGTGCCGCGCTCCGACTCGCCGACGAACTGCACGACACCGGCACGCTGACCGACGAGACATTCGCGTGCCTGGCTGGTGAACTCACCGACGCCCAGATCCTCGAACTCGTCGTCATCGCGGGCTGGTACCACGTCATCTCGTTCGTCATCGGCGCCGCGCGCCTGCCCGACGAACCGTGGGCAGCCACGTTCCCCCGCGCCGGTCGGTAAACCTCTGCGGTACACGGGTCAACTGTCGCGGTATTTCCGACGGAACCGCTTGGCGGCCCGTGGGAACTGCTGTTCACTCGCCGCACTGGGATTCTCCGCGCCGCTGTCGAGGCCGAGCGCGGTCAACACAATGGGGAGTGGGCAAGAAGATGAGGTCCGTGCGGATCGGGGTATTCGGGGTCGCTGTGCTGATCACCACGCTGGTCGGAGCGTGCGGCAGCTCCACGGGTGGCACCGCCGTCGCCGTCGCGACCGGCTCCGAGACGGGAAAAGAGGAGTCCGGTGGGCGGACCGGTGCGTCATCGCCGAAGGCCGCTGTGCAGGCGTTGATCGACGGGGTGAAGGAGGGCGACAAGGCCAAGGTGGACGCCGCAGTCTGCGAGCAGTGGCCGAGCCCGGTCAGCCGAGGTGGGTTCGCCATCGAGAACGAGCTCGACCCGCCAGCGCAGCGTGCCTTTCCCAAGAGCGAGGCCGGGGAAGCCAAGCAGGATGGTGACAAGTGGACAGTGCCGGTGAGCATGCCCGGCGACCAGCCGATCACCGTCACCGTCGTCCAGGCGGGCAAGGGATACCTCGCCTGCGGTTTCGGCCTCACCTCCGGCGGCTGAGCAGGGCACTATGGAGAGGTGAGCCAAGCGCCTCGATTCGCGATCGGTGCGGGATACGCGGTGTACCGGGGCCCGGTGACGGACAGCACCCTGCACCGGCACGCCGCGTTCCAGATCGCCGTCGCGGTCCGGGACGAGGTGGCCATGGTGGACGCGTCAGCGACGCGTCACAAGTCCGTGGCGTTGCTCGTGCCGCCGATGACACGGCACCGCATTCTCGCCAACGCGGACCTGTACACGTTCTTCATCGAGCCGCACTGCGCGTTCGCCGACCGGCTGCGAGAACACGGCGGCGACGGCATCGCCGCGGCCCCGTGGCTGCGTGACCTGACCGAGGACGACATCGCCCAAGCGGGCGTGCGGCCGTCCAGCGACCTTGATCCACGCCTGGTCCAGGCGCTGGACACGTTGTGGGACCGCGGTGTCCCGATGTCCGACCTGGCCGCCATGGTCGGGCTGTCGCCGCAGCGCCTGCGCGCGCTGGCACGCCACCAGGTCGGGATGCCGCTGGCGCGGTGGCGGGTGTGGGCGCGGCTGCGCCGGGCGGCCGAGGCAGTGCGGGCGGGCCAGTCACTGGCCGACGCGGCCATCACCGCGGGCTTCGCCGACCAGGCCCACCTCACCCGCCAGATGCGCGAGATGATGGGCGTGACGCCCGCGGCCGTGCTGCCGTTGCTGCGTGGTCACTCCCGGCGCGCGACGTAGATCGAGATCGACCCGGAGACCGTGGACACCACCTCGGCCTCGCGTACGTCACGGAACCCGGCGTCGGTGATCAACCACGGCAGCGCGCCATCCGCGTTGGGCTGGGTGTCCTTTTTGCCGTCCGCGAGCTGCACAACCCGGAAACCCAAGCGCATCAACGCCGTCCGCTGCAGCCCGTAGTCGGCGATCACCAGCTTTCCGCCCGGGGACAGCACCGAGAACATCGACGCGAGGATCGCCCGTTTCACCGCGATCGGGCACTGGTGCAGCACAAGGCTGGACACGACAGTGCTCACCGACCCGGCCTCCAGTGACTGCGTCAGCTCGTCACCCATGCCCGTCTGCCACCGCACCCGCGCACCCGTGGCGCTGGCCTTGCGCCGCGCGACAGCCAGCACGTCGGGATCGGGATCCACACCGACGACTCTGGCCAGCGGCTCCACCCGAGCCAGCAACACGGCCAACGACCCGGTACCGCACCCCACGTCAACAATCACGTCGTCAGGCCGTGGCGCCACGTGCATGGCGGCCAACGCTCGCCACAGGCGCTCGCGTGTCAACGCGACGACGTGGTCATAGAACCGGGTGGGCGCGAACCGGCCCAGCGCGGGGGTGAAGGTCATGTCCAGAGTCTCGGCCGTGTGGCCGTCCCCGGTCTTGAACGAACCGCTCGGCTAGCCGCCGAGTCGGCGCACAACCCCGTCAATTCCGGAGCGGACGTCGTCGGGCTCGTCGTTGTCCAAGCCGAACGTGACCTCGTACCACGGACCGAGCTGGTGCCACAGCAGGGCGTGCTCGCGGAGCTCGTGCGTGACGCCGTACTCCTTGGCCACGGCGTGCGCGAACTCGTCCGGTGTTCCGGACAGCGCCCAGGCCAGGTCGATGGCGGGATCGCCGATGTGGGCGTCGGAGAAGTCGATCACACCGGACACCCGGCCGTCGACGCACAGGACGTGCTCCGGACCGAGATCGCCGTGCACCACGGTGTCGGCGGGCAGTCGCGTGATGGCGGTCAGCAGGTCATCCGCTCGACCGTGCAGGTCGCCGGGCAGCATCGGCACGACGTCAGCACGGAACCGGGCGACGGTCTCCGCGCGTTCGTCGACTGTCTTGCGCGCGTCCGGCATGCCGTGCGCGACGGCTTCCACCGTGTCGGCCGCGTGCAGCGCGCGCAGGAACTCACCCAGCTGTCGCCCGTTGTCCTCGCTGAAGTTCTCCATCGGCTCGCCGGGGACCAGCACGTGCCGGACCACCAGCGGGTCGGGCCGTGCCATCTCCGGCTCGGGCACGGCCAACGGCAGGTGCCGCGCCAGCCACGGCATCACCCGCGTCTCCATCAGCAGCAGGTCCACCACGTCCGGCCGACGCGGCCGCCGCTCCACCCAACGCCCGTCAACGAGGCTCGCCACGCTGTCCCAACCGCCGTCAAAGTCAGCCACAAGAGCACGGTATCGACCGTGACCAGTGAATATTCACCGGCGATCGGGACATTGTGGAACGGGCACAACGGACACGGGTGTGATTGGCGACTCGGCTCTATCGGCCACCCGGCCGAGCCTGGTTCGCTGGCTACCGGACAGTAACAACGTGGTCGAGGAGGCGCTCGATGAACAGCATGAGCCGACGTCACCTGCTGGCAGCGGGCAGCGGCGTCGCCGCGCTGGGCGTGCTGGGGTTCGGTGAGTCCGCCACCGCCCAGGTCGGCGCGACAGCCGACGCGGACGCGATCGTCGTCGGCGCCGGACTGGCCGGACTGGTGGCCACCGCCGAGCTCGCCGCGGCCGGTCGCCGGGTGCTGCTGCTCGACCAGGAACCGGAGGCGAGCCTCGGTGGTCAGGCGTTCTGGTCGTTGGGCGGGCTGTTCTTCGTCAACTCACCAGAGCAACGCACCGCCGGGATCAAGGACTCGCTCGACCTGGCCCGCAACGACTGGTTCGGCAACGCGGGCTTCGACCGCGGAGTGGACAACCCGCTCGGCGAGGACTACTGGGCGGCACGCTGGGCAGAGGCGTACGTGCAGTTCGCGGCGGAGGAGAAGCGGGCGTGGCTGGCGGGCCTCGGCGTGAAGTGGGTGCCGATCGTCGGCTGGGCAGAACGCGGCGGGCAACTGGCTGACGGGCCCGGCAACTCCGTCCCCCGTTTCCACCTGACGCTGGGCACTGGCCCCGGCGTGATGGAACCGTTCGAGAAGCTCGTGCGTGACGCGGCGGCCAAGGGCAAGGTGACCTTCCGCTTCCGACACCAGGTCGACGGGCTGACGATGGCAGGCGGCGCCGTCAACGGCGTGCGTGGCTCCATTCTGGAGCCCAGCAGCGCCGCACGCGGAACACCCAGCTCACGCACCAAGGTCGGCGACTTCGAGTTGCGCGCGCCGATGGTGATCGTCACCTCCGGCGGTATCGGCGGCAACCACGAGCTCGTACGCCGCAACTGGCCCGCCCGCCTGGGCCGCCCGCCCGCGAGGTTGATCACCGGCGTTCCCGCGCATGTGGACGGACGAATGCTGGCCATCAGCGAGGCGGCCGGTGCGCGGCTGGTCAACCGCGACCGCATGTGGCACTACACCGAGGGAATGGTCAACCACAGCCCGATCTGGCCCGGCCACGGCATCCGCGTGCTCGCGGCGCCGTCGTCCCTGTGGTTCGACGCGAAGGGCCGCCGGTTCGCCAATCCCGGAGTGCCCAGCTACGACACCCTCGGGACCTTGGAACTCATCGGCCGTTCCGGCCACGACTACTCGTGGTTCGTGCTGAACAAGAGAATCATCGACAAGGAGTTCATGCTCTCCGGCTCGGAGCAGAATCCCGAGCTGACTCGCAAGGACCTGATCGGCTACCTGGCCAGTCGTCTGCTCAACAGCACACCACCGCCGGTGAAGGCGTTCATGGACAGAGGCGAGGACTTCGTCATCGCCAACACGTTGCCCGACCTTGTGGCAGGCATGAACCGGCTGACGGGTACGAACCTGATCAACCTGGACGAGCTGCGCAAGCAGATCGTCATGCGCGACCAGCAGGTCGACAACCCGTTCACCAAGGACAACCAGGTCATGGGCATCCGCAACTCGCTGGCCTACAGCGGCGACAGCCTCGCCCGAACCGTTGCGCTGCACAAGATCCTGGACCCGGCGGCCGGGCCGCTGATCGCCATCCGAATGAACATCCTCACGCGCAAGACGCTCGGCGGCCTGCAGACCGACCTGTCCGGACGAGTCCAGGGTGCCAACGGCCAACCCATCCCAGGTCTCTACGCCGCCGGTGAGGTCGCGGGCTTCGGCGGCGGCGGTGTGCACGGGTATCGAGCTTTGGAAGGTACTTTCCTTGGTGGGTGCCTGTTCTCCGGCAGGCAGGCCGGACGAGCGGCCGCTGCGGACAGCGCTTGATCTTGTCCTGGATGCGATGTGTGGCTCGCGTGCAAGCGCAGAGGTGTGGTTCGTGAGCAAGCACCGATGTGTGGCTCGCGTGCAAGCGCAGAGGTGTGGCTCGCGCGCAAGCGCATGGGTGTGGTTCGTGGGTTGTTCCTTCCGTATGGCCTGGGCGAAGCCAAACCACGACGGGTCAGGAGGTCGGCCTACGTTTCTGGCGTGCCCAGCGCGGGCCCTACCGACCTCTTGACGCGTTGTGGTTTCCTCTGGCAGGCCATACGGAAGGGACAGCCCGCGCCCTCCAAACCCACGAAGTCGATCAACCATGGCGAAAGCGGCTCGACGGACCACTGTTGTATCCCCCTTCTGGTGGCCTGTCTTTTCGTCCTTCCCCCGGAACACGATCTACCTCAGGCCGTTCCAGCAATACGCAGCCCCGGGACTCCCACACCAGCACCACCCAACAGTCGAGCCGCTTGGTGGCTTTCACAGAATGTCCCTCGCCGGGAGGCAGGCCGCCAAAAGGGGAACACAGGATCTAGAACCATTGGCCATCGTTCTAGTTATTGGTGGGTCGGGTGGAGGCGGGCGTGTCCCCGTCCGCATGGCCTGCCCAAGGGAACCACGGTCAGTCAAGAGGTCGGTATCGCTTGCGCTGTGGTCGGTTTGCGTAGGCCGACCTCCTGACAGACCGTGGTTGGCTTCGCCCAGGCCATACGGAAGGGAACACACCCGAAGGCCTCCTTTGCGCTTGCGCGCTGCTGGGACAGGACAGGGTTGTTCTTTCCTTGCTGATGGTGGGCGAAATGCGTTGGCTGAGTTCGTCTGCTGCTGCGACGATCTCGTTATGTCCGTCACCGCCGAAGACCTGTGCGCGTTCCTGCTCGACCTTGACGCCCCGGACCGCCTTGAACGCCCGCACCTGCTGGACGCGGGTGCTGTGTCTGCTGGTGTCGCACGGCTGTCCGAGGCACTGGGGGCGGCGTTCGGCCGCTCGTGCGGTGTCGAACGCCTGCCCGAGGGAAAGGAACACTTCGGCAGCGTCACCGTTCCGGGCGAGGTGACCTCGGCTGGCGCGCCGATCATTCTCGTGGTCGGCTGGTATGGCCTTACCGTGGCGTTCGCGCCCAACCACCGGCACGCTGACGGCTCACCCACCGTCCTGCTCGACGACAGCGACTACTTCCGCGCCGAGGAGGCCATCTTCTCGGCCGGTTTCGCGCTTTCCATGCCGGGGTCCGGGCTGACTCCTGGGCGGCCCGACCGTCCTTACCCTCGCCTGTTCCCGCTCGGCACGGCCGAGCAACTGCTTCGGCAGATCCGGAGCCTGCCGACTGGCGAGGGGCCGACGGCCGAGTTGCGTGCATGGCTGTGCGCCACATTGGACGTACCCGCGGACGGACCGGCGGACGAGCGGCTGACGTCGTTGGCTGGTCATTGACGACACGATCGTGGACGGCCACACCGTCCGGGCCATCGCGGCGTTCCGCAACGAGTTCGGCGGAGGGCTCAGGGAGGCCATGGTCGCGATTGACGAGCGCGCCCGCGTTCTGCGTCACACGCGGCCACACGGTTACGCCGCCGGTAGAGGCTGAGTCGGGTCTTTCGTTGACACCGGCGATGCCGGGGACCACCCCTGCTGGGTCAGCGGTCCCCGGCATCCAGAGCAGTGACAGACGAGGGTCTGCCATGCCTCGTTCACCCGGTGACGTCGGTTGTCCGTCCGACGCCACCTGATCTGCCACTGCTTCCCTCGGTGCGGCATGAGGTGCTCTGGCGGAAACACCTCGTGCCGCGGCTGCGGGAGATTACGGTCCGCGTGGGAAGTCCGCGGACAGGGCGTACGACTGGCCGCCGAACGTGACCTTGAAGTTCGACGGTGTCGCGATCGGCAGGAAGTAACGCACCTGCAGTTCGACCGTGCCGTTCGCCGGGATCGCTCTCGGCAGGGTGAACGACGCGTGCTGGAAGTCGCCCTTCAGCCCGCCGATGTTCGGTCCGGTGTGTCCTTTCTGGGTTACTGTCAGCCGGAATCCTGACTGGTCGACCATGCTGCCGGGGGCGCTGGTGCCGTAGTCGAACTCGACCTTGGCGCCGGTGGGGATCTGCTGCGTCGAGCGGTTGGTGATCCGCATCTTCGGGTTGATCGGGTAGTTGGCGTCGCCGAGGGCGAACCCGGTCAGTTCGACGCCGACGTTCAGCACGTTCGTCGGACGGACGCCGTTGGTCTTCGTGTTGCCGTACGGCGCGGCACCCTTCAGTCCACTGTCGATGGTGTCGACCATGGTCGTTCCCATGAAGTACTGGCCGCTTGCCTGGTCGAAGGCGTAGTCGCCCGCCATCTCCCAGAACATCACGCCGCCGATGCCCTTGTCCTTGACGTACTGCACCTTCGTCGCGAGCGACTCCTCGTCCTCAGTGGTCAGGAACACCTTCTTCTCTTCGTTCCACAGCCACGGGGCCACGAGCGTGGAATCGTAGTTGCGCGTGTAGGTTCCGGTCAGTTGGTTCTTCGGGTCACTCGGGTCCAGACCGTAGGCCTCAAGGTAGTTCGGCGTGATGCCGTCCTGGAGGTTCTTCGCGTGCCACATCGGGTTCACGCCGGAGGGCACCTCGTCGCCCGCCGATGTCTCGTCGTGCCACAGGTTGTCGATGCCGACTCCGCCGTTGCCGCACGGCACCTTCGAGCCGACTGTCCCGCCTGTTCCCGCTGGGCACTGGGTCTGGTCGGGCAGCGGGGCCTTGCCCCACAGCCCGTTCGTGCCACCGGTGACGCCCTGCCAGCCTCGGGTGTAGAACGGCAGACCGACGTTGATCCGCCCGGATGGCATGCTTCCTCTGAAGTAGTGGTACGCCCAGTCCGTGTTCAGATGGCCGACACCCTCGTACTGCGGCGTCGTGTAGACCTCCCAGAACGCCAACTCGGCGTCCTTGCCGTCGTCGTACAGCGCCGCGTTCGGTCCCACGTACTCGTTCCACGCGCCGTGCAGGTCGTAGGTCATCATGTTGACGAAGTCCAGGTACTGGGTGACCTGGTAGGACTCCGCGCCGCGCAGGATCCAGCCGGAGGCCGACACCGCGGCCGTCACCGAGTAGTATCTGCTGTCCTGCACGCTCGCCGCGTCGAGCTTGTCGCGCACCGTCTTCATCAGGTTCACGTAGCCGCGCATCAACTGGCCGCGGTTGGCGTTGGAGATCCAGTAGTCCTCCGGGTGCCCGGCGAACGGCGCTGAGGTGGCGTACTCGTAGTCGATGTCCACGCCGTCGAAACCGTACGTGCGCAGGAACTGCACCACGGAGTCCGCGAACGTGTTGATCGCCGCCTGGTTCTGGGCCAGCTTGTAGAAGCCGCCGGTCGCGTTGCGCGAGCCGTCGGGGTTCAGGATGCCGCCGGACTCCGCCCAGCCGCCGACCGAGATCAGCGTCTTCACGCCGGGGTGCTGCTTCTTGTACTTGGTCAGCTGGTTGAAGTGGCCCTTGTACGACAACGCCGGGTCCATCTCGGCACCGGGCACGCCCGGCCACTCCATCCCGGTCGACGGGTTGTCCGGGCTGTTGGCCCCGACGGAGATCTTGTTGTCGGTGCCGATGTGCGCGAACGCGTAGTTGATGTGGGTGATCTTGTCCCACGGGATGTTGTGGGCGAGGTAGGCCGGTGCACCGTTCTTGCCGGTGCGCCAGCTCGTGAAGTAGCCGATGGAACGGCGGGTCCGGTCGCCCGCCAGTTTCTCGCGTCCCGCGGTGTCGTACTGCTGGCAGTACGGAACGTCCACAGTGGTCGCTGGCCGGTACAGGCCGTCAGGACGGCACTGTTCGTTGGCCGCCGACGCGATCGGGGCACCGACGACCACGGTCGCCACGGCCAGGAGGAGGCTGCTGAGCAGCGCGGTCGCTCTCATCATCTCCTCCCCAGCCCGGTGCGCATCGCGGCGGACAGGGTGCCGTCGTCCTCAGCCAGGTTCCAGGCGAACGCGCCGCCGAGACCCTGTTCCTTGATGTACGCGGTCTTCTTGGCGATGGTCGAGGCGTCGTCGAACGACCAGAACTCGGTTCCGTCGTATCCCCACGTGGCGATCGTGGTGTCGTCGTGGTGGATCTGACTGGGATCGAGCTGCTTCTTGAGGTTGCGGTAGCCCCGAACTCCTGGCTCCTCGGGGAAATCGCCCTCGGCGGGCCCGGTCGCGGACTGGTAGGCGCCGTGCACGCCGCCGTCCTCCACACCGGTCCAGCCCCGGCCGTAGAACGGGATGCCGACGACGATCTTGGTCGGTGGCACGCCCGCGTCGCGGTAGATCTTCACGGCCTGTTCGACGCTGAACCTGCTCTCCGGCGGGTTCGGGTCGGCCGGGTCCTCGTGCAGGCCTGCCTGGTGGCCGGTCCGGTTGGGCTCCCACGACGAGCCGTGGAAGTCGTAGCCCTGCAGGTTGGCGAAGTCCAGGTAGTTGAAGATCTTGTCGAGCTCAAGGCCGTTCTTGATCTTGGCAGGGTCCGACGCGGTGAACGCGGTCAGCAGCATGCCCGGCCGGACGGCGTTCAGCTGGGTGCGGAACTCCTGCAGCAGCAGGGTGAAGTTCGCCTTGTCGTTGGGGTCGACGTGGTTGCCTTCCAGACCGCCGCCGCCCGGGTACTCCCAGTCGAGGTCGAAACCGTCGAAGATGTTCGCGCCGGTTCCCGGTCCGCCAGCCGGTTTGCCCGTGCCCCAGTCGTCGCGGGAGGGCAGGTTTCCCTTGATGAACAGGTCGACGCAGGAGGTGACGAACTTCTTGCGCGCCGCGGGGGTCGCGGCGACGTCGGCGAAGTACTTGGAGAACGACCAGCCACCGATGGACATCAGGATCTTCATCCCCGGGTGCTTGGCCTTGAGCTTCTTGAGCTGGTTGAAGTTGCCGCGCAGCTTGGCGGCCGGGTCGTCGGCGCGGCCGTCGACCGACTGTGCCGCGGTGATGACGCGCTGGTAGTCGGCGTGCGCGTCGCCCGCGTTGTCCTTGGGGTAGTCGGGATCGCCGGGGTTGCCGACCGACGAGGTGTTCGCGAAGCAGGTCTTGTTGGTGGCGTGGATGTTGGCGAACGCGTAGTTCAGCACGGTCAGGCCGTTGGCCGAGCCGTTGCGCTCGATGTCACCCAGGTACACGTTGCGGCCGTAGACCGCCCATTGTGGATAGTAGTTGACCACGTGGTAGGCCGCGGCGGCCTCCGCCGGTGGCGGGCTTGCTCCGGCCGTCGCGGACGGCGACAGGCCCGCGGCGGCGACGACCAACGCGGCTGTCAACGCGAGATGTCGTTTGTGACCCGAAAATCTCATGCAGGGCTCCTCGGGTGAAAACTGTGCAGGGCGTAAATGGTCTGAACCATTACCGCTCAACGATCACCTTTGGAAGCACCGTGCGGCTATGTCACTTGCCTATTGCCGGATGTTATTCGCGCCGGATCCCGGCGCAGGAGCGCGATCAACTGGGCCCGCGAGCCCACACCGAGCTTGCGGTAGATGCGCGTCAGCCGCCCTTCGACCGTCTTCACGCTCAGGAACAGCTGCGCGGCGGCCTCCCTGTTGCTCAGCCCGGAGGCGATCAGCGCGGCCAGGTCGCCCTCCGCGGCCGACAGCACGTCGATCGCGGGGGAGCCGAGCCCGGCGACACCAAGCCGTTCCAACTCCGCCGAGGCGAGCTGGGCCCAGGCAGGCGCGGCGATCTCCTCGAACTCGGCGAGCGCGCGCCGGATCATCGCGCGTGCGGCGGAACCCCGCCGCCTGCTGCGCAGCAGACGTCCCTGTGTCATCACTGTTCGGGCGTGCTCGACACGCGCCCCGAGTTCGGCGAACCGAGCGGCTGCCGAGTCCAGCAACGCCATCGCCTCCGGCAGTTGACGCCCGGCCACCAACAGAACCGCCTCGGCCCGGTCCATCGCCGCGAGCACACCGGGACGGTCCAACTCCCGCGCGGCCCGTCGTGTCCGCCTGATCAGGCTGGCCGCCTCGGTTGTGCCGCCGGTCGCCGTCAGCGCCTCGGCCAGTTCCCCGTGCCAGCGCAGGATCGACGGGTCCACGATGCCCTGCTCCGCCTCCAGCCGCTGCACCCGCCGCAGGATCGGCACCGCGGCCGCCGGGCGCCCCGTCAACAGCGTGACCTGGCCGAGCACGTACAGGTTCCGGGGCAGGAACACGACATCGTGGTCCTCTTCAGCCGCCGCGACACCGAGGCTCGCCAGCCGCTCGGCCCGTTCGAAGCTGCCGCCGACGGACTCCGCGACCGCCAGCGTGTACCAGGCGACACCGGGGGACATGCCCGCCTCGGTGCGGATCTCCGCGATCTGTCTCGCGTGTTCGAGACAGGCGACGCAATGCCCGGCCCGTGCCTCGGTTTCCACCAGGCACCGCATCACTTCGACGTGTTCGTCCCTGGCACCGGACATCTCGACGGACGGCAGCAACGTGAGCAGTTCGCCCCGCGCGTGGTCGAGGCGGTCGTCGAACAACGCGTGCCGGGCAGCGAGGAACACCGCGAACTTCGACGTACCGGATCTCAGTGCCGCCGTGAGGGTTTCCTCCGCGTCCGGATCACCGAGGGCGCGCTGCATTCGCGCACGCATGGTCAACGCGTCGGACCGGACAGCGTCCGATGAGGTCAGCTCGGCGGCCAGCCCCGCCTCGGTCTCGGCACGCCGGATGTCGCCGTCGTTCAGGTGCGCCTTCATCGCGGCACGCACGTGCACCGCCGCCCTGAGTTCCGGATCGCCAGCGGCCTCAGCGGACGCCCTGGCGAACAGCTCCTCCGTGCCCGACAGTTCCTGTCCCGCGCTGTCGATCAGGGCCAGCCGGGTCCTGACCCGGTCGGCCACCCGGTTCGAACGGCCCAGCACCTGCCCGGCGGCCCGCCTGGCCAGATCGGCCCGCCCGGCGAGCCCGGCGTCCTCGCTCGCCGCGACCAGGCACGCGAGCGCGTCATCCTGGTACGCCGGTGGCATTCTGGCGACCGCGAGCAGACCGATCTCGGCGGCGAACGCGTAGTCACCCCGTCCACGGCAGGCCACCGCCGCGGTGCGCAACGCGGTGGCCAGGTCCATGCTGATCTCCGCGGACGCGTGCGCCTGGTGCCACACGGCCTCGACCGGATCGTCGACCGCCCCGGCGAGCAGCTCGTGCCCCAGCCTGCGTTCGAGCACTCCCACCTCGTCGGCGAGCACGGACGCGGTCGCGCGGGCGATGAACCGCACCCGGTCACCGGCGACCGTCACCAGCCCGGCTGCCGCCGCCGCGGCGATGTCGACCTCGGCGCGGCCGGGGAAGATCCGGCTCAGCAGCGTCACGGTCGGCCGCCGAGCCAGGCTGGCCAGCAGCAGCGTCCCCCGCGCCGGGGTGGTGACGTCCTCCAGCCATTGCCGCACCACGACACGGGCGGCGGGAGCCAACGGCACAGGCTCCGGTGAACGCTGCACCAGCTGTGAGGCAAGCACGGCGTTCGCGGTCGTCAACGCGATCGCCGGGTTGCCCCCGCTCATCGTGTGTACCCAGCCGATCCACCGGTACGGCAAGCCCAGACGCACGACCAGTGCGGCACTCTGCTCGACGTCCAGCGGCGGCAGTCGCACGCGGGGGCTGTCCGGGCAGATGGCCGGGGCCGGGAGCGTCCGTTCGGTCGTGATGAGACGGACGCGCGACGAGCGCATGACCTTGAGCGCGCCGCTCAACGCGTCCCGGCTGGCCGGATCGAGCCACTGCGCGTTGTCCACAATGGCCAGAACCGGGGCGCGGGCGGCCAGCCGGTCGAGCAGGTCGGCGAACGCGAGCCGGATGGTCAGCTGGTCGAATCCGCCGCTGGGCACCGGTCGGCGGCGGAGAATCGCCGACAGCACGTCCCGCTGCGGCTGCGGGCCCGCGTTCACCTCGTCGGGGTCGATCTGGGCCAGCAGCTCGACGAGGCCGCTGTGGCCCAGCCCGGACTCGCACTCGGCCGGGCAGATCCGCAGCACGTGCGTGCCGGTGTCACGCGCCGCGTCGGCGATCTGGTCGACCATGACGGTTTTGCCGCTGCCCGCCGCGCCGCACAGCGTTACCGCCCCGTGCCGCCGGAGAGCGGAAGTGACATCGTTGACCACGTCGTCTCTGGCCACCAGGTCATCGTGCGTCACCACACCTGGCCGTTCCCGACCGGGGGCAGGGTCGGATGCGCCTCGGGATGCTCGTTCCACCACTTCGCGTACATCGGGTTGCCGCTGACCAGTCGCCGGTAGATCCGGCCGAGCTCGGTCCGCAGCCGCAACGCCGTCGCACGCGACTCCCGCCGCCACAGCAGCACGACCCGGTGCGTCAGCGGGTCGTCGCGCAGCTGTCGGAACACCACGCCCTCACGGGGCCGGGCGGTCGGGTGGTAGATGGCGACGCCCTGACCGGACCTGATCAGTGACGTCGCGAACTCCCAGCTGCCCGTCCAGAAGCTCACGGTCGGCAGGAACCCGGCCTCGGCACAGCGCCGCCGGAAGAAGGCGGGCCACGGGCCGTCGTCCATCGGGTCGTCGATCCACTGCAGGTCGGCGAGGTCGGCGAGGGTGACGTCCGCCTGGCGGGCGAGCGGACTGTCCGACGCGAGGCCGACGAACTCCGGCTCGACGTTCACCAGGACATGCCGCTCGACGTTGGCCGGGACGAACACCGGCTCGGTGACGGGCTCGTGGACGACGGCGATCTCCAACGCGCCCGACGCCAGCAGCGACAGGATGCGGCTGGTGCCGGAGTCGGTCCGCAGTTGCGTCCGCACCCGGGGGAACACCGTGGCGAACTGCGCACTGAGACTGATCAGGGCGGGCGCGAGCTGCCCGCCGATCCGCAGGACCGGGCCCGCCTCGTCGGCCGCCGGGCCGCGCAGCGTGGCGTACAGGTCGTCGACACCGGCAAGGATCGCCCGTGACCTGCTGACGACCTCGGTGCCGACGGGAGTGAGCGAGACCCCGTCGGACGACCGGTTGAACAGCCGGATGCCGAGGTGCCGCTCGACCCGGTTGAGCATGGTGCTGACCGACGGCTGGGTGAGATCGAGCTGGGCGGCGGCCTTGCTGATGCTGCCCGCGGTCGCGATGGCGTCGATCATCCGCAGGTGCTGGGGGCCAAGATCCACGTTGATCACCCCCCGGACGGCCGGTGCGACTACCCCGGGTAGAGGTTAACGCCGACCGAATTCCCAGGAAACCGGGAAAACCCTTGCCGGGGCTATAACACGCCGTCGAAAGCGCCACCCGTTCGACGGATGGACAGACCGATGGGCACTGGCGTTCTGCTTTAGCCTGGTCGCGTGCTCGAACTCGGCAGCCGCGAACGGCCACAGCCAGCACCGTCCCACATCGTGTGGGGCTCGCTGACCGCGCCGCGTGACCCGTCCAGTCGCCCGTGGCTCACGCTGTTGGACGACGAGCGTGAGCCGACGGTGGTGGACGCGGTGCGACCGAGCCTGGTGGTGTGGTCCTCGCTGTGGCCGGACCGGCCGGACGACCGAATCCGCTTCGACCTGCGCCAGGCCACGGACAGGACGGACTGCCTGTTGCGCTGGACTCTCGTCACGACGGCGGACGCTCCCGACGAGAGCAAGCTGGGACACATGCGTTACCGGCTCAACCTGCTGATCAACGAACGGCTTCGACTGTCCTACGGGCAGTAGGCAATTCAGGTGTTTTCGCGGCGCGCGGGTGGTCCGGAGGTTTTGGGCTGGCTACTTTGACGATTGTTCGTGGCATGGCCGGAAATGTGTATTTGATATAGCGAATATCGTTGGAGGGGTTTGTGAGAATTGTTCGAACGGTGGGTGCGACGGTTGCCGCACTGGTGATGCTTGCCCCGGCCGCGGTGGCCGACACGCAGGGAATCTACGAGTGGGAGTTCGGCGGCTACTACCCGACCTATGAGGAATGCGCTGCCGCGCGTGCCGAGGACTCGGTCAAGTTCCGCTGCTACCCGCCAGACGAGATTAACGCCTGGGAATTATGGAACGGTTACTACACGTGAGGCGTGTGCTCGTACGCCCCGATATCGTGGCTCGTTCCTGACGGGCAGCTCGGCTCGCTCCCGGCGTGCGGTGGAAGTCGCCCGCGCTGGGGGCTCGCCGGAGATGTTGTGCCTGTCCGCACCCACTTGACTCAACCGGACCGCAGTCCGTATGGTCCGACGAGTAAAGCGGACCTCGGTCCGATTAGCTCGCGGTGTTCGGAAGGTGCGGCTGGATGTCCCCCTCGTTGAAGGTGGTGCGTGAACTCGGCGCGCTAGACCACCATCTGGCCGTCCTGGTCACCCTGCGACCGGACGGCACACCGAGTACGAGTGTGGTGAACGCCGGAGTCCTGCCGCACCCGGTCACCGGGCACGACGTGGTCGCGTTCGTCGCACGCGGTGCCACGGCGAAACTCGCCAACCTGCGCGCCAACCCGTTGGTGTCCCTGGTTTTCCGCGCAGGCTGGGAGTGGATCGCGGTGCACGGTCATGCCGAACTCGCCGGTCCCGGCGACGACCTGCCCGGACTGCCCGCCGACGACCTGCGCACAGTGCTGCGCGACATCTACGCGGCAGCGGGCGGGCAGCACCCGGACCTCGACGTCTACGACGAGGTGATGGCCCGCGAACGCCGCACCGCCGTGCTGGTCCGGCCCACCCGGTTCGCCACCAACCCACCAGGTACCGATCACGAGGAGCACCCGTGACCGCTGTTTCCCCGCCACCGCAGGGTGTTCTGCAGGTCTGGTCCGACCTGCTGTGCCCGTTCGCCCACGTCGCCCTGCACACCCTGCGGGACGCGCGAGCGGCGCTGCCCGACGACCATCCTGCGGCCAAGGTCCGGGTGGAGCACCACGTGTTCGCACTGGAGCTGTTCAACGGGCCGCATCCCCGGCGCGGCACGGACACCGAGGCGGTGGGCCTCGGGCAGATCTTGCCGCAGGCCGGATTCCGCGTGTGGACGGCCGCGGACGACCTCTACCCGCACACCGTCCTGCTCGCCGCCGAGGCGGTCCTCGCGGCGTCCGCGCAGAGCCTCGCCGCCGGGGAAGCCCTGGACTGGGCCCTGCGTACCGCGTTCTGGACCGACAGCCGCTCCATCGCACACCGGCAGGTCATCCTGGACGTCGCAGCCGAAACCGCCGCCAGCGCACCGGAATCCGGCCTCGACCCCGACCGTCTGGCCAAGGCGCTGGACACCGGCAGCCACCGCTCCGCACTGCACGAGGACCACACCGTGGCCCAGACCGACGCGATCGCGACCAGCCCCACGTTCGTCCTGCCCGACGGCGCCACGCTCACCAACCCAGGCATGACCGTGCACTGGGAAGGCCCATGGGCGTCCGGTTTCCCGGTCGTCGACAAGTACGACCCGAGCGTGGTCACCGACCTGTTGCACAGAGCTGTGGTGTGACGCTCCGCAGGATCATCGTCGGCCCACTGCACACGAACTGCTGGGCTGTGCACGCGCCAGGGGAACGGCAAGCGTTGCTTGTCGACCCCGGCGCGGACGGCGACCGTGTGCTCGACGCCGTACGCGATCTCGACGTCGTCGCGATCGTGCTGACGCACGCGCACTTCGACCACGTGCTGGCCGTCCCGGAGGTCGCGCGTGAACTCGACGTGCCCGTGCTCGCGCATCCGGCCGACGCGCCGGTCTGGCCGAACGAACTCGAACACCTGCGTCGTCACGGCCATTTCGACGCGGGCACCGACACCGCGCACCTGCTCGCCGCCGACCCCGCCGCACTGACGCCGGTCGCGGGACAGACGCTCTGGAACGGGCACACCGAACCTGTCCACGATGGACAGCGACTGACGGTCGGCGGGCTGACGGCCACCGTGCTGCACACTCCCGGCCACACCCCTGGCGGACTGACCCTGGCCCTGCCCGGCAATCTGCTGACCGGCGACACCCTGTTCCCCGGCGGACCCGGCCTCACCGGATGGCCACTGTCCGATTTCGACACCATCATGCGGTCGGTGCGGCGACTCCTCGCCTTCGGCCCTGACACAGCGATCCATCCCGGTCACGGTCCCAGCACCACTGTAGACGCCGAACTGCCCCATCTTGAGGAGTGGCAGCGACGCGGCTGGTGAGCACAACCAGGAACCGACCGTCCAAATGACCACAGGTCGTGCGCAGAAATGTCCATGGTGTGCGCGCAAAGCGCACGGGTGTGTGACGCGCATGCGAGCGCAGGGGCATGCGGCGTGCGAGCGAGCGCAAGTGCTTGCGTGCCTGCGGCCTGCGCGCATGCGCAGGGGTGTGGTTCGTGGGGTGTCCCTCCCGTATGGCCTGGGCGTAGCCATACCATGGCGTGTCGGGAGGTCGGCCTACGCAAACCGACCCACAGCGCAGGCGATACCGACCTCCCGGCACGTCGTGGTTTCCTTTGGCAGGTCATACGGGAGGGGCGCCCCGCGCCCCCCACTTGACCCGGGAAGTCACGTGGGCTGAGCGAACCGGGGCGAGAAACGAAGCTCTGTTTGTGTCCCCTCTTGGAGGCCTGCCCGCCGGCGAGGCATCTCTTTTTTCTTTTGCGACAAGAAAAAAGAAGGTCCTCGCCGGACGGCAGGCCGCCGAGAGGGAAACCAACCCATGGTTTGTCCACCCGGTTGGCTGTGCTCACGTGATTTCCTGGGTCCAGTGGTAGAGAGGCGTGGTCGGTTCCCTCCCGTATGTCCTGCCGGAGGAAACCACGACGTGCCGGGAGGTCGGTATCGCCTGCGCTGTGGGTCGGTTTGCGTAGGCCGACCTCCCGACACGCCGTGGTATGGCTTCGCCCAGGCCATACGGGAGGAAACCAACCACGAACCACCCTCATGCGCTCGCGCGCAAGACCTCTAACCCCCTCGGCCGCTTTGCGCACACGGCCGCTTGCCCCCTCGACCGCTTGCGCACAGGGCCGCTTGCCCGCTTGCGCACTTGCCCGCTTGCGGTTGCTTTGGGCGCACAGTCCGACTTTGACGGAATCCTGGCCGGAGCGGGGTGGGTACCTCGGGGACCCGTTACCACGTAGGGTGCTAGTGTCTTACATCAGTGACACACTGAGCAGGGAGGAACGCTGCGGTTTCACATCGAGCGCAACGGCGGCATTCCCGCGTACGTCCAAGTCGTCGTGCAGGTCAAGGAGGCGTTGCGGCTCGGGTGGCTCATCGAGGGTGACCGGTTGCCCGCCGTTCGCGAGGTTGTCGCCACCTGCGGGATCAACGCGAACACGGTGTTGAAGGCGTATCGGGCGCTGGAGTCCGAAGGGCTGGTCGAAGGCCGTCATGGGACGGGAACCTTTGTCAGGGCGACGCTCCAGGCGGTGCGGCCCCAGGTGATGGAGCGCCTTCGTGAGGAGTTGGCCAAGTGGGTCGGGCAGGCTCGCGCGGACGGCATGGCGGAGGAGGACATGCGTGCGCTGCTGGGCGCGGTCCTTGTCGAATCGAGAACGGAGCTAGGGGATTGACTGCGGAAGTTGCCGTGACGGCGGAGGGTTTGGGACGCCGGTACCGCCATCGGCGGACACGTGCCACATGGGCGTTGCGTGATTGCTCGTTCGAGGTCCCGGCTGGCATGGTGACAGCGTTGGTGGGGGCCAATGGCGCGGGGAAGACCACCCTGATCAACATCCTGGCCGGTGTACTGGCTCCGTCAGCGGGACAGGCCAAGATCAACGGTCGGGTGGCCTATGTCGCGCAGCAGAAGCCGCTGTACCGCCCGCTGAGTGTGACCGACATGCTGAAGATGGGCGAGTCCCTCAACCGGGTGTGGGACCAGGGGCGGGCCGAGCGGTGGCTTGACCGCTTCGGTGTCCCGCTCGGCCAGGTCTGCGGTGAGCTCTCCGGCGGGCAGCAGACGCAGGTGGCGCTGGCGCTGGCCTTCGGTGCGTGCCCTTCCGTGCTGCTGTTGGACGAGCCCTTGGCCAGCCTGGACCCGTTGGCGCGACACGAGATCACGCGTGAGCTGATGAGCGAGGTCGCGGACAATGGGATGACGGTGCTGCTGTCCACGCACATGGTGGCCGACCTCGGCGGAGTGGCCGATCACCTGCTTCTGTTGGCCGATGGCCGGTTGCGGCTCTCCGGCGACATGGACACGCTCCTGGCCGAGCACCTTCACGTGGAGGGCCCGCGTACCACTGTGCCACCCTGCGCGGGAGACTTGGTGCGGGTGGAACACGCCAGGAACTACTCGGCTTTCCTGATGCGCACGTCGTCGAGCGTCGAGCTGCCACAGTGGCGTACCCGCCCGGTGAGCATCGGGGATCTCGTCCTGGGCTACATGTCTGCCAGAAAGGCTGACCGTCGCGGCGAGGAAGCCGCGTGACCGCGACACTGACCACCGCGCGTCGCGGCGGTGGCGGACTCCGGGGCATGGTCTGGGTTACGTGGCGCCAGCACCGCTGGCCGATCATCCTCGGCGTGGCCACGGTGGCTCTCGCTGCCGTCGTGGTCTTCCAGGCCGCGAGCCTGATCGGACAGTTCCCTGGCAGTGCCGAGTGTCGGACCACACAGCAGGGATGCGGACCGGTGCTCGGCCTCTTCGACCCCTTCAGCATCTGGAACGGGTACCTCGAATGGGTGCTACCCATGGTTCCGGTGGTGCTGGCGGTGTTCCTGGGCGCGCCGTTACTGGCGCGGGAGTACGAGCAACGCACCTACCTGATGGTCTGGTCGCAGGACGTGTCTCCCGCACGGTGGTTGCTGACGAAGCTGGGACTGCTCGCCGGAATCAGTGTCGTCATCGGTGCCGCGCTCGGTGCCCTGGGGGCCTATCTGACCCTGGTGGTGAAGGGGCATTCACCCAGAATGAGCCTGTTCGACGACGGCGAGCGTTTCGAGGCCTCGCCGCTACTCCTCGTCGGGTACACGCTGTTCGGTATCGCTGTCGGCGTCGCGGCCAGCGCCGTCATCCGCCGCACTGTGCCCGCGATGGCCGCGACCATCGGTGTGTTCGTGCTTGTCCGGTTCGCGGTCGTGCAATGGCGGCCGCACTACCTGCCGCCTTTGGTGGCCAGCGAGCCCGTCACCAACGTCGGGATGGGTCCCGCGTGGAACCGGCTCTACAGCGAGCGGTTTCCCGACAAGATGTTCGTCGACGCGGGCTGCGTGGACTCGTCCGGACAGTTCACGTCCAACATCGAGGGGACATGCCCGGAGCGGGTGGCGATGTTGTACCACCCGAGCGAGCGTTTGCTGACGTTCCGGCTCATCGAGACCGCCATCTTCCTGCTCCTGACGGCTGTGCTCGTCGTGTTCGTCTGGCGCCGGATCCGTGCCAGGAATGCCGTGTAGCGGCCGGTCACGGGGATTCGATGCGCAGGAGCAGCGGAGTGCACCGCATGTTGTTGGTGGGCCAGTAGTCCACCGAGCACGCGGTGAGCACGACAACCGCGTCCCGCAGTACTCGCAGGGTGATCGAGTCTCCCGGCTCGGACGCGGCGGTCCCCACGACCAAGGTTCCGTCCGGCTCAGGAGCCGAGTTCTGGAACACGTTCACCGGGTCGGGCACGACCGGCAGGTCGATCCCGGCGGACGCGGCCGCGGCGAGGAAGTTGTCGTGACAGTTCGGGTGGTCGAGCAGGCCCTCGCGCTCGTAGAGCCACCGGTCGCACGGCGGGAACAGCATGTCGTGCTTTCCCGGTGAGTCGTCGGCGACGAACTCGGCGATGGGTTCGCCGAACCGGTCGGCGAACCTGTCGCCGACCCGCGGGAACAGCCGCTCCACCTGGTCGCGTGTCTGGCCGACCGACAGCCACCGGGCGTGGTCATTGGCATCGATCACCCACAGGTCGCCGACCTGGTGGCCGTCGACGTCGACGACGTGCACGAGATCGCCTGCAGCGACCTCGGCGGCCCGGCCGCTCTGCGCGGGCACTGTCACCGACCGCATCGTTGATCCCCTTCGTGTGCGACAGCGTTGCCGTTGGGGATGATCGACTATCTCGCGGCGGTAAGCGACTGCGTTTTCGTCGCACGCAGTTCCCGGATGAGCTCGCGCACGGCCAGCGAGTGCCGGGCCGCCTCAGTGGTGACGTGCACGATCCTGCGAGTCGGCGGCTGGTCGCCCAGCGGGACGACGGCGACACTGGCTGGCGGGTCGATCAGGGTGAGGCGCGGGAGGATCGCCATGCCCAGGCCCTGGGCGACCATGGACAGCACCACGCTGTCGTCGGCGACCTCCAACGTGGCCGGTGGCAGCCAGTCCTGGCGGGACCACCATTCCCGCGTGTAGGACGAGCAGTTCTCCGGCCAGTCGATCAGCGGCAGGCCACGCGGATCCGGGTGCCCGGCCGGGTGCGCCAGCAGGTACGGCTCGGTCAGCAGATCCCCGTAGTGCAGGCCCGGCAGCCCCGTCTCACCGGACAGGGTGGCGATCGCGAGATCCGCGCGGCCGTCGGCGACCTCGCCCGCTGTGCCACGGCCCAGTTCGGCGACGATCAGCACCCGGGGGCTCAGCCCGGGGTAGCGGGCGGTGAGCCGCTCCAGCGCGGCGGGCAGCAGATGCGCCGCGGCCGTGCGAAAGGCCGCGATGCGCAACGGGCCGGTGACCGCACCGGCGGCCGCGCCCCTGGCCTCACTGCGCAGCAGCTCCAGCTGACGCAGGATCTGACGGGCGTGCACCAGTGCACGCTGCCCGGCAGGGGTGGGTTTCGCCCCGGTCCGGCCGCGGTCGAACAGGACCGCGCCGATCCGCCGTTCACAGGTGCGCACGGCGTGCGACACCGCGGACTGGGTCAGCCCGACCTCCCGCCCGGCCGCGGTGAAACTGCCCGTCCGTTCCACGGCGAGCAACAGCCGCAGCTCCTGCGGGGCCAGGTCGTCGGTGTCCACAAGTGACAGCCTAGCCGCGTCCATGAATGTGGTTCATGGATTCGCGGGAACGATCGACGCGACGGTCTGCCCAGGGCTTCGCGCGGTGTCTAGCGTTCTGGCTCGTGACCAGCACCCTCACCGCCGTTCGCCAGGTACGCCGTCCCCGGGGCGAGCCCCGCCGGGATGACTTCACGTTCGTCACGCGGCCGTTGCCGCGTCCGGCCGACGGGCAGGTCCTGGTCGAGAACCTCTACCTGTCGGTCGACCCGTACATGCGGGAGCTGATGGACCTCGACCCCGGCGAGTGGGAACTGGGCGCCGGGCTGGAGGGACGCACGATCGGGCGCGTCGTCGAGTCACGCGAACCAGGCCTGCCCGTCGGCGCCGTCGTCTTCCACCGGCACGGCTGGAGCACCCACGCTCTGCTCGCCGCGGCCGACGCCAGGCAGATCATGCAGCCGGAGGGGGTACCGCTCCGTGCTTTCCTCGGCATCCTCGGCGGGACCGGGCTCACCGCGTACGTCGGCCTGACCCGGATCGCCCGGCTGCGGCCCGGTGACGACGTGTTCGTGTCCGCCGCCGCCGGTGCGGTCGGCAGCGCGGCCGGGCAGATCGCGCGGCTGCTCGGCGCGGGCCGGATCGTCGGCAGCACCGGATCGGCCGCGAAAGCCGCGCGGCTCAAGCGTTTCGGGTACGACACCGGCTTCGACCACCACAGCGGCCCGGTCGCGCAACTGCTCGCGAACGCCGCGCCGGACGGCATCGACGTGTACTTCGACAACGTCGGTGGCGAGCACCTCGCCGCCGCGATCGGTTCGCTGCGTCACCGCGGCAGGGTCGCGTGGTGCGGCGCCGTCGCCCAGTACAACTCACTGGGCTCGCCGCCCACCGCGCCGCGCAACCTCTTCGACGTCGTCGAGAAAAGCCTGCGGATCGAGGGCTTCCTCGTCCGTGACTACCGGAACGTGCGGGAGGAGTTCGAGCAGTTCATGGTTCCGTACGTGCGTAGCGGACAGGTCGGTGTCGCAGAGACGGTGACCGACGGTTTCGAGAACGTGGTCGACGCCTTCATCGGCATGCTGCGCGGCGAGAACGTCGGCAAGGCACTCGTGCGTGTCTCACCCGTGGCGTTCGGCGGCGCGATCGGCCAGTGACGGGGGACGCGTGGGTGCGGGCAGGTCGTCCTTGCGGAGCTTCTCGGTGATCGCGAAACCGACCTCGGGGTCGAGTTCGCCGGTCTCGTCCGTGATCCGCAGCTGCCCGGCGAGTTCGCCACCATAGATGTCCACAGTAGACTCCGTCAGGTCGGCCAGTGTGGACGCCGCCGCACGTGACTGCACGCGCGCGGTCACTGCGAGTACCACCGCGACAATCGCGGACGGCCACCAGAGCGACGCCAGGATGGCGTACAACACCGTCCAGCCCACCAGGCGCGCCGCCGCCGTGTACGCGGCATGTGCCGACGTCAGTTCGGTACGAACCGCGTCCGGCACGACGAGCCACAATCTGGGCCAGGCGATGGCCAGGTCAAGCCGGTACTTGGCGTTGACGCGTGTCGCGGGCGCGGCCAGCCGGTCACCGATCCAGGTCGGGTGCCGTGGCTCGGCGAGCGCGATGCGTTGCCGGGCAGCGAGCGCGGCTCCCACACCGGTCTGGCCGTTGCCGCTGACGGCGGCGTCGATGGCGGCGGCGACACGGGCGTTCGCTCGTTCCCACCGGACCTGCCGACGCCGAACCAACCAGCGCATCGGCACTCGGCGGCCGGGCAGCGTCCACAGGTATGTCGTGACGCGCCCCAGCACCGCCGCGCACAGCCCGGCGCCTGTCGCGGCAAGGGCCACGGCGGCGATCAGCAGTACCACGGCGGCGACACCACCGGCGGACGACCCTCCGGTCGTCAGGTGCGCGGTGATCCAGGTCGTCAACGAGCGGACGTCCAGTGCGTGGGAGTGTCCCAGGCGTACTCCGACGACCACGCAGGCCACGAACAGCAGCCCTGGCAGGACGAGCAACGTGGCCCACCGGTCCAGGAGTCGTTTGCCGACTTCGTTGAGGATCGCGGTCATCTGCCGATCTGCTTCCTGATGAACGGGATCCCCTGTGCCGCACAGGAAGGCACGGCACCGCCGGGCAGGTCCGCCGGCTGCCAGCGATTGCAGTGCCCGGTCGGGCACACCCAGACCGTGAACGCGGGGTACGGCCCGCCTCGGGCGGCGGGATTCGGCTGGTACGTGCGTTGCGTCGGCGGCAGCAGGCCACCGGGGATCCCGTACGCGATGAGCCGGGCGTCCAGCGCGTCCAGGTCGTCGGTGAGCGTGCTGGTGTCGGCGCCGGGCGCGAGCGCGGCCATGACGCGCCGCAGGACATCCTCGGCGCCGATCTCGGCCACGATCGCCTGAAGGTCGCCGCGTTCCAGCTCAAGGCAGACCGCGGCGACCCGCTCGGGCACGTCGGACTCGGTTAGGTCGGGCATGGTCTCCTCTCGACCAATTCTGGTCATCAGCGGTGAGTATGGCGTTCGACTATGGCCCCGGGTGCCGCTTCAGGACAACCGGTGGACAGCACAAAGGCCATGCCGCGATCAAGAAGATCAGCGGCATGGCCGGTGGCGGTGCCATCACCCGAGTGAGCATCCAGTTCGCCGGACGCTCACGTCAAGGCGTGCAGGGGCACCGGATCAGGTGACGTGCCTGTGCGTATCCCTCACACGTCCACCTTGGGGGCGGCGGGGCCCCACCAGTTGCCTGTCTCCCTGCGATGGGACCCCGCCTACGCCGGCGTTCAGCAGGCGCCGGCGTCCTTCCACACGGCCCACGAGCCTGGGTGGCCCGGTTCCGCGTTGGTCGACCAGTAGGTGGACTCCCACTTGTGCCCGGCGTGTCCGACGACGTCACCGGGGCTGTAGGACGAGGTGGCACTCCAGTCCGCGAGGCCCTCGCAGCCCACCGGCGGCTCGCCGCCGCCGCCTTCGGTGATCAGGGTCTTGCCGGTCCGCGAGAGGATGACGTTCAGCGGGTAGAACCAGATGGTGCCGCCCTGCGAGCAGTTGCCGGAGCCGCCGGAGGTCACACCCTGCGCCTGCTGGCCCGACAGCCACGAGCCACCGGAGTCACCCGGCTCGGCGCACGCGTTGGTCCGGGTCATGCCGGTGATGGTGCCCTCGGGGTACGTCACCGACTCGTTCTTGCCGAGGATGGTGCCGCACTTCCAGCCGGTGGTGCGACCGGACCGGCAGACCGCCGCGCCGATCGCCGCCTCCTGCGAGCCCGCCACGCCGACCGTGGTGCCGTCGTAGCGGTTCACCACGCCCTTGGGCGTCCACTGCGAGTTGGTCGCGACGAAGGCGTAGTCGCTGCCGGGGAACACCGAGGTCTGGAACGTCCCCTGCGCGACACCGTTGGAGCCGACCGTGCTGGAACCCACGGTTCCACAGTGGCCCGCGGTGACAAACCCGCCGTTGACCGAGAAACCAATGGAACACAACGCCGAGTTGTTGATGCCGTACTGGTCGCCGCCGCGCACGTCGTACAGCGGCCGCGGCGCGATGTCCGAGTCCACGAACCGCACAGCGGCGGGATCGACACCAGCGGAGACCACGAACGAGCGTGCGGCGTCACGCGCGCTCGGGTGGGTCAGGACGGTGACGCTGTTGGTCACGACATCGACGTGCCAGCCGGGCACGGACTTCGGGGCGGTGTACCCGAGGCCGTCGAGTTGGCGCTTGGTCGCGTCGAGCTGACGGTAGTTGTAGCCCACGACACGGGCTTCCGCTCCCTCGGAACGGATCTGGTCCACCTTGGACGCGTCGGTCGTCGCCACGGTGAGCCGGTCGGCACCGGGGACAAGCCATGCGCCCGCGTAGCTCGCGCCGAGCTTGGGCGCCAACGAGCGTTCGACAGCACTGCCGCGCTGGTCACGTTCCAGGCGGACACGGGCCTGCTCGGCGGTCAGTCCCAGGTCGCGCTGCATGGCCGCCAGCATGGCCGGGGCGACAGTCGTGGACGACTGGGTGTCCGGTGGGCTCGCGCTTGCGGGCAAAGCGAAAACCGATGAGGCGACCGTCGCCAGTACCGACGACGCCACCGCCCATCGGCATGCGTGTTTCCAGTTCATGAACGTCTCCGGGGTAGCAGGGGGATTCCGGATTGGTATAGACCAAAACGGTAGCGGATCACGCTGCTGCCACGGACATGTCAATCGGCGATAAGGCTGGACTATGGAGGGGCGTGGGACGGGTCGGACTTCGTCAGACGCCGAGCGTGTCGCCGACTGCACGCGTACCTGGTGATCGACTTACGTGGATCGCGGCCGGTGTTCTAGACTGTGATCACAGCGCTGCAAAACCGTTTTTGCAGCCCGTGTGGAATTGTCCGATCGGAAGGCGCGTCAGCATGAAGAAAGTCACGGTGCTCAGCTCGAGCCCGCGCCGCGATGGCAACTCGTGGACGTTGGCGCAGGCGGCAGCGGCCGGTGCGCGTGAGGCGGGGCACGACGTTGACTTCGTCTACCTCAGCGACTACGTGCAGGGCCTGTTCCGGGACTGCCGGACCTGCCGTGACGCCACCGGTGCCTGCACGGTCGGCGACCGCTACGACGAATTGCTGCTGGAGAAGGTTGTCCCGGCCGACGGGCTCGTGGTGGCGACTCCGCTGTACTGGTACGGGATGTCCGGTGCGCTCAAGACGTTCTACGACCGACTGTTCTGCTACACCTCCGGCAGCGCTCCCGATGGTGACGCGGTTGCCACCCGGCTCACCGGCAAGCAGGTGGCGCTGCTGATCGCGTGCGAGGAGAGTTATCGCGGTGCCACGCTCGGGCTTGTCGCGCAGTTCCAGGAACTGACCCGGTATCTGCGTCAGGACCTGGTCGGGGTGGCTGTCGGCGTGGGCAACAGCAGGGGCGAGGTGCGGCGTGACCCGTCGCGGCCGCTGGATCAGGCCACGGAGTTGGGGCGGCGGCTGTTCGACATTCGCGTCACCGACTACCGGATCGACACAGACCGGTCCAACCGGGTGTGGGGGCCCGCGCCGGCCGAGAACGGTTCGTCTGTCGTCACGTCATGACCGGGCGGTCGAGGCTCGTGGGTTGAGCCGCACTGGCACCTCGATCGTCTTCTGGTGCGCGACGCTGCCCTCGACCAACGACACCAGCGCGGTGGCCGCCGCGTGGCCTGCCTGGCGCGGGTTCACGGACATCCCGGTGATCTGCGGGGAGGTCAGCCGCAGCGTACAACTGTCGACCGCGCTGCAGATGCCCAGCTCGCCGGGCACGTCGATGGCCCGGCTGGCCGCCTCGTGCAGCACGCTCAGTGCGAGGATCTCCGAGCTGGTGATCACCGAGTCCGGTGGCTCCGGGCGGTCGAGCAGGCCGGTGAGGGCCGCGGCCGCGCCTTCCGGCGTCGACGGTTCGCCGATCTCGACGACCATCGGCTCGGCCCCGCGCTCGCGGGTGGTCCGGGTGTAGCCCTCGGCGATGTCGTGTGTGTACGACCGCGCGGTGTCGGTGGTGATCAGCGCGGGACGTCGATAACCCTGCTGCCACAAGTGATCGACCATCGACATGGCCGCGCTGACGAGGTTGTTGTCGACGATCGCGGGCACATCGCGGGACGGGCTGATCGGGCGCCCGATCGTGACCAGTGGCCGTCGTTGCCAGCGCCCGGTGAAGAACGGCTCGTCGCCGCGTGGGTCCACCAGCAGCACGCCGTCGACGCCGAACGCTGCCAGCCCGTCCAGTCCCGCGCTCGGCGGGACGAGGATCGTCGCGTAGGAACGCTGTGCGGCGGCCTCGGCCGCGCCGTTGAGCACTTCGAGGAAGTACTCGGAGTTGGGCACCATCACCGAGCTTGTACTGCCGTCAACCGAGTTGGCGATCTGCACGGCCAGCGTCCGGCTGCGCCGGGTGACCAGCTGCTGGGCGTGCACGTTCGCGCGGTAACCGAGGTCCGCGGCCACCTGCAGCACCCGCGACCTGGTGTGTTGTGGGATCCGGCCCTGCCCGCTGAGCACGTGCGACACAGTCGTGATCGACACTCCTGCCGCCGCGGCCACATCCCGGATCGTCGTCACCGGGGAATCGTAACCGGCGACACCGTCCGGCTTCGCCGCGTACGGCGCGATCGAACACCGTCGAGTGATGTCAGGCCGTGTCCGGGATGCGGGTCAGTGCGCGAAAGTCGGGGCAATCCTCGAGGCGGGTGCTGTGCGGGCAGGCCAGCAGGTGCGTCAAATACGTCACCGCGGTGTCCAGCTTGGCGATGTGGGACCTGATCGTGTCGACCCTTGCCCGGACCGTGTCCTTCCAGTTGTCCTTTATGGACTGTCCGGTGAGGACGCCACTGATCTCGTCGATGCTCATCAGCCCGGTTTCCCGCCACAGCTGGATCAGCGCGATCCGGTAGAGCTGGTCGGTGTCGTAGCAGCGGCGGCCCGAACGGCGGTGCGGGTGCAGCAGGCCTCGCCGCTCCCAGTAGTGCAGCGTCGAGATCGGGATCGCGAAGTGGTCGGCGACATCTCGGATCGGGGTGAACGCGTCCATGTCGACCAGTTGACCTCAACCCGGGTTGAGCGGGCAACATCGTGCTCGGGTGATCTTCGTTGCGAATGAGGGGAGTTTCTCGATGAGGACGGTGACCGAGTTGGCGTCGGCGTTGCGGGCAGGGGAGGTGACCAGTGTGGACCTCACCGAACAGGCACTGGCCGCCGCCGACCGGCTCGACGGGACGCTGGGCGTCTACCTGGCGCGGTTCGACGAGCAGGCGCTGGCCGCGGCGCGTCGGGCGGACAAGGAACTGGCCGACGGTGTCGACCTGGGGCCGTTGCACGGGATTCCCGTGGGAGTCAAGGACAGTGTCTCGACATCGGACGGGCCGACCACGGCGCAGAGCCTGGTGCGTGACCCGCACTGGGATACCGGCCGCGACGCGCTGGTCGTGGCGCAGCTGCGTGCGGCGGGAGCGGTGATCACGGGCAAGACGACGTTGATGGAGTTCGGCTTCGGTGTGCCCGACCCGGCCAAACCGTTCCCGATCCCGCGCAATCCGTGGGACACACGCGCGTGGACGGGCGGGTCCAGTTCCGGCAGCGCCGGTGGGGTGGCCGCCGGGCTGTTCGCGGCGGCGATCGGCTCGGACACCGGTGGCAGCATCCGGATGCCCGCCGCCTTCTGCGGGATCACCGGCCTGATGCCGACACACGGCCTGGTGCCGACCAGCGGGTGCGTTCCGTTGTCCTACAGCATGGACCGCGTCGGTCCGCTTGCTCGCAGCGCTCGCGACTGCGCGGCGATGCTGACGGTCATGGCAGGGCCTCGCACCGAGCAGCCGTTGTTCGACGCGGATCTGTCCGGGCTGCGTGTCGGCGCGGTTCGCGCGGGCCACTTCCCGGACGGCACGGATCCCGCGCTGCCCGGTGCCTTCGACAGGGCTCTCGCAGCGCTGGCGGACCTCGGCGCGTCCATTGTGGAGGTGTCATTGCCGTATCTTGCCGAGATGGCCACGGTCGCGTACGTCACTGTCGCCAGCGAGGGCTTCGCGTACCACCGCGACGACCTGTCCGCACGGTGGCACGACTACTTCACGAGCACGCGCGGCCTGCTGGCGCTCGGCGCCCTGTCGTCCGGCGCAGACTACGTGCAGGCCCAACGGTTGCGGCAGGTCGCCCGCAGCGCTGTCGCCCGGCTGTTCGCGGATGTCGACGTCATCGTCTCGCCCACAGCGTCGATCGGTGCCCCACTGTTCGACGAGTTCACCGGATCACTGGACAGCGCGGCGGTCTTTCCCCTGGTGCACACCCTGTACTGGAGCACGCTGGGCAACCCGGTTCTCGCCGTGCCGATCGGATTCACCGCCCGCGGGCTGCCGCTGTCCTGCCAGATCGCCGGTCCGGCGTTCGGCGAGGCGCGCATCCTCCGTGTCGGCGACGCGTTCCAACAGGACACGGACTGGCACCTGCGGACCCCGCCGAACACACCGGGAACCGACCCGGTGGCCCGACACGCACCCGCCCACCCGCCGATCGTCGACACCCAGGCCCTCCGGACCCTGTTGGCGGCGGCCGGACTGCCGGACAGCGCCGACGCCGACGTCGCGTTCGACTACCACGGATACCGTGCGGCAGTGGACGACCTGTACGCCGTCACGGCCACGCGCTACGCCGAACCCGTGCTCCAGCCACGGGAACTACCGCGGCTGTGAAGCCGGTCGGCGATCGCGGCGAGCAGTTCGTAGGAATGACGGCGCTCAGCGTGGTCGTACACCGGCGTGGTCACCATCAGCTCGTCGGCCCCGGTGTCGTCGAGCACTTTCTGCAGGTGCTTGGCCACTGTGTCCGGGCCGCCGACGAGCACACGGCCCGAGTGCTTGGCGATCTCCGCACGGTCGTCGTCGGTGTAGGGGTAGGTTTCCGCGTCCTCGGCGCTGGGCAGGCGGATGCGGTTGCCGCGGATCCGGCTGAGCACCTTCAGCCGGGTGGACCCGGCGAGCCACTCGGCGCGGTCGTCGTCATCGGCTGCGATGACCGAGGCGCTGACCAGCGCGGCCGGGTGCGGTGTGCGCTCGGACGGGCGGAAGTGCTCCCGGTAGGCGTGCAGGGCCCGCGCCGCCGCGTCCGGCCTCAGGTGGTGGGCGTAGGCGTAGGACAGGCCGAGCTCACCGGCCAGTTCCGCGCTCGACGGCGACGAGCCGAGCAGCCAGAGCGGCGGGACGTTCCCGCCGAGTACCGGAATCGCCCTGACCGGATCGTCGTCGGCCGGATCGAGATAGCCGCACAGCTCCTCGATCTGCTCGCGGAACGGTTTCGCGGTCCGCTCACGTTCGGGACGGACGTGCTCGACGGCCTGCTTCGCGCCACCGGGAGCACGGCCGATGCCCAGGTCGATCCGCCCGGGGTGCAACGCGGTCAGCGTGCCGAACTGCTCGGCGACCACCATCGGGGCGTGGTTGGGCAGCAGCACCCCGCCGGAACCGACCCGCAGGTGCCGGGTGGCGTTGGCGATGTGTCCGATGAGCACGGCGGGCGCGGAACTCGCGACACCTTTCATGCTGTGGTGTTCGGGCACCCAGTAGCGGTGGTAGCCCAGCGAGTCGGCCAGTTGCGCCAGGTCGACGGTGTTGCGCAGCGCCTGGCTCGGCGTGGATCCCTCCACGATCGGGGACGTGTCCAGCACCGAGAGCCGCACCTTGGCCTCAGCCTGCCGGAGCCGACTCATGCTTCTCCTCACGGATCACGCCACGAGTGCGTAGTTCGTCGGCGACGGCGGCCATCCACTCGGCGCGGTGCCGCCAGTCCGGGAAGTCCGGTTCCAGCCGGGGATACGGCGGCTCGGGCGCGTCGGCCTCGTCGCCCGCCCACTGCGAGTTCCGCTGTTCGTCCCGGCGTGCGAGGCCGGTCGCGATGGCGTCGGCGGCCACCCGAGGATTGTGCGCGTCGCCGTCCGGCGGCGGGCAGTCGCGGGCCAGTTCGCTCAGGCCGTCGGTGATCTCCGTGGTGACGCGGTCGAAGTCGCGGTCACCGTCGAGCGCGATATGGGGGAACTCCTCGGTCAGCTTCTGCCACAACGGAAGCATTCGCTGGGTGTAGCGGGAGCGTTGCCGTCGTTCGTAACGCGCCCGCAGCCCCGCGACAATCGCCGCCAGCGGCGCCAGCGCCAGGCCGAGCGCCAGGACGAATTGCCCACCGAGCTGGCCGATGGAGTACGCCTCGGTCAGGAAGTCGGGGTCGAACTTCGTGTTGAACTGGCGGCCGAGCTGGCGGATGAGCACGACCGCGTCGACACCGAGCGCCATGGCGACCGCGCCGACGACGACGATCCAGAACGCCGCCCGCGCCCACGGGTTGGTCAGCTTGCGCCGCATCGCCATGGCACGGAACGCGCCGAGGAACCACGCGAACAGCCCGTACCCGCCGACGGCCAGGTACCACGCGGTGCGTTCCCAGTCGTGGTAGCGGGCCGGGTTCCTGGCCGGCCGCTGGATACCGTCGATCGAGATCTGCTTGACCACCACCATGACGACGATGGCGGTGACCAGGACGCCGAGTTCGATGAGCGCCTTGCGCTTGCGCAGTTTCTCCGCGAGGTCGTTGTTGACCAGCAGGAAGTACACCGACCAGCAGTACGCCATGGACATCCAGCAGCCGTTGGTGATGTGGGTCCACGACGAGCCGAAGAAGTCCTGGATCGGGTCGAGCAGCGGTGTGCGGATGCCGATGGTGGCGGTGATGGAGAGCAGGACGAGACCCACGACGAGGATCCGCAGCGGGACGTCCTTGGGCCTGCGGGTCAGTTGAACGACCTCCCAGACGGTGACCGCGCAGACGACAGCGGCCTTGGCCCATCGGATGGCCAGTTCAACGTCCATGCGTGAACCCGAACGCCGCGGCGATGCTGTGCTCGGCCGACCCGGGGGCCTGCCTGAGCCGGTTCGGCGCCGGACGTTCGAGTGCCAGCCGCGCCAGTTCGCGTGCCCCGACTTCGGCTTCCCACTCGCGCCAGTCGGCGTACGCGCCGGACTGGGCATCATCGGACTGGGGATCCTCGGCGGGGCCGACACCGCAGGTCACGGTGTCGCCGGCGGCCAGATGGTCGCGCACGATGTGCATCACCTCGTGGTAGATGACCAGTGTCTGCTGCGGGGCCGGTGCGTCGCGCTCGACGAAGATCCGGTCGACCTCACGGGCCGGGGCCAGGTGGCCGACGCCCGAGGTGGCACCGAGATCCGTCGCGCGGACCTTGATCCGGCGGCCGCGGTGCGCGGCGAGCCGCGCGCAGAACTCGTACGGGTCGAAGGGCGGGAGCAGGCCGAGATCGTCCACCAGACGTCGGCACAGCTTGTGGAGCTGCGCCTTGGTCATCGGCGTCGCTGTCATTCCTGTCGTCCCGCCGTCGTGGCTCGGCTGCTCGACCCGGCGATCATCATGCCACGTTCCCAGGCCGTGTATAGCGGCCCGTTCGCGTTTCAGCGCGTTCTGTAACTGCTCACGGTGGCTGACCAGCGACAGCGGCACTCGGCAGATCCGATACGACCAAACGCCGCATTCGCGCAGCGCGGCGAGGAGGACGTCGGTGCGGATCCGGTCGGCCACGTCCGGCTCGTCGCCGAAGAAACCGGGATCGACGCCGAAGAAACCGGCGAGCGCGGCCAATTGGCCCGCCGTCTCGGAACCAGCGGAACCACCGGCACGCAGCCGCTCGACGGCCGCCTGCCCGCCCGAGTCCGCCAGCGCCCGGCCCGCCTCGGCGTCGGTGCGGGGGCGCCACTCGCCTGTGTCCGGGTCCCAGGTGACGAGCACGTCGAACAGCCAGTTCAACCGCTCCGCCACGGACTGCGCGCTCACGCGCCGGGTCCGTCCTCCTCGTCGTCCTCGTCCACCAAGGCGCGCGCCAGGGCACGCATCATGGACGCCTGCTCACGCGCGGACCGGGTGTTGCCCGCAGAGTCGCGGCGGGCGGTCCGTGTGACACCGGAGGCGCGCAACGCGTCCTGCAGCTCACGCGCGGCGTTGCGGAGCTCGTCCTGCGCCTCGCGGCTCTCGGTGAGCTGCTTGCGCAGCCGCTGCTCACGCTCAGCGAGGGCGCGCTCGACCTCCGCGGTCGCCTCCGGGTCGGTGAAGTACCCGACGGGCACGTCGAAGAACCAGGCGACCGCCTTGAGGGTGCGCAGGGTGGGGTTCTGCTTGACACCCCGGCGCAGTTCGCTCAGGTGCGACTCCGACAGGTCCCAGCCTTCCGCTCGGCAGGCCGTGACCACCTCGCGGTTGGTGTGGGTCCGCTCCGGCGAGTGCGGCGGTCGCAGCACCTCGAACAGGCGGTTCAGCTGCTCACTCAAGCTGTCGTCGTGTGTCATCTCGTGTCTCCCCGCTATGAGTAGCACCGCTCGGGGATGAGGACAACCTGCCACGGCCTAGCGTCCCCCGAATGCGCCACTCGCGCCCTTCGTCACGCTCCAGCGTAGCGGTGAACCAGAACTGTGTTGTACAGTTTCGCTGAAGCGGCCTGGGGGTACGCTTCATCGTAGGAGTCGGTTCGCTAGGCGGTCCGGTTGTCGGGGGGCCTGCCGGTGCCGTCCCGCACGGGACAGCACCGGCTACTGGCCGTACCCTGGGCGATAGTCGACCCGCCCTGGGGGACAATCATGCGCATTCGCGAACTGGCAGAATACGATCATGTGCTCGTCGCGTTCGACGGCCCGGTCGCCCAACTGCAGCCGAGCGCGTTGGTCGCCGAGCGGCTGCGCGTGATGGTCGCCGAGGGGCGATTACCCCGGACAGTCGCCACCACCGACGACCCGTCCGTCATCCTCGACTACGCCGCCACGATCGGCCCGGCGACCGAGCGTGCCGTGCACACCCAACTGTGTTGGATCGAGCACGAGGCGACCCTGGTTGCGGCCCCCGCACCTGGTGTGGAGGAGGCCTTCGCGGCAATCGTGGGCTTGGGCGCCCGGATCACCGTCGTCAGCGGCCTGTCCAGCGGAGCGGTCCGGTCATTCCTGCTGCTGCACGACCTTGCGCCGCACGTGCGCTACCTCGCCGCCCGCAACGGTTCTGCGGACCGTGCCGCCGTCCCGCCCGCGCCGGACCTGATCACAGCCGTGATTCACCAGAGCGCGGTTCCCATCGAGTGGGCCGTGTTCGTCGGCAGTGCCAAGGCCGATCTCGCCGCCGCCCGCGCGGCGGGTGTCACGACGCTGTCCGTTGTGGAGCATCCTGTGTACTGGGATGCCGAAGATGTGCCCGTGCCGCCACTTCTTGCTCGTCGAGGTACTCCATCATCGGCACGTCCGGAGCGCACAGCATGAACACGACGAACTTGCTCGTGATGTCGTCACGCAGGTTGCCCGCCTGGTAGTGCACGATATCGCCGCCCGGTTCGAAGAACGCCTCGCCCGCCTTGATCGCGTACGGCTCGTCGCCTTCGAGCTCGAAGAGGATCTCGCCTTCGAGGACGTAGCCGAAAACCGGGCCGGAGTGCCGGTGCGGGCCCGAACCGGGGTCGCCTGGCGGAATGGACACCGTGGCGACCATGCCACCGGAGTTCGGTGCTATCACGGGATTCTGGTGCAGCAGGATGTCGAAGCCGTTGGTCGTCGAAGGTCCAATGGGGAGCATGCCGTCCACGCTACGGCGGCCTGCCGCGGATCCGTGGTCCAGTCGCCGCTCACGATCGTGGGCCACCGGCCGGTGAATTCCTGGTTCACCCGCCGGGGGACACGAGGCCGGTCTCGTAGGCCAGCACCACGGCCTGCGCCCGGTCGCGCAGTGTCAGCTTGGCGAAGATCCGTGCCACGTGCGTTTTGACCGTGGCCTCGCTGAGGGTGAGGTCCTCGGCGATCTCCGTGTTGGACCGGCCATGCCCGATCAACGTCAGTACTTCCCGTTCCCTCGGCGTCAACGCGGCCAGGTCCCGATGCACGGCGGGTGGCCGTGCCGTCGGTTGCGTCCCGGCCGCGAAGCGTTCCACCAGCCGCCGGGTGATCGTCGGCGCGAGCAGCGCGTCGCCGGTCTCGACCAGCCGTACCGCCGCGACCAGGTGCTCCGGGGTGACGTCCTTGAGCAGGAAACCGCTGGCACCGGCGGCAAGCGCGTCGTAGACGTACCGGTCGAGGTCGAACGTGGTCAGGATCAGCACGCGGCACGTCTCGGACTGCCGCACGATCTGCCTTGTGGCCTCCAGACCGTCCATTGTGGGCATGCGGATGTCCATCAGCACGACGTCCGGCCGCAGTTGGCGCACGGCTGTCACGGCCTCGGCGCCGTCGGCGGCCTCACCGACCACGTTGATCCCGCCCGAGGCCAGAATCATCCGGAAACCTGTGCGCACGAGCGCTTGGTCGTCGGCGATGACGACGCGCGGACCTGTCATGGCTGCTCGAGGGGAATCTTGGCGCGGACGCGGAATCCGCCGCCGAGCCGCCGCCGGGCGTCCAGGTCGCCGCCGAGCACGGCCACCCGTTCCCGCAGCCCCAACAGCCCACGTCCGGCACCGGGCTCCGACGGCAGTTCCACCGCCGTGCCGGACAACACGCTGGGGCCGCTGTTGAGTACCTCGACGCGCAGGTGGTGCTCCGCGTACCGCACTGTCACCTCGGCTTTCCGCCCGTCGCCGTGTCTGAGCGCGTTCGTCAGCGCCTCCTGGACGATTCGGTACGCGGTGAGGTCCACACCGGACGGCAGCGGCGTCGGTTCGCCGGAGATGCGGACCTCGACGGGCAGACCGGCGAAACTGATCCGGTCGACCAGCGAGCTGAGCCTGCTCAGGCTCGGCTGCGGCGACAGCCGGTCGATCTCGTCGCCGTCGACCGCGGGCGCCAGCAGGCCGAGCATGTGCCGCAGTTCGGTCATGGTGTCTCGGCCCGCGGTCTCGACCGCCAGCAACGCGTCGGTGGCCTCATCGGTCTCGCTCGTGAGCACCCGGCGGGCCGCACCGGCCTGCACCACCATGACGCTCACGTTGTGGCTGACGATGTCGTGCAGTTCCCGCGCGATCCTGGCGCGTTCGGCGTCGACCGCGTTGTCCGCGGCTGCCTCCCGCTCCCGCGCCAGCAGCCAGCCCCGTTCCTCCACCGCCCGGACGTAGGCGCGGTTGGCCCTGGCCAGCCGGATCGAGAGGAACGCGGCGGCCAGGCACGCGACCACGGCCACGGCCAGCCAGCCTTCCCCGAGGTACCACATGGGACCAGCTTCCCAGAGTGACTCGGCCTCGTGCGTCACCCTCCGGATGCAGCGACTACATCCCCGGGATGACCCGCGAGGCAGGTTACCTCCCCGGGCTGATGCCGGTTCTCCGCGCTGCCCGCAGGATTACGGCCATGCGGAGCGAGGACAACGAGGACAGCACTGTCGTCCACCTGACGGCGGTGCGCAAGGAATACAGCGACTCGGTCGCGCTGGACGGGGTGTCGCTGACAGTCCGCGCCGGGGAGGCGGTCGCGGTGATGGGACCGTCCGGCAGCGGCAAGTCCACGCTGCTGAACATCATCGCGGGCCTCGACCGGCCGACGTCGGGCTCGGTCGTCGTCCACGGCAACGACCTGACCACGCTGAACGAAACCGGCCTCGCCCTGTTCCGCAGGCACCGGATCGGCATGATCTTCCAGTTCTTCAACCTGCTCGACGACCTCTCGGCGCTGGACAACGTGGCACTCGCCGCACAGCTGACCGGAACACCGGCGGGCGTGGCCCGCAAACGCGCACTGGAACTGTTCGGCGAACTCGGCATCACCAGCCGCAAGAACATCTATCCCGCCCAGCTGTCCGGCGGGGAGCGGCAGCGTGTCGCGGTGGCGCGGGCCCTGATGAACCGGCCCGCGCTGCTGCTGGCCGACGAACCGACCGGCGCGCTGGACAGCCGGTCCGGTGAGCAGGTGATGGACCTGCTGCTCGACCTCAACCAGATCGGTCAGACGCTGCTGCTGGTCACGCACGACGAACGGCTCGCCACGCGGTGCGCCAGCCGGGTGGTCGAGGTCGTCGACGGCCGCATCGCGCGGGAAAGCAGCCTGGAGCGAACGCAGTGAACGCGGTGTGGCGGGTGGCTCGAGCCGCTGTGCGGCGCCGGAAGCTGCAGACGGTCGTGATCGGCGTCGTGGTGTGGGCCGCGACGGCGACCATCGTGATGGCGCTCGGCCTGCTGGACTCGTCGGCCGCGCCGTTCGACCGCGCGTTCGCCCAGCAGAACGGCGCGCACCTGGTCGCGGCCTTCGACCGGGCCAAGGTGACCGAGCCCCAGCTCACCGACACCGGACGGCAGGCGCAGGCGTCGGCCGGTCCGTTCGGCCAGGCCACGGTCGACACGTCGGACAGCGAGTTCTTCCTCGGCGCGCTGACCACGGTCGGCAGGCCCGATCCCGGCGGGCCGATCGACCGGCTGACCGTGTGGGACGGCCGGTGGGCGACCGGGCCCGGCGAGATCGTCCTGAACCGGGCACCCGGCGCGACCATGGGCCGGACTGTCGTCGGGTCCCGGATCACGGTGCCCGGACGGCCCACGCTGACGGTCGTCGGGTTCGCGTACTCGGTCGGCGGATCCGCCGATGCCTGGGTGACCCCGGGCCAGGTGCTGGAACTGCGGCCGACGGCGTACCAGATGCTGTACCGCTTCGCCAACGCCTCGACGGCCGCCGACATCGCCACGGGGGAGCGCGCGGTGACGAGTTCGGCGCCGGACGCGTTGATGGGATCGCTGTCGCATCTCACCGTCAGGGACAAGGCCACGTCCGAACTGGGTGTGTTCATCCCGTTCCTGATGATGTTCGGCATCCTCGGGGTCGCCGTGGCCGTGCTGATCGTGGCCAACGTGGTCAGCGGCGCGGTCGTCGCCGGATTCCGGCACGTCGGGGTGCTGAAGGCACTGGGCTTCACCTCCAACCAGGTGATGGCCGTCTACCTGATGATGGTCTCGATCCCCGCTGTCGTCGGCTGCGTGCTCGGCACGTTCACCGGCAACATCTTCACCAAGCCGATCCTGCGGGACGCGCTGGAGGGCTTCGGGCTCGACGAGATCACCTTCGCGCCGTGGGTGAACATGGCCGCGGTGGTGGGGATGCCCCTGCTGGTCGCACTGGCCGCGTTGCTGCCCGCACTGCGCGCACGACGGCTGTCAGCGGCGCAGGCGATCAGCGCGGGCAGCAGCACTCAGCGCGTCGGCCGGGCACTGCGGGTCCAGCGCTGGCTCAGTGGCCTGCGGTTGCCGCGTTCGGTCAGCCTCGGCGTCGGCATGCCGTTCGCCCGACCGGCTCGCAGCGTCCTGACCTTGGTCTCGATTGTCCTCGGCGTGATGGTCGTGACGGTCGCGGTCGGTGTGACGCTGTCGATGACGGCGTACAACGACGCGGTCCGACCGTCCTATGACGACCGTGTCGAGTTGATGGCGGGACGCCCACCCGGCGCGCCTGTGCTGATGGAGCCAGGGGAGCCGCCACCTCCTGCCGCCGTGCTCAGCGACACCGAGGACGAGGCGATGCTGCGCTCGTTGCCCGGCACGGCCAACGTGATGGCGATGTCCAGGTTGGACGCCGAGGTGGCGGGCGGCAGCCAGGACGTCGAGATCCGGTTCCTGCGTGGGGACACCGTCGCGCTCGGCCCGCGTGTGCTGACCGGGCATTTCCCGGACGGGCCCGGCCAGGTGGCCGTTCCGTCGCGGTTTCTCAACCAGCGGGGCTTCAAGGTCGGCGACACGGTGACCGTGGAACTGCGGGGCACCCGGACACCGCTGCGGATCGTCGGGGTCGTGCTGACCAACAACGCCGACCAGGTCTACGCCTCCTGGCACACCGTCGACCAGTCGGCGCCGGGCATGCGGGCGCAGTCGTACCAGGTCCAGGTGAAACCGGGGACTGACAGGCTTTCCTTCACTGCTGCCGTCACGGCGAAGGACCCGGGACTGCGGGCGTTGCCACCACGGGACGGCACGTCCTCGACAGCGCTGATCATCATCAGTGCCGCCACGCTCTTCACGATCCTGCTCGGTGCTGTCGCCGCGCTGGGCGTGTTCAACACCGTGCTGCTCAACGCCCGCGAACGCAGGCGTGACCTCGGCATGCTCAAGTCGATCGGAATGACCCCGCGTCAGGTCACGGTGATGATGGTGACCTCCATGGGGGCACTGGGGGTGGTCGGCGGCCTGGTCGGGCTGCCCCTGGGGGTGGCGGTCCACCAGGTCGTCGCGCCCGCCATGGCACACGCGGCCCAGGCCGACGCGGTCGACGTGCTCATGGACGTCTATCGCCTGCCGGTGCTCGCCGTGCTGGCCGTCGTGGGGCTCGTCATCGCGGTACTCGGCGCCCTCATTCCGGCGCGGGGCGCGGCGCGGATCTCGATCGCCGCCGTCCTACACAACGAATGAAAGGACATGGATGAACAAGCACTGGGGTGGATTGCTGTTGGCGCTGGGGGTGCTGACGACGGGTTTACCCGCCGCCGCGGCCCCCGGCGGCCAGGAGACGGTGATCCGGCGGACGTCCTACGGGATCCCGCATGTCAAGGCGGCCGACTACCGGGGTTTGGGGCTGGGGGCCGGATACGCGTACGCCGAGGACAACGTGTGTGCCCTCGCGGACCTCACGGTGACGCTGTCCGGCGAGCGGTCACGGTGGTACGGACCGGACGCGACCACCACGAGCGGCGGAAACAACCTCGTCAGCGATCTCCACCACCAGCGCGTCAACCAGTCGCGGGTGATCGAGCGGTCGCTGGCCGCGCCGGACGGGCCGTCGCGGCAGGCACGGGACCTGATCCGTGGTTACGCGGAGGGCTACAACCGTTATCTCGCCAGGACAGGCACAGCGAACCTGCCGGACGCCACCTGCCGTGGCGCGCAATGGGTCCGTCCGATCAGTGAGATCGACATCTGGCGGCGGATCCTGCAGGTCGCCACCTTCGACGGCGGCGAGTCGGCCATGGAGTCACTCGTGTCGGCGCAACCGCCCGGTTCGCCGGTGCCGCCCGCCGCGCCGCGGGAGCGTCCCGAGGACATCGGCAGCAACGCGATCGGGCTCGGGAAGGCGGCAACCACTGCCGGAACCGGGATGGTGCTGGGCAATCCGCACTTCCTGTGGCAGGACGACTGGCGGTTCTACCAGCAGCACCTGACCATTCCCGGCGAGTTGGACGTCAGCGGCGCGGGCATGGCCGGTGCGCCGTTCGTCATCATCGGCCACAACGACCGGATGGCGTGGAGCCACACCACGGCCGACGCACGCACGACCACGGTGAGCAAACTCGCTCTGGTACCGGGCGATCCGACCCGTTACGCCGTGGACGGCCAGGTCCGGCGGATGACCGGCGAGCAGGTGACCGTGTCCGCCCGCCAGTCCGACGGCAGCGTCATCCCGGTGACCAGAACCCTTTACCGCACACCGGAAGGGCCGCTGTACGAGCTGCCCGGCCCGTTGGAGTGGACGGACAGCACGGCGTACGTGTTCCGTGACGCCAACGCCGACAACCTCCGGCTCGTGGACCAGTGGCTGGCGATCGCGCGGTCCGGCAGCGTGCGGGACGTGCACGCGTCGCTCGTGCGCCATCAGGGACTGCCGTGGGTCAACACGATCGCCTCGGACTCGACCGGAACCACGTACTACAGCGACATCCAGGTGGTCCCGCACGTCACCGACGAGATGCTGGCGCGTTGCGCGCCGGGCCAGAACCCGAACATCAAGCGGCTGGTCCTCGACGGCAGCCGCGCGTCGTGCGACTGGGGAAACGACCCGGACGCCGTGCGCCCCGGCCTGTTCGGCCCGGGACGGCTGCCGAGCCTGGTCCGCCAGGACCACGTCAGCAACATGAACAACAGCCCCTGGCTGGCCAATCCGGCGCAGCCGCTGACGGGTTACCCGGCGATCGTCGGCAGCGTCGGCACCGAGCGTTCACCCCGGACTCGCCTGGGACTGGACATGATCGCCGACCGGCTGGACGGCAGCGACGGCCTCGGCGCACCCGGCTTCACCCTGTCCACTCTGCAGGCGACCATGTTCGGCAACCGCAACCTGACCGCGGAACAGGGCCGTCCGGCCATTGTGGCCATGTGCCGGGCGAACCCGACGCTGACCGCCACTGACGGCACACCGGTCGACGTCCGGGCAGCGTGCGCCGCGCTGGCGGCGTGGGACGGAACCGGCGAAACCGGCGAACGCAGCCGAGGTGCGTACTTCTGGCGTGTATACGGCAACAGCGGGATGCGCGGACCCGACATGTGGCGGGTGCCGTTCGACCCGGCCGATCCGGTCCGCACCCCTCGTGACATCAACGCCGACAACCCCCGGATCAAGCAAGTGTTTGCCAACACCGTCAAGGCGTTCGCTGCCGCCGGAGTCCCGGTCGATCTGCCGCTGGACGCCGTGCAGCACTACGCGGGCATCCCGATCCACGGCTGCAACGGCGCTGAAGGTTGTTTCAACGTCATCAACGGCCCGGACAGCCGCGTTCCCGTCGACCAGGCTCCCGATGTGCGGCACGGCTCCAGCTTCGTCATGGCGGCGGAGCTGACCAGGACCGGGCCAAGGATGCGCAGCATCCTGATCCACAGCCAGTCGGTGAACAAGGCCTCGCCGCACCACACCGACCAGACCTTGCTGCACACGCGCAAACAATGGGTCACCGGGCTGTTCACCGACGCGGAGATCGCCCGAGATCCCCACCACACCGTGCGGGTACTGCGGTAGGGCACAAGCGCGCCGACGCCACCAGCTGTGCGTCGGCGCGCTCATAAGCCTTGGTCTGTCCGCGAAACCGTTCTAGCCGTTGGTGCCCGCGATCTCACGCATCGTCTTGTCCAACGAATCGAACATGTACATCGAACCGCCGTCCCACTCCGACTCGCCATCCCATGGCACATCGGTCTCCTCGGTACCGGTGTCCTTACTCGGGGCGTAAAGCCACCAGATGTTGCCCCACGGGTCACGCAGGCGAGCCAGGTCCTCGCCGCCGTAGAACGGCGTCACCTCGGTGATCACCTCGGCATTCCGTTCGACGGCCCGGTCGAGCACCTGCTGTGCGTCCCGCACGTAGACCTGCAGCAGGGCCGGGATCACCGGCCAACCCGGCTGCCGGTCACCCAGCAGGAGCACTGAGTCGCCGATGGTCACCTCGGCATGGATCAGCAGTCCGGACGGAAGTGGTGTGTGGGCTTCCGCGCGCTCCACGCCGTCGAAGACCTCCGTGACGAAGGTGATCAGGTCGGCTGCCCCGTCGACGATGGCGAACGGGTTGAGTGTCCGTTCGCCGGTCGGAAGGTCGGATCCCGTGCGGACGATGGATGGCATAAGGTGTCCCTCCTGGTTGTCGGTGATCGACACCGTATGACCCCTTCCGGTCAGAAACCGACCTAAATCGCCTGGGGTTCCAACTGAAGGACAGCCGCCGCGCGTAAGAGCGCAGGCGCGCAAGTGCGACGCGCGAATGTGCAGGCGCAGGTCGCGCATGCGCAGGCGCAGGCGCATGCGGCGTGCGCGCCAGCGCAGGGGTGTGCGGTGTGCGGAGCGCGCAATGCGCAGGGGTGTGCGGTGTGTGGCTTGCGCGCATAGCGCAGGGGTGTGGTTCGTGGGGTGTCCCTCCCGTATGGCCTGGGCGCAGCCATACCATGGCGTGTCGGGAGGTCGGCCTACGCAACTCAACCCCAAGCGCAGGCGGTACCGATCTCCCGGCACGTCGTGGTTTCCTTTGGCAGGCCATACGGGAGGGGCGCCCCGCGCCCCCCACTCGACCCAGGAAATCACGTGGGCTGAGCCAACCGGCGCGAGAGACGAAGAGGTCTTTGTGTCCCCTCTTGGAGGCCTGCCCGCCGGCGAGGCATCTCTTTTTTCTTTTGTGACAAGAAAAAAGAAGGTCCTCGCCGGACGGCAGGCCGCCGAGAGGGAAACCAACCCGTGGTTTGTCCACCCGGTTGGCTGTGCTCACGTGATTTCCTGGGTCCAGTGGTAGAGAGGCGTGGTCGGTTCCCTCCCGTATGTCCTGCCGGAGGAAACCACGGCGTGCCGGGAGGTCGGTATCGCCTCGCGCTGGGCACGCCAGTTTCGTAGGCCGACCTCCCGACACGCCGTGGTATGGCTTCGCCCAGGCCATACGGGAGGAAACCAACCACGAACCCCACCCATGCGCTATGCGCGCAAGGCCTCTTGCCCACCCATGCGCTTTCGCGCGCACTCTGCTGTCGATATCGGGCTGACAACGCCGTGGTGGCCGGGCAAGCTGTTCGAGTGGATCACCAGTGGCAGGTTCTTCTGATCGGCGGCGCCTCCGGTGCGGGGAAGACAAGTCTGAGCTATCCGCTCGCCCGGCAGACGGGAGCAGCACTGGTCGAAGTGGACGATCTGGTCATCACTGCGCAGAGCCTCACCACCCCGCAACATCAGCCGGATCTGCACTACTGGGACACCCATCCCGACGCGGAGCACCGGCTGACGGCCGACGAGATCGTGGCGCTGCAGATCGCCGTCGCCCGTGCGCTGCGGCCCGCGCTGGACGCGGTGATCGCCAACCACGTCGAGACCGCGACGCCTGTGGTCATCGAAGGTGACTACCTCCTGCCGGAACTGTGCGCGAAATGGGCGGGCACCGGTGCCGTACGCGCGGTGTTCGTGCACGAGCCGGAGCTTGACCAACTGGTCGACAACTACTCCGCCCGCGAGCCCGAGGCGGGAGTCCAGCGCAAGCGGGCCGAATGCAGCCTCGCCTACGGGACCTGGCTCGCCGAGCAGGCCGCCCGGCACGACGTTCCCGTGCTGCACCCTCGGCCGTGGCCGACCGCGTTGGAACGGATGTCCGCCGCACTGGACATCATGGGCACGGACGGATCCTGATCCTTCTGCCGGTCGTGGGAGTCATCAGGAGGGGCGGCGATCAAGGAGGTGGTGTTCGTGCGGAGGGCTCGACCCGCGCTGCTGGCGATCACACTGGTGGTCACAGCGGCCACGTGCGCGCAGGCACAGGCGCACGCGAGCGTTGAATGGCGGCGGTGCGCGGAGGCGCCACGGGACCACCCGGTGCGGTGCGCCACCATCGATGTCCCGGTGGACTGGTCGACCGGCCGTGGCCAGGTCACTCTGCGGGTCGCCCGGTTGCCCGCCGCCGACCCGGCTCGGCGGATCGGCGCGCTCATGTTCAACCCCGGTGGTCCTGGCGGCGGCGCGGCCGGGTACCTGACCAGCCCGGAGTACGCCAGGCAGTACATCGGCCAGTCCATCTTGGACCGGTTCGACGTGATCGGTGTCGACCCGCGTGGCGTGGCGGGCAGCGAACCAGTCGGCTGCGCGCTGCCCGCGCACGATCCGGCGGTGAACCGGTTTCCCGCTGACGACGCTGGTGTGCGCGACCTCGTCGAGGCCAACGAGGCCTTTGCCACGTCGTGCCGTGACCGCAGCGGACCGTTGGCCGAACACTTGGACACCCTGAGCGTGGTGCGGGACATGGACACTGTCCGCGCGTTGCTGGGGGAGGAGCAGATCAGTCTCCTCGGTGTGTCGTACGGAACCATGCTGGGACGCACGTACGCGGAACAGTTCCCGCGACGGCTGCGTGCGCTGGTGCTCGACGGGATCGTCGACCAGTCACTGCGGGCGGACCAGCTCGCCATCGACGACGCGAGGGCTGTGCAGGACAGCGTGAACCAGTTCGGCCGCTGGTGCGCGGGACAGCCGGAATGCGGTCTGGACGTGCCGCGGGTGCTGGCGTCGGTGCAGGACACGGCCGACCGGGGTGAGCTCAGGGCCGGGGACGTGGTCGTGACCGCCCGGGAAGTGCAGATGGGAGTGAACGCGTTCCTGCAGACACCGCTGGCCTATCCGGACCTGGCCACGGCGCTCCGGGCCGCGCAGGAAGGGGACGGCACAGAGCTGCGGCACGCCGGACTGCACGACGATCCACGGGGATACCAGATCTACCGCTCGATCATCTGCCAGGACATCGACACCCGGGACATCCCCGCGCGTCTGCCGGAACTCGGTCGCCAGGCCCGTGCGGAAGGGCCGGACCTGCGCGGCTACTCGGAGTTCTGGGACATCCTCGCCGGCTGCGTCGGCTGGCCGGTGCCCGCCAAGTGGCAACCACATCCATGGCCGGACACGTCCCGACTGCCCCCGACGCTGCTGGTGTCCGGGGCGCACGACGTGGCCACGCCACGGCCGTGGGCGGAGAACACCCACCGCCAGGTGCCCAACAGCGCGCTGCTGCGCTGGGACGGCGACGGACACACAGCCTGGCCGGTGCACAGCGCGTGCGCGAACGCGGCGATCGTCGACTACCTCGTCACCGGCAAGCTCCCAGCTCCAGGGACCAGGGAGTGTCCTTGAGTGCTCATCGCTCGCGTGGGCCGAGGATGGGTTCGGACTCGGCCAGGCCGACATCGCTGGGGTTCTGGCGGTCGGCGAACACGCGCTTGCGTTGTGTGGCACGCAGTTCCAGGTGAGCCTGTGCCGGTTCGGGATAGTCGTAGCGTTCACGCGCCTGGGTGGGGCTGAGCGTCTCCGAGGTCGTGGGTGGGATGCGGAACAGGACCGGGGCCACGACAGGCATCGTGGAGGGGGACAACAGGTGTAGTGCGGCCAGTTGGAGCCAGCGGCTGAGTCGGATCACCCGGAAGGACAGCCGCATCACCGGCACGATCAGCGTGTCCAGCAGACGGCTCTGTCGGATGCCCGCCATCTCACGCATCCAGTGCGGCATGGACGCGATGGTGGCGATGCGCATCGCACCGGTGACGATCAACGTCGCAGGCCAGTACACGGGCGGCATCGGCGGCAGCATCACCTCGGCATGCAGCAAATGGTCCATAGTGGAGCGTGCGACAGGGGAACCGGCCAGTCGAGGGCGTACACGGTCGAAATACGCGCGCACGCCGTCGCGGTCACGAGGGACGTAGGCGGGGCCGCATGTCTGCAGTTCCGCCGCGGTGGCGCAGTCGGCCCAGTATTGGGCCTCCTCCCGCGGGCTGAGCTTGCCGGGGCCGTATTTCTCGTACGCGTACAGGATCGAGTGCCACGCGGTCAGGTGAATCCACAACTGCGACTCGGGATCGTTGGCGTCGTAGGGCGCGCCACTGCCCGGTTCGACACCGACGCCCACCGAATGGATCCTGACCAGTACGTCGGCGGCTTTCATAGTGCTGCGGGTGTCCGCGAACGCCACCATCGCGAAGTACCGGAGCGTGCGGTCGTAGCGGGTGCGCGGGCGGGTACGGATCGCCTTGGTCGCGTCGACGGAAGCCACCAGCGCGGGGTCGAGTTCCTCGATCACGATCGCGCGCTGGAAACCGACGGTCAGCGAGGTCGGGGATGTCCAGACCTTCCAGGTCACCGAGTCGGGGCCGAAGAAGCCATGGTCGGCGTGCGGCGTGATCCTTGACCGGGCACCACGAGCGAGTTCCCGCAGCCGCGCGGTCGACGATGGCTCGTCGGGCGAGGCTCCTGACACCGCCCTCAGCACGGGCAGCATGACCCGAAGCAGGCCAAGCAGCAGCAGGCCGATCGCGCCGGTGCCCAGCAGGACGACCACGGCCAGCACGAAGATCCAGGCCGATGGCGACTGCCAGCGCAGGCCGTCCGCGTAGCGGAGAACGCCGACCAGTGCGAGCACTCCGAACGCGATCAACGCGACCAGGCCGATCGCGGCACGCCGCAGGTCGCCTCCCGCCGTGGCCAGGATGGTCACCACTCCCATGGTGATCATCAGCACGCACAGTTCACGCACGTCGAGCACGCTCACCGGCCACGGCCACCAGGCACCGAGAACCTCGGGCCGGGCGAAGAACACCGCACCGGTGACGACCAACCCGGTCCCTTCGGCCCCGGCGATGACGCGTGTCCACGTCGGCATCGGCGCGGTCCGCACGTCACTGCCCTCGCTGTCTCGCCTGGCGAGTTGAATCGGCAATGTCATCACCGTGAGCAGCAACGGCAAGTACCCGAGACCGAGCAGCCACAGGTCCGCGACGGGAACGTCCACGGACAGAAACTCACGCTCCGGGTTCAGGTTCCCGTCGTACAGGTGGACGGCGAGCAGGGTGCCGCTGGCCAGTACGAGCGGGACGACGCCCGCGATCCGGGCGTTCGCCCAGCCCGGCTCCAGCGCGGCCAGCACGAACAACACCACAGCGGCTCCGAAGCCCGCTCCTGTCGTGGTGGCTGTGAGCGGATGGGTCACTGTCCACGCGAACCAGACATCCGTGACGCCGCTGCCCACGTACAGCGCGAGGAACGCTGCCGAACACACCAGCACGAGTGGCGCGAACAAGCCGTTGCGCACGGCCGGGACCAGCGTCTTGCCCGGTGCTTCCGGCGTGCGCAGGCGACGGTCGAGGTGTCCCGCGGTCGATCTCCCGTTCATGGGGCCTCCCCAAGCGGTGGTCGACCGGAGTGTCGCAGGAGATCACGCCTGGTGGAACCGTCAGAACACAATTCCTACGCCAACGTAGTATTTCACCGGGTGAACATGTCACCCGGTGACAACCACGCGGACGTCAGCGGGCTCGGTACGCCGAATGCCTGTGCTGCGAGGTCCTGTCGCGCCCGTTCGCGGTCAGCGCCAGGTAGACGAGGAAGGCCGCGACGAATCCGACAATCCAGCTGTAGTCGTAGAGATCCTTGAGGAACGGGATCAGCCCGTCAGCGGGGAACGGCCCGGTGCTCGCGCCGGTGGCGTCCAGTGTGGAGTACGCACCGCCGACCGAGAGCACCGCGCCGACCAGGGTGGCGATCAGCGCGGGCAGGTTCCAGCCGCCGGTGAACCAGTACCGGCCGTGTTCGGTGTACAGCTCCGCGACGTGGAGTTCCGTGCGGGCGCGGAACCAGTACCCGGCGACAAGCACACCGGCGATCGCGGCGAGCAGTCCGCCGTAGGTGTTCAACCACGCGAAAATGTAGATGTTCGGGCTCTCCACCAGTACCCACGGGAAGATGAGCACACCGATACCGCCGGTGATCAGGCCACCCGTGCGGAAGCTGATCCGCTTGGGGACGGCGTTGGAGAAGTCGTAGGACGGGCTGACCACGTTGGCGGCCAGGTTGGTCGACACGGTCGCGACGATCACGATCACCAGGCCGATCAGGACCGCGATCTTGCTGTCGAACTGGAGGATCAACTGGACCGGGTCGAACAGGATCTGGGCGGCTTTGTCACCGAGCCGGTCGCCGTAGAGCTCCACCGCGCTCGATGTGATGACGATCGACAGCAGCGCGATGTACGCCATGCTGGTCGGCAGGCCGAGGATCTGGCCCTTGGTCTGACCGGTCTGGCTCTTGGAGAACCTGGTGAAGTCCGGGATGTTGAGCGACAACGTCGCCCAGAACGCGATCATCCCCATCAGCGACGGTGCGAAGACCTTCCAGAAGTCCGCGCCCCAGCCGAGCTGGGACTCCTGGCTCGTGATCACGCCGAGGCCGCCTGCCGCGATCACGATCCAGACGGCGAGCACGGTCATACCGATGGCCAGAATGGGGGCGGACCAGTTCTCCAGCCATTTCACCGTGTTCATTCCGCGTAGGATCATCCCTATCTGAACCGCCCAGAACAGAAGGAAGCACGCCCACAACGTCCACGGTTTACCGAACAGGTGACCGGCGCTGGTCCAGGTTTCGCCGACAAGCGCTCCCAGAATGGCGTTGACCGCCGAGCCGCCGATCCAGGTCTGCACCCCGAACCAGCCGCACGCGACCAGGCCGCGCAGGATTGCGGCGAGGTTGGCGCCGCGGATGCCGAAAAAGGCCCTCGCGTACACCGGGAAAGGTATCCCGTACTTGGTACCGGCATGGCTGTTGAGCAGCATCGGGACCATGACGATCAGGTTCGCCAGTGTGATCGTCATGAACGCCTGCAGCGAGTTCATGCCGAACGCGATCAGGCTGGCAGCGAGCGTGTAGCTGGGGATGCAGAACGCCATCGCCATCCACAGTGCCGCGTAGTTGTACGTGGTCCACGTGCGTAAACCGACTGGTACCGGTGCGAGTTCGGCGTTGTAGAAGCGACTGTCCCTGATTGCCGAGTGGTCCGGTAGATCAACCCGCCCGTCCGGTTGCGTGGTGACTGTGGTGCTGACGGTGGCCATCTTCACTCCGATGCTCCAGCGAGCTGATGGGTAAGGATCTTTGGCAACCGGCATCCTTGTGGGGCGGACGCGGTCAGGCGAGCGTCATTGTGTCGGTCATTGGCTGATTTTGGAAACACAATGCCTGTTGCGTCGATGGCCTCGCCGTGTCACGATGGCACATTTCTCAAGTCGCCCGACGCGGTAGACACTACCAGTGATCGGGAATTGTATTCCATATAATCACGGTGCTGCCTCAGGCAGGATGAGTCCAGGTTTTCCTCAGGTCGGCACTTGCGCGGACGGCTCCCGAGGGCCAGGATCTAACGCCGAACCGAGTGCTTATTACGAGCGCGGATGGCGGGCACATGACAAGCGGTCGACTACCGACCCTGAGACTTGCTGACGAGTTCTTTCTCGCCGCTCACGCTCACGACGCGACACGCATGGGACCACGCCTGCTTCCGGTGGTGCTGAGCATCGGCCTGGCAGGCGCGCTGCTCGCCGAGTTGATGTTGGACAACCGGCTCGGGCAGGTCGAGGGCTACATCCTCGCCGCGAACCCGCGTGCGCTGCGCGGGCGGCACCGGTCGGTCGGTGTGTCCGACTCGGTGTCCGAGGAGTTCCTCGAACAGATTGCCGATCACCCCGGGCAGTCGGTCTCGGCCTGGTTGAGCCAGTTGCGGCACAGTTCCACCGAGGGAGTGACCGAGCGGCTGCGTGCCGCGGGCGTCCTGCGGCAGGTCGTATTGCGCCGCTGGTGGGGCGGCGTGGCCGTGGAGTACCAGGCCGTCGACCCGGACCAGGCGTTGCGGCCCGAGGCGCGGATCCTCGGGGTGGCGAGCAGGCGGACGTCCGACACCAGCCTGCCCGCGGCGGTGCTGGTCGGCTTGAGCGACGCGACCGGGCTACGCGACAAGCTCCCAGTGTGGGGTCAGTCGAGCGCCGAGGTCAAAGTACGGATGTCCCGGCTGCGGGACACGCTTCCCGCGCCACTACGCGGTTTGCTGGCCGATGTGGAGACCACCGTGGGCGCCGCCATGCTGTCCACGGGCCATCACTGACCCACGCAACCACTGACCCACGCAACCAAGGTGGCCTTCGGTGCACTGGCCGCAACGAAGGTGGCCTTTGTTGCACGAGGCTCAGGTGCTACCAAGGTGGCACCCCAACCATCCCATCACCAGGTGTCGATGCCGAGCAGGTCGTGCAGCGCGTGCTCACCTGCCGGTGTCAGGCGGACCGCACGGCTGCTGCCGACCTGCCTGATCCACGCGTTTTCCCGGAAGCGGCGGCAGATCTGGGCTCCCGCCGCCCCGGCGAGGTGGGTCCGGCGTTCAGTCCAGTCCAGACACGTGCGGGTCAGCGGTCGTTTCGTCGCGCGCAGGTCCGCCTCGGCCACCCCCAGGTCGCCGGTCAGCCATGCCAGTCCCGCGCTCGTCATCGACAGGCCGTTGCCCTTGTCCAGCAGGCCCTTGGCAGCCATCGCGTCGGTGATCGCCACGCCGAGGCGGCCCGCGAAGTGGTCGTAGCAGGTGCGGCCGCGGGCCAACGCGGCCGATGTCGTCACGGCACGCAAGGACGTGGGCTTCTCAGGTGTGGTGAACGAGGCGAGGTGCTCCAGCAGTTCGGCCGTGGCCGTCCCGGCGAGCTGCACATAGCGATGACGGCCCTGTCGGCGTTCGGTCAGCAGGCCGCCCGCGACCAGGCGGTTGAGGTGCTCGGTCGTGGTGGACGGCGCGACGCCCGCGTGGCGTGCCAGTTCTCGTGCCGTCCACGCGCGGCCGTCCAGCAGGGCAAGGCAGATCTCCGAGCGTGTCTCGTCGGCCAGCAGTGCCGCCAGTCTCGCCAGTTCCGATCCACGCACCATGTCCCCATTGTGGGCCGCCGACGGTTCGGCGCACACCGAAACGATCAGGCCTTAGCGTGACGGCATGTCACCGCTCACCGATGTCGCGTACACGATCCCGCCCGTGCCCGATGGTGGTCCGCCGGTCGGGATCCGCTGGTTGCGGCGCACCATCGCCCGATTCTCTGACGGCACCGACCACACGCGCCGCCGGGAACTGGCCACGGACCGGTTGGCGGCACTCGACATCGCGGATCTCAGGCAGCAGGCAACCGAACGCACCCTGGCGATTCTGGACGCGGCCGGTGCCCGTCCGGTCGACCTGATGGCCGAGATCGCGCGCGTGGTCCCGGTCGACGTGATCAGCGCCGCGTTGGGGACCTCGCTGCCGGTCAGTGCGGTCGCCGCGGTCGCCAGGGCCTACCAACCCGGCGTCAGCCCCGACGAACCCGCCGACGAAGCCGTCACACAGTTGGTCGACCTGCTCGGCGGCGCACCGGACGAGCGGACAGCGGCGCACATCGCGCTCCTGGCCCAGGTCTACGACGCGACCGCGGGCCTGATCGGCAACGCCGCGATCGCCATGCTCCGGTCAGACGGTACGTCGGCGGACGTGGTCATCACCGAGACGCTGCGCCTCGACCCACCTGTGCGCGCGACCCGGCGAGCCGAGCCCGGCACAGGTGAGATCGTGACGGTCGACCTCGCCGACAGCGGCCTGCCGTTCGGTGCCGGACCGCACCAGTGCCCCGGCCGTGACCACGCGGTCGCCGTCACGGCCGGGACACTCGACGGCCTGCGCGGCTGTCGGCTCGGGGGCGGCACCGTCGACTACGTGCCGTCACCTGTACTCCGGATACCGCGTGAGCTGATGTGTTCGCGCGCTAGCTGATGGTGAAGTCGTCGGCGTACACCGTGCCTTGGCCGTACCAACCGTGCACGTACACGGTCACCGCGCCGGACGCGCCGGTGGTGAACGGAACCGACAGCTCTCGCCAACCTGCGGACGACGTCCATGCGCTGGCGGTGGCGCCACCGCTGACGCCCAGGTACGCGAAGTTGCCCTGCACCCAGGCTTTCAGCGTGTAGCTCTTGTTGGGTTGCAGGGTCACGGCCTGCGTAGCCTGACCGGTCGACGACCCCGTCACGTTGACCTGCAAGGCTTTGGTGCCGGAGTGAGCGGGCGTGCTGACGATCGAGTCACCTTGGGCCGACCACGGCGTCAGCGCGCCCGACTCGAAGCCCGCGTTGAGGATGCCGCCGGACGGCGTGCTGCCGTTCACGGTCAGCGTGTAGACCACGTTGTGGGTCGCGGCTGGTGACGTCGCAGTGAGCGTCAACGGGTACGAGCCCGGTGGCGCCGCTGATGTCGTGGAGATGTTGAGCGTCGCCGAGCCGCCCGCGGCCACCGAGGACGGGCTGACCGTCGCCGAGACACCAGGTGGCGTGCCCGTCACCGAGAAGGTCACGGTCTGCGCGGTGCCGGAGGTGACGGCCGTGGTGATCGCCGCCGAGGTCGCGGAGCCCGGGTCGACCGCTCCGGTCCCCGGGTTCAGTGCGACCGAGAAGTCGTTGCCGGGAGTGGGGTTCTGACCGGTGAACGGCGCGAAGGTCTTGCTGAACTCCCAGGTTTGCTGGCTCAGGCCCGAGCAGTCGTTCCGGCCGCCGATGCCGGGGCAGTTGCCGTTGTCGCGCTGCAGCGCCCAGAAGGACAGGGTGTTGATTCCCCTGGCCACCGCCCAGTTGTAGACGGTGGTCGCGTTGGCGGTGGTGAACGTCTCGGCCGGGCCGAAGTCGTCGATGCCGATCATCTCGGTGATCCCGACCATCGCCCACAACTGCGCCTGCGTCCTGCCCGGATAGAGCGCGCCGAGCTGGCGGACCAGGCCCTCGGCCGCGGTCTGGGTGTCGCGGGCCATGTCATGCGGCTGGTTGTCGTAGTAGTCGAACGTCATGAGGTTGACGACGTCGATCCGCGCGTTGTTGGTGACGGCGTTGCGCAGCACAGCCAGCCCGCTGTCCGCGAGACCCTGGGTGGTGGTGGGCAGCGTGTAGGAGAACTGGATAGTGCGCCCGTTGGCCGCGGCCCAGTCCTCGACCTGCTTGATCGCCTTGTTGCGGCGGTCGATGCCCGCCGCGTTGTTCAGCGAGTCGGCCTCGATGTCCAGGTCGATCCGGCTGACGTCGTACGTGGTGATAACACTCTGGAACACCGCCGCGATGCCGTTGACGTTGGTGCAGCTGTCGGCGATCTCGGTGCCGGTGGTGGTGGCGGTGTAGCCACCGAAGGACGGGATCACGTCACCGCCGCGGGACTTGATGGTGGCGAAGTCGGCACCGAACGTGCTCTGCGCGATCGGCATCCCGGCGTCGCCGTTCCAGTACGCAGTGCAGGACCCGGCGGTCGCGGTCTGCAGGAAGGCCATGGTCAGGTGTTTCGCACCGGACTGCTGGGCGAGCGCGGCGGGGCTCTCACCGGTCCAAGCCTCGAAGTACGGCGCGAACACATGGGCGGGCAGCGGAGCGGCGTTCGCGGGTGACGGGGCGGCGACCGTGAGCCCAATAGCGGCGAACACGGTCGCCGCCAGGGAGAACAGTCTTCTCATGGTGTGCTCCAAGGCAGGGGAATCATGATGTCGTCGCGCCCCGACCCATGAACAGGATGCACCCGAGTGTGGAGTGGTCTAGACCTCATGGCCAGACGCTGTTCGGGGCAACTTCGCTGACATATCACCCATATCGCCCTGCAGAATTCCGTCAGAGTCGGACATTCGTATGTGTGGTTGCCGATCGCGGGTGGTGTGGTGTGGTGCGCGGGTTCAACTGAAGGACGGCCGCCGCGCGTAAGAGCGCAGGCGCGTAAGTGCGACGCGCGCGAACGTGCAGGCGCAGGTCGCGCAGGCGCAGGCGGCGTGTGCGCCAGCGCAAGAGCGCAAGGTGTGTGGTGTGCGCGCGAAGCGCAGGGGTGTGGTTCGTGGGGTGTCCCTCCCGTATGGCCTGGGCGCAGCCATACCATGGCGTGTCGGGAGGTCGGCCTACGAAACCCAACCCCAAGCGCAGGCCCAACCGATCTCCCGGCACGTCGTGGTTTCCTTTGGCAGGTCGTACGGGAGGGGCGCCCCGCGCCCCCCACTAGACCCAGGAAATCACGTGGGCTGAGCGAACCGGGGGAGATACGAAGTGTCTGTTGTGTCCCCTCTTGGAGGCCTGCCGTCCGGCGAGGACTTCTTGTCTTTCCCCCGGCGGACACGTGAGCGCGGCCATCCCGCGTCTGCAGCCGAAGGAAAACCAACCACGAACCCACCCATGCGCTCACGCGCAAGACCTCACGCCCGCTTGCCGCCCACGCACAAGACCTCTTCTTCGTCTGTGCTCTTTAGGGGTGTTTTTGTAGGGGGCGACGTCCAAGCGCGGGTTGCTCAGGGCGGGACGCGTCGGGAGAATCGGAGCATGGCCTGTACAACAGGGTGAAACGCGTCACCCGGTCCAGCGTAGCGACCCAGCGGCAAGTGGGCTTTGGTGGTTCCCCACAAATGAGGAGCGCTAGCATGCTCTCCTCGCGACATATCCCTACCAGCCAGTAGCGGTACAGGCTGTACGGGCGCGTGGGGCGTCGCTGTGGAGCGCGCACAGATTCGAGGAGGGCTTGGTCGGGTGTTCAGTCGTGTCGCCATTGTCAACCGTGGAGAGGCCGCGATGCGGCTCATCCACGCAGTCCGGGACCTGGCCGCGGAGTCCGCGACACCGATCGAGACCATCGCGCTGCACACCGATGTCGATCGCACGGCCACGTTCGTCCGCGAGGCCGACGTCGCCTACGACCTCGGTCCGGCCGCGTCGCGTCCCTACCTCGACCTGAAGCTGCTTGAACAGGCGCTGGTGGAGACCAAGGCCGACGCCGCGTGGGTCGGCTGGGGATTCGTCGCGGAGGACCCGGCGTTCGCCGAGCTGTGCGACCGGATCGGCGTCACCTTCGTCGGCCCCAGTGCCGACGCCATGCGCAAGCTCGGTGACAAGATCGGCGCCAAGCTGATCGCCGAGGAGGTCGGCGTCCCGGTCGCGCCGTGGAGCCGGGGCGCGGTGGAAACGCTGGACGCCGCCATGGTCGCGGCGGCCGAGGTCGGCTACCCGCTGATGCTTAAGGCGACCGCCGGTGGTGGCGGCCGCGGTATCCGCGTGATCACCAGCGAGGCCGAACTGGTCGACGCCTACGAGCGCACCAGCCAGGAAGCGGCGCGCGCGTTCGGCAGCGGCGTCGTGTTCCTCGAACGCCTGGTCACCGGAGCCCGGCACGTCGAGGTACAGGTGATCGCCGACGGCCAGGGCACCGCGTGGGCGCTCGGCGTGCGTGACTGCTCGGTGCAGCGCCGCAACCAGAAGGTGATCGAGGAGTCGGCGTCGCCCGTGCTCAACGCGGAGCAGACGGCCGAGCTCAAGACGTCCGCCGAACGGCTGGCCATCGCGGTCGGCTACCGCGGCGCCGCGACTGTCGAGTTCCTCTACCACCCTGGCGACAAGCTGTTCGCGTTCCTCGAGGTCAACACCCGGCTGCAGGTCGAGCACCCGATCACCGAGGCGACCACCGGGATCGACCTGGTCAAAGCCCAGCTGCACGTGGCATCCGGCGGGAAGCTGGAAGGGCGGCCACCGGCCGAACGCGGGCACGCCGTCGAGGCGCGGCTCAACGCCGAGGACCCCGACCGTGACTTCGCCCCGTCGCCCGGCCGTATCGCGCGGCTCGACCTGCCCGCCGGGCCGGGCATCCGCGTGGACACGGGTGTCAGCGAGGGGGACACCATCCCCGCCGACTTCGACTCGATGATCGCCAAGATCATCGCCTACGGCCGGGACCGCGACGAGGCCCTCGGTAGGCTGCGCCGCGCGATGACCGAGACCACTGTGATCATCGAGGGCGGCGCGACGAACAAGAGCTTCGTGCTCGACCTGCTCGCCCAGCCCGAGGTGATCGATGCCAGCGCGGACACCGGCTGGATCGACCGCGTTCGCGGCGAAGGCAGACTCGTCACCCACCAGCACTCCGCCGTCGCGCTCGTCGCCGCCGCGATCGAGGCGTACGAGGAGGAGGAACGCGTCGAGCGGCAGCGGCTGCTGTCCACCGCGTTCGGCGGGCGCCCGCAGGTGCAGCACCAGAGTGGCAGGCCGCTGGACCTGAAGCTGCGCGGTGTCGGTTACCGCGTGCGCGTCGCGCGCGTCGGTGCCCACCGGTTCCGCGTTGGCATCGAAGCGGGGGACGAGGTGCGCGCCGCGGACGTCGAGCTCGAACGCTTCGACCGGCACACCGGACGCGTCACCGTCAACGGCACGCGCTACCGGTTGCTGATCGGCACACACGGCCCGGTCCACCTGGTGGAGGTGGACGGCGTGGCGCACCGCGTCAGCCGTGACGAGGGTGGTGTCGTGCGCTCACCCGCGCCCGCGCTGGTCGTCGCCACCCCACTGCAGGTCGGCGCCGAGGTCGAGGCGGGCGCGCCCCTGCTTGTGCTGGAAAGCATGAAGATGGAGACGGTGCTGCGCGCGCCGTTCAAGGCGCGGCTGAAGGAATGTGCCGTGACCGTCGGCAGCCAGGTCGCGACTGGTGCGCCGCTGCTGCGGCTCGAACCGCTCGCCGACGAGGAAGCCGAGGACACGGCGAGCACCGAGGCGGTCGAACTGGACCTGCCCGCCGAGCCGGAGCAGATCCCGACGCCACGGCTCGTCAGCCGCGGCCAGGAAGACCTGCGCAGCCTGCTGCTGGGCTTCGACGTCGACCCGCATGACGAACGCCGCGTGCTCGACGGCTACCTCCTCGCGCGCCGCGCGGCCTCCGAGCATGCCGACCGCCCGCTGGCCGAGGAACTGCGGCTCATCGACGTGTTCGCCGACCTCGTCGAGTTGAGCCGCAACCGGCCCGGCGGTACCGAGGTCGCCGACGCGAGCCACGTGCGCAGCGCCCGCGAGTACTTTCACACCTACCTGCAGAGCCTCGACGTGGAACGCGCCGGGCTGCCGGAATCCTTCCAGGCCAAGCTCGCCAAGGCGCTCGGGCACTACGGCGTGACCGAGTTGGAGCGGTCGCCGGAGCTGGAAGCCGCGGTGTTCCGGATCTTCCTCGCCCAGCAGCGCGCGGCGGCCGACGCCACGGTCGTCACGACGTTGCTGCGTTCGTGGCTGCAGGAGGCTCCGCCGGACGAGACACTGCGCGAGCCGGTCGGTCTGGCGCTGGAGCGGCTCGTGGCCGCGACGCAGGTCCGTTTCCCGGTGGTCTCCGACCTCGCGCGTGGCGTGGTGTTCGCGTGGTTCGGCCAGCCGCTGCTGCGTCGCAACCGTGCCCGCGTGTACGCCGACGTCCGCAAGCACCTGCGCTACCTGGACGAGCACCCGAGCGCGTCGGACCGCTCCGAGCGCGTCGCCGAGATGGTGCGTAGCACCGAGCCGTTGGTGCGGTTGCTCGGCCAGCGCCTCGTCCGGGACAACCTGGACAACGCGATCATGCTGGAAGTGCTGACCCGTCGCTACTACGGCAACAAGGGCCTCAAGAGCGTCCGCACCAGCCAGGCCGCGGACTGCACGTTCGTGGTCGCCGAACGCGCGGACTCGTGCGTGGTCTCCGCCGCGGTGAGTTTCGACGCGCTCGGCAGCGCCATCGACGGCCTGGCCGAGTTGGCGGGCAGCGAGGACGCCATCGACGCGGACATCTACCTGGCGTGGGAGAAACAGCCCGCCGACTCCGACGCGATGGTGGCCGCTCTGCACGCTGTCGTCAGCGCACACCCGCTGCCCAACCAGGTCCGCAGGCTCACCGCCACCGTCGCGGGCCGCGGCGGTTCGGTGATGCACCACCACGTCACGTTCCGTCCGTCGACCACCGGCATGGCGGAGGAACGGCTGATCCGCGGCCTGCACCCGTACATCGCGCAGCGGATGCAGATGGAGCGGCTCAGCAAGTTCGACCTGACCCGCCTGCCGTCGTCGGACGAGGAGGTCTACCTCTTCCAGTGCGTGGCGCGCGGCAACCCGTCCGACGAGCGTCTCGTGGCGTTCGCCCAGGTGCGTGACCTGACCGAGTTGCGCGAGCAGGACGGCAGGCTCGTCGCGTTGCCGACGGCCGAGGACGCCATCGCCGCGTGCCTGGACTCGATCCGCCGTGCCCGCGCGCGGCAGTCGTCGAAGACCCGCTTCACCACCAACCGGATCGTGGTCTACGTCTGGCCGCCGAGCGACATCACGCGCGCGGAGCTGGAGATGATCGTCAAGCGCGTGCTGCCCACGACAGCGGGCGCCGGGCTGGAGGAGATCCAGTTCATCGCACGGCAGCGCAACCGGTCGACCGGCGAGCTGAGCAAGGTCGCCGTGCGGCTGATGTTCGACGCCACCGGCGGGACGGAGCTGACCGTCGGCGAGCCGTCGGACGAACCGGTCGAGCCGCTCGACGACTACCGGCTGAAGGTGCTGCGGGCCAGCAGCCGCAACACGGTGTACCCGTACGAGCTGACCGGCAGGCTCGGTGAGTTCGCCGAGTACGACCTCGACGACACCCACGCGCTCGTCCCGGTCGACCGCCCGAAGGGACGCAACAGCGCGGCCCTCGTCGCGGGCGTGGTCACCACGAAGACCAGGCGTCACCCCCAGGGCGTGACGAGGGTGGTGCTGCTCGGCGACCCGACGAAGTCGCTCGGTGCGTTGTCCGAGCCGGAGTGCCGTCGCGTGATCGCCGCGTTGGACCTGGCCGAGCAGATGCGGGTGCCGCTGGAGTGGTACACGCTGTCCTCGGGTGCGCGTATCTCCATGCAGTCGGGTACCGAGAACATGGACTGGGTGGCCGCCGCGCTCAAGCGGATCGTCGAGTTCACCCAGGACGGCGGCGAGATCAACATCGTGGTCGTGGGCATCAACGTCGGCGCGCAGCCGTACTGGAACGCCGAGGCGACGATGCTCATGCACACCAAGGGCATCCTGGTGATGACGCCGGACTCGGCGATGGTGCTGACCGGCAAGCAGGCGTTGGACTTCTCCGGTGGTGTGTCGGCCGAGGACAACTTCGGCATCGGCGGCTACGACCGCGTGATGGGCCCGAACGGCCAGGCCCAGTACTGGGCGCCGAACCTGACCGCCGCGCGGGACGTGCTGATGTCGTACTACGACCACACGTACGTCGCCCCGGGTGAGACCGCGCCGCGGCGGGCGAAGACCAGCGACCCGGTCGACCGTGACATCACCGACTTCCCGCACACCATCGACGGCAGTGACTTCACCACGGTCGGCCAGATCTTCTCGGCCGAGTTCAACCCGGACCGCAAGAAGCCGTTCGACATCCGCACGGTGATGCGCGCACTGTCCGATCAGGACCACCCGGTCCTCGAGCGCTGGGCGGGCATGGCGGACGCGGACACGGCGGCGGTGCAGGACGTCCACATCGGCGGGATCCCGGTGTGCATGCTCGGCATCGAGTCCCGGTCGGTGCCACGCCGCGGCTTCCCGCCGACCGACGGCCCGGACACCTACACCGCGGGAACGCTGTTCCCGCGCTCGTCGAAGAAGGCGGCCCGCGCCATCAACGCGGCCAGCGGCAACCGCCCGCTGGTGGTACTGGCGAACCTGTCCGGCTTCGACGGTTCCCCGGAGTCGATGCGCAAGCTGCAGCTGGAGTACGGCGCCGAGATCGGTCGTGCGATCGTGAACTTCCGCGGCCCCATCGTGTTCTGCGTGATCTCGCGCTATCACGGCGGCGCGTTCGTGGTGTTCTCGAAGAGGCTGAACCCGAACATGACGGTGCTGGCGCTGGAAGGCTCGTTCGCCTCGGTGCTCGGCGGCGCCCCGGCCGCCGCTGTGGTGTTCGCCGGTGACGTCAACGCCCGCACCGTGGCGGACCAGCGCGTGCGGGACATGGAGGCCCGTGTCGCCGCCGCCTCCGGTGCCGCCCGCGCCGCGCTGACCGCGGAACTCGACGAGTTGCGTTCGTCGGTCCGCACGGAGAAACTCGGTGAGGTGGCAACGGAGTTCGACCGCGTGCACGACATCCAGCGTGCCGTCGAGGTCGGCTCGGTCGACGCGGTGGTCCGCGCCGCCGAGTTGCGCCCCCGGGTCATCGAGGCCATCGAAGCCCGTCTGGGATGATCGGTGACAGCGGGACCGTGTGACCCCCCAGGTCGCACGGTCCCGCCCCGGGCTTCGTCTAGCGTTCGCTGACCGTGGAAGTCGTTGCGGGGCTGGGGGAGAGCACCTCGCGTACACCGATGACGGTGGCGGTGAGGACGACCAGGAGGAGCAGAAGCCGGAGGTAGGGGATCCAGCTGCGGCCGTAGATGGCCGGTGTGGACGCCCGGATCAGCTCGGATCCGAATCGTGCGGGCTGGTCGTCCTCTTCGGTGGGCATGGTGGTTCCTTTGCTGGGATGAGGGCAGGTGGGTTCGTGGGCCTTGCCGGTGCGGCAAGGCCCACGCGAGTGGGGTGCGTTATTGGCCGATGACCGGTGGGGCTCTTTTGACTGGCTCTTCGCAGAGGAGGTCGTCGCTGTCCAGCAACCTCATCCGGTTGTGTTCAGCGTCGTCACTCCTGCCGGTCCCGGCACCCGCCATGGCGAGCGTCAGTCCGAACCCACCGAAGTTCATCTCTCCGTACCTCTGGCGCATGCGCTCCTTGATGGCTATGGAGACTGTCCGCCGATTGGCGGCAACAGGGCCTTTCATCTCGCCGTGTCCAGCCTCGATGGCCGCCAGCAGTAGTGCGATCAGCCCGTTCCTCGGGTGCAGCGCGTTGTCCAGCGCGTTGTCGAGGTCTTCGTCGACGTGGGCGAGCAGGTCGTCCACCGCGTCGCCGTGCGGCGTGTGACGGTCAGTCATGAGTTCTGTCCCTCCCCTTCGGCGAGAAGTGCTCGCAGACTCGCGCGCGCACGCTGGAGGTTCTTGCGTACAGCGGCCTCCGTGCGGCACGCGGTTCCCTGTGCGATCTCGGCGATGGTGAACCCGTCGGCCTTCCATGCCAGGACTTCGCGTTGGACGGGTGGCAGCGTGTTCAGCATGTCCAGCGCCGCTCGTGTGCGTTCGCTGATGATCACGACGGATTCCGGTGACAGCAGTTCGGGCCGGTCGGGTATCGCCTCGTGTGGTGTCTCGGGACCGGCTCTGAGCCGGTGGAACTCGCGGGTGGCGACGGTCCGGGCCCAGGCTCGTGGGGTCGTGTGGATCGAATCCCAGTCGGTCCATGCCTGGATGAGCGCGGCCTGCGCCGCGTCGGCGGCCTCGTGTTCGGTCGCTCCGATCTTCATCACGAAGCGGACCAGTGGTTTCACCTCGGCACAGTAGAACTCGGTGAAGGCGTCCCGTCCCGTGCGCACGAGGAGATATCTCCGCTGCGGAGTGGCTAGATGTTCACCGGCCACGGAGGCTCCCCTCGGACGAGTGCTGCTGACACCAGATAGTGCTGGGTGACCTTGGTTTCGTGACATCGTGCAGGTCAGGCGGGCAACGACGCGGTCCACGTCAACGCTGTCCCGCCGCCGGGGGAGTCCGCCACGATGAACTGGCCGCCCCACCGGCGTGCTCGTGTCTCGAGGTTGCCGAGGCCGCTGCGGCGGACGACGTTCTCGGGCATGCCCACTCCGTTGTCGATGACGTACAGGGTGATGTGCCGACCTCGTCGGTCGGCTCGGAGGATCACGTCGACGGCCGTGGCCCGCGCGTGCCTGGCCACGTTGGACAGTCCTTCGCCCAACGCGGCGAACAGGTCGTGCTCGATGTCGTCGGCGATGGTGGTGTCGACCGGACACTCCAGCACGACTCGTGGTGCGAATCCGAGCGCGCTCTCGGCCCTGCCCGCGTGCCGCAGCACTTTTCCCCGCAGGTTCGGGGCTCCGATCGGGCGGTCCTGCAAGTGGTACACGGTTTCCCTGATGTCCTGAATGGCGGTGTCGAGGTCGTCGACGTACCGCAGCAGGTGGTCGGTGACGGCCGATGCCTTGGGCGCCAGTGCCTGCAGGCCGAGTCCGATCGCGAACAGCCGCTGGATCACGAGGTCGTGCAGGTCTCGGGCGATCCGGTCCCGGTCCTCCAGGACCGATGCGCGATCCTCGGTCTGCACGGGGGAATGCGGCCCCTGGTAGAGGTATCCGACGCTACGCACCGACACGATCGACTCGCTGCCCAACGCGGTCGACCCGAGTTTCCCGCGCAGCCGGGACACCGCGAACTTCACGCGGTCGTCGCCTTTTCCGCTCGTGTCGTGCCAGGCCTTGACCAGCAGCGTGGCCATCGGCTGCACTTTCCCCGCCTGCCGGGCCAATGTCTCCAGCAGCCGGAACTCCAACGGCGTCAGGTCAAGCGGGACGTCGGCGACGCGGGCTTCCAGCCGGGCGGAGTCCAACCGGAGCAGACCGTCGTCGTAGATCTCGGGAGCCCAGGTACCCGGACCGCGGTTGTGTTGCGTGCGACCGATCCTGGCGCACAGTTCGTCCACGCTGAAGGGCTTGACGAGATAGTCGTCCGCGCCTGCGGTCAGGCCGAGGATGCGGTCGTCGATCTCGCCGCGCGCCGACGCCACGATCACCGGGACGTCGCTGACCAGCCGCAACTGCCGCAGCAGTTCGATACCGTCGATGTCCGGCAGGCCCAGGTCGAGCAGGATCACGTCCGGCTTCGCCAGGTAGGCCGCGGACATGCCGCCGTGGCCGGTCCGCTCCCATTTGACGTGGTAGCCGCGTTTGGTCAGCGCGTTGCAGACCGCGGTACCGACCCGGTCGTCGTCCTCGATCAGGACCACTCGGGTGGGTTTCGTGCGCGCGGTGACCGGCGCCGTCGCGGGCGTGGTGTGCTCCTGGCCGCCGGAGACCTCAAGCGACTCGGCCGGGACGCCCTGCTGGACCAGGAACGCCACGGTGACATCACGGCACGGGCCGCAGACGCGGCTTTCGTTGCCGGACAACCGGATCGTCACGACGGCATCCCGTTGGCACTGACGCCCGGCGAAGGAAGCCGAACAGCGGCGCGACTGTGCAACCTTGTCGGCCAGCATGGCGCGGACGCGGGTTCGGCGCGCGGCCGACCTGCAGGTACTGGAACAGAACTGCCGGGGGCGGCCCGCCGCCGGTGGCGCGGGTAAAGGCGTGCCGCATTCCGGGCACGAGTTCACGGCCGTGTCCTCCATCGGCGGGCACCTCCCCTCAGGTCAGGGTATGCGCACGAAACGTGTTTCGTGCCCGGTGTTTCGAAGCGGGTCGGTGAGCGTGGTTTGGCAGGCGGGTGTGTCGCGTTGTTTGCTGGAGCAGTGCGGCCCGACCGCCGTTCGACACGGCAGCCGGGCCGGGTGTCACGATCGCTTGTGCCTGCCAGCGTTGACGATCGAGTCACCAACCGCGATCAGAGCCCTCGCCGCCATGGCGAGGGCCTCGTGGTTTCTGCTGGTCTGCGCGACCGCGCACAGCACGCTGAGCACGGCACGTAGCCCCTTCCACCATGAAGCGGTTCTTTCCCGTGTGCCATCCGGGTCGGGGAGCGGTGACCACATGGGTTTCCTCCTGGCGACAGCGTTCACGACCTTCGCGAGCTGTCGCGACACGCACGCGGCGATCGTGTCGCAGGAGGGCTGTCCCCGTCACGGAGTGACCTGTTCACTGTGCCGATCGGTGCCGCGCCTCGGCCAGCCGACGCAAACAACGTAGCTCCTTGCGGCTGGGGCGATCCCGGTCGTATGGTCGTCTTAACGCAGTGCTGGGCTGCTTTAAGGGGGTCACGTGTCGGCGCCACTCTCGGTCTACGACCAGGCGAGCCACCATCCCGACCGGCCGGCTGTCATCGACGCCGCAGGGAACGAGACGACCTACGCCGAGCTGACCCGCCGCGCGAACCAGATCAGCCGGGCGCTGACCGAACTCGGCGCGGACCGGGGCGCCCGTGTGCTGACGCTGGTGGGCAACCGGCCCGCCTTTCTGGAGCTCGCGCTGGCGGCCCTGCAGTCCGGCCGGTACTTCGTGCCGGTCAACCGGCGCTCGTCCGCCGAGGAGTTCCGCCACTTCGCCACCGACAGCCGCGCGGACGTGGTGATCGCCGAGGCCGACATCGCCGCCGAGACCACCGGCATGCTCGACGAACTGGGCATTCCCGCGCGGCGGCGGTTCGTGTTCGGCCAGGTCGACGGCTGGCGTGACTACCGGGAACTCGGCGCGGGCCTCGCCGACGACGACCTGGCCGACCGGTCGGCGGGCGGACTGATGATCTACACGTCCGGCACGAGCGGACGGCCGAAAGCCGTCCGCCGCGAGCTGCCACAGGTGCCACCCCAGCCGCTGGACGCGACCGCGGCCGCGACGTCGGCGCGCCTGGGCTACCTGCCCGGACCGGGCGTGCACCTGGTCGCCTGCCCGCTGTACCACGCGGGACCAGGCGGGTTCGCCCTGCGCAGCCTCAACCTCGGGCAGACCGTGCTGCTGATGGACCACTTCGACGCCGAGGAGGCGCTCCGCCTCGTCGAGCGCCACCGGGTGACCACCACCCACCTGGTCCCGACGATGTTTCACCGGATGCTGCGGCTCCCGCCCGAGGTTCGCCTCCGCTACGACCTGTCCAGCCTCACCAGCGTGGTGCACGGTGCCGCGCCGTGCCCGCCGCACGTCAAGCAGGACATGATCGACTGGCTTGGCCCCGTGCTGTACGAGTACTACGGCTCCACCGAAGGCGGGCTGGCCACCGGCACCTCCTCGGCGGAGTGGCTCGCCGCGCCCGGCACGGTCGGCACGGCCATGCCCGGTGTCCGTCTGCGGATCCTCGACGACGACCACAACGACGTGCCCACCGGTGAGGTCGGCACCGTCTACCACAGCCTGGCCGTCCCGGACTTCGAGTACTTGGGGGACAAGGAGAAGACGAACGCCGCGCGGGCCGACGGGTTCGTCACCGTCGGCGACCTGGGCTGTCTCGACGAGACCGGGCGGCTGTTCCTGCGTGACCGGCGCACCGACCTGATCATCTCCGGTGGTGTGAACATCTACCCGGCCGAAGTGGAGGCACGGCTGCTGGCGCACCCGCGGGTCGCCGACGCCGCTGTGGTCGGCGAACCGGACGAGGAGTGGGGCCAGCGCGTTGTGGCCTACGTCCAGCCGGTCCAGCCGGTCGAGCCCGCCGACGACACGTTGCCGGACCGGTTGGTCGCGTTCTGCCGTGCGGGACTGGCGCGGTTCAAGGTGCCGAGGCGGATCGAGGTGGTCGCCGAACTGCCGAGGACCGAGAGCGGCAAGATGCGCCGCCGACTTGTCCAACCTGGACAGACGGGACATGCCTGACATGGCGTTACAGCGGCCCGGCGGGCGCAGCGCCCGCGTCCGCTTGTCGGTGCACCAGGCGGTCACCGGCCTGGTGGCGGAACGCGGCTACGGCGCGTTCACCGTCGCGGACGTGGCCGCGCGCGCCGGGGTCGCGGACACCAGCATCTACCGCCGCTGGGGCAACCTGGAGGAGCTGACGGCGGACGTCGTGATCACCTGGCTGACCGCGAACTCACCCGTGCCCGACACGGGAACGCTCGATGGCGACCTGCGCACGTACGTCGCGAACGTCGTGCGTGAGGCCAACGGACCTGAAGGCCCGGCTGTGTTGCGCCTGGTCACCGCGCTGTCGGCGGCTGGTGCGGCGGGCGCACGGGCGCGTGAGAAGTTCCTGGCCGAGCGGAGCCGTCAGCTGCGGACGATGCTGGACCGCGCGCGTGCGCGCGGCGAGACAGCGCCCGAGGCGCTGGACGTGCTTGACCAGGTATTGGCGCCGGTGTATGTGCGCTCGCTGTTCGGTATGGGGCCGCTCACCGAGGAGTTCGCCGATCAGTTGGTGGACCGTCTGCTCACGCCGTAGCTGATGCCTGGACAAGCGTGGTGGCCGCGTCACTGGCGAGCGTGGCCTGGCGTGGATCGCCGGTCAGCGCGGCTGTCAGGATGGCGCCCTCGATGAGCAGGAGGATCTGCCCGGCGAGCGTGTCCACGCGGTCGGCGGGCACTTCCCGTTCGAGGTTCTCGCGCAGGACGTCCAGGTAGCCCGCCAGGTGCCGGTGGGCCACCTCCCGGACGCCGTCGGGTTCGTCGCGGGTGTCCACAGTGGCGTTGACGACGCCGCACCCGGCGAAGGCCGGATCCGCGAACCACTCGCCGAGCAGGGCGAACATCGCCCGGATGCGGGCCAGTCCCGGTTCGTGTCCCGCGATCCCGGCACGCAGCCAGGCATGGGTGCGGCGCGACCGGTCGTCCGCGATCGCCTGCACCAGGCCGGTTTTGGAGCCGAAGTGCCGGTAGATGCTGAGTTTCGACGCGTTCGCGGCCGCGGCGAGGTCGGCGATCCCGACCGCGTTCACGCCGCGGGCGTAGAACGCCTCGTCCGCGGTCCGCAGGATCCGCGCGCGGGTCGCGGCCGGATCCAGCGGCTGCCCGGGTGCCACCGGCATGGTCTCGCCTCCTCACCTCACCAACATGGTACCGGGCGGTTTCGCATGATGGTTCCGATCGGTACCATCTACGATCATGGTGCGACCTCCGGTGAAGCGGCTCTGGTTGGCGGTGTTGTGTGGCTACCTCGGCCTGGGCGCGACGCTCCAGGTGTTACCGGAATGGGTGATCACCCGGCTGCATGGTTCAGCCGCTGCGGCGGGCGCGGCCGTGGGAGTCGCGTTCTTCGCGACGGCCCTTGCCCGTCCCGCCGCCGGTGCGTCCGCCGACGTGGGACGGCCACGCCGGTTCGTGGTGACGGGTGGTGCGCTGGTCGCGGTGGGAGCCGTGCTGTCCGCGGTCGCGCCGACGTTGCCGCTGCTGTTCACCGGCCGTGTCGTGATGGGTGCGGGAGAGGCGTTCCTGTTCGGTGCCGCGCTGGCGTGGGTGCTGTCCGCGACTCGGAAGGCCGACCGCGGCCGGATCTCCGGGTGGTTCGGCCTGTCCATGTGGGGCGGTCTCGCGGTCGGGCCGCTGGTCGCGTCCGCGGTCCGTGACCGCTTCGGCGAGGTCGCGGTGTGGACGGCGGTGGTCGCCTTCGGCATCGTCTCCGCTGCCTGTGCGGCGGCCACCTGGCGTTCGGCGCAGCCCGCCATGAACGGCCATTCGGTGCGGTGGCAGCGTTTGGTGCCGCCGACCGCCGTCCTGCCGGGAGTGGTGTTCGGCCTCGCGGGCTACGGCTATGGCGCCGTCTCCGCGGCCCTGATGCTGTTCCTCGCGAGCATCAGTACGCACGGGACGGCGTGGGGACTGTCGGTCTTCGCCGTGGCCTTCCTGGGCGTCCGGGCGTTCGGCAGCCACTACGTCGACCGCCACGGCGGCCCGGTCGTCGCGTTCGGCAGCCTGCTCGTCGCCACCGGCGGCGCCACATTGCTGGTGACGACGGCGAACCTGGCCGGTGGACTGGCCGGGGCAGCCCTGACCGGCGCGGGGATCAGCCTGATGTTCCCCGCCACCGTCGCGTGGTCCCTGGCCCGAGGGGACGCCGCGACCGCCGGTCCGGGCGCGTCAGTCGCGGTCAGCTCCTCGTTCTGGGACATCGGCATCGCCGTCGGCGGCCTGGCCACCGGCGCGTTGATCACCAGCAGCGGCTACCCGATGGCGTGGCTCGCGGCCGCCGCGCTGCTGGCGACCGGCGCGCTCGTCACCGCGTTCCACTACCGCACGGCGTGATCCGTGCGGAGCCTGTCGATCTCCGCTGTCGCGCTGGCGCTGGCCATGCTGATGAACCGCAGCAGGGTGTGGAGTTGGTCCGTGTCGAATTCGGCGAGGTCCTCGGTGGTCCGTGCGGTGAGCCCGGCGTAGTACACGGCGATGCGGTCGAGGCCGGTCGCGGTGGGTTCGATCAGGGTCCGCCTGCGGTCCTGGGGATCGGGGACCCTCGTCACGCAGTCGGCGTCCACCAGCCGGTCGATCATGCGGGACACCGAGCCGGGGGTCAGCCCGACCTCCACCGCCAACTCGCTCGCGGTGGCCGGTCCTCGCTGGTGCAGGACGTGCAGGCAGTGGAAGTCGGTGGGGACCACGCCCATCCGGTCGGCGATCAACCCGTTGATCCTGATCAGCTGAGTGATCCAGTCCGGCAGCGCGCCGACGACCCCGGTGATCAGATCCTGCCTCGTGTTTGACACGACTCCGATCTTCTCACTAACGTGTGCGCCGCGCAACTAGTGTGCGACACACTGGTTGCGTGACGCATGTAAATCGGAACCGTTCCCGTCGAGGAGCAAACGTTGACATCCACACCTGGCGTATCCGCGACCGCCAAGGGCCGCGCGGTGGCCCTGTTCGTCATCCTGCTGGCGATGTTCATCGACCTCATCGGGGTCACGGTGCTCAACGTCGTGATCCCGTCCATCCGGACTGATCTGGGCGCGAGTCCGGCCCATCTGCAATGGATCCAGGCCGGGTACACCCTGGCGCTGGCGCTGGGCATCGTCAGCGGCGCGAGACTGGGCGACCTGCTGGGGCACAAGCGGGTCTTCGTTGTGGGAATGCTCGGTTTCGCGCTGACCTCCGCACTGTGCGGTCTCGCGTCCGGACCGGACTTCCTTGTCGTCGCACGGGTGTTGCAAGGCTTGTGCGCCGCCGCGGTGGTACCGCAGGTGCTGTCCCAGATCCAGGTGATGTACTCCCCGGCGGAACGCGGCGCTCCGATGGCCGCCTACGCCTCCCTGTCCGGCCTCGCGGCCACGCTGGGCCCGGTCGTCGGTCCGCTGCTGCTGCAGTGGAACCTGGGAGACCAGGGCTGGCGTCTCGCGTTCTGGATCAACGTGCCGCTGGCGCTCGGCGTGGTCGTGGCTTCGGTGCGGCTATTGCCGGAGAGCCGGACTCCTGAGGCCGAACGCGTCGACACGGCCGGTATGGCCATCTCGGCCGCGGGATTGCTGCTGGTGCTGTACCCGTTGATCAGCGCGGCGGACGGCGGGCAGTGGCCACTGTGGTCGTACGTGTCGATGGTCGCCGGGGCAGTGGTGCTCGCCGGATTCGTGGCCTACGAGCGTCGCGTGGCGGCCAGGGGCGGCTCGCCGCTGCTGGACCTGTCGCTGTTCCGGCACCGCTCAGTCCGGGGCGGCCTGCTCGTGCAGTTCCTGTTCTTCGTGCCGTGTATGGGTTTCTTCCTGGTCTACATGCTTTTCCTGCAGGTCGGGCTCGGCATGGGTGCGATGGCCGCCGGCTTGATGATGCTGCCGTGGTCGGTGGCGGTCCCGGTGTTCGCGACCTTGTCGGCCGCTGTGCTGCTGCCCAAGATCGGCAGACTGGTCGTGCCACTGGGCCTGATCGTGCTCGCGGCCGGTTTCGCGCTGATCGCTCTCGCCGGTGCGAGTGCCACACCGGCGACCGGGTGGGCCGAGCTGGTCTGGGGCGTGCTGGTCGGCGGCGTCGGGATGGGCCTGCTGGTGGCGCCGTTGATGCAGCTGACCCTGGCCGACGTGCCCGTCACTTCGGCAGGATCAGGCTCGGCGCTGTACAACACCGTCACCCAGCTCGCGGCATCGGTGGGCGTCGCGGTGATCGGCACCGTGTTCTTCTCCGGCCTCGCCGGAGTGGGCGGCAGCCCGGCTGAGAAGGCCGCCGGTTACGGCGACATGCTGGCCACCACACTCTGGCTCGGTATCGGAATGCTGGCGGTCGCCTTCGTCGGCAGCCTGCTGCTGCCGCGCCGCGCGGCACCGCCTGCTCAGGACTGAACTGTCGAGCTGGTTGTCACGACCGTGGGCGCAGCAAGTCCAGATACGGCTGGTCGTCGAACTCGGCGGAGAGCGCGGTACGGCCCTGCGTGGTCAACGACCACGTGTGGTCCGACTGGCCCGCGTCCGCGCACACCAGACACGTGACGTGCAGGGTGTTGTCGGTCTCGTAGATGCGGCACGTGGTGGTGGTCAGCAGGTGCGGGCCGTGCGGGCACCGGGTGGGGATGACGACTTGGATGCCGTGCGCGGTGGTTCTGTAGTGGGCCGGACCGTGTGGCGTGGCAGGAGTGTCGGTGCTGGTCACAGGCGTCGTCATGACGACGATCGTAACGTGGCTCGAACATACATTCGAGTTTTCACGGTGTGTTGGGAAGGCTTCGCTGGCCGGTCGGCGTGTCGTGATTCGCGCCTGCCGTCGGTCCCGTACGTGCCTGCCTGGCGCAGAGTATCCCGGTACCGCCTGGCCCGCTCGGCCAGTGTCAGAGTGAGCAGTCGAGGAGGCGGGCGGCGGCCGTGACGAGTGCGGTGTTGTCCGGTGCGGGGCGTCCGTCGGGCAGGTGGCTGGTGTCCTCGATGCCCGCGCGGATGCCGTGGCCCCGGTCGGCGGCGCGGCGGCACACCGCCCAGGTGGACATGCCGATCCCGTGGTGCACCTGCTCCAGCGTGATACCCGCGGCCACGACGATCGATTCCATGGCGGCCGCCTGTGCGAGCGCTTCGTCCGGGTCCTCGACGAGGGCTTCGACCGCGACCCGGGCGAAGGCCGAGGCATTGCCGCGGGCGGCGAACTTCTCCGCGTCCGCCACCGACAGCAGGCACGCCTCGATCCCCACGCCTCGGCGGGCGAGCAGTTCGCTGAGTTCGTCGATCCCTTCTTCGCCCTGGTTGGCCGGGATCAGATCCGGAAGGTCCGTCCATGACGAGACCGTCTGGTAGCGGAGTTTCGGATCGGGCTGGATCTCGGCGAATGTCGTGATCGAGATCGGTATCCCTGGGCAGCGGGCGCGGACCGCGCGTAAGGCCCTGGTGACGGGGCCCTCGGCGAGCGATTCGGCACCGTCGTCGTCGAAGGCGTGCACGTGCAGCATCGTCGCTCCCGCGGCCACGCAGGCGGCGGCGTCCGCGGCGATCTCGTCCGGGGTGCGGGGCATGGCGGGATGTGCGCTGTCCCCGTTGAGGGCGACCTGGAGCGTCCGCATGGTTCTCCCTAAGGGGTAAAATTGGATTACATCCAGTACGTTATCAGCGGGAGGTGGCGGATGCTGGTGCTGCTGGACGACTACGTGCAGCACGCAGAGGTGGCGACGAAGCTGGTCAACACCGCTCCGCTGGTGTGGAGTACCGGCGTCGACCACCTCGGCGACGTGTCGGCGCTGCGAGCGTTCCTGTCGGCCCACGGCCTGGTCACGGCTCGTCCGGCGGCGGGCGATCTCGCGGCCGTCCACCACCTGCGCGACCGGTTGAGGCCGGTGGTCGAGCACGCCGATCTCGCGGGCGCCAGCGCGCTCACCGGCGGCGCGAGCGCTGTCACGATCGTGCCGGACCAGGGATGGGCCGTCGATGTTCCGGACGACGTCGCAGCGGATCGCCTGCTCGCCGTGGTCGCGGGTCTTGGCGTCCTCGGTGCACGGTTGCGCCTGGGGCCGGAGCGGTTTCGCACCTGCGCGGCGGGGTGCCCCGGGCTGTTCATCGACACCAGCCGGGCAGGTCGTCGGCGTTTCTGCATGCCCGAGCTGTGTGGCAACCGCGTCAACACCGCCCGCCACCGTGCCCGCAGGCGATCCCGCGAGTCACCAAGCCGTGTTCAGGCCCCCCAGGGAATGTCCAAGTAGGACGCGTTCGACGCCGGTGAGGTCAGGCCGATCCGCTGACCGGACGCTGTGTCGCTGCGGTAGCGCTGATCGGCCGTGTCGATGGCCAGCACAAGCCGGTGACCCGGTTCGATGGTGTGCCGCAACGGATGCAGCGCCACGTCGATGGTGTGCCCGGCGGCTGGGTCAAGACCGTGCGCGGTGTGCGGGATGTGGGAGAGCAGCCGTCCGATACCGAAGGCGTCCACGTCGTACAGGTAGGCGATCACCGTGACCCGGGGAGCGCCGGGCGTGAGGGTGAGGTGCAGGCGAGGCGTACCCGTCACCACGCGTGGACGGTCCACCGCGGGGGTCTGCCACACACCGGCGTTGGCACGGTTGATCAACGGGATCAGGTTGTGGACGGGCAGGCCGATCGCGGCTCCGGCGCCGCCGACGATGATCGGGGCGTTGTCCGCGGCGGTGTTCACGCCACCGGTGATGGCGTTGCTCCAGCCCGTTTCCGGTGCTGCGGCCAGATCACCCGTCGGCTGCCTTGCGGTGAGGTAGCGGCGGTCGGCGGTGGCGGCGGACGCCTGCCAGCTGTCGAAGTCGTGCGCCGGGCCGCCGAGAGTGGGGCGCAGACGGACAGGTTTCTCGGCGTCGATGCCGTTGTCGATGCCGCGCAGGTAGTGGTCGAACCAGCGGTAAGTGGTGTCGTAGGCCTCGTTGGGTGTGCCGATCACGCCGCCGAGTTCGGCGATGGTGTGGTCGCCCGGCAGCAGCAGGAGTTTCCTGGCTGTGGTGAGCTTGTCGAAGAACGTCACCAGGCTGCGCGGCCCGAAAAGCCCGTCCTGCCAGCCGTTGGCGATCATGATCGCGGGCTTGTTCTCGTTCAGCGCGGCCACCCGGTCGGCCACGGCGCGGGGCGCGCGCCAGTCGGCCATGCCGGTGCGGTCGTCGGCCCTGAAGTGGCTCGCGACGAACTTCACGTCCGGACCGGGGCGGCTGAACAGCGGCGACAACGTGGCGACGATCTCGGAGAACTGCGCCAGCCAGGTGTTCTCGATCAGCAACGACTCGACCATGTCGGCACTGGTGCTCATCGCGGACACCGCGCGGATGCGCTTGTCCTGCGAGGCGGCGAGCAGGCTGAGCAGGCTGCCCTGGGAGATCCCGGTGGCGCCGACGCGGGTGGTGTCCGAGCCGAGGTTCGCCCCGGCCCAGTCGATCACCCTGCTCACGTCGTCGACGTCGGTCGGCGACATCATGTTGTTCTCACCGCTGGAGCCGTACTGGCCGCGTGGCGTGTACGCGACCACGTCGTAGCCGTACTCCGCGAGCTTCCGCGCGGGCGCCACGTACAGCAGGTCGAACGTGCCGTACGCGGGCGGGAAGACGATCAGTGGGTGCGTTCCCGGCCCGGCCGCCTCGTACAGTCCGGCCGACAGTTCGACTCCAGGCGCCACCGGGATGCGCGTCAGGGTGACCCGGATCTGGTCCTGTGCCGCGGCCGGTGTGGCCATGGGAATGAGGGCGACCGAGAGGAACACGGCCAGCAGCGAAACGAACCTACGGCGAAGTGTCACACCATTGCCCTTTGGTAGACCGGCCCGCCACCTGTCATGACGGAAACGACTTGTTCGGTCACACCGTGTTGATCGGCGGCGGTGTTGTCAAGGCTCGGAATAACCCGCGTGGGTCGGAAGGTGACGGTCACCGCACAGTGCTTGCCATGACTGGGCAGGCGAGGTAGCCGACGGCTTTGTGGTAGCTGAACGTGCCGATCGGCGCTTCGAAGTCCTCGTCGATGTCGAAGGATCTGCTCAGCCATCGGGGGACCGCGCAGACGTCACCGGGGTCGGCGATGTTCACCCAGCGCCGCACGCCGGGCGGGCGTTTGCCGGGCCGGTCCGGCCTTGGCTCCAGCCGGTCGAACACGAAACCCCGGATGCCGAGCGGGGAGCCGAACGTGACCAGCAGGTCGACCTCCAACTCCGGGTAGGCCCACAACGCCTCATAGGCGACGACCGAGCCGAGCGAGTGCGCGAGCACGACCCGCGCGCCACTGTCCCGGATGGACTTCGCCACGGTGTCACGTGCGCGTTGCCGTTTCGCGGCATGCCGTTTGCCGAGGTATGTGGTGGCGTCGCGCATCACGAGCATGGCGAACGCCTGGAACGGGACCGCGGCGAACCCGCCGAACGAGGCCATGCCGCTGATCAGTTGCCGTGGCGGCATGGTCAGCCAGCCCTGGGGGATCTGGTCGAGCCCGCGCAGTTCCGCGTCCCACGCGAGCAGCATCTCCAGTGCCTCGTCGTCGAGGTCGTCGTCCTCCCCGGACTGACGGATGCTGTCCGGCTGCAGGTGGTGCGCGTAGTACGCCATCGTGATGTCTAGGCTCTCGCCGGTTCCCTGTGCCAGCGCGGCGGACCAGGAGGCAGCAAGCGCTTTGGCCACCTCGTTGGGCTCGTGTCCGGGGACGTGGTAGCCGACGCCATGCACGCCAACGACTGGAGTCACAGTTCTTCCTCCGTGAGTTCGAAGGCAATCGCCTCGGTGTGCATGTCGACGAGGATGGTGTTGCCGCTGGCGCGGACGGCGTTCGCGGGCGCGGGAAGCCAGAACTGGCGCAGGAGCGCGCCGGTTTCGAGGTCCAATATCCGCAGTGTCGAGTCGGACGCGCAGGCCGCGGCGAGAGCGCGGTCGCCGAGCCGCCACGCGGCAACGCACAGGAACAATCCAGTGTGGATATTCCAGTGGTAGTCACTGGTGCCGACCGACCCGTCGTGGTTGATCCGCACCGCGATCGCCCTGTCCTCGGTCAGCACCCAGTCCTGGTTGTCCTGACGGGATGGCCTCGCCGGTGTGGGAAGGTTGACCAGTCTGCCGGTGAGCGGATGGACCACGGCAATGATTCCCCTCGTGCTGTAGGCACACACGACGGCTCCACCGTCGCGTGAGTGCACGTGGACATCGCGGATCTGGTGGCCCTGTATGTGGTAGCACGTTTCGGCAAGTGGGTGGCGAATCCGCAACATGCCATGGGAATCACTGACGGCGAGCACTGCCCCGTCGTAGCCGGGGCCCGCAGCGATCGAGGCGCTCGGCGCGATCGTCGTGGGCGGCAGTCTCCGGTGTTTCGGGTACGTGTTGTCGATGACCGCCAGGCCGCGTGCCTTGACCGGCAGCGAGCACGACGTCAACGGCACGCCGCCTCCCTTGGCGTTGAGCCAGATCATGCCGTCGCCGGTGGCCACCACCACGGCCGGTTGTCTGGCAAGGTATCCCGCGCACGACGCGATCACCGTGTCCGTGAACCGGCCGTTGCCCATGATCTCCTCGATGCTCAGCGTCTCCTTGTGGAGGGAGAAGTCCGGCTGGGTGCCGAAAACCCGGTCACTCAGTGCTGTGCTGGTCCTGAGCAACCCGGAGTAGGTCCACTCCGGCCGGTCGCTGATCAGGTCGATGACCTTCAACGCGGTCAGCCCGTCCCGGCGCGTGTCGACCGCGACCGCGCTGCCGTCCTCCCGGGGGAACAGGACCACGCTGTTCGGGCTTGTTCGCACGTCGTCACGGATCTTGCGCGGCGTAAGCAGATCCCTGACGTGGATGGTGTTCTCCGACATGACCACCACGACTGGCGGGCGCTTGCGCGGCCACAGCACGGTGATGTCGAGGATCGCCTCCCTGAAGGTGGTAATCGTGTCGATCAGCTCGCCGGTCTGGAGATCCCAGAGCCGTACCGTCCGGTCCTCGGCTCCGGTCACCGCGATGGGTTTGCCGTCGATCATGGTGGACGTCATGCACCGGACCGGCCCGCGGTGTCCCTTCAGGATCAGACGCGGAACCGACAACCGCCGCAACGGCCACACGGCGATGCTGTGATCGTTCCCGCCGCACAGGATCTCTGTCTCGCCACTGTGTCGGACCATGGCGACGCACCGAATGGAACTCACGTGATGGTACGAGTAGGCCAGGGTGGGTGTCTCGCCCAACCGGTAGATCTCGACCGTCGGGCCGCCCTCGGTGACGACGACCATCGGCGCGTCCTGGCTGGGCTTTGGTGCGTTGCGTGTCGCGGGCAGATCCACGTGCCAGACCGGTCGCAGGCTGTCCGACAACGCCCCGGCGAGGTCCTTCGCACCGTTGCGCAGCGCCTCGACCGCCAACCGCACCCGTCGCTGGCCGGGATCGATGTCGACCGGCATGGCCTGCGCCGCCCTGACCACCGCGGTCTGTGCCGCGGCCTGGTCACCGAGCTGCTCAAGCGACGCCAGACGTTCCCCTGCCGGGCCACTCAGCAGGAAGTCCGCGTCCGCCAGCAACTCCGCCACTCTGCCTGCGTCCTTCGCGTGATCAAGAGCATGCCGCCGGACGTAGGGCGAGGCGAGATCCCACCTGCGGGGGACCGTGCTCATCAGCGCGTCGAACACGGCCAGTGCGTCCGTCCCGTCGCGCAGCCGGTCGGCCAGGCCCTCGTGGAACACCTGGTACCGCACGAAACCATCGCTGCCCGGCAGCTGCCGCAGGTAACTACCACTGGCCGACAACACATCCGCCACCTGCTCGTCCGACGGACGGCGATGTGGATCGCCCGCGCACGCGGCCGCGACGGCGGGCATCACCTCCGACGGCATGCCGTCGCCGTGCGCCCACGCCACCGCCGACAGCACCGGACGGACCCACGACGGGCGTTCGTCGAGATCCACGTCCAGCAGGCCCGCCGGGTTCAACGGCACCGCGGCGCCCAGCCCGCGTGCGACGGTCTCGTCCTTGACCGGCTCCTGGTTCGCGATGTGCTGCACGTACATGCGGGTGATCAGGTACTCGCCCCACGCGCCTTGTTCACCGCAGGTCAGCGCCTCGGCAATCGCCGAGGCGAGGTGGGCGCGTGCGCTCACGTACTCGTAGGTCTCGTACGGGGGCAGCCCGCGCAGCAGCCCTGTCGCGTAGTCCTCGATATCGACGCGCAACTGTGTGGTGTTGGCCTTGTCCAGGTCCAGTCGCGTTGCCGACAGCTCGTCCACCACGTCGGCCGAACGGGCCGCGACGAGCAACCGGCAGATCGGCGCGCCACCTTCGGTCGCCGAAGTCAACGGCAGCAGCACATTCCTCAGCACGGCCGCGGGATCGAGCGCTTCCTCCAGCGCGTCGACCACCAGCACGGGCCGCTCGCCGTGTCGCCGGATCGCGTCGACGAGAGCGGCCGGTGTGCGGGCGTCACGGGCGCCTTTCAGCTGTGTACCCAGTGCGACGACCACGGCCGTCACGTCCAGTTCCCTGACTGTCACCGCGGCCATTCGCCCGTGTGGCAAGGGAGCCGCTGGTGGCCTGGCCATCTCGGGGGCCACTGTGGACAGATGGGGATGTGCCGTGCAGACGAGCATGCCCACCAGCGCCGACTTGCCGACGCCCGCGCGGCCGGTGACCACCAGCGTCTGCGGGCCGTCGGCCAGCCAGCCGAGCAGGGTGCTCAGTTCGCGTGCGCGGCCGGTGAAAAGGCCCTTGCCCGCCTCGGCCATCGGGTGGCCGCTTGCCGCGCTCAGGAAATGGCTGGCCTGCCGGTCGTGGCCGACAACTCGTGGCGTCGGCGCCTCGGCGCGGTGGCGCGGGTTGGGGAAGAACGGCGCCAGCAGGACGTCCTGCGCGGCGATGTCGACCGATGTGCCGGTGACCGTCTGCGGCGCGGCCCTGCCCTCGACGACGGCGAGGTCCGTGACGGTGCCGCCCACTTGCCGGGCGAAAGTGTCCAGTGGCAGAAACGGGTGTCCACTACTGAGGTCCAGTCCCGGCTGCCGTTCGCCGCCTGCCCGTTCCAGCACCCGGCTGACCGACCTGGTGAACCGTGCGTCGAACGCGCTGGTCCCGGCCTGTGCCGCGGCAACGATCCAGGTTCGCCGCGCGTTTGTCCGGCGGATCGCGTCGTCGAACCGGACGGCCTCGCCCGCACCGCACAGGTCCAGCAGAAACAATACATGTGGCCCGTTTCTGGCACGTTCGGCGCAGGTCATCAGCCAGGTCGCGACATCGGCCTCCGCGACTCTTCTGCCGTCACTTCCGATCGCGTGGATCCCGTAGTAATCCGGGTTTGGCACACCGTGCGCAAGAATGTGAACGAGTATCACTTCGTCGTGCCGATGCGCTCGGACGGTGTCGACGACAAGGGCACCGAGTTCGGCTGATGACGGATCTCTGTGCCTGCTCACCTCGAAATGAAAACAACGTTGCAGCACGTCACCGAGATGATCGGACTCGGACTCGTACGGTAGATCGCGAAATTCGACCGCGCGCGGCTCGCCGTCGTCGTCGAATAGAGGCTGACCTGCGGAGAAAGTACCAACGCTGATCAACAGGGCCGTTCGTCTCGCTTGTGTCACGCACCTGCTCCCCATTGACGCTCCGTGGTGCTGGAGGAGTTTAGCAAGCCGCCAAACGGTGGCAGGTCGGGTGTGAATGTGTCCGCCGGATGTGGTACACAGTCGCGGCCATCGGTGCACAGCGAATTGGGGAGTCAGTGACTGTCGTTGCCGATAATGTTCGGTATGGGCGCGGAACGCGACCACCGAGATGGCCTTTGATCATCTCTGTGTGCGCGTTGCCTGCCTCGGTTTATCTGCTTTTATACCCGGCCGGTGAATATGTGTTCGTGAATCACGTACTCGGCTGGGCCGCCGGTACCTGGATTCCGATGATCTGTCTCGTGCTGTACCGGCTGCGGGTCAGGAGCCTGAGCAGGCGCGCGGACTTCACCACGACGGCGTTCAGCAACGGGCCGGTGGCCCTCGCCGCGGTCGCGGGCTGGCTGCTCGGCCTGGGGCACGGGTACTACCTGGCGACGTTGTGGGTGTCCCGATGAGACTCCTGCGTATCGCGTGCGCCGCCGCTTGCTGTGCCGTCACAGTGTTTCCGGCGGGGCTTCCGGCGGCGGCGGAGGCTCCCGCCGAAACGGCGATGTCCCAGCTGTCCGGGTGCGTCAAGGAGCGGGGCGCGCTGGACGTGCTGATCCTGATGGACGAGTCACGCAGCCTGCAGAGCAACGACAAACCGGCCAGGCGGGTCCGCGCGGCCCAGGTCGCGCTGGACGGCCTGCGGCAGCTCACCGACGCCGCCGCGATGGCACCGGCGCGGCCGGTCCGGGTCCAGATCGGGCTCGCCGGTTTCGCCCGCGAGTTCACGCCGGGCCCGTGGCGCGACCTGGCGGGCGACGCGGCCGCGATCAACGCGGACGTGTCCGGGTTCGCCGAGCGCGACGACATCGTGGGAACCGACTACGCGGCTGCCCTGCGCGGCGCCCGGCAGCGGCTGGCCGAGCATTCCGTTGCCGCGTCGTCGAACGGGGGCAAGCCGCCGTGCCAGGCGTTGCTCTGGTTCACCGACGGCGACTACGACCCGCTCAACAGCGCTCCGGGCAACGAAGAGGAGAAGCAGCGCGGCGAACACGAGCTCTGCGACAAGGGCGGCGTGCTCGACCAGATGCGCACCGAGAAGGTGCCGCTGCTGACGGTCGCACTGACCAAACAGGACTTCAGCGCGGCCGGGCAGGCGTTCCTGCAGCGGCTGACGTTGAGCTGTGGCAGGGAATCCGGCCCACGGTGGGGTGTGTACGTCCCGTCCGGTGACGACGCCGGACTCGTCGACGCCTTCTCCGACCTCGTGCAGAAGGTCCGTGCGGCGGGCGAACCGGCGCAGCTGTGCGGCGGGCAGGGCTGTTCCTTCGAGCTCGACGACGTGCTGCGCAACTTCTACGTCCTGATCCACACCGGTGGCGCGGGCGCGTCGGTGTCGCTGCAGCCGCCGTCGGGGCCACCGGTGAACCTCGAACGGCCCGGCGCCGGTGACGCCAGGGACGTCGCCGGGGCGAGACTGCGCTGGGCGTGGTTCGGCGACGACATCGTCACCGTCAGCGGTGAGCTGCCGCGTTCCGGGCTGCCACAGTGGCGCGGCACTTGGAAAGCGGGATTCGACGGCGGCGCGGGTAAAGCCCAGGGCGGCCGCGTCTACCTGATCGGCGACCTCGAACAACGGATCGTGAGCGGGCCGGACTTCACCCGCGGCAAGCAGTGGACACTTGGCGTCAGAACAGTGAGCCCCGCCGACGCGCGTCTCGAACTGGACCGCATCCGTCCCGAACTGGCCGTGACGATCGCCAATGGCGACGACCGCCGCCCGGCCACGACCGAGGCGCAGCCCGACGGCACGACCACGGTGACGTTCGACCCACCCCCGGAATGGCATTCCGCCCAGGTGACGCTGACGGTCGGGCTGACCGTGCGGACCCCGTCCGGCATCGACATCAGCCCGCCGCCGCTGGTCACCGACGTCGCCGTGACCACACCGCTGACGCTGCTACCGGCCAGCCTCGCCCTGCCGAGAGCGCTCGGCACAGACGCCACGGCAGGCACCGTCACGGTCAGCGCTCCGGCGGGCGGCGGCTGTGTCTGGGTGGACACGGCGAAAACCCACTTCACCGGCGTGCCCGTGCACATCACGACAAGCACCGAGCCTGCAGCATCCACATCGGACGGTTGTGTGCGCGTGGAAGCGGGCAAGTCAAGGGACCTGACCTTCCGGTTCGCCGCCGACCACGGCTGGACCGGCCGGGCCGACGGCGCGGTGTCGTTGCGGATCAGGCCGGACGGCGGCGCCGAGTACCGCTCGGACGTCCCGGTCACGTTCGCGCTCGACATCACACGAGGCCTTGAGTTCTGGTGGAAGTTGATCGTGTTCGCCGCGCTCGGTTGCGTGCCGCTGCTGGTGCTGCTGCTCGTCAACGTCATCGCCATGGCACGGTTCCAGCAGACCCGGCTGCGGTTCGCGCGGATTCCCGTGCGGATCGATCCCGTCGGCAGGCAGATCGAGGTCGTCGCCAACGATGGTAAGGACGACTGGCCGCGGCCCGAACAGTTCACGTCCGTTCTCCGGCGCTCGCGCAGCTTGACCGCGGGCAAGGTGCGGTTCGCCGCGCGTGCGTCGCTCAACCCGTTCAAACCTGCCTGCACCAAGGTGGTCGCACACCGGGGCAATCAGGTGGTGTCGCCCGGTCACGGGCCCGCCCGAGCACTCAAAGGCCTGCCGCTCGACCTGGCCATGACCGTCGTTGTCACCACCGACGCGTCCGTGACCGGGGAGACGGCGTTCGCGGCCGAGGTGATCGTGGTGCTCGCCAACGAGCAAGTGACCGACAAGGCGCAGGAGATCAGGCTGCGGTGCCTGGCCGCCTGCCGCCGCCTGCTGCCACGGGAGAAACCCGCGTCCGTCGATTCACCAGTCTGAGGAGTTCGCCTGTGTCACAACCGTTCTTGTTCGTCGGAGTCGGCGGGTCCGGCGGCGACACCCTGCTGCGCCTGTACCACGAACTGAAAACCCGGCTGCGCCGTGTGCACATCGAGGAGATGCCCGCGGGCTGGCAGTTCCTGCACATCGACAGCCGCACCACCCAGGAGACCCACGAGGAACTGGAGATTCCCGAGTCCAGCACGTACACCTACGTCGGGCTGGTCAAGCGGGACGTGACCTACCGGACCATCGCCCGCTCGCTGGACAACAGCGAACAGACCAGGAGTTCGCTGGCCTGCTGGCGGCCGGACCCGGCCAAGGTGAACGTGGCCATCGAGGAGGGCGCCGGGCAGTACCGCGCGATCGGCCGGGTGCTGGCCATCACCCGGCTCAGGCACATCAAGGACGAACTGGCCGCCGCGGTCAAACGGGTGCGGCACGCCGACGCGGCGGCCAGCCTCGAACCGGTCATCGCCGAGCTGACCGGCAAACCACCGGTCACCGCCAAGGACACCGCCCCGATGGCGGTGGTGATCTCCTCACTCGCCGGTGGCACCGGTTCGGGGATGTTCCAGGACATCTGCGACCTGCTGCGTGGCCACAACCTGACGTGGGCGGCGGACTCCACCGCGATCCTCTACGCCCCCGACGTCTTCGCAGGCCTCGACGACGACGTCCGGCAGGGCGTGCAGGCCAACGCGCTGGCCACGGTCACCGAACTGCTCGCCGGGTACTGGACCAGTGAACCGGGCATCGACCCGGTACACCAGCTCGCCGGTGTCACGCCGGGCAACCAGCAGGAGCGCAGCGGCCCGGCCAGGGCGTTCCTGGTCGGCTCGACCAACCAGAAGGTCAACTTCCGGACACAGCAGGAAGTCTTCGCCGCGGTCGGCCGCGCCGTGGCCGCGTGGGCAACCAGTCCGAGCATCCAGAAGGAGATCTCGTCGTACCTGCGGACCAACTGGCAGCAGGCCGCGACACGGCCCGACCCGTTCGGGCTGGCCGGTGAGGAACTGTCCATGCCGTACTCGGCGCTCGGCTACGCCAGCGTCGGTCTCGGTCGTGGCTTGTTCCGCGAGTACGTGGGCCAGTGTCTGGCCAGGGCCGCGGCCGAGCGGATCATGAAGGGCGCGCCGGGGCTGGGTGTCGACGTCGACGCGGTGGTCCGTCAGCGCAGGCACACGTTCCTGCGGCAGACCGGGCTCGGCGGGCCGGATCTCGAACACCCGGTGCAGGACGTCTATGACGCACTGCGGCCACCGAGGGAGGAGGCGCTGCGGATTCAGCGAGGCATCGTGTCCGCCACCGCGGGGGAGCAACCGGCGCAACTGTCCGAGTGGCGCGGCACGTTCACCGCGCAGATCGGTGAACTCCAGCCGGGTTTCCTCGCCGAACAGCTGACATTGCTCGACGCCACCTCGGAGGCGTGGATCAAGGCCGTGCAGGACAAACTCACGCACGCGGCGCTTGAGTCGATCGAGAACGACGGCCTGCCGGTCACCCTGCGGCTGCTGCAGGAGACCGCGCGGGCCCTGGCCGACGAGGCGATCCCGCATCTGGAGAACGGCGCACTGCAGGACGACCAGGAGGCCGCGGCCTACCGCGAACGCGTCGCACAAGGCCTCGGTGACGACCCGCCCAAGGGATTTCTCCGCCGCCGCAGGCTGTTCCCGCCCGAGCACGAGCGGGTGGTCGCCGGGCTGCAGTGGGGAACGGAGGCGGCGCTCGGCCGTTCGGTCGACTGCGTCGTCCGCAAGCGCGCGGCGAAGCTGCTCAAGAACCTGGTGCGGGAGGCGCTGAAACCGCTGATCGCCGAGCTCGGTCAGGGCCTCGACGCGCTGCGAAGGGACTTCGAGTCCACAGTGGATGGCAAATCGTCCACTGTGGAGCAGTGGCCGCCGTCGCCCGGCTTCCGGGTGCCGAGGACACTCGAGCCCGCGCGGACCCAGTTCCTCGTCGACGACATCGCGGAATACCCGCGGATGTTCCTTACGCTGGTGCAGGAAGCCGTCTCGGCGAAACGGCCGGGCGACGCGGTCACCACGGCCGTCAAGCGGATCATCGGCGCCGACTCGGGCGACCTGCCGCCGCTGCTGGCGCAGACCGCGAGCTGGCAGCCCGAGGCGATGCGGGACTGGGCCGCCAACGCCACACAGCAGCACGCGGGCTACCGGATCGACATCACGGCGAGCAGCCTGCTCGCCCGCTGCGAGAAGTGGGCGACGAAGGCGCCCGCGCTCGGCGCGTACATCGACCAGCCACTGGCCGACGCACTGGGCGGCGACCAGCCCAATGCCGAGCAGCGCGCCCGGATCGACCGGTTCGCCGCCCAGTTCGAGCAGGCGCTGCTGGCGTCGGCACCGCTGGTGGAGATGGACCCGGCGTACGCCAGCCTGCACCAGGCCGACGACACGCCGGGCAACCGGCCACTGGTCAGCCAGATCCCGCTGCGCAAGGGCACCGAGGCGTACGCCAAGGCGCTGCAACTACTGATCAGACGAGCCGCGTTCGACGAGAACCTGGCGGCCAACCAGTTCGGCATGGCCGGTTCCGGCGAGATCGAGTTCGCCACGCTCCTCGGCGCGCCGTGCCACCCGATCGCGTTCCGCTCGCTGACCGATCCGATCCGCTCCGACTGGCAGCGGAAAGCCGAGAACACCGGCCAGCGCGCGGGTTTCGCGCGCTGGCGCCGTGCCCGGCCGCTGACGAGGGTGGTGCCGTTGCCCGCCGAGGTACGCCGTGAGGTGATCCGCGGCTGGTTCGTGGCACACCTGCTCGACCGGATCGAGGTGACCGGCCACGCCACGAAGGTGCGGATCACGACGGACGCAGGCAAGTCGCTGCCGTTCCCTGAGCCGCTGCTCGGCGCGCCGGTCATCCCCGGTGACCCGTTCGACGCGCTCGCCGCGGTGCTGGAGTCGTTCCCGCTGCTGTTCCTCCAGTCGCTGGCGAACAATTCGCCGTTCGCACAGGCGTACGGCGAGCTGCTGACGCTCAGCCGGACCACTGACATGGTCACGCGCAACACCCAGTCCGGCGGCAACATCGCGACCCAGGTCGAGAAACTCCTCGCCAGGGCCGGTGAACGGCTGCCGATGGACCTGCCGCTCGCCCCGGACCGGGCGTGGGAGCTGCGCACCGACATCCACGAGGTGCTGGCCGGGATGCTCAGCCAGCTCGGAGAGGCGGTGCTGTGACCAACACAGCGGGGACCGACACATCTGGGACCGACACGATCACTTTCGTCGCCGCTGTCGACGGCGCGGTCGAACGTGACACCATCGCGGGCTGGACGGCCGCGGGACTGCTGCACGACTCCGTCTGGCTCGACCTCGCCGACAGCCGGTTCACCACGGGCAATCCCCTCGAAGCACACGTGCGGCACGTGACAAGGAGCCGGGTCGAAACAGTTCCCGTGCGCGAGGTGTACGGCGAGAACAAGTACCGGGTCGTGCGTGTCGTGGCACTGCGGCCGATTACGGCCGACCGCACAGGGGACGAGCCGATGGACCAACTGTGGGCGTTCGCCGACGACCTCAAAGCACGGCTGGGCGCGCAGACGGTGTTGCGCCGCGTCAACCTGCTGGTGCCGGACGGCACCGACGTGTGGACCAAACAGCTGCTGGAACCCGGGTGCGACATCAACGTGATCGTGTCGCCGGAGGACCGGCCGAGGGAAGGCGCGATCGACCTCGGCCTCGACCGCCCGGACGTCTTCCGCGCGCACACGGCACTGGCGTGCGCGTCGGTGGCCGGGCTGTGGCGGCACGCGGACCGTGGCGCGTTCGACCAGATCGACGGCCAGGGCGCGGGCAACCACGGCCGGATCGTGGTCACGCGGGCCATGGCGCGGGTGGTGGACGGCCGTCGGTTGCCGGAGGAGGTCGTCAACCGGCTGATGCGCGACGGCGTGGCGTCGCTCAACCGCCACCGCGGCCCGGATCCGCACCGGACCAGCAACGACAGCGCCGTCATCGACGCGGCGGTCGCGGTGATGCTGCCGATGGAGGAGCACGCGATGTCGTACCGGCCGCCGCGGCTGGACGTCAAGGAGCCCAGCGGTCGCCTGGCCGCGAAGACAGTGCGGATGCTGATGCGATTCTCGTTGCAGCTGGCCAAGATCAGGATGCTGGAGTGGCAGCAGACCACGACCATGGAACTGGCGACGGCGGCAGAGGAATGGCTGGAGCGCACGATTGTCGGCGTCGGGCCGAACGAGGTCGGCCGCAGGGTCCTCACCCCCGGCGAGATGCTCGAAGTCGCCAGGGACGCGCCGGACCAGCTGCAACGGCTGCTGCCGGGAACGGTGCCGGTGTCGACGCAGCTGTGGTCACCGTTGCGGCAGCTCAGTTTCAGCCTGGTCGACGGCGGCGATCTGCCACCGGAGGTCGAGGCGTCGTGGAACACCCTGCGGCCCGGCGTGTCGGATCCGAAGTGGATCGCGCCGCCGCCCCGCGGCGGGCTCGACCTGGACAAGTCCGAACAGGACATGCTCAGCAGCATCGACCTGCCGCCGACGAAGCGGATCCGGCCCGGTGACATGAACATGATCGCCGCGTTGCACGAACGTCTCGCCGAGTTGCCGTTCGGCGAACAGCTCACCGCGTTCCGCGCCCGCGTCAACGAGTGGGTGGCCGAACGGCGGGCGGACAAGTCACTGGTCGGCAGGCTGGGCCAGTACGTCAGTGACCAGATCCGCACGGCGGGCAGCGACCTCGGCCGCCGCGCGAGCGAGTACAACGAGGCACAACAGGAACGCGCGAAGCTGATCACCGACCTCGACCTGATCCGCACCAGGCTCGGCAACCAGGTGTGGGCGATGCTGGTGGGCGTCCTCGGGCTGGCGGGATGGCTGGTGTCGATCCTGATCACACCGCTGCCGCAGTGGGCGCTGATCATGTCGATCACGGCGGCGGTGGTGGGCGGCGGGTACGCCGTGCTGTGGATGCTGGCACTCGCCGCACGGGCGGCGGCGCTGGAGCGAGATCTGCAATGGGTGGACAGCCGGTTGCGGGCCCATGTGGCGGCGATCGAGCGGTGGCCCGCCGAAGTGGACAGGCTGGCGTCGGTGTACGAGGTGCTGGTCGACTGGGGCGAGGTGATCGGCTGGATGGTGCACGAACCGTACGGCCAGGCACACGCCTCGACACCGGGACCGGCGCAGGTGGCGCGCCCGGAGGCGTTCCGCGTGGCCCGGCCGGAGGTGACCGGCGAGCAGTTCGACGAAGTGATCGACCGGACCACCAGGCAGGTCTTCGGCGACGGCTGGATCACCCGGCTCTACGACGTGCTCAAGCAGCACGCGATCCCGAATACGGACGGAAGGAGCGGCGGCCACGTGGACCCGGACGTGGCACCGGGGCCAGGCCCGAACGAAGCGCGGACGGACAACGGCACGCCACCGCGACACGCCCGCGACCGGCTGCTGCGGGAGTTCCGCAACGGCAACTGCGGCGCGTCCGCGAAGGACGAGCTGACCGAGCGGATCCGTGACGCGCTGCTGAGCCAGGCGCCGGAACAGGTGATGCCGATGGTGACGGCTGACGACCGCACCGGTTTGCTGACGCCGACGACGGAGTTCCTCACCGCGGTCATGCCGGAACCGACGGATGACGCCCCCAGCCAGCCGTTGGCGTCGACCGTGTTCAGCGACGAAGGCCGGATCAAGGGACGCGGCAACGTGGCCAGGGTCTACCTGTGGGCACCGGCCGAACAGTGGGAGCACAGCTCACTGCGGCAGCCCCGGCACGACCGCGTGGAGATCAAGGGCACGTCGGCGAAGGACCTGCCGTACCAGATGTCGTTGATCAGACTGGACGTCTCGGAAGGCTGTGAGGAGGCGGATCTGCGCATGCTGGCAGGGGAGTAGTCGTCGTGTTGCCGACAGGTTTTCAGGCGGTCGGCCGTGGCTCCAGCAGTTGCCGTGCCCGCAGCGCGATTTCCAGGTTGAGGCGTTCGGCGGGGTTGTTGAGCCGGTCGCCCAGCAGTTCGGTGAGCTGGTGGATGCGGTAACGCACGGTCTGCGGGTGGATGTCCAGCCTGTTGGCGATCTCGTTGATGCTGCCGCTGGTGCCCAGCCACACGTGCAGTGTCGCGGTCAGACGGTCGCGTTGTTTCTCGGTCAGTTCGTCGAACGGGGCCAGTGCGCGGCGGACGAGCTGCGCGGCGAGGAACTCGTCAGCCAGCAGGAGCAATGTGGACAGGTGGTCGCGGCACCACGTGATGGGCTGCTGCGGCAGCGCTCCGCGTTGGACCAGAGCCAACGCCGTGCGGGCACAGCGCAACGAGTGCCGCGCGTCCGCCAGCGGGGAGATCGGGCCGATCGCGGCACGGCGGCCACGCAGTTCGCTCGCCAGCCGGGGGACGTGCACCTCCGGCGCGGCCATCACCAGGCAGGGCTCGGAACTCTCCAGGTCCACCAGCACCTGCGGACCGAGCGCGGTGGCGGGCAGCTGGTGCTGGTCGTCGCGGTACTCCAGCGCGATCACGACGAGTTCGTCCGGCAGTGTCCAGTCGGTGGCGACTGCCAGTTCGGCGATGCTTTCCCGCGACGCCTGTGGTTTGGCGAGGATCATCTTCAGCAACTGCTGGCGGCGGCGCTCCAGCGCGCCGCCCGCTCGTGCCTGTGCCTCGGTGTATCCCTCGACGGCCACAGCGGACAGTTCGTCGACGTAGGCGAAAATCGCGTCGGCGGCGGCGAACAGAGTGTCCGGTTCGATGCCGAGCGCACGGCCCGCTGTGGACAGATGCCGCCACGCGACCCGGCCGCCGATCCGGACGGCGGTCTGCAACGCGTCCATCGTGCGACCTTCGAGGAACTCGACTTTCCCGCTGTAGCGGAAGAACTGCAACCAGTCCGGGCGCAGCGGAGCGGGCGTGCCGATGGTGTCGTAGCACTCCTCGATCGCCATCTGCACGCCGCCGATGAGCATCTCGCCGAACTTGCCCTCCAGCGGCTGCCGGTACGCGGGCACGGCACGCTGGATCTCCACGATCATGTCACGGACCATCTGGCCGAGATGGGGCCGCATCCGCTCGGCGAGCTCCCGCGGCACGGCCGTGAGCGCCTGCTGGCTTGGCGTGCCCACGGCACGGTCGAGCTCGGTTGTCATGGTCGCCACCTCTATGTGACAAGAGAGCAGAGCACGGATCTTATGACCATAAATTCGACCGCCATCCGTGTCAACGTAACACTATTGTCGAGTCATGACAGTACTGTCGTCCGGAACTGTAAGATCTTGCTAAAGATGGGACGTCTGCCCTGGTCGCGGTGCTGTAAAAAAGGTATAAACCATTAGTTGAATTTGTTTCGCAATGACAGTTCATTGGTAAGTTTGCCACGAGGGTTACTGGCGGGTAGGTTACGTTTTATCGACCCCCATATTTCGGAGACAGCACATGCGCGCACTATCCGCGATTCTCGCTGCCGTCACCGCGAGCGTGACCGTCGCAGCCGCCCCGGCCGCGGCGGTGGACCCGGCGCCGGGCCCAGCCGACGACAGCTTCTACGTCCCGCCGAACCCGCTGCCTCCCGGCGCGCCCGGTGACGTCATCCGTTGGCGCCCTTCGCTGGTCGGCCCGGCGAAGACCCCGGTGAACTCCACAGTGAACGCCTGGCAGGTGATGTACAGGTCAACAGACGCGTTGGGCCAACCCAACGCGGTGACCGGAACGGTCATGGTCCCCAAACGCGTCGACCCGGCGACCACTCCCGTCGTCAGCCTGGCCTCGGGAACACAAGGGCCTGCTTTCCGTTGCGCACCATCGAAAATGATCGACGCGGGCGCGTTCTACGAACAACCGGCCGTCAACGACATGCTGACAGCGGGCTACGCCGTCGCGGTCACCGACTACGAAGGCTACAAACCCGACCCGAAAACAACCTATGTCGTCGGACAGTCCATGGGGCACGCGGTGATCGACGCGGTCCGCGCGGCACAACGACTGCCGGAGACCAAGCTGTCAGCGAGCGCGAAGGTGGCGTTCCGCGGCTACTCCCAGGGCGGCGGAGCGGCGATGTGGGCAGGGGAGCAGCAACCGGCCTACGCCCCCGAACTGAACCTGGTCGGCGTGGTGGGCGGCGGAGTACCGGCGGACCTGACCCAGGTCGCGTTGCAACTGGACGGAAAACGCGGCTTCGGCCTCCTCATGTACTCCCTCACCGGACTGGACACGGCCTACCCGGACCTGAAACTCGACACCTACCTCAACGACGCGGGCCGAGCCCTGGTCAACGAAATACGCGCGGACGCGTGCACGATGGAACTCCTGGTGCGCTACAAGGACAAGAAGCTCCTCGACTACACCACAACCAGCCCAGTCCTGACCCCACCGTGGCTGGCCAGAGTGGAGGAGAACAAACTCGGCAAGACCGCGATCAAGGTCCCAGTCCTGCAGTACCACGCAACCCAGGACGACCTGGTGGACTACTCCCAAGCACAGTCCCTACGCGACACGTACTGTGCCAAAGGCGTGCACCTGACATGGAAAACCCAGGCAACAGACCACATAACCCTGGTGTACCACGGAAACGCGGACGCGAAAGCCTTCATAGCCGACAGAATAGCGGCAAAGCCAGCGACGACAACCTGCTGAGGGACGGCAGGAAAGCTCGCCCAGTCCCCAACCACGCTGGGAAGAAGAACTGGCTGGTACGCAACCAACACAGGGCAACCAGCGCTGGAACGGAACGCCGAGGCTGGAAGCCGAACTCCAACGCAACCAACAGCGCTGAGGTAACCAAAGTAGTCCGTCAAAACCGAGCACAGCGGCGAGCAGCCCACAGGTGGGCAGAGCGTAACTCACCACCCACAGCCCCAAGCGGCACAGCCCTCGTCACCAACACACACGCAACCAATGTGGCCTTCGGTGCGCTGGCTGAAACCAAGGCGGCCTTCGGTGCGCGAACCGCAACAAAGGCCACCTTGGTTGCGCCCCAGCACCACCCCGCGCGACCGTCACCTTCCGTGAGCTTCTTCGTTACATTACTGTCCGGATCAGACGGGGGTGACTGACGATGGAACGCCGGGTCCCGGCCGAGTTGACCAGTTACGTCGGACGCCGCACCGAGATCCGTGAAGCCGCAGGGCTGCTGGGCACGGCATCGCTGGTGACGCTGACCGGGCCGGGCGGGGTGGGCAAGACCCGGCTGGCGCTGCGCGCGGTGGAGGCGACACGGACGGGATTCCCGGACGGCGTGGTGTTCGTCGAACTGGCCGAACTGCGCGAGCAGGAGTTGTTGCCCAGCACCGTGGCCGACCGGCTGGGACTGGGCGACCACTCGTCACTGCGCCCGGTCGACCAACTCGTGGAACACATCGGCGACCAGCGGCTGCTGCTGGTGCTGGACAACTGCGAACACCTGGTGGAAGCCTGCGCGGACCTGGTGCACACGCTGCTCACGGCCTGTCCCCGGCTGGTGGTGTTCGCGACCAGCCGCCAGTCCCTCGGTGTCGGCGGGGAACGGGTGCTCATCGTGCCGCCGCTCGGCGTGCCGGACAGCGTGGCGGACGCCGCGAGTTCCGAGGCGGTGCAACTGTTCACCGAACGGGCCACCGCTGTGCTGCCCTCCTTCGCGGTGACTGAGGAGAACGCGGCTGACGTGGTGCGGCTGTGCCGCGCGCTGGACGGGTTGCCGTTGGCCATCGAACTGGCCACGGTGCGGATGCGCTCGCTGTCGGTGCGCCAGTTGGCCGACCGGCTCGACGAGCGGTTCACCTTGCTCAACCAGGGCAGCAGATGGGGGCCGAGTCGGCACGGGACGTTGCGTTCGCTGATCGACTGGAGCCATGAGCTGTGCACCGACACCGAGCGGCTGCTGTGGGCTCGCGCCTCGGTGTTCGCCGGTGGTTTCGACCTGGACGCGGCCGAGGAGGTCTGCGGGGGCGACGGTATCGACTCGGTGCTGGAGGCGGTGGACGGGCTGGTCGACAAGTCCATCCTGTTGCGCGAGGAGCACGCGAGCACAGTGCGGTTCCGGATGCTCGAGTCGGTCCGCCAGTACGGCGAGGACCAGTTGGGAGCCACCGGCGACACGGCCAGGCTGCGCGGGCTGCACCGGGACTGGCTGTTCGAGTTGACCGCGCGGTTCCAACTCGAGTGGTTCGGCCCGGACCAGGTGTCGCTGATCAACATCATCCGCGGTGAGCACGCCAACCTGCGGGCCGCGCTGGACTTCTGCCTGACCGAGCCGGGCCAGGCCCGCACCGGCCTGCGGATGATCAACGCCATCAAGGAGTTCTGGGTACTGACCGGGCTGAACACCGAGGGCCGGATCTGGTTGGACAAGCTGATGTCGCTGATCCCGGACGGCGACCAGGAATGGGCCGATGCCCAGTGGATGTACGCCTTCCTTGCCTTGGTGCAAGGCGACATGACCGGTTTCGAGCAGGCTTGTGCCGCCGCGGAGGGGAGCGGGTATCCCCGGGCTCGTGCCTATGTGCATCACGTGCGGGCCTACGCGGCGCTGATCGGGGACCAGCCCGCACGGGCCGCCGAGTTGTACGGCCTGGCCATCGAGATGTTTCGCGAGCAGGACGACCACAACGGGGAGCTGTGGGCCACCTACAACCACGGCCTGGCAGTCAGCCTGGCCGGTGACCCTGCTGCGGGGCGCCGGATCCTGGAAGGAGCGGTCGGTCGGTGCGTGGCTGCGGGCGAGGTGTTCTGGCGGTCCTGGGCGCTGTGGTCGTACGGCGCGGCGGAGTACCTGCACGGGGACGCGCGGGCGTCGGAGAAGGCCGTGCTGGAGTTGCTGCGGCTACAGCGAATGACCGATGATCGGACGATCCTCGCGTTCGCTCTCACCGTGATGGCGGGGTGTGCGGCGCACACGGACCGGCCACGCCGGGCAGCGCGCCTGTTCGGAGCCGCCACCAGGGCGTGGCAGTCCCTTGGCGCCATGCCGACCAACTACACCGCGTTCGTCGAGCCGATGCGCAAGGACATCGAGTTCGTGACCGGCGACCTGGGCATCGCGGAAGCCATGTCGGAGTTCGCCGAAGGCACCCGGATGGGCACCGACGAGGCGGTGGAGTTCGCCATCGGTGGCCGGATGCCCTCGCGCCGACTGCCCAGCTCCCCGCTGACCAGGCGGGAAACGCAGGTCGCCGAGCTGGTCGCGCGGGGGATGACCAACAGCGAGATCGCCGAGAAGCTGTCCATCGCCCGGCGCACCGCCGAGTCGCACGTGGAACACATCCGCGTCAAGCTCCAGGTCACCAACCGCGCCCAGATCGCCGCCTGGTTCGTGAACTCGAAATTGTCCGGGCAGTCCCTTTAGGTAGTTTCAACGATGAACTCCGTACGGCTCCGGTGACAGTCTGTGAACGTGCCGAGTTCTAGCGTGACAGCGACTGTGTCGTCGCTCCATGGACAGGTGGCCGCTCGACTGCGCGTCGAGTGTCCCGAGATCGAGTTGTCCGGCCCGTTCGGGGCGGTCTTCGGTGTCGCCATTGACCGGGTCGCCGGACGTGCCGCAGGCGGCGCGATGGATGCCAGGTGGGGCAGGATGTTCCGCGGCCTGGGCGCGCTGGCTCTCGCCGACGGGCTGTCGAGCGCCGCACTGCGTCGCGTGTTCCAGGTCGCCGCCGATGTCGCCGCTCAGCCCGCGGTCGTCGCCCGGATCGCCGAGCTGGCCGCGGTCTGCACCGCGGGCTACGCCTCGGCGAGCGTCTCCGGCGAGGAGAACCCGGTGGCGCGGCGACGCCAGCTGTTCCGGCTGGTCATGGAGAACGCGCCGTTCACCGAGTTGGCCCACGAGGTGGGCTGGCCGGTGCCCGACACGGTGGTCGCGGTCGCGTTGGCCCGCCTGGGCACCGCGCCGCTCGGTGACCTGGGGCCGCATGTGCTGGTCGGTGAGTGGGAGGGGCGCACCTGCCTGGTCGCGCGAGTCGGTGACCCGATTCTTTCGGTGTTCCCCCAACGTTGTCCCGGTTGGCGGGCGGCCATCGGCGCCCCGGGGCCGATCACCGAGGTGCGGAACTCGCTGGCCGTCGCCGTGCGTGCGCTCGACCTGGTCGACCAGTATCCCGCGCTGCGCCAACCGGTCATCGACTGCATGGCCGAGTCGGTGAACCTGCTGCTGTTCGCCGACGGCTACCTGCTCGAACAACTCATCGACCGTCGGCTCGCGCCGCTGGCCGAGCTCATGCCCAAGCAACGCGAGCGAATGCTGGCCACCCTGCACGAATGGCTGACCCGGCCCGGCAGGGGACAGGCCGAGGAGGCGGCCAAACGGCTCGGCGTGCACGTGCAGACGTTCCGGTACCGGGTGCGCAAGCTGCAGGAGATGTTCGGCAGCCAGTTCTCCGAACCCAACGGCCGCCTGGACCTGGAGCTGGCCACCCGCGCCGCCCTGCTGCGTGCCAGGCAACACAGCAGCAACTAGTAACGCGGACATGGGAGTGGGGCTCAGGCACGACGCGCCTGAGCCCCACAGTCTTTGTGCGGCTTACTTCTTCGGGGTGAGGGTGATGTCGATGGTGTTGCCGGGGCCCGAGGTGAACACGCTGATGAAGTCGTTCAGGCCACCGCAGCCCTTGAGCGCTGCCAACGCGTACTCACCGGTCAGCTTGCCGCCGGCCAGCGGGTCGAAGTTCGGGCCGGACTTCAGGGCGATGTCCGACGGCGAAACCGTCTGGCAGTCGGGCGAGTTGCTGATCGGGAAGCCGAACACGGTCACCTGAGGCAGCTTCACCTGCACCTTCGACGACGACGTGAGCACACCGCCGGTCAGGGCGCCGGTGGTCTTCGCCGCCTGCTCGAACTCCACCTTCGCGGTGACCGGCAGGAAGCCGAGCACCTTGAACGCACCGGTGGTCGGGTTCAGCGTCAGGTCAGCGACGTACTTGGAGGTCGCCAGGTCCAGTTCGGCGTCGATCCCGCCGGTGAGGTTCGTCGTTCCGTTGGGAGCCTTGATGAACGACGAACCGGCCAGGGTGTAGCCGTACTTGACCGTGCTGCCACCACCGGGCGCGGTGCGGGCGGTGACCGGGGCACTGGCCGGGGACGCGTTGCGGGCCGCGTCCTTGGCTTTCACTGTGAACGTGTAGCTCGTGTCGGCGGTGAGGCCACCGACCGTTGCGGACGTGCCGGTGACGCTTGTGGCGAGGGTGCTTCCGTTGTAGACGTCGTAGCCGGTGACGGCCACGTTGTCACGGGAGGCGTCCCACGCCAGCGACACACTGTTGTTGGTGGTGCCGCTCGCACGCACGTTGCCCGGTGCGGACGGCGCCTCGGTGTCACTGCCACCGCCCGGCTGCGTCTTCGCTGTCACCGCAGCGCTGGCGGCGGAGACGTTTCCTGCCCCGTCCTTGGCCTTCACCGTGAACGTGTAGCTGGTGTCCGCGGTGAGGTTGCCGATCGTGGCCGATGTGCCGGTGACGCTTGTGGCGAGGGTGCTTCCGTTGTAGACGTCGTAGCCGGTGACGGCCACGTTGTCACGGGAGGCGTCCCACGCCAGCGACACACTGTCGCCGGTGGTGCCGGTGGAGCGGGGGTTGCCCGGTGCGGACGGTGCCTCGGTGTCGCCACCGCCGCCGCCGGACGTGATCGTGGCCGTGGCCAGCACGTTGTTCTGGCCCGTGTCCTGGGTGCACTGCGAGTCGAACTCGCCGAGCCCGGTCAGTGACCCGTCCGCCTTGCGGGGCACCAGGTGCAGCAGGATGTCGCCGACGCTGATCTTGACTTCGCCCGGCTTGGTGAAAGTCAGCGACGGTGTCTTGCCGTCGGCAGGGATCTGGAACTCGCCCTCTGCCGGGATGTCGGTCTTCCTGATGGTGACGGGGACCTTGACCGGCAGCGTTCCCTCGGGGGCCGCCACCGACGCGTCGGACAACGCCGTGCCCTCGAGTGTCTTGGCCTGAACCAGGTTCAGACCCTGCGTCGCGGTGGCGCCGACCGTCGAGATGGTCTTGATGTCCAACTCGGGAGTCGGGGTGTTGACCGGAATGGTCTTCGGGAAGTCCGCGTCGATCTTCACCGTGATCGGCTGGACGCCGATCAGGGGGAAGGGGCACTTGTAGGTCAGGGTCAGCGTGACGGGGTCCGCCGCCGCGCTGCCCGCACCCAGCAGTACCGTGCCGGCCACCGTACCCATCACTGTGGCCGCCGCGACGAGTGCCGCACCGAGTCGCCTCGACCCTCTTCGATTGTTCACAATCTTCCTCCGTGTATCAACGATGATACGAAAACCGCGGTCGAATGCCCCGCGGTCCGGCAGGGCTGGTTCAATCGCCGATTTGCCGGATGGGGAAGTAGCTCGCTCAAGACGCGTGCTACTGGCGAGTAAACTAACTGTTCCCCCGATGTGTCGCAAGGTCTCATCCTATTCCCCGCTTGATCTCCACGGAATTTGTTGGTGTATGACATGAGCAGGTACGCGCGTTGGCGAAAAGGCACAGTTTCATGCCGTGCTCAATGTGAAACAAAAGTGCTGAGCTGTGTGCTCATGTGCTGACAAAAACGTTCACCATGATTGGCATTGTCGTCGCTCACCGGTAACGTACCGACGAGTAGCTTCCGATTTCGAAGTAGGTGGCGATGGCGCTCCGGAATGCATTCTGTGCCGCGGCAGTGGCGTTCCTGCTGCTGTCGGCGATGCCGGGATCGGCGGCGCCGTCCCCGGCACAGCCACCGGCGGCACCGGATATCGCCCCCGCCGACACGAAACTCAAGGTCTCGTTCACCGTCAACGGCAAGTCCACCATCGCGAAGCTCGGTTCGTCCCTCACTCTCGCCGAGGGCCGGTTCGACGCGGGTATCGACATCGCCGACAACTCGATCGACGGCACGCTGACTCTGCCGCCGTCGCCGGGTTACTTCGTGGTGTTCCGGTTCATGCCGGTCACCAACACCACGGCCTTCGTCCAGGACGGACCGGCGACCGGCAAGGTCGAGGTGACGCTGCCGGACGCGCAGACCGACATCACGGTCAAGCTGTACATCGTTCTGAGTGACGTGCGCCAGGACGGCGTGCCGCTCAACGTCGGCGCGAACTGCCGGACCGCGACTCCGGCCGTGATCACCATCAAGGGCCCGGTCAAACTCCTGCCGGAAGGATCGGTCAGCAAGATCCACTCCGTTTACCAGATCCCGCCGTTCAGCGGCTGCGGCGTGACCGAGGATCTCGACCCGCTGCTCACCGGGCTGATCTCCGGGCCGGGCAACACGTTGGACACCGAACTCCGCGTGCGCTGCATCGGATGTCCGTGATGATCACCGCGTCGTTGCGCGAGTTCGGGCGGCTGTTCGTGATGGGCCTCGAAGTGATCGCGGGGATGTTCCGCCTTCCCTTTCAGGGCAAGGAGTTCGCCCAGCAGTTCTGGTTCGTCGCCAGTGTGTCGATTCTGCCGGCGGCGCTGGTGTCGATCCCGTTCGGTGCCGTCATCACGTTGCAGCTCGGGTCGTTGACCGCGCAGATCGGCGCGGACTCCTTCAACGGCGCGGCCAGCGTGCTCGCGATCATCCAGCAGGCCAGTCCGATCGTGACCGCGTTGATCGTGGCGGGCGCGGGCGGCTCGGCGATCTGTGCCGATCTGGGTTCGCGCACCATCCGCGAGGAGATCGACGCGATGGAAGTGCTGGGCGTGTCACCGATCCACCGGCTGGTCGTGCCAAGGGTGCTGGCCTCGATGCTGGTCGCCGCGCTGCTCAACGGGATGGTCAGCGTGGTCGGTGTCGCGGGCGGCTACTTCTTCAACGTCATCGTGCAGGACGGCACACCCGGCGCGTTCCTCGCGTCGTTCGCCGCGCTGGCCCAACTGCCGGACCTGTGGGTCGCCGAGCTGAAGGCACTGATCTTCGGGTTCCTCGCCGGTCTGGTCGCCTCCTACCGGGGGCTCAATCCCAAGGGCGGGCCGAAAGGCGTCGGCGACGTGGTCAACCAGTCCGTGGTGATCACGTTCCTGCTGCTGTTCTTCGTGAACTTCGTGGTCAGCGTGCTGTACCTGGAACTGGTCCCGGCGAAGGGGGCGTGAGGGTGAACTCACTGGAACGGCTGGGCGACCAGCTCACGTTCTTCGCCAGGTCGCTGGCGTGGGCACCGCTGACGGTCACCCGGTACTACCGCGAGGTCGTCCGGCTGCTGGCCGAGGTCAGCTTCGGCAGCGGCGCGCTCGCGGTGATCGGCGGCACGATCGGCGTGATGGTCGGCATGTCTGTGTTCACCGGCACGGTCGTCGGCCTGCAGGGATTCTCCGCGCTCAACCAGATCGGCACGTCCGCGTTCGCCGGGTTCCTGTCCGCGTACTTCAACACGCGCGAGATCGCGCCGCTGGTCGCGGGCCTGGCGCTGTCGTCGACCGTCGGGTCCGGGTTCACCGCGCAACTGGGCGCGATGCGGATCTCCGAGGAGATCGACGCGCTGGAGGTGATGGCGGTGCGCAGCATGCCGTACCTGGTCACCACCCGGATGATCGCCGGGTTCATCGCGATCATCCCGCTGTACGTGATCGGCCTGCTGACCTCCTACCTGGCCGCCCGCACGATCACGATCGAGGTCTACGGCCAGTCCGCGGGCACCTACGACCACTACTTCAGCCTGTTCCTCCCGCCGGAGGACGTGCTGTGGTCGTTCGTGAAGGTCCTGGTGTTCAGCGTGGGCATCATCCTGACGCACTGCTACTACGGTTTCCGTGCCGTCGGTGGCCCCGCGGGCGTCGGTGTCGCGGTCGGCCGCTCGGTGCGCACGTCGATTGTCATGGTGAGCATCTTGGACTTCTTCCTGAGCCTCGCGATCTGGGGCGCGACCACGACAGTGCGGGTGGCCGGATGAACCGCAGGAAGAACATCCGCGTACGCAACCACATCCTCGGCACCGTGTTCCTGGTCGTGCTGGTGCTGCTCGGCTGGCTGGCGATCGCCGTGTACGACAAGCAGTTCACCACCACGACCGCGGTGACACTGCGCGCCGACCGAGTGGGCAACCAGCTCAAGCCCAACGCCGACGTCAAGGTCCGCGGCATGGTTGTCGGGTCGGTGCGGGCCGTTCGGGTGACCAGTGATGGCGCTGCTGGCGTCGAAGTCGAGCTGGCGCTGCAACCCGACAAGCTGGACCGGCTGCCCCGCAACGTATCCGCCCGGCTGTTGCCCAAAACCCTTTTCGGTCAGCGGTACGTGAGCCTGATCCTGCCCGGCGCCCCCGACCGGCAACGCCTCGCCGAGGGTGACGTGGTCGAGCAGGACCGCACACCTCACGCGATCGAACTGGAGAAGGCGCTGCGTGATCTGATGCCCGTGCTGCAGGCCGTCCAGCCGCAGAAACTGGCCGACACCCTCGGCGCGATCTCGCAGGCGCTCGACGGCCGCGGCAAACAGCTCGGCACGACGATCGTGGACCTGAACGCGTACTTCGCCCAGCTGAACCCGAAGATGCCCGAACTGCAGGCCGACATCACGAAGTTCGCCGACACGCTGGCGAACTACGAGAAAGCCGGGCCGGACATCGTCGAGGCGCTGTCCGAGATGACCACCACGTCCAGGACCATCGCCGAGCAGCGGCAGTCGGTCGCCGACCTGTTCAGCACCATGACGACCGCGTCCGACGACCTGACCGGCTTCGTGAAGGCCAACAAGGACACCCTGATCCGGCTGTCGGACACCAGCAGGCCGACGCTCGAGCTGCTGGCGCGGTACTCGCCGGAGTTCCCGTGCCTGCTGGAGTCCGTCACGAAGCTCAAACCACTGGTGGAGAAGGTACTCGGCGCGGGCACCAACGAACCGGGCCTGCACGTCAACCTCCTCGTCAAGCCGTCACGCGGGAAGTACGTGCCAGGTAAGGACAAACCGGTATTCAACGCCACCGGCGGCCCGAAGTGCTACGGCGCGAACGGCGTCGCACAGGTGGCGAACTCGCCGGAGGAGAACAGGTTCATCGCCGAACTGCTGGCGCCGGTGCACGGCAGCAGCCCGGCCGAGATGCCGCAGTGGGGGAGCCTGCTGGTCGGCCCCCTGCTGCGCGGAACCGAGGTGACGATTCGATGAAATGGGCCCGGATGACGGGGACGCTGGTCAAAAGCACGGTCTTCGTCGTGCTGACACTGGCGGCGACGACGCTGCTCGGCATCACGATCGCCAACCAGGGCGGCGGGGACACGGTGTCCTACCGCGCCCAGTTCACCGACGTGACCTCGGTGAATCCCGGCGACGACGTGCGGATGTCCGGGGTGCGCGTCGGCCAGGTCGACGACGTGCGGGTGGTGGACCGCCGGGTCGGTGAGGTCGAGTTCTCGGTGTTGCGCGACCGGGGGCTCACCACGACGACCATGGCGACCATCAAGTTCCGCAACCTGATCGGCCAGCGGTACTTGTCGCTGGAGCTCGGCTCGGGCAACGACGCGCTGGCGGAGGAAGCGCTGATCCCGGTGGAACGCACCCGGCCCGCACTGGACCTGACCGCGATGCTCAACGGGTTCCGGCCGTTGTTCCAGGCACTGTCGCCGCAGGACGTCAACCAGCTGTCGATGGAGATCATCCAGGTGCTGCAGGGAGAAGGCGGAACGGTCGACAGCCTGCTGGGGCACACCGCGTCACTGACCAAGGCACTGGCCGACAAGGACCGGGTGATCGGCGAGGTGATCACCAACCTGAACACGGTCCTCGACCAGGTCAACGGGCGCGGCGACAAGCTGTCGGCGTTGATCACCACGACCCAGGACCTGGTCTCCGGCCTGGCCAGGGACGCGAAACCGGTCGGCGAGGCGGTCGAGGGGCTCGCCGCGCTGACCACGGCCACCGGCGACCTGCTGCGCGACGGCCGGGAACCACTGAAGAAGGACATCGCCCAGCTGGGACGGCTGTCACAGGTCCTCGGCGACAACACGGCGACGTTCGAATCGTTCATCGCCAACCTGCCGACCAAGTACGAGGCGATAGGTCGGACCGCCTCCTACGGGTCGTGGCTGAACTTCTTCTTGTGCTCCGCGGTTTCCGACGCGCCGCAGGCGCCGGGCGGCCCGCCCGTCGGCGTACCGAACACCGAGGCGAGGTGTAAGGGATGAAGTCACTGCGTGACCGCAATCCGGTGTACGTCGGCATCATCGGCGCCGCCGCCATGCTGGTCGTCGGCCTGTTCGCGTTCTTCTGGTCGGACCTGCCGTTCGTCAGCGGCAGCCAGTACACCGCCGAGTTCGGTGAGGCGGCCGGGCTCAAACCGAACGACGAGGTCCGGGTCGCCGGGGTGAAGGTCGGCGAGGTGACGGCGGTCGAGTTGGACGGCGACCACGTGAAGGTCAGCTTCCGTGCCAAGGGCGTGTGGCTCGGCGACCAGACCGTGGCCGCGATCAAGGTCAAAACCCTGCTGGGACAGAAGAACCTGGCACTCGACCCACTGGGCTCGCAGTCGCTCGACCCGGACACGCCCATCCCGCGGGCGCGGACCGTGACGCCCTACGACGTGAACGAGGCGTTCGGGGATCTGGCCAAGACCGTGGGCACGATCGACACCGCGCAACTCGCGGCCAGCTTCCGGACGCTGTCGGAGACGTTCTCGCGCACCTCGCCAGAGCAGGTGCGTGCCGCGTTCGACGGACTGTCCAAACTGTCCACCACGATCTCCTCGCGTGACCAGGAACTGCGCAAACTCCTGGGCAACACCAGTGCCATCGGCAAGACGGTCGCCGACCGCAACGCACAGTTCGAGGCGCTGATCAAGGACGGCGGTGTGCTGCTGGCCGAGTTCGCCAAGCGCCGCCAGGCAATCAGCTCGCTGCTGACCGGAACACGGGAACTGGCCAAGCAACTGGGCGGGGTGGTGGCCGACAACCAGGCACAGCTCGGTCCGGCGCTCGCCCAGCTCGAACGCGTCACCACGGTGCTGCAACGCAATCAGGACAACCTCGACCGCGGGCTGCGACTTGCCGGACCGTTCTACCGGCTGGTCAACAACGCCGTCGGCAACGGCCGGTGGATCGACACGTACGTCTGCGGGCTCATGCCCAGCCCGAACGGATGCGTACCCCCGAAAGGAGCGGGTCGCTGATGCGCGGCAAGTACCTCAAGCTCGGTGCCCTGGTGGCGGTCGTCGCCATCCTGGCCGTGACGGTCGCGTCGGTGACCGGGCGGGACGACAAACGCGTCTACGCGTACTTCACCGCGGCGGTGGGCGTCTACCCGGGCTCGGACGTGCGCGTGCTGGGCGTGGCCATAGGCCGGATCGACGCGGTGGAGCCGATGGGGGAGCAGGTCAGAGTGACGATGTCGCTGGACCGTGCCGCCGCTGTCCCCGCCGACGCCAACGCGCTCGTGGTGACGCCCAGCCTGGTCAGCGACCGTTACGTCCAGCTCACGCCGGTGTACCGGAGTGGCGCGAAGATGGCGGACGGCGCGGTCATCCCGGCGCCGAGGACAGTCGTGCCGGTGGAACTGGACGAGCTGTTCAGCAGCCTCGACCGGCTGACCACCGCACTGGGGCCGCAGGGCGCCAACGCCGACGGCGCGTTGAGCGACTTCCTTGAAGCGGGCGCGAAGAACCTCGGCGGCAACGGCCAACAGCTCAACCAGACCATCCGCGAACTGGGCAAGGCCAGCAGGACGTTGAGCGGCTCGCAGGACGACCTGTTCGCGACGGTCGACACCGTGCAGAAGTTCACCACCATGCTGGCCAGCAACGACACGCAGGTCCGCACGTTCAACAACCAGCTCGCCCAGGTCTCCGGGATCCTGGCCGACGAACGGGACGCCTTCGGTGACGCGTTGCGGGAACTGGCCGGGGTGCTCGACCAGGTGCGGGCGTTCGTCGAGGACAACAGGGGCCGAGTCAAGTCCAACGTGGACAAACTGACCGGGGTGACGAAGGTGCTGGCCGACCAGAAGGCGTCGCTGTCCGAGGCACTGGACACCGCGCCGCTCGCACTGGGCAACCTGCTCAAGGCCTACGACCCGGCGACGAGGACCATCGACGGCCGGGCCGACATCCTCGAGTTCTCCGGCGCGCCGCTGCCGATGCCACTGGCGGGAGGCCAGTGATGCGCAGGAGCGCCTCGATGGTGGTCGTCGGTCTGCTGGTGGCCGGATGCAGCTCCACCGCGGGGCTCTACGACGTGCCACTGCCCGGCGGCGCGGACATCGGCGACCACCCGTACCGCGTCACAGTCAGCTTCCGGGACGTGCTCGACCTCGTTCCGCAGTCCGGTGTGAAGGTCAACGACGTCGCCATCGGCCGCGTGGAACACATCAGGCTCGCGCGCGACGGCCGAACCGCCGAGGTCGCACTGGCCGTCAACGGGTCGGTTCGCCTGCCGGGCAACGCGGTCGCCCGGCTGCGGCAGTCCAGTGTGCTCGGTGAGAAGTTCGTCGAACTGGCCGCGCCGACCGGTTCCCCGGAGGGCGTGCTCGGCGACGGCGCGGTGATCCCGGTCGAGCGGACCAACCGCAACCCGGAGATCGAAGAGGTGTTCGGCGCGTTGTCCATGCTGCTCAACGGCGGCGGTGTCGGCCAGATCCAGCAGATCACCAAGGAGTTGAACCTCGCGTTGAGCGGCAACGAGACCGCGATCCGGTCCTTCCTGACCAATGTGGACACATTCGTCGCCGGGCTGGACGCGCGCAAGGCCGACATCACCAGGGCGATCGACGGGATGAACAAACTGGCCGGCGAGTTCGGCGCGCGCAACGACAAGATCGCCGACCTGCTGGACAACCTCGGCCCCGGCATCGACGTGCTGGCCAAGCAGCGCGGGGCGATCGTCGGCATGCTCAAGTCCCTCGACTCGCTGTCGTCGGCCGCGGTCGGCACCATCAAGCAGGTCAAGGACGACCTGATCGCCGACCTGAAGGCGTTGGAGCCGACACTGCGCAACCTGGCCGACGCCGGGCAGAACCTGCCGCAGGCGATGGAGTTGCTGCTGACGTTCCCGTTCCCCGACTCGGCACTCAAGGCGCTCAAGGGCGACTACCTCAACGTGCACCTGAAGCTGGACAGCAAGGGCGGGCCCGCGTTGCCGTTGCCGTCGGTCGACCAGGGAGGGCGCTGATGCTAAGTGGTCACGATCGGGAGTCTGTCGGGGGTCTCGACGGCCCAGCTTCCCGCTGGACGCACCGGCCAAAGGCGCCGGTACAACAGAGGTACCGGCCCCTTCGTCCGGCACGCCCAGCGAAAACCTGGATCCGCCGAATACCCCCAACGAACTCCCGATCGCAACCACTGAGCAAACTGGTCCGGGTGCAGGTGGTCGTGTTCGTCATCGTCGCGTTGCTGGGCGTCACCTACGTCGGCGCGCGATATGTGGGCGTGTTCGTCGGCTCCGGCTATGTGGTCAAGCTCCGGCTCGCCGACTCCGGCGGGATCTTCACCAACGCCGAGGTCACCTACCGGGGGGTGGCGATCGGGCGGGTCGGCGAGCTGCGCCTTGCCGACCAGGGTATCGAGGTGGACCTGCGGATCGACGACGGCACACCGCCGGTGCCGGTCGACGTGGAAGCGGTCGTCACAAACCGGTCCGCCGTCGGCGAGCAGTACGTCGACCTGCGGCCGCGCCGCAACACCGAGCCCCACCTCGCCGACGGGTCGGTGATCGAGACCACACAGACCAGGCTGCCGCTGCCGACCGAGACGGTACTGCTCAACCTGGACAAGCTGGTCGCGTCCGTGCCCACGGACGCGTTGCGCACGGTCGTCGACGAACTGCACAACGCCACCCGGGGAGCGGGCCCCGACCTGCAGGCGCTGCTGGACTCGACAGCGAGTTTCACCAAACTGGCCACCACACACCTGCCGCAGACCACCCAGCTGATCACCGACGGCGGCACGGTGCTGACCACGCAGCTGCAGACGTCCGACGCGATCAAGTCCTTCGGCGTGAACGCCAAGCTGATCGCCCAACGGCTCAAGGCGTCCGACGCCGATCTGCGCGGCCTGCTCAAGTCGGTTCCCGCGGTGGCCGGGCAGGTCAGCGGTCTGATCAGGGAAACGGGCCCGAATCTCGGTGTGGTGCTGGCGAACCTGCTGACCACGTCGAACGTCGTGGTCACCCGCCAGCGCGGGCTGGAGGAGCTGCTGGTGGTCACCCCGGCGGCGGTGTCCGCCGCGTCGCAGGTGATCCGGCCGGACGGCGCGAACTTCGGGCTCGCGGTCACGTACTTCGACCCGCTGCCGTGCACCACCGGCTACGAGGGGACGCCGTACCGCAACGGCCGCGACACCTCGCCCGCGCCGCTGAACACCGCGGCCCGGTGCAAGCTCCCGCCCGGTCATCCCACCGGGGTCCGTGGTTCGCAGAACTCGCCAGGAGGCTGACGTGCTCAGGACGATCGGCATCGGCGCTGTCGTGGTGGCGGCCGCGTTCGCCGGGTGGAGCGGCTGGGCCCGGTGGGACGCCGACCAGACCGCCGAGCGTGCAGTGGCGCTCGACAGTGGCCGCCGGGCGATCGCGACGTTCAACACGTTGGACTACCGCAGGATCGACGAGGGACTCGGCCGCTGGCAGCGGATGTCCACCGGCGCGCTGACCGACGAACTGAAACAGACCGAACAGGACAGTCGCAAGCAGATCGAGCAGGCGCGGACAGTGACCGAGGGCCGTGTGCTCGACGCCGCGATCACCGAGTTCCACCCGACCGACGCCAAGATCATCGCCGCGGTGGAGATCGTGGTCACGCCGGACGGCGGGCAGCCGGTGACCAAACGCAGCCGGATGCGCGCCGACCTGGTGCGGACCGACGCGGGCTGGAAAGTCGGCGCACTCGGCCAGATCCCGGCCGGAACCGTCTGATGGGGGACCCGGGAATGAAGACACTGCGCAAGCCGCCGAGCACGCCACGGCGCCGGATCGTCGTCGCCGGAACCAGGCGCCGAGCCCCCGATAAACCCACCGAGCCCACCGAGCCGCAGGAGCCCGTCGCTGCCCGGCCGCGCACGTCGAGGTTTCCCTTGGTGCTGCTGGCAATCGCGGTCGGGCTGGCCGGTGTGGGCCTGTGGCTGCGGACCGGCCAGCCGGACGATAACCTGGCCGCTGTGACCGCACAGGTGCGGAACTCGATCGAGCAGGTGTTCTCCTACCGCTACGACGACACCGGCACGACCGAGCGCGCCGCGCAGGAGACGTTGACCGGCGAGGCACAGGGCCAGTACGCCAAGCTGTTCGCGCAGATCCGCGACCACGCAGCGGAACAACGCATCACCGTGACGTCCAAAGTGGTCAGCATCGGCGTGATATCCCTGGAGGGCGACCAGGCGCGGCTGTTGGTGTTCCTCGACCAGTCCGCCACCCGCGGCGACACCCACGAGACCAGCGCGGGCGCCGCCCAGCTCACCGTGTCCGCCCGCCGCGCCGACAGCCGATGGCGCGTCAGTGAACTGATCCCTCGATAGGGGGATGATTCGGCGGTGCCGGGTCACACCTGGGGCGGACACGGCGAATCGGCCCCGGGGTCGATGCCATCCGGCCCGGTTTGCCACATCCTCGGCGGAGTGAATCCACGACGAGTACCTGCCAGGCTTGCCTTGCTGACAGTGGTGGCCGCGGTGGCGATGTCCCCGACGGCCACTGCGCAGCCGTCCGATCGGGAAACGCTGCGGTGGCACGACTGTGTGTCGATCCCGAACGTGCCGATGGAGAAACTGCGGTGTGCCACCGTCTCGGTCCCGCTCGACTACGCCAACCCGGGAAGGCGGACCATCTCGATCGAGATCTCCCGTCGCCAGGCCGACGATCCAGCGCGGCGGCGTGGTGTGCTGCTGATGAATCCCGGTGGTCCCGGCGGCCCGGCCTTGCCGATGCCGCTGCAGCTCGACGACATGCCCGGCGCGGACGCCGTGCGCCGCGGCTACGACGTGATCGCGTTCGACCCGCGTGGCGTGGGCATGAGCACTCCCGTGACGTGCGGGTTCAGCCTCACCCAGCCCGATCCGTCGATCAGTCCGTTCCCGCGCGACGACGCGGACATCGACCGGCAGGCCCAGCGTTCCCGTGACGTCGCCCGGCAGTGCGCGGAGCACGCCGACAGGGACCTGTTGCCGCACATCACAACCGCGAACACCGCCCGAGACATGGACCGCGTCCGCGTGGCACTCGGGGTCCAGAAGATCTCCTTCTACGGCGCCTCGTACGGCAGTCACCTCGGCGCCGTCTACGCGACCTTGTTCCCGCAGCGCACCGACCGTGTGGTGCTGGACAGCGTGCTCGGCCCCCACGGGCTTGACGTGGAAGGAATCCGGCGGTTCGGTCAGGGCGTGCAGGATCGGTTCCCGGACTTCGCCACCTGGGCCGCGCAACGCCACGACACGTACCAGCTGGGCGCCACACCACGGGCGGTGACGGCCACGTACTTCGCGCTCGCCGCACGCCTCGACCGGGAACCTGTCGGCGGTCTCGACGGAGCGGCCTTCCGAGCTGACACCTTCAACGCGCTCTACAAGGACCATTCCTTCCCGGGACTGGCCGAACAGTGGCGGTCTCTTGACCACGGCACGTCCGCGCCGGTCATGGACTCGGCCGGATACCCGGACAGGACGAACATCGTCGCGGCGCGGATGCACGTGAAGTGCAACGACGCCGACTGGCCGCAGGACATCGACGACTATCGGCAGGCGGTGCGGCGGGAACGACTGCTGCACCCGATGTTCGGCCCGGCCGCCGCCAACATCCACCCGTGCGCGTACTGGCCGGTCGACCCGGTCGAACCGCCGGTGCGGATCACCTCACGCGGACCGGCGAACATCCTGCTCGTGCAGAACCTGCGCGACCCGGCAACTCCCTTGCAGGGAGCCAGGTTGATGCGCACCGCGCTGGGTGGGCGGGCCGGACTGGTCACTGTGGACCAAGGTGGGCACGGTGTGGTCGACGCGGACGGGAACGTCTGCGGCCGGGACACAGCCTTGCGTTTCCTGACCGAGGACCGGCCACCGCAGGATGGACACTGCCCGAAATCCGCCTAGCGGAACGCTTACCTGGGCTCCGGGGTGACTTCCGTAATCGTGACCGTGGGGCCCGGGGCGACCTCCGGGTACGTGTACGTGACGACCGGGGCGACGCTCGTCGGCGGGGGAGCCGGGGCGCGTGTTTTGGTCATTGTCGGCAGGATGACGGTGAACAGGACGACCAGGAAGAGGACCAGTCCGACGGCGCCCGCGATCATCTGGTAGTTGACGTACCGGTTGGCGGCACGGCCAACCGAGTTCCGCCTGACCGGCGGCCGTTGCCGCTCCTGCAGGAGGCGTTGTTTCGCCGCGTCGAACTCGTCGTCCGACAGGGCACCCGATATGTACAACTGCTTGAGCCGCTCCAGTTCGTCGACCAAGCTCATGGTTACGGGCCCCTCTCAGCCGCGATGTGCGTGGATCGTAGCCACCACAGGCCTTCGCGGGGGACCGAATCGGCAAGATCATTCGTCGAACCGGGCGCGTTCGGCCCGCAGCGCCACTTCGATCTCGAAACGGATGTCGCTGTCCTCAAGGCTGTCGCCGAACAGGCGCCGCAGCTGACGCATCCGGTAGCGCACGGTCTGGGGGTGCACGCTGAGCATGTCGGCGATCTCCACGGCCGTGCGTCGCGTCTCCAGCCAGACCAGCAGCGTGTCGCCCAACGTCGTGCGTTGCATCGCGGTCAGGCCGTCCAGCGGCGCCAGCACGCGCGCGGCGATCTGCTGGACCAGGAACCGGTCGTTGAGCAGCCACAACGTCGACAGCTGCTCCTCGAACCAGGTCACCGGGACGTCCGGCAGGGCGCCGCGCTGCACCAGCTGGGTGATCCGCCGTGCCCAGCGCAGTGACTTGCGCGCGTCGCCCAACTCGGTCACCGGGCCGACCGCGGCACGCCAGCCGGGCAGGACCGACGGCAGGTGGTCCACCAGCTCCCGGCAGCTCTCCGGGACGAGCAGGCACGGCGCCGATCCCTCGAGGTCGACCAGGATCCGGCTGTCCAGCGCGGGTTCCTCCGGATCCGGCCATGCGTCACGCACGTCGAGCGAGACCGCGAGCACACGATCGGGCAACGGCCACTGCGCCGCTTCCGACAGCCGGGCGAGCGCCTCGTGGGTGGCGCCGCCGAGCAGCAGTTCGAGCAACTGCCTGCGCCTGCGTTCCAGCGCACCGACTTCACGGATCCGCTTGGACACACTGCCTTCGACCGACAGCGCGGACAGCTCGTCGATGTACACGAAGATCGTCTCGGCGAGCAGGCACAGCGTGTCGGTCGGGACTCCGATCTTGGTGCCCTCGTCGGCGACCCGCCGCCACGCGACCCTGGCACCGACCCGGTACGCGGTCTGCAGTATGTCCAGTATCGGGCTGCCGTGAATGTCGTCGTGCAGCGCGAGCTGCCGGAATCGTTCGGCCGTGTAATCACGGGGGCTTGTCGGGTCGGCCAGCCGGTCGACGAATTGTGTGATCGCCTGCTGGATATAGCCGGTCACTTTTCTGTCGCACGAGCCGTCCATCGACGCGAACGCGGGCACGGTGCGCCGCAGTTCGTCGGCTATCTCGTCGGCCAGCTCGGCGACGCGCGGCCGGTACAGCACGGCGAGCTCGGCGGGCAGCCGGAACCACAGCGTCGCCGACGATCCGTCGCCGGGAGCCGACAGCAGGGAATCGAACGCGATCCGCTGCGCGGGTTCGGGTTTTCCAGTCACCGTCGACCTTTCACGCCGAATGATTTACTCGAACCTATGATTTGACGACTCGGTATGTCAATTATTGATATCTGCGGAATCGCGCGGGCGGTTTTGTGTGTTATCGATGGTTTTGGTCGCCGACATTGTCGAGTGTGTGCGGCGTCTCTAGTGTCGTTTTCATGAATCGTCTCGCCATGCTCGCCGCAGGTGTCGCGCTGGCCGCCGGGTGCGGATCGTGCAGTCGCCCCGGCGACGACCTCAACAGACCGGCCATCGCGTGGGCCGACCAGGTCTGTCAGACCGTCCAGGACGGCGGCGCGAAACTGTCGCAGTTACCGCAGATCGACGCGGCGAACCCGCAGCAGGCCAAAGCCAGCCTGCTGACCTATCTCGGTTCGCTCGCCGACGCGATCGACTCGGTGTCCACCAGGCTCAGACAGTCCGGGCCGCCCCCGGTTGCCGAAGGACAGGCTGCGGTCGACCGCGCCATGACAACGCTCAGCACCGCACGCGGCACATTGGACACCGCGCGCGGCAAACTCCAGCAGGCACAGGCCAACGACCCGGCCTCGTTCCAGAAAGCGGTCGAAGACGTCGGCACCGGCCTCGCGCCGCTGGGCGGCGCGACCGGACCGACCAAGGACCTGCGGGCCAACAAGGAACTCGACGTGGCGTTCGCACACGCCCCCACCTGCCAAAGGCTGGACGGCGAGAAAACCGGATGACCCGCGCGCGGCGGATGATCTAACCTGCCTGACGTGATGCAAACACCTATGTACCTCTGAGAGGACGACGCCTCCACCGGTGCCGCGGACCGAGATCTGGTTCTGCGGTGCCGTTGTTCGTCCTACTCACGCATCACTCCTAGTTGGAGGCATTTCCCATGTCATCCCCTGTTGCGCTGGCCCCTGCCCGCGCGGCGCACGTCCGCGCGTCCGGCGTCCACCTCTCCTACGGCGGGCGGCCTGTGCTCGCCGGAGTCGACCTCGTCGCCGCAGCGGGCGACCGGGTCGCGATCGTCGGCGAGAACGGCCGCGGCAAGACCACCTTGCTGCGCGTGCTCGCCGGTGAGCTGCCCGTCGACCAGGGCGAGGTGCACCACGCGGGCTCGATCGGCGTCGCCGATCAGCAGATCCCGTTGGATGCCACGGCCACTGTCGGCGACCTGATCGACCTCGAACTGGCCGCCGTACGCACCGCGCTGGCCGACCTCGACCGCGCGACCGAGGCCCTCACCGACGGTGCTCCCGGCGCCGACGACGCCTACGCCAACGCACTCGCGGTGGCCGAGGCACTCGACGCGTGGGACGCCGACCGTCGGGTAGAGATCTCCTTGGCAGCGCTCAACGCCGTCGACGACCGCACTCGCACGCTCGGCACCTTGTCTGTGGGGCAGCGTCACCGCGTGCGGCTCGCGTGCCTGCTTGGCGCACGGCATTCCATCCTGCTGCTCGACGAGCCGACCAACCATCTCGACGCAGGCGGGCTCGACCACCTCACCGAGCAACTGCGCGCGCATGTGGGTGTCGTCGTCATCGTCACGCACGACCGTGCGCTGCTCGCGGACATCGCCACGACGGTGATCGACCTCGATCCGTCCAGCGACGGCAGGCCACGGGTGTACGGCGGCGGGTATGCCGCGTACGTCGACGGCCGCCGTGCGGAACGCGCCCGCTGGGAAGCGCTGCACAACGACCAGGTCGCCGAACGGCAACGGCTGGCCGACGACCTGTCAGCGGCGCAGAACCGGCTCAAGGACGGCTGGCGCCCGGCCAAGGGCACCGGCAAACACACCCGGGCCACCCGCGCGCCCGGCCTGGTCCGTGCCGTGCACCGCAGGCAGGAGGACCTGGCGGCGGCCGTGGTGGCGGTCCCGCCGCCACCGACCCGGTTCACGATGCCGGACCTGCCCGACTACCGCGGCGCGACCCTGCTGCGGGCCGAGGACGTGACGGTGGCCGGGCGACTGGGAAGCCCGGTGTCCCTCGCGTTGGACTCGGGCGACCGGCTGGTGGTCACCGGGCCCAACGGCGCGGGCAAGTCGACGCTGCTTGCCGTGCTGGCAGGCACGATCGAACCGGCGACGGGCGCTGTCAGGCGCGCCAAGCCGGTCCGGGTCGGACGGCTCGGCCAGGAGTCGGACACCCCGCCTCGCCGCACCGCGCGGCAGTTGTACGAGGAGGTGGTGGCCCGGTCGGGGATGCCCGCGCCGGGACTGGGCGAACTCGGACTGGTGGACCGCAACGACACGCACCGGCCGTTGGGCGAGCTGTCGGTCGGTGCCCGGCGACGCGTGGACCTGGCGCTGGTCCTGGCTGGCCAGCCGCACGTGCTGCTGCTCGACGAGCCGACAAACCACCTGTCCGCGGGACTTGTCGACGAGCTGACAGCGGCGCTGGCCGCGACACCGGCCGCGGTCGTGCTCGCCACGCACGACCGACAACTGTTGCGGGACACGCGATCCTGGCCACATTTGACACTGTGAGCCGGTGCTTGAGGACGCCGGAACGTCCGGCGTCCTCAAGCACCTACGACTGTCCTTTGTCGAGCGCGGCCAGGTGAGCCTTGATGGTGGCGGTGGTGACGTCGGGTTCGTCGGTGTGGGTGAGGTTGAGGTTCGTGAGGATCTTCAGGGCAGTGCACCAGTGGTGGCGGCTTTGTGTGGTGTCACCGAGGGCTTGGTGGGCGTGGGCGAGGCCGTCGTGGGCGTTGGCCTGGTTGGCGGGCTGGCCGAGTTCGGTGGCCAGTTCAAGTGCGGTGCGATGGCGAAGAAGGGCGTCGTTGTGGCGCCCGGTGGCGTGCTGAACTCGGCCGATTCCTTGGTGTGCCTCGATTTGGCGGGCCTGGTCGCCGGTTTGCAGCGCGATGGCCAGTGCCTGTTGGTAGTAGTCACCGGCCGTCTGGTACTGCTCCAGTTGTCGGTGGACGTTGCCGAGGGCGCAGAGCGTGAACAGTTCACTGGTGGGGTTGTTGACGGTGCGAGTCATGGCCAGTACCTGGTGGTACGTGTCGATGGCCGGTTCTGGTTGGCCTTGCAGCCATTGGATGTTGGCGAGGCCGCGCAGTGCGTACTGGGCGGCGCCATGATGTTCGATGTCGCGGCTGATGGTCAGTGTGCGCTGGTAGCAGGCGGTGGCCTTGTCGTACTGACCCAGCGATTGGTGGATGCCGCCCAGGCTGTGCATTAAGTCTAGTTCGGCGAGGCGGTTGCCGGTTTCCAGTGCGATAGTCAGCGCTCGCTCGAGATAGTCGGTGGCGGACGCGAATTGGTTCCGCTGTGTGTGGACACAGCCAATAGCGTGCAATGCGTCCAGTTCGCCAGCGCGATTGCCCATCTCGCGGGCCATGTCCAACGCCTTCTGGCCATAGTCGGCGCAAAGATCGTACCGGCCCTGCCACAGATGGATAGTGCTCAGACAGGCCAGGGCATGGTGTTCGGCGACGCGGTCGCCAGCCGTGCTGGCATGGAGGAGTGCGAGGTCCTTGACAGCGCGGGCGTCCGTGTAGCGGCTTCGCACCCGAAAGTATCGGTGCAGGGTGGTGGATTGGTGGCTGGTGTGGTCCGGTCGTCTGTAGTGGGGTGCGTGGTGGGCGGTGGCCAGGAGGTTGGCTAGTTCGGTGTCCAGCCAGTGCAGTGCTTGTGTGTCGTCGTCGAGCGGCGGTGTTGGTGTGCCAGGGGCAGGTATGTGGGGGCGTTCGTCGGTTTCCCAGGGATAGGCTGCGTCCCATGGGAAGGCCGACGCCATGGCGGCCGATGTGGTGTACGCGTACAGGGCGAAGAGACGATCGAGTGCGGCGCGCTGGTCCGGTTCGGGGTCGTCGTGGGCGAGGCTGGTGGCGTAGGTGGCGACGAGGTCGTGCAGGGTGTAGCGCTGGTAGTCAGTTTGGATGGTGAGACTGGCGGAGTGCAGGTGCTCCAACAGTTGCCGTGCGTGGTTGATCGTGGTGTCGGCCAGGGCGGCAAGGGCGTAGGGCTCGATGTCGACGCCGGGATGCAGGCCGAGTAGCCGGAAGGCGTGTTGCTGATCTGGGGTGAGGTGGCTGTAGGACACACTCAGTGCGGCGCTGACCGCGCGGTGCCCGTCGGACAGCCAGTCCAATCCCTGCCTGGTCGCGAGCACGTCAGTCAACTCGGCAAGCAGCCGTGCTGGTGTGCCTGCCTGGTTGGAACGTAGGCGGGCGGCGGCGATGCGGATCGCCAGGGGAAGATGTCCGCAGAGCGACACGATGTCCTCGATGATGCGCGCGTCCGCCGGGGTTGCCCGGTCGGCGACCAGCGCGTGGAACAACGCCGCCGCCTCGTCTGCGGGAAGGACAGGCAGGTTGAAGTGGACGGCGTCGTCCAGCCCGGCCAGGTGTCGGCGGCTGGTGACGAGCACGCCGCATCCCCGTGCCGCGGGCAGCAGCGGCCGGAGTTGGGTTTCGTCGGCCGCGTTGTCCAGCACGACCAGCACTCGCCTGCGGGCCAGGACGGATCGGTAGAGCGCTGCTCGTGCGTCCAGGTCGGACGGGATCTGGTTGCCGGACAGGCCGAGCCCACGCAGGAGGTAGTCCAGCGCGTGTTCCGGGGTGACGGGATCGGCGCCGGGAGTGAATCCGTGCAGGTCGATGAACAGCACTCCGTCGTCGAACTTGCTGGACAGCCGGTGCGCGGCGTGCACGGCCAACGTGGTCTTGCCGACTCCGGCCATGCCCTCCACCGCGGAGATCACCACTGTCCCCGGCGGGTTTCCGTTCTGGTGGGCGGGCCAGAGACCGAGCAGGCGGCTGACCTGGTCGCTACGGCCGGTGAAATGAACAGTGTCGGCGGGGAGTTGAAAGGGCACAGCCGTGCCGTCCGGCTGCGATTCCGTCCTGACCGCAACGGTTTCCCGCACGGACACCAGAGTGGGATCCTCCGCCAGCATTCGCTGGTGGAGCTCCCGCAAGCCGGGGCCGGGCCGGACACCGAGTTCCTGGTCGAGCAGCTGGTGGACGTCCTGGTAGACGGCCAAGGCGTCGGATTGCCTGCCGCTGCGGTAAAGTGCGAGCATCAGGTGCTCTCGCAGCCGCTCGCGCAACGGGTGTGCCGTGATCAGCGAGGTGAGCTGGGGAATGAGTCCAGCGGACTCGCCGACGGCGAGCTTCAGTTCGATCTGTTGTTCGGCGGCGGCGAAGTACTCCTCGTCGAGGTCCGCCATGTGCTGCCCGAGCGTGCCGGTCCACTCGGTCCGCGCGCTTGCCCGCCACAGGCCCAAACCCGCTTCGAAGTCGTCGAGGGCCGTGGTCGACTCGCCCGCCGCGGCCGCGACTCGGCCACGTTCCGCGTGCGCCCGGAACAACTCCAGATCCAGCTCACCGGGCCGGACCCGAATCAGATAACCGTTGGGCTGCGGGACAATCCGTTCCATCGTGCCGGGCTCGATGTCGGCCAGTGCCCGGCGCGCACGGGATACGTACGTGCGCAGCGCCGCGACAGCCGTGTTCGGCAGCTGGTCGTCCCACACCGCGTCGGTGAGCTGTTCGTGGGACACGCTGCGATTGGCTTGCAGGAGCAGGGCAACCAGCACGGCGGTCGGCTTGCCGCTGAGCTGCATCCGCCCGCGCTCACCGTGGACCTCCAGCGGCCCCAGTACTCGGAACTGCATCGACAACCTTCGCCAGATACCGTGTTCGACGCTTCTTGGCGAGACCAGCCCATGCCGGTTCGGTGAACTGCCCCCGACCGGACACTGTATCGGAAAACGTGGTCCTCGTGAGTGGTTGTCAGACCCCAGCGCTGGCAACCACTCACGAAGTGGAGTGGATGTCCGGTAGGACCACCCCCAGCGGCCCTACCGGACGTCCTCATTTCGCGCCGGCGTTGGTTCTCGACGATTCACCTGTTCGCGATCAGGTGGCGTGCCCATCGTCTCCGGCGTGGTGTACCAACCGCGTACCCGGCGCGTACCGCGCCTGGTCGTCCTGATCCGGGTGATCTCCATCCGGCCGACCGTGGACGCCAGCGCCTGGCCGGGCATCGCGATGTACCGGTCGACCTCGGCTTCGATCTCCACGTCCGGCATGGCGGTGTTGGCGCGCATGTAGTCGACCGCGCGCGAGCGGCTCCAGCCTTCCGCGTGCAGCCCGGTGTCCACGACCAGCCGGACCGCGCGCATCGCGTCGCAGTGCTCGATCTCCGTGCGCAGCTCGTTGACCAGGCCCTTGCCGGTGCGGTGCAGCACGTTCGGTGAGTGGCCGGAGTCGGTGTGCACGCGGATCAGGTTCGCGTAGATCGACTCGCCGCCGGTGATCCAACACAGACCAGGCTGGTCGTCGCCACGGGCACTGGGCGCGATCTCACCGAGCACCGCGCGGTACCGCGCGAACGCTGGCCGGATCTCCGTCTCCAGCAGTCGCATGCCCTGCTCGGCGTACCGTTCCATGCCGTCGTGCCGCAGCGGGCCCAGCAGCGGATCGTCGTCGCCGAGCGCCACTGCCCGGTCCAATTGGCTGATCGCACCGCGGACCAGCCGCCCGACTGGCAGCCTGCCCGCCACTGTTCCGCCCGCGTGCCGGTGCGCCGCCGTCGACAGGTAGCCCCTGAGCTGTCCCAGCCGACACAGGTACGCGTTGGCCTGCTCGCCGTCGGCGATCGGGACGCGCGGCAGATAGTGGATCACCCTGGCGGCCGGTGCGACGAAGTGGTTACTGACCGTGTACTCCACGGCGCGCGAGTCGATCCGGTGGCACACCGCCTCGGCCTGCTCCTGGGCAACAGCCCTGGTCACGCGATCGTCGGCGGACAGTGTCGCGTCGTCGAGCTCCCGCGCCCGCGTGGCGACGGCCGCCGCCCGGCCCCGCAGTCCGCCGTCGGCCTCCTCGGACAGGTCGGCCAGCTCGGTGTCCCACTCCCTGATCCCGTTCATGGTCGCGAGCAACGGATCCTCGTCGGCGATGACCTCGATCAGCTCGTCGGCAAGGCTCTCGACCACGGTCCGGGGCACCACACCAGCTCACCCGATGCCGCGTACTTATCGCGTACTCGTGGCTAGGATCGACAGTACGTCGCTTGGCCCGAGACCCGACGGGAGGCGTGCATGGTGGAAGACACCGACTTCCGCCTGTTGGGAACCTTGGACGTGACGGTGGCAGGCCGAGCGGTCACGGTCCGGGTCGGCAAGCAACAGGTGGTCCTGGCCGGGCTGCTGCTGCGTGCCAACCAGCTCGTGCGCGTCAGCGAACTCGTCGACTGGCTGTGGGACGACGAGACGCCGGACAACGCCGCGTCGACAGCGCAGGCCTACGTCCGCCGGTTGCGGCAGACGCTGCAGGCCAAGGACCTGATCGCGACGATGCCGCACGGCTACCGGATCAACCTCGGGCCGGAGGAACTGGATCTCGCCCGCTTCCGCGCACTGGTCGGCAAAGCGGACCAGACCGACGATCCCGGCGAATGCGCCGAACTGGTCACCCGCGCGCTCGCCCAGTGGCGCGGCCCGGCGCTGGCGGACATCCCCGCGTGCTCGTTCCGGGAACGCGAGGTGCAGCGGCTGACCGAGGAGCACCTGCGGGCGACCGAGATGCGCCTGGACTGCGACCTGCTACTCGGCAAACACGCCGAACTACTGCCTGAGCTGCACAACCTGACCATCCAGCACCCGTTCCGGGAGCGGCTGCGCGGCCAGCTGATGCTCGCGCTGTACCGCTCCGGCCGTCAGGTCGAGGCGCTGGCCAGCTACCAGGAGGTGCGCGGCAGGCTGGCCGACGAGGTCGGCGTGGACCCCGGCGAGGACCTGCAACGGCTGCACCAGCGGATCCTCACCAACGACCCGGCGCTGTCGAGGCTGGTGGAACTACCACCACCGGAACCCGCGGTGGTCGCGCAACCCGAGCACCGGCCCGTACCCCGCCAACTGCCCGCCGGGCTGCGGGACTTCGTCGGCCGGGACGAGGCATACGAGCAGATCATCGGCCTTCTGTCCGGGGACGGCGAGAGCGGCGGGGTGGGCGCGCCGGTCGTGGCCATCTCCGGCCAGCCGGGTGTGGGCAAGACCGCGCTGGCCGTGCAGGCCGCGCACCGGCTGCGGGCCCAGTTCCCCGACGGCCAGCTGTTCGTCGACCTGCTCGGCAACGCGCTGGACCGAGAACTCACCCCGGAACAGGTACTCGGACGGTTCCTGCAGGCGTTCGGGCTCAAACCCGAACAGTTGCCCGACGACCACAACGGCCTCGTCGGCGCGTACCGGACACTGCTCGCTGACCGCAGAGTCCTTGTGGTCCTGGACAACGCTGTCAGTGCCACGCAGGTACGCAGCCTGTTGCCGAGCATGCCCGGGTCCGCCGCGCTGGTCACCAGCCGCAAGACGCTGCGCGGCCTGGCCGCGCTCGGCGGGGCGAAGCTGGTCAACCTGGACGTCCTCGCCCCCGAACAGTCGCTCGCGCTGCTGAACACCATCGTCGGCCAGGACCACGCCCGGCCCGATCCGGACGCTTTGGAAGAGATCGCGCGGCTGTGCGGCCACCTGCCGCTCGCGCTGCGGATAGCGGGCGCGAACCTGCTGCTGCGTGATGACGACTCGATGCAGGCGTATGTCACCGACCTGCGGCACGGCAACCGGCTGACCGCGTTGGAGATCGAGGACGACCCCAGCGCGGCGGTGCGTGCCGTGTTCGACCTGTCCTACCTGACGCTCAAACCCGAGGCCGCGCGGCTGTTCCGGCTGTTGGGTCTGGTGCCGGGGCCGGACTTCTCTCAGCACGCGGTCGCGGTGCTAGCGCGGCTCGCGGACGACCGAACCGAAAAGCTGCTGTCCGAACTGGCCACGGCGAGCCTGATCCAGCGAATCAGCACACACCGGTTCCGGTTCCACGACCTGCTGCGGCTCTACAGCCAGGAACGCTGCCAGATGGAGGAGAACGCCGACGAGTCGAACAACGCGCGTGCCCGACTGTTCGCGTTCTACGTCCGGAGGTTGGACGCGATCGCCGACGTGCTCTACGGGACATGGGTTCGGCTGCCTCGCACCGAACTGGAGGAGTCGCTGCCCAGCCCGTCGTTCGCCGACTCCGCGGCGGCCGTCGAGTGGATGGACCAGGAAGGCCCGAACGTCATCGCCGCGATCCTGTACGCGTCGGGCAACGGTCCCAAGCACGCCGCGTGGCACCTCGTGGAATCGTTGCACGCCTACCTGATGACCCGTGGCCACTACCGCGCCGAGGGTCTTGTCGCGGCCAGAGCGGCGCTGCAGGCCGCGCGAGCCGCGGGTGAACCCGGGGCGGCAGCCGCGATGCACCACGTCATCGGTGCCATCTACCTACGCGTACACGAACTCGGCAAGGCGATGGAGCACCTGCTGGCCGAGCTGGACGCGTACACCAGATCAGGTTCGCAGGAAGGTCGCGCGCGGGCCATGATCAGTGTCGGCACGGTGTATCAGGTCGACGGCAAGCTCAGAGCCGCCGCCGAGGAGATCGAACGAGGCGTCCAACTGGCCCAGGAACACGGTTACGCCAGTGTCCGGCTCTACGGGCTGATCAACCTCGGTGTCATCGAGGAGCAGCGTGGCCGCCTCGACCGGGCCGAGCAGTACGCGCACGAAGCCCTGGCGCTGATCCCGTTCGGCCCGAGCGCGTCGGTGGAAGGCACACCACGGGACAGCCTCGGCCACATCCTGGTGCACCAGGGCCGGTACAACGAGGCGATCGTCCAGTACGACAAGGCGTTGGCGTGCTACCGCGAATCAGGGACCCGGCACTACGAGGCCGAGACACTGCGCGGCCTCGCCGACGCCAACCGGCTGGCCGGTGACCACGCGGCCTCGCTGGAGCACGCGCGCGAGGCGTTGGCGCTGTCCGAGCAGTCCGGAGTTGAGCAGGACCAAGTCGACGCGCTGGTCACGCTTTCCGCCACACACCAGGGAATGGGACACGTTGACGACGCGTCCGCCTGTGCCCGCAAAGCTCTTGAGATGTCTCGCCGACTGTCCTATCTGCCGGGCGAGATCTCCGCGTTGTTGCGCCTGGCATCGCAGAGTCGTGAACGGGGAAACCAGACCACCGCGACAGAACACGCCACCACGGCGGCGGAGCTGAGCAGGAAGGCCGAACGACTGGGGTTCGAGGCTCGCAGTGAGAGACTCCTCGCCTGGCTGGCCTACGACGCCAGGGACCTGGCCGCAGCGCGCGACCACGCCGAGCGGGCGCTGGCCGTCAACCGCAGCGTCGGTGCCCACTTCGGACAGGCACAGGCGCTGCACGTGCTTGGGCTGGCGTGGGACGCGGACGGCGACCGGGCCACGGCACGCGCCTGTTGGGAAGAGGCGTTGGTCTGCATCGGTGGGTTGGAGATCCCCAACGCCGACGAGTTGCGGCGGCTGTTGGCCAGGCACTGAGTTCAGATCTTGGTACCGATCACGGCACAGCCCATCATCACCTCGTCACTCGCTCGGGCGCCGAGCAGTTCTTCCACGAGTTCGTCACGCATCGCGGACGTGAACGTCACGCCAAGGCCGAGCGATGTCGCCAACAGGTACACCGTCTGACTGAGATGGCCAGTGTCCAGATGCAACAACCGGTAGGTGCGCGGGGCGTGGTAGCGCCACATGCTGCGTTTGATGACCGACGTGAAGAAAAGGACCATCCCGGACGTACCGACCCAGGGCTGGTCGCCGACTATTGTGCCAAGTTCGTCGTCGGCGCGGGTCCCGCCGATGCGCTCCAACGTGTGCGCGGTGGGGTTGTAGTGGTACGTCCCGGGTTCTATGCCCTCGACGGCCCTGGCGTAGACGTAGACCTCGGTTGGGTGCCGCGCCCCGCCGGATGGTGAGGTCTTGTACACCGCTTGTGTCCGCTCGTCGATGGCGACGACGCCCGCCGAGATCTGCAGCAGCGCCGCGGCCGACGTCAGTGGAACCGGTGTCTCGGCGAATTTTCTGGTGCTGCGCCGCTGGTAGAGCAGTTCGACGAGATCACGTTCGTGCCAGGACGCAGCCGACCGGCCCGGCAGCTCGACGACCTCGGCGTCGGCGAAAGTGCGGTGCGCGCGCGGTGCGGGGCCGTTGTTGAGTTTCTCCTCGCGCAGCGCATGGTAGTCATCGTCTGTTTTGAACCTGCTGTCGGCGAGGTTGCGGGTGGAGAAGTGGAACGCCTTTGCCAGCCGCCCCCACGGCTGCCACGCGGCGTCCGCCGCCTCCTCGAGCCGATGCCGCTCCGACCCCTCGGCGACGAGAACGTTGTTGGCAAGGAAGATCCTGGCAACCTTGGCATAGCGGGCTACTTGGGCAGGATCGGCCGTCATGTCCGACAAGGACTCCAGCGGCTGCCACTCGCCGAACCAGCGGAGCACCGGTTCGGTCCCTTCGGTCAGCGCGAACCGCCGGTGCCGGATGGTGTCGTCCCAGACGAGCTTTCCCGACTCCCAGTAGGAAATACCGCACGAGGACACTCTCACCCGTGCGGCATCATCGTTCACCGTGTTCCCGTGTGGACTGATCAGTTCCACGGTCTGGAAGGGCCGTCCGTATGCCGGTCGGCTTCCCCGTAGCCCTCGAGTAACTCCTCGAAGGCGGTCTCGATGTCCTCATAGTCCTCGTGCATGTGTACCCCAGTCGTAGATTCAGATCGCCCAGGGCTCCCCTCGCCCTGGTCGCGTTCCCCCAATGCCGACTGTACCGAAACGATCGGGCGGGTGGCAGGATTTCCGCGAGCCGGTACACCACGTCACCTGTCGCGGTCCGCTGCGGCGTGCTTGACTGATCATCATGCTGCCTTGGGACGCCGAACTGGCCGGTCGGCTTGACCGGCACACAATCGACTCCACGCTGTTGCGGGACAACCACCTCGGCGATCCACACGAGCGGCCACTGTGGGTGTACGTGCCTCCGGGTTACGACACGACCACAGAGCGATACCCCACTGTGTACGTGATCCAGGGCTACACAGGGCATGTCGCGATGTGGGCCAACAGGACTCCTTTCCGTCAGCCGTTCTTCGAGACCGCAGACGCCGTTTTCGCGGGCGGAGCACCCGGCTGTGTCGTGGTCTACGTCGACGCGTGGACCAAGTACGGCGGCTCGCAGTACGTCGACTCGCCCGGCACCGGCAAGTACCACTCGTACCTGTGTGACGAGATCGTGCCCTGGGTGGACGAGCGCTACCGCACGATCGCGCACCGTGACTCCCGCGCCATCACGGGCAAGTCCTCCGGCGGGTTCGGGGCCATGATCACGCCGATGCTGCGACCGGACGTGTTCGGTGCGTTGGCGACCCACGCGGGCGACACCCTCTACGAACTGTCGTACTCCACCGACTTCGCGCTGGCTGTCCGCGCGCTGCGGGACTACGACCACGACATCTGGCAGTTCTGGGCCGACTTCCAGGCACGCCCGTCGTTCACCAAGCCGGGGGACATGCAACTGGTGGAGATGATCTGCCTGTCCGCGTGCTTCTCCGCACGTGCGGACGGCACGCCTGAGCTCCCGTTCGACCCGGTGACCGGTGTGCTCAGGCCGGAGCAGTGGCAGCGGTGGCTCGACTGGGACCCGGTACGCATGGTCGCCCGGCACGCGGACGCGATCCGGTCGCTGAACTCGGTGTGGATCGACGCGGGCACCCAGGACGAGTGGTATCTCGACCTGGGTGCCGAGGCGTTCCGCGCCGAAGTGGTCAAGGCCGGCCTGCCCGAAGAGAAGATCCACTTCGAGCTGTACAGCGCCGGTCACGCGGGTATCGACTACCGGTACCCGCTGTCACTGGCCTGGCTGGCCGAACGGCTGACCCGCTCGTGAGTGTTTAGTCCGGTTCTAGCCGGACTGAACACTCACGAGCTTTCGGTTGGTCATGTATGCCGCCGCGCCGAGCACCAACGCGGCGGCAACGAGCCCAGCGCTCACCCACAGCGGAGCGAGGACGCCCCCGAGCCCGGCGCCGAGCGCGACACCGCCCAATGCGGGACCGGCCGCCGCGCCGACGTTGAACGCGGCAGTGGCGAACCCGCCCGCCAGCGTCGGCGCGTCCGCCGCCGAGTAGAGAACCTGGGTGATCAAAGTGGACCCCACCGCGAACGACAAAGCCCCCTGCACGAGCACGAACACCAGTGCGGCAACAGGATTCGCCGCGACCAGAGCAAACGCGACCCACCCTGCCAGCAGTGCGACGGTGCCGACGGCCAGCAGTTGCGTTGCCCTCGTGTCGGCCAGCCTGCCCCCGAGCGTGACACCGACGAAGGAACCGATGCCGAACAACGCCAAAGCGACGGGAACCCACCCGGCGCCGAGGCCGGTGGCGTCAGTGATCACCGGTGCGAGATAGGTGAACGTACAGAACGTCGCGCCGTTGACCAACGCGCCCAGCAACAGTGTCACGATCAGCCGTGGCCGCGCCAGCGCGCGCAGTTCGTGGCGCGCGCTCTGTGCTTCGAGATCAGCGGGAGTCCGTGGCACAGCGAGGAGAATCGCGATCACAGCGGGCAGGGACACGGCCGCGACACCCCAGAACGCCGACCGCCACCCCCAGACTCCACTGAGGACAGCACCAAGCGGGACACCCGCGATGCACGCCAACGTCACGCCGCTCAGCAGCACCGACGTTGCCCGCCCCTTGCCGTGTGGACCGGCCATGTGCGCCGCGGTCGCCAGACCGACGGCCAGGAATCCCGCGTTGGCAAGGGCGGCGACCACCCGCGTAACGAACAGTACCTCGAAACTGGTGGTGACAGCCCCGATCACGTGCACGACGAGAAAGGTGGTCAGGAACACCAGAAGCGCGCGGCGCCGTGGCCACCGCAGGCTCAGCATCGCCACCAGCGGCGCGCCGACGATCATCCCGACGGCGAACGCGGAGGTCAGCGACCCCACAGCCGGGACGGAGACGTGCAGGTCGGCGGCGATGTCCCGGACCAGACCGGACAGCATGAACTCGGACGTCCCCTGGGCGAACACGGCCAGCCCGAGGACGTAGACAGCGAAAGGCATGAACAGGCTCCACAACTGCATCGCGGATCGACGAGAACACGCGACCGCCACAGATGGGGCGGCGCGTCGAATGAGCCTGGAGAGGAATGTGTCCAGGCGAACCCGTGCAGCGGTGATCCGGATGGCGAGCGTGCCGCGCGACAGCGCGGAGCAGTGAAGCGATGCGCCACCGGACTACCGGTGGCTAGCCTCTGTTGGCCTCAGGGGTGGACACGGCGGGCACAGTAGCAAGCGCGGCGCAGGCGTGTCCACCGGCTTTTCGGTGTCACAGATAGAACTGGACGGCGGCAAGCAGCACCAGCAGCAGCGGGCCCCGGATCAGCTGGCGGATCATGTTCGGCTGGACCATACCGAACGGAGTGTCCACCGCCACGTCGCTGTAGTCGAACGGCGGCTGGGAAGCGCGCCGGTACACGAACGCCACCGCACCAACGGGAACCACGACCGACGCCAATGCGAAGCCCGTCGCGGGACTCGTCAGGACCGTCCACAGCAGAGCCATCACGGCGGGGACGACGAGATGGATCAGGCGCAGGCCGGTGTCGCTGCCGCCGAGCGCCCGCCGCATCGTGTCCGACTTGCAGACAAGACGCAGCCCGGCGGCGAACGGACTGACCGCGACCGTGCACATCACCAACTGGACTGTCGGCACGAACGCCTCTGGCAGCAGGCGTTGCGCCGCGTACGGCGTCAGCACCAGCCCGATCGAACGGTAGTACGCCGACCGGTTGCGCGACAGCCTGCGAAGGTCAGCGAAAAGCATTGCCTGGTAACGAACTCCGCGCAACCTGCGGCTGGTGACCTTGCCGACCTCCCGCCACCTGCGCGCCGACGCGACCGCGTTGAACAGGGACACGTCCATCCAGCTGGCCGCGACCCGGCCCGCGGCCAGGATCTCCGCACCACCGGCCAGCTCGGCCCGGTTCAGCGTTCCGAGCATCCGGAACGCCCGCACGAGCGCGAGCAGCGGCACCAGCACGACCACGGCCGTCAGCACCGGCAGATCGAGCGCCGGGGGAGTGGCGAACACAGCCGCCGCCGCGACGAGAACACCCACCACGATGAGCACAGTGGACAGCCGACGACCGCTGTTGGCCCTCTGCTGCAACAGAACACAGACCGCGACCAGTCCGGCGGCCATACCGGCACAGATCGACGTGCTCAGCAGCTTGCCGTCCAGGTTCGCCCGCAGCAGCGCCGACACCGCCAGGCCCGCCAGGCCACCTGCGACCGCGCCGCCGACGGCCAGCCACCAGAACCGGCGGGCCAGCAACGACCTCCGGTCCAACGGCGTACCCAGCAGCCAGAACTGGAACGGCCCACTGGCCACCACGGGACCAACCACAAGCAACGCCCGGACCAGCAGGCCGAGCCCCAGCACCGCGCAGCCGGTGAACAGCCACTGCGCGACCGGAAGACTGGGCGGCACCGGCCCGACCGGCGGCACCGCGACCATCCGCCGCACCGCCTGCACCAGAATCCCGCCGTACCCCACGATGCCGAGGGCGACAAGGTAGATGGTGTCGTTGCGCTCCCGCCTGGCATGCGCGGGACGGGACCGCAGCCGGGCGGCCCGGAACTCCGCCCTGATCTCGCGGACTGTGCTGGTCGCCATCAGCCCAGCTCGATCCGGACGTCCGCGACCGCGTCAACCAACTGCTGGTCGTGCGACGCCAGCAGGATCGCGCACCCGTCGGCCTTCTCGTCCTGCAGCTTCTCCGCCAGCCACGCCCGCCCGGCCGCGTCCAGCCGCTGCTCCGGCTCGTCGAGCACCAGCAGCCTGCGCGGCCGTACCAGACAGGCGCCGAGGGTGAACCGCCTGCGCTGCCCGCTGGACAACGTGATCGGCAGTTGGTCCCGCTGCTCGACCAGGTCCAGTTCGGACAGTATTTCCGCCACCACCTCGCCGGGCTGGTCCACGCCGTGCGCACGGGCCATCAGTTCGAGGTGTTCGACCACCGACAGTTCGGGGAAGAAGTCCGCGTCGTCCAGCGCGCTCGCCACCGCGGCCCGCACGCCCGGGTCGCTCTCGTCCAGGTGGGCACCGTCGAACAGCACGTCGCCCTCGTCCGGGACGTCCACGCCGACGACACACCGCAGCAGCGTCGTCTTGCCCGAGCCGTTCGGTCCGACCAGCGCGGCGGCGCGGCCGCTGGCGAGATCGAACGACACGGCGTCGAGCACCACGACATCGTGGAACCGGCGGGTGAGTCCCTGGACTTCGAGCAGAGGTCGCACCCACTCACCGTACCGGTGACAGCCTGTTCAGCTGGGCGCCTCGGTGCTGACGAAGCCCGCACTGGCCAGCCAGTCGCGGGCGACGATGGCCGGGTCGCGCCCGTCGACGTCGACCTCGGCGTTGAGCCTGCGCATGGTGTCGTTGTCGAGTTTGGCCACCACCGGCGCCAGGACCTCGGCCACCTTCGGGTGGGCCGCGTGGAAGTCCTTGCGCAGCGCGGGTGCCGCGTTGTACTGCGGGAAGAACTTCTTGTCGTCCTCCAGCACCACCAGGTTCAGCGCCAGTATCCGGCCGTCGGTGGTGAAGACCTCGCCGAAGTTGCAGTTCCCTGTGGACGTGGCGGTGTAGATCGTTCCGGTGCCGAACACCTTGACCTGGGCCGCCCGCTGGTCGAATCCGTACGCCTTGGCCACGCCGGGGAAGCCGTCTTGGCGGCTGACGAACTCGGTCTCCAGGCAGAACACGCCTTTCGACGGGTCCTTCGCGATCAGTGCCGCCATGTCGCTCGTTGTCCTGAGGTTGTTGGCACGAGCGAACTCCTGGGTGACGGCGAAGGCGTAGGTGTTGTTCACCTCCGAGTACGGCAGCCAGACCACGCCGTTCTTCGCCAGATCTTCCTCCCTGACCGCTTCGTACTGCGCGCGTTCGTCCGGGATCGGATCGCTGTGGCCGAGGTAGGAGATCCAGCCCGTGCCGGTGTAGTCCCATGACACGTCGACGTCGCCGGTCAGCAGTGCCTGCCTGGCGCTGTTGGAGCCCTGGATGTTGGTCATGTCACGCACGTCCGCACCCGCGGCGGCCAGCGCGACCTCGGTGATGTAGCCGAGGACCTGGTTCTCGGTGAAGTCCTTCGAACCGACCGCGATGTCCACTCCGGACAGTTCGGGGACCGGCCTGATCGACCCGGGCCCGACCTCGAACGGCAGCGTGTACGAGGTTTCCAGGCCACACCCGGCCAGCAGCCCGGCCGTGGCGAGCAACGCGGCCAGACGCCTGCGTGTGAACGGTTTCATGACCGGAGCCCCTTCGGTCCGAGGTACGTCTCGGCGACCGTGCCGAGCCAGTCCACCAGCAGCGCCAGCGCGACGGCCAGCACCGCACCGGTGATCAGCACGGTGAACCGGGACAGCTTGTACCCGGTGTCGATCAGCAGCCCGAGCCCACCGGCGTTGACGAACACCGCGAGCGTCGCCACACCGACCGCGTGCACGAGCGCGGTCCGCAGCCCGGCCAGGATCAACGGCACCGCCAGCGGGAGCTCGATCCGGCGCAGTACCGACATCGAGGACATCCCGATGCCCCTGCCCGCGTCCACCAGCGCCGGGTCGATCTGCTGCAGGCCGACCATCGTGTTGCGCAGCACCGGCAGCAGTGTGTAGAAGGTGATCGGCAGCGCGGCCGCCCACAGCCCTTCCCAGCCGGTGAGCAGGAAGAACAGCACGAGGATGCCGATCGCCGGTGACGCCTGCCCGATGGTGGCGATGCCGAGGAACACCGGCGCCGCCCGGCGCGCCCAGCGCCTGGTCAGCACGATTCCCAGCGGCACCGCGATCACCAGAACCAGCACGGTCACCACAACACTGATCACCAGGTGGTCCCACAGCGCGTCGAGCAGCACGGGACCGTTGATGGTCTGCCGCTCGATCGGGTCGAGGTCCTGCGAGAACGCCCAGACCAGCACGGCCACGACCAGTCCGACCGCCACGATCGGCTGGCCGAGCATCCCCAGCCTGGCCGCCCGTTTCGTCTCAGGAGTCGTGGTGGTCACATGGTCTCCCGAAGTTCACGGACCATCGCCATCACGGTGTCGATCTCGACCAGGCCGACGTACTCGCCGCGGTTGCCGGTCACGACGGCGTTGCCGCCCTCGGTGAGAATCGCCTCCAGCGCGTCCTGCAGGGTCGACTCGTTGGACACCATGTCCCTGATCGGCCGCTGTACCTGGGGCTCCCGCACGTGCACCCACGCGATCGGGCGGCGCCGGGCATCGAGCACCAGCGCGAAGTTCTTGCCTGCTTCCACGAGGCGGCGCCGGATCTCCTCAGGGGCGTCCTGAGTGGACACCGTGACTTCCGCCTGCGTCATTTCGACGTCCCGCACCCGCCGCAGTGTCAGCTGTTTCAACGACGCGCCCGCGCCGACGAAACCGGCGACCGTGTCGTCGGCAGGGTTGGCCAGCACGGCTTCCGGCGTGTCGTACTGCAGGATCTTGGACCGCTCACCGAGCACGGCGATCCGGTCGCCGATCTTGACCGCCTCGTCGAAGTCGTGCGTGACGAACACGATCGTCTTGCGCAACTCCGCCTGCAGCCGCATCAGCTCGTCCTGCAGGTTTCCCCGGGTGATCGGGTCGACCGCGCCGAACGGCTCGTCCATCAGCAGCACCGGCGGGTCGGCGGCCAGCGCCCGTGCCACACCGACGCGCTGCTGCTGCCCGCCGGACAGTTGGCGCGGGTACCGGTCGCGGAACTCGGCCGGGTCGAGGCCGACGGTGTCGAGCATCTCCTCGACGCGGTCGGTGATCTTCTTGCGCTCCCAGCCGAGCAGGCCCGGCACGATGGCGACGTTCTGCGCCACGGTCATGTGTGGGAACAGGCCTGCCTGCTGGATGGCGTACCCGATGGTGCGCCGCAGCTTGTCCGGGTCGAGCGTCAGCGTGTCCTCGCCGCCGATGGTGATCCGGCCGGAGGTCGGCTCGATCAGCCGGTTGATCATCCGCATCGTGGTGGTCTTGCCGCACCCGGACGGCCCGACGAACACGACGATCTCGCCCGCGGGAATGGTGATGTTGACGTTCTCGACGGCGGGTGTGCGGCGGCCGTAGCGTTTGGTCACATCGGTCAACTGGATCTCACTGGCCACGGATGCCCCTTGAAGTCGTGTAACGGCCGATCAGCACGAAGACACCGTCCAGCACCAGCGCGAGCGCCACGATGCCGATGGTGCCCGCGATCGCCTGGTTGGTGGCGTTGGCGCTGCCCGCCCTGACCAGTCCGGCGAAGATCTCTACGCCGAGGCCGGGGCCTTTGGCGTACGCGGCGATCGCGGCGATGCCCATCAGCATCTGCGTGGACACGCGCATCCCCGCGAGGATCGCCGGCCACGCCAGCCGCAGCTCGATCCTGGTCAGCACACCGAGCCGGTTCATCCCGATGCCCCTTGCCGCGTCGCTGACCGCACTGTCCACACCGGCCAGACCGACGATGGTGTTGCGCACGATCGGCAACAGTCCATAGAGGACCAGAGCGGCGACCGTCGGCGGCGCGCCGAGCCCGAGCACCGGGATCAGCAGGCCGAGCAGCGCGAACGACGGGATGGTGAGGATGGCGCTGGTGAGCGCGGTCGCCACGGCCGAACCGAGCGGGCTGCGGTATACCATGATGCCCACGCTGACACCGATCAGCGCGGCGAGGATTGTGCACTGCACCACCGCGCTGACGTGCAGCAACGACTCACTGAGCAGCCTGCTCCAGCGGTCGTGGACGAAATCCCAGAAACTCACGGCCCTCCCCGGTCGGTCCAAACGCCAGAAGGTGCCCAGTGAATGTCCATTTCAAACATGAATACCGGGCAGTGCGGGAAGTCTTCCGCACTGCCCGGTGTTTGTCACCAAACGTGGCCGTCAGCTGACGTAACGGTATCGCTGCGACGCTGTTTCGCCTGCTTCGACGAACTCGATGTAACCGCGTCCCGCGATCGGTGTCCCCGATCGGGTGCCCTCGTAGAAGTAGCCGCCGACGTAGCCGCGGCCGAGGCCGTAGTGCACCTGCGTGTCCAGTGTCGCGATCAGTTCGAACAGGTTCTCACCGTGGTGGTCGCCGATCCACGCCTGGAACGTTTCCGGCAGGTAGGTCTCCCTGCCGTCCGGCGCCACCTCCGGGTCGGCCTGGTAGCTCAGCACCTCGAAGTCGACGTTGTCGTAGCGGACCGAGCCCATGCCTGCCCGGCGCAGCCAGGCGGAGGCCATCACCTGGTAGCCGCCCTGTGCGGACATCTGGACGAACTGCAGTTGGGTGTTCGCGTCGAGGTTGATCGTGTGCCACGTGAAGAAGTCCACCGGGACTTTCACCGGCAGCGGCCGGTCCCGCAGCACGTGCGGGGTCCGGCCCGCCGCGTATTCGAAGCTGCACAGGCCCGCGACTGGCGTCATCTCGCCATGCTGCGTGATCATCCCGGTGTACCTGGCCAGCAGTCCCAGATGGGTGTAGAGGAAGCTGCGTGCGTAGTTGCTGTGCTCGCCGGTCGCGATGACGTCCAGGTCGATCGCGAAACCGGGCCGCCTGCCGTGCAGCCGGAAGTGCGGGTAGCGGCCGGTGATCTCCAGGTCGTTGCCCCAGCGCAGCACGCTGCCGTCGGCTGTGAACTCGCATTCGCCGGGAATCGAGTACGTGGTGAACGACTTGTGGGTGCTCGCCGCCGTGCCGAATGCGACAGTCGCGGTCTGGCGCGGTGACTCGCGCACCGCGAAGTCGTTGTCGTAGCACTGGATTCCGGGGGAGCCCTGCATGGTCGTGCAGGCGAGGAACAGGTGCGGCGCGGGCAGATCCGGGATCACCACGTTGTAGTGCGAGGTTCCCCAACCCCGGCGCGGCAGGTGCGCGGGAAAGACTGTGGGCCGCGGCAGTGGTTTGTCGTCCCGGTGCACGCCAAGCAGGGCGGGGAAAGTCCTGCGCCACAGCCGGGACTTGAACCGGCTGCACCCGGTACCTTCACGGACCGGCGACGCCGTCGTGCGGAGTGTTTGCTCGGACATCGTTTCCTCCCTGGGTCAGCCGATGCGTACGGGCTTGCGGCTCGGGATGAAGGCGGGCCTCGGCGCTGTGTCGCCGCGCTGCCGGGTGGTCGCGTGGACCGCGCCTGACAGCAGGTAGTTCAGGACACCGTGGACGGGGTGGCGGCCGGGTTTCGGGTCGCGGCCGCGGCCGATCCGCCACATCTGGTCGGTGTACCAGACCAGCTCGGACAGGCCGTCCAGCTTGCGGATCCCGGTGCGCTTCGGGCTGACCGCGCTGGCCTCGGCCCGGCCCGTCAGCAGTTCGCCGGGCAGATCCGGCTCCACGACCATGGAGCGGCCGAGTCCGATCACGTCGACAGCGCCGCCCCGCAAGGCGTCGTTCATCCCACCGAGGGTCCGAAAACCGCCGGTGAGCATCAGCGGCATCCGCGCCACCGCGCGCGCCTTCTCGGCGAATTCCAGGAAGTACGCCTCACGGGCGAGAGTGCTGGCTTTCTTCGGCACCGGGTTGCCGAGCATCAGGGCAGGCGTCTCGTAGGTGCCGCCGGAGATCTCCAGCAGGTCGACACCCAACTCGCCGAGCGCCGCGACGACGTCGAGTGATTCGTCCTCGGTGAAGCCGCCGCGTTGGAAGTCGGCGGAGTTGAGCTTGACCGAGAGCGGGGTGCGCGGTCCGATCTCGGCACGGACGGCCGCCGCGATCTCCAGCAGGAACCGCCGTCGGTTCGCCGGTGTGCCGCCCCACTTGTCGGTGCGGAGGTTGGTCAGCGGCGAGAGGAACTGGTTGACCAGGTAGCCGTGCGCGCCGTGGATCTGGATGCCCGTGAAGCCCGCCCTGACCATGATCCCCGCGGTGGTCGCGTACTTGCCGATCAGGTCCTCGATCTCGGCCGCCCGCAGCTCGCGCGGTTTGCCGAACGCGCCACCCAGACCTCGCATCGGCACTGCGGACGGGGCGACCGGACGCCAGGCGACGTTGCGGGGCACCTGCCTGCCCGGGTGGTTGATCTGCACCCAGGCCTCCGCGCCGCCCGCGCGGGCCGAGTCCGCCCACTGGCTGATCCTGCCGAAGTCCCGGTCGTCGACGACCGCGACGTTGCGCGGTTCGCCGATCGCGGTCCGGTCGATCATGACGTTTCCGGTGATCAGCAGGCTCGCCCCGGAGTGCGCCCAGCGGTCGTAGAGCCGGAAGATGTCGTCGCTCGGCGCGTGCGTCCTGGTGCCGAGTTGCTCGCTCAACGCGGCTTTGACCAGGCGATTGCGCAGGACCGTGCCGCAGGGCAGCGTCAGCGGGGCGGCGATGTCAGCGGGTGTGCGCGGCGACATGTGTTCTCCCTGGCTCCACGATCGACTATGACGATCGTAATAGTTCGTTCATGCTGTAATATGACACTTGACATAGCAAGGGTTGGGTAGGACATATCCCCCGAGTGGAGGAGTCCCGGTGGCAGGGGACAGCAGGGCACGCATGATCCACAGCGCCGTGCGGCTGCTGCGTGAACGCGGCTACAGCGGGATGGGCTTCCGCGAGGTCGTCAAGCACAGCGGCGCGCCGCGCGGCTCGATCTACCACCACTTCCCCGGCGGGAAAGCACAGCTCGGCGTGGAGGCGATCGCCGAGTTCGGCACGTTCGTGCGCGACGTGATCCTGGCCGTCGCCGCCGCGCACCCCGGCGACCCGGTCGGCGCGTTGCAGGCGTTCATCGGGGCGTGGCGGCAGATCGTCGAAGCCGAGAACTACCGCGCGGGCTGCCCGGTGGTCGCGATCGGCGTCGAGGAACACGAGGACGCCCCCGAACTGATGGACGCCGTCGCGACGGCGTTCGACCAGTGGCGCACCGCCCTCGCCGGTCTGCTCGCCGACGCGGGCGTCCCCGGAACCCGCGCCACGACCATGGCGACGACCGCGATCGCGGCGACCGAGGGCGCGGTCATCATGAGCCGCGCCCGACGCGACACGCAGCCGTTGGACGAGGTCGCCGCCGAACTGGAACTGGCCCTGCGCGCCGCCTTGGACACCCGCTCCCGCCCGCGCTGACCCACGCAACCAATGTGGCCTTCGGTGCGTTGAGCGCAACGAAGGCCACCTTGGTTGCACCCAAACTCCGCGCAACCAAGGCCACCTTTGGTGCATCCCGAGCACCGAAGGCGGCCTTCGGTGCGCTGGCCGCAACAAAGGCCACCTTGGTTGCACCGCAAACTCCGCGCCCACGCCGGGCGTGTCCGGTTACAAGGCCTTCTCGGCGAACCTGGTCATCCTGTCCTCGAAGCCGGTCTCGGCGCCGAACCACACCGCCACCGCGTCCGCCCCGGCCTCGGTGAGCCCACGCGTCTGCCCGAGCACGTCGTCAAGGCCGGGGCCCTCGCCGTCCCACGCGATCCGGACCGTCGCCCGGATCTCCCGGCTGGTCAGCGAACGCAGGTGCGTGAGCCGCTCGGCGAACTGCTCCGGCGTGAGGCTCAACGCCTGCCACTCGTCGGCCAACGCGGCGACCCGGCGCAGTGCCGCGTCGGTGTTCCCACCGACCATGATGGGCACCCCGTGCTCGGGACGTGGCTGGAAGACTCCCGTCTCGTAGCCGTAGTACGCGCCCTCGAACGCCCCGTCGGACTCGAACAGGTGCCGGATCAGGGCAATGGCCTCGTCGGTCCTGGCCGCGCGTGTCCGGTAGTCCGCGCCGACCGCGTCGAACTCCGGGCGGGCCCATCCGATGCCCACCCCGAGGACGAACCGCCCACCTGAGATGTGGTCCAGTGTGGCGGCCTGTTTGGCCACGACGAACGGGTTGCGCATCGGCAGCACCAGAACCGACGTGCCCAGCCGGACGGTCCTCGTGTGCGCAGCCAGGTATGAGAGCGTCACCAGCGGTTCGTAGACACCGCCGTACACATTGCCGTAGTCGCTGGGCGGCAACAGGTGATCCGGCAGCCACACCGCGCGGTACCCGAGGTGTTCCGCGGTCGCGGCCAGCTCCGCGAGCCGTTGCACGGGCATGGCAGGGGATTCGTCCGGCAGGACGGCGTGAAGATCCATAACGCCATCATGGCGAATTCGCGGGCGTAGCCGCCTGTTCTGCGTACGCTGGTGCGCTGTGACAGCGGTTACGCAAGCGGGGCACCTCGTCGGAGGCCGTTACCGGCTGATCTCGGAACTGGGTGCCGGTGGATTCGGACGGGTCTGGAAGGCACACGACGAGACGCTCGACGTGTACGTGGCGGTCAAGGAACTGAAGCTGCCGCGCGTGTTCTCCAGCAGAGAGCAGTCCGAACGGCTCACCCGTGCCGCGCGCGAGGCACGCAACGCGGCCGCGCTGCGCGACCACCCGAACATCGTCGCTGTCCACGACGTGGCCATCCACGAGGACAGCCCGTGGATCGTCATGCAGCTGGTCGACGGCCACTCGATCGACGACCTGCTCGCCGCGGGCGGTCCGTTGCCCGCGGACACGGTCACGAAGGTCGCCGTCGCACTGTTGCGGGCGCTCGACGCGGCGCACCGGCTGGGCATCGTGCACCGCGATGTCAAGCCCGGCAACGTAATGCTGGCCAAGACCGGGGAAGTCCTGCTGACCGACTTCGGGATCGCGGTCCAGGCCACCGACACCGCGCTCACCGCCACCGGGGTGTTCGTCGGGTCGATGGAGTACGTCGCCCCGGAACGGCTGCACGGCCGCGAGACCACGGCGGCCAGTGACCTGTTCTCGCTGGGCGCCACCCTGTACCACGCGGTCGAGGGCACGTCACCGTTCCGCCGTGACGACCACGTCGCCACGCTGGGCGCGGTCCTCGTCGACGAGCCAAAACCGCCCACGCTCGCCCCGCCCTTGCTGGCGGCCGTGATCGCCCGCCTGCTCGCCAAGGATCCCCGGCGCCGTCCGACTGTCGGGCAGGCGCTCGCGATGATCACCGGGGAGGCGGGCACGCCCGAACCGCCGATCACCGCGGACCGCACGGAGCTGCTGACCATGGCGGCCGGGGCGATGAAGGCCGAACTCGCCCACCGCATCGGGAAACTGGCCGCCGAGCACGGCATCGCGTTCGCGTCCCCCGCCCGTGTCAGTGACCGGGCCACCATGGTCAAGCCGAGTCAGCCACGCACCCCGACCAGGCGAGTCCGGGACAAGCCGCGCAAACGGCGGCCGTGGCGGCGGGCCACCGGGTTGGCGCTCCTGGTCGTCCTGTTCGGAATCGGTGTGTTCGGCATCGCCTCCCGGCACTGGAACGGAGCCGAGTTCTGGCATTCCTTCGAGGCCGCGCTCGGTCCGCTGGCGCCCGACACGGCGTTCTTCGGCTTTATCGGCGCGTCCGCGCTGTTCGCGATCTTCCTCGCCCTGTCATACGGAGTCGGCGGCGCCCGGCGGATCGGCAGGGCCGTGGGCCCGGCCGGTGGCGGTGCGAAGGGCGTAGCGCGGTTCGTCTTCGGCGTCGGCGGGTTCGCGTTCGGTGTGATCCTGTTCTACTGCACCGTGCTTGGTGGCGCGCAGCTGCTTACCCTCGACAACGGGACAGTCGGGGGCGTCCAGCTGTGGATCGCGCTCGCCGTAGTGGTCGTCGTGCAGACCATCGGCCAGATCTGGTCGGGGGAGCAGCCGAGGAAACAGGACTGAGTCCTCAGCCCGCGATCATCGGCCACGGTCTGCCGCCCTCGTTGCTGATCGCGACGACCAGCCGTCCGGAGACGTGCGCGGACAGCCCGGTCCCGTCGGACAGGTTCGCCGGACGCAGCCGCGTGTTCAGCTGGGTGCTCACGTCCCGCGGCAGCGGCCGTTCGAGCACGCCGACCAGGAACGACCCGGACGGCGCGCCGAGCAGGTCGAGCGGCGCCCAGTCCCCGCGGATGGGCTCGTCACCGATCTTGACCGACGGATCTGGGGCGGTCGCGTACAGCTGATCTGCGATGTCGTCGACGCGCTGAGCGATCCTGGCGGTCAGCTCACGCGGCGAGCCTCGGTCGAAGTCGCGGCCCCCGCCACGGCGCGCCTTGGCGGGCGGCGACTCGGCGGGCGCGCCGGGTGAGTCGAGCTGGTCCTGGTCGAACAGGTCGGTCTGCGTCGCGGCGGGGGACGGCAGTGGCTGGCCGATCGGGCCAGTCATCCCTGGCAACCGCCCCGACCGGGTGAACAGGTCGACCGTCGTGCCGAGGCCCGTGGCGTACGCCCAGGTCATGGCGACCGGGTACGTACCGTGGTGGTACGACCACGGCAGCAGGCTGTTGAGCCGGTCGCGCTGCTGCGTGGTCACCCGCGTCGGTGGCGCCTCGGACCGGCCGCGCGCCTCACCGGCGAGCGTCAGGCCGGGCATGTCGAAGATCAGGTCCGGCCTGGTCTTGGTGGCGCTCAGGTGCCCGGCCAGCGCAGTCGGCAACGTCCCGAGCTCGGCGACAGTCCCGGACGCCGCCCGCCACTGGTACGCCGCCTGCACGGCGGCGGTGAGCATGCCGACGCCGATGGACTCGCTGACGAACCGCCGGATGTGCGCGGCACTGGCCCGGAACACCTCGTCCCGCAGCCGGATCGGGTAACCGGGATCGTTGTCCAGGTAGCACAGCATCAGCCGCAGCTCGTGCTGCCGCGTCTCGTAGCGGACCTGGCCACTGGCCGGGGCCGCGAGGGCGTTGACACCGACGGCGTAGCTCAGGTCGACCGGGAGTTTGCGGTCCGCCGCAACCCGGTGCACCCCGTCCACCTCGGGGTGCGGGTCGGAGAACCCGGGCCGTTCGGTCCAGGCGAACTGCCGCAAGGTGATCCAGCCCATCACCAAAGGCTAATCGCGCCGGATCCCGCAGAACACCACGAGGTGGGTCAGCTGTGCAACCGGGACACCCGGGCCGGGCGGAATGCGGGAGAAAACCGCAAGATGGGCGGGGTTGACTGCGTCGGTCGACAGTGGACGGGAGATGCGAGTGAAGCGGGTTCTGGCGGTGGTGGCGCTGGCCGCCGCTCTGGTGGCGGGCTGTGACGACGGCGAAGAGGATCCCAAGGTGTGGACCTCGGCGGCGCCGGAACACGCCAAGCCGGTGACGGCCGAGCGGTACGCGCCCCTGGTTCACCTCGCCGAGGGCGAGGACTACCCGCCCGCGGACGCGTCGGTGTACGCGACCAAGTCCTCGATGTCGTTCGCCACCAACGCCCAGTGCGAGGAAGCCGGGGTGGCCGACCGCGTCGACCCGCGCAGAATGGGCAACGTCCCGGACAAGTACACCTCGGGCGCGTGCTCCCTCACCGACGAGCCGACGTACTCGGTCACCGACGACCCGAGCAAGTTTCCCCAGCGCTTCGGGTTCTACCTGGAGCCGTCACCCGAGGCTCGCAAGGGCGAGGGCACGGGCGCCCCGGTGTACTGGGAGTACCACGAGGACAACGGCCGGTCCGCGTACGTCTACTGGTTCTTCTACGGCTACAACGACCTGGTGCCGGGCAACGCGCACGAAGGCGACTGGGAGCGGGTGGCGGTCCGGCTGACGGGGGACAGGCCGACCGGTGTCACGTTCTTCAAGCACGGTGGCGAACCGTGCGTGGTGCCGTGGGACGACAAGCAACTGGACAAGAACGGTGAGCACCCTCGGATCTATTCGGCGAAGGGATCGCATGCCTCCTACCCGACCACGGCCACGGTCGCCGTCGACCGGCGTTCCGCCGGTGCCGCGTGGAACACCTGGCAGGTGCTGCGGCCGGTCGACAAGGAGCCGTGGTGGGGCTATCGGGGCTGGTGGGGCAAGCAGAGCTGGGTGAAGGGCTTCGACGGCCCGATCGGGCCGTACCCGAACCGGTTCCTGAACATCTTCACCGACAAGGTGTGCGACGACTCGTCCCAGTTGCCCCCGGGGTACGAGGGCGAATGGGAGACCCGTGAACCGGCCACCCAAGTTCCGGCGGTGACGCCGTACCACATGCGGGTGAGCCTCGCCGAGGACAGGAACACCGTGCACTACCGCACCACGTGGACCGACCCGACGCCGAAACTCGACTGCGACGGGACATGGACGTTGTCGGCGATGGCCGAGCAGCGGGTGGAGATGCGCGAGAAGATCGGGAACATCAGCGCGGGCAAGTGCGTGGTCGAAGGAACCGTGAACCTGGCGAGGGAAGGCGAGACCTTGAAGGTCACGGTCGTCAGCACCGGCTCCATCACGATGACCGCCACGCTGCACCGACGAGCATAGGTACGCGATCGCACGAACAACGCTCGCCAGAGGCACCGGATTCCCCATGTCCACGCCAACGCTATGGTTCCCCCGTTCTGCTCGAACAGTCCCCATCGATGAAGGAGCATGACTGTGGCTGTTTCCGCCGATCTGGCGAAGCAACTCGACAAGGCCTACGAGGACAAGAGCGTCGCCGAGGTGCTGGACTCGCCGGTCGCCGCGCTGGCTGGCGTCAGCGAGGGCGACGCGGAGAAGCTGGACGCCGCCTTCGGCATCAAGACCGTGCGTGACCTCGGCACCAACAAGTACTTCCGGCTCGCAGCGGCGCTGAACGACCTGGCCGCCGCCGCCAAGTAAGGCCAGACAGCAGGGCCGGAATGCCCCGGCGGGTGGTGCCCCGCCGGGGCATTCGCATGAGCTGGGTCACTCGGGGAATCAACCGGGGGACACGCTGGTTCAACTGCATGCAAATGCATATACTTCGCTGGACGGCAAGGCCCGGAGCAGCGAGGACCTGAGGAGGAGCCATGCAGTTCGGAGTGTTCTCCGTCAGCGACATCACGCGTGACCCGGTGTCCGGCGAGACCCCGAGCGAGGCCGAGCGCATCCAGGCCATCGTCGAGATCGCCCGGAAGACCGAGGAGGTCGGCCTGGACGTGTTCGCCATCGGCGAGCACCACAACCCGCCGTTCTTCTCGTCCTCGCCGACCACGCTGCTGTCCCACATCGCGGCGTTGACCGAGCGGTTGGTCGTGACCACGTCCACGACGCTGATCACCACCAACGACCCGGTGCGCGTCGCGGAGGAGTACGCGATGCTCCAGCACCTGTCCAACGGCCGGATGGACCTGATGCTCGGCCGGGGCAACACCGCGCCGGTGTACCCGTGGTTCGGCCAGGACATCCGCCAGGGCCTGCCGCTGGCGCTGGAGAACTACAACCTGCTGCACCGGTTGTGGCGGGAGGACGTGGTCGACTGGGAAGGCAAGTTCCGCACGCCGCTGCAGGGCTTCACCTCCACCCCGCGTCCGCTCGACGACGTGCCGCCGTTCGTGTGGCACGGCTCGATCCGCACGCCGGAGATCGCCGAGCAGGCCGCGTTCTACGGCAACGGGTTCTTCGCCAACCACATCTTCTGGCCGAAGGAGCACTACATCCGGTTGATCAACTTCTACCGGCAGCGCTACGCCCACTACGGCCACGGCACGGCCAAGCAGGCGATCGTCGGTCTCGGCGGCCACGTGTACCTCGCGAAGAACTCCCAGGACGCCAAGAACGAGTTCCGGCCGTACTTCAACGAGGCCCCGGTCTACGGCCACGGTCCGTCCATGGAGGACTTCATGGAGATGACGCCGATGTCGGTGGGCAGCCCGCAGGAGGTCATCGACAAGACGCTGACCTTCCGTGAGCACTTCGGTGACTACCAGCGTCAGCTGTTCCTGCTCGACAACGCCGGTCTGCCGCTCAAGACCGTGCTCAACCAGCTGGACCTGCTCGGCTCGGAGGTCTTGCCGGTGCTGCGCAAGGAGTTCGCCGCCAAGCGTGATCCGGAGGTCCCGGACGCGCCGACGCACGAGAGTCTCGTGAAGGCCAAGTACGGCGACAACCCGCCGCGTCAGCCGCGCCCGAACGCCAACCGGGGCGACAACGTCACTGGTTCCTCGCCGTACCAGGACAGCGAGCTCGAAGCGTCGTACCCGGCGCTGTGACATGAACACCAGTCGGACAGCCAACGCCGCGTGGGAGACACTGATGTCGGCCTACGCGGTGTTGATGAGGGAGTTCGCGGCGGAGGACATCTGGCGGGAAGCGTCGATGCGTGAGTACGACGTGCTTTACACCCTGTCGAAGTGCCCGGCGCCATTGCGGATCGGTGAACTGCACAAGCATCTGCTGCTCAGTCAGCCCGCGTTGTCGAGGATGGTGGACCGGCTCGTCGATCGCGGGCTGGTCGAGCGGTCGTCGGCGCCGGAGGACGGCAGGGGCGTACGTCTGGCCCTCACGGACGTCGGTCGCAAGGTGCAGCAGGACATCGGCCGCGTGCATGCGAGGCAGGTCGCTCGTGCTGTTACCGCTCGGGTCAGCGCCGAGGAACTGAGACAACTGGAAGCCATCTGCCGCAAACTGGCGGCTGGGCAGGCGGAGGAATCATGAACACGTTCAAGCTGGTCGTCGTCTCGGCTGGGACCAGCGACCCGTCTTCTACCCGGCTGCTGGCTGATCGAGTCGCTCAACGGATCAGTCTGTTGACGGGCGAACGTGGCGGGACAGTCACTCTCCGGGTGATAGACCTGCGCGAACTGGCAGGGGAGGTCACCACGGCGCTGGTTTCCCAGCTGACCGGTCCGAAGCTGACCACGGCGATCGCCGCGCTGGGGGAGGCGGACGGAATTGTTGTGAGCACACCGGTCTACAAGGCGGGTGCGAGCGGGCTGTTGACTTCTTTCTTTCAGATCCTGGACAACGATTTGCTGATCGCCAAGCCGGTCGTGCTTGCCGCGACAGCGGGAACTGCACGGCACGCTCTGGTCGTGGACGACCAGATGCGTGGGCTGTTCGCCTACATGCGGGCTATGACTGTGCCGACCTCGCTGTTCGCGGCCCCGGAGGACTGGAACGATCCGGCGCTGACGAAGAGAATAGAGCGGGCGGCGATGGAACTGGTCCTGCTGATGGAAAGCGGCTTCGCGATGCAGGTCAGGGATGAGTCTTGGGGCAGCTATCAGCATGAGTTCGGCAGTGCTGGAGGTACAGAAGTGTCGGTAGATCTGAACTCGGACATGATGAGGCTCGCAACGGGCGGATCGGCCAGTTGACTAACCCATTGTTCCAACGTAACCAACAGCGCTGACGCGATCAGAGGTAGTCCGTTCAAACTGGGCACGGCGGGTGGCCCATTGGTGGGCGGAGCGTGACTCACCATCTACATGCACAGCGGCTGGCAGTCTCAGTTCTGTTGTTGTGTCGTGTGGTGAGGGGCGCAACGGGGTCGGGCCTTTGGCACGTCTCGCGCGCCAAGCACCGCATGGTCGGCAGGAGTCAGCACCTGGCAGGCCCAGGCCAGCGCGCGGCGGCCACGTGACGGCGCGCGAGGCAGCCAGGCCGCGACAAAGAAGGCAAAGAAGGGGAAGGGCTGCGAGGCAGCCAAGGTTGGGGTGTGGTGGCGCGTACCCACCTGGCGCTTTGGGATGTGGATGGTGAGTCACGCTCTGCTCACCAGTGGGCTACTCGCCGTTGTGTGGGATTTAACGAGTATTGCTGGTCATTTCAGCGCTGTTGGTTGCGTTGGAGTTCGGCTTCCAGCCTCTGCTTTTCGTTCCAGCGCTGGTTGCCCTGTGTTGGTTACGTACCAGCCAGTTCTACTCACCAGCCTGGTTGGGGATTGGGATTGGCTACATGCTGCCCCTGCCCCTGCCCCTGCCCCTGCCCCTGCCCCTGCCCCTGCCCCTGCCCCTGCTCTCGCCTCTGGCCTCTGGCCTGCTCCTGCTCGTCCCTGCTCTGGCTCTCGTGCTAGTCGGCCAGCCGGACGATGTGCGGCACACCCACCGGGTTGGTGATCCAATGCGCCGTCATGCCCGGGGGAAGCGATTCCAGTTCGTCCTGCGGGACCACCGAGTGCGCGGCCAGGTGCCTCGTCGCGTCGTCCACGTCGTCGGTGAACAGTTCCAGCCACAACTCGGCGCGGGAGTAGTTGTCCACCCGGTCGAACCAGAGTTTCACCGGGCCGAACTGCACCGACGCGCTCTGCGGCACGCCGGCCGCTACGTCCACATCGGACTCATCCATCACGTCCATGCCCAGCACATCGCGGTAGAAGGCTACGGTCTGCTCGTACTGCGCCTTCGGGAGCTTCATGGCGATGTTCCGGCCGCCGCGAAACTGTGGGCTCATTGTTCGTTCTCCGAGTCTGGGGTCGGCAGGCGATCGTCCGTATCCGCCTGAGTGGCAATCGAACAGTTGCCACTTTATGGCAATCGGTTGGTTGCGTCAATCGGCGGCCATGGCAGTCACCACCGCGGACACTGCGGTGGTGGTGCGTTCCTCAGCCTGTTGGGGATCCAACTTGGCCAGCCGTCGTGCCACGCGGTCCAGTGCGGCCCGGCACAGGTCGTCACGGGACTCGAAGTTCCGGTAGAGGATCATCCGGGTCACTCCGGGCCGCGGCCGAGTTGTCGTCCAGCCCGGTGGCGGCGAATCCGTTGCGGACAGGACTGAGCTCCCGCCCTACGTATCGTCGTTAGGTAGGTATTGCCGACGCGAGGGTTCGGGCTTCGCTGCGATTCTCGATGGCGTGAACACCGCGCCGCTTTCCACTTCGTCACTGGCATCGCCTACGCGGCTTGCTCGGGCGACGCTGCTGGCTTCGGCCATGCTTACGATCATGGCCGCTGCGGTCATTGCTCCCAGTTTGCCTGCTATGAGTCGGGTTTTCGGTACTGAGGTCCTTGTTCGGCTTGCGCTCACCATTACTTCGCTCGCTATCGCCGTCAGTGCTCCTTTGTCCGGTGTGCTCGCCGATCGGTTTGGGCGACGGCCTCTGCTGGTCGGCAGTTTGGTGCTGTATGCGGTCGCTGGGTCGGCGGGCTTTCTTGTTACCGGCCTTCCGTTGCTTCTTGTTACCCGGGCGCTGCTGGGCGTTGCTGTTGGTGGGATCATGACTTCGGTCAGTGCCTTGATCACCGATTGGTTCGATGGGCCGCGTCGGGCTTCTTTTCTTGGTCTTCAGCAGGCTTTCGCCAGTCTTGGTGGTGTGGTCTTCCTGCCATTGGCCGGTGTTCTTGCCACTGTGGACTGGAAGGCACCTTTCCTGCTCTATGCTTGCTCCGCGCTGGTTCTTCCCTTCGCGCTGCTTGCTCTTCCCGAGAAACCGCGCACCGCGAGTGCCCCGGTCACCGGCCACAGTGGGAATCCGCGGCTGGCTGGCGTTCTGGGGATTTACGTTCTTGCGCTTGTCGCGACGCTCGCGTTCTACATGGCGCCGACGCAGCTTCCTTTTCTTCTTGCCGAGTTCGGTATTGGTCCCGCGCTGACCGGGGTGGTGGTCGCTGGTAGCACGGTGACTGGGATCGTTGGCGCGCTTGCCTTCCCGGTCGTACGCAAGCGGCTGGGGCCGAGCATGATCACCGCCGTCAGTACCGGGTTGCTTGGTGTCGGCTGGTTGCTCATCGGTGTTGCTCCGTCCGTTGTGCTCGTTGTCGTTGGCTTGCTTGTCGGTGGGGTGGGAGTCGGCATTGTTGTTCCCAACCTCAATCTTCGGCTGGCTGACCTGGCTGGGCCTGGCCGGCGTGCTCGGGTTCTCTCCGGGCTTGTCGCTGGCATATTTCTTGGCCAGTTCCTCTCTCCGCTTGCTGTTCAACCTCTTGTCAGGGCCATCGGCATCGATGGTGCCTTCGCCTGGAGCGGTGTGGCGCTCGCTGTCGCCGCTGCCGGTGCTTTCTTTTACACCGAAAGGAAAAGTCGATGATCTACCACGGCAATCGCTTCACCATCAGGCCGGACGCTCCCGCCGACCAGATCGAGGTCGCGTTGGAGAGCCTGCGCAACCAGGGCCGGGTCATCCCGTCCGTGAAGTCTTTCGTGGTCGGCCGTGACCACGGTGGCGAGTACGAGTGGGGCGCCACGTTCGTCATCGAGGATCTCGCCGGCTACTGGGAGTACCTCATCCACCCTGCGCACCTCAACACCGATCGGGTTGGGCTGCCCCTTGTGGACAAGTTCATGTCGTTCGACATCACCGACGATCCCGATCCCGAGATCGGCGCGAAGATCGCCGAACTGCACAAGCGTCGCTACGACTCCATGCCCGACATCACCCAGCTGGTCTCCGGCCTCGGCGAGTACAGCGGTGCCGCAGCCCCCGGCAAGCACGGCGAGCAGGGGGCCTGACACTTCCGCCGCTCAGCTGATGTCGGGCATGTCCCTGAGCTGCCTGCGGGAGCTGATTCCGAGTTTCCGGAAGATGTTGCGCAGATGGGCGTCGATCGTGCGGGGGCTCAGGAACAGCTTGGCGGCGACCTCCCTGGAGGTCGCGCCGGTGGCCACCAGCCGGGCGATGTGCAGTTCCTGCATTGTGAGCTGGTCGTAGGACGGCATGGTACGGCTGCGCGCCTGCTCGCCGGTGGCGCGCAGTTCGTCGGCGGCGCGGCTGGCGAACGCGTCCATCCCGATAGCCGACAGCAGTTCGTGTGCTGTGCGGAGGTGGTCGCGGGCGTCGGCCCGGCGGTTGTTCCTGCGTAGCCATTCGCCGTACAGCAGGTGGCCCCGGGCGCGGTACGTCGTCATCGACGTGTTGGTGAGATGGTCGATCCCGGTTCGGTAGTCCTCCTCGTTTCCGGTGACCAGGCCACGTGCGTACGCTGCGACGCCAAGGCACCATGCCGAGCCGTTGGCCTGTGCCCGTTCGGTCAGCGACTCCAGGGCCGCGGCGGCTGTCTCGTGTTCGCCGCTGCGGACCGCCGCCTCGATCAGCTCGGGCTCGGCGATCCCGGTCAGGTACAGGTCGCCGCCCGCCACCGCCTGCTGTGCCGCGGCCAGTGCGACCGGGTACTCGGCGAGGCCGTTGTGCAGCAGTGCCGATGCCCAGTGGATGTTGCCCGACAGCTGGCCGATTCCCCGCGCCTTCGCCACCGCGGCCGTCGTCTCGATCAGGTCCGACGCTTCCTCGCGTTGGCCGCGCAGCGCGGTGAGGTGCAGGCGGGCGTACGTCATCGGGGGCACGCCCAGCGCGTCCGCGATCGCCTCCTCCTCGGTGATCGCGTCCAGTGCCCTGGTCAGCTCACCGCGGTGCGCTGCGCCGATCGCGGCCTGGGAGAGACCGAGCCGGAGCACGATCGGCGAGCCGGACTCCCGGCCGGTCTTCATCAGCCATTCGACGACCGTCGCGTGCGCCTCGGCGTCCCACAGTTCACCCGCGACGATCGTCGCCAACGCAGGCCGTCTCGTCCACACCGCCCTGTCCTCGATGAGAGTGGTGCGCAGCAGGGGAGCAGCCGCCTTGTGGCCTTCGCTTGTCAGCACTGCCAACGCGTCGAGCACGTCCTGCGCCGCCCGCGGGGAACGGATCTCGTCCAGCACAGTGTCCAGCACCCCGCTGACACGGCCGACGACCAGTGCCATCTCCACCGCGTCCAGGTAGCAGTCACGCGACCACGCCGGATCGACGTCGGCCAGCCGTCGTGCCGCGCGCACCATGAACATCGGGCCGTCGCTGTCGCCCTTGCGCACGAAGGCGACCTTGCCCCGCAGCAGATCGGCCTTCGCGCCGCTCCGGTCGTCCAGTGTGGTGAGCTCCACTGTGGACAGCAACTCCGCCGCAGCGGCCGCGGCGCCGGAGTCCAGTTTGGCCTCGACCGCCGCGAACGTCCGCTCCAGACGTTTCCCGCTGTCGGCCGACAGCGCCGCCGCCCGTTCCAGGAACGCGGCCGCCGCCGCGACACCGCCGCGAGCCCTGGCACGGGACGCGGAGTTCTCCAATTCCCCTGCGACGTCCTCGTCCGGCCCTGTGCCGGACTGCGACCGGTGCCACGCCCGGCGGTCGGGATCGGTCACCGGGTCGGTCGCGTCCGCCAACGCGGCGTGCACGACATGCCGCTGGGCCACGTCGGCGGCGCGGTACACAGCCGACCTGGCCAGCGGGTGGCAGAACCGCACCCGAGTGCCGAACTCGACCAGCTCGGACGCCTCCGCCGCGCCGCCTGCCGCCCGGTCGATCCCCAGCCGGTCGGCAGCGGCCCAGACCAGCGCGGGATCGCCGGTCGGTTCCGCGCTCGCGAGGGTCAGCAGCAGCCTGACCTCGTCGGACAGGCCGGTCAGCCGGGTCTGGAAGCTGTGCTCGATCCGGGTGGCCGTCGACGAGGCGTCCGGCAACGCGAATCCGCCTGCCTTGGGCAGTTCCAGCAACGCCAGCGGGTTGCCCCGCGCCTCGGCGACGATCCGGTCACGTACCTGCTCGTCCAAGATCGTTGTCCGCAGCAACGTGCGCGCGTCGGCGTCTGTCAGCCTGTCGAGCGTCACGCCGGGCAGTTCGTCCAGCCCGTGCCGGGTGGCGAACACCACGGCGATCGGCTCCGAGGCGATCCGCCGCGCCAGGAACGTGAGCACCTTCGCCGAGGCGTCGTCCAGCCAGTGCGCGTCCTCGACGAGACACAACACCGGCCGGTCCTGCGCCAGCCGCCCCAGCACCTCCAGCGTCGCCAGCCCGATCCGGAACATCTCCGGTGTGCCGCTCGCCAGCCCGAACGCGATCCGCAGCGCGTCGGGCAGGTCGTCGCAGTGCCCGAGGACCTGGTGCAGCGCGGCGAACGGCAGTTCCGACTCGAACTGCGAGCCGGACGCCTCGATCAGCAGGAAGTCGTCCGCCGCCTGCCGGACGTGCGCCAGCAGCGTGCTCTTCCCCATCCCAGCCTCGCCGCGCACCACGAAGGCGCCACCCGTTCCCTGACGCGTGGTGCTGAGCAGGGCGTCCAGATGGCGGATCTCGTCGTCACGGCCGATCAGCATGCACGCACACTACCCAGAGTCAGCCCGGAACCTTGTCGAAGAAGCCGTGCACGTGCTTGATCTTGCCGTCCGCCAGCACTATCACGTCGAAGCCGACGACGACCGCCTCGTCGCCGAGTTCCCAGGTGAACCGGGCGATGTCGTGGTGGCCGTCGACCGGGCCGAGGGTGAGTCGCATGCCCGCGAACTGCTGCTGAACCGCGGCGGTCATCTCGTCGATCGCCGCGTGCCCCGACGCCGTGCTGATCGGATCGGTGAAGGTGGCGTCCGGTGTGTACACCTCTTCGATGATCAGCCTGCGCTTGGCCGGGTCGGTCTCGTTCCAGCTGTCGATGTACCGCTGTGCGATGGTCTGGTATTCGCTCATGGCACAAGCATGTCCGGCACCGCGATGTGAGTCGATTACGTCCGAGGTCAACGGGCCGGATACCGTTGTGCGGACCGCACGACCCGTCTTGTCCACAGTGGAGTGTGTATGCCCGAGTTGCGGCGAGTCTTCGCCAACATCGGTTCGACCAGGGCGTACGCGGCGGTGGGGCGGCTGTTCGCCCCGGCCGACCGGTGGCTGATGCGCGTCACCGGCGCCAAGATCGGCCTCGGGACGATGTTCGGCCTGCGGACGCTGCTGCTCACCACAGTCGGCCGGACCAGCGGCCAGATGCGCCAGGTGCCGCTGCTCTACATCGAACGCGATGGCGGGTACGTGGTGATCGGCTCGAACTGGGGTGGCGAACGGCATCCGGGCTGGTCGTCGAACCTGCTGGCCGAGCCGGGCGCGCTGGCGACCGTCCGTGGCAGGCAGGTGGCGGTCCGGGGCAGGCTGCTGGCCGGTGCCGAGCGGCAGGCCACCTGGGACGCCGTGGCCGCCTACTGGCCCGCCTACGACAAGTACGCCGTGCGTGCCGAGCACCGGGAGATCCGGGTCTTCCTGCTGGAACCGGTGCCCAAGGACTGAGTCTCGGTTGCCAACCAACCAGTTGGTTGGATAGCGTGCGGCCATGCGGACCAACACGGACGTGTGGGCGACGGGCCTCGGCGCCCTGACGCCGCTGGGCGGTGATGTCGACACCACCTGGTCGGCGATGCTGGCCGGGGCGAACGGGATCCAGTCGCTGGCGGGCGAGCCCTGGGCCGACGCTCTGCCCGTGCGCCTGGCCGCCCGCCTCGCCGACGACCCTGCGGACGCGCTGCCACGGGCCTTCGCACGCCGTCTCGACCGTGGCGAGCAGGTGGCGATCCTCGCTGCTCGCCAGGCCTGGACGCACGCGGGCAGTCCCGAGATCGACCCCGACCGGCTCGCCGTGGCCATCGGAACCGGCGTCGGCGGCGTACTGTCCACGCTCGGGCAGAACCGCGTCCTGGAAACCCTCGGGGCACGCAAGATCTCGCCCAACACCGTGCCGATGCTGATGCCCAACGGCCCCGCCGCCTGGGTCAGCATGGAGCTGAACGCGCAGGGTGGCGCGCACACGCCCGTCAGCGCCTGCGCGTCCGGAGCCGAGGCGATCGCGCTCGGCCTTGACCTGATTCGCGCCGACCGGGCCGACATCGTCATCGCGGGTGGCACCGAGGCCTGCGTGCATCCCTTACCGCTGGCGAGTTTCGCGCAGATGCGCGCACTGTCAACGGACAGCGGCGAACCGCCGCGCGCCAGTTGTCCGTTCGACGTGGGGCGCAACGGATTCGTCCTCGGCGAGGGCGCCGCGATCATGGTGCTCGAGCGCGCCGACCACGCCAGGGCCCGCAGTGCCAAGGCACACGGCGCCGTGCTGGGCGCCGGAATCAGCTCCAGCGCCGTGCACATCACCGCGTCCGACACGCACGGCCAGATCAGGGCGATCACCAAGGCACTGAAGGATTCCGGCGCCGACCCCGGCGACATCGGACACGTCAACGCGCACGCGACGTCCACACCGCAGGGAGACCTCGCCGAGGCACAGGCGATCGCCAAGGCCATCGGTACTCATCCCGTTGTCACGGCGACGAAATCGATGACCGGGCATCTGCTCGGCGCTTCCGGCGCGCTGGGCGCGATCACCGCGATCCTGGCGCTGCGCGACGGTCGGATCCCGCCGACCCGCAACCTGGACACCCTCGATCCGGAGATCGACCTCGACGTGGCAACGGGAACCGGGCGGCACGGCCGGTGGACGGCGGCGCTGGTGAACTCGTTCGGCTTCGGCGGCCACAACGTGTCACTGGTCGTCGGCCGCCCGTAACACCGGACTACTCCGGCCGCAGCATCCGGCGAGCCAGGTCGACGACCTGCGCCCGCACCTCGGCCAAGTCGGCCGAGTCGGGCAGCACGGTCCTGGTGAGCTGGGGGACAGCGGACGGCCACGCGGCGAGACCGATCAGGAACAGCATGGTCACCGCGGCCTGGCTGCCCGGCTCAGTCCCCAGCGTTGTCGCGAGCGTCTCCACCTTCTCGGCGTAGTGCCCGGCCCTGGTCTGCTCGTCGGGCAGTTCGGTGTCGCCGTAGTGCAACGCCTCCCACAGCATCAGCCGCAGTACCTGCGGGTTGTCGCGGTGGAAGTCGAACAGCCTGCCGACGTAGTCGAGCAGGTCCCCGCTCGGCTGGCCGACCGCCTCGGTGTGTTCGGCGAGCGCCTCGCTGACCACGGCCTGGAACAGCTTCTCCTTGCTGCCGAAGTTGCCGTAGAGCCGTTCCTTGTTCACGCCTGCCTGCTTGGCGATGCGTTCCACGCGCGCGCCCGCGATGCCGTACTCGGCGAACTCGGCACGTGCGGCGGCAAGCAGCTTCTCGCGTGTGGACAGTGCGGTCACGAGCCACAGTCTAGAGATCACGGCCACACCGATACCGGCCGTTCGGCCGTCGGGAATGACGGCATGTCTCAGGTAGTGTGAGCTCGCCGGTCCGCACGGACCGGTTCCGTCCAGGCAACCAGGAAGCCGGTGTGAGTCCGGCGCGGTCCCGCCACTGTGACCGGAATCCCGCGCGAGCGGGTCCGGGAGTCAGGAACTGGTCTGAACGGATGGCCCCAGCTGGGACGCGGACATCCCGGACGGAGTGGTGACCATGCGTTTTCGGGCTCTGGCCCTGGTCGTGCTTGTGGTGTCGGCGGGCTGCTCGAGCCGACCACCCGAGGCACAGCAGACGGCGTCGGCCGTGACCGTGGAGAACTGCGGCAAGCAGCTCGCCTTCGACCGCGTGCCCCAGCGGGTCGTCGGCTACTACCAGCACCCGACCGAGATCATGCTCGCGCTGGGGCTGCGGGACAGGCTCGTCGGCATGGCCTACCCGGACAACGACCCGCTGCCGCGCTACGCCGGGGACTACCAGTCGGTCCCGCGGATCTCGGACAAGGACGCCTCGTTCGAGCAGGTGCTGACCAAGACCCCCGACCTGGTCTACGGCGGGTACGGCAGCGCGTTCGACGAGAAGTCCGGGCGCTCGCGGGACGCGTACGCCAACGCGGGCGTCAAGACGTACCTCAGCCGTGAGGAATGCCTCGACCGTGCGATCACGATGGACGACGTCTACGAGGAACTCCGCACCGTAGGCAAGATCTTCCAGGTCCCCGACCGCGCGGACGCCCTGATCACCGACATGCGAGCGAGCATCACCCAGGCGACAGCACGGGTGAACGGCGCCGAACCGCTGAAGGTCTTCGTCTACGACAGCGGTGAGGGCACGGCGTACACCGCGGCGGGAACAGGCATCGGCAACGAGATCATCAAACTGGCCGGTGGCCGCAACGTGTTCGCCGACATCCAGAAGGACTGGGCGGACGTGTCGTGGGAACAGGTGCTGCAACGCGCACCGGACGTGATCGTGATCTACGACTACTTCGGCACGCCGTCGCAGGACAAGAAAATCGAGCTGCTGCTGAGCAAACCGGAACTGGCGGGCGTACCCGCGATCAAGAACCGCCGGTTCGCGCGACTGACGTTGCAGGACACCGTGCTGGGCGTGCGCGCCCCGTACGCGGTGCAGACTCTCGCCGCGCAGTTGCACCCGGACCGGATGCGGTGACCGCCTCGTGATTCCCGAGCAGGAGGTCGCGCGGGCGCTCGCGCACGTGGACACTCTCGGCGGCATGTTCGCGATCCGGTCGGAGCACCGGGCGGGCGACGAGCCGATCGACGCGGCCTGCGCCGACCACACGGCGATAGGCGCACGTCTGGCGACCGTTGCCGCGGCACAAGGAACAGACGAGAAGCGGGTCGCGGCGTCCTCGATCCAGTACGAGCTGGCCGAGCGGCTACTGGCCGTGTTGGTCGGCACATGGAGTCACCATCGCCTCGTGGTGGACCCCACCGGGTTCACTGTCGGCCTCGACCGCCGACGATGGCGTCTGGCCGTGGCATGGCCCCGGGCGTGGCGAGCGGCTCACGTGCCCGCGGACGAGATCGTGCACCTGGTCGCGGCACGGCTGGACGTACTGCACCGTGGGCTGCGTGTCCACACGCCGATCGCCGAAGGACTGTTGTGGGGCAACGCCGCCACGTCCGCGACGCTGACCCTGCGCGGTATCACGCAGGCCGGGCCGCTGGCGCGTGCCCGTGCGCTGGTGTCCTGTGCACTGGAGGTGGATCCGTTGCGGCATCGGCTGAACGGGACCATCGACGGGAAGATCACCCGGCGAAGCTGTTGCCTGTACTACCGCACCAACGATCCCCGGCCGTGTGGGGACTGCCCGCTGACCGGGTCGACAGCGGCGCGGCTCAGGAGGCTCGCGTGACGCGCCTGCGTTACCCCATTGTCCTGGTGGTTCTCGTGGCGCTGCTGGTGGTCTCGATGATCGCCGGGATCGCGGTCGGGTCCGTCGCGGTGGCGCCGATCGACGTGATCACCGCCGTGCTGCACCAGATCGTGCCCGACCTGGTCGCCCCGACCGGACCGGAGTACGTCCAGCCGCTGATCACGACCACGCGCGGGCCGAGGGTGGTGCTCGGCGCGGTGGTGGGCGCGGGCCTGGCGATGGTCGGGATGGTCCTGCAGGCGCTGGTACGCAACCCGCTCGCCGATCCGTACCTGCTCGGTGTCTCCTCGGGCGCGTCGGTCGGTGCCGTGGCCGCGATCCTGTCCGGTGCCATGGTGTTCGGGGCGGCGACGACGTCGATCTGGGCGTTCGTGGGAGCGCTGCTCGCGTTGCTGATCGTGTACTTCGCCGCCCGCGCCGGGGGACGGCTCACCACGATCGGCCTGGTGCTGGCCGGGGTCGCCGTCGCGTACGTCCTGTCGGCGCTGACCAGCCTGATGTTGTTGCTGGCCAACAGTGCGCAGCACGCACGACAGATCCTGGCGTGGTTGCTCGGCGGGCTCGGCGGCTCCACCTGGGCGTCGATCTGGATGCCGTTGACGGCTGTCTGCGTCGGGATGGTGATGCTGATGGCTCGCGCCCGCGCGTTGAACCTCCTGTACGCGGGGGAGGACGCCGCGATCGCGATGGGCCTGGACGTCAGCCGGTTCCGGATCTGGATGTTCGTGATCACCTCGGTCCTGACCGGACTGCTCGTCGCGGTGAGCGGGCCGATCGGCTTCGTGGGGCTGATCCTGCCGCACGCGGTGCGGCTGGTCGTCGGCAGCGACCACCGGGTGGCGCTGCCCGCGGCGGCACTGGCCGGGGCGTCGTTCCTCGTCCTCGCGGACATCGTCGCGCGCACCATCGCCTCGCCACAGGAAATCCCGGTGGGTGTGTTCACCGCGCTGTGCGGCGGGCCGTTCTTCCTGTGGCTGGTGCGGCGTCAGGCACGCAGGGGCGCGGTGGTGTCATGACGGCACGAGTGGACGTCGAGCAGGTCAGCGTCGACCTGGGCGGCAGGCGGGTCGTGCACGACGTGTCGTTCACGGTCGAGCCCGGCGCGGTGGTCGGTGTCGTTGGCCCGAACGGGTCGGGGAAGTCCACGCTGCTGCGTGCCGTGATCGGCATCCTCAGCCCGGGCACCGGTTCGGTCCGGATCGACGGCCGTGACGTGGCCACGACCAGGCCGCGTGAGCGAGCCGGTGTCCTCGCCGCCGTCCTGCAGGACGCCACCAGCGACTTCGACCTCACCACCGATGACGTCGTGATGATGGGACGTGCCTGCCACAAAAGGCCTTTCGAACGCGACGACGCTCGTGACAGGACGATCGTGGCCGACGCGCTGGCGGCCGTCGGCGCGGCGGACCTGGCGGCACGGCGGTTCGCGTTCCTGTCCGGCGGTGAACGCCAGCGTGTCCTGATCGCCCGCGCGATCGCGCAGCAACCCCGTGTGCTGGTGATGGACGAGCCCACCAACCACCTCGACCTGCGCCACCAGTTCGACGTGCTCGCGTTGCCGCGCAAGCTCGGTGTGACAGCCGTGGTCGCCTTGCACGACCTGAACCTGGCCGCGCACTACTGCGACGAGATCCACGTTCTGCACCACGGCAGGCAAAGCCGTTCGGGCACGCCCGAGCACGTGCTCAATCCCGCAACGCTGGCGGAGGTGTACGGCGTGTCCGCGGCCGTGGCACCGCACCCGGTCACCGGCCGACCGCACATCACCATCGACCCGACCAGATAACAGCCGTGTCCACCATTCCGACACACCGTGTCCACCATTCCGGCACCATGAGATCGCACTCGGTGCGGATCTCATGGTGCCGGAAAGTGCGACTCACCGTGCCGGAATGGTGGACACGATGTGTTACTTGATGGAGAACGAGTCGCCGTAGACCTTCCACGACAGCGGGGTGTTGAGGTCGAAGTTCTTGTTCTTCAGGAACACCCGCTGTGCGGTGTCCACCCTGCTGGTGTCGGAGTGGGCTTCTTCCTGCTTCATCGCCCACACGCGGGCGTCGAGGAACGCGTTGAGGTACGCGGTCTCGTCGCCGCCCTGCGCCGGTGGCTTGGCCTTGGCCAGCGCACGCTTGCGGATGCTGCTGAAGCTGGTCGCGTCGCCACCGTCGCCGTGCATGACGATGGCGTCGTAGTAGGCGAACTGGCCGAGCGTGCGCAGGCCGTCCTTCTTGGCACGGTTCACCGCCGGGTTGAAGTAGACGCGGTCGCGCTCGAACTCCTGGGAGTCCTGGAAGACCTTGTCCTTGGCGGCCGTCTTCCAGTCCTTGGTGTAGTTGGGATCGAGGCCCTTGTGCGAGTCGCTGCCGTCGACGCGCTCCAGCGCGGGCAGGTACTTGGCGAGGATGTTGCCCGGCTTGCGCTTGGTGTACTCCCGCACCAGTTCCAGCATGTCGTGCGTGCCGGAGCAGAACCCGATGATGCCGCCGGTGTAGCCGCGGCCGTCGTCGATGTCCTCGATGTACTTGAACTGTGCGCGCCAGTCCAGTGAGGAGTTCTCCGCACTGGACACGATCTTCATCGCGATTTCCTTCTTGGCCGGGTCGTCGAGCCCGACGGCCGCGACGGCCACCGACTGCTGCGGCGCGTCCGGCATGCCCGCCTGCGCGGTCACGCCCGCGACCGGCATGAACAGGCACGCGGTGCAGACCGCCGCCAGGGTACGGGTCATCTTCACAGGGATTCTCCTCGCAGGGTCAACGTGGTGGCGGCGAGTGCCAGTGAGCGTGGCACGACTGCCGAACCGGGTCAACACTGTTAGGAAAGTTTCCTAACTAAGCGTTGATCTCGGCCCGCGCAAGTATTTCTTCAGCTGACCGGGGCTCGTCCGGTAAGCTGGCTCGGTCGCCCCGTTCCGGGCCCTCTGTTCCCTCGCTTTGAACAGTGGGATTCACGCACGGCTGAATCATGTTGTCGTGTTACTTTCCAACTGTAAAGTCCATTATCAGGTTGGCGCCGCCGTTTTCGTTCCCTGCTAACGAAGGAATCGGCGAATGAGAATCTCAGCTCTGCTCTTAGCCGTTGGGACAGCCGCAGCACTGACGTGTACGCCTGGGATGGCCGCTGCCAGTGCGAGCGGCGATGGCATCCTGTCGACGGATGTGGCACCGGCACCGGCGTGGGTGCGGTTCATGGCCCCGCCCGCCAAGGTCCACGGCGTCCAGGCGGCGAAGGTGCTCAACATCCAATACCAGGTCCAGCAGACCGGCTACTGGTGCGGCCCGGCCGCGACTCGGATAGCTATTTCGGCTCGAACTGGGAACGTTCCCAGTCAGCAGCAGCTTGCCAACGAGCTGCCGACCAGCACCAACGGGACGGACTGGATCGGCCAGGTCACGCGCGTGCTCAACAACCGGGTGGGCAACGGCTACTACGAGACCAAGGAAATGCCCAACGACCCGCCGACCCAGGCGCAGCGCGACCTGCTGTGGCACGACGTCGTCTTCGACATCGACCGGGGCTGGGCGATCGTCGCCAACATCGTGGCTCCGGCGAACAACCACCCGCCCGGCTACCCGAACTACACCGTCTGGCACTACTTCACGGTGATCGGCTACGACAGCTCGAACTACACCGTCAAGATCGCCGACCCCGCCAACTTCGGCGGCTACCAGCAGTACTGGATCTCCTTCAACCAGCTGGCGACCCTGATCCCGCCGAAGGGCTACTCAGCCTGATGGCCGGTGCCGTCCGGTCCTCCGCTCCCCTGCCGGAGGGCCGGGCGGTCGAGTAGCAGAGCGCCCCTTTTGGACAGTGTGTGCACGGCCGAACCGTTGCGCCGCTGCGTGGTCACCAGTCCGGCGTCTCGCAGCACCGCGGCGTGCTGGGAGGCGCCGGACGGCGTCGTGCCGGTCGCGCGGGCCAGTTCGGTGGTGTTCAGGCTTGGCCGGTCCGCGATCGTCTGCAGCACCGTCGCCCTCGTCCGGCCGAGCAGCGCGACCAGTGTCTCCTGGGTCGGCGCCCGCCCGCCCCTGCCCGGCGTCGCCCAGCCGATCACCGGGTCGAGCGGGTACACCAGCACCGGCTGCAACGCGGGATCGGCCAGCGTCATCGACGTCTGCCAGCAGAAGAACGACGGCACGAGCACCAGCCCGCGGCCGTCGAGGTACAGATCCTGGTCGACCGGGTAGCCGACCTCGAGCACCGGCGCCGCCCACCGGATCGACGGGTGCAAAGTGGACAGCGCGTACTCGAGGCCGTGCGCCATGGTCAGCTCCGCGCGCCGGGACCACTCCGCCGCGATGTGGGCCTTGAACACCTGGGTGTACGGCAACAGGGCCTTGGCGTGGTAGTGGCGGATCCGGTCGGCGAGCCTGCGCATCATCTCCACGTCGCCGGTGGCCAGCCGGGACGCCCAGCCCGGCAGCCTGGTCTGTTCGGCGAGCTTGCTCATGTCGTTGCGTAGCGTTCTGCTGCTCGTGCTCAGTAGCGCTTCCAGTCCGTCGTCCAGGTCGGGACTGTCCACAAGCGGGGTGAGGAAGTCCGGCGAGTACCCCTTGGGCGGGGCCAGCGTGGTCAGGATGTCGCCGGACGGACCCAGCGCGCCGCGCGCGCCACGTCGCCACGGCCCGAACACGGCGGCGCCGTGTCGTGTCTGCAGCAGGTGCAGGCTGAGCAGGACCTCCCAGAGCGGGTGTGGCTGTGCCCTGATCCGCACCCTGGTGAGGTCTTCGGTCGTGAAATGTACCCGCAGCATTAGCGCCCCCAGTCGGCTACAGCGGTTCTCTCTCGAAGCATGATGGCTGAGGCGTGGCGTCCCGTCCATCCTGGAGGGACTTCGAGAGGAGTGCCACAATTCCCGTACCGCATGACTCAGGTCCGATGGTCGCATTCGCCGGTCGGATGAATTGTCCCACCGATGGGAAGACCCGGGCGTTTGGCGACCGTTCCGCCGGACGGAACGCGACAGAAAATCACGATTGCCGACTCGGCCGAGTGATCTTGTCGCATCCGACTCGCCGGATATCGGCCACCTGCCGATCATGATCACCAACAGCCCGGAAGACGGAGGTCAAGCGGTGAACCCCGGCATGCCCGAGCACGGATGTCCGACCGTGTTCGACCTGGACGAGACGCTCGCGGACAGCGCGGCGGCGTGGAACGAGGCGTTCTGCCGGGTCGCCGCGCGACACGGGTACGTGTGGGACGCACGCGACTGGGAAGCCATCCAGGGAAGCTGCATCCCGCTGTGGAGCCGCTACCTGGCGGACCGGTGCCCCGGGTTGGCGCCATGGCAGGCCACGGCCGACTGCGCCGACTGGATGGTCGCCGCCGTGACCAGCGGACGGATCGACCCGCTGCCGGGCGCGATCCACCTCGTGGCCACCGCGGCCCGTGTCGGCCCGATCGGGCTCGTGTCGGCGGCGCCCCGGCGGTACGTCGTCGCGGCGGCGGAGGCGTTCGGGCTGATGGCCTACCTCTCGGCAGTGGTCGCCGGGGAGGACGTCACCCGTGGCAAGCCCGCGCCCGACCCCTATCTGCTGGCCGCGGCGCGGCTCGGTGTCCCACCGCACCAGTGCCTCGCGGTCGAGGATTCCGGTTCCGGGATCCGGTCGGCGCACGCGGCGGGCATGACAGTTCTGGCAATCCCCAATCCGAAGGCCGTGCTCGATCGGGACGCCCTCGCTCTCGCGACTTACCAGGCGGCCGACGCGGTCGCCGCGGTCAGTGAATTGCCCGTGCTGGCGGCGCCTGTCTGACCCGTTTCCGGCACCCGGTCGGAATGGCGTCCCCGAAATACCGGATCCGGTTACGCCGAGAAATTGGTGACCAATTCCGCGGCCGAATCCAGGGTGGGAGAGTTCACCGCGAGCATCTCGGGGCCCGGCGCGGACTCGGTGGCGTCGGCCAGTCCGTGCAGGCCGCGGTAACCCAGTCTGTCGCCCACGCGATGTCCCGACGCCGTTCGAGCGTCAGCGCTGTGTCCACTGTGGACAATTATGGAACGGGAAAGCGGTGCCGTTCGCACTTTCGTGCAGCGGCGCCGTGTGTGTCATCCGCCCTTGACACAGACGGCCGGTGTCTGCTCACTGTTTCGTCAGCCCTGACGTTCAGTGTCCTGTGGATCAGGGGTTTACTCTGTAGTGCAGGTTCGGGACACACGTTTCTGGGGTTTGTCTTGAGGGGAGGGACAGCCATGCCTCAAACGGGCGTGCACCGCGCGATCGTCGCGGTCGATGTCGAAGGGTTCTCCAGCCGGACGGACCTGCAGCAGACGGCGGTGCGCCGCAACCTGTACGAATCGCTGGAACAAGGATTCACCGAGGCCGGGATTCCGTGGCAGGACTGCGACACCAGCCAGGACCGGGGCGACGGCGTGCTGGTCCTGGTCCCGCCGGACATCGCGCACACCAACCTCGTCGACCAGCTGCCGCACCGGCTGGCCGCCGCGCTGCGCCGCAACAACGCGATCTACGCCGCCGAAGCGCAGATCCGGCTGCGGGTGGCCGTGCACGTCGGCAAAATCGACTTCGACAACCGCGGGATCGTCGGGAACACCGTCAACTTCACCTGCCGCATGCTGGACGCGCCCGTGCTCAAGGCCGTGCTCGCCGCGTCGCGCGGGGTGTTCTCGCTGATGGTCTCGGACTGGTTCTACCGCCAGGTCGTCGAGCCCGACCCGGCGATCCGGCCGGACACGTACCGGGAGGTCTTCGTCGGCGTCAAGGAGGAGTCCGCCACCCCGGCCTGGATCCGGCTGCCGGAGGACCTGCTGCTGGCCACGTCCGAACCCGGCCAGGCGATGGCCGACGTGGACGTGGAGATCCGCCGCTACGGCATGCCCGCCGACCCGGCCGTGACCGGCACCCTGCACGACGGCGAAGGACTGCGCGAACACTGGGACTTCCGGCCGGACGAGCTGCCCGCCGCCGACGAGTACCCCGCACTGCCTCCGGGCCAGCAGCGCCCGCGCCTGATCGACCGCCTGCAGCCGTTGGTCCGCACGGTCGTCGGCCGCGTCGTCCCGGCCAAGTCGGCCAAGGTGGACTGGCACTCGCCGCGCGAACTGCCGCACGACATCCCCGGCTTCAGCGGCCGTACCACCGAGCTCGACCGCCTCGACGCGCTGCTGGACGCGGTCGGTGTCGCGGTGATCGACGGACCGGCCGGTGTCGGCAAGACCGCGCTGGCCGTGCACTGGGCACACCGGATGGCCAGGCACTTCCCCGACGGCCAGCTGTATCTGAACCTGCGCGGCTTCGACCCGCACCAGCGGCCGATGTCCCAGGCGGACGCGTTGCGCAAACTGCTCGGCGCGCTGGGCGTCAACGCCCAGCGCATCCCGGCCGACCTGGACGAGCAGACCAGGCTGTTCCGGTCGGTCATGGCCGGGCAGCGGGTGCTGGTCGTGCTCGACAACGCCCGGACCGCCGACCAGGTCCGCCGGTTGTTACCCGGCCACTCCACCTGCTTCGTCGTCGTGACCAGCCGCAACCGGCTGGAAGGGCTGATCGCGTGGGACGGCGCGGTCAGGGTGAACCTCGACGTGCTCACGCCGCCGGACGCGATCGAGCTGGTCACCGGGATCGTCGGTGAGGCCAGAGTGGCCGCGGAACCCGACGCCTGCGGCGAACTGGCCCGGCTCTGCGGCTACATGCCGCTGGCGTTGCGGATCGTGGCGGAGCGCGGCGCCGTCCACGAAAGCCTCCGTCTCGCCGACATGGTCCGCGGCCTGTCGGCTGAGCATGACCGTCTGCTCGACCAGCTGTCCAACGGCGACGAGACGACCGCTGTCCGGACGGTGTTCTCGTGGAGCTACAACGCGTTGCAGCCGGACGCCGCCCGGCTGTTCCGGTTGCTGGGACTGCATCCCGGGCCCGAGGTGAGCATCGCGGCGGCCGGTGCGCTGGCGGGCCTGGTTCCGCTGAAGGCCCGGCAGTTGCTGGACACGCTGGCGGGCGCGCACATGCTGGAGGAGGCAGGCCGAGACCGTTACCGGCTGCACGACCTGCTGCGGATGTACGCGGCCGAGTGCGCGATGGCCGAGGAATCCGAAAAGGACCGCGACGAGGCCGTCCGGCGCGTGCTGACCTGGTACCTCCACAGCGCTGACGGCGCCGCCCGGCTGTTGGCGCCGCAACGCCGCCGCGCCGCGCTGCCCCCGTTGGCAGGGGAACAGCAGCCGGAGTCGTTCGGGACCTACCACGAGGCACTGACGTGGTTCAAAGCCGAGCGGGCCAACCTGGTGGCCGCGACCCGGCAGGCCGAACAGGCCAAGGAGTACGCGGTCGCGTGGAAGATCCCCGCCGCCCTGCTGGGTTTCTTCAACCTCCGCAAGCACTGGGCGGACTGGATCAGCGTGCACAAGATCGCGCTGCAGGCCGCCCGTAAACTCGGCGACCCGTACGCCGAGGCGTGGACGCTCAACAGCCTCGGCATCGCCTACTACGACCTGCGCTGGTTCACCAAGGCCGCCGAGTACTTCCAGCGCGCGCTGCAGATCCGCCGGGAGATCGGCGACCGCTACGGCGAAGCCAGCACACTGGACAACCTCGGCAACACCCTGCGCAAGCTGCGGCACTTCGACGAGTCCATCGAGTGCTACCAGCGCGCGCTGGAGCTGTTCCGTGAGATCAGCGACCGCTACGGCGAGGGCAGCGCGCTGCGCAACCTCGGCGGCGCCCACCGCGGCCTGCGCAGGCTGGACGACGCCGTCGACCACTACCGCCAGGCGCTGCTGATCTGGCGTGAACTGGGGGAGCGCTCCGGCGAGGGGAACACCCTGAGCAACCTCGGTGACATCCACCGCAAACTGGGGCGCTCCGAGCAGGCCATCGAATGCTACGAGAAGGCGCTGCGGATCTGCCGGGAGATCGACAGCCGCTACGGCGAAGGCGCCGTGCTCGACAACCTCGGCGACGTCTACGAAGACCTGGAACGGCACGAGGAAGCGATTCGCTACTACAACCAGGCGCTGCGGATCTCCCAGGAACTCGGCGACAATTTCGCCGAGGGCAACACACTCGACAACCTCGGCTGCGCCAATTACCGGGCGCGGAACTTCGACGCGGCCGAGCAGTACCTGCGGCAGGCGCTCGTGCTGCGCCAGGAGATCAACGACCGGCGCGGCGAGGCGATCACCTGCCACCACCTCGGAGTGGTCTGCTACGCGAGCGGTGACCACGTCGAAGGGCACGATATGTGGCGGCGCGCGCTGGAGATCTTCGACGAGCTGACCGAGCCGCACAGCATCCAGATCCGGGTCGGTTTCGACATCGACGAGGACGTCGACGACAAGGATTCACCATTCGAGGCATGACAGGTTTCTTTTCGGTGAATCGCGTCGGCACACCGTAACGGCAGCCTGGTTCGCACCGAGGGTGAACTATCAGCTTCACCGAGGGGGTGGGCCATGCCATTGGGCATCGCGGATGTCGTCGTCCTCATTCCGGGGATCTCCGGATCCGTGCTGGAACGTGACGGAAGCGAAGTGTGGGCTCCTTCCGCGGGCGCCGCGCTGCGTGCCGTGCTCTCGTTGGGGCGCAGCATCGGGACGCTCACACTGGCCGGTGACGACCCGGAACTGGACGATCTGGGCGACGGGATAGTGGCCACCAGGGTGATGCCGGACCTGCACGTGCTGCCCGGCCTGGACTGGAAGATCGACGGCTACACCCGGTTCCGCCGCAGGATGATCGAGAACCTCGGCTGCGTGCCCGGTCACAACTACTTCGAAATGCCCTACGACTGGCGGCGCGACAACCGGGTCGCCGCGCGCAAACTGGACGCGTCCGCGCGTGCGTGGCTGGCCGCGTGGCGCGCGGAATCCGGCAACGACAACGCCAAGCTGATCCTCGTCGGACACTCGATGGGTGGCCTGGTCGCCCGGCTGTACCTGGAACTGTTCGACGGCTGGCGCGACACGAGGACACTGATCACGTTCGGCACGCCGTACTCCGGGTCGGTCAACGCCTTGTCCTTCCTGGCCAACGGTTTCCGCAAGAGCTGGGGGCCGTTCACGCTCGACCTGAGCGCCATGCTGCGGTCGTTCACGTCGGTCTACCAACTCCTGCCGTCCTACCGCTGCCTCGAAGGCACGGGACGCGACTGGCTCCCGCTCGACGAGGCCACCTGGGACAGTGACCGGATCGATCCGGTCCGGCTCGCGGAGTCCATGGCGCTGCACCGGAAACTGCGGAAGACCGTCGACGACCGGATCGCGCGCGGCGAGCGCGGCTACACAGTCCGACCGGTGATCGGGAGTTTCCAGCGCACCGGGTGGGCCGCACGGCGCGACGGCGCCGGGATCGAGGCGTTGACCATGCGGGCGCCGCGGGAGGAGGGCGGCGACGGGACGGTCCCGAAAGTCTCGGCCATGCCCCATGAATTGCTGGACAACTACCAGAACGCGGTGTTCGTCAGCCAGCGGCACGCGTGCCTGCAGAACGACGATGCCGTCCTCGACCACGTCACCGGCGTGGTGACCAGCGAGGTGTCCCAGTCGCTCGTCGACGTGTTCCCCGCCGCGGACAGTTCGGTCTGCCTTGAGGTCGACGACGTCAGCACGGACGAGCCGATGCTGGTCCGCGCTCGCCCGAACCAGCCGTCGACCATGCTGGCCGTGACCGTCACACCGGTGGCGGACGGTGTTCCGGTGCGGATGGACTTACACGAGTGCGACGACGGCTGGTGGACGACGGAGGTCCCGGGCCTGGCGCCCGCCGACTACCGCGTCACGATCAGCGGCGACGCGGTCCGGCCGGTCACCGACGTTGTGAGCGTCGTCGACCTGGCCGCCCTCGAAGCCGCCCAGGAGTGAGCCATGCGGCAGTTCGAACCATTCGACATCAGCGTTCTCGGTGCGGGCAACCACGTCTGGGTGTCCGCGCAGTCCCAGTTGGGCTCGGTGTTCGGTGTGGCGCGTCCCCGCCCGGTGTGGCGGCTCACGCCGGAGGCCGCGACGGCGGCGGACTGGCTGACGATGCTCGTCCGCCAGGCGCACCGGATCACCGACGAGGCCGGGATCGTCGGACGAGCCCTCAACGACCTCGTCCTCGGCGAACCGGCCATCGCCAACCTCTTCGGCCAGACTCGGGGTGTCGCCGCCGCGGCAGGCGCGCAGTTGCTTGTCCGGGTGCTCGCCGCGCCGCAGGACGTCAGCGCGTGGCCGTGGGAACTGCTGCTCGATCCCCAGCAGCCGGGCCGGTTCCTGACCATGGCCAGGGATGTGCACCTGGTCAGGGCGGGCCGGTCGCGGACGTACCCGGTGCGGGACGCGGTGATCGACCCGCCGTTGAACGTGCTGCTGGTGATGTCCAGCCCGCTGATCGCCGACCCGTCCGAGACAGAGACCCCGTTCGACCTGTGGGCCGAGAAACGCAGCCTGCTCAGCACTCTGCGGCCGTTGGTCGACCGTGGCCTGCTCAACGTGGTGGTGGAGGACCGGCCGACCATCGAGCGGCTGCGGGAACGCATGTGCGCCGAGCGCCGGGGTTTCCACGTCGTGCACTACCTCGGGCACGCCAACCCGTACGGCTTGCGGTTGCAGCAACGCGGTGGCCGGGCGAGGCTCGTGCACAGCCATGATTTCGCCACTTTGCTGCAGCAGATGCCGGATCTGCGGCTCGCGGTGTTCGCCGGATGCGAGACGGCACGTGCGCCCGCGGGGGCTCTCGACGCACCGGACCGGTACTCCACAGCGGACGTCTGCGTGCGGGACGCGTGCCCGATGGTCGTCGGCATGCAGGCCGTGCTGCCGTTCGGCACGGAACGGATCTTCACGAAGTTCTTCTACGAGGCGCTCACCGCCGGTCAGACGGTCGCACAGGCACTGCGGCTGGCCCGGCTCGCCATCGCCGACGACAACGCGAAGCTGCTGAACTGGGCGGTGCCGTCGTTGTTCGTCGGAGGCAGCGAACCAGGGCCGTTGATGGACCCGGCCGCGCGCGCCACACCGCCGCCGCCCCGCCGTCACCTGGCGCTCAAACTCGGGATCCGGCAACGGGAACTGCGGTTCATCTCGCGGCTGACCCAGATCCGCGAGGCGGTCGACATGTTGTCGGGGCACACGTCGTTGCGGCTGCTCGTGGTCATCGGCCCGCCGGAGACCGGCAAGACGTCCCTGCTCGACAGAGCGATCGAGGAGTTGGACGACGGTGTGGCCAGCCTGTTCATCAGTGCCAAGCGCCTGCTCGCGGCTGAGGACCCGGTTCTCGAACTGGCGAAGGTGGTCGCCGAGCGAATCGACGCGAGCGGGTCGGTCTCCGCGACCAAGCAGGCGAGGCTGGACTCCGGCGCGTGGTGGGAGCGGCTGCTGGAGGACCTGGCCAGAGTGCCGTTCGCGCTCGTCATCGACGACGGAGACGTGCTGCGCCGCAAGAGCGGCCCGGCCAAACACCTGGCCGACGCCCTGAGCCTGATCACCATGCGGCGAGGGTGCGCACGCCTAGCCATAATCGCCACTGACGAGGTAAGCGTGCTGACTGCCCCACTCGGGCCAGGGGAAGCACGCACGATCCGACTGCAGGCCCTCTCGTGGGACGAGGTGTGGCAGTGGATCCGTCGAAACCTGCCTGTGCTGACCAGGATCGACAAGACCGAGCTGTGCGGCTACTACGCGAAGCTGCCGCACCTGGAACAGTGGGAGCGGCTGGCCGAGGAGATCGCGGACCGTGGTATTACCGATGACATGCCGGACATCGTCCGGCAGATCGCGGGCACAGTCAGCGCGCCGGGATCAACCGGCGAGGCGGCCCCGCCGCTGTTCGGCGGAGAGCGGACCACACCACGGGTGGAAAGCCTGGTGAGCCCGCACGTGCTGCGGGTCGCGGTGGCAGGGAAGCGCAGTGTCCGAAAGGCGGAGCAGTTCGCCGAACGGATGACCAGGTCCGCAGCGGAACACCATGTGGCGGGCCGGATGGCAGGCGGGTCCAATTCGGACCGGTCGTTGTCACTGGCGGAACTGCTGGTGATCCGCACCCCGTTCTACGACCGCTCGGCCCCATCGGCGCAGGAGGTAGCGCAGTGGGTAGCCACGGCACAGGACGCGGGCGCGAACGTGATCCTGGTGGACTTCGAGGACACCGGCCCGTCAGCCCGCTGGGACGCGCTCGTGCGACGGGCGCTGGCAGAGAACCGTCTGATCATCGCGGTCGGCCGCGCCCCGGCCTATCCAGCGTGGTGCGGCGACGTGCTGACGATCGGCGCCGAGAACACCGGTGACGAGACCAAACCCGAGCTTGTCGGTGCAGGTGGCACGGACGAGGACGCGTTGTGGCAGGACGCGGTCGACGTACTGGAGGCGGCGATCCTGGTCTGGGCCGCGGACCGCAACCTCAAGGCACACGACCTGCGCAGGGTACTCATCGACACGGCGGCAGACCGGCGAATAGACCTGGAGGCAGCGCTGGTCCACGTCCGATCGCAGGTGCTGCTGGACGCGTTGGAATGGGGCCCACTGGAGCTGGCAGAGCTGCTGGCGGAGACAGGCATGAAACCGGACCTGGTGGTCCCATTGCTGGAACGCCTGAGAGCGGAGAGAAAGGTCAAGAAGACCGGGGTGGAACGATACGAGAACCCGGATTCCCTGCACAGTGAGTACAAACGGCTGTGCATGCAACAGGTGGGCAGGGTGGACGAGAAGGAGTTCGAACGGCTTGGCGAGCGAGTCGGCGCGTTGGCCCTGCGCAGAAGGTTTACCGCAGACGAGCCAACGGCGTTGTGGAACACCGGTGACGACGGCCGCCGCCTGATAGCGCTGGTGATCATCAGAGCCCGACCGGACCTGGGAACGGCGGACATCGTGGTGGACGGAATCGCCGAACCGCGCAGCGCACTGGAACAGCTGTTGGCCCTGCAGGTAGCGCACGGGATGATCGACACGATGTCCACACAGGACCTGGCGAGACTGCGAGCGGCGGTGCGAGCAGCCCAGTCCCACGGCAGGTCAGTGGAACTGGGAGACACCCGGTCACAGCTGGCGGCGGAGTTGGCTGACAGGCTCCCGAAGGTGGAGGTGGAGGGGGAGGTGGCGTAGTACTCCTGAGCCGGTAGATCGTTGCCAGCGAAAAGAAAAAGAAGCAAGGAAGAGAAAAGATCAAAAAAACCAAGACAAGCCGAGCCAACATGTGGCTAACCCAGTCCCAAAACCAGGCTGGGGAGAAGAACTTGCTGGTACGTAACCAACACAGGGTAACCAGCGCCGGGACCGCAAGCCGAGGCTGGGAACTGAACTCCAACGTAACCAACAGCGCTAAGGTAACCAAAGTAATCCGTCAAAACCGAGCACGGCGGCGGGCGGCCCATTGGTGAGCAGAGCGTGACTCACCATCCACATCCCAAAGCGCCAAGAAGGCCTGGTTGCGAGAGGGATGCAATGCACCGAAGGCCGTCGTGGCCAAAACGCACCAAAGGCCCGACCTGGATGCCAGAGCTACCCGCACCTGAGCCTGCCGCAAGCCAACCTGGGGCTGCCTGGCGCTATCTCCTGCCACCCATGCGGTGCTTGGCGCGCGAGTTGTACCAAAGGCTGCCTCCGTTGCGCCCCTCAACACACGACACAACAAACAGAACTGGCGCTGACAACCGCTGCGCATGTGGATGGCGAGTCACGCTCAGCCCACCAACAGGCCACCCGCCACCACACCCGCTTGACGGATTACAGGTCCTGTTGGCCTTTCCACCATGGCAAAGCCTTGCTGGTGTCCCGCCAGGCGTTCGTTGTGCAGTGAACTTCGCCGCCGCCAATGTGGGCCCACCTGTAGTCGTTGACCCAGCGGATCCGTACTCCGGACCCGGCGATTGCCCGTTCGGTTTCCCGCCGGAAAACGTCCTTTCCGTCGGTGACGGGACCGTGCGGGTCCGGGGCGGCGAACAGACGGTCGTTCAACGAGATTCCGTTGGGGATGCCCGGTGTGAAAGCGCTGTACAGCGGGAGGTCGGGGGCCTTGCGGAACAGCACCGGCACCCGAATCAGCTCGTCAGGTCGTAGGCCTGTTTCGGTGAGCATGACCTGGACTTGGCTGTCGATGTGATGAGCTGCTTGTTCGTTGTCCGTGAGGAACTTCGTGTCGCCGAGAAGTTGTCCGGCGGTCGGCTTTGTCGGAGCGATCGTGTCTGCCAACAACTTCGTGTCTTTCGGTACCTCACGCAGTAGGCGTTCGGCGAGGCGTGGGTCGGCGACCATCAACGTCCATCCACGGGCGTTGTTGGCGCGGATGACGTGCATGGTCTCGTCAGCGTGCCCAACGACCAGCCACGAGGTGTCGATGACGACCGGCGGTTGTTGTCCCTGCGCCGTGAGCATGGTGATGAACTTCTTGTCCGGCTTCAGGCTTGCCGTTGGGCCGGAGTCCGGTGCTGTGCCGTAGATCAGGCGTCCCTGTGGGTGACCGTCGTAAGGCGGTAGTGACTCGATGTTGCCGGTGGCGTTGCGCAGGTCGGCGACGAAGTGTCGTTCGTCCAGTGTGTACTCCTGTACCACACCGACGTCTGGGCCGCGAAGGTCCCGGAACAGCTGCCTTCCGGCTGGGCGGGGAGTAAGTACCGGATTTCCCTTGGCGTCGGGGACCTGCCAGATGTTGGCCGAACGGATGGCCACCCGCATCGTCTGGATCCCGTGGCGGGTGGGCATGCTCGCCGTCGCGGGCTCGAACAGATCCTGCCACCACACGTCCTTCCACCATGTGGATGTGCCCTTGATGAACCGGACATCGGCGGCTTCCTGGCGCAGCGGGGTGGCGAACTTCTCGAAGTCGCCGGGGAATTCCTTCGGCAGCTGGGGAAGTCCCGCAGGGTGGTCGACCCAGCCCGGCCCTTCGTTGGGGCGGGCCGCGAACACTGTGGTCGCCGGTTGCAGATCGTTCTGGAGTACGAGGGGAGCGACGCGCATCCGGTGCTTGGCTCTGACGCGGTTGTCGACGGTGAGGGTGACCGTGACCCAGCCGTCCCACATGGCCGGATCCCGCAGGATGTCCTTGCCCTCGACACCGAGCTCGACGCCGGAGCGCAGCTCGGCGGCCGACAGCCGGAGGTCGGGATCGAAACCGCCACGGCGTTTGACGAACACTCGCGCCTGCGCGTCGACGCTCACGGCCCCGGAACGCCCACCGACCCGCCCGACTCGCAGCCTGGCGAGGTCGTCCTCGTCCCGTGCCCCGTTGACACGTTCGTCGGCGGCGTCGTTGCACGCGGCAAGGCGAACGTCCACCTCCTCGCCGACAGCGTCGAGATCGGCGGATTCGACGTGACAGCGCCGCTGGTCATCGTCCACATTGGGCAGAAAGATAGTGTCGCCGGACAGCGCGGACAGTGCGGACACACTGCCCGCACTGGCGGACACCCCACTGCCGACCAGGACCGAGGCGGCAACCACCCCGACCACTGTCCTGACTTTGCCACTCACAGTACGGATCACCCCAGCGACCTTATGGCCGGTCACGCGCGAGGGCGTCCGTCGAAAGGACGACGGGGGAGCCGTCGGAAAGTCCACGCGAGTCAGTACACGGCGACGCCGGGGCGGTAACCCGCTCGGATTGTGGCCACTGTGGACACCGGAGTCAGCACGTCGGCGGGCCCGGCGAACAGGTCTCGGGGTGGTTCGTATCCGGCGGGCGTCCACCTGCGCAGCGACTGCTCGTACAGCAGCCAGTATTCGCTCTGCCACAGGATGAAAACTCCGTCGGGCAGCTCGTCGATGCTTGCTGTGTGTGTCACGCGAGCGCCGTTGGACAGGCCGCGCTGGCTGTGCAGTTCGGCGTCCATCTCGTCGGCGCCGGGCAGTCGCGACTGGCTGAGGCCGTCTGCCCACGCGGACCGGAACCGCTGGTAGTCGGCATGCCTGCACTCCGCGCACGGCCGGTGCCCCGCGGCCAGCGCCACGGCCTCGTCCAGGAAGAACAGCTCGGTGAACCGGCGCGGCTGCATGATCTGACGTCGGCGGCCACGGAACTCCAGCACACAGACCAACCAGCGCCGGACCTGATGGCGTCGCACGATCACCAGGTCGTCGTTGTGCAGCACACCCCGGTTGCCGTACATGGTTCCGCGATGCTCGGTGGCGATCAGCTCCCCGGCTGGCGTGACCCGGTTGCGCAGTGGACGAGGCAGCATGATGTCACTCCACCAGGGGCGCAGCCGAAGGTCTGGCGGTTTTCCGCCACGATCCCCTCAACCGCGCAGGCGCTCCACAGCGACGGCTGCTTCCTTCAGGCCCACGCCCGTGCAGGCCCGGACCGCTTCGACCTCGTAGCGGTCCGTGATCAGCCTGGGCTGGCTTTCCCGTGACGCCAGTAGCCGATGAACGTGACGCTCGACTTCGGCACCGCGTGTTGCTGAACCAGGTGACGGCGAATGCCTGTCGCCAGCGCGCTTTCTCCCGCGACCCACGTGTACTGCGGTTTGTCCGGCAATGTCGTGCTCTTGATGGTTTCCAGGGCAAGCATGCCGGGAACGTTCCCGGAACCGTTGCGCGCCAGCCAGTGCACGGTCACGTTGGCCGCCGTGTCGAGCTCCCGGATGTCGTCGGGGTCCGGTACTTCGAGGTACACGTCGGCATGCAGGGTGTCCGGCGCCTGCTCCAGGATCGTCAGCGCGGCGGGCACCGCGCTCTCGTCGGCGACGATCAGCTGGCGCGCCGCGTCCTTGCCGGGCAGGTAGCCGATTCCCTCGTCGAACAGGCCGACCGGATCGCCCGGCTGCGCGTTGGTCGCGAAGACCGACGCTGGTCCGGTGTCACCGTGCAGCGCGAACTCGATGTCCATCTCCCACGGGTCCGTGCGGAACGCGCGAACCGTGTAGTTGCGCACCCACGGCCGGTTGGCCACCCGGGTGAGCAGGAACTGCGCCAGCCACGCGTTGTTGGAGAACGTGGGCATGGTCAGCTGGTCCTGGCCGTCTCGGCGGAAGAACAGCCGCGTGCACTGGTCGGCTCCCTGGTACTCGAACTCGGCCAGCTCGTCACCGGTGACCGTCACGGTCACGAAGTTCCGGCTGATCCTGCTGGTCCGGGCGACCGTTGCGCTGATCATCTTCCGACGGTCCGGCGGCTTGACTCTCGACATGACACCATCATTCCAACTCGAAGCTTAGGCTAACCTAAGTTATTGGTCGAGTTGGCGCAAGAACCAGCTCACCCGCACTTCTCCTCGAGTTTCACCGCCGCGAAGTCGATCACCGTGTCGGTGTGGAAGGACTGGCCTGCCGGGACGCTCTGGCCGCACACCTTCCAGTTCGAGTCGACCACCTGGTTGCGGCCCTTGCCGGTGGCGTCATGCGAGCGGGTGAGGAACAGTGGGTTGCCTGTCAGCTTCTGAATGGTGTCCTGTGCCTGCTGCAGCTTCGACCCGACCAGGTTGGGCATCGTCCACGTGCCCGCCGCCGGGGCCGGGCGGCTCGTCGCCACGGCCGATGGCGTCGGCGCCGCGCTGAACGACGCGGTAAATGACGTACTCGAACCCGGAGGAGTGGTTCCGCCGGGAGCAGTTCCCGTGCCGCACCCGGCGAGCACCGCACCCATCGCCCCGGTGACGAGAATCCTCGCGATCCGCACGGCGCTCCCTTTCATCACAACGGGTTCCATCCCTCTGAGCGTCGCACACCGGTCGTACGGCGTTACGGCACAGTGCCGGATCGGGTGACGGGAACCCGGCATGTCGGCTGCCGCTGGACTGAACCCCGTACTTGCCGCCAAGATCAACGGGCAGTGGCGTACGGAGCGAAGGACAGCGAATGACACAGCACCAGCGGTTCCGGGTCGCGATCGTGGGCTGCGGGGTGGTCGCCGAGACCTCGCACATCCCCGCGTTGCACGCGTCGGCCGACCGGGTCGAGTTGGTCGCGGCCGTGGAGAGCGATCCGGAACGGCTCGCGGACTTCCAGCGACAGTACGACATCCCATCGGCCTACACCTCCGTGGACGCGATGCTGGCCGACGGCTCGCCGGACCTCACCATCGTCTGTACGCCGCCCGCGACGCACGCGGACATCGCCGTGCAGTGCCTTGAGGCGGGCTCGTGGGTTCTGCTGGAGAAACCGCCGTGCCTGTCGCTGGCCGAGTACGCCCGGATCGAGGCGGCGGAACAGCGCGGCGGGCCGTACGCGGGCGTGGTGTTCCAGCACCGGTTCGGCTCCGGTGGCCGCAACGCCATCGACCTGATCGGCTCCGGCGCGCTCGGCCGTCCGCTGGTGGCTGTCTGCACCACGACCTGGTACCGCGACCAGGGCTACTTCGACGTGCCGTGGCGTGGCCGATGGGAGACCGAGGGCGGCGGCACGACCATGGGCCACGGTATCCACCAGATGGACCTCCTGCTGGCGATGTTGGGGGAGTGGGAGGAGGTCCGCGCGATGGCCGGGCGGCTGGCCCGTGCCGTGGACACCGAGGATGTCTCGATGGCCTCGGTCCGGTTCACCAGCGGCGCCATGGCATCCATTGTGAACAGCACGCTCTCGCCGCGCGAGGAGAGCTACATCCGCGTCGACCTCACCGACGCCACCGTGGAACTGACCCACCTCTACGGCTACCAGAACGCCGACTGGCGCTACACCCCGGCGGTGCACGTCCGCGACGCGGAACGAGTCGCGTCGTGGACCGACATCCCGTACGACGTGGCCAGTTCGCACGCCGCCCAACTGCCGTACTTTCTCGACGCCATGGCCACGGGCGAACGGCCGCCGCTGTCGGGCGGCCAGGGGCGGGAGGCGCTGGAGCTCGTCGCGGCCATCTACCGGTCGGCGTTCACCGCGAGTCCGGTGCGGCGCGGCGAGATCGGCCCGGACGACCCGTACTACCACCGGATGGACGGAGAGCCGAGCCAGTGACCGTTGTGGACGACGGGCGGACGCTCACGTTGATGGGCGCCGACGCCGAACTGTTCCGATACACCTACCGCCCGGACACCCCGGCCTTCGAGTGTCCGTGCCCCAGTTTCCATCCACTGCGGACACTCGACGGCGACGTGGTCACCGGCTACCGACCGCACGACCACCGCTGGCACAAGGGCCTCGCGATGACCGCGTCGCACCTGTCCGGCCAGAACTTCTGGGGCGGGGTCTCCTACGTCACCGGCAAGGGGTACCAGGTCCTGCCCAACGTCGGCACGCTGGTGCACCAGGGCTTCGACGGGCCGTGGACCGAGCGGATCGACTGGATCACCGCGGCGGGCGAGCGGTGGATCGCCGAACGGCGCACCATCGGGTACTCCCTCGGAGTGGACTCCTGGCGGCTCGACCTGACCTTCGAACTGGCCAACGTGCGCGGCGAGGACCTGGAGTTCGGCAGCCCGACGGTGTTCGGCCGGGAACTGGCCGGGTACTGCGGGTTCTTCTGGCGCGGGCCGAGGTCGTTCACCGGCGGCACGATTCTGGCGTCGGGCGGCCGGTCGGGACCGGACCTGATGGGCACGCGGGCGGACTGGCTGGCGTTCGTCGGCGCGCACGACGAGGTCGACCGGATGTCCACCCTGCTGTTCGTCGGCGCGGAGTCCAATCCGGACACCCGTTGGTTCGTGCGCAGTGAGCCGTATCCCGTGGTCAACCCGTCCTTGGCCTTCTATGAACCGCTGGTGCTGCCCGCGGGCGAGACACTGCGGCTGAGCTACCGGTTGGCGATCTGCTGTGGGGCGTGGGACGCCGACCGGATCGACGACGTGCTGCGAACGTGGGACCCGCTACCGGGCTGACCCGGCGGGCTCAGTCGCCGCGGCGCATCGTGATCGTGGTGTCCTCCGGGTCGAGCGGCCTGCCGTCGTGCGCGAGGATCCGGAGCTTGGGGACGGGCTGACCGTCCTGGGTGTCGACCAGCCGCGCCCTGGTCTCCTCCGGCTGGAAGAAGTGCTCCTCGCTCCACTGCCGCAGCGCGACCAGGACGGGGAACAGGCCACGGCCCTTCTCGGTGAGCACGTACTCCTGGTACGGGCTGCCGTCGCCTGCCGGGACAGTGCGCAGGATCCCGTGTGTGACAAGGCTGTGCAGCCGCGCCGAGAGGATGTTCTTGGCCAGGCCGAGGTTGCGCTGGAACTCACCGAACCGGCGCAGCCCGTCGAAGGCGTCCCGGATGATCAGCAACGACCAGCCGTCGCCGATCGCGTCCAGCGGGCGGGCGACCGGGCAACTCGCGTCCTCATGGCTGGTCCGTCTTGGCACGACGCGTCCTCCTCCACCTTCGTGGTTTCACCTTGCAACGATACTGGTTGCAAGGTGAAACCACACTGTGTCATGCTGAAGTGGTTGCAAGTTGAAACCACGAGGGGTGAGGGTGTCGTGGCACGATCCACGCAGGTCAGGACGGGATTGAGCGCGCGAACCGCGCTGATGTTCTCGGTCGCGTGCGGGCTGGCGGTGGCCAACGTCTACTACTACCAACCGCTGCTGGAGGTGATCAGCGCCGACATCGGGCTCAGTCACGCCGTCGCCGGTGTCATCGGCACGGTCACCCAGGTCGGCTACGGCGCCGGGCTGCTGCTGATCGTGCCGCTCGGCGATCTGGTGAACCGGCGTCGACTCGTCGTCGGGCAGACGGTGCTCTCGGCTCTCGCGCTGATCGTGGTCGCCGCCGCGCCGAGCGCGCCCGTGCTGCTCGCGGGGATGACGGCCGTTGGCGCGCTCGCGGTCGTGACGCAGGTGCTGGTGGCCTACTCCGCGGGGCTGGCGGATCCGGCGGACCGAGGCCGGATCGTCGGGATCGTGACCAGCGGCATCATCATCGGCATCCTGCTGGCCCGCACCGTGGCGGGAACCGTGGCCGACCTGACCGGCTGGCGGTCGGTGTACCTTCTGGCCGCCGCGGCGGCGCTCGCCATGGCGTGTCTGCTGTGGACACAGCTGCCGCGTGCAGCCGAACCGCGCGACCGGATCTCCTATCCACGGCTGATCGGATCCGTGTTCACGCTGTACGCCACGGTCAGGGTGCTGCGGACGCGCGCGGTCCTCGCAATGCTGATCTTCATGGCGTTCACGGTCCTCGCGACACCCATGGTGCTGCCGCTCAGTGCGCCGCCGTATTCCCTGTCCACGACACAGGTCGGCTTGTTCGGGCTGGCAGGGGCGGTCGGGGCGCTCGGCGCCTCCAACGCCGGACGGTTGACCGACCGGGGCCACGCGCAGCGGATCACCGGAATCGGCCTCGCGGTCATGCTGGTGTCCTGGATCCCGATCGCGCTTCTCCCGCAGTCGTTGTGGGGACTGGTGATCGGTGTGCTGGCGATCGACTTCGGCCTGCAGTCGGTGCATGTGGCCAACCAGGGCCTGATCTACCGCACGCGCCCGGAAGCGCAGAGCCGCCTGACCGCCGGATACATGGTGTTCTACTCCGTCGGCAGCGCCACCGGGGCGATTGTGTCCACTGTGACCTACACGCACGCGGGCTGGGCGGGCGTGTGCGTCCTCGGCGCGGCCATCGGCCTGGCCGCGCTGCTGTTCTGGAGCGTCGTCGACCGGCGTGACGCCGGAAGTTCCCTGTGAGTCAAGGAGTTCACCATGCCACGTTTTCACACCGTCAAGATCGACGGGCTCTCCGTCTTCTACCGCGAGGCAGGCGATCCGGAGAAGCCGACAATCCTCCTGCTGCACGGTTTCCCCGCGTCGTCCTTCATGTACCGGGACCTGATCCGGTTACTGGAGAACGACTTCCACGTGATCGCGCCGGACTACCCTGGATTCGGGCACAGTGACGCGCCGCGGCCGACGGAATTCGACTACACCTTCGATCGGCTCACCGACGTAGTCGAGCGGCTCACCGAACACCTCGGCCTGACAACGTACGCGCTCTACATGCAGGACTTCGGCGGCCCGGTCGGTTTCCGGCTGGCCACCAGGCATCCGGAACGGGTGAGCTTCCTCGTCGTGCAGAACGCCAACGCCTACGAGGAAGGACTGCCGGACAGCTTCTGGGGGCCGTTGCGCGAACTGTGGGCCGACCCGTCACCGGCGAACCGGGCGAGGATCGCGGACGCGGGAATGTCGGCGGAGGCATTGCGCTGGAACTACACCCACGGCGTCGCCGACCCTGCCATGATCGACCCGGACAACTGGCTGCTGCAGGAGGCGTTGCTCAACCGGGGCGGCAACAAGGAGGCCATGCTGGAGCTTTTGTATGACTACCGAACCAATCCCGCGCTGTACCCGCGTTGGCAGGAGTACTTCCGGGTATACCAACCGCCGACGCTGGTTGTCTGGGGCCGCAACGACATCGTGTTCCCCGAGTCCGGCGCGCACCCGTTCGCGCGTGATGTTCGTGTGATCGATCTCCACTTGCTGGACACCGGTCACTTCGCGCTGGAGGACCACAGCGGCGAGATCGCGGCACACATCCGACGGTTCGCCGACCGGCTCTGACCGGCCGACAAATGTTGAGAGCGCTCCCGGATATGCACGGCGAATATGCCTTTCCCGCAACGACATGCCAAGACTGGGAAATAGGAAGCGCTCTCATGGCGGCGCGCCCCGGAGTGGCCATAGGGTAGTCCCAACCAGACGGGAGGAACCGCGGTGGCATCACCGGATCGGGGCGGCAGGCCGACGCTGGAAGACGTGGCGGCGTATGCGGGTGTGTCCCGCTCGACCGCTTCACGCGCGTTGAACGAGGAGATCTACGTAAGCCCACGGGCACGAGAGGCGGTGATGGCGGCAGCACGCGACCTGGGGTACTCGCCCAATCAGGCCGCGCGTTCGCTGGTGACCAAACGAACAGGGGCGGTGGCGCTGCTGCTGTCCGAACCGGAGTCGATGGTCCTCGACGATCCGTTCTACCTGGTCGTCATGCGGGCGGCGTTCCGCGAACTGGCCAGTCAGGGCAGCCAGATGCTGGTCATGTTCGTCGACAACAGGGAGGACATCCCCAGGACGATGAAGTTCCTCGACGGTGGGCACGTCGACGGAGTCCTGGTCTTCGCCCCGCACACAGGCGACCCGCTCGCCGCGGCGCTGAAGCTGTTGCGGGTACCGGTGGTCTTCGGCGGCTCGTCCGTCGCCAACGCCAAGGGACTGTACACAGTGGACCATGACAACATGACGGGTGCCCGGCTTGCGGTCGAGCACATGCTGGCACAGGGCCGCAAGCGGATCGTCACCGTCACCGGGCCGCAGGACCAGCGCTCGGCGCGGGACCGCCTCGCGGGCTGGCGGGCGACACTCGCCTCGGCGGGCATCACGACCGAGGGAATGGCAGAATCGGCGGACTTCACCGAGACGGGCGCGGACGCCGCGATGCGGCGACTGCTGGAGCGGGTGCCCGATCTCGACGGGGTGTTCGCGGCGAGCGACCCGATGGCGGCTGGGGCCATCAGGGCGCTTCGGGCGGCGGGCCGGTCGGTCCCCGGCGACGTCGCGGTCGTGGGGTTCGACGACAGCCCCCGCATCGCGGCGAGCGTCGAACCGCCGCTGACCACCGTGCACCAGGACCCGGCCGAGCAGGTCACGAAGATGATCGAGATGCTGCACGTCCTGCTGTCGGGCCACGAGCCGCCGGTGCGGCGCGTGGTCCTGCCGGTCTCGCTGACCAGGCGTGACTCGGCCTAGGCGATCGGCCGCTCGCGCTGACGCGCAACCAATGTGGCCTTCGGTGCGGGCAGTGCACCGAAGGCCGCCTTGGTTGCGGGCAGTCACAGCGGAGTGCCGGGCGCTGCCAGGATGTCGTGCCGTCGCTGTCCCAACAGGACGTCCTCGTCCCGGTCGATCCACTGGCGGCGGAGTATCCCGAGCGCGACGGACATCGTGAACCCGCTGACGCCGTCGAGCGCGCCGACGTCGTCGGTGATGAACGAGGCCAGGTCCTCCTCGTCGCGGAAGACGCCGTGGTGGATGATCGACGCGGGCCCGGCCGTCATCACGGTCAGCCTGCCCGACCGGTGTGCGCCGAGCGCGGCGAGCGCGGCCGGGATGTGCCGGGGCCGCACGTCGAACGTGAGCAGCGCGGTGATCGGGTAGCCGAGTACCGCCGGTTCGATCTCCACGCGTGGCTGTGCCGCGCCGCCGTCGAGCACGGACTGGATCAGCCGGTACGCCGTCGACCTGCTGACTTCCAGTGCCCTGGCCACCTCGGCCGCGGAGATCCGGCCGTCGTCGAACATCAGCCGCAACGTCTCGAACTCCGCCTCGGTGAGGGTGTCGACGGTCGCGTCCGTCGGTGTCGCGTGTGCTTTCAGCACGGCGGCCTGCGCGTCGGTCAGCCGGTCGATCCGCCACGACACGGCCCGGCGCGCGGTCCGCAGCACCAGATGCGACTGGATGGACGCCACCCCGGGGATCGCGGGCAGTGTCCGGGTCAGCAGTGTGCGGGGATCCGTTCCCCGCAACGGGTAGATCGTGCAGTGGATGTCCGCGTCACCGGTGGTGACCAAAATGGACTGCGCCGCCGGTACGTCGCGCACGGCCGCGGCGACCGCCGCCACTTTGCCCGGCTGGCACCGGATCCAGACCACGTACGGGTTCCCGCTGAGGAACAGCGGCCAGTGCACGGTCGAGATGACGCGCAGCAGCCGGTCCTCCTGCAGCCGGTGCATCCGCCTGCTGACGGTGCTCGCCGACGTGCCGAGCACGTCGGCGACGACGTTGAGCGGCACCCGAGGCGCGAGCTGCAGCGCGGCGACCAGGTCGAGGTCGGCGTCATCCAATGGTTGCACGCCCGCATCCTAGCTTGAACAAAACGTGCACAACCAAGTTCAGGCTTGACACAATATTGCACCAACCCGTTGGATGCTGGACACGACAAAGGAGGTGGCATGGCCGAGGGAACCAAACAGCGGCGTTCGGTGACGTCGTTCGTGCTGCGGGTGCTCGACCTGGTCGACCGGGCGGGCAACAAGCTGCCGCACCCGTTCTGGCTGTTCGTGATCATGAGTGTGCTGGTGGTGATCGCCAGCTGGATCCTGTCGATGGCGGGCGTCTCGGTCGTCTCACCCGCCGACGGCAAGACGGTCGACATCAAGAGCCTGGTCTCGGGCGCGGGCGTGCAGATGATGCTCGGCGACCTGATCAAGAACTTCGTGAACTTCCCGCCGCTCGGGCTGATCGTGGTGGTCATGCTCGGTGTCGCGGTCGCCGACCGGACCGGCCTGCTGCCCGCGCTGATGCGGGCCGCGCTGGCCAGGGTGCCCGCCAAGCTGGTCACGTTCGCGATCTCGCTGACCGCGATGTTCGCCCAGATCGCCTCGGACGCGGCGTTCGTCGTGATGATCCCGCTGGCGATGATCGCCTTCCGCGCGGTCGGCCGCAGCCCGGTGATCGGTGCCGTCGTGGCGTACGTGTCGGTCGGCGGCGCGAGCAGCATCGGCCTGGTGATCACCGGCTCGGACGCGATCTTCGCCGGGCTGACCACGTCAGCCGCGCACACCATCGACCCGAACTACCTGGTCACACCGGTTTCCAACTACTACTTCTCGGTGGCGTCCTCGCTGCTGCTCGCGGTGAGCATCACGGTCATCACCGAGCTGATCGTGGCCAAGCGGGTGGCCGCGATGAACGCCGTCGAGCCGGAACTCACCGACGTCGAAGAACTGCCGGACATGACGCTGTCCGCGGTCGAGCGCAAGGGCGTGCGCAGGGCGCTGTTCGCGGCGCTGGCCTACATCGTGCTCGTCGTGCTGGCTGTGCTGCCGTCCGGTTCGCCGTTGCGCGGTGCGGGCGGCTCGATCGTGAACTCGCCGCTGATGACCAACATCGCGGTGATCCTGATGCTGTTCTTCATGATCATCGGCACGGTCTACGGCGTCACGGTCGGCACGATGAAATCGCCGAAGGACTTCCCCGACCTGATGGGGCAGGGCCTGCGGGAACTGGTCCCGGTGCTGGTGTTGTTCTTCGCCGTCTCGCAGTTCCTCGGCTACTTCAAGTGGACCAACATCGGCCAGGTGATCGCGATCAGCGGCGCCCGCGCGCTGGACTCGCTCGGCGCGCAGCCGGTGGTCATCTTCGTCGGCGCGGTACTGCTGATCAGCGTGATGAACCTGCTGCTGACCAGCGGATCGGCGATGTACGCGCTGGTCGCGCCGGTCCTGGTGCCGATGCTGATGCTGCTGCACATCCAGCCGGAGACCACCCAGGCGCTGTTCCGGATCGCCGACGCGCCCACCAACAGCGTCACTCCGATGAGCCCGTACTTCGTGATCGCGCTCGGGTTCATCCGCCGTTACCGGCCGTCGGCCGGTGTCGGCACCCTGATGTCCCTCGTGCTGCCGATCGCACTGGTCAACCTGTGCGTCTGGCTGCTGATGTTCCTTGCCTGGTACGGAATCGGCCTGCCGCTCGGCCCCGGCGTGCCGGTCCGCTGAGGAGGTTGTCGATGTCCCTCGCCGGATGGTGCCGTGAGCAGCTCGACCCGATGCTCGCCGACCTGTCCACACTGGTCGTGTCGGAGTCGCCGAGTTCGGTGAAACCGTTGCTGGACAGCACAGCGGACGTGATCAGGGCGTGGCTGGACGACCGGCTCGGCGCACCGGACGAGTGGCAGCGGCACGAGAAACCCGACCACGGCGATGTCCTGACCGCGACCTACCGCGGCACGACGGACAAGCCGGTCCTGCTGATCGGGCACTACGACACCGTGTGGCCGGAAGGGACACTCGCCGACTGGCCTTTCGCCGTGGACAACGGAAAAGTGACCGGTCCCGGCGTGTACGACATGAAAGCCGGTCTGGTCACCGGTGTTTGGGCGGTCCGGGCTTTGCGGGCGCTGGATCTGCCGTGCCCGACCGTGACATTCCTTCTCAACGGAGACGAGGAACTCGGCAGTCCGGTGTCGCGGCCGCACATCGAACAGGCGGCTTGTGCCAGCTTGGCCGCGCTGGTGCTGGAACCGGGCATCGGCTGGGACGTCAAGACCGAACGCAAGGGCGTGGGCATCTTCACCCTTGCCGCGCACGGGATCGAGGCACACGCGGGCAACGAGCCGGAAGCCGGGGCCAGCGCAGTGCACGCGCTGGCGGAGGTTGTCGGGCAGTTGGTCGCCGCCGAGGACCGCGCGGCGGGAACCACGATCAACGTCGGCACGATCTCCGGTGGCACCGCGCGCAATGTCGTCGCGGGCCAGGCACACGGCATGGTCGACATCCGGGTCAGCACACAGGCCGAGGCCGATCGCGTCGACGAGGTCATCGCCGGGCTCACCGCGCAGGATCCGCGTGTGCGGGTGTCGGTGAGCGGTGGCTGGAACCGGCCGCCGATGCGCCTCACCGCCGAGAGCAAGCGTTTGTTCGACGTAGCGGACGAAGCCGCGCGTGATATCCGGGCGCCGCTCACCCCGATCAGCGTCGGTGGCGGCAGCGACGCCAACTTCGTTGCCGCACTGGGTATTCCAGTGCTCGACGGTCTCGGCGCCAGTGGCGCGGGCGCACACGCCCGGCACGAGCACGTGCTCGTCGCCGACATACCCGACCGCGCAGCACTGGTCGCCGGAATCCTCACCCGCCTGCTGTAAGTGAGACGCAACGAAGGCCGCCTTGGGTGCGCTGGCCGCAACAAGGGCCACCTTCGTTGCACACCCACGCATGGGTGCTTAGCGCAACGAAGGCCGCCTTGGTTGCGGCCAGCGCACCGAAGGCCACATTGGTTGCGTGGGTCAGCGGCGCTGCTCGATGGTGAGGTCGCCGAAGATCACGCTCCTCGGCACCGGCTTGGCCAGGAAGGCGTGCGGGAAGCCGAGCTCGATCTCACTGGCCTTGTCCAGCGCCTCGATGTGACTGGCGTCGAACCGGACGTCGAGCGCGCCGAGGTTGTCCTCGAACTGCGCGAACGTGCGCGCCCCGATGATCGGTGAAGTCACCGCCGGGTTGAGCAGCGTCCACGCCAGCGCGACCCGCGCCGGGCTCACACCGATCTGAGTTGCCACGTCCTTCACCACCCCGGCGATCGCCAGGTTCCGAGCGGTCAGCGAGCCGTTGGCGGCGGCGAGGTCCTTGCGCGAGCCCTCGGCCGAGGTGCCGCCGACGTGGTTCAGATCGGCCTCGGTGTACTTGCCCACCAGCACACCGTTGGCCAGCGGCGACCACGGGATGACACCGAGTCCGAGCTCGGCTGCCATCGGGATGAGGTCGCGCTCCACGGTCCGTTCGGCCAGGCTGTACTCGATCTGCAGCGCCACCAGCGGCGACCAGCCACGCAGGTCCGCGATCGTCTGCATCCGGGCGGCCTGCCACGCCGGGAGGTCGGACATCCCGAGGTAGAGCACCTTTCCCGCGCGGACAAGGTCGTCCAGCGCACGCATGATCTCGTCGACCGGCGTGGTGGCGTCCCAGGCGTGCATGTAGAGCAGGTCGATGTAGTCGGTCCGCAGCTTGCGCAGGCTGGCCTCGACCGAGGCGACCAGGCTCTTGCGGTGGTTGCCGCCGGAGTTCGGGTCGCCCGGCTGCCGCATCATCGTGTACTTCGTCGCGATCACGAGGCTGTCACGCTTGTCGGCGGCGAACTCGCCGAGCATCTGCTCGGACACGCCGTTGGTGTACTGGCTGGCCGTGTCGATGAAGTTGCCGCCACGGTCGACGTAGGCGTCGAAGATCCGGCGTGCCTCGTTTGTGTCGGAGCCCCAGCCCCAGTCGGTGCCGAACGTCATCGTGCCGAGCGACAGCGGCGAGACGCGCAGACCCGAGCGGCCGAGCAGCCGGTAGGTGTCGAGCGACAGTGATCCCACTGGAGGTTCCTCCTGGTTCGGTGATGTTCCCCCAGATTGGGGCAACCGCCGAACAGGGGTAAGGGAAGGCTTTTCCTGGGACTCGGAGTACCAGGCAGCCGTAGTATCGAGGCAATGAGCACGATGGGGGACACCACCAAGGAGATGGCGGCCTTCCTGCGGACCCGGCGGGAACGGCTGGCGCCGGGCGACGTCGGCCTGCCGGACCGCAGGCGGATGCGGCGGACACCGGGACTGCGCCGGGAAGAGGTCGCCGAACTCGCCGGGGTCAGCGTCGACTACGTCGTGCGGTTGGAACAAGGCCGCGGCCTGCGGCCGTCGGCGGACGTGCTCGACGCGCTCGCGGGAGCGTTGCGCCTGTCCGACGACGAACGGGCGTACTTGTTCGACCTGGCACGGCAACGGCAGGTGGGCAGGCAGCGCAAGGCCGAGGTGGCCGTCCAGTTGGTGCAGCTGCTGCACGACCTGTCGCCGCTGCCCGCGATGGTCGTCAACCACCGCAACGACATCCTGGCCTGGAACACCGAGATGACCAGGCTGATGCTCGACTTCGACGAAGTGCCGGAGGATCAGCGCAACGGGCTGTGGCTGTGCCTGCTGCACCCGGCGTTGCGCACGTTCTACCTCGACCGCGAGCAGATCATCCGCGAAGGCATCGCCGACCTGCGTGCCGCGTGGGCCACCTATCCCGACGACACGTCCTTCGCCCAGTTCGTCGACGACCTCACCAGCCGCAGCGACGAGTTCGCCCGGTTCTGGGCGCAGCAGGACGTCCAGGTCCGTGGCCGGGGGCGGAAACGGATGCTGCATCCCGTCGGCGGGCCGCTGACTGTCCACTACGAAGTGTTGACCCCGTTGCAGGACCCGGATCAGCGGCTGATCGTCTACCGCGCCGCCGACGCGGCGTCGCAGTCCGCGCTGAGTGCCGTCACCGCGCCGGAATAACGGCCTCGGACGCCGAGTTGCCTCGGTGGGGGACCACTGACTGGGAGGAAACGCGGTGTCTTTCGTGATGACGGCCGAGGAACGGATGGCCTTCCTGGCCGAGGCGCACGTCGGGGTGCTGGCGGTCACCAGGGACGGCAGGGCGCCGCTGGCCGTGCCGGTCTGGTACGACTACGAACCAGGCGGCGACGTGCTGATCTGGATCGAACGCGGCACCATCAAGGACAAACTGGTCACGGCGGCGGGCACCTTCAGTTTCGCGGTGCACACCGAGACCATCCCGTACAAGTACGTCACCGCCGAGGGTCCGGTGATCGCCAACGACGTCCCGCCGAGCAGGGAACAGGCATTGCGGATCGTGGGCCGGTACCTGTCGGCCGACGAGGCAACGGCCTATGTGGACCAAGCGCTGGGCGAGCACTCCGTGCTGGTGCGGATGCGCCCGGAGAAGTGGCTGAGCAACGACCAGAGCAAGAAGTAGCTCAGTCGACGCCGTCTAACGAGCGGCGGCCAGTGCGCCGGTGACGGTGTCGGCGAGCCTGGCCAGTTCCGCGGTGTCGGCAGTGGACAGTTCCGCGCAGCGCTGGTCGACCACCGCGGCGAACTCCGCACGGATGCGTGCCGCCAGTGCTGTGCCGTCTTCGGTGAGGGTGGCTCTGGTGATCCGGCGGTCGTCCGGGTCGGGCTCCCTGCGCAGCAGCCCCCGGCGGTCCAGCCGGTCGACCATGCCGGTGATGTTCGACTTGTCGCAGCCGAGCCTGCGGGCCAGTTCGCCGGACGACACGCTGCCGCCGTGCACCTGGATCAGCAACTCCGCCTGTTGGAGCGTCAGGTCGAAGCGTCGTGCGGTCGAACCGTAGAGCACCGCCACTTCGCGGTGCAGTGCGCAGAGAGCGGCTGCGAGATCCATGCCCCACAGTTTAGCAACCCGACTGTTGAGTTCATCAACTAAATAGGTTTAGTATCTCGACTGTTGATGTTCTCAATCAAAGGGGATGTGTTGATGCGTACAGTGCTGGTCACCGGCAGCTCTCGTGGCATCGGCCGCGCGATCGCGGTCCGGCTCGCCGGGCCGGAGACGAACGTCGTGGTCAACTACCGGTCCGACGCCGACGCGGCCGCCGAGGTGGTCGACGAGATCACCGGCCGGGGCGGCAAGGCCGTCGCGGTCGGCGGGGACGTCGCCGATCCCGAGCAGCTGTTGGCGCTGTTCGACCAGGCTGAACGGCTGTTCGGCGGCCTGGACGTGGTGGTCGGGAACGTCGGCACAGCCCGGTTCGGGCCGATCGCTGAGGCCACCGACGACGACTTCGACCTGATGTTCGCCACCAACGCCCGTGCCACGTTCCAGCTGCTGCGCGCCGCCGCGAACCGGATCAACGACGGCGGCCGGATCGTCGTGATCAGCGGGGGAGTCACGGCCACCACCCAGCCGGGCACCGGTGTCTACGCGGCGAGCAAGGCCGTGGGCAACGAGCTCGTGCGCATCCTCGCGCACGAGCTCGGGCCCCGGTCGGTCACGGTGAACGCCGTCCGGCCTGGGCCGGTGCGCACGGAGGCGTTGCTGCGCAACCGTGGTCCCGAGGTGCTGCAGCGGCTCGCGGAAACCACGCCACTGCGCCGGATCGGCGAACCTGACGACATCGCTTCGGTGGTGGCTTTCCTCGCGTCGCCGGACGCGGGGTGGTTGACCGGTCAGCTCGTCAACGCTGGAGGCGGGCTTTTCTAGCGCACGCGGTGTTCACGCGGACGCCGCTATCCCAGTAGGTCGGTCTCCCTGGCTCGGGCGACTGCTTCGGTCCGGGTGGTCGCGCCGAGCTTGACGAGGATCCGGGCCACGTGGGTGGCGACGGTGTTGGTGCTGATGAACAACTCGTCGGCGATCTGCTGGTTCGACTTGCCTCGGGCGAGCACCCCGAGTACGTCCACCTCGCGCCTGGTGAGGCCGAAGTCGTTGTGGGCACGGGGTTTCGCCACGTCGTCGAGTCTGCTGCGGCTGACCAGCCCGTCGATGCGGTCGATCAGCGGTCCGGCGTCGAGGGCGGTGGCCAGCTCACGCGCCTCGGCCAGTCGGGACCGTGCCCCTGGGCGGTTGTTCGTGGCGAGTGCGGCTGTCGCCGCGTCGGTCAAGGTGATCGCTGTCTCGTACGGATTTCCCAGCCCTCGCCACGCGGTCACCGCCGAGTCCCATGTGGATAGTGAGTCGGTGGTCAGCGCCTCGAAGGTACGGCGGTAGGCGCTGGGTGCCTTGACCGCGTCGACGACACGGGTCAGCTCGTCCAGCCGGGCGGTGACGTCGTGGGCGAGCCGCCGATTGCGGGGCGCCGCAGCCCGGCGGGCTCGTTGGACGCGGGCGCCGAGTACAGCCAGGCGCATGACTTCGCGGGCCGGGTGGCCGGGGCTGAGGTTGTCGCGCAGGTCGCGGTCGGCCTGGTCGAGATCTCCGGTGGCCAGTGTCCACTCGATTCGCTGGATGGTGATCTCCAGTGTCGCCTCGGCCGCGTTCTTGGCGTGCCTGGCGAACTCGGCCAGCCCGCGCATCAGGGTCTCGAACCGGGCGTTCTCGCCTCGGCACCGGGCGATGTCCGCCGCGACCAGTCGCAGGAACGCGCTGTGGAGCGGCGGCGGTGCGTCCGCGATGGCCTCGTCCACCAGTTCCAGCGCCTCGTCCCATCGGCCGAGCAGCCGCAGTGGCACCGCGCGGGCCACGGCGAGCATGCTCCCGCGCGAACGCCCGTGGCCCAGCCGTTCCGCCTCGCGGCGGCCTTCCATGGCGAGCTCGGCGGCCTGTCCGTAGTCGCCGACCGCTTCGAGAAGGCCTGCCTCCCATTGGAACGTCGTGAGGTACGTGTGCTCGTCGGGGACCTCGCCCGCGAGGCGACGCGCGGTGGCGAACGACTGTCTGGCCTGTTCGATCAGGCCCGCCGCGCCGTCGAGCGCCGCCGTGACCAGCGTCGCGCGGGCCAGCAGACCGTTGTCCGCCAACTCGTTGGCGATCCGCGATGCCTCCCGCGCGTGCCCGCGTCCGCTGTCGTACCGGTTCGCCACGACCTCGACGAACGCCAGCGCGGCGAGCAGCCAGCCGCGGAGACTGCCCTGCGGCGCCAGGGAAATCGCTTGTTCCAGGTCCTCGATGCCTGTGCCGTCCGCCCGATTGCGCAGCTGACCGCGCAGTCCGAGCAGCCGGGCCATCTGCTGCGGGTCGGCTGTCACGTCGAGCGCGGCCGTGCTGTGCGCGATCCCGATCGCGGGCTTTCCCGCCGCCAGCGCCGCTGCGGCCGCGTGTTCCATGACTGTGCCGCGGTCGACTTCAAGGGCGTCCGACCACTGGGCCAGGATCAGCTCCAACAGGTGCAACTGCTCGTCGTACGCGTTCTGTCGTGCCGCCGCCCGCGCCGCCCGCCACGCCACCGGCAACGCACGGTCGGCGTCCCCCGCGGCGAGCCAGTGCTGCGCCGCCGCGGCACCGTCTGGGGCCAGCGCGGCGAAATGGGCGTGCAGACGCTTGCGGCGGGCGGGCACCGTCGAGTCGTAGACGGCCTCGCGGATCAGGTCGTGCCGGATCACGTAGCCGTCCGGGGCGACCACAACCAGGTCACGGTCGATCAACTCGGCCAACGCCTCGTCACCGCACACCCCGGCGATGTGCTCGTCGGGCACGGGGGCGGCCGCGACCGCCAGCGCCTCGAGCTCCGCACGGCGCGTGACCCGTTCCAGCAGCAACGTCCGTAGGTCGCCGGGCTCGTCGGCGTGGCACAACGCCTCCACGAACAGCGGGTTGCCGCCGCTGCGGCGATGCACGCGCAAGCCACGCGCCCGATCCGGCCGCTCGCCACCGACCGCCGTCAGCAGCTCGATGACGTCGTCGGCGGCCAGTGGGCCGAGGTCGATCCTGGTGACCGCGCGCCTGCCGAGCTCCGCGATCAGCCTGCGGTTCGGATGGCCCGTGCGCACAGTGCCGATCAGCAGCACCGGGCCGGTCAGGTTGCGGGCCAGATAGGCGAACAGCTCCCGGCTCGACGCGTCTGCCCAGTGCAGGTCCTCGACCGTGATCACCACGGGGCCGCGCTCGGCGGCCCGCGTGACCAGTGTCAGCATCTCCTCAAGGATCCCGGGCCCCGGCTGTGCGGGCTGGCCGGTGAGGTCACGCATGATCGGCAGGAACGGTACGTACGGCGATCCCTCCGCGCCCAGCTCAAGGCAGCCGCCGCCGAGCAGCCGCGGGCCGTCCGCGAGCTCGGCTGTGAACGCCGAGACCAGCCGTGACTTGCCGATCCCGGCCTCGCCGGACACCAGCACCACCTCGGGCAGGCGGTCGTAGCAGGCCCTGAGCACCCCGAGCTCGGCACCGCGGCCGATCAGCTCGTGGCTCGGTCCCCACATCGTGGCGCCGCCTCCCCAGTCCGGACGGGATGTCGTCAACGCTGACGACGACAGCCTCCCACCCGAACAGCGAATCTAACCGGGTCATGCCGATTCCGGGAGGGAACACATCGTCGTGCTGTCAAGTGGGAGCGGTCACACGCGGGAACCAGGCCGGGGCCACAGCCGACTGGTGGTGAGTGATCCGATCAGTTGGGGCGGCCCTCACCGGTGCTGTGGCCGTTCTCGTCATCACCGCGATGATCGGCGGTTCCGCGCATGTCCTGGTGGGCGACGCGGACCCGGGCGCGTTCGTCCGGTTCGCCGCGGCGCTGGCCCGGTACGCGGCGGACGGCGCGGGTGCGCTGACCGTCGGCGGTCTCCTGTACGCGGTGTTCATCGCCTCCGCACGCCGTGACGGTGTGCTGAAGGCGGAAGGCTATGCCGGTCTGCGCGTCGCGTGCTGGGCCGCGACGGCGTGGTTGGCCGCCGCCGGGGCCATGGTCGTGCTGGACGTCTCGGACTCGTCCGGCCAGCCGTTGTCCGAACTGGACGTACCCAGGCTGCTGGCGGGCGTCAACGCGCTGGAGACGCCGAAAGCCTGGCTGATCACCGCTGTCCTCGCGTTCGTGTTGACGGTCGCCTGCCGGATCGTGCTGACGTGGTTGTCCTGTGCTGTCCTGGCTGTGATCGCGCTGGTGGCCTTGCTGCCGCCGGTGGTGTCCGGACACGCCGCCGTGGGCGCGGGCCACGACATCGCCACGGACGCTTCGATCTGGCATGTGACCGCAGCGGCCGCCTGGGTGGGAACACTGGTCGTCGTCGCCGTGCGCAGACGAAAAAGCACCGAGCGGATGCGCAAGCGCTTCACCGTGTTGTCGACGGTGTGCTTCGGCGTCCTCGCGGTCTCCGGTGTCCTGGAAGGCCTTGTGCTGACACCGGTCAGCGATATCCTCATCACCCGATACGGCGTGCTGCTGCTGGTCAAGGTCGCTTTGCTGGCCGTGCTGGCGTTGTTCCTGCGGCGGGCGCTGTGGGTGCAGGTGCTGGTGATGGCGGCGGGCATCGGCGTGTCCGTCGGGATGGCCCGGCAGCCACCGTCGGGCTTCTTCCGGGAACAGACACCGATGGACACACTGATCGGGTACGACATCTCGGCGTCGCCGAGCGTGTGGGACTTCGTCACGGCGTGGCGGTTCTCGCTCATCTTCGGCACCGCCGCCATCGCCCTCGCGGTCGCGTACCTGCTCGGCCTACGGACCTTGCGCCGCCGCGGTGATTCCTGGCCGGTCGGCCGCACGGTCGCGTGGCTGTTGGGCTGCCTGGTTCTCCTGCTGGCCACCTCCTCCGGCGTCGGTCGGTACGCGCCCGGTGTGTTCAGCGTGCACATGGTGACGCACATGGTGCTGAACATGCTCGCGCCGGTGCTGTTGGTGCTCGGCGCGCCGACGACGCTCGCGTTGCGTGCCCTGCGTCCGAGCCGTGAGGAGCCTGGTCCGCGCGAATGGCTGCTCGCGGTGCTGCACAGCAGGTTCGCGCGTGTGCTGACCAACCCGCTGGTCGCGTGTGCGCTGCTGGTCGGCTCGTACTACGCGCTGTACCTCACCGGGCTGTTCGACCAGGCTGTGCGGTGGCACTGGGCGCACCTGTTGATGAACACGCACTTCCTGCTCGTCGGGTACCTGTTCTACTGGACGGTCATCGGCATCGATCCCGGTCCGCGCCGCCCGCCGTACCTGGGCAGGCTGGCGATGCTGTTCGCGGTCATGCCGTTCCACGGGTTCTTCGGTGTGATCATCATGTCGTCGCAGGGCGTGATCGCCGAGAACTTCTACCGGTCGCTGGCCGTTCCGTGGATCGGTGACCTGCTGGCCGACCAGCGCCTCGGCGGCGGCATCGCGTGGGCGTCCGGCGAGCTTCCCGTCCTGGTGGTCGTGATCGCCCTGCTGGTGCAGTGGTCCCGTTCGGACGAACGCGACGCGCGCAGGCACGACCGCAACCCCGAGTCCGATGACGAACTGGCGGCGTACAACGCGATGCTGTCCAAGCTCGCGAAAAGAGAACAAGTATGACCATCGAGCTCGAGATCGGCGGCATGACGTGTGCCGCGTGCGCGACCCGCGTGGAGCGCAAGCTGAACAAGGTCGACGGCGTCGAGGCGACCGTGAACTACGCGACCGAGCGGGCCAGCGTGCGCACATCGTCCGATGTGGACTTCGACACGCTGGTCAAGGTCGTCACCAACGCCGGGTACACGGCTTCGGCGGTGCGCGCCGATCCGGTCAAGGCGTTGTGGCGCAGGCTGATTGTCGCGGTCATCCTGATGGTCCCGCTCGGTGACCTGTCGCTCGCGATGACGTTCCTGCCGCAGCTGCGGTTCCCCGGCTGGCAGTGGATCTGCCTCGCTCTCGCCGCGCCGGTCGTGTTCTGGTGCGCGCTGCCGTTCCACCGCGCGGCTGTGAAGAACGCGCTGCACGGCAGCACGTCGATGGACACGCTGGTGTCGATCGGTGTGCTGGTGTCGTTCGGCTGGTCGGTGGTCACGGTGTTCGCCCATCCCGACGGCGGCAGCTACCTCGAAGTGGCCGCCGGGGTGACGACCTTCCTGTTGGCGGGCCGCTACTTCGAGGCCAGGGCGAAACGGGCCGCCGGTGACGCGATGCGCACACTGTCGATGCTGGGCGCCAAGGACGTCACCGTGCTCACCGACGGCGTCGAGGAACTCGTTCCGGTAAGCCGTCTTCAGGTCGGTGCCGTGTTCGTGGTCCGGCCGGGTGAGAAGATCGGGACCGACGGCGTTGTGGAGTCCGGTCACTCCGATGTGGACACCAGCATGGTCTCCGGCGAGCCGGTCCCGGTGGCCGCCGAGGCGGGGACGGCGGTGACCGGTGGCACGATCAGCCTCACCGGCCGTCTGGTCGTGCGCGCCACCAGAGTCGGGTCGGGCACGCAGTTGGCCCAGATGACGCGGTTGGTCGAACAGGCGCAGACCGGCAAGGCGAACGTCCAGCGCCTGGCCGACCGGGTGTCGTCGGTCTTCGTGCCCGTTGTCCTCGGTCTCGCCGCGGTGACCGCGGCGGTGTGGCTGCTCACCGGCGGGTCCACTATGGACGCGATGCGGGCCGGGCTGTCGGTGCTGATCATCGCGTGCCCGTGCGCACTCGGCCTGGCCACACCCACGGCGCTGCTGGTGGCCACGGGCCGTGGCGCGCAGTTGGGCATCCTGATCCGCGGCCCGCACGCGCTGGAGGCCGTGCGGGACGTCGACACGGTCCTGCTGGACAAGACCGGTACGGTCACCACCGGCCGGATGAGCGTGTCGGGTGTCGAGGGGGACGTGCTGCGGATCGCCGGTGCGTTGGAGTCCGCGTCGGAACACGCGGTCGGTCGCGCCATCACGGCCGCCGCGGCCGCGGAGTACGGTGATCTGCCCGAGGTCACGGACTTCCGTGCGCTGCCGGGCCTCGGCGCGACCGGAGTCGTCGAAGGCCGGACCGTGCTGGCCGGGCGTGCGATGGCGTTCACCGAACGCGGCTGGGACGTGTCCGCGGACCTGGACACGACCTACGGCGACACGATCGTCCTGGTCGGCTGGGACGGCGCCGCGCACGGCGTGATCACCTTGCGGGACCAGCCGAAACCGAGCGCGGCCACGGCAGTCGCGCTGCTGCGCGCCCGTGGCCTCAACCCGATTCTCGTCACGGGCGACAACGAGACCACCGCCCGAGCGGTCGCGGACGAGGTCGGGATCAGCGAGGTACACGCCGGTGTCCGACCGCAGGAGAAGGCGGAACTCGTGCGGCGCCTGCGCGACGAGGGACACAGCGTCGCGTTCGTCGGCGACGGCATCAACGACGCACCAGCGCTGGCCACGGCCGACCTCGGCATGGCGATCGGCACAGGCACCGATGTCGCGCTCGCCGCCGCCGACGTGATCATCGTCCGCGACGACCTGACGGCGGTCGCGGACGCCATCAGCCTGTCGCGCAAGACGTTGCGCACGATCCACGGCAACATGGGCTGGGCGTTCGGCTACAACATGGCCGCGCTTCCAGTCGCCGCGTTCGGCCTGCTCAACCCGCTCGTCGCGGGCGCGGCGATGGCGTTGTCGTCGGTGTTCGTGGTGTCCAACAGCCTCCGTTTGCGCCGATTCGGCCGGGAACCAGGACATGGGTCCCGCACGACTACTCAGGAGAGGACTTCAACTGGGAGGTAAGCAGTGGAACGCCGTACTTTTCTGCGCGCGTCGGCTCTCTCCGCCGGAATGATGGTGACCGGGGCGCCGATCGTGTCCGCCGCGTCGCCGTTGCGCGTGCAGGTTCTGGCTTTCGAAGGCGCGGAGGACCTGGACTACGTCGGGCCGTACGACGTGCTGTCCAGGGCCGCTGACGTCGGGGGTGCCATCCGCACGACTCTCGTGTCGCCCTACCGACCGACCACGATCACCACCGCCAAAGGAATCCGCGTCGAAGTGCCACGCGGCTGGTCACCGCAGGACGCGGACATCCTGATCGTGCCGGGCGGAGGAATGCACAACCAGCCGGGATCAGGTCTGCACAAGCTGATCGCGGACAAGGGATTCATGCGACGCCTGGCCGAGGCGAAACTGGTCAAGGTCGGGGTGTGTACGGGCGTGATGGCACTGTCCGCCGCCGGAATCACCCGCGGCAGACCAGCCACCACCCACGCATCGGCAAAGCCATACCTCGCCGAACAGGGCGCGACAGTGATCAACGCCCGCGTGGTCGACGACGGCGACCTCGTCACCTGTGCGGGCATCACCTCCGGCATCGACGGCGCGATCTGGCTGATCGAACGCTTCCTCGGCGTCAAACTCGCCACCGAGGTCGAGACGGTCCTGGAGTACGAGCGCCGCGGCACCGTCTGGCGCAACTCCTAGCCTCTGGAAGCCGTCCAGCGGGTGGGCCGCGTGACAGGTGGGCTGCACACCCGCTGGCTGCGGCTTCCAGCGTGTTGGCCCAACCCACCTGTGTGGCTCTGCGCACGTGTGGGTCTCGCGCACGTGTGGGTTTCGACTCACCTAAGTGGCTCTGCGCACGTGGGTTCGTGCAGCCGCGAGCGCGCGGGTGCACGACCCCACGTGCGTGCGGCCACTTAGGTGGGTTGAGCCAACACGCTGGGCTGTGTTCGGCGTCGTGATACCTGGCGTAGGTGCTGGTGGTCACAGGTTTAGGCTTGGCTGGTTCGCCGAGGAGGGGGCCTGCTGGATGGTCGACGTACTTGCCACTGTTCTGACCTACGCCTCCCTCGCCGTGGCGCTCTGGGGCGTTGTGCTCGTTGTTGTCAACCGCCGGTTCGCGCTGAACCGCCCGTACGGGCTCGCGCTCGCCGGTGCGGTGCTGCTGCTGGAACTTGGGCTGCTGGCGCAGATGGTCACCGGTCTGGTCAATGTGTTCACCACCGACCGCGACATCGCCACGGGGACGTTCATCGGCTATCTGGTTGGCCCTGTGTTGATCGTGCCGCTGGCCGCCGTGTGGGCCGCTGCGGAGCGGTCTCGTTGGGGTGCTGGTGTTCTGGTGATCGGCTGCCTGGCCATCCCGGTGTTGGTTCTGCGGCTGCGACAGATTTGGGACGGCCATGCCTGAGATGACCGATGCGCGACTGAAGGATGTGACCCGGTCTGGGCCGGGCAGGCTGCTGATCGCGGTCTATGGGATCTTCGTGATCGCCGCGACGGCACGCTCGGCCGTCCAGATCGCTTCCCACTTCGGCAAGGCCCCGCTGGCTTATCTGCTGTCGGCGCTGGCCGCGGTGATCTACATCGTCGCGCTGGTGTGCCTGGTGAAGGGCAGCAGGGCCGCTCGGCGCATCGCCATGATTTCCTGCGCGGTCGAGCTCGTCGGCGTTGTTGTGGTGGGGACGGTCAGCCTGTTCGCGCCGCAGCTGTTCCCGGACGCCACGGTGTGGTCGTTCTATGGGCGTGGCTACGGTTTCGTGCCGGTGGTGCTGCCGATCCTGGGGCTGTGGTGGATTAGGGCGACGGCGAGGCACGAAGCCGCTGGGTGAGCGCGAGCTTGTCCGGCGCGCGCACAACGTCCACTCTGGACACCATGCCGTCCTCGACGGTCAGCGAGATGATCGAGTCGTACCTGCCCGCGCCGGTGATCACCAGGCCCGGACGCCCGTTCACCAGCATGATCCTCGGTTCGTGACCGGCTTCGGCCACCATGCCCATACCGATGACCATGAACCGGGCCACCTGCTCGGCACCGTGCATCGGGCGGCGGATCGCGGGCACCTTGCCGCCGCCGTCGCTGGTCAGCGTCACGTCCGGATCCAGCACGCTCATCAGTGCGGGCAGATCTCCCTGTGTCGCCGCGCGTTGGAACGCGTGCACGACCGCTTCGTGTGTCGCGTGGTCGACGTGGACGCGTGGCGTGCCGTCGGTGACGTGCTTGCGGGCACGGGCGGCGAGTTGCCGAACCGCCGCGGAGGTGCGGCCGACGATCCGCGCGACCTCGGGGAACTCCACGCCGAACAGGTCGTGCAGCACCCACGCGACACGCTCGGCCGGGCTCAGCCGCTCCATCACGACCATGAGAGCGAAGCTGACCTGCTCGTCGAGCGTGACGCGGTCGGCGTGGTCAGGCACCTGCACCCACGGCTCCGGCAGCCACGACCCGACGTACGTTTCCCGGCGCACGCGCGCTGACCGCAGCGTGTCCAACGCGCGCCGCGCGACCACGACGGTGGCCCACGACTCGACGTCCTGCACCGGCTCGGTCTCGTTGGCGGTGACCAGCCGCAGCCAGCAGTCGGACACGACATCTTCGGCCTCGGCGAGACTGCCGGTCACGGCGTAGGCGACACGCATCAGGCGCGGGCGTGCCTGCGTGTACGCCTCCGCCAGCTCCGCTTCATCGCTCATGCCCTACAGACGAGACAGCGTCGTCCGGTGTGACACAGCCCATGTCACACCTGCGGAGGCTTTCTCGTCTGTAAGGCATGACCAAGCCACAAGTTGTCGTACTCGGAGCCGGATACAGCGGACTGATGGCCGCCCTGCGCGCCGCTGACCAGGCGAATGTCACACTGATCGCACCGGCGGCCGGTTTCTCGGAGCGGATCCGCTGGCACGAGCTGGCGGCGGGACGCCCGAGCGTCACCCACCCGCTGTCCGCGTTCACCCAGAAGAAGCCGGTCCGCCATGTCGCGGCCCGTGCTACAGCCATCGACACGGCCCGCCGCGAGGTACGCACCGACGACGGCCAGACCCACGCCTATGACCGCCTCGTCTACGCCCTCGGCAGCCGCACCAGGGACGCACATGCTGACGACGGCCGCGTGTTCACCACAGAGAAGGCCAGCTACCTGCGCAAACGCCTCGATGACGGTCCCGGGACGCTGACCGTGGTCGGTGGCGGCGAGACCGGGATCGAGCTCGCCACCGAGCTCGCCACCCAGGTGCCGGACTGGCGGGTGCGGATGGTCACCGGCGGCGAGATCGGCCCGAGGCTGTCGGCCAAGAGCCGGGACTACCTCCGCGCCACCATGGCCGACATGGGGATCGACCTGACCGAAGGCACGACGGCCAGCCCGGCGGACATCGACAGCGACGTGATCGTGTGGGCGGCGTCGATGACTCCGAACACCGAACTGGCCGCCGAGGCCGGGATCAGCCTCAACGAACACGGCAGGATCGACGTCGACCGCGCGCTGCGGTCCACCTCCGCCCCGGACGTCTACGCGGTCGGCGACGCGGCCGGGACACTGCGGATGTGCTGCGCCGCCGCGATCCCGTCAGGCTTCTGGGCAGGCCGGAACGTGACACGGGACCTGCGTGGCGAGCAGCCGAAGCCAATGTGGTTCCGGTACGCCGGGGTGTGCATGAGCCTCGGCCGGGACAACGGCCTGTTCCAGCTGCTGCACGGCGACGACTCGGCAAAGGAGACGATGATCACTGGCCGGGCCGCGGCCTGGCTGAAGGAGCGTGTTCTCCGAGGTACCGTGGCCAGCATGCGGTTCATGGCCAGGTAACACCATGATCCGTTATCGGTAGGATGATCCGCATGGTGTCGGGCAGTGGCCGTCAGAAACCGGATGACGAACCCGTCGACCTGCGGACCGACCGAGCACACGGTGCGCGGATCTACGACTACATCCTGGGTGGCAAGGACAACTACGCGGTCGACCGCGAGGTCGGTGACGCGTCGATGCAGGCATGGCCCGCATTGCGCACGCACATGTGGGCCAACCGCACGTTCATGCACCGGGTCGGCCGGTTCCTGGCCGCTGAGCGGAACATCAACCAGTTCCTGGACATCGGCACCGGCATCCCCACCGAGCCGAACCTGCACCAGATCGTGCAGAAGGAGCGGCCGGACAGCCGGATCGTCTACACCGACAACGACCCGATCGTCCTCGCCCACGCGCGTGCGTTGATGTCCAGCACGGACGAGGGCAGCATCGCCTACATCCACGCCGACATGCGCGACGCCGAGGCGCTGCTCGCCTCGCCGCAACTGCGTGACGTGCTGGACCTCGGGCAGCCCGTCGGCCTGCTGATCATCGCGATGCTGCACTTCATCGAAGACGACGCCGAGGCGTACCGCGTCGTCAGGCAGGTCGTCGACGTGCTGCCGTCCGGCAGCTACCTCGCGGCGTCGATCGCCACCGACGACTTCGACCCGGTTCCGCTGGCCCAGGTCCAGCGGCAGTACCGGGAACACGGCGAGGTGCTGCAGTTCCGCGACAAGGCCAAGGCCGAGCGCTTCTTCGACGGCCTCGAACTGGTGCAGCCCGGTGTGGTGCAGATCCACAAGTGGCGGCCGGAGCCCGACACCGGCCCCATCGCGGACACCGACGTCGCCATGTACGGCGCCGTCGCGCGCAAGCCCTGAGTTGCTCAACCCGGGTGGCCGACCTCCCCGACGGCTCCGCCACCGTCCCCGGCAGCGGAGCCGACCCCCAGCGAAACTTTTACTTCCTGCCACCAGAAGCAAAAGTGAGCAGCATCGGCGACTGACCGGAGCCTGCGCAAGGTCAACTATGCCGTCCCGGCCCGACCTAAACCTTGTGAGAGCCTTGAATCGCCTGGTCGGCGCGTAGTGGCATGCGGTGTCCACTCTGTCCTGTGTTCTTCTGCCGGGGCGTTTTCGACACGCTGGTTGTGGTCTGGTCCAGTCGGCTTGAGAATGGGATGCCATGTCGCTGATGTCACGAAGCGCACGCACTCGGTGTCGCGCTGTCGCCACCATTGCCGCACTGTCGTTGCTGGTGAGCGGGTGTTCCGCGCTCAGCGGGCAGTCCGGCGGCGGCACGTCGTCGAGCTCGCTGGAGAAGCCCCGCGTCAACGTCGCGATCCTGCCGACCGTCGAGATCGCGCCGTTGCAACTGGCGATCCGCAACGGGTACTTCGCCGCCGAGGGGCTGGAGGTGAACGTCGCCATCGCGGGCAGCGGCCAGCAGACCGTGGAAGGCATGGTCAACGGCCAGTACGACATCGTCTACTCCACCTACCCGCCGCTGTTGCTCGCCAAGGCGAAGGGCGTCGCGGACGTCCGGATCATCGCCGCGAACTCCTACGCGGCACCGGGAACGGCGATGCTCGTGCGGGGCAAGTCCTCCCCGCTGCGCACAGCGGCGGACCTCGCGGGCAAGAAGGTCGCGGTCACCGCGAAAGGCACGCTGTCGGAGCTGATGGTCCGTGTGGCACTGGCCGAGCAGAAGGTCCCGCAGGAGTCGGTCACGGTCATCGAGATGCCGTTCCCGGACATGCCGACCGCGTTGGACAGGGGGACGATCGACGCGGCGATGATCGTCGAGCCGTTCGTCACGTCGGCGCAGCGGTCCGTCGGCGCCGTCCCCGTGATGGACCTGGCCACGGGCCCGCTCAACGACCTGCCGTTCACCGGCTTCGGCGCGACGAGCGCGTTCGTCACCGCGAATCCCAAGACCGTGGCGGCGTTCCAGCGCGGCCTCACCAGGGCGGCGGCCGAGAGCGCCGACCGCGCCAGGATCGAGCCGCTGCTGGCGGAGGCCGCGAAGATCGATCGCGAGGTGGCGGCCACGACGAAGCTGCCGGTGTTCCGTACGGACCTCGACGCGGCCGGGATCCAGCGCATCGCCAAGGTGATGGCCGACTTCGGCCAGATCAAGCCGGAGATCGACGTCCAGCCGCTGCTGGTGCCGCCGTCCCGCTGACGCGTCAGGTGGTTCCCAGTATCACCGACAGCATCTCGGCCAGTATCCACATCATCCAGCCGTAGCCGATGGCCCGTGCCACCGGCTGGTCGCGCCGGATCGAGCGGGCGCCCAGCAGGCCGCCGACCAGCAGTCCCATGGCGGCACCGCCGACAGGCAGCCACGCCACCCACAGCTGGATCGTCGGTGAACAGATCAGTGCCCGCCCACCGGCCATGCAACTCGCCGAGCCCATCACCAGGATGACGCCGAGAAAGTAGCCGAACACGGCCGCGAGAAGGAGTGGGGACAGCCCGAACACCAACCGGACGGTCCGGGAGTCCTTGGATGGTGTGATGTCCATGTACACCAAAGTATGGGGGCTCCGGGACCGCCCGGCAGCGTAGGACTACTCATCAGTAGTGTGAGAGATGCTCATCTTCGCAGGACGCGGCGCGCCAGGCGGTTGCCGGTGAACTGGGCGAGCTGGACCAGCACGATGATGATGACGACCGCCACCGCGGTCACACCCCAGTTGAATCGCTGGTACCCGTAGACGATAGCGAAGTCGCCAAGGCCACCGCCACCGATCGCGCCCGCGACCGCGGACATGTCGACCACCGCGACGAACACGAACGTGTAGCCGAGGATCAACGGCCCCAGCGCTTCCGGCACCAGCAGTGTCGTGATGATCCGCCACGGGCTCGCGCCCATCGCCCGTGCCGCCTCGATCACGCCGGGGTCGATGGTGACCAGGTTCTGCTCCACGATCCGCGAGATGCCGAACGTGGCCGCCGAGATCAGCGCGAACGTGGCCGCCGCGGTCCCCAGTTGCGTCCCGACCACGGCGATGGTCACCGGGCCGATCGCGGTGATGAAGATGATGAACGGGATCGGCCGGACGATGTTCACCAGCACGTTCAGCACGGTGTGCACCGGCCGGTTGGCCAGGATGCCGCCGGGGCGCGTGCTGTAGAGCGCGATCCCGAGCAGCAGCCCGAGGAAACCGCCGACGACCATGGTCGCCGCGACCATCCACAGTGTCTGGCCGACCGCGTCGAGCAGGATCGGCCGCAGGGTGTCCCAGTTGGTGCCCATCAGAGGAGTTCCTCGACATCCGTTGTGGCCCGCAGGTCGGCGATCAGCTTGTCGACGTCCGTGTCCGCGCCGGTCAGCTCCAGCGTGAGGCTGCCGAACGACGTGCTGCCCAGCTCCTTCACACCGCCGTACACGACCTCGAAGCGCACGTCGTAGCGGCTGCTCGCCTGCGACAGCACCGCGCCGATCCGCCGGTCGTCGCTGACCTTCGCGATCACCAGACGGCCGGGGTGGCGTTCGCGGATGCGGGACAGGTCGTCGTCATCCGGCCGGGCCCGCAGCACGGTCTCCACGAACCGCTGCGTCGTGGCGTGCTGCGGCGCGGCGAACACGTCACGCACGGGCCCGTGCTCGATCACCTTGCCGTCCTTGAGTACCGCGACCCGGTCGGCGATCTCGCGGACCACTTCCATCTCGTGTGTGATCACCACGATCGTCACACCGAACTCGCTGTTGACCCGCTTGAGCAGACGCAGCACCTCGCCGGTGGTCTCCGGGTCGAGCGCGCTGGTCGACTCGTCGGCCAGCAGGATCTTCGGGTTGGTAGCCAGTGCGCGGGCGATGCCCACGCGCTGCTTCTGCCCGCCGGACAGCTGATCCGGGTACTGCCAGGCCTTCTCGGCGATGCCGACGAAGTTCAGCAGTTCGGCGACCCGCTTCTCCCGGTCCGCCTTCGACCAGCCCGCGATCTTCAGCGGGTACGCCACGTTGCCGAAGACCGTGCGCGAGCGCATCAGGTTGAACTGCTGGAACACCATGCCGATGCCCAGCCGCACCTCGCGCAGCCGTCGCTCCGGCAGGTGCGTGATGTCCACGCCGTCCACCAGCACGGAGCCGGACGTGGCCCGCTCCAGCGCGTTGATCAACCGGACCAGCGTGCTCTTGCCCGCGCCGGAGTGGCCGATGACCGCGTAGATCTCCCCGGCGTCGATGCTCAGGTCGACGCCGTCGAGCGCGGTCACGGCCTTCCCGCCGGTTTTCCCCGGGGTGCCGAACGTCTTGCCGACGCCCCGGAACTCGATCAGGGGAGTGCTCACGGGCGTGCGGCGCGAATCGTCTCGGCGAGCCTGCCCGCGATGGTGGTCAGCTCGGTCGAGGGCCGGTCGACCAGGACCGCGGTGTTCTTCGACTCGGCCTTGACCTTGTCGGCCACCCGCGCGTCCTTGTAGATCTGCGCGACCTTGGCGTACACCGGGTTGTCCTTGTCGGCGGCGCGGGCGACGATCGCGTTGATGTACGGCTCGGCCGACGGATCGGCCGGGTTGTCGGAGAACAGCGCCTTCGACGGGTCGAGGCCGCCGTTGAGCGCGAAGTTGTTGTTCACGACCGAACCGTCGACCGACGGCAGCGACGCGACCGTCTGCGCGGCGTCGACCGGCGTCACGGTGACCTTGGAGGCGGCCTTGTCGACCTCGGCGGGCGTGGACAGCACGTTGCCACCGCCCTTGAGCACGATCAGCTTCGCCTTCTGCAGCACCAACAGCGCCCGTGCCTGGTTGGTCGGGTCGTTCGGGATCGCGACCGTGCCACCGGCCGGGATGTCGGTGACGGCCTGGTGCTTACGCGAGTACAGCGACAGCGGAACGATGTAGGTGGACGCGATCGGCGTCAGCGTGTCGCTGTTGGCCACGTTGTAGTTGGTGAGGAACAGCAGGTGCTGGAACAGGTTCAGGTCGATGCGGCTCTGCGACAGCGCCGGGTTGGCCTGCGTGTAGTCACTGAAGCTGACCACCTGCAGGTCGATGTTCTGCTGCGCGGCCAGTTCCTTGAACGTGGGCCAGTACTCCGCGCTCGCCTCGGTGGTGCCGATCCGGACCGTGGTGCGGCCTTCGGCCGTGTCGGATCCCCGTGTGGCGAAGAACACGATCACCGCGGCGACCGCGACGACCACCACGACCGCGATCCCGACCAGCGGGCCGCGGCCGCGCTTCGGCTTCTCCGGAAGACCCAGCGGTGTGTCCTGCCCTGATGGGTTCTGCTCCGAAGAGTTCTGCTCCGACATGACTGCCTTTCCCCTGTAGCGACCGGCCCGGCGGTGATCTCCCGACCGGGTCCGGCAGACACTTTCCCCACCACCGGCGGTGGAAGCCAACTCATTCCACACCTCGGACGCCGACGCCGGAAATTGGCGTCAGCGCGGGATTTCTGCTATGCGTTCCTATGTGGACCGATGTGGCGGGGGTCACCGTGTCCGGGTGGCTACCCGACGTTATACGCATGTCGGACGCGCCGCCACCGGAGGACCTGTTCGCCCGGCACTACCGGGAGATCCGCCACAGCGACGTGATCTCGGCGGCCCGGTGTTCCGCCAGCGGATCGGCATCCGTTGTCCGATGCTGGGTCCGATGCCGTGGCCGGATGTCCAGCCGGTCGAGGACGACCAGGCCCGCGTCGGTGATCAATGTTCGCGTGGCCGCCCGCAAACCCAACCGTTCGGCGAGATCCGACACGACCAGCCAGGCTTCACCGTCGGCGCTCAGGTGGTCGCACAGCCCGCCGAGGAATCCGCGCAGCATCCGCGAGCCCGGGTCGTAGACCGCGGCGTCCAGCGGTGAGGACACCGCGGCGGGCAGCCACGGCGGGTTGCACACCACCAGATCCGCTGTGCCGTCGGGAAAGAGATCCTGCTGCCGGACATGAATCCGCGACGACAACCCGAGCCGGTCGACGTTGTCCCGCGCGCACTCGACAGCCCGTGGCTCGATATCAACGGCGACAACGCTGTCTGCGCCACGCTGGGCGAGAACCGCTGCCAGCACACCAGTCCCCGTGCCGATGTCGAACACCGTCGTGGGACTCGGCCACGGTGTGGAGGCGACGAGATCGACGTACTCGTGTCGGGTCGGCGCGAAAACGCCGTAGTGCGGATGGATTTTCGCGCCGAGCGCGGGCACGTGCACACCGCGGACCCGCCACCGATGGGCTCCCAGCGCACCCATGATGTCGGTGAGCGGCATCCGGCTGGGTGCCGCTCCGAACGCCAGTGTGCACGCCTCGGAGATGTCCGGTGCGTGCGGAAGGTCAAGTGTGTAGCCAGGTCCGACGTCGACCTGGACCTGGCCGAGCAGCCGGGCGCGGTGCGCCGTGGCCGCGCGGTGGTGGCGGAAGGTCTCGGCCGGGCTGGCCCCGCGCCGAACCTTGCCGACCCGGCGCCGCATCGCGGCGAGCAGCTGCAGCGCGTTGCGGAAGTCGCCGCGCCACAACAGGATCCGGCCCTGCTTGGCCAGTTTTACCGCATGGTTGGCGGTCAGCTCGGCGCCGACCTCGATGATGGACTCCACCTGGACTCCCAAAAGCCAGTGGGAGCCGTCCTCGGCGGTCGAAGAACAAGCCGTCCGAAGACGGCTCGATTCGATGGAAAGCGAACGGACCGTCTACTCGGGCGACCCGCGCCACACCACCGAACCAGCGACAACCATGCCCCAAACATAGCACTGCCCCCGGCCGTGACCGGGGGCAGTCGGATGTTCGGCGCTCAGCCGGTTGTCGTGCCCGACAGGATCATCGTGCTCGCGTCGACGCGCTTCTGGAGCATCCCGAACTCGAGCATCAGGTCGGGGATGCGCTGCAACCGGGTGGCCTCCAGCCGGGACGGGAACCCGCCGAGGTTGACCAGTGCCGCGGTGTCCTTGTCGATCTTGGCGTAGACGGGGAGCAGTTTCTCGATCTTGGCGCGGTCGGCGCCCGCCGCTTCCTGGCCCTTGGCGAACGCGCGCTGGAACGCGGCGATCGTCTTCGGGTTCTCCCGCGCGAACTTGCCTGTCGTGCCGTAGCCCGCGATCGGCAGTTCCGAGGTGGGCCCTTCCGCGGCGTCGAAGAGCTTCACGGCGCCGTGCTCCTTGCCCGCCTGGGTGATGAACGGCTCCGCGAGCAGTGCGGCGTCCACGCGGTTGGCGGCCAGTGCCGCGCCCATGTCGGTGTAGGGCATCTCGAGGAACGTGACCTGACCGGCGTCCACGCCGCTGACCTTGAGCACCGAGCGGATGCTGACCTCCGCGAGGCTGTGCCTCGCGGTCACCGCGATCCTCTTGCCCGGCAGGTCGGTGATCTTCTTGGCCGGCGAGTTCGCACCGGCGAGCACCATCCAGGTGTTCGGCTTGGCCACGTAGCCGTCGGCGACGAACTTCAGCCCTTCGACCTGCTCCGCGACGCCCTTGGCCTGGGAGTTGAAGAACGACACGTAGTTGCCGAAGACGATGTCGTACGTGCCCTTGCTGCTGATCAGGTCGGGGATCGCGGTGGCCGAGCTCTGGATGGTGACCAGGTCGACGTCAAGGCCCTCCTGCTTGAAGTAGCCCTCCTGGATGGCCAGGTGCACCGAAGCCACATCGACGACGGGCAAGAGCCCGAGCCGGATCTTGGGCTTCTCGACCTTGTCCGACGGGGCCGAGCTGTTGTCGGAAGACCCACCCAGCATGCCGCAGCCCGACAGCGTCGCGAGTACGGTCGCCACGATTGTGAGCAACACCGTGGAGCGTCGCACCATTGCCTCTCCTGAAACTTGAGCAGGTTAACCCGGATGGGTTACACCGGGGGTTTGATCGGTCACTCTAGGGATCTCGATTCGTGGCCACAACCCCAGTTCTTACCCGTTCAGGTTATTCCCCCACTGATGAGTTTGCCTCCGCGTGTCCGAACAGGTCTGTGCTGATCTGATCACGGCACACCTCCACGGAGTACGCCATCACCCAGCCCGCGTACGCGTCACGCAGGATCCGCTGGATCGGGGACGTGCTCAGGTAGCCGGATCCGCCACCGGCTTTCAACGCCAGCTGGGCGGCGTCCAACGCGACCTGGTTGGCCAGGAGCTTGGCGCGCAGCGTGGCCAGGTTGAACCCCACGTCGTTCTGGTCGGCCAGCCACGTCATGTGCTTGGCATACATACCCGCCGCCTCGAGGCGGCTGTGCACGTCCGCCAGTTCGAACCGGAGCCACTGCATGGCCGACAGCGGTTCGCCGGTCGTCGGGATGGTACGGGTGCGCGCGTGCTCGATCAGCGCGGCGATCGCGGCGTCGGCGACACCGAGTGACAGGAACGCGATGCCGCTGCCGATCCGGTTCGGCCGGTGCCCCGGCGGCGGCACACACCGCCGGTCCGCGCGCAGCAGCGTGTCACGGAACTCGACCAGGCGGCTTCCGTTGGCGCGCAAGCCCATGGTGTCGCCGATCGGCAGGAACGCGATCGTGTCGTCCGCCGCCGCGCCGAAGAACGTCGGTGTGTCGTCGACGAGGACGTTGACCAGGAAGTGGTCCGCGATCTCGCAGCCGGAGGTGAACCGTTTCGCGCCCGACAGCACGAAACCGCCGTCGACCGGCCGAGCGTGTTGTTGTGGCATCAGGAAAAGGTTTCCGCCGCTCGGCTCGGACAGCGCGTTGGCGAAGCGCTTGCCCGCGACGCACTCCTCGGCGTAGAACCGCGCGGCCTCCGGCGTGGACAGGTCCACGAGCCCGCCGATGGCGCCGACGTGCATGACCCAGATGCACGCCGTGGACGGACAGGCCGCCGCGAGCAGCCGCACGATCTCGCCGTAGGAGCGGTAACTGAGATCCTCGCCGCCGAACTCCACCGGCAGCAGCGCCTGGTCGAGACCGCTGGCGTGCAGCGCTTCGAGGTTCTCGCGGGGCACTTCGGTGCTGTCGTCGTACGCCGCCGCCGTGGTGGCGAACCGCGCCGCGAGCTCAGCCGCCTTGTCCACCCAGTGCTGTTCGTGTTGCGGCGGCCCAAAAGGATGCATCCCTACTCCTCATTGTCGGGGACAACCGTGACCTGGTCGCCAGCGACCAACGGCAACAGCGGGTCGGGGGAGATGTCAGCGCCGTTGAGCGTGACCGCGGAGAACCGGGGCCCCAGCGCCGCGAGAGTGGCCGCCCGGACGGTGCCACGCCCGCTGACGGTGATCTCCGGGGGCTCGCGCTCCAGCGCCGCGCGGTAGTCCTCCGGCGTGTTGACGTTCATCACCGATTCCAGCCGGGGATCCAGGCGACGCAGGTCGGGGTCGGCGAGCAGGAGCGCGTCGTCGAGCGAGGCCACCGTGCAGTGCCGGGGCAGCATGCCCGGCCGCAGGTCACCCTGGCCGATCAGCCGGGTGATCAGGGCGTGCAACGCGGTCCGGTACCCGGTCGCCAGCGGCTGACGGTGCCCGTTCGCCCACGGCAGCACCATGTCCGCCCCGGACTCCGCCAGCGCCCGCATGACCCGCCGGATGTACGCGGGGTGCAGGAACGGCATGTCGGTGGAGCACACGAACGCGGACTCGGCACGGTCGGCGACGCTCGCCAGACCGGCGGCCACACCCTGCATCGGGCCCAGACCCTCGACCGGGTCCACGGCGACCTCGACACCGGCGGGCAGCACGGGCAGATCCTGCCCCGGCGCCGCGACCACGACGACCGGGCCGTCCACGGTCCGGCGCAGCAGGGCACACGTGCGATAGAGGAACGTCGAGCCGTGCCAAGTCAGACCGGCCTTGGCCTGTCCCATCCGGGAGGAACGCCCGCCCGCAAGCACCACACCCGCCGTCCCCACGGCGGTGATCATAGGCCTGGGTCTGTGGGAACTGCGCTGGCGATCCTGTCGTTGGGGCACTGTGGACACCGCGCTGGCGTTGACCGGACCCGCCGCCGTACTGCTGCTCGTGATCGTGGGTTCATGGGAGCTCATCCGGCAGAAGCGGCGCAAACAACTGGGCACGCCGCTGGCCGAGACCTACATCAACGAGTTCACCGCGATCTTCTACGGCTCGAAACGAGTCCAGCTCGAACACCGCGACACGATGTCGATGATGCGCGAGGACGACGCGCAGGGCGCGCCGCCGATGGGCGTCGACCTCGACGGCGGCACGGTCGTCATGCCGGTCAGGAAGTCGGGACGATCCGGGAGCCCAACGGGACCAGGGACACCGGGATCATCTTGAAGTTGGCGATCCCGAACGGGATGCCGATGATCGTCACGCACAGCAGCAGCCCGGTGACGACGTGCCCGATCGCCAGCCACCAGCCTGCGAAGACGATCCAGATGATGTTGCCGATCAACGACATGGCACCGGCTTCCCGCCGCTGCTCGATCGTCCGGCCGAACGGCCACAGCGCGTAGTTCGCGATCCGGAACGACGCGAGCCCGAACGGGATCGTGATGATCAGCACGCAGCACACGATCCCGGCGACCACGTAGCCGACGGCCATCCAGAACCCTGACAGCACCAGCCAGATGACGTTCAGCAACGTTTTCATGGGTCCAGTTTGCGGCATGCGGACGCGGTTGCGCCGTTCGGGTGCGTGAGAGCTCCAGACGGGTGAGCGGGTCGCGCCGCCGTAACACGGTGCCCGCTGTCGACGTCATGCCAGTGCGAACACGTTTGGTGGAGACGCACATGGTGGAGTTCGAGCGCGGCCCCCGGCACAGGCCCGGTAGGCGAGTCATGCTGGCCGCCTGCGCGGCGGTCCTGGCGGGAATCACGACGGCGATCCTGATCGCCCAGCTGTCGATGCTCCCGAGCGAAAGGCCCCCGGCCTCGCAACTGCAACCTGGGACCAGCACAGTCACGATCTCGGAAGCACCGGTCACCCCGCCACGGACCAGCACAGCCGCGCCACCGGTGCCGACCAGCCCACCGCCGGTGACCAGCCCGCCGCGCAGCGAGAACCCCGTCGCCGACCCGCCAACGCTGGCCGAGTTCGTCGCGAACTGCGAGCGCGACAGCACCCAGTGGAAACGTGGCCAGGTGGACTATCCCGCGCGGCTCGACGTCGAACTCGGTGTCACGGCGGTTTACGTGGCAGCGGTCGACATCCGTGACACCCCGGTGCCGCCGTCGCAGCTGGTTTCGGCGCCGGACGTGAAGGGCGAGGCGATCGACGTGCAGTGCGTGCTCAGCGCGCGGATCGTGCCGGACCCCTCGATCACGGTCGACGACCCCGGCTGGATCACCCGCAGGTTCAACCCGGTCGGCGCGTTGAACTGGTCCTGGCGGGTCACCGCGGCCGAGGCGGGCAGCAGGCAGCTGCAACTCCAGTTGCAACCGGCCGTCATCGTCGACGGCAACCCGCTGCCGGGCGGCAGGCCGATGGACACGAGTACGTTCGTCACCCGCGTGGAGGTGCGTTCGTCTGTGCCGCAACGGTTCGGTCAGTGGTGGTCGGCGAACTGGCCGGTGCTGCTGCTGGTCGCGGGTGGTATCGGGGCGGCCGTCCTCGGGTTCGTGAAGTGGGGCGGCAGACTCGGCAAGGCCTGGCAGTCGGCGCGCAAGGCCTGGCGCGATCCCCAGTCCTGAGCCCGACGGGAGCAGGACCGGGATCTGCGCGGCAGGCGGTGCCGCGGTGTTTCCAGTCGCAACCACTAGTTCGAGCTGACGTTGACCATCCAGTTGATTCCGAACCTGTCGACCAGTGCGCCGAACTCGTCGCCCCACATCTGCTTCTCCAGCGGCACGGTGATCGTGGCGCCGTCGGACAGTTTGGCGAAGTAGCCGCGCAGTTCGTCGACGTCGTCGCCGCTCAGGCTCACGGTGACGTTGGTGCCGGGCTTGTACTCCATGCCCGGCGGGGTGTCGGACGCCATCAGCGTGTAGCCGCTCGGCGTTGTCAGCTGGCTGTGCATGATCTGGTTCTCCTGCGGCGCGCCTGCCATGCCGTACTCGCCGAAGGTCTTGATGTCGAGTTCGCCGCCGAACACGCTCGCGTAGAACTCCATCGCCTGTCGGGCGGCGCCGTCGAAGCTGATGTACGGGTTCAGTCTGGAAGCCACGGGTCTCTCCTCGTCTGCCGGTGCGGCGGCATCGTCGCAGACCGGTACGACACCGGCAACACAACTGGACCACGCAGGCAGTCCGAAACTGGACCTTGGACGTGGACAAGTTCGGGATAACGTTGTTGCCATGACACACCGAATCCAGACGACGACCGGTATCCCCAAGGCCCTCAAGGCGCTGCTCTCGATGGGCCAGGAGGTGGAGCAGTCCGGCCGGGACGCGGGCCTCGACCAGCTCCTGCTCGAACTGATCAAGACGAGGGCGTCGCAGATCAACGCCTGCGCACTGTGCCTGGACATGCACACCCGCGAAAGCGTCAAGCTCGGCGAGGACCCGCGCAGGCTGTTCCTGCTCGACGCGTGGCGCGAGACCGACCTGTTCACCGAGGAGGAGCGCGTCGCGATCGAGCTGACCGAGGTGCTCACCCGGCTGTCCGACACCCAGGACCTGCCGGACGAGCTGTACGAGCGGGCGATGAAGGTGTTCAACGAGGCCCAGTACCAGGCGGTGATCTGGCTGATCGTCGTGATCAACGCCTGGAACCGCGTGAACGTCCCCGGCCGCCCGAAGCTGCCGAAGAACGGCGCATGACCGGCTACGACGTGCTGCGGGCGCTGCACGTGCCCGGCACGCCCCTGATCGTGCCGAACGTGTGGGACGCGGCGTCGGCGAAGCTCGTCGAACGGGCCGGGTTCCCGGTCGTGGCGACGGGCTCCGCCGCGGTGGCCGAGTCGCTCGGCTACCGCGACCACCACGGCACACCGCTGGTGGAGACGTTCGCGGCGTTCACCCGGATCACCCGCGCGGTGTCGGTCCCGGTCTCCTTCGACGTCGAGGGCGGCTACGGCCTGTCCGAGGCGGAGTTGGCCGAGCGGCTGGCCGAGGTGGGCGCGGCGGGCTGCAACATCGAGGACACCGACCACGACGCCACCGGTGTGGTGGAGATGGCCAGGCAGGCGGACCGGGTCGCGGCGTTGCGTGCGGCGAGCCCCGACCTGGTGATCAACGCCCGGGTCGACGTGTTCCTGCACGCGCCGGACCAGCAGGCCGTGCTCGACGAGGGGATCAAACGGGCACGCGCCTACCTGGAGGCCGGAGCGGACTGCGTCTACCCGATCCTCGTGCGCGACCTGGAGGTGCTGAGGGCGTTCACCGACGCCGTCGCCCCGGCTGCGGTCAACGCGACCTACCTGCCCAGCGGACCGGACTTCGCCGGATTGGCCCAACTGGGGTTGGCCAGAATTTCTTTGGGCGTGGGCCTGTGGCGTGACGTCCAGAACCACCTGATCGGGAAGCTCGCGCTGCTCAAGGAGGGAAAACGGCCGTTCTGACCACACTCGGCCGATCAGTTACTTACCTCCGTCGGACACATACGTAGCCCGATCGGAAGAGCTACGTATTTTGCCCAATTGTGGTGGGGTCTGCGCGCCCACGACGGTGGGTCTTCGCTCGCTCGACAGTCGCGCGAAGACCCCCATGGAGGTGGCCCTTGATGTACGCCGTGCCCGACCAGCCCGCGGTTGACGCGACCTTGGGCGAACGGGTGGGGGTACGGCGCAGGCAGCAGGGCCTGTCCCGTCGGGTGGTGGCCAACCTGGTCGGCCGCAGCGAGGAGTGGCTGCGCCAGGTCGAACGCGGCCAGCGCAAGCTCGACAGCATCGAGGTGCTCACGCACCTGGCCCGGGTGTTGCACATCGAGGACCTCACTGAGTTCGTCGGCTGGCGCGACGAGGAGACCGGGAAGAACGAGCCGAACTGCGGCCCGCTGACCGAGCGGCTGCGTGACGTGCTGATGCAGCCGCTGTTCCTCGCCGAGCCGGTCCGCACACCGCCGGTCGGGCGCCTGCGGATGGAACTGGACCACCTGCTGGCCACGTGGCGCGAGTCGGCACGCCGGTACACCGTGATCGCCAACCTGCTGCCGTGCCTGCTCAAGCGGCTGCGGTCGGTGTGGCAGAGCGGTGACCGCTCGCCCGAACTCGCCGCCGCACTGACCCAGGGATACGGCCTGGCCTGCGCGTTCGCCAACCGGATGAACGACAACCACCTCGCGTGGATGGCCTCCGAGCTGTGCATGGAGGTGGCGGTTGGCTCCGAGGACCCGGCGCTGTGGGGCGCCGCCGCCGTGCACCGCACGGCCTGCATGCGGGCCATGGGCTACCTGCCACAGTCCCGGCAGTTCGCGACCGACTGCGTCGAGCGGCTGGGCGATCAGGAGGACGTGCTCAAGGCGGCGCTGCTGCTGCAGGCCGCCGAGGCCGCGGCGGCTGACAGCCAGCCCGACGAGGCGTTCGCGCTGCACGCGGACGCCAAGCAGATCGCGCAGCGGCACGGCCGCGACGACACCGTCTCGTCCATCTACTGTGGACCAACCGAGGTGGGGATCAGAGAAGTCCGCATGCTGGTGCGGCTCGGCAGGCTGGACAAGGCGCTGCGGCTGGCCCGTGGCGTGTCGATGCCCGCCGGCGCGCCGATCGGCTCCCAGGTGCGCTACCTGGTCACGATGGCGTTCGCCTACACACGTACCCGTGACGACGTCGCCGCGGTGTTCGCGCTCAACCGCATCGCCGCGCTGGCACCGGCCGATCTGCGGTTCGATCCGTTGGCGCGTCAGGCAATCCGTGGTCTCACCAAGCGCGGCCACGTGCTCGTGGCAGACGACCTCGCCAAGCTCAGCTCGGAGGCCTGCCTGGCCTAGCCCGGATGGCGCATCAGGTTCACCCGGTCGGGTAAACCCGGCACGGGTAGCATCCACACGTCCTGATCTGCCCTCCGGATTGTGGTGAGACGCCTGCCTGACGTGACGAGCTTCGTGGGACGGCAGGCCGAGGTCGACCAGGTCCGCCGCCAGCTCGCCGTGAGCAGGCTCGTGACGCTGACCGGGCCGGGCGGGGCCGGGAAGACGAGGATCGCCACCCGCGTCGCGCAGGACCACGACGACGAGGTTCGCTTCATCGCGCTGGACTCGTTGCGCGATCCCGGGCTACTGGCGCAGACCGTCGCCGCGGAACTGGGGCTGCGGGACGTGCCGGACGAACCGACCAGCCGTGTCGTGGATTTCCTCAGCGACAAGCCATGGTTGCTTGTGCTCGACAACTGTGAGCACATGGTGCGGGCGTGCGGGACGCTGGTCGGCGAGATCCTCGACGCCGCGCCGGACGTCCGGATCCTGGCCACCAGCAGGCACGTACTGGGTGTGGGCGGCGAACAACTGCTGCCGGTCAACCCGTTGCCCGTGCCGCAGGTGCACAACGGCAAACTCGTCGGCGACTCCGACGCGGTGACGCTGTTCGCCGACCGCGCGGCCGCCGCCGCGCCCGGGTTCCAGGTGACCGCGGACAACCAGGAGACCATCGTCAAGATCTGCCAACGGCTTGACGGCATGCCGCTGGCCATCGAGTTGGCGGTCGTGTGGCTGCGAGTGTTGTCCCTCAACGAGTTGCTGGCGAACATCGACGACCGGTTCCGGCTGCTGTCGCGAGGTGAACAGACAAAACCGGCGCGCCACCAGACTCTCGCCGCCACGGTCGACTGGAGCTACGAGCTGTGCTCGGCCGAGGAACAGGCGCTGTGGGCGCGTTTGTCGGTGTTCGACGGCGGGTTCACCCTGGCCGCCGCGGAGTCGGTGTGCGACGTCGAACGGTTCGAGATCCTGTCGCTGATCGCGAGCCTCGTCGACAAGTCCGTGCTGATCCGCGACGACGGCCACGACGTAGCCCGCTACCGGATGCTGGAGACGATCAGGCAGTACGGCACCGAGCGGCTGGAACAGTCCGGTCAGCTGGCGGAGTTCCGCGTCCGGCACAGCCGCTACTTCCACGACTTCGGCCGCGCGCTCGCTGCGGAATGGTTCGGGCACAGGCAGTTCGAGCTGGTCGCGATGACCCGCAGGGAACACGCCAACATCCGGTCGGCCCTGGAGTGCGGCCTGACCGAGGGCGACGGACTGACCGGCGCGTGGCTGGCGGTCAACCTGCACTTCTACTGGCTCAACTGCGGGTTCTTCGGTGAGGGCCGCCGTTGGCTCGACCGCGTGCTCAAACTCGACCTGCCCGACGAACTGCGCGTGCACGCGTTGGCGGTCAACGCCTACGCCACCACGGGCCTCGGCGAAGGCCATGCCGCTATCCACATGGGACAGGATGCGGTCGACCTCGCCAGGAAACTGGGCGACGACGAACTGCTGTGGCTCTCGCTGTACGCCCGCGGCACGACCGCGTTGGTGACGGGCGACTACCAGACCGCGGACGCCTGCTACGGCGAGGCGATCGAGTGCTACAACCGTGTCCCGGACCCGGGTGCCCGGCTGTTCCCGCCCTACGCGGCGCGTGGCATGACCGCGGCGTTCTGTTTGGACGGACAGCGGGCGCTGGAGTTCGGGCAGCACGGCATCCAGTTCTCCGCGCCTCGCGGGGAACTGTGGGCGCGCGCGTACGCCCACTACGCGCTCGCGATGGCCAAGTGGCTGTTGGGCGATCTGGAGGCGTGCCTGCGGGAGGCGGCTGAGAGCATCCAGTTGCACCTGCGGTTCAACGACCTGAGCGGATTCGTCATGGTCGCCGAGGTGCTGGCGGCGATCGCGCTCGGCAAACAGGAGAACGAGCACGCCGCCGCGATTCTCGGTGTGGTGGAACGAGTCTGGTCGGAGATCGGCGGCTCGCTGCTCGCCGACTCGAAACCGTGGCTCGAACCGCACAAGGCATGTGCCGCGCAACTGCGCCAGATCATGGGCGAGGACCGGTACACCGAGGCGTTCGCAGTCGGCACGGCCAACGGCTCGTCACTGGCGTCGGCCGCGGCGTACGTGCTGTCCGGCCGGGACCGCAGCGGCCCGTTGACCAAGCGGGAACAGCAGGTGGCCGACCTGATCGCGCAGGGCGACACGAACAAGGAGATCGCCGGGAAGCTGAGCATCTCCCGCCGCACGGCCGAAGTCCACGTCGACCACATCCTGCGCAAACTCCGGTTCGCCTCCCGCTCCCAGATCGCCGCCTGGGTCGCCGCGCGCGACTAGAGCGGCTACCGACCGTGGCGACACCGGTCGGGAAATACCGATACGTGGCCTGTTCGGTGGCGCATTCCCGCGTTATGTTCGGGAGTCAGGAGTCCAAGGAGGACCCATGCCTGCTCGGTTGCTCACCGTCGCGGCTGCGGCCGTCTTGGTCCTGCCCGGCGCCGCCCCGGCCAGCGCCACGGCCCGGCAGTTGTCGCCGCTGCCACCGGCCGGGACCGAGATCACGTCCGAGATCATCGCCCAACGGACACCAGTCCGGCTCCGAACCGGACTGGTCACTGTGGACTTCAAGGGCAGCGTCACCCAGCGAGTCGAGACCAATCCCCAGGAGCCGGACAAGTCGGTGCTGCTGCGCACCCTCAGCTTCAGGGTGACAGGCACCTTGCCCTACATCTACGACCGCGGCAGGCAGGTCGGCGGTGTCATCACCCTTGAGCAGCAGACGGACGGCGACAGCGAACCGCAGAGCGTGCTGAAGCAGACCCCGCACGGTCCGACGCCCTACGAGTACACGTTGGTGCTGGGCTTCATGGCGACCATCGTTCCGTGGGACCACCCCCAGACTGCCGAGCCACTGCTTCTTGTTCCGAACAAACCAGCCGAGCTCGTCGGCCAGATTGCCCGGTACACGCCGAGAGGCGAGCGCTTCGACCTGACGGAGCGGGTCGACCTCGTACCGCCGAATGAGCCGGACGTCATCATCGCCACCATCGAACAGTTCCCGGCCCACCTTGGCTCGTCTGCCCGAGCGGCTGGATTCCCTGGGGTGGAGCAGCTCTCCGTGCAGGTGCTCGATCGGATCCCGGTCTCGCCGGTGTTCACGCAAGGGCTGGAGTTCGTGGACGGCACACTGGTCCAGTCCAGCGGGCTGGTGGGCAAGTCCTCGGTTCGCCGGATCGACCCCGCCGATGGCAAAGTCCTCGTCGACCAGCCGGTGCCCGGTGTGTTCGGTGAGGGGATCGCGGTCACCGACCGAGCCGCCTTCCAGCTGACCTGGAAGGATCGCCTGGTCATCGAGCGAGACCGGTCAAGTCTGCGCGAGCTGCGCCGGTTCCCGCTCACCGGCGCGCAGGAAGGCTGGGGTGCGTGCTGGAACGGAAACGAGGTGCTCACGTCCGATGGCACCGACAGGATCGCCGTCCGTGATCCGGTGACATTCGCCGTGGTGCGTCACATCGATGTCCGTGACGATCTCGGTCCCGTCCAGTTCATCAACGAGTTGGACTGCACGCGGCCTGACACGACCTGGGCCAACGTGTGGCCAACCGACCGTCTGATCCGGGTGGACGTGAGTGGGCGCGTCACCGGGGAGGCTGACCTCACGGAGATTCGCCGCGCCACGGGGCTGGCTGGTTCCTCGAACGCGACCAACGGGATTGCGACGGTCGCGGGCACCGATATTGCCTATGTCACGGGTAAGAACTGGCCGCACATCGTTCGTGTCCGTATTGGACAGTCCTGACCGACAGCCGCCTGGTCCCAGCCGAGCGGCTGGGACCAGGCGGCTGTCGGAGTTGGTCTATCGACCGAGGTTCACGGTTTGCTGAGCTTGACGGGGAACTTCTCGATGGTGGCGAGTGTGGTGTCCGGATCCTCCGGCAGAATCAGGTCGACCGGGTTCTTCAGCTTGTGAATCTTGCCCTTCGGCGGGAACTGGATGAGGTTGGTGCCGACCAGAACCATCGGGCTCTTGCTGGTCAGCACCAGTGGCTCCGGCCGACGGGCGTTCCGGTCGTCCGGCTGGTCGATGGTCATCGTGAAGTCCAGCACCAGGGTCTGCTCGTACAGCGGCGGGGACTTCTGGGTGAGTTTCAGCAGGCTCTTGGGGTTCGCGTCGACGTCGTTCTGTTCGAGGGTGACCGTGCCGCCGCCCTGCCGGGAGGCTCTGTCGCCGGTGTCGGGAAGCTCGGCGCTCATTCGGAAGCCGATCACCTTCAACCGCACCGAATTCTCGGGGTCTTGCGGGTTCTTTATGACCCGGACTTTGAGGCCGCCGCGGAAGTCCAAGCTCACCAGGGCGGTGCGGATCTGCACCGAGGTGTTCATCGCGAGGCCACTCATCGAGATCTCGGTGCCGATCGCTGGCAGGCCGTCCTGCGGGGCGGCCTGGGCGGGCAGCGCGCCGAGCAGACCTCCGGTCACGCCGATGCTGAGCGTCATGGCGGCGGCTCTTGTCAGAAATCTCCGGCGGCCGGTGCCGGGGCGGTTGTCTGAGGCGGTCATCGCTGTCCTCCATCGCGTCGCTCGGAGATGTCCTCTCGACGCTAAGACGATGACCGGGCGGCCGAGTAGGGCGCGCGGGTACCTCCACCCGTCTGTGTGGGCGGCGCACCCGATCGTGTCCGAGCAGTACTTGCCGGAGTAGCTATTGGCTGTGTGACAGCAGTTGGGTGTCCAGTGCGGCAAGGTAGTCCCGGCCGAACGGGCCGTTCTCCAAATTGGACATCAGAACCTCGGGCAGGTCCTGTGTGTACTCACCTGACCGGGACGCGGCCGCGAGTGCGACCGTGGCGACGGTGTCCACGTCACCGGTGAACGCGACACACGTCCGCAGCAACTCGCTCATGCTGGTGTTCGCGGCCAACGCGGTCAGCGCCGCCGTGACGCTCATCCGTCCCTTCGGCCCGACCTTCCCCTGCCAGGTCTCCGCCCAGCCACCGCGCGGCACCTGAGCGTCGATCCACTCGCCGACCTTCCGCACGGGCCCAAGGTCAAAGTGGCAGTAGTGCACGGCCAACGCGGCGGCCTGCGCGGCCTCAACGCCTTCGGGAGTGTCATGCGTGACGCGGGCCTGCACTGATGCATGGTGCATCACGTCGGCCACCGACGGCAGGAGCCCGACCGGCGACACGCGCATCGCCCCGCCGCTCTTGTCGCTGTCCGGCCGGATCCTGGCGAGGAAGTCCTCCCCGTCGGACACGCCACTCAGGAACGCCTGGAACCCGGTCGCGTACCCCACTCGCTGGTCGCGCTGAAACGCTTGCGTGAAGCGGGAAGCGAGGTTCAGTGGCGTCCATTCCTCGCCCGAGACCAACGCCTCGGCCACCGCGATGGTCATCTGCGTGTCGTCGGTATACCGGCCCGGCCAGATGCCGCTGTGTGTCCCGTGCTGGGCGTATCCTTCCAGCGTGTTGCGCGCCTCGACGAACGCGCGTGGGGCGTATTCGAACGCGGCGCCATACGCGTCCCCGACAGCCAACTCGACCAGCACCCTGCCTCCTCGTGTCAGCACCATTGTGCCGGACCGGGCCAGCGGATATACCCGATGCCTCCGGCACATGCGCCCTTGACTATCCATAGTGGTGCGGTTACCCATTGTCACGCGGGAGTTTGAGGGAGGGAGACACTGTGAGGCGCAAGGTCAACTGGGCGGTCATCGGTGCGACCGGCGTCCTGGCGGCGATCGTGGCGACAACGCTGGTGAGCCAGCACGACTCGGCCCCGCGAAGCCCGAAGATCACGGTACCGCAGGCGAACGGCCTCGAAAGCTCCCAGCCCGGCGACGCGAAACCGCAGACGCCGACGGTGTACATCCCGATCGTCCCGCCGGTCGCGGTCACCTCGGCGTCCTCCGCCGTGCAGACACCAGCCCAGCCACCCGCCGCGGCGCCGTCATCCGAAACGCCCGTGCGACCAGTGGAGCAGGTGGTGGCACCGAAGAAGAACCCGCCCGCCGCGCCCGTGCCCCCGAAGAACACTGTGTCTCCGACGAAAACCGTGCCGCCCAAGACAACCACATCGAAGCCGTCGCAGGGACCGTCCTATTGGGACGTATTCGTCTACTTCGCGGGCCGGGCTTACGAGTACTACCACGACGAGTACGACGACGACGGGTATTACGGAAACGACTACGGCAGTGGCCGCCGCAGCGGCTACCGCCACGGCCGTGGCGGTAGCGGGTATCACCGGTAATCGGCTGGACGGTTCAGGCGCTGACAACTGAGTGCGGGAGCGTTCCCACCGCGTGGGGCGGCGGCTTTGTCGGGGAGTGCACCGACGCCACCACGCGGGGTAGACCGGGCACCGGATGTCGCAGTGGTGCCCGGCCGCCCAACCGAACGGACGCGGCTGCCCGGCTGGGATTCCGTGGTGCTGCGCGAAACTGTGAGCAGGAGATATGTGGTGTCCGCCGCCGGGTCTGGACGGCGCGTCGCCGGTAGGCGCGAGAGAACGCGTTCACCCTCGCGGGAACCGATCCACTTCGACGGTAGCACTGGCCGACAGCACCGCCCGATCCGGGCTGTCACCACACCTGTGCCCAGTGTGATCGACTGGGTAATCACTGGGTCGTGCGCTGTCCGGCGGCTACATTCCCGGGAATGGAGCACGCCACATGGACACGTGTCGACGCGGGACAGGGCGCCCCGCTCGACCTGTTCGCGGCCCGGTTCGTCCGGCACGTGTTCGCGCCGCACACGCATGAGGAGTTCGCCATCGGCGGGTGCACCGACGGTGTCGAGCGGATCAGGGTGGATGGCAGGTCGTACACCAGCGGGCCGGGCTCCATCGTGGTGATCGAACCGGGCCAGGCGCACACCGGCGGCGCGGCGGGACCGGACGGCTTCGCCTACCGCGCCCTCTATCCACAGTGGACAAGCCTGGCCGACGGCAAACCGCCGCATTTCCCGTCCCCCATCGTGGAGGATCCCGAACTGACCGCACAGTTGCTCCGCACGCACGAACTGATCACCCGCTGGCGCGATCCGCTGGAGGCTGAGTCGCGCCTGTCGTGGACGCTGACCGCGCTCGTCCAACGGCACGCGGTCGGCGCGACACGGCCCGCACGGGTCCGCGCGGGCGAGCAGATCGCGCGGACTACCAAGGATCGGCTCGCGGACCGCCTGCTCGACCCGCCTGGGCTGCACGAGATCGCCGCGGACCTGGGGCTGTCGCGGTTCCAGCTGCTGCGGGCCTTCCGTGACACGGTCGGCATGCCGCCGTTCGCCTGGCTCTCGCAGTACCGCGTCACCCGCGCGAGGACGCTGCTGGCCGCGGGCCACCGCCCGGCACAGGCCGCCGCGTTGACGGGTTTCGCCGACCAGGCGCACCTGACCAGGTGGTTTCGGCGTGTCTTCGGCATCACACCCGGTGTCTTCCGCAACAGCGTTCAAGACTCGGGCCTGCCGGTGCGGCCAGACTGACCCGGTGACACGCAAAGGGTGGGCGTTATTCGGCTTGTTGGGTGTGATCTGGGGGCTGCCGTACCTGATGATCAAGGTAGCGGTCGGCGGGGTGTCCGTTCCCATGGTCGTCTTCGTCCGGACGGCTATCGGCGCTGCGGTGCTGCTGCCACTGGCGCTGCGCCGGATCGACTGGGGTGTGTTGCGGGGGAAATGGCTGATGATCGTGGCGTTCGCCGCGGCGGAGATGATCGGGCCCTGGTACCTGCTGTCGGACGCCGAACGCCATCTGTCCAGTTCGCTGACCGGGTTGCTGATCGCGTTCGTGCCGACGGTCGGCGCGTTGCTGGCGACCATGCGAGGTGAACGGCTCAGCCGTGTCCGGTGGGCCGGGCTCGCGGCGGGGTTCGGCGGGGTCGCGCTGCTGGCGGGGCCGAACCTGGGCGGTGGGGACGCGTGGTCGGTCATCGAGGTGTTGCTGGTGACGCTGGGTTACGCCGTCGCGCCGGTGATCGCGTCGCGCAAGCTCCAGGATGTCCCCGGGCTCGTGCTGGTCACGGTCTCGCTGGGGATCACGGCGATCGTGTACCTGCCCCCCGCCGTGCTGACCTGGCCGAGTCAGATGCCGTCGCGGAACGTGCTGCTGGCACTCGGCGGCCTCGCCGTGCTGTGCACGGCGATCGCGCTGATCGTCTTCTTCGACCTGATCAAGGAGGTCGGGCCGTCCAAGGCGCTGGTGATCACCTACGTCAACCCGCTGGTCGCGGTGGCGGCCGGTGTGCTAGTGCTGGGCGAGTCGATCACCACCACCACGATCGTCGCCTTCGTGCTGATCCTCGGCGGATCGGTGCTGGCAACCTCCAGGTCACGTGAACGGATACCAGTGGCTACTTAGGACATCCCCCGCCCGCCGGAGTGCGTGATCGATGACCGATCGCTACTGTCAGGTAGGTATCGGCGGAGGGGAGCGGCATGTCCCAGATCGACCTGACCGACCTGGCGCGCAAGAACGGCGGGTCCACACGGCTGAGCGGCTATCTGGCCACGCCGTCAGGTGCCGGTCCGTGGCCGGGTGTCGTGGTGATCCACGAGGCGCTCGGCCTCAACGACGTCGTGCGCAGACAAGCCGACCGGCTGGCCGAGGCAGGCTATCTGGCGCTGGCGGTGGACCTGTTCAGCGCGGGCGGTGTCCGCAAGTGCCTGGTGTCCACCATGCGGTCGCTGTGGAAAGGCGAAGGAACACCGTTCGCCGACATCGAGTCGGCCCGTGAGTGGCTGATCAGCTCGGAGAACTGCACCGGCAACGTCGGCGTGATCGGCTTCTGCATGGGCGGAAGCTTCGCGTTGGCGACCGCCAACACCGGCTTCGACGCCTCATCAGTGAACTACGGCTTCCTGCCACGGGACCTCGACGCGGCACTGGCAGGCGCGTGCCCGATCGTAGCCAGTTACGGCGGTCGTGACCTGCCGCTGAGAAGCGTCCCGGCCAAACTGGAACGAGCACTGACGAAGGCGGGAATCCCGCACGACGTGAAGCAGTACCAGTCGGCGGGACACTCGTTCCTCAACGACAGCGAGATCGGCCCCCAGCCGGTGCGGGTGATCATGCGGATAGCCGGAATGGGCCCCCAACCCGGGGCCGCGGCGGACGCGTGGCAGCGCATCGAGACGTTCTTCGGCGAACACCTCCGCTAAGGAATTCCCCATGGCCTCCTGGGAGGACGTCCGCCGAATCGCCATGGCAATGCCCGCCGCCACCGAGACAGTCTCGGGCGACGGCACAGTGCGCTGGCAGGTGAAGGACAAGCTTTTCGTGTGGGAGCGTCCGCTACGCAAAGCAGACCTGGCCGCTCTGGGCGACAGCGCCCCGGACGGGCCGATTCTGGGTGCGCGCGTCGCCGATGTCGGCGTGAAGGAAGCACTGCTGGCCGAGGATCCGGCGGTGTACTTCACCACGCCGCACTTCACCGGCTATCCGGCGGTGCTGGTCCGGCTGCCGGAGATCGCCGTCCCGGACCTCGAGGAACTGGTCACCGAGGCGTGGCTGAACCGCGCGCCGAAGCGCCTGGCCAAGGAGTACCTGGACAGCCGGTAAGGGCCGCCTCGGCGAGGTGCCAGCCTGGAATCGGGATTGGCCCCGGAACCAGTTGTGGGCAACCCGGTTCAGACTCGGCCAACGAGTGTCTCGCCGACCGTGGCGATCAGCTCGTCCAGGTCCGAGCCGTCCATCGTGTGGGGCTGCAGCACCAGTCGGTGCACCCCGAGGTCGGCGTAGCGGCGTGCGGTGCCCACATCGGGCAAACCGGGCGGCGTGATGGTGATCTCCAGTTCGCCCAACTCGGCCGGGCGACCGTGGCGGCTCTGCGCCTCGCGCAGCCCGGCCAGCGCGACTGCGGTCTGCTCGACATCCAGATCCCAGCCGTACCAACCATTCCCGCTGCGCACCACGCGGCGCAGAGCGGCGGGCGCGTGCCCACCGATCACGATCGGCGGGTGTGGACGCTGAACCGGACGCGGACGCTGGATCACGTCGGCGAACGAGACGAACTCGCCGGTGAACGACGGCGTCGGCTCGTCCCACAGCACCCGCATCGCCGCCAGGTACTCATCGGTGCGTGCGGCCCGCTCGGCCATCGGCACACCCAGCGCGGCCAACTCCGGTTCCACCCAGCCAACGCCGATGCCCACGGTCAGCCGCCCACCGGACAGGAAGTCGATCGTGGACAGCTGCTTGGCCAACAGCACCGGCTGGCGTTGCGGCAGCACGATCACCCCGAAACCCAGCCGGATCCGGGTGGTCAACGCGGCCAGATACGTCAGCGCGACCACTGCCTCCAGTCGTTGCTGGGCGGCCGGATCTCCACTCTCGTCGACCGGTAGGGCAATGTGGTCACCGACCCACAGCGCCTCGAATCCCGCGTCCTCCGCCGCCCGCGCCCGCCGGGCCAGCGTCTCCGGCTCGGCGCCGCTACCACGATGCAATCCATACAGCGCCAGTTTCAGTCCATCGACCATCAGCCCATCCAACCTGATGGATCACGCCCGCGATCAATCAGGCAACTCCCCGTGCCGCGCCCGGCAACCGAGCATGAGGGCCCCTTGACGCGGCGAGGCCACTTGGCCTACGCGGAGAGTCTGACACTTCCCGTGCGTGCCGTTACTTGAATGTCGAGGCGCCGCATGGTGAACCCGTGTCACCTGCGCGGTTTCAGGTTCAGACCAATCGGCGTGGCAGATGGCGGATGGTGTCGGCCAATCGGTTCGTGATACCTCCATGGGTCGGCACGGCGCGACGATCGGCGCTGTGTCGATCGGTACTGATGTGCAATCGTTTGCCATGGTTGGCTTAGGCCTTCGACCAAGTCGAGGAGATCAGCGATGCGAACACACCCCGCCCGGCTGAGGCTCTGTGCCCTCATCGCCTGTGCGGCACTGCTGATGGCCGGGTGCAGTGGCTCCGGCCAAAGCGGTGGTGGCGGTCCGATCCTGATTGGCACCTCGTTACCGCTGACCGGTCAGTTCTCCCAACCGGGCGGCGAAGCCAAGCGTGGCTACGAGATCTGGCGTGACCGGGTCAACGCCGCGGGCGGCCTGCTCGGCAGGCAGGTCGACCTGCGCGTCACCGACGACGCCAGCAACCAGGACACGATCATCGCCGACTACACCAAACTGATCACGCAGGACAAGGTGGACCTCCTGCTCGGCAGCTTCTCGTCGTTGCTCAACTACGCCGCTTCCGCCGTGGCCGAGCGCAACCAGATGCTCTTCGTCGAACCGGCGGGCGCCGCGCCGAACATGTTCACCCGCGGCTTCAAGATGCTGTTCTTCGCACAACCCGCGACGGCCCCGCACCACGCGGACGGCATCACGGAGTGGGTCAAGTCGTTGCCGGAAGGGCAGCGGCCGAAGACCGCCGCGTTCATGACCCAGGACGACCCGTTCACTCGCCCGGTCATCGAGTCGCTGCAGAAACAACTCGAAGCCGCCGGGCTCCGCACGGTCTACTCGACCACGTACCCGGCCAACACGACGAACTTCCAGCCGATCGTCAGCGCGATCACGGGCGCCGCACCGGATTTCGTGGCGCAGGGCGCGCAGTTCGAGGACGGCATCGGCGCGATGCGCGCGCTGCAACAGGCCGGGTTCTCGCCCAAGGCCTTCTTCCAGACCAACGCGCCCGGCAACGGCAACCAGTACAGCGACGGTGTCGGCATGGCCGCGACCGAGGGCGTGTTCTACAGCACCAGTTGGAGCGAGGCCGCCAAGACGCCGGTGAACAGCGAGTTCGTCCAGGAGTACCGCAAGCGCTTCAACGCCCCGCCGACCGAGGACGCGGCGGACGCGTTCGCGGCGGGCCAGGTGCTGCAGGAAGCCGTGACCAAGGTCGGCAGGATCGACCAGGTCGCGTTGGCGGACTGGCTGCGTGCCAACGAGGTCCCGACGATCCTCGGGCCGCTCAAATGGGCTGCGAACGGTGAGCCACAAAGCTCCTACATGTTGGCCCAGTGGCAGAACGGCAAGGTCGAGGTCGTCTCGCCGAAACTCGCCGCGACCACCGACAAGATTGTGTTTCCCAAACCGGCGTGGCCATGACCCAGGCTTTGCAAACGATCGCATTAGGTCTGCTGATCGGCGGGGTCTACGCCCTGATGGCGGCCGGGCTCACGCTCGTGTTCGGCATCATGGGCGTCGTCAACGTCGCGCAGGGCGCGTTCCTCGTGCTGGTCGCGATGCTGACGTGGAAGGCGTGGCAACTGACCGGCATCGACCCGATCCTGCTCGCGCTGGCCACCACGCCGTTGATGTTCGGCCTCGGCTGGGTGCTGTACCGGCTGGTGATCGTGCGGGTGCGTGGCACCGGCCCGGCCATGTCGATGCTGCTGACGTTCGGCATCGCGCTGACCATCGAGGGCCTGCTGAACGTCACCGCGGGCAACTACTTCCGGTCGGCCACACCGCCGTACTTCGCCCAGTCGTTCCACATCGGACCGCTTGTCCTGCCGAAGGCCCAGGTGTACGGCTGTCTGGCCGCGCTGCTCGTGCTCGGCCTGCTGTACCTGGTGCTCAACCGGACGTGGACCGGGCGCGCCATCCGCGCGACCGCCCAGAACCCGTCCGGTGCCGCGCTCGTCGGGATCAGCGCGTCCTCGGTGGCAGCGCTGTCGTTCGCGATCGGCACGGCGACCGCGGGCACGGGCGGCTCGATCCTGGCCGTGCTGTACCCGTTCTTCCCGGCGTCGCACTACGACTGGATCGCCAAACTGCTCGGCATCATCGTGCTCGGCGGCATGGGGTCGCTGCGCGGTGCGTGGGTGGGCGCGCTCATCCTCGGCCTCGCCGAGACGGCCACCGCGACGTACGGCTCCCCGCGATGGTCCACCGTGGTCTTCTATGCGGTGATCCTGCTCGTGCTGTTGGTCCGTCCGCACGGGTTGTTCGGCACCCGGCTGCGTGAGGACGCCGTGACATGAGACCTGACAGGTGGATCGCCGCGATCGCGTTGGCAGCGTTGATCGCGTTTCCTTTCGTGGCGCCGGATGCCACCTATGAGCACACGGTCATGCTGTTGGCGTTCCTCGTCGCGATCCAGGCCGTCAGCTGGAACATCATCTCGGGCTTCGCCGGGTACATCTCGTTGGGCCACAGCGTGTTCCTCGGGATCGGCGCCTACACGGCTGGCATCCTGTCCGCCCAGTGGGAGGTCAACCCGCTCGTGCTGGCGCCGCTGTCCGGTGTGGTCGCCGTCGCGGTCGCGTTGCTCGTGGGCAGTGTCGTGTTGCGCGCCAAGGGACCGGCGTTCGTGATCATCACGATCGCGATGCTGCTGCTGTTCCAGGTGCTCGCGGTCAACCTGCCTGCGGTGACCAACGGCTCCGACGGCATTACGCTGGAACTGCCCGCGTGGGGCCGGGACGTCGGCAACATCCCGTTCTACTTCATGTTTCTCGGCCTGCTGGGGCTGGCGTTCGGCTTCAGCGCGTGGATCCGGCGCACGAAGTTCGGCACCGGTCTGGTCGCGATCCGCGAGGACGAGGGCAAGGCCGCGGCCATCGGCATCCCCACCACGCTGTACAAGAACCTCGCGTTCGCGGCGAGCGCGTTCTTCGTCGGCGTCGCGGGTGCGGTCTACGCCTACTTCCTGACGTTCCTCAACCCGTTGGGGGCCTTCAACATCCTCAGTAGCGTCATGATCGTGCTCGCCGCGCTCGTCGGTGGCAGGGGGACGCTGTGGGGCCCGGTCGTCGGCGCGTTCATCGTGTCGTTCGCGGGTGAGGCGGCGACGGTCTTCGGCGGTGGATCGCACAGCCGTCTGCTGCTGTTCGGGCTCGCGTTGGTGGTCATCGTGCTGTTCCTGCCGGACGGGCTGTTGCCGACGCTGCGGCGGCTGTTCACCCGTCGCCGCGAGGTCGAATACACCGACCAATCGGTTGTGCGGCGCCCGGTCACCGTCGTCACCCGTGCGCCCGCCGGGCCGAAAGCCGTTCCGTTGCTGGAAGTCAGGAACGCGCGCAAGGCGTTCGGGGGTCTGACCGCGGTCGACGATGTCAGCCTCACTGTGCCGACCGGGTCGATCACCGCGTTGATCGGACCGAACGGATCCGGCAAGACCACCCTGTTCAACCTGATCACCGGCACCGGCGGCGCCCACACCGGCGAGATCTGGTTCGACGGCGAACGGATCGACGGCCTGTCGCCGTGGGCGCGGGCACACCGCGGCCTCGGCCGGACCTTCCAGCTGACCCGGTTGTTCAAGAGCATGACCGTGCTGGAGAACGTCGTCGCGCCGCTGGCGGCGTTCTCGCCCCGCGTGCTCGCGTCCGGCGCGGTCACCGGACACGAGGCCGACCGCGCCCGTGAACTGCTGGACCTCGTCGGTCTCGGCCGGTTCGGAGCCGAACCAGCCGGGGCCTTGTCCTACGGCCAGCAGAAACTCGTGGAACTGGCACAGGTGATGATGCTCCAGCCGCGGCTGGTCCTGCTCGACGAACCGGCGGGTGGTGTGCATCCGGCCCTGGTCGACCGGATGACGGACATCGTCAGAACAGGTGCACAGCACGGCATCACGTTCCTCGTGGTGGAGCACGACATCCCGCTGGTGCTCGACCTGTGCGACCCGGTTTTCGTGCTGGACAGGGGAAAGGTGATCGCCTCGGGGCCACCGGCGGTGGTCCGCGACGACCCGGCCGTGCTGGACGCGTATCTCGGCGAGGTGACCCGCTGATGTTGACGCTGAAAGGCGTGTACGCCGGTTACGGCGGCGGTGACGTCCTGCGGGGCCTCGACCTGAGCGTCGTTCCCGGCTCGGTGACGTGCGTGCTCGGCCCGAACGGTGCGGGGAAATCGACGGTACTGCGAGTGGTCAGCGGTTTGATCAGGCCGAGGGACGGCGCCGTGCTGCTGGGTGACGAGCGGATCGACCAGTTGACCGCGCCGCAGGTGCTGGCCAAGGGAATCGCCCAGGTGCCGCAGACCGGGGCGTTGTTCCCGCGGATGAGCGTGCGCGACAACGTGGTGATGGGCGGGTATCTGATCCGCGGCCAACGCAAGCTGTTGGCGGAGCGGTATTCGGCCGTCGCCGAACTCGTCCCGTTGATCACCGAACGGCCGGGGACGCTGGCCGGGAACCTCTCCGGCGGTCAGCGTCGGCTGGTGGAGATCGGCCGGTCGCTGATGCTGGATCCGGCCGTGGTCCTGCTGGACGAACCGTCGCTGGGCCTCGACCCCAAGGGCGTCGCCGCGGTCGCCGGGCTGATCGACGGGATGCGCGACCGGGGCAAGACCGTGGTGCTGGTGGAACAGAACGTCCGGCTCGGGCTGTCGCTGTCCACGCACGGCGTGGTGATGGAAGGCGGACGTGTCCGCCTGCACGGCTCGGCCGAGGAGATCACCGGCCACCCGGATATCGCGGCGCTCTACCTGGGTGGTCTAGAGCGTCGTCGGGGCTGAGGTCGACTCGCGCAGGACCAGCGTGGCGGGCAGCGTGATCGACTTCGCGGGCAGGTCCGGATTGGCCAGGCGCTCGAGCAACATCCGCGCCGCCTCGGCGCCGATCTGGTAGTGCGGCACGTGCACCGTGCTCAACGGCGGCGTCAGCCGGTCCACGAACGGCATGTCGTTGAACCCGACCAGGCTGATGTCGTCGGGGCAGCGCAGTCGCCGTTCGGAGAACACATCGAGGCATCCCAGCGCGATCATGTCGTTGGCCGCGACGATCGCTGTCGGGCGTTTCCCGGCGTCGAACATCGCGCGGGCCGCCTTCGCCCCCTCGACCTCGGTGAACTCCTGCGCGGTCACCACCAGGCCGGGATCCAGCTCGATTCCGGCCTCGTCGAGCGCCTGCCGGTAGGCGCGCTGCCGCGTGCGCCCGGTGGACGTGTGCTGCGGTCCGCCGACGTGCGCGATGCGCGTGTGCCCGAGTTCGATCAGGTGTCGGACCGCCATCGAGATCCCGTCGTGGTCGTCGCCGGTGACCGACGGGATGTCGGACTGGTCGACCCGCCGGTTGACCATCACCATCCGCACGCCCTGCCGGTGCGCTTCGGCGAACAGCGTGTCGTCGCGCCGGGCGGTCGCGATGATCACGCCGTCGACCTGGCGGGCGCGTAACGTGTCGAACAGGGTGCGCTGCCGTTCCAGGTCGTTGTCGGTGTTGGCGATCAGCGTGGTGTAGCCGGAATTGGCCAGCACGTCCTCGATCCCGCGCACGATCGGCGGGAACAGCGGGTTGGTCAGGTCGGGCAGCAGCACACCGACCGACATCGACCGGGAGGTCTTCAGGCCGCGGGCCATCGCGTTGGGCTGGTAGCGCAGTTCCCGCGCGGCGGCCTGGACACGCCGCATGGTCGCCGGGTTCACCAGGGAACTGGTCGCCGGATTGAGTGCTCTGGACGCCGTGGTGACGTGCACTCCGGCGCGCTGCGCGACCTCTTTGAGGGTGGGGGAGTTCGTCGTCATAACGGCAGCACCCGGCCTCGGCGGCGGAAAACGATTGCGGGTGAGGTTAACACGTCCGCAGGGCCAGGCTGACCTGCGAAATCGACTAGCGCCCAATGAGAGCATTGATCACGTGTCCGACATCGTGATGCGCGCGGCACGGCCGGACGAGGCCGCCACGCTGGGGGAACTGGCACTTCGTTCGAAGGCGCACTGGGGCTATGACCAGGCTTTCCTGGCGGCCTGCCGCGCCGAGTTCGCTTACACGCCACAGGATCTGGCTCGCCGTCGGTTCGTGGTGGCCGAGCAGGGGCAGCGGCTGCTGGGCATGTACAGCATCGACGGCCGCGCGCCGGAGGGCGAGTTGGGGAACCTGTGGCTCGAGCCGGATGTGATCGGCCAGGGTCTCGGCAGACGCCTCTGGCAGCACGCGCTCGACACCGCCCGCGCCGAGGGGTTCACCGTACTGCGGATCGACGCCGACCCGAACGCCGAGGGCTTCTACCAGGCGATGGGCGCGGTGAAGGTCGGCGAGGTGCCGTCCGGCTCGATCCCCGGCCGTGTCCTGCCGCAGCTGCGCATCGACCTGCCCACGCCGTTGCTGGAGGCCTACGACCGGCATGTGCGTTTCTCGGAGGCCGCCGGTCTGCCCAACGGCCTGCGCGCCGAGAAGGACGGCCCGATCACCAGAATCGTCGGCGAACACAGAGGATTCGTCAGCGCGCCGAGGGACGTCTCCGGTGTGGACGACCTGGATGTGTTAATTGTGCGGCAGCGGGACTTCTACGCCGCGCGCGGTGACCGTGTCGAGTGGAAGACCCGCGCCAACGATCTGCCCGCGGACCTGCCGGACCGGTTGGTGGCAGCCGGATTCCGGCCGGAGGACAAGGAAACCGTGATGGTCGGCGTCGCGGCCGAACACGCGGGCGAGCCGGTGCTGCCCGACGGTGTGCGGATCCGGCAGATCGAGTCCGAGGCCGACATCCGCCGGATCGACGATCTGCACACGCGGGTGTGGGGCGTCGGGATCGCGGACATGCTGATTGCCAGGGGCAACCTCACGATCCTCGTCGCGGAGGCCGACGGCGAGGTGGTCTCTGCCGGGTGGATGAACCTCGTGCCAGGCAAGGAGTTCGTCGGCCTGTTCGGCGGCAGCACACTGCCGGACTGGCGCGGCAGGGGAATCTACCGCGCCCTGGTGGCCGCCCGTGCGCGGCTGGCGGTCGAGTCAGGCGTCAGGTACCTGTGGGTCGACACGACCGACGACAGCCGCCGCGTGCTCGAACGTCTCGGCTTCACGCCCGTGACCACCACGACCCCGTACGTCTGGAGCCCCGATGACTGAGCCGCTGTTCCGGATCACGCTGCCGATCCGGTTCGACGACCTGGATCCCAACGGCCACGTGCGGGGACCGGTCTACCTCGGCTACGCCGACCAGGCCCGCTGGGGATGCCTGATCGCCGCCGGTATCGAGGTGGCCAGGCTGCGCGAGCGCGGTGTGGGGCCGGTGAACCTGAGTACCACCATCGACTACCACCGCGAACTGCTGTTCCCCGGTGAGGTCGAGGTCAGCTGCGAGTTCACGTGGGGTGACGGCAAGACGTTCACCGTCGAGCAGCACGTGCGCACGGTCGACGGCACGCCGTCCGCGACCGTGCGCAGTGTCTCGGGACTGCTGGACCTGACCGGACGGCGGCTGGTCGCCGATCCGTGGCGGCACTGGCTCGCGCTGGCCGACAAGCCGGAACTGCTCGGACTGTCAGAACGGGACAGCGGTGAATAGCTCGTAGCTGTGGCTGTTGTCCGGGTCACGCACGTACACGCCACGACCGCCGCCGAGGTGGTTGATCTCGCGGTCCCAGCCGAGTTCGCGGCCCGAGCCGTAGTCGATCTCGGGGTTGCGGGCCAGCAGCGCCAGCACGGCGTCGAAGATCCCGTCGTCGACCAGGAACGCGTAATGGCCGGGCCGTGATCCGTGCCGGTCGTCGTAGTCGAGCGTCAGATCCTCGTTGACCTGCACAGGAGCGAACGGCCCGGCGGGCTCGCCGACCTCGAGTCCGAGCAGGTCGGCGAGGAACTTCGCGGCCGCGTCCTTGTCGGCCGCCGGGATGATCATGTGGTTCAGCACGATGCCCACGTGTCCTCCAATGTGTGTGATTCGCACTCATTGTATGTGCGATTCGCACGCGATGTAGGCTGGGGCATGGCAACTGACGCCGAGGGCGGACCGGCGTTGTTCCGGCTCGTCCGGTTCTGGGCGCGACGGTGGAGCATGCGCACGTCCGCGGAGTTGACCGGCGAGATGCGCCACGTCCAGCACATCCAGGCGGTGGAGGCGGTGCAGACGGCCGCGCGGGCCTCCCGTGGCGGCGAGGCGACGGTGAACGCGATCGCCCACCAGCTCGGCCTCGACCACTCCGGCGCGAGCCGGATGGTCCGCGACGCCGCGCAGGCGGGCTACCTGGTGCGCACGGAGTCCGAAATGGACAAAAGGCGGACGGTGGTGCGGCTGACCGCGTCGGGTGAGCAGCTGCTCGCGAGCGCGCGGGACTGGCAACGCCGCGTGTTCGACGAACTGACCCAAAGCTGGGAGGAGCACGACAAGGCCCAGTTCGCCCACTACCTGCGCAGGCTCGCAGGCGAACTGGGAGCCTGAGTCCTCGTGAGCGGTTTGTCCTAGTCCTCGTGAGTGGTTTGTCCTGCGCTTCCCCAGGGGGAGTGACCGACCAAACCGCTCACGACACGCTTCTCAGCCGGGCTGGTTCGGGCTTGTCGTGAGCGGTTTGGTCGCTCAAGGGGACAAACCACTCACGAGGGGCCGACCTAGGATCGACTCGTGGGCGACGACAGGGAATGCCGGGCATTGCTCGTCAACGGCACGGTGGGAGTCGGCAAGACCTCGGTCGCGGAGGCGGTGGGCGATCTGCTGGCGAACGCGTCGATCCCGCACGCCGTCATCGACCTGGACTGGCTGAGCAACCGCTGGCCCAGCCCGCCGGACGACCGCTTCAACTTCGACATCCAACTGCGCAACCTGCGGTCCGTCGCCCGCAACTACCTCGACGGCGGCGCGCGGCTGCTGGTGCTGGCCGGAGTGGTGGAGACCAGGGCCGACCGTCGGCGGTACGCCGAAGCGATCGGCGTCGACCTGGTCGTGTGCCGACTGGTCGCGAACCTGACGGTGGTCCACCAGCGCCTCACCCGACGGCATGGCGAAGCGGACGACGACCTGAAGTGGCATCTCCACCGCTCGGGAGAACTCGACGACATCCTCGACCGGGCCGACGTCGACGACTGCACAGTCCCCGCCGACGGCCCGCTGCCGGAGGTGGCGAAAGCCGTCACTCGCTCGGCCGGATGGCTGTGACGGTGGTCGACCACCCAGCGAATAGCCTTTGACTTATATAAGCACGGGTCGTTTTAATAGGCGCATGCATGCGTTCGATGTGCTCGGGGACCCGGTGCGCCGCCGGATCCTCGAGCTGCTCGCCGACGGCGAACGGGCCGCCGGTGAGATCAGTGCGGTCGTGCAGGAGGAGTTCGGGATCTCCCAGCCGGGCGTCTCCCAGCACCTGAGAGTGCTGCGGGACAACGGGTTCGCCACGGTCCGGCCGGACGGAACCCGTCGGCTGTACTCCGTCGACCCCGAGCCGCTCAAGCAGATCGACATCTGGCTGGACCGCTATCGGAGATTCTGGACGCAGCGCCTCGACGCGTTGGGCACCGAGCTTGTGCGGGGCAAGCGGGAGCGAAGGGCCACCGGCGACAGTCAGACCGGCACGTAGACTCGCGTTCCCGCAAGTCTTCCAGGAGGTACCAGCGTGCCACCGGTCAACCAGCAACGTCGTGACGCCCTGGCGGACGCCGCCATCGCGATCGTCGCCAAGGAAGGCGCGCACGGCCTGTCCCACCGGTCGGTGGACGAGACAGCAGCCGTTCCCAAGGGCACGACGTCGAACTACTTCCGGTCGAGGGACGCGTTGCTGGAGGCGACCGTCCGGCGCATCGTGCAATTGCATTTCGAGTGGATCGCGGAGTTGCGAGCCGAACGCGACGGCGAACTCGACCGTACCGCGCTGATGGAGATCCTCGCCCAGGTGCTCGACGAGGCGGTGACCGTCCATAAAGACCGTTACCTGGCGATGATGGAGCTGCTGCTTGAGGGAACCCGGCGGCCGAACCTGCACGCCACCCTGGTCGACACGCTCGGCTCCGGCGCACAACTGCTGCACGACGCGTACAGCGGCGAGGACATCGAGCCGACCGACCGGCAGGTCCACCTGTTGCGCGTGATCTACGTCGGTACCCTCTTCAGCTACATCGCCCTGCCGGAGACCATGCGGGTCATCGAGCCGAGCGAGATGACGATGACGTTCCTCAAGACGTTCCTTCCCCAGTGACGGGAAACTCCGCCCGCACCCCGAGCAACCGGACCGGCTTGTGGACATCGAACAGGCCGAGCACCTCCAGCGCCGCCCGTCGGATCTCCACGGGGTCGCTGCTGGGCGACGGCAGCGTGATGCTGCGCGTGTGCGTGAGGAATGGCGCGAACCGGACCTTCACCGCGACCCGCGCCGCGGGCCTGCCCTCGTCGGCCACGTCCTGAGCCACTCGTCCGGCCAGTTCGGTCACCTGCGCCGTGATCTCGGCGTGGTCGCTGATGTCCACCTGGAACGTGACCTCACGGCTGCGTGACTTCGCCACGTACGGCGTCGCTTCCACGTTCGGGTCGCCCGCGCCCAACGCCAGCGTCCGGTACCACGGCCCCATGTTCGGCCCGAACCGCGTGGCGAGCGCCGCGGGGTCTGCTCTGGCCAACTCCTCGACGGTCGACAACCCCAGTTCGACCAGCTTGCGTGTTGTCTTCGGCCCGATGCCCCACAGCGAGTCGACGGGCAGTTTGGCCATCACCGCCACCCAGTTGTCCCTCGTCAGCCGGTAGACACCGGCGGGTTTGGCGAAGCCGGTGGCGATCTTGGCGCGCAGTTTGTTGTCCCCGATGCCCACCGAGCACGACATGCCTGTCCTCGCCGCGACAGCGGCACGGATGTCCGCCGCCAACGCCTCCGGATCCCCGGTCCGCGCGCCGACGAACGCCTCGTCCCACCCGATCACCTCGACGACGACGGGGAACTCCCGCAGGGTGGCCATCACCCGCTCGGACACTTCCTCGTACGCGGGTGCGTCGGTCGGCAGGAAGACCGCGTCGGGGCACTTCTTCGCGGCGGTCCGCAGCGGCATGCCGGAGTGCACACCGAACTCCCTGGCCTCGTACGACGCTGTCGCCACGACCGCGCGTTGCGCGGGGTCGCCCGTGCCGCCGACCACGACCGGCTTGCCCTTCAGCTCGGGGTGCCGCGCGATCTCGACCGCGGCGATGAACTGGTCGAGATCCACGTGCAGCACCCAGTCCGACGTGGCCATGGCAGCCAGTATCGCCGGATCAGCCGGTGTGCCGCAGGAACAGTTCGCCCATCCGCTGGATGTAGTCGCGCAGTTCGGGCGGCTGGACGACCTCGAACTCGACGCCGATGACGCCCGCGACCAGGGCGGGCCAGTCGAACGTGTCGGTCCGCATGATCAGACGGCAGGTCTCGTCGGTGACCGGTTCGACGGTTCCCCAGCGCGCCACGTGCTCCTTGACCGTGCTGGCAGGCGCCTTGAACTCGAGGATCACCTCGTGCTGCGTCGGCCGGGAGTTCAGCCGGTCGCGGACGAACGCGCCAGCGTCACCGCCGGGCAGGTCCCGTTGCCGGAACCGGGCACCGGTGGGTTTCGGGTCGACGATCCGGTCGGCGCGGAACGTCCGCCAGTCGTGCCGTTCCACGTCCCACGCGACGAGGTACCACCGGCGCCCGAGCGAGACCAGCCGATGCGGTTCGACGTGCCGCTTGGACTCGTCGCCTTCGTGGGTCGTGTACCCGAACCGGAGGCGTTCGTCGTCACGGCAGGCGGACGCGATCACGGTCAACGTCATCGCGTCGACCGACGAGTTCGCGGACGCGCCGCCCCAGAACGTCGGCACGGTGTAACTGCGCAGCGCCTCGACCCGGCGGCGCAACCGCGGTGGCATGACCTGAATGACCTTGGTCAACGCCCGCATGGACGTCTCCTCGATCCCGTCGACCGCGCCGCCCGCCGCGGTGCGCAGTCCGACCGCGATCGCGACCGCTTCCTCGTCGTCGAGGAGCAACGGCGGCATGGCCGCACCGGACTGCAGCTGGTACCCGCCCGCGACGCCACGGTTCGCGTCCACCGGATAGCCCAGGTCACGCAGCCGGTCGACGTCACGTCTGAGCGTTCGCGCGCTCACTTCGAGCCGGTCGGCCAGTTCACTGCCCGGCCAGAACCGGTGGGTCTGCAACAGGGACAGCAGCCGCAGCATCCGTGCACTCGTGTTCGCCATGGATCCAGATTCCCATCCGTTGCGGTCAGAAACTGACCTGAATGGATTCTAGCGTTGTCCCCATGACCGAAGCGATGATCGAGACAAGCGGCCTGACCAGGCACTTCACCACCCGCACTGAGACGGTAGAAGCTGTCAGGGGGCTTGAGCTGCGCGTGGCCGCCGGGGAGATGGTGGCGTTGCTCGGGCCGAACGGCGCGGGCAAGTCGACCACGCTGCGGATGCTCACGACCCTGCTGGCGCCCACGTCCGGCACCGCCAGGGTGGCCGGATTCGACGTCCGGACCCAGCAGCGCGACGTGCGTCGCCGGATCGGCTACATCGGCCAGGGCAACGGCGCTGGCCACAGCCAACGCGGCCGCGACGAACTGGTCACCCAGGGGCGCGCGTACGGGATGACCGCGTCGGCGGCCCGTGCTCGCGCGGCGGAGCTGATCGAGTCGCTCGACCTGACCGCCGTCGCCGACCGAGTGGTGTCCAAACTGTCCGGTGGGCAGCGGCGCAGGCTCGACATCGCGATGGGCCTGATCCACGCACCCGCGTTGCTGTTCCTCGACGAACCGTCGACCGGCCTCGATCCGCAGAACCGGGTGAACCTGCAGGAGCACATCCGGCGCCTGCGTGCCGAGCACGGCACGACCATCGTGCTGACCACCCACTACCTCGACGAAGCCGACTCGCTGGCCGAGCGCGTGATCGTGATCGACCACGGCAACGTGATCGCCGACGACACCCCGGCCCGGCTGAAGGCCGAGCACGCGGGCGACCGGATCATCCTGACGTTCGACAACGCCGACCAGGCCCGTCGCGCGGTCGGCCACCACGCGCTCGGAATCGCCGAGGGCGCACAGGTGACACGATCCGACGCCCAGGTCGTGCTCGAAGTGGACGGTGGCGCCCGGATCGCGCCGAAACTGTTCCGCGCCCTCGACGACGCGTTGATCGACGTGGCCAGCGTCGAGGTCACCAGGCCGACGCTCGACGACGTGTTCCTCACCCTGACCGGCCGCAGCCTGCGCGAAGACGTTTCCACGAAGGAGAACAAGGCATGACCACCGCACTGAACAGCTCCGCATTGAACTCTGTGGCGAGGACCAGCATCGTCACCGACATCTTCACCGTCTTCACCCGCGAGTTGCGGCCGGTGCTGCGCAACCCGTTCTCGGTGATCTTCACGATGGTCCAGCCGTTGTTCTTCCTGGCCCTGTTCGCGCCTCTGCTACCCGGCGACTCGTCGCTGCAGTGGTTCGTGCCGGGCATCGTGGTGATGTCCTGCCTGTTCGGCACGTCCTCGACCGGCGCGAACCTGTTGTACGAGATGCAGACCGGTTCGCACGAACGGATGCTGGTCTCGCCGCTGCGCAGGCCCGCGCTGATCGTCGGCAGGGCGCTGAAGGAGATCGTCCCGATGCTCGCCCAGACGGCGCTGCTGGTACTGGTGACGATCCCGTTCGGGTTCACGCTGAACGTGCTGGGAGCCCTGATCGGCCTGGTGATCCTCGCGGTCTTCTGCGTCGGCCTCGGCGCGCTGTCGTACACGCTGGCGTTGGCGTCCAAGGACCAGGAGTGGATGTTCTGGGGCGTGCAGCAGACGCTGTTGTTCCCGCTGCTGCTGCTCGCCGGGATGATGCTGCCGATCGACAACGGCCCGGCGTGGCTGCAGACCATGGCGAAGTTCAACCCGCTGACCTACGTGGTCGACGCGGAACGCCTGCTGTTCAACGGCACGATCGCGTCCGGCACAGTGCTCGCCGGTCTGGTGGCCGCCGTGGCGGTGGCGGTCGTCGGTCTCCTCGTCGGCACCCGGGCGATGCGCAAAGCCTGACCCACGCAACCAATGTGGCCTTCGGTGCACCGGGCGCACCGAAGGCCGCCTTCGTTGCACCCCCACCGCGCTTTCCGGCGGTTATGGCCACATGCCGCGGTGGATCGCCCACCGGGAGGCGGCGTCACGCAACGACATCGTCGTCCGGTTGGTGTGTGCATCCACAGTGGCCTGCCAGTACCGTGTCTGCGCGACGGCGAACAGGTCGATCGCGTCCGGATCGGCCTCGTCCCAGCTGGGGACCTTCGACGCCCAGCGTTCTGCCGCGTGCGGCGGGTGTCCGCTGTGGACAAGCCACACGACCCAGCATGCCGCGTCCATCCACGCGGCACCACGGGTCGCCAACGACCAGTCGACCATGTGGACACCGCGGCTGTCGGTCAGCAGCAAGTTGCCGGGATTCAGGTCGGAGTGCGCCACCGTGTCACCGGCGAACGCGGACGCGTCGCCAGGGCAGTCGAGATACCGGCCCCACCGCGCCCTGGCCCGCTTGAGCTGAAGCCCGTCGGGAAGCGGGATTCGGCCAACCGCGCTGATGCCCGCCACCACAAGTGGCAGATCCGGCGAACCGGGACGGAAGTCGGCACCGCGCCCGGCGACGTGCTCGAACCCGATCAGGTCCCACCCGCCCTCGATGACCCGCCAGAGCACAGCGGGCGCCAGCGGAGTCAGATGCGGCCCGACCGCCGCCTCGACGTCCTGAGCCCACCGGCCGTCGTGGTCAAGGCGCATCCCCTTGACGAAGACCCGGCCGTTCGAGGTGTCCAGCGTCGCCGCCAACTGACTGCTGTGCCCGCCGTCGACACCGACTGCCTGCTCGATCGGCCCAGTGTGCTCGGTGACCGCCGAAACCACGTCCTCCGGCAGGTCCGCCCACTCATGCCGTAACCCGTGCCGCGCGCCCATGGCCGCGCAACCTACCGGATCCGCGGCTGGCTCACTCCGGCGTGACAACGACGCCCCCGCCGTCGGGGGCGTCGTTGGCTATGCGGAACCAGATCAGACCAGGTCGTCGAACTCCCCGGCCTTGATCCCGTGCACGAAGGTGCGGACCTCATCGGGCGCGAACATGAGGATGGGACTTGTGTCACCCAGTTTGCTGTCTCGAATGGCGATCGTGCGTTGACGCGGGTGGGTGCCGACCTCCACGCACTCGCCGTTGCCTGCGGACCTGCTGGACTTCTGCCAGGTCCAACTGTCGGTCATCGTGTCATCTCCTTCCGGCTGCAGGGGACTACATCTCAGACCAGGTCGTCGAACTCTCCGGCCTTGATTCCGTGTACGAAGGCGCGAACCTCATCGGGCGCGAACATGAGGATCGGACTGGTGTCGCCCAACTTGCTGTCTCGAATGGCGATCACGTGTCGACGGGGGTGGGTGCCAACTTCCACGCACTGGCCGTTGCCTGCGGACCGGCTGGATTTCCGCCAGGTCCAACTGTCGGTCATCGTGTCATCTCCTTCCGGGCGGTTCTGATCATCGACAAGGACTGCCCCTCAGACAGAGCGAGCTCCAATAGCCGCGCGCCTGCCTGCGTGTACCTGTCGACCACCCCAGTGTCGTCGTGAAACCGGCCGCCGGTGAGATCTTCGGTGTAGACGAGACCAAAATCGCCTGGGACTGGGAACTCGAGCCGCGTGAATGGTCCGTGCACCGCCGGATGCGCACCCGCGCTGAACGGCAAGACCCTGAGCGAGACGTTGTCACGCTCTGCCATCGTCAGGAGGTAATCCAGTTGCTCGGCGGCAACATCGACACCGCCGAATTGCTGGTGGAGGACACCCTGGTTGATCACGGCTGTCACGTGCAACGGGTTGTCCGCACGATCAAGGGCCACCTGGCGCCGCATCCGCAAGTCGACCAGTCCGGCCACGTGATCATCCGACACAGCTTCGCCGAGGACACCACGAACGGTGGCCTCGGCGTACCTGCGAGAGTGAAGAATGCCCATGAACAGGGTCGCGTCGTAGGTGAACACCGTGCTCGCGCCCTGTTCCACGCCGACGTAGAGCGAGAAGCCAGGCGCGAGTTCCAGGTCCGGGTTCAGGTCGAAGGTGGACTTGGCTTCTCGTGCCTGGACGATCAGGTCCGCGATCACATCCACCAGGTGCGGCGCACCGTAGAACTTCAACAGTGCTTCCGCCTCAAGGAGACTGGGCAGGTTCCGGCCCGACTCGAAGTGGGAGATCTTCGCCTTGCTCGTGTCGATCGCCTTCCCAGCCTCGGGCTGGGACTTCCCGGCCGCCTCCCGCAGGCGCTGCAGCTCGAAGCCAACGTAAAGCCTGACCACTGCGGGCGTTGTCAGTAGCGGCACGTAACCAATCCTCTCTCACAGTCACCCGGTCGGTTACTAGGCACTGTAGCCGCTACGCTGTAACCTCTCGAGTGGATCGACAACGGCGAAGAGGCTCCGAATGGCCTAGCTCCGTGCACACGATCCCACAAAGTCGTAGCGGCCCCGTTCGAGCCCCGACCTCTGGCGGGGTCGCTGCGGTCCACCACGTGCACCGAAGGCGGCGGTCAACCGTGAGCGGGTATGTAGAGAACTACTGGGACCACCACGACCGTGGTACCCACGGCCGACTTCGGCCAGGTACGCGGGTGCTGATCATCTCGGCGCCGCACCAGGGGCAGAAGGGCACAGTCGCCGCCTATGAAGGCTGCTGGTCCAGTCGCTGTTTCCCTGTCGCAGTCGACTTCGTCGGCCGGACGGCCCTCTACGACGTGGACTGCGTCAGCGAGTTGGACGACGACACACCCGTCCAGCCGCTACGCCAGCTGGTGGCGTCATGACCGCCGAGAACCACGGCCCGGCCACGAGTGCGCCCCTCCCGGGCCGGGCCTTCATACCGGACGGCGACCAGGATCGCGGGCGCGACCATGGTCGCCGTCCGGGAGCGTCGCCGTCTGTCGTCGTTCCCTACATCACGGCATGGTCCACCGAGCAGGACCTGTCCGGTGAGGTGATCTGCCGACCGGGAGGCGGAATCGGGTACGCCGACGAGACGGTCATGGACCGGGACACTCGTGGAGTGTTGTGGGTTCGTGCTGTCTCGCGTCCCGGTTCGGCGCGGCCGGTGTTCGGCGATGTCCATTCGTTGCGGCAACGTCGGGCGATGCGGCGGTTGTTGTGCCAGGTGTGCGGCAAACCGGCCGATCGATCACCGGATGGTGTGCTGTGGCTGTTGCCTGACTTCCGGGAGGACTGGCCTGGTTGGCCGGATGCCATGGGCAACGCCGAGCCGCCGATCTGTGTGCCGTGCGCGCACCTGGCTGTCCGGTTGTGTCCCAGGCTTCGGCGTGGTGCCGTGCTCATCCGGGTGCGGGAATGCCCCGTCGAGGGGGTGCGTGGGAAGCTGTACGTGCCGGGCGCGGACGGACCGGTGCAGGTGGATGGTGGCACGTTCGCCTTCGATGACCCGAGGGTCAGGTGGGTGCAGGCGCACGGCCTGGTCAGGGAACTGCATGGATGCACTCTGCTGGAGCCAGGAGAGCTCCCGGAGTGTGATTCATGAGCGCACCTGTTCCCGCGTAACGCAACTCCCAAGTGGCCTAGTCGCAGATCCGGGGCAGGGTTCCGTCGAAGTCGGCCTGTGCGGGCAAAGCAAGCGCAAGACGGCAAGCACGCACGCGAGCGGCCTTGCGCGTGAGCGCCCCAGCCTTGCGCGTAAAGAGGCCTTGCGTGCGAGCGGCCTTGGGCGTGAGCGGCCGTGCGCGCATAGCGCATGGGTGGGGTTCGTGGTTGGTTTCCTCCCGTATGGCCTGGGCGTAGCCATACCATGGCGTGTCGGGAGGTCGGCCTACGCGACTCAACCCACGGCGCAGGCGATACCGATCTCCCGGCACGTCGTGGTTTCCTCCGGCAGGTCATACGGGAGGGAACCGACCACGCCTCTTTTTCCAGGCACAGGAAGTCACGTGGGCTGAGCCAACCGGGTGGACAGACCACGGGTTGGTTTCCCTCTCGGCGGCCTGCCGTCCGGCGAGGACTTCATTTTTTCTTGGCACAAAAGAAAAAGAGATGCCTCGCCGGCGGGCAGGCCTCCAAGAGGGGGACACAAACAGAGCTTCGTTTCTCGCCCCGGTTCGCTCAGCCCACGTGACTTCCCGGGTCAAGTGGAGGCGCGGGGCGCCCCTCCCGTATGACCTGCCAAAGGAAACCACGACGTGCCGGGAGATCGGTACCGCCTCGCGCCGCGCACGCCAGAAACGTAGGCCGACCTCCCGACACGCCGTGGTATGGCTACGCCCAGGCCATACGGGAGGGACACCCCACGAACCACACCCCTGCGCTTTCGCGCGCAAGCCACATTCCCCTGCGCTCGCGCGCACACGCCGAACACCCCGCACATTCGCGCGTGCGTTACCACACTGGGCGTCGTCGAATCCTGCGTGAAGCTAAACCATGTCGGCTGGCCCGACCGGTTTGCCGAGCAGCGAGAGGAGGTTGTTGATGATCACGATTCCGAACGTGAGCAACGCCTTCGGTGTCGCGATGGATGAGATCACTGTGTTGGTGCTGCAGCCGTTGGCGGCGGGCTGACCGGAAAGCCGGTCCTTCAACCAGTTCAACGCGTCCGGGGAGCCAGTGATCGCCAGGGCGATGTGTTCGCTGAGGATGTCGCGCTGATAGGTTACCCGGCCACCGGCCGCGCAGTACTTCTTCACAGTCACGTCCGTGTCGGCGACGGGCACCAGTTCGTCGTTCACCGAGTGGTACACGAACAGAGGCGCCGTGGGCGTGTGCTGTCCCATGGTCACGTCCGCGAGAACCTGTTGCGGCACCGGGTGGTTCAGCGGATCCGGGACGCTGAAGTACTTGAACAGGTCCTTGAACGCGAACTCCCCGGCGTTGGAGTGATTGCACTGGGTGGATGCCTTGGCGAAGGCTGCTTTGCCTTCGGGTGTCAGGTAGGTGTTCATGTACTGGGCCAGTTCGGGATACGCGTGGCTCAGCCCCGCCACACCGCTCATCGCGATTCCGGCGAACGGTCCCTTGTTCGCTCCGAGCAGGACGTTCTTCGGACTGACCGGCAGGCCGCCTGTCGCGACGCCCTTGATGTTCAGCTCGGGCGCGTAACTCGGCTGCAGTTCGGCTGCCCAGCCGGACGCCAGCGCGCCACCGGAGTAACCCCACACTCCGATGTTCGTCTGCGGTCCCAGGCCCAGCGGGGTGAAGTTCTTCGCCGCCCTGATCCCGTCCAAAGTGGCCTGTCCGGCCTGCCTGCCCGCGACGTACGCGCTGCGAGGCCCTTCGTAGTCGGGGACGGACACGGCCCAGCCCTGCTGGACTGCGGCGTTGATCAGCAGGATCTCCGCTTGGGCGACGATGTTGTCGTTCCCGGCTCCCTGGCGTAGCTGGTAGGAGATCGCGCACTGCGGCGCCGCGCTGTCCTCGGCGACCTGGTACGACAGCAGCGGTCGGGTCGCTGACGGCTGGGCGCCCCACGGCAGGAGCACTGTGGTGACGGTGGCCTGCGGATTGCTTTTCTGGTCGGTCGTCCGGTACAGCAGTTGCCACGCCTGGACCTTTTGTGGCAGCAGGCCGAACGCTGCGATCGCCACTGACCGCGAGCGCAGGACTGTCCCCGGCGCGGTGGATTCGTAGCCGCTGGGTGGTTGGTAGAACGGGTCGCTCTGCGGCGGTGGGGGTGGGGCTGCGGCGGCAGGCTCTGTGCTGACCGCCATCGTCGTCAGGACAAGCGCGCCGACCAGCGCCGCGACCTTGCCCCTCCGTGTACCGGTGAACATCGTTGTCATTGCCGGTTACCCTTCCGAAGGATCTGAAAAGACCTCTGATCGGAATGAACGACCGACGCGCTGTGAGGTTACGAACAATGTTGAAAGGAGTCTTACCTGTTCTGGAGCGCCGGAGCGGCCACACGGTCGAGCACCGACCGCACCGCGTCGGCGAGCTGGGCGTCGGCGTTCACCGGCGACTCGCCTCGCCAGGCGATGTAGCCGTCCGGCCGGACCAGCAAACAGCCACTTTCGGGGAACTGCGCGATCCGGCTCCAGTCGCCGTACGCGTCGCGCGCGTCGGCCGAGCCGATCCGGGTGACCCGCAGTTCAAGGCCGAGCAGCGCACCGACCTCGCGCGCGGCATCCGCCCACGCGGTTCCGGACAATCCTGTGACCACCGTGAACGCACCGCGTCCGACCAGATCGAGCGTGGACACTCGGCGGCCGTCGGCGTTGACCAGCCAGACGTGCGGCAGTCGGGCGCCTGGCCGGGTGCTCGGCTGGTGGAACAGTTCGCTGTCGCGCTGCCACGGTTCCGGTTCGGCGCCGTCGTCGATCACGGCGGAGGAGACGTACCGCTGGTTCATTTCCACGCCGTGTGCGTTGAACTCGTAGTTCTTCAGTCGGATCGCGGCCGCCAGTTCGTCCCGTTTCCCGGCGCCTTCGGCCGTTTCGGCCAGGCACAGGGCGAGGCCCTGCTCGATACCCGCCGAGTCGGTGTCGCCGTCGATTCCCAACGCCCGGAAGATCGGGCCGAACTGGTCCCTGCTCAGGTTCGCCCGGTCGACCACCTGCTTGCCGATCGGCGCGCGCTCCGCGCTGTAGGAGTCCAGCAACGCCGGTCCGGCCTCGCCTCGCACGACCATGGCGAGCTTCCACGCCAGGTTGTAGGCGTCCTGCACCGAGGTGTTGGACCCGAGCCCGTTCGACGGCGGATGCCGGTGTACCGCGTCACCCGCGCAGAACACGCGGCCGTTCGAGTATTCCGTGGCGTAGTTGTGGTTGACCGTCCACAGTGCTGTCGAGGTGACCTCGACCGGTAGGTCCGGGTCGCCGACCAGGTCGCGGACGATCGCGCCTGCCTGCTCCGGCGTGACCTCCGGCGGCGGCTGGTCGATGTCGTAACCCCAGACCAGCAGCCATTCGTTCCACGGCCGGACCATCCGGACCAGGCCCATCCCGATGCCGCCCATGTGCGCGCCGGGGCGCATGATCCAGTACAGGACGCTCGGCCGGTGAGCGGCATACCTGCTCATGTCGGCGCGGAAGGTGATGTTCATGCTGCCCGCCTTGCCGGTCTGACCTGCGATGGGCAGACCGGCGAGTTCGGCGACCCGGCTGCGGCCACCGTCGGCACCGATCAGATACCGGGTGCGCACCACGAAGTCGTCGCCGCGCACCCGGTCGCGAAGCCGCACGGTGACGCCGTCCGTGTCCTGGGTGAAGTCGAGGAACTCGGTGTCCATCCGGACCTTCGCGCCGCGCGCGGCGGCGTTGGCGACCAGGATCGGTTCCAGGTAGGTCTGCGGCAGGTCGATCATGTGACACGGGCTGGCGGCGGTGTACTCCGTCGCCGACCGGTCGCCGGTTCCCCAACTGGCGATCCGGCCGATCTCCGGACCGGCCAGCGACGTGCACAGCACCGTGTCGCCCATCAGGTTCGGCGGCGTGCCGTGGAGCAACGCCTCCTGCTCCACACCCAGGTCGCGGAGCACTTCCATGGTTCGCTGGTTGGTGATGTGCGAGCGAGGCGTGTTCGCCACCCAGCCGTACTTGTTCACCACCAGCGTGCGGATGCCGTACGTGGCCAACGCCAACGCGGCGGCACCACCGGCAGGGCCGCTGCCCACCACGACAACGTCGGTGTCCATCATCCCTCCGAGATCCGGAACACGAAGTCCACCCGGGACCAGCGCGAGACCTCCCGGCCGTCCGGCGCAGGCCCCTGCTGGGCCGGGAAAGCGACGATCAGCCCGTCCTTGACGCCGAAGACCGTGTCCGAGTCCAGGTACTCGCCGCCCTGGACGAACAGTTGCGTGACCAGCGTGTGGAATCCCGGCTTGGCGATCATGAAATGCACGTGCGGCGCGCGGTACGGATGCCTGCCGACCGCGTCGAGCATCTGGCCGACCGGTCCGTCGGCGGGAATCGGGTACGACGCGGGCACGATCGACCAGAACCGGAGCCGCCCATCCATGTCGGTGCGGAACCGGGCACGCAGTACCGGACCGTCGACGTCCGGCAGTTGCACGTCGTAGAACCCGTCCTCATTGGACTGCCACACGTCCACAATGGCGTCCGCGACCGGCTGGTCGTGCGTGTCGACGACCCGCACGTCCGCCCACAGTGGCGTGCCCGGCAAACCGTCGGCGATGTCGAACCCGTGCGCGCGTTCAGGCGGCCCCTCGGTGTAGAACGGCCCGAGAACCGCGGACGGCGTGGTGTCCGGAGTCCGCGAGTTGGTCAGCACGTCGACCACACTGGACACCCCGAGCGTGTCCGACAGCAGGATGAACTCCTGGCGGGTGTCGTTGGAGATCTGTCCCGTCCGCGTCAGGAACGTGATCGCCCGCATCCACTCCGCGTCGGTCAGGTCGTTGCGCAGCACATACGAGTGCAAGGTGCGCACCAGGTCCTGCAACAGGGCACGGGTTCGCGGATCGCCGCCCGTGAAGCTGTCGACCACCTGCGTGGTCAACGCGCGAACGTCGGGCAGGCCGGTTTGCCGGGGGCGTTCACCAGCCCACGCCTGCCTGAGTACGGCGTGCTCGTCGGCCACTTGGGCCAAGTCGGCCTCGGTCATGCCGAGCTCACGCAGCGATGTTGGTCCGCCGAGGTCGACGACAAGGTCGTAGACACCGGTCGGCGCGTCGCTGACGCCCAGCGCCTCAGCGATCCGGTCCATCGCCGCGGGTGCCATCGCGGCCATCACGTGCGGGAGCAGCACGGTGTGCGTCTCGCTGTGCGGCAGGCCGAACTTGCCGCCGAGCAGGTGGGCGAGCCTGTGGTGTAGTCCCATCCCGACCGAGCCGAGGCACGTTCCCGCCAGCCACGCGCCGACCAACGCCTCCGCGCGAGCCTCGCGGTTTCCTGTGTCGGACTTGATGTTCGGCAGCGCGCGGGCCAGCCGTCGAATCGCGTCGAGTGCCTGCTGGTCGGTCACCGGATTGGCGTCGGGGGAGTAGAGCGCCTCGACCGCGTGCGCCAGCGCGTTGATCCCGCTGGTCACCGACAGGTGCACCGGCAAGTCCATGGTCAGGTCGACGTCGTAGACGATGGTCTCCGGCAGCACCGCCGGGTCGCGGATCGTGGTCTTCGTGCCGTCGGCCGTCTCGCCGAGGACCGGGGTCGCCTCCGAACCGGCGTAGGTCGTGGGTACGGCGATCTGGGGCAGCTCGGTCCGCAACGCCAGCGCCTTGGCCAGCCCGACGGCCGACCCACCACCGACGGCGACCAGGCAGTCAACGTCGTGCTCGCGCACGACCGCCAGCGCTTTCACGGTCACGTCGACCGGCGTGTGCATCACCGCGCCGTCGAAACGCGCGATGGCCAACGAACCGAGCGCGTCCGCAGCGGGCTGGGCCCGTCCGGAACCGATCAGCAGCACGCGGGACGCACCGAGCCGGGCCACCTCGTCGGGAAGCGCGGAGACCGTGCCGGATCCGAACACCACCCGAGCCGGGCCCGCCGAGTAGGTGAATGACGTCATCCACCGAGTATCGGGCCGCGGCGGCCGTGGTTCCTGCACGTTCCTGCTGTGTCCGCTGCACGAAACGGTCAGCTGGCGCGAACCGCTCCCGGCGTCGTGCCGAGGTGCGCGCGCATCGCACGGGTCAGATGCTCCTGGTGGGAGAACCCGCACTGCACCGCGACCTGCGCGATCGGCACCGAACTGGTCCGCAGCAGCAGCTCGGCCTGCTTGAGGCGCATCCTGAGCAGGAACCGGTGCGGCGCGTGTCCGGTGGTGAGCTTGAACTGCCGGGAGAACTGGCTGACCGAGAGCCCGGCGACGGCGGCCATGTCCTTCAGCGGTACCGGCGTGTCCAGCCGTTCCGCCAGCAGATCACGGACCCGCTCGAACTGCCGGTGCGACAGCCCGGTCTGCCTCGGCTCCGGCACAGCGTGACCCGCGCTGTGTCGACGAATCAGCTGGCTGGCCAGCAACGCGGTCACCTGGTCCACATAGGTCAGTGCGCTGGGCTCCCACTCGCGGACCACCGCGTCCAGTGCCAGGGCGAGCTGTTCGAGCAGCGGATCGGTCGAGCCGAGTTCCTCGGCCAACCGCACCGGATGATCCCGACCGGCCTGCAGCGCGTCGTCGGAAAGGTACACGTGCAGCGTGTCCAGTTCGCCGCCGAGTTCGACCGACAACTCCGAATGCGCGGGTTGCAGGAACATCTCGCCGGGCAGAACGTTTCGGGGCAACGACGTTCCGCGCCGGACGGTCACCGGCCGGACCAGGTGGAAGATCAGCTGATGGCTCGTGGCGGGCTTGAACTCCGCCGCGTACGGCCGTTCGTGCTGCTTGGAGAGGTAGACGTGCTCCCAGCCGAGGCCCGCGCTGGTGCGTTCCGGCCGGATCCACGGCAGGGCCAGGATGCCGTTGGTGTCGGAAACACCCAGCTCCGGCACGGGAGAACGCAGCTCCGCCATGGGAACACCTCCACCGGCGAGCCTAGTCCAATCGCAGTCAGGACTACGGACACAGTTGCTCACACCGTGACGAAACAACCGCTTGTGCGGCGAACGCGTCGCGCGCAACCAAGGCGGCCTTCGGTGCGCTAACCGCACCCAAGGCGGCCTTCGTTGCGTCCCGTCACTGTTGGATCAGCGCAGGCCGCGAATGATCAGGTTGGTGACCGGGATGAGCAGCAACATCGCGGCGGCGGCCATCGGAATCGCGACCAGCAGGTGCACGATCCACGCGCCGATCAGCGTCGGCCCGCCCCACGCGCCCGCACCGTCGGTGAAGAACACGCCGTACGTGGCGATCCGGCCTACCAGGTAGAAAACGAAAACCGACAGGAGCACGGAGACGGTCCCGGCGATCGCGGTTACCGGCGACGGTGTCGGCCGCCCAGGTGCCCCGAGACGCGCGGCCCACTGACGGCGTTTACCAGGTCCGACGTACATGAAAACCACCCTGCGCCAGCCGTCGGTGCCGAGCGGCCCCCAAGTCTTCGTTGCCATACACCAAAAATAGAAAACCGGGTGGTCGGAAACCACCCGGTCAACCACTGGGGGACAACCCCCATATATCGGTCAGCTCGTCTCGCCGGTCAACGCGAACGAACGGAGCCGTTGGGTCGCGATGACTGTGCCGATCGCGACGAACGCCGCCGCCAGGATCGCCGCGGTCACCGTGGACAGGTTCGAGTCGAGCAGCGTCGTGTTGCCCGACAGGCCATCCGCCAGCGTCAGCGAGTACTGCTGGATGCTCAGCGTCCGCGCGCCGGACACGAACTGCACCAGCAGGTTCTCCCACAGCATGATGTAGATCAGGCCGATCGCCACCGGACGGCGGGACATCAGGCTCAACGCCAGGAAGAACGCCGTGTACGCGAGCGCGCCGACTGCCGAGCCCAGTGCGAGACCGATGCCCAGCGCCCCGGAATCGGCGATCAACCCGGCGATACCCAGCGGGATCGCGGTGGTCACCGTCGTCACCGCCCACGCGACGACCAGCTTGGCCACGATGATCTCACTGCGCGGCACCGGCTTGGCCAGGATGTGGGTGATCGTGCCGTCCTCGATCTCGAGGCCGAGCACGCTGCTGCCGACGATCAACGCCGTCAGCGGCAGGATCACCCCGAGACCGAGCTGCCCCAGCACGATCGGCGCCCAGACGTCCGGCCGCGCCGGTGAGGAGTCGGCGATCAGGGTGAGCCCGACCAACAGCAGGGGCATCGGCAACAGCAACAGGATCCGCCGCCTGCCCAGCAGGGCACGCGCGGTCAGACCGGCGATCGTGAGGTTCATGACGCCACCAGGTAGGAGAAGACGTTTTCCAGGGACTCGTCGGACGGCAGTACCGCGGTCAGCCGGATGTCCTTGCCCCGCGCGACCTTCGTCAGCGCACGGGTGAACGTGCCGTAGTCGTTCGCGCGGACCTGCAGGCCCGACGGCCCAAGTTCCACACCGGACACCGACTCCAGTTCCATCAGCGCCGCGGCGAGCGCGCGGTCGTCGGAGGACTGGATGGTGAACACGTGCGGCCGGTTGGTCATCAGCCTGCGGATGTGCCGGTAGTCGCCGGACGCGGCCAGCCGACCGGCCACGATCACCTGCACAGTGCCGGAAAGCTGCTCGACCTCTTCGAGGATGTGCGAGCTGAACAGGATAGTGCGTCCCTGCGTCGCCATGGTGTTCAGCAGTTCCATCATGTGCAGCCGCTGCCGTGGGTCCATCCCGTTGAACGGCTCGTCCAGCAGCAGCACCGACGGGTCGTGCACGAGCGCGGCGGCGACACGCGTCCGTTGCCGCATTCCCTTGGAGTAGGTGGAGATCCGGCGGTCCTTGGCATCGTCCATCTCGACGATGCCGATGGCCTTCGCAGTCGCGGCCGCCGCGTCGCGCAGACCGTGCAGCTTGGCGCTGGCGTACACGAACTCCTGCGCGGTCAGGTGACCCGGCACGCTCTCGCGTTCGGTCACCAGCCCCAGTTCCTTGTACACATCAGGGTTACGCCACGACGGGCGCCCGCCGACTGTCACAGTTCCCTGGGACGGCGGCAGGAAACCGGCCATCATGTGCAGCACGGTTGTCTTGCCCGCGCCGTTTGGGCCGAGCAGGCCGGTCACGCCGGGGCCGATGGTCAGCGTGACGTCGTTGACCGCGACGACGTTGCCGTACCAGTGCGACACACCGGTGAGCTCCACTGTGGAGGTCTTGGTGGACGTGGTCACGGTCGTTCCTGGTTCGGTGCCGATGGCCGTCATGACTTCACCTTCTTGTAGCGCCACATCAGCAGCGCGATACCGAGCACGGCGAGCAGCAGCGCCGCGACGCCGTAGATGGAGCCGAACCGGCCGATCAGCGTGATCTTGCTGCCGGTGCCGAAAAGCCACTCGTCGACGCCGTTGAGCAGGTTCACCGGATTGATGAGCCCGGCGAGGTAGGCGGCGTCGCCAGTGCTGAAGGACTGCAACGCGCCCGAGATCGGGGCGCTGATCAGGAACACCGCGATGATCAGGCCTGTGGCGAACACGCGCCTGCCGGTCAGCGAAGCCAGCGGCAACGCGATCGCGGCCACCACGATCGAGTGAATCAACGCGGACGCGATACCCGGCATGAGGTCACCGAGCTGGCTGAACACGTCGCCGATGCTGCCGGAGCTGAACGCCATCCCGATGAACATGATCAGCAGCGGGCCCGCGTACATGACGAACACGGCGGAGGCCAGCGCGAGGAGCTTCGCCAGCGCGTAGTCCGTGCGGTGCGGCGGACGCGAGAAGTACAACGGCAGCAGACTGTTGCGCAGGTCGCGGGACGCCAGTTCGGGCGCCACGATCGCGGCGAACGCGGTGATGCCGTAGGAGAACGTCGACACGAGCCCGACGTAGGTCAGTACCGGCTCGGGCAACTGGCTGCTGACCACGACGATGATCAGCGACGCGAGGCACCCCAGCGTGAACATGCTCGCGGGCAGGAGCTTCGCCTTCGCGCTGCGGCCGATACCGAAGGCGCTGCGCAGGCTGTGCACGTAGATGGACCACGTGGAGTACCGGCGGCCCAGCCGTGGGCCTTCGTAACGCTGGTACCCAATGTCGTGAATGACACCGGCCTCAGACATGGCTGGCTCCTTCCCGGAACAGGTCGGCCACCTGGTGGCGGTGTTGTTCGAGACGGTGCAGCGACAGGTCGAGGTCGGCGACCGCGTCACGGATCGTGTCGAAGGTGGTGTCCCCGTTGAGCGTCACCATCAGCATCCGGTCCTTGCGGCGCACCGCGAGCCCGGCGCCGGACAGCCGCTCGGTGAGCGCATCCTCGCCGTCGTCCACCTCAAGCATCAGGATGTCGCTGTGCTGGGTCATCGACGACAGCGTCGCCGAGCGCAGCAGACGGCCGTTCTCGATGGCCACGAGCGAGGTACAGATCCGCTCGATCTCACCGAGCAGGTGCGAGCAGACCACCACCGAGATACCGAACTCGCTGCCGATCCGGTGCACGAGGGCAAGCATGGCTCTGCGTCCCTCGGGGTCGAGCCCGTTCGTCGGCTCGTCCAGCAGCAGCAGCTCCGGGTCGTGCACAAGCGCCTGGGCGAGCTTGACCCGCTGCTTCATACCGGTCGAGTAGCCACCGATCTGGCGGTAGCGCTCCTCGTACAGACCGACGTGGCGCAAGGTCTCCGACGCCCGCTCACGCGCAGTCGCGGCGGGAAGCCCGCTGACGCGCCCCATGTGCGTGACGAACTCGGCCGCGGACACATCCGGCGGAAGGCAGTCGTGCTCGGGCATATAGCCGACACGCGCCCGGATCGCGCCACCGTCGGTGAGCGGGTCCAGCCCCAGTACGCGGATCTTGCCCCCGGTTGGTTCGAGCAACCCGAGTGACAGTTTGATGAGCGTGCTCTTGCCCGCCCCGTTGGCGCCGACCAGCCCCACGATGCCCGGCTCAATGGTCACAGTCAGGTCGGCCAGCGCGGTGACCGTGCCGCCGTACCTTTTCTCCAGTGACTCGGTCTCGATCAGGTTCACGTGCGGAGACATTACGGATCGCGCGTGCCCGTGACATCCGGCACCGCCCCTGGAATTACCCACGCCCGCCCTTAGGGGACAGAGATGCGCGCGCATAGCGCATGGGTGGGGTTCGTGGTTGGTTTCCTCCCGTATGGCAGTGAGGATGGGTGTGCGTCCGTGAGGATGTGATCTGGTGGTTGTCCTGGTTGGGTCTGACCCGTCGTATGGCTGGCTGTTGTGCCTTTCCCAGGATCTGTCGGCTGGGCCGGGGCAGCCATCGGGTGTGCACCGGCCCGGCGACCGTGACCTCATAGGAGCCTGTTCGCAGCAGGCGACCCATCACTGTCCTGTCCGACCGCCAGGCCGGGTGCACGCCACCCGTACCCGTTGGTCAGTGAACAGGATGGCGCTACCAGGATGGCAAACCCGCGCTCGAAGAAGAAGTCCACCCACACGACCGACTCGACCGGCACCCAGGTGGTCCCGGTCGGGGCGATCACCGGTGGGGTGGACACCCACAAACAGTTCCACGTCGCGGCCGCGAAAGATTCCCTCGGCCGGGACCTGGGCACCGAGAGGTTCGACGCCACCCAGGCCGGATACACCCAGCTGCTGGCCTGGCTGCAGGCGTTCGGGCCGCTCGAGGCGGTCGGGATCGAAGGCACCGGCTGTTACGGCGCGGGGCTGACCACCCACCTGCTCGAACACGGCGTCACCGTGGTCGAGGTCAACCGCCCCAACCGGCAGAAACGCCGCCGGACCGGCAAATCCGATGTCAAGGACGCGATCGCGGCCGCAGCGGCGGTGCAGTCCGGGGACGCCACCGCCGCCCCCCGCCCACGCACCGGCCCGGTCGAATCCGTCCGCGTCATCAAAGAAACCCGCGACCATCTCGTCAAGGCCCGCACCGCCGCACTGAACCTGCTCCACGACCTGATCGTCACCGCCCCACCCGCACTACGGGAAACCCTGACCGACATGACCACCAAGGTCCTGATCGGACACTGCGCCGAGTTCACCGCGCCCGCCCTGCCCGCGAAACACTCCCGCGGACACACCCGCGCCCACGCGACCACCCAGCTCACCGAAAGCCTGCTGGACTCACCCACCACCACCCGGATGATGCTGGGCGACCTGGCCCGCACCATCCAGCACTACGACACCCGCCTGGCCGAGCTGACCCGCTGCCTGCACACCCTGCTCACCCGGATCGCACCCCGCACCAGCGCCCTGTTCGGCGTCGGCCCCGGCCACGCCGCCCAACTCCTGCTCACCGCCGGCGACCACCCCGACCGCGTCCACTCCGAAGCCGCGTTCGCCGCCCTCACCGGCACCGCACCCCAAGACTGCTCCAGCGGCAACAACCACTCCCACCACCGACTCTCCCGCGCCGGCGACCGACAAGCCAACAGCACCCTCTACTACATCGTGCTGACCCGCCTAGCCCACCACCACCCCACCCGCGACTACATCACCACCCGGCTACGCCCCGGCACGAAAATGACCAAAAAACACCTCATCCGCTGCCTCAAACGCTACCTCGCCCGCGAAATCTACCCCCACCTCATGGCCGACCTCACCAACCTCACCAACCTCACCAAGCAGGCCACACCCACAATCGCCGCTTGACAACCCATAGGAGCATCCTGGGCGCAGCCATACCACGGCGTGTCGGGAGGTCGGCCCACGCAAACCAACCCACAGCGCAGGCGATACCGACCTCCCGGCACGCCGTGGTTTCCTCCGGCAGGACATACGGGAGGGAACCGACCACGCCTCTTTTTCCAGGCACAGGAAATCACGTGAGCACAGCCAACCGGGTGAGCAGACCACGGGTTGGTTTCCCTCTCGGAGGCCTGCCGTCCGGCGAGTACATTCTCTTCGAGCCACAAGCCAACTCGAGTGTCGGGAACAAGCCTGACACAGCGGGCATCACAATCACGTCCCTGGGGCGGGCCTTCGGCGGTAGCGTCCGCCCCGTGACAGCGGCAGTCCCGTGTCGGCAGCAGACATGTGACAGCGGCACACACGGTGGCGGCTGCAGTCACGCGGCTGTGGCAGTCACTCGGGCTGTGGCACGCACCCGGCAGCTGCAGACACGAGATGCAGCAGCCACGCGGCGACAGCAGCCACGATGGCAGCACCAGTCAATCGGCAACGGCACACGCGGCAGCCGCACGCACGAGATAGTTGCAGCCACGCAGCGACAGCACACACGCAGCGGCCGTGGTCACGAGATGGCCGCACTCACGTGCCTACCGGGGGGAAGACAAAAAAAGGTGCCTCGCCGGCGGGCAGGCCTCCAAGAGGGGGACACAAACAGAGCTTCGTTTCTCGCCCCGGTTGGCTCAGCCCACGTGATTTCCTGGGTCAAGTGGGGGGCGCGGGGCGCCCCTCCCGTATGACCTGCCAAAGGAAACCACGACGTGCCGGGAGATCGGTACCGCCTGCGCTGGGGGTCGGTTTGCGTAGGCCGACCTCCCGACACGCCGTGGTATGGCTGCGCCCAGGCCATACGGGAGGGACACCCCACGAACCACACCCCTGCGCATTTGCGCGCACACCATCAAGGAACCCGCACCTACCCACTCACTCACTCACTCACTCACTCGCCCACCCACCCGATCGACTTCCCGACTGTGGCGGGCCCGCCCTTAGGGAATGGTCCTCACGTCGGACAAAGAACGAAGCCGGTGCGATCGGGTCGCACCGGCCTCGCTGTCTGTCTGTCTGTCTGTCTGTCGTGTGCCTACAGGCGGGACGCGGTCACCAGAAGTGGCCCTGCGTCTGGGCGTTCATCTCCTTCATCTTGACGAACTTCGCGCTGAGCACCCGAGGATCGATGATGTCGAGGACCTCGAAGCCCTTCTGGATGTCCGACGAGTAGATGTGCCCGTTGTAGTAGTAGGTCGACCACGGGCCGCCCGTGATCGGCTTGTCGGAGAGCGGGCCGCGTTCCCAGTAGCCGATCTCCTTCGGGCGTGCCGAGTCGGTGAAGTCCCACACCGAGATCCCGCCCTGGTACCAGGCCTGCACCATGATGTCGCGGCCGAGCACCGGGATCAGCGAGCCGTTGTGCGCCACGCAGTTCTCGGACTCGGCGTTGGCGCGGGGGATCTTGAAGTAGCTGCGGAACTCCAGCTTGCGGTTGTCGCCGCGGCCGGTGATGTCGTAGACGCCGTCCGCGCCGCGCTCCTTGCCGATCTGCTCGTTGCAGGTCGCACGGCCGCCGCCACCGAGCTCGTCGGTGAAGACGACCTTGGTGCCCTCGTTGTTGAACGTCGCCGAGTGCCAGAACGCGAAGTGCTCGTTGTCCCTGACCTGGTTGATGACGCGCGGCTTCTCGCGGTTCTTGATGTCGAACAGGATGCCGTCACCCATGCAGGCACCGGCCGCGAGGTCCTTCGACGGGTACACGGTGATGTCGTGGCAGCCCGAGGTCGCCGAGACGAACTTGTCCGGGAACGTGCCGCCGACGCCGGGGTTGCCGCCGTCCGGGAACAGCACCGGCTGGGCCACGATCGCCGCGGCCGACGGGTTGCGCACGGGGACCTTGATGATCGAGATCAGGTCGTGCGGCGGCGCGCAGTCCGGGAACTCCGCGCGGGGGCCGTACGACGAGACGTAGAGGTACAGGTCCTTGGACTTGTTGTCCGGCACCAGCGTGTTGGTGTGCGACCCACACTTGGTCTCCACCGCGGCGACGTACTTCGGCGCCTTGGCGTTGCTGATGTCGAAGATCTTGATGCCTTCCCACGCGTCCTTCTCGGACGTCGGCTTCGACACGCTGTTGCACGAGTTGTCGCTGCGTGACGAGTCCGTCGACAGGAAGAGCAGGTCGCCGGACACCGAGACGTCGTTCTGCGACCCGGGGCAGGAGACCTGGCTGACGAGCTTGGGCTTGCGCGGGTTGCCGATGTCGTAGATCGTGAACCCGTTGTAGTTGCCGACGATCGCCTTGTTGCCGCTGAACGCGAGATCCGTGTTCAGCGCGTCCTGGTTGTCGAACGGCGCTTGTTTCGGCAGGCTCGCCAGCTGCCGGATGTTCCAGCTGTGCCTGATTTCGTCGATGCCGGGGATGCCGCCTTGCTCAGCCGCGGACGCAGGCGTGCCGACCAGCATCGGAAGTGTCACGATCACGGCCCCGAGCAGTGCGAGCGATCTACCCTTCGCCCCCATTGCGTGCTCCTCTCACCCGACGCTGCATGCGGCGGGTGCCGACAGTATTCCGTGACCATTTAGCTGCGGAAAGCATCCGAAAGTAGGAAACCAACGTTTCTTCGGTGATGTACTTTTACGCACTGTGCGGCGTGTCTGGGTGGTTAGCCTGATGGTTGTCATGGCGGTGTCCGGATGTACCAACGACACGGCACAGCCGGATCCCGACAACCCGGGCGTGATCGTGCCGGGCAGGCCGGGCGAGTCCGCGGCGACGCTGGCACCGGGCCAGGCACCGGCCGCCGCGTCGAAGGACAAGCCGAACGACACCGACTTCCGGTACGCCCGGATGATGATCAAGCACCACCAGCAGGCGCTGGAGATGACCGGCCTGGTGCCGCAGCGCGGCGCGAACCCGACGGTGAAGTCGTTCGCCAGCCGGATCGCCGACACCCAGGGGCCCGACATCAAGTCGATGGAAGGCTGGCTGGCCAAGAACGGCGGCGGCCCGGCGCACGACGCCCATGAACAGATGAAGGGCATGGCGAGCGCCGAGCAACTCGCCGCGCTTCGAGCGGCGACCGGCCCTGAGTTCGACAGGATGTTCCTGCAGCTGATGACCGCGCACCACGAAGGTGCCGTCGAGATGGCCACCGACGTGCTGCAGACCGGGTCGGACGTGTTCGTCGAGGAGATGGCCCAGGACGTGATCGTCACCCAGCAGAAGGAGATCGGCCAGATGAAGGCGATGCTCACCCCCTGACCGGCCCGGATCGAGTGTTCCGGATCAGCCGGTCGAGCTCGTCGGGGGAGTGCTGGGAGTGCTGGGCGGTGTCGGTTCCTGTCGTGGCGCGCGCGGTCCGTCCCGGAAATCCCTGAAGCCACGGTCCGAGCGGTCCCAGTTCGGGCCGCCACCACGGGGGCCACGGTCGAACTGGCCGTGATAGCCGTAGTTGTCACGGCCACGTGGGCCGTCCCTGTCGATGAGCGCGACCACGCCGCCGCCGATGACCAGCCCGGCGAGGCCCGCGGCGACGATCTGCGTCGCGCGGTGCCGGACGAACCGGCCGAACCCGCCTGGCGGGCGGCTCGTGGCCGGAGGCCCGGTCGGTGGTCCGGTCGGTGGGGGAGGGGGCGGCGGCGCTTCCGCCCCATGAGCCGCTGTCTGGTCCGTTGCCTGGTCTGCCTGTTGGGCTTGGCTAGCCTGCTCACGAGCGGGCTGCGCGTCCGGGTCGTCCGGCTTGGCCTGCGGGCGTGGTGTGGTGGGTTCGTCGGACACGGTCTGCTCCCCGTCACGTGCGAAAAAACGATGACGACTCCAGGTTGGCCCGGGTTACTGTGCGTCAGCTGTGCGAAAGCTGTCGAATCGGTAACGGCACACCTGACCCAGGGCAGAACCGGCTGGTCGGCCACTCGATACCATTCGGTCCCACACCGGAAAATCCGTCGTGAAGGAGCAAGACAGTGTCCAACTCTCCCGCCGTCCATGCCGCACCCGCCCCGCGCGTGGTGGTGTCGGCCGGGACTACGGCGAGCGCCGCCGTGCGGGAGGCAGAACTGCCGACCAAGGGCCCGGATGCCATCGTGGTGGTCCGTGACCCGCAGGGCAAGCTGCGCGACCTGTCCTGGGCTCCGGACGCCGACGTCGAGGTCGAGGCGGTCGCCGCCAGCACCGACGACGGCCGCTCGGTGATCCGGCACTCGACGGCGCACGTGCTCGCCCAGGCCGTGCAGCAGATGTTCCCGGACGCCAAGCTCGGCATCGGGCCGTTCATCAAGGACGGCTTCTACTACGACTTCGACGTCGAGAAGCCGTTCACCCCGGAGGACCTGCAGGCGCTGGAGAAGCGCATGAAGCAGATCATCAAGGGCGCCCAGCGCTTCTCCCGCCGCGTGGTCGAGTCGGTCGACGCGGCCAAGGACGAGCTCAAAGCCGAGCCCTACAAGCTCGAACTGGTGGACATCAAGTCCGATGTGGACACGACCGAGGTGATGGAGGTCGGCGGCGGCGAGCTGACGATCTACGACAACCTCGACCCGCGCTCCGGCGAGACGGTCTGGGGCGACCTGTGCCGCGGCCCGCACGTGCCGACGACGAAGTTCATCCCGGCGTTCAAGCTGACTCGCTCGGCGGCCGCGTACTGGCGCGGCAGTGAGAAGAACCCGCAGCTGCAGCGGATCTACGGCACCGCGTGGGAGTCCTCGGAGGCGCAGGAGCACTACCTGGAGATGCTGGCGGAGGCCGAGAAGCGCGACCACCGCAAGCTGGGCAACGAGCTGGACCTGTTCAGCTTCCCCGACGAGATCGGCTCCGGCCTGGCGGTGTTCCACCCCAAGGGCGGCATCATCCGGATGGCGATGGAGGACTACTCGCGCCGTCGGCACGTCGAAGAGGGCTACGACTTCGTCTACTCGCCGCACATCACAAAGGGCGCGCTGTTCGAGGTCTCCGGGCACCTGGACTGGTACCGCGAGGGCATGTACCCGGCGATGCACCTGGACGCCGAGCTCAACGAGGACGGCACGGTCCGCAAACCGGGCCAGGACTACTACCTCAAGCCGATGAACTGCCCGTTCCACGACCTGATCTTCCGGTCGCGCGGGCGTTCGTACCGCGAGCTGCCGTTGCGGATGTTCGAGTTCGGCTCGGTGTACCGGTACGAGAAGTCCGGCGTGATCCACGGCCTGACCCGCGTGCGCGGGATGACGCAGGACGACGCGCACATCTTCTGCACCCCCGACCAGGTCCGCGACGAGCTGAAGTCGCTGCTGACGTTCGTGCTGAACCTGTTGCGCGACTACGGTCTCGACGACTTCTACCTCGAACTGTCCACGAAGGACGAGGAGAAGTACGTCGGCTCGGACGAGGTATGGGAGCAGGCGACCGAGACGCTGCGTTCGGTCGGCGAGGAGTCCGGCCTCGAGCTGGTTCCCGACCCGGGCGGCGCGGCGTTCTACGGCCCGAAGATCTCCGTGCAGGCACGCGACGCGCTCGGCCGGACCTGGCAGATGTCGACCATCCAGCTGGACTTCAACCTGCCGGAGCGGTTCGAGCTGGAGTACACCGGCCCTGACGGATCCCGGCAGCGGCCGGTGATGATCCACCGGGCGCTGTTCGGTTCGATCGAGCGGTTCTTCGGTGTGCTGACCGAGCACTACGCGGGCGCGTTCCCGGCGTGGCTGTCGCCGGTGCAGGTGGTCGGCATCCCGATCGCCGACGAGCACGTCCCGCACCTGCAGCAGGTGGAGAAGGCGTTGCGGGCCAAGGGTGTCCGGGTCGAGCTGGACCTGTCCGACGACCGGATGCAGAAGAAGATCCGCAACCACACCATGCAGAAGGTGCCGTTCATGCTGCTGGCGGGCGGCAAGGACGTGGAGGCGGGCGCGGTGTCGTTCCGTTTCCGGGACGGCACGCAGATCAACGGCGTGCCCGTCGACCGCGCGGTGGAGACCGTCACGGCGTGGATCGAGCGGCGTGAGAACAGTTCGCCGACGGCCGAAACCGTCCAGGCGACGCTGTGACAGATCCCAACGCGGCGACCGATCCCGAACTGGTCGAGCAGCAGGGCGTCGGCGAGCCCGACGCCCTGCAGCGCCTGTGGACGCCTCACCGGATGGCGTACATCAAGGGCGAGAACAAGCCTGACCACGACCAGGCGGAAGGCTGCCCGTTCTGCCGTGTGGTCGAACTGGACGACGTCGACGCGTTGATCATCGCCCGCGGTGAACTGGTGTACGCGCTGCTGAACCTGTACCCGTACAACCCCGGGCACCTGATGGTCGTGCCGTACCGGCACGTGGCGGACTACACCGACCTGACGGTCCAGGAGACTCTGGAACTCGCCGATTTCACCCAGCGCGCGATGCGTGTCGGCCGTGCGGTCGCGGCGCCGCACGGGTTCAACATCGGCATGAACCAGGGCGTGATCGCGGGCGCGGGCATCGCGGCGCACCTGCACCAGCACCTGGTGCCGCGCTGGGGTGGAGACGCCAACTTCATGCCGGTGATCGGCCACACCAAGGTGCTGCCGCAGCTGCTCGCGGAGACGCGTCAGCTGTTGGCCGACGCGTGGAAGACCAGCTGACTACCCTGCTTTGAGGCCGGTCAGGATGACGGTCATCCCGGCGCGGAACTCGGTTTCCGGGTCGCTCGTCGCGGCGGCGTGCGCGATCTCGATCAGCTTGGGGAACTCCTCGGACGGCAGGTCCTTGATCCGGTCGGTCTGCGTGTCGAGGTTCTCGCCGCGCGCCAGCGACAGCGGGCCAGCCAGTTCGGCCTGGGCGAATCCGGTGACGAACCCGGACACGGTACGGAAGGCCACCAGCAGTTCGGTCCCGGACCTGCCGCTGCCCGCGAGCGCCGCCAGCAGGGCTTCGGCGGGCCGCAGCGTCGCGATGTCGATGGTGCGCAGGGTGAGGATCAGCGGGATGGTGTGCGGGTGGGCGCGCACGGCGCGCCACATGCCCTCGGCGACCGCGAGCACGTCGTTCGCCCAGTCGCCGGACGGCGTGGTGTCCCAGCTCGCCGTGGCCATCACGGCCTCGGAGACGAGGTGCTCCAGCCCTTCGCGGCCGTCGACGTAGTTGTAGATCGTCATCGGGCCGGTGCCCAGTTTCGCCGCGAGGCTGCGCATGGTCAGTGCGGCGAGGCCCTGGTCGTCGACCAGCGCCAGTGCGGCGGCCTGCAGCTGGTCACGGGTGAACTTCCTGGGCGCGGGCATACCTCTCCCTTGATTAAGTACAACGTACGTGATTGACTCGCCGTTGTTCACGTACAACGTACCTAAACGGGAGTTCGGATGACCGTTCGCACCACGTTTCCCTCCGGCCGCGACCACTGCGCGGCGTGGTTGACCCTGCCGGACGGTCCGGGCCCGCATCCGGTCGCCGTCCTCGTACACGGCGGTGGCGCGACGCACGAGATGCTGCTCGGCCAGTACGAGACATGGTTCGCCGAGGCGGGCTTCGCGGTGCTCGCCTTCGACTTCCGGCATCTCGGTGAGTCGGGTGGACGGCCTCGTCAGGTGATGAGCCAGCGCAGGTACGCCGCGGATGTCGACGCGGCGCTGGCGTTCGTCCGCACCCGGCCGGAACTCGACTCGACCAGGGTGGCGCTGTGGGGGACGTCGTTCGGCGCGAGTCATGTGGTCGCGGCGGCGGCCCGGCATCCGGAACTGGCCGCGGCGGTCGTGCAGTGTCCCGTGTTCAGCGGGCGTGCCATCGTCGCCAGGATGGGTGTGCGGCACCTGGTCCGATTCGTCCTGCCGATCGCGTCCGATCTGGTGCGGGCCGCGCTGCGGCTGCCCCGGCGTTATGTGCCGCTGGTCGGCAGGCCCGGTGAGTTCGCCTTCGTCAACCAGCCGGGTGCGCTGGCGGGGTGGGAATCGGTGTGCCCGCCCGGATACCAGTTCGACAACCGCGTTGCGGCCAGCGCGGGTGTGGGCATGCTGTTCTACAACTCGGCGGCGCACGCGTCCCGTGTGCGGTGTCCGTTGCTCGTCTGCGCGAGTGACCGGGAGAACCTCGTCGATCCCGGGATCGCGGCGACGGTGGCCGCCGCCGCGCCGAGCGGGGTGCTCAAGCGCTACGACGCGGACCACTTTTCCATCTACTTCCCGCCAGCTGTGGACCGCGCTGTCGCCGACCAGGTCGACTTCCTCGCCGCGCACCTGAAGCCTTAGCAACCAAGGTTGCCTTGGGTGCAGCAGACGCACCGAAGGCCACCTTGGTTGCGCAGGCACCGCCGGGAACCCGGTGCAACGAAGGCCACCTTGGGTGCGCCCGACGCACCGAAGGTGGCCTTCGTTGCGGGGCAGCCTGCCCGGCTGCCAATTTGCGTTGGCACGCAATTTGCGAAGTTTGCGAAGAAAAAGGGGGCTCAGTTGCCCTTCTTGGCGGCCTCGATCTCGAGCGAGACCTGGATCTTCTCGCCGACCAGCGCGCCTGCCGCGCCGCCGTGCACGCCGAAGTCCTTGCGGTTGATCTCGGTGGACGCCGACAGGCCGACGACCGGGGAGCCGTCCGGGCCCTGGCCGAAGCCGTTGACCTCCAGGTTGAGGGTGACCGGCTTGGTGACGCCGCGGATGGTCAGCTCACCGTCGAGCAGGAACTCCTCGCCGTCGTGGCGCACGCCGGTGGACGTGAACGTCAGCTCGGGGTGGCCGTCGACGTGCAGGAACTCCTCGGACTTCACGTGGTTGTCGCGCTGCTCCTGGCGGCTGTGGAACGAGCCCGCGTCGATGGTCGCGGTCACCGACGACTGCAGTGGGTCCTCGGCCGTGACGATCTCGCCGGAGAACGTGGTGAACTGACCGCGAACCTTGGAGACACCCAGGTGGCGGACGATGAACGTCACGTCCGAGTGGACGGGGTCGATCGTCCAGGTGCCGGTGATGTAGCCGGGGATGTTGATGGTCGGGGTGCTCATGTCTATCCTTTTCGTGGGCTCGTTGAATCTTCAACCAGACCCTAGCGCGATTTAGTTTAGAGTTCAACTATGGAGTACGATCAGGTCATGACAGAGGTCCGGTGGCTCGACGCCCGCGAGCAGACGATCTGGCGTGGCTTCCTCGGCGCGACCGGGGCCTTCATGGAGCACCTCGACCGGCAGATGCAGCGTGATTCCGGCATGCCGCTCGCGTACTTCGAGATCCTCGCGGTGCTCTCCGAGATGCCTGGTCGTTCGCTGCGGATGAGCGAGCTCGCCGCGATGTGTCGTTCGTCTCGCAGCCGCCTGTCACACGCGGTGTCCCGGTTGGAGGAAGCGGGCTGGGTGCGCAGGCGGGCGTGCGAGAGCGACAAGCGCGGTCAGTTCGCCGAGCTGACCGACGAGGGATTCGCCGTGCTGGAGAAAGCGGCGCCCGGGCATGTCACGACCGTCCGCGAGCACCTGTTCGACGTGTTGACGCCGCAGCAGCTCGACCAGCTCGACCAGATCACCGCCGCGATCAGGACTGGCCTGTCGCCGCAGTGCGACAGCGTCAAGGCGGAGCTGCAGGCCGAGTTCTGACAGGGCACGCCAGCGGCTAGGCTGCCTGTGCCGCTAACCGAGTCGATCAGGGTGCCCGCCAGGACCTCATGCTGAACATCTTCGCCCGTGCCTCGGTCTCCCGCGTGACCGACCCGATCGGTGCCCGGCTGGTCCGGATGGGGCTGACACCCAACGCGATGACCCTGATCGGCACCCTCGGCGCGGTGGCCGGTGCGGTGTGGTTCTTTCCCCGCGGCCAGCTCGTCACCGGCACGTTCGTGGTGTGGGGCTTCGCCATGCTCGACCTGCTGGACGGCGCGATGGCCCGTGCCAAGGGCGGCAACGGCACGAAGTTCGGCGGCGTGCTGGACTCCAGCTGTGACCGGATCGCCGACGGCGCGCTCGGCGCCGCCGTCGCGTGGTACTGCCTGGCCGTCGCCCAGAACCACCTGCTGGGTGCCGCGGCGTTGATCTGCCTGGTCAGTGGCCAGGTCATCTCGTACGTGAAAGCCAGGGCCGAGTCCAGCGGACTGCGCGCGGATGTGGGCATTGTCGAGCGCGCGGAGCGTCTGATCATCACACTGGTGGGTACGGGCCTGTACGGCCTGGGCGTGCCATACGCCCTGCACGTCGCGTTGTGGCTGCTCGCGGTGCTGTCGGTGGTCACGGTGATCCAGCGGCTGGTCGCGGTCTGGCAGTCGGCGCAGGAGGAGACAGCGTGAAAGAACGGCTGGTGGACGCCGCCTACGGCGCCGGATGGGGCTTCGTCAAGGTCCTGCCGGAGGTCGTGGCGCGCCCGGCGTTCCGCGCTGGCGCCGACCTCGCGACCCGACGCGACGGCTCCGGCGTGCGGCAGTTGCGGCGCAATCTGACGCGTGTCGTGCCCGGTGCCTCGCGCGGAGAACTCGATGAGCTCGTCCAGCAGGGCATGCGGTCGTATGCGCGGTATTGGAAAGAGGCCTTCCGCCTGCCGACCATGGACCACCGCGCGATCGCGCGCCAAGTCGACACCGTGGTCGTCGGCCGCGATGTCGTCGACACGGCGCTGGAGCGCGGCAAAGGCCTGGTCCTGGCCCTGCCGCACACCGGCAACTTCGACGTCTCCGGCATCTGGCTGGCGCAGAACTACGGCGAGTTCACCACAGTCGCCGAACGCCTCAAGCCCGAGTCGGTCTGGGAGCGGTTCCTGGCGTACCGGCGGTCGCTCGGCTTCGACGTGATCCCGTTGACCGGCAGCGGCAGCGGTCCGTTCCGCGGCATGGTCCAGCGGCTCAAGGACAACGGCGTGGTGTGCCTGGTCGCCGACCGCGACCTGACCAGCACCGGCGTCCCGGTGACGTTCTTCGGCGAGGAGACCAGGATGCCACCCGGCCCGGCCCGGCTGGCCGCGAGCACCGGCGCGACCCTCGCCGTGGTGGACAACCTGTTCACCGACGACGGCTGGGGCCTGCGGATCCATTCGCCGCAGCTGGTCGAGTCCCGTGCGCACGTGCCCGCCGCGACCCAGGCACTGGCCGACAGCTACGCCAAGGACATCGCCGAACACCCCGCCGACTGGCACATGCTGCAGAAACTCTGGATCGCCGACCTGCCCGACGCCCGCAGGGAGGCGCTCGGCGAATGAGGGTCGGTGTCGTGTGCCCGTACTCCTTCGAGGTCCCCGGGGGAGTGCAGGCCCACGTCGTCGATCTGGCGCGGGCTTTGCGCGCGATGGGCCACGAGGTGGACGTGCTCGCGCCCGCCGACGAGGACACCCCGCTGCCGGACTTCGTGCACTCCGCCGGTCGCGCGGTCGGCATCCCGTACAACGGGTCCGTCGCGCGTCTGTCGTTCGGTCCGGTGTCGTACGCGCGGGTGCGGCGGTGGATCCGGGAGCGCGACTTCGACGTGCTGCATCTGCACGAGCCGATCGCGCCGAGCTTGTCACTGCTGGCGCTCATGGTCGCCGAAGGCCCGATCGTGGCCACGTACCACACCTCCACGACGAGATCGCGCGCCCTGAACGCGTTCCAGGTCGTGCTGCAGCCGTTCCTCGAGAAGATCACCGCGCGCATCGCGGTGTCCGCGCTGGCGCGCCGAGTTCAGGTGGAGCACCTCGGCGGCGACGCGGTGCAGATCCCCAACGGTGTGGATGTCGGGTTCTTCGCCGACGCCAAACCGCTCGACGGGTATCCGCGTGCCGAGCCGACGATCGGGTTCGTCGGCAGGTTCACCGAGCCCCGCAAGGGAATGCCGATCCTGCTCGCCGCGATGCGCCAACTCGTCCCGCAGCTGCCCGGACTGCGGCTGCTGGTGGTCGGCCGCGGCGACGCCGACGATCTGCGGCGCGAGGCCGGTCCGGAACTCGCCGACCGGATCGACCTGCTCGGCCAGGTCGACGACGAGACCAAGGCGCGGGCACTGAGCAGCGTCGACGTGTACTGCGCGCCCAACACCGGCGGCGAGAGCTTCGGGATCATCCTGCTTGAGGCGATGGCCGCGGGCACCCCGGTCGTGGCCAGCGACCTCGACGCGTTCCGGCGTGTGCTCGACGACGCGACCGCGGGCGTGGTGACACCGGTCGGCGATCCGACACCGTTGGCCCGAGCGCTGCACGGCCTGCTGCGGGAACCGGCGAAGCGCGCCGCATTGGCCGCGGAGGGCTCGCGGCGGGTCGCGGCGTTCGACTGGTCCGTGGTCGCCGGGCAGGTCCTGCGGGTGTACGAGGCCGCGATCGCCGCCGACCCCCGGCACGTTGCGGAGGCGCCGTGACCACTGTTCTGCTGATCGCGATCCCCCTGGTGCTGATCCTGGTGGTCTGGCTGATGGCGACCGCGAACCGCCTGGACCGGCTGCACATCCGCACGGACGCGGCGTGGGCGGCGTTGGAGGCCGCGCTCGCGCGCCGCGCGGTCGTGGCGCGGACCGTCGCCGCGACCGGAGCAGCGCCCGGGGCGCTCCGCGAGATCGCCGACCACGCCGAGCACGCCGCCCGCCCGGACCGCGAGGCGGCGGAGAACGAACTCAGCCGTGGACTCGCCGCCGTCGAACGCGCGCGGCTTCCCTTGGCGCTTGTCGCCGAACTGGTCGACGCCGAACAACGCGTGGTGATCGCCCGCCGCGTGCACAACGACGCGGTCCGCGACACGCTCGCGCAGCGCCGTCGCCGGACGGCCCGGTGGCTCAAACTCGCGGGGACCGCGCCCCAACCGCAGTACTTCGAGATCGCCGAACCAGAGCTGAACGGCGAAGCCGCCCCCGTGCCCAGGCCGTCGGCACGCGTGCTGTTGTTCGACAGCGAGGGCCGTGTGCTGTTGTTCCACGGCGGCAACCCCGCCGATGACGACGACACGTTCTGGTTCACCGTCGGCGGCGGCGTCGAACCGGACGAGGACATCCGCGCCGCGGCGCTGCGGGAGTTGCACGAGGAGACCGGCATCAAGCTCGGCGACGACGAGCTGACCGGGCCGGTCTGGCGGCGCCGTGCGGTGTTCAGCTTCGACGGCCGCAGCTACGACGCCGAGGAGTGGTTCTTCGTCGCGACCACGCCGACGACCACTGTGGACACATCGGGGTTCAACCAGATCGAACTGGACACGATCGACACGCATCGCTGGTGGAGCGCAGCCGACCTGCGCTCCACCACCGACACCGTCTATCCCGTGCAGCTGGCCGAGTTGCTCCCCGACCTCCTCGCATCCACATGGGACGGCCGAACCCGCCCCGTCCGCTAGCGGCTGTTTCTGTGCAACCAATGTGGCCTTCGTAGCGTTCCGCGCAACAAAGGCCACATTGGTTGCACAGAAACCAGCGTGGGTTCGCTAGGTCATGGTGGCGACGAGGTTTTGGGGTAGCGGGTCGAACCGGTTGAACTCGCGGGTGAACGTCGCCGAGCCGGAACTGAGCGACCGCAGGTCGATCGCGTACCGGATCAGCTGCGTCGCCGGGACCTCGGCACGGATGATCGAATAGCCCGGCGACGTGTCCGCCTCGGTGCCGAGCACCCGGCCGCGACGGCTGGACAGGTCACCGAGCACCGTGCCCAGGTGATCGTCCGGCAACCGCACGGTCACCGTGTCGACCGGTTCGAGCAGCGTGATCTGACCAGCCGCGGCCGCTTCCTTCAACGCCATCGACCCGGCGGTCTGGAACGCCGCGTCGGAGGAGTCCACGCTGTGTGCCTTGCCGTCCACCAACGTGACCTTGATGTCCACCACCGGGTAGCCGGACATCAGGCCGCGCTCGAGCTGCGCCCTGACGCCCTTCTCCACGCTCGGGATGAACTGGTGCGGGACCGCCCCGCCGACGATCTTGTCGACGAACTGGAACCCTGAGCCACGCGGCAACGGTTCGACGACGATGTCGCAGACCGCGTACTGGCCGTGCCCGCCGGACTGTTTGACGTGCCTGCCCTTCGCCTTCGCCTGACCGGCGAACGTCTCGCGCAGCGGGACCTTCACCGGTTCGGTGTCCACGTCCGCGCCGCCTGACCGCAGTCGCGCGAGCACCACGTCGGCGTGCGCCTCACCCATGCACCACAACACCATCTGGTGCGTCTCGGCGTTGCGCTCCAGTCGAAGTGTCGGGTCACCGGCCACCAGCCGCGCGAGGTTGCGTGCCATGGTGTCCTCATCGCTGCGTGTCTTGGCCACGACCGCGACCGGGAGCAGCGGTTCCGGCATCGTCCACGGCGCCATCAGCAGCGGGTGTTCCGGAGCGGAGACCGTGTCGCCGGTTTCCGCGGAACCGACCTTGGTCAACGCGCACAGGTCTCCTGCGACGCAGTACGGCACCTCCCGCAGCGTCGCGCCCAAGGGGGAGTAGATGTGCGCGACACGTTCGTCGACGTCGTGGTCCTCGTGTCCGCGCTCGGCCATGCCGTGTCCCGAGACGTGCACCGGGCGCTCCGGCCGCAGCGTTCCGGAGAACACGCGTACCAGTGACACGCGTCCGACGTAGGAGTCGACGGCTGTGCGGACGACTTCCGCCGCGAGCGGGCCGTCCGGGTCTGCCTTGAGTTTCTCGGGTGACCGGCCGTTGGGGTCGGTGACCTCCGGAAGGGAGTGTTCCAACGGTGATGGGAACGCTCGTTTGATGCCGTCGAGTACTTCGGCGAGCCCCACGCCGGTCGCCGAGCAGACGGGGATGACGGGGTGGAAGGAGCCGCGCGCGACGGCTTTCTCCAGGTCCTCGATCAGGGTGTCCTGGTCGAGGTCCTCACCGGCGAGGTACCGGTCCATCAGGGTCTCGTCCTCGCTCTCGGCGATGATCCCCTCGATCAGCTCGTTGCGCGCCTCGGTCATCCGCTCGAGGTCGGCGGGGTCCGGCTCGCCGATCTTCGGCGGGTAGCCGTCGGCGTAGTCGAAGAACCGCTGGGTGATCAACCCGACCAGGCCGCCGCGGGCGGGCAGGTACAGCGGCAGCACCCCGGCGCCGAACGCGTCCCGGCACGCGGCGATCTCGGTTTCCGCGTCGGCGCGTTGGTGATCCAGTCGCGCCACGATCACCGCACGGGGCATGCCGACCGCGGCACACTCCTCCCACACGGCGATGGTCGCGGCGTCGACTCCTTCCGCGGCGCAGACGACGAACAACGCGGCGTCCGCCGCGCGCAGACCGGCCCGCAGTTCGCCGACGAAGTCGGCGTATCCGGGCGTGTCGATGAGATTGATCTTGACGCCGTCGTACATCAGCGGCGCGACCGACAACCCCACCGAACGCTGTTGGCGCACGGCGGCCGGGTCGTGGTCGCAGACAGTCGTGCCCTCGGTGACCGAGCCCGCTCGCGACAGCACACCGGCTGCGGTGAGCAGGGCTTCCGTCAGCGTGGTCTTGCCCGAACCGGACGGACCCACCAGCACGACATTGCGCACTTTGGCAGGGTCGTCCACAGCGACCGCGGCTCCGACGTCTCCGTTCTCGGTATGTTTACCAGCCATAGCCCTCAACCTCCCGCACGGACAGTGTTCAGATGCAGGACACAATGTGCTCGATCTCACACCCGTTCGCAGGGTGGGGACAACCCCGGCGGCGCTCTGCCATCCGGTGGTAGTAACGCCGTCGCGATCCGCCATTGAGAGGTGTCGGGGGCCACAAGCTGGGGATTTGACGAAGTGGCCTGATGATATTGCGTTAGATTGGCCCGTTCTGAGGGGCCACGTTCGCCGTACGATTGGTGTTAACCAATTCTTCCGTCGAGAGGACGATTTCCGTGACCACCAGCCCAGAATCCGTCCCGCAGACCGGGACCGCCCGTGTGAAGCGCGGTATGGCGGAGATGCTCAAGGGCGGAGTGATCATGGATGTGGTCACCGCCGAGCAGGCCAAGATCGCCGAGGACGCCGGTGCCGTCGCGGTCATGGCGCTCGAGCGCGTGCCCGCCGACATCCGCGCCCAGGGTGGCGTGTCCCGGATGAGCGACCCGGACATGATCGACAGCATCGTCGCCGCGGTGTCGATCCCGGTGATGGCCAAGGCCAGGATCGGGCACTTCGTCGAGGCGCAGGTGCTGCAGTCGCTCGGGGTGGACTACATCGACGAGTCCGAGGTGCTGACCCCGGCCGACTACGCCAACCACATCGACAAGTGGCAGTTCACGGTGCCCTTCGTCTGTGGCGCCACGAACCTGGGCGAGGCGTTGCGTCGGCTCACCGAGGGAGCGGCCATGATCCGTTCCAAGGGCGAGGCCGGCACGGGTGACGTGTCGAACGCGACGACCCACATGCGCAAGATCCGCCAGGAGATCCGCCGCCTGCAGAACCTGCCGGAGGACGAGCTCTACGTGGCCGCCAAGGAGCTGCAGGCGCCGTACGAGCTGGTCAAGGAGGTCGCCGAGCTGGGCAAGCTGCCGGTCGTGCTGTTCACCGCCGGTGGCATCGCGACCCCTGCGGACGCGGCGATGATGATGCAGCTGGGCGCGGAGGGCGTGTTCGTCGGCTCCGGCATCTTCAAGTCGGGCAACCCGGCGCAGCGCGCGGAGGCGATCGTGAAGGCCACCACCTTCCACGACGACCCCGACGTGATCGCGAAGGTCTCACGCGGCCTCGGCGAGGCGATGGTCGGCATCAGCGTCGACGAGATCCCGCAGCCGCACCGCCTGGCCGAACGCGGCTGGTAAAGCTCCGTCGGTCGATCGAGAGGCCCCGTGGACGTCCACGGGGCCTCATCAGTTTGACCTCAGTATTTCCGCCGCGACCACGCCCGCCAGCACCACATAGACGGTGCCCGCGATGTAGTTCAACACGGCACCGGCCCTTGGCGTGCCGCTGAAACGGGAATGGAAGGCGCCCGCGAGCGCGCCGATAGTCCCGTAAAGGGAGACTTCACTCAGTACGTTGACGGCGCCCAGCATCGCCAATTGCAACCCAGCGTTCTCCGCATGGCCCATGAATTGTGGAAGGACCGCGAGAAAAAACAGAATCAGCTTCGGATTGGTCAGACTGACCAGCACGCCTCGCAGGTACGACCGCCCTGCGGGGAAGCCGCTGGGGCCGCTGGCCATGCGGCGCGCACTGCGGATGGTCGCATACGCCAGCCACAACAGATAGGCCGCGCCGAACACCTTCACCGCGTCCAGGAGCAGAGGGTGTGACTGGGCAACTTCCCCTACTCCGATGACGACTGCGGTGGCGTAGATGCTCATGCCGGTTCCGATGCCGAGAATCGCTTTCAGCGCGGCCCTGCGCCCACCTTCGAGACCAACGGCAACCATGTATGCCATATCAGGTCCTGGCGGGATGAGAAAAAGCAGAATCACGGCAACGAAGCCTGGCAGAACCGCGAAATCAACCATCGTCATGCTCGCTGGCGCGTGACCGTGCGGTGAGACCGGCGCGAGTCGGGCACGAAGAGCCGGACTGAGGCGGCCCAGTGGGGAGCATGAGACCTCCTGGTCGTCGTGGAACCGGCCACAGTCGGGTGTGAACCGGCTTAGACGGTTCTATCAGGTCTCAAGTCCAGGTGAAACCTGCTAAGGTGGTTCCATGCAGGCCGGGTACCCTGACTTCCGCCTGGGGACCGTGCTGGCGACCTGCTTCACGGGGACTCTGTCGGAGCGACATGGCAACGCTGTGGAGCGCATTCCCACGCCACACCGGCTCGTCGACTGGCTGGCAGTGAACGGCCTCGCCGTGGACTCCTGCACCACTGCCCAGCTCGACCTCGCTCGGGAACTGAGGGAGTCGATTCACGCCGCCGCGACAGCGGCTGCGATCCAGGACGCTCTCCCTGCGTCTGCTGTCCAGGTCATCAACGACCGCAGCGCTCAGGGGCGGGCCGCGGCTGTCCTGACGCCCGAGGGTAAGCAGCAGTGGCGGCTCAGTTCGACTTCCTGCGTGGAAGATGCCCTCAGCGTGATCGCCGCCGACGCGATCAGCATCATCGCAGGCGAACGCGACGGAAAACTGGCCTTGTGCGCATCACCAACCTGCCAAGCCGCCTTCTTCGACACGAGCCAAAGTCGCACCCGCAAATGGTGCGATATGAACACGTGCGGGAACCGTCAGAAGAAGGCGCGGTTCAAGGCCAATCAGCGCAAGGACAGCAGAGCATCGGACTGATCGTCACGCCCGAGACGTCCAGGTAGGCGCTGTGCGAGCCTCAGCGCGGAGTGTTTCGCACCGCGTGCTCGAACAAGTCAGCCAGTTCGGTCGCGAACTCCGCGACGTCGGTATCCGGCCGTTCGAACAGCTCCCTGGTGGCCGCCTCCAACGCGGACGTCAACGTCACCGCCATCACCCGCGGTGTGAACGCGCGGAACTCGCCTGACTGCTGGCCGCCGCGGAACAGGTCCGCCATCTCGTCGAGCGTGGCGTCGCGCTGGCGTTCGACGAACTCGTGTGCTTCGGTCGCGCTCGCGGCGATCCGGCTGATCGCGATCAGGTCCTTCGGGTGCGCGGCGCAGTAGTGCACGAAGCCCTCGATCAGGCGCCGCAGCGCCTCCGCGTGGCTCGGCGAGTCCTCGAGTCTCGCGGTCAGGTCCGCGTCCATCGACTGGTACACCGTGACCATCACCTGGTTGATCAGCTCTTCGCGGTTGGCGAAGTGGTAGCTGATCAGGCCCGCGCTGATCCCCGCCCGCTTGGCGATCCGGGCGAAGGACGCCTTGGTGTACCCGTGCTCGGCGATGGTCTCGATGGCCGCGTCGATGATCTGCCCGCGCCGGGCCTCCTCGATGAACGAGCGCCGTTCCTGGCCGCGTCGCTCATTTTCTGGTTGCATGACCAATATCCTAGTCATGCAACCAGCCAAGGGGAATGTCTTGAAGCGATCGACTTTCTTACGCGCGGCCGCACTCGGTGGCCTCGCTGCCGTCGGCCTGACCGGCGAGGCGAACGCGGGCCAACGGCCGCCGCGCGGCAAAGCCGGGGTCACTTACGACACGGGCGTCCTGCACTTTCGCGATGAGCCGCTCAGCCGGGCGCGCTGGAGCCGTGCGTCGATGGAGCACGACCTGGATGTGATCAGCGGCAGGCTGAACTGCCCGTCGGTGAGCGTGTTCGGCACTGACATCGCCCGGCAGACGATGACCGTGCGCGCCGCCGCTGAACGTGGCATGACCGTCTACGTCCAACCGCGCCTCTACGACCACCCGCAGCAGGAGATCCTCGACCACCTCGCCGAGTCCGCACGTCAGGCCGAGCGGCTGCGCCGACAGGGCGCGCCGATCGTCTTCGCGGCCGGGTGTGAACACATCCTGTTCACGCCGGACATCGTGCCGGGCGCGAACTTCCAGGAACGCATCGCGAACATCGGCACGCTGCCGCCGGAGGAATGGCCGAACGTGGCCGCCCGGCTCAACGCGTTCCTCGCCAAGGCCGCGGCCGTGTCACGCGGGAACTTCGGCGGCACGGTGACCTACGGCGGCGCGTTCTTCGAGCCGGTCGACTGGTCGGTGTTCGACATGATCGGCATCGACTACTACGAGTACTTCGAGACCGACGCCGAATACCGCGCCGACCTCGCCAAGCTCCGCACGTGGAACAAGCCGGTCACGATCATGGAGTTCGGCAGCTGCACGTATCCCGGGGCGCCGCAGCAGGGCGGCTCGGGCTACGAGATCATCGACTACGACCCCGTGCCGCCGGTGGTCAAGCCCGGCTACGTACGCGACGAGACGGTCCAGGCCGAGCACATCGCCCGGATGCTGCGGATCTTCGCGGCCGAACGGATTCCCGCGCACATCTACACGTTCATCGCTCCCGGGGCGCCGCACTCGCCGGTTCGCGACCTCGACTTGGACATCGCGTCGTTCAGCATCGTCAAGACTGTGCGTGAGCGGCACAACGATCCGTACTCCCGCTACCGCTGGGAACCCAAGGAGTCCTTCCGCGCGCTGGCACGGCACAACGCTTAGCGTTTGCTTAGCGGCCTGTGTCAGCCTGCTGGCCAGGGCCGAGGGGGCTGTCAGGCTGCTGCCGTCGTTCGCTTCAGCCCAGGCGGACGGCGGCGGCTGTCGCCTGATTGGCCGACAGTGCGTTCCCCGAGGACATGTAACCCTGTGTTCCTGCCGTGCGGGCGGGAACGGGGGCGGGGTGTGCTGAGCTACCAGCTGCTTGGTCCGCTGCGGGTGCTCAGGGACGACGCCGAGATCCGCCTCGGCGCACCACAGGCTCGCGCTGTGCTCGCCCTGCTGCTGATGGCATCGGGCGAGGTCGTACCTCGTGACCGCATCGCGGACGAGCTGTGGGGCGACGATCCGCCCGCGTCGTCCAAGGTCCAGATCCAGGGGTTGATCTCACACCTGCGCCGGGTGCTGGACGGCGAGACGATCGTGACCAGGGGCGCCGGATACTTGCTTGATGTCACGCAACGTGATGACCTGCTGTTCGGTCGGCTGATCGCCGAAGGACACGAGCTGATCGACGACGGCCAACTCGAGACGGGCGCGCGCAAACTGCGTTCGGCGCTGGACCTGTGGCGTGGCCCGTACCTCGCGGACATCGACATTCCGGCCGCTCGAAGCAACGCCGTGCAGCTGACGGAGTCGCACCTGAGCGCCACCGAGGACCGCATCGCCGTGGATCTCGAACTCGGCCGGTGCGCGCATGTCGTACCCGAACTGACGGACCTGATCGACGAGCACCCGTTCCGTGAGCGGCTGCGCGGTCAGCTGATGACCGCGCTGGCGAGGTCCGGCCGGATCGCGGAGGCGTTGAAGGCGTACGACACATGGCGACACCTGCTCAGCGAGGAACTCGGGGTGCAGCCGTCACCGGCGCTGCGCGCGTTGCACGGCGGCATCCTGCGCGCGGAACCCGGGCTGCGGCCCGCGAGTTACTCGGCATACCGGCCCGGTGTGCCACGGCAACTGCCCCCCGACATCCCGGACTTCGTCGGCAGGCAGGACGTTCTCGACGCCGGTCTCCGCCGGATCCTGGTCGTCACCGGTCCCAGCGGGATCGGCAAGACCGCCCTCGCGATCCGGCTGGCACACCAGGTCAAGAACAGGTTCCCGGACGGGCAGTTGTTCGTTTCCCTGCGCGCCACCAGTCGTGCGCCGCTGACACCGGTGGCGGTGCTCGGCCGGTTCCTGCGTGCGTTGGGCGTGCCCGCCGACATGGTGCCGACCGAAGTGGACACGTGCGCCGGTCTGTTCCAGGACATGGTGAGCGGCCGACGGATGCTGGTGGTCCTCGACGACGCCATGGACGAACACCAGATCCAGCCCCTGGTGCCGGACGACCCAGGCTGCGCCGCGATCGTGACCAGCCGCCGAACCATGCCCGGCCTGGACAGCACGCAACTCGCGGGCCTTCCCGTCGACGACATGAGCACCCTGCTGTCCTGCTTGCTCCCCGGGTCGGCCGGACGCGGACGGGTGACGGCGGACGAGTTGACCGAGTTGCACACGCAGTGCGCCGGTTCGCCGTTGGCGATCAGGATCGTCGGCGGACGGCTGGCCGACCGGCCACAGTGGACTGCCCGGAACGTTGCCCGGTCCCTCGCGGCCGAGCGGGACCGGTTGCCCGCACGCGACCGAGCTGTCCGGTCCAGTTTCGTACTCAGCTACCGGGAACTGGGGCAGCGCGCGAAGCAGCTGTTCTGCGCGCTCGGTGCGTTGGGCGACACCGACTTCGCGGGGTGGGTCGCGACGGCGTTGCTCGACGACGGTCCGACCGGCGGTGACGTGCGACCGTTGCTGGACGAGCTTGTCTGCCGACACATGGTCCAGCGGATCGGGCCGGACCGGTATCGCCTGCACGACCTGCTCCGGTCGTTGGCGGTGGACAGCAGCACGGCGATGCCCCGCGCGGCGATCGAACGCGTGCTGGGCGGATGGCTGTGGCTTGCCGAGACCGCCGCCGACCGGCTGCCGCCGAACGTACTGCGACCTGAGCCCGGAACGGCGCGTCGGTGGCCGGTGCCGGACGGCGCGCGGGACGGCGTGACCAGCGACCCGCTGGCGTGGTTCGACGCCGAACACCCCGCGCTCGAAGCCGCCATCGCTCTGGCCGTGGACCTGGGGATGGGCGAGTTCGCGTGGGAACTCGCGTCGGTGTGCGCGACCTACTTCGAACACCGCGGCCTGTTCGACGACTGGTTGCGGTGCTGTCTGCTGGCGTTGCCCGCTGCCCGGAAGGCCGGACCCGAGATCGGACCCAGCCGAGGTGTGGCGGCGCTGCTGCGCAACATCGGCCAGGTGCACATCTTCCGGGACAACTACCCGCAGGCCGCGGCGGCGGTCACCGAGTCGTTCGAGATCAGCGAACGGATCGGCGACCGGCCCGGGATGGCGCGCGGACTGGCCGGACGAGGCATCGTGGCCCGCGAGCTCGACCAGTTCGACGACGCCATGCGCTACTACCAGCGCGCGCTGGCGATCTTCACCGAACTGGCCGACCTGCACGGCGCGATCCAGGTGCGCAACAACATCGCGGCCCTGCGCATCGTGCGCGGCCAGTTGGACGACGCGCAGGCGTGCCTCGACGAGTCGTTGCGCGACTGCGTGGTGCTCGGCGAGGACCATCGAACGGCCAGTGTTCTGCGTGTTTACGGGCGGCTGTGCCTGCACCGGGACGACGCGCCGAGTGCTGTCGGCTACCTGGGGCAGGCGTTGGAGATCGTCGACGCGATGCGTGACGAGCGGTGCACCGCGCATGTGCGTTTGCTGCTCGGCCGTGCCCACGCGATGCTCGGCGACTACGAGGCGGCCCGAAACGCGCTGCGTACGGCTTCTGTCCAATTTGTCGAGACGGGGAACGGGCGCAGCGAGGCAACTTGTGCGCGGCTACTCGGTGAACTATTCCCAGCTCATGACCGATTGTGATGTTCGACTCACGCTAAGTTTTCCTTAAGTGGTCTCGATCGTGCCGCGGTCGACTGTCTACGGTCTCGCAGTTATGGACTCGGTCGACGTAGACGGATACCAAAAGGCGCTGGGCAAACGCCAGGTGCAGATGATCGCCATCGGTGGCGCCATCGGCGTCGGGCTCTTCCTCGGAGCCGGAGGGAAGCTCCATCAGGCCGGTCCGTCCCTCGTGCTCTCGTACGCCGCGTGCGGCATCGCCGCGTACTTCGTCATGCGCGCGCTGGGCGAACTGGTCATGCACGAGCCCAGCTCCGGCAGCTTCGTGACCTACGCGCGGAAGTTCATCGGGCCGTGGGCGGGATTCGTCTCCGGGTGGATGTACTGGGTGAACTGGGCGATGACCGGGATCGCCGAGATCACCGCGGTCGCGATCTACGTGCACCGGTGGCTGCCGGACGTGCCGCAGTGGATCACCGCGATGATCGCGCTCGGCGTGCTGCTCGCGGTCAACCTGCTGTCGGTGAAGCTGTTCGGCGAGCTGGAGTTCTGGTTCTCGCTGATCAAGGTGCTGGCCATCGTGGTGTTCCTGGTGGTCGGCATCGGACTGGTGGTGACCGCCGCGGACATCGGCGGGACGCAGGCGGGCATCGGCAACCTGACCGAGCACCAGGGGTTCTTCCCCGCGGGTGTCGGCATCGCGCTGATGACGCTCCAGGCGGTGATCTTCGCGTACTCGGCGATCGAGCTGGTCGGCATCGCCGCCGGGGAGACCAAGGACCCGCACAAGATCCTGCCGAAGGCGATCAACAGCGTGGTCTGGCGGATCGGGATCTTCTACGTCGGCTCGGTGCTGCTGCTGGCCATGCTGCTGCCGTGGCCGTTCTACAACGGCGGCGAGAGCCCGTTCGTCACGGTGTTCTCCCGGCTGGGCATCCCCGGCATCGGGGACATCATGAACGCGGTCGTCCTCACCGCCGCGCTGTCGTCGTGCAACTCCGGCCTCTACTCGACCGGCCGCATCCTGCGCGCGCTGGCCGACAAGGGCGAAGCGCCGAAGTTCGTCGGCAAGATGAGCGCCCGGCACGTGCCCTACGGCGGCATCCTGTTCACCGCGATCGCCTACGTGTTCGGCGTGGTGCTGAACTACCTCGTGCCCAAGGAGGCGTTCGACATCGCGATCGCCATCGCGTCGTTGGGCGTGATCGCGACCTGGGCGACGTTGATCATGTGCCAGCTGCGGCTGCGTCAGGCGGCGTTGCGCGGCGAACTGGAGCGCCCGGACTACCGGATGCCGGGCGCGCCGTACACCGGGTGGGCGACGCTCGGCTTCCTCGCGCTGGTCATCGCGCTGATGGCGTTCGCCGACGGCGCCGAACGGATCGCGTTCTACTCGCTGCCCGCGATCGTGATCGTGCTCGCCGTCGGCTGGCGGATCATCACCCGCCGCCGGGCGGCGGCGGAGTCGGTTCCTGTCGACTAGCTGAACAACCCGTAGCGTCATCTTCTAAGCTGGTGGGAGGCGTTTCGGGAGGGGAACCCAGGTTGACGGCTCAGCCAGTTGTCGGTGTGCTCGCGTTGCAGGGTGACGTGCGCGAGCACGCAGCTGCCCTGACCGAGTGTGATGTGCTGGTCCGGCCGGTGCGCCGGGCCGAGGAGCTCGACGGGCTGCACGGCATCGTGCTGCCCGGCGGCGAGTCGACGACCATGTCGCGGCTGTTGGCGACGTTCGAACTGCTCCAGCCGCTCAAGGCGCGGATCGCGGACGGACTGCCCGTGTACGGCTCGTGCGCGGGCATGATCATGCTGGCCACCAAGGTGCTGGACGGACGGCCGGACCAGCACCAGCTCGACGGCATCGACATGATCGTGCGGCGCAACGCGTTCGGCAGGCAGGTCGACTCCTTCGAGGAGGACCTGGACGTCACCGGTGTCGACGGCGGCCCGGTGCACGCCGTGTTCATCCGCGCCCCCTGGGTGGAGTCGGTGTCGCCGGAGGTGGAAGTGCTCGCTACCGTGCCGGATACCGAAACGGCCGGGGTGGCCGCCGGTAGGATCGTCGCGGTTCGGCAACGGTCCGTGCTGGCCACCGCGTTCCACCCGGAGCTCACCGGCGACGGGCGGGTGCACCGGCTGTTCACGGAGATGGTTCGGGCGTCCTGACTGGCGCGTAGACGACGGAGGAGAGATGAGCGGCCACTCCAAGTGGGCGACTACCAAGCACAAGAAGGCCGCCCTCGACGCCAAGCGTGGCAAGTTGTTCGCGAAGCTGATCAAGAACATCGAGGTCGCCGCGCGGACCGGCGGGGGCGACCCGGACGGCAACCCCACGCTGTACGACGCCATGCAGAAGGCGCGCAAGAACTCGGTCCCGCTGGACAACATCGAGCGGGCCCGCAAGCGCGGTGCCGGTGAGGAAGCCGGCGGCGCCGAATGGCAGACGATCATGTACGAGGGCTACGGCCCCAACGGCGTGGCGTTGCTGGTCGAGTGCCTGACCGACAACCGCAACCGCGCGGCGGGCGAGGTCCGCACCGCGATGACCCGCAACGGCGGCTCGATGGCGGACCCGGGTTCGGTGTCGTACCTGTTCAACCGCAAGGGCGTCGTGCTGATCCCGTCCGACGGCCTTGCCGAGGACGATGTGCTGATGGCCGTGATCGACGCGGGCGCGGAAGAGGTCAACAACCTCGGCGAGAGCTTCGAGATCGTCTCCGAGGCGACGGACCTGGTCACCGTGCGCAAGGCAGTGCAGGACGCGGGCTACGACTACGAGTCGGCCGAGTCCAGCTTCCTGCCGTCGGTGTCGGTGCCGCTGGACGTCGACGGCGCGAAGAAGGTGTTCAAGCTGGTCGACGCGCTCGAAGACTGCGACGACGTGCAGAACGTCTTTGCCAACTTCGATGTCAGTGACGACGTCCTGGCAGCTGTCGACGCCTGACCCGCGTCTCTGTTCGTGCCGAAACCCCGGGCTGTGCCCGGGGTTTCGGCTTGTGTACCCAGGTGGGTCATCGCTCGATCAGGTGACCGGGCAGAATGTCGGACGTGTCCGCGCCGCTGAACCCTGACGAACAGAGATTCCGCGACTGGCTGCTGCAGGAGACTGAGGTCAACGGTTGCGCGGTCATCGAGGTCCCACCGGATGACCAGGGCGCGGGGTACACGTTCTCCGTCGGCGCGTGGCGCCGGTTCGGCGTCGCCGAGGCCGTGGTGCTCGGCCTGCCGGAAGGTATGGGGCCCGCACTGGTCAACGGCTACCTCGACCGCGCCAAGTCCGGCGAGCGGTTTCTGCCCGGTCAGCTGTACGAGGAGTTCTTCGACAACGTGCCGATCACCGTCGAGCGCGTGAACAAAGGTCACTACCTCGAGTACTTCGGCAGCGCGTTCGTGCTCTACCGCAAGGGCGACTTCCCGGCGTTGCAGATCATCATCCCGACAGCCGAAGGCCACTGGCCGTGGTCGGCCGAGGCGCCCGACGGCTTCTCGGACTGGCAGCACGTGCTGACCGAGAGCGGACGCCCGGAAAGCTGGATGCCCGGCGTCAACGGCCCCTAGCGGCTCTACCAGGTTGGCCGGGGGCACACAACGCCCAGACGGCTTGATCAATACTGGGAAAAACAACGGCGTCCGGTTATCGAACTACTACCTGGTTACGTGCGTAGTCATGCCTGCCAGTACGAGCACAGGCGTGTCCACGGAGGGTATGCATGCCCACTACCACGGATTATCTGGTGATCGGGGCCGGTCCGGCCGGACTGCAGATGGCCTATTTCCTCGACCGCGCGGGCCGCGACTACCTGGTGGTCGAAGCCGGTCCGGCCGCGGGGTCGTTCTTCGGCACGTTTCCCCGGCACCGTCAGCTGATCTCGATCAACAAACCGCACACCGGGATCGCCGATCCCGAGTTCAACCTGCGGATGGACTGGAACTCGCTGCTGTCGGACAACGAGGACCTGCTGTTCACCAAGTACACCCCGCGCTACTTTCCCGCAGCCGACGACATGGTCCGCTACCTCGGCGACTACGCCACCAAGCTCGAACTGAACGTCAGATATGACGTTCGGGTCGTCGAGGTCGGCAAGCACGACGGCGTCTTCCAGGTCGTCGACCAGCAGGGCGAGGTCTACCGGGCATCGACGGTGATCGTCGCCACCGGCCCGTCCAAGCCCTACCTGCCGGACATCCCGGGCATCGAGTTGGCCGAGCCGTACACCACGGTCAGCGTCGACCCGCAGGACTTCGTCGACCAGCGGGTGCTCATCCTCGGCAAGGGCAACTCCGCGTTCGAGACCGCCGACAACCTGGTCGAGACCGCGGCGGTGATCCACGTCGCCGGGCCGAACTCGATCCGATTCGCCTGGCAGACCCATTTCGTCGGGCACCTGCGGGCGGTCAACAACAACTTCCTGGACAGCTACCAGCTCAAGTCGCAGAACGCGATCCTGGACGGCAACGTACTGGCGATCCGCGAGGAGAATGGCGGGTTCGTCGCCTCGGTGAGTTTCTCCAGGGCCAACGAGGTCGTCAAGGACATCCGCTACGACCGGGTCGTCGCCTGCACCGGATTCCGGCTCGACACGTCGATCTTCGCCGACGGCTGCCGCCCCGACCTGGTGATCAAGGACCGGTTCCCGGCGCAGACCAGCGAGTGGCAGTCGACGAACGTCCCCGGCCTGTACTTCGCGGGAACCATGATGCAGGTCCGCGACTTCAAGAAGTCCACGAGCGGGTTCATCCACGGCTTCCGCTACACCGTCAAGGCGCTGCACCGGATCCTGGAACGCAAGATCGAAGGGCGGGAATGGCCGTCCGTCGACTGCCCGGCGGACGCGCGGGCGTTGAGTGACGCGATCATCGCCAGGGTCAATCGCAGTTCGGCGTTGTGGCAGCAGTTCGGCAAGCTGGGTGACCTCATCTCGGTCAACGGCGGCAGCGCCGCGTACTACGAGGAAGTCCCGGTCGACTACGCGCACGACAGCCGGTTCGCCGACGACTACTTCACCGTCACCCTGGAGTACGGGCCGGATCACGACAAGGTCGACCCGTTCGACATCAACGTGGGCCGCATCGCCCAGGACACCCCCGGCCAGGCACATGACGCCGCCTACCTGCACCCGGTCGTCCGGCACTTCCAACGCGGAGCGTTGCTCGCCGAGCACCACGTCGCCGAGAACCTGGAGAACGACTGGACGAGCGAGGACAACCACCGCGGTCCGCTGACCGACTTCCTCGCGGACCAGTTGACGCACACCACCCTGACGGCGACCCAGACAGCGACGCCGTAATGCCGCACTCGGTCAGGGAGTTCGAGGCGCTGGCCAGGGAGCGGTTACCGCGATACGCGTACGACTTCATCGCTGGCGGCGCTGACGACGAGGTGACCGTGCGGGCGAACGAGGAGGCGTTCGCCCGCCTGCGCCTGCTGCCTCGCGTACTGCGCGGGCACAGGACACGCGATCTCGGCACGGACCTGTTCGGGACGGGGATCACGATGCCGGTGGTGTTGTCGCCGACCGCGTTCCACCTGCTCGTCGACCCGGAAGGGGAACGCGCCACCGCACGGGCGGCCGCCAAGGTGGGCACGATCATGATCACCGGAATGGCGTCGACGGTGTCGGTCGGTGACGTCGCCAAGGCGGGCGGCGCCGACCTCACGCTCTGGTTCCAGGTCTACGTCGCATCCGATCCGGGAACCACCCGGGAGGTGATCCGCCGGGCCGAGGACGCGGCCTGCCGGGCGTTGGTCGTCACGGTCGACTCGCCGGTCCTCGGCTGGCGGGAACGCGACCACCGCAACGGCTTCCACGACCTGCCAGCGGGCATGTGCTGCGAGAACATGCGTGGCCTGGCAGGCGAGTCGGGAGTTCGCGACATCGAACTGGTTCCCGAACTTTCCTGGGAGCACGTCGACCAGGTGGTCGCGGCGAGCGAGCTGCCGGTCGTCCTGAAAGGACTGATGCACCCCGACGACGCCGTGGCAGCCGTCGAACACGGCGTCCGCGGACTGCTGGTCTCCAACCACGGCGGCCGTCAGCTGGACACGGCCGTGGCCACGATCGACGCGCTCGCCGATGTGGCCGCGGCGGTCGACATCCCCGTCCTCGTCGACGGCGGGATCCGTCGCGGAACCGACGTCGTGAAAGCACTCGCACTCGGCGCAGACGCGGTCGGCATCGGCAGACCCGTGCTGTGGGGACTCGCGGCACGCGGTGCGGACGGCGTCACCGAGGTTCTCGAGTTGCTGCGCGGGGAGATCGACCGCGCGATGGCGTTGACCGGGTGCGCGTCGGTGGACCAGATCACCAGCGACCTCGTCAGGGAGGCCCGGTGCTGACCATGCTGATCGCTGCCATGGCAGTCGTGCTGCTGGCGTTCCTGGCCAGCCTGCCGTTCTGGCTTCCCGGCGTCGTGGTCCGGCTGCGGCTGCGGATCTTCGCGCACGTCAACGGAACCGAAGGCATCCAGGTCGAGGCGGCACAGTTCCGCGCGCTGTACGAGCACCCCGCCGCCGACGGGCGCAGTCGCGGCGCTGTGCTGTCCGACCTGTTCTGGTACTGGCTGGCGCCCGGACCACAGGTGCACCAGGAACACCTCGAACCGGGCGAGCGGTACACCGAGGTCGCTCGGACCACCCGGCGCATCCTGGCCGGTGCGCACACGCAGTCCGCACGCGTCGCGCAGGAATGCGCCGAGCGTGTTCTCGGTGCGTTGGACAGACCGGTGAACACGGTCCGGCTGCGTGACCTGATGATGCTGATCTGGGCCGAGTTCTACTACCAGGTGGTGTTCGACGAACCGTGCCCGCCCGCGGCGCGGGAGCTGATCGTCGGCAACGCCGACGACGTGGTCACGTCCCTGAAATGCTGCGGTCTGCGGCACATGGCCAGACGCGAGCGGCTCACCTGCTACCTGGTGCGGCGCATCGAGGCAGGCGAGGTGCCGCACCAGTTGCCCGACGTGCTCACCACCCAGGAACAGGCCTGGTACCTGCAAGGCACGTTCTTCAACACCGCGGTGGTGCAGTCCAGCGAGGCGATGGCGCACCTGCTGATGGCGATCGCCCAGCACTCCGAGGTCCAGTCCGGACTCGTCGACGACACGGTCGACCTCGACCACGTGATGGACGAGGCCCTGCGCCTGTATCCACTGTTCGGTGTGGCGCACCGGATCACCACCGGCGAGATCGGCGCGATCCCGGCGGGCGCGGTGCTGCTGTTCAACTACCCCGACTTCCACCAGACGGGCTTCGAGCACCCGGACCGGTTCGACCCGTCCCGGTGGAAGACGCTGTCGGCCAAAGACGTCAACCACATCCCGTACGGCGTCACCGCCAACCGCGCGTGTCCGGCGCGTGGCCTCATGCCCGTCACCATGCGCGCGGTCACCCGGGCGACGCTCGCGCGTTTCGCACTGCACACGTCCGCCGAACACACCCGCTCGATCCCCAACCGTGGACCGTGCCTGCTCACGAGCCGCGCGACGGAACGCTCGGTGCGGTGGCGGCTGGTGGTCATGCGGCTGCGCGACCGCTGGGAAGACGTCACGCGCAGCGTCACGCAACTCGTCCTGGGCACCTACATGGTCTGGGACGCGCGCCGCCAGCGCCTGTGTGGGCGCTACTTCGAACAACTGGCCGTGGACTGAGGGGGATTCCCATGGATATCGCCAGCACAACAGCGAGGTTCTTCCTCGCCGCGGTCATCATCCTGATCACCTGTCGTCTGGTCGCCATGGCCGCTCGCAGGCTGGGCCAGCCGCCTGTGGTCGGCGAGATGATCGCGGGCGTCCTGCTCGGGCCGTCGCTGCTGGGACTGTTCTTGCCCGGTGTGCAGGAGACGCTGTTCCCCGACGCCGTCCGGCCGATGCTGTACGTGGTCAGCCACATCGGCCTGGTGGCGTTCATGTTCGAAGTCGGCCACGAGTTCGCGTCGCAGAAAGTCCGTGGCCTCGGCCGGTCGGCAGGCACTGTGTCGCTCGCCGGGGTGACCGCGCCGCTGGTGCTGGGGGCATCGCTGATCCTGCTGGTGCACGGACACGTCGGCGTCCTCAAGGAGGGCGTCCCTGTTGGCGTGTCCGCGTTGTTCGTCGGAGTCACGCTCGCGATCACCGCGTTCCCGATGCTCGCCAGGATCATCACCGAGCGGAAACTCACCGGCAGCAGGCTGGGCTCGCTGGCGATGGCGTCGGGCGCGATCGACGACGGCATCGCGTGGATCCTGCTGGCGGTCACGATCGGCCTGGCCACCGGCGACCCGAACCGGATCCTGGTCACCGGGGGCGGGACCGTGCTGTTCGTCCTGGTGCTGTACTTCGTCGCCAAACCAGTGCTGGCCAGGCTGCTGGCCCGGCCGAACGCGGGCGTCGAACACCTGGTGCTGGTGACCGCGGTCGTGCTGTTCGCGGCCGCGTGGTGGACCGACTCGATCGGGCTGTACTCGGTGTTCGGCGGGTTCTGCGTCGGGTTCGTCTTCCCCCGCGGCGAGGTCGCCGACCGGGTGGTCGCGGCGATCAGCCCGGTCACCAAACTCGTGTTCCTCCCGCTGTTCTTCGCCTACTCGGGCCTGAACACCTCGTTCGGGCTGCTGTTCACCGTGCCGCTGCTGCTGCTCGCGCTGGGCTGCGTGACGGTCGCGGTCCTCGGCAAGTTCGGTGCCTGTTGGGCGGCGGGACGCCTGGCGGGGGAGGAGAACGCCGTCGCACTGCGCGTCGGCGTGCTGATGAACGCCCGCGGCCTGATGCAGCTGATCGCGCTGAACGTCGGGCTGCAGGCGGGGATCGTCACCCAGGAGCTGTTCAGTGTCCTTGTCCTGGTGGCGATCGTGACGACGGTGATGACCGCGCCGTGGCTGAGCTGGCTCGATCGGCGTGCCGAACGCCGTCAGGCCAAACGCGCTATGTCGTCGGCCGCGGCGGGGTAGCGGCCGGTGAGTGGGCCTGCCTCGGCGAAGGTCACGCCGTCGTCGTTGTACGGCGGCGACATGACGGTGCCGAGCAGGCTCCATTCGCCCAACGTCTCCGTCGCCTGCCATGTCCCCGCGGGCACGATCACCTGCGGACGTTCACCCGCCGCCAGGTCCATGCCCAGCACCGGCCGCTCGACCGTGCCGTCCGGGTGCAGCAGCAACATCCGCGCGGGCGCTCCCGCATGGTAGGAGAAGATCTCGATGTGGGCGAGCGCGTGCAGTCGGGAGAACTGCGGGGCGACGAGCATGTAGTAGATCGCTGACGCGTGTGGATGGCCGTTGAGGTTCTCCTTGTACAGCCCGCCTTCCACCGGCAGCGGTCGCAGGTCCAGCGCCTTGATGATCTCCTCCGGTGTCACCGCCTCATCATCCACAGGCGTGTCATACGCGGTTGACATGGGCGTACCGGATAGGCTCTCGAACAAGCGTTCTTAGAGGTGATGTGGTGTGCGTGTGCTCGGTGTCGACCCGGGCTTGACCAGGTGCGGTATCGCTGTGGTGGACGGCGGGACCGGCCGCAAGGTCAGGTGCGTCGCGGTGGATACGGTCCGTACGCCCGTCGAGGCCGATCTGGCCGAGCGGCTGCTCGCGGTCTCCGACTTCGTCGAAGGCTGGCTGGACCTGCACAAACCTGACGTGGTCGCGGTCGAGCGCGTGTTCAGCCAGTACAACGTGCAGACCGCGATGGGCACCGCGCAGGCAGGCGGTGTGGTGGCGGTCGCCGCGGCCCGGCGTGGCCTGAAGGTCGAGTTCCACACGCCCAGTGAGGTCAAGGCCGCCGTCACCGGATCGGGCCGCGCGGACAAGGCACAGGTCACCGCGATGGTCATGCGTCTGCTCAACCTGCAGCAGAAACCAGGCTCGGCGGACGCCGCCGACGCGCTCGCGTTGGCCATCTGCCACATTTGGCGCGCGCCCATGCGTGCCCGGCTCGCCGAAGCCGAACAGCGCGCGGCCGAACTGGCCAAGGTGCACAAAGCTCGACTAGCCGAAGCCAGGAAAGCAAAAGGAGTGACGCGGTGATCTCGTCGGTACGCGGGCCGGTGCTGTCGGTCGGCCTGGACCACGCCGTGATCGACGTCGGCGGCGTCGGCTTCGCAGTGCAGGCGGCGCCGTCCTGCCTGGCGACGCTGCGCCGCGGTGAGGAAGCACAGCTGTACACCGCTCTCATCGTGCGCGAGGACTCGTTGACGCTGTTCGGTTTCGCCGACACGGACGCGCGTGACCTGTTCTGGATGCTGCTGACCGTCTCCGGTATCGGGCCGCGGCTGGGCCTGGCGATGCTGGCGGTCCTGGAACCCGACAAGCTGCGCAGCGCACTGTCGGAGGGCAACGTCGCGATGCTGACGCAGGTCCCCGGTATCGGCAAGAAGGGCGCCGAGCGGCTGATCATCGAGCTGCGCGACAAGGTCGGCACCTACGCGACCAACGGCGAGTCGCCGGTCGCGCCGTCGGCCAGCGTCGTGCGCAGCTCCGTCGTCGAGGCCCTTGTCGGCCTGGGATTCGCCCTCAAGGCCGCCGAACAGGCCGTGGACGGCGTGTTGGCCGAGAACTCTGCCGCCGACACCCCCGCCGTGCTGCGCAAGTCACTGGCCGTCCTCGGCCGCAAGCGGTAGGGGAGCGACGTGCACGACGAGGACGCGCTCTCCGCGCTGGCCGAGCCGGAGGACCGCGACGTCGAGGCGACGCTGCGGCCCAAACGGCTGAGCGAGTTCGTCGGCCAGGCGCGGGTCCGTGAACAGCTGGAACTCGTGCTCGAAGGCGCCATGCGGCGCGGTTCGCCGCCCGACCACGTGTTGCTGTCCGGCCCGCCCGGCCTCGGCAAGACGAGCCTCTCGATGATCATCGCCGCCGAACTGGGCAGCGCGATCCGGATCACGTCGGGGCCCGCGCTCGAACGCGCGGGCGACCTCGCCGCGATGCTGTCCAACCTGGTCGAGGGCGACGTGCTGTTCATCGACGAGATCCACCGGATCGCCCGGCCCGCCGAGGAGATGCTGTACCTCGCGATGGAGGACTTCCGGGTGGACGTCGTGGTCGGCAAGGGACCGGGTGCCACCAGCATCCCGCTCGACATCGCCCCGTTCACCCTGGTCGGCGCCACCACCAGGTCCGGTGTGCTGACCGGCCCGTTGCGTGACCGGTTCGGCTTCACCGGGCACATGGAGTTCTACGAGGCACACGAGCTCGAACAGGTCCTCACGCGCTCGGCCACGATCTTGGGCGTCGACCTGCGACCGGACGGCGCGGTGGAGATCGCGCGCCGGTCGCGTGGCACGCCCCGGATCGCGAACCGGTTGTTGCGCCGTGTGCGTGACTACGCGGAGGTCCGAGCTAACGGTGCGGTCACAGTTGACGTCGCCCATGCCGCGCTCAAGGTCTACGACGTCGACGAGCTCGGCCTGGACCGGCTCGACAGGGCCGTGCTGAACGCACTGGTCAGGTCATTCGGCGGCGGCCCGGTAGGTATTTCGACTTTGGCTGTCGCGGTGGGGGAGGAGTCAACTACCGTGGAGGAGGTGTGTGAGCCGTACCTGGTACGGGCTGGCATGCTGGCAAGGACACCTCGTGGCCGGGTGGCGACAGCGACCGCGTGGGCGCACCTCGGGTTGCAAGCCCCGAACGACGCACCAGGTCAAGCGGCGCCTACGCTGTTCAGTGAGTGACCGCGCGCACAGGCTGAATGTCTGGGCGTGACGCGCTGGTGGCACACTCGGCGGCAGGCAACCAGAACAATCGGGCATTTCCACTCCAACGGGATGTCCGCCGAACGGAGAGAAATGAACCTCGGGCAACTGCTTCCGTTTCTGCTGATCGCGGTGCTCATCGTGCCCATGGTGCTGATGAGCCGCAAGCAGAAGCGGGCAATGGCACAGCAGCAGGAACTGCAGAACTCGATCGAGGTCGGCGACCGGGTGATGACCACGTCGGGCCTGTACGGCTATGTCGCGAACACTTCCGACGACGCCACGGTCGACATCGAGATCGCCGACGGCGTGGTGACCACCTGGCTGCGTGCCGCGGTCCGCGAGAAGGTCAGCGAGGACGTCGTCGAAGAGCCGGTCGAGGATGACGAGGCCGTCACCGAGGTCGAGGAGACCGTGGCCAAGAAGGACGACGAGAAGAGCGTCGCCTCCGAGACGCCGAAGTCCACCGCCGAGGTCGCGCCGCCGCTCGAGCAGACCAAGAAGAGCTGACCGCGTCAAACCCAGCGCTGGGGAAACACCAACCTCATCGCCTTCGCGGTACGCTGCGCCCTCACCCGTTCGTGATCGGGTGCGGGCGCAGCGTCATGAACAAAGAAAGCCCGCTCCCCACTAAGTGACGCATAGAGAGACGGACAGACGTGGCACCATCGGCTGGGCACTTCCGCCCCGTTCGTTATCTCGCCTTCTTCATAGCGATCATCGCGCTCCTCTACGGGCTCGTGTTCGGCACCGGTGACCACAAAGCGGTCCCGAAGCTGGGTATCGACCTCAAGGGCGGTACCCGTGTGGTGCTGACCGCGCGAACGCTTGACGGCAACGCGCCGAGCCCGGAATCGCTCAACCAGGCACGGCAGATCATCGAGACGCGCGTCAACGGCCAAGGCATCACCGGTGCCGAGGTTGTCCTTGACGGCAACAACATCGTGATCACGGTGCCCGGTGACGGCGGCGAGAAGGCCAAGGAGCTCGGCCAGACCGCGACCCTCGGCTTCCGCAAGGTCATTCAGTCGGTTCAAAACACGCCTCAGCCACCTCCCGGCACGCAGACGCCGCCGACGAGCGGGACCCAGCCTCCGCCGTCCGGCAGCCAGGGAACGCCACCCAACACGCCGCCCGGCAGCCAGACCGCGTCGCCGCCCACCTCCGGCGGCACTCCGCAGGGCCGCCCCGCGCCGCAGTTGCAGCAGCAGCCGCCCGCCAGCGGTGCCCCCAGCGCTCCCAGCACCCCTGCCACACCGCCGTCGTCCCAGCAGCCCGCGCCGCCTGCCAACTCCGGCTCGGTCAGTCCTGAGGTCGCCGCGCAGATCAAGCAGGCGCGGGACATCCGGCAGAACCCGGCACTGGCCGGTCCCGAGGACGGTGGCACCGCCGCCCAGCCCGACCAGGCCGCGATGCAGACCGCGCTGATGTCGCTGAACTGCGAGGCCGACGACCCGCTGGTCGGCAACGACGACCCGAACCTGCCGCTGGTCGCGTGCGACGAGGAGCGGTCCGAGAAGTTCGTCCTCAGCAGGGTCTTCCTCAAGGGTGAGGAGATCAGCGACGCCACCGCGGGGCCGAACTCGCAGGGCGCCGGGTACGTCGTCAACCTGACCTTCGACGGTGCGGGCGCGGACATCTGGGCCAAGTTCACCGCCGCCAACGTCGGCAAGCGCGCCGCGTTCGTGCTGGACACCAAGGTCGTCTCCGCACCGGAGATCAAGGGCCCGATCCCCGGTGGCAACACCGAGATCAGCGGCAACTTCAACCAGCGTTCGGCGACCGCGCTCGCGGACGTGCTGAAGTACGGCTCGCTGCCGCTGTCGTTCCAGTCCTCCGACGCCGAGACCGTGTCCGCGACACTGGGCCTCGCCTCGTTGCAGGCGGGCCTGATCGCCGGTGCGATCGGTCTGGCGCTGGTGTTCGTCTACTGCCTGTTCTACTACCGCCTGCTCGGCGTGCTGACGATCCTGTCGCTGGCACTGTCGTTCGCGATCGTCTACGCGATCATCGTGCTGTTCGGCCGGTTCATCGGCTACAGCCTCGACCTTGCCGGTGTCGCCGGTCTGATCGTCGCGATCGGGTTCACCGCGGACTCGTTCGTGGTGTTCTTCGAACGACTAAAGGACGAGATGCGGGAGGGCCGAACATTCCGGTCGGCCGTGCCGCGCGCATGGGCCCGTGCGCGGCGCACCATCCTGTCCGCCGACGCTGTGCTGTTCCTGTCCGCCGCGGTGCTGTACCTGCTGGCAGTCGGCCAGGTGAAGGGCTTCGCGTTCACACTGGGCATGTCCACAGTGCTCGACCTGATCGTGGTGTTCCTCGTGACGCATCCGCTGGTCTCCATCGTTTCCAGGTCCAAGCGGCTGTCCAACCCCAAGCTCGTCGGGCTGGGCGCGGCGCACCGCGAGAGTCACGCCGCCGAACGTGCCAAGTCGGCCACCGGCGGCACCGGTCCCACAGTGAAGGAGGCCTGAGGTGGCCGGCGAGGACACTCAGACCACAGCCCCGGCCAAGCGGGGAACGTTCTTCCAGCGGCTCTACGTCGGCAACGGCGCGCTGGACATCATCGGCAAACGCAAGCGGCTGTACATCTTCTTCTCAGCGCTGGTGCTGGTGTGCCTGGCGTCGATCGTGTTCCGCGGCTTCAACTTCGGCATCGACTTCGAAGGCGGCACCAAGCTCCAGCTGGATGCCACCGGTGCCAAGGGCGCCATTTCCACCGAGCAGGTCACCAAGGTCTACCAGGACACGCTGGGCGACAAGCCGGAGTCGGTGCAGAGTGTCGGCGTCGGTGCCACCGCGTCCATCCAGATCCGCACGGCCACGCTGAACCAGAACGAGATCTCCCGGTTGAAGACGGCACTGACCAGCCAGCTGCAGCCCAGCGGCTCGGTCAGCGACAGCGCGGTGAGCGGTACCTGGGGTGGCGAGGTCACCCAGAAGGCACTGATCGCACTCGGTGTGTTCCTGGTGCTGGTCACGATCTTCCTCGCGCTGTACTTCGAGCGGCGGATGGCGCTCGCGGCCCTGATCACGCTGTTCCACGACGTGATCATCACCGCCGGTGTCTACTCGATCATCGGCTTCGAGGTCACGCCCGCGACCGCGATCGGTCTGCTGACCATCCTCGGCTTCTCGCTGTACGACACGGTGGTCGTGTTCGACAAGGTCAAGGAGAACACCCGCGGCCTGCTCGGACTGACCCGGCGGACCTACGGCGAGGCGGCCAACCTGGCGGTCAACCAGACCCTGATGCGGTCGATCAACACCGCGCTGATCGCGTTGCTGCCGGTCATCGGCCTGTTCGTGGTCGGTGCCATCCTGCTCGGTGTCGGCACGCTGCAGGACCTCGCGCTGGTGCAGATCGCGGGCATGATCGCCGGTGTGGTCTCCTCGATCGCGCTGGCCACGCCGCTGCTGGTGGACTTCACCATGCGTGACCCGAAGTTCCAGGCACAGGCCAGGCGTGTGGCCGCGCGCAAGGCCAACATCGCCGCCAAGGCCGCGGGTGCGGGAGGCGCCGCGATCTCCGACAAGCCGGAGTCGTTCGACGACGGCACGTTGGCGTCCGAACTGCGCAAGGAGCGTGCGCTCAGCGCGGCCGGTGGCGTGCCTGTCCGCAACCCGAGTGCCGCCGAGCAGCGGCGCCGTCAGGGCCAGCCGCAAGGCAAGCGGCCCAGCGGGAAGCGCAAGCACTGATGGAGTTGACGGAGGCACTCGCCCTGATCCGGCGAGTGCCTGACTTTCCCGAGCCGGGCGTGGTGTTCCAGGACATCACGCCCGTTCTGGGTACACCGGCCGCCTTCAGGGCCGTCGTCGACGCGATGGCGGACACGTTGACCGGCGTCGACATCGTGGTGGCGGTCGACGCACGCGGGTTCTTCTTCGGCGCCGCCCTCGCCTATTCGCTGGGGCTCGGCGTCGTACCGGTCCGTAAAGCGGGCAAACTGCCCGTGGTCGGGGGCAGGGCCGCCTACACGCTCGAATACGGCGCCGCCGAGCTGGAGATCCCGGCAGGTGTCATCGAACCCGGCCAGCGGGTGGCCGTCGTCGACGACGTGCTCGCCACCGGCGGCACCGCGGCCGCCGCCTGCGAACTGGTCGAGCTCGCCCAGGGCGAAGTGGCAGGGATCACAGTGTTGCTGGAGATCGGAGCACTGGGCGGTCGAGACCGACTCGCCGGACGGAAACTCGACACGCTGCTCACCGTGTGAGGAGCACCGCCTGCCGCGAAACGGCATGGTCACCAGGGCTAACGCGTTATTCTCAGTACACGGGCCTCAGTCGTGGCCCGGACGGCTCTGGTGACGTGCGGGAGCGTGTGAGTGAGTCATGACGTGGAGTCCGCGGCGAACCTGAAGTCGGCCCCGGAACAGGCGGCCGTCCCCAGGCCGCCATCAGCGACCCGTCGTGTCCGCACACGGCTGGCCAGGCGGATCACCGCCCAGCGCGCGGCCCCGGTGAAACAGGTCCTCGAACCGCTGGCAGCGGTGCACCGCGAACTGCACCCCAAGGCCGACCTGACCCTGCTGCAGCAGGCGTACGACGTCGCCGAGGAGAAGCACCGCCACCAACGCCGCAAATCCGGCGACCCGTACATCACGCACCCGCTGGCGGTCGCGACGATCCTCGCCGAGCTGGGCATGGACACCACGACCCTGGTCGCGGCCCTCCTGCACGACACGGTCGAGGACACCGACTACTCGCTGGAGCTGCTGCGCTCCGACTTCGGTGACGAGGTCGCGCACCTGGTCGACGGCGTGACCAAACTGGACAAGGTCAAGCTGGGCACGGCCGCGGAGGCCGAGACCATCCGCAAGATGATCATCGCGATGGCCAAGGACCCGCGCGTCCTGGTGATCAAACTGGCCGACCGGCTGCACAACATGCGCACCATGCGGTTCCTGCCGCCGGAGAAGCAGGCCCGCAAGGCCAAGGAGACCCTGGAGGTGCTGGCCCCGCTGGCGCACCGGCTGGGCATGGCCACCGTGAAGTGGGAGCTGGAGGACCTCGCTTTCGCGATCCTGCAGCCCAAGAAGTTCAACGAGATCGTCCGGCTGGTCGCCAACCGCGCCCCGTCCCGCGAGGAGTACCTCAACGCGGTGATCGAGGAGCTGGACAAGCACCTGAGCGATGCGAAGATCAAGTGCACGGTCGAGGGCAGGCAGAAGCGCTACTACTCGATCCACCAGAAGATGATCGTGCGCGGCCGCGACTTCGACGACATCCACGACCTGGTCGGCGTCCGGCTGATGGTCGAGGACGTCCGCGACTGCTACGCCGCGATGGGCGTCGTGCACGCCATGTGGCAGCCGATGCCCGGCCGGTTCAAGGACTACATCGCCCAGCCGCGGTTCGGCGTGTACCAGTCGCTGCACACCACCGTGATCGGCCCGGACGGCAAGCCGCTCGAAGTGCAGATCCGCACGCACGACATGCACCACACGGCCGAGTACGGCATCGCCGCGCACTGGCGGTACAAGGAGACCCGCGGCACCCACGACAGCAAGGGCGTCGAGGTCGACGAGATGGCCTGGATGCGCCAGCTGCTCGACTGGCAGCGTGAAGCCGCGGACCCCGGCGAGTTCCTCGAGTCGCTGCGCTACCAGTTCTCCACCCGCGAGATCTTCGTGTTCACCCCGAAGGGCGACGTGATCACGCTGCCCGCCGGGTCGACGCCGGTGGACTTCGCCTACGCCGTGCACACCGAGGTCGGGCACCGCTGCATCGGTGCCCGGGTGAACGGCCGCCTGGTCGCGCTGGAGCGCAAGCTGGAGAACGGCGAGGTCGTCGAGATCTTCACCTCGAAGGCCGAAGGCGCAGGTCCGTCGCGTGACTGGCTGCAGTTCGCCGCGTCGCCGAGGGCCAGGGCCAAGATCAAGCAGTGGTTCGCCAAGGAACGCCGCGAAGAGGCGATCGAGGTGGGCAAGGACTCGATCGCGAAGGAAGTGCGCCGGGTCGGCCTGCCCATGCAGCGGCTCGTGTCGGTCGACGCGATGACAGCGCTGTCCCGTGAGCTGCGGTACCCGGACATCAGCTCGCTGTACGCGGCCGTCGGCGAAGGACACACCTCGGGACGCCATGTCGTCCAACGGCTGGTCGCGCTGCTCGGCGGCGTCGAGCACGCCGAGGAGGAGCTGGCTGAGCGCGCCACCCCCTCGACCGTCACCCGCCGCCGCGCCTCCGGCGACGCCGGAGTGGTCGTCAAGGGCGCCGCGGACGTGTGGATCAAGCTCGCACGCTGCTGCACCCCCGTCCCCGGAGACGACATCCTCGGGTTCGTCACGCGTGGCGGCGGCGTGAGCGTGCACCGCACCGACTGCACCAACGCCGACGAGTTGCTGGCCGAGCCGGAGCGGCTGGTCGACGTGGAGTGGGCGCCGTCGGCGTCCTCGGTGTTCCTCGTCGCCATCCAGGTCGAGGCGCTCGATCGGCACCGGCTGTTGTCGGACGTGACCAAGGTGCTGGCGGACGAGCGCGTCAACATCCTGTCGGCGTCGGTGACGACGTCCCGTGACCGGGTCGCGGTCTCGCGGTTCTCGTTCGAGATGGGCGACCCGAAACACCTCGGGCACGTGCTGAAAGCCGTCCGCGGCATCGAAGGCGTGTACGACGTCTACCGGGTGACGTCCGCGTCCTGAACCAGCGTGGTCAGCGTCGCACCTGCCAACGCCTTCACCTCGCGTGACAGGTGCGCCTGGTCGGCGTACCCGATCTCGTAGGCGACCTCGGCGAACGGTTTTCCGGCGTACACCAGCTCCAACGCGTCGGAGAACCGCAGGATCCGTTGCAGGGTCTTCGGGCCGTACCCGAACCTGGCCAGGCACTTGCGGTGCAGGTGCCGTTCGGTGATGCCCAGGTCGTCGGCCATCCCGCGAACCTGGCCCTGTGCGGCGAGCCGCAGGACACGCGCGGCGAACTCGTCCGGCTCGGCCGACCGCACCGCGGCCAGCAACGCCTGTCCGGGCTTGCCGTGGTGCACGTCGTCGAGAAGCCGCTGAACGCGGTCGTGCGGCCAGAGATCCGCCAGCGGCACGCGGGTGTTGGCGATCGCGTGCGCCGGGACACCCAGCAGACCCGGCGCGACTCCCGGCTGGAACCGGACACCGACGCCGGTCCCGCTCGACTCGGTGATGAACGCCTGCGTGTCCGGGCCCGCGACGAGGAGATCCGTGCCGTTCCAGACGATGTCCATGCACCCGTCCGGGACGACCCGCTGCGTCCCGACCTTCGTGCTCGTCCACACACAGCGAACGGCATCGGTGGTAGGCGGCTCGTACTCCCGGTACACGCTTTCGAGCCTACCCACGCAACCAATGTGGCCTTTGTTGCATGAAACGCAACAAAGGCCACATTGGTTGCGAACAAATCAGGCGACGGTGGCCGTCTCGATGGTCACCGCGTTCTTCGGGGCACCGTCCTGGGCGGGGGCACCGTCCTGGCCGGGGGCGATACCGCCAGTGGCGATCTTGTCCAGTGTGGTCAGACCGGACGCCTCGATCGTGCCGAAGACCGTGTAGTTCGGCGGCAGCTGGCTGTCACCGAACACCATGAAGAACTGGCTGCCGTTGGTGTTCGGCCCGGAGTTGGCCATCGCCAGCGTGCCCTTCGGGTACGGGACGGTTTCCTGGCCAGCCGCGGGCTTGGGCAGGCTCTCCAGCTCGTCCTTGAACTCGTAGCCGGGGCCACCGCTGCCCTGCGCCGTCGGGTCACCGCACTGCAGGACCTTCAGCGTCGCGGAGTTGACCATGCGGTGGCAGCTCGTGCCGTCCAGGAACTTGGCCTTGACCAGGTGTTCCATGGATTCCGCCGTGCACGGCGCCTTGGCGCGGTCGATGCTGAGCGCGATGTCACCCTGGTTGGTCTTGAGGTTGACCTTCGCGGTACCGGCGTTCGGCGTCGGGTCGACGTCCGGTGGCGCGTCCACCGGCTTCGACGCGGGCTTGGCCGGGTTGGACGAGAACTTGCACGGGCCGCTGGTGGTCTTCGGCTCCTGCGGGGTGTCGGTCGGCGGGTTCGCCGTGTTGGTGTCGCCGCTGTTCAGCACCACCAGGAGGTAGATCAAACCGACGACCACCACGACTCCGCCGACAGTGAGCGCGGTGGCGATGATGCGGCGTTTCTTGGCGCGCTCGGCCCGACGGGTTATCTGGCGTTCCAGCTTGCGCTTGGCCGCCTCGCGGCGTTGCTGATTCGTCGGCACCTGCACCCTCCTTGGGCCCACACGTTTGCTTAGCTGGCGCAGTCTATTTGCCACCCCGGTAAGAACTGTGTAGAGGGGACGCACAGTAGGGTGGCGGTATTCACCGAGAGGACGTGCGCGTGCTTGTCGTCGGCTTTCCCACCGGAGCCCTGCAGGCCAACTGTTACCTGATCGCGCCGGGGAAAGGCGAGGCCTGTGTCATCGTCGACCCAGGTCAGGACGCTGCCGAGCCGGTCGCGGAGGCGATCGCGGAGCACGGCCTCACGCCGGTCGCGGTCGTGCTGACCCATGGTCACTTCGATCACTGCTTCGCGGTTGCCCCGGTCTGCGACGGCAACGACATCCCCGCGTGGATCCACCCGGACGACCGCGAGCTGCTGTCCGACCCGCTGAAGGGGATCAGCAGGGAGTCGGCGGCGTTCTTCGGCGGCAAGCTGGAGATGCGCGAGCCGGGGGAGGTGCGGGAGCTGACCGACCAGGCCGTGCTGGACCTCGCCGGGCTGAGCATCACGGTCGACCACACTCCCGGCCACACGCAGGGTTCGGTGACGTTCCGCTGCGGTACGGAGGAAGGCGGCCGGTTGCTGTTCGCCGGTGACACGTTGTTCGCCGGGTCGATCGGCCGGACCGACCTGCCCGGCGGCGACACGCGCAAGATGGGGCAGTCGCTGCGCACCAAGATCCTGACGCTTCCCGACGACACTGTCGTCCTGCCAGGGCACGGACCGACGACGACCATCGGCCGCGAACGCGCGACGAACCCGTTCCTCGCCGGTCTTGATGACGATTCTTCCGTGCCAGGTTCGTTGCGAGGCTTGTGATGTCGAACGAACACCTGCCGCTCGACCTGCTGGACCGGGCAGGCGTGCGGAAGCGTTTCCGGTTGGCGATCGTGGCGATCCTGGTGCTGGCGGCAGCCATCGGCGGTGTCGTCGGCCTGATCTTCGACCAGACCGCCGCACTGATCACGGCGGCCGCGGTCGCACTGCCGCTGCTGCTGTTCAGCTGGTCGCAGGCGCGACGGACGTTGTGGCTGGACGGCACCAAGGTCGTGCTGCGGACGTTCGGGCGTCGCTCGGTCGACCTGTCCAAAGCGGAGCGTCTTGAGATGGTCGTGATGGATGTCCGCAGCGTGCGCACCGTCAGCATGCTCGTCGCCGAGACGCCCCGCAGCCGCGGGATCAACATGGCCGTGGCGTCCTACTCGGGAACGGGCGGTGCCGAACTGGGCATCATGGCGCTGCGCAAGCTCGCCGACGCGCTCGCGGCCAGCTCGAACTCCGGTTCGCTGGTGATCTCCGAGCTGCTGGTCGCCCAGCTCAGGGCCGAGGCACGGGGCGCGGGACTGGACGGCCGCCCGATGTACCAGCTGGCCAAGGCAGCGCCTCCGGGCAAGCTCGCCGTCCGGCTCAAGCCGGAGGCCGTGACGAAGTTCGTGGCGTCGCTCGAATAGCGGGTTCACGGCTGGCGACGAGAGCGGCGATCAACGTCGTCACCGGGACGCACGCGATCAGGCCAATGCTGCCGACCAGCGTGCGCACGACCTCCTGGGCGATCGACTGAGACCCGAGGATCGTGCCCAGACCGGCCCCGGACAGGTACGAGAACAGCAGCACCGGCAACGCGGCGCCCGCGTACGCCATCGCGAGCGTGTTCACGGCGGACGACACGTGGTCACGGCCGATGCGCAACCCGGCGGCGTACAGCTCACGCCAACTCAGCAGCGGGTTCGCGCGACGAAGTTCCCAGACCACGCTTGCCTGCGTCACGGTCACGTCGTCGAGCACGCCGAGTGCGCCGATCACCAACCCGGCAAGCAACAACCCACGCGTATCGAGACCGTGCCCGAGCGCGCCCAGCAGCAGGGCGGTGTCCTCGTCGAGTCCGGTCAGGTTCGTCACCGCGGAGAACAACGTGCCGAGAACGCCGATGAGGATCAGGCTGATCATCGTTCCGAGCACGGCGGTCGACGTTCGTACCGAGAACCCGTGTGTCAGGTACAGCGCGATGAACATGATCAGCCCCGCGCCCGTGACCGCCACCAGCAGCGGGTTCTCGCCGGTGAGAATGGCGGGCAGGACGAACAGCAGCAGTACGACGAAACTGAGCCCGAGTGCGATCAACGCGGCGAGGCCCTGGTAGCGGCCGAGTACGAGGATCGCCAGCGCGAACACGGCCGCGAGGATCCCCAGCGGCATGCCTCGCTGGAAGTCCACGACCCGGTACGACTCGCCCTTGGCCGGGTCGCCGCCCGAGTACGCCATCACGATCTTGTCGCCGACGGCGAACCGCGGCGTGCTGGGCTCGTTCGGCGACCGGCTGATGATCTCCTTCCCCGGCGCGGGACCGTCGCTCATCCGGACGGTGATCACCAGGCACGCTGGGTCCGGTGTGCCGACCTGGACGCCACCGTCGCACGAACCGAGCGATGCCGAGACGACCTCGCCCTGGACCGGATCCTGCTGTCCGTTGGTGGGCGACGGTGTGTCGCCGGTGGGGTAGAGCAGCACGACACCGACGACGGACGCCAGCGCGAACGGCAGCAACAGCCAGGTCAGGAGTCGGCGGACGTTGCGCGACGCCGGTTGCGCGGGCCCGTGACCGTGCCCATGTCCGTGACCGGTGGGTTTCTCCGGTTCGTCGGTGACCCGGGGGATGGGAACGGTGTCGTCGTGCACCGGCAAGGTGACTGCGCCTTCCAGAAGTTGATCAGCGTTGGCTGGTCGCGAATCGGGAGGTTGTAGCAGTGGAGAGGCTACGGCGCCAGTTGGCCGAGGAGTGGGTGGGCCTGGGTAGGTGGGCGCTACCGCAGCTGGTCGCGGCGGCGTGTCAGGTGGGCGGTCTCGGCGGTGTTGCCCGCCAGCTCGATGGCTTTGTCGTACGCCGTGCGCGCCTGCTGGCTGTGGCCCAGCCGACGCAGCAGGTCGGCGCGGGCCACGTGGTAGGCGTGATAGTCGGCCAACTTGTCCGCAAGACGGTCGATGGCCGCCAGTGCCACTTCCGGGCCGTCGAGTTCGGCGACCGCGATGGCCCGGTTGAGGGCGACGACCGGCGAGGCGTCGAGCCGGACGAGCTGGTCGTAGAGGGCGACGACCTGCGACCAGTCGGTGTCGCGCATGTCGCGGGCGGAGGTGTGCACGGCGTTGATCGCGGCGAGGATCTGGTAGCGACCCGGAGCCACCCCGGCGGCGGCAGCGGCGAGGCGTTCGCGGACCAGCCGGTGCCCTTCGGCGATCAGCGCCGTGTCCCAGGCCCCGCGGTCCTGCTCGCCGAGGGCGACCAGTTCACCGCTGGCCGAGACCCGGGCAGGACGGCGGGCCTCGGTGAGGAGCATCAGCGCCAGCAGTCCGGCCACCTCACCGTCGTCCGGCATGAGGGCGCGGATCAGGCGGGTGAGCCGGATCGCCTCGGCGGTCAGGTCGTGCCGTACGGGGTCGGTATCGGGGCCAGTCGCCAGGTAGCCCTCGTTGAAGACGAGGAAGAGGACGGCGAGTACGCCGGAGACGCGTGCCGGGAGGTCCTCGGCCGACGGCACGCGATAGGGGATGCGCGTCGCCTTGATCTTGGCCTTCGCGCGGGTGATCCGCTGCCCCATGGCACTTTCGGTCACCAGGAAGGCACGAGCGATCTCGGGCATGGTCAGTCCGCCGACCATGCGCAGCGTCAGCGCCAGGCGGGCGTCCATCGCGAGCGCCGGGTGACAGCAGGTGAAGATCAGCCGGAGCCGGTTGTCGTCGATGGCGCCGGGAGACTCGGGCGGGTCGTCGTCGTACACCATCTGAGCCTCCTTGTGCTTGTCGTCGCGCTTGTTCTCGCGCCGGATCCGGTCGATCGCCTTGTGGTTGGCGGTGGTGGTCAGCCAGGCACCGGGATTGGGAGGCACGCCGTCGGCGGGCCACCGCTCGACGGCGATCGCGAACGCCTCGGCCGCCGCGTCCTCCGCGATGTCGAGATCACCGAAACGCCTGGCCAGGGCGGCCACCACCCGCGCCCACTGCTCGTGGTGGGCCCGGGTGACCGCCTCCTCGACATCGCTCACTGGAACGGTCGCACCTCGATCTTCCGATCGCAGACCTTCGACGCCTCGGCGGCGAGCCTGAGCGCCACATCCAGATCGGGGGCGTCCCACACCCAGACACCGGCGAGGTACTCCTTCGACTCCACGAAAGGCCCGTCGCTGAACACCGCCTGCTCGCCCCGGTTGTCGATGACCGTGGCCGCGTCGGTGTCCGCGAGTCCGCCCGCGAAAACCCAGTAGCCCTCGGCGATCAGTCGTTCGTTGAACGCGCTGATGGCGGGCAGCCTGTCGGTGCTGCCGGGATTGCTCTTGTCGTCGATCACGGAAACCAGATACTGCATCTGAAGATCATCTCCTGTGGTGTCAAGACAGTGTGGTACGCCGTCAGGCCGTCGCGTACCGCGGGCGTCCGGCCGACCGGAGGACCTGGATCGTCACGCCCTTCGAGTCGACTCGCGATTCGACAAGGTCGAGCGCGAGGTCCGGGCCGGTCTCCGCGAACAACCGCGCGCCCTGGCCGAGAATCACCGGGACCACGATCAGGGTCATCTCGTCGACCAGATCGTTCGCCAGCAGCCACTGGGTCAGAGTGGCACTGCCGTGCACCTGCAGCTCACCTCCCGGCTTGGCCTTCAGGTCCGCGATGGCGGTCGCGAGGTCGTCGGACAGGACGGTGGTGCCCGACCACGCCGGATCGGTGAGCGTGGTCGACACCACGTACTTGGGCCGCGTGTTCAACGCCCGCATGACGGGCTCCCAGCCAGGGACATCCTGTTCGGTCAAGGTCCCCCAGGAACTGCTGAACAGCTCGTAGGTCCGTCGGCCGAACAGGAACGCCTCAGCACGCTGGTAGGCCTCGTTGATGAACGTGATGGTCTCGTTGTCGCCCTTGCCCCGGGCCCATCCGCCGCGCTCGAATCCGTTCCTGCGGTCCTCATCCGACGCGTGGCCGTTTCCCTGCATCACTCCATCGATGGTGACCTGAGTCATGGTCGTCAGCTTCATCGCGGTTCCTCACCTCGGCGCCGTCCCCTCGTGGGCGGCCTCACCACCGCTACGAACACCACCGCCCCGATCCGACACCGCTCCCGGATTTCTTGGAAGAATTTTCCGGGACGCCGGTCAGCCCAGGGGATCGGTGTAGCGGAAGTGCCGCGTGACCATGTCCTCGCACGCCTCGACCGCCCGCGCCAGGCGCTCCGACCGGCTGCCGGTCAACCGCACCCACGGAACTCCGCGTTCCCGCAGCCGCCGGACGAACAAGCCGGTCATCCATTCGCGCAGATGCTCGCCGTCCCGCCAACCGTCCTGTTCGAACGGCACCCCCTCGTGGTCGGTCAGCAGATACAGCGCAGGACGTCGATCCCCGACGGCGTCCGAGACCTGCGGGTAGGCAACACCGAGATATCGCTCGCACCACACGGTCGCGGCCCAGGGATCGTTGTCACAGACGAGGATCGGTCCGATGTGCGCGGCCTCGTCCTCGGCACGCGCCTGCCGGTCGGCGACGTCGACGAAGTCGCCGACCGTCCACACAAGACTGTCCATGTCGGCGGACGGATCGAATGCCCGAGCCGCGGTCAGTTTCTCCTCGGTGTGCACACGGCCGTACTCGGGAATCCAGGCGGCCCGGTAATGCTCGGCCAGCGCGCGGGAAAGCGTGGTCGTTCCCGTTGATTCCGCGCCGACAACGACAACCCGGGCGGCCAGGCCCGCGCGGGTCGCGGGCGCGAGGTCGTGCCATCGGCCGCTGGGATCCGCGCGGACAGCCGTACCGGAAACGGGATGGGCCGAACGCTCGGGATCGACGGAAACGTGCTCGGCGCCGAGACGCTTGGCCAGTTCGGGCCCGTAGTCCTCGGAGGTGAACACCGCGTCGACGGCCGCGGCGGCAGGAGTGCCGTCGAGGATCGCCCGGCGGGACAGGACCGATCGCGTGATGGCGACGTGTGCTTCCCAGATCGCGTCGTCCTCGAAATCCGTGGGATGTTCGTCGATGTCGCCGAGCACAACCACACCGGAGTCGCCGCTGTGTTCCTCGGCGAGCCAGGAAACGCGGTCGGCCAGTGGGATCGATTCGATGCTCGACGCGAGGACAGCGACCGTCGTGCGTTCACTCGCCGCCGCGGCGGCCCGGACAAGCAGATGGTGGCCGCGGTGCGGTGGGTAGAACTTGCCCAGGACGAGCGCGTGCTGGAATCGCTTCACGTCGTCACCAACTCGCGCGCCCGCACATCCGCTCGCCAATTGCGCAGCCCGAGCACGCACAACGCCAGGAATCCGATGTAAAGGATCGCGGTGAGCCACAACTGTTTGTAGGCGTAGAGCGGAATGTAGACGACGTCCGCGGCGATCCACAGCCACCATGACTCGAGTTTCTTGCGAGCCTGGCCCCACGTGGCCAGCAGCGACAACACTGTTGTCACCGCGTCCGGCAACGGCACGCTGGAATCCGTCTGGGTTTCCAGAATCCACGTCAGCAGAGCCGTCGCCGCGGCGCCGACACCGGCGAGCGCCCACCACTGGCCCCTGGTCGTCCGGCTGACCGGGAGACTCGTGTGCGCCTGACCGCCGCGCAACCACGACCACCAGCCGAACACCGCGAGCACCATGTAGACGACCTGCAACCAGCCGTCCGCGTACAGGCCACTGGTCATGAACAGCGCGAGGAACGCGATGTTGTTCAGGATGCCGATCGGCCAGTTCCACACGTTCTGCTTGGCGACGAGCCACACGCACAGTGCGCCGGTGACGAAACCGGCCACCTCGCCCCAACTCGTGCTGGTGGCGCCGAGCGTGATCGCCGGTGTGTGGAACGGCACCAGGAGCGTGTCCAGTAACGACATGCCCGTGATCATGTCAGCTGTCCGGCCCGGATTTCGTGGCTGCTTGTTCGGTGTCGCGAAGGCAAGTTTGCGGCCGACGGCGCCTGGGGGGTTGTGCGCCGTCGGCTGTCGGCACTGTTCCGCATCGGCGTACAAAACCTGTACAACGTTTGACACCGACTCGAACATATGTTCGGATCATGGTCATGCGCTGGGACGCTCAACGGGCCGATCGCGGGCAACTGGCCCTGCCAGGGCTGGTACGCACGGTCCGCACCCCGGAGTTCGCCGACATCACCTTTCACGAGGTGCACGCCAAATCAGTGCTCAACCGGGTGCCGGGGCCGTCCCCGATGCCGTTCCAGTGGACGATCAACCCGTATCGCGGCTGTTCGCACGCGTGCACCTACTGTCTCGCCGGTGAGACCGAGATCCTGATGCTCGACGGGACCACCCGGCCGTTGGCGGACCTCAGGATGGGCGACGAGATCTACGGCACCGGCAGGCTGGGCCACCAGCGCCAGCGCGTGCCGACGAAGGTCCTCGCGCACTGGACGACCGTGAAACCGGCGTTCCGCGTCACGCTCGAAGACGGCACCACGCTGGTCGCCAGCGGTGACCACCGGCTGCTGACCGAGCAAGGCTGGCACCAGGTGACCGAGGGCATCACCGGGCAGCCGTTCCTGGCAGACGGCGTCAGGCTCGTCACGGACGTCGACGGGGTGATCGAGCCGCGTCTGGCGGTCGTGGACATCGAGCCGCTCGGCGGCCCGGTGGTGATGTACGACATCACGACCGGCACGGGGGATTTCATCGCCAACGGCGTGGTCAGCCACAACTGTTTCGCCCGCAACTCGCACACGTACCTGGAGTTCGACGCGGGCCGGGACTTCGACACCCAGGTCGTGGTCAAGGTGAACGCGGCCGAGGTCGTCGCCAAGCAGTTGCGGTCGCCGAAATGGCAGCGCGAACACGTCGCGATGGGCACCAACACCGACCCGTACCAGCGCGCGGAGGGCCGCTACAAGCTGATGCCCCGGATCATCGAGGCGCTGGCGGAGTCGGGTACCCCGTTCTCCATCCTGACCAAGGGCACCGTCATGCTGCGTGACCTCCCGCTGCTCGCGAAGGTGAGCGAGCAGGTGCCGGTGGGGATCGCGGTGTCGCTGGCGCTGGTCGACCGGGACCTGCAGCAGCGGCTGGAGCCCGGCACACCGAGCCCCCAGGCCAGGCTCGACATGATCAAACGGGTCACCGACGCCGGGTTGCCGTGTGGCGTGCTGGTCGCGCCTGTGCTCCCGAAGCTGACCGACTCCCGCGAGCAACTCGAATCCGTGCTGGCCGCGGTCGCTGACGCGGGCGCCACCGGCGCCACGATGATCCCGCTGCACCTGCGGCCCGGTACCAAGGAATGGTTCGCCGCGTGGCTGGCGCGCGACCGGCCCGATTTGCTCGACGACTATCGCGACATCTACGCGCGTGGCAGCTACGCCAGCCGCACCTACCGGGACGCGCTCGCCGAGCGGGTGAAACCGCTTGTGCGCAGGTATGGCCTGGAGGGCAGCAGTTTTCCCCGCGGCAGCATGCCCGAGCCCGCGCCTCCATCTGCGGGCCAGTCGTCGCCCGTGGCGTCCGAGCAACTGGAACTGATGCTTCAACAAAATGTGGACAGTTTCAACTGAGAGTTGTAACTTGCTCCGCATGCTTCGATCCATCAGCGTGCTGGCAGCGTCGTCCGTGATGTTCACGCTGCTCACGGCATGTGGCGGCAAGGACACGCCGTCCGGTGCACCCGTGCCGAGCGGGCAGGGCTCACCCGTCTCGGCAGTGGCCAAGGACGACAAGCTGGCGGCTGAGCTGCCGCAGGAGATCGTCTCGGCGGGAAAGATCAGGGTCGGCTCGAACATCCAGAACCCGCCGAACAACTTCTACGCCGCCGACGGCAAGACGCCGATCGGCTCCGAGGTCGACGTCGCCAAGGCCGTCGGCCGCCGGCTCGGCGTCGAGATCGCCTACGAGGACATGGCATTCGGCTCGTTGATCACCGGACTGCAGTCCGGCCGGATCGACATGACCATGGCGGCGATGAACGACACCAAGGAACGGCAGAAGTCGATCGACTTCGTCGACTACTTCACGTCGGGCATCACGATCATGGTCCAGAAGGGCAACCCGGCCGGTGTCAAGTCCCCGGACGACCTGTGCGGCAAGACGGTCGCGGTGAACTCCGGCAGCAGCCAGGAGACCTACGCCAAGCAGCTCGGCGCGACCTGCGTCCAGCAGGGCAAAGGTGACGTGACGGTCGCCGCGACCGACAGCGACACCCAGAACCAGAGCCAGCTGCGCACCGCCCGCGTCCAGGTGATCCTCAACGACCTGCCGACCGCGGTCTACGTGGCGCAGACCGCGGGCGACGGCAAGTACTTCGAGGTCGTCAACCTGCCGCCGATCAACGGCGGGCCGTACGGCATCGGCGTCAACAAGCAGAACCCGAAGCTGACCAAGGCCGTGCAACTGGCGCTGCAGTCACTCGTCGACGACGGGACCTACGCCAAGATCCTGCAGTCGTGGAACGTCAGCCAGGGCGCGATCCAGAAGGTCACGGTCAATGGCGGTTCCTGACCCGGCCATGCCGATCGTCCGGCTGACCCACTGGGGACGCTGGATCGGCGCGGCCGTCATCGTCGGCATCCTCGTCGCACTCGGGTTCGCGTTCGCCGACGCGCAGATCATCTGGGACGACATCCCCGACTTCTTCGCGTTCGACGTGATGATCGAGGGGCTGTGGCGCACGCTCGGCCTGGCGATCGCCGCGCAGTCCGGCGCGATCGTGATCGGCGTTGTGATCGCGCTGCTCGGCCGGTCGGCCAACCCGGTCGCGCGCTGGTTCGCGTGGGGGTACACCTGGCTCTTCCGCGGTCTGCCGGTGCTGCTGCAGATCCTGATCTGGTACAACCTCGCGCTGGTCTTCCCGGTGCTCTCGATCCCGTTCGTGGTGGACGCGCCGACCAACGCGGTGATCAACGCGTTCGCCGCCGCCCTGCTCGGGCTGGGGCTCAACGAGAGCGCCTACATGGCCGAGATCATCCGGGCCGGGCTGGGCAGCGTGGACCGCGGCCAGATCGAGGCCGCGCAGTCGATCGGCATGACGCCGGGCAAGACGCTGATCCGCGTCACGCTGCCGCAGGCGATGCGGGTGATCATCCCGCCGACCGGCAACAACTTCATCAACATGCTGAAGGGCACGTCGATCGCGTCGGTGATCCCGTTCGTCGAGCTGACCAAGGCGGCGAGCAACATCGCGTCGCGCAACCTGGAGTTCATGGAGACGCTGCTGGCCGCCGCTGCCTGGTACATGATCCTGGTCAGCATCGCCAGCGTCGGCCAGTACTACCTGGAACGGTCGTTCGACGCCGCCGACCGCGCACACCGCGTGCGCAACAAGGTCGGCAGGTCGCTGCGGTGGGGGAGAGCATGACGGCGCCACTTGTCCAAGCGGTCGGGGTGGTCAAGAAGTTCGGCACCACCACGGTCCTGCACGACGTCTCGATGGACGTCCAGCCCGGCCAGGTGGTGTGCCTGCTCGGCCCGTCCGGTGCGGGCAAAAGCACGTTCCTGCGCTGCGTGAACCACCTGGAATCGCTCGACGGCGGCCAGATCTGGGTGGACGGCGAGCCGATCGGATACCGGGTGCGCAACGGGAAACTGTACGAGCTGCGGGAACGGGACGTGGCCAGGCAGCGCCGGGGGATCGGCATGGTCTTCCAGCGCTTCAACCTGTTCCCGCACCGCACCGCGCTGCAGAACGTGATCGAGGGCCCGGTCCGGGTCAAAGGCCGCGCGCAGGCCGCCGCGCGGCAGAACGCGATGGCGTTGCTCGACCGGGTCGGTCTCGCCGACAAGGCCCACTCGTATCCGGGCCAACTGTCGGGTGGACAGCAGCAGCGCGTGGCGATCGCCCGTTCGCTGGCGATGGAACCGAAGCTGATGTTGTTCGACGAGCCGACATCGGCCTTGGACCCGGAACTGGTCGGTGAGGTGTTGGACGTGATGGTCGGGCTGGCCGCGGACGGGATGACGATGATCGTCGTGACGCACGAGATCGGGTTCGCCCGTCAGGTCGCCGACCAGGTCGTGTTCATGGTCGACGGCGCGGTCGTCGAAACCGGCCCGCCGACCCAGGTGCTCGACAACCCGGTCGAGCAGCGCACACAGCAGTTCCTCGCGAAGGTGCTTTAGTTGATCGCCAACCAGTTCCGTGAACCGACCGGCTACCTGGACTTCGCCCGGTTCGGTCCGCCGTCCAACGCCGTGCTCGCCGAACGGGCTCGGCTGACCGAGTACTCCGCGGTCGCCGGACCGACCACAGTGGACGACCTGATGCGGCAGGACCTGCGCGCCCGCGCGGCGGTCGCGCGGCTGTGCCGCACCGACACCGATCACGTCGTGCTGTTGCCCAACACCAGCACCGGTTTGTTCCAGACGGCGTTCGGCGTTCGGGGCGAGGTCGTCGTCTCCGCCGCGGAGTTCCCGTCGAACACGTACCCGTGGGCCCGAGCCGCGGACGCACGGCCGCGCTGGGTCTCGCACGTGACCGAGATTCCGGCGGCACTGACCGAGGACACCGCCGCGATCTCGCTCAGCGCGGTCGACTTCCGGACCGGCTACCGCGCCGACCTGGCCGCGACGCGTGAGATCGCCGGTGACCGGCTGCTGATCGTGGACGGCATCCAGGGTTTCGGTGTCGTCGACGAACCGTGGGAAGTGGCGGACGTGCTGGTGGTCGGTGGCCAGAAATGGCTGCGCGCAGGCTGGTCGACCGGTTTCATGGTGCTCTCCGACCGTGCGCTCGAACGCCTGAACCCGGTGCTGTCCGGCTGGACCGGCGCCGAGGACCCTGGCCTGTTCGACGACGCGGTCCACCAACCGGCGCCGTTCGCGGCCGCGTGGTCGCTGACCAACCTGAGCCCGATCGCCGCGGGTGCGCTCAACGTCGCGCTCGAACTGGTGGAGCAGGCCGGAATCGAGCACATCGAGGCCGGGATCTCGGCGAAGGTCGACGAACTCGGCGAGGTCGTGCAGCGCGCGGGCGGGCAGATCGTCTCGTCCTTCGAGCCCGCCCGGCGGGCGGGCATCCTGGCGTTCACCATCCCCAGCCACGCGGTGGAGACCGTTGGCACGGTACTCAACGCCGAGGGCATCAGCGCCACCATCCGGCCAGAGCACGTCCGCCTGTCACCACACGTGTCCACGACCGCCGACACGATCGACCAACTGTCGATCGCGTTGAAACGTGTCCTGCCCGCCGGTCGCGTGACCGCCGAGCCACGACGGTCGGTCGCGGGCGTGCTGGACACGTTGATCCCCACGATCAACGGACTCGGCGCGGCGCTCGGCCAGGGAACCGAGGTCGTGCTGCACGACCTCGACAAGCTGCCGAACTCCATCGTCGCCATCGCGGGCAGCCTGACCGGCCGGACAGTCGGCGGCCCGATGACGGACCTGCTGCTCGGTCTGGTGCGCCGCGGCACGACCCAGGACCTGACCAACTACGAGACACACGCGCCGGACGGACGGCCGATCATGTCCTCGACGGTGTTCGTCCGCGACCCGGACGGCGTCGCGGTCGGCTGCCTGTGCGTCAACTCCGAGTCGACGTCGGCCACCCCGCCCACCCGCGACGTCGAGACGTTCCCCGGCGACGTGGACACGCTGCAACGCCACCTGGTCGAGCGGGCTGTGGCGGACGTCGGCGTCCCCGTGGCGCTGATGAAGAAGGCACACAAGTCACAGGTGGTCAAAGTCCTCGACGAGGCAGGGTTCTTCCTGATCAGGGACGCGGTCGACTACCTCGCCGCGCAACTGGGCGTGACCAGGTACACGATCTACAACTACCTCAACGAGACGAGGGCGCGTATCGACGCCCCCGTCCGCGATAGCCGGGCCGGATGCGGTCCCTGACGCCACCGCGGGAACACCAAAAGACAACCAGTATTCCGGCGTCCCCGCGGCGGCGTCAGGGACCGCCCCGATCCCGGCTCTCATCGAACGGAGACATCGATACGCGCCCTAGGGGATCCAACCCCACTCGACGGTGAACGTGCCCGGCCCGAAGCCGAGCACCACGGCGTGCGTCCGCCCGGCGCTGTCGACCACCAGGTCCCGGCGGGTGGCGGCGTCGGGATCGTCGGCGGGCGTGTTGATCTGGTGGCAGTACGCGGGCAGGTCCGCCGGGTCGAACCGCATCTCGACCACGTAGTCGCGCACCGGCAGCCGGAACTTGCGGCAGAACGAGTCGTCCCCGCGCGGGTACGGCGGCCCGACCATGGCCACCTCGTACTCCATGATCACGGTCTCGCCGCGCGCCAGCGGGCGGTCGAACAACAGTTCGCTGACGATCAACCCGGCGGCAGGGTCCTTGGCGACCCGGCCGAGGCGGCACGACTGCAGCGGAATCATCCGGGGCAGCGGGTTGCCGGGCCGTGCCACGTCGTACACCGAGATCCAGCGGTCGGCACCGTCGTGTTCGGAACGCAACACCTGGCGAACACGAATGCTGTGCTCGCCGCGGTCCCCGGCGATCTCCACGCGGTCGTGCTGGCTGATCCGCGTCAGTGCCGTGTCCGATGCCAGGTCCATCGTCGCCAGCAGCGGCGCCAGCTGCTCACGGTTGTCCCACAGCGCGTCGATCGGGATCGCCGCGGGTGTGCGCTGCGCGCGGCCACGGGGCCGCGGCGGGCCGAGTAACGCCGTCAGCGAACCGGACTCGACTCCGAGCACTTCCTCGAGGTGTTTGAGCGCACTCATCGATTCCGGCCGTTCGGGCCTGCGCCGCCCGGACTGCCAGTAACTCAGCGCGGTCACGCTGATCGTCAGGCCACGGGCTCTGAGTCGGTACTGGATCCGGTCGAGACTCAGTCCACTCGCGCGGATCGCGGCGCGCAGGGCGATCGGAAACGCGTCGCCTGCCAGCGCGTCGACGTCGTCGACAGCGCCGGAGTCCCCAACCGGCCAGGCTCCCATAGTCAGGCTCCCCTGGGTCGTGAACCGTTACACGACACTACTTCGCGGTAACCGCCTGTGGTACCGACAAGAGTTGGTCTTCTCGACACGTTGCCGGTAGCCGACGGTCAATGCGACGGCGGCGTTGGCTAGCCTTGCCACCTGGGCCTGACCACGGCCCGACGTCGAAGTTGATCGTGAATTGGAGCGCACCACCCGTGATCCGCACCCACGAGGCCGGGATTCTCCGGCCCGAGCACGCCGGGCAGACCGTCACGCTGAGCGGCTGGGTTGCCCGCAGGCGGGATCACGGCGGCGTCATCTTCATCGACCTTCGTGACCGCTCCGGTGTGTCCCAGGTCGTGTTCCGCGAAGGTGAGATGGCCGAGCGCGCGCACAAGCTGCGCAGCGAGTTCTGCGTCCGGATCGTCGGCGAGGTGGCCGTCCGGCCGGACGGCAACGAGAACCCGGACATCCCGACCGGCCAGATCGAGGTGCTCGTCACCGAGCTCGAGGTGCTCAGCGAGGCCGCGCCGCTGCCGTTCCCGCTGGACGAGCACCTGACCGTCGGCGAGGAAGCCCGGCTCAAGCACCGTTACCTCGACCTGCGCCGCAGCGGCCCCGCCGCCGCGATGCGGCTGCGCAGCGAGGCGAACCGGATCGCCCGTGACGTGCTGCACGGCGAGAACTTCCTGGAGATCGAGACCCCGACGCTGACCCGCTCGACGCCGGAAGGCGCGCGGGACTTCGTCGTGCCCGCCCGGCTGCAGCCCGGCTCGTGGTACGCGCTGCCGCAGTCGCCGCAGCTGTTCAAGCAGCTGCTGATGGTCGCCGGGATGGAGCGGTACTACCAGATCGCCCGCTGCTACCGCGACGAGGACTTCCGCGCCGACCGCCAGCCGGAGTTCACCCAGCTGGACATCGAGATGAGCTTCGTCGACCAGGACGATGTCATCGCGCTGTCGGAGAAGGTCGTCTCGGCGCTGTGGCGCCAGCTCGGCGGCCACGAGATCACGCTGCCGATCCCGCGGATCAGCTACGCCGAGGCGATGTCGCGCTACGGCTCCGACAAGCCCGACCTGCGGCTCGGCGTCGAGCTGACCGACCTGACCGACTACTTCAAGGACACGCCGTTCCGCGTGTTCCAGGCGGCCTACGTCGGCGCCGTCGTGATGCCCGGCGGCGCGAGCCAGCCGCGGCGCCAGCTGGACGCATGGCAGGAGTGGGCCAAGACGCGGGGCGCCAAGGGCCTCGGGTACGTGCTGGTCGCCGAGGACGGCACGCTGACCGGCCCGGTCGCCAAGAACATCTCCGACGCCGAGCGTGAGGGCCTGGCCAAGGCCGTCGGCGCCAACCCCGGCGACTGCATCTTCTTCGGCGCGGGCGACCCCGGCCCCTCGCGCGCGCTGCTGGGCGCCGCTCGGCTGGAGATCGGCCGCAAGTGCGACCTGATCGACGAGTCCGCCTGGTCGTTCGTGTGGGTCGTGGACTTCCCGATGTTCCAGGCCGTCGACGGCTCGGACGACGTCGCGGTCGGCTCGGGCAAGTGGACCGCGCTGCACCACGCGTTCACCTCGCCGACGCCGGAGTGGATCGACCGGTTCGAGGAGGACCCGGGCAGCGCCAAGGCCTACGCCTACGACCTGGTGTGCAACGGCAACGAGCTGGGCGGCGGCTCGATCCGTATCCACAACCGTGAAGTGCAGCAGCGCGCGTTCACCGTGATGGGGATCGGCCCGGAGGAAGCGCAGGAGAAGTTCGGCTTCCTGCTGGACGCGTTCTCCTACGGCCCGCCGCCGCACGGCGGTGTCGCGTTCGGCTGGGACCGGATCTGCATGCTGCTGTCGGGCTCCGACTCGATCCGCGACGTGATCGCGTTCCCGAAGTCCGGCGGCGGCTACGACCCGCTGACCGGTGCACCCGCCCCGATCACCGCCGACCAGCGCAAGGAAGCGGGCGTCGACTTCAAGCCCAAGCCGCAGAACGCACCGGCCCAAGGCTGAGTCGTGCTGCATCTGCGGGTGGTGTGCCCGCCCGAGCACACCACCCGGGTGATCGGCATCCTCGAGGACGAGCCGGGCGCGACGCACCTGATCGTGCTGCGCGGCGCCGCGATCGCGCCCGCCGGTGACGTCGTCGAAGCCGACGTCGCCAGGGAAGCGGCCGATGCCGTGATCGAGCAGCTGTGCGCACTGGACCTCGATCACATCGGCGCCATCACGCTCGAGGAGATCGACACCGCGCTGTCCGACGCGGCCGACAAGGCCGCCGAGGCGGCGCCCGGCGAGTCCGCGGACGCGGTGGTCTGGGAGGAACTGCTCAGCCGCACCGGCGAGGAGTCCCGGCTCAACGCCACGTTCCTCGGGTTCATGGTCATCGCCTGCCTGTTGGCTGCAGTCGGTGTCGTGACCGATTCAGCGGTCACGATCGTCGGCGCCATGGTCGTCGGGCCGGAGTTCGGCCCCCTCGCGGCGATCGCCGTCGGCATCGTGCGCCGCAGGTGGGATCTGGTCAACCGGGCCTCGGTCGCGCTCGCGATCGGGTTTCCGCTGGCCATGCTGGTCACGGCGGGTGGGACGTTGCTCGGCGAGTGGGCCGGTCTGCTGGACGTGAACACCGTTCGCGGCGGACACACCGTCGATTTCGTCTACGACGTGGGCGTGTTCTCCCTCGTCGTGGCATTGTTGGCGGGAGCGGCGGGAATGCTGTCGATGACGTCGGCCAAGTCCGCTGCGTTGGTGGGGGTGTTCATCTCGGTGACGACCATCCCCGCGGCCGGTTACGCGGCTGTCGCCGCCGTGCTGGGGGAGTGGCAGCGATGTCTGTACTCGATCGGCCAGCTGGTGGTGAACCTGGTCGGCATCGTCGTGGCCGCCGCCCTGGTGTTGATGGTGCGCAAGCGGACGTGGACGCGCAAGGACAACGGCCGACCCCTGTCCGCCGGGTGAGATGTCCACTGGGTGAGATCGTGACCTGTTGGGGCTGACCGCGCGTCTCTATCGTTGATTGTGACTACTGTCGGGGCCGCGACGACGCGGGAGTAGGGTCAGAGGAGATGAGTGTGGACATCGCCGCCGACCCGCCCGATCTCGACCAACCACCCGACAACGGCATCGCCGAGGCGGTGAGCGCGGCGGAGGCCGTGCTCAGGCGCCGCTACGGAGCGAAGATCCAGCTCGCGGACCCGGAGGACCTCGGCGGCAGCAAGCTCTCCACCGTCGTACGGGTCCGAGTCGCCGCGACTCCGTTCTCGCTGCCCCGCACGCTCGTGGTGAAGCGCTACAACCCGCCGCTGCCGTCCGAGTCATTCGTCCGCGAGGCCGTCAGTTACCAGCTGTTCACCGCGTTGACCGCGGACGAACGGATGTGCCCGGAACTTTATGCACACGACGGCACCGCCGGTGTGATCGTTATCGAAGATCTCGGCCGCGCGCCGACCCTCGCCGACAAACTGCTCGGCGACGACGCGCGAGCCGCCGAACGCGCCTTGCTGTCGTGGGCGCGTTCCCTGGGGCGCCTGCACGCGACGACCGCGGGCCGGGAAGCGGACTTCGACGCGTTGATGCGCCGCCTGTCGTCGGCGCGGGTGAAAGGCGATCCGCTGGCCGTCAACGGGCCGATGGCCATCGAACGCCTGCCGCAACTGCTGGAGGACGTGCTCGGTGTGGACACCCCGGCGCACGTCTTCGACCGCGCCGAGCGGACCCGGTGGCTGCTGGCGACCAGCAGGCACCGCGGCTTCAGCCCGTCCGACCTGTGCCCCGACAACAACCTGATCACCAGCCGGGGAGTCAGGTTCCTGGACTTCGAGGGCGGCTGCGTCCGCAACATCATGCTCGACGCGGCGTACCTGCGGGTTCCCTTCCCGTCGTGCTGGTGTGCGTTCGCGTTGCCCGCGGGGATGACCGAGGCGATGTTCGCGGCGTGGCGCGCCGAGGTCAAACTGATGTGGCCGGACCTGGCCGACGACTCGGTCGTGCTGCCGCGGATGCTGGACGCACAGCTGTTCTGGGTGTGGGCGTCGACGTTCTGGTTCCTGCCCCGGCCCGGTGAACAGGACGGACCGATCGACAGCCACCTGCCCTCGCCACGCCGCAGCGTGTCGCTCGCGGCGCGTTGGCGGCACCTGGCCGACGAGGCCGCGCGGGCGGGCGTGGGCAACATCGTCGACCACGCCAACGCTGTGGTCGGCGCGTTGACCAAGAAGTTCGGGCCCGATCTGGAGCTGCCGATGTACCCGGCGTTCCGATAGTTCAAATAGGCGTCTTCGGACGGTTAACCCGAAGTCACCGGTGGTGAGCGAACGGCGTAGATCGTTGTGCCGTGACCGTGCTGGAGTATGCGCCTCAGGGGCTCCGTCAGGTACGTAGCCTCGTCGTGCTGGGAGATTCGACTGCAGTGGGGCTGGGCGATCCCTTGCCTGGCGGTGGATGGCGTGGCGTTGGGCCGTTGCTCGCCGACGCGCTCAGCGGCACCGAACAGGTGCGGTTCGCCAACGTCTCGATCAACGGTGCCCGGATGGGGGACGTGCGCACGATCCAGTTGCCGCAGGCGCTGGCCACGGCGCCCGACGTCGCCGTGATCATCGTCGGGATGAACGACACGCTGCGCTCGGATTTCGACCCCGACCGCATCCGGGCGGACCTCGACCACGTCGTCGGCGAACTGAGGTCGGCAGGCGCGATCGTGCTGACCGTGCGTTTTCATGACCACGCGAAGGTTTTCCGGCTGCCCGGCCCGCTGCGGCGTGCGTTGCGCAGCAGGATCGCCGCGCTCAACTCGGTGATCGACTCCGTGTCGGCGCAGCACGACGCCGGGTGCCTCGACCTGGACCTGCTGCCCGGCGCCTACGAGATGGCCGTGTGGAGCGTGGACCGCCTGCATCCGTCCGAACTCGGGCACCGGCTGCTCGCACAGGGCTTCGCCGCGCTGCTTGCCGACCGCGACTGCGCCATCCCGAACCCGGTGAGCCTGACCTGCTCCGGCGGACGCCAGGTCGGCACGACCGGGCACGTGGTGTGGTTGATCATCAAGGGCATCCCGTGGCTCTGGCGACGCGGCCGCGACCTGGTGCCCTACGCGATGTCGATCATCGTGAAGGAGGTTGTCGGACCCCCTCGCTAATGTGCGAGGCATGAGCTTCACGGAGCGCTACTCCAGGCCGTTGCCCGCGACTGTGGTCGACGGCTGGACCATCAAGCCCTACCAGGTGACGATCGGCCGGGAACCGATCGCCGCCCCGGTCGTCGCGGCCGCGGACGAGTTCCTGCCCAAGCTCCTCCCGGCGTCGTTGGCGCACCCGGCGCTCGCCCACGAGCAGGAGGCCTCACCGCGGTATGCCTTCGCTGTGCTCCACGAGGGCGCGGACGCGCTGTGGCTGAACCTCTACACGTGGGTGTACCAGGCGATCCTGCACACCCGCCTCGCGTCGTCCAGCCTGGACACGATTGCGTTCGGTGAGGTGACCGAGCCGCTGATCGGCTGCGTCTGGGAGCTGCCCGCGCTGGTGCACGAACGCTCGGCGTGGGTGCGCCACGTGCTGACCCCCGACCACCCGGATCTCGACGGCTACCTGGCGGACGTGTTACCCGCCGGGCTGGTGGGCGGACCCTGATTGGGTAGCGTGCGCACCGTGGATGAAGGCCTGTTCGACGTCTCGGAACCCACCCGACCCGAGTACCCGGCGCCGCTGGGGTCACAGTCGGGGTCGCAGTCGCACCCGGGCTCCGCGGCCAGCGTGGCCGCGAACGCGCCGTTGGCTGTCCGGATGCGTCCGCAGTCGCTCGACGAGGTCGTCGGCCAGGATCACCTGCTCGGTGCCGGGTCGCCGCTGCGTCGGCTGGTCGAGGGCGCTGCCCCGGCGTCGGTACTGCTCTACGGCCCGCCCGGCACGGGCAAGACCACCCTGGCCACGCTCGTCTCCCAGTCGATCGGCCGCCGGTTCGTGGCGTTGTCGGCGCTGACGGCCGGTGTCAAAGAGGTGCGCGCGGTGATCGAGGAGGCCAAGCGCAGGCTGACCAGGTCGGGCGAGTCGACCGTGCTGTTCATCGACGAGGTGCACCGCTTCTCCCGGACCCAGCAGGACGCGCTGCTCGGCGCGGTCGAGGACCGGATCGTGCTGCTGGTGGCGGCCACGACGGAGAACCCGTTCTTCTCCATCGTGTCGCCGTTGCTGTCGCGGTCGCTGGTGCTTCAGTTGCACCCGTTGACCGACGAGGACGTCCGCGTGCTGATCCGCCGGACGGTTGCCGACCCGCGCGGCCTGGACGCGCAACTCGGCCTGGCCGAGGACGCCGAGAACCATCTCGTGCGGCTGGCCGGTGGGGACGCGCGGCGCGCGCTGACAGCGCTGGAGGCAGCGGCGGACTCGGCGGCGTCCACCGGTCTGTCGGAGATCGACCTCGCGACCGTCGAGGCCACGGTCGACAAGGCCGCCGTCCGGTATGACCGGCAGGGCGACCAGCACTACGACGTGACGAGCGCGTTCATCAAGTCCATCCGCGGCTCCGACGTCGACGCCGCGTTGCACTACCTCGCGCGCATGATCGAGGCGGGGGAGGACCCGAGGTTCATCGCGCGCCGCCTGATCGTGCACGCCAGCGAGGACATCGGCATGGCGGACCCGACGGCGCTGCAAGTCGCCGTCGCGGCCCAGCAAGCGGTGCAGTTCATCGGTATGCCCGAGGGACGACTGGTACTGGCCCAGGTGACGATCCACCTCGCGACCGCCCCGAAGTCCAACGCGGTCATCCTGGCCATCGACGCGGCACTGTCCGACGTCCGCTCCGGTGCGGCCGGAACTGTCCCGGCGCACCTGCGCGACGGCCACTACGCCGGTGCCGCGAGCCTGGGCAACGCCAAGGGGTACCGCTATCCCCACAACGTGCCGGAAGGCGTGCTGGCACAGCAGTACCCACCGGACGGTCTGGTCGGCCGCGACTACTACGAGCCCACCGCACGCGGTGCCGAACGCGCGCTCGCCGATCGCGTGCCGAAACTCAGGAAGGCCATCCGCGGCGAATGACCTCCGGGCGGACGAAGACCTGGAGACCAACGATCCCGACCGGGACACCAAGCTCGACCTCACGGGCCCGGCTGGACTCGCAAAGGGCCACCCGGACCGGTTACCGGCGAGCTATCACGAACTGCATGGTGTCCGGCAGTCCCACGGTTGCTACTCCGTCGGGGACGACACGCTGTGGGGTGCGGTCCGCTGGAAGAAATAGGTCGGAGTGAAGCACAGTGTGACCTTGTTGCGAGGCTGCCCAGGTGCGGATCGTGGCGCCGCGGTGCGCGGAGAGGTTGTCCAGAATGATGTGGATCGGTGCGCCGTCAGGACGAGCAGCCCGGGATGGGCTTGAGCGCAGCATCAGCAATCCACTCCGGTCGCAGTAACACGAACTCACCTCAACACGTGCTCCGCAGCATGTGATGAGAGGGCTCTGTCGAAATCTCACCTAACCAGAGCTGCTGCGAGACCTCCGATGATGGGGTGGACATCATCCATTCGAGTGGTCTGTAGGAAGTGTTAGTCGACATCGGTAACGCACACCGTGTGGGTACCGAACTACGTGCATCGACAATCTTCTTGAGGCGTGCCCAGGGCGAGGCCGCGATACATCCCAGGCCCTGATCTGGGCGTTCGGCTCAGTACGAACCCAGGCCGCCCTCTATCGTTCGCCATTGCCGTTATGTTCCTGATGCGAGGGGTGCAGGTTGAGCGACACCAGTGACATTGACCAGGATCTGGTCCAGGACTTCGCGCTTCATATCGTAACGCGAGTAGCGCCGGAAGAACTCCGGCTCTTCCAGTTGCTGAGCGACTCATATTTCGCTGATCCAAAACGCTCACTCAAAGGTGATTCGCGAAACGACGATCGATTGGGGATCGGCCTGAGCGAAATCAGTGAGGTTCTCACGCCGGTTGCATTAGCAGTTGCTTCCGACGTCGTCCTCCATCTGGTCAAGAAACACGTACGGCCAGGCGTCGCGCGCTGGAGTAAAACAACTACCGACGCAGTGCGAAAGCTATTTCGGCGTCCTGAAGGTCATCCGGTTGACACGACTGCGCCGCTCCTGGATCTGCCTCCGGAAGACCAAAAAGAAGTGCGCCGAATAATCATTGAGTACGTGGCCGATAAAGGTAAACCTGAAGACATCGCCCAGCGAATCGCGGACGCCGTCGCCGGTGGCAATTCTGAACATGCTGAAGAACGGCCTCCGGAAGGCGACCTGTCACGAGAAGCGGGCGACCGTTGAGCTCAGGCACGACGCAATACGGTCCAACCGAAGTCACGACCGTAGACACTTCTAATGAAGACCGGCACAGTATCCCGTCTGGCACCACCACGCTATTCGTGCTTCTCATGGCCGCAGTGCTCGCCAGTAGTTCCACAGTATTCTACACGCTTCACTACATGCTACCGATCATCGGTTTGAATGAGGCGGAGTGGATCGCATGTGGAATCGGTTCCCTCGGGATCGTGACCTTCTCGATCTACTGGCTTTATCCGTCGATGATCAAGCGACGAGGTGCTCTTAAGAAGCTGACCGAAGCAAACTATCCGGAGCTGGTCGAGGCACTCCATGGTCTATGCGGGGAGATCCATGTAACCCCACCGACGTTCATGCTCGCGCCGTACGCCACCACAACTACGACGGCAATGACCTTCGGCCATGTCCGGCATCGCTTCGTAAAGCTTGACGCTGGACTGGTTGTGCTCTCGCATACCAAACCAGCCACATTTCGGGCTGTTGTGCTTCACGAACTGGCCCACCTGCGGAATCGAGACGTCGACATCACCTATCTTACGGTGGGGCTCTGGTGGTCATTTGCTGTGATCGCCATCCCGTCGATGCTCACAGTGGCCATCGCAAGCCGATTGTCGGTAGATGCACAAACCTGGCATCTGGACTGGTGGGGAACATTAAGGGTCTCGGCGTCGTTGCTTGCACTGACCACACTCATATTACTAACGCGAAACGCTCTGCTGAGGGTCCGTGAGCATTACGCCGACGCTCGCGTAGACCGATGGGAAAAACCCACATCAGGCATGGCCTTGCGAGACTATTTTACCAACGCCAAACCTGCCGCCGTGCATCAGTTGTCGATTCGCGGACGTTGGGGTCACCATCCGCGTCCCGCCCGGCGGGTGGAAGTCATGAACACGCCCGCTCTCTTGTCTCAGCCGCGACTGTGGGAGCTGTTTGCTGTAGGCATGGTTGCCGCGTTGTTCATGGAGAACGGCTTCTTGCTGTTGCAGATGCTCTTGCCAACGCTTTCTGGCCTCGCAAATCTCCTAGTCGTACTGATCGTAGCAGCCGGTGGCGCTACGACCTTGGTCCTCGCCGTTTGGCGGTCCGCGGTCAGCTCGCCTCAATATCGACCGCCACTACGCATACTGCTATATCCACTGCTCCTCATAGCCGGCTTCTTGGTCGGCGAAGCAACCGCTCTTGTCAATACTGCAGCCGGCCCGTGGGTACTATTCAGTCAATACGGGCATAGTAACTCCTTCGAGCCTGCTTTTGTACTCACCACAATAGCCCCGCTACTCATTGGTGGCCTCTTGCTGGTGATCTGGGCTCGTTCCGCCGTCTCGGGTGTACTCTACGCGACCAGAACAAGTCGGAGCAGGACTGTACTTGCCTTCGTGACAGCGGTCGTCATCACATGCACTCCTTGGCTGGAGGTTTGGCTGACACTGCGTTCAGATGTCAGCCAAAGCGTTGCAGCGGCGCTCGGCAAGGAAAGCCGCATTGCGACACCGCACCCAGAGGGATTGGCGAGCGGGCATAGTGTACTGCTGAAGTGGATTGAGCAGCTTACCTTGTGGCCGAAGCAGCATCTGTTTCTCGTTGCCAGCTCCTTCGTCCCCTGGGTGCTCGTCGGAATAATTCTGTTGTGGCTCGTACCGATTGTCGCAATCAGAAGAGCCACACGGTTCAGAGGCGCTCACGCACACGTCAGCCTAAGAACAGATACCAAACGTGCGTTACTCATCGGAGTGACCGGCGGAACATGCTGTCTTTTCGCGTTCTTGGTAGAACTGTTTGCGGTTAAGTCGGCGTACGATCCCGTCGTCCACAGGCCTCAACTTACGGCTTGGTTAACGACTAACATGGACGCGTACATCGCGATCACAATCTTAATCGGCGCGCTGACGGCGGCCACGGCCATGATCGTGCTTAGACAGCTCCGGGTGATCCTGAGCCTCTTGGCGTTGTTCGTTTCCGGAACGCTGGCCACTGGCGTTGTATGGCTAGGTGCTCAACCTGGAAACTGCATGGCATTGCTCGAAGCATGGGTGTCCCGGTGTGGAAAACCGCTCCCTTTCGTGACTGCCACCGAATTCTGGCACGCGGCAATCGTGTTCAGCATTCTCGCTGCAGTTCCCGTGACAATTCTCGGCACGGCAGTTGCCGCCATTTTCCGCTCAGGAACCAAGGGCTCACACCGCGAGCCCCAAGCTTCCGGCGACCAGTCGATCGAGGTGGACGTCCAGCAACCTGGCTTGCGCCTCCGCGTCGGCTCCACTGCAACGGCGATTACCCTGATCGCGGTCATTCTCGCCGCGGCATTCGCCAACCAGTCCCGGTGGATCACGTTCACCTATGAGGAGACACCCGCTGACTGCCTTATCGGCACATGGGTCGAGACTGCCTATAATCGAACTCTGACACTAGATAACGGAATAACGGTCGGATTGTCCCGATCAGGCGGACTCCACCGATTTCGTGACAATGGACTCGTTGTCCTGGATTTCGGGAGCGGCAATACAGAAAGTGGCCTACACAACGGGGCCGTGGTGGCCATTAGATATACGGGAAGCTTGCGGCGCAGCTACCAGGTTGTCAGCAACCTGATCCTCTATGAGAATCCCATATCTAATGGTTCCAAAACATCGCGGGTTGACAAAAAGATTGGTTCCACGCGGCCGCTCATAGTGGGCACCACTGCAGAAGAATTCTCATGTTCACGAGATCAGCTGGAGCTGAGGTCGGCACTCTACACCACTAAGCTGAAACGGATCAGTCGCACTGGCTAACAATGATTGACGGGTTCCCAGGAACGACTCGTAGCCATGGTGGCTTGCGGTGCTGACGAGAAACTGCAGGCCCGGTCGGTGCCGCTGAGCACGATGCCAGGCGAACCTCACCGGCTGACGCCCAGCTGGTGCTGTGACCACCTGGGTTGGCCGGTTTGGTCAGGCTGCTCGTGGGCGGCTCCAGTGTTCGCGGCATTCCGGCGGCGACGCCAGGAACCGCCCCACGGAAGCCCGACTCCGGCCTCCGGCCGGGGCAGACTCTCATCGACCAGACATGTGAAACTGTCCGGCTCCGCACGAACATCACGGCCTGACTCAGACGACGTCGTCGACGAAGTGGGCGATCTCGTCGATGGCGGCACGGCTTTCCGGGAGGAAGTGGCCGAGGACGGGGAAGGCGTGGACTTGTCCTTGCCAGATCTGGATTTTGTACTCGACGTCGGCGGCTTCGAGCCGTTCGGCCATGAGTTCCGCGTCGCAGCGCAGGACTTCGTCCTCCGCGCACAGCAGGAGTACCGGGGGCAGGCAGCCCAGGGTGCCGTTGACCGGGGATCGGAGCGGATCGATGTCCCGGTCCTGTGTTCCTGTGCACAGCCGGGCCACCCGGGACAGCCGCCTGGTCGGGATGAACACGTCCTTGCGGGAGTTCGGGTGGGCTTGTTTGGTCCGGCTGTCGAAATCCAGCCACGGCGACAGGCCGACCACACCAGCGGGCCCGGACACCCCGGCTTTCTCGGCCGCGAGTGCCAGCGCGAAGGCGAGGTGGCCACCGGCCGAGTCGCCGACGCAGACGATTGAGCCGTCGTGCCCGTTGTCCACCAGCCAACGGAACGCGTCGATCACATCGGCGAGCGACTCGTCAAGGCGTGCTCGCGGGAGTTGGCGGTATTCGACTGACAGCACGGGCAGACCCGTGCGCAGGGCCAGGCGCTCCACAATGCGCCGGTGGGTGGCCAGCCCGCAGAAGACGAAGGCTCCGCCATGCAGGTACAGCAGGGCGCCCGCCCTGGTCGCGGGACCGTGCGGTCGTACCAACTCGCCCCGCCAACTCGCGCCGACGACCCGTTCCATTCGGGTGGAGCGCAGCCGAGGTGTCACCGACATGACGAGGTTCACCAGGGGGATCAACGTGGCCAGCGGACCGCGCAGCGGCCACCACGCCAGTGTGGGCCACACGAAAACCCGGCAGAGCCCCCGGATCAACGCGGCCCGAAACCCCTGGCCGCCTGGTCGGTACTCCCGCATCCGCAGCTCCCTGCCAGTGCGGCGAAACGCCTGGCTGCTCCCTGCCGGGGACACAGGCGTTCACCGAGATGAGTGAAACAAGCGCATCCGATCCGGCAATCATTCCAGTGGGCAACCGCACCTGCCCGCCGTCGAGTGACCATGGGCACACACAGATTCCGTCGTCGCTCCGGGATCGATGACCGGGCACCTGAAAGCACTCATCATGTGACAAATTTCGCCGTTGCGGCGCCGGGCACCCGACTGCGTCGCGTCCGTGCGTGTGTCTCTTGTGGACGGGCGGAAGGTAAAGGGCTCTTCGGAATCCCTTGACCGCAACCATCCATAGTGGACGGCTGCTGTTCATGTCGGCGTGACCGAAGGGGCATGTCGCCGGACAAGCATGTCGGCATGGAGATACCCCGTGTCGGCCTGCCCGACGACTTGGCCGACCGCCTGTCCATGGCGGAACAGTACGAGTACCTCAGCCGACGGTCGTTGCTCGGACGCGGCGCGGCGGTGGCGACATTAGCCGTCGCCGGACCGACTTTCCTGCCGAGCATGGCCTACGCGTCAGGTGACCGGGTGACGCCGACCGGCAGGCATCTCGCGTTCGGCCGTAACCCGCGAACCCGGATGCGTGTCGGCTGGCAGGTCCCTGTGCCCGTGCGCAAGCCGTTCGTGCGTGTCGGCCGTGATCCGGATGACCTCGGCCACCGGGTCCCTGCGGAGATCCGGGCGCTGCACTCCGAGGTCACGGGGGTGATCGCGCCTCTGGACCAGTACTACCTGCACGCCGAGATCGGAAATCTGCGGCCAGGCGCCGAGTATTACTACGCCGTCGGCCATGAGGGCTTCGACCCCGCATACGCCGACGCCAAGTTCCGGACCGCGCCGCCGCGTGGTTTCCCGACGCACAAGTTCACGTTCACCGCGTTCGGCGACCAAGGAGTCACCACAGCCGCGTTGGCCAACGACGGCGCCGTCGCCAGCCAGAATCCGGCGTTCCATCTGCTCGCGGGCGACATCGCGTACGCGGATCCGAACGGCGCCGGGCTGCCGATCGGCAGCACACCGGACGCGGGGCACGACACGTTCAACCCGAAGGTCTGGGACGCGTACTTCGGCCAGATCGAGCCGGTGGCCGCCACCGTGCCGTGGATGGTGACCACCGGCAACCACGACATGGAAGCGCTGTACCCGCACAACGGCTACGGCGGCCAGACCGCGCGCTGGGACTTCCCGGGCTCCGGACCACGGTCCTGCCCTGGCGCGTACTCGTTCATCTACGGCAACGTCGGCGTCGTGTCCTTGGACGCCAACGACGTGTCCTACGAGATCCCGGCGAACCTCGGCTCCACCGGCGGCGAGCAGACCCGCTGGCTCAAACAGCGCCTCGCGTACCTGCGCGCGCAGCCGGACGTCGACTTCATCGTCGTCTTCTTCCACCACTGCGCGTACTCGACCACCAACAGCCACGCGTCCGAGGGCGGCGTCCGCGAGCACTGGGTCCCGCTGTTCGACCGCTACAAGGTCGACCTGGTCGTCAACGGCCACAACCACGTCTACGAGCGCAGTGACGCGTTGCGAGCCGGTCGCGTGACCAAGCAGGTCCCGATCGGCAGCACGATCCGGCCGGACACGGACGGCACCGTCTACGCCACGTGCGGCGGTGGCGGAAAGAGCCTCTACGACTTCCCGGCGCCCGACACCTACGCCGGTCACGAGATCCCACACGCCGACGTGCCGTCGTACCACTGGGCACCTGGGAAGCAGAAGGTCACCGAACTCGTCCCGTGGTCGCGCGTGCGGTTCACCGGTTACGCGTTCCTCGCCGTCGACTCCGAACCCGCGTTTCCCGGCCGCACAACTCGCCTGACCGCCCGCGTGCTCACCGCGACCGGCGCCGAGATCGACCGGTTCGTCCTGGAACGCACCGCGGGCTTCCACTTCGGCGCCCTGACGCTCGGCGCGGACGTCGGCGACGCGTGAGCATGGGGTGACCGGTGCGCATTCAATAGCTTGACCAACCCACTAACGTCGGATAGCGGGAATGCGTTATCGAGGGTGGGGTCTCACATGGCGCGGAAGCGTGGATTCTTTGCCGAGTTGGAGCACCAGCGTAGACAACGGGAGTTGGCCGAGCGGCGTTTTCACGCGGAGCAGAAGCGCATCGCGGCGCAAGCTATAAGGGAACAGCAGCGTGCCGAACAAGCCGCCAAACGGGCGGAAGTCGATGCCACGCGTGAGCAGCGGACGCGACATCTCGAGGATCAGCAGGCCGCGGCTGTCGAAATGACGAGCGCTGTGGCCACGCGGGTGGCTGACCTGGACTCGATACTGCTGTCCACGCTGCCGCGCGTTCTTTCCTTCGACGAACTCCGCCGGACCCATACGCCGACGACGTTCGAGCCAGGGGCGTTGGGCGTGGCGGAACAAGCCCCGCAATGGGAGCAGTACGCTCCCGCGGCAGCGACCGGCCTTGGCCGGGTGTTCGGCAAATCAAGCCGGGAACGCGCCACCCGGGAGGCTGAGGAACGCTTCACGGCGGCACAGGCGGCCTACCAGGAGCAGGAGCAGCGGCGGCGTTCGCACCTCGCGGCGGCCCAGTCAAAGCACAGCCAGGCCGAGGCGGCCGCACAGCAGGAGGTGGCTGAGCACAACGCGCGGGTCGACCAGTTGCAGCGAGATGTCGACGCCGGGGTGCCGCAAGCGGTGGAGGAGTATTTCGAACTGCTTCTCGAAGCCTGTCCGCTGCCCGACGACCTGCCGGTCGACGTGGAGACCGCTTATCAGCCGGGTGCGCGAAAGCTTTTGATCATTCGGGACCTGCCGGGGCTGGATGCCATTCCCGAGACCCGTGAGTATGCCTATGTGCGTACGCGTGACGAGATCGCGGCCAAACCCCGACCGGTGAAAGAGGTGAAGCAGCGCTACGCCAACCTCGTCGCCCAAGTCGTACTCCGCACCATGCGTGACGCTTTCGACATAAAACCTCCCACCGTGGTGGACGAGGTCGCTGTCAACGGTCACGTCTCGACTCACAACAAGGCCACAGGTCAAGCGGAGAGACCTTGTCTCATCAGTGTGTCCGCGACTCGCGAACAGTTCGGCCAGTTCGTACTGGACAGGCTCGAACCCGAGGAGTGTCTGCGGCACCTCAACGCGCTTGTTTCCCCACATCCGTGGGACTTCGAGGCGGTGCGCCCGATCTTCGATCCCGACCTGTCGAAGTACCGCCTCGTTGACGCGCACGACGCGGCGGCAGGCCTGGATTCGAGGACAGTGCTGGTGGAGATGCGGCCGTTCGAGTTCGAGGTGCTGGTCAAGCAGTTGTTCGAGGCCATGGGGATGAAGTCGTGGGCCACGCAGGCCTCGCGTGACGACGGTGTCGACGCGGTCGTGGTCAACGAGGACCCGATCATGGGTGGTCTCTGCGTGGTCCAGGCGAAGCGGTACCGAAAAGTCGTCCCTGTCGAGGCGGTCAGGGCGCTCGCCGGTGTCATGGACGACAAACGGGCGAGCCGCGGCGTGCTCGTCACCACGTCCTGGTTCGGCAAGGCGACGGTCGACTTCGCCAGTCGGCACGGACGCATCCAGCTGATCGACCGCGGCGAGCTCAAGTTCCTGTTGTCCAAGCACCTCGGTTTGGATGTCGTGGTGGGCAGTTAGCTAGGTTTCCCCGATGTCCCAGGTGCCGTTGTGGGTGACGATCGCCGTCGCGTTGGTCGGGTTCATCGGCGTGCTGTGCGCGCAGTTCATCGCCGCGTGGCGGGAGGACCGCCGGTGGCGGCGTGACCAGGAGCGCGAGGACAAGAAGTGGCACCGCGAGCGTGGCAGGGAGCTCGAGAACCGCGGTCACGAGGGCAGGCAGAACGCGTACTCGCAGGTCATCGCCTCTGTCGAGGCCTATGACTGGCTGGTTTACCCGGTGATCGCGATGGTCCGCCGGGAGGCCGAGCTCACCGACGAGAACAAGGCGGACGTCTGGCGGGCCCGCGAGGAGCTGCGGCTGTCACTCGGACCGGTGAACTTGTTCGCCCCACAGCGCATCAAGGACATGATGCGCGACACCATGCTGCCCCGCTCACGGCTCTCGATGTACCTGACCACCGGGCCCGCGCCGGAGTGGCAGCGGGTGAAGGAACTGTGGGACGAGTCGCAGGCCGGGTACAAGGCGCTGCGTGCCGAGATGCGCGCGGACCTCGGCCTTGAGGCCCTGCCGGACGACTGACAGCGCACCGGTAACCTTTCCTTCACCCAATTCGAGCAACCGCCTTACCGGGAGGCTTCGTGTCCGCAGGGGAATGGATCGCGGCTGCGGCTGTAGCCGTGTTCCTGCTGCTGGTGATTCTGGTGACGCGCCCGTTGATCAAACTCGGACGCACGCTGGACGAGGCCACCATCGCGATCCGCAAGGCGCATGAGAACTCAGACCCGTTGTTCACCGGCGCCAACACCACGCTCACGCACGTCAACACGCAGCTTGAGCGGGTCGACGGCATCACGGCCAACGCGCAGGCGGTCAGCGGCAACGTGTCCGCGCTGACCTCGGTGTTCACCGCGACGCTGGGTGGCCCGCTCGTCAAGGTCGCAGCCGTGTCCTACGGCTTGAGCAAGGCGATCAAGGCCCGCCGCAAGCGCAAGGAAGAGCGCGAGGGCAAGCACACGCGCACGCGTAGGGGTCGCAAATGAGCAGGCTGTTCTGGATGGGCCTCGGCGTCGCGGCCGGAGTTGCACTGTCCCGTAAACTGAGGCAGAAGGCCTATCAGGCCACACCGGCGGGTGTGGCCGAGAACGTCAGCGACGCCATGCGTGAGCTGGCGGGAGCCGTGGGCGCGTTCGGTGCGGACGTGCGCGCGGGGATGCAGGAACGTGAGAAGGAGTTGCAGGACGTGGTGACCGAGCAGTCGGGCGTGCGCCTCCACGGCGCGCGAGCGCGACGGGCGGACGACTGAGTCGCCTCGCTGCCCGTCGTTCCGCCGTGCCCGCCACCTGACCTGACCACACCTCCTTGCAGGGATGAGCCGTGCAGACGCATGAGATCCGCAACCGTTTCCTGACCCACTTCAAGAACGCCGGGCATACCGAGGTGCCGAGCGCCTCGCTGATCCTCGACGACCCGAACCTGCTGTTCGTCAACGCGGGCATGGTGCAGTTCAAGCCGTACTTCCTCGGCGAGGCCCCGCCGCCATACCCGACCGCCACCAGTGTGCAGAAGTGCGTGCGCACGGGTGACATCGACGAGGTCGGCAAGACCACGCGGCACAACACGTTCTTCCAGATGGCCGGGAACTTCTCGTTCGGCGACTACTTCAAGGCCGGTGCCATCGAGCACGCCTGGAACCTGATCACCGGCTCCCAGGACGACGGCGGATACGGGCTGGACCCCGAGCGGATCTGGACCACCGTCTACCTCGACGACGACGAGGCCATCGAGCTCTGGAAGAAGATCACCGGCCTGCCCGACGAGCGGATCCAGCGCCGCGACGGCCTGGACAACTACTGGGACATGGGCGTGCCCGGCCCTGGTGGCCCCTGCTCGGAGATCTACTACGACCGCGGCGCCGAGTTCGGCAAGGAAGGCGGCCCGGTCGTCGACGAGGACAGGTACCTCGAGATCTGGAACCTGGTCTTCATGCAGGACATCCGCGGCGAGCAGAGCCCGAAGTACGGCCACAAGCCGATCGGCACCCTGCCGAAGAAGAACATCGACACCGGGATGGGCGTCGAGCGCGTCGCCTACGTGCTGCAGGGCGTCGACAACGTCTACGAGACCGACCTCGTCCGCCCGGTGATCGGCAAGGCCGAGGAGATGTCGAACCGCCGCTACGGCGCCGACCACATCGACGACGTGCGGTTCCGCGTCATCGCCGACCACGCCCGCAGCGGCGTGATGCTGATCGGCGACGGTGTGACCCCGGGCAACGAAGGCCGTGGCTACGTGCTGCGCCGCCTGCTGCGCCGGATCGTGCGGTCGGTGCGTCTGCTGGGTGTCGACGAGCCGGTGCTGCCCGAGTTCGCCGCTGTCGTACGGGACGCCATGGGCCCGTCGTACCCGGAGCTGGTCCGCGACTTCGACCGGATCTCGGCCGTGATGAAGACCGAGGAGGAGGCCTTCCGCGCCACCCTCACCACCGGGTCCCGGATCTTCGACGTGGCCGCCTCGCAGACCAAGGACAGCGGCAGCAGGACACTGGCCGGTGACAAGGCCTTCCAGCTGCACGACACGTACGGCTTCCCGATCGACCTCACCCTGGAGATGGCTTCCGAGCAGGGCCTGCAGGTCGACGAGACCCGGTTCCGCGAGCTGATGGAGGAGCAGCGGCAGCGTGCCAAGGCCGACGCCGCCACTCGCAAGACCGGGCACGGCGACCTGTCGGAGTTCCGCAAGGTCCTCGAGCAGCACGGTGACACCGAGTTCCTCGGCTACACCGACCTGCAGTCGACCGCCCGCGTGGTCGCCCTGCTCGTCGACGGGCGACCGGTGTCGAAGGTGACGGCCGGTCAGCACGCCGAACTGATCCTCGACCGGACGCCGTTCTACGCCGAAAGCGGTGGCCAGATCGCCGACACCGGCCTGCTGGTCGGCTCCGGCGCCGAGATCCAGGTCGACGACGTGCAGAAAGTCGTCCCCGGCCTGTTCGTGCACCGGGTGACCATCCTCTCGGGCGAGATCGGCTTGGACGCCGAGGTCACCGGCTCGGTCGACCGCGACCGCCGCAAGGCCATCGAACGCGCGCACTCCGCCACGCACCTCGTGCACGCCGCTGTGCGCGGCGCCTACGGCCAGCGCGCCGCCCAGGCCGGGTCGCTGAACTCGCCCGGCCGCATGCGGTTCGACTTCACCACGCCCGGCTCTGTGTCGTCCGACATCCTCACCGAGGTCGAGGAGGAGGTGAACGACTACCTGCAGACCGACGTCGAGGTCCAGACGTTCACCACGACCAAGGCCAAGGCCCTCGAGCTGGGCGCTGTCGCCCTGTTCGGCGAGAAGTACGGCGACAACGTGCGCGTGGTCGACATGGGCGAGTACTCCCGCGAGCTGTGCGGCGGGACGCACGTCGGCCGGATCGGCCAGCTCGGCCTCGTCAAGCTGGTCGCCGACGCGTCCATCGGGTCGGGCGTGCACCGGGTCGAGGCCCTGGTCGGATCGGACGCGCTGCGCTACGTCCGCAAGGAGCAGCTGCTCGTGAGCCAACTCGCCGACCAGCTGAAGGTCCCCTCGGTCGAGCTGCCCGGCCGGATCGAGGGCCTGCTCGGCCGGATCAAGAGCGCCGAGAAGGAGATCGAGCAGCTGCGTATCGCCCAGGTGCTGCAGTCCGCCGGTGACCTGGCCGCCAAGGCCCACGACGTGAACGGCGTCCGACTGGTCGCCGAGAAGGTGCCTGAGGGCGTCGACGCCGGTGCCCTGCGTGCGCTGGCCACCGACGTCCGCAACCGGCTCGGCACCGGCGAGCCCGGCGTGGTCGCCCTGTTCGTCCCGGCCGGGGACAAGGTCAGCTTCGTCGTGGCCACCACCAGTGTGGCCAGGGACAAGGGCCTCGCCGCCGGCAAGCTGGTCGGCTCGTTCGCCCCGGCCATCGAAGGCCGCGGCGGCGGCAAGCCGGACATGGCCCAGGGCGGCGGCACCCGGCCCGCCGGGATCGACGACGCCATCGCCCTGTTGCGCAAGGAACTGGGCGGCCCGTGACGCAGGACGGTCCGGCCGCGCACCGCCCGGGGGACGACGACCCCGGGCCTGGCCGGAGACTCGGCGTCGACGTCGGCTCGGTACGGGTCGGCGTCGCGCTGAGCGATCCAGCTCCGATGCTCGCGACCCCACTCGTTACTCTGTCCCGTGACGAAAAGGCCGGAAGCGATCTGGACCAGCTCGCCCGGCTTGTCGTGGAGCACGATGTGGTCGAGGTGGTGGTCGGGTTGCCCAAGACGTTGGCCGGCCGACACGGCCCGGCGGCGATCGGCGCGGTCGCCTACGCGGAGCAGCTCTCCGGGCGGATCGGAGTGCCTGTCCGGCTCGGTGACGAGCGACTCACCACGGTGACAGCGTCGCGGATGCTGTCCCAGCGTGGTGTGCGGGGAAAGAAGCAGCGCGCGGTGGTCGACCAGGCCGCTGCCGTGGAGATCCTGCAGGCGTGGCTGGATGCGCGCGCGGCGGCCATACGCAGGAACAACGACCGGGTCGGGGAGAGTTCACCGGAGGGTGCGGAGTGACCGACGGACTCGGGCTGTTCGACAACAATTCGCGTAGTCGCGACCATGATGACGATGACGACTACGACGACGAACCGCGCCAATCAGGGCGCAAACGCCGTGGCCCGACATTCTGGGTGATCGCGGTCGTGGTGGTCGCGCTCATCGCCGGTGGTGTCTGGTTCGGCATCACCCAGGTGCTCGGCATCGGCGGTTTCGACGACTACGCAGGCAAGGGCGAGAGCGACATCGTGGTCGAGGTGAAGCCCAGCCAGGGCACGGCCAGCATCGGCGCGTCGCTGGAGGAGAAGGGCATCGTGGCCAGCCCACGCGCGTTCACCTCGGCCGGTGACGACAACCCGAAGGTCAAGGCCATCCAGCCGGGCTACTACCTGATGAAGACCAAGATGTCCGGCCAGGCCGCGGTCGACCGGATCACCTCGAAGGACGCACGGGTCGGCCAGTTGCAGATCAAGTCCGGCACGCAGCTCGACGACATCAAACTGCCGGAGAACAAGGTCACCCCTGGCATCTTCACGCTGATCTCCAACGCGGGCACCGTGACGATGGACGGCAAGAAGACCGGTCCCACGGTCGAGGAACTGCGCAAAGTCGCCGAGGGCACCGATCTGGCCCAGCTCGGCGCGCCTGCGTGGGCGGTGCCGTTCGCGGCGCAGGCCGAGCCGAAGCGCAGGCTGGAAGGCCTGATCACGCCGGGCGTCTACGACGTGCAGCCGGGGATGAGTGCGCAGGAGCTGCTGACCAAGGTGGTCAAGGACTCCGCGACGACGCTGGACGGCTGGGGGATGCCCAAGCTGGCCGAGAAAACCGGGTACACGCCGTACCAGCTGCTGACCATGGGCTCGCTGGTCGAGCGTGAAGGCATCGAAAAGGACTTCGGGAAGATCTCCCGCGTGATCTACCGGCGGTTGGCCGACAACATCAGGCTCGGGTTCGACTCGACGATCAACTACCCGCTGGACGCCCCGGTCATCACGACCACCACCTCGACCCGCAACACCCCGGGTCCGTACAACACGTACCTGAACTTCGGGCTCACGCCGACACCGATCGCGGCCACCAGCAAGAACGCGTTGCTGGCCGCGGCGAAGCCGGAAGACGGGCCGTGGGTGTACTTCGTGAAGTGCTACAAGGACGGCACGTCGTGTTTCGCCGTGACGGAGACGGAACACACCCAGAACCAGAAGGACGCCAGGGCTCGTGGTGCCTACTGACCGCCAGGCGGCTGTCGTCGGGAAACCCGTTGAACACTCGTTGTCGCCCGTCCTGCACTCGGCCGCCTATACGGCCCAGGGCCTGACGGGCTGGACGTACTCGCGGATCACCTGCGACGAAGCCGGGCTGCCCGATCTGGTCGCCGGGCTCGGGCCGGAGTGGGCCGGGCTGTCGGTGACCATGCCGGGCAAGCACGCCGCGTTGACCGTGGCCTCGGACGTCACTGAGCGCGCTTCGCTTGTGGGCGCGGGAAACACGCTCGTGCACCTGCCCGACGGCGGGTGGCGGGTGGACTGCACCGATGTGGATGGTGTTGCGGGCGCACTGCTTTACGCGGGCGGATATCGGAAAAAGCCTGGTGCGCAGGCGCTTCTGCTCGGCGCCGGTGGCACGGCGCTGGCGGCGCTGGTCGCGATGGCCAGTGTGGACATTGGCTCTTTCGCTCTGGTCGTCAGAGATCCGACGCGGGCGGCCGATGCTTTGCTGTGCGCTGAACGCCTTGGCGTGAAGCTTGAAGTGCATCGCTGGGCTGACGCGGACTTCCGGGATCTCGTCGTGTCGTCGGACGTCGTCGTGAGCACGGTGCCCGCGGGTGTCGCGGACGCGCACGTTGCCGAACTGGCGGCGGCGCCGTGCGTGGTGGACGTGATCTACCATCCGTGGCCCACTCCGCTCGCGGTCGCGGTGCGGGAGCGCGGTGGCCGGATCGGCACGGGGCTGGACATGTTGCTGCATCAGGCGTTCGGTCAGGTCGCCCAGTTCACCGGCCGCCCGGCGCCCCGGGAAGCGATGCGGGACGCGTTGGTCGAAGCGACAGGCGGAACCGTGCCGTTGCCGCTGGCCTGACCGACCTGTGGCGTGATACACAGGTAAGTGATCTCACGAAGCGGTGAGTATCGCTGAACGGAGGGTGTGCGTGGGTACAGCGTTGACCATGGGCATGCTGGCGGTCGTGCTTGTTGTCATGGCCGTCTTTTTTGCCGGTTTCCTGGCGTTGTTCAGTGCGGTCGCGGCCGTCGGGACGGTCGCCGCGGCGGCCCAACGAACCACCGCGCGGCGCAAGCTCGGGCGCTGAAGAACTAGTGGTCACGACCGGATGTCTGTCGGGGGTCTCGACGGCCCAGCTTCCCGCTGACCGCACCGGCCAAAGGGGCCGGTACAACAGCGGTACCGGCCCCTTCGTCCGGCACGCCCAGCGGAAACCTGGATCCGCCGAATACCCCCAACGAACATCCGGTCGCAACCACTAGGCGTCCACATCGGTGGCGATCAGCTCGGCCAGTGTGTCCAAACTGGACCGAGCCGCATCGCCTTCCGCGGCGAGGATGACCTCGTCGCCGTGCATCGCGCCGAGCGTCATCAGGTTGAGCAGGCTCGCCGCCGACACCGGCTCGCCGCCCTCCTTGCGAATGGTCACCGTGACCGGCTGTTCGGCTGCCAGCCGGGCGACCAAGGCGGCAGGCCTGGCGTGCAGCCCCACCTTGCTGGCCACGCGGACCCTGATCTCAAGCACGTCGACCCGGCGACGGCGGCGGGTTGTGCGTCGGGATCCGGACTCGTTCGGTCGGCGCGTCCATCGTCGTCTCGACGTCGAGCGGTTCGGCCTCCCGACCCGGCGTTCGCAGGTTCCACTTGGTGATGACGAAACGGAACACCACGTAGTAGATCACCGCGAACACCAGGCCGATCGGAATGATCAGCCATGGTTTCGTGGCGAGGTTCCAGTTCAACGTGTAGTCGATCGCCCCGGCGGAGAAACCGAACCCGTCGTGCACGCCCAGCGCGTTGGTCACCGCGAGGGAGACCCCGGTGAGTACGGCGTGGACGATCAGCAACGGCCACGCCACGAAGATGAACGCGAACTCCAACGGCTCGGTCACGCCGGTCAGGAACGAGGCGAGCGCGGCGGCCAGCATCAGCCCACCGACCATCCTGCGGTTCTCCGGCCGGGCGGTGTGGTAGATCGCCAGTGCCGCGGCGGGCAGCGCGAACATGAAGATGGGGAAGAACCCGGACATGAACGCGCCCGCGTTCGGGTCCCCGGCGAAGAACCGGTTGAGGTCACCGGTGACGCCGTTGGCCTCGCCGAACACGAACCACACGAACGAGTTGATGATGTGGTGCAGGCCGAACGGGATGAGGAAGCGGTTGAGGGCCCCGTAGATTCCTGCCCCGACGACAGTCTGCCCGGAAACCGCCTCACCGACCGCGGTGAGTCCACTGTTGAACCAACTGTAGATCAGGCCGAGGAACACGCCGACGAGCAGCATCGTCACGGCGGTGATGATCGGCACGAACCGCCTGCCGCCGAAGAACGCCAGATAGGGCGGCAGTTTGATGCGATGGAACTTGGACCACAGACCGGCGGTGACCAATCCGGCGACGATCCCGCCGAGCACACCGTACGGACCGTTCATGAAGGTGCGGTCCTTGGTCAGCGACTGGTCGACGATCGCGATCAGCACGTTGTGGAACACCAGGTAGCCGACGGCCGCGGCGAGCGCGGCCGAGCCGTCCGCGCGGCGCGCGTAGCCGATGGCGATACCGATGGCGAAAAGCAACGGCAGGAACTGGAACAGCGCGTCACCGCCAGCGCCGATCACCCGCGCGGCCTCGTCGAAGAACGTGCCGGGGATGGCGGCGATCAGCTCGCCCTGTCCCTTGCCGCTGCTGTCGACGTAGCCGAGGCGGGACAGCAGGGCCGCCGCGGGCAGGGCGGCGATCGGCAGCATGAGGCTTCGCGCGAAGCGTTGTAAACCGGCCAGTCCGCGGCCGGACTGTTGGATCTGTGGTGCGCTCACTGGAAATCTCCCGTGTCGGGGCCGGGTGTCCTGACGCGTTGCTATTGTCCTGGTCTAGACCAGGTAGGTGCGGGACTATGCGCCTGACGACTGGTAAGTGTCAACGTCCGTTACAGCTTTGTGTCGATGCGTGACTCGGTCGGTATATCACGCGTACAAATTGCGCAGGCTGCACAACTGAGAGGGACGAACAGATGGCGGACGAGCGGGCGGCGAAGATTCTTGCCGCCATCGGCGGCGCGGACAATGTGATCGAGCTCGAACCGTGTATCACGCGCCTGCGCTGTGAACTGGAGGACCAATCCCTGGTGGACGAACGGGCGCTGCGCGCGTTGGGCGTGCACGGCGTGGTCAGGATGGGCGGAGCTGTGCAGATCGTGGTCGGGCCGGAGGCGGACACGATCGCCAGTGATATCGAGGATCTTCTGTGACAGTCCGGGTTCTCAGCCCGGTCGCCGGTTCGGTCGTTGCCCTTTCCGCCGTGCCTGATCCGGTGTTCGCCCAGGCGATGGTCGGGCCCGGTGTGGCTGTGGAACCCGCGCCGGAATCCCGTGATGTTGTGGCACCCATCGACGGAGTGGTGGTCACGCTGCACTCGCACGCGTTCGTTGTGGCGGGCAAGAGCGGGCAGGCGGTACTGGTTCATTTGGGAATTGACACAGTAAAGATGAAGGGGGAATTTTTCACACCACATGTCGTAAAAGGTGAATCGGTGCGATCGGGACAGTTGATCATCGGATGGGATCCCGGTGTGGTCACGGCCGCCGGGTATTCGGCGATGTGTCCGGTGATCGCGCTCGACACGCAGGGCAGCCTGCTGACCGAGTTGGCGCCGGATGGGCCTGTGGCAGCTGGCGACCCGCTGTTCCTGTGGCACTCCCCATCCGCTGGAGATAGCCGCTGACCTGGGCGAAACCAGGCTGAGACCGTACCGGTGGACCATTCGTACGGACTCGTTGCGACTTCTGCTGGCCGTCGCTGCCTTGCCGCGGCCAGGGTAGGCCCGTGGTCCTCATTGTGTGTCTTCTGGCGGGCGGCTACCTGGCCGGAGCCGCTGGTCGTTGGCTGCTGCGCCGGTTGCGGCGTGGCGCGACGGTGCGGCATGGCTGGTGTGAAGGTGCTTGCGCCGTCCTGTGGGCGCTGGCGGGTCTGGCCCATGTGTCGGCCACGTGGTTGCTCGTGCTCATGGCGCTGTCGTGGTTCGCGGTCCTGCTCACCGTCACAGATGTGGTGCACGGTCGGCTTCCGGACGCGTTGACGCTCTCGGCCTACCCCGTTTTCGGTTTGCTGCTGGCTTTCGTGGGCAGTTGGGAACGGGGGCTCATGGGAGCCGCCTTGTTCCTGTGTCTGCACATGACTGTTCGCTGTGTCGCGCCTTCTTCGCTGGGCGGTGGCGACGTCAAGCTGTCCGGGAGTCTGGGGGCGATCCTGGGCGCGGTGAGCTGGTTCGCGCTGTCCGTCGGGCTGATGTTGGCCGCCGTGATCACGTTGGCACTACGCGCCGTTTCGGCTGGTCGCTACCCGGATCGCGTACCGCACGGCCCCGGCTTGCTTGCCGCTACATGGTTGTTGGCGTTACTGCCTGCCGGGCTTCCCGGCCCGCTGGCGACCTGAGCGGCTTGGCACTACCAGATACAAAACGCTAACTGTTTTGAAAGCCTAACCGTTAGTGCTACGGTCGGTCGCATGAAGAGAGTGAGCTTCGCCGAGTTCGGCGGCCCCGAAGTCCTGCACCTTCTTGACGCCGAAGAGCCCCACGCGGGCCCAGGCCAGGTCCGCGTCGCCGTGCGCGCGGCGGGCGTGAACCCCGTCGACTGGCGGATCCGGGAAGGCCAGGTTCTCGGCGCCCATCCGACCGTCCTGCCGTCCGGAGTCGGGCTGGACGCCGCCGGGGTGGTGGACGAGATCGGTGCGGGCGTCGAAGGGGTCGAGGTCGGCGACCACGTGTTCGGCGAAGGCCTGAGCACCTATGCCGAGTTCGCCGTGCTGACGGCCTGGGCGCGGATGCCCGAAGGGCTGACGTTCGAGGAGGCGGCCGGATACCCCTCGGTGGTGGAGACCGCGCTGCGCGTCATCCGCGAGGTCGGTGTGCGGCCTGGGCAGACGCTGCTGGTCAGCGGTGCGTCCGGGGGAGTCGGGTCGGCGGTGCTGCAGATCGCCCGCGACCGCGGCATCACGGTGATCGGCACGGCCGGGGCCGCGAACCAGGACTACCTGCGGAGTCTCGGCGCCGTCGGCACGACGTACGGCGAGGGCTGGGTCGAGCGGGTGCGAGGGCTCGGCCAGGTCGACGGGGCCCTCGACCTGGCTGGCTCTGGCGTGATCCGCGAGCTCGTCGAGCTGACCGGGGATCCGCGGAAGGTGGTCTCCATCGCCGATCTCGGTGCGCCGGAGTTCGGTGTCCGGTTCTCCGGCGTGGCCGGGAGCGTGCCGGACGCGCTCGCCGAGGCCGTCAGCCTCATCTCACGGGGAAAGCTGCACATCCCGGTCGAGAAGTCGTACACGCTCGCCGATGCCGCGGTGGCGCACATCGACAGCCAGGCCGGTCACGCGCGCGGGCGCCGCGTCATCGTCGTCTGAGTCGGAAACAACCCCGCGGTTGCACGATATCCAGCTGGACAACCGGCCCAGGGTGGGGCTGAGGTCCCGCGACGTGAAAGGATCCGGTCGTGCTGCGCTGGATAACCGCTGGGGAATCGCACGGCCCGGCCCTTGTCGCCGTGCTTGAGGGAATGGTGGCCGGAGTCGAGGTCACCACCGAGGATCTGACGGGCCAGTTGGCCCGGCGGCGCCTCGGCTTCGGGCGCAGCCCGCGGATGGGCTTCGAGACCGACGCCGTCGAGTTCCTCGGCGGCGTCCGGCACGGCCGCACCCAGGGCGGGCCGGTCGCGGTCAAGATCGAGAACTCCGAGTGGCCGAAGTGGGACAAGGTCATGGCCGCCGACCCGGTCGACCCGGCCGAGTTGGCCGGACTTGCCCGCAACGAGCCCCTCACGCGGCCCCGGCCCGGTCACGCGGACCTGCCGGGCATGCAGAAGTACGGCTTCGACGAGGCCCGTCCCGTGCTCGAACGCGCAAGCGCGCGGGAAACCGCCGCACGCACGGCGCTGGGCACGGTGGCCAGGGGTTTCCTGCGGCAGTTGCTGGGCGTCGAGATCGTCAGCCACGTCGTGTCCATCGGCGCGGCCGTCGCCCCGGACGGGCCGGAGCCCACTCCCGCCGACCTCGCGGCGATCGACGAGAGCCCGGTGCGGGCGTTCGGCCAGGACGCGACCGACGCGATGATCGCCGAGGTGGACGCGGTCAAGCAGGCGGGTGACACGGTCGGCGGCGTGATCGAGGTGATCGTGTACGGCCTTCCGCCGGGACTGGGCAGCTACGTGCACTGGGACCGTCGCCTCGACTCGCGGCTGGCCGGTGCGCTGATGGGCGTCCAGGCCATGAAGGGCGTCGAGATCGGTGACGGGTTCACCACGGCGCGGCGCTGGGGCAGCAAGGCACACGACGAGATCGACCGCGGCAGCGGCCCGAAGGGCGTGAACCGCCGCTCCAACCGCGCCGGTGGCCTGGAGGGCGGCGTGACCAACGGCGAGCCGTTGCGGGCCCGCGTCGCCATGAAGCCCATCTCGACCGTCCCGAAAGCACTGTCCACAGTAGATGTCACAACCGGCGAGCCCGCCGTGGCGATCCACCAGCGGTCGGACGTGTGCGCGGTGCCGAGGGCGGGTGTCGTCCTCGAATCGATGGTCGCGCTGGTGCTCGCGGACGCGGCGCTGGAGAAGTTCGGCGGCGACTCGATGCGCGAGACGACGGCGAACGCGGCGGGGTACCTGAAGGCACTGGAGGAGCGCTGGTGAGCAGCAAGGGGCCGGTGCTGGTCCTCGTCGGGCCGCCCGGATCGGGCAAGAGCACGATCGGCAGGCTGGCTGCCGAGCGGCTCGGCGTCGGATTCCGCGACTTCGACGACGACATGGCGGCCGAGCACGGCAAGGAAGCGGGCGACCTGGTCGTCGACTTCGGCCGCGAGCGGTTCCAGGAACTGGAGCACGAGCTGCTGGTCCGCGTGCTGCCGCAGCACGACGGTGTGCTCGCGCTCGGCGGCGGGACTCCGACCGCGCCGGGCGTACCGGACCTGCTCGAGCCCTTTCACGTGGTGTTCCTCGACGTCGACCTCGACCACCTGCTCAGGCGGGAAGGTCTGGTCGCGCTGCACCCGTGGCTGATGCCCAACCCCCGCGCGCACCTGCGGCAGATGCTGACCGATCGGCGGCCCGTCTACACCCGGGTCGCGAACGCCACTGTGGAGACGAACGGCCGAGAGCCGATGGACATCCTCGAAGATGTCCTCGCGGCCATGCCGGTGAGGTGACGACGTTGGACCCAGTCAGGATCACGGTTGCCACCGCGCAGCCCTACGAGGTCGTCATCGGCCGAGGTCTGCTCGGTGACCTGGTCGAGAAGGTGCAGGGCGCGTCCAGAGTCGCGATCATCCACCCGCCGACCCTGACCGCGACGGCGGAGACCGCGCGCGAGGAGATCGCCGCCTCCGGGGTGGACGCCCACCGCGTCGAGATCCCGGACGCCGAGGACGGCAAGGCGTTGCCCGTCGCCGCGTACTGCTGGGAGGTACTGGGGCGAATCGGCCTTGACCGGCAGGGAATCGTCGTCGGCCTGGGTGGCGGGGCGGTCACCGACCTCGCCGGATTCGTCGCGGCGACCTGGCTTCGCGGCGTGCGGCTGATCAACGTGCCGACGACGTTGCTGGGCATGGTGGACGCCTCGGTCGGCGGCAAGACAGGCATCAACACCGAAGCGGGTAAGAACCTCGTCGGCGCGTTCCACGAGCCAGACGCCGTTCTGGTGGACCTTTCGACGCTCACCACGTTGCCGCCCAACGAACTCGTCGCGGGCATGGCCGAGGTGATCAAGGGTGGCTTCATCGCGGACCCGCGGATCCTCGAGCTGATCGAGGCCGGTCCCCAAGCCGCTGTCGACCCGAACGGCGACGTGATCGCCGAGCTCGTCACCCGCAAGATCCAGATCAAGGCCGACGTCGTCGGCCAGGATCTGCGCGAGTCGGGGTTGCGCGAGATCCTCAACTACGGCCACACGTTGGGGCACGCGATCGAACGGCGAGAACGATACCGGTGGCGTCACGGTGCGGCCGTCAGCGTCGGCATGGTGTTCGTCGCCGAGCTGGCCAGGCTGGCCGGGCGGCTCGACGACGCCACGGCGGACCGCCACCGAGCGGTGCTTGAATCGATCGGCCTGCCCACCTACTACGACGCGGACGCGTTGCCACAGCTGATCGAGGGCATGCGCAACGACAAGAAGACCCGCGCTGGGATGCTTCGGTTCGTCGTGCTCGACGGGCTGGCCAAGCCGGGCAGGCTTGAGGGGCCGGACCCGGCTCTGCTGGCCGGTGCGTACTCGGCGGTGGCGGCGAAGTCCGCGAACGGAGGCATTCTGCTGTGAAGATCCTGGTGCTCAACGGCCCGAACCTGGGCAGGCTCGGCACGAGAGAACCAGAGATCTACGGCCACACCACCCACGCCGATCTCGTCGCGCTCTGCGAGCAGACCGGCAAGGACCTCGGCGTCGACGTCGAAGTCCGGCAGACCAACCACGAGGGCGAGATGATCGGCTGGCTGCACGAGGCAGCCGACGACAGGATCCCGGTGGTGTTGAACGCGGCCGCGTGGACGCACTACTCCGTCGCCGTCGCCGACGCGTGCGGGATGCTGACCGCCCCGCTGGTCGAGGTGCACATCTCGAACGTGCACAAGCGTGAGGATTTCCGGCAGCACAGCTACATCTCCGCCGTGGCCAGCGGAGTGATCGTCGGCCTCGGGGTCCAGGGCTATCCGCTGGCGATCAGGTGGCTGGCTGAGCGATGAGTCAGCCGACGTTCGAGACGACCCGGTTGACGTTGCGCCCCATGCGTCCCGACGACCGGGACGCGGTGATCAAGATCTTCGCGGATCCGGTCAGCAGCAAGTATCTGACCAGGGACATGTCCGATCCGGTGAACGCGGCCACCAGCTTCGAGCGGTGGCTGGGGTGGGGATCGCCGAACGGGATGGGCACGTGGCTGCTCGACCTGAACGGTCTCGTGATCGGCGTCGGGCGGTTCACCCCGTCGGATCGCCTGCCCGGCAAGGTGATCGAGGTCGGGTGGTTCATCGCCCGCCCGTACGCCGGTCAGGGATACGCGACCGAGGCGCTGCGGACGCTGCTCGACTACGGCATTCGCGTGCTGGGGCTGCCCGCGATCTGGGCACTGATCCACGCGCACAACGAACCGAGCGTCCGGCTGGCGAAGTCGCTCGGGTTCCTCGACATCGCGGACCACTACCAGCCAGCCGGACCGGCCAGGATCCACGTCCTGCTCCCCAGCGCCCAATTCCCCAGGGCCACCGCCGACGGCAGCCACGGCCGGCAGCCCACTCTGCGCAGTGAGCGTCTGGTGATCCGGCCACTGCGCGAGGACGACCGACGCGATGTGCGGGACATCTTCGGCGATCCGGAAGTGGCGCGTTTCCTGCAGGTGGCGGACCAGCCGCCGACCTGGATCGACGAGATGATCGACCGTCGGCTGGCGTTCGCCGGGCCTGCGGGCATGGGGCACTGGGCGTTCGTCGAGGACGACATCCTCGTCGGGATCGGCCACCTGCGGCCCTCGTCGGAACTCGTCGGCGGGGTGGTCGAGATCGGCTGGTTCCTCGGCCGTGAGCACCAGGGCCGCGGTCTGGCGACGGAGGCCGCGACCGCGATCAGGGACCATGGCCTGCACACCCTTCGCCTGCCTGCCGTGTGGGCGCTGGTCCACAAGGACAACCAAGCCAGCATCAAGCTCGCCGACCGACTCGGGTTCCTCGACGTCGGCACCGGCGTGCACTACGGCGGGCCTCATCAGGTGTGTGTCGCGTTGCCTCGCACAAGAGTGTGAACTTTCCCGGCATGCGGATCACGTCGAGTTGTCACGGCACCCGATAGTGGCGTCATAGACTGTCGCGCGACTGGGTGACGGAAGGCTCGTTGTGCGCCGTGTGGTGTTGGTGTTGCTGAGTGCGGCGGTGTTGTCGTCGTGTACGGAAGCGTCACCACAGGCCGACGGCGTGGGGGCGGCGGTCATCGGCGGCGCCTCCACGTCCCAGACGCCCCCGCCTGCTGCCCCACCTGCGCCTGCGGCCGCTCCGCTGCCGAAACCCAGGGCGTTGCCCCAGGACAACCACCGGCTGGACGGTGGCGTTGTCGCGGCTGCGGGGGAGAACGCCCAGTACAACTACGCGCCGTCGGTGATGATCGACGGTGGTCGGGTGCGTATGTGGTGGTGCAGCCAACTGGTCAGCAATCCACCGCCGGGCGACGACGTGCTGTACGCCGAGTCGGCAACGCCCGCGGGGCCGTTCACGAACGCGCGGGCGGTGTTCGGTGGCGCCGGACAAGGGTTTGACGGGCGGCACACATGCGACCCGTCGGTCATCAAAGTCAACGGGACGTTCTACCTCTACTACACGGGCGCGCCGAACGATCACAGCTCCGGCAACGCGATCGGCCTGGCCACCAGCACCGACGGGCTGACCTGGGCCCGTGCGAAGGGCGGCGAGCCGATTGTCGGTTCGTCGAACGAGGTCGCCCGCCGCAACGCGTACGGCGCGGGCCAGCCGTCGGCGCTGTACCTCGACGGCTGGTTCTACCTGATGTTCACCGACACGAACGCCCGCGGTGCGCACGACAACGGCGCGGGCCAGTTCGTGCTGCGGTCCCGGGATCCGGTGTTCGCCAGCGGTGTGGAGACGCTGGGCGCCAACGGTTTTCAGCCGGGGAACGGCCGGGAAAGATCCGTCGCGGACGCGTTCAGCGCCGACTGGATGTGGATCGACGCGCTCGACGCGTTCGCCATCGCCCACGAGACCGCCGACGGCACCACGATCACCTTCTGGAACAGGGATTTCACCGCGCACCCGAACGAGCCTGTGGTGATCCCCGGCCCGTGGGAGGAGGGGCCGGGACTGGCCAGGCAGCCCGACGGGCACGCGCCGATCTCGGCGACCGACCCGTGCGGGCGGGTCCCGATCGACGTCATCCGGGCGACACGCGACAAGGCCGAACCGACCGACCTGAAGCGGTTCGGCCTCGACCTGCACAGCGTCGACGGCTGCGCGACCAGGCAGTCGGCGTTCGTGACGCTGCAGGGCTTCGCGGTGCCCTCCCCGCAGCGCACGCTCGACATCGTGCTGGGCGGTCAGCTTTTCCGGGTGGACCGCCGTTCGGTGGCGGAGGCCATGGGCGCGATCGTGATCGGCCAACGAGCGGCGGCGTTGGACGGCGTGCCGGTGACCGCACACGTCAGGGCCAGTGCGACGGTTCTGCGCGCGCAAGGCAGGGGAGCGGGGCTGCTGCTGGACGGCAACCGCGTCTACCCGGTCACCCCTGGCGTGATCGGGGCGAACTCGTCGACGATCACGGACATCTCGCCGACCGCGTGGGACGGCTACTCCGTCGGACCGGCCTTGGCCTTCTCACGCTGAGCCAGCCGACCGCCGAGCAGCAGACCCAGACCAGCGGGCACGAGGATCACCAACGCGCCGAACGCCGCGTCCCCGGTCAGCGCGCTGCCCAACGAACTCAGCCCGGTCTCGTCCACGAAGATCCCCTTGCCGACCACCCGCAGCAGCCCGCTGCCGAATCCGGCCACGACCGAGGCCAGCACCCAGATCCGCGCGCGGTCGTCGAGCCGTCGCCACCCGTCGAGCGCGCCCCACAACGCGGCGACTCCGGCGACGACACCAAGCACAATCGAGCGAATCACGCCGAGCGAACTGACGTGCACGGCGATCGCGGCAAGCCCGACATCCGCCCCGGCCAGCACGAACGCGAGCACGCCACCTCGGATCAGCCAAAACCGCACCACAAGACCCTATAACGAGTGTGCGCCGGAACGGTGATTCACGGACTTGAGCCACCGTTAAGCTCGTGCCATGTCTGAGCTCTACGCCCGCCGCCGTGAAGCCCTGCGTACCCAGCTCCGAGAGCGCGGGCTGGACGCCCTGCTCGTCGTCGACCTGTTGAACATCCGATACCTCACCGGTTTCACCGGGTCCAACGCCGCGCTCGCGGTGAGCGCCGCGGACAGCCCCGGCGATGAGAAGAACACCGTTTTCTGCACCGACGGCCGTTATCTGACTCAGGCCGAGCAGCAGGTGCCCGACCTGGAGCGGCTGATCGAGCGGCCGAGCGCCACCTCGCTGGTCGGCAAGATGGCCGCGCAGAAGAGCAAGCACCGCAGGACGGGCTACGAAAGCCACCACGTCACCGTCGAGCAGCTGGACGGCCTCGCCGACGCGGCCGGTGGGATCGAGCTGATCCGCGCACCGGGCATGATCGAGAAGCTGCGGCTGATCAAGGACGACACCGAGATCGAGGCGTTGCGGATGGCGTGTGCCGCCGCGGATCGCGCGCTGGCAGACCTGCTGGAGCACGGTGGCCTGCGGCCCGGTCGCACCGAGCGCGAGGTGGCGCGGGAGCTGGAAGACCGGATGCTGGCCAACGGCGCCGCCAAGACAGCCTTCGAGACGATCGTCGCCGCGGGCGTGAACTCCGCGATCCCGCACCACCGCCCGACGGACGTGGTCCTGCAGCACGGCGACTTCGTGAAGATGGACTTCGGCGCGTTGGTCGACGGCTACCACTCGGACATGACCCGCACGGTCGTGCTCGGCGAGCCCGCGGACTGGCAGAAGGAGATCTACGAGCTCGTCGCGGAATCACAGGCCGCGGGACGGGCGGCGCTCAAGATCGGCGCGGCCTGCAAGGACGTCGACGCCGCCTCCCGTGACGTCATCGAGCGCGCCGGGCACGGCGAGAACTTCCTGCACGGCCTCGGACATGGCGTTGGCCTGCAGATTCACGAGGCCCCGAGCCTGGCGAAGACCGGTGAAGGTACACTTTCGGCCGGTATGGCGGTCACCGTGGAGCCCGGCGTGTACCTGGCCGGCAAGGGCGGTGTCCGAATCGAGGACACGCTTGTCGTGCGGGAGGCCGGTCCCGAACTCCTCACCTTGACCACCAAGCAACTCATGCTCGTGTGAACACCAGCACGAACTGGACATTGACAACAGGAGAGTCGAATCCGTGGCCACCACCACCAACGACCTGAAGAACGGAATGGTTCTCAACATCGAGAGCCAGCTGTGGACGGTCGTGTCGTTCCAGCACGTCAAGCCCGGCAAGGGCCCGGCGTTCGTCCGGACCACGCTCAAGCACGTGCTGTCCGGCAAGGTCGTCGACAAGACGTTCAACGCGGGCACCAAGGTGGAGACCGCGACCGTCGACCGCCGGTCGATGACGTACCTCTACGCCGACGGCACGGACTTCGTGTTCATGGACGGTGAGACCTTCGAGCAGATCCCGGTGAGCAAGGAGGTCGTCGCCGACGGCGCGAACTACCTGCTGGAGAACACCGAGGTCACCGTGGCCCAGCACGAGGGCGTGCCGCTCTACGTCGAGCTGCCGACCTCGCTCGAGCTGATCATCCAGCACACCGACCCGGGCCTGCAGGGCGACCGGTCCACCGGCGGCACCAAGCCGGCCACGCTGGAGACCGGTGCGGAGATCCAGGTCCCGCTGTTCCTCTCGACCGGCGAGAAGGTCAAGGTCGACACCAGGGACGGCCGGTACCTCGGCCGAGTCTCCAGCTGAGATGGGCGCTCGGAGCAAAGCTCGCAAACGCGCCGTCGACCTGTTGTTCGAAGCGCAGCTCAGGAACGTCGACCCGGTCACCTTGCTTGCCGACCGGGTCGGCTCTCCCGACGTGCCGCCGGTGAACGACTACACCGTGACTCTGGTCGAGGCCGTGCAGTCGAACCTGACGCGGATCGACGAGCTGCTCGCCGAGCATTCGGAGGGCTGGACGCTCGACCGGATGCCCTCGGTCGACCTCGCCGTACTGCGGCTTGGTCTGTACGAACTGCTGTGGGCTTCGGACGTGCCGGACGCGGTGGCCATCGACGAGGCTGTCCAGCTCGCCAAGATGCTGTCGACCGACGACTCGCCGCGCTTCGTCAACGGCCTGCTTGGCAGGATCGCCACAATCGCGGACCGGCTGCGCGCCACCCTCTGAAGAGCGAGGTTCAGCCCAACAGGGCCGCCGCCGCGCGGGCGCTACCGCCGAAGGCTCGCCTCAGGGATGGGATTGTGATGCCCGGTGCGTCGGGCTGGTTCCCGACACTCGAGTTCGCTTGTGGCACGACAAGCATGTCCTCGCCGGACGGCAGGCCTCCAAGAGGGGACACAAACAGAGCTTCGTTTCTCGCCCCGGTTGGCTCAGCTCACGTGATTTCCTGGGTCGAGTGGGGGGCGCGGGGCGCCCCTCCCGTATGGCCTGCCGGAGGAAACCACGGCGTGCCGGGAGGTCGGTATCGCCTGCGCTGTGGGTTGGGTTTCGTGGGCCGACCTCCCGACACGCCGTGGTATGGCTGCGCCCAGGCCATACGGGAGGGACACCCCACGAACCACACCCCTGCGCTGGCGCGCGCAAGCCACACACCTTGCGCTCTTGCGCTGGCGCGCAGGCCGCATGCATGAGCTGTACTTCCGGTTGGCACATCGGTCGGCAGGCAAGCAGGTGTGTGTGTCCGCGGGCTTCGTTCGTTGGGCATGCGTCTATGCCTGGGCGGCCAGCTGCGCTGCGGGCCGACGACAGGCACGCAGCCGGTCGACCGGCGTGCGCACTTGCGGGCAGTTGTCGCGCGTGGGCCGATGTGGGTTTGTCGATGTCAGGTCGTGCAGGGCGACCTTTGTGACATCAGGGACCACCGGCTCAGCGCCGACCGGCTGCGCGCCACCCGTCTGCCCAACGGATCCCCCAGCGCGCAGCCGGTGTACATCAGTCCTCTTTGGACGGCCTTGCTTCCGGCGGCAGCACGCCCCAGTCGATGAGCTGCTCGGTCAGCTCTCCCGGGGTCATGTCGTAGATGATGGCGAGTGACCGCAGGTCCTCGGTCCGGATGGACAGAACCTTGCCGTTGTAGTCTCCTCGCTGACTCTGGATGGTGGCCGCGTAGCGTGCCAGTGGGCCGACTTTCTCGGCCGGTAGCTGCTGCAGCCGCTCCAGATTTATGACGATCTTCGTGGCGGGCTCGGCACCGGAGGGGACCCTTCCCTCAGGCAGGAGCTCGACCACCGGTACCCCGTAGAAGTCGGCCAGCTCGGCCAGCTTCTGCACGGTCACCGCACGGTCGCCGCGTTCGTAGGAGCCGACGACGACTGCCTTCCAGCGTCCGCCGGACTTCTGCTCGACGCCGTGCAACGACAGGCCTTGCTGCTGGCGGATGCCACGGAGCTTGGCCCCTAGCGCCTTGGCGTAATCGCCCATGTGGCGGTTCTCCATTTCCTTCGCCCGGCGGCCGGGAAGGCGAGCCGTCGGGTCTCTGCTGAGATCGATACGCAGAGTAATGGTTACTTGCCGTGGCCACCAGGTCAAGCACCTCGCTCAGTTGCAGTATCGAGAACGGCGTCAAGACCACCCGGACGGCTTACCCGTGTGCCCTGGTAACGTGCCTGATGACCCTGGTAGTGAGGGTCCTTGACATCCTTTAACGACCCGTCCCGAGAGGCGGGGAAGGAGGTCCACGCCAGTGCCACGCACCCGTGGCGCGGCGGATCCCGGCGAGCGGCGCGAGCTGCTTTCGGCCGGGGACGTCGCGCGCACCGTCGCCCGAATGGCCCATCAGGTCATCGAGAAGACGACTCTCGGTGGTACCGACGCTGCTCCAGTCGTGCTGATCGGCATTCCGACCAGAGGCGCACCGCTGGCCAAGCGACTGGCCGCACGGATCGCGGAATTCAGCGGAGTCCACGTCCCCACGGGCGTGCTTGACGTCACGCTTTATCGAGACGACCTGCGTCGCCACCCCAATCGGCCGCTCGAGCCGACGAGCCTGCCCGAAGGCGGCATCGAGGACAAACTGGTCATTCTGGTCGACGACGTCCTCTATTCGGGCAGAACCGTCCGTGCTGCCTTGGATGCGCTGCGTGACCATGGCAGGCCACGGGCGGTGCAGTTGGCGGTCCTCGTCGACCGCGGCCACCGGGAACTGCCGATCCGCGCCGACTACGTCGGCAAGAACGTGCCCACCGCCCGGTCGGAAGGCATCGAAGTGCTGCTCGAGGAACTGGATGGGCACGACGCTGTGGAGCTTGTCGGATGAAACACCTCCTGAGCTGCGACGGCCTCAGCCGTGACGCGGCCACTGCCGTGCTGGACACCGCAGGCGCGCTGAAGCAGGCGCTGCTGGGCCGCGAGGTCCGCAAACTGCCGACGTTGCGCGGCCGCACGGTCATCACGATGTTCTACGAGAACTCGACCCGCACCCGCGTGTCGTTCGAGATCGCGGGCAAGTGGATGAGCGCGGACGTCGTCAACGTGTCGTCGAGCGGTTCGTCGGTCAGCAAGGGCGAGTCGCTGCGCGACACCGCTCTCACGCTGGCGGCCGCGGGCGCGGACTGCGTCATCGTGCGCCATCCGGCGTCCGGCGCGGCGCACCGGCTGGCCGAGTGGCTGTCGCACACGCACACCTCCGTGGTGAACGCGGGCGACGGCACGCACGAACACCCGACGCAGGCGTTGCTCGACGCCTCGACTCTGCGGGAGCGCCTCGGCGGTCTGGACGGACGCCGTGTCGCGATCGTCGGTGACGTGCTGCACAGCCGTGTGGCCAGGTCGAACGTGCATTTGCTCACAACACTCGGCGCCGAGGTCGTCCTCGTCGCGCCGCCGACGTTACTGCCCGCCGGTGTAAACGGTTGGCCCGTAACGGTGTCGCACGAACTCGACGCGGAACTGTCCGCTGTGGACGCCGTGATGATGCTGCGTGTGCAGGCAGAACGGATGCACGGCGGCTTCTTCCCCTCAGCGCGCGAGTACTCCATCGCATACGGTCTGTCCGAGGCGCGCCTGCGCCTGCTCCCTGACCACGCAGTCGTGCTGCATCCCGGACCGATGCTGCGCGGCATGGAGATCGCGTCCGTCGTCGCGGACTCGCCACAGGCCGCGATCACCGACCAAGTACGAAACGGAGTCCACGTCCGCATGGCCGTGCTGTACCACCTGCTCGCCGGGGAAGAGGAAGTCGCATGACGCTGATCAAAGGCGCCGTGCCGTACGGCGAAGGTGACCCGGTCGACATCCGCGTCGAGGACGGTCTCGTTGCCGAGATCGGGACGTCGAAGTCGAGCGGCGGAGACGTCATCGACGCGCACGGCCTGGTCGCGCTCCCCGGCTTCGTCGACCTGCACACGCACCTGCGCGAACCAGGCCGTGAGGACACCGAGACGATCGAGACCGGGTCGGCCGCCGCCGCGCTCGGCGGGTACACGGCGGTGTTCGCCATGGCGAACACGGACCCGGTCGCCGACAACACGGTCATCGTCGAACACGTCTGGCGACGCGGGCGTGAGGTTGGCCTGGTCGACGTGCACCCGATCGGCGCGGTGACCGTCGGCCTCAAAGGCGAGCGCCTCGCCGAGTTCGGCGCGATGGCCAGGAGCAACGCAGGAGTCCGGATCTTCTCCGACGACGGCATGTGCGTCGCCGACCCGCTGATCATGCGACGCGCGCTGGAGTACAGCCGGGGCCTGGACGTGCTCATCGCGCAGCACGCCGAAGAACCGCGGCTGACCGTCGGCGCGCAGGCCCACGAGGGCGAGACGGCCGCCCGGCTCGGTCTCGCGGGTTGGCCCGCGGCCGCCGAGGAGTCGATCGTCGCGCGGGACTGTCTGCTGGCCGGTCACGTCGGCGCCCGGCTGCACGTCTGTCACGTGTCCACCTCGGGCACAGCGGACGTGCTGCGCTGGGCGAAGGCCCGCGGCACGCAGGTCTCCGCCGAGGTGACCCCGCACCACCTGCTGCTCGACGACGACCGGCTGACCACCTACGACCCGGTCAACAAGGTCAACCCGCCGCTGCGCACCTCGGCGGACACCAAGGCGTTGCGGGCGGCGCTCGCCGAGGGCGTGATCGACTGCGTCGCGACCGACCACGCGCCGCACGCCCCGCAGGACAAGGACTGCGAATGGTCCGCGGCGCGGCCGGGCATGCTCGGTCTGCAGACCGCGCTGTCCATCGTCGTCCGCACCATGGTCCAGCCCGGATTACTGGACTGGCGCGGCGTGGCCAGGGTGATGAGCGAGCGGCCCGCCGAGATCGCCGGTCTGCCGGACCACGGCCGTCCGATCGCGGTGGGCGAACCGGCGAACCTCGTCCTGGTCGACCCCCAGGCGATGTGGACAGTGAATGGCGCGCGGTTGGCCAGTCTCGCGGGCAACACCCCCTACGAGGGCATGGAGCTGCCGGGCGTCGTCCGGGCGACGATGTTGCGCGGGAAGCTCACCGCACGGGATGGGCAGGTCGTCCGATGAGGATTGCGTTGACGATCGCGGTCGTGGCCTTCTTCCTGCTGTGCGTGCTGGCGATGTGGTGGGGCTACCGCAACCGTGCGCGCAGGCAGCACACGGTCCTGCCCGAGTTCCCGGCGCCACCGGCGAACCTGGCCGACGACCTGCTCGAACCCGCGACCGGCGTGTACATCAGCACGACGACGGCCAAGAGCTGGCAGGACCGGGTGGCGATCGGGGACGTCGGGTTCCGTGCCGCCGCGACCGTGCGGCTGACCGGCGACGGGGTGCTGTTCGACCGGGAGGGCGCGGATCGGGTGTGGATCCCGGCCGAGTCCGTGGTCAGTGCCCGCACCGACCGCGCGATCGCCGGGAAGGTGATGAAGCGCGACGGGTTGCTCGTCGTGCGCTGGAAGCTGGGCGAGCACGAACTCGACACCGGTTTCCGGGGAGATGACAAAGACGTGTACGCGGACTGGGTCGAGGCGTTGACCGGCCTGGCCAAAGGAGGAGCGGCGAAGTGACACCAGCTGCATTGGTGCTTGAGGACGGCCGGGTCTTCCGGGGTGAGGCGTTCGGGGCGACCGGGTCGACGCTCGGCGAGGTCGTGTTCTGCACGGCGATGACCGGGTACCAGGAGACGCTGACCGACCCGTCCTACCACGGCCAGATCGTGGTCGCGACGGCCCCGCAGATCGGCAACACCGGCTGGAACGACGAGGACGACGAGTCCAGGAAGATCCATGTCGCCGGGTACGTGGTGCGCGACCCGGCCCGGATCCCGTCCAACTGGCGGTCGCGCCGCTCGCTGAACGACGAGCTGGTCAACCAGGGCATCGTCGGGATCGCGGGCGTCGACACCCGCACGGTCACCCGGCACATCCGCGAACAGGGCGCCATGCGCGCCGCGATCTTCGCGGGCGACGCGCTGACCGACGTGGACACGATGGTCCAGGCCGTGCAGGACAGCCCGGGGATGAAGGGCGCGGACCTGTCCGGCGCCGTCAGCACCCAGGACACCTACGTCGTCCCGGCGGACGGCGAGCGGAGGTTCCGCGTCGCCGCGCTCGACCTGGGGATCAAGTTCAACACCCCGCGGATGATGGCCCATCGCGGCATCGAGACCCACGTCATGCCGGTCTCCTCGACCCTCGACGACCTGCTGGCGATCGAGCCGCACGGCGTGTTCCTGGCCAACGGACCCGGCGACCCGCAGACGCAGGAGCACGCGATCGAGCTGACCCGGCAGGTGCTGGAACGCCGGATCCCGCTGTTCGGCATCTGCTTCGGCAACCAGATCCTCGGCCGGGCGCTGGGCATGGGCACGTACAAGATGACCTACGGCCACCGCGGCATCAACGTGCCGGTGATCGAGGCGGCCACCGGCCGGGTCGCGATCACCGCGCAGAACCACGGCTTCGCTCTGGAAGGCGAGGCTGGACAGAAACTGGACACGCCGTACGGCGCGGCCGAGGTGAGCCACTACTGCCCGAACGACGGCACCGTCGAGGGCCTGCGTTGTGTGGACGCGCCCGCGTTCAGCGTCCAGTACCACCCGGAGGCGGCCGCCGGTCCACACGACGCCGCGCCCCTGTTCGACCAGTTCGTGACGTTGATGGATGAGGCCTGACAGATGCCGAAACGGACAGACATCAAGCACGTGCTCGTGATCGGCTCCGGTCCGATCGTGATCGGGCAGGCGTGCGAGTTCGACTACTCGGGCACCCAGGCCTGCCGCGTGCTGCGGGAGGACGGCCTGCGGGTCAGCCTGGTGAACTCCAACCCGGCGACGATCATGACCGACCCGGAGTTCGCCGACGCCACCTACATCGAGCCGATCACCCCGGACTTCGTCGAGAAGGTCATCGCGGCCGAGCGGCCGGACGCCATCCTGGCCACGCTCGGCGGCCAGACCGCGCTCAACTGCGCCGTCGCGCTGCACGAGCGCGGCGTGCTGGAGAAGTACAACGTCGAGCTGATCGGCGCCGACATCGACGCGATCCAGCGCGGTGAGGACCGCCAGAAGTTCAAGGACATCGTCGCCCAGATCGGCGCCGAGACCCCGCGCAGCAGCGTCTGCCACTCGATGGACGAGGTCCGCGAGACCGTCGCCGAACTCGGCCTGCCGGTGGTCATCCGGCCGTCGTTCACCATGGGCGGCCTCGGCTCCGGGATGGCGCACACGCCCGAGGAGCTCGAGCGGCTCGCGTCCTTCGGGCTGGCCGAGTCACCGGTGACCGAGGTGCTCATCGAGGAGAGCGTGCTCGGCTGGAAGGAGTACGAGCTCGAGCTGATGCGCGACCGGCACGACAACGTGGTGGTCGTCTGCTCGATCGAGAACATCGACCCGATGGGCGTGCACACGGGCGACTCGGTGACCGTCGCGCCCGCGATGACGCTGACCGACCGCGAGTACCAGCACATGCGCGACGTCGGTATCGACGTGCTGCGCGCGGTCGGCGTGGACACCGGCGGCTGCAACATCCAGTTCGCCGTCGACCCACGGACCGGCCGCATGGTCGTCATCGAGATGAACCCGCGCGTGTCGCGCTCGTCGGCGCTGGCGTCCAAGGCGACCGGGTTCCCGATCGCCAAGATCGCCGCCAAGCTCGCGATCGGCTACACGCTCGACGAGATCCCCAACGACATCACCGGCGAGACCCCGGCGAGCTTCGAGCCGACGCTCGACTACGTCGTGGTCAAGGTGCCGCGGTTCGCGTTCGAGAAGTTCCCCGGCGCGGACAAGACGCTGACCACCACGATGAAGTCCGTCGGCGAGGCGATGTCGCTCGGCCGCAACTTCACCGAGGCGCTCGGCAAGGCGTTGCGCTCCATGGAGACCAAGGCCGCGGGCTTCTGGACGATCCCCGATCCGGCCGACGCCACGCTGGAGTCCACACTGGAGCAGCTCAAAGCCGGGCACGACGGCAGGCTGTACACGGTGGAGCGCGCGCTGCGGCTCGGCGCGTCCGTCGACGACGTGCACCAGGCGTCCGGTATCGACCCGTGGTTCATCGACCAGATCCTGTCGCTGATCGAGCTGCGTACCGAGATCCTCGACGCCGCCGTGCTCGACGAACCGCTGTTGCGCAGGGCGAAACGTGCCGGGCTGTCCGACCGGCAGGTCGCCGCGTTGCGTCCGGAACTGGCGGGGGAGGACGGTGTCCGCACGCTGCGGCACCGGCTCGGGATCCGGCCGGTGTTCAAGACCGTGGACACCTGCGCCGCCGAGTTCGCCGCGAAGACCCCGTACCACTACTCGGCCTACGAGTCCGACCCCTCGGCCGAGTCGGAGGTCGCGCCGCAGCACGACAAGCCCAAGGTGCTGATCCTCGGCTCCGGGCCCAACCGCATCGGGCAGGGCATCGAGTTCGACTACTCGTGCGTGCACGCGGCGATGGCGCTGCGCGCCGACCACTACGAGACCGTGATGGTCAACTGCAACCCGGAGACCGTGTCCACCGACTACGACACGTCCGACCGGCTGTACTTCGAACCACTGACCTTTGAGGACGTGCTCGAGGTCGTCCACTCCGAGCGGGAGTCGGGCACGGTCGCGGGCGTCATCGTCCAACTGGGCGGCCAGACCCCGCTGGGCCTGGCGCAGCGGTTGGCCGACGCGGGCGTCCCCGTTGTCGGCACGCCGCCCGAGGCGATCAACCTGGCCGAGGACCGCGGCGCGTTCGGTGAGGTGCTCACCGCCGCCGGGCTTCCCGCGCCGCAGTACGGAACGGCGACGTCCTACGACGGGGCCAAGCGGATCGCGGACAGGATCGGGTACCCGGTTCTGGTGCGACCGTCCTATGTGCTCGGCGGCCGCGGCATGGAGATCGTGTACGACGACTCCACCCTCGCCGACTACATCGCCAGGGCCACCGAGGTCTCCCCGGAGCACCCGGTCCTGGTCGACCGGTTCCTCGACGACGCCATCGAGATCGACGTCGACGCGCTGTGCGACGGCGACGAGGTCTTCATCGGCGGCGTGATGGAACACATCGAGGAGGCCGGTATCCACTCCGGCGACTCCTCGTGCGCCCTTCCGCCGATCACCCTGGGCCGCACGGACCTGGAGAACGTCCGCCGGTCGACCGAGGCGATCGCCAAGGGCGTCGGCGTGCGCGGCCTGCTCAACGTGCAGTACGCGCTGAAGGACGACCAGCTCTACGTCCTTGAGGCCAACCCGCGTGCCTCGCGCACGGTCCCGTTCGTGTCCAAGGCGACCGCGGTCCCGCTGGCCAAGGCGGCCGCGCGGATCATGCTCGGCGCCACCATCAAGCAGTTGCGTGACGAGGGCATGCTGCCGCCGTTCGGCGACGGCGGCGAACTGCCGTCGGACGCCGCGGTCGCGGTCAAGGAGGCGGTGTTGCCGTTCCACCGCTTCCGCACCCCCGAAGGGCATGGCGTCGACTCGCTGCTGGGCCCGGAGATGAAGTCCACCGGCGAGGTGATGGGCATCGACACCTCGTTCGGCAAGGCGTTCGCCAAGTCGCAGACCGCGTCCTACGGTTCGCTGCCCACCTCGGGCAAGGTGTTCGTGTCGGTGGCCAACCGGGACAAGCGCGCGATGATCTTCCCGGTCAAGCGGCTCGCCGACCTCGGCTTCGAGATCATCGCCACCCAGGGCACGGCGGAAGTCCTGCGTCGCAACGGCATTCCGTGTGCCGAGGTGCCCAAGCACTTCGAGGCGCCGTCGGACTCGGTGCGCAACGCGGTCAGCGTGATCCTGGACGGCGAGGTCGTCATGGTGATCAACACCCCGTACGGCAACAGCGGGCCGCGGGTGGACGGTTACGAGATCCGCACAGCGGCCGTGGCACGCGACATTCCCTGCGTGACCACGATTCAGGGCGCCGCAGCGGCCGTGCAGGGCATCGAGGCCCTGATCCGGGGTGAGATCAACGTCCGGCCGCTGCAGGCGTTGCAGGAGGCGCTGAAGGCACAAACGGGGAGCAAGCCATGACACAACAGGCACGTGCGCCGTTCGGCGCCCGGCTGACCACGCTCGTCTCGGTCCGCGGGCCGCTCTGCGTCGGCATCGACCCGCACCCGGGGCTGCTGGAGCAGTGGGGCCTCGCCGACACCCCCGACGGGCTCGAACGGTTCGCCATGACCTGCGTCGAGGCCATGGCGGGGGAGATCGCGGTCCTCAAGCCGCAGTCGGCGTTCTTCGAGCGCCACGGCTCCAGGGGCGTCGCGGTGCTCGAGCGGGTCGTCGCGGAGTCCCAGCAGGCCGGTTCGATCGTCCTGCTGGACGTCAAACGCGGCGACATCGGCTCGACCATGGCGGCCTACGCGGCGGCCTACCTGACCGACGGTTCGCCGTTGGCTGCGGACGCCGTGACGCTGTCGCCGTACCTCGGGTTCGGCTCGTTGGAGCCCGCTCTGCAGGCCGCCGAGAAGTCCGGGCGGGGTGTTTTCGTCCTCGCTCTGACCTCGAACCCTGAGGCTTCGGAGGTGCAGCGTGCGCTCAACGGCCCACGCAGCATCGCGCAAACGGTCGTGGACGCTGCGGCCGAACGCAACGCCGGAGTTCAGCCGATCGGGGGAATCGGTCTCGTTGTCGGTGCCACTATCGGGTCGCTGGGCGTGGACCTGGACGCACTCAACGGACCCTTGCTGGTACCCGGCTTCGGAGCACAAGGGGGCACGCTGTCCGATATTCGGACACTCTTCGGAAAATCCCTGCGTAGCGTGCTTCCGACCTCGTCAAGGGGGGTCCTGAAAGCGGGGCCGGACGTGTTCGCGCTGCGTAGCGAGGCTCTACGCACCCGTGACGCGATCGTGTCGGCCGCGGGTCACCATTGATGTACCACGTGTGATCTGCGCAGGATCGCAGACCCACGTTGTCCTTGACCCGGGCGTGTCGGTACGGTCGCCTGCACCCGATCCGGAAACACCCACCCCACGGAGGAAATCGTGGCCCTTCCCCAGCTGACCGAGGAGCAGCGGGCCGCAGCGCTGGAGAAGGCGGCTGCCGCTCGTCGGGCCCGGGCTGAGCTCAAAGAGCGCCTGAAGCGAGGCGGCACGACCCTCAAGGACGTGCTCGCTCAGTCCGACAGCGACGAGGTCTTGGGCAAGATGAAGGTGACCGCACTGCTGGAGGCCCTCCCCGGCGTCGGCAAGGTGCGCGCCACTCAGATCATCGAGCGGTTGCAGATCGCTCCAAGCCGCCGCCTCAGGGGCCTCGGCGACAGGCAGCGTAAGGCGCTGCTCGCCGAGTTCAGCAGCGAGTGACTGGTAGTCACTTGAGCACCATCGAGCCGGGGACGGGTGTGCGCGCCCGGCCCCGGCTCACTGTTGTGTCGGGTCCGTCCGGCGTTGGCAAGTCCACTGTGGTGGCCGAGCTGCGCCGGATGGACCCGAGCGTCTTCTTCAGTGTCTCGATGACCACCCGCACCCAGCGGCCCGGTGAGATCGACGGCAGCCACTACCACTTCGTCGACCGTGCGCGGTTCGACGACATGGCAGGGCGCGGCGAATTCCTCGAATGGGCCGAGTACGCGGGCAACTGCTATGGCACACCCCGGCAGCCAGTGCTCGACGCGCTGGCTTCGGGCAAGCACGCGATTCTCGAAATCGAGCTGCAGGGCGCGCGGCAGGTGCGTGTCGCGATGCCCGAGGCTCAGTTGGTGATGCTCGTCCCGCCGTCGTGGGAGACTCTCGTCGGCAGGCTGACCGGCCGTGGCACCGAGAATCCCGAGGTCGTGCGGCATCGGCTGGCCGTTGCCGAGAAGGAACTGGACGCTCAGGGCGAGTTCGACGCGCTGGTGGTGAACACCGACGTGCGGCAGGCCGCGGCCGAGTTGCTAACCTTGATGACTGGTACCGCTGTCTGAATCCCTGGAGTTCCTCTTGACCACCGAGCTGGGCGCATTGGGCGAGCCGACCACCAACCTGGAAGGCATCACCAACCCTCCGATCGACGACCTGCTCGACAAGGTCAGTTCGAAGTACGCGCTGGTGATCTACGCCGCCAAGCGCGCTCGTCAGATCAACGACTACTACGCGCAGCTTGGCGAGGGCCTGCTCGAGTACGTCGGCCCACTCGTCGAGCCGGGCCCGCGGGAGAAGCCGCTGTCCATCGCGCTTCGCGAGATCCACGCAGGCCTGCTTGAGCACACCGAAGGCGAGTGACCACCCCGCCTTCCGACCGTCCCCGAGTGGTACTTGGGGTCGGCGGGGGCATCGCCGCGTACAAGGCCTGTGAGGTCCTGCGCCGCCTGACCGAGTCCGGTCACCAGGTTCAGGTGCTGCCCACGGAGTCGGCGTTGAACTTCGTCGGCAAGGCCACCTTCGAGGCGCTGTCCCACAACCCCGTGTACACCGGTGTCTTCGAGGACGTTCCCGAGGTGGCGCACGTCCGGATCGGCAAGGAAGCCGACCTGGTCGTCGTCGTCCCCGCGACCGCGGACCTGCTGGCCAGGGCCGCGCACGGGAACGCCAACGACATGCTCACCGGCACCCTGCTGACCGCGCGGTGCCCGGTTCTGATGATCCCGGCGATGCACACCGAGATGTGGGAGCACCCCGCGACCCGCGACAACGTGGCGCTGCTGCGTTCGCGCGGCATCGTGGTGACCGAACCCGCCAGCGGGCGGCTGACCGGCACCGACACCGGCAAAGGCAGGCTGGCCGATCCCGTCGAGATCGTCGACCTCGCCCGGCTGCTGCTGGCCCGTGCCGACGCGTTGCCGCGTGACATGGACGGCAAACGGGTCGTGGTGTCCGCCGGTGGGACGCGCGAGCCGCTCGACCCGGTCCGCTACCTGGGCAATCGTTCATCCGGCAAGCAGGGCTACGCGCTCGCGCGGGTTGCCGCACAGCGCGGCGCGCAGGTCACGCTGGTGTCCGCGCACACGGTCGCGTTGCCCGAGCCCGCAGGGGTGGACGTCGTCAACGTCGGGACGGCGCTGGAGCTGCGCGAGGCCATGCACAAGGCCGCCGTCGAGGCCGACATCGTGGTGATGGCTGCCGCGGTGGCCGACTTCCGGCCGGCCAGCCTGGCCAACCACAAGATCAAGAAGACCGACCGGGATCCCGATCCGGTCGCACTGACCCGCAATCCGGACGTACTGCGCGAACTGGTCGTCGCCCGGTCGGAAGGCAGGTTCGATCCCTACATCGTCGGCTTCGCCGCCGAGACCGGTGACGAGAGCGGCGACGTGCTCACGCACGCCCGCGCGAAGCTGGCTCGCAAGGGCTGTGACCTGCTGGTTGTCAACGCCGTGGGCGAGGGGAAGGCCTTCGAGGTCGAGGACAACGCCGGATGGCTGCTGGCCGCTGACGGCTCCGAACGTCCTATCGCACTGGGCTCGAAGGCGCAAATGGCGGCCGGTATCTGGGACTTCGTCATGAAGTCGAGCACTTCTCGAACGGCTGACTGAATCCTTAAGTAGTCTGAGACACGCAGCTCATCCGTGATGAAGTGAGGGGTAATGGCGACAAACAAGGCCAGCCGGCTGTTCACGTCGGAGTCGGTCACGGAGGGGCACCCCGACAAGATCTGCGACGCGATCAGCGACTCGATCCTGGATGCCCTGCTGCGCAAAGACCCACGAAGCCGCGTCGCCGTCGAGACGATGGTGACCACCGGCCAGGTGCACGTCGCCGGTGAGGTGACCACCGAGGCGTACGCGGACATCCCGGCCATCGTGCGGGAGAAGATCCTCGAGATCGGCTACGACTCGTCGGCCAAGGGTTTCGACGGCAACTCGTGTGGCGTGAACATCGCCATCGGGTCGCAGTCGCCGGACATCGCACAGGGCGTGGACACCGCCTACGAGTCCCGTGTCGAGTCCGCCGACGACGAGATCGACCGTCAGGGTGCCGGTGACCAGGGCCTGATGTTCGGCTACGCGTGCAACGACACGCCTGAGCTGATGCCCTTGCCGATCGCGCTCGCGCATCGGCTCTCCAAACGACTGACCAAGGTCCGCAAGGACGGCGTGCTGCCGTACCTGCGCCCGGACGGCAAGACCCAGGTGACCATCGAGTACGCCGGTGACCAGGCCGTGCGGCTGGACACCGTCGTGGTGTCCTCGCAGCACGCCGACGGCATCGACCTGGAGCGCCTGCTCGGCGTCGACATCCGCGAGCAGGTCATGGTGCCGGAGTTCGAGGACCTGACTCTGGACACGTCGAACGTGCGCCTGCTGGTCAACCCGACCGGCCGGTTCGTGATCGGCGGTCCGATGGGCGACGCGGGCCTGACCGGCCGCAAGATCATCGTGGACACCTATGGCGGTATGGCGCGGCACGGTGGTGGCGCGTTCTCCGGCAAGGACCCGTCGAAGGTGGACCGCTCCGCGGCGTACGCGATGCGGTGGGTCGCCAAGAACGCGGTGGCGGCGGGCTTGGCCACGCGCGTCGAGGTCCAGGTGGCGTACGCGATCGGCAAGGCCGCCCCGGTCGGTCTCTTCGTGGAGACCTTCGGCACCGAGGTCGTCGACCCGACCAAGATCCAGGAAGCCATCTCGCAGGTGTTCGACCTGCGCCCGGCCGCGATCATCCGCGACCTCGACCTGCTGCGGCCGATCTACGCGCCGACCGCCGCGTACGGTCACTTCGGTCGTCCGGAGCTCGACCTGCCGTGGGAGCGCACCGACCGCGCGGACGCGTTGAAGCAGGCCGCTGGTCTCTGACAGTTCAGCCACACGAACGGCGCGGGCGCTGACAGCGCCCGCGCCGTTTCGGCGTAGATGGGATGCAACAAAGGCCACCTTGGGTGCAGTGAGTGCACCGAAGGCCACCTTGGGTGCGGTGAGTGCACCGAAGGCCACCTTCGTTGCGTGGGCTCTCGGTGCAACCAATGTGGCCTTTGGTACGCCAAACGCACCGAAGGCCGCCTTGGTTGCGGGTGTCAGCACACGGGGGAGGCCGCGTCGACCAGTGCCTGCAGCAGTCGCTGCGGGTCCTCGGCGATCCGGTTGCAGACATACAGCCACCACTCGGTGCCGAAGACGACGTACTCCCGTGTCGGGTGGCCGTTCTTGGCCATCGCCGCCAGCCGGTCGGGGCCGAGGCCGAGCAACGTCTCGAACTCCCACGGCGCGTCCGGTCGCCCGGCTCCGCCGAGATGCCGGTCGATCCGCGTGATCAGCTCCCAGTCGTGGGTCGCGAACGAGCAGAGGTGCCCGGAGTCGGCGAGCCGTTCGGCATACCGCTGGTAGGCCGTGGCCAGTTCGGGTGACTCCCTGGGGTGGGCGACGTCCTCGCCTTCCAGGAACGCGCCCTTGACCAGCCGGATGCGTCCCGGGCGGTCGAGCAGACGAGCCAGGTCGGCACGGGTGCGGTGCAGGCGTGCCTGGATGGTGACGCCGACGTGCTCGAACCTTGCGCACAGCTGTTCGTGCACCGCGAGCACCGCGTCCGTGCGGTCGGATCCTTCGGCTGAGATGACCATTTCCCGGCCTGTGTTCGCGGTCGCGGTGGCGATCTCGGTCGCGTTCGACACCGCGAGGTCCGCGTCGATCGCCAGCCCGATGTGGGACAGGTCCAGAGACACCGAACAGCCGGTCGGCAAGGTGTTCGCCATGTCGACGAACACCGCCGTCTCCGCTTCGGCGCGCTGCGCGTCGCGGCAACTCTCGCCCATGTACTCGGCGTTCGCGCGATGTCCGTCGGCGAGGATCCCGGTCACCCGTTCGAGGGCTTCGGGGAGGCTCTCGCCCGCCACATAGCGGCGGGCGACCTTGCGGACGAGTGGCCCGAGCACCGGATCCGATGGGATCCGCCACTTGAGGTCCTCGTCGAGAGCAAGTCCGCGCAACACCTGTGCGGCCTGGGTGGAGATCGTCATGGTTCGAGCCTCTGGTAAACCTCAGACGTGGTCAACGCAGGTAACCGAAACAAGGGCGAACGGCACCCGGCTGCCGCCCTTCCGGTTGCCCGTGTCTACGTCGACGTGCCGCTGGCGCACCTGGACAAGCCATTCGACTACCTGATCCCGGAGCAGCTGGACGAGCAAGTGGTCCCCGGCTGCCGGGTCCGGGTGCGGTTCTCCGGCAGGCTCGTGGACGCCTACGTGGTCGAGCGTGCCGCCGAGTCCGAGCACCCCAAGCCGATGTTCCTGGAGAAGGTCGTCTCGCCGGAGCCGGTGCTCGCGCCGCAGATCGCCCAGCTGGCCAGGGCAGTGGCCGACCGGTACGCGGGCGCGATGATCGACGTCCTGCGGCTGGCCATCCCGCCACGGCACGCCCGTGCCGAATCGGCGCCGTCGCCGGACCCGGTCGAGCTCGACCCGCCTGCCGAGACCGGCTGGGGGAGATACCCGCGCGGACCGGCGTTCCTGGACGCGCTCAAGGCCGGTCGCAACGCGCACGCCGTGTGGCAGTCGTTGCCGGACGACGACTGGCCTCGTCGGCTGGCGGAACTGGCGGTCACGGTGGCGGCGACCGGCCGGGGCGTGGTCATGGTCGTGCCCGACTACCGTGACGTGGCCCGTTTGCACGCCGCGTGTCTTGACCTGGTGGGCAAGGACCACGAGACGGCCGTTGTCGCACTGTCGGCCGATCTGGGGCCGTCTACGCGCTACAAGCGGTGGCTTTCCGTCCTGCGCGGCTCCGCACGGATCGTCCTCGGCACCCGGGCGACGGCGTTCGCGCCGGTCAAGGACCCCGGGCTGGTCGTCGTGTGGGACGACGGCGACGATCTGCACGCCGACCAGCGGTCGCCCTACGCGCACGTTCGCGAGGTGCTGATGCTCCGGGCGTACCACACCGGCGCGGCGATGGTGATCGGTGGATTCGCCCGGACGGCGGAGGCGCAGCTGCTGCTGGACACCGGCTGGGCGCACGAGGTCATCGCGGCCAGGGACGAGGTCAGGAAGTCCGCGCCACGGGTGACCGCGATCGGGGAGACCGACGTCCAGATCGCCAGGGATCCGGCTGCCCGCGCGGCCAGGCTCCCGTCGGTCAGTTTCGAAGCCGCGCGTGCCGCCCTGGCCGCGGGAGCGCCGGTTCTGGTGCAGGTTCCGCGACGGGGATACGTGCCCGCGTTGGCGTGTGCGCAGTGCCGTGCGCCCGCGCGGTGTCGCAGGTGCGCGGGGCCGCTGGCGTTGCCAGGTGGACGTGACGACGGCGTGGCGCGCCCGGCCGCGTGCCGGTGGTGCGGTGCCGCTGAGGCTGCTTTCCGTTGCGGCAACTGCGGATCACGACGGCTCAGGGCCGTGGTCGTTGGCTCGAAACGAACTGCTGAGGAGCTCGGCCGCGCCTTCCCCGGGGTGCCCGTGCGGACATCGGGTGCGGACGAGGTGCTCGCCACCGTGTCCAACGCGCCCGCGCTCGTGGTCTCGACGCCCGGCGCCGAGCCGGTCGCGGAGGGCGGCTATGGTGCCGCGCTTCTGTTGGACAGCTGGGCTTTGCTCGGCCGTGCGGACCTGCGTGCCACTGAGGAGACGCTGCGTCGGTGGATGGGCGCTGCCGCGCTTGTCCGTCCTGGCGGGGATGGCGGGCGAGTCATCGTGGTGGCGGATTCCTCTTTCGCTCCGGTCCAGGCGTTGGTGCGGTGGGATCCCGCCTGGCACGCGCACCAGGAACTGGCCGCACGCACCGAGTTGGGCTTCCCGCCCGCGGTACGGATGGCGTCGGTGGACGGATCACCGGACGCGTTGGCGGAGTTTCTCGACCACGTCGCTTTGCCGGAGTCCGCCGAGATCCTCGGGCCTGTCCCGATCAGTGAGAAAAGCGAGCGCGCGTTGGTCCGCACACCGCGCGCGGACGGCCGTGCGCTGGCGGCGGCGCTCACCGTCGCACAGAAGGAACGAACAGCGCGCAAAGAACCGGAATCCCTCCGCGTCCGGCTCGACCCACTGGAACTTGTCTAGGCCGTGTCTCAAAGCCCCCGTCCGCGATAGCCGGGCCGGATGCGGTCCCTGGCGCCACCGCGGGAACAGCCAAAGACAACCAGTATTCGCGCCGTCCCCGCGGCGGCGCCAGGAACCGCCCCACTGAGGCCCGACTCCGGCCTCCGGCCGGGGCAGACTCTCATCGAACGGGGACTTCGAGACACGACCTAGTTCTTCCTCATCACGGTGCCCATGGGGACGTTGCTGAACGTGTACGCGGAGCCGCGGACGGCCTCGATTCTGGTCTCCGGGCCGACGGTCGCGTTCACGTGGGCGACGAAAAGCCCGTCGGCCACCACCGGTTCGGCGGTCACGACCTTGTCCGGTGCCACGGTCACCCGCACTTGGAACGAGTCCCACGTCGGGTCCACCACTCCCGCGACACTTCCGTTCGCGGTGGCCATCAGCAGGCTGGTTTTCGACGTTCCCGCCTTGCCGGGATCGGCGAGGGGATTGTTGAGAATCACGGTCCTCTCCGTTGTCTCGCAGAACATCGGGGTTCCCGTGGCGCGGAACGCGGTGAGGGTGGTCCCGTCGACCGTCGAGCTGCCAGCTGCTGTCCACAGTGCACGGAGCGGCGATGTCTCGATGCCGTAGACAGCCTTGTGGCAACGATCCAGCTGGGCGTCGGCGGCCGACGGCGCGGGATCGAGGTCCATCGACGCCTGCATTTGTTCCGGTGCTTGGGAAGCGTTCTGCGCGAACACAACCGAACCGGCGACGAGTACCGCCGCCGCGCACGCGGCGGCGAAGACCGGTATTCGCAACCGGTTGCGCCGGGGCTCCGTCGGCCGGTCCAGTTCGCTCCACAGCCTGCGGCGCAACCGATCGCGGACGTTGGACGGCAGTTCCCGCCGTGGTGGCATGGTCTGGTGCTTCACGACGTTGCCTCCATCAGGTCATCTCCCAGCACGCGGCGCAGACGCGATCTGGCTCTGGAGATACGGGAACGGATGCTGACCTCCTCGATGCCGAGCAGTTCGGCCGCCTCGGCGACCGGGACCTCCCCGACAAGGCACAGCTCCACCGCCTGGCGCTCCGCCTTCGGCAGCTTCGCGATCGCCGCGAGCAGCACACGCATCCGGCCCTCACCGTCGACCTTCTCGACAACGGACTCCGCGTGGTCCTCGGTCGTCTCGGCGGCCGGGATCCGGCGCAGCAACCGTGTGAACCGTCCGGCGCTGCGGAACTCCGTGCGTGCGAGATTCCCCGCGACCGCGTACAGCCACGGCAACGCGCTGTCGCGGATCAGCGTCACCTCGTGCAGCTTGCGCCATCCGGTCAGGAACGTCATCGACGTCAGATCTTCGGCCAGTGACCACGACCCGGTCAGTCGGAACGCGTGGTTCCACACGGCTTGTGCGTGCCGCTCGAACAGTTCGCCGAACGCCGCCTTGTTGCCTGAAGCGGCCCGTTGCCACAGCGCAGCGTCGCCGTGCGTATCCGCGTGCGGATCAGCCTGGAGGCTCTTGGTGGTCACATCCCTTTAATGTCCTGAGCGGGTGACAACGTTGCATACCCGAAACTCCCAGTTGGTTCAGCCCAACGCCGCATGCGGTGTGGCGGTGCCTGCTCCTAGTGTCGGAGGCAGGACGGCCGTCATGGAGGCAGGCGTGAGCGAAGCCCAGCTCGGCACCCGGGATTTCCTGCTGACCGCCGTCGCGGTGGATCAGCTGACGGTGGGCGTTGAGGAGGAGTTCCTGCTGGTCGACGTCGAGTCGGGCCGGCTGGTCGACCGCGCTCCGGAGGTCCTGTCGGACGTCGGTGGCCTTGATCACGACCTGCAGGCGGAAATCGCGTTGAGCCAAGTGGAATCGGCCAGTGGCGTCTGCCTGACGATGACCGAACTGCACGCGCAGCTCAGCGACGCCCGCCGTGTGCTGGCGGACGAGGCCATGCGGCACGGTGCGTGGCTCGTCGCCTCCGGGACACCGGTGCTGGAGGCCACGAACGACGGGACGCCGAACGCGCTGACGCCGCTGCCGCGGTACCACCGGATCACTCGCGAATTCCGCGCGCTGATCGGCGATCTGCCTGTGTGCGGGTGCCACGTGCACGTCGGTCTGCCGAACGACGAGGCCAGAATCGTGGTGTGCAACCACCTTCGTTACTGGTTGCCCACGTTGCTCGCCATCGGCGCCAACTCGCCGTACTCCAACAACACGGACACCGGTTACGCGAGTTGGCGGTATGTGATGTGGAGCCGTTGGCCGTCAGCGGGTGCGCCGCCGTGGTTCGAGTCCGCGACGGACTACTACGCGGCCCGTGACCAGGTCGTCGCCAGCGGCGCGGCGATGGACATCGGCATGCTCTACTGGGACGTACGGCTGTCCGCCCATCAGCCGACGATCGAACTGCGAGTCAGTGATGTCGCCCCGACTGTGGACGACGCGGTCCTGCTCGCCGCTCTCGTGCGGGGGATCGCGGCGACCGCGCTGGCTTCGGGAGCGCGAGGCCCCGCCGTTCCCCAACATCTCCTGCGCCCGGCGTTGTGGCGCGCTGCCAGGGACGGGTTGGAAGGTCTCGGCGTCGACCTCGTGACCGGTGACCTGGCTCCGGCCGCCGACCTGGCGGGGGCGTTGGTGCGCTGGATACGTCCGGCGCTGGAGATGTCCGGCGACTACGACCTGGTCGACGAGTCGCTGGCACGTCTGGTGCTGGACGGGTGTGGTGCCGCCCGCCAACGCGCGGCTTTCGCCAGGTCCGGCTCGTTGGGTGGCGTGGTGCGGTTCCTCGGCGCCCAGACACGGTCGGTGTGACCGGACAGTAGGCTTGTGCCCGATGAGCATCCGTGAGGTTTCGATCCGCGACGAGTCGATCAGGCTCGGCCAGTTTCTCAAGCTCGCCGGTCTGGCTGAGGACGGCGGGCATGCGAAGGACCTGATCGAGGCCCAGGATGTCCTGGTCAACGACGAGGTCGAGGTGCGCCGCGGCAGGCAGCTGCGGCACGGCGACGTCGTCGCGGTCGACGGCGAGAAGGCGCGCCTGGTGGCGGACAGGCCCTGAATCCTGCCCCAGGCCCGCGTCGACCGAGCACAAGCGCTAGACAAGTTCCGCGATGTTCACTGTTCGCCGCAGGCGCGCCAACGCCCTGTGTTGTGCGACGCGGACGGCGCCCGGCGTTGAGCCGACGGCCGCCGCTGTCTCCTCTGCGGACAGTCCGACGACGATCCTCAGCACGAGGATGTCGCGTTGTCGGTCCGGCAACCTGCTCAGGATGTGATTGAGCTGCTTGGCGGACTCGCCCTGCAGGACGTGCTGCATCGGGCTCGCCTCGACCTCGTGTGAGTCGGGAATGTCCGCGACCGGTTGCTCACGGTTACGAGCAACGGCGCGGTGGGCGTCGGCGACTTTGTGGGCGGTGATGCCGTACACGAACGCCAAGAAGGGGCGTCCTTGGAATTCGTAACGTGGCAGTGCCGTGAGCACCGCCAGGCAGGCCTCCTGCGCGATGTCGTCGGCCGAGGCGTAGGCGCGTTCACCTCGGCCGACGCGGGCGCGGCAATATCGCACGACCATGGGCCTGATCGTCGTCAACAGACGGCCGACCGCTTCGGGGTCGCCGTTGACCGCCGCCGGCACCAGGGCGTCGAGGTAGTTGACCAAGTTCGTAGCCACACGGTTGATCCTGCTCGGCCGTGCCGGTTACCGACAGTGCCGGAAGACTTCGCCGGACTGATGACTTTAGGCTCTACTACTGTGGATCGGGCCAGTCCTGCGGCAGCCAGTTGACCGCGTACCAGAGGTCCATCCGGTGCTGGGCCTGCGAGAGGTCCACGTGCAGCGCGCGTTCGACCTGCCCTATTCGATGCCGGACGCTGTTGCGGTGTACGTCCAGTACGACCGCGCTCCGGTCCCAGTTGCCGTGGTTGGCGAGCCACACGCGCAGCGTCTCGATGAGACTCGCCGGACCGGGTGACCGGATCTCGGCAAGCGGCGCCAGCGTGCGTCGGGCGAACGCGCGCGCCTGGGCCGGGTCGATCAGCGACGAGACGCTCTCCGACTCGTTGTCCGCGCTCACCGGATGACCGGCCGCCGCTGCGCGACGGCGGAGCGCGACCGCCTCACGTTCGGCCAGCCGCAGGTCGGCGACGCCGACAACGCCACTCAACCCGACGAGCCAGCCGCGTTTGTGCAGCGTCTCCAACGTGGCCGCCGACGGAGCCGAGCGGGCGGACACGACCGCGCGGAAGCTCCCGTTCGCGAGGTCGACCAGGGGCGTACCCAGGAGTTGGACGAGTTGGCCGAAGTCGCCGTCGGCGTCCCCGCTGTGCCTGCGGCGGACGTCCACGCCCGCCAGCACCCGGTAGTCCTGACCGGCGCGGTTGTCCAACAAGGCGGCGAGGAGATCGCCAGTGGACTCCGCGGCCGAACCGGCGGCCAACAGCAGCCGAGCGGCCAGGCGGTACGCGTGACCACGAGAAGTGTCCGTCTCGCGTTGCAACAGTCCGAGCATGGCCAGCGCCATGGCCACCACCGCGCGGTCACCGACGCTGAACGACCGACTACGTCCGACGATGAGCACGGACGACCGGTCGACCGGGTGCAGCACGATGTGCTCGCCGCCGACACTGGTGCTCGCGCTGCGCGGACCGGAACCGCTGCGCAGCCGGGTGGCCAGCGAGAGCAGGTCCTCGGTCGGCTCGGGCGCCATCCCGGACCGGGTCACGACCGAGCCGTCGGCATCCAGCAGCATGGCCCACCCGGTGAGGGACGTGGCCAGGGAACGCACCGTGGTCTCGGTCGGCCGAGGGCGCGTCGCCGCTCTCGTCAGGTTGCGCTGGCTGTCGGCGATCACCCGCAACTCGACGTTCTGCGCCTCGGCGAGCGCGGTCCCCACGGCCTGGCTGACGGCGAGGAACGGGGTGCGTTCCGGAACGACCAGCAGCGGCAGGTCACGGTCGCGACACGCCTTCACGAGCTCCTTGGGAACCGCGTCGTGGACCGGGGTGACACCGAAGCCCAGCGCGCTCACACCCGCGTTGACCAGGCCTTCGACGTACGCGTCGATCTCCGCGGGCGATCGGGGGAAGTTCACGCCCGCGGTCAGCAGGAGCTCCTGGCCGATCAGGTACGGCATGGGATTCCTGAGCTCGCTGACGTGCGCCCAGCAGATCGGGCGATCCAGCCGTGTCTTGCCCGCCTTCACCTCGAGGCCGAGGTCAGCACGGCTGACCACAGCCCGCAGCGGGATCGTCCTGAGCACCACCGTGCACCTCCCCATGGCTGATTCGTCCAATGGCGGCTGATCAGATTGTGCAGAACAACCTCTGAACGAGACAGACCCACGTCTCTACGGTGACCGGAACGACACGCCACGCGCAGGAGATCGACATGGCTCTCGACAACGCAGTGATTGTGGCTTACCTGCTCGGCATGGTCGCGATGGGGTGGTGGGGCATGCGCCGTGCGACCACCAAGAGCGAGTACCTGGTCGCCGGGCGGCGGCTGGGCGGCCCGATGTACTCGGGCACGATGTCCGCGATCGTGCTCGGCGGCGCGTCGACCGTCGGCGGGGTCGGCCTTGGCTACAAGTTCGGGATCTCCGGCGCCTGGCTTGTGCTGGCGATCGGCCTCGGCATCCTGCTGCTGTCCGCGGCGTACGCGCGGCGGATCCAGCGGCTACGGGTCTACACCGTCTCCGACATGCTGGATATCCGATATGGGGGTTCGTCGGCGTCGGTGTCCGGTGTCGTGATGTGGGCGTACGCGCTGATGCTGACGGTCACGTCGTTGGGCGCGTCCTCGACGATCTTCAAGGTCCTGTTCGGCTTCGACCGCTGGTCGAGCATCCTGCTCGCGGGCGGGATCGTGGTGCTGTACTCGGTGCTCGGCGGCATGTGGTCGATCTCGATGACCGACATCGTCCAGTTCGTCGTCAAGACCATCGGCATCCTCTTCCTGCTGCTGCCGTTCGCGCTGATCAAGGCGGGCGGGTTCGAGGGCATGCGGCAGCGGCTGGCCGCGAGCGCCTTCGACTTCACCGCGATCGGCACCGACACGATCGTCACCTACCTGGTGATCTACACCCTCGGCCTGCTGATCGGGCAGGACATCTGGCAGCGGGTGTTCACCGCCCGCACGCCCGCCGTCGCGACCTGGGGCGGGATCACGTCCGGCCTGTACTGCGTGATCTACGCGTTCGCGGGAGCGTTGATCGGGATGGCGACCAAGGCGCTGTACCCGGACCTGCCCAGCCGGGACGACGCGTTCGCGACCGCGGTGGAGAACCTGCTGCCGATGGGCGTCCGCGGCCTGGTGCTCGCCGCCGCGCTCGCGGCGTTGATGTCCACGTCGAGCGGGGCGCTGATCGCGGCGTCGACGGTCGCCGCGAACGACATCTGGCCCCGACTGATCAAGCGGGCGGCGGCGGCCAAGGACGACGTGCACGCCAACCGGATGTTCACACTGGTGCTCGGCGTCGTCGCGGTCGTGCTGGCGATCCTGATCGAAGGCGTGGTCGCCGCGCTGACCGTGGCGTACAACCTGCTGGTCGGCGGGCTGCTGGTGGCGATCGTCGGCGGGATGGTGTGGAAACGCGGCAACCGGCAGGGCGCGCTGGCGTCGATGATCACCGGCGTGGTCACCGTGGTGGTCGTGATGTTCACCGCCGGACTGGAGGCCAACGAGGTCATCTACTACGGCCTCGGTGTCAGCCTCGTGTCGTACGTCCTGGTCAGCCTGCTCACGCCGCCGACCGACAAAGCCGTACTCGAGCACTGGAACAGCCGTGTCAACGGTGAGCACAAGGAGGAAAGCCCCGCATGATCGGTCCGGTCGACAGCTCGAAGGTGCCCAGGTACGCCGGGCCGGCCACGTTCGCCCGGCTGCCCAGGCTCGACCAGGTGGACAAGGCCGACATCGCGGTCGTCGGCGTTCCGTTCGACACCGGCGTCTCCTACCGGCCAGGTGCCCGGTTCGCCCCGGCAGCGGTCCGTGAGGCCAGCCGTCTGCTCCGGCCGTACAACCCGGGGCTGGACGTGTCGCCGTTCGAGCGCGCGCAGGTCGTGGACGCCGGGGACATCGTGTGCAACCCGTTCGACATCGGCAAGGCGATCACCGAGATCTCCGAGCAGGCGACCGAGTTGCTGGACACCGGCGCGAAACTGGTGACGGTCGGCGGCGACCACACCATCGCCCTGCCGTTGCTGCGTTCGGTCGCGGCCAAACACGGACCGGTGGCGTTGCTGCACTTCGACGCGCATCTGGACACGTGGGACACGTACTTCGGCGAGCCGTACACGCACGGAACCCCGTTCCGCCGCGCGGTCGAGGAAGGCATTCTCGACACGTCGGCGTTGTCCCACGTGGGCACGCGCGGCCCGCTGTACGGCCGCGCCGACCTGTCCGAGGACGCCAGGCTCGGGTTCGGCATTGTCACCTCGGCCGACGTGCTGCGCCGGGGCGTGGACGAGGTGATCGAGGCGCTGCGGGCGCGCATCGGCGACCGCCCGCTGTACGTGTCGATCGACATCGACGTCCTGGACCCCGCGCACGCGCCCGGCACGGGCACACCCGAGGCAGGCGGCATGACCAGCAGGGAACTGCTGGAGATCCTGCGTGGTCTCGCCGGACTGAACCTGGTGTCCGCCGACGTGGTCGAGGTGGCGCCTGCCTACGACCACGCGGACATCACGTCCATCGCCGCGTCGCACGTGGCCTACGACCTGGTCACGCTGTTGTCCATGGGCGTGGACAATTGACCTTCGGCTTGAGATCGCCACGCGGGAGAGGCAAAGTGGGCCACCTCAATCGTTTGTGGGAGGTCACGTCGTGCGAAGGTCAGCCGCGTTACTCGCCTTGCTCACCGCGTCCACCGTGCTCGTCGGTGGGGCCGAGGCAGGCGCGAGTCCCAGCCGTCCCAAGGTTCCCGAGGCGATCGGCTACGGCGGCGCGGTCGCGAGCATCGACGCCGACGCGACCGCGATCGGCGTCTCCGTCCTGCGCAAGGGCGGCAACGCGGTCGACGCGGCCGTGGCCACCGCCGCCGCGCTGGGCATCACGGACCCGTTCTCCAATGGCATCGGCGGCGGCGGGTTCTTCGTTTTCTACGAGGCTCGCACCGGCAAGGTGCACACGATCGACGGCCGTGAGACCACCCCGATGGCCGCGAACGAAACGCTTTTCCAGGAGAACGGCGCCGCGATCCCGTTCGCCGAAGGGGTCACCAGTGGCCTGAGCGTCGGTGTTCCCGGCACACCGCGCACCTGGCAGCGTGCGCTGCAGCTGTGGGGACGCAAGTCGCTCGGCGACGTGATGAGGCCCGCGGAGCAGCTGGCTCGCAGCGGGTTCGTCGTCGACGAGACGTTCCGCAACCAGATCGCGAACAACGCGGCCAGGTTCTCGGCGTTCCCGTCGACCCGCGAGCTCTACCTGCCGGGCGGCCAGCCGCCGGTGGTGGGCACGAAGTTCCGCAACCCGGACATGGCCACCACGTACCGCGAGCTGGCCGACACCAACCTGAGGTCGCTGTACCGCGGTCAGATCGGCAAGGAGATCGTCAAGGCCGTCCAGCAGCCGCCGAAGGATCCGGCGTCCACCATGAAGGTGCGGCCGGGCAAGATGACCGAGGCCGACCTCGCCCGCTTCGACGCGCCGCTGCGCGAACCGAGCAGGACCAACTACCGAGGGCTGGACGTCTACAGCATGGCGCCGCCGTCCTCCGGCGGCACCACCGTCGGCGAGGCGCTCAACATCCTCGAGTCCACCAACGTCGCCAAGCAGTCGCAGACGGACTACCTGCACTACTTCCTGGAGTCGACCCGGTTGGCGTTCGCGGACCGCAACCGCTGGGTCGGCGACCCGGCGTTCGGCGACGTGCCCACCCGTGACCTGCTTTCCCAGCGTTTCGCGGACTCCCGCGCGTGCCTGATCAACCCGGCCAAGGCGCTCAAGAGCCCGGTCGCGCCGGGTGACCCGCGCAACCCGCAGGCGTGTGCGACCGTCGGCCAGGGCGCGCCCGCCGAGATCGGCAGCCAGCACACCACGCACCTGACCACCGCGGACATGTGGGGCAACGTCGTTTCCTACACGCTGACCATCGAGTCCGAGGGCGGCAACGGGATCGTCGTGCCAGGGCGCGGGTTCCTGCTCAACAACGAACTGACGGACTTCAACTTCGCGCCGCTGTTCCCCGGCGTGCCGGACCCCAACCTGCCCGCCGCGGGCAAGCGCCCGCGTTCGTCGATGGCGCCCACCATCGTGCTGCGCGACGGCAAGCCCTTCTTCGCCGCCGGGTCGCCGGGTGGCGCGTCGATCATCTCCACCGTCGCCCAGGTGATCACCGGCCGGGTGGACCGCGGCATGTCGCTCAAGAACGCGATCGCGGCTCCGCGCGCCTCACAGCGCAACGCGGCTTCGGCCCAGGTGGAGAAGGAGTTCCTGGCGCAGCCGGAAACCGCCGAACTGATCAAGCGCGGGCAGGGCTTCAGCAACGCGCCCGCTGAGATCGGCGCGGCGACGGGCGTCGAACGCCTGCCGGACGGGCGGTGGGTCGCTGCCGCCGAGACCGTCCGCCGCGGTGGCGGATCGGCCGCTGTGCTGTTCCCCGTGCGCTGGTAGGGATTGGTCAGCTGTCAAGGGCGGTTCGGCTCGGGCGCGTTCGGGCGCTCGGGCCGAACCGCTTTTCTGTGCCGTGTTCGTCTTTTCGTCCAGTTGGGCAACAGTCCGGTGACAACTCTTGGTCTAGACCTTGTGTTGATCACGTGGTCTGGACCATTAGTGAGGGGTGGTCTTCCCTGCCACAACCCCTGCCAACTGGAAGAGACCTCATGTCACTCAGACCATCGACGGGCCGACGGCGCATCGGCGTTGTCCTTGCCGCCGTCTCGCTCGCGTTACCCGGCTTCGTCGGCATCGCACAGGCCGCCGCCAATCCCACAGCCACGTTCAGCAAGGTGTCCGACTGGGGCACCGGATTCTCCGGACAGGTGGTCGTCAAAGCCGGTGACACCACCGGCCTGACCAGCTGGACGGTGAAGTTCACCCTGCCGTCGGGCACCAGCATCGGCTCGACCTGGGACGCGGGCATGACCCGCGCGGGCGACACCTACACGTTCGTCAGCCGTTCCTACAACGGCACCATCGCCGCGGGCGCCTCGGCGACCTTCGGTTTCAACGGCGTTGGTTCCGGCGCGCCGGACCCGGACACGTGCACGATCAACGGCACGCCGTGCGACGGATCGTCCGGGGTACCGGACACCGAGGCGCCGACAGCGCCGACCGGCCTCGCCGCCGGGACCACGGGCAGCTTCACGGTTCCGCTGAGCTGGACGGCCTCCGCCGACAACATCGGGGTGGTCGGCTACGACGTTTTCCAGGGCGCGTCGACGACTCCGGTCGCCAGCACGCCGTCGACCTCCGTCACGGTCGGCGGGCTGCAGCCCTCCACGGCGTACACGTTCCGCGTCCGGGCGCGGGACAAGGCGGGCAACGTGTCCGCGCTCAGTGCCCAGGTCTCGGCCACCACGAAGGAGTTCGGCGACCCGGGGCCGGGCGGCCAACGCAAGGTCGGCTACTTCACCCAGTGGGGCATCTACGACCGCGCCTACTACATCAAGAACCTCGACACGTCCGGGTCCGCCGCGAAGCTGACGCACATCAACTACGCGTTCGGCAACCTCGACTCCGGCGGCCGGTGCTTCCAGGCCAACCAGTTCGGCCAGGGCGACGCATGGGCCGACTACCAGCGACGGTTCACCGCGGACCTGACCGTCAACGGCCAGGGCGACGTCTACAACCAGCCGCTGGCAGGCAACCTCAACCAGATCAAGCAGCTCAAGGCCAAGCACCCGCACCTGAAGGTCAACCTGTCGCTCGGCGGCTGGACCTGGTCGAAGTACTTCTCCGACGCGGCGCTCACCGCGTCGTCGCGCCAGGCGCACGTCTCGTCGTGCCTGGACATGTGGATCAAGGGCAACCTGCCGAAGATCGGCGGCGAGCCACAGGGCGGTGCCGGTGCCGCGGCCGGTGTCTTCGACGGCATCGACCTCGACTGGGAATGGCCCGGCAGCGAGGGCAACACCGGGAACGTCGTGCGCCCGGAGGACAAGCAGAACTTCACGTTGCTGGTCCAGGAGTGGCGTCGGCAGCTCGACACGTACGGGGCCACGACCGGCAAGCACTACGAGCTGACCGCGTTCCTGCCCGCCGACCCGGGCAAGGTGGTCGCGGGTTTCGAGGTGAGCCAGATCTTCACCGCGCTCGACTTCGCGACGCTGCAGGGTTACGACCTGCACGGCGCCTGGGACCCGGTGACCAACAACCAGTCCGCGTTGCGACTGCCTGCCAACGACCCCGGGCCGAAGCCGTACAGCGTCGAGATCGCAACGGACGCGTGGGTCAGCCGTGGCGCCCCTGCCAACCGGCTGGTGCTCGGCGTGCCGTTCTACAGCCGTGGCTGGACGGGTGTCACCAATGCCAACAACGGTCTACATCAGACGGCAACGGATGGCGCTCCTGGCCGTTATGAGAAGGGCATTCAGGACTACAAGCTCATCAAGCCGTTGCTCAGCAGCGGTTACCAACTGCACCGGGACACCGTGTCCGGGCACGCGTGGTTGTTCAACGGCAGCACGTTCTGGACGTTCGACGACCCGACCGAGCTCGCCAGGAAGTCCGCGTGGATCAAGGCCAACGGCCTCGGCGGGGCCATGATCTGGTCGATGGACGGTGACACACCCAACGGCGAACTGATGACGGCCGTGCACCAGGGCATCGGCTGAACTCGTTGACATGTGCGGGGACCGCGCTTCGGGCGTGGTTCCCGCACACGCTCAGACTAGCTGCTTCGCCCACTGGCGTTGGTAGACGCGGTCGGCTGACGTCAGCGGTTCGCCGCAGGTGCTGCAGACCGCCGGGCTGGTCGTTGTGTGACCGGTGTCCTTGTGCGCGATGGACATCTCCATGTGGCGTGCGGGCGTCGCGGTGTACTGCTCGCCCCAGCGTGCCAACGCGTCGAGGACCGGAAGCAGGTCCGCGCCCGCCTCGGTGATCACGTACTCGTCGTGCGCGCGCTGCTTGCCCTGGTACCGGGAGCGGCGCAGCAGCCCCGCGTCGACCATGTCGGTCAACCGCCGGGACAGCACGTTGTCCGCGACCTCCAGGATGGTGCGGAACTGCTCGAACCTCGTCGTGCCGAGCAGTGCCTCGCGCAGTACGAGCATCACCCAGGGATCGCCGACGACGTCGAGCGATCGCGCGATCGGGCACGGATGGGCCGACCAGTCCTGACGCAACACGGGACGCTCCTCACATTGACTTGCTCGAAGCAAGCCTACAAGAAGTACGCTTGCTTGAAGAAAGTCAACAGGGAGGTTGGCCATGAGGGACGCTGTGATCGTCGACGCGGTCCGCACGCCGATCGGCAAGGGCAAAGCCGGTGGGGCGCTCGCCGACATACACCCCGTCGACCTGCACGCCCACGTCATCCGTGCGTTGATCGACCGCACCGGCATCGACCCCGCGCTGGTCGACGACGTGATCTCCGGAGCGGTCGGCCAGATCGGTGAGCAGAGCGGCAACACCGCCCGGTGGGCCGCGCTCGCCGCGGGGTTGCCGGAGTCCGTGCCCGCCGTGACCGTCGACCGGCAGTGTGGCAGCAGTCAGCAGGCGATCCACTTCGCCGCCCAGGGTGTGCTCGCCGGGGCGTACGACGTGGTGATCGCGTCCGGGATCGAGTCGATGAGCCACGTGCCGATCGGCAGCCAGCGCGACGGCCGGGATTTCCTCGGCCCGACTGTTGCCGCGCGGTACCCCGAAGGGTTTGTGCCGCAAGGCATCAGCGCCGAGTTGATCGCCGCCAAGTGGGAGATGGGGCGCGCGCGGCTCGACGAGTTCGCGGCCATGTCACACCAGCGGGCCGCGGCCGCGTGGAACGACGGTCATTTCGACTGGGATGTCGTGCCGCTGACGGTCGGTGCCGACGAGGTGCGGATGGACGAGTCGGTCCGGCCGTCGACCACAGTGGACGTCCTCGGCGGACTGAAACCGGCTTTCCACAACGACTACTGGGCCGAACGGTTCCCGCAGATCGGGTGGCACGTCACCGCGGGCAACTCGTCGCCGATCAACGACGGCGCCGCGGCCGTGCTGATCACCAGCAGCGAGACAGCTCGGCGGCTCGGCCTCACACCGCGTGCACGGCTGCACAGCTTCGCCGTCGTCGGCGACGATCCGCTGCTGATGCTGACCGGTGTCATCCCGGCGACCGCGAAGGTCCTCGACCGTGCCGGGCTGCGGCTGGCGGACATCGACGCCTTCGAGGTCAACGAGGCGTTCACCAGTGTTGTGCTCGCCTGGCAGGCGGAAACCGGCGCGGACCTGGCGAAGGTCAACGTCAACGGCGGCGCCACCGCGATCGGGCACCCGTTGGGCGCGAGCGGCGCACGGTTGATGACCACGCTGCTGTCGGTGCTCGAGCAGACGGGCGGCAGGTATGGCCTGCAGACCATGTGTGAAGCGGGGGGACTGGCGAACGCGACCGTCGTCGAACGCTTGTGACTGGTGCCGGTGACCGCTAATGTACGTTTCGTAAACGTTTTCATTGCCGCCGCGAGAGTGACACGTCTATCGAAGACGAGGAGAGCTCATGGCGAGAATCGGCACGCTCGTCCTTGCGGGTGTGATCGTGGCGGGGCTGACGGTGTCCGCAGCCGAGGCAGCGCCGGTGTTCAACGTCAAGTCCTACGGCGCCACCGGCAACGGCAGCACCAACGACGACGATGCCATCGACCGGGCGATCACCGCGGCCAACGCGGCAGGCGGCGGCGTGGTGGACTTCCCGGCGGGCCGCTACCGGTCGCGGACCGTCCACCTGAAAAGCAACGTGACGCTCAACCTCAACGCGGGCGCGACACTGCTGGCCGCGGGTAGCGGTATGGACAACGCCGAGCCCAACGAGTGGGACGAATACCAGGACTACGGGCACAGCCATTTCCGCAACGCGCTCCTTTTCGGTGAGAACGTCGAGAACATCGCGTTCACCGGCGCGGGCACCATCGACGGCGACGACAAGCTGATCACTGGTGACCCCAGGCAGGGGCAGGCGGACAAGGCGCTGAGCCTGAAGTACTGCCGCAACCTCCGGTTCCAGGACATCACGTTCCGGCGGGGCGGCCACTTCGCGATCCTGATCAACGGCTGCACCGGCGTGCGGATGCACAACACGAAGATCCTCAGCGCCGACGACCGGGACGCCTTCAACATCATCAACAGCTCCGACGTGGAGATCGCCGACTCGCGGATCGAGGCGAGCGACGACGCGGTGGTGTTCAAGAGCGACTTCGCGCTCGGCCGGACCTTCCCGACCGAGAAGGCGGTCGTGCGGGACTCGACGATCCTCTCGACGGAGAACAACGCGCTGCAGTTCGGCTCGGAAACCTGCGGCACGTTCCGAGACATCCAGTTCCGGAACCTGACCGTGACCGGTGCGGGCAAGGCGGGCATCGGCATCGTGTCGATGGACGGCGCCACGATCGAGAACATCACCTACGACAACATCAAGCTCAGCAGGACCGCGTCCGCGATCTTCATGCACGTCGGCAAACGCTCACGCTGCCCGGGTAACCCGCCCGCGGGCAGGATCCGCGACATCACGCTCAAGAACATCACCGGCACGAACCTGACCACACCACGCGACGTCGCCGGTGACGACGAGTACTCCGCGACCGTCACCGGCCGCACGGACTCGCCGGTCGAGAACGTCACGTTCGAGAGCGTCAACCTCACCTTCCCGGGCGGCCACCCGGCGTCGGACGCCGACCGCGTGCCGCCGGAGAACTCGACCGCGTACCCACCACGCACGTTCGGCGTCCGCCCGGCGTACGCGTTCTGGATCCGGCACGCCAAGAACGTCAAGTTCCTCGACAGCACCGTCGAGTTCCAGAAGTCCGACGGCAGGCCCGCGTTCCTGGCCAACGACACCACCGGCCTGACCGTCGACGGAGTGAAGATGGAACGCAGCACGGGCAGCTGGGACGTCACGTTCCAGAGGTCGAGCGGCCAGCAGGTCACCGGCAGCACCACCACACCCGGCGGCGGCAGCCCGCGCGTCCGCGTCCAGTAGCCCGGCGGCACGTGTCGGCCGGGCGGACTTCGGCCGAGTCCGCCCGGCCGTAGAATCGATCGTCGTGACCATCCAACCGATCAGGCTTTTCGGCGACCCGGTGCTGCGCACGCGTGCCGACGAAGTCGTCGAGTTCGACAAGGAGCTCCGTACGCTCGTCCAGGATCTGTGGGACACCATGGAGTCGCAGGGCGGTGCCGGGCTCGCCGCCCCGCAGTTGGGGGTGGGCCTGCGGGTGTTCACGTACCACTGCGACGGCTTCGTCGGCCACATGGTGAACCCGACGTGGAACGCGATCGACGACGAGTGCCAGGACGGCGACGAGGGCTGCCTGTCCATCCCCGGCTTCACCTGGGAGACGCGGCGGATGCGCAACATCGTCGCGGCCGGGTGGAACATGTACGGCGAACCGATCGAGATCGAGGGCACCGACCTGCTGGCCCGGTGCATCCAGCACGAGTCCGACCACCTGGACGGCGTGCTGTTCCTCGACCGGCTCGACGCGGAGACCCGCAAGCAGGCCATGCGGGAGATCCGCCAGGCGTCGTGGTTCTCCGGCGCGATGCCTACGATCAAGCAGGACCCGCACGCGTTGTTCGGAGGCTTCTGACCATGCGGCTGGTCTTCGCCGGGACCCCGGAACCCGCAGTCCCCACGCTCAGGGCCCTGATCGAGTCGACGCGCCACGAGGTCGTCGCCGTGGTGACCAGGCCGGACGCCCCCGCCGGGCGCGGTCGGCACGTGGTCCGGTCGCCCGTCGGCGCGTTGGCCGACGAGCACGGCATCGAGGTGCTCGCTCCGCAGCGGGTCAAGGAGCCCGAGTTCCTCGCCCGGCTGACCGAGCTCGCACCGGACTGCTGCCCGGTCGTCGCGTACGGGGCGTTGCTGCCCCAGGTGGCGCTGGACATCCCGGTACACGGTTGGGTGAACCTGCACTTCTCGCTGCTGCCCGCGTGGCGTGGCGCGGCGCCGGTGCAGGCCGCCATCCGGGCAGGCGACGAGATCACCGGCGCGAGCACGTTCCGGATCGTCAAGGAACTCGACGCAGGTCCGGTGTTCGGTGTGCTGACCGAGCCGATCCGCCCGCAGGACACGGCGGGGATGCTGCTCGACCGGCTCGCCGTCGCGGGCGCCGAGCTGATGGTGTCCACGGTGGACGGGATCGAGGACGATACGATCCGCGCTGTCGAACAACAACATGCGGACGGCGTCAGCTACGCGTCCAAGATCACAGTGGATGACGCGCACCTAGACGTCACCCAGCCCGCGGCGGCTGTGGATCGCCTGGTCCGTGCGATGACGCCCGATCCCGGCGCGTGGGCCGAGTTCCGCGGCGAGCGGCTCAAGCTCGGCCCGGTGGAGCTCACCGCCGCGGAGTCACTGCCGCCCGGTGAGGTCAAAGTGGAACGCAAGCGCGTGCTGGTCGGCACCGCGACACATCCCGTGCGGCTGGGCGACGTCCAAGCGCCGGGCAAGAAGAAGATGGCTGCGACCGACTGGGCGCGAGGCGCTCGGGTCGAGCAAGGGGAGCGATTGTCTTGACGCATCGACCGTCTCGGCCCAGGCGTGCACACCCGCCGCGCCGCCGTGAGCCGTCCGCTCCGCGTCCACCGGCGGAGGATCCGGCCCGTCGCGCGGCGCTGGACACGTTGCGCGCGGTGCGTGACCGTGACGCGTACGCCAACCTCGTGCTTCCGGGCCTGTTGCGGGAGCGCCGGATCTCCGGCCGCGACGCGGCGCTGGCCACCGAGCTCACGTACGGCACCTGCCGCGCGTTCGGCTGGTTCGACCAGGTGATCGCCGAGTGCTCGGACCGTCCGCTGTCCCAAGTGGACAAGCAACTGCTCGACGTGCTCCGACTGGGTGCCTACCAGTTGCTGCGCACGCGGATCCCACCGCACGCCGCGGTGTCATCCACTGTGGACCTGGCACGGTTCGACGTCGGTTCACGGCTGGCCGGGTTCGCCAACGCCGTGCTGCGCAAGGTCGGCGAACACAACGAGCAGGAGTGGGTCGAGAAAATCGCCCCGCCCTACAGCGAGGACCCCATCGGCCACCTGGCAACGGCGACCGCCCATCCCCGGTGGATCGCGCGCGCGTTCGCGGACTCGCTCGGCGACAAGGGCGACGCGCTGAAAGCGGCCCTGGAGGCTGACGACGACCGGCCCGCCGTGCACCTGGTCGCGCGGCCCGGCGAGATCACCGCCGAGGAACTCGCCGCCATCACCGGCGGCGACGTGGCGCCGTACTCGCCGTACGGTGTGCGGCTGGAAGCCGGTGGCGGTGATCCGGCCGACATGGAACCGGTCAGGGAACGCTTCGCCGGTGTTCAGGACGAAGGCAGCCAGCTGTGCGCGCTCGCGTTGACCCGGCCGACGCTGACCGGATCCGACGAACGATGGCTCGACCTGTGCGCGGGCCCAGGCGGCAAGGCGGCGATGCTCGGCGCGTTGGCCGGGCTCAGCGGCGCGACCGTCGACGCGGTCGAGAAAACCCCGCATCGCGCCAGGCTGGTCGGGAACGCCACCGAAGGCCAGCCGGTGACCGTGCACGTGGTCGACGGCCGCGACACCGGCTTCGAACCGGGCAGCTTCGACCGGATCCTGGTGGACGCGCCCTGCACCGGCCTCGGCGCGCTGCGACGCAGGCCGGAGGCGCGTTGGCGCCGACAGCAGTCCGACGTCGGCGACCTGACCAAGCTCCAGCGCGAACTGCTGATGTCCGCGATGGACCTGGTGCGCGTCGGCGGCGTGGTCGCGTACGTCGTGTGTACGCCACACCTGTCGGAGACGATCGGTGTCGTCGGCGACGTGGTCCGCCGGGCCAAGGCCGAGCAACTGGACGCCAGGGAGTTCTTCCCCGGCGTACCCGACCTCGGCCCCGGTCCAGACGTACAACTCTGGCCACACCTGCACGGCACGGACGCGATGTACTGCGCCCTGATCCGCAGGATCTAGGCACCGAGCAGGCGCAGAAACCCGAATACGATGTACCACAACAGGAACGGCACCACACCGACGACGCCGACGGTCGCGAGTCCGCTCGCGACCCAGGCCGCCCGTCTGGTGCTGAGCATCGAGGTTTTCGCGAACGCGACGTAGAGGCACGCGGTTTCGGCAATCCACAGCACCGGCATGAGCAACAGCCACAGCGCTGCGAGCAGCCCGCTATGGTCGACGCCTTCAAAGAACAAGGGGTGACCGAACCAGGCGCAGACCATCCCGATCCCGCCGAGTACAACCGCCAGGCCATAACGGGTTCCGGGCTTCACAACGAGACTCCTTGCCGTCCGTGCTAGTGGGGCATACCGATCTCGTCGAGGAGTAGCCAGTACAACCACGCCATTCCGCCGACGATGACAATGCTTGAGAGCACACCCACAAGCCACACGGCCCGCGTGGTGCGCAGCTTCGCGCACTGCGTGTACACGACGGTGAGCATCATGCTCTCGACGATCCACAGCACCAGGATGGTGGGCCACAGCACGAGGATCCACTCGTCAACGCCGTTGGCAAGGTCCCAGAAGACGTTCAGCAGGTAGACGAATCCAAACGTGCCGAGGATCGTTCCGACCGCGCCGACCAGAACCGCCAGACCACAGCCAGTTTCAGGCTTCACAACGCATCCAAGCGCGATCGCCGTGCCTTGTCCGAGAATTCCGATGATTTCCGGACCTGGGAGCGGGTCCAATCTGGGGAGGTGCGTGTTCGTCGATCTACACGGCACGGACGCGATGTACTGCGCCCTGATCCGCAGGATCTAAGACACCCACCTGGTGGCCCAGAGCCAGAACAACCCTGTCACTACCCCGATGATGGCGACGGTCGCGACTGCGGTCGCGACCCATGTCGCCCGCACTGTGACCAGTTTCCTGCACATCTCGAACGCGAGACCGAGAAACGCGAATTCGATGGCCCACAGCAGGAATGTGGCGATCGGCCACAGCAGCACGCTCGTTCCCCCGTGGTCATAGCCCCATCCCCCGCGTAGGGACTGGCCGACCACACCAACAAGCGCGCCGAATACGCCGAGCGCGGACGCCAACACCCAGCCGGGTTCGCGCTTCATAACGACATCCGGCCAACACTGTCGGCACGTGACACGGACTGCCGCCGGATCAGGTCGAAGTCCGTCGTCGGGGTAGTCATGGCGCTGTCCGGCTGGCCGAAGTGCGGCTCGGTGTGTCGTGTCATGGAGCGCATCCAAGCGTGATCACCGCGCCTTGTCCGGGAATTCCGATGATTCCCGGACCTGGGAACGGGTCCACTTTGGGGCGCACGTGTTCGCCCTACCTACACGGCATGGACGCGGTTCAGAACGACACCCGTTCCACGCTGTCGGCGCGGAGCACGGACTCCTGCTTGAACTGGGTCTTGTAGTCCGTGCGGATCTCCTCGATCTCGCGGCTGGCACCGCGCTTGTCGTACGGGTACAGCAGGATCAGCACGTACGAGTCCTCCTTGCCGCCCATCCACTGGCCGTGCGCCTCCAGCCAGGTCAGGCCGTCCGGGAACGCGGGTGTGACTTCCTTGTCCAGGAACACCTCGAAGTCCGCCGGGGTGATCGGGGAGCCGTCCGGCCTGCTGCCGCCGAAGTACAACTCGGTGCGTTTGTAGGCCTCGCCCGGAGTCCGGTCGACGGTGGCGGGCGCGGCGGTTCCGGCGGCGGTCAGGCCGAGCATCAGCGCGGTGACCATGCCCGTGATGGCGGTGCGTCGTTTCATCTGTGCTCCTGTCGGTGGAAACCCGGCCGTTCACGGTCGGGAGGAAGCCGATGCCGTGACCCGGTACTGATCGCTAGAACGGGTGTTCTAGGATTCGGAGTGTGAAGGTGGTGGTGCAGGTCAAGCTGCTGCCGACGGCCGTGCAGGCGGCGGCGTTGGCGGCGACTCTGCACGAATGCAACACGGCCGCTGATCGTGTGTCGGTGGTGGCGTTCGAGCGGAAGGTGTTCTCCCGCAACGACTTGCACAAGTTGGTGTATCCGGGGTTGAAGGCGGGTGGGTTGGGTGCGCAGGCCGCGGTGCGCACGATCAAGAAAGTCGTCGACGCCTACACGACGCTGCGCGCGAACCTGCGGGCCGGGAACCTCGGGCGTGCCGGGTCGAAACGTCGGGCGAAGGCCGAGTCGAAACCGATCGCGTTCCGGCCGGACAGCGCGCAGCCGTTCGACGACCGGATGCTGTCCTGGCGGCACGACGCGCGAACGGTGTCGATCTGGACCACCACCGGCCGCCTGAAAGACATCCGCTTCGCGGGCCATCCCGACCAGCTCACACTGCTGGCCGAGCAGCGCAAAGGCGAGTCGGACCTGATAGGGCGGGACGGGACGTGGTTCCTGCTCGCCACCTGCGAGGTGCGCGAACCGGAGGCGTTCGAGCCCGTCGACTGGATCGGGGTCGATCGCGGTATCGCCAACCTCGCCACCACCTCCGACGGTATGAACGTCTCCGGTCGCCGGTTGTCCCGGTATCGGCGTTGGCACGCGCGGAAACGCCGCGAGTTGCAAGCCAAGCGGACGACGTCCGCGACCCGGCGGCTCAAACGCCGTGCCCGACGCGAGACCCGGCACGCGCGACAGGTAAACCACAAGATCGGGAAGGAGGTAGTGGCCGTCGCGCAACGCACCGGTCGCGGGATCGCCCTGGAAGAGTTGGGCGGTATCCGGGATCGGGTACGGCTTCGTCGTGACCAGCGGGCCACCCACACCTCCTGGCCGTTTCACCACCTCGGCAGCGTCATCGCCTACAAAGCCCGCAGGGCCGGGGTGCCGACGGTGACGGTGGACGCGCATTACACCTCCCAAACGTGCCCCCGGTGCGGGCATGTGGCCCGCGCCAACCGGTCTTCTCGTGATCATTTCCTGTGTCGTCGGTTCGTGGTAGAGCACGGCGAGCGTGGGTGTTCGTCAACACACCCGCACCCACATAGACCGTGGGTGGATGCGTCCCGCACACCACACCCAGTGGCGCACGGAGAATGCGACCCGGCTTGAACGGCGCCGAGCCCCAAAGCTCGAACCTTCAGGGCCGAGAAGTTGACGCCACGCATTCAAGCGGTCCGGACGTGCCGCTGTCCGGGAATTTCGGGCGTCACCCGGACCCTGGGAACCGCACCTTCGGGCAGACCTGGCACACTGTGCGCCCTTCACACCGATCACACCTACTTTGGGGAACGTCATGCCGTTATTCGCCGGTGGCCTGTTCAGCATCGTGGTGATGGGTCTCTGGATCTTCTGTCTCGTCGACGTGATCACCACCGTCGACGGGACCACACGCAACCTGCCCAAGATGGGCTGGCTGTTCATCGTTCTGCTGCTGCCGCTGATCGGCTCGATCCTCTGGCTGGTCGCCGGACGGCCGGAAGGCGCGGGCATCGGCGGCGGGAACCGGCAGGGCAGGCAGGCGTCGCCGAGCCGGTTCCCCGAGTACGAGCGGCCGGGGCGGCATGTCGCGGGCAACCCGGATGACGACGAGGAGTTTCTGCGCAAGTGCCGTGAGCGCGCCGAGGAGCAGCGCAGGGCCGCCAAACCGCGCGACGAGCACAAGGACGAGTCATAGCTGTTCTGGGGCTGGTCGCCGCTGCGTGCTTCGGCGTCGAGCGGCGACTGCACGACGAGATCGCCCAGCCGCTGGCCGAGTGCGGCTGGCGGCTGGCGATCACGCTGACACCGACCGCCGAGCGGTGGCTGCGGGCGTCCGGTGAGTTCGACCGGCTCGCCGGGCTCACCGACCTGCCTGTCCGCAGCCAGTCCCGGCTGCCGGGCCAGCCACGCCCGCATCCGGACCCCGGCACGTTCCTGTTCGTCCCGTCCAGTGCCAGTTCCACGGCCAAGCTTGCGCTGGGTATCGCCGACAACCAGGCGCTGACCGTGCTCTGCGAGGCGCTCGGCAACCCGGACGTGCACGTGTCGGTGTGCCCGCAACTGTCTGCCGAACAGGCGCGGCACCCGGCGTGGCCCGGGCACCTGGCCACGCTGCGCGGCGCGGGTGTCACTGTGACGCCCGTCGCACCTGACCAACCGTGGACGCGTGTGCTGGACGCCCTTCCGGTGGCTGGAACCGATCGACCATAGACTTCGGTCCGTGTCCGCAGAACCCATGATCGCGCCCAGCATCCTGTCCGCCGATTTCGCCCGCCTGGCCGACGAGCTGGCTGCCATCGCGGCGGCGGACTGGGTGCACGTAGACGTGATGGATGCTCACTTCGTGCCCAACCTGACCCTGGGACTGCCCGTGGTCGAGGCGTTGCTCAAGGTGACCGACATCCCGATGGACTGCCATCTGATGATCGAGGACCCGGACCGCTGGGCGATCGGGTACGCCGAAGCGGGCGCGTACAACGTCACCGTGCACGCCGAGGCCGCGGCCGACCCGGTCAAGCTCGCCAGGGACCTGCGGGCGGCCGGTGCGAAGGCCGGGCTGTCGATCAAGCCGGGCACCCCGCTGGAACCGTGGGTCGACGTGCTCAAACACTACGACACGCTGCTGGTGATGTCGGTCGAGCCGGGCTTCGGCGGGCAGTCGTTCATCCCCGACGTGCTCGGCAAGGTCCGCACCGCGCGCGAACTGGTCGACACCGGGCACCTCAACGTCCTCGTCGAGATCGACGGCGGAATCAACAGTGAGACGATCGAGTTGGCAGCAGAAGCCGGAGTCGACTGTTTCGTGGCTGGTTCGGCCGTTTACAACGCCGACGACCCTGGCACAGCCATCTCGGCGCTGCGCGATCGCGCAGCGCACAGCAGGGGAGGAGCTTGAGCATGTTCACGGGGATCGTCGAGGAGCGCGGCCAGATCACGGCCGTGCATCCGTTGCCGGACGCGGCGCGGCTGACCGTCGCGGGCCCGCTGGTGACGTCCGACGCCAAACACGGGGACTCGATCGCGGTCAACGGCGTGTGCCTGACCGTCGTCGACGTGGCCGACGGCGCGTTCACCGTCGATGTGGTGCACGAGACGCTGCTGCGCTCCAGCCTGGCCAAGGCCCACGCCGGTGACCAGGTCAACCTCGAGCGCGCGATGGCGCTCGGTGACCGGCTCGGTGGCCACATCGTGCAGGGGCACGTCGACGGCACTGGGGTGTTCGTCTCCCGCGAGGACGACGGGCTCACCACGTTCGACCTGCCCGCCGACCTGGCCAAGTACGTCGTGGAAAAGGGCTCGATCGCGATCGACGGCGTGTCGCTGACGGTGGCGTCGGTGCGGGGTGACCGCTTCTCGGTCGCGCTGATCCCGACGACGTTGTCGCTGACCACGCTGGGACTGCGGCAGCCGGGAGACGCCGTCAACCTGGAGGTGGACGTGCTGGCGAAGTACGTCGAGCGACTTGCTGTGCCTCACATCGCGACGGCAACAGTGGGGGGACAGGGCCACAATGGGCACTAGTGGTTCCGAAGGAGGCGTCGTGGCCGGTTTGAACGACATCGAACGCGCGATCAGGGACATCGCCGACGGTCGTCCCGTGATCGTGGTGGACGACGAGGACCGGGAGAACGAGGGCGACCTGATCTTCGCGGCCGAGAAGGCCACGCCCGAGCTGGTCGCGTTCATGGTCCGCTACACCTCCGGGTACATCTGCGTCCCGCTGACCGAGGACGACTGCGACCGGCTCGACCTGCCGCCGATGTTCCACACCAACCAGGACCGCCGTGGCACCGCGTACACGGTCACCGTGGACGCCAGGGACGGCGTGAGCACCGGGATCTCCGCCGCGGACCGCGCGCACACGATCCGGCTGCTGGCCGACCCGGACACCAAGCCCACCGACTTCAGCCGTCCGGGCCACGTGGTTCCGTTGCGCGCCAAGGAAGGCGGCGTGCTGCGCCGTCCGGGGCACACCGAGGCCGCGATCGACCTCGCGGTGCTGGCAGGGCTGCGCCCCGCGGGTGTGCTCTGCGAGATCGTGTCCCAAAAGGACGAAGGCGACATGGCCCGCCGCGACGAACTCGAGGTGTTCGCGGCCGAGCACGACCTGGCGATCATCTCGATCGCCGCGCTGATCGCCTACCGGCGCCGCAACGAGAAGCAGGTCGTCCGCGTCGCCGAGGCCCGGATCCCGACCGCGCACGGCACGTTCCGCGCCGTCGGCTACGACAGCCTGCTGGACGGGATCGAGCACATCGCGCTGGTGTACGGCGAGATCGGCGACGGCACCGAGGTCCTGGTCCGCGTGCACTCGGAATGCCTGACCGGTGACGTGTTCGGCTCGCTGCGCTGCGACTGCGGCCCGCAGCTCGACGCCGCGCTGGAGGCGGTCGCCTCCGAAGGGCGCGGGGTCGTGCTGTACATGCGTGGGCACGAAGGCCGCGGCATCGGGCTGATGCACAAGCTGCAGGCGTACCAGCTGCAGGACAACGGCGCCGACACCGTGGACGCCAACCTCGCGCTCGGTGTGCCCGCGGACGCGCGCGACTACGGCACAGGCGCGCAGATCCTGTCGGATCTCGGCGTGAAGACCATGCGTTTGCTGACCAACAATCCGGCCAAGCGTGTCGGTCTGGAAGGCTATGGCCTGACAGTGGTCGATCGTGTGCCGCTGTCGGTGTGGCCCAACCCCGAGAACCTGAGGTACCTGCGCACCAAGCGCGACCGGATGGGCCACGAACTGGGCAACCTCGAACAGTTCGAAGGAGAGACGCGGCAGTGAGCGGGGAAGGGCGACCCGAGGCGTCGGTGCCGGAGTGCGAGGGCATCCGGCTGGCCATCGCGGCGACCAGGTGGCATGGCGAGATCACGGACAACCTGGTCGACCGGGCGCTGGCCGCGGCCAAGCGGGCCAAGATCGACGAGCCGACGGTCGTCCGGGTCGCCGGTGCCGTCGAGCTGCCGGTCGTCTGCCAGGAACTGGCCAAGCACCATGAGGCCGTGGTCGCGCTCGGTGTCGTCATCCGCGGTGGGACACCGCACTTCGAGTACGTGTGCGACGCGGTGACCGCGGGCCTGACCAGGGTGTCCCTCGACGAAGGGACACCCGTCGGCAACGGTGTGCTGACGGTGAACGAGGAGCAGCAGGCCCTTGACCGGGCAGGGTTCCCCGATTCGGTGGAGGACAAGGGTTTCGAGGCGTGCGCAGCCGCGCTCGAGGCCGCGATGGTGCTGCGTGGCCTGCGCCAGCCATGGACAGAACGAGGATTCGAGTGACAGAACCGACGCCCGCCCCGTCAACGACACCGTCGACGAAGCCGTCGGCGGCGCCGGAGTTCCAGTTCCGCCCGCGCAAGGTCCGCTACGTGGCCGTCGTCATCGCGGTGCTGTTCGTCGCGGTGTTCACCGTCGTGGCGATCCTGCTGCGCAGCGAGTTCACCGGCGCCTACTTCCAGGTCTCCGACCAGGTCGCGATGGTCGGCATCGGTGTCGTCCTCGCCGTCGGCGTGCTGCTGTTCACCAGGTCACGCGTCCGTGCGGACAACGCGGGTATCGAGGTGCGCAACCTGCTCGGCACCCGGCGCTACGAGTGGAAGCACGTCGAGCACGTCAGCTTTCCCGACGGCGCGTCATGGGCGCGGCTGGAGCTGCCGGACGACGAGTACGTGACGATCATGGCGATTCCCGCCATCGACGGCGAACGGTCGGTCGTCGCGATGCGTGAACTGCGCCGACTCAAGGCGAACGCCGCGGAGTAGCCCGGCCTCGTCGCGGACGCGGCCCAGGGTTTGCCTTGCGGCATCCGGGTGGCCGCACCCATTGGCTGGCTTATATTCCCGCTGGCTGCGACTTCCAGCGTGTTGGCCGCACTCACCTGTGTGGCTGCGCGCACGTGTGGGTCTCGCGCACGTGTGGGTCTCGCGTACCGGGGGTCTTGCGCACGTGTGGGTCTCGAGTCACCTAAGTGGCTCTGCGCACGTGGGTTCGTGCAGCCGCGAGCGCGCGGGTGAGCGAACCGGGTGCTGGGCTGGTCTGCGGACACTCTGGCGCGTGTCTGCCGTTGCGGCATGGCGAGTATTGCCCGCTCGCGGCGTGGAGCGTGTGGTGGGTGGGCTGGGGGCGAGTCGAGCAGCGAACTCGCCGTGCCGCAGGGGCGGACACGCGGTACCTCGGCTAACCCAGCCAGGCTGGAACAGTTGCCCGGCTGGCCCGGCCAGGCTGGAACGGGTGGTGGCGGGATTGCGGGCTGCGAGTTTCGTCCGGGGCTGGGCCGTGGAGGCTGTCTGTTCCAGCCGCGTGGGGTGTGGTGAGCTACCGCGTGTCCGCCTGTGCGACACGGCGAGCCGCTAGGTTCGACTCGCCCCCAGCGAGCCCACCGTGCGCTGTGCGCCGCGAACCTGCATCTCGCCGTGTCGCACCGGCAGACACGCGCCAGAGTGTCCGCACCCATGCTCAGCACCCGGTTCGCTCCGCTCACCCGGCCGCTCGCGGCTGCACGAACCCCGGTACGCGAGACCCTTAGGTGAGTCGAGACCCACACGTGCGCGAGACCCACAGGTGAGTCGAGTGAACCGGGAGTTTAGTTGAGCAGGTCGGAGATCAGCTTCACCATCGCGCCCGGGTCCTCCACGTGCGCGTTGTGGCCGAGGCCTGCCAGCACGATCGCGTTCTCGTCGACTTCCCTGACCTGCTCGGGGCCGCACATCTGGTCCTGTTCGCCGACGGCGAGCACGGTCTCGGCCTGGCTGGCCGCGAGCAGGCCGGGCACGTCGGGGCGGCCGACCGCGAAGGTCTTCGGGTCGCAGGCCAGGCGCCAGCCGTCCGGGGTACCGACCAGGCCGAAGTCCACCCTCGGGTCGTCCGCGTCCACCAGGCCGCCAAGGCCGGACACCTTCAGGTAGCGTTCCGCCGCCTCGGCGCGGCCCACGTAGAGCTTGTTCGGGCGTTCCGCGTACGACTTCGCGCCGGACAGCTCCGCGGCCGACCACGCGACCTTGATGCCCAGGCCACACGCCCGGTCGATCGAGCCGCCGAACCAGCCGCTGGCCAGCGTCAGCCCGAGCACACCGCCCAGCGAGTGGCCGAGTACGACCACGTGCTCCTCGTCGTCGAGCAGTTCCGCCAGCGCGGCCGCCATGTGCCCGAACGTGTACCGCTCCAGCGCCGCCGAACCGCCGTGACCAGGCAGGTCAGGGGTGATCCAGCGACACGGGCCGTTCGCGAGTTGCTCGTGCACGCCCTGCCAGACATCACCAGTGGCGCCCAAACCGTGCAACAGCAACACAGCAGCGTCGCCGGAACCGCCACGCCGCACCCTCAGCCGGTCTCCCATCCGGCGAATTTTGCCACAACAGCCGTAGCACTATGGTGCCGGGAACCATTCCGGTGTCAGGACCGGCCGTTCGGGTTTCCAGCCGGTCGCCTCGGTCAGCCTCGTCGACACGACTCGCTGCGAACGCGCCAGTATCCGCAGGAACCCGACCGTGAACGGCACCGTGCGCGCCTTGCGGGCACCGGCTCTCGCCGCGACGACCGCGCCGAACTCGTGTTTGCGCAGCGGTGTCGCGCCGACGTTGTACACCCCGCTCGGCGCGGACAGCGCCGCCACCACCGCGGATCCGACGTCGTGGGGGTGCACCGGGGTGATCCAGCCGTCCTTCCCGCCGAAGTACGACGGGCCGAAACCGCTGGCGCCCTTGACGATCCAGCGGGTCAGTGGTTCGTCGCCGTGCACGTTCGCGATCCGCAGCCGGACCGCGATCCGGCCGTCCCGCGCGAAACCCGCGACGGTGTCGTGCGCGATCACCGACGTGGCCGGTGGCCCGGTGAGGTCGAGCGGGGCGTCTTCGTCCAGTTCACGGTCGCCGCCGTCGGCGTACGCCAGCGCCACCCCTTCCTGCACGAGGATTCCCACGTCCGCCGCGGTCGCCGCGCGCACAAGGGCCTTGCTGCCCTCAACACGGATCCGGCCGTTCTCCGCCCACGACGACGACCGGATCAGTTTCCCGCCAACGGGAACCCGCGTCGCCAGGTTGATCACGGCGTCGTGGCCCTGCAACGCGTCGGTCAGCTGCTCGACGTCGAAAACGTCCGCGACCACAGGTTCGGCGCCCAGCCCGCGCACCACGGCCGCGCGGTCAGCGTTGCGCGCCAACCCGGTCACGCGGTGACCGGCCGCGATCAGCTGCGGCAGCGCGGCGCCGCCCAACGTTCCTGTCGACCCGATCACCAGAACTCGCACGGCCGCTCATCCCCTTCACTGCACACGTCGGGAGGGACTCCGGCCTCATCGTGAGGCCGTGTCAGGCGAGGTGTCAGCCCCTGTCCAAACGTGGAGCCGACCCGAACGGTCGACATCAGTTCAGCGGCATGAGCGGACACATGTGCACGGCATGATGGCCGGATGAACGATCTGTCAGACCCATGGGAGTATGACGGCCGCTACTACCTCGTCACCGAGTTCAGCGATGTTTCGAGGCGAGACGGTCTTGGCTTGGAGCTGGAAGACGTAGCACCTACTCCTGGAAGGGGTAACGTCCTCGAGGCATTCCGGGACGACACCGCAGGCACCATCACGATTGCGGCATTCACCGACCAGCCATTACCCCTCGCGTTGGTTCATCGATTCGTCACCGAAGCTGCCCGGGAACTCGCACCTGATGCCTGATCGCATGTGAGAGCGTTGTAGCGCACGGTCAGCGGCAGAAGAGTGTGTGACCATGGTCGACGAACCGCGTCCGCTCCCACGTGTGCGGGCCTGGGGATACTTCGGCGGCGTGTGGTGTGTCCTCTTTGCGGTGCTGCATATCTACTGGCGGTGGGTGGCGAGGCAGGACTGGCTTCGTCGGCGGGAGTCGATCTCGCGACTCGCCGACCGCTGGGGTTCGTGCTGCTCGGTTTGTGGGGCGTGGCTCTGTTACTTGTTGCTGGTGCGGTCTTCTGCGTTGGACTGACATGCTGGCGGTTGACGGGTCGTCTGCGGCGTGGAGTCGTGGTTCTCGGCTGGTTGGGCGGTGCTGTTCTGCTCGCTCGTGGATTGCTGCTCGAGGTTGTTCTGTTGGCCGGGGCTGGCGGTGTCGCGTCCGCGGTGGGGCCGTTGGAAACGTGGTGGAGCTTGATCCTGTGGAATCCCTGGTTTGTTGTGGGCGGGCCTGTCGTTGTTCGCCGGATGTGCGGATGATGAGGTCCACCTCGGGTTGACCCGCGGTGGACAGGTGTGCGGCGATAAGGCTGCTGGTGATGGTTTTGGCGATCGTGGCGACAGGGGGCCCTTGGGCGGCGTGTTCGGTGAGTAGGGCACGGACGGCCGTAGTGATGTCATCGTGTCCGTCGTAGGCGACGGCGATGTTCGTCAGGATGCCTTGCACGGATTCGGTTCGCTGTTGCGCGCGTATCGTTCTTTGCCTCACTGATGGGGGAAGTCGTGTCAGGTCACCTAACAGACGTAAGCGCCAGCGGCCAGCATCGGCGAGTTCGTCGATGACGTCGGCGATCACCGTGATCAGCGCGCTCACGTCGTGAGGGTCGCGACGTAGGTTGTCGGTGGAGAGCGGCCATAGTGTGACGACCTCGATGCCCGCCTGGTCGCACCAGGACAGCAGGTCGTGCACTCGGTCGCCGCCGCGTCGGTAGGCGGTAGCTGTGTCGGTGTTGTTGAGCACTGGTGACATGGCCCGGGTTCCTTTCCCGCCGCGTTGTTGACCAAGTGCCATCAAAATCAATGGGGCCGACCCAATGCCGAAACACAGCCAGTGTGTTCCTTGTCACTTTGTGCGACAAGGAATGGCGAAAAGCTTGCACCGAAGAGCCCAATCGGTCCGAGTCAGCGCGGTTTACCGGCCGCAACGGTGTGGGAGCGCGGCGTCCGGGTATGGCGGGGTCCTGATCCAGCCAGGGCGACCAGGCCGCTGCGGTTGTGGGCGGTCGAAGGCTCCAACGGCGTCGGCAAGCGCCTCGCACAGCGGCTGGTCTCCGACGGTGAGACCGTCCTCGACGTCCCAGCCAACCTGTCGGCCCGCGCTCGGGTGTTCTCCACGGGACACGGGCGCAAGAACGACGGCGCCGACGTCCTTTCAGTCGCCCTCGTCACTGATCTGACCGAGCTGGACCGCAGGATGGCCGCCGCGGACAAGCAACTGGGCGAGTTGCTCGATGCCACCGGGACGGGACTACGGGGCCTTTACGGCATTGGGCCATGTGCCGCCCGCTTGCTTGGTGATGTGGGGACATCGCTCGATTCCCCGACCGCGGCCGGTTCGCGACCTGGAACGGCACCGCGCCGATCGAGGCCTCCAGCGGTGACCAGCACCGTCACCGACCGTCGTAGCCCACGGCCAAGGTGAGGCACCGCAGGCCGCAGTCGCGGGTGTCCTCGCGGGCTTCCTGCATGACCGTCGCGGTCTGGGCGGAGAGAAGGTCCACGCGGCCGACGATCTCGATGCGCCACTGCCGGGTCGATGAGAGCGCCGGGGCGACCTCCTCGATCACCCGCATGGGTGAAGCCGCGCCGGTGCCCTTCACTGACGTCGGCGAGGCCCGCCTCCCGCGCCCATCGGCGATTGCCGTCCATGACCATCGCGACATGCGCCGGAATCGGCCCCCTGGCGACCTGTGCTCGCAGGCGGCGCAGGTACAACGCGCGTCTGGTGTGACACGGCGGCATGGCCTGCGCAAGGACACGTCTACGGAACCGTGGTCATCGATGCGGAGACTCGCAGGCCGCTGGGCTTGCTGCCCGACCGGGAAGCCGAGACCGTGGCCGCCTGGCTGTCCCGACACCCGACGATCGAAGTCGTCTGCAGGGGACCGCGGCCCGACCTACATCGATAGCGCCACAACCGGTGCACCGCAGGCAATTCAGGTCGCCGACCGATGGCACCTTTGGCACAACCTGATGCAGACCGTCGACCGGACGAGGGCTTGGTCTCGTCGATCACGGCGAGACCAAGCCCTTTCACGTCAGACCGGCGAGGCTGACCACCACGCCGGAGGGGTGGTTCACCGGTTACAGCACATGACTCCAGAGCTGGTACGACGAACCGTTGCACCCAAAGGTTCGTAGCCCGTGCTCGCTGTAGTCCAGGCATCCGTTGGTGAAGTTGTTGACCAGTTCGTATCGGTAGTTGCCCCAGCTGCCGAGCTTCCAGCGCTGGTAGGGCAACGTGTTGCACCCGAACGCACGCGTGCCTCTCTCACTGCTGTCAAGGCACATCCTCGTCGCTACGTTCATCCACTGTGTACGGCCGTCCGAGGGGTACCAGGTGCGCTCCCACTTCTGATACGGCCCGCTGTTGCACCCCCGCACGTGCAGACCGTCCGTGAAATTGTGGTCGAGGCATAGCCCTGAGCGGACATTCTTCCACGGAACGATCATATCTCCCGCGTTCGCCGCTGTGGGCGTGACGGTGACCATCGCGGTCGTCACCACAGCCGCGAGCAGGGCCGCTATCCGTCCGAATTTCACGCCGTACCTTTCCCGATGTCCAGCGGCGGGCGCGACCGCCTGCCGTGTCCTCTGTGGACCCGATTGTGCCCACCGGGTCTTTCGCGGCGTTTTCACGAAGTTTTCGCGCCGGTCCACCCCACGCGGCCGATAAGCACCCGCGGCGGCATGACCTCCGGCACACCGCCGCCACAGCCCGGTTCCCTGAGCCCGAGAGCTCACCGATCCGCTGCCATCATTCAGCGACGTGCCCCATGATCAACGAGACAGGACAATTGGGTTGGTGTGGGCGACGGATAGCATGCCGTGTCATGACTGTGGGCTGGCACCTTTCTGGAGACACGTCGCAGCTGACTGGTGAGCAGGCCGTGGATCTGATCCGGAGCCCGCCCACGGACATCGCCTGGCACAGCGACCGGTAGCTCCATCAGGTCAGCGAGAGGTTGTGTCGAGTGACAGGGCCGCTTAGCGGCATGTGAGTGCGTTCCGCTACTCGGCGACGAGAGCACCGAGTGTGGGCCACGGCGGACCCTGGCGGAGCGGAGCAAGGACAGAATGTTTCGGCCGTTTTGATGCCCATCCCGGAATTCATCGCGGATGTCCCGACGCCAGACGGGGCCATTCTTGCCCCGGAAATCACAAGTCCGGATCAGCCAACGACGCGCTTGGCGCCGAAGTAGTCGGATCCGCCACCGCCGAGCGGAACGACCTTCACCACATCACCGGTGTTCGGCGCGTGCACCATCTTGCCGTCGCCGACGTACATGGCGACGTGGTGGATCGAACCGGCGCTGCCGCCGAAGAACAGCAGGTCGCCATGTTGCAGCGCGTCCCTGGAGACCGCCCTGCCCACGGTGTACTGTGCCCGGCTGGACCGGGGGAGCCTGATGCCTGCCTGCCCGTAGGACCACATCATCAGGCCGGAGCAGTCGAAGGCACCCGGCGACATGCCGCTCCACTTGTAGGGGTCACCGCGTCGACTGAGAGCGGCCTGCATGGCCGTGTTGGCGGCCCCTGGCGGGCCGAGGTACTGGCCGTTGTCGGCCGAGGCACCGCCGCTCCTGAGCTTGTCCTTCTCGGCCTGCGACAGCTTCTTGTACTCGGCCTCGGCCACCTTGATCTGCTTGTGCAGTTCCTGGCGGCGGGTGTTGATCTCGGCCTGGAGCTTGCTCGCCGCATTGCGGGCCTCGGTGGCGCGGTTCTGCGCGTCCGCGGTCCTTGCCTCGGCTTCCGTCGCCGTGGTGACGGCGTTGTGCAGTTCGCTGAGCGCCTTGGCGTTGTCCGCCGCCAGCACGCCCAGTGCCGAGGAGCGGTCAAGGAAGTCCTGTGTGGACGTTCCGGTCAGCAGCGCCGACAGCTTGTTGAACCGGGCACCGCGCAGGGAGGCGAAGCTGAGGCTCTCCACCTGGCCGCGGTACTGGTTCTCCGTGGCAGCGGCGGTCGTCTTCGCCTGGTTGGCCGCGGCCAGATCCGATGTGGCCTTGTCCAGTTCCGCCTGTTTGGCGGCCTTGTCGTCGGTTGCCTTGTTGTATTCCTCGTTGACGAGCTCGGACTTCGCCGACAGCTCGCGGAACTTCTGCAGAGCCTCGGACTCGTTGTTCTGGGCGGGGGGCTGCGCGATCGCGGGAGCTGCGGTCGCGCTGACCATCGTGATGATGGCGGACGCTGTCAGTGCTCCACGCATGGTTCTCTTGAGTCGTTGCGACGCCACGTCGCGCGTGTCTCCTTCGTCAGCTGATACCGCCGAGGGAAGGGACAGCTCGGCGGCGTCCTCGCGTCATCACCCTTGTTGGGTGACCGGAACCGCGAAATCCTGGACAGGTTATGAAGAGAGACAGCATTCGTCCAGCTGTGCGGGAGTTTGTGTGAAGTCACCCGCAGCAATGCAACAGGAACAGGGGTTCGCGCGTTGGCGGAGACGTTGTTCGCTGGCAAACAAGCAAATCTCGCCCGTCGATGGTCGAAGCGGGTTCAGTCCGCTGTCGGGAACGACAACAGCATCTCGTCGGTGAAGACCTCGAGTCGGCCGCGTCCGTTGCGTTTCGCCTGGTACATCGCGACGTCCGCGCGCCGCATCAGGTCGGCCGGATCGGGCATTCCCGGTGTGCTCAACGCGATGCCGATGCTGGCGTTCACCCGCAGGTGCCGCCCGGCCACCGGCATCGGCTCGCCGATCGTGCGCAGGATCCGCTCGGCCACCCGCGCCGCGTCCGACGTGGTGGCCACGCCGTACAGCAGCACCGCGAACTCGTCGCCGCCGAACCGCGCGGCCACGTCCACCGCGCGCAGCTGCGACTTCAGCCTGCCTGCCGTGATCGTCAGCAGGTCGTCGCCCGCCGCGTGGCCGAGGCTGTCGTTCACCGCCTTGAACCGGTCGAGGTCCAGGAACAGCAACGCCACCCGCTTGCCGTCGTGCTCGGCCGCGCCGAGCCGCTTGGCCAGCTCCTCGAGGAACAGGCCCCGGCTGGCCAGTCCGGTCAGCGAGTCGTGGAACGCCTGGTACATCCGGTCGACGGTGTTGGCGTCGGTCAGCGCGAGGCTCACGTGCTCGGCGAACGCCCGCAGGGTCTGCACGTCCGAGGCGGTGTAGCCGCGGGTCTGCCGGTGCGAGCCGACCATCAGGCTGCCGCTGACCGCGCCGCTGTCGTGCACGGGCGCGGCCATCGACGCGCACAGCCGTCCGTCGCTCAGCTCGGCGATCAGTGTCGAGGTCTCCGCGTACCCGTGCAGCACGACGACGTCGTCGGTCAGCATCGCCTGGCCCGCGGCGCCCGCCTCCGCCAGCGGCACGGTCGGGCGCCTGCGGGCGACCTCCGTGCGCAACCCGACGTGGGCGACCAGCCTGGTGTCGTCGCCCTCCGGCGACTCACGCAGCCACAGTCCGACGATCTCGTCACCGAGCAGGTCCTGTGCCGCGCCGGTGATCATGTCGAGGATCTGGGCAAGCGGGCGACGGCGGGAGATCGCGCGCTGGATGTCGAACAAGTGCTCCACCAGCCGCTGACGCTGCCGCAGCGACCTGAGCAACTCGGCGTTCTCGGCGGCCTGTCGTTCGCTGCGTTGCAACGCGCGCAGCATGGTCAGCGTCAGCTCCAGCAGCCGCGCCATCCCCCGCACCAGCGACTTCTCCTGGATGGTGAACCCGTCCGCCCACCGGGCGAGCAGCAGGGTGCCCGGGTGGGTGCCGCCCCAGCGCGCGGTCACCGCAGGACAGTCGCCGACACCGGGCACGGTCAGCGTGTCCCGTTCCCGCCGGGCCACCGCGACCAGGTCGTCCTCGGGCAGCCTGGCCGCGGGAAAACCCACCGAGGCCACCACCTGCCCGCCGATCACGACCGCGGCGACCTCGGCCTCCAACGCCTGCGCGGCACGCTCCACCGCGCCCCGAACCGCCGACTCCTCGTCCGGGTACGACGAGATCACCGCCAGCAGTTCGAGCAGCTGCTGGCCGTGCAGCCATCCGTGATCGTCGGTCATGTCAGCCCGATAGCTCAGCTCAGCGCCAGCACCGCGAGAGTCTGGTTGTGGAACCCGTCGATACCGCGAACCCGTGCGATTTCCCCGTAGGTGTAGAAACCGGCGAACGGCGCGGTCCCCGCCCACTTGGCGATCCGCTCGTTCTCACATCGGATGCCGTCGTCGCCGAGCACAGAACGCAGCGCCGAGCAGCTGAACGCCAGCAGCCCCACCGGTTGCAGGCCGCCGAGCCCGGCGACCACGTTCTCGCACACCGTGTCGGTCGCCGCCAGTATCGAATCCCGGTCGCCGGTCATCGCCCACGCCAGCCCGCCGTGGTCGATCGCCGTGCCGCAGCCGATCGACCGGCCCTCGATGTCGATGTCGGTGGACAGGTTGCGCGCCTCCACCCCGCTGCGCCGCTGCACCCCCAACGGTCTCGACAGCGCGAAGTCCAGGAACGCCTGCCGGTCGGTGTAGGCCTCCGGCGGCGCGCCGAGCCGGTCGAGGTACACGTCCAGCGCGGGCCGGTCGTCCAATGTGTACACACGGCCGTTCGCGGCGCCGGTGACGATCATCGGGTCGCCGATCCTGCGCCAGCCGTGGCCGACCGCGACCGCCAGCGGCGCCTCGGAGGCGATCGTCACCGCGACGACCGAGTCGGTCAGCACCCTGTCGTCGCCGAGCACCAGCGTGTGCGCCATCCGCCAGCCGTCACCCGCGCAGCCGCCGATCAACGGGACACTCGCGCCGACGACACCGTAGATACCGCGCAGAACGGCTTCCTGGTCCCGGATCCGACCGTCGGTCAGGATCAGCAGCACCCGGTGCGGCAGGTCCTCGCGGGCCCGCGCCACGCACCCGGCGACCTGCGCGCCCGCCTCCCGCTGCCGCCCGGACACCGACTCGGCCACCGACGTGGTGACGTCGATCCCCGGCCCGCCGATGGCCGTGACGACGACGGTGCCGTCGGTGGGGCCGCCCGGCGCGATCTCGCCGTGCGTGGAACACCCGATGAGCGGGACGCCCGGCACGACGTCACGGACACCGGCGAGGACGTCGGCCGGGTCGTGGCTGATCGCGAAGTACGCGATCACGATCTTGGGGTCGGCACCGGTGAGCGCGGCGCGCGCCGCCTGGGCCGCCGCGGCCCGGCTCACACCGTCGGTGCTGCGTGCGACGCCCATCCATCGCCTGCCCGGCTCGATCATCGCGCCCTCCCGGAGGCTCCAGCGCCAGGTGCATCACCGTAGTGGGCAGTGTCGCTGGCGATGGCGGCGACCGGCCGGGTCACCCGATCGAGGTAAAGATCATTCCGGGAGAATCACCCGATGTCTCACGGGACGGGAGTGGTGTAGAGGCCCCGGCCGAAGGTCGCCGCGACAAGCCGGTGGTTGCGCGGGTCGTACTCGATGTCGTCGACCGCGACCCGTGGCATGCCGTGACCGAGCCTGACCCAGTGCCCTCTGATCGCGGTGTGTCCGAGGAAGACGCCTTGGTCCGTGGCCAGATAGATCAGCCCGGCCCGGCCGAGGAGCACGTCGTTGACCGGTGCCGACGGGAGATTGCCGGAGATGTCGGACCACCGCGCGCCCGCCGACCGGGTCACGAGCACGTGCGGCTGGTCCGAACCGGAGCGGTAGCCCGACAGCGTGACGTACGCGGTGGCCGCGTCGTGTTCGGACACCGCGATCCTGGTGACCCAGGTCCGGCCGTCGAGCACCTTCGTCCACGTCGCCCCGAGGTCACGGGTGATCCAGACGCGGCCGTCGTCGGTGCCCGCCCAGATCGTCCGCGGATCCGACGGCGCGGCGGCGACCGTGCTGATCGTGCCGAACGGGTACACGTCCTGGCCGGGCCCGCCGCCGAGATCCGGGCTGATCGGCGTCCAGGTCACGCCGCCGTCGGCCGACCGGTTGAGCCGGTTCCCGCCGTAGTAGAGGACTTTCGGGTCGGACGGGTCGAACTGGACCGGCGTGAACCAGTTGCGGCGGTCGGACGTGGTCGCCGGGGTGAAGAACGTCATGGTGTCGCCGCCGTCGGTCGACCGGAAGCAGTTGCCGAACTGGTAGCACGCGAAGACGTTCTGCTTGTCCCGCGGGTTGATCAGGTTCTCCTCGCCGTCGCCGCCGAGGTACTCGTTGAACGCCTCTCCGTTCCACGACCGCAGCGACCCGTTGTCCTGGGTGCCGCCGGAGATCCGGGACGTGTCCTGCGGGGTGATCGCGGCGCTGTAGAACTGGGTGTACGGCTCGTGTTCGGCCTTGACCCAGCCGCCGAGGCCATCCGCGTCCGACCGGTACACGCCACCGTCGTTGCCCAGGTACACGCGACCCGGCCGACGCGGGTCCCAGATCATCGCGTGCTGGTCGGCGTGGACCGTGACGCCGTCGGCGGTCCACGTGCCGCCACCGTCCTTTGTGGTCAGCAGTGGGACACCGGCGACGTGTACCTGCCTGGCGTTGTCGGGGTCGACCCAGATCTTGCCGAACCACCAGCCGAACGAGGACTGCGACGTTCGCAGCACGTCCGGCTCGGGCAGCCTGGTCCACGTCGTGCCCGCGTCCGCGGACGTGTGGAAACTCGCGAACGGCCCGGCGGTGCTGTTGACGATGGCATAGACCCGGCCCGGCTCGGATGTGGCGACACCGATGCCGATCCGCCCGACATCCGGTCCGGCGGCGGGCAGCCCACCGCCGAGACGTCGCCAGGTCAGGCCGCCGTCCTCGCTGCGGAACACGCCGGACCCTTCGCCGCCGTAGGTGCGCTTGACCGGCGTACGGCGGTGATCCCACAGCACGGCGTACACCCGCTTGGGATCAGCCGGGTCGATCTGGACGTCCACCGCGCCGGTGAACTCGTTGGCCACATCGAGCACGCGCCGCCAGCTCGTTCCGCCGTCGGCGCTCAGGTAGACGCCGCGGTCGCCGCCAGGGCTGTACAGCGATCCGTTGGCAGCCACGAAAAGGCGTTTCGGATCGGCCTTGTCGACCGCGATCCCGCCGATCGTCCCCGAGTCCCGCAGGCCGATGTTCTGCCAGGTCTTCGCGCCATCGGTGGAGCGGTAGACGCCGGTGCCCTCGTAGGTCACGCTGCCGCCGCCCGGGTTGGGTTCGCCGGTGCCGACGTACAGAGTCCCGTCGTTCGCGGCCGCCACAGCGCCCATCGCCTGCGTCCAATTGTCCGGCCACGCCGGTGCGAAGGTGCGGCCCGCGTCCGTCGAGCGCCAGAGCCCGCCGCTGGCCGCGGCCGCGTACAAGGTGTCGGCCCGGTGGGGATCAAGCGCCAGACTCACGATCCGGCCGCCGATGTTGGTCGGCCCGACCGACTGCCAGCGCGCACCGGCAACGGGCAGCTTCTCGGCTTCCTGGGCGGCGATGTCGTGCGCGTGCCGCGGGATCGTGTCGCCGCGAACCGCCTTCTGCAGGAACCTGTGTTCCGCGGGGGCCGACGGCCCGCGGACCGGGCGGTACTCGCCCGGCTGTCCGGTGCCGGGTGGATCGGCCAGAGCGGGAACAGCGGATAACAGCGACAGGCTGGCGGCCAGGATCAGACAATGGCGAACTCGCATCGGGAACCCCCGTGGGGTGAGCGGTCGGCTAAGCCGCCGCGCACGCTACGAGCAATCACCTGATCCGGACATCCGGCATTCGTTGGGACTTATTGACAGTTGTCCGCCTGGCTCGGTGCGAGTGTGCTCACCAAGGCCGACCAAGCGGTCTGGTCGAAGGCGAGAGTCGGTGCGGGGTTCTTGGAGTCGCGGACTCCGACCACCGGGCCGGTGTTGGCGACCTCCACGCAGGCGTTCGTGTTGCCACTGCCGCTGCTCTTGCGCCACTTCACCTCAACACAGTTGCCCGAGCTCAAGCTGCGGCTGCTCTTGCGCCAGCTCACCTCCACGCAGTTGTTCGTGTTGCCGCTATAGCTGCTTTTGCGCCATTCCATGATCGCTCCCAGCTCTAGGCCAGGTCTGCGGCGATTCTTTCCATCGAGTCCGCCGGGGAGAGCGCCGCCGCCTGAATTTTCGTCCATGCCAGCTTAAAGACTGCCAGGTCCTTCTCTTCAAGAAAAGCGTTGTGGGTCTTGCTTTCCTGGTACAAGACTGGTGGCTCGTCAGGCATCTCCATGATCACGAACGCGCCGTCGAGGCCTGGGTGTGGCCCGGCGGCGAGTGGAACGATCCGCACGGTGATCGCAGGGCGATCAGCCATGTCCAGAAGATGCCGCAGTTGCCTGCGCATGACATCCTCACCGCCGACTGGCAGCATCAGTGCGGGCTCGTGTATGAGGACAGTGAGCTCGGGTGGTGTCGACCGGCTGAGAATCGCTTGCCTGCCAAGGCGTGCCGATACCTTGGCGTCGAGCTCGGTGTCTGAGAGGACGTATTCGGCGGTGCCGATAATCCTTGCGCGGGCGTAGTCCGCTGTCTGGAGCAGGCCGGGGATGCCGATTGGCTCGTAGTTGAGGATCTTTGTCGCTGTCGACTCATAGCCGATGAGCGCCTGCCACTGCTGCGGGAGTTGGTCTCCGTAGCGCGCGACCCACCAGCCGGGCTCCGCCGATTCCCGGACCAGCGTCATCAGTTCCTCGCGCCGGGCGGCCGGGACGCGGTAGAGCCCGAGCATCGCGGCGACCTCGTCCGGTTTCAGACCGCGGGTGCCGAGCTCGACCCGGCTGACCATGCTCTGTGACATGCCGAGTAGCTTGCCTACCCGAGTTGTCGACAGGCCCGCTTGTTTGCGGAGCCGTCTTAGCTCGGTCGCGACTTGCCGAGACTTGATGGTCGGTCGACCTGGGGAGTTCGCCACGTATTGCCTCCGGTGATCTAGTCACCACTGTCATAAACCCGGGAATACGGCACTGTCCAGTAGGTTCACCCCATCTGGTGATCGCTCGTGATCGCTTGATATGCGATATTTGACGCCATGGAACCACTGCGCACCTGGACGATTCCGGGCAACGAGACCATCACTTTGTCCGTCTACCGGCCCGCGGTCACGATCCGTTGCGGCGACGGTCCGGAAGTTACGATCAGCCCGGATCAGGTCACCAAGCTGTCCGACCGCTTCATGGACGTGGACAATTTCTTCGAAAGCGGCGACCCCGACGACCTGTGGTCGGGCTGTCTCCAGCAGGCGGGCGCCTGTTCCGCCTGATGGCGCACGGTGGTCACTCGACAGAGTGTCAGACCGAGCGCCTAGGCTTGTCTGGTGGCCGAACCGTCGACCGACCGTCGTGTGACGTACCGTCCTGCGCCCGGAACCATCCCGGACGCCCCTGGCGTGTACAAGTTCCGCGACTCCGGCGGACGGGTGATCTACGTCGGCAAGGCCAAGAGCCTGCGCGGCAGGCTCAACTCCTACTTCGCGGACGTCTCGGGCCTGCACCCGCGCACGGCCCAGATGGTCACCACGGCGGCGTCGGTCGAGTGGACGGTGGTGGCCACCGAGGTCGAGGCGCTCCAGCTGGAATACAACTGGATCAAGGAGTTCGACCCGCGGTTCAACGTCCGCTACCGCGACGACAAGTCCTACCCGGTGCTGGCGGTCACGCTCAACGAGGAGTTCCCGCGGCTGCACGTCTACCGCGGCGCGCGGCGCAAGGGTGTGCGTTACTTCGGCCCGTACGCGCACGCGTGGGCGCTGCGCGAGACTCTCGACGTCCTGCTCAGGGTGTTCCCGGCTAGGACGTGCAAACCGGACGTGTTCCGCAGGCAGGCGCGGATCGGCAGGCCCTGCCTGCTCGGCGACATCGGCAAGTGCTCGGCGCCGTGCGTCAACCGGGTCACCGCGGCCGAACACCGCCGGATCGTCGACGACTTCTGCGAGTTCTTCGCCGGGCGCACCGACGTGATGATGCGCCGCCTGGAGAAGGAGATGCAGGAGGCGGCCGCCGAACTGGAGTTCGAGCGGGCCGCACGACTGCGTGACGACCTCGGCGCGCTGCGGCGGGCGATGGAGAAACAGGCCGTCGTGCTCGGCGACGGCGCGGACGCGGACGTCGTCGCGTTCGCGCAGGATGACCTGGAAGCGGCCGTGCAGGTCTTCCACGTCCGTGGCGGCCGGGTGCGCGGCCAGCGCGGCTGGGTGATCGAGAAGCCGGAGCAGACCGGCACCGCCGGACTGGTCGACCAGTTCCTCAGCCAGTTCTACGGCGACCAGGCGACTGCGGACGAACCAGCCGAAACTCCGAGCGGGACTGCGACTGACACTGCGACTGACACTGGGGCGGAGACTCCGGCCGAGACCGCTGTGCCGCGTGAGGTGCTCGTCCCCGAACTGCCCGACGACGCGCCCGCGATCGCCGAGTGGCTCGGCTCGCTGCGCGGTTCCCGTGTGCAGCTGCGGGTTCCGCAACGCGGCGACAAGCGGGCGTTGATGGAAACCGTGGAGCGCAACGCCAAAGAGGCGTTCGTGCAGCACAAGCTCAAACGAGCGGGGGACCTGACGGCCCGGTCGGCCGCGCTGCAGGACCTGCAGGACCAGCTCGGCCTGGACACCGCGCCGCTGCGGATCGAGTGCATCGACATCAGCCACACCCAGGGGATGGACGTGGTCGCGTCCCTGGTGGTGTTCGAGGACGGTCTGCCCCGCAAGTCCGAGAACCGTCGGTTCGCCATCCGCGAGGCAGAGGGTGACGTGGCGTCCATCGCCGAGGTCGTCCGCCGCCGGTTCGTCCGGATGCTCAGCGAGAACGCTCAGGAAGGACCGGCACAGCCGGGGTCTGTTCCCGGTATCGACCCGGTGACCGGCAGGCCGAAGAAGTTCGCCTACCCGCCCAACCTGCTCGTGGTCGACGGCGCGGGGCCGCAGGCCAACGCGGCCGCGGACGTGCTCACCGAGCTGGGGATCAGTGACGTCGCGGTGGTCGGGATCGCCAAGCGGCTCGAGGAGATCTGGCTGCCCGCCGAGAGCGAGCCCTACATCCTGCCGCGCAACAGCGAGGCCATGTACCTGCTGCAGCGGGTCCGTGACGCCGCGCACGACTTCGCGATCCGCTACCACCGCGAGAAGCGGGCCAAGCGGATGACCACGTCGGCGCTCGACGACGTGCCCGGTCTCGGCGAGGTCAGGAAAACCGCGTTGATCAAGCATTTCGGCTCGCTGAAACGGCTGCGCGCGGCGACCATCGACGAGATCAGCGAGGTGCCCGGAGTGGGCAGGCACACCGCGGAAGCCGTCGCGGCAGCACTCGTCAGGGACAAAGAGGGGAACAATGTCTGAATCCGGCATCCAAGTGGCGGTGGTGACCGGCCTGTCCGGCGCGGGCCGCAGCACGGCGGCCAAGTGCCTCGAGGACCTCGGCTGGTTCGTCGTGGACAACCTGCCGCCCGAGCTGATCGCGACCATGGTCGAGCTCGGTGTGCAGGCGCGGGGCGCGATCACCAAGGTCGCGGTCGTGATGGACGTGCGCAGCCGCGCGTTCACCGAGGACCTCTCGTCGGTGATCAGGGACCTCGACGCCCGCGCGTACAAGCCGCGCGTGCTGTTCCTCGAAGCCACCGACGAGCTGCTGATCCGACGTTTCGAGCACGTCCGCCGGGGCCACCCGATGCAGGGCGACGGCAGGCTGATCGACGGCATCAAGGCCGAGCGGCACCTGCTCACGCCGTTGCGCGAGGAAGCCGACCTGATCCTGGACACCACATCGCTGTCGGTGCACCAGTTGCGCGCCAAGATCGAGGACGCGTTCGGCGGCGCGGAGGAGATGCAGACCCGCGTCACGGTGTTGTCGTTCGGCTACAAGTACGGCCTGCCGATGGACTCCGACCTGGTGATGGACGTCCGGTTCCTGCCGAACCCGTTCTGGATCCCGGAACTGCGCGAGCAGACCGGACTGGACAACGAGGTCCGCAACTACGTGCTGACCCAGGAGGGCGCCGAGGACTTCCTCGAGCGCTACCACGAACTGCTCCGGCTGATCGGCGCGGGCTACCGCCGCGAGGGCAAGCGGTACCTGACGCTGGCCATCGGCTGCACCGGCGGGAAACACCGCAGTGTGGCGATGTCCGAGGAGCTGGCGACTAGATTGTCCAAAGAGGACGGTGTGGCTGTGAAGGTCGTGCACCGGGATTTGGGGCGCGAGTGATACATGGGTCCACGGGGCCGGCGCCACGCGTGGTCGCGCTCGGCGGTGGTCACGGGCTGCACGCCACACTGGGCGCGCTGCGCGAGATCACCCCGCACGTGACAGCCGTGGTCACAGTCGCGGACGACGGCGGCTCCTCGGGCCGGTTGCGCAGGGAACTGGGCATGCTTCCGCCCGGTGACCTGCGCAAAGCGTTGGTCGCCCTGGCGGGCGCCGACGACAACGCCAAGCTGTGGAACTCGGTCTTCCAGCACCGCTTCGGCGGAACGGGCGCGCTGGCCGGGCACGCGATCGGCAACCTCGTGCTGTCCGGCCTGATCGAGGTCCTCGGCGACCCGGTCGCCGCGCTCGACGAGGCCGCGCGGATGCTCGGCATCACCGGCCGGGTGCTGCCGATGTCGTGCGAGCCGCTGGACATCGAGGCGGATGTGGAAGGCCTCGACGAGGACCCGGTCGCCGTCCGGCGCATCCGCGGCCAGGTCGCCGTGGCCACCACACCCGGCCGTGTGCGGCGCATCGGCGTGCAGACCAACGAGGGAGATGTGCCGACCGCATGCCCCGAGGCGCTGGCCGCGGTCCGCCAGGCGGACCTGGTCGTGCTCGGCCCCGGGTCGTGGTTCACGAGTGTGTTGCCGCACCTGCTGGTACCAGAGCTGCACCGTGCGCTTGTCGAGACAAAAGCGGCACGTGTGGTTGTGCTCAACCTTGTACCGCAGCCCGGTGAGACGGCAGGCTTCTCACCTGAGCAGCATCTCCACGTACTCTGCGAGCACGCTCCAGAACTCCGCGTGGACGCCGTCATCGCCGACGCGAACGCCGTACCGACGCCGGACCGGCTGCGCACTGCCGCCGCTGCGCTCGGCGCACGGGCACACCTGGCCCCGGTGGCGACGCCGGGAGCCCCGGATCGACACGATCCGGGGGCGCTCGCGCGGAGTTTGCGGCACGCGTTAGCCGGAACGACGAGCGTGGGCGGCCAGGAGATGGTGGGATACGCGGGGCGTCAGCCCGGCGGGGGAGAGGAGGACACGTGGCGATGACCGCGGCAGTCAAGGACGAGCTGAGCAGACTGGCTGTGTCCAAGACATGCTGTCGCCGTGCGGAAGTGTCCTCCCTGCTGCGTTTCGCGGGTGGACTGCACATCGTCGGCGGCCGTGTGGTGGTTGAGGCGGAACTGGACACCGGTTCGGCCGCGAGACGACTGCGTAAGGAGATCCACGAGCTCTACGGCCATCACGCCGACGTGCACGTGATCACGTCCGGCGGCCTGCGCAAGGGCACGCGGTACGTGGTCCGTGTGGTCAAGGACGGCGACGGCCTGGCCAGGCAGACCGGCCTGCTCGACCCACGCGGCCGCCCCGTGCGCGGGCTGCCCGCGGCCGTGGTGTCCGGCGGCGTCTGCGACGCGGAAGCCGCGTGGCGCGGCGCGTTCCTGGCACACGGCTCGCTGACCGAGCCCGGCCGGTCCTCAGCACTGGAGGTCACCTGCCCCGGGCCCGAAGCGGCACTGGCGCTGGTCGGCGCGGCCCGCAGGCTCGGCATCCAGGCCAAGTCGCGCGAGGTGCGCGGCGCGGACCGGGTCGTGATCAGGGACGGCGACGCGATCGGCGCGCTGCTGACCAGGCTCGGCGCGCACTCGTCCGTGCTGGCGTGGGAAGAGCGCCGGATGCGCCGCGAGGTCCGTGCGACAGCCAACCGTCTGGCGAACTTCGACGACGCCAACCTCCGCCGCTCGGCCCGCGCCGCCGTCGCGGCCGCCGCACGAGTGCAGCGCGCGATGGAAATCCTCGGCCCCGAGGCGCCGGAGCACCTCACCGCCGCGGGCAAGCTCCGGCTGGCCAACCGGCAGGCGTCACTGGAGGAACTCGGCCAACTCGCCGAGCCGCCGATGACCAAGGACGCGGTCGCCGGTCGCATCCGCCGCCTGCTGGCCATGGCCGACAAGCGCGCGAAGGACCTCGGCCTGCCACCGACCGAGGCAGCCGTGACCGCCGAGATGCTCGAGGAAGAGGTCTAGGTGCGCTGAAGTCCCCGTCACCGACGGGGACTTCAGCGGCATCAGGACAGCACCCGTGCCACGACCTTCTCGGCCACCGGGCGCAGGTCGATCGGCTTGCTCATCGGCTTGAACCGGAGCTTGAGATCACCGTCGGTACCGCGGGTTTTCTCCGACTTCAGCACGTTGACCAGCACTTCGCCGCTCGGTAGCACCTGCGCGACACGGCTGCCGATCCGGTCGGGGCTGGCGTCGGGAACAGCGCTTCCCTTGGTGTCGAGGGAAACCGAGACCCCGGAATCGAGCAGCAGGCATGTTGCGGTGCCGAAGACCGAGATGTCCTCGGGCTTCACAGCGGCGCCCATCGCCTGGATCGCCGCTGTGCAGAGTATCTGGCTCTGCATGGGCTGAGGCAGGTCATGCAGTGGCACACCCGCGACCGGCTCGGTCGCGGCGTACTCGATGCTGTTGTCGACCGCGTCGGTGAACGGCGCGGCCGGTTTGTCGGCGGGCGTGAGGCGCGGCAGCACCATGGTGAACAACCGGCGGATCCGGTCGGGCATGTCCGGCAGCCGGTCCCTCTCCTGCTCCACACTCACCCACGTCGTCAGAAGGGGGGCACCATCATCACGGACGCCCGCCCACTCCGTCGCGGACAGTGCGCCGCAGACCATCTGCATCGCGGTCTCGTCCAGCACGTAGGCGATTCCGTCCTTGTAGCGGATGGCCTTGCTGACGTCCCGTAGGCCGCGGTCGGGTGCGGGCGGCTGGACCGTCTGGAGGTCCCGTTCTCTGGTCATGTCGGTTCGGCCCGTGGTGCACGCGGCGACGAACGGGACGACGGCCAGCGTCATAGCCAGGGCAACTATCCGCAAAGGACTCCTCCTTGGGTCGGATGGGCGGTCAACCTATCCGATGTCCCGAATGCGAAAAGAGTTGTGTCCGCGCAGAATGAGCTGGGAGCGCGCCCAGTTTTATGTCTACTGAGGACGGTCACGTGTTGACATGGAGCGCGCTCCAGCCGATAGCGTCCGAACGAGGGGCACCAGGGAAAGAGGCGATCGAGAAGTGCGACTCGGTATCCACATCACCAGGTTCGACGAGCCCGCCGGTGAGCTGCGCGACGAACTGGCGGCGACGGCCGAAGCGGCGGAGGAGGCCGGGGTCGGCTGGATCTCGGTGATGGACCACTACTTCCAGATGGAACACAACGGCGGCGCGGAAGCGGCCATGCTGGAGGCGTACGCCACGCTCAGTTTCCTGGCCGCGCACACCTCGACGGTCCGGCTCGGCGCGTTGGTCACCGGCGTCACCTACCGGCATCCCGGCCTGCTCGCCAAGATCGTCACCACTCTCGACGTGCTGTCCGGCGGCCGGGCCACGCTCGGGATCGGCGCGGCCTGGTACGACCGCGAACACCACGGCCTCGGCGTGCCGTATCCGCCGGTCGCGGAGCGGTTCGAGCGGCTGGAGGAAACACTGCGGATCTGCCTGCAGATGTGGGACCCGGACACCAACGGACCGTTCGACGGCAAGCACTACCAACTGGCCGAGACGCTGTGCGTTCCGCAGCCGGTCAGCTCACCACGGCCACGGATCATGGTCGGCGGCGGAGGCGAACGCAAGACACTGCGGCTGGTCGCGAAGTACGCCGACGAGTGCAACCTCTTCTTCCAACTCGGCGTGGACGAGATCGGCCGCAAACTCGACGTGCTGCGCGAACACTGCGAGACAGTCGGCCGTGACCACGCCTCGGTGGGCAAGACGATCGCGGGCACGGGCGACGCGCTCAGCGGCGCGGGGCTGGACGCGTTCACCACCCAGATGGCCGACTACGCGAAACTCGGCGTGGACACCGTGATCCTCATGCCCGCGCCCGGGACACGCGCGTCCGAGTGGGTGCGGCAGCACGCCGGACCGGCCGCCGAGCGGCTCAACGACCTCGGCTAGCGAGGAACTTGTCGGCCACGGCCCGGAACTCGCCGGGACGCTCGACCCACGGGAAGTGGCCGCAGTCCTCGATCACCGCGACCTCGCCGTCGCCGAACAGGCCTGCCAACGCCACCACCGGTGCCAAACCGGTGAGACAGTCCTGCGCACCGGCCACGACCAGGGTCGGAGCAGTCACGGCCGCGAGCCGCGCGGCGAGGTCGTCCGGTGGCGCGACGCTGAAGAACGCCTGCACCGCGGCCAAGTTGAACCGGCCTGTCCGCGCGTGTTCCTGTTCGGCCGCGGTCCACGCCGCGTAGCCGACCGGTGCCGTCACCGCCGCCCACGCGTTGAACGCGTCCTCAGTGGACAGATCGGGTCCCGCTTCGAACGCGGCGATCGCGGCGTCGAGCACTGGATCGCCACGGCGGGCGTCGATCAGCGCCGGCGCGTCCGACGGCACGTCGACCAGATACGCGGCGGGCGGGGTGATCAGCAGCAGGCGTTCCACGCGCTCCGGGTACTGCGCCGCGTACGAGATCGTCAACCTGGTGCCCGCCGAATGTGCCACGATCGTCAGGCGTTCCAGCCCGAGATGCCTCCGCAAGGACTCGATGTCCTCGGCCTGCTCCCAGTACGACGCCCGGCCTTCGAGTGGCGACTCGCCGACTCCACGCAGGTGCGGCACGACCAGCCCGCTCAGCCCGGCGAGATCTCCCAGGTAGCTCGGATGCCTGGCCGCCCCGCCCGCGAGCGTGACAACCGGACCGCCGTCCCCCAGGACGTCGTAATGCAGCGAAACACCGTCAGCGGCTTGATATGTCGGCACATCCAGACCTTAGGCCGTGTCTCAAAGCCCCCGTCCGCGATAGCCGGGCCGGATGCGGTCCCTGACGCCACCGCCGGAACACCAAAAGACAACCAGTATTCCGGCGTCCCGGCGGCGGCGTCAGGAACCGCCCCGATCCCGACTCTCATCGAACGGGGACTTCGAGACACGACCTAACGCCGGGACAAAGACAACGCCGTGAACCCCGGGGCACACGGCGTTATCACTGCAGGGCGGCTACGCGGTGACGATCGAGTCGCCCTCGACCTTCACGGCGACGGCGGTCAGGCCGGTCGTGGCCGGGCCTTTCTTCATGGTCCCGGTGGACGCGTCGAACACGCTGCCGTGCCCGGGGCAGGTGATCGTGCCCTCCTTCGGCGTGGCGACGGTGACACCGGCGTGCGGGCAGACGGGGTCGAAGCCGCGTACCTCGTTCTCGCTCGGCCGTACCAGCAGGACCTTGCCCGGTCCGCCGTTGACGATCTTCCCGCTGCCGACGGGCACGTCGGACAGCTTGGCCAGCGCGGTGCCGCCCTTCGCGGGCGGAGGGGCGTCGGCCGACGAACAGGCGGCGAGCGAGGCCGGTGCGACCAGACCGGCTAGCAGGCCGCACACGACAGTGCGGCGAGTTGGGTCCGGCAAGAGAAGCCTCCATGTGGTGGTGGGTAAGGCAGGTGTCCGGGTTACTCATCGGTGGATCACGCCGCGTGCGGCCAACCGGTTCAACCATCCGGGTTCTGATTCGATAAAGTGACCTGGTCGGCACTGTGGCAATGGCGCCAGGACCAGGGCAGTAGTGTTGGTTCGCCCGACTCACCCCTGACAGCACGAACAGAGGAGAACACCGTGACGGTCCGAGTAGGTGTCAACGGCTTCGGTCGGATCGGCCGGAACTTCTGGCGAGCCGTTGAGGCGAGCGACCACGACATCGAGATTGTGGCGTTCAACGACCTGGGCGACGTCGCCACCATGGCTCACCTGCTGAAGTACGACAGCATCCTCGGCCGCCTCCCGCACGACGTGAGCGTGTCCGACGAGGGCATCGTCGTCGACGGCAGGACCATCAAGGCGCTGGCCGAGCGCGACCCCGGCAAGCTGCCGTGGAAGGACCTCGGCGTGGACGTCGTGGTCGAGTCCACCGGCTTCTTCACCAACGCCGCCGACGCGCGCAAGCACGTCGACGAGGGTGGCGCCAAGAAGGTCATCATCTCGGCCCCGGCCAAGGGCGAGGACCTGACCGTCGTGCTCGGCGCGAACGAGGACAAGTACGACGGCTCGCAGACCGTCATCTCCAACGCGTCCTGCACCACCAACTGCCTGGCGCCGCTGGCCAAGGTCCTGCACGACACGTTCACCGTCGAGCGTGGCCTGATGACCACCATCCACGCGTACACCCAGGACCAGAACCTGCAGGACGCGCCGCACAAGGACCTGCGTCGTGCCCGCGCCGCCGCGCTGAACGTCGTCCCGACGTCCACCGGTGCCGCCAAGGCCATCGGCCTGGTGCTGCCGGAGCTGCAGGGCAAGCTGGACGGCTACGCGCTGCGTGTGCCGGTGCCGACCGGCTCGGCGACCGACCTCACGGTCAACGTCGGCCGCGACACCACCGTCGACGAGGTCAACGCGGCGTTCAAGGCGGCTGCTGACGGCCCGCTGAAGGGCATCCTGCGCTACAACACGGACCCGATCGTGTCGAGCGACATCGTCACCGACCCGGCGTCCTGCATCTACGACGCGCCGCTGACCAAGGTCATCGGCAACCAGGTCAAGGTCGTCGGCTGGTACGACAACGAGTGGGGCTACTCCAACCGCCTCGCGGACCTGGTCACCCTGGTCGCCTCGAAGATCGGCTGAACACAACACCATGAAGACCCTGGCTGAACTGCTGGCCGAGGGTGTGTCGGGTCGGCGCGTGCTCGTACGCGCCGACCTGAACGTCCCTCTGGACGGCGAGACGATCACCGACGACGGCCGCGTGCGTGCCTCGCTGCCCACGCTCCAGCAGCTCACGGGCGCGGGCGCGCGGGTTGTCGTCGCCGCGCACCTGGGCCGCCCCAAGGGCGAGCCGGACCCGAAGTTCTCCCTCAAGCCGGTCGCCAAGCGGCTCGGTGAACTGCTCGGCGCCGAGGTCAAGCTGGCCGCCGACGTCACCGGCGAGTCCGCCAGGGCAACCGTCGAGTCGCTGGCCGACGGCGAGGTCGCGCTGCTGGAGAACATCCGTTTCGACGCCCGCGAGACCAGCAAGGACGAGGCCGAGCGCGGCGCGCTGGCCGACGAGCTGGCGAGCTTCGCGGACGCGTTCGTCTCCGACGGCTTCGGTGTCGTGCACCGCAAGCAGGCGTCGGTGTACGACGTGGCCAAGCGCCTCCCGCACTACGCGGGCGGTCTCGTGCTCGCCGAGGTCGAGGTGCTGCGCAAGCTCACCGCCTCCGGCGGAGCCGGAAATCAGGCCACAGGCGCCGAGCGACCTTATGTGGTGGCGCTCGGGGGCTCGAAGGTCTCCGACAAGCTCGGCGTCATCGCCAACCTGCTGACCAAGGTCGACCGGCTGCTGATCGGCGGCGGCATGGCGTACACGTTCCTCAAGGCCCAGGGCCACGAGGTCGGCAGGTCGCTGCTCCAGGAAGACCAGCTCGACCAGGTCAAGGGCTTCCTCGCCGAGGCCGAGAAGCGCGGTGTCGAGCTCGTGCTGCCGGTGGACGTGCTGGCGGCGACCGGGTTCGCGCCCGACGCGGACTACGAGGTCGTCGCGGCCGACGCCATCCCGGCCGACCGGCAGGGGCTGGACATCGGCCCGCGTTCGCAGGAGCTGTTCGCGGCGAAGCTGGCCGACGCGGCGACCGTGTTCTGGAACGGCCCGATGGGCGTGTTCGAGTTCGACGCGTTCTCCGGCGGTACCCGTGCGGTGGCGCAGGCGCTGGTGGACGGCAAGTCCTTCAGCGTCGTCGGCGGCGGCGACTCGGCCGCGGCCGTGCGCAGGCTCGGCCTGCCCGAGGACGGCTTCTCGCACATCTCGACCGGCGGCGGCGCGTCGCTGGAGTTCCTCGAGGGCAAACAACTGCCCGGCGTCCAGGTTCTGGAGGACTGAGTAAAAGATGGCTCGCACGCCGCTGATCGCCGGCAACTGGAAGATGAACCTCAACCACCTCGAGGCCATCGCACTGGTGCAGAAGATCGCGTTCTCGCTGCCGGAGAAGTACTACGCGAAGGTGGAGGTCGCGGTCCTGCCGCCGTTCACCGCGATCCGCGCCGTGCAGAACGTGATCGAGGGCGACAAACTCCAGATCAAGCACGGGGCGCAGGACGTGGCCCCGCACGACTCCGGCGCCTACACCGGTGACATCTCCGGCCTGATGCTCGCCAAGCTCGGCTGCCAGTACGTCGTGGTCGGCCACTCCGAGCGCCGCGAGTACCACGAGGAAAGCGACGAGCTGGTCAACAAGAAGGTCAAGCAGGCCCTCAAGCACGGCATCACGCCCATCCTGTGCGTCGGCGAGAAGCTCGACGTGCGGGAGGCCGCCGGGCACGTCGTTCACTGCAACGACCAGCTCATCGCCGCCCTCAAGGGACTCAAGGCCGAGCAGGTGGCCAAGGTCGTCGTGGCCTACGAACCGGTCTGGGCGATCGGCACCGGCAAGGTCGCCACCCCGGCGGACGCACAGGAAGTGTGCGGCGCGATCCGCAAGCAGCTCGAGGAGAAGTACGGCGCCGAGATCGCGACCGCGGTGCGTGTGCTGTACGGCGGTTCGGTGAAGTCGGGAAACATCTCCGACCTGATCGCGCAGCCCGACATCGACGGTGCTCTGGTCGGCGGTGCGAGCCTGGATGGCGAGGAGTTCACCAAGCTCTCAGCCATGGCTGCGGGCGGACCGTTCGTGTAGGTGATAAAAACTCGGAATCCGGTTGCCGGAACGCTTAGTCATGTAACACAAGTGTTGGGTCTTTGCACGGCCCGTGGTCAAAGCAGGACACGTAGGAGGTAACCTGTGAGTCCTGCCGTGCGACAGCGAGGATGAAATGGAACTGGCTCTGAAAATCGGTTTGGTCGCCACGAGCGTGCTCTTGATCCTCTTGGTGCTGCTGCACCGCGGCCGCGGCGGTGGTTTGTCCTCGCTGTTCGGTGGCGGCATGCAGTCCAGCCTCTCGGGGTCGAGCGTGGTCGAGAAGAACCTGGACCGGGCCACTCTGGTGGTCGGTGTCATCTGGCTGATCTGCATCGTCGGGCTCGGGTTGCTGATCAAGATCGCGTGAACACTGCGCACGCTGGGGACGTACGAGTGTTCACTGGTCAACCGTTGCGGGAATGCCGTGAGTGATGGGGGTGTGAGGGCCAATGGCTGGTGGTAACGCGATTCGGGGAACCCGGGTCGGCGCTGGACCGATGGGCGAGTCGGAACGCGGTGAGTCCGCTCCGCGTCGCCGAGTGTCCTATTGGTGTGCGAACGGGCACGAGTCCCGTCCGTCGTTCGCGGTCGACGCGGAGGAGCCGGAGTCGTGGGACTGCCCGCGCTGTGGTCTGCCGGGTGGCCGTGACCAGCAGGCGCCGCCCAACGCACCCCGGAACGAGCCGTACAAGACTCACCTGGCGTACGTGAAGGAGCGCAGGTCGGACGCCGACGGCGAGGCGATCCTCGCCGAGGCATTGGCCAAGCTCCGCGCGCAGCGCGAAGGCTGAGCCTCCGTGAGTGTTTTGTCCGGTTAGAACCGGATGGCCGAACCGCTCACGACACCCTACCAGCCTAGCTGGAAAGAGTGTCGTGAGCGGTTCGGCCGGTTCTAACCGGACAAAACACTCACGAGGTGCTGTCGTCAGTTTTCCATCGGGTAGGTCACGCAGACCCGGAAACCGCCGTCCGGGGTGTGTCCGGCGTGGAACGTGCCGCCGAGCAGGACCGCCCGTTCCCGCACACCGAGCAGGCCGTGTCCGCCCGAGGGGAGCCTGCCGGAGTGCGCCATCTCCGGGTCGGCCTGGTCGTTGACCACTTCCACGATCAACGCCGAGCCGCAGGGGAACAGCCGGATCACCGCCTTGGCACCCGGCGAGTGTTTGTGGATGTTGGTCAGCGACTCCTGCACGGTCCGGTACGCCGCGCGCGAGACCGCGGGCGGCACGGAGTCGGGCACCACCTTCTCGGCCAGTTTGACCGGGACCTCGGAGTTGCGCAGCAGCAGGGGCAACTCCTCAAGGCCGGGGTGCACGCCGTCGTCGACGGTGCCCGACCTGAGCACGCCGACCAGGTCACGCAGTTCGTCCAGGGTGCGTTTGCTCAGCTGTCTGATCGTGTTGGCGCCCTGCCGTGACTCCTCGTCGTGCGCGGAGACCGCGAGTGCGCCCGCCTGCATGGCGATCAGCGTGACCTGGTGGGACACGACGTCGTGCATCTCGCGGGCGAGGCTGGCGCGTTCGGCGGAGCGGATGGTCTGCTCGTGCAGCCGCTGTTCTCGTTCGCGGCTCTCGGCCAGTTCGGTCAACCGGTCCGACAGCTGCTTGCGCAACGCCAGCAGCAGGCCGAGTGCGATCGGCATGCCCGCCATCAACACGCCGTAGATGCCCCGGAAGATGTGCTGTCGCCAGGTCAGGTCGGCGAAGTCGGCCAACGGCCAGAGCACGTACCGCGACAGGAACACCAGCGCGCCCGCGGCCATGGTCTGCCACATCCACAGTTTGCGCCTGGCCAGGGTGAACAGTGCGATCATCGCCGCGATCTGGGCCCAGCCCGCGAGGAAACCGGGGATGGTGACCAGCAGGGCGAGGAAGGGAAATCGCCTGCGTAAGACCAGCGCGGCGCAGGCCACGCCGGACAGGACGACCGAGTACGGCTGCGCCTTGCTGGGGATGATCAGCCAGACGTCGAGCACGGCGACGACGACGGCGAGGACGTCCAGCGCGATGCTTCTGGCAACCGGATGGCGATGGATCTGTTTGAAGCGGTCGAGGTAGGCGTAAGGATTTCGGGCGCGCGTGACCTGGTGGGCCACTTCCCCCGCGTGCCCGGCTGTCAAAGTGTGCGTGACCACCGTGGAACCCCTTGGCTTGGCCTGCGTGTCCTCGTAAAACGGCAATGGCTGGCTGTCCCCGGTCGCCGTTGACCGTTCTGGGGAGCCGTCTCGCTGCCGGGGAACGTCACTGGGGCTTGTGGCCCCGTCGTGCTCCTCGGCCGGCCGGTGTCTTTGTTGTGGCATGTGGCTCGGCCTCTCTGACGAAAGGGAGTGGGGTGTACGCCCTCCGTCACCCTGTTAAGACAGTCCGATCCTCGAACGCGGACGCCCGGTCGGCAAGGAATGTGCAAAAGCACATCCTTGATGGACGAACGTCGGTAGCGCGTGTCGTGCGACATATGCCGCTCCTCACCCGTTCGCGCCCTTTCGGGCGCCTGCCGATGCCCGCTGGGCGACATCAATGCCCGGCGTGTACGGCAACCGGCTGAGCACACTGGCCCACATGGGGCGCGACTTGGGTCCGCGGGGACGCGGCGGGCAAATCACGGCCGGAGCAGGTCCGGCGGACCACGCTGTCGACGACAGGGCGGCTCGAACCGGTACCCCATTGCTGCACCTGCAATCGATAGCAGGCAATGCCGCGGTGACGCGGATGGTCGTCCAACGAGATACCGGGACGGCTCAGTCCGCCGCCGGGCCGGTCACTGTCGGTGACTGGACAGTGTCGACGAAGGGCGAGCGTCGACCGTCGTCAACGCCATGGCGCTGAGCCTGGGCCAGGAGATCGCCGACTACGACGGCCAGGAGGGCGCGATCCCTCCCGCTGTCGTCCATCCGGCCCGCGACCGGGGTATCGCGTTGGCCGCCGAATGGCAGAACGGCGGCACCGAGCCGCTCGACCAGACGACGGCCACGGCCCTACGCCAGTACTACGAGCAGTACGTCGGCGCGATGAACGCGTCCCGTTCGGTGCAGTTCGACGCCGCCGCGGGCGGCGACTGCGAACCACCCGCCTGACACCCCGCTGCTTGACACCAGGCTGCCGAACACGCTGTCCACCGCGAAAGGACGACGGCGGATCATCCCGCAAACGGATGCCTGTGCACATTCCGGACGTGGAGCATCGAGGTGTGCGGACGCTACTGGGGTATGCCAGGAACCATTGGATCGCGCTGACCGTCGGGCTCGTCATCGCGCTCGCGTCGGCCGCGGCGAACCTGGCGCAACCGTTGGCCACCAAGTCGGTGGTGGACGCGCTCGCGAGTTCCTCGCCGTTGGGCGGCCCGGTGGGGACGCTGGCGGTCCTGGTCGTCGTCGGGTCGCTGCTCGCGGGCGTGTACACGTTCCTGCTGGACCGGACCGCCGAGAAGGTGGTGTTCTCGGTCCGCGGCCAGCTGATCGGCCGGTTGCTGCGGCTGCGCGTGCCGGACCTGGACGCGGCCGCGCCCGGCGACCTGACCTCACGGGTGACCTCCGACAGCACGCTGCTGCAGAGCGCCACCACCCAGGCGCTGATCAGCGTCGTCAAGGGCACCGCGGGTGGTATCGGCTCGATCATCGTGATGTTCACGCTGGACGCCCGCCTGGCCGGGATGACGCTCGGATCGCTCGCGCTGGTCGGCGTGATCATCGGGGTGCTGTTGCCGAAGATCCGCCGGGTGATCACCCGGGCTCAGGAGGCGGTCGGCGAGGTCGGCGCGGGACTGGATCGCGCGCTCGGCGCGGCGCGGACGGTCAAGGCCAGTGGCGCGGAAGCACGGGAGGAAGCGGCGATCACCGAGGCCGCGCGCAAGGCGATGCACGCCGGGTTCGCGGGCGCGAAGTACAACGCGCTCGTCGGCGGCATCATGAACCTGGCGTTCTCGGTGCCGTTCCTGCTCGTGCTCGGCGCGGGCGGGGCGTGGGCGGCCACCGGTTCATTGCAGCTCTCGACGCTGATCGCGTTCCTGCTCACCGTCTTCTACCTGACCGAGCCGTTGTCCGAGCTGGTCCAGGGCGTGACCATGCTGCAGCAGGGGCTCGGCGCGGTGAAACGCATCAGGGACGTCGAGGAACTCGCCATCGAGACCGACGTCGACCTGCCGGTGACCGCAGTGGACGACCGGGCGCCCGCGATCGCGGTGCACAACGTCAAGTTCCAGTACGCGGGCCGGTCGGCCGCGCTGGACGGCGTGTCGTTCGAGGCGCCTGCCGGTGGTCGCACCGCGATCGTCGGCCCGTCCGGTGCGGGCAAAACAACCTTGTTCGCCCTGCTCCAGCGGTTCTACGAACCGGAGAGCGGGATGGTCACCGTCGACGGCACCGACATCGCGAAGCTGACACGCGCCGAGGTCCGCCGTCGGATCGGCTACGTCGAACAGGACGCGCCCGCGTTGTCCGGCACGCTGGAGAGCAACCTGCGCTACGCGGCACCGGACGCCACCGACGAGGAACTCACCGACGTGCTGCGCCTGACCAGGCTGTCCGAACTCGTCGAACGACTGCCGGACGGCCTGGACACCATGGTCGGCACCCGGGGCGTGGCGCTGTCCGGCGGCGAGCGCCAGCGTCTCGCGATCGCCCGAGCGTTGCTCCGGCGTCCGCAGGTGCTGCTGATGGACGAGGCAACCTCGCAGCTCGACGCACGCAACGAGGTCGCGTTGCGTGAGGCGATCGACCAGGCCGCGCGGCGGTGCACCGTGCTGCTCATCGCGCACCGCCTGTCGACAGTGGTGTCGGCCGACCGGATCGTCGTCATGGAACGCGGAAAAGTCGCGGCCACCGGCACCCACGACCAGTTGCTCGCCGCGTCACCGCTGTACCGGGAGTTGGCGGCATCACAGCTGCTGGTCCCGGAGGTTGTTGAACAATGATCGGGTGCACACCGCGGTCACCGAGATCCAGGTCACGCGGCTCGGTTGGCCAGTGCCTGCCGAGGCCGCGTTCGACGCGCTGTACCGGGACGCGCCGTACGCGTTCTGGCTCGACAGTGCCTCAACTGGGGCCTCCGGCGGGCGCTTCTCGTTCCTGGGCGCGGCAAGCAAGGTGGTGCGCGCGTGGCCGGACCGCATCGAAGTGGCCCGGATCGAGCCGGGGCGCGCTCCGGAACGCGTCGAGGTCACGCGCCCCGGGTTCTTCGCGTGGCTCGCGGACGCGCTGCGGGTCCGGGTCGACGTGCCGGACGTGCCGTTCGGGTTCACCGTCGGCTGGGTCGGCTACCTCGGTTACGAGCTGAAGGCCGAGTGCGGCGGGGTGCGGGCGTTCGCCTCGGCCGATCCGGACGCGGTCATGATGTACGTCGACCGCACGATCGTGGTCGACCACGCGGCGGGGGAGACGTACCTGGTGTCGGCCGACCAGGACTGGACCACCGAGACGGCCGCGCTGTTGGCCGCCTTACCGGACCCCGAGCCGGTCCGGCCCGTCCGGGCGGCCGCGGTACGTGCCCGGCACAGCCGCGACTCCTACATCGGGATGATCGAACGCTGTCAGGACGCGATCCGCCGGGGCGAGAGCTACGAGGTGTGCCTGACCAACATGCTCACCGCGCGCGCCGACATCGACCCGTGGCAGGCGTACCGGTTGCTGCGGCGGCACAGCCCGGCCCCCTACGGCGCGTACCTCAGGCTCGGCGACATGGCGGTGCTGAGCTCGTCCCCCGAACGGTTCCTGCGGATCCAGCCCGACGGGGCGGTGGAATCCCGGCCCATCAAGGGAACCCGGCCCCGCGGCGGGACACCGGCCGAGGACCTGGCACTGCGACTCGACCTGGCAACCAACGACAAGGACCGCGCCGAGAACCTGATGATCGTCGACCTGGTCCGCAACGACCTCGGCCGGTGCGCGGCCGTCGGCTCGGTGCACGTGCCCGCGATCTTCGAGGTCGAGACGTACGCGACCGTGCACCAGTTGGTCAGCACGGTCCGCGCCCGGCTCGGCGACGGCGTCTCACCGGTCCACTGTGTCCAGTCCGCGTTCCCCGGCGGCTCGATGACCGGCGCGCCGAAGATCCGCACAATGGAGATCATCGACTCGCTGGAACAGGGGCCGCGCGGGGTGTACTCCGGTGCGCTCGGCTACTTCTCGCTGTCCGGGCACGTCGATCTGTCCATCGTGATCCGTACCCTCGTCCTGCGGCCGGGGGAGGCGAGTTTCGGTGTCGGCGGGGCGATCATCGACCCGTCGGAGCCCGGCGCCGAGTTCGACGAGACCGTCGTGAAAGCCACGGCGATGCTGCGCGTCCTCGGCGCCGAGTTCCCCACTACCTAAGCGGGCCAGCGCATGTGATCAAGCTGCGGCGCGCAGCGCCACCTGGATGGTCGACCGCTGCGTCACGCCGTTCACCGTCACCGCGACGGTGAACGTACCCGGCCAGAACGCGGTCAGCGTCCCGGTTTCCGGGTCGAGCCGGGCGATGTGCCACGGCCGCCACTGGCTCCAGTCGCCGATCAGCAGGCTGGGCGAGCCGGACCAGTCGGAGCTCACCGGGTAGGACACCGGCACCGTGCGGGAGCCCTGCGTCAGCGTGGCCGACACCTTGCCGGACTCGAACGGCCGCAACGTGGTCGGCGCGTTGACGCTCAGCGAGTCCACGTGCGGCCGGATCTCGGCGGCGAGCCAGTCACCGCCGCGCCGGTTGTCCACGCCCAGCATGCTCCAGCCGGTGAAGCCGCCCAACGTGCTGCCGTCGCTCGGGGCTTTGCCGGAGTTGCCGTTGATCAGGTACGGCACACCGTCCACACGGGACGCGTGGAACACGCCGACGTGCCCGCCGATGAACGCGGCGCCCTTGCCGGTCTCGTGCCGGAACGCGCCGAGCCACTGCTCCACCATCGCGGCCTCCTGCCGGTCGGACAGCTGGCTGCCCTTGGCCGGAGTGGGATCGCGCGGCGGGTGGTGCTCCATCACCACGACCGATCGCACCGACTTGTCGGACTTGGCCGTGTCGAGCGCCTTGCGCAGCATCGCGGTCTGGTCGAAGCCGCCGCCGCGGATCGTTCCGGTCGACGAGTCGAGCAGCACGAACCGGGTGCCCTTGTGGTCGAAGGTCTGGTTGGTGGCACCGAACTCGCGCCGGAAGTTCTCGATCGTGCCCGGCCCCATGATCTCGTGGTTGCCCGGCACGTAGTACCACTTCAGCTCGTTGCCGAGTTCCTCGGTCAGGATCCGGTGCGCCAGTTGCAGGTCGGCCGGTGCCGCCTCGTCGACGAAATCGCCGTTGATGACAAGGAAGTCCGGTTTCTGCGCCTTGATCTCCCGCAGTGTCCGGCGTGCTGCCTTGACCAGGTCGCTGTCCGGGTTGCGGGCGACGAACTGGGCGTCGGACACCACCGCGAACCGCCACTGCCTGCCGTCGACCGTCCCGTCCTGCACCACAAACCGGTCGGGAACCGTTGTCTCCTCGGGGATCTGGACGTCCGGCGGCACCTTGGCCACGAAGTCGTCGATCAGCACCTCACCGGTGTACTGCCGGTCGGCCTTGGTCTCGATCGTGTAGAACCTGGTGACTGTCAACGGGAACGCCATCCCGGACGGCACCGGGATCTCCATGTACTTCCAGCCGGTCCACGTGATGTACGGGCCGTAGAGCGACCGGGACTGGCCCTGGCCGTCGATCACGGTGAACGCAGTCCACTCGCCCTTGCCGTTGCCGTACACCCACGCGCCGAGCGCGAGCGGCTGGCCGGGGATCTTGATCGGCTGCGGTGCGGTCGCGTACGCGGTGCGGGTGGCGGTCGACAACGTGAAGTCGTAGGACAGCTTGAGCCCGGCGCCGGTGTGCCCGTTCGGGACGGGAGCGACCGAGCCGGTTCCCCGCGCCGAGCCGAATGTCCACTTGTCACCGTCGTCGAACGAGGCGAACGTACGCGACTCCAGGCCGACCGTCACCGGGATCTTGGTGACCTGCTGGCCGACCGTCGCCGTCACCACCGCGGAGCCGAGTGGCTTGATGCCCTTGACCCGCAACCCGCCGTCCGGTGCCGGGGTGATCTCCAGCAACGACCGGTCGTAGTCCAGTGTCACGTCGGCGGGCTCGATCGGCGCGGTGAACCCGTCGTTGTCGTAGCCGACGATGCCGACGGTGCCGGTCGCGCCCTCACCGGCGAGGCTGAGCCGCGTGGTCGTCGGGGTGAGCCGGGTGAGCGGCCCCAGCACGGTGAGGGTGGTGTCACCGGAGATCCGGCCGTTGCGCGCGGACACCTTGGCGGTTCCCTTGGTCGTGGCGTGGAAGACGCCGTCGCCGCCGATCCATCCGCCACCGGAGGCCTGCCAGGTGTGCGAACCCTCTGCCGGGCCGTAGGTCTCGTCGTGGCCGTTCGCGATCAGCCTGCGAGTCAGGCCGGGGAACACGCGGTCGGGACGGCCGCCGGGGATCGGGTCGGTGCCGGGCGAGTTCTCCCGGTCGCTCGCGGTGGTCACCCAGAAACCGGTCAGCTTCCCGCTTCCCGCGGGCGCGTACAGCGCGAGTCCGTTCGGGACAGGCCGTTCGCCGCCGTCCGACGGCTTGTTCTCCACATCGAGTTCCGTGGTGCCCGGTTCCCGCGCGAGCATCGTCGACGAGCCGCCGCCGTCGAGGTTCAGCGCGTTGTACGCGCCCATCTCCTTCAGGATCGCGGCAAGGTCCTTGAGGTTGAGGCCGAGCAGGTACGGCGCCTGCCTGCCGTCGACGGTCAGCAGGAACATCTTCTTGCCGTCAGCGGAGAAACCGACCGCGGTGCGCGGGTGCAACGGGTCGTCGGGGGCGACGATCTGCCCGTTGCGGATCAGCGGTTGGTTGCCGCCGATCAACGCCTTGGGCTTGCTGCCGTCGCTGGTCCGCGAGGAGTACTGGACCGTGACCTTGTCGCCGGGCTTCAACGCGGCCAGCCTGTCCGCGCCCGCCTCGCGGCCGACGAGGGCGTAACCGTTGGCGGGCAACGGGTCCGCGCCCGGTGTCGGGCGGACCTGCGTCACGGTGTCGTTCTGCACGATCACCTCGGCGACCTTCGCGGCGCCCTGGGTGCCGCGGTCGCGAGAGTACGTACCCCAGACCGGGTTGAACACGCCGATGCCGCCCGCGTCGATCCGCGCGCTGTTGAGCTGCGTCAGCTTGGTCGTGCCGCCCGGAGTGGTCAGCGTGCCGTCGAAGAAGACCTCCATGACCCGGCCGATGCCCGCCGCGTCGATCCCGACCGCCCGGTTGTGCCCGGTGTTCGGCGACTTGACCAGCGAACCGGACTTGATCCCCGCGCCTTCCGGCGCGTTGGAGTTGTTGATGTCGAAGAAGTCCCCGTTCACGGCGGCCACCGCGCGTTTGCTGCCCGCCTGGGTGGACAGCGGCTCCGCCTTGGTGACCGCGCCGGGGTCGACGTAGTCGACGGTGGTGCCCGCGCCGAGGTCGACGGTCAGTGAGTCGCCGCGCACCCAGCCGCCCGCGTCACCGGGCTCGTACCAGTCGAACGAGCTGAGCGTCACGCCCGGGGCGACGGGCCGGGTCGTGCGCGAGGTTTCGATCCGTTTCGCCGGATCGACGGCGGACAGGGTGGACGTCGTGTCCGGGAGGTCGACGACCGGCGCGGCAACCGCCGGGCTGGCCAGTCCTAGCAGCAATAACGCAGGTAACGCGGCAACCCGCGTGCGTAACGGCACGGGTACTCCAAATGGTGCATGTGAACGCTTTACGAGGTGACAGCAAACCTGGAAAGTGGTTGCCCGGGAAACCGCCTTTCGGTGTAGACCGGCGAAAAGTTCAGTGAATGGTTCAAGTCCGTTCGTTTCCGGCTGTCAGCCTTCGCGCCTATGAGAAGGTTCCGGCCGACAGCAGTCGGCACAATCGGCACAGCGGCCGCGTTAGCCCTGGTCACAGGTCTGCTCGCGGCTCCAGCGCAGGCCGAGCGCACACGCGGCGGCTTCGACTTACAGGCTCACCGAGGTGGGCTCGGGTTACGGTCGGAGAGCACGCTCAGCTCGTTCGGCACCGCGATCCGGCTCGGCGTCAGCACGCTCGAACTCGATCTGCAGATCACCGAGGACGGCCAGGCCGTCGTCACCCACGATCGCCGCGTCGACGGCAGGAAATGCGTCGACACCGGCCCCGTCACACCGGGCGACCCGGAGTTTCCGTACATCGGCAAGTACGTCAACACTCTGACGCTCGCCCAAGTCAAAACTCTCGACTGCGGCTCGCGCAAGCTGCCGGACCACCCGGGAGCAATGCAGTCGCCCGGGTCGCGGATGCCGTTGCTGCGCGAGGTTTTCGACCTGGTGAAGCGCTACCGCGCGGACGGCGTCAAGCTGAACATCGAGACCAAGGTCGAGGCAGGCGCGCCGAACGAGACCGCGCCGCGCGAGCAGTTCGTCCAGGTCGCTGCCCGTGAGATCCGGGAAGCCGGGTTCACCAGGCGGGTCAGCGTCCAGAGCTTCGACTGGGGCGCGCTGATCCGGATGCGCCAGGTCGCGCCGGAACTGCCCGTCGTCGCACTGACCAACTTCGACTTCCTCCAGGTCGGCAAGCCCGGCAAGTCGCCGTGGCTCGGCGGGATCGACATCGACGACTTCGGCGGCGACCCGATCGCCGCGGTCAAGTCGTTCAAGGCGGACGCGTTCTCACCGGTGCACGGCTTCCCGCAGGCGGGCAAGGTGACCGATCCGGACTACAAGCCGTACGTCACCAAGGACATGGTCCGCCACGCGCACCGCAACGGCGTCAAAGTCGTCCCGTGGACGATCGACGACACGGCGACCATGGCCAAGCTGATCGACGACGGCGTCGACGGCATCATCACCGACTACCCGGACCGGCTGCGTGAGCTGATGAAGCAGCGCGGGTTCACGCTCCCGCGCGGCTACGCGTCACCGTTCGACGTGCAGGCCCACCGCGGCGGCCGTGCAGTGCGCCCGGAGAACACGCTGGCAGCGTTCCAGTACTCCCTCGGCCTGCCCGAGGTGTCCACCCTGGAACTGGACACCGGCGTCACCCAGGACAACCAGCTCGTGGTCAGCCACGACCGGACGATCAACGGCTCGCACTGCGTGGACACCGCGCCGGTCAAACCGGGCGACCCGGAGTTCCCGTACGTCGGCAAACCGATCCGCAAGCTCACACTGGCGCAGATCAGGACGATCGACTGCGGCAGCAAGACCCTGCCGGAGTTCCCCAAGCAGGTCGCCGTGCCCGGCCAGCGCATCCCGACCCTCACCGAGGTGTTCGACCTGGTCAAGCGCAGCGGCCGGAACGACATCCGGCTCAACATCGAGACCAAGATCAGCCCGATCAGCGACGACACCGCGCCGTACTGGCAGTTCACGCTGCAGCTGGTCGGCGCGATCGAGAAGGCGGGGATGGCACACCGCGCCACGATCCAGTCGTTCGACTGGCGGACCATCCGGCTCGCCCGCGCGGTCGACCCGCGCATCGAGACCGTCGCCCTGATCTGGCAGTACGGGCCGGACGAGTGCAGGACCGTCGCCGACGAGTGCTCGCTGATGGCCGCGTACGGCGACCCGTCGGTGCCGAGCGCGTGGACCGGCGGCCTGGACTGGTGGCGGTTCCGCGACCTCGGCAAGCTCGTGCGCGCCGCAGGCGCGTCGACGGTGTCGGCGAACTGGCAGGTGCACGACCCGAAGCAGACCAAGGTCACCTCGGACGACTGGTACCTGCGCACCGACCCGAAGTACTACTTCGGCCCCGGCGCACCGGAACTGGAGTCGAAGTACGGCATGAAGGTCGTGCCGTACACGGTGAACGACGAGGCGACCATCCAGCGGGTGATCGACCTGGGCGTCACCGGGATCATCTCCGACGACCCCGACGTGCTGATCGCGGTGGCCCGCCGCAACGGCCTGCGCTGAAAACTAGTTCTCGTCGTCCTTGTCCCCGCCGCGCGGCAGAGGCGAGGGCGGCGAGACCGGCCAGGGCCGGTGTTTCTTCTTCGCGTGCGCGATCTGCTCCCACGGCCGCCACGGCGACCAGTCCGGTGCGGACGTGGGCGGGGTTGTTGTTGGTACCGGCGCGGTTGGCTGGTCGTGCACCGCTTGTGCGATCGCGAGTGACCGGACGTCTGCCGCTGGTCCCGTGCCTGGGGCTGGCCGGTCGGTCTTCTGACGGGCTGCCCGGTCCGCTGTCCTGTCCACGAACTCGGTGATGGTCGGGATTGCCGGAGGCGGCACGGTCACCTCGGCGGTGACGGTTTCCTGGGGCGCGACACGAGGTTCCACCAACGGTTGGGGCTGCTGCTTCGACAGCGTCATGACGATCGTGATCCCGGTCGCGGCCATCGCGGCGGCGACCGCCGCCACCAGGACGGTCCTCGTCTGCACCCGCGACCTCGCCGACGAACCGCGCAGCAGGTCCACACAGGTGGCCGCGTCGGGCCGGTCGTTCGGGTTCGGGCACAGCATCGCCCGCAGCGCGGCGGCGTGCGGCAGGTTCTGGTCGATGATCGGCGCGCGGCTCAACCGGGCGAGCGCTGTCGTCGCGCTGTCACCGGCGTACTCCGTGCGGCCGGTCAGTGCTTCGAGCAGGACGAGACCGAACGAGTACACGTCGGACGCCATCGTCGGATCCTCGCCGTATGCCTGTTCCGGTGCGAGGTAGGAGACGGGCGAGCGTTCCGTGACACCGACGTCGGTGAAGCAGGGCTCCTGGCCGGGGCCGAGCATGATGGTGCCGGGGTGGATGCTTCGGTGCGCCACGCCCTGCGCGTGCGCGTACGCCAACGCCCGGCCCAGCGTGGACCCGAGTTCGGTGACAGTGTTCGCGGTCAGCACACCGTTGGCCAGCCGCGCTTTCAGTGTCGTGCCCGCGATGAACTCCTGAACCACGAACGGTTCGCCGTCGTCGGCGACTCCCGCGTCGAGCACCCGCACCAGCCCGGGATGGGCCAGGTCCGTCAGCGCGCTGGCCCGGTCGAGGAACAGCTCCGGCTCGTTCTGCTGGCCGAACAGCCGGACCGCCACGACCTGGCGCAGGTGCAGGTCCCACCCGCGCATCATCCGCCGTCCCAGCGGCGTGATCAGCCGGTACCGACCGGCGAGCTCACGAATCCCTGAGTCCTCGGTCACACCTCGAAGCTAGGCCACCGACACCGCCGGGCGCACGAATATGCACAGACCGCAAAGGGATCCGTGTCGTCAACGAGCGGACACCGTGGACAGGCTCCACGCGTGCCGGAACTCGTCCAGCAGCAGCCCCGCCAGGTGCGGGTCGCCGGTGATCGCCTTGCGTGCCCGTCCGAGCTGGTCGAACGAACCAGGTAGGTCCGTCTGGTCGCGGGCGCGCTTGGCCGTGTCCTCGTCCAGGTGGTCGGTGAAGACCTGGAGCAAGGTGGCGCCGTGGTACGCGAGCATGGCGGCCTCCTTGCGCAGCCGGTCGAGCGCCTGCGGTGTCGAGCCGGTGTGCTGGCGCCGGATCAGACTGGTCGTGAGGTCGAGCAAGTCCTTCGCGGACACGTCACGCGGGAGGTGGACGAGGGGCTCGAGGACGGCGGTGCCGTGCTGGACGTCGAGCCGGTTGGCGACGATCCGGAACTCGTGGACCCTCGCGGCCAGGTCATCGAGGACGAGCTTGCGGCAGATCACCGACAGCGACGTGGGTTTCCGGTCCCGCCGGTGCTCGGCGACGCGCCGCAGCGACCGGATGAGCTCGCGCGGCAGACCGCCGGACAGGCAGTGGCAGAGGAAGCCGAACGGCTCGGGGATGCCGATCACCCGGGTGTGCAGCAACTCCAGCGAGTCGGCGAGGTCGAGGTAGTCGACCGGCACGATCTCGTCGAACGCGCTGTCGAACGCGTCCCGGATGCCGAGGCCGGTGCGTTCGAAGGTGATCATCGCGTCCTCGGAGATCGACACGAGGTACAGGCAGTGGGGACACCGAAGATCCCCTTGATGTCGTTGATGAACGCCTGTGCCCGCTCGGTCGACTCGATCTTGTCCACCTCGTCGATCGCGATCACCGCTGGTCCGAAGACCTCGACGCAGTGCGCGACGAAGCCCCGGAACGCGTCGACCACTTCGGGATAGGTGAGCGGTCGCTCGGCGAGTTGCAACGACTTGGTCGTCGACGCCTCCGGTGCGAACGGCAACGTGAGCTTGCCCGACCAGCCGGTGGTGGACGTCTGCAGCACCCGGATCCGGCGCAGGTCCCTGCGAGCGGTCTGCTCGATCTCGTCGACGCCGCGGTCGTGGGCCCACCGACGCGAACTCCCCTCCAGCGTCGCGAGCAGGGCACCGACCGAGCCCAGCGAGTCCAGCGCCAGCGTGACCAGCCAGCGAAACACGCTGAGCACGAGGCGCGCCACGGACACGAGCGCGTACGACGCCAGCAGTACCAATGGGAACATCCACCACTCGAACGAAGTCGGCGGGTGCGTCAGCTGCGGGACGATCGGGCGGGTGAAGTCGACCCGGACAACGGGCAGCAGTGCCGCCGCACCGGCCGCGACCCCGAGCACCACTCGCAGAACAGTTGCCATGAAGTACTTCACGGTGGCGAACCGGTGCGGCTTGCGGGCCTTCGGACGGTCGCCGTCGTCCTTCCCGAGAAGCCCGAGGACGGTCCGGCACAGGCTCGCGTGCAGGTGCAGTACGAAGTCCCTGGCCTCGTAGTGCACCGGGCACGTCACCACCAACGCGAGCGGCCGCAGATCGTGTGTGCTGGGCAGCTTGGCCACATAGTCGTGGATCAGCGTGCTCTTGCCCGACCCACGCGGCCCCGCGAGGCCGATCGCGCCGCTGTCGTGCGTGCGTGCGATCGCACGGCGGAACCGTGCCATCGACTTGGTGCGCACCGCGAAGCTGACGTCGTTCGCCCGCAGCAGACCGGGAACGGCACCGATCTGAAGGGTCGTGGAGAACCCGCCCGGCAGGTGCGCGTTGATGACCCGGCGCAACTCGGGCATCACACCGTCGCGCAGGACGACAGTGCACCAGTCGCAGATCGCGTCGTACAGCGTTTCCGGTGTTGACCGGTGTACCCGTCGTTCATAGAGCACGCCCCACCGGATCGGCCACTCGCCGCGGCGCAGTTCCTTGGCCAGGAGCTTCTCGTCGATCTGTCCGTTCCTGCCGACGGCCAACCGGTACAGCGCCTCGAATTCCGGGCCCGCTGTGACCACGGCGTCCTCGGCCTCCCGCGCCGCGAGCCGCAGTTCGTCGCGGGTGGTGTCGTCGGCGAACCTCATGGTGTTCTGGATTTCGGCGGTGTCGAAAGCCTTGGTGACTATCCACGGCATCGCGTGCCTGGTCAACTCGCGACTGAGGTGGAGGCGCTGCGGATCGAGCTCGGTTGCCATGGGACAACCTTGCCGGGCCGGACGGCCGGACCGGCGAGGTTGGCGAAAATTCAGGCCGAGTGCGTGTCCGGCACCTGGGCGGCCGCTGCCTTGTCCAGCAGCCAGAGCGTGCGGGTCCGGCCGCGCGCACCGGCGACCGGGATGTCGACCTCGCTGGCGCCGCTGAGGGCCGACGCGACCGCGTCCGCCTTGCTGTCGCCGCCGGTCAGCAGCCAGACCTCGGCAGAGCGCCGGATCGCGGGCAGCGTCAGCGAGACGCGCGTGGGCGGCGGCTTCGGGCAGTCGCGCACGCCGACGACTGTCAGCGTGGTCTCGTGGACCGCGGGGGAGTCGGGGAAGATCGACGCGGTGTGTCCCTCCTCGCCGACGCCCAGCATGCACACGTCGAACGCGGGCACCGACTCCTCGCCGTGCTGCTGTGCCTTCGCCGCCAACAGTTCCGCGTACGCCGCCGCGGCCGCGTCCGGGTCGTCGCCGAACCTCCCGTCCGACGGTTCCATCACGTGGACACGTGCCGGATCGACGGGCAGGTGGTCCAGAAACGCCTCCCGTGCCTGGGTTTCGTTGCGGTCCGGGTGTCCGGCTGGCAGGAATCGCTCGTCGCCCCAGTAGAAGTCCACCGCGGACCAGTCGACAGCGTCTTTGGCGGGGACGGCCAGCACCTGCGCGAGCACCGCGACACCGGTCCGCCCGCCGGTCAGCACCACCGACGCCGATCCCGTCGCGGCCTGCACGTCGACCAGTCTGGTCACGAGTCGAGCGGCGGTCGCCGCGGCGAGCAGATCCGGGTTGGCCTGGACGACGACCTGGGGTGCTGCAGTCATGGCCAGTATCTTCTCAGAGCCGGGCGAACCATGAGCGGACCGCGTCGACGCCGCCTGTCGTCAGTGCGACCATCAGCGCGACCCGTGCGTGACCAGGCCGCAGCCCCTGGGCACTGATCGCGCCGACCTTCCCCGCGAGGCCGGTCGACGTCGCGCGACCCGCACGGGACGCGATCACCACCGGGATGCCCCACTCGGTGAGTTCACTGATCGGAATGAACAACTCGACCGGGACGTTGCCCGCTCCGGTGCCTTCCAGCACGACACCGCGCGCACCGGCGTCGGCCGCCGCGGTCAGCATTTCGGCAGGCATCCCCGGATAGGTCTTGATCAGGGCGACATCGGTCTCCGGGATGCCGTCGGCCTGCGGCGGCCGGGGCGGGGGAGCGGCGGTGATCGTGACTCCCTCGCGACTGACCTGCCCCAGTACCGGATCCGAAGCGAACGTGGTGGCCGTGGCCAGCGCGGCCCAGCGGGCAGCGTGCAGGTCGCCGTGGAAACACACCACAGCGCCGAGACCGGCTGTTTCCGGAGCCGCCGTGATCGCGTCGACGAGGTTGTCCGGGCCGTCAGTGCCGGGCTCGTCGAAGTACTGGGTGGCGCCGGTGAACACGATGCCACCACGCTCGACCGCGGGCCCGGCCATCAGATCGGTCAGGAACGCGGTTTCTTCAAGCGTGTCAACACCATGCGTGACAACAACACCGTCGAAACCGTCGTCCAGCAGCGCTGTACGGACTCGACGGGCCAGCGCCAGCATCGTGCCGGGTGTGGTGTCCCAGCTGGGCTCCGCCATGACGTCCTCGACGGTGACCTCGACACCGGGGACATCGGCCACCGCACTCAGCAGTTGGGAGCCGGTCGCGACGGCGTCCTGCATGGAGGCCATCGTGTCGCCGGTCGCCACAAGCAGCACACGTCGCATCAGAGAGTTCCTGTCATGATCGTCAGCAGGATCGCGGTCAGCAAGGACATCCCACCCCACCAGAGCGCCCGGCGCAGCATCTAGCCCTGTTCCAGGCGTTCGATCCGCTCGATGATCGGCTGCAGTTCCTGCCGGACGACTGCCGCGATCACGGTTGCGGGATTGTTCGCGGGCTGTGCGCGCAAGTGCGCGTAACCCAAAAGTGCTGCCGCCACGGCCTTTCGCGTGGACCGCAGGTCGAGGCCCAGCTGTCGTAGGACATGTCCGGCAGTTCCATCAGGCTCGCTGAGTAGCCCGAGCAGCAGGTGCTCACAGCCGACGTAGTTGTGCCCCAACGAAATCGCTTCGGTGACCGTCAGCTCCAGCGCGTTGGCGGCCGGGCTGCTGAACTGCGTTGCCGAGCCTGAACCGGTCGGAAGCGGCACCGCGATCACAGCTGGCTCGATCTCCTCGGCACGCAGCACGCGCAGCGCCAGGTTGTCGCCCTCGGCGAGCATCGCGTGCAGCAGATGCTCCGTGCCGACGTTGTCGGCGCCGTCTTCCTGAGCTTTCGCGATGGCCATCTTGAGCACGGTCCGGCTTCGGTCGGTGAAGTGGGACAGCTGAGCTGTCGGATCGATGGCCAGATCCCCGAGCACCGTGGCCCTGATCGCGGTCACCCGCTTCACGGACTGTTCGAGCGCGCGCTGGCAGATCGCGGACAACGGCAGGTTCGCGGCCTTGACCGCGTCGGCCAGTTCATCAGGCAGGTACACGTTGACCTTCGGCATACCCCCATTTATACCCCCTCGTGGGGTTACAGTCAATCGGGAGTAATGGAAAAGGGCCACCCGCGGTGGGTGGCCCCTGTGGTCTCCGGTCGCTCAGGCCGCGATCGCGGCGGCTGAGGTGGCCGGTTGCAGCGCGAGGTCAAGCACCTCGCGGACATCGCTGACCAGGTGCACGGTCAGCTCCTTCAGCACGGTCTCCGGCACGTCCTCCAGGTCCGGCTCGTTGCGCTTGGGCAGCAGGATCGTGGTCAGGCCCATCCGGTGGGCGGCGAGCAGCTTCTGCTTCACGCCACCGATCGGCAGGACCCGCCCGGTCAGCGACACCTCGCCGGTCATCGCGACCTCCGAGCGCACCGGGCGTCCCGACAGCAGCGACGCCAACGCGGTCGTCATGGTCACGCCCGCGCTCGGGCCGTCCTTCGGAACCGCACCGGCCGGAACGTGGATGTGGATGTTGCGCTCCGACAGGTCGCCCACCGGCAGTTCCAGCTCGGCGCCGCGCGACCGCAGGTACGACAGCGCGATCTGGGCGGACTCCTTCATCACGTCGCCCAGCTGCCCGGTCAGCGTCACACCGGTGTGCCCGGTTTCCTTGTCCGACAGGGAAGCCTCGACGAACAGCACGTCACCGCCGACCCCGGTCACGGCCAGACCCGTTGCCACGCCGGGAACCGATGTCCGTTCGCCCGACTCCGGCTTGAACTTCGCGCTGCCGAGGTAGTCCTTGATCTCGGCCGGTCCGATGTGGACGGACTTCAGGTCCTCGCCGAGCGCCAGCTTGGTGGTCACCTTGCGCAGCACCCGTGCGATCGCCCGCTCCAGCTGCCGCACACCTGCCTCGCGTGTGTACTCGGCTGCCAGCAGTCGCAACGCGTCGTCGTCGAACGTCGCGTCCTCGGTGGTCAGTCCGGCCCGGTCCAGCTGGCGGGGCAGCAGGTGGTCACGCGCGATGACGACCTTCTCCTCCTCGGTGTAGCCGTCGAGCTGCACCAGCTCCATCCGGTCGAGCAACGGGCCGGGGATGGATTCCAGCACGTTGGCCGTCGCCAGGAACACCACGTCGGACAGGTCCAGCTCGACCTCGAGGTAGTGGTCGCGGAACGTGTGGTTCTGCGCCGGGTCGAGCACTTCCAGCAGCGCCGCGGTCGGGTCGCCCCGGTAGTCCGCGCCGACCTTGTCGATCTCGTCGAGCAGCACGACCGGGTTCATCGAACCGGATTCCTTGATGGCACGCACGATCCGGCCGGACTGGGCGCCGACGTACGTGCGGCGGTGACCGCGGATCTCGGCCTCGTCACGCACGCCACCCAGCGCGACCCGGACGAACTCGCGCCCCATCGCCCGCGCGACGGACTCACCCAGCGACGTCTTGCCGACACCGGGCGGACCGACCAGCGCCAGCACCGCGCCGCTGCGGCGGCCGCCCACGACACCCAGGCCACGGTCGGCCCGGCGGCGACGGACCGCCAAGTACTCGATGATTCGTTCCTTGACGTCGTCCAAACCCGCGTGGTCCGCGTCGAGCACCGCACGCGCGCCCTGGATGTCGTAGCTGTCCTCGGTGCGCTCGTTCCACGGCATGTCCAGGACGGTGTCCAGCCAGGTGCGGATCCAGCCGACCTCGGGCGACTGCTCCGACGTGCGCTCCAGCTTGTCGACCTCGGCCAGCGCGGCCTTCTCGACGTGCTCGGGCAGGTCGGCCTCCTCGACGCGGGCGCGGTAGTCCTGCTCCTCGGACGCCGGTTTGCCGTCCAGCTCGGCCAGTTCCTTGCGGATCGCGGCCAGCTGCTGGCGCAGCAGGAACTCGCGCTGCTGTTTCTCGACGCCTTCCTTGACGTCCTTGTTGATGGTCTCGGCGACGTCGAGCTCGGCGATGTGCTCCTGTGCCCACGTGACGAGCTTGGCCAGCCGCTCGGTGACGTTCGGCGTCTCCAGCAGCCAGAGCTTCTGCTCCTCGGTGAGGTAGGGCGCGTATCCGGCCAGGTCGGCCAACTGCGCCGGGTCGCTGACCTGCTGCACCTGGTCAACGACCTGCCAGGCGCCCCGGCGCTGCAGGATCGCGGTGGTCAGGGTCTTGTACTCCTTGGCCAGGTCGCGGGCCCGCTCGTCGGCGACGTCGTCGAGCTCGGTGGCCTCGACCCACAGTGCCGCGCCGGGGCCGCTCGTCGCCGCGCCGATCCTGGCACGGGAGATGCCGCGGACCACGGCGGCCTTCTGCCCGCCGGGCAGGCGTCCGATCTGCTCGATCTCGCCGACCGTGCCCGCTTTGGCGTACTTCCCGTCCAGTCGCGGGACCAGCAGGATCTTCGACTGGCCCGCGGCCTGCGCCGCGTCGATCGCGGCCCGCGCGTCGGCCTCGGCGAGCCGGACCGGAACAACCATCCCGGGCAGCACGACGACGTCATCCAGCGGCAGAACGGGGAGGTTCAAGGTCTCGCTCACGGCTGTCACACCCTCTACGAAGAAGATTGAGTCTGATTCGCTCAACTACGTAGATCGACGAACAATTCCGGCGTTCGCTCACGGCGATCGCAGGCGCGCGAGCGCGCCGAAGATCGCCGAAACCCAGCGCGTGTCCACTGGCTCCGACATGGTGAGTTGAACCCGCGAGCGGCGCGAAGCGAAACTGCCAAAGCTGGAAGCGAGTCGAGCAGTTTGACTCACCGTGTCGGAACGGTGGACACGCGCCGGACGGTGGAAGGTACGTCGAACTGCTGAAAAGTCCATCCCGTGCTGTGTCATCGGTGGACACCCTGTGCTGGAAAATGCATCTCATGCTGCCGGAACGGTGGACACGCGGTGCTGGAACGGTGGACACGGGGCTGCAATGAGACGGAAGGCCGGTGGGGTCCTTGGCAGTGATCCCGCCAAGGACTCCACCGGCCCAACGAGCGTCTAGGCCTGTGCGGGCTCCGGCTCGTCCCGCGCCGCGTCGACCTGGGTGAGGCCTTCGAGGGTGGCCTCGTAGATCTCGTCAGGGTCGAGCCTGCGCAGCTCCTCCACCAGGCAGTCCTTCACGTTGCGGCGGGCAAGCGCCACGCGGCGTTCCGGCTGGCCCGGCTGGCGGAGCGTGCCGACCTTTCCGTCCAACCTGGACAGTTCGACCGGGCCGGACTTGCGTTCCAGCACGACCGCGTTGATCCCCGGCGCGTTGCGCTGCGGCGGCAGCCTGCGCACCGGGACCTTCAGGTACGCCGCCAGCCAGCCCGCCAGCAGGTCCGTCGACGGCGAGTCCGCCTCACCGGCCACCGTCGCGCCGGTGATCTCCTCGTACGGCGGCAGGTCCAGCGCCGCGGCCAGGTAGGCGCGCCACTGGGTCAGCCTCGTCCACGCCAGGTCCGTGTCACCGTCCGAATAGGACGAACGGCGGCATTCCAGTGCCCGCGTGGGATCCCTGTCGGTCGCCGCGTCGGTGATCCTGCGGTGCGCCAGCTGGCCGATCCGGTCCTCCGACGGGTTCTCGGGCGCCTCGAACGGCCACCACGCCACCACCGGCGCGTCCGGCAGCAGCAGCGGGATCACGCACGTGTCCCCGTGCTCGACCAGTTCGCCGTAGAGCCGCAGCACGATCACCTCGGACGCGCCCGCGTCACCGCCGACGCGGATCTGGGCGTCCAGCCGTGGCGCGGCTTCCCGCGCGCCCCTGGCCACCACGATCACGCGGCAGGGGTGTTCGCGGCTGGCCTCGTTGGCCGCCTCGATCGCTTCCTCGGTCTTCTCACCGTCGTCGGTGACGATCACCAGCGTCAGCACGCGGCCCAGCGCGACCGCGCCGCCCTGCTGGCGCAGCTCGACGATCTTGGCGTTGACCTTCGCCGTGTTCGTCGTCGGCATGTCGATGATCACGGGTGCCTCCACGTGCGGCCGGTGCGGTTGAGCATCTTCTCCGCCGACGGCGGGCCCCACTCACCCGGCGCGTACGGGTCCGGCTTGCCCTGCTCGGTCCAGAAATCCAGGATCGGGTCCAGGATCTCCCACGACCGCTCGATCTCGCCTGCCACCGGGAACAGCGACGGCTCGCCCAGCAGCACGTCCAGGATCAGCCGCTCGTAGGCCTCCGGCGACGACTCGGTGAACGCCCGGCCGTAGCTGAAGTCCATCGTGACGTCCCGGACCTCCATCGTGGTCCCCGGCACCTTGGAGCCGAACCGGATCGTGATTCCCTCGTCGGGCTGGATCCGGATGACGACCGCGTTCTGCCCCAGTTCCTCGGTTGAGGTCTGGTCGAACGGCAGGTGCGGCGCCCGCTTGAACATCACCGCGATCTCGGTCACCCTGCGGCCCAGCCGCTTGCCGGTCCGCAGGTAGAAGGGCACACCGGCCCAGCGGCGGGTGTTCACCTCCAGCGTGATCGCGGCGAACGTCTCGGTCGTGGAGTCCGGCGGGAAGCCTTCCTCCTCCAGCAGGCCGGGCACCTTCTTGCCGCCCTGCCAGCCGCCGGTGTACTGACCGCGTGCGGTCGTCTCGCCGAACGGCTCGGCGGGCTTGGTCGCCGACAGCACCTTGATCCGCTCGGTCCGCAGCGACTGCGGCGAGAACGACACCGGGTCCTCGATCGTGGTGAACGCCATCAGCTGCAGCAGGTGGTTCTGGATGACGTCCCGCGCCGCGCCGATACCGTCGTAGTACCCCGCGCGCCCACCGAGCCCGATGTCCTCGGCCATGGTGATCTGCACGTGGTCGACGTAGTTTGCGTTCCAGATGGGCTCGTACAGCTGGTTGGCGAACCGCAGCGCCAGGATGTTCTGCACGGTCTCCTTGCCGAGGTAGTGGTCGATGCGGAACACCGACTCCTCGGGGAAGACCTCGTTGACGATTCCGTTGAGCTCGCGTGCGCTCTCCAGGTCGTGCCCGAACGGCTTCTCGATGACGACCCGCCGCCAGCTCTCACCGTCCTGACTGGCCAGTCCGGAGCGAGCGAGCTGCTTGCACACCACGGGGAACGCGGCGGGCGGGATCGACAGGTAGAACGCGTGGTTGCCGCCGGTGCCGCGTTCCTCGTCGAGCTCGCGGACGGTCTGGGCGAGCCGGTCGAACGCCTCGTCGTCGTCGAACGAGCCCTGCACGAACCGGATGCCCTCGGCCAGCCGGTCCCAGACCTCCTGGCGGAACGGGGTCCGCGCGTGCTCCTTGACCGCGTCGTAGACGACCTGGGCGAAGTCCTCGTTCTCCCAGTCGCGGCGGGCGAACCCGGTCAGCGCGAAGCCGGGCGGCAGCAGGCCCCGGTTGGCCAGGTCGTAGATCGCGGGCATCAGCTTCTTGCGCGACAGGTCACCGGTGACCCCGAAGATCACCAGGCCGCACGGCCCGGCGATCCTCGGCAGCCGCTTGTCCCGCTCGTCGCGGAGCGGGTTCTGCCACGTGGTCGTCATGGCCGTTCTACCTCCTGCACGGCGTTCACGAGGTGGGCCAGGCCTGCTGCCCGGTCGGTCAGGTGCAGCCGCAACACCGGACGGCCGTGCTCCTTGAGCACCTGGCCGTCGCCCAACGCCTGCGCCCGCTGCAACACACCGAGCGTGTACGGCCGGTCGGGCACTTCGAGGTCCTCGTCGACCGCGCCGGTGATCTGCAGGAAGGCCCCGTTCTGGTGGCCGCCCTTGTGGTACTGCCCGGTCGAGTGCAGGAACCTCGGCCCCCAGCCGAAGGTCGTCTGGAACCCCGTGCGCCTGGCCAGTTCCGAGCGCAGCAGAGCCGCCGACGCGTCGTCCAGCCTGTCCAGGTAGGCTTGGACCGAGATGTAGCCGAACTCCGGCACCGCGGCCACGAAGGACCTCAGCACCTCGGGCAGCGAGCCGCCCTCGAAGTGGCCGTACACCTCGACCGGACCGTCCACAATGGAAGGCTTTTCGGTTTCGCCTGACTCCGACGGCTGGTCGAGCAGCGCACGGGCGGCCTTCTTGGCGGCCTCCACGTCCGGCTGGTCGAACGGGTTGATGCCCAGCAGCCGCCCGGCGACCGCGGTGGCGTACTCCCACAACAGGAACAGGCCACCGAGTGAGCCGGACGTCGAGACGCGCGCGGCACCGGCCGGGGTGCCGATCGCGGTCGCCGTGGCGTCGTCACCCGCGTCGGCGAAGCCGGGCGCGTCGATGCCTTCCGTGGCGACGGGCAGCAATCCGGTGCCCTGCTTGCCGGTCGACTCGGCGATCAGCTGCTCCACCCAGTCGGGGAAGCCCCGCACCGAGGTGTCCGTGTTCGCGAAGACGACCTTCTCGGCGCCTTCCGAGTGCCGCACGCCCAGCGCGGCGCCCAGCGCCAGCCCGGCGTTGGTGCTCTCGTCCTTGGACAGCACGGACGCCGCGGCCGATGCCTCGTCCAGCAGCGTCGCGATGTCCGCACCGGCCAGGCCGGAGGGCACCAGGCCGAACGCGGTCAGCGCCGAGTACCGGCCACCCACGTTCGGGTCGGCGAGGAAAACCTTGCGGTAGCCCGCTTCGCCCGCGAGTTTCTCGAACGGCGAACCGGGATCGGTGACGACGACGATCCGGGACGCGGCGTCGACACCGGACGCGGCGAAGGCCTTCTCGAAGATCCGGCGGTGGCTGTCGGTCTCGACCGTGCCACCGGACTTCGACGAGACCACCAGCACGGTCCTGGTCAGATCACCGGCCAGCGCGTCGGCGACCTGCGCGGGGTCCGTGGTGTCCAGCACGACCAGCGGGACGCCCACGGTCGCGGTGATCACCTCGGGCGCCAGCGACGAGCCGCCCATCCCGGCCAGCACGACCCGGTCGACGCCCTCGGCGTGCAGTTCGGCGCGCAGTGCGTCGATCTGGGCGAGCAATGGCCGGGACGTCTCGTGCAACGCCGTCCAGCCGAGGCGGATGACCGCCTCGGACTGCGCCTCGTCGCCCCACAGCGTCGCGTCCTGCGCGGCGATCCGGCTGGCGACCTTGTCGGCCACCAGCGTCCCGACCAGCGTCGCGGTCTCCTCCGCGAGCTTGTCGTCGACGATGTCGACGGAGATCTCGATCATCGGGGAATCTCAGCCCTTTGCTTTGTTGAGTTGGCCCGAAACAGTCTCGAGCAGCTCGATCCAGGACTTCTCGAACTTCTCGACGCCCTCGGTCTCGAGCACCTCGAACACGTCGTCGAGGTCGACGCCCACTCCGCTGAGTGCCTCGAACGCCTCAGCGGCCTGGTTGCCGGTCCCGGTCACCGTGTCACCGTCGATCTTGCCGTGATCCGCGGTGGCCTGCAGGGTCTTCTCCGGCACCGTGTTGACCACGCCCTTGACGACCAGCTGGTCCACGTACCGCGTGTCGCTGTACGCCGGGTCCTTCACGCCGGTCGACGCCCACAAAGGACGCTGCGGCGAGGCACCGTCCTTGACCAGCTCAAGCCAGTCGTGGCCGGAGAACACCTCTTCGTAGGCGGCGTAGGCGAGACGGGCGTTGGCGATCGCGGCCGTGCCGCGCAGCGCGGTGGCCTGCGGGGTGCCGATCGCCTCGAGGCGCTTGTCCACCTCGGTGTCCACCCTGGACACGAAGAACGACGCGACGGACTGGATGCTCGCCAGGTCGTGCCCGTTGGCCTTGGCCTGCCTGAGCCCGGCGAGGTACGCGGCCATCACGCCGCGGTAGCGCTCGACGGAGAAGATCAGCGTCACGTTCACGCTGATGCCCTCGGCCAGTGTCTTGGTGATCGCGGGCAGACCCTCCGGCGTCGCCGGGATCTTGACCATCAGGTTCGGCCGGTCGACCGTCTTCCACAGGTCCTGCGCCTCGGCGATGGTGCGGTCCGTGTCGTTCGCCAGTCGCGGGTCGACCTCGATGGACACCCGGCCGTCGATCTTGTTCGTCGCGGCGTAGACGTCACGGAACAGGTCGGCGGCGTTGCGCACGTCGGTCGTGGTGATCTCGCGGACGGTCGCGTCCACATCGGCCCCACGGGCGGCGAGCTCGCGCACCTGCTCGTCGTAGGCCTCGCCCTTGCTCAGGGCGTTGGCGAAGATCGTCGGGTTGGTCGTGACACCGGTGACGTTCCAGTCCCGGATCAGGTCGGCGAGGTTGCCGGTGTTCAGCCGCTCCCTGGACAGGTCGTCCAGCCAGATCGACACGCCCGCACCGGTCAGTGCGATCAGGTTTTCGTTGCTCACTTGCCTTCCTCCACTCGCTGCAGCGAGCGCCGTGCCGCGTCGACAACGGCCTCGGTCGTGAAACCGAACTCGCGGAACAAAGTCTGGTAATCGGCGGACGCGCCGTAGTGCTCGATCGAGACGGCTTCGCCGTCACTGCCGATGAAGCGGTACCACGGCTGCGCGATGCCTGCCTCGACGGAGACGCGGGCGCGGACCGACGGCGGGATGACCTGGTCGCGGTACGCCTGGTCCTGCTCGTCGAACCACTCCACACTCGGCATCGAGACCACACGTGTGGCAACGCCGTCGGCCTCGAGGACCTTCCTTGCCTCGACCGCGATCTGCAGCTCCGAGCCTGTGGCGATGAGCACTATCCGCGGTTCACCGTTCGAGGCGTCGGCGAGCACGTAGCCGCCCTTGGCGACGCCATCGGCGTCGGTGCCTTCGAGGACCGGCAGGTTCTGCCTGGTCAGCGTGATACCGATCGGGCCGTGCGGCCGCTCGATCGCCGCCTTCCACACGGCCGCCGTCTCGTTCGCGTCACCGGGACGCGCGACGGTCAGGCCAGGGATCGCGCGCAGCGCGGCCAGGTGCTCGATCGGCTGGTGCGTCGGGCCGTCCTCGCCGAGGCCGATCGAGTCGTGCGTCCACACGTAGATCGCCGAGGTCTTCATCAGCGAACCGAGCCGCACCGACGGCCGCATGTAGTCGCTGAACACCAGGAACGTGCCGCCGTACGGCCGGGTCGGGCCGTGCAGGGCGATGCCGTTGAGGATCGCGCCCATCGCGTGCTCGCGGACACCGAAGTGCAGCGTCCGGCCGTAGGGCTGGGCGTTCCACTCCTTGGTGGCGATCGAGGTCGGGCCGAACGAGTCCGAGCCCTTCATCGTGGTGTTGTTGCTCTCGGCCAGGTCGGCCGAGCCGCCCCACAGCTCCGGCAGCACGTCGGCGACCGCGTTGAGCACCTCGTTGGACGCCTTGCGGGTGGCGATGCCCTTCGCGTCCGGCTCCCAGCTGGGCAGCTTGGTGTCCCAGCCGTCGGGGAGCTTGCGGGCGACCAGCCGGTCGAACAGCTCCTTGCGCTCCGGGTTGGCCGTGGCCCACGCGTCGAACTTCGGCTGCCAGTCGGCCTTGGCCTGCTCGCCGCGCTCGACGACCGCACGGGCGTGCGCGAGGACCTCGGGCTCGACCACGAACTTCTTCGCCGGGTCGAAGCCGAGGATCCGCTTGACCTCGGCGACCTCGTCGTCACCCAGCGCGGCGCCGTGCGCCTTGCCGGTGTTCTGCTTGGTCGGGGCGGGGAAGCCGATGATCGTGCGGAGCAGGATGAACGACGGGCGCCCGGCCTCGGCCCTGGCGTTGTCCAGCGCCTCGATGATGCCGGTGACGTTCTCGCCGCTCTCGACGACCTGCACGTGCCAGCCGTAGGCCTCGTAGCGCTTGGCGGTGTCCTCCGACAGGGCGATCGTGGTGTCGTCCTCGATGGAGATCTTGTTGTCGTCGTAGATCACCGTGAGGTTGCCCAGCTGCTGGGTCCCGGCCAGCGACGACGCCTCGGAGGTCACGCCCTCCTCGATGTCACCGTCGGAGGCGATCACGTAGATCTGGTGGTCGAACGGGCTCTCGCCGGGCGCCGCGTCCGGGTCGAACAGGCCGCGCTCGCGGCGGGCGGCCATCGCCATGCCCACCGCGGAGGCCAGTCCCTGGCCCAGCGGGCCGGTGGTCATCTCCACACCGCGGGTGTGACCGTGCTCGGGGTGGCCAGGCGTCTTGGAGCCCCACTTGCGCAGCTGCTCGATGTCCTCGATCTCCAGGCCGTACCCGGACAGGAACAGCTGCAGGTACAGCGTCAGGCTGGAGTGACCCGCCGACAGCACGAACCGGTCGCGGCCGACCCAGTCGGCGTCCGCCGGGTCGTGCCGCATGGTGCGCTGGAACAGCGTGTAGGCCACCGGCGCGAGGCTCATCGCGGTCCCGGGGTGGCCGTTGCCCGCGTTCTGCACGGCCTCGGCGGCAAGCACGCGGATCGTGTCCACCGCCCGCTTGTCGAGGTCCGTCCAGTCGGCTGGAACGTTTGCCGTGGTCAGGCGGGTGATGTCATCTACGGACACGGGCTTGTGCTCCCACTTTCGCTGCTCGTGCGGGAACACGTCCTGTATCTCGTCTCGTCGAGCGAAACAGTGTTCCCGCTGGTTTCCCTCGTCCCTTGCCTCAGCGTAGTCATCCTTCCGGCCCTTGCGAGCCGGACGCGGCTGGACAGGGGTGTGTTCTTGCTTCATTAACGGACAGGACGGTTTGGATGTTCAACACAGGAGTACCCGCCGCAGGTCCCCGTATGTAGCCCGTCTACTATTCCGATCCGTACCCGAACGTTTCCCATCCACATCAAGGAGCGTCATGTTGACGGTGTGCCTCGCGCAGGGAGCGCTGTGAGCATCACCGCTGACGCACCCACCACCACTCCGCGACGCAGGCTCCAGGATGTCGTCCGCGCGTACATCGCGCTGACCAAACCGCGCATCATCGAGCAGCTGCTCGTCACCACCATCCCCGCCATGCTGCTGGCCGAGCGAGGGATCCCGTCACCGTGGCTGGTGCTGGCCACGCTGGTCGGCGGCACCCTGGCGGCAGGCAGCGCCGGTGCGCTGAACTGCGTCGTCGATGCCGACATCGACGCGGTGATGAAGCGCACGAGCGCGCGTCCGCTGGTCAAGCACGAGGTCCCGATCCGCAACGCGTTGGTCTTCGGCGTCATTCTTGGCGTGTTGTCCTGCGGATTCCTGTGGCTGACCACGAACTGGGTGGCCGCGGTGTTGTGCGTCGGCGCGATCCTGTTCTACGTCTTCGTGTACACGATGCTGCTCAAGCGGCGGACGTCACAGAACATCGTCTGGGGTGGCATCGCGGGATGCATGCCGGTGGTGATCGGCTGGGCGGCGGTCACCGGTGGCGTCGGCTGGCCCGCGTTCGTGCTGTTCGGCGTGATCTTCTTCTGGACGCCGCCGCACTCGTGGGCGCTGGCGATGAAGTTCCGCGACGACTACGCCAGGGCGGGCGTGCCGATGCTGCCCGCAGTGGCCTCGCCGCGCCAGGTGTCGTTCCGGATCGTGCTCTACTCGTGGGCGATGGTGCTGTGCGGGCTGCTGCTCGTGCCCGCGACGAGCTGGATCTACGCGGTGTCGGCCGTGGTTCTCGGCGCGATCTTCCTCACCGCCGTACACAAGCTGCACAACGTGTACCGGCGCGGGGAGGAGACCAACCCGATGAAGGTCTTCCACCTGTCGAACACGTATCTGTGTGCGGTGTTCGTGATGGTCGCGGTCGATTCCGCGATCGGCCTGCCCGTGACGAGTATTTTCTGAACCAACCGAAAGTCTGTTCCCACGCTGTGTGATCGAGGGGACATTATTGGTCTGTACCTCTGACCCTGCAGTCAAGGAGGACGGCACCAATGAAGTTCCGCACAAGCCTGGTCATCGCCGCCGCGGTGGTGACCGGGCTTTCTGTTTCCACGACCCCCGCGCAGGCCGCCACCACTGTGGTGGCCTCGCAGCTGGCCGTGCCGTGGGGCCTGGGCTTCACGCCCGACGGCTCCGCCCTGTTCACGGAGCGCAACACTGCCAAGATCCGGCAGATGAGCACGACTGGTGTCGTGACCGACATCCAGACGGTCCCCGGCGTCAGCGCGCGGGGTGAAGGCGGCCTGCTCGGTCTCGCGGTCTCCCCGCAGTTCGCGCAGGACCGGACCGTGTTCATCTACTACACGAGCTCGTCGGACAACCGGATCGCCAGGGTCGTGCTCGGGCAGACGCCCCAGCCGATCGTGACCGGGATCCCGCGGGCGAACATCCACAACGGCGGGCGGCTCGCGTTCGGGCCGGACGGCTTCCTCTACGCGGCCACGGGCGACGCGGGCAACTCGGCGAACGCCCAGAACCGCAACTCGCTCGGCGGCAAGATCCTCCGGATGACACCTGCCGGTCAGCCCGCGCCGGGCAATCCGTTCAACTCGCTGGTGTACTCGCTGGGCCACCGCAACGTCCAGGGCCTGACCTGGGCCCCGGACGGCAGGCTGTTCTCGGCCGAACTCGGCAACAACTCCTTGGACGAGCTGAACCAGATCACCTCCGGCGCCAACTACGGCTGGCCGACGTGCGAGGGGCCGTGCAACAACCCGAGCTTCGTCAACCCGCTGCGGACGTGGTCCACGTCGCAGGCGTCCCCGAGCGGCATCGCCTTCTACAAGAACAACCTCTACATGGCGGCGCTGCGCGGTACGCGGATGTGGGTGATCCCGGTGACCGCCACCGGCGTCGGCACGCCGCGGTCGCTGTACCAGGGCCAGTTCGGGCGGCTCAGGACACCGGTCGCCGGTCCGGACGGGAACCTGTACTTCACCACGAGCAACCGCGACGGTCGCGGTTCACCGGTCGCGGCTGACGACCGGATCGTCAGGAGTGACGGAGCTTAGACAACTTTCACCCACCCTCGGGCGTCTACTGGAGTAGAGGCCGATTTCCTTGCGGGGAAGGAAAAGCGAGGGTAAAGAATGCGGAAAAAGCTGGTCATGGCCGCCGTGCTCGGTGTGGCGGCGGTCATGACGGCCAGTTGTTCGGGGGAGCGGGCACCGGCTCAACAGTCGTCCACTGTGCACGCTCAGGCCCGCCCGTCGCCGGACACGCCAACGAGTACGCCGCCGAGCCCACCGGCCGAGAAGGTGAACGCACCGGCCACGGTGGACGGTCTGGCCCCGGTGGTCCGCAGGATCCCGACGGACAAGCCGTACGTGTTCATCACGATGGACGACGGCGCGGTGCAGGATCCCGCGGCGCTGAAGATGATCAAGGAATCGGGTGCGAAGCCGACGCTGTTCCTGAACTCGAAGTACTTCAAGGGGCACGAGGACTACTTCAGGGCGTTGCAGGGCGCGGGCCTGGAGATCAACAACCACACGATGACCCACCCGAACCTGAAGGGCAAGCCGTACGACGTCCAGCACAACGAGATCTGTGGCGACTCCGACGCGATCCAGCAGGCGTTCGGCAAACGCCCCACGTTGTTCCGGCCGCCGTTCGGCAACTACGACGACAACACGCGCAAAGCGGTCGCGGCCTGCGGAATGAAGGCGATCGTGCTGTGGACCGCCGCGGTCAACGACGGTGTGGTGCAGTTCCAGGCGGGCGGCAAACTCAAGGCCGGTGACGTCGTGCTGATGCACTTCCGGCACACGTTCACCGCCGACTACCAGGCGTTCGTCGACCGCGCCAAGCAGGACGGGCTCACCCCCATGCCGCTGTGGGATTTCCTGGCCTGACCTGTAGGTTCATCGGTCATGGAGTTGTTGCGCAAGGCGGCCCGATGGACTGCGGCCCAGCCGTGGCTGAACAGGATCCGCCCGGCCGTCCTGACTGTCGACAAGGTGCTCCTCCGGCTGACCAAAGGCCGTGTGACCGTGGTCGGAATCGCCGGGATGCCGTCGCTGATCCTGACGGTCACCGGCCGCAAAACCGGTGCGTCGAGGGACGTCCCGCTGCTCTACGTGCCCGACGGGGAGGACATCCTGCTCGTCGGTTCCAACTGGGGCGGACCGGGGCATCCGGTGTGGACACTCAACCTGATGGCCAACCCGGACGCGTCGGTGAACATCAAGGGCCGCGTCCGCCAGGTGCGCGCCCGTCTGCTGTCCGACGAGGAACGCACGGACATCTGGCCGCACCTGCTGGAGACGTGGCCCGCGTACGACACGTACCAGTCCAAGACGGCACGGGACCTCAGGGTCTTCCGGCTCGCGTCCCGCTGAGACGGACATGAAAAACGCGCTCCCGGCCGGGCCGGGAGCGCGTCTGGTTCGCGTACGGGTCAGCTGACCTGCTGGGCGTCGATCACGAACACGAGGGTCTCGTTGGGCTTGATGCCCTGTCCGCCCTCGCCGTATGCCTTGTCCGGCGGGATGACCAGCAGGCGGCGGCCGTTGGCCTTGAGGCCGATCAGGCCCTCGTTCCAGCCGGGGATCACCCGTGCCTGGCCGACGTTCTGGACCGGGAACGGCTTGTCGCCGAAGTTGCCGTCCACCTCTTTCTTGTCCGACCACGTGATCAACTGGTAGAAGACGGTCGCCGTGCTGCCCGCCTTGACCTCGGCGCCGGTGCCCGGCTTGAGGTCCTTGGACAGCAGCTTCTTCGGCGGCTGGCAGGTGGCCGGGATGGTGATCGTCGGCTTCGCGCCGAACTCGCCTTCGACCTTCACGTCGTCCGCGGTGCACTCCGACCCGGTCGCCGCGCCGGACTGCGCTGTGGTCGCGGTGGGCTTCGGGGACGACTTGGTCGGCGGTGGAGTGGACGACTGGGTGATGGGCAGCGTGCCCGTCGACGCCTGTTCGGAGTTGGCACAGGCGCTCAAGGTGGCCGCCGCCACCAGCGCCACGGAAACCATCGTGACCTTGCCTGCAATACGCATGAGCGTCACCCTAGGCAACCGGGTCATACACTGGTTCCATCGGGTACCCGACCGGTCGAGATACGCCGCACGGTGATCGGAAACATCCCCCGTTTTCCCGATTCCTACTTCGCCGAGATGCGCGTACAGTAACTGCTCGCACCCAAACGGACACACTACGCATTCGTCCGTTCGAGTGCCCGTCAAGGAGGTGACCCGGTGTCCGCGGACGCCAACGGCATCCGCAAGAATCCGATCCAGGAGATGTTCTGGACGAGGACCGGCCTGTTGCTCGCGGTCCTGCTGGTGATCTCGATCGGTAGCCTGTGGATATCCAGTGCGATGGACGCCGGTCTTTTTCGCAACCTGGTGACAGCGGCGGGAACCGGCACAATGGTGTCGGCTATTGTCGGTTTCGGGCAGACGTTGATCACCGCTGCCGCGTCGCAGAAAGCGCTCGTCACGCCGTTGATCGAGGAAAGCAAGCGGGCGTTGCGGGATTTGTCGGCCGAATACCGGGCGCTGAACAACGAGTTCTTCCCGACGCATGTCTTCGAGGCGAGCGCCGAGCCGGACCCGGAGTTCAACCGGCTGCTGATGGCCGACCTGAAGACCAGCCGCCAGTACTTCTTCCGCGGCTTCTCCGGCAGGCACGCCGCCGCGAGACTGCTGCTGACCTCGTCGGAGTGGGAGCTGCGCACGGTCGTCGCCGACCCGAGGCAGCATTCGGCGATCAGCGGCCGCGCCCGTTACCTGCTGCGCAGTGAAGGCACGAGCGGCGACTACGACAAGATCCGCGCACAACTGATCGACGAGATCTCCATCGGCCTTGTCGGGCTCTTCCTCGCCCGCAGCCGGTGCACGACGATCGACATCGCGGTGATCGCCGAACCGCCACTCGACCGGCTGGAGATCTTCGACGACAGCGTATGGCTGACGCTCTACAGCGACGTCGGCGGCGCGACCTCGCTGTACCCGCGCACGCTGCGTTTCTCGGAAGGCTCGTTCATCTACGGCATGCAGCGCACCGAGTTCCAGCGCATGCGCGACACCAGGGCGGCGCAGAAATTCGTCATCACACCGGACACCACTCGACAGGAATTCACAGCCCTGTTCGAGAAAATCACCGGAACACCCCTGTCCGACGAAGGGTTCGCGGGCCTGGAACGCCAGTTCCACGCCTTCCGCGAAGAATTCACCAGAGCCGCGGGGCTGGAGAGCTGAAATGCGAACGAGGTCTGCGCTGGCCGAACTGGCCGGCGAGCTGCGTGCCACCGATGTCACCGACTGGACGGCCGTCAGCGGCCGGTTCAGCGACTGGGCCCGCCGCGACGAACTACGCGACGAACTACGCCACCACTTGCGGACGCTGTCCGGCGAGATCGCCTCGGCGGTGATCTCCCGGTCGCGGGAGACCACGACACACTTCGCGTGGTGCCTGCTCAACGAGCCGGGCGACCGGTTCTCGTTCTGGCTGCACGAGTACAAGCCACAGCGGGACTGGCGGATCGGCTATGCCGACTCGATCCACAACCACCGCTACCACTTCTGCACCACGATCCTGCGCGGCTGCTACGTGCACGAACGGTTCGACGCCGAACTCGACCCGCACGGCCTGGTGATCAAGGCGGCCACGATGGTGCACAGCGGGGTGTGCGAGACGGGGGAGGCGGGCACGATGCTGTCCGAGGAGTTCCACCGGATCCCGAAGGCAGCCGACGGCACCATGACGTTCCTGGTGAAGTCACGGCCGGTGCGCGGCTGGAGCCTGTCGTTCGACCCGGCCACCAGCGTCAGCCGCAGGCACGTGCCGGTCGAGGAACGCCTGGGCCGACTGGCCGACCGACTCTGACTCGCCATTGTTGTAGAAAGGTGCCAAAACCCGTCCCACTGTCATCACGAACGCACTGATCAGGCGTCTCACCACCTACGATGCCCTCACTTGCCGGAGGGCGCGGAGGAGGAGGGACCGATGCTTGACCAGGAGCTGGGTTCGGTCAGCGATCTTGCGGTCGCCCAGGTCGAACGCCTGGTGAGACGGTTGTGCCAGCGGTTCGCGGCGAACCTGCCGTTCCACGGCTGGCACCATGTGCACTTCGTGCGGACCAAGGCGGGCGCGTTCGCGCGGGCCAATGGGTCCGATCCGGCGGTTGTGGAAACCGCTGCACTGGTGCACGACCTGAACTACATCGTGAAACGCAACTCGGACGCCGCGGACGGCCGTGACATCCGGATGCGCATCCTCGCCAGGTCGGGCGTGGACGAGCCGGTGGCCGAGTGGATCGACCGGATCGTCGTCGAGGCGGAGATGCGCACCCGGCACCGCGACATCTCGCCGGAGGCGCAGGCGCTCAGCGACGCGGACACGTTGTTCAAGGCGTTGCCCGTCACCCCGGTCGTGCTCGCGCACCGCTACCTCAGCGAGAACGGCATCACGCTGAGCCAGCTGGCGAACAAGATCGTCGGCGAGCAGCGCGGGAAGCACGACGCGGGCTTCTACTTCTACAGCGAGGAAGCCAAAGCGACGTACTCCCGCTGGGCGACGGCGAACCTCGAACTCTGGCAGTGCGTCGTCGAGGCGCTCGACGACCCGTCGGTCGGCGAACTACTCGACGCGGTGCAGGGAAACCTAGGGAATCAGCAGGAGCTTGCCGGTGGTCCGGCGGGACTGTAGGTCCTCGTGTGCCTTGCGGGCGTCGCTCAGCGAGTAGCGCCCGCCGATCCGCACCGACAGCGCGCCGGACCGCACCGCGTCGAACAGTTCGCCGGTGCGCCAGCGGATCTCCTCGGGGCTGGAGAAGTCACGCGAGGTCGGCCGGGACAGGTACACCGAGCCCTGCTGGTTGAGGCGCTGCGGGTCGACTGGCGGGACCGGGCCGCTGGCCGCGCCGTACAGGACCATGTGGCCGCGGCGCCGGACACTGGCCAGGCTGTCGTCGAACGTCGTCTTGCCCACGCCGTCGTAGACCGCGGCCATGCCCTCGCCGCCGGTGAACTCGCTGGCCGCCTTCTTGAAGTCGGCATAGCCGACGACCTCGTCCGCCCCGGCCTCGCGGGCAAGCTGCTCCTTCTCCGGAGTGGACACCGTCCCCAGCACCCGAGCACCGCGTGACTTGGCCAGTTGCACCAACAGCAGGCCGACACCGCCCGCCGCCGCGTGCACGAGGATGGGATCGCCCTCCTGCACCGGGTACACGGACGCCAGCAGGTAGTGCGCGGTGACGCCCTGCAGGAGCAACGCGGCGGCGGTGTCGGTGTCGACGCCGTCCGGGACCGGGATCGCGGAGGCGGCGGGCACGACGAGCTTCTCGGCGTAGCTGCCCTGCACGGTGTACCAGGCGACCCGGTCACCGATCTGGTGACCGGTGACACCGGGGCCGACTGCGGTCACGACGCCCGCGCCTTCCCCGCCGATCGCGATCGGCGCAGGCAGTGGGTACAAGCCGGAGCGGTGGTACGTGTCGATGTAGTTCACGCCCGCGGCCAGCACGTTCACGGCCAGTTCGCCCTCGCCGGGCTCCGCGACGTCCACATCGACCAGGTCGAGGGCCTCCGGCCCACCGGTCTGGTGTACCCGCACTGCTTTCGGCACGCCGCCTCCTCATCGGGAAAGTTCGTCTGTCAACGACCAACCACGCCGGGCCCGGCCTTGTTCCTGATCAGTGATCCTTGTCGGGGATCATTCCTGGGATCATTTCCGGGTGGGAGACATCGAGACGATCGCGTTCGTCAACTACGGCCACTACACCTCGATCCTGGTCCATCCCGACGGCGCACGGGGCCTCACCGCCCATCTGGAGCGTCTTGACCGGGACGCCCGGATCGTCTTCGGGCACGGCATCGACGGTGACGTGGTTCGCGAACGGATCAGGGCGGCGATCCGCGGGCACGACCTGCCAGCCAACGTCCGCGTCACGGCGTTCACACGCAACGCGGCTCCCAACCGGATGACAGGCCTGCAGGCACCGGACGTGGTCGTCACCGCGCGTCCGGTGCGGCCAGGGAGCACATCACCGCTGCGGGTCCGGTCGGCTGTGTACAGCCGCTATCTGCCGGAGGTGAAGCACACCGCCACGTTCAGCCTGTTCCACCAGGTCCGGCTCGCCCAGGAGGCCGGATACGACGACGTGCTGTTCGTGGACGGCGACGGCCGCGTCGCGGAGGGATCGTTCTGGAACATCGCCTTCCACGACGGCGAGAAGGTGGTCTGGCCGGACGCGCCCGCGCTGCCCGGTGTCGAGATGGCTTTGCTGCGCGCTGGGCTGCGTGAACTGGGAGTCGCGGACGAACGCCGTGAGGTGCGGCTGGCGGAGCTGCCGAACTTCCGCTCGGCGTTCCGGACCAACGCGGTCACCGGCCCGATGCCGATCTCGTCGATCGACGACGACATCACCTACCAGCCGGACCCGGAACTCACGAGCCTGCTGGACGCTGCCCGGCAGGCGGTGCCGCTGGAGAAGCTCTGAGTCAGCTCACGCGTCGACGAGCCAGGCGTTCGGCGGTCGGCCAGCGCACGTCCCACGCCCAGCCGAGCTTCTCGAAGATCCAGATCGTCCTGGCCGAGATGTCGATCTGGCCACGCAGGACACCGTGCCGCGCGCACGTCGGGTCGGCGTGGTGCGAGTTGTGCCACGACTCGCCCATCGACAGGATCGCCAGCGGCCAGAAGTTGGCCGCCCGGTCGCGGCTGGCGAACGGCCGTGAGCCGATCATGTGGCAGACGGAGTTGACCGACCAGGTCACGTGGTGCAGGAACGCGACCCGCACCAGTCCCGCCCAGAAGAACGCCGTCAGCGCGCCCCACCACGACCAGCTGATCAGGCCGCCGAGCAGTGCGGGCAGCGCCAGGCTGGCCGCCGTCCACACCCCGAACAGCTTGCTGACCACGCGGAGGTCGCCGTCGCGCAGCAGATCCGGCGCGAACCGCTCGTAGTTGGTGACGTCGCGGGAGAACATCCAGCCCATGTGCGCGTGCCAGAAACCCTTCAGCAGCGCGCCGGGGGATGTGCCGAACAGCCACGGCGAGTGCGGGTCGCCCTCGCGGTCGGCGTAGGCGTGGTGGCGGCGGTGGCTGGCGACCCAGAAGATCACCGAGCCCTGCACCGCGAAACTGCCCGCGATGCCGAGTGCGATCCGGACCGCGCGGTTGGCCTTGAAGGCGCCGTGGGTGAAGTACCGGTGGTATCCGACCGTGACACCGAGCGTCGCGATCACGTACATCGAGACGGCCAGCACGATGTCGAGGACGCTCAGACCCCAGCCCCACGCCAGTGGCACGGCCGCGATCAGTGCCGCGAACGGCACCAGCAGGAAGACCTTGAGAACCAGTTGTTGGGCGACGGTGCGGCGCTCGCCTAGCAGGGGCGCCGGTCCCGGTGCGGTCGTCGTCACGAAACGGACATTAAATGCTCACGGTGACGCTTGGATAGTGTCAGGGCGAAGCAGTGGCGAACTGCTCATGCTGACTGGCCTCCACAGTGGCCGGTCGTTCCCGGCTCCACGCCCACAGCGCCGCGGTCGCGACCGTCACCAGCATCGCGCCGAAGACGTGCAGGACAACCAGCACACTAGGCACGCCGGTGAAGTACTGCACGAACCCGATCGCGCCCTGTGCGAGCACCACGCCCACCAGTACGAAGTACCGCTTCCAGACGTCACGGGGCGCCGGTCCGCGCCACAGCAGGTAACCGACGAGCGCCAGCAACGCGAGGAACGTGTACAGGAACGCGGCGTGCACGTGGGCGAGCGTGGAGACCGGCAGATCCAGCCGTGCGACCTTCTGGTCGCCCGCGTGTGGCCCGGCACCGGTGACCAACGTGCCCGCGATCAGCAGGCCGACGAGCACGACCGTCTGCGCGATGAGGACCCGGGGGACCCATGGGTGCGTTCGTGGCCGTGGTGGCGCGTCACTTTCCCGCAGGGAGCGGACCAGCAGCACGGCGAACCACGCCAGGACAGGGGAGACGACCATGTGGATGGCCACGGTCCACCACAGCAGACCGGTCCGGACCGTGATCCCGCCGAGGACCGCCTGCACGAACACGCCGCCGAGCATCGCGGCGGACAGCCACAACACGCGCTTGCGGTGCGGCCGCGACAGCCACGCGGCGAGGAAGCACAGCCCGCCGATGATGCCGATGACACCGCCCAGCAGCCGGTTGCCGTACTCGATCCACTGGTGGACCATGTCGAGCTCGGGATGCTCGATCGGGATCATGCTGCCCGGCTGGCAGTTCGGCCACTCGGTGCAGCCGAGGCCGGAGCCGGTGACCCGGACGACCGCGCCCGTGATCGCGATACTGACGTTCGCGACCACCGCGGCGATGGCGAAGCCATACTGCCACTGGAGGATCCGCTGCTTCAGCGCAGTTCGATTCACCACAGGCCGATGGTATGCGTAGTGTGCCGAGTGATCGACATCAGGTCAGCCGAGTTGTGCGCGCCGCCACCGCAGCGGCCACCACACCCCACGCGACCAGCACGACCAACGGTTGCCAGCCGGGGCCGCCGCCGTTGAGCGCGCGGTCGATGCCCTCGGTCAGCGCGCCGGACGGCAGCAGCTCGACGACCGCGGCGAACCCGGACGGCAGCGACCCGGCCCGCACGATGATCCCACCGGCGAGCAGCAGCACGAACCAGATGACGTTCGCCAGCGCGAGCACGAGCTCCGCGCGCAGCGTGCCGCCGAGCAACACGCCGAGCGCTCCGAACGTCAACGCACCGAGCACAGCGAGCAGAACGCTCCACAACACACCGCCGACGGACGGCGACCAGCCGAGCGCGAGCGCGATGACACCGAGCACGACCAGCTGGATCGCCACGACGGTCAGCCCGGCGAGCACCCGCCCACCGACCAGCATCCAGCGGGGGAGCGCGGTCGCGGCAAGCCGTTTCAGCACGCCGTAGCGCCGGTCGAAGCCCAGCGCGATGGCCTGTCCGGTGAACGCGGACGACATCACGGCCAGCGCGAAGATCCGCGGCACGACCGAGTCCACCCGTGGCTCGGGCAGTGAGATGATGTCGATCAGGGACAGCCCGACGAGCAGCGCGACCGGGATCAGCAACGTGAGCAGGACCTGCTCGCCGTTGCGCAGCGTCAGCTTGGCCTCTGTGCGGGCGTGCGCGAACAGCATCCGCGGCTTGCTTCCGGCGCCTGGCTGGGGGCGGAACGTGCCAGCGGGGAACCGTGAGCTGACACCGTTGGAGGCGGCTGTGGCCGTCAACGCAACTCCCGTCCGGTCAGTTCGAGGAAGACGTCCTCGAGGCTGCGCCGACCGACGTTGAGCTCCTCGGCCAGCACTCCTTGTTGCGCACACCACGCCGTCACAGTGGAGACTACCTGCGGATCGACGCGCCCGGTGACGATGTATGTGCCCAGCGCGGCCTCAGCGACGTGGCACCCCTCCGGCAGCGCGGCGGTCAGCAGCGTGGTGTCCAGCCCCGGCCGCGCCTTGAACCGCAGCTGCTGGCAGTCCGGGTCCTCGGTGGTCAGCTGGGCGGGGCTGCCCTCGGCGACGACCCGGCCGTGGTCGACGATCACCACGTGGTCGGCCAGTGTCTCGGCCTCCTCCATCAGGTGCGTGGTCAGCAGCACGCTGACGCCGTCCGCGCGCAGTGCCGAGACCATGTCCCACACCAGCCGCCGGGCCTGTGGGTCCATTCCGGACGTCGGCTCGTCGAGGAACACCAGCTCAGGCCGTCCGACCAGGGCGCACGCGAGCGACAGGCGCTGCTGCTGCCCACCGGACAACCGCTTGTACGGGGTGCGCAGCGCGTTGGTCAGGCCCAGGATGTCCAGGAGCCAGTCGGGATCGAGCGGATTGGCCGCGCACGAGGCGACCAGCTTGAGCATCTCGCCCGCGCGCACACCCGGGTACGCGCCGCCGCCCTGCGGCATCACACCGATGCGGGGACGCAGCTTGTCGCCGTCTGCCTGCGGGTCGAGGCCGAGCACACGGACCCGTCCGGCGTCGGGGCGCAGGAATCCCTCGCACACCTCGACGGTGGTCGTTTTGCCCGCGCCGTTCGGCCCGAGCAACGCGAGGACCTTGCCGTGCGCCAGCCGGAGCTCGAGACCGTCGACAGCTGTGGTCGAGCCGTAGCGCTTGACCAGTCCCGACACCTCGACGGCAGGACGGGTTTCGGACGCGCTCACAACCAAATAGCCTAGGGGTTGCCTGAAGCGCTGTCTGTGGCCCCCTCGGCTGGAGCGACGGGCGTCACCTTGCGGGGCAGCAGCGGCACGCTCCGGTTGAGCCAGAAAAGCAGCGCCAGCAACACGACGATCGCCGCGATGTAGGCGAACACCATGACGTAGGTGCGGCCCGCGAACGTGCCGCCGGTGGTCGGCAGCAGCACCGACGCGACCGTGCAGCCCATCGTCGCGAGGCGCCGGAACCGCCTGGTCCCGGCAAGCGACGCGGCCAGTGGGATCGCCGGGAACAGCAGATACCAGGGCTGCATGGCCGGATGCAGGATGAGGAACGCGGCGAGCGAGACACCGAGACCGGTCATCACGCTGCGGCGGCCCGCGAGGCTGTCCCACATCATCTTCACCGTGATCACCGCGGCGGTGACGTAGCCGAGCAGGGTGAAGATGTCCAGCACGGCGGTGGTGTGGTTGCCGAGGCCGAGCGTGATGCCCAGTACGCCGCCGAGGTTGCCCAGTTCCGAGACCGGGGACATCCAGCTGCGGACCAGGCTCGGGGTGTCGAGCGCGCCGACCCAGCCGAAGCCGAGGCCGGTGCCGAAGCACGCGGCCGCCATCGCCACGGCGGCGGTGACCACGAACAGCCCGCCGACCGCGAACAGCCGGGGCACACCACCGCCCCATCTGCGCGTGACCTGCACGCCGACGAACGCGGCGGCCACCAGCGCGGGCAGTTTCACGGCCGCGCCGAGCGTGATGACCGCGACGCCGAGCAGGACGAACGCCCACTCTCTGCGCAGTGACACGAGCGACGGGTCACCCGGCCGCGGCAGGTAGCGCAGGGAGATCTCGATGCCCGCCATCATCAGGCCGATCGCGAGGCCCTCGTTGTGCACGCCACCGACGAGGTGGAACAGCACCAGTGGGTTGGCCGCGCCGAACCACAGCGCGGTGACCGGCTGCACCCCGAAGCGCCGAGCCAACCGGGGCAGCGCCCACACGAGCAACGCGATGCCCGCGATGGCCAGGAGCCGTTGCGTCAGGACACCCGTGACGACGTGGTTGCCGGTCACCGAGTTGAGCAGGTGCCCGAGGTAGAGGAACAGCGGTCCGTAGGGCGCTGGCGTGTCGCGCCACATGTTGGACACACCACGGGTGAGCGGGTGGTCCTGGCCGAGCGCCTGACCGGGGCCCAGCTCGTACGGGTCCAGCCCGAGGGAAACGATCGAGCTCTGCGCCAGGTAGCTGTAGACGTCCTTGGAGAACAGCGGCATGGCGAAGATCAGCGGCACGCCCCACATCATCAGCGTGCGGTTGAGCTGCGCCCGGCTGATCAGCCGCGGCCGTCCCGGCTTGGCGAACCGGCCGAGCAGCAGCCACGACACGATGATCATGCCCATGCCGAGCGTGCCGATCCCCAGCGCGACCCCGGGGATCCGGGTGAACAGGCCGAGCACGGGCACACTGGGCAGTGGGTTGAAGATCGGCAGGGCCCCCGCGCCGAGCGAGCCGAAGACCAGCAGCAGCGAGCCGATGGTGCCGAACCGGCGGATCAGGTCGAGTTGGCGGCAGTCCTCGTCGTCCAACGGCGGCGGCTTCGCCACGACAGCCGGGACCGCCACGTCGACCGGCGCAGGTTCACTCACCACCACGGACCGAAGCGTATCGGCAGGCCAGTCGGGCCCTTCAACCCAGCAGCCGGGTGAGGGCGCCGGGGCCGGAGCCCGCCAGCTCGCGCAGCACGAGCCGGGTGTTCATCTCCACGACGCCGTGGTCGCGCGGCAGCGCCATCACGAGCTCGTCGAGTTCGGGGACGTCACGGCAGGCCACGGTGAGCGTGTAGTCCCAGCGGCCGGTCACGTGCACGCCGCCGAGCACGGCGGGCAGATCCAGCAGGCTGGCCTCCAGGTCGGCGTGGTCCGGTCCCGGCCGCAGCCGGACGTCGATGAACGCGCGCAGCGGGCGGCCGAGCGCGGCCAGATCGACCTGGGCCTGGAAGCCACTGATCACCCCGGACTCCCGCAGCCTGCGGACGCGTTCGGCGGCGGCGGTCGGGCTGAGCCGGACGCGGGCGGCGAGGTCGCGGAAGCTGAGCCTGCCGTCCCGGATCAGCTCGGTGAGAATAGTGCGGTCGATCGCGTCCATCACTGGATTATCCATCGTGATGACGGGTTCTGGCTGGATTAGTCGACACCAAATTCGGCCTTGCCGGTCATAGAGTCGTGTGATGAATCGTCCCGCGAAATCCGCCGGTTACGTCGCTCGAACCCGGCCGGTCGTGCCGCCGATCTACCAGTCGGCCACCTTCTACCTCGACGACATCGCCTACAAGGACATCCAGCAGAACGGCGGCCTCAGCGAGCACTGGTACAGCCGGTTCGCCAACCCGACGGTCGACGCGGCCGCGGCGGAGATCGCCGAACTGGAAAAGGCCGACGCGGCGCTGATGACCGCCTCGGGCATGGCCGCGATCGCCACCACGCTGATGACACTGCTGCAGCGGGGCCGCCGGATCGTGGCCGCACGCCAGGTCTACGGCGACACGCGGGACCTGCTCGTGCGTGACCTGCCCGCGCTGGGGTTCGACGTGACCATGGTCGACGCGGCGGACCTCGACGCGTGGCGAACGGCGATCGAGGCCGCGCCGACCGCGATCGTCTACGCCGAGACGCTGTCCAATCCCCAGTTGGAGCTCACCGACATCGCGGCGGTGGCGGAACTGGCCCGCAAGGCGGGCGCGCGCATGGTCGTCGACAACACGTTCGCCACGCCCTACACGGTCAATCCCCTGCGACTGGGCGCGGACGTCGTGGTGCACTCGGCGACCAAGTTCCTCAGCGGGCACTCCGACGTGATCGCCGGTGCCGTCGTCGCCGACCCCGAAACGGTGACCGAGATCCAGCGCCGGGTCATCACGTTCGGCGGCTGCCTCGACGCGCACGCGGCGTTCCTGGTCTGGCGCGGCCTGCAGACGTTCGGCATCCGGATGGAACGCGCCCAGTCCACGGCGCGTGCGTTGGCCGAGCGCCTGCGCAACAGCCCGCACGTCGTGTCGGTGCGTTACCCGGGCAACGGTGCGATGGTCGCTTTCACCGTGCACGGCGGCAACGACCGCGCGCTGGCGGTCATGCGACGGCTGACCGTCGCGTCCGAGGCGACGAGCCTCGGCGGCGTGGAGACATTGGTCAGCACGCCGTTCAACTCGTCGCACTTCTCGCTGAGCGAGCAGGAACTGGCCGAGGCGCGCATCGACGCGGGGATGCTGCGTTTCTCGTGCGGCATCGAGGATGCCGACGCGCTGATCGCCGACGTGGAGCAGGCACTGGAAGCAACTGCCTAGAACCTCCCGGTTGCCTCGATCGCGAGCGGCAGCAGCTTGGCGCGCGCGTCGCTCGCGGTCCAGTTCCGCAGATCCCACTTCCTGCCGCTCAGATCGTCGCCCGCGTACAGCAGCAGGCCGAGCTTCGCACCGCGGAACCGCGCCGCGGCCAGCAGGGCCGACGCCTCCATCTCGACAAGAAGGCATCCCTGGTCCCGCCGGGCGGCCACCATGGCCGGGGTTTCCCGGAACGGCGCGTCGGTCGTCCACGTCAGCCCGACCGCGTGCGGAACCGACTGCTCCGCAAGCAATCCGACCAACGCGTCGACCACATCCGGATCGGTGTCGATGCTCGCACCCGGTGGGGCGTAATGAAACGAGGTGCCCTCGTCCCGGATCGCACCGGACGGCACCACCACATGCCCCATCGCGAGGTCCACCAACGCACCAGTGCCGCCGCAGACAACGAAGTTGCGCACCCCGGCGGCGATCGCGCGCTCCAGGTGGTGCACGGCGGACGGAGCTCCCACGGTCGGGTGGAACACCGCGACGCGTTCACCGGCGGAGTCCTCGGTGACGTAGATGTCGTGCCCGCCCATCTCGACAGTGAACTGGCCAACCTTGCGCGCGGCACCTTGTTCGTGCAGTGCGGCGATCTGCTCACGGAAGAAACACAGCACGGCCCGTTCCGGCCAAGGTTCCGACAGTTTCGGAGCTGACGGGGAGTACATGCCCGCACCGGACGAATCGAACTGCAGCAGCGGAAGATCCATAGCCAAACTGTGGCACGATTGTCCGACCGCTTGGCGAAGGGGGACACCGTTATGGCCTATGACGATGTCGAGGCGGAACTTCGCAGGCATCCAGAGGTGCGGGAGTGCGTGGTCACCAGGATCCAGACCGGGACACAGAAGAACACGCTTGTCGCCTACGTCGTCACCACTGGCCGGACCGATCCGGCGAAGATCCGGGCATTCCTGTCGGCGCCCCGGCTGCCGCGCAAGCGGATCCCGCAGGCCGTGATACCGGTGGAGTCCCTGCCCCGCACCAGTTCCGGTGAGGTGGACCGCAAGGGCCTTCCGCTTCCGGAGTTGCCGGGCCAGGCGGCGGGCGGCAAGCAGGCGCTGTTCGACATGGGCGACGTGCCGCTGGCAGGGGTCACGCTGGCCCTGGCGGCATTCGTCGCGGTGATCGCGTTCATCATGACCAACGTTTTCTGGCCCGGCTCCACTGATCTGTCCGTGGTACCCCAGCCGTACGCCGGGCTCTTCACCGGCCTCTACGTGGCCGAATGCCTGTCATTCGGCTTGGGGATCAGTTTCCTGTTGTTCGGCAGGGGGCGGTTGACCCGGATGGGGCGTCCGCCGTGGCTGACCGCACTCGCCCACCTGTCGGTGGTCTGGCTGCTGGTCGCGTGGTGGCCGCAGGACAACTTCTACCGGCTCGCCGCCAAGACCGACTGGGCCCGTCAGGCCGTCCTCGTCTACGGGTTCAACGTCACCTTGATGGTCGCCGCAGCCGTGCTCGTCGCCTTCGCGCTCCGTGAGCGGCGCGTGGACTGAGCGGCAGGTCGACGAACATCTCGCCCAGTGCCGTGCTCGCATCACGGACGGTGGTCTCCGCTTCCGCGAGAGCCTGGCTGGTGCGGGCGGCGATTGCCACGCCCAGGTAGGGGACGGGATCGAACGCCGCTGTCGGGATGGTGACCAGCAGGGTCGCGTCGAGCTCCCGGCACTGCTGGGCAACACGGTCGACGTGCACACGCAACGCCCCTGCGGGCAGCCGCGCACCGAGCGGGACGCAGTCGAGCGTGCGAACGAGATGGTGACCGCCGCGCAGGCGATCGAGGGCAGCCTGGATGTGGAACGCGACGGCCGGGCCGGTGAGCCGCAGGTTGATCTCGACCGGAGCGAGGCGGCCTGACCGGTCGGTGACGAAATCAACGTCGTACCAACCCCGGTAACGTTCCTTGGCCAAGGCCCGGCCCACCGCGACGCCGAACCCGACGGCCGTGTCGACGAGCGGCTCGGGCAGGACACCGCGACCGACGGTGACTCCGCGATAGCTGGTTCCGTCGACGTCCATCAGCCCGACACCGACCGGGTGCACCTCACCATCGGAATCGATGACGGCGTCGAAGGTGGGATTGCGGTACAGGTCCGATCCCTCCACGTACTCCTCCACCAGCACGCCGTCGGCCCACCGCCGCGCCAGGGCGCGGAGCCCTTTCGTCTCGGCGGACACGATCAGCGTTCCGGACCCGCCGACGCCGTACTCCCTCTTCAGCACCACCTTCGTCCCACCGGCCAGTTCCCCTGCCAGCGCGCGACGCGAACCAGCGGGCCGTTGTGCGGGGACCACGATTCCCGGGTGGTCGCAGGCCAGCGCGCGGAACAGCTCGTGCGAGTGCCTTTTGGACTCGTACCGGCTGATGGCCGCCAACACGCCACCGGGTGACGGGGCGATCGCGTCGAAAGCCGCCGTCCGGCCCCACGGAAGCACGGGAGATCCCTGGGAGGTGAGACGTGCCACCAGGTCCGGCCGGTTGAGGATCGCCTCGGACACGCGGCCGTCACCGGCGATCCCGCCGTGCACCTCCACATCGCCCCACCCGAGCACGGCACCGACGTCCCGCCCCCACCAGTCGTCGACCTGTTGGGGGAGAACGATTATCGCGGGCCGTTGACCGCAGAACGCGGCCAGGCAGGAGTAATGGTCGGGGCCCCGCACACCGCTGGTGAACTGGCCGTTGAATTCGGCGACATTGCCGACGTGGACCGTGGGTGCTCCCGCGCTCCAGGCCACCGACCAGGATGGCTCCGGGCGAACCGGCCACGCCATCATTACAGGCATGGCGTGGTTCGTGCCCTGCCGCTGCGCGCCCATCGCCAGGTAGAACCCTTCGGCGTGGGGATCGGACTCGATCCGCACCTGTGCGAACCCCAGCCGCGCCGCCTCGGCCATCACATGCCGGTACAGCATCCGCCCGACGCCGCGGCCGATCGCGTCCGGTTCCACGAACAACAGGCCGAGTTCGCCGTCGGGCGGATCACCGTCCAAAGTGGCCATACCATGGACTGTGCCGTCCCGTTCGGCGACCATCGTGCGCCGTGCGACGACCTCGTCGGGCCGGAGCCGAAGCTCGTCCCGGCAGTCGGCCAGAAACGCGGCGTTGTAGCCCCAGTACGCCTTGGAACGCATTGTCAGCCCACTGAGCGCGTCGGCTTCGTCTGGGCGCGCCGCCCTGAGCCGTACAGGCTCAGTCAGGTCAGCCATCCACGGATGCTCTCACGGGGGCAGCGCACGCCGTTGACTACGCACAGGTGAGTGGGAGGCTACTGAGCGTTGCCGATTGTGGCCACGGAACATGACGTGGGTCACGGTCGGCCCTCGTTGAGCGACTCCGAGGTAATTAGGTAACATCAGTGTTGTGAAAAACACCGGACCTGTTCAGCAGGTGGCCGACGGCAGCACGAGGCTTGCTGTCGCCCGGCTGCTGCTCGAGCAGGGCCCGGTGAGCGCGGTGGCGATCGCCGAGCAGCTTGAGCTCAGTGGTCCCGCGGTGCGGCGGCATCTCGACGCTCTCCTGGCCGACGGCCAGGCGTGCACGAGGGATGCTCCGCAGGGCAAGGCGCGTGGGCGTGGCCGTCCGGCCAAGCTGTTCCTGCTCACTGAGGCGGGACGGGCTCGGTTCGGGCACGCGTACGACGACCTCGCGGTCGCGGCCATCCGGTTCCTCGCCGAGACGGGCGGTCAGGACGCCGTCAACGCCTTCGCCGAGCGCCGGATCAAGACCCTCGTCGATCCACACCGGACCTCCGTGACCTCGGCGGACACGCCGCAGGAGAAAGCGGAGGCCCTTGCCGCCGCGCTGACCCGAGAGGGCTACGCTGCCTCGACTCGCAAGGTCGGGGCGGGAGAACAGCTGTGCCAGCACCACTGCCCGGTGGCGCATGTCGCAGCCGAGTTCCCCCAGCTGTGCGAGGTCGAGACGGCGGCGTTCGCCGACCTGCTCGGCACCCACGTGCAGCGGCTGGCGACCATCGCACGTGGCGACGCCGCGTGCACCACGCACATACCGGTGGAGCCTTATTCCACCTCCTTAGGCCCACCGACCCCGGATGGAGGGAATCCCGCATGACTGCCGCTGCTGAGCAGCGCACACCCACCACAAGCGTGCCGATGACCCAGGACGAGACTCTGGCGACCCTAGGTCGCTACGAGTACGGCTGGGCCGACAGTGACGTGGCAGGGTCGAGCGCTCGCCGTGGCCTGAACGAGGACGTCGTTCGGGACATCTCCGAGAAGAAGAGCGAGCCCGAGTGGATGCTCGAGAGCCGCCTCAAGGGGCTGAAGCTCTTCGAGCGCAAGCCCATGCCCAACTGGGGCGCCGACCTGTCGGGGATCAACTTCGACACCATCAAGTACTTCGTGCGCTCGACCGAGAAGCAGGCCCAGAGCTGGGAGGACCTGCCGGAGGACATCAAGAACACGTACGACAGGCTCGGCATCCCCGAGGCGGAGAAGCAGCGCCTCGTCGCCGGTGTCGCGGCGCAGTACGAGTCCGAGGTCGTCTACCACCAGATCCGCGAGGACCTGGAGGAGAAGGGCGTCCTGTTCCTGGACACCGACACGGCGCTCAAGGAGCACCCGGAGCTGTTCAGGGAGTACTACGGCTCGGTCATCCCGCACGGTGACAACAAGTTCTCCGCGCTCAACGGCGCGGTCTGGTCCGGCGGCTCGTTCATCTACGTGCCGAAGGGTGTGCACGTCGACATCCCGCTGCAGGCCTACTTCCGGATCAACACCGAGAACATGGGCCAGTTCGAGCGGACGCTGATCATCGTCGACGAGGACGCCTATGTGCACTACGTCGAAGGCTGCACGGCGCCGATCTACTCGAGCGACTCGCTGCACTCCGCGGTCGTCGAGATCATCGTCAAGAAGGGCGGCCGCTGCCGCTACACGACCATCCAGAACTGGTCGAACAACGTCTACAACCTGGTCACCAAGCGCGCGAAGGCCGAAGCGGGCGCGACCATGGAGTGGGTCGACGGCAACATCGGCTCCAAGGTCACCATGAAGTACCCGTCGGTGTACCTGATGGGCGAGCACGCCAAGGGTGAGGTCCTCTCGATCGCGTTCGCGGGCGAGGGCCAGCACCAGGACGCGGGCGCGAAGATGGTGCACATGGCGCCGCACACCTCCTCGACCATCGTGTCGAAGTCGGTGGCCCGTGGTGGCGGTCGTACGTCGTACCGCGGTCTGGTGCAGGTCAACAAGCGGGCGCACCACTCCAAGTCCACTGTGAAGTGCGACGCGCTGCTCGTCGACCAGATCTCGAGGTCGGACACGTATCCCTACGTGGACATCCGCGAGGACGATGTCCAAATGGGACACGAGGCCACGGTCTCGAAGGTCAGCGAGGACCAGCTGTTCTACCTGATGTCCCGCGGCCTGACCGAGGACGAGGCGATGGCGATGGTGGTTCGCGGATTCGTCGAGCCCATCGCGCGTGAGCTGCCAATGGAGTACGCGCTCGAGCTGAACCGCCTGATCGAGCTGCAGATGGAAGGGGCCGTCGGCTGACATGGCGGAGCTAGTCAAGGACCACTCGCACGGTGTGGACGCGGTCGTTCCCGCGTCCTCCCGTGCTGCTCAGTTCGCGTCGTTCGACGTGGACGCGTTCGAGGTACCCGGTGGTCGCGAGGAGATCTGGCGCTTCACCCCGTTGAAGCGCCTTCACGGCCTGCACAGTGGAGCGGTCGCCGACGGCGCCCCCACGGTGTCGGTCGAAGCCGCAGACGAGGTGAAGGTCGAGACCGTCCAACGCGGTGACGACCGGCTCGGCACGGCGGGCACGCCGGACGACCGGATCGCCGCGCAGGCGTGGTCGTCCTTCGTGGACGCCACGGTCGTTACGATCCCCAAGGAAGCCAGGCCGGACACCATCTTCATCAAGGTGACCGGTCCCGGTGAGGGCAAGCTGGCCTACGGGCACCTGCAGGTGCGCGTCGAGCAGTTCGCCGAGGCCGTCGTGGTCGTCGACCACAGTGGCTCCGGCACGTACGCCGACAACGTGGAGTTCATCGTCGGCGACGGAGCCCGGCTCAACGTGATCTCAGTCCAGGACTGGGCCGACGACGCGGTGCACGTGTCGTCGCACCACAACAAGCTGGGCCGGGACTCGACGCTGCGGCACTCGACGATCACCCTCGGCGGCGAGGTCGTGCGGCTCTCGCCGACCGTGACGTACTCCGAGCGCGGCGGCGACGCCGAGATGCTGGGCCTGTACTTCGCCGACGCCGGTCAGCACTTCGAGAACCGGACGTTCGTCGACCACGCGGTGCCCAACTGCAAGTCCAATGTGGTCTACAAGGGCGCGTTGCAGGGCGAGGGCGCGCACACGGTGTGGATCGGTGACGTGCTCATCCGCGCGGCCGCCGAAGGCACCGAGACGTTCGAGCTGAACCGGAACCTGATTCTCACCGACGGCGCCCGCGCCGACTCGGTGCCGAACCTGGAGATCGAGACCGGCGAGATCGTCAGTGCCGGGCACGCCAGCGCCACCGGCCGGTTCGACGACGAGCAGCTGTTCTACCTGCAGGCCAGGGGAATCCCGGAGGAGCAGGCCCGCCGTCTCGTCGTGCGCGGCTTCTTCCACGAGATCCTGGTCAAGATCGGCGTCCCCGAGCTGCGCGAGCGGCTCGAAGCGGCGATCGAGGCCGAGCTCGAGGCGGTCGGCGCGTGATCCGGGCCTGTGCACTGTCCGAACTGGACGACAAGAAGCCTCTTGCCGTCGAGGTCGGTGACGTCGCTGTCGTGCTGGTGCGCGAGGGCGACGAGGTGCACGCCCTGCGAGACGAGTGCTCGCACGCTTCGCTGTCGTTGTCCGAGGGCGAGGTCACCCGTAAGGGAATCGAGTGCTGGCTGCACGGTTCGTGTTTCGATCTGCGCACCGGGCAGCCGTCCTCCCCGCCCGCGACCGAACCCGTTGACGTCTACGCGGTTCGCATCGACGGCGACGACGTCTACGTCGACCCCACCACCACACTGAACTGACTGCTCAAAACGGAGAATCTGGTAGCTATGGCCACCCTGGAGATCAAGGACCTGCACGTCTCGGTCACCGCCGACGAGGTCGAGAAAGAGATCCTGTCCGGCGTCAACCTGACCATCAAGGCAGGCGAGACCCACGCGATCATGGGCCCCAACGGGTCCGGCAAGTCCACCCTGTCCTACGCCGTCGCCGGGCACCCCAAGTACACCGTCACCTCAGGCCAGGTCCTGCTCGACGGTGAGGACGTGCTGGAGATGAGCGTGGACGAGCGCGCCCGCGCCGGCCTGTTCCTCGCCATGCAGTACCCGGTCGAGGTCCCCGGCGTGTCGATGTCGAACTTCCTGCGCTCCGCCGCCACCGCCGTGCGCGGCGAGGCCCCGAAGCTGCGCACCTGGGTCAAGGAGGTGAAGACCGCCATGTCCGACCTGGACATCGACCCGGCCTTCGCCGAGCGCAGCGTGAACGAGGGCTTCTCCGGCGGGGAGAAGAAGCGGCACGAGATCCTGCAGCTGGGCCTGCTCCAGCCGAAGATCGCGATCCTCGACGAGACCGACTCGGGCCTGGACGTCGACGCGCTGCGCGTCGTGTCCGAGGGCGTGAACCGCTACCGCGCGTCCGGCGAGGTCGGCGTCATGCTGATCACGCACTACACGCGGATCCTGAACTACATCAAGCCGGACTTCGTGCACGTCTTCGCGGGCGGCAAGATCGTCGAGTCGGGTGGCCCCGAGCTCGCCGACCAGCTGGAGAGCGAAGGCTACGTGCGGTTCACCGGCAAGCGCGAGGAAGCCGTCGCACAGTGACATCGGACAGCCTTGATGTAGCGACCATCCGCAAGGACTTCCAGATCCTTCAGCGGACGGTCCGTGACGGGAAACCGTTGCACTACATCGACTCGGGCGCGACCTCGCAGCGGCCGCGGCAGGTTCTCGACGCCGAACGCGAGTTCCTCGAGACGTCGAACGGGGCCGTGCACCGGGGTGCGCACCAGCTCTCCGAAGAGGCCACCGATGCCTACGAGGCTGCGCGGCAGAAGATCGCCGACTTCGTCGGTGCCGACGCGAGCGAATTGGTGTTCGTCAAGAACGCCACCGAGGGCATCAACCTCGTGGCGTACGGGATGAGCAACGCGTCGATCGCGGGGCCGGAAGCCGAACGGTTCCTGATCGGGCCGGACGACGAGATCGTCATCACCGAGATCGAGCACCACGCCAACCTCGTGCCGTGGCAGCAGCTCGCGCTGCGCACCGGCGCGACGCTGAAGTGGTTCGGTGTCACCGACGAAGGCCGCGTCGACCTGTCGAACATCGACGAGTTGATCACCGAGCGCACCAAGATCGTGGCGTTCACCCACCAGTCCAATGTGACCGGTGCGATCACCCCGGTCGACCGGTTGGTCGCCAAGGCTCGGGAGGTCGGTGCGCTGACGGTGCTGGACGCGTGCCAGTCCGTACCGCACAAGAAGGTCGACTTCCATGCTCTCGGTGTGGACTTCGCGGTCTTCAGCGGGCACAAGATGGTCGGCCCGTCCGGTATCGGCGTGCTGTACGGGCGGCGTGCGCTGCTCGAGGCGATGCCGCCGTTCCTGACCGGTGGCTCGATGATCGAGATGGTCCACATGGCCCGCTCGACCTTCGCGCCGCCGCCGCAGCGGTTCGAGGCGGGCGTGCCGATGACCTCGCAGGCGATCGGCCTCGGCGCGGCCGTGGACTACCTGTCGGTGGTCGGCATGGACCGGATCAACGCGCACGAGCACATGCTCACCGAGGCCGCGATCAAGGGACTGCGGGAGATCCCGGGTGTCCGGATCGTCGGGCCGACGGACATGACCGACCGCGGTGGCGCCGTGGCGTTCGTGATCGACGGTGTGCACCCGCACGACGCGGGCCAGGTCCTGGACGACCAGGGCGTGGCGGTCCGCGTCGGGCACCACTGCGCGTGGCCGCTGCACAGGCGGCTGGGAATTCCGGCGAGCATCCGTGCGTCGTTCTACTTGTACAACGACCTCGACGACGTCACCGCGCTGGTGGACGGGGTCAAGGAGACCAAGCGGTTCTTCGGGGTGAGCTGACGATGCAGATGGAGCAGCTGTACCAGGAGATCATCCTGGATCACTACAAGAACCCGCACGGGCGCGGCCTGCGTGACCCGTTCGACGCCGAGTCCTTCCAGGTCAACCCGACCTGCGGGGACGAGGTGACGCTGCGGGTGAAGCTGGACGGCGAGACGGTCGAGGACGTGTCGTACGAGGGCCAGGGCTGTTCGATCAGCCAGGCGTCGACGTCCGTCATGACTGATCTGGTCGTCGGGCGTAGCGTGGGGGAGGCATTCAAGGCACTGGACGCGTTCACCGAGCTGATGCAGGGCAGAGGCAAGATCGAGCCGAACGAGGACGTGCTGGAGGACGGCGTCGCGTTCGCGGGTGTTGCCAAGTACCCGGCGCGCGTGAAATGTGCTCTCCTAGGGTGGATGGCTTTCAAGGACGCGGTGTCCCGAGCGGAGGCGGCGGCATAGATGGCAGCACCCTGGAACGACCACTTGCTGACCTTGGAGGAGTACGACGAACTCCCCGAGGACAACAGTCGACACTACGAACTGCATGAAGGCGTCCTGATCGTGACTCCACGGGCCATCCCGTTGCATCAGAAAGTGGCCTATCACCTCCAGACGGCGTTGGACGCGCAGTTGCCTTTGGACTGTGACACTTTCTACGATGTCGAAGTTGTCCTTCGGTCAGCGTTCCCGCCCATTGTCCGTGCGCCGGACGTGGTGGTCGTGTCGGCTGAAGCAGCCGAGGCCAATCCTCCCCGGTTCACTCCCGACCAGGTGCTGCTCGCGGTGGAGGTCATCTCGCCGGGATCACGAAACACCGACACCATCACCAAACCGGTGGAATACGCCGCAGCGGGAATTCCGCACTACTGGGTCATCGATCTGGATCCCCCGCTGTCGCTGACCGCCTACCACCTGGCAGGTGATCTCGGTTATCAGGAGGCTCCGGCGGTGACCGGGCGTTTCACCACGACGGAGCCTTTCCCACTGGACATCGACCTGGCGGCATTGCCGGTCTTGCGAGCAGAGCGCAGGAAGAAGGCGGAGCAGTGACCGAGACCAACGAGACCGATGTCGTTCGCGGCGCCGAGGGCATGCCCGAGGTGGCGCCGAAGGCGGATGTCGCGGCGATCGACGACCTTGAAGAGGCAATGCGTGACGTGGTCGACCCCGAGTTGGGCATCAACGTGGTCGATCTCGGCCTGGTGTACGACATCAAGGTCGAGGACGACAACACCGCGACGATCGACATGACGCTGACGTCGGCGGCGTGCCCGCTGACCGACGTGATCGAGGACCAGACCCGGACCGCGCTGACCGGTGGCCCCGGTGGCGGCCTGGTGGGGGATTTCCGGATCAACTGGGTCTGGATACCGCCGTGGGGTCCGGAGAAGATCACCGAGGACGGCCGCGAGCAGCTGCGCGCGTTGGGCTTCACCGTGTGACGGTCATCCCCGACATCATCGCCCCGGGTCTTTCCGTGTTGTTCTGCGGAATCAACCCGGGGCTTCTGTCTGCCCAACGCAAGCAGCACTTCGCCCGTCCCGGCAACAGGTTCTGGCCCGCGCTGCACCTGTCCGGTTTCACGCCTGCGCGGTTGGCGCCGTCGGAGCAGTTCACGCTGCTGGACTACGGCCTCGGCATCACCAACATGGTGGCGCGCCCGACCGCCCGCGCCGATGAACTGTCCGGTCAGGAATTCGTCCAGGGGGCCGAAATCCTGACCGCGCTGACCGAGGAGTACGCCCCGCAAACGGTTGCGATCGTGGGAATCGGCGCCTACCGCACCGGTTTCGGCCGTCCACAAGCGACCATCGGCCCGCAGGAACAACGGCTCGGCCCGTCCCGGCTGTGGGTGCTGCCGAACCCGTCCGGGCTGAACGCCCACTACCAGCTGCCCGCATTGGCGGCCGAGTTCGGCAAACTCCGAGAGTCACTCGGCTAGGACTTCTCCGGGCAGTCGGCCTCGGTCCACGTCGCCGTCAGGTCCCGGCACGTGACGACCAGCGAACCGGTGTGCATGGCGATCTCGTGGCGGCAGCCCGCCGCGTCCGGCAGGATCTCGTCCAGCGTGACCGCGTGCGGCATCGTCGGGGTCGCCTCCGGCAGGTCCACCGCCAGCGACCGAACGTCCCCGTAGCGGACGGTCAGGTCCTCCTCGTGTTTCCAGCAGTTGTGCCGGAACTCCACGACCAGCCCGGTCCCGTCGAACGCGAGTCCCCGCAGCGCGAGGTCCTTGACGCACCGCTTGCCGCCGAAGTCGTAGTGGTCCGGGTCGGTGGCGAACGACCGTGCCCCGGCGGGGAGGTCCGGCGCGAGTTCGGGAAGCCGCTCCAGGTACTCGGTCGGGTCGAACATGTCGGTCAGCCGGACGTACCGCATCGGTCTCCTCGAATTGAATTGCAGACTTGGCCGATCACACCACAGAATTGTCGGGTGGGAGTCGACTTGCCGCCATGGCCGATCACGCCACCGGCATTCGGATCGGTGGTGCTGCGCGAGTACGCCGACTCGGACGTGCACCTGGCGCTGGAGATGGGCGAGGACCCGTACATCCCCCTGATCGGCACGCTGGCGCCGCACCCGACCGACGAGCAGGCACTGCGGTGGATCTCCGACCAGCGGCTGCGGCTGGCCCAGGGCAAGGGATTCTCGTTCGCCGTCGCCGACGCGCGGACCGACCAGGCGCTGGGCTCGGCCGGGCTGTGGCTGCACGACCTGGCGTTCGGCCGCGCCACCGTCGGGTACGCGGTGTCGCCTCGGCATCGGGGCAAAGGCGTGGCGAGCCAGGCCGTGCGCGCACTGGTCGCGTTCGCCTGGACCATCCCGGTGTTGCACCGGATCGAGGCGCACATCGAACCGTGGAACCGCGAATCGATCCTCGTGGCCGAGGCGGCCGGGTTCCGGTTCGAGTCGCTGCTGCCCGCGCACCAGGAGATCGGTGGCGTACGACGGGACATGGGGCTGTTCTCGCTCCTGCGGTGACTACTTGCCACGAGCTGACACGAACATGCACTGACAGAACGGTTTTCCCCGCGCCATCCCCCGTAGCGGTACAGGGCCGCCAACAAAGTTCACGGTGGTTCACTGCTGGTCCGGGCTGGTTTTCCCACGAACGGGCGGATTCGCGGGCGCCGCCGACTTGCCTACCGGGCGCCGCTCAAGTTGTGTGTTCCTCCACAGGGGAGACAACCGGATTGGCGGTATCTCGTAGTGGGCTGGCTCCGACGCTGTGGGCGGCTGGGTGCTTTGTTGACGGTCGTCATTCTGACGGCCTGCACGGGAGGGTCCGTCCAGGACCACAGTCCTGTGGAGAAGCGGCGCGTCAAACTGGGTGTGCTTCCCGTGCTGGGCGCGGCGCCGGTGTTTCTCGCCGCGGAGAAGGGTTTCTTCGCCGCGGAAGGCCTTGAGGTCGAGTTCGTCACGATTCAGGGCGCCGGTGCCGCGGTACCGTCGCTGGCCGCCGGTGAGCTGGACATGGTGTTCGGCAACTACGTCTCGTTCTTCACCGCGCAGTCCACTGGGACCGTGGCGATCCGGTTCGTCGCCGACGGCTACCACGCGAATCCACGCACGTGGATGGTGCTCGTCGCAGGCGATTCACCGTTGCGCAAGCCCGCTGACCTGTCCGGCAAACGCGTGGCGGTGACCACCGCGAACAGTCTCGCCGACCTGACCGTCAAGTCCGTGCTGGGCACGAGCGGCGTTCCCGTCACCATGCCCACGTTCAAGGAGATGCCCTACACGAGCATGGGCGAGGCGCTGCGGGACCGCACCGTCGACGCGGCGGTGCTGTCCGAGCCGTACATCACCGAAGTCGCCAAACGCTACGGCGCGCTGCCGCTGTTCGACGCGGCCGCAGGTCCCACCTCGGAGATCCCCATCTCCGGGTACGCGACCTCGGCGAAGTACGCGCAGACGAACCCGAACACGATCGCCGCCTTCCAGCGGGCACTCGGCCGAGGCGCGGCGATCGCCCTCACCGACCGCACCGCCGTCGAGCAGTCCATCCGTGGGTACGCGGGCGTCGACGAGCAGACCGCCGCGCTGGTGACTCTCGTCGGCTATCCGACGAGCCTGGACCCGACGCGTCTGCAGCGGATCCCCGACCTGATGGTCAACTACGGCGGGCTCAAGGAGCCGATCGACGCCAGGTCCCTGATCCTGCCGAGCGCGCTGAGCAGGCACCTCAACCAGTGACCATGTCCAGCGCGGCCTTCTCGATCGTGTCCTCGCTCAGCAGCACCTGGTGGGCGGCCGGGCCGAGCGGGATGAAGCAGTCCTCGCTGGTGACCCGGCGCAGCGCGCCGCGGTAGCCGCCGTCGGTCAACGCGGCGAGGACGCCTTCGGAGACCCCGCCTGTCCGGCGGGTCTCGTCGGCGACGAGCACCCGCCCGGTCTCGCCCGCGTGCGCCAGGAGATCCGCGGCGGGAAGGGGCGCGATCCAGCGCAGGTCCAGCACACGCGCGCCGATCCCGCGCTCCGCGAGCCTGCGTGCCACCCGCAGGCTCATCGGCACACCGTTGGCGAACGTCACGATGGTCAGGTCGGTGCCCGAGCCGTAGACCCGGGCGCGGCCGACCGGCGCGGACTCCGACGACGACGCGAGCCAGCCGTTGTCACCGGGTTCGTACAGGTCACGGGTGTGGTAGAGCGCGATGGGCTCAAGGAAGACGCAGACCTGGCCGTCTGCCCTGGCGGCGTTCGCGCACGTGTACAGCATCGCCGCCGCGTCGTCCGCGCGCGCCGGGGCCGCGATCAGCACGCCGGGGATGTCGCGTAGCGCGGCAACCGAGTTGTCGTTGTGGAAGTGCCCGCCGAAGCCTCGCTGGTAGCCGAGGCCCGCGATCCGCACGATCATCGGGTTGCGGTACTGGTCGTTGGAGAAGAACCGCATGGTCGAGGCCTCGCCGCGGATCTGGTCCAGCGCGTTGTGCACGTAGGCCAGGTACTGGATCTCGGGGATCGGCAGGAAACCGGCGAGTGACGTGCCCAGCGCGGTGCCCAGAATGGACTGTTCGTCGAGGACGGTGTCGAACACCCTGGCCGGGCCGAACTTCTTGTGCAGGCCTCGGGTGACGCCGTACACACCGCCCTTGCGGCCGACGTCCTCACCGAACACGAGCGCACCGGGGTCCGACGCGAGTATCCAGCCGAGCGCCTGGTTGATGCCCTGCGCCAGCGTGCCGGACACCGGCACGAACGGAGCGTCCACTGTGGAAGTCGTCAGCGGCTCCATGACCTGCTTCGCGCTGGCCAGTTTCGGTCGCGACACGGCGTCGCGCGCCAGCTCCCGCACCTCGGTGCGTTTGGCCTCGTAGCGTTCAAGCACGTCGGACGGCGTCAGCACGCCAGTGGACACAAGCAGCTCGGCGGTCCGCACGAGCGGGTCGAGCGAGTAGTCGCCCGTGATCTCGGCTGGTGTCCGATATGCACTCTCCACATCGGACCCGGCGTGGCCCATCAGCCGGACGGTCCGCAGGTGCAGGAAGGCCGGTGCCCGGTTGGCCCGTACCCACGACGCGGCCTCGTCGGCGACCGGGCCCACTGAGGCGAGGTCGGTCCCGTCGGCGGAGAAGTACTTCAGCCCGGCCGTGGCGTGCGCCTCGGCGACCCAGCCGGACGGCGTCCGGACACTGATCCCGATGCCGTTGTCCTCGCACACGAACAACACCGGCAGGGGCAGTCGCTGGAAGGCGCAGTGGCGGGCCGCGTTCAGCGCCCCGAGCGCGGTCGAGTGATTGGCCGACGCGTCACCGAAGCTGCATACGACAACGGCGTCGCGCGGCCACGGCGACGGCAGGCCGAGTTTCGCCGCGCGGTGAATACCCAGCGCGAGGCCGACCGCCCTCGGCAGGTGCGATGCGATGGTCGAGGTCATCGGAATGACCGCCAGAGCCGCGTTTCCGAAGACCTTGTGCCTGCCGCCGGAGATCGGTTCGTCGGCCGAGGCGGCGATCCCGAGCAGCATGTCGAGCAGCGGATCGGCGCCGGTCACCTGGCGTGCTCGTTCGATGTAGAAGGCACCCGATCGGTAGTGCAGCAACGCCGGATCGGTCGATCGCAGCGCGGCGGCGACGGCCGCGTTGCCCTCGTGTCCCGCGGAGCCGATGCTGTAGAAACCCTGGCCCTGACCACCGAGTTCGCGGGCCGCGAGATCGACGTGCCTGCTGCCGAGCTGGGAGTCGAACAGATCGAGCAGCGGTGACGCACCGCCACCCTTGCCGCCGTTGGAGGTCAGTGCCCGCACTGTCCGGGTGAAGTGCTCGTCGATCGGCTCGGTCACCACACCGAGCATGGCCGCGTCGACGGAGAGTACGCAACCTGCCGGTTTGTCAAGAGCGAATCCTGTCAACAGTGCGCTGAGCTTTCACAAGTTGTCGTGAAATCTGTGTCACAACGTGGAATAGGGGTTGAGAGTGGTTTGGGATTTCGCTTCCATTGAATGGTCGGATCAGAAGAATGACGGGAGAGCGGAGCAGGTCATGACCGCCATGCGGGACAGAGTGTCGTTCGAGGAGGACACGGAAAGCACCTATGTGCTGGAACTGCCGGTCCAACTGGACGACGACGACTACTTCGAGCCGAACATCGTGCGCGGCCGCGAGTAGCGAGTAGTCCACATCGGATAGCGGTGACCGGCGTGCGAAGCCGGTCGCGTGCTGCGGCTACGTACCTTTGTGGACGGACGTGGGCGCGTCGTGATCGATCACGATGACGCGGATCACGTCGGGACCGGGCACCCCTGGGTTCCGGAGGTCGAAGAGCCGAGACGGCACGACGGTGCTGGGTTTCCCGGTGTGCAAGACGGTGACAGATCCACCGAGGTGCGGCTGCGTCCGCCGCACTGCACCGGTACAGCGCCGCGAACACGGGGCTTTGTGAGGGTGTGCGGCATCAGCTGGGGCCTTTGAGGTCAGCCAGTGTGGTCAGGCGTGTGCGCCGCCGAGCGACTCGGCGAGCAGCCCCCGAGCCTTCCGCAGCTCCCGAGGCATGTTCCAGGCGAGCACCCCGATCAGCCTGCCCGCCCGCGTGTAGTGCGCGACGAACTTCCCCTCCGCCGGGTCGCCCTGCTCCACGCTCATCTCCGCGTCCGCCGCCAGCAGGCCGAAAGCCGCGATCTTGGTGTCGTACTGGTCGGTCCAGAAGTACGGGATCGGCGCGAACGGCGTGCCCGCTCCCAGCAGGTTCCGCGCGGCGGCCATGCCCTGCTCGGTCGCGTTCATCCGGTGCTCGACGCGCAGCCGCTCGTCCAGGCCCTGGTGGTGCCAGCTGGCGACGTCACCGGCGGCGTAGACGCCGGGAGCGGCCTGGCAGTAGGCGTCGCACAGCACGCCGTCGCGGATGGTGACGCCGCTGTCGGCCAACCACGCCGTCGCCGGGACCGCGCCGATCGCCACGAGGACGACGTCCGCGTCGATCTGGGTTCCGTCGCTCAACTGCACCCCGGTGACCCGGTCTGAGCCGAGCAGGCGCTCCACTCCGATCCCGGTGCGGACGTCGACGCCCTCAGCCGTGTGCAGCCGCGCGACCAGGCCGCCGATCTCGGCGCCGAACTGGCGGACCATCGGCTGGGGCAACGGGTCGACGATCGTCACGTCCAGCCCCAGCTTGCGGGCGGACGCGGCGGCCTCGCAGCCGAGGAACCCGGCGCCGATGACGACCAGCCGGGACGCTGTGGCCAGCTCGGCGCGCAGGGCGACGGCGTCGTCGACCGTGCGCATCACGTGCACACCTGCCAGGTCGTGGCCCTCGGGGAGCTGTCGGGGGCGCATGCCGGTCGCGATGATCAGGCCGTCGTAGCCGATCGTGTCGCCGTCGGCCAGCCGTACCTCGCGGGCGTCGGTGTCCAGGCCGATCGCGGTCGCGTTGAGCCGCACGGCGATGTCCGACTCCGCGTAGACCTCGTCCTTGCGCAGTGAGATCTTGTCCGTGTCCCACACACCTGACAGCACCTGCTTGGACAGCGGCGGACGGTCGTACGGCAGGTGCGGCTCGTCGCCGACCAGCGTGATCCCCCGGTCGAAGCCCTCTCTGCGCAGCGTCTCCGCCGCGGTGAGTCCCGCAGCGGACGCCCCGATGACCACGATCCGGTCCATGCTCGCTCAGCCCTCCCAGGTGATCGGCAACTGGTGCACACCGTAGACGAGGGCGTTGTCCTTGAACGAGATCTGGTCGGGGGACACCGCGAGCCGGATGCCGGGAACCCGGCGGAACAGCCGCGCGTACACCTCCTGCAGCTCGATCCGGGCCAGCTGCTGGCCGAGGCACTGGTGGATGCCGAAGCCGAACGCCAGGTGCGTCTTGGCCGTGCGGTCGAGGGCGATCACGTCGGCCTGCTCGTAGACGCGCTCGTCGCGGTTGCCCGAGCCCAGGGCCGCGACCAGCCACTCACCGGCCCTGATGGTCTGCGCGCCGAACCGGATGTCCTCGGTGGCGTAGCGCAACAGGCCGAACTGCACCACAGACAGGTACCGCAGCATCTCCTCGACCGCCGACGGCGCGAGCTCCGGGTGGTTTCGCAGGTCGGCCAGCGCGTCGGGGCGCTGTAGCAGGACGGCCGTGCTCAGCGCGATCATGTTCGCGGTGGTCTCGTGGCCCGCGATGAGCAGCGTGACCGCCAGCTCGACCATCTCGGCCTCGGTGATCTCGTCACCGGACTCGCGGCCGCGGGTGATCATCCGGCTGATCAGGTCGTCACCAGGGTCGGCCAGTTTGCCGTTGAACAGCGTGGTCATGTAGGCCTGCACCTCGCCGTAGGTGGCGAGCTGGACCTCCTGGTCGCCGTCGACGGCCATCAGCGTGGCACTGCGGGTGTGGATCATCTCGCGGTCCTCGTAGGGCACGCCGAGCAGTTCGCAGATCACCAGCGAGGGGATCGGCAACGCGAAATCCCGGTAGAGGTCCGCCGGACGGGGACCGGCGAGTAACGCGTCGATGTGCTCGTCGACAATGCGCTGGATGTACGGGCGCAGCGCCTCCATGCGCCGGACGGTGAACTCCGCGGTCAGCATCCGCCGCAGCCGGGCGTGCTCCTTGCCGTCCAGTTGGAGCAGGTTGCCGGGCATGGCCGGGCGGTCGAGGTCGGCGTTGGGCACCACGTGCGCCGACGGCGCCTTGCGTGAGCTGACTCCCGGTGCCGACAGCAACGTCCGGACGTCCTCGTAGCGGCTGACCACCCACGCGTCGACGCCTGCGGGACAACTGGCCTGCGTGATCGTCTCCTCCTGGCGCAGCCGCGTGAACTCGGCCGGTGGTTCGAACGGGCAGCCGGGCGCCCGGGTCGCAGGGAAGGCCGGAACGGTTGACAGGCTTGACAGGTCGGTCATCGACGAGGTCCCCTCCTTAGAAAATGGCAGTCAGTGCCATGCGGCCAAGACTGCCATTAGGCTGCGACTGCCGCAATGTTCCGCTGACCGGGTCGGACCGGGCGTGCGCGGTAGCATCTGGCGCGTGGATCTTGGGGGGTAGGAGGAGACCGTGGGGCTTCGCGAGCTCAAGATGGAGCGCACGCGGCAGTTGATCGCCGACAAGGCGTTCGAGCTGTTCACCGAGCACGGCTTCGACCAGACCACGATCGAGCAGATCGCCGCCGCGGCCGAGGTCGGCCCGCGCACGCTCTACCGCTACTACCAGACCAAAGAAGCACTGATCGTCACCTTCGTCGAGACGCATCTGTTCGCGGCGGTGGACCGGTTGCGTGCGCAGCCCGACGACATCCCGGTCACCGACGCGCTCTACGCGCTGATCGACAGCGTGATCGCGACGACCATGTCCAATGAGGACCGGGTGCTGGCCGTGTACCGGCTCGCCGGGTGTGCTCCCTCCGTGAAAGCACAGTTCAGCGGTATGTGGGTGCGGTGGTGCGACGAGGTGGCGGACGAGGTCGCCCGGCGGAGCAAGGGCCGGTCCGCCGACATGACCGCCAGGCTGGCCGCGGCCGCGACGAACATCGTGATCGAGGTCAGCGTCCGCGCGTGGGTCGAGAGCGGCGGGAAGGCGAACATCCGCAGGCTGGCCAACCAGGCGCTGGACCTGCTGCGCACCGGCGAGGTGCCGTTCGCCACGCCCGCCGGTCGCAGGTGAGTCGTTATTCGCTCAAGCCGCTGAGAATATCGGCGACTTCCTCGGGGCGGTTCAGGAATGTCCCGTGGCCGCCGGACGCGTTGTGCACGTCGAACGGATTGTTCGGAATCAGCTCGTCGGCTTCCCGGATATAACGGTCCTGTGCGGCAAGGGGCATGCTCTTGTCCTCGGTCAGCCGGACGAAACTGTGCGGTACCCGGCCCCATGTGTCCTTTTCGACCCGGATGTCGAATGTCGGGTTGGTCTGCCACCAGACCTCGTCGGGTTCGAATCCGTTGAGCGACGCGGTGAACCCCTCGTCAGTCGCGCCCGCGCCGAGCGCCTCGCGCAGCGCGTCGAACACGGCAGGGTCGGCTGTGCGCCAGTTGAGCCGGATGTAGCCGCACTCGGCCGGGTTGGTCATGGTGATCTGCGCCGCCGCCGGGAACAACGCGCTGGACGCCCATTCCGGCTCGGCCACGTAGTCGGCCCCGGCCATCGTGACCGGGCACTGCGCGGCGATGTACACGACCCGGTCGAGCAGGTCGGGGATCTCGTTGGCCACGCCGGTGATGGTCAGGCCGCCGAGGCTGTGCCCGACGAGGATCACCGGACCGTGCTCGCGGACCCTGCGCACGGCGTCCACCACGTGCCCGACCCACTGCTGCCCGGTCACGTCCGCGATCGGCGAGGGCTCGGCCGCGAACGTCGCCAGATCCTGTGTCTGGTAGGCCCTGGTGAATCCCGTGCCGCGGCCGGGTAGATCCACCGCGAGCGTCCGGTGGCCGCGGAACGCCATTTCTCGCTGCATGGGCGTCCAGACCCGGGAATTGCTGCCTGACGGATGAACGAAAACGTATGTCGGAATCACGGTGCCGAGTATGCGTACCGCCGGGGAAACCGTCGACAGAATTGCCCTATTGGGCGAAAGAATATGCCTTTTCGGCGAAGGAATTGCGAGGAAACAAATATGACTCGGATGACCATGCGAGGTCGTGTTCTGATGATAGCACAAAGGGCGGACCGCGAAATCGCGGTCCGCCCTTTGTGTCAGCGATCAGGCCCAGCGATCAGGCCTGACTCGTCGCCTGCCTTGCGGGCATTCCGATCGACAGCTTGGCCAGCAGGTTGCGCGCGGCCTCGGCCTGGCGCGGCTGGCACAGCACGTCGTAGCGCCGCGCCACGATCTGGCTGTGCGACACGAAGTCGCGACGGCCACGCGTGGCGGCGTAGTTCATCGCGGCGAACCCGAGCCCGAAGACCGTACCGGTGAGCAGGCCGACCAGGATCGGTCCCCACGCGAACCCGGCCGAGAACATGCTCAGCAACAGGCCGACGAAGAGACCGAACCACGCGCCGCTGGCCGCACCCGTACTCAGCACACGGCTCCAGCTCAACCGCCCGGCGACCCGTTCGACCAGCAACGGCTCAACACCGACGATGGTGACGTCCTGGACGGGGAACTGGGCGTCCGCCAGGTAGTCGACGGCCTGCTGTGCCTCGGCGTACGTGTCGTATGAGCCGATCGGCCACCCGTTCGGCATCGTCGGCAACGAAGGAATGGAGTTGGTTGGACGAAAGGCTGCTGTGGTCATCTGCTTCTCACCTCTGGGGTGTTGGTGCCTACATCCCATTGAACGTGAGGTACGGGTGAGTTGTGCCCGCAGCCGGATGTTCACAGAGACCTATCAGGTCCCTCTCAGCCCCCGTTGGACGGCTGGTACGCCTGCGCCCGCAGGGCACGTGCCCCGCTGTCGCCGGAGATCCTGTCCACCGCGCGCAGGAACTTCGGCCCCATCTCCGACCGCGCGTCCACGAACGGGTGCGTGCCGCCGAAGTCGGCCGCGTGCTCCGGCAGGCCGCGTGCGAACAGCGCGTACGTCAGGACCGGCTTGCCCGCCTTGTCGAACATGACGCCCGCCTCGTTGCGGCCGTCGTTGAGCCAGCCCGCCTTCGTCGCGACGCGGGAGCGGTCCGCCGACGACATCACCCGGCGGATGCCGTCGGTGAACGCCGCCTGCGACCGCAGCACGTTCAGCAGGTGGTCGGTGGACGCCGTGCTCAGCAGCGTGCCCTTGACCAGGCGCTGCAGCATGTCGTGCGTCTCGCGTGGCGTGGTCTTGCCCAGCCAGTACCGCTTCGGGTTGCTCGACGGGATCACCTGCGTCTTCGGGAAGCCTTTCGCCACCAGGATCTCGTTGATCTCGGCGGGCGGGCAGACCAGCCCGGTCAGCCGGACGCAGGTGTCGTCGGAGACCGTCAGGAACAGCGACAGGATGTGGCCGACGGTGAACACGCTCGGGTACGCCCGGTCGAGCGCGATGACACCGTCACCGTCCTTGATCACGATGTCCGCTGGCACCTCGACCTGCTGGGTGAGCGTCAGCAGGCCACGGTCGACCTTGTCGAGCACCGCGACGGACACCGCGACCTTGTTGACGCTGTAGGCCTCGACCACCTCGTCGGAGCCCTGGTCGACCGCCACCCCGTCGGCGACGCTGACGTGCGCGTTCCACGTGCCGCCCGCGTCGGTGGACTTGTCCTCGTAGACCCGCCTGACCCGCGCGCGGGCCCGCTCCGGCTGTGCCGGACTCATTTCCTCGTCCTCCTGCGCGAACGCGGGAGTACTGCCAAGAACAGTCCCGGCGGCGACAGCGGTCCCCAAACCGAACGCCGCACGCCTGTTGAGTCGATAACCCATGGCTGGTGATCCAACCACGGATCCGTGAACCAAACAGTGGCGAGTTCTCGTATAACAAGGCAGATGGGAGGGGTCTGCATGAAAACCGCAAGAAACAGACCCGCGGGTGCGCCCGGACCGGTCTTCACCATCTCGGACCTGGCTTTCCAGGTGCTGTGGGAGTACCTGGGGCTGCTGGACATGCCCGAGACACTGACTGTGTCGCACCACGGTCCCGACCAGCGCGGCATGGTGTCCAGGGCCTGGTCGGAGCTCCAACGAGCCGGTTTGGCCGACTCAGCCGCGCCGCATCCCCGGCTGGTCGCCCTGCTGAACATCCTCGCGCGCCCGCAGCGTGCCGTCGGCGCACGGCTGTGGCTGGGCGGACCTGTCCGTGCCTACGCCGCCACAGCCGGTGACCAGGCCGCGTTCGGCGTGCACGTCGGCGGTTACGTCAACATCCACGCCATCCGCCCGGAGGACCTCGCCCGCGCCCCGGTGTCGTTGTTGTTGGAGGCCGCACCCGGGCCGGGGTGCACGGTGTCGTTGCCCAACGAGGTGATCGCCGACGCCCGGTTCCGTTCCATCGTCGGTCCGGACACTGGTTCCCGGCCGCCGCGGGCGCCGCGAATCGGCTCCCAGGAAGCCAACTGGCTCGCCGAAACCATCTACGGCGCGGGGGACCGCGGCGAGTTCACCGCGACAGTCATCGACCACATGGGATATTCCGTGCGGGACGACGAACTGGTCGGGTTCTTCGACTCGCCCAACGGCCGTTACCTGATCGAGGAGTACCGCGCGGCCGACGGCCGTGACTGGACCACTGTGGAACCGGCGACCGGCAAGTTGCTCGTCGAGTGCATCGACCGGACGTTGCTGACGTTGAGCGGGCACCTGATGAGCGAACTGGCCCGCGCGACGGAACCGGCGTTCACGCGCTGAGGTCGAGGCCGTCAAGCAACGCGCGCAGTCCCAGTTCGAACAGGTTGTCCAGTACCAGGTCGTAGCCCTCGGCGGTCAGCGTGGTGATCATCCTGCCGAACGTGGGATAGCGGCCCGAGTCGGTGATCGCGGCCAACGCCGGTGCCTGGCTGTCCATCCAGTCGTCCTCGGACAGTCCGGACGTGCCCGCCGCGTGCTGTTCGCGTTCCAGGTGGACCGCGATGCCCTGGACGTAGCTGAACAACAGCACGTGCAGGTCGCACATCCTCGCCATGGTCAGGCCGTGACCGTCCAAAGCGGACAGTACGATTTCCGTGTGTGGGGCCAGATTCGGCAACGGCATCGGCCGGGTGATCGGCGCGAGCTGGGCCAGCCACGGGTGTCGGCGGTACAGCGACCACATCGTCCGCGCGCCCAGCTCCAGACGTGCCCGCCAGTCCTCGGGTGGCGTCGCCGGGTAGCCGCGTTCGGCGAAGGCCGCGTCGGCCATCAGGGTGACCAGTTCCTCTTTGTCCGCAACGTGTTTGTACAGGGCCATCGGCGCGACCCCGAGTCGTGCCGCGACACCGCGCATGGACAGCGCGGCGAGCCCTTCTACGTCGGCTGTCACGATCGCGGCGCGGACGACGCGCTCGCGGGTCAGCGCTGGGGGATGGGTGGTGCGCTGTCTCGGCGCGTTCTGTGCGGGTTCGGTCTTGCGTGGTGCGTTCGGGGTGCGACGCGGTCCGGTGACCACCGTTCCTGACCGCGGTTCGGCGCGGACCAGCCCTTCCTGGCTGAGGGTGGCGAGCGCTTTGGCCGCGGTGGCCATCGCCACGCCCCATTCGGCGGCGATCTTGCGCGTTGACGGCACCTTGGCGCCCGGCGGCAGTTCGCCGTGCGTGATCCGGCGCCTGAGCTCGTCGACGATGGTCAGGTAGCGCGCCTCCGCTGCCATGCCGTCTCCCGTTCTGACCTAGTACAGATCTGCAACTGTACTAGGTCAGCTTGGGCATGAAAAGCAAGCTCAGTTAATAGTGTGCGTTGTATTCAACGTACGAGGTTCTCGGAGGTAACAATGCGGAACGTGCTGATCTCCGGCGCAGGTGTCGCCGGGCTGGCGCTGGCCTACTGGGTGCGCGAGGCGGGCTTCTCGGTGACCGTGGTCGAGCGGACGCCCGAGCTGCGCTCCGGCGGCCAGGCCGTCGACATCCGGGGCGTCGCCCTCGACGTGATGGACCGGATGGGCCTCGGAGAGCAGATGCGTGCCGCTCGCACCCGGATGCGCGGAATGTCCATGCTGGACGGTGACGGCAACGAGCTGTTCCGCTCCGAGGAGCACGTGCTCAGCAGCGGCAGACTGGACAGCGAGGATGTCGAGGTGCTCAGGGAGGACCTGACCGCGATGCTGTACGGGGCCACCAAGGACAGCGTGGAGTTCGTGTTCGGCGACACGATCACGGGGCTGGACCAGGCCGAGCACGGTGTGCGGGTCGAGTTCGAGCACGGCGGGTGGCGCACGTTCGACTTCGTCGTCGGCGCGGACGGCGCGCACTCGGCCGTGCGCAGGCTGGCGTTCGGACCGGAGCTCGACTTCACCCACCACCTCGGTCAGTACCTGGCGATCTTCCCGATGGACAACTTCCTTGGCCTGGACAACTGGCAGGTCTGGTTCACCGACCAGGCCGTCGGCGGCGGTGGCGTCGTGTATCCGGTGCGCGACAACACCGAGCTGCGGGTCACGCTGGGCTTCGGCGCGGAGCCGTTGGACGTCGACCACCGGGACATCGAACAGCAGAAGCGGATCGTGGCGGACCGGCTGACCGGCATCGGCTGGGAGACACCGAGGTTGCTGGCCGAGATGGCCGACGCCCGGGACTTCTACTTCGACGCCATGGCACAGATCCACATGGACACGTGGACCAACGGCCGGATCGCGCTGGTCGGCGACGCCGGGTACTGCGCGTCGCCGCTGTCCGGGCAGGGCACCAGCCTGGCGTTGGTCGGCGCGTACGTCCTGGCCCAGGAACTCGGCGACGACTTCGGCGCGTACGACCGGAGGATGCGTCCGTTCGTCGAGATCAACCAGGCGCTCGTCACCGTGAACCCGGGTGGCCCGGCGCCGGAGGAGGCCGTCGATCGGGCCAAGAACGGGATCACCCTTGACGCACCAGCATCAGCTGAAGCTGGGTGACCAGGCGCTGTTTCGGATCCGTCAGGTCGATCCCGGCGATCTCGGCCGCTCGCCTGACCCGGTACCGCAGTGTGTTGGGGTGGATGTGCAGGCGCTGGGCGGCGACGCGGACGTCACCAAGGGCTTCGAGGTACGCCAGCACCGACGGCACCATGATGTCCTTGGTGTCCTGTTCGGCCAGCATGGTCAGTCGCGGGTCGCGGATCTCCTCGCGCTCGGCCAGTAGGCCGAGCAACTCCGCGACCATCACCTCCGCGCGGACGTCGTCGATCGACGCCACCGGCAGGTCCAGTCCGGCGTCAAGGATGCGGTCCGCCTCCCGGCGAGCGGCCGCTGTGCGGCTGAGGTCCGGTGCGAGCCCGATCGCGGCCCGCACGGCGATGCCCGCGTGTTGCCGTGCCGCGGCGACGATCTCCTTCGCGAGGCTGGCCATGCCGTCGCCCGCGTGCAGGTCGGGCAGCAACGCGTAGAGGCGGGCGCGCAACGTGGTGACCAACGCGGCCCGGCGGTACGCGGCCGCGTGTACGGAGATCACGTTGATCAGCTCGGCACGCCGCAGTTCCAGTGTGGACCGGTCGGCGTCGTCGGTCAGCTCGAAGGCGACGACTCCGGCGGCGCGGGTGGCGTCCGCGCCGATGTTGGCCGCGACAGCCGCTGCCGTGGTGTGTCCGTCGAGCAGCCCTTCCAGCAGGCTCTCGCGCAGCCGTAGCGGCGCAGCCGGGTTGTTGCGGCTGCGCACCAGGTGCAAGGCGGTCACTCGGGCGGCGCCGAGCAGCGCGCGCTCGGCCTGGTCGGTGAGCGGGGTCGCGCCTTCCTGCACCCAGATCGTGCCGAGGGATTGCTGCCCGGCGTGGATGCCGACCGCCAGCCGCCGTCGGATGCCCAGTTCCGGGCGTTCGTCGATCCGCTCGACGGCCTCGCTTTCCTTCAGCCGCCGGTACACGCCCCACTCGCGGAGCTTCGCCAGGTACGACTCCGGGCCCTGGCGGCCGAGGATCGACAGCCTCCGCAACTCGTCGACCTCGTCGGAGGAGCGCGAGTACGCCAGCACCCGGCTGGCGGTGTCCTCGATGCTGACCAGTCCGCCGGTCAGCGCGGCGATCGTCTGGGCGAGGGAGAACAGGTCACCGGCCGTCTCGCTGTCGGTGTCCGCGCCGATGTTGGCGCGGGCGACCGATTCCAGCTGCTCCCAGCGCGCGTCGGACCGAACCGAGAGCAACGCGACGCCCGCGTCGTTCGCCGCGCGTTCCAACGCCTCGTCCTTGCCCTTGACCGCGACGGCGAGCGCGCCTCGGCGCGCCGCGGCACGCACTGTGGTCACCGCCGCTCGGCCGCGTACGCCGATGATCAGGACGACGTCGCCGGGACGCACCTCCGGGTCGTCCTCGGGGTCAAGGATCACCACGTCACGCACCACGCCGTCGAGCCCACGCGGCGCCGCGACCACCTCGACCAGCGGGTCGCCGAGCGCCTGGAGCAGCTGACGCAGTGTGTTGTCCGATCGGCCAATCATGATGTTCATACCTTAGCCAACTGTACAACTTTTGCTGGTCGGCGTGGATCTACGGTGTGCGCATGGACGCAGTGACTCGAGTTCCCGCCCCGGTCAACGAGCAGGTCTTCGACTACGCGCCGGGCACCGCGCCCCGTGCCGCGCTGGAGGCCGAGCTCGCGGCCCAGGCCAAGGAGACGCATGAGTTCACCCTCACCATCGACGGTGAGCAGCGGATGGCCGGTGGCGCCCGAATCGACGTCGTGCAGCCCCACAACCACCGTGCCGTGCTCGGCACGCTCGCCAACGCCACGCACGAGGACGCGCAGGCCGCGGTCGCCGCTGCGAAGCGCGCCGCGCCCGCGTGGCGGTCGCTGTCCTTCGACGCCCGTGCCGCGATCTTCCTGCGCGCCGCCGACCTGCTGACCGGCCCGTGGCGTGCCCGGCTCAACGCCGCGACCATGCTCGGTCAGTCCAAGACCGCGATCCAGGCCGAGATCGACGCCGCGTGCGAGCTGGCCGACTTCTGGCGCTTCAACGTGCACTTCGCCCGTCAGATCCTGGCCGAGCAGCCGATCAGCTCGCCCGGTATCTGGAACCGCACCGACCACCGGCCGCTCGAGGGCTTCGTCTACGCCATCACGCCGTTCAACTTCACCGCGATCGCCGCGAACCTGCCGACCGCGCCCGCGCTGATGGGCAACACCGTGGTCTGGAAGCCGTCGCCGACGCAGTCGCTGTCCGCGCACCTGACCATGCGCCTGCTCGAAGAGGCCGGTCTGCCCGCCGGTGTGATCAACCTGGTCACCGGGGACGGCCTCGCGGTCTCCGACGTCGCGTTGGCCGACCCGGACCTCGCCGGTATCCACTTCACCGGCTCGACCAAAACCTTCCAGCACCTGTGGGGCCAGGTCGGCGCCAACATCGCCGGGTACCGGTCCTACCCGCGGATCGTCGGCGAGACCGGCGGTAAGGACTTCGTGCTCGCGCACCCGTCCGCCGACGCCGACATCCTGCGCACCGCACTGGTCCGCGGCGCGTTCGAGTACCAGGGCCAGAAGTGCTCCGCCGCGTCCCGCGCCTACGTGCCGAAGTCGGTCTGGCAGCGGATGTCCGGCGACTTCCTCGCCGAGGTCGACTCGCTGACCGTCGGCGATGTCACCGACTTCAGCAACTTCATGGGCGCGGTGATCGACCGGCGCTCGTTCGACAAGCTCTCCGGCGTGCTGGAGCGGGCCAAGTCGGACTCGACGCTGACCGTCGCCGCGGGCGGCACCGCCGACGACAGCGAAGGCTTCTTCGTCCGGCCGACCGTCCTGCTCGGCACGGACCCGGCCAACGAGGTGTTCACCACCGAGTACTTCGGCCCGGTCCTCGCCGTGCACGTGTTCGAGGACAACGCCTTCGACACCGTGCTCGCGCAGATGGAGAACGTGTCCGACTACGCCCTGACCGGCGCGGTGATCGCCAACGACCGCGCGGCGGTCGAGCACGCCTCGGAGCAGCTGCGGTTCGCTGCGGGCAACTTCTACGTCAACGACAAGCCGACCGGTGCCGTGGTCGGCCAGCAGCCGTTCGGCGGCGGCCGGGCGTCGGGCACGAACGACAAGGCAGGTTCCCCACTGAACCTGCTGCGCTGGGTGAGCCCCCGCTCGATCAAGGAAACCTTCGTCGCGCCGACCGTTTCACGCCACCCGCACCAGGGTTAGGAGACAACCATGTTGCGTACCAGCCTGCTCGCCGCGGCGCGTTCGCCGCTGGCCCGGAAGGTCGTCGAGCGCAACCCGTTGACCAGGTCCGTGGTCAACCGGTTCGTCGCCGGTGCCGAGACGCCCGACGCGGTCACCGCCACCAGGGCGCTCGTCGAGTCCGGCCGTGCGGTGACCATCGACTACCTCGGTGAGGACACCACCGAGGTCTCCGATGCCACCCACACCGTCAAGGCGTACGTCGAACTGCTGTCGGCCCTGGCCGAGCAGGGGCTCGCGGCTGGTGCGGACGTGTCGGTCAAGCTGTCCGCGGTCGGTCAGGCGTTGCCCGGTGACGGTCAGAAGATCGCGCTGGACAACGCCCGGCTGATCGCCGACACGGCCGCCGGTGTCGGCGCAACGCTGACACTGGACATGGAGGACCACACCACCACCGACTCCACACTGGACGTCCTGACCGAGCTGCGGGCGGACTTCCCGTGGGTCGGCGCGGTGATCCAGGCGTACCTGTACCGCACCGAGGGCGACGCGCGCGATCTGGCGCGTTCCGGATCACGGGTGCGGCTGTGCAAGGGCGCCTACCGCGAGCCAGCCACAGTGGCATACCAGGACAAGGCCGAGGTCAACCGCAACTATGTGCGGGTGTTGCGGACCCTGATGGCCGGTGACGGCTACCCGATGGTCGCCTCGCACGACCCCCGGATCGTCGCGATCGCCGGAGAGCTCGCCAAGGATCTGCGTCCCGGCCGGGAGTTCGAGTACCAGATGCTGTACGGGATCCGGCCGCAGGAGCAGGAAGCGATCGCGAGGCGCGGCGACACAATGCGGGTGTATGTGCCGTACGGCGTGCAGTGGTACGGGTACTTCATGCGCCGACTGGCCGAGCGTCCCGCCAACCTCGCCTTCTTCCTCAGGGCAATGGCAACGCGGGGATAGCATGGCTTAATCGGACGTTCACCTGCCGCGGCCAGTGTGGTGCCGTCTTGGACGATCACATGAGGAGCGGGCGTGGGACATCACCACAAGCACGGTCATGAGCACTCCCACGCCCATTCGCACGAGTTGCCGAGGGCGGCCGACCTGGCCGTCCCGGACGAGGAGCTCAACCGCGAGGAGCTGACCAGGCGGTCGGTGTTCCGCCGGGCGGGACTGCTCGGAGCGGGCCTGGCCACCACCGGCAACGTCCTCGACACGGACCCGGCCGCAGCATCGCCGCGCGCCAGCGCGCCACGTGGCGGGTTCCGCTGGCTCGCGGGCGACCACCACGTGCACACGCACTACAGCGACGACGGCAAGTACCGCGTCGTGGACCACGTGCGGCACGCGAACGCCTACGGCCTCGGCTGGCTGGTGATCACCGACCACGGCGGCCCGGTGCACGCGAAGATCGGCGTGGACAAGGTCAACCCGGACATCAGGGCAGCACGCGAGCGGTTCGACGACACACTGGTGTTCCAGGGCCTGGAGTGGAACATCCCGGGAGCCGAACACGGCACCGTCTTCGTGGCCCCCGGCCGCAACGAGGCGTCGTTCCTCAAGGAGTTCGAACTCGGCTACGCCGGCCGAACCAACGAGGCAGCGCCCAACAAGGAAGCGCTGGCGATCGCGGGCGTGAACTTCCTCGCCGACGGCGTGCGCGACCGCCGAGTAGACGACGCACTGATGCTCGCCAACCACCCGGCCCGCAAAGGTCTGGACTCGCCACACGAAATCCGAGGCTGGCGAGACGCCGCCCCAGGCATCGCCGTCGGCATGGAAGGCGCGCCAGGCCATCAGGCCGCAGGCATCCCGCGCCCACACGGCGGCGGCCGGGCCCGTGGCTTCTACGACGGTTCGCCAGGCTCGGGCGCGTTCCCCGGCTACCCAGCGGCGAGTTACTACACGTGGGGCGGCTTCGACTGGCTGACCGCCACAGTCGGCGGACTGTGGGACAGCATGCTGGCAGAAGGAAAACCGTGGTGGATAACGGCGAACTCCGACTCACACAGCGTGTACGCCGAATCCTCGGTAAGAGGCCCGAACAGTGACTTCGCGACCAACGGAAGACACTCCGACCCGGTGCACGGCGGAGCACTGAACCTCGGCGACGGAGACTTCTGGCCAGGCTGCTACAGCCGTACACACGTTGGCGCACTGGACTTCTCGTACAGAGCGGTGATGGACGGCATCAGAGCGGGACGAGTATGGGTCGATCACGGAGGGCTGATCAGCGGCCTGGACATGCGCCTGCGAAGCAAGGGCGGCTGGCTGTCGAGCGCAACCCTGGGCGGAACACTGCACGTCCGCCGAGGAACCCAGGTGGAGCTGGTGATCAGCATAGACCTGGCGAACGGCCCAAACTGGGCACAGTTCGTGCCAACCCTGTCGCGTGTGGACATAATCGAGGGCGACGTAACCGGGCCGGTGCAAGACCGTGACACATTCACAGCGCCACGAACAAGAGTGACAAAATCCTTTGAGATCAACAAATCGGCAGGAACGATAACGCTAACCCACCAACTCGGACAGCTCGACCGACCGGTGTACGTGAGACTGCGCGGCACGGACGGCAACAGGGTAGCGCCAGGTTTCCACGGCGCCGCAGTGGATCCAGCCGGACCCAAACCCGACGTGGTGGGAGAAGCAGACCCATGGAAGGACCTCTGGTTCTACACAAATCCAATCTGGGCACTGCCATACTAACGGTCAAACCAGCCAATTCAAAAAAACAGAAAAAGAAGCAAGGAAGAGAAAAGAACAAAGAAAAAACCAAGCTGGAAAAGGTCAACTGGCTGGTACGTAACCAACACAGGGTAACCAGCGCTGGGGCCGTAAGCCAAAGCTGGAAACTGAACTCCAACGTAACCAACAGCGCTAAGGTAACCAAAGTAATCCGTTAAAACCGAGCACGACGGCGGGTAGCCCATTGGTGAGCAGAGCGTGACTCACCATCCACATCCCAAAGTGCCAAGTGGGCCTCGTGTGCCCCCGTCGCTCCCCGCCCCTGCAACCAAGGTGGCCTTCGTTGCGCGAAACGCACCAAATGTGGCCTTCGTTGCACGAGGGATGCGATGCACCGAAGGCGAATCCTTCATTGCCTGAACGCACAAAAGGCCCCGCCTTGGTTGCTCACACCGCACGCACCTGAAGTCTGCCTCATGCTGACCTGGACTGCCTATCGCTGTCTCCTGCCGCCCATGCGGTGCTTGGCGCGCGAGATGTACCAAAGGCCCGACCCCGTTGCGCCCCTCATCACACGACACGACAACAGAGCTGCCGGTTACGGGATTCGAGCGTATTCTTCCAATGCGGTGCTGAATGATCCCGGTTCCACCTTGATCAGGCCATGAAAGGGCTCATCCAGTTCCACGGCGAAGTAAACCGTGAATGCCAGTGTTCCAGCCAATACCACGATGCTGACGATGTGTCGCAGTTCGTTGCTGAACCCCATCAACAGAGGAAAGGCCACCATCGCGAACCCGCCAATGATCGTTCCCCACAGCAAAAGTTTCAACAGCGAACTGTCGCCGGTCGCCTGGTCGATGCGAGCCCTGCGTTCGTCCGCCACTGTTCGGACGTTCTGCAGTGCCTGGTCGCGCGTGGCCAGATCGCGGTCCGACTCCGCTGGAAGTTGAGCAATTTCAGCGCGCAGTGCCACGAGCAGGTCGTCAGCTTTCGGGTCCGACTTCTTCTCGTCCAGCAGTGGCCACTCCCGGTCCACCACTTCGGTCGTGTACTCCCGTACCAGCGCACGGATCTGGTTCTTCGGCTCCGCAGGGGCAGTGGCCACCTGCCAGTAGACCTCGATAAGGCTGGCCGCCTCCACCTCAGCGTGCTGCTCGGTCGCATCCGCCTCGGTCCATGTGATCACCGTGTAGAAGGCGAGGACCACGATGAACAAGGCGTTCAGCACACCGCCGACGAACCCGAACGCCTCCGCGTTGTACGTTCCCTCCCTGGCGCGTTTTCGACGACCTACGGCGAGCATCACCCCCGCGGAGATCACCATCGCGGCGAGGACAAAGACATACGCGTAACCAGGCACGACCACCATGTTTGACACACCGTCGCGGGTGGCGCCATGGGGTAGCGACCAAATACACCGGGAGGAGTGAACGTCCTGGCGAGGTGTCACGCTCGTGACCTATCGTCCGTCCTAACCTGACGGAGGTCGAAGTGCGCATTTGGGGCTTGGCGGGAACCCTGTCGATGCTCATGTTCACCGCTCTCCCCGCCGCGCCGGTCGCATCCCCGGTCGCGTTCGCCCCAGTCTCACGTGTCGCAGGTCAGCCGGTCGCACAGGCCGTCTTCGACCAAACCGTTTACGGCGACTTCGCGGTGGTCGGCAACACCGTCACCGCGTGCCCCCGCGAACCTCGCCACCACCCGGTGAAACTGTGCCTCGACGCACAGAACCGTGTCGGCTCAGGGCCTTCCGCGCAGAACAACGGCCATTCCATGACCTGGGCAGACATCGACGCCGACCCAGTGACCTACAACTCCTCCAGCGCGCGGCTGACCATCCCGGCGGGCGCGCGCGTCGCCTACGCGAAGCTGACCTGGGCGGGAGACACCGGGCAGCCATCCGACATCCCGTGTGGACGCGGCCCGATCCGACCGGCGGGAACGCCCGCGCAGCAAGCGGTTTCCCTGAAGGTCAACGACCGGGGCAGCCTGGTCGCGCCCGACAAGTACACGGAGGACCCGCTCGGCGCGCTCGCCAACACCGACCACCAGTTCTACAGCGCCACCGCCGACATCACCGGCCAGTTTCGTGGGATCACCGGACAAATGACCGTCACCGTGGGCAATGTCTGGACACCACAAGGATTCGACTGCTTCGGTGGCTGGTCGGTGACTGCCGTCTGGATGTTCGACACGCCCCACCCCGCCGCGCCCGCGCGCAAACAGGTCGCCGTCTACGACACCTACGCCCGTGTGCTGACCACCAAACCCAGCGCGCAGGTGCGGATGCCGTCGATCAGATCCGCGGGCGGCGCCTCCAGGATCGGCCTGACCGGCTTCGAAGGCGACTGGGCGGTGTCCGGCGACCAGTTCCTCGTCAACGGCCACAATGCGGGCCGCAACGGCAACTTCTTCGTGGCCGCGGCGGACGGGCAGCTCAACCCCAGCAGTGCCAACAACATGAGCGTGGACGTCCGTACCGTCGACCTGGCGGGTGACGTGCTCAAACCGGGCGAGACCGGCGCGAACGTCTCGTTCACCAGCGGACTTGACGCCTACCTCGTCGCCGGTGTCGCGCTGTCCTCCGGCAGACCCGAACTGGCCGTCACCACATCGGTGGAACCCGCTGTCGCACATCCGGGCGACCAGGTCACCCAAACCGTGACCGTGACCAACACCGGCAGTGCGCCCGCCGTGGACGTGGTGGTCCATCCGGACCTCGGGCTCCGGCAAAATCAACCGTGCGCCCAGAACATCCCCCGGTTGGAACCGGGACAGTGGGCGAAGGCCACGTGTGCCCGGCCCGCGCCCGGCGACGATGTCCGGCCGTCCGGCACGGCGACCGGGAAGAGCCTGATCGGCGACCAGCTGTCGGCGACTGCGGCCACGTTCCTCGAAGTCGTCCGGCCCGGTGTCGCGGTGACCAAGACCGCCGCGCCCGGCACCGTCCTCAATGGCCAGAAGGTCGGCTACGCCATCGAGGTCCGCAACACCGGCGACACCCCGCTGTCCGGGATCACAGTCGACGACAAGCAGGTGGACGCCTGCGACAAACCGGATCTCGGGACGCTCGGCGCGGGGGAGAAGGCCGCGCTCCAATGCTCCCTGGCCGCTGGCGACGAAGGCTTCACCAACACCGTCACGGTCACCGGCGCGGACAAGACGGGCAGGAAGGTGACCGCTGACGCCAGCGCCGCGTTCACCGTCATCCACCCGAGAATCGAGTTCTCCGTCCGGCCGTCGAGCCGTGCGGCCCGGCCAGGCGAGACCGTGACGTTCACGGTGACCGTGCGCAACCCGACACCGATCGCGCTCGGCGGCGTCCGGGTCACCGGCTCGCCCGCCGCCTGCGCTCGTGACATCGGCACGCTGGCGCCACAGCAGACCGTGGAATACACGTGCTCGGTCGTGATGCGCGAACGGCTGACCACGTCGTTGACCGTGTCGGCGACGCCGTTCGTCAACGGCAAGCCGGTGGAGACCAGGGTCGACGCGGTCAGTCGCACGTCGGCCGTGACCGTGTCGCTGGTGGCGCCGGTCCCGGAACCACCGATCGTGAAGAAGTCCGCCGAGTCCGCGCCGCTGCGCAACGCACCGGTCGCCGCGTTCGTCGCCGGGCTGGCCACGATCACCACGTTCGTCACCGTCGGCGCGATCAGCGCGACCGCGGCACGGGCGAAGAAGTGACTACAACCAGTCCTTGCGCTTGAAGGTCGCGTAGAGCGCGACCGACGCCAACGCGATGGCCACTGTGGACACCCAGAGACCCCACGGCTGGTCGGCACCGGGCACCGGGATGTTCTGTCCGTAGAATCCGGTGATCGCCGTCGGCACCGCGATGATCGCCGCCCAGCTGGTCACCTTCTTCATGATCAGGTTCATCCGGTTGCCCTGCAGGTTGAGCTGGGTGTCCCTGACCGTGGCGATCAGGTCCCGCAACGACTCCACCTGCTCGGTCGCCCAGATCACGTGGTCGAGCACGTCCTGGAAGTACGGCCGCATCCGCTCGTCGTAGATCGGATTGTCCGGGCGCAGCAACGGGACGAGCACCTCCCGCATCGGCGACACCTTGCGCCGCAACTGGCCGACGGACTTGTGCAGCGTCAGCGACTGGCGTTGCACCACTGTCGAGTTCGGCGGCTGGGTGAACACGTCGTCCTCCAGCGCCTCGATCCCGTCGTCCAGCGCCTGCGCCACGTCCAGGTACGAGTCGACGACGTAGTCGAGGATCCCGTGCAGCAGGAAGGCGACCCCGTCCATCACCGGCTCGCTGTCCCAGCGCCGCACGACCTCGTCCATGTCAAAGGACGCATCCTTGCGGACGGTCACCACGGTCTGCTTCGCCAGGATGACCGCCAGCTCGTGCGTGGTCAGCGTGCCGGAGTCGTCGGTTTCGACGGCGTAGCAGATCACCAGCGCGTGCCCGGGATAGCGGCTGATCTTCGGCCGCTGGTGCTGCTGGATGGCGTCGTCCACCGCCAGCGGGTGCAGGCCCAGTTGGTCGGCGAGCGCGGCGATGTCGTCCTTGTCCGGCGCGGCCAGGTCGACCCAGACGATCGTGGCCGGGTCGTCGAGATTGGCCGCCAGCTGGTCGGACGGGAAGTTCTCCGCTTCCAGCCTGCCATCCCGATACACCCGCGAACGTGTCATCCCCGAACACTAATGTGGCCTGGGCGAACACGTCGCCCAGGCCACACGTCAGCGGCGGGTCACGGACTGAGCCGATGCAGGTCCCGAGGGAACAGCGTCGTCTGCCGGATGTTCGGCGCGTCCACCAACCGCGCGGTCCAGCGTTCGAGACCGAGCGCGAACCCGCCGTGTGGTGGCATGCCGTGCCGGAACGCGGCCAGGTAGCCCTCGTACGGCTCCGGGTCCGGCAACACCGCCAGATAGTCGGCGTGCCGGTGCAGCCGCTGACCGCCGGTCACCAGCTCGACACCACGAAACAGCAGGTCGAAGCTGTTGGAGTACGCCGGTCTCGCCGGGTCCGGCTGGGTGTAGAACGGGCGTTTGCGCATCGGGTAGCCGGTCACGAACAGAAACTCCGATCCGTGCTCGCGCTCGGCCCACTCCGACAGGGCGCGCTCGTGCGCGGGCGCGAGGTCGGGTTCGGCAGGGTCGGCGCCGACCAGCCCGAGCGCGTCCGAGAAGTGGATTTCGGGGATCACCTCGGGCACCTCGGGCGGACGCACGCCGAGCAACGCCACCGCCTCGGCGGCACGCTCACGGACCGACTCGACCATGCCCGCGACCGCGTCCCGGAGCACCGCCATCACGTCGTGGTGGTCGCGGATGAAGCCGAGTTCCGCGTCCAGGCTCGTGTACTGCGCCAAGTGCCTGGTCGTGTCGTGCGGCTCGGCACGGAACACCGGGCCCACCTCGTAGACCCGTTCGAACACACCCACCAGCGACTGCTTGAAGAACTGCGGCGACTGCGCGAGGTACGCGCGGCGCCCGAAATAGTCCACACCGAACACGTTCGCACCGGACTCGGTCGCCGTGCCGACGATCTTCGGCGTGTGCACTTCGGTGAACCCCAACGCGTCCAGCGTCGTGCGGTACCCGGCGACACTCGCCGCGGTGATCGTGAACGCGGCGCGCAGTTTCGGGTGCCGCAGCGCGACCGGCGCGTTGTCCACAATGGTCGGCAAGGTCGCGGTGGGGCTGGGCCGGTACAGGTCGAACGGCGGCCGTTGCACCGGCCCGGACAACGACGTGAGCACCGCTTCGGTGATCTCGGCGCCGCCGGGGGCCTGGGCACTGGCGATCACGAGGCCGTCGACCTCGACGACCGTCTCCTCCGCGAAGCCACCGGGTTCGGGCAGTACGACCTGCACCAGCCCGGAACGGTCCCGCAGGACGAGGAAGGTCACGGATTTCAGCTCACGCCGGCGGTGCACCCAACCGGCGACTCGGACACGGGCGCCGACGTGCCGTGGCACGTCGGCGGCCAGAACTCGGGAGATCATCGCTACTCCTGGTGGAATCCCGGTGATCCCTTGGGAGTGCGGGCGAGAAGGGGACTCGCGGTGCCACCGCACTTTCGCCGCCACAACCGGGAAGGCCCCGGCGGCCTCGTTCAGCCCGATGACGGTGGCGAACCGGCGGGGCATTTCCTCCCCGCACTCGGGAGGGTCTTCACCACGGGGCGCGAGGCCGCCTTCCCAGCTGCCGGCGGCTCTCTGGCACTCGCGTGATCCGTGGCTACTTGTCTCCGTCAACGCGTTGCGGTGGAGAGTAGGGCACCTGTGCCGACACGGCATCTCCATTTCACCGGCCGCGTCGCTGGCACAGTCTGCACACCAACCGGCAGTGGCCGCCTGCCTCTTTCTTGTGTGCCCGACTGCGCGCCTCACGGCCGACGGCGGGTAACCGTTCTGGCCCGCGCAGGCGCCACAAGGCTCGGCAAGGCTGACCCGCTCCAGCCAAGCTCGTGGTAGCTGAACGTGGTCACCTCCCGAAGGGGGTGGGGGTAGGACTCACAATCGACAAAGAGTTGGCCAGATCGCGGATCGCGGATCGTGGTTAACCTCCTATACCGTCGCGGGTGAGCGGAGGACGAGAATCAGGAACACACCGGTCAGCAACTGGCCCAGATGGTCTTCGGCGATCCGGTCTGCGCGATCCGCCCGCCCGCCGTGCTGCCCTGTCAAGGGGGCACTGGCCCGGAGCTCGAGGCTCCGGCTGGATAGCGTCTCTTATCTCATTCGAGCGAGACAAGTAGCCGGTTTATGGAAGTGACTGCTGCGACGTGCCGGCGACGTGCGCCCCGCGCATTCGCTCTGGCCTACCCTGTGTAACACGCCTATCGGATAAATCTATTAGGTTTGCAGTAGAGGCGAGCGGGTGAGGGGCGGATACTAAATGACGATGGTCGAGTGGCGTGCGAGTGTTCCGACCTCAGGGAGTGTCGAGCTCCCGCCGGACCCGAGCGCAATGGAGGCGATCGGCCGCAATCACTCGTTCGGGACCGCCCTCGCCGACCTGGTCGACAACTCGATCGACGCGAACGCCACGCACGTCCTGATCCGCTTCGTGCGATCTGAGGGCCAGCTTCGCTCACTCTATGTAGTGGACAACGGTCGTGGTATCAAGCCGGAACGGATCAACGAAGCGATGACTGTCGGCGGCCGTCGCGCATACGAGGCGACCGCTCTCGGCCGGTTTGGCGTGGGGCTCAAAGCGGCCTCGTTCAGCCAAGCCCGCGAGCTCACGGTGCTTTCCCAAGCGCTGGATGCTCCGGCGGTGGGCCGCCGGTGGCGGCTCGATGAGTCCAAGGCCGGCTTCCTGTGCGACGTCGTTCCCGAGTCCTTCGCTGCCCACGAACTACACGAGGAACGGGGCATCCCCCGTACAGGAACCGGCACTGTTGTCCGCTGGGACCATGTCGGGGCATTTCCCTCCAAGCGGGACGAACAGTTCGTCACCAGGACGATCACCGCAGCGTGCGAACACCTCGGTTTGGTGTTCCACCGCTTCATCGAGGGTGGCAAGGTGACCATCACCTTCGACGTCTACGAGGCTGGGTCGACCAGTCCGACGTCGCCGGTCACAGTGACCCCGCTCAACCCGTTCAAATACCACCGCACAGGGGCGGACGGGTTTCCCAAGGACCTCAAGGCGAACACCGGTGAGGCGGAGTTGACCTTCCGCTGCCATATCTGGCCACCACGCTCGGTGTCTCCTGAGTTCAAGCTCAACGGCCGCCCGGCAGACCATCAGGGCCTGTACTTCTACCGCAGGGACCGCCTGCTGCAGGCCGGGAGGTGGGAAGGTGTTCACTCCCTCCACCCGAGGCTGCAATTGGCAAGGGTCGAGATTGAGATTGACGACGATGTCGAGACGCTGTTCCAGATGAACTCGGAGAAGTCCAAGGTTCAGGTCCGTCCCGGGTTCGGCAAGGCTTGCGAACAGGCACGAGCGGACGACGGAACCACTTTCGACGACTACTTCCAGCAGGCTGAGCACGTCTACCAGGCGGGTAACAGGCGCAACAACGCCCGCAAGTCGATGATCTCCCCGGGACGGGGGTTCCCGCCGGGACTTCGGGGGACGATCGAGCGCGAGGTCCCGTCGGCCAAGACGGACCCCATCGACATCCGCTGGCGTGACTTCGACGACGACGACGCGTTCTTCGACATCGACCGAGACGAACAGACGATCTGGTTGAACAAGCGTTACCGCAAGATGCTCCTTGGCGACCGCCACGGCGGCCTCAACGACTTGCCGCTCATCAAGACCCTCATCTACCTGTTGATGGAGAACATCTTCCAGGGCGACTACCTCGGGTCACGTGACAAGGACAATCTCGAACTCTGGAAATCGCTCCTGACCACTGCGGTGCAGGCGGAACGCCGGTGAGCCCCACAACGCCTGGCCAGGACCGGCACCTGTCGATGGAGCACCTGGGGCGAGTGCTCGACGCCGGGGTCCCGTACCTCAAACCCATCAGCGGCGACCCGCCAGCGTGGCTCTTCGTGACCCCGGAGTCAGGTCATTTGGGCGTTCGGATACACAGCCCCAACAGTGACGAAACGCCGCCGACCCGACTTCGGCATGTCATGACCCGCCTCACCCATCAGGACGGCGGGCGGGCCTTCGAGGTCGTGGTCACGGTTCCCGCGCTGTTCCGTGCGGCGTTCCCGTTGTTGTGTGCCATCGCTGATCGGGTCCAACTCGACCGCATGCGACCCGCCGACGCGCTGACGCTCACACTCAGGCAGTTCGCCGCGTTGCTGAAGCCGGAGGAGGGATTCCCGAGAGAGCGTGAGGTCGGGCTGTTCGGCGAGCTGCTCAGCCTCGCCGGATTGATCGAGGCCCTCGGCGCGGACTCGGCCTTGGCGAGCTGGCGTGGCGCCGATCGCGAGGAACACGACTTCGGACTGCCCCATGACGACATCGAGATCAAGACGACGACCGGTGAGCGCCGTACCCATTGGGTGGAGTCCTTGACCCAACTCGCGCCCACCCGAGGGCGTTCGCTCTGGGTGGTCTCCCATCAACTCACTCAGGCGGGGACCGGAACGGGCGCACGGCTGCCCGACCTGGTGGCCACCGTGCGAGGATTGGTCGGGGTTGGGACATCCAGGGACGACCTCGAGACAGGTCTGGCCGCATCGGGGTGGACCGATGACGTCGCCGAACTATGCCGGAACGCGTGGACGCGGCGGGTGCTGTCGGCCGCGTACCCCGTGAACGCCGACTTCCCCCGCCTGACACCGGACTCGCTCGCGGCAGCGGGCGTGGCTCTCGACAGGCTGGCCGAGGTTCGCTATCGGGTCGACCTCACCGGTGTCTCCCCGGTCGCCTCTCCCGCAGCAACGCTGGCCGCCGTTATCGGCTTCGAGGAGGGATGATCATGTCCGACGCCGTGGCGAAGTCCTATCTGGCTGCGCTGGACGCCATGAACCGCACTGGCCCACGCGACCTGAACCGCAATGCGCGGATGCAGGCGGAAGAGTTCGGAATCGACACCGATATCTCCGGTGCGGCACTACGGGCGTACCTGGCGGCCTCCTCACCATCTGATGACGAGTTGCGCAACGAACTGCACATCAGGCTGGCCAAATGGGACAGCGCACGACCAGAGGACGGCCAGTGGACAGCGGGTACGAATGCGAACACCCCTGAGCGTCGCACCGGCATCCTGGAAAAACTCGGCTTGGACGCTGAGACCGCTTCGATGTTCGAATCGCTGTTCCCTGTGCACGCGGGCGACGGCACTGTGGTGATCGCCAAGGAATGGGATCCCTGGTACAGCGAGGAACTCGTCCGGGCAAGGGACTTCTACTGGAACCACTACGCGGACTACCTGCGTACCCAGCGCGCATGGGGTGAGCGTGCGATCACCAGTCTGCACAACGCGACCCGGCATGTCGTCGAACGCCTCAGCGAGCCGTCCCGCACGAATCCCTATCAGGCCAAGGGTCTGGTGGTTGGGTACGTGCAAAGTGGTAAGACGGCGAACTTCACCGGTGTCATCGCCAAGGCGGTCGACGCCGGTTACCGGTTGATCATCGTTCTGACCGGGACCACCAACATGCTCCGGGAACAGACGCAGCGCCGGGTGGACATGGAGTTCGCGGGCATGGAGAACATCCTGCGCGGAGTGGACCTGGACAGTCCTGAGGCCCTCGCGGCCGTGGACTACCAAGATGATCGGGACTGGCTCGACGGGAAATTCGTCGAACACGGATGCAGGCCTGCCGACGTGGGCAAGCCCGACATCCACCGTATGACCACTCGCCGATTCGACTACCAGAACCTACGACAGGGCATCGCTGCACTGGACTTCGAGCGACGTGACCGGACCAAACCGCTGAACCACCTGGAGAACCTGCTCGCCGCGGACGCACGACTGATGATCGTCAAGAAGAACGGTCCGGTGCTGACCAAGCTGGTCAAGGACCTCAAGCGGATCACGGCCCGACTGCACCAGATCCCGGCTTTGATCATCGACGACGAGTCCGACCAGGCTTCGGTGAACACGACCAACCCCAAACGTTGGCAGGCTGGGAAGAAGAGCCGCACCACGATCAACCGCCTGATCTCCGAGCTGCTCGGCATGCTCCCCAGAGGACAGTACGTCGGCTACACCGCGACTCCGTTCGCCAACGTCTTCATCGACCCGAGTGATGCGCAAGACATCTTCCCCAAGGACTTCCTGATCTCTTTGGAGCGCCCACCCGGCTATATGGGAGCCGAGGACTTCCACGACCTCGACTCCGACATCCCCGTTGTCGAACGGACACCAGCCAACTCCAACGAGAAGGCACATCTGCGGTTCGTCGAAAACCCCGACTCCGACGCCGATCTGCGGCGTGCGATCGACATCTTCGTCCTCACCGCCGCTGTGAAGCTCTATCGTGAAGCGAACAGCCAGGCCAGGTTCCGCCACCACACGATGCTGGTGCACGAAGCCATGC
>NZ_CDME01000015.1:264206-1058046 GCF_000826545.1 Kibdelosporangium sp. MJ126-NF4 | reverse complement strand
TCCATCCCGCCCTCACGCAGCAGGTCCAGATCAGAGATCGAGTCCGCGCCCGCGGCCATCCCCGCCACGATCGTGGTGATCTTCGCGGCGGCGTTCGCCCCGGCGCTGCCGCCCAGCCGCACCAACTCGCCGGCCAGCGCGGGCAGTCCGATGTTCTCCATCAACCGCACCAGTGGCACCAGCCCGGCGTGCGACACGAGATTCGGGTCGTCGAACCTGGCGCGGGTCCTGACGGGGGTATGAGATGATCGCATCCAGCAGATGCCCTCTCACTCGGCTCGTTTTGTTCCGTCGCAAGAACAATCGTCCCAAGTCAGAGGGCATCTGTGTGTCTACGACACGATCAACTCACCAAGATCTTCAGTGGATCCAGGCGAGACGCACCAAAGGCCACCTTCGTTGCAGGGACACGACGCGGGGTGGGTGTTCACGGGGGTGGGGATTGGCGGTCACGGGACCAGGCGTCGAGCACGATCAGCGTTTTGGTCCCGGTGACCCGGTGGCTTCTGCGGATCTCGTCGATCCGCTCCTGAAGGTGCGCCATGTCCCGGACGCGTAGCCAGATCAGCGCGTCCGGGTCGCCCGCGATGGTGAACACCGCCTGTGTCTCCGGCATCGCGGTGGTGGTCTGCACGATCTCGGCGACGTTGGTGGTGCCCGAGAACCGCAGCTCGGTGAACGCCTGGATGCCCCAGCCGAGCTTGGCGTGGTCGATCTGCACGGTGTAACCGAGGATCACGCCGTTGTCCTGCAGCCGGTCGATCCGGCGTTTGACCGCCGCGATGGACAGTGAGACCCGACCCGCGATGTCCGACAGCGTCCTGCGCGCGTCCTGGCGCAGCAGTGCCAGAATCTCGTGGTCGGTGGGGTCGAGCTGGACCGTCATGAGCGCAGACTGTACGCGGCACGCAAAGAGTTTGCGCCGGTCGCCGGGTCGCGGCCGGTTTCTTTGCGTCTTTGTCGCGGCTGTCCGGCACGGTTGTTGCGCACGACCGCGAGTCGTTGTGTGGTGTGCGCAACACGCGTGCCAGGGAGGCCATGGATGACCTTCGCTCTTGAAGACCGTTACGTCCGGGAAACGGGCCCGGCGTACCTGACCGGTATCCAGGCACTGGTGCGGGTGCTGCTCGACCGGGTCAGGCACGACCGCCGCAACGGGCTGACCACGGCCGCGTTCGTCTCCGGCTACTCCGGGTCACCGCTGGGCGGGTTCGACCTGGAACTGGGCCGCCGCAAGAAGCTCATGGACGAGTACGGCATCGTGCACCAGCCGGGCCTCAACGAGGAACTCGGCGCGACCGCCGTGATGGGCAGCCAGCTCGCCGCGGGCGTCGGCACCCAGCGGCCGGACGGTGTCGTGGGCATGTGGTACGGCAAGGCACCGGGGCTCGACCGCGCGACGGATGCGTTGCGGCACGCCAACCTCGCCGGAACAGACCCGCGCGGCGGAGCGGTGGCGCTGGTCGGTGACGACCCCAACGCGAAGTCCTCCACCGTGCCGAACGCCTCCGAGCTGGCACTGGCCGACCTGGCCATCCCGGTCCTGTTCCCCGCCGACTCCCAGGACCTGCTGGAGCACGGACTGCACGCGGTCGAGATGTCCAGGGCCACCGGCCTGTGGACGTCGCTGAAGGTCGTCGCCAACGTCGCCGACGCGGCGGGAACCGTGACCCTGCACGACGACTGGACGCCGCCCGTGCTGCCCGGCAACGCCTACAAGCACATGCCGTCCGCCCGGCTGCTCGGCCAGCAGCTGGCCGCGCTGGAGCGCAGCATGTTCGACACGCGCATCCCGCTCGCCCTGGAATACGTACGCGTCAGCGGACTGAACCGGATCGTCGAGCGCGGCGCGGGCGACATCGGCGTGATCACCGCAGGCAAGTCCTATTTGGATGTCCAGCAGGCACTGGCCGCACTCGGCCTGACCGGCCGGGTCCGCGTGCTCAAGCTCGGCGCCATCCACCCGGTCGACCCGGGGATCGTGCGCGAGTTCGCGACAGGGCTCAGCGAGGTCATCGTGGTGGAGGAGAAGCGGGCGTTCATCGAGACGGCCGTGAAGAACATCCTCTACGGCATGCCGGACGCGCCTCGCGTGTACGGAAAGCAGGACCACGAAGGCCGGACGCTGCTGCCGCAGTCGGGTGAGCTGAGCCCCGAGCAGATCTGCGGCGCGTTCGCCCGGCGGATGCCGTCCGTCGAGTCGGTCAAGGCATGGCAGCAGCGCCGCAAGCGCGAACGGATCTCGGTTCCGCTGCTGGCCCGCACGCCGTACTTCTGCTCCGGCTGCCCGCACAACTCCTCGACGAAGGTGCCGGAGGGCACGTTGGTCGGCGCGGGCATCGGTTGCCACACCATGGCTTTGTTCATGGAGCCCGAGCAGGTCGGCAACGTCCTCGGCGTGTCCCAGATGGGCGGCGAGGGCATGATGTGGCTCGGCATGAGCCCGTTCGTCGAGTCGAACCACCTCGTGCAGAACATCGGTGACGGCACGTTCATGCACTCCGGCAGCCTGGCCGTGCGCGCCGCGGTCGCGGCGGGCTCGAACATCACCTTCAAGCTGCTGCACAACTCCACGGTCGCGATGACCGGCGGGCAGCAGGCGGTCGGCGCGCTGCCGATCGAGAAGATCGCGTCGATGATGCTGGTCGAAGGCGTCCGCAAGATCATCATCACCAGTGACGAGCCCAAGCGGGTCCGCAAGCTGCGGCTGCCCGGCGGAGTCGAGGTCCGCCACCGCGACGAGATGCTGCGCAGCCAGGAGGAACTGGCCGCCATTCCCGGCGTGACCATGCTCATCCACGACCAGGAGTGCGCCGCGGAGAAGCGTCGCAAGCGGCGCAGGGGCAAGGTCGAGGCGCCCGCGGCCAAGATCATGATCAACGAGCGGGTGTGCGAGGGCTGCGGCGACTGTGGCGCGAAGTCGAACTGCCTGTCGGTGCAACCGGTATCCACCGAGTTCGGCCGCAAGACCCGCATCCACCAGTCGTCCTGCAACGTCGACTACGCCTGTCTGTCCGGCGACTGCCCGTCGTTCCTCAGCGTGATTCCCGGCAGGCGCGCCGAACGCAGGGCACTGCCGGACATCGCCGCGGCCGACCTGCCCGATCCGGTGGTGCGCGGCACCGGCTTCACCGTCCGTGTCACGGGTATCGGCGGCACCGGTGTGGTGACCGTGTCGCAGATCCTCGGCACCGCGGCGGCGATCGACGGCAAGCACGTGCGGACACTGGACCAGATCGGCCTCGCGCAGAAGGGCGGCGCGGTCGTCTCGGACGTGAAGGTCACCGCGGACCTGGTCGAGCAGGCCGCGAAGCTCGCCTCCGGCGAGGCGGACCTCTACCTGGCCTGCGACGCGCTTGTCGGCGCCGACCCGACCCACCTGGCGGCGTCGGACACCGACCGGACCACCGCGGTCGTGTCGACCACCCAGGTACCGACGGCGAGCATGGTCGTCGACACCGGTGTGTCCTACCCGGACTCGAACGACGTCCGCTCGGTGATCGACTCGGCCGCGCGCCGCACGGTCTACCTGGACGCGCAGGGCCTGGCGGAGGCACTGTTCGACGACGCCCAATACGCCAACATCCTTCAGGTCGGCGCGGCGTTCCAGACCGGCGCGATCACCTTGTCGGCCGAGTCCATCGAGCAGGCCATCCGGCTCAACGGCACAGCGGTGGAGAAGAACCTGCAGGCGTTCCGCCGCGGCCGTCAGGCGGTGGCGGACCCGGACGCCATCGAGACGCTGCTGATCACGCCGTCCACCGAAGCACCTCAGCACCCCTCGACAGACCGGATCGCCGCGATCGTCGACGCGCCCGTCGGTTCGGAGCTGGCGAGGCTCGTGCGGTTGCGCGTGTCGGACCTGATCGGTTACCAGAACGAGAAGTACGCGACCGAGTACGCCACGTTCGTCGAGCAGATCCGCTCAGCGAGCCCAGCGAACAGCATTGCCGAGGCGGTCGCCCGCAACCTGTACAAGCTGATGGCGTACAAGGACGAGTACGAGGTTGCCAGGCTCTCGGTTGACGAGTCGGCCCTGTCGGCGGTGGAGGAGCAGTTCGGCGTGGGCGCGAAGGTCTCCTACCGACTGCACCCGCCGGTGCTGCGCGCGTTGGGGATGAAGCGCAAGATCAGCCTCGGCCGCTGGTTCCGCCCCGTGTTCCGGCTGCTGGCCGCGATGCGCGGGCTGCGTGGCACGAAGCTGGACGTGTTCGGCTACGCCCACGTCCGCAAGGTCGAGCGCGAACTGATCGGCGAGTACCGGGACGCGATCCGGCAGGCGATCGGCGGCGACCCCGCCGCCGCGCTGGAGCTGGCCGAACTGCCGGACATGGTCCGCGGCTACGAGCAGATCAAGCTGGACAACGTTACCGCCTACCGGGAGCGCGTGCGGGAACTGCTCGCCCCACTCCCAGTCGAAAGCCCGGTGGGCACGGCGGCATAGGAATCCGGTCGGCAGCATCGATCAACGCGGCGTACTAACGATCTGTGGGTGTGCGGGGCGAAACGAATCCGCTTGCGCTAGCGTCGCGACCGTGAAGCGGCATGAGTGATGACTCAACCGATGACTCGCCAGTCGGGTCGATCGGTGTCCTTGTGGTCGGCACTCGCGGGGGACGGGGGCCGGGTGAGGTGCTGATCAAGATCCGCGGTGGTTCAGAGACGTTCCTGGCGTTCTCCGACGAGCCGCTTCCCAAAGGGGCGACCGTGTTGGTCGTCGACTCTCGGGGGGCGCGTGCGGTCGACGTCACGCCCTGGACAGATCCATTGGGAGAGTTCTGATGTTTTTCTATCGCGTACCCGCGCCGGACGAGGCGATGCTCATTTCCGGCGGCAAGATCAGGGGTGAGAGCAGTGCGCCGTTCCGGGTGGTGACCGGGCGGGGCGCGTTCGTGATGCCGTTCTTCCGCAAGGTCCGGTTCCTGTCGCTGCACATGGCGGAGTCGGAGATCACCGAGACGTGCGTGACGAAGCAGGCGATCACGCTGAAGGTGCGGGCCGTGATCGCGTTCAAGGTCGGCAACGACACGGAAAGCATCGTCAACGCGGGTCAGCGTTTCCTGTCCGACCAGCAGCAGATGGAAGAGCTGACCGGCCGCATCTTCTCCGGCCACCTGCGTTCGATCATCGGCGCGATGACCGTCGAGGAGATCATCACCGAGCGCCAGAAACTGGCGATGGAGGTGCTGGACGCGTCGGCGGTCGAGATGGCGCGGATCGGGCTGACGATCGACTCGCTGCAGATCCAGTCGATCGACGACCTGAACCTGGGCTACATCGCCGCGCTGGCGGCACCGCACAACGCCGCGATCCAGCGAGAGGCGAAGATGGCGCAGGCCAGGGCCGACCAGGCGGCGGCTGAGGTGGCGCAGGAGTCGGCGCGGCGGCAGGCCGAGTACGCCCGCCAGACCTCCATCGTGCAGGCCCAGTACAAGGCGGAGATCGACAAGGCCCAGTCGGAGGCCGCGCAGGCAGGCCCGCTGGCGCAGGCGATCGCCGCGCAGGAGGTCATCAACGCGCGGACCGAACTGGCCCAACGCGAGGCGGCGCTGCGCGAGCAGCAACTGGTGGCGGAGATCGTGAAGCCGGCGCAGGCGGAGGCGGAGAAGGTCCGCATCCTGGCGAACGCCGAAGCGGAGGCGATCGAGATCCAGGCCGCGGCGGCGGCGTCGAACGACCGGGTGGCTCTGGACCGGGCCATCATCGAGCAGCTCCCGGAGATCGTCCGCGAGGCAGCGGGCGGTCTGCGTGGCGCGAACGTGAACATCCTGAGCGGCGCGGACGGCCTTGGCGAGATGGCGGCGGGCCTGGTGGGCCAGGGCCTGGCGATCCTGGACTCGGTCAAGAAGGGCCTGTCCGGCGACGACAAGCCGACGAGCCCGCCGCGGGACCAGATCGCTCCCTGATATCTCCGGCCGAGGTGCATGCCAGCGCGGTCCGGCATGCACCTCGCGCTCGCTACTTGGGCAGTGTGTAGAGCAGTCGGTTCGGGGTGTTGGGCTTCAGTCCGCAGATCTTGTCCTTGGTGGAGTTGGCGATCAACGCCGCCTCCACCTGTGCGGGCGTGTCGTTCGGGTGGTCGGCCAGGTACAGCCCGGCGCCGCCGACCACGTGCGCCGTGGAGAACGACGTTCCGCTCAGCGTCTGCGTCGCGGTGTCCGAGGAGTTCCAGATCCCGTTGATCGTCACGCCCGGGGCGTGCAGGTCGACCAGCGGGCCGAAGTTCGACGCGCTGTGCACGCAGTCGTTGGCGTTCGTCGCCGCGGTCGTGATCGCTTCCTTGACCCTGGCAGGGGAGAAGTTGCTCGCGTCGCTGGCGGAGCTTCCGGCCGCGACACCGTAGGTCACGCCGGACGCGATGGATCTGCGGACGGCGTCGTCGAGCGCCGGGTTCGCCGCGCCGCCGAGGCTCATGTTGGCCACCGCGGGCTTCCTGGCGTTGCGGGTGACCCAGTCGATCCCGGCGATGACCGTGGACATGCTGCCCGAGCCGGTGCCGTCGAGTACCTTCACCGGCACGATGTTGATCTTTTTGGCGACGCCGAACCTGGTGCCGCCGATGATCCCGGCGAGGAACGTGCCATGCCCGTTGTCGTCGTCGGGTTTGCCGTCGTTCTGGACGAGATCGACGCCGCCGCCGACCCGGCCGCGGATGTCGGTGTGCGTCGCCCGGACGCCGGTGTCGATGACGTACGCGTGCACGTTCGCCGCCTCGGTCACCCACCTGTACTTGCCGTCCAGCGGCAGGTTTCGCTGGTCGATCCGGTCCAGGTTCCACGTCGGATCGGTCTGCTCGCCGAACGCGCGCACCTCGGAATCCGGTACCACGTAGGACACCGACTTGTCCGCGGCCAGCCTGTGCAGCTGGGATCGGCTCAGCGAAGCCGAAAATCCGGTCAGAACAGTGTCATACGTGTGCTCGGGCCGGACACCGAGCCGGTCGGTCAGCGTGCCGACTTGATCGGCCACTCCGGTGATCTGGTTGAGTACCACGATGTAGCGGTGCGCCGGTTCGGCGGTTGCCTGAACCGGCGCGACCAAGGCGAATATCAGCGCGGCAATGGCCGTTCGTGTGCCCAGTCCCATAGATGACGTGTAGTGCACCTCGCGGGGATGTGCAAGGTTCACCAATTGCCACTACGTCATCGTGACAAAGGTTCGGTTTCCAGGGTTCGGCTGCGCTGCAAGGCGAACAGCCCGGCGACACAGGCGGCGCCGACGGCCGTCAGCCCGATCCACCCCGCACGCGGGGACAGGTCGAAGACCGTTCCCGCGAACAGGTTTCCGAGCATGATGCCGACGCCGACAATGGTGTTGTAGAACCCGTAGTGCGTCGCGACAAGACGATCATCGGACAATCGGACGATCGTGTCCATCTCGAACGGGAACACCACGGCCGTCCCCAGCGCCAGCAACGCCGAGGAGACAAGCAGGGCCACACCGCCCGGCACCACCATCGGAGGCAGGAACGCCGACGTCAGCACGGCGGCGCCGATGACGATCGACCGCCCCGGGCCGAATCTGCCACGGAACCACGACGTGATCCGCAACTGCCCGGCGATCGCCACCACGGCCGACACCACGAACAGCGCCATCACCATGACCTGCGACCCGGCCTGCAGCGGAAGCGCCAGATACACCTGGAACGACAACACGTTCGAGCCGACCATGACGAGGGCGAACAAAATGAACGGTCGATTGGCCACGACCGTCCGCCAGTCGCCGAGCATGGTCCGCCGTTCGGTCACTGCGGCCGCATGGCGCGGCAGCGCGCGGATCTGCAACACCGTCAGCACAGCGAACACCCCGGCGGCGACGAGACACGTCAACCGGAAGTCCACAGTGGTCAGCGCGAGCCCGATCAGCGGGCCGAGCAGGATACCGCCCTGGTAGAACACGTTGAACATGGCGAACGCCTCCACCCGCCGTTCGCCCGCGTCCGCCGCGAGGTACGCGCGCACGGCCGGATTGAACAGCGCACCGGCGAACCCGGTCGCCGCCGAGGCGATCACCAGTGCGGGCAACGAGTTCACGACGCCGAGGAGCGTGAACCCGGCCGTGCGCAGCAGGCACCCGGCGACGATCAGCGGTTTGTAGCCGAACCGGTCCGCCAGCGTGCCGCCGATCAGGAACATCCCCTGCTGCGAGAAGTTCCGCACGCCGAGCACCAGCCCGATCGCCCAGCCCGCCAGGCCGAGCGGACCGGCGAGATACCCAGCGAGGTAGGGCATCAGCATGTAGAAGCCGACGTTGATGGTGAACTGGTTGACCATCAACAGTTTGCTCGGCCGGTCGAACGACCGGAACTGGCCGATCACCGGGTGCCCGCGAGCGGATCGGCGACGTTCGCGCAGCGCGTCCACCGGGTGACGACCTTCTCGCCGGATCCGCCGATGACGTCGGGAGCGCTTCCGGGCGGGCTGTCGAGCAGCCCGTGGTCCCGGCAGAACTCGTCGTTGTAGACCGTGTCGAAGTACCGGTGTGGGCCGTCCGGGAAGACCGCCGCGATCCGGGTGTCCGGCTCGTTCGTCCTTGCCAGCCACCGGGAGACCAGCGCGACCGCGCCGACGCTCCAGCCGCCGCTCGCGTGGTGTGTCGCGGCGAGTTCGCGGCACATCCACACGGCTTCGGCCGGTGCGACCCAGTGGACTTCGTCGAACGCGCCGTAGTCGACGTTGCCGGGATGGATGCTGGAGCCGAGGCCGCGCATCAGGCGTGTGCTCGCGGGCTGGCCGAAGATCGTCGAACCGATCGTGTCGACGCCGACCAGCCGCATCCGTGGGCAGAACTGCCTGAGCACACGGGCGATCCCGGCCGAGTGGCCGCCGGTGCCGACCGAGCAGACGAGCACGTCGACCCGGCCGAGCTGGGCGACGAGTTCCATCGCCAGCGAGGCGTACGCGGCCACGTTGTCCGGGTTGTTGTACTGGTCAGGGCACCAGGAACCGGGGTTGTCCCGCAGCACCTTCTCGACGCGGTCACGGCGGGCCTGCTGCCAGCCTCCGATCGGGTGCGGATCGCGGACGAGATCCACTGTGGCGCCGTACGCGGTCAGCAGCCTGTGCACGATCGGTTCCATGCCGGGGTCGGTCACCAGGGTGACCGGGTGCCGGTGGACGTTGGCGGCCAGCGCAAGGCCGAGACCGAGTGTGCCGCTGGTGGATTCGACGATCATGGCGCCTGGTTCGAGGTCGCCGCGCTGGATGGCGTTGGCGACCATGTGCAACGCGGGCCGGTCCTTCATGCCACCGGGATTGTGGCCTTCCAGCTTGGCCCAGTAGCCGCGGTCGGCGTCGCCGATCCACAGCACCGGTGTGTTGCCGACGGCGGTGGCGGGGGAGTGGCAGTTCGGGGCGGTGGTCAGCAGCTGTGCGGGCGCCGACACAGCAACGGGAGATGGCGCGGAAAATGCAGTGTTCATCGGACCTGTCTCATCACGCGGTATGAAGGGGACGCATGGGACCTCGCCGGAGCGCACGCGCCATCACCACAGACAGTCGTCTGCGGGGCACGTTCAGTTCCGGCGACAGTCCACTCAGGTCCGCGCGATGGACAGATCAATGAGGACAGTCCGCCCCGGCCTGCCGCGCGGTTGGTCGGCTTGTTCGGGCTCGACTGATCGCGGGTGGTGCGGCTGGACCGCTACCGGCGCGACGACCGTCGGGGCAGCCGCAGTCGTTGGCAGCGCGGCGACGTAGTCGTGCTCGTGGGGCTCTGCCTCATGATGGCAGTGGTTGTCCTGAATGGACACGACCGCTTCCGGTCCGTGGTGGACGTCCGCGTGCGGTGCGCACGAGGCGATCACAAGCCACAGGAACGGCAGCAGAACGAGAATGGCCAGCCGTCGTGTCCTCATCGTGATCGACGCTACCAGCCCGCAGCCGATCAGTCACCCACGGTGAATATCCCTACATGAATCTCACAGCCAGCCGTGCTCCCGCGCGGTCCGGACGGCCTCGGCCCGTGTGGACACACCCAGCTTGTTGGTCACCGCTGCGATGTAGTTGCGCACGGTCCCGTTCGACAGGTGGGTTTGCTTGGCGATCACGGCGACCGGCGTGTCGAACTCGGCGAGTCGCAGGACCTCGATCTCCCTCGGTGTGAGCGGGCACTCCGGCGCGGTGAGCGCGTCCGCCGCCAGTGACGGGTCGACATACCGGTCGCCACCGTGCACGCGCCTGATCACGTCGGCGAGGGTCCCGCCGGGGGCGCCCTTGCGGACGAATCCCTTCGCACCGGCCGACAACGCCCGCTTGAGGTGTTGTGGGCGGCCGTGCCCGGTGAGGATGACCACCGCGCAGTCCGGCGCGGCCTTGGTCAGCTCGGCGGTGACCGCGAGCCCGTCGAGCACGGGCATCTCCATGTCGATCACCGCCACGTCCGGCCGGTGGGCGATGACCGCGTCGATCGCCGCTCGGCCGTCCGCGGCCTGGCCGACCACGTCGAGGTCCGGTTCGAGGCCGAGCAGCGCGGCCAGTGCCGTGCGGATCAGGTCCTCGTCGTCGGCGAGCAGGACACGGATCACGCGCCGACCGTCGCTTCCAGCGTGAACACGCCGTCGTCGACGCCGGTCCGCAGCCGTCCACCGGCCTCGGCCAGCCGGTCGGCCAGCCCGGTCAGGCCACCGCTGTGCCGATCGGGCTCGCCGACCGGCCGGACGCCGTCGTTGGACACCCTCATCCGCACCTCCGAGCCCTCCCGCGTCACGTCGATCGTGCACCACGTGGCCTGGCTGTGCCGCAACACGTTGGTGCTCGCCTCACGCAGGACCGCCGCGAGCACACTGGCGGACTCCGGCGCGATGTCACCGTCCGGCCGCGTGACCGTGCACCGCACGCCGGACGAGTGCAGCACGTCCGCGATCGCGGTGAGCTGCTCGGCGAGATCGACGGCCCGGTACCCGTTGACCGCCTCCCGCATGTTCGCCAACGCCCGGGACGCCAGGTGCTGCACCTCGGCGGCCTCACGAGCGGACGCTTCCGCGTCGACGGGCGCGAGCCTGGCCGCGAGCTCGGCCTTCAACGTGATCACCGACAGGTCGTGGCCGAGGACGTCGTGGACGTCACGGGCGAACCGCAGCCGCTCCTCGGTGGCCGCCAGCCGCGCCTGCGCCTCCCGCCCCTTGCGGGCGTCCAGGAGCATGTCCCAGAACCACAGGTGCGCCACGCTCATGGCGATCACCGCCAGCGCCACGCTCACCACGATCACCAACGCGTCCAACGGCTCGTCGGCAAGGACCACCGCCGCGGCGAGGACGACGGCGGCCACGCCGACCGCCCACGTCCGGCCCAGTCTCAGCATGGGCAGTGACCCGGCGATCGACCCACCGACCCAGGCCCAGCTCTCCCATCGCTGGCCGCCGACAGGCGCGAGCAGCACGAGCGTGAGCACGGAGGCGACACCGAACGCGATCAGCAGCCGCCGTCTGGCTTTCTCCGGCAGCCACGGTGTGACGGTGGCGTAGAGCGCACCGGCCTGCGTCACGGCGAAGGCGACCGTGCCGACGGCGCCGAGTGCGATCCACAGCGGACGCGTTTCCCGCAGTACGCCGATACCTGGCATGACCAGGCTCGTCAGCACGGTGACAGCCAGTGAGCCGAGGGTGAGCGCCCTGGCCCTGCGCAAGGTCGAGTCCCGGGTCGGCTGCACCGGCACGATGCTATTCACGCCTCCACAGTCCCGGCCGACCCGCGCAGATCCGATATGCGGATGTCACCGATCGGCCGTGCATGTACGCTGACGGCAGTCCTCAAGTCGATCAAGGAGGTGGAGCGATGAACGTTTCGACGATCACGCGCTCCCGCCCGACGATGGGGACTCGGGGTACCTGACTGGGAGCGCACCAGGCTTCCAGACGAAGGAACTCCATGTCTTTGACGATCCGGGCGCTGCTGCCCGGCGAAGAACACCTTTTCGACTCCCTGCCCGACCCCGGCCTGGTCGGGTACGCCGCCTTCGGCGACACCTACACCGGCATGCGCCAGTACCGTCCGGAATGGACGTGGATCGCGCAGCGCGACGGCGTTGTCGTCGCCCGGGCCGCGTGGTGGGGCAGCCCTGACGACACCGAGCCGCGGACGTTGGACTGGTTCGACTTCACCGACGCGGACGCCGCCGTCCGCCTGCTCGAAGAGGCTCCGCTGCGTGCTGAGTACGGGGTGAAGCTGCCGCCGGGCTGGCGAGAGGACCACGAGGTCCGGCACGAGGCTGAGCGAAGGTTCGCCGCCGCCGAGGCGGCCGGGTACAAGCGCTTGGTCGACCGTTATCGCTACCGCTGGACGCCGGAGTGCGGCCTGCCGGAGCGACCAGGCAGGCTGGAGTTCCGGCCGGTCCCGGACGACAAGGCGATGTTCGACGCCCTGCTGCTGGTCACCCAGGGCAGCCTCGACGCGCACGCGCGGCACGCCGTGGAGCAGTCCGGCCTTGAGGCCGCCGCGCAGGAGGAACTCGACTTCCTGAAGTGGATGCCGAGCCCGCGGGAGTGGTGGCAGCTGGCGTACACGCCGTCCGGCGAACTGGCCGGGTTCACGATCCCCGGCCGCAACTTCTCCGACCCGAACATCAGCCTGATCGGGGTGGTGCCGGACCAGCGAGGCCACGGGTACGCCTACGACCTGCTGGTGGAGGCGACCCACATCCTGGTCGAGAACGGCTGCGAGTACGTCGTCGCCGCCACCGACCAGACGAACTTCCCGATGGCCGCCGCGTTCACCAAGGCCGGGTATCCCATCACCGAACACCGGATCGACTTCGTATAGAAAGCAGTTCCACACGGTGCACCAGGCGTGGGACGGGCACCACTGGCGCGTCACCGACCACGTGCCGTGGCAACACGGTCAGTCCGTGACCGGCTGACACCATCGCCAGCAGGCCGGGGACATGCGTGCCTTCGTAGCGCAGAGCGGCACGGAAACCATCTGTGCCGCTCACCGCGCGCAGCCGTGCCAGCGGGATCGCCGACTCCGGCGCGTCGACCCACTGGGCGTCCGCGAGATCGGCGAGGGCGATCCGCTTGCGCCCGGCCAGTGGATGGCCGGGCGCAAGCACCACCACCAGCGGGTGCTCCGCGACGCCCACTGTGGACAGCGGCGCCACGTCGGGAAGGGGCAGCGGGTCGTTGGGTGCCGCGATCCCGTCGACCAGACCGAGATCGAGTGTTCCGCGGGCGACGCCGGTCAGCACGTCGTCGCGCGGCAGCACACGTACGTGGTTGGCTCCGACGACGTCCGGCAGGAACGCCAGCGGTGACAGGCCGACAATCAGCCGGTCCGGTGGAGCCACGGCCATTCTGGTGATTTCGGACCTGGCCGCGTCCAGCCGGACCAGGATCGGACCCGCGTGGTCGAGCAGACGTCGGCCAGCGGCGGTCGGTGCGACCGGGCGGCGGCTGAGCAGTGCCGTGCCGAGATCGCTCTCCAGCGTGGCGATGTGCTGGGACACCGCGGACTGCGTGTAACCGAGCTCTCCGGCCGCGCGGGAGAACGAGCCGCACCGGCTCACAGCCACGAACGTCCTCAACAGATGCGGATCCATGAGTATCAGTATCGCTAATACTCGGACCACGGATCATCGTTGGTGCTGAACTCGGCTCCCGGGTGAGGATGGCGGCATGACAGCACGACTCGCGTTGGTGGGGGACCGCTCAGCAGCGGTCCGCGCCCACACCCGGATTCCCGTCCTGCTGGAGGCGCTGGCGGACACAATGGTCCTGGACGCCTACTGGATTCCCACCGAGGAGGTCGACGACGCCATCGCGGGCTTCGACGCCATCTGGCTGGTGCCAGGCAGCCCGTACCGCAGCGAGGCGGGCGCGTTGCGGGCCGTACGCATCGCGCGTGAACACGGGATCCCGTTCCTGGGGACGTGCAGCGGGTTGCAGCACGCGCTGCTGGAGTTCGCCCGTGACGTGTGTGGGCTGGACGTGTACCACGGCGAGAACGACCCCGACGCGGACGAGCTGTTGATCGTGCCGTTGACGTGTTCCCTGTTCGAGCACGAGGGCGCGGTCACGGTGGCCCCGGATTCGTTGGCGCACAGGATTCTCGGCACGAGCCGGACCGTCGAGCGGTACCACTGCGCGTACGGGATGAGCGAACAGTACGTGCAGACGTTGCGGGAACACGGTTTGCTGGTGACCGGCACCGATGACGACGGGCAGCCCAGGATCGTGGAGTTGCCCGGCCATCCGTTCTTCCTGGCTACCCTGTTCCAACCGGAATTGGCGGAGTGCGAACCACATCCGGTCGTCAGGATGTTCGCGACCGCCGCGCAGGAGCGTGCCGGGCGTGCCACTGTAGCCGGGTGACCACGCTACCGGCGAAGCGTTCCGTCCTCAGGGATCCCACCTTTCTCCGGCTGTGGCTGGCGACGACCGCGTCCGCCGTGGCCACCTGGGCCTTGGCGTTCGTCCTGGGCCTGGCCGTACTCGAGCGGACACTGACCGCGGGCGCTCTTGGCGCCCTCCTCGCGGCGCGGACCGTGGGCTTCCTGGTGGCGGTGCCCGTCGGCGGGGTGCTCGCCGACCGGTACTCGCGCCGGGGCATCGTGTTCTGGGCCGCGGCCCTGTCCTGTGTGAGCACGCCGGTGATCGCGTTCGGCGGGCTACCGTTGATGATCTGTGCGGCCGTGGTGCTGGGCGCCGGGCAGGGCGCGTGCCGTCCGGCGTTCCAGGCGTTGACGGCCGAGATCGTGGACGCCGCCCAGCGGCAGCAGGCCAACGCGGCCATGACGTTCGCCGTTCGCGTGTCGACGCTGATCGCGCCCGCGCTGACCGCCTTGCTGGCGACTGTGGTCAGCACGTCCGGTCTGCTGCTGGGGACGAGCGCGCTGTGGCTGGTCGCAGCGCTGGTCCCGCCGCGTGGCACCAGCCGGGCCGCCGCCCGAACGCGGGACAAACTGCATCGGGAGTTCCTTGAGGGGCTGCGGGAAGCGCGCAGGCACCCGTGGTTCCTCGCCGGTCTGGCAGCGCTGAGTGTGACCGCCGCGTTCGGGCAGTCGGCGATCTCGGTGGCGTTGCCGCTGGTGAGCCGTGATCGCTACGGCACGGAAGCGGTACTGGCCGCCGGGATCACGGCGTACTCGGTCGGCGCGCTGGCCGGTGCGTTGATCATCGCCCGGTGGCGGCCACGCAACCAGGGCTGGGCGGCGTTCGCGGGGCTCGCGCTGTTCGGCCTGGCGCCGTTGAGCATGCTCTTCCCGGTGCACCCGGTGGTGATCGTGGCCGCGTTCGCCGCCGTCGGCATCGGCATCGAGTTGTTCAACGTGCCGTGGTTCACCGCGACACAACGGGAAGTCGAGCCGGACAAGCTGGCCCGTGTGTCCTCATTGGACTTCATGCTGTCGTACGGCCTCGCACCCGCGGGCCTCGCCGGGATAGCGCCCGCGATCGACGCGTTCGGCCTTGGCGCCGTGCTCGCCGTGTGCGCGGCGACGTGTTTCCTCGCTCCCGTCGCTGCGGCGCTTGTGCCCAGCTCTCGGCACCTGTCCGTGCGGAAGCAGACGTGACTACCGTCCTGGCTAGTCCGATCGGGTGATCCGCGTCCTGCGATCGGCGCAGTGACGAGGGATGATGCGTCGTATGACGACCCCCGAAACCCCGCCGACGGACGAGTTCCCGGCCCAGAAGGCACCCGTGGACCGACCCGGTACGACGACACCCACTCCTGACGACGCGTCCGCCATCGGGACAACCTCGACCCAGGCCGCCGCCAAGGTGACCAGGGGCACGCGGACCAGCGGAACGTGGATCGCGATCATCATCGCCACGATCGTCCTCGTGTTCCTGCTGATCTTCATCCTGGCGAACCTGACCCCGGTGACGGTCAGCTTCCTCGGCATGTCGGGTGAACTGCCGCTCGGTGTCGCCCTGCTGTTCGCCGCGATCAGCGGCGCGCTGCTGGTGGCACTGGTCGGCGCGGCCCGGATCCTGCAGCTGCGCCGCCGCGTCCGCCGCGCGGCCAAGCCCGGCCAACCCGCACAGCCTGCCTAGCCCTCGGTGTGTTCGGCCGCCCACTGGGCGAGCAGGATGCGTGAGGTGACGCCGAGCTTGGCGTAACTGCTGGTCAGATGAGCCTCGACGGTACGCTCGCTGATCAGCAGCTGGGCCGCGATGTCCGCATTGGACAGTCCGTGGCCGACCAGCCGGACCACGTCGGTCTCCCGACTGGTCAGCGGGCCGACGCCGGGCGGGTGGGGAACGTGCACGCCCGCCGCGCGAGCGATCCGCCGTGTCCGCTCGGCCAGCGGCCGTGCACCGGTCTGCTCGAACACCGCCAGGCTGTGCTGGATCTCCGTAGTCGTCGGCCGGTCAGCGACCCTGGCCTCCGCAGCCAGTACCAGGGCGCCCATCTCCGCCAGCCGGTCGGCGTCGTGCTGTGCCACGGCGTCCAGCAGCGGACAGTGCCCGGTCGACGGCGGCACCACCTCGGCACGCCACGCGAAGATCATTCGCACGATCATCGCCAACGGCTCGTGGTACAGCGCCCACGACGACACCTCGGGCACGTCCGCCCGCTGTCCTGAGTAGAGCGCCAACGCGGTTCGCGCGCTCTCTACCAGCGCGGTCACCCCGGCTTCCGGCCTGATCCGGATCGCCGCCGCCTCCGCAAGGCACTCACGGGCCCGTACCAGGCTGCCGCGCTCGGCCAGCAGCAGCGCGCGCACGGACAACGCGCGTGCCAGTGAACGCGGAATTCCCGCCTGCCGCGCCCGGTCGACGGCCGTCGCGGCTCCGGCTGCCGCGGCCTCCAGGTCACCCGCCAGATAGGCGACCAGGTTCAGGTCCAGCCGCGCGGTGGTACCGGAGGCGGAGACCCCGGGGTAGGTCTGCATCGCCTGTGTCCGTTCGGCATGCGCTCGCGCGTCGGCCACGTCACCGACCGCCGCGCTCAGGCTGACCAGTTGGTGCGTCGCGAAGTTGTCCAGCAGCGGCCAGTCCTGCTCCCACTGCCCGCCGTACTCGACCGCCTTCGCCGCCTGGTCCCGTGCCCGCCTCAGATCGCCGTCGAGCAACGCGATCAGGTGCTGCCGCAACGCCTCGGACGCCACTGCGGCCGGATGCGGGTCCGGCGGCACGTCGAAGTGCTCGACGATCAGCCGCAACCGGTCAGGAGTGTTGTGCCGCAACGTGTAGAGCATTCGCAGCGCGATCGTCTGGCTGGCGGTGTGCCGGACAGGGACGCTGCCTGCCCGCGCGTGCGCCTCGGCGACAGCGGCATCGCCGACCTCGGACGCCATCACCGCCAGCCGGAACCGCAACGCGCTGAGCGTCTCGTTGTCGCCGTACTGCCGGGCCAGTTCGGCCACCCGCGTCCACTGGGCCTGCGCCTCGGCGACCTGCCCGGCCCTGAGGTGGGCCTGCCCGAGGTGATCACGCAAGGTCAGGTCGTGCTCAGTGAACTGCACGGCGGCGGTGAGGTAGCGGATGGCCTCGTCGGTCGCGTTGACCCGCATCGCCCGGCGGCCCGCCTCGGCCAGCACAGCGGCGGCCTTGTCCTGGTCGGCCAGGTCACCGGCCTGCAGGTAGTGCGGTGCAAGCGCGACCGGGTCGTCCAGCATCCCGATCACCGCAGCGTGCAGCGCACGCCGTTCACCGACGGTCAGACTGTCGTAGGCGACCTCCGCGTACAGCGGATGCGCGACCCCGTATCGTCCCGCCTTCTCGACGACCAGGCCCTGGCCAACCAGCCGGGCCACGGCGGTGGGATCGCCGAGCAGCGAGCCAGGTGCGTCGGCGGCGACCGCGATCAGCTCAATCAGCCGCCGATCGGCAGGGACCAGCCGATCGAGCCGCGCCAGCACCACGTCCTTGACCACCTCGGGCAGCTCGGTGAAGCCGCCCTGCAGCAACGCGGTCACGAACAGCGGCACGCCCTGCGCCCGTTCGAGCACAACCGGATCCGGTGCCGTGCCAAGGACACCGGTCGCCAGCTCGATCACCTCGGCGTCGGACAACGGCCCGAGCCGCACGACCGTGTCCGCGTCGATCGGTGACTCACCTGTGCGGGACGTGACCAGGACCGGCGCGTGCCGACTGACGTGCCGCAGCAGCGCGACCGTGCCCTGGTCGGCCCAGTGCACGTCGTCGACCACCAGCACGGCCGGGCCGACCTGCCGGATCAGTTCCGACACACCGGTGAACATCCGCTCCCGTTCGGCAGTCGGATTCTCCAGCGGCGGGGACACCGGCAGCCGCGGATCACCGAACAACCGCCCGAGATCGGTCAGCGCCGCGAAGTCCGTCACCGACCGCAGTGCGGGCCGCAGAGCCTCCACGATGGGCGCGTACGCGAGGCTGGCGTGCAACGGGTGCGCGCGGCCGATCAGCGCCGTCACACCGTGGTCCGCCGCCTCGGCGAGCACTTCCTCGGTCAGCCGGGTCTTGCCGATCCCGGCCTCGCCGGACAGTAGCGTCATGCCGTGCTCGCGCCGGACCGCGGCCAGCAGAGTCGCCAGTTCGCCCGTGCGGCCGATCAGCCGCATTCGCGGATGATCCGCTCGTTGATCGCCCGCACTTCGTCGAAGTCCATTTTGGCCACGTGCCGGTCGTAGGTGAGGAAGCCGTTCACCTCGTGCTCGACGTCGGTGACCTGGGTGTAGACCGCACCGCTGAGCCCGTTGGCCAGCGCCACGTCGAGCACGTCACGCTGGTTCTCGACGTACCGCCTGGTCAAGGCCGCGTTGTCGGGCGCCATCTCGTACGCGCCGCCGTCCTCGAACCACATGTGCCCGTCGACTTCCATGCCGATGCCGCCGTGCTCGCCGTCGATGGCGATCCTGGTGCCGTCCGGCTCGGGTTTGGCCGGGCCGACGTAGTCGTGCAGGTCGACCACGTCACCCCGGCCGGAGTCGCCGAACGAGTCGGGCAGGTTGTAGCCGCTCTGCGCGTTGACCAGCCGTGTCGGGTCGAGCGCTTTGACCTCGTCGGCGATCCGTCCGGTGTCCTCGAGCGACCACTCGCCCCAGCCCTCGTTGAACGGGATCCAGCCGACGATCGACGTCCAGTTCCGCTTCTGCGCCACCATTTCCCGCAACTCCGCCTCGAACTGGCGCTGTGCGTCGGCGGGCGGCTGGCCCAGTTTCGTCGACGGCATGTCCTGCCAGACCAGCAGGCCGAGCCGGTCGGCGTGGTGGTACCAGCGGTCCGGTTCGGTCTTGATGTGCTTGCGAACCGTGTTGAACCCCAGCACCTTGTGCTGTTCCAGGTCGAACCGCAGCGCCTCGTCGGTCGGCGCGGTGTAGATCCCGTCCGGCCAGTACCCCTGGTCCAGTGTGGACAGCAGGAACAGGAACTCGCCGTTGAGCGTGAACCGGAGCCTGCCCTCGCTGTCCGGCCGGAAGCCGAACGACCGCATGCCGAAGTAGGACGTGACCCGGTCGCCGGTGTCCAGCACGACTTCCAGGTCGTAGAGGAACGGCGAGCCCGGCGACCACAGCTTCGCGGCGGGCACCGACAGTTCGGCGGTTCCGGTCCCGGTCGACCTGCTGACGACGTCTTCGCCGTCGCGCACGATCGCCTGGAACGTCGTGTCCGCCCCGGAAACGTGCACGGTCAGGCCCAGTGTGCCGTTCTCCGGCGAGGGCACCATGTCCAGTGACGTGATGTACGTGTCCGGCACGGACTCCAGCCACACCGTCTGCCAGATCCCGGACGCGCCCGTGTAGAAGATGCCGCGGTCGGGCACGAGTCGTTGTTTGCCGACGGGCTGCCAGGTGGCGTCCGCGCGGTCCTCGACGCCGACGATCACCTCCTGCGGCCCGTCCTGGCGCAGCGCGCTGGTGATGTCGAAGGAGAAGGAGCCGTAACCGCCGCGGTGCGTGCCGACCTCATGGCCGTTGACATACACGGTCGCGCGGTAGTCGACCGCCCCGAAGTGCAGCAGTATCCGCTCCTGCCAGCCGACCGGAACTGTGAACACCCGGCGGTACCACATGTAATCCTCATGCCGGGCGATTCCGGACAGAGCGGACTCGATCGGGTACGGCACGAGAACCCGTTCCGGCAGGGTCTCGCCGACCGGCGGCGGCGCGTCCTCGCTCGCGGCGGCGAACTCCCACACGCCGTTGAGGGTGAGCCAGTCCGGCCGGACCAGTTGCGGTCTGGGGTGTTCGGGCAGGGGAGAGGTGGGGGAGACCGAATGGGTCCACGGAGTACTCAGCTGGGCGTCAGCCATTGTCCAATCCATCATCGTCGACGGTACCCGCTCCCGACAGGATCGTCCTGTATTGACAGAACAAGTTCCTGACAACTCCCTGACACGGTGCTGGGACGCTGACTGCCGTGATCGGAAACCACTTGATCAGGACCATCGCGGTGTCCGGCGTGACTGTCGTGGCACTGCTCGGACCAACCCCACTGGCGACCGCGGGCGTGGACGTCGTCGTGCACGACCTGGCGGTGACCGCGGACGAACAGAAGGCCGTCACGGCGTACTGGACCGCCGAGCGGATCGCCGGAATGGAGTCCGACCCGCCGAGCACCGAGCCGCTGCGGGAAAGCCCGGAAGGCGCGGGCTTCACGCCCGGCACAGCGGCTGACAAGTCGATCGGCAGACTGTTCTTCGTCGACAGGGACGGCGTCGACAGCAGTTGCACAGCGACGGTAGTGCCCAGCGGAGCCCGGTCGGTCGCGGTGACAGCCGGACATTGCGTGCACGGATTCGACCTGCTCGGCAACGACCCGCGCTGGACCACGAAGCTGCTGTTCGTGCCGGACTTCCGGGACAACACCATGCCGTACGGCGGCTACCCCGTCCGGTCGGTTGTCGCATCCGGGCACTGGGTGGGCGACGACCAGAAGTCCGACCACGACCAGGCTTTTCTCGTCCTGAGTGAGCGTGTTCCCGGTGTGCCGCAGGGGATCGCGTTCGACCAGTCGGCCGGGCAGGCGGTTCAGGAGTTCGGCTACCCGCGTGCGACCGAGGCACCGGGCCTGAAGGGCAGGCCGGAGTTCGTCGGGATGCGCCTGGCCCGATGCTGGGGAACGGCTGTGCGGGATCCCGGCTATCCCGGGCTTCCGCCGGAGAGCCTGTGGGGTGTGCCGTGCCAGATGGGTGGTGGCTCCAGCGGCGGGCCTCGGATCGCGCGTTTCGCCGAGTCCGCCGGGATCGGGGTGGTGGTCGGGGTGAACGTGCAGAGCGCCCGGATCTCCGCTTCGGGCGAGTGGTGTGAAGGTGGCTCGGCCGGGTGCGTTCGGCACCTGGTGGGCCCGCAGTTCAGCTCCGCGATCACTCGGCCGCTGTACCTGCGGGCGATCATGCCGTGACAGGCGGGCAATCGCGCAAGTGGGCAAGCGCACAGGAGGGCGAGTGGGCGAGAGGTCTTGCGCGCAAGCGCAAGAGTGCGCGCGTAAGCGCGTGGGTGGGGTTCGTGGTTGGTTTCCTCCCGTATGGCCTGGGCGCAGCCATACCACGGCGTGTCGGGAGGTCGGCCTACGCAAACCAACCCACAGCGCAGGCGATACCGACCTCCCGGCACGCCGTGGTTTCCTCCGGCAGGACCTCGGGTTCTAGTGGTCGTTGCAACACCCCGATGGAAGTGGGGTGTGGTGATGGGCGGGAAGTCGCCGTGGCAGCGGGAAAAGCCGGTGGGAGCGCATCGGCGGGGGCGGGTGACACTGGTCGAGGAACGGGCCGAGTTTTTCCGGTTGGTGGACGCCGGGGTGGGCAAACGGGCCGCGGCCCTGCGGGTCGGGGTGTATTACCGGACGGCAAAATACTGGCTGGTGGAGCGCAGCAAGCAGGCAGCCGGGCTGGCAGCGGCCGAGGCGGAGGCCAAAGAGATCTCGCCGCGGTATCTGAGCCTGGCCCAGCGGGTGATGATCGCCGACCGGTCGCGGGCCGGGATCTCGATCCGGAAGATCGCGGCCGAGTTGGGTTGCCAGGCCTCCACCATCAGCCGGGAACTGCGCCGCAACCAGCAACCCGACGGGACGTATCAACCGTATGCCGCGCAAGGGCTGGCGGCGGCCCGGCGGGCCCGGCCCAAGCCACGCAGGATCCTCACCGATCCCGGACTGGCCAGGCTGGTGCAGGATGGGCTGGATCAGCGATGGAGCCCGGAACAGATCTCGCGGTGGCTGCGCTGGGAACACCCAGACCGGCCGGAGTGGCACGTGGCGCACGAAACCATCTACCAAACCCTGTTCTTCCAGGCCAAAGGAGGCTTGCGTCGTGAGGTCGCGGGCTGGCTGCGTTCGGGTCGCGCGGTGCGCCGCCCCCGCGCCCGGCCGGATGCGCGGCGGCCGCGGATGGCCACCGAGATGGTGATGATCAGCGAACGTCCCGCCGAGGTGGAGGATCGGGCCGTGCCCGGGCATTGGGAGGGCGACCTGATCATCGGCGCGCGCAACGGGTCCGCGATCGGTACCCTGGTCGAACGCCGCACCCGTTACACGCTGCTGGTGCACCTGCCCGATGGCTACGGCCCGGTCCAGGTCCGTGACGCCCTGACCGTCAAGATCCGTACCCTGCCCGAGCACCTGCGCCGGTCCCTGACCTGGGGCCAAGGCACAGAAATGCGCCTGCACCACCAGATCACCATGGCCACCGACATGCGGGTCTACTTCTGCGACCCACGCTCACCCTGGCAACGCGGAACCAACGAGAACACCAACGGCCTGCTGCGGCAATACTTCCCCAAAGGAACCGACTTGTCGGTCCACACCGCCGAATACCTCGACTTCGTCGCCGCGCAACTCAACGGCCGCCCCCGCAAAACCCTCGATTGGGACAACCCCGCCCAACGCATGGCTACACTCCTCGACATCTCAACGTGTTGCGACGATCGCTAGAAACCGCCGACATACGGGAGGGAACCGACCACGCCTCTCTACCACTGGACCCGGGAAGTCACGTGGGCAGAGCCAACCGGGTGAGCAGACCACGGGTTGGTTTCCCTCTCGGCGGCCTGCCGTCCGGCGAGGACATGCTGTTCGTGCCACGAGCGAACTCGAGTGTCGGGAACGAGCCCGACACAGCGGGCATCACAATCACGTCCGTGAGGCGGGCCTTCGGCGATGGCCGCACACGGTGGCAGCGGCGGTGGCAGTCACGCGGCTGTGGCGGTGGCATACACGCGGCGGCCGTGGTCACGAGATGGCTGTAGACACACTGCGGCTGCACACAAGCGGCGGCAGCAGCAACGCGGCGGCAGCAGTCACGCGACAGCCGCAGCCATCCGACAGCTGCAGCCACGAGATGGCTGCACTCACGTGTCTGTGTGGGGAAAGAAAAAGAGATGCCTCGCCGGCGGGCAGGCCTCCAAGAGGGACACAACAGACACTTCGTATCTCGCCCCGGTTCGCTCAGCTCACGTGATTTCCTGGGTCGAGTGGGGGGCGCGGGGCGCCCCTCCCGTATGGCCTGCCGGAGGAAACCACGGCGTGCCGGGAGGTCGGTTGGGCCTGCGCTTGGGGTTGGTTTGCGTAGGCCGACCTCCCGACACGCCGTGGTATGGCTACGCCCAGGCCATACGGGAGGGACACCCCACGAACCACACCCCTGCGCATTTGCGCGCAGGCCATTTAGGAACCCGGGACCCGCGTACACCACCCACCTACCCACGATCGCCTTTCCGACTTTTACGGGACTCTGCCGGTGCACCCGAACAACTCAGTGCGGTCCTGTGACCGGTCGGTATGCCGGTCGCAGGGGAACGTCTGGGGCAGGTTCGGTGCTTGAGGTGTTCTCAGGCGTGCGGGGTGGGCCGGTAGATGAGCTCCTGGGTGCGGCCGTCGAGCGTTCGGCTCTCGATCAGTTCGAGGTCGAAGTCGGCCGCGCCCCCGAAGATCGGGTCCACTCCGGTCCGGCCGGTGATCACCGGGTAGACCGTTACCTGGACGCGGTCGACCAGACCGGCGGCCATCAGCGCACGGTTCAGCGACAGGCTGCCGTGTGAGCGCAACGGCACCGCGGACTCCTCCTTGAGCCGGGTGACGATGTCGACGGCATCGCCGCTCACGACGGTCGCGTCCGGCCAGTCGAGCGGTTCCCGCAGCGTGCTCGACACCACCGTTGCGGGCATGTCCCGCATCCGGGTGACCCACGGGTCAAGGACCTCGGATTCGTCGCCCAAGGCCAGCATCCGCGCGTGTGCCCGATACGTGGTGGCCCCGAAGACCATCCGCTGCTCCTCGCCGTACAAGGCGAGACGGCGCTCGAGCAGCTCGGGGCCTTGCTTGCCCCAGTAGCCGCCCCAGTCGCCGGTGTGCGCGCCGAAGCCGTCGAGGCTGGTGAAGATGTCGAACGTGTATGTGGCGGTCATGATGCTCTCCTCGGGCGCGGTTGACCGGGCCGTTGCCGGTCTCTCACCCTCGCTACGAACAGGCTCGACGCCATCCGACACCACTGCGGGGAAAATCAGCAGGTGTGCAGCCCGGAACGACTCGGCGTGGTTCCGGGCTGTCCAGATCACCTCAGTTCACGCAGGGAACTCCGTCTGCCGGACCGTTGCCTGAACCGCTGCTGCCCGAGCCGCCGGTCGGTGCGGCTCCCGTGCTGAAGAACTGCGCGGTGAACTGTTTCGTCTTGCCGGAATCGACTGTCAACATCGACCCGGCGGAGGGGGTGTTGACGGGACCGCCGACCGGGATCGTCGCCGTGGCGACACCCGACTGCCCAGCCAGTCGCTTGGCCAGGTCGAGCAGGTCGAGGCCCCGGTCGGTGCGGACCTTCTCGCTCAGCACCGGCACGAGCGAAGCGAGCTTGGCCCCGTCCGCACTGCCCAGCTTGGCGACCAGCGCCCGCAGGAAAGCCTGCTGACGCGTGATGCGGTCGAGGTCGCCGTTCGGGAGATCATGCCGCTGGCGGACGAACGCCAGTGCCTGCTCACCGGAGATGGTCTGCTTACCCGCCGGGAAGTCGGCGTTGGAGAACTTGTCCTTCGACGCCTCCTTCAGACACACCTCGACCCCGCCGACGGCGCTGCTCGCAGCAGCGAAACCTGTCATGTCGACGGTGGCGTGGTGCTCGGCGCGGACCCCGGTGATCTTCTCCACCTCGGCGATCACGGCCTGCGCGCCCTTGTCGCCGCCACCGGCCTTCACGTAGACGGTGTTCAGCTTGGTCTTGTCGTCCACCTTGATGTCCCGGGGAAGTGACATCGCGCGGACCGAGCCGTTCGCACCGAGTCGGACGAGCACGATCGAGTCCGGGCGAACGTCGTTCACATCCGACTCGAGCGGCAGGTCCGTACCGAGCAGCAGGATCGTCGTGTCTCCTGCGGTCGCGGTCCCCTGGGAGGAGGCGGGGCCGATCGCCTCGTCACGGGCACTCATCAACGGGACCGCCACGCCGACGATCCCCGCTGCGACGGCGAGCCCGGCGACGGCGATGACGAGAGTCCGGCTACGGCGTGGTTTGCGCTCGTTGCGCAGTGCGGTCATCACTGTGCCGGGATCGACCGACTGGGCGGCCTCGGCGGCGATCGCCTCACGGATCACGAGTTCATCATTGGTCATCACAGCACCTCCATGACCCGGTTGTTCGCGCGTAACGTCTGCAACGCGCGGGAAATATGGCTGCGCACGGTTCCTGTCGTGCACTTCAGGACCTCGGCGATCTCCTCGTCGCTGCGGTCCTCGTAGTACCGCAGCACGAGCGCGGCACGTTGCTTGCGGGGCAGCTCGGCGATCCGGCCTCGCATCGCGTCACGTTCCGCGTGCTGCACGGCGGGGTCGCCGACGGGCGGGGTGTGCGCGGCGATGGTCGTCGCCGGTGATGCGACGTCCCTCGATGACCGGCGGCGCCACCATGACAGGTATTCGTTCGTCACCATTCGCTGCACGTACAGGTATGGCGCGTCCATCGTCCCGATCCGGTCCCACCGCCGCTGCGCCCGCAGCAGCACCTCCTGCACGATGTCCTGGGCCAGGTAGCGGTCACAGGTCATCGCGGTGGCGTAGCGCAACAGCCGATCGAGACGATCAGTGACGAACTGGTCGAAGCCGTCCGGCACCGTCGCTCCCTTCTGCTCGATGTGTGCAATGCGTCGGGGAAACCCCATGGCACCCGCTGGATGTTGAACGTTGTGACCGGGATCACCTGTGAGAGAGTCGGGTGATGTTGCTGTGGATCAACGGACCCTTCGGCGGTGGCAAGACACAGACGGCGTTCGAGCTGCACCGACGGCTGGCCGGGAGCGTGGTGTGTGATCCCGAACTGGTCGGCTTCGGTCTGCACAGGATGATGCCACGCGCGCTGCGGGCCGACTTCCAGGACATGCCTGCCTGGCGGCAGGGCGTGCTGGAGGTGCTCGACCGGGTGCTCCGCAAGCACGACGGGCCGGTGATCGCGCCGATGACGCTGGTCGACTCCGGCTACTTCGACGAGATCATCGGGCGGCTGCGCGACAGCGGTCACGACGTGCGGCACTTCGCGCTGCTGGCCACGCGCGAGACGGTGCTGAACCGGCTCAACGGCCGTGGCCTCGGCCAGTTCACCAGCCGCGAGGCGGCGTTGCGGCGGGAGTCCTTCGCGGTGGCGCGACTCGACAGGTATCTCGAACGGCTGAGCAAACCGGAGTTCGGCGAGCACGTCTGGACCGACACGCTGTCGACTCCGCAGGTCGCCGAGCACGTCGCGACCGCGGCCGGACTGCGGCTCGCCCCGAACACCGACGGCCCGCTGCGCGGCAAGGCCCGGCGTCTGCTGGTCCAGGCGCGCCACATCCGCGCGTTCATCTGAGGCCGCTGCCCGATCGGGCACAGTTGTGCCGAACGGAGTATCCGCGTGCCTCCTGCTGCCTCTTTGGGGTATCGCCGTCGACATCTGTGAGGGAGACATGGACACCATCTCGCTACCGGGCAGGAGCGGGCCCGTCGGCCTCGGCTGGCTGCCCGACCGGCCCGACGTGCGCGACCTGACGCACGACTCATCGGAGGTCCGCGCGCTGCTCGCGGAGTCCGGTTCACCAGGGCTGCGGGCGCTGGCCGGGGACACCGCGGCCGAGCCCCCGGCGACCGTGGACCTGCGGGAATGGTTCTCGCCGGTCGAGGACCAGGGGGACATCGGCTCGTGCACCGCGAACGCCGCGTGCGGGATCGTGGAGTACTTCCAGCGCCGCTCCTTCGGCAAGCACATGGAGATGTCGCGGCTGTTCCTCTACAAGGTCACCCGCCAGTATCTCGGCCTGACCGGCGACACCGGTGCGTACCTGCGCAGTGTGATGGGTTCGCTGGCGCTGTTCGGCGTCCCGCCGGAGCGCTACTGGCCGTACGACGTCACCCAGTTCGAGGCGGACCCGCCCGCGTTCGTCTTCGCCTACGCGCAGAACTTCCAGGCGTTGACGTACTTCCGGCTCGATCCACCCAACACTGTCGGCAAGGACGTGCTGGACACGGTCCGCAAGCACCTGGCCGCGGGTGTGCCGTCGATGTTCGGGTTCACCGTGTACGGCAGCATCCGTCGTCCGGCCAAGCCGGGCGAGATTCCCTTCCCCGCGAAGGGGGAGGGTGTCGCGGGCGGGCACGCGATCGTCGCGGTCGGCTACGACGACAACCGGGTCGTCCGGAACCCCATCGACAGCCAGACGACCACGGGCGCGTTCCTGATCCGCAACTCGTGGGGCGAGTCGTGGGGCGAGGGCGGGTACGGCTGGCTGCCCTACGAGTACGTGCTCAGGGGCCTCGCCGAGGACTGGTGGGCGATGACCGCGCAGGAGTGGATCGCGACCTCCGCGTTCGACGAGTGATCGCCGGGGTGATCACCGGGAATGATCACCGTTGATGATTACCGTCCGTTGAGGATCATGTCGTGGACGTGCCGCAGCTGGTGGCCCGGCTCGATGCCGAGCTGGTCCACCAGTGCCCGCCGGGTGGTCTGGTAGACCTGCAGCGCCTCGGCCCGGCGGCCCACGGCGGCCAGCGCACGCATGAACTGCGCCGCGAACCGTTCCCGCAGCGGGTACTGGCGCACCAGCGCGTCGAGTTCGCCGAGCAGTTCACCGGCCATCCCGCAGGCCAGCTCGGCGTCGACGCACTCCTCCGTGACGGTGATCCGTTCGGTCTCCAGCCGCACCGCCTCCAGCTCCAGGTGCGGCTGGTCCATCGCGCACAGCTCCGGGTGTCGCCACTGCCGCAGCGCGCGCCGAAAGTGCCGGGCGGCGGTCGGGTAGTCGCCCGCCCGCGCGGCCTGGCGGCCCGCGCCGACCTCGGCGTGGAACGTCAGCAGGTCGAGGTCGGTGACGTCGACGCTGATCCGGTAGCCGACGCCGACCTGCTCGATCGGGATGCCGCGATCCCGCAGCCGGGAGATGTACGTGTGCAGGTTCGACACGTACGACTTGGGCGGCCGGTCGCCCCACAGCACCTCGACGAGCCGCCGTGTCGGCACGCAGTGGTTGGCGTGGAACAGCAGTTCGGTCAGCAGCGCGGGCAGCAGACTGCCGCGCAGTAAGACCTGTGAACCGTCACCCGCCGACACCGTCAGCGGCCCCAGCACGCCGAACCTGACCTCTTCCTTGACCGCAGTCATGGTCATGCTTCACCCCTGTCACAGTTCCACGATCAGCTATCGCGTTGCGGCGAAATCTGACCATAGCCGTGTGAACTCTGTCAACACGGTTGACGATGATGCGGTATGTTTCCTCACGGCATGACGTGTGAACTGGGAAGGAGCGAGGCGGGTGTCGAACGAGGCTGCCGTCACGGCGGCGGACATCGCCAGGCTGGCCGGGGTGGGGCGGGCGGCGGTGAGCAACTGGCGCCGCCGGTACGAGGATTTCCCCGCACCGGTGGGCGGTACGCCCAACAGCCCGCTGTTCACCCTTGCCGAAGTCGAACGATGGCTGCGTGAGCAGGGCAAACTCCAGACTGTTTCGCCATGGGAGCGGTTGTGGCAGCTGGTGGAGGCCCATCGCGGCGACCAGGAGCCCGCCGACGTGCTGGCCGCCATCGGCTCGTACCTGCTCCGGCGTTCCGACGGCCACCCGGTCGCGCGTGCCGTGCTGCAGGAGGTGGCGGTGCTGGCCGACCACCACGGTCCGCTCGCGACCGCCGAAGCCCTCTGGGACCGGTTCGTCCAGGCCAACGCCCGGTGGATGGCGGTGACCACACCGGAGATGGCCCGGCTGATCGCCGAGTTGACCGGGCTGTCGACCGGCGTGGCGCTGGACCCCGCCTGCGGCGCCGGTTCGCTGCTCGCCGCGGTCGCCGGGCGGACCGGTGGCGTGGTGCACTGCCTCGGCCAGGAGATCGACCACGGCCTCGCCGCGCTGGCCGATGCCCGGCTTGGCCTGCGGGGCGTGCCTGCCGAGATCCAGACGGCCGACTCCCTGCTGCACGACGCCTACCGCGGCAGGCTCGCCGACGCGGTCGTCTGTGACCCGCCGGTCGGCGAACGCCAGTGGGGACACGAGGAACTGCTGCACGACGAACGCTGGGAATACGGCATCCCACCGCGGATGGAATCCGAACTGGCCTGGGTCCAGCACGCGCTCGCGCACGTCAAACCAGGCGGGCTGGTGGCGATCCTGATGCCGCCGTCCGTCGCGGGCCGCCGGTCCGGCCGCCGGATCCGCGCGGAGTTGTTGCGGCGCGGTGCCTTGCGCGCGGTGATGGCCCTTCCCGGCCCGGTGCACCTGTGGATGCTGCGCAAACCGGGCAAGCCCGCGGACCCGCACGTGCTCGTCCTTGAGGCCACGACAGCCGAGTGGGACCAGGCGGCTGCGCGCGCCGTGGCCGCGTGGCGCGCGTTCGACGCGCCGGACAGCGCCGCCGAGGACGAGCCGGGCGTGTCCCGGATGATCCCCGTGCTCGACCTGCTCGGAGAGGAGGTCGACCTCACCCCGGCCCGCAACCTGCCGATCACCGCCGCGCCCGACACGGCGGAGAAACTGCTGGCCGGACACCGGGAACTGACCACGCGGCTGAGCGGGCTCGCCCCGCTGCTGCCGACGCTGGACTGGACCGGGAGCGGCCGTCGGCACCGGCTGATGACCACGGTCGGCGAACTGATCAAGACCGGGGCGTTGACGCTGTTGCAGTCCGATGTGCCCGCCAACCCGGCCGGGGACGCCGTGCCCGTCCTCGACCTGGCCGACGTGCTGGCCGACCGGCCCGCGTCCCGCAGGATCTCCCGCGATCTCTCGGCCACCGCGGTCCGGGTGCAGGCCGGTGACGTGGTGCTGCCGACGGCCGGTCACAAGCTGGTGGCGCGCGTCGTCAACGATCCGGGAGCGGTCCTGGGCCGCGGCCTGTGTCTGTTGCGCCCCAACCCGGACGTGCTGGACCCGTGGTTCCTCGCCGGTTTCCTCGGCGGCTCGGCCAATTCGCGGCAGGCCAGTACGCACCTGTCCTCGGCGTCCCGGCTGGACGTGCGGCGGTGTGAGGTTCCCCGGATGCCACTCGCCGAGCAACACCGCTATGCTGCGGTGTTTTCCGCGCTGGGGACCTTCGGCACCGCTGTCGGACGCGCCGGAGCCCTTGCCGAACAGGTCATTCAGGCCACTGTGGACGGTCTGGTTGACGGTCTGGTGGCGCCAGAAAGGACTTAGCACGTGCAGCGCATCGTCGGCGACCGGTACGAACTCGTCCGGCCACTGGGCAGGGGCGGGATGGGCGAGGTGTGGCTCGGCCGGGACCACCGGCTCGACCGCGAGGTCGCGGTGAAACTGCTGCGTCCCAGCGTGTTGCCGGTCGGCGCCGACGTCGAGACGCTGATCAGCAGGTTCAACCGCGAGGCGCGGATGACCGCGAAACTGGAGAACCCCGGCGTGCCCGCGGTCTACGACACCGGCACCGACGAGGACGACCTGTACCTGGTGATGCAGCTGATCGGCGGCGCGGACCTCGCGGAGTTCCAGGCGGAGAACGAACCGGTGCCCGTGGCGTGGGTGGTCGCCATCGGCGCGCAGATCACGTCCGTGCTGGCCGCCGCGCACTCGGCCGGTCTGGTACACCGGGACCTCAAGCCGCGCAACGTGATGATCACCGAAAGCGGGGAGATCAAGGTGCTCGACTTCGGCATCGCCCTGCTGCGCGACGTCGACATGACCCGGATCACCCGCACGTCCGAGGCGGTCGGCACGCCCGCCTACATGGCGCCGGAACAGGCCATGCACGGCCAGTCCAGCCCCAGCGTCGACCTGTACTCACTGGGCTGCGTGCTGTACGAACTGCTCACCGGGCGCTACGTGTTCGAGGCGACCACGGCGCTGGCGATGATGCACCGCCACTACGCCGACACGCCACAGCCGGTGCTGTCGCTGCGGACGGACACGGGGCCGCCGCTGGCCGACCTGGTCGGCCGATTACTGGCCAAGCGCCCGGAACTGCGCCCCGCGTCGGCCATCGACGTCTACGACGTGCTGATGTCCCTGATGCCGCCGGTGGCCGCGGGCGGACCACTGATTCCGATGGACCCGACCAGACCGTTCCGCGACAAACTGACCATCCCGCGTCCGCCCGTGGCCCTGTCCGGATTCTCGTCCGCGCCGCCGCCGGTCCGCCCGGTCGACCCGCCGACGATGCCTGCCACCCGGCCCGTGCGGACCCCGCCGCCCCTGATGCCTCCGATGCAGCCGGTCCAGTCGATGCCGTTCCCGTACCCGCCGCCGGTCGCGATGAGGCCGGTCGACAGCTCGGGCCGACGGATCGGTGAGGGGGTGCTGCTTGCCTTCGCCTGTCTCGTTGTCGGTTTCTCCATCGACGAGTGGGTCATCAAGGGCGCCGTCGTCCAGCCGTACGTGATGGCCTTGTTCGTGGCGTTGCCTACGGTGTTCGGGCTGCGGATGCGCAAGCGGCGACTGGGATTGCGGTACTACTGGTCACCGGGGCCGTTCGGCCGCAACGCCCTGCCACCGCGCCATACCACTGTCGGCGAACGGATACTGGAACGTTTCCTGGTGGGTTTCGGCGGGGTGTGCCTGATCGCGGCCGTGGCTCAACCGGCCTTGATCACGGCTGCGGAGAAGGGAGAGGGACGCAACATCGGCTTCATCGGCATGCTCACCGTCTGCCTGGTGATGCTCATACCGGGGTTGCTGATGCGCCAGCGCAGGCTCGGCCGCCGCTATCCGTGGATCGTGTAGTACGAGTGGACAGCGGGCTTGTTACTCCCTGATCTCACGCAGCACGCCCAGCAACGCCTCCAACGCGCCGGAGAACGCGTTGCGAGACGGCGCGCCGTAACCGACGATCAGTCCGTGTCGTTCCTCCCGCATCACCATCGGCGTGACCGTCGCCACGGCCAGCGAATGTCTGCGGGCGACCACCGGAACCCGGCTTTCCTCGGCTTCGGACAACGACAGCATGAGATGCAGTCCCGCCGAGATGCCCTGGGGGATCAGGTGTTGCGGCAACGCGGCGGCCAGCCGGTCGCGCCGGGACCGGTACTCGATTCGGCAGCGGCGCACGTGCCGGTCGTAGGCGCCCGTGCTGATCATGTCGGCCAGTACCAACTGGTCCAGCAGGGGCGGCTGGGCTCCGCTGGCCGCCAGCGCGGCGATCACCGGATCCACGAGCGAGCGTGGCAGCACCAACCAGCCCAGCCTCAGCGACGGGGCCAGTGTCTTGCTCGCGGTGCCCGCGTAGATCACGCGTTCCGGCGCGAGTGCCTGCAGCGCACCGACTTGCTGGCGGTCGTAGCGGAACTCGCCGTCGTAGTCGTCCTCCACGATCACCGCGCCGGTCTGCGTCAGCGCCGTCCTGCGGTCCGGTGAGAGCGTCACGCCGACCGGGGACTGGTGTGCGGGCGTGACCACCACCGCCGGGCTGGTCAGTTCGGTCACGCGCATTCCGTTCTCGTCCACCGGGATGCCGGTGATCCGTTGCCCGGCCCTCGCGGCCAGATCGCGGAACCGGTGGAACGACGGGTCCTCAAAGGCCATCTCGCTGATGCCGACGTCCTGCAGCGCGTGCCCGAGCACGGTCATCGCGTGTGAGAAGCCCGCGCAGATCACGATCCTGGCAGGGTCGGTCAGCACGCCCCGGCTGCGGGCCAGATACGCCGACAGCGTTGCGCGCAGCACCGACGAGCCGCGTGGTTCGCCGTAACCGAACGTCTCGTTGTGCGTGTGCTGCAGGACGCGCTTGGTCGACGCCTGCCAGACGTCACGGGGGAACAACGCCGAGTCCGGACGGCCGGGAAGCAGGTTCCAGCGCATCGTGGGCTCCCGCACGGCCAGCGGGCGCGGCTGCGACAACGCCTGCGCGCCCGCGGTCGCGACCCGGGTCGGCGCTCCCTGGCTGGTCTGCAGATACCCTTCGGCGGCAAGGTCGGAGTACACCCGTGTGACCGTTCCCCGCGCCACGCCCAGGTCGTGGGCGAGCGCACGGGTCGACGGCACCACCGAGCCGGAACGCCAGCGGCCGTCGCGGATCGCCGCGCGGATCGCCTTCGCCAGGCCATGGCGACCCGTTCCCGGAGTCCAGTCCAGATGGACGTCGAGCGAACTGGACCACTCCTCTGCCATGGAAAGGCACTGTACCGGTGGACAAGTGCTCCGGGTGGGCAAACGGACAGATCAGGCGTCCAGATACGCGGAGGCCTGCAGGGTGAACAGTTCCGCGTAGCCACCGCCCAGTAGCATCAGCTCGGCGTGGGTGCCTTGCTCGATCAGCTTCCCGTGTTCCAGCAGGATGATCCGGTCCGCCTGGCGGACGGTGGAGAACCGGTGCGAGATGTACAGCGTGGTGCGGCCCTCGGCCAGTTGACGCAGCCGGACGAACAGGTCGTGCTCGGCCTGCGCGTCCAATGCGGACGTGGGCTCGTCGAGGATCAGGATCGGCGCCTCGCGCAGGAACGCCCGGCCGAGCGCGATCTTCTGCCACTCCCCGCCGGACAGGCTCACTCCTTCGTCGAACCACCGGCCGAGCGGGCTGTCGTACCCGCGTGGCAGGCGCTCGATCCGGTCGGCGATCCCGGCGCGGTCGGCCGCCCGCTCGATCACCGGCCGGTCGGTCAGGTTCTCCAGGTCGCCGAGCCCGATGTTCTCCGCGGCGGTGGCCTGGTAGCTGACGTGGTCCTGGAACACCGCGCTGATCCGCCGCTGCAGGTCGTCCGGGTCCAGCGTCCGGATGTCGACGCCGTCGAGCAGGATCCGGCCGCCGGTCGGGTCGTAGAGGCGGCACAGCAGTTTGAACAATGTGGACTTGCCCGCGCCGTTCTTGCCGACCACCGCGATGGTCTCACCCGGCCGCAGGTCGAAGCTGACGTCCTCGAGCGCGGGCTCGTCGGCGCCTGGGTAGGCGAAGGTGACGTGCTCGAAGGTGATGTGGCCGCGCAGCGGCTGCGGCAGGTCGGCGGGGGAGTCGGGGCGGCTGATCTCCGGCTTGGTGTCGAGGAACCGGTACAGGGTGTCGAGGTAGAGGTTGTTCTCGTACATCCCGGAGAAACTGCCGAACAGCCCGCCGATCGAACTCTGCACCGACGCGGCGGCCGCGGTGTACAGCGCGAGGTCACCCAACGTCAGTTCACCGGAGACGGCCCGCAGTGCGATGTAGAGGTAGATCGCCGAGCCCGCGACCGTGCTGATCAGGCCCCACAGCGTGCCCGCCACGTTCTTCTTGCGGATCATCCCCCGCTGCCGGTCGTAGTACACCTTGCCGAGCCGCTCGAACCGGTCGACCAGATACGGGCCGAGGCCGAAGAGCTTGACCTCCTTGGCGTACGTGTCCGTGGTGACCAATGAGGACAGGTAGTCCATCCGCCTGCGGATCGGCGAGACCAGGTAGCTGAGGATGAACGACTGCGCGCCGTACTTGGACTGCGAGATGAACAGCGGGACAGGCGCGAGCAGGGCGACGACGGCGAGCAGCGGGCTGACCGTGACGAGGAGAACGATCATGCTGGCGAACGTGATCGTCATCCGGCCGAGGCCGAGCGCGGAGCTCATCATGGACATCGGGCGCATCGGCGCCTCCCGGTCGGCCTGGCGAAGCAGGTCGTAGGAGGCGGAGTCCTCGAAGAAGGCGAGGTGCAGTCGGCTCGCGTGGGCCATCACCTGGTGGCGGATGGTCAGTGTCATCCGTTCCTGCAGCAACTGCTGGCTGACCGTGGTGAGCATCGTCGTGACCGACTGCGTGACGAAGACGAACAGCTGGAAAGCCGCGACACCGACGATCTTGCCGACCGAGGTGACGGCGTGGTCGCCGATCAGCGGGATGTACAGCACGGTCTGGTCGGGACGGCCGGACGTGTGGATCTGGATGGCCTCGACCACCGAGTCCATCAGGATCTTGGCGATGTACGCGGTGGCGGTCGGGATCAGCCCACTCACGATGGTGACGAGCACGAGCGTGACGGTCAGTGGTCTGCTCGCCTGCCAGGACAGGCTGAAAACACGGGGAAGCGCCCGTGCTGTGCCGGAAACGGACTCACGCAGCCGCCGTAACCGGGAACGCAGGTCCTTGGGCTCGTCCGGCGGAACGGGATCGGGAATCTCCACCGGCCCGGTCAGGCCGCTGTCGGCGACTGTGGACGGCAACCGCCTGCCCCGGCGGCGCCGCAGCATCATGGACTCGAAACCACCACCACCCGGCATCATCGGACGGCCCCGTTGAGCAGAATGTCGATCATCTCGGCGGTGTCGGGCCGTTCGTCACCCATCCGCGACCGCATCATCAGCAGCCCGGTGAACATCGAGGCGAGCTGATAAGGCGCCACTCGCAGGGAATCCCGCTCGGGCTCGAACAGTTCCGCGACCGCCTCCCTGATCGCGTCGTGGCCGGGCCGCCTCGGGTGCTGCCCCCGGTCGCGCTGGAAGCCGGAGGCCCGCAACGCCCCGAACAACGCGCTCATCCGCTCCATGTGCGCGGCAAGTGCGGTCGCGGCCTCACTGAGCCGCTCGGCCAACGGAACCTCAAGCGGGATCGCCTCGATCGAGGCGACGGCGTTGTCGGCCCGCAGTGCCTCGGTGAGGCACGCCCTGACCAACTCGTCCTTGTCGGTGAAGGCACGGAACACCGTCGCCTCACCGATGCCCGCGGCCCGCGCGATCTGACTCGTGGTCACACTCGCCCCGTGCTCCACCAGCAAGGGCAGCACCGCCTGCACGATCATCGCCCGGCGCTTCTCCGGGCTCATCCCAGGCGCTCGTCGCCTGGTAGGGGTCTCACTCATGAAACCAAGTCTGCGGAGTGAGCGCTCACTCCGTCAAACGGTTAACCGAGCACTCCAGCCACCATCCGTTCCAGCCCGGCCGGGCCAGCCGGGCAACTGTTCCAGCCTGGCTGGGTTGGCCGAGGTACCGCGTGTCCGCCCCTGCGGCACGGCGAGTTCGCTGCTCGACTCGCCCCCAGCCAAGCCCACCACACGCTGTACGCCGCGAGCGGGCAATACTCGCCATGCCGCAACGGCAGACACGCGCCAGAGTGTCCGCACCCATGCTCAGCACCCGGTTCGCTCCGCTCACCCGGGCGCTCGCGAGTGCATGACCTCACGTGCGCACAGCCACACAGGTGAGTCGAGCCAACACGCTGGAAACCGAAGCCAGCAGGGCGCGGCCAGCCAGGATTTTTGCTGTCTCCGTTGTCAGGGCTTGCGGGCGACGCCGGTGAGCAGCAGGTAGTCGCCGTCGGTACGGGCACTGGTCAACGGTCCGTCCGGCCACCATTCGAACGGGTGGACCAGGCCTGGTTCGACGATCTCGGTGCCCTTGAAGAACGCGCTGATCTGCTCACGGGTGCGGAAGATGCACGTGTCCATCAGCGCCATGAACTTGGCCTGGACCACCTTGGCCAACTCGGCGCGTGAACTGCCGTCCGCCGGGTCGTACAGGTGGGAGATCGCTATGTACGACCCGGACGGCAACGCGTCGATGTACTTGGCCATCACACCCGCCGGGTCGTCCCGGTCTGGGACGTGGTGCAGCGTGTTGCACTGGATCAGGCCGAGTGGCCGTGTCCAGTCCAGGTACCGGGTCACCGTCGGGTCCTGGAGCAGTTCGTCCGGTTTGCTGAGATCCCCGACGACGAAGTGCGTCCGGTCGTTCTCCTCCAGCAGTGCGCGGCCGTGCGCGGCGACCATCGGGTCGTTGTCGACGTAGACCACCTGCGCCTCGGGATTGACCCGCTGGACCGCCTGGTGGGTGTTCTCCACGGTCGGCAGGCCGGAGCCGAGGTCGAGGAACTGGTCGATGCCCGCACCTCCCGCGAGGAACCGCGCCGCCCTGATCAGCCAGTACCTGTTCTCCTGGCCTGTCCTGGCCGCCTCGGGGGCCAGTTGCAGGATCTGCTGGTAGACCTGCCGGTCGACCTCGTAGTGGTCCTTGCCGCCGAGGAACGCGTCGTAGACGCGCGCGATACTCGGCACTGTCGTATCGATCTCCGGCAGGTTTCCCGACATGTTCCAAGGCTATCGGCTCGATGGGATCGGCAACCGGCAGGATGCGTAATGATCGTCCGGTATAAGTCCCGGTGATGGGTGGCGCGCGCCACAGTGGCCTAGGGTGGCTCCATGAGCGGTGAGGAGCGGGACGGTGTGTCGCTGACCAATCTGGACCAGTCACTGTTCGAGGGGGCGACCAAACGCGACCTCGTCGACTATCTGGACGCGGTGTCCGACCGGATCATCCCGGCGCTGTCGGGCCGTCCGCTGTCGGTGATCCGGATCCTGCGTGGTCAGGGCCCGTTCATGCAGAAGAACGTCCCGAAGTACACGCCGTCCTTCGTGCGTACCGTGCAGCTGTGGGCCGAATCGTCCAAGCGGGAGGTGTCGTACGCGCTGTGTGACGACCGCAGGACGTTGCTGTGGTTCGGCAACCAGCGTGCGGTGGAGTACCACCCCGGCCTGATGCTTGCTCAGTCGACTCACCCGACGCACATGATCCTCGACCTCGATCCCCCTGAGGGCGACGCGTTCCCGCTGGTCGTCCAGGCTGCTTTCCTTGTCCGCCAGGCGTTGGCGGACTCCGGGCTGAGCGGTGCGGTGAAAACCAGTGGCGCGAAAGGCGTCCACATCTTCGTGCCGTTGGAACCGCATGGCATCGAGGACGTGGCCGCCGCGACCCGCGCGCTCGCGGCCCGTGCCGAACGCGTCGATCCGCGGTTGGCGACGACGGCGTTCATCCGGGAGGATCGCGGCGGCAAGGTCTTCCTCGATTCCACACGCGCGGGCGGCGCGACTGTCGTCGCCGCGTACAGCCCACGGCTGCGCCCAGGGCTTCCGGTGTCGTTCCCGGTCGCCTGGGACGACCTGGAATCCGTCTCGCCACGGGACTTCACCGTCCACAACGCCGTCGAACTGCTCGACGGCAAGGATCCGTGGTCGGCGACCATGCCCGCGCCCCAACGGCTCGGCGCCGACCTGATCGAGGAAGGACACACCATCCCGATCGCCCGCGTGCAGGCCATGCACGAGGGAAAACGCCGAAAGCGGGCTCAGCGCGAGGAAACGTGAGCCGAGTCGAACGCGGGCAGGAGCGAGTCCTTCGCGAAGTCGAGGAAGCCGTGCTGGTGGTCACCGCCGATCTGCACGATCGCCAGGTCGGTGAACCCGGCGTCGGCGTACTCCTGCGCGGCCTTGACGATCGGCTCGACGTCCGGTCCACAGGGGATCGACTCGGCCACGTCCTCCGGCCGGACGAACGAGGTCGCGGCGGCGAAGCTGCTCGCGTCCGGCAGTTCGGCGTTGACCTTCCACCCGCCGCCGAACCACCGGAACTGCTCGTGCGCGCGCTTGACCGCCGCGTCGCGGTCGGGGTCCCAGCAGATCGGCATCTGCCCGATCTTGCGGCTGGAGCCGGACTTCTGGCTGTCCCACAGCTTGCACAGGTCCTGGCTCGGCTCGGTGGCGATCATGTGGTCCGCCAGCGGTGCGAGGTGGGTGATCGACTGTTCGCCGGACACCGCGACCGCCACCGGCGTGCGCACGTCGGGCAGGTCCCACAGTTTCGCCGCGTCCACCCGGAAGTGTGAGCCGGAGTAGCTGGAGTAGCCGCCGTCGAACAGGCCGTGGATGATCTGCAACGCCTCGGCGAGCATCTCGTGCCGGATGTTCACCGGCGGCCAGCCACGGCCGACCACGTGCTCGTTGAGGTTCTCACCCGAACCGACGCCCAGAGTGAACCTGTTTTCGGACAACAGCTGCACCGTCGCCGCCTGCTGCGCGACGACGGCGGGGTGGTAGCGCATGATCGGACACGTCACGTAGGTCATCAACTCGACGTGCTCGGTGGCCTGTGCGACCGCGCCGAGCACCACCCACGCGTTGGGCGCGTGGCCTTGTTCGGCCAGCCAGGGGAAGTAGTGGTCGCTGGAGACCTCGAACGCGAATCCGGCCCGCTCGGCCCGGACGGCGTCGTCGACGAGCTGCTTCGGGCCTGCCTGTTCGGTCATCAACGTGTATCCGATGCGCATACGTGTGGGCTTCCCTCCGCCGGGTACCCGAAACCTGACGACGAAAGGAGCGCATGATGACGCGCGCACGCGAGATCATGACACCGGACCCGACCTGTGTGCAGGCCAGTCAGACCATTCGCGACGCCGCGCAGCTGATGGCCGACAAGGGCGTCGGGGCGCTGCCGATCTGCGGCGAGGACAACCGTCTCAAAGGGATGATCACCGACCGTGACATCGTGGTGCGGATCCTGGCCGAGGGCAAGGACCCCCGCGCGGTCACCGCGGGCGAGCTGGCCCAGGGCGAGGCCGTCACGATCGGCGCGGACGACGAGACCAACGACATCATGAAGACCATGGCCGAGCACAAGATCCGCAGGCTCCCGGTGATCGACGGGCATGACCTCGTCGGCATCATCAGCCTGGCCGACGTCGCCCGAGCACTGCCCGAACCACAGGTCGGTGACCTGGTCGAAGCGCTCTCGGTGGACAGCTGATGGCAGAGACCGTCGGCTACCGAACCGAGGCCACCCCGGTCCGGTAGACGCCAAACCGGGTGCACACGCCCGCGGCCAGGTAGCTCGCACCGGCCAGAGCGGTCGCCACCCGGCTGCGGCGAAGCAGGGACAGACCGGCTCCGGCGACTGTCAGCGCCTTCGCGGCGACGAGCAGTCCGCTGGACCGATACGTCTCCTCCCGTCGTTCCATCGCGGCCGAGGACGTCAACTCCATCGCACCGCCGATGAGTCCCAGACGGACGGCGGGAGACGACGGCGAGGCGAGCAAGGACGCGCCCGCCGCGCTGGTCATCGCGCTGCCCGCGAACACGAACGGCAGCTCCGGATAGGCGTTGTGCCACGCGGGAACGGCGGTGTCGGCGAGCAACACCGAGGTGTACGTGCACATCGCGGGCCCCAGCACGCCCGCGGCCCCGGCGGCCAGCGACCCGATCCGGCCGAACCGTCCACTCAGGTCGGTCGCCGCGCTCAACGCCGTCAGGCCGGAGAACGGGGCAAGAATCCACGAGCCGACCGACAGCGGAGACGTCACCTTGAAGACCCGCAACATGTTCAGGAAACGCTCCGGCCGCCCGAGGTCGTGGATCAACGCGCCCACGCTGGCCAGCGAGCCGACGGCGGCGGCGATCCGGGCGGGCCGAACCAGCTCGGCGTGACCGGAAACCTGCGCCGCCAGCGCCATCGAGGCCGACGCGCCCGCCATACCGCCGAGGAACAGGTACCCGGGCACATCGGGAACCTTCCACACCGGCTGTTTGACGATCGGCCTGCCGTAGTAGCCCATCAGCGCTTCCCGACGAACGAGGCCGCGACCCCGGCGGCGACGGCCAGTGCGGCGAGCCCGGCCCGCTTCCACATCGCGGGCAGGTCCCGCGTCGTCACCACCGGATTCGTCGGCAGGCCATAGACTTCCGGCTCGTCGAGCAGCAGGAAGAACGCCCCGGCGCCGCCGACGCCGTCGTCCGGGGAGTGCCCGTACAGCCGGGCGTCCTGCTGGCCCCGCGCGTGCAGCTCGGCCACGCGTTCGTCCGCGCGCTCCCGCAACTCGTCGAGCGGGCCGTACTGGATCGACTCGGTCGGGCAGGCCGTGGCGCACGCGGGCATCAGACCGTCCCCGATCCGGTCGTAGCACAGCGTGCACTTCCACGCCCTGCCGTCGTCCTCACGCCGGTCGATCACGCCGAACGGGCAGGCGGGGACGCAGTAACCGCAGCCGTTGCAGATGTCCGGCTGAACCACGACCGTGTCGAACTCGGTGCGGAACAAGGCACCGGTCGGGCAGACGTCCAGGCATCCGGCCTCGGTGCAGTGTTTGCAGACATCACTGGACATCAGCCAGCGGGTGTTGTCCTCGACGGTCTGCTCGATGAACGCGACGTGCCGCCACGTGTTCGCGTCGAGTGATCCCGTGTTGTCGTAGGACATGCCCAGCAGGTCGAGGCCGTCGGCGGGCACGTCGTTCCACGTCTTGCACGCCACCTCGCAGGCCTTGCACCCGATGCACACCGACGTGTCGGTGAAGAACCCCATCCGTTCGGTCATTCGCGCCTCCGATACTCCTCGACGAGGTCAAGCAGTGCCTGCCCGCGCGGGCGCCTGCCGGGGACGATGTCGCACGTGGCGGCCTTGGACTCCTGGATGTGCACGTTCGGGTCCAGCGCGACCCCGAGGATGTCGTTCGCGGCGTCGCCGACCGACAGCCCGTTCGGCCCCCAGTGGTAGGGCAGACCGACCTGGTGCACCACGCGCCCGCGCATCCGCAGCGGTTTCATCCGCCTGGTCACCAGGACTCGTGCCTCGATGGCCGAGCGGCTGGTGACGATGGTCGCCCAGCCGCGGTGCTCCAGCCCCCGCTCCTCGGCCAGTTCGGGGGAGACCTCGCAGAAGAACTCCGGCTGCAGCTCCGCCAGGTACGGCAGCGTCCGGCTCATCCCGCCCGCGGTGTGGTGTTCGGTGAGCCGGTAGGTCGTGACCACGTACGGGAAGGCCGAGCCGTTGTACGGGTTCGCCGGGTGGTCGTAGCGCTGCAGCGTCGGGTTGACCTGCTGGCTGTACAACGGGTTCTCGTACGGTGACTCCAGCGGCTCGTAGTGCGTGGGCAGTGGGCCGTCGGCCAGACCGGCAGGGGCGAACAGCCACGCCTTGCCGTCGGTCTGCATGATGAACGGATCCGCGCCGCCCAGGGCGTCCTGGGCCTTCGCGCCCTGTTCCGGCTGGAAGTCCGGTGGTTTGGTGGGTTCGAAGTCCGGCACGTCCGCGCCGACCCACCTGCCTTCCGAGGCGTCCCACCAGACGTACTTCTTGCGTTCGCTCCAGGGCTTTCCCGCCGGGTCGGCGGACGCGCGGTTGTAGATGATCCGGCGGTTCGCGGGCCACGCCCAGCCCCATTCCGGGGCCACCCACGTCTGTTCGAGGCCGGGTGTGCGCCGGGCCGCCTGGTTCACACCCTCAGCGCGGACACCGCAGTAGATCCAGCAGCCGCACGCCGTCGAGCCGTCGTCGCGCAGCTCGGTGTACGCCGACAGCGGGCCGTCCGGGCCGGTGCCGTTGATCTCCGCGAGCACCGAGTCGGCCGACGGTTCCCCCAGCGGGCCTTCCTCGACATAACTCCACGTCAGGTGCTGCAACGGCAGGTCGCGCGGGTCCTTGCTGTCGCGGACCCGGTGCCGGATCAGCTTGCCGAGGTGGTAGTAGAACCACAGGTCACTGCGGGCGTCGCCGGGCGGGTCGACCGCCTTGTGGTGCCACTGCAGCAGCCGTTGCGTGTTGGTGAAGCTGCCGTCCTTCTCGGTGTGCGCGGCGGCGGGCAGGAAGAACACCTCGGTACCGATCTCCTCGGTGCGCAGTTCACCGGTCTCGATCTCCGGTCCGTCACGCCAGAACGTGGCGCTCTCGATCAGCTGCAGGTCCCGCACCACCAGCCAGTCCAGGTTGGCCATACCGAGCCGTTGCAGCTTGCCGTTGGCCGAGCCGACCGACGGGTTCTCGCCGACCAGGAAGTAGCCCTTGCACTCGCCGTTGATCTGCCGCAGCACCGTGTTGTACGTGCCGTGGTCGCCGGTCAGCCTGGGCAGGTAGTCGAAGCAGAAGTCGTTCGCGGCGGTCGCGTGCTCGCCCCACCACGCCTTCAGCAGGCTCACGGCGTAGCTGTCCATGTTGCCCCAGAACCCGGTGCGCCCGGCGTCGGTGGCGACGAACGACGCCAGGTCGAGGTGCTGCGCCGCGTGCGGCATCGGGATGTAGCCGGGCAGCAGGTTGAACAGCGTCGGGATGTCCGTCGAGCCCTGGATGCTGGCGTGGCCGCGCAGCGCGAGGATCCCGCCGCCGGGACGGCCGATGTTGCCCAGCAGCGCCTGCAGGATCGACGCGGTCCGGATGTACTGCACGCCAACGGTGTGCTGTGTCCAGCCGACGGCGTAGCACAACGCGGTCGTCCGCTCGCGGCCCGAGTTGGCCGTGATCGTCTCGGCCACCTCCAGGAACCGCTCGGCCGGGACACCGCAGATCTCCTCGACCATCTCGGGCGTGTAGCGGGCGTAGTGCCGTTTCAGGATCTGGTAGACGCAGCGCGGGTGCTCCAGCGTTGGGTCGGTGTCCGGCTTGGCGTCGATCGTCGCCCCGCCGCTGCCGTGCTGTTCGGCCCGCGCGGCCTCGTGGTGGCGCCGCCCGCCGGTCCGGTCGCCGGGATCGCCCGCCCCGGACTGGGCCTCGGCGCCCTGGTAGGCCCAGCTGGAGTGGTCGTAGACGCCTTTCTCCTCGGTGAAGCCGGAGAACAGGCCGTCGAGGTCCTCGGTGTCCTGGAAGTCCTCGTTGATGATCGCGGCCGCGTTCGTGTACGCCACCACGTACTCGCGGAACTCCTTGCCGTGCGTCAGCACGTAGTTGACCAGCCCGCCGAGGAACGCGATGTCACTTCCCGCGCGGATCGGCACGAACACGTCCGACACCGCGCTCGTCCTGGTGAACCTCGGGTCGACGTGGATGATCTTGGCGCCCTTGGCCTTCGCCTCCATCACCCACTGGAACCCGACCGGGTGGCACTCGGCCATGTTCGAGCCCTGGATCAGCACGCAGTCCGCGTTCGCCAGGTCCTGCTGGAACGTCGTGGCACCGCCGCGACCGAAGGAGGTCCCCAGACCGGGAACCGTGGACGAGTGTCAAATACGGGCCTGGTTCTCGATCTGCACCGCCCCCAGCGCGGTGTAGAGCTTCTTCATCAGGTAGTTCTCTTCGTTGTCCAGTGTGGCCCCGCCCAGGCTGGCGAAGCCCAGCGTGCGGCGCAGCGTCAGGCCGTCGTCGCTCTGCTGCTGCCAGGTGGAGTTCCTGGTCGCGAGCACGCGGTCGGCGATCATCGCCATCGCCTCGTCGAGGTCCAGTTCCTCCCAGTCCGTGCCGTACGGCCGCCGGTAGAGGACCTTCGCCACCCGGGACGGGCTGGTGACCAGCTGCTTGCTGGCCGATCCCTTCGGACACAGCCTGCCGCGGGAGATGGGGGAGTCCGGGTCGCCTTCGATCTGGGTGACCGCGCCGTCCTTGACGAACACCCGCTGGCCGCAGCCGACCGCGCAATAAGGACAGATCGAGCGCGTGACCGAGTCGGCTTCGGCGGTCCTGGGTGTGATCCGGTCCGTGGCGGCCGACCGTGCCGCGTCGCCCCTGCCCAGCGGATCGTCACCGGTGATCTGGCGAATCACCGGCCAGCTCCGGATCCACCGGCGCACGCTCACGTCGCTCACGCTACCTACTGGCTCGGCCGCGCGCAGATCACGCGGGTGCCGTCCGGCCTGTGTTCGGTGAGGCCCAGCGCGTCCAGCCGTTCGAGCAGCGGGATGACGACCCGGCGGGTGCTGTCGAGCGCTTGTTTGGCTATGGCGGGCGTGAACGGGCCGCCGCCGAGGACCTTCACGGCGCGGTCGATGGCGTCGGGCAGCAGGACGACGTTGTCCGCGACCTTGAGGAGCAAACCGGTCCGCACGGCCGCGCCGATCTCCTTCGCGCCAAGCCCCCACTCCCGCAACCGGTCCGCGTCCGGTGGCCGGAACGGGGTGTCCCGCAGGCACGCCACGACGGCGTCGACCGAGCGCCGGACACGGGCGGGCAGCTGGTCGCCGGTGCTGATCTGTCCTTCATGGACCGTGAACCCGGCGCGCTCGGCGAACACGACGGCCAGCGCGCTGTCGGGCAGCCCGAGTCGTTGCCTGAGCGTCTCCACGGGCATGGGCCGCAGTGGATCCCAGTTGTCTACTTCGGATCGTACGGCGGCGGTCCTGTCGGTGGCGACGTACCAACCGTGGGTGAGCGGTGTGTCCGGTTCACGCAGCCCGAGCACGCGCAGGTGCTCGGGACGCAGGAAGCCCTTGCTGGTCAGGTGGAACGTGGTCAGGTCGGCCGCGGCCGCGAGGTCGGCACCGCGCCTGCGGGCATCACCGCGCCGCCGCAGCGGCGGCGGGTCGATGTCGAGCACGTCGCCGCCCGCGACGATCTCGTGCCTGCTCGGGTCCCGCAGGACCAGCCGGTCACCGATCCGCAGCGGCAGCGGTGTGCCCAGCCGCAACCGCGCTGCCTGTGTCCCGAGTGGACGTACATGGACTTCGATCGAGGCGGAACCGATGTGCAGGACCAGGTTCCCGGTCAGTTCCGACTCGGTCCGGACGTCCACGAGCGTGGTCGTGGTCCACGCGTCCGGTGTCAGCAGCGCGTCACCGCGAACGGCCGCCGACCGCTCCACTCCGCGCAGATTGACCGCGACCCGTGCGACCGCGCCCGCCGAGGAGACCTGCCGCCCCAGCGAGTGAACGCCTTTGACACGCACAGTTCGCGACCCGAGGACGAGCTCGTCGCCAACGGCGATGGTCCCGGCTGCGAGCGTCCCGGTCACGACCGTGCCCGCGCCGTCTATGGTGAAACTCCGGTCGATCCACAGCCGGACGTCCGCCGTCGGGTCGGGCTCGGGCAGCACCAGCCGCGCCAGCTCGGCGCGCAGCTCGTCCAGTCCGTGACCAGGGCTGACAACCACGGACGGGACGTCGCCCACGCTGGAGCGGCGAAGGTGGCCGAGCGCCTGCCGTCGGGCCGGTTCCGGGTCGGCCAGGTCAGCACGCGTGACCACCAGCAGGCCATGCCGTACGCGCAACGCGTCCAGTACCGCGAGGTGCTCGGCGGACTGCGGCATCCACCCGCCGTCCGCGGCGACCACGAACATCACCGCGGGAACCGGTCCGACTCCGGCCATCATCGTGCCGACGAACCTTTCGTGCCCCGGGACGTCGACGAAGGCGTAGTCGGCGCCGCCGATCGTGGTCCACGCGAAGCCGAGGCCGATGGTCAGGCCGCGCCTGCGTTCCTCGGCCCAGCGGTCCGGTTCCATCCCGGTCAGCGCACGGACCAGCGTGGACTTGCCATGATCGACGTGCCCGGCGGTCGCGATCACATGCATGCCAGCACCGCCGCGACCAGCGCCTCGTCCTCCTCGGGCCGCACAGTCCGCAGGTCGAGCAGGCAGCGGCTGTGCTCGACCCGGCCGACCACCGGCGGACGGGACCGCCGCAGCCTTTCCGCGAAGCTCTCCGGCAGGCTGATCGCCAGGCTCGGCAGCTCCACTCCCGGAGCGCCGCCACCGCCCACCCGGGCCGTGGTGCGCACGACGTCCGATCCGGGCAGTCTGCGCCGGATGTCCTCCGCCCGGCGCATGTCCACCTCGGTGTCCAGCGCGAACAGCACAGGCGGTGTGGGGCCGCGCAGGGTGGCTTCGAGCGCGGCCAGGGTCAGTTTGTCCACGCGCAGAGCCCGCGCGGCGGGATGCCGTCGCAGGGCTTCGACGAGGTCGGCGTCGCCCAGCAGCAGACCGGCCTGCGGACCGCCGAGCAGCTTGTCGCCGCTGGCTGTCACCAGGGCGGCTCCGGCGCGCAGTGCCGAGGTCGCGTCCGGTTCGTCCGGCAACAGCGGATGCGGGCGCAGCAGACCCGACCCGATGTCCACCACGAGCGGGATGCCCAGTTCCGCCAGGTCCGCCACCGGGACGTCCGAGGTGAATCCGCTGACCAGGAAGTTCGACGGGTGCACCTTGAGCACGAACCCGGTGTCGGCGGTGATCGCGTCCCGGTAGTCCCGCAGGTGTGTCCGGTTGGTCGTGCCGACCTCCCGCAACCGCGCGCCGGTGGACGCCAGCAGGTCGGGGATGCGGAACCCGTCGCCGATCTCGACCAGTTCGCCCCGGCTGACCACGATCTCCTTGCCCGGCGCCAACACCATCGCGGCCAGCAGCAACGCGGCGGCGTTGTTGTTCACGACATGCACGCCACCCGCGTCCGGCACGGCCTCACGCAACGCCGCCAGCGCACCGCGCCCGCGTTTCGCCCGCGCGCCCGTGCCGAGATCGAACTCGACGTCCGTGGTCCCCGCGGCCGCCAGCATCGCGTCCCTGGCCGCCTCCGACAGCGGCGCTCGTCCCAGGTTGGTGTGCACGAGCACGCCGGTCGCGTTGATCACCGGCCGCAGACTGGCCGCGGTCGGCGGAAGGCCGGTGACGGCCTCGTCGGCGACCTGCTCCGGCGTGATCTCACCGGCGCGGGCCCGCTGCTGCGCGGCCAGCACGGACTTCTTCACCAGCGGCCTGCCGAGCAGGTCGATCGCCTTGGCCAGGCGGGGATCGGCCAGCACGGCGTCGGTCGCCGGAATGTCCCGGCGCCAGTCGGTCACGGCCGCGGACCCTGGCGATGGCGGAGGCGGACGGGAATCGAACCCGCCAGCGACAGGTGCTGCCGCTCAACGGTTTTGAAGACCGGGCCGGTCACCAGACCGGATACGCCTCCGTGGGCCATGCGCTCATCCTGCCAACGCCGGGCGTGCTCGGCAGGATGAAGTCATGACCAGGCTGACCCAGTACGCGCACGGCGGCGGCTGCGCGTGCAAGATCCCGCCGGGCGAACTCGAACAGATCGTCGCGGGCCTGCACAGCCGCGGCGACGCGGACCTGCTGGTTGGCACCGACACCGGCGACGACGCGGCAGCCGTGCGAATCAACGGCACGACGGCACTGATCGCGACCACCGACTTCTTCACACCGGTCGTCGACGACCCGTACGACTGGGGCCGGATCGCCGCGGCGAACGCGTTGTCCGACGTCTACGCGATGGGCGGACGGCCGGTGGTGGCGCTGAACCTGCTGTGCTGGCCCCGTGAGGTGCTGCCGATGGACCTCGCCCACGAGGTGCTGCGCGGCGGGCTTGACGTGGCCTCCGCCGCCGGGTGCCATGTCGCCGGAGGGCACAGCGTCGACGACCCGGAACCCAAGTACGGCATGGCTGTCACCGGCATCGCCGACCCAGCGCGGTTGCTGCGCAACGACGCCGGGACCGCCGGTGTGCCGCTGTCGCTGACCAAGCCGCTGGGCATCGGTGTGCTCAACTCCCGGCACAAGGCCACCGGCGAGGTCTCCCGGCACGCCGTGGACACGATGACCACCCTCAACCGGGACGCCTGCGAGGCGGCGCTGGCGGCGGGCATCACGGCAGCCACGGACGTCACCGGGTTCGGTCTGCTCGGACACGCCTACAAGCTCGCCAGGGCAAGTGGAGTCACGGCGGTGATCGACGCGGCGGCGGTGCCATACCTCGACGGTGCCCGCGCGGCCCTGCGCGACGGATACGTCAGCGGCGGCACACGACGCAACCTCGACTGGGTCCGTCCACACGCGGAACTGTCCGCGGTGGACGAGGACGAGGCGCTGCTGCTGGCCGACGCCCAGACCTCCGGCGGGCTGCTGCTGGCCGGGACGATCCCCGGCGCGCCCGTGATCGGTGAACTCGTCCCGGCGGGCACGCACGCGGTCGTCGTCCGCTGACGTTGCGGTACCGAATGTTTTCGCACGGCTCCGCTGGGTAGCCGACCAAGGTGAACAGCCACGATGACGAGCGGTCCGTCGCCACACTGGTCGGTGACCTCGCGGAGCAGACCAGCAGGCTGGTCAAGGCCGAGGCGCGACTGGCCGCACAGGAGATGACGTCCAAGACAAAACGAGCCCTGTTCGGCACCGGAGCGTTCGGTGCGGCCGGACTACTCGGCTTCTACGGGGGCATGCTGCTGCTCGCCTGCGCTGTGCTGGCGCTCGCCACCGTTCTCGCGCCATGGCTGGCCGCGCTGATCGTCGGCGGTGCCGTGCTGCTGCTCGCCGGGATCGCCGCGCTGATCGGCAAGTCACAGCTGCGCAAGGGAATCCCGCCGGTGCCCGACGACATGGGCGAGCGCGTCCGTGCCGACATCCAGGTCGTGACGCACCATGAGCAGAAGGGCGCAGGCGTATGAGCACCCATCAGGAGTTGCAGCACGAGGTGGAGCTGACGCGGCAGCAACTCAGCGAGACCGTGGACGAACTCGTGCACAAGTTGGACCTCAGGCAACGGGCTCGCCCCGTGCTGCAGACGGTGATGTACTACCGGGTGCCGATCGCGTTGTTCGCGCTGTCGCTGGCGGTCACTCTCCTGCAGCGGCGGAAGTAGCGTTCCGCACGGCCCATTCGGCCAGTGCCGACAACGGTTCCAGCAGACTCACGCCCAGCGGGGTGAGGCTGTACTCGACGCTCGGCGGGACGCTCGGGAACACCTCACGCCGCACCAGGCCGTCGTCCTCGAGCATGCGCAGGGTGCGGGTGAGCATCCGCTGACTGATGCCGTCGACGGACCGGTGTAACTCGTTGTACCGGTAGGGCCGCTTGCCCAGCATGATCACCAGCAGCATGCTCCACTTGTCACCGATCCGCCGGAACAGGTCGTTCACCGGGCACACGGCCAGTTCGTCCTGCGGCACCGGGTTTGGCAGCTCGTGTGCGAGCACGGCAGGCACATCTGTGTTCGTACCGGACATGAAACTGCCTTCTTCCACTCGCTGGCCACTGCCACCCACGATAGGCGCGTGTCCAAAACAGTGGTGATCAGCGGTGGGACGAACGGAATGGGTCGTGCCACGGCGCTGGAGCGGATCGCACGCGGCGACCGCGTCATCGTGATCGGCAGTGATCCGGCAAAGGCGGTCGACGGAGCCCGGTTCCTGCGGGCCGACCTGTCGTCGGTCGCCGAGGTGGTCCGGGTGGCGGGCGAGATCACCGAACCGGTCGACGCGTTGGCGTTGTTCGCCAACCGGTTGCAGAAGAAACGGGTCGAGAACGCGGAAGGTGTCGAGTACACGTTCGCGCTGTACTACCTGAGCAGGTACCTGCTGGGGGAGTTGCTGTTGCCGCAACTGGAAGCCAGCCCGCGCGCGGTGGTCGTGAACGTGGCCGGTGTCGGCACCAAGGTCGGTCGGGTTCAGTGGGACGACATGCAGTTGACACGCAGATACGGCGTGGTGCGTGCGCAGTTGCAGGCTGGGCGGGCCAACGACCTGCTCGGTGTTTCCTTCGCCGCGCAGCGACGGCGGACCCGCTATGTGATGTACCACCCGGGTTTCACCCGCAGCGGCCCGCAGGGGCCGGTGGTCAGGCTGCTGGCCAAGGCGTTCGCCAGACCTGTTGCCGAATCGGTCGCACCGATCGTGGACTGGATCTCCCAGCCGCCCGAGGAGCCGTTGACCGCTAGCGATCGAGGCAAGCCGGTACCGTTGTCGCTGCGGACGTTGTCACCCGACGATGCCGCCCGGCTCGACGCGCGTACCAAAGGCCTAGCAGCGCTGGCATCCCTGAGACAATCATGATGGTCGCGTGGAGGTTCAGCACCACTGTCAGGCTCCACGCGTCGGTCAACGGACCGGCCGCCAGCATGCCGACGGTCTGGCACAGCGCCATCATCGCCACGGCCGTGGCCAGGATCCGTCCGGATTTCTCCGGGCCGCACGCGGTCTGCAGGACCGTCAGGGATCCCGACATCACGAAGACGCTCGGCACGCCGACGAGCGCGAAGAGTACGAAGTAGACGGCCCAGTTCGTCGTCAGTCCGGGCATGTTCCAGATCGCCAGCGTCAGCACGCCGACACCGGCCCCGCCGAGCCCGCACATGGCCTGCGGGGCCAGGCGCCGCAGCATCGACGTTCCGATCACCACCCCGGCGACCAGGCCACCGACTGCCTGAACGCCACGCAGAAGCCCGACCTGAGCCTCGCCACCGCCGAGGGGACCGGTCACGAAGACCACGAACAGCACGAGGAACATGCCCTGCGCCACCGAGCCGAGCACCAGCATCACGCCGACCAGCCGCAACTGCCGCTCGCGGCGGAACTCCGCCAGCCCGTCGAGCCACGCCCGCCACATCGGCTCCCGCACCACAGGTATGTCGGCGACGTCGAACCGCCGTACCAACAGGGTCGCTGCGACCGCCAGCGCGCCGAGATAGCTGAGGACCACCGTGGACAGGCCGCCGGTGGCGAGAAGGATCCCGCCAGCCGAACTGCCGAGCAGCCGCGCGCCGCTGCTGTTGAACCCCATCCACCCGTTGGCAGCGGCGACCTTCCCACGGCTGACGATCTGCGGGATCAGGGCGGACCTGGTGGGCTCGAACAAGGTCGCCGCCGCCGACTGCGTCACCATGACCGCGTAGACGAGCCACACCTGGCTCGACAACAGCAGCGGCACGGCGGTCAGCGCCTGGCCCGCGCACACCAGCCACAACGTCCGGCCCCGGTCCCACCGGTCGGCGACGAACCCGGCCACCGGGCTGAGCAGGATCATCGGCAGCACACCCGCGGCCATCGCCAGCGCTGTCGAGCCCGCCGACCCCGTGGCCCGGTAGATGTACACCGGCAACGCGATCTGCAGCATCCACTCGGCGATCTCCGAGAAGAGACTCGCGCCCCACAGCCTGGCGAACGCCCGGTTCACGAGCTTGGTTTTCCGTCCGCCTCGATGCGTGGGAACGCGCGCCAGCTCGCGTGCACCGGTCGGGCGCCCGGCGGCGCGTCCGTCCTGATCGTCGCCACGTATGGCCTGACCAGTGCGTCGATGGCGGCGGTGAGATCCTCGAGTTCGGCCGTGGTGACTCGCAGCGCGTACGTGTTCATGCCGGTCGTGTCGCGCCATTCCGGTTCCAGCAGGTCGATCGTGTCGACGAAACGCTGGGTGAGGATCTGGTCGGTCGCGACGTTCGCGCCCAGCACGGCGATCTGCGCGGTCTGTGTCGCCGGGTCGGGGCTGTAGCCACCGAAGTCGAGCCCGACCTGCGTGGCGCGCCACGGTTTGTCGCGGCTGTTGCCGCCCTCCACGCGTTCGACCAGTCCCCAGCTCGCCAACTGCCGCAGGTGCCAGCTGCAGTTCGACGCGGTCGAGCCGACCGCGGTCGCGCACTCGCTCGCTGTGCGCGATCCGACGGCCATCAGGTGGTTCAGCAGCTCCGCACGCAGGGGATGGGCCAGCGCGCGCATCAGTTCGGCGTCGCGGACTCGCATCCGCGCAGGCAGTTCGGTCATCTCACCCCCACTTGAAAGGACTCTTTCGAAAGTGTCCTTTCAAGTCTGTGATCAAGTCAAGGGGGTGCCGGTCAGGGGACCCCGATCAGCCGCAGCAGCGCCGCTGTCCCGGCGGCGGCGAGGACGACCACGACGAACGGTGCCCTGCGCCACGCCAGTACTCCGCCGACGAGAACACCGGCGGGACGCGCGTACCCGGCGAACGCCTGGTTCTCGATCAGCGACGAGGTGGCCACGAGCGCCGCGAACAGCACGGCGACGCTCACCAGCATCAGCTTCTCGACCCGAGGCGAGATCTCGACCCGCGCCCGCAGCGTCGGACCGGCGAGCCGGAAGGCGAACGTGCCCGCGCCAAGCACGAGCACGCCGAGAACGAGCATCACGAGGCCACCTTCTTCGCGGCCAGCTTGTCGCCGCCCAGGCTGGCGAGCACACCGACCAGCGCGAGCAGGACAGGCACGCCCGCGGCCACGAAGGGCGCTGAGACCAACGCGATGACCACGCCAGCGGCGGCCGCGCGGCGCGTCGGCCCGTCCTTGAGCGACGGCAGCACCAGTGCCAGCAGGACGGCGGGGAACGCGGCGTCCAGGCCTAAGGCGTTGGTGTCGCTGATGACCGTCCCGCCGAACACGCCGAGCAGGACACCGGTGTTCCAGCAGACGAACAGGCCGAGGCCGCACCCCCAGAAGGCGGCCCGGCGCTTGTCCGGATCCTGTTGGGACATCGTGAACGCGGCCACCTCGTCGGTGGTGATGTGGCTGCCGAGCAGCCGTTGCCGCCAGTTCCCACTGATCACGTCGCCCACCGCGAACCCGAGTGGGAGCAGCCGGGTGTTGACCAGCAGCCCGGTGAGCACCGCGGCGACGAGGCTGCCACCCGAGGCGATGATCGCCACGAACATGAACTGGGAGGCACCAGCGAACACCGCCACCGACATCAGTGTCGGCAGCCATAAGGGCAGGCCAGAGCTGACGGTGATGGCGCCGAACGACGCACCGACGACAGCGCAGGCCACGCAGACCAGCGCGATGTCCCGCGCCAGTTCTCGATCCAGGGTTCTCCATAACGAACGCATCGACCGCTATGCTGAACACTCGACCGATCGTTTGTCAAGGCGAACGCACGTACCGATGGAGCGAACGATGGCGCAGCACCCAGCGCAACTCTCGGTGATCTCAGTGATCGCGACGTCCTTGCAACGGGAACGCCGCCGCGTCGGCCTGTCCCTCGCGGAGTTGGCCCGCCGGGCGGGAGTGGCCAAGTCGACACTGTCGCAGTTGGAGTCGGGAACCGGGAATCCCAGTGTGGAAACGCTGTGGGCGCTGTGCGTGGCACTGGACGTGACCTTCGCGCAACTGGTCGAGCCTCCGGAGCCGAAGGTGCACGTGATCAGGGCGGGCGAAGGCCCGGTCATCGCCGCCGAACACTCGAGCTACATCGCCAAGGTCCTGTCGGCCTGCCCGCCGAACGCCCGCCGCGATCTCTACATCGTCACCGCGCAGCCGGGCGCGGCGCACGACTCCGCTCCGCACCGGGCGGGTACCTACGAGCACATCGTGCTGAGCGCGGGCCGTGCGCTCGCCGGTGTGCAGGGCAACCCCGTGGAGATCGGTCCCGGAGACTATGTCGGCTATCCGGCGGACGTCCCGCACACGTTCCAGGCGCTCGAGCCGGACACCGTCGCCGTGGTGGTTTCCGAGTCCGTTTAGGACTGTTCGGCAGCGCTGCGGTCCGTGCAACGTGGAGCGATCGCAACGTCCTACGGATCAGCAGCCCGTACTCCGAATCGCGGTGAGGTGTGGGCCGAGGGACTGAACGCCGGGCGATATACCATGTCACTCGGTGACAACCCCTTACCGTGTGCGATGTTTCGTGTCACACTCCGGGTTTATGAAATGGTATAAACCAATTTTGTCCGCAGTCCTGCCACTGGCGCTGATCGGTTCGGTCGCGCCAGGAGCGACGGCGATGCCCGCTCCCGCAACGTCTCCGCTCGCCAGCCCGGTGTGGTTGTGCAGGCCGGGACTCGCTGCCAACCCCTGCAACCAGAACCAGTCCGGTGATCCGCAGACCGTCCATCCCGACGGGCGGTTCCGGATGAGCTACCCGAACGGTCTCACCGAGACGCTGGACGCCACCCATGCGAACACCGTCGAGCCGTTCGCGCCGCCAAAATCATCCACTGTGGACTGTTTCTACGCCTATCCCACGGTCGACCAGGTGCCGAACCCGAACCCGCGGGTGGGCTCCGTGCCGCCGGTGGTGATGGAACAGCACATGGCTGTCACCCTCGAACAGGTGGCCCGGTTCACCGGCGCCTGCCGGATGTTCGTGCCGCTCTACCGCCAGGCCTCGCTGTCCGAACTGTTCAAGCCCGGCACCGACATGGCCACCGGCCTGGGTGACGTGGTGCAGGCTTGGCAGTACTACTGGGACAACTACAACACCGACCCGGCGACGGGCAAGCGGCGCGGAGTTGTCCTGATCGGACATTCGCAGGGCAGTATCGACTTGACCAAGATGATGCAGCAGCACATCGACACCAAGCCCGACGTACGGGCTCACCTGGTGTCGGCGATCGTGCCCGGTGGCATCGTCCAGGTTCCGCTCGACAAACCGGCGGGCGGCGGCGCCGATCCGGCGTCGACCTTCCAGTACATCCCGGTGTGCGAGAGGCAGACACCGGCGACCCCGATGCCGACCGGTTGCGTGGTGCACTACTCCAGCTACAACCCGCCCAACGGCCAGCCGCCGGGGCCACGCAGCATGTTCAGCCGGTCAACCGCCGCCGGGCACAAGATCGCCTGTGTCAACCCGGCCGCGTTGGTCAAGGGGAACCCTTGGGACGGCAAGGAGAACCTGGACATGTACCTGCCGACAAAACAGCTGCTCAACGGCACTGCGCAGAATCCCGCGGGCACGCTTCGCCCTTCGCTCGGAGACTACCGCCTGCCCACCGATCCGACCGGATTCAAGCGTGTCACCGGGGAGGTTCAGGGGCAGTGCAGGTACCAGCAGGACGCGAGCGGAAGCGCCAGCTGGGTGCAGGTCACCGGAGGTACCACCTGGTTCCCCGCCTCGGCGCCGACGTCGAGCTCCGGCCTGCACATGGTGGACTTCGGACTGCAACAAGGTGACCTGGTCAACCTTGTCCGAGCCCAGTCGCTGACCTGGCTCCGGCAGCAGTAGTCGAGTGACTCCGTGACGGGGTGGTGGCGGGGGTGCGGATACAGGAGTGACCGGTGAACGCGAGGTTCTGGCTACCCTGCAGGGCCATAACCCGCGACCCCGGCACCACCTTCACGGAATCGGCTGGCTCGGATGAGACGGTTGCCCCCTCCGCTGATGCCCGCCGCGATATTGTCGAACATGGAGATTTTCGACGACCTGGAGACCGAGTACGAGCGGTTGGACGCCCTCTTCGCAGGGTTGTCCGAGCAAGACTGGAACCGGCCCTCCGGTGCGATCGGCTGGACGAACGTCGACGTGCTGCTGCACCTGGCCCAGTCTGAGGAACTGGCGGTCGTCTCGTTGACAGGGGCGGCGCAACTCGGCGAGTTCGCCACGGCCCGTGTCGGGCTGGGCGTGGACGAGGCCGTGGATCGACAGGTGGCCGCCGAACGCGCTGGGTGGGAGGTGGTGTTCCCGCGCTGGCAGGCCGCCCGCAAGGCGTCGGTGAAAGCTCTGCGCGCAGCCGATCCCCGCCGCGCGACGGTGTGGGTGGCGGCGCCGCTACGCCCCGCGACCCTGGCCACAACACGCCTGGCCGAACACTGGGCGCACGCCCTGGACATCACCGAGCCATTGGCCATTCCGTACCCGGACACGGCTCGGCTGCGGCACATCGCTCGCCTTGGCTATCGCACCTTGCCGTACGCGTTCCGCCTCGCCGATAGCGAACCGGTGCCGATCCGCGTCGAACTCACCGGTCCCAGCGGCGAAGCGTGGGTGTTCGGCCCTGAGGACGCCGACTCGGTCATCACAGGTTCGGCGGGGGAGTTCTGCCGCGTAGGCGCGCGACGGCTGGCCCCGGAGAACACCGGCCTCACGGCGTCCGGCCCGCACGCGGCCACCGCGCTCCGACTGCTCCGCAACTATGCGGCCTAGTAGTCGTTTGCCGCCAGATGGCTGAGATTTCCTTCGGGGATCAGCCTTCTTTCCGGATCGTCCCACATGACTGCCAGGTTGGCGCCGACGTGGTCGGGCCCGAGGCCGTACGCGTCCGCCCTGATCATGCGGACGCGGTCCAAAATGTGGCGCGAGCTGGTGTCGTGCAGCAGATCCTGGACGGTCGAAAGGAACTCCTCCGACTGATCGCCCCCGCGGTGCCAGATGACGAGCGGAATCCCGGCGCGCAGGGCGATGGAGATCTCGTCGGCGTGCGTGGTCCCGGTCGGCGGTGCGCTTAGGACCAGTGCCACCAGAGCGGGGCTTCGTTCCAGCTGGGCAGCCAGTTTTCGAAGGGATTGGTGGCTGTTGGATCTGGACAGGAAGGTCGACTCCGGTGGCACCATCTCGCTGGCCAACACCTGGGTCTTGAGCTCCTTCCAGCGGACGTACCACGCCCGGTGCCACTTCCTCGCCTTCATCCGCTCCAGCGACCTGATGTTGACGATGAACCGGCATCCCATCGGTTCGGGGAACCGTGATTCGACCTCCCAGGCCCACTGGTCGACGTCCAGGTTGAGCAGTTCGGTCGCGAGCATGAACTCCAGTCTGATGCTCGGTTCGAACTGGGCCCACTCGGATTCCGTGCTCTCGATGATATCGGCGACCCGGACCTTCAACTCCGCCAAGGTGGCCGCGTGGATGTCCGGTGTGCGTTCCGGATGCCAGCCGTCGGAGATGTCCAGCTGTCGCCACAAAGCGATGCGGAAACCCTCTTCGCCGGGACCGGTCCGCTCGATCTGGAACACGAGGTACGCGTCCGCGCGGTGCCGTGGTTTTGAGATTCCCTGTGTCAACGCGAGCTGTTCGCGGAGTTGGACGAGTTCGGTGTCCAGGCCCAGCTTTCCGATCTGAACGCTGACCCAGCGGCGCAACTCGAGGGCCAGGTCCAGCCGGACTCTGTTCGCCAGGTGCTCGACGAACACGACCGGTTTGGGAATTCCGCTGCTCGCGGAGTTGAGCGTTTCGAGTGCTCGGAACAGCTCCTGGTATGTTGTGTGCTCGGGCAGATCAAGGGCTGCTTCGCCTGCGACCAAGCGGTACACGTCGCCGATGTCGGGAATGACGACACCGGCGAGCAATGTAAACAGTTGCCTGCGGTCCTCCGGTGAGATGGTGTCGTAGAAGATCATCTCCGTGACCACGCGTCGTACCTCGATCATCGCCGCCGACCCCGGCTCCAGCTGTTCGAGTACAGCGAGGAGGGTGGACAAGCCGTTCGGGCGCTGGCGGCATGTGTTGACAATGCTGAAGAGGTGTGTGGTTGTCTGAGGGTACTCGTCGACGGACAGCGGGCTGCCAAGTTCGTCGCTGACAATTCTGATCACGAGGTTTCGACTGGACAGGTCGTTCATGCAGTCCACCCGCCTCAGTGCGCGTACCAATGGCCAAAGAACTCCGTTGTCACCTGTGCTGTACGTCTGGCTGGCTGGCTCGGCCGGTGGCAGGGGAACAGGGACGTGAACGTCGGCGTCGCGTTCGACCGATTCGGTGATGGTCTGTTGGGCGTCGGGAACAGGGAGGGGAGCTGCGATGGGCCGCGGTTTCAGCAAGCCGAGCAGCCGCAATGTGTCCTGGGACGCTTCGGCGAAGGAATGCGCGTCGGCGGAGAGCACGGTGTCGCCAGTGGGGTCCGGTGTGGCGACGAAGAACTCCCCTGAAGAGCTCGCGTGTTGCGTGACGTACGCACTCAGTGCCTCGTAGACACGCCATGCCTCCGGCGCTGTGAGCAACGCCTGCAAGTGCTTCTGGACACCGTCCCTGAAGTGCAGTGCCGTAGTTCCGTTGTCGTGCACGGCAACAGCCACGCCGACGGCGAGAATTTCCCCGATGTCACCGGTGGCGCCACCAGGGACGAACTGGTCCTGCAGGAGGCGGAGCATCGGCAGGCTGACCGGGGTGTGCGGGGAACTGAGCACCGCGAGTCGGAACGCCGAGTCGGAAGCCACTCGCCGGAACGTCTCCAGCAGTTCCTCGTCGGTGGGCGCCGATTCGTCGGCGCGGTCGTCGAGGCGTCCCGCGGGTGGCACCAGAACGGCGTCCACGCCGTGCGGATCCGCTCGCATCACGGCGTTCGCCCAGCATCGCGTCGAATACGGTGTCAACCCGATGACCGGCAGTGGCCGCCACTTCTCCAGCAGGCGGAGGTCCCACGGCATCCGGTACCGCAATGTCGAGTTCGGGCCGCCGATCGTGCCCCCGGTTGCCCGCACCGCGGGCATGTCCAGCCCGGTGCGTCGCCATACGCTGGTGGGCAATGGATTCACCAACGTCGTCGGTGTCGACCCGGACCACTCCCACAACGTCCGCCACACCGCCTGCCGGGACCACGCGTCGGCGAGGAAGTCCGAGACCACCAGCAGCAGGCCCCGGCCGGTCGACGACCGCAGCTGCATCGGTGGGGCGAGGTGCCCGGCAGCGTTGCGTAGTTCTACCGAGTCACCGGACAGCGCGACGGACCACGTCCGGACCGACCGGAACACGCCGAGTTGACGCAGCAGTGCGGCGAGTTCTGTGACGGTGTCGTGCCAGATGGCCATCGACGGCGAGTCGTCCACGATGATCGTCACGTCGAACCACCGCTCCGGTGCGCGGCGGAAGATCGGCGTCAGGTGCCGTGTCCTGGCGTAGTTCTGTTCGGTCGCGTCGAGGTCGATCTCCTGTTTCCGGCCGGTCTGCCACTTGCGGCCGAACGCCTTCAACGACCGCGCCAGTTCCAGCGGGGCGGTCAGCGCGCGTGGCTGCGGAAGGCCGGTGCGGCTCGCCGGTCGGCCTTCATCTGCCAGGTTGCCGTCGAAGAGTTGGTCGGTTCGTGACTCCGGCGATGTGGCCGTTGCCCGTTGCCGTCGCTGGGACCTCTCTCCTGATCTCCACTCCCCGCTCGACCAGTCGGGTCCGCTGCCCATGGGGAGGCCGCGGTACGACAGCGAACCCGTTGCCGCCAGCCAGAGCGCGTCGGCGATCTGGCCTGCGTCGAGGTCCGGTGCGGCTGCTCGCAGGCCGTCGACGAGCCTGCCGATGACGTCAGACACGGGTCAGCTCGCGCAGCAGTGTCTCCAGCAGGCTGCCGCGCCGGTCGTCCGGCAGATCGTCCATCCCGGACAGCAGAAACGCCGCGCCGAGAAGTTGGTCGAGTGCCAGCAACTCGCCTGCCTGCACTCGCCGGACGAACTCGCCGATCAGGTCGGCCGCGGGCCCGTCGTCGACGTCGATCGAGTCGAGATGCGCGTGCACCATCTGCTTCACGGTGTCGACGTCGGTCAGTGACGGCATCGAGAACCGCACACACCGACGCAGGAACGGCGCGGGGAAGTCGCGTTCACCGTTGCTCGTGATGACGATGAACGGGAACTCCGTGCACCGGACGTGGCCGCTCACGATCCGGTGTGACGAATCGTCCGTGCCACGGACGGACTTCTCGGCCGGTGAGTGCCGCGACAGCTCGGGGATGTCGTACTCGCCGCGCTCCAGTACGTCGAGCAGGTCGCTCGGCAGGTCGAGATCGCTCTTGTCGAGCTCGTCGATCACCAACGCCCTCGGCCGGTCCGCCGGTGCCAGCGCGGTGCCCAACGGGCCGAGTTGGAGGTAGGGGGCGATGTCGTCGGTGTCGCGGCCCAGTTGGTGCGTGTGGATCCGGCCGAGCACGTCGTAGCGGTACAACGCTTCCTTCAAGGTGCTCTGCGATGTCACGTGCCAGCGCAGCACCCGGCCGAGCTTCAGTTCGGTCGCGACCGAGTCGGCGACGGTCGACTTGCCGGACCCGGGCGGCCCCGTGACCAGCAACGGTCGGCGGAGCGCCAGTGCCGCGTTGACCGCGTCGATCAGCCCTTCCGGCGGGAGGAAAACCGGTGCGAGCGACGAGCGGGGGAACGTGCGCCACGGCGGCGGCTTCGCCAGCACGACATCGCGCGCCACGCCGTCACCTCGGTAGTACGAGTCCCAAGCCATCGCCGCAGCTCCTTCGGCTACTTTGTCCTGCGCTGATACGTCTTGCAGAAGTCGAGCCATTCGTGGTCGTCCCACACGACCCGCAGCCCTGCCATGGGCTCGTCGGTGTCGTCGCTCCACGCCCGGCGGTAGGCCTCGATCAGTTCGCCGGGCATCAGGTGCCAGCACGTGTCCAGGCACCCGCGGTGGGAACGGGGGAACTCCTGCCCGGTCTGCGGCCAGAACACGATCGGGATGTGCGCCAGCAGGAGCGCCAGCAGGCCCTCGCTGTCGCCGGGGTGGTTGCACAACGCGATCGCCCTCGGGTACCTGCCTTGCACGAGCTGACCGCGCAGCTTCGGCAGGTCCTCGACGTCACCGCCGGTCAGCCAGTCCACCGGCGCAGCACCGGCGTGCTTGGCGATGGTGCGCAGGCGACGGGCGGCGCTGGTGGTCATCCAGCGCGTGGTGTTCGCCGGGTTGAGCCGCTCCGACCACCGTGTCACCAGGTGGAAGTGCACGCCGAGCCATTCGCCGCGGACGATCTTCTCCGGATGCCAGTCCAGCAGCAGCTTCGTTGGCACCGCGATGTCCACCTGTTCGAGCTCCAGTCCCAGGTCGTCGGCCCGGACCTCGGCCTGGTCGATGGCAGTGACCATGGCGGCCTCCACACCCGTCCGGTCCGCGGCGCACGGGATGCGGGCACGGCTGTCGAGTTTGCCGTCCAGCAGCAGCCACGTCTCCAGCGCATCGGGCCACGTGCCGGTGATGGACGCGTGCAGGCTCAGCACCAGCCGCAGCCGCCGCGCCCTGCTGAGTTCCGCCACCCAGTTCACCGCGTCGCCGACCTGCCTGTTGGCGCCGATCGACTGCGCCCACGCACGGATCTCCTTGGCATTCGGCTGTTTGCCCGCGGCTGCTGCCAACGCCACGACGAAGCGCGACATCTGGTCACGGCAGTCGCCGTTGGTGGCAGGATGGAACAACGCGAGCCGTTCGACCACGTCGGCGACGTCGTCGTTGGTCGACACGCCACCGCCCGACGAGGCCACGCACGCGGTGGCGATGGCCTGCCGCAGCTGGGAGGTACCGAGGAAGTCCGGGATCCACGTGTGCAGCAGTTCCGTGGTCCGTGCCGCCACCAGCAGGCTGTCCGCTATCTGGAGTGCGCGGTTGGCTGTCGGCGTGTTCGGCAGGGTGGCCAGCTCGGCGGTGAGCTCGCGGAGCTCGGAAACGTGCCAGTGCACTGGTTTCGTTCGGCAGGCGGGGAGCTCGCCGAGGACTTGGCGCAGTTCGGCCCGCCCCGCCCGGCCTGTCGTCGACGGTGCCCTGCCGGGGTGGTGGCGCCGGTTGTGGCCAAGCCACAACGTGTCGGGTGCGAGAGGATCGCCGTCGTAGTCGAACTTGACGACCTGGTGGCCGTTGCCCGACTGCCGCAGTTCCTCCAGCGCGGTGTGGACATCGAGCCTTTTGCGGGCACCGGCCACACCGTCGTGGAGTATCTCGGCGAGTCCGGTGGCCAGTCGGAACTCGAATGCCTCCTGCCGCACCGCGGACGCCATCAGCAGCGCGACCCTGGTCCGGCCGCTCCGGCTGCCGACCAGCAGCCGGTCGAGTGCGGGCAGCGCGCCCGCCGCCGAGCAGGTGTCGACGATTCCGATGACACCGTTGGTCCCGATCCGGTCGGCCGCCTCGGCGATCAGAGCGGCGACGCTGGTGGCGCTCGTCGCGTCGTCCTCGACCGAGTCGGACGCCATCATGTGCAGGTCGGCGGCGGATCCCGGCACGAATCCGTGTCCAAGGAAGGCGAGCACGAGTGTGGCGCCGCGCTCGCCCGCGTGCCGGACGGCTGCCTGGATGTCCCTGCGCACCTGCTCGATCGGAACGCTGCCGAGCCGCAGGGAACAGCCGTCCGGCAGACCTGGCAGGCAACCACCGAGTTCGGGGTCGACCAGTACGCCGTGCAACGCTCTCGCCGCCTTGTCCAGCAGGGGCAGGGGGTGCGCCTGCGCACACTGCGAAGCCACGACAAGCAGGTGGCGGCGTTCACTCATCCGACCGCCTGAGCCTTCTGATCGTTTCCGCGACCGGTCCGCCGACATCGGCGTGTGCCAGGTATTTCGTCGCCGTGTGCACCCATGCCCCGTCCGAATCGACTCGTCCGCTCGCCGGGAGCACACCCAGTGAGTTGGCGAGCATATCGGCCTCCAGTCGGGGACGGGCGACGATTATGTCATCACGATCCCAGAAATTGGCCCAGCGCCGCACCTGTTCGGGTGTGCGCGGCGGCTGCGGCCGCACTCTTGGCCACACCACGGAACGCATCAGAAGCGGCGAGCCCAGCGTGACGAGCAGCGGGATTTCACGACGTCGACAGTGCAGCACTTCGTAGCTGACCACCGAGCCAAGTGAATGTGCCACGACAATTGCCGGATCGTCACCGAGTGCCGCGTCGACGCGGTCGCGGACACGCCTGTCCAGGGTGCTGCCGTCCTCGTCCGGCTCTGCTCTGGCGAGATACCGTGCGACCTGGGCGAGGTCCCTGACCAGCAGCCGGGCGCTCAGCCATTGTCCGGCGAGCGCGAACGGGCCGACGCTCAGCAGCGTTGTCGCGGCGTTGATCAAACGCCGGAGAACGTCACCAGCGCCCTGTGGCGTGCCGTGCGGGTGCAATTCCTCAGTCGCGCGCTCGACGATCAGGCGCAACCGCTCGTCGCCGGTTTCCAGTTCGGCCAGAATCTGGGTGAACAACTCCGACACGAGCTGAAGTTCGTTCGTCGCCGAAAGGGAGGCGTCCCCGCCCTGCGCGTGTGGTGTGGTGAACAGGTCGCCGTAATACGCGAACTCGATCTCCGGCGAATCACTGTTCGCGAGGTCTTCCGCGATGTCGGAATGGCCTGCTTTACGCATGCCGTCGGCCAGGGCCGCGGTCCATCGGTGCCGTTCTTGATCCACCTGCCGAGGGCCGCCGATACCGTGTACGAACACCAGTTTTGGCCGCACGCACGCTCCTCGGGGGATTCATGACGGTCACCGGCATTGTAGGACCGGCGCAGCATGATCGACCTCGGGTCGCGCGCCTGATAGAAATGACAACCATGAGCAGTTTTGACTGGGGGACCGGCTCCTACGAGTCGCTGGCCCCTCAACTGATGCCCGCCGCACACGCCGCTGTCGACCTCGCCGACCCGCGACCGGGACAGCATCTGGTCGACGTCGGCTGCGGTACGGGCAACGCCGCCTTGGTCGCGGCGCAACGGCCGGGAGTGCGCGTCACCGGTGTCGATCCGGCCGAGCGGTTGTTGGAGTTGGCTCGGGAGAAGGCCGGTGGGCTGGGGGTGGACGCCGACTTCGTGGCCGGTGATGCCGCGTCCATTCCGCTGCCGGACGGGGGCGCGGACGTCGTGCTGTCCGTGTTCGCGGTGATCTTCGCGCCGGACCCGACCGCGGCGGCCGCCGAGATGTCCCGGATCGCCGCGCCACACGGCCGGATCGTGCTGACGGCGTGGGTGCCGGAAGGGGTGATGGCCGACGGCATGCGCACGGTCGGGGAGGCGCTCGCCAAGGCGACGGGAGGCCCGCCAGGGCCAGGCTTCGCGTGGCACGAGCAGGGCGAGGTCCAGGCGTTGCTCGGTGCGCACGGATTCGACGTGACCATGGCCGAGCACTCGCTCGCCTTCACCGCTCCCTCGGTCGATGCCTACTGGGCGATGGCTGTCGAGGACCACCCGTTCTGGCTCATGGCCAGGCCGTTGCTCGCCGAGTACGGCGTGCTGGATGAGGTGCGTGACCGGGTCATGGACGTGCTGCGCGCGGGCAACGAGGATCCGGCCGCGTACCGGATCACCTCGCGTTTCCGTGTCCTGTCGGCGACCCGGTGATCGCCTGCTAATCTTTTACGGCGTAATGGGTTAGGAGTGTCGAGTGGTCGTCTACGCGGGTCAGGGCGAGAACGAGCGGACCATGGCCCTGCTGTGGCGGGCACATGGGGCTGTCACGACGGAGAAGGTGAGCCCGGGGCCGAAGCAGGCCCTGAGCGTAGACGAGATCGTCGACGCGGCGATCGGGCTCGCCGACACCGAGGGCATGAACGCCGTCTCCATGCGGACTGTCGGCAAAGTGCTCGGCCGCAGCGGTATGGCCCTCTACACCTACGTTCCCAGCAAGAGCGAACTCCTTGACCTGATGCACGACCGCGCCCTCGGCGAACTCCCGACGAGCTACGACGTGTCCCAGGGATGGCGCTCGGCGGTCGTCGCGTGGGCGGGCGACTCCTGGTCGTTCTTCCTGCGCCATCCCTGGGTGCTGCAGGTGTCCTCGGCGCGGCCGGTGCTCGGGCCCAACGAGTTCGCCTCGATGGACACGTTGGTCCGGCTGTTCGACGACGTCGAGTTGCCCGCGTTGCGGTTGCGCCGCATCGTGGGCACGCTGGCGAACTTCGTCCGGGGCGCCGTGCAGATGATCGCGGAGTCCCGGCAGGCTCCCGGCGCCACCGGGATCTCCGACGAGGACTGGTGGTACGCCCGGTCCGCCGCGCTGGAGACGGTCGTGCCGGACTTCGCCGAGCGCTACCCCGCGTTGATGCGGCTGGAAACCGAAGGTGCGACACCCCAAGCGCAAGGTGACGACTGCACGCCCTACATGGAGCGCGAGGCCACCGAACAGTTCCACGCCGGGCTGGCGGTCCTACTCGACGGCATCGAGGCAGCCGTCACGGCGGCAGCAGCGAACGCCGGGGATTGAGCCGGTACCACGCGAGCGTCCGGGCGATTGTTCGGCGAATATGGTGCGGCATGAGCACCGGCTGGCGCCCACCCCGCCCGCGCGCCAGCCGGTGATCACTCAAACAACGCCGTCATGACCGCCATTGTTCGGCCAGAGCCCGCGCGTCGCGGTCCAGCAGTGCGGACGCGTCCTTGTCGGTGACGGTCAGCCGGACGTCGATCCGGAACCCCGACATGACCACGGACGCCGAGCGTTTCTGACCGGACGCCGCCAACTGCTCGGCCTTGTCGATCATCGGGACGAGATCGGCCGCGCGCTGCGGCGCGAACCGTCGGACCAGTGTGCGCAGATCCTCAGCGGAGGTCCGCACGGTGAAAGCGATCCGGTACAACGATGTCCGCCCGGCCTTGTCCACGGCGGTGATCTCGGCGGCATGGCCGCCCAGTGCCAGTGTGTGCAGCGACAGCTTCCCTTGTGGCAGAGGCTTTCCATCGAGGATCGCCGAGCTGGACGCCAGCCCGGAGCCCGCGTCGGCGGCGCTCCACGCGACATCGAGCTCCTGCGCCGACCCGTACACGCCACCCGGGTCGATTCCCGTCAGCGACAGCGTGGGCGGCGAGGTGTCCACCTTGAACTCCGTGCCACGTTCGGCCTCGACGTTGCCCGAGATGTCCGTCGACCGGTACCGCACGGTGTGTGTCCCGTCGGGCACCGAGAACGGCCCCGTGTACGCGGTCCACGCGCCACCGTCCACACTGTACTGAGTGGATTCCACCGCCGAGTCGTCCGTCGCGGTGAGGGTGACCTGTGGAGCCGTGGTGTACCAGCCGTCCGTGCCGCTGGGCGCGTCCGCCGACAGGGCGGTCACCGGGGCGCGGCGGTCGCCCACGCCGTCGCCGACGAACGTCATCGAATCCAGGTCGAACGGGCTCGGCCGGTCACCCCGGAACACCATGAACAGCTCAGTTGTCCCCGTGGGCTTCGTGAGGTTCACGGCAGGCAACAGCGCGTAGTTGTCCCAGCCGCCGGTGTTGGGCACCGGCACGGTCGCCATCAGCTGACCCGTCACCGATCCGGCCCGCAGCTCGACCGAGCCGCCGCCGGTCGGCGAGGAGACACGCAGCCGCACCTGGTCGATCCCGGTGAAGTTGACCGGCTTGAACGAGATCCAGTCGCCGTCGGAGATGTCCCCGATCCGCCGACCGGACTCCGCGCCGGACTGCGACACGATCCGGATACCGGACGAGCCGGTGTAGTACTCCGCCTGCTTGTGCTTGGGCTGCAGCACATGCGTCGCCCGCCCGGTCAGCGGCGGCACGCCCTGGCTGCCGTTGTCGGTGTACGAGGCGTCCAGCGAGTAGAAGATGTTCGCGTCCGCGTGCCCGGAGTCGAGCACGGTCGGGAACGACCCGCGGCACGCGTTGATCGGGTCTGTCGGGTGGGCGTGCGAGTCGTGGCCCAGCGCAGGGCTGACGACCACCTTCCCGCAGTCGATCTGCCCGTCCTCCGGGTCGGTGACCTTGATGTCGAACGGAACCCGCTCGCCGAAGTCGAAGAACCCGCCGTCCACCGGTCTGCTGATCGCCACGGACGGAGCCGTGTTGCCGACCGACACCGTCACGTTCGTCGACCCGGACTTCCCGGTCGCGTCCGTGACCTCCAGGTGCACGTTGAACGCGCCGCGCGTGGTGAACGTGTGTGTCGGATTCGCCTCGGTGGACGTCGTGCCGTCACCGAAGGTCCAGGCGTACCTGATCGGAGTGCCTTCCGGGTCCGACGAGCCCGCGCTGGAGAACTTCACCGTCAGTGGCACGCCACCCGACGACGGCGTCGCCGAGGCCTGCACGACCGGGCGGCGGTTGCCCTGGTTGTAGTCGATCCGGTAGAGCCCGGAGTCCGGGTTGTCGCGGCCGAAGCCGCCGCCCCACTCCAGCAGGTACATCGCGCCGTCCGGGCCGAACCGCATGTCCATCGGGGCCAGTGTCCGCTTGCTGGTGTACCACGGGTCGATCTTGAGCAGCGTGTCCTGCGAGTCGAGGCCGAACGTGAAGATCCGGTTGCGGGCCCACTCGTAGAAGAACGGCTTGCGGTCGTAGTACGCCGGGAACTTGCGCTCGGACTGCAGGTTCGGGTCGAACCGGTAGACCGGCCCGGCCATCGGCGCGCCGCCACCGAGGGCGAGTTCGGGGAACTCCGGTGAGAGGCCGTAGCCATAGTGGACGTCCGCCGCGCGGGCCGCGGGCAGATCGGTCAGTCCAGTGTTGTTCGGGGAGTCGTTCTTCAGGTTGGCGCAGTCGAACTTCGCGCCGGAGGTGTTCGTGGTGAAGTCGAAGTCGTTGTACGGGATGTTGTTCGCCACGCAGTACGGCCAGCCGTAGTAGCCGGGGGAGCGGATGATGTTCCACTCCACCTTGCCGTCCGGTCCCCGGTTGGGGTTGGCGGCCTGCGCGTCGGGGCCGTAGTCGGCCATGTAGATCGTGCCGTCGGTGTCCACCGAGAACCGGTACGGGTTGCGGAAGCCCATCGCGTAGATCTCCGGCCGCGTCTTCGCGGTGCCCGGCGCGAACATGTTGCCAGCCGGGATGCTGTACCCACCGGCCGGTTCCGGGTGGACGCGCAGGATCTTGCCGCGCAGGTCGTTGGTGTTCGCGGTGGTCTTCTGCGCGTCGAACAGGTCCCGGCCCGGCCGCTCGTCGATCGGCGCGTATCCGCTGGACTGGAACGGGTTGGTGTCGTCGCCGACGCCGACGTACAGGTTTCCGCCCGGCCCGAACGTCAGGTACCCGCCGGTGTGACCGGGCTCCTCACGCCGTGACGCGGGCACTTCGAGGACCGTGACCTCGGAGGCGGGGTCGATGTGGTTGCCGTGCGCGGTGAACCGGGACACCCGGTTGATCTCGGCGTCACCTGGCGGGGAGTAGTTGACGTAGATCCAGTTGTTGGTGGCGAACGCGGGATCAACCGCGATGCCGATGACTCCGTCCTCGCCACCGGAGTACGCGGGCAGCTCCAACGCGACCGGCGTGGTTCCCGTCGTCGGGTCGTACACCTTGACCTGCCCGAGGATCTCGGTGTAGTACACCCGCCCGTCGGGAGCGACGGTCAACGCGGTCGGTGCCTTGGTGTTGGTGTCGAGCGGCACCTTCTCGAACGCACTGTCCACAGTGGCCGAACAGTCCGACGGGACCGCCTTCGCCGCGGTCTGTACCCCGCCGAGCAGGTGCTTGGCGAAGAACTGCTCGCTGTACGCGCCCTGCGGGTGGCCCATCGCGGTGGACCAGACCTTGGCCAGACCGACGTCACGGCACCACGAGATCGGGTGGTCGGCGCCCATCGCGTCCGGCCCGGGGTTGTAGGTCTTCTCGTCCGCGGTCACCAGGACGTGTGCCTTGCCCCGGATGTTCTTGTCGAAGTTGTACCACTCCTCCGGCCGCTGCCAGCGGTCCGGCAGACCGGCCGTCGACGCGTGCTGGTGGTCGGCGACCTTCGCCGTGCCCTGCAACACGCCGGGGGAGTGGGTCGGCATGTGCGCACCGGCGTTGACCAGGTCGTCCCACCACGGGAACGTGTCCTCGATGCCCATGTCGGTGGCGTTGTGCACCGCCGCGATCCCGCCGCCGCCCGCGACGTACTTCTGCACGGCCTGGCGTTGTGCGTCGGTGTCCCACACCATGCCCGAGGTCTGGAACATGATCACGACCTGGAACCCGGCCAGCGTGGCGTCGTTGAACACCGTCGAGTCCTCGGTGTGCACGAGCTCGAAGTTGTTGTCGGTGGCCAGTTGCTTGAACAACGCGACACCGGCCGGGATCGAGTCGTGCCGGTAGCCCACGGTCTTCGTGAACAGCAGTGCGCGGAAGGCCGGTGCCTGCTGCGCGTGGGAAATGGCGGGCAAAAGGCCGAGTGTCAGCAACACCGCGGCCAGCACCGCGGTCAGACGTCTGCGCATATGGTTTCCTTACAGGGATTTGAGGAATGCGAGGCCGTCGGTGGCCAGGTCGTCCTGGCTGGTGGCCAGCGGCCGCCAGATCGACGCGGCCGTGGCGATGCTCGCGTTGTGCGCGGTGAACGATTCGATGCACAGCGGGCCGTCGTACCCGGCGTCGTCGAGCGCGGTGAGCAGGGCACGCCAGTCCAGGTGGTCCCGGCCCGGTGTGCCGCGGTCGTTGGCGCACACCTGGACGTGCGCGATCCGGCCGGTCGCCGCCCTGATCGCCGCCGGGATGTCGGTCTCCTCGATGTTCTGGTGGTAGAAGTCCAGTGCGAGGCCACAGGAAGGCAGGCCGTCCAGCGCGTCGAGCGTCTGCCCGACGGTGTTGAGCATGCTGGTCTCGTACCGGTTGAGTGGCTCGACGGCCACGGTCACGCCCGCCTGCCTGGCGTGGTCGAGCACGGGCACGAGGTTCTCCCGCAACTCGGCGATGTCGTCCTTGCGTTCGATGTCGGTCGCCCGCCAGGTCCGGCCGACCGACGTGTACGCGGGCCCCGCGATCACCGGGGACCCGACCTGGGTGGCGACGTCCACACAGAACCGCAGGTAGTCCTGTGTGGACGTCACCGTGCCGGTGTCGGCTCTGACGAGCTCACGCCCCGGCGGCATGACGAGCACGACGGTCGCGACCAGGCCGAGATCGGCCAGCAGTGCCCTCGCCGCGTCCGGTGCCCAGTCGCCAGGGTTCTCCACCGGCATCTCAATCGTGTCGAATCCCCACCCGGCGATCTTCGGCGCGAGCTCCCGAAGTGCCCCGTCGTCGAGCGGAGATGTCCACACCCACGTGTTCACCCCGATCCTTCTCATCGGGTTACTTCCACTTGTCGGGGTAGCCCGGCATCTGCTGGCAGCCGCACAGCGCGTAGTGCAGCGGCGGCATGCCCTGCCCCCGGTAGGAGTCCAGCGTGGCGTCCGTGATCACCGGCTGCGGCAGGATCCACTCCCGTGGCACCTGCTCGCCCTTGAGGATCTTCACCGCGGCGATCACCGGCGTCCGCCACTGGTAGGTCGGGTAAGTCGGTGCCTGCGCGGTCAGCCGCTCGGTCTTCCACTTCTCCAGGAACTGCTGCTGGTCCTCGCCGGAGATCGCGGGCAGCGGTTTGCCCGCGTCCTCGAACGCCTCGAGTACCGGGACCGCCGCGGTGCCGTCGTCCATCCAGATCCCGTTGATGTCGCCGCGTTGCAGGTGGTCCGAGACGATGCTCTTGGCCTTGGCGCTGTCGTTGCCGGTGAACTCGACCCCGGCGACCGTGACGCCCTTGGCGGCGAGGATCCGCTGTGCCGCGGCCCAGCGGTGTTCCAGCACGTCCACACCGGGCAGCACGCGCAACGCCAGCACCTTGCCGCCCGTGCCCACCTTCCCGGCGAGGAACTCCGCGGCGGTCGCGCCGAACGCGTACCCGCCGATGGGGTGGATGAACGTGACCGGACAGTTGGTCTTCACGCCACGGTCGAACACGATCACCGGGATTCCCTTGGCACACGCGGCTTCCACTGCCGGAGTCAGCGTCGCGGTCGTGTTCGGTGAGACGATCAACGCGCTGCAGCCGCCGGAGGTCAGCTGCTGGATGTCACTGATCTGCTTGTCGTCCTTGGCTTCCGCGTCCAGCACGGTGAACTTGCCGATCTCCGGATGCAGGGTCGCCTCGACCTGCATGGTCTTCCAGCCGACCTGGCGCCACGGGTTGTCCACCGACGCGTTGGAGAAACAGACCTCGTACGGGCCGGGTTTGGCGTACTTGGCGGTGTCCACCATCGTCGGGTTCAGCGCCTGCTCCCACGGTTTGTCCGCCGGGCCGACCGGTTTCGCGTCCCGCAACGACAGTTGACGGTCGTATTCGGCCTGGTCGAAGAACTGCGACCCGGCAGGGGGCGCGGACGAACCCGGCGGCCCGGAGTCGGGTAAGTCGGTCGAACACCCGGCGAGGACCAGGAGAGCGACGGCCAGCAGGCGTTTCATGCTCGGTTCCTCCTCCACCCGACCGCGGCGTAAGCCACTGCCGCGATGATGATCACGCCCTGCACAGCGGATTCCAGCCCACCGGACACACCGAGCAGGTTGAGCAACGAGAACAACGACTCCAGCGTGAGCGCGCCCGCCATGGCCGCGACCACCGAGCCACGCCCGCCGCCGAGTACCACACCACCGAGTACGACCGCGGTGATCACCCGGAACTCCAGGCCGTCGCCGACCTGGGCGGACACCCCGGCGAACCCGCCGAGCAGGATCGCCGCGACGGCGGCGGACAACCCGGACAGCACGAACGCGAGCGTGCGCAGGCGTTCCACCCGGCCGCCGCCGAGCCACACCGCGGTCTCGTTGTCGCCGACCGCGACCAGCGTGCGACCGGTCGGGCCGCGCATGAACACCACGGCCAACACGACGATCACCGCGAGCACGACCACCGACCACGGAACCTGCCCGATCAGCGGGACACCGTCAATGCCCTGCCTGCCGATGGCCCGGAACGAACCGGACAACGCCCCGCGTGGCGCGCCACCGGTCCACAGGAACACCGCGCCGTCGAGCACCAGCAGCATGCCCAGCGTCACGATGAACGACGGAACCAGCAGCCGTGTCGTGATCACCCCGTTGACCAGGCCGACGACCGCGCCGATGGCCAGCAACACCGGGATCACCCACACGGTCGCGGTGTCGTCGCCGTCGACCAGCCGGGCCGCGATCACCACCTCGGCCGTGACCAGCGAGCCCACCGACAGGTCGAACCCGCCGCTGACGATCACGAAGTACTGCCCGATCGCCAGGATCATCAACGGAGCCGCGCGCTTGAGCAACGCCAGATACCCGGCGGGATCCTGGTAGGCCGGGCCCGCGAAGGCAAGCGCGACAAGCAGAACAGCGAGCACCACGAGCACGGGGACGGTTCCCGCCGCGAACCGGGAGTGGCGCGTCTGTGTCTGTGTCACTGTCTCCGTCATCGGGCCCTCCGCGCGAGTCGGCCGCGGGCGTAGAGGGCCACCGCGGCGATCAGGACAGCGCCGCGGACCACGTCCTTGAGGAACGGTGTCACGCCCAGGTCGTCGAAGACGGTGTCGAGTGTGGCGAGGATCAGGACGCCGCCGATGGTCCCCGCCACACCGCCTCGACCGCCGGACAGCAGCGTGCCGCCGAGCACCACCGCCGCGATCGACTCGAGGTCGTACCCGCCGTCCGTCCCGACGTGGGGCGCCCCCGAACCAAGCCTGCTGACCAGGAGCAACGCCGCCAGACCGGCCATCACCGAGCACAGCACGTGCATGGTGACGACCGTGCGCCCGGTGCGGATGCCCGACAGCCTCGCCACCTCGGCGTCGCCACCGACGGCGTAGACGTGGTAGCCGCCCTTGGTCCGGGTCAAGTACCACCACACGAGTACGGCGAGCGCCACCATGACCACTGTGGACACCGGGACCGGGCCGATGCGGTCGTAGCCCAGGTGCTGGAAGCCGCGGGGGACCGACCCGGCGGGCCCGGTGTAGGTGTTCTCCAGATACCCGCGGATGATCAGCGCGACGCCGAGCGTGGCGATGAACGCGTTCACCTTCAACGCCGTGATCACCAGGCCGTTGACCAGTCCGACGAGCGCGGCGAACCCGACGGTCAGCAGGACCGCCGGGACGATCATGCCGGGATCGCCCGCCATGGTCTCGGCCGCGATCAGCGAGCACAGGCCGATCAGGTACGCCACCGACAGGTCGAGCGAGCCGGTCAGGATCACCGCCGTCTGGCCGATCGCGACCAGCCCGAGGACCGTGCCGCGGCTCAGGATGTTGAGGATGCCGCCGTGGTCGAGCAGAACTCCGCCGCGCAGCCCGACCAGGACGCTGCCGACCACGAGCAGCACGACGAGGGCGAGGTAGACCACCGTCGTCGGCGTCATCCGCCACCGGCTGGTCCCGGTGTGCCGCACAGGTTGCCGCGTCGCCGTCGCCGTCATGCGCCGCCTCCGGCCGCCAACGCCACCACGGACTCCTCCGACGAGCCCGCCGGGAGTTCCCCGGCCAGCCGCCCGTCCCGCATGACGAGGATCCGGTCGCTCATCCCGATCAGCTCGGGCAGTTCACTGGAGATCATCAGGATCGCGACACCGGACCGGGCCAGCCCACGCAGCAGTTCGTAGATGGTCTTCCTGGCGCCGACGTCGATCCCGCGCGTCGGCTCGTCGGCGATGAGGACCTTGGGCGTGACCGCGAGCCATTTGGCCAGCACGACTTTCTGCTGGTTGCCGCCGGAGAGGTAGCGCACCTCCTGGTCGGCGCCACGGGATACCAACCGGACCGAGTTGAGCAACGTTTCGACGTCGATCCGTCTGCGGCCGAACGTGGCGTCGCGCACCAGCGTCGTGTTGTCGCGGACGGTCTGGCGCAGCGCGAGCCCTTCGCCCTTGCGGTCCTCGGTGACGTGCGCGATGCCGTGCCGGATAGCGGCGCGGGGCGAGCGGATGCGCGCTGGCCGGTCGTCCACTTCGATCTCGCCGCTGGTCAGCGGGTCGACGCCGGACAGGGCACGGGCCACTGCGGACCGGCCCGCGCCCTGCAGACCGGCCAGCCCCACTATCTCGCCTGCTGCCAGGTCGATCGTGATGTCGTGCAGCCGCTCGTTCCCGCCGTCGCGGACTGCGAGCCGTACCGCTCCACGAGTCGTCGCGCGCTCGGGGAACATCGCGTCCAGTGGCCTGCCGACCATGGCCCGGACCACCTGGTCCGGCGTGATCTCGGCTGCCGGGACGGACGTGACGAGCACGCCGTCCTTCAGCACGGTGACGCGCTGGCTCAGGTCGAAGACCTCCCGCATCCGGTGCGAGACGTACAGCACCGCGATCCCGTTGGCGCGTAACCGGTTCACCAGGTCGTACAGCAGACCGACCTCGTGCTCGGCCAGCGCGGCGGTCGGTTCGTCCATCGCGATCACCCGCGCGTCCATGGACAACGCCTTGACGATCTCCACGACCTGCCGTTGCGCGACCGGTAATCGGCGGACCGGGGTGCGCGGTGCGATGCCGTGCTCGCCGAGCCGGTCGAGCAGCTCCGCGGTGTCCCGTTCCATCCGCGCCCGGTCGACCTGTCCGCGCCGCACGGGCTCACGGCCGAGGTAGACGTTCTCGGCGACGCCGCGGTCGGGCAGCAGCGTCATCTCCTGGTGCACGATGGCGATTCCGGCACGCTGGGCCTGCAACGGCGACGCGAACGACACCGGCTGTCCATTGAGGACGATCGTGCCCGCGTCCGGCCGGTGTGCGCCCGCGAGGATCTTCATCAGGGTGGACTTGCCCGCCCCGTTCTCGCCGACGAGCGCGTGCACCTCGCCGGGGTGCAGGTCCAGATCGACGTCCTTGAGCACAGTGACGCCAAGGAACTGCTTGTTGATCCCGGTCATCCGGACGATCGGCGCCATTGCCCACCTCTGTCCCCGACGGACTCACCAACCGGTGACTGTGGGATCGCTCACAGTCATGATCGGAAACCTAACCGAGAACTTACGCATGCGTCAAACAAAAGTTCTGTCAAGTTCGACGAAACTGACCAAAGTCCCTCGAATGCACTAGCACCGATACGCTGTGGTGATAATGACCGTTGCGCTGGCTGTGGTTTCGTGTGCGGTCAGGTCGTCGGCTGTCGTGTGACAGGCCGGGCGACGACAGGGGCTGGGGAGGCACTTGTGGAGTTTCAACTGCTCGGGCCGGTCAGAGCGGTCAGTGAAGGCAGGGAGATCGACCTCGGCGTCCGCAAACAGCGGTTCGTGCTGGCGATGATGTTGCTGGACGCCAACAAGCTGGTCCCCGCCGAGCGGCTGGTCGAGCTGACCTGGCCGGACGAGGCGCCACGCAGCGCACGGGGCGTCATCCACACGCACATCAGCAGGCTGCGCTCGGTGCTCAACGCGGCGGACGCCGAACAGCACGGTGTCGCCCTGATCAGCAACGGTCCCGGCTACATGCTCAAGTGCGACCCCAAACGCATCGACGTCAACAAGTTCATGGACCTGTGCGTGGCGGCCAGGTCCTGCGCCGACGACGAGGCCCGCATCCGAACCCTCGACGAGGCGCTCGCGCTGTGGGACGGCCCGGCGCTGGCGTCGGTGGCCGCCGAGGAGGTGCGGACCAGGCTGACCCGGCACCTCGACGAGGCCCGGCTGCTGGCCATGGAGGAGCGCATCGACGCCCACCTGCGGCTCGGGCGGCACGCCGAGGTGATCCACGAGCTCACCGAGCTCGAAGCCCAGCACCCGTACCGCCAGCAGGTCGTTGCCCAGCTGATGCTCGCCCTGCACCGCAGCGACCGGGGGCCGGACGCGTTGAGCGCGTACCAGAAGCTCTACCACCGGCTGGACACCGAACTCGGCGTGGAACCCGCGCCCGCGTTGCGGGAACTGCAGACCAGGATCCTGCGTGACGACCCGGCGCTGAACCTCGTTTCACGCGAGGAACGCAGGGTGGGCCCGCGCCAGCTCCCACCGGACGTCGACCACTACACCGGCAGGCGCCAGCACATCGAGCAGATCTGTCGGCTGCTCGCCTCGCGGCACGACGGCGCGCTGCCCGTTGTCGCGATCACCGGGAAACCGGGGCTGGGCAAGACGGCGCTCGCGGTCCGCGCCGGGCGCAAGGTCGCGGCCGAGTTCCCGGACGGCCAGCTGTTCATCGACCTGCAGGGCAACGGACCTCGGCCGCGCGACCCGAGCGAGGTGCTGGCCAGGTTCCTGCGCGACCTCGGCGTCGACGGCGCCGACGTTCCCGCCACGCTGGAGGAACGCGTCGGCCTGTTCCGCGACCGCACGGCAGGACGGCGAATTCTTGTCGTCCTGGACAACGCGGCGACCGAGCAACAGGTCCGGTCGCTGATCCCCGGCAACTCCGAGTGTGCCGTGCTGATCACCAGCAGGCGTCGGCTGACCGGTCTGGACATGCGCAAACTCGTCGACCTCGACGTGCTCAACCAGGTCGACGCGCTGGCCCTGCTCGCCGACCTGGTCGGCGACGACCGGCTGGCGAACTCGGATCCCAGCGTGCGCAGGATCGTCGAACTGTGCGGCGGACTGCCGTTGGCCCTGCGGATCGTCGGCACCAAACTGCGTTCCCGCGCGCACCTGACCGCGTCGACGCTCGCCGAGCGCCTGGAGGACGAGCGGACCAGGCTCGACGAACTGGTCGGCGGCGACCGTGAGATCAGGGCGAGTTTCCTGCTCAGCTACGACAGCCTCGACGCCGACCATCAGCGCGCGTTCCGGCTGCTGGCGCTGATGCCCGACAACGGACTGCCGCCGTGGGCGGCCGCGGCCGTGCTCGGCGTGGACTTCCGCACCTCGGAGCGGCTGGTGGAGGACCTCGTCGACGTCAACCTGGTCGAGGCGGCGCCCGGCCGCTACCGGTTCCACGACCTGATCCGGTTGTACGCGCAGGAGAAACTCGCGGTCGACGACGAGCGGGACGCGGCACGGACCAGGATGGTCAACGCCTACCTGACCCTGGGCAAACGCGCCGACGCGCTGCTGGAGTTCGGTGGGCTGTACCAGTTCGACCCGCCACCGGTCACAGTGGACGCACCGGGAGTGCTCGACGAGGTCGACCGGGCACCGGCGGTGTGGCTCGACCAGGAACACCCGGCGATCCTCGAAGCCATCGAGTACGCGGCGGCCAACGGCCACAACGACCTGACCTACCACCTGTCCGCGACCGTGGCGGCGTTCCTCGAACTGCGGGCACAGTGGGCGGACCTCAAACGCGTCGCCGAGCTGAGCCTCGCCGCCGCCCGCCGGTCCGGCAGCCCGTACTGGAAGGCCTACGCCCTGTTCGCCGTCGGCCTCGCGGCGCGGGAGACACGGGACTTCCGCAACGCCGAGGAGCACTTCCGTGCAGGCCTTGAGGTTCTGCCACAGGCCAACGATCCGCTGCTGGAAGTCGTCACGCTGCTGTCGGTCGGTGTGGCCCAACGCCTGCAGGGCAGGTGGAAGGAAGCCGCCCGGTACTTCGACGGGTGCCTGTCGGTGCTCGACGCGCTCGACAAACCCCGCTGGCGGGCCTACACGCTGAGGGAATCCGGTGTGCTGGACCGGTATCGCGGCGAATGGGAGCGTGCCGAACAGCGGCTGAGCGCGGCGGTCGAGACGTTCGAACGCCTCGGTGACCGGCGCTGGATCGGCGCCACCCTGCGGGAACTGGGAATCGTCCGGCGTGGCATGGGTGACCTCGACGGCTCCCTCAAAATCCTGATCAGAAGCCGGGACGCGCTGCGCGGCGCGGGCGACCTGCGCCGCGAAGGTGCCGCGCTGCGTTGCCTCGCCGAGACCCACCGCGAACTCGGGGCGCTGGCGGAAGCGCGGGCGTGCGCCGAACGCGGGCTCGACGTCCTCGAACTGACGCTGGACTCGCACGGCCTCGCGTGCACCCAGATCGTCCTCGCCGACGTGCTGATGGACACCGACGAACTGGACGCCGCCCGGCAACACCTCGACAAAGGACTCGCCGCGCTCAGCGTCAGCGGCGACCCGCGCTGGCACGGGAAGGCACTGATCACGCGGGGCCGGTACCTGATGGCGTCCGGCGACGCGGCGGAAGCCGAGCAGGCATGGGACACGGCGCGAAGGATGCTGTCCGAGCTCGGCGCGGTCGAGGCCGACCACGTCGGCGAACGACTGGGACGCTGAGCGCCGGACACCTCCCACCACAGATCAGCACACTGCCAGGCGCTTCTTTCGGTTTTCTTCCGGTCGCACGGCCGGGCGGGATCCGGTCGAGAAGCGTTCATCTCGATGGTGGTCGTTGTTTTGTCAGTTTCGACTGTGTGGCTGGTTTTTGGGAAGTGGGAGCAGATTGTGGAATGGCTCCGAAATATGGTTCCACGTGAGGTGATTGCAAGCGGGCGGCATCGGGAACCCCGATGGGGGCTGGTGGACGTGAATTCGGAGGCTGAGGCATCCTGCTCTGCTGTTGATCGGTTGCCCTGCTCATTTCCGGCCGGGATTCCGCCTGCCGGTGCTGGTGCTGCTGGTGGTGACTGGTTTCCTGGCGATAGTAGTCGGCGATTTTCTCCGCGATAGCTTCCATGGCGAGAACGACGAGCTTGGCGATGAGGTCGCTGGTCGTCCCGGTGGTCATTGACTCTGGTTGTCGTTCGGGATTATCGGACTGCGTCGGGCGGTCGGGGGCGACGGCCTGTGGCTGGTTGCGGAGGTTTCTGGCCTGTGCGGCCGCTAGTACTGTGGGGAGATTTTCGTGTACCGTTCGCAGCGCGAGATAGAGCCCGTTCAGAGCCTCGAATTCATTTTCTCTCGGGTCCATGCGTGCGGGCCGTGAGTCGTGGGAAGGGACCTCCCGTCCTTCTGGCATGGGGGTGTTGTCTGGCATGCCGCTCCTCGATGTGGTGACGGGTGTATCCGTTTGGACATCGCCCTTACAACGGTTGGAGCCGCCCCCAAGGTTCAACGTCAACCAGCTGTTCGCCTGTCGGCTGCTGGGATGCGCTCAAGGATGCCACCGGCGAACACGTCGTACAGGCCGGTCGGTTCCAGGTGGACGTACCCGATATGACAGTCACACGTGGACGCTGGGCACGGCCGCGGCCGCAGCGCGGCCCGGAACGAACCGTCGTACAGGTTGCCGATGGTCTGCGGGACGAAATGGCACCGCCGGACGGTGCCGTCGCCGAGCACTGAGATCACCGTGTCCCCGGTGCGGCACGGCAGGCCTTTGCTGACATGGGCGTGCCTGCTGCGGTGGAACAACGGGTCGACGTCCTGCCATTCGGCCGCCTGCTTGTCGGTGTACTCGAGTCCTTCGGCGGCGTTCACCCAGAGGTAGACGGCGTCCGGTAACGCCTTGCGCAGTGCACGGGCCTCGGTGAGGTGCTCGGGCACGCCGACGATCCCGACGCTGAACCGGGCTCCCAGCCTGGTCAGCTCCGTGCACTTGGCGAGGAACCGTTCCCGGGTGACCTGGGTGGGGTGGTAGGTGACCCAGAACGCCACGGTGTCCAGGTCGCAGTCGGCGACCCAGGTGAGCCGACAGCTCAGGTTGGTCTGGATCGCGACCCGCTGGACGTGCGGCATCCGGCTGAGGGAGACCATGGCGTCGCGGTACCACGACCGAACCAGCCCCTCGCCCCACGGCGTGAACAACACCGAGATCTCGTCCGAGGTGTTCTCCCCGACCCAGCCGGTGAACCGCTGCAATGCGGCCCGGTCCTCCCGCAGCAGCTGCGTGCTGTCCCGTCTCTTCGCGAACGGGCAGTACGCGCAGTCATAGTCGCACGAGGCCAGCGGGCCGCGGTACAACATGGTTAGGTGCACAGGTCATCTCCGGTCGTAGGCGGCCATGGCCGCGCGGACAGCCGGGGAGAACAGCGACGGGCCGATCGCGTCCGACCAGGCGAGGCCCTCGGGTGTGAGCCGCAACCGGTCTCCGGTGTCGGTGAGCCAGCCACGGTCGGCCAACGCGGCCAGGTCGGCGAAATCTGCCGTGACGTCCGTGCCGAAACGCTTGCGGTACAACGCCTTCTCCAGACCGTCGGCCTGCAGGACGGACTGCAGCAGGTGCCGCCTGCGCTGTTCGTCCGCGTCGAGCCGGACGCCCACCTCGGCCACAGTGAAGTCCGCCATCGGCCGGGACACGAAGTCGTCGATGATGCCGCGCACGGCGCTGGGGCTGACCGCGTAGTCGAACGAGTAGTGCATGCCCCTCGTGTACGAACGGGCACCGCAGCCCAGGCCGACCATGCCGTCCTGCTGACACGAGTAGTCGCCCCCGCCGACCGACGGCGCGTCCGCCCGCCGGAACATGCGCATGGACTGTTGGTCGTAGCCCGCGGCCAGCAGGTGATCCCGGCCGCGGCGGTACAGCCGTAGCCGCTGCTCGTCCCATTCCTGCTGGGATCCACGCTGTGTTTCCCGCCCGGCGAGGCCGGTCAACGGGCGGACGTACAGCGGATACAGGTACAGCTCCTCCGGGCGCCACGCGAGCGCGGCGTCGAGGGACGCCAGCCAGCTGGTTTCGGTCTGGCCGGTGATGCCGTAGATCAGGTCGATGTTGAGGACGGGGATCCCGGCCGCCCTGATCGCGTCCAGCGCCGCCTCCACCACGGCCCGCTTCTGGGGCCGTACCGCCGCTTTGGCCTCCTTGTCGTCGAAACTCTGCACTCCGCAACTGATCCGCGTGGCACCGCGCCCGGCCAGCACCGCGAGCCGGTCCGGTGTCGCGGTGTCCGGCGATGTCTCGACCGACAGGGGAATCCCGTCGAGGCCGATGATGTCCAACAGCCGCTCCAACTCGGCGGGCTCCAGGTACGTCGGCGTGCCACCACCGATCGCCGCCTGGACGAACGTGGCCCGCCCGGCCAACTCGTCACGAACAGCCGTCGCCTGCCGTTGCACCGCGTCCAGATATCGCGTGACCAACTCCTCGGGCGCACCGGTCCGGGTGAACAGGTTGCAGAACCCGCACCGGATCTCGCAGAACGGGATGTGGACATAGTGGAACAGCGCGTCCCGTGGCTCGCCCGCCCAGACATCCCGCAACCGTGGCCGCGGATCGAGCGGACGGTAGGCGGTCTTGTGCGGGTACGCGTACACATAGTCCTGATAGGGCGTCATGTCACGTCCTTCAGGAAGAACTCCGCGTACGGCACAGTCCACACAACCTCATGACCCAGCCGGTGTCCGGTGTAGCCATCCTCGCCATAGGCAGTGCCATGGTCCGAGCAGACGATCACGAAGCTCGGCCTGCGCAACGCCTCGAACAACCTGGCCAGTTCACCGTCGACGTACTCCAGGGCGGCGGCGTGACTGGCCAGGGTGTCGCCGTCCGCGCCGGTTTCGTAGAACCAGTTCGGCTGGTGCAGCGCGGAGACGTTGAGGAACAGCAACAGCCGCTGATCCGCCGGTTGGGCGGCGATGATCTCCCGGGCCTTGTCGACCTGTGCCCGCGTCGAGGCCGGGGCGGTCACGCCGAACTCCGGCGACCAGTGGCTCTCGGTGAACATGCCCGGCAGGACGGAGCCCAGCGCGCCCTGGTTGTTGAAGAACCCGACACCGCCGACACACACCGTGTGATAGCCCACCTTGGCCAGACCACTGACCATGTCCGGCGCGTCGAACACCCACGTGCCATCCGCTGTGCTCTCACTGCCCGCGAACCGGGCGGCGAACAGTCGCGGATGCGGCCCCTGGCCGACCGGTGTCGGCAGGAACCCGGCGAACATCGCGGTGTGCGAGGCGAACGTGAAACTGCCCGGCGCGTGCCGCTGTTCCCACCTGCCACCGGGAATCACCCCGGCCAGCACCGGCGTCCTGCCCTGCTCGGCCAACGTCTGTGCCACGTCGTACCGCAACGTGTCGATCGTGATCATCACCAGGTCGTGACTGCCCACGACCACGTTCATGTCCGGTCTGGTCATGCCGGGCTCACATCGCCAAGGCAGGCGGCGACCTGGGCCTCGTAGGTGTTCATTCCCGCTGCGGGACCGTCGGGCAGGCCGGTGAGACGGGGGAGGAGGTCGCCGAAGGCGTTCACCTCGCCGACGACGTGCCGCCGCCAACCCAGCCCTGGCAACAGGTCCACTGCCACCATGAGAGTCCGGCCGAACTGGGCCGCTGCCTTTTCGCACGTGGTCAGCCATTCACGCCAGCGGGCTTCGCCGATGACCGTGCGCAGGCGGGCGACGTCGAGCCGGGCACCGCCGAGATGCAGGTTGGTGATGGGATGCCTGCTGGCCCGCACGACCGCGTGCGTCGCCCTGCCCGCGATGACCACGACTCGCAGGTCGATGGTGCGGCCGTCCAGCGATGCCTTGGGAAACCAGCGTTCCACGTGCACCGGGTCGGCACACAGACGGTCGACCAGCGCCACAGCCTGCTCGTCGCGATAGGTCTGCACGCGCAGGCTGTTCATCAGACCGTCCGGCGTCACCGCGACCGATGTCGTGGCTGCCACTCGTGCGCCCACGGCCGTCAGCGCCACCACGCCGGACGCCGACGAGCCGTGCGCGGGTTTGACGAACACCTTGGTCCAGCCCCGTTCCCGCATCTTCCCGCGCAGTGACTCGTAGCTGTCGACGTCGCCGATCGTGGGCGGCACTGGGCATCCCGCCCACGTCAGCAGTTCGTGACACCGTCGCTTGTCGAACATGACAGCGATGTCGTCGAGGTCGTTGAGCAGCCGCGCACCCGGTGTTCCCACCACGGTCTCGCCGAGCCGCCGCAGGCCTTCGGTGAAGCCCGAGTACCAGGCGCCGCTGCCGTCCGCACGGTACGGATGGGCCAGCGGCCCGCGTAACAACCGGTCCACGTGTTCGTCTTCCCCTGGCGAGTCGACACGGACGAGCGAACCGGTGGGCACCGCGCACGTTCCGGCCAGGATCTCCCGCCACGCCAGCACTTTCGCGGGCGGCAGACCGGCTGCGCGGACCGCGTCGGCGAACATCGCCACCCGCCTGTTGCCCGGATTGCCCACGACGACGAACTTCATTCCGACACTGCCGTGTAGTAGTACGGCCTGTCGCCGTCATAGTTCGTTTCCTGGACATCGTCCACATTGACCGCAACACCGGCGGGCTGTAACGCCACGAGCAACTCGTCGAGCATCTGCTCGGACAGGTAGTGGTGGTGCAGGTCGAGATACTTCAAGTGCGTCAACGCCACCAGGTGCCGTGCTCCCGCGTCGGTCAGCGCCCCCATGGACAGGTCGAGCGTTTCCAGCTGACGCACGATCGCCGAACCGGCGACGAGCTCGCAGATCTCGTCCTGCCTGTCGCTGTTCTGCAGACCCAGCTCACGCAGGCTGGTGAACGTGCCACCGTCCAGCAGCGGGCGCAGGTCCTCCGGCTGCCAGTCCCCGCCGTAGTCCACAACACCCAGCCACAGTCGCAGATCTCGCAACGCGGGCAGCTTGGACTGCGCCACCGCGCTCACCACACCTCGTGGCAGGCCGCCGGTCTGGATGTGCAGGATCTGCAAAGCGTTGTGCTGAAACGGCTTCAGTTCGAGGCCTACGCCGCCGCGCACGCCGAGCTCGGTCAGCGCGGGCAGGTTGGTCAGCAGCGGGGTGATGTCGCTCTGCTCGATCCAGGTGATCTCGTTCTCCTCGAACACCTGATCGCCGAGGAAGATCCCGGTCAGCACGGGAAGCCGGTCCTTCGCGGCGAGGATCAGGTCGATGATCGCGTTCGACCGCATGTCGTCGCCTGGCTCGCCCCACACGCCGACGACGAGCGCGGTGACCGTCGACGTGTCCACTGTGGCCATGAAACGGTCCCAGAGTTCGGCGAACGTCTCGTCACCGTCCCACGGGTCCACCGACAGGCGCCACGCCACCGGCTCGGCAGGGGGCTGCTCGGCGGGGAACGCCACCACCTTCAACCCGTGGAAGGTGGTGAGGTGTTCGTTGACGGTCATGCTGCTGCCCCCTGGGGATCGGCTGTGTCGGGAGCATCATGCACCCGGCCACCGACACTTTTCGTCCGAGCCCGCTGACCAGCCGAAATCCGTGCCGTGCAGGATATTGGCGACGATCTCGGCGCCGCGCACGACCCGGGGACCCGGCCGGTTGAAGTAGGCGGGGCCGTCCAGGATCCACACTGCGCCGTCGCGCACGGCCGGGATCCCGGCCCATCCTGGCCGGTCGCTCAGCGCGTGCATCTCGGCCGCGGTCCGCTCCGGCGGGAAGCCGCACGGCAGGACAAGCAGCACCTCGGGCCGCGCGTCCAGCACGGCCTGCCACTCGACCGGACTGGTGTGCTCACCGGCGGTGGCGAGCAGGGGAGTACCGCCCGCGTACGAGATCTGCTCCGGAACCCAGTGCCCGGCGGGCCACACCGGATCCAGCCACTCGATCGCCGCTACCCGTGGCCTCGGCCTGCCCGCGACCCGCGAGCGCAGCGATTCCAGGCGCGTCCGCAGCGACCGGATCTGGTCGGCGGCGACCTCCGGCACACCGAGGATTTCACCGACCTGACCGACACAGGCCATGATCCCGTCGATCGTGCGTGGTTCGAGGCTCACCACTTGAGGCCCGACGTCCAGCACGCGGACGGCGTCGGACACCTGCCGGTAGGACAACGCGCACACGTCGCACAGGTCCTGTGTCAGCACCAGGTCCGGCGCCAGTTCGGCCAGCAGCGCGGTGTCCAGTCCGTACAGCGACGAGCCGTGGTGCTGCGCGCCGCCGACAGCCGCGGAGATCTCCCTGCTGGTCAACGAGTTGTCCACACCGCTCGTGGTCACGACAGGAACCCGGCCGACCTCCTCCGGCCAGTCGCACTCGTGCGTCCGGCCGACCAGATCCGCTGTCCGGCCCAGCACGTGCACGATGTCGGTCGCGGCGGGCAGCAGCGACACGATCCGCCTTCGTCCACTGTGGATGTTCATTCGGTCTGCCGCAGGGTGAGTACGGTGATCTCGCTGGGCGCGAAGATCCGGAAGGGTGGGCCCCAGAACCCCGTGCCACGCGTGGTGTAGAGCCGGGTGCGCGTGCCGTGCCGCGACAGGCCGTGCACGACACCCTGGTCGAGCCGGACGAGATAGTGGAACGGCCAGATCTGGCCGCCGTGGGTGTGCCCGGAGATCTGCAGGTCGACCCGATCACGTGCCTGCCTGATCTGTTTGGGCTGGTGCGCGAGCAGGATGACCGGCAGGTCCGGGTCGGCGCCGTCCAGCGCGGTGGTCAGGTCGGCGCCGTGGCCGTCGACGCCGGACGCCTTCGCGGTCGCGTCGTCGACACCGGCGAGGACCAGCCGCGCGCTACCGCGCTCGACCACGATGTGCCGGTTGTGCAGCGGTTCCCAGCCGAGGTCGGCCATGTGGTCCAGCCACGCCTGCGCCTCGCTGAAGTACTCGTGGTTTCCTGTGATGTAGGCCTTGGCCAGTCTCGCGTGGACAGTGCCAAGCGGCGCGGCCTGGTCCTTGCGGCGGTCGGGCGTGCCGTCGGCGACGTCGCCCGCGTGGCAGACGATGTCCGCCTCAAGACCGTTGACCGCCTCAGCGACCTTGGCCGACCAGCGTGCCCGGTCAAGTGGCCCGTAGTGCGTGTCCGAGATGACGACGAGCCTGGCGCCTGCCAGGTCGCTGCCGAGGCCGGAGATGGCCACGTCGACGTGCTTGATCCGAGGCAGTCGCATGGCTTCGTGGAAGCCCCAGGCGAGCAGTCCCACCGCGGCGACCGCGACAAAACCCGCCACAATGCGTGACCGCAACGGATCGGCCACACCGAGCAGCGCCAGCTCGACCACTTGGCCCAGTACCGACTGGCACAGCAGAACCCAGATCGCGCCGAGCGTGGTGTCCCCGATCCGCGCCGCCCAGTCCTTGCCGCGCCTGTTATGACCCAGGTACATAGTGAGCGGAAACGAGACGAGAGCCACCGCGAACACAACGGTCCCGGCCACGGTCACCGCCCCCGGCCAGTCGGCGCCCGGCCCGAACAGGGTCAGCCACGGCACCCCGAACATGACCGACAGCAGGGCGAACAGAATCAGCACCCGGACCAGACTTCGCACGTCGCAACGATATCCGCACAGCGAGTGGTGTGCGGCGGCTCCGGCAGGCGACCGCCTTGCCAGTAATTCGCCACGCTCGGTAGTCGTGACGCCAATTCGTAGCGTGTTCGAGTCCGCTTCGTCATGGACGGCCGCACTATCGCATGTGGCCAGTGCCCCCGAGATTCGCCCGTCGACGGACTGGTCTACTGTTCGCTCGCCACTTGCCAGTGCGGTGGACACGGCCTGGGCAGACAGAGGGGAAAACATCCATGTCGACCGATTACCCACCTCAGCAGCAGCCGGGACCCGGACAGCCGGGCCCGCAGGGACAGCCGGGCCAGTTCCCGCCGCCGCAGGGGCAGCCGGGCCAGTTCCCGCCGCCGCAGGGGCAGCCGGGCCAGTTCCCGCCGCCGCCGCAGGGGCAGCAGCCGGGTGCGTTCCCCCCGCCGCCGCAGGCCGCGCCGCCGCGCAAGAAGGGGATCCCCAAATGGGTGATCACCATCATCGTGCTGGTGGTGCTCGGCGGTGGTTTCTACGCGTTCAACTACTTCACCGACGACGCGGCCCAGGCCAAGTCCGGTGACTGCGCGAAGCTCTCCGGTACCAAGACGAAGCCGGAGTACGGATCCATCGACTGCGGCTCGGCCGACGCCACGCACGTGGTGGGCAAGGCCCTGTCCAGCACCTCCGACAAGTGCGGGTCGAACTACGACGAGTACACCCAGACCCAGCGCCGCGGCCCGGACACCAAGCTGTGCCTGATGCCGAAATGGAACGAGGGTGAGTGCCGCAAGGACGACCCGACGAGCGCCTCCTACCCGAAGGTCGACTGCACCGGGGCCACAGGCGACGTCGTCAAGGTCGTGAAGGTCGTGAAGGGCAGCGACGACGAGAAGCAGTGCCCGAAGGAAACCGCTCCGGCGCCCTTCCCCGAGCCCAAGACGCTCTACTGCCTCGGGCCGGTCGAGTAACCCGCGCGGGTCATTTTTCGTGTTCGGCTGACGCCGCTGGTGATGACACCAGCGGCGTCACTGCTTCCTGAGGTACAGAACGGCGGCGCCGCTGAACGGCGGGGTGAACTGCGTGGCCCGCTCGGCCTGCAGATTCGCCACCGTGGTGATCCGGTTCGTGCGCGGATCGAACCACTGCCCGTCGTACTTGCCCGGTGTCATGCTCACGGTGAACCGGCTGCCCGGGGTGAAGACCAGGAACTCGCGCGGACCGGCGAGGCAGTAACCGGTCGAGCACAGCGCGGGCTGCGGCGTCGCCGTCCGCAGGTCCATCGTGGACGCATAGGCCCGCACATTGCCGAGGTTGGCCCTGATCGCGACCTGGGTGCTGTCGTCCATCTGGCCGCCGATGCCGTAGGCGCCGTCGTAGGGATCCATGTAGATCGGGTTCTCGCCGTGGATGAACGACCGCCACGGCCACGAACTGTCGCCGCACAGGCCACACAGGTGGTCGGTGTCCGACAGCACGACCTTGACTCCCTCGGCGATCGGCGGGTTCTCGATGTCGCCGTTCGGGGAGATCCAGTCGGCGGGGGACGACAGCAGGTCGCTGTTGTCGCCGCCGGGATAGGCCGAGGTCATCCCGATCGGGTGGACCTTGCCGCGGCTGCGTTCGTAGGCCCGGATGACCTCGATCATGTGGTACTGCCATTGCACCGAGTCGGCCGGTGACTCGTTGGAGACCTCGTACAGCACGTTGTCCAGGTCGCCGACGGTGTCGACGACCTTGCGCGCGTAGGCCTCCTGCCGCGCGGTGACGGCCGGGACGGCGAGGGTGTGCGTTTCCTCGCCGCTGTTGTTGCCGTTCAGATCTCCGTCGACGCCGTTGACGTTGTTGTCCCGGTTGAACGGGTGCCCACGCCACGGGTTGTTGTCGCAGTACTGGCCCTTGCAGGACTCGATGCTCCAGCCGTTGAACAGCATCACCGAGACGTAGACCCCGCGCTGGCCCGCCTGCACGACCCGGTCGCGCATCCGGGCGAAGTAGTCCGGGTTGAACGTGTCGAGGTTGTACCGGGGCTGGCCGTCCGCGCCGGGCGCACCGCCGGACCGCAGGTACGGCGCGGGCGACGTGAAGTAGTCGTCGCTGTCGATCTCGTTGGAGAAGCGGCCCTGTTCCCACGCCCACAGCCGGAAGAAGTTGTGGTTGTTGCGCTGCAGGAAGTCCAGATAGCCCTGGTAGTCGAACGCGGGCGGCGGGTTCGACCGGCCGGTGTCCTGCAGGTTCTGCCAGGTGTGCGCGCCGGTCAGCAGCACCGGTGTGCCGTCCGGGGTGGCGAAGTACCTGGGGTTGTCCACACTGCGTTGGAGCGGGCCGATGGCGGCCCTCGGTGTCGAGGGCACAGCGGGTGACTCGCCCACGAGCATCACTCCGATCAGGACGAGACACATCAGGAGCGGGACAAACCGGACCATGGCGCGAACAGTAGCCGTCCGGACGTCAGCTCACTGTGATCGCGGCCTCCATCGCGGGTCGCGGCCGATCAGGCCCAGCAGTCGGTCCTGCAGCGGCGCGTCGGGCGCGACCGGCACCTCCGGGCCGAGGACCTCGATCCCCGGACCGAACGCCCCCGGGACGCGGAACTTGGCCATCAACTCGGCCGGGATGGCCATCTTCGCCAGCCACAGCCGTTCGACCTCGGCCGGGTCCATCGTCGCGTCGAGGCCGAGCGCGCTGGCCAGATCCCAGCCGTGCAGGATCAGATCGTCGGTGAGGACCTGGTCGACGTGCTCGGCGGCGGTCATCGTCCCGCTGGGTGTTCGGCACTCCGTCGCGGCGGCAACGGGATCGTCCAACAGAGCCTCGACGTCCGCGCGTGCGGCGCGGAAGGCGCCGAGCGCGTCGGCGGGAGCGGGGGAGAGTTCCCGACCGACCGGGCGCAGCATGGCGCCGTGCATCATGACGATGTGGTCGACGACGTCCCGCGCGGTCCATTTCTCACAAGGTGAGGGATCATCCCACTTTTCCGGCCGTGCCGTCGTCACGGAGCGTTCGAACGAATCCGCGTGCCTGCGATAGCGGTCGGCGATGGCGTTCATCCCCAAGACCGTAACCAAAAGCCGTGTCGGCAGATAGATGGTGTAGTTCTCCAGCCGAGCGGGTAATCATGGGACGTCTCGGAGGAGACAGCTATGACGAGGTCGAGATGACAACCCACTCCAGGCGTTTCGCACGGCACTGCCGGGATCACTTCGCCCCCGGTCAGCCCGACGACAAGGCCAAGACAGCCGATGAGGCCAAGCCGCCGGACGAGACAGCGACGGCGCAGACGGCTTCTGAGAAGAACGACGACACACAGACGGACTGACCGCGCCCGGTCAGCCGACGTGCACGCGGGGCCTGCGGGCAGGCTCCGGCTCAGCGGTGCGCAGGATCTCCCTGACCACCGGTGGTGTGTCGCCCTGCCCGAGGATCAGGTAGCGGAACAGGTGCCCCAGCGGGCTGCCCTCCGACCACTCGAAGTAGCAGTGCGGCAGCACCCCGGTGGCGTCACGCAGAGTCAGCAGGATCGCGGCGATCGCGTTGGGCACCGCGGTGCTCTGCACGCGCAGGATCCGATGCTCGCCGATCTCGACGCCGTGCACGTGCAGTACGCCGCTGAATTCCGACGGATCGGTGACCTCGATCTCGAGGAATATCACGTCCGCGGCACCCGGTACCCGATTCAGCCCGCGTTGTTCGCGTTCCTTCGCGAGGTACTCGGCGTTGTCGCCTGCCTGTTTCTTGTTCGCGATGATGTCGAGCTGGCTGTTGTGCGCGAGTGAATCGGTGATGAATTTGCGCGCGGTGTCGTCGAATTCGATGTGGTCGGCCCGCAGTTCGGTGGTCCGCGTCACCCGGGAAATCAGCGAGACGATCACGATTCCGGCGATGAACGCGGCCGAGATCGCGATGCCGTCCGGTTTCTCGATCACGTTCTCGACCAGTGCGTACAGCAGCACGAGCGACAGCACGGTGAAACCGGCCGTTGCCCTGCCCTGCCGGTGCCTGAGTGCGGAGATGGTCACGGCGATCGATCCGGACACCATCATCGCCAGAATCCCCGTCGCGTACGCCCCGGCCTGCGCGTTCACGTCCGCGCCGAACAGGATCGTGATCAGGATGCTGATCACGGTGTAGACCACCACGACCGGCCGGACCGCACGGCCCCAGTCCGGCGCCATGCCGTACGACGGCAGGTAGCGCGGCACGATGTTGATCAGCCCGGCCATCGCCGACGCGCCCGCGAACCACAGGATCAGGACGCTGCTGAGGTCGTAGACCGTGCCGAACACCTCGCCGAGCTGCTCGTGCGCGAGATACGCCAGCGCGCGGCCGTTGGCCTCGCCACCAGGCTGGAACTTCTCGGCCGGGATCAGCACGGTGGTGATGAAGCTGGTCGCGATCAGGTACACCGACATGATCAACGCCGCGACGGTGAGCAGCTTGCGGGTGTTGCGGATCCGCGATTCCAGCCGTTCCCCGGGTGTGCTGCCCTTCGCGGCGACCAGTGGCATCATGCTCACACCGGTCTCGAAGCCGGACAGGCCCAGCACCAGCATGGGGAACGCCAGCACGGCGGGCCCGGCGATGTCGAAGAACCCGCCGCCGCTCTCGGTCAGCCGGTCGACCCAGCGCGAAATCCACTCCGGGTGGGAGAACACGTCGACCAGGCCGACGCCCGTGATCACCGCGTTGAGTCCGAGGAAGATCGCCACCAGCGGGATGGCGACGCCGACCGCCTCGCTGAAACCGAGCAGGAACACGCCGCCGAGCACGAGCAGCAGGATCGAGGTGACCAGAACTTCCTTGCCGTGCAGGAACCCCGGGGCGATCGGATTCTCGAGCAGGTGCACCGTGGCGTCCGCCGAGGACAGTGTGATGGTCACGATCCACGACGTGGCAACGAAGCCGAGCAGGACGAGGACGAAGATCTTGCCGCGCCAGAACGGCAGCAGGTCCTCGAGCATCGCCACCGAGCCCTGGCCGTTCGGGCTCTCCCTGGCGACTCGCCGGTACATCGGCAGCATACCCAGCAAGGTCAGTGCGACGATCAGCAGCGTGGCCAGTGGCGAGAGTGCGCCAGCCGCCAGCGCGGCGATAGCAGGCAAATAGGACAGTGTGGAGAAGTAGTCGACGCCCGTCAGGCACATCACCTTCCACCACGCCTGTGGTTTCGCGTGATCTTCGCCGCTCTCCGGGCCGACCGGGCCCACCCGGTGCTCCAGCAGCCACCGCCCGAGCGGCCTCTTCGGCCCCGTGTCGGGCGCCGGGCTTGCCACCTTTGCCGGGATTGCGAAGTCGGAATCGCTGGTCATGTGGCGTTCTCCTGGGCGTTTCCACGGGTGTGGGCAGCGTAAGAATGCCGTATGGGCGCATACCGCCGGTATCCGGGTCGGCGGGACACAGTGGACATACGACAGCGTGGTCCGATCCATGCACGGGCGTGTATAAGTGTGTCAAGTGGACACCGTGGGTACTCGACCGGGTACTGTCCGGTCGCTTTTTCCGCCGGTTTGGAAATCGTGGCCCGTTCGTGACTTGACGCCCGAGGGCGGGTCGCTTGACGATGCGACATGGCGGGTCGTAAATTTCCGCCGAATCTTTCGACTTAATGGATATGGATATCGGGGGGCACGTGGCCGACCTGGTTCAGGCCGAGCTGACGACAGCCGACGCTTCGTCCGTCCCGGCTGGTAGGAGTAAACCCCCGGTCGGTAGGTCGCCAGGGCAGCTGGCGTGGCGTCGTTTCCGCAGGGACAAGACCGGGGTGGTCTCCGGCTGTATCGTCCTTTTCTTCTTCCTGGTCGGCCTCGGCGCGCCGCTGATCTCGCTGCTCTACGGAAAGGACCCGGACACGCAGTACGGCCTGGAGCGGCCGGGCCTGCTCAGTGACACCGGAATTCCGATGAAGCCCAACGGCGGCATCGACGGCGAATTCTGGCTCGGCCTGGAGCCCAAGCTCGGCCGGGACGTGCTCATGCAGCTGGTCTACGGCATCAGGACGTCGCTGCTGATCGCACTCGTCGTGGTCTTCATCGTCACCGCGGTCGGTGTGGTCATCGGCATCACAGCCGGTTACCTCGGCGGCAAGGCCGACTACTTCATCGGCCGGGTGATCGACACGCTGCTGGCGATCCCGTCGACGCTGTTCTTCCTGGCGTTCACGCCGATCGCGCTGGCCCTGTTCATCGCGCCGGGCAAGGAGGCGCCTGCCTGGCTACGGGCCACCGCGCTGATCCTCGTGCTGTCGGTGTTCGGCTGGACAAGAGCCGCACGGCTGCTGCGTGGCCAGGTGCTCTCGCTGCGTGAACGCGAGTTCATCGACGCGGCGCGCGTGTCCGGTGCTGGCTCACGCCGGATCGTGCTCAAGGAACTGCTGCCCAACCTCGTCACACCGATCCTCGTCGTGGTCACCCTGGACGTGCCCGCCATGGTCACCACTGAGGCCGCGTTGTCCTATCTGGGTGTCGGCATGGTCGAGCCGACGCCGGACTGGGGCCGGATGATCCACACCGGCGGCGACTACATCCAGACCGTGCCGACCTACCTGGTGTTCCCCGGTGTGGCACTGTTGATCTTCGTCCTCGCGTTCAACCTGCTGGGGGACTCCGTGAGGGACGCGCTGGATCCGAAGTCGCACCGCTGAACCGGGTACCGGGTGCATCGAGAACAGGGAGATGAATTTTGAAACGCAAGGGGATCCTCGCGGCGACCGCGGTCGCCACGAGCGCGGTCTTGATCGCGTCCGGATGCAGTGCGGGTGGCCAGAACGCGGGGACCGACCCGAACCGGGCGCAGGCCGAGGTCGCCAAGGTGGCCATCGACAAGGACGGCTCGCAGTCCAAGGGCCCGGCGCCGGAGATCAAGGACTCGCGCAAGGGCGGCAACGTCAACATCCTGTGGCGCCAGGATCTGGCCCACTACGACCCCGCCGTGTCGCAGTCCTCGCCGGACAACACCGTGCTTGAGATGATCTCGCGCCGGTTGACCATGTATCGGATCGAGGGCGACAAGACCACGTTGGTCGGCGACCTCGCCACGAACGCCGGTGAGTCGACCGACGGCGGCAAGACCTGGAAGTACACCCTCAAGGACGGGGTCAAGTACTCCGACGGCACGCCGATCGTCGCCAAGGACGTCAAGTACGCCGTGTCGCGGTCGTTCTCGACGCTGTACGCCCGTGGCTTCCCGTACGTCCAGACCTGGCTGGCCGACAGCGAGGAGTTCTCGAAGGTCTACCCGGGCCCGTACGAGGGCGGCGAACTCTCCAACGACAAGGTCGAGGTCCAGGGCGACAAGACCATCATCTTCAAGTTCTCCCAGCCCCGTCCGGACTTCCCGTTCGCAGCCGCGCTCGGCGCGACCGCCCCGGTGCCGCAGGCCAAGGACACCAAGGAGGCGATGGACCAGGCCCCGATCACGTCCGGCCCGTACAAGATCGGGTCGCACGAGGTCGACAAGAGCCTGAAGCTGGTCCGCAACGAGAACTGGGACCCGGCGACCGACTCGATCCGCCACCAGTACGTCGACAGTTTCACCTTCCAGTTCGGCCCGCAGGTCGGCGAGGTGACCGACCGGCTGGCCGCGTCGGCGGGCGATGACAAGAACAGCGCGAGCATCTACCAGGCCGTCGCGCCGGAGCGCTTCGAGCAGGTGATGAACGACCCGAAGGTCAAGCAGCAGATCATCGACAAGCCGACCACCCAGGTCGACCTGTACGCGATCAACAACACCCGCGTCACCGACCTCAACGTCCGCAAGGCGCTGCTGGTCGCGTTCCCGAAGGAGCAGGCGCGGCTGCAGAAGGGCGGCCCGTACCAGGGCGACTTCGCCACCACCCTCGGCTCTCCGAGCACGCTCGGCTGGAAGAAGTACGACCTGCCGGGTGTCACCGACGTCGACCCGAAGGGCGACCCGGAGAAGGCCAAGAAGATCCTGACCGACGCCGGCAAGCTCGGCTACTCGATCTCGCTGGGCTACAACCAGACCCCGGCCGGTGAGAAGGAAGCGCTGGCGATCGCGGAGGGCCTGACGAAGGCCGGGTTCAAGGTCGAGAAGATCCCGATGCAGCCCAAGACCTTCAACGACACCCGCGACAAGATCAACAACAACCTGGACTTCTACTGGACCGCGTGGTCGGCCGACTGGCCGACCGGTGTCACGGTGTACCCGGAGCTGTTCGACGGCCGCAAGGTCGCCGACGGCAGGCCGAACAACACCCACTTCAGCAACCCCGAGGTGAACGCCGAGATCGACCGGATCCTGAAGATCACCGACTCGGCCGAGCAGGGTGCGGAGTTCAACAAGCTGGACAAGAAGATCATGGAGAGCGTGCCCGCGGTGCCGTATGTGTACACGCGCAGGCAGCTCATGTTCGGCACCAACGTGGGTGGCGCGTCGTTCGACATCCACACCGTGATGAACCTGACCAACCTGTTCCTGAAGTCCTGACACCGTAAGGGGGACGGGCCGCGCGGCCCGTCCCCCTCCCCGTTGGAGAAGCCCGTCCGATGTTGGTCTTCCTTGTCCGCAGGGTGATCGGTGCGATAGTCATCCTCCTGGTGATTAGCGCCGTCACATTCCTGCTCTTCTTCGCCGTGCCCGGCAACGAGGTCGCGGCACTGTCCTGCGGAAAGTCCTGTACGCCCGCGCTGATCGAGGAGATCAAGCGCGGACTCGGCCTGGACCAACCGGTCTGGCAGCAGTACCTGACCTACCTCGGCGGGATCTTCGGCGGCCGGATGATCGGTGACAAGCTGTGCGAGGCGCCGTGCTTCGGCTACTCGTTCGTCAACCGGCAGCCGGTCTACGACACGGTCGTCAGCCGCCTGCCCGTGACGCTGTCGTTGGCCATCGGCGCGGTGGTGCTGTTCCTGATCTTCGGCGTCGGCCTCGGCATGCTGGCCGCGCTGCGCAAGGGCAAGGCCGCCGACAAGATCGCCATGGGATTCGCCCTCGTCGGCGGATCCATGCAGATCTACGTGCTCGCACCGTTCTTCCTGTACATCTTCGTGTACAGCTCGGATCTGCTGCCGCGGCCGCACTACGTCTCGTTCTTCGACAGTCCGCTGGACTGGGCGAGCGGGCTGATCCTGCCGTGGATCTGCCTCGCGCTGATCCACACCGCGTACTACGCGCGGCTGACGCGATCGTCCATGGTGGACGTCCTGAACGAGGACTTCATCCGCACGGTCAGGGCGAAGGGCCTGAGTACGCGCGAGGTGTACGTCAAGCACGCCTTCCGCGGCGCGATGACCCCGATCGCGACCATCCTCGGCCTGGACATCGCGACCCTGTTCGCGGGCGCGATCATCACCGAGACGTCGTTCAGCCTCGTCGGTGTCGGCCAACTGGCGGTGAACTCGGTGCTCGCGTCCGACCTGCCGATGATGATGGGCGTGGTGATGCTGGCCTCGGCGGCGGTCGTGGTCGCCAACATCATCGTCGACGTGGTCTACGCCGCCATCGACCCGCGAATCAAGGTGACCGCATGACCATCCTGTCGGTACGCGACCTCAAGGTGCACTTCTCCACAGAGGACGGTGTGGTCAAGGCCGTCGACGGGCTGTCGTTCGACCTCGCCAAAGGCAAGACGCTCGGTATCGTCGGCGAGTCCGGCTCCGGCAAGAGTGTGTCCAACCTCGCCATCCTCGGCCTGCACAACCCGAAGACCACCACGGTCGGTGGCGAGATCCTGTTCAACGACCAGCAGTTGGTCGGCAAGAGCGAGTCGGCCATGCAGAAGCTGCGTGGCAACGGCATCTCGATGATCTTCCAGGACCCGCTGACCTCGCTCTCGCCGTACTACACGGTCGGTGAGCAGATCTCCGAGACCTACCGCAGGCACACCGGCGCCAACAAGCGCAAGGCGTGGGCCCGCGCGATCGAGATGCTGGAGAAGGTCGGCATCCCGCAGCCCGAACGGCGCGCCAAGCAGTACCCGCACGAGTTCTCCGGCGGAATGCGGCAGCGCGCGATGATCGCGATCGCGCTGTGCTGCGACCCGGCGCTGCTGATCGCCGACGAGCCGACCACCGCGCTGGACGTCACCGTGCAGGCGCAGATCCTGGACCTGTTGCGGCAACTGCAGTCCGAGTTCGAGACGGCGATCATCCTGATCACCCACGACATGGGCGTGGTCGCGCAGATGGCCGACGACGTGCTCGTGATGTACGCGGGCCGCGCGGTGGAGCGCGGAACCGTTCGTGAGGTGCTCAAGGCCCCGCAGCACCCGTACAGCTGGGGCCTGCTGTCGTCGATCCCGCACCTGGGCGGCGATGTGGACGTGCCGCTCGTGCCGGTTCGCGGCACGCCGCCGAGCCTGATCGACCCGCCGAGTGGCTGTCCGTTCAACCCGCGCTGTGACTACCGCGACCGGGTGCCGGGCGAGCGGTGCACCACCGAGCGGCCGACGCTGGCACCCGCGGACGGGCACGGATCGGCGTGCCACCTGTCCGCGGCGGACAAGAAGCTCATCCGTACCGACGAGCTGCAACGACTGGGCTGAACACATGACCGAAGTAGCTGCTCCCACCAAAGAACTGCTCACCGCGAGTGGGCTCACCATGCACTTCCCGGTCCGCCCGACCGGCCTGTTCAGCCGCAAGGCCGGTGTGGTGCAGGCGGTCGACGGGATCGACCTGACCGTGCACGAGGGCGAGTCGTTCGGCCTGGTCGGCGAGTCCGGCTGTGGCAAGTCGACCACCGGGCGGCTGATCGCCCGGCTGCTCGAACCCACGGCGGGCACGATCACCTACGACGGCCGCGACATCACGCACGCCACGCGCAAACAGCTGGCACCCATCCGGTCCGAGATCCAGATGATCTTCCAGGACCCGTACTCGTCGCTGAACCCGCGGCACACGGTCGGATCGATCATCGCCGGGCCGATGGAGGTCAACGGGATCAACCCGCCGGGCGGCAGGCAGACACGGGTCCGGGAACTGCTGGAGACCGTCGGCCTCAACCCCGAGCACTACAACCGCTACCCGCACGAGTTCTCCGGCGGCCAGCGCCAGCGCATCGGCATCGCCCGCGCGTTGGCGTTGCAGCCCAAGCTGATCGTGGCCGACGAGCCGGTGTCGGCGCTGGACGTCTCGATCCAGGCGCAGGTGGTGAACCTGTTGCAGCGGCTGCAGCGCGAGCTCGACATCGCGTTCATCTTCATCGCACACGACCTCGCGGTGGTCCGGCACTTCTCGCAGCGCATCGCGGTGATGTACCTCGGCAAGATCGTCGAGATCGCCGACCGCACGGACCTGTACGGAAATCCGCACCACCCGTACACGCACGCGTTGCTGTCGTCGGTACCGGACGCGGACCCGGACAGCGAGAAGGGCCGCGAGCGCATCCGGCTGACCGGTGACGTGCCGTCGCCGATCAATCCGCCGTCGGGATGCCGGTTCCGGACGCGGTGCTGGAAGGCCCAGGACGTCTGCGCCACCGAGGAGCCGCCGTTGGTGCAGCTCAGCGGGGCGACCGACGGACACAGGGCGGCATGTCACTTCCCCGAGGCACGCCAGGTGGTACCTGAGTAGCGACGAAGGTCGGGTTGACCCGATCATGTCGGGGGAGTGGGGTGCTCGTATGCGCCTGCCACTCGTACTGCTCGCCACGGCCGCGCTGGTCGCCGGACCGGCACCAGCGTCGGCCTCGTCGCTGGATCTGGATGGGTCGACCATTCCGGAGCTGCAGCGGCAGATGGACTCCGGACAGCTCACCGCCGTCCGGCTGACCAAGGCCTACCTGAACCGCATCAAGGCGGTCGACGGCAGGATCCGCTCGGTCGTGGCGCTCAACGACCGTGCCGAGGCCGAGGCCGCGGCCAGCGACGCCCGCAGGCGCGGCGGACGTGAACTGGGCCCGCTGGACGGCATTCCCGTGCTGTTGAAGGACAACGTCGACACCAGGTCGATGCCGACGACAGCCGGTTCCCGAGCCCTGCGCTCCACCCCGGCGGCCGACGCACACCTTGTGGACCGGCTGCAGCGCGGCGGCGCGGTGATCCTGGGCAAGGTCAACCTGTCGGAGTGGGCGAACTTCCGCTCCACCCGGTCGAGCTCCGGCTGGTCGGGCGTGGGCGGGCAGACCAGCAATCCCCATGTGCTCGACCGGAATCCGTGCGGCTCGTCGTCCGGCTCGGGCGCGGCGATCGCCGCGAGCCTCGCCCAGGTGGCGATCGGGACCGAGACCGACGGGTCGATCGTGTGCCCGTCCGGAGCCAACGGGATCGTCGGCCACAAGCCGACTCTCGGCCTGGTGAGCCGTTCGGGCGTGGTGCCGATCTCGGCGGAGCAGGACACAGCGGGCCCGATGACCCGGCACGCCGTGGACTCGGCGATCACGCTGTCGGTGATCCAGGGCCGTGACTCCTCGGACACCGCGACCGGCGCGATCCCCGCGGACCAGCCACGCGACTATGCGGCCCTGTTGAAGCCAAACGCCTTGCAGGGCAAGAGAATCGGCATCTGGCGAATGGCCGGAGCGGACGCGGGTGTCGACCGGGTCGTGTCGGACGCGGTGCGTACCCTGCGGGAGCGGGGCGCGACGACGGTGGACGTGGACCTGCCGTTCCAGAACGAGATCGGCGAGAACGAGTTCGCCGCACTGATCCCGGAGTTCAAGCGCGACCTGCACGCCTATCTGGCCAAGCGCCCCGGCGGCCCGGACACGCTGAACGAGCTGATCACGTTCAACCGCAACGATCCCGTCGAGCTGTCCAAGTTCGGCCAGGAGATCTTCGAGCAAGCGGCGGTGGCCCCGCCGACCACAGACCCGACTTACCTCAAGCAGCGCACCACAGCGACCACGCTCGCCCGCCGATCGATCGACGAAACCCTTGCGGCGCAGAAGCTCGACGCGATCATGGCGCCGACCAACAGCCCGGCGTGGAAGACTGACTACGCGGCCGGTGACGCCTTCGTGCTGGGCTCGTCCGGTCCTGCCGCGGTGTCCGGCTACCCGAACATCTCGGTGCCAGCGGGGTTCGCGGGTCCACTGCCGATCGGTGTCTCGTTCTTCGCGGGCCGCTGGTCGGACGCGAAGGTGCTCGCCGTGGGTGCCGCTTTCGAGCGTGCGGCGGATGCCAGGAAGGCGCCGAAGTTCATTCCCACGATCGGCTAGTGCTGTGACCGGATACGTTCGCCGATGTGGATGTGATGCAACGAAGGCCGCCTTGGTTGCGGCCACTGCACCGAAGGCCACATTGGTTGCCCCCGGCCGCTGCGACGCTCAACTGCCGTCGGTGCTCACTGTGTGTCGTCGCCCGGCGGCGGGCCGGTGAGCAGGCGCTGAACGATCGCGCCCAGCCAGGCAACCAGTGTGTCGTGGTCGGCCGAGGCGAGCGGTTCCTGTCGTAGCGAGTATCTGGCTACGGCCACCCCGAGCAGTTGGGCGCACACCAGGTCGCACCGCAGCGCCGCATCCGGCGTGTCCAGCGCCGCGACCAGTTGCGCGGTGAACTCCTGGTCGATGAACTCCCGCAGCGGCGCGGCGGCAATATCGGTGTCGTTCGCCGAACGTGCCATGATCAGTAGTGGCTCGACAGGCTCCATCGCGTCCCATACTTCGAGAAACCGTCGAACGAGCCTGGCTCCGAGCCCGTCCAGTCCCTCGGCGAGCAGTTTGCTGATCGGCCCGCGTGGGCTGTCGGCCAGGCTCATGGCCGCGGCGAAAAGCTGGTCCTTGCGGCCGAAGAAGTAGTGGATCATCGAGGGGTCCACTTCGGCGTCCGCGGCGATGGACCGGACGGTCGCGCGCTGGTAGCCGTTGGCGGCGAAGCTCGCTCTGGCTGCGGTCAGGATCCTGCGTCTGCTCTCCTGCCCGGTCCGCCATCGGCCCTGACGGTTCGGCCTTGCCCCTGGATCGGGGCTGTCCACGATGCTCATCGCATCCCAGCTTAGCCGGGCCGAAGTTATCTCCAACACTGTTGAAGTATTCGTCGACGGTCTGCTACGTTTTCTTCGTCACTGTTGAAGAAAGAGGTGGGCAGGTTGGCGGACGAGAGTGAATCCACCACCGTGTGTGTCGTCGGGGGCGGTCCAGCCGGGGCCATGGTGGCGCTGCTGCTGGCCCGCGCCGGGGTCGAGGTGACTTTGCTGGAGCGGCACGGCGACTTTCTGCGCGACTTCCGCGGGGACACCGTTCACCCGGCGACACTCGACGTGCTGGACCAGTTGGAGCTGGCCGAGAAACTCCACGCCCGTCCGCATCACAAGATCGGCTCGATGAGCATGATCCGAGCGGGCAAGCGTCGCGAGCTGGCCGACTTTCGGCGACTGAAGGTCAAGTTCCCGTATATCACGATGATCGGGCAATGGGACTTTCTCGACTTCATCACCAGCGAGGCGGCGCGGTACCCCAACTTTCGGCTGCTGATGAACTCGTCGTTCCACGACGTCCTGCGAGCGGACGACCGGGTGTGCGGCGTCCGCTACCGGAACGGCGACGAGGAACACGAGATTCGGGCCGATCTGGTGATCGCCGCCGACGGACGGCGATCACCCACTCGCGCCGCGGTCGGCCTGCGCCCCCGTGCGATGGGCGTGTCCATCGATGTCGTGTTGTTCCGCCTCTCCCGGCGCGACGACGATCCGAAGGAAGGAATCACCCTCCGCCTCGACGGTGGGGACATCCTCGGGCTGATCGATCGCGGCTCCTATTGGCAGTCGTTCGTCGAGATCCCGAAAGGCGATGGGATCCGGGCGTTGCGTGCGGCGGGTATCGAGGCGTTCCGCGACAAGGTCGTGCGGCTTGCCCCGTTTCTAGCCGACCGGGTCGGCGAGATCGAGTCCGTCGACGCGCTCAGTTTTCTTGACGTGCGGGTCGATCGGCTCCGACGCTGGCACGTGCCGGGCATGCTGGTCATCGGCGACGCCGCGCACTGCATGTCGCCCGTCGGTGGAGTCGGGGTGAACCTCGCCGTGCAGGACGCGGTCGCCGCGGCCAACACCCTTGTCGAGCCATTGCTCCGGTGCCAGCGCGAAGAGGTCCCGGTGCCCCGGTCGGCCCTGGCGGCGGTCCAACGGCGCAGAACACTGCCCACGACCACGATCCAGCTGCTGCAACGCGCCGCGCTGCGGGTCGACCTCAACGGCGCGACGGCCGGGACAAACATGGGAACCGACGATGGTGCCGGGGCAGGCGCAGGGCTGGTCGGCAAACTCATGGGGCGGGTGATCGCCTACGGCATCCGGCCCGAACGCGTGCGCAACAAACGAATCCTGACTCCACCCGGCGGCGAGACCGCACGGTGAAACAAGCACACACCGAGGTCCCGGTACTTGTCGTGGGCGCAACCGTCGCGGGACTGTCCGCGGCCGCGTTCCTCGGGCAGCACGGCGTACCCGCGCTTGTGGTCGACCCGCTACCCCGGAGGCCGCGTTCGCCTCGAAACCACCGGCTCACCACCCGCACGATGGAGGCGTTGCACGGCGCCGGATTTGCCGACCCGGTGCTCGCCGTCGCACAGGACGAGTCGGCGCCTCGCACCATGGCCACCGTGGAAACCCTCGTCGGCCCGGTGCTGTCCCTGCTGTCGCCGCCGTGGCCGACCGTGCCCGAATCGGTCAGCCCGATGCGGCCGTGCTATTGCAACGACGGCGAGTTGTCCGACGTGCTGTGCTCGGTCGCCGGAAAGCTCGGTGCCGAGATACGGATGAGCACCAGCCTCGTCCGATACTCCAAGGATGCCGAGGGGATCACTGCGGTGCTGCGCGAACCGGCGGGTGCCGAACACACCGTGCGGAGTGGTTTCCTGCTGCTGGCGGCTGGATCACCGGACGGGACCGCCGCCGACATCGGCGTGCACGGCCCCGGCACGCTCGGCCACCACCTGAGTATCGCGTTTCGCGCCGACCTCGACGCCGTGTCGCCGTCCGCGGGCGGCTACCTGGTCCGCGCGGTGGGCGGCATGGTGCTGCCGGAACCGGGACGGCATCGCTGGGCACTCGTCCTTCCCTGCGAGCCGACACGGCTTGTCGAGCTGACCGATGAGCGCTGCGTCGAGCTGATCGACACCGCGATCGGACGATCCGATGTGGACGTCACGATCATTGGTCGCACTTCGTTCGACATCACGGCGTGCATCGCTGACCGGTTCAACGACGGCCGGTTGGTCCTGCTTGGCGACGCCGCGTGTGTCGCACCGCCGATGCCGGGCATGAACGGCAACACGCACATCCAAGAGGCACACAACATCTCCTGGAAGATCGCCGCGATTCTGCGGGGCGCGGCCGGTCTCGGGCTGCTGGACAGCTACGACGCCGAGCGAAGGCCGCGCGCCGAAGCGTCGATCAACGACGCGATGTCACTGTTGTCGGCACCGGGCACGGTCGCAGCGGCCGACTCCGAGGTTCCCGACCGATTGACCTACGAGTTGGGATTCCGGTACCACTCGACGGCCGTGCTCGCCGAATCCGACGGCGGCGCGGTGTTCGAGGATCCCCTGGTGCCCACCGGCCGACCGGGTACCCGTGCCGCCCACGTGCGACTCACCACTGGCGAGTCCACACTAGACTCTTTCGGCAGCGGGTTTGTCATGCTGGCCGGGCCGAACGCCGTGCCATCTCTGCCTGCAGTCCTGCCGAGGGCCGGTGGGCGCACCATCGAGATCCGGGAGCTGCCAAGCGAATCCCTCTGGCGGTACGGCATCTCGGCGAACGGACTGGTGCTGGTCCGACCGGATGGGATCGTCGCATGGCGAGCCGAACGGGCCGACCGCGAGTCCTGGCAACTCTTGCCGGACGTGCTGGCCCAACTGCACAGCCGACATGGGGACGCGCGCTGACACCCCTGCCCGGCGGACCTGAACGACAGATCAATTCGGCAGATCAATTCGACAACAGGAGTGGACTTCATGCGAGTACTTGTCGCGGGAGCCGGCCTCGGTGGCCTGTGCTTGGCGCAAGGATTGCGGCAAGCGGGAATCGACGTCGCCGTGTTCGAGCAGGACGTGTCGCCCTACTCCCGGGCGCAGGGGCACCGTATCCACATCGACCACCGCGGTGACGACGCGCTGCGTACGTGCCTTCCGGCGCCGCTGTACCAGCTTTACCTGGACACGCGTGGACAGCCGAACGAAAGGTTTCAGGTGCTGTCCGCGGCCGAGCACCGGCTGCGTGAGGTGCCGATACCGGGACCCACCCCGCAGGCGATCATCAACCCTGGTTCGGCCGTCAGTCGGCTGACGCTGCGCGAGATCCTCCTCGCCGACATGGACGACATCGTCCACTTCGGAAAGGCAGTCGATCGGTTCGAGAGCGACACCCGCGTACGGGTGCATTTCCGTGACGGCGGCAGCGACACCGGCGATCTGCTGGTCGGCGCGGACGGCATCGGCTCCGCCGTGCGCCGCCAGTACCTGCCCCACGCCGAACTACGCGACACCGGCGTCCGGTGGATCGGCGGAAAATCCCCGATCACACCCGAGGCCAGCGCGACACTGCCGCCCGAGCTCGGCGGCTCGTTCGCGGCGATCACCGGCACCGATCCGGCGATGGGAATCGGGTACCTGCGGTTCACGAACGATCCGCAGGAAACCGCCGACCGGCTGTGGCCGGGACTGCGCCTGACCGACCGGGCGGACTTCGTCATGTGGGCGATCACCATCGCGGCCACTCGGCTGCCGGACGGCGATGCCGCCCTGTCCACTATCGGCTCAGCAACGTTGCACCAGCGCGCGGTCGAGCTGACTAGGCGCTCGCACCCTGGCCTGCGCACGATCGTCAAGCAGGGTTGGCCGGAGCACACCTTCTTCCTGCGCATGGCCACATCGGTTCCGATCGTCACGTGGCGGCCGAGCAACGTGACCCTGCTCGGCGACGCGATTCACGCCATGCCCCCGGCCAAGGGTTCGGGCGCCAACACCGCACTGGCGGACGCGGGCACTCTGACCCGGTGCCTGCACTCGGTGCTCAACCAAGGGACACCGCTGGTGACGGCCGTCGGCAACTACGAGAAGGAGATGACCGATCGGGGTTTCCACGCGGTGCGGGCTTCGACCGACGTGCTGGACTCCATTGGGCAAGAACTCATCAACGGGAGCGTGCCGGAAACCCGGTAAGGCACCCTGGCGTGCCTGCCGCCGCAGCGTTCACCCCACCAGGTCGTGAGACCGGGCATCTGGTTGTCTCGTCGCGTTCGTGTGTTCTTGACCAGCGTGAAGTGAGTTCAGGCCTCCCACGACCGGCTGACCGCCGCGATCGCATCGTCCAGAGTCACGCCAAGAGCCTTGGCATGACTGACGAACTGCGCGGCCGAGTCCGCCAACACGTCGGTCTGCTCCGACGGCGAGCCCGGGATTGCCGCGACCACAGTGCCTTTGCGTCGAGCGGTGTGCAGGATGCCCGCAGTCTCCAACTCGCGGTAGACACGCGCGACCGTCCCCGCTGACAGGCCGAGGTCGTTGGCCAGTTGGCGGATCGTCGGAAGGGGTGTGCCGACTGCGAGTTCGCCGGACTGGATCAACCGGATGAGCTGGTCACGCACCTGTCGCCACGGCGGGACGCCGTTGTCCGGGGTGACCAGGATTCGTGTCATGCGGTGGTGTGTTTTCTCTGGATGTAGGGCATTTTGCTGTCCGGGTTGGCCACCCAGATCCATCCGGCCATGGCGATGAACAGCAGCGGCAGCGTCAACGCTTCCAGCCCGCCGGTTCCGGTGAGCCAGAAGGGCGCGGGTTCCGGCCAGTGGATGTCCCGCAGGTCGGTGAGCTTGTTGTTGGCCTTCCCGACATTGAGCGCCATCCAGGCGATGCCGATCCCGACGGCGACCCTTGCCGTCCGGGTACGCAGCGCGGCATCGACCTGCGGATCGGTCCTGGAGCCCCGGTAGACCGCGAGCCACACGATGCCCAATACGGCTGCGGTTCCCAGGGTCACGCCGACGAGGACCTCCAGCCAGGCGAAGTTGTTCAGGGTGCTGCCCACGTGCGTCACGTTCGTCTGGATGTTGCCGTCGGTTTGCCAGACACCGTCGTGCGGGTACTTGTCCACGACGCCGTTGCCCCAGCTTTGGGCGAATCTCCTTGCTGTCGCCAGGATCGCCGCGAACACCGCGAGTGCGAGCATCGTGATGAGCGCCCAGCGGGGGACGAGATCGTTCCAGGTCCGGCGGACGAGCGTGGCGGTGCGTGGTCCACGGATCGGCCGGATCATCGCGATGATCTCGCCGAGTGACAACGCGATGATCAGCGTCGGCAACAGCTCGGTGTCCTCGGCTGTGATCAGCGGCGCCACGAGGAACAGCGGCGGGTAGAGCAATCGCCGGTGCAGCAGGTACCTCCTGGCGACCAGGCCCTGCTGTTCGGTCGGGTCCTTGACGCCCCACCGCGCGAGGAAGCGCTGTCCGCCTTTCACTGTCGGCCACAGCACGACCAGCAGGGCGAGGCCGCCCAGCCCGTAGTAGAGGAAGATTTTCCAGTCGAGGTTCACTGCGGCTTCCTTTGTATCGAGTGCTTGGTACAAAGTAGCACGACTTGACATGCAGGTAATTACCTGCGTAACTTAGCGTGTGGACAAGGTGTTCAAGGCGCTGGCCGACGAGACGCGACGGCTCCTGCTGGACAGGCTGCACGAGCAGAACGGGCAGACGCTGGGGGAGCTGTGTGACCGACTGGCCATGGCACGCCAGTCGGTCACACAGCATCTGGCGGTGCTGGAGGCCGCCAACCTGATCAGCACCGCGCGTCGCGGTCGGGAAAAACTGCACTACCTCAACCCCGTGCCGCTGCACGAGATCCAGGAACGCTGGATCGACAAGTTCGAGCGCCCGCGTCTGCGTGTGCTCAGCGCCATCAAGAAACGAGCCGAGGAAGACATGAGCGACAAGCCGAGTTTCGTCTACGTCACCTACATCGAGAGCACACCGGACAAGGTGTGGAACGCGATCACCGACGCGGACCTGACCGCGCAGTACTGGGAACACCGCAACATTTCCGACTGGCAGCCGGGATCCACATGGGAGCATCAGCGCCTCGACGGCTCGGCCGTCGACGTCGTCGGTGTCGTCGAGGAAAGCACGCGACCGCGCCGCCTCGTCCTCACGTGGGCCGAACCGGCCGAACCGGACGTCACCTCGAAGGTCACGTTCGACCTCCAGGCCTACGGCGAGACCACCAAGCTGACCGTCACGCACGAGGACCTGGCGAACGAGGAGCAGCTGCGCGACATCAGCGGCGGCTGGTCGGCGGTGCTGTCGAGGATGAAGACGTTCCTCGAGACCGGAAAGCCGATGTCCATGCCGCCGTGGCGTGCGGGCTGACAAAGAACGGCACACACCATTATTTGTGAACTGAATGGTCAGTTCTTGCCCTAATTCACGTACATGGACGTGGAAACGCAATTTATTGACGACGTACCGTCTGGTGGGCTACAACAGGTACACCTCGGGTGTGAGTGCCGCCGCACATCTGCCGTCCCTGCCCCGCCGCCACCGGAGGGTTTCATGTCGTGGAAAAAGCGTGGCTTTCTCGCGCTCGCAGTGGGCTGTGCGCTCACTGCGAGCGTGATCGCTCTGCCGTCGTCAGCGGCCGGTGAAGCGCCTGGCCCAGGTGCTCTGACCAGCCTGGATCTGTCGCCCGGCAATCGCAGGGCCGCTGTCGGCGGCCTGTACGACTGGTCGAAAGCCGGATACCGGGGCGGTGCGAACCTGCCCGGTTCCGGCGACATCAATTCCACCCAGACCTGTCAGATCACTCCGCAGGAGTTGAGCGGCCAATACAACGTCAAGCCCAATGACGGCGCCGACGATTCCGCCGGTTTGCAGGCCGCGATCGACGCGATCAAGTCGTCCTGTTCCAGTGCGGCGAGCTACACCAAGCTCAGCCTGATCACGCTGCCCGCGGGCGAACTCGTCGTCACGCGCGAGGTGCACGTCGACGCGGACTATCTGGTGATTCGCGGTGCGGGGACGACCGCGACGAAGGTGGTCTACCGGCCGGACGCCAACACCCTCTACGACACCCTGACCGAGGACAACTCGGACTGGGACGAGGACGGGATGACCTCCGGCAGCGGCAAGGGCGGCTGGCTGTGGCCGGGGCGCGGGCTGTTTCGAGTGCAGTCGCGTGGTGTGCACTCGAGCTACCAGAGCGACTACTCCTCGGCGCCCGCCAACCGTAAGGACATCTTCGAAGGCACGGTGAACGTGCACTGGAAGGCCGGTGTGAAACTGCGCGCCAAGCCCGGTGACACCGGATTCGCCGCCCGCACCGGCGATCGCGTGGTGCACCTGGCCTCAAGCGGGTCGATCAGCACGCTGACCGCAGGCGCGTTCGTCAACATCCGCGCGGCGAACACGCAGAAGTTCTACGCCGAACAAGAGGCTTTGCCGACGACGTGGCCGCTACTGAACATGCATATGCGGCAGCAGATCTTCACGATCGCTTCGGTCGACACGTCACAGCGCACGATCACGCTGGACAAGCCCCTGGAATACGACGTGCCGGTGAACTCCACCTCGGACGGATCGCCCGCGATCGGCGGCGCGACCTACGACTCGAAGGCGTCACCGCTGGTGGACCCGGTGGTGGGCGTCGGCTTTGAGAACTTCACCTTCACGCAGGACATGCCAAACCTGAACAAGGCCGAGGCGGTCAACAACTACGGCAACATGGATCCGCGCGCGGAGATGCACGGGATCGTGTTCAAGTGGGCGGCGAACTCGTGGGTGCGGGGAATGCGCGCGGAGATGACCGGGTCGCACCCGATCGTCACCGAGGAGGCCAAGAACCTGCAGATCGTGAACAACGAGCTGGACGGGTCGTGGAACAAGGGCAAGGGCGGCAACGGCTACTTCCGCGGCTCACGCGTGTGGGACTCGCTCTACGCGGGCAACACGTCGAGGAACCTGCGGCACTTCACGTTCCAGTGGTCGGCGTCGGGCAACGTGGTGATCGGCAACGACTTCGACTCCGACCTGAACCTGCACGGCGGCTGGGAGCGCAACAACCTGTTCGAACTGAACACGGTGCAGGTGAACTACGGCCACCGGTCGGGCAACTGCCGTGCCAACTGCGGTGACGAGGGCGGCGGCGGCCCGGACGACTCGAACTGGTTCCCGATCTGGTGGGGCGCGGGCAAGAAGGCCGTGAAGTGGTCCGGCGCGTCGGGCTACCGCAACGTGTTCTTCAACAACACGATGACCAAACAGTTGGCCACCAACGGCCCGTTCCAGGACTTCTACCCGGACCGGCAGCGGGTCTACGTCTTCGGCTGGAACGGCACCGGCTACAAGCACCTGGATGTCGGCGGGACTCCGATCGCGGACTGGGCCAAGAACGAGCAACGCGACTACACCGGCGGTCACGGCGTCGACGACTCCAGGACCGACAGCGCCAAGTCCCTGTTCCTCAAGTCCGTGGGAGGCAAGTGATGAGAGGCGCGATCCTCGTGACAGCAGCGGCACTGACCGCGCTGGTCGTCACACCACAGGCCGCGTCAGCGGCCACTGTGGACGTCTCGACCGCCGAGCAACTGCAGGCGGCGCTCGCCAGTGCCACACCGGGAACGACGATCAGGATGGCGGCGGGCACCTACCGTGGCTCGTTCGTGTCGCAGAAAGCCGGGAGCGCGTCACAGCCGATCACGCTGACCGGCCCGGCGAACGCCGTGCTGGTCAACGACGGCCCGAGCGGGTCGGCGCCGTCCTGCCCGGCGCCGACCGCGGGCTGGGACTCCGGGTACGGGCTCTGGCTCTACGGCGCGCCGTACTGGACGTTGACCGGTTTCACCGTGGCGGAGTCGAAGAAAGGTGTCGTGCTCGACAACTCCCACCACACCGCGATCGACGGGCTGTCCGTGCACCACGTGGACGAGGAAGCGGTGCACTTCCGACGTTCTTCGGCCGACAGCGTGATCCGCGACTCCCGGATCACCGACACCGGGCTCGTGCAGCAGGGCTACGGCGAAGGTGTCTACATCGGCTCCGCGAACTCCAACTGGTCGTGTCACGGCAACTCCGGTGGCGTGGACAAGTCCGACCGCGTCCAGGTGCTCGACAACAGGATCGGGCCGAACATCGCGGCGGAACCGATCGACGTCAAGGAAGGCACACAGTCGGGCGTGATCCGTGGCAACACGTTCAACGGCCAGGGCATCACCGGTGCGAACTCCGCGGACTCGTGGATCGACGTGAAGGGCACCGGCTACCTGATCGAGAACAACACCGGGACCTTCGCCAGCCCCGGCACGTTCGCCAACGGCTACGAGACGCACAACCCAAGCACCACGCCCTCGTTCCCCAACGGCTGCGGGAACACCTGGCGTGGCAACAAGTCCGACCTCGGTGGGGTCGGCGAGTACGCGATCAGGATCACGTCGACGTCCAAGTGCAAGGACCGGCCGAACGTGGTGTACGCGTCGAACACCGTCACCAGGGCGACGAAGGGATTGACTAACGTCCCGGTCACGCCCTGATGACGGCTTGTGGGTGGTCCGCCTTCGGGCCACCCACGGTACGTAAAATCGGAGTAAAGTCGACCGGATGATGGCCGCGTTAGCCCTGGTCCTGCTGGTGATCTTCCTTGTCGGCGCGTTCGTCCTGCGAGTCGTCGCGCACCGCAGGATGACCGGTGCCTCCGGCATCAACGGCGTGCTCAGCGGCCGTCCCGGTTCGGCAGTCTGGTGGGCCGGGCTGGCGCTGGTGGTCTCGATGGCGCTGTCCATGGCCGCGCCGATCGCCCAACTCGCCGGGCTGGACCCGTTGCCCGCCCTGGTCGCGCCGCCGATCCAGATCACCGGTGTCGTGCTGGCAGTGCTCGGTTTCCTCGGCACGGTCGCCGCACAGCACACGATGGGACCGTCCTGGCGGGTCGGAGTGAACCCGGACGAAGCGACCGGGCTGGTCACTCAAGGCGCGTTCACTGTCGTGCGCAACCCCATCTTCGCCACTACCGTCCTGTGTTTCACGGGGTTGACGTTGATGGCGCCGAACGTGATCGCGCTGGTCGGGTTCGCCGGTATGCTTGTCTCCGTTGAGCTTCAGGTCCGTGTGGTCGAGGAACCGTATCTGCGGCGGTTACATGGTGACGCGTACGCGGACTACGGCAGCCGCGTCGGCCGGTTCGTGCCCGGTGTCGGCAGGTTCGGAAATCGATAGCCACGATCCCTATGCTCGGTGCATGGAATGGGCACGAGGAGTGACACGGGTGTCGGTGCTGACCGGCGCCGGAATCTCCACAGACTCGGGGATCCCTGATTTCCGTGGGCCGGACGGTGTGTGGACGAAGAACCCGCGGATGGCGGACCTGTTCACGTATCGCAACTACATCCGGGATTCCTCGGTGCGCGAGCAGTTCTGGGCGGCCTACCACGGTCACACGGCATGGATGGCCGAGCCGAACGCGGCGCACCGGGCGCTGGCCGAGCTCGACCAGGCAGGCCTGGCGGTGCGTGTCCTGACGCAGAACATCGACGGACTGCACCAGCGCGGCGGCATGCCCGACCGCAAGGTGCTGGAACTGCACGGATCCATGCAGACGACAGTCTGTGTGGGCTGCGAGGCGCGGCAGCCGAGCGCGAAGGTGTTCGCCAGGGTCGACGCGGGGGAGAAGGACCCGGCCTGTCAGGACTGCGGTGGCGTCCTCAAACTCGGCGTGATCCTTTTCGGACAGTATCTCGACTCCGACGTGCTGTCGAAGGCGCGGGCGATCGCCGCGGCGAGCCAGCTGTTCATCGCGGTCGGCAGCACGCTGGAGGTCGAGCCAGCCGCGTCGCTGTGCCGGGTGGCCGTCGACGCCGGTGCCCAACTGGTGGTCGTCAACCGCGACCCGACGCCGTACGACCACCTCGCCGTCGAGGTGATCGCCGAGCCGATCGGGACCGCGGTCCCGCGGATCTGCCAGGCCCTGCTTCAGCGCTGAAACAGTTGGAGCGTGGCGTACGTGCCCGCGGTCGCCCAGCCCGGTTCCCGCTGGCGGTCGTCGGCGCCGACGACGACCTCGGACTTCAGGATCCGCAGCGCCAGCGCGGGACCGGGCAGGTAGGACACGGCTCGGTCGAACGGGGTCGACGGATCCCAGTGACAGTCGCCGACCAGCCGCCGGTAGTTCAGGTCCCCCTTGAACACCGTCAGTCCGCGGGCGAACTCGTCTGCGAGGTCGGCGGGCATGTCATGGAACGACAACGGGGCGCAGTGGAACGGATGGGTGCGGACTCGCAGCCGTCCGTCCGCTGCGGCCTCGTGCAGCCGCAGTCCCGCGCCGCCGGGCAGATCCCGCAACCGCCGCAGGCAGTCGTGCACATCGGTCACAGTCGCGTCGGAGACGAAATACGGGTACGGCTTGGCGTGCAGCGTGACCTCGCTTGCCAGCCCACTGCTCAGCAGGTGATCGGCGAACACCAGGTCGGACAACAACTCCCGGCCCGCGTTGTCCAGCACGAACGTGACCGGCACACGCATGTGACGCCGAAAGAACCTCCGCACGGCCACGCTGTCGTCGGCCACCAGCTGGTCATGGACCGAGGCGGAGTTTCCCGCGACGAGCTGGAATCCCAGGTCCGCTCGGTTGCCATACAGCGACGCCAGCATCGCCGTGTCGAAGTCCAGTTCCCCGTCGAGCCAGCCGTAGTCGTCGTCGAGAGTGGACGAACGCAGCTCGGCGGTCTTGAACGGCCCGAACGGGTCCACCCCGGACTCGAAGTAGCCGACCGCGCCGAGCAACAACCGGTAGAAGTAGCTCTCCGCCCACAGGAACGGTGCCTTCGCCCACGGCGTGCCGAAGTGACGGCGATCCCAGTCCAACCACTGCTCCCGGTCGAACGCGTCGTCGGCCAGCGAGATCGTGCCCTTCTGCGTCTCGGTCAGCAGCGCGTCCAGCGCCGCGCGCTCGACGGGACCGTAGGGGTGTGCGTCCATCAGCCGCCGGAACAGCTCGGGATGCCGCTGGTGGAACACCTGGTGTGGGAACGGGCTCTCAAGCGTGATGACCGGCGGCACCAACCCAGCCTAGGCGGGCGGGTGGTGCGCAACGAAGGCCACCTTGGTTGCAGCCAGTGCACCGAAGGCCACATTGGTTGCACGAGTCGGCACCATGGCTATGGATGATCCTCCAGTCAAAGCCTGAATCACTGGAGGATCATCCATAGCCACCGGTTCGGTCATGGTGGTGAAGTGATCGTCATGGAGCTGACACGAGTGCGGGTGCCCGCCGGGCAGGGCCGGGCCGTGCGGGTCGCGGCCGGGCAGTTCGTGCAGGTGAGCACACCCAAGGGGGCGCAGGTCGGCGACCTCTTCGCGTTCAGCGCGGACGAGTACCTCAGCGCGGCGCACACCCGTGGCCACACGAGCAGGCTGTTCCCGGCGCTGGGCGAGTCGTTCGTCACCGACCGTAGGCGGCCGATCCTCACGCTGACCGACGACACGTCGCCCGGCTGCCACGACATGCTGATCCCGGCCTGCGACCCCGCCCGCTACCGGTTGCTGGGCCACGACGGCTGGCACGCGTCGTGCGCGGAGAACCTGACCACGGCCCTGCGCGAGCACGGTGTAGACAAGGCCGGGGTCGACAGGCACGGGATCCCGCAGCCGGTGAACCTCTTCATGGACATCCCGGTGACCGCCGACGGCGTCATCGAATGGCGGTCGTCGCCCGCCGCGCCCGGCGCCGCCGTGACACTGCGGGCCGAACTGGACTGCCTGGTGGTGCTCTCCGCCTGCCCGCAGGACCTGGTCGACATCAACGGCATGCGGCCAGGGCCGCTCGACATCGAAGTACTGGAGACAGCCTGATGAACACGATCCACCCCGCGCTGACCAGGACACGGATCGGCGCGCACGACCTGGCCAACAGGTACGCGGTCGCCCCGATGACCAGGGTCTCCGCCACACCGGACGGTGTTCCCACCGAGGAAATGGCCCAGTACTACCGGGAATTCGCCGACGGCGGCTTCCCGCTGGTGATCTCCGAGGGCACCTACGTCGACGCGCGGCACAGTCAGAGCTATCTCAACCAGCCAGGCCTGGTCACCGCTGAGCACGTCGACGGCTGGCGCGCGGTCACTCAGGGCGTGCACCACGCGGGCGGCGTGATGATCGCGCAGCTCATGCACGGGGGAGCGCTGTCACAGGGCAACCCCCACACCGGCGAACGCATCGGGCCGTCGGCGGTGCTGCCACGCGGCGAGATGATGCAGGGATACGGACCCACCGGGCCGTGGCGCGTTCCCCGCGAGATGTCCACACAGGACATCGACGACGTGGTGGACAGCTTCGTTGCCGCTGCGGCGAACGCGGTCGCGGCGGGCTTCGACGGCGTCGAGCTGCACGCGGCCAACGGCTACCTGCTCGACCAGTTCATCACCGACTACACCAACCAGCGCACGGACGCCTACGGCGGCACCATGGCCAACCGGGTCCGGCTGACCGCGCGGATCGTCGACGCGATCAAGGCCACCGGCACGCTCGTCGGAGTCCGGCTGTCACAGACGAAGGTCAACGACTTCACCTACCGCTGGCCGGACGCCGAACGCGACGCCGAGGCGATCTACACGGCACTGGCGGGCGCGGACTACCTGCACATCGCCAGCGAGGGACGCAACTGGCTGGACACCGCCATGCTCGCCGACGGCCGCACACTGACCGGCATCGCCCGCGAGGTCACCGGGCTGCCTGTGATCGTCAACGGCGGCATGCACGACACCGCGCTGGCCGCGAAGGTGCTCGACGACGGGCACGCCGACATGCTGTCCGTGGCCAGGGGAGCGCTCGCCAACCCCGACCTGCCCCGCCGGATCGGCGCGGACACCGAGCTGGAACGCTTCGAACGCGGGATGCTTGACCCGACGGTCACCATCGGCACCGTGCGCCGTTGGAAGGAGAGCAGGCAGGGATGACAGCAGCGGGATGGCTGGGTGGTGCGGCCGCCGTGGCGACTCTCACCTTCGACGTGGACGCGGAAAGCCCGGTGCTCGCCGAGGGGGCGCACTACGCCGACCATCTGTCGACGATGACCCACCAGTCCTACGGGCCGGACGTCGGCGTCCCGCGCATCCTGGACATGCTCGACGACCTGGCGGTTCCCGCGACGTTCTTCGTCCCGGGATGGGTGGCCCGGCGGTACCCGGCCCTCGCTTCCTCCATTGTGGAGCGCGGCCACGAGGTCGCGCACCACTCGTACGCGCACAAGGCGCCGACGTCGATGACCGCGCGGGAGGAGCGGGACGACTTCGCCAAAGCGATGGACGTCTTCGCCGACCAGGGCATCGAGATCCTCGGTCACCGCGCGGCGATGTGGGGCGCGCGGTGGCAGACCCCGGATCTGGTCGCCGAGTTCGGTCTGCGCTACGACTCCTCGCTGATGGCCGACGACCGTCCGTACCGGATCCTCACAGCGCGGGGCGAGATCGCCGAGCTGCCCGTGCACTGGTCGCTCGACGACTGGGAGCAGTACGCCTTCCTGCCCCAGCCGCACATCGGCTCGATCATCGCCTCACCGGTGCAGGTCCTGGAGATGTGGAAGGCGGAACTGGACGGGATGCGGCACTACGGATGTCTGTTCAACCTGTGCTGCCACCCGTTCCTGTCCGGACGGCCCGGCAGGATCATGGCGTTGCGGCGGCTGGTGGAGTACGCGCTCGAATGCGGCGACGTGACGTTCACGCGCTGCGGCGACCTCGCGCGTGCCGTGCTGGACGATCCGGCGCTGACGGCACGCGTGTTGCCGCGCCCGCCGAGCTACCCGTAGAAGTCGGCCGCTTCCAGCGCCAGGAACAGGTCGACTCGGTCCTCGGTGCGTGCCACGTCACGCCCGGTCAGCTCGGTGACCTTGGCCAGCCGGTTGCGCAACGTGTTGACGTGGATGAAAAGCGCTTCGGCTGTGGCGGCCCACTGCCCGCCGTTGTCCAGGAACGCCCGCACAGTCCGCACGAGATCGCCCTCGCGTTGCGTGTCGTGCTGTCGCAGCGGCGCGAGCACGACGTCGGCGAAGTCCCGCAACGTGTCGGCGTCATGCAAGCCGAACAGCAGCCGGTGCGTGCCCAACTCCGGGAACGTCGCCACGCGCAGCCCGCCGCGACGGTGGCGCAACACGTGGCACGCGTCCCGTGAGCGCACGAGTGGCTGTTTCAACGCGGTGGAGTTCTCGGCGGTGCCACCGATGCCGACGACCGCGTGGCGGCCGGGATACCGGGACTCGACGGCGTCGCCCAGCCGGACCGCCAGCTGCCTCAGGTCCTCTTCGGAGTGACGAGACGGCAGCACGGCGACCACATCACTCGTCCCACCCGCCACCGCAGCCGGTGTGTTCCCGGTGAGGAAGAACTCCGCCACGGCCTCGGCGAGACCGGGCAGCGTTGGCTCGTCCTCGCCCGCGAAGGCGAGCGCGCACACGGCGAGCGGCCCGTCCGGGTCGACACCGAACGCGCGCAGCCTGCCCGGAACCTCGGCGGCCCGCTGCGGCCCGGACAGGATCATGTCCAGCAGTTCGCTGGCAAAACGCAGCTCGATCGCGTGCACCGCCTGCTGCTTGGCGACCTCCAGGCTGAGGAAACGAGCCGCCTGGTCCAACGCGTCCCGCTCGGCCGGGGTCAGCTCGGCCGAACGGCGCAGGCACAGCAGCGCCGCGTCCACCTCGCCGACCGCGCCGACGAGGAACACGCTGGCCACGTCCGTGCCGAGGTCGACCTCCAGTGGCGGCGGGTGGCCGCCCAGCCGTTCGGCCACGACTCGGCGCTGGTCGGCGTCCGGCTCCGCTCCGGCAGCGGCCAGCAGCCGTCCCGTCCGGTCGACCACCGCCAGCGGCAGGTCATGGTCGCGGCGGAGCACGTCCAGCACGCCGGACGCCCCCGCTCCCTGGGACAACGCCGTCGCGAGCTCGTCACCCCGGCGGACCATGTCCAGCAGCGCGGACTGGCGGGCTTCGGCGTAGTGCCCGGCCGCGGCGCGGGTCACGGCCGTGAACGGCACGTCCGCGCCGATCTCCAGCAGCGGCAACTCCAGCTCGGCGCAGGCGTCGATCACCTCCTGCGGCGTCCGCGGAGTCTGGTCGCGCAGGCCGAACACGATCCCGGCGGCACCAGCGGCGGCCACGTTCCGCGCGAACTGGGCCGCGTCCGCGCTCTGCAGCCAGATCCCGTTGGTGAGGACCAGTTCACGTTCGCGCAGGTACGGCGACGGGTCGGGCAGTTCGGTGTTGTGCACCCACACCACGTTCTCGTCCAGCGCTCCCCGGCGCCCCTCGACGAGCAGGCGCAGTCCGAGGTCGGAGGTGTCGAGCAACGCGCGGATGGTGAACACGCTGGTTAGGTATACAGGCGTGGTCACTGGCGCTGACGTGCGGGTTCGCTGCGCCTCGGTGATGATGAAAAAGTTCTCATGCTGATCTCATCACGCGGTCATCCCCGGCACACAAGGTAGGCACATGGCACGGATCAGGAGCATCTTGGCGGTCATCGCCGTGCTCGCGTTGCCTGGTCTGGCGGCTCTCACCGGACTGATGCTCGCGCCCGACGCGCCGCCGCCGACCGTGCCGCCGATCGTGCGGATCGGCGAGTCGAACACACCGCACCCGACAACCCAGCCGAACCCGCCGCCGCTTCCGCCACCACCGCCCATCAGCGATGACCACGACGACGACTCAGATGACGGAGACACCGATGGCGACGGGTAGCCGCCTGCCCGCCCGCGTGCGGATCATGGGCTGGCTCGTGCTGCTGATGCTGTCCGTGCTGACCACGGTCGTCCTCGTGGTGCGCGAGTACCAGCTACGGGAGATCGACGACCGGGTCAACCGCGCGCTCGAACAGGACGCCGAGGAGTTCAGGATCTTCGCGGCGACCGGCGTGAACCCGGTGAGCGGCCGGGTGTACAACCACCGGCACGAACTGCTCGAAGCGCACCTGCGCGGCCAGTACACCGACACTGCCGAGGTGCTGATCGGGGTCAGGGTGATCGACGGCGTCGTGAGCAAGAAGGTGCAGGGACAGCCGTCGTCGACCTCGATCCCCATCGGCGACGACCTGCTGCGTTCCATCGTCGGTGACACGGCGACGGTCGGCACGTCGGCAACGCCGGGCGGGCAGATGCGGTGGGTCAAGGTCGGGGTGCTGGCTGCCGACGCGGCGCCGGACGCCACGCCCACCGCATGGCTCGTCGCCGGATACTTCATGGACCAGATCCGGGCGGGTGTCAGCTCGACACTGCGCACGCTGATCGTGGTCAGCGTGATCGGCCTGGTGCTCACGGCAGGCGCGGCGTGGCTGATCGCGGGCTGGATCCTCGCGCCGGTACGCACTGTCCGCGCGGCCGCCGCCGAACTGACCGAGAAGGATCTGACCAAACGCATCCCGGTGCAGGGCCGTGACGACATCGCCGCGTTGGCCGAACAGTTCAACGCCATGCTCGACCGGCTGGAACACGCCTTCGCCACACGTCAGCAGTTCCTCGACGACGCGGGACACGAACTGCGCACGCCGATCACGATCGTCCGCGGCCACCTGGAGCTGATGGGCGACGACCCGGCCGAACGAGCCGAGGTGGTCAGGCTGTGCACCGACGAACTCGACCGGATGGCACGGATGGTCGACGACCTGTTGCTGCTGGCCAAGGCACAGCAGCCGGACTTCGTCCGGTTCGCTGTGGCCTCGGTGCCCGAGCTGACCAGTGACATCGACGCCAAGGTGCGGGCGATGGCCGACCGGCGGTGGGTACTGGAGTCGCTCGGCGAGGGCGAGGCCAGGCTGGACGAGCACCGGGTGACCCAGGCCATGGTGCAGCTCGCGCAGAACGCCGTGCAGCACACGAGCCCCGGTGACGAGATCCGGATCGGCTCCGCGCTCACCACCGACCGGGTGTACTTCTGGGTGACCGACACCGGCGACGGCGTCGACGAGGCCGAAGTAGACAGAATATTCGAGCGGTTCGCCCGCGGCGCGGACGGTGCGCGTGACGGAGCCGGGCTGGGATTGGCCATCGTGAAGGCCATCGCGGACGCGCACAACGGCGCGGTAATCGTGTTCCCGGCGCCCGACGGCGGCGCGACCTTCCGATTGGAGTTGCCGAGATGAGCCGGATCCTGATCGCCGAGGACGAGCAGCGGATCGCCTCGTTCGTCGACAAGGGACTGCGCGCCAACGGCTACAGCACGGTCATCGTCGCCGACGGGGACGCCGCGCTGGCGGGCGTGATCACCGGGGACTTCGACCTGGTCGTGCTCGACCTGGGCCTGCCGAGGCGGGACGGCTTCGAGGTGTTGCGGGGAATGCGCAAGGCGAACGTGCTGACACCGGTGATCATCCTGACCGCACGGGACTCACTGCGGGACACCGTCGCCGGGCTGGAAGGCGGCGCGGACGACTACATGACCAAGCCGTTCCGGTTCGAGGAACTCCTGGCCAGAGTGCGTCTGCGGCTACGGACAGGGGACCGCACACCGGAGTTGACCGTGCTCAGGCACGGTGATCTCGCACTGGACCTGCGTACCCGCCGGGTGACCGTCGCGCAGTTGACCGAGGACCTCACCGCGCGGGAGTTCGCCTTGCTCGAACTGTTCCTCCGGCACCCGGGTCAGGTGCTTGCCCGTGAACAGATCCTGTCGCACGTGTGGGGATACGACTTCGACCCGGGCTCCAATGTGGTCGACGTGTATGTGCGGACGTTGCGGCGCAAGATCGGCGCGGAGTACATCGAGACCGTCAGGGGCATGGGTTACCGCCTGTCGTAGATGAAGGTCTTCTCATCCGACTGTCATCTTGGCTTCAGCGCTGCCGTGCACAGTGGACGGTATGGCAGGTACGGCAGTCCTCACGCTGGTGATCTTCGCGGTCACGGTTGCCGCGTGGATGTTCGGCAGGCTGGACGACACGTTCGTCGGGCTGGTGTCGGCGCTCACACTGGTGTTCGCCGGAGTCATCCATCGTGACGAGCTGTTCGGCGCGCTCGGCGGGGACACGATCTGGCTGCTGATCGCGGCGTTCGTGATCGCGCAAGGGCTTGCGGCGACAGGATTGCCGGAAAGGCTCGGCGCCGCCCTCATCGCGCGAGCACGGACTGTCCGCCAGCTCGCGCACCTGGTCACAGCTGGTCTCGTGCTGACCGCGCTCGCTGTACCGGCGACGTCCGGGCGCGCGGCCCTGGCGTTGCCGGTGTTCATGGCTTTGGCTGGGGCACTGAAGGATCGGCCCACGGTGGTCAGGGCGCTGGCGTTGCTGATGCCGTCGGTGATCCTGCTGTCGGCCATCGCCACGCTGATCGGCGCCGGTGCGCACCTGATCACCAGCCAACTGCTGACCGGGCTGACCGGCGCGGGAATCGGTTTCGGCCAGTGGTTGCTGCTCGGCCTGCCGTTCGCGGTGATCAGCTCACACCTGTGCGCCGAAGTCGTGGTGCTGCTGATGACGTCGCGGGCTGATCGGCGTGCGCCGATGCCTCGGGTCGAGTTGGACAGGCAGCCGTTCACCGGCGCCCAGAAAAGAGTGACGGTCGTGCTCATCCTGGTAATCGGCTTGTGGTGCACGGGATTCCTCAACCCAGCGCTGGTCGCGCTCGGTGGCGCGGTCGTGATCACCTCGCCGCGCGTCGGCACGATCGGGATGAGCGCCGCGCTGGCGAAGGTCCCGTGGTCGCTGCTGCTGTTCATGGCCAGCACTGCCGTGATCGGCACCGCACTGTCCCACTCGGGCGCGGCACAGTGGCTCGGCCACGCGGCTTTCGGCGGCGCGGCGGGAAACGCGGTGCTGCTGCTGGTCACGGTCGTGCTCGTGAGCGCCGCCGCGCACCTGGTGCTGCAGTCACGGTCGGCGAGATCCGCCGTACTCGTCCCGCTGGTGATCCCGGTCGCCGTCGCGACCGGGCTCAACCCGGCGGCACTGGCGTTCGCGTCCACCGCGGCGGCCGGGTTCTGCCACACCTTGCCGTCCTCGGCGAAACCAGTCGCGATGTTCGCGGCAGCGGAGGACGTACCCACATACCGCAAACGTGACCTGCTCAGGCTTTCCTGCGTGCTCGGCCCATTGGTCGCCGCGCTGGTGGTCGCGTTCGCGTTGTTCGTCTGGCCGATGCTCGGCCTTCCCATGGAGGTGTCATGAGGTTCACCGTCGCTCCCAGTGGTTTCAAGGAATCGCTCGACGCACCAGCTGTCGCGGCGGCGATCGCACGAGGCATCCGACGCGTCGTGCCCGGCGCGATGGTCGACGAGATCCCCCTCGTCGACGGGGGAGAAGGCTCAGCGAAAGGACTCGCTGCGGCCCGAGGCGGCCAGATCGTCCCGATCACAGTGACCGGCCCACTCGGCACACCGGTGGAATCCCACTTCGTGCTGCTGGACGCACACACGGCGGCACTGGACATGTCAGCGGCAGCAGGCCTACGACTGGTACCCAGGACACACCGTGACCCAGGACTGACCACGACATACGGTGTCGGCGAACTGATCAAGGCCGCGCTGGACAACGGCGCGCGAACACTGGTGATCGGCTGCGGAGACTCCGGTACATGCGACGGAGGAGCAGGCGCACTGGAAGCACTCGGCGCCCGAGTACTGGACGCGGCAGCCCAACCCATCGGCCGAGGCGGATACGCCCTGAGCGCGGCGGAAAAGCTAGACATGTCCTCAATAGACCCCAGGCTGGCCGAGACCGAGATAATCGCGGCAGTGAACCCGTACAACCTGCTGACCAGTGTCGCGAAGGTGTTCGCCCCCCAGAAAGGCGCCACGCCACAACAAGTCCGCGCCCTCACCACGGCAATGAACCAGTGGGCCGACGTCCTCGCCGGACACAGCGGCCAAGACCTGCGAACAGCACCAGGAAGCGGCGCGTCCGGAGGCCTGGGCGCAGGCCTGGCAGGAGCACTCGGCGCAACCCTGAAACCCCGCTTCGACGTGCTACTGGACCACACCGACCTGGACAGAAAACTGGCAGAAACAGACCTGGTGATCACAGCGGAAGGAGCAATCGACCACCAGACACCCAACGGTAAAATCCCCGCAGAGGTAGCAATCCGAGCCAAACGCCACGGAAAACCAGTAATAGCACTGGCAGGAACAATCGGCGACGGCGCACGAAAAACGTACGACATAGGCATAGACGCCTTCGCCGGAATCCTGGCCGCACCAGTCGGACTGACGGAAGCAATCGACCACGCGGCGGAACTGCTCACAGACGCAACCGAGCGAGCACTGCGGCTGATCCTCCTGGGCGCAGCGATGGGCGAAGAAAGGACACCAAGAGCAACACCAAGAGAAACGCCAGGAGGAACGCCAGGCCAAGGACCAGCCCCGGCGGCCAGGCATACGGCCATGTAACCCGGTCCAAAACCAGGCTGGGGAGAAGAAACTGGCTGGTACGTAACCAACACAGGGCAACCAGCGCTGGAACGGAAAGCCGAGGCTGGAAGCCGAACTCCAACGTAACCAACGGCGCTGACGCAATCAGAAGTAATCCGTCAAAACCGAGCACAGCGGCGAGCGGCCCACTGGTGAGCAGAGCGTGACTCACCATCCACATCCCCCAGCGCCAAGTGGGCTTCGCGCGCCGCACCCCGCTGCCCCTTGCAACCAAGGTGGCCTTCGTTGCGCGAAACGCACCGAAAGTGGCCTTCGTTGCACGAGGGAAGGCACGCTCGGTTGCCTACGCCGCACGCACCTGGAGCCTGCCTCATGCTGACCTGGGGCTGTCCGACGCTGACTCCTGCCGCCCATGCGGTGCTTGGCGCGCGAGATGTACCAAGGCCGACCCCGTTGCGCCCCTCACCACACGACACAACAACAGAAACTGAAGCTGGAAGCCGCGGCGATGTTGACTCTCTGTTACTTGCCGACAACGGCCGAAGCGCTTACCCTACCCGTCAGTAAGTATGCCTATCGTCATAGTTTCCCGGGAGGGCACATGGCTACCCAGACCTCGTCACCTGGCGTGACTCAGCCGGTACGGCCAGTCACGTCGTTGCTACGGCTCGGTGCCTGGTCGCCCGTCGTCTACCTGCTGCTGTTCGGCGCTGGCTGGCTCGTGCTCAACCACTTCTTCCCGCCGTTCTCACCGGCTGACGGCCCGGAGGAGATCACGCGCCAGTTCATGGACCGCCGAATCCCACTCATGCTCGGCAGCGTCTTCGTCATGGTGTCGACCGTGGCTCTGGCCCCGGCCGGTGCGTTGTTCGTGCTGATCATCCGCAAGGCCGAGGGCGCCGTCGGCATGCTGACGCTGATGGTGGGCTTCACCTGGGCCACCTTCATGGTGGTGAACTTCTACACGGGCCTGTCGTTCGCGACGGCGACGTTTCGTGCCGAGCGCGATCCCGGAATCGTCCAGTACGCGAGTGACCTCGGATTCCTGCAGTTCATCGGCGGGATCCCGATGTTCTGGCTGGTCTGGGTGTTGCTCGCGGCCGCCGCGCTGACCACTCGTACCCGGGAGAACCCGATCATCCCCCGTTGGTTCGGGTACGTCAGTCTCTGGGCCGCCATCCTGTACCTGCCGGAACTGCTGGTGTTCTTCTTCAAGACGGGGCCGTTCGCCTGGGACGGCGTGGTGGGATTCTGGATCCCGGCGGTCATCTTCATCATCTACTTCCCGCTCTCGACGGCAGTCTGTCTGCGGATCATCCGCGAGCACTTCCAGGACGCGTGATGAGCAAGGGCGTCCTCGCCAGCCGACGGCAACGCGGCCACGTCCCCGGTGAGCCCGAACTGTGGATGCTGATCCTGGGCGACCTCACCGTCTTCGGCGTGTTCTTCGGGATCTGGGGGTACAACCACGCCGTCCAGCCGGAGCTCTTCGCGTCGGGGCGTGCGCACCTCAACACGACGATCGGGCTGGCGAACACGCTGATCCTGCTGACCAGTTCCCTTGCCGTGGCCCGCGGACTGGAATCCATCCGCGCGAAGCAGGGGCAGCGAGCCGCTCGGGCCTACGCGGCCGCGGCGGCGCTGGGTGCGGCGTTCGTGGTCCTCAAGGCGATCGAGTACAGCCAGCACCTGCTCGGGGACACGTCAGTGCTCGGCAACGACTTCTTCATGTACTACTTCGTCTTCACCGGCATCCACCTGTTGCACGTGCTCGTCGGACTGGGCGCGCTCGCCGTGCTCATCCGGCGCTGCCGCAGACCGGAGCCGTCGGTGCCGCTGTTCGAGGGCGTCGGCGTCTACTGGCACATGGTCGACATCCTGTGGATCGTGCTGTTCTCCCTGATCTACCTCCTCTGAAAGGGACGTCATGGTCCACGCCGAAACGAAACGTGCCGAGGTCCGGATCGTCGTCGTGTGGCTGGCCCTGGTCGCGCTGACAGTGGTCGCGCGGCTGGAGAGCCAGCAGGTGGCGACCGTTGTGCTCGTGGTGACCATGGCCAAGGTGTGGCTCGTCGTGCACCACTACATGGAGATCGGCAAGGCTCCGCTGTGGTTGAAGGCGCTCTGCGACGGCTGGATCGTCGCCGTCCTCGTCATGCTCTACCTGCTCGTCGTCGACGGAGGCCGGATCATCGGACTTAGTTGATGTGAATTTCGCCGGGTTGGGAACCATCCGATCGTCCCGTCCGACTCGTACACCGGAATCAGTGTGGCGAGGGCGGGAGGCTCCACGCGAATGCGGTGGTACGAGAACGACGACTTATGGTCGGGCTTCGCTGAGACGATGTTCCCGCCACGCCGGGCCCAGGAAGCCGCTGACCTGATTGCCACGTCACCGCTGCTCGCGTTCCAGCCGGGCACGCGCGTGCTCGACCTCTGTTGTGGACCAGGCCTGTGGCTCGCGCCCCTCGTGCGGCGCGGCTACCAAGTGACGGGTGTCGATCTGAGTCCGGTGATGCTCGCCGAGGCGAAGATCGCCTGCCCGGATGCCGAGCTTGTCTGCGAGGACATGCTGGAGTTCAGCCGGCCCAGGAACTCCGACGCAGCGCAGTTCGACGTGGTGCTCAACGTGTTCACCAGCTTCGGCTACCTCGACGACGCCAAGGACAACCTGCGGGTGCTGCGCAACGCACACACCTCGTTGGCGCCGGGTGGCCAGTTGATCGTGGACGTGATGGGCAAGGAGGTGCTGGCGGGCTGGATCGGCAGGCCGAAGACGGTCGACGTCGACGGCGGGTACGTCCTCATGCGCGACACCATCCTCGACGACTGGACCCGGCTGCGTACCGACTGGACGCTTGTCCGCGGCGACACCGCGCGGCACGCCGTGATCGAGTGCTTCCTCTACAGCGCGGCCGAACTGAAGGACATGTTCCGGCAGGCGGGATTCGAGGACGTCGAGTGCTTCGGCGACTTCGACGGCGGGCAGTACGACAACCACTCCCAGCGGTTGATTGTTCGTGGCTACCGGCGTGGCTGAGCGGGTCCGGCTGGTCCCGGTCCTGCTGACGTTGTCCGTGGCGCTCGTGGTGTCCATCGCCGCGGGGATCGCGCTCGGCCCGACTGTCATCCCCGTCGGCGAGGTGCTGCGCTATCTCGGCGCCGCGCTGACCGGCGGCACGATCACCGCGGACGAGCTGTCCAGCTACACCATCGTGTGGGAGGTCCGCACGCCACGAGTCCTGCTCGCGGTGCTGGTCGGCGCGGGCCTGAGCGTGGTCGGCGTGGTGATCCAGGCGTTGGTGCGCAACGCTTTGGCGGATCCGTTCGTGCTGGGTATCTCGTCTGGGGCGTCGGTCGGGGCGACCGCGGTCGTGGTGTTCGGCGTGTTCGCCAGCCTGGGTGTGTACGCGTTGTCCGCGGCGGCGTTTCTCGGTGCTTTGGGCGCGTCCGTGCTGGTCTACATCGCGGCCATGAGCAAGGCCGGTCTCACCCCGCTGCGGCTCGTGCTGACCGGGATCGCGCTGGCGTACGGGTTCCAGGCCGTGATGAGCGTCCTCGTGTTCCTCGCGCCGGACGGTCAGGCGGCGCGGACGGTGTTGTTCTGGCTGATGGGCAGCCTCGGCGGGGCGAACTGGGGATCTCTGCCGATCGCGGGAGTGGCGGTACTGGTGGCGATGGTCGTGTTGCTGCGCAACAGCAGGCCATTGGACGTGCTCGCGATGGGCGACGAGACCGCGGCCAGTCTCGGTGTCGACGCGGTACGCCTGAGGCGGTGGCTGTTCGTGCTCACCGCGGCGGTGACCGGGCTGCTGGTCGCGGTCAGCGGCGCGGTGGGTTTCGTCGGGCTGGTGATGCCCCACCTTGTGCGGATCCTGGTCGGATCGGGGCACCGGCGTGTGCTCGCGGTCGCGCCGCTGGCCGGTGCGGTGTTCATGGTCTGGACCGACCTGGTGTCCAGAACTCTGGTCGCGCCTGAGGAACTGCCGCTCGGCGTGATCACGGCGGTGATCGGCGTGCCGGTGTTCATCACGCTGATGCGTCGCCGCGGCTACCTCTTCGGAGGTCGCTGATGGACATCTCGCTCACCGGTGTCTCGGTGGACATCGCGGGCAAGTCACTGATCAGGGACCTGCACCTGGAAGCCGACTCCGGCCAGGTGGTCGGGCTGGTCGGGCCGAACGGCAGTGGCAAGTCCACGGCGCTGCGGTGCGTCTACCGCGCGCTGACGCCCAGCGCCGGTGCGGTGTTCCTGGACGGCACGGACGTGGCCACGCTCTCCTTGCGGGAGAACGCCAAGTACGTCGCCGCGCTGACCCAGGACAACCACACTGACCTCGATTTCACGGTATCCGAGGTGGTGGCGCTCGGCCGGACGCCCCACCTGAGCGGAAACCAGCCGTTGTCGGCGAAGGAACACGACCTGTGCCGTGAGGCGATGGAACAGACCGACGTGCTGCACTTGAAGGATCGCAGCATCCTGACGCTGTCCGGCGGCGAACGCCAGCGCGTGTTCATCGCCAGGGCGCTGGTGCAGCAGCCCCGGGTACTCGTGCTCGACGAGCCGACCAACCACTTGGATGTGCGCCACCAGGTGGAGTTGCTGTCGTTCCTCGGCAAGTCCGGCCTGACCGTGCTGGTCGCCATCCACGACCTGAACCTCGCGGCCGCCGCGTGCGACCGTCTCGGCGTGCTCGCCGAAGGCGGTCTCGTGGCCGCGGGCGCGCCGGTCGATGTGCTCACACCGGAACTCGTCCGCCAGGTGTTCGGCGTGGACGCGACTGTCGTCAACCATCCGCGGACCGGTGTCCCGCAGTTGCTGTACGACCTCAAGGAGAAAGCGTGACCAGGATATTGGCCCTTGTCCTCGCCGTGGGGGTGCTGGCCGGGTGCGGCGCGTCCGTGCAACCGGCCGCGGAACCCAACGCGCCGGTCACGGTCACCAACTGCGGCAAGGAAGTCAGCTATCCACTGCCGCAACGGGCGGTCTCCTACGACGTCAGCGGTACGGAGAAGATGTTCGCGCTCGGCCTGGCCGATCGCATGCGCGGCTACGTGATGAACAAGCTCGGCGACCCGGCGATCGCCGGATCGCCGTGGCGCGAGGACTACACGAAGGTCGAGCGGCTCGGCACGTCCAGGATCACGCGCGAGATCGTCGTCAACGCCAAGGCGGACTGGGTCCTCGCGGGCTGGGGATCGGGGTTCAGCGAGGAGCGCGGGATCACCCCGCAACTGCTCGACCAGGTCGGCATCCGCAGCTACATGCACACCGAGACCTGCTTCGGCTACGGTGACAGGAAAGTCGACGTGCCGCCGCTGGATGCCCTGTACGCGGACCTGGAGAACCTCGGCAGGATCTTCAAGGTCGAGAAGCGCGCGACGGACCTGGTGGCCGAGCTGAAGGGGCGGGTCGCCAAGGTCCGCCAGTCGGTTCCGGCCAACGTCCAGCCCGCCAAGGTGTTCGTCTACGACTCGGGCACCGACCAGCCGTTCACAGCGGGCAAACACGCGGCGCCCAACGACATCATCAGCACGGCCGGTGGCCGCAACGTCATGGGCGACCTGGCGAAGGGCTGGGCGACGGTCGGCTGGGAACCGGTCGCCCAGTCCGCGCCCGACGTGATCATCATCGTCGACTACGCCGACCAGCCCGTCGCCGACAAGAAGAAGTTCCTCGAGTCGTTGCCCGCCCTGCAGTCCGCCCCGGCGGTCCAGCAGGACCGGTACTTCGTCATGTCCTATGGGGACGCTGTCAGCGGCCCGCGCAACGTCAAGGGCGCGGAGGACTTCGCCGCCTACCTCAGGTCGGTCGGCCGGTGAACTCCGTGCACGAGCACATCACCGACGCGATCAAGCAGCCGGACCTGGTCCGGCTGTCCGACAACGTGGTTCTCGCCCGGTTCGAGACCATGAAGGTCTACGCGGCACTCGGCGCGGTGCGTACGTTGCTGGACAAGGGAACTGTCCGCCCCGGGCAGACACTCGTCGACAGCTCCAGCGGTATCTACGCGCTGGCGCTGGCCATGGCCTGTCACCGCTACGGTCTCAAATGCCACATCGTCGCGTCGACCACTGTGGACACCGCGATGCGCGCTCAGTTGGAGATCCTGGGCGCGACGGTCGACCAGATGCCACCGTCCCAGTCGCTGCGCCTCGACCAGGAACGCCGCGTGCACCGGGTCCACCAGCTGCTGGCGCAACAACCGGACGCGCACTGGATGCGGCAGTACCACGACAGCGTGCACTACGAGGGCTACAAGCACTTCGCGGAGCTGATAACGTCCGCTCTCGGTGACTGCCCGTTGACCGTGGTCGGCGCCGTGGGCACGGGCGCGTCCACAGGCGGGCTTGTCGAGCCGTTGCGTCAGACAGACCCTTCCGTGCGGCTGTTGGGGTTGCAGCCGTTCGGAAGCGTCACCTTCGGCAGCGAGGGGTTCACCGATCCGGAGGCGATCATCGCCGGGATCGGCAGCTCCATCTGGTTCGACAACGTCCGCCACCACCTGTACGACTGTCTACATTGGGTGGACTTCCGGCACGCGATGGCCGGAGCCGTCGGGCTGCTGCGCGACCACGCGGTGTTCGCGGGCCTGTCCACCGGGGCGGCGTACCTGGTCGCGGGCTGGGAAGCCGCGCGCAACCCGGACCGCACGCACGTGGTGATCGGTGCGGACACCGGGCATCGTTACGTGGACCGGGTCTTCGCCCACCACGAGCAGGCGCCCGACACGAAGTCGTTGCGGCCTCGTGAGATCATGTCACTGGACGACCTGGCGATGCCGTGGTCGACGATGGAGTGGCAGCGCCGGACGTGGCCGGTGACACGACAGGAGGAGCGGGCATCGTGACCATAGTTGTCCTGGAAGCGCTCACGTTCGGCCTCGGGCACATGGTCCGCGCCGCGGCCCGCTCCGGCGAACGGCTGTGCCTGCTGACCGGTGAGCGGGACATCTATCAGCACGAACTGGCCCAGCTGCCCGCCGACGCGCTGGACGTACACGACGTCGACACGACCGACATCGAGGCCTGCGCCGAGATCGTCAAGCAACTCCCGGACGTGCGCGGCCTGATCAACTCCACCGACACCTGGCTCGTTCCCGGCGCCGAACTGGCGGCCCGGTTCGGCCTGCCGGGCCGGTCGGTTGGCTCGGCGCAGTTCCTGCGGGACAAGCGGAAAGTCCGTGAACGCCTGCACGAACACGCACTGAGCCCGGCGCCCGGCGACGCGCTTCCGGCCGTGCTCAAGGATTCCTCAGGGACGTCGTCGCGCAATGTATGGCTGGTACGCACCCCAGAGGAACTCCAGGCGGCACGCGCCGAGGCGGCTGGCAGCGACCCGAAAGGCGAGGTGTTCGCCGAGCCGCTGTTCGAAGGACCGCTCTACAGCGCGGAGACAATCACGTGGGCGGGCCGGACGCGTCTGCTTGGCGTGTTCAGCCGTCAGGTGACGGGGGTCCGTGAGGACGCCGCCGCGTTCCCGGTCCTCTTCCCGCCGGAGGAGTCGGTCGCCGAGTGGGTCGCGCAGGTGCTCGACGCGGTGGAGTTCGAGCAGGGCTTCGCGCACGTCGAGTTCGTGTTCACAGTGGACGGTCCGCAACTGGTTGAGATCAACGCCCGGATCGGTGGCGCCCTCGTCGGCGAGGCGCTGTGCCGCACACTCGGCACGAACGTGTACGAGGCGATGGTCGACATGGCGCTCGGCAAGGAGCCCGCGCTGCTCACGTACGCCGAGCCGACTGGTCCAGGCGTGGCCTTCGCCCTGGTTTACCCGTCACAGCAAGGAGTTCTGACGGCAATCGACGGTATGGACCGGCTGGTTCGCTTCCCCGGCAACCCCGAGTGGTATCCGACCATGGCCGTGGGCGACCGTGTCGAGCACGTTGCCGACCAGCGTGGCTGTGTCGGCATCGTGCTGGCCGAAGGCCCGACGGCGGAGTTGGCGATGCACCGGGCACTGGCCGCCGCGTCCGTTGTTTCGCCGACAGCAGAACCAGAAGCTGCGAGGGCTGAGTTGCCTCTAGGGTGATCGGCATGGGCCAGGTGATCACCGGTACCGCCGCAGGCGTGCCGTACACAGCATTGCGACCGTCAGTCGACACCGACGCACTCGTCGTGTCCTGGCACATGATCGACGCACCACGGACAGACGCCGCCTTCGCCGCCGCACTGCCGTTGAACGACGTCCCAGCGTGGCGTGTGCACCTGGGCATGCCGTTCTGTGGCGCGCGAATGGTCGACGGCAGCATGGACGAGGTCTACCGGCTGGCACGGCGTGACGGGGTGCTGGACTACTTCGCGGGCTTCACCAACCAGGCTGTCGACGAGTTCCCGGCCGCGCTGGCGGAAGTCCGTCAGCAGCTGTCCATTGGCGACGGTCCGCTGTTCGCGTTCGGTGGCTCGCTCGGCGGCCTCGTCGTCCTGCAGAACGCCACCAAGGTGGAGTTCAAGGCTGCCGCGGTGGTCAACGCGTTGATCCGGGTCCGCACAGGTGTCGCCCTGCTCGAGGGGATCACGGAGACGCCGTACACATGGACCGACGAATCCGCCGCGGCGGCCGACGCGTTGGACTTCGTCGCCCGCGCGGGCGATCTCGGCGACACTCCGCTGTTGGTGGTCAGCGGCGAGGATGACTACCCGGTTTTCCAGGTGGACGCGAAGAATCTGACCGACGCCCTGCCGAACGGGGAGCTCGCGACGATCCCCGGTCTCGCCCATCCGCTGGCCGACGAGCCGGGAATCGAACCGGCGCCGCAGTTGCCGATCGCCAAGGTGGTCGACGAGCGGCTCACTCAGTGGTTCGTGAAGCACGTGTGACCAACAGGAACACGGGCAGTACAGCGAGGACTCCGGCCACGGCGGCGACGAGCGGGTAGCCGCCGTAGCCGAACAGGTGGCCGGAGCCGATGCTGGCGAACGCGGACGACCCCCAGATCACGGCGTCGACCGCGCCCTTGGCGCGTGTCTGGACGGTGGAGCTGAGCAGGCTGCTGCCGCCGACGAACATCAGGTTCCAGCCGTAGCCCAGCAGGAACAGCGACACCGGCAGCCCGGACTCGTGCGAGGTGGGCAGCGCGTAGGCGAGGACGGCGGACAGTGCGAGCACGACGATGCCGATCCCGATGGTCCGCCGCCCGCCGATCCGGTCCGCGAGCCGCCCGGTCAGCGGCGACAACGCGAACATCCCGAAGATGTGCGCGGCGAGGATCCACCCGACGACTTCGAGGCCGTGGCCGAGGTGGTGCAGCTGCGGGGGCGTCATCGTCATGACGGCCACCATCGTGATCTGCGCGGCCACCATGGCTCCCAGCGGAAGCCGCAGCGACCGACGCCGGAACACCGCCCATCCCTCGTGCACGGTGACTTCAGGCACCTCGTCCGGCGGTAGCGCGAACGCGGTGGCCGCCGCGCAGGCGACCGCGGCACACGCGGCCAGGATCGGCCCGGACAGCCCCGGCAGGCCGACATGCTCGGCTGCGTGCGCGACCGGTGCGATCATCAGCGGTCCGGCCAGCGCGCCGATGGTACCGGCCCAGACCACGGAAGACAGCGCGAAACCCTTGCGTTCCTGTGGGTACATGTCAGCGGCGAGATAGCGGGACAGTTGGGCCGCGCCGTTGCCGAGCCCGAGAACGACAAGCCCGGCGAGCAGCAGAACCAGCGAACCGCCGATGGCCCCGACGCACGCCACCAGCCCGCCCGCGGTCGCCGCCCCATATCCGGTGAGCAACGCGAAACGCCGCCCGCGCCGAGCGGTCAGAGTGCCCGACAACAACGAGCCTGCGGCGGTCCCCAGGATCCCGGCGGCGCTGGGTAAGCCGCTCACCTGCGGTCCACTGGTGTCGGCGGCGATCAGCGTGCCTGCGGTACTGGCCAGGACGGTCGCGGTGTTCATCAGCGCGACTGTGACGATGAGAGCGGTCATCGACCGCCGACGAGTGGTGATCCCCAGGTCCATGGGCGTTGATGCTATGCGGCGGAATCCGCGATTCGAATGGCTACAGTACGGAACAACGCACGCGGGACCACCCGTGTGAAAGGAGAATGTGGCCGATGTCCTTCCGAACGGAAAGAGACCTGGACGAACTCGACTGGCGCATCGTCGAACGACTCCAGTCCGACGGCAGGCTCTCGTTCAAGGAACTGGGCAGGCAGGTCAACCTCTCCGCGCCCGCGGTGGCCGACCGGGTGCGCAGGCTTGAGGAGGCGGGGGTGATCACCGGCTACCACGCCAGGGTGGACCCTCGGATGGCCGGGCACCCGATCTCGGCGTTCATCCAGATGCGCTGTTCGCTGGCCCGGTGCCTGCTGAAGACGAGCACAGCCGACGACTACCCGGAAGTGGTGGAGATCCACAAACTCAGCGGCGACCACTGCTCGATGCTGAAGGTGCGGGCGGCGTCACTCGAGCACTTCGAAGGCCTGCTGGAGCGGATGGGCAAGCACGGGGAGATGCGATCCTCGGTCGTGTTGTCCACGCAGTTTGACGGGCGCCCGGTCGAGCGCCCGGCCGAGAACTACGTCCGCGCCACCACCTCACACGGGTGGTCGTGACGCTGTTGGCCTGACCCACTGGTCTTCCGACGCAGCAGCAACCAGCTCGGCCGATGGATGCCGACGAGTGTCGCCACCACCGGGCTCCGCGCGGTCAGCCGTCACGATGCTGGTGCGCGTCGATCCGCTCGTCGAGCTCGGCCAGATCGTTGTGCAATGCGGTCAGCTCGCGGGCGTGTCTGTTGAGTTGCTTGGATTGCTGGTCGATGCGGGTGCGCAGGTTGTTCAACTCCTTGCCGGTCTGCGACTCAGGGACGGCAGGGACGTCGTCGGTGTCGTCGGTCATTCATATCTCCCAGCAGAACAGATCGTGTCACCCGCACCAGGGCGCGGAGACCCACCACGGATTCCCCACGCGGTCGAGGACTAAACGCCTGGACTTCACCGGCTTGAAAAGCTACCTTGGGCATACGTCCTGGACGATCGTCCAAGGCGATTGTCCGAGGAGTGTGCATGCAGTCGTCGATGGCGGCGAGAGGCCGGGACGTGCGTCAGCGGCTGACTACCGCAGCGGTCGAGTTGATCACGCAGAAGGGCTGGTCAGCGGTGAGTACGCGAATGCTCGCCGAACGGGCGGGCGTCGCGCCCGGCGTGGTCCACTACCACTTCCCGTCGTTGCGGGCGCTGCTCGCCGAGGCGGCGATCGGGGCCATCCGAGCGGCCATCGCGGACATCGAGCCGGGAGAGGACCTGATCGGCAGCCTGCTCGACCCGTTGGACGCGTACACCGGCGGCGACCCGGTGTCCCTGCTGTTCATCGAGACCTACCTGGCCGCGACCAGGGACGACGAGCTCAGGTCGGCGATCAGCGCGCTGCTGGCGGAGGTCACCGACCAGCTCACCGGCTGGCTGGCCGACCACGACGTCCCTGCGCCCGCGCAGACAGCGGCGGTGCTGGTGGCCGCGATCGACGGCCTGATGCTGCACCGGGCACTGAACCCGTCGGAGAGGACGGACCTCCGGCCGGTCCTGCGCCGACTGATGGGAACAGAAGGGGAAACGCGATGAGGGTGGTCGTCTGTGGCGCGGGGATCGCCGGGCTGACCCTGGCGGCCCGGCTGGCCGACAGGCACGACGTGACCGTGCTGGAGAAGGCGCCAGGACCACGACAGCAGGGCTACATGATCGACTTCTTCGGCGCGGGCTACGACGCGGCGGAAAGAATGGGCCTACTGCCCAGGCTCACGTCCGTCGGCTACCGCGTGAGCGAGGCGGTGTACCTCGACGAGACCGGCCGCCGCCGGGCGGGACTGCCATTCGACACGTTCGCCAAGGCAGTGGACGGCAGGCTGGTCAGCATCATGCGCCCAGACCTGGAGGCGGCGCTGCGCGAGAGCCTGCCCGAGGCCGTGGAGCTGTGTTACGGAACGTGGATCACGCACGTCGACGCCTCGCCGGAGCACGCCGAGATCACCCTGTCCGACGGCCGAGTGATCACCGCAGACCTCCTGGTCGGCGCGGACGGCATCCACTCGGCGGTGCGGTCCATGGTCTTCGCGGACCAGGACTGCGTGCGCTACCTCGGCCTGCACACGGCCGCGTACATCTTCGACGCCCCCGAGGTCCATGCCGAGGTCGGGAACCGATTCTGCCTGACGGACACCGTGGGCAAACAACTCGGCTTCTACGCGTTACGCGACGGCCGAGTCGCCGCGTTCACCGTGCACCGCACACCGGATCCCGAGCTCCCGGCGGACTTCGCGAAGGCGGTCCGTGACACATACTCGGACCTCGGCTGGGTCGTCCCCCAAGCCCTCGCGGCCTGCCCGGACTCGAGGAACGTCTACTACGACCAGGTCGCACAGACCGTGCTCCCGAGGTGGAGCTCCGGCCGGGTTGTCCTGATCGGCGACGCGTGCCACGCCGTGTCGCTGCTGGCCGGACAAGGCGCGTCACTGGGGATGGCGGGCGCGTACCTGCTGGCCGACCAACTGGACAAAGCTGCCTCGGTACCGGAGGCGTTGGCCAGCTACGAGCGCCTGTGGCGGCCGGTAGTCGAGGAGAAACAACAGGTCGCCCGCAACGGCGCCCGTTGGTTCCTGCCCGTGTCAGCCACCCACCTGCGCCTGCGCCGTGCCGCCATACGCCTCGCGCGTATCCCCGGCTTCACCCGGTACCTCGCCGGAACGATCGCGGGCAAGACCACAGCGGTGATCAGGCAGCTGTAGTCAGTACAAACAGCTAACCCAGTTCAATCAATCAGGCTGGGGATGAAACTGGCTGGTACGTAACCAACACAGGGCAACCAGCGCTGGTTGCCGAGACCCCGGCTGGAAACCGAACTCCAACGTAACCAACAGCGCTGACGCAATCAGAGATAATCCGTTCAAACCGAGCACAGCGGCGGGCGGCCCACTGGTGGGCAGAGCGTGACTCACCATCCACATGCACAGCGCCACCCAACCAGCGGCTCCGTTGCCGTCTCGCCGCGGTGAGTGGCGCAACGGTGGTGACCATCGACGCAGCTCTCCCGCGAAGCACCGCAATGTCTACAGGAGACAGCGTCCAGTAGCCCAGGACAGCGCCATGCAGCCAGGGCCGCGTGTGGCGCGGACAACCAAGTGGCGGAGTTTGGTGCGGTTCAGGCAAGGAAGAAAAGCCTTAGCTGCATGAGCAGCACAGCCAAGGCAGCTCGAGCGCCTCGACTCCCTCACACAACGAACGCCACATTGGGTGTACGGCCATGCAGCGGGAAAGTGGTCTTGGCGCACTCCTCCTCGCGCAACCAAGGCGGCCTTCGGTGCATCCCACGCAACCAAGGCCACCTTGGTTGCACCCCAAACCCCGCGCAACCAAAGCGGCCTTCGGCGCACCGGTCGCAACCAAGGCGGCCTTCGGTGCACCAAGCGCAACCAAGGCGGCCTTCGGTGCACGGAACGCACCCGGGCCACCCCCGCTACCCCTGGCGCGCCGAATGCACCACCGGCCACCTTCGGTGCGCCGAATGCACCGATGGCCACCTTCGGTGCGTCGGATGCACCGATGGCCACCTTCGGTGCGTCGGATGCACCGATGGCCACCTTCGGTGCGTCGGATGCACCCAAGGTGGCCTTGGTTGCGTGAGGAGGTTGATGCACCGAAGGCCTTCGATGCCTGAACCGCACCACAAGGGCACCTTGGTTGCCCGCGCCACACGCGGCCCTAGCTGCACGGCGCTGTCCTGGGGCTACAGGGGCGCAATCTCCTTCAGACATTGCGGTGCTTCGCGGGAGAGCTGCGCCGATGGTCACCCCCCGTTGCGCCACTCAACCCAAGACACAGCAACGGAGCCGCTGGTTGGGTGGCGCTGTGCATGTGGATGGTGAGTCACGCTCTGCCCACCAACGGGCCACCCGCCGCTGTGCCCGGTTTGAACGGATTACCTCTGATTGCGTCAGCGCTGTTGGTCACGTTGGAATGCGACTACCAGCCGGGGTCTCGGCAACCAGCGCTGGTTGCCCTGTGTTGGTTACGTTGGAATGCGACTACCAGCCGGGGTCTCGGCAACCAGCGCTGGTTGCCCTGTGTTGGTTACGTACCAGCCAGTTTCATCCCCAGCCTGATTGATTGAACTGGGTTAGTCACTGCCTTGAACACAGTCCTGCTTCGTAGGCGAGCAGTCCCGCTTGGGTTCGGTTGGCGCAACGCAGCTTCAGCAGGATCTGGGAGATGTAGTTCTTCACCGTTCCCTCGCTCAGGTGGACCTTGGCGGCGATCTGCGCGTTGGACAGGCCGTTGCCGAGGCACGCCAGGATCTCCGACTCCCGTTCGGTCAGCTCGCGCAGTAGGTCCGACTGGGACGAACGTCGTTGTGCCGCGCTCGCGATCAGCTTGCGCGACACGGTCGGCGACATCACGGTGTGCCCGTCGGCGGCGACTCGGACCAAGCCGATGAGGTCCTTGGGCGGTGTGGACTTCAGCAGATATCCCGCTGCCCCGTCACGCATGGCTCGCAGGATGTAGTGGTCACCGTCGAAAGTGGTCAGTGCGACGACCGCGGGCGGCTGCTTGAGCTCGCTGATGCGCTGGATCGCGGTGAGTCCGTCCACGCCGGGCATGTGCAGGTCCATCAGTACGACATCCGGCTTGTGCCGCAGTACCGCTTCGACAGCTTCGGCGCCGTCGTAGGCCTCGGCGACTACCGTCAGATCTTCGGCCGCGCCCAGGATTGTGCGCAGGTGTCCGCACACCAGCGGGTCGTCGTCGACCACGAGGACGTTGATCATGACGCTGGCTCCGTGAGGATCGCCGACACGTGAAAGCCACCTTCCGGCGATGGACCGGCGTCGAGTGTGCCGCCGACGAGGCTGACTCGTTCCCTGAGGTTGTCCAGGCCTGCGCCGGAGCCCGCTGCGGTCAGGCCGGGATCGGTCGGGCGGTCCGGCGCGGTGTTGCGGACCGACACGCGTGTGTCGGCTGGGCCGTAGTTCACCTGGACGTGGACGCTGGCGCCGGGGGCGTGCTTGCGGACGTTGGTCAACGCCTCCTGCACGATCCGGTGCGCGGTGCGGCGCACGACCGGTGATGCCTCGGCCGGTACGCCTTCCTCCACCAGGTCGACCGGGACGCCGACCGAGCCGGACTCGGAGACCAAAGTGGATAGCTCGGGTACCGGGGCCTGTGTGACCGTACCGGTGGTGTCGACGGTGGTGTCGACGCTGTCCGCCCGCAGGATCGCCACGACCTCACGCAGCTCCTCCAGCGCTTGGCAGCCGTTGGTCCGCAGTTCCTCCGCCGCGCGGCGGGTCTCGTCGTCCTTCGCGGTCATCTCCAGGCTGCCCGCCTGCAGCACCATCAGGCTCACGCGGTGCGTGACGACGTCGTGCATCTCGGCCGCCAACCTCGCTCGTTCCTCGGCCCTTGCCGACTCCATCATCATCTTCGTCACGCGATCCCGCGCGCCGATGGTCATTCCCATGACAGCGGGCACGACGATCAGCAGCACGGACGTTGCCAGCCGTTCGCCGGTCAGCTCCCATGGCCGGGCCGCGAGTATGAGCAGCAGGACAGCGGGTATCCACGCCGCCACCCGGCTGCGGGAGTACGCCATCGAGCCGCACACCACGAAAGGCGTGGCCGCCTGCGGTATCCACAGCGTGGACTTGTCCTGCGCCAGGTCGATCACCGTGCCCGGCGCGGTGAGCTCGGCGATTGTCATGCCCGCCGCGGTCGCCACGGTGAACCAGAGAATCCCGAGTGGGGCCTTCCGCCGGAACACCAGGACGCCGATCGCCATGACCTGGATCGCCGTCCCCACCGCGGTGTAGGCGACGCCCGCCCTCGACCCGACGAGCGACACGACCAACAAGGACGCCGCTCCGGCCAGGGTCAGGACGTCGAACACTCGCTCCCTGGTCACGTTCACGGGCACCACGTTATGCCGCGCACCCCCACTGTCCAGGGTGTTCGCCGCAAGACCTGACGAAAGTCACCTGGTTCACGACCTTCGGCCCCGCCGTTGGTGAGCCACCGGACTGCCGACATGACCCGGTGACCGCCTGTGCTTGCGGGATGACGACAACCTTGCGGCGCACGGTGCGTCTCACCGGCCTGACCGGTGTGACGATCGAGGACCTGGTGATCGACACCGCGGGCGACGGGCTTGTGCTCGAGCACTGCCGTGACGTCACCATCGCCCGCGTGATGGTCAACGCAGGCGACGGGATCCGGCTGGTCGACTCGACCAACGTGTCTATTGAGGACTGTGCGGTCTACGGCTACGAGACCGGATCGGTCGTCGACGGAACGTTCACCCGCGCGTGCGACCAGCCGCGTGGCGGGATCACGGTGAGCGGTTCACGCAACGTCACGCTGAGCGCGACGGTTCTTGAGCACAGTCGCGGGTTGGTGCTGGACACAGTGGACGACGTCGCTGTGCGCGGCCTGCACATGGCCGATGTCTGGGGCACGCCCCTGGTCCTGCGTCGCCGCGGCCGCAGGCTCCAGCTCGGCGACATCGACGTCTGCAACGTGATGTCAGGCCCGCGAGCGGTACAGCCAGTGCACGTCCCGGCCGAACGACCAGACCAGTGCGCCTAGCGCGACGCCAGTGACCAGGTACGACAGCGCGAGCGGCAGCAGCCCGGACGCGGCGGCCACCAGAACGATGCCCTGCGTCGCCGCCACGGTCTTGCGCGCCATGCTGTCCGGCAGCGCGGCGGTGAGCCACGGCAAGGCCCAGCTCGCGGCGACGAACACGTACCGCATGGCGCCGATCAGCAGCACCCACGGTCCCAGCGAATGCGCCACGAACATGCTCAGGACGAGAATCAGGAAGGCGTCCACTTCCATGTCGAACCGGGCGCCCAGCGGGGTGGCCGAGCCGGTCCGGCGGGCGATCTGGCCGTCGATCGCGTCGCCGACCAGCGCGACCGCGGCGATGACCGCCAGCAGCATCAGCGGAACAGGCCGCCAGAACGAATCCACCACGATCGCCGTCACGCTTCCCACGAGCCCGGCCCTGGCGAGCGTGACGCGGTTGGCCGCGCCGACCGTCCTCGCACCCGCACGGAACAGTGCGGTCATCAGCCATCCGCCGAGCACGACCGCGTACGTCGCACCGGCCAGCCATCCCTCGAAGCCCAGAGGCGTGACCATGGCCAGCGCAGTTACCAGAAGTAACTGTGCGACCACGCCCACGAGGGGCTCGTAGGCCAACGCGGCCCTCCCGCTGCTTAGGGTGATCGAAAGCCTAAGTGGAGGGTAGAACGGATGGAACGGGCGTTCTGGGTGCGTTCGGCTGGTCACGGCGAGATCGAACCTGCTCATGTGCAACAACACGCACGGGACGAGGTGTTGGTTCGAACTCTTTTCAGCGGGGTCAGCCGCGGCACCGAAACCCTTGTCTTCCGAGGCCAGGTGCCCCCCAGCCAGTACCAGGCGATGCGGGCACCGTTCCAGGACGGCGACTTTCCCTGGCCGGTCAAATACGGCTACCTGAACGTGGGAGTCGTCGAGGATGGGCCGGAGAACCTCATCGGCAAAACAGTGTTCTGCCTCTACCCGCACCAAACCCGTTACGTGGTCCCGGCGACCGCCGTGACGGTCGTGCCGGACACAGTGCCCGCCGCGCGGGCGATCCTGGCGGGCACGGTGGAGACGGCCGTGAACGCGGTGTGGGACGCCGCGCCGATGGTCGGTGACCGGATCGCCGTTGTCGGCGCGGGCATGGTCGGCGCGTCCGTCGCGAAGATCATGGCCGGTTTCCCCGCGGCCAGGGTGCAACTGGTCGACTCCGACCCGGCCAAAGCCGAGGTCGCGGCGGCGCTGGGAATCGAGTTCGCCACACCGGACACTGCCGAGGACGGCTGTGACTTCGTCGTGCACGCCACCGCGACCGAGGCGGGCCTGGCCAGGTCGCTGGAACTGCTCGCCGAGGACGGTGAGGTGATCGAGCTCAGCTGGTACGGCGACCGGCGCGTCAGCGTGCCGCTGGGGGAGTGGTTCCACTCGCGCAGGCTGACCATCAGGGCAAGCCAGGTCGGTGCCGTCGCCAAGGCACGGCGTGCCAGCCGCGGCTACGCCGACCGGCTGGCCGTGGCGATGGATCTGCTGGCCGACTCGGGTTTCGACGCGCTGATCAGTGGGGAATCCCCGTTCGACGACCTGCCCGCGGTGATGAGTTCTCTGGCCAACGGTGAACTACCTGGACTGTGCCGCCGTATTACGTACGACGGGTGACGATACGAACCGAATGGGAGGGCCCCCGGGTGTTCAGCATCACCGTCCGCGATCACGTCATGGTCGCCCACAGTTTCCGCGGCGAGGTCTTCGGACCAGCGCAGCGACTGCACGGCGCGACGTTCCTCGTGGATGCCACGTTCCACCGCGCCGACCTCGACGAGGACAACATCGTCGTCGACATCGGACTGGCTACCGAACAGCTCAAGGAGGTTCTGGCCCCGCTCAACTACCGCAACCTCGACGACGAGCCGGAGTTCAAGGGCGTCAACACCTCCACCGAGTTCCTGGCGAAAGTGATCGCCGACCGGCTGGTCGAGCGGATCGGCGACGGCAAACTCGGCGACGGCGCGCGTGGACTGTCGGAGATCACCGTCACACTGCATGAGTCGCATGTGGCGTGGGCCAGCTACCGGCGTGCGGTGGGATCGTCACTGTGACGACCTCCGGGATCACTTTCGTCGTCCCTGGCGACGTCGACGACCAGTCGGTGCCGAGCGGCGGCAACACCTACGACCGCCGGTTGGGCGCGGCGTTGGGCGCCGACGAGGTCGCGGTCGCCGGGACGTGGCCGACGCCCGAGGACACCGCACGCCTGGAGTTGGCGGGCGTGCTCGCCGGGTTCGACGATGGTGCGACTGTGGTGATCGACGGGCTTGTCGCGTGTGGTGTCCCGGAAATCGTTGTTCCCCAGGCGCGCCGGTTACGCCTGGCGGTGCTGGTGCACTTGCCGCTCGCGGACGAGACCGGACTCGAACCCGAACTCGCCGCGGATCTGAACGCCCGCGAACGCGAGACGCTGCACGCGGCGGGCATGATCGTCGCGACCAGTCCGTGGGCGGCGCGCCGGATCACGTCGCACCACCGGCTTCCGGCCCACCGTGTGCACACCGTGCGGCCGGGCACCGATCCGGCGCCGCTCGCGCCCGGAACAGACGGCCGCTCTCGGCTGCTGTGCGTGGCCGCCGTGACGCCGCGCAAGGGCCAGGACCGGCTGGTCGAGGCCCTGGATTCGGTACGTGACCTGCCGTTCAGCTGTGAGCTGGTCGGATCGGTGCGGCGGGACACCGGTTACGCGCTGCGGCTGCGCGCGATGATCGAGGACAGCGGCTTGGCCGACCGGGTGCGGCTGGCGGGGCCGAAGACCGGCGCGGAACTGGAAGAGGCCTACGCGGCGGCGGACCTGTTCGTGCTGCCGTCACACACCGAGACCTACGGGATGGTCCTCACCGAGGCGCTGGCACGGGGAATCCCCGTGCTGGCCACGAACGTCAGCGCGATGCCGGAAACCGTCGGGCACGCGCCGGACGGGACCGTGCCCGGCATCCTCACCTGGCAGTTCGCCGACGCGCTGCGCCGCTTCCTGACCGACGCGGCGCTGCGCGACACGCTGCGGGCAGCGGCACTGGCCAGGCGGGAAACGCTGACCGGCTGGGACACCGCGGCGCGCGAACTGACGGATGTGCTGGCCAGGCTGGAGGAACCGGCATGTCTCACCTGAGCAACAAGACCACGTACCCAGCCGAATGGCTGAGCCTGCGCGAGGACGCGGACGCCGCGGCCCGGTCGGCCGCGCTGGTCGAGCCGCTGCGGGCCTACCTCGGCGACCGGCCCGGCCTGATCATCCGCGACCTCGGCTGCGGCATCGGCTCGATGGGACGCTGGCTGGCCGACCGGCTGCCCGGGCCACAGCACTGGATCCTGCACGACCGCGATCCCGGCCTGCTGTCCCGTGCCGTGGCGGGGATGCCCCGCACGGTGACCGTGACCGGGGAGTTGCAGGACATCACCCAGTTGCGGGCCACCGACCTGAGCGGGACGTCACTGGTGACCGCGTCGGCGCTGCTGGACCTGCTGACCGCGGACGAACTGACGGCGCTGGCGCAGGCGTGCGCCAGGATCCCGGTGCTGTTCGCGCTGTCGGTGGTCGGGCAGGTCGACATCGAGCCCGCGGACGAGCTCGACGCGCAGTTCGTCAAGGCGTTCAACGCCCACCAGCGGCGGACACTGGACGGCAGACGCCTGCTGGGCCCGGACGCCGCGGAGACCGCGGTGGAACTCTTCCGGCAGCAGGGAGCGACCGTGTTCCGCGAGCCCAGCCCGTGGCGGCTGGGGCCGGACGACGGCGCACTGGTCGCCGAATGGCTGCGTGGCTGGGTGGCCGCCGCGGTGCAGGAGCAGCCGGACCTGGCCGCCCACGCGGAGGCCTACCTCGACCGCAGGATCACCGGTCCGGAGCCTGGAGTCGTGGTGCACCACGAGGATCTGCTCGCCCTGCCGGGAGGTGTGGCGTGAAGAACGTGTGGGCGTGGGCGAAGTTGTTGGTCGGCGCGGGCATCCTCGTCGCGTTGTTCCTGCAGCTGGGTACCCAGAGCTTTGTGGACGGGCTGCGCGTGATCTCGCTGGGCGAGGTGTTCGCGGCGCTGGCGATCGGCCTGGCGACCACAGTGCTCAGTGCGTGGCGCTGGTGCCTGGTGGCCAGGCGACTCGGCCTGAACCTGTCGCTTTCCCGTGCGGTGCTGGACTACTACCGCGCACTGTTCCTCAACGCGGTGCTGCCAGCGGGTGTTCTCGGTGACGTACAGCGCGCGGTCGAGCACGGACAGCAGGAAGGTGACGTCGGCCGTGGCGTCCGAGCCGTTGTGCTGGAACGGATCGCCGGGCAGGCGGTGATCATCGTCGCCGGGGTGGCCGTGCTGCTGGCGGTGCCGTCACTGGGCCTGCCGCGCGACATCATCCTGATCGTCCTCGGTGTGCTGGCGGTGATCGCGGCCGCGTTCGTCGCGGCGAAACGCTGGGCGCGCGCGAACACCGGACTGTCCCGAACGATCGCCGACATCCGCGCGGGACTACTGGCCCGTGACGCGTGGCCGGGAATCGCGCTACTGTCAGCAGCAGCGCTGGCTGGACACATCTGTCTGTTCGTCGTGGCGGCACACGCGGTGGGATCGACAGCGCCGATCGCACAGCTGGTGCCGCTGATGGTGCTGTCGCTGCTGGCGATGGGACTTCCGGTGAACATCGGGGGCTGGGGGCCGAGGGAAGGCGTGGCCGCGGTGGTGTTCGGTGCCGCCGGGCTGGGCGCCGCACAGGGATTGACGACAGCAGTGGTGTACGGAGTGCTGGCGCTGGTCGCGAGCCTGCCGGGAGCCGGAGTGCTGCTCCTGCGTACGCGAGTGCTGCGGAGATGGGAAAAGGCACTATGACAGAACTGGCGGGCTTCACCCGGCGAGCAGCGGAGACACGGCTGCCCACGCGGTACGGTGATTTCCAGGCGGTGGGATACCAGGACCCGACATTCGCCCACGAGCACATGGCGCTGGTCTACGGGGACATAGCCAACCGTGACCCACTCACCAGAGTGCACTCGGAATGCCTGACCGGTGACGTCTTCGCGTCGACGAGATGCGAATGCGGCGACCAGTTGGCCGCGGCGATGAAAGCCATCGTGGCCGAGGGCGCGGGAATCCTGATCTACCTGCAGGGCCACGAAGGACGGGGGATAGGTCTGCTGGCGAAGCTGAAAGCGATGCGCCTGCAGGAAGACGGCATGGACACGGTGGACGCGAACGTGGCGCTGGGCCTGCCGGTGGACAGCCGTGACTACCAGGCGGCGGCGGACATCCTGCAGGACCTGGGGGTCCCGGCGATCAGGCTGCTCTCGAACAACCCGCACAAGGTGGAATCACTGAGCCGGTACGGAATCAGCATCTCCGAGCAGATCCCGCTGCTGATCGAGGTGAACGACGAGAACCTGCCGTACCTGAAGGCGAAACGCGAACGCCTGGCCCACCACCTCCCACAGTTGGACGACATACTCTGACAGTTTCGCACCTGTCGCGCTTCGGAACGTTGGTACTCTTCGCATCTACGGTGAGGTGGGGGAGATGAACGTGGAAGCAGAGCTGTCGGTTCCGCCGAGCCGCCGGGGCGGGGGAATCGGCCTTGGTGTCCTCGTCAGTGGGCTGGCCGCGGTGGTGTCCATTGTTCTGATCGGGCGGGCTTGGGCTGCTTGTGACGTCGGCGTCAACGCGTCTGCCAACGGCATGGCTTTGCTGGTTCTAGCGCCTCTCATATGGATCGCCACCGCGGTTGTGTGGGTGATCCTGTACAGCACCCTCGGAAGACTTCACCCCACGCTGGCCCTGACCGCAGGGCTCATCTTCACCCTGTGTTCCACCTGGTTCGTCGTCACATGGCTCGGGATGCCGGACTCCTACCCCTCGCCGTGCCCGGGCAGCGTCCCGCCCTGATGGCCGAGCTTCGTCCCGACATGACTCACTTCAGTGCTTTGAGGACACCGGCGAACCTGGTCACCAGGCTGTCCATGACTCGTTCGCCTTTCTCCTTCGTGGCCAGGGAAGGCCGTCCGATCACGCCGGACTTCGTGTACGGGGCCAGCCCCACCGTCAGCATGTGGTCCCGCTCGTCGGCCAGATGGTCGTGCTCGGCGTAGTCCTCCCTGACGACGTCCGGATGCGCGTGCAGCAGGATCGACACCTCCAACTCACCCGCGTGCATGTCACTGACCATCGGGGTTTCGATTCCGCCCGCTGTCCGGGCGTGCTGCCAGTCGGCCTCGGTGGGGAACAGGGCCATCCCCGCCGACTCCTGGACGACATTGGACAGCACGTAGTTCCCGCCGTGCCCGTTGATCAGCACCAGCTTCTCGATTCCCGACCTGCGCAACGACTCCGCGATGTCCCGCACGACCGCGTACAGCGTCGGCGCCGTGATGCTCACCGTGCCCGGCCAGGCCGCGTGCTCGTGCGAGCAGGACATGGTGATCGGCGGCAGTTCCAGCACCGGGTACGTCTCGCTCAGCGCCCGCGCGACGGTCGAGGCGATGATCGTGTCCGTCGCCAGCGGCAGGATCGGGCCGTGTTGTTCGTGGCTGCCGACGGGCAGGATCGCGACCGCCGGACGCTGGGTCTCGACGTCGACCGTGGTGTTCAGGGGGAGGAACATGGTGCCCTTCAGATCGCTTCCTCGCGTTTGCGCGCCATGTTGCGCACCTTGGCCGGGACACGGATCCGTTCGTCGTCCCGCAGCAGGTTCCGCAGTTCGTCGGTCGGCGCGTCGGGATGTTCGGTCAACGCGGCGAGCCGGTCGAAGAACGCCATGTCGACCGTGTCCTCCGGTTCGGGCATGCTGCCCCACACGTCCCACGGCAGCAGCGGTACGCCGACCAGCGCCGCCGCGTCACGGACCATGTTCGCGGCGATCCACCAGTAGCCGGTCTCGTTGAACATGCTCAGCCCGAACGTGTCCGGGTCGGCCTTTCCCGCCCGGCACAGCTGCCAGGCCGCGCCCGCCGTCAGGAACCTGTCGCGGGGCACGTCGGTCAGGTCGAAGTCGATGGGGAATCTGGCGTGCTGCACCTCGTCGATCTGACTGTCGACCAGCACCCACCGTGCGCCGTCCCAGTACTCGCAGACCCAGTGGTCCTCGTGCATGCCTTCGTTGAAGTACGCGCCGAAGCCACACCGGGCTCGGGCGCGCACACCGCGCGCCTGGAGGATCGAGACCAGCAGTACGGTGAAATGGCGGCAATTGGCGGCTGTTCGCTCGCCGGGGGCCCGCGGCACGTCGAGCGGCCGCCCGTCCCGCTCGGTGATCGCGGTCAGCAACTGCTCCACCGCCCTGAGGTGCACCGGCTCTCGGTCCTCATCGGACAGTTCCACGTCGTAGAAGTGCGTGAGGTACTCGTGGATGAGCAGGCCGTGCCCAACCCTGGTCAGTCCGGCGATGTCGGGGGGCAACGACTCGAAGAGACCGCTGTGGCGGCCCGGCGAGGTCAGCATGGTGTCCAGCTTGGCATTTTCGCGCCTCGGTGGCCAGCTATGGTTGCCACCATGATCCCCGTGGTGCTCGACTGCGATCCCGGCCACGACGACGTGTTCGCCATGCTCCTCGCAGCCGCCCACCCGGCGATCGACCTGCGCGCGATCACCACCGTCGCCGGGAACGGGCCATTGGCGAAGGTGACCGACAACGCGCTGCGCGTGTGTGCCTTGGCGGGTATTGACGTTCCGGTCGCGGCAGGACTCGAACAGCCGGTGGGAGAGAACGCGCCGTCCATTCACGGCGAGAGCGCGCTCGACGGGGCGGCCCTCCCCGAGCCGGCCGATCTGCTGGTCGACGAGGACGCGGTGACGTTGACCGAGCGCTTGCTCGACGAGGAGCCGGTGACCGTGATCGCGACCGGCCCGCTGACGAACGTGGCCGCGTTGCTGCGCCGGAGGCCCGATCTGCGCCCACGAGTCGTGTTCATGGGCGGCAGCTGCGGCCGTGGCAACTGGCAGCCGTTGGCGGAGTTCAACATCTGGGCCGATCCCGAAGCCGCCGACACCGTACTGACCAGCGGCCTGCCGGTCACCATGTGCGGACTGGACGTCACCCACCAGGCCACCGCCACCCCCGAGGTGTTCGAGCGGCTGCGCGCGATGCGCACGCCATTGGCCGACACCATGGTGGACCTGCTGCGGTTCTTCGCGTCCACCTACGACGAGGTGTTCGGCATGCCCGACCCACCGGTGCACGACCCGGTCGCGGTCGCCGCCGTCGCCGAACCCGATCTGCTCACGCTCGTCGAAGCTCCCGTCGCGGTCGAACTGGCCGGGACACACACGCGCGGCGCGACGGTCGTGGACTTGCACGGCGTGACAGGGAAACCAGCCAACGCCCGTGTCGCGCTGGAGCTCGACCGCGCGCGGTTCTGGGACGTGATGCTCGGCGCTATCGAACGGCTCGGATAGCCCGGCCGACCGTGGCGACGCCCTCCGCGATGTCGCTCGGCGTGTTCGCCGCGTAGCCCAGGATCAGGCCCGGCTGGTACGGCTGTTGACAGTGCCACGACAACGGCTGCACCTTCACGCCGTGCCGCAGCGCCTCCGCTGCCAGGTCCACATCGGAACACGGAGTGTCCAGTGTGATCATCAGGTGCAGACCGGCGGCGGCGCCGTGCACGACCGCGCCCGGCAGGTGCGCGCGGACAGCGTCGACCATGGCATCGCGGCGGCGGACATGGCGCCTGCGCAGGAACCTCAGTTGCCGCTCCAACTCGCCCGACGACATCAACTCGGCCAGAACCAACTGGGGCAGTGCCGCGTTGCCGAGGTCGGCGAGTCGTTTCGCGGCGATCACGGCGTCCCGGTACCTCGCCGGGGCGAGCAGCCAGCCGACCCGCAGCGCGGGAGCGAGCAGTTTGGACACACTGCCCGCGTAGAACACGCGCTCCGCCACCATGGAACGCAACGCGGGCACGGGCGAGCGGTCGTAGCGGTGCTCGGCGTCGTAGTCGTCCTCGATGATCAGCCCGTCCCACCGCATCAGCTGGCGGCGCCGATCGCCGTCGAGGATGACGCCGGTCGGGAACTGGTGGGCCGGTGTCATCATGACCGCGCCGACTCCGCTGTCCCGCAACAGGTCCACTCGTAATCCGGCGGAATCCACCGCGACCGGCGGCGTTCGCATGCCCGCGTTGCGCAGGTGCTGGCGCACCCCGAGCGAACCAGGGTCCTCCACGGCTACCGAGGTCGTCCCCTCGGCCCGCAGCACCTTGGCGAGCAGACCAAGCGCTTGCGCGACTCCGGCGACGATGATGACCTCCGCCGGATCCACCCGGATGCCCCGGGTACGCGCCAGCCACGTCGCCACGGCCAGGCGCAACGCCGGGGTACCACGAGGATCGCCGTAGCCGAACTCGGCAGGCTCCAGCGCGTTGAACACCGTGCGTTCGGCCCGCAGCCACGCCGATCGGGGGAACGCGGCGAGGTCGGGCACACCGGGGGAGAGGTCGATGCGTGCGCGGGCGGCCCGGAACGAGTCGAAGACGTCGTCCGCCGGATCGGTCGCGAACACGTCCTCGGTCGACGGCGGCCGGTACGGCTCGGCGGCGGGCGCCGCGATCGGCACGGCGACGACCACGGTCCCACCCCGGCCGCGCCCGGCGACGTGCCCGCCCTCGACCAGCCGCTGATAGGCCTCGGTGACCACGCCACGGGAGACGTCGAGGTCGGCCGCCAGCACGCGGGTCGCCGGGAGCCTGCTGCCCACCGGCAGCCGCCCGTCCGACATCGCCAGCCGCAGCTGCCCGGCCAGCCACTCGGCCCGGCCACCGGCAGGCGCGTCCGAGATGGTGAGCTGGAGGAAGTCCGACCCCGGAGTTATGGACCCGTCATCCCAGCTTGGTTTGGCCCTACTCATAGGGCCATTGTGGCAGCACAGTGCACGTCATGAGTATTGCTTTCCTGGTCACGACCCTGGTCGCCGTCGCGACGCCCGGCACGGGCGTGCTCTACACGCTGGCCACGGGCATCGCCCAAGGCCGCCGGGCGAGCGTCGTCGCCGCGTTCGGCTGCACGCTGGGCATCGTCCCACACATGGTCGCGACCATCACCGGCCTCGCCGCGCTGCTGCAGACCAGCGCGCTGGCCTTCGAGATCGTCAAGTACCTCGGCGTGGCCTACCTGGTGTACATGGCGTGGAGCACCCTGCGGGACAAGGGCCCGCTCGTGGTCGACCAGGCGCGGGAGCAAACCACGACGCTCCCGGCCACGAAGGTGATCGTCGCCGCGGTGCTGATGAACCTGTTGAACCCGAAGCTGACGATCTTCTTCGTGGCCTTCCTGCCCCAGTTCGTCAGCGTGGCCGACCCCGGTCAGCTCTGGCGGATGGTCGAGCTGAGCCTGGTGTTCATGGCGCTGACGTTCGTGGTGTTCGCGCTGTACGGGATCTTCGCCGCGGCCATGCGCGACCACGTGACCTCACGGCCGAAGGTGATGGCGTGGCTGCGGCGGTTCTTCGCGGTCTCGTTCGTCGCCCTCGGCGTGAAACTGGCGTTCACCCAGATGTGAGTCAGCTGCTGCGCCAGACGCTGCCGCGCCGCTCGTACTCCAGGACGATCTCCGCCTGCTGCGCCTGCTTGGCACTGGCGAACCGTTCGACGAGCCAGAGCGCCACTTCCAGCCCGGATGTGACGCCGCCACCGGTGATCAGCGTGCCGTCGTCCACGACGCGCGCGTTGACCAGAGTGGCGCCCTGAGCGGCGAGATCGGCCTTGGCATTGGCGTGTGTCGTTGCCGGGCGGCCCCGTGTTATTCCCGCCGCGGACAACACCATCGCGCCGGTGCAGATACCGACGGGCATCGCCTTGATGGCCGTCAGCCTGCCCAGGAACTCCTTGTCGGCTATCAGCGTCCGCACCCCGGGGCCGTTGAGTCTGGTGTAGCCGCCGCCCGGGACGATGAGGATGTCGGTGTCCTGCGGTGACCATCCGGTCGCGACTTCGACCCGTGTGCCGTACGCACAGGTCACGGTGCCCGGTTTGCCGGTGGTCACCAACGTGGTGGTGAACGCGGCGCCCATCGACCGGGCCAGCCCGAGAACTTCGACCGGAGCGATGAAGTCCTGTTCCTCCACGCCGTCGAACAGCAGAATCTGCACCCGCACTGGATCACTCCCTCGCGTCGTCTGATCCACGAGTCGGCTGGGGCATCCCGTTGGTTCCCCAGCAAGGGAATCTGATCCAGTGCGGATCTGCGGCTCGAACCGCGTGGTACCGCTACCAGGTCAGCGGGAGCGATTCCATGCCGTGGATGAACGAGTACGACCGGAAGCGCACCTCGTCGTAGCCGACCGCCAGTGCCAGGTCCGGGAACCGGCGCAGCAGCGCGGGGAAGGCGATCTTCATCTCCATCCGGGCGAGTGGTGCGCCGAGGCAGTGGTGCAGGCCGTGACCGAAGGCCATGTGCGCGGAGATCTTGCGGGCGATGTCGAACTCGTCCAGATCCTCGCCGAGCGCGGGGTCCCGGTTGGCTGACGGCAGCGAGCACACCACGATGTCCCCTGCGGCGATCTTCTGCCCGGACAGTTCGACGTCCTCGAGCGCGGTGCGGAACACTCCGGTGTGGACGATCGAGAGGTAGCGCAGCATCTCCTCGACGGCCTCGTCGACCTGCTCCCCGGCCCGCACGGCAGCCGCCTGTTCGGGATGGCGAAGCAACAGCAGCGTGCCCAGCGCGAGCATGTTCGACGTCGTCTCGTGTCCGGCGAGCAGCAGCAGGTCGGCCACACCGACCAGTTCGCGGTCGTCGACTTCGTCGCCGTGGTCCCGGATCAGCATCCCGATCATGTCGTCGCCCGGGTTCGCGCGGGCCGCCGCGACGAGCTTGGCCATGAAGGAACGAGACTTCTCGACGGCCGCAATGCGCTCGTCCATGTCACGGCTCATGTCCAGCCGGACCTTCGCGGTTTCCTGGAACCCGTCCCGGTCCTCGTACGGCACGCCGAGCAGTTCGCAGATCACCAGCGACGGAATCGGCAACGCGAACGTGGCCACCAGGTCCGCGGGCGGGCCCGCCTGTTCGAGCGCGTCGAGGTGCTCGTCCACGATCGCCTCGATCCGGGGCTGCAGCCTGCGGATGCGCCGGACGGTGAACTCGGGCGTCAGCATCCGGCGCAGCCGGGTGTGCTCCGGTGCGTCGTAGCCGAGCAGGAACCCGCTGCGGCCCAGGTTCTGGTCGCGGAACGGGCCGATCGGGGTGTTGCTGAACTTGCCGGAACCGCCGAACACCTCCCGGATGTCCGCGTAGCGCGTGACCAGCCACGCGGGTCCGCCGATCGCCGTCTGGACCCTGGTGACCGGCTGCTCCTCGCGCAGCTTGCGCAGGTCGGGGGATGGGGTGAACTTGTCCCTGCGGATGTGGACCGGGATTTCGGGTGCTTGCGTCATGACCCCTCCGATAAGTGATACTGACCTATCGCTTATTGCCAAGCTAGCACAAGTGGTAGTGGGCTATCAGTCTGTTAGCGTTGCCGGATATGACCGGGTCTTCGCAGCGCCCGTTGCGTGTGGACGCGGCACGCAACGCGGAACTGATCGTCCGCGCTGCCTGGCGCGCGTACGCGGAGTTGGGCGCGGATGTCCCGCTCGACGAGATCGCCAGGCGCGCGGGAGTCGGCGTCGCGACCCTCTACCGGCGGTTCCCGAGCAAGGGCGACCTGCTGCTCGCGATCATGGAATGGCGGTACGCGGACTTCGTCGAGCCCGTGGTGGCCCGAGCCCGTGTCGGCGGCGACCCGTGGCGAGCGGTGGTCACCGCACTGGAAGCCGCGTTGACGATGATGGCGGAAGCCCAGCCGGTCCTCCAGGCGGTGCACGACCCCCGCCCGCTGCTGGTCGGGCTGAAGGCCCGATTCTTCAACGACCTGGCCGCGATCGTGCACCGCGCGCAGGAAGCCGGGGTGGTCCGGGCGGACCTGTGCGCGAGCGACCTGCCGCTGGTGGTGTACATGCTGATCAGCACGCTGCGGGTGACCCCGGACCCGGTGGACGGCTGGCGGCGCTGCTTTGGCCTGCTGCTCGCCGGGCTGCGGCCGGACTCGGACATCCCGCTGCCGGACGTCCCCGCGCGGGAAACTCAGAGCGAGGGCTGTCCCGACTAGGGTCGTGTCGCTGCCAGGTACGCGGTGTACCTGTCAGGACTTGTGCTCGCCGATCACGACGGTCGCCGACAGGTCGCCGGACTGGGCGATCCGGTGTCGCAGGCCGTGTTCGGTGAAGGCGGCGGCGGTGTCGGCGGCCTGCCGGTCGCTGGTCTCGATCAGCAGATGTCCGCCTGGCGCAAGCCATTCCCGTGCCTGCGCGGCCACTCTGCGTTGCACGGCAAGGCCGTCCGCGCCGCCGTCGAGCGCGACCAGTGGCTCGTGGTCACGGGCTTCCGCGGGCATCAGGGCGATCGCGTCCGTCGGCACGTAGGGCGCGTTCGCGACCAGGACGTCGACGCGGCCGCGTAACCCGACGGGAAGCGGCGTGTAGAGGTCGCCGAGGTGGACGTCGGCGACATTGTGCCGAGCGCAGTCCACGGCCGCCGGGTCGATGTCGACGGCGTGCAGGTCGATGTGCGCGGCCGCGGCCAGCGCGGCGCCGACCGCGCCCGATCCGCAGCACAGATCGACGACCACGCTGCCGTCGGCGACCAGCGCGAGGGCTTGGGAGACCAGGAACTCGGTGCGGCGGCGGGGAACGAACACGCCGGGGTGCACCGTGATCCGCAGTCCGCAGAACTCGGCCCAGCCCAGTACGTGTTCCAGTGGCAGGCCGGAGATCCGGCGGTCGACCATGGCGGCCAGCTCCACGGGACCCGCCGCGCCTTCGATGAGCAGGTGGGCCTCGTCCTCGGCGAACACGCAGCCGGCCGTACGAAGCCTGGAAACGATCTCGGAGTGAATCTCAAGCGCCTTCCGATGCTTCTCAGGCGCTCGCTGTCTCACGCTCGGCGGACCTCGGCGAGCACCCGATCTGACATGACGTTGATGGGTCTCACCTCCTCGTAGTCCGTGCCGTCGATCTTCCCCGCCGACACTACACGCCCTTGACATCGGCGGCATGTAGCGCAAGCATGACGACCGTCGCCAAAGTGACATGCCCGAGCTCGCAGGAGGGGCGATGGCGCGCACCGCCCATGAGGACACGTTCTGCCGGGACAACCTCCCGGCCGCCGACGAGCAGCCCGACTTCCTGCTCGACCCGGCTGCCCCGCAACGGCTGAACTGCGCGACCGCCCTGCTCGGCCCCGTGCACCCGGACCGCCCGTGCCTGCGCACCGACACCGAGGTCTGGACCTACGGCGATCTCGACCGGCGCAGCAACCGGATCGCCCGCGTCCTGACCGAGAACCACGGCCTGGTGCCGGGAAATCGCGTGCTGTTACGCGGGCCGAACAACCCGTGGCTGGTGGCGGCGTGGTTCGGCGTACTCAAGGCGGGCGGTGTCGTGGTGACCACGATGCCGCTGCTGCGCGCGGGCGAGATCGCCACGATGATCGAGATCACCCGGCCGTCCCTGATCATCAGCGACGACCGCTTCACCACCGACCTCGCCGGGGTCGGCCTGCCGGTCGTGACCTACCCCGACGAGCTCAAAGCCGCCGCAGAGTCCACAGTCGACACATTCGACGCGGTCGACACCGCCGCCGACGACGTCGCGCTGCTCGCCGCCACATCGGGCACGACGGGAAAACCCAAGGCCACCATGCACTTCCACCGGGACGTGCTGGCGATCGCCGACACCTTCGGGCGGCACGTGCTGCGGCCCGAGCCGGACGACGTGTTCACCGGAACGCCGCCGATCGGCTTCACCTTCGGCCTCGGCGGCCTGGTGATCTTCCCGATGCGTGTCGGCGCGTCGACTCTGCTGCTGGAACGGGCGACGCCGGGCGAACTGGCCGACGCCATCGTGCGGCACCGGGTGAGCGTGCTGTTCACCGCGCCGACGGCGTACAAGGCCATGTTGGCTACTGGCAAGGCATCCGCACTGACCAGCCTGCGCCGGTGCGTCTCGGCGGGCGAGCACCTGCCGACGCCGGTGTGGGAACAGTTCCACCGTGCCACCGGTGTCCGGATCATCGACGGCATCGGCGGCACGGAACTGCTGCACATCTTCATCTCCGCGGCCGACGACGACATCCGGCCGGGATCGACCGGCAAACCTGTTCCCGGCTATGAGGCTCTTGTCGTCGACGACGGCGGCGAGCCGGTCGCCGACGGCACACCGGGACGGCTCGCGGTGAAGGGACCGACCGGCTGCCGGTATCTCGCCGATTCCCGGCAGCGGTCGTATGTCCACAATGGCTGGAACATCACCGGGGACACGTTCGTCAGGGACGCCGACGGCTACTTCTGGTACCAGGGCCGGACCGACGACATGATCATCTCGGCCGGGTACAACATCGCGGGCCCCGAGGTGGAGAGCGTGCTCGCCGGACACCCGGACGTGTCGGAGGTGGCCGTGATCGGCGCGCCCGACGCGGACAGGGGCATGATCGTCAAGGCGTTCGTGGTGTTGCGCCCCGGTGTCGAGGCGAGCCCGTCCGAGGTCACCGAACTGCAGGACTACGTCAAACGGATCATCGCGCCGTACAAGTACCCGCGTGCCGTCGAGTTCATCGACGAACTGCCCAAGACCAGCAGCGGCAAGATCCAGCGTTTCAAGCTCCGCCAACAGGCTTAGGGCCCTCCTTGCGCCACACGGACACGTGTTTCTCGCTGTCGCTGGTGAACGGGTTGCGCTCCCAGTCAGTCACGCGTTCGTGCAGCCGCATCCCGGCCATCTTCGCCATCAAATCGAGCTCGCCCGGCCAGACGTAGCGGAACGGCATCGACATGGTTCGCGCGACGCCGTCGGTGATCACGTAGTGATGGGAGATCATGCCCTGGTTGGCGATGTCGTACTCGTCGAAGCCCAGCCGTCCCGGCTGCACGGTGAACGGGCGGACGGTCTCGCCCGGCGGGAGGCGTTGCAGCTGGGGCACTTCCACCTCGATCACGAAGAAGCCGCCCGGCTCGAGATGATCGGCGACGTTGGCGAAACACGCCACCTGGTCGTCCTGCGCGGTCAGGTTCATGATCGTGTTGAACACCAGGTAGGCGAGCCGGAACCGGCCCGGCGCCGTCGCGGTCGCGAAATCGCCGATCGTGACACCGATTCGATCGGCGCCCGGCTTGGCACGGAGGTGTTCGAGCATCTCCGGCGACAGGTCGATGCCGTGCACCGGGACTCCGGCGTCGCTCAGCGGCAGCGCGATCCGGCCGGTGCCGATGCCGAGCTCCAACGCGGGGCCGCCACCGGCGAGCCCCTTGAGGAATGACACGACCGTTTCGACGGGCATGTCCGCGCAGTCCGAATCGTAGGCCTTCGCCACTTCCGCTCCGAAATGGTTCACTCGCACGGACACACCCTGTCAGCGCGGCGTACGGGCGTGCCACTGAATTATCCCGAATCAGTAGGGGTATTCAGTTTCCCCATATCTTTTACTTGTCGGCCGAATGGTGCATTGACACTTTAGTTGTCTAGACCTTTACTCCTTTTATGTCGTCGCAACGACATTGATCCTGCCTAGAAGGGCTTGCCACACATGAAATCCCTGCACCCCAGACGCGTCGGGCTGGCGGCGTTCGCCAGCCTCGCGCTGGTCGCCGCCCTGCCGACGGCGTCCGCGATCGCCTCCCCAGCACCGCAACCCGTGGCCTCGCCGGAAGGCTTAGCCGCGGCCGCTGCCGACCGGGCCGCCGCGACCGGCCTCGACACGTTGAAGAAGGGCCCGGCCGAGACCTTCCGCCGGGTCAGCCTCACCCCGGGCGGCGCCGGCCTGTTCTACGCTGCCTATGAGCGCACCTACTCCGGCCTGCGAGTCGTCGGCGGGGACGCGGTCGTCGTCGCGGACGGCAAGGGCGCGGTCCGTGACACCGTTGCCGCGGCCACGTCGACGATCTCGGTCGGCACCAAGGCCGCCTTCGGTCCGGAGCGGGCGAGTTCCGTCGCGGTCAAGCAGCTGTCCACTGTGACCAGTGTGAGCCGCCCCGAGTTGGTCGTGCTCGCCGGTGACTCGCCGAAGCTGGCCTACGAGGTGGTCGTGGCCGGGAGCAAGGGCGCCGACCCGAGCAACCTGCACGTGTTCGTCGACGCCGCCACCGGAGATGTCGCCAAGACCCATGACGACGTCATGCACGGCACCGGCAACGGCAACCACAACGGCAACGTCACCATCGACACCACCTCCTCGGGCGGCCAGTTCTCGATGACCGACCCCAACCGTCCCGGGGTCAGCTGTGGTAACCAGCAAGGAACCACCTTCACCGGCCCGGATGACGCGTGGGGCAACGGATCCGGCACCAACCTCGAGACCGCCTGCGTCGACGCGCTCTACGGCGAGCAGCAGGAAACGAACATGCTGCGCGACTGGCTGGGCCGCAACGGCATCAACGGCACTGGCCGCGGCTTCCCGTCCAGGGTCGGGCTGAACCAGGTGAACGCGTTCTGGAACGGCCAGTTCGCCAACTTCGGCCACAACCAGGCCAACACCAAGCAGGCGACGCCGATGGACGTCGTCGCGCACGAGTTCGGGCACGGGATCTTCCAGTTCACCCCGGGTGGCGCGGGCTCCGGCAACGAGAACGGTGGCCTCAACGAGTCCACCGGGGACATCTTCGGCGCGCTGACCGAGCACTTCGCCAACAACCCGAACGACCCGCCGGACTACGAGGTCGGCGAGGAGGTCGACCTGGTCGGGCGTGGACCGATCCGCTTCATGTACGACCCGAGCCGCGTCGGCGACCCGAACTGCTACAGCTCCGCCATCCCGAACACCGAGGTGCACGCGGCAGCGGGCCCGCAGAACCACTGGTTCTACCTGCTCGCCGAGGGCACCAGCCCCGGTGGCGGCAAGCCGAACAGCCCGACGTGCAACAGCACGACGCTCACCGGCATCGGCATCCAGAAGGCAGGCCAGATCTTCTACAACGGTCTGCTGCGCAAGACCTCCGGCTGGAACCACGCAGCCGCCCGCCGGGCGACCGTCGCCGCGGCGTCGACGATGTTCGGCGCCACCGAGTGCAACGCCACCAAGGCCGCGTGGGCAGCGGTGAGCGTTCCGGCAGCGGCAGGCGAGGCCACCTGCTCGACGCAGCCGCCAGGCAACGACTTCTCGATCGCGGTCACCCCGACCACGGTGTCCGTCGAACCGGGACAGTCGGCGACGGTGAACGTGTCCACGCAGATCACCGGCGGCAACGCGCAGACGGTCAACCTGACCACGAGCGCACTGCCCGCGGGCGCCACCGCCACGTTCAACCCGGCGTCCGTCCAGTCCGGGGGTTCGGCGACGCTGACCATCAGCACGTCGGCCACCACCCCGACCGGAACCACCCAGGTCACCATCACCGGTGACGGCGCCGACATCGACCACACCGTTCAGTTGGGGTTGACCGTCGGCTCCGGCAACCCGCCGACCTGTTCCGACCCGGCGTGGGACTCGGCAGCGTCCTACGCTCCGGGCGACCGCGTGACCCACAACAGCCACCTGTGGGACTCCACGTGGTACTCAGTGGGCGCCGAGCCTGGTGCCCCGCAGTCGTGGGCCGTCTGGAAGGACGCGGGCGCCTGCTGACCGTGTCCTGACTGTTTTTACTGACTGTTTTTACTGACAACGGGGAAACCGCTGCGCGGCGCACCGCGCGGCGGTTTCCGCCATGCCGCCGTCAGGTGAAGCTGAGCCTGCTCGGCTCGCCCCGCTCCAGCGCGGCCACGTGTTCGGCGAGGTTGGTGCCGTCACTCAACGTCCCGCCGTCGGCCAAGGTCGCGGCGAGCCCCGCCTCGGCCTGTTTGACGGCCGCGGCGGCGTCGAGCAGGGGCTCGACCCGTGCCGGATCGAGGACGATCACGCCTTCCGTTGCGATTGAGTGTGCAAAAGTATGTACACCTTGTTCGCTGTCCGCCGTTGCCGGTGGACGGTCCCTGTCTTATACGCCGTGGCGTTGCGGGGTTGACGTTTCATAGCCACCTGCCAGGCTGGGCCTGGTCTTGGGGTCGGCTCCACGTCTGTTCCGGCCCGGAGGCCGCGGGTGTCCGGCCACTCCGGTACCCGACTCGCTCAACTCGGCCACGAGTTTCGCGAGGTTTCTGGCGGCGTTGAGGTCCCGATCCAGGACCATGCCGCAGGCGTTGCAGCGGAAGACTCGGACTCGCAGCGGCAGCTTGGTTTTCACGGCGCCGCAAGCCGAACAGGTTTTCGAGCTGGGAAACCACCGATCCGCGACACGCAAGACACTGCCACGCCATGTGGTTTTGTAGTCAAGGAGCCGACGGAGTGTACTCCAGCCCGCGTCGGAGATCTGGCGAGCGAGACGCTTGTTCTTGAGCATCCCGGCCACGTTCAGGTTCTCCACCACCACAGTCCCAGCATGCCCAGCGAGGGCGGTGGTGAGCTTGTGCAACCCGTCGGCTCGCAGGTTGGCCACCCGGTGGTGTAGCCGGTTGCGGTGTGCGTTGGCTTTGCGCCATCGGTTCGACGGCTGCTGTCTGGCTCTGCGGTCGGGGCCGCGTCGCCGGGACACTCGTCGGCAGGCGCGCCGCAGCCGTTTCCGCGCTTGGTCGAAGTGGCGTGGGTTGGCGATGAACCCGTCCTCGTCGGAGACACCCGCGACCGGCTCGGAGAGCACGGCCAGGTGCGTGATGCCCAGATCGACACCGATCACCAGGTCCGGTCGGTGTGGGGCCGGGTCGTCTCGGTGGAGTTCGACCTGGAACGCCACGAACCACCGCCCACTCCGGTGGGAGACAGTCGCGGACAGGACCCGAGCGGTCCCCGCCTCGACACGGCGAGCCAACTTACGCGTGGACTCATGCGTCTTGATCACCCCCAACCGCGGCAGAGTCACATGCTTGCGGTCGGATTCGAGGCGGATCGTGCCGGTAGTGAACCGGCACGACAAGGCAGCCGAATGTTTCTTCTTGCGCCTGGGTTTGCCCATCATGCGCCCAGGGCGGCTGTTGTTGCGGCTAGCGGTGTAGTTGTCGAACGCCGCCGCCGCACCCGCCAACCCGGTGTTGTAGGCCTCTTTGGAGTTCTCACCCCACCACGGCGCAAGATCGCCCTTCACCCGGTTCCACACCTTGCGCAACGCCGCCAGCGACCATGGTCGCCACGGCGTCAACTCCGGTTCGGGTATGCCGTAGGACGCCTCGGCGGCACGCTGTTCCCACGCGGCACGTACCCACGACAAACCCCAGTTGTAGGCGAACCGAGCCGCGCCACAATGCGACAACAGGTTCCGTTCCTGGCCGCGAGTGGGGTCCAGGGCGAACCGGTAGGCCGCCACGGTCCACCCCGGCGGCGGACTGTACTTCCTCACCCCATTATCACCATCACTACCGACCCCGGATCGCGGGCCTCGTCGGACGAGGTGCGTGTCGGTAGTCGGGTCGGCGGACTTTCGATCAAGTCGCACATAGGTTCATAATATCGGAAGCTTAGACCTCAGTGCTCCGCTCCGATCCGGGTTCACTCGATCGTGGACACCTCGGTCGTCACAGCGGCAGGTCGATAGGCGCCACGCGACCTGTCATCACGTCGGCGACTGGAGTATCCACAGTGGACTCAATACGGTCGGCCTGGCGGCGTTCATGCCGAAGCCAACAACAACACCTGACGTCAACCTCATCGCCCACACTGGCCAGAACACACCAGAACGCGCTCAGCACTCAGCTGTCACAACCCTCCTGGTGTGCTTGCCGACCAGGCTAGGGCTTACACCCGGTAGCTTGGCGTCCGGAAGGTCATCTTCGCCCGGAAGGTCGTTCTCTGTTGTTCTTGTTGCTGCTCGGTGTGCCCGCCGCGCTCGCGCACTACTACCTGTGGCGAAGACTCGTCCGCGACACGACTCTGCGTGGCGGCCGCGGCAGGCTGTTCGGTACGGTCGCGCTGGCCGGGGCGTTCGTGATGATGATGGCCGCCGTCGTGTTCTCCCGGCGCCTGCAATGGCTGGCGTGGCCGGGTTATCTGTGGCTGGCGATGATGTTCTACCTGACGCTCGTACTCGGTGTCCTGGAGATCCCCAGGCTGCTGGTCCATCGCCGGGTCAAGGCGCCTGTGCTCGTCGGCGCCGACGAGCCCGCCGCTGTTCCGCTGGCGAGCAGGCGGGTCTTCATCGCCCGGTCCTTCGCGGTCGCGAGCGGGGTCACGGCGGGCGGGATCGTCGGCTACGGCGCGACGACAGCGCTCGGCCCACCCGAGATCACCACTGTGCCCGTGCCGATCCGGCGGCTGGATCCGTCGCTCAACGGGTTCCGGATCGCCGTCGTCAGCGACATCCACCTCGGCCCGCTGCGCGGCCGGGGACACACCGAGCGGATCGTCCGGATGATCAACGAGCAGCAGCCCGACCTGGTCGCGATCGTCGGCGACCTGGTCGACGGCACAGTCGACATGCTCGGTGACGACGCCGCGCCGCTGCGGGACCTGGTCAGCACGCACGGCAGCTTCTTCGTCACCGGCAACCACGAGTACTACTCCGGCTTCCAACCGTGGCTGACCGAACTCGAACGCCTCGGCGTGAACCCGCTGCGCAACGAGCGCGTCGCGATCCGGCGCGGCGATGCCGTCCTCGACCTCGCCGGTGTCAACGACGTCACGGGCAAGCAGTTCCGGGACGCGCCGGACATGGTCCGCGCGCTCGACGGCCGCGACACCGCCAACCCGGTCGTGTTGCTGGCACACCAGCCGGTGCAGGTCGAGGACGCTGCCAAGCACGGCGTGGATCTCCAGCTGTCCGGGCACACCCACGGCGGCCAGATGTTCCCGTTCCACCTGGCCGTGCCGCTGCAGCAGCCGGTCACCGCCGGTCTGGCGAGGATCGACGACACCTGGGTGTACGTCACCAGGGGCGCCGGGTTCTGGGGCCCGCCGGTCCGGGTCGGTGCCCCACCGGAGATCTCGATGATCCGGCTGACGGGCTAGTGGTCACGACCACTAGTTACCGCGGGAGTGTGGTGATGCCCGCGAGGATGAGATCGATTCCGGCGCGGAACTGTTCGCGGTCGTCGTGGTCGCGCATCTGGTTGGCGATGGCTCGGGCGAACGGGTAGTCGTCGGGATCGAGGCTCTCCCACGCGCTCGACACCGTGTCGAGGAAACCGGCTCGGTCCACATCGGACCCGATGCTGCGGACGTTCGCGGTGTTCGCGGAGTTCTGGCCCGCGGCGCCGAGGACGTAGTGCACCAACGCCGAGGTCGCCGTGAACCAGCTGCTCTCGGGCATGTCCAGTGCACGGACGTGCCTGCCGACGCACTCGAAGATCCGCGGTGTCACCGATCCGACGGGGTTGCGTGACAACTGCGCGGACAGCTGTATGGACAGCCACGGGTGTTGTTCGATCGTCTCGAACAGGCTGAACGCGACGGCGCGGATCTCGTCCTGCGGTGCGCCGGGGGATCCGGCGGGCCTGAGGGGCAGCGCGGCGGCGATGACGGCGTCGGTCGCGGCGTCGAGCAGTTCGCCCTTGTTGGCCACATGCCAGTAGATCGCGCCCGGCCCGGTCGCTAGGCGCTCGGTCAGCGCCCGGAACGTCAGCGCGCCCTCGCCGGACGCGTCGAGCAACTCGATGGCGGCCTCGACGATGCGCTCCCGGGAGAGCGCCTCGGTGCGCCGCTCCGCCTTGCGTGTCCGTGGTGGCATACCTCATCTTGACACGTCTGGAACGCCGTTCCATCATGGAGTTCTGGAACGACATTCCATAGACCTTGAAGGAGTCACCATGACCACCCACGTCACGATCATCGGCGCCGGACTCGGCGGCCTCACGCTCGCCCGCGTCCTGCACGTCCACGGCATCCCGTCAACGGTGTACGAGGCAGAACCATCACCGATGGCACGCACCCAGGGCGGGTTGCTCGACATCCACGACGACACCGGCCAACCGGCGCTCCAGGCGGCGGACCTGATGGACGAGTTCCGCGGTCTCGTCCTGGAGGGGCACGAGGCCACCCGGCTGCTCGCCTCGGACGGGACCGTCCTGTTCGAGGACGACAGCACACGTGGACGTCCTGAGGTACTGCGCGGCGAACTGCGGCGGATCCTGCTCGAGTCGCTTCCGGACGGCACCGTCCGCTGGGGCCGCAAGGTCGTGGGTACCCGCGCTCTCGGCGAGGCCCGTCACGAGGTGACCTTCGCCGACGGCAGCACGGTCACCACGAGCCTGCTGGTCGGCGCGGACGGCGCGTGGTCACGGGTCCGGCCGCTGCTGTCGAACGCCGTACCCGTGTACTTCGGCAGGTCGTTCATCGAGACCTACCTGTTCGACGCCGACACCCGCCACCCCGCCACCGCGAAGGCGGTCGGCGGCGGGTCACTGTTCGCGGTCGAACCGGGGAAGGGAATCCAGGCCCACCGGGAGGGCGGCGCAACGCTGCACACGTACGTGGCCCTCACCAAGCCGCTGGAATGGTTCGACGCCATCGACTTCACCGATCCCGCCGCGGCCGCCGCGCGGATCGCGCGGGAGTTCGACGGCTGGGCGCCGGAACTCACCGCCCTGATCACCGACGGGGAAACCGCGCCGGTCCTGCGCGTCATCAACGCACTGCCGAACGAGCACCGATGGGACCGGGTGCCGGGCGTGACCTTGCTCGGCGACGCCGCCCACCTCACGGCCCCGAACGGCGAAGGTGCCAACCTGGCCATGCTGGACGGCGCCGAACTCGCCACGGCCATCGCCGCCCGCCCCGACGACATCGAGGGCGCGCTCGCCGAATACGAGCAGGCCATGTTCCCCCGCAGCGCCGCGGCCGCCGTCGACGGCATCGAGATCCACGAGTTGATGTACGGCGACAACTCACCCCGCAGCATGCTCGACATGCTCACCGGATCCCAGTGAATCAGTCCAGGCCGAGGTGATCCCGCAGCGTCGGCCCGGTGTACTCGCTGCGGAACACGCCACGGTCCTGCAGGAGCGGCACGACGGTGTCGGCGAACTCGTCCAGCCCGCCGGGCGTCACGTGCGGCACCAGGATGAACCCGTCGGCGGCGTCCGACTGCACCAGGTCGTTGATCTGCTCGGCGATCGTCGTGGCCGAGCCGATGAACGTCTGCCGGGCGCTGACCTCGATCATCAGTTCCCGGATGGACAGGTTCTTCGCCTCGGCGAGCTGACGCCACTCCCGCGCCGTGGCCAGCGGATCCTTGTGCATCCGGACACTGGCCCGGCCCTTGGCGACGGTGTTCTCGCCGACCAGCGGATCGGCCTCGGGCAGCGGACCGTCCGGGTCATAGGCGCTCAGGTCCCGGTTCCACAGTTGCTCAAGCAGCTTGATCGCGGTCTGGCCGCTGACCTGCTGCCGTCGCACGACCGCGGCCCGTTCCCGCGCGTCGGCGTCGGTGTCACCGAGCACGAACGTGGCCGCGGGCAGGATCTTGAGCTGCTCGTTGGTCCGGCCGTACTTGGCAAGACGGCCCTTGACGTCCGTGTAGAACGCCTGGCCGGACTCCTTCGTGCCGTGTCGCGAGAAGATCGCGTCCGCGGTGGCCGCCGCGAACTCCCTGCCTTCGGGGGAGTCCCCGGCCTGCAGGATCACCGGCCTGCCCTGGGGCGAACCGGGCACGGTGAAGCGACCGGAGATGTCGAAATGGGCGGACCGGTGTGCGAACGCGCCCGCGTCGGCGTCGCGCAGGAACGTGCCGGACTGCTTGTCCGCCACGATCTCGTGGCCGCGCCACGAGTCGAACAGCTCCCACGCGGTCCGCAGGAACGTCTCGGCGCGCGAGTACCGCTGGTCCTGTGGCAGGAAACCACCGCGCCGGAAGTTCTCCCCGGTGAACGCGTCCCACGAGGTGACCACGTTCCACCCGGCGCGCCCGCCGGACAGGTGGTCGAGCGACGCGAACTGCCGTGCCACCTCGTAGGGCTCGTTGAAGGTCGAGTTGATCGTGCCGGTCAGTCCGATGTGGTCGGTCACGGCGGCGAGCGCGGCCAGCACGGTGAACGTGTCCGGCCTGCCGACCACGTCGAGGTCGTAGATCAGCCCGCCCTGCTCACGCAGCCGCAGGCCCTCGGCGAGGAAGAAGAAGTCGAACCTGGCGCGTTCCGCGGTCCTGGCCAGGTGGGCGAACGAGCTGAACTCGATGTGGCTGCCCGCCTGCGGGTCACTCCACACGGTGGTGTTGTTCACGCCGGGGAAGTGTGCGGCGAGGTGGATCTGCTTCATCACGCTGCTCCTGTGGCGTAACGGTTCGCGGGCCGCGGCAGGCCGAGCAGGCCGCGCAGGGTGGTGGCCTCGTACTCGTGTCGGAACACGCCGCGCCGCTGGAGCTCCGGCACCAGGTCGGTCACGATCGCGGTCAGGTCGTGCGGCAGCCGCGCCGGGATCAGTCGGAAACCGGCGAATCCCTTGTCCCGCAACGCCACCAGTCGATCAGCCAGGTCGTCCTGCGGGAACCGGACGGGAATGTCGGCGAAGACCAGGCCGCGCTCGACCGTGCTGTCCGGGTCGGCGAACACGATGTCGTCACCGGCGACGACCGGCTGTCCCTGCGGTGGGCGTGGCGTGATGGACGGTCCCTTGACCGAGAACCACCTGCCCTCGAAGTCGATGTAGTGCAGCTTCTCCCGGTCGACGAACCGGCCGCTGGCGACGTCCCTGATCTCCGCGTCGTCCTCCCAGCTGTCCCACAGCCGTCGCAGGACCTCGATGTAGTCGCGGGCCTCGTCCGCCAGCCCGGGGCTGGGGAACTCGCGACGGCCGAAGTGCCGGTAGTCGCGTTCGTCGTCGGAGACCTCGACGTGGACGCCCGCGCGCCCGTTGCTGACGTAGTCGAGTGTCGCGATCGCCTTGGACAGGTGGAACGGTTCGGTGTGCGTGGCGATCGCGGTCGGCACAAGGCCGATGTGTGTGGTGAGTGGCGCGACACGGGACGCGATCAGCACCGCGTCAAGCCGTCCGCGGACGTGTCCGGGGTCGTCGCTGCCGGGTCCCAGTGAGTCCTCGAAGGTGACGAAGTCGAGCTTGCCCGCTTCCGCCTCGCGAACGAGGTCCACCCAGTACTTCGCGGTCAGCAACTCGTCGGGCCGTGCGTCGGGTTCGCGCCAAGCCGCGGGGTCGGCCCCCGCGCCATCCAGGGCAACAGCAAGGTGCATGACGCAATGGTGCGCTGGTGATCGCCTTGCTCGCGGGCGCGTCCGCTATGTGGACGCACTGGCTCACCACGTGCGTCGTGCACACAATGACGCGCATGCTCGATGAGGCGATTGACGACCAGCCGAGTGGCGTGTCCCGGCGTACAGTGCTGCGGATGTCGGTGATCAGCGGAGCCGCCATGGCCGTTGGTGCGGCGACCACGACCAGCGCGACAGCTGCCGGGCCGATCGTGAAACCGGTCCCGCCCGAGCTGTTCGAGGTGTACGGCACCAACGCGGAGACCCGCTGGGAAGCACTGAGCGGCCAGGGGTACCTCACGCCCGTTGACCGCTTCTTCGTGCGCAACCACACCGCGACGCCCACCATCGACGTGAACACCTGGCGGCTGCGGGTGTCCGGCAGCGGCCTGCGGCACGGGCCGGTCGAGTTCAGCTACCGCGACCTGCGGGCGCTGCCCGCTGACACGACCGTCGCGTTCATCGAGTGCGCGGGCAACGGCCGCAGCTTCTTCACCAGCCAGCAAACCCAGCAGGTGGCCGGTACGCCGTGGAAGCTCGGTGCCGTCGGCGTCGCGCGCTGGCGAGGCGTGCGGCTGTCCACCGTGCTGGCGAAAGCCGGGCTGAGCAGGCGGGCGGTGGACGTGCTGCCGTCCGGTCTCGACGCGGACTACGTGACCGGTGGCGTGAACCTCGGCAAGGTCCGCAGGCCGCTGCCGATCGGCAAGGCGCTGGAGGACGTGCTCGTCGCGTACGAGATGAACGGCCAGCCGCTGCCGCCCGACCACGGTTTCCCGGTGCGTCTGGTGGTTCCGTCGTGGATCGGCATCGCGTCGATCAAGTGGCTCGGCGAGATCGAGGTGTCGGAGACGCCACTGGTGTCGCCGTGGAACACGCAGTACTACCGCCTGGTCGGGCCCACCTACCCCGCGGAGGGCGCGCTGATGGGGCAGCAGGTCGTCAAGAGCGCCTTCGAGCTGCCCCAGGACGCGGTTCTGCGTGCGGGGACGCGGCATGTGCTGCGTGGCCGTTCCTGGTCGGGCAACGGCCGGATCCGCAACGTCGACGTGAGCGTGGACGGCGGCATTCGGTGGCACCCAGCGAAGCCGACGAGCGTCGCCCACCGGCACGGCTGGCTGCAGTGGGAGTTCCCGTGGCGGCCGAAAGGTCCGGGCGCGTACACGCTGCGTGCACGCGCCACGGACGTCACCGGGGCGACCCAGCCGGTGGCCACGCCGTACAACACGCAGGGTTACCTGTTCGACGGGATCGTCGCGCACGCCGTCACAGTGGTGTGAACTCGGCCGGACCGTCGAAGCCGAAGTGCAGTCGCGCCGCGTCCTCGTGCAGCGGGAACACCAGGCCGCTCGGGCCGAAGATCACGCCACGCTCGGACACCTCGCTGTTCGGCGTGAACGGTGGCAGGTCCGCGGCCTGAACCCCGGGCGCGACCCCGAACAGCAGAACGTGCTTCGGCTCGGGCGTGGTCGAGGTGAACCACAGCGGCCGCAGCTGCGCCGAGTCCACGATCAGCCCTGCCTCCTCGTACACCTCGCGAGCGCCTGCCTGCTGCCACGTCTCGTGCGCGTCGACGAACCCGCCGACCAGCGCGAGCCCGCCAACCGGCGGGATCGCACGCCGGATCACCAGCAGCCCGGTGCGGTCCCCGACAGTGACCGGCACCAGGACAACCGCCACCGGCGTCGGATTGTCACGTCTCATGGTCATCAATCTAGCCATGAGGTATCCGACACTTTCCTGCCGCAACAACATGTGCGCATAGGGTGATAATGATCGGGGTGTATCGCGCTCAGTGAGGAGCTCCGATGTCGCACGTGGACACAGTCCGTGGTCCGGTCCCTGTGACAGAGCTGGGAACCGTGCTGATGCACGAGCACGTGTTCGTGCTCAGCGAGGACCTGCGGCGGGCACGGCCCGACCTGTACGACGAGCAGAGCCTGGTGTCGACGGCGGTCGAACGGCTGACCGAGCTCAAGGCGACCGGGGTGGACACGATCGTCGACCCGACCGTGCTGGGCCTCGGCCGGGACATCGAACTCGTCGCCGAGGTCAACGCGGCCGTGGACATCAACATCGTGCCCGCGACCGGCCTGTACACCTACAACGAGGTGCCGCTGTACCTGCACTTCCACGGCCCCGGCACACTGCTCGGCGGCGCGGACGTGCTGGTGGACATGTTCGTCCGGGACATCACCGAAGGCATCTCGGGAACGGGCATCAAGGCCGCGTTCCTCAAGTGCGCCATCGAGGAGAGCCTCACGCCCGGTGTGGAACGCGTGATGGTGGCGGTCGCCGAGGCCCACAAGCAGACCGGCGTGCCGATCCTCGTGCACACCAACCCCCAGCACCGCACCGGCCTGGTGGCGCAGGAGGTGTTCCGGCGTGAGGGCGTCGACCTCGGCGCGGTGGTGGTCGGGCACAGCGGTGACACCGAGGACCTGGACTACCTGCGCGAGCTGATCGACAACGGCTCGTACATCGGGATGGACCGCTTCGGCCTGGACCTGTTGCTGCCGACGGACGCGCGCGTGGCGACCGTGGCGGCCCTCGCCGGGCAGGGCTTCGCCGACCGGATGGTGCTGGCACACGACGCGTCGTGCGCGTTCGACTGGTTCCCGCCCGGTATGCGGGAGGTGGCGGCCCCGAACTGGCACTACACGTTCATCCAGTCGACCGTGATCCCCGCGCTCAAGGAGGCAGGGGTGACTGAGGAACAGCTGACCACGATGTTGGTCGACAATCCCCGGCGCTATTTCGAACGTTAGGCTTGATCACGTGACGGGACAGGCACTTGTGCTGGGCGGTGGCGGTGTCGCCGGGATCGCGTGGATGACGGGCCTGCTCGCCGGTCTTGCCGCCGCGGGCAACGACGTGACCAGGGCGGACCTGGTGGTGGGGACGTCCGCGGGCTCGACGGTGGCAGCGCAGCTGGGCAGCGGGCTGAGCCTGGACGAGCTGTACGCCAGGCAGGTCGACCCCGCGTTGCAGACCGCCGAGATCGACCCCGGCGACATCGACTTCGAGGCGTACGCCGCCGACATGACGCAGGCGATCGGCTCGATGTCGTCGGAGACCGAGGCCCGCGCCGCGATCGGCAGGCTGGCCATGGCGGCGAGGACCGTGCCGGAGGCCGACCGGCGAGCCGTGATCGAGGCTCGCCTGCCGTCGCACGAGTGGCCGTCCTTCGCGCTGAAGATCGTCGCGGTCGACGCGGAAACCGGTGAGACACGGGTGTTCGGCAACGATTCCGGCGTGGGCCTTGTGGACGCGGTCGCCGCGAGCTGTGCCGTGCCTGGCGTGTGGCCGACGGTGACGATCGGCGATCGGCGTTACGTCGACGGAGGCGTGCGGACCATCGACAACGCCGACCTGGCAGCAGGCCACCAGCGTGTGGTGATCCTGCTGCCGTTGGGGACGTTTTCGCTGGTGCCGTCGTCGACGCCGTTCGACCGGGTCGTCGCCGAGCTGAACGCGGACGTGACGGTGATCAGCCCGGACGAGGCGTCACTAGAGGCGATCGGCGCGAACCCGTTGAACCCGGAAACCCGTGCACCGGCTGCGAAGGCAGGCCGTGCCCAGGCTCAGGTGCTTGCCTTGTAGGTGGTTCGAACCGGGACCTGTGCGCAGCAGGACCCCGACGACCACGTGGCGGCTGCCGCGGGCGGTGGGATCCGTTTGGCGTCGGCTTCGACCTTGGCGAGCATGCGTTCCCGCTCGGCCCGGTTGATCAGCCGTCCGTTGGCGACGACCGCGTGAATCCGTCGGGTGTTGCGGATGTCGGTGAGCGGGTTGCCGTCCACGACCAGGAGGTCGGCGAACTTCCCCGGCGTGACTGTGCCGCTGACGTGCTGCATGTCGACGACACGTGCGGCATCCCGGGTCGCGGCCAGGATGGCCTGCATCGGGGACAACCCGACCCGCACCATCAGCTCCAGCTCGTCGTGCATGCAGAATCCGCCGAGGATGTACGGAGCCAGGAATCCGCCGTCGGTGCCGGTGACCATGGTCACGCCAGCGTCGGTGGCGTCGCGCACCATGCGCGCCGATGCCTCGAAGAACGCGCGGTTCGCCTCGATCACGTCCGGTGGAGGTGTCGGCCCCAGGGCCGGGGCCCAACGCAGGTCCCGCACCCATTTCGGCATGTACTTCTCATAGGCGACGTTCCTGATCATCTCGGGTGTGGAGGTGAACAGCCGCAGCACGGTCAGCGTGAGAGTCAGGGCCGTGCCGTTGCGCTGCAAGCCCGCGAACACCTCTGCCGCACGCCGTGGGTCGTAGGACTTGATCGCCTGCCGCTCCAGCTCGCGCATCGCGAAGAGGTAGCCGACGGGATTGGCCGGGTCGATGGGCGTGTTTCTGATGATGTTCCGGATGTCGTCCCGCGCGCGGGACACGTCGACGTACAGTGCGTAAAGGTGCTCTTGGGTGCGCATGGCCGCAGCGCCCGGCGAGAGGACCGACAGCCGGTCCGGCACGTGCCCGGCGATCGGCAGCCCCAACCGTTGCGCCTCGTCGGCGACCGCGGTGAGCGTGTCGTGGTCAAGAAGCGAGTACACCTTGACGAAGTCGGCGCCGTCCTGCTTCGCCTGCCGCACCGCGGCCCTGGCCTCGGCCGCCGTCCGCACCTTGCTGGGGCTGATGGAGCCCCACATGTTGTCCAGCCACGAGACCGGCCCGTCCACGATGTTGCTCGCGACCACCATCCGTGGCCCGAGCAGCTCACCCGAGGCGATCCGCTCGCGCACCCCGCGCACGTACGGAACGCCCCACGTCTCCCGCACTGCCGTGACACCGTTGGCGATGTACAGCGGAAGCAGGAGCTGCTCCAGGTCGACAGTGTGCGTGTGCATGTCCCACAGCCCCGGCAGGACATACTTGCCGCGCAGATCCACCACGCGGACCCCAGCCGGGGGCTCGATCCCCGGGTTCCCCACAGCAAGGATCCGGTTACCGGCCACGACGATCGTGGTGTTCGGGCGCGCGGGTGCCCCGGTGCCGTCGATCAGGGTGGCGTTGGTGAACACGAGAACGTCGCGCTGATCGGCCGCCGCCTCGTCGGTCCGTCCGGCCACTGTCGTGCCCGCCGCAGCGAGCACCAGCCCGCTCTTGGACAGCCACGACAGAAACGTTCGTCGGCTCGTGACCGACGTCGACCTCACGAAATCCATGGGTGACTTCCTCTCCGCACCGTCCGCAGGACTCTCCTGCTCGGTGCCGCACCCACGCGTCGAACGAACCAGCGGGTTCTCGACACGGCCGCCCGGAAAGTTTTGCGAACTCTCGGGCTAGAAATCCGCGCGGCTGCCGATGAAGATCTCGGCGAACGACTCGGCCGCCTTGCGCGAGCCGAGCAGACGGCGCAGCCGTGCCTGGATCAGCTGGTCGTTGAACGGGTCGGTGGAGCCGTGGAAGATGTCCGACAGCCACTGGGAGAACTCCTGGTACTGCCAGACCCGGCCGAGACACGCGGCCGTGTAGCCGTCCAGTGTGGACTTGTCACCGGCGTACCACGCGGCGATGCCGTCGGCGAGCAGCGAGGCGTCGTGGATGGCGAGGTTCATGCCCTTGGCGACAATGGGCGCGATCAGGTGGGCGGACTCCCCGGCGAGGAAAAGCCTGCCGTGCGACATCCGGTCGAGAACGTAGTTGTGCATCCGCAGCACGCGTTTCTCGATCAACGGCCCTTCGGTGATCGGCCCGTCGGCGACGGCGAGCCGGGTGCGCAGTTCGGTCCATACCCGCTCGTCCGGCCACGCGTCGGCGGTGTCGGTGGGGGAGCACTGGAGGTAGAAGCGGGTCACCGTCGGCGTACGGGCCATGTGCCCGGCGAAACCCCGTGGGTGGATCCCGAAGATGACACCGGCGGCGGACGGCGGCGTCTCGGCGAGCAGGGCCAACCAGCCGACGCCGTAGTCGTGCCGAGCGATCTGCGCGGGAACGTAGGACTGGCACACCCCACGAGCGCCGTCGCACCCGGCGACGAAGTCACAGTCGACCTGATGCTCACCGGACACGTCGGTATAGGAAACACCGGGACTGTCGGTGTCCAGAGCGTGGAGGCGAACGCCGGACACCGAGAAGCACGCGTCCCCGGTGTAGCTGGCGAGCAGGTCCGTGACCAGCTCCTGTTGGGGATACACGAAATGCCGGTGCCCGGACAGGGCACCGTAGTCGAACTCGTGCCGGACTCCGTCGACGCGGAACTCGAACGACCCGTGCGTGGGTGCTTGGCGCAGCAGCCGGTCGGCGAGTCCGTGCCGGTCCAGCTCACGGACCGCCCACTCCTCGATGAACCCGGCTCTCGGCTGCCGTTGGATGACATCGCGTGTCTCCTGTTCGAGGAGAAGACAGTCGATCTCGCGCTGGCGCAGGAGATTGGCGGCAGTCAGACCGGCGGGACCGGCCCCGACAACGACGACCCTGGTTCGCCCCATGGGCTCGAACGTAACCGGAAACGGGCGTCAGAGGAACCGGTTGAACCGGTCCGGATCCTCGATCTCACGCACCAGGGCGCACAGATCGGCCAACGGTTCCCTGATGCCGCCGATGATCTCACACGGCGTGTGACCGCGTTTCGAGATGTGACAAACCGATCTTGACTTCGATGGAGCAGTTTGTGCGGATTCACGTGGTCGGCGCGGGAGACATCCTGGCACGCTGCCACGACAGCAGGGATCCGTCATCCATCGTCCACTGTGTACGAAGAGGGAGAATCGATGAAGGACACTCACCGTCCGGGTGGTGCCATGCGCAGGGCCAGAAAGCTGGTGGCACTGTTGTCGCTCAGTCTGATGGCTACCTCGGCGGTGCTCGTGGGCACCGCGAGCACCGCGTCGGCCGACCCGACCAACTGCACCACCGTCAACGGCGGCAACTTCGCGGAAAGCCGGTGTACCGACGGCACCGGAGAACACCGCGTTGTCATGCGGCAGCAGCATTTCGACCCGGCCGTCGGGCTGATCGTGTGCGAGGGGCCGTGGGTGATGGCGGGCGTGGTCTCCCGTACCCCGTGTGCCTACCACAGCGTCATCTCGGTGACTGTACAAACCAGACCGACTGTCGGACCGGGAATGAGCCCCCAGCCGGACATGCCGCCGAGACCGGACCCGTCCCCGCAACCCGGGCTGGACTGCCGGATGACCAGTAACGGGGCACAGTTGAGAGCGGCGCCGAGCGGTCTGCGGGCATTGTCGTTCGGCTTCACCCTGGAGTACTGCTACAACAGTGACCGTGACCTCGTGCGGGTCACACCACGTGTGCAGCTCCCGCAGATCCAGCTTCCGCAGGAGGAGGCCGCGAGGGGGCTTCCCATCGGCAGTGTGGGTACCGTCAGGGTGACGTCCACGGTTCCGTTCCTCGGCCAGATCACCCAGAACAACCCGCCGCTGCGGACCAGCCAGGGCGCCGTCTACACCGGCTCCGTGACAGTCAACCTCACGTTCGACCAGACGGGTGCCCCACGCCAGATCTACCAGTCGACCGTCGGCGTGTTCATCAACTCCTCTTCAGCGACACCGACACCGCCGGTCCTGATCCGCTCAGCCTGAGGACACCATCGACCACCTGATTCGGCCTGATTCGGCGGGCAACCCGGACATGTCCTGGTTGCCCGCCACTCGTGGGGGATTCACCGGTCGGCGGTGACTCGTGACACGACGGTGCTCAGCACTCGGATTCCGTGCGTCGTGCCGGGATCGATCCCGGTCAGTTCCCGGATCCGGCGCAGCCGGTAGTCCAGGGTCCTGATGTGGATGTGCAGCGACGCGGCGGTGCGGGGGCGGTCCAGGTCGTTGCGGTAGTACTCGTTCAGGGTGTTCACCAGGTCGGGTCCGCCGAACAGCAGCCGGGCGAGGTCGTGCAACCACCGCTCGATCTCCGGCAGTTGCGCCGCGCCCAACTCCAGGAGCACGTCGGCCACGGTGTACAGGTGGCTTGGCGACCGTTCGGCCGGTGTCACCTCGCTGATCTGCTGGGCAAGCGCGTACGCCGCCCCGAGCGCCTCCGGCGGGCCTGTGGCCGCGCCGACGGAACACGGCTGCCCGGCGATCTCGGCGACCGCCCGGATCAGGGCATCCGCCGTTTCGTGCTGGTCGGCGGGGATCAGCGCGACGAACTCGTCCGGTTCGCGCCAGGTGGCCGGGATCCCATGGCGATGCCACGCCGCGTGCACGAGGTCGGCCGGTGCGGTGGGGCGGACACGGAGCCGGGCCACGGTCACGAGGTAGCGGTCGGGCAGTCGGATGCCGTAGGAGTCCGCGCAGGCCAGTGCACCCGGTTCGGCTTCCAGCGCCAACTCGGTGAACTGCCGCGCACGGGCCACTACCGGAAGGTGGCTGCGCAGGCCGGTTGTGTAGCCGAGGGTGTAGACCCGTTGGGCCACTGCCACCTGTGGGCCAAGCCAGCCGAGCAACCGCATCCCGACGTCCATGTCGCGGGGACCGGATGCCTCCCCGATCTCTCGGAGCGTCGCGGTGGCGTGCAGTGTGAGCAGTCGGCGGACAGTCTCGAACGACATGCCGTCCGCACCCCGGCGACGGCCCATGGACTCGACCACAGCGAGATCGTCGGTGGTCAGCGAGCCGTCATCGACGGCCAGGTCCGCTGTCCGTATCCGGGTGAACACCGCGAAGTCCAGCATCTCCTGGTATTGCTGGGCATCCCGGGCAGCCGCGGCGTACTCGGGAAGCTCTGCCACGCACAGGCCGACGGCTTGCCTGGCGTTGGCCTGCGCCCGGCTTCGCAACTGCCGCAACAGATCGCTCATGCCGACTCGGCCAGCGCCCGGTTGACCGCTGTGCTCAGGACCCGGACACCGCGTACGGACACCGGGTCGAGGCCGGTGAGGTCACGCACCCGCTGCAGGCGGTAGTCCAGTGTCCTCGGGTGGATGTGCAGCGACGCCGCGGTTCGCGACCGGCTCATGTCGTTGCGGTAGAGGGCATCCAGGGTACTGATCAACCGCGGGCCGGTGGCGAGCCGTCCGGTCATCTCGCGCAACCAGCCGTCCACCGGCGCCAGTCGGGTCGCCCCGACCTCGGCGAAGAGGTCCGTCAGGTAGTGCACGGCTCCCGGCGCGGCGCGGACCGGCGCCACCCGGCTGATCTCCCGTGCCCTGGCGAACGCCGGTGCGGCCCCATCACCTGCCGCGTGGCTCGCGCCTGCCGCGGCCGGAAGCCCTGTGCTCTCACCGAAGTCCCGAACCACCCGCTCGGCGGCCGCTGTGTCGGCCACCACTGCCACGAACTCACCCGGCTCCGCCCAGCGCAGTGGTATCCGCTGCCGGGACAGCAGGTGCCGCGCAACTTCGGTGCGGGAGCGGCTGTCCGGCATTCGCGACCCGCCGGGCACCCGGCACACGACGACCATGAGCGGTTCGGGCACAGGCACGGCCAGGATCCCGGCCAGCTCGGCGGCCGCGGGGTCGTCGGCGACCAGCAGGCTCGTCAGCTGCCGCACGCGGTCGACCTCGGGCAGGACTGTGCCCTGCCCGAGGAGATAACCACGGGTGTAGGCGGCAGGCGCGGCCAGGCCCTGCCTCGGCCACCAGGCGAGCGTGCGCATGACGTCGTCGAGATCGTGCCGCCCAGCGGCCTCGTCCACCTCCCGCAGTGTCAGTGAGTGGTGCAGCCGCAGCACATCACGGTGCGCGCCGAACGAGATCCCGCTGGCAGCGCGCTCCCGCCCGACCGCGGTGACGAACGACAGATCGCCATCCGTGAACGGCAGGTCCTCGGCGACCAGCGAGATCGTGCGCTGCCGGAGGAACACGGCGAAATCCAGCATCGCGGCACGTGCTCGCGCGCCGGTCGCGATCCTGCGGAAGTCCGCCAGCTCCCGGACGTAGAGATCAACAGCACGCTTGCTGTTCGCGTCAATGCGGTCACGCCAACTGGCGAACAGGTCACCCATGCCGTTTCCCCACCTCATGCCACCGGATGTGGCACGGACTATGACGGGTGACCCACCCGGAAATGTTGGGGAAATGTTGTGGTGACCGAAATGTCGGCATAGTCCGGCCCATCCTGCCGCGTCGGCGCAAAGACAGCCAGGTGGCTATCTCGAACATGTGTTCGAGACTCGTGCTAGGGTCTGCGGTCGGCGAAGGGGGAGAGATGATCCGGGGCTCGGCGTGGCCTGCTGTGGTGGTGTTCCTGTTGGGACTCAACCTCAGGCCCGCGGTGACGAGCCTGGGGGCGGCGCTGCCGGATGTCGCGGCCACGCCGGGGGTGCACGGCGCGGTCGCGGCGGTTCTTGTCGCGCTTCCCTTGTGGGTGTGTGGAATTGGCGGCCTGCTCGCGCCGCGGTTACAGGCAGCGAAGGGGACACGGAGGACAGTGCGGGCCGCCCTGGTGCTCCTGGCCGTCGCGCAGGTCGCGCGGGTCATGGACGGTCCCGTGCTTCTGATCGTGGGAACTGTGTTGGTGTGTATGGCGATCGCGGTGATCGCGACCATGCTTCCGTTGCTGGTTGGTGGGAAGTCCACGGTTTTCAGTGTCTGCTACACCGTTTCTCTCGGGTGTGGCAGCACGGTCGGCGCGTTGGTCACGCCGTGGATTGTCAGTCACTCGTCGTGGCGGTTTGGCTTGGCCGCATGGGCTCTTCTCGCCGCTGTCACCATTCCGCTGTCCCGGCGAATGGGTGGATCGCCGCCGCAAGGAACCTCGGCGCGACCGGCGGTGGTCGTGAACTCCGTGAGGGCATGGAGCCTGACGGTCTACTTCGGGCTTGTCTCGGCGGTGACGTTCCTGGTCATGGGGTGGTTACCGGCGATCCTGCGGGACGCCGGGGTCACGGCCGATGTCGCCGGTGCCTGTCTGAGCCTGTGCATGCTCGTCGGGTTGCCGATGATGTGGCTGGTCCCGTGGTGGTTGCATCGGCGCCGCAGCCAGCCCGTTCTGCTGGCCGTTCTGGTATTGCCGAGCATGGGCAGCGTGGTAGGGCTGCTCGTCGCCCCGGCTGCGGCGCCGTGGCTGTGGGCGACCGGGCTCGGCGTTGGCATGGGTGGGATCGCGTTGGTGCTGACCAGTATTCCCCGGCGCGCCGGTGGTGACGAACGAATCACCACAACGTTGTCGGCGATGGTGCACGGCTACGGCTATCTGGTCGCGGGTGTGTGTGCGCTCGCGTGTGGACTGGTCCACAGTGCGACGCGGTCCTGGCACGTGTCACTGGCGATGGTGCTGATCGTCCTGTGTGGGCAGGCGGTCGCCGGTTTCGTCGCCGTGTTCGTCACAGTGCGGCCGCGGCCGGTCGCGGTGCCACGTCAGCGTACCGCGGACCGGCCGGAACCTGTCAGTGCCAGTGTTTCTTGTCCACCACGTTGATCAACGGACGGCCTGCGGCGAATCGTTTGGCGTTCTCCTCGATGACCGCGAACCTGCGTTCCTCGCTGTGCGGTCCGGCACCCGCCACGTGCGGTGTGAGCAGCACGTCCGGCCGGGTCCACAGTGGGTGATCCGAGGGCAGTGGCTCGGTCTCGAAAACGTCGAGCGCGGCCCCGGCCAGCCTGCCGTTCGCCAGCGCGTCGTTCAGTGCGTCGAGGCGCAGTGTCGGGCCGCGTCCGATGTTGATCAGATACGCGTCACCGCGCAGCCGGGCGAGCCGTTCGGCGTCGAACATGCCCTCGGTCTCGGGCGTGTGCGGCACGGTGACGATGACCAGGCGGGCTTTGCCGAGCTGGTCGTCCAGCTCGGCGGCGGGCAGGACCTCGGCGAAGCCGGGGACCGAGTCCCGGGGCCGCGCGTCGACGCCGACCACCCGGGTGCCGAACGCCGAGAGCATCCGGCCGACTTCCGCGCCGATCGCGCCGACGCCGACGACCAGCGCCGACGTCTCGGCCAGCGCGAGCACCGACCCGGGATTCCAGTCCGGCGCCCACGTCGACCGCGCCTGTTCACGCACGTACTGCGGCAAGCCACGGGCGAGCGCGAGCACGAGCGCGACGGTGTGCGTGGCGACGTGGTCGGTGTAGGTGTCCCGCATGTTGGTCACCTCGACCGGGTGCTCGATCAAGCGGGGGTGGTAGTACCCGGCGGGCGGCCCGGCCTGAGGCGCTTGCAACCAACGCAACTTCTCCGCGTGCGCCAGCAGTTCCTCGGGCAACGCGCCGTAGGCCGCGTCGGCGTCTCGCAACGCCTCGGCCGCGTCCTGCGCTGTGTCCGGACGCAGCACGCGCAGCCCGGGTACCGCCTCGGCGAGCCGGTGCGGCCAGGTCGCGGTGTCGTCCTGATGCGGCGGAACCATCACCAACGTGAAGCTCATACCCGCATTATTCCTGGTCACATCGCCAGCAACAGGATGCCGGTCGCCGCGCTCATGATCGCGTGGCCGCCCGCGTCGAGCGACCAGCCGAGCAGCGGGACGCTCGCGACCAGGAAATACACGGCGAACACCAGCATGATCGGATGCCCGGCGGGCACGGACATCGCACACGCCATCCACACCATGCCCACGCCCATGAACGCGTGGTGAACAGCGCGCAGCCCGTGTGGCCGGTGGGGGACGGTGGCCAGCCCGGCGAACCACACCGTGATTCCGGTGAAAACGACCACCTGGAGCCAAACTGGCAAGTCCCACCCCAGTGTCATGGCGATCATCGCAACGCTCATCACGGCGTGACCGCCGTGACTGACGCGATCGGCCCCGCAGTGGCGCGCGCAGCCGATCGCGAACCACGCGCCGGTCGCCGCGAACAACGCGGTCAGCAGCCAGGTCTGCGGCATGACGGCCACCTCCTCACTCAGTACAGACCCGTCCGGCGGTCAGAACTGAGCGGTCAAGCCCGATTGAGCCCGAAATGACTAGTGCGGCGTACCGTGTAGCCCATGCGTGCTCGGTACTTGGTTGCTGTGGCGGTGACCGCGATGGTCTTCGGCGGCGTGGGCGAGGCGGCGGCCAGTCCGGCCGCGGCTGCCGTGCCGGGCGTCGCCCCGGTCGGTCCCCTTGGCCCGCTCGCCGACCTGGCGGTGCGCCGGATCCTGCTCGGTGACCTGGTCGCGGCGGCGAAGTTCGGGACGACCCAGCCGATCGACGATCCGGTACGGGAGAAGCAGGTGCTCGACACCGTCGCCGCGGAGTCCGTCCGGCTGGGGATGGCGCCCGAGCCGAACGTGCGGTTCTTCCGCGCCCAGATCGAGGCGAGCAAGGTCGTCCAACGTGGACTGTTCAACAGGTGGGAACGGTATCCGTGGCAGCGGCCGACGCGCAGGCCGGACCTGGCCAAGGAAGTCCGGCCCCAGTTGGATCTATTGACCACGCAACTGCTCGACCAGCTGCGTTCCACGCTCGACCTGCGCCGCCCCACGGTGACCTGCGGTGTCTGGCGGATCGAGGCCGAGGTGTCCGCCGATATCGTCCACCGTCTGGACAAACTCCACCGCGACGCCGTATCCGTGTCATTCCGCCCTGTCTGTGCGGCCTGATACTAGGAAAAGTCACAGCCCGGGTTGGGCGCGTCCACCGCCAGCGGGGCGCCCTCGGGCAGGACGTACAGCACATCCAGCACGACGGGCGTCGTGCCCAGATTGCGGCCGATGTGTACATTGCCCTGACCCGGCTGCTCGACGATGGGGGTGCCCTGCTCGTAGATGCCGTCGAGTGAGCAGTCGGACTTGTTGTGTGTCAGTGTTCCGCCGCGCACGCGGCCGTAGAGGGTTCCCTCGTGGTAGTGCCATCCGGTCGATCCGCCCGGTGCCAGTGTGATCTCTCGCAGGACGTAGTCCTTGCCGTCGACCGTCGTCCTGCCGATGATGGTTCCCGTGACACCTCGTGGTGGAGTGGCATTGGCAGCAGGCGCCGTCAGCGCTAGCATGCTGATGATCACTGCGGTCGCTGTCACGGCTTTCGTACGCACGACGTATCTCCTCTCGTTTTGGTTCAATCCTCGCGGATGAACCATCATGGACTGTCCACTCCCGACGGTCATCCTGGCCGGATGCCCGAATGGTCACCACACAGTGCGCGAAAACTCCAGGCCGAACGCCTTGCTGACCGCCTTTGGCGGTGTAGCGTCGTTCCTGTCGCGCTGCGATTGGGCGCGACAGCCTCAGTACCGCTTTCGACCGGATATGAGAGCAGGGCTTGTGTCCGGCGCTTCTCGGTGCCGATGCCCCCTTCGGCACCGCGGGGAAACAGGTGAGGCACGGCCTGGTGTGGTGTCGGCGCTGGCGCCACACCAGGTGACCGACCGACATCGTATCGGGAGCCATGTCAGATGAACCCCATCAAGTCTTCACGTGTTGTCGTCCTCGACCGCGAGCAGCGTGAGCTGCTGCGTCTGCTCGCCACCGGGCTGCCGGACACCGCGATCGCCCGTCGGATGGCCCTCGCGCCCCGCACGCTCGCGCGCCGGATCTCCAGCCTGTACCAGACGCTCCAGGCCGATAACAGGTTCCAGGCCGGTGCCGCGGCCGAGCGGCTCGGCCTGCTCGCCGGTGCCCACGCCGACGAGCACGCCAAGCCAGTCGCGGTCTGATCACCCTCGTTCGAACACATGTTCGAGCATGTGATACCTTCGCTGTCGGTGCTGTGGTGCTTGGAGCCGACGGGGATGGGCGGACATGCGCAGTCGAGTGATCAGGATCTACCAGCCTTGGCCGACGCCGGTTCGGGCCGCGCGTTACACCGATCCCGCTGTGCTGCCCGAGATCGGCGCGTGGGTGGACAGGCTGCGCGAGCAGGGGCTTGTGCCGCCGGACGTCGACTTCGCGATCAGGGAGGGGTGCGGCGGGCCGGTCGGTGTGCTCGACGATCATGACGGCGAGCACGAGTTACGGCCCGCCGGATTCCTCGTCTTCGGGTGCGGGCGGCTGCGGGTGCTGGACGAGTCGGCCTTCTTCGGGCAGTACCACGATCCGGCGCGGGACGAGATCTGATCCGGCCAGGGCATTGCAAAACTGAAACGTGTTCTAATATCGTGCGAAGCTGTGCGGTACGGAATCGTTCTGTTCACCAGTGACCGCGGCATCACGCCGTCGGTGGCCGCCGCGGCGGCCGAACGAGCCGGGTTCGACTCGTTCTATGTGCCGGAGCACACGCATATCCCCATCAAACGGGAGTCGCCGCACCCGCACACGGGTGACGCCTCGCTTCCCGACGACCGGTACATGCGCACTCTGGACCCGTGGGTGGCGTTGGCGACCGCCGCGTCGGTGACCACGCGGATCGGGCTGGCGACCGCTGTCGCCCTGCCGGTCGAAAGCGACCCCATCACGTTGGCCAAGACCATCGCGAGTCTTGACCACCTGTCCGGCGGGCGCGTCACGCTGGGCGCCGGATTCGGCTGGAACGTGGACGAACTGGCCGATCACGGCGTGCCCGGTGCGAAACGCCGGACCGTGCTGCGCGAGTACGTCGAGGCCATGCGTGCACTGTGGACCGACGACGAGGCCAGCTATGCCGGTGAGTTCGTGTCCTTCGGCCCGAGTTGGGCGTGGCCGAAACCGGCGCAGTCCCGGATACCGGTACTGATCGGCGCGGGCGGCACGGAGAAGACGTTCGCCTGGATCGTGCGCTCGGCCGACGGCTGGATCACCACTCCGTACGAAGTGGACATCACCGCCCAGGTGGCTCTGCTGCGGGAGATGTGGCGTGACGCCGGGCGGCACGGCGAGCCGCAGGTCGTCGCGCTGGGCGGTCGGCCCGACCCGGATCGCCTGGCGCACTTGGTGTCCATCGGGGTGACCGAGGTCGTGTTCGGTCTGCCGGACCGCACGGCACCGGACGTCGAGGCGTGGATCGGCAGGCTCGGTGGCAAGTTGGGCCTGCCGTCGTCGTAATCGACAATGACTGCCCGTTTGGTCAACGGTTTTCGCGGTCGATTTACGTTGACTGTGCGAGATCCGTGGTGTCACAGTGTTGGCTGTGCCGCGTACCGAGATGTTCCGATTCCTGCGCCGAGTTGCGAACGACCACGCGCTGGCCGCGCGCCTGGGCATGCCGGTCATGGAGTTCCGCGAAGCACGGCTGGCCCATGCAGCGCGGACGCGCACGGTCAGCCGTCGCGATGTCCTGAAGATGGGCGGAGTTCTCGCGGGCGCCGCGTTGTTCGCCGTGCCGAGGCACGCCCGGGCCGCGTCCCAGCCGAAGGTGGCGATCATCGGTGCGGGCCTCGCGGGACTCAACGCCGCCCTCACCCTCGCCGACGCCGGTGTGCGGGCAACGGTCTACGAGGCGAGCGACCGCGTCGGCGGCCGGATGTACTCCGAGCGCCGATACTGGGACGGCGGCCAGGTCTCCGAGTACGGCGGCGAGTTCATCGACACCGAGCACACCGCCATACGTGACCTGTGCGCCCGGTTCGGCCTTGGACTGACCGATGTCCGTGCTGCCGCGCCGGAGGACGGCAAGGACGTGCTGTTCTTCGACGGCAGGTACCGCTCGCACCGGGAGTTCGTCGAGGATTTCCTGCCGGTCTACAAGGCGCTCGAAGCGGACGTGGCGAACGCGCCGGACGCGCCGACGTGGAACGCCACCACCCCGGGTGCGACGGCGTTGAGCACCATGAGCGTCGCCGAGTGGATCGCCACCCGCGTGCCCGAAGGCTGGTTTGCCCGGTTCCTCGAAGAGGCCTACGTCGTCGAGTACGGCAGACAAGCCGACGAGCAGACCGCGGTGAACCTGGTCTACATGATGATCGACCAGCCCGACCTGGCGAACCCCAACGTCTGGGGCGCCTCCGACGAGCGTTTCCACATCACCGGCGGGAACCAGCGGCTGCCCGAGGCGATCGCGGCGGCGTTACCCCGTGGCACGCTCGAACACGGCTGGCGCCTGGAAGCGATCAAACGGAATACCGACGGCGGCCAGACGCTGTGCTTCGACGGCGGCCGCACGGTCAGGGCGGACCACACGATCCTGACCGTGCCCCTCGGTGTGCTCAAGCGGATCGACTACCGGCACGCGGGGTTCGACGCGCGGATGAAGCGCGCGATCGGCGAGCTGACCATGGGCTTCTGCACGAAACTCAACATGCAGTTCCGCGAACGGGACTGGCTGGGACGCGGCCCGTGGCCGGACGCGTCCTCCGGCGCCAGCTTCACCGACCTGGGCTACCAACAGATCTGGGACGTGACCGCGGGACAGCCCGGCACCATGGGGATCGCGAACCAGTACGGCGGCGGACTCGGCGCGCTGCGCTACCGGCCGTCGAAGCCGTTCCTGGACTCCCATGACCCGTACGTCCACGCAGCGGCGAGGAGCACTGTCGGCCAGTTCAACGCCGTGATTCCCGGCGTGGCAGGGGACTGGACGGGCAAAGCAACCCTCGCCGCCTGGCACCAGGACCCGAACTCCCACGGCGCCTACAGCTGCTACCCCGTCGGATACTGCCACCGCTACGCCGGGTACGAGGGCACACGCCAGGGCAACATCCACCTCGCCGGTGAGCACACCTCGCTGGACTTCCAGGGCTACATGAACGGCGCGGCGGAAACCGGTGCCCGCGCCGCGACCGAGATCCTCACCAGCCAAACCCTTGTGAGTGTTTTGGCCGGTTAGAACCGGCCGAAACACTCACAAGGTGGTTCAGAGGAGGTGGGAGGCTTCGGTGAGGACCTTGCGCAGGATCTGCTCGATTTCGTCGAAGTGCTGCTGGTCGCAGATCAGCGGCGGGGAGAACTGGATCACCGGCTCGGCGCGGTCGTCGGCGCGGCAGTACAGCCCGGCGTCGAACAGCGCGCCGGACAGGAAGCCGCGCAGCACGCGCTCGGACTCCTCGGCGCTGAACGTCTCCTTGGTCGCCTTGTCCTTCACCAGTTCGATGCCGTAGAAGAACCCGGCGCCCCGCACGTCGCCGACGATCGGCAGGTCGGTCAGCTTGTCCAATGTGGACCTGAAGGCGGCCTCGTTGGACAGCACGTGGCCGTAGAGGTCCTCGCGCTCCATCAGGTCGAGGTTGGCCATCGCCACCGCGCAGGACACCGGGTGCCCGCCGTAGGTCGAGCCGTGCAGGAACGTGGTGGTGCCCTTGAGGAACGGCTCCGCCAGGCGGTCGCTGACCAGCACCGCGCCCAGCGGGGCGTAGCCGGACGTCAGGCCCTTGGCCACGGTGATCATGTCCGGCTGGTAGCCGTAGCGCTTGGCGCCGAAGTCGTGTCCGAGCCTGCCGAACGCGCAGATGACCTCGTCGGACACGAGCAGGACGTCGTACTCGTCGCAGATCTGGCGCACGCGCTCGAAGTAGCCCGGCGGCGGCACGAAGCAACCGCCGGTGTTCTGCACCGGCTCGAGGAACACCGCCGCGACCGTGTCCGGCCCTTCCATCTCGATCGCCTGTGCGATCTGGTCGGCCGCCCACCGGCCGTAGGCCTGCGGGTCGTCGCCGAACACCGGGGCGCGGTAGATGTTGGTGTTCGGGACCTTGATCGCGCTGGGCACCAGCGGCTCGAAGTCCTGTTTGGCCGCGGGGATGCCGGTGATCGACAACGCGCCCTGCGACGTGCCGTGGTAGGCGAGCGAACGGCTGATCACCTTGTGTTTGGTGGGTTTGCCGGTCACCTTGAAGTACTGCTTGGCCAGTTTCCACGCGGTCTCGACGGATTCGCCGCCGCTGACGGTGAAGAAGACCCGGTTGATGTTGCCGGGCGCGGCCGTGGCCAGCCGCTCACCCAGTTCGACCGCTGACGGGTGCGCCGTGCCCCACAAGGGGAAGTAGGCGAGCGTGCGGGTCTGCTCGGCCGCGGCCTGTGCCAGCTCCTCGCGGCCGTGTCCGACCTGGACCGCGAACAGACCGGCGAGGCCGTCCAGGTAACGCTTGCCGTCCGCGTCGAACACGTATGCGCCCTCACCCCGCACGATCACCGGCGGCGGGGTGTCGGCGAAGGTCGAATGACGGGTGAAGTGCATCCACAGGTGTTCGCTGGCGGAACGGGCCAGGTTGGCGGCGTCGTAGGCGGTCATACCTGCTTTATCGCACACCAGCCACCCTTCGCGCAAGTGAATCGGTTGTCATTCACCCACGCGACTGCGATATCCGTGACGCGGATCGCGTCTGACTGCGGATTCCGTTGTGGAATGTCTACCGCGTGCCCCACTGGTAGGACTGTTTGCGCAGCTTCAGGTAGACCAGCGTCTCGGCGTTGCGCACCCCGGGGATCGTGCGGATCCGGGTGGAGATCAGCTCGAGCAGGCTGGCGTCGTCGCTGCAGATCGCCTCGCAGAGGATGTCGAACCGACCGGCGCAGACCACCACGTAGTCGATCCCCTCCATCTCGGCGAGCGCGTCGGCCACCGGGTCGATCGGGCCCTCCACGTTGATCGCGATCATGGCCTGGCGGAACAGGCCGACCTGCATCGGATCGGTCACCGCGACGATCTGGATGACGCCCGCGTCCGACAGCCGCTGCACCCGCTGGCGTACCGCTGCCTCGGACAGGCCGACGATCTTGCCGATGGTCGAGTACGGCATCCGGCCGTCCTGCTGCAACTGCTCGATGATCTGTTTGGCGATGTCGTCGAGCAGCGGAGCCGCCGTTCGCTCCGGCGCCGCGTTCTTCCGATTCACGCTGGCATTATCGCTGCTTGCCCGGCACCCCCGGTGGACCAACGGATCCGAGCCGTGTCGCGGTGCGAACAACGGATTTCGTGGTCGGTGACCCGTTGACATTGCGGGATTCGCGTTGTTCTATGCCTGACACCACGATGTCGTGCTGCGAGGAGGCTGGTGGATGACCGAAACAGCGTCTCCCGTGACCGCCCCGACTGGCGAAGCCGGTCGTCCCAGGGCGCTGACCAGGTCGATCGGCGTGTTCGGGGGAACGCTGTTGACGTTGAGCTGCCTGACGCCAGCGTCGTCGTTGTTCGTGGTGGTGCCGCCGTTGCTGGGGGAGACGGGCACCGGAACAGCACTGACCATCGCGTTGGCCGCGGTGCTGTGTGTCGGTGTCGCGCTGTGCTACTCGGAGTTGGGCACGCTGGTGCCCAGCGCGGGCGGCGAGTACGCGATGGTCGGGACCGTCACCGGACGGTTCGCCGGATGGATCATGTTCGTGCTGTCCCTGATCATCGTGCTGATCATTCCGCCGATCATCGCGCTCGGAACGGCCGACTACCTGCACGCGCTGCTGGACGTCGATCCGCGCGTCGCCGGAGCGGTCGTGATGCTGCTCGGCACCCTGATGGGCCTGCTCAACCTGCGGGCCAACGCCTGGATCACCGGGATCTTCCTGGTGCTGGAGATGGTCGCGATCGCCGTGGTGGCGTTCCTCGGCTTCGGCAACGCCCAGCGACCGGTGTCGGTCCTGGTCACCCCGACGGTCACCGACCCGGCCGAGCCGCTCGGCGCGATCACGATCATCGCGGGACTCGCGGTGGCCCTGTTCGTCCTGCAGGGCTTCACCACAGCGGTCTACCTGTCCGAGGAGATGCACAACCCGCGCCGCACGGTCGTCCGCACGGTCTTATGGACGTTGGGCATCGGCTCGCTGGTCGTGCTCGTCCCGGTCGTCGCGATCACGCTGGGAGCGCCCGACATCGCGACCCTCACCGGCGGTGACATCGCCGCGATGGTCACCGGCTGGAGCACCAGCGGGCTGGGTGTGTTCGTCAGCCTCAGCATCGCACTGGCGATCGTCAACGCGGTGATCGTGATGGTGATCCAGAACTCCCGCGTGCTGTACGCCTCCGCGCGCGACCGAGCCTGGCCCAACGGTGTGAACAGGGCGCTCAGCACAGTGAGCCGCCGGTTCTCCGCACCGTGGGTGTCCACTTTGATCGTCGGAGTCGGCGGCGCTGCGCTGTGTTTCGTCTCCGTCGACACGCTCAACGGCGTGACCAGCGTGGTCGTCGCCGTGCTCTATCTCGGCGTCGCCGTCGCGTCGCTGGCCGGTCGCCGCAAGGCACACCGCACCACCCCGGCGTGGCGGATGGTGGGCTGGCCGGTGCTGCCCGTGCTGATCGCCCTTGTGCTGATCTACATCGTCGCCCAGCAGACGCCGCTCGATCTGTTGATCACCCTCGGGGTGCTGATCGCGGCTACCGTGTACTGGGCGCTCTACCTCCGCCCCCGACCAGCCGACCGCTGGGTCGTCACCGTACCGACCGAATGACACCGGAGATTCTGTTGTCCGACAAGCAAGTGTTCCGCAACTTCGTCAACGGCGAGCACGCCGACGCGGCCGACGGGCGCACGCTCGACGTCGTCAACCCGGCGACCGGGGAGGTCTACGCCACGTCGCCGCTGTCAGGAAAGTCCGATGTGGACGCCGCGTTCGCCGCGGCCGAGTCGGCGTTCGAGACCTGGCGGGACACCACTCCGGCCGAGCGCCAGCTGGCGCTGCTGCGGATCGCCGACGCGCTGGAATCCCGTGCCGAGGAGTTCGTCCAGCGGGAGGGCGAGAACACCGGCAAGCCGGTCGCGGTGACGCGGGTCGAGGAACTGCCCGTCGCCGTCGACCAGATCCGGTTCTTCGCGGGCGCCGCCCGTGTGCTGGAGGGCAAGTCGGCGGGGGAGTACCTCAACGGCTTCACCTCGTATGTCCGTCGTGAGCCGGTCGGCGTCTGTGCGCAGGTCACGCCGTGGAACTACCCGCTGATGATGGCGATCTGGAAGGTCGCCCCAGCCCTCGCCGCCGGGAACACCCTGGTGCTCAAGCCGTCGGACACCACTCCGGCCACCACGGTGCTGCTGGCCGAGTTGGCCGCCGAGTTCCTGCCGCCGGGCGTGCTCAACGTCGTCTGCGGCGACCGCGACACCGGCCGCTCCCTGGTCACGCACCCCACTCCGCAGATGGTGTCCATCACCGGTTCGGAGCGTGCCGGGATCGAGGTCGCAGGCGCGGCCGCGGCCGACGTCAAGCGCGTGCACCTGGAGCTGGGCGGCAAGGCACCGGTCGTGGTGTTCGCCGACGCGGACATCGCGGCGGCGGCCAAGGCGATCGCCGCCGCCGGGTACTTCAACGGGGGCCAGGACTGCACCGCGGCGACCCGCGTGATCGTCGCCGCCGAGGTGCACGACGACTTCGTCGCGGCGCTCGCCGAGGAAGCCAGCCAGACCACCACGGGCAGTCCCGATGAGGACGTCTACTACGGCGCGTTGAACAACTCCGGTCAGCTGGCCAGGGTCAGCGGCTTCATCGACCGGCTGCCGGACACCGCGACAATCCACAATGGAGGATCAACGGTCGGCGAGCGCGGCTACTTCTACGCGCCGACCGTGGTCTCCGGCCTGCACCAGGGCGACGAGATCGTCACCGACGAGGTCTTCGGCCCGGTCATCACCGTGCAGCGGTTCGCGGGCGAGGCCGAGGCCGTGCGGATGGCCAACAGCGTGCGCTACGGCCTGGCCTCCTCGGTGTGGACGCGTGACCACGCCACGGCGATGCGGATGTCGCGGCGGATGGACTTCGGCTGCGTGTGGATCAACACCCACATCCCGATGGTCGCCGAGATGCCGCACGGCGGGTTCAAGCACTCCGGCTACGGCAAGGACCTGTCCATGTACGGCCTTGAGGACTACACCAGGATCAAACACGTGATGTCCGCCTTGGACTAAAGGGAGTCCAGGGCCTGCCGGATGTCGTCCCACAGGTCGTCGTGGTGTTCGACACCCACGGCGATCCGGACCATGTTCTGAGTGACCCCGGCGGCCCGTAGCTCATCGGCGTTCAGATTCCGGTGGGACGTGGTCGCCGGGTGCATCACCGTACTGTCCGTGCCGCCGAGCGAGGGCGCATTCATGAATAGCCTCAGACCGGCCATGAACTTCGGCCCGTCGGCGACCTCCACCGCGAACGTGGCGCCGTAGCCGCTCAGCAGCTTGGTCGCCCTGGCGTGGCTGGGATGCGTGGGCAGCCCGGGGTGGTGCACCGCCAGCACCGCCGGGTGCTCCACCAACCGTTCGGCGAGCGTGGTGGCGTTCGAGCACTGTCGTTCGACCCGGAGCGCCAACGTCTTCAGGCTGCGGATGAGCAGCCACGCGGTGAACGGTTCGACGACGACACCGAGGTTGATCGCGCGCTTCCAGGCATCGAGGTAGCGCGCCTCGGTGGCGAACACGGCGACACCGGCGACCACATCGTGGTGCCCGCCGAGGTACTTCGACGCCGAGTGGATCACGACGTCGGCGCCGTGCTCGATCGGACGGCACAACAGTGGCGTGGCGAACGTGCTGTCGACCGCCGTCACCACACCGTGCCGCCTGGCCTCGGCGGCGAGACCGGGCAGATCGGGGACGTGCCCGGTCGGGTTGGCGATCGTCTCCAGGTAGAGCAGCTTGGTCGTCGGCCGCAGGGCGTCGCGCACCTCCACCGGGTCGACCCCGTCGATGTAGGTCACCTCGACGCCCCAGCTCTCGACGAGGTGGTTGAACATCACGACCGTGCCGCCGTACAACTCCTTCTGGGCGATGATGTGGTCGCCGTGACGCAGCGTCGACTGCAGGACTGCACTGACCGCGCTGCTGCCCGACGACGTGACCAGCGCGTTCGTCCCGCCTTCCAGATCGGCCATGGCCTCCTCGAGCGCGCGGACCGTCGGATTCGCGTACCCGCTGTAGCTGAAGGACTCCGGCGACCCCATCGCCGCGGCGACCTCGTCCGGGCCGTCGAACCGGAAGTTGGCTGTCTGGTAGAGCGGGACGGACACGGGACGACCCGGGTTCGGGGCGGTGATTTTCGCTGCTCGGGTTTCTCGGTGCATGGTCCCGAGTCTGTCCGGCGAATTGGCCCTATGGCAGAGCCAATCTGGCACAATTGGTCTGGTGACGAAACCGGATGACCTGGTCACCCGGCTCGGTCGGTGGTCGGCCGGGCGTGGACCGCTGTACCTGCTGCTGGCCGGCCGGATCCGGCGGCTGATCGACGAGGGCGAACTGCAGCCGGGCGCCCCGCTGCCGCCCGACCGCGCCTTGGCCATGGCGCTGGCGGTCGGCCGCACCACCGTCGTGTCCGCGTACGACCTGCTCGCCCAGGAAGGCAAGATCGTCCGGCGACAGGGCAGCGGCACCAAGGTGGCACCGGCGCCACTGCGGCCGGACCGTCCCGCAGACACCACGAACCCACTGTTCGTGCACCTGCTCGACCCGATGGACAAGATCGTCCAGCTGACGTGCGCCGCGCCGAACGCGATGCCCGCTTCCGTGACGGACGCGTACCGAGAGGCGCTGGCCGTCGAGATCACCGACGACATCGGCTACCACCCGCTCGGCTACGACGGTCTGCGCTCGGCGGTGGCCGACCGCTACACCGAACGCGGACTGCCGACGACACCGGGCCAGATCCTGGTAACCACCGGCGCGCAGCAGGCGCTGGCCCTGCTCGCGCGGCTGATGGTCGCGCCGGGGGACAAGGTCGTGGTGGAGGCGCCGACGTATCCCGGCGCACTGGAGGCGTTCCGCGAGTCCACAGCGGACTTCGTCGGCGTCCCGGTCGGCGACACCGACGCGTTCGTCCACGCGATACGCCAGCGCCCCGCCGCGGTCTACGTGATCCCGACGTACCACAACCCGACCGGCGCGGTGATGTCCGCGCTGGTCCGGCAGCGGCTGGCCGCCGAAGCCGCCGACCACGGCGTCCGGCTGATCGAGGACGAGGTACTGGCCGAACTGGGCTTCGAGGGCGAGCCACCATTGCCCATCGCCGCGTATGGCCCGGCGGTGACGATCGGGTCGTTGAGCAAGGTCGTGTGGGGCGGGCTGCGCGTCGGCTGGATCCGCGCGCCCGAATCGGTGATCATGCAGCTGGCGCGGTTGAAGGCCGTGCACGATCTGGGCAGCAACTACCTCGGCCAGGTCGCGGCCGTGTCGTTGGTGTCCTCATTGGACTCGTTGCGCGCGGTGCGGGTGTCGGCACTGCGCGCGCAGCACGCGGCACTGAGCAACTCCTTGCGTCGGCACCTGCCGTCCTGGGAGTTCACCCCGGCGACGGGCGGCCAGAGCGTGTGGGTCCGGCTCCCGCACGGCGACGCGGTGTCGTTCGCGCAACTGGCTTTGCGCCGGGGCGTCGCGGTGCTGCCCGGCGGCTCGCTGGACGTCACCGGCGTCGGCAACGACCATCTGCGGATCCCGTTCATGGAACCCGCCGATGTCCTCACCGACGCTGTGGTCAGGCTCGCCGAGACGTGGAACGACTACGTCCCAGGCGCTCCATCGGCCTCACTCACGACGCTGGTGGTGTGAACGTCAGCTCGATACTCGCCTTGTGCGCGTGCAGTTGGTACTGAGGCAGCACTCCTGGGCCGCAGGATGCCGTGCCGAGGCCGTTCTGCGCGATGTCCAGGTTCAGATGGATCCAGTCGGTCGCTGTCAGGTCGGTGGTGTGCGTGGCCGCGTCCAGGTCTTCGGTCGTCCATCGCCTCGCGGTGAACTCGAACGTCGGCGCACCCTCGATCCTGATCCCCCGGCCGGTGTCGTCGGTGAGCTCGACCCAGCGGACCTCGGCACGGTTTCCGTTCTCCTGGGGGACGACGTACGACGTCTGCATGTCATCCACTGTGGATTTGTATCGGCCGACGGCTGCCGCCTGCCTGCTGTCGGCGTAGGCCTCTCCCGGTCCTTTGCCGAACCATTCAACGTGGCTGTAGTGGTGTGGGACAGCCATTCTGAGACCGAGCCTCGGGAGCGTGCACGGCCATTCGCCGTCCGGCTCGATGTCCACCCGCAGGTGTTTCGCTGTGTCGTCGCCGGTCCACCGGTAGGTGACCAGCATGCCGAACGCTCTCGCCGGTGGGGCCACCCGGACTTTCCTGATGCCGCCTTCGTCGCTGATCAGCCTGTGTTGCAGGCGGTGCAGTCCCGCTTCGCGCCATTTCGGCTCGTCCGATGGCCGGTCGTTCTCCGTCGGCGCCCGCCAGAGGTCCAGTTCCGGTGTGATGATCGGGATTCCGCTGATGTCCTGTGGTGTCCGTTGTTGCGGCTCGCTGGTCGTTCCGGCTTGGTGACGGGGATTGACGTTGAGTTGTCCCCATGCGATCGGGTGATTCGCGGCGGCCCAGGCGGTGTCCTTGGCAAGAGCCGCGCTGACCGTGACCCACGATTCCTTCGTCGTCTCGGGCAGTTCCGGCAGGTCAAGCACTATTTCCTGGCCGGGGGCGATGGCGGGCGCGGTGAGCGTCCCCGAGGCGACCTCGACCCCTTCCTCCTCGAGTGTCCACGCGAAACTCAGGTGGTCAACGCCGCAGTAGTCGTAATGATTAGCCACGACAACCTTCAAGTTGTCCACAGGCCGCCCGCGCCCCTCCTCCCCGCCGCCCTCCGCCGATAGACTGGCCAGGGGACGCCCCCCGGGAAGGGTGGGGGATGTTTTCTTGGGGTATAGGGGCGGTTCAGGAGTTTCTGGGTCAGTCTGGGGAGCTGTGCTTTGAGCTGGGCGGATTCGGACGGGTTCGAAGATCTTCTTGAGTTCTCGCAGGCCTGGCGACGGCGTGCGGTCCGGGAAAACCAGGCCGTCGATCACGAAGCTGCCGTCGTGGATCGTCTCGCCGAAGTCGCCGCCGTACGCGTAGTACCGGCGGCCTTCGGAATCGTGCTGTTCGATGCCGTGGTCGAGCCATTCCCAGATGAAGCCGCCCTGGCAGCGCGGGTACTTCTCGAACAGTTCGCGGTATTCGAGCAGGCCACCTGGGCCGTTGCCCATGGCGTGCGCGTACTCGCACTGGATGAACGGCAACGACGTGGTGCGGCCGATCTCGTCGACCTCGGCGTGTGAGGCGTACATGCGGCTGTGGACGTCCACGTAGTCGCACGCGGCGTCGCCCTCGTAGTGCACAGGTCGGGTCGAGTCGCGGGATCGGGTCCACGAGGCCATCGCGGCCAGGTTGCGGCCGGTGTGGGATTCGTTGCCCAGTGACCACATGATGATGCTCGGGTGGTTCTTGTCGCGCTCGACCATGCGTGCCATGCGGTCGAGGTACGCCGGTTGCCACTGCGGGTCGTCGCTGGGATTGCGGTCCCAGCCCACTTCGGAGAACCCGTGGGTTTCCAGGTCGCACTCGTCGACCACCCAGAGGCCGTACTCGTCGCACAGGTCCAGGAACGCCGGGTGCGGGGGATAGTGCGAGGTGCGCACGGCGTTGATGTTGTGCCGCTTCATGAGTAGCACGTCGGCACGCGCTGTCTCGTACGGCACGGCCCGGCCCAGAGTGGGGTGGTGCTCGTGCCGGTTGACGCCTTTCAGCATGATCGGCGTGCCGTTGACCTTGATCTGCCCGTCCTCGATGGTCACCGTGCGGAAGCCGACTCGCAGGGGGACACGCTCGTTCTCGGACGTGAGGTATCCGTCGTACAGGCGCGGGGTCTCGGCGGTCCACGGCTCGACCGGGCCCGCCTCGATCGGCGCGTCGACCGGTGTGCGGAGGATGCCCAGTTCCGGCACCGACAGCCAGGCCTGGCCCTCGACCTCGACCTCGACCCGGAGCACACCGTGTCCGGTGGTGTGGTCGTAGTCGGCACGCAGCCAGTAGTCAGCGATCCCGCCGACCGGCCTGGCGAGCAGGGTGACGTCACGGAAGATTCCGGACAGCCACCACATGTCCTGGTCCTCCAGGTAACTGCCGGACGACCATTGGTGCACCCGCACCGCCAACACGTTCCCGCGCTCACGCAGCACACCGCTCACGTCGAACTCGACCGGCAGGCGGCTGCCGCGTGTCACGCCCAACTCGGTGCCGTTGAGCCACACGCGCCCGCACGAGTCGATCCCGTCGAACCGCAGCACCGCCGGTTGTGACAGCCAGGTCGCAGGCAGGTCGAACGTCAGGCGGTAGTCGCCGGTCGGGTTGTCCGACGGCACGTACGGCGGGTCGATCGGGAACGGGTACTGCACGTTCGTGTACGCCGGTGTGCCGAAGCCGTGCATCTGCCAGTTCGACGGGACGGCCACAGTGGACCACGCCGAGTCGTCGAACGTGTCCTGCTCGATGCCCGGCGGGGCGTCCACAGGGGAGTCGGACAGGTGGAAACGCCAGTCGCCGTTGAGACTCAACGACGGAGCGTCCGACGTGAAGGCGGAACGTGGTGGCAGGGCGCCGTGCCCCGGGGACACGTCGTCGATGTAGGACATGCTCACCTTTCAGCCGGGCACCGCGTGTCTCCCGTTCCGGCACCGTGACATGCACTTTCCGGCACAGCGAAACCGCAATCCGTGATCGGTCACGTGACCGGTCACGTCCGCCGAGTGTGGAACCTCCCGGTCCGCACTGTCAAGGATCAGGCTGATCCGCGCAGCAGGAGCGTCGCCCTGATGGTGACTATGTCCGGCCTCGTTCCGGCCAGGAGCTGTCCGACCTGCTCGATGGCGGTCGCGCCGACCTCGCGGGTGTCGATCCGGACGCTGGACAACGGTGGTTCGACCATGCTGCCGATCGCCAGCCCGTCGAACCCGACCACGGCGAAGTCGGAGGGAACCCGCCTGCCGAGCAGTCGGGCCTGGAACATCGCGCCGATCGCGATCACGTCGTTGTAGGTGAAGATCGCGTCGAGATCGGGGTGCTTGTCCAGCATCGCGGCCATGGCGCGCTGGCCGCCCTCGATCGACTGCGTGGCCTGGCCGACGTAGGTCGGCAGGCCGTGTTCCCGCATGGCTTCGCGGTACCACGTGTAGCGCACGCTGGCCTCGTGGTGGTGGTCGTGGTCAAGCATGCCGATGTGCCGCCTGCCGCTGCCTGCCAGGTGCGCGATCGCCGCGCGCACGCCGTCCTCGCCGTCCACCCTGATCTCGCCGAAGCGGGAACCGACGCCCTGACGTCCGATCTGGACGACCGGCATCCCGCCGGTGTGGTGGTCGATCACCTCGTCGGGCTGGGCGAAGTAGCCGACCACAGCGTCCACTTGGGACCCGAGCATGGCGAGTGTGGACAGTTCCTGGTCCTCGTCGTCGGCGGTGTCGTAGACGACGACGTGCCAGTCACGTCGCCGCGCCGCCTCCAGCGCTCCGGCCGCGACCTCGGTGAAGTACGGGTTGAGCAGGTTGGGGATGACCAGGCCGACCGATGTGCTGTCCTGCCGGACGAGTCCGCGGGCGAACCGGCTCGGCCGGTACCCCAACTGTTTGGCGGTGTCCAGCACGCGTTGCTTGGTCGCCGTGTCGATTTCGGTCTTGTCGTTCAACGCCCGCGAGACCGTCTGGTACGACACCCCGGCCGACTTGGCGACGTCCCGGATCGTGATCCGTTTGCCCGGCACCAGCCCACCTGTCATTTCCAGGACGTTAGCAGGGGACCTCTTGATTCGCGCCGAACAATGCACCTACGCTGAGGACCCCGCCGCCTCTGGGAACCCTGCACCGGAGGATTCTGTGGCTAAGAAAATCCCCATTCTCGCCGCTGTGCTCGTCGGCGCGAGCAGCCTCGTGCTGTCGGCGCCATCGGCCACCGCGCAGGTCGACGGGTCGGGCTGGTCGTCGTACTCTCCTGGCTTCTCCGTCCAGCAACAGGGCTGTGGCTCGGTCAGCGGGCTCACCTTCAGCCTCAGTTGCACGTCCACGAGTGGCGTCCAGCGCGCCGAGCGCCGGTACGACACCTACTGTGGTGGAACACGCCAGTTCCAAGGAACCTTCAAGGTCAACAGCATGTCCGGCGACCGGATCAGCCTGAAGCAGACGTTCGGGCCGTCGGACGCGGACTTCATGCTCGCCGTCGACAGCAGCCGGAGGCTGTACTCCGTGCGCGGCGGCGGCGCGACCATCGCTCCGGCGGGAACGGCCCCGAACGGCAGGTCGGTCACGATCAACACGGTGCACTCCGGATCGACGCACAAGATCTACGTCAACGGCCAGTTGAAGCTGACCTACAGCGGGCTGAGCGGTTGCCACTACGACAAGTTCGGCGCGTACCGCACCGACAGCGGCAAGGGAGCCATCTCGGTGACGTGGAGCAACGTCAAGTTCTGGCAGAAGTGACCGTGAAGCTGATCGTGGTGTCGCTCGTGGCGCTGGCCGGGTGCTCGGCCGGTCCCACGGGCGACGCCCGGAACCTGACGGCGACACTGACGACACCGGTCAACGTCGACCTGGTCTGGCACGTCACGGACGGGACGGCAGCGGGCCAGGTGATCGAGTACGCCAACGAGGAGCGAGGGCAGTACACGATCCTGGACTTCCTGCCATCGACCCAGACCGCGTACCAGCACACGGATCTGATTCCACAGACGAAATTCTTCTATCGCGTCCGGCCGTACTACGGCACACCAACGGATCCGACTGTGACGGGAGTCGACGCCGACGGCGTCCGGTTGACGTGGACCGACCGCAGCATCGACGAGGAAGGCTTCATCGTCGAGGTGAAGGCGGAAGGGGCGCGGGACTTCACCATGGCCGCGATGGTGGACCCGAACGTGAACACCTACGAACTGCGAACACGCCCGGAGGAAAGGGAAGCGACATATCGGATACGGCCATACGTGTTCGGCGCGTCAACCAACATCGCCCGTCAGACAACGGGTTCCGCTTAGTACTGTTCTTGTGTGGCAACGTGGGATGAGCTGGCCGCGTACGTGCGGACCGAATACGAAGTTATTTCCGACAAACCGGGCGAAATGCGCATCATGTACGCATTCGACGAGGACAGCGACCGCACCCAGGTGATGATCGTGGTGCGGGAAGAGCTGGACAGGAAGTACGAATGGGTGCAGATAGCCACGCCACTCGGCCTGGCCCGCGACTGTGACCTGCACGCGCTGCTCACCACGATCGGCGACACGACGGTGTCCGGCGGCGCGGCGATCATGGGCGAGCACATCGTGATCAGGCACTCGCTGCCACTGGAGAACCTGGACATCAACGAGTTCACGGACCCGCTGGCACTGATCGCGGGCGCGGCGGACAACCTCGAGTCGGAGTTCTTCGGCGGCGACCACTACTGAGCGCCGGGGCGGCTGATCATCGCCGGTCTCGCCCGGCGATGATCACATGTCGGCATCGAGCCGGGGTCGCGGGCCGAGGCTGGCCTACTCTCACGGCGCATGTCCCTGGTGAACGTCCGCCACAAGCGGCCCGCGTGGTATACCGAAGTACCGCTGCTTGTCGGTGGATACCTCGTCTTCGGCCTGATCCGGGCCTTGATCGACCGCGGTGATCCGGCGGCGACGAACAACGCCGAGCTCGTCCAACGTCTTGAGCGGGCCTTGCACATCGCGATCGAGTATCCGCTCAACCACGCGATGTTCGGGAATTCTGTCGCGATTCACCTCACCGGCTACTTCTACCGGCTCAGCGTTCTTGCCGTACCGGTCGTCCTGATCTGGCTGTACGTCTCCCTACCTGAGCGCTATCGCTTCCTGCGAACCGTGCTCATCGTGACGATGGTGCTCGACCTGGTGATCGTGTGGCTCTTTCCGGAGGCGCCGCCGCGGTTTGCCCAGGACGGCATTGTCGACTACATGGCAACGTACGACATCCTCGGCGGCGCAGGTTCCCGCACGCCCCACTGGACGTCGAACCTGCTGGCGGCCATGCCAAGCATGCACGTCGCCTGGACGACGTGGTCCGCGTACGCCGCGTGGTCGGTGCTGCGCCCACGCAGTCCGCGAGCCGCGTGGCTGGTGTGGCTGTTCCCTCTCCTCACCGCATTCATCGTCCTGGTCACCGGACACCACTACGTGCTGGACATCCTGGCGGGAATGGCACTCGTCGCGCTCGTCGTCTGGTTGACCGGATTGTTGGCTCGCCGCCGTTGGCCGTCCAGCCCGTGAATGGGCTGTGGAATGCGCTGATCCGCACTGACTCCGTCGGTCTACCGGGAGGTCGACTGGCTGTCGAGCAGTTCGACGAGTCCGAACCTTGTCGGCTGTTGGGCGTCGGCCAGTACGTCGGCCAGTCCGGCAACGAGTGACTTCAGCGAGCCAGGTCCTGGTTTCGACTCACCGGTCTCCCAACGGGAGATCTGGTAGCGGGACAGGCCACAGGCATCGGCGAGCTGTTGTTGGGTGAGCCCAGCCAGTTCGCGCCAATGACGCAGCCGCCTACCGTTGAAGGGAAGTGCGAGGCTGGTTCTGGCCAGGTCTCGACTCCGGTTGTGTCTGGCATCGACATTGTCGCTGGTAGAGGTGTACCCACAGGTTACCCGCCTGGTGGTCACGTTCGGCCACCGTGCGTGACTGTGTCTGACCCGGACGCCGTCAGAAGCCGTTGTGATTCAGATGGACAAGGCTGTGGACCAAATCCTTGGCGGCGGCCAGTGCTGATCGGGCATACTGCGACAGCCAGCGGTCTATCGGTGAAAGGAGTCGAAGTGCGCGAAACCTTGGGGACGATCGCCGCTTCGACACGAGGCCGCTGACCTGATACCGCGTTCCTCCGGGCTTTCTCGTGTCGGAGCGGTCATTCGTCCATGACCGTTCCGCCAATTCGAGGAGTTTCCTGTGCCTGCCCGGATTTCGGCGCGGCTTGACTTTCCCAAACTGTGGGCCGCTGCCGCTGTTTCCAATATCGGTGACGGGGTGACCATGGCCGCCGGGCCATTGCTGGTCGCCCACCTGACGGACAATCCCGTATGGGTCGCGGGTGCTGTTTTCGTTCAACAACTTCCGTGGTTGCTGTTCGCTCTGCTGAGCGGCGCCGTCGTCGACCGGGTCGACCGGCGGCGGCTGATCGTGGTGGTCAACGTCCTGCGCGGCGTCGCGCTCGGTGGTCTGACCGCGGCCATTCTCGGCGACGCGGTCGGTATTCCTGTTGTCTATGGCGTGTTCTTCCTGCTCGGAACGGGGGAGAGTCTTGCTGACACGGCATCCGCCGCGATGCTGCCCGCTGTTGTGCCCAAGGAGAAACTGCCGTCGGCGAACGCGAAACTGATGGCGACGTTCACGGTCAACAACCAGTTCCTCGCGAAACCGTTGGGGGCGTGGCTGTTCGCGGGGTCGGCGGCGCTGCCGTTCGCCTTCGACGCGGCCACCTTCCTGCTCGCAGCGGGGTTGCTCGCGACGCTCCGTGCGGTTCCCCAACGGCCGGAGCCCAGGAACACCAGCCTGAGAGCCGATGTCGCCGAAGGCGTCCGTTGGCTGGCGAACCATCGGCTGCTCAGAACGCTGGCGCTGACCATGTCCGTGGCCAACGTGGCGTTCTGCGCCGCGTTCGCTGTGTTCGTGCTGTACGTGCGGCAACGACTCGGGTTGGACGAGATCGGCTACGGTCTCCTGCTCACCACCTTCGCCGTCGGTGGACTGGCCGGGACGCTCCTGGCGCCGAGGCTGGAACGGGTCGTCCGTGCCAGGGTCCTGCTCAGGCTCGGTCTCGTCGTCGAGACGCTGACGCACCTCACGCTCGCGGTCACACAGCTGTGGCCGGTCGCGGCGGGGATTCTGGTGCTGTTCGGCGTACACACGATGGTGTGGGGCGTCATCGTGGTCACCATTCGCCAACGGGACGTTCCCGACGGCCTGCTGGGCCGGGTGACCAGTGTGTACTCCCTGGTGGACTTCGCGGGCGCTGCGGTCGGATCGCTGCTCGGCGGGTTGTTCGCGAGCTCCATGGGCATCACGGCGCCGTACTGGATCGCGGCCGGGACGATGGTGCTCATCAGCGCGGTGGCATGGCGGCCGTTGCGCGAAGCCTGAAGGATTCCAGTATGGACGCCAGGCAGTTGGAGTACTTTCTCGCGGTTGTCGACCACGGTGGGGTCAACCGGGCCGCGTCCGCGCTCTTCCTGACACAGCCCTCGCTGTCGCAGGCGATCAGGGCGTTGGAGCGCGACCTCGGCCAGGAGTTGTTCCACCGGGTCGGCCGCCGTCTCGTGCTCACCGATTCCGGGCGGGCGCTCGTCGAGCCCGCCCGGGACGTGATCAGGGGCCTTGCCGTGGCCAGGGACAGTGTTTCGCAGGTCGCCGGGCTGGTCACCGGACGCGTCGAGATCGCCGCGATGCCGTCGCAGGCCGTTGAGCCGCTTGGCGGGATGATCAAGGCGTTCACCGAACGTCACCCGGGCATCCGGGTACTGGTGCGGGCGGCGTTCACCGCGCCCGAGGTGCTCGACATGGTCCGCGGCGGCGTCACCGAACTCGGGTTGTTCGGCAGCAGCGAGCCTCCGGTCGCCGTCGGCATCACCCTGGCGAAACTGCGACGTCAACGGTTCGTGGTGGTGGCCCCGGCAGGGTGGTTCGCCGGACGCACTGTGCTGCGGGGCCGCGACCTCGACGGGCAGCCGGTGATCGTCGGCCAGCCGGGCACCGGGATGCGGCGGGTCGTCGACCGGATGCTGGCCGACGGCGTCGATCTGCGGCTGGTCGTCGAGTCCGAGCACAGGGAGGCGATCCTGCCGCTGGTCCTCGGCGGTGTCGGGCTGGCGGTGCTCACCGAGTCGTGGGCGCCGCTGGCCCGGCAGGCCGGTGCGGACGTGCTCGACCTCGAACCGCCCGCGTACCTCAACATCGCGCTGGCCAGCAGGAGCGCCTGGCTCAGCCCGGCGGCTGCGGCGTTCGTCGAGGTGATAGGCGCCGCCTATAAGTCCGGCCGCTAACGTCACTTGGACGTCACCGCCCGGAGGTGGTGCTATCGGACGATGACGACGCACCGCATCGCGCTGATCCCCGGAGACGGCATCGGCCAGGAGGTGACACCCGCGGCGTGCGCCATCCTCGACGCCGTGGGCAAACGCCACGGCTACGAACTCACCTACGACACGTTCGACTGGTCCTGCGCCCGCTACCTGGCCGAAGGCGCGATGATGCCGGACGACGGACTCACCAGGATCCGCCACCACGACGCCATCTTCCTCGGCGCGGTCGGCGATCCCGCCGTCGCCGACCACGTCTCGCTGTGGGGCCTGCTGATCCCGATCCGCCGCCAGTTCCAGCAGTACGTCAACCTCCGGCCGATCCGCGTGTTCGACGGCGTGCCCAGCCCGCTGCGGGCGGCCACATCCGACGTGGACTTCGTCGTCGTCAGGGAGAACGTCGAAGGGGAGTACAGCGAGATCGGCGGCCGGATGAACCGCGGCCAGCCCTCGGAGCTGGCGGTCCAGGAAGCCCTGTTCACCAGGGCCGGGGTGACCAGGATCGTCGACTACGCCTTCACCGTGGCGCGAACGCGCCGCAAGCACGTCACGTCGGCGACCAAGTCGAACGGGATCGTCCACACCATGCCTTTCTGGGACGAGCTGGTGGCCGAACGCGCCAAGGGCTTCCCGGAGGTGGAGTGGACGCAGGAGCACATCGACGCGCTGTGCGCCAAGATGGTGCTCGACCCCGGCCGGTTCGACGTGATCGTCGCGTCCAACTTGTTCGGCGACATCCTCAGCGACCTGGCCGCGGCCGTCGCGGGCAGCATCGGCATGGCACCGGCGGCGAACCTCAACCCAGAACGGGACTACCCGTCGATGTTCGAGCCGGTGCACGGCTCCGCGCCGGACATCGCCGGGCAGGGCGTGGCCAACCCGGTCGGGATGATCTGGACCGGTGCGATGATGCTGGAGCACCTCGGGCACGCGGAAGCCGCCGCCGAGATCCGGCAGGCGATCGCCCAACTCTTCGCCACGACCCCGTTGCGCACCCGCGACCTGGGCGGCACAGCCACGACCGCCCAGTTCACCGACGCGTTGGTGGACCGCCTGTCGTGACGGGACAGCTGGCATGATCTCGACGGAGCGTAAGTCGTGAGAGCGCTCCCCTTGCCCTCCGTGGTCCGCACCGGCCATACTGCGTTGGCCGCCACAACACGTCGTGTCCAGCACGCGACCCCTGCACTTCTGTTGTGACCTCGGGGTTTTCGCGTGCCTGTGCACTGGCGCGAAGCCCAGAAGAGAGGTGACAACGGTGTCCAAGCCCTTCTCCCGCCTGTCACGCGTTGTGGTGATAGCTGCGATGGCGGTGGTCTGCGGCCCGGTGGCGCTCGTACAGTCGGCCGGTGCCGACGTCGGCACAGCCGCGACGACGTTCGCCGACGAGTTCAACGGCGCCGCAGGCGCTGCCGTCGACACTCGCAAGTGGAACCTCGAAGTCGGCGACAACGTCAACAACCACGAACGGCAGTACTACACCAACCGCACCAGCAACGCGTCCACGAACGGCCAGGGCCAGCTGGTGATCGCCGCGCGCAAGGAGAACCCCGGCAACTACAACTGCTGGTACGGCCGCTGCACGCACACTTCCGCGCGGCTGAACACGTCCGGCAAGTTCAGTCAGACCTACGGCACGTTCGAGGCCAGGATCAAGATGTCGCACGGCCAGGGTATGTGGCCCGCGTTCTGGTTGCTGGGCAACGACATCGGCAGCGTCGGCTGGCCGGAGTGCGGCGAGATCGACGTCATGGAGAACATCGGACGTGAGCCGAACACCGTGCACGGCACCATCCACGGCCCCGGCTACTCCGGCGCCGGTGGGATCGGCGCGGCCCACAACGGGCCGCGGTTCGCCGACGGCTTCCACACCTTCCGGCTGGAATGGTCGCCGAACCTGTTGGTGTGGAAGGTGGACGGCCACGAGTACCAGCGCCGCACCCCGGCCGATCTCGGCGGCCGCAAATGGGTTTTCAACAAGCCGCACTTCGTCATCCTCAACCTGGCCGTCGGCGGCTACTGGCCAGGCGACCCCGACGGCAGCACGCCTTTCCCGAACACCCTCGTGGTCGACTACGTCCGGGTGACCAACTAGCCTCAAGAACCTCGTGAGTGTTTCGGCCGGTTCTGACCGGCCGAAACACTCACGAGGATTTACCAGGTCAAGGGCGCTGTAGGGTTACGATGAACGTGCCCGCCGCGCTGACGTTGCCCGCTGGATCGACTGCGCGGTAGTCGACGGTGTGGCGGCCGTACCCGGGCGGGACGTTGTCCCAAGGGGACAGTCGTGGTACGCCGAGTTTGCCGTACACCAGGTTGTCGATGTTCGTTCCCTCCGCGGTGAACAGGAAGGGGGCGTTCGCGTCGGTCGGCCAGCCGTAGTAGTTGTACCAGCCGTCGCCGTCCACGCGGAACTCCATGATCCCGGCGCCCGGTGTGTCGTCGGTGGAGGTCAGTTTCATGGTGAAGGGGCCGTTGAAGACGTACTCGGGTGGCCGTCCCGGCCGGTTCGACTTGCTGACCGCTTTGGACAGTTCGACCTTCGCCACCGGTTCGGTCGCGTCGACCTTCCACGTCAGTGTCCTGCCGGGGATCGACGCGGTCAGTGTGTGCGATCCCGTGAGGTTCAGGCGCTTCACTTCGAAGTCCCGGTCGTTGCCCTGGACAGGGACCGGGCGTCCGTCGACCGCCCACGACACGGCGACCGGCTTGCTCGTCTCGGCGTAGACCACGTCCTGTGCGCCGACCGGGCGGTCGGTCGGTGTGGACGAGGTGAAGTCGAGGGGAGTGGTGTCCGGCGGGGTCTTGATCGCCGTGTCCACGGTCCACGTTCGGGTCTTGGTGAGCGTGGCCCGGACGGCAGGGTCACGCACGAACGGCGTCGGGTCCACCACGGTGGCCGTCAGCGTGTGCTTGCCGCGGCTGATCCGTTGCTGGCGCAGGTCCACGCTGCGGCTGCCGTTCGTCGACAACTGTTTGCCGTCCAGCTTCCAGGTCACGGCCAACGGGTGACCGGCGGGGTGCAGGGTCTCCACCCAGACCACCCGGTCCGAGCCGATTGGCGCGCTGTTCGGTGTCCCGCCCTGCAGGATCGAGGTCTTCGCCGAGATCCGCTGGGTCATCCGCTCCCGGCTGATCTGGTCGAAGTAGTACCCGAGTGACTTCATCATCGAGTGCCTGCTCGGCCGCCACACGTCGGTTCCGCTGTACAGCCCACCTTCGTACCGGTCGATCGTGCCGCCGGACTCGCTCGGCTCACCCAGCCAGCGCCACCACTTCGCGCGCTGCGACCGCATCTGCTGCGTTGTCAGGAGGCTGTGGTGGATCGAGGATGGCTCACTACCGCTGTACGGCTCGCCGCGCACCCCGCGTGAGTAGTAGTCGTACTCGTCGTCGAGCCCGCCGAGCGAATGCCCGAGCTCATGGGGCGTGATCAAGGCCGAGAGTGCGTTGCCGCCCGACGCGGTGGCGTATGTGCCGCCCGCGCCGCCGTATGTACTGCTGTTACCGATCGCGAGCAACTGCCGGTTACCCGAGTTGGTTCCTGTCACCAGATCGGCGTAGCGCGTCAACGCGGAACTGTTGACAGTCAGCAACCGCTGCACGCTCGACGAGCTGCAACCTCCCCAGAATCCCATGCCGAGTGGGGTGTTGCGGCGCGGTGAGGTCAGGTCCGGATCGCAGCTCACCCCGGACTCCGTCGACGGGACCTCCACCGTGTACACGTTGAGGTAGCTGCGGTATGTCCTGAACGGCTCCAGGGTGAGCAGCACGTTCACGTGCCGGTCAACGTGTTCCCGGAACTTTGGCATCTCCGCGGCGGTGTACCCGTCGCCGACGATCACGATGTTGAAGCGTTTCGCGGGATCGCCGGTGATCCTGACCGGGACGACGGTCGCGGCATCGGCATTCGCCTGAGCCGGTAACGCCACCAGGAAGGGGATCACGGCGACGCCTGCCATGACCAGCGCGCGTCTCCACATGTGCTCGCACGCTATGCAGGGCCTGTCGTGGTTGTGCAGGGCCGAAAGTAGCGACTTCGCAGGTCCCTGCGACGGCGACGGGCGCGGCGTGGTCGGAGGTTATGCTCGAGCGGTGGCGCGTGTCCCTGCAGAACAACGTCGCCGGCAATTGCTTGCTGCCGCCTTGAGGGTGGTCGCCACGGAGGGTGTGGCAGCTGCGAGCACGCGCCGGATAGCCAGCGAGGCCCAGCTGCCCGCGGCCGTCGTGCACTACTGCTACCGATCGGTGGAGGACCTGCTTGACGCGTTGACGGCGTTGCTCTTCAGTGAGATGGCCGAGGTCGCCGCTGTGGCGCTGCGGGTCACCGGTGGTGTCGAGCCGTCGGTACGTGCCGCGCTGCACCGGCTCTGGACGCCGTACCGCGCCGATCCGGCCCGGTACAAGGCGGTGTTCGACCTCATCCCGTATGCGCTGCGTCGCCCGTCGGCGACCATGGTCGTGCGCGACTACGAGACGAAGGTCTGCGGGCTCGCCGAGCGGTTCCTCGCCGATGTGGCCGCCCACAACGGCATCACGTGGAATGACCCGGCCGACGTGGTCGGCCGGGTGCTTATCTCCACTGTGGACGGTGTGCTGCTCGCGTGGCTGATCGACCGGGACGACGGTAGGACCGAAGCGGCGTTCGACTGGCTCGCGGCCTCGATCGCCGCCCGTGTCACGGACAGTCCGCCACGCAGCTGACTGGAGAGCGGGACAGGCAGGTCCTGGTCAGGCGGACTCGCGGAGCACCAGTGACGTCGGGATGATGTGCGGCTCGTTCGGCAGGTTCTCGCCCGCCAGCCGGGCCAGCAGCATCCTCGCCGCGGCCTCGCCCATCTCCCTGGACGGCTGGCGAACGGTGGTGAGCGCGGGCTGGGTGTGCGCGGCGATCGGGATGTCGTCGAATCCGATGACGGCGACGTCGTCCGGCGCCGAGCGGCCGGTGGCGCGCAGTGCGTCCAGCACGCCGACGGCCATCAGGTCGTTCTGCGCGAACACGGCGTCGACCGGCACACGAGAGTCCAAAAGAGACATCGCGGCAGCCCTGCCGCCCTCCCGGGTGAAGTCGCCCTCGACGACGTGGCCGAGCCGGACGCCCGCGTTGTCCATAGTGGCCTGGAAGCCGTCGGTACGGTCGCGGGTGCAGCCGAACCGCGCCGGGCCGGTGATCACCGCGGGATTCTCGCGGCCGCGAGCCAGCAGGTGCTGTGCCGCCGAGGCGGCGCCTTCCCGGTTGCTTGTTGCCACCGAAGGGAATTCCGGGTGGTGGCCGCGGTCGTCGATCATCACCATCGGGAACCCGGACTCGTGCAGGCCGCTGATGTAGCTGAGGGTGTCCGGCGGTTCGATCAGCAGCAGGCCGTCGAACGAGTTGGCCGACACGTGTTTCGCGAACTGGGTCAGCGACTCCGCGCCCCGGTTCATCGTGTTCAGCAGCAGGCCGTACCCCTGTGCCTCAAGGACGTCCGCGACGCCCTGCAGCACGTCGCCCATCCACGGCCAGGTCAGACCGGGTACGAGCATGCCGACGGTCTGGGTGCGTCCCTTGGCCAGGCCGACCGCGCGGGCACTGGGGGTGTAGCCGGTCGCGGCGATCACCTCGCGGACGCGGATCGCGGTCGCGGCGTCGACATCGCCTTTGTTGTTGAGCACCCGCGACACAGTCGCCTTGCTCACTCGCGCCCGGCGGGCGACTTCAGCGATGGTGACGCGCACCTGATCAGGATAGCCATCAGCCGGTGACGACTCCCGGCCGTGGGAACAGGCCGAGGAACCGGGCGGCGGAGCGCCGGTCGCCCCCGGTGATCTCGTCGGTGATGGCGCGGCCGCCGAACACGATGCCACGCAGCGTGCCCGCGTCCGTCTCGACCACGGCATCCGGGTTCTCCGCGCGTCCCGGCGTGATGTCGATCCGACCATCGGCGACGGTGGCGCGGAAGTGTTCACCGGACACGCGCAGTTCGTAGGTCGCGTCCAGGTCGCCCGCCAGCTCGGGGGAGAAGGTCGTCAACAGCGCGATCATCAACGCCGCGACGCTCAGCTGCGCCCCTGACGCGGTCGGCGCATGGCATCCCCACCGGGCCAGTTCGATGATCACGGGCCGCAGATCATGGCCGCGATCGGTGAGCTCGTAGACCCACGCGCCCGCGGGCGGGCCGAGCTTGTGGCGGCGCACGACACCGGACTCCTCCAGTTCCCTGAGCCGGTGGGACAGCACGTTCTGACTGGCCGTGGGCAGCCCCGCGCGCAGGTCCGTGAAGCGCTTCGGGCCGAACAACAGTTCCCGCGTGATCAACAGCGCCCAGCGTTCGCCGACCAGGTCAAGGGCACGGGCGATCCCACACGGGTCGTCGTAGGTTCGGTCCGACATTGCTACTCCTCATTTAGGACTGACTAGTGCTAGTGTAGGACACACTGAGAACGAAAGGAACCGTCATGACGCTTCCCCAAGGCCACCTGGACCTGCTGAAGACCGATGTGGCGCAGCGTTTGCTGGAGTCGACCGAACTGGCCAGGCTCGCCTACGTGGCAGCCGACGGCACGCCACGGGTCTTCCCGATGATGTTCCACTGGAACGGTGCGGAGATCGTGTTCGCGACGTTCGCGGGCGCCAGGAAGATCAAGGCACTGCGCGAGCGGCCGGACGTGGCGATCACCATCGACACCCCGTCCACGCCGCCGGAGGTGCTGTTACTGCGCGGGAAGGCCGAGGTGACCGATGTGGACGGTATGGTGCCGGAGTACGGGTTGGCCCACAAGCGTTACGCGGGCGAGGAACAGGGCGCAAAGAACATCGAGGGCCTCGACCAGCCGGGTGTGCGGATGGCCAGGATCGCGATCCGTCCGTCCTGGGTGGGCGTCCTCGACTTCATGACGAGGCTGCCGGGCGGCGCCACGCCCGAGGAGTTCGCGAACCGGGGGCGCGGCTGATGAGCACGTATGTCCTGGTTCCCGGCGCGGGCGGCAAGGCGAGCTACTGGCGGTTCGTCGAACCGGAACTGCGCGACCGGGGGCACGACGTGGTGGCGGTCGACCTGCCCGCCGCCGACGACAGCGCCGGACTGGAGGAGTACGCCGACGCGATCGTCCACGCCGTCGGGGACCGCGAGGACCTGATCCTGGTCGCCTCGTCGCTCGCGGCCTACAGCGCCCCGCTTGTCTGTGAACGGCTCGATGTCCGGTTGCTGGTCCTGCTCGCGGCGATGACCCCGAAGCCCGGTGAGTCGGCGGGGGAGTGGTGGACCGCGACCGGCCAGGACCGGGCCGAGCGTGAGGTCAGGCAAGCGCTCGGCCAATCGGTGGACAGCCCACTCGACCCGGTCTACACCTTCCTGCACGACGTTCCGCTGGATGTCGCCGTCGAGCTGATGTCGGAAGGCGTGATCGAGCAGTCCGGCACGCCACTGGCCAAACCGTGGCCGCTCACCGTGTGGCCGGACGTGCCGACCAGGTTCCTGCTGGCCCGCGACGACCGGCTGTTCCCCGCCGAGTTCCAGCGCCGGATCGTCCCGGAACGCCTCGGGATCACGCCGGACGAGATGCCCGGCGGGCACCTCGTGGCGTTGTCCCGTCCGCTCGAACTCGTCGAACGCCTTGAGGCGTACCGGCTATCGGCGTAGCACGGCCCGCTCGACCACGGTCCAGGTCGTTGTCGTGAGCAGATACAGCCCCGCCGCCAGTGGGACCACGGCCACGGCCAGCGACGTGCCCAACGGCAGCAGCCGCAGCAACCTGGGGGTCTCAACGGGCATCGCGCGTGCGGAGAAATATCCCACCACGAGCAGCGCGAGGAACAACCCGACGAACACGAACGCACCGGAGCCGGAGCCGAGGAAATGGCTGCCCAGCGGCGCGCCGAACAACACGTCCGACAGGAGGTTGTTCGATGTGCCGTCGAACGACTCTGCCGTGAACAAGCGGTACAGCACCATGAAGAACGGCACCTGCAGCAGCATCGGCAGACATCCGGCGAACAGCGAAACGTTGTTGTCCTGGTAGAGGGCCATCAGTTCGCGCTGCATCCGCTCGGGATTCTTCCCGTGTTTGGCACGCAGCTTGGCCGCCTGCGGGGCGAGCGCGGCACGGGCCTTCTCGCCGCGCACCGCGGAACGGGCCAGGGGATGCAGCATCAGGCGGACGGCCGCGGTGAACAACACGATCGCCGCGGCGGTTCCCGTCGCGGTCGCGATCAGGGAAACCAGGTGGTACGCGCCGTTCGCGGGCACGTCGAGGAAACCGAACATGGGCAGCACTCCGTCAAGCCGTGAAAGGAAGAGGACAGGCGGAAGCGGCTGCGCAGAAGGAAGATCAGGCAGCCGCGTGGGCTGCACCGGGTGCTCGGGGACGCGGACGGCCGGAGGCGTCCGGATCCCGCAGACGCAGGAAGACGCTCCTGCGTGCGCGTTCACGCAAGGACACCGCCCGGACAAGGGCGGGCGCACGAGCGGGCTCCGGGAGGACGCGGATCGTCAGCAGCAGCGCGATACCCGCGGTCAGCGCGGTCGCCAGTGCGGCTGGGAGGAGCGTGTCGACCGTCAGCAGGACGAACGCGACCGGGAGGAACACCGCGAGCAGCAACTGAAGCCGCAGCATGGTGCCTCCCTGGCGATCCGGATGTTCACAGCGTACCTGGGACACGCCAACCGTGACGCCGGTCCGTCCGCACTTGGCAACGGCATCCCTTGGGCACCTCGTCGTCCGGCATAGTCCCGGCCATGCCGACGCCAACGGGATTCTTCTGGGACATGATGGCCGGCCGCACGCCCGCGCCCGCCGCCGCCGAGACACTGGGCTGGAAGCTGCGGGAGGTCGACCCGGACGAGGGGACCATCGAGGTCGAGTTCGCCGCGTCCGACAAGTTCACCAACCCGGCCGGACACGTGCAGGGTGGTTTCCTTGCCGCGATGCTGGACGACACGATGGGCCCCGCGCTGGCGGCGACGCTCGGGCCCGGCCAGTTCGCGCCCACACTGGACCTGCACGTGCAGTTCCTGCGAGTGGCGTGGCCGGGAACACTGATCGGGAAGGCGACAGTGGTGCGTCGCGGCAAGCAGGTCTGTCATCTGCGCGGTGAGCTCACCGACAACGCGGGCCGCGTGATCGCCACGGCCGTGGCAACCGCCATGGTGCAGCGCGGGGAACGGGTCCGCGACCGCAGCGTGGTCTCAGCCGAGTCCCTGATCGGCTGACACGCCGTACGCGGCGAGGAAGACACGGGCGCCCTCATCGGCCAGACGGTCGAGGTCCTCGCCGGTGAAGCCGGTGTCGTCGCCGAAGAACATGGCTTTGTCCAAGGGAACGCCCAGCACGAGGAACGCGAAGTGCTTGGCGGCCAGGTCCGCGTCCGGCACGCGCAGCAGGCCGCGCTCGTCCAGACGGCGCATTTCCGGTGCCAGCGCGGTGAGCACGCGTTCGGGGGCTTTCTGGTAGTAGGTGCGGGCGAGTTCGGGGAAGCGGGAGGCTTCGCCGACCAGGAGCCGTCGCATCTGCAGCACCTGGGGCCGCATCACCGCGCGCAGGTACTCGCGCGCCAACGGGGGCAGGTCACCGTGCAGATCCTCGGTGCCGCGCAGCTTGTCGGCCATCAGCTTGACGAAGGCGTCCACTGTGGAGGTGACGCTCAGGATGATCTCGCTGAACAGTCCTTCCTTGTCGGTGAAGTTCTTGTAGACGGTCTGTTTGGACACCGCCGCGAGCGCGGCCACGTCGTCCATGCTGGTGCCCTGGTAGCCGTTGCGCAGGAACAGCGTGGTGGCCGCTTCCATGATCAGCCGCCGCTTGTGCGCCGATCGGCCTTCTCCGTTCCCCGTGACTGCGATGTCCATGGTCAGCCTCCTCCCCACAGATAGTACTGGACGGCTCAGTACCCGTCAGAGTACTGTACGGTCTAGTTCCGTCCCAGCCGCTGAACAGGGAAAACGCCATGACACATGCAATCTGGACGCCCGTGACCGCCGGTACGAACTGTGAACGCCCGGTGCGCGTCACCAGGTCGCTGCTCGGGTACGGCGTGCTCGCCGGTCCGTTCTACGTTGTCGTCTCGCTGCTCCAGGCGGTCACCCGCGACGGGTTCGACCTGACCCGGCATCCGTGGAGCGTGCTCGCCAACGGCGACATCGGCTGGATCCAGACCGTGAACCTGATCCTCACCGGACTGATGGTGCTGGCGGCCGCGGTCGGCATGCGCAGGCTGTTGGCTGGTGGCGTCGGTGGGACGTGGGGACCGGCGCTGATCGGGGTGTTCGGCCTCGGCATGGTCGCCAGCGGGATTTTCACGGCCGACCCGGTCGACGGTTTCCCCTCGGGCGCGCAGGCACTGGCTACCCCGACCTTGTCCGGGATGCTGCACTTCGCGTGTGGCGCCGTCGGTTTCGTGTGCTTCGCGGTCGCGTGTTTCGTCGTCGCCCGTCGGTTCGCCGGGCATGGCTGGGCGACGTACTCCCGGATCACGGGGGTGGCGTTCCTGGTGTCGTTCGGGGCTGTCGCAACCGGTCCGGGCATCGGGGTGGTGTTGTTCACGGTCGGTGTCCTCGCTGCCTTCACCTGGCTCGCGGCGACGTCCGTGCGGCTCTACCGAGGTGCCGACAGATGAGTTTTCATTGAGGTCGGAAACTGGCCGCTATGCCGCCTAGAGTTGTCCTCACCAGGGCAAACAAGGAAGGCGGACTACCGATGAGCGGCATCTCCAGCGAGCTGGCCAACACTGTGACGGGCGAGCGGGCGGACTTCCTGCAGATGCTGGCCAAGCACCGCGGGTTCCTGAGGTTCACCGTCCGCGACCTGACCGACGAGCAGGCGAACCTGCGCACCACGGTCAGCGAGCTGACGCTCGGCGGGCTGATCAAGCACGTCGCGGTGACCGAGCGCGGCTGGGCGAACTTCATTGTCGGCGGTGCCGCCGCGATGTTCTCGGAGCCGGTCGACTGGGCGGCGCAGTTCTCCATGAAGGAGAGCGAGACGCTGGCCGATCTGCTGGAGCGCTACGAGGAGGTCGCGCGCCGGACCGACGAACTGGTGGCCACGGCCGACCTCGACGAGTCGCACCCGCTGCCCGAGGCGCCGTGGTTCGAGCAGGGCGCGTCGTGGTCCAACCGCCGCGTGCTGATGCACATCATCGCCGAGACCTCGCAGCACGCGGGCCACGCCGACATCATCCGCGAGACCCTCGACGGTTCGAAGTCGATGGGCTGACCGCCACCGTCGTTCTTCCAGCTCAGTCCCCGTGAGAGTCGCTCTCACGGGGATTTTTTGGATGTCCGCACAGTTGACGGGTGCGCGTTTTCGGAAGTACTGTTTCGTCAGATGGAAGCTTTATTCCGCAAGACGAAATTATAGGAGCGACGGTGGATCATCGCTTCCGGTACGACGTGAACCTGTCGATCTTGTTCACCGAGCTGGACGTGCACAGCCGCGCGGCCGCGGCCAGTGCGGCCGGATTCGGCGCGGTCGAGTTCTGGTGGCCGTTCGACGTGGCGGTGCCGAAGGACTCCGAAGTGGACGCGTTCGTCCGCTCGATCCGTGACGAGGGCGTCCGCCTGGTCGGGCTGAACTTCTTCGCGGGCGACATGCCCGGCGGTGAACGGGGTGTGCTGTCCTCGCCCACGCGCACCGCGGAGTTCAGGGAGAACATCGACGTCGCCGTCGAGATCGCCGACCAGCTCGGCTGCCGTGCGTTCAACGCCTTGTACGGCAACAGGATCGACGGTGTCCCGGCCGAACAGCACGACGAGGTGGCGCGGGAGAACCTGGCCGTCGCCGCGAAGGCCGCGAGCCGGATCGGCGCGACCGTCCTGGTGGAGCCGCTCAGCGGCGCACCGGCGTACCCGATCAAGACCGCCGCCGAAGCGCTCGCGGTGATCCAGCGGGTCCGCGCCGACGGCGGCGTCGAGAACGTCAGCCTGCTCGCGGACCTGTACCACCTGGCCGTGAACGGTGCCGACCTCGCGCAGGTGATCAACGACCACACCGCGCAGTTCGGCCACGTCCAGATCGCCGACGCGCCCGGCCGCAACGAGCCCGGCACCGGCGGACTGGACTTCGCCGCCCTGTTCGACCTGCTCGCACGCAACGGCTACGACGGCCACATCGGCTTGGAGTACAAGCCAAGCGGTGCCAGTGCCGACAGTTTCGACTGGCTCGCCCGCGATCTGCGGGCCTGACACCGGAGGACATATGACGACGGTGGGATTCATCGGCCTGGGCATCATGGGCGGCCCGATGGCCACACATCTTCTCGACGCGGGCCACGAGGTGATCGGCTACGACGTCGTGCCGGAGTCGCTGGCGGCGCTGGCCGACGCGGGCGGCAAAGCGGCCGCGAACGTGGCGGAGGCGGTGCGCGGCGCGGAAGTCGTGATCACCATGCTGCCCAACCATCCGCACGTCGAGTCCGTCGTGCTGGGTGACGACGGCGTGTTGCAGAACGCCAAGGACGGCGTGCTGCTCATCGACATGAGCACGATCCGTCCGGAAAGTTCATTGGCGATCGCGGAAGACGCTAAAGCCAGGGGAATCCGCGTGCTGGACGCGCCCGTCTCCGGCGGAGAGGCAGGGGCGAAGAACGCCGCGCTGTCCATCATGGTCGGTGGCGATGCCGCGGACTTCGATGCCGCGAAGCCACTGTTCGACGTGCTCGGCAAGACGGTCGTGCACGTGGGCCCGCACGGCGCCGGTCAGGTCGTCAAGGCCGCCAACCAGCTCGTGGTCGGCGGCACGTACGCACTGGTGGCCGAGGCGATCGTGCTGCTCGAAGCGTCCGGTGTGGACGCCGGAACCGGGCTGGACGTGCTCGCCGGAGGACTGGCCGCCAGCCGGATCCTCGACCTGAAGCGGGAGTCCATGGTGGCGAGGCAGTTCCAGCCGGGCTTCCGGATCGACCTGCACCACAAGGACATGGGCATCGCACTGGCCGCCGCGCGACAGGCGGACGTGTCGCTGCCGGTCACCGGCCTCGTCGCCCAACTGGTCGCGTCGGCCAGGGCGATGGGCCACGGCTCGCTCGACCACTCCGCGCTGCTCAAGGTCACCGAGCGGCTGTCCGGCCGAGGTTGATCAACACCGTGCTCAGAAAGGACGACCGATGCCCAAAGTCCCCGTCATGCAGGCGGTTGTCGAAGTCCTCAAATCCGAGGGTGTGGACACCGCGTTCGGCTGCCCCGGCGCCGCGATTCTCCCGCTGTACAAGGCGCTTGAGGTGGTCGGCGGGATCGAGCACCTGATCGTGCGGCACGAGGAGGGCGCGACCCACATGGCCGACGGCTGGGCGCGCACGAACGGAAAGGTGGGTGTCGCGATCGGCACGTCCGGTCCGGCGGGCACCAACATGATCACCGGCCTGTACACCGCGCAGGCCGACTCGATCCCGATCATCTGCATCACCGGCCAGGCGGTGTCGTCCAAGCTGCACCAGGAGGCGTTCCAGGCGGTCGACATCGTCGAGATCGCCAAACCGGTCACCAAATGGGCGGTGCAGGTCAAGGAGGCGGCGCAGGCGCCGTGGATCTTCCGCGAGGCCTTCCGCCGCGCGCGGTCCGGCCGCCCGGGTCCTGTGCTGATCGATCTGCCGCTGGACGTGCAGAAGCAGGAGATCGAGTGGGACGCCCAGCTCGACGCGCCACTGCCGTTGAGCCCGGTCGTGCCGCACACGCCCAGGGTCGAGCGCGCACTGGACATGCTGCTGGCGGCGGAGAAGCCGTTGCTGCTGGCCGGTGGCGGCGTGATCCTCGGTGAGGCGCATGAGCAACTGCGCGAACTGGCCGAGTACCTGCAGATCCCGGTGCAGGCCACACTGATGGGCAAGGGAGCGCTGGACGAGGACCACCCGCTGTCCGCCGGGATGACCGGAATCCAGACGTCCCAACGGTATGGCAACGCCTCCTTCCTCGAGTCCGACCTCGTGCTCGCGGTCGGTGCCCGGTTCGGCGACCGGCACACCGGCGACCTGGCGACCTACCGGGGACAGCGCCGGTTCATCCATGTGGACATCGAGCCGACCCAACTGGGCCGGGTGTTCGAGCCCGACCTCGGCATCGTGTCGGACTCGAAACTGTTCCTGCAGGCCATCCTCGACCTGGCCAGGCGCAGAGGAGTGGGGCGCGCGGCAGGGGAGTGGGTCGCCAGGATCCAGGAACTGAAGGCGACGCTGACCCGTCGCGAGGACTTCGACGCGGTGCCGGTCAAGGCGCCGAGGGTCTTCAAGGAGATCAACGAGTTCTACGGCCCCGACACGTACTTCGTGACCGCGATCGGCCTCTACCAGATCTGGTCCGGCCAGCACCAACGCGCACACAAGCCGAGGCATTACCAGGTCTGCGGCCAGGCAGGGCCGCTCGGCTGGGAGATCCCGGCGGCGATCGGGGTGAAGAAGGCGCTGAAGCGCACGCAACCGGACGCGGAGGTGGTCGGCATCGTCGGCGACTACTCGTTCCAGTTCCTGGTCGAGGAACTGGCGGTGGCGGCGCAGTACGACGTGCCGTTCGTGCTGATCATGCTGAACAACGAGTACCTCGGCCTGATCAGGATGGCCGAGGACCACGGCGGCTACGAGATGAACTACGAGGTCGACATCCACTACGACACGGTCGGCACGGACAACGTCAAGATCATGGAGGCGTACGGCTGCTCGGGCCGCCGGGTCAGCCAGCCGACCGAGATCGCGGACACGTTGGCGTGGGCCAGAAAGCAGGCCGAGGCGACGAGCAGGCCGGTGCTGGTCGAGATCATGATCGAGCGGGAGGCCAACACGGCCAACGGCGTGTCGATCGCGAACGTCCGGGAGTACGAGCCGTTGCCCTGAAGTAATTTGGGTGGCTGCCACGGTCGAGTCCGGGGCAGCCACCCGGGGTGAGGCACCCAGTCACGTGTCGCACCGGCTGCCGAGGTCAGGGCGCGGGTTCAAGGCGCACAGGCGTTTCCGGCAGCCACGACTTTGTTGCGCACCGGGTAATTGTGCGACCGGTGAACGGTTCTACGTTCGCGTAGCAGCGAGGGTTCACCCGGATAGCCTACGATCTCCGCATGAGCCTGATAGCCGACGCGACAAAGAAGTCCGGGCTGATCTGGATCACCCGCCCCGGCGCCACCACAGCCGAACCCACCTGGCACCACTGGCACGACGACGCCGCCTACGTCGTCACGGACCTGTCCGGCACGGAGCGCGTGTCGGTCATCGTGCGCAGCAAGACAACCGGAGCCCGCGCGGTCGAATGGGAGGCGACGGTCAGTGCCGTGTCCCCAGGGAGCGCGGAGTGGGACAAGGTGGTGCCGGAAATCCACGCTGCCCGCCTGAACTCGGCACCGCTGGACGACACGAGCCACCTGTTCCGCCTGGACCCGCTCCGCGAGTGAGCCGGGTCAGGCGAAGTCCTCGGCCTCGGCCACCTGACGCACCTCGACCTCGCCTTCCTGGAACGGAATCCGCCGCGCCCACTCCACGGCCTCCGCGCGCGAGGACACCTGGATGATCCAGAACCCGGCGACGAGTTCCTTGGCCTCGGCGAACGGGCCGTCCACCACTCGGCCCGCTCCGCCGGGCCCGTAGTGCACCCGGAAGCCCTTGGAGCTGTCGAGCAGGCCGTCGGCGGCGAGCAGGATCCCGGCCTTCACGAGCTCGTCGTTGTACTTGCCCATCTCGGCGAGTTCCTGCGGCGTGGGCGTCGCGCCCGACTCGGTCTCCGGGTTGGCTTTCACGATCATCATGTACCGCATGTCGTCCTCCTGCTGCCGTGTTGGTGACACTGACGCGTCGAACGACCGGGCCACACATCGACACGCGGTTCCAAGATTTTTCAGACAGACACGAGTTCCCTGGTCGGAGGCGTCTGCGGGGCCGTTGGGGCGTGGTGGTGCGGGTGCAGGCGGGCCAGCACGACGACGCCCGCGATGGTGATCGCGCACGCGGCGAGCACGCCGACGTTGGCGATGAACGAACTCGGCAGCTGCTCGTTCAGCACGATCACGCCGATCAGTGATCCGGTGATCGGGTCGGCGACCAGCAGCGTGGCGTAGCTCAACGCGAAACGGCCGCTCCGGTACGCGTTCTGCTGGAACAGCAGCCCCAGCGCGCAGAACACCACGGCCAGGCCGATCACCCAGAACACCGACGCGGACATCTCGTTGACCACTGTGCTGCCGCTGACCCTGGTCAGAGCGGCGAAAACGCCGTAGGAGATACCCGAGCCGATCGCCAGGAACAAGGCGTTCACGGCGCCGGTGCTGCGGCGTGCCAACACGGCGGCGCCGAGGACGATGGCGAGGGTCGTGCCGGACAGCACGGCCGCGGCACCGCCGTTGAGAGTCGGACGGGACGACTCGTGCGGGAGCAGCAGGAGCAGGCTGACCAGCCCCGCGCTCACCGCGAACGTTCCGAACATCTCCGCCGCGCGGACACGCCTGCGGTCGATGGCCGCCGCGATCAGCACGGCGATCGGCAGACCACTCATGCCCAGCGGCTGGACCACCGTGAGCGGGCCGTTGGACAGCGCGACGATGTGCATCAGGGCGCCGCACAGCGTCGTGGCCGAGCCGAGCAGCCACTTCGGCCTGCGGAACAACTGACCCAGCAGGCGCAGGAACCCGAGGCTCTTGCAGTGCACGGCCGCGTTCTGCTGCAGCGCGGCACCCAGTGCGACGAGCGGGGCTCCGGCTACGGCCGCCACGAGCCAGAACGTCACCTTGTCGAATCCAGGGACGTGACTGACCGTGAGGCCACAAGTAGTGATCGGTTCGAGATCGAATCGAAATGCACGCGGACACCCTAAAGGGTGAGCCTTATGGGCCGTGTGAGGTGGGTCCCCTTACCGCTCGTACCAGTACTAAGGCTTATGACCTTCGGCAATCCCTGTCCTGCCGACTTCCGGTGGACGAAAGGGTGCGAAAACCACCATGATGTGATCCAACACACACGGCGCTGTCCTCGGCGGAGGTGACCGCAGTGCACGGCTACTTCGGAGCATACGGACTGATCGCGTTGCTCCTGGTAGTCGGCGCTGTGTTCGTCACGGTCGCACTGACGGCGAACCGGCTGCTGCGGCCCGCCCGGCCGACGCCGCAGAAACTGCTCACCTACGAGTGCGGTGTCGACCCCGTCGGCGGCGGCTGGGCGCAGTCGTACGTCCGTTATTACGTCTTCACGTTCCTGTACGTGGTCTTCGCCGTCGACGCGGTGTTCCTGTTCCCGTGGGCGACGGTTTTCGCGGCGCCGGGATTCGGCGCCGCCACCTTGATCGAAATGTTCGTGTTCCTGGGATTCCTTGCCGTCGGAATCCTCTATGCCTGGCGCAAGGGGGTCCTGTCGTGGGCGTGACCGATCTCGGGATGATCAACCAGGTTCCGAAGCCGATGCGGTTCCTGCTCAACTGGGGGCGGCGGTACTCGCTCTGGGTGTTCAACTTCGGACTGGCCTGCTGCGCGATCGAGTTCATCGCCACCTCGATGAGCAGGCACGACTTCATCCGGCTCGGGGTGATCCCGTTCGCACCGAGCCCGCGCCAGGCCGACCTGATGGTCGTGTCGGGCACGGTCACCGACAAGATGGCGCCCGCGGTGCAGCGGCTCTACGAACAGATGCCGGAGCCGAAGTACGTGATCTCCTTCGGCGCCTGCTCCAACTGCGGCGGGCCGTACTGGGACTCCTACTGCGTCACCAAGGGCGTCGACCAGCTCATCCCGGTGGACGTCTACGTGCCCGGCTGCCCGCCCCGGCCGGAGGCCCTGCTGCACGGGATCATGAAACTCCAGGCCAAGATCGGCGACGAGGAGTGGTCGGAGCGCGGTTCACCTGCCCAGGAGAAGCCGCAGTTCCCGACGATCGAGCGGGTGGACTGATGGCCGCCGCCGACACCGAGGAGGTGGCGCCCGGCGATTGGATCGCCGCGCTCACCGCCGCCAGGGATGCGCAGCACTGTGACTTCTTCGACTTCCTCACGGCCGTGGACGAACTCGACGACGGCATCCGGATCGTCGCCCACGTCTACTCCACGAGCACGAGGCAGCACCTGCTGATCCGCACCCTGCTGCCGCCGGACGCGCTGACGCTGCCGACGGCCACCATCGTCTACAAAGGAGCGAACTGGCACGAGCGGGAAACGTGCGAGATGTTCGGCGTGCACTTCGACGGGCACCCGAACCTGATCCCGCTACTGCTGCCGGACGGCTTCGAGGGCACGCCGTTGCGCAAGGACTTCGTGCTCGCCAGCCGCGTGGCCAAGCAGTGGCCCGGTGAGGTCGACCCCGGCCAGTCACTCACCGAGCTGAGCAAACCCAAGCGGCGCCGCAACCTGCCGCCGGGCGTCCCGGAGAACTGGACGCGGCCATGACGCTGCTGGAGATCGTGCTGCGGCTGGTGTTGGTGGTCGCAGCCTTCCTGCTGCTGCCGCTGCTGGTCGGGCAGCTCGAACACAAGGCCATGGCGCACATGCAGGCCCGGCTGGGGCCGATGCACGCGGGCGGATTCCACGGTTGGGCGCAGCTGATCGCGGACGGCGTGAAGTTCGTCCAGAAGGAACACGTCGTGCCCACACAGGCCGACCGCACGGTGTTCTCCCTGGCCCCGGCCGTGGCCCTGCTGCCGTACATGATCGTGCTTGTCGTCATTCCGGTCGGTCCCGGGCTGGTCGCGATCGACCTGGACATCGGGCTGTTCTTCGTGCTCGCCGTGATGAGCGTGAGTGTGCTCGGATCGGTGATGGCCGGGTGGTCCAGCGGCAACAAGTACGCGCTGCTGGGTGGATTGCGCAGCGCGGCCCAGTTGATGGCCTACGAGCTGCCGCTGGTGCTCGCGGCGTCGTCGGTGGCCATGGCGGCGGGCACGCTGTCGCTGTCCGGGATCGTCGAGGCCTGGTCGCCGTGGTGGCTGGCCTGGCAGGCGCCCGCGCTGCTGATCTTCTTCGTCGCCGGGCTGGCCGAGCTGCACCGGCCGCCGTTCGACATGCCCGTCGCCGACTCGGAGATCGTGCTCGGCCCCTACACCGAGTACACCGGGCTGCGGTTCGCGCTGTTCCTGCTGGCCGAGTACGCCGGGATCGTCGTGCTGTGCGCGTTGACCACGGTGTTGTTCCTCGGCGGCTGGCGCGGCCCGTTCGGCGACGAGGGACTGGGCCCGGTCTGGTTCCTGATCAAGCTTTTCGTCCTGGCCTTCGTGGTGATCTGGCTGCGCGTCAGCAATCCCCGGCTGCGCGCCGACCAGCTGCAGAAGCTGGCGTGGCAGGTGCTCGTTCCGCTGAGCCTCGGCCAGCTCGCCCTGACCGGTGTGGTGAAGGTGGCGATGACATGAAAGGGCTGCTCAAAGGCCTCGCGGTCACCCTACGGACGATGACGCGCCGGTCGGTCACCCGGCAGTACCCCGAAGTGAGACCGGACCTGCCGCCCCGCAGCCGGGGCGTGATCGGGTTGCTGGCCGAGAACTGCACGTCCTGCATGCTGTGCGCGCGGGAGTGCCCGGACTGGTGCATCTACATCGAGTCGCACAAGGAGACGTTGCCCGCGGTGGTCGAGGGCGGCAGGGAACGCAGCCGCAACGTGCTCGACCGCTTCGCGATCGACTTCTCCCTGTGCATGTACTGCGGGATCTGCATCGAGGTGTGCCCGTTCGACGCGCTGTTCTGGTCACCGGAGTTCGAGTACGCCGAACACCAGATCGGTGCGTTGACCCACGAGATGGACCTGCTCGGCGAGTGGATGAAAACGGTGCCGCCGCCACCGGAAATCGAGCCGGGTGAGGCGCCGTGACCGCCGCGGAGATCGTGTTCGTCCTTCTCGGTGTGGTCGCGTTGGGGTCCGGAGTCCTGGTGGTGACCACGCGTCAGCTTGTCCGGGCGGCGCTGTACCTCGTGGTGAGTTTCGGCGCGATCGCCGCGTGTTTCCTCGTGCTGACAGCCGAACTGGTCGCGTGGGTGCAGGTGCTGATCTACGTCGGCGCGGTCGTCGTGCTGCTGTTGTTCGGGATCATGCTGACCCGCGCGCCGATCGGCCCGTCATCCGATGTGGACAGCCGCAACAAGCCCGCGGCGGTGGTGGTCGCCGTGGCCACGGCCGGTGTGCTGGTGACCGTGGTGGTCAGCGGCTTCGGCGACGCCTACTTCGACGTCGGCGAGTCCACCGCCGGGTCGGCGAGCGGGATCGGGGCAGGCATCTTCCGGTACTGGGTGCTGCCGTTCGAAGTGCTGTCCGTGCTGCTGCTGGCCGCGCTGGTCGGTGCGATCGTGCTGTCCCGCACGGACATCGGTCCGCCGAAGGACGGTGACGGCTGATGCACGTCGTGTACCCGGCCGTGCTGTCGGCGCTGCTGTTCTCCATCGGCGTCTACGGTGTGCTCGCACGGCGCAACGCGATCCTGGTGCTCATGTCGGTCGAGCTGATGCTCAACGCCGTCAACCTCAACCTGGTCGCGTTCGACGTGTGGCTCGCGGACAAACTGGGCTCCGGGCAGATCCTCACCCTGTTCGTGATCGTCATCGCGGCCGCCGAGGTCGGCCTCGGCCTGGCCATCGTGCTGCAGGTCTTCCGCAACCGGGCCACGATCGCGGTCGACGCGCTCACCGAACTGGCCGAGGACAGGCAATGACGGCGCTGCTGGCGGTGCTGGGGACCGCGATCAGCGCGGCCGGAGCCGTTGTCCTGGCGTTCCTGGAGTCGTTCGAAACGCGTGTGCCACTGACACCGACCGGGACGGTCCCGATCACGATCGGCCTGCGGGTGGACGAGCTGTCCTCGACCGTGGCTGTCATGGTCACGCTGGTCGCGTTGGCGATCCAGATCTACTCGATCGGCTACATGAAGCACGACGTGCGGTATCCGACGTTCGCGGCCCTGGTCGGGCTGTTCACGCTCGCGATGCTGACCGTGGTGCTGTCCGCCGACCTGCTCATGCTCTACGTGGGCTGGGAGATCATGGGTGTCTGCTCGTACTTCCTGATCGGGCACCACTGGGAGAAACCGTCCGCGTCGGCCGCCGCGGTGAAGTCGTTCCTGATGACACGCTTCGGTGACGTCGGGTTCCTGTTCGGGATCTTCGTACTGGGCGTCGCGGCCGGGTCGTTCCGGATCACGGACGTCCTCGCCGCCGTGCCCACGATGTCCTCGGGCACCGTGCTGACCGCGGCACTGCTGCTCCTGGTCGGGGTCGTGGGCAAGGCGGCCCAGTTCCCGCTGCACAGCTGGCTGCCCGACGCCATGGCCGGGCCCGCGCCCGTCAGCGCGCTGATCCACGCGGCGACCATGGTCGCGGCCGGTGCGTACGTGGTGGCGTTGCTGTACCCGGTGTTCCTCGCGGCGCCGCTGGCGTTGGACGTCCTTGCCGTGATCGCGGTGATCTCCATGCTGGGCGCCGCGCTCGCCGCACTGGCCACCGACGACCTGAAACGGGTACTGGCATACTCCACGATCAGCCAGCTCAGCGTGATGTTCGCGGCGCTGGCGGTCGGCGGCCGGACGCAGGCGATCGCGCACCTGTTGTCCCACGCGGCGTTCAAGGCCCTGTTGTTCCTGTGCTCGGGCTCGGTCATCATCGCGGTCGGCAGCAACCTGATGGCACGGATGGGTGGGCTGCGGCGGCGGATGCCGGTCTCGTTCCTCACCATGACCGTCGGATTCGCCGCGCTGGCAGGTATTCCGCCGACCGCGGGGTTCTTCAGCAAGGACGCTGTCGTCGCCGCGGCCGAACACGCGCACAACTGGTTCGTGTTCGCCGGGCTGCTGCTGACAGTCGGGCTGACGGCCGCGTACACGACCCGGGCGTGGCTGCGGACGTTCTTCGGGTCCGGACCGGACGCCAGGGAATCCTCGAAGATCATGACCGTCCCGTTGGTCCTGCTGGCTGTGGCCGCGTTGCTGCTCGGTTTCGCCGGACTGTGGTTCGACTCGTTGCGGCCGGAACTGACCAGCGCGGTGTTGTCGTTGGTACTGGCCGGGACCGGTGCGGCGGCGGTGTACGTGATCTGGCGACGAGACCCGGCCAGGGACCCTGCCGACGCGTTGGGGCGCGCACGGGGAGTGTTCGCGTCCGCGTTCGGCACGGACGAGATCTACGAACGAACGGTGGCACGAGGCGTCATGCGGCTCGCGGACGGCGTCGCGCGAGCCGACGATTCCGTGGTCGGCGGGACCGTCCGCGGCACGGGACGCGGAGCCCGGTCCCTGGGTGGGTTGCTGCGCCTGACACAGAACGGGAATCCGCAGTACTACATCACGGCCGTGCTCGCCGGGGTCGTGGTGATCGCCGTGGGGGTGGTGATCCTGCGATGAGTGTCCTGCCTGTCCTGGTGCTCGCCGTGCCGTTGGCCGGTTGCCTTGTGGTGCTGGGGATGCGACGGTCGGCGGTCCTGGTCGGCATGCTGACCACAGGGATCACGTTCGCCATCGCGGTGGCGATCGCTTTCGCGGTCGACTATGCCCAGCCGGGGATGCACCTGGTGACCGACGCGCCGTGGATTCCGCCACTCGGGATCAGGTTCCACCTGGGCGTGGACGGTGTTTCCGTGCCGCTGGTGGTGCTTACCGCGTTGCTGTGCTTCCTCAGCATGGTCTACGTGGCACGCAAGGACGGTACACCGCAGCGGCCGCATTCGTTCGTGTCGCTGGTGCTGCTGACCGAGGTCGGCATGCTCGGCACGTTCGTGGCTCTCGACCTGCTGCTGTTCTTCGTGTTCTTCGAGGTCGTGCTGATCCCGATGTACGCGCTGATCGCCGGGTGGGGCGGCGCCGGTCGTGGACCAGCGGCCCGGCAGTTCATCCTGTACACGCTGCTCGGCTCCGGTGTGCTGCTGGTCGGCCTGCTCGTGATCTACGGTCAGACGTCCACTCTGGACATCGTCGCGCTCGCCGACCGCGGCGGCGCGGGGATCGGCCACGCCGTGCAGGTGATCGCGTTCGTGCTGGTGGCGGGCGGGCTCGCGGTGAAGGTGCCGATGTGGCCGCTGCACACCTGGTTGCCGGACGCCCACAGCGAGGCACCCACGGTCGGATCCGTCCTGCTGGCCGGTGTTCTGCTCAAGATGGGCACGTACGGCCTGATCCGGATCGCCGTGCCGATCCTGCCGGACGGCGCCACGGCCGTCGCGCCGTTCCTCGGCGCGCTCGGCGTGATCGGGATCGTGTACGCGGCGCTCGCGTGCCTCGCCCAACGGAACCTCAAGCGGCTCATCGCGTTCTCCAGCGTCGGCCACATGGGGTTCGTGCTGCTCGGGATCTCCACACTGACCGCCGCCGGGATCAACGCGGCGCTGTTCGCCAACATCGCCCACGGACTGATCACCGGCCTGCTGTTCTTCCTGGTGGGCGGGATGGCCGAACGGTTCGGCAGCACGGACATGGACAAGATCGGCGGCGGCACACTGGCACTGGCGCCCCGGCTGAGCGTGCTGCTGATCGTCGCGGCCGTGGCCAGCTTCGGCCTGCCGGGCCTGGCCGGGTTCTGGGGAGAGATGCTTGCCATGCTGGCCGCGTTCGACCCGGCCCCCGGCCTGAACCGGCCGCTGTACCTGGTCTACATGGTGGTCGCCGGGATCGGTGCGGTGCTGACCGCGGCCTACTTCCTGGTGATGTTGCGCCGTGTGGTCCAGGGCGTGGCCACCCGGCAGCCAGGCGTCGCCGACATCACCCGGATCGAGTACGCGGCGTGGACGCCGTTGGTGGCGCTGATGTTCGTGGTCGGGCTGTGGCCAGGGCTGCTGCTCGCCCCGACCGCCGGGGCCGTCGGCTTCTACCTGGGAGGCCTGTGATGGTCCAGTCGGTCGACTACCTGGCCGTCGCGCCGCCGCTGCTCCTGGCGCTGGCAGGCCTGGCTTCCCTGTTCCTGCCACGGCTCGCGCCGGTCGCCGGGATGACGCTCGCCGTGGTGGCCGAGGCTGTCCTGCTGATGGGCAGTCCACGTCGGACGTTCTGTGTGGACAGTTCATGCTCGTTCGTGGTCGACGACTTCACCCTGCTGGTCCAGACGGTGATGCTGATCGCCGGTGCGGTCGTGCTGCTGATGGCGCACAGCGAGATCCGGGACACCAGGCTGCCCGCCGGGGAGTTCCACTTCCTGATCATGGCCGCGCTGTCCGGGGCACTGACCCTCGCGGCCGGGCGTGACCTCGTGACGTTGCTGGTGGCGTTGGAAGTCGTGTCGCTGCCGTTGTTCGCGCTGGTGGCGTTGCGCCGCTACGACGGCCGGTCGTCCGAGGCCGGGGTGAAGATGTTCCTGGTGTCAGTGGTGTCCACAGCGGTGATGCTGTTCGGCATCAGCCTGGTCTACGGCGCGACCCGGTCACTGTTCCTCGACCGGATCGCCGTCGCGCTGGCCACACCGTCCCCGTACGGGTCGGTTGCCGCCGTCGGCGTGGTCCTTGTGTTGGTGGGCTTTGGGTTCAAAGTGTCCGCGGTGCCGTTCCACTTCTGGGCACCGGACACCTACCAGGGCGCACCGGTCGCGGTGGCCGCTTTCCTCTCAGTGGTGTCCAAAGCAGCCGGGTTCGCCGGGCTGGTGCTTGTGCTGAGCGTCGGTTTCGCGCCGTACGCGAACGTGTGGGGCCCGCTGATCGCGGTGCTCGCCGCGGTGTCGATGACCGTCGGCAACCTCGTCGCGTTGCGCCAGAGGACCGCGATGCGACTGCTGGCGTGGTCGTCGATCGCGCAGGCCGGGTACATGCTCGCGCCGCTCGGCGCCGCGGGCGGTGGCGCCCCGCTGAACGAACTGGTCGCGGCGACGATCGGGTACGTGGCCATCTACGCGGTGATGAACATCGGCGTGTTCGCGGTGATCACGGTCGTCGGCTGGGTCGGCGAGCACGGCGGGGGAGCGCTCGACGACTACCGCGGCCTGGCCAGAACGCATCCGTTGGTGGCCGTCGCGTTGGCGTTCTTCCTGGCATGTCTCGCCGGTCTGCCGCCGGGGCTCGCCGGACTGTTCGCCAAGATCGTGGTCTTCCAGGGCGCGATCGTCGGCGGTCTGGGCTGGCTGGCCGTGGTCATGGCGGTGAACACGGTGATCGGCCTGTTCTACTACCTGTCCTGGGCGACCCGCCTGTTCGCCCCGCTGCCGGACGGCGCTCGCTTCGGCGGCATCGCCCGCCCGGTCGCCGCCGCGATCGGGATCGCCGCGCTGGGAACCATCCTGATGTCCGTGCTGCCACAGCTCGTCCTCGGCATCACCACTGGAGGCTGACATGCAGGCGACCGTGGCCACCTACTCCCCGGAAACACGCAGCGGCACAGTACTGCTGGACGACGGAAGCCAGATGACGTTCGACGCGGCCGCGTTCGACCACAGTGGACTGCGGATGCTCCGGCTCGGTCAGCGCGTGGTCATGCGTGTGGTTGACGGCCGCGTCGCGGCCATCAACCACATCGCACTTCCGCTGGACTGACCTCGTGAGTGTTTTGGCGAGTTCTAACTCGCCCAAACACTCACGAGGGTTTTCAGGCGGCGGCCACGCTCGCGCGAGCGTCGAGAAGGCCGATGCCGCATCCGCCGACGCAGCTGCCGGGCATGGCCCGTGCCCGCAGACGCGCCGTCACCTGTGCGGGGGTCAACAGTGGCAGGCTCGCTGCCAGCTTCTTGTGCTGCATCAGCGCGACGACACCGGCGACGTGCGGTGCGGCCATGCTGGTGCCCTGGTAGAAGGCGTAGGACTGGGCGCCGGGCACGGTCGTTCCCGCGTTCAGAGTGGACAGCACGCCGCCGGACGCCGACGGGGAGGTCTCGCCGCCGGGTGCGGTGATCTCCACGATCGCGCCGAAGTTCGAGTACACCGCGCGGTTGCCCTGGCGGTCGCTCGCCGCCACCGTGATCACTCCGTTGCAGTTTGCCGGGGTGGCGTTGGTGGCGTTGACGTTGCTGTTGCCAGCCGAGACCACCACGGACGAGCCACGGCTGATCGCGCCGTTGATGGCCGACTGCAGGCTCGCCGGGCAGGCACCGGAGCCACCGAGGCTCATGTTGAGCACACGAGCCGGGTTCGGGTTGTTGGGCACACCGGCCACCACGCCGCCGGACGCCCACGTGATGCCGTCGATGATGTCGGCGAAGCTGCCACCGCACCGGCCGAGCACCCGCACCGGCACGATCCGCGCGTTCGGCGCGACACCGGCGACACCAGCGGCGTTGCCGCGCAGGGCGGCGATGGTGCCGGACACGTGCGTGCCGTGCCAGCTGCTGTTGCGGGCCGAGGTGCCCGCGCCGCATTCGCCCGCGGCCTGCCAGTCGCCCTGGTCCTGGGCGTTGGCGTCGCGGCCGTTGCCGTCACGTGCGGCGGCCGCGTTGCTGATCATGTCGTAGCCGCCGAGATACCTGGTGTTCAGTTCGGTGTGCGACGTACGGCCCGTGTCGATCACCGCGACACGCACACCTGTCCCGGTGAGACCGGAGTCCCACGCGGTGTTGACGCGTGCGCCCGCGGCGGCCTCGTGGTAGTGCCACTGCTGCGGGTACATCGGGTCGTTCGGGGTGAGGTCTGCGTACATCGTTCCGTTGACCTCGGCGTACTCCACGTCGCCGCGAGCCTTCAGCGCGGCGAGCAAAGCGTTGCTGCCCTTGGCATCGATTGCCTTGTTCGGTGAGACAAGAACCGCGCCAACGGAAACCTCGCCGACCACGCGCAGGCCGACTGCCGTTAACGCGTCCGATCTCGCCGCGACACCGTCACGGAACTTCACGATGAACTCGGTTCCCGTCGACGACGCCGGGCCCGCGTTCGCCGCAGGAGCTGTCAGAGCCAGCAGGGCCATTGCCGCACCGAGGCCGGTCACAGCCAGGCGGCGGGTCAATCCACTCGTCATGGTCTCCCAATCCCTTGCCAGTGGAGACGCTCGTTGTCGTCTCCCGGCAAAGAGGACTGTCCAGGCCGGGCCCAGATACACAACTGGCAAACGTAAAGGGGAACAGTCCCGGATGGAGCAACCAATTCGTACAGTCCCGAACTGTTGTCGGGCAAGGGTACGCACTTACTGCTATTTGTCTATGTCGCCGACCACAAAGAACATCGAACCGAGGATGGCAATCATGTCGGCGAGCAACGAACCTCGCATCAACTCCGGAATCGCCTGTACGTTGTTGAACGATGCCGAGCGCAGTTTCATCCGCCACGGCGTTTTCTCGCCGCGGGACACCAGGTAGTACCCGTTGATCCCGAGTGGATTCTCCGTCCACGCGTACGTGTGCCCGGCCGGTGCCTTGAGGATCTTCGGCGTCCGCACGTTGATCGGGCCGGGCGGCAACGCGGCCAGCCGGTCGGCACACGCGGCCGCCAGGTCCAGCGACACGTGCACCTGGTCGGCGAGACACTCGAACCGGGCGAGGCAGTCGCCCTCGGTCCGGGTCACCACAGGAATGTCCAGCTCGTCGTACGCCAGGTACGGCTCGTCGCGGCGCAGGTCGAAATCCAGCCCGCTGGCTCGTGCGATCGGACCGGAAACACCGTACGCGGCAGCGTGTTCGCGTGTCAGCACGCCGACACCGCGGGTACGGGCGTGGAAGATCTCGTTGTCCCTGATGAGCTTCTCGACCTCACGCGTGCCGTGCCGGACCTCGTCGATGGCAACGCGGACCCGGTCGAGCCAGCCGAGCGGAAGGTCCTCCTTCAACCCGCCGACGCGGTTGAACATGTAGTGCATCCGGCCACCGGAGACCTCCTCCATCACCGCCTGCAGCGTCTCCCGCTCCCGGAACGCGTAGAAGATCGGTGTGATGGCACCGAGTTCGATCGGGTACGACCCGAGGAACATCAGGTGGTTGAGCACCCGGTTGAGCTCGGCCAGCAGCATCCGCGCCCACACCGCCCGGACCGGCGGCTCGATCCCGGTCATTCGTTCGACGGCCAGCACGACACCGAGTTCGTTGGCGAACGCCGACAGCCAGTCGTGCCGGTTGGCCAGCACGATGATCTGCCGGTAGTCCCGCACCTCGAACAGTTTCTCGGCGCCGCGGTGCATGTAGCCGATGATCGGTTCGACCTCGGTGATCCGCTCACCGTCCAGTCTGATCCGCAGCCGCAGGACACCGTGTGTCGCCGGGTGCTGTGGCCCGATGTTCAGCACCATGTCCTCGCCGCCGAGGTGCGTGGCGCCCGAGCCGATCGCGACAGTGCGTTCCGTGCTCATACCGCGATCCTCGCACTGAAAGCCTCCGGGAGACAGGTGTCGATCGAGTACACCAGCCAGCCGAACGAGCCGAGCCCGTCCCGGCTGATTAACTCGCCTTCCTCGCCCGTCAGCCGCAGCTCGCGCAGATACCTCGGCGGATCCGTGCGGGCGAGCTCGACCGGCGGTCGTCCGCCCAGCATTCCCAACGCCCGCAAGGCGTCCCGCTGCGTGGTCAGCACGGTCCCCGGCACGCTCGCGGCACACGAGTCCAGCGCGACGTGCGCGGTGATGTCACACGAACCGTCCGGCACCGGGGATACCTGACGACCGTTCTGGTAACCGGTAAGGGATCCGTGAAACGGCCGTGTGTCGACGGTGTGCCCGTAGTCGGCGGCCACCACAACTCCGCGGCGCACCCGCTTGGTCAGGTCGGCCCACGCGTCGTCCCGGGGACGGCCGATCTCGGCGCGCTGGCCGACCTCGGTGAGCGGCCACCAGCGCTCCAGCCAGGCCAGGTCAGCCGGTTCGGGCTGGTCACCGAGCCGTTCGGTGCCGTCCGGCGACACCATGACCAGCCGGGGCCCGTCGGTGGCCAGCTCGACCACGTCCACCGGGATGTTGTCGAGCCACTCGTTGGCGATGACCAGTCCGTCGACGCGTTCGGGCAGTTCGGCCGTCCAGCTGATCCGCGCGGGCAGGTCTGCCGGTGCGGGCGCCTTCTCCACGGCGGTCAGCTGGGCGTCGGTGTCGAGCTGGGCCAGGAGCGCGCCGTCGCCCGCGCCGACGTCCACGATCTGCGGCGCGTCCGGCATCAGCCGGTGGATCGCGGCGCCGAACGACGGCGAGACATGGACTGACGTGCGGAAGTGCCGCGCGGGCTGGCCAGCACGGCGATAGAAGCCGCTCGTGGCGTACAGCGCCTTCTCGGCCGCCGTACGCCACGACATCCACATGGCGGAGAGCCTAGTCCGAATGATCCAGTCAGTACGGTCGTGACAGGAGGAACTCCGTCAACGCCCGGTAGAAGGGCTCGATCGTGGTGACGTCGGCGTACTCCTGCGGGCCATGCAGCCCGTCCCCGCCGATCCCGAAGATCACCGCGTCGATCCCGCGCTGGTAGTAGAACCGGCCGTCCGCAGCACCGTGCTTGCTCAGGAAGTCCCCGCTGTAGCCCTGGTCGCGGGCGGCCTGCTGGAGCGCGACGACCTCGGGCCGGTCGCGGTCGGCCTTGTGCGGCGGGTCGGCGTAGATCACCTCGGCGCTCACCCCCGGGACGCAGAAGCCCTGCAGGTACTCGGTGATCTCCGCCTCGGTCCGGCCGTCGAGGTCGGTGTCGCGCGGTGGGAAGCGGATGTCCAGCCACGCCTCGGCCTGCGCGGGAATCTGGTTGCGGGCCGTGTTCGCCGTCTCGATCCGTGCCACGTTCACCGTCGTGCGCCACGCCTCCTCCTCCGGCACCGGGTACCGATCGAGGAGGTTCTGCACGCTGCGCATCAGCTTGAGCAGCGCGTTGTCCCCGATCCACGGGTACGCGCTGTGCCCGGTGCTGCCGCCTGCCCGCAGGTTGGCGCCGATGATGCCCTTCGAGTCGGTCACCAGGCGCAGTCCGCTCTGCTCGCCGATGATCACGAAGTCCCCGGTCACGCCCTGGTCGAGCTGGTACTTGGTGCCGTCCCGGCCGCCCACCTCCTCGTCGGTGACCAGTTGCAGCGCGATCGGCAGCCGTCCGCCGAGCTCACGGAAGACCAATGCCTCCACCAGTGCCGCGATCTTCATGTCCTGTGCGCCGCGCGCGTACAGCCGGTCGCCGTCCAGCCGGGGCACGAACTGGTCCGCCCGGCCGGGCACCACGTCGAGGTGGCCGTTGAGGATCACCGGGAACCGGTGCCGCCGCTCGCCCCCGAACAGTTCGGCGCTGTACAGCAGCGCACTGGGTTTGCCGCCCGACTCGAAGCGTTCCACTGTGAACCCCGGCCCTACGAAGTCGAGCACGAAGTCCAGCGCCCGCCGCAACTCCACGGGGCGGTCCGCGGTCGACGGGATGGCGAGCAGGTCGGTCGCGGGCTCCAGGATGTCCATCGGGCCAGGTTAACTACCATGAGCGCGTGGCATCTGGTTATCTCAGCCCGGGGGAGGAGCAGAACCGGCGGCTGCTGCGCGCCAGGGACGCGATGGACCGCGACTTCGCCAGCCCGTTGGACGTGCCCGCGCTCGCGCGGATCGCCCTGATGTCCCCGACTCACTTCGCCCGCTCGTTCCGGGCAACCTTCGGCGAGACGCCACACCGCTACCTGCAGCGCCGCCGGATCGAACGAGCCATGGCGCTGCTGCGCACCACACCGGCGACGGTCACGGAGGTGGCCGAACAGATCGGGTTCGAGAGCCTCGGCACGTTCAGCCGGACGTTCCGGGCGATCGTCGGCCGGTCGCCGACCGAGTACCGGGCGAGTTCCCCGCCGCTCGACGCCCCGGCCTGCTTCGTCAGGGCGTGGACGAGACCGAGTGGTTTCGGATAAGCGGCCCCGGCCGGTCTCGCCGTAGTCTTCGCGGCATGTTCACACAGATCAAGATCCACTCCGTGTACGTGCTCGACCAGGACGAGGCGCTCGACTTCTACGTGGGCAAACTCGGGTTCAAGGTGGGATCCGACGTCGACATGGGGTTCATGCGCTGGCTCACGATCGAGCTGCCGTCCGACCCGGGCCGGGAGATCCTGCTGGAGGTGCCCGGTCCGCCGTCGCGGAGCGAGGAGACCGCAGCGCAGCTGCGCGACCTGGTGACCAAGGGCGCGATGGGCGTGGCCGCGATCCTCACCACCGACGACTGCCAGAAGACCTACGACGAGCTCAGCGCCAAGGGCGTCGAGTTCACCGAGAAGCCGACGAAGCAGCCGTACGGTGTCGACTGCGCGCTGCGCGACCCGTTCGGCAACCACATCAGGATCACCGAGCCCGTCGACGGTCCGGTGGACGTCACCGAAGCGGACATCGCCCGCTGGGGCGGCGACAAGCCCTAACTGTCGAGGCGCGGCACCAGGCGTGCCGCGTTGTCGTGGTACACCTTGCGCAGCACGGGATCCGGCAGGTCAAGGCCGCTGATGAGCCAGCGCCCCATCAGCGGCGGGTCCTCGTCCGAGTGCGGGAAACTCTCGTCGGCCGTCTCCAGCCAGCGGAAGTGGATGGCGTACTCCGCCGCGGTCATCGGGAACTGGTCGGTGCCGAACAGCACCCGGTCGCTGTGCCGCAGGATCAGTTCGCGGGTCGCGCGGGGGACCCGGCCGAGCTCGGCGACCCGCGCGGCGATGTCGACGTGGAAGTTCGGGTACGTCTCCAGCATGGTCCGCACCCACGCCACGTTCTCCGGGTAACAGCCGAAGTGGACGCCGATGAACGTGGTCCCCGGATGCCGGGCCACGAGGGTTTCCAGTGCCTCGATCAGCCGCTCGAACCGGGGGAAGCGCGCGTCGGCGAAGGACCAGTCCGGATGGGCCAGCAACTGCTCCAGCCGCTCGTTGCGCTCGTCGGCCGGTTCGAAGAAGGCGACCGGGTCGGCGGTGTGGATCGCCACCGGGACCGACAGCGCGGCCGCGGTCTGCCAGATCGGGTCGAGCCGCGGGTCGTCCGGCAGGATCAGCTGCTGGTCGTGGTCGCGCACGTGCAGGCCGAGGTCCTTCCACACCTTCAGCCCCACGGCACCACGGCCGACCGACTGCTCCAGGCTCGCCGCCAGCCTGTCGCCGAAGCCGGGACCGGCCTGCGCCTGCGCCCAGTCGACGTGGCAGAAAGTGGCGAACCTGCCGGGGTGCGCGTTGTCGTAGCGGTCCAGATTGGCCGCCAGCTCGTCACCCCACCGGCCGTCCAGGTTCACCAGCGCGCGGACGTTGCACGACGCCATCAACTCGAGCAGGCGGCCGACGTCGGGCGCGAGCCAGTCGCCGTCGTCGGACAGCCAGCGTCCGATGTGGACGTGCGAGTCGATGGTGGGGAACCTGGCGCTGGGGACCTCGTGCTCCGTGGTCCGCACCATCGGCACCGGCCGGTAGTGGGTGAGCGGGAGTTCACGCATGGGCTCGTAGGGTATTAGCCTGGCTGCATGAGCACCAAGACAAAGCTCGCGTGCAGTTTCTGCGGCAAGTCGCAGGACGAGGTGGCCAAACTGGTCGCAGGCCCCGGCGTGACCATCTGCGACGGGTGCGTCGCGTTGGCCAGTGCCGCGATCGCCGAGGCCGACGAGCAGGACAAGGACGAGGACAAGGCCTGAGGGGCGGCCTAACCGGCGAGAGCGCGGACCGTCAGACCGCTGCCGACCAGCAGCACCATCGTCGCGGTCAGCACGGGAACAAACCGGGTGTACCGCTGTGTCCGGGTGGTCATCCGGTCCATCCGGTCGCGCAGCTTCACCATCAGCAGCCCGGCCGCGGTCAGCGTCCCGGCCATGCCGAGGCCGTAGGCCAGCACGAGCAGCACCCCGAACCACGTCCGGCCGAGTGCGATCGCCCCCAGCAGCACGACCAGCGCGGACGGACTGGGCACCAGCCCACCCGCGATGCCCATCCCTACCAGCCCCGCCCTGCCGACTCGCCCATGCCCATGCCCATGGCCGTGTCCGTGTCCATGCCCGTGGCCAGTGTGGTTGCGCAGCGCGGACCGGACGAGGACCGCGCCCACGCCGGTGATCAGCAGGCCGCTGGCCACACCGAGCCACCGCAGCACTGCCTCCCCGGCCAGCGCGCTGGAGACGCTAATCAGCAAACCCAGGACCAGCACTCCCGCCGTATGCGTCAACGTCACGGTCGCGCCAACCAAGAGAGCGTCCCTGGGCGTTCCCTTGCGGCCCACCAGGTACGCGGCGATGACCGTCTTGCCGTGCCCGGGTAGCACCGCGTGGGACGCGCCGAGCACCAAGGCGAGCAACACCGCGAGCAGACCCAGCCACAGCGTGAGATCCACCGTGCCGACGATGTCGTTGAACGCTGCGGCGATCCCGGTCTCGGCCACCGGGGCGTTGCCCGGCCCAACCGGAGCCGACCCCGCGCCCGGCTCCGCCGTGAGCTCCACACTCCGCACGTCCAACGGCGACGACAGCAGATCCTCCGGGTAGCCACGCAGTTCGTCGCTGACACTGGCGGCTGGGACCGGCGAATCCAGCCGGACACCGGTGCCCACCGCGGTGATCTCGTGCCAGCCGACCCGGTCGGCACGATAGGAATCGCTGAACGAGACCCGCACCGGACCGTCGATCCGGACCGCGGCGGTCAGGTCACACGTCAGCCGGGTCGTCGCCAGGTCGGCCTGTCCTCGCCCGGACTCGATCCGCGCGTCACGCACCGACAGCACAACCTGTCGGGAGTCCACTGTGGTGCGTATCGAACCGGCGAGATCGCGGCACTGGCCATCCGCGTCGGTGATGGTCTCCTGCAGAGTCGGGATCTCGGCGAAGTCCACAACAGACCTCACGTCGATCCGGTCGGTGTGCAGGTGCAGGCCGTGGTAGTGGTTGACGCTGAAGTTTCCCAACGGATGCGCCGAGGCCGTGCCGGACGGCCACAGCAGTATCAGTCCGGTCAGGACAATGAGCAGGCGTCTGATCATCGCAACGCTCCGAGAATGGCATCGCGGTGTGCGAGAACAGTGGCGTTGCGCCAGCCGTGCGCGACAGCCTTGTCCGAGTACGTGAGGGCCTCCTTGCTGCGCCCATTGAGATGCAACGCCCACGCCATTGCGTCGGCCACGAACACGCTCTGCCGTTTCGCCCATTCCGCCTCGGCCAGGCGCAGTGCCTCAGCACGGTCACCGCGGTCGGCCGCGACGGTCGACGCGGTCAGGTCGTCGCTCGCGCCCTGTGCCTCCAGCAGCTTCTGCTGTTGGGCCAGGATGTCGTACTGCCGAGTGGCCTCGGCGCCGCGGCCCGACGCCGACAGCAGCCGCGCGTAGTCCGGAATGTACTGCGGCGCACGGACGACCAGATCCCGATACCCGGCAATGGCCTTGTCGGTACGGCCGCGAGCGGCGGCGATCTTGGCGCGGCCGTGCACCAGCGCCGGATCCTTCGGGCTGGTGTCCAGTCCCTGCTCGTAGTACGCCGCGGCCTGGTCGGCCTTGCCCGCGTTCCAGGCCAGTTCGCCGAGCTGGAACTGGCAGAACGCGATCTCGTCGGCCGACGTCGCCGACTCCAGTCCGCGCCGCATCGCCTCGTGTGCCTCGGTTTCCTGACCGTGCAGCTCGAAGTGGTATGCCGCGCGGGTGAAGGCCGCGATGTTCGGCTTCAGGTCCAGCATCCGCTGGGCCGCGTCCATCGCTGCCTCGTCCTCGCCCAGTTGCGTCAGCGCGTCCGTGAGAACCCCGTACACCTCGGCGGTGTCCGGCATGGCTGCCTGTGCGCGCGTGCCCCACTGCTTGGCGGCAGTGAAGTCGTGGCGGGCGTTGGCCAGTGCGCCCATGCCGATCATTGCCTCGCCGTTGCCGTCCGGGACCAGTTTCAGCGAACGGTCCAGTGCGCCCTGTGCTTTGGCGTAGTACGCCGGATCCGCGGTCGTGCGGGCCAGTTCCACATAGGAGCTGCCCAGCCGCGCCCAGCCCGGCGCGTCGCCGGGTACCCGGCTCAGCCTGGTCTGCAACGAGTCCACGTCCTGCCGCAGCCGGTTCACCCGGCTGATCGGTTCGGCGGCGACGCCGGGCCCAGGCTCGGCCGACTGCGTGAGGGAGACCGCGGCGGCGGCCAACGCCACCGCCGCGATCACTGTTGCCAGTGTCCTCATGACCGCTGCCTGCGCCTGCGCAGCATCCAGAAACCGCCGCCCACCAACGCGAGCGCGCCGGCCGCGCCGCCGAGCACCGGCCCGGCGGGCATCCCGCCGAGCACGTTCGCGGTCGGTGCGATTCCCGCCGTCAGGGTGTTCGAGTTGACCGCGTTGTTGCCCGGCAGGGCCACGTACGGGAACTTCGACTCGAACCACCTGTCGTTGGCGTCCACTTTGTCACCAGCGGCCAGTTCCGGCACGATCTTGCCGGTCTGCGCGGCACCCGCCAGCGCCTGCAGCTCGATGTCGACCACGTCGTCGGCGAGCCTGCGACCGTTGGGGAAGCCCTGCAGGTCGCCGCCGAGCACACCGAGCCGGTTGGGCTTGCCGGTCGGCGCGATCGACGTGTTGAGCCGCAGCATCTCCGACGGTACGAACCGCTTCGGGTTCACGTCGGCGTTGTTCAGCTGCGAGTTCAGGTCCGCCTTGATCGGCCCGCCCGCCTTGGTGGTGATGCCGGTCAGGAAGATCTCCACCAGGTCGTTGCGCGGTGTCGCCGGGGCCTTGAGCTTGTAGATCGCTTCGAGCAGCCTCGGCACCTCGGGATTGGTCACTCTGTCCAGCAACGGTTTCACGGTCCCGTCCCGGTCGGGGGTGAGCCCGTTGAACGCGTCCTTCAGCGCGGCCGACGAGACCACTTCGTTCACCAACGGGTTGCCCAGCCGGGAAACCTGCACGTACGGCCCTTCCGCCTTCGCCTGGCCGGGCGAGAGCCGCATGGTCCGCCGCTCGGTGTCGCTCCACACGCCGATCACCGGGTTGCGCTTCGCGTCGCCCTTGAGCGACACCTGGGACTTCGGGACCTGGATGGCGATCGTGTTGACGTTGTAGCCGCGCAGGGTGTCCTGGCCGACCTCGCTCAGGTTCCCGCCGTAGACCAGGTCGAACACGCGCAGGTCGAGGAAGAACGAGTCCTCGGCCGCGCCGACGTAGGTCTGCCCGCCGCCGGGCAGCTTGGCGATCGCCTGGTCGCGCAGGGGGCGGTAGTCGGGCATCGACGCCGGACCCACTGTGGACGGTGCCACCCTGCCCTTGCGGACCAGGGTCTTCTCCTTGCCCTTGTCGTCGATCAGTTCGAGCTTGTAGTTCTGCCGGAACAGCAGGTTCACGTCGTCCAGCGACGTGACCGGGCCGTTGTTGTACAGGAAGGTGTTCTTCCCGCGCCGGTCGTCGTTCTCGAACGACCACCGGTAGGTCAGGTCCGGCTTGGCGTCGCCGTCGTTGTCGATGTTGATGTCGTAGTTGGCGTCGGTGGCCCACGGGTAGAAGTTCGGTCCGCCGTTCGGCTCCTGCAGACCGAACCAGTTGGCCACCAATGTGACGGTGTCCGGGTTGTCGGGGCTGACGAACGCGTACACGTCGGTGTTGTCGACAGTGGGATCGGCTGCGATGAGCGGCGCCTCCCGGTGGCTCGAGGCAGTGGCCGAACCGGGGACGATCCCGGCGAGCGCGATCCCGGCCAGCAGTGCCACCACCATCGTCAGCGGCTTTCGCCGCCCACGTAAGACAATCATGATTCTTCCTCCCCGCACCGGCACGGAAAACCGGGTGCACCAGACTCTTCGGTGCACCCGGCCGGGCGGATTGCAGGGAATCGGTGATTATCTGAACCGGAGCACGCTGACACCGGCGAGGACGAAGAACACCAGGATGATCAAAGAACTGCTCTGCCCGCCGGAAGAGCTGGTCAGCAGCTGGTCGACCGCCGCGGTGAGCACGACACCGCAGTCCGCGGTGATCCAGTGCCTGCCCGCCTCGATCCGGTTGAACCGGACCGCCGCGGTGAACATGCCCTGCGCGTCGGCGATCGTGCCACCGACCCGTTCACCCTTTGACATCAGTGTTACCGGTGAGCCGGGCGTGCATCCCCTGCCGGTGGCCGACAGCTGGTCACCCGGGCCCATGGTGACCCGGTCGAGCACGAGGTCGCCGTCGGACTGCGGCTTGGGATCCGCAGTGGACAGTGGCGGTAGCACGGTCGGCGGGATCGGTGGTGGTGTCGAGGATCCCGGCGTTTCCTGGGTGCGCACCGGTGGCCGGGACGTCGTCACCGGCGGGCGGCGAGTGGTCGACGGCGGTGTGACCGGTGGCCTGCCTGGTGGTGCGGTCACTGGGGGAGTGACCGGTGGGGTCACGGGTGGGGGCGTCGTGGTCGGCGGGTTGGACGTCGGTGGCGTCCGCACCGTGTAGACCGCGTCGGCAAAGAGTTCCAAACTGTTGCACGTGGCGGTGACCTTGTGCCCGCCGAGTGCCGCGTTCGCCGGAACCGTGGCGGCGACCGATCCCGACGCGGGCACACCGGCCTCACTGCCGGGCGGATTCGCCACCTGTGTTTCGTCGAACCTGAAAATGATCTGCCTGCAACGGTATCTGCCGTCGCCTCGGGAGAACCCCGTCCAGCCGATGGTGAAGCCGGAACCGGCTGTCCCACTGGACGGGCTGAGTGTGATCCGCGGGTTGGGCAGCGGCGGCTGGCTGCTGCCGGTCTGCGCCTCCGCGAACGGCGCGGCGACCAAAAGTACGGCAATTCCGCCCGAAAGGGCAGCGATTCTTCGCGATCCAGTGCGCATGACTACTACTCCCCTGAATACGTCCGCCACAGGTTGTAGCATCCTCACCCAGTTATCACTACCGACAATCGGGATGCCTGATGAGACGCGTGATTGCGGCAGGGGTTGCGCTCGGAGTGTGCGCCGTCCTTTTCGGTGGGTCGCCCGCGGCGGCGGCCGAGCCACTGAGGATCGCGATCGCCTTCGACGGCGAGGATATCACCGGAAACACCGTCACGGTCGAGCCGAGCAGGCCGATCGAGCTGACGGTGACAGCGACCAACGAGGGCGACTCGGCGGTCAAGGTCCGCAGCGTGCGCGTGTCCGGAGTGGCGCTGGCGTTGACCTTCTTCTCTTACGACACAGTGGTTCCCTACGACATCCCGGCACGTCAGACGGTGACGCGGACGCTGGTTCTTGACCTGGCCGAACTGCAGGGCCAGTCGATCGGGCTGCTGCCGACGACCGTCGCGGTCCTCGACACCGAGCGAAACGTGATCGGCAGTGCCAAGACGATCACCGACGTGCGCGGTTCACTGTGGTCGGTCTACGGCGTGTTCGGACTGGCCCTGCTCGTGCTCACCGCGTTCATCTGGGTGACCGCGCTGATCGCACTGGCACGGCACAGACTTTCGCCCAACCGGTGGAAGCGGGCCATCCGGTTCCTGCCAGCCGGGATCGGAACGGGCCTGGTGGCAGTGGTTTCGCTGTCGGTGCTGCGGCTGGTGCCGCCGGAGCCGACCGTGGAGATCCCGATCGTGATCGCCGCGGCGGCGATCGGCCTGCTGCTCGGATACCTGACACCGCACCCGATCCCGCCGCCACCGCCGCCGCATGGCGGTCCGGATGATCCGACGATCGGAATGACCACGCGCAGGATGGACAACACCACCGAGGCATACGGATGACAGCGCCGCTGAGCATGGTCAACGCCCTGCCTCAGTACACGATCGGCGGGCAGATCGGCTCCGGCGGGATGGGTGAGGTCTTCTCCGGTGTGCACCGCACACTCGGCCGCCAGGTGGCGATCAAACAGCTACCACCGGACATCACGAACCGGGCCGGGGCTTTCGTCCAGTTCGACCGCGAGGCGCGGGTGTTGGCCAGCCTCGACCACCCGCACATCGTGCCCGTCTACGACTACGTGCAGAACCTGCTCGTGATGGAGAAGCTCGAGGGGGGAACGGTCTTCGACCGGTTCCACGCCGGGAAGATCGACAACGAGCAGGCGTGCGCGATCACACTGGCCATGTTGTCCGGGCTGCACGCGGCCCACGTGGCCGGTGTGTTGCATTTGGACGTGAAACCGAAGAACCTGCTGTTCAACACGGCCGGTGTGGCGAAGGTCGCGGACTTCGGGATCGCGCAGGTGATCAGCGAGGGTGCCACGCTCGTCACGCACGGCGGCCAGATCCTCGGCACTCCCGCGTACATCGCGCCGGAACAGGCGATGGGCAACGCGCTGAGCCCGGCGGCGGATGTCTACGCGGCGGCAACGGTGTTGTACGAACTGCTCTGCGGTGACCTGCCGTTCGACCGGGACCGCGGCGCGCTCGCGCTGATCCGGCAGCACATGTTCGCCGATCCCAGGCCGATCGAACGTGTGCCCGAGCCGCTGGCGACCGTGGTGATGCGCGGTATCGCCCGCGAACTGCCCGCCAGATACCGGGAAGCGGAGACGTTCGCGACCGACCTCGCGGCTGCGGCGACCAGCGTGTACGGCCAGGGCTGGCTGGAACGGTCCGGGATCCCGGTGCTGCACCTCGCGCCGAGGGTGGTCGCCAGCCTGGCGGTCGGAGCGGCCCCGCGCGAGGACCTGACCGTCATCACGCCGAAGGTCAACGGTTCGACGGCGGATCCGACCATTGTGGACCCGGAAGGGCCTGCGCTGAAACGCCCGCGCGTGCCCGCGTTGATCGCGGCGGCGGCGTTGCTCGGCCTGATAGTGGCTGTCCTGCTGACACCGTCATCCCTGTCGCACGACAGCGTTTCGACCATGTCGGTGCGGGGCGCGGCCAGCACCGGCCCGGCCACCGTCGATCTCAGCAAACCGGTCGTGGTGACCGGGAACGACGTGGTCGACGGCGCGCTGACGTTGAGCATGACCGGCGCGGGCATCCCGCTCGGCGCGGGGAGCAACTCGGTGAAGGCCGACCAGGACCGCAAGTTCAGCACCGACATCACCATGCCGCCGATCAGCCGGTGGATCGTCGGCGGGACTGTCACCGGCGAACTTCGCTGGAAGCCGAAAGACGGTGGGCCGGAAGCGGTCCAGACGTTCACGCTGCACACCGAGCAGCATCCGCTGGCGACCCTGATGGGCACCGGGAGCCTGTTGCTGGCACTGTTCGCCCTGGCATACCTGGAATCGACAGCGCGGACGCTGCGCCGCGGCTACCGCCGCCCATCCGCGCGCTACAGCGCAGGTCTGCTCGGCGCGCTCGTCGGCCTGGCGGTGTGGCTGTTCACGTCGGCGATGCTCGGCCACGAACTGGCCATGGCGTTCGGGATCGCGTCGGTGATGGCGGGTGCGGCCGGGGCCGTGTGCCTGATCATCGCAACTGAGCGCGCGACGCTGGTCGCCCGTCATCGGGCACTATGGCGTGATGGACGGGCAGGCGTACTTGGAGAAACTGATCAGCGACCGGCTGCGGGAAGCCAGAGCACAGCCTGAAAGCAGCCGTGGTGGTTCGATCAACCGGCACGAGATCCGAGGCGTCGCGACCGGCCTTGTCGCTGCGGGCGCTCTCAGCCAGTTGGACGCCGATCGGCTGCTGACCGACCTGGACAACACGATGCGGCGGGCCGGTTGGCTGCAGGTGGTCACACACGAGGTGGCAACGGTGGCGCGGATCAGCCCGACAGCGATGGCCCGCCGGACTGGCCAGGCCGTCCAAGACAGAGTCAGCGACGAGCGTTCGTCGACTGATGTGCCCGAACTGCTCAGAGTCGTCCCGCTGGTCGGCCGCGTGATCAACCAGGGCGATGTCACCAGGAGTTTCATCAGCGTCGAGGTCTGGAGCGGAATGCTGATCGTGCGGTCGGCGACGCCACGGGAGACCGACTGGACACCGGGTGTCACGCGGCAGTTCCACGACCGGCACCTGCGTTGGCGGGCATGGGATGACCAGGCAACGCAGTACCGGTCCACCACCATGTCCGGTGGTGGCGGGACCAACACGGGCGACCCGGTGTTCGAGAACCGGACGTTCTTTCCCGGCCCGCCCGACGAGGCCGAGACGTTCACGCTGGTCGCCGAACACCCGGACTACCAAGCCTCCGTCGAGCTTCCGCTCCGGTGAACCACCCCCACGCCGAACGCGTAAGTACCCCTGAGGATTTCCAACGAGGGGAGTTCGACGATGAGAACGCGACTGGCTGTCTCGGTGACCGCCGCCGCGGCAGGCATGCTGGCCCTGGCGCCACAGGCCTGGGCTGCGGACACCGACCCACCGACGGCGCCCGCGAACCTCCGAGTGGTCGGCACTTCCGGCGGGCAACCTGTGCTCGAATGGGACGCGTCGGCCGACCAGGAGGGCACTATCAGTCACTACCGGGTACAGGTGGACGGCGCGCAGGCCTACCGCCCCCGAGTCACGTCCGTGAAGGTCTACGACCTCGTCCGCTTCTGCCATGTCTTCGCCGGGCACACGTACACGATCAACGTGCAGGCGGTCGACACGGCCGGAAACCGCTCGGGGCCGAGCAACTCCATGCGGGTGACAGTTTCCTAGATCAACCGGAAATAGATCCGGACCGTCGTTCCTGACGGGGTCGTGTGCATTCTGACCAGGTCGGCGACGTGGTTGACCAACAGCAGGCCACGTCCGCCGACCTGGTGGGCCTGCGCGGGGACTCGTCCGACCAGCGGGTCGCGCAGGTAGCCCGCGTCGCCGATCTGGCACACCACGGCGTCCGGCTCGGTCCACAGGTAGACCGTGCCGGTCCCGCCGCCGTGCCGCGCGCTGTTGGCGGCGAGTTCGTCGACCGCGAGGACCAGATCGTCCACGCGGTTGGCGTCGAGCCCGGACAGCGTTGCGAACTTGGTCACCGACCAGCGCAACTTGGCCAGGCTGGTCGCGTCGGCCATCCGGCACTCGGCGTCCCGTGGCGCGACCAGCGGCTGGTTGTACGCCGCGACAACGGTGTCGGGGGCGAACGAGGTGCTGACGCGCGGGCCGTCGGAGTCGATCACGGTCGGATGGGTGCGTAAGGCGTCGGCCAGCACAGTGGGGGAGAGGCCCTCGGTGTCGTACGGGCACAGGATCGTGACCCTGCGCCCCGCGAACGCGCGGTTGATCAAGGCCTCGTGCTGGGCACATGCCGGGTACTCGACCACTGAGCGGTCCGGCCAGACCGGCTCGCCCACCACCCGGACCCGGCCGCGGTGCCGGTCGGCGAACGCCCGCAACACCCCCGGGATGATCCGGCCGGGGTTGCGGCCCGCCTCGACCATGTCGATCAGCTGGACGGCGTCGGCGTCGGCCCCGAGCGCGGTCCGCAGCAGCTCCAGCCGTGGCCCCGGCACCGCGACAGCCACTGGTTCGCCCTTCGCCAGTCCCGCCGTGACGAACGGCACGATTGCGGTGACGTACTCGTCGGCGCCCCGGTAGAACAACGCCGGGTGCACGAATGGGTTTGTTGGCATCAGGGCCCTTCACGTCCGCGACGGTGTCCACGATCCCACGTCGGGGAGGCCGCCGCATGACGCGGTCGGTGCGATTTCGGAAGGTCACCGGGGAGGCGCGGTCGGTGCGCGAAGTAAGTTGTCCCCGTGATCAACGTCAGGCCAGCCCGGCTGGACGACCTCGACGCGCTGTACCGGATCTGCCTGCAGACCGGTGACGGAGGCGAGGACGCCACCGCGAAGTTCGAGGACCCGCAACTGCTCGGACACATCTTCGTCGGCCCGTACGCGGTGCTCGAACCGTCGTTGGCGTTCGTCGCCGAGGACGACGAGGGCGTGAGCGGTTACGTGGTCGGCGCGCTGGACACCGCGGAGTTCGAGGACTCGCTGGAACAAAGCTGGTGGCCGGAACTGCGTGAGCAGTACCCGCGCCCACCGGACGGTGTCGAGCCGACCGAGGACCAGAAGCTGGTCGGATGGATCCACAATCCACCGCGCACCCCGGCGGCGTACCTCGACGAGTACCCGTCGCACCTGCACATCAACCTGCTGTCCCGCACCCGCGGCCAAGGAGTCGGTGGTCTTCTGCTGACGACGTTGCTGGATGCGTTGCGGGCGAAGGGATCGCGCGGGCTGCACCTGGGGGTGTGGGCGACCAACACCCGCGCGATCGGCTTCTACCGGCACCTGGGCATCACCGAGATCGACAAGACCGACACGGGTTTTGTCCTCGGCACAAGACTGTCTGGTTGACGATGTCCTACTAGGACAGTGAGATGCCCCGACGGGCTACGCGGCGGTCAGCTGCTCGTTCAACAGGTCGGCCACGGCGCCGATCGCGCGCAGCGTGGGAACCTGGACACCGACCAGACCGGCCAGTTCGACGACCGCCTTGACGATCACGTCCAGTTCGAGGGGCTTGCCCTTCTCCAGGTCCTGGAGGGTGGACGTCTTGTGCTCACCGGCCCGCTCGGCACCGGCCAGCCTGCGCTCGACGGACATCCGCGGTGTGCAGCCGAGGGCCGCGGCCACCTCGAGCGTCTCGGTCATCATCCTGACGACCAGTTCACGGGCCTCGCTATGACGGCAGATCGACGCCATCGTGGCCCGTGACAACGCGCTGATCGGGTTGAACGCGATGTTGCCCATCAGCTTGATCCAGATGTCGGCGCGCAGGTCGGCCTCGATCGGGCACTTCAGCCCGCCCGCGACCATCGCGTCGGAGAACTCCTTGCAGCGCGGGGACATCGTGCCGTCCGGCTCGCCGATGGAGAACCGGGTTCCCTCCAGGTGGCGGATCACTCCCGGCTGTTCGATCTCGGTCGCCGCGTAGACCACGCAGCCGACGGCCCGCCGCACCGGCAGTGCCCTGCTCACCGCGCCACCCGGATCGACGCTCTCGATCCGCCTGTCCCGCAGTGGGCCGGGCATGCCGTGGAAGTACCAGTACGGGATGCCGTTCTGCGCGGTGATCAGCGTTGTCTTCTCGTGCAGCAGAGGCTTGACCATGGGTCCCGCTGCGGCATACTGATTGGCTTTGAGGCCCAGAAAGACGTGGTCGACCGGCCCCACCTCCTCGGGGTTGTCGGTGGCGTGCGGACGGACCTCGAAGTCCCCGCGTGGGGACAGCACCTTGAGACCCGATGATGTGATCGCGCGCAGATGCGCTCCGCGGGCGATCAGGTGAACCTCGACTCCGGCTCGATGGAGTCCGGCTCCGACATACGCGCCGATGGCACCGGCGCCAAGAACAGCAACTCTCACGGGCGGCTCCGTTCTTGCGTCGCTAGTGTATTCAGTATACCGTATGACCACCTTCGGTCAACGGTGTCGAGGAGGCATGCCCCATGCCTGGTGTGAGGCGATATGCGTGCAGCTGATAGCCACGGCCGGCCATGCCGACCACGGGAAGTCGACGCTGGTCCAACGACTGACCGGGATGACGCCCGCGCTCGGGTCGGCGTGGACGCGGTTGCCGTCCGGCCGGATGGTGGAACTGGCTGATCTGCCCGCGGCCCGCACGCTGGCCGGTATCTGCCCGGTTTCCGCCGTACTCCTTGTGGTGGCCGCGGACGCGGGCTGGATGCCGCAGTCCGGTGAGCATCTGGCGGCGCTCCATGCGTTGGGAATTCGGCAGGGGCTGCTCGTCATCACCCGCAGCGACCTGGCCGACCCGTTGCCCGCGTTGCGCCGGGCCCGCGCGGAACTGGCGGGCACCAGCCTCGCCGAGGCCGAACCGGTGGTGGTCAGCGGCCTGACCGGCGAGGGAATCCCGCGCCTTCGTGCGGCGCTCGACCGGATGACCGGCCTGATGCCGCCGCCGAACCCGGCGGCCACGTCCGTCGCTCCCGTGCGGCTGTGGGTCGACGACGCCGAGGGAACGCTGGTCACCGGGACGCTCGCGGCCGGAACCGTGCGCACCGGCGACGAACTGGTCGTCGCGCCGACCGGCCGCCGTGTCCGGATCGAGGCGATGGAATCCCTCGGCCGTCCCGCGGTGGCGGTGGCCGCGGCCGGACGGGTCGCGCTCCGAGTCGACGGCGTCAGCCCGCGCCGGATGCGCGGTGGGCATGCCCTTGTCGCGGTCAACAGCTGGCGGTTCGTCTCCGTGATCGACGTCCGGCTCACCACACTGGACAAGACCGGGATGCCCGCGCGGGAACTCGTGCTGCACATCGGATCGGCCGGGATCCCGGCCAGGGTCCGTCATCTGGGCCCCGGCGTCGCCCGGTTGACGCTCCGATCGCCGTTGCCGCTGAGGATCGGCGATGCCGGTTTGCTACATGATGCACAAAGACGTGCTGTCGTGGCGGGTGTCACCGTCCTGGACATCCTGCCACCGGATCTGCGCCTGTCCGGCGCGGTCGTCGAGCGCGCCATCGAGCTGTCCAAACGGGATGTCAGCACCGACGGGATGCTTGAGCTGCGCAGACGTGGAATGGTACGGCGCAGCGACCTGATCGCCATGGGGTGCACGGTGCCGCGGGCGCCGTCGGTGGGGGAGTGGCTGTTCGACCCCGACCGCTTCCAGAAGCTGCGCCAGTCGCTGCTCGACGCCGTCCGTGAGTACGCCGTGCGGCACCCAGACGATCCGGCCATGCCGAAACCCGTTGCCGCGCAGGAAATCGGATTGCCGGACCGGCGGCTGGTCGAACCACTGGCGAGAGCATCGCGTGGCATGGGCGTGCGGATGCTGGGTGGTCGGCTGGTGCTGGGGCCACGGGACGCGCTGGAGACACTGGTCGACGACCTGGCCATGGACCCCTTCGCCGCGCCGGAACAACCGAGGCTCGCTGAGCTGGGAATTACCGTCAAACGCTTGAACGCCGCCGTGACAAAGGGAATGCTGATCCGGCTCGCCGACGGCGTGTACCTGCGTCCGGACGCGGTCGACCTTGCCAGGGCTGTACTGACCCAACTGCCGGAGACGTTCACCGTCGCACAGGTCCGCACGGCGCTGCGGACAAGCAGACGGGTGGCGGTTCCGTTGCTGGAACTGCTGGACGCCCGGGGGGTGACCGAGCGGCTGGACGCGAGTCAACGACGACTGCGGAAAGGGCGGCGGACGTGAGGTTCACACAGCCGAACAACAGTGTCCTCGACGAATGGACACGGCTGGCTGCCACCGAACTCGGCGTCAGCCCGGACGAACTGGACAAACAGGCGCTGGTGTCCCTGGCGCGCTGCGTCGGGCGGGACGTCGGCGGGATGGCCGCGCCACTGGCCTGCTACCTGCTGGGTATCGCTGTCGGGCGTGGCATGTCGCTACCGGACGCGGTATCCCGGGTGTCCACTGTGGTTGAACAGTGGCGCGGCCCGGACTGGCGGGACTGAAGCCAGTCTGGACAAAGGCACGGCATAAGGTCCACTATGAAGTACATACGGTATGCAGTATGCGACTTGAGGGAGATGACCACAGATGGCGCAAACGGCGCAGGCGGTGCCCGAGGACGCGAGCATCGAGGCATCCGGCGGTGCCGCTGAGCCCGAGCTGATCTCCGGTGGTCACCTCGTGGCCAAGGCACTCAAGGCTGAGGGTGTCGACGTGATCTTCACGCTCTGCGGCGGCCACATCATCGATATCTACGACGGCTGCGTCGACGAGGGCATCGAAGTGGTCGACGTCCGCCACGAGCAGGTGGCGGCGCACGCGGCCGACGGATACGCCCGCATCACCGGCAAACCCGGTTGCGCGGTCGTCACCGCGGGGCCGGGCACGACCGACGCGGTGACCGGCGTGGCCAACGCGCTGCGCGCGGAGAGCCCGATGCTGCTGATCGGCGGCCAGGGAGCGTTGAGCCAGCACAAGATGGGCTCGCTGCAGGACCTCCCGCACGTGGACATGATGACCCCGATCACCAAGTTCGCCGCGACGGTGCCGCACACCGAGCGCGTGGCCGACCTGGTGTCGATGGCGTTTCGCGAGTGCTTCGCGGGCGCGCCCGGACCGTCCTTCCTGGAGATCCCGCGTGACATCCTCGACGCGAAGGTCCCGGTGTCCAAGGCGCGGGTCCCTGAGGGCGGCCGCTACCGCGCGTCGACCAAGTCGGTCGGCGACCCGGCCGACATCGAGCGACTCGCGGACCTGGTCACGCACTCCGAGAAGCCCTGTGTGCTGCTCGGCAGCCAGGTCTGGACCACGCGGGGCAGCGACGACGCGGTCGACTTCGTCCGCACCCTCAACGTCCCCGCGTTCATGAACGGTTCCGGCCGCGGCACACTGCCGCCCGGCGACCCGCACCACCTGCAGCTGGCCCGGCGCTACGCGTTCCAGAACGCCGACCTGATCATCATCGTCGGCAGCCCGTTCGACTTCCGGATGGGCTACGGCAAGCGCCTGTCGCCGAGCGCCACAGTGGTGCAGATCGACCTGGACTACCGCACGGTCGGCAAGAACCGCGACATCGACCTCGGCATCGTCGGCGACGCGGGCGCCGTGCTCGCCGCGGTCACCCAGGCCGCGTCCGGCCGGACCAGCACCGGTGCCGCCAACCGCAAGGCATGGCTGGAGGAGTTGCGGGGCGTCGAGGACGCGGCGTACCAGAAGCGCCTGCCGCGCCAGCACTCCGACGCCAGCCCGATCGACCCGTACCGGCTGGTGCACGAGATCAACGAGTTCCTCACCGAGGACTCCATCTACATCGGCGACGGCGGCGACATCGTCACGTTCTCCGGCCAGGTCGTCCAGCCGAAGTCGCCGGGCCACTGGATGGACCCCGGTCCACTCGGCACACTCGGCGTCGGCGTTCCCTTTGTCATGGCGGCGAAGTACGCCCGCCCGGACAAGGAAGTCGTGGCGCTGTTCGGTGACGGCGCGTTCTCACTGACCGGATGGGACTTCGAGACGCTGGTCCGCTACAACCTGCCGTTCGTCGGCATCGTCGGCAACAACTCGTCGATGAACCAGATCCGCTACGGCCAGATCGCCAAGTACGGCGCCGACCGCGGCCGTGTCGGCAACACGCTCGGGGACGTCCGCTACGACGAGTTCGCCAGGATGCTCGGCGGCTACGGCGAGGAAGTCCGCGATCCCAAGGACATCGGCCCCGCGCTGCTGCGCGCACGCGAGTCGGGCCTGCCATCACTGATCAACGTCTGGGTGGACCCCGAGGTCTACGCGCCAGGCACGATGAACCAGACCATGTACAAGTAGGAGAGGGCACCTGTCATGGCCAAGGCACTCGACGGCGTTCGCGTCCTGGACTTCACCCACGTCCAGTCCGGGCCCTCCGCCACCCAGATCCTGGCGTGGCTGGGCGCGGATGTGGTCAAAGTGGAGTCACCGACCGGCGACATCACCCGCAAGCAGCTGCGCGACCTGCCGGACGCGGACTCGCTGTACTTCACGATGCTCAACTGCAACAAGCGCAGCATCACGCTGAACATGAAGAGCGACAGGGGAAAGGAGCTCTTCACCCGGATGATCGGCAGTTTCGACATCATGGTGGAGAACTTCGGTCCCGGCGCGGTCGACCGGATGGGCTTCCCGTGGGAGAAGCTCCAGGAGCTCAACCCACGGCTGATCTACGCGTCCATCAAGGGTTTCGGCGACGGCCCGTACACGCACTACAAGGCGTACGAGGTCGTGGCGCAGGCGATGGGCGGCTCGATGAGCACCACCGGCTTCGAGGACGGCCCGCCGCTCGCGACCGGCGCCCAGATCGGCGACTCCGGGACCGGGATGCACGCCGTGGCAGGCATTCTCGCCGCGCTCTACCAGCGTGAGCAGACCGGCCGGGGCCAGCGCGTGACGGTCGCGATGCAGCACGCGGTGCTCAACCTGGCCCGTGTGAAGCTCCGCGACCAGCAGCGCCTGGCGCACGGCCCGCTCAAGGAGTACCCGAACAAGGAGTTCGGCGACACGGTTCCCCGCTCCGGCAACGCCTCCGGCGGCGGCCAGCCGGGATGGGCGGTCCGGTGCGCACCGGGCGGGCCGAACGACTACGTCTACGTGATCGTCCAGCCCGTCGGCTGGGAACCGCTCACCCAGCTGATCGGCAGGCCCGAGCTGACCGAGGACCCCGAGTGGGCCACCCCGGAGGCTCGGCTGAACAAACTGGACAAGATGTTCCAGCTGATCGAGGAGTGGTCGATCAACCACAGCAAGTGGGACGTGCTCGGGATGCTGAACAAGCACAACATCCCCTGTGGACCGATCCTGTCCACCAAGGAGATCATCAACGACGAGTCGTTGCGCGCCAACGACATGGTCGTCGACGTAGAGCACCCGCAGCGCGGCCGGTTCAGCACGGTCGGCATGCCGATCAAGCTGTCCGACTCGCCTGCCGAAGTCGAGCGTTCGCCGTTGCTCGGCGAGCACAACAAGGACATCTACGTCGAGGAACTCGGCGTCGCCGAGGAGGAGCTGGCCGAGCTCTCCGCGAACGGAGTGATCTGATCTCATGACTGACGATTCCGACACCGTCCGGGAGATTCTGGACAAGGTGCGGGCCGAGGGCCGGGATGCGCTGACCGCGCCGGAGGGCAAGCGCGTGTGCGACGCCTACGGCATCCCGACTCCCGGCGAGGGACTGGCCGCGACCGCCGACGAGGCGGTCGCGTTATCGGAGAAGATCGGCTTCCCGGTCGTGCTCAAGATCGTCTCGCCGGACATCCTGCACAAGACCGAAGCGGGCGGCGTGCTGGTCGGTGTGTCCGATTCGGCCGCGGCGCGGGCCGGGTTCGAGAAGATCATCGCCAACGCCAGGGCGTACAAGGCGGACGCGCAGATCGACGGCGTGCAGGTGCAGCAGATGGTCGGCGGTGGCCACGAGGTCATCATCGGCGCGACCACCGACCCGACCTTCGGCAAGATCGTCGCGTTCGGACTCGGTGGCGTGCTCGTCGAGGTCCTCAAGGACGTCACCTTCCGGCTCGCGCCTGTCTCCCAGGCCGAAGCGGTGTCCATGCTGGACGGCATCGCGGCCGCCGAGGTCCTCAAAGGAGCCCGTGGAGCCGACCCGGTCGACGCGGCCGCGCTCGCCGACGTGATCCGCCGGGTGTCCGAACTGGTCGCGGACTTCCCCGAGATCGCCGAGTTCGACCTCAACCCGGTGTTCGCGTCCAAGGACGGCGCGGTCGCCGCCGACGTGCGGATCATCCTGCAGACCGGTGCCGTCGCCGAGAAACCGAAGATCCCGCACGAGGAGATCCTGCGGGTGATGACCAAACTGATGAACCCGACGGCCGTCGCGGTGATCGGCGCGTCCGACCAGGACGGCAAGATCGGCAACTCGGTGATGAAGAACCTGATCAACGGCGGCTACCGCGGCGAGATCCACCCGATCAACCCGAAGGCCGCCGAGATCATGGGCCGCAAGGCCTACGCCTCGGTCAGGGACATCCCCGGTGACGTGGACGTCGCCGTGTTCGCCATCCCGGCCAAGTTCGTGCCCGGTGCGCTGGAGGAGTGCGGCGACAAGGGAATCCCGGCGGCCGTGCTGATCCCGTCCGGCTTCGCCGAGACCGGCAACCACGAGGCGCAGGAACAGATCGTCGAGATCGCCCGGCGCCGCGGCATCCGGATGCTCGGCCCGAACATCTACGGCTACTACTACACCCCGCAGAACCTGTGTGCGACGTTCTGCACGCCGTACGACGTCAAGGGCGGCGTCGCGCTGACGTCGCAGAGCGGCGGCATCGGCATGGCGATCCTCGGCTTCGCCCGCTCGACCAAGATGGGTGTCTCGGCGATCGTCGGACTGGGCAACAAGTCCGATGTGGACGAGGACGACCTGCTGACCTACTTCGAGCAGGACGACAACACCAACGTCGTCGCCATGCACCTGGAAGACCTCAAGGACGGCAGGGCGTTCGTCGACGCGGCCAAGCGGATGACCAAGAAGAAGCCGGTCATCGTGCTCAAGGCGGGCCGCACCGACATGGGCGCGCGTGCCGCCAGCTCGCACACCGGCGCACTGGCAGGCAACGACAAGGTCTACGACGACGTGCTCAAGCAGGCAGGTGTGATCAGGGCACCCGGCCTCAACGAGATGCTCGAGTTCGCCAGGGGTGTACCGCTGCTGCCGACACCGCAGGGCGAGAACGTCGTGATCATCACCGGCGCCGGTGGCTCCGGAGTGCTGCTCTCGGACGCCGTCGTCGCGGAGGGACTGTCCCTGATGGACATCCCGGCCGACCTCGACGAGGCGTTCCGCAAGTTCATTCCGCCATTCGGCGCAGCGGGCAACCCGATCGACATCACCGGCGGCGAACCGCCGTCCACCTACGAGGCGACGATCCGGCTCGGGCTGGAGGACCCCCGGATCCACGCGCTGATCCTCGGCTACTGGCACACCATCGTCACACCGCCTATGGTGTTCGCCGAGTTGACCGCGCGGGTCGTCGAGGAGGCGAGGGCGAAGGGCATCGACAAGCCGGTGGTCGCGTCGCTCGCCGGTGACGTCGAAGTCGAAAGCGCCTGCGAATACCTCTACGACAGGCGCATTGTGGCGTACCCGTACACCACCGAACGCCCGGTGGCGGTACTGGGCGCGAAGTACCGGTGGGCCAGATCAGCAGGCCTGCTCTAACAAAGACCCCTCGTGAGTGTTTCGTCCGGCTCTAACCGGACGAAACACTCACGAGGTGAACGGGGTATCGAAAATCCTCAACGGAGAGGGGTCTGAGATGGAGACCTCGAAAACCCCGGCAGCCGGGCCGAACCTAGTCGCCGGCGAGGAGAGAGTGTGGCGAGCCGGTCGGCTCGATCCCATGCCCATCCGCACCCTGCCCGAGGCACCTCCGTCGATCCACTTGTTGGGACCGACGGTTTTCCTGGTCGCCCTCGGTGTCGGGATGGGCGAGTCCTACATGTGGCCGAGGCTGGTTCTGGTCTTCGGGCCGGACATCAGATGGCTGTTCCTGATCGGCGTGACGCTGCAGGCCTTCGTGATGCTGGAGATGGCCAGGTACGCGATGGCCACCGGAGAGAGCATCTTCACGGGTGCGGCCCGCGTGTTCAAACCGATCATGTGGTTCTTCTTCGTGGTGGCGATCCTGGTCTACATCTGGCCAGGTCACCTGTCCGCGGGCGCGGCGGCGTTCGAGGAGATAACCGGCATACCGTGGGTCGTGACCGCCTGCGTCGCGCTTGTCCTGGTGGGCATCCTCTTCAGCCTCGCCAGGGTGATCTACAACCTGCTGGAGAACGTGCTCGCGATCCTGATCGGAATACTGGTCGTCGGCACGGCGGTGATCGCGTCCATGGTCGGCAACTGGGACGATCTCGCCTCCACCCTCTCGGGCATGTTCGCGTTCGGGTATTTCCCGTCGGCGGCGATGTCCGAGGCGTGGTTCCCGATCGTGGTCGGCTCGGTCGCGTTCGCGGGCCCGTCGGGTATGCAACAAATGTGGTATACCCTGCACCTTCGCGACAGCGGCGCCGGAATGGGTGCGCACATCCCGAAGCTGCGCGGGTTGCGGCACGCGGGCGAAGAAGAGGAAATGCCCAACCGCGGGTTCATGTTCGACACCGACAACCCGGACGAGATGCGCAAGTGGCGGGGGTGGCGGCGCTGGGTCACCTTCGACGCCCTGTTGCTGTTCTGGGGCATCACGATGCTCGTCACCATCTCGTTCACGGTGTTGGCCCAATCGGCCGCACGGTCCAACCCGAATGTCAAGACGCTGATCGAGGGCGGTGACCGCGACGCGGCGCTGTCAGCGATGTCCGACGCGTTCGCACAGGCGGGCGGACCCGTGCTCGGCGGGCTGTTCTTCGGCTTCATCGCGTTGATCGGACTGAACGCCACGCTCGGCCTGTTCGACTCGTTCTCCCGGGGACAGGCGGACATGACGTACTTCTTCGTCAAGGGCGCCAAGCGGTTCAAGATGTCACACCTCTACGCGGGCTTCCTGTGGGGCGTGATCACCTTCGGCATCCTGATCCTGCTGGCCGGGCCCGCCGACGGACCCGAGTCGGTGCTGGACATCCTGGCGTTCCTGTCCACCTTCGCGATGGGCTCCTACTGCGTGGTGCTGTTGCTGGTGAACAACAGGATGCTGCCGAAACCGATCAGGCCGAAGTGGTACACCAACCTGATCGTCGGTTTCGGCGCGGTGTTCTACCTCGGTCTGCTGTTCTACTCGTTGTTCCGCTTCGGCGTGGTCGTCGGCTGATGGACGGCAAACGAGTACGCGAGCTGGCAGAGGTGGGCTTCCCGGGGTTCACCGTCGGTTTCGTGGCGGGCTGCGTCGCGGGCCTGATGGCACTGGTCGTCGGTCAGCCACTGGGCTGGGCGCTGGTCGCGGCACTGTCACTCGCGGTGCCGCTCGGCCTGCTCGGTGCCGCCTACAGCGTGTTGGTGGCGTTTGGCAAGGTTCGGCTCGGCGGGTTCGCGCCCGCGTGCCTGTTCTGGTTGGTTGGTTTCCCCCTCGCACGGCTGCTGCAGGAGGTACTGACCCACCTGGTGCTGACCGGCGTTCCCGGCGTCCCGTCCAATGTCCCCGGCTTCCTCGCCTACCAGGGGATCATCAGCACGGGATTCGCGATCGGGTTCCTCTGGACGCACGAACGCCTGGCGCCGCGCTGGTGGCACCGGATGTCCGGCCACAACCCCGCGGCGGCGCGGGTCTATGATCGCTACGCCTCACATGCGCGTGTCATGTGGGAGGCGCGAGAGGCCCGTAACCGCAGGCGGGAGGCGAGCAAGTCACGATGACGAACATCCCCACATGGGTTTGGCTGGTGACGGTGGCCAGCCTGTCCGCAATGATCATGTTCGACTTCTATCTGGTGTCGCGCAATCCGCGGAAACCCTCCATGCGGGAATGCACACTGTGGGTGGCGGCCTACGTCGGCCTCGCGGTCCTCTTCGGACTGGGAGTGACCCTGTTCGCCGGTGGGAAGCCTGGTGGTGAGTTCTTCGCGGGCTGGGTCACCGAGTACTCGCTCTCGGTGGACAACCTGTTCGTGTTCATCATCATCATGGGCGCCTTCGCGGTGCCGAAGCAGTACCAGCAGAAGGTGCTGTCGATCGGGATCGTCCTGGCACTGCTGATGAGAGGTCTGTTCATCGCAGTGGGTGCCCAGGCCGTCTCCCGATTCGACTGGCTGTTCTACATTTTCGGCGCGTTCCTCATCTACACGGCCTGGAAGCTCATCCGTCACAAGGATGACGACGAGGACGAGTTCAAGGAGAACGCGGTTCTCCGTGTTGCCAAGAGGTTCCTGCCCGCGACGGACTCCTACGACGGTGCCAGGCTGATCACCAGGGTGGACGGGCGCAAGCTGGTCACGCCGATGCTGATCGTGATGATCGCGATCGGTACGACGGACCTGCTGTTCGCGCTCGATTCCATCCCGGCCATCTTCGGCCTCACCAAGGAGCCCTATCTGGTGTTCACCGCGAACGCGTTCGCGCTGATGGGCCTGCGACAGCTGTATTTCCTGCTCGGCGGCCTGCTGGACAAGCTCGTCTATCTGAGCAAGGGGCTGTCGGTCGTACTGGCGTTCATCGGCGTGAAGCTCGTGTTCGAGGCGCTGCACCACGACGGTGTGCGCTGGGCTCCGGAGATTCCCATCCTGATCTCGCTCGGCATCATTCTCGGCACACTGGCAGTGACGACGGTGGCGAGCTTGATCAAGGTTCGGCGGCAGCCGAAGGAACCAGCGGAGCCGGAGTCGGTGACCGTCAACGGCGGCTGAAGTCCGGCAAGAAGGTGGGCGTCGGGACCGATCAGACGGTCTCGGCGTCTGCCTTCTTCGTGGGGCCGGTGTCACGCAGGTAGGTCTCGACCTCATCGGAGAGACCACGCTCGGACTGCGCCATGGCAGCCGAGAGCCCCACACCCATCCTGCCGCCGTCGGCGCTGGCGCCCAGCGGACCGCGGGTGAGAGCCTCGAAGATCTCCCGGATCCTGCTCATCTGACCTTCACTCCTCCTCGCTGTGTCTGTCTGTCAACCGTTTTGGTGGACTGCCTACAGCATACAATCCGTACCGGCGTCCTGGTCGGTGCGACCAGTCACATCACTCAAAGCGACCAATTGTCACCTTGGGTGTTGCTTGTCCGCATGACCTCTGCTAGTCGTGTATGTCTGTTTCGGCCGCCTCCCCTCGATGTACCCGTGCCCGTCGGGCCGCAATCGGATGGTGGCGCAGACCACGTCCGCGAGGTGCTCTTGTCGGACGCACCTGTGGGTTTCAGCGACCACTGAATGTGCGACCCCCGGAACGAACCTCTGTCCCATCTGGACGTCTAAGTTCTCGATCGACCGACTGGGGTGGGGGAGTAGGGAATGAGTAGAGCTTTGTCCGTCGTGATCGCCGCGGGCGGTACCGGTGGGCACATCTATCCGGGGCTGGCGCTCGCCGAGGCGCTGCGGGACCGGGACGCGCGGATCACGTTTGTCGGAACGAAACTGGGGCTGGAGGGAAAGCTCGTCCCCGACGCGGGCTTTCCACTGCGCACAGTGGACATGGTGCCGTTGACCAAGCGCTACGGGTGGCGGTTTCCCGCAGCGCTGGCGGTGGCCTCTGCGCAGTGCACGCGTGTCCTGCGGGAGGTCGAGGCGGACGTCGCGGTGGGGATGGGCGGGTATTCCAGCGCTCCGCTGCTCGTCGCCGCCAAACTGGCCGGGACGCCGTCACTTATCCACGACAGCAACGCCGTTCCGGGCCGTGCCAACCGTTTCTCGGCGTACCTGACCAACAACATCGCGCTCGCGTTCCCGGAGGCGGCCGAACACCTGGCGTCCGGTGTGGACTGTCGGACGGTGGGCATGCCGTTGGCGGCGAGCATCTCGTCCTTCGACCGCAGCGCGTTGCGGGCGGAGGCCAGGGCGGCCATGGGGCTCGCGCCCGGCACGACCATGGTTCTGGTGAACGGCGGCAGCCTCGGCGCCACCCGGCTGAACGTCGCGGCGGCCGACCTGGCCGCTCGCTGGCGGCACCGGTCCGACGTGCGGCTGATCATCAAGGCGGGCAGGGAAGGCGCCGATTCGTTGAACAAGCGGATCGCCGCGGACGGGGCGCAGCACGTCGCGGAGGCCGTGCAGTACTTCGAACGGATGGACGTGATCTACGCCGCCGCCGACGCCACCGTGTGTCGGGCGGGCGCCGCCACCGTCGCCGAACTCGGCATGGTCGGGCTGCCTTCTGTGCTGGTGCCGTACCCGTACGCGCCGCACGACCACCAAACCCGCAACGCCCAAGCGCTTGTCCGTGCGGGCGCGGCCGTCCTGTTGGCGGACGCGGACACCACCGCGGAACGCCTGGAGAGCGTGCTCGAGGACATCGTGAGCAATCCCGAGCGGCGGTCGTCCATGGCCGCCGCCGCACTACGAACCAGCCGACCAGGCGCCGCGTTGGCGCTGGCGGACTGGGTGACCGAATTGGGGGTACCGAAATGAGCGCATGGCGCGGCCGCAAGGCCCTGGTCACCGGAGCCGAAGGCTTCATCGGCAGCACACTGGTGACGCTGCTGCAGGACGCGGGCGCGGAGGTGCGCGCGTTCGTGCACTACAAGCCATACGCCGAGCGCGGAAACCTGGCGGGCGTCGACGTGGAGACGTACGCGGGTGACGTCCGCGACGCCGGACGCGTTGCCGACGCGGTAGAAGGCTGCGATGTCGTGTTCCACCTGGCCGCCCTCATCGGCATCCCGTACAGCTACCAAGCGCCCGAGTCGTACGTCGCGACCAACGTGACCGGCACCCACAACATCGTCACCGCCTGCCGCAGGCACAACGCCCGCCTCGTGCACACGTCGACAAGCGAGGTCTACGGCACCGCGCGGACCGTACCGATCGCCGAAACCCACCCGCTGCAACCACAGTCGCCGTACTCGGCGTCGAAGATCGGCGCGGACATGATGGCCCTGTCGTACTGGAACGCGTTCCAGACGCCGGTGTCCATCGTGCGCCCGTTCAACACCTACGGTCCGAAGCAGTCCGCCCGTGCGGTCATCCCGACAATCCTCGAACAACTGCACGCGGGCGTGTCGCAGATCAAACTCGGTGCCACGACGCCGACCCGCGACTTCACGTACGTGGAGGACACCGCGCGGGGCTTCATGGCCGTCGGTGCGAGCGACAAGGCCATCGGTGAGGCGGTGAACCTGGGCGTGGGCAAGGAGATCGCGATGGGTGATCTCGCCGCGCTGCTCATCGAGATCACCGGGGCGTCGGCGGAGGTCGTCGTCGACCCGACCCGTCTGCGCCCCACCGGCAGCGAAGTCGACCGCCTGCTGGCCGACAACAGCAAAGCGACCGCACTGACGGGCTGGACGCCGAAGGTGTCGCTGCGGGAAGGCCTGGCCCGAACCTCGGAGTGGATCAGGACAAACCGCCGCAAGGACCTGACCTACCAGGTCTAGTGCGGTGTGTGGCGCAACGAAGGCCACCTTGGTTGCAGCTGGTGCAACGAAGGCCACATTGGTTGCGTGGGTCCAATCGGGCAAAAGGTTCTACTCGGGCGATTTTATGCCCCTTTTTCCCTGATTGAGTGCATTGTGTGGTAATTCGGGAAAACATTCCTGGACATTGGCGGTGAACGGGGCCACTATCGATATTGACCCCATTCAGTATGCAATCTGTGACAGGGAGTGTGGTCGTGGGCGGTGCCGCCATCGGGGGCGGCGCCGCTGTTCTGTGGCGTTTTCCGGATACGGCAAACGCCTGCCTGCGGTCGTGGGCGCGGTAATCCAATCCGATTCTCCAGTGATTCGGCGGGGAGAGGCTTGCATGGCGACCGGTTTCCAACAGATCACGGACTCCCATGGGCGGGTGTATCGCGTCGGTGAGACGCCAGAGGACTTGATGGGGCGTTCGCGGGCGTGGATGGTGTTTCTTCCGTGGCTCGCGATGATGGCGGTGAGTGTTTTCGAATACGGGTGGGGCGCGGCCGAGGAAACCCTGGAAGGGGTACACGGCTGGTCGTTGAACAACGCGTTCTGGCTGGCCAGCGTCTGGGCCGTGTTCCAGGCGGGGGTCGCGTTCCCCGCGGGCAGGCTGCGGGAGAAGGGCATCGTTTCCGCGCGTACTGCCATGATCATCGGTGCGGTCTGCAGCGGCGTCGGCTACTTCACCATCGCGCACAGCGGCGACCTCGTCCTCGCGTTCATCGGGTACTCGGTGCTCGGCGGGACCGGTGCCGGTCTGGTCTACGCCACCTGCATCAACATGGTGGGCAAGTGGTATCCGGACAAGCGCGGTGCCCGCACCGGGTTCGTCAACGGCGGATTCGCGTACGGCACAGTGCCGTTCATCTTCGTCTTCAGCTACGTCTTCACGCCGGACAACTTCACTCTCGTGCTCGACCTGGTCGGCTTCTACATGCTTGTCGTCGTGGGTGTGTGCGGCCTGATGTTCCGTGACCCGCCGAAGAACTGGTGGCCCGCGCACGTCGACCCGCTGGCCTGGAACAGCGGCACGAACCAGACCCTGGCCAAGAACCCGCCCGCGGTGCGGCAGTTCACCCCGATGGAGGCGATCAGGACCGGCATGCTGCCGCTGATGTGGGTGTGCCTGGTGATCATCGGCGGGGTGTCGCTGTTCGGCATCAACTTCCAGGTGCCGTTCGCCAAGGTCAGCGGGTTCGGGCCGTTCATCGTCGCGTCGTCGGCCGGTGTGCTGGCAGTCGTCAACGGCGTCGGACGCGGCCTGTGTGGCTGGCTGTCGGACAAACTCGGCCGCCGCAGGACACTGACGCTGGTGCTGCTCGTCGCCGCTGTCGCGCAGTTCGGCGTGCTCTACGCGGGGAACACCGGCAATCTGTGGCTGTTCATGGTCTTCGCGTTCATCAACGGCTTCGGCGGCGGTGCGTTCTACCCGCTGTTCGCGGCGCTGGTGCCGGACTACTTCGGCGAGAACAACAACGCCTCCAACTACGGCCTGGTCTACAGCGCCAAGCTGGTCGGTGGGATCGGCGGCGGAGGGCTGGCCGCGGGCGTCGTCACGGCATGGGGGTACACGGGCGCGTACGTGCTGGCCGGGTGTATCGCGTTGGTGTCGGCGGTGCTGACGTTGTTCCTCAAGCAACCGGGCCATGTGCGTGATGAGCAGGCCCAACCCGCCGCTGCCGTCGGGGAACTCGCTGTGCCGTAGGAACTTCCCGGCCGGGAGTCTGCCATCTCCGGACTCCCGGACGGGATCACGTCTGCTTCTGCTGCTCGGCCTCCGCGACGCGCTGGTCGTGGTAGGCCTGCCTGGTCCGCTCGGTGTGCCGGTTCATGATCATGCTCGCCAGGTCCGCGTCGTGCGCGGCGATCGCCTTGATCAGCTCGGCGTGCTCGTTCCACGCGTTGTGGCTGCGTGGCCGGGCGATCGGCCGGTAGTACCACCGGACTCGCCGCTCGACCAGCGAGATGTGCTCGGCCAGCACGGCATTTCCCGAGATCTGGGTGATGTACGCGTGCAGCGCGGCGTTCGCGGCCGTCATGCCTTCCGCGTCGTCGGCTTCGACGGCTGCCTCGCCGTCGCGCTGCAGTTCCCACAGCCGCGCGACTTCCTCCTCGGTGGCCCGGTCGGCCGCCAGCCGCGCGGAGTACGTCTCCAGCACCGAGCGGACGCTCAGTAGCTGGTCGGCTTCCTCCTCCGTCGGAGTGTGCACGAACGCGCCCTGCGCGGGGCGCAGGTCGACCCAGCCCTCGGTTTGCAGACGCTGCAACGCTTCGCGCACCGGCTGACGACTGACTCCCAGGTACTGTGCCAGCTCCAGCTCGACAAGATGTTGTCCCGGCTGCAGGGTTCCGTTGATGATCAGTTCGATCAGCGCGGTGTGGACGGCTTCACGCAGCGGAGCGGGCCGCTCGACCCGTTGGGTCGCGGCCCCGCTCAACGCACCACGTCCGCCCCGCTTGCCGCTCCCGAGCGACTCGGGAAGCTGGATCACGGGCTCATTCACCGGGGTCCTCCCGAACCGAGCGACGACGACATCGTTGTGTCTACAACATACATTATGGGAAGCGTGGATACATGGCCTGGACGGCGCAGGCGCACGCTTAGTATCGCTGATCCACTCGCGATCAGGCCGGAGAGGAGGAAAACGGTGGGAAATCCCCATCCGGCGACGGCCTGCGCGGCGAGTCCGACGCCGATCACTCCGCCGAACGCCTTGGCGCTGTAGACCACCCCGTGCGTCTTGGCGACATGCTCGTCACCGAAGAACTCCCTGGCCAGGCTGGCGAACAGTGGATAGAACGCGCCGCCGCCAGCGCCTGCCAGCGCGGCCGCGACCAGTAGCAGGAACACCGAACCCGACGACGCCGCACCCGCGAAAGCCACTTGACCGACGGCTTGCGCCGCGAGGACGAACCCGATCGTGTGTCGGCGGCCGACGCGATCGGACAGGCGGATCGCCAACGACCGTCCGGCGCCGTTCGCACCGAGCAGGACAGCGGTGCCGACCGCGACGACCGCCGCACTGATCCCCAGCCGCGTGCCGAGGAGCGCGAAAAAGGCCACGGTGAACAGCGAAACCGCGCTCGCGGCCAACAGTATGAGATACATCAACGGTAGTACACCAGTGCGCAGCGCCTCCCGTACCGAGAACTGCCGCACGGCCCGTGACGGGCTGCGCCTGCGATCCACGGCCCACTCCCGCGGGTCGATGTGCGGCGGCCACCACTGGGCAGGGGGATCGCGGAAGAGTAGTCCGGTTCCGGCCACCACGACTGCCACGACCGCCGCGGTGATGTCGAGCGCGATCGTGGGCGGGGAGAACAGAAACGCCACGGCGAACGGGACCGCGCCATACGCGAACGCGCCGGTCACGAAGCTGACCCGGGACGCCGACTGCTCGGGATGCCATTTGGCCACGGTGGACGAGCACGTCGCGTAGACCAGTCCCGCACCGGTGCCGCCCAGTACCGAATAGCCGAGCAGCGCCATGACGTACGTGTCGACGTGTGCCAGTGACACCAGCCCGGTGACCATGAGCGCGGCGCCGAGCACCATCACCGCGCGTGGCGCGAGCTTGCCGCGTTCCCGCAGATAGGCGGTGGGGAATCCGGCCACAGCTTGGAAAACGGCCCACACGGCCAGCAGCCACACCGTCTCGGTGAGGCTCCAGCCGCGTTCGGCCAGGCGGGGGACGAGCGAGCCGAACGCGTACTGCATCACCCCGGTGGCGGCCATCGCGGCCCACGGCAGCCAGGCCATCCAGGCTCGCGAACGTCCGATGATCTCCACGGGTTCCGGGCCGACGTGGTACGTCCGGCCGAAACAATCCCGCACCGCTGACGATGGATCCATCTCGCCCTCCCTCTGGACAGGCACGCTCCATACTGCATACAGTCTACAACGTGGACCTGTACGAGTATCAAGCCAAAGAGCTCTTCTCGAAGCACGGCGTCCCGGTCGGCCCACAGCGGGTCGTCGCCACCCCCTCCGACGCCGTGGCCGCCGCCCGGATCCTCGGCCTGCCTGCCGTGCTCAAAGCCCAGGTGAAGACAGGCGGACGCGGCAAGGCCGGAGGCGTGAAACTGGCCCGCACCACCGACGACGTGACCACGCACGCCGAGGCGATCCTCGGCCTGGACATCAAGGGCCACGTGGTGCGCAAGGTGCTGGTCACCCCGGCGGCCGAGATCGTGCGCGAGTACTACATCTCGTTCCTGCTCGACCGTGCCAACCGCACGTTCCTGGCTCTCGCGTCAGCCGAGGGGGGCGTGGAGATCGAGGACAACGCCGACACGCTGGCGCGCGTCCCGATCGACCCCGTCGACGGTGTCGACCACGCGAAGGCCGCGGAGATCGCCGAGGCGGCGGGCATTCCCGAGACGGCCGCGCCGGTCATCGTGCGACTGTGGAAGGCCTTCGTGGCCGAGGAAGCCACCCTCGTGGAAGTCAACCCGCTGGTCACCGACGCCAACGGCGACATCGTGGCGCTCGACGGCAAGATCACCCTCGACGACAACGCGTCCTTCCGGCACCCGGCGCACGCGGGCTTCGCCGACACGGCGGCCGAGGACCCGTGGGAGGCCAAAGCGAAGTCGAAAGGCCTGAACTACGTCAAACTCGACGGCTCGGTCGGTGTCATCGGCAACGGGGCGGGACTGGTGATGTCCACACTGGACGTTGTCGCCCACGCGGGCGTGCGCCCGGCGAACTTCCTGGACATCGGTGGTGGCGCGTCGGCCGAGGTGATGGCCAACGGGCTGGAGATCATCCTGTCCGACCCGGACGTGCGCAGCGTTTTCGTGAACGTCTTCGGTGGCATCACCGCGTGCGACGCGGTCGCCAACGGCATCGTGCAGGCGTTGCGATTCCTCGGCCGGGTCGAGAAACCGATCGTGGTCCGGTTGGACGGCAACAACGCCGAGGAGGGCCGCCGCATCCTGACGGAAGCCGCGCTGCCCGGCGTGGAGCAGGCCGGGACGATGGACGCCGCAGCCGAGCGCGCGGCCCAACTCGCGGGAGTGTGATGTGGCGATCTTCATCGACGGGAACTCCAAGGTCATCGTCCAGGGCATGACCGGCTCCGAGGGCACCAAGCACACCGCGCGGATGCTCGCGTCCGGCACGCGGATCGTCGGCGGTGTCACGCCGGGCAAGGGCGGCCGGACTGTCGAGATCGGACAGACACAGCTGCCGGTGTACGACTCGGTCGCCAAGGCGATGGCCGACACGTCCGCGGACGTGTCGGTGATCTTCGTGCCGCCGAGGTTCGCCAAGGACGCGGTGATCGAGGCGATCGACGCCGGAATCGGCCTGGCGGTCGTGATCACCGAGGGCATCCCGGTGCACGACTCGGCCTACTTCTGGGCACACGCGGTCGCCAAGGGCGGGAAAACCCGGATCGTCGGCCCGAACTGCCCCGGCCTGATCTCGCCCGGGAAGTCGAACGCGGGCATCATCCCGGCGGACATCACCGGCCCCGGCAAGATCGGCCTGGTGTCGAAGTCGGGCACGTTGACCTACCAGATGATGCACGAGCTGCGGGACATCGGTTTCTCGTCCGCGGTGGGCATCGGTGGCGACCCGGTGATCGGTACGACGCACATCGACGCGCTCGCGGCGTTCCAGGACGACCCCGAGACCGAGCTGATCGTGATGATCGGTGAGATCGGTGGTGACGCGGAGGAGCGTGCGGCGGCGTACATCAAGGAGAACGTGACCAAGCCGGTCGTCGGCTATGTCGCGGGCTTCACCGCGCCGGAGGGCAAGACCATGGGGCACGCCGGTGCGATCGTGTCCGGTTCGGCCGGTACCGCCGCGGCCAAGAAGGAAGCCCTCGAGGCCGCGGGTGTGAAGGTCGGCAAGACCCCGAGCGAGACGGCCGCGCTGGCGCGGGCGATCGTCGAGGCAAGCTGACCCGAACCGACGGCACCACCCGCGAATCCCGTTGTCCACAACCGCCCAGTAACCCGTTGACCAGGCCTTTTCCGCGATAGACTGGCAGCGGGGTCGCCCCCCGGGTTGGGTGGGGGCATGGATGTACTGGGGTAGGACGGCGTTGGCGGAGCGTGGTGTGGCTTGACAGACTGGCCTGCGGTGTGACGCCGCAGGCCAGTCCCGTATTCGTCGGCCATGTTTGGCCAGTGGCAAGACCGGGTACCGGGGCCGGAGACGGTCACCTGACCGGGCCGGAGCTGGTTTTGGCTGGTCAAGTGTGCTTGATCGGAGACTCGTGCGCGGTGTGCTTCCAACGGTGCGGCGCACCGGGGCAAGAGTCGTTCATCGGCTGGACCGGGTGCTGGTGTAGCGTCCGGCCCTGCCAAACGCAGCAATCGGCTCATCCTGGGAACCACGATGTGCCAGGCTGCGTCAAAGGTGGAAAAATTTGTCCGAGTATCGCGGTGAGCACCAGCTGAGGAGAAGCACGCGATGACCTACCCGAGCGGAGCGCCGGGCGGCTACCCGGGCCAAGGCCCGCATCAGCCCGCGCCCGGCCCAGCAGGCTACGGTCCCCCGCCAGGAGGCGGCCTCAAACTGAGCCTCCCGCAGATGCTCGCCATGGGCGTCGGCGGCCTGGGGATTCTGAATCTCTTCCTCGGCTTCGCCCCGATCAGCACTGGCGCCGGGTTCTACGAGACGTTCTTCGGCTGGATCCCCGCGTTGCTCGCGGCGGGCGGTCTGGCCGTGCTGCCGGCGATCCTTCCCGGCGACAAGGACAAGCAGAAGGCGGGCATCCTTCCGGCGGTGCTGAGCCTCGCCGCCGCGCTGGCCTTCCTGTTCACGGTCTTCGCCTCGTCGGCGAGCCTGGCGGCCGGTGGCGTGATGGTGCTGATCTTCGGCATCCTGCAGGCAGGCGCCGCGGTGACCGCGTACCTGTTCGAGGCGGGCGTCATCAAGCCCCCGGCCCCGAACCCGTACGGCGCACCGGGTGGCTACCCGCAGCAGCCTGGCTACCCGCCGAGTGGTGCGTTCCCGGCGCAGCAGCCGCCGCCGGGTGGCCCGCAGGCGACTGTGCAGCAGCCGCAGCCTGGTCAGCAGCCGTTCGGCGGCCCCGGCCAGCAGACGCAGTTCGCGCCGCAGCAGGGCCAGTTCGGTGCGCCCGGCACCCCGCCGGGTGGCTACCCGCAGCAGCAGCCACCGCAGTAGTGATCTTGCCGAGGGGCGGACCGTGATCTTCACGGTCCGCCCCTCGTCTTATGTAGACATTCTGTGACCAGCGGCGACGTAGTTCACTTGATCGGTTGACTGGCGGCGTGCCCGCTGGCTTGTGCCCCTGCCGGGCTGTCAGGGTGCCTGCATGTCCCTGTACCCACCCGACGTTGCGGACGACGTGGACGAGCCGTTGCGGAGCCGGGCACGGGTACTGGTGATGGCCGGGATCGGCCCGCTGTTTCTTGGGTACGTGTCCGTTGTCGTCCTGCTCGCGCTTGTCATCTCCGTCGCGACCAAGTCGGACGTGTCGACGTTGAGTGTCCTGTCCGCGGCGATGCCGGGGTGGCTGGCGGCGTATCAGACACCGCTGTCGCTCGACGGGCACGCGCTGGGCGCGCTGCCGTTGTTGCCAACGCTGCTGATGATGTTCTTCGTCAGCCGCGCGGCCGGGAACGCGGCGGATCGGCTGGAGGCGGAGTCCGCACGGGACACCGTGCCGATCATCGCGACGGTCACGGTCGCGCACGCGCTCGCGGGTGCTGTACTCGCCGAGGTCACGAGATCAGCGACGATGACAGCCGGAGTGCTCGTGCCCGCCGGAGTCGCGGCCTGTGCGGCGGTCATCGGACTGGCCGCCCGCGGCTACTTCGAGGATCTGCTCGAACGATGCGACGAACTCGTGGTGCACGGGCTGCGTGCGGGCCTGATCGGCCTGGCGACGATGGTCGGGCTTGGTGCGGTGTTGTTCCTTTTGGGACTGTCCACGTCGTTCCCGACGGTGGCGGCGCTGTTCGCGCCGGGACTCGGCGACGGCATCGGCATGTTCCTGATGTCGGTCGCGTACCTGCCCAACGCCGTGGTCGGCGGGATCTCCTTCGTCGCGGGACCCGGGGTGACGATCGGCCAGTTCACGGCCGCTCCGCTGCACTTCACCGGCGGCCCGTTGCCCGGTGTGCCGATTCTCGCCGCGTTGCCGGAGACCGGCGCCGCGTGGTGGCCGATCCTCTTCCTGCTTCCCCTGGCGGCCGGTGCGTTCGTCGGGTGGGTTCTCCGGGATGTCAGCGAGGATCCGATCGCACGGCTGCGTGCTGTCGGTGCGGCGGCCGTCGTTGTCGCCGGGGGCTGTGTCCTGCTGGGTGTCGGCGCGGGCGGACGGCTCGCGGACGGCGTGTTCGACCCGCTGAGCGTGCACCCGTGGAGCCTGGGCCTGGCGATGCTGCTGTGGATCGCGTTGCCAGCCGCGACCGTTGCCTGGTGGGCCGGGCCACGACTGGTGCTCGCGCCGTCGCGCGGACTGCTGGACGACGCCATCGAAGCCGAGACGGACGCCGGTGCGGAAGCCACCGATGAGGAAACCGCCGACGAGGAAACCGCCGACGAGGACAGTGCGGACGAGGACAGTGCGGACGACGAGCACGCCGAAGACGAAAACCTGGAAGACAGCGCCGACGACAGCGCCGAAGAGGAAGGCGAGCCGGACGAATCGGCGGACCCCGTCGACCAGGATCCCGCTGACGAGCAGGAGCCGGAGCAACACGGCGGCGACGAGCCGGACCTGCCCGAAGAGATCCAGAAGTGAGCACTTAGGCTGGCCGTAACCGACCAGGCCAGGAGATCACGCTGAGCGCTCAAGCCCACTCGCTGCCCGCCCCCGCCAAGGTCGTCGTGCTCGTCTCCGGATCGGGCACCCTCCTGCAGGCGCTGCTTGACGAGATCCGCGACGAGTCCGTCCCGGTCACGGTCGTCGCGGTCGGTGCCGATCGGACAGGCGTCGAAGGCCTCGTGCGCGCCGAGCGAGCCGGGGTTCCCACGTTCGTCGAGCGGGTACGTGACCACGCCGACCGCGCCGCCTGGGACGAAGCGCTCGCCAAGACGGTCGCGTCCCACGACCCGGACCTGGTGGTGTCGGCCGGGTTCATGAAGATCCTCGGCACCGCGTTCCTCAGCCGGTTCGCCGGGCGAGTGATCAACACGCATCCCGCGCTGCTGCCGGCGTTCCCCGGCGCGCACGCGGTCGAAGAGGCCATCGACTACGGCGTCAAGGTCACCGGCTGCACCGTGCACCTGGTGGACACCGGTGTGGACACCGGGCCGATCCTCGCCCAGCAGGCAGTGCCGGTCGAGCCCGGTGACGACGTCGCCGAACTGCACGAACGGATCAAGACGGTGGAGCGGCGGCTGCTGGTCGACGTGCTCACGCGCCTGGTGCGCGAGGGCTACACCGTGGACGGACGAAAGGTAAGCATCCCGTGAACTCAGAGACACGACCGGTTCGGCGAGCGCTGATCGGCGTCTCGGACAAGGCCGGTCTGCTGGAACTGGCGACCGGGCTGCACGCGGCCGGGGTGGAGATCATCTCCACCGGTGGCACTGCGAAGGTTCTCGCCGACGCGGGCGTGCCCGTCACGCCGGTCGAGGAGGTGACCGGTTTCCCCGAGTCGCTCGACGGCCGAGTCAAGACGCTGCACCCGCGCGTACACGCGGGCCTGTTGGCCGACACGCGCCGCCCTGAACACGTGCAGCAACTCGCCGACCTGGACATCAAGGCGTTCGACCTGCTCGTGGTGAACCTGTATCCCTTCGAGCAGACTGTCGCCTCCGGCGCTTCGCCGGACGAGTGCGTCGAGCAGATCGACATCGGCGGTCCGGCGATGCTGCGTGCCGCGGCCAAGAACCACGCCTCGGTCGCGGTCGTGATCGACCCGTCCCGTTACTCCTGGGTGTTGGAGAAAGTCAACGCGGGCGGGTTCACCCTGGACGACCGCAAGCAGTTGGCGCTGGCGACCTACCGGCACACCGCGTCCTACGACATCGCCGTGGCCTCGTGGATGGGCAGCGTGCTGTCGCCGGACGACGGCGGCAGCAACTTCCCCGGCTGGGTCGGTGCCAGCTGGAAGCGGTCGAACGTGCTGCGCTACGGCGAGAACCCGCACCAGGGCGCGGCCCTGTACGTCTCCAGCCACGGAGGTTCGGGCCTGGCGACGGCAGAGCAGTTGCACGGCAAGGAAATGTCGTACAACAACTACGTGGACTCCGACGCGGCCTACCGCGCGGCCTACGACCACGCCGAGCCGTGTGTCGCGATCATCAAGCACGCCAACCCCTGTGGCATCGCCGTCTCCACGGTGGACATCGCGGAGGCGCACCGCAAAGCGCACGAGTGCGACCCGGTGAGCGCGTACGGCGGCGTGATCGCGACGAACCGCGAGGTCACGGTCGAGATGGCTGAGCAGGTCGCGGACATCTTCACCGAGGTGATCGTCGCACCGTCGTACGCCGACGGCGCGGTGGACGTGTTGACGCGCAAGAAGAACATCCGCATCCTCGTCGCGCCGGAGCCGCAGCGCGGTGGCGCCGAGCTGCGGCCGGTGTCCGGTGGCCTGCTCCTGCAGGTCAAGGACACACTGCAGGCGGAGGGCGACGACCCGGCGAACTGGACGCTGGCGACCGGTTCCCCTGCCGACGAGGAAACACTGGCGGACCTGGCTTTCGCATGGCGTGCCTGCCGTGCGGTGAAGTCCAACGCGATCCTGCTGGCGTCCGGCGGCGCGACCGTCGGCGTCGGGATGGGCCAGGTCAACCGGGTCGACTCGTGTCGGCTGGCGGTGACCCGTGCCGGGGACCGGGCCAAAGGCGCGGTGGCCGCGTCGGACGCGTTCTTCCCGTTCCCGGACGGCCCGCAGGTGCTGATCGACGGTGGTGTGAAGGCGATCGTGCAGCCCGGTGGGTCGATCCGGGACCAGGAGACCATCGCCGCGGCCGAGGCCGCGGGGGTTGCGGTGTACCTGACCGGTACGCGCCACTTCGCCCACTGACGTTCGTCTGCTGTTCACAGTTGCCCGGCAGGATCCCGTGGATGCGACGAGTCCTGCTCCTTGTGGTCATGGCGATGCTTGCCGGGCAACCCGCTGTGGCGGCGGCTGGTGTTCCCGAGGTGAAGGCCCAGGTGGAGACACCGGGGCTGTTCGACGACGAGGAAGGCGGCGACGCTGACGCCGACGACCCTGCGATCTGGGTGAACGAGCGTGATCCTGGGCGCAGCGTCGTTGTCGCCACAGCCAAGCAGGGTGGGCTCTACTCGTATCGGCTTGATGGCACGCGGATCAAGCATGTTTCCGTGCCCGCCGCACCGGGCCCGGACCACGCGCCTGGTCGGTTCAACAACGTCGACATCATCGGCGACCTGGCCATCGTGTCCGACCGCGGTCGTGATCACATCCGGTTCTACCAGGTCGACGGCCTGCGTGACGTGACAGCGCCGGACGTCCCGTTCGTCTTCGCCGCCGATCAGTCCGAAGTAGACGAACAGCGAACCGCGTACGGCCTGGCCGCCTGGTACGACCGGGTGGACCGGGCGACCTACGTGCTGGTCAGCCGCCGTGAGACGACCCGAGTCGCCCTGCTGAAGGTCGAGCCGCGCGGCGGGACGTACAGCTACCGCGTTGTTCGGACGCTTGACCTGCCGCACGAGTTCATGCTGCCGAACGGCACCATGTGGCAGCCGTGTGCTGAACCGGGGAAGTTGCCGCAGGTCGAAGGGATGGTCGTCGATCATCGGACTGGCACGTTGTATGCGGGCCAGGAGGATGTTGGGATTTGGCGCGTGTCCGCCAAGCTGACTGACCGTCCCGTGCTGATCGACAAGGTGCGCGAGTTCGGCGTGCAGGGAACTTACGATCCGGAGACCGAGGAATGCTTGCCTGGCACGGATCCTGGTTTCGGGGGCAGGTACGTTTCGGCGGATGTCGAGGGTTTGACTATCCACTATGGACTAGATTTGCTGCTCGCGTCGAGTCAGGGCGACAACACTTTTGCCGCTTATGATCTTCCTGGCAGGTATCGGGGTTCGTTCCGGATCAAGCTGGGTGACGATTTCGTCCAGGAGAGTGATGGCGCGGCCGTGGTCGGTACCGGCCTTGGCCGCCGGTTCCCGCACGGTTTGCTTGTCGTGCAGGATGGGGACAACACTGGTGAGTCGAGGGACAGTACCAACTTCAAGTTCGTTCGTTGGGAATTGGTGGGTCGGGTGATTCGGTAGGTAGTGGTTGGTGGCCGCCCGACTTGACAAGCAGGTCCCTCGCCGGGAGGCAGGCCGCCAAAAGGGGAACACAGGATCTAGAGCCATTGGCCATCGCTCTAGTTATTGGTGGGTCGGGTGGAGGCGGGCGTGTCCCCTTCCGTATGGCCTGCCAGAGGAAACCACAACGCATCAAGAGGTCGGTAGGGCCCGCGCTTGGGCTTGGGTTGCGTAGGCCGACCTCCTGACCCGTCGTGGTTTGGCTTCGCCCAGGCCATACGGAAGGGAACACACCCGAAGACCACCTCTGCGCTTGCGCGCAAGCCACCTGCAGCCTCTGCGCTGGCGCGCGGGCTTGGTGGCACTGACTCTCACGCTATTCGGTAGGTCTCGTCCGGTACGTCCGTGATGAACATGTGCCCTGGTGTGTGCGTGATGGCGAACGGCGGGCACGAGGTCATCAGTGCGGCTTGCGGGGTTACTCCGCAGGCCCAGTACATTGGCACGTCACCTGGTTCTGCTTCGACCGCTTCGCCGAAGTCCGGTGTGGACAGATCCTTGATTCCGAGGGCGCCCGGGTCGCCGACGTGCACGGGTGCGCCGTGTACGTCTGGCATCATTGCGCTGATTCTGCTTGCCTGGTCGACCATATTCGCCGGGATCTGTCGCATCGACACCACCAGTGGGCCTCGGATACGGCCTGCTGGTCGGCAGTCGCGATCGGTTATGTACATCGACACGTTGCGGCCCTGCTGCACGTGTCGGAGGGGGATTCCCGCTGTGACGAGGGCGTGCTCGAACGTGAAGCTGCAGCCGAGGAGGAATGCCACCAGGTCTGAGCGCCACTGGCGGGTCGCGTCTCGTACTTCGCACAGCAGCTCTCCGTTTTCCCAGACTCGGTAGCTGGGGATGTCTGTGCGCAGGTCCGCGTCGGGGGCCAGTGGAGTGGTTGTTACTCCTGGGTCTGTCACGTCCAGGATTGGGCATGGTTGGCGGTTGCGTTGTGCGAACAGGAGGAAGTCGTATGCCCAGTCGCGGGGGACCGCGATCAGGTTCGCCTGGGTGTAGCCGGGGGCCCAGCCGCTGGTTGGCGCTGTCTTTCCTGCCCTGAAGGCTTTTCGGGCCTGGTCTGGTGTCATGTCAGCTCCCTTCCCAACGTTTCCGGTAGTCCGAGCAACGCCAGCACGGCGATGCCGTATGCGAGTGCTCCGAACACCATTGCGCCACCGACGCCCCAGCTTGTGGCCAGGATGCCGACCAGGGTGGGGAACAGCGCGCCGACTGCCCGGCCGAAGTTGTATGTGAAGCCCTGTCCTGTGCCGCGCAGTGCGGTTGGGTACAGCTCTGCCAGGAATGATCCGAAGCCGCTGAAGATGGCTGACGCGCAGAAACCGAGCGGGAAACCGAGCACCAGCACGAGGGTGTTGGCTCCTGCCGGGATGTTGATGTACGCGATGATCAGCACCGCTGACAGGACTGCGAAGAGTGTGAAGGTTTTCTTTCGGCCCATCCAGTCCGTCAGGTAGCCGCCCGTCACGTATCCGATGAACGCTCCGGAGATCAGGAACGCCAGGTATCCGCCGGTTCCGACGACCGTCAGACCTCGTTCCGTCTTGAGGAATGTGGGCAGCCACGTCGCCAACGTGTAGTAGCCGCCCTGGACACCGGTCGCGAGCAACGCGGCGAACAGCGTGATCCGGGTGTGCTCGCCTTTGAAGATCGCGACGAACGAACCTCTGTTCTTCGTTGCCGCGCGTTGTTGCTCGACGTGTGGCGCGTCGGTGACGTTGCGGCGTACGTACCAGATCAGGACCGCGGGCAAAGCGCCTGTCCAGAACAGGATTCGCCATGCGATGTCGGGATCGGCGATGCTGAACACCACCGTGTAGACGATCACCGACAGGCCCCAGCCGACCGCCCACGCGCTCTGGATGAACGCCACGGCACGGCCGCGGTACTCGGGTTTGGCGTACTCCGCGATCAGGATGGCTCCCGCCGCCCACTCGCCACCGAAGCCGAGTCCTTGGAACGCGCGCAGGACGAGCAGAGTCTCGTAGTTCGGGGCGAATCCGCACGCCACCGTGAAGACCGCGTAGGTGATCACCGTGATCACCAGTGTGCGGACCCGCCCGATCCGGTCGGCCAGTATCCCCGCGATCGCGCCACCAATGGCCGACACCACCAGCGTGACTGTGGTGAGCAGGCCTGCTTCCACCTTGGTCAGGCTGAAGTACGCCGTGATGGCCACCATGCCGAGTGGCAGCACTTGGAAGTCGTAGGAATCCAGGCCGTATCCGCCGAACGCGCCGACGAAGGCCCGCCGTCCGCGCTTGCCGAGCGACCGGAACCACTCGAACGGCCTGGCCTTGTCCTGGGTTGTCGTGCTCATTCGCACCTCCCGAGGATGCGCTGGGTTGTGTTGACTGTAAGGATCGTTCAACAATCCTTCAAGAGGTAAGATGAACGAATGTCGGCCGAAACGTCTGGACTGATCGCCGACCGGGCCCTGCTCGGCCGGACAAGCACTGCCGAGCGGGTCGCCGACGTGCTGCGGACGCGGATCAGCGAAGGCTACTTCACCCCGGGGACGCGGCTTGCCGAAGATGCGATCGCCGGGGCGCTTGCCGTGTCCCGCAACACTTTGCGTGAGGCGTTTCGGCTGTTGACGCACGAGCGGCTGTTGACGCACGAGCTCAACCGGGGTGTGTTCGTCCGCGTTCTCACGACCGCTGATGTGGTCGACATCTACCGGGTCCGCAAGTTGGTCGAATGCGCCGCGGTGCGTGACCTGACTGAGCCGCCGCCCGGCCTGGCGGAACTGTTCGCTGCGGTGTCCGATGGTGCCGCGGCGGCCGAACAGGCCGACTGGCGTGGGCTTGGCACCGCCAACATCCGGTTCCACCAGGTGATTGCCTCGTTCGCGGGCAGTCCCCGTGTCAACGAGTTGATGCGCGGCATCCTCGCGGAGATGCGCATGGTGTTCTACGTGATGCAGGATCCGCGCTGGTTCCACGAGCCCTATCTGGTGCGTAACGGCGAGATCGCCGCCCTTCTGCGAGAGGGTGACGGCAAGGGTGCGGCGGCCATGCTGGCGGCCTATCTGGACGACGCTGAGCAGCAGCTCGTCGGCGCCTACGCGGATCACAACCCGGCAGAGTGAACCGCCTTGCGGCCCCTCTCGAAGGCCCGCTAAGCTAACCTCAGCGCTCGAACATACGTTCGAGACGCGCCGGCTCCCCACGGCGGTCGTTCGGTGTGCGGGAGGTGTTCCGGTGTCAGGGTCAGCAGTGACGAGAGCGGCGTCGCTGATGTCCGGGGTCGTGCCCGACGGGGTGGGTGTGGCCAGCGGCCTGGCCCTGACATCGGTCGACCGGGAACGAGTGCTGCCGGTGAGTCAAGCACTGGCCGGGCTCTTCCCGTGGGGTGGCTTGCGGCGTGGCAGCACAGTGGCGGTACGCGGGTCCGTCACCGTGCTGCTTGCGCTGCTTGCCGAAGCCACGGCTGGTGGGTCGTGGGCCGGGGTGATCGGTATGCCGCGACTGGGGGTCGTGGCCGCGGCGGAACTTGGTGTCGCCGTGTCCCGGTTGGCATTGGTTCCCCGGCCTGGTGCCGACCTGCCTGCCGTGGCAGGCGCCCTGCTCGACGGCGTGGACATCGTCGTGATCGCGGCGGGCGGACGTCTGCAGGAGTCTCATGCTCGCCGCTTGTCCGCGCGCGCCCGCCATCGTGGTGCGGTGCTGATCCCGTTCGGCCCGTGGCCGGGCGCGGACCTGGAGCTCGCGCACGTCCACAGCCGCTGGTCGGGCCTGGCGGACGGCTACGGCCATTTCCACACCCGTGAACTCACGATCTCCGCCCAGGGCAGAGGTTCGGCGGCTCGTCCGGTCACGGCGAAGATTTTCGTCGGCCAGAACGGTTTTGCCACCACGCCGTCGCCGCTGCCTGCGGACGGCGCGTGGCCGCCCGCTTCCGAGCCCGACGCGCCGCTGCGCCCGGTTGAGTCGTCCGTCGCCGGGAATGTCAGGCCGTTGCGTGCCTGAGTCGGTTTTCCGTGGACCGATCAGGAATCGAGAAGCGCCGGTTCTCCGGCCGCGGCTAACGTGACCGGCACGGGCATCGGGCGCTGAATCCCGTTGTCCCGCAATCAGGACATCGACGCGCACCGACCGGCGTACCGCCGGGACTTCAGGCTGCCGTCCGCATGGGAGGTCCACAATGAACCGAGGCAAGAGGATCCGGCAGATCCACCGGTGGCTCGCCATCGCCTTCACCGCGACCGTCGTCTTCACCTCCGTCGCGCTGACGCAGGAGGATCCCGCCGCATGGGTTTCCTACGTCCCCCTGTTCCCGCTTGCGTTCCTCATGGTCACCGGCCTGTGCATGTTCGTGCTTCCGTACACAGCCAAGTGGCGGCGTGGCCGGGTTCCTGCCGAATAAGGGAAGGCGACAGTCCATAGTAGACGCATGGCCGGTTCGTCCGCGCCGCCCGTCTACACGGGGACGGAGTTGCACGCGTTGTCGCACTCCTCGAAATCGCGCCAGCTGTTGCCCCCGTACGCGGCCTGGCCGTTAGGGACGGTTTCGCACGTAAAGTCCGACAGATCGTAATAGGTCCGGTTGTGGTGTTCCTTCGTCACCGGTCCAGGCGTCAGAGGTTCCAGACAGCGGAGGTCGAAGGGGCGAGGCTCCATGGGCGACCGGGTGGCCGACGTAACTATCCCAGCGGCCCGTGAGGAGGGTTCACCCTGGTCGGCGGCAGCAGCGGTGGATCCGGCCAGGAAACACGCGGCCACGATGACCGGCCCGGAGATCACGATCCGACGCATCACACAGTCCTTTCGCGTGGCCTGCGCCAGCTCGTGTGACTGCTCTGATCCTTTCGGCGTGACCAGGCCCTGTTGTTTGCGTGAACGCTGTCCAGCGTGCGCGGTCACCGGGGCCTGCGACAGTGTCAGCAGGCGACTGTCCCGGTTCGGGTGACACCCGCCGGAAGGCTTCACCAGACCAGGGGATGGTGATCACACACGCACAGCGATCACCATTCCCGTCTGCTTCGAACTCGATTCGAGCGGTGGCGGTGCAGTCAGTCTGCGCGGACGCGGTTCCCGCGCCCAGCGTCAGCGCGGTGGAGGCGACAAGCGTCGCGATCGCCACTGTGTGACAGGGCGCCCGAGTTGGCCAGTTGAGCACGGTAGTTGGCCACGGTGGCACTCGACTGCTGTCGATGCTGGCCCAGTTCGGCACCGCGAGAAAGACCCGCCGATCGGGGATTTGTCCGGTGATGTGCGGCGGGTCGCCGCGTCGGTCGAGGGTCCACTGCGGTCACCTGGCTGGGTGAGGGCGTTCCGCGCGGGTGTCGGGGTGCGGTCGTAGCGTACGAGGCATGGGGTATGACGACGTGTTGGCGGAGCGGGTCCGGGAGCGGCTGGAGCCCGACGAGGTGGTGGCGAAGAAGATGTTCGGCGGGATCACGTTCCTGTTTCAGGGCAACGCGCTGGCCAATGTGTATGACGAGGGTTTGATGGTGCGGGTCGGATCGGACGGAATGGCCGATGCCCTGGCCCGTCCGGGCGCGAAACCGCTGGTGTTTCGCGGTAAGGAGCAGGATGGCTGGGTGGTGCTGGACGAGTCGACCCTCGACGACGATGTGCTGGACTCGTGGTTGAGGTGGGCTTGGGAGGCCACGTCCGAGCTGCCGCCGAAGAAGCCCAAGCTCAAGAAGAAGTGAGCCACCGCAAGCTCAGCGAGTACGCCCAAGACCGGACTCCGCGGGGCTGTGGCCAATTCTCGTGCTCAACTGGCCAACTCGGGCGCTCAGTCGCAGCCACTTGAAGATATTTCGTATCGTGTCCTCCTCAGGGCGTTCACAGGTGACAACTACCGCTCACAGCCGCAGTGGCGGCGACTACCCGATCGAGTGATTGACGTGCTGTCCCGTCGAACATAGGTTCGAATTGTGCGCATGCTCGTGATCTGGTGTCCGGACTGGCCGGTGGTGGCGGCCGCGTCCGGTGCCGGGCTGCCTGTGGCGATCCCCATGGCAGTGGTGGCGGCCAACCGCGTGGTCGCCAGCTCGGCCGTGGCCAGAACCGAGGGCATCCGGCGGGGCATGCGCCGCCGGGAGGCGCAGGGCCGGTGTCCCGAACTGGTCGTCTTCGAGGACGATCCGGTCAGGGACGCACGGCTGTTCGAGGCGGTCGCGGCGGCGGTGGAGGAGCTGGCCGTCGGCGTCGAGATCGTCCGGCCGGGGTTGGTCGCCGTGCCCGCGCGGGGGCCGACGGGCTATTTCGGCAGTGAGGAGGTGGCGGCCGAGCGGCTGATCGATCAGGTCGCCGACCGGGCAGGGGCGGAGTGCCAGGTCGGCGTGGCCGACGGCCTGTTCGCCGCCACCTTGGCCGCGCACCGAGGACTGCTGGTGGAGCCGGGGCGGAGCGCGGAGTTCCTGGCGCCATTGGCCGTCAACGAGTTGGCGCAACCAGGCGGTCCGGAGCGCACAGAGCTGATCGACCTGTTGCGCCGCCTGGGATTGCGGACTCTCGGTGCGTTCGCCGATGTCGCCGAACGTGACGTGGCAACCCGGTTCGACGCGGCCGCGGTCCAGGCCCACCGACTGGCCAGAGGCCTGGACGAACGGCCGCCGTCCCGGCGAAGACCACCGCCGGACCTCTCGATCAGCGAGGAACTCGACCCACCGGTCGACCGGGTGGACGCGGCGGCCTTCGTCGCCAAATCACTCGCCGACCGACTACACGCGGGCCTGGCCGCACACGGCCTTGCCTGCACCCGGCTGGGCATCTACGCGCGCAGCGAACGCGACGAAGAACTGGGGCGCGTCTGGCGATGCGCGGAACCGTTGACACCCAACGGAATCGCTGACCGCGTGCGCTGGCAGCTGGACGGCTGGCTGCGCACCGGCGGACCGACCGCCGGAATCAGAACACTGTGGCTCGAACCCGAGGAGGTAGTGGAAGGCAAAGCCCTACAACTGGATCTGTGGCGAGGCGAGGGGCATGCCGAAGCCGCGGAGAGAGCCAGCCGGGCCATGGTCCGAGTCCAGGGCCTGCTGGGCCCGGAATCCGTGTACACGCCGGTACTCAGCGGTGGGCGTGATCCCGGCGACCGCGCCCGGCTGGTGCCATGGGGCGAGGAACTCACCCCGGCGGCGGACCCGGACCTGCCCTGGCCGGGCCAACTCCCCGCACCCTCTCCCACGGTCGTGTTCCCCACCCCGGTCCCCGTGACTGTCACCGACGAATCCGGAGAGCCCGTCCGACTGACAGAACGAAACCTCCTGACGGCCCCACCCGCGAAAGTCGGCCTCACCGGCGGACCACTCCGCCCAGTCACCCGCTGGGCGGGCCCATGGACGGCCAACGAGCCATGGTGGACCCAAGAACCCCGCTACCAAGCCCACCTTCAGGTCCTGCTCGGAACCGAACCAGCCCAAGCAGCCCTGCTCCTCGCCTACCACCAGGGAGCCTGGACCGCCCACGCCCACTACGACTGAACAGTTCCGCGGTCCTGTCCGGCAAAGGAAGTCACTACGGCTGTCCCTCAGTGTCGTCGTCGGTGACCGGTTCGAGTACGAAGACCGGGATCTGGCGGTCGATCTTGCGCTGGTACTCGGCATAGTCCGGATACGCCTGCACCGCTCGACGCCACCAGAGGGCCTTCTCGTCCCCGAACACCTCGCTGGCCCGGTACCGGCCGGTCACCGCGCGGTCCTGGAGTTCGATGACCGGCTCGGCGAGCAGACTCGGGTACCACTGCGGGTTGGCCGGTTGGGCGCCATTGGACGCGACAGCCGCGTAGCGGCCCTCGTGCTCGACACGCATCAGTGGCGTCTTGCGAACCTTGCCGGACTTGACGCCCCGATAGGTCATCAGCACCAGAGGCCGGTCCTTCATCGTGACGCCGTCGGTCGTGCCGGTGCGCACGATCTGCTCGACATGCTCGCGTACGAACTCCAACGCGCTCGGTTCGTAGTCACCAGTCATCGGCTTGCCCTGACCGCTGCGCCCGGCCCGTCGCGATTCCGCGGCCGGACTGTGCCGACGGCCGTGTGGGTGCTCGGGGCGCCTGGTGTCCACGTTGCCGGTCAAGGTGGTGAGGATGCCGGGTAGTTGCGCCACCGTTTCGGCGGGCATGCCGGTCACGGTCTCCTCCGCGAGAGCGCGCCACAAGTCCTTGACCTGATCGGCCAGCGCTTTGCCGCTGTCGGTGAGTTCGACGATGCTGGCGCGCTTGTCGGACGGGGCGGGTTTGCGGCGGATGTGGCCGGAGCCTTCGAGTTTGCGGGTCATCAGCGTGACGCTGGGTGGCTCGCAGCCGAGGGCCTCGCTGAGCTGGGCCTGGATCATCGGGCCGGTCCTGGCGAGTTCGAGCAGCAGCGCCTCCTGGCCGGTGTGCAGGCCGAGTGGGGCCAGCAGGGCCGCGGCCCTGGCCCGGTGGCGCAAGCTCAGGAGGCGGATGGCCTGGTTGATGGCGTCGGCTTGGTCGAAGTCCACGGTCGCTCCTCGGCAGAAATAGTTATGTGCATAACGTTATGCACATAACTAACTGTCGTCAACTCGAAGGAACCGGACTATGGTCTCCGCCGTGACCGACCCTTCCACCTTGCACGACACCAGGGATGCCTACGACGCCGTCGCGACTCTCTACGCCGAGCTTTTCGGCAACGTACTGGAGACCTTGCCGATGGAACGCGCGCTGCTGGCCGCGTTCGCCGAACTTGTGCGGGCACACGACGTTGGACCGATCGCCGACATCGGATGCGGCCCCGGCCACGTGACGGCACATCTGCACGCGCTTGGGGCGACTGCGTTCGGCATCGACCTGTCTTCCGCGATGGTCGCGCTGGCCCGCCAAGCGCATCCGGGGCTGCGGTTCGACGAGGGATCGATGACCGCACTGGACATCGCCGACGGAGTTCTCGGCGGCATTCTGGCTTTCTACTCCATCATCCACACACCACCACGGCAACTGCCGACCGTGTTCACCGAGTTCCATCGAGCGCTGGCGCCGGGTGGCCACCTGCTGCTCGGGTTCTTCGCCGGTGACGATCCGTTGCCGCGGGAATTCGACCACAAAGTCACGCTCGCCTACCGGTGGTCGCCGGACAGTCTGATGGATCTGTTGCACCAGGCCGGGTTCGTCGAGGTCGGCCGGATGCGGCGGGAACCGCACGAGGACGAGCGGCAGTTCCATCAGGCCCAGCTGCTGGTTCGCAAGTCCCGGCAGCCGAGCCTGACCGCAATGGACGGTGAGGTGGCGCCGAGAAGCTAGGGGTGGCCGAGGACCGTGTGCGGCCGGTAGGGCGTTTCCAGGGCGGTCACCTCTTCCTCGGTCAGCTCCAGGTCCGCCGCCGCGACCGCGTCGTCCACGTGCCGGAGTTTGGTCGCGCCCACGATCGGTGCTGTCACGCCCGGCTTGCCGATCAGCCAGGCCAGTGCGACCTGGGCCGGTGGCACGCCGCGTTTCGCGGCGACCGCGCGCAGCGCTTCGATCACCTTCGCGTCGTCTTCTGCCTGGTCCTTGTACATGTCCGCGACGGGGTCGGTCGTCGTGCGGGGTGTGTCCTGCGTCCGGGCGAGCAGGCCTCTGGCCAGCGGGCTCCAGGGGATCGTGCCGACTCCCTGGTCGAGGCACTGCGGGATCATCTCGCGTTCTTCCTCGCGGTAGATCAGGTTGTAGTGGTTCTGCATCGACGTGAACTGTGTCCAGCCGTTGGCCTTGGCCACGTACTGGGCCTTCGCGAACTGCCACGCGTACATGCTCGACGCCCCGATGTACCGCGCCTTCCCGGCTTTCACGATGTCGTGCAGCGCCGACATCGTTTCCTCCAACGGGGTTTCCTCGTCGAACCGGTGGATCTGGTACAGGTCGACGTGGTCTGTTCCCAGGCGCCGCAGCGAGTCGTCGATGCTCGCCATGATGTGCTTGCGGGACAGGCCCTGGTCGTTCGGGCCCGGCCCCATCGGGAAGTACACCTTCGTGCCCAGCACGTAGTCGTCCCGCTTGCCGAACATCCTGCCGAGCAGGCGTCCGGTGAACTCCTCGCTCGCCCCCAGCGAGTACATGTCGGCTGTGTCGAAGAAGGTGATCCCGGCGTCCACCGCTCTGCGGACGATCGGCTCCGCGTCCGCTTCACTCATGTGCCATGCCCGGACCTCGGGCAGGCCGTAACTCATCATTCCAAGACAGATCTGGGAGACCCGCAGCCCGGTCGCCCCCAAGTGGACGTATCGCATGGGGTGTAGTGTTCCCTGTTCGGAACCACGTTGTGAATGGCTGTCTGAAGGCTGGAGATTCCGGATGCCTACAAAAGCCAGGCTCAGTACCCCTCCTGCTTACAGCGACCAGCTCGACTCCGTGAACGTCCGGCTGCTGGAGGAACTCCACGGCGACCCCCGGATGTCCATGTCGGAGCTGGCCAGGCGGGTCGGCATGTCCGCCCCCGCGGTCACCGAACGGGTCCAGCGCCTGGAGAGCTCCGGTGTCATCAGGGGATTCCGGATGGACGTCGACCCCGCCGCGCTGGGCATGCCGGTCACCGCGCTCGTCCGGGTCAATCCCGGTCCCGGGCAGCTGCCCAAGGTCACCAAGGCGGCGCGGGAGAACCCGTACGTCGTCGAGTGCCACCGGATCACCGGCGAGGACTGCTTCTACGTGAAGGTCCACGTTCCCACCATCCAGAGTCTCGAGCAGGTGCTGGACAGGTTCCTGATGCACGGCCAGACCACCACGTCCATCGTGGTGGCCACGCCCGTGCCGCTTCGCCCGCTGCCCATCGAGCCGCACTAAAGCGGACACAATTTCACTTCACATAGCTGGGCGCGTCGCACGTGGTATGACGGCCCAATGATCAGCCCCTTCGATGACCTCGCCGATTACGTCAAGGTGCCGAGGCTCGGCGAGCCGCGGCTGTCGCCGGACGGCACCAGGCTCGTCTACCCCGTCTCTGTGCCCGACCAGGGCAAGAACCGGTACGTCACCTCGCTCTGGGAGGTCGATTCCGGTGGAAGGCAGCCCGCCAGGCGGCTGACCTGGGGCACGGAGGACGAGTCGAACCCGGTGTGGACGCCGGACGGCGACCTGCTCTTCACCGCCAGGCGGCCGAGCGACGAGGACAAATCCTCGCTGTGGCTGCTGCCGTCCGGCGGCGGAGAGGCGCGCCAGGTCGTGGCACCGTCCGGTGGTGTCGAAGACGTCAAGGTCGCCGCGAACGGCACGATCGCGATCCTGTCACCGCTGCTTCCGTCCGCCACGGATCCCGCGCACGACGCGGAACTCCGCAAGCAGCGCACCGAGGCCGGGGTCACCGCCATCCTGCACGAGGACTACCCCGTCCGGCTGTGGGACCGGAACCTCGGGCCGGACCGGCACAGGTTGCTGGTCGTCGAGGACGGCCGGTTGCGTGACCTCACCGGGCACGTCGGCCGGGCGCTCGACGACAAGGACACGGGCTGGGACCTCTCGGCGGATGGGTCGACGATCGTCGCGTCGTGGAAGACGGTGGAGGCCTCTGCAGGGCAACGCGGCACTCTCGTGGTGATCGACGTCGCCACGGGCGAACGCCGTGTGGTAGCGGACGATCTGGGCTACGACTACGTGACGCCCGCTATCTCCCCGGACGGCACCCAGGTCGCGGCGGTCGCCGTGCTGTACGGCTCTCCCGAGGAGGTGCTCGACTGCTGGCTTGTCGTCGTTCCGCTCGCCGGTGGTGAACCGCGGGCGCTCACCGCCGAGTGGGACCGCTGGCCGATGACCCCGCGCTGGACGCCGGACGGTCGCTCGCTGGTGGTCAGCGCCGACCACCACGGCCGGTCGCCGTTGTGGCGTGTCGACGTCGAAACCGGCACGCCGACGCGGCTGACTCCGGACCATGGTGCGTACATCGACTTCCGGATCTCGCCGGACGGGCAGTGGGCGTACGCGTTGCGCGCGGCGATCGACAGCTCGCCGTCGCCGGTCAGGGTCGCGCTGGACGGGTCCACAATGGAGACACTGGTCGAGCCGGACTACCAGGTTCCCGGTCGGCTGGAGGAAGTCACCACCACGGCAGAGGACGGCACGCCGTTGCGCGCGTGGATCGCGTTGCCGCACTCGGAACAACCAGCTCCGTTCCTGCTGTGGATCCACGGCGGTCCGTACATGTCGTGGAACTCGTGGTCGTGGCGCTGGAATCCGTGGCTCGCCGTCGCACGGGGGTACGCGGTGCTGTTGCCTGACCCCGCGTTGTCCAGTGGCTACGGCACGGAGTTCGTCCGCAGGGGTTGGGCGAACTGGGGTGGTGCGCCGTACACGGACTTGATGACGATCACCGACGTCGCGCTGCAGCGGCCGGACGTCGACGAGAGCCGGATCGCCGCCATGGGCGCTTCGTTCGGCGGCTACATGGCCAACTGGGTGGTCGGGCACACCGACCGGTTCGCCGCGGTCGTCACCCACGCCTCACTGTGGGCGATGGACCAGATGCTGTCGACCACCGACCTGGGGTACGAGTTCAGGCGCGAGATGGCCGCGGCGGACGCCGAAGCCAACTCGCCGCACCGGTTCGCCGACGCCATCACCACGCCGACGCTGGTGATCCACGGCGAGAAGGACTACCGCGTGCCGATCGGGGAGGGACTGCGGCTGTGGTGGGACCTCACGACACGGTCCGGGGACGACAGCCCGCACAGGTTCCTCTACTTCCCCGACGAGAACCACTGGATCCTCAAACCGAATCACGTGAAAGTGTGGTTCTCGACAATCTTCGCCTTCCTGGCCCAGCACGTGCTCGGCGAGCCGTGGCAGCGGCCGGAGGACCTGGGCTGACCAGCTGAAACACCACGAAGGGCCCGCGCGCTGAGCACGCGGGCCCTTCGACTTGACCAAGGTGACCCGTAGGGACATACTCGAACACATGTTCGAGCACTTCTCTTCGTTGTACCGGTCGGACCGGGACATGGCCCAGGATCTCCTCGCCGATCTGATCCCGAGGCAACGTCCACCGATGGAGGATCAGCCGCCGAAGTTCTGGGGGCCCTGGCCTGGCGGCGGTGGGTATCCCGGCCCTGCCGACGCGGACTTGAAGTAGGCGTTCGAGTCCGGCTGGAACAGGAAGAACAGCGTCGCGCCGAGCGCGGCGACCTGAACCAGCGTGAAGATCAGCAGCAGCGCGCCGAACCCACCGCCCACGGTGAACAACAGGCCCACGCTGAACAGTCCGATCAGTCCGAGCAGCGCGCCGAGGCCGCTGAGCACCGCGAGCACGATCCGCGCCCACTCCGCGCCGTTGCGCATCATCACCGCGAGAACGAACAGCCCGGCGGCGATCAGGATGCCGAAGACCGTCACCCCGCCGTTGTAGAACCCGGCGAAGTACACGGAGAACATGATCGCGTAGATGATGTAGTACAGCGCGCTGACCACGGCGGCGCCCGCGGACAGCAGGAACGCCCAGATCACGCTCTTGGGCACGGGCAGCGTCGGCCGGTTGCCGCCGGTGCCCCAGTTCGCGCCGATCCCGGTGAACTTCATGGCGAACCCGGGGACCTCAGGGGTCTTCGGGCCGCCGCCCTGTGCCGAGTATTGGGGCCCGTACGGGGCGCCACCAGGCTGCTGGTAGTTGCCGTAGGGCTGCTGTGGCTGGCCGTAGGGAGGCTGCGGCTGGCCATGCGGTGGTTGCTGGCCGTAGGGAGGCTGCTGGCCGTGCGGCCCCTGACTATGTGGGGTGCCGCCGGGTTGGCCCGGCTGGTACGGGCCCTGCGGGTGCTGAGTCACGGCTGGACGGTAAACGTGCCGGACGGGTGGAAAAAGACTTTCGGGTCCCGTGTGGACCAAAGTCTGCCCGGTCGGGCAGTTGCCGGGTAACCCGAAAAGAGGCGACATGGGGTGGAACAACCCGCCGGTCCGCTGGGCGGACCTGGAACGAGCCTTGTCCGGCAAGCCTTTCCAGACCGGCGACGGCGGTGACAGTCCAGCGTGGACGCATCACCGGCAACCGTACACCCCGCCACCGGGGATCGGGCTGCCCGGCGCGGCCGACCATCCCGGCGGCGAGCGGGTGCCGTACGCGGAACTGCACTGCCACTCCAACTTCAGTTTCCTCGACGGCGCCAGCCATCCGGAGGAACTGGTGGAGGCGGCCGCGCTGCACGGCCTCGACGCGATCGCGATCACCGACCACGACGGCATGTACGGCGTGGTCCGGTTCGCCGAGGCCGCGAAGGAACTCGGCGTGCGCACGGTGTACGGCACCGAGCTGAGCATCGGCCTGCCCGCGCCGCAGACCGGCGTGCCCGACCCGGTCGGCGAGCACCTGCTGCTGCTGGCACGCAGGCTGGACGGGTACACCGCGCTGTGCCGGGCGATCAGCGCCGGTCAGCTCGCCGGTGCCGAGAAAGGCCGTCCGGTGTACGACGTCGAGCAGGTCGTCGAGACGACCAGGGAGCACTGCGTCGTGCTCACCGGCTGCCGCAAGGGTGCTGTGCGCCGCGCGCTGGACACCGAAGGCCCGGCGGCCGCGGCCGAGCGGCTCGGGCAACTCGTCGACATGTTCGGCAAGGACAGTGTCTTCGTCGAGCTGACCGACCACGGCATGCCGGGAGACAGCTTCCGCAACGACGTGCTCTCCGCGATGGCAGCCGAATTCGGGCTGCCGACGATCGCGACCAACGCGGTGCACTACGCGCAGCCGGACCGCGCCCGCCTGGCGGCGGCGATGGCCGCCGTGCGGTCGCGCAGGAGCCTGGACGAGATGGCCGGATGGCTACCGCCCGCGACCGCGTACCTGCGGTCCGGCGCCGAGATGCACCACCGGTTCGAGCCGCGGTATCCCGGCGCTGTGCAGCGTGCCGCCGTGCTCGGCGTCGACCTGTCGTTCGATCTGCGTCTGGTGGCGCCGAAACTGCCGCCGTTCGACGTGCCGCCGGGGCACACCGAGGACACGTACCTGCGATACCTGACGTACAAGGGCGCGGCCGGTCGCTACGGCCCACCGGACGCCAACCCCAAGGCGTACGCGCAGATCGAGCACGAACTGCGCGTGATCGAGGAGCTCGGGTTTCCCGGCTACTTCCTGGTGGTGTGGGACATCGCCCGGTTCTGCCGGGAGAACGACATCCTGTGCCAGGGCCGGGGATCGGCCGCGAACTCGGCGGTCTGCTACGCGCTGCGCATCACGGGAGTCGACGCGGTCGCGCACAACCTGTTGTTCGAACGGTTTCTCGCGCCCGCCCGCGACGGCCCGCCGGACATCGACCTCGACATCGAGTCCGATCGCCGCGAGGAGGCGATCCAGTACGTCTACCAGAAGCACAACCGCTGGTGTGCCGCGCAGGTCGCGAACGTGATCACGTACCGGGCGAAGTCGTCGGTCCGTGACATGGCGCGTGCGCTGGGGTACTCGCCCGGCCAGCAGGACGCGTGGAGCAAGCAGATCGACCGCTGGGGGCCGGTCCGTAACACGGTGGACGAGAACGACCACGACATCCCCGACGTCGTGCTGGACCTGGCCGGCCAGGTCGAGGGATTCCCCCGGCACCTCGGTATCCACTCCGGGGGGATGGTGATCTGCGACCGGCCGGTCGGCGAGGTGTGCCCGATCGAGTGGGCGCGGATGGCCGACCGCTCGATCCTGCAGTGGGACAAGGACGACTGCGCGGCGATCGGGCTGGTCAAGTTCGACCTGCTCGGCCTGGGCATGCTCTCCGCGTTGCACTACGCGATCGACCTGGTGCGCGAGCACGAGGACACCGTGGTGGACATCGCCAACCTCAACCTGGCTGACGAGAACATCTACGACATGTTGTGCGCGGCGGATTCGGTCGGCGTCTTCCAGGTGGAAAGCCGCGCGCAGATGGCCACCCTGCCGAGGCTGAAGCCCAGGAAGTTCTACGACCTGGTGGTGGAGGTCGCGCTGATCAGGCCCGGTCCGATCCAGGGCGGCTCGGTCCACCCGTACATCCGCAGGCAGAACAAGAAGGAAGACATCACCTACGACCACCCGCTGCTGGAACGCGCGCTGGAGAAAACCCTTGGCGTACCGTTGTTCCAGGAACAGATGATGCAGATCGCGGTGGATGTCGGCGGTTTCGACGCGGCCGAGGCGGACGAGCTGCGCAGGGCGATGGGCTCGAAGCGGTCGACCCGCCGGATGGAGCGCCTGCGGGAGCGGTTCTACCAGGGCGCGGCGGACCGGGGGATCACCGGCGAGCTGGCCGAGCGGATCTACGCGAAACTGCTGGCGTTCGCCAACTTCGGCTTCCCGGAAAGCCACGCGCTGAGCTTCGCGCACCTGGTCTTCGCCAGTTCCTACTTCAAGTACTACCACCCGGCGGCGTTCTGCGCCGCGTTGTTACGTGCGCAGCCCATGGGTTTCTACTCGCCGCAGTCACTGGTCGCCGACGCGCGCAGGCACGGCGTGGAGGTCCGCGGCCCGGACGTCAACGCCAGCCGCACGCACGCCACACTGGAGCGCACCGACACGAAACCCGCTGTCCGGCTGGGCATCGGCACGATCCGCACGATCGGCCACAAGCTGGCCGACGCGATCGTCGACGAACGGACCCGCAACGGGCCGTTCACCGGGATGACCGATGTGGCCAGGCGGATCCAGCTGACCACGGCCCAGGTCGAGGCGCTGTCCACGGCGGGTGCCTTCGGCTGCTTCGAGATCAGCAGACGGGCGGCGCTGTGGTCGGCCGGTGCCGTGGCCGGCGACCGGCCGGACCGGCTGCCGGGAACGACCGCGACCGCCGAGGCGCCGACCCTGCCCGGCATGGACGCGGTCGAGCTCGCGGTGGCCGACGTGTGGGCCAACGGCCTGTCGCCGGACAGTTTCCCGACCCAGTTCGTCCGCGACCACCTCACCGGGCTCGGCGCGCTGACCGCCGCCGAACTGTCCAGTGTGGAATCGGGGACGCGTGTCCTGATCGGCGGCGCGGTCACGCACCGCCAACGCCCGGCGACCGCGGGCGGGGTGACGTTCCTGAACATCGAGGACGAGACCGGCATGGTGAACGTGGTGTGCTCGCCCGGCCTGTGGGCGCGCTACCGCCGGGTGGCACGGGCAAGCGCGGCGATGCTGGTGCGCGGGATCGTCGAGACGGCCGAGGGCGTGGTCAGCCTGCAGGCCGATCGCCTGCAGAACCTGGATTTGCGCATCCCGTCGAAGTCCCGTGACTTTCGGTAGCGTGGTGTCATGCTGACCTATGAGCGCTACTGCGACGAGATCGTCCGACAGAGCACTTCGTTGTACGCCAGCATCGACGGCGCGGACCTGACCACACCGGTGCCCACCTGTCCCGGCTGGAACGTCGGGCAGTTGCTGCGCCACATCGGCAGTGGCCAGCGCTGGATGGACACGATCGTCCGGACCAGGGCGACCGAACCGCTTCCCGGTGACTCCCGTGAACTCTCCGAATACCGCGACGAGGATCCGGCGGTGGTCGGCCCGTGGCTCGTCGAGGGGGCCGAGTCGTTGGCCGCCGCGTTGCGCGAATCAGGCCAAGGCGGTCCTGCCTGGACGCCCCTTCCCATGGGCGGCACGGATTTCACCGCACGCCGCGCGACCTACGAGACAGCCGTCCACCGCGCCGACGCCGTGCTGGCACTCGGCGAGAAGTACTCGCTCGACACGGATCTGGCCGTCGACGCCATCGACGAGTGGATGGAACTCATGTCGATTCCCATGGCGCTGCAGATGTATCCGGAGAAGCGAAGGCTTCTCGGCCCCGGCCGGACAGTGCACCTGCACGCGACGGACACCGACGCGGAATGGGTGATAGACCTGACCGGCGACGTCATCACCTGGCGCCGCGCGCACGAGAAGTCCGCCGTGGCCCTACGTGGCCCGGTGCTCGACCTGCTGCTGATCGTCTACCGCCGCAAGCCCGCGCGGATCGACGGCGTGCAGATCCTCGGTGACGAACAGCTCATGGACGCCTGGCTGGAGCAAGCACAGTTCGGCACCTGAGCCACGGTTGACGGCCGGTGAGTGCGAGGAACCTGTCCTTCCACGACGCGTCAACGCCCACCTCGACCTGGGGCCGGAAAACGCCGAACGAGCGCCATATGTCCGCGGACGGCGCGGTGCCCTCGTACATGCCGCGAGCCAGGCCCTCGGTGATCGGCGATGGCACACCGATATGCAGTGCCAGGTCGTGCGCCGCGAGGCTTCGGGCGATGTTGAGCTGCCAGAAGTAGTCCCACGTCGGCACTTCGCCGTAGCCACAGTGGACGGTCGCGTCGCGGTCGTCGGCTTGTCGGGCCGTGTCCGTGCGCCACCTCGACCTGCCCGTGCACGAGGCGGCACACGGGTTCCGCAAAGGACGGTCCGCGCTCACGTACGCGGCGCCGCACGCCGGGAAGCCGGTGGTGGTCAGAATGGACCTGGAGGGCTTCTTCGCCGCCGTCACCGGTGCCCGTGTCCGTGCCCTGTTGTTCGAGTACGAACAGGCCGTCGTGCTGGCCGGTCTGCTGACGACCAGGACGCCACAGGAGGTTCTGCGTGCCGCCCCGGGAACGCGCGGAGATCCGGATGTCCGCCGCAGGTTGCTGTCCCGGCTGGCCCACCAGCACCTGCCGCAGGGCGCGCCGTCCTCGCCCACGATCGCGAACGCTGTCGCGTATCGGCTGGACTGTCGCCTGACAGGGCTGGCCCGAGCGCTCGGCGCTGACTACACGCGTTACGCCGACGACCTGGCGTTCTCCGGGCCGCACACGCTTCCGCTGCACCGCTTGCTGCCGGGTGTGCGCACGATCGCGCGCGACGAGGGGTTCCGGGTCAGGCCGGACAAGACCTCGGCCGCCGGACAGCACCAGCGGCAGAAACTGGGCGGGCTCGTGGTCAACGTCGCCCCGGCCGCGCCCCGCGCCGAGTACGACGCGGTGAAGGCCTTGCTGCACAACTGCCTCGCGACTGGCCCTGGCGCAGAACCGCGCTGGCCACAACGACTCCGCCGCGCACGTGCGTGGCCGGGTCGAGTGGGTGGCGGCCGGACACGCGGCCAGGGGAGCGAAGTTGCGCGCGCTCTACAGCCAGATCGCCTGGTAGTCCCTTACGATCCCGGTGTGGCCGATGGCGCAGCCGATTTCGAGATCGGTAAGGACGGCTTGACCGTGATCATCGTGGGCGTCGACGGCAGCCCACCGTCCCTGCACGCCGCCGCGTGGGCCGGTGGCCTCGCCCGCCGCGAACGGGCCCAGCTCGTCCTGGTCTACGTCGAGCCCATCGCCAGCCCGGCGTACTGGACCGCGATGGGCATGGCCGGTGCCACCGAGGCGGCGACCGCGTTCGTCGACGAGATCCGCGTCGAGGCCGCGGCCTACCTGGACCACGCCGGGATCCCGTGGGAGCTCGTGCACTACCGGGGCGACCCGGCACACGGCCTTGAGGCCATCGCCGAGGAGCGGCGTGCCGACTGCATCGTCGTCGGCCGCTCGCGGCACGGCGGCGGTCTCGTCGGGTCCGTGCCCAAGATGCTTGTCAAGGGAGCGAAACGACCCGTGGTGGTTGTTCCCTAGACGCCGACGGAGCGGTGGTGAAGGCGGCCGTGCGGCCGCCTTCACCACGGGACTCAGGTCAGCGGGGGACGTTCCCTCGCGGGGATCTCGACGAGGTAGCCGTCTTCGAGCAGGTCCTCCACCGCGTGCGGCAGCAGGAACGCGGTGCCACCGCCCGGCTGCTCGAACCACGGGATCGCCACACCGGTCAGCGCCTCGAACGGCTGCTGCACGCGGTAGACGTGGTAGTCCCGGTTCACCCAGTCCGGCACGAGTGACCGCAGCGGGAACGGGGTGCCGACGGCGTACGCCAGGTTGCCGTCGCCCTCACCGAACCGGTCGATCTCCGTGCCGGGGTGCAGTTCGATCATCCGCTTGCCGCGGAACAGCGTCAGCGGCGGCTCGCCGTACAGCGGCTGGATCGGCCAGTCCTGCGGGCGGGTCTCCGTCATCGCGTTGTTGCTGCCGCCACCGCTGCCGCCTCGGTTGGCAGCGGGCAGCATCGCCGTCGAGTTGCCGACCTCCGGCGCGGGCGCGCTGGGCACGGAGACGGGCTCACGCGCGTCCGTGTCCTCCAACGACGACAACGGCGGCATGGACAGGACCGTCCGGTCCAGGTCGTCGTCGGTCACGGCGGGTGGCGGTGGCTGAAGTGTCGGGGCCTGAAGCGGTGGCGGTGGTGCTGTGGCCACGGCGGGCGGTGGTTCCGGCAGCGCGGGCCGCGGTCCTTCCAGCAGGACCTTGCCCAGCAGGAAAGCTGTGGCGTCGGCCACATCGTCGAAGTCCGACGGCGCGACGTACTGGTCCCGCTCGAACCAGCCGACCCGCCAGCCCTCGTCCACCCGTTCCAGTGACCACGTCCGCTCCACCGGCGGGCCGATCCGGTACGCCGACTCCGGCACACCCAGCTCCGCGAACTTCGACCTGACCTGGGTGAGCGTCGGACCGGGCTGCGCCTGGGCGGGCATCGCGGGAGGAGCCGCAGGCGGGGGTGGGGGTGGGGGCGGCGGTGGTGGCGCGGCGGCGGGCATGGACGGCGGNCGGGGCGCCCCGGTTCACGAACGCGGCGGCCTCCGCCACCGTCGGCTCGTCCACCACCGGCAGTTCGAAGCCCTGCCTGCGGATGTGCGTGACCAGGTCCGGCTCCGGGCTGACGCCGTACGTGCGCAGGTAGTAGTTCACCGACGCGGGCCAGATCCACGTCCCGTCGGTGTGGAACGCGACCGGCACCGAGTTGCGGCCCTCCGGGTCCAGCCGGTCCACGTCGTAGCCGCGGCTGGGCATCGCGAACTCGGCCTCTTCCAGGTAGGCCAGCATCGCCTCGGTGTCCAGCTCGTCGACCGGCGGGCGGTTGACGATCGGACGGCCCTGCGGGCCCATCCCGTCGAAGGTCCGCGCCACCCGGAACCGCTGGCGCTCGAAACCACTCGGAGGGGTGGGTGGCTGCTGGTTCATCGGCGGGGGCGGCGGCGGGGGTGGCGGCGCGGACAGGCGCCTGGCCAGCCACTCCGGCACGTTCTCGTCCTCGCGCGGGAACATCTGCAGCTCGTCCGGGTACGCCGGGGGCGGCGGCGGGTTGTCCCACTGCGGCTCGTCGCGGTCGTACTCCAGGTTGTAACTCGACGGCCGGTCCAGCTGGTAGCGCGCGTTGAACCAGGTCCCCCGGCCGTCGCGGTACATGCCCGCGCGCAGGCGCGCGAACAACGTCGCCATGTCCGGCGACACCGTCCACGCCCTCGGGTCCTCGTTCTCGCAGGTCAGCTCGGCCGTCATCTCGTGGTAGCGGCCGACTGCCCGGTAGAGCACCACGACTTGCTGCCACTCGGGCGGTGCAGCCCGCAGCAGCGCCAGGCCGATCTGCTTGACCAGGGTGTCCTGCTCGGTCGGATCCAGCTGGGTCGGTTGCGTCACGTCCCCATCCTCCCTTTTGCGACCAGGTTCGGCACACGCGGCATTCGTGGTGTGCCCAACCCGACCCGTGACCACCTTGAGAGTAATCGTTCGTGGATTGTCAGTGCCCCCTGAGACAGTGGACGGGTGTTCCAGCCCTACCGCGAACTCGCCGCCGTGCCCCGGGTGCCGTCGCTGCTGATCTGGGCATCCTTGGGCAGGTTGCACATGACGGGGACCCCGCTGGCGATGTCGTTCCTGATCGCGGGCTGGACGGGGTCGTATGCCATCGCGGGTGTGATCGGCGCCGCACTGCTGACCGGCAACGGGGTGGCCGGGCCGGTGCGCGGCCGGGCGGCCGACCGCCGGGGCCCGGTTGGCCTGCTGCTGGTCACCGGGGCCTGCTACGGCGTCGGGATGATGGTGCTCGCGTTCGTCCCGATCTGGTTACCCAGCTCGTGGTGGCCGCTGATGGCGGTGGGCGCGTTCGTCGTCGGCCTGGCGAATCCGCCGGTCATCCCGGTCAGCCGGGCGGTGTGGCCCCGGATGCTCTCCGGCGCGGCACTGAACTCGGTGTACACCGTGGACGCGACCTTGACCGAGCTGATGTTCGCGGTCGGCCCGCTGATGGCCGCCGCCCTGGTCGCCGTGGTCAACCCGGAGGCGTCGCTGGTGATCTCCGGTGCGCTGGCCATGCTCGGTGCCGCCGCGTTCGCCCGCGCGCTGTCCAGGGCCGGGCAGACCAAGCCGATGGTGACCAGCGACCAGGCCAAGCCGCGGAAGGTCGGGCTGTTCGACGTACCGGGTGTCGTCACGTCGCTGGCGCTGTCGTTCTTCCTGGTCGCGGCGCTGCTGATGATCGACATGACGATCGTTGCGTGGGCCCGCGACGTCAACATCCCGATCCTGGCCGGTGTGCTCGCCGCCGTCTGGGCGGTCGGCTCGGGGATCGGCGGCCTGATCGCCGGTGGCCTGACCGGCGCACCCAGCCTGACCAGGCGAGTTGTCCTCAACCTTGTAGGCGTGGCCGCGTTGGTGCCGGTCCTGCCGCCGGTGTTCGACCCGGCATCGCCCTGGCTGATCGGCCTGGTCCTGCTGCTCGGCGGTGCCGCGATCGCTCCGGCCGCCGCGGCGGCGAACGCCAGGCTCGGCGAGCTGGCCCCCGCCCAACGCCGGACCGAGGCGTACGGCTGGCTGTCCACGGCGTCCACCGCGGGCTTCGCCGTCGCGCTGCCCACGTCGGGCCTGCTGCTGGACCACGGCGGCCCCTCCCTGGCGGCGGCCGGTGCGGTCGTGTTCGTCACGCTGGGGGTTGTGCTGGCCATGCGCATCCCGGCGGCGGCAGTGCCCGAGCCGGAACCTGTCGCCTCGTGAGGCGATGGCCATACGGCCTCCTGGCGGTCGCCGCCGGAGTGCTGCTCTCCTCGCAGGGCCGGATCAACGGTCAGCTGGGCGCGCAACTGCACGATGGTGTGGTCGCCGGGCTGATCTCCACGGCCCTCGGTCTTGTCGTTCTCGTCACGTCCGTGGTCTGCACGCCCGCGGGCCGTCGCGGCGCGGGCCGGGTCGCCGCGTCGCTGCGCAAGCGGGACCTGCGGTGGTGGGAGTGTCTCGGCGGGTGCGTCGGGGCGTATTTGATCGTCACCCAGGGCGTCACGATCACCGCGATCGGTGTGGCCGTGTTCACCGTCGCGACGATCAGCGGACAGCTGATCAGCGGCCTGTTCGTCGACCGCGCGGGCATCGGTCCCGCCGGGCCGCAGCCGATCACCGGGTGGCGTCTGCTCGGCGCGGGCCTGGCCGTCGGCGCGGTCGTCCTCGCTGTCCAGGAGCAGTTCGCCCGGCCGCAGAACGTGGTGCTGTTCGTGCTGCCCGCGATCGCCGGATTCGGGCTGGCCTGGCAGAGCGCGGTGAACGGCCAGGTCAGGGACGCCTCGCAGAACGCGGTCGTGGCCGCCGCGCTCAACTTCACCGCCGCGACGACCACGCTGCTGCTCGCCGCTGTCGTGGACGTCGTGCTGCGTGGCTGGCCGGTCGACTTCCCCAGCGAGTGGTGGCTCTACGCCGGTGGCGCGTTCGGCATCTTCGTGATCGGGATCTCGGTCGTCGCAGTGCGTGCCGTCGGGGTGTTGCTGCTGAGCCTGTGCCTGGTCTCCGGGCAGCTGCTCGGCGCGGTGGCGCTGGACGTGTTCGTGCCCGCCCGCAGCGCCCACCTGTCGTTCGCCGAGGTGCTCGGGACCGTGATCACGCTGTTCGCGGTGGTTGTGGCCGCGCTTCCGATCAGGACAGGCTCTGAGAGGATGGCGGCGTGAGCGCGACGATCCTGGATGGCAAAGCGACCCGAGACGCGATCTACGAGGACCTGAAGGTGCGCGTGGCCGCACTGCGGGCCAAGGGCATCGCGCCCGGTCTCGGCACGGTCCTGATCGGCGAGGACCCCGGCTCGGCGATGTACGTGCGCGGCAAGCACAACGATTGCGCCAAGGTCGGGATCACCTCGATCCGCAAGGACCTGCCCGCGGACATCTCGCAGGACGACGCCGAGGCCGTGCTGGACGAGCTGAACGCCGACCCGGCGTGCACCGGCTACATCGTCCAGCTGCCGGTGCCCAGGCACCTGGACACAGGCAGGCTGCTCGAGCGCGTCGACCCGGCCAAGGACGCCGACGGCCTGCACCCGGCCAACCTCGGCAGGCTGGTGCTGATGGAGCCCGCGCCGCTGCCGTGCACCCCGCGCGGGATCGTCGAGCTGCTCAACCGCTACCAGGTCCCGATCGCGGGCCAGAACATCACGGTCGTCGGCCGTGGCGTGACCGTCGGCCGACCGTTGGGCCTGCTGCTCACCCGCCGCTCGGAGAACGCGACAGTCACCTTGTGCCACACCGGAACCAAGGACCTGGCCAGCGAGGTCCGGCGGGCCGACATCGTGGTCGCCGGTGCGGGCGTGCCGCACCTGATCACCGCGGCGATGGTCAAGCCGGGCGCGGCCGTGCTGGACGTCGGCGTCAGCCGGACCGAGTCCGGAATGGCCGGTGACGTTCACCCGGACGTGCGCGAGGTCGCGGGTTTCCTGTCGCCCAACCCGGGCGGGATCGGCCCGATGACCAGGGCCATGCTGCTGACGAACGTGGTCGAGGCCGCCGAGGCGCAGGCGTGACTGCCGTGCCACCGAGTTCCAAACTGCGCGACCAGTGGCCGTTCGCGCTGGTGGTGCTCATCGTGGCGATCGGCCTCCTGCTGATCCTGCTGTACCACTGGCGCAAGGGCACCACGCTGATCGGCGCCGCGCTGCTCGTCGCCGCCGCGCTGCGGATACTGCTGCCGGACAGCAGGGCAGGCCTGCTGGCGGTGCGCAAACGCCGGGTGGACTTCCTGCTCTACGGCGGATTCGGCCTGATGATCATGTACATCTCGGCGTCGATCATCGGCGGCCCACTCAACTGAGCCGACTGATCGGCCGACCGGCTGCCTCGGCCAGGTGGCTGATCGAGCCGGGCTCTTCGACCGAAGTCACGGCGGCGCGCAGTTCATAACGTTGTCGCCATGACCGCGTCGCAGCTCACCGCCATCCACTTCGGACTGATCGGGTTCGCCGTGATCTGGCCTGCCGCCCTGCTGGCGCTCAGGGGACGTGTCCGGCCGGTGGTGAGCGGCGTGGTGACGCTCTACGCGGTGCTGGCGCTCGCGGTCGTCTTCCTGCCGCTGCCCGGCCCGCACACGCCGAGGCTGCGGCAGACGATCCAGTTGGTGCCGTTCCAGTGGGTGCTCGACACCGTCGGCGGCGACATCATGGCGGTCAAGCAGGTGTTCCTGAACGTCCTGTTGTTCGTGCCGCTGGGGTTCTTCGCCCGGATGCTGTGGCGCCGCAGCGCGAGGCAGGCTGTGCTGATCGGGTTCGCGGTGTCGCTGCTGATCGAGGTCACCCAGTTGAGTGGCAACTTCGGCACGGCCCCGTTCGTGTACCGGATCTTCGATGTCGACGACCTGATGACGAACACCTTCGGCGCCCTCACGGGCTATCTGCTGGCGAACGCCATCAGCCAGGTCCGCGTCCCGGCTCCCATGAGGGCTTTGTCACCGGTCCGGGACCACGCCGTGCGGGGTTGATAACCTGCCGGGGCAGGTCCCGGCGCCGAGACCGTGACTCTGGAGCTGGTCGCGCCCGAGACCCCACCTGAACGTCTGAGTGGATCGGAAGGCAATGACCCGCACCCCCGTCAACGTCACCGTCACCGGCGCGGCCGGCCAGATCGGCTACGCCCTGCTGTTCCGCATCGCGTCGGGCCAGTTGCTCGGCCGGGACACCCCGGTGAGGCTGAAGCTGCTGGAGATCACCCCGGCACTGAAGGCGGCCGAAGGCACCGCGATGGAGCTGGACGACTGCGCGTTCCCGCTGCTGTCCGGCATCGACATCGCCGATGACCCGAACGTGGCCTTCGACGGTGCCAACGTGGCCCTGCTGGTCGGAGCCCGGCCAAGGACCAAGGGCATGGAGCGCGGCGACCTGCTCGAAGCCAACGGCGGCATCTTCAAGCCCCAAGGCCAGGCCATCAACAACCACGCGGCGGACGACATCCGCGTCCTCGTGGTCGGCAACCCGGCGAACACCAACGCGTTGATCGCCCAGCAGCACGCGCCAGACGTGCCAGCCGACCGGTTCACCGCAATGACCAGGCTCGACCAGAACCGCGCGTACAGCCAACTGGCGGCGAAACTGGGCGTGACAGTCAACGAAATCCGCAAGCTGGTCATCTGGGGCAACCACTCCGCCACCCAGTACCCCAGCATCGCGCACGCGGAGGTCAACGGCAAAAACGCCGCAGAAGCAGTGAACGACCAAGCCTGGCTGGAGAACAAGTTCATCCCCACCGTCGCGAAACGCGGCGCAGCAATCATCGAAGCACGTGGCGCATCCTCGGCCGCCTCGGCAGCCAACGCGGCGATCGACCACGTCTACGACTGGGTGAACGGCACAGCAGAAGGCCAGTGGGCATCAGCAGGCGTCGTGTCCGACGGCTCCTACGGCGTACCGGAAGGCCTGATCTCCTCGTTCCCAGTCACATCGACCGGAGGAAAGTACGAGATCGTCCAAGGCCTGGAGATCGACGAGTTCTCCCGAACCAAGATCGACGCCTCGGTAGCCGAACTCGCGGAAGAGCGCGACGCAGTCAAGGGCCTCGGCCTCATCTAAACCAAAAAAGCACCCAAGAAGCACCCAAGAAGCACCCCAAGTACACGACGACGAAGCCCACCCCAGCACAGGGGTGGGCTTCGTCGTAGTCAGGGGTGCTGGTGGCTTGCGCGCAAGCGCAGAGCAGCCCGCGCGCAAGCGCAGAGGTGGTCTTCGGGTGTGTTCCCTTCCGTATGGCCTGGGCGCAGCCAAACCTCGACGGGTCAGGAGGTCGGCCCACGCAAATTGACCCGCAGCGCAGGCGATACCGACCTCTTGACGCGTTGTGGTTTCCTTTGGCAGGCCATGCGGAAGGGGACACGCCCGCCTCCACCCGACCCACAAAAGCACTAGAACGATGGGCCAGCGGCTAGAGATCCTGTGTTCCCCTTTTGGCGGCCTGCCGTCCGGCGAGGACGTGCTGTTCCTGCCACAAAAGAACTCGAGTGTGGGGAACGAGCCCGACACACCGGGCATCACAATCACGTCCCTGAGGCGGGCCTTCGGCGATGGCCGCACACACGACAGCAGCAGCCACGCGGCAGCAGCAGACACGCGGCGGCTGCAGTCACGCGATTGCTGCGCTCACGCGATTGCCGCACTCAAGTGTTTGCGGGGGAAAGACAAAAGAGATGCCTCGCCGGCGGGCAGGCCTCCAAGAGGGGACACAAAGACCTCTTCGTCTCTCGCGCCGGTTCGCTCAACCCACGTGGCTTCCTGGGTCGAGTGGGGGGCGCGGGGCGCCCCTCCCGTATGACCTGCCGGAGGAAACCACGGCGTGCCGGGAGGTCGGTATCGCCTGCGCTGTGGGTCGGTTTGCGTGGGCCGACCTCCCGACACGCCGTGGTATGGCTGCGCCCAGGCCATACGGGAGGGACACCCCACGAACCACACCCCTGCGCATTCGCGCGCACGAACCACACCCCTAATGCGCTTCGCGCGCACACCACACGCCCCACCTGCGCTCTCGCGCAGGCCTGCGCCTGAGGGCGCCTCGGCTTGCCCCGAGGCGCCCTTGTGCGTTACCAGGCGACGGGCAGAGTGTGCACTCCGTAGATCAGCATTTCCTCGCGCATCGGCACGTCTTCCGGCGCGATCGCGAGGCGCAGCGTGGGGAACTCGCGCAGGAGTGTGGCGAACCCGATGCGCATTTCGATGCGGGCCAACTGCTGTCCCAGGCACTGATGGATTCCGTGGCCGAACGCGACGTGTCCGGTTGGGGTTCCGTTGAGTGCCAACCTGTCCGGGTCGACGAACCGCATCGGGTCGCGGTTCGCGGCAGAGAGCGAGATCGCCAGCGGTTCGCCCGCCTTGATCAGCAGCCCGCCAAGTTCGACGTCCTCCAACGCCGTCCTTGTCGTGCCGAAGTGCGCGACGGTGAGATACCGCAGCAGTTCCTCAACCGCGTTGTCGGCCAGGCTCGGGTCGTCGCGCAGTTGCCTGAGCTGGCCGGGGTTGGTCAGCAGGGTGTAGGTGCCCAGCGCCAACATGTTCGCGGTGGTTTCGTGTCCGGCGACGAGGAGCAGGAAGCCGATGTTGCTCATTTCCTCGTCGGTCAGGTCGCCTTCGCTGAGCAGTCGGGAGATCAGCCCGTCGTCCGGTTGGTCGCGCTTGGCACTGATCAGGCCGAGCAGGTAGTTCTCGATCGACTCCAGCGCTTCCCTGGTTTCCTGCCCCGTCGTGTCGAGTGACAACATCCGGCTGGAGTCGTGCTGGAAGCCCGCTCGGTCGGCGTAGGGGACGCCCAGCAGTTCGCAGATCACCAGCGACGGGATCGGCAACGCGAACTCCCGCACCAGATCGACCGGCGGGCCGTGCCTGCGCATGCCGTCGATGTGGTCGTTCGTGATCTGCTGGATTCGAGGGATGAGTTGGTTCATCCGGCGCACGGTGAAATGGCCGGTGAGCAGTTTCCGGTAGCGCGTGTGGTCGGGCGCGTCCTGCGAGATGAACATGCCCGGCTTGTCCAGCACGTCGTTCAGGTTGTCGTCCTCCATCGGCGACTTCTGCAGGTCGCCGCGGGCGCTGAACCGTGGGTCGGCGAGCACGGTACGGGTCAGCTCGTGTGCGGTGACCAGCCAGCCGAGTGTCCCGTCGGCGAATGTCAGTCTGCTCAGCGGGCCGCGGTCGGTGAGTTCCGGTGGCGGGTCGAGCGGAGTCGTCCGGTGCCGGGGGAGCATCGGGGCGGGCGGCAGTAACTCGGTCATTGTTCTCACCAGGCCACGGGGAGTTCGTGTACGCCGAAGATCGCCATCTGGTCACGCAGTCGCACGTCCTGCGATGCCGTGGCCAGCCGCAGCGTGGGGAACTCGCGCAGGAGTGTGGCGAAGCCGATGCGCATTTCGATGCGGGCCAACTGTTGGCCGAGGCATTGGTGGATTCCGTGGCCGAACGCGACGTGTCCGGTTGGGGTTCCGTTGAGTGCCAACCTGTCCGGGTCGACGAACCGCATCGGGTCGCGGTTGGCCGCCGGGAGCGAGATCGAGACCGGCTCACCGGCTTTGATCAGCTGCCCGCCCAGTTCGACGTCCTCGGCCGCGGTCCGCGTTGTTCCGAAGTGGAGGATCGTCAGATAGCGCAGCAGTTCCTCGACGGCGTTGTCGACAAGGCTCGGGTCGGCACGCAGCAGCCGCAGCTGCTCCGGGTTGGTCAGCAGTGTGAAAGTGCCGAGCCCCAGCATGTTCGCGGTCGTCTCGTGCCCCGCGATCAGCAGCAGGAATCCCATGGTGGCGATTTCCTCGTCGCTCAGCCCACTTTCGGCGATCAGGCCGCCGAGCATGTCGTCACCCGGGGCCCGGCGCATGCTCCTGACCAGGTCGAGCAGGAAACTCTCGACGTTCTCGATCGCCGCCTTGATCTCCTCCGACGTTCTGGACAGGTCGAGCATCTTGTGGCTGTTGTCCTGGAACATCCCCCGATCGGCGTACGGCACACCGAGGATCTCGCAGATCACCAGCGACGGGATCGGCAGTGCGTACGCCTGCACGAGGTCCACCGGCGGGCCGTGCTTGCGCATGGCCTCGACGTGGTTGTCCGCGATTTCCTGGATGCGGGGGATGAGCTGGTTCATCCGGCGCACGGTGAACTGGCCGGTGAGCAGCCGTCGGTAGTGCGTGTGGTCGGGTGGGTCCTGCAGGATGAACATTCCCGGCTTGGCCGGTTCGGCAGACAGTTCGGCGCGAACCGGCGACTTCCGGGTCTCGGGCCGGACGCTGAAGCGCTGGTCGGCGAGCACCGCCCTGGCAAGCTGGTGTGTGGTGACCAGCCAGCCGACCGTGCCGTCGGCGAACGTCAGCCTGCTCAACGGCCCCCGCTCGTGTAGTTCGGCAGGCGGGTCGAGGGGGGTGACCCGGTCGATGGGAAGTCGGGGGATCCCGGTGGATGTCGCGGGCAGAGTCTCGGTCATCGTTCACTCCTTGGCCTCGTCTCCATCGACGTTTCCGGGTGAACCTGACCTGCCCCTGTCACTTACCTGACGAAGAGCTGACGCCTCCCAGCATTACGGTGAAAGTGCTGCCCTCCCCCGGTTGGGTGATCACGTGCACTTCGCCGCCGTGTGCCTGCACAATCCGTCGCACGATCGCCAGCCCCAACCCGGAACCGCTGTCGGACTGGCGTTTCTCCGCGCGGTAGAAGCGCTCGAAGATGCGCTCGGCGACCTCCGGCGGCATCCCAGGGCCTTCGTCGGTGACCGACAGCCGGTCGCCGTGCACGCTGACCGTGATGCGCGTGTCCTCCGGGGTGTGCTGCAACGCGTTGCCGACCAGGTTGAGCACGACGTGCCGGAGCAGGCGCTCGTCGCCGACGACGATCACCTCGGCTGGGGCGTCGAGCGTGATCGGTCGGTTCGGTGCGATCACGGTCGTGTCCGCGACGATCTCGGCCGCGATCCCGCGCAGGTCGACCTTCTCCAGGTGCAGCCTCCGGTTCAGGTCGAGACGGCTGATTTCGAGCAACTGGTCGACGAGGGAGTTCATCCGGTTGGCCTCCTGCTCGATGCGGCTCAGCGCCGTGGCCGCGAGCTCGGGTTTGCCGGAGACGCGATGCAGTTCCGCCCAGCCGCGGATCGTGGTCAGCGGCGTGCGCAGTTCGTGTGAGGCCGCGGCGAGGAACGAGAGCAGGTTCGTTTCCAGGTCACGCTGTTCCTTCAGCGACCGGTTGAGCACGTGCACCCCGAACAGGGTCACCGCGACCACCGCCGCACCGGTCGCGATCAGCTCGAACACCAGCAGTTGCGTGATCGCGTCCTCGCCGGGTCCGAGACTGCCCGCGACGACCACGGACCTGAACCGCACCGGAGTGCCCCCGCCCTGCAGCTGGATCATCGCGTTCGGGCCGATGTCGAACGTCTGCACACGCCACCTGGTGTCCGAAGAGGACATTGTGGTCGGCCGGTCGGCCCAGTTCGGCGGTACCGGGTCGGGGATCGACGGCGCGGTGATCCGGTCGCCGGACAGCAGGTACGGCCTGGTGGTGGTGAGTACGCGCCCGTCCTCGGCGAGGACGGCGGCGTAGAAGCCCTCCGGCAGCTGCTGGTCGAGCGTCAAACCGTCCACATTGACGAACCGGCGGCCGATCACCGGCAACGTCCGCTGTATCTCGCTGAGCGTGCGTTCCACCCGGTTGAGCGCGTACAGGTCGACGACGAACAACGCGGCCACGTCGATGATCGCCATGCCGAGCAGCGTCAGCGAGATCAGGCCGAGCAGCAGCTTGCCGCGGACCGCGCGAATCCCCTTGCGCGGCATGGGTTCTCAGGCTTCGGCGATGCGGTAGCCGAAGCCGCGGACGGTATGGATCAACGGGCGGCGGCCCGCGTCGACCTTGTGCCGTAGCCGGGAGACCAGCTTCTCCACCACGCCCTCCCCGAAGTCGTGCTGCCACACGTGCTGCAGGATCTGCTCCTTGGTCATCACCTGGCCCGCGTTGACCATCAGGTACCGCAACAGCTTGTACTCCGTCGGGGTGAGGTCGAGCGCGTCGCCTGCCCGCACGGCCCGGAACTTGCTCTCGTCCAGCACCAGGTCGGCGCTGCGCAGCACCTCGTCGGGCATGCGGCCGGATCTGCGCAGCAGCGCGTGCACCCTGGCGAGGAGTTCAAGGACGTGAAACGGCTTGGTGACGTAGTCGTCGCCGCCGATCCGCAGGCCGGTCACCGTGTCCTCGATCGACCCGCGCGCGGTCAGGAACAGCACCGGCGGCGCGTTCCCGCGCTCGGCCAGCCGTCGGCACACCGTGAAACCGTCCATGTCGGGCAGCATCACGTCCAGGATCACCATGTCCGGTCGTTCGGCCTCGACCGCGGCCAGCGCCGCCTGACCGGAGGCGACCGCCGACACGTGGTATCCGGCCAGGTTGAGGGTGGTGGACAGCAGCTCGGTGATGCCGGGCTCGTCGTCGACCACCAGCAGGTGCTGGCCATCCCCAGTGTGTTGCACAACGCCTCCTTGTGGTTACGCAACGAACAGGGGAGCATCGGCGTTCCCCCTTGGCCTGCCGCGTGGCCCGCTCGTACCGTGCACACATGTCGAAGATCGCGTGGCCGGTGCCCGAGCCCAGCCTGCCCGAAGGCGTCTACCTCCCGCTCGCCGAAGCCGCGCGGGCCGCTGCGGCCGCGTACGGCGCCGCACGAGCCGAATACCCGCGTGCCGAGCTGGCCGAAGAGGTCGCGATGGGCGCGGACGGCACGCCGACCATGCGGGTCGACGCCCTGGTCGAGGCGGCGATCGTCGACGTGATCGACGCGGCGCGGGTCAACCTGTTGAGTGAGGAAGCCGGGTTCGTCGACCACGGCTCGGCGGTGACGCTGGTGATCGACCCGATGGACGGCTCGGCCAACGCGGCGATGGGCGTCCCGCTGTCGTGCTTCGCGGGCGCGGTCTTCCGTGATGGCGTCGCGACCGAGGCGTTGACGGTCTGGCTCGACACAGGTCGAGCGTGGTGGGCGTCGGCCGGGCAGGCAACGCCCTATCGGACGACCGGGCGCACCGCAATGGATGGCTCATCGATCGCCATGTTGCGCCCGAAGGACAACAGCCGGGACGCGTGGCTGCGCGTGGCGAGCCGGGTGGACCGCGTCCGGGTGCTGTCCACGACGTGCCTGGAGACCGCGCTCGTGGCCGAGGGCTCGATGGACGCGTTCGTCGACCCGGGCTCGGACACCCACCGGATCATGGACCTGGCCGCGGCCATGGTGACGTTGCCCGCGGCGGGCGGTGTCGTGCTGGACGTCCGGGGCAGGCCGCTCGAGTTCGACCTGGATCTGACCCGCCGCTGGTCGGGGATCGCCGCCGCGACCCCGCGACTGGCCGACGAACTGGCCGAGGCCGTCGGCCGGTGACCTTACGCAACTACCTGCTGGCCACCGGCACGTTCGCGGCAGGCACCAGCGCACAGGTGATCGCCGGTGTGCTGCCGGACCTGGCGGCGTCACAGCAGGTCTCGGTGGCGACCGCCGGGCAGTTGCTGACCGCGTTCGCGTTGACGTACGCGGTCGGCTCGCCACTGCTCGCGGCGCTCACCGGCAGGTGGGACCGCCGCACACTGCTGGTAGCCGCGATGGCCGTGATGGCGTTGGGCAACGCGCTGGCAGCCGTGGCCCCGAACTACGCGTTCCTGTTCGCCGCACGGATGTTCACGGCTTTGGGCGCGGCGGTGTACACCCCCACCGCGACGGTGGTCGCCGCGTCGCTCAACCCGCCGGAGCGGCGCGCTCGTGCCTTCGCGACCGTGTTCGGCGGGCTCACGGTCGCGTTGGTCGCCGGTGTTCCGTTGAGCAGCGCTTTGGTGTCCTCGCTGGGGTATCGCGGTGTGTTCGCGGTGGTCGCCGGGTTGACGGCGGTGGCGACGGTCGCGGTGTGGCTCGTGATTCCCTCGGTGTCGCCGCCCGAGTTCGCCAGCCTGCGCACCCGGTTGGCCTTGCTGGGCAACCGGCAGATCCTGGCGCTGCTCACGGTGACGTTGCTGATCTCGATCGCCGGGCTGAGCGTGTACACGTACCTGTCGTCGGTGCTCGCCGAGATCACCGGCGTCACCGGGGGCGTGCTGAGCCTGATGCTGTTCGCGTACGGCGCCGGGGGTGTGCTCGGCAACTGGCTGGGCGGCCGGGCGGCCGAACGGTTCGGCACACGCGTTCCGTTGCTCTGCTCGCTTGGCCTGTTCGTGGTTTCCCTGGCGCTGCTGCCTGCCGCCGCTACGAGCGTTGCCGGTGCCGTGGTGGTCCTGGTGCTGTGGGGGTTGGCGAACTGGTCGATCAACCCGCCGATGCAGACCCGGTTGGTGGACACCGCGCCCGAGTCCGCCGGGCTGACGCTCGCGCTCAACGCGTCCGCGATCTACTTGGGCATCGGGCTTTCCGGCGTGACAGGCGGTCTTGTGCTGGCGCTGTCGGGCACCGTCGCGATGGGTCCGGTGGCCGCCGTGATCGCGTCGGCGGCCCTCGGCGTCTTCGTCATCGCCAGCCGCGGTCAGTCCTCGCTGGCGCGCTGGACAACACAATCAGGTCCGGGGAACACCAACGCCTCATGACCGTCCGCGAACCGGACGAGGTAGGGCGGAGCCCCGTTGGCACCGCGCACTTCGATGATCTCGCCATGCCTGTCGGAAAGGCCCACATTCTTGCCGTGGACGAGAAGCCGGTCACCCACCGTCGCTTGCATGGTTCTCACCTCCGGCCATCCAGAGTAGAACCGGACACAAGGGGTAGTCACGAGCAAGCGGGAAGTGCCGCCCCTTCCCCGGGGGAGTTCGGGAAGGGACGGCACGTGGCTGGTGGGTGTCAGTTCTGGACGGGCTCGATGCGGAGCGCGGCGCTGTTGACCGGGTCGCCGTTCCAGGCGACCTCGGTGGTGGAGCCGTCGCCGGGCAGGGTGAAGCGCAGGGCAGTGGCGCGGACCTGGGGGTCGACGCCCGTTGCGTAGTGAAGCTTGAACGAGGCGCCCTTGCCTGGCCGGACGGTGGCGAGTGCGCCGGAGCCCTGCGCGGTGACATTGACGGGGGTCGCCTGGCCGTTGCTCACCAGGGCGAGGTTGCCGATGTGGCCCTGCAGGGCGCAGGTGGCGCCGTTGGAGAGGATGTTGACGTGGGCGTGGCGGTTGGCCAACTCGTTCTGGTCCTTGACCATCTCGAAGCGCACGTCGTTGGCGGTGCAGTTACCGGGAACCGGGGCCGCGGCGGCCGTCGTGGCGACGACGGGCGCGAGAACTGCGGCGGCGCCGACGGCAACCAGCATCGTGCGGATCATGGGGGAATCCTCCTGATGTCTCCTGCGGAAGATCACGCTGTGTGTCGCGATCACCACAAGTGACGCCAGTGGGTTTCCCCGGGTTTCGTGCGCCAAAACACAGTCACGGATCCCCATGATTCCCGGGACAGCGCTGCCATTGTGCGGTATTCGCGCGACCATTCAGGCTAACCGCACAGGGTCTACCTGGAGGTATACCAACTACACCGGTTCCTGTGGGCGGAATCGACGAAAACGGCGGTGTTGCGCGATTTCGCGGTGTGACCGGCGTTACTTCCCTTGCCTGTCAACGAATCCGCTACTCCGTCCCTGGAAGCGCTCCCTGTTTCGGGCGGCTCACTGGGCTTTCGCGGCGGCCTTGGTGGCTTTCTTGAACGCGCGGACCTCGGCCAGCGTCTCCGCGCTCGTGACGTCGGCGATGGACCGCCGTGAGCCCTCGTCGCCGTACGCACCGGCGGCCGCACGCCAGCCGTCGGCCTTCAGCCCGAACTGCTTACCCAGCAGCGCGAGGAAGATCTTGGCCTTCTGCTCGCCGTAACCCGGCAACGCCTTGAGCCGCTTGAGGATCTCGGGGCCGTCGGGCTTGCCCTGCTTCCAGATCCGGTCGGCCTTGCCGTCGTAGGTCTCGACGATGTGCTGGCACAACGCCTGCACCCGCTTGGCCATCGCGCCGCCGTACCGGTGGATGCCCGGCGGACTCGTCGCGAGCGTGGCGAACTCGTCGGGGTCGTACTCGGCGATCTGGTGCACGTCGAGCTTGCCGAGCTTGGTGACCAGCTTCTGGGGGCCCTTGAACGCCACTTCCATCGGAATCTGCTGGTCAAGCAACATGCCGATCAGCAACGCGAGCGGGTCCTTTGCCAGCAGTGCGTCCGCCTCCGGTTCACCGGCGAGGTGCAGCTTGCGCGTCATGGCGAACATCCTGGCACGACCGTGGCGGCGCGGCTTCCACTGTTCCGTTCCTCCTTGTAGATCTCCTGGTACCCAAGTACCATCGGGTACCAGGAGGTGGGCACATGGCTAGCTCGTCGGCGCCGGTCAAGGTTGACCAGGAAACTCATGCCTTGATCGCGCACGCGGCTACTGCGCTGCACATGTCGCAAAAGGACCTGCTGGCGGCCGCTGTGCGTGAGTACTTAGGGGCGCGGCGGGAGGAGATCAACGCCGCGCTGCGCCGCACCATGCAGGCGCTCGACGGTACGGATGCGAGTCGCGTAGCCATGCTGACCGGGTTGTCCCGTGAGCGACTTGACGAGCTTGGTGGAGTACCTGAACCCTGATGAATGTCCGCCCCACTTTGCGTTGTCTGCGTGAAGACCTGTGTATTGACCTCCCTCAGGTCAACCAGCCATTGAACGAGATTGATCATCCGCTGATCAAGAAAGCCAACGAGCAGTTCGCGGCACCCGCAGGTCCTCGGGAACGGATCCGCTCTATCGATGACGTGGTCCTGTTCAAGGTCAAGGTCCAGCGGTGGCGCGGTGCTGTCCATGACTTAGGTGACCCGAATTGGTTGATCGCGGCTGGCCTGCGGGAAGAGGGCAGTCGCGACGACTTCTACGATGCGTTCGCCCATGCGGCGAAGGCGGCGCGTACTCGCTACAACGCAGAGCATCGTGCCCCGCTCAAGTCTGAGACGTACTGCCAGAGTTGGCTGGCCAGTGCAGAAGATCATGACCGCTATCGGGCCGAGTCCGGTGTGCGGCTGCTTCGGGAACTTCGTCGCACGGTGCACCGGCTGGTGTGTTCCTCTTTGCTCGACGGAAAGGAACACGTTGCCGAGGTTGCCGGAGCCGAGTTCGGGTTGTGCGTTCAGGCTGCCGAGGATCACGCGACATACGTGTCATTGCGTATCACCGGCTCGGTTCCGGACAACCTACTGATAGTGACCCTGAGCCTCGTACCGGGCTGCGACGATGACAGCTGGTATCCCGAGTACGCGATGCCGCACCGGTCGCTGGTTCCAGGCGAGCAGGTGTACTCGAACTATATGGACCCTGTGATGGCGGCTCGGCTCCTTGAGGAGAACGATGAAGACTGAGCACCTTCAGGGCGTCGTGACTCGCTGATCAAGGAGCGTTCCGATCAGCAGCGCGAGCGGCTCTCCGTGGAGCTCGAGTCCGCCCAGGCGTTCGCCGGGTCAGCTGGTGGCGTACACGAGGAATACGACACGTGACGACACCTCAAGCCGGTGTGCGATCACGTCGGAGTAACCGGCGTCGACGGCGATCCTGGCGGCGTCGTCCGCGCAGGACGGCAGGGGAACGTCAGCGGAGACCAGCGACGCGAACGCGGGCGAAGGGGTGAACGTGTCCGCTAACGGCATGCTGAACGCCAACCGCCCCGACGGCCGCAGCACGCGCAGCCAGTCCTTCAACGCCGCGGTGCCCAGGAAGTGCAGGGACGACGCGCACACCACCAGGTCCACGCTCGACGCCGGAACGGGCGCGGGCACGGCCGGGCCCACCTGCCAGGTGATCTTGCCGGACGGGTCCTGAACTGCTGCTTTCGCCTGCGCGCGGTCGATCATCCTTGCCGACGAGTCGATGGCGACCACTGCCCGCGCGCCGAGGTGCTGGAGGGCCGCGAAGGCCGCCGCGCCCGTCCCCGTCGCCACGTCGAGTACGAGGCCGGGCTTCGGGGCATCCGCGACGCCGTTCACCAGTTTCTCGGCCACCACCTGGTGGAACAGGTCGTCGTCGTAGCCTGCCGCGATCTCGTCGAACACGTTCACCGGCGGATTCTAACGAGGCAGGAAGGTGAAACCCCACAGCGAAGGAATGGCTCCTGCCTGCTGCAACGCCGCCAGCGACAGCCAGACCGACGCCACGGTGACCAACGGCCCGATCAACGCCATCTCCACCTTCCCGCCCGTCTGCATCCGCAGGATCTTCGGCGGTGCCACCGGGTACCACGTCTTGCCGCCGAGCGGGATCGGCCACAGCATCGGGCAGCCCTGCTCGGTGATCGCGTCACCGATGTAGTGCGCGATGCAGCCGATGCCGACCGCCACACCGCAGGCGGCGGCGTTCGCCGAGGTCTGCTCGGTCCACAGCAGGCACAACGCGGTCACGCCCGCTGACGTCAGGGTGATCACCAGCGCGTCCTTGCGGGGGTGCCACTTGTGCAGGATTCCGCGCACGGCCAGGCCCGCGAAGATGAACATCAGTACCGGCAGCGCCCACTTCTGGCTGGTCTGCACGATCGCGGTGGTGATGACGGCCGCGATCGCGGCGAACACGAGCGTGTGTGTCAGGCCGCGGTGCCCGCCGTCGCGGTTGGAGTCGCGCTTGGTCCTGGTCAGCCGGTAGACGCCGTGGCTGAGCGCGTTCATCCCGCTGGAGACGCCCTGGCTGATCGACCCGAACGTCCGTGACACCGTCGACTCGGGATGGTCGAGGTCGGGCAGCAGCGCCCCGCCGGTCGCGAGGACCGCGCCGACCACCCACGCCCTGGGGCTGAGCTGTCCGATCGAGTGATCCGTGGCCAGCGCCGTGGTCGCCGACCACGCCAGTAAGCCGCTCATCGCATGCGTCGGCCCAGTTGCCATCCCGGTCTCCCCCTCAAGATCGCCAGAGCGGCAGGATAGCGGTTTCCGGGCCGTGAGCTGGGGATCCTAAGTGGACCGTCGGGCCCCGGGTGTCGCGCCGCGCGCGGAGGTGTGCATGATCTTGGCCTCGAACCACCTGGGAGCGCAGGCATGCACCGTCACACCCGTCGTGTACTGGCAACACTCACCGTCACCTTATGTCTGTCGCCAGCCGGTACGGCGGTTGCCGCGCCGGACGCGGGCGACGCACGAGCGACCGCGGTCGCGGGCACCGTGAAGACGTGCCGGTCCGCGACCGTGCCAGGCGACATCGTCGCGGTGACGGGCACGCTCAGGGAGAACACCTTCCTGGACATCACCGCCGTCCCGGACGGCTACCAGGTTCTCGGCGTGGTGGTGCAGGGCGCTTCGTCGTACAACACGTACGCCAACCTGGGCGCGTTGCCGTGGAAGGACCTGCGTGCGCCCGTGGACGGGCCTGCCACGATCACCAACTGGTTCGCCTGCGCCAAGCCACGGCCGACCCCCACGACGACGACCCCGGTGACCACGACCACGACTACGACCGTGGTCACCACAGCGACCACACCGGAGACCACGACCTCGGCCAGCGCTCCCGCCGTTGTCACGTCCACCAGTGCGTCGGCGGTGGTCGCACAGCCTCCGCAGGGTGACGACCTGGCGCGGACGGGGTTCGGCGCCGGTGCCTTCTTGATCGTCGCCACGCTGCTGATCCTCGCCGGAGCGGTGATCCTCGTGGTGGTGCGCAGGCGGCATACGATCCAGCCCAAGTGACGGCCGCGACACGGCCAGGACAAGCTACCAGTACGCTTGTACCGTTAACTGAAGACTCAAAGACGAGAACATCCCGGGAGAGGAACCCAGGCAGATGGCCAAGATCAAGGTCCAGGGGACGGTCGCCGAACTCGACGGCGACGAGATGACCCGCATCATCTGGCAGTTCATCAAGGACAAGCTGATCCACCCGTACCTGGACATCAACCTGGACTACTACGACCTGGGCATCGAGCACCGGGACGCCACCGACGACCAGGTCACCGTCGACGCGGCCAACGCCATCGCGCGGCACGGCGTCGGCGTCAAGTGCGCCACCATCACCCCGGACGAGGCGCGGGTCGAGGAGTTCGGCCTGAAGAAGATGTGGCTCTCGCCCAACGGCACGATCCGCAACATCCTCGGCGGCGTGATCTTCCGCGAGCCGATCGTCATCTCCAACATTCCCCGGCTGGTTCCCGGCTGGACGAAGCCGATCATCATCGGCCGTCACGCGCACGGCGACCAGTACAAGGCCACCAACTTCAAGGTGCCCGGCCCCGGCACGCTGACCATCAGCTACAAGCCGGAAGACGGCTCCGAGCCGATGGAGTTCCAGGTCGCGAACTTCCCCGAGGGCGGCGGCGTCGCGATGGGGATGTTCAACTTCCGCAAGTCGATCGAGGACTTCGCCCGCGCCTCGCTGCGCTACGGCCTTGACCGTGAGTTCCCGGTCTACATGTCGACCAAGAACACGATCCTCAAGGCCTACGACGGCATGTTCAAGGACGTGTTCCAGGAGATCTTCGACGCCGAGTTCAAGGCGGACTTCGACGCCAAGGGCCTGACCTACGAGCACCGGCTGATCGACGACATGGTCGCCGCGGCGCTGAAGTGGGAGGGCGGCTACGTCTGGGCCTGCAAGAACTACGACGGTGACGTCCAGTCCGACACCGTGGCGCAGGGCTTCGGCTCGCTCGGCCTGATGACCTCGGTGCTGATGACCCCGGACGGCAAGGTCGAGGCCGAGGCCGCGCACGGCACGGTCACCCGGCACTACCGCCAGCACCAGGCGGGCAAGCCGACGTCCACCAACCCGATCGCGTCGATCTACGCGTGGACCCGCGGCCTGGACGCGCGCGCCAAGCAGGACGGCACCCCCGAGGTGGCGGGCTTCGCGCACGCGCTGGAGCAGGTCGTCGTCGAGACCGTCGAGAGCGGCAAGATGACCAAGGACCTCGCCCTGCTGATCGGCCCGGAGCAGGCCTACCAGACCACCGAGGAGTTCCTGGCCACGCTGGACGAGAACCTCCAGAAGAAGATGGCCTGAAAGACTGCACGCTGAGAAACCCCCGTGGGCCATGTCCACGGGGGTTTACTCCGTGCATAATCACCGTGGGTGGTTGATCGCTGACTTGGGTGGTTCTCGGGCTCAGCGGTTCTGCCAGGGCTGTGAGCTGCGTTATACGTGTCTCATGGTGACGAAAGTTTTGGCCAGGGCGAGAGAGGTGATCGTGTTGGCACCGAAGCGGACACTGATCGTGGTCGCGGTGCTGGTCGGGGTCGTCATCTTGTACGTGCTTGGCAACGACAAGCAGAAAGAGGGCGGGGCGAGCAACGCCAACGCGCCTGCGTCGACCTCGACGGCGTGCCGGGTGGCGGTGACCGCCGACGTGCTGAACGTCCGTTCGGCGCCCGACGCGAAGGCGCAGGTGGTCGGCAAGTTCCAGCGCAACGCCGAGTCGGACGCGGAGAAGGTCGTGCAGAACGGCTTCCGCAAGCTCGCGGAGAACCGCTGGGTGTCCAACGAGTACGTCAAGCCACTGCAGGGCCGCGACTGTTGATCATCTCTTCCATCAATGTGAACGGCCTGCGGGCTGCCGCGCGCAAGGACAACGGCTTCTCCGAATGGCTCGACGCCACCGAGGCCGACGTGGTGTGCCTCCAGGAAGTGCGGGCCACGTTGGACCAGCTGCCCGCCGAGGTCCGTGACCCGAACGGGTGGTTCGCAACGCATGCGCCCGCGACCATGAAAGGCCGCGCGGGCGTGGCGGTGTACAGCCGTGTCGAGCCCGAGTCGGTCCGGATCGGCTTCGGCGCGTCGGAGTTCGAGGACAGCGGCCGCTACGTCGAGGTCGCGCTGCCGGGCGTCGTGGTCGGCAGCGTCTACGTGCCCAGCGGCGACGTGGGCACCGAACGGCAGTTGGAGAAGGAACGCTTCATGGACGCGTTCCTGCCCTACCTCGCCGAGCTACGGGAGAAGGCCGCCGCGGCCGGTGACGAGGTCCTGGTCGCCGGTGACTGGAACATCGCGCACCAGCAGGCGGATCTGAAGAACTGGAAGGGCAACCAGAAGTCGTCCGGGTTCCTACCGGAGGAACGCGCCTGGCTGACCCGGATCTTCGACGAGGTCGGCTACGTCGACGTCGTCCGCGCCCTGCACCCGGAGGGCCCCGGCCCGTACACGTGGTGGAGCTACCGGGGACAGGCCTTCGACAACGACTCGGGCTGGCGCATCGACCTGCACATCACCACTCCCGGCCTGGCCGCCCGCGCGACGAGTGCTGTCGTCGAACGCGCCGCGAGTTACGCCGAGCGCTGGTCGGACCATGCTCCGGTGACGGTCACGTTCGCCGATCAGCCGCTGTAGTACGCTGCCCAGCGCTGTGGGCAGGACATGACAATGGCGTTGTCCGGGCCCACCCACGGGAGTTCACCCCAGTGTCGCGTGTGAGCGTTCTGGCGAACATGAAGTGGAGGCCTGCTCTTGACTGCCAAGGCGGACAGCCGTCCGACGCCGAAGCACAAGGCCGCGTTGGACTCGTTACGCTCGCAGGCGGACAAGATTCGCTATGCGTGTGAACAGGTTCCGCAGCCGACGACCGCCGCTGTCCGCGAGTGGCTGGCGACATACAAGGTGCGATCCGATCGGTCTCATCTATCCAGTGTGGTCAGCGCGTGGCGCAAGCAGAACGGTGTCGGGTCGACGGGCGAGCTGGTCAGGCTGACGCCGGAACTCATCGCGGAGCTGGATTCCATCGCGACTTCCACGCACCAGGCGTCAGCCGCCGAGCGCGACCAGGCGCCGGTCGTCAACCGGCCGCGCGAGGCGCGAAGCGAGTCGCCAGAGGCAGCTGACAAGCCACAAAAACGGTTCAGTACCTGGGTTTTCCTGCTCGGCGCGATAGTCGGCCTCGTGGTCTCGGTTGACACCAGCTGGCGGTTTTTCGGCGACAAGCTCGGCGTGGCCAACGTCCCCGAGCGGATCGCGATGTTCGCGGGCATGGAGATCGTCCTCGTCGCCTGCGGTATCTCGATGTTCGAGGGTGTTCGTCGCCGTGGTGGTACTCCTGGTCCGGCTCGGTGGCTGGCCTGGGCGTTGTGCGGCGCGTCCGCGTACGCCGCACTGGTTCTGTCCGGCCCTTTCCTCGGCACAGCCCGGGTGATCTTCGGCCCGGTTCTGTCTGTCGTCGCGCTGCATTTCGCGCTCGGCGTCGAGCTTCGGGCCCGTGGCTATCAGCGGACCGGCACCGTTGCCCGGATCGGTAGGGAACTGCGGGAACGTTTTCTGTCCCGGTTCGGTCTGGCCGATGATGAGCGCGATGCATTGACCCGCACCCGTGATCGCGCCGCGCGTCGCGTCGCACGGTTGGCGCTGGCCCCGAAGTGGACTCTGTTGCGGCAGTCGCGGCTTGATCGCAACCTCCGCAAGTCCGACGCTGCCCACGATCCGCAGGCCCGCGACCGGATGCTCGCCGAGCTCGCCGCCATCCGTCACGCCAGGGACCTGCGGAACCTCACCCAGGAATCGCCCTGGTCAGCCGAGCGCTGAGATGGCCGCGAAGATGCCCCAGAGCCAGGCCTTCACCAGCATCCCGAACGTCGGCCTGCCGCCGGTGTCCTCGCGGATCGTGCGCAGTGCCGTGACGACCTTGCCGACGGTGACCCGCGCGGCCCACTGCAGGAAGATCCGGTCCAGTATCGACAGTGCGAGGAAGCCGAGCACGCAGACCATGCCGAACTGTCCGCTGGTGAGGCCGGGCTCGCGCATGTCCAGCGCGTAGGCGACGCCGACCGGCACACCGATGTGCACGGCGAGGTCGATCAGGAAAGAGAGGATCATCCTGAGCGCTCTCTTCGACGGGTAACGCGGGTCGTTGTTCGCGCCGTGGACGGCGGGCACCTCACCCGTGACCATCACGGGCTGGTGCAAGTCACGGCGCCGCACAGAGGTTATGTCCACGTGGGAGATGATGCCTTACCGGTTCCCGCGCTGTCCGCCAGTCGCGGAAAGGCCCTTGGCGTGTCTGACAATCGTGCCGCGCCGGAGGGGAGAAAAGCCGACAGTTCGTGCGCGATCGTCCGGCAGGCGCCGCCAAGTTGGCTCAACAGCTCGGTTTTCTCGTTATCGGAGCGCTCCCAGGGCCTGGTTGTCTCAATAAGACGGTTCGCGTCGTCGACCGCCGCCACGATCGCGCCCGTGGCCGCACGGAAGTCGAACGCGCGCAGCGCGTCATCCACTGTGGAGGCGAGCTCGATTCCAGGCCCGTCCGGAATGGACCCTCCGGAAAGACCTCTGACCCGGTTGAACAGGTTGCCGACGCCGTTGGCCAACTCGCTGTCGGACCGGTCGACGAGCCGCTGCTCGGTGAAGTCCGTGTCGCCGAGCCGCGCCGGTTCACGCAACAGCCACCAGCGCACCGCGTCGACGCCGTACCTGTCGATCAGGTCCACAGGGGACACCCGGACGCCGGAGCTCTTCGAGATCTTGGCGCCGTGCGAGGTCAGGTACTCGTGCACGAAGATCGTCTTGGGCAACGGCAGTCCGGCCGACAGCAGCAGCGCGGGCCAGTAGACCGCGTGGAACCGGGTGATGCCCTTGCCGATCACGTGCACCTGCTCGCCGTCGCGCCACCACTGGTCGAAGGACTCGCCGAGCGTGGTCACGTAGTTGGCCAGCGCGTCCCACCAGACGTAGACCACCTGTGACTCGTCGCCGGGAACCGGGATGCCCCAGCCGCCCGACCGGGCCGACGGCCGGGACACGCTGATGTCCGACAAGCCGGACCGGACAAAGGAAAGCACCTCGTTGCGGCGGGCCTGCGGCTCGATCCGGATCTCGTGTTCGAGTGCGTGCAGCAGCCGGTCGGCGTACTTCGACAACCGGAAGAACCAGTTCTCCTCGGTGACGACCTCGGCATCGGCATCGTGTTCCGGGCAGGAGGGCTCGGTCACGAACGCCTCGCAGCCCGAGCAGTAGTAGCCCGTGTATGACTTGCGGTAGAAGTCGCCGCGTTCGGCGGACGCCCGCCAGAGGCGTTCGACGCCCGCGCGGTGCCGGGGATCCGAACCGGTGCGGACGAAGTCGTCGTACGACAGCTCCAGCGGTTCGCGCAGCGCCGCGAACCGGGCCGAATTGCCCTGGACGAACGTCCGCACGTCGAGTCCGGCCGCGCGTGCGGCGGTGACGTTCTTGGTCGCGTTGTCGTCCGTGCCGGTCTGGAATCTGACCTGTTCGCCGCGCAGGCGCCGGTTGCGGGCGAGCGCGTCCGCCTGGACGAGTTCGAGTGCGTAGCCGATGTGCGGCTCGGCGTTGACGTACGCGATCGAGGTGGCGACGTAGAAGCTCATCTGTCTGTTCTCCCTGGTGGCGGGGCCGCCAACCGGGGGACAAACTCAAGTACCCGGTTGTCGACCGGGTACCTGGTGCGAAGGAATCAGCGCACACTGACGGGGCCCGGAGGGGCCCACATCGTGACGGTGCTCACTACACTCTTTCGCATCTCCTCATCCTACTGAAGGCGCCTAGGCTTGTTCGGTGGCTATCGAATTGATGATGACCCCGCCGGAGCCTCGTCCCAGCGACGCGGCGATGCGGCGGGCGTTGCGCAGGGCGAGCGACGGCTCCACGTTGGACCTCACGGAGGCCACGGTCCTGCTGCACGCGCGGGGCGAGCAGTTGGACGAGCTGATGGCCGCGGCGTCCCGTGTCCGGGACGCGCACCTGCGGGCCGAGGGCCGTGCGGGGATCGTCACCTACAGCGGCAGCGTGTTCATTCCGCTGACCAGGCTTTGTCGTGATCGTTGTCACTACTGCACGTTCGCGACCGTGCCGCACCGGCTTCCGGCGGCCTTCCTCGAGCGTGACGAAGTTCTCGAAATCGCTCGGCAGGGCGCGGCCGCCGGGTGCAAGGAAGCGCTCTTCACATTGGGCGACCGGCCGGAGGAGCGGTGGCCCGCCGCGCGGAAATGGCTGGAAGAGCGCGGTTTTGAGTCCACTTTGGACTATGTGCGTGCGTCGGCGATCGCGGTGCTGGAGGAGACCGGTCTGCTGCCGCATCTCAACCCCGGAGTGCTGTCCTGGGAAGAGCTGTCCCGGTTGCGACCCGTCGCGGCCAGTATGGGCATGATGTTGGAAACCACGGCCCACAGGCTGTGGAGTGAGCCGGGCGGCCCGCACTATGGCAGCCCGGACAAGGAACCGGCGGTCCGGCTGCGCGTGCTCACAGACGCGGGCCGGGTCGCTGTGCCGTTCACCACCGGCATCCTGGTCGGCATCGGCGAGACGCTCACCGAGCGCGCCGACTCGCTGCTCGCCATCCGTGGCATCGCCCGGCAGTACGGGCACATCCAGGAGATCATCGTTCAGAACTTCCGCGCCAAGCCGGACACGGCCATGCGCGGCATGCCGGACGCCGACCTGCACGAGCTGGCCGCGACCGTGGCCGTCGGCAGGCTGCTGATGCCACCCGGTGTGAGCGTCCAGGCCCCGCCGAACCTGGTCGGCGACGAGTTCCAGCTGCTGCTGAAGGCGGGCATCGACGACTGGGGCGGCGTTTCGCCGGTCACGCCGGACCACGTGAACCCGGAACGGCCATGGCCCGCGCTCGACGCGTTGCGCGACCAGACCTCGCAGGCCGGGTTCGAGCTGCACGAGCGCTTGCCGGTCTACCCGCGTTTCCTCAACGGTGTGCCCGGTCAGTGGACGGATATCCGCATCGCGGAACACATTGTTGCCGTCTCGACGCCGAACGGCCTTGCGGCGGACGTGAAACCGGCGGGCCTGCCGTGGCAGGAGCCGGACGGCGGCCTGGAGACGGTCGGCCGCGCGGACCTGAACACCACGATCGACACCACCGGCCGCACCGGAGACCGGCGCGGTGACTTCGACTCGGTCTACGGCGACTGGGAGGAGCTGCGCAAGCAGCTGCCCAAGGAGCCCGAGCGGCTTGCTGCCGACGTCAAGGCGGGCCTGAGACTCGCCGAGTCCAACCCCGGAGCGTTGCTCGACCAGGAGAACGCCGACGTCGCGCTCGCGCTGATCACCGCTGACGGCGAGGCGCTGGAAACGCTGGTGCGCTTGGCCGACGACGCCCGCAAGGAGGCCGTCGGCGACGACATCACGTACGTGGTCAACCGAAACATCAACTTCTCGAACGTGTGTTACGTCGGCTGCCGCTTCTGCGCCTTCGCCCAGCGCGAGCGGGACGCGGACGCGTTCCGGCTGTCGGTGGAGGAAGCCGCGGACCGCGCCGAGGAGGCGTGGAACGACGGTGCCACCGAGGTGTGCATGCAGGGCGGGATCGACCCGAAGCTGCCGGTCACGTACTACGCGGACCTGGTGCGGGCGATCAAGAAACGCGTGCCGGGCATGCACGTGCACGCCTTCAGCCCGATGGAGATCGTCAGCGCCGCGTCCAAGGCGGGCGTGAGCGTCCGGGAGTGGCTGACAGACCTGCGCGACGCCGGTCTGGACACCATCCCCGGCACAGCGGCGGAGATCCTCGACGACGACGTGCGCTGGGTGCTGACGAAGGGCAAGCTGCCCGCGTCCACCTGGCTCGAGGTCGTGTCGACCGCGCACTCGCTGGGCATCCGATCCTCGTCGACGATGATGTACGGCCACGTCGACCACCCGGGCCACTGGCTGGCGCACCTGCGCACACTGGCCGGCCTGCAGGACGAGACCGGCGGGCTCACCGAGTTCGTCGCGTTGCCGTTCGTACACCGCAACGCCCCGATCTACCTGGCCGGTGTCGCCCGGCCCGGCCCGTCACGGCGAGACAACCGCGCGGTGCACGCGATGGCACGACTCGGCCTGCACGGCCGGGTCCCGAACATCCAATGCTCCTGGGTCAAGCTCGGCGAGGAAGGGACAGCGGAGATCCTCCGCGGCGGCGCGAACGACGTCGGCGGCACGCTGATGGAGGAGACCATCAGCCGGATGGCAGGTTCGGAACACGGCTCAGCCCGCACCGTCAGCCAACTCCACGAACTGGCCACCCTGGCCGGTCGGCCCGCACGCCAGCGCACGACTACGTACGGCTCGGTAACCGCTGCAGCGCGTTAGCGCAGGTACCCGCCGCGCCCCCGGACGCGGCGGGTCTTGATCGACACCCCGCCAAGCCCGTGCGCCCGAACGAGCGATAGCCTCCCTGACCGCGAGCCCGAGTGCAGACGGACCGCTTGACACACTCGGTAGCTTTTCCTTGGCTCGTGAGTCAACCGTGTCCCTCGATCGGGGGATACCAGGTCGGTTTGTGGCGCAGGAGGCGAACCAGTGCGTGATCGGGTGAGGACCCGTTCCCTGGTGACTGTTTCGTTCGTGGCCCTCTTCATGGTGGCGTCCGGTGGAGTGGCGTTCGCACAGGAGACGGTGACCGCGATGCCCTTCAACTTCGGCGGACCCTTCGGCATCGTGGTGGCCGCGGTCGGCTTGAGCGGACTACTGCTCGGCTGTGTGCGGTTCTTCCGCAAATCGGCCAAGGCCAGGAAGACCGTCGAATCACCCGCGGAGTCCGTAGCCGCCAGTGCGGTGCCACAGGCCCCAGTCGCGGTAACCGAGCCGGACGTCACGCCCCAGCCCGCTGCCACCGCCTGAACCGTTTCCAGCGTGCTCCTCGTGAGTGGTTTGCCCCTCAAGGCGAACAAACCGCTCACGACAACCCCGACCAGCCGCGCTGGCAAACGCTTCGTGAGCGGTTTGTTCAGTGACAGACCCCAGGGACGCGCGGGCAAACCACTCACGAGGACACCCACCTGGTCTTGGCGCGCCGAGCACGGCGAATAAGATCCGAGTGTGTCCTCCGAGCAGAGCCTTCCCCGGGTGTTGTCCGGCATCCAGCCCACCGCTGACTCCTTCCACCTCGGCAACTACCTCGGTGCGATCCGCCAGTGGGTAGCCATGCAGGACACACACGACACGTTCTACTGCGTCGTGGACCTGCACGCGATCACGGTCGAACACGACCCGGAAGTGCTGCGGCAGCGCACACGCGTCTCCGCGGCACAGTTGCTGGCACTGGGTATCGACCCCGACCGAGCGACTTTGTTCGTGCAGAGCCAGGTTCCCGAGCACGCGCAGCTGTCCTGGGTGATGGAGTGCATGGCTGGTTTCGGCGAAGCCAGCCGGATGACCCAGTTCAAGGACAAGTCCGCCCGCCAGGCCCTCGACCGCGTCAGCGTCGGGCTGTTCACGTACCCGATCCTCCAGGCCGCCGACATCCTGCTGTACCAGGCCAACTTCGTCCCCGTCGGCGAGGACCAGCGCCAGCACCTCGAGCTCACCCGTGACCTCGCGCAGCGGTTCAACTCGCGGTTCGGCAGGACGTTCACGCTTCCCGAGGCGTACATCGTCAAGGACACCGCCAAGATCTTCGATCTGCAGGATCCCACCGCCAAGATGAGCAAGTCCGTTCCCGCCGGTGTGGTCGAACTGTTGGAAGATCCCAAGAAGGCGGCGAAGAAGATTCGCTCGGCCGTCACCGACACCGGCCGCGAGATCATCTACGACACCGAGAACAAACCCGGTGTCAGCAACCTGCTTTCCATTTACTCCGCGTTGACCGGCCGGTCCGTCGACGATCTGCAGAAGGCCTATGACGGCAAGGGATACGGCGACCTGAAGAAAGACCTCGGCGAGGTCGTCGTCGACTTCGTCACGCCTGTCCAGGCTTCCGTCCGCGCCTACCTCGACGACCCGACCGAGCTGGACAAGCTCCTTGCCAGGGGCGCCGAGCGGGCTCGTGCCGTTGCCGCAAGGACGCTCGCGGACACCTACGAAAGGGTGGGTTTTCTCGCCGGGTGAGCGTTTCATCCTGCGAAGCCGCGGTGTCGGACTTAGCGTCGATATGTGGGAAAACTGGATGATTACCGCAGGAAGTGGCCGTGGCTCGACCACTTGATTCGGGCTGCCGACGCGTTCACTGAGCGGTACGGCAATCAGTTCGCGGCGGCGATCACGTATTTCAGTGTGCTGTCGCTGTTCCCGCTACTCATGATCGCGTTCGCGGTCGCCGGTTTCGTGCTGCAGGCGCAGCCCGAGTTGCTGACACAGCTCAAGGACAGCATCAGCGAGGCCGTGCCCGGCAGTCTCGGCAGCACGATCAACGAGGTCGTCACGACCGCGCTGCAGTCCAAGAGCACGGTCGGTGTGATCGGTCTGCTGGCGGCTGTCTACTCCGGCATCGGCTGGATGAGCAACCTGCGTGACGCGCTGACCGCGCAGTGGGGCCAGAAAGGCGGCCAGCAGCCGCTGCTGCCCACGCTGCTCAAGGACCTGGTGGCGCTGCTGAGCCTCGGTGCGGCGCTCGTGGTCTCGTTCGGTCTCACCGCCGCCGGGACGGGCCTCGCGAACCTGCTGCTGGAACTCGTCGGCCTGCAGCAGGCGGGATGGGCGCGGTTCCTGCTGTTCGTGGCCACGCTGGCGTTGTCGGTCTTGGCGAACTGGCTGGTGTTCCTCTGGGTGCTCACCCGGCTGCCACGGGAACGCGTCAACGTGCGCAGCGCGATGAAAGGCGCGTTGGCGGCCGCGATCGGGTTCGAGATCCTCAAGCAGCTCGGCGCGATCTACCTGACCACTGTCACCAACTCGCCGACCGGTGCCCTGTTCGGCCCGGTCATCGGTCTGCTGGTGTTCGCCAACCTGGTCGCGCGGTTCCTGCTGTTCATCACCGCGTGGACGGCGACGGCTAGTCGCGGTACCGCTCAATCCACATCGTCTGCTCCGGATCAGTCTCCTCAGCAGGACCGTCCGGAGCAGGAGCAGCCTGACGGGCATAGCGCAGCCGAATCCGCCAGATCAGGAAGCCAAGGATCGTGACGCCGGAAACGGCCATCGCGGCGGTCGGTAGCGCACCGCCCTGATTGTTGATCGGCCCGGCCGCTTTCGCGTTGCCGCTACTGCCCTGGGCGTTCGGCGAGTCGGGTGAGTCCGCCGAGCCGCTCGGTGCCGCCGCCGGTGGCGTGTTCAGTGTGCCGACAGCGTCGACCTTCTTGCCTGCCAGGCCGAAACCCCACGTCATCAGGTGCCCGGCCTGGTCGGCCATCCTGACCGGCGCCTGTTCGCCGCGCATCAGCACCACCACCAGCTTGCGGCCCTTCTGTTCCGCGCCGCCGATGTAGGTGTGCCTGGCGTCGTCGGTGAATCCCGTTTTGCCGCCGAGGAAACCGTCGTACTTGCCGAGCAGCCGGTTGTCGTTGTTGACCTTGAAGCCCGGCTTCGTGCCCCAGCCGGGCCAGTCGATCTGTTTGGTGGTCAGGGCCTCGCCGAACTGCGGGCGCTTCATCGCCTCGCGGTAGAACAACGCCATGTCGTAGGCCGAGGTCATCATGCCCGGCCCGTCCAGGCCGGACGGCGTGGCGACCTGGGTGTCCAGCGCGCCGAGCTTCTTGGCCGTCTGGTTCATCTTCGCGACGGCCTTGTCCACGCCGCCGAGCTGGACGGCCAGCGCGTGCGCCGCGTCGTTGCCCGAGTGCATCAGCAGGGCGTGGAAGAGCTGGTCGACGGTGTACTGGCCGCCGGGACCCATGCCGACCTTGGTGCCGTCCTGGTTGGCGTCATCCTGCGTGCCCGTGACGACCGTCTTCATGTCCAGCTCGTTCATCACCACGATGGACAGCAGGATCTTGATCACCGACGCGGGCCGGTGGCGGGCGTGCGCGTCCTTCGCCGCGAGCACGTCACCGCTGGTCAGGTCGGCCAGCAGCCAGGCCGCGGTGGTCACGTCGCCGGGCACGGCAGGCGTTCCCGACGGCGTCACGGCAGCACAGTCACCCAGCCGTTCACCGCCGACGGGCTTGTCCGGCACGGGAATCGGGCCGGGTGACTGCTGCCCCGGCTTCGGCTTCTCCGACGTGTCCACCGGCGCGGGCGGGGTCGTCTTGTTCGGGCATGAGCCGCCTGGCTGCGCGGTCGCCGGGAGGCTCGCGGACGCGAGCAGGCACAGCGAGGCGAACAGGACGGCGAACAGTCGCCGTGACGTCAGGACCACGACCTCAGATTAGGGCGTAATACCGGAGTCAAGTCACCGGGTCTGCGCGCGCAGCCGCCTGGCTCGGGCCATCTTGCGTTTCGCGGTCAGCAGCAACGCGATCAGCACGACCACGCCCGCGAGGATCGTGACCGGCAGGCCGAAGGTGCCGAACGCCGAGCGGTGCACCGACTTGGGGCCCGCCTGGTCGTCGGTGTCCTTCTCCGCGTTGTTCTGGGTGTCCGTGTTGCGGCTGGTGGGCGGTGCCTGGTTGCCGCCGTTCAGCTTGCCGACCGGCTGGACGTGCGCGTCCGCCAGGGTGAAGCCGTAGTTCAGCAGGGACTCGGCCAGTTCGAACGGCTCCTGCTCGGACCGCATCACCGAGACGATCAGGTTGCGGCCGTCGCGTTCCGCGCTGCCGACGAAGACGCTCTTCGCGGCGGCGGTGTTGCCCGCCTTGCCGCCGGTCACGCCTTTCATGGCGTTCAGCAGCTTGTTGTCGTTGGTCCGGCTGATCGGGGCGACACGGCTGCCCTGTGGCTTGATCTGCACCCGCTTCGACCCGGTCGCCTCGGCGAACTCGGGCAACCGCATGGCCTCGCGGTAGATCAACGCGGTGTCGAACGCCGAGGTGCTCTGGCCGGGCACGTCGTTGCCGTTCGGGTTGACCACCCTGGTGTCGAGCGCCTTGAGCTCCTTGGCCAGGTCGTTCATCTTCTGCGCGGCGACGTCCGTGCCGCCCAGTTCACGGGACAGCGCGTTGACCGCGTCGGCGGCGGGGGTGGCGATCACCGCGCGGATCAGGTCCTTGGCCAGGTACTTGCCGTCCCCGACGATGCCGACCGTCGTGCCTTTCTGCTTGGTGTCCTCGCGGGTGCCGACGATGACCTTGTCCGGCGCGATCTCCTTGAGCGCGACCATGGCGAGCAGCACCTTGGTCGTGCCCGCCGGGCGCTGCCGGGCGTGCGGCGCGAAGGCGGCGAGCACCTCACCGCTGGCCTGGTCGGCGATCAGCCACGAGTCGGCCGCGTTCAGCCCGTCCGGCGTGGCGGGCGAGTTGTTCGGCAGGACGTTGCCGCAGTCGCCCATCTTCGGGCCGCCGACCGGCTCCTTGGGCAGGTCCAACGGCGGCAGCTGGTCGCCGTTGCCCTCGTTGGCTGGCGGCGGGACCGCCTTGGCCGCGCAGCTGGGCGCCTGCTCGGCGTCGGATGGCTTGTTCGACCCCGAGGTGGACCCCGACTTCGGCGGCTTCGCGCCGGACGACGTACCCGGCTTCGGGGTGTTCGTGGTGGTGGACTGGGCGGTCGCCGCAGGCGCGGCCGCGAACGCTACGGCGGCGGCCATGCTGAGGCTCAGGTTCAGTAGACGGGCCAGTTGCCGAGCTCGTTCAGGCACCCCTGCAGGCTAGTCACTCGAAAGTGATGTCGGTTGGCGGGGCCGCTGGAGGACCGGTCTGTGTCGCGTTCGGTGATGGGCGAATAATGCCGTTCTGGCTGTTTGCACCGCCCTTACCACCACGAGGGAGAAATTCAGTGGAGTTCGTCCGGCACCTGCTCGTGTTCCTGCACCTGCTCGGTATGGCGATGCTGATCGGCACCGTGATGCTCCAGCTCAAGGCCGGTAAGGACGCGCCGGTCAACAAGGGCTGGCTGCACGGCGCGGGCCTGCAGCTGGTCACCGGGCTGGCGCTGATGCTGCTCGCGCCGCTGACCAACCAGGACTACGACCACATGAAGCTGGGCATCAAGCTGGTCGTGCTGGTGGTGATCGGCGTGCTCGCGGTGCTCTACGTCACCAAGGACAAGGCGCCGAAGTGGTTCAGCCCGACGCTGGGCGGCCTCGTCGTGCTCAACGTCGGCCTCGCGGTGTTCTGGGTCTGATCCTTCCGGGTCGGAACCGCCCGAAAGATCAACTTTCGCCCGCAAGATCGACATATGGCGTGATGGCAATAACCCTACGTATGGCGTATTTCACTCCATAGAGTTAATCCGTACTGTCAGCCCGTTCATCTGTGACCGGAGAGTGATCTCTCCGGTCGTCAGTGCACGGGAGGGCAAGTGCATCGAAGAACTTCCACCGGCCTCGCGTTGCTCGCGCTGGTCGGTCTGGGCGTCAGTTCCTTATCGGCGCCCGCTGTGGCCGCGCCCAGCGCGCCACCGTCCGGCGTCGAGTACGCGCCGGGAGAGCACGATCTGCCGAACAAGCTGGAGGAGAAACGCCGTGCGCTGCGCCAGGAGGCGCTCGCCGATGTGCTCTCCGGCCAGGCCAAGGTCGAAAAACGCGGCACGAGCACGGTCGCCAGGATCGGTGACAAGCCCGCCGACGCCTCGCGCGGCGCCACCAAGGACCAGCGCGTCGACCAGTACGTCGAACTGGCCAGGGAGAAGACCGACAAGATCTTCGTGGTCCTCGCCGAGTTCGGCAACAAGCGCGACCCGCGCTACCCCGACGTGGACACCGCGCCCGCGGTACCGGGACCGACGAAGTTCGACGGCCCGCTGCGCAACGAAATCCCGGCCCCCAACCGTGCGGTCGACAACAGCACGGTCTGGCAGCCGGACTACTCCCGTGAGCACTACCAGCAGATGTACTTCGGCCAGGGCGCCGGGACCGAGTCGCTCAAGACGTTCTACGAGAAGCAGTCATCCGGCCGCTACTCCGTCGACGGCACCGTGACCGACTGGGTGAAGGTCGACCACAACGAAGCCCGCTACGGCCGGTCCAACGGCTTCCCGTGCGCGGGCAACGTCTGCAACAACACCTGGGACCTGGTCCGCGACTCGCTCAACAAGTGGGCCGACGGCCGCGTCGCCGCGGGTGCCACCAACGAGCAGATCCGCGAGGAGCTCAAGTCCTTCGACACGTGGGACCGCTACGACTTCGACAGCGACGGCGACTTCAACGAGCCGGACGGCTACCTCGACCACTTCCAGATCGTGCACTCGGGCGGCGACCAGTCCGACGGTGACCCGATCCAGGGCGAGGACGCGATCTGGAGCCACCGCTGGTACGCGTACTCCAGCGCACCGGACGGCCCCTCGGGCAACAAGCGCGGCGGCACCCAGATCGGCTCGACCGGTCTGTGGGTCGGCGACTACACGATCCAGCCGGAGAACGGTGGCCTCGGCGTGTTCGCGCACGAGTACGGCCACGACCTCGGCCTGCCGGACCACTATGACACCGTCGGCCCAGGCGGCGCGCAGGAGAACGGCGTCAACTGGTGGTCGATCATGGGCCAGAGCCGCGTGTCCGCGCCGGGCGAGGCGATCGGCACGCGCGCGTCCGACTTCTCCGCGTGGGACAAGCTGCAACTGGGCTGGCTGGACTACGAGGTGGTCGTGGCGGGCCAGGACCGTCGCATCGACATCGGTCCACACGAGTACAACACCGACAAGGCACAAGGTGTCGTGGTGGTGCTGCCGGACAAACAGAAGTCCACGGACCTGGGCAAGCCGTTCGCCGGGACGAAGATGTACTGGAGCGGCAAGGGCGACGACGTCGACAACAGCATCGTCAGGGACGTCGACCTGACAGGGAGGACGTCCGCGTCGCTGACCCTCAAGTCGCGCTACGACATCGAAGAGGACTTCGACTACCTGTACGTGCAGGCGTCGACCGACGGCGGTGCGACGTGGTCCTCGCTGGACGGCACGGTGAATGGTGCCCCGTTCAAGAAGGACGGCTCGAACGCCCCGGCGCTGACCGGGACGCAGGCGAGCTGGGCTGATGTCTCGGTGCCGCTGACCTCGCTGGCGGGCAAGCAGGCCAAGCTGCGGTTCCGGTACGTGACCGACGGTGGTGTGGCGCCGGACGGCTTCTTCGCCGACGACATCAAGATCACCGCCGACGGCGCGGTCCTGGTCAGCGACGGTGCCGAAGGCGCGCCCGCGGGCTGGACCCTCAACGGGTTCAAGCAGACCACGGGCACGGAGACGGCCACCTTCGACCACTTCTACATCGCGACCAACCGCACGTACGCGTCGTTCGACAAGTACATGCGGACGGGCCCGTACAACTTCGGTGACCCGGCCCGCCCGGACTGGGTGGAACACTTCCCGTACCAGGACGGCCTTCTGGTGTCCTACTGGGACACGTCACAGGCGGACAACAACACCAGCGCCCACCCGGGTGAAGGTCTGATCCTGCCGGTCGACGCCAACCCCGAGCCGATCCAGAACCTGCAGGGCCAGGCGTGGCGTCCGCGCATCGCGGGCTACGACGCGCCGTTCTCGCTGCAGAAGTCGGACTCGTTCACGTTGCTCGCGAACGGCAGGCCCAGCTACGTCCGTGGCAGGGCCGCGCAGCCACTCTTCGACGACACCAGGTCGTTCTGGTCGGCCGACCAGCCCACCGCGGGCGTGAAGCTGCCCGCGGCCGGTGTGAAGATCAGGGTGCAGTCCCAGCAGGGCACTTCGATGACAGTTCGCGTCTCCAAGTAAGCCTCGGCAACCAAGGTGGCCTTCGGTGCGTTTCGTGCACCGAAGGCCACCTTGGTTTCGTGGGGTGCACCGAAGGCCGCCTTGGTTGCGCGGCGAACTCAGAGGGATTCGAGGAGCTCGGCGCCGTGTTCGAGCAGGTTCCCGTTGAACTTGTTCACGATGATCGACACTCCGGTGTTGTCCTTGGGCGAGAACAGGGCGAGGCTGGTGAACCCGCCGGTGCCGCCGTCGTGGAACGTCACCGTGCGGCCGCTGGGCAACGTGAAGAAGTGCCAGCCGAGCCCGACTTTGGCCTGCGGGTTGATGTCGAACCTGGGGCGCTGCACCAGATCCAGCGCGGGCCTGAGCCGGTACGGCGCGTCGCCGAGGTGGGCACGCATGTAGCGCAGCAGGTCGTCGACGGTGCCGTACAGCGCGCCCGCACCGGGGATCAGCGGCAGGCGCCAGTCCGGTGTGGCCTTGCCGTTGGCGTCGTAGCCCTGAACTTTACGGCGGCGCTGCAACGGGTTCAACGTCAGCACGGTGTCGTCGAGCCTGAGCGGCATCGTGATCCGGTGGCGGACAAGGGCTTCGTAGTTCCGGGCCAGCGCGAGCCCAAGCAGACCGGCGCCGAAGTTGGAGTACTGGTACGCCGTGCCGGGCGGGGTGACCAGCGTGGTCCTCTTCAGGGCCTCGATCAGGAAGTCGTCGGTGATGTGGGCGTATGGGTCCCGCTCGTCGAAGTCCGGGTGCTCAAGCAGACCCGGCGGCAGCGGGGGCATTCCTGACGTGTGCGAGGACAGTTGCGCCAGCGTGACGCCCTGCGGCGCAGGGAAACGGCGGGGCAGGCGTTTGGTCAGCGGATCGTCGATGCCGCCGCTCAGTGCGAGTAGCACCGCGGTGAAGGTCTTGGTGATCGAGCCGATCTGGAAGATCGAGTCGCCGCGCACGGAATACGTCTCCCGGCCGCGGAACGCGCCGATGGCGACCGTGTCGTAGCCGGTGATCCTCGCGGCCTGTGTGTCCACAAGGGACTTCAGCGATCCGGACGCCGACGCCGGTGTGGCGGTCAGCGCGAGCCCGGTTGCCGCGGTGGCGGCGAGGACGGTTCGTCTGCTTGGCATGGCTGTTCCCCCGGTTTCAAGCTGGGTTCTGGACTGCCGTGAGCACGGTGAGCAGCGGGATCACCTTCGCGCCGGGCACCGCGTAGTGCCCGCGGGAGGTCAGCTGCAGCCAACCTGCGGCAACCAGTTGCCGCAGGTGGTGGTAGAGCTGGCCGGTTGTCCCCAGTGCCTCGTGTTCCTGGAGTTCGGCGGTGGTCTGGACGCCGGTGAGGATCAGCCGCAGCAACAGCAGCCGGACGGGGTGGCCGAGTGCGGCGATGGTGGCGCTCAGCTCGGACCAGTCCATCCCCAGCAGATTCTCGACCGTCTCGCCTTGCTGCCACTCGTAGTGGTGCCCGGTCGGCAGCGGCACGGTGCCGGTGAACAGCACCGCGCCCTCCGGCATGCGTTCCTTGACGCCCTCCAACGCCCAGAGCGGACCGGTCGACACCGGTGTCGTCGGCTTTCCCTCCAGCGCGGCGACCCGTTCCTCCAGTGCAGCCAGCCGCTCGTCGAACTCCATACCGCTATCCTACGTAACTACGTAAAAGTTGCAAGAAGTGGACCGGCCCCGAACGCGCTCCAGCCGGTCGTCCACGTGCTGGGACGACCGGCTGGGATGTCGCTTTCCGGCGTTACCGCGTCATGCACGGCCGGAATTGTTCAGGATTCGATTCATACGCCCGCGGTGCTGCGGATGAAGGAGCGGGCGTTGGCGACGCTGGCGTAATTCTGGGTGCCCTGGGGGTTGCTGCCGCTGTTCTCGCCGGTCGAGCAGACGCCGACCTGCACGCCGTCGGCGATCTGCGGGCCGCCGGAGTCACCGTGCCACGCGGCACCGTTCACGCCGACGCTGGCGATCGCCGGGCCGCCGTAGGCGTCCGAGCTCGTGCCGGTGACACGCACGTTGGCGGTCTTGAGCACGGGCGAGGGCGGGTTGCTGCCCTGGGTGCGGCCCCAGCCGTAGATCTGGTTGGTCGAGCCCGTCGCCGGGTTCGAGTCGGCCAGCTTGATGTACGTGGTCTGCACGGCTGAGCTCAGGTGCAGCAGCAGGATGTCGCCGCTGGGTGCGGTGGCCTTGCGGTCGACCGTGCGGTTCTCGCCCTGGCCGAGGTTGACGTTGCCGACCTTCACCGACAGGGACGACCCGTCGCAGTGCTTGGCGGTGAGCACCCACTGCGGCGCGATGATCGAGCCGGAGCAGTTGAACTGGCCGTTGACATAGACCTGGGCGCCCCAGGGAGCGGAACTGACGGTGCCGCCACCGATGATCATGGGGTCGACCGTGCCCGCGGCAGCGGCGGGTGCGCCGACGGCGCCGGAAACGGCGGCCGCGAGCATGACGGCCGGAATGAACTTACGCATGAATAGCGCATTCCTTTCAATACAGGGTAGAAAAGGAATGGCTCGGGGTCCCTCGACTCGCGTCCCCGAACGCTCTTTCACGCTAGGCCGCGTCCGGATCTTCGGTAAACCCTTCGATCGTATGGTTAGGCCGAACGGCCCATCGGGTACAAATTAGACATAGGCATAGGAACATGAAAAACAGCCCCCGCCGACGCCAGGGTTCCGTCAAAGTCGGCTTTGTGCGCAAAGCAAGCGCAGGAGAGCAAGCGCGCAAGCGCAAGACGGCAAGCGCGTAAGAGGCCTTGCGCGTAAGTGGGCAAGCGGGCGAGCGGCCTTGCACGTAAGCGGTCTTGCGCGCACAGCGCATGGGTGGGGTTCGTGGTTGGTTTCCTCCCGTATGGCCTGGGCGCAGCCATACCACGGCGTGTCGGGAGGTCGGCCTACGCAAACCAACCCACAGCGCAGGCGATACCGACCTCCCGGCACGTCGTGGTTTCCTTTGGCAGGTCATACGGGAGGGGACCGACCACGCCCTCACTGGACCCGGGAAGTCACGTGGGCTGAGCCAACCGGGTGGGCGGACCATGGGTTGGTTTCCCTCTTGGAGGCCTGCCGTCCGGCGAGGACATTCTCTTTGTGCCACGAGCAAACTCGAGTGTCGGGAACGAGCCCGACACGGCGGGCATCACAGGCTCGTCCCTGAGGCGAAGGGATCATCGGCGAATCTCGTTGTCCACAACTCGCTGGTAGCCCGTTGACCAGGGGTTATTGCCGGTAGACTGGAGCAGGGACGCCCCCCGGGTTGGGCGGGGGACTGTCTTATGGGGCGTGGAACCAAGGTTTCGGTCACAGTCGGCCAGTCGGTCGCGTGTCACCGGGGGAAAGAGAAAGACACAGATGCCTCGCCGGCGGGCAGGCCGCCAAGAGGGGACACAAACAACTCTGTTCGCCGAGCCGGTTCGCTTAACCCACGTGGCTTCCTGGGTCGAGTGGGGGGCGCGGGGCGCCCCTCCCGTATGTCCTGCCAAAGGAAACCACGGCGTGCCGGGAGGTCGGTAGGGCCTGCGCTGTGGGTCGGTTTGCGTAGGCCGACCTCCCGACACGCCATGGTATGGCTACGCCCAGGCCATACGGGAGGGACACCCCACGAACCACACCCCTGCGCGTTTGCGCGCGCAAGCCACACGCCTTGCGCTCTTGCGCTCTTACGCGCGACGGCCGTCTTCCAGCCGGAACCCGCGCACACCACCCCAACCACGACCGGCACCCACACGATCGGCCGACCGCCCGACTGTGACGGAACCCTGCCCGCCGACGCGAGGGGCCGTTGCTACGGATTGACGTAGGTCAGCTCGGGCAGATGAGGTCGACAGTGGGGTAGTAGGTGCGGTAGTGGGCGGCATCCCGAGTGAGTAGGCGGAACTTCGCGACTGCGGCGTGCGCACCGATGTAGAAATCGGGCAACGGGGATGTCCTGGTGCCACCCCGGTGCCGGTAGTCGGTGAAGCTCTTTCCAGCCAGAAAGGCGGCCGACCACGGCAGGGGTGTGCGGATGAAGTCGTCCGGCGGCAGCGCGTCGTCGAGATCCTCGATGGTGCTGAACCGAATGGAGACCTCCGCGTAGACGAGCGGATTGATGACCAGCAGACCGTCGTCGGCCGCCGCTGTGAGGGCGGCCGACGACCAGTCGAACCAGTTCGGGTCTTCGGTCAGCAGGTCGATCAGGACGTTCGAGTCGACCAGGGTTCGCTCAGTCGCCACGCGTCAGGGCCATGATCTCGTCGGTGGTCATCGGAACGTCGCCGCGGTTGCGCAGTCGCGTCACGATCCGATGACCACGCGTGCCGTTCGAAGCTGCTCGGACGATCCTGGCTGAGCCGTCCTCGACGATGAAGTCCACCTCGTCGCCGGGGCGCAGGCCAAGCTCCTCCCGAACCGCGATCGGGATGGTCACCTGCCCCTTGGATGTCAGCTTCCCGCTCATGTGAGTAAGAGTATTACTTTCCTACCTCTTACTCAACTCAGCGACGGAACAGCAGTGCGCGCTTGACCTCCTGGATCGCCTTCGTGACCTGGATGCCACGCGGGCAGGCGTCCGTGCAGTTGAACGTGGTGCGGCAGCGCCAGACGCCCTCGGTGTCGTTGAGGATGTCGAGCCGGTCGCCCGCGCCCTCGTCGCGGCTGTCGAAGATGAACCGGTGCGCGTTGACGATCGCGGCGGGCCCGAAGTACGAGCCGTCGCTCCAGTACACCGGGCACGAGGTCGTACAGCAGGCGCACAGGATGCACTTGGTCGTGTCGTCGAAGCGCTCGCGGTCGGCCGCCGACTGGATCCGTTCCCGCGTCGGCTCGTTGCCGTAGGTGATCAGGTACGGCTTCACCGCGCGGAACGCCTCGAAGAACGGCTCCATGTCGACGAGGAGATCCTTGCGTGCGACAAGGCCCTTGATCGGCGCGAGCGAGATGGTGGTCTGCTTTCCCTTGCGCGCCAGCAGATCCTTCACCAGCACCTTGCACGCGAGCCGGTTGATGCCGTTGATCTGCATCGCGTCCGAGCCGCAGATGCCGTGCGCGCAGGAACGGCGGAACGTCAGCGTGCCGTCGATGTACCACTTCACGTAGTGCAGCAGGTTCAGCACGCGGTCCGTCGGCAGGGCCGGGATGTCGTAGGTCTCCCAGTGTGGCTCGTCGTCGACCTCGGGGTTGAAGCGCAGGATCTTCAGCGCTACCAGGACCGCGTCCTCGGGGACCACGGGAACCTCACGGCGGGTCCCCGTCACGACTGTGCCCGACTCAACTGTGGCAGTCATCAGTACTTGCGCTCCATCGGCTTGTACCGGGTAAAGGTCACGGGTTTGTAGTCGAGGCGGATGTCCGCGGTCAACGACTCACCCTCCTTGTACGCCATGGTGTGGCGCATGTAGTTCGTGTCGTCCCGGTTCGGGTAGTCCTCGCGGGCGTGCCCACCACGGGATTCCTTGCGGTTCAACGCGCCGACGACCAGGATCTCGGCCAGTTCGAGCAGGAAGCCGAGCTCGATCGCTTCGAGCAGGTCCGTGTTGTAGCGCTTGCCCTTGTCCTGCACGGTGATGTGCGCGTACCGGGACTTCAGCGCCTGCACGTCGTGCAGCGCCTGCTTGAGCGTGTCCTCGGTGCGGTACACCGACGCGTTGGCGTCCATTGTGGCCTGCAGCTCGGTGCGGATGTCCGCGACGTGCTCACTGCCGTGCTCGGACAGCACCAGCGCCAGCTGGTCCTCAACGAACTGCGTCGGGGTCTCCGGCAGGTCGACGTGCTCGTGGGCGTTGGCGTACTCGGCCGCGGCGATCCCGGCGCGACGGCCGAAGACGTTGATGTCCAGCAGCGAGTTCGTGCCGAGCCGGTTGGCGCCGTGCACCGACACGCACGCGCACTCGCCCGCCGCGTACAGGCCGGGAATGACGTGGTCGTTGTCCCGCAACACTTCCGCGTGGATGTTGGTCGGGATGCCGCCCATCGCGTAGTGCGCGGTCGGGTACACCGGTACCGGCTCCTTCACCGGGTCGACCGCGAGGTACGTGCGGGCGAACTCGGTGATGTCCGGCAGCTTGGTCTCCAGGACCTCGGCGCCGAGGTGCGTGCAGTCCAGCAGCACGTAGTCCTTGTTCGGCCCGGCACCGCGGCCTTCCAGCACCTCAAGCGCCATCGACCGGGCCACGATGTCCCGCGGCGCCAGGTCCTTGATGGTCGGTGCGTAGCGTTCCATGAACCGCTCGCCCGAGGCGTTGCGCAGGATCGCGCCCTCACCCCGTGCGCCCTCGGTCAGCAGGATGCCCAGTCCGGCGAGGCCGGTCGGGTGGAACTGGTAGAACTCCATGTCCTCAAGGGGAAGGCCCTTGCGGAAGATGATGCCCATGCCGTCGCCGGTCAGGGTGTGCGCGTTCGACGTGGTCTTGAAGACCTTGCCGAAGCCGCCCGTCGCGAACACGACAGACTTGGCCTGGAAGACGTGGATCTCGCCGGTGGCCAGCTCGTACGCGATCGCGCCGGTGCACACCGGTTCGCCGTTGGCGTCCGGGGTCAGGCAGATATCGAGCACGTAGAACTCGTTGAAGAACTCGATGCCGTGCTTGACGCAGTTCTGGTACAGCGTCTGCAGGATCATGTGGCCGGTGCGGTCGGCCGCGTAACAGGCTCGACGCACGGCGGCCTCACCGTGGTTACGCGTGTGCCCGCCGAAGCGCCGCTGGTCGATCTTGCCTTCCGGCGTGCGGTTGAACGGCAGGCCCATCTTCTCCAGGTCGAGCACGGCGTCGATGGCCTCCTTGGCCATGATCTCCGCCGCGTCCTGGTCTACGAGATAGTCGCCACCCTTGATGGTGTCGAAGGTGTGCCACTCCCAGTTGTCCTCCTCGACGTTGGCCAGCGCGGCACACATGCCGCCCTGCGCCGCGCCGGTGTGCGAACGCGTGGGGTAGAGCTTGGTGAGCACAGCGGTCCTGGCCCGCTGGCCGGATTCGATCGCGGCGCGCATACCGGCGCCACCGGCACCGACGATCACCACGTCGTACTTGTGGAACTGCATTCGCTATCGGCCTTCGATGTGGTGGGGGCGGATCAGGCGTCGAAGTTCGGGTCGAACGTGAAGATCACGAACGTGCCGAGCGCGAGGATCAGCACCATCGAGACGTAGAGCAGGACCTTGAGCCAGAACCGGGTGGCGTCCTTGCGGGCGTAGTCGTTGATGATCGTGCGCAGGCCGTTGCCGCCGTGGATCTCGGCGAGCCACAGCATGGACAGGTCCCAGAACTGCCAGAACGGCGACGACCAGCGACCGGCGACGAAGCCCCAGTTGATCCGGTGCACACCGCCGTCGAGGATGTTCATGATCAGCAGGTGGCCGAGCACGAGGACCAGCAGCGCGAGACCGGACACGCGCATGAAGACCCAGCTGGCCAGCTCCCAGTTGTTGCGCCGGGCCGCCGGGCGGCGCGGTGCGCGCGGCTTGTCGAGAGCGAGTGTCATCACTTGCCCCCGAACATCTCGGTGACGGTCCGGACCATCATGAAGTAGGCGCCGGGCAGCATCACCAGCAGCCAGACCGTGAGGATGCCCCAGAGCATCTGCTTCTGGTAGCGCGGGCCCTTGGCCCAGAAGTCCACGAGCATCACCCGCACGCCGTTGAGCGCGTGGTAGAGCACCGCGCCGACCAGGCCGACCTCCATCAGGTTGACCAGTGGCGTCTTGTAGGTCTCGATGACCTCGTTGTAGGCCTCCGGCGACACCCGGACCAGCGCGGTGTCGAGCACGTGGGCGAACAGGAAGAAGAACGTGAGCACACCCGTGATGCGGTGTGCCACCCATGACCACATACCTGGGTCACCGCGGTACAGCGTCCCGCGTCGGCTGGGCCGCGACACCTCAGCGGCTTCGGCGGACATCGGCTTCGAGCCTCCAACATCGCTGTTCTCCGGCTGGATGGGCTGGGAGTCCAACCGGGACGGTTACCCACCGGGCCTTGACCCGAGGGATGCTAGTCCGGTCGTCCACACCTGGCCCAACCAGCGGTTCGCCTCTGTGACACACCGAACAGTCGAGCCGGTCGCGCCAGGCGCAGAATTCCCTGATGCCATCGTTTCGGTAGCCCGAGGCTATGGCTGTTACCGGTTTCCGGAATCGGTCACCCGGGCGGACGATCGCTGCCACGCTGTGGGTGGTGATCTCCGTGCTCGGTCTCGCCGTCGGCCTTGCCGTTCTGCAGCCCATCGACGCCCCGCCAGCGCCCCGGCTCGACGTTCCCGCCGCGATCGCGGCGCTGGAGACCCACCAGGTCTACCAAGCGCCTGGGACAGAGACGAACGTCGACGTCGCCGCGGTCACGCGTGAGCTGGCACCGGACATGAAACTGCTGATCGCGCCGTTCGCCGGGCCGACACCAAGCCTGGAATACGAAAAACAGGTGACCAAGCCACTCGATGACTGGGCCAGGAGCAGGAGCGTGCGGCTGATCACAGTGGATGGCCTGCACCTGGACAACGTGGGAGGTCCGGAAAACCTGGCCGAGCTACGGCAGGTGACGGCGTACATGGACGTCACGGGCCCGGCGCTGGAATCGGTTCGCTACATGAAGGACACCGCCCGGCACGACAGCCGCTTGTACCCGACTCATCCGACGTCCGCGCCCACCTCGGACCAAGTTGCCAACCTGGTGGCGAAACTGCGGCAGAACCCGGTGTACAACGCGCCGGACCGGTCCGACCGGGCCACCACGCCGGTCGCGGCGATCCGGCAGAAGTACGGGTTCTCCTTGCGGGTCGTGGCATTGCCCGCGCTGAAGCCGGGTGAGCCGTTCGTGGAGTACGCGCCCGCGTTGGCCAAGGAGTTCCCCGACGACATCGTCCTGGTGGCGCAGGGCCACTGGATCGATATCGCGGGCAAGGACCAGCAGCGCCTCGAGTCGGCGCGCAACTACACCATGAACCATGACCGGCGCGTCACTCTCTTCCGAGGCACGACAGTCGATCGCGTGGTGCGGAAGTTGACCGGGCGACTGGGTGACCTCGGCCGTCACAAGCCATTGGGTGACCCGCAGCCACAGGCTTTCGACCTCGGACGCACACTCGTCGGCAGCACACCGCTGCTGTGGGGCGGATCGGCCGCGATCCTCGGCGGTGGTGTGTTGGTCAGTGGCCTGGTGCTGCTTCGACGGCGCAGGCGCGCGGTGACCGCGCTGCGGACGGCGAGAGCGCGGGCGCAGGCGGCGATCAGTGAACTGGGAGCGGTTCTCGAGGAGAGCCCGCGAGCGGACGCGACCGAACGACACGTGACCGCGAGTGAACTCTTCGAGCAGGCGACCACCGCGGCCGCGATGGCCGAGGCGGAACGCGTTGCCGACGAAGGTCTGGCCCGTTTCGGCTTGTCCGTACTCAGTTCGGATGCGCTCGACCAGCCGGAGCCGACAGTCGCAACAGTCGGGCGGCAACCAGGGCTGGCGAGGCGGATCCTCTGGCGGCAGAAGTACCTCGGCGTACCGCGATGGGTCGTCGGTGGTGTGTTGGTCGGTGTGATCGCATGCGTAGCTGTGCCGTTCGACCAGGGGGAGACACCGTCCAACGCGACACGGGCAGTCGTCGAGGAGCTTCGGCGCGACCCCGTGTACGTGCAACCAGGAGTGACACAGACGGTCGATCCGGACGTGGTCCGTCGCACGATCGGTGATCGGCCGATCGTGGTGGCTTTCCTGTCACCCGAGATGCCGCCGGAGGACCGGGTGGACTGTGACAGCCTCGCCGAACTGACACCTGACAACCTGGTGGTCTTGAGCCAGAGCCTCGAGGCCAGGTTCTGGTACGTGTGCGCCGATTCCGACTTTGCCTTCAAGGCTGTTCCGGACGGCCCGTCCCAGTTGGCCAATGATGTGAACGCTTCCCTTCCGTACAGCGAAATGTCCACTCTGAGCGGTGGGTCGAAAATCGACTACGCGGTGTGGCTCGGCGAGCTGGTTCAGGCCTTCGACGCGGAGACGGCCAAGCACTACCCAGGCCCCGTGCCACGCCGCGCTGCCGTGCCCACCGAGCTGACGAACAGGGAGATCGCATTCGCCGCGGGCGGGCTCGTCGCGGTCTGCCTCGCGGTGGCCTTCCTGGTGCACCTGGCCGTGGGCCGACTGGGCCGACGCGTGTGACCGCCGCCAGCATGTGGCCGCTGACCCGCCGGACACCCGATTGAGGCAATCGCCGCACGTGGCGGGGCCGATGATGGGACAGTGTCGGCCGTGGTCCCACTGATCGGTCTTGTCCTCGGCGTCGCCGTACTGCAGCCGTCCGACGTGCCCAAGCTCGACGTTCCCGCGGCGATCAGAGCACTGGAGACCCAGCAGGTCTACCAGGCTCCCGGCGTGGTCACGCACATCGACCTCTCGCTGGTCGCCAGGGAGATGAAGCCGGACACGAAGCTGCTGATCGCGCCCTTCGCGACCGGCTACAAGGACGAGAAGCACTACGACGAGCACTACGACAAGGTGTACGAACCGCTCAAGAAGTGGGCGGACAGCAAGAAGGTGCGACTGATCACAGTGGAGGGCCTGTACACGCGGTGGGGCCCGTCGAACCCGACCGAGTTGCGACAGCAAACGTCCTACATGGACATCACGGGCCCGGTGCTGGCGTCGATCCGTGACGGCAACCGCACTCCGGTCGGCCAGGCCTATCCGGCGTACGAAGTGCGCACTCCGACGCCGTCGCAAGTCGCCGACCTGGCCGGAAAGCTGCGGCAGAACCCGGTCTACAACGCACCGGACCGGGCCGACAAGTTCACCCTGCCCACCCAATCGATCAAGGACAAGACCGGCTTCACCGTGCGGGTCGCGGCGCTGCCCGCGCTCAAGCCGGGTGAGCCGTTCGTGGACTACGCGCCCGCGTTGGCCAAGGAGTTCCCCGACGACATCGTCCTGGTCGGACAGGGCTACTGGACCGAGGCCGCGGGCAAGGACCAGCAGCTGGTGGACTCGGCGCGGAACTACGCTTTCGGCCGCTACGAGATCGGGACCTTCTCCAAGGGCGGCACGATCGACGGCCGCGTGGGAACGATCGTCACGCGGCTGAGCGAACTGAGCCGTCGCAAGCCCTTCGGCCGTCCGCAGCCGGAGACCTACGACCCGGCGGCGACGATCGCCCGCTACACCCCGTTGGCGTGGGGCGGATCGGCTGTGATCCTCGGCGGCGGCGCACTCGCCGGGTTCGCGCTGCGCCACAGGCGGCGGCGACAGCGGGAAGAGGCCGCGTTGCTGCAGGCGAAAGCCAAGGCGTACGCCAGGATCAGTGAACTCGGGACGGCATTGGTCGACGACCGGAAGCCGGCGGCGGCCGAGCGGTACACGACCGCGCGCGACCTGTTCGAGCAGGCGCACACCGCCGAGGCGATGACCGAAGTGGAGCGCATCGCCGAGGAAGGGCTGGCACTGCTGTGAGGAGGAAACCGGGCCCGGTCGAGCGGCTCCTGTGGCGCGAGAAGTACTTCGGTGTGCCGAGGTGGATCGTCGGCGGTGTGCTGGTCGGCGTGATCGGGTGCGTCGTCTTGCTGCGCGACCAGGCCATGACCAGCGATCAGGTCCGCGCGGTCGTCGAGGGATTCCGGCACGGGTCGGTGTACGTGGAACCCGGCGCGCCGCCGTTGGTGAACGGGGACCGCGTCCGGCAGGTGATCGGTGATCGCCCGATCGTGGTGGCGGTCCTGTCCGACAAGCCGCTGCCGTCGTCCGGCGAGAGACTGGTCAGCCCGCGGCAGGAGCTGTGCCGCGACATCGCGAACCTGGTGCCGACCAACCTGGTGATCGTCTACGGCACCGAGCCGAGGAACGGCTACTACGGCCCGTCGTTCTGCGTCGGCCCCAAGTTCAACAACGAGGACAACCCGGTCGATGCGTCCAACTTCGACTTCGTGATGATCGCCAAGGCGGAGTCGGCGTGGAAGTACCGCACGACGATGACCGACCTGACGGGGCAGGTCGAGGAGTACGTCCTGGCCTACGACGCGCAGGCGGCCAAGGACTACCCGGACAGCGTGCCGCGCCGCGGCGCCGTGCCCGACAAGCTGGCGACAGGCGAGATCGTGCTGTCCCTCGGCGGGATCGTCGCGGCCTGTCTCGCGGTGTTCTTCCTGCTGCACCTGGCCGCGCAGGCGCTCGGCCGCCGTACGCCCCGCAACCGCAGGCAGCTGGAGATGGGTGCGCGGCTGAGCAAGATCGGCGAGTGGGTGATGTCGGCCGATCCGCAGCAGGCCAACCAGTCCGATGTGGCCAGGCAGTACGTGCTCGCGCTGCAGGAGCACGAGTCCGGTGCGAATGTGGAACGTCAGGTCGGTGAGCTGGAGAGGCTGATTCGATGACGTGGGTGCTGATCGCGGGCGCGGTCGTGCTGCTGGCCGCGGGCGCGCTCGTGCCCGTGTGGCTTGGCAGGCAAAAGCACAGCAGCAACGACGAGGCCATCGCCGCGAGGTCCCGGCACAACCAGCTCGGGCTGCACGTGGAAGTCCTGCCACCCACTGCGGACGACCGGGTGGCCGCCCTGCTCAAGCGGGCTCGGGAACGTTGGGTGACCGCGGGTGGCGTGCTCGCCGACGCACGCACCGAGGCGGAGTTCGAACTGGCAGAGCGGATCTGTCTGGAAGGCCTCGAACTGGTTGCCGAGGCGACGCGCTGAGCACGCGGCGGCGCGTCCTTGGCGGGATTGCCGCGCGGTCCTTTCTGCTGCATCTCGTGGTGTAAGCGCTCCCCGTTTCAGGGCGTGAAAGTCAAAGCGCTCCAGTGGATTCCGCGAATTCGCCGCGGCAGGGCTGACCACGCGAGATTCTGGTACTGCCGTGCCATTTAGATCACCGTGAGTATTTGGGCGGAATCGCGGACGGCATCACCGGCAAACGATTAGGTTACGCCCGGCCAGTGGTGTGCTGACCTGGTGAACGGGCCAGGTACGGTTCGCCAATTCGCAAGTTCCCGGCGAGTAGGGCCGGGGTTCGTCGCCGCTCACCGAGCGGGGAGGGAGACAAGTCGTGCGTCGATCGCGCGTTACCACGTTGGCGGCCGTCGCGTTGACCGGTGCTCTCGCACTGGCCGGCTGCGCCAAGGACACCGGTGGTGGTTCCAACCCGCCCGCCGCGGGTGGCAACCAGAACGCCAGCTGCAAGCTCAGCTCGGTCCCGCAGGGCGGTGGCACCACTGCGGGCAGCAGCACCGCGAACGGCCCGAAGGTGGACGCCAGCGCGCTGAAGGTCGGCCTCGCCTTCGACATCGGCGGCCGTGGCGACGCCTCGTACAACGACTCCGCCGGTGCCGGGATGGACAAGGCCAAGGGCGAGTTGGGTCTCAAGGAGATCAAGGAGCTCACCGCCGCCCCGAACGAGACCGAGGACGCCAAGCAGACCCGTCTTCGCCAGCTCGCGCAGGAGGGCTTCAGCCCGATCATCGCGGTCGGTTTCGCGTACGCCAAGTCGGTCGAGGCGGTTGCCAAGAGCTTCCCGAACACCAAGTTCGCGATCGTCGACGACGAGTCCGTCAAGCTGCCGAACGTCACCGGCCTGGTCTTCGCCGAGGAGCAGGGCTCGTTCCTGGTCGGCGTCGCCGCCGCGTACAAGAGCAAGGGCTGCCACGTCGGCTTCATCGGCGGTGTGAACGTGCCGCTGATCCAGAAGTTCGAGGCGGGCTTCAAACAGGGCGTGAAGGCCGCCGCGCCGGACGCCAAGGTCGAGTCCGAGTACATCACCCCGGCCGGTGACTTCACCGGTTTCCAGGACCCGGCCAAGGGCAACGTGGTCGCGGCCGGTGAGATCAGCCGTGGCGCAGACGTCCTCTACCAGGCCGCCGGTGCCTCCGGCAAGGGCGTGTTCGAGGCCGCGAAGGCCAAGAGCGTGGTGGCCATCGGTGTCGACTCCGACCAGTACAACCAGAAGACCGTCGAGAACTCCAAGGACGTGATCATCACGTCCATGCTCAAGCGGGTCGACGTCGCGGTGTTCGACTACATCCGCGCGGTCGCGGGCAACTCGCTCGGCTCGCTGCCCAAGCGCTTCGACCTGAAGGTCGACGGCGTCGGCTACGCCACCTCCGGCGGCAAGATCGACGACATCAAGGCCACGCTCGACGCGTACAAGCAGCAGATCATCGACGGCAAGATCACGGTTTCGGACAAGCCATCCAACTAACCGTCCCGCTGGTAGTGCCTCGTGAGTGTTTTGGCCGGTAAGAACCGGCCAAAACACTCACGAGGTTTTCGGGCGTTTTCTCCAGGAGGCGAAGATGGCTGACGACCTGGCCGTTGAGCTGGAGGGAATCACCAAACGGTTCCCCGGGGTGGTCGCCAACAGCGACATCCACCTCAAAGTACGCACCGGCGAGGTGCACGCGGTCTGCGGCGAGAACGGCGCGGGCAAGTCCACGCTGATGAAGATCCTGTACGGGATGCTCCAGCCGGACGAGGGCACCATCAAGGTGAACGGCGAGCCGGTGCGGCTGCGCAACCCGTCGGACGCCATCAAGGTCGGCGTCGGCATGGTGCACCAGCACTTCATGCTCGCCGACAACCTGAGCGTGCTCGAGAACATCGTGCTCGGCGCGGAAGGCCTGCACGGCATCGGCGCCAAGGCGCGCAGGAAGGTCACCGAACTGGCCAAGCGGACCGGCCTGAACACGGACCTCGACATCGCGCTCGAGTACCTCGGTGTGGCCGACCGCCAGCGGGTGGAGATCGTCAAGGTCCTGTACCGCGGCGCACGGATCGTGATCCTCGACGAGCCGACGGCGGTGCTCGTGCCGCAGGAGGTCGACGACCTGTTCGACACCGTGCGGCAGATGCGCGGGGACGGCTTCACGTTCATCTTCATCTCGCACAAGCTGGACGAGGTCCGCACGATCGCCGACACGATCACGGTGATCCGGCGCGGCACCACGGTCGGCACCGCCGACCCGAAGACGACCAGTTCGCGTCAGCTCGCCGAGATGATGGTCGGCAGCGAACTGCCGAGCCCGGAGACCCGCGAGTCCACTGTGACCGACATGGCCGTGCTCACGGTGTCCGGTCTGCGGCTGGAAGAGCCCGGTTCGGCGCGTGCCGTGCTCGACGACATCGGGCTGGTCGTGCACTCCGGTGAGGTGCTCGGCATCGCCGGGGTCGAGGGCAACGGCCAGACCGAGCTCGTCGAGGCGGTCATGGGCATGCGCAGGGGCAGCGCGGGAACGATCACGCTGGGCGGCAAGGACATCACCAAGCTCGGCACGCTGGCCCGCCGGGAGGCCGGGATCGGCTACGTCGCCGAGGACCGCACCCGGCACAGTCTGCTGTTGACGCAGCCGTTGTGGGCCAACCGGATGCTCGGCTACCAGACCCGCGAACCTGTCTCCAAAGGACAGTGGCTGGACATCGCCGGTGCCAGGAAGGACACCCAGCGCATCGTCGACGCCTACGACGTCCGCACGCCGGGCATCGACGTGGCCGCGGCCGCGTTGTCCGGCGGCAACCAGCAGAAACTCGTGGTCGGCCGTGAGCTGTCCGGTGACCCGAAGCTGCTGATCGCCTCGCACCCGACCCGGGGCGTCGACGTCGGCGCGCAGGCGCTGATCTGGGAACACATCCGCCGCGCCCGTGCCGCCGGTCTCGCGGTGCTGCTGATCTCCGCCGACCTGGACGAGCTGATCGGCCTGTCGGACCGGATCGTGGTGATGCTGCGCGGCCGTCTGGTGTCCGAGGAGGACCCGGCGACGGTCACCGCGGAGGATCTGGGCTGCGCCATGACCGGCTCCGCGCCAAGGGAGGCGACACAGTGAAGACGACCCTGCGCGGCAAGCTGCTGCCACCCGCGCTGGCGATCCTGTTCTCGGTGCTGCTGTGCACGATCGCGCTGCTGGTCTCGGGCGACAACCCGCTCGAGGCGTTCGGCGCGATGATCGGCCAGCTCTTCCGCGGCACCACCGCGGTCGACACCGTCAACAGCGGCGCCGTGTACTACCTGGCAGGTCTGGCGGTGGCCATCGGCTTCCAGATGAACCTGTTCAACATCGGTGTCGAGGGCCAGTACCGGTTCGCCGCGGTGATCGCGGCCATCGTCGGCGGCGGGGTCGTGCTGCCACCCGTGATCCACACGCTGGTGATCATCATCGTCGCTGTGCTGGCCGGTTCGTTGTACGCGCTGGTCCCGGCGTTGCTGAAGGTCTACCGCGGGGTGTCCGAGGTGATCTCGACGATCATGTTGAACGCCATCGCGATCGGCCTGATCGCCTACCTGGTCAGCACGGACGCGTTCGGTGTGCAGATCGGCAACAACATCGCCACCAAGCCGATCCCGGAGTCCGGCTGGATGCCCGGCATCCCGTTCGGGGACAACGGGACGCTGTTCGGGTTCGTGTTCGTCGCCGGTCTCGTCGGCTTCGGCTACTGGGTGATGCTCAACCGGACGAGGTTTGGCTTCGAGCTCAAGGCCAGCGGTGAGTCGCCGACCGCCGCGACCGCGGGTGGCGTGGACGCCCGCAAGATGGTGCTGACCGCCATGTTGCTGTCCGGCGGTGTCGCCGGGCTGACGGCGTTGCCCGAGCTGTTGGGACGCGACCACGAATACCTGCAGACTTCGCCCGCGGGTTACGGGTTCGCCGGTCTCGCCGTCGCGTTGCTCGGCCGCAACCACCCGGGCGGTATCGCGTTGGGTGCCTTGCTGTGGGCGTTCCTGGACAAGTCGGCGGTCTCACTGGACAACGTCGGTGTGCCGCAGGAGATCACGACGATCATGCAGGGAGCGATCGTGCTGTCCGTGGTCATCGCGTACGAGATCGTGCGCCGGATGGAACTGGCCGCCGAACAGCGCCGGGTCGGCCGCCAACTCGGCCGGGACACCAGTGACGTCGCAGCCGGAGGGAGTGTCTGATGGCCGCCGGTATCGTGGACAACCCGGTCGCCGGGCCGGTGCACGTCGCCCCGCCGCCCCAACGCCGCAGGATTCCCGGCTGGCTGTCCGGTGTGCTCTGGGCAGTCGGGGCGATCGCCGTGCTGGCAACGGCTTCGTACCTGACCGGCAACGTCGACCTGACGTCGTCGACCACCACCCAGACCGCGTTGCGGCTGGCGCTGCCGATTCTGCTCGCCGCCCTCGGCGGCTTGTGGGCCGAGCGCGCGGGCGTGGTGAACATCGGTCTCGAGGGCATGCTGATCCTCGGTACCTGGGGCGCCGCTTGGGGTTCGTACTACGGCGGGGTGTGGGTCGGCCTGCTGGTGGCGATCGTGTTCGGTGCGCTCGGCGGTCTGCTGCACGCCATCGCGACCGTGACGTTCGGCGTGAACCACATCGTGTCCGGTGTGGCGATCAACCTGCTGGGTCTCGGTGTCACGAAATACCTGGCGCACCTGGTCTTCCAGCCGTTGTCGGGCAACCCGAGGCAGTCGCCGGTCGTACCGAAGTTCGACACGTACTCCGCGACAGGGATCACCAGCTGGCTGGCGGATCTGGAAGCCCAGCAGCGCGTGCTGATCTCGGACGTGGCCGGGATCCTGCGCGGCCTGCTGACCCAGGTCGCGCCGCTGACGATGATCGCGATCCTGCTGGTGCCGATCAGCTACATCATCCTGTGGCGCACCAGGTTCGGTCTGCGGCTGCGGTCGTGCGGCGAGAACCCGACGGCTGCGGAGTCGCTGGGCGTCAACGTGTACGCCTTCAAGTACACGGCGGTGCTGATCTCCGGTGGTCTCGCTGGAATGGGTGGCGCGTCGCTGGTGCTGCTGAAGGACGGCGCCGACTACCTGGAGAACCAGACCAACGGCCGCGGTTACATCGGCCTCGCGGCGATGATCTTCGGCAACTGGCGGCCCGGTGGACTGCTCGGCGGTTCGGCGCTCTTCGGCTACACGGACGGCTTGCAACTGTCCGGTCGCGGACCTGCTGTTCTGGCGCTGCTGTACGCGGCCGTACTCCTGCTTGTCGTCGTGGTTGTCGTGCAACTGTTCCGCCGCAAGTGGTTCGCCGCTGGCGCGGCTGTACTGGCCGCTGGGCTGCTGTACGCGATCTACTATTCGGTGGACGAACTGCCGCGTGACTTGACACCATACGCGCCGCACTTCGTCACGCTGATCGTGCTTGCGGTTGCTTCGCAACGGTTGCGGATGCCACAGGCCGACGGGTTCATCTATCGCAGGGGGCAAGGTTCATGACTCCGGACTGGGATGCCTTGCGGGCGGCGGCCGTCGAAGCCGCCGCCAAGGCCTACTGCCCGTACTCCGGCTTGCACGTCGGCGCGGCCGCCCTGGTTTCGGACGGCCGCGTGGTGACGGGATGCAACGTCGAGAACGCCTCCTACGGCCTTGGGCTGTGCGCCGAGTGCGCGATGGCAGGTCAGCTCCGGTTGACGGGCGGCGGCCGTTTCGTCGCCGTCACCTGCCAAAGCAGCACAGGCGAACTGCTGATGCCGTGCGGTCGTTGCCGTCAGATCCTCTACGAGTTCGGCGGTCCTGACTGCCTGCTGGACACGCCACGCGGGATTCTCAAGATGGGCGAAGTACTTCCGGACGCTTTCGGTCCCGAAGACCTGCCCGGTCAAGCAGGATGAACGGAGCCGCGATCGCGGCGAGTGCTGCACCGATGAGGCACACCGACGTGAGCGCGGCTCCCTGTGTGAGCGACACAGCCGCCAGGACAGGCGTGATGCTGATCCCCAGTTGGAACGCCGAGACCGTCGTGGCACCGGCCAGCGTCGGGGCGTCCGCGGCGATCGTGAACACCCGCCCGTAGATGGCGGGATTCAGCACGAACGCGCCGACGCCCAGCAGGAACACCACAGGCACCACAAGCCAGACCTGCCGGATCACCCCGACCAGGGCAAGGGACAGGACCACCGTCGCCACGACCCCGGTGAGCAGGGCGAGATGCGGCCGTCGGTCGGAGATCCGGCCGCCGACGGACAGGCCGACGAAAGCGCCGACGCCGAACAACGCGAGGACAGCCGGAATCCACACCTCGGGCACAGCCGTGACGCTGCCGAGCATCGCGGCCAGGTAGTTGAACGTGATCATGTACGCCGCCGTGGTCAGGATTGTGATCGCGTAGATCCCCCAGAGCGCGGGCTTGCGCATCGTGGCCATTTCCCGTGCCACGGTCGGCCGACCGGTGCTGCCCGAGTTGGTCGCGGGCAACCCGAACAGCACCCCTGTCATCCCGGCGACGGTCAACACCGCCACAGCCCAGAATCCGCCACGCCACTCGGTGAAGTGGCTGATCAGCGTGCCCGCAGGGCCACCGGCGACCATGGCCACGCTGAGACCGCTGACCACCACCCCGGACGCCCGTGCGTTGCGGTCCGGCGTCACCAGACTGATCGCGGTGACCGACGCGACGGCGAAGAAGCCCGCGTAGGCGATCCCCGAGATCACCCGGCTGACCAGCAGAACCTGGTAGTCACCCAGCAAACCGACAGCGACACTGGCCGCGAAGACCCCCTGGGTGGCCAACAACGCGGTACGCCGACGCCAGCGCAGACTGAGCACGGCGAAGGGCGGCCCGCCGACCACGACACCCAACGCGAACGCCGTGATCAGGAACCCGGCGGACGACAGCGTGACACGCAGGTTGTCGGCCACCGCCGAAAGCACTCCTGCCAACAGAAACTCGGCACTTCCCATCGCGAAGAGACTGAAGCCCAACAGGTACACCCCGGCGGGTAACCGCGTCGTTCCCATGTCCATCCCGGACCACCTCCACGCCCAGGATCGACACGGAGCCCTGAATCGACAAGGAAAGTTGCCGATTCCGGGACGCGGTGCCGTTCGGCAGGTCTGTGGACCTGTCGAAGGTCAGTGCGGAGTCGTGGCTTTCGACAGAGGCCCGGCGAAAGTGATCGCTTTAGCGTCGATCTCATGTGGAGACGAGACGTTCCTGACGTCAGTGCCGACTGGTACCGGGACATCGCGGGTGCCGGAGCGGGCAGTCCCGAACTGGTCCAAGCCGTCGGCGCGTTCGCGACCGAAGCGATCATCGGAGTGCTCGCGGTGATGTTCCTCGTGCTCTGGTGGCGGGCGCGCCGCCAGAACAACTCCCGCATGGCGTTGGCCATTGTCGCGCCGGCGGTTGCCGTAGTCGCTTATCTGACGAGCGAGCTGCTCAAGAACATCTGGCAGGAAGACCGTCCGTGTCGAGCGCTGGGGCAGGTCGCCACCGTTGTGGCTTGTCCGGAGTACGGTGACTGGTCGTTTCCCAGCAACCACGCGACGATCGCCGGTGCTGCCGCTGTGGGGCTTCTGTTGGTGAATCGGGCGGTGGGGATTGTCGGCGTCGGATTGGCGATCCTGGCCGCTTTGTCTCGTGTGTTCGTCGGTGTGCACTATCCGCACGATGTGTTGGCCGGTTTGGTGCTGGGCGCGGGAATTGCGATGGTTGCCAGGCCGCTGGCGCGGCTGACGACTCCCGTCGTGGCGCGGGTGCGTACATGGCCTGTCGGCGCGTTGTTGTTAGGGGCTGTGGCGCATGACGCAGCGACAATCGTGCTTCCCAGGGCGCGTCGGTGAGTCACGGGAGATGATGCCTGGTGTGCGTGCGACAAGCCTGTGGGTTCTGACGGCCCTGCCAGTGGTGTGGGCCGCGTTGACCTCGCGTCCGGCCCGGCTGACCGTGTGGGAGGTCGTGGCGTACCTCGGTGTACTCGCGGTGGGTGTGGGGTTGGCGCGGATCAGGCCTGTCGTCGCGCTCACCTTGATCGTCGCCGCGTGGCAGGTCTCGTTCCTTTCCCGGGCGGCGGTGGACAGCACTCTGAGCACCGTTGTCCTCGCATGTGGACTCGTCGCGGTCAGCTACCTGGCCGGTAGGCATGCGTCGGATGGTCATCAGGGTGTTGTGGTGCTCGCTATCGCCGTCGGCTTCGCGGTTGTCGGTGGCGTCGCGGTGACGGGCGGTGTGGACACGTCCATCGCGGCTGCGGCGGGGACGGCTGTGCTCGCTGCTGTGCCATGGTCGGTTGGCCGCTACCGCCGCCGCTATGCCGAGATGATCCAGGCGGGCTGGGATCGTGCCGAGTTGTGGGAACGTGAGGCCGAGCAGGCACGTGCTCGTGAACGAGCGCGGCTCGCCGCCGAAATGCACGACCTGGTCGGACACGAACTCGCACAGGCAGCGTTGTGCGTCGGCGCGCTCGAAGTCTCGCCCAGCCTTCCGGCGGAACAGCGCGAGGCGGCCCGGACAGCGCGCGCGAGCGTGACCGCCGCAGCCGAGCGGTTGGCGGACGCCGTCCGGTTGTTGCGTGCCGAGGAGGACGAAGCCATCGAATCCGTCACGGAGGTCGTCGACCGCGCACGCAGATCCGGGGTGGTCATCGAGTTGGTCGCGGACGGAGTTGGGCAGCCCGATGCAGTGATCGCGCGCACCGTGCACCGCGTAGTCACCGAAGCGATCACCAACGCGATCAAGCACGCGCCCGGCGCGCCCGTCACTGTCCGCCTCCAACGCGCGACCACCGGCATCCAGCTGAACGTCGCCAACGAACCGCCTCAGCAGCGCGCCGACCCAGCCGGTGGCGGCCACGGTCTGCTCGGCCTCGCCGAGCGCGTCACGCTCGTCGGTGGCCGGTTCGACGCCGGTGCCCGGCCGGACGGCGGCTACGAGGTCACCGCCCACCTGCCCGACAAGCCGGTCACCACGATCAACCCGGGTGTCACCCGGCTCCGGCAACTCGTCGAACAACGAGTCCGGCACAGCGCCCGGCGCACTGTTCTCCTCGCCGCCGGAATCTCCGCCGGTGCCGTGCTCAGCGTGCTCGGCTACCTCGTCTTCGACGCGGCCACCTCGACACTGGGCCCAGCCGACTACGAACGCCTGCGTATCGGCCAGACCGAGGCGGACATCGCCGCAGTGCTGCCGGACAGGACCAGGGTCGACGACCCGGACGGCGGCGGTCCGCGCCCAGCGGACGGCACGACCTGTCGGCACTACAGCACGCACACCAACCCGTTCGACGAGCGCCGCCTGGACCTGTACCGCCTGTGCTTCCGTGACGGTGTCCTCGTGGACAAGGCCCTTCTGGTGCGTGGTCCCTAGGATGCGGAGGTGATCAGAGTCGTGCTCGCCGACGACGAGCCCGTGGTGCGTATGGGCGTGCGCACGATCCTCGCCTCGGCGGGCGATATCGAGGTTGTCGCCGAGGCGGGCACCGGACGTGCCGTGGTCGAGCAGGTGCTGGCGCACCAACCAGACGTCGCCGTGCTCGACATCCGGATGCCCGAACTCAACGGCCTCGACGCCGCCGCCGAGATCCGTCGGCTGGCCACTGGAACGGCCGCGTTGATCCTCACCACGTTCGCCGACGACGCCAACGTTTCCCGCGCGCTCACCGAAGGCGCGAGCGGGTTCGTGCTCAAGACCGGTGACCCGCACGAGATCATCGCGGGCGTGCGCGCGGTCGCGGCCGGTGCGGCCTACCTGTCGCCGCTGGTCGCCCGGCGCGTTGTCGACCACCTCTCCGGCGGTGGTCCGCGCCTGCGCACCACTCAGCAGGTCACCGGGCTGACCGACCGGGAACGGCAGGTGCTCGGCCTGATCGGCACCGGCATGTCCAACGCCGAGATCGCCGGGCACATCCACGTCGTCGAAGGCACCGTCAAGGTCTACGTCAGCACGATCTTCAAGCAGCTCAACGTCCGCAACCGAGTACAGGCAGCGATCATCGCCTACGAAGCGGGTCTCATCCCACCTGAGCACTAATGTTGACAGTCATGAGCCGAGAACGACTGTCCGCTGTGGACGTTATACGGGCCAAGCGGGACGGCCACCGCCTGAGCGACGACCAGATCGACTGGGTGGTGGACGCGTACACCCGAGGTGTGGTCGCCGACGAGCAGATGTCCGCGTTGGCGATGGCGATCTTCCTCAACGGGATGGACACCGCCGAGGCCGCGCGGCTGACCCAGGCGATGATTGACTCGGGGGAGCGCCTCGACCTCCGCGTCGACCGGCCGACGGTGGACAAGCACTCGACCGGCGGCGTCGGTGACAAGATCACCCTGCCGCTCGCGCCGCTGGTGGCCGCGTGCGGCGCCGCCGTGCCGCAGCTGTCCGGGCGTGGTCTTGGCCACACCGGTGGCACGCTCGACAAGCTCGAGTCGATTCCGGGGTGGCGCGCCCAGTTGTCCACTGACGAGATCACTCGGCAGTTGGCCGAGGTCGGCGCGGTTGTCTGCGCGGCGACCGAGGGTTTGGCGCCTGCTGACAGGAAGCTCTACGCCTTGCGTGATGTCACTTCCACGGTTGAGTCGATTCCGCTGATCGCCAGCTCGATCATGAGCAAGAAGATCGCCGAAGGCGCCGAGGCGCTCGTGCTGGATGTGAAGGTGGGTTCCGGTGCGTTCATGAAGAACCTCGACGACGCACGGGCGTTGGCTGAGGCTCTTGTTGGGATCGGCAAGCAGCATGGCCGCAAGGTCACCGCGCTGTTGACCGACATGTCCGTGCCGCTCGGGCGTGCGGTCGGTAACTCCGTGGAGGTTGAGGAGTCGATTGAGGTCCTCAAGGGTGGCGGTCCGCAGGATGTGATTGATCTGACAGTCGCGCTTGCCAGGGAGATGCTGGCACTGGCCGGAATCGATACGGATCCCGGGGAGGTGCTGGCTCGGGGTGGTGCGTACGAGACTTGGTGCCGGATGATCAGCGCTCAGGGCGGCGATCCCGAGGCCGCTCTGCCTCAGGCTTCGCACACGCACGTCGTGACTGCTGGGGAGACTGGTGTGCTGGTGGGCTTGGATGCCTACGGGGTTGGTGTTGCCGCTTGGCGGCTGGGGGCTGGACGCGCTCGCAAGGAGGATGCCGTTCAGCACGCTGCTGGCGTTGTCTGTCTTGCCAAGCCTGGTGACCGGGTTTCGCAGGGCGATCCGATTTTGGAGTTGCGTACCGATACGCCTGACGCTGTTCCTGCTGCTTTGGAGGCGTTGCGGGGTGTTTACACCATTGGGGAGGCTTCTCGGGGGCAGACTTTGTTGATCGATACGGTTCGCTGAGACGGAACTTCCGGTGCTGGACGGTGATTCTCTTTTGGCTTTCGGGATGTTTCTCGGCTTGACAAGCAGTCCCTCGCCGGGAGGCAGGCCGCCAAAAGGGGAACACAGGATCTCTGGCCGCTGGCTCATCGTTCTAGTGTTTTTGTGGGTCGGGTGGTGGCGGGTGTGTTCCCTTCCGTATGGCCTGCCGGAGGAAACCACAACGGGTCAAGAGGTCGGTATCGCCCGCGCTGCGGGTCGGTTTGGGTAGGCCGACCTCCTGACCCGTCGTGGTTTGGCTGCGCCCAGGCCATACGGAAGGGAACACACCCGAAGACCACCTCCGCGCTTGCGCGCAGGCCACCAGCACCCCCTGGCCACGCGTACGCGCGAGCCACCAGCGCCGCTGTCTACTTGCGCGCGGGCCACCAGCACCTCCGACTGCACTTGTGCGTGGGCCACCAGTACCGCTGCTGTCTGCACTTGCGCGCGAGTCACCGTGGACTGGGCGACTGACCGACTGATGAAACCTTGCCCTTGCGCTCCAAGGCAGTCTTCACCTCGCCTGGTGCTGGACACGAAAAACGCCCCCGGTCTGTGTCGGGGGCGTTTTTACGAGTTCTTATCAGCTGTCGTCGCCGGTGTCGGCTTCTTCGAGCTCTTCCATGCGGGGTTTTTCGCCGTTCACCTTTTTGCTGCCACGGGCGCGGCGCTGTTGGCGGGGCAGGGTTGATGGTGGGGCCGCTGGTATTGAGGGGCCTCCTCCCATCATCAGTTCCGCGAAGGTTGCCATTGCTTCGTCGAGGTGACCGCCGATTCGGCGTTCGGTCTCTTCGTTGCTCTTCTTCACCAGTGACGTCACTACCGTGGTGTCCGGCTGGGCTGCCAGGGTGCCCTGGACCTTGGTGAGGCTCTGCTCCAGGGTGCCGCCCAGTTCTCCGAGGCGGGCGGCGAAGCCGTCCTCGACTGTGTCCAGCCTGGTTGCCATGTCGTCTAGGCGGCCTAGCGCTTGCTCCAGGCGCTGGGCGAGGGCTTCGAGCCGGTCGCTGGCGTCCATTGTCTCCTTGGTCTCGTCCAGCGCCGCGTTCAGTGCGGTGCGGGCTTCGTCCAGGGAGTGGCTGATGCCGGTGCGGGCGTCGCTCAGCGAGCTGACCAGCGCCTCACGCGAGTCCGCCACGGATGAGCCCAGCTCGTCGCGGGTGTCGGCGACCGCGGAGCTGATTGCTTCGCGGGAGTCGGACACTGCGGAGGTGAGCTTGTCGCGGGTGGTGTTGACCGAGTCGCGGGTTTCGTCGAGCTTGTGCGTGAGCGCGTCGTTGACGTCGGTGACGTGCCGGTGCAGCGCGTCCTTCGTGCCGTCGAGGTGCTCGTGCACTCCCTCGTCGACCTCGTCGAGGCGGCCGCGCAGTGCGGTTTCGAGGATGTCGACGCGTTCCTTGACCGGCACGTGGATCTGGCCGGGCAGGGTGTCGATCCGGACGTCCTGCTTGTCGAGGTGCCCGTCGAGGGAGTCGATTCGCCGGTGGATGTTCGACAGCTTGTCCTCGAGACCGTCCATTCGGCCGACGACGCCCTCCATCTTGCCGACGACGCCGTCGAGGCGGCCGTCGAGCTGTGCGAAGGGGGTTGCCAGTTTGTCGACGATCGACTCGACCGCACGCGTAAGGCTGGCGATGGCCGTGTCCTGGCCCTCGAGCTTCGCCATCGCCTCGTCCAGGCGCTCGGCGATCACGCCGACCTCGGTGCGGTCCGGTAGTTCGGACAACCGCTTGCGCACCGAACCGAGCGAGTCCAGCGGCGTCAGCCGCGCGTGGATCTCGTCCAGTGCGTCGAACACCTGCTGCTGTTCGCTCTCACGGATCTCGGCCGCGCGCGTCAGCATGTTGCGCATCCGGTCGAACGACACCGTGGCGTTGTTGTTCTCGTTCACGGAGGTGACCTTCGTCCTGGGGAGGGGAGACGCTGGGGAGCCTAGCCAGTCCCAAAACGCGTCCATACACCACCCGTTAGTTTCGTGTTAGTTGATCTAGGCCAATTAGGCCGTTTGGCGGTACGGCGCCCGTTGCGGGCGATGACCGAATGGACACAGTACGTGGGCACGGTTGGACACGATCGGGTGACGCAGGGTGCGGGTAACGTACTGGCATGTCGAACCCGAACCCGGTGACCGCCGATGCGATCAGACGTGCCCCCAAAGTGTTGCTGCACGACCATCTCGACGGGGGCCTGCGGCCGAGCACGGTGATCGAACTCGCCGACGCGTCAGGCTATGTCGATCTTCCGACGACCGACGAGGCCGAGCTCGGGCAGTGGTTCACCGAGGCGGCGAACGCGGGCACGCTCGAGCGTTATCTGGAGACTTTCGCGCACACGTGCGGGGTGATGCAGAGTGAGGAAGCCCTCGTTCGGGTGGCATCCGAATGCGCACAGGACCTGGCTGACGACGGCGTGGTCTATGCGGAGGTGCGCTACGCGCCCGAGCTGTTCACCGAGAAGGGACTGAGCCTCGACGCGATCGTCCAGGCGGTCGAGGCGGGCTTCCGGGAGGGCGAGCGCGCGTCCGGCGGCAAGATCAGGATCGGCACGTTGCTGTGCGCGATGCGCCAGAACGCCCGCTCGGCGGAGATCGCGGAACTGGCCGTGCGCTACCGCGACCACGGCGTGGTCGGCTTCGACATCGCCGGTCCGGAAGCCGGGTTCCCGCCAACCCGCAACCTGGACGCCTTCGAGTATTTGCGTCAGCAGAACTCACATTTCACGATCCACGCCGGTGAGTCGTTCGGCCTGCCCTCGATCTGGGAGGCGATCCAGCACTGCGGCGCCGAGCGGCTCGGGCACGGCGTGCGGATCGTCGACGACATCAAGGTCGATCCCGATGGCACGGCGCACCTCGGCAGGCTGGCCAGCTACGTGCGCGACCGGCGGATCCCGCTGGAGATGTGCCCGTCGTCGAACGTCCAGACCGGCGCGGCGCCGTCGATCGCCGAGCACCCCATCGGCCTGCTGACCAAGCTGCGGTTCCGTGTGACGGTGAACACGGACAACCGGCTGATGAGCGGCTGCACCGTGTCCAGCGAGATGGCCGCGCTGGTCGAGACGTTCGGCTACGGCTGGGCCGACCTCCGGTGGTTCACGGTGAACGCGATGAAGTCGGCGTTCATCGGCTTCGACGATCGGCTCGACCTGATCAACAAGGTGATCAAGCCCGGCTACGCGGCCCTGCTCACCGAGGGCGACCAGCACCCCTCCGAGCGCTGACCCGACCCACGCGCCGGAAATGCAACGAAGGCCACATTCGGTGCGCCGAGCGCACCCAAGGTGGCCTTTGTTGCGGGAGAGCCCGGGTGCGTGGGATGCAACGAAGGCCACCTTGGGTGCGTGTGCCGCACCGAAGGTGGCCTTCGTTGCACAGAAGACTCAGTGTGATTCGAGACGGTCCTCGAAGCTGTTGACCAGCTTCTGCCAGGACTCGACCTCCGCGTCGAACGGCGCGCTCGGCACGAGCCGCGTCGGGTCCGGCTGCAGCACGAAGGAGATCAGCCAGCCGAGGGGCTCGGAGTCCTTGAGCGCCTCCCTGATGGTCTCGTCGCCTGCCCAGTCCGCCGTGTCCTGGAGCAGTTCGACCGCGAGGTCCAACTGGGTCGGGTCGATCGAGTTCGGGCCTTCGGCCAGGTCGTCGGCCAGGCCCTGCAGAACGTAGGTGTTCTCCTCGCCGACCTCGATCTCCAGCGTGCCGTCCGTCGCCTTGGTGACGACGTCCTCCCAGGTGGAGACCTCGGCGATGTCGTTGTCGCCGATCTCACCCGACGCGATGAAGCGGCTGAGCGCCCTCGGCGAGCCGAAGACGTCGACCTTGCCCTCGGTGCCGAGGAAGATCGGCTCGTCGTCGAGGTAGCAGCGCAGGGTGTAGTACTCGGACCCGTCGGTGACGATCTTGATCGGGTCGATGCCGACCTCGCCCCAGAAGCCGACCGGCTCCGGCTCGACGTCCTCGTCCGCGTCGTCGGCCTCGGTGTCCTCGTCCTCTTCGACGTCCGCGTCCTCGGCTTCGGCCGCCTCGGCCTCGGCCTGGACCTTGGCCAGTTCCTCGGCCGCCACGGCGAGCACGGCCTCGTCCACGTCAGGGGCGGCGACGACCTCGTCGATGGCGTCGAGCACCTCGTCCCAGCGCTCGACGATCGTCTCGGCCAGTTCGGTCCAGCGGCGCTCGCCGTCGCGGCCGGTGAACGCCAGGGTGCCCTGGTCGAGCACGTCGAAGCCCTCGGCGGCGGACAGGACCTCGTTGACCACGTCGAGTTCGCACACGTCGGCGAGCGAACGCACGATCGCCACGATCCCGGCGAGCTCGTCCAGCGTCCAGGTGTCCGGTTCCTGCGCGGCCAGCTCGGGAACGCCCACCAGGTCGTACTGGTGCTCCTCGTCCGGTAGCAGTTCGCCGACAGTCAGCTTGGGCACGACCGGCCACGCGGGGTGGTCGATCAGGTCGTGTTCCTCCGCTGTCCGAACGAACGCCGCGAGGTGGGCTGCGTCTGGGAACCCGTACAGGTCTTCCTCGTCGCCGAGGAACGCCTCCCAGTCCTCGCCTTCCTCCCGCCAGCGCGGTGCCCAGAGGGTGACGACGTCGCCCTGTGGCAGCCCGAGCTCGATCGGGACGATGTCCTGAGCCATTGGCCCTCCGCCTTCTCCTGCACGATCCCAGTCGATCCCGCCGGTGCGATTGTGGGCACACCGGACGCGGGCAGCCTACGGGTTTTGCCAAGTCCGTCGATCACCGGTCGCTGCGCAGCGACGACGGATCGAACGTGAACACGTCCTCGTCCTCTTCCTGGGCATGTGCCGGTGCGGCGACGCCTGCCGGATGGGACGGGCTGACGGGCCCGCGGTCGCCGACGACGTCCCAGCCAGCGGCACGGGCGGGCGCGACGCCCATGGCCCCTTCGAGCTGGGCAGCGGCGTCGTCGCCGAGGACGAGCGCGAGCTGGTTGAGGCTGCGTTGCCTGGCGAACTCGGCAGCCTGGTGTGCCGTGGCGGTGATCGCCTCCGACAACCAGCGGACGCCCCGGTGCAACGCGGCCTGCTGCAGCCGCAGCGACTTCATCTCGCCGCTGGCTGTGGTGGTCACCTCGACAAGGCCTTCGGGGTCGCGCGCGATCGCCACGATCGACGCGACCCGCCGCCGCAGGTCCTCGCTGGCCTGGCGGCGGATCTCGGCCTGCTGGACGAGTTCGTCGACGGGGGGCTCGGTCACGACATCACTCCACCGAACTCGTCGGACTCGTGGTCGGCGACCGGCTTCTCGTCCGGCATACCCAGGCCCGGCAGGTTGTCCACCGCGTTCGGGCTCACCACCTGCCGCAGCGACGAGTGCATCCGGCTGTTGGCGATCCTGGTGGCCTGCGTGGCAAGCCGCAGCACCTCGGCCGCGACCTCGTCCGCGCGCCTGCCGAGCACGGCGGGCTGCAGATCGACGGCACGCAGCATCCCGCCGGGACTCACCGACACGCTGATCGCGTTGTCACCGGAGGCCGCCTTGCCGATGATCGGGCCGCTGCGGCCGACGACGGCGGCCACGCGTTCCCCTGTCTCGGCGACGCTGCGGCCCAGCCGGTCCAGTTCGTCCTGGACGTGATCCTCGTTCCCCACACGCCGAGTCTATGGCCCGAGGGGGTGGCTGCGCAGGCAACGTCCGGCTATTCTTGACGTGCGCAACGACCGCCGCGCGGGGGAGGCGATTCGGCTACCGAAGGCGGTCAGAGGAGCCCACTGTGGCCACAGCACTCATCCTGCCGGTTGTTTTTGTTCTTTTCCTTGTGGTGAACCGGATTCTCGCCGTTCCCGGCCGGGAGTTCCGGCTGCGGGTCACGCTGCTGCCGGTGCCGTCGGTCGAGATCGGCGGTCGCTCATGCGGCCACTGCTGCCTCCAACTGGCCCGGCCGGGCGTTTCCGCCGGTCAGCACGACCGCGACCCGCTCACCGGGAACCTGGTCGAGCGCGGCGAGACCGGCGGCGCCGGAGGGTTCGAGCAGGACGCCGAAGCCGCGTAGTGCCGCGCCCATCGCGGTGACCAGCGCGGAATCCTCGACCAGCACCATGTCGTCGACGAGTTTCCGCATCCACCGCACGGATTCCGGCAGCGGGTCGCCGATCGCGATGCCCTCCGCGATCGTGTCGGCCCGGTGCCGGACCGGTTCGCCCGCTCGCCAGCTGTGCAGCATCGCCGGTGCGTTGGCCGAGCACACGCCCACGACCCGGGTGGACGGTGAATGGGCCTTGAGCCAGCGGGCGATCCCGTTGATCAGTGCCCCGTCGCCGACCTGAACGACCACTGTGTCCAGTTGGCCTGCCCTGAGCAGTTCCACGCCAATGGTTCCCGCGCCCTCGGCGATCAGCGACTCGTCGCCGTCCCGCACCAGCAGCCGGTCGGACCGCTCGGCGGCATACTCCCGTGCCCGCTTCTTGGCGGTGTCGGTGTCCACCCCGGACAGGTGGACTTCCGCCCCGTGCGAACGGATCGCGGCGAGTTTCACCGGGTTCACGTTCTCCGACAGGAACACGTCGATGGCGATTCCCCGTTGCCCGCAGGCGTAGGCCATCGCCTGGCCGAAGTTCCCGCTCGACGCGACCACCACCCGGACCGCCGGGTCGAGTGCGGCGGCGAACGCGAGCGCGCCACGGCCTTTGAAGCAGCGCAACGGGTTCATCGTCTCGACCTTGACAAGCACCGGCCGTGACCCGACGGTCGCGGTGAACTGTGGACTGTCGCGGAAGACCGGGTCGATGGTGTGGGCGAGGCGTTCGATCTGATCGAGTCGGAGATCCATGGCTGTGACGTTAGCCAGCGCGGACGTGATCGCGATTGAAAGTTTTCGCGCCGGGACGCAAAATTATTGCGTGACTCTCGATGAGATCGACCGGCACCTGCTGACCCTGCTGCAGCGCGACTCCACCCAGACCCTGCACGACCTCGGTGCGCTGGTCGGGCTCTCGCCGAGCGCGGTCCAGCGCCGGATCACCCGCTACCGCAAGGAAGGCCTGATCGCACGGCAGGTGGAGGTGCTCAACCCGGAACGCGTCGGCGGCATGCTCGCGCTCGTGCTGGTCACGATCGACCGCGAGTCCGTCGAACACCACGCCGAGCTGCGCGAACGCATGATCGCCGACCCGAACGTCCAGCAGTGCTACGCGGTCGCGGGCGAATGGGACTATCTGGTCGTGCTGGCGTGCGACAGCATCACGCACTGCCGTGACCTGGTGCGCGGCATGTTCCTCGACGACCCGAACGTGAAACGGTTCGACACGATGCCGGTGTTCGACGCGGTCAAGGTCGGCCTGGAGCTCCCGGTGTGAGCAGCTCGGTGCCGACCTCGTAGAGCACGATCAGCAACGGGCGCAGGGCAAGCCCGCGCTCGGTCAGCCGGTATTCGGTCCGCGTCGGGAAGCCCGTGGTCCGCGCGCACTCCGCCAGCTCGCGTGCGGTCAGCCGATGGAGACGGTCACTGAGGACTTTGGCGCTCAGCGAAGGCAGCCGTGACCGCAGTTCGCTGAACGACAACGGCCCGTGCATCAGCTCGCGCAGCACCAACGTGGTCCATCGGCCGGAGATCGCGTCCAACGCGACCTCCACCGGGCAGTCCTCCGACGGCCGGTCGGTCCGGCCGCGCGAGTCGGGGACCAGCGCGGCGTCCCAGGTTTCCATTTGGTGACCTGCGTCCACGTTCGCTTGGCTGCCCATATGACCAGTGTCCACGACGCCGCCGACATGCCACACGCCTTCGCCCGCGCCTTCAACACGTTCGACCCGGACGAGGTCGAGCGGCTCTACGAACCGGACGGCCTGCTGGTTCTGGACCCCGACAACCCGCTGACCGGCGCCGACCGCGCCAGGGCCAACGCCGAACTCCAGGCCTTGGGCAAGCCGATCACCGTCAGGCCACGGCACGTCCACGTCAACGGCGACATCGCGCTGCTGATCGTGGACTGGGCGATTGTGGACACGGGCATCTCCGGCACGGCGACGGACGTGGCCCGTCGCGGCCAGGACGGCCGCTGGCGTTACGTGATCGACAATCCTCAGCCGGTCGGCCGGTAGAAGCCCATGAACGGCATGCCGATGTTCGATGTGCGGATCGGGTTGATCTGCACCGGGTCACCGGCCTCGATCATCTGCCCGTTGCCGATCACCATCGCCACGTGGCCCTTCCAGACCACCAGGTCACCGGGCAGCAGCTGGCTCTGGTCCGGCACCGACGCGCCCATCGCCTGCGCGGACGAGTGCCGCGGCAGCTCCTGGCCCGCTGCGGCGTACGCCCAGGACGTCAGACCACTGCAGTCCGTACCGGACGGCGGGTTCGACGCGCCCCACACATACGGCGTGCCCAGCGCGGTCAGGGCCTGGCGGACCGCGGCCGCGGCGACCTCGTTCGGCGCCTCGACCGAGGCGCCGCCCGGCAGGTTGATGCCGACACCACTACCTGGTTGCGGCGGGATCGCGACCGGCAGACGCGGGCCGACGGGCGTGCCTCCGCCTCCGCCACCACCCCCGCCGCCTCCTCCGCCCCCGCCACCACCGTGGCTGCCGCCACCTCCGGAACCGCCGTGGCTGCCGCTGCTGGCGGAGTCGATACCGCTGCGGCCGTCTGCGTTGGCACTGGCCGGGGACGTACCGGTGTTGGGCCCGCTCATCCCGCCGCCGAGCGAGCCGACCGCGGCCGCGTCGACCTTGGGCAGCCCGGTCAGCTTGCCCACCAACGGGGCCAGCTCGTCACGGACGTTCTTGAGCTCCTGCGAGGTCTTGGTGGCGTAGTCGTCGGCCTTCGCCTTGGCGTCCGCGGCGGCCTGTCCCCACGCGGCCTCGTTGCCGCTCTGCTTGGCCGCCTCGGCGGCCTCCATGAGCGGCGTCGCCCACCTGACGAACTCGTCGATCAGGCCCTGGATCTTGGTGCGGCCGCCGTTCACCGCCGTCGTCGCGGTACTGGCCACCTGCTGTGCGGCGGTGCAGTTGGTGCTCAACGTGTTCATCGCGGCGGTGAACGCCGCCGACTTGCCCTGGAAAGCGTTTGCCTGCTCGCCGTACCAGCCCTGCATGGCCGACTTGGCCTGCGAGTCCTGGCGGTCCTTCATCTCGGTCAACGCGGTCGCGCCACGGCCCAACGACTCGCCCGCCCTGCTGCCCGCGCCGGTGTCGCCGTCCAGTTTGGCCAGGTGCTGCTTCATCGGCTCGACCAGGCTGCCGACGAACCCGGACGCGCTCATCAGACGTTCTCCGAGCGCCGGATGTTCTGGGCCGTGTCCTTCTGCTGGTTCTGGTAGTTGACCAGCGCGTTGCCCACCGCCTTCGCCAGATCGGCCAGCCCGGTCGACGCCGCACCGACGCCTTCCACCTGCGCCTGCGCGACCTGCTTGAACGCGGCGTCCAGCCCGACCTCGGCGCCGATCTTGCCGAACGCGTCGCCCGGCAGCGCGTTCACGCCCTGCAGCGTGCCCGTACCGACCGTGCCGATCTCGCTCGACAGCGCGGTCATCGTGTTCTTGTAGGCCTCGAGTGCCTCGGGCTCGACCCCGAAACCGTCCGGCATGTTCTCCCCCGTGGGACTATCGGCGTGCTGGCCTTACTCTGCCCTACGACGCACGCCAAGGTTGCCAAGTTCCCCCTAATTGAGGTAGTCGGGCAGGCCGCGCAGCAGCGCCCACGACTTGACCGTGCCGCTGCCGCCGCCCCAGTCCAGGTCGTCGGCGAACCCCGGGAAATGGTCGGTGACCTGGGCATTGTTCACTGTGACCTCGGTGGCCTCGACGCCGGACACCCGGCTGCACGTGGTGTACAGCCAGGTCGGGCGCTGTGGCAGTTGCCCGCCGGTCGCGAGCCAGCCCGCGACGGTCAGCGTCGGCGGATTGTCGGCGACCTGCTCGTCGAAGCCGTTGGGCAGGCCGTGGAAGTTGCGGGTCACCACCGGCCCGGCCAGGATCTCGCCGCCCGGCACCGGCTGCCGGACGACGACACCGGTCAACGGGTGCTCCGGCTGGCGCAGGGCGATGAACAACGGCAGCACGTAGTGCGTCCAGGCGAGGACGGCCTCGCCGACCGGGTGGCTGCCGTCCCGGCTGACGCCGACGGACCGGTCCCACGCGTAGCCACCCCACTCGGGGTCGCCGACGCCGATGAGCACCTCGACGAACTCCGCGTCGTGTTCCAGCACGCCACCGACCTCGATGCGGTACCCGAGGTCCGGCAGGGCCAGCACGCTGCCGTCCCGCACGGACTCGGTGCCGATCATGTTCGCGATGAACTCGGCGATCTGCTCTGGTTCGAACTCAGACACGGCGACGCAGCACCACCCACGACTTGACTGTGCCACTGGCGTCACCCCAGTCGAGCACGGCGTCGAAACCGGGGAAGTCGTCGGTGGCCGAGGCGTTGTTGACGCTGACCTCCCTGACCGCTTCCCCACCCGCCATCCCGGACATGGTGTACAGCCAGGTCGGCTGGTCGGTGAGCTCGGTCTCGCCGAGCAGCCGCTCGGCCACCAGCAGGCTCGGCGGGTCGTCCGCGAGCACCTGCTGGAACGACGGAGCGGGCTGGCCGAACATCCGCATCATCACCGGTGCCGCCAGCAGTTCGGCCGCCGCACCCACCGCGTCCTTCGCGGCCAGCCGGAAGATCGGGTCCGCCAACGGGTTGTCCGGGGCCCGCAGGGCGATGAACAACGGCAGCACGTGGTGCACCCAGGCCAGCAGGGCCTGCGCGAGCGGGGGCGTGTCCTCACCCGCGACACCGACTGCCTGGTCCCACGCGAGCGCCGACCACGTGGGATCGCCGATCGCGATCGGCAGTTGGACGAGCTTGTCGCCCTGGTGCCAGATCGGCGGGTCCACCTTGACCCGCAGCGCCAGTTCGGGCAGTTCAACGACGTCACCGTGCTGAGTCGCCGCGATGCCGTGACTTTCGGTCAGCATCGCGGCGACGAGTTCGGCGATCTTGTCGACGGTCGTCATCGCACCTTCCACACCAAGTACGCGCCACGACAACATGGGCCGACGCGGCGTGACTCGGGCGCGAGTGCTGCAGGGGGACCACGAATCCGGCCGTTTTCGGTGCCGTGACGCGGCTACAGCGTATCGGGCAGTGGCAACCGTCGATGATCATCGGGGTGCCCTTATACCCCCATGGGATGCCAGACCGTCTTGGACTCCAGGTAGGCGCGCAGCCGGGAGATGTCCGGCTGTTTCGTCCAGTCCGGCTCGTCGGCGGGGGCGCGCAGTACGCGCTTCACGGTGCCCGCCGCCGACTTCTCCAACTCGGCGCGCAGGATCGTGGGCGCGCCGGTCAGGTCGAGCGCGTTGACGTCGGCGTGTGAGGCCAGCCACGGCGCCAGTTCGACCGCGCTGCCGGTCAGGATGTTGACGACACCGCCGGGCACGTCCGAGGTCGCGAGCACCTCGGACAGCGTGATCGACGGCAGCGGACGGTCCTTGCTCGTCACGACGACGGCCGTGTTGCCGGACGCGATCACCGGCGCGACCACGCTGACCAGCCCGAGCAGCGACGACTCCTGCGGGGCGAACACCGCGACGACACCGGTCGGCTCGGGGACCGTGAAGGAGAAGTACGGCCCGGCAACGGGATTGGCCGCGCCGAGCACGGTCGCGATCTTGTCCGTCCAGCCCGCGTACCAGACCCAGCGGTCGATCGCAGCGTCCACAACGGACTGCGCGCGTTTGGCCGGGACTCCTTCGCTGGCCGCGACCTCGCTGACGAACTGCTCGCGGCGGCCTTCCATCAGCTCGGCGACCCGGTAGAGCACCTGGCCGCGGTTGTACGCAGTGGCGCCCGACCATTTGCCGAACGCCTTGCGCGCCGCGGCGACCGCCTCACGGGCGTCCTTGCGGGACGCCTGCGCCGCGTTGGCCAGGAACTTTCCCTTGCTGTCGTTCACCGCGTACGAACGGCCCGACTCCGACCGGGGGAACGCCCCGCCGATGAAAAGCTTGAAGGTCTTGGCGACTGCTACCCGATTGTCGGCTCCGCCGCGGGCAAAACGGTTCTCAGACATCGAGGTACGCCTCCAGTCCGGCCCGTCCGCCCTCGCGGCCGAAGCCCGACTCCTGGTAGCCACCGAACGGCGCGGTGGGATCGAAGCGGTTGAACGTGTTGGCCCAGACCACACCGGCCCGCATCTTGTTGGCCATGTGCAGGATCCGGGAGCCCTTCTCGGTCCAGATCCCCGCGGACAGGCCGTACGGCGTGTTGTTCGCCTTGGCGACGGCCTCCTCCGGGGTGCGGAACGTCAGCACCGACAGCACCGGGCCGAAGATCTCCTCGCGGGCGATCCGCATCGCCTGGCTGACGTTCGAGAACACCGTCGGGGCGAAGAAGAAACCTTTGTCCGGCAGCGGACACGGGCTGGTCCAGCGTTCGGCGCCCTCGTCGTCGCCCGCCTGGGTGAGCTCGCGGATCTTGGCCAGCTGTTCGCCGGAGTTGATGGCGCCGACATCGGTGTTCTTGTCGAGCGGGTCGCCGACTCGCAGTGTCGCCACGCGCGTGTGCAGCTTCGCCAGCAGTTCGTCCGCGATGGACTCCTGGACCAGCAGACGCGATCCGGCGCAGCAGACGTGTCCCTGGTTGAAGAAGATCCCGTTGACGATGCCCTCGACGGCCTGGTCGAGAGGCGCGTCGTCGAACACGATGTTCGCGGCCTTGCCGCCGAGCTCCAGCGTGAGCTTCTTGCCTGTCCCGGCGAGCGAGCCCTGGATCAGTTTGCCGACCTCGGTCGACCCGGTGAACGCGACCTTGTTGACCTGCGGGTGGTTGACGAGCTCGGCGCCGATCCCGCCCGCGCCGGGGATGATGTTCACGACACCCGGTGGCAGGTCGGCCTGCTGGATGATCTCCGCGAGCACCAGCGCGGTCAGCGGCGTCGTCTCGGCCGGTTTGAGCACAACAGTGTTGCCGCACGCCAAAGCGGGCGCGATTTTCCACGCGGCCATCAGCAGCGGGAAGTTCCAGGGGATCACCTGGCCCGCGACGCCGAGCGGCTGCGGCGACGGGCCGTAGCCCGCGTACTCCAGCTTGTCCGCCCAGCCCGCGTGGTAGAAGAAGTGCGCGGACGCGGTCGGGATGTCGGTGTCGCGCGACTCCCTGATCGGTTTGCCGTTGTCCAGGCTCTCCAGGACAGCGAGCTCACGGCCGCGCTCGGCGATCATCCGGGCGATCCGGTAGATGTACTTGGCCCGCTCGGCGCCGGGCATCCGGCCCCACACCTTGTCGTACGCCCGGCGGGCCGCCTTGACCGCTGTGTCCACATCGGACGGTGACGCGGTGGAGACCTCGGCGAGGACCTCCTCGGTCGCCGGGTTGATCGACTTCAGCGGCTCGCCGGAGCCCTCGACGAACTTGCCGTCGACGAACATCCGGTAGCTGGGCTTGAGGTTGGCGATGTCCCGTGACTCCGGGGCGGGTGCGTAGTCCCAAGTCGTCATTTGTCAGTCCACCGTCACATAGTCCGGGCCGCTGTAGTGGCCTTCGAGTTGGGTCCTTCGCTGCATCAGCAGGTCGTTGAGCAGACTGGACGCGCCGAACCGGAACAGCGTCGGGTCGAGCCACTGCGGCCCGGCGACCTCGCGCACCGCGACCAGGTACCGGATCGCCGTCTTCGTGTCCCTGATGCCACCGGCGGGCTTGACGCCACGCAGTTCACCGGTGGTGTTGTGCCAGTCGTGCACGGCCTGCAGCATCACGTGGGTGACCGGGAGCGTCGCTGCCGGGGAGACCTTGCCGGTCGACGTTTTGATGAAGTCGCCACCCGCGAGCAGCGCCAGCCAGGACGCGCGGCGGACGTTGCCGTACGTGACCAGTTCGCCCGTCTCCAGGATGACCTTCAGGTGCGTGTCGCCGCAGGCGGCCTTGACGGCCTTGATCTCGTCGAACACCTGGCCGTAGCGACCGGACAGGAACGCGCCCCTGTCGATCACCATGTCCACTTCGGACGCACCGGCGTCGACGGCTTCCTTCACGTCGGCCAGTTTGATCTCCCGTGCGACGCGTCCGGCAGGGAAGGCGGTGGCCACACTCGCCACTCCGATCGGCGCGCCGTCCAGCGCCGCGACCGCGGTCGCGACCAGGTCGGAGTAGACGCACACCGCGGCGACCTGGGGGACGTCCGGCCGCTCGGGGTCGGGGCGACGGGCCTTCGCACACAGCGACCGCACTTTGCCCGGTGTGTCCGCGCCTTCCAGCGTGGTCAGGTCGACCATCGCGATGGCCATGTCGATGGCCTGCAGTTTCGAGGCCTTCTTGATGCTGCGGGTGGCGAGGCCCGCCGCGCGCTGCTCGACGCCGACCTGGTCGACACCGGGCAGCCCGTGCAGGAATCTGCGCAGGGACGTCTCGTCACGTGTCGCGTCGGCGAGTTCGGGCGGTAGCCCTGCGCCCGACCTCGCTGTCGTGGGTGTGGCCATGCCAGCGAGTCTATGTGCTGGCAGGTCGCGTGCCGGTCGAGCTTCGCGGGGTTGGCTCAGTCCTCGATTTCGCGGCGGTCGCCGCCTTTGAGGTGCCGCTTCTTGGGTGGTTTCACCTCGACCCCGCCCATCATGGCGAAGCCGGTGATCCGGACGACCGGGCGGCCGGGCGCCTGCGTGCCCATCGACTTGTCCTCGAACGCGCCCATGAAGCCGAAACCGCTCACGATGACGTGGACGTCGTCGGGTACGTAGATCTCGATACCGCCCATGAGGGCGAAGCACTGGATGGTCGTCTCGGCGGCGACGAACCGGGCGTGCGTCAGGTTGAGCACGACGCCGCCCATCACGGCGACCGCGTTGTGGTGCTCCGGAACGATCCAGTCGCCCTTGCGGTCGACGCCGGACATCACCGCGATCGAAGTGCCGGGCCCGGGGGAGGCACCGGGCACGATCCGGCCGCCGGGGACCGCGGTGTACGCGGGCTGGGGCAGCCGCGGCGGCAGCGGCATCGGGCTGGTCGACTGCACCGGCAGGTCCCGGGTGACCGGTTCGAGATCGGCGAACGTCTTCGCGGCGTACACCACGTCCAGGCGTTCTTCGAGCTCCGACAGTTCGATACGGCCCTCGGCCATCGCTTTGTGCAGGATCTGCGCCACCTGCTCGCGGTCCTCGTTCGAGATCCGCATGCTCAGGTGGTCCCCCGGCTGGTCTTGGCTCACCTGCAGCAGGGTAGTACCGCGCTCCCTGCCCAAGAAGCGGCTGCCAAGTACGGTGTGCCGCATGGACGTCGTCGAGGTCGATCACCCGCTTGCGAAAGCCCGTCTCACCACCATGCGGGACGCACGCACCGACAGCGCCGCTTTCCGGGCCGCGTTGCAGGAACTGACACTGATCCTGATCTACGAGGCGTTGCGCGACGCTCCCGTACGCGTCGAGCGCATCCACACCCCGGTCGCCCGCACGGACGGCTACTCGCTGGCGAACCCGCCGCTGCTGGTTCCGGTGCTCCGGGCTGGGCTGGGCATGGCTGACCAGGCACAGAAGCTGATCCCGGACGCGCAGATGGGCTTCGTCGGGATGAGCCGCGACGAGGAGACGCTGCTGCCGACCCCGTACATGGAGTCGCTGCCGGCCGACCTGGCCGGGCGGCCGGTGTTCGTGCTCGACCCGATGCTGGCCACGGGTGGCTCGATGAAGCACACGATCGAACTGCTGACCACGCGCGGGGCGACAGACGTCACCGCGGTGTGTGTCCTCGCCGCTCCGGAGGGAATCCAGGCGCTGGCCGAGTCCGGACTTCCGGTCCGGTTGGTCACCGCGAGCATCGACGAACGGCTCAACGACTCCGGGTTCATCGTGCCCGGTCTCGGTGACGCGGGCGACCGCCAGTACGGCGCCGTCTAGCCTCTCGTGAGTGGTTCGTCCGGTTAGAACCGGCCAAACCACTCACGAGGTCATGCGTAAGGACTTGCTGTGCGCGGTGCGGCCACGGAAACACTGAAGCCGGCTAGTGCCGCACGCAGTACGCGTTCGACATGGCCGGCGTCTGTGAGGTTCCCGTTCAGTTCAAGCGAGACCAACCCGTGTACGAGTCCCCAGACCGTCATCGCGGCGGTCTCGGGGTCGGGTAAGCCCGCCAGGCGGCCCACATCGACCATCGGCCCCAGCACGTGGGCCGCGGTTTCGTGGTCCGGTTCGAAACCGGCGACCGCCTTGGTGAACATGATCAGGTACAGGTGCGGCTCGGCCAGCGCGGCACGGCGGTAGGCCATGCCGAGTTGGACAAGGTCCTCGGCGGGATCGCCGGTACGACTCGCCTGCGCGAGCCTGTTGCCGAACCGGTGGAACGCATCGACGTACAGCTCTCGCACGAGCGCGGGCTTCCCCCCGAACAGCGAGTAGACAGCAGTGGTCGATGTCCCGACGTCGGCTGCGAGTCTGCGGAGGCTCAGCGCGTCTGGTCCCTCGCCGGAGAGTAACTCCCCTGCTCGGTCGAGCAGACGAACGCGCAGAGCGTCGTCATGTGTCTTTGGGCGCGGCACTTGACGAGATTAGCCCGGTTTTCGGTGGTCGGAACCGACTGTGCACAAAGGGGCAAACTGGAGGGCAATGGCTGCGGGCTCTCTGCTTTTCGAGACTGAACCGTTAGTATGCCGCAGTGGCCATGACCTTGCGCCTGAGTGACGAGGAGAGCGAGCAGCTCGAGGCTCTCGCCGAGGCCGAGGGACGCTCCTCTGAGGAGATCCTCCGGCTGGCACTGTCCGAACGGTGGTCGAAGCTGCACAAACAGCAGCAACTCGGCGACGTACTCGAACGTATTCTGCCCCGCTACCAGGGGCTGCTGGAGCGACTAGGGACCGGCTGACGATATAAGTCTGCGGTGATCACCTACCTGGACGCCAGCGACCTGCTGGTGCTCGCGGCGGCGGTGACCGGGGGAGATCTGGTGGTTCGCGACCTCGGCCTGCTTGACTCCGCCGCTCATCGGCCGCAGGCCACCGTGCTCGGCGTCGAGGCGTACGGCACGCTGTGGCTGAAATCCGCGGCTCTGATGGAGTCGATTATCCGTAACCGGCCGCTCGCTGAGGGTAACTGGCGGCTCGGCTGGGTAGCGGCCGTGACCTTGTGCGACATGAACGGCTACTGGGTCGACGCGGACGAGGAAGCCGCGCTCGACCTGGTCCGTGAGGTCGACAGGGGCGCGATCGACATCGCCACGATCGGGGCGAGGTTCGAGTCGTGGGGGGTGCCCCGGCCGTGAAACGGCAATGAACTTGACCTGGAGTGCACTCCAGGTTCTAGCGTCGAGGGCGTGACATACGCGATCGCCCAAGCTGCCGAACGCAGTGGGTTGTCGATAGACACCCTGCGTTACTACGAACGGATCGGCCTGGTCGAGCCACCCGCCAGGGACTCGGGTGGCAGGCGCACCTACAGCGACGAGGACCTCGCCTGGCTGGGCTTCCTGACCAAGCTGCGGACCACCGGGATGCCGATCCGGATGATGCGCGAGTACGCGCAGCTGCGGATGCGCGGGAACGGAACCCGCGGCCGCCGCCAGCAGATCCTCGTCGACCATCGCCAGGACGTGCTCAACCGGATAGCCGAGCTGCAGGTCTGCCTGACCGCGCTGAACTACAAGATCGGCAAGTACGAGGACGAGATCCGGGAGGCCTCCGCATGACACTGCCCACCCGCAAGCTGGGCGACCTCGAGGTGAGCGCCCAGGGCCTCGGCTGCATGGGCATGAGCCAGAGTTACGGCCCGGCCGACCGCGACGAGTCCGTCGCGACGGTCAACGCGGCGCTCGACGCGGGCGTGACGCTGCTGGACACGGCGGACGTCTACGGCCTCGGCCACAACGAACAGCTGGTCGGCGCGGCGATCTCGGCCCGCCGTGACGAGGTCGTGCTGGCCACCAAGTTCGGGATGAAGCGCATCCTCGACCCGTCGGACAGCGGCGTCCGCGGCGACGCGGACTACGTGCGCTCGGCCTGTGACGCCTCGCTGCGACGGCTCGGCGTCGACCACATCGACCTCTACTACGCACACCGCATCGACCCGGACGTGCCAGTCGAGGAGACCGTCGGCGCGATGGCCGCGCTCGTCGACGCGGGCAAGGTTCGCCACATCGGACTGTCCGAGGCCAGCGCGGAGTCCATCCGCCGGGCCTGCGCCGTGCACCCGATCGCCGCGCTGCAGAGCGAGTGGTCGCTGTGGACGCGGGACATCGAAGGCGAGATCCTCGGCACCTGCCGTGAGCTCGGGGTCGGGATCGTGCCGTTCTCCCCGTTGGGCCGGGGATTCCTGACCGGCCGCGTGTCCACAAAGAACCTGGCCGACGGCGACGTCCGTGCCAAGTTGCCCCGGTTCACCGGTGAGAACTACGACCGCAACTACGCCATCGTCGAGGCACTGCGGGCGTTGGCCGCCAAGCTCGACGTCACCCCGGCTCAGCTCGCCCTCGCGTGGGTCCAGCACCAGGGCGCCGACGTCGTCCCGATCCCCGGCACCAAACGCCGGACCTATCTGGCCGAGAACATCGCGTCGGTGGACGTCGAGTTGTCCGCGGCGGACCTCGCCGCGATCACGGTGGTCGGCCAGGACGTTGTCGGCGACCGGTACTCACCGGAAGCCCTCAGGAAGGTCAACCTGTAGCAGGCCTCAACCGGCGGCGTTGGTCAGCAGCGGAGGGCATTCGCCGCCGGGTGTGGTGGCCAGTTCGATGTGCCACATCTCGTTGGAGTAGATCTGGCACAGGCCGTGGGCCGAGCCTTTCCGGCTGAACCAGTCGGCGGCGTCGGTCGGGCCGATGTCGACGGCCTTTCCGCTCACGTGCGTCGACTTCTCCGGTGTGTTCACGAATTTCCGTGCCTCGTCGAGGCTGCCGTGTTTCGTGACGGCTTCGTCGAGCAGGCGTTGCTGGTATTTCGCGCTGCGCCAGCCGGACGTCACCCTGGCGTCGATTCCTCTGGTTGCCTTGGCTTCCTTCGCCGCCTGCTGTACCGCTGCGCGCAACTGCGGATCAAGATTTCGGATGGCCGGGTGGTTGGCGTCGAACGGCGATATGCCACCGTTCTCGAGATAGCCGTCCTCCTGAGCGGTGGCGGCCCGTGCGCTGCAGGCAGCGGTCAGGGCGAGGACCAGTGCGACGAGTGCCGATTTCACGGCAGTGACTCTCGCGCGCCGGTGTCCTCGCCCTGTCCATGGAATGTTCTGGTTGCGTAACAGGTGCTACTTGATCGCGTAGGCGCGGATGACCGTCTCGGTCACCGAATTGCCCTCGATGTCACGGGCGGTGGTCTTCAGCGAGGCGAATCCGGCCTGGCTCGCCGGGATGGTCACGCGGTCACCTCGGACGTCGGCGCGCTGCCAGGTCCTGCCTTCGTCGAAGGAGACCTCGACCGACAGCACGGCGGCCCACGAGTCCCGCGCACCGGGTTGGTGCGCCGCACTGACCTTGCCGGACAGAGGCTTGCCCGCCACGGCCGTGTTGTTGTCGTCGAGCGGCAGGTCGTAGTGAACATCCAGCAGCGGCAGTGCGGCCCGCTGGTCGGTGCCTTCCCGAGCCCGGAAGGTCCACTCCGCGCGGGTGCGCGGCGACAACGGCGGGACCAGGAGCTGCGACTGTGGCCGGTGGGCGTCCGCGATCAGCGTGAACCGGCCGGGACCAGCGGGAACCGCGAACTCGCCCAGCGCGGGCACGTCGTTGCGGCGCCCGATCTCCTTGCCGTCCTTGAGGAGCACGGTGCTGCCCAGGTTGGTCCGGTCGAACTGGCTCGCGTTGCCGGGGTCGCTGTCGGCGAACATCGGGACAGACAGGTTGATCTTGTCCCCGAAGCGGTACGCGTACGGGATCGGCTTGCCGTCCTGACGACTGACCGGCGGCTGGGTCAGCTCGGGGCCGAACGGCGCGGTCAACTGCCTGGACGTCCGGTGTTCACCCGGCTTGAGTCTGACCGGCAGCGAGGTCTCGGCGCCGAAATCACCGTCCGGCCCGAATCCGGCGACGGAGTACACCAGCACGTCCGCGCCAGGGGTGACGTGGTCGGTGCGGCGCTGCGGCCATTTCGTCTCCACCTCCATGTTCGCGATCAGGCCGTTGGCCGCGAGTGACACCACCTGATAGCGGTACTGCCCCTGCCGCATCGTGTTGTTGAACTGCCGGTCGATCCGGCCGAGCGAGTCCTTGCGGTACCGGAAGTCGTGCCCGGTCGGCACCACACCGCGGACCGAGTCGCTCAGGAAGTACGCGACCGGGCTGGTGGGCCGCGTGGTGAGCGTGAGCTCGACCGAACGCTGCTTCATCAGGTTCTGCAGGCCCATGACGTCCAACCGGTGGAACGCCAGGACTGTGTTCATCGCGGGCGGTGTCTGGTCCTCGATGGCGGGATTGAAGAACGAGACGACCGCACGGGCCCCCTTGCTCTTCACCAGCTCGATCCCGCTGCGCAACTGGGATTCCGGCGGATAGACCGTGTTGTTCCAGTCCTTCGGGGTGATCAGCGCGATCGTGCCGGTGAGGTCACCGGCCTTGGCGATCGAGTCCGCGTCGGCCTCGCCGATGTCGACCACGCGCGCGGTCAGGTGCTCAGGCAGGTCCAGGTCCCATGGGGCGTAGGCGTCACGGAACTCGAAGCCGCCGTCGCCATTCGCGTTGATCCTGACCCACGGATACGTCCAGTAGAGCGAACTGTTCAGGCTCAGGCCGCGCATCCGCTGGCCACCGAGGGTGTACAGGTTCTCCGGCGGCCCGCCCCACAGCACGGCCGCGCCGAACCTCGGCCCTTGTTCGTCCACATCGGACAGGATGCCGGTCCCGCCGCCCAGTTGCGGGCGTGCCTCGGGGTCGTCGATCCCGGCGGTGACCTTCCTGCCCTGCTGGGTGTCGACTGCCAGCTCGGTGTTGCCGGACACCTCGACCGGCAGTGCGAACATCGTCACCGCCGACTGGTCCACGATCTCGCCCAGCGCGCGGTACTTGCCCGTGGGCAGTTCGAACGACGCCTCGCCGGACTGCGTGACGACGGCGTCCGACACGCCGGTGCCCTCGTTCTGCACGATGACCAGCGCCGCGTAGGGGTCGCCTGCCCGCGAAGGCACCTTGACCTTCAGCGTGTTCTTGTTTCCCTTGAGGTTCGCGGTCAACGGCGTGGTCAGCACAACGTTGTCGGCCTGCGCCCGCAGCACGCCGCGGAACTCGCCCGCGGGCCGCTCACCGGCCCGCGCGGCGACGGCCACCGACGCGGTTCCGTTCGCCGGAACAGTGACAGTCCTGTCCGTGGTGAACAGGTTCGTCTGCCCGCCGTACTTCTTCTGCACGTCGAGGCTCAGGCTGAGCTGGACCGGCTTCGGGCCGTCGTTGACGTAGGTGACCTTGCGGGTGGTGTCCTGCTTGCCCCAGACATTGCCGAACGCGAGCACTCCCTCCGCCCTGACCTGCTGGGACACGCCGCGTGCGATGTCCAGCCGTCCCGAGCCCTGCGCGTGGGTGTCGATTCCGGGCAAACGCTTGGCCGAGCCGATCAGCGTGTTCTTCAGCTGCTCACCGGTCCACTGTGGATGCTGACCGGCCAGGATGGCGGCGGCCCCTGCGACGTGCGGCGTGGCCATCGACGTGCCGGAGAGCCGGGCGTACCGCTCGTTGACGGAGACCTCGGTGAAGGTGCCGTCGGCCCGTGCCGCGACGATGTCCGTGCCGGGGGCGGAGATCTCCGGCTTGATGCCGTAGTCCCCGGCCCTCGGGCCCTGGCTGGAGCTGGTGCTGAGCTCGTCGGACTTGGTGACGTTGCCGACGGTGAGCGCCCGGTCGGCGGCACCGGGAGAGCCGATACTCTCCGGCGCGCCACTGTTGCCCGCCGCGATGACGAACAGGGCGCCGGTGGACTCCGACAGCTCGTTGACCGTCTGCGACATCAGGTCACTGCCATCAGTGACACCACCGCCGAGGCTCATGTTCACGACCTTGGCGCCGTTGTCGACGGCCCAGCGCATGCCGTCGATGATCCAGGACTCGTAACCGCCGTACTGGCCGAGCACCTTGCCGGACAACAGACGCGCGCCGGGCGCGACCCCGGTGTACCTGCCACCGGAGGCGGCGCCGGTGCCCGCGATGGTGCTGGCCACGTGCGTGCCGTGGCCGATGCTGTCCCGGTCGTCCTCGTCGGTGAAGTTCCTCGAAGCATCCACTTTGGACTTCAAGTCGGGGTGGTTCGCGTCGATCCCGGTGTCGAGAACAGCGACTTTGACACCGTCGGCGCGTAACCCCTGCTGCCAGGCCTGCGGTGCGCCGACCTGCTTGACACTCTGGTCGAGCGTGGCGGTCACCTTGCCGTTCAGCCAGACCTTCTGCCCGGCCGCCCGCTTTGCCGTGCGCCAGGCCTTGGCGGCCTCGCGCTTGGGAATGTCGACGCCACCACTGTGCCGGTTCGCCCCACCTGTGACGATCGTCGGCACGTCGGGTTCGTTCGCGTCGTCGTATCCCTGCTGGACCAGCCCAGTGACGTCGAACAACCGCTTGTCCAAGGTGTTCGCGTTCACCTGACGCATCGCGTCGTCGGGAACAACGTAGTCGTGCCCGTTGAGCTGGTACTGCCACACCCGCACGCGCTCACGGCCCTTGGCCATCCGCACCCCGGCCGCACGATCACCACGAACCTGCACCTGATCCCCGGTGATCAGCGTGACCACGCCCAACGAGTCCGTCGTGTTCCCCGGCCTGAGCCCAGCCACCCCGGCAACCGGTGACACCACCAGCCCGACGGCGGTCAGCGCGGCTGTCAGGACCGCGCACAGCTTTCTGTCCACTTGGATCCCTCAGGTAGACGAAGCCGACGCCGACCGTCGGCTCACATCTGCTCACGCCCCGTACAACGCCGAGGTTGCACGGTCAGGCGGAAACGAAGCGGCAGTCGCGGAGCTGTCGCACCAAGCCAGTGGCCAGGATCCAGCGAGCGGCTGGGCTTTCGAAGGCAAGGACCGCCTTGCCGACTGCCGTGGGGAGCGGACCGGGGCCGGTATAGAGCTGACCGTGGATACCGACGAGCGGGTATTCCTTGGCTCGAACGGTCACAGCACCCTTGCGCAATGCAGGGCAGAGCCTGATGGACAGCCGCGCACAGGACAGGCAGATCGGAGGTTCGGTGACCGCCATGGCTTCCGGCCAACCGGTCCAGTCCTCCCGGTGATCCTGCAGCAGCCACAGCACTCCTGCCTCGGTCTGATCAGCCGGACCGCCGCACACCTGGCACAACAGTTGTCGCATCGCGCGGCGTTGTCGCATCGGATGGACAATTCCGAATTCCGGTTTTCCCTGTCGAGGGCAGTACGCCGATCGGACCCACAGGATTCCGTGGGAGTCTCGATCGGTGAGCGTTTCATCCGGATACGCCACGCCGCCAAGCGGGTGCGTCACCAGTTTGGGGTAATTGATTGGCTCTGTGCTCCATGCCGTGACAAACGGCACGGCAAGCCGTGGAACGGGATACAACTCCTGCGAAGCGGTCACCTGTTGGTTCTATCGTTTGTTGCCATGGCTTATGCTCATTTGAGCGTCCACAAACGTCCACAAAAGTCGGTGATCCATGAACGGTCTCGGCGGAGTCATGCGTAGCGCTCGGATGGCTGCGGGGCTGAGCCTGGCCAAGATGGCGGAGCGGGCGCACTACTCCAAGACTCTCCTGGCGTACCTGGAGAACGGCGAGAGAACCATCCTCCCCGAACATGTCCGGGCGTACGAGCGAGTTCTGGAAGTCGATCTCGAACGCCTGGCAGCCATAGCGATCAGGCCGACACGGGTGGATCTCACCAGCCTGAGCCACATCGCCTCGATTCTCGGCGCGACGCGCCGCCTTGAGGACACTGTGGGGCCCGCACTCGTACGGCCGACTGTTCGGGGATTGCGTGACCTGTCCCTTGCGGCAGTCCATGAGGCGCGCGGTGGGCTGGATCGGGCAACGAAGTCGCTGGCCAGTGAGGTAAGCCAGTATCTTGGTTGGCTGGAACTGGCCAATGGCAACAGACAAGCCGCCGACCAGAATCTTGATCGAGCGATCGCGCTTGCCGAACAGGCCGAGAATCCTGACCGTCTGTTTCACGGCTTGAGCTTCAGAGCATATGCGGCACAGGTTCACAAAAGAGGTTCCGAAGCGAGTGACTATGCCGAGGCTGCCTCTCGGGTCAGGGGCACGCACCCACGTCTGCGAACCTATGGCGAGTATGATCGTGCCCGGGTGCTGGCTGAGACAGGAGAGCGCGGTGCCGCACAGAGGCGCCTTGTTTTTGCCGACAGGATGGCTGTGGCGGCATCGACCGAACAGCCCCCGTCGTCTGGCTACTGGTACACAGACGGCTTCTGGGGGCTGGAACGAGGCCACGTATTGGGAATTCTCGGATATGAGAAGCAAGCCCGCAGGGAAGCCGAGGATGGATTCTCTGCTTTGCCGAAAGCACACCGTGGTACTGATTGGGCGGGTGACCTCGTGAACCGGGTACAACGCGCCGTCGAGAACCGATAGGGAGACACTGTGGCAGACCCCGCAGCTGAGATCGCGGCCTTTGGATATGAGCTCGGCCTGCTGAAGCGGATGCGGCGCACCGGCTGGTGGCACGTGGGAGTCAGGGATCCGGAGTCGGTCGCGGAACACAGCATGCGAGTCGCCCAATTGGCTGGTCTGCTCGCAGCGGAGGAAGGCGCTGATCCGGCAAGAGCGGCGTACCTGGCGTTGTGGCACGACACGCAAGAAACGCGCACAGGCGACTTGCCACACACGGCCAAGCCATACGTGGACAAGCCCGACGCACGGAGAATCACGGCTGACCAGACAGCCGGGCTTCCTGAACAAGCGCGCGAGTCCGTGCGTCGAGCGGTCGACGAGTACGAAAGCGGCGAGACAGCAGAAGCGTTGTGCGCCAACGACGCTGACAAGCTGGAAATGTTGCTACAGGCAGTGGAATACCGCGAGACCGGTGTGCAGCGGGTGGACGGGTGGATTGAGTCCGCACGCAAGAGCCTGCGCACCAACACGGCGAAGCGCGTTGCCGAGGCCGCGATCGAGGTCTCGCCCCTGGCGTGGCGAGAACGCTGACTGCCACTCAGTTCTGGTGGACAGCACCGAGACGATCGAGAGTGAACGGGCGCAGCGAAGCCGGTCGTTCCCCCTGCAGAGCCCACGTGGCGAGTGCCTCGGCCACGGCGGGAGCGAGTGCGAAGCCGTGCCCGCTCCACCCCGCTGCCACGAACACCGAATCCATCCCGGGCACGGTGTCGATCACCGGGATCAGGTCGATGGTGCTGGTGTCGGCGCGGCTGTTGTCCACGGCGAGGACTTCCGCGTCGGCCAGCGCGGGCAGGGTGGCGGCCAGGCCGGTCATGGTGCCGCGCAGGACGTCCGGATCGGGTGTGCCGACTCCGGTCACCGGATTCCAGCCGCCGGGGCGGCCCCCGGACAGCATCACCGTGCCATCGTCGGCCATCTTCACCGACAACGACCGGCGGCTGTGGCCGATCTGGTGGTTGAGCGTGAATCCGGGTGGCGCCGTCACGAACGTGACCTGGGTGGCCTTTTCCCACAGCGGCAGGCTCAGCCCGGCCGATTCGCCGAGCAGTCGTGGTGTCGACCGGTTCGCCGCGACCACCACTCCACGCGTGGCCCGCAGCCGGTCACCGGAGCGCAGGTACACGTTTCCGTCCGTCGAGATCCGTTCCACCCCGGCCTGTTCGACGATGGTGGCGCCGTGTTGCACCGCCGCCTTGGCGAACGCCCGTGTCGTGGCGGGATGATCGGCTGTTCCGTCGTCGGGGGTGTAGAGCGCGAACCGCACCTCGTCGGCGAGCCCTGGTTGCATCTCGTCCAGCCGTTCGCGGTCGACGATCTCGCAGGGCACACCGGCCGCTCGTTGGGCCTGGGCCCGCGCGGGCAGGCTCTGCCAGCCGGAGACTCCGGCGATCTCGGTGTCGTAGACCCGCAGCAGGCCGTTGCGCCGGTAACCGGTCGGCGCCCCGAGCAGGCTGTCCAACTCGGGCCACAGCTCCTGGGCGCGACGAGCCAACGGCAACTCCCGCAGATCGCGTCCTCCCGAGCGCACGCCTCGGCGCCCTGGCCCGCCCGAGGCGCCGGACGCGAGCTCCTTCGCTTCCAGCAGGGTGACTTCCGCGCCGCGACGGGCGAGGCACCACGCGGTGGCAGCACCCACCACCCCTCCACCGACGACCACGTACTCGACCATGTCAGCTGACCCTTTCCAGAAAACGTTTGGTGCGTTCGTGCCGGGGAGAATCGAGAACCTGCGCCGCCGAGCCGCGTTCGACGATCCGGCCCTGGTCCATGAACACGACGGTGTCCGCGACCTGACGGGCGAAGCCGATCTCGTGCGTGACGATCACCATCGTCATCTCGTTGCCTGCCAGGTCCCGCAGCACGTCGAGGACCTCGCCGACGAGTTCGGGATCCAACGCGCTCGTCGGCTCGTCGAACAGCATCAACTTCGGTTGCATGCACAGGGCTCTGGCGATCGCGACCCGCTGCTGCTGGCCACCGGACAGTTGCGCGGGATAGTCGGCGTGTTTGTCGGCGAGCCCGACTCGTTCCAGCAGCACCTTGGCGCGATCGACCGCCTGGCCACGGGGTGTGCCCAGCACGCGGATCGGCGCCTCGACGACGTTCTGCATGACCGTGAGGTGGCCGAAGAGGTTGAACTGCTGGAAGACCATCCCGATGTTCCGGCGCGCCCTGCGGGTCTGCCGGGGCGTGGTCTCCACCAGGTCCTTGCCGACCCACCGGTAGCCGACCAGTTCGCCGTGCACGTGGATGATCCCGGCCTGGATCTTCTCCAGGTTGTTGATACACCGCAGCAACGTGCTCTTGCCGGATCCGGACGGCCCGATCAGGCAGACGACCTCGCCGGGATCCACCACCAGATCCACGCCGTGCAGAACGTGCAGCGGGCCGTAAAGCTTGTGCACGCCCCGAATCTCGACCGCCGGTGCGCTCATCGGCCCGCCTCCATGGCCAGCCGGGACAGCTTCCGGGACGCCGACGACGAGACGCCTGCCCTGCCACGGTTGAAGTACTGCTCGACATAGCGCTGCGCGATGGTGAGCACCGCGGTCAACACGAGGTACCAGAACGTCACCACCAGCAGGAGCGGGATCGTGTCGTACGTCCGCGCGGAGATCGCCTGGACGCTGTAGAGCAGCTCCGGCATGGAGATCACGCTGACGATCGAGGTGGTCTTCACCACGCTGACGAACTGGTTGGTCAGCGGCGGCACAATCGCTCGCATCGCCTGGGGCAGAATGATCCTGCGCACCATCAACCCGCCGGGGATGCCGAGCGCCTCGGCCGCCTCGCGCTGGCCGTGGTCGACCGAGACCAGTCCGGCGCGGAAGATCTCCGCGCAGTACGCCGACTCGTGCAGCGTGAGACCGATGATCGCGGCGCCGACCACTGTGATGACCTGGTTGGTGTCCACTGTGAACAGGTCGGCGCCGAACGGGACGCCCAGTGTGATGGTCGGGTACAGCGCGGCCATGTTGTAGAGGAGCAGTAACAGCACCAGCAACGGTGTCGCCCGGAACAGCCAGATGTAGGCGCCTGACACCGTGTTCAGCACCCTGTTCGAGGACTGCCGCATGACGGCCAGCGCTACTCCGACCAGAATGGACAGTGCCATCGCGATCACCGCCAGCTCCACGGTTCTGGCAAGGCCGAGCAGCACCGACGAGCTGAACACGTAGCGGCCGAACACCGGCCACGAGAAGTTGTCGTTCGTCAGCGCCGATCTGACGACCAGCAGAACGGCGACGGCGACGAGACAGCCCGCGATCCAGTTCCCGTACCTTCTGCGCGGCAGGATCCTGGCTGGGACGGTGTCCTTGCTCGTGGCGGTCGTGGTGTCTGACGTCATTGTCACGACCTTCCGTTCAGAATGTCCGTTGTGTCGAGATCATTGTCCTGAAGGCCCCATTTCTCGAGGATCTTGCGATAGGTGCCGTCCTGCATCAACGCGCGGACGGCGTTGTGGACGGGAGTGGTCAACGGCGAGTTCTTGGTCAGCGCGACGGCGACGAGCGACCGTTTGTACTGACCGGCCAGGCGAAACAGGTGGGGAGCCTTGTGTGCCGCGTACTGTGTGCTCGAGATCGAGGCGTACAGCACTGCGATCCGGCTGCTGCGCAAGGCGAGCACGGCGGCTGATCCGTCGGGGAAGAGGTTGAGCCGCCAGTCGGGGCGGTTGGCCCGTGCGCAGGTGTCGGCAGCCTGTTCCAACTGTCCCTGTTGGACGGATCCCATGATCACGCCGACCGTGCGGTCACACAGATCCAGGTAGCTGTTCATCGGGAAGTTCGTGCCGCTTCTGGTGAGAAAGCCCTGCCCGCCCTTGTAGTAGGTGACGAAGTCGGCGTTGCGCTGCCGTTCCTCGGTGGGGCTGAGCGAGGCGAGCGCCACGTCGTAGCGCCCGGCGGCCATGCCGGGGACGATCGCGTCCACCCCGGTGGAGACCGGTTGCGCGACAAGGCAGAGGACGTCGGCGACGGCCTGGCTCATGTCCCGGTCGAAGCCGACGATGGTCGTGTTGTCCTCCGCGTGGTACGCCATGGGCGGCGTGTTGGGGACCATCGCGACCATGAGCGTGCCGCGCTGGCGGATCGGTCCGGGCACGGTCAGGTCCGGATCACAACGACCGTGCGGGCGGTCCACCAGCGCCGGATCGGCGTGGCCCGACGAACTCAGGCCGCATCCGGCCAACGTCAGCGCCATGGTCAGCGACCAGGCGATCTGCCAGGGCTTTCGACGCATTTCACCACCTCCACCGCGGATGAGGCCTGGGTGATGTAGTGTGTACTTCATGAAATCGAGAAAGCCTAGTGGGGGCTAGATGGAGACCTCGTTGACGAAGCGGATCGCCCAGGTCAGGGACCAGCTGAGCGCCGGTGGCCTGCGGGTGGTCGACTTCTTCGCCCTGCACCCATCCGAGGCCTCGGTGTACTCCGCGCAGGAGATCGCCCGGGAGGCGGACGTCAGTGACGCGACGGTCATCCGAACCGTCAAGCAACTGGGCTACGGCGGGCTCGGGGAACTGCGCCGCGCGGCGGCAGCCATGCTCAACCCGGTCCGCGACCCGGAACAGACGCTGGCCGAACGGCTCACCCAGTCCGACGACACCAGCCAGCTCCTCGCCAAGATCAGCCTCGACGCGGCCCGGGTCGCCAGGTCCCTGCCGTCCACTGTGCCCACCGAGTCGCTGGAGACAGCCGTCCGGATCCTCACGGACGCCTCGCACACACTGGCCGTCGGCTACGGATCGGCCTATCCGGTCGCCGATTCGTTGTCACTCGGCCTCCGTCGAATCGGCAGGGCCGCGGTCGCGACCGCCCTGACGGGCTACAACTTCGCCGACGAACTCAGCCAGCTCACCGCCACCTCGGCACTGGTGCTCATCGCGCCGCTGCGGCATGTGCGGGAACACGACGTCGCCATCAGCGAGGCGGCCCGAATCGGCTGCCCGGTCATCCTGATCACCGAGCTGTTGGCCAGCCATTTCGCCGACCGGGTGGCCGCCGTGCTCGTCGCCCCCTCGACGGAGAACCTGCTGCCCAGCACACAGATCGGGCACCTCCTCCTGGTGGACGCGCTGCTGCTCGCCGTGGCGGCCACAGATCCCGAGCGGGCACTGGACGGCTGGAACGCCACCAACCGCCTGCGCGCGGACATCGTGGGCGGGAACATGGACGTTCCCCTGAGTCGATCCACAGCCTCACGAGCCACGCAACAGCGCACTCCACCGAGCTAGGGCATCAGGCTCGCGGCGACAGTGGCACCGAGCTCCCAACACGCCTCGGTGTCCTGCTTCGTAGGCGTGCCAAGAACGTTGACCGCCTCGGCGGCCTTCGTCCAACCCAGGCCGGTGGTGATGGACTCGACCGCGCGAACGGCACCTTCCGTGCCTTCGTTGCCGTGGACGTAGAGCCCGTAGGGGCGTCCACGCGTGGAATCCAGGCAGGGGTAGTAGATCTGGTCGAAGAAGTGCTTCAACGCGCCGGACATGTAGCCGATGTTGGCCGGGGTGCCGAGGAGATAGCCGTCGGCCTCCAGAACATCCGACGCCGTGGCGGCCAAAGCCGCGCGGCGCACCACCTCGACGCCTTCGATCTCCGGCGCCGTCGCGCCGGAGACCACGGCATCGAACATTGCCTGCATGCCTGGTGACGGCGTGTGGTGCACGATCAACAGGCGCGGCATCCTCAGGCTCCCAACAGTTCCGACACCACAGTGCGCAGCTCGGCCAGCCGTGACTGTGCTTGCGCTCGTGCCGCCGCCAGGTCCGTACTGACGGGAGCGACGACTTCCAGGTACGCCTTGAGCTTCGGTTCCGTGCCCGATGGACGGACAACCACGCGCACGCCCTCGCCGGTCAGGCGCAGCACGTCTGCGGCGGGCAGCAGGTTCTCCGCTGTCACCGGTACTCCGGCCAGTTCCGTCGGCGGGGCGGACCGCAGCTTCGCCATCAGACGGCCGATCAACGGCAACTCGGTGACACGCAACGAAACCTGGTCGGTCAGGTGCACGCCGTGGGCCACTGCCAGGTCGTCGAGGACGTCCAGCAGCGTCCGGCCCGTCGCCTTCAACCCAGCCACGAGGTCGCACGCGACCACGGCGGCCGATATCCCGTCCTTGTCCCGCACGTACGACGGGTCGACGCTGTTGCCGAGCGCTTCCTCGTACGCGAAGACCAGGCCGTCTCCCGCGCGCACCAGCCATTTGAAGCCGGTCAGGGTCTCGGTGTACCGGGCGCCGTGTGCCGCCGCGATCCTGCCGAGCAGCGAGGACGAGACGATCGTGGTCGCCACCAAGGCGTCCGTTGTCCCAGGCAGGATGTGGTTTCCCAGCAGCACACCGGTTTCGTCGCCGCGCAATATCCGCCATGTGCCGTTGTCCCGCACTCCCAACGCGCACCTGTCCGCATCCGGGTCCAGCGCGATCGCGAGGTCCGCGTCGGACCCCTCCGCCGCGGCCAGCAGCAGGTCCGCCGCGCCGGGCTCCTCCGGGTTCGGGAACGCCACCGTCGGGAACGCCGGATCCGGCTCGGCTTGCGCCGACACCAGCGTCACGTCGGTGAAACCGGCTTGGTGCAACGCTTTCAGTGCCGTGTCACCGCCGACGCCGTGCATCGGCGTCAGGACCACCTTCACGTCCCTGGCGATTCCGCGCGGCAAGGTGGCCACGCGCGACAGATAGGCGTCGACGACGTCCTGGCGTGTCGTCGCCGGGATCTCCGTGCGGGGGATCGACACGGCCGCGGGCGCGTCCCTGATCGCGGCCTCGATCATCCGGTCGTCCGGCGGCACGATCTGGGTCCCGTCCGCGTCGTAGAGCTTGTACCCGTTGTCCGCCGGTGGGTTGTGCGACGCCGTGATCTGGATTCCCGCCACCGCGCCGAGATGGCGCACGGCGAACGCCGTGACCGGTGTCGGCAACGGGCCGTCGAGCTGGCAGACCTGGAATCCGGCGGCTGTCAGGACTGCGACCACGTCACCGAAGAACTCCGCCGAGCCGGTGCGGGCGTCCCTGCCGACGACGACGAGTCCGCCGGAATGTCCCTTGTGGACGAGCCAGGTCGCGACGCCGTACGTCGTGCGGACGACCACGGACCGGTTCATCCCGTTGACGCCCGCCCTGACCGGGCCGCGCAGCCCGGCCGTGCCGAACGTCAGCGGGCCGGACATCCGGTCGTCCAGTTCGGCAAGTGCCTCCGGCGCGCCACCCATGGCGCGAGCAAGCACTTGTTGAAGTTCGGTGCGAGCGGCCGGATCGACGTCGTCGGCGATCCACCTGAACGTCCGGTCACGCAGCTCCGACGTCAGCCTCACGCGCGGACCACCAGCTCGCGCAACAGCTTGCCGGTCGCCGTCGCGGCCTGGCGGCCCGCTTCGAGCACCTCGAGGTGATTGAGCGGCTCGCCGGTCAACCCGGCCGCCGGGTTGGTCACCATCGACAGACCAAGGACCTCCATCCCCACGGCACGCGCGGCGATCGCCTCCAGCACGGTCGACATGCCGACCAGGTCGGCGCCGAGCGTGCGCAGCATCCGGATCTCCGCCGGGGTCTCGAAATGCGGCCCCGGCAGGCCCGCGTACACGCCTTCCTGCAGCGACGAGTCGATCCCACGGGCCACCTCGCGCAGCCGCGCCGAGTACAGGTCCGTCAGGTCGACGAACTCCGCGCCGACCAGCGGCGACGCGGCCGTCATGTTCAGGTGGTCGCTGATCAGCACCGGCTGGCCGACCCAGTAGCCCTCCCTGATCCCGCCCGCCGCGTTGGTCAGCACGATCGTCCTGCACCCGGCCGCCGCCGCGGTGCGCACGCCGTGCACGACCTGGTGCACCGGGTGTCCCTCGTAGCGGTGTGTCCGGCCCAGCATCAGCAGCACACGCTTGTCACCGACCTGGACCGACCGGATGGTCGCGCCGTGCCCGGCGACCACCGGTGGCAGGAAGCCGGGCAGGTCACCCACGGGCACCTCGGTCCCGTCCGCGCCGATCTCGTCGGCCGCGGGCCGCCAGCCGGAACCGAGCACCACAGCCAGGTCGTGGCTGTCGGCGCCGGTCCGTTCGGCCAGCGCCTCGGCGGCCGACTTCGCGAGGGTCTGTGGATCTTGCTGAGTACCGGTCACGGCCGCGAGCCTACGTCAACCGGCGATCTCCTCCCTGCCGATCTCCGCCTTGTCTGCGGCCGGACCGGCGAGCGCCTTGCGCACCACGAGGAACACCAGGAACCCGATGGGCGCGAACAGGATCGTCAGCACCAGGATCGGTGCCATCGCCAGCGGGTGGACCCGCCCGCGCGACTCGAGGTACATCCACCTGCCGACGAACAGGTCGAACGCGATGATGTGTGCCCACACCAGCGTCGCGGCGCCGCCATCGGCCATCCCGTCCTGCAGCCCGGCCAGCGTCGGCTGGGTCACCAGCGGCAGCAGGTCCGCCAGCCTCGGGATCGCGATCACCAGGTAGAGCACTGCGACCGGCGCGATGATCAGCGGCGAGCCGACGATCCGGCGCGTCCACGACCACCCCGGCGCGAGGATCATCAGCGCCCAGAACGGCGCGGCCAGGTAGAAACTGAGCTGGAACAGGAAGGACATCAGACCAGCACCTTCTCTTTGGACCGGACGGCAGCGGCGCACGCGCCCGCCGAGCCGATCACCAATACCGCCAGTGCACCCAGCGTAAGGCCGTCCGGCGCGATCAGTGACTGGCCGCGCAACGCCTGCCACAGCACCAAAGCGAGCAGTCCGGCGTAGCAGAGGCCGCCGATCAGCACCAGCCGGGTCCGCACGGTGACGGAGTCGAACCGCCGACGCAGGAACAGTGCGAGCAGAGGAAGCACCTGCATGGCGTGGATTCCGACGAAGTGCGGGATGCGCAGATCGCCACCGGTCGTGCTCCAGCCGGTGATCGGCATGCTCGGCCCGCCGTCCACCACGCCGATGGAGTGGCCGCCGATCATCGCGGGGTCGATGTCCTGCTTGAGCAGTTCCAGCTGTTCGGGCGTCGGACTGGTCGTCATCATGAACGCGACCGCCATGCCCACCAGCCCGACCACGAGGCCGATCCGGACGGCCAAGAGCATCGGCGCGTCGAGCGCCCGCTGGACCATCAGCGCGACCGCGACCGCGAGGGTGGACACCCACAGCACGACGACCGCGACGGCCATCACCTTGTAGACGAACCCGTCGAATCCCGGTGCGTTGTTGAAATGGCTCGGCACGCCACGGATGGTTTGCACGACCATCGCGACCATTTCGGCGATCATCGCGACGAGAATGAGGATCGCCGTCACCTGTGCGATGCGCTTTCCCTTGCGCAACAAGGAGACCAACCATGCCAGGGTGGCGGCGTACACCGCGATCGACACCCCGAACTTGAACGGTTTCAGCCAGATCGGTTCGCCGATCAGGACTCGGTCGTCGAACATCAGCCCGCCGACCGACAGGACGAGTTGGACCACGGCCAGACCGGCGAGTACGAGTAACGGCCGGTTCCATGTCCGGATTTCTTGCCGCAACGACATCAGACGCCCCCTCGGCGCGAGTGTGGATAGCGGAGCTATCCGCTATCGATAAGTACACTATCCATACCGAAGGCGTTCTCAGCAAGTCCCGGAGGCACGGATGCGGATGGCCGAACTGAGCAGGAGGACCGGCGTACCGGTACCGACGATCAAGTACTACCTGCGGGAAGGCCTGCTCCTGCCCGGCCAGCGGACCAGCCCCAACCAGGCCGTCTACGACGACTCACACATCCGGCGGCTGCGGATGATCCGGGCGCTCGCCGAGGTCGGCGGCCTGCCGATCGCGAAAGTCAGCGACGTGCTCGACGCGGTCGACTCGCCGGACGAGCCGTACGACGTGCTCGGCACCGTGCAGCACAGCATCGAGCCGCCGACCGGCACCAGGGACGGTGAGCACTGGGATACCGCCACCGAACGAGTCGCGAAGCTGTTGCGCGACCGTGGCTGGCTGGCGGATATCGCCAGCCCGTCGGGGCAGACACTGGTCGCGGCAGTGGCGTCGCTCTACGAACTCGGCCGTCTCGATGTCGCCGGCCTGCTGGAGAAGTACGCGCCGTTCGCCGAGAAGGTCGCCGAACTGGACGTCAAACAGGTGCTGGAGGGCCGTGGCCTCGAGGACATGGTCGAAAGCCTGGTGATCGGGACCGTGCTCGGCGATGCCATGTTCGGCGCGCTGCGCAGGCTCGCCCACCAGCACGCCACCGCGAAGGTGCTCGGCGTCACCGAGAGGCGCGACTAGGTCGAGACACGGCCTAGGCCTCAGGGTGACGTGAACGACGGCGCGATCTCGTCGAACAGCATGCCTTTGCCGGTGTCCTCCTCGACGGTCGGCACCGTCAGGCTGATCACCCACAGGTCGGAGGCCATCGGGATCATGTTGCAGTAGGTCGTGCGCCGGAACGCGACGTTGTTGGCCGCGGTACCGGCGTCGACCGTGCTGTACTTCAGGTGCCGGGCGGTTTCCATCCCGCTGCCACCCGCTATCTCCTGCAGCTCGCTCGGTACCCAAGCGCCTCTCGGGTACATCGACTCCAGTACGGACTGGTAGTCCTTGATCCTGCGGTTGGGGTAGAAGTCGGGGAAACGCTCGACCACCAGCTGGTAACGCCCGTCCGGCGAGAGGTAGCGGACACGGGTGCTGGCGGGCAGCCCTCTGGCGGCCCGTTCCTCGGAGACGAAGTCGTCCCAGCCCGGTGGGACCTTGATGCTGAACGCCCCGCCCTTGGCGCCCTTCAGTGTCGCCGCCGTCCCCTGCCGGACCTCGAAGGCACTCGACGGCGGGGTCTCCGACGGCGGCTCGACCACCGGCCGCTCGATCGCCGCGGGCTTCGTCGGCAGCAGCGGCTGCCCGCCCGCGTACCTGGCGGCCACGAACCCGCCGCCCGCCGCGGCCACGAACAGCACGAACGCGGCGGCGTAGATCAACGGCCGGGGCACGCCACGGCGGACACGCACGGTCTCGCCCGCGGGGCCGAATCCCAGCGACCCGGGATCAGGACCTGGCCCGGGTGCCAGCGCGAACGGCAACGGCCCGGGATCGGCGGCCAGTGACGGCCCGTCCCCGTCGTCCACCGGCACCTGCTCGACCACCGGTTCGGGCTCCGGCTGCGGTTCCGGCGGCTTGAGCTCGGGCACGAAGTTGTCCGCCTCGACGAGCTGCTCCAGCGTGAACGGCGCCGTGCCGGGCTCGGGCAGCAGGCCGTAGATCCGCCTGCGGACCTCCGCCAGCGACATCCGTTCGGTCGGCTCCTTGACCATCAGCCCGGCGACGACATTGGCCATCGGGCCCGCGGACTCGGGCCGCGGGATGTCACCGTTGACGACCTCGAGCAACGTGGCGATCACGTCGCCGTCCGGGTCGTACGGCGCGCGTCCCTCGAAGGTGGCGAACAGTGTCGCGCCGAGGCTCCACAGGTCCGCGTTGTGCGTCACCTCACCGCCGGAGGCCACCTCCGGCGCGATGTACGCGGGCGAGCCGAGCGTGATCCCGGTCTTGGTCAGCGTGTTCTCGGAGATGTTGCGGGCGATGCCGAAGTCGGCCAGCTTGATCCGGCCGTCCGTGGCGATCAGCACGTTCGCCGGTTTCACGTCGCGGTGTGTGATCCCCGCCTGGTGGGCGGCCTGCAGAGCGGACGCCACCGCCTCCGCGACCGCCGCGGCCTGTGTCATGTCCAACGGGCCCAGCGCGCGCAGCAGGTGCGCGAGGCTGCTGCCGGGCACGAGCTCCATCACGACGTAGGGGTCGCCGTTCTCGTGGGCGATGTCGTGCAGAGTTACCACGTTCGGGTGGGACAGCACTCCGATGGCGCGTGCTTCCCTGAGTGTGCGTTCCCGCACTTCGTCGGCGTGTTCCTCGGGCATGCCCGGTGGCAGCCGGACCTCCTTGACCGCGACGGGGCGGTGCAGGAACTCGTCGTACGCACGCCACACCGTGCCCATCGAGCCGCGCCCGATCATGTTGACCAGGCGGTAGCGGCCCGCGATCACCCGATCGACGGGCTCGTCGGCCTGTTCGTTCCCGGTCTCGGACGCCACGTCGCCCATTGTGCCGAAGCCCCCATCCGGGTCCCCGAGATGGTCCGTGTCACATGTCGGCCACGACAACCATCGTTAGCATCGCAAGGTATGAGTCAGGCGCCCGAGCAGGAAGAGCTCGTCCTCGCCGCGCAGTTCCCCACGGCCCAGCACGCACAGTGGCAGGAACTGGTCGCGGGTGTCTTGCGCAAGTCCGGACGCCTTCCCGCCGACTTCGACGGCGACCCTGCCGAGAAGATCGCGACGAAGACCTACGACGACATCCTCGTACACCCGCTGTATACACGGGCTGACGTGGCGCCCGCAGCAGGCATGCCTGGACTGCCGCCATTCGTCCGGGGCGGCCGCCCGGAAGGCGCGATCACCACCGGCTGGGACGTGCGCCAGCGGCACGCGCACCCCGATCCCGCGGTGGCCAGGAAGGCCGTCCTCGCCGACCTCGAACACGGCGTTACCTCGCTGTGGCTGGTCGTCGGGGACGCCGGGCTGCCGGTCGGCGCGCTGCCTGACGTGCTCGACGAGGTCTACGTCGACCTGGCGCCGGTCGTGCTCGACGCCGGTGCGGACTTCCTCGCCGCCGCGCAGGCCCTGCTCGAGGTGCACTCGGACAAAGCGATCCCGGCCAGCGAGGTCGGCGGCAACCTGGGCGCCGACCCGATTGGACTGCGTGCCCGGACCGGCGCCGAGCAGGACGTCGACGGCGCGGTCCAGCTGGCCGTGCGGGTGTCCGGCGAGTTCCCCCGGCTGCGCACGCTCGTGGCCGACTCACTGCCGTACCACCAGGCGGGCGGGTCCGACGCCCAGGAGCTCGGGCTGTCCATCGCGACGGGTGTGGCGTACCTGCGTGCGCTCACCGACGCTGGCCTGACCGTCGAACAGGCCGCTGAACAGCTGGAATTCCGGTACGCGGCGACCGCTGACCAGTTCAGCACCATCGCGAAGCTGCGTGCCGCCCGACGCTTGTGGGCGCGAGTGCTCGAGGTGTCCGGCGTGACAACCGTGCCGCAGCGCCAGCACGCGGTCACGTCGCCGGTGATGATGACCCGCCGTGACCCGTGGGTGAACATGCTGCGCACCACGCTGGCGTGCTTCGGTGCTGGTGTCGGTGGCGCGGACTCGGTCACCGTGCTGCCGTTCGACGAGGCGATCGGGCTGCCCGACAACTTCGCGCGGCGGATCGCCCGCAACACGCAGGCCGTGCTGCTGGAGGAATCGAAGGTGGCCGGGGTGATCGACCCGGCGGGCGGCTCGTACTACGTCGAACGCCTCACCGACGACCTCGCGCACACCGCGTGGGCGTTCTTCCAGACGATCGAAGGCGCGGGCGGCCTGGCCGCGGCGCTGGACTCCGGCCTGGTCGAGGAGCGGCTCGCGAAGACATGGCAGCTCCGGTCACGCAACCTGGCCCACCGCAAGGACCCGGTCACCGGCGTGAGCGAGTTCCCGAACCCGGCCGAGAAACTGCCCGTCCGCGAGCAGGCCCCGCCCGTGCCCACCGGCGGACTGCCGCAGGTCAGACTGGCCGGTGCGTATGAGGAACTGCGTGACCTGTCGGATGCGCAACCGCAGCGTCCCAAGGTCTTCCTCGCCACACTCGGCCCGGTTTCGGGACACACTGCCCGCGGCACCTTCGCGGCGAACCTGTTCCAGGCGGGCGGTTTCGAGACGCCCAACGCTGGCGCGACCACCACAGCGGACGAGGTCGCCGAGGCGTTCACCGCGAGCGGCGCGCAGGTCGCGTGTGTCTGCGGACCGGACAGTCTGTACGCCGAGCGCGTTCCGGACACCGTGCGGGCGCTGCGTGCCGCAGGCGTGAAGAAGATCCTGGTGGCGGGCAAGGGCGACTATGAGGGCGTCGACGGCTACGTCCATGTCGGCTGCGACGCGCTGGCCGTGCTGCGGGATACGCTGAGGACGTTGGGAGTGGGAGCATGACGATCCCCGATTTCACGAGCGTCTCGCTGGGCGACCCGACGCCGTCCGGTCCGGCCGAATGGCAGGCGGCTCTGGCCGAGTCCACCGGGAAGGGCGCGGACGCCCTGGTCTGGGAGACTCCGGAGGGCATCGGGATCAAGCCCGTCTACACCGCCGACGACCTCGACGGCCTCGACTTCCTCGACACCTACCCGGGCATCGCGCCGTACCTGCGTGGCCCCTACCCGGCGATGTACGCGACGCAGCCGTGGACGATCCGCCAGTACGCGGGGTTCTCCACCGCGGAGGAGTCCAACGCCTTCTACCGGCGCAACCTCGCGGCCGGGCAGAAGGGCCTCTCGGTCGCGTTCGACCTGGCCACGCACCGCGGCTACGACTCCGACCACCCGCGCGTGACCGGTGACGTCGGCATGGCCGGTGTCGCGATCGACTCCATCTACGACATGCGCCAGCTGTTCCACGGCATCCCGCTCGACGAGATGAGCGTGTCGATGACGATGAACGGCGCCGTGCTGCCCGTGCTCGCGTTGTACGTGGTCGCGGCGGAGGAGCAGGGTGTGCCGCCAGAGAAGCTGGCCGGGACCATCCAGAACGACATCCTCAAGGAGTTCATGGTCCGCAACACCTACATCTACCCGCCCGCGAACTCGATGCGGATCATCTCCGACATCTTCTCCTACACCTCGCAGCACATGCCGAAGTACAACTCGATCTCGATCTCCGGCTACCACATGCAGGAAGCCGGGGCGACGGCCGACCTCGAGCTGGCGTACACGCTGGCCGACGGCGTGGAGTACATCCGCGCGGGGATGGCCGCCGGGCTGGACATCGACAGGTTCGCACCGCGGCTGTCGTTCTTCTGGGCGATCGGGATGAACTTCTTCATGGAGGTCGCCAAGCTGCGGGCGGCGCGGTTGCTGTGGTCGAAGCTGGTCGCCCGGTTCGAGCCGAAGTCGCAGAAGTCGTTGTCGCTGCGGACACACAGCCAGACCTCCGGCTGGTCGCTGACCGCTCAGGACGTCTACAACAACGTCGTGCGCACCTGCGTCGAGGCGATGGCCGCCACCCAGGGCCACACGCAGTCGTTGCACACCAATGCTTTGGACGAGGCGCTGGCGCTGCCGACGGACTTCTCCGCACGCATCGCCCGGAACACTCAGCTTGTGCTGCAACAGGAATCCGGCACGACACGCGTGATTGACCCGTGGGGCGGCAGTGCGTTCGTCGAGCGGCTGACCTTTGAGCTGGCCCGCAAGGCATGGGGGCACATCTCCGAGGTCGAGTCCGCTGGCGGGATGGCCAAGGCGATCGACGCGGGCATCCCCAAGCTGCGCATCGAGGAGGCCGCGGCCAGGACGCAGGCGCGGATCGACTCCGGCCGCCAGCCGGTGATCGGCGTGAACAAGTACCGCCTCGACGTCGAAGAAGACATCGACGTGCTCAAAGTGGACAACGCGGGCGTGCGGACACAGCAGCTGGCCAAACTGGAGCGGCTGCGTGCCGAGCGTGACTCCGCTGCGGTCGACGACGCGCTGCGGCGGCTGCAGTCCGCCGCGTCCGGTGACGGCAACCTGCTCGAGCTGGCGATCGACGCGGCACGGGCCAAGGCGACGGTCGGCGAGATCTCCGGTGCGTTGGAGAAGGTCTGGGGGCGGCACTCCGGCCAGATCCGTACGATTTCCGGTGTCTACCGCGAGGAGGTCGGAACAGGCGTGGCAGGTGTGGACGCAGCGCGCCGGGTCGTCGACGAGTTCGCCGAGTCCGAGGGCCGCAGGCCGCGCATCCTGGTCGCCAAGATGGGCCAGGACGGCCACGACCGCGGCCAGAAGGTGATCGCCACCGCCTTCGCCGACCTGGGCTTCGACGTGGACGTCGGCCCGCTGTTCCAGACCCCGGCCGAGGTCGCGCGCCAGGCGATCGAGGCGGACGTGCACGTCGTCGGCGTGTCGTCGCTGGCGGCGGGACACCTGACCCTCGTCCCCGCGTTGCGGCACGAACTCGCCGAACACGGCAGGCCGGACATCATGGTCGTCGTCGGCGGCGTGATCCCGCCACAGGACTTCGAGGCGTTGTACGAGGCGGGCGCGGCCGCGATCTTCCCGCCGGGGACGGTGATCGCGGACGCGGTCGTGGACCTGCTCGGCAAGCTGCGGGTACAACTCGGGCATGACTGATTTCGTCCGTGGCGTCCTCGCGGCCGAGCGGGCCGTCCTGTCCAGGGCGATCACGCTCGTCGAGTCGACCCGTGCCGACCACCGCGAGCAGGCGCAGCAGATGCTCGTCGAGCTGCTGCCGCACGCGGGCGGCGCACACCGGGTCGGCATCACGGGCGTGCCCGGTGTCGGCAAGTCGACATTCATCGACATGCTCGGCACCCGGCTGACCGAGGCCGGGCACAAGGTCGCGGTGCTCGCGGTCGACCCGTCGTCCAGTCGGACCGGCGGCAGCATCCTCGGCGACAAGACCCGGATGGCCCGGCTCGCGGTCGACGAGAACGCGTTCATCCGGCCGTCGCCGACCTCCGGCACGCTCGGCGGCGTGGCACGGGCCACCCGCGAGACGATCGTGCTGATGGAGGCCGCCGGGTACGACATCGTGCTGGTCGAGACCGTCGGCGTCGGGCAGTCGGAGATCACCGTCGCCGGGATGGTCGACTGCTTCCTGTTCCTGACCCTGGCCAGGACCGGCGACCAGCTGCAGGGCATCAAGAAGGGCGTGCTGGAGCTGGCGGACGTGGTCGCGGTCAACAAGGCCGACGGCGAGCACGAGAAGGAGGCGCGTCGCGCGGCCCGTGAACTCGCCGGTGCCATGCGGTTGCTGCGCAGCGGCGAGGAGCTGTGGACGCCACCCGTGCTGACCTGCAGCGGCCTCACCGGTTCGGGGCTCGGCGAGCTGTGGGACGAGGTCACCCGGCACCACCGGACGCTGGACGAGGCGGGTGCGCTTGCCGTCAAACGCCGTCAGCAACAGGTCGACTGGACCTGGTCGATGGTCCGCGACGCGCTGATGACCCGACTGCGTGACGACGCCGAGGTCAGGGCCATCGCTCCCGAGCTGGAACAGGACGTCAGGGAAGGTCGGCTGACCCCCACGCTGGCCGCCGAGCGAATCCTCAAAGCGTTCGGTGTGCGCTAGCCTGGACCAATGATGCGAGCTGTGGTCGCTTGTGTGCTCGTTGTGCTGTTTTCCCTGCCCGTTGGGGCAGCAACAGCCGCACCTGTCCACCCCGCTCCGTACGCCCAGCAGGGCGGCACAACGCCGTCCGGGCCCGACATCGCCCCGGCGCCGACCGAGCAGGAAGCGACCGACTCACGGCAGCGCCTGGTGATCGGAATCGCCGCTGTCGTGCTGCTCGGGATCGTGATCCTCGGCCACCGGGCGCGCGCCAAGCGGCTCAAGAAGAAGTAGTGCTGATCGCCGATTCAGCCTGACTGAATCCTGTCAACCGTTTGGCGCAGCCGCGCTACCGGCGGCCGGATTGATCATCTGGGCCACCACTCCGGCTCGAGTTCGATAGGGCAGGATGGGTGACGAGTGACGCTCATGTTGCGCCGACCGTGCACGATGTTCACTCAAGAACCTGAAGCTCAACCCCGGTACCACTGATTCGTTGGTTGTTTCCGTGGTGCTGCCGCGGAGGTGCGGCATGACTGTTCTGGACTCGCACGCCCAGGAGGGCGATCCTGACGTGCTACTGACCGATTCCGGCGTCAGTATGCCCACTGTGGATGACATCGGCGCCGGTCGCGGCCCGTCCTGGTTGGACGGTTGGCTCGCGGGCAACATCGGCGACATCGTCGCCTGGTACCGCCACATCCACGCAAATCCCGAGCTGTCGCGGCAGGAGTTCCAGACCACTCAGCTGCTCGCGACGATGCTCGCCTCCGCGGGTCTGCAGCCGGTGATCGGTCCAACTGGAACGGGTCTGATCTGCGACATCGGCACCGGTGACCGTTGTGTCGCACTGCGTGGCGACATTGACGCGTTGCCGCTGCACGAGGCGACCGGGCTGCCGTACGCGTCCAGGGTGGACGGCGTGGCGCATTCGTGTGGACACGACGCGCACACGACGATCCTGCTCGCGGCCGGTCTCGCGCTGGCGTCGGCGCCGGAGCTGCCGGGCCGGGTGCGGCTGGTCTTCCAGCCCGCCGAGGAGGTTATGCCCGGTGGCGCGCTCGACATGATCGAGGCTGGTGCGCTCAAGGGCGTCGAGCGGATCTTCGGCCTGCACTGCGACCCGCGCGTCGAGGTCGGCAGGGTCGGGACCAGGGTCGGCGCGATCACCTCCGCCACGGACCTGCTGGAACTGCGCCTGACCTCGCCAGGCGGCCACACCTCCCGCCCGCACCTGACCGCCGACCTGGTGCACGCGCTCGGCACCGTCATCACGGGCCTGCCCGCGCTGCTGTCCCGCCGTGTCGATCCCCGGTCCGGAACCGTGCTGGTCTGGGGCGCTGTGCACGCTGGTGAGGCGCCCAACGCCGTGCCTGAGGAAGGCGTCCTGCGCGGCACCCTGCGTACTGGTGACCACGAGGTCTGGGAAGACCTGGAGCCGCTGGTCGCGGGCCTGGTGCAGTCCTTGGTGGCGCCGCTGGGCGTCGGCTACGAGCTGCACCACCGCCGTGGCGTGCCGCCGGTCGTCAACGAGGGCGAGAGCACCGCCATCCTGCGTGCCGGGATCGAGTCCGCGCTGGGTGAGGACGCGCTGGCGGGCACCAAGCAGTCATCCGGCGGCGAGGACTTCGGCTGGTACCTGGAGCACGTCCCTGGCTCCTTCGCCCGGCTGGGCGTGTGGCCAGGCGACGGAGTCATGCGTGACCTGCACCAACCCACCTTCCAGCTGGACGAGCGCGCCCTGCTGACCGGTGTCCGGGTGATGGTGCACACCGCACTGACGGCCCTCGCCTCCTGAAAGTTATCCACAGGCGGTTTGTGTCGGGATAGCGAACCTGTCATGTCTCCCGGGATCGTGGAGGCATGACAGATCTGCTCTCCAGAGCCGCTGAGTCCCTCCGCAACGCCGGACCTGACGCAGTCCTCACCCATCACACAGCGTTGGCTCTCTACGGCTGCCAGACGGCCGAACGGGGGACCGTGCACGTCCTCGTCCCCGGTCGGCGTCGGGTCCGCTCACAGCCCGGAACCGCCATCCACCACGGCACCGTCGCCGGACATGACGTAGAAACCCTGCACGACCTGCAAGTCCTTGCCATCGAACCAGCCATGGCCGAGGTGCTCTGCCGGGGCAAATCCCCGGTCACCCTGGAGTGTCTCGCGCGCTACCCACCGGATCTCCGCGAGCACGTCGCCGTCCGGGTCGCCGCCCGCATCAGGGCCCGAGCCGATCCCCGAGGCCGAAGACGAGCGTTGACCCTGCTGTCAGGCGCTTACCGCCTCGCTGGCTGAGCCCTCACGGCCCAATGCCCTGACAGGGCCGGATCCGCAGGTCAGCCACATAGTCCGCGGGCGCACCCGCAGCCTCGGCCGCATCGGCCACCACGCCCAGGTACCGCGCAGAAGGGAGACCGCCCTCGTAGGCGTCGAGAACATAGAGCCAGGCCACAACCGAGCCCTCCAGCGTCTGCACCCGCAGCCGGATCTTCTTGTACAGGCCCAGCGCACCCTCCCAGCGATCCAGCCGGGATTCGTCACGGGGGCTGACGTCGTAGAGCACACAGAACACCTGCGACTCGTTGTCCTCGACAACGGTGGCGAGCGCCCCTTCCCAGCTGAGGTCCTCGCCTCCGAAGGTCAAACGCCAGCCGACGAGCCACCCGGTACCCGCCATCGGCGAGTAGGGCGCTCGCTCGAGCATCTGGCTGGGATCCATGTTGGACCCGTACGCGGCATAGAGCGGCACCCGGACAGAGTAGCGACCCGACACATCCCCCGACGGGATGCCGCTCGGGGAGTCGCCTGATGAACGTCACCACCACCCCACCCGACCCTGTCGTCTCGTGGTGTGCGGTTCGGGTTTGGGAGGCTGTGAGGAGTGGGTTGTCTGTGGCGGCTGCCGCTCGGGCGGCGGTGGACGCCTGCGGTGAAGTGGTTCCGGCAGGCTGGCGGGGTGCTGAGCAACCTGACATCACGGCATTGACGCACACCCTCATCCGCTTGCCAAGCGTCCCACTGCCGAGCACACTGCCCACTGCGGGAAGAACGACCACTGTCGACCCCACTGGGGTCTGACCTACTGGCACATACGAGGCCATCGTGGCGTTCTTCCCGCCCCACATCACCCCTTGGTCGGGTGAACTCGTGTTCGGCCAGGTGGCTGTGACGATGTGAGGCGACTGCGGATGTTGGTGTGTTGCGGTCGCACTTGGGTGTGATCCGTTGTGACACGCATCTGGGATCAGGGGTGCGAGCCTCTGGGGAGTGTGTTCATCATGGAGCCTGTGGGTAAGAAGAAGTCGCGGCGACCTCGGCGGGTGTTCACGCCGGAGTTCAAGGCCGAGATCGTGGAGTTGTGCCAGTGCGGTGATCGGCCGTTGGGGCAGGTCGCGCGGGATTTCGACCTGCCCGTGACGGCGGTGCGGGCCTGGGTCAGGCAGGCCGAACTCGACGCCGGGACGCCGTCGGATGGGCGGACCGGCTCAGAGCGGGAGGAGTTGGCGGCGTTGCGGGCGGAGAACCGTCGGCTGCGGGAGGACAACGAGATCCTCAAGCGTGCCACGATTTTCTTCGCCAAGGAGACCTGGTGAAGGTGTATCCGTTCATTGAGGCGGAGAACACCAGCGCCACCGGCGGCGTCAAACGTGCGTGTGAGCTGCTCAAGGTCTTCCGTGCCGTTACTTGCATGCCCGTGACGCCCGGGCCACCGCGATCGCCGATCCGGCCGGGGAGCATGGCAGGCTGGCTTTCAGGATTTCCCCTCGCCGGGAGGCAGGCCGCCAGTCTTGACAAGCAGGTCCTCGCCGGACGGCAGGCCGCCAAAAGGGGAACACAGGATCTGGAGCCATAGGCTCGTCGTTCTAGTGCTTTTGTGGGTCGGGGAGGCGGGCGTGTCCCCTTCCGTATGGCCTGCCGGAGGAAACCACAACGGGTCAAGAGGTCGGTAGGGCCTGCGCTGTGGGTCGGTTTGGGTGGGCCGACCTCCTGACCCGTCGTGGTTTGGCTGCGCCCAGGCCATACGGAAGGGAACACACCCGAAGCACCCCTCCGCGCTGGCGCGCGGGCTGCTCTGCGCTGGCGCGCAAGCCACCAACCAGCACTCCCTGACCGCGCATACGCGCGAGCCACCAGCGCGCCTGACTGCGCTTGCGCGTGGCCATCAGCACTCCAGACCGCGCATGCGCGCAAGCCACCGGTTTCAGGGTCGAGCACTGGCCCCGCACACCGTGGCGCGCGAGCCGCCAGCACCCCTGACTGCGCTTGCGCGCGAGTCACCTAGCCATATCTCTGCGCTGCGCGCTGGCTCTTGGTCGTGGTTTCGTGATTGGCTGGCGGTGGGTTGGCGGTGTCAGGCGAGGTTGGGCTTCGCTTGCCTGGGTTTGCTGGTGGCGCTTGTGAATTGGCTCGTGTCACGTGGTGTTTGCCGGAGCCGATGACTTTGGTGTGGATGGTCATCAGGCTGGTGCGCCGTTGAGTTGGCGGTAGGTGAGCAGGATGTTCAACCTGTGCAGTGAGCGTGCCAGGGCAACGTATTGCTCCGGTGCTGCCGGTGGTAGTTCCACTCCCCACATGGGTAGTTCTTCGTACAGGGCTTCGATTGGGGTTTTTGCCTGCTTGGCTTTGTGTACTGCTGCGGCCAGGTTTTCGAGGTAGGAGATCCAGGTGGTTATGCCTGGCTCTGCTGGGCCGAGGTGGCCGTGTCCTGGCACGATCGTGGTTGTGTTGAGCTGGGCGCGCATTGTTCGGAGGCTTCGGGCGTAGGTCAGTGGGTCGCCGATCAGCATCATTGGTGCCGCACCTGCTGGGAGGGCGAAGTTTCCGGTGAAGGTGATCCTGGCGTCGGGTACGTGCACGAGGGTGTCTCCTGCGCCGTTGCCTGGGCCCAGGTGCCACAGTTGGACTGTTCGGCCGCCGAGGTCGATTTCGCAGTAGCGGTCGAACACCACGTCGGGTTTCCGCCAGGTGTGCACTGTGTTCAGTGAGGTGTCGCCGTACATGCTTTCCGCGCGCAGTCGCTTCTCTGCCGTGAGGTCTGTCATCGCGGCTTTGTTGACACGTGAGGAGAACACCGTGACCTTGTCGCTGAACGCGGTGTTACCGAAGGTGTGGTCTCCGTGGTACGTCGTGTTGACCAGGTGGCGGATCGGCTTGGTGGTCAGGCTCGCCGCGACTTCCTGGATGTGTCTGCCGATGTCCGGGCTGACTCCCGCGTCCACGACCAGTGCCGCCTTTTCTCCGACGATGAGGCCGTTGTTGTCCTTCGGCACCTCGTTGGCCATCAGGGCGTAGACGCCTTCGGCCAGTTGCCGGGGATCCAGCCGCAGGCCCGCCGGGCTGAGGTTCGGTGCGAGAAATCCTGGTGGTCGTTCGCTCATCTCGTGCACGACCGGGAGGTCCATCAGGTTTTCCTTTCCTTCGGCAGCACGCAGCTCAGGAAGAACCGCACGTGTTCGTCGACCATGTGCCCTGCGGCGGCGAGGTCGTCGTCGCCTGCCTCGGCGTGCAGGTGCAGGATTCGGGGGACCTGCAGTGGGGCGAACAGCTCCCACACCAACTGGCGGGCGGGTATGTCTGGGCGGACCTGGCCCGCTTCCTGCCAGCGCGTGAACGGTTCCTTCAGTCGGTCTCTGGCGACCTCGATCGCCGCCGCCAGTCCGCTCAGTCCGCCTGCTCCACTGCCCTCACGCAGCAGCACGCTGGTGAAGCGCCGGGCGCGGACGCTGGACCAGACCGTCATCACCCGGGCGACCAGGTCCGGCACCGCGTGCCGTGGTCCTGCTTCGACGAGCTTGTCCACGTCGATGTCGAGGAACTCGAAGGAGGCTGGGCCCGCCTCCGCGACCAGCGCGTCGTAGATCGCCTGTTTGCCCGCGAAGTGGCCGTAGATCGCGCTGTCCCGGACGCCGACCTCGGCGGCGATCTGCCGGACCGTGGTGGCCGCGAACCCCTGCCGCGCGAACAACTCGAGAGCCGCGTCCAGCAACAGGTCCCTGGTGGCCCGCTCCGAGTTCTTCGGTGGACGTCCCGGTCGTCTTGCTGGTGAAGGGTCGGTCATGGTTTTATTTAATGAGCGCTCATTAAATTTGTCAAGGCAGCCGCCGGAATCTCCCGGCTGCGGGGCGTGCGGCGATCCGGCGTACGGTTTACGTGGATCAGATCGTGCGGTACAGGAGGAACACGTTGACCCGGATCGTGATCATGGGTGGTGGTGTCGGCGGCTACGAGGCTGCGCTTGTCGCGGCTCAGCATGGTGCTGACGTCACGATTGTCGAGCGTGACGGCATCGGCGGCGCGTGCGTGCTGTACGACTGTGTCCCGTCCAAGACGTTCATCGCGTCGGCTGGTGCGCGCTCTGCTTTCCGTAAGGCCGACGAACTGGGGATCCGGACCACCGGGTCGGATGCCGCCGTTGAGGTTCCGGTGGTGCACGGGCGTGTTCGTGGCCTGGCGCTGGCGCAGTCGGCGGACATTCGGGCGCGGTTGCAGCGTGAAGGCGTGCGGCTGATCGCGGGTTTGGCTCGGTTCGTCGACGAGCAGCCAGGGATGGCCGCGCACCGGATCGGCGTGACACCGCACAGCGGCGAGCCTGAGGTGCTTTCGGCGGACGTGACCCTGATCTCGACAGGCGCGACCCCGCGCGTGCTGCCTGGCGCGGTGCCGGACGGCGAGCGGATTCTCGACTGGCGGCAGTTGTACGACCTGACCGAACTCCCCGAGCACCTGGTCGTGGTCGGCTCGGGTGTCACGGGTGCCGAGTTCGCCTCGGCCTACACCGAGATGGGTGTGAAGGTCAGCGTGGTCTCCAGCCGAGACCGTGTGCTTCCGCATGAGGACGCGGACGCGGCGGCTGTGCTGGAGGACGCGTTCTCCGAGCGAGGCACGACGTTGTACAAGCACGCGCGGGCCGAGAAGGTCGAGCGCGTGACCGACGGCGTCGTCGTGCACCTGCAGGACGGTCGGAAGATCGAGGCCAGTCACGCGTTGATGACCGTCGGCTCGATTCCCAACACCGTCGACATCGGCCTGGAGAAGGTCGGTATCGAGCCCGGCCCCGGCGGGTTCATCTCGGTCGACCGCGTGTCGCGCACGGGTGTGCCCGGTGTGTACGCCGCCGGTGACTGCACGGGCGTGCTGATGCTGGCGTCGGTCGCGGGCATGCAGGGGCGGATCGCGATGTGGCACGCGCTCGGCGAGGGCGTGGCGCCGATCAGGCTCAAGACGGTCGCGGCGAACGTGTTCACGCACCCGGAGATCGCCACGGTCGGCATCAGCCAGCAGGCCATCGACTCCGGTGAGGTGCCCGCGCGCACGATCATGTTGCCGCTGGCCACCAACGCGCGGGCCAAAATGGAGGGACTGCGCCGCGGCTTCGTGAAGCTGTTCTGCCGTCCGGCCACCGGTGTGGTGATCGGTGGTGTCGTGGTGGCGCCCACAGCGAGCGAGCTGATCCTGCCGATCGCGATCGCCGTGCAGAACCAGCTCACGGTCGAGCATCTCGCGCTGACGTTCTCGGTTTATCCCTCGCTGTCCGGTTCGATCACCGAGGCGGGCAGGCGGCTGATGAGGCACGACGACCTGGACTGAGAAATTTCCGAAAGTCGGGGCAACCCGGAGATCGACTCAGGCGTGTGTGGTGCGAAGGCATGAACCCGCCTGAACTTATGAAAGGTCTCCGATGCGTATTCGCTCCACAGTGGCCGGTGTCGTGTTCGGCGCAGCCGTCCTGATCCTCGGCGCGCCGATCGCCATGGCGAACAACAACGCCTCTGCCGCGCCCGCGCCTGCGCCGACGTCGAGCCAGGTCACCACCTCGCCGGGCGCGCCGTCGAAGGCGCCGACGACGTCACCGGCGGCGTCGCCGAAGGATGCCGACATCCAGAAGAAGCGCGAGGCGGCGGAAGCCGAGAAGAAGCGCGAGGCCGACAAGGCCGGTAAGCCCGCGGTCGTCAAGCCGAAGGGTGCCCCCGAGACCGGTGGCGGCATCGAGGACTCGTCGACGAACACCGGTGCGCTGGTGATCGGCGGCGTCGCGCTCGTTGCTGTCGCGGGTGGTGGAACGCTCGCCCTGCGGCGTGCGCGCAAGCAGAACTGACTGCTGATGCGGACATGGCTTGGTGTCGCGGTGCTGGTGTTCGCACTGGCCGGATGTGGCAGCGACTCGGGTGAACAGAAGCAGGCAGCGCAGCCTGCTCAGGTGTCCACAGGGGACTCAGGGTCCACGTCCGCCGCGCAGGGCGTGGCCTCGTTGCCCGCGTCGACACCGACCGAGATCTCCATTCCGAAGATCGGCGCCCGCTCGTCGCTCGTCCCGCTCGGCCTGAACCAGGACCAGACCGTCCAGGTGCCGCCGGTCGACCAGCCGATGCAGGCTGGCTGGTACGACAAGGCGCCGACGCCGGGTGAGGTCGGTCCCGCGATCATCCTCGGTCACGTCGACGGCAACAAGAAGCCAGGGATCTTCTTCCGGCTCAAGGAGATGGCCGCCGGTGACGAGATCGCCGTGTCCAGGCAGGACGGCAGGACGGCGAAGTTCAAGGTCACGCACGTCGAGAAGATCGCCAAACGCGAGTTCCCGACCGACAAGGTCTACGGCGACACACAGGGCGCCGAACTGCGCCTGATCACGTGCGGCGGCGACTTCGACCACGCTGCCCACAGCTACAAGGACAACATCATCGTCTACGCGGCGCTGATCCCATCATCGTCCTGAGTAGACATCCGGGTCGGTGATTTGGTGTGGGGCCCCACACCAAATCACCCGTCACGGAATCCGCGGCGGCCCCTGGTCGACCCGGCGCCGGATCGCGTCGGCGTTGTCGAGCAGCTCGCCGAAGGGCATGCGCTCGTCCCACCACGTCACCCCGGCGTCGGCCAACGGCTGCAACAGTGGCCATTCGCCGTCCGGGCTCGATCCGCCGACCACGAAATCGAACGGTTCGTCCGCCAAACCCGCCTTGGCGCGCGCGGACTGCAGGAACTCGCCCGCCGCCCGGACCTCGTCCAGCGGTGGCGGCTCCGCCTGCCACGCACCGGACATGATCGGTACGGCACCGTCCCACCTCGCCGCGCGGCGCATCGGCGGCAGGTTCGGCCACCGGCCGCCCACCCAGATCGGCACGCGCGGCCGCTGCACCGGCGTCGGCCGGAACATCACATCCCGCACTGTCACGTGGTTGCCCTCATAGTTGGTGCGTTCGCCGGACCAGAGCCGGTCGAGCACAGTCAAACCCTCGTCGAGGCGTTCGGCCAGCACACGCGGGGACGTCGGCTCGCCGAACGCTCCGTACTCGTCGTCCACCGGGTCACCGAGGCCGACGCCGAGGATCATCCGGCCGCCGGTGAGCCGGTCCAGTGTGGTGACTTCCCTGGCGAGCTTCTGCGGCCTGCGGCGGGCGACCGGGGTGATCATCGTGCCGAGCCTGATCCGGCTGGTGACCATGGCCGCGGCGGTGAGCAGGATCCACGGGTCCGCGATCTGTCTGACCAGACGCTTCTCGTGCACGACGTGATCCCAGACGAACAACGCGTCCCACCCGGCGTGCTCGACCGCCTGGGCGAGGACGGCCACGGCCTCCGGGTCGGCGAAGTCGCCGAAGTTGGGGATGTTCACCGAGAATCGCATGCCTCACACCATGCACCCACCCACCGACAGAACTGCCATCATGGCCCCATGACCGTGCGTACGCTGCTGATACTCCGGCACGCCAGCGCGGCGAACGCGCTGGACCTCGCGGACGTGCAACGCCCGCTGACACCGCTCGGCCGCACGGAGGCCACCAAGGTGGGGCGTGATCTCGCCGCCGTGCGTCCCCAGCATGTGCTGTGCTCACCGGCGTTGCGGACGCGGCAGACCTGGGACCAGGTGCGCGCGGAGCTGGACACCCAGCCGGAGGTCGCCTTCGACCCGAGCATCTACCTCGGCAGTGTGGACACCCTGCGCGAGCTGGTCTGGCAGACCGATGAGGACATCAGCACGCTGCTGCTGATCGGCCACAACCCGGCGGTGCACGAACTGGCATGGACCCTGCTCGGCGACCAGGCGCCGCAGCGCTTCCCACCCGCCAGCCTCGCGGCGGTGACGTTCGACGGAACCTGGACGCAACTCTAGAACGACGCACGACCTCTGCCGAGGTTGCTGAGAAATTCCCTTCAGTTTTCCGGTCAACCGGGAGCAACTGGCCGGTGCTCGGCACGTCTTCAAGAGTGCACAAAGCAGCAGGGGCAAAGAATTGCAGGGGGAGAAACCACAATGCGCAAGAACATCCTTCTCGGTGCGGTTGGTGTCGGTATCGCAGGCCTTTTTATCGCCGGGCCGGTGGCACTCGCGGAGCAGAGTCAGGGAAATGACGCCAAGATCGCCGTCGACAAGGCCGCGTACCTGCCGGGCGAGGCAGTCAAGCTGAACGGCGTCTGCCGCATGGAGGGTGTCGGCAAATGGACTGTCACGTCCAAGGCGTTCGAGTCGGCGGCCGAGATTCGGGTCGTCGGCCGGAACACGGACGATTTCGCGGGCACGGCCAAGATCGGCAAGCACGTCCGGCCAGGCACCTACTCGATCAGCTTCGCGTGTGCGGGTGACAAGATCAACACCCGGCTCACGATCAAGGGTAAGCCCGTTACCTTGCAGCCGACGGCCACCAAGGAGCAGGTCGCGGTGAAGCCGAAGGGCGCAGCGAACACCGGCGAGGGTGACGTGGACACCGCCGCTCCGGTGCAGGAACAGGGTTCCAACACCGGCCTGTTTGTGCTGGGTGGCAGCGGTCTGCTGGCTGCTGGTGGTGTGGGTGCGTTCATGCTCCGTCGCCGCTCGCGTACCCAGAGCTGAACGATCGACCACTCGTAGGGTGGCTTTGCCTCAGGGGGAGGCAGAGCCACCCTTTTTGCCGTCCCCGTTCACCGCGTCGGCTTGAGGTTGCTTTGAAAGTTCGTCTTTATTTGTCGATTCGCGTGCAACCGGCTGAGGCAACGGGCGTCTTTATGGGTGAGAAAACGAAATGACACTCCACAGGGGGATTGAAATGCGTATCAAGACTTTCCTCGGCTCTGTTGCTCTCGGAATCGCCGGTCTCGCGCTGGCCGCACCGATGGCGAACGCCTCGACCGCGAAGGGATCACTCGCCTTCGACGCGGACCCGGTGATGCCGGGTGACAGGGTCACCCTGATCGCGAAGTGCGACGCGCCGGGCTTCTCGACCGCGAAGGTCGACTCGCAGGTGTTCGGTGCGACCGAGATCAACCCGGGCGAACTCTTCGGCAAAGGGTTCTACGGCATCGGCAAGGTCAAGAAGGACGTCAAGTTCGGCACCTACCCGGTGTCCTTCAACTGCGGGTCCACTCGGGTCACGGCCAACCTGACGATCAGCGACAAGGGACGGAAGCCAGTCGGGGACCTGGAGCCGTCGACCACCAAGCCCGCTCCGGTGAAGCCCGCTCCGACCAAGGCGAAGGATGCCGGTCAGGTCAAGGAGAAGCCGAAGGGCGCCGCCGACACCGGTGAGGGTGACGTGAACACCGCTGCCCCGGTGCAGGAGCAGGGCTCCAACACCGGTCTGTTCGTGCTGGGTGGAGCCGGTCTGCTGGCCGCTGGTGGCGCGGGTGCGTTCATGCTCCGCCGTCGTTCACGGGCCTGATCAAGGAAGGGACGCAACGCGAAGGCGTCCGACACGTCTGAGAAAGCATGGAAGGGGAGTTGGGTTCCGATGCGTAAGTGGCTCGGTGGCGTGGTTGTCGCGCTGGCTTTGACGTTGGGTGCGTGTTCGGGGGAACAGGCGCCACCGCAGCAGCCGTCGGGGGCCGCTGCTGCTGTTCCGGCCCAGGGGGCGGAGACGGAGCAGCAGCAGGGGGAAGGTGGTATGGCCGCGTCGAATCCGACCGAGGTGACGATCCCGAAGATCGGCGCGCACTCGTCGCTGATCGCACTCGGGCTCAATCCCGATGAGACGGTCCAGGTCCCGCCGGTCACGCAGCCGATGCAGGCTGGCTGGTACGACAAGGCACCGACTCCGGGGGAGGTCGGGCCCGCGATCATCCTCGGTCACGTCGACGGCGATCACAAACCGGGGATCTTCTTCAAACTCAAGGAGATGACGGCAGGCGACGAGATTCTCGTCAACCGCAGCGACGGCACGAAGGCCCGCTTCGTGGTCGACCGCGTCAAGCAGGTGTCCAAGGACTCGTTCCCGACCGACGAGGTCTACGGGGACACGACGAGGCCGGAACTCAGGCTGATCACCTGCGGCGGCGTCTTCGACAAGGACGCCCGCAGCTACAAGGACAACATCATCGTTTTCGCCACCCTGCAGCCCGCCAAGAGCTAGCCTGCGTGGCATGATCCGCGCACTCGTCGTCGCTGTCGTGGTGATGGCCTCCTCGGCCGTCCCCGCGGCAGCGGCTGCTGCAACGTACGACGAATACTCCCTGATGTTCGGGCGCAACGCCGGGCAGGTGTGGGCAGACAACCAGGCGGCCAGCCAGTGGGCCTGGAAACCGCTGGCAGCAGGTGAGTCCGAGATCAGCTGGGGCAACCCGGCCGCATGGCCGCCGGACGGCGGCGAGCACTTCGTCAAGGACGGCGACTGGGTCCTGCTCAACGGGTACTCCGACCACGCCCACAACTCCTTCAACACCCAACGCGTGACAGCGGAGTACATCGGCGACGCCAACTGCGCCAACCTCACGCCGATCCCGTCCAACGGCGGCCGCCAGCACTACGCCCGCTGGACGATCCCGTTGACGGGCTACTGTCTCAAAGCGACCGGAACGATCACGGTCGGCGCGAACGGAGCGGTGGTGCACTTCCAGCACGACCAGATCTGGTCACCGCCCGCGCCGTGCAGCAACCAGTACCTCGGCGCGCAGACGTGCGTCAAACAGCACGAACGCTGGTCCGACGACAACGGCCACCCGTTCTCCCTGTCACTGGAACGCGACCAGTACATCGCCAAGGGCAAGGGAATGGCCTTCAAGATCGACCACTTCTTCGACCGCACCTGGCCTGCGGGTCATCCGACCTGGCACGCGGAGCTGCGCTACACGTGGGTCTGGTAGTCAGACGTCCTTCAGCGGCACCCGGCCGGTTCGGCCCGAGCTCCACAGGGTGTGCTCCTTGGAGATCGTTTCCTCGGCCCCGGCGACGAACTCGGCCCACTGCTCGCCGTCCATGTCCTTGTCGACAAGGGAAAGGACGTGCCGTATCTCGCGGGCTGTCAGGCTGTACGACGAGGCTTCGGTGTGCAGCTGTTTGGCGTGCAGCCACGCGGTTATCCCGGCCACGGCGGCGCTGACGACACCGAGCAGGTCGATCGACGTCACGCCGGAGGCCTTCAGCGCTCCGGCACCGACGCCGACCAGTTCGCCGACGAGGCCGATCGCACGCCACGTCCGCGACTGCCGGTCGCGCAGCGCCGCGGTCTTCGAGTACCAGTCGACCTGTTCGGTCAGCCGACCGATCCGGTAGGTGTCGATGCGCTGGGCCTTGTCGGCCGCGCGGCAGCGTTCCATGTCCTCGTTGACGTCGTTGCCACTGGAGACGTCGACGATCCGCAGGTTCCGGCTGAGCTCACGCAGACGCTGGATGTAGAGCTGACGAGCCTCGGCCGTCGGCATGGACTCAGGGAACGGATCCCCGCAGACGGCGTACCGCCAGGCGAGCGTCTTGCACGACTCGGCGGCCGTTCGGCTCTCGTACCACCGGTTCTCGTCCTGCTGCTGTTCTATGTAGAACCGGACGACGAGCGAGGCGAGGAAGGCCAACGCGGCCAGGACTCCAGCCCAGTCGACGCCCGTGTTGCCGAACTTCAACGACGCGGCTCCGCTGGCCGCGGCGACGAACAGCAGGATGAGGCTCAGCCGCAACTGGCCGAAGTAGCGGCGTCTCACCTTGATGGCGCTGGCGTCGGCGTCCTGGAAGAACGGTGGCAGTTGGTGCCACGTGAAGAGAGGGCTGGTCGGCTCTGTCATGTCCGGCTTTCCGGGAGGGTCGCTCATGTCTGCTAAGAACCTAGTGGGTCGGCACGCGGTCGGGCGCTGGTCCGTCAGGGGCGTTGTCGCGCGGGCGTAGGCTGCGGTCGTGAGCGACGATCATGGTGCCTGGCAGGTCTTCGGCGAACGGACCGTCTACGACAACAGGTGGGTCCGGCTGGGACTGGTGGACGTGCAGGCCCCCAACGGGGAACGCATGGACTACCACGTGGTCAACCTCGACCGGGTCGCCATCGCGATGGTCGTGGACGACCAGGACCGGGTGCTGATGCTGTGGCGCCACCGGTTTCCCACCGACCAGTGGGGATATGAGCTGCTGGGTGGCTTGGTCGAGGAAGGCGAGGACCCGGCTGTCACGGCCGCACGGGAAACCCGCGAGGAAAGCGGGTGGCAGCCGGTCGGCGAGCCGGAGTACCTGATCGGCTTCGAGCCGATGCCAGGGCAGGTCAGAGCACCGGTGGACGTGTACCTGTGGCGTGCGGCCGAGCAGGTCGGCGAACCGACCGACACCGAGGAAGTCGGTCGGGTCGAATGGGTTCCGCTCAGCCGCATCCCCGAGTTGGCGCGGCAGAAGAAGATTCTCGGAGCGGGAGCGCTCGTGCCGCTCATGTACTACATCGGTAGGCGCTAGCCCCGGGCAGGGGCTAGCGCCTACGCGATCAGTCAGTCACCCAGTCGAAGGTCTTGGTGACGGCCTTCTTCCACTCGCTGTACAGGGCTTCGCGCTTGGTTTCGTCCAGCGCGGGCTCCCATTGCTTGTCCTTGGCCCAGTTGTTGCGGATGTCGTCCTCACCGGACCAGAAGCCGACGGCGAGGCCCGCCGCGTAGGCCGCGCCCAGCGCGGTCGTCTCCGCGACCACCGGGCGGATCACCGGCACGTCCAGGATGTCCGCCTGGAACTGCATCAGCAGCTCGTTGGCCACCATGCCGCCGTCCACCTTCAACGCCGTCAGCGGCACACCCGAGTCCGCGTTCATCGCGTCGATGACTTCGCGGGACTGGAACGCCGTGGCCTCAAGCACCGCGCGGGCCAGGTGTCCCTTGTTGACGAACCTGGTCAGGCCGACGATCGCGCCACGCGCGTCGGAACGCCAGTACGGCGCGAACAGGCCCGAGAACGCCGGGACGAAGTAACAGCCGCCGTTGTCCTCGACCGAACGGGCGTGCTCCTCGATCTCCGCGGCCGTGGTGATCATGCCGAGGTTGTCGCGGATCCACTGCACCAGCGAGCCCGTGACCGCGATCGAGCCTTCCAACGCGTAGACCGTGTCGTTCGTCCCGATCTTGTAGCAGACCGTTGTCAGCAGGCCGTTCTCGCTCATCACCTTCTCGGTTCCGGTGTTGAGCAGGACGAAGTTGCCTGTGCCGTACGTGTTCTTCGCTTCACCGGGGGACAGGCAGGCCTGGCCGAAGGTGGCTGCCTGCTGGTCGCCGAGGATGCCCGCGATCGGGATTCCCGCCAGCGCGCCCTTCTCCCTGACGTTGCCGTAGACCTCCGACGACGACCGGATCTCCGGCAGCATCGACACCGGAATGCCCATCTCACCGGCGATCTCGGTGTCCCACTGCAGGGTGTCGAGGTCCATCAACATGGTGCGGGACGCGTTCGTCGGGTCCGTGGCGTGCACGCCGCCGTCGGGGCCGCCGGTCATGTTCCACAGCACCCAGGTGTCCATGTTGCCGAACAGCAGCTCGCCGCGCTCGGCGCGTTCGCGTGCACCGTCCACATTGTCCAGGATCCAGCGGATCTTCGGGCCGGAGAAGTACGTCGCCAACGGCAGGCCCGTCTTCGCCCGGTAGCGCTCCTGGCCCCCGCCCAGTGCCCCCAGCTCGGTGACGATCTTGTCTGTCCTGGTGTCCTGCCAGACGATCGCGTTGTAGACCGGCTTGCCGGTCGCCTTGTCCCACACCACCGCTGTTTCACGCTGGTTGGTGATGCCGACCGCGGCGATGTCCGAGACGTGCAGGTCCGCCTTGGCGACCGCCCCCGCGGCCACACCACGCGTGTTGCGCCAGACTTCCTCCGGGTCGTGCTCGACCCACCCTGCCTTGGGGAAGATCTGCTCGTGTTCCTTCTGGTCTACCGAGACCACCCGGCCGTCGTGGCTGAAGATCATGCAACGGGTGGACGTCGTGCCCTGGTCGATCGCGGCCACGTACTGGGCCATGTTGAGCGTCCTTCCTGACTAGACGGGCAGTACGAGGTACAGCAAGCCTGCGAGCAGCGCACCGATCAGCGGACCGACGACCGGCACCCACGAGTATCCCCAGTCGGCGCTGCCCTTGCCGCGGATCGGCAGGATCGCGTACGCGATGCGGGGGCCGAGGTCACGCGCCGGGTTGATGGCGTAGCCCGTCGGCCCGCCGAGTGACGTGCCGATCACCAGCACGACGAACGCGACACCCGCGTACCCCAGCGCGGAGTTGCCGAACTGCGGCACGCCGTCCGTGCCCGCCACCTTGGCCGCCGGGCTCAGCAGGATCCAGCCGACCAGCACGAACGTGCCGATCACCTCGGTCACGGTGTTCCACAGTGGATTGCGGACGGTCGGCGCGGTGGAGAAGATTCCCAGTGTGTTCTGCGGCTCCGGGTGCGTGTCGAACTGCAGCTTGTAGGTCAGCCAGCACAGCGTCGCGCCGATGATCGCGCCGACCATCTGGGCGAGGACGTAGATCGGCACCATCGCCCATTCGGTCTTGCCGGTGACCGCGAGGCCCAGCGTGACCGCGGGATTGAGATGCGCCCCGCTCGGCGCCGCGATGCTCGCGCCGGTGAACACGGCGAACGCCCAGCCGAAGTTCACGAACAGGAAACCGGTCCCACTGCCGAGCGTGTCCCGCAGCACGTGGTTGGCCACCACGCCAGTGCCCAGCAGGATCAGTACGGCGGTGCCCAGCATCTCCCACAGGAATATCTGACCCGCACCCATCGCCACCTCCAGCATTCGCCCTCATGGACCAGGGCAGACGGCGGGTCCCCGAAAGTGGCAACGCTGCCAAACCCTAGGTGAGCAGCGAGGTTAATGCGCGCTAACAGCGATGTCCATGATCCGATTGGACGCAATCCTTCTCACGTCCCTCTCCGTCGCGGCACAGCGCGATCGCAGGCGGATGGCGGTAGCGTGATGGTCGAAAAGGGCAGATCCGCACATCGGGCAGGGAGGCACTTCGTGGCCAGCCGCAAGCCGAGCCAGCCGGTCCGCGCGAGCGACACGGTGACCGTCGCGGGCCGCCTTGGGCCTGCCGAGCGTGAGGATTCGTGGCGCAGACTCGGCGAGGAGACGTTCGACCTGGTCGTGATCGGCGGCGGGGTGGTCGGCGCGGGCACCGCGCTGGACGCGGCGACCCGGGGCCTGCGTGTGGCCCTTGTGGAGGCTCGCGACCTGGCGTCCGGAACGTCCAGCCGCTCGTCCAAGCTGTTCCACGGCGGACTACGCTACCTGGAGCAACTCGAGTTCGGGCTGGTCCGCGAGGCGCTGCGGGAGCGGGAGCTGATGCTCACGCGGATCGCGCCGCACCTGGTGAAACCGGTGCCCTTCCTCTACCCGCTGACCCACCGGGTCTGGGAGCGCCCGTACACCGCGGCCGGGCTGTTCCTCTACGACACGATGGGCGGCGCGCGGTCAGTGCCTGGTCAGAAACACCTGACCAGGGCCGGTGCGCTGCGGATGGTGCCCGCGTTGAAGCGGGACGCGCTGATCGGCGGGATCCGGTACTTCGACGCGCAGTCCGACGACGCGCGGCACACGATGACGGTGGCACGGACCGCGGCGCACTACGGCGCCGTCGTGCGGACGTCCACGCAGGTCGTCGGGATGGTCAGGGAAGCAGACCGGGTCTCGGGCGTGCGCGTGCGGGACGTGGAGGACGGCCGGGAGACCGAGATCCAGGCCAACGCCGTGATCAACGCGACCGGCGTGTGGACCGACGAGTTGCAGCGGCTGTCCGGCAGCCGCGGCCGGTTCCGGGTGCGCGCCAGCAAAGGCGTGCACATCGTGGTGCCGCGTGACCGGATCGTGTCGGAGGCCGGGATGATCCTGCGCACCGAGAAGTCGGTGCTGTTCGTGATCCCCTGGGGAAGTCACTGGATCGTCGGAACGACCGACACGGACTGGAACCTCGACCTGGCCCACCCGGCCGCGACAAAGGCGGATATCGACTACATCCTCGACCACGTCAACACGGTCCTCGCGACGCCGCTGACGCACGACGACATCGAAGGCGTCTACGCCGGACTGCGGCCGTTGCTCGCCGGGGAGAGCGAGGAAACCTCGAAGCTGTCCCGTGAGCACGCGGTCGCCAGGGTCGCCCCGGGTTTCGTGGCCATCGCCGGTGGCAAGTACACGACCTACCGCGTGATGGCGGCGGACGCCGTGGACACGGCCGCGGTGGACCTGCCCGGCCGGATCCAACCGTCCATAACGGACAAGGTGCCGCTGCTCGGCGCCGACGGCTACCACGCGCTGGTCAACCAGGCCGATCAGCTGGCCGCGAAGGCGGGCGTGCACCCGTACCGCGTGCGGCACCTGCTCAACCGGTACGGCTCGATGGTCCACCAGGTGCTCGCGTTGGCCGAGAACCGTCCCGAGCTGCTCAAACCACTCGCCGCCGCGCCGGACTACCTGCAGGTCGAAGTGGTGTACGCGACCAGCCACGAAGGGGCGCTGCACCTGGAGGACGTGATCGCCCGGCGGACCCGGATCTCCATCGAGTACGCGCACCGCGGCGTGGAGGCGGCCGAGCAGGTGGCGTCGCTGATGGCCGAGATCCTCGGCTGGGACGACGCGACCCGCAAGCGGGAGATCGAGGTGTACGCGGCGCGCGTGCAGGCCGAACGCGACTCGCAGACGCAGCCGAGCGACGAGGCGGCGGACGCGTTGCGGTCCAAGGCTCCCGAGGCCCGCTCGCAGATAGTGGAACCGGTCAGCTGAACCACCTCGTGAGTGTTCAGTCCGGTTAGAGCCGGACTAAACACTCACGAGGTGGTGTTTTCGCTGTGCAGTTCGGTCAGGTGGTGCAGCATTCGCTTGTGGTCGGCGGGTGAGATCGTGGTCCACGCCTCCCCGCCGTCGGAGTCCTTGCGGACCTGCAGGTATCGGCCTGCCTCGGTGTCGAAGAAGCTGATCACGCGGGGTGTACGGACCCGGCGGCCCCACTTGTCCCGCGCTGCGGCGCCGTACTGGCCCTGCCGCACGACGTCGCCGATCATCTCGCGCAGCGTCTGCGCGTCGTGATCGCGGACGCCCTTGTGGCGCAGTGCGGCCTCGAACTCCTTCGGTGAGCTCGACTCCCGTGCCGCCGTTTCGAAATCCTTGGTCGGCAACGTGACCGAGTGGCCCGCGCCGGGCTTTTCCGGCGGCAGAACGGACAAGGCGTGCCTGGGCAGGCCGAGTCCGTCCGCGTGGCGCAACGTCAGCAGGTCGTTCTCCTGGACCGCGAGCACGGCCTGGTCCCCGTCAGCGGCCGCGAGCAGGCGAATCGCGCGGCCCAGCCACAGTCTGGCGTCCAGCTCGCGCTGCGGCCGCGCCACCAGACGCAGCAGCTCGGCCAGGCGGGGATCGGGACTGACCTGCCTGCCGTAGCCCTTGGCCGCGAGCGACTGCCACGCGAGCAGCACCAGTTCGGCCCGTTCGGCGTTGGTCCGGCCGGGTGAGGGGACTTTCAGGACGAGGGGCATGTCGCCGAGGTCGAAGTGCTCCCACAGCACGTCGAACTCCAGCGGCGTCAGGGTGAACGGTTCGCCGAGGCCGCCCGCGTCAGGTCCGGTGTCGAACATCGTCATGGACGATACGGCCCGCCTCCGATCACGGAAGGAGGTACCTCTGCGTCAATACTTTCGACACGCTCCGTTATGTTGTTCGGTTCGTGCGTGCCGGGTCCACCGGTCAGGCGACAGCAACCCAATGGAGCAGCCGGATTCCCTCGTGCACGCTCTCGCCGGTGAGCCGAAAACCGCACTTCTCGGCGACCCGCCGGGACGCGATGTTGTCCGCGTCGTGCTGGTAGCCGATCGTGTCGAGGCCCAGAGCACCGAAGCCGAACCGCACGGCGGCGCCGAGAGCTGTGCTGGCCACGCCCTGTCCGCGATGGTCGGGATGCGTCCAGCACGCGGCCTGCGGGTCGCCGTCGTCGAGCCCGCGCAGGTCCACCTCACCAAGTAACGCACCGGTGGTCGGCTCGGCGACGGCCCAGGAACACCGCGTGCCCCTTGCCCACTCCCGCGCTCGCCATTGGACGTAGTCACCCGCGTCGGACAGGTCGGTGATCCGGTAGTCGGCCACCCAGCGCTTCATCTCCGGGTCCGTGAAGGTGCTGAGGATGGCGGGCCGGTCGTCGAGCAGGTCGTCCGCCCGCAACGCGCGCAGGTAGAACCCGCCTGCGTTGATCTCGATGGGCTCCATGAAACAGAACGTTAGCGCCGCCCCGCCCCACCGTGTCCACCACTCCAGCACGGCGTGTCCACCGTTGCGGCACCCCGAAATTCCCCTTGCGGATGGCTGATGGGGCATCTCGATGTGCCGGAAAGTGCAACACATGGTGCCGGAATGGTGGACACGGCGTCGATTGGGCAACGAATGGGCGGATCGTGGGAGGTCTTGGATAGGTTCACGCGGTGAGGCTGCCCTGGAGGAGTGCCCCGCGTGCGGCGCTGAGTAGCCCTGTGACCGTCATCGTGGGTGTCGTGACAGGGCTGGTCCTCGCGTTTGTGGCCGCGGCGACCGTTTTCTACACGTCCGCGTCGGGCTCGGCCGCGACGCAGTACGCGGTCGACCACCGTTGCGCGGTGCAGAACGGCCTGCAGCTGACGATGTCGAACAGCGACATGCTCGCCGACGCGGCCACCAACTCCGCCGTCCGGCGGATCGTGCAGGACCATGGCGGTGATGCCCTGCGGACCAGGGTGTACAACGCGCGCGGGCCGGTCGACCCGGTGAACCTGGTGTCCAGGGAAGGTTCCTTCGACAACGTCGAGGTGCTCAGGGGCGGCAACCGTGACGGTGTCTGGATTCCGCACAACATCGCGGATCAGTTCCGGCTGAACCCCGGCGATTCCATCATGATCGCGCGCAGGCCCGTGCCGGTCGGCGCGGTGTACCGGCGGCTCAGCGATCCGGTGCCGGAGTACTGGTGCAACGACCGTGGCGTGATGGTTCCGCCGTTGCACGGCGGGACCAACGACCCGCCGTGGCCGGTGATCGTGCCGCAGCCGTTGCTCGACCGGATGATCGCGGCGGGCGGCCTGACAGCGGTGGGGACGCACATCGACGTCTTCACCACGAATCCGTTGACGACCAGGACCGAGATGGACGCCTGGGCGGCTACCACGGCGGCGATGACACCTCAGTTGGTCGACGCGCTCAAGGCGAAGCCCGTTGTCGACGACTACGCGGTGCGCAGTGCCAGAGTGGCGGCACGAACCCAGGACGCCGTCAGCACGGCGGTCCTGCCGCTGACGCTCATCAGTGTGATTGCCGGGCTGCTCGGTGTCATCGGGCTCGCCACGCAATGGGCGCAACGGCGTGGTGCCGAGATTCGTCTGTTGTGGACGCGCGGAGTCAGCCCGCAGGCCATTGGTGGCAAAGCGGTGTTGGAGATGGGCGGGCCGCTGCTCGTGGGCGCCCTGCTCGGCTGGGCGGCCGCGTGGGCCACGAGCCCGGTGCTGGCGCCCGCCACGCAGCTCGATCCGTGGGCGCCGTGGCGTTCGGCGCTGTACGCGGCCGTGACGTGGCTGGTGGCCCTCATTGTGCTGGGAACCGTGACGTCGTTGCGCGTCCGGCGCGAGTTCACGGCCATCGAGCGCAAACCTCGTTTCCAGGTGGCCACGAAGATCCCGTGGGAAGTGGTCGCGGGCGCGGGCGCCGTGGTGATCTGGCTGACCGGCGGCGATCACGCCGTGCGTGTGGACACCAGCGACCTTGTGCCCGACGTCGGCCTGCCCGCGTTGGCGTTCCCCGTGCTGGTCATGGTTTTCTTCGTCGGCGTGGTCGCGCGGCTGGCCGGTTTCCTGTCCCGCGCGAGTCACCGGCTGCGTGGCTGGCGCAATCCGACGGTCCTGTGGGCGTTGAGAAGGACGGCCGCGCAACGGAAAGTCGCCGTGGCGTTGCTCGCCGTCGCCGGGCTGGCGATCGGGGTGATCGCCGCGGGCGTCGGCGTTTCCAGCACGGCAAGGGAATCGCTGGAGGACAAGAGCTGGACGCGGGTCGGCAGCGACCACGCCATCCCGCTGATCAGCAGCGCGGCCGAAACAGCCGCGATCCCCGACCAGTTGCGTGGCCGGGCGACGAAGATCGCCTTCACCCAGCTGTACATCGAGGGCAACCTCGGCGCCCGGATCATGCTGGTCGATCCGGACACCTTCGCCGACGGCGCCAGATGGCGCGAGCGGTGGGCGGACAAGGACATCACGGACCTGATGACCGCGCTGCGCACACCGCAGGCCGACGGTGCCATCCCGGCGATCGTCGTCGGCGGGCACCCGCTCGGCGAGTTCGTCAGCCACGGCGACTACCTCAAGAAGATGCGGACAGTGGCCACCGTCGCGAGTTTCCCGGCGATGGGCCAGTACGAGGGGATGATCGTCACCTCGTGGCAGTGGCTGACGCCGAGCCAGCGCCGTGGTTTCGTCCAGCAGGTGCTCACCAGCCAGGACCCGAGGCAGGTCGTCGACGGCCTGACTGCGGCCGGTGAACGCACAGGTCCGATTGTCCAGGCCAAGGGCGCGACCGAGGAGCTGCCGTTCCTGGTGGTCGCGTGGATCTTCGCCTTCTTCGTCGTGCTGGGCTTCGCGCTCGCGGCCGTCGCGGTGGTGACGCTGCTCGTGTCCGTCGAGACGAGACGGCGATCGACGGCGGTCGCGCACGCGTTGCTGGCGCGGATGGGCTTGCACGCCAGGGCATTGCTGGTCACGCACCTGGTCGAGCTGGCGATCCTCGCGGGCACCGCGACCGCGGTCGGTGTCGGCGGCGGCTGGTTCATCCTGGAGCTGATCACCCAGCGGCTCGACCCGTTCCCCATGGTGGCACCGGTTCCGCAACCAGCCAGCCTGCAGGGCGTCGGTCTGCTGACAGTGGCCGTGGCTGTCGCGGGCGTCGTGCTGGTCGCCGGATACGCCGTACGCGCGGCGAAACGCGCCAAAGTGAGGGAGCTGCTCCGTGCCTGACGTGGTGTACTCCGTGCGCGATGTCGTGCACCGCTACCGGACACCGTCCGGTGACGTCACGGCCGTGCGGGAGGCGACGTTCGACATCCCGGCCGACGGGATCACTGTCCTCGCCGGACCGTCGGGTTCCGGAAAGTCCACTGTGCTCAGACTGCTCGGCATCCTCGAACGGCCGACCAGCGGCGAACTGGAGTTGCACGGCAACGACACCGTGCGACTGACCGAGCGGGCCCGTCGCACGCTCAGGCGCGGGGTGCACCTGGTGTTCCAGAACCCGGTCGACAACCTGTTCGGCTATCTGAGCGTCGGCGACAACCTGAAAGCCGCGGCGCAACTGTCCGGTGCGGACACTCCGGACATCGGGATGCTCGACCGCCTCGGCCTGCCCGGCACGGCCGACTGGGCGATCAGCGCGTTGTCGGGCGGGCAGCAGCAACGCCTGGCGTTCCTGACCGCGCTGGCCGCCAAGGCCACGGTGGTGCTCGCCGACGAGCCGACGTCCCAGTTGGACAGCGCGTCCGCCCGGTTGGTCATCGAGACCATGCAGGACTTGGTGCGGCTCGGGGTGACCGTGGTCGCCGCGTCCCACGACGACGCCGTGCTGGACGTCGCCGCACGGGTTTATCGGCTGGGGGACAGATGACCACGCTGCTCAGCGTTTCCGGGGTGTCCCGGCGGTTCAGCACGGACGTGCTCAAGGATGTCGGCCTGGAACTCAGCGGAGGCGAACTGGTCACGCTCGTCGGCCGGTCCGGTTCGGGCAAGAGCGCGCTGCTGGCCCTGCTGGCCGGGTTCGACCAGCCCGACCGGGGCTCGGTGCGGATCGCGGACCTGCCGACCGGCACGCCGCCGCCGTGGTCGACGATGGCCGTGCTGCCGCAGAGCTTCGGCCTGCTCGACGAGCTGACCCTGGAGGAGAACGTGGCCTCGCCGATGCTGTTCGGCGGCGGCGCGGTGGCCGACGCGATGGACCGGGCCGAGCACCTGCTCGACCGGCTCGGGATCGGCGATCTCCGACGCCGTTATCCCGGGGAGATCTCCATCGGCCAGCGGCAGCGGGTGGCGCTGGCGCGTGCGGTGGCCGGACGGCCGAAGGTGCTGCTCGCCGACGAACCCACCGCGCACCTCGACCACGCCACGATCGACCTCGCGGTGCGGTTGCTGTTGGACTTCGTCGCGGACGGCAGCGCGTGCCTTGTCGCCACGCACGATCCGGCGCTCACCGCGCGGGCACACCGCCGGTTGCGGCTGGTCGACGGCGTGCTGACGGAAGATCAGTAACGACCGCGGTGGCGCCGGTGCTCGTGCCGCCACTGCTCACGCTGGCGCCGCTGGTTGCGTCGCTCGTCGTGCCACGCCCCGCCCCAGATCCGGGCGCCCGCGATCATCACGAAGATCGGCAGCACGAAGGGGATCGGCCACTTGACGACGAAGGTCAACATCACCGCGACCACCCACGCGACCGGAACCAGGGCCATGTAGGCCCTGAGCGCCGACCGCGACCGTGTCCAGTGCTGCGGCACGGGAGCGGCCATCGCGGGCACCGGCTGAGGCTGCGGCGCCACCACCTGCTGGGCGATGAAGGTCGGTTTCGGCGCGGGCAGGTCCTTGAACAGCTCAAGAAGATCCCCGCGGGTCTTGGAAGCCGCGACTTGGGCGGTGCGATCACCGTACTCGTCGATGTCCAGCCGCCCGGCGCTCATGTGGTCACCCAACGCCCGCAGGGCTTCCTCCCGCTCGGCGTCTCCCACACGGATCTCCGGATCGTTCACGACTCAATCGTACGACCGCGAAGCTGAGAGAGCCCCTGACATCAGTCCTGTATCTTGCCCTGATTCACCGGAAACACCAGGTGAATCGCGGGCCAACCGCGCTGGTCCGACTCTCAGGGCACCGCTCTCAGTCACGAGGCGATCGCCAGTACGACGACGATCAGGAACGCCGGGATCAGCGCCCACCACTCGCCGAGGATCGCGGTCACCGTGATGATCGCGCCGATCGCGAGCACCACGAACCCGATGATGATCGCCTTGGCGTTGCCGCCGCTCTTCTCCACCAGCGGGCCGTCCTGGGCGGGCACCGGCACCGGGACGGGCTGGGGCGTGAGGCCACGCACGGGGTTGGGGTCGGGGAGGTCCTCGAAGATCGCCGCCAGCTCCGCGCGGGTCTTCGCGGCCGCGGCCAGGGCACAGCGCTGGTCGTACTCCTGGACGTCCAGGCGGCCTTCGCTCATGTGCTCGGCCAACGCCCGGATGGCGTCCTCGCGTTCCGAGGTGCCGATCCGGACGTTGCCGTCACTCTGTGCCATATGACGATTGTAGGAAGGTCAGTCCTTGATTTCACACAGGACGTGACCTTGTGTGACCGTTTCGCCACTGGCGATCGCGAGCCCGGTGACGGTCCCCGACTTGTGCGCGCTCACCGGGTTCTCCATCTTCATCGCCTCGAGGACCACGATCAGGTCACCGGCTTCGACCTGCTGGCCGTCCTCGACCGCGATCTTGACGATGGTGCCCTGCATCGGGGCGGCCACCGCGTCGCCGGAGACGGCCGCCGCGCCCTTCCCGCCGCCGCGTTTGCGGGGCTTGGCCTTGGCGGCACCGCCGCCGACCGTGGCCAGCGCCAGGTCACCGGGCAGGGAGACCTCCAGCCTGCGGCCGCCGACCTCGACGACGACTGTCTGCCGCGGCTCCTCCTCGGCGATTTCACCCGGTGCGGTGAACGGTTCGATCGTGTTGTCGAACTCGGTCTCGATCCAGCGGGTGTGCACGGTGAAGTCCTCGGCGAACGCCGGATCCCGCACGATCACCCGGTGGAACGGCAGCACGGTGGCCATTCCCTCGACCACGAGCTCGTCCAGCGCGCGCCGGGCACGGCGCAGCGCCTCCTCACGGGTCTCGCCGGTCACGATCACCTTGGCCAGCAGCGAGTCGAACTGGCCGCCGATCACGGTGCCGGACTCGACGCCCGCGTCCACCCGGACACCGGGGCCGTCCGGGGCGACCCATCTGGTCACCGTGCCCGGCGCGGGCAGGAAGTTGCGGCCCGCGTCCTCGCCGTTGATCCGGAACTCGAACGAGTGCCCACGCGGCTCGGGGTCCTGCGCGAACCGGAGCTTCTCGCCGTCGGCGATCCGGAACTGCTCGCGGACCAGGTCGATGCCGGTGGTCTCCTCGCTGACCGGGTGCTCGACCTGCAACCGGGTGTTGACCTCGAGGAACGAGATCGTGCCGTCCTGGCCGACCAGGAACTCGACCGTGCCCGCGCCGGAGTACCCGGCCTCCTTGCAGATGTCACGGGCCGCTGTGTGGATGGTCCTGCGCTGCTCGTCGCTCAGGAACGGCGCGGGCGCCTCCTCCACCAGTTTCTGGTGGCGGCGCTGCAGCGAGCAGTCACGGGTGCCGACCACGACCACGTTGCCGTGCTGGTCGGCCAGTACCTGGGCCTCGACGTGCCGGGGCTTGTCCAGGTAGCGCTCGACGAAACACTCGCCACGGCCGAACGCCGTGACCGCCTCGCGGACCGCCGAGTCGAACAGCTCCGGGATCTCCTCCAGCGTGCGGGCCACTTTCAGGCCACGGCCGCCGCCGCCGAACGCCGCCTTGATCGCGACCGGCAGCCCGTTCTCCTTGGCGAACGCCACGATCTCGGCCGGGCCGCCGACCGGGTCCTTGGTGCCCGGCACCAGCGGGGCACCGGCCCGTGTCGCGATGTGCCGGGCGGTGACCTTGTCGCCGAGGTCCCTGATGGCCTGCGGTGACGGGCCGATCCAGACCAGGTCCGCGTCCAGCACGGCCTGCGCGAAGTCCGCGTTCTCGGACAGGAAGCCGTAGCCGGGGTGGACGGAGTCCGCGCCCGAGCGTTTCGCCACGTCGAGCAGCTTCTCGAAGGACAGGTACGACTCACCCGGGGTGGCGCCGCCGAGCGCGAACGCCTCGTCGGCGAGCCGGACGAAAGGTGCGTCCCGGTCAGGATCCGCGTACACGGCCACACTCGCCAGACCGGCGTCCTGGCACGCCCGGATCACCCGGACGGCGATCTCGCCGCGGTTGGCGATGAGTACCTTGTGCAGCACGCCCTCTCCTCCTTGTCCGAGAAACCTGGTGCTTCGTGGCATTTTAAGGCCAGAACACCCCACCCAACTGCGAGCAAGGCCACGCTCCGGCGCCTACTCTTTCGTGTCGTGGGGCATAGGCGTTCGGTACTCCTTACGGTACTGCTTTCGTTACTCGTCGCAGCGGGAGCGGTGGGCACATCGGCCTACCTGCGCAGTCGCGCGGGGGTTCAGGAATCCGCGTCGACGCCGTCGCCGACGCCACCTGCGGCACCGGTGACCTGCCGAAAAGACCCGTGCAAGGTCGTCGCGGCGAAATCACTGGGCGACACGCGGATCGAACTGGTGGTGGACGCCGACAGCTCGGGAGCGAGGCTGAAGATCGGGGCGGACCGCGTGATCGAGTCCCGGCTGCCCGCCCAGAACGCGGTGCTCGGCGAGAAGTCGCTGTCGTGCGTGCCGGGGAACCTGTCGGCGTGCCTGATCAAGGGCAGTGTGCCCAGGGACGGCGCCTGGATCAGCGAGGTGGTCGTCAGCCGGTCCAACAAGTGGAACGCGACGACTCCGGTCTACCTGTCGTCGACCGAGTACCAGTCGCTGGTGAACGTGACCGGTGACGGCGCGCCCGAGTTGGTCACGGTCCAGCGCGCCGGCTCGTCCTTCTACCTCCAGGTGTTCTCGATCGACGGCAGCGATCCCGGCTGCACGCAGCCGGTGCCGAAGCTGGAGCGGCTGCCGGGCTGGCCGGACGTGAAGCCCGACCAGCACCTGCTGAAGCCGTGTTCGGCCTGATCAGGCCGGGACGGGCAGCTTCTCCGCCGCGGCCTCGTCGGCCAGCAGGTTCTCCTGCCTGGCGACCAGCACGGGCACGGTGATCTGACCGGCGACGTTGGTCGCCGTCCTGGCCATGTCCAGGATCGGGTCGATCGCGATCACGATCGCCAGCCCGGTCGCGGTGACCTCGGGCGGCAGGTTGATGGCACTCAGCGTGAGCGTGAGCATGGTGAACCACCCGGTCGTGCCCGCTGTGGCCAGTGCGCCGAACACGGCGACCAGCACGATGCCGATGTACTGCACCGCGCTGAGCTGGATACCGGCGATGTTGGCGATGAAGACCGACGCCAGCGCGGGGTAGAGCGCCGCGCAGCCGTCCATCTTGGTGGTCGTGCCCAGCGGCACCGCGAAGCCCGCGTACCCGGGCGAGACACCGAGGTCCACCGCGCTCTGCCTGCTCAGCGGCAGAGTGGCGCCGGACGAGCGGGACACGAACGCGAACTGCAGCGCGGTCCACGACTTGGCGAAGAATCGCCGAGGGCTGATCCGGCCGACGAACCGCAGCAGCAGCGGGTAGACCACGAACGTGATCAGGACCGCGCCGAGGTAGACCGTCCAGATCAGGGAGAACAAGGGCTTGATGAACTGGTTGCCGTAGTTGGCGAAGGCCTTGCCGATCAGGCCGAGCACGCCGATCGGGGCCAGCAGGATGATCCAGCCGAGCACCTTCTGGGTCACGTCGAACACGGCCTGGTTGAACGTGACGAACGCGTTCGCGCGCTCACCCAGCGCGTACGTGGCCGCGGCCACGATCAGGGAGAGGAAGACGACCTGGAGGACGTTGCCCTCGCTGAAGGCGTGCAGGAAGTTGTCGGGCACGAGGTCCTGGACGAACGTCCACCAGTTGCCGCCAGCGCGGTCGCCGATCTTGGCGACGTTGGCCTTGGTCGGCGTGACCTGCACGCCGTCGCCGGGCTGCACGATCAGGCCGATGACGATGCCGATCAGGACCGCGATCAGGGACGTGATCGCGAACCACAGCAGGGTCCTGCCGCCCAGCCGGGTGGCGGTGCGCGGCCCGCCGAGGCCGCGCAGGCTGGTGACACCGACGATGATCGCGGTGAACACCAGCGGGATGACGGTGAACTGCAACAGGTTCGTGAAGACGGTCGCGATGGTCGTGAGGGATTCGGACAGCCACTTGCTGCCCGAGTCCTTGGCTAAGAAGCCGAGTAAGGCACCCGCGACGAGTGCGCCGAGCGTGATGAGACCGAAAACCTTGGGTTTGGTGTAGGTGCGGACAAACGACATGGGTCGCTCCAGCTGATGTGAGGGGACGGGACGCTTCAAGAGCTGTCCCGGTCGTCACATCGAGCTGGCGAGGCGACCCTGGTCCAGATAACGCCGTTGCGTCAGGAGCAGGGCACAACGCACGGTGAGGCCCCTTCCGATGGAGACACCAGTGGCTGGAGAACAATCGATCTGGCGTCTCATCTTCCGAAACATCCCACCTTGTGACCAGGCTTACCAGAATGTGGTCACGCTGATGCCCGTCTCCGCGAGCAGCCTGCGGGTCAGCGGCAGGCTGATGCCGATCACACTGCCGTGGTTGCCGTCGATCCCGTCGACGAACCAGCCGCCCTTGCCGTCGATGGTGAACCCGCCCGCGACACCGAGCGGCTCGCCGCTGGCGACGTACGCGTCCAGTTCGGCCTCGGTCGGCTTGGCGAACCGCACGACCGTGCTCTCCCAGTCACTGGCCTGCCGGGTGGGCACACCGTTCTCCACCACGATCACGGCATGGCCGGTGAGCAACTCCCCGCTGTTGCCCGCCATCACGGCCCACCGCTGCTTCGCCCGCTCGGGCGTGCCGGGCTTGCCGAGGATCTCGCCGTTGATCGAGAGCATCGAGTCGCACGCCACGATCACGGCGTCGCGCTCGTCGGTCTGCTCGGCCACCGCTTGCCCCTTGGCTCGGGCGAGCGCGGTCACGAGTTCGTGGTGGCTCGCGCCGGGCAGGCCCGCGGTGACGGCGTCCTCGTCCACACCGGACACGTGCACGAGCGGGTCGATCCCGGCCTGGCGGAGGACACCGAGCCGGGCGGGCGATGCTGAGGCGAGAATGAAGCGCACGCCCCAGGTTATCTAGGGCACCGGCACGGGCTCCCTGCGCATCCGCGCGGCCGTGAACGCGGCGGAGAACAGCACGACCGCCGCCACGAGCATGGTGATCCGCGCCGCGTCGACCAGGTCAGTGGCGGCGATCTGCATCAGCAACCCGGCAGCGGCGCTGCCGAGGACACCGCCGACCTGCCGCGACATGGTGTAGATCCCCGTGCCCGCGCCGATCAGCCGTGGCTCCAGACCGGAGATGGTGGTGCTGCTGAGCGGGCTGAAGATCGTGCCGATGCCCACGCCGCAGAGCAGCAGCCCGGGAACGAGCGCCCACGCGTTGAGTCCGGGTTGGGTGAGCACCGCGACGCTCCCGATGCCCATGGCGTAGACGACCACGCCACCGATGACGATGTACCTGCCGTCGACGCGGTCGGACAGCCGTCCGGCGAAAGGCGCGAGCACAGCGGAGACAACGGACATCGGCCCCATGAAAAGCCCGGCCTGCAACGGAGTCATGCCCAGCGTGGTCTGCAGGTAGAGGATGAGCGGGATGAACATGGCGGCCATCGAGAACCCGATGAGCACACCCGTGAGACTGCCGAAGGAGAACGCCCTGCTGTGAAAGAGCCGCAACGGCAGCAGCGGCTCGTGGGTGTTCCTGTGCTGCCACACCAGGAACGCGACGACGAGGACGACACCGGTCGCGAGAATGGCGGCAACGCCCGTGCGGTCTAACAGGCCGCCGTTCTGGATCCCGAAAACCAGGGCGAACAGGCCGAGCGAGCTCAGCACGATCCCGGGGACGTCGAAGCGGTGGCTGTGCCTGGGTTGCCAGTCGGGCACGAGCACGAGAACGAGCGCGATCGCCAACAGTCCAACCGGAACGTTGACGAAGAAGATCCACTCCCAGCCGAGGGTCTGGGTCAGCAGCCCGCCGAGAACCGGCCCGGAGACGGTGGCGAACCCGGCGACCGAACCCCACACGCCCATCGCGGCACCGCGGTTGACGGGAAAGAGATGGCTGACAAAAGCCATCGACTGCGGAGTCATCGCGGCCGCGCCCAGCCCCTGCACGGCACGAGCGGCGATCAACCCGGCCGGGCCGTCCGCCAGCCCGCACCACAGCGAGGCGGCGGTGAAGATCACCAGCCCGGCGAGGTAGAGCCGCCGAGGCCCGAACCGGTCCCCCAGGCGTCCGCTGAGCAGCAGCGGAACCGCGAACGTCAGCAGGTACACACTGTTGACCCAGAACACCTCGTGCAGAGTGGCGGGCAGGCCGGTCATCAGACTCGGCACGGCGACCTGGACGATCGTCGAGTCCACCATGATCATGAAGAACCCGAAGCACAACGCGAACAACGCCGCCCAACTCTTCTCCATCAAGCCAACCTACGAACCTGGGCGCAACGCCCCCGCAAGCAGCCGCCGGACGGCACAATCAAAGCCTTGGACGGCAAGAGGGGAGATGTGGTGAGCCGGTTCGGTGCGCTACTGCGGCGGCTGCGGCTGGACACGGGGATGACGCAGCAGCAACTGGAGGAGCGCTCCGGCGTGTCCGTCCGTGCCATCAGCAGACTCGAGGCGGGGCATGGCGGCAACCCCCGAGTGAACACGGTCCGGCTGTTGGCCGACGCGCTGCCGTTGGAGGCGCATGAGCGCGAGGAGTTGCTGGCCACCGCCACCGGAGCAGGCAGGCGTGAGACGGGCGGAGGCCTGGTTCCCCAGCAGTTGCCCGCGCGGCCGGGTGCCTTCGTCGGCCGTCGCGACGCGCTGGCCGCGTTGGACGAAGCAGCCATGATCTCGACGATCAGCGGTGGCGGTGGGATGGGCAAAACCTGGCTGGCGTTGTACTGGGCGCACCGCAACCTGGATCGCTTCCCGGACGGACAGCTCTACCTCGACCTGCGCGGCCACGGCGACAAGCCGGTCGATCCGGCGGAGGCGATGCGCGGGCTCCTGACCGCTCTCGGCGTCGATGAGTCCGCTGTCCCCGCTGGCCTCGACGCCCGGACCGGCCTGTACCGCAGTCTCACCACGGGCAAGAAGATGTTGGTCCTGTTGGACGACGCCCGTGACACCGACCAGGTCAGCCCGCTGCTGCCCGGCAGCTCCACCTGCACCGTGGTCGTCACCAGCCGTGACAACCTCGCTGGTCTGGTTGCCGTGCACGGCGCCAGCCCCATCGCGCTGGAAGTCCTGAACGCCACCGAGTCACGTCACGTACTCACCCGCCGCCTCGGTCGTCAGCGGCTGGCCGCCGAACCTGCTGCTGTCGGGGACATCCTGGCTTGCTGCGGCGGGCTCCCCCTTGCTCTGGGCGTGGTCGCCGCGCGTGCCGTGCTGCGGCCCGATGCCCAGCTGGCCGCGGTGGCCGCCGAACTGCGTGCCGAGGTCGACAGGCTGGACACCGCGAATCCCGGTCCCGACAGGCCACTCAACGGGCACCGGCTCGACGGTGTGCCGGTGCCGCGACAGTTGCCGTCGGCGATCCGGGACTTCACCGGCCGCGCCGAGCCCCTTGCCGCCCTTGACGCGCTCGTCGCAGCCGAGAGCGACGCGAACTCGGCGGTGATCACCGCCATCGACGGCACCGCCGGGGTCGGCAAGCCGGTACCCGAGTTATAACACACATACGCCAGGTCGGCGAATCTAGCTCTGACCTGTACAGATACCATCTTGCCCTTCCCTCATGACGGCGTAGCCGTCGAGCGGGCCGCCGTCACCCGTTGGTGAAGGTCGTACCCTGGGAAGTACCTCTTCGCGGAGGGCCGCCCCCGGTCAACGGAACGGACCGGGGGCACGCGAAGAGGTCAACTCCGCGAAGAGGGTGGTGGCCGTCGTGGTTGATCAGCGCGATACGCGCGCCGAGGTCGGGCGGAGAATCCGCGCCCTTCGCGAGAAGCATGGCAAGAGTCGTGCCGTGCTAGCCGGTCTGGTCGGCAGAAGCGAAGACTGGCTCAAGTTGATCGAGGGCGGCAAGCGCGGCCTTCCGTTGCAACTGGCCGTACGTCTCGCCCGACAACTCAAGGTGCGTGACCTGTCCGAGATCTATGGAGATGATCTGACAGCACCCATCACGATGGTGGACAAACCCGAGCATCCCGACATTCAAGCGGTGGGTATGGCGCTGACCAACTACGTCGCCGAACCGTCTCATCCAGTGGTACTCGATCACGTCCGAATGTCCGTCGATGCGGCGTGGCGGACCTACCAGGCTGGTGGCAACTACCGGTCTGCCGTAGGCGCTGTTCTGCCGGACCTGATTCGCAACGCTAAGGCGGCAACACGCGCAGTCGATGAAGTGGCGCGACGCGAAGCGCTTGCAGTCGAAGCGTCGGTTTACCAGCTCGCACAGGCGTACTTGTCCTACCAGGCCGACGCCGCGCACCTGATTTGGCTATCTGCCGAGAAAAACATGCGCGCCGGACTCGATGCCGACGACCCGGTGACGCTGGCGCTGTCCGTGCGCTTCTACTCGTTCCTGCTGCGCTCGGTCGATCGTGGAGACGAAGCGCTCGACATGCTTACCGATGCCACGCGGGCACTCGAACCGCTCATGCCCGATGGAGACGCCGACGTGCGCGGGTTGTACGGGCTCATGCTCATCGCGTCGGCGACCACGATGGCGCGGATCGGCAATCCCGCCGCATGGACAGCATGGGAGCAAGCCGACCGCGTAGCGACCACGCTTCCGACCGGCTACGTCTACCCACGCCACGCGTTCGGTAGGGCGTATGTCGACCTGCACAAGACGGCCCTTGCTGTCGATCTCGGCGACACTACCGAGGCGTTGAGGCACGCTGAAAGCTTCAACTCGGCTCTGAGTCCGACACAGGTGTGGGAATCGACGTTTCTGGTTAACACGGCTCGTGCGTACCATCAACGTCGAGACACCACCGCGCTTATTCCGTTGCTACAAGCCGAAAAAAGCTCGGCGGAGTACGTCAAGTTCAACACCCACGCCCGAAGCATCATCGCTGACCTTGCCACCACGGGTCATCGGTCAGTGCGGACAGAGGCCACCGCGCTCGCCCATCGCCTGAATGTCTTTGCGTAACCCAGTCGGCTAGGGGGACAGTTTGTCCCCCCGGACGCTCTGTACCCCTCCGTGATCAAGTAAGCGCCTAGCGTCACTTCCCGAAGGTGGGAGGTGACGTCGTGGTCATCGTGTGGCGGTGTCGTCAAGGCGCGTGGAGTCAGTACGGCGCGCGGACGGCGCATGCGTTCAATACGTTGGATCTCGATCCGGCTCGGTTCGAGTCTGCGCAGCCGTACGGCGCATGTGGACCGTTCCGGCTTACTCGGCTGATCGTGCCGCCGGACGGGACTCGACGATGTGCCGCGTGTTCGCGCGCTGTCAATAACTTGTCGGACGACCGGTCGCCTGTGTCCGATGGGTGACGTTCCGACGGTCGTCCGGCTCATGCCCGGGGCCGGGATTACCGTCCCGGTCCCGGGTCTTGTCCGGCCGTACATCGCGTATCGGTTACCCCTGTACTGGGTGCGTGCGGGTGGCGGGCGGCATGCGACCCGCACCGGCCTAGCGGTACGGGTGTGCGGCGGCCCGGTCGAGTTGGTGTGCGGCCAAACGTTGCCGTTGTCGCTTATGGGCGACAGGACATGCATGGACTGCGACCGGGCTGTGCGACGCGTTCAGTGTTGCCGGTCGGCGACACGACTTGTAGCCGAACGTAAAAAGCAAGTGACGCAACGAAAAGAGGCGCACTGTCATGACTTCTAATTGGATAACCCTTACGGTTCAATGGGTCTTGGCGGTGTGGCCGTGAGCGTGCGTGCGCGTAATGCGCGACTGCTGGCCAGCATGTTGACCCGACGGTCCAGTGTGGACGTCAGGGTCTACTACGACCGGAAGATCCGACGGTATCGGGTGGTGTGGACCGGCGGGCCGGAAGCGACCTACCTGTACCGGGTCGCGGTTACCTGCGCCGATCAAGTGCCCGAGTTGGACATATCCACGCTGCTTTGGGATCGGCAGTGATGGCGGCAATCCCCGCTTTCCCGCTAGCGCTACCCCACAAGGAGGATGTGTGAACGTCGTACTGGATCGTCCTTTTGAGACGGTGCTGCCGGTCTGTGGCTGCTCGTGGTGCGGAGGTTCCGGCACCTGGACCGACGAGGGCGGCAATAAATGGCCGTGTATCCAGTGCCGTACCGGCCGAGACGGTTCGGACAACTAGCGATCTCTCCGGGAGATCCGGGATATGCCCGGCGGGCTGGGTGCGTCACTGATCACGCACCCAGCCAGGCCACCGGGTGTTAGGCGGTGAGCAGTCGGAAAGCGTTGTCCACGACGACGTCTGATCCGGTGCGGAACCACAGCATGGCGCCGCGTTGCGCGGTGGGGCGGCCGGTGTTCGGGTCGAGCAGGTTCGGGATCAGCTCCAACGAGGTTCCGATCCGGTCGACGATGACGAAGTGTTGGAAGTCGCCGTACAGCAGCACATCATCGGTTCCCGCGCCGGTTGCCGATCCCGCTGTTTCCAGTGTGGACGCTTCGTGGAGTGGTTTGCGGAGGAGGTTCCCGCCGGACACCTCGGGGAACCGCAGTGATCCGTTGCTGGTCTCGAACGATCCGAGGGTGTTGATCGTGGCCAGGTTCGCGCACCACTGCGCTCGGGGCTGAAACCGGGGCGGTAGCGCGTTCTGGAGCTTGACGACGTCGGCGGGCACGATCGTGTCAGCGGCGGCGGTCGCGATCCGGGACGCTGGCGGTAGTGACGTGACAAGGCCGGTTGGTTGACCGGTGCCGGTGCCGTTCATGTAGGCGGTGGCCTGGAGTTGGTCGGCGGCGTCCGACAGGACCCGGGCGAGTTCTGCGAGGAACGCGGCGGCGTCCATGCCCAGCTCGTAGGAGTACGGCACGAACGCGTCTCCGAAGTGGACCGGGATACCGGGAGACTGCAAGGTGGGGGACGCGTCGGCGACGCTGGCCCCTTCGGTCTTCCACTCGGCGGTGGCGCCCGCTGAGGTGATCCCGTTCCACCCGTCGGTGGTGGTCTGCACGATCCGCGCGACTTGGCGGAGCGGGTTCACCGATCCGGCCGACGACAGCATGATCGTTGGATCGAGCGTGACGGGGACCATGAAGCCCCCGGCGGTGTCGGTGCCGCCGGACATGGCGCGTAGTTCGGTCTGGGTCTCGGCGGCCTGGCGGAACGCGTCGCCCTCGTCCGGGGTCCACAGCAGGTGTCCGCGCTGCGGGTCGGCGAGCAGTTTCACGAACGCGGTGCGGTAGTGCTCGGCGCCTGCGGTCACGGCCCAGCGTGCGGCCAGCGACCGTGACTGTGCGGGTCCTTGGGTGATCAGGGTGGTGATGCGTTCGGCGCCGTAGTCGGGAAGCAGACCGGCCCGGAACGCGGCGTCAACACTCCGGTGCGCAAGCTCGAACGGTGATCCGGCCGCCGTAGTGGTGTGTGGTGCGCCGGTACCGAGCGGCTCGTACGGCGTCGGGGCGTTGTCGGCCTGGCCGAGTTCGGCGGCTAAGGCGCGGATACTGGCCTCACGGTCTGCCAGTTCGGTGTAGTACTCGACGTCCTTGGCCAGTTCTCGGGCTTGCTCGGCGTACTCGGTGATCTGGCGTAGTTCGAGTTCGGTGAGGTCCCGGTCCTCCCGCACGGCGGTGTCCTGCATGGTCTGCATGGTCGAGCGGATCTCGTCGTACCGGGCTCGTTTGGCTGCCAGGTAAGGGTTTGGGCTCATAATGACGCGCTCCATTCGTGAGTGCTGATAAGGGGGCGTTCGGCCGGGGAGGTCACTCGACCCGGCTCGAACTGGTACGCGCCCCCGGAGATCACTCGACGAGTGCGCGTACCTCCAGTGTCCCATAGGTTGTCAGTGCCGGGGGGAGAGAAACACAAGGACTGGGATGTTTCCGGACCGGGCGCCCGTGGAAAAACCGGAGGCCAGCGTGACTGTCCACTCTGGCCGGATGTTGGTTCGCCGCGCCCGGGAATGTGTCCGAAGCGTCCGTAAGCGTCCGGATGCCGTTTGACCTGCGGAAACCATGGGACGCTTTGCCGGACGCTTTGAGGGGTACGTCCAAAGCGTCCGGTAAAGCGTCCGGCCGTTGTGCCTGGTCAGATGGGGTATGGACGCTTACGGACGCTTCGGACGGTTCCCCGGGCGGGGAACTGTCGGTCAGTGCTCTGTCTGGTCCTGGTCGATCAACTCGGCGGGGGTGTCGGGGATGCCGTGCCCGTTCTGCCAGAGCAGGTGTCGGGCGGTGGTGCGGGCGTTGACCGGGTTCCCGTCGGCGTCGAGCAGGTCACGCGCGCGGACCGATACCAGCGGTGCCGCACCGGCCGTGGTGAGCACGTAGACCTCCATCCGCAGTGACCGGGTGTCGATCCGGCCGCCGGGCGTGCGTCGGTCGGCCACGGCCCGGATGATCAGGCGTTCGTGAACGGTTTCCAGCCACTGGGCCAGTTCGGCGCGGCGGTGAGGGTGAGCGGACAGGACACGCGTGACCGACTCATTGAGAGCGGCGTACACATGGTCGGACAGGCGTCGGCGGGGCGTGGTCATGGTTCTGGGTCCTTTCCTGGTGGTCATGCTGCGGTGAACAGGCGAGGCGCGCACGCGGGGCAGTAGCGGGCGCCGGACTTGTCGATACGGGTCGGTGTGGCGCGGCAGGAATCGCACGGCATGTCCGCCCCTGTCGGCCCCGGACCAGGCTGGCGGTACTCGGCGTCCGGGCCGGACGCCGGTTGCCCGCCGGGGTATGTGTCCGAAGCGTCCGTAAGCGTCCGGATGCCGTTTGACCTGCGGAAACCATGGGACGCTTTGCCGGACGCTTTGAGGGGTACGTCCAAAGCGTCCGGTAAAGCGTCCGGGCGTTGTGCCTGGTCAGATGGGGTATGGACGCTTACGGACGCTTCGGACGGTTCCCCCGCCGGGGATCTCCCGGGATCACGGGGAAAGCTCGGCGGATCGCTGTCAGCCGGGTCGGTGTCGTGTGCGGGGTAGCGTTCCCACGCGTCGGCGAAGTCCGTCCGCCGGTAGCCACGTTGAGTCTTGGCGGAGTTGTGCTTCGCGGTGATCCCGAACTCCCGCAACATCCGGCCGATCCGATGCGGCGTGATGTCCATCTCGGACCACGGCCCGTCCTCTACCCGCTTGAGATGTTGCAACAGAACGGATGTCGACACGAAGTCGCCCGGCGTGTTCCGCCACGCCAGGCGAATATCGTGCAGCAGTCGGACCGGCAGGGATGTTTCCTGTTCGTCCACGCCGGTCTCGGCGAGTAGCCGCCGGGCAGCCGCACGCGACCGCTCCGGCCAGTCACGCCCGGCAAGGTCGGCAACGGCGAGCAGACCTTCCCACACGTCAGCCGCCCGATCTTCCAAGTCCGACAACGGTTCGGCGGCGCGTAGCCGGTCCCGGGCCTCATCGGTACCCAGCCACGCGCCCAGCAGCCGCCCTGTTTCCACGATCACGGGCTGGTCGCGCATGATCCGGAACGGGGTCACCTTCTCGCCCGGCTTGCGGCGTCGCATGTGGATGATCACCGAACGGTCCTCGATCGTGTCCGGAAGCGTCCCGATCCCGGCCAGTGCGGCCATCGAGAACGAGGGGAACTCGGTAGGGATCTGTTGCGGCCCAACACATCGAAGCGACGGGTTACCCCGCTCGAACCCGGCGTTGAGCAACCCTCGCAAGTCCTCGTTGCGTTCGGCGACCTTCGGCGACCCGAACATGGTGTCCACCTCGTCGAAGATCATCGTCGGCGGGTGCGTGTCGGCCAACGATCGGAAGATGGCGGCCACGGTCGCGTTGACGGTCTTCAATGGCCGGTGTGACAACGCGGTCACCACGTCCAGCACCCGAGACTTGCCCGATCGTTTGGTGGCCGACCGGACCGACAAGCGAGGCGCGAACGGCAACACCGGAAGCGCGTGCGTCGCCGCGCACCACAACACCACCGCGTCGGCGGCCTCCGGCGAGGGCAACACGCAATACCTGGTCAGCAGGGCGTGTGCCTGGTCGAGCAGGGCGGCGCCATCCGACACCTGGTCCAGATCGTTTCCACCGACTGAGCGAGTGTCCTTTGTAGTCACGCTGCCCGCTCCTTGTCCTGAGTGGCCTGGACGTGGACCGGCCAGAGAGCCAGCAGCGCGCGTAACCGCTCGATCTGCGACGGGGTAAACCGGGGTGCGGCCTTCACCAACGCCCGGATGTGCGCGTCCACACTGTGAACCGCTTGGCCGCCCTTACGGGCGCGGGCGACACGAACCGCTTTCGGGGGAAGAGACTTCGGTGCTGCCATGTTGGGCCTCCAGGCGCAACTAGATACGGGTCTAGTCGCAGCCGAAGCCCAGCCGCAGTACAACCGCCCCGCCTGCACCCGGCGGGGTGGACCCTTGGCTCAACGGCACTGTGTGCCGCCGCAGTCTGGCCCGCTCGCGAGACTACTGAGTCGTTACCGCGTTCTCTGCGACCGAACCGTGAGGCTCGTTCGCAGGCTCGGGAGTGGAAGCGTCTCCCACCCGTAGTCTCGTCACAGACACGAGTATAAGCCAGCTTGGCTTGGTTGACCACGTCGCGACACGCCGGGTAACCCACACACGGTCCCAGTCCGCACATGATTACGCGCCCGGCTGCGGGCAGCGCGGGCGCGTAATCCATACGTCACACGGACAAAAGTCCGCATGTGGTCATTTGCCGACAGGAACGGTCCCCGGCTTCCACTCGATCTTGACAGCGGTCGGGTCAAACCCGCGTCCTGCCTTGCCCGTCGGCATGATCGTGACCGTCATGACCATGTCGAGTACCGCCCGCTGGAAGCTGAGCGGTCGCGCGTACCACTCCGCTTGCACGTCGGCGGACTTCACCAGATCCGCGACCGGAGACCCGGCCAAAACCGGCCGTAGGATCTCGTCAATCTCCGCCTGGCGGGCCTTCCCGCGCCGAGTGCCCGTAATGAGCTGCTCACGATCGATCAGCCCCATGGCCTTGTCGGCGGCCAATTCGTTCAGGTTGCTCGTGATGGCATCGCGTTCGGTGCGCAACCCGGCAACATCCACCTCGGGCGTTGGCGGAGCGAACAAGCCCACAGCGTCCGATTCGGACAGCCGCGCGATCAGCGCCGCTTGGACATAGTCATCCACGTGTCCGGCGTTGCGCGTCAAATGGTTGCCGCCCTTGCACCGGTAGCGCGGTGCCCGCCCGCCTGAGGTCACCTCGCACGTCTGGATGTCGTCGCATACCCCGCACCGGTAGATCCCGGACCCCAGCCATTTCGGCGCGGCGCCCGGCCCGAATGTCCGGGACGGATCGGTCAGTATCCGCACCACTTCGGCATGGACCGTTTCCGGCACGATCCGGGGCCACGGTGCCCGCCCGATCACCTCACCACGCAACACCATCAGCCCGGCATTCCGGGGCCGCAGAAGGATTTCCCGCAACGTCTCAGCCGACCACGGCGCCCCGGTCACCGTCGGCACCTCACCGTCGCGCAACTCACGAGCAAGCAACTTCAACGGGGCGCCATGGATCACGCGCTGGTTGGCTATCGCGATCACCTCGGTTTCGTGCCAGACGGGCGTTACGCCGTCCCGCTCGAACCCGAACGGGCGTTGCCCGCCTCCGAACTCGCCGTTGAGCGCCTTACGCTCCCGTGCGGCGGCGACCCGACGCGCGGTGTCCCGAGAGGACTTGTTAGCCATGGTGACCATGACCCGTGCCATGGTGATCTCGGCGTCCGTGCCGCCGTCGGTCAGCGTGAGTGATCCGGCAATTGACCGGGCGTTGATCCGGTGCGTCTGCGCGACGTCGATCAGGTCTTCTAGGTCCCGGGGATCGCGCATGGTGCGGTCCAAGTCTTCGGCCAGCAGTCCGCTTGCGCGACCGGCCACGAAGTCATCAAGGATCTCCCGGAACTTCGGCCGGACGACCCGTTGAGCGGTAGTGCCGTCCGGCAGGGTGATGGTCTTCCGCTTGAACGCGGATGCGTTGCGGTGCTTGCCGTTCTTGCTGACATCGTTCTCAATCAGCACCTTGACCACTGTCCAACCCAGACGCTTAGCCAACGCGCGGAGCGTCTTTTCCCGGTCTGCGAACGTCTTGCCGTGCCCGTCCTCGTTCAGATCGTCCGCCTTGAGGTCCGATAACCGCAGGTAGATGATGGCGCGGACGGCTGTAGTTGTGCTCATGATCCGATCCTCCCCGTATATGTGTCATATTACCGTCACCGGTAAGACGGCGTTGGCGGTGCACTGGGCACATCGGGTCCAGCATCGCTTCCCCGACGGCACGCTGTACATCAACCTGCGTGGCTACGGCCCCGACGAACCGGCCACTCCCGGCGACGTCCTTGGTGTGTTCCTCGGCGCGTTGGGGATGCTGCCGGAACGGATTCCGGTGGATCTGGACGCGCGGATGGGCCTGTACCGGTCCGTGTTGGCGGGACGGCGGGTGCTGATCGTGCTCGACAACGCCAACAGTCCCACCCAGGTACGGCCTCTCCTGCCTGGTGGGGCTGGATGTGCCGTCGTGGTGACCAGTCGCGCCGACCTGACCGGTCTGGTGATCAGCGACGGCGCGACCCGGATCACGGTGGACCTAATGACCGAGCGGGAGGCGTTGGAGCTGGTACGGGCGACGGTGGGGTCACATCGAGCCGACGCCCAGCCCGAGGCGGTGGCGGGGCTGGTTCGGGCGTGCGCGCGGCTGCCGTTGGCGCTGCGGATCGCCGCCGGGCGCGCAGCCGCCCAGCCGCACCTGACGATCGCCGACCTGGTGTCCGAAATGGACAGTGAACAGGGGCGCTGGGAGGCGTTGAGCGCCGACGAACACACCGCGGTACGGGCCGTGTTCGACTGGTCCTACCAGCGGCTCACCAGCGCGCAGGCGCGGATGTTGCGGCGGCTCGGGCTGCACCCAGGCTCGGAGTTCAGCGTGCACGCCGCCGCAGCGGTCGCGGGCGTCGACGTGGCCACCGCCCGGCGGCTGCTCGGCGCTCTCGCCGAGGGGCACCTGATCGAACCGATCGTCAGGGACCGCTACCGCTTCCACGACCTGCTGCATGCCTACGCCGCCGACCGCGCCGACCGGGACGACATCCCGACAGAGCGCGACCAGGCCCGTCACGTCCTGCTGGAGTGGTACGCCCACCACGTCAAGAAGGCCTACGGGACCATTGCCCCCCGACTGTTCGACTGGCTCGCCGGAGCCGGTCTGGACACCCGCGCCTGTCCGGAAATCCATTTCTCCGGACCGGCCGAGGCGTGGGCGTGGGTGGACGCCGAACTCGTCACCATGGCCGCGTCTGTCCGTGCCGCCGCTCGCCACGGCTTGCCGCGGTTCACCGTCGTCCTGGCCAGCGCCACCCTCGCGGCCGTGTCCCTGCAGGGTTTGTGGGACGACGTGTTCGACATCTGCGACATCGGCATGGCCGCTGCCCGGCGCGCGGGCGACCTGACGGCCGAATGCCAACTGCAGGTCAGTCTCGCCTGCGCACTCCAGTGTGTCGGCCGGTGGCATGAGGCCATCGACTGTCTCCGTGCCGCGGCGGCGCTGGCCCATGACCTCGGCGACCCTGGTCTGCAGGCAGCCGCGCTCAGTCATCTCGGGTGGATGTGCGTCGAGCAGGAGCGGTACGCCGACGCACGCGAACACTTCCGGTCCGCGCTCCCGCTCAGCGTCGGCGTACAGAACGGATATCTGCACGGCTTCATCGAGTACAGCCTCGGCGCCGTCGAGACCGACCTTGACTTTCCGGACGTGCCGTCAGGTCACACCGATGACGTCCACCGTGCCGTGTCCTGTTGGCGCGTGGCACTGGAGACCTTCGACAGGACAACGGATCCCCGCACCGCTGAGCTGCGTACCCGGATCTTCGCCCTTGCGGAGGTGCGACGGCTCAACGGGTTGCTGAGTCCAGTCGGCCAGGGATGATGTCCGGCTGGACGCGGGTGGCGTCCGGTGCCGGGTGGGTCGACGACTGCGGCAGCGACCCGACGATCGGCACCTGGATCGAGGTCTCGGCCAGGTTCACGGTGATCTGGGGCGGCTGCGCCGGGCTGGTCGTCGCTGAGGTGTCGGTCGGCGCGATCACCAGCGCCAGCCGGTGGTTGCGCGGGACGACGTAGTCCGTGGCGTACAACCGGAAGTTCATCGTGTACTTCGTGCCCGGTGTCAGCGTGCGCGGTGTGCTCAGCGACGAGTGGTTCGCCAGGTCCGCCCAGCCGCGGGCGATCACCGTCGCGTCCACAGTGGACGTCGTCGCTTCCGTTTCCCGGTAGCAGGCGTCGTCGCCGGTCCGGTTCTCGCCCCAGCACGTCTCGTTGGTCAGCGTCCGGATTCCCTCGCCCGATGTGCCGCGGATCGTCGCCGGGCCGTAGTCGACGAGGAAAGCCGACAGGTGAGCGGTCGATGTGGACGGTGTCACCGCGGCCGTCACTCGGGATACTCCCGCGATACGCACCTCCGAGGCCAACGGGCCGGTGCTGTAGAGGACACGCCGTGCGGATGTCGAGTTGGGGGAGGCGATGAACGACGATGCCGTGCCGGAACCGTTGTCCGTGAACGACGATGTCGACGAGCCCGGTGTGGAGCTCAACGTGCCCACGCCCGCGACCGATCCGGCGACCGGGTACAGCCGCTGGGACTGCACACCGGACGGCGGCCAGGTCGGCGAGTCCGCCCACTGGTTGACTCCGCGCTCGACCGACACCTGCGGCTCGTTCTCGATGCCGTTCTGGATGTCCAGCAGCCAGCGGTCGAACCAGCGGTGCAGCGTCCGCACCCACTCCGCGCGGCGGAAGTCGAACGGGTCGACGTGCCCGGTCTGTGACAGCCACAGCTTGCGCGGCACCGACGCCGGGATCGACTCGAGCCACTGGCCCCAGTTGATCGGCTTCACGTTCAGGTCCGCGCGGCCGTTCACCGAGAACACCGCCGCCTTGACGTTGGCCGCGTTGCGCACGAAGTCGCGTTGCTGCCACATCGCGGTGTAGTCGCCGTTGGCCGGAGCGCCGTTGGTCATCTCGGAACGCACCGCGCCGCAACGGGACTTGGCGTTGTTGTTCTCGAAACCGGACGCGAGGCTGGTCGGCGTCCCGAAGCCGCGCAGCGACACGCCATCCGAGCGGAACCAGTCGTACCACGAGCTGATCGCCGCGATCGGCACGATCGTGCGCAGGCCGTCGACGCCGGTCGCCGCGACACCGTGGGTGATGCTGCCGTCCCACGACTTGCCGATCATCGCCGCCGCGCCGGTCGACCACGACGCCGTTTTCGCCGTTCCGCCCGAGGCGGCCGAGTAGCCGGTCGCGCGGCCGTTCAGCCAGTCGATCACGGCCTTGCCCGAGGCGATCTCGGAGCGCCCGCCGGTGTCCATGCAGCCGGTCGACCGGTTCGACCCGCTGAAGTCGATCAGCGTGACGGCGTATCCGCGCGGCACGAAGTAGTTGTCGTAGAACAGCGGGAACTTCACCGGCACACCGGCCGAGTCGTACGACTTGCGCTCGGCTTCGTTGCCCCGGCCACTGGTCGAGTAGTACGGGCTGGCGTCGATGATCACCGGCACGCGAGTGGTGGTCGACGGACGGACGATGTCGGCGGCGACCCGGTCACCGACGCCGTTGTTGTCCAGGTCGAGACCGATGTCCACCCACACCGTCTCCCGGATGGCGTCCGCGAGCGAGTGGACCGGCTGCGTGACGCCCTCTTTCACCACGAACGCCGGTTGCGCCGCACCGGCGGGCACAACGACCAAACCCGACAACAAGCCGACAAGCCCGGCGGTCAGCCACCCACGAATCGCCATGTGGATGACGCTAAAACGCGCCCATGGCAGGCGTCAGGGCCGAAAGTGGGCAAAGGATTCCCAGTTAAAAGGTCATCCCGTCCGGCAGGCCGCGCGGCACTCGGTGGGGCTGACGCCGTAGAAGCGTTTGAAGGCTGCGCTGAACCCGAACGCGTCGGCGTACCCGACCCGGTGCGCGACTGTGGCGACCGTCGAGGTGGACTCGGCGAGCAGGTCCGCGGCCAAGGTCATCCGCCAGTCCTTCAGGTAGGTCAACGGCGGCTTGCCGACGACCTTGGCGAACCGGTCGGCGAGCGTGCTCCGTGACACGCCTGCCTCGCTGGCGAGCGCGGCCAGCGTCCACGGCTTGGCAGGCGCCGCGTGCATCGCGCGGAGCACCGGCCCGAGCGTCTCGTCGTGCCAGCCGACCGGGGCCGGGGGCTGCAGGTCGAACCAGGCACGCAACGTGCACACCAGCAGCCACTCCAGCAGCCGGTCCCGCACGACCTGCTGGTCGGGCGTGCACGGGGTGAACTGGGACTCCAGGAAATCACGCAGGGCCGCGCAGCTCTCGTCGTCGTCCGGCAGCACCAGCATGGACGGCAGCACATCCATCAGCCGGTGCGACACAGCTCCGTGCATCGTGTACTCACCGACCAGCAGAACGGTGTGCTCGTCCGAGCGAGCGCTGAAGGGGCCGCGCACAATCGCCGTCTCGCCGACGCGGACAACCCCGTCCGGCAGGTGAGCCGCGCCCCGCACCGGCACGAGCAGCGTGAGCGCCGCGTCGCCGGTGAGACGCCGTGTCGGCGGCAGCTCCTCACGGCTGACTCGGGCACCTTCCGACCGGAGACCACGCAGCAGGTCGTCGACCAGATCCATACACCCAACTCTACGGACGATCTGACATGACGCCCGGACGCCGAACCATGGGCCCCGCACGCTGGACGCAGTTGACTCGACGGCATGACGATTGTGGTGTTGGGCGGAACGGGCAAGACCGGGCGCCGCCTGGTGGACACGCTGCGAGCGCGTGACGAGGACGTCCGTGTCGCGACGCGGTCGAGTGGAACGCGGTTCGACTGGTTCGATCAGGGCACCTGGACGGCCGCTGTCGAAGGGGCGTCGGCGGTCTACCTCGTGGCGCCGCATGACCCCGAGCCCGTCGGGATGTTCGTGAAGCAGGCGGCCGCGGCCGGTGTACGCAGGTTCGTCGCACTGTCCGGACGCGACATCGACCGCGTCCCCACCGACTACTTCCGGGGGATGAGGGCGGCGGAACAGGCCGTGCGCGACTCCGGTGCGGAGTGGACGATCCTGCGTCCGAACAACTTCAACCAGAACTTCGACGACCCGGAGATCTACCTCGGCCCGTTGCGCGACGGCCGACTGGCGCTGCCGATCGGGGACACCCCGGAGCCGTTCGTCGACGCGCAGGACATCGCCGACGTCGCCGCGGTGGCACTGACCGAGAACGGCCACCACGAGCAGGTGTACACCTTGTCCGGACCGCGAGCGCTCACGTACGGCGAGGCGGTGGACACCATCGCCAAGGCGTCAGGGCGGTCCATCCGCTTCGAGGACCTCACCCCGGAGCAGTACCGGGACGAACTCCTGGCGCAGGGCGCCCCCGAAGAGGCCGCGGCCGAGGTGAACGGGATGTTCACCGTGATGCGCGGCGGCCTCTTCGCTGAACCCCGCGACGGCGTGCAGCGCGCACTCGGCCGTGACCCGATCGACTTCGGCACGTACGTCGCCGCCACCGTCTCCGCGTGGCGCTAGCGGTCCCGCAACCAAGGTGGCCTTCGGTGCACCCTACGCACCAAAGGCCACCTTGGTTGCGCGGGCATGGTTAGTGGGGGAAGCCGGATGCGCGCCAGGCTCCGGGGCCTGGCCGCGCCTGGGGCCGCATCCGCGACTCGGGAGCACTCCACGCCGACCGTTGCTCGGGCTCAGGCGCTGCCTCAGGTCCCGGCAGCGACGCCACGACGGCGGTCAGCGCGGCGAGCTCCACGTCGTCCGGCGTGCCGCGCACGATCCGCAGCAGAGGCCTTCCCGTGTCACTCATAGCGGGATGTTCCCGTGCTTCTTGGGCAGCGCCGTCTCGCGCTTGTCCCGCAGCATCCGCAGCGACCGCGCGATGTAGCCCCGCGTGTACGACGGCGGGATCACCGAGTCGACATATCCACGCTCAGCTGCCGCATACGGGTTGAGCAGCGTGTCCTCGTACTCCTGCACGAGTTCCGCGCGCAGCGCCTCGACGTCCTTGCCGTCGTCGGCGGCCTTGGCGAGCGTTCTGCGGTGCACGATGTTCGCCGCGCCCTGTGCGCCCATGACCGCGATCTGCGCCGTCGGCCACGCCAGGTTCATGTCCGCGCCCAGGTGCTTGGAGCCCATGACGTCGTACGCGCCACCGAACGCCTTGCGCGTGATCACCGTGACCTTGGGGACGGTCGCCTCGGCGTACGCGTAGATGAGCTTGGCGCCACGGCGGATGATGCCGTTCCACTCCTGGTCGGTGCCCGGCAGGAAGCCCGGCACGTCGACGAACGTCAGCACCGGCACGTTGAAGGCGTCGCAGGTCCGCACGAAGCGGGCCGCTTTCTCCGAGGCGTCGATGTCCAGGCAGCCCGCGAACTGGGTCGGCTGGTTGGCCACCACGCCCACCGCGCGTCCCTCGACCCGGCCGAACCCGACCAGGATGTTCGGCGCGAACAGCTCGTGCACCTCGAGGAACTCGCCGTCGTCGAGCACACGGGCGATGACCTCGTGCATGTCGTACGGCTGGTTCGGCGAGTCCGGGATCAGCGTGTCCAGCTCGCGGTCGGTGTCGGTGAGGGCCTCGGCGAGCGAGCCTTCGCCGGTGTCCTCGCCGGGGAAGACCGGCGGGTCGGACAGGTTGTTCGACGGCAGGTACGACAGCAGGTCCTTGACGTAGGCGATGGCGTCGTCCTCGTCGCTGCTCATGTAGTGCGCGACGCCGGACTTCGTGTTGTGCGTGCGCGCGCCGCCGAGCTCCTCGAACGTCACTTCCTCGCCGGTGACGGTCTTGACCACGTCCGGTCCGGTGATGAACATCTGCGAGGTCTGGTCGACCATCACGACGAAGTCCGTCAGGGCGGGCGAGTAGACGTGCCCGCCCGCGTTCGCGCCCATGATCAGCGAGATCTGCGGGATCACACCGGACGCACGCGTGTTGCGCATGAAGATCTCGCCGTAGAGGCCCAGCGAGACGACACCCTCCTGGATGCGCGCGCCGCCGCCCTCGTTGATGCCGATGATCGGGCGACCGGTCTTGATCGCCAGGTCCATCACCTTGACGATCTTCTCGCCGTACACCTCGCCGAGCGCGCCACCGAACACCGTGACGTCCTGGCTGAACACGCACACCGGACGGCCGTCGACGGTGCCGTAGCCGGTCACCACGCCGTCGCCATACGGGCGGTTCTTCTCCAGCCCGAAGTTGGTCGACCGGTGCCTGGCCAGCTCGTCCAGCTCGACGAACGAGCCTGGGTCCATCAGCAGGTCGATCCGCTCACGCGCGGTCTTCTTGCCCTTGGCGTGCTGTTTCTCCACCGCGCGGGCCGAGCCTGCGTGCACGGCCTCGTCGTTGCGGCGGTAGAGGTCCGCCAGCTTGCCTGCCGTGGTGTGGATGTCGGCAGACGTGTCTGCGCCGGGCGGCGGCCCGAGGGGTTGTGACGCACTGCTCATGAAGAGGCAGCCTAGCCAGGCTCGCCCCGGCGCGGTTTCCTCACGTTGCTCAAGTCACGCCCTAATGTCTTAGGTGTGGACGGCGACTATCTTGCCCAACGTTTGACGAAGCCGACCGGGCCCTACGCGGGCCTCACGGTCGTGGACAGCACCGAGTCGACCAACGCGGACCTGGGCCGCGCGCAGCCGCCGGACCGTACGGTCCTGATCGCGCGGCAACAGACGGCCGGTGAGGGACGGCGGTCTCGTTCATGGACCTCACCCCCGGGCGGGTTGTACGTCAGCGTCTACTACGAGCCGGGCGTCCCCGGTTTCCGGCTGCCGTGGCTGACGCTGCTCGCGGGCGTCGCACTGGTCAATGTCTCCTTGTCGACGGGCGTGTCGGCCGAGCTGAAGTGGCCGAACGACCTCCTGCTCGGCCCCGGCCGCAGGAAGGGCGCCGGTGTGCTGGCCACGACCAGCGAAAAAGGCGTCGTCCTCGGCATCGGGCTGAACGTCCAGCCGGTCGAGGCCGACCTCGCCCCCGGTGGCCTGGAGCCGACCTCACTCGCCGACGAGGGCGCGGACGAGCTCGACCTGACGGTCCTGGCGGAACGGCTCCTGGTGGAGCTCGACCGCTGGGAGGCTCCGTGGCGCGCGGCCGACGGCGACCCGTTCGCGAGCGGACTGCACGAGGAGTACCGCCAGCACTGCGTGACGCTCGGCCAGGAAGTGCGCGTCGAGCTGGGCGAAGGCTCGTTCGAGGGCACCGCGAGGTACCTCGAGACGGACGGAACGCTCGTGGTGCGGGACGCCGAAGGACACGATCGGTCGGTCCCCGCGGGCGACGTGGTGCACCTGCGTACGGTCACTTAGGGCGAGATCCACCGTCCTTGACACTGGACTGGCTCCACGCCGGTACGGTAGGCGCGTCATCGTCGGGTACTGGAGGACACCGTGGCCTATCCAGACGACTTGCTCAGCACGAATGAGCGTGTCGTGATCCACAAGCACCCGCACTGGAAGATGCTGCTGGTGCCGTACATCGTGCTGATCGTCACCCTCGGGTTGGGGATCTGGCTGGGCATCCTCGCGCAGGACCTGTCGTGGAGCCTGATCGCGTTCATCCTGATCGGCGCCGTGGCGCTGATCCTGATCGTGTGGCTGTTCCTGGCACCGTTCATCCGGTGGCGCACGACGCACTTCATCGTCACCACCGACCGTGTGATGGCGCGTGAGGGCGTGATCAAGCGCACCGGGATCGACATCCCGCTGTCGCGGATCTCGAGTGTCCGGTTCGAGCACGGCCTGACCGACCGGATCGTCGGCTGCGGCACGCTGATCATCGAGTCGGCCAGCGAGGAGCCGCTCGAGTTCGACGACATCCCGCAGGTCGAAAAGGTGCACTCGTTGCTGTACCGGGAGATCAACGACAATCCGGACGACGACTTCGCCGTCCAGCAGCAGCCGCCCCAGCCGACCCAGCAGTTGCCGCAGCAGCACCAGCCGCCGCAGCAGGGTCGCTGACTTGGTCGCCCAAGGCCTGCCGGACAGGGTCGCCTCGCGTGCCGACCTCCCAGCCGAGATCATCATCTGGGAGGTCGGGCCGCGCGACGGCCTGCAGAACGAGAAGTCCGTTGTGGACGTGGACGTCAAGCTGGAGTTCATCTCCCGGCTGGCCGACGCGGGCCTGACGACGATCGAGGCGACCAGTTTCGTGCACCCGAAATGGGTGCCACAGCTGGCCGACGCCGCTGAGCTGCTGGCCGGGCTGGACCGGCGCGACGGTGTGCGCTACCCGGTGCTCGTACCCAACGACCGTGGTCTCGACCGGGCGTTGGCGGCGGGCGTCGGGCAGATCGCGATCTTCGCGAGCGCCACCGAGTCGTTCGCCCAGAAGAACCTCAACCGGACGCTGGACAGCCAGTTCGAGATGTTCGAACCGGTGGTGACCAGGGCGCGGGACGCGGGCCTCGAGGTGCGCGGCTACCTGTCGATGTGCTTCGGCGACCAGTGGGAGGGCCCGGTGCCCCGCGAACAGGTGGTCGCGGCGGGCAAGCGGTTGCTCGACATGGGCTGCTCCCAGCTCTCCCTCGGCGACACCATCGGCGTCGCCACTCCCGGCCAGGTCGAGGCGCTCATCGACGCCTTCGGCTCGCCGGACCAGCTGGCCGTGCACTTCCACGACACGTACGGACAGGCGTTGAGCAACACGCTCGCCGCGCTCCGGTGTGGAGTGTCCACGGTGGATTCGTCCGCCGGTGGCCTCGGCGGCTGCCCGTACGCCGAGTCGGCGACGGGAAACCTCGCGACCGAGGACCTGGTCTGGATGCTGGACGGTCTCGGCGTCGCGCACGGCGTTGACCTGGCCAAGCTCGTCGAGACCAGCGCGTGGATGGCCGAGCGGCTCGGCAGGCCGAGCCCGTCCCGAGTTGTTCAGGCGCTGCGGGGCTGACACTCTTCCGCACCATGCGTGTCGTCGAGCTGACTGAGCAGATGTGGCCCGCTCAGGAGCGCCTTTTCGGTCCGCACGGCGCGGTCAAGGGGTGCTGGTGCATGTTCTTCCGCCTGCCCAATGCCGATTTCCGGCAGGGCTGCGGTGAAGGCAACTGGCAGGCCGCGCAGGATCTCGCCCGATCGGACGAACCAGTCGGCCTGCTCGCCATGGAGAACGACGACGCCGTCGGCTGGGTCGCGGTCGCTCCCCGCGCGGTCTACCGGCGGCTGGAGCGGTCCGTGGTCGCCGCGCCACCGGACCCGGACGAGGACCTCACCGGCGTGTGGTCCGTGACGTGCTTCTTCATCCACCGGACCGCGCGGGGGCGCGGAGTAGGGGCCGCACTGCTCGACGCTGCCGTGCGGTATGCGACGAAGAACGGCGCGGCGACCGTGGAGGCGTACCCGGTGGACACGAAGGGCGCGAAGACCAGTTCGGGCGATCTGTACCACGGCACGCTCTCGATGTTCCTCGACGCGGGCTTCATGCTGGTAGAACGTCGTGGCGTGCATCGCGCGCTGGTCCGCAAACCCGTCGGATGACGGGGGAACCGGATCGTGGCGTGGTGCGTCCAACGCGTGACCGGGCATGTACGCCGAGGGAGAACCGGAGGTGGCCGTGGCTTCCGATCATCGGGCGCAGGTCGAGGAACTGCTGGCCGACTACCGGCGCAGCCGCGAGCAGCTCGTGTCCATGCAACAGACCCTCGCGGCTATCAGCGAATCCGTCACCAGCCCGGACGGCACCGTCGTCGCCACTGTCGGCGGGCGGGGGATGCTCGCCGACCTGACGTTCTCCGACGACGCGTACCTCCGGCACAGGCCATCTGATCTCGCCAAGCTCGTCCTTCGGACGGTCGCGGCCGCGGTGAGTAAGGCGTCGGAGACCGCCAACCGGACCGTCAGCCCGCTGTTGCCCGCGCAGACCGATCCCGGTGCGCTGCTGGCGGGCACAGCGGACCTGACCGAAGCCGAACTGGCACCGCCACGGCCGAAACACGCCGCTGACGACGACAGCTTCGAAGACGTGAGCTGGCTGGACAACCCGAGGGGGCGGGTGTGAAGGACGGCTTCCGCACCGACCACGAGCGGCTGGCACAGCACGCGGGCGAGTTCGGCGGCCTGGCCGACCGAGCGGCGAGCATCGCGGGCGAACTGAACCGGACGCTCGACTCACTCGGCCAACCGTGGGGCAAAGACGAAGTGGGCCAGAGCTTCGCGGCCATCTACTCAGGTCCGTCGACCGACACTCGGTCCGGTGTGGACGGCGCGGCCGGGCAGTTGCGTGACATGGGCGACCGTCTGACGGCGATGGCGCGGGCCTACCGCTCGGCGGATTCCTCCGCCGCCGACGGTTTCGGCAGGGTCTGACATGGGCATCGAACTGCCTGCCGAGCTCACCGACATCGCGGCGAGAACCGGCGTGAAATGGCCAGACGCCGACGAGGACAAGATGCGCGAGGTCGCGCAGGCATGGCGTGACTCCGGCGAGAAAATCAACGCACTGGTCAGCGAGGCGGACGGCACAGCCCGGTCCGCGTTGGGCACGACCGAGGGCGCGAGCGCGGACGCGGCGCGGCGGCACTGGGGCACCTACGTCCAGCCGGACACCGGCCACCTGACGAAACTCGCCAAGGGCTGCACGGCCAACGCGGACAAGCTCGACCACGCGGCAAACCAGGTCGGCCAGGCCAAAGTCGCGATCGTCCGCGAACTCACGCCGTTGGCCAAGAACGTCGACGTCGCCGAGCACTCGGGCGATCCGAGCGCGCTGCTCGGCCTGGACACGGCGCTGAGGGGAGCGGCGGCCAACCTCGCGGGTCTGCACTCCACTTTGGTCAGTGCGGTCCAGCCGACGAGCGGCGTGCTGATGGACACGGTCCAGCCGATCGTGAACACCACCCCGGGCGCAACGGGCCAGAACCTGCTCGCGCAGACCACCGGTCTGGTCGACGGGGCAGGGAAAGCCGTGTCCGCCATGGCTTCGCCGCTGGTCGACGGAGTGGCGAACACCGCGCAGACGATCACCGGCAGCCCCAGCCACGGCCCAGGTCTCGTGGCGCCGCTCGTCGATGGTGCCGCTGGTGCGGCGCAGTCGATTGTCGGTGGTTCGGGTCATGGGCCTGGTGTTGTGGCGCCGATTGTCGATAGCGCTGCAGGTGCCGCGCAGTCGGCTGTTGGTGGTCCGGGCAGTCATGGACCCGGTGCCGGTCCGCCGGTGGCGGGCAACCCAGGCGGTCACGGGCCTGGTGGGTTGCCGGTCGTCGGTGATGTCGCCGGTGCCGTGTCGCCGATCGTGTCTGGGCCGGGTGGGCACGGGCCACCGGGGGTGGATGTCGGCCATCCCGGCGGCCCCGGTCATGGCCAGCCTGTCCTGGACCCCGGTTTCGGCCCGGGGCAGGTACACGGTGGTCCTGGTGGCTCGGGTGGCCATGGTCCCGGCGGTGTTCCGTCATGGACCACCGAGCCGGTGACCGGTCCGTTGCCGTCCCTCGGCGACGCCCCCACACCGCCGTCCGGCTTCCACCGCCCGGATCACAGCGTGCACCTCGCTGGTGCGTCCGCTGTGCTGGACGCGCCACCAGCCGCACAACAGCCGCTCGGGCAGCAGGCGCCTTCCGGCATTCCCGCGCAGGCACAGGTCAACCAGCCTCCGGTCGCGCCGCCCGCTCCGGCGACTCCGTTCGTGGGCGGTGGGGCACCACCACCGGCATCCCCGCCGCCGCAAGGCGCGGGCCCAGTACCGGTGGCGGCCGGACAACCGGCTGTTCCGCCGCAGCAGCAACAGGCACCACGTGGGCCCGTCCCGTTGGTACCGCCGCAGGTCACCGCCGAACCGGTCCGCCAGCAGGCGCCGCCGCCCGCCGCCCCGCTGCCCGCGCCCGCTGCGGAGAAACCGGAGCAGGACCGGGATTCCGTGATCGCGCTGTGGCTGGTCCGGATGTTCCCGATCGGGCACATGCCGGTCGCCGCCGCCCGCCCGGCCCGCCAGCTGCCGCCGCCGTCGGCCGAGTTCGACTACGCGGCGGGCATGAGGTTCGAGCCGGGTGACCACCCGCGGTCGGACCTCGTCGACGACTCACCTGCCATGGCGGGCAGCGAAGTGGTCGAGCCGGGACCGTCCATTCCGGCCGGTGACCTGACGCTCGGCCACGATCCGCTCGCCGGGCAGAACGAGCGGGACTGGGCACGCCGGTTCGTCGTCCGCGAAGGCAGCGGACGGGACACAGTGGACACAGAGTACGCCTGGCCGCCCAGCGAGCTGTTCCCGGAAGGCGGGACGGCTCCCGGCGAACCGGAGGTGCTCGAACCGGACACGGTCCTCGACCGCTTCGGCACATCGGAAGGGCGTGTCTTCGCCGCCGCGGACACCCCGTTCGCGCAGCGTTCCCTGCCGCCGTCACACGTCAACGCCGAGTACCGGCGCTACCGGGTGCTCAGGCCGCTTCCGGTGTGGCGCGGGGTCTGCGCCGCGTGGTTCGGCCAGACCGGCGGCGGCGTGCGCTACCGGACCACACATCCGGCGTTGGACCTGATTGCGCTGGGATACCTCGCAGAGGAGACAGGCAATGAAGGCTGAGTCGATCACCGGCTGGCTCGGCACGGTCGGCATCCCGGCGGAACTCGTCTCGGTCGGCACCGAGGCCGACAACGCCTGGTGCCTGATCCGGTCCGACGAGCCGGACGAGCACGGCGTGACCAGCTGGGAGGTCTTCTGGCGGGAGCAGGGAAACCGCTACGACTGGGCCCGGTTCACCAACGAACAGGTCGCGTGCCACTACCTGTTCGGCAGGCTCACCTGGGCCCAGGTCGCGCGGGGAGCGGTCGGCGTGGTCAAGCCCGACTAGTACGCCGTCCCATCAGGGACAACGCGGCGGGCAGCAGCACACCGCGGACCACGGTCGCGTCGATCAGCACCGCCACGGACAGCCCGACGCCGAGCATCTTGTTCTCGATCGACGTCAACGTGATGAACACGGCGAACACCGTGGTCATGATGATCGCGGCGCTGGACACCACACCCGCGCTCGCACCGACACCGCTGATGATCGCGTCCTGTGGGCTGCCTCCCCGGAGTTGTCGTTCGCGGATCCGGCTGAGGATGAAGATGTGGTAGTCCATGCTCAGCCCGAACAGCAGCACGAACATGAACAGCGGGAACCAGCCGACCACCCCGCCGTAGGACGTGAACCCGAGCAGGTCGCTCAGATACCCGTACTGGAACACCAGGGTGAGCACGCCGTACGCGGCGCCGATCGACAGCAGGTTGAGCGCGATCGACACGATCGGGATGAGCACCGACCGGAACGCGATCAGCAGTAGGACGAACGCGAAAGTCAGAACGAACGCGAACACCCACGGGCTGCGCTCGATGACCTGCGAGTTGAAGTCGTGTGTGACGGCTGCCTTGCCGCCGACCGCGTACCGGACATCGTCGATGTGGCCGAACGCCGCCGGAAGTGCCTTCTGCCGCAAGGAATCCAGCGCTTCGAACGTCGTCGGGTCGGTGCCGCTGCCCGGCAGCGGCACGCGCACCACAAGCGCTTGGTCGACGCGCACGACCGTGACCGCGCCGCCGACCTGGCGACTGAGATCGTCGACAGCCCGCGTGACCTCCGGCCTGTCCACGTTGCCCCACACCACAACCCGCGTGGGAACGGCCGCGCCCGGAAAAGCCTCCTGCATCCGTGTCGCGGCGTCCACGGCGGGAACACTGCGAGGCAGGCTGTTGAGCGGACCGGCGTCCTGCAGGTGCATGCCGAACGCCGGAACGGCCATCAGCACCAGCGCGGCGGCTGCGGTCCCGCCCCACAGCAGCGGACGACGGACCACCGCACGCGCGAGCGCCGACCAAGCCCGTGACTCACGCGCGGTCGTGCGGCCACGGCCAAGCCACGGGATACGCCCCTTGTTCAGCCGATCGCCCAGCAGCGACACCACCGCGGGCAGCACCGTGATCGAACCGACCATGGCCAGCAGCACCACGATCCCGATGGCCACCGTCGCGCCCCGGAACACGTTCAGTCCGGTGGCCAGCAACCCGGCCAGCGACAGGATCAGCGTCAGACCGGACACCATGACCGTGTGCCCCGACGTGCGCGCGGTGATCCGCAGCGCTTCGCGCATGTCCCGGCCCGCGAGCCGTTCCTCCCGGACCCGCCGCAGGTAGAACAGCGAGTAGTCGACGCCGACGGCGACGCCGATCAGCAGGATCATCGCCGAGACGGAACTGTTGATCGGGATGACCTTGCCGACCACCTGGATCAGCGAGAACGACGCGGCCAGCACGGTGATCGTGAGCAGCACCGGGATGCCCGCCGCGACCAGCGACCCGAACACCACCAGCAAAATCAGCAGCGTGACCGGCAGGGACAACACGTGCGACCGCTGCAGGTCACTTTTGACGTACTGGTCGACGGCGGCGTTCAGACTGCGGTCACCGGCCAGGGCGAACTGTGTGCCGGGATGGCGTGCGCCGACGTCCGCGACGGCCTGCTCCACTGCGCCGAAGCTGGCTTTGACGCGGTCCGCTTCCGGTGCCAGCGTCAGCGTGACGAGGTAGGACTGGCCGTCGGCTGAGGTCAGCTGCTCGCCGCCGGATTCGAAGGGGGAGCGGACGTTGCCCGCCATGCCGGTCGCGCGGAGTGTGCGGACCAGGTCGTCGACCGCGGGTTTCGCCTCGGCGCCCTGGATCAGGACGTTCTCCCGCTGCGGCTCGTACGAGGACTGAGCGCGGAGTGCCGAGTCGGCGACGCCCGCTTCACCGGGGTCGATGTTCGGCACGTCCTTGCCGGTGATCAGAACGCTCGCCAGCACCGAGATCCCGACCAGACCGAACCAGACGAGCAACGCGAGACCGCGTCTGCGGCTCGACCATCCCGCGACGCGTTCGACGAACGCACCGGCGGGCCTGCTTTTGCGCAGCATGAACTACTGTCCTTTTCCACGAAGGAGTGCTGTGAGACTCGCCTGTCGGCGAGGTGTTGCTTCTTCCACCTGGGTCGCCGAGTTCCAGCTCGGCGACCCAGGGCCTTTTCGTGTGTCCGACGCCTATTCGACGTCGCTGAGGATGCGATGCACCGAGTCGACCCGGGTGCGCAGCTCGGTGAGCTGGCGGTTGAGCTCGGCAAGTTCGCGCCGGACCTCCTGCTGTGCGGCGACCGCGCCCTCGGCGATCGTGCGGTACTCCTGCTCGCGTGCCAGGTTCGCCTTGGCCCGCCAGGTGGCGGCCAACTGCCAGATGGTCACCGTGAGCACCACGGTGATCAACACGAAAACTCCGACGACGCCGATGACCTCCTGCCACCCCCGCCAACTCATGACTCGTTCCCTTTCTCGTCATCCGGCGCGCTGAGCGTCTCGGCCGCCGCCGCGACAGTGCGCGGTGTCAGCTCGAAAGCGAACGGCGTGACCTCGTAGAACTTCATCGCCTTCCCGTCGTCCGAGAGCTCCAGCTGGGCCGTGACCAGCCCGGCCGCCTCCAGTTTCCGCAGGTGGACCTGCAGCAGCGCCCGGCTGATGCCCAGTTCGCGCGCCAACCGGCTGACGTAGTCACGCTCCCGCGCCAGCAGCGCGACGATGCGCAACCGGTGCGGGTTGGCCAGCGTGGCCAGCACCCGCACCAGGTCGTCCCCAGTGGGTGCGGAGCCGGTCACAACGAAACCCTGCACATGCCAACAAAAACTAGCAGGTGCAATCCCGGTTGGCCACCTTTGGCAACCAATGTGGCCTTCGGTGCACGAGCCGCACCCAAGGCGGCCTTCGGTGCGCCAGGTGCAACCAATGTGGCCTTCGGTGCGCCAGGTGCAACAAAGGCCACCTTGGTTGCACCGGCGGCACCTGGGACCCGGTGCACCGAAGGTGGCCTTCGGTGCGCGAGTTGCAACCAAGGTGGCCTTCGTTGCGTGGGGTTCAGGCGGGGAGGGTGAGGTGGGCGAGGGCGGCGGAGTGCAGGTGGCCGTTGGTGGACAGCGCCGAGCCGCCGAGGAACGTGTCCACGCCCTTGAGGTCGGTGAACCTGCCGCCCGCCTCCTTGACGATGATCTCGATCGCGGCCACGTCCCACGGGTTCACGATCGCCTCGGCGGCCACGTCGATCACGCCCTCGGCCACCAGGCAGTGCTGCCAGAAGTCACCGAACGCGCGGTTCTCCCAGCAGGCGTCCACCAGCCGCAGGTACGCCTCACGCGAGTGGTACTCGACCCACGACCCGAGGTGCGTGGTGGACAGGTAGGCGTCCGCGAGCGTGGTCACGCCCGACACCGACAGCCTGCGGCCGTCGTCGGTGTACGCGCCCTCGGTCGCCTCGGCGAACCAGCGCTTGCTCAACGCGGGCGCACTGACCACGCCGACCATCGGGTGGCCGTCGATCACCAACGCGATCAGCGTGGCCCACGCGGGCACCCCGCGCAGGAAGTTCTTCGTCCCGTCGATCGGGTCGATCACCCACGTCCGGCCGCCTCCGATGCTGCCGCCGCGCTCCTCACCGGCGACCGCGTCGCCGGGGAAACGCTCGGCGATCATCGCGCGGATGGTGTCCTCGACGGCCGTGTCGGCGTCGGTCACCGGGGTCCGGTCCGGCTTGCGCGAGACCTTCAGGTCCTGTGCGCGAAACCGGGCGGACGTGATCTCGTCGGCGGCGTCGGCGAGGCGCAACGCGAAGTCAAGGTCGGATGACACGGTCCTGATGTTGCCAGGCCTACAGTGGTCACCGTGAGTGTGGTGCTGCTGGCCGAGGACGACTCGGCGATCGCAGACCCGTTGTCACGCGCTCTGCAGCGTGAGGGCTACGCCGTGGAGGTCGTCACCGACGGGCTGAGTGCGTTGGAATTCGCCGACGCGGGTCGAGCTGACCTGCTGGTGCTCGACCTCGGGCTGCCGGGCTTGGACGGGCTGGAGGTCTGCAGGCGGCTGCGCTCGTCCGGGCGTGGGCTGCCGGTGCTGATGCTGACCGCCAGGGCCGACGAGGTCGACTTCGTCGTCGGCCTTGACGCGGGCGCCGACGACTACGTGGCCAAGCCGTTCCGGCTGGCCGAACTGCTCGCCAGGATCCGCGCGCTGATGCGCCGCCAGGCTCCCGGCGCGGTCGAGGTCAACGGCGTGAAGATGGACCTGGCCGGTCGTGTGGTGACTGTGGACGGCCAGGAGATCACGCTGGCCAACAAGGAGTTCGAGCTGCTGCGGGTGTTGATCCAGCGCGCGGGCCAGGTCGTCACCCGCGAGGAGATCCTCGCCGAGGTGTGGGACGACGCGCCGGAGCGCAAGACGAGCAAGACACTGGACATGCACATGTCCTGGTTGCGTCGCAAACTCGGCGACATCGGCCCGCGTGGGGCCACCGAACGGCGGATCGCCACGGTTCGTGGCGTCGGCTTCCGGTTCAACTCCGACTGACACCGACGGGCGGGCTTCATCCATGCGCAGGCGGATCCTGCTCGCGATCCTGCTGGCGGTCGCGGTGACCACGCTGGCGCTTGGCATCCCGCTCGGCTATGTGGCGTTGCTCCAGGTCGAGACGACGACCAGGGAGGAACTGCAGACCAGGGCCCAGCAGATCGGGGTCGTGCTCGACGGGGACCTGGCCAACAACCGGGAGCCGGACATCGCCGACGTCGAGTCGCTCGTCCCGCCGGGCGGCAGGCTCGTGGTGACCCTGCCGGGCAGCCCGCCCCAGTCGGTCGGTCCGGACCTGCGCGGGGACCTGTTGTCCGAGTCGATCAGGATCGTGCGCGAGGGCACGGTGGTGATCCAGGTGCCCGCCGGTCCGACCAGGACACGGCAGACCCAGGTCGCCGGGCTGGTCGTGCTGGTCGTCGTGATCACGATCGCGATCGCCACCGGGGTGGCGATCGTGACGGCGAGGCGACTCGCCCAGCCGCTCGGGCACGTGGCCGACCGCGCGGGCAGGTTGGGCGCGGGCGACTTCAGGCCCGATTCCCGCCGTTACGGCGTCGCCGAACTCGACCGTGTCGCCGAGGCGTTGGACACGTCCGCGGGCGCGTTGGCCGAACTGGTGCAGCGCGAACGTGATCTGGTTGGTGACGTGTCGCACCAGTTGCGCAGCAGGCTGACCGCGTTGCAGCTCAGGTTGGAGGCGTTGCAGCACACCAGCGACCCGGAGAACGCCGCCGACGCTGCGGCCGCGCTGGAACAGGCCGAGCGGCTCGGGGACGTGCTCGACGAGTTGCTCGCGGCCGCGCGTGAGGCCAGGGCGACCGACGCGGAACCGATCGACCTGGCGACCGCGCTGCCGACGATCGTCAAGGAGTGGCGCGAACCGTTGCGTGCCAAGGGACGCGCGCTTCGCGTCCGAGTGCACGGCAGGCCGTTGGCGAAGGCCACCACCGCCCGGCTGCGTGAGGCCATCGGGGTGTTGCTGGACAACGCGATGAGGCACGGCGCCGGTCCGGTGTCGGTGGCGGCCCGCAGCAGTGACACGACAGTGTCCATTGAGGTCAGTGACGGCGGCGCGGGCGTTCCCGACGAACTCGTCGCGCACATCTTCGACCGTGGTGTGTCTGGTGTCGGCTCGACCGGTGTCGGGCTCGCGCTGGCCCGTGCGCTCGTCGAGTCCGACGGCGGGCGGCTGGAGCTGTCGGTGCCCCGGCCCGCCACGTTCACGATCTTCCTGCCGGTGCCCAGAGTGGACGATCTGCGCGGTGTGCGGTGGCCCGCCGAGCGCGCGCCCCGATAACGACCCTAGGAGTGCCCGAGATCCTCGTCCTCCGGGTCGTCACGCACGATCCGGGGGCGAGCGTTCGCCTGGGGGAAGACCCAGCGGCGGAAGCCCCAGAACCGGAAGAACATCGCCAGCAGCATGCCGATCACCGACCCGGACATGAAGTCGGCGACCTCCTGCACCCAGCGGTCCACATGCGGCACCTGCAGGTCGAGCACGTACCGCGAGACGTACGGCGGAATCAGGTTGATCGCCACACCGCCGCCGCTGATCAGGAAGAACAGCGCGGCCTCGTGGTGGCGTTCGCGTCCGCCGCGGGTCCGGAACGACCATTCGCGGTTGAGGACGTACGACACGATTGTGGCGATGATGATCGCGATCGCCTTCGCCGTGATCGGCTTGCTCTCCAGGACGGTGAGCTTCAGGAAGAACCAGATGCCGTTGTCGATCACGAAGGTGGTGCCGCCGACGATCGCGAACTTCAGCAGCTCACGATGTTTGATCAACACCGAGCGAAGTGGCTCAGGCACCTGAGCCAGCACGCTCTCGACAATCGACACTTCCGCAGTCTACGGAAGCCGTGTTACGCCGCCTTGCGGTCCTCGTCGTCCTGGACGGCCGCAAGGCGGCGGCCGGTGCGGGTGGTCCTGGTGCGGGCGTTGGCCTCGGGGAACACCCACTTCTTGAAGGCCCACCAGCGGAAGACCATCGCGACCAGCGTGCCGAGGATCATGCCGCTGAGGAAGTCGGCGATCTCCTGGGTGACCAGGCTCACATTCGGCACCATCAGGTGGAAGAAGTACCTGCTGATGAACAGCGGCGTCGAGTTCAGTGCGACGCCGATCCCGCTGATCAGGAAGAACAGGGCGGCCTCGTGGTGGCGTTCGCGTCCGCCGCGGGTGTGGAACGACCACTCGCGGTTGAGGATGTACGACACGATCGTCGCGATGATCACCGCAACCGACAGGGCGGTGACGGGGTGCGCGTTCAGGACCGTAAGCTTGAGCGTGTAGTTCACGGCGGTCGTCACGGCGAAGCAGATGCCGCCCACAACAGCGAATCTGAGCATTTCACGGTGCTTGAGCATGATCTTGCGCACCGGCTCAGGGAGTCGCTTGAGGACGCTCTGCACAAAGGCCATGGCGGGAGAGCCTACTGATCCACTGATGGCCCCTTGACGGCAGTGTCTGCCGATTGTGCCCCCGGCCACCCCTTTCCCCGGCGTTTTGTCCCGAAAGTCCACGGCTGGTCGTTATTCGGACGTCAGCTGGCGCAGACAGATCCGGATCACCTCGACGGCCAGGTCGCGCACGGCGTCCACGTGGATCTCGCCGTCGGACACCTCGCTCGTCACGGTTCGCCGCACCTGGGTCAGCGCCGCGTGGGCGTGCGGCATGAGCTCGTTCACCGAGTTGGCGGCCAGGCCGAGCACCTGGCAGGTCGGCAGCCCGGTCACGACTCTCGCCGCCAGCAGCGCGCGGATCCCGTGCAGGTCCAGGCCGCCGTCCGGGCGCCGGGTCAGTATTCCGCTGGCGACCAGGCTGTCGCGCAGGGCGGGCTGGTCCCGGACCGCGATGGCGACCGCACGCCGCAGCGGCAGCAGCTCGCCCAGTACGAGATCAGGTTCCAGCAGTGCGCGAATCGCCTCGAGCGGCAGGCCGTGGCGCTGCAGTTGCAGCACCTGCCGCATTCGGGTCAGGTGTTCGTCCGAGTAACACGGCGTGCGGCCCATTCGGACCGGCGGCGGCAACAGGCCCCGAGCGTGGTACGAGCGCAAAGTACGCGCCGTCCGGCCGATCTCCGCAGCGAATTTCTTGGCCGTCATCAGGCTGTGTGTCGAGTGATCATGGTGCGTGACGACCTGCGGCCGAACGGGCGGATGGGACCAGCGGGGCAATGGACTGGACAATTCAATGCCAGGTTCTTCGTGCACCGAAATTCCCCCTCGAATCCACGTGCGAATGCCACGCTCCCACATGTGGCATGGACCGAAAGTCTGCCATTGAGGGCGTAAGTTGCTCATAAGTGCCATCCGGACGGCTGAGCCGGAGCACATACGCGGCCGCGAGGGCTCGAACTATTGTGTGAAACCGTGGAAGATGCTCCTTCCATTTCTCTCGTTGTGCCGGTCGGTGCGGTCATGCTGCCCTTGTCCGTTTGTCCGTGTTGTTTGGACCAATCGTTGACGAGGGGAATAGCGATGAAAAAGATCACCGGAAGTGTGGCCAAACTACTGCTCGCTGTTGTGGCGATGCTGGGCCTCACCCTGGTCGGAAATCAGACGGCATCGGCGGCATCGGCGGCACCGGCCAGCATCGGCACAGAGACGGCCGACTCCGTAGCCGCAACGTTCCGCTGCAACCCACCGACGTACTACCGCAACGCCGTGGTGCGCACCTGCACGGTGTACTCCGGTCAGATACGCCAGTTCATCAGGTGCAGCAACGGACGCACGTACTACGGCCCCTGGGTCGGCCGAGGCACGTGGCGGTTGACCAACGTCTGCCCGTCGCCGTACTACCGCACCGGTAGCGGCCTGCAGGGTCGTTGACGAACCAGCACTCTCCCGCCGTCCCGGCACACGGCCGGGACGGCGGGAGTTTCAGGTCGTTGCCAACGCCTCGGTGGGAGTGAGCCGCGCGGCGCGTGTCGCCGGGTACACGCCCGCCAGCACGCCGATCGCGACGGCCGCGGCCACGCCGCCTGTCAGCGCACCGACCGGCAACACCGCGGGCCAGCCCTGGTACGCGGCGTATCCGGCGGTCACCGCGATCCCGAGCAGCAGCCCGATTCCGCCGCCGATACCCGTCAACAGCACCGATTCGGCCAGGAACTGGCCGCCGATCTGGCCGCGGGTGGCGCCGAGTGCCCGCCGCAGCCCGATCTCGCGACGTCGTTCCAGCACCGAGATGACCATGGTGTTGGCCACGCCGATCCCGCCGACCAGCAACGCCACCGCGCCGAGTCCGAGCAGCAGGGTGTCGAACGCCCGACTCACCAGGCGTTGGGCCACCAGCACGTCGGAAGGTCGGCTGACCAGCACCTGCTCGGGGTGTTCCGGGTTGGCGGTCCGGCCGAGCACCGACTTCACCGATTCGACGGCGTCCTCGTTGGCACGGACGTAGATCCGCGCCGGGTGGCCGTCGAAGTCCAGGTACCGCTGCGCGGCATGCCAGCCGACCAGCACGGAGTTGTCGATCTCGGCGGCGAGGGCGATCGGGTGCAGTACCCCGGTCACGGCGAACCAACGGTCCTTGATCCACACCAGCGGCGGCGGCTGGCCGGGCACCGGTTCGATCCCGAGCAGGTGGGCTGCCCGCGCGCCGAGCACAGCCACCGGGAACCGCTCGGTCACGGGCGTGAGCATGCCGCCGGTGCGGATCTCGGCCCGCAACAGCGTCGGCAGGTCGAGGTGGGCGGCCACCACCTGCAGTCCGCCGGACTCCGCGCGGGGCACCAGGTCGCTGCGCCACACCTTCGCCCCGGTGTCGCCGGTCGCGGACGCGCCGCTCACGTGTCCGATCCGCGCGATCATCGGCTGGGCGTCGGTGGGCAGCACGGCCTTCTTGTTGGTCGCCCGGTCGTCGCCGGGCTCCACCCGCAACAGGTTCGGCCCCAGTGCGGCGAGTCGCTCGTTCAGCGCGGACTGGTTGGACGCCGGGATGCCGACCACCGCGATGAGTGCCGCGACGCCGATGGCGATCCCGAGCGCGGCCAGCACCGCGCGCATCGGCCGAGCCCGTACTCCAGCCGAGCCGAGCTTCATGCTTTCCCACGGCCCCAACCGGATCGGCTTCGGTGGCGTTCCCGGTGTCATGCGCGCTGTCATGAGCGGTCCCATCGGATCGCGCCGTCAAGGACGGTCACGCGTCGTTGCGCTGCCGCCGCGATCGACATGTCGTGGGTCACCAGGACAACCGCGGTGCCCTCGGCGTTGAGTTCGCGCAGCAACGTGAGGACCTCGGCGCCGGTGGCGGAGTCCAGGTTGCCGGTGGGCTCGTCGGCCAGCAGCAGCAACGGCCGGTTCACCACCGCGCGTGCGATGGCCACCCGCTGCTTCTCACCGCCGGACAACTCCGTCGGCCTGTGGTCGGCGCGGTGGCCCAGACCGACCCGCGCCAGCGCCTCGTCCGCGCGGGCGCGGCGCCTGCGGGCCGGTACGCCCTGGTAGACCTCGGCAGTCATGATGTTCTCCCGCGCGGTCAGTCCGTCGGTCAGGTGGAACTGCTGGAACACGAACCCGAGCCAGCGGGCCCGGACCGCGGACAACCGGCGGTCGGTGAACCGGCTGACGTCCAGGTCGTTGATCAGCACCCGGCCGCCACTCGGCCGGTCCAGCGTGCCCATCACGTGCAGCAGGGTCGACTTGCCCGATCCGGACGGCCCGACGATCGCGAGCAGTTCGCCGTGTGCCACAGCGAGCGACACGTCCTCCAGCGCGGTCACCCCGCCCGGGTAGGTCCGGCTGACGTGCTCAAGGCTGCAGACGATGTCGCTCATCAGCCCGCCGTGGCCACTCGAAGGCCAGGTCGCAGCTGTGCGCCGGAGACCTCCACCAGACCGGTGGCGAACATCCCCACCGTGACCGGGATCAACCGCCTGCTGCCGTCATCGGTCAACGCCTCCAACGCGTAACCGCCGTCCTGCGAGGCGACCAGGGCACGGATTCCGACCACGAGCACGCCCGCACGGCGCTCACCGGCCAGGGTCACGGTGACCGCTCCGGAGTCGGGCGTGGTCGCCGGGTCGTCCAGCGCGATCGTGATCACCTGGCCCGAGTTCTTTCCGCCGCCGGTCTTGTCAGTGCTCGTGTCGGCGCTCTTGTCGGCCATGGCACGCACCTGGCCAGGCACGGACCGGCCGTTGCGCAGCAGGACCGTGACCTTGCCGCCGACTGCGGCATACCCGCGCCGGGACTCGTCCAGTTCGGCAGTCACCAGCCGATCCGTGCCGGTCACCGTCATCAGGTCGCCTTCGGCGGGCGCTCCCAGTCGGGCTGACACAGCCGCCACGCGGACCGGTCCGCCCTGCACCACGGCGTCGCCCAGTGGCAACCGGCCCGTATCCGGCACTTTCCTGCTCGTCTGCCACCGTTTCAGCGCGGCCTGCACCGCGTCGCCGAACTTGCTCGTCGCCGGGCCGCGCAGATGGCCGAGCGCGATGAGGTTCTCCTGCAACTGGAGCACGTCCGGGCCGTCCGGCACGCCAGGACCGAGCTCCCGGTACAGCGGGACGCTGCCGAAAAGCACCGGGATCCCGACCGCGTCGACGGCATAGAGCACCTGGCCGCGGTCGACCACCTGGCCGGGCGGTGGCAACCAGGTCAGCGTCCCGGACTTGCGGCCGGTGATCGGCACGGGAGCGCCGTGGCCGAGCTTGCCTTCGACCTCGATCTGATCCACCAGATCCATCTGCCGCACCTCGTCCGTGGCTGGTGCCAGTGCCGGTGGCGGCGCAAGGGCTGGCGTGCCCTTGGCCTGGGTGAGTACCACCAGTCCACCGGCCGCGAGCACGGTGACCACCGCGGTGGACACCAGCAGTCGCTGTCTCATTTGGATGGCCCGCCGAGCTGGTTGGTCTCGACCGTGCACTCGTCGAGCTTCCTGCGCACTGCCGGATCCTGGATGTCGATGCCGTCCGGCAGCCGCGCGGCATCGTCCCCGCCGCCGGAACTCGGATCGGGGTCCGGATAGGTGATGCCTTTGTCACGCATGCACTTCGCGAACCGCCGCGCCGCTTCCAGCTGTTCGGTGCTCATCGGCTTGACATTTCCGCCGTCCGGCAGGAATGGGCGGCACTTCTCCCATGCGGCGTTCTGTTTGGCCGCATCGGCCGGTGCGGGTGCGTTCAGCGTCATCGGTCCGCCGCCGGGATCGTCACTGGCCTCGGTGAGCTCCCCGCCGTTGTCCTTCATACACTTCGAGAATTGCTCCTCACCGGCCAGGGCCTGGCCGTCAGGGGGCGGCTTTTCGTCGGAAGTCGAACAACCGGTCAATGCGATGGCCGCGGCAACGACCAATATCAATTTCCGGGTCGTCATGGCGTATCTCCTCCCATGTGCCCGGTTGTTCTACTCCGCCATGGATCTGTCGACCGTAAGTGTGAATACTTACAGCGCTTTTATGACGGTGGGGAGCACAATCGTGGGATGCGGGTTCTGGTCGTCGAGGACGAGGTGTTGCTGGCCGAGGCGATTGCCGACGGCCTGCGCGAGCAGGCGATGGCCGTCGACCTGTGTTTCGACGGTGAATACGCGCAGCAGCGGCTGGCGGTGAATCGCTACGACGTGGTCGTGCTCGACCGGGATCTGCCAGGTGTGCACGGTGATGACGTGTGCCGTGGCATCGTCGCCAGTGGTGGGGACACTCGGGTGATCATGCTGACGGCCGCACACGAGGTGCCCGAACGCGTGCACGGCCTGCGCATCGGCGCGGACGACTACCTGACCAAACCGTTCGCCTGGGAGGAACTGCTGGCCAGGGTGCAGGCACTGGGCAGGCGGACCCGGCCCGCGCTGCCGCCGGTGCTCCGGCTGGCCGGGATCGAACTGGACATCCCACGGCACCACGTGGTGCGGGACGGGCGGTACGTGCCGTTGTCCCGGAAGGAATTCGCGGTTCTGCACGTGCTGATGCGCGCAGAGGGCACGGTGGTAAGCGCTGAGGAACTCCTGGAGCAGGCATGGGACGAGCACATCGATCCCTTCACCAACGCGGTACGGGTGACGATGATGACGCTGCGCAGGAAGCTGGGACCGCCACCGGTGATCCACACGGTGGCCGGAGTGGGCTACCGGCTGGGCGACTGACCCGGCCGGGTGGGCGCAGGCTCGCCTTCCGCACCAAGCTGTCCCTGCTGGTCGGCGGGCTGCTGCTGCTGTCGGGAACGCTGCTGCTCGGCCTGAACTACGTACTGGTCCGGGCCACCCTGCCGGAACCGGGCAAGGACAGCGACCTGGTGGAGACGCCGTCCACCGCGAACGCGCCGCAGACCGGTACCTTTCCCGACAGCAGCACACCGACCACGGAACCGCTCGCCGACGCCACGCTGATCAACGCAGCCGAATACAACAGCGAGGTGCTGCGCACCATGCTGCTGCAATCAGGCCTCACGCTGGTCGTGACCGCCGGTGTGGCGTTGCTGCTCGGCTGGATCGCCGCCAAGCGGATGCTCCGCCCGGTGCGCGCGGTCTCCTCGGCTGCCCGGCGGCTCAGCGCGGACAGCCTGGACCGGCGGATCGGCATGAGCGGCCCACGGGACGAGCTCACCGAGCTGGCCGACACGTTCGACGACATGCTGGACCGCCTGGCCCATTCGTTCGACAGCCAGAAACGCTTTGTCGCCAACGCGTCACACGAGCTGCGGACTCCGCTCGCTGCCCAACGCACGATCATGGAGGTGGCTCGGGCCCGACGCGGGGTGCCGGAGGCCACGCGCGACATCCTCGACCGGCTGCTGGCGATGAACGCCCGAAGCGAGGCCCTCATCGAGGGCCTGCTCGTGCTGGCGGGCAGCGACCGGGGACTGGAGGCCAGGCACGATGTCCGGCTGGACGAAGTGACCCGGCACGTGCTCGCGGCGCACGCGCACGACGCGGAGCGGGCCGGTGTCCGGCTGACGAGCGAGCTGAGCCCCTGGGTGGTGCGCGGGGAAGCGGTCCTGTTGGAGCGGTTGGTCACGAACCTGGTGCAGAACGGGATCAACCACAACGACGGCGGTTTCCTGCGCGTGCGGGCTGGTCCGGTGCTGGAGGTGGAGAACTCCGGGCCACCGGTCCCGCCCGAGGCGGTGCCCACGTTGTTCGAGCCGTTCGTCCGGCTGCGAGGGCCACGGCTGCGCGGCGACGGTGGCGCGGGACTCGGGTTGTCGATTGTGGCCTCGGTTGCCCAAGCACACGGCGGTACCGTGACGGCGATCGCCCGGGATGGCGGCGGCCTGCTGATCCGGGTCACGTTGCCGGGACCCGGACACCCTGAGATCCAGCGTGGGGCGGTTCAGCGCGGAGGACAGCGGCCGGTGAGCACGGCCAGCAGTCGTTCCACCGGCCCCAGACGCGAGCAGTAGTCGTCCGGCGGGCGCTCCTCCGAGCGAGGCCGGGTCGTGGTCGCGGGCGCCGTCGTCTTCGGCGCGGTCGTCTTCGGTGTCGTCGTGCCCGGTTTCGGTGTCTCCTTGGCCGGGAGAGTCGTGGTCGTCGTCGGCTTCCCCGACGGTTTGGTCGTCGTCACCTTCGGCGGAGTCGTGGTGACCGGGGGTTTCGTCGTGGTCGGCTTCGAGTCCGGTGGCACCGGCCAGCTCCACCACGGCAGCTTCACCGTCGTGCTGGCGCTCGCGGTCCCGAGCGACGCAGTCACCAGGACCTTGCTGTACTGCCAGAACGGCGGGTGGTGGTAGCGGTCGGCCTCGTCGTCACCGATCTGCTTGGTCAGCTTGACCCGCAGGTAGAAGCGGTCGCCGGGCTTCAACGGCTCGGACGTCACGCAGCTGGTGGTCGCCCCGTTCGACGTGCACGACGCCGCGGGCCAGGCCGACAGCAGCTTGGCGGGCTGGTCGAACGTGACCGTCACCTGCTTGGTGCTCTCCCCGGTGTTCTTGGCCACGGCCTGCAGTGCCGCGTAGTGGAACCGGCCGGGCGCGGGCAGACCGAGCCAGTCCTGGAAGGCGTAGACCGACACGCCGTCCTTCTTCGGCGGCGGCTGGACCTCGACGTTCACCGAGATCTTCACGCTGACCGACGTCCCGGCGCTGATCGTGCCGGTGATGGTCCCGCCCTTCGAGTCGGCCGCGGCGACGATGCGGAACAGCAGCGTCACCGACGCCCCCGGCTGCAGGCCTTGCTCGCTGCCGCACGTGACGGTTCCGGTGCCGCCGGGGCACGTGATGGAACTGGGCTGGCGCGCGCCGTTGAGCCGCAGCGGGCCGGGCCCGGCCAGCCTGTCCGCGCCTACCGCACTCACGCCCGGTGGCAGGTTGAGCGAGGCGCTCACGGGCTGGGAGACGCTTTCGCCGTTGTTGGTCACCGACAGTGGCAGAACCGTCGGGCCGCTGCCCGGAACGAGCGTGATCGGCGGCGGCGACGGCACCGTGAGGTTCGGCGGCCCAGGCTGCGGTGGCGGGACCGGCGCCGGAGCGCTCGGCGACGTCGGGCTGGGCGGCGCGGGGCTCGGGGGCGCAGGACTGGGCGGTGCCGGGCTCGGCGGTGCCGGTGTCGTCGGCGAGTTCTGCGGCGGCGGGGCTGGTGGCAAAGGAGTCGGGGCTGGCGGGTTGTTCGGCGGCGCCGGTTGCTGTGTGGAGGTCTGTGGCACCTGCTGCGCCGTGGGCAGGTCCGGCGGCTGCGCGGCCGTCAACGCGAGCGCCACCGCGGCGGCGACAGCCGCGACGGACGCGCCCACACCGACGAACTGCCGTGGCAACGACGATGCAGCGCCACCGGCGCCTGCTGCCGTGCCTGCGGCTGTTGTCGCCGCGGCACCGGCGATGACGGCGGAGCCTGCCTTCGCGGTCGTGGCGAGGTACCCCAGCGCCCCGACACCGAGCACGAGCGGCGCGATGAACACGCGCATGCCGCTGTTGACGTCGGCCAGTTCCGCGGCCAGCGCGCGGCAGCGGTCGCACTCGTCCAGATGGGACTCGACCTGGGCGGTCTCCCGTTTGGACAGACCGCCGCGGGTCCACGCGCCGAGCCGCTCCGCGGTCGCCCGGCAGCGTTCGCTCGTCGATTCGGCCAGGTGCACCTGCAGGTACGCCTGGCGCAGGCCTTCGCGGGCGCGGTAGGCGAGCGCGCTCACGCCGTTGGGCGTCAGGCCGAGGATGGGCGCGACCTCGGCGGGCGTCTGGCCTTCGACCTCGGTGTGCCACAGCACGGCCTGCCAACGCTCGGGCAGCCGGGAGAACGCCCGTGCGGCCAGCGTGCGTTCCAGGCCCGCTACGGCCGTGTCGGAGAACGGGACGGCGGTGTCCGCGCCGGAGACCGTGGTGACGTCGTCGGACAGTTCGACACGCTTGTCACGGCGGGTCTTGTCGTACGCGGTGTGCCGCAGGGCGGTGAGCAGATACGCGCGAAAGGCTGAATCCGGGCCCCGGCCCGCTCGCAGTGTGTCGAGCACCTTGGCGAACGCCTCGGACACCAGGTCGTCGGCTTCGGCCTGGTTACGGGTCAGCTGGCGGGCGAGGTTGTACGCGGCTCCGACATGCCGTTCGTAGAGCGACCCGTATGCCGCGACAGTGCCCTTGCGCACCGACTCGATCAGTTCGGCGTCACTCGGGCCGTGTACCTCGGCTGGAACCGTCGCCACGTGCCTCCCTCGTCGCTGCCCGTGCTGCGGGTAAGTGTGACGGACCCACATCACGGAGTCATCTCCCCGGTCACGATGGTCGTTAGCTCAGCGTGAGCGGGTAACCCGTTCGTATGACAATTCGGCTCGAATCGCGTCACACATGAGGCCCAGCGACGTTTCAGATCCGGATCTTTAACACAGGCTGAGAGGAACTGGTAACTGTGGCGGTTCGCGAAGCGGGTTCACGCTCACCCCGTGGCGACGCCGATGGCGCTGAGGCAGCCCTTCGGTCGCTGCGTGCCAGGTGGCGCACCGCCAGCATCGCGGCCGGCTGGCGGTACCCGAGCGACTGGGCTGTCCCCGAGGTCGACGCGGTCTGCGCGTCCGCCCTGGTCAAGGCCGATCTGGCCGACCCGCTGGCGGACCTCGGCCGGGCCCGCGCGCTGTCCGGGGCCGGGCTGGACGAGACCCTCACCGACGTCGCGGCGTTGCACGCGGTGCTCAGCGACCCGCGGCTGGTCGCCGCCAACCCGGACGCCACTCCGGCCCGCCTGCTCCGCCTGACGGCACTGGCCTGGGCGGACGTGTCGACCATGGAGATCGCCCGCAGCGAGGTCAGGGAGGGCCTTACCGGCCTGTCCACCGCCGCCTACCTGCGGACCCGCCTCGGTGAGATCTACCGGCAGTCCACCCGCGACGAACGACCGCCCGGTCACGTCCTGCTCACTGTGAGTATCGATCTGTCCGCGGTCGTCGGCTGGTCCCGGCTGATGGCCATGGTGCTGGCCGCCGACGTGCTGCGTGAGGTCTTCGACGGCGGCGAAAGCCTCGCCCTGCTCGGCCCGTCGGTCGCCGTCGTGCTCACCGAACGCGAGCCGGACCTGGCCAGACGCGCCGCGGACACCCAGCTGGTGCTCGCCGAGCGGTTGGCGGTCGACCCGCAGCTGCACACGCTCGGGCCCGTCTCGGTACGGTTGCACCGGCTGCCGGAGACGCACGAGAAGGCATGCGACCTGATCGACTTCCTCGGCCGCAGCTGACCCGAACTCCCAGCTCAACCCTCGTGAGTGTTTTGGCCGGTTAGAACCGGCCAAAACACTCACGAGGTCGCTAGGCGGGGGCTCGGGCCACGTTCGAGTGGTCTTCGTGATTTGCTGTTTGCGTGAGCGACGGTGACGAGCGCAGTGGGGGTGCGCCCGTGCGGGCGACGAGTCGGGTCACGGCCTGGGTTGAGTGGTTCGTCGGGTCATGGCGTGCGATGTGGGTCGTGCTGGCGGTGCCCGCCGCCTTTCTGATCACGGGGATCGTGGTCTGGCTCGCGCACGGCCGGATGGGCGTGGACTCCGCGGTCTACCGAGCGGGCGGGATCGCCCTGCTGACGGGCGAACCGCTCTACGACAAGATGACGCTGCTGGCGGAGCCGTGGTGGGCGCAGCTGCCGTTCACCTACGCGCCCCCGGGCGCCCTGTTCTTCGTGCCGCTGGCGGCGTTCCCGACGACGGTCGCCTGGGGCCTGCTGTCGGTGGTGTCCGTGCTGTCGATGAGCGTCGTCATCCGGGTCACCTTGGACAAGGTGCCCAGACTGCCGAGCTGGCTGTCGCCGACCAAGGCCACGGTCTGGTTCTCCGTGCTGATGCTGGGCATGGAGCCGGTGTGGCGGTCGCTGTTCCTCGGCCAGATCAACCTGATCCTGATGCTCGTCGTCGTGCTCGACGTGCTGGTGATCACGACCGCGGGCGGGAAGCTCGGCAAGTGGGGCGGTGTGCTGATCGGTATCGCCGCCGCGATCAAGCTGACACCGTTGATCTTCGTCGCGCACCTGGTGCTGGTCGGCAAGCGGGCGGCGGCCGTCCGCGCGTTCCTCACCTTCGTCGGGCTGCAGGGCCTGATGTTCCTGATCGCCGCCCATGACACGTGGACGTACTGGACGGTCACGGTCTTCGGCGACCCGATGCGGATCGGCCCGGTCTTCTGGAACGGCAACCAGTCGCTCAACGGCCTGATCAACCGGATCACGCTGCTGGACCCGAACTCGACCAAGATCGCACTGGCGATCGGCGCGCTGCTGGCGATCCCGGCGATGCTGCTGGTGCGCCGGTTCCACCGGCACGGCCGGGCCGTGGCGGCGCTGCTGGTCAGTGCGTTCTTCGGACTGCTGTTCAGCCCGGTCACCTGGACGCACCACTACGTGTGGGTGGTGCCGCTGCTGGTGATGCTGATCGCCCGGATGCCGGACCCGCTGCCGCAGGGGTTCTGGCGTGTCACGCGGGCCGCGGTCGCGCCGCTGGTGGTGTTCGCGGTGTTCGTCAGCTGTGTGCTGCTGTGGATGCGTGGCGGGCACAGCAAGGAGCTGCTGTGGCACTGGTGGGAGTTCATTCCGGGCAGCGCCTACATGATCGTTTCGGTCGGTGCCGGGATCGCGATCGCGATCCGGGTGCTGCGCAGGCGGATGCGGGCCCGTGCCGAGGCCGATGACGAACAGCCGAAGGTCACGGCTGGCCAGTCGTCGTGAGCCGACAGCGGTCCCTCGGGATTGACGCGGTCTTCTACCTCGGCTTCGGCCTGGACGCGGCCTACACGGCGGCGTTCTCGGAGTTCTACGGCTTCCGGGTGTGGGGCAACTTCGCGGTCGCCGGGTACGCGTTCGCCTTCCTGCACACCGTGATCCTGGTGCTGACCAGGCGGCAGGGGTCGCGCTGGCTCCCGGTCGGGTACGTGGTCGCGCTCGGCATGGTCGTACCGCTGCTCGTGCTGGTGTTCAAGCGGATGACGGGCCGGGACTGGGGCTCGCCCGCGCATTCGATGACCGCGCAGCCCGAGGTGTGGGTGATCGAACGGGCCGGGCGGCTGCTGCTGTCCACCGGCTCGCCGTATGTCGATTTATCGACACTGACTCGGCCGCCGGTGGTTGACGACTACACGCCCTACAGCCCGGCGATGGCCCTGCTCGGCCTGCCCAACGCGCTGTTCGGCCGGTCCGTGGTGACCGATGCCCGAGTTGTCGCGTTCGTGCTGACGCTGGCCATCTTCCTGGTGGCGTTGAAGGCGCTGGACTGGCCGACGCTGTCCATCCGGCCGGTGCAGTTCATCGCGCTGACGACCTTCAGCACGTTGTGGGTGGCGGTCGCGGGCAACGACATGCCCGTGGTCGCGTTGCTCATCCTCGGCGCAGTCCTGGCCACGCGGTCTCGGCCGGAGTGGGCGGGGCTGGTGTTGGCGCTGGCGTCGAGCATGAAGCTCACGGCGTTGCCCGCTGCCGCGGTTGTCGCCGTGGCACTGGCGTTCTCGTGGCGGTTTCTGGTCGCGTTCATCGGTGGACTGGTGGTGTTCACCGGTCTCTCTGCTGCGGTGGACTGGGATGCGTTCGTGGACAACGTGATCCGGTTCCCGGCCAACATGGCCGCGGTGCGGTCGCCCGCCGGTAGCCCCATGCCGGGACACCTGCTGCAGGAACTGGGCGGGTCGTTCGGGCACGTGGCGGTGCTGGTGCTGCTCGGCCTCGCCGCTGTCGGGATGCTGTGGTGGCTGCTGGCACGGCCGCCGCGCACGACCGCGGAGATCCTGCTGCGTACGGGCGTGGGGCTCGGTGTGGCCATGCTGCTGATGCCCGCGACCAGGTGGGGGTACTTGATCTACCCGATCGCCCTGCTCGGGGCCGCGCTGTACTCCTGGCGTCCGGCTCGCCAGTTGGCGCAGGTAGGGTGACCTGCTCGTGGACCCAGTTACCGGCTTTCCCGTTGTCGGCATGGTTGGCGGCGGCCAGCTCAGCCGGATGACCCAGCAGGCCGCGATCGCGCACGGCCAGTCGTTGCGTGTGCTCGCTGTCTCACCGTCGGACCCAGCAGCGCTGGTGACACCGAACGTGACCATCGGCCAGCACACGGACCTGGACGCGTTGCGCGCCTTCGCAGCCTCGGTCGACGTGATGACGTTCGACCACGAACACGTGCCGACCGAGCACCTGCGCACGCTGGTCAGCGAGGGCTTCGCTGTCCACCCGGGCCCCGAGGCGCTGATCCACGCGCAGGACAAGCTGGTGATGCGTAACCGTCTCGCCGAGATGGACGTGCCGGTCCCGGCGTACGCCGAGGTCAAGACCGTGTCCGATGTCACGCAGTTCGGCGAGAAACACGGCTGGCCGGTCGTGCTGAAGGCGGCGCGCGGCGGCTACGACGGCCGTGGCGTGTGGATGGTGCCATCCTCGGGCTCGGAGTTGGTGGCCGAGCTCCTCGAAGCCGGAACATCGCTGCTGGTCGAGGAACGCGTGGACATGAAGCGCGAACTCGCCGCCGTGGTCGCGCGTTCGCCGTTCGGGCAAGGTGCGGCATGGCCGACCGTGCAGACCGTGCAGTCCAACGGGATCTGCGTGGAAGTCCTGGCCCCGGCGCCGGACCTGTCGGAGGAACTGGCCGACGAGGCGCAGGACCTGGCGCTGCGGATCGCGTCCGCCCTTGGCGTGGTGGGAGTACTGGCCGTCGAGCTGTTCGAGACCGCGTCCGGGCTTGTGGTCAACGAGCTGGCGATGCGGCCGCACAACTCCGGCCACTGGTCGATCGAGGGCGCGGTCACCTCGCAGTTCGAGCAGCACCTGCGGGCGGTGCTGGACTACCCGCTCGGCTCGACGGACCTGGTGGCGCCGGTGGTCGTGATGGCCAACGTCCTCGGTGCACGGTCCACACCGGACATGGGAGCCGACGAACGGCTGCACCACCTGTTCGCCCGGTACAAGGACGTACACGTGCACTACTACGGGAAAGCCGAGCGCCCCGGCCGCAAGATCGGCCACGTGACAGTGCTGGGCACGAACCTCGCGGAGGTCCGGCAACGCGCCCGGTTCGCCGCGGACTGGCTGTCGACGGCCGCATGGCCGGACGGCTACGACGTTCACGGAGGGAAGTAGCGGTGGCCGAAGTTGGCGTCATCATGGGAAGCGACTCGGACTGGCCGGTGATGTCCGCGGCAGCGACGGCATTGGACGAGTTCGGAGTGTCCTATGAGGTCGGTGTCTACTCGGCACACCGGACACCCGGCCGGATGCTGGAGTACGCGAACACCGCCGCCGCGCGTGGCGTGAAGGTCATCATCGCGGGCGCGGGCGGCGCGGCGCACCTGCCCGGCATGGTCGCCTCGGCGACGGTGCTGCCGGTCATCGGTGTCCCGGTGCCGCTGAAGTATCTGGACGGCATGGACTCCCTGCTGTCAATCGTGCAGATGCCCGCGGGCGTGCCCGTCGCGACCGTGTCGATCGGCGGAGCGCGCAACGCGGGCCTGCTGGCCGTGCGGATCATGGCCGCGACCGACCAGGCCCTGCAGAAGAAGATGGCGGAGTTCCAGGCGAGCCTCGAAGCGATGGTCCTTGAAAAGGACGAGAACCTCCGCAAAACCGCAGGCCGGTAGTGAGGTACCAGTCGTCACGTTTGTTCTACACTGCCTGAATTAAATGCGGCTTTTTACGCTGGGGACATCGAATTGGTGCGAGATTAACCCATCTGAAAATGAGGTTAATCGGATCGAAACAGGCAGGCGCTGGAATCACTGCAACGGCATTGGAAGCGGCTGCACAAGCAGGTACCCGCGATCGCCGCGAACCGCAGGGAGAATTCCATGAGCATCATCGGCCAGCTGGTCGCCGCACTGTCCGCACTCCTGCACGCCGTCGGGATCGGCTGACCTCAGCCACACCGACCGGCATGTTATCCATTCGAACAGGAGAATTCCGTGGAGCCACGAACCAGCATCCTTGGCAGTCTCGTCGACGCACTGCTCGCTCTGCTGAAAGCCGTCGGCATCGGCTGAGCAGTGACCCGCGCCGAATTACAGCCGCCACACCCAAATCCCTCGTGAGTGTTTTGGCCGGTTCTAACCGGCCAAAACACTCACGAGGGATTTCTAGCCCTTGAGCAGGGAGCGGGCCATCACCTGGCGCTGGATCTGGTTGGTGCCCTCGTAGATCTGGGTGATCTTCGCGTCCCGCATCATCCGCTCGACCGGGAAGTCCCGCGTGTAGCCCGCGCCGCCGAACAGCTGAACGGCGTCCGTGGTCACAGCCATCGCCACGTCCGAGGCGAAGCACTTCGCCGCCGCCGCGACGAAACCGGTGTCGGCGTCGCCGCGCTCGGCCTTGGCCGCCGCCACGTACACCATGTGCCGGGCTGCTTCGGTCTTCATGGCCATCTCGGCCAGCATGAACTGCACGCCCTGGAAGTCCGCGATCGCCTTGCCGAACTGCTTGCGCTCCTTGACGTACGCGATCGCCGCGTCCAGCGCGCCCTGGGCGATGCCGACGGCCTGTGCGCCGATTGTCGGACGGGTGTGGTCGAGTGTGCGCAGTGCCGTCTTGAGGCCGGTGCCCGGTTCGCCGATGATCCGGTCGCCGGGGATCACACAGTTCTCGAAGTAGATCTCGCGGGTCGGCGAGCCCTTGATGCCGTGCTTGCGCTCCTTCGGCCCGACCGAGAAGCCGGGGTCGTCGGCGTGCACGACGAACGCCGAGATGCCCTGCGACGGCTTCGGCGCGTCCGGGTTGGTCACGGCCATCACGGTGTACCAGGCCGATTCACCCGCGTTGGTGATCCAGCACTTGGTGCCGTTGAGCACCCACGTGTCGCCTTCCTGGCGTGCGCGGGCCTTCATGGCCGCCGTGTCCGAGCCTGCCTCACGCTCGGACAACGCGTACGAAATGGACGCCTGGCCGGACGCGAGCGACGGCAGGACCTGCTTCTTCAGCTCCTCCGAGCCGGACAGGATGATCGGCATCGAGCCGAGCTTGTTGACCGCCGGGATCAGCGACGAGGACGCGCACACCCGGGCGACCTCCTCGATCACGATGCACGTGGCGATCGCGTCGGCGCCCTGGCCGTCGTACTGCTCGCCGATGTGCGGCGCGTTGAAGCCGGAGCGGATCAGCGCGTCGCGGGCCTCCGATGGGTACCGTTCGTTCTCGTCGCAGTCGGCTGCGTGCGGCGCGATCTCCTTCTCTGAGAGCGCGCGCACTGCCTCGCGCACAGCCTCGTGCTCTTCCGACAGCTGGTATACGCCCGCGTTCACCGTGCTCCGCCTTCCGACCGACCAGTAACAACGATCCGATGTTAGCCCCCGTTTACTACCCGGAGCTTGTGTCGTGGCCCGCATTTGAGTTTCTATCGACCGATGAGCGCAACGTGGCCTCCCCATGTCGGTAGGAAGCTCGACTATCCGGAGGTCGCGGTCAGCGCGATCCTCGCGGGCTCGACACGCAGGTTCGGCGACCGGGTGGCGTTCCGCCACCACGATGCCGAACTGACCTACAACCAGCTGTGGCGACAGGCCTGCCAGTTCGCGAACGGCCTGGTCAGCAGGGGAATCAAGCCGGGCGATCGGGTGGCGGTGCTGATGCCGAACTGCCTGGCCTACCCGCCTGCCTACTACGGCCTGCTGCTGGCCGGGGCCACGTTCGTGCCGGTCAACCCGCTGATGCCGGAGCAGGCGGTGGCGGCCCAGACGCAGGACGCGGGCGTGGCGCTCACGGTGACGGCGGCGCAGGTGCCCGAGATCTGCGCGGGCCAACCGGACACGCCACCGGACGTGAAGATCGACATCTACCGTGACCTGGCCCATCTGGCGTACACGGGCGGGACGACGGGTCGCTCGAAAGGGGTACGGCTGCCGCACCGCAACGTGGTGGTCAACTCCCTGCAGTTCGCCTGCTGGCAGTCCGGCTCGGTGCCCGCGCTGGACGACGCGGGCGGCCTGGTCCTCGACCAGGTGAGCGACCCGGCGGAGCACGGCCTCCGGGTCGGCGACGGCCGTGGCATCAACCTGACGCCGTGGTTCCACGCGATGGGCACGATCGGCGGACTGAACATCCTCATGCTGGAGGGCTTCAGCGTCACGCTGCACGACCGCTTCGACCCGGCCGCCTACCTGGCGGACGCGGAGAAGTACCAGGTCAACTTCATGGGTGGGGCACCGGCGCTGTACGCGGGGATGCTGGCCTGCCCGGACATCAGGACGAGGGACCTGACCTCCGTGCTGGCGATCGGGTCGGGCGCGGCGCCGATGCCGCACGAGATGACCAAGGCCCTGCAGGCGATCATGCCGAACGCCGTGATCGCGGAGGGCTACGGCCTGACGGAGGTGACCATGGGCGCCGCTTGCTCTCCGACGTTCCGCTCGGGGCTGCGCAAGGTGGGCACAGTCGGCGTGCCGGTCTTCGACACGGAGATCAAACTCGTGCCGGTGGAGGGCGGCGACGAGACGGTTCCGACCGGTGAGCGGGGTGAGGTCTGCGTCAAAGGTCCGCAGGTGATGCTCGGCTACCACAACAGGCCGGAGGAGACGGCGGACGTGCTGGTCGACGGCTGGCTGCACACCGGCGACATCGGCGTCTTCGACGAGGACGGCTTCCTGTCCATAGTGGACAGGAAGAAGGACATGCTGATCTACAAGGGCTACAACGTCTATCCGCGTGAGCTGGAGGAGCTGCTGATCGCCCATCCGGACGTGGCGATGGCCGCGGTCGTCGGCCGCAAGAGCGACGACGTCGGCGAACTCCCGGTGGCCTTCGTGGTGCCGAGTAAGCCGGACGTGGTGGCCGCTGCCCTGATGGCCGACATCAACGAGCAGGTCGTGCCCTACAAACGGCTCCGCGAGGTGATCATCACCGACCAGATCCCCATCTCGGCGGCCGGAAAGATCCTGAAACGGGAACTGCGCGACCGCCTGACCTGAAAGTCCCGTGCAACCTCACGGAAGGGCTGTTTCGTCCCTTGGTCATGAGACGTGTTGTGCTCGTTGGAGCTGTGGGAGTGCTTGCCGCTGGGTGCGGTGGCGTGCCGGGCGCGCCCAGCGGCAACGCACCTGGGCAGGACATCCCCAGGCAGGTCTTCGTCTCCCAGGCCGTGACCGAGCAGGGCAAGCCCCGGCCGCTCGTCGACGGAACGCGGATCCGGTTCGAGATCACCGACCGGAACGATCTGCGGGTCAAGGCCGGGTGCAACCACATCAGCAGCTCGGTCGACACCAGCGGCGCACGCCTGAGCGTCGGCGAGATCAGACTCACCGAGATGGGGTGTGACAAGGCGCGCCACGACCAGGACACCTGGCTGACCGGCATCCTGTCCGGCAAGCCGGAGTGGAAGTACGACGGGACAACGCTCACCGTCTCTTCCGGTGGCACCGAGATCCGGTTCGCCGCCAAGGCCCCGGCAACCCTGGAAGGGACGATGTGGGTCGCCAACGGCATCGTCGAGAAGGACACGGTCACCTCACTCCAGACACCGACGTGGGTCAGCTTCGCCAACGGCGTTGTGCAGAGCGGAAGTCCGTGCAACTCCGCTGAGGGCAGCTACCAGGCCACAACCGGCAAGGTCACTGTCCGGGAGATGACTCCCGGCGAGGCCTCCTGCCCGCAGGCCGACGAGATCATGCCCTTCCTCCAGGGCGAGCTCGGCTACCGCATCGACGACGAGACGTTGACGCTCACGAACCCGTCGGGCAAGGGACTCCAGCTCAGGGCGGGTGCTGTCGACTCCCAGCTGGCAGGCAAGGAGTTCGTCGCCGGTGACGGCAAGACGGTGCTGCGGTTCAAGGACGGCAAGCTGACCGCCACCGTCGGGTGCAACGACCTGACCGGCACTGCGGTCGTCGACAACGGCAAACTGATCATCCAGCGCCTGGCCAGGACACGCAAGGCATGCGAACCCGCGCTGATGGCGGAAGAGGACCGGCTTGCCAAGCTGCTGACAGGTTTCTCCGACATCAAGGTCACCCAGACCGGGTTCCAGCTGGGCGACCTGACTTTCACGGCGAGGTGAGCAGCGTGGCCCGTTCCGATTCGAGGTGGGCGTCGGCCGTACTGGGGTTGGACACCTGGACGAGCGAACCGCCTCCGGCGAGCACCGACAGCAGCCCGGAGATCACCCCGTCGGGCACCGACCATTCCATTGTGGACAACACGCGCCCGGAGACGGCCCGCTCCCGCGCCGCTGCGACGACCTCGGCGACGCTCATCGTGCCGAGCGCCGGTGTGCTGTCCGCGACGGTGTCCAACGGGAAGAAGTCGTCGCCGAACATCCGCGACTCCGAGATGTAGTCCACCGCTCCGTCCGGCGGTGCGCCGCGCAGGCCCATCCCCATCGGGTCGAGCGACACCACGGCCCACGCCGCGCCGGACGGAGCCGAACCGTCCACTGTGGTCAGTGCGACGTCCGGTGCCGTCGTCGTGATGTGCGCGCCGCACCACCACGCGCCGAGCAGCACGCCCGCGGTCTGCCAGTGCGCGGGCAGGTCGACCATGACCGGTGTGCCCGCCTCGACGTCGAACTCCTCGCTCAGCCAGTTCGCCGTCTTGGCGGCCCAGTTCGCCAGTGTCGCAACGGAAAGCTCGACACGCGTGCCCGCCGCGTCGTCGTAGTGCGTGATCAACGGGCGGGTCCGGTCACCGGCGAGCAGTGGCCGGAACAAAGCTTCTGTCACTGACATCAGTCAACGCACCTCACGCCGTCTACTATGGTCGGTTGCTGCTGCCTCGCCGCGCCGTTCAACACCAGCGGCCCCTGTCCGGTGAACCGTGCGGGCGGCTGCCTGCCGAGCAGTTGCGCCACGAACTCCCGCACCTTCGGCACGTTCACCGTGATGATGCTCTGGCCGCGCTCGTTGCGCGCACCGACCGCCACCACCGGGATCGTCACGAACTCGACCGCGCCCGACGACATCGACCCGAGGTGCCGCGCCAACTGCAGGATGTCCAGACCGGGCGACACCACGATCGACTTCGACGCCGCGTCGGTCAACGCGGCCAGCTTCGCCGAGTCGGTCAGCGTTCCCGCGCTCAGCAGCTGCTGCATCGCCGAACCGAGGAACGCCTGCTGGCGAACGATCCGGTCGAGATCGCCGCGGGGCAGGCCGTCGCGCTGCCGTACGAACGCCAGCGCCGAACCACCGGAGACCTTCTGCACGCCCTTGCGGAAGTTCGCGCCGGAGTTCGGGTCGCTCGTCGCGTGGTTCAGGCACACCGTCACGCCGCCGACAGCCTCGGTGAGCAGGTAGAACCCGTACAGGTTCACCTCGGCGAAGTGGTCGACGCGCACACCTGTCAGCTCGTGGATGACCTGTGTGAGCGCGGACCGGCCCGCCGTGTCCGACAGCCGTTCGATCTCGGCTCGGTCGGTCTTGCCCTCGCCGCGCAGCTTCTGCGCGGTCTTGTACTTGATCACGCCGTAGGCGGCGTTGATCTTGTCGTCCTGGTACCCGGGGATCGTGACGTACGTGTCACGGGGGAACGAGATCGCGTAGCCCTTCGAACCGTCCTTGGGGATGCGCAGCAGGATGATCGTGTCGGTGTTCAACCCGTCGCTCGCCTCGGTCCGCAACAGCCGCAACACCCGCTCCGGCAACGGGTTTCCCCTGGTGTCGTTGCGCGTGTCGCTGCCGATGACCAGGTAGTCCTCCGCGCCGTCGTCGGCCGGTGGCGCGGTGCGCTCGACCTCCTCGGTGAACACGTCCGAAGTCGGCACCTTCTCACGCACGTCCTGCACCGTGTCGCGAGCCAGCCCGGCCGCCGCGAGCGCGGCGGCGGACAGCAACGCCACCAGTACCCGGCCGGTCATCCACGCGACGCGCTGAGCGCGTCCCCCCGACTTCCGATCCGGTTCGTGCGAAACCTCTTCGTCACTCACCGAAGTCTTCTCTCCTCACGGCCCTCTTGCTCCTCAGAGGATAACGAGGGCCGCCGCCTAATTGACGCAGGTCACCCCATCGGCGTTGATCGCGTGTGCGGTAGACGACGGCGTTCCGGAGCCGGGCGGCTGAGTCGTAGTGGGCGGGCTCCCTTGGCCTGCGGGCGGTGTCTGGCTCGGGGACCCGGGCTGGGTCTGGCCCGCGAGCGTGCGCCCGAACGCGACCGGGAAGTCGGCACCGAGCACCGCGCGGACCTGCCCGGCCCGCAGTGCCTTGTCGGCCGTCAGCTTGAACTGGCCGCCGAGTTCGGTACTCACGCGCTGGGCGTTGGCGTCCTCGCCGGGCCGGAAGAACAGTGTGGACGTGCTCTGCCGGGGCGCGTCACCGACGGCACCCGCCAGGAAACCCTTGCCGACGAGGATGTTCTGCACAGCGCCGGCCAGGCCCTGCTCACTCGACGCGTTGCGGATGTCCACCGTGACCTTGGTGTCCGATTTCGGCGGAACGGTGGTCTGCGACGTCGCGGGCGGCTTGTCCGACGACTGCTCCGGCGACTGTCCCGGCGAAGGCGGCGGCCGGTCGTCCTTGGTCAGTCCCTTGACGAAGTCGGCGATCTGCGCGGGGTCGACCTTGATCACGTCCGCGCCGCCGATCTTGGCCGGGCCGAGCGTCGGCACGGTGTAGAAGTCGATCGCGCCGCTGGACAGGCCCTGCATCTGCTGGGCGAACGTGGTGACGTCCCAGCCCGAGCTGAGCACCACCGACTTCTTGATCGCCTCGACCAGCGCGTTCAGCTTGGTGAAATCGGTCAGCACACCGGTGGACAGCACCTTGCGCGCCAGCGCGCCGATGAACACCTGCTGGCGCACGATCCGGTCGAAGTCGCCGTTGGGCAGCTCGTGGCGTTGCCGGACGAACGACAGCGCGGCCTTGCCCTCGATGGTCTGCTTGCCCGCGGGGAACACGGCGCCGGAGTACTTCGCCTCGTCGACAGCCTTGTTCAGGCAGACCTCGACGCCACCGATCGCCTTGGTGATCTCGTAGAAGCTGAGCAGGTTGACCTCGGCGTAGCGGTCGATGGTGACCGACTTGCCGATCAGTCCCTCGATCGTGGCGATCAGGTTCTTGCGGCCCTGCTTCTTGGCCTCGTCCTGTGCCTGCTTCTGCGGCACGTTCTTCATCGACTTCATCGTGTCGTTGAACTGGTACACGAACGCCGAGTTGAGCTTGTGCTTGCCGAAGTCACCGGACAGCTCGACCCACGCGTCCCGCGGGAACGAGATGGCCACCGCGCGGCGGCCGTCGACCGGGATGTGCACGAGGATCATCGTGTCGGTGTTGCGGTCGCCCTCGCTGATGCCGCCGTGCAGCATCTGCATGACTTCCTTGGGCAACGGGTTGTCGAAGTTGTCGGTGCGGCTGTCCATGCCGACCAGCAGGATGTCCACGGCGCCGTCGAGCGGCTTCACATTCGCCCGCTGCACGTCGGGCTCGAACACGTCCGTGGTGACCACGCCGTCGTTCAGATCGGTGTATTTGGCGTACACGATCCCGGAAGCGCCGAGCACGGCGACAGACACCAGTGCCACCGTGCACCGGGACAGATACAGCGCCAGACGCGCGCCGCTCCCCAAGGGTCCTCCCGTGTTCGATCCCCGTTCTGACCTACATTACTGGTAAACCGTCATCTCCCGCGCCGTCTCCGGCGTACCTCTACCACGCCTATAAGGGGCTGGTGGTTGAGTGGGCGTGACAGACTTGCGGCGGACATCACGGTCACAGGAGGCAGGCGAATGCGGGTTCTGGTCACCGGAGGTGCGGGTTTCATCGGCTCGCACTACGTTCGTCAGGCTCTCGGCGGCGCCTATCCCGAGTTGGCCGACGCCGAGGTCGTGGTGCTCGACAAGCTGACCTACGCGGGCAACAAGGCCAATCTCGATCCCGTCGCGGATTCGCCGAGACTGCGTTTCGTGCGCGGCGACATCTGTGACGCAGGCCTCGTCAGTGACCTGATGCGGGGCACTGACCTGGTGGTTCACTTCGCCGCCGAATCGCATGTGGACCGGTCCATCGAGTCGGCCGCCGACTTCGTCCTGACGAACGTGCTGGGCACGCAGTACCTGCTGCAGGCCGCGTTGGACGCGTCGGTCGGCAAGTTCGTGCATGTGTCGACCGACGAGGTGTACGGCTCGATCGAGGAGGGATCGTGGCCGGAGGATCACCCGCTGTTGCCGAATTCTCCCTACTCGGCATCGAAAGCATCGTCGGATCTGATCGCGCGCTCGTTCCACCGCACGTACGGACTGCCGGTGTGCATCACGCGGTGTTCGAACAACTACGGGCCGTACCAGTTCCCCGAGAAAGTCATCCCGCTGTTCGTCAGCAATCTGCTCGACGGCAAGAAAGTGCCACTGTACGGCGATGGGCTGAACGTCCGTGACTGGCTGCACGTGGACGACCACTGTCGAGGTATCCAACTGGTCGCCGCGAACGGCAGGCCCGGCGAGGTCTACAACATCGGCGGCGGCACCGAGCTGACCAACCGCGAACTGACCGACCTGTTGCTGGCCGCGGTCGGCGTGGACTTCTCGATGGTGCAGCCGGTGGAGGACCGCAAGGGCCACGACCGCCGCTACTCGGTGGACATCACCAAGATCAGCACCGAACTCGGCTACCAGCCCCAGGTGCCGTTCGAGGAGGGTCTGAACGGGACGGTCGAGTGGTACCGCGACAACCGTTCATGGTGGGAGCCGCTGAAGAAGCGCGCCGCGCTGGCCGCAACCCGATGACAGCGCTCGCACTGCTGATTCCCGGCGGGACCGGTCAGCTCGGACACGACCTCGTCACCCAGGCACCGGACGGCTCGGTCGTCCACCACCCGGGCTCACGAGACCTGGACGTCACCCAGGCCGGTGAAGTCGTTCGCGCGGTCGACGGACTGCTCGCGGTCGCGGGCGACCGGCGGCCGGTGGTGGTCAACGCGGCCGCGTACACCGCCGTCGACGCGGCGGAAACCGACCGCGAGGCCGCGTATTCGGTGAACGCGGACGGCCCGCGCCTGCTCGCCGCCGTGTGCGCGTCCCGGCAGGTCCCGCTGATCCAGGTCTCCACGGACTACGTGTTCGCGGGCGACAAGACCGGCGCGTACGAAGTGGACGACCCGGTCGGCCCGCAATCCGTGTACGGCATCACAAAACTCGCCGGTGAGTCCTCTGTGCTGCGGTCGGGCGCGGAGGCGTGGGTCGTGCGCACCTCGTGGGTGTACGGGGCTTCCGGCAGCGCGAACTTCGTGAAGTCGATCCTGCGCCTGGCAGGCGAACGCGACAGCCTGTCCGTTGTGGACGACCAACGTGGAGCGCCGACCTGGAGCGCGGACCTGGCAGCCGGTCTGCTGGAGCTGGCCGGGCAGATCGTCTCCGGCAACGGCCCGCAGGCCCGCGTGCTGCACTGCACCGGCGGCGGCGAGACCACGTGGTACGGCTTCGCCCGTGCGATCTTCGAGGAACTCGGCACAGATCCCGATCGCGTGAAACCGTGCACCACTGCGGAGTTCCCGCGTCCCGCCAAGCGCCCGGCCAACTCCGTGCTGTCGTCGGCTGCCTGGGTGGACGCCGGTCTGACGCCGTTGCGTGACTGGCGGGAGGCGTTGTCCGAGTCATTCGCGGGGTTCGTCACGGCAACTCGGGACTGACCGTTTTGCGCCTGTCGGTTCAGTCGCCGGAGTTGTGCGGCAGGAGTTGAGCCGCGAGTGATCGTGCTGTGGCAGTGAGTGTGGCCGTGTCCAGCCCTGTCCGGCTCATGAACACGATCCCTTGTTGCGCGGCCAAAAGGGCCCGCGCAAGTGCGATCGGATCTGCTCCGGCCGGTAGGTCGCCCTCGCGTTGGGCGCGGGCGACGCAGTCACCGATCAGCGCGGTGGACGTCTCGTAGGTGCGGTGGGCGTGGTCGAGGACTTCCGGATCTGCGTTACCGAGTTCGCAGGTGCTGTTGGCCATCAGGCAGCCACGCCGCGTGCCGGTCGGGTCGTCGATCGGTGCCTCGAGGAGCATGCGGAGTGCGTCCAGGGCTCGTGGCGCCTCGGCGAGGGCTTCCCGAAGGTAGCCATGGTTTTCGTCGGTGTAGCTGCGCAGCGCCCGGAGGAAGAGCTGACGCTTGTCGCCGAACGCTGCATACAGGCTGCCTTTGCCCAGCCCGCTGACCCGCATCAGGTCTTCCAGTGAGGTCGCGGCGTAACCGGCGTCCCAGAACTGATCACGGACAGCGTTCAGCACCTGCTTCTCGTCGAACGCTCGCGGACGTGCCATGCGAACCAGGATAAGGATTCTTGACCGCGCGGTCCACCATGCCTATTGTGGACCGCGCGGTCAATAACTACGTCGCACGTTGCGTCCAAGGAAGTGGGGAGCACATGGGAAAGCTGGACAACAAGGTGGCGATCGTGACCGGCGGGTCGCGGGGGATCGGGGCGGCGTCGGCGCTGGCGCTGGCTGACGAGGGAGCCGACGTCGCGATCAGCTATTCGTCCTCGGCGGATCAGGCCACGGCTGTGGTCGCCGACCTGGAGGCGAAGGGGGTGCGTGCGGCGGCTTTCCAGGCCGACCAGGCGGACGCGACGCAGGCGGCGAGCTTGATCCGGCGGGTGGTCGAGCAGTTCGGGAAGCTGGACATTCTGGTCAACAACGCGGCCGAGGGCGGTGGCGGCCTGGTCGGCAGCGAGCTCGTCGACCAGGCCGCCATCGAGCGGCAGTTCGCCGTCAACTACACCAGCGTGGTGGCCGGAATTCAGGCGGCGGTGCCGTCGCTGCCCGATGGCGGGCGGATCGTCAGCATCAGCTCGGGTGTGGCTACTCGGGCGGGTTTTCAGGGGATGGCGTACTACACGGGCACGAAGTCGGCACTCGAGGGCTTCAGCCGGGGCGCAGCCCGCGATCTGGCACACCGGGGCATCACGGTCAACGTCATCCAACCCGGGTTCATCGACACCGAAGGAAACCCCGCCGACGGCCCGGCCGCGTCCATGTTCCTGCCGACAACGGCGATGGGGCGGTACGGCAGGCCGGAGGAGATCGCCGCAGGCGTCGTCTTCCTCGCCAGCCCGCAGGCCTCGTACGTCACCGGCGCAGTGCTGAGGATCGACGGCGGATACGGCGCATAGCGCGACCGCGGGCGGCCGTGGACAGCTGCGGCCGATTCAGTCACGTTCCAACGTGGGGGTGCGCGTCGATTTCGGCGATGATCGCCGCTGTCCGCGCTTCCTTGGCCGCGTGCAGGTCTGGCCGCCGTTCCCGCTGCGGAAGCCACTTCCCGGGATCTTCGCCGCGTGCCTCGGCCGCGCACCGGCGGAGGCTGTACGTCATCTCCTCGGTCCACTCCACGACCCGGGCGCGTTTGTGGTCATCGCCCGCGAGTTCGTCCGCGCGTTGCCGAAGCTGGAACTCGTAGAAGTCGGCCCACTCCTCGAAGGCTGACGCCAGTTCCATGGAGGGCAGCGGCGCCCGTCCCTTCGTGAAATACCACTGTTGGTACTCGTCCTCGATCGAATTGGTCGTGGGGTTCACGCGCAGGAACGGTCTGATGTTCGGCCACCGCTTCGACATTTCGCGGGCGGTCATTGTGCTTTCGAGCGACGTGTCCATGTGTCTCCTACCGGTGTGGCGCATTTCTGTGATCCGGTTAGGACGGTAGACTTATTTTTCTTGCGGTGCTTGAGCTTTCACAGGTGGGAAGGAGTGCGATGCCGAACAAGCGGCAACCGCCCAGACCCCGAGATCGGATTATCGGTGCCCGCCTGCGAGCGATCAGACGTGCACGTACAAAATTCACGCTCGAAGCGGCGGCGGAGGTGTTGGGCTGGGGCCTGGCGACGATGTCGCGAATCGAGAACGGCAAACGGCATATCAGCACGGAAGACGTGGCGATGATCCTTACCGCTTACCGGATTCCGTCCGCTGAGCGCGAGGAGATCATCAAGGAGGCGAGAGCCGAGAACGCATCAGGGTGGTGGGATCGTCCGTTGCCTGGTGTTCCGGCTGAATTGGGCACGCTCGCCAGCTACGAAGCCGATGCCGACAGCCTTACCAATTGGGCGGTGACGCTGGTGCCAGGTCTGCTCCAGATCGAGGATTACACCATGGCGCTGTGCCACTCCGACGGCTTGTCACCAGATATCGCCGAGCTGTACTGGGTAGCGAGACGCACGCGGCAGAAGATCCTCGGCACGGTGGACTACACGGCCTACATCAGTGAGACCGTGCTGCGGACACGGTTTGGTTCTCCCGAAGCGCACCGCGCGCAGGTCAAACATCTGCTGAACGCGCGTGAGCGAGGAATCCTGATCAGGGTCGTGCCCGAACATCTACCGGTCGCGCTGGTGAGCCATTCATGGCTCTACATGACGTTCCCGCACACCACCCCTGTGGCGAACGTCGAGATAGCCACAGGAGGGGTCTTCTTGCACGACGAACAGGCCGAGCCATACGCCGCATGGCTCACCAGGCTGGATCACATAGCCCTTTCCACCGCTGCAACCCAGACTAGACTTCAAGTGATCCTGAAGGAGGTGTGAGCATGGAGTGGCGTAAGTCAAGCTTCAGCGGCGTCGGCAGCACCGAAAACGACTGTGTGGAGGTCCGGCGGGACTTGGCGGCGGTTCGGGACAGTAAGTCTCTGGATGGTCCGGCGCTGGTCGTGGACCTTTCCGACCTGCTGGCAGGCGTCAAGACAGGCCAGTTCGACCGCTGAATCCGATGATCAGGACATAGCGCGACGGTAGGCGGCGATAGTCGTCTCCGCGCAACGACGCCAGGTGAACTCGGCGGCGTGCGTACGGCGGGCGGTGAGCGTCGCTGGCGTCGGTGGCTCCTGCAACGCGGCGCTCAACGCCACCCGCATCGCATCCAGATCACCGAACGGGACCAGCGTCGCGTGCCCACCGGCGACCTCGCGCAAAGCGGGCACGTCCGAACAGATCACCGGCACGTCACTCGCCATCGCTTCCAGCACGGGCAGGCCGAAGCCCTCGTCACGCGACGGCAGCACGAGCGCGGACGCCCCGGCCACCACCGTCCGCAAGTCCACATCGGACAGATAACCGACCGGGCGGACCCGGTCCGACACCGCCGTGTGCCCCGGCCCGGCGAGCACGAGCGGCGGCAGGTCCGGCTGTGACTCGTGCGCCTTCAGCAGCCAGTCCAAGCGCTTGCGCGGCCCGGCCGCGCCGACGAAAAGCAGGTAGTTCTCAGGCAGGCCAAGGCGTTTGCGGACATGGTCGCCCGGCGGTCGTGCGGTGAACCACGCCGGGTCGACGCCGAGAGGCGTCACCGCGATCCGCTCGGTCGGGACACGAAGCCGCTCCGCCACAGCGTCGGCGACGGCCTGGCTCGGCGTGCACACCATCGCCGCCCGGCGCGCGGAACGCCGCACCAGCTCAGGGAGTTCACGGTCACTCGGCGCCAGTTCATCCGGCGCGTCGAGGAAGGCGAGATCGTGGATGGTGAGCACACCGGCGGCCCGCAGCGACGGCGGCAGGACGAAGTTCGTGCCGTGCACGACATCCGTGAACCCGGCGAACACCTCGATCGGCGGCAGCGGCGCACGCAGCCAGCACTGGCGTAGAAACCGCGCCGAGACGGGCATACCGCGCGCACGGGCGCCGTGCGGCAACACGCGGCGCAGTTGACGCCAGCCGCGCAGGGTGAAGGCGACGGCACGCATGTCGACTTCGGGCAGGGACGCGAGTTCCTCAGCCAGGGCAGAGGTGTACCTGCCCACTCCGGTCCGGTTCCCCAGCAGCGGGGTCCCGTCCAACAGCACTCGCAACCTGCCCTTTGCCAACTCGCGCTACCTCCCTTGTCCCAGCACCCGGCGCAGTCGTCCACCGGCTCGTTTTGCAAGCTCACGCGGTCCGCCCGCGTTGAGATATTCCTTCATCAGTGCCACATCCCGCCGGACCGCGGCGGCCGCCCCGAGCGGTTTGGTGCCGACCATCGGCCCGGCGCCCGGGAGCCGGTCCGCGGCTGGGCGCGGGTCGCGGCAGAACTCCACCAGCGGCGCCAGCGCCGTCTCCCACGTGTACCGCTCGCGGACGACCTCGATACGTTCGCGGCACGAACGCGCGAACTCCTTGTCGTACAGGACCTTCTCCAGCGCGGCGGCCAGTGCGTCCGGGTCCTCGGCCGGGACGACCACGCCTAGGTGCTCGCGCTCGACCAGGTCGGCGAACGAGTCACCCGCCGTGGTCACGATCGGCAGGCCGGACCACAGGTAGTCCAGCACACGGGTGCGGAACGCGAACGTGGTCTCGACGTGCTCGTAGTGCGTGGTCACGCCGCAGTCGGCGTCCAGCAGCCAGTTCTGCCGCAGCTCGAACGGCACCCACGTCTCGTTGAAGATCACGTTGTCGCCGAGGTCGAGCCGCGTGGCCAGCGCACGGGTCCGCATCGACATGTCCATCTCGCCGACGTCCGGGTTCGGGTGTTTCATCCCGAGGAACAGCAGCTTCACGTCCGGGTGCGCGCCGCGCATCCGGTCGATCGCGTGCAGCAGCGTCAGCGGATCGAACCAGTTGTAGATCCCGCCTGCCCAGATGACCAGCTTGTCGTCCTGGCCGACCGAGGCGAGCTGCTCACGCGGGCCGGGCCCGGTGCGCTGCGGCGGTTTCGCCGACAGACCGAACGGCGCGACCGCGAGCAGGGACTTCACCGACGGGTCGCTGTCGTACAGCATGGGCGACAGGCGCCCGATCGCGCCGAGGTGCCCGAGCCAGAAGTGCCGCTGCCGCTCGGAGGCGCAGAGGAAGAAGTCCCCGCGCAGCAGCTGGTTGCTCAGCACCTCGGTGACCACCTCGACCACGTGCGCACGGCGCGCGTCGGTCAGGTCCTTGCCCTGCTCAAGCTGTTCGAGGTGCATCGGGTCGTAGATATCACAGACGACGATCTTGTTGCTCGTCTTCAGCTGAGGAAGCTGCTCGAGCACGTGTCCCTGCAGGATGACGACGTCGGCCCAGTCCAGGTGCGGGTCCATGTCGACCGGTGCCACGTACCGCACGTCGAACGGCGCCGACGGCGGGTTGGAGTGCGGGTTCATCGTGACCAGCCGGACGTCGTGCTCGCCGCCGAGGATGTCGGCCATGTTCCACGCCCGGATCGCGGGCCCGGCCATCCGCTCGGTGACCGCGTCCGACGTGATCACCAGGATGTCGCGGCGCAGCGCGTACAGGTCCTCCAGGTCGAGCGCCGCGACCAGTTTCTGGTGCGCCTCGAGGTAGGGGATCTCAGGCGCGGCGGGCTCGAGCGCGTCCAGCATCAACGGCAGCAGGTCGGCGTCCGAGCGGACCCTGGCGGCCTGCTCGATCGCGCGGGACTCCTTGAGCGACGGCAGCATCTCCACGAACCGGTCGATCGCGAGCATCGCGGCGGCCGAGACGCGTGGGATCTCGATCGGGTCAGTCAGGTCCGGGCCGGTGGACGGCCGGTTGGTGATCTCCAGCTGGGTCGGGTCGATGTTGCCGCGCGCGGTCGCGCGGCGGATCGACAGCGCCATCGCGGCGGGCAGGACCTTGCCGAGCGCCTTGTCTGACACGTTCTTGTACAACGCGGCCAGCGCGTTGCGCTCCAGCAGGTAGACCTCGCGAGAGTTGTCCAGCGTGGTCATCGAGCGGTGGTGCTTGTGGTACGCCACCGAGCCGGGCTCGTAGCGGACGCGCCAACCACGCAGGTTCAGCCGCCAGCCCAGGTCCACGTCCTCATAGAACATGAAGAACCGCTCGTCGAACCCGTGGAGCTTCTTGAACACGTCCGCCCGGACGAACAGCGCGGAGCCCGTGCCGAACAGGACGTCACGCGCTGTGTCGAACCGGCCGTCGTCGAGTTCACCCTGATGGGTTTTGTAGCCCATGCCGAACCAGGTCAGGCCGCCCTCGACGAAGTCGATCCGCTTGCCGTCCCAGTCGAGCACCTTGCTGGCCACAGCGGCCACGGTCGGCTCGGCCATCAGCACCTTCACCGCGGCGGCGACCCAGTCGGCGTCCGGCCGGGCGTCGTTGTTCAGGAACGCGACCACGCTGCCGTCGGCGTGCTCGACGCCCAGGTTGCAGCCACCGGCGAAGCCGATGTTGGCGGCGGACTCGACCAGCGTGACGTCGGGGACGTTCGCCCTGATCCGCTCGGCACTGCCGTCGTCGGACGCGTTGTCGACGCAGATCACCTGCAGGCGGTCGGCCGGGTAGGCCAGGTCGTCAGCCAGCGAGCGCAGGCACGTGATCGTGTCATCCGCGCCGCGGTAGTTGACCACGACCACCGACACGACCGGTAGCAGCGAGTCGTCGGGCACGACACCTCCTGGAGATCTCACGTACTCCTTAAGACTGCCTCATCGTGCGCGACGCCCGCGCAGTGGTTAGCCTGCGGCGGTGTTGGCCCGTGTGATCACCGCTGTACTGCTGGTAGTTCCGCCCGGTCCGGCCGCTGCCGACGAGCAGCCGGTCTGTGCGGGCGGCTTCGCGCCCAACCCGAGTGTCGAAGAGGTCGCGGCCAACGGCCAGCCCGCCGGGTACACGTTCGAACCGACCTGGTCGGTGCCGCCGGGCACGCCCGCGACCGAACAGCCCCAGCTGTCCACCGACCGGTCGGCTCCGGCGGACGGCGAGCTCAACGCGATGATCTCCACTCCGTCGGGCCGGGTGAGCACGGCCTACGAGACGATCCCGACGGTCATCCCGAGCGGCACCTACCACCTCGTCGTTTGGGCAGGAACGCACGACGTGTCGCAGAACCAGCCGATCGGCCTGCGCTTCTACGACAAGGACGGACGACAGGTCGCCGAACGGTCCGTTCAGGCCGACCACGACATTGACACGGACAAAAAGCTCGGACGGTTCGATCTCGGCCCCACGGTCGCCCCGGCGAACACTACGATGATCAGGTTCTTCGCCGCAACGAACCAGAACTGGATCAAGTGGGACTGCGTCCACCTGACCGTAGCCCCACCCAATTCGCGCTAACTCACGCCGCTGCCCGCGCAACCAATGTGGCCTTCGGTGCACGTAACGCACCCAAGGTGGCCTTCGTTGCACGAGCCGCACAGAGCTGCAGCGCAACCAAGGTGGCTTTCGGTGCGCTCGCCGCACCCAAGGTGGCCTTTGTTGCGTGAGTCGCGCAGGGCTGCAGCGCAACCAAGGTGGCTTTCGGTGCGTGTAGCGCTACGAAGGTGGCCTTCGTTGCGTGATTGCGCGGGGGAGGGCTCGGAGCACCTGGGCGAGCACGCGCAGGCGTAGCCCGACTCGGAAGTTCGCCGCGTCCGGCACGTTTCGCTTCACCGGGATCAGGGCGGTGATCACGGCGAACCTGGCCAGCTCACGGGCGGCGACCCACAGCGGCGCGTTGCGCAGCAGCATCAGCAGCCGGTTGCGCTCGTTCCACCGGTGGAAGTCGGTCGAGCCGGGTTTGGCCGTCATGCCGTGCAGGTGGACGACCTCGGCGGCCGGGACCGACACGATCCGCCAGCCGCCCCGGCGCAGCCGCCACGAGGTGTCGGTGTCCTCGTAGTAGCAGAAGAACTCGACCGGCAGGCCGCCGATCGCGCGCAGGGCCGCCACCCGGGTCAGCGCCGCACCGCCACAGAAGCCGAAGACCGGGCCTTCGGTCAGGTCGACGCCGTGGCCGTCGCGGGTCAGCCCGACACCGACGGACTGGACCTCGCCCGTGCCGGTGACGAGCTTGGCGCTGGCCGCCGCGACCAGTGGATCGGCGTCGAGCGCGTCCTCCAACGCGCCGAGCCACCCCGGGACGGGCATGGCGTCGTCGTTCAGCCACGCCATGTACGGCGTCTCGCACACGTCCAGCGCGGCCTGGATCCCGCCCGCGTACCCGGTGTTGCGCGGCAGCCGCAGGACCTCCGGGGCGCTGGGGTGCGCGCGTGCCAGGTCGCCGGAGCCGTCGTCGGAGGCGTTGTCCACCACCAGGATCCGGTGTGGACGGTCCTGCTTGGCCAGTGCGTCGAGGCAGGACTCGATGAACGCGCGGCCACGCCAGGTCACGACCACCACGGTTGTCCGCACGGGCTGCAACCATACTCGCGAACAAATACGCTGGTGCGGTGCCTGAACTGGTCGTGCTGACCGAACAACTGCTCGCCCCCGTCCCCGGCGGAACCGGCCGGTACACCCGAGAACTGCTGCACGCCATGGTCAGGCACGTGCCGCCAGGGTGGACCGTCACCGGAGTGACGGCGAGACACCGCGACCCGGCCCCGGCGATGATCGACGGCGTCGACGGCACGCGGATGATGCCGTTACCGCGTCGCGCCCTCACATTGGCCTGGGAACGCGGGTTGCGGCTGTGGCCGGGCGGCGACGCCGTCCACGCGCCCACGCCGTTCGCGCCACCGTCACCACGCCGTGGCCGCAGCCTCGTCGTGACCGTGCACGACACGGTCCCGTTCACTCATCCCGAGACGCTCACCCGCCGTGGCGCCGCCTGGCACCAGGCGATGATCAGGCGCGCGACCAGGCAGGCGTCCGCGATCGTCGTGCCGACCGCAGCCGTCGCCACCGAGCTGTCCCAGCACGCGCCCGGTCCCGCACGCGTACACGTGATCGGCCACGGCGTGCCGGACGTGCTCACGCGACTGCCCGCACCGGACGTGGCCGAGCGCGTCGCACAGCGCCTGCGACTGCCCGACGGCTACGTGCTCGCCGTTGGCACGGTCGAGCCACGCAAGGGCCTGGACGTCCTGGTGGAGTCCATGGCCAGGCCCGCGGCGCCGGACCTGCCACTGGTGATCGTCGGGCCGCCCGGCTGGGGCAACGTCGACCTGGCCCGGATCGCCGCCGAGAGCGGACTGCGGCCGGGACGGCTGCACCTGCTCGGCAGGCTCACCGACAGCGAACTCGCGGTCGTGCTGCACCGGGCGTCCGTGCTGGCCGCGCCGAGCATGGCCGAGGGATTCGGGCTGCCTGTGCTCGAAGCGATGGCCGCCGGTGTGCCCGTCGTGCACTCCGACGCCCCGGCACTGGTCGAGGTGGCGGGCGGAACGGGCGTCGTGGCCAGGCGCAACGACCCGTCGGCGCTGGCGAACGCGCTGCACAGCGTGATCGGCTTCCCTGAGCACACCGCCACCCGCGTCCGGGCGGCGAAAGCCCGCGCGGCCCTGTTCACCTGGGACAAGGCCGCCGAGTCGCTGTGGCGGCTGCATGTCGAGCTCGCCAACGCCGCGCATGCCGGACCAGCGTGAGTTAGCCGGTTCGGCCCATACCGTCCTTCGCAGGGACGTAGTCTGCTTGCGTGGTCAGTCCTGAACCCAGCGTGTTGATCGACGCCACGGCCGTCCCGGCCGACCGCGGCGGCGTCGGTCGCTACGTCGACTCGCTGGTGTCCGCATTGGACGCCGACGGGGCGCGGATCTCAGTGGTCTGCCAGCTGCGGGACGCGGAGCTGTACTCGAAGCTGGCACCGAACTCGCGGGTCGTGACGACACGCGAGTCGATCGAGACCAGGACAGCGCGGCTCGCCTGGGAGCAGACGACGCTGCCGAACATGGTCCGGCGGCTGGGCGTCGACGTGCTGCACTCGCCGCACTACACGACCCCGCTGGCCAGCCAGGCGGCGTCGGTCGTCACATTGCACGACGCCACCTTCTTCACCGACGCGGTGTTGCACTCCTCGGTGAAGGCACGGTTCTTCCGCGGTTGGACCCGCGTGGCCCTCAACCGCGCCACCCTGTGCGTGGTGCCCAGCGACGCCACGGCCGCGGAACTGGTCCGGGTGGCCCGCGCCAACCCACACGCGATGGAGGTCGTGCGGCACGGCGTGGACGTCGAACGCTTCCACCAGCCCACGCCCGAGGAGGTCGACGCCGCACGCGCCGCCATCGGCCTGCAGCGGACGCCGTACGTGGCGTTCCTCGGCGCGCTGGAGCCACGCAAGAACGTGCCCGCGCTGATCCGCGGCTTCGCCAAGGCCTGTGAGGGCCGTGCCGACCCGCCCGCGTTGGTCCTCGCGGGCCAGCCAGGCTGGGACGGGCAGGTGGAACGCGCGCTGGACGCGTTGCCGCACCGGCTGCGCGTGATCCGGGCGGGCTACCTGCCGTTCTCGCACCTGTCGGGATTCCTCGGCGGCGCGGAACTGGTCGCGTACCCGAGCCTGGGCGAGGGATTCGGCCTGCCGGTGCTTGAGGCGATGGCATGCGGGGCGTGCGTGCTGACCACGAGCAGGCTGTCGCTGCCCGAGGTCGGTGGCGAGGCGGTCGCGTACTGCGGGGTCGGCGCGGGTGACATCGGCGCGGCACTGGCCGAGCTGCTCGACGACCCGGCACGGCGTGCGACGCTGTCGTCGGCGGCACAGCTCCGGTCGAAGGAGTTCACCTGGGCCCAGTGCGCCGCCCAGCACCAAGCCGTCTACCGGCGGGCGCTGGCAGTCCACCGGCGGGGTCTGTGACAACGGGCCCGGTCAAGGGCCCTTTCCCGCGCGGTGCTTGTCGAGTTTGGCAATTGTCTCGTCGAGTGAGTCGGCCAGTGCCAACAGCTGCGTGTACTTCTCGATGTACCGCTCGACGACGTCCCTGTTCGATTCGATGGTGGCCGCCTGGACAGTTCCCGTGGTGCCGCCGATGTCACCGATCGACACCCGCCTGGTGCCGAAGACGAGATAGTCGAATCCGTCACGCAGCCGCGCTGTGGAATGCAGCACGATCCTGACTCGCAGTTTGGTGTCGAGCATTTTGAGGTGCTGGATTATCTCGTCGTCTCCGAACGCGTCGAGATCTCGGAAGAGGTAGACGCGCGTTACCTCGACACCTCGCTGTGCCGCGGCGATGTGCGCTTTGACCGAGGCCAGGTAGCGCAGGTCGGCGATCTGCGCCCGTGCCTCCTGCGCCGACACCATCGAGATCGGGCAGGTCGACCTGAGTATCTCGCCCTTGTGCAGCTCGTTGATCGACCGGACATCGTCCTCGAAGACCTCGTCGATCGTTCTGATCCGGTATTTCCCGGCCGAGAGCTCGTCCAATTCCTTCCGCAGTTCGTTGTAGCGGTCGAGCACCACGTGGTCGCGTTTGGCCCATTGCTGGATCCGGTTGAGCCCCTGGCTGTCGCGTTCGAGTTGGTCGATGCTCTGTGACATCTCGCTGAGCTTCAGCCTGCCGCTCATGGCGACGGAGACCGAGATGCCGATGAGCGCGATCAGCAGAGCGTCCTTGACGGCAGCTGACTGCGGCCAGAAATAGGTGGCCAAGGTGACTGCCAATGTGATGAAAATGCCTGCGATCAGGCTGGTGAGTGCCCATGACTTGGGCGCGGGGTGCTGCCTGCGATGGTTTCTCATCGAGCACGACCTTCCCCTGCGTGCCTGTCTGCCCGGCCACGCTGCCGGTCAGCCACTGTCAGGCTAACTCTCCGGGCAGCCGCACCGCCTGGATACGGCTTCGGGTGGCATGACACAATCCACGGCCGTGACCGAACCGAGACGTTATGGCGACGAGTTGGCCGTGGTCACCGTCACCTACTCGCCAGGCGAGACGATCGAGCGTTTCCTGGACACGCTGTCCACGGCGACCGAACGGCCGACCCAGGTGGTGATGGCCGACAACGGCTCGACCGACGGAGCCCCGGAGAAAGCCGCACGGCGCGACGGCGTGCGTCTGCTGGTCACCGGGGAGAACCTCGGGTACGGCACGGCGGCCAACCGCGGTGTGGCCGAGTTCGGTGACGAATTCGGCTGGGTCGTGGTGGCCAACCCGGACATCGAATGGGGCCCGGGTTCGCTCGACGAACTGCTCAAAGCCGCCTCCCGGTGGCCGCGCGGCGGCGCGTTCGGCCCGTTGATCCGGGAGACCAACGGCGAGGTCTACCCGTCCGCGCGGCTGCTGCCGTCGCTGGGCAAGGGCGTGGGGCACGCGGTCGTCGGCCGGGTGTGGAAGGACAACCCGTGGACCAAGGCGTACCGGCAGTCCGACACCGAGGTCCGTGAGCGCACCGCCGGGTGGCTGTCCGGGTCGTGTCTGCTGCTGCGCCGGGAGGCGTTCGACTCGGTCGACGGGTTCGACCCGCGCTACTTCATGTACTTCGAGGACGTCGACCTGGGCGACCGGATCGGCAAGGCCGGTTGGCAGAACGTGTACGTGCCGTCCGCCGAGGTCACTCACATCGGCGGGCACGCCACGTCCAAGGCGTCGTCGAAAATGCTCGCCGCGCATCACGCGAGCGCGTACCGCTACATGGCCGACCGCCACCAGGGCCCCGAGTGGAAGCCCGTGCTGGCAGCCATCAAGGCGGGCCTGAAACTGCGACTGAAGCTGGAAACCCGCAGCTAAAGCCTCGTGAGTGTTTGGTCCGGTTAGAACCGGACCAAACACTCACGAGAGGGCTACAGGGTGCCGTCGAGGCGCTGGGACATCGACGGTCGGGGGCTGGGCCTCTTCACCGTCGGGACCATGCCCTCCGGCTCGGCCGTCGGTGCCTGTCGCGGCAGGCCGTGGGGCGGGGTTTCGATCTGCCCTTGGTTCGACGGGAACGGCTGTGGCTTGCGCGGCGACGGCTGGCTCTGTGTCGGCTGCGGGTCGGACAGCGGATGCCCGACCACCATGGTCGCCTCACTGTCCTGTTGCTTCTCGTCAAGCGATGACACGACCACCCGAGGGATCTGCAGCGTGTTCGCCGCGTCCATCGGGGAAATCGCGTCCTCTGGCGTCACCACGAAGGCACCGCGCGCGCGGGCGCGGGCCAGAGCGGCATCGGCTCGCTCCCGGGGATCCATGCTCCGGCCTCTCCCGCGTTGCCTCGAGCCGGCACTCCCACCGGCTGTCCCGTCACCATCAGAGTATCCCTAGTCAGGGCAGGCGTCAGGGAAGAACTGAAATCCGTATGTTGATCTTAGACATACGACGTGCGACCGGTGTCACGCAGGATCTCGGTGAGACGTTTGATGTCCTGTGCCCGATTCCGTTGGCACACCAGCACCGCGTCGGGTGTGTCGACGATGATCAGGTCCCGCACACCGAGCGTCGCGACCAGCCGCCCACCGGCCGGAACGGCGATCACGTCGGTGCTGTCGACGGTCACAACCTCGCCCGCCGACGGCGTGCTGACGACACGCGCGCCGTCCTGGGTGTCCGCCAGGAGTTCGCCGAGTGTCTCGAAGTCGCCGATGTCGCTCCAGCCGAAATCACCGGGCACGGTCGCGACGAGGCCGTCCGCCGCGGCGGGCTCCATCACGGCGTACTCGACGGCGACCTTCGGGATGGTGGCCCACAGCGACTCGACCACGGCCGCGCGTTCGTCGGTGTCCCATGCCCGCGCGATCTCGCTGACCGGCTGGAACACGTCCGGCCTGCGCTGGGCGAGCTCACGCAGGAACACGTCGGTCCGCCAGACGAACATGCTCGCGTTCCACAGGTACCGGCCGGACTCGACATACTCGGTCGCGGTCGCCAGGTCCGGCTTCTCCTTGAACTCCAGCACCTGCTGCTGCACGCCCAACTCGGCGGTCTTGCTGCACTGCAGGTAGCCATAGCCGGTCTCCGGCCGGGTGGGGGCGATGCCGATTGTCATCAACTTGCCAGTCGCGGCGCCGCGAACGGCCTCGTCGACCGTCCGCCCGAACGCCTCGGTGTCCTTGATCAGGTGGTCGGCGGCGAACGATGCCATCACCGCGCCGGGACTGCGCTGCTCGATCACGGCAGCGGCCAGCGCGATCGCCGCGCACGAGTCACGCGCCAGCGGCTCGACGAGGATGTTGCGCTCCGGGACCTCCGGCAGTTGTCTCGCCACGGCCGCCGCGTGCGCGGTGCCGGTGACGATGTGCACGCGCTCAGCCGTGGCCAACGGCGCCAGCCGGTCGAAGGTCGCCTGCAGCAGGGAGCGCTCGGTACCGGTCAGCGGGTGCAGGAACTTGGGATTGGTGGCGCGGGAAAGCGGCCACAACCTGGTTCCACTGCCACCCGCGGGCACAACCACATGGAGATCCACGCGCCAACTTTAACGTCGTGCCAATACTCCAAAAGAACCACCGTAGGCTCTCGCCCATGTCCGTCCGTGTCTGGCGGCCCGAGTTCGCGCTCGACCTGGGGTCCGTTCTGCGTCCGCTTCGACGGGGCAGTGGTGATCCCACGTACGCGCAGACGCCCGGCGGCGCGGTGTTCCGCGCGACGAACACGCCCTGTGGGCCGGGCACGCTGGCTGTTCGCCGTGTGGGCGACGAGGTGCACGCCGAGGCGTGGGGCGACGGCGCCGACTGGCTGCTGGACGGCCTGCCCGCGTTGCTCGGAGACCTGGACGACGACTCGGACTTCCAAGCACACCACGACATCGTGGCGGAGGCACGCAGGCGGATGCCGGGATTGCGGCTCGGCAGCACGGGCCGCGTGTGGGATCTGCTCGTGCCGTCGATCCTGGAGCAGAAGGTCACCGGCACGGAGGCGTGGCGCTCGTGGAAGGAACTGTGCCGCCGCTTCGGGGCAGTCGCTCCCGGCCCGGTCCAGCTGCGGGTCGGGCCGACGCCGAAGGCGTTGATGTCGATCACCGACTGGGAGTGGCACAAGGCCGGTGTGGACGGTGCACGGCGGCGCGCGCTGCTCGCGGCCGCGCAGGTCGCCGGGCGGCTGGAGAAAGCGGTCGAGCTCAAGGGCGCGGAGGGCCGCGCGCTGCTGCGGAAGGTGCCCGGGATCGGTGTGTGGACGGCGGCCGAGGTCGCCCAACGGGCATGGGGCGACCCGGACGCGGTCAGCTTCGGCGACTTCCACATCCCCGGCAACGTCGGATATGCCTTGGTGGGCAAGCCCTTGGACGACGCGGGCATGCACGAGGTGCTCGCGCCCTACGCACCGCACCGGCAACGGGCCGTGCGCTACATCGAGGCGGCAGGGATCACGAAACCCCGGCGTGGCCCCCGATTCTCCCCGCGCGACTATCGCGCGATGTAGCCACGTCGATCATCGGCATCAGCTCGGCGTTGGGTACCTCGCCGACCGGCCACCAGCGCAGGTCGTCGGACTCGTCGCTGCGCACCGGCTGCGCGCCCGCCGGGGCGTGCACCACGAACCGGACGTCGAAGTGCCGCGTCGGCACGCCGAGCGAGCACGTGATCGGGTGGACTTCGAGGTGGATCGGTGTCGGGTCGATCGTCAGACCGTCGATCCCGGACTCCTCGGTCGCCTCCCGCAGCGCGGCCCCCGCCAGCGTCTCGTCCTCCGGTTCGCAGTGGCCGCCCAGCTGCAGCCACTTGCCCACACGGGGGTGCAGCGTCAGCAGGACGTTGTCACCGTCGAGTACCACGGCGGAGGCGGTGATGTGCCCGGCGGCGCACGAGCGGTCGCAGGTGTCCTCGCGCGCTGCGAGGAACCCGAGATATGCGTGCCGTAGTGATTCCTGGTTGGGGTCGCCAGGCGCCCAGTTCCCCAGCACGGTCATGGCATCGGCGTGTACACCCATGGCCGGGAACCTTAATTCACGTGACTTCACGCTTATCGTGGGTGCTGTGGCAATCCTGAAGAAAGGCTCTCGACTCCTTGACGTCGACGGTATGACGTACCGCTGGCGGCTGCGGGGCAATCCCACCTACATGCAGGAAATGGGCTGGAGCCCCATGTACTTCGCGGTCGAACTGGCCGAGGAGCCGGGTTCGACGCTGGTCGTCGAGACCAATCACGCGCATCCGAGCAGCAGCATGATAACGAAGGCACCGATCAGGCCGATCCTGCCGGGCGAGGTCGCCACGGCGATCAGGACCGCGCTGGCCGGTGGCTGGCGACCGGCCGAGCACGGTAAGCAGTTCGTTCTGAACCTGTCGGACGGCTTCAAGCCCGACTGGCCCCAGTTAGGCCTGGATGAAGGCGTCCCCGGGGGCGCTGGGTGAGCGTGGCGTGAGCGCGTCGTCGGCCGGGTAGCCGACGGCCACCGCGCCGAGCGGCTCCCATTCCTGCGGCAGGCCAAGGACTTCACGCACGACAGGCGCGCAGAAGATCGTCGACGAGACCCAGCACGACCCGATGCCCTCAGCGGCCAACGCGACGAGCAGGCCCTGCACGGCAGCGCCCCCGGCGATGGTGAACATCGTCCGCTCCGCCTCGGCGCGTTGCGGGTCCGGGTAGTTGTGGGCGCCGTCGCGAACAAGGAAAGGTAGGACGATTTCCCTTGCCCCGTACAGCAGATCGCCGCGTTTGACTCGCCGGTCGATCCGGTCGGCCGACCAGCCGTCGGCCGCCAGATCGGCACGCCACTGTGCGCGCATGGCGTCAAGGAGCTCCTTGCGGCGCTCCTTGACGTGCACGAAGCGCACGGGCCGCGTGTGGTGCGGCGCGGGCGCGGTGAGCGCGACGCCGACAGCGTTGCGGATCGCGTCGTCCGGGATCGGCTCGTCGGCGTAGAACCGCACTGAGCGGCGCATCAGCACGGCCTCCGCGCGGCCCTGGGCCAGCGCTTCCTCCGTGCCGAGGCGGAACAGGTCCTCGTCGGTCGGCCGCAGCAGATCGGCGGCGGTCGAGCCGTCGTCGGTGACCGCGAAGCCGCGTACGACCGCGACCGGCATCCCACCGGTCTTGCCTTTGACCAGGTCCGCCGCGCCCGCGAGCTCGTCGGCGACGGCGACCTCGGTGACCACGAGTTCGTTGCCCTGGCGGTCGATCTGGCCCGCGTACCTGTGCAGCACGCGCAGGCCCGACGAGCCGATCGCCGCGTCGGTCTGGCCCACCCGCCACGCGCGGCCCATCGTGTCCGTGATCAGCACGGCCACGTCGACACCGAGCCGCTCGCGCAGCCCGGCCCGCAGCGAGGCCGCGGACGCGTCCGGGTTCTCCGGCAGCAGCGCCAGTTCGTCACCGGCCACATTGGACGCGTCGATACCGGACGCGGCCTGCACGATGCCGAGCTTGTTCTCCGTGATGAGGGTGCGGTTCTTGCGCGCGATGACGCGGACCGCCTCCGCCTCGACCAGCCTCCGCCGCTCGGCGTCCCGCGCGTCGGCGTCGGCTGGGACCGTGACCAGTCGACCCTCGACTTTGGACACGACCTTGCTCGTGACGACGAGGACATCGCCGTCCGCCAGCCAGGGCGCTGCCGAGGCGATGGCGTCGGCGAGGTCGTCACCCGGCCGGAACTCCGGCAGCCCGGTCACGCCCATCACCGTGATGTTCCCGGCGCTCGCGTGGTCGCTCATACCTCAAGCCCCGCCATTTCCAACGCGGCACGGACCATCTCGGCGGTGGCGTCCACATCCGACATCAGCAGCGGGACAGCGCGAACAGCGACTCCGGGCACGTCAGCGGCTTCACCGGTGTGCACGAGCCACGCGTCGAGCACGCCGTCGTCGGAACACTGGCGTGAGCCGTAGTACCGGCCGACGGCCTGCGAGCTGGTCTCGACGCCGATGGCGGTCAGACAGGCGTCCGCCATACCGCGCAACGGCTTGCCGCCGATGATCGGCGAGATCCCGACGACCATCCCGTCGGTCTTGCGCAGCGCGTCCCGCAGCCCGGGGACCGCGAGCACAGTGCCGACACTGACAACGGGGTTGGACGGCGCGAACAGCACGACGTCCGCCTCGCCGATGGCGTCGAGCACACCGGGCGCGGGCCCGGCCTCGTCAGCACCGACCGGGACGATCGAATGGGCGGGCAGTTTGGCCTGGTAGCGCACCCACCACTCCTGGAAGTGGATGGCTTTGCGCTCGTCTTCCGGTGTGTCGACGACGACGTGGGTCTCCACCCGGTCGTCGGTCATCGGCAGCAGTCGCACACCCGGTTGCCAGCGGTCGCACAACGCCTCGGTGACCGCGGAGAGCGGATACCCGGCGCGGAGCATGCGCGTGCGCACCAGGTGCGTGGCGATGTCCTTGTCGCCGAGCCCGAACCAGTCGGGATCCGCGCCGTACGCGGCGAGCTGCTCCTTGACCACCCAGGTCTCGCCTTTTTGGCCCCAGCCCCGGTCGGTGTCGATCCCACCGCCCAGGGTGTACATGCATGTATCGAGGTCAGGGCAGATCCGCAGCCCGTGCATCCACACATCGTCACCGGTGTTCACCACAGCGGTGATCTCGTGCGGGGACTCACCGGGGCCAACGGCGGGCAACCCGAGCAGTGCCTTGACGCCAAGCAGGAAACGAGCCCCGCCGACCCCACCAACAACAACGACGACCTTCACGGAATCGATCCTTGCACGAACCGGCAGCCGCCCGCCGACCCCCGTGCAACGAAGGCCACATTGGTTGCGTTTCGTGCACCCAATGTGGCCTTCGTTGCACAGAGGCTCAGTGCTGGGTGGTGGGGAGGGCGACCAGCTGGCGCAGGTTCACGCGGGCGGGACGGCTGGTGACGTAGGCGACCACGTCAGCGAGGTCCTCGGCCGCCAGGATGCCCGCATCGGCGATCCAGTCCTCCAGGAACGCCGCCGCGTCGCCGGTGATGTTGTCCCGCAGCTCGCTCTGCACGAGGCCGGGCTCGATGTTGGTCACCCGCACCCCGGCCGGGCCGAGTTCGGCGCGCAGCGACTTCGACAGGTAGGTCTCAGCGGCCTTCGTCGCGCCGTAGACCGCGTAGTCCTTGAAGTACTCGTGTGCGCCGATCGAGGAGATGTTGACCAGGTCCGCGTGACCGTCGGCGGTCAGGTCCGGGGTGAAGGCCCGCAGCACACGAAGCACACCCGTCACGTTCGTGTCGATCATCCGCTGCCAGTCCTCGAACGGCGCCGTGTCGATCGGCTCGGGGATCATCACGCCCGCGTTGTTCACGACCAGGTCGACACGGCCGAACGCGGAGTGGATCGCCTCCACCGCGTCCCGCACGGAGGCGTCCGACGTGACATCCGCCGTCACGGCAATGGCCTGCCTGCCGTTGGCGGTGAGCTTGTCCGCGAGGTCGGTGATCCGGTCGCTGCGGCGGGCCAGCAGCGCCACGCGTGCGCCGTTCTCGGCCAGCACGGTGGCAGTCGCCGCGCCGATGCCGCTGGCGGCGCCCGTGACCACCGCTGTGCGTCCTGTCAAGTTCTCGTATGTCATGGCACCTACGCTGCCGCCGCACACAGCCGCGTACGAGGCCCGCGTTTAACTGGTTCTGGCAGGGCCACCCTTGTCCGCGTCAGCCGTTGCACACTGGTGAGCGTGAGCAATGAGCTGGGTGAGTTTCTCCGGACGCGCAGGGCACGCATCACGCCTGAGGAAGTGGGGATTCCCCGCGTCGGGCGCAGGCGGGTGCCCGGGTTGCGGCGCGACGAGCTCGCCCGGCTGGCCGGTGTCAGCGTCGAGTACTACACCCGGCTTGAGCAGGGACGCAGCCCGAACGTGTCGGAATCCGTGCTGGAGGCCATCGGCAACGCGTTGTCCCTGAACGAAACCGAGCGCGACCACCTGCGTATCCTTGTGCGCCCCACGCGGCGCGCGCGCCCGTCGCCGCGCGGGGCCCAAGTCCGGCCGTCCGTCCAGATGATGCTCGACCAGATGGACCGGCTGCCCGCGTTCGTGTTCGGCCCGACGCTGGACGTGCTGGCCTGGAACCGGCTCGGCGACGCCCTCGGCGGCTATTCCGCCACCGAGCGGCCCAACGTGTGCCGGTCGATGTTCCTCGACCCGGCCGCGCGGGATTTCTATCCACAGTGGGCGTGCGTCGCCGAGGACACCGTCGCCGTCCTGCGCTGGATGGCCACGCGCAACCCCGGCGCGCCCGGCCTGACCACCTTGGTCGGCGAGCTGTCGCTGCACAGCCAGGACTTCCGCGAGCTGTGGGCCAAGCACGACGTCAAGGAGAAGACCTCCGGCAGCAAGCTGATGAACCATCCGATCGTCGGTGAGCTGGACGTGGTCTACGAGAGCTTCCCCCTGCCCGGCCAGTCCACCGACATGGTGCTCATCACCTACGTCGCCGAGCCGGGCTCGCCGAGCGCGGAGAAGCTCAGCCTCCTCGCGAGTTGGTCACAGCCAGAACATGAAGGTGTTGCGGCCGACCGCGGAGGCCAGGCGCGATCCGCCCACCGCCTCGAAGATTGACAGGACCAGGTTGGCGAACTCGGAGCCGACGCCCGGCAGGCCGATCAACACCGCGAACAGGATCAGCGGTGCCCACTGGGCCGCCTTGTGCCCGAAGACCTGGGTCTTGTACGACAGGTACGGCTGGATCGCGCCCCAGCCGTCCAGCCCGGGGATGGGCAGGATGTTCAACAGGAACGCGAAAATCTGCAGGAACGCCAAAAAGGACAGTCCGGCGGACAGTGGCGTCAACTCGCCGGGCATGAACAGCTGCACCGACAGGATCAGCAGGACGCCGAGCACGAGGTTGCTCAGCGGCCCGGCCAGCGAGACCCAGGACTCCACGCGTTTGCTGCGCAACGCGTGGTGGTTGATCCAGACCGCGCCACCGGGCAGCGGGATCCCGCCGATCAGCAGGAAGATCAGCGGTAGCACGATGCTCAGCAACGGATCGGTGTACCGCCGGATGTCGAGCGTCAGGTAGCCCTTCCACGCCACCTCGCGGTCGCCGCCGCGGTAGGCGACGATTGCGTGGCCGAACTCGTGCAGGCAGAGTGAGACCGCCCACCCACCGAGAACGAGGATGACCACACCAGCGGTGTAGGCGAACTCACTTTCCAATATCGTCAGCACGCCGCCGCCGATGGTGACCGCGAGCAGCGCGAGGAACAGCGGGCTCGGGCGAGTGTGTTGTGTCCGCACGGCTCCAGTGTGGCAACAACCGGTCATCGGGTGTCATCCGGATGCTGTCCGTTGCCTGCCGAACCACTTCACCCGATCGGGCAAAGAACCGGACTTTCCTCGGCAAATACCGTCACCCACGTGGGTACTTCGCTTGACCGACCGGGACTACACGGGTGTAATCACAGAGATGTCATTCGCCGAATGGGAGGGCGGGTGGCGTCCGCCAACCGGGGAGTGGAAGGCGGGGAGGTGGACGGATCATGATGGCCGACGAAGGGGACCGGGTCGTGGAATGGGGGGACGCGCCGACAGAGGATCTGGGCGTCCTTGTACATCTCTTCGGCTCGGCGGAGGACGAGCAGGAGTGGCAGGAGCGCGCGCTGTGCGCCCAGACCGATCCTGAGGCGTTCTTCCCTGAGAAGGGTGGCTCGACCAGAGAGGCCAAGCGGATCTGCCAGGGCTGCGAGGTGCGCTCCGAGTGCCTCGAGTACGCGCTCGGGCACGACGAGCGGTTCGGCATCTGGGGAGGCCTGTCCGAGCGGGAGCGCCGCAAGTTGAAGAAACGCGCGATCTAACAGGGATTTCGCGGAGGATGTCCGTACGGTGTCTACTCGCGAGTAGGAGTAGATGCCGACGGAGGTAGCCGGTGCGTCCACAGCTCAGGACCGTGCCCGTGTTCGCGGTCCTGGTCTGCCATGACGGCGAGGAGTGGCTCAGGCTGGCGCTGTCCGCGCTGCGCCGGAGCACGCCACGGCCGCGGCACGTGGTCGCGGTCGACACCGGCTCGGCGGACGGCACCGCGAAACTGCTCGCTGCCAGCGACGACGTGCTGGACGGCGTGATCACCCTCGATCGTTCGACGAGTTTCGGTGACGCCGTTTCGCAGGCGTTGAGCTACGGCGTCGAACGCTGGGGAGATCCCGGCGGCTGGCTGTGGCTGCTGCACGACGACTCCGCGCCTGATCAGCATTGCCTCGGCACGTTGCTGACGGCCGCGGACCTGTCGCCGTCCGCGGGCGTGCTCGGGCCGGTCGCGGTCGACTGGCAGGAGCAGCGGCTCGTGGTCGAGGCCGGACTGTCGACCGACGCCTCAGGGCACCGGCAGACCGGTATCGGCTCCGGCGAGGCGGTGCGGGCCAACCAGATCGAACAGAGCAGCGAGGTGCTCGCGGTCGGCTCCGCCGGTCTGCTGGTCCGCCGTGAGCTGTGGGAACGGCTCGGCGGCTTTGATTCGGCCGTGCCCGGTCTGTTCGATGACATTGATTTCGGCTGGCGGGCCAATCGGTCCGGTGCGGTCGCATTGTGCGTCCCCGCGGCCAGGATTCGACACGCCCGAGCACGACGCGCCGAGAATGTGCGGTCGAGGGCGAACGGAATACGCACTTTCCTGGTGAATTCCGCGTTGCTTTCGTTTCTGGCCGGTGTACCACGGCTGCTCGTGCTGAGCCTGCTGCGCGCTCTCGGATTCCTGCTGGTACGTCGTATTTCCCGCGCGCATGCGGAATTCGTGGCGGTCGGCCGGTTGCTCGGCGGCCGGATGAAACTGCTGCGCGCACGGCGCGACCGGCGCGGACTCGGCCGCAACAGCAGCGTGCGTGGCCTGTTCACCAGTCGGTTCACCCGGCTGCGGAACATGTTCCGCGCGGCGGTCACGCAGTTCGTGCGCCGCCGTGCCGAGGCGGACGCGGCGCTCGGTGAGGCGCCGGAGACGGTCTGGGTGCCGCCGGAGGACCTGCACCGCCCGATCGGCCCGGACGCGCTGCCCGCGGGCGCGCTGGGCCCCAAGGCGCTGGTTCGCACGGGACGTGCCACCAGGGTTCGCCGCGCTGCCGGGCTGCGTCGTCCGCCGGTCGCGGTCGCGGTGTCCGCGGTCGTGCTGCCGAGAGGACGGCGACCCAGCCCGCGGCCACGGCCGTCGCCCGTGCCGCGGGACGGCAGCGCGGTGCCACAGCCGGAACTGATGCTGGTTCAGGTCGACCGGGGCCGTGTGCTCAAACAGATCCTGCTGGCTCCGCCGTTGCTGCTGGTGCTGGCGTTGGTCGCGGTGGGACTGGCGGTCAACTGGAACAGGCTGGGCCTGACGCTGGGCGGCGGCAGGCTGCTGCCGATGCCCGACCTGTGGTCGGAATACATCGCGTCCTGGCACGCGGTCACCGGCGGGACAGCGTCGCCCGCGCCCGCTGCCCTTGCGGTGCTGGGAGTTCTGGGCAGCCAGGCCGGGTTGCTGCTGCTCGGCGACCTGCCACTGGCCGGTCTGAGCGCCTATCTCGCGACCCGGCGAATGCCTGTGCGGCGCGGTGTCCGTGCCGTCATCGCCGGTGTCTACGCGTTGTTGCCGCCCGCGGTCGCAGCGGTCTCGCAGGGCAGGCTGGACGCGGTTGTCGTGCACATCCTGGTGCCACTGGTGGTTTCCGGGATCGTCTCGGTGCTGACGGGCGCTTCGCGGTCCTGGTTGTCCATCGCGGCCGGGTCGTCGCTTGGACTTGCCGTGATCGGCGCGTTCTCGCCGTTGGTGCATGTCGTGGTCCTGCTGTGTGCGCTGGCCGGGTTCGTCCTGGTCGGCGGGCAGCGCGGGGACGGCAGGCGCCGTGCCGCCGCGTTGTTCGCGATTGTGTTGCTGCCCTTGGCTTTGCTGCTGCCGTGGCCTGCCGTGCTGATCCAGCACCCGGGGATCGTGGTGCACGGCGTCGGCGGCTGGGTGCCGCCCGGCGCGGGTTTCGGCTCGGTCGTGCTCACGCTTGTGGTCGCCGTCGTCGTGGTGATCGGTCTGGTCGTGCGGCCGGGACGCGGCTCGCTGCCCGGTGTCGGCCTGCTCGTACTTGGGTTGGGAGCGGTCGCGGTCGTCCGGTTCATGCCGATGGCGCCGGTCGGTGGCGGTGATCCGCAACAAGGGTGGCTGGGCACACCGCTGATCGTGGCCGGGTGGGGTCTGCTGTGGGCGCTGGCCGGAGCGGCGCCGCGGCCCCGTCCGGCGGTGGCTGTGGGCGCCGCCGCGCTCATTGTCCTGGCGGGCGGTGCTTTTCTGCTCGGCAGGGACGGCCCGCTGACCAAGGGCGACGCCGTCCGGCTGGGCCCGGCGCCCGCGCGTGAACTGGCCGAGACCGGGCGTGGCGTGCTGGTGATGTCCCGAGGTGACGAGCCGGTCCGGCAGTCGGCGGGCCGGATGCCCCAGTTCGGCGACGACGACCTCGTCCCGGTGCCTGCCGCGCGAACACGGATGTTGCGCTGGGACAGCGACTTCCGCTCGGGCACGCCGGACGTCGTGAAGGCCGCGGTCGCCTCGGCCGCCGCCGCGGGCGTGCTGTTCGTCGTCCTGCCCGACCAGGCCGACGGTAGTCGTTTGCAGGCAGCGGCAGGCGATCTGGTCGCACCGACAACGTCCACTTCGGACTCACGGCCGGTGTACCGGCTGCAGCCCGCGGCCGGGCGGGCCGTGCTGCTCGCCCCCGAACTGGCCAAACAGGCGGTCACCGGCGGGACTCCGCCGACCGCGCTCGGCGCGGGCGGGATCGTCCCGGTCGACGCCGGTCCGCCCGAGGTGGCCGTGCGCGTGTCCGACGGGTCGGAGGGGCGGCTGCTGGTGATCGCGGCCGCCGAGGAACCGGGCTGGCGCGCGGAGGTCAACGGCCGTCAGGTGCCGGTGGTCCGCGCCTGGGGCAACCTCGTGGGCGTCGCCGTGCCCGCCCGGTCGGCGGACGTCCGAGTGGACTACTCGTCGAGCCTGCGCGCGTTCCTGCTCCTGACACAGGGCGCGGCGCTGCTGTTCACACTGCTGACCGCGATCCCCGGCCGCAGAAAAAGCTCGTGAGTGTTTCGGCCGGTTCTAACCGGTCGAAACACTCACGAGCCGCCTTCGATGGCGTCCGGGTCGACGCTCAGGTAGTTGGCGACCTGTTCGACAAGCACGTCGTGCACGAGGTCCGCCAGCTCCCCGCTGTCCTTCGCGCGCGCTTCCAGCGGACGCCGGTACAGCACGATCCGCGCGCTCGTGGGATTGCCGCGCCGATCCATGCCCGCGGGGACCAGGCGCGCCAAGGGGACGCCGCCGTCGGCCAGCACGCCATCCTGCGGCGGCGAGTCCGGCGCCTCGATCTCCGGCACGTCGTCCACCGCCACGTCGAGCTTGGTCAACTCGGTGCGCCAGCGCGCCTCGATCGGCTCAAGGGCGTCGAGCACGAGCGCGTCGAACTTCTCCGCGCGGGTGCTTGCGGCGGGCAGCGTCGAGGGGTAGAGCGGCCCGCGCATCCCACGGCCATGCCGATCCCGTCCGCGACGCGACGACGACCGGCGACGGGGCGTGACCACCTTCGAAGCACCTCCAACGCATACGTCTAGGGCATTCAGGGTACTGGGGGCGTGTCGCCGGTGTGCCTGGCTGCCTGCCGGGGAGAAACGCGCTATCGTCCACGATCGTGCGGAATGTGCGGCGTTGTTCGCGGACCGGGTGTGTCAATCCGGCCGTCGCGACGCTGACCTACGCCTACGCGGACTCCACCGCTGTGGTCGGCCCGCTCGCGACGTACTCCGAGCCGCATAGCTACGACCTATGCGAAGAGCACGCGATGCGGCTGACCGCCCCCCGGGGCTGGGACGTGGTCAGGTACGACGGTGAGTTCGCCGCGCCCGAGCCGTCCCACGACGATCTGACCGCGTTGGCCGAGGCTGTGCGCGAGGCGGGACGCCCGGACCGGCCGGTCGAGGCAGCCGGGCCGGACACGGCGTCCGGGCGGCGCGGCCACCTGCGGGTCCTGCCCGATCCCGTCGCCGAGTAACCGACCTAATAGGCTTCCCGGCAGGACGATCCGACCCCGGGAGAGCTTGTGCGCGACCTGTCCGCCATCTTCAAGGCATACGACATCCGCGGCTTGGTGGGCGAACAGCTCGACGCCGACGTGGTTCGCGAGATCGGCGCCGCGTTCGCGCGCCTGGTCGGCGGCCCGGCCGTGGTCATCGGCCACGACATGCGTGACTCGTCACCAGGCCTGTCCAGCGCGTTCGCCGAGGGCGTGACGCGCGAGGGCGTCGACGTCGTCAGCATCGGCCTGGCGAGCACCGACATGCTGTACTTCGCCTCCGGCAACCTGAACCTGCCCGGCGCGATGTTCACCGCGAGCCACAACCCGGCCGCCTACAACGGGATCAAGGTCTGCCGCGCGGGTGCCGCGCCGGTCGGCCAGGACAGCGGCCTCGCCGACATCCAGCGCGACGTCGAGCTCGGTATGCCCGAGTCGGGTGCCGCGCCGGGGGAGGTCGAGCAGCGCGACATGCTCGACGCGTACGCCGCGTACCTGCGCCAGCTTGTGGACCTCTCGGCCAGCCGTCCGCTGAAGATCGTGGTGGACGCGGGCAACGGGATGGGCGGCTACACCGTGCCCAAGGTCTTCGACGGCCTGCCGATCGAGATCATCCCGATGTACTTCGAGCTGGACGGCTCGTTCCCCAACCACGAGGCCAACCCGCTCGACCCGAAGAACATCGTCGACCTGCAGGCCAAGGTGCGCGAGGTCGGCGCGGACGCCGGGCTGGCGTTCGACGGCGACGCCGACCGCTGCTTCGTGGTCGACGAGAACGGCGACCCGGTCTCGCCGAGCGCGGTCACCGCGCTGGTGGCCACGCGCGAACTGGCCAAGGACCCCGGCGCGACGATCATCTACAACCTGATCACGTCGAAGGCCGTGCCGGAGATCGTCGCCGAGAACGGCGGCAAGCCGGTGCGCACCCGCGTCGGGCACTCGTTCATCAAGCAGGAGATGGCCAAGACCGACGCCATCTTCGGCGGCGAGCACTCCGCCCACTACTACTTCCGTGACTTCTGGCGCGCCGACACCGGCATGCTGGCCGCGCTGCACGTGCTGGCCGCGCTCGGCGAGCAGGACGGCCCGCTGTCCGCGCTGACGAGCGTGTATGCGCGTTATGCCGCGTCCGGCGAGATCAACTCCACGGTGGACGACCAGAAGGCCAGGCTGGCGGCGGTCAAGGAGACCTACTCCGGCAAGGACGGCGTAACGATCGACGAGCTCGACGGTCTCACTGTCGAGCTGCCTTCCGGAGCCTGGTTCAACCTGCGGCCGTCGAACACCGAACCGCTGCTCCGGCTCAACATCGAGGCACAGGACGATGCCGCGGTGGCCGCGTTGCGTGACGAGGTGCTCACCATCGTCCGCGGTTAGGCCACACTGGAAGTGGGAAAAGGAGGACACGTGGCGGTACAGCTCGATCCACAGTTGCTCGACATTCTCGCCTGCCCGTCCGACGACCATGCGGCGTTGCGCGCTGGGACCCCGGACGACCCGGACGCGGACGTGCTCACCTGCACGTCGTGCGGTCGCCAGTACCCGGTGACCGACGGCATCCCGGTGCTGCTGCTGGACGAGGCCACGCGACCGGAATCACAGACCGCGAACGAGTGAGTCCGGTGACTGACGACTCCCTGCTCGACGATCCGGCCCGGCTGTCGGAGGCGGACAGCGACGGCCTGCTGCGGGCCGCCGCGCAGGCCGGTGCCCAGGTGCGTTCGGTCATCGAGACCGCGGCGGAGGTCGGCCTCGAGCGGGTGCTCGCCGACGTCCGCCCGCGTGCGCTGCTGCTCGTGACCAGGCCTGGACACGGCGGTGCGCTGGCGAACCTGCTGGTGGCGCTGCTCGGCCCGTCCTGTCCGGTGCCCGTGGTGGTCACCGACGAGGTGCCCGGCTGGGTCGGCCCGCTGGACGTGGTGATCACGCACACAGAGGACCCGGGCGACCGCGAGCTCGCCGAGTCCCTCGGCCGTGCCACGCGCTTCGGCGCCACGGTCGTGGTCACGGCGCCGCCGGAAGGCCCGGTGGCCGCGGCGGGCGCGGGCCGAGCGCTCCTGCTGCCGCCACGGGTGCCTGTGCCGCCCGGGTTCGCCTTCCCCAGGGCGCTCGCGGCCGGTCTGCTCACCCTGACGACCATGGGCCTGCTGCGCACCGACCTGGGCAACTTCGCCAACGAGCTGGACAAGGAGGCGGAGAAGGACCACCCGGCGCACGAGTCGTTCGTCAACCCGGCGAAGTCCCTGGCTCTGCGCCTGTCCGACCGTGTCCCGCTACTGTGGGGACTGGACCCGGCGGCGACAGCGGTGGCGTCACACGCACGGCACGTGCTCGCCGCGCACGCCGGGTTTGTCTGTGATGTCGGTTCCTACGCCGACGCGCAGACCCGGTTCGCGTTGCACCGGGCGGCCGTACGGTCGACCTCCGGTCAAGGTATCTTCGACGATCCGGACGATTTCGCCGGCGACCCGACAGCGATGCTGCGGGTGCAGCTGCTGGCGATCTCCGCCGGACCGGCGGCGGACGCGGCTCGGCACATGACCGCGGACTCGCTGCCGGGTGCGGACGTACTGGTGCCAGCCGAGGAGGTCGGCGCGGACGAGCCGACCAGGGCGGCGGTGCTCGCGCTGCGCTTCGAGCTGGCGGCGCTGTATCTCGGCCTCGCGGCCGGGACGATCGGCGGATCGGGCCGGTACGCCTCCGCTGGCGTCTGACACAGGGAGAGTTTGAGAGTGGAGTTGCTGCGCAACGCTGTGCGGCCCTACGCATGGGGGTCGCGCACGACCATCGCCGAGCTGCTGGGACGGCCGGTACCGGCGCCGCACCCGGAGGCAGAGCTGTGGATGGGCGCGCACCCCGGCGACCCGTCCCGGATCGACGACGACCGGTCACTGCTCGAACTCGTGGACGCCGATCCCGTCGGCCAGCTCGGCACCCAGTGCGCGGACCGCTGGGGCAACCGGCTGCCGTTCCTGCTCAAGATCCTCGCAGCCGACGAGGCGCTCAGCATGCAGGCACACCCGTCGGCCGAGCAGGCCCGCGAGGGCTACGCGCGCGAGGAGGCCGCGGGGATCCCGCGGGACGCCAACCACCGCAACTACCCGGACCCGACGGCCAAGCCCGAGCTGATCTGCGCGCTGACGGAGTTCCACGCGCTCGCGGGCTTCCGCGCGCCGGACGACACCGTCCGGCTGCTGCGCACGCTGGAGACGCCCGGCCTGGCGCCGTACACCTCGTTGCTGGAGGAGCAGCCGGACTCCGACGGCCTGCGCGCGCTGTTCACGACGTGGATCACGCTGCCGCAGACGTCACTGGACGTGCTGCTGCCGGAGCTGCTGGACGCGTGCGTCGTGCACGTGAAGGAACACGGCGAGTACGACCTGGTCTGCCGCACGATCCTGGAGCTGGGAGAGGCGCACGAGGGCGACGCCGGTGTGTTGGCCGCGCTGCTGCTCAACCGGATCGTGCTCGCGCCGGGCGACGCGATCTACCTGCCCGCCGGGAACCTGCACACGTACCTGCACGGCACCGGCGTGGAGATCCTGGCCAACTCGGACAACATCCTGCGCGGCGGCCTGACGCCCAAGCACGTGGACGTGCCGGAGCTGTTGCGCGTGCTGGACTTCAGCTGCGGCGAGATGCCCGTGCTGAGTGGTACGCCGGTCGCGCCGCAGATGTGGCGCTACCCGACGCCCGCGCCGGAGTTCGAGCTGTCCCGGCTGGAGTGGGCGGCGGACGAGCGCGAGCCGGTGGAGCTGACCTGCCACGGCCCGCAGATCCTGGTCTGCACGGCGGGAGCCGTGCGGCTGCTGGCGGCCGACGGCCACAAGGTCGAACTGGGCCGAGGCCAGTCGGCGTGGCTGCCGGCCAGCAACCCCGAAGTGCAGGTCGTCCCGGTCGAGGGCGCGCCGGTGCAGGTGTTCCGGGCAACCGCAGGCGACTGACGAGCGTGGTTTAGGGTTCGACCGGACAATACGGACGGCTCTGGGAGGGCACGTGTCTGCAGGGGGCGGAACGAAGGCCATTGTCGCCGCGTTGGTGGCGAACGCGGGGATAGCGGTCGCGAAGTTCGTCGGCTTCCTGATCACAGGTTCGTCGTCGATGCTCGCGGAGTCCGTGCACTCGGTGGCCGACACGTCCAACCAGGGCCTGCTGCTGCTGGGGCAGAAAACCGCGAAGCGCAAGGCCGACATCGAGCACCCGTTCGGCTACGGCCGTGACCGGTACTTCTACTCGTTCATCGTCGCGCTGATGCTGTTCACGCTCGGTTCGGCGTTCGCGCTCTACGAGGGCATCCACAAGATCCAGCACCCGGAACCGCTGTCGTCGCCGATCGTGGCGGTGATCATCCTGGTGGTCGCCATCGGGCTGGAGTCCTACAGCTTCCGCACCGCGATCGTGGAGTCCAGGCTGATCAAGGGCGACGCGACCTGGTGGCAGTTCATCAGGCAGTCGCGTACCCCGGAACTGCCCGTGGTGCTGCTCGAAGACGCGGGTGCGCTGTTCGGTCTGGTGTTCGCGTTGATCGGGGTCGGCCTCGCCACCGTGACCGGCGACCCGGTCTGGGACGCGGTCGGCACCCTGATGATCGGTGTGCTGCTCGGAGTGATCGCGGTGATCCTGATCATCGAGATGAAGAGCCTGTTGATCGGCGAAGGCGCCACCCCACGCGAGCTGGACACGATCGTCGACGAACTCGCGGCGGGCCGGATCGAGCGCGTGATCCACATCAAGACCCAGTACATCGGTCCGGACGAGCTGCTCATCGCCGCCAAGGTCTCCCTGACTTCCGGGTTGTCGGTCGAGGAGGTCGCACAGGCGATCGACGACGCCGAGCATCGAGTGCGCGACAAAATCCCAGCCGCGCGCCTGATCTACCTCGAACCAGACCTGGACCGCAGCACTGCCACAGCATCTTGAGCTGGCATGAAGTGACCTCCTGCACCCGATCATGATCGCCAGGCCGTAGGCTCTTGTCCCACGCACTGTCGGGGCGTGTGGTTAGGAGGCAACGGTGCCAGGAACTGGCTTGTGGCGGACAAAATCCGTCGAGCAGTCGATAGCGGACACGGACGAACCGGATACCAAACTCCGGAAGAATCTGACCGCGTGGGATCTCACCGTCTTCGGTGTCGCGGTCGTCATCGGGGCGGGAATCTTCACGCTGACCGCACGGACCGCCGGTGACCTCGCCGGTCCGTCGGTGGCGCTGGCGTTCGTCCTCGCGGCGATCGCGTGTGCGTTGGCGGCCTTGTGCTACGCCGAATTCGCGTCGACCGTTCCGGTGGCTGGGAGCGCTTACACGTTCGCGTACGCCACTTTCGGCGAGTTCATCGCGTGGATCATCGGGTGGGACCTCGTGCTGGAGTTCGCGGTCGCCGCGGCCGCGGTCGGCAAGGGGTGGTCGGAGTACCTGCAGGTGGTGCTCGGCTACGTCTTCGGCAAGGGATTCTCGACCACTGCCACCGTTTTCGGCCTGCACGTGGACTGGGGCGCGCTGCTGCTCGTCATTGCGCTCGCCACGCTGCTTACCGCCGGTACGAAGCTCTCCTCCCGTGTCAGCCTGGTGATCACGGGCATCAAGGTGACGATCGTGCTTTTCGTCATCTTCTACGGGCTGTCGTTCGTCAAGTCCGACAACTACACGCCGTTCATCCCGGACGCCGCGGCGGCGAGTGCGACCAACGCGACCGGTGTGGATCAGTCGTTGTTCTCCGTGTTGGCCGGGGGCGCGACGAGCACATACGGCATCTTCGGCCTGCTCGCCGCGGCCAGTATCGTCTTCTTCGCGTTCATCGGGTTCGACATCGTCGCGACGACCGCGGAGGAAACCAAACACCCGCAGCGAGCCGTGCCGCGCGGAATCATGGCTTCGCTGGCCATTGTGACCGTGCTGTACGTCGCTGTTTCCCTTGTGGTGGTCGGTATGCAGCCGTACACGCAGTTGGCGACGAACGCGGCGCCCGTCGGTGGCAAGACTTTGGCGTCGGCGTTCGCCGTCAATGGCGCGGACTGGGCAGCCACGATCATCTCGATCGGCGCACTCGCCGGTCTGACCACGGTCGTGATGGTGCTGTTGCTCGGCCAGACACGCGTTCTGTTCGCGATGTCGCGTGACGGTCTGCTGCCGCGCGGCCTCGCCAAGACGAACAAGTTCGGCACACCGGGCCGTGCCACCATCTTCGTCGCCATCCTGGTCGGGATCGCGGCCACGTTCTTCGAGTCCGGCAAGCTCATCGAGATGGTGAACGTCGGCACGTTGTTCGCGTTCGTCATGGTGTCAGCCGGTGTGTGGGTGCTGCGCAAGAGGCGCCCGGACCTGCCGCGCGGCTTCAAGGTGCCGTGGATGCCGGTGATTCCGATCCTGGCGATCCTCGCCTGCCTGTGGCTGATGCTGAACCTGACCGTGCTGACCTGGCTGCGGTTCCTGGCGTGGATGGTGCTCGGCGTCATCGTGTACTTCGTGTACAGCCGCCGGAACTCCCTGCTGGGCAAGCGAATGAAGGAAGATGCCGACAACAGTGTTTGATTGTCCTCGCTCCGCGAGGACCGGCTTTGTCGCCAGAGCCGGTCATTTCCACCCCGCCCCACGCGACCGACGCCGCTCAGTGCTCGCTGGTCGTTGGTGCTGGGGCGGCGTCGGGCGTGTTGCGTGGCGTAAATGACCGGCGCGACAAAGCCGATAGCGTGTCTTGATGTCGGCTCGACGTGGACCAAGGGCGCGCTCGTCGGCGACGACGGCGCGCTCCTGGCCACGGCGCAGCACGCGACGACTCCGCCGGAAGTTCTCGACGGGATCAACGCTGTGCTCAAACAGCTCGGTGGTGCCGACGAGGTCCTGGTGTGCTCGTCGGCGGGCGGTGGGCTGCGGCTTGCCGTTGTCGGACATGAACGGCTGATCAGCGCCGAAGCCGGGCACCGGGTCGCGCTGTCCGCGGGCGCGAAGGTCGTGCACGTGTCGGCGGGCGAACTCGACGGCGCGGGAATCCGCGCGTTGCGTGACGCGGAACCGGATGTCGTGCTGCTGGTCGGCGGAACTGACGGCGGGGACGCGAAAGTACTGCTGCACAACGCGGCAGCGTTGGCCCGCAACCGGATCCGCCCCCCGATCGTGCTCGCGGGCAACCAACACGCCCGGCTTGAGGCGCTCGAAGTGCTTGCCGGGCGCACGGTCGTGCCGACCGCGAACGTCCTGCCGGACGTGGGTGAACTCGCGCCGGGCCCGGCGCGGGCGGCGATCCGTGAGGTGTTCCTCGACCACGTGATCGGCGGCAAAGGCCTCTCACGTGGACGGAAGTTCCGTGACATGGTCAAAGCGGTCACGCCGGACGCCGTGCTCGCGGGCGTGTCGCAGTTGGCCGGTGAGGACGCCGTGCTCGTCGTGGACGTCGGCGGCGCGACGACGGACGTCTACTCCGCTGTGTCCATTCAGGATGAGCAGGACCGCGCGGTCGGTCTGCCGCCGGACCGGCGGACGGTCGAAGGCGACATCGGGATGCGGTGGTCCGCACCGGGAATCGTCGCGGAGGCGGACGCGGAGCGGTTGCCGTCCGGCGGTCTCGCTGAGCACGCGCGGCACCGGGCGCGGTCGGTCGGGTTCGTGCCGGAAACCCCGGAAGAGTCCGCTGTGGACATACGACTCGCCGGGCTCGCCGCGATCATCGCGGTCCGTCGGCACCTGCGGCTCGTCGACGGCAAACTCGGGCCGCGCGGCGCGGGTCTGCTCGTGTTGTCCGGTGGGGTGTTCCGGCACGCGGACGACATGGGCCCGGTAGTCGAGGCACTGCGGGCGGATCCGGTGCTGCGCCCGGCGATCCGGGAAGCGCGGATCGTGGTCGACCGTGACTACGTGCTCGCGCCCGCCGGACTGCTGGCAGGCGACGGCAAGGACGAGGCTGCGCGGAAGTTGTTGACCACACTGGACGGGGCCGAGTAGCGGTCTGCTCACGGCGTGGGCGCGCAAGCCGCGATGAAACGTAGTACCCGTTCGTTGACTTCGACGGGCGACTCGGCCGAGATCGAGTGCGTGGCGTCCGGCCACAGCTCGGCCTGGATGCCCGGCACGAGCCGTTGGGCTCGGGCCTGTGCCGCGACCGCGTCGTGGATCACGCTCCGGCCCGCGATCAGCGTCAGCATCGGCACGGAAATGGACCGCAACTGCTCGTCGGAGAAGTACGCGGGCATGGCTGTGCCGACCCGGTGGTGGTTCAGGCCCGCGTTGATCACCGCGGCGACGGGATCGTCGTCGGCCACCTGCCCGCCGCCGGAGATCCACCGCAGGAACGCCGGACGAGCCCGCCGGGAGATCACGGGCAGCACGCTCAGGACAGAGCGGATGATCAGCCCGGCCGGAAAACGACCGAACGTGTTCGCCGGATCCAGCACGCTCGCCGAAGCCAGCCGGTCGGGCTTGCGTACGGCGAAGTTGCAGGTCAGCCACCCGCCGAAGGAGACACCGACCAGATGCACCCGGTCAAGCCCAAGACCGTCGAGCGTCTGGTCGAGCCACGTGGCCTGGTCCTGCGGTGAGTCGATCGCCGCGGTCTGCGTGCTGCGCCCGGCCTCGCCGATCGGATCGATCGCGTAGACCGGGTGCCGTTCCATCAATCCGGGAACGTTGTCACGCCACATGATCGGCGTGCCTGCCCGGCCGGGCAGCAACGCGATCGGCTCGCCATCGGCCTCGCCGAAGCGGTACACCTTGGCGGTGCCGTAGTCGGTCTTGATGTCGTACTCGCCTGTCGGCGTCGGCAGCGTGCGCAGCCCCGCGTCGTAGACGCGGTAGTAGTCGGCCTGTCCTTGCGGTGAGGTGAACCGGCTTGTCCCCATACGATCGGATGATAAAAGCTGCTGGCGATTTTTGCAATCCGATCGTATTATGAAAACGTGCCGAAGATCGTCGACCATGACCAGCGCCGCAGCCAGCTCATCGACGCGCTCTGGCGGATCGCCAGCCGTGACGGCCTCGAAGCCGTCAGCCTCGGCCAGGTCGCCGCCGAGGCCGGTGTGTCCAAAGGCCTTGTCCAGCACTACTTCCGCAGCAAGGACGAAATGCTCGTGCACGCGACGACCTCCCTGCGTGAGCGCGTCGAGCGGCGGATCGTCGCGCGGGCGGAGTCCGGCCAGTTGCGTGCCATCCTGCTGGCGTTCCTGCCGTTCGACCAGGACAGCCGCACGGAGATGTTGGTGGCCAACGCCTTCTTCTTCCGCGCGCTGCACGATCCCGCGATGGCTGAGCGGTTCGCGACCGGCAACACCGGCCTGCGCCAGGCGATCAGTGGCCAGATCACCGCCGCTCAGGACCGCGGTGAGATGGCCGCGGACCTGGATCCCGACCAGGAGGCCACCATCCTGCTCGCACTGGTCAACGGGCTGGCCTCGAGTGTCCTGATGGGACATCACACACCGGAGTCGGCCGAGGCCGCGCTGAACTACCAGCTGGCCAAACTGGCCAGCTAGGCCAATCCGGCGGCGATCGCGACGGCCTGGTCCCACTCCGGGTCGGCGTAGTAGTCGCCGTGCCGCCGGACGCCCGGTGACCAGCGCAAACCAGGGACCGCCTGCAACTGGGGATCCGGCAGCCAGTGGTCGCTGCCCAGCACGAGTGCGCCCGACTCGGTCGTCCTGGCCGCGGCGAGCGGACCGGAACTGCCGTCCGGCCGGAAACCCATACCGATCATCTTCGAGTCGTACACCTGGCGTCGCCACGTGGTCACGGCGCCGCCCAACGGATCCGTGCCACGGCACAGCGCGCGCCAGCGGCCCTCGAGCTCGCCGTGCAGCTCCGCCAACGCCCGGTGCGGCACAACGCTCGGAAACGCGCGTGGATACGCCCACTGCAACGGCGACCCGGCGGTGACGAGCCCGACGCGTTCCCGGTCCTCGGGCGCGAGCGTCTCCATCAACCGCGACACGGCCACAATCGCGATCAGGCTGCCATGGCTGTGCCCGGTGATCACGACACGCGTGTTGCGGTCCGCCAGGTGAGTCGCGGCCCGTTCGGTCAGTTCCGGGATCACCTTCAGCGCGTAACACGGTGGCACGACCGGATGCGACTCCCTCGGCCAGAAACACGCCAGATCGGCGAGCACTCCCAACGTCCTGGCCAGTCCTGGGCGCCTGATCGCCTGGTACACCGAACGCATCAACGTCACGGCCAGGAAGCCGAGCGAGAACACACCGACCGCGGAGAACGGGGCCATCCACTCCGGCGGGCCGACATCACGCAACCGCATCCAGATCGCCACGGCCGCGCCCGCGGACAACGCCGTCCCGCAAGCCATCAGCAGGTGGTGCAGGTGGTTGCGCTGGAACCGTCCGTTGCGCCACGCGCGCGTCGCGACCGACTGCTCGGCAGGGGCCGAATCCGCGTGCAGCAGACCGGTTTCCACGGGCTGGGTGCCCCGTCGGTCGTTGCGCCACCTGTGCACGCCGGTGATCGCCCCGAGCAGCAGGCCGATCACGAGCGCGAACGCGGCGGAGACGCCCCACAGCAGCGTGACCGGCTCGTAGCCGTCGGGAAGTTCCAGTCCCCGGCTGCCCAGCAGTTTCCGGACGGTGATCGCGATCCCCGCACCGAATCCGCCGCCCAGCAACGCGGCGACGGCCAGCACGATCGGCGCCATCCAGCCACCCGCCCACGGCCGCAGCTCACGCGGCTGCTCCGCCCAGAACTCCCGGCGCGCGATCAGTGCGGCCGGGATCAGCACCAGGCCGAACAGCACACACACGATCACGAGCGCGGCGGCCGTGCCCTCGATGGTGATGTCGGTGCCGGTGAGCCGGGTGGGCAACGGGTCCTGGGTGACCGCGGTGCTGACCACCAGCAGGACGCTGACGATCAGCAGCACCCGTCGCGTGACTTTGCCCAACGCCAGCCGTAACCACCGACCGGCGCGGTGTGGGGACGCACCGGTCGGGTCGTCCAGCAACAACACACCGAGCGCGGCGAGCACCAAAATGGACAGTCCGACCAGCCATTGCGTGGTCAGGACGGGAGAAGAGGTGAACGGGCCACCGGCCGGGAGCAACGCCAGCACGGCCAGCCCGGCGGCGGTGTGCAATGCGCGCAGCGTGGGCGTGTCCGGGTCGGCGACGAGATTCGCACCGGGCATCCGCCGCGGCCGGTTGCCCGGCACGGGGCTGGGCAGCGGTGGCGCGTTCACGCTCCACGTCACCGACGAGACCCGGCTGAGCAACAGCACCACGAGCATCGCGGGCAGCAGGCCGACGGCCGCGCGGAATCCCCGCACGTCACGCAGCCAGTCCGGCACGACACTCGACAGGCAGGCCGAACCGGGCGCGAGGCACTGCGCGGCCAGCAGGTCCAGGCTGACCACGGCGACCTGAGTGACGAAGAGCACAGTGAGCAGCAGCGCTGCCAGCCGCAGCAACGACCGGCCGACCAGGCCCAACGCCGCCGCGGCCCGGTTGTCGTGCGGCACCGGCGGCAGCATCCAGTGCGCCAGGTTCGCCAGCACGAACGGGAACATCAGTGCCCAGGTGGACTTGCCGACCCCGCCGGAGGTCATCCCGCCCCACAGGTATCCCTCGACGACTCTGGGCACTGACCGGTCGCTCGTCTGCAGCAGCGGACCGGGCCCCGGCCTGCGCAACCGGTCGGCTGGGCGCACGATCCGGCCGACGCCGTCACCGGCGACATCGACCGCCGCGACCGCCCCGACCAGGGATTCCGCGGTCGTGCCCATGATTCCGTGCACGCGCAGCTCCACGACCCGCGTGTCGGATCCAGGCATCAGCAAGGTGACTCCGTTGAGTGTCGGGGCTCCGCCGAGTGCACGACGGTACTGTTCGACGTAACGAGTTTGGAGGGCATAGGGCGATGACCGCTGAAGACACGCGGAACGTGACCGGGACCCGATACGCCGGCAAGATCGGCGACATCGACTTCGCGGTGGCCGATCTGTCGTTGGCCGAGTTCGGTCGCAAGGAGATCCGGCTGGCCGAGCACGAGATGCCGGGGCTGATGGCGCTGCGGCGTGAGTATTCCGAGGTCTACCCGTTGCGTGGGGCCCGGGTCTCCGGCTCGCTGCATATGACGGTGCAGACTGCTGTGCTGATCGAGACGCTGGTCGCGCTGGGTGCGGAGGTGCGGTGGGCGTCGTGCAACATCTTCTCCACCCAGGACCACGCGGCCGCTGCGACCGTGGTCGGGCCACACGGCACGCCGGAGGAGCCCAAGGGCGTGCCGGTGTACGCCTGGAAGGGCGAGACGCTGCCGGAGTACTGGTGGTGCACCGAGCAGATGATGACCTGGCCGGACGGCAAACTGCCGAACATGCTCCTGGACGACGGTGGCGACGCGACGCTGCTGGTGCACAAGGGCAAGGCCTACGAGGCCGCCGGTGTCGTGCCCAACGCCGAGGAGGACGACCCGGAGGAGTGGCAGGTCATCCTGGAGACGCTGCGGGCGTCGCTGTCGGCGGACCCGGCCAAGTGGACCCGGATCGCGGACGAGATCAAGGGTGTCACCGAGGAGACCACCACCGGCGTGCTGCGGCTGTACCAGCTGGCGGCGGCGGGTGAGTTGCTGTTCCCGGCGATCAACGTCAACGACTCGGTGACCAAGTCGAAGTTCGACAACCGCTACGGCATCCGGCACTCGCTGATCGACGGGATCAACCGCGGCACGGACGTGCTGATCGGCGGCAAGGTCGCGCTCGTGTGCGGCTACGGCGACGTCGGCAAGGGCGCGGCGGAGTCGATGCGCGGCCAGGGCGCGCGGGTGATCGTGACCGAGATCGACCCGATCTGCGCGTTGCAGGCGGCGATGGACGGCTACGCGGTGCGCAAGCTGGAGACGGTGATCGGTGAGGCCGACATCGTGATCACCACCACGGGCAACAAGGACGTGGTGACCGCGGATCACATGTCGCAGATGAAGCACCAGGCGATCCTGGGCAACATCGGGCACTTCGACAACGAGCTGGACATGGCGGGCCTGGCCCGCTACCCGGGTATCCGGCGGATCAACATCAAGCCGCAGGTGGACGAGTGGGTGTTCCCGTCCGGGCGGTCGATCATCGTGCTGTCCGAGGGGCGTCTGCTCAACCTGGGCAACGCGACCGGGCACCCGTCGTTCGTGATGTCGAACTCCTTCTCCAACCAGGTGATCGCCCAGATCGAGCTGTTCACCAAGAACGAGGAGTACGACAAAGAGGTCTACCGGCTGCCCAAGAAGCTCGACGAGTACGTGGCCAAGATCCACCTCGAGGCGCTCGGCGGCGAGCTGACCAAGCTCTCCAAGGAGCAGGCCGAGTACATCGACGTCGACGTCGAAGGCCCCTTCAAGTCGGACCACTACCGCTACTGACGCGTCGTTTCGCTGCGGGCTTGTGCAACCAATGTGGCCTTTGTTGCGTGTGGCGCACCGAAGGCCACATTGGTTGCGTCAGGTCCACTCGATCAGGACCTCCGCGAGACCGGCCGGGAGATTGGTGAAGTAGCCACTGGTCACCCGGCCGAGTCCGCACACGAGCCCCTCGGTGCCGACGGGCTCGGCGCCCTCGCCCTTGCGGAACTGCCGCGTCACCCTGGCGGGCATGGCCTTGCGGTGGAACGAGTGCTGCACCAGGTACGTGCCGACACCGCGTAGGAACGTGCGTTCCATCCCCGGCGAGGGACCGCCGGAGCCGTCGGTGATCGTGAAGCAGAAGACGTGCGTCTCGCCTTCGGCCAGCCTGCGGTCGAACAGCAGCTCCATCGCCATCACACCGGACACGGCACTGCGCCGCACCCGGCCGAGCCGACATCCCTCGGCGGTGGTGATCTCGGCTCGCTCGATCAGGCAGCCTTCGTCACCGCCGTTGGTGGCGAAGTAGCGGTCCGGTCCTGACCGCGCCGCTGTCACCACGAACCGGGTGGTCTGTGATCGCTGCTCGCGGTGCGGCCCGAGCTGGATGTAGTCGTGCACCGCGTCGATCCGCAGGTCCGCGTTCGTCCTCGTCTCCGGCGCGGCGTCGAATTCCGCCAGCAGCGCGGGCGCGTCCTGCCAGATCCGGCTGACCTCGGTGAACTTGGGCACGATCTCGTCGGCCTTGCCCGCGCGCGGCCGTGGCCCGATCAACACGACCAACGAGTCCGACGGCAGCCGCAGCACGGTCTCCAGGGCCCGCACGGTGTCGATCGACCGGGGCACCTCGGGATGCCGCAGGCCGCGTTGCCAGTAGCTGAGCGTGGACTGGCCGATCTTCACCCCGAGGCGGTCCAGGTGGGCGGTGATCCTGGTCAGCGACAGTCCCCGGTACTCGATCGCCTCTCTCAGTGCACGGTGGAAGGGCCCGTAACGCAGCGCGTCGCCGAGTCGCTCAGGCAATGGCCCGTTGTCCAACCCTGCTCCAATCGGACGAGCGTTCACCGGGTGTGAATGAACCGTGAACGTTCACAGTAGTTCCTCGTGGGAACGAGGAATAGGGGCGAACGATCCCTCGGCACGTCAGACGGGGTTGCCCAAAGGGATCACCTGATCGCACTGTGTTGCATCAAGCCGTGCCGACCGATCCCCACCGGACCCCTGCAAGCCGGTCGGGAACCTGAGGCCCGGCACGTTGAGGGCGAGAAGGGAACCCAAGCCCATGTCGGCACTCAGGATCACGCGGCGTCTGCCCGCGACCGCGACCCTGGGTGTCGTCCTCGCCCTCGGCACGGCCCAGCCGGCCGTTGCCGAACCGGTGCCGATGGCAAAAGTGATCGCCAGGGGTGAACGTGAGGTGGCCGTCGATCAGGCGTCCGCCGCGCGGGAACTGCTGCTGCTCGTAGCGGCAATGGGTGGTCTTGCCATCGGCGCCGGAGGCGTGCTCATGGCACGCCGCGTACGACAATGACGTCCTTGGCTGGACGAACCTCACGGCCCGCTCGCGCAACCAAGGCGGCCTTCGGTGCACTGGCCGCAACCAAGGTGGCCTTCGGTGCATCGCGTCCACACCGGCAAGTCCTGGGGCGGTTCAGGCGCGAACCGCCCCAGGGGTTGCTGTCAGCGGAAGCCGAGCCAGAGCACGGCGCTGTCGCCGGAGTAGCCCGCGATCGCGCCGGTGCGGTTGATCGCACGAGCGATGTCGGCCGAGTTCGGCCGCGCGGTCGGCAGCGACGGAAGCCTGGTCGCTGTCCCGTTCGCGCCCCACAGCATGGCGACGGACCTGCCGTCGGCTGCCTGTGCGGCGCCGACAACCGTGCCGTCGGCGTTGATGTCCAGCCCGCCGCCGTTGAAGTCGGTTCCCGGCAGTTTGGCCAAGAAGGTCCACTTGCCGTCCGCGGACCAGCGCGCGGCCCCGGTCTCGTCGTCCCGGTCGGTGGTGAGCGAGCCGATGATCTCGCCTCGGTCGTTGATCGAGTTCGCGCCGGAGCCGCTGGCGTTGTCCGGCTGTGGCAGGCCTTGCGGCTGGCCGTCGGTCTCCCAGCGCGCTGCCCGTTCGAAGTTCGTCGTTCCGACGACGGCTCCGTTGTTGTTGATCTTCTCTGCGTGGGTGACGGCGTCACTGCCGCCGGTGCCGAGAAGAGTCACGGTGCCGTCCGGTGCCCAGCGCACAACGTGTTCCTTGCTCGCGTCGGTGAGACAGTTGCCTACCGCCACCCCGCTGTCGTTGATCGCGTTCGCCTCGCAGTAGCGGTGACCCGCCGGGGTGACGAGTTCGCTGGGAGTGCCATCACTGGACCATTTGGTGGCGCGGCCATCGCCACCGATCCACGTGATGCCGACGACCATCCCTTCGTTGTTGATCCCGCGGGCGTTGGCATGCGTCGCGTTCGACAAGCCCCGCAGTTCGACGACGCTGGTCGGCGTCGGCCATTTCACTGCGCGTGTCCTGTCGGCCGCGGCGGACCACCCGACCGCCACGCCGCTGTCGTTGATGTCCAGCGCGTCGCTGAACGTGTTGCCAGGCAACGTGGGCAAGGTGACCAGCGTCCGCGTCGGCCGATCGGCGGCCTGCGCCGTGAGCGGTGCCGCCACTGCCGTCGCCAGCACACCGGCCAGCAGCAGCTGTCTCCGTCTACCGAACTTCATCACTGATTGAACGCCCCTCGGGTGAATTGGATGAACCCCCGGTGCTGTCAGCGGTAACCGAGCCAGTGCACGGCCTTGCCGTCCGAATAGCCCGCGATCGCGCCGGTGCCGTTGATGGCGTTGGCGATGGTGACCGTGCCCGGCCGGGCGTAGGGCAACGGAGGCAGCAGGGTCACCGTCCCGCTCGCGCCCCACAGGACGCCGACTTCCTTGCGGTCGGCCGTCCATCCTCGACCGACAATCGCGCCGCTGGCATTGATGTCCGACGCGCTGTAGTAGGGGTAGGCCGCGCCCGGCAGCTTGTCCAGGTACGTCCATCCGCCATTGGGCGCCCAACGCCCTGCGCCGACTTGGCCCGCGTGGATGTAGCCGACGACCTCCTCGCTGTCGTTGACCGAGTCCGCACTGGAGTAGGTCGCGCCGTCCGGGTGCGAGAGCGGCTGCGGCACGCCGTCCGTGTTCCACCGCGCGGCCCGCCCGTTTTCCGTTGTGCCGACGACAGTTCCCCAGATGTTGATCTTACGCGCGGACGACTCGATCTCGACGCTGCCGGTGTCGAGGACGGTCGGATAGCCGTCCGCGGTCCATCGCACCGCGCGCCTCTTACCCGCGTCGGAGAAGCAGTCTCCGGCGGCCACGCCGTTGTCGTTGATCGTGACGGCCATGCAGTCGCGGTGATCCGCCGGAGTCCCGAGTTCGTGGGGTGTGCCGTCAGTGGACCACTTGGTGGCGTAGCCCTTGTGGTCGATGTTCGTGTAGCCGACGATCACTCCGTAGCTGTTGATCCCGTACGCGCCGGTGCTTGTCGCGTACGGCAGGTCTTGCAGTTCGACAACGCTCGTCGACGTCGGCCACTTCACCGCGTGCGACCTGGACGGTGCGGTGGACAGCCCGACAGTTACGCCGCTGTCGTTGATGTCCATCGCATTGCTGTTCACACTGCCCGCCAACACGGGCAAGGTGACCAGCGACCGCGTGGGCCGTTCGGCCGCGTGCGCCGTGACAGGTGCAGTCACCGCCATGGCCAGGACCACACCGGTCACCAGCAGCTGGCTCCGTCTATCGATCTTCATCACAGATTGAACGCCCCTCGTGAGAATTGGAGAACCCAGTGCTGTCAGCGGTAACCGAGCCACAGCACAGGTGCGTTGTCGGAATGGCCCGCGATCGCGCCGGTCCGGTTGAGCGCGTTGGCGGTGGTGATCGAGTTCGGCCGGGCGTTCGGCAACGACGGAAGCTGTGTCACAGTCCCGTTCGCGCCCCACCGGACGGCGACGTTCTTGCCGTCGGCCGCGTATCCGCTACCGGCGGCCACACCGTCGGCGTTGATGCCCGAAGCACTGTAGGGCATGTCGGGCGCGCCCGGCAGGTTGGCCAGGGACGTCCACTCGCCGTTCGCGGCCCACCGCCCGGCACTGGGTTTGGCGGCGGATATGGAACCACCGACAACGCCACTGTCGTTGATCGACATCGCGGTGGAATAGGTCGCGCCCTCCGGGCGCAGCAGATACTGCAGTTGACCGTCAGTGTCCCACCGCGCGGCCCAGGTGATGGCCCCTTCGTCCGCCGATCCGACGATGGTGCCGTCGTTGTTGATGTCGCTCGCGCCGGTCCGGAGGTCCTGACCTCCGGTACCGAGGACGGTCGGGGTGCCATCAGGAGCCCAGCGCATGGCGCGCCTTTTACCCGCGTCGGTGTAGCAGAACCCCGCGGCCACGTCGTGATCGTTGATGGCGACCGCACCGCAAGTGCGGTGACCAGGCGGGGTCAGCAGTTCGCTGGGCGTGCCGTCCGCAGCCCACTTGGTGGCGTAGGCCTTGGCGTCGATGTCGGTGGAACCGACAACAATCCCCTTGTTGTTGATCCCGTAAGCACTGGTTCTTGTGGCGTACGGCAGGCCCTGCAGTTCGACGACGCTGTACGGCGTCGGCCATTTCAGCGCGTACATCCTGCTGTCCGTGCTGGCGGTCCCGACTGCCACGCCGCTGTCGTTGACGTCAAACGCATGGCCGAACGGAACGCCCGGCAACATGGGCAGGGTGACCAGCGTTCGCGTCGGCCGTTGTGCGGCCTGGGCCGGTGCCACGGCCGCCATGGTCAGGACCGCACTGGTTAACAGCAGCAGGCTCCGTCTACCGATCTTCATCAGGTGAATTCCCCTCAAGCAAATGGATGGGTCAGCGTGCCCCAGTCGCTTCCGCCGCGCGACAACCGTAGCCCGTCGGGCCACTCCGTTTCGGGGACTAACTAGGGTTGCCGACGTGGGTCGACTCGTTGCAATCGAAGGTCTGGACGGTTCAGGCAAGCGCACGCTCGGCGCGGCGCTGACCGAAGCGTTCCAACGGCGCGGTGCCAAAGTCGCGCAGCACGCGTTCCCCCGTTACGGCGAGAGCGTGCACGCGGATCTGGTGAGCGACGCGCTGCACGGGCGACTCGGCGACATGGCCGACTCGGTGCACGGCATGGCCGTCCTGTTCGCTCTCGACCGGCACGGCGCGCGGGACGCGCTGCTGCGCGACCTCGACGACTTCGACGTCGTGCTCGTCGACCGGTACATCGCCTCGAACGCGGCCTACCAGGCCGCGCGGCTGCACCAGGACGAGCACGGCGAGATCGTCGAGTGGATCCGTCGGCTGGAGATCGAGCGGTTCGGGCTGCCGGTGCCGGACCGGCAGCTGCTGCTGCGGGTGCCGGTCGACCTGGCGGCCAGCCGCGCCGAGACTCGCGACCGCGTCCGCGACACGTACGAAAAGGACGGCGGCCTGCAGTCGCGGTGCGCCGCTGTCTACGACGGACTCGCCCGCGTCGGCTGGCTCGCGCCGTGGCAGGTCCTCGACGGCAGCGCCGACCAGGACTTCGACCAGCTCAGCAGCACCCTGATGGCGCACACGTAACGCCACACGCCGCTGATACGGATAGGACACCATCACGGACCCGCCGATCGCAGCGCGGCGATTGAATGGAGTGAACGGGTGATCCAGCGGCAAGATCAGCGGGTTGTGCACGTGCCCGTCAACGAAAGTGCGACGATAGGGGGCATGAAGGCACGCGTGCTGGTTGTGGACGACGACCCGGCCCTCGCCGAGATGCTGACGATCGTGCTCCGCGGTGAGGGATTCGACACCGCGGTCGTGGCCGACGGCTCCCGCGCGCTCCCTGCGCTGCGCGAGCTCAAGCCCGACTTGGTGCTGCTCGACCTGATGCTGCCCGGCATGAACGGCATCGACGTCTGCAAGGCGATCAGAGCCGAGTCCGGCGTTCCGATCGTCATGCTGACCGCCAAGAGCGACACCGTCGACATCGTGCTGGGCCTCGAGTCCGGCGCCGACGACTACGTGGTCAAGCCGTTCAAGCCCAAGGAGCTGGTCGCCAGGGTGCGGGCGCGGATGCGCCGCACCGAGTCCGAACCGGCCGAGGTGCTCGCGATCGGCGACCTGACCATCGACGTCCCCGGCCACGAGGTGACCAGGGAGGGCAAGGCGATCCAGCTGACCCCGCTGGAGTTCGACCTGCTGGTGGCGCTGGCCCGCAAGCCGCGTCAGGTGTTCACCCGCGAGGTCCTGCTCGAGCAGGTGTGGGGCTACCGGCACGCCGCGGACACCAGGCTGGTGAACGTGCACGTCCAGCGGTTGCGTTCGAAGGTCGAGAAGGACCCGGAGCACCCCGAGGTCGTGCTGACGGTCAGGGGCGTGGGATACAAGGCGGGCCCTCCGTAATACTGAGTCGATGAGGCGATTCTTCGCGCGGTCCAGCCGGCTGGTGATCCGGCAGCTGGGCCGCGCGGTGGCGTTCTGCCGCGAACGAGCCAGGGCGTTCGGTGAGCTGTGGCGGCGTTCGCTGCAGGTCCGTGTCGTGGTGAGCACGCTCGCGCTGTCGTCGGCCGTGGTGTTCGTGCTGGGCATGGTGCTGCAGAACCAGATCACCGACCGGCTGCTGTCGAGCAAGCAGGAAGCGGCGATCGCGCAGACGCACATCGCCGTCGGCATCGCCAACCGCGAGCTGCTCGGCGTCAACGTGCTGTCCGACGGTTTCCGGGAACGGCTCAGCGGTGCCGTGAACAAGCTGTCCTCCTCCTCGGCGGAGGAAGAAGGCGGCGAGTCGGTGGCCGGTGCCTTCGACCCGATCATCGCCTACGACGGCGAGGACGTGCCGGACAGCGTCAAGGCAGGCTCGAGCTACTACTCCGACATCCCGCAGTCGCTGCGCGCGTTCGTGCAGAAGGGCCAGGTCGCCCGGCAGATCGCCACGGTCGAGCGCAACAGCGTGCGGACCACGTTCCTGTTCGTCGGTGCGCCGGTGACCAGCGCGAACCGGCCGTTGCAGCTGTACCTGCTGTTCCCGCTGACCACCGAGCAGAACACGATCGACGTCGTGCAGAGCACGCTGATCGTCGGCGGCATGGTCCTGCTGGTGCTGCTCGCGGGCATCGCCAACCTGGTGACCAGGCAGGTCGTCCGGCCGGTGCGGCGCGCGGCCGAGGCTGCGGAGCGGTTCGCGGACGGTGAGCTCGACGAACGCATGTCCGTCGTCGGCGAGGACGACGTGGCCAAGCTGGCCGAGTCGTACAACCAGATGGCCGAGAGCATCAAGTACCAGATCCGCCAGCTCGAGGAGTTCGGCCAGCTGCAGCGGCGGTTCACTTCGGACGTCTCGCACGAGCTGCGCACCCCGCTGACGACCGTGCGGATGGCCGCGGACGTGCTGCACGCCTCCCGCGCCCAGTTCCCCGCCGGGCTGGCGCGGTCGACCGAGCTGCTGGTCGACGAGCTGGACCGGTTCGAGTCGCTGCTCGGCGACCTGCTGGAGATCTCCCGGCTGGACGCCGGTGTCGAGGAACTGATCGCCGAGTACACCGACGTGCGGGCGATCGCCAAGCGGGCGCTGGACTCCGTGCGGGTGGTCGCCGAGAACACGGGCAGCCGGATCGAGCTGGACCTGCCCGGGGCGGCCGCCACGGCGGAGGTCGACGCGCGGCGGATCGAACGCATCCTGCGCAACCTGCTCGCCAACGCGGTCGACCACGGCGAAGGCCACCCGGTCAAGCTGCGGCTGGCGTTCGACGACACCACGCTCGCTGTCGCGGTCCGCGACTACGGCGTCGGCCTCCGGCAGGGCGAGGCGGACCTGGTGTTCAACCGGTTCTGGCGCGCCGACCCGTCCCGCAACCGGCACACCGGCGGGACCGGCCTCGGCCTGGCGATCAGTGTGGAGGACGCCCGGTTGCACGGCGGCCGCCTCGAAGCGTGGGGCGAGCCGGGGCACGGCGCGAACTTCCGGCTGGTGCTGCCCCGTCACCAGGACGTCGACATGGGCGAGAGCCCGCTTCCACTGCGGCCGGACGACGACGTCCCCGCCGAACCGTCCCTAGAGGAGGTCCGGTGACTCGTCGTTGGCACAGGCTGCTCATGGTGATCGGGTGTCTGCTGCTGGTCGGCTCGTGCGCCAACATCCCCGAGCAGACCAACGCGCAGGTGATCCCCAACTCCGCCGCGCAGCAGCAGCCGAAGATCCAACTGCCGGAGCGCGACGCCGACCCGATCACCGTGGTCCGCAAGTTCATCGAGGCCAGCGGCGACATCGCGGTCGCCGAGGCGTACCTGACCGAGGACGCGAGACGCCTGTGGCGGCCGGACAACCAGCCGACCATCATCGAGGACGAGTTCAGCACGGTGCCCCAGCCGACGAGAGATGAAGTCGACCAGAACCGCGCCAGCGTGGAGGTGAAGGCGACCGCCAAGGGGCGGCTCGACTCACGCAAGTCGTTCGTCGCGCTGGGTGGGCCGCAGAGCGGGATCGTCAAACTGGTCAAGCAGGACGGCCAGTGGCGGATCAGCGAGACGCCGAACAACGGCGTGATGATCCCGATCGGGGCGTTCAACAACCACTACCGGGCGGTCAAGCTCTTCTTCTACGACTACGCCTCCCGCGAGATCCCGGTCCCGGACCAGCGGTACCTGCCCGGCACGCCGCTGGCCTCACCGAGCGACATCATCAGCCTGCTCCTGCAGGGCCCCGCGACGGGTCTGCAGGCCGCCGTCCGCAGCGCGTTGCCCACGTCGGCCGTGCAGCGCACGAACGTCACGCCGTCCCGTGACGGCGCGACGGTGGTGAACCTCGGCCAGTTGGGCAACCTGACCTCGGAGGAGAAACGGGCGATCGCGACCCAGATCGTGCTGTCGCTGCAGGACGTGGCGGCCACGACCGTCCGGCTGCAGGTCGAGGGCCTGCCACTGGTGCCGGACCAGCCGGACTGGAAGGTCAGCGACATCCAGACCGACAGCGACCGGACCACACCGAAGGCCCAGCTGACCGGGATGGTGGTGGTCGGCAACCGGGTCAAGGAGCTGCGCGACGGCAAGCAGATCAACAACCCGGCGGGCGACGGCACGTACCACGTGGAGAGCGCCGCCCAGTCCGTCGACGGCTCGCAGCTCGCCGTGGTGGAACGGATGAACTCCGGCGACCTGCAGTTACGGGTGGGCGCGATCACCGAGGGCCTGCGCCCGACCGCTGTGACCGGCAAGGAGATAACCCGCCCGACCTGGCAGTTCGCCGTGGCCTCCAACGAGATCGGCAACGAGGTCTGGGTGGTCGCGGACGGCACCATCATCCGGGCGTTGCGCACCCGTGAGGGCACCTGGACGGGGTTCCCGGTGAACGGGTTCGAACTGGAAAGCTTCGGCAAGATCACCGAACTGCGGCTGTCCCGCGACGGTGTGCGTGTGGCGGTCGTGGCGGGCGGCAAGCTCTACGTCGCCTCGGTCGGTCGCACCGCTGGCACCACCAACGTGGCCATCACCTCGCCGAAGCCGCTCCTGCCGTCGGTGTCGAGCGTGGTCAGCGTCGACTGGCTGGACCCGAGCCGTCTCGTCGTCGCCACGAACACGCCGACCGGTCTCGTGTGGCAGGTGCCTGTCGACGGGATCGACGCGCAGCGCTACAACCTCGCCAACCTGACCGCGCCGCTGACGTCCGTCACAGCCGCGCCGAGCCGCCAGACCGTCGTCACCGACGCCGTGGGCATGTGGACAGCGTCGGAGATCGGCCAGGTCTGGCTCCCACACCCGCAGAACCAGGGCCCCAACGCCCGCCCCTTCTACCCCGGCTGAACTGTCGTACCGGGCTGTCATGCTGCGCCGGTGTTGAAGGCGTTGACGGAGCTGCTGGTGCCCTCGTGGTGCGCTGGCTGCGGCGAGCCCGGTGCGGTCCTGTGCGGTGGGTGCCGGTCGGGCATGTCCGCGCTGCGGCGTGTCCACCGGCTGGCCAGGCCTGGCATGCCTCCTGTGTACGCCCTCGCCGACTACGCGGGCGCCGCCCGGCGCGCGGTGATCGCCTACAAGGAGCGCGGCAGACGGGAGCTGGCGGCGCCCTTCGGCAGCCTGCTCGCCGGGGCGTTGCGCACACTGCCGCCAGCTGTTCTTGTGCCGGTGCCGTCCCGGCCGCGGGCGGTTCGGTCCCGGGGTTTCGAACACGTGGCGCTGATCGCCGCGCACACGGCGGCGGTCAGCGCGGCCACCGTCCGGCCGTTGCTGCGGCTGGACCGGCGGGCCCGTGACTCGGTCGGGCTCGACCCGGATCAGCGGGCCCGCAACCTCGCCGGAAAGCTCACGTGCGTGCCCACTCGTGCGAAGGTCGTCCTCATCGATGACGTCGTTACCACCGGGGCCACCGCTACAGCCTGTTGCAACGCCCTCACCAGCGCGGGAGCGGTTGTCGTCGCGGTTGTTGCGCTGACCGCTACCTAGATCGTCTGCATACCCCCACATGGGTGATTCATGGCCGGGAACCAAGATCGGTTTTCGGCCGTTGAAACGGTATGGAAAGCCGGGATGAACGGCCGGTGGGCCCGTTGGAGGGACAGCGGGACCCGTCCGAGCCAGCCCGGACAGCGACCGTGCCGGGCCGATCGCTCCTCCACAAGGGTGAAAACCGCCCTTGTCGTGTGGACTCACCGCGTCTGCTCGGGTATCCGGGGATGCCAATTCCTGTGGTCGGGGTCACTCTCCGTCGTGGGGTGAGTTCGCCCGCGGTGGGGACTGTTGCTCAACCGCAACCCGGGCTAACGTGCTGCGCTATCAGCCCCGGCATGAGGGAGGAGGCGATCAGCCCATGACCCTGGCGCCGGCGGGGAGCTGAACCTCACAGAGGCAACGGTTCGGCTCGGCAGGACCCCGAGCGCCATGTTTTCGCCGATCAGATGGCTCGCAGAAAACAGCGAGGAGGTCGTGTATGGACATCGTCGTTAAGGGGCGCAACGTCGAAGTACCCGATCACTACCGGGTGCACGTGACGGACAAACTGGCCCGGCTGGAGCGGTACGACAAGAAAGTCATCCGCTTCGATGTGGAACTGTTCCATGAGCCCAACCGCAGGCAGATGAAGAACTGCCAGCGGGTGGAGATCACCGCGAAGGTCAGGGGACCAGTGGTCCGCTCCGAGGCCTGCGCAGGCGACTTCTACGCCGCGCTCGACTCCGCGGTGACCAAGCTCGAGAACCGGCTGCGGCGGCTGCACGACCGCAGGCGTGTGCACCACGGGCGACGCAGCCCGGCCTCAGTGGCGGAGGCGACAGCCACGCCAGCGATCGGCTCCGTTGACGCAGCGCCGGAACTGCGCGCGCGCAACATGACCAACGGCCAGCGTGTCGCGCAGACCGCGCTGCTGGAAGCTCCGGAGTACGAGGGTGTCGTACCCGAGCAGCGTTGGGACGACGGTCTGGAAGAACCCAGGCCAGGACGCGTGGTGCGGGAGAAGGAGCATCCCGCGACTCCGATGAGTGTCGACCAGGCTCTGTACCAGATGGAGCTGGTCGGGCACGACTTCTACCTCTTCCACGACGTCGAAGCGGGCCGGCCGAGCGTGGTCTACCGCCGCAAGGGCTTCGACTACGGCGTCATCCGAATGTCCTAGACCTCCGACCAACAATGGGCGCCCCGGAAGCAAGCGGCTTCCGGGGCGCCCGTGTTTTTCCACCCCTTCGAAGGACCTCTCCCGGGAACCTACGGAGGTCCCGAGGCGTTCTCCCGGTCAGGAGCACGGTCGTACTACGCACGGCCGTGCACCGTGTTATGCCCGTTCCCTACGATGGGGGAGAGGTGCCCTCGTCGGCGGGCGCACAGTCGATCAGGTAATGAGGTCAGGGCAACATGGTGCTGGCTCGGATACTCCGTGCGGGCGAAGGCAAGACGCTCAAGCGCTTGCGCAACATCACTGCGCATATCAACGCCCTCGAAGAGGACGTCGTCAACCTCTCTGACGAGGAATTGCGCGCGAAGACCGCCGAGTTCAAGAGTCGCTACCAGGAGGGCGAAGACCTCGACGACCTGCTGCCCGAGGCGTTCGCGGTGGTCAGGGAGGCGGCCAAGCGGGTGCTCAGCCAGCGGCACTACGACGTGCAGATCATGGGCGGCGCCGCACTGCACCTCGGCATGGTCGCCGAGATGAAGACCGGTGAGGGCAAGACCCTGACCTGTGTGCTGCCCGCCTACCTCAACGCGCTGGCCGGTCGTGGCGTGCACGTCGTCACCGTCAACGACTACCTGGTCGAACGAGACGCGGAGTGGATGGGCCGCATCCACCGCTTCCTCGGCCTCACGGTCGGCACGATCCTCTCGGAGAAGACTCCCGAGCAGCGTCGCGAGGCCTACCAGTCGGACATCACCTACGGCACGAACAACGAGTTCGGCTTCGACTACCTGCGCGACAACATGGCGTGGACGTTGGACGAGTGCGTCCAGCGCGAGCACTACTTCGCCATCGTCGACGAGGTCGACTCGATCCTGATCGACGAGGCCCGCACGCCGCTGATCATCTCCGGCCCGGCCGACCAGTCGTCGCGCTGGTACCAGGAGTTCGCCAGGATGTCGCCGCTGATGCGCCGCGACATCCACTACGAGGTCGACGACCGCAAGCGCACGGTCGGCGTGACCGAGGCCGGTGTCGCGCTGGTCGAGGACCAGCTGGGCATCGAGAACCTGTACGAGTCGGCGAACACGCCGCTGGTCGGGTACCTGAACAACGCGCTGAAGGCCAAGGAGCTGTTCAAGCGCGACAAGGACTACATCGTCCGCAACGGCGAAGTCCTCATCGTCGACGAGTTCACCGGCCGTGTGCTGTCCGGCCGCCGCTACAACGAGGGCATGCACCAGGCCATCGAGGCCAAGGAGCGGGTGGAGATCAAGGCCGAGAACCAGACGCTGGCCACGATCACCCTGCAGAACTACTTCCGGCTCTACGAGAAGCTCGCCGGGATGACCGGTACCGCCCAGACCGAGGCGGCCGAGCTGCACCAGACCTACAAGCTCACCGTGGTGCCGATCCCGCCGAACAAGCCGAACGTCCGCAAGGACCAGTCGGACCTGATCTACAAGACCGAGCAGGCCAAGTTCGACGCGGTCGCCGAGGACATCGCCGAGCGGCACGAGAAGGGCCAGCCGGTGCTGGTCGGTACCACGAGCGTCGAGCGCTCGGAGTACCTGTCGAAGCTGCTGCTCAAGATGGGTATCCCGCACGAGGTACTGAACGCCAAGAACCACAAGCGCGAGGCCGCGATCATCGCGCAGGCAGGTCAGAAGGGCGCGGTCACCATCGCGACCAACATGGCCGGTCGTGGTACCGACATCGTGCTCGGCGGCGGCGAGATCCACCTCGACGAGGACGCCGAGGCGGACGTGCCGGAGGAGGAGCGCGAAGGCGACCTCGCCGGTGACCCGGCGCACGTGCAGGCCCACCGCATCGCGACCGAGCGCGCCGAGGAGAAGGCCCGTGCGGCGGCGGAGCGCGCCACCAAGCCGATCACCACGGCCGCGCAGGACGAAGCCATCGGCAACCTGGGCAATGTGCTGCGCGAGGTGCTGAACGCGACGGACGCCGTGGCCGAGCAGAAGGTCCTGGTCGCGCGGGTCGGCGGCGGCAGCAAGGTCGAGGAGATCTACTTCAAGCGCCGGGACACGGCGTTCGACCAGCTGGTCATCAAGGTCCGTGATGGCGTGGACCGGGTGCTGCGCCAGCACCCCAACCTCGCGACCGAAGGCCTGGCCGACAAGGCCGCCGACGAGGCGCTGACCGTGGTGAAGAAGCAGACCGAGCGGTCGTCGAAGCGGGACCGCGGTGCCGACGAGGCACAGCGCGAGGCCAAGCTGGAAGAGGCCGTCGGCTCGGCCGTGTACGACATCGTGCACAGCTCGCTGTACGACATCCAGTTCCAGGCCGTACGCACGTCGATGTTCGACCAGAAGGTCTACGACGACACGTACGCCGAGGCATACGAGACAGCCAGCGCGTCCCACAACGAGATCGCGGAGCTCGGCGGCCTGTACGTGCTCGGCACGGAGCGGCACGAGTCCCGCCGTATCGACAACCAGCTGCGTGGTCGTTCCGGCCGTCAGGGCGACCCGGGTGAGTCGCGGTTCTACCTGTCGCTGGGTGACGAGCTCATGCGGCGCTTCAACGCCGTGATGGTCGAGCGCGTGATGACGACCCTGCGCGTGCCCGACGACATGCCGATCGAGGCCAAGATGGTCACGCGCGCGATCAAGAGCGCGCAGACCCAGGTCGAGCAGCAGAACTACGAGATCCGCAAGAACGTCCTGAAGTACGACGACGTGATGAACGAGCAGCGCAAGGTGGTCTACGCCGAGCGCCGCAAGGTCCTCGAAGGCGACGACATCCGGCCCGAGATCGAGCAGATGATGCACGACGTGATCTCGGACTACATCGACCAGGAGACCTCCGACGGCTACGCGGAGGACTGGGACCACAAGCGGCTGTGGACCGCGTTCAAGCAGCTCTACCCGGTACAGCTGACCTGGGAGGAGCTGGCCGAGAACGACGAGTTCGACCTCGACGCCGATCACCTGAAGCAGGCTGTCGGCGAGGACGTCATGCGCGCCTACCGCGCGCGCGAGGCGGACATCGACGGCCAGTTCGGCGAAGGCACCATGAACGACCTGGAACGCCGGATCCTGCTCTCGGTGCTCGACCGCAAGTGGCGTGAGCACCTGTACGAGATGGACTACCTGAAGGAAGGCATCGGCCTGCGTGCGATGGCGCAGCGCGACCCGCTGATCGAGTACCAGCGGGAGGGCTACGACATGTTCCAGTCGATGTTGGACGGGCTGAAGGAAGACACGGTCCAGCACCTGTTCAGCGTCCGGATCGAAGCGGAGGCACCACCGCCTCAGCAGGTCGAGCCCGCCGAGGTGCCCGAGGCCTTCGCCCGTGCGGCGCAGGCAGCGCAGGAAGCGGCGGCGATCAACGGCGGCGGCAACGGCCAGGGCCGCCACCGCATGCAGGACCCGGAGCCGCAGTCCCAGATCCCCCCGGCTCTGCGCGGCGGCAGCGGAGCCCCGCAGAACCTGAGCTACAGCGGCCCAGCGGAAGACGGCGGCGTGGAGTCCCACACCGAAAGCGCGGACGACTCCGAAGGCGGCCAGTCCGGATCCCGCCGCGAACGCCGCGCAGCAGCCCGAGCCAACGCGAAGAAGGGCCGAAAAGGCCCCCGCCGCTGAGCTGAGCGAGGCGGTAACGCGCTGAAACCCCGCTGGGGCGGCCATCCGGTCGCCCCAGCGGGGTTTCCGGCACAGAACCACGACCCCGGTGTGCCGCTGGCCGGGTACCACGCGTCAGACCGCTGGTAGCAGGGGCTGTGTCGGCGGGAGAGCCGACTCCACAGCTGTCCCGCTGTGGCCTGCATGGCCGGTGGGCCTACGCGCGTGTGCGGCGATTCCAGGCCCTGCCGAGGTCGACCCAGCGCTGCGGGGCAACGCCTCCATCGAGTTCGCCGGTGCCGCCACCCAGCGGGCGCCTTGCCAGGGCGCGTTGCCTGGACCGGCAACCAATGTGGCCTTCGCTGCACTCGCCGCAACCAAGGCGGCCTTCGTTGCGTGTCCCATTCACAGCGCTCTCGCCACCGCATCGAAACTCCACTGTGGACAGCCAGTCCTTCCTGTGATCCTGTGGACAACTTCCTCGCGGTCGAACTTCGTCCTGCTGCCCTGTCAGTCCCCCTCACTACGCTGGGTTCCGGGGGCCGGAGGCTGACCAGCGCACGTCGAAGTGCTCGCGCACGCCGGTCCCCCGCCTCGAGGAAATGCCTGGTCAACGCCCGACTATCCGGAAGTACACGCAGATCCACCGCCCCTCCGCGTACTCGAACCGGCAGGCCAGCGCCGCCGCCCGGCGGGTGCGTGTTCCGTGTCTTGTTGTCTCGACGAGGCCGCATGCCTCGACTGCGTCCACAGTTGGTCGGCAGCTGTGGATGGATGACAGTTGGTGACGGACGCCCATTGGTGGCGTGGTGCGCAGGCGGGTGACGGTCGCCTGGTAGACCGGTTCTGCCACCAGCGTCCTCAGGTGTCCCAGTGGGCGACGGCCGTCGAGGACTTCGAGGATCCTGGTCGCGATCAGGGTGAACTGCCCGTTGTCCGCGGCCACCGGGTGTTCGGGTGGCTGGTGGCTTGTTTCCGGACGGCGTGCGGCCGGGATCAGGACCTGCCCGTCGATGGGCTCGTAGGTGGTCAGTGGACGCAGTGTCGGTGTGGTCAAGGCTGTGCTCCCCGTCAGGTCTTCGTGCCCAACAGAGATCCGTGACCGTCCGATCCGGACAGGATTCCCCCGGCCGGATGACACGACTGTGCGGTCTGTAATCAGTCGTTTGGAGCAGCAGGGGTTACCGCGCGCGTTTTTATTTCACTTGCCCGGTGAATTGTCAGCAATTATGTCGCAGGGTTACGCTCGGTTTGTCATCGCTTCGAAAGGGGAAAGCTGATGCGCAGAAAATTGGCCGCCTTACTCGCCGCAGTCATTTCCGTCGGCACGCTCATGATCGGCTTGCCTGCGTCCGCGCGAGACCTTCCACCTCCGGCCTGTGATGCCGTCAGGTATAGCATCTTTGCCGGTCAGGGCATCGATGTGTACTGCGATTATTTGCCGTACCCACCCTATGTTTATCGGGTGGTCGCGCACTGCGCGGCCGGTTCTTCCCTCTGGTACCAGTTGGGCAATTGGGTTGAGCCCGGGTTTGGTCCGTCGACTGCCGAATGTAGGGGAGGATTGCTGTCCGTCGCCCGCGTTGCCGGATATCATGTAGATGAGCGCTAATATATTAATATGTTGTCGGGTCGCGGCGGAGGTGTTCGAAACACAGCACCGCCGCCGCGCTCGCCACGTTGAGTGACTCCACCCCGCCGCGCATCGGGATCGACAGCCACGACGTCACGTGCTCCCGCACCTCCTGGCTCACCCCGGCGGTCTCGCTGCCGAGCACGAACGCCGCCCGAGCAGGCAACTCGGCGGAGAACAACGAGGTCGGCGCGTCCGCGTCCAGAGCGAACAGCGGATACCCCGACGAGCGCAGCAACGACGCGGCCTCGGCGGCCGTCGCGCACCGCAGCACGGGCGCGTGGAAGGCGACACCCGCGGAGGCCTTGACGACCAGGGGATCGATGGACGCGACACCGCGCCGTGGCACCACGATCCCGCCCATCCCGGCGGCGGTCGCGGTCCGCAGGATCATGCCCACGTTCGCGGGCGTCGTGATCCCGTCGAGCAGCAGCACGCCCCGAGGAGGCCGAGGACCGGACAACGCGTCCGCCAGCAGCTTCATCCGCGGCGCGACCACGTCGGCCAGCACGCCCTGGTCCTGCTTGCCGTTCCCGGCGAGGACCTTCACACGCTGGCCCGTCGCCCGCTGCACCTCGACGCCACGCGCGGAGGCGGCGTCCAGGATCTCCCGCGCGGCTGGTCCGCGCGCCGTGTCGGCAAGGATGACCTTGTCCACTTGCAGCGTCGCGTCGCCGAGCGCCTCCAGCACCGGCTTGCGGCCGTACACGGTGACGAACCTGTCCTTCGGTGAAGCCATGTGCGCAGAATCCCATGGTGTGCAGATGTGCGACGACCGGGCCAAGCCCGGCCGAGCGAAGCGAGGGCCAACAAGCACAGCAATTAAGCTCGGGGGTATGCCCGATCGCCTGTCCGCGGTGGACGCCTCGTTCATCTACCTGGAGGACCAGGCGACGCCGATGCACGTCGGCGGTGTCGCCGTGTTCCGTAGGCCGCGGGGAGGTTTCGACTACGACGAGCTGGTCAGGATGATCGAGCAGCGGCTCGACCTGATCCCGCGCTACCGGCAGAAGGTCCAGTCCGTGCCCGGCCACCTGGCCAGACCGGTGTGGGTGGACGACGCCGACTTCGACCTGACCTACCACGTCCGGCGCTCCGCGCTGCCCCGGCCGGGCAGTGACGAGCAGCTGCACGACCTGGTCGCGCGGCTGATGTCCCGGCCGCTGGACCCGACAAGGCCGCTGTGGGAGACCTACCTGGTCGAAGGGCTGGCGCGCGGCCGGTTCGCGATCGTCACCAAGACGCACCTCGCGCTGGTCGACGGGATCGGCACGATCGACATCGGACAGCTCATCCTGGACACGTCCCCGCAGGTCGGGCACAACAGCGACGGCGCGTGGATCCCCCAGCGCCCGCCGACGCAGACCAGGCTGCTGCTGGACGCGATCACCGACGCGGTGCAGCGGCCGCGGGAGCTGGTCGAGAACGCCCGCGCGGCGGCGGGTGACCTGTTCTCCAGCGCGCTCGTGCAACGGGTCGCGGACACGGCGGGTGGGCTGGTCACCGCGATCGGCTCGGCCAGCACGGCGCCGAGCGGCCCGCTGAACGTGCGGATCTCGCCGCAGCGGCGGTTCACGGTCGCCAGGACCAGCCTGGACGACTTCAAAGCCATCAGCGGCGAGCACAGCTGCACAGTCAACGACGTTGTCCTGGCCACGCTGGCAGGCGCCTTACGAACGTGGCTCCTGTCGCGTGGTCAGGCGGTCACGTCGTCGACGACGTTGCGCGCGCTGGTCCCGTTGGCTGTGCGCGACGACGAGACCGACGAGTCCGTGCCGGGCATGCTGGGCAACACGGTCACGGCGAAGCTCGTCGACCTGCCCGTCGGCGAGCCCAACGCGGTCGTCCGGCTGCACCACGTCAGTCACGCGATGCGCGGGCACAACGACTCGGCGCGCAAGGTCGCGGCCGGTGCGTTGCGTCGGATGAGCGGTTTCGCGCCGCCGACGCTGCACTCGCTCGGAGCGCGCGCGGCGGGCTCGTTCTCCCGCAGGATCTTCAACGTGGTGATCACCAACGTGCCGGGCCCGCAGGAGCCGCTGTACGCGGGCAACGCCAAGATGATCGAGATGTTCCCGGTCGTCCCGCTCGTGCGCAACCAGGCGCTGGCGATCGGGGTGACCTCGTACGACGGTGGCGTCTACTTCGGACTCAACGGGGACCGGGGCGCCATGTCCGATGTGGACACACTGGCCAGGATGGTCGAGGAGTCCTTGGAAGAACTGCTTTCGACGGTAAGGGTGTGAGGGCGTGCGGGTCTATCTTCCTGCGACGGTCACGATGCTGCACGAGCTCAACACGGCAGGTGAGCTCAAGCCGTTGAACGGCACCGCGTTCGCGCTGACCCCGGCGTTGCGCGAGATGTACACCGAAGGGTCGGCCGAGGAGCTCGAGTACGTCGCGATGGCGGACGCGGCAAGGGCGTCGTTGCGCCTGCTCGGCGCGGATCCGGAGGCGATGCGCCGCAGGGTGGTCATCGCGGTCGACGTGGACGGCGTGACGCCGCGGCCCGACCTCGACCACTCGGTCGTCCGGCTGTCCGGGCCGGTCGTGCTCAAGGACGTCGCCTCGATCCACCTGGACAGCTCGGAGGCGGAACATGCCGTAGCCAAGGCCGTCGAGGTGGTTGACGCTGCGGACATGGGTGACGAGGACGCAGAATTCGTGTTGGGTGACGCCGAGGACCACGAACTGGGCTGGTACGCCACCCAGGAACTGCCGTTCCTGCTTGAGCTGATGTAGACCCGGAGGAGAGCACTCGATGGACGCCGTCTCGGCCGTGCCAGAAGCCCACAACGAGCCGATCAGGTCATACGCGCCGGAAACACCGGAACGCGAGTCGCTCAAGGCCGCGATCGCGGCACTGGAGAGCGACCAGGCCGACTTCACCATGACGATCGGCGGCGAGGAACGGATGGCGGGCGGCGACCGCGTCGACGTTGTCCAACCGCACAACCGCGCGCACGTGCTCGGCCAGACCGCGCAGGCCACCGCGGACGACGTCCGCGCGGCTGTGGCGGCAGCGAAGGCCGCCGCGCCCGCATGGCGTGAGCTGCCGTTCGATGAGCGGGCGGCGATCCTGCTGCGCGCCGCGGACCTGCTCGCCGGGCCGTGGCGGGACAAGCTGAACGCGGCGACGATGCTCGGCCAGTCGAAGTCCGCGCAGCAGGCGGAGATAGACAGCGCCTGCGAGCTGATCGACTTCTGGCGGTTCAACGTGACGTTCGCCCGGCGCCTGCTGGCGGAACAGCCGGAGTCCAGTCCTGGTGTGTGGAACCGGTTCGACCACCGGCCGCTTGACGGGTTCGTCGTGGCGATCACGCCGTTCAACTTCACCGCGATCGCGGGAAACCTACCGACCGCGCCCGCGCTGATGGGCAACACGGTGGTGTGGAAGCCGTCGCCGACGCAGTCACTGGCGGCCCACCACACCATGCGTTTGCTTGAGGCGGCCGGGTTGCCGCCCGGTGTGATCAACCTGGTGACCGGTGACGGGCCCGCCGTCAGCGAGGTGGCGCTGGCTGACCCGGACTTCGCCGGACTGCATTTCACCGGTTCGACGAAGACCTTCAAGTACTTGTGGCGGACCATTGGTGAGAACCTGGACACCTACCGCGCGTACCCGCGGATCGTCGGCGAGACCGGCGGCAAGGACTTCGTGGTGGCGCACAGTTCAGCGGATCCGAGGACGCTGACGACTGGGCTGGTTCGTGGTGCCTTCGAGTACCAGGGACAGAAGTGCTCGGCCGCGTCCCGCGCCTACATCGCGCGGTCGCTGTGGGACGGCGGTGTCCGTGATGCGCTTGCCGACGTGACGAAGTCCTTGTCGTACGGCGATGTCACGGACTTCTCCCACTTCGGCGGCGCGGTGATTGATGCGCGCGCGTTCGCCAAGCACTCGGCGCTGTTCGAGCAGGTGCGTGGGGAGGGCAAGCTGGAAGTGCTGACCGGCGGCGTGGCTGATGACAGCGTCGGTTTCTTTGTGCAGCCGACGGTTCTGGTCAGCGACGACCCCACTCACGATGTCTTCCGCACCGAGTACTTCGGGCCGATTCTCTCGGTCCACGTGTACGACGATGCCGACTACAGCAAGGTTCTGGGGGCTGTTGATTCGGGTTCGCCTTATGGGTTGACCGGCGCAGTGTTCGCGACCGACCGGCATGCCGTTGAGGAGGCTCAGCGGGCGTTGCGGTTCACCGCAGGCAACTTCTATGTCAATGACAAGCCGACGGGCGCGGTTGTTGGTCAGCAGCCGTTTGGTGGTAGTCGGGCATCTGGTACGAACGACAAAGCGGGCTCGATCTTCAACCTGCAGCGGTGGATAAGCCCTCGGTCGATCAAGGAGACGTTCGTGCCGCCGACCGACCACATCTACCCGCATATGGGCTGACTCAGCGAACCCCCGTGCAAGGCAATGTCTTGCACGGGGTTTGTCGGGACCAAGGACAAAGAGACGCCTCGCCGGCGGGCAGGCCTCCAAGAGGGGACACAAAGACCTCTTCGTTTCTCGCGCCGGTTCGCTTAACCCACGTGGCTTCCTGGGTCGAGTGGGGGGCGCGGGGCGCCCCTCCCGTATGTCCTGCCGGAGGAAACCACGGCGTGCCGGGAGGTCGGTAGGGCCTGCGCTTGGGGTTGGGTTTCGTGGGCCGACCTCCCGACACGCCGTGGTGTGGCTGCGCCCAGGCCATACGGGAGGGACACCCCACGAACCACACCCCTGCGCTGGCGCGCACACCGCGAGGCCGCAGGCGGGGGCACTCATATCCCTTTTCGTCTCGGTGTAGAAAGCTACAGTGTTAGACCGGTTTGCTGTGTGAATGCACAGGGCAAGTCAAGTTGGTATAGATCTCATGCGGCTGCGGAGAACAAGCAACCGCAGTCGGGGTGCTGGCGGCTCGCGCGCATGCGCAGAGCAGCCTGCGCGCTAGCGCATGGGGGTGCTTCGGGTGTGTTCCCTTCCGTATGGCCTGGGCGCAGCCAAACCACGACGGGTCAGGAGGTCGGCCTACCCAAACCGACCCACAGCGCGGGCCCTACCGACCTCTTGACGCGTTGTGGTTTCCTCCGGCAGGCCATACGGAAGGGGACACACCCGCCTCCACCCGACCCACAAAAACACTAGAACGACGAGCCCATGGCTCCAGATCCTGTGTTCCCCTTTTGGCGGCCTGCCGTCCGGCGAGGACCTGCTTGTCAAGTCTGGCGGCCTGCCTCCCGGCGAGGGGACCTGCTGGTCAAGCCGAGGAACATGGTGTCCGGCGAGGACTGCTCTGTGACACAGGAGCCAACAAACCCGAAGCAGAGACCCGACCAAGGGCGAAAACGCAACAGGCACGGCACTCTCACACATTCACGAGACTGCGAACGCCACGTGAATGAAGAGAGGCCGTGCCTGCTCGTTAAGGACTGCCCAGTTGCGGGTGGTGTCCGTCTGTCAGATCAGTTGGAAGCGACCTGGCTGGCAGGGGGAGCCTTGATGTCGACCGGCTTGCCCCAGTCCTTGTAGGTCGCGAGCATGTTCACGTCCTGGCCCGCTGCGGTCATCTTGGTCGTGATCTTGACCGGCAGACCGTCCGAGTTGATCCACCACTCCATCGGGAATTCCTTCACGCCCGCCTTGCTGAGCGCCTGCGCGGACTCCTTGGCGGTCGGGTCGGTCGCGTTGGCGGCCATCTTCGCCGTGTCGACGGTGATGTCGTAGTGGGTGACCTCTTCGCCGTCGAGGGTTTCCTTCGACTGCTTGTTGATCGTTCCGGCCGACTTGATCTGCTCGACCTGCTTCTCGACGTCGAAGCTGTCGTCGATCTTGTCGAGCATCGGGCCCATCTGCTTCGACATCGGGTCGGTGCCACCCGGGGTGATCTTGACCCACGGCTTCGACGCCGAGCCGCCGCCCGCTCCCGGGGGCATCTTCATGTAGAGGACCTTGTCGACGAGGACCATCTCCATCTTCATGCTGCCCATGTCCATGGCCAGCTGGAAGGAGGACTTGTCACCGTCGGAGTTGATCGCGCCGTCACCCTTGAACGACTGGCCCGCCGCGCCCATCTCGAAGGCGATCTTGGCGGTCTTCTTCGTGTCGCTCTTGCTATTGATCGCGTTGGCCAGGTCCAGCGCGCTGCCGAAACCCTTCTTCTCGGCTTCGGCGGGCGCCGACGTGTTGCCGGAGCCGCTGCTGCCCGTCGGTGTGCCCGACTCCTTGCTGCCACAGCCGACCACGGTCAGCGCGAGCACGAGGCCCGCAGCAACAATCCCGGTCTTGCGCATACTTCTGTCCTAACCCCAGCTGGTACGGATGAACCAATCGGACCAGACGCTAGCAGCAGTCACCGACGACGGCGTACCGAACGGCATATTTCCTGGTCACACTATTCCGCGCCCTGTTCGCGCTGTGATTCGTCGAGTCCGGCGCGTGACGAAAGCAGCCTGCGCAGCGAATCCAGCCTGCCCTTGGATGCGGTCCCATCAGCGGCGACGGTGTCAAGCATGCAGCCGGGGTCTTCAGGCGTGCCCAAATGCCCGCAGCCGGACGGGCATTCTTCAGCAGCTTCGACGAATTCCGGAAAAGCGGCAACGATGTCGTCGGGCTCGATGTGGGCCAGCCCGAACGACCTGATTCCCGGGGTGTCGACCACCCAGCCGCCGTCGGGCAGCGGCAACGCGACCGCCGTGACCGACGTGTGCCTGCCCTTGCCGACCGCGCTGACCACGCCGGTCTCCCGGTCGGCGTCCGGCACCAGCTTGTTCACCAACGTCGACTTGCCGACGCCGGAGTGCCCGATCAACGCGGTCACCTGGTCGCGTAGCCGTTCGGCGATCTCCTCCGGCTCCTTGTCCTGCCTGCTGACGAGTACCGGCAGGGCCAGGTCGGCGTAGGCGGCGATGATCTCGTCCGGCGCCGCGAGGTCCGACTTCGTCAGGCACAGCACAGGTTCGAGGCCGCCCGCGTACGCGGCGACGAGCGCGCGGTCGATAAATCCCGTCCTCGGCGGCGGATCCGCCAGCGCGACCACGATCAGCAGCTGGGAGGCGTTCGCGACCACCACGCGTTCGAACGGGTCGGTGTCGTCGGCGGTCCGCCGCAGCACGCTCGTCCGCTCGGCCACCCGCACGATCCGGGCGAGGGTGTCCGGCTTCCCGCTGGTGTCGCCGACCAGGTCGACGCCGTCGCCGATGACGACCGGCGTGCGGCCGAGCTCACGCGCGCGCATCGCGACCACGATCTGCTTCGGGTCGCCGTCCAGCGCGCAGGTCCACCGGCCCCGGTCCTTGCCGACGACCATCGCCGCGACCGCGTCGGCGTGCTCCGGACGTCGTTTGGTCCTGGGTCTCGTGCCGCGACCCGGCCGGACGCGCACGTCCGACTCGTCGAGCTTGCTCCAGTCCTTGCGTCCTGCGCCCTGCGGGCTCACGCGAGCATCCGTGCCCACAACCCGGGGAAATCCGGGATGGTCTTGCTCGTGGTGGCGATGTCGTCGACCTCGACGCCCGGCACGACCAGGCCGAGGATCGCGCCCGCGGTGGCCATCCGGTGGTCGGCGTACGCCTTCCACAGGCCTCCGTGTAGCGCACGGGGCCGGATCACCAGGCCGTCGTCGGTTTCGTCGACGTCCCCGCCGAGGCCGTTGAGGTCATCGGCCAGCGCGGCGAGCCGGTCCGTCTCGTGACCACGCAGGTGCGCGATGCCACGCAACACGGACTGCCCGTCGGCCAACGCGGCCAGCGCGGCGATGGTCGGCGTCAGCTCGCCGACGTCGTGCAGGTCGATGTCCACACCGGACAGCCGGTCGGGGCCGGTCACGGTGAGCCCGTTGGCATCCAGCACGACGTCGCATCCCATCTGGGCGAGGATGCCACGGATGTCGTCGCCCGGCTGGGTCGTGCTCGCCGGCCAGCCGCTGACCGTCACGCGCCCGCCGGTGACCGCCGCCGCGGCGAGGAACGGCGTCGCGTTGGACAGATCCGGCTCGACGACCCACTCGCGGCCCCGGATCGGCCCTGGCCGGACCTGCCACGCGTTGGCCTCGGCGTCGTCGACGTCCACGCCCGCCTCGCGCAGCATCTGCACGGTCATCTCGATGTGCGGCATGGAGGGAACGGGTTTGCCGTTGTGCCGGACGGTCAACCCCTTGTCGTAACGGGCACCGGAGAGCAACAGGCCGGACACGAACTGCGACGACGCGGACGCGTCGATGGTCACCTCGCCGCCGGGCAGTGCGCCGTTTCCGTGCAGTGTGAAGGGAAGCCGTTCACCGGTGATGTCAGCGCCGAGGCCGCGCAACGCGTCCAGGATCGTCCCCATCGGACGCACGCGGGCCTGCTCGTCGCCGTCGAACCGGATCTCGCCCTGCCCGACCGCCGCGGCCGGTGGGAGGAAACGCATGACGGTGCCCGCGAGCCCGCAGTCGACATCCGCGGGACCACGCAGCGTGGCAGGGGTGACGAGCCAGTCGTCGCCTTCGTCGGTGATCTCGGCGCCCAGCGCGCGCAGCGCGGCGACCATGAGGTTCGTGTCGCGGCTGCGCAGCGGGGCACGGACAGCGGACGGTCCGTCCGCGAGCGCGGCGAGGACGAGCGCACGGTTGGTGATCGACTTGGAGCCGGGGATGGACACGGTGGCACGGACCGGAGTGGCCGAGACTGGGGCGGCCCAAGGCTGCGTCATGGGTCGATGATCCCCCATGCACTCGCCAGGCCAGCGCGCACGTGTCACGATTCGGGTCGGAGGTGTTGTCAAAAGTGTGCGGTAGGTACGCGTCCACCAAGAATCCCGCGACGCTCGCGGCCGAGTTCGACGCCGTGGACGCGACAGCGGACGCGATCGCGGGACCGGACTTCAACGTGGCCCCGACCCGCAACGTCGTGGCGGTGGTGCAACGGCATCCACGCGACGATGACGGCGAGCCGGACATGTCGAGGACCGAGCGGTCCTTGCGGGTGATGAAGTGGGGCCTGGTCCCGGCATGGGCGAAAGACGCGAAGGTCGGCGCGAAGATGATCAACGCCCGCTCGGAGAGCGCGGCGGAGAAACCGGCGTTCCGCACGTCGTGGACGAAGCGGCGGTGCCTGATGCCCGCCGACGGCTGGTACGAGTGGCAGCGCGACGGGAAGGTGAAGCAGCCGTACTTCACCACCCGGAAGGACGGGCAGAGCCTGGCGATGGCCGGTCTCTGGACGGTCTGGCGCGACAAGGAGCAGCCGGACAGCGAGCCACTGGTGACGTGCTCGGTGCTGACGATGCCCTCCGTCGACCAGCTCGCCGAGATCCACGACCGGATGCCGGTCCTGATGCCGCCGGACAGGTGGGCGGCGTGGCTGGACCCGGACAACACCGACCCGTCCGGCCTGGTCACCCCACCGACGGACGACTTCCTGGCCGCGCTGGAGCTGCGCCCGGTGTCCCCCGCGGTGAACAGCATCAAGAACAACGGTCCCGAACTGATGGAACCGGCGACGGAGCAGGGCGAGCCCGCCCTGTTCGACCTGGGCCGATGACAGCGCGATGACCACGGCGCAGATCGACACCCCACGCGGCCCGGCCCGCGCGGAACTGCACTGCGCGCCGGAAGGCCGGGCGGCCCTGCTGCTCGGCCACGGCGCGGGCGGCGGCATCGGCGCCCCGGACCTGGTGGCGGCGACCCGGGGCGCGACGGCCGCGGGCGTGCATGTGGCGCTGATCGAGCAGCCGTACCGCGTCGCGGGCAGGCGCGCCCCGGCCCCGGCGGGCCAGCTGGACGAGGCATGGCTGGCGGTCGCGGACGACCTGGCGGAACGCTGGTTCGCCGACCTGCCGATGGTCTTCGGCGGCCGGTCGTCCGGAGCGCGGGTGGCCTGCCGGACGGCGTCGGAGGGCGAAGCGGTCGCGGTCCTCTGCCTGGCCTTCCCCCTGCACCCGCCCGGAAAGCCGGAGAAGACCCGCCAGCCGGAGTTGGACGGCGTCGACGTGCCGGTACTGGTGGTGCAGGGCGAGAAGGACACCTTCGGCAGGCCGGAAGCCGCACACCACAGGGAAGTGGTGCTCGTGGCGGGAGACCACAGCCTGAAGGCGGACGCGAAGGCCGTCAGCCAGACAGTCCAGGAATGGCTCGCCAGGGTCCTGCGCCCGTTGGACTAATGCCTGGCCGCCAGCAGCCGTTCGGCCAGCACGCCACAACGTTCCCGCAGTTCAGGTGGGTCGAGCACGGCGAAGTCGTGGCCCAGCAGAACCATGTGCATGAGCATGAAGTCGAGAGTGTTCGCGCCGGTGACGACCTCGCAGCTCCCGTCGTCACGCGGCTGCACGACAGCAGCCGACGCGGGGATCTGCGCACGTACCGTCTCAGCCGGGGCATGGACGAGGAAGCGCGCCTGGTGCGAATAGACGCGGCTGGCCACGTTCTCCTGCACGTAGGTCGCCGCGTCGGGCGCCTCACGCGGGCGGAACCGCCATGTTCGGGCGTGCACGTCGGTCATCCGGTCGACGCGGAAGTTGCGCCAGCCGTCACGATCGAGGTCGTAGGCGAGGAGATACCAGCGCCGGTCCGAGGCGACCAGACGGTAGGGCTCGACCCGCCGCTGTCGAACCTCGCCGCCGGACGGGTACCCGAAGCCCGCTTCGACCTCGTCACGGCATGCCCTGGCCAACACCATGAGCACCGCCGGACCGACCGACGTGTGGCCACCGTTGAAGGACCGCACGGACGTGGCGAGCGCGCCCACCTCGGCCCGCAGCCGGGTCGGCAGCACCTGGTCGAGCTTGCTCAACGCGCGCAGCGCCGCGTCACCGGCGACCGCACTGCCCGCACCGGCGAGCAGCGAGACGGCCGTGGCGATCGCTTCCTCGTCGTCGAAGAGCAGCGGAGGCAGGTTCTGGCCCGGCCCGAGCTGGTAGCCACCACCACCGCCCTGACTGGCGTGTACCGGATAACCGAGGGCACGCAGCCGCTCGACATCGCGCCGGACCGTGCGCGTCGTGACGCCCAGCCGGTCGGCCAATTCGGGCCCTGTCCAGCTCTGGCGCTGCTGCAGCAGCCCGAGCAGGGTGAGCACCCGCTCGGTCGTGCCCCGCTCGTCGTCCACATCGACAACTCTGCCAGAGCAAGCGGACCGATCCTGTCCGCTTGGGGTGTCAGGCTTGGCCACATGAACTGGAACCAAGCACTGCGCGAGCAGTTCGAGTGGCACTGGAACCACCAGCTCCGCGCCCGCCTCGACGGCCTCACCGACGACGAGTACTTCTGGTCGCCGGTGCCGGACGCATGGAGCGTGCGGCCCCGCGGCAGCTCCACCGCGCCCATCCAGGTCGGCGCAGGAGACTTCACCATCGACTACGCCATCCCCGCACCGGTCCCCGCGGCCTTCACCACGATCGCCTGGCGACTCGGCCACGTCATCGTCGGCGTCCTCGCCGCCCGGAACGCCTCCCACTTCGGCGCGCCGTCGGTGTCGTACGAGAGCTGGGAGTACGCGGGCACCGCGGCTGCCGCCCTTGAACAGCTCGAACACCAGCTGGATGTCTGGCTGACCGGCGTTCGTGGGCTCACCGAGACCGGGCTGCTGGAACTGGTGGGGGACAAGGAGCCCTACCCGGAGGCAGCCATGGCCGATCTGGTGCTGCACATCCACCGCGAGCTGATCCACCACTTGTCCGAGGTCTGTCTGCTGCGCGATCTCTACCTGCACACCACGAACGGAGCTTCCCGATGAGCCGTCACATCCAGGTCACCTTCGACGCCCACGACCCAGCGGCACTGTCCACTTTCTGGCGGGACGTGTTGGGTTACGTCCACCCCGGCCCGCCAGGTGTCTCCCTGCCGGAAGGTGCCGATCCGCTGGTTGCTTGGGACGTCTTCCTCGAACAGGTTGGTGTACCGGTGGATCAGCGCAACACCAGGTCGGCCATTGAGGACCCGGATGGTCACGGGCCTCGGGTCTTCTTTCAGCAGGTTCCCGAGGACAAGGCTGGGAAGAATCGGGTTCATCTGGATGTTCGTGCTGCGCCTGGGTTGCGGGGTGCGGAGCGGATGGCTGCGTTGGAGGCTGAGTGTTCGCGGCTCGTTGGTCTTGGGGCGGTACGGGTGCGTCGCTTTGAGCCTGGGCCACCGATGAGCGCCGGTCATATCGTGATGACCGATCCGGAGGGGAACGAGTTCTGTTTGGACTGACTTTGTGACCTCTTGGCTTTCAAGATTTCCCCTCGCCGGGAGGCAGGCCGCCAGTCTTGACAAGCAGGTCCCTCGCCGGGGGAGGCAAGGCCGCCAGTCTTGACAAGCAGGTCCTCGCCGGACGGCAGGCCGCCAAAAGGGGAACACAGGATCTGGAGCCATAGGCTCGTCGTTCTAGTGTTTTTGTGGGTCGGGTGGTGGCGGGCGTGTTCCCTTCCGTATGGCCTGCCGGAGGAAACCACAACGGGTCAAGAGGTCGGTAGGGCCTGCGCTGTGGGTCGGTTTGGGTAGGCCGACCTCCTGACCCGTTGTGGTTTGGCTGCGCCCAGGCCATACGGAAGGGAACACACCCGAAGCACCCCCATGCGCTTGCGCGCGGGCTGCTCTGCGCTGGCGCGCAAGCCACCAACACCCCCGGGCCGCGCATACACGCGAGCCACCAGCACCACCTCTGCACATGCGTGCGGGCCACGGGTTCAGGGTCGAGCAACGGCCGCGCACACCGTGGCGCGCGAGCCACCAGACCCCTGACCGCGCATGCGCGCGACCTGCAGGTTCGGGGCCGAGCGATCGCGGGGCAGAGCCGCCGTGGCGCGTGGGCCACCAGCGCGCCTGGCCGCGCATGCGTGCGAGCCACCAGTACCTCCGACTGCCACTGTGCTTGCGCGTGGGCCACCAGCGCTCCTCTGCACTTTCGCGGGCCGCTGGCACCCCCGACTGTGCTCTCACATCAGTCAGCCGCTAGCCGCCACCACGCGCGAGTCATCCAGCCTTCTTGCGCAGGCTCCAGGCGGCCGGAGTCATACCGAGTTGGTTGGCGGTGTGCATTCACACAGTGATTTTGGTCTCTCGCTGTGGGTTTCTACAGTCGGTCGGAATCAGGTGTATGGAGGTTTCGGCGTTGGCTTCTTGATCACCGGCGTGCTGGATCGGTTGGTTCTGTCTCCGTTGGTGCTGATCTCGCACGTCAGTACGCGGCGATGTCCGCGACCACGGCTCCGGTGAGGTGGGCCAGGTCTTCGGGAGCCAGTTCGACTTCGAGGCCACGTCGCCCTGCGGAGCAAAACAACGTAGTGAATGTGGCCGCTGAACTGTCCAACACCGTGGGCAAACGCTTGCGCTGGCCGAGGGGGGAGATTCCACCGGCGACGTATCCGGTTGCTCGCTCGGCCGTCGCGATCTCGGCCATTCGGGCCTTCTTGCCGCCGACTGCTGCCGCCAGTGCCTTCAGGTCCAGCTGGGCGGTGACCGGCACGATTCCCACGGTCAGGGAGCCGTCCACGTCTGCCAGCAGTGTCTTGTACACCCGTGCGGGCTCCAGGCCCAGTGCCTCGGCGGCCTCTAGCCCGTATGAGGCCGCGCGTGGGTCGTGGTCGTAGGAGTGCAGCGTGTGTGGCACCTTTTGTTTCGCCAGCAGCGCTGTGCCAGGGGTCCCCTTGCCTGCCATGTGGCTCAGCTTACGACCGGGAATGACAGCGGCTGGGACCGTGTTGACCAGGACGTGCTGACCGAGATCGCCCCGCAGATGGCGCCAAGCCGGCTGATCACAGGCCGCGTATCCTCGATGAAGTCGCGAGCGTCGACCGGGATCCGTACTGGTCGGTGGGAAGGGAGCGCGGTGCCGGGCACCGAAACCCAGGTGAACATGGAGCCGGAGAGCGCGCAGGAGCGTGCTGCCCGGTTCGAGCGTGATGCCATGCCGATGCTGGACCAGCTTTACTCGGCCGCGTTGCGGATGACCCGCAACCCGAGCGATGCCGAGGACCTGGTGCAGGAGACGTACCTCAAGGCGTTCGCCGCCTTCAAGTCGTTCTCGGCTGGGACCAACCTCAAGGCGTGGCTGTACCGCATCCTGACCAACACGTACATCAACGGCTACCGCAAGCGGCAGCGGCAGCCGATCCAGCAGCCGACGGAAGAGATCACCGACTGGCAGCTGGCCCAGGCCGAGAGCCACACGTCGAGCGGACTGCGCTCGGCCGAGGTCGAGGCCATGGACAACCTGCCGGATGACGACGTCAAGCAGGCCCTGCAGCGGCTGCCGGAGGAGTTCAGGCTCGCTGTCTACCTCGCCGACGTCGAGGGATTCGCTTACAAGGAGATCGCCGAGATCATGGGGACCCCGATCGGGACCGTGATGTCGCGTCTGCACCGCGGACGCCGTCAGCTCCGCGACATGCTGGCCGACGTCGCCAAGGAGCGGGGCTTCGTGCGGGCGGAGGTGTCGGGATCGTGAGCTGCGGCGACCACCACGAGACGGACTGCTCCGAGGTTCTGGCCGAGGTCTGGCTGTTCCTCGACGGCGAGTGCGACAAAGGGCGCAAGGAGCTGCTCAAGCAGCACCTCGACGAGTGCAGCCCGTGCCTGGCCGAGTACGGCATCGACGAGCACCTCAAGGAGCTGCTCGCGAAGAAGTGCGGCGGGGATCACGCACCTGAGGCGCTGAAGGAACGGCTACGGGCCACGATCCGCAAGACCGTGGTCGAGCAGGGCGGTGTGACCCTCGAGGTCACGCAAGCCCAGGTGGAGATCAGGAAGACCACATGAAAACGGCCCCGGGTGACCGGGGCCGTTTCGCGCTCAGGTGTTTGGGCGCTTGCCGTGGTTGGCGCCACGCTTCTTGCGGTCGCGACGCTTCCGTGCGCGCTTCGACATGCGAATCTCCTACTGCATTGTTGCCTTTTCAGCCCATTGTGACAGGTCAGCGGAAGCGGGTTGGACCGTGGTTGGATTGGTCGGGGAGAGGAGCCCTGTTGTCGACACTCGCTGACCTGCTGGCCGAGCACACCGGGCTGCCCGGTGCCGCCGTCGACCACCTGCAGAAGGTCGTCGCCGAATGGCAGTTGCTGTCCGACCTGTCCTTCGCGGACTTCCTGCTCTGGGTGCCGTACGTCGAGGACCACGAGAACGCCGCCGCGGACCGGCTGGGTGGCGAGTTCGTGTGTGTCGCGCACGCCCGCCCGACAACGGCGCCGACCGCCCACCCCGAGGACATAGTCGGCACGTTCATCAAGGTGTCCGACCACCCGCAGTTGCGCAGGGCCGCGGTGGAGCAGCGCGTGTGCCGCGAGGAGGATCCGCACTGGTACCTCGGTGTCCCGGTGCGCAGGGAGACCATTCCCGTGGTCTTCGACGGTGGCGTGGTCGGTGTGCTGTCCCGCGAGACGAACCTGGCTGTGCCCCGCGTGCCGTCTCCGTTGGAGATCGCGTACCTGGGCAGCGCGGGCGACCTGTGCCAGATGGTCGCGGACGGCACGTTCCCGAGCGTCGAGCCGACCGCCGACGTGCACACCAGCCCGCGTGTCGGTGACGGCCTGATCAGGGTGGACGCCAACGGGACGGTGATCTTCGCCAGCCCGAACGCGCTGTCGGCGTACCACCGGATGGGACACGCGGCCGATCTGGTCGGCGCGCGGCTGGCTCCGCTGACCCGTCAGCTGATCGCGGACCCGTTCGACGCCACCGAGATCGCGCAGCGCATGCTCGCCGCGATCGACGGCCAGCCGAGTATGCGCACCGAAGTCGAGGCACGCCGCGGCGCGGTTGTGTTGTTCCGCGCGCTTCCGTTGCGCCCCATGGACACTCCGGCGGGTGCGCTGGTGCTTGTGCGTGACGTGACCGAGGTGAAGCGCCGCGACCGCGCGTTGCTGTCCAAGGACGCGACGATCCGCGAGATCCACCACCGCGTGAAGAACAACCTGCAAACCGTGGCCGCGTTGCTGCGGCTGCAGTCGCGTCGCACCAACAGCCCGGAAGCCAAAGCCGCACTTGCCGAGTCCGTCCGCCGGGTCGCCGCGATCGCGATGGTGCACGAAACGCTGTCCATGTCGGTCGACGAGCGCGTCGACCTGGACACGTTGCTGGACAAGGTGATCCCGGTGGTCAGTGATGTCGCGGTCGCCGAGTCGCACGTGAAGGTCCGGCGCAGCGGGCAGTTCGGTGTGGTGTCGGCCGAACTCGCGACGCCACTGGTGATGGTCCTCGCCGAACTGGCCCAGAACGCCGTCGAGCACGCGTATCCGGCCGGTCAGGGCGGCGAGGTGACCATTTCGGCCAACCGGTCGGCGCGCTGGCTGGACGTCACCATCTCCGACGACGGCAAAGGTTTGCCGCGCGGGTTCTCGCTGGAGCGCACCGACGGGCTCGGTCTGCAGATCGTCCGCACACTCGTGGAATCCGAGCTGCGCGGCTCGCTGTCACTTCGGCGCAGGGAGCCGCGTGGTACCGAAGCGGTGTTGCGGGTTCCGTTGTCCCACAGGCGTTGAAAACATCGTGAGTGTTCAGGCCGGTTCTAACCGGCTTAAACACTCACGAGGCTTACGCTGGGAAAACCCAAAGGCCCGATACCGAGGTTGTCGGTATCGGGCCTTTGGGCGCTTTGGATTGCGCGGCTTCGCAGAGCCTCAGGCGTTGCTGCGCGCCCGGGTGCGAGCGTTGCGACGCTTGAGTGCGCGTCGCTCGTCCTCGCTCATCGCGCCCCACACGCCTGCGTCCTGGCCACTTTCGAGGGCCCAGGACAAGCACGAGGAGGACACGGGGCAGCGGGTGCAAACGGCCTTCGCCTCGGCGATCTGCAGGAGCGCAGGACCGCTGTTCCCAACGGGGAAGAACAGCTCGGGGTCCTCGTCACGGCAGGCCGCGCGGTGGCGCCAGTCCATTTTCCTAGCTCCTTGCCAGGCGCGCTTCGGCGCGCCAGTCGTCGTCATATCGGTCGTTCGGGGTGCTTGTGAATGCTTTCACGAACTGGCCGGATGTCAAGAGGTCTTCTGTGGCCGGTGAGTGAACTCACCCGAAAGATCGACGGCAGCACGTATCCACCGGACCTAGTGTGACCTCACGTCACACGCCCGATATCTCAAGTACCCAATCGGTCAGACGGCAACCACAAGTGCCGCTGGAACCGACGTGAACTCGACGTTCGTCACCTCGCCGACGAGGTCTCCATCCACCTGGAGGCGAACCGGCTCCTCGGCGGTGACCCTGACGCAGTCAACGTCATCGCGCCGCAAAACCTTCCCGCCGCGCTGGTTTCCCCGTTTGGACACGGCCTGGCGCAGTGCGCGCAGAACTGTCGGCAACCTCAGGGTGCTCAGTGAGTAGAGCCCCAAACCTCCGTCGAAGGTGCATCCCGCGTTCAGGTGAACGGGACGATCGCCGAGGTAGGTCCACGGATCGGTGTTGGAGACGAACGCGAGCTTCCCGCCCTGGTGCGGCTGCTCGCCGGGAGTCTCGATCTGCAGCAGCGGCTGGCCGTGCGACGGCTTCAGGTAGCAGGCCAACGCGGCGCGCGCGTACAGATAGGGGCTCGTCTGCTTGCCGCGCTTGCGATCGACCCACGCGACGACGTCGGCGTCCCAGCCGACTCCTGCGTTAAATGTGAAAAACCTGTTGCCGTCGTGCCACGAGACGCGGCCGAGTCCGACGGTTCTGGTCCGGTTGGCCTCGATCGCGGTCAGCAGGACACCGGTCGCCTCGACCGGATCCCGCGGCAGCCCCAGGGCGCGCGCGAACACGTTCGCCGATCCACCTGGCACCACACCCAGCATCGGTGTGGGCGAGCCCGCGGCGAGCAGGCCGTTGACGACTTCGTTGACCGTCCCGTCGCCGCCGTGTGCGACGACCAGGTCGACACCTTCCTCGGCCGCCTTGGCCGCGGCCTTCATCGCGTGGCCGCGGTAGTCGGTCTCGATGACGTCCAGCTTCACCTCGCTGGCCAGGGCGTGCGCCAGCACGTCCCGTCCGGCGGGCGTTGTCGCCGTCGCCTGTGGGTTGACTACCAGCACTGCACGCATGACCGCAGCGTAAAACAGTGCGTAGGCGTCTTTGCCCAGCACGTGGCTCGATGGAAGGGTGTGGGGTAACCCACCTGAGTCATCCAGTCGCTGCCAGTGATGGTTCTCCCTTCGTCCTGACACCGCTTTCGGGTTGTCGTGACGAGTGCACCCGGACGACCAATCCGCTCGACGACCACCGTGGGGAGATCATCGCTCGATTCCGTGCCCGATGGGACCGGCCGTCCGGGTGGCATACGATCGGTTACCACGTACCGACCGTCACAATCCCCTGCTACCAGGAAGTTTTCGTGACCAGTGACACAGCCGTGCCGGGCACGGTCAAGACCGCGGGACTACTCGTCGGCATCGAGGGACTGGCGGGCATCGCGTTCGCGGTCGTCCTGCTGTTCGGCGGCAGTTCGCTGCCGGGCGGCAACCTCATCGCCGAGGCCGGTTACTTCGTGGTGATCTTCGGCGGCGTGCTCGCCTGCGGGGTCGGCCTGCTGCTCGGCAAGCGGTGGGCGCGCGGGCCCGCGACCGTGATCCAGATCCTGTTGCTCGGCGTGTCCTGGTACGCGATCGGGCCGTCCGGGCAACCCGCGTACGGAATCCTGGGCGCGGTGTGGTGCATAGCGGTTCTGGTGCTGCTTTTCCGCGCCTCGTCCCGTACCTGGGCCGACGGTCACAGTGTTACCAATGACAACGAGAAGTAACACGCGCCACAAACCCGACTTTTGACGGGTAGATGGACTCACTCGAACGGGTGACCCTTGATGGGTCCCTGATTCCACCCTGCAGCGGCGGTCACCCGCCGCGGAATCGAGTGAGCTAGATGAAGTTCGCGCGTTTTGGCATGGCCTTGGCGGGAGTGACCCTCTCCGCCGTCGGCATCGTCGCCCCAGCCGCCACCGCCGCACCGGCAACGCAGCCCACCGACGTCGCACCGATGATCATCGGTGGCGGCAACGCGTCCAACGCACCGTGGGCGGCCCGCCTGTTCAGGAACGGCCAGCAGAACTGCACCGCAACGGTCATTGCCCCCAGTTACGTCCTGACCGCGCAGCACTGTGTCACGGGCAGCGGGACGTACACGTTCCGGATCGGCAGCCTCGACCAGACCACCGGTGGTCAGATGCGAACGGCCGACCGGATCACCCAGCACCCGTCGGCCGACCTGGCGATCGCCCACCTGTCGCAGCCCTACACCGGCACCTTCTCGCCGCTGGGCGCCACCAGTGACGTGGCTGTCGGCCAGACGGTCCAGGTCTACGGCTGGGGCGCCACCTGCACCGGCCAGCCTGAGATCAACTGCCAGTCGCGGCTGCTGAAGGTCGCCAACGTCAGCGTCACGTCGGTGAACGGCCGCGACTACCGCGGCGGCGTCGCCGTCACCGCCCGCCGCGGCAACGGCATCACCGCCGGTGGCGACTCCGGCGGCCCGATGTTCGCCTCCGGCAAGCAGGTCGGCGTCGCGTCCACCAGCGACCGTCAGACCACCACCAACTACACCAACATCACGCGGTACCGCCCCTGGATCCAGGGGATCGCCGGCGTCTGACGCCGACACCTACCAGCGGGCCCGGACTCCCTGCCCCGGGCCCGCTTTTCCCTGTCATGGGACGGCGGCCAAGTCCACTCCGGAATGATCAGTCTATTGGGGACTCGCGCAGAGCCGCCGAGTAGTCCATTGTGGATCGCATGTGTGAAGCGGTCGCTGCGTCGCCGAACTGTCAGCGACTACTGGCAGGCGGCAAGCACATGTTGTTCGGCGTGAGCCTGTTCAACAGCTTTTTCAATCCGGCACGGCTGCGTGAGCTGGCGGAGTGGTCCATGGTCCGCTTCGACTCCGTGCACTTCCTCGTCGCCGACCGGCCGAGTACGCACACGCTCATCGCGATGGGGTACTCGCCGCAACGCGCTCTTGCCAAGATGTCGCAGGAAGCCAGGCTGGCGACCAACCGGGTGCGCCGCGCGCTGGCCGAGGCCGGTGCGCCCGATCCGGACGCGCATCTGCTCACCTGGAACGACCTCGAACAGAACCCGGGATATCTGCGCCTCCGGGATTTGGTGCAGACCGCGTTCGACAACGACGCTCGGTTCCGGTCCTCCTGCATGGAGGTCTCGCGGGCCTACCTGACCCACCGGGGCGAATCGCCGACCGTACAGCAGGTGATCACCGCGAGTTCGTACTTCCTGAACGAGTTGCCGATCGGCATGGACACGCCGTCGATCCTCGGTGTGTCCGAGTCGCTGTGCGCGTACCACCGGGTGCTCGCGTTCGCCGACGTGCTGGAGACCGGGCCTGGTTGGCTGGCCCCCTCAACCAATCAGGGCTACCTGATGGTCCGGCCTAGCGATTGAGCGCGGCGCGGATCGGTTCGAGCGCGCCGACCGCCTGGCCCAGCGACTCGGCGTCCTCCCACAGGTCACGCCATTCCGACTCGTCGGACACCACACGGGTGACCGCACGCAGTGCGAGCTCGACGAACTCGTCGGGCAGGTCGATGCTGTCGCCGTCGGTGAGGAACTCGGGTCCGTAGACGGAGTCCACTTCGGGGCCGCCCGGCAGCTGTGACGCGACGATCGCGGCCGCCGCGATCGCGGCGCTGGCCGTCGAGGCGTCCAGGTAGTCGTCGTTGTCGGCGGCGGCTTCCAGCGCCTCGCGGATCAGGTCCGGTCGTTCGCCGGGGGCCGCGTCGGTCAGGTCCCCGGCGAAGTCCGCCGCGTGGTCGTTGTCGAAAGCACCCGTGTCCCAGGCACCCATCGGTTTGCTCCTCGCATGTCTGAATTGTGCGCGGCAAACCTACTCCGCGGTATCAGACGTCCAGCGGGGGCACGTTCAACCGGTTGACGCGCGGCTCGCCGCGCTCGTGGTCCAGCACGGCCGTACCGGCCGGGCCGAGTCCGAAGTGGACACCACTGGTGACGGGCAGGTCGAGCCAGCGCGCGATCAGCGCACGGCTGAAATGTCCGTGTCCGACCAGGACCACGTCCCCGCAGACCAGCAGCTCCCTGACCCGGGTGAGCAGCGCGTCGGCGCGGTCGCTGACCTGCTTGGCCTCCTCGCCGCCGGGCGAGGGGTGCGTCCAGACGGTCCAGTCGGGTACCTGTTCCCGGATCTGGGCGGTGGTCATGCCCTCGTAGTCGCCGTAGTCCCACTCGGCGAGCTCTTCGGCTTTCTCGTCCACGGTGAACCCGGCGAGTTCGGCGGTGCGGACCGCGCGCTGCCGTGGACTGGTGAGCACCCGATAAGGGGGAACAGCGCTGCCGCGCAGCGTGCTCATCACGAGTCCGGCGCGCCGCGCCTGCTGTTCACCGTTCTCGGTGAGCGGGATATCGGTAGCGCCTGTGTGCTGTCCGCTTTTCGACCACTGGGTCTCGCCATGGCGGAGGATGTACACCGCGGAGGCTTTTTCGACTGCCACCCGCCGATCGTAGGAGTGTCGTTGGTCGGGCGTTGAGATTTCACGGTGTGAGCTGCGTCGTACTCTTTGCAAAACGATTGTCCGGTAAGCCCTTGGCGGCGCGGCGGCGCCGGCCACGGCTGACCGCCATCAGAAAGGCCCATACCAGGTGCAACACCATGATTTCGGGTTACCCGCTGTGGCCGTCTTGAACCCCGTGCATACGCCTTGACTGGTATAGACCAATAGGAGTTTAGTGGTCCGAGTCACGTGAACGCGCCATTCCTTACCCTGCCTAAGGAGTTAGCCGTGTTGTTACGCCGCCTTTCGGTGGCGGTGGCCCTGAGCGCGGCCATCGGCACCACAGTTGTTGTCTCATCGCCAATTGCGGCGGCGCCACCACCCACCGAAGCGGCCGGATTCGTGGTGACCGAAGCGCAGTTCAACCAGATGTTCCCCAGCCGGAATCCGTTCTACACGTACAGCGGCCTGGTCGAGGCAACGAGCGCGTACCCCGCCTTCGCCCAGACAGGCAGTGACATCGTGCGCAAGCAGGAAGCAGCGGCCTTCCTCGCCAACGTGCACCACGAGACCGGCGGTCTGGTGCACATAGTGGAACAGAACCAGGCGAACTACCCGCACTACTGCGACGCGTCCCAGCCCTACGGATGCCCGGCAGGCCAGGCCGCCTACTACGGCCGCGGACCGATCCAGCTGAGCTGGAACTTCAACTACAAGGCAGCGGGCGACGCGCTCGGCCTGCAACTGTTGACGAATCCGTGGCTGGTGCAGAACGACGCGGCGATCGCGTGGAAGACCGGCCTCTGGTACTGGAACACCCAGAACGGCCCGGGAACCATGACGCCCCACAACGCGATGGTGACCGGCGCGGGCTTCGGCGAGACGATCCGCAGCATCAACGGAAGCCTGGAATGCAACGGCGGCAACCCGGCACAGGTCCAGAGCCGAGTGAACAACTACACGCGGTTCGTCGGCCTCCTCGGCGTCCCACCAGGCGGCAACCTCTCCTGCTGACGTGAACGGCGCGCACCCCTCGTGCATGCCGCTCACCGCCGAAGGTGGCGCCCACCGAGGGGGTGGGCGCCACCTGCGTCTCGGCTGCTGCACGAGTGGGGCTGTAGTCGGCAGGATGGTCAGATGAACGCGTTGTCGACAGTGTCCGTCACCGAGGTCGACGCGGAGCGGATCCTGCTCCGCCAAGTGGGCGATACCGACCGTGCGGGGCTGATCGAGCTGTACACAGACCCCGAAGTGCGAACCTACCTCGGCGGTCCACGGCCAAGGGCCGACGTCGAGCAGATGCTCGACCAACTCGGGACGGCACCAGTGCCCGGAAGCTACGTCATCGCGGACCGCGAGAGCGACGATCTCCTCGGCGGAGTCTGGCTCGACCGCCGTCCTGCAGACATGCCCGGACACGTCACCGAGAACGGCAATGAGCTGGAACTGTCCTACGCCCTGCTGCGAAGCGCGTGGGGCAAGGGACTCGCGTTCGAGGCAACTGCGGCCTTGCTACGCGCGGCCGCCGACGAACTGCCTGAACAGCCCGTGATGGTCGTGACTCAGACAGCGAACGAGCGGTCGATGAAGCTCGTCGAGCGCCTTGGCTTCCGTGTCGTGGACACGTTCGAGCAGTTCGACGCCGAGCAGGCCCTCGGCTCCGCGCCGCTGCACTCGTTCAAGGCCTGACGCGCGAACGGCGTCCACCGCACTCAGTGGACGCCGTTCGTCAGCTCAGCTTTGCTCCGTCTCCCAGAAGATCTTGTCAATCTGGTCGCTTCGAGGCTGCTACCTGGACTTGTTCGGCTACTTGATCAGGTGAGGCCGTGTCCGGGCCGTCGGAGGCCATCCGCCGCTCGTACAGGCCGTCGATCACGCTCTTGGTCCGCTCGGCGCTGCTGGGCATCAGGTGGGTGTAGATCTAGCATCCTGGCTGCCTTGAGCGCCTTCTTCCAGTAGTTCCGGTTGAAGTCGTTCGCGGCCACCTCGACCCCCATCATCGACGTCACGATGAGCCTGGCGGTCTCCGGCTTGCCGTCCGGTGTGTCCCACGGGAGGGTGATCTCCTTCGGCGGGTACTGGCGGATGTGCTCAGACAGGGGGAACTCGACCGGCTCCGAGAGCGGAACGGCCCGGGTCTTGTCCTACTTGGGCAGCGTGAAGACGTGCTTACACCTGCCCGTCTTCACTTGGCGCCGGATGTGCACGACTCCTCGAAGAAAGTCGATGTCTTCGACTGCCAGGCCCAGACACTCGCCCTGCCGCATGCCGATACCGGCCGCCGTGTCGACGAGGACACTGAATCTCGGCGGCAACAGGCCGTGTGCCATCGCCACACGGCCCGTCGTGCGTTTGTCGCGAATGTCTAATCAGGAATCAGGAAGTTAGGACTCCGCGTCCTCCCCGCCGTGCTGCTTGGCACGAGTCGGGCGAGGCTGCCACGCTTTGTTCAGAGTGTCGAAGAAGGGCGGTCGTTTCTCCGCTGGCACCTTGTACAGGTCCAGCATCGCGGACAGTTCGTCGCTCCATGGCAGGCGTCCGGCCTCGATCCGCTGCATCTGACTCCGAGACCCGCCCAGACGCTCGCCAGCTTGCTTCTGCGTCAGCCCCATCGCCTCACGCAGTTGACGAAGTCGCTTGGCCAACTCCACGCCATGCGCGTTCGGTGTCCACGGCCCTCTCACCCCAGCCCCCACAGACTCGTTGTGGGCTCGTCCAGCGCGTGGAGCCGCTGAGTCAGCTCGTCGTGCAGCTCCGCCAGATCCTCAATCACCGCCGCCTGGCACCGCAGCTGCAGTGCTTCCTCCTGCAGCGCAGCCGATCCTGCACTGTCGGAATCGGCGAGGGCATCCGCGAAGACCGTCAACGATGCAGCCTGAGCCCGCAACGAACCCACGATGTCCTCAGCTGTCGCACCGGGTCCGATGGTCGACCAGGTCGTGGTCATCACTTGTCACCCCCGTCGATCGCGTCAGCGACCCGTGCTGCTTCGCGCGACAGCTCTCGGCAGAATCGCGTGAGCACCTGTGCGCCGTTCGGGAATGCCGGAAGCTGAATGGCGAGGTTGACCGGGTCCAGGTAGAGAATCAGCGTCGGCAGTTCTGGCGTGACCATCACCAGTCCGGCGGTCGCGTCTTTGCCTGGTGAGCACGTGACGTTGAAACCCATCGCTCACGCCTCCTCAGTCCGTTTGGTGGCCTTCTCCAAGGCGGCGTAGCCGGACTGGATCGCGTCCAGCAGCTCCTCAACCGCATCCCGATCGATCAACAGCGCAAGCGGAAAGGCGTTGCCGAACCGGATCTCCACCCGATCAGCGAACGGCAGAGCGCGAGAGCGGATCGGCAGGCCCTCCATCACGTGAACGCTCACCAAGTCGCGCATGTATGTCTCCTGCTGGCTCACGCGGCCGACTTCTGTTCACCGTTGGCGCTTCGACTCGTCTTGCTCCCGCCGGGAGCGCGCAGGCCCTTGGCGCGGAAGCTGTGGGCGATCCGGCCCCGGTTGTTGGCGTACGGCGTGATGGTCAGGCCCTCGAACTCGACCGGTGCGTACGGGAAACCCTGAATCTTGGGCGGCGGAACCGGCTGCTGAGGTGCGGCAACCTTCACCTTGAACTCAGCGCCGAACCGCGCAGCCTCCTCGTTCGCGTCCAGCGCCCGCACGACCCAGACCAGCTCGTTGGTCTCACGGTCCCGTTCCTGCCGCTTGGGTGCCGCCGGATCGGACTGAAACTCGATCGAGGGCTCAACTCCGAGCACGAACGCGCCGAAGGGGAAGACTTCGCCGAACTGTGCGGCGAACCTGGTTGGGATGATCGGCATCTCGTTGTCTCCAGTTCTGGTCAGGCCGCCTGTGCGGCCCAATGACTTCGAGATACAGATTCGTCCGATATGGAGGACGCAAGCACCCCATGACGGGATTTCTTAGGACGTCCCGTGCTACAGTGAAGACGTCCCATAAAGTCCTCGGGGGAGGGGTTCATGCCGAACGATCGGTTACGAGACGCATTGTTGCGCAACGGTTTGACGCCAGTGCAACTGGCCGCCGCCATGGGTGTCGACCCGAAGACAGTCGAGCGTTGGATCACCAAAGGCCGCACGCCCTACCAGCGACACCGCTATGCCATCGCCGCGATGGTCCGGGAAACCGAGAACTATCTGTGGCCTGATGCCGTTGCGCCAGAACGGGTTGCCGAGGTGGCGCAGTCCGAGGTCATCCAGGTCTACCCGCACCGGTACTCGATCCCGAGCGATGTCTGGACGCGGCTGTTCGACCAGGCCACCGAGCAGATCGAGATCCTGATCTACTCAGGCATGTTCCTGACTGACAACCCAGCGTTGATCAAGCTCATGCGCAAGAAGGCCGAGGCAGGCGTCAAGATCCGCATCCTTGTCGGCGATCCCACCAGCCGGGAGGTAGCCAAGCGCAGCGCGGAGGAAGGACTGGACAAGACGACCCTGCCTGCCAAGGCGCGCAACGCGTTGGTGTTCTACAAGCCCTTGGATGGCTTGCAGAATGTGGAAATCCGGATTCACGGCACGATCCTGTACAACTCGCTCTACCGCTTCGATGAGGACATGTTGGTTAACACTCACGTGTATGGCTTCGGCGCGGCTGTAGCTCCTGTTCTGCACCTTCGCCGCCTGTCAGCGGGGGACTTGTTCGAGACCTACTCGGAGAGCTACGAGAATGTCTGGAACGCGGCGAAGCCGCCGAAGTGGTAGGCAAGTGTCATGGCACGTCTTGACCACTACCAGAACCCGGCCGCTCCGAAGGCGAACAGCATCGTCGTGGCTGTGACCGCGTTCGTCCTGGACGACGACGGCAGACTGTTGATGATTCGCCGCACCGACAACGACCTGTACGCCATCCCGGGCGGTGCGCAGGAAGTCGGCGAGACCATCTCAGCCGCCGCCGTCCGTGAGACCAAGGAAGAGACTGGGATCGATATCGAGGTGACCGGCCTGATCGGTGTCTACTCCGACCCCGAGCACGTCATCGAGTTCACCGATGGCGAGGTGCGCCAGGAGTTCTCGATCTGCTTCCGCGCCAACTCGATCGGAGGCTCACTGCGCACCAGCAACGAGAGCAAGGAAGTCAGCTGGGTCGAGCAATCCCTGCTGCCCGAACTGGTCATCCACCCGTCGATCCGGCTGCGCATCCAGCACGGCTTCGACAACCGCACCGAGCCCTACTACGCCTAGCCCAACTCCACGACCGAACAGCCACGTAGCTCACGCAGCAGGCTGGACGCCAAGGTCCACCGGATCCGGTGATCATCGAAGGCGACGACGTCCTCGTCAGTCGGTACCGGCAGCAGGCCAGCGGTCTGGTGGATCCGGCCACGCACACCCACCATGGGGCACTGACGCACCCGGGCGACAACAGCGCCACCCCGCAGAGCCGGGCACAACTTGCTCGCCAGGACCGCGCACGCCCTACACACGGGTGGCTCGTCGACCGCCATCCTTTCCGGCCAGTCCGCCCACTGCTCCCGGTTGTCTGCCAACAGCCACAGCACACCATCATCGTTCCGGTCAGCAGGTCCAGCGCAGACCTGGCACAGCAGCTTGCTCATTACCCGTCGTTGCCTGAGCGAGTGCACCGCGCCGAACAACGGCCGTCCGTGCTGTGGCCGCGATGCCAACCGGGGCCACAGGATCCCTCGTTGGTCTCGGTCACCCATGACCTCGTCCACGTACCCGATGCCGCCACGCCGACGTATCACCAGCGCGGACGACAGATCCTGTTCCTCGCTCCACCTGGCCACATAGGGGACGGTCACCCGATCCCACGAGCTTTCGGACGGTGGTCCTCCCGCAACTTCACCGGAATCTTGCGCTGGGCTGGTCGACATGACGGCTACCTCTCGATCAGGTCTGCGCTTTCCAGACTCTCGATCAAGATAATCGCCAGCTCAGGAGGACATGAGCACCCCCGCAGCGGGACATCTCAGGACGTCATGCGCCCCAGCCGTCCAACACACGTCACGGCCGCACGTCCTCTACTCGAAGTCGACCCCAGCAGCCCGCAGCCGCTCCTCGGTGCGCTCCACGGCCGCCCCCAACTCCGGCTTCGCCTGCCGGATGAAGAACGTCACCACGTCGTCAGGTCCGTACCGCTCCCGAATCTCCCCGATCCGCTGGTCAAACGGCACCGTCACCCCATCCGGTGACGTCGTCATGTCCGCCCACCACAGCGCATCCCGCAGCGGAGTCTCCTCGTCGGTCCACTCCGCCAGTTCGGCCGAGAATCCCCGCAGCTCAGCCTCTCGGTACGCACAGGAGTGATGCGCCACCAGGGCACACAGCCGCTCCGATGCGTCCAGCTTGCGCAGGTAGCGAGCACCATCCAACGGATGGAACCCACTGTGCGCGAGATCCGGGGCGTACCCCACGTCATGCAGGACAGCGGTCGCGATCAACAGCTCTCCGTCGTCGTGCTTGAACAAGGCGGCAGCCAGCCTTGCCCTGTCACGCACCCCCTGCACATGACTCCACCGACGAGGCAGGGACATCGCTAGGCGATCCTTCGCGATAGACGAGGACCAATCGACCAGGTCAGTCACCTGATCACCGTACCGTGCCTGTCGGTAGGTAACGCCTCTGCGCACGGGACCGAAGTTCAAGTCAACCCCGCGAGCGAGGCGGACCGAAGGGCGAATCTCATGATGTTCAAAGGTGAGCATGTCTTCTACGGTTCCCGAGCCATGGCCAAGGCTGCGGGTGCCTTGGTTGCCAACTATCTTCCGTCAGACGATCAGATCGTCGCCGTCGGTAACGTTCATATGCACGAAACGCCATTCACTGGTTCTGCGGCAAATTTGAACGCCGAGATATACCTGATGACGTTGACGCGTAAATTGATTATTCTCGTTCCGATTGGCACTTTGACGTCAAACGGGAAGCCGCGTCGCAATCTGAAGCGCGCGCTAAGATTTGCAATGGGGCAGGTGCTACAGTTTGAGTATGTGCCGCCTCATAGAGGCTCGCCACGCCATCCCGAGCTGAGAGTGGTTCTCGCGGAGCCAGTCACTCCAACAGGGATGGCGATACTTAGAATCTTTCCATGTAGTGACATGGGGCTGACCATATGTCAACTATTAGCGGCGCTCAGTGGCGACCCTGGCGAGGATCAGGAAGGTGCCCCAAAAGTAGAGTCCGAACGTTCGCTTGGTACACGCCCAGGGCTGCGTCGAAGCTCCATCAGGCTGGGATTAAGACGACCCGGCAAGTAATCCGAACCTAAAATGTTGGCGTGTCACACGGTCGAACTACGACCTCAGGCGCCTTTCCGGTATGCCCTTCCGTTGCCGGGCTTCAGTGTCGGGCTTCAGGCATTGCCGAATTTGGCTCTATAGGATCAAGGCGCGCCGCTGTCGGCGGCGCACGTCACGCTTGGCGGCACGGGCCAATCCATCCCGAGACGAGCGGGTTCCCGCTCCGCTACGCCCGCTCGGTCGATCGGCTGGACCCCGAGCCGCCCGCGTGAGTTCTCGGGCCGACGGCGGCGCGCAACACCAACATGTGAAGCCGACTACCGGGTCTGGACGTTGCTGCGATTGGGCCGACCACCACATGCACCACAAAGATCGTTATGGGCGTACTCCCAGCACGGTCACCCTGAGCTGCTCCCGCCGTCTCACCCGCCAGCCCTCTTCCGATTGGGTGCACCGACCAAGAAGAAGGAAGCCCTCCGCTCCCTCGCTTCTTGATCCTTAACACCGGGCCGCCGCCATCAAGCGCGCCTACGGCGTGGCTTCGCCATGGACGCAAGCGCCCACCCTTGACACCGATGACCCGCTGCTAACTGAAGCAGGGGCGAGGGGAGGGGGTCCGGCAGGGACCGGCCGAATCACCTTGATCGCGCCCGTTACGTCAGGAGGACGGCATGTACCGCACCCGGGAAGCCAGCCCCGACCAGATGGCGCTCTGGACGGTCTACGAGCTCACCGGGGTCTACCAGTCGACCACCGGCAAGGGCTCAAGATCAGGCCGTCTCCAGGCCGTCAGAGGTCGATCGACAACGAAAAACGACGCTCACCGACGACACACGTTGTCGCAGGTGAGCGCCGTTTCAGGCCCTCTGGCCTCAGCCTTGCTTCGTCTCCCAGAAGATCTTGTCAATCTCCGCGATCAGGTCGAGCAGTTCCTGGCCCTTCGACGGGTCCATGGTGCCCTTGGTGCCCGCCGCGCCCGCTGCCTTCGTCGCGCGGTTGAACAGGTCGTGCAGCTGCGGGTACTTCTCGAAGTGCGGGGCCTTGAAGTAGTCCGTCCACAGCACCCACAGGTGGTGCTTGACGAGTTCGCTGCGCTGCTCCTTGATGACCACGGCACGCGCGCGGAACTCGGCGTCCTCGTTGGCCTGGTACTTCTCCTGGATCGCCTTGATCGACTCGGCTTCGATCCGGGCCTGGGCGGGGTCGTAGACCCCGCACGGCAGGTCGCAGTGCGCGCTTGCCTCCAGTCGCGGGCGCACGAGCGCCCTGAGCGACGGCAGTCGCATGGGTGCCTCCCTGGCAGTTTGCGCCCGAGTGGGCGCATTATTCAATTACGGATGCTCCGACAATGTGGACCTTACTCGCGCACGCACTGCCTGGCAGTCGGAGGTGACTGGTGACCCATCCGCTGGGCTGGTGGCCCATCCGCTTCGTCACCGTCCGGGGCCCTTCCATGGCACCGGTGCTCAAGGACGGTGACGTCGTTCTCGTTCGCCGGACCTCGCGGGCGAAGTCCGGTGACGTGGTGCTCGTGCGGTGGCCGAGCAGGCCTCAGCAGTTGTCCATCAAGCGGGTGGCGGGGCCTGGTTACTTCGTCGTCGGTGACAACCAGTTCGCGTCCACCGATTCGCGTGAGCTCGGGATGGCCGAGGTGCTCGGGGTGATGATCTACAAGCTCCGGTAGTGCGCCACGCAGGCGTCGTAGGACGGCAGCAGGCCCGCTGTCTGTGCTTCGGCCAGTGTCGGTGCCTTCGCGTCCTTCTCCGAGAGGATCGGCTCCATGTCCGTCGGCCACGGCAGCCGCAGTGCCGGGTCCAACGGTGTTATGCCGTGTTCGCGCTTCGGGTCGTAGCCGGTCGAACAGAGGTAGCTCATCGCCGTGTCGTCCTCCAGCGCCACGAAGCCGTGCCCGATCCCCTCCGGCACGTACAGCGCGCGGAAGTCCTTCGCGTCGAGCAGTGCCGAGTCCCATTGCCCGAACGTCGGCGAGCCCACCCTGGTGTCCACCACCACGTCCAGCATCGAGCCGCGCGGGCAGTAGACGTACTTCGCCTGTCCCGGCGGGGTCTCGGCGAAGTGGATGCCGCGGACCACCCCGCGCCGGGAGACGCTGTGGTTGGTCTGCCCGAGCCGCAACGGGTGGCCCACCGCCTCAGCGAACGCCTCGCCCTGGAACGGGGCCGCGAACAGCCCCCTCGAGTCCTCGAAGCTCCTCGGCGAGAACTCGAAGACACCTGCGATCGACAATTCGCGTACCTGCATGCCGGAGAGTCTAGGTAGCCAACTTGACCGATCGTGAGGCGCTCCGCCTGCGCTCTTCTGTACAAACCGGACGGACGTCTTGCGAAAACAGGGGCTGACGTGCGGAAATCACGCTGAAAACTGTGATCCCCGCCGCAGACACCCTCCTGTGTTGCTGCCACACTGTGTGGACCGCAGCGTCCGCGGTTGCCCCGCCCAACCAGCGGATGGGTGCAGCCGGGCGGTCGACGCTACCGACATTCGGTGCCACCGCGCCGGTTCTCGCGTCGCTCCCCGTACTCATACCTGACTTGAGGACGCCTCCTGTGACTGCAATGGATGAAGAATTGGCCAAGCCGGTGACCGACGACGAGATCTTCCGCGCGCACGAAGGCGGGAAACTCGATATCGGTGTGCCGCGGCCGATCTCCGATCCGCGCGCACTGGCCATCGCGTACACCCCCGGTGTCGCCAAGGTCAGCCGTGCGATCGCCGAGGACCCCGCCGTGGCCCGCACCCACACCTGGGCGCACCGCCTGGTCGCTGTGGTCAGCGACGGCACCGCCGTGCTCGGTCTCGGCGACATCGGCGCAGCCGCGTCCCTTCCGGTGATGGAGGGCAAGTCCGCCCTGTTCAAGACGTTCGGCGGGCTCAACTCGATCCCGCTCGTGCTCGACACCACCGACGTCGACGAGATCGTCGAGACGCTGGTGCGGCTGCGGCCTTCGTTCGGCGCGGTCAACCTCGAGGACGTCTCGGCGCCGCGGTGCTTCGAGCTCGAGGCGAAGCTGATCGAAGCCCTTGACTGCCCGGTCATGCACGACGACCAGCACGGCACCGCCGTGGTCGTGCTCGCCGCATTGCGCGGCGCCGCAACGGTTACCGGTCGCAGGCTGGCGGATCTGCGCGTGGTCGTCGCCGGTGCGGGCTCCTCGGGCATCGCGTGCGCGAAGATCCTGATCCTCGCCGGTGTCGGCGAGGTGACGCTGCTCGACTCGCGCGGCATCATCCACGAGGGCCGTGACGGCCTGAACCCGTACAAGGCCGAGATGGCGAAGATCACCAACGCCAGCGGCCTGCGTGGCGGGATCGCCGACGCGCTGCGCGGTGCGGACGTGTTCCTCGGGCTGTCGTCCTCGCAGGTCCCGGCGGAGCTGATCGCCACGATGGCGCCGAACGCCAGCGTGTTCGCACTGTCCAATCCGGACCCGGAGATCCACCCGGACCTCGCCCGCAGGCACGCGGCCGTCGTGGCCACCGGCCGCAGCGACTTCCCGAACCAGATCAACAACGTCTCGGCGTTCCCCGGCATCTTCCGCGGTGCGCTGGACGCGGGCGCGACCCGGATCACCGAGAACATGAAGCTGGCCGCGGCGGAGGCGATCCACGCGGTCGCGCTGGACGAACTGGACGCGGACCACATCATGCCGAGCGCGCTCGACCCGCGCGTCGCGCCGGAGGTGGCGCAGGCCGTCGCCGACGCGGCGGTCAAGGACGGCGTCGCACCGAAGCCCGCCTGACCGCGCCTGACCAAGCCTTGACCGGTCAGTGACCGCGGCGTGGCCGATCAATCCCTGGCTGATCACAGCCAGGGATTGATTGTTCACAGCAGGGCGGTAGCCTGATCGCGCGGCGGGAGGTACGTATCCAGGATGGCGCTCGGCCCGCCCGAGTTGTGGCGCGGGAAGGGTGGCACCGTGGCCGAACTGGTCGAGCCTGCGGGATCGGCGCGTGAATCGGCTGTTTCCGATTCATCGCCTGCCGAGGCGGGCTGGGTCCGTTGTTCGGATGGGCTGGTGGTGCAGGCGAACCTGGGCGCTGCCGTGCTCGCGGGCGTGCACGCACCCGAGGAACTGATCGGCCAGTCACTGGCCGGCCTGCTCGCCGAGGACGACTCCGGCCAGCGGGTGCTCCGACCAGACGGGACGTCCGTCGAGGTCACGGCGTTGCGGCTGGACCAGGGGTGCGGGGTGACCATGGTGGTGTTCGCGCCGCCGGTCCACACGGGGCGGTTCGGCGCCGAGGAGTTCCTCGAGATCCAGCGGGTCGCCGGTCTCGGCAGTTTCGTCCACGTGGTCGCTGAGGCCCGCACGTACTACAGCGAACCGTTGCACGAGGTGCTCGGCGTCACGGACAGTGAGAAGGACACCGAGGCGGAACTGCTGTTCCGCACCCACCCCGAGGACCTGCCCGCGATCATCGAGTTCCGCGAGCGGCTGCTGGAGGCCCGCGACGGCCTGCCGATCGAGCTGGAGCTGCGGGAACGCGACAGCGACCGGATCTTCCTCGTCCGCGCCCAGGCGCATTTCGACGAGGCGGGCGTCGCGCACCTGGTCAGGGGCATCGTCCAGGACATCACGAAACTGCGCGCGCCGGGCCGTCAGCGTGCGATGGACCGCAGGCTGTTCGAGGACGCGCAGCGCGTGGCCCTGCTGGGCACATGGGCGTGGAACACCGCGACCGGCGAGTGCGTGTGGTCGACGATGCTCTACGAGCTGTTCGGCGTCGAGCCGGGCATGCCGATGTTGTACGAGAACTACCTGGAGTACGTCCACCCGGACGACCGGGCCTGGGTGGACCGCACCTGGCGGCAGTTGGCCGAGTCCGGTGACCCGGTCGTGTGCGAGTACCGCGTGGTCCGGCCGGACGGCTCGATCCGTGTGCTGCGCTGCCGTGGCGCGTCGTTCGCCGGACGCACAGAGGGCCCGGTGATGGTCGGCACCGCGCAGGACGTCACCGAGCAGCGGTCGACCGAGAGCCGGATGCAGCGTTCCAGCCAGCGGTTCACCGACCTCGTGGCGATCACCCCGGTCGGCATCGGCCTGTTCGACGTGAGCGAGCGACTGGTCGACGCCAATGACGCGCTGTGCAGGCTGCTCGGAATGGACCTGGAGCGACTGCGCGGAATGACCGCTGAGCAGTTGACCCATTCGGAGCATGACCCGCAGGCCCGACTGGCGGCAGGTCAGCGGGTGCTGGCCACGGCCGCGGGCGACCCGGTCTACTGCGAACTCAACGTGGTGTCGTCGGTCGCCGACGACGGCCGCCGGTTCTGGCTGGTGGTCTTCCAGGACGTCACCGAACGGCTGCGCGCCGCCGAACTGCTGCGCCACCAGGCCACCCATGACGACCTCACCGGCCTGCCCGGCCGCGTCGCGGTGAAGGAACTGCTCACCGAGGTGCTCAGCGCGTCGTGCGCCAAGGACGTCGCCCTGTTGTTCTGCGACGTCGACAACTTCAAGCGAGTGAACGATTCCCTTGGCCACGACGCCGGGGACGAGCTGCTGATCGCGTTGGCCCGTCGCCTGGAGGACGGCCTGCCCGACGGGTGCACGGCCGCGCGCATGTCCGGTGACGAGTTCGTGGTGATCTGTCCCGACCAGAACGATGTCGGCGGTGTCGACGCGTTGGCGAGCAAGGTCGCGCACCTGTTCCGAACCGCGGTTCCCGTGCGGGGCCAGCTTTTGCGGGTGTCGGCGTCGGTCGGCGCCGCTGTGCCGAGTGGCCCGGAGACCACCGGCGCCGACCTGTTGCGGTTCGCCGACGCCGCCATGTTCGAGGCGAAAAGGCGTGGCGCCGGAAGGGTTTCGCTCGCCAACGCCGCGCTGATCGCGACGGCCGACAGCCAGATGTACCTGGAGGGCCAGCTGCGGGAGGCGCTCGGCAACGACGGCCTTGTCCTGCACTACCAACCGGTTGTCGGCGTCGACGGCGCGATACTGACCGCCGAGGCGCTGGTTCGCTGGCCGCATCCGGACCGCGGCCTGCTCAGCCCCGGCCAGTTCCTGCCGGTCGCCGAACAGGGCGACCTGCTGCGTGACCTGGACCGATGGGTGCTGCGGACGGCGTTGCGGGAAGCCAGGTCCTGGCCGGAGGTGGACGGCAGACAGGTCTCCGTCGCGATCAACCTCGCCGGGCTGGTGCCGGGAGATCCCGAGTTCGTCGACGTGGTGGCGACCGCGATCGCCGGTTCCGGTGTGGAATGGGAACGCGTCGTGCTCGAACTCGTCGAGACGAGCTTCGTCGACCTGCCGTCGCGCAGCCGGACGGCCATGGCCGACCTGGTTTCCCGCGGTGTGCGGTTCGCTGTGGACGATTTCGGCACCGGGTACTCGTCGCTGGCCCGGCTGAAGGACCTGCCCGCGCAGATCATCAAGGTCGACCGCAGGTTCGTCGCGGGAATCGGCACGGATCCGTCCGACTTCGCCGTCGCCCGTGCCGTGGTGGACCTGACCAGGGCGATGGGGCGCACGTGTGTGGCCGAGGGAGTGGAGACCGACACCCAGTTCAGCGCGCTGCGCGACATCGGCGTCGAGGCCTATCAGGGCTGGTTGATGTCCCGTGCGGTGCCTGCCGACGAGTTCCGCGAGCTGCTGCGTCTCGGGCCGTTGCACGTGCCGTCGTGACCGTGTCGTAACGCTGCGAAGTTGGCCGCATGCTGGAATTCCGTGCCGTTGTCGGTGCCTCGGGATAGGGTCGTTCTGAATTGAGGCGGCCGGCAGGAGGCCGTCGCGACGACAGGGGCCCCGGTGATCGAGTTCCGGGACGTGACCAAGCAGTATCCCGACGGGACCATCGCCGTCGACAAGCTGAACCTGACAGTGGAGGCGGGCACGATAACGGTGTTCGTCGGCCCTTCCGGCTGCGGCAAGACCACCTCGTTGCGCATGGTCAACCGCATGATCGAGGCCACATCGGGCGCGATCCTGATCGACGGCAAGGACATCGAGGACTCCGAGCCCGCGTCGCTGCGCCGCGGCATCGGCTACGTGATCCAGCAGGCCGGGCTGTTCCCGCACCGCACGGTGCTGGACAACATCGCGACCGTGCCGTTGCTGTCCGGTTGGGACAAACGCAAGGCCAGGGCGCGCGCGGCCGAGCTGCTGGAGACCGTCGGCCTGCCCGCGTCGATGGGAAAGCGCTACCCTGTCCAGTTGTCCGGCGGTCAGCAGCAGCGTGTGGGTGTGGCGCGTGCGCTGGCGGCGGATCCGCCGATCCTGCTGATGGACGAGCCGTTCAGCGCGGTGGACCCGGTGGTGCGTGAGGACCTGCAGAACGAGTTGCTGCGCCTGCAGGGCGAATTGGACAAGACCATCGTGTTCGTCACACACGACATCGACGAGGCCGTGCGGATCGGCGAGAAGGTGGCTGTGTTCCGCAAGGGCGGTGTGCTCGCGCAGTACGGCACGCCCGCGGACGTGCTGCGGTACCCGGCGGACGAGTTCGTGGCGAGCTTCGTCGGCCGTGACCGCGGCTACCGTGGACTGTCCTTTTTGGAGTCTGCCGGGATCGCCGTCGCCCAGGTGCCGACCGCGACCGTCGGCGAGCCGGTCACGAACGCGGGCTCGGAATGGGTGCTGGGGCTCGACGCGGACAGGTGTCCGCGCGGCTGGCTGTCGCCGACGACCACAGTGGACGGACCGCTCGGCGAGGATTCCCTGGTGGCAGGAGGATCGCTCTACACGACAGGGACGCCGTTGCGTGGCGCGCTGGACGCGGCGCTGTCCTCCCCGGCCAGCCGGGGCGTGGTCGTCGACGCGGACGGCAAGTTCGTCGGCGTGATCACCGCGCGCCAGGTCCTCGACGAGATCGAGGGCCACCCCGAGGCCGTGGGCAAGCAATGAACTGGTTGGTCGACAACTTCAGCAACAAGGTCATCGGACCGCTCGGTCCACACCTGGTGATCTCGTTGTTGCCGGTGCTGCTCGGGCTGGTGATCTCGATCCCGCTCGGCTGGGTCGCCAACAGGTGGCCGGTGGCCCGCGCGATCCTGGTCCCCGCGGCGGGAATCCTCTACACGATCCCGTCGCTCGTGCTGTTCCTCATCCTCCCGCCCCTGCTGGGGACCAAGGTGCTCGACCCGGTCAACGTGATCGTGGCGCTGACGATCTACACGGTCGCACTGCTCGTCCGCTCGGTGGCCGACGCGTTGGCCGCGGTGCCGCCGCAGGTGATCGCCGCGGCGAACGCGATGGGGTACCGGCCGGTGCGCCGGTTCTTCGGTGTGGAGCTGCCGTTGGCCGTGCCCGTGCTGATCGCCGGGCTGCGCGTGGCGACCGTGTCGAACATCAGCCTGACCAGCGTCGCGGCGATCCTGGGCGTCCAGCAGCTCGGCGCGCTGTTCACCGACGGGTTCGCGGTGGAGAACTATGACGAGATCGTGGTGGCGATCGTGCTGATCTTCCTGCTGGCGATGCTGTTCGACGGCTTGCTGCTGCTGATCGGGCGGCTGCTCACGCCGTGGGCGCGTGCGGGACAGGCAGTGGAGGCGGCGAAGTGAACCTTTTCGGCAACGCCTTCGACTGGCTTCTCGAACCGGAGCGCTGGTCGGGCGACACCGGAATTCCCGCCAGGGTGCTGGAACATCTCGGCTACACGGCGCTGGCCGTGCTGCTCGGCCTGGTGATCGCACTGCCGATCGGCATGGTCATCGGGCACAGCGGCAAAGGCGGGTTCCTCGTCGGCGCGGCCAACGCGCTGCGCGCGATTCCGGAGCTCGGTCTGCTGATCCTGCTGGTGCTGCTGATGGGCATCGGCCTGCTGCCGGTCACGCTCGCACTGGTCGTGCTGGCCATTCCGCCGCTGCTGGCCGGAACATACTCCGGGATCAGGAACGTCGACCGGTCCGTTGTGGACGCGGCGCGCGGGATGGGCATGAAGGAGGGGCGCATCCTCTGGAGCGTCGAGCTGCCCAACGCGCTGCCGCTGATCCTCGGCGGCCTGCGGTCGGCGACGCTGCAGGTGCTCGCGACCGCGACCATCGCGGCGTACGTCTCGCTCGGCGGGCTCGGCCGGTTCGTGATCGACGGGCTGTACCTGCGTGACTTCGCCCAGACGCTCGGCGGCACGATCGTGATCGCCGTCGTCGCACTCGTCATCGAGGGGCTGCTGATTCTCGTTCAGCGGCTCGTCGTGTCCCGCGGCCTGCGCCGCAACCCGACCCCCCGCCGTGACCGCAAGGTCCGGCCGGTGGACATAGCAGTTGAAACCGCATGAGGAGACAAACGATGAAGCGCACACTCGCCCGGCTGGGAGGCGTCGTCGCGGCGGCGCTCGCGCTCACTGCATGCGGCGGCTCGTCAGACCCGCTGGCAGGCAACAGCAACGCGACCGGCAATCCGGCGCCGACGGACACGATCATCGTCGGCTCGGCGAACTTCGCGGAGAGCAGGCTGCTGGCGGAGATCTACGCGCAGGCACTGTCCGCGAAGGGCGTGAAGGTCGACAAGAAGCTCGGCATCGGTAGCCGCGAGACGTACTACCCCGGCCTGCAGGACGGCTCGATCGACCTGGTCCCCGAGTACACCGGAACGCTGCTGACCTACCTCAACAAGCAGGCGCCTGAGACAAGCCCTGACGACGTCTACGCAGCGCTGAAGAAGACGCTTCCGCAGACGTTGACGGTGCTGGACAAGGCATCGGCCGAGGACAAGGACGCCGTGGTCGTCACCAAGGAGACGGCGCAGAAGTACAACGCCAAGACCATCGCGGACCTGGCGCCGCACGTGGGCGAGATCACCTTCGGCGGGCCGCCGGAGTTCCAGGAGCGAGTGCAGGGCATCCCCGGCCTGAAGGACAAGTACGGCCTGACCTTCAAGAAGTACCTGCCACTCGAGCCGGGCCCGATCACGACGAAGGCGTTGAAGGACGGCAACATCCAGGCGGCGGACATCTTCACGACCGACGCGTCGATCCCGGCCAACGGGTTCGTAGTGCTCGAGGACCCGAAGAACCTGTTCGCGGCACAGAACGTCATCCCGGTGCTGAACGCCAAGAAGGCCAGCGACGTGGTGAAGACGACCCTGAACAAGGTCTCGGCGAAGCTCGACACCAAGGCGCTGCTCGACCTGAACAGCAAACTCTCCGCGCCGGACAAGCCGGACGCGTCGAAGGTCGCGCAGGACTGGCTGGCCACAGCCGGTATCTGATCGCCGACAAGCACGACAACGGGCCTGCCGGGTGTTTCCGGCAGGCCCGTTCTCGCGGCGTTCCTCAGCCGACGGTCTGTCCACCGTCGGGGAAATCGGTGGAGAGGCTGAGTTTCTCCCAGGCTTCGATGTCGTCCTGGACACGTCGGCGGCCCTCGGCGACCAGGCGCAACGCGTCCGAGCCGAGCACGAGATGCACGGGCGGACTGTTGGCGTCGAGAACGGCGAGGATGGCTTCGCCCGCACGGTCGGGATCACCGATCCCGCCGCCTGCGCGGGCCTGGCGCTGGGCGCGGATCGGGTCGAACAGCTCGTCGTAGTCCGCGATGCTGCGTGGTGCGCGGACCAGTGACCGGCCTGCCCAGTCGGTGGCGAACGCACCCGGAGCCACGGCCGTCACCCGGACGCCGAACTGCGCGACCTCCTGCGCGAGGGAGTCAGCGATGCCTTCGAGTGCGTACTTGCTGCCGTGGTAGAACGACACACCAGGGAACGTGGTCAGCCCGCCCATCGACGTGATGACGAAGATGTGGCCGCTGCGCCGTTCGCGCATCCCCGGCAGGACCGCTTTCATGGTTGCCACCGTTGCGAACACGTTCACATCGAACTGGCGACGCAGTTCCGCCATTGTGGACTCTTCGAAGGTGCCTTCGTGTCCGTAGCCCGCGTTGGCCACGAGCACCTCGATCGGGCCGAACGTTGCCTCGGCGGCGCGCACCGTCGGCTCGATCCGGTCCTCATCGGACATGTCGATGATGAAGGCCCGCGCCCGGTCGGCGTCCAGTGCGTTGAAGGCGGCCGCGTGCTCCTCGGTGCGTACCGTTCCGGCCACCCGGTGTCCGGCTGCCAGCGCCTGCCGGGCGGTGGCCAGCCCGAGGCCGGTGCTGACGCCGGTGATCAGAAATGTCCTACTCACTGCGGATGTCCTTTCGCTGGCGGTGTCAGGCCGTGCGCGGACTCGCTTCCCCAACTGGCGAGCAGCCGCAGGCGTTCCGCGCTCGGTGAGCCGGTCGGTGCTGTGTAGACGAGCATCGACAGGCCGGGGTCGGCGACCGAGGTGAAAATCTCGTACTGGAGTTCCAGGTCACCGACGATGGTGTGGTGGATGTGTTTCGTGCCAGCGCTGCGCTCGTGCACGCGGTGCTCGGACCACCACGCCGGGAACTCGGGGGAACGCATCATCAACTCGCCGATCAGGTTGGCGAGGCGCTGGTTTCGCGGCTGGGCCGCGGTGGCCATCCGCAACACGTGGACGTGTTCTCGGGCGACACGCTCCCAGTCGCGCCAGAACGCGCGGGCACCCGGGTCCAGCAGTGTCCAGCGGGCCATGTTGCGGTCCCGGCGGGGCAGCGCGGCGACGTCGGGGAACACCAGTTCCCACAGTGTGTTCCCGGCGATGATGTCGAGATTCGCGTCGCGGACGTAGGCAGGGGCGAAATCCATCGACTCCATGACCTGCCGCAGTGCCGGGCGCAGTCGCGGCGTGTGCTCACCGCGGTCCCGCGTCCCGGACGCGGCACCGGCCAGGGTGAACAGGTGCCGCCGCTCCACCTCGTCGAGCCGTAGGGCGTCGGCGAGCGCGTGCAGCACCTGCTCGGACGGCTGCCGTGCGCGGCCCTGTTCCAGCCGGGTGTAGTACTCGGCGCTCACACCGGCCAGGTGTGCGACCTCGCCGCGTCGCAGGCCCGCGACGCGGCGGCCGACACCGAGCTCGACCGGCAGACCGATCTCGCCCGGTGTGAGTCCGGCACGGCGGGCGCGGAGGAAATCGCCCAGTTCGCTGGTGGCCATGCCTCCAGTGTGGCCTCGCCGCGACCGGTCGCCAACGGCGTGGGTGGCCCTGTGAGTACTACCCGCCCTGACTGGTGAATGCCGAAGCGTGGTCGTCGGCCCAGTCGCGGAAGGTCTTCGCCCGCACCCCGGTCACGTCTTCCACAGTGGACACGACGGGTTCCGGGTCGGCGGCCATCGCCGCCCACCCGGCCAGGACCTGGTCCACCATGGCCGTCGGCCAGCCGCCCGCGAGCATCGCGGCTCGCGCCTGCTCCGGTGACTGTTCGTCCAGCCGCAGGTCCCTGCCGATCACCTCGCCGATGATCCGGACCTGCTCGTACTGGGTGACCAGTTCAGGGCCGCTCAACGTGAGCTTCGCGCCGACGTGGTCGTCCGTCAGCAGCGCCCGCACGCCGACGGCGGCCATGTCGTACTCGTGGATGTGCGGCCGGGCCAGGTCACCGTAGGGCGTGCGGACCACCCCGTCGGACTTGATCTCGGCCGCCCACTGCAGCGCGTTGGCCGCGAACCCGGTCGGGCGCAGGAACGTCCACTCCAGTCCGGTCTGCTCGATCAGTGTCTCGGCCGCACCCGCCCAGTCGGGGGCGCCCGCCGAGGACAGGTACACGATCCGCTTCGCCTGCTCGGCGATCGCGTCGAGCACCTTCTCCAGTCCGTCGGTGTGGAAGAAGGGCCAGACAAGGAAAACCTTGTCCACGCCGTCCAGTGCGGCACGCACACTGTCCACGTTGGTCAGGTCGCCGCCGGTGGCACGGGAGAAGGACCTGACTGGCTCGCGCAGTTGGGCCACCACCTGGCCGCCGACACTCCCGGTCGCCCCGGTCACAAGGATCGTCATGACCCCAACCTGCATCCTCAACTTATGTTGAGGTCAACTGCGTTGAGGTCACCTGGCCGCCGACGCGGGTGGTCATCTCCGTCGCGACCTTCCGCACCTCGACCGCGAGGTCCGGCCACGTCTCGCCGCACTCGGGGGCGCACTCGTGCCGGAAGGTGGCGCTGATCGCGGCGATCGGCCTGCCGCCGTGGTCGAAGATCGGCGCGGCCACCGACGCGAATCCGGGCGTGACGTACCCGTCCTCCACTGTCCAGCCCCGGCGGCGTTCGGCCGTGAGCAGCCGACGCAAGGCGGGCAGGTCCCGTGGCCCGCGGTCGGTCCGGGACACGAAGCTGTCCTTGCTCGGAAACAACGCCCTGACCTGCGCGGGCGGCAGGTGAGCCAGCATCGCCCGGCCTGAGGCGGGCAGGTGCGCGGGCAACCGCACCCCGACCGACGTCACCAGTGACTGCGGATGCGACGGCTGTTCTCGCACCACGTACAACGCTTCGGCCCCGTGCAGCACGCCGAGATGCCCTGTATGTCCTACTCGGTCGGCGAACCGCCGCAACAACGGACGGGCCAGCCGCTCCAACGGATCCTGGCGCAGATAGGCCGATCCCACCTCGAACGCGGTCACGCCGAGGCCGTAGCGCCGCTCCTCTGGGAGGTGTGTCACAAACCCGGCTTCGGTCAGTTCGGCCAGCAGATGATACGTCGTCGAACGGGGCAGGCCGAGTTCGCGGGCCACGGTCGCGGCCGACACCGGCCCCGGCCGTCCCGCGATCAGCCGCAACACGGCCAGGCCCCGGCGCAGGGCGGGCACGTCCGAACTCGTCACCACGGACATCACGCTATCGCCGCTCAACGAAATCGGTGTGCCGAGCATTGGAGGCTCGTGAACTTCGAAGAGTTCGTCAGCGCCCGACTCGATGGCCTGCTTCGGTATGCCATGGCGCTGAGCTGTGATCCGCACCTGGCCCAGGACGTGGTCCAGGAGGCGTTGCTGCGCGCACAGGTCAGGTGGGCCCGGATCGGCTCGCTCGACCATCCGCTGGCGTACGTGAAGAAGATGGTGACCAACGAGTACCTGTCCTGGCGCAGACGCAAGGCCAGACGCGACGTGGCCATGACCCAGATGGAGATCGTCAGCGAGACAGCGGATCCGATCGCCAGGTACGACCTGCGTGACGAGATGCTCGCCCGCATCACGCGGCTGCCACGCAAGCAGCGCGCGGCGGTCGTGCTCCGCTACTACGACGGCTGCTCCGACCAGGAGATCGCCGACATCCTCGGCTGCGGTGTCACCACTGTCCGAAGCCACATCTCCCGCGCCATCAGCACACTGCGGGTCGCCCACGCGGAGCCTGTCGCATGAACCAGACGGAAGAACTGATCAAGGCGGCACTGGCCAGGTCCGTCGAGAACACACCGCACCCCGGGCCGGTCATCAACGCACTGAACCAGCGGCGGCGGCGGCGCGTCCGGCCGTTGGTGATCGCGCTGATCGCCGCGGCCACGGTCGCCGCCGCTGTCGCGGTGCCGGTCGCGTTGCGACAGCCCGAAGCATCGGCCCCGCCCGCCACCGAACTCCCGCCGCCTGTCACAGCCACCGGCACGGCCAAGACCGTCCCGATGCGCTACCGGATACCCCACCTCCCTGCCGGTTTCGTGGAGACCGGCCGTCGCTCGGACCTCGACCTCGCCGAGCAGGCCAGGACGTGGACCAAGGGCATCCAGCGGATGACACTGGAGGTCGTCACGTCACGCAGCCCGGAATGGGAGGTGAAGCTCACTGCGACCGGAAAAGGCGGCGGGACTGACGGGAAGACGACCGTCGCAGGGCATCCTGGGCGGCTGGCCATCAACGAGCCGACGTACGCCGTGCTGGAATGGCGACCACAGCCGGATGTTCTCCTGTCGCTGTCGTTGTGGGACAACGACAAGCCCGCCGACAAGCTGATGGCGCTCGCCCAGACGGTCGAACCGGACAACAAGTCGGTGGTCCAAGCGCCACTGAGATTCAAGACGCTGCCCGACCGGTTCACCAGGACCGCGGTGACCGTCATGGGCGATTCGCCGGACACCGCCCGCACGGTGGTCGAAGTGAGCGTGCCCGGCCGTGAGGTCTCCATGATCGCGGCGTCGATCGAAGACAAGGATGAGGGCTCGCACACCGGCGCCGTGATCACGCCGCTGCCCGACGGCCGCGCGGTGCACCTCCTGCGCCTCGGCACGGTCGATCTGACCGACGACCAACTGCGGGAGCTCGCCAAGGGCGTGGTCGTCGAGCCTGCGGCCGACCTGTCCTGGATCGGCAGGTGAACGTCTGGGATACCAGACACGATCGGCCTGTCACGGGTCGTGCCGAGGTGATCGGCGCGGTGTGATGGCCCCATGGCAGAACCGGTAGCCCTGGGTCTCACCCCGATCAGCCGCGCCGACGTGGTCGCGGTCGCTCGTGATGGCGTAGGTGTCCGTCTGACCGACGAGGCCCTGCGCGCCGTGGCGCAGTCGCGTGAGCACATCGAGCGGCTGGCGTCACGTCCTGAACCGACCTACGGCGTCTCCACCGGCTTTGGTGCGCTCGCGGTCCGCCACATCCCACCGGCGCGGCGGGTCGCGTTGCAGCACTCCATCGTGCGTTCGCACGCGGCAGGCGCCGGGCCCGAAGTGGAAGCCGAGGTGGTCCGCGGCCTGATGCTGTTGCGGCTGCGGACGCTCGCGATGGGGCACAGCGGCGTCAGGACGTCCACCGTGGAAGCCCTCGCCGGGATGATCAACGCCGGGATCGTCCCGGTCGTCCAGGAGTACGGCTCTCTGGGCTGCTCAGGTGACCTCGCTCCGTTGTCGTCGATCGCGCTCGCGCTGACCGGTGAAGGTGACGTCCGGGTCGACGGTGTGCTGAGACCGGCGGCGGAGGCGTTGCGGGAAGCCGGGCTCACCCCGGTCAGCCTGGCCGAGAAGGAGGGCCTCGCGCTGATCAACGGCACCGACGGCATGCTCGGCATGCTCGTGCTGGCCGCCGCCGACCTGCGCAGGCTGATGAAGGTCGCGGACCTGACCGCGGCGATGAGCATCGAGGCCCTGCTGGGCACCGACCGCGTTCTGCAGCCCGAACTGCAGGCGTTGCGCCCGCATCCCGGCCTTGGCGAGTCCGCCAAGCGGATGGCCGAGTTCCTCGCCGACTCCGAGATCGTGGCCAGCCACCGCGGCCCGGACTGCACCCGTGTGCAGGACGCGTACTCGATGCGCTGCTCGCCGCAGGTGCACGGCGCCGCGCTCGACACCATCACGCACGCCGAACTCGTCGCCGACCGGGAACTGGCGTCCGCAGTGGACAACCCGGCCGTGCTGGCCGACGGCCGCGTCGAGTCCAACGGCAACTTCCATGGCGCGCCGATCGCGTACGTGCTGGACTTCCTGGCCATCCCGGTCGCCGACGTGGCCAGCATGGCCGAGCGGCGCACCGACCGGATGCTGGACGTCGCCCGCTCGCACGGCCTGCCCGCGTTCCTCGCTCACGACCCGGGCGTCGACTCCGGCCACATGATCGCCCACTACACGCAGGCCGCCGTGGTCGCCGAGCTCAAACGGCTGGCCGTGCCCGCGTCGGTCGACTCGATCCCGACCAGCGCCATGCAGGAGGACCACGTCTCGATGGGCTGGGCGGCCGCGCGCAAGCTGCGCACCGCCGTCAACGGCCTGACCACCGTCCTCGCGATCGAACTGCTCACCGCGGCGCGCGCGCTCGACCTGCGTGCCCCGCTCAAGCCCGCGACGGCGACCGCCGCCGCCGTCGCGGCGCTGCGTACCCGTGTTCCCGGGCCAGGGCCGGACCGGCACCTCGCGCCCGAAATCGCCGCCGCCGAAGAACTGATCCGCTCAGGAGGCATCAAGTGACCGTCCGGGCCACCACCGGCACCACCCTCACCGCGAAGAGTTGGGCCACCGAGGCACCGCTGCGGATGCTGCACAACAACCTGGACCCGGACGTCGCCGAACGCCCGGACGACCTGGTCGTCTACGGCGGCACGGGCAAGGCCGCGCGGGACTGGCCGAGCTTCCACGCGATCACCCGTGAGCTGACCGAGCTCAACCAGGACGAGACGCTGCTGGTGCAGTCCGGCCGTCCGGTCGGTGTGATGCGCACCCACGAGTGGGCGCCGCGCGTGCTGATCGCCAACTCCAACCTGGTGCCGGACTGGGCGAGCTGGCCAGAGTTCCGCAAGCTCGAGGCCGCCGGGCTGACGATGTACGGCCAGATGACCGCGGGTTCGTGGATCTACATCGGCACCCAGGGCATCCTGCAGGGCACCTATGAGACCTTCGCGGCGATCGCCAACAAGAAGTTCGGCGGCTCGCTGCGTGGCACGCTGACCGTGACCGCGGGCCTCGGTGGCATGGGCGGCGCGCAGCCGCTGGCCGTGACCATGAACGACGGCGTCGCGTTGGTCATCGAGGTCGACCCGCACCGCGCCCAGCGTCGGCTGGAGACCCGCTACCTCGACGAACTCGCGTCCGATTTGGACCGTGCGATCGACAGGGTGGAGACGGCCAAGCGCGAGCGCAGGCCGTTGTCGGTCGGCGTGGTCGGCAACGCCGCCGAGATCCTGCCCGAACTGCTGCGCCGGGGCGTCGACGTCGACATCGTCACCGACCAGACGTCCGCGCACGACCCGCTGATGTACCTGCCCAAGGGTGTGGCGCTGGAGGACTGGTCGGACTACGCGGCCAAGAAGCCGGACGAGTTCACCGACCGCTCGCGTGAGTCGATGGCCGAGCACGTCGACGCGATGCTGGGCTTCCTCGACAAGGGCGTCGAGGTGTTCGACTACGGCAACTCCCTGCGTGGCGAGGCCAAACTGGGTGGCTGCGAACGGGCATTCGACTTCCCCGGCTTCGTGCCCGCCTACATCCGGCCGTTGTTCTGCGAGGGCAAGGGCCCGTTCCGGTGGGCCGCGCTGTCCGGCGACCCGAAGGACATCGCCGCCACCGACCGGGCCATCCTCGAACTCTTCCCGGAGAACGAGTCGCTGGCGCGCTGGATCAAGATGGCGGGCGACCGCGTCGAGTTCCAGGGCCTTCCGGCGAGGATCTGCTGGCTGGGCTACGGCGAGCGGCACCTGGCCGGGCTGAGGTTCAACGAGATGGTCGCCAGCGGCGAGCTGTCCGCGCCGGTCGTCATCGGCCGTGACCACCTCGACTGCGGCTCGGTGGCCTCGCCGTACCGCGAGACCGAGGCGATGGCCGACGGGTCGGACGCGATCGCGGACTGGCCGCTGCTCAACGCCATGGTCAACACCGCGTCCGGTGCCACGTGGGTGTCCATCCACCACGGCGGCGGAGTCGGCATCGGCCGCTCCATCCACGCCGGACAGGTGACTGTCGCGGATGGAACCGACCTGTCCGCCCAGAAGATCGAACGGGTGCTCACCAACGACCCGGGGATGGGCGTACTACGCCACGTGGACGCCGGATACGACCGTGCGGCCGAAATCGCACAGTCACGGGGTGTGCATATTCCGATGACCCGGGCATGATCTTGCCATGAGTACGGCTACGGAGTTGCTGACCGCGATCAAGGACGTCGGAAACGACCCCGCGCGCGGCGGGTACTCCAGGCACGGCTTCGACCGCCCCGAGCTGGAACTGCGCGAGTGGTTCACCGCCGAGGCGGGCAAGCGCGGCTTGGACGTCGAAGTCGACCGCAACGGCAACATCTGGGCGTGGTGGGGCGCGCCGGGACCAGACGCACTGGTCACCGGCAGCCACCTGGACTCGGTGCCCGGCGGAGGCGCCTTCGACGGGCCGCTCGGCGTCGTGTCCAGCCTCGCGGCGGTGGACCTGTTGCAGGCCAAGGGCTTCAAGCCGGACAAGCCGCTCGCGCTGATGGTGTTCGCGGAGGAGGAAGGCGGGCGGTTCGGCCTCGCCTGCCTCGGTTCCCGGCTGCTGACCGGCGCGACCAGCGCCGAGACGGCGTTGAACCTCAAGGACCGCGACGGCACCACGTTCGCCGACGCGGTGCAGGCCGCCGGTCTCGACCCGGCGCGGATCGGCAAGGACGACGAGGCACTGGCGCGGATCGGCCGGTTCGTCGAGCTGCACGTCGAGCAGGGCCGTGGGCTGGTCGACCTGAACGCGCCGGTGGGCGTGGCCTCGTCGATCCTGGCGCACGGCCGGTGGCGCTTCCGGTTCACCGGCGAGGGCAACCACGCTGGTGCCACGCCGATGGGCGCGCGGCACGACCCGATGCTCCCGGCGTCGCAGCTGATCCTGTCCGCGAGGTGGGCGGCGTCCAGTGTGGACGGGGCGCGGGCCACGGTCGGCCGGATCGAGCCGATCCCCGGTGGCACGAACGTGATCGCGTCGACGGTGGATGTCTGGCTCGACGCGCGTGCCCCCAACGACGGCCGCACCCGCGCGGTCGTCGAGCGGATCACCGCTGCGGCCAAGCAGGCGGCACGGGACGAGGGCTGCGACCTTGTCGTGACCGAGGAGTCCTATGGGGACGCCGTGCACTTCGACTCGTCCTTGCGTGACGAGTTGGTGACGACGCTCGGCAACGTGCCCGCGCTGCCGACCGGCGCGGGACACGACGCCGGGATTCTCGCCGAGTACGTCCCGACGGCGATGTTGTTCGTGCGCAACCCGACCGGCGTGAGCCACGCCCCTGCCGAGCACGCCGAGGCCGACGACTGCGAGGCTGGTGTCGAGGCGTTGGCGACGGTGCTGGAGAAGCTGGCCACCCGGGTATGAGGTATTGGTGTGAGCACGCCTGGCTGGACTCGTCAGGCGTGCGATCCAACGTTCTGGTCGACGTTGCCGATGGCAAGATCACCGCTGTGGCGCCGGATTCGCCGTGTCCGCCGGACGCGCACCGGCTTTCCGGCTTGGTGCTGCCGGGTTTCGCCAACGCTCATTCGCACGCGTTCCACCGTGCGCTGCGCGGCCGGACCCACGCGGACGGCGGCACGTTCTGGACCTGGCGAAAAGGCATGTACGAGCTGGCCGGGAAGCTCGATCCGGACAGTTACCTGAAGCTCGCGACCGCGGTGTACGCCGAGATGGCGTTGGCCGGGGTGACGTGCGTCGGCGAGTTCCACTACGTGCACCACGCGCCCGGCGGTGTTTCTTATGCCGACCCGAACGCGATGGCCGAGGCGTTGCGGCAGGCCGCTGTTGACGCCGGGATCCGCGTGACCCTGCTGGACACCTGTTACCTGGCAGGTGGAATCGACCAGCCGCTGGCGCCGGAGCAACTCCGGTTCTCCGACGGCTCGGTCGACGCCTGGGCGTCGCGTGTGTCTTCGCTGCGGTCGGATTCGGTGCTGCTCGCGGGCGCGGCGATCCACTCGGTCCGTGCGGTGCCACGATCTTCGTTGCCCGCGCTGGTTTCGGCCTGGCCGACCGGGCCGCTGCACGTGCACTTGTCCGAGCAGCCAGCGGAGAACGAGGCGTGCCTCGCCGCGTACGGCATGACTCCCACGGAGTTGCTGGCTGAGGCAGGGGCGCTTGGCCCGCGTACCACGGCTGTTCACGCGACCCATCTGTCCACGAAGGACATATTACTGCTCGGGTCGTCCGGCACGGGAGCGTGCTTCTGCCCGACGACCGAGGCGGACCTGGCAGACGGGATCGGGCCCGCACGTGAACTCGTGGACGCGGGTTCCCCGCTTTCCCTTGGCAGCGACCAGCACGCGGTGATCGACCCGCTGCTGGAAGCCCGTGCGGTGGAGCACGGCGAACGGCTGCGCACCGGCCAGCGCGGCCGGTTCACACCGGAGGAGCTGTACGCGGCCATGACGGCACATTCCAGCCTCGGCTGGCCCGTCGGGCACGCGGACCTGGTGGCGATCTCGCTCGACACCCCGCGAACCGCCGGATGCCTGCCGTCACAGGCGATGCTGGTGGCCACCGCGGCGGATGTGCACACGGTCATCGCCAGCGGGCGCGTGATCGTCGAGGACGGGCACCACCGCGTCGGAGACGTCGGACAGTTGCTGGCAGCGGCGATTGAGGAGTTGTGGCGATGAGTGTGCTGCTCACCGGGATCGGCGAGCTGACGACGAACGACGACGAACTGGGCACGCTGGCCGACGCGGCACTGGTGCTGGATGGTTCGTCCGTGGTCTGGGTGGGCCCGGCCTCCGCCGCCCCTGCCGCGGACTCCGCGGTCGACGTGGAGGGCCGCGCGGTCCTGCCCGGCTGGGTGGACAGCCACACACACCTGGTCTTCGCGGGCGACCGGACAGCGGAGTTCGCCGCCCGAATGGCCGGAGAGCCCTACCGTGCAGGCGGAATCGCCGTGACGGTCGGCGCGACCCGCGCGGCGTCCGACTCGGATCTGACCGCGGTGATAAGTCGACATGTCAACGAAGCAGTATCCCAAGGCACAACCTACATCGAGACCAAAACCGGCTACGGCCTCGACGTGCCCAACGAACTCCGCTCGGCAGTGCTCGCCTCGAACCTGGTCGACGAGGTCACCTTCCTCGGCGCGCACCTGGTGCCAACCGGCTGGGACGCAGACTCCTATGTGGACCTCGTCTGCGGCGAGATGATCGAGGCAGTGGCGCCGCACGTGCGCTGGATCGACGTCTTCTGCGAGACCGGAGCCTTCGACGGCCCCCAGTCCAGAGCCGTGCTGGAAGCAGGCGCGCGGCACGGCCTCGGCCTTCGCGTACACGGCAACCAGCTCGCCTACGGCCCAGGTGTACGGCTCGCGGTCGAGATGAACGCGGCCTCGGTGGACCACTGCACGTACCTGACCAAGTCCGACATCGAAGACCTGGCCAGCTCGGAAACCGTGGCAACCCTGCTGCCCGCGTGCGACCTCTCAACCCGCCAGCCCCTGCCGGACGCACAAGCATTGCTGAACGCGGGCGCGACCGTGGCGCTGGCGTCGAACTGCAACCCCGGGTCCTCCTACACGACGTCGATGGCGTTCTGCGTTGCCACAGCAGTGCTCCAGATGCGGATGAGCATCGCTGAGGCCGTGCGCGCGGCCACGTGGGGCGGCGCTCGGGCTTTGCGCCGTGAGAACGAGATCGGCACCCTGCGCCCAGGAAGCCGCGCGGACATCCACGTGCTGGATGCGCCCTCGATCACGCACCTGGCTTACCGGCCGGGCGTTCCGTTGACGTATGCCGTGTGGCGCAAGGGAGAACGCGTCAGGTAGTGGCGAGCAGGATCATCTCCTGCGCCGGGGCCGCACCGGTGGCCCTGTGCTCCAGCAGGATGAGCCCGGCATAGCAGCGCAGCAGCAGGTCAGCGGTGACTGTCAGGCCGTGGCTCCTGGCGTCGGAGACGAGACACAACGCGGTGATCCGCAATGCGCTGGCCAGCTTGGCTGTCAGCTCCTGCTGCCGAGTGAACACCGAGGTCGCGGATTCGGCGAACTTGCGCCCCACCGCCTGGGCCCAAGACGACGGCGGGAGGTTCGTCTCGCTGCACGCGTCGTGAACCAGACTGGGGAATCTGTCCAAGTCCAGCACAACATCCACTGCCCCCTCGAACGCGAGCTTCTCGAGCGTGGCACCCAACTGCCTGCGGGGCGAACTCGTCCGCCGATCGACCTGTTCGGTCAGGATGGTGACCATCGCAGGCCCGATGATCGACGACAGATCCGTGACAGACACGCGGTTCCACGGGATGGCGAGGCTGCGAATGGTGGCGTGCGGGTCGGATACGCCGATGAGCAGACGATCGAGCTCTTGGGAGTGGTTGTTGGGCGGCGGACCGAGGTTGACTGCGTTCGCGACGACCCGACGCATTTCGCTGGCTGTCTGGCGGCCTGTCAGGCTGTCGAGTGTGCGCGCGATCGAGAGGACATGAACGAGATCGGCCATGCCGTCTTCGTCGAAGCCCTTGCTGGCTTCGGCGAAACTGCGGTCGAGCGCGCTTTCCAGGTCATTGTCCCGGGTCGTGGTGAGCCGGTCCGTCAGCACGCGGGCGATTTCGAGCCCAACCGTGTGTTTGCCGACCTGGCGGCTGAGCACGATCGTGTACAGCAGCGCGAACTTGGTGAGGCTCCCGGCGCAGCGCGTCAGGTCCACGGCGACCTGGTCGACCTGAGCGGCCGTGCTGATGCCGTGCGGATGCACAGATGTCCGTGTCCAGAGATTGTACGAGGCCTGGTCGGGGTGCAGCCAGGCGCTCGGCACGGTCGCGATCATCCGCCGCACTGTCGGATCGCCGAGTTCCGCGGCCGTCGGCAACCGGTAGTCGTGGCCCGCCGACGAGATCGTGTTGACCCAACGCACGAAACTCAACGCGTCGGCCCTTCTGACACCGCCCACCGGCACGTCGTCGGGCTTGAACCCGCCAGGACCGTCCGGCATCGGGCCCCGGACTTCCTGGCGGAACAGGTGGTAGATCTTCCTGGTGATCGGGACCGGACAGATCTGGCCATGTCCTTCGACGGAGGTCATCCTGCGCAGGTGTCGCGTCACGAGCACACGGGCAGCGAGGCCCTGGTGGTCCGCGTCAGCGGTGATCTCCAACGCGTCCGTGACGAGCTTGTCCAACTCGTCCGACAACTCGGGCGCCAGCTCGCTGCCCTGGTCTGCGCAGTCCAACGCCAGTGACAGGGCCTGCACGTTGCCCGACTCCAGACACGCTCCGACAATCGCGTCCGCGTCCGCCCGTGCCGTGTACAGCAGCGTCGTCTCGCGCCACCACAGGTCGTCCACGTTGTCCACCAGAGTGCCGACAAGGCTCTTGTCCCGGATGTGGCTCGCGGCGAGGAACTCCTGGAACGTGTGGTGAGCGAACGCGTACAGGCCGCTTTCCCGTTCCACCAGTAGCCCGTTCGAGGTCACGTCGGCGACGAACTCGGCCGCGGTGAGCTTGCGGGACAGCCGCCGGAGCGTCGACTTGACCTCCTCGTGCAGGCGCTTGCCCGACAGGTCACGCACACGGTCCTGCATCATCGTGTACGCGAGCGCGGCCAGCAGCGTCTCCTTCTTGTCCCCGCTCAGGTCGGTGGGCAGCTTCTTGGCTTCCTGCCTGCGCCACAGCATGACCTGGCAGATCTCGCTGTAGAGGTCGGCGCGGCTGCCCGGCAGTGCGCCTCGGTACCTGTGGACGTTCGCGATCATGGTCAGCAGCAGCGGGTTGACGGTCAGGTCCGCGAGCGCGGGCGCGTCGTAGAGCCTGCCGAGCAGGTCCTCCGCCTCGGACTCCGCCTTGCGGTCCGCGGCTTCCGGGCCGTCCTGGTTGATGTGCCGCTCGACCGCGAGGTACCAGCCACGCACGAACGCCCGGACCTGGTCGTCGGTGAAACTCTGCACGCGCAACGCGGTCGCACCGTTGACCGGGGTCGCGAGGTATCCGTGCGGCCGGGATGTGATCACGAAGTCGTTGCGGGGGAAGCGTTTGATCTGCCGTTCGACCCAGTCGGCGACCAGCTGCCTGTCTTGTTTGCGCGCCACTTCGTCGAGTCCGTCGAGGAGCACGACACAGTCGCCGTCGGTCAGTTTCTGCGTGAACCAGCCCGATGGTTCTGTTCTGCCGAGGTCACCGAGCGCGTTCGTGACCAGCGTAGCCACGGACACGCTCGGCTCCTTGGCGATCTCGGCGACGTGATCACGCAGGTAGAGCAGGATCGGGACGTTGCGGCGTTTGTTGGCGAACAGCCGTCTTGCGGTGTGCCGTAACAAGGTCGTCTTCCCACTGCCCGGCGCGCCAAGCACGGCGAGCACGGCAGGGTCCTTCCGGGCGAGGAAGTCCCAGATGGAACGGCGTGACGTGTCCGTTGCCGACAGTTCGTCGAGCAGGCCGCTCGGCACCTGGTGCGGTGCGCGGTAGTCCAGACCCACGTCGACGAACACGTCATCCAGGTTGGGCGTGTAGAAGCCGCTGGTGGCCAGCCCCTTGACGTCGAGTGTGCGCAGGTCGCTGAGGATGTACTCGCGGTAGCGCCGGTCGAACCGGCTGAACCGCCGGTTCAGTGCCTTGTCCAGCCGGTCGGCGACTCTCGTCTGCCAGCGCTTCTTCAGGTCGTTGAGTACCCCGCCCGCAATACCGACGATGAACAGGATCACCTCATAGCCCGCGACCAGGACCCATTTGACGACGTCCGGCCAGACCAGCGCGGCCGCGGGACCGGCCACGGCCGCGCCGACGAACACGGCAATTCCGGTTTTCCCTGCCACAGAACAAGATCCTTATCGCCGAGGCCGTCGAGAAGGCATTCAACTGTACGCAGGGGTGCACGCCCGGACCGAGTAAGGGGTGTACTCGGTCCGGACGCGGCCGCTTTGGCGAGCGCGGATTCGGACGCTGCGTCCGCCCCACCGGGTGGGGCGGTGTGTCGGTGGTGGTGTCACGTGGCACCAGTGGTGGTGCCACGAGTTTAATGGCGCTGACCTGGGTAAACGTCGCGTGATGCCAGAATGGGGTTGCGGTGGTGCCATCGTGGTGTCATAGTTGGTGCCATGGACCTCACCCCGTACGTCGAGAATCTCCGCGCCGAACTGGCGACCGCTGCGGAAGCCGGCGGCGCGGAGGCCAGGGCCCTGGCTGAGCGGCTGACCGCGCCGCTGGACTCGGCGACCCGGCTGACGCTGCTTGACGCCTTGTCGGCGGCCGCGGCGGAGATCACCCGTGATCTTCTGCCCGGATCGGTCGAGGTCCGGCTACGGGGACGGGATCCCGACTTCGTGGTGGTGCCACCCGTGGTGCCAGGCGAGGTGGAGCCGGAACTCGCGCCCGTCCCGGTGCCGCTCGCCGACGAGGCGGCCACCGCCCGGATCAACTTCCGGCTCCCTGAGCAGCTCAAACAGCGCGTCGAGCAGGCCGCCAACCGGGACGGGCTGTCGATCAACGCGTGGCTCGTGCGTGCCGTCGCCACCATGGTCGACGCCGATGGTGCCACCAGGACACAACCCCGCGGTTCGTGGGATGGCCAGAGTTTCTCCGGCTGGGTCCGTTAACCGAACCACGCTCTGAAAGGAAATGCTGTCATGACTGTTTTTCGGACTCCGGAACCCATTGCCGTCACGCTTGAGATGTCGGTCGGTGAAGCCCGCGTGCACGCCAGCGACCGCACCGACACTGTTGTCGATGTCCGCCCGCAGCAGGAATCCAGTAGCAACGACCGAAAGGCGGTCGAGAAGACCGTCGTCGAATACTCGAACGGTCGGCTGCTGATCAGGACGCCGAAATGGCCGATGGTCGGCAAGGGCGGCACCGTCGACATCACCATCGAGGTGCCGACGGGCAGCAGGCTGAGCGGGGACAGCCAGGTCGTCGACCTCCGTGTCGAAGGCCGCCTCGGCGAGGTGCGGTACAAGTCGCAGCACGGTGGCGCGCGGTTCGAGCAGACGGGCCCGTTGAACGTCGACACCGGACACGGGAACCTGGTTGTCGGCCAGGTGACCGGGCACGCCGACCTGCGGACCGGCTCCGGCGAGGTCAGTGTCGGCAAGGTCGACGGCACCGCGGTCGTCAAGAACACCAATGGCCACATCAGGATCGGCGACGTGACCGGCGAACTGCGGGTCATCGCGAGCAACGGCGGAGTCGACGTCGAGTCGGTGTCTGCCGGGGTGACGGTCAAGAACTCGCACGGCGACATCCGCGTCGGCGAGGTGGTGCGCGGCACGGCAACGCTGACCACCAGCCACGGTGGCGTGGAAGTCGGTGTCCGCAAGGGAACCGCCGCCTGGCTGGAGCTCACCACGAAGCACGGCAAGGTCCGCAACAACCTGGAGAACACCGACGCCCCGGCGCAGAACGAAGAGACCGTGGAAGTCCGCGTGCACACCGGATTCGGCAACATCACCGTCCACCGCGCGGCCTGAGCTTCCTTTCCTCTCAGTACTTTCCTTTCCCACCACGAATTCGCGCCAGGGCAGAGGTATGCCCCGGTGAGCCAACCAAGCGCTTGCTACTTCAGTGAGGAACCATGACATTCGCGATCAACGCGACCGGGCTGCGCAAGTCCTACGGCGACAAGGTCGTGCTCGACGGCATCGACCTGCGCGTCGCCGAGGGAACGATCTTCTCCCTGCTCGGCCCGAACGGGGCAGGCAAGACGACGACCGTGCAGATCCTCTCGACGTTACTGGCCGCCGACGACGGCCAAGCCGTTGTGGCGGGCCATGATCTGGCCGTCAACCCGGGCGGTGTCCGGGGGTCGATCGGCGTCACCGGCCAGTTCTCCGCAGTGGACACCATGCTCACCGGCGAGGAGAACCTGCTGCTGATGTGCGACCTGCACCACCTGTCCAAGGTGGAGGGACGCAGGCGCACGGCGGACCTGCTCGAACAGTTCGACCTCGTCGAAGCCGCCCGAAAGACACCGATGCAGTACTCGGGCGGGATGCGCCGCAGGCTGGACCTGGCGATGACGCTGACCGGCGCGCCGCGGATCATCTTCCTCGACGAGCCGACCACCGGCCTTGACCCGCGCAGCCGCCGCACGATGTGGGACATCATCCGGCATTTGGTCAAGGACGGCGTGACGATCTTCCTCACCACGCAGTACCTCGAGGAAGCCGACCAGCTCGCCGACCGGATCGCCGTGCTCAACGGCGGCAAGCTGGTCGCCGAGGGCACGGCCGACCAGCTCAAGCGGATGATCCCCGGCGGTCACGTCCGGCTCCAGTTCGCCGACGCGCCGCGGCTGGACCACGCGGCTCACCTGTTCGGCAACGCGACCCGTGACGACGACACATTGACCCTGGACGTGCCGTCCGACGGTGGTGTGCACTCGCTGCGATCACTGCTGGACCACCTGGACCACAACAGGATCGACGTCGCCAGCCTGTCCGTGCACCTGCCCGACCTCGACGACGTCTTCTTCGCTCTGACCACAAAGGATGGTGTCCGATGAGCACCCTTGCGCTCACCGTGCGCGACTCCACCACCATGCTGCGCCGCGACTTCACGCACTCCCGGCGCAACCTGATGATGACCATCAGCGGGATCGCCGTACCGGTGTTCATGATGCTGCTGTTCGTCGGCGTTTTCGGCGGTGCGATCGGTGGTTCCGGTTCCGGCAGCGACTACGTCGACTACCTGACACCGGGGATCATCATCATGGCCGCGGGCGCCGGGTCGGCCGCGACCGCGATCAAGATCTGCCAGGACATGGCCGAAGGCATCATCTCCAGGTTCCGCACGATGGACATCGCCCGGTCGTCCATCCTGATCGGACAGGTCATCGGCAGTGTGGTCCGTACGGTGGTCAGCGGGGCACTGGTGATCGGGTTGGCGTTGCTGCTCGGGTTCAGCCCGCAGGCGAGCTTCGGGGACTGGGTGGCCGTGCTCGGCGTGTACGTCCTGCTGACGTTCGCGGTCACCTGGCTGGCGGTTTGCTTCGGGCTGAAGGCGGCAACTCCGGCTGGTGCCAACAGCTTGTCCCTGATCCTGCAGTTCCTGCCGTTCATCAGCAGTGCCTTCGTCCCGACCGGCTCGATGTCCGGCCCGGTCCGCTGGTTCGCCGAGAACCAGCCCTACACACCGGTCATCGAAACCATCCGCGGCCTGCTGATGGGCACCCCGATCGGCAACAGCGCCGTTCTCACTGTCGTCTGGTGCGTCGTGCTCAGCCTCATCGGCTTCCTCTGGGCCCGCAAGCAGTACAACCGCCCGCGCGCGACCTGATCCGAGGGGAGAGGAGACACCCCCTTGCCCGCGACGGGCAAGGGGGTGTTTGACCTGCCGAGTACAAAGGTTTCATGCGGTTGTCCGGTACGAGGGGGGGAGATCGACGGCGCGAAGTACCGGGTCACCGCTGTCGAACGACCGTGTCTACGCCGACCGGGTGTGGAATCGGGACAACCTGCGGCAGTACCAGATCAACCGCGCGGGCCACTGCACCTTCACGGCCTCGGAGGAGATCACCGCCTTGCAGACGGTGATCCGTCGGCTCGACACCGGACGCTGGCCCGCCACTGATCCGGCCACGCTCAACACCGCGGCACGCAAGCACGGCCCGGAGGCGCAGCTGATCTTCAGCCAGCTGACCGACGAATACGTTCCAGCCCAACCAGCCTTCGCACCGCACAGGCCCGGCCAGTTTCCAAGGCCCTAGTCGTCGATGTCCTCGTCGTCGCGGGCGAGGAACGTGGCGAGGCGCTCGATGGCTTCCTCGTAGTCGGGGTTGGCGTCGACGAAGGCGCGGAGCTTCTCCGACAGCCAGCCGAGGGTCACTTCCTCGTCGCCACGGCGTCCTTCGAGCTCCTCGATACCACGGTCAGTGAAGTACATGCGGTCTCTCCATACAAAAAGCGGCTCCCGGGGCGCGTGCCCCGGGAGCCATCTTTCTACATCTAAGCGGTCAGTCCGCGAAGGCCTTGTCGATCAGCTCACGCTGCTCGACCTCGTGCACCTTCGACGACCCCACCGACGGGGCCGACATCGGGCGCCGCGAGACGCGCTTCATGGTGCCCATCCGCTCAGGGAACTTCTCCCGCACGAACAGGCCGTAGAACGGCCACGAGCCCTGGTTGGCCGGCTCCTCCTGCACCCAGCGCACGTCGTGCGCGTTCGGGTAGCGCTCGAAGATCAGGCCGAGCTTCTTCTGCGGCACCGGGTAGAGCTGCTCGACACGCACGATCGCGGTGTCGGTCACGCCGCGCTTGGCCTGCTCGGCCGCCAGCTCGTAGTAGAGCTTGCCGGACACGAACAGGATCTTGCGCACGCCTTGCGGGTCCGGCTGCGTCGGGTCGTCGAGCACCGACATGAACCGGTCCGAGGTGAAGTCCTCCACCGGGCTCACCGCCGCCTTGTTGCGCAGCATCGACTTCGGCGTGAAGACGATCAACGGCCTGGTCACGCCGTCCAGCGCGTGCCTGCGCAGCAGGTGGAAGTAGTTCGCCGGGGTGGACGGGACCGCCACGGTCATCGAGCCCTCCGCGCACAGCTGCAGCCAGCGCTCGATCCGGCCGGACGTGTGGTCCGGGCCCTGGCCCTCGTGGCCGTGCGGCAGCAGCAGCACGACGTCCGACAGCTGGCCCCACTTGGCCTCCGACGACGAGATGAACTCGTCGATCACCGACTGCGCGCCGTTGACGAAGTCACCGAACTGCGCTTCCCACAGCACCAGCGCGTCGCCGTTGGCGACCGAGTAGCCGTACTCGAAGCCGACCGCCGCGTACTCCGACAGCGCCGAGTCGTACACCAGGAACTTGCCCTGGTCCTCGCTCAGGTTCTGCAACGGCGTGTACTCCTGGCCGGTCTTGCGGTCCACGACCACCGAGTGCCGCTGCACGAACGTGCCGCGCCGCGAGTCCTGACCCGCCAACCGGATCAGCTTGCCCTCCATCGCCAGCGAACCGAACGCCAGCAGCTCGCCGAACGCCCAGTCGATGTCACCGTCGCGGGCCATCTTGGCGCGCCGCTCCAGCACCGGCTTGACTCTCGGGTGCGGGGTGAAGCCCTCCGGCAGGTTGATGTGCGCGTCGGCGATCGTCTCGATCACCTCACGCGCCACCGCGGTCGGCACGCGGGCGGGCACCTGCTGCTCCTCCTCGACCGACGGGCTGGGCACCGGTGGGTGCTTCTCGAGCTCGCGCACCTCGTTGAAGACGTGCTCGAGCTGCGAGGAGAAGTCGCGCAGTGCCTTCTCGGCCTCTTCGACGGAGATGTCGCCGCGGCCGATCAGGGCCTCGGTGTACGTCTTACGCACGCTGCGCTTGGTGTCGATGATGTCGTACATCGCGGGCTGCGTCATCGACGGGTCGTCGCCCTCGTTGTGGCCACGGCGCCGGTAGCACAGCATGTCGATCACGACGTCCTTGTTGAACGCCTGGCGGTAGTCCATCGCGAGGCTGGCCACCCAGTGGCAGGCCTCCGGGTCGTCGCCGTTCACGTGGAACACCGGCGCCTGGATCATCTTGGCGACGTCGGTCGCGTACTGGCTGGAGCGCGAGTGCTCCGGCGCGGTGGTGAAGCCGACCTGGTTGTTGATGATCACGTGCACCGTGCCGCCGGTGCGGTAGCCGCGCAGCAGCGCCAGGTTCAGCGTCTCGGCCACGACACCCTGGCCCGCGAACGCCGCGTCACCGTGTAGGGCGACCGGCAGGACGGAGAAGCCGCCCGCGTCTCCACCCTTGTCGAGGAGGTCCTGCTTGGCCCGCACGATGCCCTCGAGCACCGGGTCGACCGTCTCCAGGTGCGACGGGTTGGCGGTCAGCGACACCTTGGTCTCGCCGTCGCCGAACATCCGGAAGTACTTGCCCTCGGCACCGAGGTGGTACTTCACGTCGCCGGAGCCGTGCGCCTGGCCGGGGTCGAGGTTGCCCTCGAACTCGCGGAAGATCTGCGAGATCGGCTTGCCGACGATGTTGGCCAGCACGTTCAGCCTGCCGCGGTGCGGCATGCCGATCACGACCTCGTCCAGCTCGGACTCGGCGGCCTTGTCCAGGATGGTGTCCAGCAGCGGGATGACGCTCTCGCCGCCCTCCAGCGAGAACCGCTTCTGGCCGACGTACTTGGTCTGCAGGAACGTCTCGAACGCCTCGGCGGCGTTGAGCTTCGAGAGGATGTACTTCTGCACGGCCGCGTCGGGCTTCTCGTGCGGGATCTCCACCCGGTCCTGGATCCACCGGCGCTCACCCGGGTCGAGGATGTGCGTGTACTCGATGCCGACGGTCCGGCAGTACGAGTCACGCAGCACACTCAGCACGTCCCGCAGCTTCATCCGCTCCTGACCTGCGAAGCCGCCGACGGCGAACTCGCGGTCGAGGTCCCACAGGGTCAGGCCGTGGGACAGGATGTCCAGGTCGTCGTGACGGCGCTGGCGGTAGTTCAGCGGGTCCGTGTCGGCCATCAGGTGGCCGCGGTTGCGGAACGCGTCGATCAGCTCGATGACACGGGCGGCCTTGTCGAGCGTGCCCTCCGGGATGTCCTGCACCCAGCGGATCGGCTCGTAGGGGATGCGCAGCGAGGTGAAGACGTCGTCGAAGAACTTGTCCTCGCCCAGCAGCAGCTGGTGGATCCGGCGGAGGAACTCGCCGGACTCGGCGCCCTGGATGATCCGGTGGTCGTAGGTGGACGTCAGCGTCATGATCTTGCTGATGCCCATCTCGACCAGGGCCTTCTCACTGGTGCCCTGGTACTGCGCCGGGTACTCCATCGCGCCGACACCGATGATCGCGCCCTGGCCCGCGGTCAGCCTCGGCACCGAGTGGTTGGTGCCGATGGTGCCCGGGTTGGTCAGCGAGATCGTGGTTCCGGCGAAGTCCTCGGTGCCCAGGTGGCCACCGCGAGCCTTGCGGATCAGGTCCTCGTAGGCCTGCCAGAACTGCGCGAAGGTCATCTCCTCGCAGCCCTTGATGGACGCGACCACGAGGGTGCGCTGCCCGTCCTTGCCCGGCAGGTCGATCGCGAGGCCGAGGTTCACGTGCTCGGGCGTGACCAGCTGCGCCTTGCCCTCGACCAGCGCGTAGTGCCGGTTCATGTTCGGGTAGTCCTTCAGCGCACGCACCAGGGCGTACCCGATCAGGTGCGTGAAGGAGATCTTGCCGCCCCGGGTGCGACGCAAGCGGTTGTTGATCACGACCCGGTTGTCGAACAGCAGCTTGGCGGGCACCGCACGCACGCTCGTGGCGGTGGGGACCGTCAGCGACTGTTCCATGTTCTTGGCGATCGCGGCGGCGGCACCGCGGATCGGCTTGCTGGTGTCACCGTCGGCTTTCGCGGGCTCCGGCTTCTTCGCGGCGGCGGGCGCGGCCTTCGTCGGCTTCGGGGGTGCCGATGATGGTGCGGTCGCCTTGGGCTGCGCTGCCTTGGGCGCGACTGCCTTGGGTGCCGCTGCCTTCGGGGCGGCGGGCGCCTGGCCGTTGGTGTCGGGAGCGGGCGGTTCGATCTTGGTGACCGTCGTTGTCTGCCCTGTGGCGCTGTTGCTGGCCACGCCCTGAGCCCGCTGCTGTGTGGGCTTGTAGTCGGCGAAGAAGTCGTGCCACGCGGGGTCTACCGATGTGGGATCCGCGAGGAACTGCTCGTACATCTCTTCGACGAGCCACTCGTTGGGGCCGAACTGTGACGCAGGGCTGCTGCTGGACACGGCTGGCACTCGCCTCTATCCATCTCGTTCTCGACACTGAACACACTCGACAACCAGGCTAGTACCCCGCTCGAGCCGCGTGTGACCCGATTGAACCTTGTGCGCGTCACGAGGATGGGGTATTGCTCACTGAATCGATCAGGGAATCGATTCTCTCCGGTAACCGGTGAGGAAACCAGACGTTCGTAGGTCACCGATCCAGCTGGTCCAGCCCGTTCCGCCCACGGGACCGTGTGCGCATGGCGAACGCACCGCTCCGGTCGATGTCAGCCGATCGGGCCATGGGTCAGCCGATCGGGCCATGGGGTCGAGGAGGCACGCTGGTGCCGGTTCAGTCGACCGTCGCCTCGGCTGTGTGGTGCGTGTCGGGTGTGTTCGTCGTTCCGAAGTGCCAGAGGTGGGCGTAGATGCCGTTGGCGTTCAGGAGTTGGGCGTGGGTGCCTTGCTCGGCGATGCGGCCGTCGGCGAGGACGATGATCCGGTCGGCTCGGGCTGCTGTGGCGAGTCTGTGGGCCACCACAAAGGTGGTGCGGGAGCGGATGAGCTGTTCGCTCGCGGTCAGGACCTGTGCCTCGGTTGCGGGGTCCAGCGCCGCTGTCGCCTCGTCGAGCAGGAGGACGTCGGGGTGGGCCAGTTCCGCGCGGGCCAGGGCGACCAGTTGACGTTGGCCTGCCGACAGGCTTTGGCCGCGTTCGCCGACCTGCTGGTGGAAGCCGTCGGACAGGGAGGCGATCATCGGCAGCGCGCCGACTGAGCGGGCGGCGTCCTCGATCTGCGCGGGCGTGGCTTCGGGGTTGGCGTACGCGATGTTGCGTGCCACGTCGCCGGTGAACAGGTGGGCTTCCTGGGGTACGACGCCGAGGCGCTGGCGAAAGGACGCCAGCTCGTAGTCGCGCACGTCCACGCCGTCCACCATGACCGAACCCGATGTCACGTCGTAGAACCGGGCGACCAGCTTCACCAGTGTCGACTTCCCCGCGCCGGTGGCGCCGACGAGGGCCACGGTCTCGCCGGGCGCCACGCGTAACGTCACACGGTCCAGCGCTGGCTCGTCGACGCCCGGGTAGTGGAACGACACGTCCCGCAGTTCGACCTCGCCTCGGAGGCTGGCCGGGGCCGTGACCGGGTGCTCGACTGTGCGCAGCGAACTCGGTGTGCGCAACAGGTCGCCGATTCGCCGCAGGCCGACGCGGGCTTGCTGGTAGCCGTCGAAGACGCCGCTGAGTTGTTGCACGGGCGCGAAGAACAGGCCCAGGTACAGCAGGAACGCAAGCAGCACACCGGGACTCAGCGAACCGGCCGCGACGCGCTGCGCGCCGACGACGAGCACGGCCGCTCGTGCCACACCGGAAAGCATGTCCACGAAAGGGAAGTAGGTGGCGATGTAGCGTTGCGCCCGTGCGCGGGACCGACGGTACGCGTCGCTGCGTTCGGCGAACGCCTGGGCGGAAACGCCTTCCCGCGTGTACGCCTGCGCCACGCGCAGGCCGGACACGTTCTCCTGCATGTCCGCGTTGACCGCGCTGACCCGCTCCCGCGCCTCCGCGTAGGCCACCGAGGACAGTCGTTGGAAGATCACGGTCGCGACGATCACGACCGGCAGCACGGCCAACGACACCAGCGCCAGCGACACGTCGGTCACCAGCAGGGCGACCGTCACCGTGAGCACGGTCAGCAGGCTGGCCACCGCCGTCACCAGCCCGGTCTGCAGGAAGGTCGACAACGCGTCGACGTCCGTGGTCATCCTGGTCATGATCCGACCGGCCATCTCGCGCTCGTAGTAGTCGAGCCCGAGCCGTTGCAGGTGCGCGTAACTGCGCACTCGCAGCAGGAACAGCAGCCGTTCACCGACTCTGGACGCCCACACGGTCCCCAGCGCGCTGGCCACCCAGCCGAGCCCGACCAACACGACACCCAGCCCGGCTGCGATCCACAGGCCGCTGGGTGTCCCGCTCACCACGCCGTCGTCGATGCCGAAACGGACCAGCGACGGCAGCGCCAGCGACAGCACGGCGTCCACGACCACGAGCCCACCGACGAACACCAGCGCCCAGCGGACCGGTCTGAGCAGCCGCCGCAGGGCGAACTGGGGATCCGGTCTGGTCGGGTCTTCACCCGGCAGGTCGGGTTTCTCCGTCGCGGGCGGCAACGCCTCGATCTGCGCCAGCAACTCCGGCGTCGCCGGTACTGACGCGGACGCGCCGCCTGGCCCGCCGCGCGCGCCCACCATCCGCACCGGGGCCGGTGCGGACGTCGCTGGTTCGGCGTCGGCGGCGTCGGATGGCCACAGCGCGTCGGTCACCCCGGCCGAACCCAGCTCGTCCGGCGCGCACCGGCATGTGTCCTCGATCTCGTCGCCTTGGCTGGCAAGCAGATTCCGGTACAGCTCGCAGCGCGCGGTCAGCTCGTCGTGGGTGCCGACGTCGACGGCCCGGCCGCCGTCGAGCACCGCGATCCGGTCGGCCAGTTGCAGGCTCGACCGGCGGTGCGCGATCAGCAACGTGGTCCTGGCCGCGGTGATTTCCCGCAACGTGTCGTGGATCGCGGCCTCGGTCGCGGTGTCCACAGCGGATGTCGCGTCGTCGAGCACCAGTACGCGCGGATCGGTCAGCAGGGCTCTGGCCAACGCGACGCGCTGACGCTGCCCGCCCGACAACGTCAGACCGCGCTCGCCGACGACCGTGTCGTAGCCCTTGGACAGACCTGTGATGAAGTCGTGCGCCTGCGCGGCCTTGGCCGCGGCGAGCACCTCCGCCTCGCTCGCGCCGGGACGGCCGTAGGCGATGTTGGCCCTGATCGTGTCGGAGAAGAGGAACGCCTCCTCGAACACGACTCCGACCGCGTGCCGCAGCGACGTCAGACGCAGCTCGCGCACGTCCACGCCGCCGACTTTGATGGCGCCGTCGTGCACGTCGTAGAACCTGGGCAACAGCATGGAGATCGTCGACTTGCCCGATCCGGCTGTGCCGACGACGGCCAGCGTCTCACCGGGTTCGACGTGCAGTGTCAGGCCGTCGAGGACGGGTTCGCTGCGGGTGTACCCGAATCGGACGCCCTCGATCGAGACGTCCAGCGGACCGTCCGGCACATCATGCGCGCTTGGTGCCTCCGTGACCTCTGGCTGGGAGTCGATCAGGTCGTACACGCGCTCGACACCGGCGCGCGCCAGCTGCGCGTTCACAACCAGGCTCGACAACAGCCGTGCCGGGCCGACCAGGTTGGCGACATAGCTGGTGAACGCCAAGAACGTGCCCAGCGTGACCTGCCCGTTCAGCGCCATCCAGCCGCCGAGCGCGAGCACACCGACCTGCCCTATGGCAGGCAACGCGACCAGCGTGGCCGTTGGCTTGGACGTCAGCCTCGCCGCGCGCATGCGCTCCGCGAACAGTTTCCGCGCGGCTTTCTCCAGCCGGGAGACCTCTCTGGCTTCCTGGCCGAAGCCCTTCACCACTCGGACGCCGGTGACGGTTTCCTCGACGTGCTGCGCGAGGTCCGCGGCTTTCTGCTGCGCCGACCAGGTGGCGGGGAAGAGCCTGCGGCGGGTGCGGACGCCGACGATCACCACCAGCGGCACCACGATCAACGCGACCAACGTCAGCAGCGGCGACAGCCACAGCATGGCGCCGATCGCGATCAGGGCGAAGAAGACCGTGCCGACCGACAGCGGGACCATCGACAGCAGGCCCTGCACCAGTTGCAGGTCCGTGATCGACCGGGAGACCACCTGGCCGGTCCGCAACGCGTCCTGCTTGGCTCCGTCGAGCCGCTGGACGGCTTGGAAGACCTGCTGGCGCAGGTCGTGCTGGACGTCGAGGGCGAGCCGCCCGCCGAGGTAGCGGCGGATGAACGCGGAGCCGAACGTCAGCAGCTCCAACGCGATCAGCACCGCGACGATCACGGCGAGGCCGTTGGTGTGCCCGGCGACCGCGCCGTCGACGGCGATCTTGACCAGGATGGGGCCCGCGGCCTGGAACCCGACTCCGATCACGGAGGCGAGCACGGACAGCAGCACCAGCCGACGGTGCCGCCAGCAGGCGGTCGTCAGCCGTCGGATCCATCCTGGCGAAGTCTCTGGCACCCCGCCAGGTTATGCCGCCGGTCCGACAGAACAGCGTTCCAGCAGGTCAGGTGATGTCTCGACGCCGTGCCACGAGCCAGCCCGCCATGCCGAGAGCGACCGCGTACGCCACGAAGATCAGGCCGCTGGCCCACCACTGCGGCGAGTTGTTCAGGTTGAGGAGGTCCTGGATCTCCGAGTAGGCCCGCTGGTTGCTGCGCGAGTCGGTCAAGCGGTCGAAGAACAGTTCGAGCGACAGCCCGGTCACCATGTTGCTGCCCGACGTGTTCATCAGGTACGGCGGGATCTGACCGGCGTCGTTGCTGCGCAGCACCACCGAGATGATCGGTTCGACGACCATCACGTAGACGACCAGTCCGACGATCGTGCCGACCTGGTTGCCGATCAACGCGCCGACGCCGACGCCGAGCAGCGTCCACATGACCATCGCGACCACGCCCACCGCGGCGAGCGTGAACCAGTCGGAGGAGTCGGGGAGGTTGCCGCCGAGCAGGGCGCCGAGTGTCGCGGCGAGCATGCAGGCGAGACCGTAGACAGCGCCGATCGTGGAGTACACCAACAGTTTCGCGGCGAGCACAGCGCCACGTGTCGGGCCGGTGAGGTAGCTGGTGGTGATCGTCTTGTGCCGGATCTCGCCGGTCACCGCGGTGCCGCCGAGGATCAGGCCGAACACCGAGGCGAAGTTGATGCCCTGTGCGAACGCGGGCAGCGCCACCGGGAGCGCGCCACCCACCTGTTCGTTGACGTCGCCGAGGATGCCGAGCGCGGCGCCACCCCACGCGAACGCCAGGCTGAGCGCGGCGGCCGGGATGAGCAGCGCCCACCAGAGTTTGGTGGTGAGGATCTTGCGGTATTCGGATTTGATCAGGAGGTTCACTGCTGGCCTCCGTCCTGGGGTCGCTGCCACTGTTGCTGTTCGGGTTGCTGCTGCGGCGGCGGTTGTTGCCAGCCCTGCGGCGGTGGTTGTTGCTGCCAGCCCTGCGGCGGCTGCTGGAACTGTTGTTGCTGGTACGACTGCTGGACCTGCTGTTGGAACTGGGGCGACGCCGGGTTGATCCGCGCTCCGGCGAACTGGCCGCTGGTGAGGTGGAAGAAGATCTGTTCGAGGTCGGCCTGCTGCGCGTGCATGCCGTAGATCGCGACGCCCGCTGCCAGCGCGAGGTCGCCGACCTGTTCGGGTTCGGCGCCGGGCACCGACAGCACGCCTTCCGGCAGTTGCTCGACGGTCGTGTGTCCGGCTTCCTGCAGTGCGGTGGTGAGCTTCTGCGGGTCGGCCGGGCGGACGACGACGCGGCTCTGCTGGGATTTGCGCAGCTGGTCGAGCGGGCCGTAGTACATGGTCTGGCCGCGGCTGAGGATCACGACCTGTTCGACCATCTGCTCGATCTCGGACAGCAGGTGGCTGGAGACGAGGACGGTCCGGCCCTGGCGGGCGAAGCTCTGCAGGAACGTACGCAGCCAGACGATGCCTTCGGGGTCGAGGCCGTTGGACGGCTCGTCCAGCACGAGGACCTGCGGGTCGCCGAGCAGCGCGGTGGCGAGCGCGAGCCGTTGGCGCATCCCCATGGAGAACCCGCCGACGCCCCGGTTGGCCGCGTCCATCAGGCCGACGAGGTGCAGGACCTCGTCCGCGCGCTGGTCGGACACGCCGATCGCGGCGGCGTAGACACGCAGGTGGTTGCGGGCCGTTCTGGCCGGGTGGAAGCTCTGCGCCTCCAGCACGGCGCCGACGACACGCGCTGGGTTGCCGAGGTGGTGGAACGCCCGTCCGTTGATGGTGGCGTGGCCCGCTGTGGGTGTGACCAGGCCGAGCAGCATTCTCAGCGTGGTCGTCTTGCCTGCGCCGTTGGGGCCGAGGAAGCCGGTCACCGAACCGGGTTCCACGGTGAAGCTCAGATTCTGGACCGCGAGTACCTGACCGAACGTCTTGGTCAGGTTCTGGACAACGACCCGGCCGCTACCGTCGTGCACGCATGCCCTCCCACTCGACTGTGGGCGACATACTGCCCCATCCGGTGGACTCAGCCACGCGGGACTGGCGGTATCTCCATGGTTTGTTCGGCCGAAGTTTCCCTGGCCGGGGATTTTTCCCTGGATTTCCGCAGTGCCTTGCGGACGGGGTTGCGTAGCGGGCGCCTGCGTTCGCGGTGCGTGACGCCTTCCCCGATCAGGTGTTCGTGGGCCATTCGCCACACCTGGCATGGCCACCGTTTGCCGCGCCACCCGCGGGGGCAGGCATTGCACTTCCGGTCGGGCCCAGGTTGGTGCACGGTGAGCAGCAGCCGCCAGCCGTCGGCAAGCCTGCTGATCTCGGACCGCGCCAGCGGCAACAACGTGGCCGGGTCGCCCTGCTCGGCGACCTGGTCAAGCAGGTCGAGCCGACGGAGCACTGCGGCTCGCAGCATGTCGTCCAGCTGTTGGCTCATGGTTCGTTGGCCCGTCCAGCGGCCTGGTCCAGCGCCTGCCTGAGTCGTCGAGTTTGTTGGGCGGACAGGACGGCGGATGCCCCAGGAGGGGGAACGAGCACGATTTTGCCGTGGTCCACGATCACGGTCAGGGCCCGATCCCGTCCAAACGGATCAAGACACTGCACATCCCACCGGGGCTCAGCCATGAACACCACTGGTTCTCATCTCTCAACCATCGTCACATCCTCAGGTCAACTAAACCCTCCCACTCACGCCGGCTCGTTCTTAGGCCGCTTGCCAATAGAAAAGATGCCCCGCCGGACAGGCTGGCCCTTCCCGTTGATGATGTCCTCGCCGGACAGCCATGCCCCCTTCCAAGTGGTTAAGGGCTTGTCCTCGCCGGACGGGCAGGCCGCCAAGAGGAGAGGGGGCCGCACTCCCTTCCTCCCATATGGCCTGCCGGAGGAAACCACGGCGTGCCGGGAGGTCGGTATCGCCTGCGCTGTGGGTTGGTTTGCGTGGGCCGACCTCCCGACACGCCGTGGTGTGGCTGCGCCCAGGCCATACGGGAGGAAGGGAGCACGAGGCAGAGATGTGCGCTGACGCGCACCAGAGAGGGTCGAGGTCCGTACCGCTTTCGCTGGGCCCACCAGTCCCGTAGGCGGACCTCGCCCCCAAAAAAACCGCACACTCCGTGTCCGTGGGTTCCGTGGGTCAGGTGCCCCGCCCGTGTACGTGAGTGCCCCGCGCATAGCGCCAACGGCGTAAGAGCACGGCAAAGCCGCGCAGCGGCGTGCAGCGTGCACCGGCGTGCGGCGTGCGGCGTGCAGCGCGCACCGCAAGGTGAGCAGTGGTGGTGGTGATGCTGGTAAAAGCGAAAAGCGCCCAGCGCTGGGTCGAGAGGAGCTCGCACCGTGGGGGGCTTGGGGGGCTCGGCCCCCCCAAAATGATCCGGAGCGCCAAGAGGAAAGGTGCGAAGCACCGACCATAGGGGGCCTAAGCGACGGTCCGCTCAACCAGCCTGGGGGTCACCGGGAGCGGACCGTCGGGTCTAGCTTAGGCAATATTCTTGTTTCGCGCTGCATTGGGGTGGCCGGTATTTCTCCACATGACGTTGTTACCTGTGGTGAATGGGCCATCTGTGCAGGTAAACGTGATCGAGGTCTCAGAGGACTTCGTTCAGTGGGGTGTGGGGCAGTCCGTGTGCTTCTGCCACTGGGCCGTTGGTGAGGGCTCCTGCGTGCATGTTCAGGCCGAGGGCGAGGGAGTTGTCGGCTTTCAGTGCCGCGTTCCAGCCTTTGTCCGCCAGTGCGACCGCGTAGGGGAGCGTCACGTTGGTCAGTGCGTACGTCGAGGTCCTGGGGACCGCGCCGGGCATGTTCGCCACGCAGTAGAAGACCGACTGGTGGACTTGGTATGTCGGGTCGTCGTGGGTGGTTGCGCGGGAGTCGGCGAAGCAGCCGCCTTGGTCGATGGAGATGTCCACCAGCACTGAGCCTGGCTTCATGCGCTCGACCAGTTCGTTGCTGATCAGTTTCGGTGCTTTCGCGCCTGGCACGAGGACCGCTCCGATCACCAGGTCTGCTTCGAGCACTGCCTGCTCCAGGGTGTAGCGGTTGGAGGTCAGGGTGCGGATTCGGCCGCCGAAGTCGACGTCGATCTGGCGGAGACGGTCCACGTTCGTGTCGAGGATTTCCACGTCGGCGCCCATTCCGGCGGCGATGCGGGCCGCGTTCACGCCTGCCACGCCGCCGCCGATCACGACTACTCGTGCCGGGTGCACGCCGGGGACGCCGCCGGGCAGTACGCCTCGGCCGCCGGAGGGGCGCATCAGCGAGTAGGCGCCGACCTGGGGTGCCAGGCGGCCTGCGACCTCGGACATGGGGGCGAGCAGGGGCAGTGCGCGGTTGGGGGTCTGGACCGTCTCGTACGCGATGCCCGTTGTGCCTGCTGCGAGGAGGGCGTCGGTCAGTGGCTTGTCCGCTGCCAGGTGCAGGTAGGTGAAGAGGACCTGGTCCTTGCGCAGGTACTTGTATTCCGAGGCGATGGGTTCCTTGACTTTGAGGACCATTTCGCCTTCGGCCCAGACTTCTTCTGCTGTCGCGAGGATCTTCGCGCCCGCCGCGAGGAATTCCTCGTCCGGGATCGCCGAGCCGACACCCGCGTCGGCCTGCACGAACACGTCGTGGCCGCGGGCCGTCAGTTCGTGGGCGCCTGCCGGGGTGAGGGCGACCCGGTATTCGTGGTTCTTGACCTCACGGGGGACTGCGATCTTCACGGCGTTTGCTCCTCCATCCGAGTGTCTTATGCCACGGTGACGCACACTTTCTGTCGTGTCATCGTGCCGTGGGAACTAGGGGAGGCATCTCATGTTGTGTTCTCGACACAGTCGCTAGGCCCAACGGGTCGTGGCGAGCTGGACTGTCACCGCCATCCTTGTGTCCGGATCGTCCAGGTTCAGGCCGGTCAGTTCGGTCAGGCGGGTCATCCGGTACCGGAGGGTGTTGGCGTGGATCCGCAGTGCCCGCGCGGCTGCTTTCGGGTCGCCGGGGTGCCGGAGCCACTCGTACAGAGTGTCGACGTACGACGAGCCGGTCTGTTCGTCGTGGGCGCGCAGCACCGGCAGGGGGCCGAGGTCCGCGGCGGCTGTGGGGACGGCGGCTGCTGCGACGCGGTGCAGCGCGACGACGGGCCATGCCTCGTCGTGGCTCGCCACCGGGCCGTGCACCAACCGGGCCCGCACGAGGCTGAGCGCCTCCTCGGCCTGGGCGCGTGAGTCGGCCAGTTCCGTGATCTCGGCGGGGGATCCGGCGCCGACGAGCGCGCCCGTTTCCGAACGCAGCGCCTCGCTCAACGCCGGCCAGCCAGCCTGGTCGGGGACGATCGCGTACAGCACGCCGTGCAGTTCCGTCACCGCCGGTCGGCGGCCGACGCCCGCGGAGATCCGTTCCCACAGTGCGAGACGCAGGCCTTCCGCGTCGAGCGCGTCGGTGGTGTCCACGTCGATCGCCACCACTCGGTGTGGTTCGTTGTCGAGGTCCAGCTCGGCTGCGGCCAAACGGACGCTTCCTTTGCCCTGCAACATGGTCCTTACCAGTTCGGCCGAGCGGCGGCGTTCCGCGTCGGCCAGTGCGCGGCGGCGCAACAGGTGCAACGCGACCACTGGCGCGGTGTCGGCGAAGGCGGCCGCGCGTTCGTCGGACACCGGGCCGGGCACCACGGCCCACATGGAGCCGAGTAGTTCACCGCCCATACGAATCGGCACGATCAGCCGGGGCAGTGTGCCGTCTCGTTGCGCCGGAACGAAAATCGTTGTCCGGCCGCGGCTGAGATCGCGGAACACGCCCCGGGAGCGGAACCGGGCGAGCACGTCGTCGGGCACGCGCCTGCCCATGATCGTCGACACGCGGGCCGGGTCTGTGCGGTCCTGCCTGGCCGAATAGGCCAGCACGCGCGAGTTCGCGTCCTCAATGGTCACCGGCGCGTCGACGACGGCGGCGGCCGCGTCGGCGAGCCGGAACAGGTCGCCGAGTCCTTGGTTGCCTGGCTCGGTCGCGTGTTCGTCGTCCTCCGCCGCGTCGAGGACCGTGCGCAGCAGCCAGACCAATTGGGCCCACGCGGTGGCGTTGTGCACCTCGACGACCGCCGTTCCGGTGTCGCGCGCCGCTGTCAGCGCGCCCGACGAGGCCGCCAACGGCGGCTTCAGCAGGACGGCCGCCGCACCGTGGGCTCCGCAGTACTCCACGAGCTCCGCGGCCTTTCCCGCCGTGTTCACCGTGACGCCGAGGACCAGGTCGCCGTCGGCCACGTGCGTCCGCCTGCCGAGTTCGGCTATCACCACGTCGGTGACGCCCCGCTCGCCGGGCAGCACAGTGCGCAGGAGCGTCGGGCCGACCCGGTCGACGACCCCTTGCACCGTGATCATGTGTCCCTCCCACGTTTTGGGCTTCAGTGTGGGCCGTTTACAGGCAAATTCGTTCCGCGGACACGCAACCTTTAACAGGCTTGCATCGTCTTCCTGGTGAAGGGTTTAGTTACCCGCGCCCTGGGGTACTGCGTTAGCGGTCCACAGCTCAGGGTGACCGTATGGGGCTCACACACCCGGCCAGTCCGGGTTTCGAGCGGTGGTGTGGTCGTCATCGGGGGCGGCCACACCATCGCACCTAAACCTCATCGGGTGTCTCCCGTAAGACGTCGTCGAGCGAGATCTCGTCGCGCACGGAGCACAACGCCCACCGATGGCCGAACGGGTCGCGCACGATCCCGTAGCGCTCGCCCCAGAACATCTCCCGCACCGGCATCTCCACCGACGCCCCGGCGAAGATCGCCCGCCTGGCCAGGTCGTCCACGTCTTCGACCTCCAGCAGCAGCATCACCGGTGAGTCGCCGATGGTCTGCGGGCTCAACGCGTTCAGTCGGGGCGTCTCCTCGCTCAGGATCAGCCTGCCGCCGCCGATCCCGAGGTCGACGAACAACAGCGTGCCGTCCGGCAGTCGGTTGGCGAACACTTCGACCGCGCCGAACGCCTTCCGGTAGAACTCGATCGCGGCGGGCACGTCGCGGACGAACACGTGTGGCGTGAGGTTGACCGCCCGGCTGTGCCCGCTCACGCCGACCGCCGTCGGCCGAGCAGGCCCGCGTCGGCCGCGACAGCCACGAGACGTGAAAGCAGTTCGGCTTCGCGTGCGGCAGCGGCCCGGCCGAGGTCGGTCAGTTCGTAGTACCGGCGCCGTGCGTCGTGCGGGTCGGGGCTTTCGCTCGCCACCTCGACCTCGACGACCAGACCGTCGGCGACCAGGCGCTGCAGCGTCCGGTACAGCGTGCCGGGGCCGATGCGCACCGTCCCGTCGGAGATGTCCTCGACGAAGCGCATGACCGCGTAGCCATGCGCCGCGCCACCGGCCAGCGCCAGCAGCACCTGGAACCCGGCCGGGGTGAGCGGTGGGGGGTTGCGGTCCGCCATGTCCGGAGTATACAGTCCGGCTTCGTTGTATCCATGATGGTTATATCTGGAGGGGATAGTCATGGTCCGCGGTGTCAACCAGGTCGTGCTGTACGTCGGCGACCAGCAGGCCGCCAAGCGGTTCTGGACCGAGAAAATGGGATTCACCGTCGCGGAGGACTCGCCGTACGGCGAGGACGGACGCTGGATCGCGGTCCAGTCGCCGGACGGGAACATGCGGATGGTGCTGTCCTTGCGGGAATCTGGTCACGAACCGCCCACGGCGGCGGACGGCTTGCCGACATCGAACATCATGTTCTACAGCGACGATGTCGAGCGCGCATATCGTGAGCTGACCGCGAAGGGTGTCCATTTTCCCACCGCGCCAAGCAAAATGTTCTTCGGCTGGTGGTCGGTGTTCGCCGACGACGAGGGCACCCGGTACGCGCTGGGCGAACAGTGGGGCACGAATAACTCGTTGTAGCGCTTTGAAAAGCGCGGGATGATATTCGGGTGTCCAAGCAGCAACTGCACGTCCTCAAGACGGCCGCCACGCCCGACCCGGTGACCGTCCTGCCGACGCACCTGCAGCTCGACGCGGGCGACTCGCCGATCGGGGTGCTGGACGCGCTGTTCATCAGCCTCTTCACCACCGGTGAGCACACGGCGTCCCAGTCCGCGTCGGTCCAGCCGCTCAAGGCGGACGCCGTGCTCCTGCCCGCCGACGCCACGATCATCCGCGAGGCCAAGGACGACGCGCGCAAAGCGGTCCTGGCCACCGGCGAAGGCTGGATCCTGCTGGCCCTGCGCTGGGAGGACAGCGCGCGCGTGTCCGTCACCGCGACCTCCGACGAACTGGCCGCGAAGGTGCTCGCCGAGGCGGTCGACGGCGCGAAGGCCGAACCGGCCGACGACCCCGCGGTCGTCACGATGGGCTTCTGGTACGTGAGCGAACACGGCGCGCGCCGCCGCACCCGGGACATCACCGCGCCGACCTGGGCGGAGATCCGGGGCAACTACACGTCCAGTGTGGGCACCGCGTTCGACACGCTGATGGCGACAACGGGAGACGAGCTCAGCGGCAGGCTGCTGTTGCTGCACGGCCCACCTGGCACGGGAAAGACGACGGCGCTGCGTGCGATCGCGCAGTCGTGGCGTGAGTGGTGCGAGGTGGACTGTGTGCTCGACCCGGAGCGCTTGTTCGACAGCCCGTCGTACCTGCTGCAGGTCGCGTTGGAGGAGAACAACGACGACGACAAGCAGTGGCGTCTGCTGCTGTTGGAGGACTGCGACGAGTTGATCCGAGGCGAGGCGAAGGCGTCGACCGGGCAGGCGTTGTCCCGTTTGCTCAACCTCACCGACGGTCTGCTCGGGCAGGGCTGCCAGACGCTCATCGGGATCACCACCAACGAGAACCTGGCGCGGCTGCACCCGGCGGTCACCCGGCCGGGCCGGTGTCTCGCACAGGTCGAAGTCGGACCGTTGACGCACAACGAGGCCAGTGTCTGGCTGGACGGCAGGGCGGCGGCGCCCAGTTCGGGTGCGACGCTCGCGGAGTTGTACGCGCTCGCCGACGGCTCGGCTCCGGTCGTCGCGCACATGCCGGACGGGCACGACAGCCTCTACCTCTGAAAACGTCCGAAAAGGACAGCCGGGACGCTCAGCATGGCGACCGCCTGCATGCCCCTGGCGTTCGGGTGCATCTGCGCGGCCGGTGCGGACGGGAACAGGCCCTCCACCCACTTGCGGTCGGGTGGCTGGCAGGCGTCGTGGCCATGGGAATACGGGTAGGGATTGACGATCGATGCCTTGTGCTTCGCCGCCTGCGCGGCGAGTTCCGCGTTGAGCATGCGGGACATCCGGTCGAAGTACGGCATGTCACCCGCGGCGAACGGGACCTGAGGGAAACAGGTCCCGTTCGGCGGGAGGATCCGCAGGTAGCTCACCACGACAACGTGTGCGCGTGGTGAGCGCGTGCGGATTCCGTCGAGCACGGCGGAGATCTTCGGGCCGACGCCCGTGATCCGTGCGGCGATGCGGTCCGTGCCGCCGCTCGTGTACTGCCGTTCGCACGGGTTGCCCTGCTGGTCGTGTGTGGCCAGTTGGCCGCACGTCCGCACGATCTCACCGAAACCCATGTCGTTGCCGCCGATCATCAGCGTGACGAGTTCGGTGTCCGCGCGCACCGCGTTGAGCTGGGGCTGGTTCGTTCCGCCGGAGACCTTCTGTGGCTTGGTCATGTCGACGGTTCTGGCGCCGCCGCAGGTCACGTCGGTGAACTGCGGAATGCGCAGCCACTTGGCCAGCAACGCGGGATAGTTCTGATCCGATCGGGCGCATCCGGCGGGCTGCCCGACCTGGTTCGGGATGCCGGGGCCGGATGCGTAGGAGTCGCCGAGCGCGACATAGGAGCGGTACACGCCGTGCTGGGGCTCAGCCGCCGCGGGCGCCACGAGCAGACCGAGCAGCGTCACCACCAGCACAAGGACTCGCATGCTGACAAACTAACAAGACAACACCTGACGCAGCACGTTCTTGAGCGTGTCCTCGTCGGCCTTCGCCGTGGTCCGCCAGGCCACGACCCCGTCCGGGCGCAACAGGCTCGCGCCCTCGCGGCCGACGCCGAACCTGTCGTACTGGTCGCCGAGGGAGCGGTACTGCAGAGTCCCGACGTCGATCTGGTCCCAGCCGCCGTCCGGCCCGCCAAGCAGCGCCCACCCGGCGCCCCAGACATCCAATGTGGACTCACCCGACGGCAGGACCACGTGCGGCGCGCGGAATCCCGGCTCGCCGGAGAACTGGAACGGATCCATCGTCGGTGATCCGTCGTTCGGCTCCGCGATCACCGCGCCGGACGTGTGCCGCACGCCGAGCACCGCCTCGATCGGCCCGACCGACTCGGGGATCTCGGGCCCGGCCAGGTGCGGCGCCATCCGCTGTACGTAGTTGAACAGCGACTCGTTGACCACCAGTTCCGCGGCGAGCTTGCGTTCCGGCTCGTAGCTGTCCAGCAGTCCTTCGCCTGCCTCGCCGTTCAGCACGGCGGCGAGCTTCCACGCCACGTCGAAACCGTCGCACACGGCCGCGTTGCCGCCGAGCCCGCCGGTCGGCGGCGTGACCTTGGCGGCGTCGCCGACCAGGAACACGCGGCCGTCGCGCCACTTCTCGGCGATCCGCGCGGCCATCTCCCATGGGCCCGTCCAGACCAGCTCGGGTTCGAGGTCCGGTGTGTCCAGGCCGATCCGCATCAGTTCGATGATCCGCTCGCGCGGGTAGTCGGTGAAGGACTCGCCGTTCTCCGGGTGGTACTCGATCGAGAAGATGTGCCGGTCGGGCACGTTGACGCCGACGTAGGCGCCGGTGAACGCCGGGTTCTGGAGGTAGTAGAGCCACTGTTCGCCGTCGGGCAGCACGCCGGTCAGGTCGGCGTCGAACACGATGCCGATGTGGTTGGACAGGCTGCCGAAGCCGGACCGGGCGATGCCGAGCCGTTCGCGGACCGGACTGCGGTTGCCGTCCGCGCCGATCAGGTACTGGGCGCGGATTTCCTCCGTACGACCGGATCCCACGTCGAGAAGCTGTGCCGTGACACCTTCGGCGTCCTGCTCGAACGACACCAGCTCGGTGGAGAACCGCACGGTGGCGCCGTGTTTCCTGGCCTGCTCCAGCATGATCGGCTCGGTCTGGTCCTGGGTGGCCGAGCCCCAGCCCGCCGGGCTGAGCTGCTCGACGGTGCTGAGCATGTCCGCGAAGCTCTCCACGATGGTGTGCAGCACGCGGCCGTGCACGCTTTCGGCCACCTTGATCCTGAACTCGGACGGTGGATGGCCGACCGCGAGGATCTCGTCGGCGACGCCGCCGATCTGCAGGAACTCCATGGTCCGCTGGTGCTGTCCGGCCGCACGGGGGTGCAGCGACGTGCTCGCGTGCCGCTCGACCAGCAGGACGTCCACGCCACGCAGGGCCAGGAACATCGCTGCCGACGAGCCGCCGAGGCCGGCTCCCACCACGATTACATCAGTCATGTAAGTATCTTATAGACTAAGAGAGTTAGTGTGCAAGACTTATTTTCGGTGAAGGTTCCAGCAGGTGGACGTTGTGGTGGGTCCATTCGGCCGTAGCTAGCTTCTGCAGGCATGGCAAGCGACGGCTGGTCCTTCGAGACCAAGCAGATCCACTCCGGTGCGGCGCCCGACCCGACCACAGGCGCCCGCGCGACTCCCATCTACCAAACGACTTCGTACGTCTTCCGGGACACGCAGCACGGCGCGGATCTGTTCAGCCTCGCCGAGCCAGGCAACATCTACACACGCATCAACAACCCGACGCAGGACGTTCTTGAGCAGCGCGTGGCAGCGCTGGAAGGCGGCGTCGCGGCGGTGGCGTTCGCCTCGGGGCAGGCCGCTGAGACGGCCGCGATCCTCACGCTGGCGCGGTCCGGCGACCACCTCGTGTCCAGCGCCTCGCTGTACGGCGGCACGTACAACCTCTTCCACTACACGCTGCCGAAGCTGGGGATCGAGGTCACGTTCGTCGACGACCCGGACAACGTCGACGAGTGGCGCGCGGCGGCAAGGCCCAACACCAAGCTGTTCTTCGCCGAGTCACTGGCCAACCCGCGCAGCCACGTGCTCGACGTCGAAGCGGTCGCGTCCGTCGCGCACGAGGTCGGCGTGCCCCTGATCGTCGACAACACGGTTCCGACGCCGTACCTGCTGCGGCCGATCGAGCACGGCGCGGACATCGTGATCCACTCCGCGACGAAGTACCTCGGTGGGCACGGCACCGCGATCGCCGGTGTGGTGGTCGACGGCGGCAAGTTCGACTTCGGCGCCAACGCCGACCGGTTCCCGGACTTCCACGAGCCCGACCCGAGCTACCACGGCCTGCAGTACTGGCCCGCGCTCGGCCACGGCGCGTTCGCGGCGAAACTGCGCGTCCAGCTGCTGCGCGACACCGGCGGGGCGATCGCTCCGCTGACCAGTTTCCTTGTCATCCAAGGCATCGAGACGTTGTCGCTGCGGATCGAGCGGCACGTGGCGAACGCGCAGGCGCTGGCCGAGTGGCTGGAGCAGCGTGACGAGGTACTGGCAGTGCACTACGCGGGCCTGCCGAGCAGCAAGTGGTACACGGCCGCGCAGAAGTACCTGCCGCGCGGTGCCGGTGCGGTAGTGTCGTTCGAGCTTCGTGGTGGCGTCGAAGCTGGAAAGGCCTTTGTGGACGGTACGGAACTGTTCTCGCAGCTGGTGAACATCGGCGACGTGCGCAGCCTGATCGTGCATCCGGCAAGCACGACGCACAGCCAGCTCACCCCGGACGAGCAGCTGGTCACCGGTGTCACGCCGGGACTGGTCCGGCTGTCGGTGGGGATCGAGGCAATCGAGGACCTCAGGGCGGACCTGGAGGCCGGCTTCCGCGCGGCGAAGGCAGACACGTGACCGGTGGCTGGCAGGAGGGAGACCCGGCGGGACGTCGCCGCTGGGTCCACCTCAGGCAGCCACTCGAACTGGAATCCGGCGACCTGCTGCCGGACGTGCGAATCGCGTACGAGACATGGGGCCTGCCCAACACGTCGAAGTCCAACGCGGTCCTGGTCCTGCACGCGCTGACCGGCGACAGCCACGCCGCCGGACCGGGCGAACCCGCCTGGTGGGACGGCCTGATCGGGCCAGGCAAAGCCATCGACACGAATCACTACTTCGTAGTGGTGCCGAACGTCCTCGGCGGCTGCCAGGGCAGCACAGGACCGTCGAGCACAGCGGCGGACGGGAAGGCATGGGGCAGCAGATTTCCCGCGCTGACAGTCAGAGACCAGGTCGCAGCCGAGGCACTCTTCGCCAACGAACTGGGAATCCCGACCTGGGCCTCGGTCCTAGGTGGATCCATGGGGGGAATGCGCGCGGTCGAGTGGGCAGTGACACACCCGGAACGAGTGTCCACCTTGCTGTTGCTCGCATGCCCAGCCGCAGCATCCGCCGAGCAGATCGCATGGGCCGCACCGCAACTGGCAGCGATCCGAGCAGACCCCGGATGGCACGGCGGTGACTACCACGCGAACCCACCCGGACCGGCGACCGGTCTCGGGATAGCCAGGCGAATAGCACACGTGACGTACCGCAGCGAACCCGAACTGGCCACCCGCTTCGGCCGCGAACCGCAAGGCGACGGCCGCTTCGCAATCGAGTCCTATCTGGACCACCAAGCAACGAAACTCGTCGCCCGCTTCGACGCGGGCAGCTACGTCGTGCTCACCGAAGCGATGAACTCCCACGACGTCGGCAGAGGCCGTGGCGGAGTCGCTGCCGCGTTGAGTCGCGTACGCGCGCGTACAGTCGTCGCGGGGATCGACAGCGACCGCCTGTATCCACTGTCCCAGCAGATTGAGTTGGCCCAGGGCATCCCGGGAGCCGGTGACGTGCGTGTGGTCTATTCCCCGTACGGGCATGACGCTTTCCTGCTGGAGACAGGCCAAGTTTCGGCTCTGGTCAAGGAGCTTCTCGCCGGGTAGACCGCTTCTTCTGGTGGCTGTTGGCTTTCTGGATGCTTCCTCGGCTTGACAAGCATGCCCCCTCGCCAGGAGGCAGGCCGCCAAAAGGGGAACACAGAATCTAGAGCCATTGGCCATCGTTCTAGTTATTGGTGGGTCGGGTGTAGGCGGGCGTGTCCCCTCCCGTATGGCCTGCCGGAGGAAACCACGGCGTGCCGGGAGGTCGGTATCGCCTGCGCTGTGGGTTGGTTTGCGTAGGCCGACCTCCCGACACGCCGTGGTATGGCTGCGCCCAGGCCATACGGAAGGGAACACACCCGAAGGCCTCCTCTGCGCTGGCGCGCCAGCTGGTTGATTGCCTTGGTTGAGTAGACGCGCGACTCACATCGATGTGGCGGACGCTGTACATCTGCACAGCAAAAGGGCGTAACACTGTAGCTTTCTACACCCGGTCGAAACTTGATATACAAGTGCCAACGCGGACCAACCCCCTTCGTTGACCCGCGTTCGTCAACCCGTGTGCAAGTAGGTCTCCTCGGGCGGCTTGCGCGCAAGCGCATGGGGGTGCTTCGGGTGTGTTCCCTTCCGTATGGCCTGGGCGCAGCCAAACCACGACGGGTCAGGAGGTCGGCCTACGGAACTGGTGGGCCCAGCGCAGGCGATACCGACCTCTTGACGCGTTGTGGTTTCCTCCGGCAGGCCATACGGAAGGGAACACACCCGCCTCCACCCGACCCACAAAAACACTAGAACGATGAGCCAGCGGCTAGAGATCCTGTGTTCCCCTTTTGGCGGCCTGCCTCCCGGCGAGGGACCTGCTTGTCAAGCCAAAAGACACGAGAGCGATGGAAAGACACTGAACCACGAATCACTGGCCCGACCAACCGGCCAACCAAAAACCAACCGGCGGACAAAGAAGCAAGGAGAGGCCCACCAGCAACCACTCAACTCAAAGCGGAAGTGATCCACTCGGCAACGGGAAGATCCCGACTACTGCACTCAGCGGCAAGCTTGATAGTCCACCGCAGTGCCTGCATCATCACCATGGCCACCTCGGCCGGTGCGGCATTGGCCAGTGCGATCTCGATCTGGTCCTTGGCGGCCTCGGTGTCGCCGTGCACCTCGGCCAGCAGTGTACGAACGGCAGTCCGCACAGGCGGATCAGCCTCGTCAATCGGGACTTCCTTGCCGTCGTCGTCGTAGACCTGCATCTTCACCGGCGCGGTGCCGCCTGAGCCGAGTGCCGCCACCATCTCGCTGCACTCGCGAAACAGCATCAGCATCAGCTCGGTGGCTTCGTCGCGTCCCTGTTCCTCGGCGAACGCTGTCATCCGCTCGACCGCACGCGTGTCCTCGCCGGCGTGCATCGATGCCAGTGCCTGGCTGGCTGCCTCGATGATGCCGTGCGGTTGATCGGAGTTCGGGTCCACTAGGACATCTTCCAACAGCGGGCAGGCTGCCTGACAAGACCGGGCATGTGATCCGTCACCCGGTTGGATGATCTACGATTGCCGCCGGTAACTTCAGGCCCCGTTCACCGACGGGGCCGTGTGTTCAGGGAGCACACTCTCCAGATCCCCCGGAACTCCGGCGAAGTCACCCTGGCCGCGGGCTACCCCGAGCGCGTGCCACCATGCCGCGTCCTGCTCCGTCCGCAGGTCCGCCACGCTCACGACCGCGCCGGTCTGCCTCAGGTTCGTGATCATCCCTCGGGTGACCTTGGTCAGTACCGAGTCCGGTTTGCGCAGATCCGGCCTTGTTCGCGCCAGCGCGCCCGCCAGGATCACCGACTGGATCCGCTCGTCCTCGACGACCGCGAACTCGATCTGACTCCCGGTGAACTCGTGCAGGCCGACGAGCACGCCGTTGTCCTGCAGCGCCTGCAGGTTCGACTGTGCCTCGCCGCGGTTGGCCACCACGGCGCGGGTGTCGAGTGCGATCTCCAGCCGCGACGCGGGCAGGCCGCTCGTCGCGAGCATCCTGTTGACCACAGCGGCCAAGTTGCCGTCCGCGGACTGCATCTCGGTCAGCCGGTACCGCAGCGTCACGTCACCGATGCCGCGGTCGGCCACCTCCGCGGCCGACCGCAGGGCCGCCCATGGTCCGATCGTGAGCGACATGCCCGTGCTCTCGGCCATCTCACGGCACCTGTGGTGGTCGATCATGCCTTCGGTGGAGTGATTCCAGCGCAGCAGCACCTCAAGGGCCACCACGCGCCCGTCGGACAGGTCGACCACGCGTTCGTACTCGCAGTCGAGCTCGCCCATCTCCCACGCGCCGGGCATGGCGGCGGTCAGTGCGAAGAGCTCTTTCTGCTCGTGGTCCTCGTGGACGTTGTGCGCCTCCCACTGGCGCTTGCCGACCACCTTGGCGCGGCGCATCGTGGAGTTCGCCGCGCGCAACAGGTCCAGCCTGCCGTGTGCCCGGCCGGTGTGCTGTGCGACACCGATGCTCACGCACACGGCGACGCCCGTGTCGCCGATGAAGGTCGGCTCGGCGAGCCGGTCGTTGATCCGGTCGATCAGCACCTGGTAGTGCGGGACGTCCTCGGTGTGCTCCAGCAGGATCGCGAACTCGTCGCCGCCGACCCGGCCGACCACCGCGTTGTAGTCCTCGACGATCCCGCGCAGCTCGTTCGCGACCACCTGCAGCATCCGGTCACCGGCCAGATGGCCGAGGCCGTTGTTGATCACCGAGAACGAGTCGATCCCGACGTGCAGCAGGGTGATCGCGGTGTGCGGGCCCGCACCCTCGAGTATTGAGTCCAATTTGGACTGGAAGTGCTGCCGGTTCGCGACGCCGGTGAGCATGTCGCGCACGGACTGGTGACCGAGCTGGTTCTGCAGCGCCTGCAGCTCACTGAGGTTCTCGATCATCGTGACGTGGTACGCGGGCTCGCCGTCGACGTCGCGCAGCAGCGAGATCACCAAGTAGACCCACGCGATGGTGCCGTCGTGGCGGACCATCCGGCGGCGTTCCCTGATCCGCGGCATGATGCCCTCGGTCACCTCGCGGTACGAGATGACCACGTCGTCGGCGTCCTCGGGCGGGAACAGGTCCCGGATGTTGCGGTCGGCCAGCTCCGTGCCGGGGCTTTCCAGGATGTGCGCGAGCGCGGCGTTGGTCTGCACGAGGTTGCCGGCCATGTCGGTCAGCGCCATCCCGATCGCGGAGGCGTGGAAGACCTCCTCGAACCGGGCGTTCGCGGCCACCTCCCGCCGCTCGGCCTCCCGCTTGGACTTCAGCAGCGCCTGCTTGATGTGCTCCTGCTGGTCCAGTGTGCGCAGCCGGATCGCGCTGGAGTACCCGGTGGCCAAGTTGGACAGCAGCGCGACGACCTTCTCGGCCAGCCTGCGGTCACCGCGGTTGTCCGAGTCGATCAGCAGGGCGCCTGCCAGGATCTCGACCGTGCACTGCAGGCTCTCCGGCCCGGTGAAGTCGTTGTGCACCAACGCGCTGCCCACGGCGATCGCCACGGACGGGTCGAACAGGTCGGCATTGAGGGTGTCGGCCAGCTTGTGCACCTGGTTCACCAGGAACTGTTCCATCTCGTCGGCCGTCATCGGCACGTACGCGGTCCGGCCGACCACGAGTGCCCATGCCTTGGCCACCTCGGCGCGCCTGCGGGCGCGCTCGGGGTCCAGTGGCGGTGACGCGGTCACGGGGCGCTGTCCTGCGGGCACGCAGGCACTGAGCTCCGGCTCGTAATCACAACGCACCTCTTGCTGTCGGGGCAGGTTGTTCCTGGGACTGTCGGTGGTCTGGTCAGACATCGGACACTCTCGGGAGTGGGATTACCGCCGTCCGGGCAATTGATGTCGAGAAGACGGGCTACTCGATCGATCCACGGCGACTGCACACCTCTCGGGTCCGTTCTGGTGATGGTCAGGCTACTCAGCGGAGTACTCATCCGGTAGACGGGCGCACCCACCCGGCCCATTCAGGCGAGTAGTAGGTCGCGAATGGTTGCGCACGGTAATGCGTACTGCGCCGATCGGGTGACGTTGTGACAGGATTCGCGACTCTTCCAGGTGAGAATCTGTTCGTTCCGGAGTCAGGACGCCCGGATCTTGACTCCGACACCCGCCCAGATGCCGTCCTCCTCGCCACCGCCACTGGCGTGCGAGACCTCCGGCCGCCAGTTCGACGCGGCCACCAGCCCCGGCTCGGCGAGCTCGAAGTCGCCGAACAGCTCGAGGATCTCCGAGCGGGTCCGCAGGCAGGCCGGGTTGTGCGCGCTGGCCTGCACCGCCTCGACCATTTCCTTGGCCTGCACGCGTTCGAAGTCGGCGGTGAAGTGGCTGATCGCCAGCGCGCTGCCGGGCGCGACCGCGTCGCGGTAGCGGTCGAAGGCGCTGTGCACGTCCACTTCGGCGGGCACGTGGTGCACGGCCGCGACCGCGAGCACGCCGAGCGGCGCACTGAAATCGATCAGCCGGGTGGTGTCGGGGTGGCGCAGGACGTCGTCCGAACGGGTGAAATCCGCCTCGATGATCGCGGCGTTGTCCACACCGTCCAGCAGCAGTCTGCTGTGGGCGATCGCCACCTCCTCGACGTCCACATAGACCACGCGGCATTCCGGGGCGGCTTTCCGCGCGACCTCGTGCACATTCCCGACTGTCGGGATGCCGGAGCCGAGATCGAGGAACTGCCGGATGCCGGACTCGACCATGAAGAGCACGGCGCGCCGCATGAAGGCGCGATTGCTCCACGCGATCTGCCGCGCGTTCGGCTGGATCTTCTCCAACTGGTCGAACACCGCGCGGTCACTGGCCAGGTTGTGGCCGCCGCCGAGCGCGTAGTCGTAGATCCGCGCGGGTGAGGGGCGCGCCGGATCTAGGTTTTCCGGAATCCAACCGCGTTCGCGGGCCATCGAGGAACCCATGTTTCATCGATTTGAGTAAAGCGGCGAAATACTACACCTGTTGTGCTGTGAGCGCCGCGACAGCCATTCGGCGAAGCAGCGCCGCCATCTGCCCGCGGTCGAGGTGCCTGCTGTGCGGAGTGGAGTTGATCAGGCCGAACACCGCGTGTGCGGCGGTCCGCGCGGACGGTTCGTCGACGTCGCGCACGACGTCCCGGATGGCCTGGACCCACACCTCGACGTACCGGCGCTGCAGCGCGCGGACCCGGCGGCGGTCCGGATCGGTCAGGTTGCCGAGATTGCGCTCCTGGACGGTGATCAGCGCCGGGTTGTCCAGTGCGAAGTCCACCTGGAAGCCGATGAGTTCGGCGAGTAACTCCCCGGGGTCGCGGTGCTCGCGCGCGATGGTCTGCCCGCCGTCGAGCAGCAGTTCGCTGATCGACGTCAGCATCTCTCCGAGCATCGCGTCCTTGCTGCGGAAATGCCGGTACAACGCGGGACCCGAGATGCCGACCGCCGCGCCGATGTCGTCGATGCCGACGCCGTGGAACCCGTGCCGCGCGAACAGTTCCGCCGCCGCTGCCAGGATCTGCTCCCTGCGGCTGAGCGGCGACGCGGCCGGGGACACTGGTTGGGACGACACAGCCGTCATGCTAGCCGGATGACGTTGGCAAGTACCAACACCAGACGTGTTGGTGACGTTAGCGAGTACTAACGTCTGCTTCGTACATACAGTCGGGTTAACAATTCACCGAGTCCTTCCGTAATCGGGCTACCTGCGTCGATGATGAGAAGTCCCATCCCTGCCATGAGGGACCTCTTCACGCGGAGGGCACGATGAAGCGACCGTTCCGTGTTCTTTTATGCCTGGCGGCCACCGCCCTGGGCCTGACCACCCTGTCGGCACCCGCCAACGCGGCGGCTGAGAACTATGTGGCGCTGGGTGATTCCTACTCGTCCGGTGTCGGCACCGGCGGCCCGTACAGCGGTGGTGGCTGCAAGCGCAGCTCCAGCGCCTACCCGCGGCTGTGGGCGAACTCGCACGCGCCCGCGTCGTTCAACTTCGCCGCGTGTTCCGGCGCGGTCACGGCGGACGTGCTCAACAGCCAAGCCAACTCGCTGTCCGCGAGCACGTCACTGGTGACGATCTCGATCGGCGGCAACGACGCCGGGTTCGTCGACACGATCACCACCTGCACCCTCAACGGCGACTCCGCCTGCGTCAACCGGGTGGAGCAGGGCAAGACGTTCGCCCGTAACACGCTGCCGGGCAGGCTGGACAACGTCTACAAGACGATCAGGCAGCGCTCGCCGAACGCGCGTGTGGTCGTGCTCGGCTACCCGCGCTTCTACAAGGTCCCCGGATCCTGCAACGTCGGGCTGTCGGACACCAAGCGTTCGGCCATCAACAGCGGTGCCGACGTGCTGGCCGAGGTGACCGCGCAGCGCGCGGCCGCCGCGGGCTTCCGGTTCGTCGACATCCGCACCGCGTGGACCGGGCACGAGATCTGCACGGGCGACTGGTGGCTCAACAGCCTCACGTGGCCGGTCGAGGAGTCCTACCACCCCAACAAGAACGGCCAGGCCAAGGGCTATCTCCCCGCCCTCAACGCCGTCACCGGCTGAGCACCGTCGTGAGTGGTTTGGCCGGTTCTTACCGGACGAACCACTCACGAGGTGGACGGAGAGGTTAGTCAGCGCTAACATTGAGGGAGGAGTTAACGCTGACTAACAGGGAGCGAGATGGACGCGCCCGTGCTGCGCAGCCAGGCGGACCCGTCGGATCCGGCCTACCAGCGCTACGCCAAGGAGCACGCCGAACTGGTCGACGACCTGCGGGAACGTCTCGCCAAGGCCCGCGAGGGCGGTCCGGAGAAGGCGCGTAAGCGGCACGTCGAACGCGGCAAGCTGCTGCCCCGCGACCGGGTGGATTCACTGCTCGATCCGGGCTCGCCGTTCCTTGAGCTGTCCCCGTTGGCGGCCAACGGCATGTATTCCGACGAGGCGCCCGCCGCGGGCATCATCACCGGCGTCGGCCGGGTGTCCGGCAGGGAATGCGTGATCGTCGCCAACGACGCCACGGTCAAGGGCGGCACCTACTACCCGATGACCGTGAAGAAGCACCTTCGCGCGCAGGAAGTCGCGCTGCACAACAACCTGCCGTGCGTGTACCTGGTGGACTCCGGCGGTGCGTTCCTGCCCAAGCAGGACGACGTCTTCCCGGACCGCGAGCACTTCGGCCGGATCTTCTTCAACCAGGCGACCATGTCCGCCCGTGGCATCCCGCAGATCGCCGCCGTGCTCGGCTCGTGCACGGCCGGTGGCGCGTACGTCCCGGCGATGAGCGACGAGGCAGTGATCGTGCGCAACCAGGGCACGATCTTCCTCGGCGGCCCGCCGCTGGTGAAGGCCGCGACCGGCGAGGTCGTCACGGCCGAGGAACTCGGCGGCGGTGACGTGCACTCGCGGGTCTCCGGCGTGACCGACCACCTGGCCGAGGACGACGCGCACGCGCTGCGGATCGTCCGGTCGATCGTGTCCACGCTGGGGCCGCGTGTTCCCAAGCCTTGGGACGTCGCGCCGGTCGAGGAGCCCGCGGCCGACCCGGCGCAGCTGACCGGTGTCGTGCCGACCGACTCCCGGACTCCGTACGACGTCAGGGAAGTCATCGCCCGCGTGGTCGACGGCAGTCGGTTCCGGGAGTTCAAAAGGGAATACGGCACGACCCTGATCACCGGCTTCGCCCGGATCCACGGCCACCCGGTCGGCATCATCGCCAACAACGGTGTCCTGTTCGGAGAGTCCGCGCTCAAGGGCGCGCACTTCATCGAGCTGTGCGACAAGCGCCGGATCCCGTTGGTGTTCCTGCAGAACATCACCGGCTTCATGGTCGGCAGGGACTACGAGGCAGGCGGGATCGCCAAGCACGGCGCCAAGATGGTCACTGCGGTGGCCTGTGCGCGGGTGCCGAAGTTCACCGTGGTGATCGGCGGTTCGTTCGGCGCGGGGAACTACTCGATGTGCGGCCGCGCGTACTCGCCCCGGTTCCTGTGGATGTGGCCGAACGCCCGGATCTCGGTGATGGGCGGCGAACAGGCCGCGTCCGTGCTCGCGACCGTCCGCCGCGACCAGATCGAGGGTGGCGGCGGCGAATGGTCCTCGGCGGACGAGGAGTCCTTCAAGGACCCGATTCGTCAACAGTACGAGGACCAGGGCAACCCCTACTACTCGACCGCGCGGCTCTGGGACGACGGCGTGATCGACCCCGGCGACACCAGGACCGTGCTCGGCCTGGCGTTGTCGGTGGCCGCGAACGCGGAACTCGACGAAGTCGGCTACGGCGTTTTCCGGATGTGAGGCGGATGTTCCAGCGAGTTCTGATCGCGAACCGAGGCGAGATCGCGGTCCGGATCACCCGGACCCTTGCCCGGATGGGCGTGCGTTCGATCGCGGTGTACAGCGATGCGGACGCCGACGCGCGGCACGTACGCGAAGCCGACACGGCCGTCCGGATCGGACCGGCGGCCGCGCGGGACAGCTACCTGTCGATCCCGAAGGTCATCGACGCGGCGCTGTCGACGGGTGCCGAGGCGATCCACCCCGGGTACGGCTTCCTTGCCGAGAACGTCGACTTCGCGCGGGCCTGCGCCGAGGCGGGGCTGGTGTTCGTCGGGCCACCGGTCGGCGCGATCGAGGCGATGGGCGACAAGATCCGCGCCAAGCAGACCGTGATGGCCGCGGGCGTGCCCGTGGTGCCGGGGCGCACCGAGCCGGGGATGACCGACGACGACCTGGTCGCCGCGGCCGCCGAGATCGGTTTCCCGGTGCTGATCAAGCCGTCCGCCGGTGGCGGCGGCAAGGGAATGCGCCTGGTCACCCAGGATCCCGAGCTTTCGGCGGCGATCGAGTCGGCCCGCCGCGAGGCGCGTGGCTCCTTCGGCGACGACACGCTGCTGATCGAGCGGTTCGTGCAACGGCCGCGGCACATCGAGATCCAGGTGCTGGCGGACGCGCACGGCAACGTCATCCACCTCGGTGAGCGCGAGTGCAGCCTGCAACGGCGGCACCAGAAGATCATCGAGGAGGCTCCTTCGCCGTTGCTCACGCCCGAGATGCGTGAGCGGATGGGCGCTTCGGCCGTGGACGCGGCCCGCGCGGTCGGCTACACGGGCGCCGGGACCGTGGAGTGCATCGTGTCCGCGGACCGGCCGGACGAGTTCTTCTTCATGGAGATGAACACCCGGCTGCAGGTCGAGCACCCGGTGACCGAACTGGTGACCGGCCTTGACCTGGTCGAGTGGCAGTTGCGCGTGGCGGCGGGCGAACCGCTGCCGATGTCGTCGGTGTCGATGGACGGGCACGCGGTCGAGGCCCGTGTCTACGCGGAGGATCCGTCGCGTGACTTCCTGCCGACCGGCGGGACTGTGCTGGACGTCGTCGAACCCGCCGATGTCCGTGTCGACTCCGGCGTCCGCGTCGGCACTGTCGTCGGCTCGGACTACGACCCGATGCTCGCCAAGGTCATCGCGTGGGCGCCGACCCGCGCCGAGGCGTTGGGGCGGCTGTCGTCCGCCCTCGCCGACACCGCGTTGCTCGGCGTCGGCACGAATGTGGCCTATCTGAGGGACTTGCTGGCCGATCCTGACGTGCTGGCCGGGCGGCTGGACACCCAGTTGGTGTCGCGCAGGCCCGCCTTCACCCAGTCCACTCCGGACCACGTGTTCGCGGCCGCCGCGTTGGACGAGCTTCTCGCGTTGCGGCCGACCGGGGCCGTTGTCGATCCGTGGGACGTTCCGTCCGGGTGGCGGGTCGGCGGTTCGGCCGGGTTCTCGGTCCGGCTGGACTCCGGTGATCGCCAGGTGACCGTTCGGGTTGTCGATGGCCAGGTGTCCGTGGACGGCGGTGCTCTGGTCGCGGCTTCGGCATCGGTGGACGGTTCGGTGTTGCGACTGACGTTCGACGGGCGCACGTACCGCTACCGGCGGGCGAAGTCGGGGTCGGTGCTGTGGCTCGCCTCGGACGGCTTCACGTGGGCCGTCGCCGAGCACTCGCTGCTGGAGGAGTCGTCTGGTTCGAGCGCTGAGGGCGGCCCGGTCACGAGCCCGATGCCCGGAACCGTGCTGGTGGTGAAGGCATCCGTCGGCGACCAGGTCTCGGCGGGAGCGCCACTGCTGGTCGTCGAGGCGATGAAGATGGAGCACACCATCGTCGCGCCGGTCGACGGAACGCTGACCGAGCTGCATGTGCAAGCGGGCCAACAGGTCGCGCTGAACCAACCACTCGCCCTGGTGATCCCAGAGGAGCCACAGTCATGATCGACTTCCAGCTTGAGGAAGAGCACGAGGCCCTGCGCAAGACCGTGCAGGAGTTCGCCAGGGAAGAGGTCGCGCCGGTCATCGGTGACCTCTACGAGCGCGGCGAGTTCCCCTACGACATCGTCGCGAAGATGGGCCGGATGGGTCTGTTCGGCCTGCCCTTCCCCGAGTCCGTCGGCGGTATGGGCGGCGACTACTTCACGCTGTGCCTGGCGTTGGAGGAACTGGCCAGGGTCGACTCGTCGGTAGCGATCACCCTGGAAGCGGGCGTGTCGCTCGGCGCGATGCCGATCTACCGGTTCGGCACGCCGGAGCAGCAGGAGCAGTGGCTGCCGTCGCTGGTGTCCGGCGAGGCCCTCGGTGCCTTCGGCCTGACCGAGCCCGGCGGCGGCTCGGACGCGGGCGCGACCAGGACAACCGCGCGCCGCGACGGCGACACGTGGGTCATCAACGGCACCAAGGCGTTCATCACCAACTCCGGGACCGACATCACACGTCTGGTGACCGTCACGGCGGTGACCGGTGAGCGGGACGGTCGCAAGCAGATCTCCGCGATCATCGTGCCGTCGGGGACTTCTGGCTTCACGGTGTCGAAGAAGTACTCCAAGGTGGGGTGGAGCGCGTCGGACACTCGTGAGCTGTCGTTCGCGGACTGCGTCGTGCCCGCTTCGAACCTGCTCGGCCAGGAAGGCCGGGGGTACGCCCAGTTCTTGTCTACTTTGGATGAAGGGCGGGTGGCTATCGCCGCGCTTTCGGTCGGGTTGGCGCAGGGCTGCGTTGACGAGTGCGTCCGGTACGTCGGGGAGCGGGAGGCTTTCGGCCACAAGATCGGGGAGTATCAGGCGATTCAGTTCAAGATCGCTGATATGGAGGCCCGCACGCATGTGGCTCGGCTGGCTTACTACGACGCGGCGGCGCGGATGCTGCGCAACCAGCCCTTCAAACGCCAGGCAGCGATCGCCAAGCTGGTCTCCTCCGAGACCGCGATGGACAATGCCCGTGACGCCACGCAGATTTTCGGTGGTTACGGGTTCATGAACGAGTATCCGGTTGGCCGGTTCTATCGGGACGCCAAGATTTTGGAGATCGGGGAGGGGACGAGCGAGGTTCAGCGCATGCTGATCGCCAGGGATCTTGGGCTTGCTCGGCCACTGGTCTGATCAGGCACTTCCCCACAGTCGAGCCGCTTGGTGGCTTTCAAGATTTCCCCTCGCCGGGAGGCAGGCCGCCAGTCTTGACAAGCAGGTCCTCGCCGGACGGCAGGCCGCCAAAAGGGGAACACAGGATCTCTAGCCGCTGGCTCATCGTTCTAGTGCTTTTGTGGGTCGGGTGGAGGCGGGCGTGTTCCCTTCCGTATGGCCTGCCGGAGGAAACCACAACGGGTCAAGAGGTCGGTAGGGCCTGCGCTGTGGGTTGGTTTGGGTGGGCCGACCTCCTGACCCGTTGTGGTTTGGCTGCGCCCAGGCCATACGGAAGGGAACACACCCGAAGCACTCCTCTGCGCTGGCGCGCGAGCCACCAGCACGCCCTGCCCGCGCATACGCGCAAGCCACCAGCACGCCCGTCTGCGCTCACACGCGAGCCTCCAGCACGCCTGACTGGGCATGTGCGTGAGCCACTAGCACCCCGACTGCGCTTTCGCGCGGTCTTTCCGGGGGTGGGGCTTGTTCGTTCGGGTACTGGGGGCTTCTGCCCCACCTCGGTTTGAGGTGGGGCTTTCGCTCGGGTGGTGGTTCACCAGTCTGGGCGGAGGGGCATTCCCGAGTGGCCGTGGCTGTCGGTTTTCACGCCGAGGATTTGGTGTAGCTGGATCCAGTTGCGCTCGAAGCCCAGCCGTGAGCCTGCCATGTAGAGGCGCCAGACTCTCGCCGTGTGCGGTCCTACTTCGTTGACCGCTTCCTCCCAGTTTCGTTCCAGGTTCTCGCACCAGCCTGCCAACGTTCTGGCGTAGTGCTCGCGGAGGTTTTCCTCGTGCCGGACCTCGAAGCCGGTGTCGTGCATCTGGGAGAGGATTCTTCCTGGGCCGAGGAGTTCTCCGTCCGGGAAGACGTAGCGGTTGATGAAGCTCCTGGTCTGTGCGTTGCGGAGGTTGTCGGGGCGGGTGATGCAGTGGTTCAGGATCCGCCCGCCTGTCTTCAGTTTGCTGTACAGCAGCTCGAAGTAGGATTCCAGGTTCGCTTCGCCGATGTGCTCGGTCAGACCTATCGAGCTGATCGCGTCGAAGTTCGACTCCTTCACCGCGCGGTAGTCCAGGTGCCGCACTTCCGCCAGGTCACCGAGGCCTTCCTGGGCTATCCGCTTCTGTGCCCACTCCGCCTGGTTCGCCGACAGGGTCACGCCGAGCGCTTGTACTCCGTAGTGCTTCGCCGCGTGGATCACCATTCCGCCCCAGCCGCAGCCCACGTCGAGCAGGCGCATTCCCGGCCGCAGCGCGAGTTTGCGGGCGACCAGGTCGTGTTTGGCGTACTGGGCTTCCTCGAGGGTTGACTTCTCGGTCTCGTACACCGCGCAGGTGTAGGCCATCGACGGGCCGAGTACCCATTCGTAGAACTTGTTCGACACGTCGTAGTGGTGAGAGATCGCCTCCGCGTCGCGCATGCGGGAGTGGCGTTCTCCTGCCATTCGTCTTTCCTGTGCCGGTGGTTTCGTCGGCCACAGCAGCCTTGCTCCGGCCAGTTTCGCCGCCAGCTTCACCCGCAGCGACGCCGGGATCTCCCGCAGCCGCACCTCCGGGATGGCGGCCAGTGCCGTGTACATGTCGCCGACGATCTCCAGCGCGCCTGTCACGTAGGCACGGACAAGGCCGAGGCTGTTGGGCGAGCTGGCGATGTGCGACAGGGCGAGCGGTGACCGCACGTCCACGCGCACTTCGGCGCCTTGGGCGCCTGCCCGGCTGCCGTCGTAGGCGACGAACTCGACCGGCACGTCTGGGCCGGTCACCTCATAGATGGCTTCCGCGATTCGCATCATCTAACTACCCCGCACGCACTTGTCGTAGAGGTCGGGCAACCGACCGTCCGGATCGAACTGGAGTTTCATGGCGCGATAGCGCTCACCGTTGTACAACCGCCAGAAGTCCTCGCGCGAGTAGAAGGACTCCGAGTACAACGACTTGTGTCCGCCGAGGTCGGTGACGACCTGCTCGATGAGGCGGTTGTGGTGTCCCGGTCGCTGACCCGGCGCCAGTGGCACCGTCGCCCAGAAACCGACGTTCACGTACAGCGTCCCCGGGTCCATCGGGTACAGCGGCCAGGTCGTCGCGTCCCGCAGCTTCACCGGGCACAGCCAGACGGGGCTGATGCCGATGTCCCGATGGAAGAAGTCGAGGAACTCGCCGAGCCGCGCCAGCGGGATCTCCACGTCCTGGATCACCGGCTCGCGGTCCGGGGAGCCCCTGAGCTGCCGTGCCCGCTTGGTCACGCCGTACTTCCGGTCGAGCACGACCAGTTTCCGGTACACGTCCGAGCGCAGGTACTGCTTCGGCCACATCCGGCGCACCCAGGGGATCTGGGCGCCGAAGGCGCGTGAGCACCAGAACCAGTCGGTGTCCCAGCGCCAGAGGTAGTCCCGCACAGTCAGCAGGTCAGCCGAACGTTCCCTGACGGACTTGTAGAAGATCTCCGTCCCGGTGTAATCACTCGGGCGGTGCGTTGGTTTGTCGACAAATCGACCGATGGTCAGGTACTGCTCTCCTGGACCGAAGACCGTGCCGTCCACGAAGTCCGCGTCGGTGTACTCGGCGATCACCGCCGGGTCGTCGAACCGCACGTGCCGCAGTTCGACGTACGGTTCCACCGGCTGCAACTCGATCTTCAGTCGCAGGGCGTAGCCGAACGTGCCGTACGAGTTGGGGAACGCGCGGAACCGCTCGTCCCCGCGCTCCAGCCGGACGATCCGGCCGTCGCCGGTCAGGATCTCCATCTCCAGCACGGATTCGTGTGGCAGGCCGTTGCGCATCGAGGTCGACTCGATCCCCAGCCCGGCGACGGCCCCGCCGAGCGTGATCGTTTTCAGCTGCGGGACGACCAGCGGCATCAGGCCGTACGGCAGGGTCGCGTCGACCAGATCCTCGTAGGTCGTCATTCCGCCGACGTCCGCGGTCCGCTGCTCGGCGTCGACGCTCAGCACACCGGCGAACCGGCTGACGTCGAGCGTCCGGGTGGCGGGATCGCGGAACCGGAACAGGTTGGATGTGGACTTGGCCAGCCGGACCGGAGTCCCCTGGGGCAGAGCCGCGTACTCGGCACGGAGTGTCGCCGCAGCCCGGTCATGGCCCACCAGGGCCTGTTGGTTGCCCATACCAACGATGCTAGGCCTGTGCGCACGCCCCAGCATTGTGATTTTCGGACACTCCTGGAGCGGCCCCCGACAAAACGCCCATCCGGGCGTCTACCTAGGACATCAGTACTTCCGCAGGTGCTCGAGCAGCAGCGCGGACGTCTCCCCGGCGGCCACTTCTGGCACGTTGTGCCCGGCCCTCTGGAGCACCTCCAGGCGATACGGGCCCTTCACCCATCGGTGGGTCCGCACTACGCCGGAAGCAGCCACGAACGGGTCGTCATCGCTCGCGATGAACAACGTGGGCACACGGACAACCTGCTCATACCCCGTGAAGTCGTTGGCCCGGTACCAGTTCAACGCGGCGGTCAACGCGCCGGGCTGGGAGAGGCGTTCCTGGTACATCTCGCATTTGCGAGCCGGTACGCCGGGCAGCGTCAGCTTGCTCGCGAGGATCTTGTTCTCCGGGACAGGGGTCGGCTGCCGGAAGAAGTCCATGTACTCCGACATCGTCCGCTGCTCGCAGTTGCTCGCCAACGCCTCGGCGAACGCGCCGAGGTGCGGCACGGACACAGCGGTCACCGTCCGAACACGGTGTTCATACCGGGCTGCGGCGATCCACGCGACACACGCACCCCAGTCGTGCCCGACCAGGTCGAACTTGTGCCAGCCCAACGCATCCGCGATCTCGACAACGTCGTTCGCGCCATAGTCCAGCCCGTAGTCCTCGATACCCGGCGGCCGTACACCCGGCGAATAGCCTCGCTGATCGGGCGCCACCGCCCGGTACCCGGCGGCCGCCAGTGCCAGCAACTGGTCCTCCCACTCGATCCCGAGCTCGGGAAAGCCGTGGAGCAGCAGAACTTTCCGGCCGTTGCGCGGCCCGGCGGCGACGGCGTCGAACGTACCGACGCCGGTCTTGATCTTTATCGGCGTGATCCGCTCAGTGGCATATGCCGGGTGTGCGACTGCCAGTGACGTGGCCCCAGCGGCGGCCAGCGTGAGAAAGTTCCGTCGGGTGCTTGGCATGCGCCAAGCCTGGCCGCCATGCCGATACCCGGACCATCATGCGCGCCCCCGAAGCGGGGGTGAGGACAGCCCTACTTCACGACTGCCAGCTCCGGTGGGGCGACCAGGCGCAGGCAGGCCTTGGCGCGCTGCCACCGGGCGTCGAGCTGGGAGTCGTCGGGATATGCCCACGAACCGACGAGCAGGCCGCGGACGGTGTCCATGGCTGTGTACGCGTAGTGCCGGAACTGGGCGGTGTCGGCCTTCGGGCCGAAGAGGCGCCTGCCGAACGTGACGATCACGTCGCTGACCTCCGGCTCGACCGAGGAGACCAGGGCGCGTAGCTCGGTGTCCGTCCGTGCGGCGAGCAGCAGTTCGGTGCTCGCGGCGAAGATCGGGCCCTGGTGGATGTCCCAGAGCAGGTCGAGCGTGTCGCCGATCGGGTCGGCCGAGGTCGCCAGCTCGTCCAGGCGTGTCTCGGCCAGCCTGGCCCGGCGCTGGGCGATGTCCCGGACCGCCGCCGTGACCAGGTCGGCCTTGGTGGGGAAGTGGTGGACCTGGGCTCCGCGGGTGACGCCCGCGCGTTCGGCCACTCGTGTCGTCGTTGTTCCCGAGTAGCCGTACTCGACGAGGCAGTCGATGGTCGCGTCGAGCAGTCGCGAGCGCATTGCCGCGCTGCGTTCCTCCTGCGTACGGCCGGTTTTCGAGGTTCTTGTCGCCGGCATGGCGTAACAATACCTGCAAGTGTGTATGTTAGTTGGACAGTCCGGCGATCCGGAGGTGCGGCGTGGCACGTTCGCTCTCAGGCAAGGTCGTGGTGGTCACGGGCGGTGCCCGCGGGATCGGCGCTGCCATGGTGCAGGAGCTGGTCAGAGCCGGGGCCAAGGTCGTGATCGGGGACCTCGACCTCGCGACGGCCGAGGCGACGGCGGCCAGGCTCGGCGTGCTCGCGCTGCAGCTGGACGTCACCGATCCGGCCGGGTTCACCAAGTTCCTCGACGAGGTGGAGAGCCGCACCGGCCCACTCGACGTCCTGATCAACAACGCCGGGATCATGCCGCTCGGCCGGTTCGAGGACGAGGACGACGTCTCCACCATGCACCAGCTGGAGATCAACCTGCACGGCGTCATCCACGGCACCCGTGAGGCGGTCAAACGCATGCGGCCGCGCGCGACCGGCCACATCGTCAACGTCGCGTCCGTCGCGGGCAAGGGCGGTTTCCCCGGCGCGGCAACCTACTGCGCCACCAAGCACGGTGTCGTCGGACTGACCGAGGCCGTGCGCCTCGAGCTGCGGGGATCGGGCATCGAGACGACGCTGGTGATGCCCGCGGTCGTCCAGACCGAGCTCGCCGCGGGCATCAACAACGACGGCCCGGTCAAGACCGTCACGCCGGAACAGGTCGCCAAGGCCACGGTGGACGCGTTGCGCAGCCCCAGGTTCGAGGTGTACGTGCCGAAATCGGTCGGCACGATCAACCGGTTCACCCGACTGGTGCCGCGTGCCTTCGCCGAGTGGATGGTGCGCACGCTCAAAGGTGACCGCCTCCTCTCCGATGCGGCAAACTCGGCTGAACGAGCCGGATACGAGTCACGTGCCGCGGCGAGCGCGCCCGCGGCCGACGAGGCGCACGGGATGAAGAAATGATCACGGACGCGGTGGTCGCCAGGCTGTGCGACCGGGTCTCGGCATCCACGGCCGACACGTTCGGCACCGTGGACGTCTTCAGCGGCGGCACGCTGGCCAAGGTGCCGCGCTCGTCGCCGCAGGACGTGACGGACGCCGTCGAGGCCGCGCGGCAGGCACAGCAACGCTGGGCGGGCATCGCGGTCGCCGACCGGATCGCGATCTTCGAGCGGTTCCACGGCCTGCTGCTCACGCACACCGACGAGCTGATCGACATCGTGCAGGCGGAGACCGGGAAGTCCCGGCGTGACGCTTTCCTTGAGGTGTCCGCGCCGCTGGTCACGGTCGGCTACTACGCCCGCAAGGCGCCGGGCCTGCTGGCTCCGCAACGACGGGAAGGCATGGTTCCCGGTCTGGTCAAGACCACGGAACTGCGTGCTCCCAAGGGCGTCGTCGGGATCATCACACCGTGGAACTACCCGTTCGCGCTGGCGTTCACCGACCTGATTCCCGCGTTGATCGCCGGGAACGCGGTGGTGCTCAAGCCGGACACCCAGACCTCGCTGTGCACATTGTACGGCGTCGACCTGCTGTACCGGGCCGGTCTGCCGGAAGGGCTGCTGCGGGTGGTGATCGGCGACGGCCCGATCGTCGGAACGGCCATTGTGGACACGGTGGACTACGTCGGCTTCACCGGGTCGACACGCACCGGCCGGGAGATCGCGGCACGCGCCGGGCACCGTCTCGTCGGCTGTTCGCTGGAGCTCGGTGGCAAGAACCCGTTGCTGGTCCTGGACGACGCGAACGTGCCCAAGGCCGTGGCCGGTGCCGTGCAGACGTGCTTCTCCAACTCCGGCCAGCTCTGCATGTCGCCCGAGCGCTTGTTCGTGCACACCGACGTCTACGACCGGTTCACGCGGCGCTTCGTGGACGAGGTCACCGCGATGAACCTGGCCGCCGCGTTCGACTACAGCGCGGACATGGGCTCGCTGACCTCGCAGCGCCAACTGGAAACGGTGACCCGGCACGTCGAGGACGCGCGAGCCAAGGGCGCGACCGTGTTGGCCGGTGGCAGGCCGCGGCCCGAATTGGGCCCGTTCTTCTACGAACCGACCGTGCTGACGGACGTCACACCGGAGATGCTCTGCCACGACAACGAAACCTTCGGCCCGGTCGTGTCGATCTACCGTGTCGGCGACGACAAGGAAGCGATCGACCGCGCGAACGCCACGTCCTACGGCCTGAACGCCAGCGTCTACAGCAAGTCCGTCGCGCACGCGGAGTTGGTCGCCGCGCAGCTCAAAGCGGGCACAGTGAACATCAACGACGGGCACGTGGTCGGCTTCGGCAGCGCGGACGCGCCGATGGGCGGCATGAAGGACTCCGGTGTCGGGCGGCGCAACGGCGTCGAGGGGCTGCTGAAGTACACCGAGGCGCAGAACGTCTCGGTGCAACGTGTTCCGCTGTCCACACCACCGAGTTGGCTGCCGTTCGGCTGGTATGCCAAGGGAATGCAGACGCTATTTCGGGTTGTTCGCAGGGCGGGTATCCGGTGAAGGTGATCCCACTCGTCGGGATCGCGGACAACGTCACACCCTCTCGCGCGTACGCCGAACGGATCAGGAAGCACATAATCAAAACATGATCAGTGTCTCGGCAGCAGCGTCGAACGTGCTGGACAAGGTCTTCAACGGTGGCATCGCGGACCTCCGGCCGACGCCGCGCGTCCTGGTGGACCACGGCCCGAACCGGTGGGTCTACCGGATGACGGGAGACAGTTCCGGCGATCCCGTGCTGCTCGTGCCGCCGCTGGCCGCGCCCGCACTGTGCTTCGACCTGCGCCGCGACTGCAGCCTCGCCGAGCACCTGGTCGGCCAGGGCAGGCCGACGTACCTGGTGGACTACGGCTCGGTCAGCTTCTCCGACCGCGGCCTGGGCATCGAGCACTGGATCGACGAGGTCCTGCCGAGGGCGATCCGCGCGGCGAGCAAGGACGCGGGCGGACGGCCGGTGCACGTGGTGGCGTGGTGCCTCGGCGGCATCCTGTCCCTGCTCACCATCGCCGACCAGCAGGACCTGCCGATCGCGTCGCTGACCACGCTGGCCAGCCCGATCGACTTCACCGCGATCCCGCTGGTGGCGCCCGCGCGGCCGTTGGTCGAGCTGACCGGCGGCTGGCTGCTGACCGCGCCCTACCGGCTGCTCGGCGGCGCGCCGAGGCAGATCGTGCGCTGGGCGTTCCAGCTGAGCTCGGTGGACAAGTACGTCACCAAGCCGCTCGCGGTGCTGTCGCATCTCGACGACAAGGAGTTCCTCGCCCAGATCGAGGCGGTCGACCGGTTCATGGACAACATGGTCGCCTATCCCGGTCGCACGTTCGGGCAGCTGTACCACCGGTTCTTCCGGGGCAACGACCTGCACGACGGCGTGGTCGACCTCGAGGGACGGCTGATCTCGCTGGCTGACATCAAGGTTCCGGTCCAGGTGATCGCGGGCGCGACGGACGGCATCGCACCGGAGCCCGCGGTCCGCAGGCTGACCCGGCTGCTGGACTCCTCGCCGGAGGTCCGGTTCGAGGTGTGCCCCGGCGGTCACCTCGGTGTGCTGACCGGCCGCGGCGCGCGGGACACGACGTGGAAGGTGATCGACTCCTTCCTCTCCGCCCATGCAGCTCAATAAAACATGTTTCAGTGGTGGTTCTCGCTGGGCCGTTTGACTGATTGAAGAAGGACTGAAACCAGTTCTACATTCGATGCATGGCCGCAGTGACACGACGGAGTGTTCTCGCAGGCGCCGGGCTGGCCGCGTTGGCCGCCCCTGGACGCGCGTCGGCCGCGATGCGGGCCGAGTACGACGTGGTGGTTGTCGGAGCGGGCGCGGCGGGCATGACAGCCGCGCTGACGGCCGCGAAACGCGGCCTGCGGACCGTGGTGATCGAGAAGGCGTCGACGTTCGGCGGCTCCGCCGCCCGGTCTGGCGCGGGAATCTGGATTCCGAACAACAGCGTGATCCTCGCCGCCGGGGTGCCCGACACGCCGCAGAAAGCCGCCGCGTACCTGTCGGCAGTGGTCGGCGCGACCGTCCCGCTGGCCCGTCAGCAGGCCTTCCTGGACCACGGCCCGGCCATGCTGCGGTTCGTGATGGCCCACAGTCCACTGCGGTTCCGGTGGATGGAGGGCTACAGCGACTACTACCCGGAACTGCCCGGCGGCATGCCGAACGGCCGGTCGATCGAGCCGGACATGCTGGACGGCAACGTCCTCGGTGCCGAACTGGCCAGGCTCAACCCAAGTTACATTCCCACGCCGCCGGGCCTGGTGGTCTTCAGCGCCGACTACAAGTGGCTGGCGCTGTCGGCCGTCAACGCCAAGGGTTTCGCCGTCGCCGCCGAGTGTCTGGCACGCGGGACGGCGGCCGCGCTGGCCGGGCAGAAGCCGTTGACCATGGGGCAGGCGCTCGCCGGAGGGCTGCGCGCGGGCCTGCTCGCCGCGGGCGTCCCGGTCCTGCTGGACACGCCGTTGGTCGACCTGCACGTCGAGAACGACGCGGTGCGGGGCGTCCTGACGCCACAGGGCCTGATCCGCGCGTCCCGTGCGGTGATCGTCGGCTCGGGCGGGTTCGAGCACAACGCGCCGATGCGGGCCCAGTACCAGCGTCAGCCCACCGGGTGGTCGCTCGGAGCGAGGGCGAACACGGGTGACGGAATCCTGGCGGGACACCGGCTGGGTGCGGCACTGGACCTGATGGACGACGCGTGGTGGGGCCCGGCGATCCCGCTGCCGGACGAGCCCTATTTCTGTCTCGCTGAGCGGACGCTGCCGGGCGGGCTGATGGTCAACGAGGCCGGGCAGCGGTTCGTCAACGAGGCCGCGCCCTACGGCGACGTCGTGCATGTCATGTACGACAAGGGAATGGTCCCGGCCTGGCTGATCGTCGACCAGAACTACCGCAACCGCTACCTGTTCAAGGACGTCGCTCCGCTGCTGCCGTTCCCCCAGTCCTGGTACGACTCCGGCGCGGTGGTGAAGGCCCCGACGATCGAGGCGCTGGCCACCGCGATCAAGGTGCCACCCGCGACCTTGCGGGCGACCGTCACCAGGTTCAACGGGTTCGCACTGGCCGGTCGCGACCGGGACTACCGGCGCGGCGACAGCGTGTACGACCACTACTACACGGATCCGGCGGTGCTGCCGTCGTCGAGCCTCGCGTCGCTGTGGCTGCCGCCGTACTACGCGTTCAAGATCGTTCCCGGCGACCTGGGCACGAAGGGCGGGATGCGCACCGACGCCCGTGCTCGTGTGCTGCGTGCCGACGGCTCGGTGATCGCCGGGCTGTACGCGGCGGGCAACGCGAGCGCGGCCGTGATGGGCACCAGCTACGCCGGAGCGGGAGCGACGATCGGACCGGCGATGACCTTCGGTTATCTCGCCGCCAGTACCGCCTGAACAAAACTTGTCACGTTCTGAGCAGGGATTTTCTACTGCTGTGTGGTCTGCGCGACCTTATCCACTCTCGCATCCCGGCCTTACCTACTCTACAGTAGATAAGACTGGATGCGAGGAGTTGGTGACATGGTGGACCGGCACAAGCGGGACGCGATGGGGATCGCGCTCGCGGTGCTCAACCGGATCGCCGGCGCACGCCTTGTGCGTCGGTTCGGCCTGGAGAAGCCCATTGAGCGGGGAGTCTTCCACGCGACGAGGACCGGCTTCCGCACGCTCGGCGCCGCTACCCGCTCGTTCAAGGCCGTCAGCAACCTCGGCAAACCCGCCCGGCTGCCCGCCGCGCCGGAGCGGGGACTGTTCGACCTGACGCCGGACGAAGACCAGCAGATGATCCGGGACACGGTCGCCGAGTTCGCTGGTGAGCAGCTGCGGCCCGCCGCCGCCGAGGCCGACACGGCCTGCAGGGCACCGGCCGAACTGCTCGACACCGCCTCCGAGCTGGGACTGGCCATGCTCGGCGTGCCGGAGGAACTCGGTGGCGCGGGCAGTGAGCGCTCCACAGTGTCCGGTGCGCTGATCGCCGAGGCGCTGGCGCACGGCGACATGGGCCTCGCCGTGGCGTGTCTGGCGCCGTCCGCGGTGAGCAACGCCCTCGTGCTGTGGGGCGACGGCGACCAGCAATCGACTTACCTGCCCGCGTTCGTCGGCGAGAACGTGCCCGCCGCCGCACTGGCCATTCTGGAGCCACGCCCGCTGTTCGACCCGTTCGACCTGAGGACGACCGCGCGCCGGACACCGGAGGGCTACCGCCTGGAAGGCGTGAAGTCCCTGGTGCCCAGGGCCGCCGAGGCCGAACTGTTCGTGGTCGCGGCCGCGTTGGACGGTTCGCCCGCGCTGTTCGTCGTCGAGTCCACCGATGTGCAGGTCGAGGCCGAGCCAGCGATGGGCCTGCGTGCCGCTGCCATGGGCCGGGTTGTGCTGGACAACGTCACCGTGCCACGCACGGCGCTGCTCGGTGGCGCAGACAAAGAGGTGTACGCCGACTGCGTGCGACTGTCCCGCCTGGGCTGGTGCGCGCTAGCGGTCGGCACCGCACAGGCCGTGCTCGACTACGTCATCCCGTACGTCAACGAGCGGATCGCGTTCGGTGAGCCGGTCAGCCACCGGCAGAGCGTGGCGTTCAAGGTCGCCGACATCGGCATCGAACTCGACGGCATGCGGCTGGTGACCTACCGCGCGGCCGCCCGCGCCGAACAGGGACTGCCGTTCGCCCGCGAGGTCGGGCTGGCGCGCAAGCTCTGCGCGGACAAGGGAATGACGATCGGTAGCGACGGCGTGCAACTGCTCGGCGGACACGGGTTCGTCAAGGAACATCCGGTGGAGCGGTGGTATCGCGACTTGCGAGCTGTCGGCCTGATGGAAGGGGCGGTGCTGCTGTGATCAACCTCGAGATCCCGAAGAAGTTCGGCGCGTTGGTCAACCAGGCGCACCAGGCCGCCGCCGAGATCTTCCGGCCGAACTCGCGCAAGTACGATCTCGCCGAGCACGAGTACCCCAAGGAACTCGACATCTTCGCGGCCCTGCTGGACGGCATGAACTCCTCCGGCGAGGGTGGCACGGGCGCGGGCTCGGTGCGGCGCACCGAGAAGACCAACCAGGTCCGCAACGGCGCCAACATGTCCATTGTGCTCGGTGCGATCGAGCTGTGCTGGGGCGACGTCGGCTTCCTGCTGTCGATGCCCCGCCAGGGACTGGGCAACGCAGCGATCGCGTCGGTGGCCAACGAGGAGCAGCTGGCCAGGTTCGGCAAACTGTGGGCGTCGATGGCGATCACCGAACCGGACACCGGCTCGGACTCGGCCAACATCAGGACCACCGCCATCAAGGACGGCGACGACTACATCATCAACGGCGAGAAGATCTTCGTCACCGCCGGTGAACGATCCGACGCCGTGGTCGTGTGGGCCACACTGGACAAGACGCTCGGCCGCGCGGCGATCAAGTCGTTCGTGGTGGAGAAGGGCACACCGGGCATGGAGGTCGTCCGGCTGGAGAACAAGCTCGGCATCCGCGCGTCGGACACAGCCGTGATCCAGTTCACCGACTGCCGTGTCCCCGCCGCGAACCTGCTCGGCGACCCGGACATCAGCCAGGGCTTCGCGGGCGTGATGCAGACGTTCGACAACACCAGGCCCTTGGTCGCCGCGATGGCGATCGGCCTGGCACGAGCGGCACTGGAGGAAACGGCGAAACTCCTCGCCGAAGCGGGAGTCGAAGTCGACTACGACAAACCGGCAAACCAACAGCACGCGGCGGCGGCAACCTACCTCGGCCTGGAAGCCGACTGGGAAGCAGCCAACCTGCTGACGCTCAAGGCAGCGTGGATGGCCGACAACTCGAAGCCGAACTCACTGGAAGCCTCCGAGGCCAAGGCGAAAGCAGGCCGAGTGGTCACCGAGCTCACGCTCAAGTGCGTCGAACTCTGCGGCACCATCGGCTACTCCGAGCACACCCTGTTGGAGAAGTGGGCCCGCGACTCCAAAATCCTCGACATCTTCGAGGGCACCCAGCAGATCCAGCAACTGATCGTGGCCCGCCGCCTGCTCGGCAAGAGCTCAGCCGAACTGAAGTGACCACGTGAATGGGTTGGCCCAGTTCCAGCCGGACCAACCCACTCACGCTGACGCGACCTCCCAACCCCAATAAACAGTCCCCACCCAATCAAGCAAGGTTCCACGAAGTCGGGCAGTCGCCCAGCCGGTCATGTGTGTGGATGGAGTGGTGCGTGAGGGTTCCGGTTCGTTGATGGCCTGCGCGCCAGCGCAGGGGTGTGGTTCGTGGGGTGTCCCTCCCGTATGGCAGTGAGGATGGGCGAAGCCATACCACGGCGTGTCGGGAGGTCGGCCCACGCAACCCAACCCCAAGCGCAGGCCCTACCGACCTCCCGGCACGCCGTGGTTTCCTCCGGCAGGACATACGGGAGGGGCGCCCCGCGCCCCCCACTCGACCCAGGAAATCACGTGGGTTAAGCGAACCGGCTCGGCGAACAGAGTTGTTTGTGTCCCCCTCTTGGAGGCCTGCCCGCCGGCGAGGCATCTCTTTTGTCTTCCCCCGCAAACACGTGAGCGCAGCCATCTCGTGAGCGCAGCCATCTCGTGAGTGTCGCCGCCGTGTGCTGCTGCGGCCGCGTGACTGCTGCTGCCGTGTGTGCGGCCATCGCCGAAGGCCCGCCTCAGGGACGAGCCTGTGATGCCCGCTGTGTCTGAGCTCGTTCCCGACGCTTGAGTTGGCTTGTGGCACGAAGAGCATGTCCTCGCCGGACGGCAGGCCGCCAAGAGGGAGAACCAACCCATGGTCTGTCACGCCGGTTGGCTCAGCCCACGTGATTTCCTGGGTCGAGTGGGGGGCGCGGGGCGCCCCTCCCGTATGTCCTGCCAAAGGAAACCACGGCGTGCCGGGAGGTCGGTTGGGCCTGCGCTTGGGGTTGGGTTGCGTGGGCCGACCTCCCGACACGCCGTGGTATGGCTGCGCCCAGGCCATACGGGAGGGACACCCCACGAACCACACCCCTGCGCTGGCGCGCAAGGCCTCTTGCGCGCTTGCTCTCTTGCGCCTACCTCGCCCACAAAGCCCGACTTTGACGGAACCCTGCCCCCTACCCCACAAGACAATCCCCCACCCAACCCGGGGGGCGTCCCTGCTCCAGTCTACCGCCAATAGCACCTGGTCAAAGGGCTACCAACGAGTTGTGGACAACGGGATTTGCCGAAGGTTCCTTCGCCTCTACTTCACGCGGTAGGCCCGGATAACTGTCTGGGCCACCGCGTTGCCGTCGCTGTCGGACGCGTTGGCGCGCAAAGACACGAACCCGGACTTCGGGTTCTGGATCATCGCCCACCACTGGTCGTTGGCACGCAGCAACGGAACCTGGCGCCACGACTGGCCGTCGTCATAGGACACCTCGACCTTGCGTGGCTCGGCCTTGCCGCCCTGTGTCCCGGACTGCCGGTCGACCCGCACCGGAACGGCCGCCAACGCTCCTGCCGGGGCGTAGTTGGTCAGGTCGACCTTCGGGTCGAACGCGACCGTGAGCAACGGCAGTGGCGTTTCGGCAGCGGTGTGCCCCGATTGGAAAGTCCACTCCGCACTAACCGATGTGGACAAAGGCCACACGGCATGGTTGCGCTGGACCTGGGTGGCCAGCCGGTACTGCGCCGCACCCGCCGGGACGGTGTACTGGCCACCGCCGGGCTTGCCGCTGCGGCTGATCTCCTTGCCGCCAGCGGACAGTACGGTGTCGCCGGTGTCGCCGAAGTTCGACCACGAGAAGCCGGAATGTCCGGCCGAGTCGGAGAACAGCGGCAGGTTCGCTGTGATCGTGTCGCCGGTCCGCGTCACCAGCCGCGATGGCTGGAACCTGCTGTCCGGGCCGGTGATCCCCGGGCCCACCACCGACTTCCCCCAGTCCGCGGTGGTCTTCTCGCCCGGCTTGAACGTACGCGTACCGAGGTACTCGATCGGCTCACCGCCCGGTGCGTACGCCACGAACCCGTTCAGCCAGGACATCGGGGAGTAGTACTCGGTCCGCTCCAGCGGCAGCGGGATCTGGGCGGTGTCGATCGAGGCTTCCAGCGGCGTCGAGCGGTCGGTGGCCTGCATGTCGACGTACCCCGTCTGACCGCTGCTGTTCGCCCGGTACGTCGTCCGGACGGTCGTCAGGTCACGGGCCCGTGCCTGGTAGTCAACAGTAGTGGGCATACTGCCGTGGCTCGGGTACGCCAGTTCGTAGTGGTATGGGCTCGGCGGGTTGCCCGTCAACGTCACCGCCGCGGTCCCGAGTTTGGCCAGCCGCGTGCCTTCCGGTCGGAGCGTCACGGCGACCGGGATCGGTGTCGGCCCCATGATCCGGATCCTCCCGCCGGAGAAGTGGAACAGCGCCGAGTTCGCGCCCGCGTCGGCCAGCGCCTGCACACGTGCGTTGTACTCCACGCCTTCCACGTCGTTCAGCGTGAACACCGCCAGCTTGCCCTTCAGATCACGGGAAGCGATCTCCGCAGGCGTGGCATGTCCGACATCCACTGCGGTCAGAGCGCGGGTGTCCGTTGTCGTGGGCGAATCCGGTACCCACTCCGCCGCGACTTCGAACGACTCGGGTTTGTCGACGGTCAGCCTGACTGCGGGGCGTTCCATCTTGATCCGGTCGAAGTACGTGAAATGCGGGTGGTTCCCCGTTCCCGGCACGACGTAGTCGTCCTCGGTTTTCTGGCTGTAGTAGCCGACACCGCGTCCTCCGGTCGCGACTGCCATTCCCGTGGTCCCGGAAACCATCCGGGCGTCCTTCTCCTCGGTGTGCACAGCGACTTTCTTGCCCTTGCGGGCGTCCAATGTGACCGCGGTGTCCTTGGTCAGGTCGACCGTCGGCTCCGCGGCACTCGTGATCGACGGTGTGAGCTGGCCGGGAATCGGCGTTTGGATCGATCCCGCCACCGCGTACCGGCCCTTGGGCAGTCGGGCGGTCTGGTTGTTGACCAGAATGTCGAAGGCGTCGTCGTCGGTGTCCAGACGGATCCAGATGGCGTAACTCTGGACGCCCTGCGGTTCGGCGCCGTCACGGTCGATGAACTTCGCCGTGAGGTCGTAGCTCTCCGGTTCCTTGTACGCACCGACCGGCGTCTGGACGACTGTCTCGCCGCCCGTGGCGGTCAGCCTTCCACTGTGGACGCCGACAGGCACGCTGGCGTGGTCGAACGTGACCGTCACACCTGCTTCGCCGTTGGCGGGCACAGTGATCTCGCTCGCGCTCAGTTTGAACGCCGTGACGTCCGTGCTCAGCCGCAGCGTGACCGGTGTCGAGCCTGTGTTCCGGTACGTGATCTGCTTGCCGTCGACCGGCTGGGTGTGCGGGAACCTGACCGTGCCGAGGCTCAGGCTGCCCACGCTGGGGACGAGCGTTTGCTTGACCGCACGGCCGACATCGAGCCGCCCCGCGCCCTGCTGGAACACCGTCGCGTCCACCGGTTTCGCGCTGGCCATGAGCGCTGCCTTGAGTTGCTGACCGGTCCAGCCTGGGTGCTGTGCGGCCAGAATCGCCGCCGCGCCCGCGACGTGCGGTGTCGCCATGGACGTTCCGGTCAGCTTGGCGTAGTGCTCGTCGACGGCCTCGTTGGCCAGCGTGCCCTCGGCCCGCGCGGCCACGATGTCCTCGCCCGGTGCCGCCATGTCCGGTTTGAGGGCGTTGTCCCTGATCCGTGGGCCGGGCTGGCTGAACGTGCTGTACTTGTCCTGCTTGTTCACGCTGGCCACAGCCAGCGCCGCGTCCGCGGCTGCGGGGGAGGCGACGTGTGTGTTCGGGCCGTAGTTGCCCGCCGCGACAACGAACAGCGTGCCCTTCTCGGCCGAGATCCGGTTGATGGCTGTGTCGAGCGGACCGGTTCCGTCGCTCGCACCTGCCCCGAGGCTCATGTTCACGACCTTGGCTCCGCTGTCGGCGGCCCACTGCATGCCTTCCAGGAGCGCGTCGAACGGACAGCCGCCCGCCGTGCAGACCTTGCCGATCACCAGGTCGGCTCCCTTGGCGACACCCGTGTACTTGCCACCACGGCCAGCCACCGTCGACGCGACGTGCGTGCCGTGCCCGACGGTGTCCTTGATGCCTTCGCCGGTGAAGTCCTTCTCGCCCTTGACGATTCCCGCGAGATCGGGGTGCCGGGTGTCGTAGCCCGTGTCCAGTACGGCGATCCGCGCACCGGCGCCGGTGTGCCCGGCCTGCCAGGCACTGGGCGCGCCGACCTGCGGGACGCTCACGTCCAGCGTGGGGAAAGCCTTGCCGTTGAGCCAGATCTTCGCATCCGTCCGGACGAGCTGCTCCCTGGCGTGGCTTTTCGACGCGGCCACCGCCGACATCCGTACCCGCGGCAGTTCCCGCGTGACCCTGCCGAGCGTCCTGGCCGCCTGCGACTCCACCAGCAACGGGATCTCGGACGTGTGGGCGTCGTCGTAGCCGAGCTCGATCAGCTTCGTCACGTCGAACAGCGCGCGATCCAGCATGCCGGACCTGACCTGCGGGATGACGGTCGACGGGATGACCGTGACACCGTTGGCGCTCACGGACTTCACGAAGCTGACGCGTTCACCGACCCGCTTCGCCGGTTCGATCCGAGCATCCCAGCTGCCGTTCTGCCTGGTCACGGTCACCTTGTCGCCGGTGATCAGCGTGACGGTCCTTGGCGGCTCCGCCTTTCCTGCTGGCGCGGCGGGATCCGCGGCAGCGGGCAGGACCACCAAACCACTGGCCAACGCGGCAACGACAGCCGCGTGGCCAACCAGTCGTTTGTGCACGATTCGCCCCTATGGTGCTGTGTCGAGGAAAGTCCTCCACACACAGCACCATCCAAGGGGCGAACAGGTTGTCCCCGGTTCGCGCGTCCCGGGATTACAGGACGGCTTTCTCCAGTTCCGCCAGCGAGTCCTCGAGGTGGCCGAGCAGGCGCTGTAGGTGTGGCACGTTGCGGCGGCAGCCGGTCAGGCCGAACTGTAGCTGGTCGGCGTAACTGGTGATCGTGATGTTCAGCGCCTGGCCGTCGTAAGGAATGGACAGCGGGTACATGCCGTCCAGCTTGGCGCCGTTCCAGTACAGCGGTTTCGGCGAGCCTGGCACGTTGGAGATGATCAGGTTGAACGGCGGCGGTGTCAGCTGGACGAAACCGGGCAGCGGTGCGAACGCCAGCGGCGCCATGGTCAGCCCGGACAGCGCGAGGATCTGCAGCGGGCTCAGTTCGGCCAGTGAGCGTTTCGCGATCTGCGCCGACTCCTGGATCTGGGTGAAGCGCTCCGCCGGGTCCTCAAGGTGGGTGCCGAGGTTGACCAGGATCGCGCCGACCGAGTTGCCGCTGGCTTCGCTGCGTTTCTGCTTGGCGCGTAAGGAGACCGGCACCATCGAGATCAGTGGGCGGTCCGGCAGCGCGCCGAGTTCGAGCAGGTAGCGGCGCAGCGCGCCGGAGCACATGGCGAGCACGACGTCGTTGAGCGTCGCGCCGGTCGCCCGGCGGATCGCCTTCACGCGGTCGATCGACCAGCGCTGCGCGGCGAACCGGCGCGCACCGGTGATCTGCACGTTGAAGATCGACCGGGGCGCCTGGAACGGCAACACGCTGGCCTGCTCGCGCAGCGCGGTGTTGGCGCTGCGCACCAGCGCGGGCAGCACCCCGGCGATGTCCGCCGCCGACGTGCGGAGGTTCTCCAGCAGCGCCAGCGGCCCGGCGTTCGGTTTCTCCGGTCGTTGCCACGGTGGGAGCGCCCAGACCGGTGGCATGTCCCGGTCATCGGGATTGGTCGACAGCGCGCGGCTGGCCAGGATCAGCGACGAGACGCCGTCCATCAACGCGTGGTGCACCTTGGTGTACGTGGCGAACCGGTTGCCTTCCAGGCCTTCGATCAGCGAGAACTCCCAGAGTGGACGGTGTCGGTCCAGCAGTGACCCGTGCAGCCGGGAGGTCAGCTCCAGCAGTTCCCGCACGCGGCCGGGACGCGGCAACGCGGTCAGCCGGACGTGGTATTCCATGTCCAGCTGGTTGTCCGCCGCCCACGACCACTGGCCCAGGCTGCTGACCGGACGCCGTGGCCTGCGCCGGAACAGCGGCTGCACGTTCTCCTCGTCGGCGACCAGCGAGTGGTAGATCTGGCTCAGGTAGTCCGGCCCGGCGTCCTCGGGCAGCGAGTACAGCTGCAACCCGCCCACGTGCATCGGGTGTTCCCGCGACTCTCCCAGCAGGAACATCGAGTCGGTCACGGGCATGAGCGGTATCCGGGCCATCGGCGCCTCCTGTTCCCGGTGTGACCTGCCGAGATTACTGCCACGGACGGTAGTCGGGAAGATCGGATAACTGGAGATTCTGAGACGCTGGCCGTATCTTCGTCTCAAGGAGGTGCGTGATGCTCGGACCCGACTCTGAAGCCTGGCGCAACGTCCTCGACTGGCGGATGCTGCTCGGCTCCGGCCGTGCGCTGCTGCTCCAGGTCGCGCATCCCACGGTGGGCGCCGGTGTCGCGCACTACTCGGATTTCCGGCAACGCCCGTGGCAACGGCTGCAGCGCACGGTCGACTCGCTGATGACCATGACGTACGGCCAGCACCGCATGGCTGTGGAAGCCAAGCGGCTCAGGGAGCTCCACCGTTCGTTCACGGGCGTCGACCATCACGGACGCCGTTACAGCGCGCTGAATCCGGACGCGTACGGCTGGGTGCACGCCACGCTGTTCGAGGGAACGCTGGACACGCACGCCAACTACGCCACCCCGATTCCCCGTCCGGCGCAGGAACGGATGTACCAGGAGTGGCGTGCGATCGGCGAAGTGCTTGGCGTGCGGGCCAAGCAGATGCCGGAGCGCCTCGACGGATTCTTCGACTACTTCAACGGCATGGTGGCGGACTGCCTTGAGGACAACGCGACCGTCCGGACGGTGCTGGCCACGCTGGGCGACCGCCGTCCGCAGTGCCCACCCGGCTGGCCGCGACCGGTGTGGCGGCTGCTCGGCCCGATCTCCTCGGACACCATCCTGACCGCGACGGTCGGCACACTACCGCCCGTGTTCAGGGACCGACTTGGTCTACAGTGGACCGAACGCGCCGAGCGGATGCTCGGTGCGGTGAAACTGGCGGTGCGCATGGGAATGCCCCTGCTGCCGGACAAGGTCCGATACCACCCGATGGCGCTGGCGGCCAAGCGCTCGGCACGGCAGTAGCATCGCAGGATGTTCCTCGCCGAAGTCCGGGCGTCGACCGAGCCCGAAGACGACAGCACGCGGCGCATCCTCGACGCGGCGCTGGACGCGTTCGAGGAGTTCGGCCTGCGCCGCACGACCATGGACGACGTGGCCCGCAAGGCGGGGATCGGCCGCGCGACCCTGTACCGGCGGTTCCCGCAGAAGGGCGACCTGGTCACGGCGGTCGGGCTGCGGGAGGTGCGGCGGTTCATCGCCGCGGTGGACGTCGAGATCAGCAAGGCCCCCAACGCCGAGGAGCGCATGGTCGAGGGCTTCGTCGCCGTCGTGCGCGGCCTGCGCGAGAACCAGTTGCTCAACCGGCTGCTCTCCAGCGAACCGGAGGCCGTCTTACCTGGGCTGACGCTGCACGGCGGTCCGGTGATCGCGCTGGCCCGCGGCTACCTCAAGGAGAAGATCGAGGAGGACCAGCGCGCCGGGCTGATCGGCGACTTCGACGCCGAACCGCTCGCCGAGACGCTGGCGCGGCTGATCCACTCGATCGTGCTCACACCGGAAGGCCGTATCCCGACGCGGGACGAGCGCCAGATGCGAGCCTTCGCGCGTACCTACCTGGTCGCCTGGCTCAGGATTTGAACACCAGCAAGGATCGGGCGCCGGTCCCGGTCTTCATCCGCTCGAACGCGTCCGGCACGCCGTCGAGTCCGATCCGGTGCGACACAAGCGGTTCCAGGTCCAGCCTGCCGAGCTCGATCTGCATGGCCAGTGTCGGGATGTCCCGGTCGGGATCGCCGGAGCCGTACACCGAGACGCCGAGTGTCCTGGCGAAGTGGTAGAGCTCCAGCGCGCTGAAGCTGACCTGGTCGTCCTTGCGGCCCGCGCCGACGATCGTCGCCCTGCCGCCACGGCGAGTCGCGCCCCACGCGGTCCTGATCGTCTTCGAGTTGCCGACGCACTCCAGGGCGTGGTCGACGCCCCGCCCGCCGGTCAGCCCGCGAACTTCCTTGCCCAGCTTGTCGTGCGCGAGGATGAAGTGCGTCGCGCCCGCGTCCCGGGCGAGCTTCTCCTTGTCCGGCGCGACATCCACCGCGATGATCGGCGCGGCACCGGCCAGCCGGGCGCCGATGACCGCCGACAGGCCCACGCCGCCGAGCCCGATGACCAGAACGGACTCACCCGGCCGTACCGAAGCGGTGTTGCTGACCGCGCCGATGCCTGTCACCACGGCACAGCCCAGCAGGGCCGCCACGTCCAGCGGGACGCCGTCCGACAGCGGCACGACACCGTTCTCGTTGACCACGACTTCCTCGGCGAACGCGCCGACGCCGAGGGTGACGTGCAGCGGCTCACCGTCGATCGAGCCGCGGGGCAGGCTCGACATGCCTTCCACGGCCGTGCACAGCCATGGTTGCTGGTTGAGGCAGAACCAGCAGTGCCGACAGGCGGGCGCCCAGTTCACCACCACTCTGTCGCCGACCCCCGCACGGGTGACGTCCGGTCCGACCTCGGCGACCGTCCCGGCCGCCTCGTGCCCGAGCACCAGCGGGAACTGGGGCGAGAACGTGCCGTTGATCATCGAGAGGTCGGAGTGGCACACGCCAGCGGCCGCGACCCGCACGCGCACGTCGCGGGGGCCGAGGGCGGGCAGTTCGATCTCGCGGACCTGGATCTCCGCGTCGGGTCCTGCAACTACAGCCGCGTTCACCATGACTGGCATTGTCCATGGCGTGGTTCACAATTTTCCGTACGGTGTTAGGTATGCGATAAATTACTGGTGAGTAGGAGGTGGTCGATGGTGAGCACGGGACCTCTCGCGGGCGTCCGCGTGGTCGAGCTCGCAGGGATCGGCCCGGCCCCGTTCTGCGCGATGCACCTGGCTGACCTGGGCGCGGACGTGATCAGAGTGGACCGGCCCGGCTCGATCCCGGTCGCCGGTCCGCCCGCCCGCGACCTGCTCAACCGCAACAAGCGCTCGGTCATGGTCGACCTGAAGAACGACCGGGGCGCCGAGGTCGTGCTGCGGCTGGCCGAGCAGGCCCACGTGCTGATCGAGGGCTTCCGGCCCGGTGTCGCCGAGCGGCTGGGCATCGGCCCCGAGCAGTGCTGGGAGCGCAATCCGCGGCTCGTCTACGGCCGGATGACCGGCTGGGGCCAGGAAGGTCCGCTGGCGCAGTCCGCCGGTCACGACATCGCCTACATCGGCATCACCGGCGTCCTGCACGCCATCGGCCGGGCCGATGGCCCGCCGCAGGTGCCGCTCAACCTGGTCGGTGACTTCGGCGGCGGCTCGCTCTACCTGGCCGTCGGCGTCCTCTCCGCGCTGCGGCACGCCGAGCAGACCGGAAAAGGCCAGGTCGTGGACGCCGCGATCGTCGACGGCGCGGCGCACCTGGCGACCATGATCTACGGCCTGGCGTCGGCAGGCGCGTGGCAGCCGCAGCGAGGCGTGAACCTGCTGGACACGGGCGCGCCCTTCTACGACGTGTACGAGACCTCGGACGGCGAGTACATGGCCGTCGGGCCGTTGGAGCCGCAGTTCTACAAGGAGTTCGTGCGGCTGCTCGGCCTCGACGGCGAGGACCTGCCAGGTCAGCTGGAGATCCCGCGCTGGCCGGAGCTGCGCAAACGGTTCGCTGAGGTGTTCGCGACCAGGACCCGTGTCGAATGGGCCGCGGTGTTCGAAGGGACCGACGCCTGCGTGGCGCCGATCCTGTCGCTGACCGAGGCGGCCGACCACCCGCACATCGCCGCACGCGGCACGTTGGTCGAGCGCGGTGGGCTGGTCCAGCCCGCACCCGCACCCAGGTTCTCCGACACCCCGTCCCAGCTGCGCACCCCACCGGCGCTGCCGGGGCAGCACACCCGGGGCGCACTGGCCGACTGGGGTTTCGAGGACATCGACGAGTTGCTGGCACACGGCGCCGTACAGGAACGGAACGAATCATGAAGATCAGCACGCAGGTGATGTACGCCGGTAACCCCAAAGAGCTGATCGACCAGGTCGTCAGCCTGGAGAACGCCGGGCTCGACCAGGTCTGGTTCGCCGAGGCGTACGGCTTCGACTCGCCGACCCTGATGGGCTACGTGGCCGCGAAGACCGAACGCGTCGAGATCGGCGCGGGGATCCTGCCGATCTACACGCGCACGCCCGCGCTGCTCGCGCAGACCGCGGCCGGTCTCGACGCGGTCTCCGAGGGCCGCGCGATCCTCGGACTCGGCGCGTCCGGCCCGCAGGTGATCGAGGGCTGGCACGGTGTGCCCTACGACAAGCCGCTCGGCCGTACCCGCGAGGTGATCGACATCTGCCGCCGGATCTGGCGCCGCGAAGTGATCACCAACGAGGGCAACTACCCGATCCCGCTGCCGGAGGGCCAGGGCACCGGGCTGGGCAAGCCGCTGAAGATCCTGACCCGCCCGGTCCGCTCCGAGATCCCGATCTACGTGGCGTCGCTCGGCGACAAGAACGTCCAGTTGACTGCCGAGGTCGCGGACGGCTGGCTGCCGACGCTGTTCGTCCCGGAGAAGGCGCAGGACGTCTGGGGCGACGCGCTGGCCAAGGGCAAGGCCAAGCGCGACCCGGCGTTGGGCGAGCTGGAGATCGTGGCGGGCGGCATGCTGGCGATCGGCGAGGGCCTCGACGACCTGCGGGACGCCTCCCGGCCGTTCATCGCGCTGTACATCGGCGGGATGGGCGCGAAGGGCCGCAACTTCTACAACGACCTGGCCAAGCGCTACGGCTACGAGGCCGAGGCGGAGAAGATCCAGGACCTCTACCTGGCGGGCAAGAAGGAAGAGGCCGCCGCGGCCGTTCCGGCGGAGCTCGTGGAACTGATGAACCTGGTCGGGCCCGCGAGCTACGTCAAGGAGCGGATCGCGGCCTTCAAGGAGGCCGGTGTGACCTCGCTGAACGTCACCCCGATCGGCGAGAACCCGGCGAAACTGGTCGAGCAGGTCAAGGAATGGGTGTCCTAGCCTTGAGGTCGTGAGCACACTCATCACGGGCGCGTACATCGCGACAGTCGACGAGCACGGCACGGAACACGAAGACGGCTATGTGGCAATCGTGGATGGACGGGTTGCCGCAGTGGGATCCGGTGCCGTGCCGTCGGAATACGCGGACCTTGATCGGGTCGACGCGACGGGATGCCTGGTCACGCCCGGTCTGATCAACACACACCACCATCTCTACCAGTGGGCCACGCGCGGCTACGCCCAACAGGAGGACCTGTTCGGCTGGCTGACAACGCTGTACCCGGTCTGGGCCGGGATCGACGCTTCGCTGGTGTCCGCCACTTCCGCCGCCGGGCTGGGCATGCTGGCGTTGTCCGGTTGCACCACCGCGGCCGACCACCACTACGTGTTCCCTCGCGATGGCGGGGACGTCTTCGGCGCGTTGGTGGAAGCCGGGCAGCGGATCGGGATCCGGCTGCACGCCGTGCGCGGGTCCATGGACCGGGGTGAGTCGGACGGCGGATTGCCACCGGATTCCATTGTGGAGGACACGGCCGCTGCGCTTGAGCACACCGAACAAGCCATCACCGCGTACCACGATCCCGCGCCGGACGCGAGGATCCAGGTCGCGGTGGGCCCGTGCTCGCCCTTCTCGGCCAGCCTGGAGCTGATGCGCTCTGCTGCGGAGTTGGCGCGCAAACACGGAGTTCGGCTGCATACGCACCTCGCTGAGACCAAGGACGAGGAAGAACAGTGCCAGCGGGAGTTCGGCAAGACCCCGGTGGAGTACGCCGAAAGCCTCGGCTGGCTCGGCGATGACGTCTGGCTGGCGCACGGCGTGCACCTCAAGGACGACGAGATCGCGTTGATGGCCAGGACCGGCACGGGAATCGCGCACTGCCCAAGCTCCAATGCCCGGGTGGGTGCGGGAATGGCGCCGGTCAGGGCGTTGCTGGACGCGGGCGCGCCGGTTGGGCTCGGCGTGGACGGCGTGGCGTCCAACGAGTCCGGTGGGCTGGCGGAGGAACTGCGTCAGGCGTTGCTGACCGCTCGGCAGCGTGGTGGCCCGAAGGCGTTGACCGCGCGTCAGGCGTTGCGGATCGGCACGATGGGTGGCGCGCGGTGCCTCGGCCGCGATGAGCACATCGGCTCCGTCGAGCCGGGCAAGCTGGCTGATCTCGCGGTGTGGCGGCTGGACACCCTGAAGCACGCGGGCATCGCGGATCCCGTCGCCGCGTTGGTGTTCGGTCGGGTTCCGCCGCTGGAACTGCTGCTTGTCGGCGGTGAACCGGTGGTCCGGGACGACTACCTGCTCACCGCCGACGAAGCTTCCCTGGCTCGGGACCTGAGAAACGCCTGCTCAAGCCTCGTGAGTGGTTAGGCCGGTTCTAACTCGCCTAAACACTCACGAGGTTATGGTGCGGGTTTGGGTGTTGTGGCCGGACAGTTGGACGACCGGCGCCGCGCCACCCAGGTCGGCGGTGCGGTAGGTGGCAGTCAGGGTCAGGGTTTCACCTGGCCACAGTGTGACGTAGTTGTCCGACCAGTCCTGCGGCAGGACTTCGGCGCCGCCGGTTCCCTTGCGTACGCTCGCGCGCAGGAAGAACGCCACCTGGTTGCCGGTTCCCGTGATGGTTACCGTCGTCCTGGTGTTCTCGCCTTCCACAGTGGACGATGCTGAGGCGTTGACCGAACCGGCGGACAGCGAGTTCAGTCCCTTGAGGTCCGCGTAGCCTGACTGCGGCGTGAAATACCAGTCCGAGCCGTTGTAGTTGAGCGTGTCGGCCTTGGTGGACAGCCAGTACACGTTGCGGTCGACGACCTTGCCCGACGAGTCCTTCAGCAGCAGCCTGGCGAAGTACGTCGTCGACAGGCCGCTCGGCTGCGGCAGAGTGCCCGCCTTCACGGTGGCGTTCCCGGTCGAACTCACTTGGCGTGTCTCGTTGGCCTTCTGCGTACCGTCCGCGTTGAACAGTGTCACCTGGACACTCAGGCCGGAGGCGTTCTGCAGGCCGGTGTTCACGACCGACAGTGACTTGTCGTCGTAGGAGTACTGGACGTGCAGCGGCCGCAACGCGGTCTTGGCGCCGAAGTACGAACCGGCTGTGGCCAGGTTGTAGTTGTACAGGTGCCAGAACAGCTTCGGCCACGGGTCGTTGAGCATCCAGTAGATCACACCGGTCGACGGGTTGCTGCTGTCCGACTGGTTGTCCGCGTACGCCTCCAGCTGCGCGCGGTTGGTCTCGTAGTTGGCCAGCTGTGCCTTGCGGACCAGGTCGTCCACAGTGGCTGGTTTGCCGTACCTGTTGTCCAGCGCGGTTCCCCAGAACGACAGCTTGGCGAACGTGCCACTCGGCGACAGGTGGTACTGGGAGGTGTTGTAGTTGGTCAGCGAGGTGATCTGGGACTGCGTCAGGAACTTCTTCAACTCGTCCATCTCGGGGATGGTCGGGCCGGGGCCGATCTCGGAGGCGAACCCGGCCGCGCCGCCGAGTTGCTTGTTGTACCAGTAGACCGGCGGCTCCCACCAGTACGGGCCGTCCATCTTCATACCCGAGTTGCCCAGCTGCGGCGAGCTCTTGTTGGACGCGGACGCGATGATCGGCAGGTTCCACTCGGCACGGGCCAGCGCGTCGAGGTAGATCTTCTCCTGCGTTGCCGGGGTGGCCAGGTCGCTGGCGATCAGGAAGCCGAGCACACTCGGGTGGTTGCGGATCCGCTTGCCCTCGCTCTCCGCGGACTCACCGGCGACCCGGTTCTTCTCGGCGTTGAACGAGCTGTAGGCCTCCCAGGCCGAGCAGCACTCCCAGCCGGTCAGGACCATGATGCCCAGCCGGTCGGCCATGTCGTAGAACTCGTCGTTCTCCGGTTTGCCCTCCAGCCGGATTGTGTTCAGGTTCATCGACCTGACCAGGTTCATCTGGTCCTGGATGTTTCGCAAGTTGGTGCGCAGGAACAGGTCCGAGGCCCAACCGCCGCCGCGGACCAGGAACGGCTTGCCGTTGACGATGAACTGCCGTCCACCGCCGTTGGCTCGTTGCGACGTGATCTCCCGGACACCGAACGTCGTGCTGGCGCTGTCGGACACGGTGCCGCCGACAGACGCGGACACGTCCGCGGTGTACATCGGCTGGCCGCCCATGGTGAACGGCCACCACACTCTCGGGTTCGTCAGTCGCAGGCCCGGTGTGTTGCCCGGATTGAACGTGACCGTCTTGGTCTCGCCCGCGGCCAGCGACACCGGCTGCGTGAAGTTGAGGCCGTCGATCGTGCCGGTGACCTGTGTGCTCACGGCCTGCCCGGAGTCGTTGCGCGCGTTGACCTTCACCGTGACGTCGGCGGTGGTCAGGTTCGGCAGTGGTAGATCGGTGGACACGCGCAGGTCACGCAGGGAAACCGCGCCGCTGTTGGCCAGTTGCACGTCACGGAACAGGCCCTGGTTTCGGTCGGGCGGCAGCTGGGTCCAGTCCACGAAGTGGATCAACAGGTCCTTCGTGGGGTCGGACGGCATCGCCTTGATCGCGATCGCGTTGGTACCGTTACGGATCAGCGACGTCACGTTGTACTCGCGGGTCGGGTACGCGCCGATCACGGTGTCCGTCCCGGCCACCTTGGTGCCGTTCACCCACACCTCGGCGCGGGCGATGATCCCGCCTTTGAGCTTGAGGAACGTGTTGGTTCCCGCGGGTTGCTGGGCGGTGAAGCTCTTGCGGTACCACCATGGCACGCTGAAGTCGTCCCGGTTGACGCTCTTCAGGTTGTCGCCGAAGTTCACGTCCGCGTACTTGTTGTTGGCGATCAGACCGGCCATCACGGTCGACCGGGCGGCCACCGGCAGCCAGCTGCTGTCGTTGAACGAGGGATCGGAGTACACGTTCCCACCGGAGGTGGCGGTCCTGCTGGTCTGCAGCCGCCAGTCGGGGATCGTGGTGACCTGGCCCGCGGCAACAGCCAAGGTAGGGGCGCCGCTCGCGGCGGCCACGGGAAGCAGGGAGAACATCATGGCGGAGGCGGCGAGGGCCGCCAGGCCTGCACGGCGTCGTCTCATAGCGGACGCTCCTGAGCTACGCGGCGGCGATATCGACAGGGCGCCTCCCACTCTTGCCCGCCGGACCTTATTTGGCAAGACCCTTTACTAGCAGAAAGTGGGGTGCGTGCCACGCACCCCACTTTCGCCGTTCAGAACGGCCAATCCGCGTTCTTTCCTGCCTCAAGCAACGGCACCATGCGGAAAGTCGCATCGGTCAGGCCACCGAACTCGTGGCGGTTGTCCGAGCCGGTCGCGTACGCCGCCGGTTGGTACCCGCCCAGGTTGAACCCGTAGATCGGGATGTTCGCCGGGACTGCGCCGGACACGTCTCCGCTGATCGTCTGCATGTCCGAGATGATGAACACCCGGTCGTGCCCGCGATACGAGCTTCGCAGCGCTCCCGCGATGTCCGTACCGTGCCCGACCTCGCCGATCCGCTTCAGGAACCGGTCAACCTCACGGATGACCGATCCACCCAGGGGGAAGGTGTGCCGGAACGTGCCGCTGGCGAACCCGACGACGTCCACGTCCTCGCCCTTGGCGCCGAGTGCGACACCGAACACCGCCGCCGCCTTCGCCGGGGTGACAGCCGAGCGCTGGGACAAGCCCAGCCCGGTCATCGACGCCGAGGTGTCGATCAGGATCAGCGAACGTCCTGGCAGCGACGGCAGGTTGGCCAGTGACAGCTGCAGCGCGTCGTCCAAGGCCTTGCCCCAGCGCAGGTTCGGCGCGGTCTCGTAGGCCGACAGGAACCGGAACGGGAACTGCCGGGACCTCGCCACCTGCTCCGGATCAGCCAAGCGCTTGGCCACCTTCTTGGCAACGGAGCCCGAAACACCGGCCTGGTCGAAGTTTCGCAGGTTGCGCAGCAGTGCCATGTATCCCATCGACGGGATCACGGCCGCCCACAGCCTCGCCTTGTCCACCTTGGACCCGAGCAGGGACAGGACGTCCTCCCAGGTCATGCCCGCCTCACGGAGCGAATCCGGGTCGACGAACGTCTCCGGGGCAGCCGCCTGCGCCAACTCGGCCCGCAGCGTGGCATTGGCGCCGACGACACGCAACGACTCCGGGATCGGGTTGTCACGGTCGTGCCTGCGGTCCAGCGCGTGCGTGAACAGCTCGCCCTGCCAGTCCTGCTTCGTCCTCGGGTGCACCAGGTCGATGACATCAGCGAACCGGAAACCCTTGGAGCTGGTGTCGTACTTCAGCAGCGAACGCTCGTTGTACAGGCGCAGCACCGCGTCCGCGACACCGCGCTTGACCGGCTTCGGCAACGACCTGCCGTACCGGGAAGTCCAGTACGCCAGCATCTCGCCCGGCTCGTCCGCGCGCTGCAGCACCGATTCGACCACCTGACGGGACATCCCGTCGAGCTTCGCGTCCAGCCGTGCCTTGGTGAACTCGGCGGCTCCAACCACGGACGCCGACCGCATGTTCGCCTCAGTACGCAGCCACTTCAGCAGCCTCGCCGTCCACTCCGGATCGGCGATGGTCGCACGACTGACCAGATCCGCGTAACGGTTGTCGCGGTCGTTCGCGGACTCGTAGAACGTCTGCTCGCCGACCATGTTGCCGACAGCGAGGAGGAACAGCTCGGACTTGACGTCACGCTGGTAGCCCGCGCCACCCTCGAACGTCGTCATCGACGGCGTCTTCGCGGTGGTGACAGGGGAGAAGGTCTGTGGCTTCGTGGCAGAAGTGTTGAACTTGGACACTGGAGTCTCACTACATTCGAGGAAGTCCCCAAAATCCGGATGTGGCCCGAGATCAGAGTCGGAAACGGTACATAGCTGCTCTACCGAGTTGAGCTACGACGGCAGAACCGTCGGCGGGATTCGAACCCGCAACCCGCCCATTATCAGTGGAAGTAACCGTAACCTGCGCACCGGGCACACATCTGGAGTTGTGACTCCCGAGATCAAAGTCGCCGACGGGCCATTGATTTGCAGTCGATGAAGTATCCGTTGGCTTCGCACCGGGAGATGCTGGCGTGAGCCTAACAACGCCCGGTGCGCGTGATCCACCGATTTACTCGTACAGCGACTCGATCGCGGCGGAGTACCGGTCGGTGATCACCCGCCGCTTGAGCTTCAGCGTCGGTGTCACCTCGCCGGACTCCGGCGTCCACGTCTGCGACAGGACCGTGTACCGCTTGATCTGCTCCGGCTTGGCGAGAACGGAGTTCGCCTGCTGGACCGTTTTCTCGATCTCCTCGAGCACAGCGGGCTGCTCGGACAGGTTCTCGGTGGGGATTCCCCTCGCCTGCGCCCAGAGTGGCGCGGCCTCGTCGTCGAGCACGACCAACGCGGTGACGAACGGCCGCCTGTCGCCGATCGCGACCGCCTGGCTGATCAGCGGATGCGCCCGCAGCAGGCCCTCGACCTTGGCGGGAGCGATGTTCTTGCCACCCGATGTGATGATCAGTTCCTTCTTGCGGTCGGTGATGTACACGTACCCGTCGTCGTCGATCCTGCCGACGTCTCCCGTGGCGTACCAGCCGTCCTCGTCCACAGCGGACTTGACCGACCCGTCGGCCTGCAGGTAGCCGGGGAACACGATCGGGCCGCGGACAAGCAGTTCGTCGTCTTCGCCGAGCCGCACCTCCATGCCCGGCAGCGGGCGGCCCACCGAGCCGACCCGGTAGGCGTCCGGGACGTTCTCGGTCACCGCGCCGGTCGTCTCGCTCAGCCCCCACACCTCAAGCACGGGGATACCGATGCTGGCAAGGAAATTCACCACCGAGACCGGGATCGGGGCGGCGCCGCTGTTGCCACCGCGGTACATCTGGTCAAGGCCAAGCATGGTCCTGATCGGCAGCAATGCCTTCTCGTCGAGCGCTTTGGCCCGTGCGGCGAGGTCTTCGGGGATGGGCTTGCCGTCACTGCCCAGCTGCCACACCTCCAGCGCCGCGTCCTGCGCCATCTGCACGCCAGCGCGCTGCTCCTCCGGCATGGCGCCGAGACCGCCCTGCAACGCGGCGGCCATCTTCTCCCACACACGCGGCACACCGAATACGCCATACGGCCGAACACCATGCAGTGCCGAGACTATCTGGGTGTGGTCAGGGACGGCGGTGACATGCCCTGCCTTGTAAATTACGAGATAAATCCCGAGCATGCGTTCGGCGATGTGTGCCAACGGCAGGTATGCCACGGTTCTTCCGGACATCGGCAGCGGGTGGGCACGATCCACCGACGCGGACTCGAACAACACGTTGCGGTGGCTGATCACGACGCCCTTGGGGTCGCCGGTCGTGCCCGACGTGTAGATCATGCACACCGGCTGCTCCGGAGTGATCGCGTCGGTGAGGCGTTCGAAGGCACCGGGATCCGCGGTGTGCGTGGCCGATCCCTTCTCGAAGACCTCGCGGTACGACACGTACCGGTCGTCGCCTTCGGGGATCGCGGACTCGTCGATCACCACGACCTTGCGCAGGTTCGGCAGGTCGGGCAGAGCAGGCGCCCAGCGCTCGATCTGTTCCGCGCCTTCGATGACCACCACGGGCGCCGCGCTGTGCTTGGCCACAAAGGCAATCTGCTCGCTGGAGAGCGTGTCGTAGGTGGTGCACGAGATCGCGCCGAGGTGCATCGCGCCGAGGTCGCTGATCCAGTGCTCCGGCCGACGCGAGGCCATGATCAGCATCCGGTCGCCGGATCCGAGCCCGAGCCCGGCGAGGCCGTGCGCCAAGGCGGCGATGTGCTCGCGCAGCTGGGCCCAGCTCAGTGTGGTGACTTCCGCGGGGCTCCACCCCTTGCTCAACGCGGGCTTGTCACCGTGTTCGGTGGCGTTGCGCCGCAGGATGGTCGCTACCGTCTGGCCCTCGATCGCCCGCTCAACGTCGTCGGCAAGTCCCACCGTCGCTCCTTTGCGTCCGCCCGGATCTGCAAGGTAGAACAATGCGGCCGACAACTCCAGACTCGTCAGTGACTCCAGCGGCTGCGGGTGACGATCTGTTCCGGAGTGAGTCCGTCGAGCAGCCGGATCTCACTCTTTCGGACGGTTGTGATCGCGTCGGTGAGCTCCGTGCCGAACGCGGCGAGCAACGTCGGTTCGGCTTCGAACGCCTCGACCGCCTCGCCAAGGTGATTCGGCAACGGGACCGCGTCGGCCAGCGTGGCGGGGTCGACGTCGACCGGCTCGGGCAGGCTCGCGCCCTCGGCGATCCCCGCGCCGCCCGCGACCAGCAACCCGGCCAGTGCCAGGTACGGATTGGCGGAACCGTCGAAGCATTTGATCTCGACGTTCGGTTGGCCCGCCGTGATGAACCGCAGCGCGGCCTCCCGGTTCTCCAGCCCCCACGCGACGAACGCGCCCGCCCAGTGCGACGGGATCAACCGCAGGTAGCTGGACACGGACGGCGCGCCGAGCGCCAGCAACGCGGGCAGCCGCGACAGGATCCCGCCGACGAACGACGTGCCGTCCGCCGTGAGCCCGAACGTGCCGTCCCCGCCGCCCAGCAGGTTCTCGCCGTCCCGCCACGCACTCAGATGGACGTGGCAGCCGTTGCCGACGCCACCGGCCACCACTTTCGGCGCGAACGTCGCTCGCAGGCCGTGGTTCATGCTCACCGGGCGGATCGTCTCGCGCACGAGCACCAGGTGGTCAGCGGCCGTCACGGGATCCTGGTGGGCGATCGAGAGCTCGAACTGTCCGGCCGCGTACTCCGGGTGGATCTGCTCGACGTGGATTCCCTGCGTTGCCAATGCGTCCAGCACATCGTGCAGGTAGCCGCCCAGCTCGGTCAGCCTGATCATGCCGTAGGCGGGGCCCGAGCAGGCCGGGACGAACTCGTCGCCCTCGCCCCGCGAGACACACCACTCGATCTCGAACGCGGCCCGGGTGTGCACGCCGTGCTGCTCGGCGAGCTCGTCGGCGACACGGATCAGCAGGCCGCGAGCGTCACCCGGGTGGACGTTGCCGTCCTGGTCGTAGCGCACCGCAGGCGCCCACGCCCAGCCTGGCAGCGCGGCGAGCACGGTCAGCTTGCTGACGTCGGGCTTCAGCCGCAGGTCGCCGACCGGGCCGCCGGTGACCGAGTCGTCGAACACGAACCGGTCGAACGACGGCGACGCGCCGATCCCGTTGGTCACCGCGTTCGCCAGCGCGCCGACAGGGACTGCCTTCACCCTGGTCACGCCACTGTTGTCGACCCAGGTGACGGCCACGGCGAGCACACCTCGCGCAGTCAGGTTCGCGGAGTCCATGCAATCCCCTAACGTTTCGGTACTGGCATCAATGATCTCCTCGGAGAGCGGAGCGCGCGATGGCGGATGGGGCATTCCCACGGCTGGTCGACCACCACTGCCACGGTCTGGTCCAGCGTGACCTGACCGAGGCCGACTTCCAGGCACTGCTGACCGAGTCGTCGGCGCCCTCGGTCAGCGCGTTCGACTCGCGGATCGGGCTGGCCGTGCGGCGCTGGTGTGCTCCTATATTGGACCTGCCCGAGCACGCCCCTGCGCAGGAGTACCTCGCCCGGCGGGCCGAGCTGGGATTCGCCGAGGTGGACACGAGGTTCATGACCGCGGCTGGACTGTCCGCGCTGTGCGTCGACACCGGATACGTACCCGAGCCGATCTCGTCGCCCGCGTCACTGGCTGCGGCGATCGACGGCCAGGCTCACGAGATCGTGCGCCTGGAACAGGTCGCGGAGGAGCTGTTCGGCGAGGTCGACGCGACCGGGTTCGCCGACGCGTTCCAGGCCGCGCTGCGGCAGCGCACGGCACAGGCCGTCGGCGTGAAGTCGATCGCCGCGTACCGCGTCGGCCTTGACCTCGACCCGGCTCGTCCCTCCACTGCGGACGTTGTGACAGCGGCATGGCGCTGGCTGTCCGGCGGTCGGCGGATGGCCAACCCGGTCCTGCAGCGGTTCCTGATCTGGTGCGCGGTCGACCGTGGACTGCCGATCCAGTTCCATGTCGGTCTCGGCGACTCCGATGTGGACATGAAGGCCGGTGACCCGTTGCTGCTGATGCCACTGCTCAGGGCGATCGAACCCACTGGTGTTCCGGTGATGCTGTTGCACAACTACCCGTTCCACCGGCACGCCGGGTACCTGGCGCAGGTGTTCGGCAACGTCTACGTGGACGTGGGCCTCGCGACCCACAACCTCGGCGACCGGTCTCGTGTGCTGATCGAGGAGACTCTCGAACTCGCGCCGTTCGGCAAGTTCCTGTTCTCGTCGGACGCGTTCGGCTTGTCCGAGCTGTACTACCTGTCGTCGGTGTTGTTCCGCAGGGGAGTGGCGGCGGTGCTGGAGTCAGGTGTGTCCGAGGGGTCGTGGACAGCGGCGGACGCCGATCGACTGGCCGGGCTCGTCGGAGCGGAGAATGCCGAACGGGTGTACGGGCTTTCCGGCAACGCTGGCTTTCGCCACACCGCGTAGACGACCGCGGCGATCCCGAACCCGACGAGGAAGGTGATGTCGCCGATCCACGGCAGGGCCTCGGGGACAGGGCCGCGGTACTTGGCCTGGTTGGCGAACAGTCCAATGGAGACGATCATCCCGGTGAGCATGGCGACCGGACCGGCCCAGTTGCGGTACGCCGTGTCGCCGAGCACGTGCCGGAGCTGCTGGTTGCGTCTGATGTGCTGGTCCACCAGCGTGACGCCGAGCCATGGGCCGATCCAGTACGCGATCACCAGCAGGAAGCTCTCGAACGCGTGTCCCGCGTCGGCAAGGCCGAGCCACGCGAGGACGAACCCGACCACGCCGAACCCGACAGCAACCACAGCGCGTCGCCACGCCAGCGGCAGCCTGATACCGAGCGTGAGGAACGCCAGCGCGGCGGAGTACACGTTCAGCACGTTCGCCGCGACCGCGCCCAACGTGATGCACAGCAAGGTCAGCGCCGCCAGCCAGCCGGGCAGGTGACCGGTGAACGCGGTCGCCGGATTATCCGAAGTAGACCCACCGATGGTCACCGACGCGGCGCCGACCAGCATCAGGACCGTCGTGGCCAGAAACAGCCCTGAACCCGCAGACCAGCCGACCGCGCGCGGTGACGTTCCCGTTGGCAGGTAACGCGTGTAGTCCGCCGCGTACGGATTCCAGCCCGCCGTGTACCCGAACGCGGCGCTGGCGGCGAGCAGGAAACCACCCACGCCGCCCGTGCCCGAACTGGTTCCCGGTGACGCCTTGCTGAGGATGACGACGGTCGTGATCGCGAAAACCACCGCGAGCACCGGGAAGGCGTACCGCTCGAACGCCTGGACCAGGTTGTGCCCGAAGAACGCGATCAGGATCTGCACCACGACGACGACGGTCAGGCACAGCAGCAGCGGCAACCCGGTCAACGAGTTCAACGCGAACGCCCCGCTGACGCTGTTGACCGCGAACCACCCGGCGCCCGCCATGACCGACATCAGGGTCGCAGGCAAGGCGTTGCCCCAGAACCCGAACGCGACCCGGCCGAGAACCATCTGTGGCACGCCGTAGGTGAGACCGCGCGCGGACAGCACGCCGTGCGTGGTCGCGCCGAGGAGATTACCGAGCGTCAACGCTGCCGCGGCCTGCCAGAAGCTCAGTCCGAACGCCGACACCGCGAGGACGCCGAGGAAGATCGTGGCGAACTCCAGGTTCGGCGACGTCCACGTCCAGAACAGCTGACGTGGCCTGCCGTGCTTGTCGGCCTCCGCGACTGGTTCGATGCCTCCCGGCTCGACCTTGACGACCTTGTCGCCGTACATCAGGTGACGGTGATGGCGTCGAGCTTCTCCTTGAGGTAGTCGGCTGCGATCACCTCGGGATAGCCGGTCCGGCCGATCGGCGGGCCCAGCGAGGAGATCCGCGCGTCGTGGTCGGTCTCGTAGAAGAAGATCAACGACACCAGGTCCTCATCGGGCGCGCTGGCGTGCGGCGGGAGCACCCGGTGCCGGGTGGAACGCCACCGGTCCCCGGTCCACCGTGCCATCAGGTCGCCGATGTTGACGGTGAAGGCGTCCGGGTCGTAGGGCGCGTTCTCCCACCGACCGTCCTTTGTGAACACCTGAAGCCCGCCGACACCAGACTCCCTGTCCAGCACGGTGACCGTGCCGAAGTCGGTGTGCGGACCGATCCGGAACTGCCCGTCCTCAGGGTGGCCGACGAGCTTCAACGGCGGGTACCAGTTGATGTTGAACGTGTACGTGGGATTGTGGGTGTGCGCGGTGAAGTGGTTCTCCGGCAGGCGCAGCGCGACCGCGAAGATCGTCAGCAGCTCGTCGGACAACGCCCGCATCCTGGCCATGTACTCGACCGAGGTCGATTCGAGGAACGGCACCTCGTCGGGCCACACGTTGGGCGCGAACCAGAACTCGTCGACCTCGGGAACCCCGACAGGCGTGTCCGAACCGACGGAGTAGGACTCCTTCAGGTCAGGAGGAGACTCGACGCCCTCGGCGTACGAGTTCGCCTCGACACCAGGTGGCAACCACCCGCGCCCACCGACCGAGACGGCGTAACGCTGCTTGGTCTCGCCGGACAGGCCGAAGAACTGCCGTGCCTGCTTACGAGTGTCATCCCGCAACGACTGAGCGATGCCATGCCCGGTGACCAGCAGGAAGCCGGAGTCCTGCAACGCCCGGTCGACCTGGTCGGCGACGTGCAGGCGGTCCTTGAGCGAACCGTGGAACCACGGCTCAAGATCGATCAGCGGGACAGTCATGAGCGCTCCTCCCCGATATCCTCGAACCACAGGGCGGGGTGCTCCTTGATGAACTCGGTCATCAACTCGACGCAGTCCCGGTCGTCCACAATGGTCACCTGTACACCGTGCTCGGCAAGCCACTCGTGCCCACCGAAGAACGTGGTCGCCTCACCGATGACCACCCGACTGATGGCGAACTGGCGGACAAGCCCGCTGCAGTACCAGCACGGGGAAAGCGTGGTCACCATGATCGTGTCGCGGTAGTGCGGACGGCGTCCGGCGTTGCGGAACGCGGACGTCTCGGCATGCATGGACGGGTCATCGTCCTGAACCCGCCGGTTGTGCCCACTGCCGAGTAACTCGCCATCCGGGCCGTACAGCGCGGCGCCAATAGGGATCCCACCAGCAGCCTTACCACGCAGAGCCTCCTGCCGCGCCACAGCCAGCATCTGTTTCGCCTCGATCAACTCGCGGCTCGCATGCATGGTCACACTGTCGTGCCTTGGCAGCGACCTGGCAAGAGCTTGACCGCTCACCCGAACACCGGGTAATGATCACCAGTCCAGTAACTCTCCGTGGTCAAAATGGCATAGCAGAGCAAGGACTCAGGCAGAGCAGCAAGCCGACACAAGCCACCCTCGCAGACGCAGACGCAGACGCAGACGCAGACGCAGACCCAGACGCATGCGGCTGCGCGCGAGCGCCATGGTGAGGAACGTGCGCGCAGCGCAATGCGGGGTGCGTGGCGTGCGCGTGAGCGCAGGGATTTGCGCCGCGCGCGAATGTGCAGGCGCAGAGGTCTGCGGCGTGCGCGCCAGCGCAGGGGCACGCGGCGTGCGCGCATGCGCAGGGGTGTGGTTCGTGGGGTGTCCCTCCCGTATGGCCTGGGCGCAGCCATACCACGGCGTGTCGGGAGGTCGGCCTACGCAAACTGACCCACGGCGCAGGCGGTACCGACCTCCCGGCACGTCGTGGTTTCCTTTGGCAGGCCGTACGGGAGGGGCGCCCCGCGCCCCCCACTTGACCCGGGAAGTCACGTGGGCTGAGCGAACCGGGGCGAGAAACGAAGCTCTGTTTGTGTCCCTCTTGGAGGCCTGCCCGCCGGCGAGGCATCTTTTTCTTTTCTCTTTCCGTCGGCAGACACGCGACCCCAGCCATCTCGTGAGTGCGGCCTTCTCGTGCGTGCCGCTGCGTGACTGTCACAGCCACGCGATTGCCACAGCCACGTGACTGCTGCTGCCACCGTGTGCGGTGATCGCCGAAGGCCCGCCTCAGGGACGAGCTTGTGATGCCCGGTGTGTCGGGCTCGTTCCGACGCTCGAGTTCGCTCTTGGCTTTCAAGATTTCCCCTCGCCGGGAGGCAGGCCGCCAAAAGGGGAACACAGGATCTGGAGCCATGGGCTCGTCGTTCTAGTTATTGGTGGGTCGGGTGGAGGCGGGCGTGTCCCCTCCCGCATGGCCTGCCGGAGGAAACCACGGCGTGCCGGGAGGTCGGTACCGCCTCGCGCTGGGCACGCCAGTTTCGTAGGCCGACCTCCCGACACGCCGTGGTATGGCTTCGCCCAGGCCATACGGAAGGGAACACACCCGAAGCCCACCCGTGCGCTTGCGCGCAACCTCGAAGACCACCTTTGCGCTTGCGCGCATGGCTTGGATTGGGCTGGGCTATTGGATTGGGCTGGCTGGGCTTGGCTTGGGCTATGCGTCGAGTACGGCTATCTGTGTTTCCGCGGCGCCTTCTACCGGCGGCAGGGTTGACCAGGGGAAGTTGATCCATCGGTCGGTGTTGCGCCAGACGTAGTCGCATTTGACCTTTGAGTGTGGCTTTTCGTAGATCACCGCGCAGCGGACTTCGGCTACGTGGTCCTCGCAGAAGTCGCGGACCAGCTTCAGTGTCGCGCCGGTGTCTGCCACGTCGTCGGCTACCAGGACCTTTGCGCCGGTCAGGTCGACTACGTTGGGCACCGGCGGCAGCATCACGGGCAGGTCGAGGCGTTCGTTCACGCCTGTGTAGAACTCCACGTTCATCACGTGCAGGTTCTTGACGTTCAGCGCGTAGCCCAGTGCACCGGCTGCGAACAGACCGCCGCGGGCGATGGACAGGATCAGGTCCGGGTGGTATCCGTCCGCGGCGATCCGCTCGGCCAGTTCGCGGCTGGCGGTGCCGAAAAGCTCCCAGGTGAGTACTTCGCGCTGCTCCTTCATGGTCACCCAGCCTAGCTTGCCGCGATGTCTTGCCTGGTCAGGCCGGGGTGTACGGGATCATGAGCTTTGACTGGCCGTCGTTGACGCGCAGTGATGTGACAGTGTTACCTATCGCGTTCCAGACTTCCAGCCGGACGCAGCCGTTGGTCAACGACTGCGGTGTCCCGGTCGTGGTTCGTTGACCGGCTGCTTGGGTGTAGGTCTCCCAGCCGGTCACCGGGTCGGTTGCGAAGTAGCTGTACGTCTCGGTCCTGGTGTATGTCGAACCTGTTGGCGCGTAGGAGATCCGTGCCTGCACTCCGGCGCCGACCGCGCTGCCCGCGTCCACACCCAGCGTGAACTGGGTCGTCTTGGACGAGTCGTGTGTGCCGGTGATGCCGCAGGCGGTGTACGTCACCGGGTTGTGTGGTGTGCCGTCCCAGTTCGCGCCGCCTGCCGACGAGATTGTGGCGCTTGATTCGCTGGTTCCTGCCGTGGTCGACAGCGAACCTGTGTTGACGAAGAACGTGCTGTTCCCGCCGCCGGGCGGCGGATCAGTCGGCGGCACAGTGCCCGGCCCGCTGCCGCCCTGCCATGTGATTGCCCCGGTGGTGGCGGTTCGTCCAGGTTGGACTGTCAGTGACACTCCGGTGGAGAAGGTCACTGTCAACGGCGTTGTCCCACGGTTGGCCGCGACGTACGTTCGCGCTCCGTTCTTCGTGAAAACGGCGTAGAGCGGGGTGTTCGCGGTGACACCAGTGTCCACTTGGCCCAGTGACGACAGGTTGCGCAGCCAGTGGAACGTGTGTGCCCTGCTTTCGCCTTCCTCGGGCGTGTAGCTCGTCGACCGCCAAGCCTGGAGCGCGGTGTCCGGTTGGGACAGTGCTTGGAACTCCCAGATGATGTCACGCCACACCGCCGGTGCGGATGGTTTGACCGTTCGCATCTCCTGCAGGTTGGTGTTGATGTAGCCCGGGTTGTAGCCGAGGTACAGCGAACCGCCGGTGATCGGCAGCATGTTGATGCCGTGGATCATCTCCGGCTCCGCCGAGAACCAGGTCGCGTACGCGCCACCGTTTCCCCACACCATCCCGACGGTGTTGTGCGGGAACGCGGCGGGGAAGTTTGCGCCGGTGTTGTCGTGCCAGTACTCCGCGATCGCCGCTGCCTGGGTGACGTACTGGTAGATGCCCGCGTCCCGGACCGTCTTGTTCCCCGTCGCCTGGCCGAACTGGATGAGCGCCGAGTCGAAGTTCATTCCCTCCGACGAGGATTCCTGGTTGTTTCCCGCGAAGAAGTTCGCGTGCCCGGACGCCCAGTCGTGTCCGGCGTAGATGTCGAAGTCACGCAGGAACGGGAACCTGGTGTCGTTGCGGTCGTAGTTGTTGGCGTCCCGGATGAGCACGTCGACCATTCCGCCGTACTGGCCGGGTGCGGCCCAGGCCGGGTCGTACTTCGCCAGTGTGGCTGCGGCGGCGATGAAGTAGCCGTAGTGGAAGTGGTGGTCGTTGAGTTCCTGGTCCGAGCCGAACGAGGCCGGGTAGCCGATCAACGTGCCCCAACTCGCGTTGTAGCCGAAGACCCGCGCTGTCTTGCCGGGCGTGGCCGTGAACCAGTCGGTGAGCCGGGACTTGATCGCCGACAGCATCCGGTCACGGACGGACGTGTTGCCGACCAGGTCGGCGATCTCCGCCAGCCGCGCCGCTCGGCCGAGGCCTTTGCCCGTCCAGTACGTGTCGTTGCCGAACCCGGCGAGCGGATCGCCCGCTCCGGCCGCGTTCAACTCGTTGTTCAACGTCGTCAGGTCGGCGCCGGTCATCCCGACCGCCGGGAGCTCCGGCAGCACACCGCGGTAGACCATGCTGGTCTGGAACGATGTCACGTTGGTGAGAACGCGCATCTGGCCGCGTGGTGAGACGTACGTGTTCGCGATCGGCGTGCCGTTCGCGAGGTTCTTCCACAGGTGCGGATACAGCGCGGCGACCGTGCCGGTGGCTGAGCCTTCCCGTGCCTGGGTGGTGAAGTTGTAGGTCGTGGTGAGCCTGCTCGTGGACTCGTTGAACGCCCAGGAGACATTCGTTCCGGTGATGAACGAATACGCGTAGGGCGCGAATGTGTTCAGCAGGTTCGTCCGGTCGGCATTGCTCGACTGCGCGGTCGTCGGCAGTACGGCGATCGAGAAGTAGCCGCGCCCGGCCAACGTCGAGCTGACCGTGGCTCCGGAGATCGTCCAGGTCGCGCCGGTCGGGGCGAACACTGCGTAGTCGTGGCCGTCGACCGTGACGCCAAGGGTTTTGCCGGTGTTGGACCAGACCGTCGGAGCGGATGCGAAGTTCAGCACGGCGTTTCCGCCGGTCGCCTCCGCGTAGACGAACGGAAGCCCGTGGCCGATCGTGGTTTTCAGCGAACGGCCCGCGTTCGCCCATGACGCGCTGACCGTCCAGTCGGTCCAGCCGTCGACCATCGCCGTGGTCGACAGGCCGTCGACGCCGATGGTGAAGTCGTTCGAGTGCTCGAAGTGGTACTCGCCGGTTGTCGTGGCGGATCCGGTGATCGTCGGCGTCGTCGGGTAGTCCACGCTGAGGCCGGACGTGGTTGCCTTCAGGGACAACGGATGCGCGGACAGGTTGTCCGAACCCGCGCAGTCGTTGCGTTTCCAGAGCAGTGACGACCACCAGTCGTTGGTCGGGACACCGCCCCGCGGGGCGTTCGGGGTGACGAAGGTGCGGGCGTTGCCGCCGATCGAACCGCAGCCGGTCGGCCCGGGACCTGGTAGCGAGTCCAGGTAGCCGCCCGCTCCCACCGGGGTCGCGTTCGCGGTGGCACTGCCGGTGAACAGGACTAGGCTGAAGGCCAGCGTGAGCACCGTGATGGCGGCGGTCATGGCGCTGCGGGCCTGCCTCTTTGCAGGGGGCATCGACTCTCCTGGAGGAAGAGGTGCAGGGGTGCGAGAGCGCTCTCACGCACAAGCCATGGGACCCCGGGACCACCACACATGTCAAGGGCTCGCTCAGACGGTCCAGCCAGGAGCATCGAGTGCGGCGAACCGGGCGGTCAGGTCGTCCAGCCACTGGATCGGTGTTCGTCGGTCTGGCAGTGGGAGGTCGGCTTCGGCGCGCCAAAGCGCGTCACCGAGCATGGTGCGCAGATGCCAGGCCATGATCCGGTCGGTATCGAGTGTCGTGCCGGTCAGCGTCTCGTAGTGTGCGACGGTCGCGGTGAACAGTTCGACGCCGCCCTCGGCGGGGAGGTAGCGCAGGTCGAACTCGGGTTCACCAGCGCCGACCGTCTCCAGGTCGATGACCAGCCGCAGCCGCAGCGTGCTGGGATCCCACAGGTGGTTGTTGCCGTGGAAATCGCCGTGGATCAACACGGTCCGGCCGGTGCGCGCGAGTGCGTGGTCGGCCCGGTCACACCAGGACCGCATCCGGGCTCGCTGATCAGGGCGGATCAGGGCCGCGAACCGGGAGCGGAGCATGTCGGTCGTGGCCTGCGCCTGCGGTTGCGGCAGCGGCCCCACCGCTGCGGCGACCGTACGCAACACTCCAGGATCGTGCAGCTGAGCAAGAGCTGCGGCCAGGTCTCGGGCGACGCGCTCCCGCTCGCCGGGGCCGATCAGGTTCCGCACGCCGAAGAACGTTGCCCCCGGCACCCGGCGCAGAACCACCACTGCCGGGTCCTGGGCCGCGATCACTATCTCGGGCAACGGCAACTCGGGCGCAGCCGTCGGCAACGCACCCAGCACCCGTGTCATATGGCAGATCCGTAACGCCGACGGCTTGGACCAAGCGAACTTCACGACATACCGGTCACCGGCCATCGCGGTGGCCGCGCACCACTGCGGATCGTCGATACCGTCAAGTCCCTGCGGCAGCACGATCGCACACTCGGACAACTCCGGTGCGACCGTGCGCAACGCCGCCCGCAGCGCGTCGACGGACGGCTCACCGAGCCAGGTCAGCCCCATCTCACCACCAGGCGGTCCGGCGTTGACCTTTCTTCCAGGCCACCGCAGCGGTCGACCGGAACTCAGCGCCCCGCGGCGAGCTCGTCAAAGGCGGGGAAATCCTCGGCAAGACGGTTCCCGGTGAAGTTCCCGACCCAGCCGTCGTCGTCGTGGAAGAACCGGATTGCCACGTAGTCGGGGCGGGTTCCCATGTCGAACCAGTGCGTGGTGTTCGCCGGAACGCTCAGCAGGTCGCCTGCCTCGCACAGCACGCCGTACACCTTCGAGTTCACGTGCAGGTAGAAAACCCCTGCGCCCCTGGCGAAGAACCTGTCCTCGTCGTCGTCATGGGTGTGCTCGGCCAGAAACTTCTGCCGCGCCTCAGCGGCCTTCGCCGTCCACTCGGGAGTGTCGGCCGGTGTCATGTGCAGGGCGTCGACGTAGGTGTAGCCCTCGGCTTCGTTCACCCGGTCCACGTGCTCGCGGTAGGCCGCGAGCACCTCGTCCGACGACGGCTCCGCGGACAGGCCCGGCACCACCGGCCAGCGCTCGAACCGGACGCCGAGCTGCTTGAGCTCGCCCGTGATCTCCTCGGCGTCCTCGGTGCGGACCAGCACCTGCGAAGCGTCCGTGTCAGGCCATACGGTCAGCAGCGTCATGCTTCGATTATGAACCTCGTCAGCCATTCCAGGCACTCTGTCCGATGCCTGGCATGGTGCAGGTCGTCGCCCCAGACGTAGAGGCCGTGCCGGGCCACGATCAGGGCCGGGGTGTCGGCGCGGTAGCCCGCCTCGAACTTGTCACCCAGCTCCCGCATGTCCTGGCTGTTGGGCACCACCGGAATGGTCACCAGGTCGTCGTGCGCCTGCCTGCCGAAGCCCTTCAGCATCTCCAGGTCGCGCAGTTCGACGCCCGACGGCCAGCGTTCGGCGGCCAGGACCGGCGCCAGGACGTGCACGTGCACCACCGCGCCCGCGCCGGACACGGCCGCGATCCGGCCGTGCAGGCCCGCTTCGGCCGACGGGACCAGCGAGCCGGGAGTGACCGCCTCGCCGTTCGCGTCGATCTCCACGACGTCCTCCGGCGTCATCTCGCCTTTGTCCAGCCCGCTGGCTGTCACCGCCAGCCGCAGCGGATCCGAGCTCAGCCGGACCGAGAGGTTCCCCGAGGTGCCCCGCATCCAACCGAGTGCCGTGTACCGCGCGCACTCGGCGGCCAGCAACGCCCCGGCTTCGTCCAGGTTCATGACGGCAGGTCCACCGAGACTTCCGCGAACGACTTGACCGCCAGGTGGCTGCCGAAGTCCGCGTCCCCGAACGGCTCGCCCGGCCTGGCCAGGCCCACCGTCTGCCAGCCGTCCGCCACAGCCGCGTCCAGCTCGGCGGGGACATCCGAGAAGAACACGATCTCCGCCGACGGGGCGCCCAGCGCCGACGCGATCGCCCGGTAGGACGGGGCCTCGCGTTTCGGGCCCGCGTTGACGGTGTCGAAGTGCTGCGAGAACAGCGAGGTGATGTCGCCGTCCGTGGTCCGGGAGAACGCCGCCACCTGGCCTGGGACCGATCCGGACGAGAACACCGCCAGGTCGAGGCCTTTGTCGTGCCAGGCGCGCAGCGCGGGCACGACGTCACCGAACAGTTCCGTCACCAGGTCGCCGTCGGCGTATCCGCGCTGCCAGATCAGCCCCTGCAGGGCCTTGAGCGGGGCGATCTTCTGGTCCGCGGCCATCCAGCCGTGCAGGACCCGCACGATCTCGTCGGTGCCCGCCGACGCGGGCAGGTCGGCCATGGACCGGATCTGGGCCACGGCCTCGACGACCACCGGGTCGTCCGGGTGCTCGTCGATCCACGGTCCGAGGCGGGGCCGCGCGTAGTCGTACAGCACGACGTGCACTTGGTCGGTCGGGGTCAGGGTGCCCTCGATGTCGACAACAACCCACCGGGCGGTCAGCGCGGTCATTGGTTGGGCTCTCCTTCGTGGTAGTACTCGGCGATCCGGTGCGGCTCGAACGGCCCGCGGTCGGTCACGATCGTGCTCACGAACCGGGGCGGTGTCACGTCGAACGCGGGGTAGAGCCCGCGCACCTTCTCACTCGCTGTGCGTATGCCCAGGGTATGCAGGACGTCCTCGCCCGGCCGGTACTCGATCGGGACGTCGTCGGCCGTCCGCGCCTCCTGGTCGGGCGCCTGCACCATGGCGTGGAACGGCACGTTGAACGCCGCCGCGGCGACGGCCAGCCCCAGCGTGCCGACCTTGTTGATCACGTGCCCGGTCATCGTGACCCGGTCGGCCGCCGTCACCAGCGCGTCGACCTCGCCGGACTGCAGCACGGCCGCGCCCATCCCGTCCGTGATCAGCGTGGTGTCCACGCCCATCTCGGCCAGTGTCTCCGCGGTCAGCCGCGCGCCCTGCAGGTAGGGCCGGGTCTCGGTGCAGAAGAAGCGCAGGCGTTTGCCGCTGCGCTGGGCGGCGGACACCAGGTCGACCAGGTACAGATCGGCCCAGCAGTGCGTCAGCACGCCACCTTCGTCCGGCAACAGGGCCGCGGCCGACGTTCCCAGCGCCTGGCTGCGGCCGCGGTAGAGGTCGTCCCCGGCCCGCGCCCCGGCCGTGGCTGTCGAGATCAGCGACTCGCCGGAACCGGACACCACGGACAGGACCGCGTGCACGGCCTTGCGTAAGTGGTTGTTCGTGCGGCGTGCGCTGATCAGCCGTGTGCCTGCCTGTTCCATGTACGCGTAGGCGGCGTGCGGGCGTAAACCGGCGGCTTCGCGGGCGGCGAGGACCATGCCGTACAGCGCGGCGAAGTACGGGCCCGAGGACTGGGTGACCATGTCCTCGATGGCCTTGGCGACCTCGCCGGAACTGCGGCACAGCACCCACTCCCGCGCGAACGGGAAGCTGCGGCGATCCAGGATCAGCACACCGTCGTCGGTGAGCCTGACGCTGTCCGCGAGTATCGGAGCCATCAGCTGTACCCCGTGAACGGCGGGTGCTCGCCCGTCAGGAAGAACACGCCGACCTCGCGTGCCTTGTAGACCACCGGGTCGTGCAGCGTCAACGTCCTGGCGTTGCGCCAGAACCGGTCGTAGCCGTACTTGGTCGCGGTCGCCCGCGCGCCCATGAACTCGAAGACCTTCGACGTGGTCTCGTTGACCACGCGGGTAGCGAACACCTTGGCCGACGAGATGGTCACCGCTGTGCTCGCGCGTTGCTCGGCGGTCAGGTCGGATCCCGCGTCGACGGACTGGCGCAGCGAGTCCGACGCGCGGTCGGCCAGTGTGCCCGCTGCCTCCAGCGCGGCCACCAGTTCGCCATATCCGGCAAGGATGTAGGGGTCCGCCGCCGCCGATTCCGCGCCGGACAGCAACCACGGCCGTGCCTGGCCTCGGGTGTACTCGGCCGCCTCGGCGAGCGCGCCTGCCGCGATGCCCACGTAGATCTGCGTCAGCGCCAGCTGGAAGCCCAGTGCGGCAAGGGAAAGCCGGATCGATTCGGCCGGTTGCGCGCCGAGCACGTCCGGCCCGTCGACCTCCACGTCGTCGAACACGATGCCGCCGCTCGCGGTCAGCCGCTGGCCGGTGTTGTCCCAGTCGGACGGATAGGAGATCCCGGATGCCTTGGCGTCCACGGTGAACGTCAGCTTCTCGTCGGTGTCCACCCTGGTCGCCGAGACCATCAGCCGGTCGGCGACGCTGGCTCCGGTCGCGAAGGTCTTGCGGCCGTTGACGATGTAGCCGTCGCCGTTCGGCGTCAGCCGCAGCGCGGCGTCCAGCGGGTTGCTCACGCCCGACCAGAACCAGTTCGCGTCGGCGCGCATCCGTTCGGCGGCCGCGGGGTTGTCGAACAACCGGGCGCGCCACAGGTGCAGGTAGTGGTAGCCGATCAGATGCCCGATCGACGCGTCCGCGGCCGAGACGATCCTGGTCACCGCGTCGGCCGCGGCCTCGTCGGCGGCCAGCAGGCCGGACGAGCGCAGCAGCTCCACTTCCGCTGTCGGTGGGCGGTTCGCCCGGTCGCGTTCGGCCGCGTCCACCTTCAGCTGTGCGGCGACTTCCTCGGCCAGGCCGATCCAGTCCTTCATGGGCAAAACCGTACTGGCTCTCGGCCCTCAGTCCACTGGCTGTCCACCCCGCGAAACGTGCGCAAAACGCAAACTTGCGGGGCGCGCAAACTTCTGGCAGGCTCGGGTGGTGTCAGGGTTGAGAGAGCGCAAGAAGCGGGCCACACGGGAGGCGCTCAGCTGGGAGGCGCTACGCCTCGCGGCCGAGCGCGGTATCGAGAACGTGCTGGTCGAGGACATCGCGGCGGCGGCGGGTGTGTCGCCGCGGACGTTCAACAACTACTTCGCCAGCAAGTACGAGGCGATCGTCTGGCGTGAGCTGGACCGGATGGTGCGGATCGGGGACATCCTGCGGGAACGTCCGCCGGACGAGCCGTTCTGGCAGTCGATCGAGCACGCCGTACTGGCCATCTACAGCGGTGACGGCACCGCCACGCCGCCGGACGCGAGCTGGACCGACGCCGTGCGGGAACTGGTGAGTTCGCCGTTGCTGACGGCCGAGTTCCTCAAGGCGGACGCGGCGATGACGCGTGCGCTGGCCGAGGCGATTGCCGACCGCCTCGGCATGGACGTCGACCGGGACATGTATCCGCGTGTGGTCGCGGGGTCGGTCGGGGCGGTGTGCAGCGTCGCGCAGGAGCAGTGGATGAACGCCGATCCGCCGGTCGCACTGGGGCCGTTGGTCCGTGAGGCGCTGGGGTATTTGATCCAAGGAGGAGAACCATGATCGTGATCGCAGGGGGCGGGCCGAACGGCCTGATGCTCGCGTGCGAGCTGGCACTGTCCGGGACAAAGCCGGTCGTGCTGGAGAGACTGACCGAACGAAGCGGGGAACCGAAGGCCAACGGCATGGTCGGCCAGGTGGTGCGGTTGCTGCACCAGCGCGGCCTGCTGCGCCGCCTGAGTGGCGAAGAGGCTCCATTCCGGACGCCGCAGTTCATGTTCGGCATGCTGCCGTTGGATCTCAGTTCGGTACCGGACAACCCGCTGACGATTTGCGTTGTGCCGCAACGCAGGGTCGAGCAGGTCCTGGAGGAGCGTGCGGTGGAGCTCGGTGTGGAGATCCGGCGCGGCCATGAGGTCACCGCGTTCACACAGAGCGAGTCCGGTGTGGACGTCCAGGTGCGAGGTCCCGATGGAAGCTACGAGCTCAGTGCCGATTTCCTCGTCGGCGCGGACGGCGGAAGCAGCACGGTCCGCAAGCTCGCCGGGATCGGATTCCCCGGTGTGTCCACTGAGAACGGTGTGGTCCGGGTGGCGCATGTGGCACTGCCCGACCGCGTCGACGGATCCCTGGAGGTGCCGGGGCACGGCCGGATCCCACCCGCCGTGCACACGAGGACCGAACACGGCGTGTTCTTCCACATCGACCTCGGTCAGGGCAATCCGATGCTGATGACCGTCGAGTGGGATCCCGCCGACGACGGTCCGATGACGCTGGACGAGATGCGCGAGAGCATTCGCCGAGTACTCGGCGCCGACGTGCGCATCGGGCCGCCGGACGGGGAAGGTCCGCACCTGCTGCGCCGGACGTCCGGTGGCAACACGCGGATCGCCGAGCGCTACCGTTCGGGCCGGGTGTTCCTGGTCGGCGACGCGGCGCACGTGCACTCGGCGATGGGCGGCCCGGGGCTGAACCTCGGATTGCAGGATGCGGCAAATCTCGGCTGGAAGCTGGCGGCCCACGTGCACGGCTGGGCACCGGACGGGTTGCTCGATACTTACGAAACCGAGCGGCGTCCAGCCGCCGAACGGGTTGTCCTGCACACGCAGGCGCAGTCCGCCCTGACCGGGCCGGGGCCCGAGGTGACCGCGCTGCGCGCGTTCTTCGCGGAGCTCATGGCCGGAGTGGACGTTGCCACGCACATCGCGGAAACCATGGCAGGCTCGGACATCCGCTACCCGATGGGCACGAACCACCCACTGGTCGGCCGGTTCCTGCCAGAGCTCGGGCGTGTCGGCGTGCTGGCGGACGGCCGTCCGCTGTTGCTGAACTTTGCCCGAACGGCCGCACTGAAGGACATTGCGGCGGACTGGGCTGATCGGGTCGACGTCGTCGGTATCGATGTTGCTGTCGAATCCACGGATGTGCGTGCGGACGTGCTTCTTGTCCGTCCTGACGGGTATGTCGCGTGGGCGGGCGATGGTGTCCTGAGTGGACTCCGTGAGGAATTGGCCACGTGGTTCGGTACCAGGGGAGTGCTCGCCACGGTCACCGCGTGACACTGTTCCGCTTACCGTGTGTGCTCGAGTAGAGCGGCCGTTACGGGATCGAGATCGTTGGCGCGTCACGTTTTCCTACACTGAGCCGAATAGACCAATGTGGACTGCGCGGAATAGGCCAGTTGTGTGATTGTCATCCCTGCTTCGCGCGGATGTGCTTCGTGGGCAGTTTCTTGCCACGATCCCCATGAAGGGTTTGGCTGTGACATCACGATCTCCACTGGGTAGACGTGCCGGGTGGGCGGTGCTCGCGCTGAGCACCGCCGTGCTCGGCCTCGCGACGCCGACCACGGCGCTCGCGGAGCAACCGCCAGAGCAGCCGGTTCCGGCCGACGCCAAGCAGCTCGACTCCCGCGACCGGGGGCTGGTCGCCGAGGCGGAGAAGGCGGGCAAGCCGTCGGTCACCATCCTCGTCGCCGCCGAGCAGGGGCGTGCCGACGCGGCCGCCGCCGAGCTGCGGTCGATCGGCGCGACCGTCAAGTCCGTCGAGAAGGACGTCGACTACCTGAAGGCGACCCTGCCGCCTGCGAAGGCCAGGCAGGCAGTCAAGCTCGCGTCGATCCGTGCCATCGACGTCGACGGTCTGATCGCCAGGGACGAACCGCGCCCTGACGGCATGGGCACCCCGCTCCCACAGCCCGCGCCCGGCCCCAACACCCCACGGGACAACCCGTACATGCCGACCGGCGACACGCACGCCGCCCAGTTCGGCAAGGTGTTCCCGTTCTGGGACGGCAAGAACGTCACCGTCGCCGTGCTGGACAGCGGTGTCGACCTCGACCACCCGGCGCTGGCCAAGACCAGCGGCGGCGAGCGCAAGATCGTCGACTGGTACAACGCCAACTCGCCGGACTCCGGTGACAGCACCTGGGTCGCGATGTCCCAGCAGACCTACACCGGTCAGTTCACCGCCTCGGGCCGCACGTGGACCGCGCCCGCGACCGGTGGCCCGTACACCATCGGCGTGTTCAACGAGAACAGCGGTGCCAACGACTTCGCCGCGGCCAACAGCGAGATCGGCGGCGACGTCAACCGGGACGGCGACAAGGCCGACCGCTTCGGCGTGCTGCAGGACGTCACCACCAAAGAGGTGCGCGTCGACCTGAACGGCAACGGCAACTTCACCGACGACACCGCGATGATCGACTACAAGGTCAAGCAGGACGTCGGGCACTTCGGCACCGACAACCCGGCCACACCGACCGTCAAGGAGACCGTGCCGTTCGTCGTGCAGACGGACAAGTCGGTCTACGGCACGGAGGACACCCCGTTCGTCGGCCTCGGGATCGCCGCCGCCGCGCACGGTTCGCACGTCGCCGGTATCTCCGCGGGCAACGCGCTGCTGGACGGCAAGATGGCCGGTGCCGCGCCCGGCGCGAAGGTGATGGCCATCAAGGCCTGCCTGTCGACGCCGTCGTGCACCGAGAGCGGCCTGCTCGAGGGTGTCCTCTACGCGGCCAAGAACGGCGCCGACGTCGTCAACATCTCCATCGGTGGCCTTCCGGCGCTCAACGACGGCAACAACACCCGTGCCGAGCTCTACAACCGGACCATCAAGAAGTACAACGTCCAACTGTTCATCTCGGCGGGCAACAGCGGCTCCGGTGCCAACACCGTCGGCGACCCGTCGGTGGCGACCGACGCGGTGAGCGTCGGCTCGTACGTCACCAAGGAGACCTGGCTGTCGAACTACGGTTCGCAGACGGCCAAGAACGAAGGCCTGCACCCGTACTCGTCGCGTGGACCGGCCGAGGACGGTGGCTTCAAGCCGAACATCGTCGCGCCTGGTTCGGCGATCTCGTCGATCCCGCAGTGGCAGCCCGCCCAGCCGCTGCCCGGCACGTACACGCTGCCGGTCGGCTACGCGCACTTCAACGGCACCTCGATGGCTGCCCCACAGGCAACCGGTGCCGCCGCGCTGCTGGTGAGCGCCTACAAGGCGACTCACGGCGGCAAGCGCCCGAGCATGGCCGCGCTGCGCAACGCGATCTACTCGTCCGCGCGGTTCGTCGACGGTCTCGCCGCGTACGAGCAGGGCAACGGCCTGTTCGACGTGTTCGGCGCGGCCCTCTACCTCGCCGCCAACCCGAACCCGGACACCGTGACCAGCTCGGTCGAGGTCAACACCGTCCTCGACGGCTTCCTGGCCAAGCCGGGCTTCGGTGTCGCCATCCACGACCGTGAGGGCGTGGTGCAGGGCAATCAGTACACCCGCACCTACACCTTCACCCGGACCACCGGCAGCAACCGCCCGGTCCCGTACCGTCTGAAGTGGATCGGCAACGACGGCACGTTCTCCTCGCCCGGCTCGGTGAACCTGCCGCTGAACAAGCCGGTCACGTTCGACGTGCGCGTCAACCCGCGCAACGGCGGCGTGCACTCGGCCGTGTTGCAGCTGGACAACCCGTTCACCTCCGGCACCGACACGCAGTTGCTGAACACGGTGTTCGTGCCGCAGCAGTTCAACGCGGGCAACAAGTTCACCGTCACCAACAGCGGCAAGATCGACCGCAACCAGACCCAGAACTTCTTCGTCAACGTGCCGCCCGGCACGACCGGCCTGAAGTTCGACCTGACCGGTGGCGGCGCCGCGGCCGGTGCCGGGCAGGTCCGGTTCATCCGGGTCGACCCGCGCGGTATCCCGATCGACGTGACGTCGACGACCAACTGCTACAACCCGGACGCAGGCGCGGGTTGCTCGACCGGTTCGCCGACGACCCGCACGGTCAACAACCCGATCCCGGGTGTGTGGGAGGTCTACGTGGAGGCCCGGCGGACCTCGGATGTCGCCTCGGCGCCGTTCTCCCTCACCACCTCCGCCATCACCACGAAGGTCACCCCGAACCCGGACACCATCGAGTCGCTGAAGGCCGGTGTTCCGCTCAACCGGAACTACACGGTCGGCAACTCGGCCGCCGGGTTCAACGGCAAGCTGGTCGGCGGTCCGCTCAGCAGCGCGCTGACCCAGCGGCCGAACATCGCGCAGGATGCCCAGCAGCAGCGGCAGATCAACGTGCTGCCCGGCTCGACCTCGCTGCGGGTGGCGATCGGGAACACCGCTGACGTCAAGGCCGACCTTGACCTGGCGCTGTTCAACTGCACCACCGGGAGCTGTGTGCTGGCGGCGCAGAGCGCGGACGCGGACTCCGAGGAAGCGGTCGCCATCACCAACCCGGCGGCAGGTGTATGGGTCTCGTTGGTCGTCGGCTACGCGGTGACCACGGGCACCACGGACTACGACTACACCGACGTGTTCTCCTCGCCGCAACTGGGCACGCTGGCCGTCAACGACAGCGACGCGCAGCGGGCCATCGGGGCGACCTGGAGCGTGCCCGGCACGGTGACCGCCGCGTCGGTCCCGCCCGCCGGTCGCAAGCTGCAGGGTGACCTGACAGTCCGGACCAGTGACGGCGGAATCGTCGGCAACGGTTCGATTCTGATCAACAACGTCACTCCGTAACACCGTGAAATCACTCAGGGGCGGGCCGGTCACGACCGGCCCGCCCCTGAGTTTGTGAATTAGAAAATGACGTCGTTACACAGGTAGAAAGCCTCACCGCTGTCCGGCAGTTGGCGTTGCCAGATCGTGAAGACCACGTGCCTGCCGGTCTTGCCGCTCGGCAGTTTGGTGGCGATCTGGTAAGTGCCGTCGGGATGTGCCGGGTTGGTCACCTCGTTGAACTGGACCATGTCCGACCAGCGCAGCGGCTGCAGCGGGTTGTAGCCGTCGCGGGTGATGTAGGACGTCCACACGCCCTGGTGCGCCGCGGTGGCCTTGACCTGGAACGTGAAGTTCGCGCCCGAGGTCAGCTTGGCGGCGGGCCAGTCGTCGCGGGCCAGGTTCAGCCCGGAGTACTTGGCCCGGCCCGCGCCGCAGAGCTGGCCGTCCGGGATCATCGCGCGGTGGTTGCCTGCCACGTTGGGCAGGTTGACCTCGTGCCAGTCGTAGAAGGCCTGTGTTCCGCCCGCGGCGATGGCGGCCGCGCACGCGGCGGACTTCGGGGCCTCCGGGTTCTCGACGAACCGGCACTGCCAGGTGCGGCTCGGCGGGTTGCTGGTCGAGCCGTGCGCGCTCGCCACGGCCACCGGCAACACGGCGGACAGCACGATGGGGATCGCTCCGAACAGGGCGACCAGAGCTGATCTACGGCGCTTGGTCATCAGGCGTCTCCTTGACAGGGTTGCCATGAAGTCGTCGCGCCTCGACCCATGAGAGAGAAACTCTGTTTTCCGAGTGTGAATTGATCTAGCTGGGGCCCGCTAGGTCCATTCGGGTTAAAAGATTGCAGTGCCGGGCGATAACGGGCGGGGATAAACCCCCGATCTCAGTGGAACGAGGGGGAATTACGGCCCGATGATGAGGAGCGTCATGCGGCTGAGATCCGTCCTGACATCGATCATGACATTACTGGGAATCACCGTTTCCGTCCCGCAGGCGAATGCCGCTGTGAGTGACGACTGGGCATTCGCGTTCAACAACCACCTCGCGCCGATCGCCGGTTTCACGCTGATGGACCCGACACACCAGTGGAGCAAGTTCGGCGGCGCGAGCGGGCAGGTCCGCTCGCCGGGGACCGGGCGCTACGAGGTGCTGTTCCCGAAGACCTCGGGCAAACGCGGCATTGTGCACGTCACCGCGGCGGGCCCGCAGCCGTCCTGGTGTCAGGTGCCTGGTTGGAAGATGGCCAACGACGGCCTGCACGTGTTCGTCGACTGCTACAAGCATGGTGGAACGCCTGCCAACAACCAGTTCAGTGTGCTGTTCACCGAAAGCAGTGGGCCGGTCCCGCCGTCCGCCGACCTGCACTCGTACGTCTTCAGCGACGCGCTGGGCAATGTCATCCATGATTTCAGTTCCGCGGGTCCGAGCATCGTGGTCGGTCAGAGCAGTACTGGCGTCTACAAAGTGCACATCCCGTTGTCCGGCGCGAACGACCATGGTGGCAACTACCAGGTGACCGCCGTCGGGTCGAAACCAGCGCGCTGCAAGATCCAGTCACGTGACTGGTCACCGAACGGGCAGTTCGCGGTCGTGGCGTGCTTCGACGGGTCCAGCAAGCCGTTCGACACCGCGTGGACGCTCAGTTACAACCGCCAGCGGCCGGTCGTCGGGGAGTACGGCCCTCCCCGGCTGTTCGGTCATGTCTGGGTGACACTGGGTTTGCCACCTCTTGCCAACTTCAACTCGGTCGGCGCGACCAACACCGTCTCCTTCGGAGCCGGGCAGTACCTGGTGACGTTCCCCAAGGTCGGCATGAAGGAGGACCACGTACAGGTCACCGCGATCGGCAAGGGGCCGGACTACTGCGGGCTGAGCAACCTGTGGTTCACCTTTGACAACGGCGGCGTCGTGCGCAACGTCGAGTGCTACGACGCCACCGGCGTGTTGGCCAAGAACGACTCGTTCGTCGCCTACACGTCACGTTTCTAGCTCTTGACCATCCTGGCGGCTGAGTCTTTACTGTTTGGAAAGTTTCCTATTTAACTCGCCGCCAGGATGGAGCCCCACCATGCTCAGACGTGGGTCGGTTGCCGTTGTCACGCTGTGTTGCGTCGCGGCGACCGCGACTCCGGCGACCGCGGCCGCCGCCGGATTCGTCCGTGTGGACCAGGTCGGGTACGCGACGAGTGAAGCGAAGGTCGGGTACCTGCTCGGCACGCAGGCCGTGTCCGACGCCCCGTTCACCGTGGTCGACGCCAATGGCAAAACGGTGTACTCCGGCAAGGTCGGCGCCAACCTCGGCGGCTGGAACAGCAAGTACAAGGCCGTGCACCAGGTCGACTTCTCCAAGGTGGTCGCGCCGGGCACGTACCGGGTGAAGTTCACCGGCAAGATCACCGCGCAGTCGCCGAGCTTCAAAGTGGACAGCGCTGGCGTCCTGTTCCAGCCGCTGGTCAGCGCCACGACCGAGTTCTTCCAGGCACAACGTGACGGCAAGAACATCATCCCCGGTCGGCTCAACCGCAAACAGTCGCACCTGACTGATGCCAAGGCGACCGTCTACGCAGCACCGAAGTTCAAGGGCGACGGTGGTGACGTGCCCGCCGAGCCGCTCAGGTCGACCGGCGGCCCGGTGGACGTCGAAGGCGGCTGGTTCGACGCGGGCGACTTCGTGAAGTTCACGTCCAACACCGCATACTCGTTGGCGGAACTGGGTTATGTGCAGCGCACGGGCGGAAACCCGCAGCTGGGCGCGGAGTTCAAACACGGGCTGGACTGGCTCGACAAGGTGTGGGACGCGTCGAGCAAGACGCTGTACGCCCAGGTCGGCATCGGTACCGGCAGTGAGGAGTTCGGGTTCGTCGGCGACCACGACGTGTGGCGGCTGCCGGAGGCCGACGACAAGCTGAATGTCAAACCGGGCGACCAGCAGTACTACATCAAGTACCGCCCGGTGTTCCCGGCCGGGCCCGCGGGATCCGCGGTCAGCCCGAACCTGGCCGGTCGGATCGCCGCCGCGTTCGCGCTGGGTGCCCAACTGGAGCAGGATCCGCAGCGGGCCAAGCGTTACTTCGACGAGGCCGCGTCCATCTACAGCGCTGCCAAGACGACCAACGTCGGCGAACTCGTGACGGCGTACCCGCATTCGTACTACCCGGAGTCGTCGTGGTTGGACGACATGGAACTCGGCGCGGCACAGTTGGCGCTCGCCGCCCGCAAGCTCGGTGACAACCGGTACGCCACGTGGTCGACGCAGGCCACGCAGTGGGCCAAGCAGTACATCGCCAGCTCGGCGAAGGACACGCTGAACCTGTACGACACCAGCGCTCTGGCGCACGCCGAGCTGATCGGCCTGCTGCGGCAAGGCGTTCCCGGTTCCCAGGTGACGGAGAAGCAACTGGTCGACGACCTCAAGCGGCAGCTGAACTCCGGTGTCCAGCGAGCAGCGGGCAGCCCGTTCCGGACCGGTGCGGACATCACCACGTTCGACGCGGCAAGCAAGAGCTTCGGTCTCGCCGCGACCGCACGGCTCTACCGCGCGGCGACCGGTGACGCCACGTTCGACGCTTTCGGTGTGCAGCAACGCAACTTCGCGCTCGGCTCGAACGCGTGGGGCATCTCGCTGATCATCGGTGTCGGTGCGACGTACCCGAAGTGCCCGCAACACCAGGCCGCGAACCTGGCGGGCGATCTCAACGGCGGCAACCGCGTGCTCCACGGCGCGGTGATCAACGGCCCGAACGGCGCCAAGGAGTTCGACGGTCTCGGTGACATGCCTGCCGGTGCGAAGTCGTGCAGTGCCCCGTTCACGGCGTTCGACGGCAAGGGTTCCCGGTTCGTCGACGACGTGCGGTCGTGGCCGAGCTCCGAACCGGCGATCGACTTCACCTCAACCGCCCTGCTCGCATTCGGCCTGTCCAGCTGACAAAGCCCTCGTGAGTGTTTTGGCCGGTTCTAACCGGCCAAAACACTCACGAGCTGGTTCTGGGGGTCCTGGTTTCCGGCTTGGTGGGCTTGGGTTTCTTGGCCTTGCTCGGGTCGCCGCCGGAGTTGGGCTCCGGATGCTCGTCCGGGCCGCCTTCGTTCGGCCTGGCCGCCGTCGTGTCGGAGGTGGTGCCGACGGTGTGGCCCGGCGCCGGTTTCAGGCTGGGTGGTGTCTGCGGCTGTTGCTGTCTGGGCAGCGGGTTCGCGGCTTGCTGCGGGGTCTGCGGTTCGTTGCTGAGCGTCGAGTCGACCAGCGCGCCCTGGTGGGGCTTGGCCGGAATGGGATCGCGTGGCGCGGTGCCCGATGTCTGCGCGGTCACGAACAACGCGATCGCTCCCGCGGTCAGACTGGCCCCGACGACCGCGGCGACCTTCGGCACGGCGAACCGCCGCGACCGTCGGGGAAGCGGAACCGTCGGTCGGTCGATGCGCAGCAGGTCGACGCAGTCGGTCGCGTTCGGACGTTCGCCCGGCGCTGTCCTGGTCATCGCCTCCAGCGCCTCGGCCAGCTGCGCGGGGATGTCCTCGGGGACCCGCGGCCGCCGGTTGAGCCGGGCCAGCACGGTCTCCGCGTCCAGGCCGGGGTACTCGATCTCGCCGGTCAGGCACTCCAGCAGGATCAGGCCGAGGCCGTAGATGTCGGCAGGCGGGCCGACCTCCGTGCCGAGCACCTGTTCCGGGGAGAGGTAGGCGGCGGTGCCGACCAGCCGGTCGGAGGCGGTCAGCCCGCTGCGGGCCAGCAGTTTGGCCAGCCCGAAGTCGGCGAGGTGCGGCACGCCGTCGGCGTCGAGCAGCACGTTGCCGGGCTTGATGTCCCGGTGCACGACGCCGTTGGAGTGCACGTAGGCCAGCGCGCCCGCGACCTCGATGCCGATCCGGCTGACCTCGTCAGGGCTCATCGGGCCGAGGTCGATCCGGCTGCCGAGGTGCTGGCCCTTGACCAGTTCGAGAACGAGGAACGGTTCGCCGTTCGCGACACCCGAGTCGAACACCTTGACCAGGCGCGGGTGGTCGAACCCGGCGAGCAGCTTGGCCTCGTCCTCGAATCTCAGTCGACCGACGGGATCGGCGTGCGGCTGGAAGATCTTGATCGCCACCTCGCGATCCAACCGGTCATCCCACGCCTTCACGACCCGAGCGGTGCCACCCCGGCCGAGCTGCGCGAGCAGTCTGTACCTGTCGGCCAGCACGGGTGCGGCGCGTCCGCCGGATTCCTCGTACATTTCGGCCACACTAGTCACCATGGATCTCAAATCCATAGCGGACCAGCTCTACTCCTTGCGGCCGGGTGATTTCATGGCGGCCCGCACGGAGTTCGTCCGTGCGGCGAGAGAAGACGGCGACAAGCAGGCCGCGACGGCGATCGGCAAGCTCCGCAAGCCGTCGCTCGCGGCATGGGCGCTGAATCTGCTTGCCCGCGAAGGGCGCTCTGACCTGCAACGTCTGGCCAACCTCGGGGTGGCACTGCGCGACGCGCACGGCCGTTTCGACGGCGAAACCCTCCGCGACCTGTCCAGACAACGGCATCAGCTGATCCGGGCGCTGCTGACCGAAGTGCGGTCCCTGGCGTCGGGCGAAGGGCAGAAACTCAGCGAGTCGGTCGTGCGCGACATCGAATCGGTGTTCGCGGCAGCACTGGCCGACCCGGCGGTGACAGAGGTGCTGCTGGCCGGAACCCTTTCGGCCACAAACGACCTGACACTGCCCGCAGCCTGGCCGGAATCACCCGATCCGGTGATAGACGAAGTAGGCCTCCGAAGGGAACAACGCGCGGAGCGCCGCCGCCAGGAACTGGGCCGTGCCCGCGCGGAAGCCCAACACACGTCGGAAGCCCGAGACCGCGCCCAAGCAGCACTGGCCCACGCGGAGCAGAAGGCGGAACGCGCCACCCGCCAGATAGCCGACCTCACAGCGGAACTGGAACGAGCCCGAGCAGCAGAGCAGGAGACGGCGGGCGAGGTCCGTGAGGCGCGAGCAGTCTTCCGCACAGCGGAGAAGGCGGCGGAAAGAGCAAGGAAGCAGCTGGAGGCCCTGGAATAGCAGAGCCACGCGCTAGCGGCCTCGCCGATGTGCGTCCTTTGCCTTCTTGTTCGACAGTGCGGCCGGGTTGGTCGCCTGTGCCGACTTGCTCACGGCGGGATTCGCCACCGGACCGGCGGTGAAGCCGCCGTACGGGTTGGCTGTTGCCCTGTCGGCGTTCTTGATCATCTCTGGGCGGACGGGGATTCCCAGGTCTCGGGACATTTCCCGGCAGACGTTCTTGAGTGCCCGGTCCAACTGTTCATAGGTCGCGTTCGGCCGCACTCCCGTGCTCATGTAACGGCCGGACTTGTCGTTGGCGACGCCTTGTCTCTGGTTGGCGAAGTACCAGAGTTCGCCGCTTTGGCGGCTCCTCTCCGCGACCATATGTCCGGTCGGGGCGAACATCCCCGCCGTGCCGACGTGGCCTTGCCCTTGGAGCCCGGCTCGCAGCTGGGTGTCGGCGAACCTTCTGTTGATTTCGCGCGGGCTGGGCAGTCGTCCGGTCTTGACCAGGGTGTCGAAGGCGAGTCGCGCTTTCGAGCCGAGGTCCTGATGTGCGTGCCTACTGGCCAAACCTGCCACCAGCTGCTGATAGTCCCCGGTGGGGAGCAGGTCCGCGATGTCCTCCGCGCCGTACATCAACTTGCCGTCAGCCCGTTTGGTGTAGAGGAGCTTGATGCCCTCAGGCCTGAGCTCGGCCGGATCGGCACCGGCGGCCACAAGGCTCTGGTTGATCGCCACCCGCTCGCGCTCCTTGGCCTCGGCAAGCTTGGGAAGCATGGAACGCAGTTCATCGCCTGCCATCCAGAACGAGTTGATCCGGACGAAGCCCTGGTCGTCCCGCTCCTCGGGTTTGACCCTCTTTGGTCCCCGCGGTTCGAGAAAGTCGTAGTCAAGGGAGTTCGGTGGATTCGTCATCTGCGCATCCAAATCAGCGATGTCCGGGACACCTTGCACGACGTGGCCAAGATGAACGGCACTGACCTGGCTGGTGACCAGTGAACGAAGAACTACTGGACGATGGTTCGCAGTGCGGCCACCGCTCCAGCCCTGTGCTCGTTCCACAGGCGCACGACTTCCCCGGCGTCTCCCGCGCGAACAGCCGCGATGATCGCCTCGTGTTCAGCGTGGACACGGGCCCGGTTGCTCGACGAGCTGTAGTACAGCGACCGGTACGCGTCCGTCGCGTCCCACATCACTCGGACAAGCCGAGTCAATCGAGGCATACCGGACGCCTCCAGCACCGTGAAGTGGAAGACCCGGTTCGCCGCCGCCATCCCGACGATGTCGTCGGCGTCCGCCGCCCGCATGATGTCCTCTTCGGCCTGTTCCAGCCGCTCCACGTCCTCCGCCGACATCAACGGGACTGCCCGCATGGTTGCCTCCGTCTCCAGCAGTTCCCGGATTCGGTACACCTCAAGCAGATCGTCCAGTGACAGGTCCGCAACCTGGTAGCCGCGATGGGGCCGGTAGATGACCTGGCCTTCGCCTTCCAACGTCCGCAGGGCCTCGCGCAACGGCACGCGGCTCACGCCCAGTCGTTCGGCGAGCGCGTCCTGGCGCACGGGTGCGCCAGGGGGCATCTCGCCGGTCAGGATCGCCCTGCGCAGTTCCGCGAGGACGAACTCCTGTGCCGTCGGTGGCCGTTTCGGGGTGCTCACGTGGGATTGCTCCGATATTCGGCTGGGGTTCTGCTCAGACTGATGGGGTTGGCCACGTGCCGCAGCCCGTCGATCGACACCACCGGGGACAGGCCGACCTCCGACGCGAGGTCCACTGCCTCGGCGATGCTGTTGATCGGTCCACACGGGACACCGGCTTCGGTCAGCTTGACGCACCAGTGCGCGGCTTCCCTGGTGGACAGCCGGGCGTTGATCACCGCTGTCAGCACGTCCTGGTGCTGCACACGCAGGGTGTTGGTGGCGAACCGGGGATCCTCGGGGATTCCGAGCGCCCAGCACAGGGCGGCGAACTGCTTGTCGTTGCCCACGGCGAGCACGATTGGCCGGTCGCTGGCGTTGAACACCGAGTACGGCACGACGCTGGGGTGCGCGTTGCCCATCGCGGTCGGCACGACATCCGCCATCACGTACGCCGCCGACTGGTTGACCAGTGCCGACAGCAGCGACGACAACAACGAGACCTCAACGAGCTGGCCCTCCCCGGTCGCCGTGACGTGCCGCAGTGCGGCAAGGATGCCAGCCATCGCGTGCAGGCCGGTGATCACGTCCACCAGCGCCACCCCGGCCTTGGTCGGCGACTCCGGCGTCCCGGTCACGCTCATCAGCCCGCCGACCGCCTGGACGAGCAGGTCGTAGCCGGGCAGGGCGGACGACTGCCCGAAGCCGGTGATCGAGCAGTACACGAGCTTCGGGTTCACCGCCGACAACGCCTCGTAGCCCAGGCCGTGCCTGGCCATGGTTCCCGGGCGGAAATTCTCCACGACCACGTCGGCGCCCTCGGCCAGCTCTCGTGCCGCCGGATCGCCGAGGTCGAGGGAGACCAGGTGCTTGTTGCGGTTGAGGCCGAGGAAGTACGTGGAGTCGTCGCCCACATATGGCGGTCCCCACGCTCGCGTGTCGTCTCCGCTTCCCGGTCGTTCGACCTTGATGACGGTGGCGCCCAGGTCGGCCAGCAGCATCGTCGCGTAGGGCCCGGCCAGCACGCGGCTGAAGTCGGCGATGGTCACGCCTGCCAAAGCTTGCACGCACGCCAGGCTAGCATTGGACAATTGATATTGGATCCAATTCTGGCTAGCCTGCTGGACATGACCCGTATTGCCCCGCTGGACCTGGTCGCGGCCGACGACTTGTTCTCCGAGGAAGAGCGCGCGATCCGTGACACCGTCCGCAAGTTCTGCGCCGACCGGATCCGCCCGCACCTCGCGGAGTGGTTCGAGCAAGGCGACCTGCCCGCCCGTGAGCTGGCCAGGGAGATGGGTGATCTCGGCCTGCTGGGCATGCACCTGCAGGGCTACGGCGCCGCGGGCACCAACGCGGTGTCCTACGGCCTGGCCTGTCACGAGCTCGAAGCAGCCGACTCGGGCGTGCGCAGCCTGGTCTCCGTGCAGGGCTCGCTGGCGATGTACGCGATCTACGCGTACGGCAGCGACGAGCAGAAGAACGAGTGGCTGCCACGAATGGTCCGCGGCGAGGCGATCGGCTGCTTCGGCCTGACCGAGGCCGACTTCGGCTCCAACCCCGGCGGGATGCGGACCACCGCCCGCAAGGACGGCTCGGACTGGGTGCTCAACGGCACCAAGATGTGGATCACCAACGGCTCGATCGCCGACGTCGCCGTGGTCTGGGCCCGCGCCGAAGAGGGCATCCGCGGCTTCGTCGTACCGACCGGCAGCAAGGGCTTCACGGCCAACAAGGTGCCGGGCAAGCTCTCCCTGCGCGCCTCCGTCACCAGCGAACTGGTCCTGGAGGACGTCCGACTGCCCGCGGACGCGGTGCTGCCGAAGAGCAAAGGCCTCTCCAGCCCGCTCGGCTGCCTCACCGAGGCCCGGTTCGGGATCATCTTCGGCTCGATCGGCGCCGGTCGTGACTGCCTGGAAGCCGCGATCTCGTACGCGGGCGACCGCGAGGTGTTCGACAAGCCGCTGTCGGCGTACCAGCTGACGCAGGCCAAGCTCGCGGAAATGGCCGTCGAGCTGGGCAAAGGCATGCTGCTGGCGGTGCACATCGGCAGGCTGAAGGACGCGGGCACGCTCAAGCCCGAGCTGATCAGCATGGGCAAGCTCAACAACGTCCGCACGGCGCTGCAGATCGCCAGGGAGGCACGCACGATCCTCGGCGCGAACGGGATCACACTCGAATACCCCGTGATGCGGCATGCGAACAACCTGGAATCAGTGCTTACCTACGAGGGAACAAGTGAGGTGCACTTGCTCGTGATCGGCCAGGCGCTCACCGGCGTGAGCGCGTTCCGCTAGCCGTAGGAGGCGTTTTTTATGGGGGCGTTGTGGCACCCGTTCTCGGACATGGGTGCGGTCACCCAGAACGGCGAGTTCGTCGTCACCCGTGGTGAGGGCGTTTATGTGTGGGACGTGGACGGTCGTCGCTATCTCGACGCGACGGCGGGCCTGTGGTTCACCAACGTCGGCCACGGGCGCGCGGAACTCGCCGAGGCCGCTGCCAGGCAGATGCGGGACATCGCGGCGTACTACACGTTCGGTGACGTGGCCACGCCGTCGACGATCGAGTTGGCCGAGCGGCTGGCGTCGATCGCGCCGATGACCGACGCGAAGGTCTTCTTCACCAGCGGCGGCTCGGACTCGATCGACACCGCGCTCAAGCTGGCCCGCCGCTACTGGCACGAGCTGGGCAAACCGGACAAGAACATCGTCATCGGACGGGAACGCGCCTACCACGGCACGCACGTCGGCGGCACCGCGCTGGCAGGCATCCCCGGCAACCGCGAGGGATACGGTTCGCTGATGCCGGACGCCGCCACGGTCACGTGGGATTCGGCGAAAGCGCTGCTCGCGGAGATCGAACGGCTTGGCGCCGACAGGATCGCGGCCTTCTTCTGCGAGCCCGTGATCGGCGCGGGTGGCGTCTACCCGCCGCCGGACGGCTACCTCGCCGAGGTCCGGCAAGTGTGCCGGGACAACGACATCCTCTTCGTCGCCGACGAGGTGATCACCGGATACGGCCGGATCGGCGGAGCCTGGTTCGCCAGCACGCGCCACGACCTCGACCCGGACATGATCACCACGGCGAAGGGCCTGACATCCGGGTACCTGCCGATGGGTGCCGTACTCGTCTCGGGACACGTGGCCGAGCCGTTCTACACACCCGGCGTCTGGTGGCGCCACGGCTACACGTACTCCGGCCACGCCACCAGCGCGGCGGTCGCACTGGCCAATTTGGACATCATCGAGCGCGAGGACCTGCTGTCGTCGGCGGCCCGTTTGGAGTCCACACTGGACAACGAGTTCAAGTCGCTCGCCGCGCACCCCGCTGTCGCCGAGGTGCGCAGCGGATACGGCGCCGTCGCGGCCGTGCAGATGGCTGACCCGGCCGACGCGTTCACGATGGTCAAACTGCTGCGCGAGCACGGGATCTCCGGCCGTGCCGTCGGCGCGGGCGGCCTGCAGGTCTCGCCCGCGTTGACGATGACCGACGCCGAAGTCGGCGACCTGGTCACCGGCTTCCACGCGGCACTCAAGCAGTTGCAGGCATAACAAGGAGTGCAGGGGTGGCCACCACCACGCCGGGTGCCCACCCCTGCGTTTCCCCACATCCCCTCGTGAGTGGTTGGTCCGGTTCTAACCGGACCAACCACTCACGAGGGTTTCCATTACTGCACCGTGAGGGAATATTCCGTGCTGCCGGACTTGCCTGCCGAGTCCGTGCCGGTGATCGTGATCTTGTAGGTGCCTGCCTGGAACGGGGCGATGATGGTGAGTTCCGACGAGCCGCCGGGGCTGACCGTCTGCGGGCTGAAGAACGGCTTGAACTGGGTGCCGGACGCGTCCAGCGTGATCGTTCCCTCGCCGCCGGTCGCGGTGACCGTTGCCTTCAGGAACGAGCCCGACCGTGCCGTGCCCGAGCCGGGCGAGACGCTCAGCTTCAGGTCCCCGGCGGGCGGGCCGCCGACCGACAGCGTGTACTCGGCCGTCTTGCTCTCGCTGGCTCCCTTGCCCGACACCGTGATCCGGTGCTGACCGGCCGGGGTGGACGCGGACGTCTCGATGGTCACCTTGGCGTTCTGGCCGGACTGGATCTCGCTGGGCTGGAACGTCGCCTTGGCACCCGCGGGCAGGCCCGACGCGGACAGCGCGACTGTCTCGGCGCCCTGCTCGCCTGCCTTGGTGGCGACGGTCGTCGAGACGGACTTGCCCGGGTCGACCTGACCGGACGACGGCGACAGCGCCAGCGTGAACGTCCCGGGGTTCTGGCCGCCGCCGATGAAACCGGTGTACAGCTGCTTGTTCGGCGAGCCGCTGCCCGGGTTGCCCACGCCACCGCTGGCGTTCTCGACAAGTGCGTCACGGACCTGCTGCGGAGTCGCGGACTGGTTGGCGGTCAGGTAAAGCGCCGCCGCACCGGCCACGTGCGGGCTGGCCATCGAGGTGCCGGACATGGTGGCCGAGCCGCTGTTGATCCCGGTGGACACGATGTTGCCGCCGGGCGCGAACAGGTCGAGGCAGGAGCCGTAGTTGGAGAAGCTGCTGCGGCCGTCGTTGCGCTCGGTCGATCCCACGGTGATCACTTCGGGCACACGGGCCGGTGAGGTGCCGCACGCGTCGGCGCTGCTGTTGCCCGCTGCGACCGCGACCGTGATCCCGGCCTGTACCAACGCCTTCGCCTGCGTGTCACCCACGCCGACGTTGTCCATGCCGAGGCTCATGTTGACCACGGCGGGCTTCTTGGCGTTCTTCGCCACCCACTCCATCGAGCTCACAGCCGCGGAGTCCGGCGCCGAGCCACCGCAGCCGAGCGCGCGCACCGCCACGATCTTGGCCTTCTTGGCCAGGCCGTACGTCTTGCCCGCGATCGTGCCGGACACGTGCGAACCATGGCCGTTGCAGTCCTGGGCCTCGGCGTCGTTGTCGACGAAGTCGTAGCCGTAGCTGGCGCGGCCTTCCCATTCCGGGTTGGACGGCGCGACACCGGTGTCGATCACGTACGCCGTCACGGCCTCGCCGCCGTTGGCATAGGTGTACTTGCTGTCCAGCGGCAGTGCCTTCTGGTCGACGCGGTCCTGGCCCCACGACGGCGGGTTGTTCTGCGTGTCCGCGATGTGCGCGGTCCCGTCCTGGTGTACTGCCTGGACGTTCGGGTCCGCGGCCAGGCGGCGCGCCTGTGCCTCGGACATGTCGCGGACGTGGAACCCGGTGAAGGTCAGCTTGTACTCGGCCTGGATCTTGCCGCCGTACTTCGAGCTGAGCGCCGACGCCGACGCGCCGGGCTTCATCTGCACGATGTAGCTGCCGGAGACGTGCTGTTTCGCTTGGATGACAGCGCCTTCGGGTTGTGCCGCGAGGGCCGGTGCCGCGCCCGCTGTCAGCAGCACGGCAGCGGTGATGCCAAGGATGACTCTCATGCCATGCTCCTAGAAGGTGATGGACCAGCCGGTCAGGGCACCGCTGTCGAACGTGTAGATGTCACGCGCCCGCAACTGCCAGCGGCCGTTGGCGTTCTCACTGGCGGCGTTCACCGTGAAGGTGGTGTGGATCCCGCTCGCCTCACCGATTCCGCGCGGAGTGTGCAGCGGGTACACCGCGCCACTCGGCCCGATCAGATCGACGGCGAGGTCCGCGGTGTAGGTGTGGTCGATGTCGACCTTCACCGGCAGGCTGCCCGAGGCGCGCCCGTCGCAGCCGCTGTTGTCGATGGTGCTGGCCACCGCGTCCCCGGCGTCCGGAATGGACACATCGGTGTCGTTGGTCTTCGCGCCACACGCGGGCGGCGGGCCACCGCTGCCGATGAACTGCGTGTTCAGCAGCTTGTTCGGCGAACCGGAGCCCACGTTCTTCAGCACGCCGTCGGCCGCGTTGGTGACCAGCGCGTCCCGCACCTGGGCGGGCGTGTAGCTCGGGTTGGCGGTCAGCACGAGAGCCGAGACACCGGCCACGTGTGGGGTCGCCATCGAGGTACCGGACATCTGGGCGGTCCCGCCGCCGTTGCGCGTCGAGGTGATGTTCGAACCGGGGCCGAAGATGTCCACGCAGGTACCGATGTTGGAGAACGACGAGCGGTTGTCGCTGTTGTCGGTCGAGCCGACCGTGATCGCCTCCGGTGTTCGGGCGGGCGAGGTGTTGCAGGCGTTCGCGCCGTTGTTGTTACCGGCCGCGACCGCGTTGACGAAACCGGCCGCCACCGCGCGCTTGACCGCGTCGTCCACTGAGGAGTTCGCGCCGCCACCGAGGCTCATGTTCAGCACACCGGGCTTCTTGCCGTTCTTGGCGACCCAGTCGATACCGCTGATGACCTGTGACCACTCGCCCTGGCCCGAGCAGTTGAGCACCCGCACCGCGACGATGTTGGCGTTCTTGGCCACACCGTAGGTCGCGCTGCCGACCGTCCCGGCCACGTGCGTGCCGTGGCCCTGGCAGTCGGAGGCGTCCGAGTCGTTGTCGATGAAGTCGTATCCGCTCTTGGCGCGCCCGCCGAACTCCGAGTGCGCGAAGTACACGCCGGTGTCCACCACGTACACCGTGGCGCCGTCGCCCTTGTTGGCGTACGTGTACTTGGTGTCCAGCGGCAGGTTCTTCTGATCGATCCGGTCCAGACCCCAGGTCGCGTTGTTCTGGGTGTCGGATATCCGGGCAATGCCGTCGGGTGCGACAGAGGCGACACGCGGATCAGCGGCCAGCGTTCGTGCCTCGGCCGCGGTCAGCCTCGCGGCGAACCCACCCAGCGCGGTGTACTCCCGGTCGGCGCTGTAGCTGCTGGTCAGCGAACTGACCGACGCCCCCGGCTTGAGCATCACGATATGACTGCTCGCGGCAGCGGGTGCCGCCGTGGCTGGTAGGCCGCTGACAAGCGCGGCCAAGCCCACAGCGAGTATTGCCCCTCGCATGAGGTGCTCCGTTCGGTTGCAGGGATGTCCGAGCACCATCCGTTGGCGTGCGACTGTGGAACAACCGAGGTAGCGATCCGTAGGGGTACTTATCTTTTGACGCAAGATCGCCCCGAAAGACGGTTCCGTTCAGCGGTGCGTGTTCCCTACGCTGCGAAAATGACCTCACCAGTGTTGGTGGGACGCGGGGAGGAACTCGCCCTGCTCACCGCGGCCGTCGCGAACGCTCCCTCAGTGGCGTTCGTCGAAGGTGAGGAGGGGGTCGGCAAGACACGCCTGGTCGCCGAACTGACCGGCACCATGGTGGGGCACTGCCAGCCGTTGCGCGACCCGTTCCCGTACGGCGTGATCTTCGAATGCCTCGGTGCCTGTTCGGACAGGCTGACCGGACGCCTCGGCGCGATCACCGGTGCGCTGCGGCCGTACCTGCCGGAACTGGCGGACCGGCTGCCGCCCACACCGGAACCCCTCGGCGACCCGGCGGCCGAACGGCACCGGTTGTTTCGCGCGATCCGTGACCTGATCGCCGCCATGGGCAGGCTCACGCTGGTCATCGAGGACATCCACTGGGCCGACGAGGGCACCCGGCAGCTGTTGCGGTTCGTGCTGACCAACCAGCCGCCCGAACTGTCACTGGTGCTGACCTACCGGCGCGAGGACCTGCCGGGCGGGACCACTTTGGGCAGGGCGTTCCGTCCACCGCACAGTACGCACATCGTGTTGCGGCCGTTGGACACCGACGGTGTGCGTGACCTGGCCGAGGCGTTGCTGCGCAGGCCGGTCACCCCGGAGTTCGCGACCACACTGCACAAGCGCACGGCCGGGATCCCGTTCGTCGTCGAGGAGACGATGCACGCCCTGAGCAATCCGAAGGCGGGCAACCCGGACGCACGCCTGCTCGACACCGTCGAGGTCCCGGCGTCCCTGCGTGAGGCCATGATCGAACGCCTGGACGGCCTGCCGACGATCGCACGCTGCATCGCCGAGGCCGCGGCCGTGCTCGGTGTTCCCGCCGGGATCGAGGCGTTGAGCGCGATCGCCGTGGAGACCCAGGCCCGCACCCAGCAGGCGACGATGAAACTGCTGGAAGCCGGTGTCCTGGTCGAACCGGTCGAGAACAAGTACGGCTACCGCCATGCCCTGGCCCGCCGGACGGTCTACGAATCACTGCCCGGCCCGCGCCGCCAGGAGCTGCACCTGCGCTCCTCCCGCGTGCTGTCCAGACTCGACCCGACACCGCTGGTGCAGGTCGCCGAGCACTGCCGACGCGCGGGCCTGATCCAGGAATGGCTGCGCTACGGCGAACAGGCCGCGGACGCCGCCATGGACGCCGGTGACGCGTCCACCGCGATCGAACTGCGGTGTGCGCTGGTGTCCGAGCCGGACGTACCGGCCGCGGACGTCGACCGGCTGGCCACCAAGCTGTGCCAGGACGCGTTGGCCGGGCTGCACCAGCACGAGGTGACCGCCCAGTTCGAACGCCTGATGGCCGACCAGCGGCTGTCCGACGAGGTGCGCGGCGAGGTCCAACTCGGTCTCGGCCTGGTGCTGGTCCGCGGCTGCGACGACATCGACAGGGGCCGTCTGGAGATCGAGATGGCGCTGCCCGCGCTGAGCAAGCGTCCGGAACGGGCACTGCGCGGGATGGCTGTGCTCGCGATGCCGTACCTCGGCACCGCGCCGCTCGCCGAGCACCTGGGGTGGCTGCGGAAGGTCGAGCGGGGACTGCCCGACGCGCCGGGCGTGCGGATCGCGTTGCTGGCCAACATTCTCGGCGCCCGGATCCACATGGAAGGCGCGATCGGCTCGGTGGACCCGCCGCAGGCCGACGACCCGGACAGCACCCGGCAGCTGGCCCGGCTGTACAACAACGTGGCGGACTCGTACTCGTGGGTCGGCCACTACCGGTGGGCCGCCAAGTACCTGCGGATGGGCCTGGACCTGGCGACCAGGTCGGGCGCGCCGTACGTGGTCGGAACCGGCGAGGCGACCAGGATCCGGCTGGACTGGCTGGCCGGTGACTGGTCCGGTTTGGACGAACGGGCCCGCCAGCTGACGGAGGTCTACGAGCACCTGCACCCGGTGACCACCGAGCTCTGCCTCGTCCGCGGCTGGCTGGCCACGGCACAGGGCGACTGGGGCTGCGCGGTGGAGTGCTTCCGGCAGACCGGACTCGACGCGCCGGAGAAGGCGATCGCGCCCGCGGTGATCGCCGCGTTCGGCGGGATGGTGGCGCTGCTGCTGGCCCGCGACGACCCGGAGGCAGCCGCCCGCGAGGCCGACAGCGGTCTGGAAATACTGCGCCGCAAGGGAATCTGGGCGTGGGCCGGTGAGTTCGCGCCACAGGCCGTCGACGCGTACCTCAAGGTCGGCCGCGCGGCGGACGCCCACGCGCTGACCCGCGATTTCGAAACCGGCCTGGTCTCGGTGGACGCGCCGCTGGCCAGGGCCGCGCTGGCGGTCTGCCGTGCGCACCTTGGCCACGAGAGCTTCGAGATCGCCCGCCGCCTCTACGAGAACCTGGGGCAGCCGTACCGCGTCGCGCAGATGGCCGAGCGGCTCGCGCACACCTCGGAGGAACTCAACGACCTGGCCGTGCAGTACGAGGCCATCGGCGCGACCACCGACGCGGCACGCTGCCGTCACCTCATCAGGACCAGCGGCGGCCCCATCCCCTCACGCAGGGGCCGCCGCGGGTACGGCAACGAGCTCTCTCCCCGGGAGCATGACGTTGCCCGACTGCTGGCGGCCGGGCAGACCAACCGCCAGATCGCGTCCGCCTTGTTCCTCTCGCGCAGGACAGTCGAGCAGCACGTCGCGAACATCCTGCGCAAGATGGGCGTCAGCTCTCGACAGGACTTGCTTTCCTGAACGTGTCCGAGATGGTCACGAGCAGCCAGATCCCGGCGACCACGGACATGTGCGGGATGGTGCCCTGCCACAGCGCCGTGGTGTGGTCGGGCGTGCTGATGACGAAGATCAGGAACGCCATCACGGTGCACGCGATCGCGTAGGCGATCATGAACTTGCCCCACTCGCGCCACTCGTGCCGGACACGCGCGGGACCGGACTTCGGCTTCTTCACCGGCCTCGGGCCACCGGCGAACCGGTAGGCGAAGTGCCCGTCCGCCCAGCGGATCATGCTGTGTCCGAACGCGACACTCACCCCGAGGTAGACCGCGGCGAGGCCGTGCACGGACCCGGCGGACCCGCCGTTGGCGAGGTCGATCACGGTCGCCGCGAGCAGGACCACGTCCACCAGCGGGACACAGACCAGCAGCACCGTGCTGGTCCGCTGCCAGCGCAGCAGGTATCTGGCAGCCAGCGCGGCCAGGAGCACGACCCAGAACCCGATCTCGCACGCCACGATCAACGTCACCATGAGCATGGTGTTCAGCGTGCGTGACCGGCGCGGCGAAAACGTCAGGCGGACGAACGGCCGCTCATCATCCCTTCGTACGACCTTGCTCGCCGGAAACTGTGCTGAGATTGTGGGGTGATCCTGACCGTGGCGATCCGGCGCTACCGGCAGCGTCCCTGGTGGGACCTGTTCGTCGCGCTGGTGTTCTTCGGCGTCGCGCTCACGCTCTACGCCACGGACCTGTACGCGATCTCGCCGGACAACCAGCTGCCACTGTGGGTGCTGATCAGCCAGTCGGGCGTGCTGTGCGTCGCGCAGGTGTTCCGGCGCAAGGCGCCGCTGGCGATGCTGTCGATCGCGACCGGAATCCTGCTGGCCGACCTGGCCTACAACCTGACGCTCCCGGTGATGCTGGTCTTCATCGACCTGTTGTTCAACGCGACGCTGAGCACGACCCGGCGGGCGAGCAGGATCATCCTCGCGACCGCGGTTGTCATCGTGTTCGGCATCGCGATCGCGGCCGGAGTGGTGTCGGGGGACTGGCGGAAGGCGTTCTTCGCGTTCCAGAGTGTCTTCAGCCTGCTGATCATCCCGGTCTGGTGGTCGTTCAACATCCGCCAGCACGACGAGATCCTGCAGGCCGAGCGGGAGAGCACGGAGCAGCTGCGCCGGATCGCGGAGCTGGACAGGCGCACCGCGGTCGTGGCGGAACGCGCGCAGATGGCCCGTGACCTGCACGACGTGGTGGCCGGGCACCTGTCGGCGATCGCGATCCAGTCCGAGGCGCTGCTGACGATGGCCGACCGTGACCCGAAAGTGGTCAAGACGGTGCTGAAGTCGGTGCGGGAGAACAGCATCCAGTCGCTGGCGGAGATGCGTGCGATGATCGACGTGCTGCGTGCCGACGGCGGCGAGAACGACCCGAGGACGGCACCGGCCCGACTGGCCGAACTGGACAGACTGGTGGACTCGGCGCGGGCAGGCGGACTCGCGTTGGACGTGCACCGGGCGGTGCAGGACGAGCTGCCGGTCGCGGTGGACCTGGCGGCGTACCGGATCATCCAGGAGGCGCTGACGAACGCGCTGAAACACTCCGGCGGTGGCGGCGCCAAGGTCGACGTGCGAGTGGCGGGGGATCGGCTGATCATCGAGGTCGTCAACGACCTGACCGGTGCACCGGCGGCCGGGGACGGGACGGGAACAGGCCTGGTGAGCATGCGGGAGCGGGCCACCGCGGTCGGCGGGGACTTCGAGGCGGGCCCGTGGTCGGGCCGCTGGCGGGTGCGGGCGGCGTTGCCCATAGGAGGCGTGGCGAGTTGATTCGGGTATTGGTCGCGGACGACCACGCGGCGATCCGCGCGGGACTGGTGCTGATCCTGTCCGGAGCGGACGGGATAGAGGTGGTCGGCGAAGCGGGCGACGGCGCGACGGCGGTGCGGATGGCACGGTCCCTCAAGCCGGACGTGGTGCTGATGGACATCCGGATGCCGGGGATGGACGGGATCGAGGCCACCCGCGAACTCGTCCGGGACGGCGTCTGTGACGTGCTGGTGCTGACCACGTTCGACCTGGACGAGTACGTGCACGGAGCGTTGCGCGCAGGCGCGGCTGGCTTCCTGCTGAAGTCGGTCGAGGCGGCCCGGCTGATCGAGTCGATCCGACTGGTGGCGGCGGGGGACGGCGTGATCGAGCCGAAGATCACCCGCAGGCTGCTGACCGCGTTCGCGGCGAACGCCCCGAAGCAGACGAGAGTCCCGGCCGGTCTCGACCAGCTGACCGACCGGGAGCGGGAGGTGCTGATCTGCCTCGGCGAGGGCCTGTCGAACCAGCAGATCGGCCGCAAGCTCTACATCGGCGAGACAACGGTGAAGACCCACGTGTCGAGGGTGCTGACCAAACTGGACCTGCGGTCCCGCGTCCAGGCGGCGATCCTGGCCCAGGACGCGGGCCTGGTCCCGGAGTGAGTTGGTGCAACCAAGGTGGCCTTCGGTGCGTCTCGCGCACCAAAGGCCACCTTCGTTGCACGCCCATCCCGCCTGACCCCTGCAACGAAGGCCACCTTGGGTGCGCGAGACGCAGCGAAGGTGGCCTTCGTTGCACTGCACGGCAGGGCTCAGCGCCAGAGCGCGGGTTTCCCGGTCATGGCCTTGACCCGGTTCTCCTTGCTGTCCGCGGATCGGTTGACATCGGCGGAACCGTCGGCGGGAACAGGTGGACGCGGATCGGCGGCGCACTCCGACCGTGACGGTGGCAGAACGCCGTTGATCAGGTAGTTGTCGATCGTCTTGGTGACGCACTTGTTGTTGCCGTAGTGCCCGTGTTCGCCGCTGTCACGCACGGAGATCAGCTGGTTGTTGAGCTTCGACGCCATCGCGGGCCCGCCGTCGTACTGGGTGGCCGGGTCGCCGTCGGCCTGGATCACGACGCCGGTGGGGTAGCCGTTGCGCTTGAGCGGCCCCGGTTTCTCCGGCGGGGTGAAGCTCCGGAACGTGCAGTTGTTCGGCGCGGCGCCGATCACACCGCTGCCGTTGCCGTCCGCATAGGGGTAACGGTCGCGGAACGTCCGCATGTCCTCGTAGTACGTGTTGAGGTCGGTCGGCCAGTCGGCCTCGCAGGTGACCGTCTCGTACACCCCGGGATCGATCTTCCGGATGCCGTGCTGGTACAGCATTCCGACGGCGGTACTGGTGTCCTTGGACAGGCCGGTGCCGCCTTCCGCCGCGTGCCGGAGCTCCCCGATCACCTCGGCGGTCACGTCCCAGATCGGACGCGGCTGGGTGGCGACGGCCATGAACCGGTCGAGCACGGTGCGGTCGAAGTCCTTGGGCCAGTAGGTCGGCCAGCCCTCCGGCCGTTCCCGGTCGAGCCGGACCGGTTTCGTGGCGAGTTTCGCGGCCAGCGCCTCGGTGGTGGCCAGCACCTCGGCCTGGGTCTTGCCGAGGTGGTAGATGGCGTCGCGCTGGGCGACCCAGGCGGCCCACTCGTCGACGTTGAACCGGGCGGCCACCGACTGTTGCTTGCCCTGTTCGCGCCACAGCCAGTCGGGGTGGATCGAGGAGTCGAGCACACTGCGGTTGAGGTTCTTGGGGAAGAGGCTGCCGTAGACCGCTCCGAGGTAGGTGCCGTACGAGTAACCCAGGTAGTTGATCTTCGCTTCGCCGAGCACGGCCCGGATGACGTCCATGTCCCGCGCGGTGTTGGCGGTGTTGATGTACGGCCGGATCCCGCCACCGGCCCGCTGGCACGCGTCCTCACGGGCACGGGCGTACGCGGTGTACTGGGCGAACTGCTCGTCGGTCGGCCGGGTCGTGTCCGCCGGCTTGTCGGCTGTCCGTTCGCAGTAGAGCCCGCTGGACCGGCCGACGCCCCGCGGGTTGAAGCCGATCAGGTCGAAGTGCTTCGCGATCTCCAGCTCACGGGCGCCCAGCGGCATGGACAGCCCACCGCCACCGGGGCCGCCGGGGTTGAGCAGCAGGACGCCCTTGCGCCGACTGGGATCGGTCGCCTTGATCCTGCTGACCGGGATGCTGAGCCTGCCGTCGTCGGGTTTGCGGTAGTTCAGCGGCACGGTGACTGTGGCGCACTCCATGTTGTGCCACTGGCCCTTCCAGGGGTCGATGAGGATGCCGTCGTCGGGCTGTTCCGACGGGTCCGGTGGCGGCGGTTCCTCGCACTGCTTCCACTCGACCTTCTGTCCGAGGAACTCTGTGAGCTTGTCCCCGGTGGCGTAGGCCGGTGTCACACCGGATACCAGCCCTGCCACGAGCACGACTCCGGCCATGCGCTGTCTTCCAGCCACGGGCACCTTCCGCTCCTCTGCGTCGACTGCTGGTGACAGGAAGTTATGGTGCGTGGCATATGCGCGAGATAAGCGTGAAGTGCCCTTAGGGGGCGTGTGGCTGGTTGTTCAGGGGATGTTCGGGCGGTTGCCCTGATTGCCTACTCACGCGTCAGGCCCAAACTGGCCAGCGCGCCGACGATCTTGTCGACGCGAATGACGAAGACTGGGGACGCTATGCGCACAACTCTGACGGTCGTTCTCACGACCGCCGCGTTATCCGGACTGGTCGGTGGATCGGCCTCGGCCGGTACACCGGCGGACCAGCGGCCGACGCTGGCGCTGGCCGCGCCGACCGGGCCCTTCCCGGTCGGCCGCGCCACCCGGCACGTCGTGGACTACCAGCGGCCGGATCCGTGGGTCGCCAACCGGCGGCGAGAGCTCATGCTGACGGTCTGGTACCCGGCGGCACGACCGGCCGGACCTGTCGCCAAGTACACGACCGCCAAGGAATCGGAGATCCTGGTTCGCCAGTTCAGCCCGGAGCTGCCCGCCGACCTGCTCGCCACCCTGCCGACACACGCCCGCACGAACGCGCCCGCCCGCACCGCGCCGGGCGGCCTGCCGCTCGTGTTGCTGTCGCCGGGGTGGCAACTGCCGCGCAGTTCACAGACCGGGCTGGCCGAGGAGTTCGCCAGCCGCGGCTACGTCGTGGCCGCCATCGACCACACCTATGAGTCCACCGCGGTGGAGTTCCCGGATGGCCGGGTCACCACATGTGCCGCCTGCGAGCAACTCGCCGCTCTGCCACCAGCCGAGCATGAGGCGTTCTTCGTACGGGTCAGCACGGGCCGCGCGGCGGATGTGTCGTTCGTGATCGACGCGCTCAAGCGCGGTTTTCCCGCTGTCGACGGCAAACGGGTCGCCATGGTCGGTCATTCCATCGGCGGGTCGGCCACCGTGGCCGCGATGGCCGCCGACCGGCGGATCGCCGCCGGAGTCAACATGGACGGACGGCTCTCACCGCCACTGACCAGGCAGCTGGCCCGCCCTGTGCTGTTCTTCGGAGAGCAACGCAGCGTGCCGGGCGGTGCCATAGAGTGGGATGCCAGTTACCGACAGTTGACCGGCTGGCGTCGCTGGCTCTCCGTGCGCGGGATGGGGCACGAGTCGTTCAGCGACCTCGGACTGCTCGGCGAGCAGCTCGGCATGCCGATGCAGGACATGCCAGGCAGGCGAAGTGTCGATGTCCAGCGTGCGTACCTGACGGCGTTTCTCGACCAGCACCTGCGTGGCCGGGCACAGCCCATCCTGGACGGTCCGAGCAACGACTTCGCTGAGGTGACCTTCCAGTGACCCACAGTCACGAACCTCACCGGCCTGGCCCAGCATTGCCTGGCCGGGCGGGTGACGGTGAATACCCACGCGCCGCAGGGTGCTGACGAGGCTGGACACAGATCCCAGCTGCGGGCAGTAGTCCTCAGATGGAACACAGGCCTTTCGCCTGGACAGCGGTAAGTTCACCCGAATTAGTGAATATATGTTCGATACGATAGATGGGTGCGAGGTAGGAGCGGACGGTTGCGAAGAATCGCGGTGCCGTTCACGGTTGCGGCGCCTGCGGGCGCGCGGATTCGCGATCGACTGCGCGTGTCCGTTGACGATGAGAAAGTGTTGTCCCTGATGGGCAGGGAGCTGGGACGACACGCACGTGCTGATCTGGCAGATCGCGTTCGTATCGGCGATGTGCCGCAAGCGCTGAACCAGCGCGCTCGGCGAAAGAAGGCACTGACGCTGGTTTCGTCGTCGCGCTGGGCGGGGACCATCACCCGCACTTCGGAGGATCAATATCAGTTGGCTATGCGATGCCTGCGGGACGAACGCACGAGCCTCCGTCGCGCAATCGGCGCAATCAGTGCCAGGCTCAGCGTTACGTGTGGACAGCGACATGACAGGGTACGCGGTTACACGAATCGCAACGAGCGCTGGCAGAAGCAACGGCGTCTGGCGTTGTTGAAATCCCGCCTGGCCAAGGTGGAGTTTCGCATCGAAAAGGGCCATCCGGCGATTGTTCTGGGTGGACGCCAGTTGGCTAAGACACGACACAACCTGGATGCTGCCAGGTTGGGTGAGGATGAGTGGCGGAATCGCTGGGACGCGGCTCGGGTCTTCCTGACCGCGGATGGTGAGTCGGGTGCCCCGTTTGGGAACTACACGATAACGGTCACACCGGATGGCAGAGTGTCGGTGGTGTTGCCGGAGTCGTTGCGGTATCTCGCAAACATGCCGCGTGGCCGTTACCGTCTGTCCTGCGAAGCGGGGTTCTCATATCGGCGGGATGAATGGCTGGATCGCGTCGGGGCCAACCGGGCTGTGCGCTACGACATCAAGCGCGATCCCCTGCGCGGGCGCTGGTACATCGACGCATCATGGTCTTCGGAGAAGACGGTCCTGCCCACCCCGGTGGAACTCGCCGATTCTGGAGCACGACTGTTGGGAGTAGATCTCAACGCCGATCATCTCGCAGCTTGCGTGACCGACGCGTACGGCAACCCAGCCGGCCAACCGCACACCATCAGATTGGATCTGACCGGCTCAGCGACCACGAGGGACGGGCAACTCCGACAGGCTATCTCCAAGGTGATCCACCTCGCCCGACAGCACCGCTGCGCTGGTTTCGCTATAGAGAATCTGGGCTTTGCCGATGCCCGTGCCGTCGGACGCGAAACTCTGGGCCGTGGACAGCGTGGTAGACGGTTCCGCCGCACTGTGCACGGCATTCCGTCTGCTCGATTTCGGGAACGTCTGCGAGGCATGGCGTTCCATGCTGATCTACTCGTGATCGCAGTTGATCCTGCCTACACATCCCAATGGGGAGCTCAGTACTGGCGGCGGTCCCTGCAACGACAAACCACGAACGGCACCGCCACGCGGCATCACGCCGCAGCGGTGGCCATCGCACGGCGTGCCTGTGGATATGGTCTGCGTCGTCGGCCAGGTGTGACCCTCATCGACCAGAGGATCGGTAAAGGGAGAGCTACCGGCCAGGCAGCATCACGTCTGCGGGGGCGCGGGAACGTCAGTCCGCCCAGGACGCCGGGCAGCCTCTTACGGGGGCGTTAAGACCCGAGCGGACCGCAGCGATCAGCTCGCGTTTCCCGACCTCGACGACCGTTCGCGAGGCACCAGACGCCCGTCTGGTTTGTTCTGATTGCCGACACGGAGGCAAACAGGACGAGGAGCGGTGTTACTCCCCGACCACATGGTGAGATGATGCGTGACCAGGTTCGGACCGGGCTTAGGGTCCGTCCTGGTCACCCGATCAGCCGACAACGGAAGGTGCCGTGTCCGACCCCTTACCGCTTGGCGGCGACGTCGCGCCGGGTGCCGCTCGTTCGCTCCCGGCCGCCATCGTGCGCGCAGTTCGCCGGGACGCCTGGACGCTGACCTGCGCGATCATTGCCGTTCTCATTGTTCTGCTCGCCGTCGGCGCCGACCTGTGGGTCGCCATCGAGGGCCAGGATCTCGGCCAGGACCCGACCGCGCTTGGACCGGACGGACTACCCGCCGGGTCACTCGGTGGAGTCAGTGGTGAGCACTGGTTCGGCGTCCAGCCGTTGAACGGGGTCGACCTGTTCGCGGTCGTCGCGCACGGCGCGCGCGTGTCACTGCTGGTCGGTCTCGGCGCGACACTGCTGGCCACCGTCCTCGGTGTGCTGATCGGGGCCAGCGCCGGGTACGCCGGAGGCTGGTGGGACCGGGTGGTGACGTGGTCGTCCGACGTGATCCTCGGCTTCCCGTCGCTCATCTTCATGATCGCGCTCGGCGCGGTCGCGCCGATCTCGTTCCCCCGTCAACTGCTGCTCGTCGTCGTGCTCGGCCTGTTCGGCTGGCCACGAGTCGCCCGGATCGTCCGCGCCCAGGTGCTCAGTCTCGGCAAACGCAACTTCGTGGCGGCGTCCAAAGTGATGGGTGGCGGCACGTGGCACGTGTTCGTCAAACAGTTGCTGCCCAACCTGTGGGCGCCGATCATCATCGTGTCCAGCCTGACGATCCCGTCCATGATCGGCAACGAGGCCGCGCTGTCGTTTCTCGGTGCCGGTGTGCTCCCGCCGACCCCGAGCTGGGGCCGCACGATCTCGGACGCCATCGACTTCTTCGAGACCGACCCGATGTACCTGATCTTCCCCGGTGTGATGCTGTTCCTGATCACGTTGGCGTTCAACGTCGTCGGTGACAGCATCCGGGACGAGCTCGATCCGAAGTCGAAGGGCCGTGGCTGATGCGCGCCGTCAAGTTCGTGGCAGGCCGGTTCGCGGGCATGGTCCTGGTGCTGCTGATCGTCTCGTTCATCACGTTTGTGGTCTTCTACGTCCTGCCGTCGGAGCCCGCGCAGTTGGCGTGCGGCCGCCCGTGCTCGCCGCAGGCGCTGGAGCTCGCGCGCGAGTTCATGGGCTACAACGTGCCCTGGTACCAGCAGTACCTCGATTTCGTCGGCGGGATCTTCGGTGGCCGGACGTTCGGCACCGGCCAGGCCGCGATCCAGTGCGCGGCACCGTGTTTCGGCTACGACTTCCAGAACAACGCCGACGTGCTCGACGAGATCCTCAGCCGGGTCGAGGTGAGCATCTCGGTCGCCATCGGCGCCGCGATCATCTGGCTGATCAGCGGTGTGGGGCTCGGTGTGCTGTCCGCGCTCAAGCGCGGCACGCCACTGGACCGGATCACCATGGCGGTGGCGATGGCCGGGGTGTCGATGCCCGCGTACCTGGCGGGCATGCTCGGTATCACGATCTTCGCGTTCGGGTTGGACGTCGTGCCGAAGAACGGCTACGTGCCGATCGGCGAGGACATCGGCCAGTGGGCGTGGCACCTGGTCACGCCGTGGCTCGTGCTCGCGTTCCTGCACGCGGCCATCTACGCCAGGCTGACCAGGGGCCAGATGCTGGAGACCCTCGGCGAGGACTTCATCCGGACAGCTCGCGCGAAAGGCCTGACCGAACGGAAAGTCGTGGGCAGGCACGCGTTGCGCAACGTCCTGCTGCCGGTCGTGACGGTGTTCGGTGTGGACCTTGGTCTGCTGCTCGCCGGAACCGTGATCACCGAACGGATCTTCAGCATGCCGGGTGTGGGGATGCTGCTGGTGGACTCGATCCGGAGTCTCAACCTGCCGATTCTGCTTGGCGTCACGCTGTTCGCGGCGTTGGCGGTCACGGTCGTCAACTTCGTTGTCGACCTGTTCTACGGCGTGCTCGACCCACGGGCGCGGCTGACATGAAGGGGAACCCATGAAACGCAGGCATTCGCTCGCCGGGATAGCAGCGGTGGCAGTGTTGCTGGCCGCCTGCGGCGCCAACGACAAGCCCGCTGGCGAGCAGGGCGGCGGTCAGGTCAAGAAGGGCGGCACGCTGTACCTGCTGTCCGACTCGCCGACCCAGCAGTACGACCCGGCGCGCAGCTCCAGCCTGGTGGTGACCGGCCTGCAGTTCGTGCACCGGCGGCTGACGTCGTGGAAGGTCGCGCCGGGACAGGACACCACGATCGTGCCGGACCTGGCGACCGACACCGGCAAGCCGAGCGACGGCGGCAAGACGTGGACCTTCACGCTGAAGGACAACCAGAAGTACAGCGACGGCTCCACGATCAAGTCCGAGGACGTCAAGTGGGGGCTTGAGCGTTCCTACGCGCCCGCGTTCGCCGGTGGTCTGGCGTACCACAAGGACCTGCTGTCGCCGGGCCTGACGTACAAGGGCCCGTTCGACGGCGGCAAGGAGCTCGACTCGATCGAGACGCCGGACGAGAAGACGATCGTCTTCAAGCTCGCCCGCCCGTACGGTGACTGGAACTGGGTGGCCAGCACGCCCGCGTTCGCCCCGGTACCCAAGGGCAAGGGCGCGGAGGCCAACTACGGCGAGAAGCCGATCGCGTCCGGCCCGTACCAGATCGAGAAGTTCGAGCGCGGCAAGGAAGCCGTGCTCACGCGCAACACCAACTGGGACGGCAAGACCGACGAGACCCGCCCCGCGCACCCGGACAAGGTGATCTGGCAGTTCAGCCAGCAGACCAACGTGATCTCCAAGCGGCTGATCGACGACACCGGCGAGGACAAGAACGCGTTCGGCACCGCGTTCGCCTCACCGGCCCAGCTCGCGCAGATCACGGCCAACCAGTCGGCGAAGTCCCGCCTGGTGACCTCGGAATCCGGTGCGCTGGCGTACCTCTCGCTCAACACGCAGCGCGGCAAGCTGACGGACGTCAACGTCCGCAAGGCCTTCCAGTACGCCATCAACAAGTCCGCCTACCAGATCGCCAGCGCGGGCAACGCCCAACTGGCCGGTGACATCGCCACCACGCTGATCACGCCCGGCCTGTCCGGTCGCGAGCAGTTCGACCTGTACCCGACCAAGCCGGAAGGCGAGCCGGAGAAGGCGAAGCAGCTGCTGTCCGCCGCGGGCGTGCCGAACGGCCTCGACGGCCTGGTGCTGGTGACGCGCGCGGAGAACAACTGGCCGAAGCTGGCCGAGTCGGTCCAGTCCAGCCTGGCGGCGGCCGGGATCAAGGCCACCATCAAGCCGATGGACGACGAGACCTTCACCGCCGAGGTGCAGAACAAGGAGAACCCGGACTACGACTTGGCGCTGACCTCGTGGCAGCCGGACATCCCGACGGCGAACGCGAACATCCAGCCGCTGTTCCAGTCCACTGAGATCGGTGGCGGTGGCGTCAACACCGCGCGGTACAACAACCCGGAGATCGACCGGCTGATCACCGAGACGCAGGCCACTGTGGACCAGAAGGAAGCCGGGAAGAAGTGGGCCGAGCTGGACAAGAAGATCCTGGCCGACTCGCCGGTCGTGCCGTTGATCTACACCCGCAACTCCTACCTGCACGGTTCCAAGGTCGGTGATGTCAGGATCGGCCGGTTCCCCGCGTACGCGGACTACCGGCAGTTCGGGTTGACTCAGTGACAGATCTGCTTGAACTGGACGGGGTCGAGGTCAGCTTCGGCTCCGTCCACGCGGTGCGCTCGGTCAGCTACTCCGTCGCGGCGGGCGAAGTCCTCGCTGTGGTGGGGGAATCCGGCTCGGGCAAGACGGTGACGGCCATGTCCCTGCTCGGTTTGCTGCCGTCGACCGCGAAGGTCTCCGGCCGGGCCCTGCTGGACGGCCGGAACCTGTACGACCTGCCGCCCGCGGACCTGCGTGAGGTCCGCGGCGGTGCCGTCGGCATGGTGTTCCAGGAGCCGATGAGCGCGCTGAACCCGGTGTTCACCATCGGCGACCAGCTCGTCGAGTCGATCAGGACGCACCAGGACCTGTCCGCGGCGGACGCCCGCACCCGCGCGATCGAACTGCTGGGCCTGGTCGGCCTGCCGGAGCCGGAGCGCCGCTTCCGGTCGTACCCGCACGAGCTGTCCGGCGGGCAACTGCAGCGGATCGTGATCGCGATGGCGGTGGCCAACGAGCCGAAACTGCTGATCGCCGACGAACCGACCACGGCACTGGACGTGACCGTCCAGGCAGAGATCCTGGAACTGTTGCGGGACCTGCGAAGCCGTCTGAAGACAGCGATCCTGCTGATCACCCACGACATGGGCGTTGTGGCGGACCTGGCCGACCGGGTCGTGGTGATGTACGACGGCCAGGTGGTCGAACAGGGCACGGTGACGGAGATCTTCGCCGCCCCACGCGAGAAGTACACACAGGAGCTGCTCGGTTCGGTGATCTCGCTGGGATCCCGGGCGACCGAAGGCGTCGAGCGAGCGCTTGTTTCAGACCTGGTGGTCCGCGAGAACCACCTGGCGGCGTCGGAACACCCGGCCACGGAGTCGGTCCCGGACGTGCCCGCGACCAAACCGGTACTGCGCGTCGAGGAACTGTCCGTGGTCTACGGCGGCAGATTCCGCGCGATCACCGTCCGCGCGGCCGACCGGGTCAGCCTGCACATCGAGCCCGGTGAGGTACTCGGGCTGGTCGGCGAATCGGGTTCGGGCAAGAGCACAGTGGCCGGTGCGGTCACCGGGCTGATCAAGTCGACCGGCGGGTGCGTCCGGATCAACGACGTGGACATCGCGCGTGTCCGCGGCCGTGCCGCCAAGGCACTGCGACGCCAGATCGGAATGGTCTTCCAGGATCCGTTGTCCTCACTGAATCCACGGACCCCGGTCGGCGAGAGCGTGGCCGAACCGATCCTCCTGCACAAGGCCCTCAAGGGATCCGATGTGGACAAACGGGTCGCCTCTTTGCTGGAATCCGTGCAACTGTCCGCGTCGCTGCGTACCCGTTACCCGCACGAGCTGTCCGGCGGTCAGCGGCAACGTGTCTGCATCGCCAGGGCACTGGCGCTGAACCCGGACCTGCTGATCGCCGACGAGCCGACCAGCGCGCTGGACGTGTCGGTGCAGGCCAAGGTGCTGGACCTGTTCCGTGAACTGCAGAAGGAACACGGCTTCGCGTGCCTGTTCATCAGCCACGACCTCGCGGTGATCGAGCAACTCGCCGCGCGGGTGGCGGTCATGCACCGCGGGCACGTGGTGGAACAGGGCCCGACCAACGGCGTACTGGCCGAGCCCATCCACCCGTACACCCAGCGCCTGCTGGCGGCCGCGCCGGTGGCCGACCCGGAGGAACAGCGCAGGCGCCGAGAAGCCTGGCGCCAGCTCACGTAGCCGCTGGCGCGGCGGTCTTCGGACAGAGTGCGCGCTGACCAGTGCTCCCCGGTCAGTACAGGCCGACTGGGAAGCACTGGTGAGGAGGTCGACCACTGGCAACCTGCTTAGAGGAAACCCCAGTATTGGTCCACGAAGTTCAGGCAGGTGTGTTGGACGGCGGGGGCGTTGTCCGCGCCGCCGCGGACCAGCAGACACTTGCCACTGTTGATGTTCTTCGCAAAGTGGTCCACTGCAGCGGACGGAGCCGATGTCCCGTCGGCGGAAGACGTGCACAGTGACTCCTTGTCTTTGGTTGTTCACTTTCATATCGCTCGGCTGCCTGGTTATGAACCTCAATCATCTGGTGGGAGCTCGATCTTTTCGTGCTCACGGCTGGCAGCCTGAATGCGACAGCGCCGAAGCCCTTTCACCCCAGACGTCGTTGATGTTGCCAGCTGTTCCCGGCGGCATATCGAGTTTCGGAGGGAACGGCCGCGCGTCCAGGTAGACGCAGTAGAGAATATTGGTTCTGTTCGCCCAGGAGGACGTCTCGTCGTCGAATCCCGGCCCGCCGTTGGTGCACACTCCGGGCGGACAGGTGATCAACGCGAAGTTGGGATGGTGGTTTCCGGCAGGCCAGCGGACCTGCATCTCGCGCCATCCCGGTGCGGTGTAGAGACATATCCATCCAGCGGGACAGGGAATCGCCCCATCCTGGACAGTCTTGCAGTACGCGGTCGCTCCGGATTCATGACACGTCGTGGAGGCTGGCTGGGGGCGTGCTGGTCGTGGTCAACGGGGACACATCGGCCGACGCAGTGCCCGGTATCGCCCCCATTGCGAACGCGAGTGCGGCGACCGTCAGTAGGATCTTGATGGTTCGCATGGATATCCCTTCCGCAGACTCGATGCACTTTCCATGTTCACCTTGGTTCCGACATGGAATTGACTATTGGTTGTCACAGGGCGACCGGTGGATACGTGATGATCAATAGCGTGGACATCGCGCGTGCCCGCAGTCGTGTGGTCAAAGTGTTGCTGCCGTCAGCATGTGTGCTGATGGGTGCTCCCCGGTCAGTACGGGCCAACCGGGGAGCACGGGCGGGGAGTTCGATCATTTCGTGCTATGGCAGGCATCCTGAACTCGACAGCGCCGAAGCCTCATCGTTCCAGCCGCCGCCGATGTTGCCTTGTGACCCCACCGGCATGTCGTTGTTCAGTCCCGGCCGCGTGTCCCAGTTGATGCAGTAGAGACGATTGGTGAAGTTTGCCCAGGATGACGCCTCATCGTTGAAATCCTGCCCGCTGCCGTGAGGGCAGTTGACACTGGATCCACCGGACTGACAGGTGATGGACGTGAAGTTGGGGTGGTGATTCCCAGCAGGCCAGCGGACCTGCATCCCCCGGAAGTTCGCGTCGGTGTAGAGACATACCCATCCATCGGGACAGGCAATTGGTCCACTTTGGATAGTTTTACAGTAGAAGGTCAGCCCAGATTCATGACACGTCGTCGCCACCTGGGGCATGGCGGTGTCGGTCGACGGGGACTTGTCGGCGGACGCGGTGCCCGGTGCCGCTCCCATCGCGAACGTGAGTGCGGTGACAGTCAAGAAGATCTTGATGGCTCGCATGGGCCTCCCTTTCACAGATTTCATGTGTTGTCCATATGGTCACTAGGAGTCAAACCGTTGGATGAAACCGTTCCAGCCTGGTCTTGCAAAACCTTGCAAAAGCTGGACAGGGTGGCTTTCTGTCAGCATGCGCTGGTACAGGTCTCGCAGTTCCGGGCCTGGGGCGATCCCGAGTTCCTCGGCCAGGTCGACGCGAATTCTCTGGTGCGCTCGCAGCGCATCCGCGCGCCTACCAGTCCGGTACAGGGCCAGCATGAGTTGGCCCGCGAGGCGTTCGTCCAACGGGTTCTCGGCAGCACTCGTGGCGAGTTCGTCGAGCACGTGTGTGTACCTGCCCAAGCGCAGCATCAGTTCATTGCGGTGGAGCTGGGCGGTGCGTCGTTCGGCTTCCAACCTGGTGCGCGACTGGTTGAGCCACGCCGTGTCCATGCCTGCGAATGTCTGCCCTCGCCACAGGCGTAAAGCCTGCTCGTATCGGGTGGCGGCCAGTTCGATGTCCGCGGTTTCGCGTGCGAGTCCGGTCAGATGCTGAAACTGGTGCAGATCAACGGTCATCGGATCGACGGCGAGCACGTAGCCGCCGGACTTGCGTGTGATCTCGATATCCTCCGTGCAGGACAGCGCTTTTCGCAGCCGAGACACGTAACTGTAAAGCGTCGCACGACGTGCGTGGGCGTCGTCCCAGACGCGATGGATCAACTGATCGACGGATACGACCTGGTTCGCGTCGATCAGCAACACCACCAGCACACACTGTTGGCGGAACGAACCGAGATCGATCACATCGTTGCCTGTGCGTGCTTCGACGGCACCGAGTAGGCGAAACTCCACGGCCCTGGCTCCCCTCCAGTTGCCCATGGCACATTTTCACCTTGCGTACCGCATTCGACCGGCCAGTTCAAGGAAAGCCGCAATGCGGTCGAACAGCCGACACCGGGCTGTCGGTTATTGCTTGGCGTGGCCGCGCAGATCGAGTTCGTCAGCCAGTGCGCCCCACCACCGGGCGCAACTCCGGGCGAGGACGGCGACAGTCGCCGTGCAGTGCGCGGGAATGGCACTGAGAACCTGCTCGTGGACATCCCGGATCTCGCACACCCCCAGCCAGTGCAGCAGTGCCCGGCTGGTTCTGGAGAACTGCATCGATGGGTCCCCGCGCAGCGTGGCCAGCAGTCGGGCGATGGCCCGGAGCGAAGCATTCGGCCGTTCGCCGATCGCACTGGCAGCCCGCAGCCGACCTTCCGCTCCGCTCGTCGGCCGGACCCGCCCATCCCTGCCCACTCTGACGTTCGACTGACCGGACTTGCCAGTCGTACGCTTTCGGACCGCGCTGACGGTTGACGGACTCACGCCGGTCACCTCTGCGACAGATCGATTCGACCTGATGCGTACTGCCATGCGTTTGGTGTTTCAGCGCGTGGGTTGGACGCCGATCCCGTTGACCACCGCCTCGTCCACCACCTCTTCGAAGACGGTGTCTCCGGCTTTGACACCGGCGACATCCGTGGCAGCGACCGTTCGTTTGCTGATCGCCTGACCGTTTGCGGGGTCCAGCAACAGTTCCTGCCGCAGCTTGCCGCCACCGAACTCGATGCTGACCGACACCACACGCCGGTTGTCGCCGGTAGTGGCGTCTTTCACCACCAGGTACGGGTGATATCCCAACGCCTCCAACGCGGTACGCCGCATCGTGGCCGGGAAGCGGGCGTCGAGAAGTTCCTCGGCTTTCCGGAAGAAGTCAGCTGGCGGGTCGGAGCGTTTGGCGGTGGTACCGGCCAGGAATTGATACAGTTTGCGGGGATCGCTCGGTGGTCGGGCAGGACCGCTGGAAGTGTCCACAGTTCCCACCGGTTGTTGCGTGCAAGGCTTGCCGTTGCCGTACATGAACTCGCCACAGCGGGCCCGTTTCTCACCGTTGCGCGGGCCCGTCGTCGGCCTGATGACGACGCCGTCTGCCAGGGCTTCCGCCTCGGTGCCGTTGAGCCAGCGGCGGTTGCCTGTCAACTTGCTGCGCTGCAGCCACTCCTGCTGCTGATCCGCCGGGATCCACCTTTCCAAGTGCTCCTCGGCCAGGTATACGTACTGCCTGCCGCTGGTGCCGTCGACGGTCACCGTCTGCCAGATCCGGCTGGAGACATATCGGTACTGGCCGGTGCCCAGCGGTGTCTCGGTCACCCGTGCGGCCAGGCTGGGCAGGCTGTTCTGCGGCTGGGCTGGCATCGGGGGCATGGGGGCGTGCTGACTGCCCAACGTGGCAGGTGGTCTCGGCATGTTCGGATTCTGCTGCGTGGGGCCGGTCTCGGTGGGCGTGGCCGCCATGGTCACCACCACAACCGCTCCCACAGCGATCACCACGACGGCCGCCGCTACGGCCGCGAGTGGCCCCCTACGGCGACGCCGTTGGATCACCACCGTCTGCTCACTCGCTTCCACTGTGGATGGTTCCCCTGCTCGTGCGGCGAGCATCAGTGCGGCACGTGCCTTGACCTTGGCGTCCGTGCTGACCTGCACTTCCGGGTACAGCGTGGCCATCGCTGCGTCGAGTTCGCCCTCGGACCACATCTCGTGGACGTTGTCAGGCATGGTCATCCTCCTCACGCGCGAACGGGGCATGGTGGGCGCGCAGTTGTTTGCGGACGCGGTGCAGGCGAGAGCGCACGGTTCCAGCAGGGATGTCCAGCGCGTCCGCCACCTCGGTGTGGTCCAGTCCTGCCAACGAGACCAGCAGCAGGACATCGCGGTCGCCCGGCGACAGCTGGGCCAGCGCGGTGGCCAGCCGCCGTGCCGTGACCTGCGCGTCCACCCGGTCCGCCACCACACCGTCGTGACCGGGCGGTGGAGCCGGGCGGGCGCTGGCCGCTCGTGCCGCCAGCACCAGGGCACGCAGTTCCGCACGCACGTGCTCACGGACCAGGTTCGTGGCGATGCCGTACAGCCACGTCCGGACCGCCGCCCTGGTCGGGTCGTAGGAGTGCCGACGGTTCAGCGCGATCAGGAACGTCTCGCTGAGCAGGTCGTCCGCTGTTTCGCCGCCCACGCGCCGGGCCAGGTACCGGTGCAGCGCGTCGGCGTGCTGGTCGAACAGCCAGCCGAAGGTCCCGGCGGCGTCCGGTCCGCTCAGGTCCGGGCGGTTGCTGTCGCGGGGCGGCCCGCCCTCGTCCCGCAGTTCAGTCGTCGTCCTCACACCCTTGTTATTGGCAGATGACGTCGATGACGTTCACGCCCCGGCCGGAAGACTAGCTTTTCGGGGCTGGACTTGACCTTGGAGTGCGCGTAGGACGGCCCTCATGGGCACGAGAAGAACATTCCTGTCCGCATCCATCGTGACAGCGACAGCCGCGTTGACCGGCGTCCCGGCAGGTGCCGAGCAGCTGGGAGACCGCGGCCCTGGCAGACCGGTCCGGCCGCAGCAGCCGGACGCCGAACTCCGGGCGATCCTGCGGCAGATCGACGAACGCCGGATCGAGGCGACGGTACGCAAGCTCGCCTCGTTCGGCACCCGGCACACCTTGTCGGCGCAGGACAACCCGGTCCGGGGCATCGGCGCGGCCCGTGACTGGATCCTCGCCGAGATGAGCAAGTCGGCCACACCGGCCATGAAGGTCGAACTGCAGTCCTACATCCAGCAGCCCGTGCCGCCACGCGTCCCGGAACCGGTCCGGATCACCAACGTCATGGCGACCCTGCGCGGATCCACTTCCCCCGACCGGATCTACGTGATCTCCGGCCACTACGACTCCCGCTGCACCGACCCGAACGACTTCAGCAAGGACGCACCGGGCGCGAACGACGACGCGTCCGGCGTGGCGGTGGCGATGGAGTTGGCACGGGTCATGTCCAGGCGCAGGCCAGCAGCCACGATTGTCTTCGCGGCCGTCGCAGGCGAGGAACAAGGCCTGCACGGCGCACGACACATGGCGACCCAGTACAAGGCAGCCAACGCGGACATCCAGGCCATGTTCACCAACGACATCGTCGGCAGCAGCACAGCCGACGACGGAACCCGCGACCCCAGAACGATCCGCCTGTTCGCGGAAGGCGTGCCCACAGCGGAAACCGCTGCGGAAGCCAACACCCGCCGCTCGGTGGGCGGCGAGAACGACTCGAGCTCACGGCAGCTGTCCCGGTTCGTCCGCAGCGTGGCGGTCAACGACGCGACCGGGATGAACGTGCGCGTGATCTACCGCAGGGACAGGTACCTGCGCGGCGGCGACCACATCCCGTTCCTCGAGCAGGCCTACCCTGCGGCGAGGTTCACCGAGCCGAATGAGAACTTCGCGCACCAGCACCAGGATGTGCGCGTGCAGAACGGCGTGCAGTTCGGTGACCTGCCGGAGTTCTGCGACTTCTCCTTCATCGCCAGGGTCGCGAAGGTCAACGCGGCCACCCTCTGGTCACTGGCGAGCGCCCCGGGAACACCGAAAGCCGTGCGGATCAACACAGCGGCCCTGACCAACGACACAGACCTGCTGTGGCAGCGCGGAACCGAACCAGACCTCGCCGGGTACGAAATCGTCTGGCGTGAGACGACGGACTCCGACTGGACGCGCTACATCGACGTCGGCAACACCACCTCGGCGAAGATCGACCTGTCCAAGGACAACGTCTTCTTCGGCGTCCGCGCCTACGACAAGGCAGGCCACCGCAGCCCGGTGGCGTTCCCCACCCCGCAGTCCTAGAAACCCTTGTGAGTGTTTAGGCCTGTTCTAACTCGCCTAAACACTCACAAGGCTGAGCAGGTCAGGACGCCGGTTTTGTGGCCGCGTTGACGATCCGGAGGATCATCTCCTGCTGGCTCCTGTCCCGTCGCATCGGCGTGAACGCGTAGACCAAGCGACGCTGCTGGTCACGGGTGGAGAACATCGCCGCGTTGTAGCCGTAACGTTCGCCGGTCTTGCCCCACACCGTGATCCCGTTGACCGTTTCCGTTTGCAGCCCGGCACCGAAGCGGGCGGGGCCGTTGCTCGGGCTGCCGGGCGCGTGCCACATCTCGACCTTCGGCAGGACGAACATCCTGTCCAGCAACGCCGGACGCAGCAGCCGACCGGAGAACAAGGCGGTCATGAACCGGTCCAGGTCGCCCGTGGTGGAGACCACTTCGCCCTCACCCCAGGCGATCGACTGGTTGAACTCGCTGATGTCGCTGACATCGCCGTTGCTCATCCGCTGGTAGCCGTGCACGTATCGACCATGGATCCGTGGATCGTTACCGGGGAACACGGTGTCGCACAGGCCCAGCGGACGCAGAACCCGTGCGCTGACCTCGTCGCCGTAGCGGTGACCGGTGACCTTCTCGATCAGCATTGCGGCGAGCACGTAGTTGATGCCCTTGTACTCCTGCGCGGTGCCGGGCGCGAACTTCAGCTTCTCCGTGCGGGTCACCAGCGCCACGATCCGCTCAGGTGTCCACTGGTCGTAGCGGTGCGCGAAGACGGCTTCCGGCGTGCTCATGTCCGGCACGTCCGGGCCGCTCACGTCAGGGAGGCCGCTGGTGTGGTTCAACAGTTGGAGCACAGTGATCGGCGCGTAGCCCTTGGGCAGCAACCCGGGCAGATAGCGTTGGATCGGCGCGTCCAGGTCGACTCGGTGTTCACCGGCCAGTTGCAGCACCACCGTGGCGACGAACACCTTGGTGATGCTGCCTGCCCGGAACTTCTGGTCCGGACGTACCGGCGCACCACTGTCCCGGTTGGACACGCCGGACGTGCCGTACCACTGACCGGCTGAGCCGCTGACACGCACCTGCGCCGCGGTCGCCGGAGGATGTTCGAGGTCGTCGATCGCTGCCTGTAACGCCTGGCGATCAAGAGGCGGAACCGCGGGCTCGGCACTCGCCGGGGCCACCGACGTGACCAGCAACGCCCCGGACAGCGCCGCCCCCAAGACGGCACGCGAGAACAAGGAACTCATGTCGATCAACCTAGGGAGCCGACATGCTCCTGCCATCCAGGCACAACCCTGAGATCAACCCCTAGTTGCCGACCTCGGTGATGTGCACGACGGCGGTACCGGCCTCGTCGGACGCGGCGAGGTCGACCTCGCCGCTGATCGCCCAGTCGTGGTCGCCTGCCGGGTCGTCGACGATCTGGCGGACCAGCCACTTGTCCGGCTTCTGCTCGACCACGAACAGGTGCGGGCCGCGGGCCGAGGGACCGGCGGGAAGCTCGTCGTGCTCTTCGAAGTACGGGGCGAGGGCTTCCTGCCAGGACTCGTAGTCCCAGCCGTCGGCCTCGTCGAGCAGGCTGAGCTCGTAGTAGTCGCGGCGGGCGGCCAGCTCGATCCGGCGGAAGAACGCGTTGCGCACCAGCACGCGGAAGGCCCTGTCGTTCTGGGTGACGCCCGGCGGGGTGTCGTCCTGCTGCTGGACCTGCTCGTCGTCCGGGTTGGCCAGCTTCTCCCACTCGTCGATCAGGCTGGAGTCGACCTGGCGCACCAGCTCGCCGAGCCATTCGACCAGGTCCTGCAGCTCGTCGGTCTTGGCTTCGTCCGGCACGGTCTGCTTGACGGCCTTGTACGCGTCCGCCAGGTAGCGCAGCACCAGGCCCTCGGAGCGGGCCAGCTGGTAGAAGCTCACGTAGTCGGCGAAGTTCATCGCGCGCTCGTACATGTCCCGCACGACGGCCTTGGGTTCGAGGTGGTAGTCCGCCACCCAGGGGTGCCCGCTGCGGTACATCTCGTACGCGGCGTTCAGCAGTTCGAGGAGCGGCTCTGGGTGCTTGATCTCCTCGAGCAACGCCATCCGCTCGTCGTACTCGATGCCCTCGGCCTTCATCTTGTTCACGGCCTCGCCGCGCGCCTTGTGCTGCTGCGCGGACAGGATCTGCCGTGGGCTTTCCAAAGTGGACTCGATGACCGAGAGCACGTCGAGCGGGTAGCTCGGGGATTCCTTGTCCAGCAGGTCGATCGCGGCCAGTGCCAGCGGCGACAGCGGCTGGTTCAGCGCGAAGTCGAGTTGCAGGTCGACCGTGAGACGGATCGTGCGGCCGGTCTCGTCGGGTTCGTCGAGCTTCTCGACGACGCCAGCGGCCAGCAGGGCGCGGTAGATCGCGATCGAGCGCCGGATGAGCCTGCGCTGGGACGGACGGTCCTCGTGGTTGTCCTCAAGCAGGTGCCGCATGGCCTGGAACGCGTCGCCGGGGCGGCCGATCACGTTCAGGAGCATGGCGTGGCTGACCGCGAAGCTGGAGACCAGCGGTTCGGGCTCGGCCGCGATCAGCCGCTCGAACGTCTGCTTGCTCCAGGAGACGAAGCCCTCCGGCGCCTTCTTGCGCACGACCTTGCGGCGCTTCTTCGGGTCGTCCCCCGCCTTCGCGAGCAAGCGCTCGTTCTCAACGTCGTGATCCGGCGCCTGCACGACGACGTTGCCGACGGTGTCGTACCCGGCGCGCCCGGCCCGACCGGCGATCTGGTGGAACTCACGGGCCTTGAGATGCCTGGTCCTGGTGCCGTCGTATTTGGACAGACCGGTGAACAGCACGGTCCGGATGGGCACGTTGATGCCGACACCGAGGGTGTCCGTGCCGCAGATGATCTTGAGCAGCCCGGCCTGGGCGAGCCGCTCGACCAGGCGGCGGTACTTGGGCAGCATCCCGGCGTGGTGTACGCCGATTCCGTGCCTGACCAGGCGGGACAGCGTCTTGCCGAACCCGGAGGAGAACCGGAAGCGCCCGATCAGGCGGGCGATCTCGTCCTTCTCCTGCCGGGTGGAGACGTTGACGCTCATCAGCGCGTTGGCGCGCTCGATCGCGGACGCCTGCGTGAAGTGCACGACGTAGACCGGGGACTGGTTGGTGTACAGCAGCTCCTCGATGGTCTCGTGCATCGGCGTGATGGCGTAGTTGTAGAACAGCGGGACCGGCCGCTGCGCGGAGCTGACCACAGTGGTCTGCCGTCCGGTCCGGCGCGTGAGGTCCTTCTCGAACCGCGTGACGTCACCGAGTGTCGCGGACATCAGGACGAACTGGACGTCGGGCAGTTCGAGGAGCGGAACCTGCCACGCCCAGCCGCGCTCCGGCTCGGAGTAGAAGTGGAACTCGTCCATCACGACCTGGCCGACGTCGGCCGCGGCGCCGTCCCGCAGCGCGATGTTGGCAAGGATCTCGGCCGTGCAGCAGATGATCGGGGCACCCGCGTTGACGCTGGAGTCGCCCGTCATCATGCCGACGTTCTCGGCACCGAAGACCTCGCAGAGGTCGAAGAACTTCTCGGAGACGAGCGCCTTGATCGGGGCGGTGTAGAAGCTGCGGCGCCGCCCGGCCAGCGCGGTGAAATGCGCACCCACCGCGACCAGGCTCTTTCCCGAGCCGGTCGGGGTCGCGAGGATCACGTTGGACCCGGAGACGACCTCGATGAGGGCTTCTTCCTGCGCGGGGTAGAGGCTCAGCCCGCGATCGGCGGCCCAGGTGGAGAACGCGTCGAAGAGCGCGTCCGGATCCGGGCTGGCGGGAACGAGTTCGGTGAGTGTCATGACCCGTCAAACTTATCCCACCAGCCCGTGTGACCAGGGTCAGCTCTGCTCGAACAGGCTGAACGCGGTGCCCTGGTCGTCCTGGCAGTGCGCGACGCGCCCGAAGCCGGGGACGGGTGACGGCTCGCCGGGCTTGCCGCCGAGCTCAGCGACCTTGGCGAGGGAGGCGTCGAGGTCGTCGGCCTTGAAGTACACCCGGCTGTTGGGGGTTACGGAGTCCTTGGCCGCGATGGCGCCTGCGGCGCCGTTGGTGACCAGGTGATAGTCATGGCCCTCGAACGGAGCGGTCTGCCAGCCGAGAACAGCACCGAAGAAGGCCGTGGCCTTCGCGGTGTCGTCGACGGCGAGCTCGAACCAGTTGACTTCGCCAGACATGGATCTTCCCTTCGAGTCGGAACCAACTGGCCAGAGGACGACCAGGTCAGCCCCAACTCGACAGCGACGGGGAAGAAATTCGAGAGGCTGGTCCAGCGGCTGGCGGATCGGACGGAGGATGCCAATGAAGATCGTTCTTGTCTCACGCCTTGGCGTGTTTTTCAGCCATTCGGTCGATGAGGTCGAGTGACCCTGCCGCGTCAAGTGCGATCTCCATGAGCATCTGGTTCGCCTCGAGATAGGGAGCGACCAACTCGGGCTCGTCGAGGAAGTGGGATGCCTTCTTGTGCTCCAGGTAGACGATCGGTGGTGCCTCGGCGAACTCCATGGTCACGAACGAGCCGTCCATGCCGGTGTGCGCCCCGCAGGCAAGCGGGATGACCCGCACGTCGACATTGGGACGTTGGCTCACCGAGATCAAGCTTTTCAGCTGTTTCACCATCACCGATGGTCCACCGACAGGTCGCTGCAGGACACTCTCGTCGAGAATCGCGAGGAAATGTGGCTTGGGGCGAGTCAGCAGTTCCTGTCGTTCGAGTCGGATGGCAATCCGCTTGTCCTGTTCGGCAAGGGGAAAACGGAAACTTCGCATGATCGCCCTGATGTACTCCGGGGTCTGGAGCAGCCCCGGAATGCGCAGCAACTCGAACTGGGTCACCCGGGAAGCTTGTGACTCGAAGGCGATCAGCGCGGGCAGTGCCATGCTCAAGCCGAGCGAAGACGGGATCTCCCACCAGTGCGGCTGCCCCAATTGTCGGGTCAGGTTCAGCAGGTGGTCCCGCTCGACACCCCTGACGCCGTAGATCACCAGCAGGGCGGACATGTCCTCGGGTTCGATCACGCGGCGGCCGAGCTCCATCCTGTTGAGCGATGCTCGCGAGAGACCGGCCAACTGTGCGGCGTCGCGAACGTTGAGCCCTGCCTTGTCGCGCAGGTGCTTGAGCTCCGCCGCCAGCAGGCGGAGCCGGGTCGAGCCAGCTTTCATGGTGACCATTTCACCGCGAGGAAAGCGAATCCGCATCCCTCGATCGTGGTTTTGTCTCGACTTCCGAGACAAGCTCGCCTTATGCCATCGTTCTTTCCATGACAAGTCGGGATGTGCTGTGCGACACCGCTGTCGGGAATCCGCCGAGCCGGTTCGCGGTGTGTGAGCTTCCGTTCGACGACGACGGTCCGCCCGGTGTTGTGATCGCCTGGGGCCTGGCCACTGCCGAACGCGTGATCGTGCACTCGGTCGAGCCGGGGCTGACCGGGCGGTTCCAGTCGACCGACAGGCTCAACTACCTCTTCGGCAGCTCCCACGAGATCGTGTGGATCGACCCCGAGCCGGAGGTACTTGACGAACCCGCCTGACCAGTGATCTCATCTTCTCCAGCGTCGCAGTGCACCCGGCAAAGAGACCGCCGAGGGCGCGGAGGCGTGGTACGACTAGGAAGATCTTGGAATCGAAGAGCCGTCTCGCGGCCTTTGGCACTCAACTCATCGAAATTCACGACTGGCTGCGTGAGCAGCTTGCCCAGTTGCGCGCGGATGTCGAAGCCGGGCTGGCGCGGCCACGCAAACTCCAGGCGCACTGCCTGACGTTCTGCCAGGCCATCACCAAACATCACACCGGTGAGGACGCCGTGATGTTTCCCGTTCTGGCGCAACAGTTTCCCGAGCTGAAACCGGTGCTGGACGAGCTGTCACGCGACCACGACATCATCACCATGATGCTGAAACGCCTTGAGGACATCGACTTCACCGACCGCGCGGACGCACTGCGGGAGATCAACGGCGTCCAGGCCATTGTGGAGTCGCATCTGTCCTTCGAGGAGCGCAAGATTGTCGACGCGCTCAACTCGGTGGTAGATCCGGGCTTTCAGCTCCCAGCTCGGTGAGTCGGGAGCGCAGGAAGCGGCGGTCGGAGTCCTCTGTGGCCAGTTCAAGCGCCCGGCGGTAGGACTCCGCCGCTTCTTGCGTCCTTCCCATGCGGCGCAGCAGGTCCGCGCGGGCCGAGTGCATCAGGTGGAACTTGTCCAGGCCTTCGATCTCGTCGATCATGCGCAGGCCGGTTGCTGGTTCGTCGGCCATCGCGACCGCCACGGCGAGGTTGAGCCGGATCACCGGCGTCGGCTGGCGGGCCGCCAGGTCCGTGTACAGGGCGGCGATCTGCAGCCAGTCCGTGTCCTGCGCGCGGGCGGCTTGGGAGTGCACGGCGGCGATCGCGGCCTGCAGTTGGTACGGCCCGGGTTGGCGGTGGCTCAGTGCGCGCTCCAGGATTCCGATGCCCTCGGCGATCTGCGTGGCGTCCCACAGTGTTCGATCTTGGTCTGTCAGCAGCACAAGATCACCCGACTGGGTGGTTCTCGCGTTCCTTCTCGAGTCCTGCAGGAGCATCAACGCCAACAGCCCGTGCGCTTCCGGCTCGTCCGGCATGAGCGTCGCGATCAGCTTGCCCAGCCGGATCGCCTCGGCGGCCAGCGTGTGGTCCGCGGACGTGTATCCCTGCGTGTACACCAGGTAGACCACCGCGAGCACGGCGGAAAGCCGGTGGGGCAGTTGGTGGTCCGCGGGGACGGCGAACGCGATCCCGGCGTCGCGGATCTTGCGCTTGGCCCGGACCAGCCGTTGCGCCATTGTGGACTCCGGCACGAGGAACTCACGCCCGATCTGCGCCGCCGTCAGCCCCGCGACCGCCTGCAACGTCAACGCCACGCGCGCTTCCAGCGACAACGCCGGGTGACAACACGTGAAGATCAACGAGAGCCGCTCGTCGCCGACGTTCAGCAGGCGTTCCTCGCTGTGTTCCAGCACGGCCGCTGTCGGAGGCGCTGGCGCTCGGCGGGCGCGCCGGATGCGGTCGATCGCGCGGTTGCGGGCCACGGTCAGCAGCCAGGCCATCGGGTCGTCCGGCACGTCCGACCAGCTGCGCAACGCCTCCGTGAGCGCGTCCTGCAAGGAGTCCTCGGCGAGTTCCATGTCGCCAAGGACCCGCGTCAAGGCCGCGAGCATCCGGGTGCGCTGCTCCCGGAACACCTGCTCGACCGCGTGCATCAACAGAGCGCGCATCTACAGGAAGTCGACTTCCAGGACCGGCCTGATCTCCACCGAGCCACGCGTGGCCATCGGGCACAACGCCGCCAGCTCGATGGCTTCGTCCAGGTCGGCGCAGTCCAGCATGAAATAACCGCCGAGTTGCTCGTGTGTCTCGGCGAACGGGCCATTCGTGATCAACGTGTCGTCGTCGCGCACGCGCACTTTCGTCGCCGTGTCCGGCAGGTGCAGCGGGTCGGCTGCGACGAACACGCCACGGTCCTTCAGCAGCTGGGCGTAGGCCCCGACCACTTGGTCGTAGTCGTCCGGCATCTGCTCGCGGTGGCAGTCGTAGATCAACAACATGAAGCGCATCTCGATCCTCCTGGTCGTCGATCGGAGTCAGGAGAAGAACGAACCGGTCGGCCCGGACTCGACACGTCCGGGCCGACCGTGAACCTACGCCTTGGCGATCGTGGGCAGCCAGTCCACAACGGAGCCTTCGGCGTCCTCCGCGTACAGCGCCTCGTGCTCGAGGTCGTCGAACGCGGTCTCGTCGAACGCGGCGAAGGCGCGCTTGAGCGTGTCCTCGTCCAGCAGGCCCGCTCCGGCCAGCTCGATCCGCGCACGGCCCTTGAACAGGTGCAGGGCCAGTGCCTCGGCGACGTTGGTCGGCGAGCGCCACTCGTCCTCGGTCAGCCGCTCGCCGACGATCACCGCCGCGATCAGGAACCGCTTGGCGAACCAGGCCGAGTACTGGTCGGCGAACGCCGTCGGCAGCTCGTCCAGCACGAGCAGCTCGTCGTGCTGGTCGGCGGTGGTGTCGTCCTCGTCGAGCGCCTTGACGTCGTCGAACAGCTCGTCGATCACCGCGACGACGGCCTCGGCCAGCGCGCCGGCCACCAGCTGGGCCTGCTCGGGGCTGACGCCGTCCTCGGTGCCGAACGAGTCCGTGCCCAGCGCGGTCACCAGCTCGGACGAGGCGGCCAGCAGGTCGCGGCGCTCGTCGATCTCCGCGCCGGACAGCTCGATCAGCTCGATCGCTTCCTCGTCGAGCTCGGCCTCCGTCTCGGCCGGGTCGTCCTCCAGCGCGGTCTCCAGGTCCTCGTCACTCACGGTGACCTCGCACGTGCCGACCGACCAGGTGGCCAGCAGTTCGGTGCGTTCGAGCAGCTCGGTCAGCACCGCACGGGCTGCCTCCTCGGCGAACGCCAGGGCGGGAGCCTCGACGAGCCACTTGATCGACGCGCCACCCGGGTGGGCGGTCACCTCGTGATCGAGCGGCTCGATCTCGACACCGTCGGGTCCTTCGATGCCGGCCAGCAGGTCGAGCTGCTCGTCGAGCAGCGACACGACGCCGTGGCGGTGCAGTGCGTCCAGTTCCGGGGTCCCTGCCGGCGGGGCGACCTCGGCCTTGAGCTGGTATTCCATGGGCGGGAGTTTGCCACCTCAACCTGCTTCGGCTGCACGCAGCCGCCCCGGCAGGTTTCGGGCTCCAGGTCCGCGGTCGGCCAGCTCGTCGTCCGGGTTGGAGAACGCGCACGTCCGCATCGAGAGGCAGCCGCAGCCGATGCACGAGTCGAGTTGGTCGCGCAGCGACTCCAGGGCCAGGATCTGTTCGTTGATCCGTTCACGCCAGCCACGGGAGAGCTTCGACCAGTCGGCTTTGGTCGGCGTGCGGCCCTGGGGCAGCGTGGCCAGCGCCGCGGCGATCTCCTCCAGCGTCAGCCCGACGTTGCGGGCCGCGCGGATGAAGGCGAGGCGGCGCAACACGCCGCGTTCGTATCGCCGCTGCGAACCGGCCGTCCGTGTCGATGTGATCAAGCCGAGGCTGTCGTAGTACCGCAGCGCCGACGAGGCGAACCCGCTGCGCCGCGACACCTCGCCGACCCCCAGTAGGTCTCTGGTGTGCATAACCGCCCTTGACCCTCAAGCGTACTTTAACTATCAGAATGTCAGGCTCGCGGAGGGGAACGCAAGGTGAACGACGAGGAACGCTACGAGCGGGGCATGCGGGTGCGGCGGGAAGTGCTGGGAGACGAGCACGTCGACCGGTCGATCGCGCGCACCGACGACGTGACACGGGATTTCCAGGACTACATCACCCGCAACGCGTGGGGCGACATCTGGAGCAGGCCAGGACTGGACCGCAGGTCACGCAGCCTGATCACGCTCGCGCTGCTCGCCGCCCTCCAGCACGAGGACGAACTCGCGATGCACGTCCGCGCGGCCCTGCGCAACGGCGTGACCAAGGAGGAGATCTCCGAGGTGTTGCTGCAGGTCGGTCTGTACGCGGGAGTGCCGACTGCCAACCGCGCGCTGGCGATCGCTCAGAGAGTCCTCGCAGACTGAGTCGCGGCGGCGTTGGCCAGCCAGACCAGCGAAGCGCCAGCCACGACGTGCCCCGCGCTGGTCAGCGGCGTGTCGGGCAGTCGTGCGGCGAGCGCGAGCAACGGGAAGGCCACCATGTAGGCGACGACCGGCACCTTCGGATGAACACCGGCCCGCAGCATGGATACTCCGAAAAGGACAGTGCCGACGGTGAACACCACGGCACTGCCAAGGAAAGCGATCATGCTCGGGCCGGGAAGTACCGGCTGGTCGAGGTGGAACAGCACCATGTTGAGCGTGAACGCGGCACCACCGAACAGCCCGAGCCCCACCAGGTTCAGCGTGAAGGCCACCTCGCCGAACGAACCGGACGACGTCACCCGCTGGCGTTGGTGCAGCGCGACGAGCAACGGAAGCGCGAGCGCCGGGGACAGGCCGACGACGAAGCTGGTCACGGCGGTCTCCCCGGTGAACGCCTCGACAGCGCCCGGTACCGCGATACACAGGCCCGCGGCCGAGCCCACCCATCTGGCAATCATGCGAACTCCTTGACAAGTAAGGGATTTCTTGCCAGAAGCCTGGTGCGACGGCTGGTCACGCGGGAAGTGCCCACGGTCATGGCAGGGGCACATGACCTTTGGCCAAACTTTGGCCGTACCGTGTCCGAGCCGCCGTAGGCTCGGGGGATGAAGATGCCGTGGGTGTCCGGCGCGGTCTACGCGGTCGTGCTCCTGGCCGGGCTCTACTACGCCTTCGCCGGTCTCGGCACACCGCATCCGTTGCGACTCCTCGGCTTCGTCGCGGGAATCGCGGCGTTGTTCGTGCTCGACGCGGTGGAGCGACGGCGTCCGCACGGCGTGTTGTTCCTGGTGGCCAGGCTGACTTTGTTCTTCGTCGTCGTCGCACTGGACGAGTCGAGCCTGTCCCGGGTCTTGTTCGTGCTGGTCCCGTTCGCCGCGTACCTCACGTTCGGCCGCGTGGCCGGGCTTGTGCTCGGCGGGCTGTGCCTGGCCGCGTTGATCGTCAGCTTCGTGGTGTGGGTGCCCGGTTGGTACCGGGACGCGAACTACGTGTCCGACGTGCTGATGTTCAGCCTGGGCCTGATACTGGCCGTCGCCATGGCGGACGTGGCGGTCCGGGAACGCCGGGCGTCGGCCAGGATCGCGGACCTGTCGGCAGCAGCCGAGCGCAACAGGTTGGCCAGGGACATCCACGACAGCCTCGGCCACCACCTGACAGCGGTCTCGATCCAGCTGGAGAAGGTGGCGGCGTTCACCGACCGCGACCCGGACATCGCCGCACGAGCCCTCGCGGACGCGAGACAGTCGGTGGCCAACGCGCTGGAGGACGTCCGGACCTCGGTCGGCACACTGCGAACCGGCCAGACCCTGGTCGCGGCGCTGACGGCGTTGGACGTGACCCTGAAGGTCGACGGCGACGAGCCGAACCTCGACCGCGCGACCGTGACGGCCCTGTACCGCGCGGCCCAGGAAGCGATCACCAACGCCCGCCGCCACGGCAAAGCCGAAACGGTGTCCGTCGCGGTGACCTTCACCAAGGCGGACACCCGCATGGTGGTGAGCGACAACGGACAGGGCTTCCGAACGGACACACAGCACACCGGCTTCGGCCTGCTGGGCCTGAGGGAACGGGCCGCCCTGATCGGCGGATCGATCACAGTGGACAGTGCGCCCGGCTCGGGCACGCGGGTCGCCGTGACGGTGCCACGCCCATGACCGTCCGTGTGTTGGTCGTCGACGACCAAAGGCTTGTCAGGGAAGGAATCGCGTCCCTGCTGGACATCCAGCCGGGTATCGCGGTGGTGGGAACGGCGGCCGACGGCAAGCAAGCGATAGACCAGGCCCACACCCTGAAGCCGGACGTGATCCTGATGGACGTCCGCATGCCGGAGATGGACGGCGTGGACGCGGTCGCGATCCTCCGCAGCCGTGTACCGGACAGCAAAGTCGTGATGCTGACGACGTTCGACGACGAGGAATATGTGGTGCAGGCACTACGCGCGGGCGCGGCGGGCTACCTGCTCAAGGACCTGCCAGCGGCGAAACTCGCGGAGGCCGTGCGCCTGACGCACGCGGGCGTCACACAACTCGACAGCGCGGCGGCCCAGCACGTGGCGGCGGCACTGACCTCACATCCGGCACCGAACCGTGTGGACGCGCTGACCGACCGGGAAACCGACGTACTGAAGCTGATTGCGTCCGGCGCGACGAACAAGGAGATCGCGGGACGCCTGTTCCTCAGCGAGGGAACGGTGAAGAACCACATCACCCGCATCCTCGGCAGACTGGGCCTGAGAGACCGCACCCAGGCGGCGATCTACGCGCGCGACCACGGCCTGATCTGAGGCGGGACTGCAACGAAGGCCACCTTGGTTGCGGCTGGTGCACGGCTACAACTCGCGCAACGAAGGCCGCCTTGGGTGCGGCTGGTGCACCGAAGGCCACATTGGTTGCGTGGGGTCGGCTCGAGCAGGCCGGAAGCGAACAGGGTGCCGGGCCCAGCGTCGACCCGGCACCCCGCGTGAACAGACCCGGGTGTGCGCTCAGACACTTGCGGGGTGCAGGCGCAGCCCGACGCCAGCCCAGAGCGCGCGCCGGACGGCCTCGTAGCAGGGGCGGCAGGCAGGCACTCGGATGGGCCTGGTCACGGATTGGCTCAAGGCCACGCTCAGACCAGGTTCTGCGGTGGACTGGCACGTGCTGTGGTGATGGCCGGCTGGGGCGCAGACGCACAGGCAAGCGGTGCTGGGGTTCATCGCGACCTCCGTTGGTGAGCGTGACTCAACACACTAATGGCACTCAGTGCCATTGCGCAACACCCCGTGCTACTTTTTCGGTCATGACGAGCGGGGCGCCCGACCGCAGGAAACGGGTCCGCGACGCGCTCACGGCGGCCGCGATCGACCTTTTCCTGACGAAGGGGTACGAGGAGACGACCGTCGACGAGATCGCCGCGGCGGCCGGAGTGGGCAGGCGGACCTTCTTCCGCTACTTCCCGTCGAAGGAAGACGTGATCTTCCCCGACCACGAGGCCCGGCTGTTGCGCGTCGCGGAGGTCTTCGCGTCCGCTCCCCACGACGAGCCGCCGCTCGCGGTGGCGTGCCGCGCCGTGCACGGTGTGCTCGAGGCGTACCTCGCCGAGGGCGTTATCGCAGTACGGCGGTACCGCTTGACGAGGGATTTCCCGCAGCTGCGCTCCCGCGAGATCGCGAGCGCGCACAGCTATCACATCGCCGTCACCCGCTATCTGGTCGACCGGGTCGGTGACGAACCGGACGGCGCCTTATGGGCCGAGGTGGCCGGTTCGGCGGTGGTCGCCGCGCACAACCACGTTCTGCGGCAGTACCTCAAGGCAGGCGGCACAGGGGACGTTCTCGGCAAAGCCGACCGTGCCTTCCGGTATATCAGGGAGACACTGGGAGTGACGGCGGCGCGTGCCGACGACGTCGACGACGTCGTGGTCGCGGTGATGCGCCGGGGCATGCCGCTCGCCAACGTGATGAGCCGGATCGAAGACGCGCTCGAACGCTGACCCCTACCTTGACACTCAGTGCCAAAAAGCTGAACTGTCCAACTGCTGAACTATCTGGCGTCCCGCACCCGCAACGCGTAGGCGGGCTGACGACCCGCGTCGCGTGGCAGGTGGACGCGGGCACCGTGCAGAGTCGGCTCCCAGCGCAGCCTGTCCTTGCCTCCCGCCAGTGTGATCGTCGCGTGCCGGGCGGGCGTCAGGTCGATGTCCACCGCCGGGCCGGGGCTGTCCAGGACGATCGCGTTCACCGTGTTCTGTGACGACGTGTACCGAATCTGCCGTCCCATGCTGGTGATTCCCTTGGCGCGTTCCCAGGGCCGCGTCCGGTAGATCGCCTCACCGTTGGCGCGCAACCACCTTCCGAGGGCGAGCAGACGTTGTCGCTGCTGCGGCGGGATCTGGCCGGTGCCGGTCGGTCCGACGTTGAGCAGCAGGTTGCCGCCGTGCGCGACGATGTCGACGAACAGGTGCACCAACTCGGTCTCGCTCAGGTAACTCCCGTCGGACTCCATCCTGTTGTACCCGAACGAGGTTCCGATTCCCCGGCACGCCTCCCACTTGCGGTCGGCCGGTCCGGTCGTCTCGGCGTACTCCAGCGTGACGAAGTCCGCGGGCAGCGGCTTGCCCATGTCGAAGCGGTCGTTGACCAGACCGTCCGGCACCGCGGCGTAGTAGGCCTCGAACAGCGCCTCGGCGTCCGGGTTGGGCAGGAAGCCGTAGTCGTTCCACAGCACGCTCGGGCGGTACCGGCTGATGAGTTCACGCCAGTGCGCGTCGGTGTAGCGGGCGTACCGCTCGCCCTGCGGCAGTGCCTCGATCAGCTTGGTGTTGTCGGTGATCGGCAGACCGCCGAAGGTCCAGTCCATTCCCTCGGAGTAGTACGCACCGAACCGCAGCCCACGCGCCCGGACCGCGTCGGCCAGTTCACCGACCACGTCACGGGACGACTGCCAGCCGCGCTTGTTCGGGTTGGTGTGTTCGCTCGGCCAGAGCAGGAACCCGTCCTCGGTCTTCGTGGTCAGCACCACGTATCCGGCCCCGGCCTGCTGGAACAGTTCCGCCCACGGCCGCGGGTCCCACCCGGGGACCATCTGGTCACGAAACTGCTCGACGAACCCGTCATACGGCATCGAGCCGTGGTGCTCGGCGTGGTAGCGGCTCGTTTCGCTGCCCGGAACGGCCATGGTGTTCTGGTACATCTCCGCGTACGGCAGCGTGCGCCACATCTGCTGCTGCAGGCGTAGTGGTACGTCCGGCGCGCCCGGCATGGCCAGGTCGCGCAGCAGATGCACCGGGGCGAACGCCGGGATGGCCGACGCGTTCCAGTGGACGAAGATGCCCAGCTTGACCTCGTCGAACCATCCCGGCAATGGCCTCGTCGCCGCTTTCCCGAGCGTCCCCCCAACGGCTGTACCGCCCATGACGAGGGAAAACGTTCCTGCTGATGCGGCACCGAGCAGTGCGCGACGGCTGACCATGGCCATCATCGTCACCGGGACGGCGGTCTCCGGACATCAACCGATTGGTTGTCCGATCGGTGGATCTTCGCGGATCCACGTGGAACTTGCATGATCATTCAAGACAGGCTGCCGACCCTCCGTGGGTTTTTGTCGCGCACATGGCAGGATCCGGCGGTGCGTTATTACGCTGATCTCCACGTGCACTCGAAGCACAGCCGGGCGTGCAGTCGCGACTGCGACGTGCGCAACCTGGCGTGGTGGGCGCGGCGCAAAGGGATCACCGTGCTGGGGACCGGTGACTTCACCCATCCGGCGTGGGCGCAGGAGCTGCGCGAGACGCTGGAGCCCGCCGAGCCCGGCCTGTTCAAGCTGCGCGACGACGTGGACGCCGACGTGCTGCGCACGCTGCCCCCGACCTGTCACGCCGACGTGCGGTTCGTGCTGGAGGTGGAGATCTCCACGATCTACAAGCGCGACGACCGCACCCGCAAGGTGCACCACCTGTGCTATGTCCCGTCGTTCGAGGCAGCCGACAAGTTCACCGCCGCGCTGGCCAAGATCGGCAACCTCGGCTCGGACGGTCGGCCGATTCTCGGCCTGGATTCGCGTGACCTGCTGGAGATCACGTTGGAGTCCGGCGAGGGCTCGTACCTGGTGCCCGCGCACGTGTGGACGCCGTGGTTCGCCGTGCTCGGCTCGAAGTCGGGCTTCGACGCGGTCGCCGACTGCTACGCCGACCTGGCCGACCACGTCTTCGCCGTCGAAACCGGGCTGTCCAGCGACCCGTCGATGAACTGGCGGGTGTCCGGGCTGGACAAATACCGCCTGGTCAGCAACTCCGACGCGCACTCGCCGCCGATCCTCGGCCGCAACGCCACGGTGTTCGACACCGAACTGGACTACTTCGCGCTGCGCGACGCGTTGCGTGACGGCACCGGCTACGTCGGCACGGTCGACATGTTTCCCGAGGAGGGCAAGTACTTCCTCGACGGGCACCGCAAGTGTGACGTGCGGATGGAGCCGAGCGAGACCAAGAAGCTCGGCGGCGTCTGCCCTTCGTGCTCGAAGCCGCTCACAGTCGGTGTGCTGCACCGGATCGCCGAGCTGGCCGACCGCGGACCCGGTGCGCGCCCCGCGAACGCGGGCGAGTACTGGAGCATCGTGCCGCTGCCGGAGATCATGGGCGAGATCCTCAAGGTCGGTCCGAAAAGCAAGGCCGTCGGCGCCGCGGTGAGCGAGCTGGTCAACGCGCACGGACCGGAACTGCGGCTGCTGCTGGAGGCTCCGCTCGAGGAGCTGCGCAATCCCCTTGTGCACGAGGCGATCGACCGGTTGCGCCGGGGACAGGTCCGCTGTGATCCCGGATTCGACGGCGAGTACGGCACCATCAAGATGTTCGCGCCCGGGGAGCTGGACGCGCCGACCGACCAGTCACCCGGCCTGTTCGACGTGCCGACGGTCGAGGAGATCGTGGTGTCACGGCGCGCCATCAAGCCGCTCGTCGACATCACCAGACCCGTGTCGCCCATGATGATCACGCCACCGTCCACGTCGTCGCTGCTCGACGGTCTCGATCCGGACCAGCGGGCTGCGGCGTCTACTGTGGACGGCCAGCTGCTGATCGTCGCGGGGCCGGGGACGGGCAAGACGCGGACGCTGACCCACCGGATCGCGCATCTCGTGCTGTCCCACGACGTTTCCCCCGACTCGGTGCTGGCCATCACGTTCACCCGGCGCGCGGCCGAGGAGATGCGGGAACGTCTCGCCGCGCTGATCCCCGCGGCCGCCGAGCTGACCGTGGCCACGTTCCACCAGTTCGGACTGATGATCCTGCGCGAACAGCACGCCGTGCTCGGCCTGGCACCGGACTTCGGTGTCGCCGACGAGGCGACCAGGATCGCGCTGCTGCGGGAGATCGTCGGCGAGGAGCCGCGCCGCGCGCTGCAGGACATCTCCCGGGCCAAGCGGGTGCTCGCCGCCGAACTCGCCGCGGCCGCGGCCGGTGAGCTGCCGATCGGCGACGAGATCGACGGTGACCTGATCGGCCTGGTCGAACGCTACGACAAGGCGTTGCACAGCAAGGATCTTGTCGACTTCGACGACCTGCTGGCGATGCCGGTGACCCTGCTGTCCCGGCAGATCGAACTGGTCGAGCACTACCGGGCGCGGTTCTCGCACATCTGCGTCGACGAGTACCAGGACGTCGACGAGTTGCAGTACCGGCTGCTGCAGGAGCTGACACCGCAGAACGGCAACCTGTGCGCGATCGGCGATCCCGACCAGGCGATCTACTCGTTTCGCGGCGCGGACGTCGGCTTCTTCCTGCGGTTCCAGCACGACTTCCCGACGGCCCGCACCGTCCACCTGACCCGCAACTACCGCTCCAGCCCGGTGATCGTGGCCGGTGCGTTGGCGGCGATCAAACCGACGACGCTCGTGCCAGACCGGGAACTGCAGGCAATGCGGACCGCGCCGGGCGACCGCGAGCTGATCGGCGTCTACCCGGCGGCCTCCGACGAGTCGGAGGCCGAGTTCGTCGTGCGGACCATCGAGGAACTGCTCGGCGGCTCGTCCTTCCACGCCCACGACTCCGGCCGGTTGGCCGGTGACGGGGTGGACGGCGGACTGTCCTTTGACGACATCGCGGTGCTGTACCGGACGGACGCGCAGGCGAAACCCGTGATGGAGGCGCTGGCCAGGGAAGGGCTGCCGTTCCAGAAAAGGTCACACTCGCGGCTGGCCGGTCACCCCGGTGTCCGCGCGCTCGTCGAACACTTCGTTGTGGACAGTCCAAACACGCCAGTGCTGCTCCGACGGGCAGCGCAACGCGTACCGGAATCGGCTGACGTGCAGGACGCACTCGAACTGCTGACCCCGCTGGCGGCGAAGCTCGACCCGACCGCGTTCCTCGCCGAACTCGCGCTCGGCGCCGAAGTGGACACATGGGATCCCCGTGCGGAGAAGATCTCCCTGCTCACATTGCACGCGTCCAAAGGACTTGAGTTCCCCGTCGTGTTCGTCATCGGTTGCGCCGACGGCCTGCTGCCGATGCGCTGGTCGACGGAGACCGACGAGGAACGGCGGCTGTTCTTCGTCGGCGTGAGCCGCGCACAGAAGCACTTGTACCTCAGCCATCGTGGCGAACCTTCGCCCTTTCTGGGCAGCCTCGGCCCACAAGTGGCTGAAAAGATGGCAAATCGCACAGCTAAGCGAAGTCGCCAGTTGCGGCTCCTATAGGTTGTACCGCTATGAGCGAAACACCGGCATTGCACGAAGTGGCTACCGGGGTCCACGCGTGGGTCCAGCCCGACGGCTCTTGGTGGCTCAACAACGCGGGCGTGATCCACGACGGCTCATCGGTCGTCCTGATCGACACGTGCGCCACGCGCCGCCGTACTTCCCTGTTCCTGGAGGCGGTTGCGGCGGCGACCAACGGCGCGTCCATCGACATCGCGGTGAACACGCACCTGCACGGCGACCACACGTACGGCAACGCCCTGCTGCCCTCGTCGACGACGATCGTGTCCCACACGCTGACACGGGACGGACTGCTCGCGGACTTCATCCTGAAGAACACGCCGCCGGTCTGGTCGCCTGCGCCGGACTGGCAGATCTCGGAGATCCGCGCGGCCACTGTGACCTTTGACTCGTCGCTGACCGTGCACGCCGGCGAGATCGCTGTTTCGCTCGAACACCCCGGCTACGGCGCGCACACCCCGGGCGACGCGGTCGCGTGGGTGCCGTCGGCCAGGGTGCTGTTCACCGGCGACCTGATCTTCAACAAGGTCACCCCGCTGGTGTTCATGGGCTCGGTGACCGGCGCTGTGCGGTCGCTGGAATGGATGCGCAACTTCCCGGCCTCGCACATCGTGCCGGGCCACGGCCCACTCATCGACGGCCCCGAGTTCGGCGAGGTGCTGGACACCCACACCCGTTACTACAAGCTGGTTCAGGCCACGGCGGCTGCGGGACTCGACCGCGGCTGGTCGCCGCTGGACGCGGCCAAGGACTGCGACCTCGGCGAGTTCGCGTCCCTGCCGGACGCCGAACGCATCGTGCTCAACCTGCACCGCGCGTACGCGGAGGCCACGAACACCGAGATGGACCTGATGGCCTCGATCACCGACGCGATGACGTACAAAGGTGGCCCGCTGGCCTGCGCGCTCTGAGACCGCCCTGGGGCTGTGCCGTGATGTTCGGCAAATTCCCGGCGCGGATGTGATCGTCCGGATAAGGTCGGGCCCATGCAGGTGGGGCGGATCCTTGTGATCCTGCTCGCGCTGGTGCTCGCGGGGTGTGCGACGCCGGTGCGTGCGGATTCGGACAAAATGCAGAAGTGCCAGGGGGCCAAGGACGTCATGGCGACGGGCCTGCCGGTCGACGAGTTCAAGCCGGACCCGGTGCCGCCGCTGCCGGTCGACAGCGTGCAGGAACCGAGAGGCAAGCAGAAGGGCGATGCCGTCGAGGTCGCCGCCGTCATCGACGCGGACCCCGAGCTCGTCAAGCAGGAGATCGCCAAGGTGGTCACCGCGCGTGGGTGGACCCAGGGTGAGCAGAACGGCTCGCTGGTCACGTACCGCAGCCCGAGCGGCCTCACCGGCGACGTCAAACTCGTGCTGTGCGGCGACGAGGACGACTTCGTCGTGTTCAAGCAGCAAGGGAAGTGAACAGGTCCACAGCCGACTCGATGTCCAGGTCCGCGCCACGGAAGTTCCACGCCGCCGCGCACAGCACCCGTGCCCCGGCGCCGAGTGTCGACGACGGGCCCGGATACAGCCGCAACCGGCTGTTCGTCACGGTCGCGATCCAGCCCTCGCATTCCCAGTGACGCGCGTCGAAGTCCACGATCGGCTGGTGGCGGAACAGATCCCGCAGATCGGTCGCGACGAAGGTCGGTCGCTTCTCCGGCGGGATCAGGAGTAACGCGCGTAAGTCGGCCGTCGCGTTGAGCACAAGCACGCTGGGGACGTGGATTTCCCGTGCGGCGGCGACGAACGCCATGGACTGGCTGATCGCGAGCGGATACCACGCTGCTGTGCGGCGGATGGCCTCGCGGATCAGCGCGTGGTACGACACCGTGCCGGTGCTGCGCGGGCCGAGGACGAACTCGTCTCGTTGGGCCGGAACCAGACCGCCGAGCAGTCGGGCGGACGCCTGCGACTGGGTCACCACCTGTGCCTCGTCGACGTCGATGTCCAGGCTGGCCAGCAGCGAGGCCGCGTCCGACGGTGTGCGCGTGGCGCTCACGAAGGCGAGGGGGTACAACCGGTCGACCGTGTCGGCCACGAACGGGATCACGCCGGTGTGTCGGTCCAGGAGTCCTTCCAGTTCGAACAGAAATCCGTCATACATGTCGGCGAGCGTAGGCATTGACTATTCGATTTCTTTGCTGAACCGGGACATTGGCTGGGGGTTGCTCTCGGGGGCGTAGCCTACAAGGGCGCGGTCGGGCGATTAACCTACTTTCGTTTAGCGTGTGCCGACGACCGGCACACTTGGGTGTAGGTCGCACCCGTTCGCCGGGTACTGCCAGGCCTCGGCGTGACCGACCGGCCCGGCGGGGCTTCCTCCGCCGCTGTACTGGATATAGCTGTGCTGCATGCGTTCCTGCTATCGGGTGACGTACCGGGCCGGTGTCCGTCAAGGCATAATCGTGGAGTTATGCCATTTTGTTGGGTCCCCCGGAATCGGTGGGGTGATATTATTTACGCACCTTGACCCGGGGGTAATTCGGATGACCGGTGTTCTCGATGTCGGAAATGGTCTGCCTGATTTGAAGGCACGTGTGCGGCATCGAATTACGTGCGTCGACGGCACACTCGGAACGGGCAAGAGCTCGTTGCTCGCCGAAATGGCACGGCAGGCGCAGGCGGCCGGATTCGCCGTGCGGACAGCGACCGCGACGGCGGGGGAGACCGCTCTCCCGTTCGGTGTCGTCGACCAGCTTTTCCCCGGCAAGCTGGACGGCCTTGACCTGGTCGGCGATGTCCACTCGGTACTCAGGCACGTCACGCGGCATCTGCGCGCACTCGCGGCGCAGCAGCCGATCTTCGTCGGTGTGGACAACGTGGACAAAGCCGACGAGCAGTCCGTGCGGTGGCTGACTTTCGTCCACCACCGGATGGCCGACCTGCCGGTCAGCATGGTCCTCACCACCGGGCCTGCGCGTTCCGGCCTGGTCAACGAGTTGATCGGGCCGCTCGCGCGGATCAGGCTGCGCGGCCTCGAACTCGGCGGCTGCGCCAGGATGATCGGCCCGGCGCCCGCGGAGTACGTCGCCGCGTGCCACGCGGCCACCGGCGGCAACCCGTACCTGCTGAGGGAACTGCTCGCGGCGCGCGAACCCATGACGGCGGAGGGGATCGACGCCGCGGCGGGTGCGGTCGCGATCAGCCTGGTGCCGCGGCTGCGCTGGCACGGCGACGACGTGCTCGCCATGGCCAAGGCCGTCGCCCTGATTGACAAGTCAACGATTCCGCTCGCCGCGGCTGCCGCCGGGCTCAGCACCGAACGGGGCATGGTGGCCGCGGCCACACTCGGCGAACTCGGTTTCGTCGCGGGGGAACCACTGGCGATCACGTATCCGATCGCGGCCAAAGCCCTGCGGTACACCATCAGCAGTCCCGAACGGGAGGTCGCGCACGGCCGGGCCGCCCGGTTCCTGTCCGCCGCTCGCCGCGAGCGCAGCCCGGACCACGGCCCGGATCACAGTGCCGACCTGGGTGCCGACCCGGTCGCCGACGCGAGGCGCACGCTCGCACAGGCCTACGAGATCGCCAACCGCCAGGACCGCCACCGAGCGGTGACGGCGCTGGACACTGCGGCCGATGCGGTCGTGCAGGCCGATCCCGATCTCGGGCATTCGCTGCAGCTGTACGCGTCCAGGCTGATCATCGAGGAGTCGTGCGTCGACACGGACCTGGCGCCTCGGCTGGCCCGGCTGTGCGCCGAACCGGCCATGTCGGCCCAGAACGGGCTGCTCCTCGCCGCGCTGCGGGCGTATCGCGAGTGTCTGCGTGGCGAGGACTCCGGTCGTGTGGCCACGCTGGCCGCGGCCGTGCCGCCACGGCTGGCGGAGAGCGCGGGCGGTGACGTCATCGACCGCGCGGCCTTCACCCACATCGTGATCGCGTTGATGATCGCCGACGAGCTCGAAGCCGCGCTGAAGCTGTGCGACGACGCGCTCGCGGTCACTGCCAGCCGTGAGGTGCCGGTCGCCGCCGCGCAGGCGCATTCCCTGCGTGCACACATCCTCCTGCGCCTCGGCAGGCTGGCCCACGCCGAGGAGGCGGGCCAGGCGGCCCTGGACCTCTTCGGGCAGCTCAAGCTCGGCCGCCAGCGGGTGGTCACCCTCGCGGTCACCGCGCTCTGCTCGGCCTGGGCGGAGATGGGCGACCCGGAACGGGCGCTCAGGGAGCTCGCGGCGTACCGGCTGGACGGCGAGGTGCCCGGATCGCGGCGGTTCGACCGCGTCCTCTACCACCGCGGCATCGTCCGCTCCCGGCTCGGTGACCACGGCGGGGCCCTGCTCGACCTGCTGGAGTGCGGCAAACGGCTGATCGGGCGCGGCGTGCTCAACCCGAGCGGGACGGCGTGGCGGTCGCACGCGGCCGAGGAGTACCTCGCGCTCGGCCGTCCGGGTGACGCGCTGCGCCTGGTCGAGCAGGAGGTCACGCTGGCACGGCGGTGGGGACGCCCACGAGCGCTGGGCACCGCTCTGCGTGTGGCGGGTGTCGCCGCTCAGGAGCAGGGCGCCGAGCTGCTGGCCGAGTCCGTCCAGGTGCTCACCGACTCGCCCGCCCGGCTGCAGCTCGCGCGGTCGCTGCTGAGCTGGGGCCCGTTCCTGCCGCCCGCCGACCGGCGCCCGGTGTTCCGCCGTGCGCACGATCTCGCGAAGTCGTGCGGTGCCGTGCCGGTCATGACGATGGCCGCGAACGAGTTGCGTGCGGCGGGTGGCCGCCGATCGCGCCAACACTCGTTCAGCCTGACCGATCAAGAGATGTGCGTCGCCTCGATGGCGGTGCGCGGCCGGACAAACCGGGAGATCGCGGCCGAGCTGTACGTCACTCAGCGTGCTGTGGAACAGCATCTGACGAAGGTCTACCGCAAACTCGGGATCACCGGCCGGGCCCAACTGGCTTGTGCGCTGCCAGCACACTGGCCGGGTGGAGATCCGTAAGGGCCTGGGATACGCGATCGCCGCGTACGCCTGCTGGGGGCTGTTCCCGCTGTACTTCGCCCTGCTCAAACCCGCTGGTCCGCTGGAAGTGCTGGTACACCGCTGTGTCTGGACGGCGGTGTTCGGCGTTCTGCTGCTCGCCGCGCTGCGCAGGCTGCGCGGCCTCAAGGAGGCGTTCACCCCGAAACTGATCTTCGCCGCGGTGTTCATCGCGGTGAACTGGCTGGTCTACGTGTACGGGGTGCACACCAACCAGGTGGTCGAGACGTCACTCGGCTACTTCCTCAACCCGTTGCTCACCGTAGTTTTCGGCGTCACACTGCTGCGTGAACGGTTACGGAGCGCACAATGGCTCGCGGTGGGCATCGGCGCGGCCGCGGGCGTGGTCCTCACCGTCGAGTATGGACGGTTGCCGTGGATCGCCATCACCCTCGCGGTGGCGTTCGGCACCTACGGCGTGCTGAAGAAGTCCGTCAGGGTGCCCGCCGCCGAGGGTGTCACGGTGGAAACCCTGCTGCTGACACCGTTCGCCCTGGTGTACACGTTCTGGTTCGCAGGTCCGGACGGCACCACGGTCATGTCCGGATCCGGCTGGCACACCGTGCTGCTCGTGCTGGCCGGACCGATCACCGGGATACCGCTGCTGATGTACGCGGGCGCGGCGCAGCGGTTGCCGCTGACCATGATGGGGCTTCTGCAGTACATCACTCCGGTGCTGCAGTTCACTCTTGGCGTCACCGTCTTCGGCGAGTCGATGCCACCGATGCGTTTGCTCGGCTTTGGACTCGTCTGGCTGGCCCTCGCCGTACTGACCCTTGACGGCCTCAGAAGGCGCCGAACGACGACCCTCGTGGCGGTTGACGCCGGTAAGTAGGCGTGCTGTCACCGCTGGTCAGCGATGCTTTTTCGATCAGTTCGCCCGGTCGGCTATGCCAGCCCGGTCATTGGGTGGCAGTATGGACGTTGGCCGCGGGTCATCGCTGTGAGGACCCGGGCTGTATTTCAGGGAGATAGTGGTATGGCGCAAGGCACCGTTAAGTGGTTCAACGGCGAGAAGGGCTTCGGGTTCATCGAGCAGGACGGCGGGGGCGCCGACGTGTTCGTGCACTACTCGGAGATCCAGGGCTCGGGCTTCCGGTCGTTGGACGAGGGCCAGCGTGTTGAGTTCGAGATCGGCCAGGGCCAGAAGGGCCCGCAGGCCCAGAGCGTGCGTGCGATCTGATCAGCACTGATCTAGCGTAAGGCCCGCACCGGCTGGTGCGGGCCTTACGCCTTCAGTACACACGATGATCAATGCTCACCCCAGTTTCGCGCCGACTTCGGCCGCCTTGGGATGGCGCAGGTAGTCCAAAATGGCCTTGGCGGCCGTCCACGACTCGGTCGCTCCGGTCCAGTCCTGTTCGGCCTGTTGGACGTCCCCGAGGTTGTTGAGGGACAGGGCTTCGTAGTACGAACTGCCCAGCTCCCGGAAACCGGCGATGGCCAGCCGGTAGTGCTCTGCTGCCTGGCCGAGCGATCCCAACCGGTGCTGGATGAAGCCGAGACTGTCCCGGACAGCGGCCTGCATGTGCTTGTCCCGCAACTGATCGGCGATGCGCAGCGCCTGCTCGCACAAGCCGAGCGCGGCGTGGTGGTCGCCGAGGTGTGCGGTCGTCCACCCCAGACCGTTGAGGCTGCTCGCCTCGCCGAGCCGGTGCTCGTTCCACCGGAACAGCGTGAGCGCCTGCCGGTGGTGGGCCATTGCCCTTTCGTAGTCCGTCTTCTCGTGGTAGGTCCACGCCAAATGGCGGTGTGACAACGCTTCGCCGCTGCGGTCGCCGAGCTGTCCGTACAGGTCGATCGCCTGCTCGGCGTGGTGCACGGTCTCGGAGTACTCACACAGGTTGTGATACGCCTGTGCGAGAAGGCGATGCGCGTCCGCCTCCGCGGTCCTGTTGCCGATCCGTTGTGCGGTCCGCAAAGCGATCCGCTGTGTGTTGGCCCAGTCCTGCCAGTGCCCGCGCAGCCGCAGGAAACCGGCCAGTGCGCGGGGGAGTTGCCACGCGTGCCTGTCCCAGCCGTCGTCGGCCGCCTGCTGCACGCACGCCATCAACGCGTGGTGTTCCTCGTCGAACCAGCGGATGGTGTTCGGGTAGTCGGCCAGCTCGCGGGGATTGGCGCCGTCGGCGGGCGGATCGGCGTCGAACCCGGACAGGTTGCTGTACAGCTGTTTGTCGCCGGACATCGCGGTGTGCAGGTAGTGGTCGAGCACCCTGCCGAACGCGTACCGAGTGGACTCTCGGGACGCCTGCTCGGCCGCGTAGACCCGCAGCAGGTCGTGGAATCCGTAGCGGCCGGGGCGTCGCTCGCTCAGCAGGTGCGCACGGACCAGCTCGGTGAGGTCACGCCGTGCCCTGGTGATGTCGGTACCGGCCAGCGCGGCGGCGCAGTGCACGCCGATGTCCGGGCCGGGAAAGACGCCGAGCAGCCGGAACATCCGGGCGGCATCGGGCGAAAGCCGGTCGCACGACCACGAGAACACTGTTCTGAGGTCCAGGGTCTCGCCGAGGTCGAGCCCGTCGAGCCGGGTGTCGGTCAGTTCGGCGACCAGGCACTGCAACGGTGTCGTGAAACTGGTGTTCACGCGCGAGGCGACGATGCTCAACGCGAGCGGAAGTCCGGCGGACAGCTGCGCCAGTTCGGTCGCCGCGTCCGACTCGGTGGCAACGGCCTGTGCGCCGAGCCGCATGGCCAGCAGTTCGCGGCTGGTGTGCACGTCGAACAGTGCCAGCGTGCGGCGTTGCGCGCCGGACAGCGCGACCAGCCCGTCCAGCCGGTCACGGCTGGTGATGATCACTACGCAGCTCGGGCTGCCCGGCAGCAGCGACTGCACGTGGTCGCTGTCCATCACGTTGTCCAGTACGACAAGGACTTGCCGGTCCGCCAACAGACTGCGGAACATCGCGGCCCGCTCGTCCTGCTCCGCGGGGATGGCCTGCGGTGCCACACCGAGATCCTGCAGGAATCCTCGCAACACGCGGCTCGCGTCCAGCGGCGGCTGTGGCCCGAAACCGTGCATGGCCGCATACAACTGGCCGTCGGGGAAGCGGTGCTGGATCCGGTGGGCCCAGTGCAGTGCCAGCGTGGTCTTGCCCACCCCGGCGGTGCCGGAGATCACGGCGATCGTCATCCGGTCGCTGTCGAGCGTCGCGTCCAGCGCGGTGATGTCCTCCGCGCGGTCGACGATGTGCGGATCGTGCGCGGGCAGTTGGCGTGGCGCCGGTCGTTGTGCCGAGCGGGCGATCGCGGGCGGGATGAGTTGGGCCAATGTGGTGCCCAGTTCGGCGTCGCACCGCTTGGCCAGCTCGATGGACGCGGGGCGCAGGCCGTTCTCGATCTTGCTGAGGTAGCCGGTGTTGTAGTGCACACGGGCGGACAGTTCGCGCAGCGACCAACCAGCAGCCTGCCTGGCCTCCCGTAGTCGCTTGCCGAACGCGGACACCGTGTCCTCCCCTCTTCCCCCATTCGTTGCCTACTGACGAGGCAACAGCCAACCACTCCCGAGTCGATTCCCGCTCAGTGATAGTTGAGAGCACAAGCGTGCCAACCGGCTGGGGCTATCTGCAACGGTAGTAGTACCCACGTCGGTCGTGCGCGCATGACACCGCGCACCATAGCCTGACGGCTGCGAGGTGACAGGCGGCATTGCGGTGTCCCCAGCACCGGCCGCCGATGCGGGAGGGGCCTGGCCGGTTTCACCCCCAAGCCGACCATGTCCCTCCCCCCTTTTTTTGGCATACCGTATGCGGATCCCGACTAGCGTCTGGACCGTTGTGCCACAACGGAACACGATGGTGGCATGGGCCACGTCGCATACCAGGAGATGAGCATCTCGCTCATGCCGTACGCGTTGCGGCTGACCGGTCACGACCGGCACTGGGCGGAAGACGTCGTGCAGGAAACCCTGATCAGGGCGTGGCGCAACGCCAGCAGGCTGGACCCGCGGCCACATCTGTTGCGCGCCTGGATGTACACGGTGGCGCGGCGGGTCGTGATCGACGACTGGCGCAGCAGGCGGGCCCGGCCGTACGAGGTCGAAGAGGCGCACGAGGACTATGTCAGTGTTCCGGATCCAGCAGAGCAAACAGTGTCCGCGTTGGCCGTGCGCCGCGCGCTCGACACGTTACCCCCGGCGCAACGCCAGGTCATCGAGGAGACCTATCTGCGCGGCCGGACGGTCAACGAGGTCGCGGACATGCTCGGTGTCCCTCCGGGAACTGTGAAATCCCGGATGTACCACGGGGTTCGCGCGCTGCGGCGTGCGCTCAGTGACCGGTCGGCGTGAACAGCTCGCCGCGTGCCCGGTGGGCTCCGGCCTCGGTGAGTGCGGCGGTCACCACAGTGGAGCCGCGGAACGCCTGCGCCACAGCGACCCACCAGGTGTACTCACTGTCCAATCCGGAGCCGTCCTGTGTCACTTCGGAGTGGGTCACTTCAGAATGGGTCACCTCGCAACGGGTGACGTCCGGACACACTGTTGCGGAAACCTGTCGTGAGCGGTGGATCGCGGCCTCCAGTTGGGCCGCTTCGACCACGGAATCGAGGTCCGTCCCGGAAAGTCCGCGCATACTTCCTATTCGCTGTGCCGCGCTGCGGACGTCCGGGTCGAACTGCGGCGCCAGCGCCCAACGCCACTCGCTCAACTCCAGCAACTGCCTGCGTAGCCGGTGGTGCGGGCAGAACCGCTTGCCCCGAGCCACGAAAACGGCCTCCGGGTTGACTGATCGCAACGCCCGGTGCAGCGGGCGCAACAACACGAACACCTGCCAGCGTTCGATTGCCAGGCCCAGACTCGGTTTCAGCCGCTCGACGTCCGGCAACACGGCCGCGAGCGCGCTGGGGACGAACCCGAAGGTCGACACGGCCGACGCCGTCGGCGCGAACCATTCGAGCGAGTGCCAGTCGAACCACACCGAGGCCAGTGCCACGTATTCACCGAGCAGGTGCAGCATCGCGAAGCCGATCGCCAGTTGCAGGCACCGCAACACCCTGCGCAGCCAGGGGAATTTCGCGATGGCCGGGTCCTTCGCCGCCACTCCGCAGCCGCGAGTGGACGCGGCCATCACGATCGTCGTCGGGATCAGGTAGACGAGTACGAACGCGGAAACCGTTGGCTGGTGGGCGTACTGGCTGATGAAATCGACCTCATGGCTGCCGGGGAACGACGAGATCGCGAACAGCGCCGCCAACACGGCGACGAGCCCGAAGAAGAACTTGCTGAACCGCCACACCAGATCGCACGCACGCCCGAGCGGATAACGCCAGTAGGTGACCAGTGACAGCGCGCCACACGCGAAGCCCGCTTCCATGCAGGCCTCCAGCAGTGTGGCGAAGCTGTCGATCCCGACGAACCGGTCGAACCAGCCCGCGAATGTGGGCGCCGACAGGACGGCTGCGCCCACGCTGTAGGCCAGTGTGATGGTCAGTGCCCACGACCGCGCGTGGCCGCCGTGCCGGTAGAGCCGAATCGCCTTGTAGAACAGGGCCAGTCCGCAGACGAGGGCACCGGTGAGATAGATGACGTCATAGGTGGACGTCATGGGAAGCCTCGTGGTCGGTGGAGAACGAGGAGACGATCCGGCGTACGTGGCCGGGCATACCGGGGTCGCCGACACGGCGCTGGTCGGTGATGGCGTCGAGCAGCTCGTCCGCGAGTTCCTCGGCGGCGTGCTCGTCGTGGTCGCTGAAGGCGGTGCGCCCGGCCACGTACCTCGCCCTGGTCGGCAGCACGTTCGGGGCCAGCCTGCGCAGGCCCTCCGACTTGGCCAGGGTGATCGGCTGGTGGCCGAGCAGCAGGTGCGCGAACTCGTGCAGCAGGATCTGCAGCCGGTGGTACCAGCGTGGTGAGTTCGCGCAGATCACCAGGTAGTTGCCGTTCTCAAGCAACGCGGAGACGCCGGTCAGCCGCGCGTCCGGCAGCGGTGCGAAGCGGACCTCGACGTGTTTGCCGAGGTGCTGCCCCATCAGTTCGCACACGCGCCATGCGGCCTCCTGGTGGGTGGTCCCCGGTGCGAGCCGCAGCTCGTCGGTGACGCGGGTGACCAGTGCACGGCGCGTGCGTCTGTTCATATCGTCTCCTGGTCCCGCCTGATGAACCATCCTTCGTACTTGCCTGGCTCGAGCGCGTCGGCAATCGCCTGGATGGTGGCTCGCCTGGTCTGCTGGGACAGCTCAGGAACCTTTCCGGCCAGCCGTGTCACGAACTCGACCACTCCTAACTCCCGCAGTTGCACGAGGTCGGCGCGTTCGCTGTCGACCCAGCGAGCGAGCCTGTCGTCAAAGAAGTACGAGGGCGGGACGTCGAAGTGTTCAGCCAGACCGAGGATGTGTTTCAGCCTGGGGTTGTCGCTGACCCCGTTGAGCAGCTCACGGATGTAGCTGGCCGAGATCGAGCCGAACCGGCCGTTCGAGCTGATGGTGGTGGCCACGTCCTCGGGTGACACGGTTCCGTGCGCGGTGTCGAACAGCGTCCGTAACGCGTCGTGCCGCCACCGTGGCGTTTCCCCGTCGGCCAGCTCACGGCGTCCGCCGACGAAGTAGGCCGGGTGCACCCCCAGTGCTCCTGCCAGGTCCTCGATCGCCTGGCGGGTCGGATTGTCCTTCTGGCCTTTGCGCAGCTGCGCGATGTACGCGTGTCCGATGTCGCCCCCGCGGTCCCGGATCGCCGCGGCGAGCTCGACGTTGCTCAGCCGCCTGCGCCTGGCCGGCGGATGGCGGCAGAGATCATCGAGGACCGCGGCGAACAGACCCTCCCCGACACGGGTCATCTCCCCCTCCTCACTCGAACGCGTCCGACTATCCACTCGTTCGAAACACTCTGGCAAGGGTTGAACACTGTGCGTCGCACCCCTATGCTCCGGTCGGCGTATTTCTACTCCTGTTGGGGGTGATTCACCAGATCTTCCACGCCAGTTGAAGTCGTGATGTACATGCCGCCAGCCAGACCAGGGTGCAGGTTAGAGCTGATAGGGAGGTTCCCTCCATGCGCGCACGGCATAGGGCGACCAGCAGGAGGTCCCGTGCTACAGGCATGCGCGTCGCTCCCCGAACGATCACGTTGACCGCCGTCGGTGCCGGGACAGCGGCCGTGATCGCGATGGTGATGAACGGTCTTGCCGGTGCATCCGTGACACAAGGTGAGACGCATTCCACGGCTACGACCAACCTGGGGCACAGCCAGGCCCCCGCCTCCGCCAGTGCCGGTACCCCGCGACCGGCGCTCAGGCCAGCGACAACCTGGTATTCGGACTGGTCCTCATCGGGGTCAGGAGTCACCAGCGGGACGAAATGCGATCCGATGGCGCTCCGGTGGTGCTGAGCAACCCCTGAACCTCGGCCGCGGAGAAGGAGCGGAGTCTGACATGAAGCAGCAACTAGGTGGGCGGACCAGCGCTCACGGCGGGGTGGACACCACCCCTCGCCGGTCAGGCAGGGCCGGCGCGCCATCCCGCCCGGACGAGTTCTGGGATGCCGCACCCATGCGTGCCGCCGCCGCGGAACGCCACTTCGGGCAGCTCCTGCGCGAGTACCGGCGGGCGAGCAACGTCGGCCAGGCCGAGGTCGCGAACTGGCTCGGCGTCAGCCAGGGACAGATCAGCAGAATCGAACGCGACCGAAGTCAGGTGCACGACCTCGACAAGCTCGAACGCTGGGCGAAGGCGCTGAAGATCCCGCAGCGGCTGCTGTGGTTCCAGCTGTCGGGATCCCGGCAGTCGGAGTTCGCCGGTGGCGACGGCGGGTTCAACGCGCTGCGGATCGTGAGCAGGCCGGACGGGCAGGTCGGGCTTGGCATGCGGCAACTGTTCCGGTGGCTCGGCAACGAGACGACCGACGAAGCCGAGCGCCCGAGCGAGAACGTGTTCCGGGCGGCGGCGGAGTCGTACCTGCGCGGCGGTTGGTACGCGTTCGACGAGGGTGAGGTGGCGCTCGGCAGCCAGCGGCTGCGGATCGCGCTCAACCTGAGCAGACGCTCGGGTGAGCTGGCGCTGTCCGCGGAGATCCTCGCGGCGCTGAGCTTCCAGTCGTTGTTCCACGGGACGCTCGAGTCGGCGGTTCCGGTGATCCGGATGGCCGAGCAGGCCGCGGACAAGACCGGGCTGACCTTGCTGCGGGTGGAGATCGCCTCGATGGCGGCGTCCTGCTACGCGATGATGGGCGACCGTGACACGTGCCTGCAGGTGTTGCGCAGGGCGGAGAAGTCGCTTGAGGCCTACGGCTCGTCCGAGCCGACCGACCGGCTGTACCTGGCGTCCGGCTGCGCCCTGTCGTTCCGGTTCCTCGGCTGGCCGCGCGAGGCGGAAGGTTTCGCGCGCACGGCGGTCAAGCTGAGCGAACGCTGGCCGGGAGTTCGTTTGTGCACAAGGACGTTGCTCGCCGCCGCGCTGGCGGACCAGCGAAAGATCGAGGAAGCGTGCGCGGTCACGTCACAGATCGTGCCCCGCGTCGCGCCGATCCGTCCGGTGCGTGACCAGGTGTGCCTGACTTCGGTGGTGCGGCGGCTGTCGAAGTACGGCGACGACGTCTCGGTCAGGACGCTGTACAGCCAGCTCGCCGGAGTCGGCGTGGCCGTGCCCCGGATCGGGTGATCCTCCCTGAATTCAACTGCTGTGGCAGCCAGGTTCTCGTCCCTGGAGTGTCTTTCCGCGTCCTGAACGACACTCCAGGGACACAAGGCTGCGGCAGCGAGGATGATCATCAGCCCGCGGCGATCATCCGCTCGATCTCCGAGTCGAAGTCGAACCACTGGTCCTCGCCGCCCGACAGCACCACCTCGTAGGTGGTGTCCAGGAAGTCGGCGATGTCCTGTGCGTGCGCCTCGAACCGGGCCTGTCCCTTCGGCGTGACGAACTCGATCATGATGAGCTCGTCGTTGTCCTGGTCCGGCCACATCCGCACGTCACCCTCGCCCGTGCGCACGATCAGGCCGTCGGCCAACAGATCACGCGACAGGATCCACTGAACAGCCCTGGCACCCTCCGGCTCGAACAACGCGTACACCGCGAACGGGTCGCGGGTGTCGTAGCGAAGTTCGACGTCAACGGGAACCGGGTGCTCGGAAACCAGGTCGAACGTCACCGTCATCACGATCTCGGTGTGCTCTTCGCGCATCATCGCTGCCTCCTGTCAGCTTCAGGGCCTTGCGGCGATGAGACGCCTCCCCAGGGCCTGTCTGATGCCGATATCCGCGATGATCACTCGAACGTGTCGGATAGTGGCGCCCGTCACCCGGAAAGCTGCCCTTTCGGGCCTGCGGCGAACGCCCGCCGGTAGTCCTTCGGCCCGATCCCGACGACCTTGTGGAAATGGTGCCTGAGCAGCGCGGAACTGCCGAAACCGCACTGCTGCGCGATCTCCTCGACGCCCAGCGCGGTGTCCTCCAGCAGCCGCTGCGCGTGCAGGACGCGTTGCGTGGACAGCCAACGCAGCGGTGTGGTCCCCGTCTCAGCCACGAACTTGCGGGCGAAGGTCCGCTCCGAGGTCTGCGCGCGCTTGGCGAGGTCGGCGACGGTGTGCTCGACCGCGAGGTGTTCGAGCATCCAGGTGAGCACCGGTTCGAGACTGTCGCCGGTGTGCGGAATGGGCACTTCGACGTACTGGCGTTGGCCGCCGTCACGTTGCGGCGGGACGACCATCCGGCGGGCGATCGTCGCCGCGTGCGCCGAGCCGAGCTCGCGGCGGACCAGGTGCAGGCAGGCGTCGATCCCGGCGGCCGTGCCCGCGCTGGTGATGATGTCGCCGTCGTCGACGAACAGCACGTCCGGATCAAGCTTGGCGTTGGGGTGCAAACGCGCGAACCGGTCGGCGTACAGCCAGTGGGTCGTGCACAGCCTGCCGTCCAACAGTCCGGTCGCGGCGAGCAGGAACGCCCCGCTGCAGACCGTCAGGATGGTGGCTCCCCGCCCGGAGGCGGCGCGTATCGCGTCGAGCACGGCTGCCGGGTACTCGTCACGGATGTTGCACGCGGGGATGGCCACCAGGTCGGCGTCGGCCAGCGCGTCGAGGCCGTGGTCCGGTGTGAGCTTGATGCCGACGGTCGTGTTCAGTGCGACGCCTGCCCGCTCCCCGCACACGCGGAACTCGATGGGCGGCACGCCCTCCTCGGTGCGGTCGACGCCGAAGACCTCGCAGAGCACTCCGAACTCGAACGGGGCGAAGTCGTCGACGAGCACCACTGTCACGGTTCTCAGCATGTGGTCATCGTAGATGGCAGGATTTTGTTGGACAAGGTCTCTACTGCCACTGGTGGCGGAAAATCCTCCATAGAAAAATTACTGCCATGGCAGAAACACTGGTTCTCCTCATCCTCCTCGCCGTCCTCGTCTACGGCCTGCAGCGCAACCACCGTCCGCGGCCCGGGGTCAAGCTGGCAGGCAGCACGGACTTCGACGGCCGCGATCCATCAAGGACGCGCCCGATCATCTCGCCCTAGGGTCTCGTTAACGTGGCTGTCACAGCTGGGTAGGTACTGCCGAAACGACTCGTTCCTAGCTTTCGAGGAATGGCACTCGAGCAGGCATTGCCTACCCGGCAAGGCAATGTGGCCCGCGAGACGCTGGAGGACTACACACTCAGGTTCGCGCCTCGCTCGTACCGGCGGTGGTCCCCGGCCGTCGTCGGCGCGTCCGCGCTCGGCGGGATGGCCTACATGGCCGACTTCTCCATCGGCGCGGGCATCGGGCTGACCCACGGCACCTCCAACGCTCTGCTGGCGATCCTGTGCGCCGCGGTCGTCATCCTGGTCACCGGGTTTCCGCTGGCGTACTACGGGGCCCGGTACAACATCGACCTCGACCTGATCACCCGCGGCTCCGGCTTCGGGTATCACGGCTCGGTGCTGACCAGCGTGATCTTCGCCAGCTTCACGTTCATCTTCTTCGCGCTCGAGGGCTCGATCATGGCGCAGGGCCTGCGCTACGGCCTCGGCCTGCCGTTGTGGGCCGGGTACCTGGTGTCGACGCTGGTGATCATCCCGTTGGTGGTCTACGGGATGAAGGCGCTGGCCAAGCTGCAGACCTGGACCAATCCACTGTGGCTGGTGCTGATCGTCGCGCCGATCGGCTACCTCGTCGTGGCCGATCCCGGTTCGGTGCGGGAGTTCCTGTCGTACAAGCCGGGCGTGGACGCGGCCGCGGTGATGCTCGGCGCGGGTGTGTGCCTGTCGCTGATGGCGCAGATCGGCGAGCAGATCGACTACCTGCGGTTCATGCCGCCCAGGACCAGGGCCAACCGGCGGTCGTGGTGGATCTCGGTGGTCGCGGCCGGTCCCGGCTGGGTGTTCTTCGGCGCGGCCAAGCAGATCATCGGCGTCTTCCTCGCCGTGTACATAGTGGACGCCGTCGGGGTGGCGGCCGCGGTCGAGCCGATCGAGCAGTTCACCGGCGCGTTCAAGCGGATGCTGCCGGTGTGGCTGGTGGTCCCGCTGGCGCTGCTGCTGGTCGTGCTCAGCCAGGTCAAGATCAACGTCACCAACGCGTACTCCGGCTCGCTGGCCTGGACCAACTCCGTCACCAGGGTCACCCGCCGCTACCCGGGGCGGCTGGTGTTCGTCGTGCTGAACCTCGCGTTCGCCCTCGTGCTGATGGAAGCGGACATGTTCAGCTTCCTGAACTCCCTGCTCAGCTTCTACTCGAACTGCGCGATCGCCTGGGTGGTCACGGTCGCGACGGACATCATGGTCAACAAGTTCCTGCTCGGTCTCTCGCCGAAGCAGCCGGAGTTCCGGCGCGGCATGCTGTACGCGGTCAACCCGGTCGGGCCGACCGCGTTCGTGGCGTCGTCGGGGATCTCGATCGCGGTTTACTTCGGTGCCTTCGGTTCGGGCGTCCAGCCGTTCTCGCCGGTGGCGGCGGTGGTGATCGCGCTCGTGCTCACGCCGGTGATGGCGATCGCGACCCGCGGCCGGTACTACCTGCGCCGCACCGACGACGGGATCGACGAGCCGATGGTGGACGCGGACGGCAACCCGAGCGGGACCCGTTACACCTGCCAGGTGTGTGAGCAGGGTTACGAACGGCCGGACGTGCTGGCGAGCGCGCTCGGCGGCGTGATCTGCTCACTCTGCCTGAGCACCGACCGAACCGGACAGCACGTATTGCCTGCGCAAGCACAGTAAAGTGGTCTCCCGTCGATCTTGCCGTCGCCTGTACGGTAGTGGGGACGAGGGGGTGCCATGTCAACGCTGAGCGCCGACGTGATCATCTGCGGTGCCGGGCCTGCCGGCCTGGTGCTGGCCAACATGTTGCGGGCAGAGGGAATCCGCTGCCTTGTCGTGGAGCGCCAGAGCCGCGCCCACGTCGAACAACGGGCCCGCGCGGGTTTCCTCGCCGCCAACAGCGTCCGGATCCTGACCGAGAACGGGCTCGCCGAAGGCTTGCGTGCCAACGGTCAGCAGCATGACACGTGCGCCTTCCGTGGCGAGCACGGCGAGTTCGAGCTCAAGTACAGCGGGCTGGGCCGTGGCGAGGTCCATACGGTGTACCCGCAGCAGGAACTGGTGCGGGACCTGATCGGGGAGTTCCTCGACCGGGACGGCGAGATCCGGTTCGACACGGTCGTGACGAACGTCGACGCCGAGCGCGCGGAGCTCCAGCTCGCCGACGGAACCAGGCTGACCGGCCGTTTCGTCGCCGGATGCGACGGACAGCACGGCGTCTCCCGGCAGGCGGTTCCCGCCAAGGTGTACCAACGGGATCACGGCGTCTCGTGGCTGGCGCTGCTGGTCGAGGCGCCGCCGAGCATGGCCGCGGTGATGTACGCGATCCACCGGAACGGCTTCGCCGGGCACATGGCACGCAGCGCCATGGTCACGCGCTACTACCTCCAGGTCCCGAAGGGAACCGATCCCGACGAGTGGACGGACGACCGGGTGTGGGAGGAGTTGCACCTGCGGATGCGTTCCGACCAGTACGGGGCGCTGCGGACAGGGCGGATCGTCGAGCGCCGCGTGGTGGACATGACCTCACACGTGATGGACCCGATCCGGCACGCGTCGTTGCTGCTGGCCGGTGACTCGGCCAGCCTGATCAGCCCGTCCGCGGCCAAGGGCGCGAACCTCGCGCTGATGGCCGCCGAGCTGCTCGCGAAGGCGCTGGCCAGCCGGATCAACCTCGGCGACGACCGGCTGCTGGCCACGTACACGGCCGACTGCCTGCCCCGGATCTGGCGTGCGCAGGAGTTCTCGCACTGGATGATCAACCTGCTGCACGGTCCGTTCGGGGACGACGACCACGCGGTGTTCCTCCGGTCGCTGCAACGCGCGCGGCTGGAAAGCCTGCGTGACTCCCGTTCCCACCAGGACCACTTCGCCGAGAACTACATCGGGATCTGAGAAACCTTCGAACCAACGCGGGGGAGACGTGTGGCCGGAGCTTGACATCCACGGTGTGCTCGAGACGTTCGGCGTCGATCAGGGCGTCGCGGCGTACTGCGTGCTCGAATCGCCCTTCGCGTTGTCCGTCACCGAACCGGACTCGATCATCCTTTTAGGATTGTCCACGTCCTTGGGCAACGCCGGTCTGACACCGGACGGCGGCAGGTACGACGCGCACGTCGACCGCACAGTGCTTTCCTTCCGGGGCAGCGGGCGTCGACTCGACCTGGTCGCCGAAGGGCACCACGAGTCCGTACTGAAGCAACACCTGCGGCGCGACCCCGCCTACCGGCTGCTGGAGGTGATGACGGGTGCGTGGCGAACGCAGGCCGTCGCCGTCGCCGCCTCGCTCCGGCTGGCGGACCACCTGGCCAACGGACTGTCCATCGAGGACATCTGCGCGTCGGTCGGTCTGCACCTGGACAGCCTCCGGCGACTCCTGCGGTACCTGGCCAGTCTGGGAGTGCTGCGGGCCGACGGCGACACCTTCGCGTTGACCGCGGTGGGCGAGATGCTCCGGACCGACGCACCGAACTCCTTGCAACCATTGGCATTGCTGTACGGGGACTCGTTCTACAAGTCCTTCGGCGAACTGGAGCACGCGGTGCGCACGGGCCGGGAGTCCTTCGAGTACGTGTTCGGTTCGCATCACTTCGACTACTTCGCCGATCGCCCGTCGCTGGGCTTCACCCGGGCGATGGCCGCGGCCGCGTCGATCTTCGGCCGCGTCACCGAGGCCTTCGACTTCACCTCGGCGCGGCACGTGGTCGACGTCGCCGGTGGCAGCGGAGAACTGCTCAAGCACGTGCTGCAGGCGATTCCGTATCTGCACGGGACGTTGTTCGAGCGTCACGACGTTCTTCCCGCAGCACAGGCCAATCTGGGCGAGTGCCTTGACCGGTGCTCATTCGTCGGCGGTGACTTCACCACTGCCGTGCCGGTTGGCGGCGACGTGTACCTGCTGTCACGGGTCCTGCACGACTGGGATGACGAGCAGTGCCTGGCGATTCTGAAGCGGTGTGCGTCCGCCATGGGGCCGGGCGCCCAGTTGCTCGTGGTCGAACGACTGCTGCCGGAGGACGATTCTCCGTCGCTCGCCGTGGCTTGGGACGTGCACATGCTGTGCAACGTCGGTGGCAGGGAGCGAACGCTTGGGCACTACCGGCGACTTCTCGCCACGGCCGGGTTCGTGGTCACCTCCGCCGCGGACCTGCCATTGGACTTCGCGTTGGTGACTGCCCGGATTGGCTGAACCACTCGCCGAATTTCTTTCACTGCCAGGGAACCGGATCGGGTCCCGCAGACTCGAAGTGGTGCCACGGGAGGTCGCGATCGTCGTGGGGCCGATCGCGACCTCCCTGTGGCACTAGCGGCTGACGCGTCGGCGGTAGAGCACTGTCGCCAGCGCGAAGGAGAAGATCAGCAGACCGACTGTCCAGGCCAGTGCCGTCCAGCCGCTGTCGCCGATCGGTGTTCCGGTGAGCAGGCCCCTGGTCGTCTCGATGACCGACGTGATGGGCTGGTTCTCGCTGATCCCGCGCAGGAACGCGGGCATCGTGTGAGTCGGCACGAACGCGCTGCTCAGGTACGGCAGGAAAAGCATGAAGAAGCTCAGCCCGCTGGCCGACTGGACGCTGCCCGCGATCGCGCCGAGGCCCGCCGCCAGCCAGGACAACGCGAGCACGTAGAGCATCAGCAGCCCGGCGGTGAGCAGCCAGTCGACCACGGAACCGTTGGGGCGGAAGCCCATCGCGATCGCCGCCGCGATCACGATCGTGGTGGACAGGCCGTTTCGGGCCATGCTCGCCACCACGTGTCCGGTCAGCAGGGCGAAGCCGCTGATCGGCATCGAACGCAGCCGGTCGACCATGCCGTTGTGCATGTCGTCGGCCACGGCCATGGCTGTCGACGCAGCACCGTAGCCGACGCACAGCAGGATCGTGCCCGGCACCACGTAGTTGATGTAGGCCACTCCGGTGCTGATCGCGCCGCCGAAGACGTACACGAACAACGACATCATCAGCAGCGGCAACAGGATCGCCATGATCAGGGTGTCCATGTCGCGCCTGCTCAGCCGGATGCTGCGGCCGATCATCGTGAGCACGTCACTGACCGCGTTGCCGGGGCCGCCGTGCCGGATCGCCGGTGTCGTCACGCGTTTGCCCCTTCGCGAGAACGGTTCTCGGTGACAGCCATGAAGACGTCGTCCAGCGTCGGCCTGTGTGCCGAGACGCGGGCGACCGGGACGCGGGCCGCGTGCAGGTTGTTCAGCACCGCGTGGACGTGCGCCGCTGTTCCGTCCGACGGGAGTTCGAGCAGACGGCGTTCGCGGTTCACGTTCCCGCCAAGCAGTTGCGCTGCCCGCAGGACGCTTCCCTCGTCGTCGAACGTCAACTCGAGGCGTTCGCCGCCGACCTGTGCCTTGAGCGTGTCCGCCGTTCCCGACAGCGACACCCGGCCGTTGTCGATCAGGACGATCCAGTCCGCCAGCTTGTCGGCCTCCTCCAGGTACTGCGTGGTCAGCACGATCGTGGCGCCCGCGCGGACCAGTTCCCTGATCGCGTCCCACATGGTCGTCCGGCTGGCCGGGTCGAGTCCGGTGGTCGGCTCGTCGAGGAAGATCACCCTCGGCTGGGCGACCAGGCTCATCGCCAGGTCGAGGCGCCTGCGCATACCCCCGGAATACGCGGACACCCTGCGGTGCATGGCGTCGACGAGGTCGAACCGCTCCAGTAACTCGTCGGCACGCCTGCGGGCCGCAGCCCGGCCGAGGTGCATCAGCTGACCGACCATGACCAGGTTCTCGCGGCCGGTCTGTGCGTTGTCGACCGCCGCGTACTGGCCGGTCAGGCTGATCTGCGCGCGGACCTTGGCGGGCTCACGCACCACGTCGTGGCCCGCGACCAGCACGGTCCCGGCATCCGGCCGGGTGAGCGTGGTGAGAATCCGCACGGCTGTCGTCTTGCCCGCGCCATTGGGCCCGAGCAGCGCGTACACCGATCCCTCCGGCACGTGCAGGTCTATCCCGTCGAGGACCAGGTTGTCCCCGTAGGCCTTTCTCAGGCCTTGTACGTCGACGATCATCGCCCCTCCCCAAGTACTGCGTATGCAATACGCGAATTAGCGTAGCATCTACGCAGTAAGGGTGCGCAAGGCCTTCTCTAAACTCGGCCGAGAAGGAGAGAGGGACATGACCGACGAGACCGAGATCCCCGAGCACATCGCGTTGCTCTGGGGCACGCGGGAAACAACGAGACGCGGGCCGAAGCCGACACTGACGGTTGACGACATCACGCGCGCGGCCATCGCGGTCGCCGACGCCGAGGGCCTCGCCGCCGTGTCGATGGCGAAAGTCGCAGGCCACCTCGGCAACTCGACCATGGCGCTGTACCGGTACGTGAAAAGCAAGAGCGAACTGCTGATGCTGATGTCCGACGCGGCGCTGGAGCCGCCGCCGGTGTTCCCCGACGACATCGGCTGGCGCGAAGGCCTGCGGCTCTGGGCACACGAGATCATCAAGGCCGTGGCGCAACACCCGTGGTACCACGAGATTCCTGTCTCCGCGCCCCCGTTCGGCCCGCACAACCTGCTGTGGTTCGACCGCGGCCTGGCGATGTTGGGCGAGACGGAGCTGTACGAGCCGGAGAAGGCAGGCGTCGTGATGGGCCTGCTGACCTTCCTGCGTGGCGAGTACCAACTGCGGGCGCAACTGGCTGCCGGATACGCGGAGAACCCGGCGGCGTTCGGGCGCCAGTACCACACCGCGCTGTCCACGCTGCTCGATCCGAGTGACTTCCCCGCGCTGACCAAGCTCGTGGCGTCCGGGGTGTTCGACCAGGAGTCGCTGTGGGCCGAAGGAGAAGTCGACACCGACTTCGACTTCAGCCTCCAGCTCTACCTCGACGGCGTCGCCGCGTACCTCGAACGCCGATCCGGGTCAGGGAATCAGTAGGACTTTGCCGACGACTTCGCGGGCTTCCACCGCGCGGTGTGCGTCGGCGGCCTGGTCGAGTGGGTAGGTTCGGCCGATCACCGGCTTGATCCTGCCTGTCACGGTCAGGTCGAAGAGGTGCTCGATCCGACGGTGCTGGTCGGGGTGGAATGTCGAGAGCTGCTCGATTCCTCGCCTGGTGACACCGCGCGAGGTTGCCTCCTCGTCGGTGACGGACTCGGCTGAGCCGCTGGCGCTGCCGTGGTTGGAGTACACGCCGCCAACGCGCACGGCGCCGAAAGCCAAGCGTCCGAGCGGGCCGCCGACGCCGTCGAACGCGATGTCCACCGGGCCGACCTGCTCGATCCAGTCCGGGGAGCTGTAGTCGACCGCGACATCGGCGCCGAGTTCCTTCACCAGCGCCAGTTTCTCCGAGCCCCGGGCTGCCCCGATCACCCGGGCGCCCGCGGCCACCGCGAGTTGGACGAGGATCGTGCCGAGGCCGCCCGCGGCAGGCTGGATCAGCACCGTTTGCCCAGCCCGCACCGAGACCGCCTCCGCCAGGGCGAGGGCCGTGCTGCCGTCGTGCATGACGGCGATCGATTCCTGGAAGCCAAGGCCATCAGGCAGGGCGAGGATCGTGTCGGCCGCCGCCACCGCCTGGGTCGCGTAGCCGTTCTCGACTCGTGACGCCACTCGTCGGCCTGTCCAGGCTGGGTCGACGCCTTCGCCGACCGCCGCGACCACTCCGGCGACCTCAAGGCCCGGGATGTAGGGCGGGTACGTGGGGAACATGTCGGCCCACAGGCCTCGGCGCAGGTATCCGTCGATGGACTGGACGCCGGACACGGCCACGCTGATCAGCACCTGGCCCGCGCCCGGTGTCAGGTCCGGCGCCTCGGCCACCCGAAGGACGTCCGGGCCGCCGTGTTCGGTTACTTCGATGACTCGCATATGAGCCAGTGTTGAACCTCAAGATATGTTGAGGTCAAGGCCTCAGGTGCGTCACCGCGCGGAGCACGAGCGGGTCGAGCGCCGCCGTCTCGGTCTCCGCGCGGTGCAGCAGGTCAGCCTTCATCCTCGGGTCCCAGAACATCCTGATGTGATTCGCGATCGCCGCCGCCGCCTCGTCGGCGGGACGGTGGTGGAACTGCACCGCGATCTCGTTCGCGAGGCGGATCTGAGGATTGGCTGCGTGTGTCATGTGTGTGTCAGTCCACTGCGATCGGGATGTCTTCGTGGGCAACGCGTTCCGCCGGTCCGGCCGGGGTGCGCAGTCCCACCTGGACGGCGGTCACCTTGTACTCGGGACAGTTCGTCGCCCAGTCCGAGTTCTCGGTCGTCACCACATTGGCACCCGTCACCGGGTGGTGGAACGTGGTGTACACCACTCCTACCGGCATCCGGTCGGAGATCACGGCCTTCAGCGACGTCTCGCCGACCCGTGAGGCCAGTGACACCATGTCGCCGTGGTTGATCCCGCGCACCTCCGCGTCGTGCGGGTGGATCTCCAGCACGTCCTCCGGGTGCCAGGCCACGTTCGCCGTGCGCCGGGTCTGCGCGCCGACGTTGTACTGCGACAGGATCCGGCCGGTGGTCAGGATCAACGGGTACTTGCGCGTGCTGCGCTCGTCCGTCGGCACGAACGTGGTCTGCACGAACGCGCCCTTGCCGCGCACGAAGCCGTCGACGTGCATGATCGGCGTTCCGGTCGGGGCCGCGTCGTTGCACGGCCACTGCACGCTGCCCAGCTTGTCCAGCTTCTCGAACGAGACACCGGAGAAGGTCGGCGTGACCGCCGCGATCTCGTCCATGATCTCGCCGGGGTTGTTGTAGGACATCTCGTAGCCCATCGCCTTCGCGATGCGGCACGGGATGTCCCACTCGTGCACACCCGTCTTGGGCGCCATCACCGGTCGGACGCGGTTGATCCGGCGTTCGGCGTTGGTGAACGTGCCGTCCTTCTCCAGGAAGCTCGTGCCCGGCAGGAAGACGTGCGCGAACTTCGCCGTCTCGTTGAGGAACAGGTCCTGCACCACGACGAGATCCATCGCGGCGAGGGCGGCGGTGACGTGCTTGGTGTTCGGGTCGGACTGGGCGATGTCCTCGCCCTGCACGAACAACGCGCGGAAGCTGCCGTCGATGGCCGCGTCGAACATGTTGGGGATCCGCAGGCCCGGCTCGGGCAGGATCGCGCGGCCCCACAGGTTCTCGAACACCTCGCGGACCGCTTCGTCCGACACGTGCCGGTAGCCGGACAGCTCGTGCGGGAACGAGCCCATGTCACACGAGCCCTGCACGTTGTTCTGACCGCGCAACGGGTTCACGCCGACGCCGTCCCGGCCGATGTTGCCCGTCGCCATGGCGAGGTTGGCCATACCCATGACCATCGTCGAACCCTGGCTGTGCTCGGTCACGCCCAGGCCGTAGTAGATCGCCGCGTTCCCGCCGGTCGCGTACAGCCTCGCGGCGGCGCGCAACTCGTCCGCGGGCACGCCGCTGATTGCCTCGGTGGCCTCCGGGCTGTTCTCCGGGCGGGCGATGAACTCGGCCCACTCCTCGAAGCCCTCGCAGCGCGCGTCCACGAAGTCCTGGTCCACCAGTCCTTCGGTGACCACGACGTGCGCGAAGGCGTTGACCACGGCCACGTTCGTGCCCGGCTGGAGCCGCAGGTGGTGCTGCGCCTCGACGTGCGGTGAGCGCACGAGGTCGATCGTGCGCGGGTCGAGCACGATCAGCTTGGCGCCCTCACGCAGCCGCCGCTTCATCCGGGACGCGAAAACCGGGTGGGCGTCGGTCGGGTTCGCGCCGATCACCACGATCACGTCGGCCTCGGCGACGGACTTGAAGTCCTGCGTTCCCGCCGACGTGCCGAACGTCTGCTTGAGGCCGTACCCGGTGGGCGAGTGACAGACGCGGGCGCACGTGTCGACGTTGTTGTTGCCGAACGCGGCGCGGACCATCTTCTGCACCACGTAGACCTCTTCGTTGGTGGTGCGCGACGAAGTGATCCCGCCGATCGAGCCCGCGCCGTGCTTCGCCTGCACCTCAAGCAGTTTCCGCGCGGTGTGCTCGATCGCTGTGTCCCAGTCCACGACCTGCCACTCGTCGGTGATCGAGTCGCGGACCATCGGGTTGAGCTGCCGGTCGGGGTGCGTGGCGTAGCCGAAGGCGAAGCGGCCCTTCACACACGAGTGGCCCTCGTTGGCGCCGCCGTCCTTGAACGGCACCATCCGCACGAGCTGGTCGCCGCGCATCTCGGCCTTGAACGAGCAGCCGACACCGCAGTACGCGCACGTGGTGACCACGCTGCGCGTCGGCATTCCCAGCTCCACCACGGACTTCTCCTGCAACGTGGCCGTGGGGCACGCCTGCACGCACGCGCCACACGACACGCACTCGGAGTTCATGAAGTCCACGCCACCGGCCGAGACCTTGGACTCGAAGCCACGGCCCTCGATCGTCAACGCGAACGTGCCCTGGATCTCGCCGCACGCCCGCACACACCGCGAGCACGCGATGCACTTGGAGGCGTCGAAGTCGAAGTACGGGTTGCTGGAGTCCGTCAGCAGGTCGAGGTGGTTCTCGCCCTCGTAGCCGTAGCGGACCTGCCGCAGGCCGACGACACCGGACATGTCCTGCAGCTCGCAGTCGCCGTTGGCCGAGCAGGTCAGGCAGTCCAGCGGGTGATCCGAGATGTACAGCTCCATCACGCCCTGGCGGAGTTTCTCCACCCTGGGCGTCTGGGTGCGGACCTGCATGCCTTCGGCGACCGGCGTGGTGCAGGAGGCCGGGGTGCCTTTCCGGCCGTCGATCTCCACCAGGCACAACCGGCAGGAGCCGAAGGCGTCGAGCGAGTCCGTCGCGCAGAGTTTGGGGATGTCGATGCCGGTCATCGCGGCGGCCCGCATCACGGACGTGCCTGGTGGCACGGTCACTGGCATGCCGTCGATCTCGACCGTGACGGTCGCCTCGCCCGCGACGGCGGGTGTGCCGAGGTCCGGTTCTTTCATCAGTGTCATGACGTCTCCTGGTGGGGAGGTGTCTTCACAGCGAAGTCGTCTGGGAAGTACCGCAGCGCGCTGAGCACTGGGTTCGGCGTCAGGCCGCCCATCGCGCACAGCGACCCGTCTGTCATCAGCTCGCACAGGTCGTTCAGCACGGCCAGGTTCGTGTCGGTGTCCTGACCTGCGACGATCTTGTCGATAGTCTCGACGCCACGCACCGAGCCCACCCGGCACGGGGTGCACTTGCCACACGACTCCTCGGCGCAGAACTCCATCGCGAAGCGCGCCATGGCAGCCATGTCAACGGTGTCGTCGAACACCACGATACCCCCGTGCCCGAGCATCGCGTCCGCGGCGGCGAACGCCTCGTAGTCGAGCGGGATGTCGAGTCGGTCGGCCGGGAGGTACGCGCCGAGCGGGCCGCCGACCTGCACCGCGCGGACGGGGCGCCCGGACCGGGTACCGCCGCCGTACTCGTTGATCAGCTCGCCCAACGACATGCCGAACGCGGTCTCGTACACGCCACCGCGTGCGATGTTCCCGGCGAGCTGGAACACCTGCGTGCCAAGGGATCGGCCGGTGCCGAGGGCGGCGTACGCCTCGGCGCCGTCGGCGAGGACCGTGGGCACGGAGGCGAGCGTGAGGACGTTGTTGACCACTGTCGGCTTGCCGAAAAGCCCGGTGATGGCGGGGATCGGCGGCTTGGCGCGGACCATTCCCCTTTTGCCTTCGAGGCTTTCCAGCATCGACGTCTCTTCGCCGCAGATGTACGCGCCCGCGCCCACCCGCACGTGCAGGTCGAACTTGCACCCGGAGCCGAGGATGTTCTCGCCCAGCCAGCCGCGTGCGTAGCCGATCTCGATGGCCTGGCGCAGAGTCCTGACCGCGTCCGGGTACTCGGACCTGAGGTAGACGTAGCCCTCGGTGGCGTCGGTCGCGTACGCCGCGATCGTCATGCCCTCGATCAGGCAGAACGGATCGCCCTCGATCAGCATCCGGTCGGCGAACGTCCCGCTGTCGCCCTCGTCGGCGTTGCAGCAGACGAACTTCAGCTCGCCCGGTGTGCCGAGGACGGTCTTCCACTTGATGCCCGCGGGGAAACCGGCGCCGCCTCGGCCGCGCAGCCCGGAGTCGGTGACCGCTTGGACGACGTCGGCCCGCGGCAGTTCCAGCGCGTTGCGCAGACCGGCCATCCCGCCGTGGGCGAGATAGTCGTCGGCGGACAGGGGATCGGTGACGCCGACGCGCTTGAAGCACAGGCGCGTCTGCGTTTTCATCCACGGGAGCTCGTCGACCAGGCCGATCTTGAGCTCGTGCTCGGGGTTGGCCAGGATCTCGGGCACCTGGTGCGGCGCGACCGGGCCGTAGCCGACGCGGCCGTCCAGTGTGCCGATCTCGACCAGCGGCTCCAGCCACAGCATGCCCCGGGAGCCGGTGCGGACCAGGCGGATGTCCAGGCCACGCGCCTGCGCTTCGCGTTGGATCGCGTCGGCGACCGCGTCCGCGCCGACCGAGACCGCCGCGGAGTCGCGGGGGACATAGATGGTCGTGGTCATGCGTTCCCCGTCCCGGCGGTGTCAGCGTTGAGAATGAGCGTGTCCAAGCGGTGCTCGTCGAGCTTTCCGTGCAGGCGGCCGTTGATCTGGGCCGCGGGCCCGAGCGCGCAGTTGCCCAGGCAGAACACCTGCTCGAGGGTGACCGAGCCATCTGGCGTGGTTTGGCCAAGTTTGACGCCGAAAACCTGCTGGGCGTGCTCGGCGAGCTTCTCCGCGCCGACGGACTGGCACGCCTCCGCACGGCAGATCTTGACGACCGTGCGGCCCGCGGGCTCGGCGCGGAAGTCCGTGTAGAACGTGACCACGCCGTGCACGTCGGCGCGGGAGATGTTCAGTTCGCGGGCCAGTATGGGCACCATCTCCTGGCTGACGTGGCCGAACTCGGCCTGCAGGCCGTGCAGGATGGGCAGGAGCGCGCCCCGGTCTCCTCGATGCGCGTCCACCACTGCCCGTACTCGCTGCCCCAGCGCATCGGGGGTCATCTCGTCTCCCAACACCACATCTGCATACGGTATACACTCACCCTACCGGGTCGCGGTGCCGAGTGAAAGGCCCGGCGCACCCAGGCTAGGTCGCCACCGTCCACGCTGGCCAGCCCGCCGTGTCCACCACTCGGACACCCCGTGTCGCACTTTCCAGCACACCGAGATCGCACACCGCTCGAACGGGTGTGCCGGAGTGGCGAACTCACTGTGCTCAAGTGGTGGACACGCTGTGCTGGAGTGGTGGACACGCGAGTTGGGGTGAACGTGGTTATCGTCCGTCGCGCGTTGGCGAGTCGCGCGTGTGCGAGACGAGTGAGGTGAGGGCGATTCAGCTCCTGTTGGTAGTGGTCGGTGCGATCGCGGTGACAGCGGTCGCGCACCGCCGGGGGATGCAGCCGTCGCTCGTGGTGGTGATCCTCGCGGCCGCGGTGTCGTTCATCCCCGGTCTGCCCAGGTTCGAGCTCGAGCCGGAGCTGATCCTGAGCGTCGTGCTGCCGCCGCTGCTCTACTCGGCCGCGCTGAACTTCTCGTTCCCGACCTTCGCCCGCAACCTGCGGCCGATCGTCGCACTCGGTGTCGGCATGGTCGTGGTGTCCACCCTGGCGACGGGTGTCGTGGCCTGGTGGATCGTGCCGGGGCTGACGCTGGTGCCCGCGCTCGTCCTCGGTGCCGTGGTGGCCCCGCCGGACGCCGTCGCCGGGCTCGCGGTCGGCAGGGAACTCGGGCTGCCGAAGCGGCTGATGGCAATCCTGACCGGGGAAAGCCTGGTCAACGACGCCGCCGCGCTGACGATCTTCTCGCTCACGGTCGCCGCCGTCACCGGTGACCACACCTTCATCGAGAACCCGTTCCTGCTGTTCGTCTACAGCGCCGTCGTCGGCGCCCTGATCGGTTTCGTGCTCGGCAACGCCGTCCACCTGATCCGGATGCGCCTGCGGGAAAGCGGCCTGGAGACAGCCCTGGGCCTCGTCGTGCCGTTCGCGGCCTACCTGCTGGCCGAAGAGGTCCACGCGTCCGGTGTGCTCGCTGTGGTGATGGCCGGTTTCGTGCTCGGCCACCACAACACCGAGGCCGGTTTCGCCACCCGCCTGCAGGCACGTCAGGTGTGGAGCAGCCTCGACGTCCTGCTTGAGGCGTTCGTCTTCGCCTACATGGGTTTGCAGTGCCGGTTCGTGTTCGCCGAGCTGCATCCGGGCGACTGGCTCAAGTTCGCGGTGGCCGCCGTCGCGGTCCTGCTCACGGTCCTCGTCGTGCGGCCGCTGTGGATGGCTGTGACCTACGGGCGGACCGCGCTGATGCTGAAGCTGGTCCGGCGGCGACAGCGGCGGGGTGAACCCCTGCCGTGGAAGTACTTCGTGGTCATGTCATGGATGGGCATGCGCGGTGTCGTGACACTCGCCGCCGCGGCCGGTGTGCCCGAGTCCGTGCCCGGCCGGGACGCCATTCAGGCGCTGGCGTTCGTGGTGGCCGTGGGGACGTTGCTCATCCAGGGCCCGACGCTGCCGTTGCTGATCAGGAAGCTCGACATCACCGCGCCGCAGGAGCAGGCCGAGGAGGAGGCGGCCAACCACAAGGCCAGGCAGGTGTCGATGAACGCGGTCAAGCAGGCGATGATCGACCTCTACCACCAACCGCCGCCCGGCCTCAGCAAGGAAGTCGTCGAGAAGTTCAAGGAGCGGTACCTGGCCGCCGCCCAGGCCCGCCGGGCGGTCGACGACGACATGGACAGCCGGGTACGCAGCCTGCGGGAAGCCACGATGACCGTGCGGCGGACGATGCTCGCGGCGCAGCGGCAGGCGTTGGCCAAGGCCCGCGACAGCGGGGAGCTTGACGACGAGACCGTGCGCCGCGAGCTGGATCGCCTCGACTACGAGGAAGCCGCGGCCTTCAGCTGACAGCTACCCGTTTCAGCGCAGCGATCCCGCCCACTGGGCGACCACGCTGTAGAACTCGTTGGCCTTCGGCGCGTAGTTGATCGAGTGGCCGTAGCCGTCCACGATGTGCGTCTGCAGCCGGGCACCCTTGCCGAAGAACGGTGCCTCCTGCGCACGCAGGGCCTCCGGCGACGAGCAGTCCGCGCCCAGCGGAGCGCCGCAGAAGTGGTTGTCCTGGCCGACGATCATCAGCACGGGAACGTTGATCCGGCGCGACGCCGGGATCACGATGTTCGTCAGCGCGACTGTGTCGACGGCCTCGGTCACCGCGAACACGTCCTTGGTGGCCTCGTCGAACGCGACCGCGCCGTCCACCTTCGGGCCCGGCTTGTGGAAGGCCGAGTACCGCGAGCCCGTGCCGGTGGTCAGGTACCCGGCGTCGAGGCCGCGCGAACCGAGCTGGCGGTCCAGCGGTGCCGGGATCATCTGGGCCAGGACGGGCGCCACTGTCAGGAAGTTCATCCGGTGGGTCATTCCCGTGACGAGCACGCCGTCGACGTCACCGTACGTAGCCGCCTCGATCATAGCCATCGCCGAGCCGATCGAGTGCCCGCCGACGAGGACCTTGGCGAACCGCCCGCGCACCTGCCCGATCACCTCGTGCACGGCCTTGGCCTGCGCCGACGCGGTCACCAGCGCGCTCAACGGCTTCGTGCTGCGTCCGGTACCGAGCCGGTCGACCGCCAGCGTGGCCTGCCCCGCCTTGTTCATCGCCGCCCGGTAGGACCGGGTCGACGCCGAAAAGCCGATATCCCAGTAGGAACTGTTGTACGTCCCGCCGGGGATCAGTACGTGCAGTGTGTCGGCACCGGCCGGTGCGCACAGTTTCCCGTGCATTGTCCCCATGGAAACGGGGAAATCGACTTCGTGGCAGGCCACTGCCGTCGCCTGTGCCGACACCGGCATCAGGCCGAGTGTCGTGCCGATGACGGCTGCCGTCCCGGCGAGAAGGCGGCGTTTCCGTCCATTCTGGAACCAACGCACGAGCGGAACTCTCTTTCGGACTGTCGGGTTTTCATGGTTTCAGCGGGGAATGGGAGTCATCGGCATCCTGGTCGGATAGGCGGCCGAGGTGAACCGCACTTTCACCGGCCGGTCCGGCACGGGCACGAGCCGCCACCCGGCGAGCACCGACACGGCGGCGATCACGATCTCCGTCGTCGCGAACGAATTGCCCATGCACTGCCGGACACCGGCGCCGAACGGGATGAACGCGCCACGCGGAACGCTCGCGGCCCGCTCCGGCGTCCACCGGTCCGGGTCGAACCGCGCCGGGTCGTCGTGGAACCGGGAATCGAAATGCAGCATGTGCGGGCTGATCGTGACTTCCGATCCGGGCGAGATCCGAACCGGGCCCAGTTCCACCGGCGCCGTGGCGCGCCGCATCAGGATCCACACCGGGTACATCCGCAGTACCTCGTTGACGACCTGGTGCGTGTAGATCAATTTCGGGATGTCGGCGACCGCTAGTGGCCGCCCACCGAGTACCGAGTCGATTTCCGCGCACAGTCTGCGTTCGACATCGGGGTTGGCGGCGATTTCGTGGAACAGCCAGGCCAGCGCGAGCGCGGTCGTCTCGATGCCCGCCGTGAGCATGGACAGCACTTCGTCGTACACCTGCTCGTCGGACATGGTCTCGCCGAACTCGCCACTGGCGTCGTGCGCCATGAGCAGCGTGGACAGCAGGTCGCCGTGGTCGGTTCCGGTTCTGCGCCAGTCCGCGATGACGTCGAGGACGACCGCCTTCATCCTGACGACGGCCCGGTCGAACTCGCGGTTCGCCGCGATCGGCAGCCGTTCGACGAAGGCGGGCGACAACGCGCGGATCATGCCCTGTTTGATGATGGTGAAAATCGACCTGCGCGCCTCGGCGATGACCGATTCACCCAGCTCGGTGGAGAACAACGTTTTCCCGACGATCGTCACCGCAAGCGCTTGCATGTCCTGGTCGACCTGCCGGATCCGGTCGGCCTGCCACGTTTCGAGGAGGTCGTTCACCGCGCCGATCATCATCCCGGCATAACGCGAGATTCGCTCGTGGTGGAAAGCGGGCTGAATGAGTCGGCGTTGTCGCAGGTGAAAGGCTCCCTCCGACAACAACAGGCCATTGCCGACGTACGGTCGGAACTTGTCGAACATCGCACCTTTGCGAAACTTCGGCCCGTCGGTGACCAGTACCTGATACGTCAGTTCCGGGCTCGTCACGAAATACGTCGGCATCGTGCCGAGGTAGATCTTCACCACATCGCCGTGTTTCGGCAGGTCGGCGGTGAATCCGAATCGGCGGCGTACCATGGCCGGCGTGTGCCCGAGCACCGGCCAACGGCCAGGTGCCACAGGGACTGGCATCCATGCTCCCGCCGTGGAGACGAACAGTGTAGTTAAGGGGACGGTCCACAATAGGACCGTTCAGCGGACCGTGATAGCGCCCGATCGGGTGGGAAGTGGTCACACCGATGGGGCAACCAGGATTCGTGACCCGCTCGGTAAGCTCTATGCTTTCGCGTGATGAAGAGGTGTTCCCGGTGACGCAGCACCAGCAGGACTGGGTTCCGCCAGACGTCGACCCGTCAGTGCCGAGTATGGCTCGGACATATGACTTCATGCTCGGCGGCGGACACAATTTCGCGGCGGACAGGGAAGTGGGGGACCGGATCGAGACGCTGATGCCTGGGCTGAAGCAGGCCGCGCGGGTCAACCGGGCCTTCCTCGGTCGGGCCGTCCGGTTCATGGTCGACCAGGGTGTCCGCCAGTTCCTGGACATCGGCTCCGGCATCCCGACCGTCGGCAACGTCCACGAGATCGCGCAGCGGGCCGACCCGGAGTGCCGCGTCGTGTACGTCGACCGGGAACCGATCGCCGTCGCGCACAGCGAGTTGATGCTGGTGAACAACCCGCGGGCGGCGATCGTGCACGCGGACATGCGTGACCCGGACGCGATCCTCGGCAGTTCGCAGGCGCAACAGCTGCTGGACTTCACGCAGCCGATCGGGCTGCTGATGTTGCTGATGCTGCACTGGGTGCCCGACGAGGACGATCCGCACGGTCTGCTGGAGCGCTACCGGTCGCGGCTCGCGCCGGGCAGCTACTTCGCGCTGACCCACGTCACCAGTGACAACCAGGGCGAGGAGTTGGACGAGGCGACCGGTGTGATCCGCCGCAGCAAGAGCCAGGACCAGGTCAACCCGCGTACCCGCGCCGAGATCACGTCGATGTTCGGCGACTTCGACATCGTCGAGCCAGGGCTGGTCGGCTGTGCGCTGTGGCGGCCGGAAGGGCCAGGCGACATCACCGACCACCCCGAGATGAACATGCTCGTGTACGCGGGTGTCGGCCGTAAGGGCGGCTGAAGCCGATGACAGAGCCCATCCGCCGGAGCCACCAGCCGCACGACCACGGTCGTGAACGGCTGATCCTGGCGCGTAAGTGGGCGTACATGCTGCACGAGAACGTCTACTTCACCGTCGAGCAGGAGCAGCTCCACCACGGGCTGTCCGGCGTGCTCGACACGCTCTGCGACATCGTGCACGCCGAGGCGACCGACGTGCGGCCCGCTGCCGACGCGGGCGTCAGGCTGGTCGAACTCGGCTGCGTCGGCGACGCGGTGCTGCCGTGCACGATGGAGACCCTGGGCAGGGGCCTGCTCGCGCTGCCGGAGTTCCAGCCGGTGGCCAAGTACGCCGAGCCGATCGTGCGCACGCTCGGCGCGTTGTCCGGCGGCTTCACCAAGGCCTATCGGGCGGCGACGCTCGACCAGCAGGAGACCATGAAGATCTCCCTGCTCAAGGCGGTCAGGGACGCCAAGTGGCGGCTGCGGCAGAGCGAGGCGCAGTTCGACGAGGTCGCGATGTCGTCGGCGAGCGGCATCATCATCACCACGCCGGACGGCGAGATGATCAGGACGAACGTGGCCGTCGCGGACATCCTCGGTCACACGACCGAGGAACTGAACGGTCGCACCCTGTTCGACCTCGTGCACCCGGACAGCGCGGCGGTCCTGCGTGAGGACTACCAGGAACTCGTCGAAGGCAGGAAGGAACGCCTCCGCCAGCCGCAGCGCCTGATCTGCAAGGACGGCGACGTCGCGCGGATCACGCTCACCGCCTCGGTGCTGCGCAACGACAGCGGGCCCAGCCACATCGTCACCGTCGTCGAAGACGGCACGGAACTCATGCTCCTGCAAGGAGAACTGAACCGCCAGGCGCTGCACGACGTGCTCACCGGCCTGCCGAACCGGCAGTACTTCAGCACGAACGTGGAGATCGCGCTGCGGCGCGCGGACCCGAAGTACGGCGTCACCCTGCTGCACCTGGACCTCGACGCGTTCGCGATGATCTGCAACGGGCTCGGCCGCCGGGTCGGCGACCACCTGCTCGTCTCGGTGTCCCAGCGGCTGCGGGCGATCGTGGCGGCGGAGAAGGCGATGGTCGCCCGGTTCGACGGCGACGAGTTCGGTGTCCTGATCGAGAACACCGAGACCACACCGGATCTCTCGACGATCATCGAGGACATCGCAGGCGAACTCGCCGAACCGATCTATGTGGATGGTCACGGCGTCGCGGTGTCGGCGAGCATCGGCGTGGTGCACCGGCCGTCGCCGTCGATGGATCCGCTGGAACTGTTGCGCGCGGCGGACTTCACGCTGCGCCGGGCCAAGGCTGCGGGCCGTGGCCAGTGGGAGCTGTTCCACACCGACCAGGACGAGCGCGACCGCCGGACGTACACGCTCGCCGCGGCGATGCCGGGCGCGTGGGAGATCGGCGAGATCGATGTGGTGTACCGCCCGGTTGTCGAGCTGGCGACGGGCGACATCGCCTACGTGGAGCCGTTGTTGCGCTGGCGCAGGCCGGATCTCGGTGTGCTGGAACATGACCAGTGCGTCGAACTGGCCGAGCACACCGGTCTGATCCTGCCGCTGGGCGAGTGGATGCTGCGCATGGCGAGCAAGCAGACCGAGTGGTGGCGGCAACGCGCGGGCCGTGCGCTGCCGTTGATGGTCGGGCTGACCCGCAACCAGGCGGCGGACGCCGACCTGGTTTCCCGCGTCCTGCGGGCGGTGGGCGTGACCGACCAGTTGATTGTCGGGTTCCCGGTCGGCTCGACGCGGTCGGCTGACGTCGTCGAGAACCTGAGTGTCCTCGCCGACGCGGGAGTCGGCACCATGCTCGACGATTTCGGCACGGCGCCGGACGAACTGGCCCTGATCGAGGACGTTCCGGTGGGCTACGTACGAGTCGCCCGTGGACTCGTCGAGCGCCAGACACAGGCGGGGAGCGACGCGCCGCTCACCGAGGCGCTGACCGCGCTCGTGCCGCTGGTGCACCGGTCGGGCGTGAAGGTTGTCGTCGACGGCGTGCACAACGACGATCAGGAGAAGTGGTGGGCCGCGGCCGGTGCCGACTTCGTGATCGGCGACCGGTACGGCAAAGCCCTGCCGCCGGGCGATCTAGCGGCTCGTCTCGCGTAACCGTCTGATCAGGTACCGCCTTTCGGCCGGGTTGGCCGTCAAAGCAAGCGCTTGCGCATACGACTCGGCGGCGTCGAGCCCGCGACCGAGCCGCCGCAGGAAGTCGGCTTTGGTGGCGTGCACGAGGTGGTAGTCGTTGAGCCGGTCGATCAACGCGTTGACCAGAACCAGCCCGGCAGCGGGGCCGTCCGCCATCCCGATGGCCACCGCGCGGTTGAGCTCGACCACCGGCGACGGAGCAACGAGCATCAGCTTGCCGTAGAGGCTGGCGATCTCCGGCCAGTCGGTGTCGTCGGCGTGGGTGGCGGTCGCGTGACACGCGGCGATCGCGGCCTGGATCTGGAACGGGCCGGGCTCCTCGTGCATCTCCGCGGCGGCGAGCAGCCGCACGCCCTCGGTGATGTCCCCGTGGTCCCACCGCGAACGGTCCTGCTCCTCCAACGTGACCAGATCGCCACTGGGCGTGAGACGGGTGTCCCGTCGCGCATGGTGCAACAACATCAAGGCAAGCAGCCCGATCGCCTCGGGCGCGCCCGGCCGCGCGATCACTCGTGCCAACCGGATCGCCTCGCCCGCGAGCGTGGTTCGTGCCGACGAGTAGCCCTCGTTGAACAACAAGTACAGGACGGTGAGAACCGCGTGCGTACGGTCGGTGTCCGGCGACGGCTCGGCGTTCTTGACCATGAGTCGTGCGTGGGCAAGACGTTCGGCCATCTCGTACTCCTCGACGAGGAAGGCCCTGGCGATCTCGGCCGTCGACAGCCCGGCCACCGTGTGCAAAGTGAGGGCCACCTGGGCCTCGACGGGTAGCGCGGGGTGACAGCAGGTGTACATCAGCCGGAGCTGATCCTCGGGTGGGAGCTCTACGTAGGTCACGCGTCCTCCTTCGTCCTACCCCTACGACGAACGAGGATGTACAAATCCGACATCCACTGCCCAGGTTGCTGCATGTGGGTAACGACCGCAAGGCTGTCGACCTGGTGTCAACGCCGTGACAGGGATATGAAATGTGCCGTTGGCAGGATGTGGTGCAGGGAGCCCGGTCACCCCAGTCACCGGGCTCCCACCACCCGGAGAGCGAGTGACGTATTACCCTGACCTGACGCCGTACCAGTACACCCTGGCAGACCAGCCGATGGTCAACGTCGGATGGCTGGAACCAGGTCACGAGTTCATCGCCGCCGTGCTCACTCCGCTGCGTGCCAGTGCCTGATGGCGTCGACGTGCGCGTCCAGCAGCCCGGTCGCCGGATCGACATGACACAAAAAAGTCGACGCGCCCGCACGTTGCTCGTCGAACGTCCCTCGCGCGGCGGGGAATTCGTCGAACTGGTCGTCCAGCCAGGCGATCGGACGGCCTTGTGCGTATGCGGCCACCGCTGCCCACTTCCAGCCGGTCGACGGGGTGAACTCGATGACCGGCAGTTCCGGCAGGCCGATCGCGGGGGCGACGCAGGTGTTGGCCTCGTGCTGCCAGGTCGTCGCCCAGACCAGGGTCAGGCCGGTCTCCTCGGCCAGTTCGCGCAGCATCGGACCGTGCGCGGGGTTCAGCCACACTCGCAGGCCTTTGCGTTTGCGCGCTTCCTTTCCGGTCAACCACCGGCCACCGGTGGTCTGCCGGAACGTCTCGTAGCCGGGTGGCCGCCTGCTGGCTTGGGCGGCGTACGGGTTCAGCGGCCCGTCGACGTCCAGGAGCAGCAGCCCGTCGTCAGGTTGCCCCACGCGTCCCAGTATCGACTTGTCGGCAAGTGACTTTTCGTCAGCTTCTCACTTACTCGCAGGTAAGTGGTGACAAAGAAGTGCGTACTTGAGCCGTCCGGTGCTGTGCGCGAGGCTGATCTCCGGGCTTGGGGGTACAAGGGGATTGGGCATTCGCTGTGATCACTGAAATCATCGTTCGGGTCGACGACGAGAAACACGAACTGTCCGTCGACACGCGTTCGACGCTGCTGGATGTGTTGCGTGACCAGGTGGGGAACACTTCGCCGAAAAAGGGATGCGATCACGGGCAGTGCGGCGCGTGCACGGTATTGGTCGACGGGCGGCGCGTTGTGTCGTGCCTGACGCTCGCCGTCGCCAACGACGGCGCGGATGTCGTTACCGCGCAAGGGCTTGCGGACGGCGACGAGCCGCATCCGGTTCAGCGGGCGTTGCTGGATCACGACGGGCTGCAATGTGGTTACTGCACGCCAGGTCAGGTGTGCTCGGCTGTGGGCATGATGCGTGAGGCCACGGCGGGGTGGCCGAGTCATGTCACTGACGACCTGGCCGCGCCGGTCGGGCTGACTGACGCGGAGATCCGCGAGCGGATGAGCGGAAACCTGTGTCGCTGTGGCGCTTACGTTGGCATCGTCAAGGCGATCGGTTCGGTGGCGAGGTGAAGCCGTTCGAGTATGTCCGGGCAGTCGACGCGGCACAGGCGGTCGCCGCGGTTGCCGGGCAGCCGAACGCGGTATTCCTTGGCGGCGGAACCAATCTGGTCGACCATCTGAAACTCGGTGTCGCCACTCCGGAACTGCTGGTGGATGTGGCGCGCTTGCCGTTGGCCGGTATTGAGCCTTTGCCCGGAGGTGGGGTTCGGATCGGCGCGGCGGTGCGCAACAGCGATCTCGCGGCGGATCCGTTGATCAGGCGCGATTACCCCGTGCTGGCGGCCGCTTTGCTCGCGGGCGCGTCCGGGCAATTGCGAAATCTCGCCACCACCGGTGGGAATCTGCTGCAACGCACGCGATGCGCGTATTTCACAACGCTGTACACGCCGTGCAACAAGCGAGAACCTGGCTCGGGCTGTTCGGCGTTGGCCGGGCACAACCGGGAACACGCGATCCTGGGCGCGTCGCAGGACTGTGTGGCGACGCACCCGTCGGACATGGCGGTCGCGTTGACCATGCTGGATGCCACGGTGCGTGTCCTTGGCCCGTCAGGGGAACGCGTTGTGCCGATCGGTGAGCTACACCGGTTGCCCGGTGACGAGCCGCACCGCGACACCACGTTGACGCACGGTGAGCTGGTCCTGGGCGTGGATGTACCCGCGCTCCCGTTGGCCAGGCGCTCGGCGTACCACAAGGTTCGGGACCGCGCCTCCTACGCCTTCGCGTTGGTGTCGGTGGCCGCCGCCATCGAGGTCGACGACGGTGTGGTGCGTGACGCACGAGTCGCGTTCGGTGGCGTCGCGCACAAGCCGTGGCGCGCGCTGCGAGCCGAGGAGGCTCTGCGGGGCGCACCGGCAACGGAGGAGGCCTTCCGTGCGGCGGCCGACGCGGAACTGGTTGACGCGAAGCCGTTGGCCGAGAACGGATTCAAGGTTCCGATGGTGCGCAACACGCTGGTGTCCGTGCTCCGCCGCCTTGTCAGGGAGCAACAATGATCAAACCCACAGTGATCGGCACGTCGGTGGAACGCCTGGACGGCCGCGCCAAAGTCTCGGGAACCGCGCGCTACGCGTACGAACACCACGTGGCCAATCCGTTGTACCTGCACCTGATCCAAGCGACGATCGCACGGGGAACGATCGTCAGCATCGACACCGCGGCAGCGGAGGCGTTGCCCGGTGTGGCGGTTGTCCTCGCTCACCACAACGCGCCGCGTCTCGCCCCGGAGGCTCACGCCGAGTTTGGTGCGTTGCAGACCGGTGAGGTTCTCCACCACGGTCAGATCATTGCCGCCGTTGCGGCGGAAAGCCCACAGATCGCACGGCACGCCGCCAACCTCGTCCAGGTCACCTACGACGCGCGGCCCCACGACGTCCTGCTGCGTGCCGACCACCCGGAGCTGTACGCGCCGGACATGGTCGTCATCGGCGCACCCGCTGACTCCGCAACGGGCGACGCGGAGGCGGCGCTGGCGTCGGCCGAGTTCCGCGTCGACCAGACCTACACCACGTCGGCGATGTTCCACAGCCCGATCGAGCCGCACGCCACCACGGCGATCTGGGACGGCGACTCGTTGACGGTGTACGAGGCCAGCCAGGGCGTGCACGAGTTCGCCGCCGGGATGGCCCGGACGCTGGGAATCCCGATGGAGCGTATCCGGGTGATCGCGCCGTACGTCGGCGGCGCGTTCGGATCCAAGGGCGTGGCGCGGCCACACGCGGTGCTCGCCGCACTCGCCTCACGCATGACCGGCGGTCGTGCGGTGAAGGTGGCGTTGACGCGTAGGCAGATGTTCGCCCTGACCAACCACCGTCCGGCAACCATCCAACGAGTACGGCTCGCTGCCGACGCGCACGGTCAGCTGACCGCGCTCGTGCACGACGCGATCCTGCCCACCGCACGGTATGAGGACTACGTGGAGTGGGTTGCCACGTCGTCGCGGAACATGTACGCCACCCCCAACCGGCAGACCACGCACCGCGCGGTACGGCTGGACGTGCAGGTGCCTGCCCCGATGCGAGCACCGGGCGAGGCGCAGGGGCACTTCGCCACCGAGACCGCGATGGACGAACTGGCCTGTGCCGTCGGCATCGACCCGATCGAGCTGCGGATCCGCAACGAGCCGACAGCGGACGCCGTCACCGGCCTGCCGTGGTCCGGCCGCAACCTCGTCGAGTGCCTTCGGCAGGGAGTACGTCGGTTCGGCTGGGCCGACCGCGCGCCACGAAGGCAGGGCGACTGGTTGATCGGCACAGGCGTCGCGGCGGCGTCGCTGCCGACCTGGTTCAAGCTGATCACCATCGCGTACGGGCCCACGAACGCGTCCGTCGAGTACATCGGGGACGGCCGCTACCGGGTGCGTACCGGCGCCTCGGACGCGGGGACCGGCGCACTGACCGCGTTGAGCCAGATCGCCGCCGACGCGCTGGACATCCCGTTGCACGACGTCGAACTGGAGATCGGCGACAGCGCTCTGCCCAGGGCGATGCTCGCGGCCGGTTCGATGGGCACCATGGTCTGGGGTTCGGCGATTGTGGCGGCAGCGCGGGAGTTCCGCACTGCACACGGCGCGAATCCCCGTCCTGGCGCCACCGCCGAGGGCACGATGACCGGAAACCCCAACGCGGACAAGGTCACCATCGACTCCTTCCACGCGGTGTTCGCCGAGGCGGCGGTGCACGCGGACACCGGGGAGATCCGCGTGCCGAGAATGCTGGGCGTGTTCGACATCGGGCGGGTGGTCAACCCGAGAACCGTGCGCTCACAGCTCATCGGCGGCATGACCATGGGATTGTCCATGGCACTGCACGAAAGCGCGGCCATCGACCAACGCGTCGGCGCGATGGTCAACAACGACTTCGCGGGCTACCACATCGCCACGCACGCCGACGTCGGCGACATCGACGCGGTCTGGCTGGGCACACCGGACCCGCACGCGAACGCGATGGGGATCCGGCCAGCGGGCGAGAACGGCGTCATCGGCGTGGCCGCCGCGGTCGCCAACGCGGTGCACCACGCCACCGGCGTCCGCGTGCGGGACCTGCCGATCACACCGGACAAGGTGCTCATCCAACTCGGTCGATGACGTTCTCCTGGCCCCACAGGCCCAGTGGCGCGAGGGCGCGGTTGAGTGTGCTGCCGCGCGTGGTCAGCGAGTACTCCACGTGCGGCGGGACCTCGTCGAACGCCTGGCGGTGCACGACGTCGTCCCGTTCGAGCTCACGCAGGTGTGCGGCGAGCACCTTCTCGGTCACGCCGGGCAGCAGCCTGCGCAGCTCGCCGAAGCGGCGCGGCTGATGGCCGAGCTCCCACAGGATCAGCACCTTCCACTTGCCGCCGATCACGTCCATCGCCGCGTCGATCCCGCAGACGTACGCCCCCGGCCGCCGCGTAGTCGTCATCTCCCCGACCTCTCTTCCGCCCAGTACGCCCAAGGATAACGGGGAGGCGGTGTCGCGGCGGGCCGGAGTGAGCACCGGCCTGCCGAACATGTGAAAAAGTGGGTCGCCGGGGGATCGAACCCCGAACCCGCGGAGTAAGAGTCCGCTGCTCTCCCAGTTGAGCTAACGACCCGCGGAGGATGCAGGATTCGAACCTGCGCGACGTTTCCGCCGACTACCGTTTTCGAGACGGCTGCCTTACCGGGCTCGGCCAATCCTCCTTCGCTCCCGGTCCAGGACTCGAACCTGGATCAACGGAACCAAGGTCCGTTGTGCTACCCATTGCACCAACCGGGAGTAGTACCCTTGGCAGGATTTGAACCTGCACTGGACGCGTTCTGAGCGCGCTGCCTCTTCCGTTGGGCTACAAGGGCTTGGTGCGGTCCGGGGGAGTCGAACCCCCACTGGCCAGGATCTCGGCCTGGTGCCTCTCCCAGTTGGGCTAGTGGTCACGACCGGGAGTCTGTCGGGGGTCTCGACGGCCCAGCTTCCCGCTGACCGCACCGGCCAAAGGCGCCGGTACAACAGAGGTACCGGCCCCTTCGTCCGGCACGCCCAGCGAAAACCTGGATCCGCCGAATACCCCCAACGAACTCCCAGTCGCAACCACTAGGACCGCGTGACGCGTACGGGAGTCGAACCCGTGTCTTCGGTGTGAGAGACCGACGTCCATTCCACTGGACCAACGCGCCGTCGTGCGCACAGCAGCCGATCCGGGAGTCGAACCCGGGCTTCCATGGTGAAAGCATGGCGGCCTGACCGTTAGCCGAATCGGCCATGCACGGCAGGACATAAAGAAAGCCGCCCTTGTCGGTTCTCCGACGGGGGCGGCTCCCTTGCGTGACCGGTTATGTCACAACGGGAGCCTGCCGAGCTCGAGTTCGAGCTTCAGTTCGAGCCGGGATGATTGCTGCAGCAGTAGCGACTTGCTGGCCATGGTGTCCCTCCGGTGCTCGAATCGGCGTTTGATGGGAGAACTATGGACGATGGCGCACATTCGCGTCAACGCCATTTTCCGGATCACCCTCGGCGGTCGCTGATCTTGATCCCCAGTGCTGCCGCCAGGCTGTAGGCGAGGCCGCCGAGGTCGTCACTGTCCACAATGGCGCCTCGGAGGCTGGTCACGCCGCCGATGCCGAGCAGGTGGCAGTCGGTGAACGTGGCCGCGTCGAGTTGCGCGTTCGCGAACTGGGCGCCGCGCAGGTCACACGACTCGAACCGGATCCGCCGCAGGTCCGCGTCCTGGAAGTCGGTTTCCCTGAGATTGCAGTCCCGGAACACGGTCCGCCGGAACGTGGCGAACCGGAAGCTGGACAGGTCGATCCGGCACGACTCGAAGACGACATCCCGGAAGACCCCTTCCGGCCACTTCGACCCGGTCATCCGGCTGTTGCGCAGCGTGCAGTCCGCCATGGTCGCCTGGCTCGCGTGCACGTTCGCCATGTCGCAGTCGGTGAACCGGCACTCCTCGACCTCAAGCGACCGCACGGCACGACCGGACAAGTCGAGTCCCGTGTAGTCGAGCCCGCGGTACGCGACCTCGTCCTCGAAATCGTGCTCGGCCAGGTTCGCGCTACGACTCATGGGGGCGACCCTATCGGCCGCCCCCATACACGTTCTCGACTAGGGCAGTGCGTTCAGGAACGGCTCGTGGCTGTTCTGGAACTCCCAGTTGTAGTAACGGTCCCAGTTGATCGACCACGTCATCAGCCCGCGGAACGCCGGGGAAGCGCCGCCCCGCAAGGTGTACCCGCCGCAGCCCTGGTTGCGTGCCAGACAGTTCACCGCCGCCTGCACCTGTGCGGGCGCGGTGTGCCCATTGCCCGCGCTGACTGCGGCGGGCAGGCCGAACGCGATCTGGTCCTCACGCAGCCCGGGGAACGTCTGGCCGGTGTTGGCGACCTTGAAGCCCGCCTTGACCATGTCGGTCATCGCGATGTGGAACTCCGCGCCGCCCATGTTGTGGTACACGTTGTCCAGGCCCATCACCGGGCCGGAGTTGTAGTCCTGGACGTGCAGCACGGTCAGCGCGTCCCGCATCGCGTGGATCACCGGCAGGTACGAGCCGGTGCGGTTGTCGGAACCGCCCGAACCGCCGTAGAACTGGTAACCGACCTGGACGAAGAACGTCTCCGGGGCCATCGTGAGCACGAACCGCGAGCCGTACTTGTTCTTCAGCGTGCGCAACGCGGAGATCAGGTTCACGATCACCGGCGTCGTCGGGTTGCGGAAGTCGGTGTCGCCCGAGTTCAGGTACAGCGAGTGGCCCTCGAAGTCGACGTCAAGGCCGTCGAGGCCGTACTTGTCGATGATCGCGCTGACCGAGTTGACGAACGCGTCCCGCGCGCCGGTCGAGGTGAGCTGCACCTGGCCGTTCTGGCCGCCGATCGAGATCAGCACCTTCTTGCCCTTGGCCTGCTTGGCCTTGATGGCGGCGATGAAGTCGGCCTCGGACTCCACGCCAGGGCACTCGGCGACCGGGCACTGGCGGAACCGGATGTCACCGGAGGTGACCGACGTCGGCTCGCCGAACGCGAGGTTGACGATGTCCCACGCGTCGGGCACGTCGGCCATCCGCAGGTAGCCGGAGCCGTTGGCGAAGCTCGCGTGCAGGTAGCCGATCAGCGCGTGCTTCGGCAGCCCGGTCGACGGGCAGCCCGTGGTGGTCGCGGAAACCTGCGTGGTCTTCGCGGACTCGCCCGCGCTGTTGTACGCGGCCACGGAGTAGCTGTGGGTCGTGCACGCCGTCAGCCCGGAGATCGTGGTCGACGTGCCGGTGACGGTCGCTCGGACCGTGCTGCCCTCGTAGACGCGGTAGCCGGTGACCGTCCCGGCCGAGGCGCCCCACGACAGCGCGACGGACGAGTTCGTGACCGCGCCCGCAGCCGGATTCCCTGGCGTGCCAGGGGCTCCCGGTGTTCCGCCGCCCGGACCGTCCAGTGCGACGTCGTCGACGTTGAACGTTCCCGCGCCGTACCAGCCGTGCAGGTACAGCTCGGCGGACGTCTGGCTGGCGCCCGTGGTGAAGCTGAGCTTCAGCTCGGCGTAGCCGGTCGCGGCCGTCCAGGTCGACGACCCGCCCGTGACTCCCAGGTAGACGGGATTACCGCGTACCCACGCGGAAACCGCGTACGTGGTGTTGGGGACGACCGAGACGGTCTGCGCGCACCGGCCGAAGTCGGTCGACGCGAGCGCGTAGCTCCCGGTGCGCACCGGGCTGGCCACGGCGGTGCCGCTCTGGCAGGCCCAGCCCGACGTGGACCCGTCCTCGAACCCGGGATTGCTGAGCAGATTGGCCGCACCGGCCGGTGCGGCCCCGGCCACGAAGGCCGTTGCGGTCATGGCGAACGCGGTGAGCAACGCGGACAGTCTCCGCAGGCTGGATCGCGACATTGCGGCCCTCCATCGGGTGGCTTGGCAGGGGTGCCACCGGACCCATATTGTGCGAACCGGATCGGTAAGTTGTCTAGACCAAATCCCCCGTCGTGACCGCTAGCCTTGGTTGGTGGAAGACGAGTGGAACCAGGCGGTCCGCCAGCTCGGCGGCAAACCGACCGACGCGGCACGGGAACTAGTACGGCGTTACGGAGAGCCGCACCGCGCTTATCACAACGCTGAGCACGTGACGGCTGTGCTGCGTGAGGCGCGTGCCATCGCTGACGTGTCAACGCAGGACTGGGCGATCCTGGCGTTGGCGATCTGCACGCACGATGTCGTCTACGACGCCAAGCCGGGCGACGACGAGCGAGCCAGCGCCGAGTGGGCCAGACAGCACCTGACGGCAGCGGGCGTGCCCGATTCGCACATCGTGAAAGTCGAGGAGCTCGTGCTCGCGACGCTCGGCCATCAGTCCGACGACGAGCTGGCCCACATTCTGCTCGACGCTGACCTGTCCATCCTCGGCGCGGAACCGGACGTGTACGACAACTACGCGGTCGCCGTCCGAATGGAGTACTCGGGCGTTCCGGATGACGCGTGGCGCCAGGGAAGGGCTGCGGTACTGCGCACTCTGCTCGACCGTGATGCCCTTTTCCACACCCCGGCCGGTAGTGCGCGCTGGGACCGGCAGGCACGGGCCAATCTGCGACGGGAGCTCAATATCCATAATCTGAGATAGCACTCCCAACCCGCGAGATACGCGGTTACCGTGGGGAGGTGTCGACCTACACCCATGGACACCATGAAGCCGTACTCCGGTCGCACCGGACCAGGACGGCCGCGAATTCGGCGGCTTACCTGCTGCCGCACCTGACCGCCGAGATGTCCCTTTTGGACGTGGGCTGCGGTCCGGGGACGATCACCGCCGACCTGGCCGGTCTGGTCGACCGGGTCACCGCGATCGAACCCGTGCCGGAAGCCCTCGCGCTGGCGCAGGACTATGTGAAGCAGCCCAATGTCCGCTTCGACGTGGCAGACGTACACGCCTTGCCGTACGAGGACAACGCGTTCGACGTGGTGCACGCACACCAAGTGCTGCAACACGTGCACGACCCGATCGGCGCGCTCAAGGAGATGCGCCGCGTCGGCAAAGGACTTGTGGCCGCGCGGGACTCCGACTACGGCGGGTTCACGTGGTACCCGGAGGTACCGGTTCTGGACGACTGGCTGGCGCTCTACCGGAAGATCGCGCGGCACAACGGCGGCGAGCCCGACGCGGGCCGCAGGCTGTCGTCGTGGGCGCGGGCGGCCGGGTTCGCCGAGGTCGTCAGCAGCGGTTCGGTCTGGTGTTTCGCCGCGCCCGAGGAACGCGCGTGGTGGGGCGGGATGTGGGCGGACCGGATCCTGCACACGAAGATCGCCGAGCACGCGGTCTCCTACGGCTACGCCACCCGCGCCGACCTCGAGGCGATTTCCGAAGGCTGGCGGGAGTGGGCCGCCGCGCCCGACGGCTGGATCGCCATCCTGCATGGCGAGATCCTCTGCCGCGACTGAGGGTGTCCCGCTGACCGGGTAGCGCTGCTCTGTAAACGTCTTCACCTGTTGACGGATGTCCAACATTGTGTGTTTAGTGGCCTAACTGAGCACAAATGAGCATCGTGGAGGTGGCGGCGGTGTTGGCTCTGCGCTTCGGACACGTCCTGGTTGTCGCCGCTGTCACCGCTGTCACGGTCGCTGTGACTCCGGTGCACGCCGCCGAAGCCTGGGACACAAGACCAGCGCGAGACGTCATCTCCCGGCTGGCCCCGCGCTACGCCAACCAGTTCGAGCTCAGAGCGTTGCCGTCCTCATCGGACGGTGACGCGTTCGAGGTCGCGGGCAGGCGCGGACGGATCGTGCTTTCCGGGACGAGCACGACCGCGTTGACCTCCGCGTTCGACCACTACCTCCGGCATGTCGCGCACGGCCAAGTGTCCTGGGGCGCGGATCAGCTTGACCTCGGCCAAATCCTGCCCGCGCCCGCGGCCCCGATCCGGCTGCGCACCCCCTACCGGCACCGGTACATCTACAACTTCACGCAGTTCGGCTACACCTCGCCGTACTGGGACTGGGCACGCTGGGAACGGGAGATCGACCTGCTCGCGGCCAAGGGGATGAACCTGGTGCTGCTGCCGGTCGGCCAGGAGATCGTCTGGTACGACACGTTCCGCCGGTTCGGCTACTCCGACGCGGAGATCCGGGCGTGGATCGTGCTGCCCGCGCACCAGCCGTGGCAGTGGATGAGCAACATGTCCGCGTTCGGCGGCCCGATCTCGCTCGACCTGATCCAGCGCCGGGCGGCGCTGGGCAGCAGGATCGCCGACCGGATGCGGTCACTCGGCATCACCCCGGTCCTGCCGGGGTTCAGCGGTCTGGTGCCGGACGGCTTCGCCGCGCGCAACCCCGGTGCCAAGGTTGTCCCGCAGGGCGAATGGGTCGGGTTCGACCGGCCCGGCTGGCTGGATCCCGGCACACCGGAGTACCAGCGCGTCGCCGACACGTTCTACCGCAACCAGAAGGAGCGGTTCGGCACGACCGGTGCGTATGCCGTCGACATCCTGCATGAGGGCGGCCAAGTCGGTGACGTGGACATTCCCGCCGCCGCCAAGGGGATCGAGCAGGCGATGCGCCGGGCGGACCCGTCCGCCCTGTGGGTCACGCAGGCGTGGCAGACCAATCCGCGCCGGGAACTCGTCGAGGCGGTCGACAAGAGCAAACTGCTCGTGCTGGACATCAACGCCGACAACGATCCCCGCTGGTCGGAGACGGACGCGTTCTGGGGCGCGTCATGGGCGTGGGGCATCCTGCAGAACGGCGGCGGTCGCAGCGGGATGTACGGAAACCTCGAGGAGATGGCGAAAAGCCTGCCCGCCGCGCTGCAGTCCCCCCAACGCGGCAACCTCAACGCCGTCGCGATCGCGATGGAGGGAACCGATCAGAACCCGGTCGTGCTGGATCTGATGGCCGACATGATCTGGCGCTCCACACCGATCAACACCCAGCAGTGGATCGCCGACTACGCCCATGCCCGGTACGGCACACGAAACCCGGACGCCGTGCAGGCGTGGGACGTCCTGCTGCGCACGGTGTACGGCACCCGTGCGGACAACGTCGCCGGGGTGATGGGCGCGGCGGAATCTCTGGCGGCCGCACGCCCGAACCTGACCGCGACGACGGCATCGACGTGGGGGCCGCCGCAGATCCGGCACGACCCGGACCTGTTCACCGAGGCGTGGCGGCTGTTGTTGCGTGCCGGACCACAGTTGCGGCGCGCCGACACGTATCAGTACGACCTTGTCGATGTGACCAGGCAAGTGCTGTCCGACCGTACTCGCACGCTGCTTCCCGCCGTGCGCGCCGCGTACGAGGCCAAGGACCTGCCTCGATTCCGTGCCCTGTCCAGGGAGTTCCTCGCGCTGATCGACTCCGCTGAACAGATCCTCGGCACACGGCCGGAATTCATGCTCGGACCGTGGCTGGAACGAGCGAAGTCCTGGGCCGGAAGCAAAGCCGAGCGGGCACAGTTGGAATGGGACGCCCGCTCGATCCTGACAGTGTGGGGACACCGCCGCGCCAGCGACGAAGGTGGCCTGCACGACTACGCCAACCGGGACTGGGCCGGGCTGATGGCGGACTTCTACCGGCCACGCTGGGCGAAGTACTTCGACACACTCGCCACCGCGCTGGCCGAGGGCCGCGAACCGGCCGCCGTCGACTGGTTCGCCTGGGAGGACGCGTGGAGCAGGCAGACGCATCCGTTCCCGGTCAAGGCATCCGGCGATCCATACGAGGTGTCCCGCGAGCTCGCGCCGCGGACTCCCGTCGCCATCGCCACGCCGGAGCGGGCGGCCACGAGCGCGGGCCGGACCGTGGAGGTGACGGTGCGGTTCGCGAACTGGCGCCGGATGCCCGTCGTCGGCGCGGAGATGAGCCTGAACGTCCCCGCGGGCTGGCAGGCCGTGCCGATTGACACCGCGCGTTTCCCGGTGGTCCGGAACATGGAGACTGTCACGGCTCGCTTCGCGGTGACCGTCCCGTCTCAAGTGGACTGGGGCGCGCACGTCCTCACCGCGCGGGTCGGCTTTCACCGCGGTGAGGTCGTCCAGGATCAGGTCACACTGACCGTCGAGCCCCAGCCCGGCCCGATCGCCGCGCCCTACCGGACCCACTCGACCACGGACACCCAGTACGCGCAGTCAGGCACAGGAAAGTTCGCCATCTGGAGCGGTGGCCGTGATCTGTCCGGCTGGGTGGACGAAAAAGGTGCGATCTATTCGGGCAACGTCCTGAATGACGGCTCATCCGTGGTGGCCAGGGTGAGCAGCCAGGACGGCAGCGGGCCTGTCGCCAAGGCCGGAATAGCGGTCGCCAACGACCTGACCGCGCCCGACCGTGGCGGATACGCGGTGCTCGTGATGACGGCTCAGCACGGCCCGGAGTTCATGTGGGACGGCGACGGTGACGGCAAACTCGATGGCTGGGCTGGCGGCGGCCCGAGTTCCCGTCCGGTGTGGCTGAAACTCCAGCGCGCGGGCACGACCTACACGGCGTTCCTCAGTGACGACGGAACTGGCTGGCGGCAGGTCGGAACGGCGAACATCCCGTCCACATCGGGCGTTGTGGACGCGGGAATGACTGCCAGCGCGGTCAATCTCCACTACCCGGGGCAGGTCACCCGCGCGGTGTTCGACGAATTCACTGTGCGGTGAACAGAAAACGACCCGGTTGCGTATCCCCCGTGTGAGGCATTGACCGGTGCGAAACATTGCCCGATGCCACGTGCCGTGAGCAGGATGGCACGCATCGTGAAGCCGCACGGGGCAGTGTGGGCTGGCAGGAGGATGCGATGAGGGCAGCTCATTGGGTGCGTGCCACGGCGGTCGCCGCTGCGATGGCCGTTGGCCTGGCTTCGGCCACACCCGTGGCGAACGCGGTGGCAACAGACGACTTCTACACGCCACCGGCCGGGTTCGGTGACACCGCGCCGGGAACCATCCTCCGGTCGCGTCCAGTGCAGACAGCCGCGCTGTCCCTGCTTCCGCAGAAGGTCAAGGCGTGGCAGCTGCTTTACCGCACCACCAGCCGATCCGGCGATCCCATCACGACGGTGACCACGGTGCTGCGACCGGACGGCCGCGCACCCCGTGGCCTGGTGTCGTACCAGATCGCCGAGGACGCCTCGGCCCCGCAGTGCGCTCCCTCGCACGCGATCCAGGCGGGCAACCCGTTGGACGGGATCACCGGCAACCTGGAGATCCTGCTAGCCGACTCCGCTGCGGGCAACGGGTTCGCGGTGTCCATTCCGGACTATCAGGGACCGGACAGCCAGTTCGGCGCCGCACGCCAGCCGGGCTACGCCATTCTCGACGGTGTGCGCGCGGCGGAGCAGTTCGCCGAGTTGGACCTGCCAGGTGCCGCGACACCAGTGGGCATCTGGGGTTACTCAGGCGGCTCGCTGGCTTCCGGATGGGCCGCCGAGGTCCAGCCGAGCTACGCGCCTGAACTCGCCGTCACCGGTGCCGCTGTCGGCGGCTACGTCACGGACCTCAGCCAGGCCGCGCTCAAGATCAACGGTGGTTGGGCGTCCGGCCTGGTGCCGTCGGTGCTTCCCGGGCTGATCCGCTCCGACCCGGCGTTCGCTCCGTTGCTGGACAAGTACCTCACCCCGGCCGGTAAGGAGCTGCTGGCACGTGCCACGACCCAGTGTGTGTCCGTGAACGTGCTGCAGTTCCCGTTCCGGAACTTCGACGACTACCTGACCATGCCACTGCGCGAGGTGTTCGCCCAGCCCGACATCCGTGACGCACTGGCCACCGTCAACCTCGGGCAGCACGCGCCGACCGCGCCGCTCTTCGTCTACCACGCTGTCAACGACGAGCTCATTCCCGTCGGCGGCAGCGACCGGATCGTGCCGCAGTACTGCGCCGCGGGTACGTCCGTCACCTACGTGCGTGACCTGATCAGCGTCCATGGCTCCCTCGCCGCCACGGGCGCTCCCGCGGCTTTGGCGTGGCTGACGAAACGCCTCACCGGCACTCCCGCACCTGCCGGGTGCAGCACGACCACGGTCGCTTCGACACTGTTGACTCCGGAAGCCCTCAGCCAGGTACCCGCGTTCCTGATCGCTGTGGTCAAAGGCTTCCTCGGCACGCCCAATGGCCTCGGTCACCAGGGCTGATCCGGCCTGATGACCGTGGGCGTGTGCTCGGCATGACGTGCCCAGAACTCCTGGGCCGTCATGCCGAGCAGGATCAGATCCTGGTGCCTGCCTGCGAAGAACACGTGGTCACGCAGCCGACCTTCGGTCACGAAACCGAGCTTCTCGTGCATCCGGACGGACGGCTCGTTCACGGCGTGGACGCTGATCTCGCACTTGTGGTAGCGGCGTTCGGCGAACATGAACGCCATCAGCAGGAGCACCGCCTCGCTGGCGTAGCCTCGCCGTTTGTGCTCGTCACCGATGCTGACGCCGTAGCTGAACCGCCCGGCCAGCCGGTCGGTCCCGTTCGTGGAGATGGACCCGACCAGTGTGTTGTCCAGTGTGTCGTCCGCTGTGCCGTGCGCCTCGATGGCCAGCATGAACTCGTCGTCCTGCGGGTCACGGGTCGCCTGCTCCTCGGCCCACCGCCGGTATCCCTCGGCCGAGCGGGGCGGGTGTGTCATGTCGGCGGACCGCATGTCCTCGGAGTTCTCGTCGAACCGCCGAAACGCCTCCCAGTCCTCCGGTTCGATGCCGCGCAGCCGAACTCGTCCACCGGTCCAGATCGAAGTCATGCCGATGATCACATCGTTAGGACGGGGGCTTTGCCAAACCGGTTTCGAACGCGAAGAGGACAAGCCCGACCCGGTCCCGGCAGTCGAGTTTGGACAGCAGGTTGCCGATGTGGGTCTTGACGGTCCCGTCGGCCATGCTGAGCGTGGTGGCGATCTCCTTGTTGCTCGCACCGGTGGCGATCTGCCGCAGCACGTCGACCTCGCGGCTGGTGAGCGTTTTGATCCGGGGATCGGTGGTCCTGCCGGGCAGCGAATCGAGCACGTGGGCGAGCAACCGCCGAGTAGCCGTCGGAGCGACAACGGAACCACCATCGGCAACGGCGTGAACAGCCGACAGCAGTTCCTCCTGACGAGCATCCTTGAGCATGAACCCGGCAGCCCCGGCCTTGAGCGCGGCGAAGACGTACTCGTCCAGATCGAACGTGGTCAGGACAAGTACCTTGGCACGATGCCCGAGCCTGGTCAGCTCGGCGGTGGCCTGCACCCCGTCCATCACCGGCATCCGGACGTCCATCAGCACAACGTCGGCATCCACCGTCCGCAACGCCTCGACCGCGGCCGCGCCATCCCCGGCCTCACCAACAACCCGCAGCTCGGGATCGGACTCGATCATCATCTGAAACCCGGTCCGAACCAGACGCTGATCGTCGACGAGAAAAACATCGAGGCCCATCAGTGAAATGTAGCGAGTGAGCAGTGCGGAGCCCGTGCGGTCATGACGTCACCGGGACTGTCGCGTGGACCCGGTAACCGCCTGTGGCCACCGGGCCCACGCTTAAGGTGCCGCCACGTGCCTGGACTCGTTCGCGCATGGTGGCGAGGCCGTGTCCTTTTCCGTCGGTTGTCGCGACCGCTCCGTGGCCGTTGTCCTGGATGGTGACTTCGGCGTGCGCGTTGTTCACTGCCACGGAGACGGTGACGGTTGCGTGGGGGCCTGCGTGTCGGAGGAAGTTGGTCAGCGCTTCCTGGACTACGCGGTAGATGGTGAAGCCCAGGGCCGGGCCGGTGTCGCCGGTCACCGTCAGCTGGGCGCGGTCGCCGAGGCGTTCGACGAGCTCGCGGACTCCCGCTGTCCCGCGCTGGTCGCTCGACAGGCCGCCCTTGCGCAGCACGGTCACCATGTCCCTGATCTCGTTCAGCGCACGCCGTGACTCCTCGGCGATGACGTCCAGGATCTCAGGGGCTCTCGCCGGGTCACGCATCGCCGCTGAGCGCCCGCCCTCGGCCTGGACGGCGATCAGCGACAGCGAGTGCGCCACCACGTCGTGCACCTCGCGCGCGATCTCGCCGCGCTCCTCGGCGGCCTCCGCGCGGGCGAGCGCGAGCGCTGCCTCTTCGCGCTCACGTACCCGCAGTCCGAAGCCGTACACGACGATGATCACCAGTGCGTAGCAGAGGGCGGTGACCCCGATATCCCGGGCGTTGGTGCTCCGCAGCCAGACCACCGGCGCGATGACCGCGCCCGCCAGCCCCACGCCGAGGCCGAACAGCCCCAGTGTTCGGCCGGACCAGCGCCGCAGGCTGTACACCATGGTCGGCACCGCGAGGATCGACAGGTTCACGTCGGTCAGCACCAGTGCTTGGGTGACCGCCGCGACGGTGCCGAAGGCCAACGCCACCGCCGGGTACGTCCGGCGGATCCCCAGCGCCGCGCACAGCGCCACCGCCAGCAGGCAGTCGGCCAGGCTGGGGTAGGCGAAGGCGACACTCAGGACGGCCAGCGCGGCCGCCCAGACCGTGTCAGCGATCCATGGGCGTGGGGGCACGATCTCAACTTAGGCAGTCGGTTGGTCCTGCGCATCCGACCACGGTCCGAAACATCCTATGACTAGGGTCTGGGTTTGTGACCGACTCCTCCTACTTGACTGCGATCAGGGACTCCTACGACACAGTCGCCAACACCTATCACGACCTGCTGAAGGACGCCTACGACTCGATGCCGTTCGACCGGGCGATGCTGACCGCGTTCGCCGAACGCGCGCAGGGCACCGTCGCCGACATCGGCTGTGGTCCCGGCCGGATCACCACCCGCCTGGCCGCTCTCGGTCTCACGGTGTTCGGTATCGACCTGTCGCCCGAGATGATCGCCGTCGCCCGGCGCGAGTACCCGCGGCTACGGTTCGAGGTGGGCTCGATGACCGCGCTCGACCTGGCGGACGGCTCGCTCGGCGGTGTGGTCGCGTGGTACTCGATCATCCACCTTCCGCAGGAGCGACTGCCAGGGGTCTTCGCCGAGTTCTTCCGTGTGCTTGAGCCCGGCGGTCAGTTGCTGCTCGCGTTCCAGGTGGGCGACGAGAAACGGCACCTGTCGCAGGGCTACGGCCACGAGGTGAACCTCGACGTGCACTGGAGGTCCGTGGAGCGGGTCGCGAAGCTTGCCGAACAGGCAGGTTTCGCGGAAGTCGCCCGGTTGGAGCGCGTCGCGGCCGAGAACGAGAAGGGTCCGCAGGGGTACTTCCTGGCGCGCAAGCCGTAGGGCTGTCCATACCGCTGTTCGTCCGGCTGGCCTGATGGTTCGAGCCAGTGCCACAGGCCAGCCTTGGTGCATGCGAAAACTAGCGGCTGTGCTGGCCGTCGCCGTCGTGTTGACAACGGCGCCAGCAGCAGCATCAGCGTCCGGGGCGCTCCACTGGGGCGAGTGTCCGCCCGGTTCCGTCGACCTGGGGCAGGAATGCACCACGGTGTCGGTTCCGGTGGACTACGCGAAACCGGCGAACGGCCGGATCTCCCTTGCCGTTTCGAGGATCCCGGCGGCGCGTCCGGAGCTGCGGCGCGGCGTTCTGCTGCTCATCCCCGGTGGTCCGGGCAACACCGGCCTGGACAGGCCGTGGACGCTCGGCGCGCGGCTGCCGCAGGACGTCAAGGACCGTTACGACATCATCGGTTACGACTCGCGTGGCGTCGGCCGCAGCAACCCGGTCAGCTGCGGTCTGTTGTCGGAGGACGTGCGGAGCCTGAGCCAGTGGCCCGCGCCGAACGGTGACATCAGCGAGAACGTGGTCCGTGCCAAGCGGATCGCGGACACGTGCGCCCGGAACGCGGACCCGCTGTTGCGGCACATCAGCACCCAGAACGTGGCGCGTGACATCGATCAGATCCGAAAAGCACTGGGGCAGAGGAAGATCTCGTACTGGGCACACTCGTACGGAACCGTCGTCGGCGCCTACTACGCCACGCTGTACGCGGGCAACACCGACCGTGTCCTGCTCGACACCAGCGACGAGACCGACCCGAAAATCCTGTGGCGCAAGGTACTGGCCAACCAGGCGATCGGAGTGGAAGACCGCTTCCCCGACTTCGCCACGTGGGCCACTCGCCCGGACAACCCCGACCGTGTGGCCGAGAAGCCCGAATCGGTCCGTCCGCTGATGATCGAGTTGGCAGCCCGGCTCGACCAGTCGCCGATCGGCACCTTCAACGGGAACACGTTGCGCGAAGCGGTGGCGCGGGGGATGGGCAGCGACGCGGGGTTCCCGTACATCGCCAGGACGATGAACGCGGCGCGGACCGGAAGCACCCCACCGGCCCAGCAGTTGCCGCCGGAGAGTGTCCTGCAGAACATCGCGGCTGTCGCCGGAGCCACGATCTGCAACGACGTCGCATGGCCGACATCCGCCGAGTTCTATCAGCGTGAGGTGTTGCGTTCCCGTGAGCAGTACCCGATGACCGCGGGCATGTTCACCAACATCGTGCCGTGCGCGTTCTGGCCGTACCCGCCGGAGAAGCCGGTCCGGATCACGCCCGACGGCCCGAGCAACGTCCTGATGGTGCAGAGCGCCCGTGACCCGTTCGCGCCGCTGGTCGGCGCCATACAGACGAGGCGTGCGTTCGGCCACCGGGCGAGGCTGGTGACCGTGAACACCGGTGGGCATGGCGTTTACCTGCAGCTGGGCAACGTGTGTGGCGATCGTCTGGTGACCGAGTTCCTTGTCACGGGTCAGCGACCAGGCGGTGACGTCCACTGCGCACGGTGACCTCGAGTGAGGTGGCTGTCGAGACATCCTGACATCACCGACATCGGACCACAGTCATAGTCAACTCCGGACTGTGGTCCGATGTCCGGCACCACCCGAATCCGTAGCTTCGAACGTGTGCGAACCGCGGCATCGGCGAAAAGCCTGAAGAAGACGTACGGAACCGGCGACACGGCGGTATCCGCGCTGAGAGGCGTGACCGTGGAGTTCTCCACGGGCACGTTCACAGCGATCATGGGCCCGTCCGGGTCCGGCAAGTCCACACTGATGCACTGCCTCGCCGGTCTCGACCGGGCCGACGACGGCGAGGTGCACGTCGGCGGGCAGGAGATCACCGCGCTGTCCGACCGCGAGCTCACCAGAGTGCGCCGCGACCGCGTCGGCTTCGTCTTCCAGTCGTTCAACCTGGTCCCGACCTTGACGGCGCTGCGCAACATCCTGCTGCCACTGGATCTCGCCGGGCGGCGGGCCGACAGGGACACTGTGTCGTCGGTGACCCGGTCGTTGGGGATCCACGACCGCCTGAACCACAGACCCAGCGAACTGTCCGGCGGCCAGCAGCAGCGAGTCGCGATCGCCCGTGCACTGGTCACCAGGCCGGACGTGCTCTTCGCGGACGAACCGACCGGCGCGCTCGACTCGACGACGGCCTCGGCGCTGCTGTCCTTCCTGCGCACGTCCTGCCGTGAGCACGGGCAGACCATCGTGATGGTCACCCATGACCCGATCGCGGCCGCGTTCGCCGACCGGGCGCTCGTGCTCAGCGACGGGCGGATCGTCGACGACATCGACCATCCCACACCGGACTCGGTGCTGAGCGCGATGCGGAGCCTGGCGTCATGAGAATGGTGTCGACGCGTGTGGCGATGGCGGAGGTGCGGGCGAATCCCCGGCGGATCGTCGCGGTCGTCCTGGCCATCATGATCAGTGTCGGGTACCTCGCCGCCTCGGCGACGGTGCTGGCCGGTGAGAGCGCCACAATGGACAGAAGCGTCATCGCCCGCACGGCCGAGGCGGACGTGGTGGTCACGCTCACCTCCGGTGATCCGGCCTTGACGGACCAGGTCCGTGCGATCGACGGCGTGGCGTCCGCGGATCTCAGCTACCTGTCGCGAGGCCGGGTGACGGGGTCGTCGGAATGGGTGCAGCAGCAGTCCCTGCCCGACAATCCGGCGCTGCGCTGGACCGGCCTCGCGCAGGGAACCTGGCCTGTCGGGCCGGACGACATCGCTCTCGGGACTGTCACAGCCAAGCAGCTGAACCTGACAGTCGGCGACGAGATCACCATCAACGACGCCAACTCCTCGGCGACGCTCCGGGTGACCGGGCTGACCGACGAAGGCGACTCCCTGCTGTCCGGCCTGGCGCAGAGTTCCTTTGTGGCGACGGCGTTCTACACCGGCACGGCGTCCATCCGAACGTCGCTGCAGACCGAGATCCTCGTGATCGGCAACGGTTCCGCCAGCCCGGAGCAGATGGCCGGGCGGATCGAGCAGGTCGCGGGCGGCAACAAGGTGGAGACCTCGTCGCAGTTCACGCGGCGCAAGATGAGTGAGCAGACCAACGGGGTGTTCGTCTTCCAGTTGTTGCTGCTGGTGTTCGGGGCGATCGCCCTGCTGGTCGGCGGAATCATGATCGTCAACACGTTCCTGATCCTGGTCACCCAGCGACGCAGGCAGATCGGCCTGCTCAGGGCGTTGGGTGCGAGCAACGCGCAGATCAGGCGCGGGCTGTTCATCGAGGCGACCGCGATCGGGCTGATCGGGTCGACGCTGGGGCTGCTGCTCGGCGTGGGCGTGTCCGCGGTCGTGTCCTACCGGCTGGGCCAGGTGCTCACGGTCCCGGTCGGCCAGATAGCGGTGGTCGCGTTGGTCGGTGTGGTGCTCGCGGTGATGTCGGTCGTCGTCCCAGCACGCCGGGCGATCAGGATCTCGCCGCTGGAGGCGCTGCGGCCCGTCGCGGACCGGCGGACCGAGCGGACGGCATCGCGCTCGCGCGCCGTGTTGTCGGTCGCTCTGATGCTGACCGGACTCGCGGGAATCTGGATCGGGTCCGGCGACACACCTTTCGCCCTGCTGTTCTCGGTCGGCGGATTGTTCGTGTTCGCGATCGGACTGCTTGCGGCAACCGGGATCTACCTCCCGGCGTTGCTGAGAACGAGCACAGTCCTGCTCGCCCGGTTCGGGCCGACAGCACGGCTGGCCGCGAACAACACGATCCGCAACCCGGGCAGGATGGCGGCGACCGGGGCGGCGCTGATCGTCGCGGTCGGCATCATCGTCACATTGCAGGTGGGCGCGGCCAGCATGAAGGCGACCGCGAACGCCAACCTCAGCCACCGGTTCCCGGTGGACGTCACGGTTTCCCTGTTCGACGGTGCCCTGCCGCCAGGCGCGGCCCGGAACATCGCCGCGGTGCCGGGCATCACCAGCACGCGGGAACTGCGATCGACCCGGGTCCGGGCCAACGGGACAGACCTGCGAGTACTGGGTGTGCCGGGCGTGAGTGACGCGGAGGTGCTCGCGGATCCCTACCTGAAGATGACGTCGGCGAACCTGGTGGGCAAGACGGGGTCAGTCACCCTCCCGGCCGTGAGCGACTACCAGGCCCCCGCGGACACACTGGTGGTCTCGCCAGCCGTGTTGTCCACATTGGATTCCCGTGCCCCCGTGGGTGCGGTGTGGGCGGACGCGGCGGCCGATGCGGACATCACAGCCTTGCGTTCCCAGCTGCGGGCAGTGGTCGCGCCGATCACCGGTGCCGAGGTCGGCGGAGGCTTGTCGGCCAAGGCCAGCTACACCGAGTTCCTCGACCGCCTTCTCATGGTCACCACCATGCTCCTGGCCGTGGCGGTCCTGATCGCCCTCGCCGGAGTCGGCAACACGCTCGGCCTCTCCGTCCTCGAACGAACCAGGGAATCCGCCTTGCTGCGGGCGCTCGGCATGCAACGCGGCAGCCTCAGGTGGATGCTGGCCATCGAGGCTGTCCTGGTGAGCCTCGCCGGAACCCTGGTCGGAATCCTCGCCGGAATCCTGTTCGGCTGGGTGGGAACCCATGCCATCAGCAAGGAACTCGCCTTCACCACAGTGGACTTCGCGATGTCCTTACCCCAAACCCTGACCGTGGCCGCGGTGGCTCTGGCAGCCGGAATCCTCGCCTCAGTCCTACCAGGACAACGAGCCGCCCGAACAACACCGATCGCAGCTCTGACACAGGAATGACAGCACAGTGCGGGCCCACTGCGGGTGATCATGGTGTCGTTACTAGCCGAGAAGGGGTATGGCGTCACGATCGGGATGCCCTCAAGCGGGCGAGGATTTCACAGGTGTTCTCCGATGAAAGCCTGACCGGCCACGGCCCGGGAGGAAACCGCTGGGATCACGCCGGTTGCCGATGCGGTGAATTGTGTTCCGTCCTGCCGGGATGAAGGTGGTGGTGTGGTGTGACTTTGCAGGCCAGATGGCCTCCTGTACACGGATGGTGGCCCTGCGGCGAACAGGTCAGACTGAGTGTGTGGCTGGAGGTATCCGAGTTGGCCAGTGAACGCTGTTGTTGTCCACTGCGAGCGCAACTGTTGCTCAGGGTGTGATCCACGGCGGTAGGCGTTCGCCCGTGCGATGGGCGAGCCGGAACTCGTGTCGACTCCAACCGGGCCGCTCACCGCCCAGCTCACCGGTGTCCAGTTCTGTTTCGTCGGTTTCGATGAGGCAGATCAGTCGTCGGCCGAACAACAGATGCCACCGGGCAATCGCGGCCAGGAGGTCCAGCAGGACAAGCACGGACGCCTCATCCTTTCTGCGGGCCTGATCGAGCCCCTTCAGAACCAGGACAACGAGAGGATGCTCTGCGGTAAGCAAGTAGTCCATCAAGCCGTCGTTGAACCCCGGCCAACTACCGCGTCCGTGGTCGGCAGGCCAATCATCGATCGTGCCGATCACCGCGTCACGCAGGCTGTCGGCAGAATCGCACGACGCCGCATCCACCTCGACGACTTCGTACCCCAGGCTGGCGAGATCAGTCACGAGGCGAGACAGCGCCCATGCGTGCCGGAACAGATGAAGATGACCGTGGTGAAGTAGCTGAAAGTCTTCCGGATGCGTCCCCCGGACGTCGTCTTCGAATGTCGCCACGAGGTACCCTGTGTCCACCTCCCGACTGACGTGCGCCGCAACACCACCTGGCACCACTTCCAGACCAACAAACCGTTACGGCATCTGCCTGCCAAGTCATGGCGATTTGCGACTGAGCGCTGCAGTTGGCCAGTCGAGTGCGGTAGCTGGCCAGGGGAGCCGTTCACCTGGTTGCGTTGCTCCCACTCATCGGCATGCCGGGCACGCGGACATCGTCCGGGAGTTGATCGACGGGGCCACCGGGATGCAGCAGGACAACGACAACATGGTGCCAGGCGATCAGGCGTGGTGGGCGAATTACCGAAACCGGCTGGAGCATGTGGCGCAGGAAGCCAGCCGGAGATGAGCCTCACTCCATCGATCAGAACAGAGCCTGGTCGTGGGCGCATCAGCGGACGGGTCGGCCGGTGCGGCGGGAGCGGGCCAGCGCCAGTCCACCGAGGACTATGCCGATCAGCCCGAGCACCACGGCGAAGATGGCGCCCGCGAGCCCGTTGCCGGTGCCGAGACCACCGGCGGAGTTGGCCCCATGCACTCCACCGACGATCACGCTGATCGACCCCAGCGCCAAGGCCACGATCATTCCGGCTCGCCCGGTGCTGGTGCGGCGGGAGCGGACCAGCACCAGCCCACCGACGATCACGCTGATCAATCCCAGCAGGGCTGCCACCGTGGGCACGGTGCGCCCGACGCCGAGTTCGTAACCAGCAGCGGCAATCGAGACGTGCGCGGCCGTCGGCGCGGCCAGCAGGTGAAGGGCGGACATCGAGGATCCTTTTCGGTCGAATGACGGGTAGCCGCCATCGTTGACTGGACGCAGATCATCGTCGCGTCGTGCGATCCGGGGTGTCCTCCGTCAGGAGGCGGCAGTGGATACGAAGGTCGACGTAGGCGGCTCGCGTGGGATCGCGCTTCTCGACGTAGCCAGCCGCGCGGCCGATCGGAGTCGTTTCCACGCCAACAACCCTATGATCGCGACATGCAGGTCCGCGTCACGTTGTTCCGCCTGCCCACCTGGGCGCAGGACGTGCTGCTGGCGCTGTTCATCACCGTGATGCAGGTCCAGGGCACGATCGTGCGCAACAGCGGGGAGCCCGAACTGGTGCTGCGTCCCCTCGCCGATCTCGGGTATCTGGGATACATCCTGTTGGTCGCCAGTGGTGCGGCCGTGGCAGTGCGCCGCCGCTGGCCCGTCGCGGTGTTCGCCGTAACCGCGCTCGCCAGCACGGTCTACTACGCCCTCGATTTCCCGGACGGGCCTGGGTGGCTCGGCTTGTTCGTGGCCATCTACACACTCACAGCCCTCGGCGACGGGCGCCGCTCGCTGGTGACGGCCGGTGCGGGGATCGCGGCCATGGCCGCATGCTGGCTGATCGCTGCCGCCGACATCGAACCACCAGCCGCCATCGGCTGGGTTTTCTTCCGCATCGGCGCTTCGGTCATGAGCGCCGCACTCGGCGAGAGTGTCCGTTCGAGGAGATTCATCGCGGCCGAAGCACTGGAGCGCGCCGAGTTGGCAGAACGAACTCGCGAGGACGAAGCGCGAGCCCGGGTCGACGAGGAACGGCTCAGGATCGCACGTGAGGTCCACGACACCGTCGCACACGCCATCGCCATCATCAACGTCCAATCCGGCGTCACCGCGCATGTGCTCGACAAGCGGCCGGAACGAGCACGCGAGGCCCTGGAGGCCATTGAGAAGACCAGCTCCCAGGCGCTGCAGGAGATGCGGGCCATCCTCGGGGTCCTCCGCGACGACAACGACGGCCGCGTCCCGCACCCCGGCCTCGGCCAGATCGACGAGCTCACCGCCAAGGCACGCGAAGCCGGTCTCGACGTCGACATCGAGGCATCCTCGCCGCCTCCGCCGATACCCAGCGCGATAGGCAGCGCCGTGTACCGAATCCTGCAGGAGTCGATCACCAACGTGATTCGCCACGTCGGTACCACCCGGGTCACGGTCGCACTGGACTACGGCACTGACGCCGTCGAGATCCGCGTGCGAGACGAGGGCCGAAGGGACGAAGCGGTCCTGCGCCTGGGTGACGGCCGAGTGAAGAACGGGCTCGCCGACCAGGACAAGCCGGGCCGCGGGATCCGTGGGATGCGCGAGCGTTGTCAGCTCTTGGGCGGAGAACTCGACGCCGGTCCACTCCCAGGCGGCGGCTTCGCGGTCACCGCCCGGCTGCCCTTGACTCCAACCGGAACGGCGAACGTATGAACACCACGACAGGCGCTTCGCGCGACGCTGCTCCGATCAAGGTCCTGCTCGTCGACGACGAGCAGCTGGTGCGGTCCGGGTTCAGGCTCCTCCTCGACGTCGAGGACGACATCACGGTGGTCGGGGAAGCGACCAACGGTGCCGAAGCCGTGGAACAAGCCCGCGCCGCGCGCCCGGATGTCGTGCTCATGGACATCCGCATGCCGACGATGGACGGTATCCAGGCCACCAGACAGATCGCCGCCACGAAGGGCCTGCACCACGGCCGCATCCTCATCCTGACCACCTACGACACCGACGCTTACGTTTTCGAGGGCCTGCAAGCTGGCGCCAGTGGGTTCCTCCTCAAAGACGCTGGCCCGGCCGAGCTCCTGCACGGCATCCGCGTGGTCGCCGCCGGAGACGCCCTGCTCGCGCCGCGCATCACACGTCGGCTCATCGCCCAGTTCACCGCCCAACGAACAGCTGACAAGGCCGCCGAACACCGGCTTGCGGTCCTCACCGAACGGGAACGTGAGGTCCTGGCGCTCGTAGGTCAGGGCATGAACAACGGCGAGATCGGCGCTGCACTCTTCCTCAGCCCCGCCACCGCCCGCACCCACGTCAGCCATGCCATGGTGAAACTCGGTGCCCGCGACCGCGCACAACTGGTCGTCATCGCCTACCAGACAGGGCTCGTCACTCCGTAGCGACAATTCCTGCCGAGGTGAGTGTGGTGGTTGTTGGGGCAAGCTGTCGGGGTGAACATGGGAGACGTTGGCGCGCGGTTGGCGCGTCGATTTGGGCCGGAGGTCGATGGTTGGCTCGCTGAGGTCCCGAACCTCGCTGCGCGGCTGGCTTCCCGGTGGGGCCTTGTGCTCGGTGAACTGTTCGAGAGTGGAGCCTCATCTGTCGTCATGCGCTGTCAATGGCCTGACGGAACGTCAGCGGTGCTCAAGCTCAGTCCGGATCGGGCGCTGTTGCTCAAGCAGGTGGAGATGCTGCGCGTGTTCGCGTCATCGGGTCGGGTACCAGCCGTGTTGGCTACCGACGCGGAGGCCGGGGCGATGGTGTTGGAGGAGGTCCTACCCGGCATCGTGGCCGAGGACATGCCACAGACTTCATTGCCGCAGCTGTGGGGAGAGTTGCTTGCCGCACTGCACGCCGTGGCCCCGCCCGCGCAATGGCCGTGGGATCTGCGCGGTCGGTTTGACGAGGCCTTCGCCCGGATCGGCCGGAGGTTGTCCGAACCAGCTATCGGCGCACGGATCGACCAGGCCACGTGGCAACGGGCGATACGGCGCTGTGAGACGTTGCTGGACACTCAGGCCACGCGCGTGTTGTTGCACGGCGATCTGCACCTCGGCAACGCCTTGGACGGCGGCCCGTCGCGTGGCCTGATCGCGATCGACCCGAAGGCGTGCATAGGCGATCCGTGCTTCGACGCCGTCGACTACGTGGTGGCCGGTGCCGGACACGAGGGTGTCGAGGCTCGTTGCCAGCGGGTGGCGGTCGCGTGCGGGCTCGATGGGGACAGGTTGTATGCCTGGAGTCGGGTGATCGCACCGATGTCGGTCATCGCGCACGTCACCGATGACGGGCCAGCGCCGGTGATCGACGAACTACTCGCCCTGGCTTGCTGATCATTTCCTGCCGCCCCGCCGGAGATCAGCAGGGTTCCGTCAAAGTCGGGCTTTGTGCGCAAAGCAAGCGCAGGAGAGCAAGCGCGCAAGCGCAAGACGGCAAGCGCGTAAGAGGCCTTGCGCGTAAGTGGGCAAGCGGGCGAGAGGTCTTGCGCGTGAGCGGCCTTGCACGTAAGCGGCCTTGCGCGCGAGCGCATGAGGGTGGTTCGTGGTTGGTTTCCTCCCGTATGGCCTGGGCGAAGCCATACCACGGCGTGTCGGGAGGTCGGCCTACGAAACTGGCGTGCCCAGCGCGAGGCGGTACCGATCTCCCGGCACGTCGTGGTTTCCTCCGGCAGGCCATACGGGAGGGAACCGACCACGCCTCTTTTTCCAGGCACAGGAAATCACGTGAGCTGAGCCAACCGGGTGAGCAGACCACGTGTTGGTTTCCCTCTCGGCGGCCTGCCGTCCGGCGAGGACCTGCTCTTCGGGCCACGAGCGAACTCGAGTGTCGGGAACGAGCCCGACACGGCGGGCATCACAGGCTCGTCCCTGAGGCGAAGGGATCATCGGCGAATCTCGTTGTCCACAACTCGTCGGTAGCCCGTTGACCAGGGGTTATTGCCGGTAGACTGGAGCAGGGACGCCCCCCGGGTTGGGTGGGGGACTGTCTTGTGGGGTGTGGAGGAAGAGAAACAGAGATGCCTCGCCGGCGGGCAGGCCTCCAAGAGGGACACCACAGACCTCTTCGTTTCTCGCGCCGGTTCGCTCAGCCCACGTGATTTCCTGGGTCGAGTGGGGGGCGCGGGGCAATGCCACTTAGCTTAAGTTGATCATGTTGTGGTGTTTGTCGATGAGTGTGATGGTGGGTGGCCCGGTGTGTCGGGTGGGTGTGTCGGTGGCGCGTTTGGCTCTGTATTGGGCATGGCGGGTGCGTTTGACCACGCGGGGATAGGTGCGGTGGCGTCGGGGCGGGTTGAGGTTGCGGTGGGTGGTGATGTCGGTCATCACCACCGCGCGGAGGTGGTGTGCGTGTTCAGGGGGAAAACGCCGCCGGGTCATCGACCCGGCGGCGGGCGATCCGCACGGTGCGCAGGAACTTGACCCGGTCAGGGTCGATATCGGCCTCGGTGGCGGCGTGGCAGATCAGGGCGCTGAGCGCGTAGTGGGTGAGCAGGTAGCCGTAGATCTCCTGGCGGACCATGTCCGGGCTTTTCGATCGCAGCACCCGGCCGGGGCCGCGGAGATGGGTCTTGAGCTGCTTGTTGCCGGTCTCGTGTTCCCACCGCTGGTGATAGGCCCGCGCGAGCAGTGGCGCCGGCGCGGCGGCCGGGTCGGTGATCGTGGTGACCAGTCGGACCGTCTCCGGCTCGCCATCAGCATCCACCACGCGGTCGTCCACTGTGTATTCCACGACCCGGACCTCGGTGACCCTGCGAGGATCGAGCGGTTCACCACGACCAGCCGCGTCGGTCAACCGGGCCCGCACCCCCTGATTGTGAGTGGCCGAACTGAACATGATCGACCGATAGGACCCGTCAGGCAACACCTCGAGCACCGGCAGCCGCTGATTGGACCTGGCCCGCCACAACAACTGCGCACCCCCCGCCGAGGCGGCACGCCAATCCGCCCAACCCAAGAAGTTACGATCCGCGATCAGCAACCAGTCCGATTCCACCCGCGGCCACAACTCCCGGGCCAGCACCTGCTCCCCGACCGACGTACCAGCCATCGCCGCGGCCACCACCGCATGCGACCCGCACTCGGAGATCGTGACCACCCGCACCTTGGGAAACGGCGTTCCATGCTCCACCGAACCGCCGTACCCGAACTCCGCGACATTCTCCTCGGTATCCGGCGCGTCCCACTCAAACCCATCGATCGCCATCAACCGCCACGGCCCCAGCCACGCACCCCGCGTCAACTCCCCCGCCACCGGGACGGCCACCGCCTCGAACAACGCCCGCACCGGCTCCGCCCCCAACCGGGCCCGCGCCTGGGCGATCCCACCCGAACTCGGCGGCGACCACACCTCGTCCCAACACCCCCACCCCGCCAACGTCTCCGACAACCGGACCGCGATCTCCTCATAATCATCATCAGCGAACAACGCCATCGCCATCACGAAATACACCACCACATGCGGCGGCAGCTTCCCACCCGAACGCCGGGCCTGCTTCCCCGCCGCGGCGACCGCCTCATCGACCACGTCCCGCGGCACCGACCCGGTCAGCACACCGATCGAAACCCAGTCGGTCAACGAACCACCCGCCACCACACCATTCCGTGCCACAACACCCGATCATCCAGACCAGCCACCCCACCACACCCAACGACACGCCACCACACCATGATCAACTTAAGCTAAGTGGCATTGGGGCGCGGGGCGCCCCTCCCGTATGACCTGCCAAAGGAAACCACGGCGTGCCGGGAGGTCGGTA
>NZ_CDME01000015.1:0-264029 GCF_000826545.1 Kibdelosporangium sp. MJ126-NF4 | reverse complement strand
CCCGCCACAACAACTGCGCACCCCCCGCCGAGGCGGCACGCCAATCCGCCCAACCCAAGAAGTTACGATCCGCGATCAGCAACCAGTCCGATTCCACCCGCGGCCACAACTCCCGGGCCAGCACCTGCTCCCCGACCGACGTACCAGCCATCGCCGCGGCCACCACCGCATGCGACCCGCACTCGGAGATCGTGACCACCCGCACCTTGGGAAACGGCGTTCCATGCTCCACCGAACCGCCGTACCCGAACTCCGCGACATTCTCCTCGGTATCCGGCGCGTCCCACTCAAACCCATCGATCGCCATCAACCGCCACGGCCCCAGCCACGCACCCCGCGTCAACTCCCCCGCCACCGGGACGGCCACCGCCTCGAACAACGCCCGCACCGGCTCCGCCCCCAACCGGGCCCGCGCCTGGGCGATCCCACCCGAACTCGGCGGCGACCACACCTCGTCCCAACACCCCCACCCCGCCAACGTCTCCGACAACCGGACCGCGATCTCCTCATAATCATCATCAGCGAACAACGCCATCGCCATCACGAAATACACCACCACATGCGGCGGCAGCTTCCCACCCGAACGCCGGGCCTGCTTCCCCGCCGCGGCGACCGCCTCATCGACCACGTCCCGCGGCACCGACCCGGTCAGCACACCGATCGAAACCCAGTCGGTCAACGAACCACCCGCCACCACACCATTCCGTGCCACAACACCCGATCATCCAGACCAGCCACCCCACCACACCCAACGACACGCCACCACACCATGATCAACTTAAGCTAAGTGGCATTGGGGCGCGGGGCGCCCCTCCCGTATGACCTGCCAAAGGAAACCACGACGTGCCGGGAGGTCGGTATCGCCTCGCGCCGGGCACGCCAGTTTCGTAGGCCGACCTCCCGACACGCCGTGGTATGGCTGCGCCCAGGCCATACGGGAGGGACACCCCACGAACCACACCCCTGCGCTGGCGCGCGCACCACACGCCTTGCGCTCTTGCGCTCCTACGCGCGACAGCCGTCTTCCAGCCGGAACCCGCGCACACCACTCCAACCACGACCGGCACCCACACGATTGGCCGACCGCCCGACTGTGACGGAACCCTGCCGGAGATCAGGGGTGCGTGGTTCATGCGCCGAGCCAGACTGGGGGGCGTTTCTCGGTGAACGCGGTGGAGCCTTCCTTGGCGTCGCGGGAGGCGGAGACGTGGTGGTAGTGGGGGTCCTGTTCGGCGAAGGTGCTCGTGTGGGCGATGGCTTTGGTTGCGGTGAGGGCGAGGGGAGCGTTCTCGGCGATGCGCTGGGCCAGGTGGAGGGCGACAGGGAGGGCTTGGCCGTTGTCGGTGAGGCGGTTGACCAGGCCGTGGTGGGCGGCGTCGGTGGCGGGGAGGGGGTCGCCGGTGAGCAGGTGTTCCATGGCGATGTGGTGCGGCAGGCGGCGTGGGAGGCGCAGTGCGCCGCCTTCGCCTGCTACCAGGCCGCGGCGTACTTCGGGGAGACCGAAGTTGGCGTCGCGGGCGGCAACGATGAGGTCGCAGGCGAGGGCGAGTTCGCAGCCGCCAGCGACAGCGTGGCCTTCGACGGCGGCGATGACGGGCTTGGTCAGGTGGGCTCGGGTGAGGCCGCCGAGGCCGCGGTCGGCGACCGTGGGGATGCCTTCGGTGGCGAAGGCTTTGAGGTCCATGCCGGAACAGAATGTGCCGCTCGCGCCGGTGAGTACGGCGACGACGAGGGCGGGATCGGTGTCGAACTCGCGGAGCGCGGCGTCGAGGGCGTCGGCCATGGCGCGGTTCATCGCGTTGCGGACTTCGGGGCGGCGCAAGGTGATGAGGCGGATCTTGCCCTCGGTGGCCGTGGTGACGGTCATCGGCGCACCACCGGGAGGTGTTCGAGTGACCGCATGACGCGGGAGGGGCGCCAGGTCGGCGGGCCCGCGAGCCGCAGGTCGGGCAGGTGCCGCAGGAGCGTGCCGATGGCCAGTGAACCTTCCAGGCGTGAGAGTGCGGCGCCGACGCAGAAGTGCGCGCCACGGCCGAAGGCGATGTGGTCATTGGGCTGCCTGCCGAGGTTGAGGACGTCGGCGTTGGCGAACTTGCGCTCGTCGCGGTTGGCCGAGCCAATCAGCAGGCAGACGATGGCGCCTGCCGGGATGACGTGGCTGTGCAGCGGGATGTCCTCGATCGCCACGCGGAAGGTCGCGTCGCGTACCGGGGAGTCGTAGCGCAGCAGTTCCTCGACCGCCGTCGGCATCAGCGCGGGGTCGTGGCGCAGTCGGTGGGCCTGGTCGGGGTGGCGCAGCAGGGCGAGCATGCCGTTGCCGATCAGGCCGACGGTGGTGTCGTGGCCGACGAGCAGCAGCAGGTAGGCCGTGCTCACGAGTTCGTCGTCGGTGAGCCAGTCGCCACCCTGGTTGGCGTGGACGAGGGCGGCGAGCAGGTCGTCCTCCGCGCCCGGGGCGGCACGTTTCTCGGCGACGAGGACGTTGAGGAACTCCCGCAGCTCACCATCCTGCGACGGGGCATCCGGGGTGACGCTCGCCGCGAGCAGCGACCGCACCTTCGGCGTGTTGTGCGAGGCGGACACGCCCAGGATCGTGCAGATCACCGTGAACGTGAGGGGGAGCGCGAAGTCGGTGACCAGGTCCGGGCGCGGCCCGAATCGGTCGACGAGCGTCCGCGCGGTCCGAGTGATCAGCGGCTCCAACGCCGCGACCCGCCGTGGGACGAACGCCGTGTTGACCAGCCCCCGCAACCTCGTGTGCGCGGGCGGGTCGGCGTGGACCAAGTGGTTGTTGAGACCTTCGGGGCCCGCGGTGTACCCGGGCACCAACTCCGGTCGCTTGCTCAACCGCGGGTCGGTGAGCAACGCCCGCACGTCGTCGTACCGTGACACCGACCACACCTCACGTCGCCTGTGCTCACGGTGCACGGGCTCGTGCTCGCGCAACCACGCGAAGTACGGGTACGGGTCGTCAAGCGCCTGTTTCGGCGCGTGCGGCAGAGCCGGACTGGTAACCATGGCCACATGCAAGCACTACACACGCGCTGGTTGGACGCGTCGACACTCTGCTGTGGACAGAATCACTCGAAGCTGTTTCATCCCAGGCCTATCAGCACTGTCCGAATCGGACATACCACTCGTTCGAGGGCCAGTGGCCCACCTCTAGTGTCACGAGGCCGGTGCATCGGCCGATCCATCCCAGGATGGGACGATGCCCGCTCGGCTCAGCGCAGTGATCTCGCCAGCAGTGTGAGCGCGTCGTGTGATCTGGAGTTGGGCGTGGCGGTCATGGTGATCAGTGTCTGCTCGGGTGAGCGGGCGATGTCCAGTGCTTGCTGGGTCACCGAGATCCTGCCGACGAGTGGGTGGCGCAACTCGTACTCCGCCGCGTCACAGGCTCGGATTCGGTTGGCTGCCCAGAGTTTCGCGAACTCTTTGCTTTCCGTGCTGAGTTGTCCTATCAGGGCGGTCAGCTGCGGGTCCTGCGGGAACCGGCCCGCTGCCTGGCGGAGGCTTGCCGTGATCGCCGCCCTCTTCCTCGGCAGGTCCGCGTAGAGGTCCCTGGTGTGTTCGTCGGTGAAGACCAGGCGGGCCATGATGGGACGGCTTCGGGGGTTTTCCGGTGCCGCCGGGTCGAGGTGGCCTGCCAGCAGGGCGTGTCCCAATCGGTTCCAGGCGAGGATGTCCGTGTACCTGCCCTGCACGATCGCGGGCACGTCGGTCATCAGCGTCAGCAGGTCGCGGGTGGCCGGGTGCACGTGTTCGGCGCGGCGACGCGCGGGACGGGGCCGGACGGGTGTGGTGGCCAGCCGGTGCAGGTGTTCACGTTCGTCGTCGCCGAGGTCGAGCGCGTCGGCGATGGAGTCGAGCACTTCCCGTGACGCTCCGCGGGAATGGCCTTGTTCCAGCCGCGTGTAGTAGGACGGGCTGACACCGGCCAGGTGCGCGAGTTCCTCGCGTCGCAGACCGGGGACACGCCGTCGCGGTCCGCCACGCAGGTCTGCTCGCGGTGGTTCGGTACCTGAACGCAATGCGTGCAGGAACTCGCCTAGCTGGCCTGGTCGATCGTCCACAGTTCGATTATGCGCCTTCGCCCCGCGTGCAGACGTTCCCTGCGCGGGATAGGCAGAGTGCGGTCTGGTTGGTGGCTGTCGCGGGCGGTGATGCTGGCGACCATGGTGACTCGTGAAATCCGCGCGAAACGCCCATGGCTGGTGCTCGGCGGTGTGAGCCTGATGAGCTTCCTGGGGTGTCTCGACCTGACCATTGTGAACACCGCGGCGCCCGCGATCGGCCGGGACCTGTCCGCGACGGTGACCGAGATGCAGATCGCGGTGAACGCCTTCGTGGTCGCACTGTCCATGTTCATGGTCACTGCGGGCCGTCTGTCCGATCGGTACGGCCGCCGCCGGGTGCTTTTCGCTGGGGCGGCGCTTTTCGCGTTGGCGTCGCTGGGCGCGGGACTCGCGCCTGGTGTTGCTGTGCTTGTGGTGTTCCGGTTTCTGCAGGGCGTGGCCTGTGCGGTGCTGTACACCAGTTCCAGTGCAATCGTCGCCGACGCGTTCCCGGACAAGCAACGGGGACGGGCCATCGGCACACTGTTCGCGGTGAACGGGCTCGGCCTCGCGTCGGGACCGCTGTTCGGTGGGCTTGTCGTCGCGGCAGCCGGGTGGCGTTGGGTGTTCCTGGTCAACGTGCCGTTGGTGGCGCTCGCCCTGGTGATCTGTGGGCTCAGCGTCGCCGCACGACCACCCGAGCCGGACGCCCGGCGACAGGACCGCGCGGGCGTGGCGTTGCTGACCGTGGCGTTGTTCGGTGTGGTGTTCGCCCTGACATTTGGTGACGTCTACGGCTGGCTTTCCTGGCGCATCCTGACAAGCGGCATTGTCGGACTGCTGGCGTTGGCGTCCTTCGTTGTCGTCGACCGGAGGCATGCCGCGCCGCTGGTGCCGTTCCGGCTGTTTTCCGTGCCGCTGTTCCGCGCTGCTGTGATCACCGAGTTCTGCCTGGCGTTCTTCTACACCACCGCGCTGTTCCTGATGCCGTTGTACCTGTTCGTGGTGCGCGGGCTCGGCGATGTCGAGGTCGGGCTGCTCATGCTGGCCGCGACCGCGACAGTCGCCGTGCTGTCGCCGTTGGTCGGCAGGGTGGTGGAGCGGATCGGGCCGCTGCCGGTGATGGCCGCGGGTTTCGTGGCGTTCGCCGGATCGGCCGTGTTGCAGGCCGCGCACGACGGGAACACCGGCCTGGTGATGGTGTGTGTGGCGTTCGCGTTGCTCGGCGCGGGCTGGGCCATGACGTTGGGGCCCTCGGCGGTGGCCGCGCTGTCCGCGGTTCCCAGTGGCCAGTCGGGGTTGGCGGTCGGCGCGTCGTGGACGTTCCACAACTTCGGTGGCGCTGTGGGCCTCGCACTCGGTATGACCGTGTTCCGGCGGTACTCCGGGCAAAGCCAGGACGTGCGTGCCGACGACCTCCGGCCGGACGCGTTCACGACAGGACACACCGCGGTCATGCTGCTCCTCGCGGTTGTGTCACTGGGCGCTGTCACGGCACTGCTCACGATCCGTGCCCGAGCACCTCGTGGGTAAGAGCAAACCGGTTGGCCGGGCTGTTAAATTCAAGGTCGACTGGCGGGAAGTGGGGATGATGCGGGCGTCGCTGGGACCTGAGGCGTTGAGCAGCTGGGCGCGGGCGCGCCGGTTCGCGGTACCGCCGTCGATGGTCGAGGAAGCGACCGCGCGACGGCTGGCCGGGGACTGGCAGGGCGCCTGTGCCGCCGCCCGCATCGATGTCACGTTCCGGGTCGACGACGTTGCCAGAACGTTCGGTGTCAAGGTGGCCGACCGGCTGCGCGCCGACCTCGCTGTGCTGGTGCCGGACCTGGTCCGCTGGCACATGCCACGGCTCGCTGGTGGACTGGACACCATCACGCCGAAGCAAAGGATCGTCCTCGCCGGGTACGGCGACGACGGCCGCAGCGGGCCGTCACTGTGGATCCGCACTCCGGCGTCGTGCGGCCCTCAGCGGCTCACGTTGGGCGTCAGCTCCCTCGAGGAGACGGATTCCGTACAGAGCTGGGCCACATCCCGGTACCTGTGGGACAGCACACACGCCGACGAGCTGCGTGTCCGATGTGGTGGCGGGGACCGGGCGCCGTTCTTCAACACCGACGGCACCCCCGCGGACCTGCCGACAGCAGACCCAGGTGACGGTGACCTGGCGGCGCGCACCGAGTGGCTCACCGTCCTGCAGGAGCGTGGTCAGCTCCGTGACGCGTTCGCGGCCGTCGAGATCGAGTTGGACGACGGCCTGCCGGAGCTCAAACGGCGGTACGACTACTACGACAGGGGTCCCGTATGGCAGGGGGTGACATTGCCGCTCGCGCTGTCGACCCTTGTCGACGAGGTGCGCAGGCTCGGTGACTGGCAGCGGCGAGACGTGTACAGGTTCGCGCTCGGCGACTACCGCACATGGGTGATCATCGACGTCAGCCGTGCCGTGCCGGTCATCCGGCGGGTGAGCTACCAGAAAGCCGAGGGGCTGCCCGACCTGCCGTACGTCATCGCGCACCGGCTGCCGGACCTCGACCTGCTGCGGGCGGGCCGGATCGGGCCGCACGCGTTGCACCCGCTTGTGCGCTCGTCGTTGTTCCCCGACCTGCCGAACGCCAAGCCTGTGCCGCGTTACGAGATGACGCCGGTCCGGGTCCGTTGCCAAGGCGTGTGGCACCTGGTCGAGCCGCGTGACGGTGTCCTCAGTGGACCGCACACGGAGCAGGAACATCGGCGTGAGCAGGCGTTGCAGGCCCTTGGTGGTACGGCGTCGGGCTGTTTCCGGGCCCGCACCGCGTGGGCGGAGGGCGGGACGTTGCCCAAGCACCTGCGCGCGCTGCGCAGGGAGATCTTCGGCCGGGCCCGGCACGGTGACACGGCGGGCGTGATCGAACTGCTCGACGCGGGCATCGACGTCCGGGTGCGTGAGGGCAGCCAGCGCACCCTGCTGCACTACCTGCACTGCCTTGACCATGAGTTGTTGCTGCGCCGCCTGCTTGCCTTGGGGCTCGACCTTGAGGCGAGGGATCAGCAGCAACGCACCCCGCTGTACACAGCGATCTGCGAGGGCGGCTCGGAGCAGGTGGTCCGTGCCCTGGTCAAGGCGGGTGCGCGAACCGACGTCGTCGACGTCAACGGGACGAGCCTGGACAAGATGATCAAGAGGATCGCCCGTGGCGACCTCGACTTCCTGATGGACCGGTGACCACATGAGCCTTCGTGGACTCGAGGCGGCCGACGAGCTGACCTCGCGGATCATGACGACCCGAACCGAGACCGGTGTCAGCGCCCAGGTGGCGGCGCTGGCGCTGGCCGTGTCGGCGAACCTGCCGGTGCTGCTGTGGGGTGAGCCGGGGATCGGCAAGTCCGCGGGCATGCGGCAGCTCGCGGCCGGTCTCGGGGTGCCGCTGGAGACCGTGATCGCGAGCGTGCACGAGCCGTCGGACTTCGCCGGTCTGCCGGTGGTCGGTGCCGATCCGGCGAGCTCGGGCGTGGCCATGGCACCGCCGGACTGGGCGATGCGGCTGGCCCGGTCGGGCAACGGGCTGGTCTTCTTCGACGAGCTGTCCTCGGCGCCACCCGCTGTTCAGGCGGCGCTGCTGCGAGTGGTGCTGGAACGTCAGGTCGGCAGTCTGCGGCTGCCCGAGACGGTCCGGGTGGTCGCGGCGGCCAACCCGCCGTCCAGCGCGGCGGACGGCTGGCATCTGAGTCCGCCGCTGGCGAACCGGTTCGTACACCTGGACTGGACCTACGACCCGCGTGTGGTCGCACGCGGTATGGCGGGCACGTGGCCCACGTTGGCCATTCCCGTGGTCGATCCGGGCAGGATCTCCGCCGCGGTGGCGAAGGCCCGTGGCTCCATCTCCGGTTTCCTCACCGCACGGCCAGGTCTGGTTCATCATCTCCCGGCGGACGCGGAGGCACGCGGGCGGGCGTGGCCGTCGCCACGGACGTGGGAGATGGCGTTGCGGCTGTTGGCCGTCGGCTACGCCTGCGCGGCGGAGCGGGAGCCGTTGGCGACCGCGTTGGTCGGCGCGGTCGGGGACGGCGCCGGTGTGGAACTACTGTCCTATCTGGAGGAACTTGACCTGCCGGACCCCGACCACGTCCTGGCTGATCCGGAGCGGTTCGCGTTGCCCGACCGCGGGGACAGGCAGTTGGCCTTCCTGACCGCTGTCGTGGCGGCCGTGCAGGGCAGGTCGACGCGACAGCGGTGGGAGGCCGGTTGGGTCGTGCTCGCCAAGGCTGTGGACGCGGGCGTGCCGGATGTGGCGGCGCGGGCAGCGACCGACCTCGCCGTGATGCGCAAGCCGGAATGGCCGGTACCCAGCGGTATCGAGGCCTTTCTCGACTTGCTGGAACTGTCCGGCGCGTTGCGGTGAACCAGCTCGACCGCACCAAGCTGCTCGCGGCGAGGTACCGGGCCGCGACCATGCGGCCGTACCTCGCCAGTGCGATGTACGCACTGTCCATTGTGCCCAGTGAGGCCGTGCCGACCATGGGCGTGGACAGACACTGGCGTTGCTACGTGTCACCGGCCTTCGTGGAACGCACACACGTCGAACACCTGACAGGGGTGTGGATGCACGAGGTGGCGCACCTGTTGCGCGACCACCACGGCCGCGCCGACCGCCTGCCGGTGCGCGATCACCACCGGACGAACCTCGCGCAGGACTGCGAGATCAACGACGACCTGGTCGCCGACGGCATCCCGCTGCCCGAGTTCCGCGTCCTGCCCGGCGACTTCGGTCAACCCGAAGGCAAGGTGTTCGAGGAGTACGTGCGGCACATCCCCGCGACGCCGATGAGCCACGACTGCGGCTCGGGCGCGCACGGCCACGACAGGCCGTGGGAGTCACGTGACGGCACCGGCGGTGTCAGTCCCGTTGAGGCGGAAGCGATCCGACGGCAGACGGCCGAGGCGATCCGCGCCCATGCCCGTGCCAACGGCAAGACTCCGTCCGGCTGGAAGCGGTGGGCGGACCAGTTGCTGGAGCCGGTGGTCGACTGGCGCGCCATGCTCGCGGGCACTGTCCGTGAGGCGGTCGCCTGGGCGAGCGGGGCGATGGACTACACGTACCGGCGCCCGTCCCGCAGGGCGACGGCGATGCCCGGTGTTGTGCTGCCAGGGCTTCGCCGACCGCTGCCCCGGGTCGCGATCGTCATCGACACCTCGGGCTCGATGGGCGAGGACCAGTTGAACGCGGCGCTGTCGGAAGTCGCGGGTGTCCTCGCGGAAGTCGGAATCCGCGGCAACCGGGTCACCGTGCTGGCGTGCGACGCCGACGTGCACGCCGTCGCACGCGTGACCAGGGCCGCGGACGTCGAGCTCGCGGGCGGCGGCGGAACCGATATGCGCATGGGCATTCAGGCCGCGTTGGCGATGCCGGACCGGCCGCAGGTGATCATCGTGCTGACCGACGGGTACACGCCGTGGCCGGACGAGAATCCCGCGTGCCGGTTGATCGCCGGGATCGTGGGAGAAGGGAAAACGCCGCCGCCGTCCTGGATCGAGACGGTACATATTCGTTAGCCTGCGGCGACTGTCATCCCCCGCAGTTCGTACCCGGCGATCTCGTCCTTGAACGTGATCCGCGGCGGCTGGACCATTCGGACGCCGTCCAGCGAGAACATCTTGTACAGGAAGATGTCCGACTCCAGCATCGCCACGTGCGAGCCGGGGCACTTGTGCGCTCCGTCCCCAAAGGACAGACCGGTGCTGCTGCCGCCGTCGCCCATGGCCCGTCCGGGGCAGAGTGCCTGTGGCTGCTCGCCGACGACGGTGGCGTCCAGGTTGGCGTGGTCGATGTGGATCCGGACGAGCGCACCGGACGGCACGGTCACCGAGTCCACCTCGATGTCGGTGGTGGTTCGCCGTTTCAGATGCCCGAGCACCGGTTCCAGTCGCAGGATCTCGTGCAGGACCAGCAGCCGGTCCGGCTCGTCGGCGGCCAGGTACCTCGCGCGCAGGCCCTCGTCGGTGAACAGGTGCCACGCGGCCATCACGATGAACTCCCGCGTGGTGATCATTCCGGCGGCCGCGAAGGTCAGGCATTCACCGAGGATCTCCGCCGCGCTGCAGCCTTCGCCGATCAGGTGCGAGATCAGGTCGTCCCTTGGTGCGGTCCGGCGGGCCCGCACCGCGGGCCGGACGTCGTTGAAGTAGATCGACGACCAGCCGCTCAGCTGCCGCCATGTCCAGTACAGCCCGTGCAGGCTGGTGAATCCCGGACTGCCGAACTTCTCGGGGAAGAACCGGTCTAGTCGTCGTTTGATCCCAGGTTTGCTCTCGGTCAGTCCGATCACCGCGCAGGTGACGTCCACAGCCAACTGGAAGCTCATGTCAGCCAGTTGGACCGCGTCGCCGTTGCGCAGCAACGCGATCTGTGCGTCGGCGACTCGTTCCATCACCGAACGATAGGACTCGTCCACGCGCCGGGGCGTGAAGAACCGTGCTGTCTGTTTGCGGTGTTCCCGGTGTTCCAGACCGTCCCTGTACAACACCGGCCTGCGGATCTTCTCGGGGAAGTTCTCCACGGTCTCGACACCGAGACCTGCCTGTACCGTGGCGTGTTCACGCAGAAACGCGCGCCCGGCGGTATATCCGTTGATCTGCCAGGTGCCGTCGGGGTCGCGCCGGACAGGACAGTCACTTTCGGCTTCGCCCCGGTCGACCTTGCGCACGTTCGCAGCCACTGGTTCTCCCTTTCCTGTCATGCCGACGACAATCATTGATCGAGTTGTGCCGATTAGTCAGCCGCCGGATGTGTTAACCGATAAGGTCTCCGGCCGTGACTGAGCCCTCGTACCTTGCCGCGACCCGTGCCTCCTACGACACCGTCGCTGAGGACTACACCAAACTCGTGACCACGCTGTTCGCCCAGGAACCGTTGGGCAGAGCGATGTTGGCAGCGTTCTCAGAGATCGTGCTCGACGGCGGAGGCGGGCTCGTCGCCGACCTCGGGTGCGGTCCGGGACACGTCACCGCACACCTGAGCTCGCTCGGCCTGTCCGCGTTCGGCGTCGACCTGTCGCCGCGGATGATCGAGATCGCCACCCGGTCGTACCCGGACCTGCGCTTCGAGACCGGATCGATGACTGGTCTGGACCTGCAGGACGGTCAGTTGGCAGGCGTCGTCGCGTGGTGGTCGATCTTCCACACGCCACCGGAGAACCTGCCTGCGCTGTTCGCCGAGTTCCAGCGGATCCTGGCTCCCGGCGGGCACATCCTGATCGGATTCCACGTCGGCGACGAGCACTTACGCCCGGAAACCTCCTACGGCCACCCGGTTTCCTACGACGCGTACCTGTTGCGGCCCGAGCACGTCACGGACCTGCTCACCCAGGCCGGTTTCGCCGTCACGGCCCAGTTGTTGTCCGAAGGCGGCAAATGGCCGCAGGCCTGTCTGCTCGGCCACACAGTCAGCGCTCCGACCAGCGCATGAGCATGTCGGTGAGTGGTTCCCGCAGGTGGGGGCGGTCACACACGCTGACGTACCAAAGCTGGCGTACACCATACCGTGGGTCAGACTCCGGCGGCTGACAACGCGTTCTCAGCGAAGCCGCACGCGACCGGTGCCCGTGTCCCCAGATCACGCAGAGTTCCCAGATCCGCGCGGGCGGCCCACGTGGTCATGCCCACCGAGGGCAGCGGGCTGCTCGGCGCGATGTCCAGCAGGACGGCGTAGCACACCTCGTTCTCCATGCCGGAGCCCAGATCCCACTGCGCGTTGCCGACGGTCGCCAGTGGACGGCCTGTCCACCCGCCGGTTTCCTCGGCCAGGATGCGCCGGACGCTGGTGAGCACGTCCTCGGTCGGCTGCCGACGTCCGCTGATGATGTCGAGCCCGCCGCCGAAGACGCCCGTGCCGTTGGGCATCGCGCGGAAACACACCTTGCCCTGTGCCACGACGGCGATGCTGATGATGGCCTGCTGGCCGGGGGCGAACTGCGGAAGCAGCAACTGGTAGCCGTTGGCCGCGGTCACGAACTGGTCCTGCGGCTGCGGATGGTAACCCGGCGGCTGCGGTGCCGGAGGAGGCGAGACATGCGGCGCCGGTGCGTATGGCGGCGGGTAGCCAGGCTGCTGTGGCATGCCCTGTGGCGGCATCGGGTAAGGCTGCTGACCAGGCTGTGGCGGGTACCCCTGTGGCGAGTACCCCTGGGGCGGATATCCAGGCGGTGGGCCGTAACCGGGCGGTGGGCCGTAGCCAGGTGGTGGGTAACCCCCTGGTGGCTGCTGCTTGCGCTTGTTCAGGTTGATCACCAGTGCCACGATGCCCGCGATGATCCCGAACATGGGCAGCAGCCACGTTATGCTGGAGATGCTCACGGTCCGATCATGCCTTGCGTGACGGAAACGCCGCCCGCCGGTATACCTTTCTACGGTTGACGCCGTGTCCACTCGAGCAGCCTGGCCACATGCGGGTCGTTCTCGGCTGTGGTGACTTCCGCTTGGCCGAGGGCGATCTCGCCGCTCGTTCCGTCGATCGTGATGACGGTGCCTTCCGAAATCGCCTGTCCGTTCACGGTTATCGACGTATCGCCGACCGTGAGGCCGGGGACACCGACGACACCAGGCTTGCGCATGGCACGTGCGACGACGGCCGCGTGGCTGGTGGGGCCGCCGCGAGCGGTGACGACTCCGGCGGCAGCTGCGAGGCCGTGCATGTCGAGCGGAGACGTTTCCGGGCGGACCAGAATGACCGGATCCTGGGCCTTCGCCGCCTTGTCCGAAGTGGTGACCACTGCGCCGGTCGTGACGCCAGGACACGCGCCGAGGCCGCGGGCGAGGATGTCCGTTGCCGTCATGTGCTCGGTCTGCGCGGTCTCGATGTCGTGGCGGGAGATCCGGTGTACGGCCTCAGCGCGGCTGATGGTGCCCGCGTCGGCGAGGTCGACCGCGACGCGGATGGCGGCTCGCCCGACGAACCTGCCGGGCCGCACCTGCAGGAGCCACAGTTCGCCCGCCTCGAACGTGAATTCCACGTAGCAGGCGTCGCGGTAGTGCCCTTCGATCCGCTCCAACGCGTCGTGGAGCGCAGTGTGGACGCGCGGCTCGCGGGTGAGCGCCGCCAGTGGCGACGGTGACGACGTTCCCGACACGACGGCGTCCCCTTGGCGTCCGAAAAGGACATCGCCGTACGGGACGGTCTCGCCGGTGTTGGGATTGCGGCTGAACGCCACGCCGGTTCCGCTGTGCTCGTCGTGGTTTCCGTACACCATCTTCTGCACGGTCACCGCCGTGCCCAGGTCTTCGGGGATGTCGTTCAGTGCGCGATAGGTTTTGGCGCGTGGCGTGTTCCACGACTCGAACACTGCAGCCACGGACTGTTCGATGTCCTGCCTGTCGACGTTGAGGATCGTGTTCATCATGCCGGGCATCGACACCTCGCTGCCCGACCGGACCGACACCTGCCGCGCGTCGAGCTCGCCGATCGCCGCGGTCAGTTCGCTGCCCAGTCCGTCCGGAAACCGTCCGGTGTGCAGGAAATCACGGCACGCCGCTGTCGTGATGACGAACGCAGGTGGGACGGGCAGGCCGAGGCGCAACAGGGCCACCAGGCCAAACGCCTTGCTGCCCAAGGCATCCGCTGCTTTGTCGAGTGTGGGTGAGAGGTGGTGGATCCACGTCATCGCGGTAGCCTTGGTCTGTGCCGAACTCGCCTCACCAGACCAGTGTCGACCTCCTGGTGCTGCACACGCTTCGCTGTATGGGTTACTCGACGCTCGACCGGATCGCCGCAGCCGCAAGAATGTCGGAGTCCGAAGTGGAGTCCGAGCTGATCGACCTCGCGGTCGACGGGCTCGTGATCCGCACGGCGGGAGACTTCGGCGGCGGCTGGAACCTCACCGACAACGGCCGTGCCGCCGACGAGGAACGGATCGCGGGTGAACTCGCCGAATCCGGCGCGCAGGCCGTGATCACGCGGGCGTTCGAAGACTTCCTCGTGCTCAACCCGGAACTGCTCGACCTGTGCTCGGCATGGCAGATGCGACCGGTCGACGGCGTCAAGCGGATCAACGACCACACCGACTCGGCCTACGACGCCAGAGTTCTCGCCCTGTTCGGCGAGTTCCACCAGCGTGCCGAGGCCGTGTGCGCTGTGCTGGCCTCCGGGTTGGCGCGGTTCGACGGCTATCGCGTCCGACTGGGCGCGGCCCTTGCCCGTGCCGAGTCCGGCGAGCCCGGCCACCTGACCGACCGGCTGGACTCGTACCACACCGTGTGGTTTCAGCTGCATGAAGACCTGCTCACCACCCTCCGCATACCCCGGGATCATCCCTATCGAGATGATAACAACATTTGAATGTTGTAGCCATCTTTGCTGGATGGACGGGGTAGGGTCCGTCGAAGTCGGGCTTGGCGCGCAAAGCAAGCACGAGGGCCGGCGCAGGGGCCTTGCGTGTAAGCGGCCACGCGCGCAAGAGGCCTGGCGTGTAAGAGGTCTTGCGCGTAAGTGGGCAAGTGGGCAAGAGTCCGTGTGCGTAAGTGGGCAAGCGGGCGAGAGGTCTTGCGCGTAAGTGGCCTTGCGCGCATAGCGCATGAGGGTGGTTCGTGGTTGGTTTCCTCCCGTATGGCCTGGGCGAAGCCATACCACGGCGTGTCGGGAGGTCGGCCTACGCAAACCAACCCGCAGCGCAGGCCCTACCGACCTCCCGGCACGCCGTGGTTTCCTCCGGCAGGACATACGGGAGGGAACCGACCACGCCTCTCTACCACTGGACCCGGGAAGTCACGTGAGCAGAGCCAACCGGGTGGGCAGACCATGGGTTGGTTTCCCTCTCGGCGGCCTGCCGTCCGGCGAGGACCTTCTTTTTTCTTGTCACAAAAGAAAAAAGAGATGCCTCGCCGGCGGGCAGGCCTCCAAGAGGGGACACAACAGACCTCTTCGTTCGCCGAGCCGGTTCGCTCAGCCCGCGTGATTTCCCGGGTCAAGTGGGGCGCGGGGCGCCCCTCCCGTATGGCCTGCCCAAGGGAACCACAGGCTGTCAAGAGGTCGGTAGGGCCTACGCTGGGCACGCCAGTCCCGTAGGCCGACCTCCTGACAGCCAGTGGTTGGCTTCGCCCAGGCCATACGGGAGGGACACCCCACGAACCACACCCATGCGCTTTGCGCTTGCACGCGGGCCGCAACCCCATGCGCTTTGCGCGCAAGCCACACACCCTCGACCAGATCTACTTCGCTGAACGGGTGCGGTGCTGGGCATCGGCCACGCGCACGTGTCGACGGCTTCCACGGCGGAGTCGCTGGCGGCGGCGCTCGGCGAGGCGCTGCGTCCCGAGGTCGTCGGCCGGGCTCGTGTGGTCTCGGCCGAAATCGTGACCGGCGGCGCCGATGTCGCCGCGCGGCATGTGCTGTCCGGTATTCCGGTGAATTGATCCTTCGGCTCATCGGGCCATTGGGAAGTGTCCGGTTGTCCGATACACTCGGGGAAATGACCCTATTCTACGGGTGTTCGGCATGACGCTGTACTTCACACTTTCCGAGGCGATCAAGAACGGCAGATCGGACCAGGTCGGCGAATGGGCGGCCAGTGTTCTCGACGAGGTGGCATCCGGCCGTGACCCGACGGCCGCGGTAAATCATCCACTCGGTTTTCTCTGCCTGCCGGTGCACCGGCACGGCGACGAAGGCGTGTGCCTGCACGTGTGGGGCCCGAGATGGCACACCTCGCTGACGACACTGCCCACCCATTGTCACAGCTGGGAACTGCTCAGCTGTGTGCTCACCGGCGAACTGCACAACCAGGTGATCAGGGTGGTCGACGACAACGCTGCCCCGACGCATCGCGTTTTCGAAGTGCACAGCAGCGCGGACGGTGACGAGATCCGAGCGACCGGTCGTCTCGTCCGGCATGAGACGGCGTCCGTTGATGTCTACCGCTCCGGTGATTGTTACGAGTTGCCTGCTGGTGTGTTCCATCAGACGGTTGTCCCGGATCTGACGGAACTGGTCGTGACAGTCGCGCTCGGCCTGACCAATCCGGCCGTCGTCGATCTGTCGCTCGCTGACCTTGATATGTCCACTCATCAGGTGCGGCGGCGGAAATGTGACAGACAGGAGACGATCGCGGCCGCCGTGATCGCCGGTCAGGCCATTGCCGCCGCTGTGCCGTTAACCGACCACCAATAGCACGCCGACCGACGCGGCGAGAGCCGTCACCGCGAGGATGGCCCCGGTCCACATGAATCGTCCCAACGGCACCTTGACACCCACCGCGTGACACCGTTCGTACCACAACAATGTCGCCAATGACGCCCACGGCGTGATGACCGGCCCGACATTCGTCCCGATCAGCAGCGCCAGCAGTTGGATGTGGTTGTCCGGCGGGATGATCGCCTCGCCCGCCACGTACGCGGGCAGGTTGTTGACGAGGTTGGACAGCCCGGCGCCCGCGCCCGCGGCACGGGCCGCGCCCAGCGCGCCGTCGTCGGCGCCGACCACGGACTGGATGAGCGAGCCAAGCCCGTGTCGGCCGAGCGTGTCGATCACCAGGAACAGTCCGATCACGAACACCAGCAGCCGCCAGGGAATCAGGCCGAACCGCAGTTGCGAGCGCTTGCGCACGAAGAACGCGACCACCAGCACACCGGCGGAGACCGCCGAGGCGATCCCGATCGGCACGCCGACGAGAATGCCGACGACGAACACCAGGCACGCCACGGCGGCCACCACGAACAACGGCCGGTCGGCCGGTACCCGCCGCTGTGGCAGCTCGTACTTCAGTTGCCCGCCGCGCTGACCGCGTCGCCAGTACCAGATCCACAGACATCCTGCGGTGACGAGGATCGCGGCCAGCTGAGGCGCCCACATCTGCGCCGCGAACCGGGAAGGCGAGAGCGCGACGCGGTCGGCCGCCAGCAGGTTGGTCAGGTTCGACACCGGTAGCAGCAGGCTGGCCGTGTTCGACAGCCACACCGTTGTCATCGCCAACGGCAACGGCGGAATGCCCAAAGCCGTTGCCAGCGCGAGGATGACCGGCGTGAGCAGCACGGCGGTGGTGTCCAGGTTCAGCGTGATCGTGGTTGCCGCCGCCAGCGTGACGCACAGCAGGAACAGCAGCGGGTAGTGGCCGCGGCCGATGATCGAGAGCCTCGTGGCGATCACGTCGAACACCTCGGCCGCCGCGGTCAGCTCGGCCAGGATGATCACCGAACCGAGGAACAGCAACAGCGGCACCAGTCGGACGATGCTCGCGCGGGCGTCGGCGACGGGCAGCGCGCCGGACAGCACACACAGGGCGCCGACCAGCAGCAGGCCCAGCGCGATCCAGTCGAGAATGTGCAGACGCGGCGTTCGCCACCGCGTTCGCTGCGATCTTTCCCCCGCCGTCGGGGGGTCCTCTGGCGGTTGAGCGGCCTCACCTTCGTTGGCAGGTGCTGCGGACCGCCTTTCGGACGTTGGCATGGTTCGTATCGTCCCACAAAGCGGACCGGTGATTCACTCAGGTGGGGTATCGAATGATCTCTCGCATCCCTGCACACGACAGGGGTCTCGCCCGAACAGATGAATATCAACTTCCGTATCGGGTACGCGTGGTTCGCAGACGAGTGGGAATTGCTTCGCGCCTTCCTGCACGCAGTCGCATGCGACTAGACTGACCGTCCGAAGACGTGGTGCTCCTTTGCCGCTGACTTCCCTCCGGGCGTTCGGAAAGGAATCGAGCGATGACACTGGTGGTACTGGATGTCGTCGTTGTTCTCACTCCGGAGATGCACAGGAACGCGCTCGCGCTCGGTGACCGGCTGATTGGCCGAATGCGCGCCCATGGCTGTGCCGCGCACTTCCGGCTCGGCCAGCCCTATGGCGCGGGCGGCCCGTGCGAACCCCATGTTTCGATCTTCATGCTCGCCGTCGCCGAGAACGAAACAGCCGACGTCGTCGCCGCGATCCGTGCGGCCGCTGTCGAGCTTCCCGTTCTCGCCGCGGACGGCCTCGAGTACAGGCACAATCCGTTCGGCGCGCCGGAACTCTATTTTCGCAAGACGGCGAAATGGATTGAACTGCAGCAGGCCGTGATCGCGGCAGCCGAACCGCTTCGGCGCGGAAGACTGCGTGTTGTCGATCCGGCAGGAATGCGGATTCGTGACCTGATCGACAATCCGGCGACAACGCCGGAACGCCGTGACCAATTGGTCAGGTTCGGGTACGACGAGGTCACGGAGAACTGGGACGTCGTCGGCGAACCCGGTGACCGGTTCAACCCGCATGTGACGCTCGCGTGGCCGGTCGATCCGGCATTCCGCGTCGATCTCGGTGATTTGCCACCGGCTCGGGACTTCAGCGGGACGTTGACCGAACTGGCGGTCTACGGCATGAGCCCCTACGGCACCTGCACGACACCGTACGGAACGGCGCCGCTGGGGGCCGTGGCAGCCGGGACCGAGATAGCCAGTGCGGCCACGGAAGAGGTCTGACGTCCACGGCTCTGCCGTCCGGCTGGAGGAAAATCGTGCAGCAGCAACCGGAGAAGGAGACGCTGGCCGCATGGGTCCGCGCGCAGCGGGAGCGGCACGGCTGGACGACCACGCAGCTCGCGGCCGAGTGTGAGCAGGCGGGCGCGGACTCACTGACCGCGGGCAGCCTCGCCGAGATCGAGGCCGGGCTCAGGCCGGTCGGCGTGCAGGAGGTCCGTGTCCTCGCCCACGTCTTCGGCGTCCCCGCCGGTCAGGCCGCGACGCTGACCGGCTCGGTGGTCACCAGCCCGGCCGATCAGGCGTCCGATGTGGACCCCGGCGCGGCCGTGGTGCTGCCGTCCCGCGCGCCGAGGCCGCCGGGCTCCGGCGCGGTGGACTTCTTCGTCAGCTACTCGCTGGCCGACGAGGACTGGGCGACGTGGATCGCGCACGAACTCGAGGCCGCCGGGTACAAGGTGATGATCCAGTCGTGGGACTTCGTGCCGGGCACGCACTTCTTCGACTTCATCGACCGGGGCATCCGCGAGGCGTCCGCCGTCATCGCGGTGCTGTCCAAGAGCTACCTGGGCTCCCGCTACGGCCGGATGGAGTGGATGGCCGCGCTGCGCGCCGCCGACGACCCGACGGCCGCGAAGCTGCTGCCGGTCCGCGTCGAGGACGTCGTGCTCGACGGCCTGCTCGCGCCGATCACGTTCGTCGACCTGGTCGGTCTCGATGACTCGGCGGAGGCGCGCGCCCGGCTGCTCGGGCGCATCAGTCACGCCCTGTCCGGCCGCGCCAAACCGGAGTACCGCCCGCGCTACCCACGGGAAAGCAGCTCCCCTTTCCCGCCGTCGGCGCCGCGTACGCCCGTGCGCAGGCAGCAACTGGGCATCCTGCACGTGGCGGCGCCGCGGTTCGGACGTGCCACCGACGAGGCGGACGGCCCGGTGGAGCGGCTGGCCCGGCTGCGCACGACGCTGGACGGCCTGGACACCGAGGCACCGAGCCCGGATCTGCTCGTGGTGAGTGGAAGTCTCACCGACTCCGGCACGCTGCCGCAGTTCGACCAGGTGATGAGCTTCATCACCGGGCTGCGGTCCATGCTCGGGCTGGAGCCGTCGCGGGTGGTTGTCGTGCCGGGCGTCGGGGACATCACCGTCGCGGCCTGCGAGGCGTACTTCGCCGACTGCCGGGCGGACGGCATCCAGCCGCAGGCACCGTACTTCCGCAAGTGGCGGCACTTCACCCGAATCTTCGGCCAGCTGTACCCGGACATCGACGGCCCGGTGTTCGACGCGGGCCTGCCGTGGACCTTGTTCTCCGTGCCCGACCTGCGTATCGCGGTGGCGGGCCTCAACTCCACGCTCGCGCACACGCACATGTCGTTGGACGAACCCGGCTGGCTCGGTCCCGCGCAGCTGGACTGGTTCGCGCACAACATGGACGGCTTCGAGCAGTCGGGCTACCTGCGGATCGGGATCGTCGAGCACGCGCCCATCCCTGACGACGAGCCCACAGCGGAGTCGCTCGCCGACATCACGGCGTTCGACCGTGTCCTCGGCCCGCGCCTGAACATGGTGCTGCACACCAGCGGCGCACCAGGGCCAGTCCGTGAACTGCCGTCCGGGCTGACGGTCGTGCCACCGCCCGGCAGCGGTGCCGAACTGCTGTCCGTGGCACGCGACGGACTGATCACCTGGCCGTTGTTCGCCGCGGACCAGGCGCCGACGCGGACCGCCCGGTGGTGGTCCGCGACCGACCGGACGTTCCCCGACGCCACCGACAGTGGGCCGCTGGTGATGCCCCCGGTGGAGCAGCCTCCGACGACGGAGGAGGACCCGGTCGGCCTCCTGCTGGAACGGATCACCGAGGTGTGCGAGGTCCGCTACCCGGGCGCCCGGATCCGGCGGCTGGCCGGACGGCCGTCCTCCCTGCTTGTCACCTACCCCGACGGCGAGGCGGTGCAACAGTTCCGAGTCGCCGCCCACGCCGGTCCGCTGACCCGGGCCGACGTGGCGACGTTCGTGCGGGTGCTGCTGGGGACCGGGACCGACCAGGGCGCCGAACTCGTCTACCAGGGACCGAATCCCGGTGCGGCACTGATCGAGGAGGCGCTGCGGGACGGCGTCAGGGTGCGCAGCTTCACCGAGTTCCAGGGGCTGCTCGACCTGCGGGAGTACGTCGCCGGGCAGACCGGGCGACTGCGCAGCGACCCGGTGTACCCGCCGGACCTGTATGTGCCGCAGCGGTTCCGGGAGTTGGCGGGAACGGACGCCGCGGTCCGTGACGACGTCGTCGGCGAGATGATCGACCTGCTGTCCCGTGACGACGGCAGTTTCGTGTTGCTGATGGGCGACTTCGGCCGAGGCAAGACGTTCGCCATGCGCAAGCTCGCGATGGACCTGCCCGCCCGGCTGCCCGAGGTCACGCCGATCCTGATCGAGCTGCGGGCGTTGGACAAGGCACACAGCGTCGACGGCCTGGTGGCCGCGCATCTGGCCAACCACGGGGAAACCAGGATCGACCTGAGCGCGTTCCGGTACCTGCTGCGCCAGGGCCGGGTCGTGCTGCTGTTCGACGGGTTCGACGAACTGGCCACCAGGGTCAGCTACGACCGTGCGGCCGACCACCTGAAAACACTGCTCGCCGCGGCGAAGGGCCGGGCGAAGATCGTGGTCAGCAGCCGGACACAGCACTTCCAGAACGACGAGCAGGTCCGCACCACGCTCGGCGAACGGGTCGGTCTGCTGCCGGGAAGGCGGATACTGCAGCTGGAGGACTTCACCCCGCAGCAGATCGGTCAGTACCTGGTCAACCGCTACGGGCACGACGCGGGCGCGGCGGCCGAACGGCTGGAACTGGTCGGCCGGATCGAGGATCTCGGCGGGCTGGCCCGCAACCCCCGGATGCTCAGCTTCGTCGCGGACCTGGACGCGAGCAGGCTGGCCGCGGTGGCCACCGCCAAGCGCGCGATGAGCGCAGCCGGGCTCTACCGGGAGATCCTGTCCTCCTGGCTGAACTACGAGTACCAGCGGGTGCACGGGGTCAGCGGCACGCCGACCGGCCTGTCGGTCGACGAACTCTGGCACGCGGTCACCACGCTGGCGGTACGGATGTGGGAGTCCGGCGAGGTCCTGCTGCGGCTGGACGACGTCGCCGAGGTGGCGCGGGCGCTGACCGGGCTCGCGGACACCCCGTTGTCACCGCCGCAGGCCACACACGCGGTCGGCGCGGGCAGCCTGCTCGTGCGGTCAGAGGAGATGTTCGGTTTCATCCACAGTTCGGTGATGGAATGGTTGGTGGCCAACGAGATCGGCGCGCAGCTCAACGGGGGCGACACCGGTCCGGCACTACTGTCCCACCAGTCGATGTCCCAGCTGACCGTGGACTTCCTGTGCGATATCGCCGAACCGGGCCGGTTGCGGGACTGGGCCGTCCAGCCGGGCGGCGACAACATCTCGAAGGGCAACGCGCTCAAGGTCGGCAAACGGCTGAGCGCGCCGATCAGGGCGGACCTGCGTGGTGCGTCCCTGTGCGGTGAGGACTTCTCCCACCGGGACCTGTCCGGAGTGGACCTGACCCGTGCCGACCTGACCGATGCGCGGCTGATCGGCACGAAGCTGGCTCGGGCGACGCTGCGTGGGGCGACGCTGCGACGGGTCCGGCTGGACGACGCGGTGCTGATCGACGCCGACCTGTCCGGAGCGGACCTGACCGAGGCCCGCCTGTCCGGGACCGACCTGCGTGGCGTCCAGATCAGGGGCAGCTCCTGGTCGCGGGCCGCGCTGCTGAACGTCGCCGCCGACAGTGCACTGTGGACAGCCGACGAACTGCGCGGCGCGGCGGTCGCGCCGGGGCAGCCGGTGCTCGTGGGGTTGCAGCCGTCCGGTGTGGGTGTGCAGTTCGGGTTCGAGAGCGGCCGGTTGCCGCGGCCGCTGGCCTACAGCCGGGACGGCCGGATGCTCGCGGTCGGCAACGGCGACGGCGGGGTGTTGTTGTGCGACACCGACAAGGGCCTGCCCATCCGGACGTTGAAGGGCCACCTCGACCGTGTGTACGCCGTCGCGTACGGCCCGCCGGACAGCGCGCTGGTCACGGCATCGGCTGACGGCACACTGCGGTTCTGGGACACGTCGACGGGCGAGTCGCTGGGAGTGTTCAGCGACCACGAGGAACTGGTCTGGCCGTTGGCACTCGACCCGACCGGCGGACTCGCGGCATACGGCGACGGCGGTGGCGTCGTGCGGGTACGGCGGGTGCCCGGCGGTGAGCTGGTCGCGGAGCTGCCCGGCCACACCGAGCGGGTGTGGGCGCTGGCGTTCCACCCGTCCGCGGGCAGTTCGTTGCTCACCACCGCGGACAACGCCGGGACCGTGCGCATCTGGGACGTGGTCACCGCGACCGAGGTGCATCGGATGCGGGCGCCGGAGCAGGCCGCGGTGTACGCGTTGGCGTTCAACCGCAACGGCACACTGCTGGCCACCGGTGGTCGCGGCGGCGTACTGTCCATCTGGGAGACCGAGAGCGGCGATTGCCGCCACCACCTCACTGGACACGCCGGGAACATCTACTCGGTCGTGTTCCACCCGGCGCACGACATGGTCGCCACCGGGGACACGCTCGGAGCGGTGCGCCTGTGGCATCTGGAGACCGGTAGCCGCAAGCAGGTTCGCAGTTCGCCGCTGCGGACCGAGTCGGCGGCCGTGTACCGGCTGCTGATCAGCCCGGACGGTTCGATGCTGGCCAGCGGCGACAGTGACGGCGGGCTGCGGGTGTGGGACCTGCCGTCCGGCAGGGAACGCTACGAGGTCCAGGCGCACCGTGGCGCGCTGTGGCCGCCGGAGTTCCGTGCGGACTCGCGGCAGATCGCGACCACGGGAAAGGACAGCACGGTCAGGATCTGGGATCCGGACAACGGCCAGCAGCTGCACGAGCTGTACGGACACGGCCGCCGGATCGTCAAGGTGAACTTCGACCGGTCCGGTGATCTGCTCGCCGTCAGCGGGAACGACGGCGTTGTGCGCGTGTGGGATCCGCGGGCCGGAAAGCTGGTCAGGGACCTGCACGGCCGTGCCGACCAGTTGATCTCCGCGGTGTTCTGTCCGACCAGGCCGTTGCTGGCCACCACGAGCAACGACGGCGGCGTGCACATGTGGCATCTCAACACGTGGGAGGCGGACCAGGAACTGGACGTCGAGACCGATCACGTGTGGGCGAGTGCGTTCGATCCCGACGGCAACGTCCTCGCCACGGCCAACGACGACGACTCCGTGCGGCTCTGGTGGCGGCCGACCGGCCGCGAGATGCTGGTCCTGCAGGAACACAAGGGCCGGGTTCGGTCCATCAGTTTCAGCCCGGTCGGCAAGCTGCTGGCCACCGGGTGTGACGACTCGAAGGTCCGGCTGTTCGACCGCGCCAGCGGCGAGTGCCTGCGCGTACTGGCCGGGCATTCGGACCGGGTGTACGAAGTGGACTTCACGCCGGACGGGCAGCTGCTGGCCAGTGTCAGCAACGACGGCAGGGCAGTCCTGTGGGACACCGCGTCGGGCGAGCCGCGGCAGACACTGGTCGCACACCGCGGAAAGCTGTGGTCCGGCAGGTTCAGCCCGGACGGCAGCGTGTTCGCCGCGGCCGGTGACGACACCATGATCCACCTGTGGGACGTCGGCACGGGACGGCACCTGCACGCGCTGGTCGGGCACACCCGCCGGATCTGGTCGATCGACTTCAGCCCGGACGGCCAGGTGCTGGCCAGTGGCGCGGACGACGGCACGACCAGGCTGTGGGACCTCAGTGACAAGGCCAAACCCCGGTTGCGGTTGACGCTGCTCGGGCTGCGGGACGCGTGGGCGGCGGTGGCGCCGGACGGGCGGTACAAGACCGAAGGCAAGCTCACCCGCGAGTTCTGGCACGTGATCGGGCTGTGCCGGTTCGAGGTCGGCGAGCTCGACAGCGTGCTCAGGAACGTACACACGGTACCGGCCGATGAACCTTTCTGAGACGTGCTCAGCGCACCGCGGCGACGATCAGCGAACCGCCGAGCGTCGGCCACAGCCGTGCCGCCCAGCGGGAGTGGATCTCGCCGAACCGGGTGCGCCACACGACGTAGTTCGACAGCGGACGCAAGGGCGTCAGCCCGGCCTGTCGCAGTCCGGTCGCGAGCATGCCGTACGTGAACGGACGGATGTGCACGCTGAGGTACTCGTGGAACGGATCCACCTGCCGTGGCGAGTGTCCGAACAGGAACCGCAGCCGGTCCTGCGCGCCCGCCAGGTTGGGTGTGGTGAACACGGCGATCCCGCCGGGACGCAGCACCCGGGCGCATTCACGCAGCAGCAGGGCGGGATCGTAGAGGTGTTCGACGATCTCGCCCGCGAGGATCCCGTCCAGCGACGCGGAACGGAAGGGAAGCAGCACACCCGCGTCCAGACCCACCGTCAACAGGCCGCGCCCACGCGCCACCTGCCGCGCCTGCGGGACGATGTCGCACGCGACCGGGCGCATTCCGCGGTCGGCCAGCCAGGTGCACACCAGTCCGTCGTTGGCGCCGAGGTCCGCGACGAGCGGCATCTCCTCGCGCGCGGCGAGATGCCCGGCCAGCACGGTGATCGCCAGACCGAGCCTGCGCCGGTGATAGCGGTCGGCGAGGTACCCGGCGACCTCGTCGCCCTGGTACCGCGCCACGTTCGCCGCGACCGCCTCGGCATGGATTCGGCTCACCGTCCCAGCATCGCAGACAACCGGCGCTCCGGAAGGCTGAAAACTCCTGTGATAGAGCACATCGTGTGGGACTGGAACGGCACCCTGTTCGACGACGGGCCCGCTCTCGTCCTGGCGACAGCCGACGCGTTCGCCGTGGCCGGGCTTCCGGAGGTGACCGCGGGCCGCTACCGCGACCACTTCACCCGGCCGATCTCGGACTTCTACGAGAGCCTGGCCGGACGAGCGCTGACCGACGCCGAACACGCCCTGCTGGACGAGCAGTTCCAGCTGTCCTACGCCCGCCGGATCGCCGCCGCGACCCTGCACGCCGACGCGCTGAACGCGTTGACCACGTGGCACGAGGCCGGACGGACCCAGTCGCTGCTGTCGATGTACCCGCACGACCTGCTCGTGGCCATGGCCCAGCTGACCCCGATCAGTGCCATGTTGTCCAGAATGGATGGAACGCCCGCCGGTGACCTGCGCCGCAAGGAACCTCATCTGCGCAGCCATCTCGAACACCTGGCTGTCAGCCCCGGCCGGGTGCTCGTGGTCGGGGACAACATCGACGACATGGTCGCGGCGCGGGCGTGCGGCGCGCGGGGCGTGCTGTACCACCCGGGCGACACGGCACTGGTGAGCCTCGCGCGCGCCGAGGGCGTCGAAGTGCCGATCGCGTCGAGCCTGTCCGGTGCCGTCCGGCTGGCGTTGACCTCTGTGGACGAACTCGGTGGTGATGGTCATGACACGTGAACGGTCAAGGACGAAGAAGTCGCGCGGACTGAGTCGTACCTTCGTCTGGTACTCGTTCGGCACCGCGTGCAGTGTTGCGCTGACCGTCGGCGTGCTGCTCGCGGTGCAGGACAACGAACTCGACGCCAGGAAGATCTCGTCGGCGATCGGGCTGAACCTGATCGCCAGCGTGGTGTTCGCGCTGATGTTCGTCGCACTGGCCAACTGGGTGCAGGACCGCAACGTGCAGGACACGATCAGGGACGGCTTCGGCGAACTGGGCGACCGGATCACCGAGAACATGACGGCGACCAACCGGCTGTTCGTCCCGCAGAAGAAGTACGAGGCGCTCAACCCGACCAACAGTTTCGGTGACGAGTACAACCGGGACGTCACCCAGGACCTGGAGGAGTCGGACTTCTTCGCGTTCTACGGCCCCAGCGCGCGGTATGTCGCGGCGCGGTTGCTGGCGGCACGCCACCACCCGCAGCAGGTGCGGATCTCGATGATCGGCCCGGCGAACGTGCGGGCGATCCGGCGCAGGGCCTACGACCGGCGCTCGTGGGCGAGACCCGAGGGCCTGTCGATCGACCGGATCCAGGGCGACCTGCGCAACGAACTGATCTTCAACCTGGTCGCGTTGTTCGAGTGCAGGCAGATCTGCCCGATCGAGATCCTCTTCAACGACGACACCGCCGTGTACCGCTACGTCATGCTCGACAAGGCGGTGTACGTCTCCTGGTACCACAGCCCGAACTCGGCGCAGATGGAGATGCCGGAGTCGTACCGGTTCAGCCGTGAGTCCTTTGTGTACTCGACGTTCCGGATGGATCTGATGCGCCGGTTCGAGATCTCCGACGACAAGGTGGTCTTCGAGGCCAACCAGGACGACAGTTTCCTGGTCGACACGCTCGGCCGGATCACCGGCCGGATGGTCACCCAGCCGGAACTGAGCCGCTGGCGTGCCGAGCACCTGAGCGACAGCGCGTCGTTCAGCGCCTACATGGACAAGCTGTACGCGAACATCACTCAGAAAGAGGCGTGACGCCAGGGGTTTCGAGCGGGCAGGCATCCGATCACCGGAAGAAATACCGATGTACACGTGCATTTAACCGTGCGTGAATCCTCTGGCCCTTGTGCGTGGGGTCAGTACCGTGAGCTCCACGTTTTCCTGGTGGTCGATGACTGGGGTCGACCACCAGGACTGGGGTTGGGGGTATATCAGGTGCGTCTGCGCCGCGTTCTGGTCGCGGGTTTGACAGCCGTGACCGCAGGATCTGTGTTGACAGTGGTCGGTTCCAGCGTTCCGCTGACCGGACCGCGGATCGTGGACACCGTAGCGGAAGCGGCCGACGCGCCGAACGCGGTGCGGCTGGCTCGATTACAGGGAACGAGAGTCGAGGTGGTGGCGGAGAGAACCCCGACACGTGCGGTCTATGCCAATCCGGGCGGCACGATGACCGCTGAGCTCTCGGTGGTTCCGCAACGTGTCAAGCAGGGCAACCAGTGGGTCGGCGTCGACACGACCATGGTCCGCCGACCGGATGGCAAGGTTGGTCCGAAGGCAGTACTCGGCGAGTTGACGTTGTCGGGTGGGGGATCCGGCGACGCGCTCGCGACCATGCGGATGGACGGCAGGACGTTCGCCGTGCACTGGCCGGGCCCGCTGCCCGCGCCGGTCCTCGACTCGAACAAGGCGACGTACTCCGAGGTTCTCCCCGGCGTCGACCTGGTGATGATCGCCGAACGCGGCGGATACCAGCAGCACGTGGTGATCAAGAACCCGGCGGCGGCCCGCAATCCCGCGCTTGCCTCGATCCGGCTGGGTGTCGACGCCCCCGGCCTGACGGTCACCGCCGACGACCACGGCGGCCTGCACGCGGTCGACGACAAGGGCACCGAGATCTTCAAGGCCCCGAACCCGATGATGTGGGACTCCAGTGGTCCCGCTCCCAGCGGCCCGGCGACGTCGAAGTCGACCGAGGTCGACGTGTCCGTTGTGGACGGATCGATCGTGATCCGGCCGGACCAGCGGTTCCTCGCGGACCCGGCGGTGGTGTACCCGGTCGTGGTGGACCCGCCGTGGAGCCCGCCGGGCAGGCAGGCGTGGGCGACCGTGCTGTCCGGCAAGCCGACCCAGAAGTACTGGTGGACCAGCGGTGACCACCCGTGGGCCCAGATGGGCCAGTGCCCGAGGGACCTGCACCCGAACACGTGCAACAACATCGGCGAGGCGTGGGCGTACTTCCAGTTCGACACCACGTTCCTCGCCGACAAGCCGGTGATCGAGGCCTCCTTCGACACCTCGGTGGTGTACAGCCCAAGTTGTGAACCCAATCGCGCATACGAGGTCTACCACGCTCCCGGCGACATCTGGGACGGGATGACCTGGAACAACCGGCTGCAGGGTGGGCGGATCGCCCACAACACCGCGCCTGTTGTGTACTCCGGCTGCCCTGGGTGGAAGACCGTGGGCGTCGGCATCGCCGCGAACGAGGTCGAACAGCACAGCTTCTCGACGTACTTCCTGAAAGCGGACCCCAACGACCAGCACGCCTGGCGGAAGTTGGACCCGGGCAACACGATGCTGCGGGTCTTCTACAACCGCCCGCCCTCGGCGCCGACCGACCACTCGACCGATCCGCCGCTGCAGCAGCCGTGCGCGAACTGCGGCGGGATCACCTACGTCGGCGACGACAACATCAGGGTGAGCGCCCGGCTGTCCGATCCGGACGCCGACATGGTGGACGCCAACTGGCAGATCGCTGTCGACGGCGCGGCGGGCAACACCGGCTGGCTCGGCCAGATGCAGTCCTCCGGTGCCTTCCACAGCTGGAACATCCCGCTCGGCGACAAGAACGGCAAACGGATCGACTGGGCCGTGATGGGCGGTGACGGCAGAGCGGCCAGCGGCTGGGCATCGTCCAACCGGCCGTTCGTCGTGGACCGCGTCGGTGTCACCAAACAGCCAACGGTCACCGGTGTGCTGTACCAGGAGGACAACCGGTGGCACGGCGGTGTCGGCGTGCCCGGAACGTTCGTTTTCGGGGCCAACGGTGTCGACGACATCGACCATTACCTGTACAGCTGGGAGGACCCGAACGGCGGCCAGGGTGTGCCGTCGACGAAGGTCAACGCCGACAGGCTGGGCGGCAACGCGTCCGTGCAGATCACCCCGACCGTCGACGGACCACGTGACCTGTACGTGCAGAGCGTCGACCGGGCTGGCCACCGCGGCCCGGTCCGGGTCTACCGGATCTATGTCCGCGCAGGGAACGGACCGCTGGCGCAGTGGCCGCTGGACGGCAACGCCAAGGACACCGCATTCCTCGGTGACCGGCACGGCACCCTCGGCGGCGGCGCCACCTTCACCGCGCAGGGAGCCGTGGGTTCGGCGATCGAACTGGACGGCAACGACGACCACGTCACCGCGCCGAACGCGATCCGCAACGACGCCGGATTCACCGTGTCGGCGTGGGTGAACCTCAAGACCGACAGGTACGCCCGCGCCGCGGTCAGCCAGGACGGCACGATGTTTCCCGGCTTCGCGCTGTGGTTCCGCGCGGAACCGGACGGAACCAAACAGCGCTGGTCGTTCGGTGTGCCCAACTCGACCAGCGCCAACCAGGGCGTCCAGATGGCCGAGTCGCCGATCGGCATGCCGCAGCAGAACACGTGGACGCATCTGACCGGTGTCCGTGACCCGGGCGCCAAGCAGGTCCGGCTGTACGTCAACGGCCAACTGGTCTCGACAGTCGCGCAGACCGCGATGCCGGACTTCGCCGCAGGTCCGGTGCGGATCGGCCGGACCATGTTCGCGGGCAACCCGGCTGTCGACCCGTGGCAGGGCGGGGTCGACGAGGTCCAGCTGTACGACCGGGTGCTGACCGACTCGGAGATCGCCGCGTCGGTCGGGCAGGCCAACGTCCAGATCGGACACTGGAAGTTCGAGGAGCCGACCGGCGCGACTGCGGGAAACTCGATCGAGGGCGGCGCCGACGGTGTGCTGACCGGTGGTGCGGGCTTCGACAGCCAGGGCGCGACGGGCCGTGCGCTGAAGCTCAACGGTATCGACGGAGCCATGACGACCAACGGCTCGGTGGTGCGCACGGACCAGAGCTTCTCGGTGGCGGCGTGGGTCAGGGCGGACCGGTTCGTCGCCGACGGCAAGTCGATGACGGCCGTGAGCCAGGACGGCAACGCCTACAGCGGTTTCTACCTGCAGTACAGCAGTGCGAACGGCGGCAAGTGGATGTTCGCGCGGCCCGGCGTGGACACGGCGGGCGCCTCGCAGGGCTGGATCGGTGTTCCCGCGAGCCAGCAGCCCAAGTCCGGTGACTGGGTCCACCTCACCGGCTCGTTCGACGCGGCCACCCGGCAGATGCGCGTCTACGTCAACGGCGAACTCGGCGGAACCGGCACGATGCCGGGAGCGCCGTGGAACGCGACCGGGCCGTTCACCGTGGGACGCGGCAAGTTCAACAGCGCCCCGGCGGACTTCTGGCCGGGCCTTGTCGACGAGGTCCGCGTGTACAGCCGCGTGCTCTCCGAGGACGAGGTCCGGGGCATCGTGACACGCGACAACGTCACCGCGGGCGAGTGGAAGCTGGACGGAAACGCCAACGACTCGTCCAAACGCGGTCTGCACGGCACGGTCAGCGCGGGCGCCGACTGGGCGTCCGGGCAGGCGACGAGCCCCGATCCCGGTGACATGGCCGTCCGGCTGAACGGCACCAACGGGTACGTCAGCGCCCCCAACGCGATCGACACCGACAAGAGCTTCTCGGTGTCCGCGTGGGCGAGGCTGGACCGGATCGGCAGCGCGTCCTCGGTGGTGTCCCAGGACGGTGAGCACGTCAGCGGATTCGCCCTGCGGGCGCTCGCCGACGGCCGCTGGGACTTCCTGGTGCCGGGCGCCGACCAGGTCGCCGCCGGTGACCAGGCCACCGGACCGGCCGCGCAGCGCGGCATCTGGACGCACCTGGTCGGGGTGTACAGCAAGGACCGCAAGCGGATCGAGCTGTACGTCAACGGCGTGCTGGCCGCCTCGGCCGCGCACGAAGGCGGGTTCGACGCCAACAAGATGCTCCAGATCGGCCGGTCGAAATGGGCCGACAACGGCAACGTCGAACTCTTCCAGGGCGCGATCGACGATGTGACTGTCTACAACCGGTCGCTGTTCGCCGCCGAGATCGCCACCATGGCGGGCAGGGACGTCAGCCTCGGCCACAACTGGACGATGGACGAGGGCGCGGGCAACGTCGCAGGCGACTCCGTCGGGGCCAAGGGCGTCACACTGCAGAACGGCGCCGGATTCGGTGCGGGTCGTGCGGGCAACGCGCTGAAGTTCGACGGCGTGAACGACATCGCCACGGCCCAGGGCGTGGATGTGCGTACGGACGCGAGCTTCACTGTGTCCGCGTGGGTCAACCTTGAAGCCAACGACTGTGCCGAGCCGAGGTGCTTCGTCAGCGCGGTGTCACTGGAGGGCGGCGCGGGCAAGCCGACCAAGTTCCGGTTGGGGCACGTCAAGGACGCGGACTCGGGCCAGGCAGGAAACTGGATCTTCGAGATGCCCGAACCGGACGGCACGACCACCAAGGCGGCGCTGGACGTCCGGATCGGGGAGATCAACAACTGGGTGCACCTGACCGGTGTCTACGACGCCGCCGCCAAGGCGATCTGGGTGTACGTCGACGGAACCCGCAAGGACGACGGGACACTGCTCACGTCGTGGCAGGGAGCCGGGCAACTGCGGGTCGGCAGCGGCACCGCTGACGGCCGCGCGCAGTACTGGAAGGGCAGGGTCGACGACGTCCGGCTGTACGCGGGCGCGTTGACCGCAGACCGGATCTCCGCGCTGCACCGGTCGTATCCGTCGCAGGACGGCCCGGTGACGCTGCCGCCGCCGGACGCAGGGCACTGGAAGTTCGACGAGGACAGCGGCACGACCGCGCTGGACACGAGCGGCCGTGGCCTGAACGCGACCATGCGGGGCGGCGCGAGCCGGTACGCGGGCCGGATCGGCTACACCGGCTGGTTCGACGGCAAGACGGGCTTCGCCGAGACAGCGGGTCCGGTGCTGAACACCGAGGAGAGTTTCTCGGTGGCCGGGTGGGCCTACATCGACGACTTCACCAAGCAGGTCACTGTCTTCGGGCAGGACGGCCAGCAGGTGAGCACGTTCCAGGTCCAGCTCGACCCGTCGTCACGCAGGTGGGTCGCGGTCGTGCCCAGGACCGACCAGGCCAATCCGGAACGCGTCACGTTGGCGTCGGCCGATCCGGCGGTCGGTGGCTGGTCGCACCTCGCGGTCGTCTACGACAAGAACCTCAGCCAGCTCAAGCTGTACGTCAACGGGATACTGTCCGGTGTCCAGGTCGGCGTCTCCGTCCGCGCCTCCACCGGGCCGCTGGCCATCGCGCGCTGCAAGTGGAACGGCGCCAACGGCTGCTTCTTCACCCGGGGTGTGGACGACGTGCGGGCCTACCGCAAGGCGTTGTCCGACGGCGAGGTTCGGGGCGTCCACGACGAGACCCCGGCCGTTCCGTACGGGCACTGGCGGTTCGACGACGGCACCGTGAAGGACTACTCGTGGCGCCAGATCCCCACCACGCTGAGCGGCACGGCGAGCTTCCCGACCGGTGTGGTCGGCAAGGCGCTGGAGCTTGACGGCTCCACCGGGTCGGCGACCGCCGCCCAGCCGGGGCTGATGATGTACGACAGCTTCACCGTGTCCGCCTGGGCTCGACTGACCCGCACCGACCGTGTGTCCACTGTGTTCAGTCAGGAAGGCGGGCGGCAGAGCGCGGTCGCGCTGCAGTACCGGCCCGAGGTCGGCCGTTGGGTCTTCGGCGGCGCCGAGCAGGACCAGGACGGCTCGCCGATGGTGTACGCGAATTCGCTGCAGCCACCGGCGTTGGGCAAGTGGACGCACCTGACGGGTGTCTACGACGCGCCGATCCGGCAACTCCGGCTGTATGTCGACGGCCAGCACGTCGGGACGAAGAACAATGTCCTGCTGTGGGCCGCGAACGGGTTCGCGATCGGTCGCGGCAAGGAGAACGGCTCGCCCAGCGGCTTCTTCAGCGGCACGATCGACGAGCTGATGACCGACTACGGCGTGGTCGACGCCGAGGGCATCGCCACGCGGGCGAACTGGCCCGCCCCGGCGGGCGGACAGCTGTCGCGGCTCAACCTCGTCGGCGGCGGCGAACACCGCTCGGCCTACTCCGCCAACGCGTTCACCGACAAGCTCGATCCTGTGCCAGCCGGGTACCGGTTCGAGATCCCGCTCGGCATGATGCTCACCGGCGAGCGAGCGGGCACGCGCAGGCTCTACAGCTGTCTGCGTGACAACTCCGATTCGTTCACGTCCGCGGCCGCGGACTGCGAGGGACACACGAAGCTCGGTGATCTCGGCTGGGCGTACACCGAGAAACCCGCCGGGATCGCCAGCGTCCCGTTGTACCGGTGTATCGACGGCACCGAACGGTTCGACTCGAACCTGTCCACGTGTGAGGGGAGAACGGCCGACGGCCAGCTCGGCTACCTCGTCGGCTATGCGGCACTGAGCCGTTACCACCACGGCGAACGAGGTGACCACATGGTCACCACCGGCGACGTGTATCCGGGGTACCGCCGCGAGTTCACGCTCGGACTGCTCGCCATGACCGAGGAACCGGGCACGGCGGCGGTGATGTCGTGTTCGGACGCCATGGATCACTTCCTGTCCACCGACCCGGCCTGTGAGGGCAAAACGGTGCACCGGTCGATCGGCAGGGTCTGGACCGCGCCACCGGACGGCCAGTCCAGCGTGCAACTGCAGCGGTGTGCCGTGGCTTCGGGCGCGTTGGCCGGTCAGCGGTTCGTCTCGGCGAACGCCACCTGCGAGGGCCAGACGGTCGTCGGGCCGTTGGGGTACGCGCTGACCGCGGTTCCCGGACCACTCCGTCCCTGACACGTGACTCATTGGGGAGAGTTGTGTTGAGAAGGTTACGAAGAACCCATGCGCTGGCTGTCAGCACTGTGCTGGTCGCGTCGCTCATCCAGGTGGTGACCTCGCCGGTGGCCGTCGCCGCCGGGGGACCATCCATTCCGTTGCCGGGCACGCCGTCGACACCGGTCACACCGCCGACGTTGCAGCCGTACAGCGGTGACCAGGCGTCCCTCAACGAGCTGCACCACGACCAGAAGCCCAAGAACGTCACGCCGGACGGCCGGGGCACCACGTCGGCCACGTCATTGGCGCCGTCGGCTTCGTGGACGGTCGCGCCGCACACCGGTGACTTCAGCTGGTCGTACCCGTTGCGTGTGCCGCCCGCGCCCGGTGGTCTCGTGCCCAGCCTCGCGCTGTCGTACCGGTCGTCCGCTGTGGACGGACGTACGAGTGCGACCAACAACCAGGCCTCATGGGTCGGGGAGGGCTGGGACCTGTCACCCGGGTTCGTCGAACGCACCTACGGCAGTTGCGCCGACGACAGCATGGGCCCGGTCAAACCACCGGAGACAAAGGGCGATCTCTGCTGGCGCAGCGAGAACGCCACCGCGACCTACGACGGCCACGGCGGATCGCTGATCCGTGACGACAGCTCCAAGCAATGGCGCACCAAGAGCGACGACGGCTCCCGGATCGAACGGTTCGAGAACGACAAGGGAGTCGCCAACGGCGACAACAACGGTGAGCACTGGCGGATCACCTCGGTCGACGGAACGCAGTACTGGTTCGGCTCCCAGTCGGACGCCAAGTCGACGTGGACCGTCCCGGTGTACGGCGACGACCCGGACGAGCCCTGCAAGGGCGCGACACTGGAGGCGTCGCACTGCGTCCAGGCGTACCGGTGGAACCTCGACCGCGTGGTGGACCGCAACGGCAACGAGATCCGGTACCACTACCTGACCGAGACCAACAAGTACGGGATGAACGAGAAGGACGCCGCGGTGGAGTACGTCCGCGGCGGCACTCTCGACCGGGTCGACTACGGCATGGGAGCGGGTGTCACCGAGCCCAGCGGCCGGGTGACGTTCGCGCTGGCCGACCGGTGTGTCCGGGACAGCACCTGTACGCAGGACAAGAAGGACAACTGGCCGGATGTGGCGTGGGAGAGCAACTGCACGGCCACGCCGTGCAAGGAGCACGCGCCGTCGTTCTGGTCCACCAAGCGCTTGAGCAGCGTCACCACCCAGGTCCGGCGGGCAGGCGGGTTCGACGACGTCGACCGCTGGGACCTCGACCAGCAGTTCCCCGACCCCGGTGACGCGGAGAAGGCGTCACTCTGGCTCAAGGGAGTCAAACACACCGGACTTGTCGGCGACGGCTCGGCGACCCAGCCGTCGGTGACATTCGAGGGCACCGCCTTGCCCAACCGGGTCGACACCGCCGCCGACGGTGTCGCCCCGCTTTACCGCTACCGCGTCACGGGGATCCGGTCGGAGAGCGGCGGCCTGATCTCGGTGACGTACTCCTCGCAGTGCAAGCCGACAGGGCCGCTGCCGGACAAGACCAAGCTCGAGGACAACGAGCTGTGGTGCTTCCCGGTCAAGTGGGCGATCAAGAACCACGAGCAGCGCACCGACTTCTTCCACAAGTACCTGGTGACCAAGGTGGTCACCTCCGACCGGCTGCGAGTGCAGAACAACCAGGAGCTCAGCAGCCCCGAGCAGGTGGTCGGCTACGAGTACCTGGACGGCGCGGGCTGGCGCTGGGACGACTCGGAGTTCACCAAGGACGACCGGCGGACGTACAACGAGTTCCGCGGCTTCGCCCGGGTCCGGGTCAGGACCGGGACGGACAACGACCCGTCCGGCAGGACGACCATGTCGGAGCAGCGGTTCCACCAGGGCATGGACGGTAACCGACTGCCGAACGGGACCAGACCGGCAGAGCTGGAGGACTCGCGGGGCGGCAAGCACAAGGACTCGGACTGGCTGCAGGGCTTCGGTTACGAGACGTCGACCTTCGCCGCGCAGGGACCGTCCGACAAACCCGATCCGCCCAGGCTGACCACGTCCGTCAGCGAACCCTATGTGGACGGTCCGACAGCCACCCGTGACAAGTACAAGGCATACATCGTCAAGAACGGCCTGACGAAGACCTACACGGCACTGGCGGACGGAACCTGGCGAACGGCGCAGACCAAGACGAGCTACGACAAACGAGGATTGCCGTGGGAGGTCGACGACCGAGGCGATCTCGCCACGGCCGCCGACGACCGGTGCACCACCACGGTGTACACGCCCAAGGAGTCGAAGTGGCTGATGAACCTCGTCGGCACCGCCGAGACCGTGTCGGTCGACTGTGACCAGCAGTCGGTCTTCCCGAGGGACGCGATCGTCGCCACGCGCAACACGTTCGACGACAACGGGAATACGAAGAAGGTCGAGGTCGCCAAGGAGCGTCCGGCAGGCGGCCCCGACTACACCATCGCGTCTACTATGGACTATGACGCGCACGGCCGGGCCGTCGCGACCACGGACGCACTGAACCGGACCAGCAGGACGGCGTACACACCGCAGGTCGGCGGGCCGGTCACCGAGATCCTGACCACGACCCCCGAGCCGAGGGAGAAAGCCGGTGGGCTGACAAGCAGGAACGCCATCGAGCCCGCGTGGGGCGTGCCGGTCAGGATCACCGACCCGAACGACCGGGTCACCACGATCACCTACGACCCGGCAGGCCGCAAGACCAAGGTCTGGCTGCCGAACCAGCCGACCACCAGCAAGCCGAACTACCGGTTCGACTACCAGATCCGCAACGACGCGGCGAACGCGGTGAGCACGACACGTCTCGGCCCGAACGGCACCGAGATCACCAACATCACCCTGTACGACGGGCTGCTGCGGCCACGGCAGACCCAGACGCCCGCGTTCGGCGGCGGCAGGCTGATCGTCGACACCCGGTACGACTCACAGGGCAGGCAGTGGAAGGCGACCCAGCCGTACTTCAACGACGGCGCCGTCGACACCACACTGTGGCTGGCCTCGGACACCGAGATCCCCGGCCACACCCGCACCTACTACGACGACGCCGGACGGCCGTCCGCCGAGGCCTACTACAGCGGCGCGCACGAGAAATGGCGTACCACCACGACCTACGGCGGCGACCGGGTCAGCACCACACCACCGCTCGGTGGTACGGCCGTGACCACGATCAACGACGGCCGCGGCAGGGTCGTCGAACAGCGGCGCTACCGCGCTCCGAAGCCCGAGGGCGATTACGACGCGACTCGTTACACCTACACCAAGTCCGGTGAACAGGAGTCGATCACCGACCCGGCGGACAAGGTCTGGCGGTTCACCTACGACCTGCGTGGCCGCATGCGGACCAATGTGGACCCGGACGGCGGGACGTCGACGCTGACCTACGACGACGCCAACCAGCTGACCTCGATCCGTGACGCCGGTGGTGGCACAGTCGCCTACTCCTACGACGGTCTCGGCCGCAAGACCAGTACGTTCGCCGACCGCGTCGGCGGCACCAAGCTGGCCGAGTGGACCTATGACACGGTCGCCAAAGGCAAGGGATACCTGGCATCCTCGACGCGGTACGTCGGCACGGACGCGTACACCAGGAAAGTCCTCTCGTACAACCAGTTCTATCAAGCCACCGGGACCATGTTGAGCATCCCGGCCGCCGAGGGACTCCTTGCCGGAAACTACGACTCGTACTCCGGGTACAACCCGGACGGCACGATCTCCAGCCAGTCCTACGCGAAGGCGGGCGAACTGCCCGCCGAGACGGTCAGCTACCGCTACCACGACGTCGGCCCGATGAACAGGAGCTGGGGCGGGTACGACGGCAAGACCTTCGAGCACGTCACCGCGACCGAGTACACCCGGTACGGCGAGATCGCCCGGTTGCACCAAGGCACGGGCGACAAACGCGTCTGGCAGTCGTTCTACTACGAGACCGACACCCGGCGGCTGAGCCGGACAGTGGTGGACGCCGAACTGACGTCACCGATGGTGGCGGACACCAACTACACCTACGACCCGGCCGGGACGGTCACGTCCATCGCGGACGTCCCGCAGGCCCAGCCGCCCACAGTGGACGTCCAGTGCTTCCGGCACGACTACCTCCGGCGGACCACCGAGGCGTGGACTCCGGCCGTGTCGACGTGGAAGCCCAACGAGGGCTGCAAGGCCGATCCCGCAGTGAACGGTCTCGCCGGTCCCGCGCCCTACTGGCACTCCTACACCTACGACAAGGCCGGGAACCGGAAGGTCGAGACCCAGCACGCGGCAGGCGGCGACACGACCAAGTCGTACAACTACGACGTACCCGATCACGCACACGCACTCAGCTCCGTCACGACCAACGGCCCAGGCGTGGACAAGAGCGAGGAGTACAAGTACAGCCTGACCGGTGCCGTCACGCGCAAGGGCAACCAGGAGTTCACCTGGGACATCGAGGGCAAGCTGGGCAAGATCACCCAGGACGGCAAGAGCACGTCGTTCGTGTACGACGCCGACGGCAACCGGCTCATCCGCCGCGAGCCGGACAACACGACGGTGTACCTGGACGGTCAGGAACTGCGGCTCAACCTCAGCGGTGGCAACCCCACTGTCACGCGCTACTACACCCACGCGGGCAAGGGCATCGCGATGCGCACGGGCAAGGGGCAGTTGACCTGGCTCGCGGGCGACCACCAGAACACCGAGCAGATCTCGATCGGATCGGCCGAGCTCGACGTCACCCGACGCAGGCAGTTGCCGTTCGGCGAGGCCCGAGGTACCGCGACGGCCTGGCCGAACGACCACGGATTCGTCGGTGGCACACAGGACAAGAGCACCGGGCTGACGAATCTCGGCGCACGCCAGTACGATCCGTCGACCGGGCGGTTCATGTCCGTCGACCCGATCCTCAACCCGGCTGACGCGCAACAGATGAACGGGTACACCTACAGCAACAACAACCCGACCACCTTCAGCGACCCGTCCGGGGCGTACTGCGACATGTGCGACTACTACCACCACACGAAAGGCGAGACGTCCGTCTGGGCGGCCGGACCACCCAACAGGCTCTCGCCGATCGGGCCAAGGATGGAGCAGAAGCGCTACGAGATCGCGACCGGGCAGAACAAGGACTGGCGGATCCAGCCGATCATCTTCGACCGGCGCGCGCCGACGTTCGACGAGCTGAAGGGACGGCTGCCCGGTGGCGCGAGCTACCGGCCGGGTGAGTACCAGGAGGCGCTCAGCGACTGGGCGAAGGGAATCTGTCAACGTCCCACGCCCAATGACAGGTCGTTCTGCTCGTTCGCCGACATGAACGGGATGCTGGAGCTCGACAATCCCGAGTTCGGCCAGATGCTGTTCGAGCTGTCCCCGCTCGGAGTCATCAGCAGCATCGACGGCTGCGTCAACGGTGAGGAGTCGTGCCTGTGGATCCTCGCCGACCTGCCGCTCGGGAAGATCGGCAAGATAGGGAAGATCGGCAAGGCGGGCAAGGCACTCGACGAGGGCGGCGAGGCGGCGGGTGACGTCACCAGGTGGTTCTGCAGCTTCACCGGGGACACCCACGTGGTGATGGCTGACGGAACGACCAAGCCGATCGCCGAGGTCAAGGTCGGTGAGGAAGTGCTCGCCGCCGATCCGCAGAGCGGCACATCAGCGCCGAGAACAGTCACGGCTGTCTGGTCGCACCACGATGTGGTCGTGGACCTGACCACACAGGACGGCGCGAAGGTCGCCACGACCGAGGACCATCCATTCTGGAACGCGACCGACCGGCAGTGGCAGCGGGCCGACGAACTCGATGCCGGTGACAGCCTGACGACCGCGTCAGGCGATCAGGTTCACGTGTCGGGCCTGCGCGAGGAGACAGCGCGGTGGGCGACGGCGCACAACATGACAGTCGCCGGGCTGCACACGTACTTCGTGCTGGTCGCGGGCAAGCCGGTGCTGGTGCACAACGCGTGTGGGCCGGAAGTCGGCGGCGGGGCGTCGTTGGGCAACATCACCGCCGCTGAGGCCAGACGAATCCAGAACGCGGCCGACAAGATCGGCAGGCCGATCACCCTGGTCGGCAGCCGGGCCGGTGGCAACGTGCATGCCGAATCGGACTGGGACTACATCATCGAGGGGATGAACAACAAGACGAAGAAGAAGGTCGGCAACTCGCTGCCGCTCGGTCCGATCGAACTCGGTGTGGGTCGGCGGATCGACTTCCTCAACACGACACTCGACAAGAGCAGGCCCTACATCACGTTCCACCCACGGAACCAGTAGGGCTGGATGAGCGGGGAGTCAGGACCCCTTGCCTGGCTCCCCGCCTCACCACGTGACGTTCCTGCCCAGCCAGTCGACGAGCTCGACACCGACCTCGACGATCTGCCGCTGAATCCCCGGATCACCGGCCTGGTCGGCGGAGATCCCGGCCAGTCTGTCCACGATGTCCACCGCGGGCCGCAACCGCCCCCGGTCGGGGCTGTCCAGAATGGTCCTCCTGATCGCGACGGACCGAGCCAGGATCGACTGGGCCCGTTGAACGCACTCCTGCGGTGCGCAGGGACCGCTGGCCACCAGCAGCTTCAGGTCCACTAGGTGCTTGTGCAACTCGCTCTGCGCAGTGGTCGGCGCCACAGGTGCCGGTGCGTGACTGTCGGTCGAGGTCACCGGTTGTCCGCCGTCCGGCGGATTTCCGCAGGACGGCAGCACGAAGACCGCGAGAACAGTGATCCCCAGCCACACACGACGCACAGAGCGGCTCACCCTTCTTCAGGTGCTCTACCGACGACGAACGATATCCCGTCGAGGTAGGTCGCGCCGCCCGACCCGGCAGGGTCCCGTCAAAGTCGGGAAGTCGGTCGTGTTGTGGATGGTGTGCGCGGGTTCCGGCTGAAGGGCGGCAGCCGCGTATGAGCGCAGGGTGCGCAAGGCGCACGTGAGCGCAGGCGCATGTCGCATGCGCGCGAGCGGGGGGGGTGTGGCTTGCGCGCAATGCGCAGGGGGTGCGCGTGAGCGGGTGAGCGCGGGGGTGTGGCGTGTGCGTGAGCGCAGCGGTGTTTGGCTTGCGCGCAAAGCGGAGAGGTGTTTGGCTTGCGCGCATAGCGCATGGGTGTGGTTCGTGGGGTGTCCCTCCCGTATGGCCTGGGCGAAGCCAACCACTGGCTGTCAGGAGGTCGGCCTACGCAACCCAACCCACAGCGCAGGCCCTACCGACCTCTTGACAGCCTGTGGTTCCCTTGGGCAGGCCATACGGGAGGGGCACCCCACGCCCCACTTGACCCAGGAAGTCACGCGGGTTCAGCGAACCGGCTCGGCAAACCGAGTGTCTGTTGTGTCCCCTCTTGGCGGCCTGCCCGCCGGCGAGGCATCTCTTTTTTCTTTTGCGACAAGAAAAAGAAGGTCCTCGCCGGACGGCAGGCCTCCGAGAGGGAGACCAACACGTGGTCTGTTCACCCGGTTGGCTGTGCTCACGTGATTTCCTGGGTCCAGTGGTAGAGAGGCGTGGTCGGTTCCCTCCCGTATGTCCTGCCGGAGGAAACCACGGCGTGCCGGGAGGTCGGTATCGCCTCGCGCTGGGCACGCCAGTTTCGTAGGCCGACCTCCCGACACGCCGTGGTATGGCTTCGCCCAGGCCATACGGGAGGAAACCAACCACGAAACCCACCCATGCGCTCGCGCGCAAGGCCTCTCGCCCACCCATGCGCTTGCGCGCAAGGCCTCTCGCCCACCCATGCGCTTGCGCGCAAGGCCTCTCGCCCGCTTGCCCACTTACGCGCAAGGCCTCTTGCGCGCGTGGCGTCTTGCGCGCGAGGCCCTTTGCGCGCGTGCCCTCATGTGCTCGCTTTGCGCGCCAAGCCCGACTTCGACGGAACCTGCCTGGCCCCGGTGGGTCAGCTATCGTAGTGGTACCACTTCTTGTGATCGATGAGGTCGTGTGGCGTCATCGTGTGCCACGGTCCCAGTTTCGTGTCGATGTCCGGAACGTCCTTGGTGTCGACCAGGGGAAGGTAGTGTGGCACTTCCGGATTGCGCTCGGCCCACATCGCCCAGCACTTGTCGATGAAGCAGTGGTTGAGGAAGAACACCGGGTCGTTGGGTGAGCCGATGTACATCATGTGTCCGCCGGTCCACACGTGTGCTGCGCCGTGCAGCTTGCCGAGTCGGGGCTCCCACTCGAACTTGGTGTATCCCTCAAGGTGGTTGCGGAAGCTGTCGTACGGCGGAACGCCACCCGACGTGTGATTCCATGGTGGACAGTCGTACACCTTCAGCGCCAGCGTCTGTTCCAGTTCTGCCGGTGTCGGCAGGTTCGGCGTCAGTGTGCCGAAGTCGCGGACCAGGTAGTCGCGGTCGTCGGTGGTGTAGTGGCCGTTGAGCGCTGGGTTCTCCGGGCCGTACGGGATCACGCTGATATTGAGCCGCCAGCCGTTGTCCCGTGCGAATGGGCCGGTCATCACTCGACGGTCACCGGGGCGGCCGTTGCCGCCCATGAACTCCTCTGCCCACAGTGGTGAGTTCTCGCCGTGGTCGATGGTCCAGTCCCAGTAGGGCAACGTGACCCTGTGGTCCACCTTGCGCAGTTCGTTCTCGAACCGCATCAGGTACTGGCGGTGCCACGGCAGGAACGCCGGGTTGACGTGCCCGAGTCGTTTGCCGCTCTCCTTGTCGATGTAGTCGCGTGAGTTCACCTTGATGTGCAGCGCGACGAACTTGTCGTAGATGCCCCTGCGTTTGATCTCCAGTACCGCGTTGATGAACCGCCGTTTCTCGTCGGCGGTCATGTCGAGGTGGTTCTTGCGGATGTGGACCATGGTGGTTTCCCTCAGACGTGGTGTGCGATGGCGAGCAGGTTGGCGCCGCGCAGCTCGTCGACAGCTCGGCGGGCGGCGACCAGGGGGCTGTCCACGATCTCGTAGTGGCACAACGCGCTCATGTAGGCGTCGTCGCCCAGCTTCATCAGGTGCAGTGGCACGCCGTCGATGTGTGCGACCGGTTCGCCGTTGACCTCGCTGACGCTGATGTCACGTCCCTTGTACTTCTCCGCGTGTGCTTGGCTGTCCTCGCCACCATCCGCGATGGCCTGTGCGCCGAGTACACCTGCTGTGCCGACCGCGGCCATGCTGGCTGCGGCCATCACACCGATCTTGAGCGCGTCGCGCCGGTCGATTGACACCCCAGTACCTTCCTTCGCTGTCATCACGCGCCGATCGCGTCCGCGTCGACGATTCCCTTGGGTTCGAGCAGGAACTGCGTGTAGTTGTCGTCGTGGGGGATTCCCGGGACCGCGGTCCATGGCAGGACCGGGCCCATGGTCACCTTGCGCACGCTGGGCTCCCGCACGGCGGCGTCGACGATGTCGGTCCGCTGCGTCATCAGGTTCAGCACCAGCGACCCGCGCAGCGGCGCGATCCCGTCCTGCGGCGTCCACGGGGCGACGACCAGGAACGGGAACGGCAGTTCCGTTCCGACCGCGGGATGGTCGGCCCGGTCGGCGGACAACACCAATGGGCGTGGCAGGAACGAGCCGTCCGGGAGTTCGACCACGGGATCGTGTTCGTCGTACCGTGCGGAGTGGTCGTTCAGTGTGTGCCGCAGGTCCGCTGTCTGGGTGCGCAACTGGTCGGCGCGTTTGCGGTCGACCACGAGCAGCCGCGCGGTGGGATCGTCCGCGGGCAGGACCGGCAACGAGCTCAGCCGCTCGGCCAGCACGTCGGCGACCTCGGCGGGTGACTCGCTGGTGAGCAGCGCCGACAGGTTCGTGCACCGCGTTCCGCCGTCGAAGGACGCGGACGCGACCAGGTGCCGGACCAGTTCGTCGGTCAACGCCGAATCCAGCAGTGCCTTCGTGCTCCCCGGCCCTCGGACGGCGACCGTGTCATCCTGACGCCACGTCCGCACGGCGCGCTCGCCGCCGTAGATGATGCCTCGATCAGCTTGCCGCAGCAGGAAGGTGCCCACCTCGTGTGCGCACGGCAGGAATGCGATCCGGTTCGCGGGCAGGCCCGCCTGGGTGAGCGCGGCGATCAACCGCAAGGGGGTGAACGGATCCCGGCTGCCCGGCCGGATGATGACGCTGTAGCCGTGGAACAATGCCCGCACCCACGACACGTTCGGGCCGGGGTGGTTGCTGGCCATCACTCCGGCGAAGACCCGGCCGCGCGCCACCCAGCGGGTGCGGAACCCATTGCCCAGATCCGTGTCCGGCAGGTTGGCCCGTGTGCTCGCGGGCAGATCCTCGATCTCCTCGACCAGCTCCCGCACTGCCTGCCGGACAGTGGCCGCGGTGAGCCCGGTGGACGCGGTCACGCTCGCCGTGTACTCGTCGGCCGACTGGCCATCCACAGTGGAGTCCGCGAACAGCTGGGCCGCGGTGCTGAAGATCGATGAGTCCGGTGGTACGCCGTCCGCGTCCGCCCTGATCTGGTTGAGCGCCGCCTGCGCCTGTAACCGTGGCGCCATACCGATGTCCGCGAGTGGGGCGCCGAGCACGCTGTACAGGACGGAACGGTCCGAGCTGCGCGCGTCCTTACCGCCGATGATCGGGTCGACGGCGACAACCGTGCCCATCAGTAGACACCTTCGATGATCCGGACGTCACCGAGCGCGCGGTAGGTCTGCACGTCAGCGAGTCCGTCGACCTCGGAGCCCGGTCGTGGCGGGATGCGCACGGCGGTGTCCCGTTCGAGGATGTTCGGCAGGAACATCTCGTCGGTCACCAGGTTCAGCCGGACCCGGCCACGTTGCCCGTACTCCACAATGGATCCGCTGTCGTCGACCAGATCGAGCTGGGTCGTGTCACCGAACGGCTCGAACACGCACTTGTAGGTGTCGGAGTCGGCGGCGGGACGCTGCGGTGCCACGCCCATCAGGCTGTTGCCGTAGACGCCGACGATCGCGGCCTCCGGGAAGAAGACCTCGTCGAGCTGCCGCAGGTTCTCCGAGCTGATCGACGTTCCCGCCCAGATGATCGCGTGGACCTTCGACCGGACGAGGTCGTACAGCTCGGGCCGTGCGCAGATCGCCTCCAGCAACGGCGGTGTCGTGTTCAGCACCGCGATGTCCTGCGTGCGCAGGATGGTCTCGGCCTGGTCGAGGATGTGCTCGACGTACTCGGCGGCCAGCTCCGGCCGGTCGGTGGCGATCATGTGCTTGACCCACCGGGGATCCAGGTCGACTGTGTAGAACACGCCACCGGCCTGTGCGGCGTAGCGGGAGACGTCGAAGCAGATCACGTGCGGCCCGCTCGGCCCCAGGTGCAGCCAGTTGCCCGTTGCCGGAATGCCGACCTCCTGCAGCCGCTGCCACGCCCACGTGGTGAGCCTGGTGCGGTAGGCGTTGTCGACGATGCGTTTCGGGGATCCGGTCGTGCCACCGGAGTCGTAGACGCGGAACGTCTCCTGCGCGAGCCCGCGTGGGATCAGTGCCGTCGCCGGGACCTGGCGCAGCTGTTCGCTCACATCAGGGAACCGGCTCAGGTCCGCCGCGCTGTGCACGTCGGCGACCGGGTCGAAGTCCAGCCGGTCCCGCATTCCGAGCCAGAACGGTGACCCCGTTTCCGGTGAGAAATGCCAGTGCGTCAGCTTGCGCACCTGGCTGTCGAACACGGAACTCATCGAGTGACCTGCCTTCCCCCTGGTTTGACCGGTTGCCCCCGCCATCCTGTGCCCGCCGCGTATCGCGGGGATATCGCGGATGTATTCCCGCGCAAGCAAAAGGCCCCGGCGCGAGCCGGGGCCTTTTCGGGCGAACTGTTCAGGCGGACTGTGCTGCCCTTTTGGACAGTACGAGTGCGAGCAGACCGGACACCAACGGCAGCACGGCGACCACGGCCAGCGCCCCGGTCATCGGCATCGCCTTGGACAGCCCGCCCGCGATGGCCGTGCCGACACCACCGCCGACGAAGAAGCTCATGTTCAGGATGCCCAGCGCGCCACCGCGCCGCTCCGGTGGGATGCGCACGGACATCACGCCGGTCGTCACCACCTGTGTCACGGCGAACGCGGCGAAGCCGAGGGACGCGCCGCCGACCAGCAGCAACCACCCACCGCCCAGAATCCCCGCACCGGCAAGGCAGAGCGCGGACGTGACAGCGGCACCGGTCAGCAGCTTGGCGCCGCCGTTGCCCGAGGTGAGCAGACCGGCCAACCGGGACAGCACAGCGCCGATGACCGCACCGGGCAACAGCGCCAACCCGATCACCAGCACAGACCAGCCGTACTGCTTGGCCAGCACCTGCGGGACTGCCCACATCGACGCGAACAGCCCGCCGTACACCCCGATCCCGACCACGGCGGCGAGCAGGTACGTCCGGTCGGTGAGCAGCGCCCGCGGCAGGAAACCGGTGGGCAGCGACCGGACACGGACCGCCAGCACCGACGCACCGGCAAGCACCACAGCGGCGGCCGCGACGACCAGCCAGGCAGGCAACGACAACGACGGGGACTGGATCAACACGACCAACGCGCTCACCGTGAGCGTGAGCACGGCGGCGCCGGGCGCGTCGACCGGCCGTCGGGAACCGGGCCGAGTGGCCAACACCAGGCAGAACGGGATGACCAGAACCGACAGCACGGGCAGCACAACCGTCAGGCGCCAGGTCAGCCACTGCGTCACCACACCGCCCATCAGCGTGGCACTGGCCGAGAACACCGCCATGGTGGCGCCGAACCCGGCGAGGACAGCGGGTCGTGTGGCGGGATCACGGGACGCCACCAACGTCAGTGCGCACGACGCCATCGCCCCGGAGCCCGCCGCGAGCAGGAACCGGCCTGCCACCAGCACACCCAGGTTCGGCGACACCACGCAGACAACTGTGCCCGCGAGGATCACCACCGCGCCGGTCAGCAGCGCGGTTCGCACGCCCAGGGCGTCGGCGAGCCTGCCGAACAGCGCTGTGCCGACGCCGAGAGCCACCGCGTGCGCGGTGATCACCCAGGCCACCGCGGCCGGTGTGACCTGTAGTTCACGAGCGACGTCCGGCAGGGCGACGCCCGCGGCCGTCACCCCGAAGACCACCGGGCCGAACAGCGCACCGAGCCGCAGCCCGACCGACCGTGCGCTTGGTTGCGCCCGCGCGGGCGCCGCCGACGCGGTGGGTGCGTCGACGTTCGGATTCGTTGTCATGCCGACTCCTCGATCTGCCGGTCCGTGTGCGGTGCGACCGCCGGAAGGATGTTGTGGTTGACACGCAACAGGTTCGCCGGGTCGTACGTGGCCTTGACCATCGCGAGCCTGCGATAGGTCACCGCGTCGAAGGCGTCCTGGGTCTGGTGCGCTGTGCTGGGCCCGCCGAGGAAGTTGAGATACCGCAGTCCGGTCGACCACCTGGCCATCCGGTCGACCAGCGGCAGGACAGGCTCGTCGTGGTCGGGAACACTGATGGTGGACAGGGTGAACGCGGCGTCGCGGTGGCCGACGGCGTTCGGCACGGCGGGCGGCCTGCCCAGCGCGCCGCCGAGGTGCCGCAGTTCGACCATCACGTCCTGCCAGCCGGAATACGGCCCGGCCAGTTCGATCAGCGTGTCCGCGGCCTGCCGGTCGAACTCACGCAGCACAGTGCAGCGCTCGTGGTACGGCAGGGGATGGACCGGGTCGTGGTGGATCTCGGCCATCGAGGTGTACGGCATCATCGCCACCGTGTCGCGTTCGGGCCGCAAGGCACGCAACGGGCGCAACAACTCCCGACCGGCCTCCTCGCTTCCGGTGAACGAGATCCGTACGTGCACAACCAGACGGCCGCGCAGGAACTCGGGCACGTCGGGAATGTCGGGCAGCCGCAGCAACACCAGCGACGACGTCATCTCCTCCGGCACGGTCTCGACCCACTCACGCCACGCGTGCAGCGCCAGCCCGGCCTTCGACGCGGGGAAGTACAACCCGCCGCCGTAGAGTCGTTCGACGGGGACCAGGGCGATCTCCATCGACGTGACGACACCGAAGTTGCCCTTGCCACCGCGGATCGCCCAGAACAGGTCCTCGTGCTCCGACGGCGCGGCACGCAGTGACGCACCGCTTGTCGTGACGACCTCGACCGAGTCGACGTTGTCGGCGGCGTACCCGTATTTGCGCCCCAGCACGCCCAGTCCGCCGCCGAGGGTGTAACCGACGACACCGACCAGCGGTGAGGACCCGTTGAGCGGCGCCAGGCCGTGCGGCGCGGCCGCGTCGATGACCTGCTGCCACCGCGTGCCTGCCTGCACCCTGGCCACCTGTGCCGACGGATCGACCACGACCTGGTTCATCCGCGAGGTGTCGATCAACATGCCGCCGTCGGCGGGAACGACGATGCCGTGCCCGGTCGCCTGGACCGCGACGGCCATGTTGTGCTCGGCCGCGAAGACCACCGCCGCGCTGATGTCGGCCGGAGTGGCCGCCGTCACTATCACGTCCGGGTTGTGGTCGGTCACCAGGTTGAAGCCGGTCGGCGCGCTCGCGTCGCGGCGGCGCCGGACAGCCCCGTGCACCCGCAGCGCGAGCCGGTCGACCGCGCCGGTGGTCACTTTCTCGGAAAACATGGACACTGCAAGGATCTCCTCGCCTTCGCTGCTCTGCCGGGAAGTCTTGCCGCCTGCCCGGTGCCTGCCCATCCCGCCGGGAAGGGAACCCTGTTCGCCGTGCCCCCTCCGTTTGAGGGAGCCGGGACGGCCGAAGCCGTGCGTCGGGAACGCCCGCCCCGGATGCAGCAGCCCGGTGAGCATCCGTTTGACCTCGTTGTGCTCGGCCCGCAGCCGTTCGTGTTCGAGTTCCAGCCGGGCAAGGCGGTCCTCGGCGGTCTCCGGTGTGTGATCGCCGCCACCGACGACCCGGACGGGTGCCTTGGCCGCGTACGTCAGTTCCTGGTGGGGCTGCGCGCTGCCGCAGAACTCGCGCAGCGACTGCTCGTTGGTCAGCATCCGCTGCTCCAACGTGCGCAGCAGTTCGCCCGGTTCGATGCCCAGTTCGTCGGTGAACCGTTTCCTGGTGGTCCGGAACGACTCCAGCGCCTCAGCCCGCCTGCCGGACTGGTACAGCGCCAACATCAGCTGTGCGCACAGCTTCTCCCGGAACGGGTGCTCGCTCACGTGATGGGCCAGCTCGCCGACGACCCGCCGGTGCCAGCCCAGTTGTAACTCGACGTCGAACCTGTCCTCCAGCGCGGACAGGCGTTCCTCGTGCAGCTTGACCGCGGTGGCGCGAACCAGCGAGCTGTCCAGGCCCGTGCCAATCGGCCCGGTCCACAGCTGCAGCGCGCTACGCAACGGCGTCACCGCCTCGTGCGGCCTCGCCGCCGCGACGGCGGACCTGGCGAACGCCACCAGTTCCTCGAACCGCAACCAGTCCAACGTGTCCGGCTGCGCCCAGATCCGGTAGCCGCCACGATGCGTCTCGATCACCTCGGCGTGCTCGCGCGCGGCGAACTGCCTGCGTAAGCCGGAAACGCAGATGCGGACCTGGTCCTTGGCCGACGCGGGCGGTGCGCTGTCCCAGATGGCGTCGATCAGCCGGTCGACGCCGACCACGTGATTGGCCTCCAGCAACAGCATCGTCAGCAGGGTCTGCTGTCGCATCCCGCCGATGGCGACCGGCCTTCCCCGGTGTTCCACCGCCAACGGCCCCAGTACCCGGTAATGCAGCCCGTCACTTGTCATCTGTCCCCCTGGTAACGCACCTGGGCGTACCGGCCGTCGGTGCGGCCGGACGCTTTCGTCGAAGCGCCGCGCCCTTGCGGCAGGGATGGGGGATCGTCTGTGCCGAGTGGCTGTTCCCAGGCCGAAGGCAGGGCTCCGCACCGGGTGGACCGGTCCACTGTGGAACGGTCCGGCCGACTCCCCCTGAGGCGGTGCCCGTTTTCCCACCAGAGCATGTCGGCGGGGAGAGGGACCGCCAATCCCGCATTTGGGGGGTGTCGTCCGAAACGCCGGTTTCTTCCCCCCTCGAACGCGGGATGGCGCGGCGCCGGTGGAACGCGCAGGATGGTAAGCGTGGGAAAGTATGCGACAGCTGAGGTCACCGAACTGCTTGACCGCGCGCTGAACGCCCCGAACGCGCTGGAGATGTTCGCCGAGGCGTCCACTCAGCTGCGTCGGCTGGTGCCGTTCGACGCCGCGGTGTGGCGCACGACGGACCCGGTCACCGGGCTGATGACCGCGCCGGTCCGTGCCGAGAACCTCGACGACGGCGGCTGCGCGGTCTACTGGGGCTGCGAGCTGTTCACCGAGAACGTCAACTTGTTCCGTGACCTGGCGAGGTCCAAGTCCCCGGTGGCCAGCCTGCGCGCGGCGACGGGGGACCTGCCGCGCCGCAGCACGCTCTACCGCGACTACATGCGCCCCCGCGGCCTGACCGACGAACTGCGCGCGGTGATGCGCGTCGGCGGCCACCCCCGCGGCCACATCAGCCTCTTCCGTGCGCAGGGCAGCCCCGCGTTCGGCCCGCAGGACAGCAAGATCGTCGAGAGCCTGGTCGTCCCACTGGCCAAACGTCTGCGCTCGTACGCCGAGCCGGGCGTCGCCGTGGTGGCGCCCGGCTCGCCCGGCCCCGGCCTGCTGATCTTCGACTCGGCCAACCGCCTGGTCTCGGCCAACGACGAAGCGCTGGAGCACCTCGCCGAGCTGCCGGAAGGCCCGGCCGTGCACACCCCGCTCGGTGTCCGGGTGCCCGCCTGGATGGAGAGCACGGTGATCCAGGCGCGCGCGATCGTGCAGGAACGTGCCCGCGGCTCGGCCAGGATCAGGATGCGCACCCGTGCCGGTCGCTGGCTGGTCTGCCACGCCTCCTGCCTGCGCGCCGCGGACGGCCTGGTCACCTCCACCGCCGTGGTCATCGAACCGGCGAAGGTCTCCGAGGTCCTGCCGCTGATCGTGGACGCGTACGGGCTGTCCGAGCGTGAACTGGAGATCACCCAGTGCGTCTCCCGCGGCCTGCCCACCGGCGAGATCGCCGACCAGCTGTTCCTCTCGCCGCACACCGTCCGCGACCACATCAAAGCGATCTTCGAGAAGGTCGGCGTCTCCAGCAGGGGCGAGCTGGTCGGCAGACTCTTCACCGAGCACTACGAGCCGCTGGCCATCAAAAACATCCTCCGGGTCGCCGACTAGCGGCGATCCTGGACGCAACGAAGGCCGCCTTCGTTGCATCTGGCGCACCGAAGGCCACATTGGTTGCGTGCGTCAGCGCGAGCGTGCGGACGCCGGTTCGCGGGGGATCGGCGTCCGCACGGGCATCACTTCTCCAGGCAGAACTCGTTGATCGGGTAGCCGACGTGCCGGTCCTCCTCGGGCAGGTAGCCCAGCACGATGTCGCCCGGCTTGAGCTCGGTGGAGTTGAGCACGACACCGCCGGGGCCGAGCACCCGCACGTGCCAGTCGTCCTGCAGGATCAGGTTGACCTCGCGGCCGTCCGGCGACGTGGCGTCGATCGAGATCAACGGCCGTGACTCGATCTTCACCCGGCCGACCGTGACCATCCGCGTCTGGCCCTTGATGTCGACGGCCATCACCTTGCTGCCAGCCTTGAGCTCGCTCAGGTAGTTGGTGCGCTCGTCACGTGACAGCGTGTACGAGTGGATCGCACCGGCGTTCACCCGGAACGGCCGCGTGGGCATGTACGGCAGCGGGTGGGTCTCGCTGACGCACAGGATCATGCCCTTGGAGTGCGAGCCGACCAGGATGCCCTCGTCCTCGCGGAAGTACGTGCACGTGTCCACGCACGCCCGCTCGCCCATCCCGATGTGGCTGGTCTGGGTGACGGTGAGCTCGACCAGGCCGAGGTCCGGCGTTCCGGCCTCGGACACGGTCTTGAGCTCGGCCGCGGCACCGACCTTGGCCGGTGCCATCATCACGCCGTCCGAGCCGAGCTCGAGCACTCCGAAGATGATCTCGGCCTCCTCGATGTCCTTGGCGATGGTGATGATCGCGCCGCTCGCCCGCGCGGCCGCGGCGATCACGATCTCCAGCGGGATCTTGGTGGGGTCGCGGAACAGCAGCACGCTCCACTTCTCGGTGCGCGCGGACTGGCACGCGTCCTCCAGCGTCGGCGCGTCGATGATCTCGACGAACCGGCCGAACTCCACCTCGGGGTGGCGCAGCGCCAGTTCGGCGGGGGTGGCGCCGTGCCGTGCCACGTCGACGATGACGACGTCGGCGCCCTCGAAGTGCTCCGGCAGCGGCCTGTCGGGCGCGAACAGGACCTTCTTCACGGTGGGCGGCAGGTCGCGCAGGTCGGCGAGGTCGTCCGAGACGATCGCGTCCACCCGGTGGTGCAGCGCCTCCTGGACGATGGCGGCCTTGGCGTCGGTCACCGGACGGATGTCCAGCCAGCTGAGCTTCACGTGATCTCTCCTGTTTCAGTCGGATATGGCGGTCAGGTGGGGCGTGCCGCGCACGGACGCGGCCAGATCTGGGAAGTCGCGGTGGATCACCCCGGCGAGCCGGGCGGCCATCGCGCCGGGGTCCTTGGCCTGGAAGACGTTGCGGCCCATGGCAACACCGGCGGCGCCACCTCGGATCGCGTCGCCGACGTAGTCGAGGACCGTGTCCTCGTCGTCGGTGCGCGGCCCGCCGACGACCACCACCGGGATGGGGGCGGCGGCGGTGATGTCGGCCATCTCGTCGACCGAGCCGGGGTACACGGTCTTGACCATGTCCGCGCCGAGGTCGGCGGCGAGCGTGACGGCGTGCGCGACCAGTTCGGGGTCGCGCGGGTTGGTGATCTTCGGCCCCCGCGGGTACATCATCGCCAGCAGCGGGACGTTCCACCGGTCGCACGCGTCGGCGACGGCGGCCATGTCCGAGATCTGCGTGCGTTCGTCGATCGCGCCGAGGTTGACGTGCACGCTCACCGCGTCGGCGCCCATTCGCAGGCATTCCTCCACGGAGGCGACCAGGTACTTGGCGTTCGGGTCGGGTGCGTGCATCGTGCTCGCGCTCAGGTGCACGATCAGCGAGGTCATGGTGAACCACGACGAGTCGACGTGCCGCAGGCTTCCCTTGTGCAGCACCACGGCGTCGACGTGGTTGGTGGCGAGCTTGCCGACCAGGTCGTCCAGCCGGTTCGCGACGATCGGGCCGTCGGTCACCGAGTGGTCGAGCGGCACGATCAGCAGCCGCTCCGGGTCGTGCCGGTGCAGCCGCCGCAGCCGAAGCCGCCGTGCGAACGAATTGTTGCCTAGCATGGCTTTCCCTCCTTCAGACCTGGTTGACGGTGTCGCCGACGGTCGACTCGAGGCCGAACTCGTCGTGCAGCACACCGACCGCCCGGACAAGCTCGCTGTCCGGCACGGTCACCGAGATTCGTGACTGGGAGCTGGTGATCGACCTGGCCGGGATGTCGGCGGTGGCGAGCGCGGACACCATGCGGGCGGCGTATTCCGGACGGGACAGCAGTCCCGTGCCGATCACCGACAGCTTGCCGACGGACGCGTCGACGTCCAGCGTTCCCCGGCCTCGGTCGACGGTCTCCCGCAGTGATTCGCGGACCGCGCCCGTGTCGGAGCGGCGCACTGTCATCTGGAACGCGCTTTCGCCGTCGGATCCCTCGCGCAGGTCGGCCATGTCGACCGGTAACGACGACCGGGCAAGGGCTTGCAGGACATCGAGGGGTTGTGCGCGTACGCGCAGCGTCACCCGTGCGACGTCGGGGTCGTGGACGACGGCCATGACCGCCGTGCTGGCCTCGAGCATCTCTTCTCCGTTCTGACTTCCGATGACCGTGCCGCCACCTGGTTTCGAGGCGTGCGCGACGCGGATCCGGACTCCGTACATCGCCGCCAGTTCCACGGCGCGGCTGTGCATGACCTTGGCTCCGGCGAAGGACATCTCGCTCATCACGCCGATGTCGACGGACGGCAGCAGCCGTGCGCCGCCGACGATCCGGGGGTCCGCTGTGTACACACCGAGGACGTCGGTGTAGATCTCGCACAACGGGACGCGCAGCTCGGCGGCGATGGCGACGGCGGTGGTGTCCGAGCCGCCGCGGCCGAGCGTGACTGTGTCACCGTTCGCGTTGATGCACTGGAAACCCGCGGTCACGACAACATGGCCGGACTGCAGGACCGCACTGACACGTTCGGTGTCGACCGCCACGATGATCGCGGCACCGTGCTTGCCGGTGCCGAGAATCCCGCACTGTGGACCCGTCAGTGACACTGCGGGGACGTCAAGCTGTTGCAGCGCCATGGAAAGCGTGGCTGCTGACGCTGTTTCTCCGGTGGCCAGCAACTGGTCGAGTTCCCGGTCCCCGCCCGTGACACCGAGTTGGGCGGCCAGGCCGAGCAGGTCGTCCGTGGTGTCCCCGCGTGCGGACACGACGACGACGATCCGCTGCCCGGCCCGGTGTCGTCCGGCCACCTGCCGTGCCACGGCCCGGATCTGGTCGAGGCCCGCCAGCGAACTCCCGCCGTACTTCACCACGACGGTGTCCATGTGACTTCGCGCTGTCATCGCCACAAGCCTCCGGAAGGTCCCAGGTAACTGCCGGGACAACCTTCACGGCGCGGCCTATCGTTGGGTTTTCAGTGGGATATCCCGTCGGCGGTGATTACCGACCCACCAGGCAAACCTTGGCCGGACAGCAGAAACCAACGCCCTAACGGGCAGCGGATCGTGCGGTGATCGGCGCGACGGGAACTTCCGCGACGGGGACGAGGCGCGGCCCGTCGGGGCCGTGCACCGCGCGTGGCTCGGGGAAGATCACCAGCAACGAAAGGAAAAGCACAGTGGCAACGGCGATCGACAGCGGCAGGCTGATGTCGACGCCACCGGCGAGGTCGCCGAGCGGCCCGACGAACTGGCCGGGAATGTTGGTGAACAGCACACCTGCGACGGCCGCGACCCACCACGCGGTCATGCCACGCCAGTTCCAACCGTGCGTGAACCAGTACCGGCCACCGCGTTGGCGCCGGTTGAACACCTGCAGCGCCTCCGAGTCGTACCAGCCGCGCCGAGTGAACAGCCCGAGCACCATCACCACCATCCACGGTGTCGTACACGTGATGATCATGGTGGCGAACGTGGAGATGCTGCGGACCAGGTCGAGTGCGAACCGGCCGACGAAGATGAACACGATCGACAGCACACCGATGAACACCGTCGCCCGGACGCGCGACAGGCGCGGGAACACCGACGAGAAGTCGAGGCCGGTGCCGTAGAGCGCGGTCGTCCCGGTGGACATCCCCCCGATCAGGGCCAGCAGGCAGACCGGCAGGAAGAACCATTCCGGGGCGATGGCCAGCAGGCCGCCGACGAAGTCCGGCGCCCCCGGGTCCACATAGGCCGGTGCTTTCGCCGCGATGATGCTCGCCGTGGCCAGGCCGAACAGGAACGGCACCAGCGTGGCGACCTGGGACAGGAACGCGGCGCCCATCACGCGGCGGAGTGAGACGTGCGCGGGGATGTAGCGCGACCAGTCGCCGAGAAAGGCACCGAACGACACCGGGTTGGACAGCACGATCAACGCCGATCCGATGAACGACGGCCAGAACAACGTCGAGTCGGTCGTGAAGGCACCCGGGTAGGACGGATCGAAATCACCGGCGAAGGCGATGAATCCGACGAGGAACAACAGCGTCGCCGACGTGACCGCGACCTTGTTCACGAAAAGCATGAACCGGAAGCCATAAACACACACGGCCAGGACAAGGCAGGCGAAAAGCGCGTACGCGACGGCGTACGACACCGTGTTCCGCTCCAGCCCGAACAGCCGGTGTGCGCCGCCGACCAGCGCGTCGCCGGAACTCCACACCGCGAGTGAGAAGAACGCCACCGCGGTGAGCAGGGACAGGAAAGAACCGACGACGCGGCCGTGCACGCCGAGGTGCGCCGAGGACGACACCGCGTTGTTGGTGCCGTTGATGGGCCCGAACACAGCCATCGGGCACAGGATCAGCGCCCCGGCGAGCACGCCGAGCAGGGTGGCGGCCAGCCCCTGCCAGAAGGACAGGCCGAACAGGATCGGAAACGCGCCGAGAACGCAGGTGGAGAACGTGTTCGCGCCGCCGAACGCCAACCGGAAGAGGTCGAACGGCGTCGCGGTCCGATCGGCGTCCGGAATCCGTTCGACGCCGTGGCTCTCGACCTCGGTGAGCGGGGCTTTCTCGGACAAGGGTGTCACCTGCCATGCGCGGTCCGGCTGTTCCGGCGAACCTTTCCAGCCCGTCCGCGCGATGGCACAGTGGAGGTACTGTCCAGTTTCCGCCCCTTCGTTGGACGAAGTATCTACAGCCAGCCGGGCGCGAGGAAGATCAGCCAGGTGGCGACCGGGGCGAGGGCCACCATGCTGAAGCCCCAGCGCATCAGGCCGGAGAAGACGTAGTCCCGTTTCTCCTCGGCGGCGTTGGCCACGCAGAGCGCGCCGCTGGTCGAGAACGGCGACGAGTCCACGACCGACGACGAGATAGACAGCGCGATGATCATCCCGACCGCGCCGATGTCCCCGGTCAGCAGGAACGGCACGGCCAGCGGGATCAACGCGCCGAGGATGCCGGTGGTCGACGCGAACGCCGACACCGCGCCGCCGATCAGGCAGATCAGGAACCCGGCAAGCAGCGGGACGCCGATCCCGGCGACCTGGTGGCCGAGGAAGTCGATCGTGCCGACCCGTTCCATCAGGCCGACGTAGGTGACGATGCCGCAGATCAGCAGCACGGTCGGCCACGCGATCTGGCCGACCGCGTTCTTCGCGTCGGCGGGCGCGAGCAGCGACAGCACGACGGCGACCGTGATGGCGGTGAACCCGACATCGAGGCTGAAGACCAGCGAGCCACCGGCCAGCACGACCAGGCCCGCGAGAGTCAGCACACGATCCCGATTGAGCGTGGTGACGGACGTGCTCACCGCGATACCGCCACCACCAGCGGGCTCGTCGCGGTCGGTGGGTAACTCACGGCCGCGCCGCAGCAGCTCCCGCCCGCCGAACAGCGCGAAGACGATCACGCTCAGCACCAGGTTGAACGCGAACGAGCTGACGAACAGCAGTGTCGGGTTGCCGGGGATGTTGTTGCGGGTGACCACGCCGTTGACGATGCTGCCGAAGATGCTGATCGGGGAGAACCCGCCCGCGCTGGCGCCGTTGATGATCAGCAGGGACATCAGCAGCGGGTTGATCCGGTACCGGGTGGCGAAGCCCATCCCGATCGGCGCGATGATCGCCACGGCGGCGGGCACGACCGCGCCCACGGCCGTCAACACGGCCGTGACCAGGAACATCATCCACGGGATGAGCGCGATCCGGCCGCGCACGGCGAGCACCGCCGCGTGCACGAGCCAGTCGATCGTCCCGTTGCGCTTGGCGATCGCGAACAGGTACGTGACCCCGACGAGGACGACGAACAGGTCACCGGGGAAGCCGCTGACGATGGTGTCCTTGTCCTCGCCGACCACCATCGTCCCGATGACGAACGTGGCGACGAACGCCAGCGCTCCCATGTGCACCGGGAGAACACTGGATATGAGGAACACGGCGACAAGAGCGATGATCGTGATGAGCTGGACTGACATGCGAACTCCTGAAGTCGACCGACTGCAGTAAGTAGTCCGGAGGTGATTCCGTATTGTGGAAGCTCTCTTCCGTCTGGAGGAAGTATGTGCTCGGTCACACTTGGCGTCAACAGTGCTCGACGTTCAGATTGCCCAGAGGTTAAAGTTCGCATAGCGGTATACAGCTTCCACTACGCGAAATTAACTGTGCGAGATTAGGGATGCGATATGAGCGGCCGTCACTTCCTGCAGATCCCAGGACCGACCAACGTGCCCGACTCAGTGCTCCGAGCCATGTCCGCGCCGACCATCGACCACCGCGGCCCGGAGTTCGCCCAGTTGGGCAAGCACGTCCTGGCGGCGCTGAAGCCCGTCTTCGGCACGTCGAACCCAGTCGTGATCTACCCGGCGTCCGGTACCGGAGCCTGGGAGGCCGCGCTGGTCAACACCCTCAGCCCGGGTGACCGGGTGCTCTGTTTCGAAACCGGCCACTTCGCCACGCTGTGGCAGGAGATGGCCACCAGCCTCGGTCTCACCGTGGACTTCGTGCCGGGCGACTGGCGGCACGGCGTGAACCCCGAGGTCGTGGCCGAACGGCTGGCCAAGGACACCGAGCACACGATCAAAGCGGTGTGCGTGGTGCACAACGAGACGTCGACCGGCGTCGCCAGCCGGATCGCCGACGTCCGTGCGGCCATCGACTCCGAGGGCCACCCGGCGCTGCTGCTCGTCGACACCATCTCGTCACTGGGCTCGATCGACTACCGGCACGACGAGTGGGGCGTCGACGTCACCGTCGCGGGCTCACAGAAGGGCCTGATGCTCCCGCCCGGACTGAGCTTCAACGCGATCAGCGACAAGGCGCTCGCCGCCGCCACGTCGGCGAGGCTGCCCAAGTCCTTCTGGGACTGGCAGCCGATTCTCGCCGCCAACGAGCGCGGTGTCTTCCCGTACACCCCGGCCACGAACCTGTTGTACGGCCTGAAAGAAGCGCTCCACCTGCTGGACGAGGAAGGCCTGCCGAACGTTTTCGCGCGGCACACCCGACACGCGCAAGCCACGCGCGCGGCGGTGAACGCGTGGGGACTGGAAGTGCTGTGCGCGGACGAACGGGAGTACTCCGGCTCGTTGACGGCGGTCCTGGTCCCGGAGGACGTCGACGCCGACAAGATCAGGGCGATCATCCTCGACCGGTACGACATGTCGCTGGGCGCCGGGCTCGGCAAGCTCGCCGGGCGGATCTTCCGGATCGGCCACCTCGGCGACTTCAACGACCTCACCCTGGCCGGGACGCTCGCCGGTGTGCAGATGGGACTGACGCTGGCCGGTGTGCCGATCGACCCGACCGGGATCACGGTCGCGCTGGAGCACCTCCAGGTGGCGCCATGACGGCGCTCGTTCCCGACCTGGCGGAGCTGCTCACCGGCTCGATCGAGGGCGAGGTGCGGTTCGACGACTACACCAGGCACATCTTCTCCCGCGACGCGAGCATGTACTCGATCACGCCGGTGGGCGTGGTGTTCCCGCGGACCAGTGACGACGTCGTCGTGGCGGTGAAAGCCGCCGCCGCGGCGGGCGTCCCGGTCGTCGCGCGCGGCGCGGGCACCAGCCTCGCCGGGCAGACCGTCGGCCCGGGTCTGGTGCTCGACTTCTCCCAGTACATGAACCGGATCGTCGAGCTCGACCCGGCGGCAAGGACCGCGCGGGTCGAGGTGGGCGTGGTCCAGGACCAGCTCAACCAGGCCGCGGCCGCGCACGGCCTGATGTTCGGCCCGGACACCTCCACGAGCAACCGCGCCACCATCGGCGGCATGATCGGCAACAACTCCGCGGGCAGCGGTTCGCTGACCTACGGGATGACCATCGATCACGTGCGGGCACTGGATGTCGTGCTGTCCGACGGTTCACGGGCCCGGCTCGAACCGGTGGACGAGGCCGAGCGTGCCCGCCGCGCCCAGGCGTCCACTTTGGAAGGACAGCTGTACCGGCAACTGCCCGGACTCTTACGGGAGAACGCGGACGCCATCGCCACCGGGTTCCCGAGGTTCTGGCGCAGGGCGTGCGGCTACCGGCTCGACCGGCTGGCCGAACGGTTCGACCTCGCCAAGTTCGTGGTCGGCGCCGAGGGCACACTCGTCATCGTCACGCACGCCGAGGTCGACCTGGTGGAGAAGCCCCGCCGGACGGTCTACGCGGTCGGCCACTTCGGCACGACCGCCGGGGCGATCGCCGCGACCACGGACGCGTTGAGCTGCGAACCGGCGCAGGTCGAGCTGATGGACCGGACGATCCTCGACCTGTCCCGGCAGAAGATCGAGTACGCCGGGCTCGGCGACATCCTGGAAGGCGACCCGGACGCGCTGCTGTTCGTGTCCTTCAGCGGCGACGACGAGGAAGCGCTGATCGCCAAGCTCGACCAGCTGACGGACCTCTGGAAGCGGCATTCCCACGGGTACCACACCCTGCGGGCCGTGACGCCGTCACAGCAGACCGCGTTGCTGAAGGTGCGCAAGTCCAGCCTCGGCCTGCTGATGGCGGCCAGCGAGGGCACCAAGCGCCCGCTCGCGTTCATCGAGGACACTGCCGTCGACCCGGCCCACCTTGCCGAGTACACCACGCGGTTCAAGGAAATCCTGGACCGATACCAGCTCACCGCGGGGTTCTACGGGCACTGCTCGGTCGGCTGCCTGCACATCCGTCCGTTCGTCGACCTCGCCGTGCCGTCCGAGGTGAACAAGATGCGCGCGGTCGCCGAGGAGATCAAGAACCTGGTCGCCGAGTACGGCGGCGTGAACTCCAGTGAACACGGCGACGGACTGGCGCGCAGCGAGTTCAACCGGGAGATCTTCGGCGACGAGCTCTACGAGGCAATGCGCTCGGTCAAGCACTTGTTCGACCCGGGGAACGTGCTGAATCCCGGCAAGATCGTCGACGCCCCGCCGATGACCGACAACCTGCGCGACCCCGCGCTCGCCCCGGCGAAACCGTTCGAGACCAGGCTGAAGTTCGAAGTTGTCGGCGGCGGCATGCGCGACGCGGCCGACCGATGCATGAACATCGGACTGTGCCGCAAGAGCACGACCGGCGCGATGTGCCCGTCCTACATCGCCACCAAACAAGAGGAACACGCCACTCGCGGCCGGGCGAACGCGCTCGTGAAAGCATTGTCCGAACCGGACCCGAAGGCGGCGCTCGGCGACGAGCGGCTGCACGAGATCCTCGACCTGTGCCTGATGTGCAAGGCGTGCAAGAGCGAGTGCCCGATGAGCGTCGACATGGCGACTCTCAAGGCCGAAACACTGTCACACCACCACGACCAGCACGGCATCCCGTTGCGGTCACGGATCTTCGGCTCGATCCGTGCGCTGAACCGGCTCGGCTCGGCCACCGCGCCGCTGTCCAACGTGCCCGGCCGGATCAAGTTCCTGCGCCGGATCATGCAGCGAACCGCCGGAATCACCGCCCAACGGCCACTTCCGGTGTTCCGCCGCCGCAACCTCGTGCGCTGGTTCCGCAAACACCGCCCGGCCGGGCCAGCCCAGGTGACGTTCCTGGCCGACTCGTTCACCACCTACACCGAACCGCACATCGGCCAGGCCGCGATCGAACTGCTCGAACGAGCCGGGTTCGGTGTCGAGCTGGCCAGTGGCGGCTGCTGTGGCCGGTCGAGCTTCTCCAAAGGACTCATCGACGACGCGAAAGCCAAGGCAGGCAAGCTGATCGCGTCGCTCGCCGAGACCGACACCCCGATCGTCGGCTGCGAACCGTCCTGCCTGTTCACGTTGAAGGACGAGACTCTTGCGATGATGCCCGACGACCCGAAGGCCCAGGCCGTCGCCGGACGCGTCAAGCAGGTGGAGGAACTGCTGACCGAGGCGATCGACGCGGGCAAGCTGACCTTGCGTGAGGATTCCTGGCTCGCCGGGCGCAAGATCCTCTACCACGGCCACTGCCACCAGAAAGCCGAGGTCGGCACGGCCGCGACGATGGCGTTGCTGCGGCGGATCCCAGGTGCGCAGATCGTCGAACTGGACGCGGGATGCTGCGGAATGGCAGGGTCGTTCGGGTTCGAGGCGGAGCACTACGACACGTCCATGGCGGTCGGGGCGGACCGGCTGTTCCCGGCGCTGGACGCGGAAGGGGAGGACACCGTGGTCGCTGCAACCGGCGTATCCTGTCGTCAGCAGATCTTCCATGGCACGCAACGCAACGCGTGGCATCCGATCGAGCTGATCCGTGAGGTCGTCCGATGAGGTTCGTGCGTTTCTCGTTCGGCGGCGTGATCCGGCCCGGTGTCGTGATCGGCGATGGCGTCTACGACCAGCCCAGCCGTCAACTCGTTGCGCCATTGGCGGATGTGACGCTGTTACCGCCGTGCGCGCCGCAGGTGATCGTGGGCGTCGGGCGGAACTACGGTCGTCACGGTTCACCGCGGTTCTTCCTGAAGACGGCCAACTCGGTGATCGGTCACGGCACTGCCGTGCGCTATCCGAAGGATCTTCGGCGGCTCGAGTACGAGGGCGAACTGGCCGTCGTGATCGGGCAGACCGCGCACGAGGTACCCGAAGAGTCCTATCGCGACTATGTGCTCGGCTACACCTGTGCCAACGACATCACGGCCGACGACTGGCGTGCCGACGGCCAGTGGTGGCGTGCCAAGAGCGCGGACACGTTCTGCCCGTTGGGTCCGTGGATCGCGACTGACATCGACGAGCCGGCCAAGCTGCGGTTGCGTACCGTGCTGAACGGGAAGGTCGTCCAGGAGACATCGATAGGGGAACTCACCATGGGAGTGGGTGCGCTGCTGGCCCACATCACCCGCTGGATCACGTTGCGGGCGGGCGATGTGGTGCTGACCGGGACACCGGCTGGTGTCGGCCCGCTGGCCCGTGGCGACGTCGTCGACGTGGATATCGACGGCATCGGCACCCTGACCAACACCATCGCTTGAGGAGTTCGCTGACATGACGGCAGTTGCCGTGATAGGGCTGGGGATCATGGGCGGCCCGATGGCCGCGAACCTGGGCAGGGCCGGGTACGAGGTGATCGGCGTCCGCCGGTCGGACTCGGTCGGCCATGCGGTGTCTCAGGCCGACGTGATCCTCACCGTGCTGCCGGACTCGCCCGACGTGGAGTCCGTCGCGTCGGGCGAGGACGGCATCATCGGCAACGCCCGACCCGGCAGCATCTGGATCGACTGCAGCACGATCCGGCCGGACGTCAGCGTCCGGCTGGCGAAAGCCGCGGCGGAACAGGGAATCCGGGCGGTGGACGCGCCGGTGTCCGGCGGTGAGACGGGTGCGATCGACGGCACACTGTCCATCATGGTCGGTGGCTCGGCCGAGGATTTCGACGCGGCCAAACCGGTTCTCGACGTCATGGGCGGCACAGTCGTGCACGTCGGCCCGTCCGGGTCGGGGCAGACGGTGAAAGCAGCCAACCAGCTGATCGTGGCGGGCACCATCGAACTGGTCGCCGAGTCGATCGTGTTCCTGGAAGCACACGGCGTCGACACCGAGGCGGCGGTGCGTGTGCTCGCCGGAGGTCTTGCCGGGAACAGGATTCTCGACCGCAAGGCGGACGGGATGCTCGCCCGCGAGTTCCAGCCGGGGTTCCGCGTCGACCTGCACCACAAGGACCTGGGCATCGTGACGTCGGCGGCCCGCGAGGCGGGCGTCGCGATTCCGCTGGGTGCCGTCGTCGCCCAACTGGTGGGGGCGTTGCGCCAGCAGGGCCACGGCAGCCTGGACCATTCGGCCTTGCTGCTGATGGTCGAGCAGCTGTCGGGACGTGCGCGATGACCGTGCTGATCGCGCCGGACAAGTTCAAGGGATCGTTGACCGCGGCACAGGTGGCCGACCACCTGGCCGAGGGACTCGGCCGGGACCGGTCAGTGACTCTGCCGGTCGCGGACGGCGGCGACGGCACAGTGGACGCGGCGCTGTCGGCGGGCTTCCGCCGGGTGGCCGTCCTGGCCGAAGACCCGGTGGGACGCGTGGTGGAGACCGCGTACGCGGAGCGGGACGGCGTCGCGGTCGTGGAGATGGCCGACATCTCGGGCCTGCGCAGGCTGACGGGAGAGGACCTCGTCCCACGCACCGCGTCGAGTTACGGAACCGGCCAGGTGATCGCCGCGGCACTGGACGCCGGACACCGGACCATCATCGTCGGACTGGGCGGGAGTGCGTGCACCGACGGCGGTGCGGGCCTGGTCCAGGCGCTGGGCGGTGAACTGGAAGGTGTGTCCGCGCGCGGCGGTGTGGCGTTGCGGTCCCTCACCGGCCTGGACCTCACCGGCCTGCACCCCAGGTTGGCCGACGCGCAGATCATGGTCGCGAGCGACGTGGACAATCCCTTGCTTGGTGTGCGTGGCGCGGCGGCTGTCTTCGGCCCGCAGAAAGGCGCCAGCGCGCAGGACGTGACGGACCTCGAAGACGGACTGGCCGTGTGGCACAACGCGGTCAAGGCCGCGACCGGCCGGGACGTCGTGGACACCCCGGGCGCGGGGGCGGCGGGTGGCGTCGGCTACGCGGCCATGGCTGTCCTGAACGGACAACTCCGGCCGGGAATCGACCTGGTGCTCGACCTGATCGACTTCGACAGCGCGCTGGCGTCGGCGGAACTCGTCATCACCGGCGAGGGCTCACTGGACGAGCAGACCCTTGGCGGGAAAGCACCTGCCGGAGTAGCCGCACGAGCAGCCCGTGCCGGGATTCCCGTTGTCGCGGTAGCCGGTCGGTGCCTGCTCACCCCCAGTCAGCTGGCAGCGGCGGGTTTCGCCGCTGCCTACGCGCTCGCCGACTGGGAGCCAGACCTGCGGACCAGCATGGAGCGAGCCGGTTCCCTGCTGGAAATCGTTGGCCAACGCATAGCGCGCGACCACCTCAGCTAGAGCGTGGTTTCGTGCACCGAAGGCCACCTTGGTTGCAGCCAGTGCACCGAAGGCCGCCTTGGTTGCTAGTCACGGAAGAAGTTGGGGCTCAACGTCGTCGAGTCGTATGCCTGGTGGTAGACCGGCGTGGTCGACCCGGCCATCGGTGGGACGATCCAGCTCCAGTCCGCGTGCACCGCGGTTCCGCCGCGTCGCTGTGTCTGGACGTAGCGGTGGAACTGGTCGGTCATCGTGTGGTGGTCCAGCATGCGCACGCCCGCCGCCTCGAACGACGACAGGACGGCGATGTTCAGCTCCAGCAGCGCCCGGTCCTTCCACAGTGTCCGGTCGCGTTCCATTTCGAGCCCGAGTTTCCTCGCCACCGTCGGCAACAGGTTGTACCGGTTGGTGTCGCCGAAGTTCCGGGCGCCGATCTCCGGGCCGACGTACCAGCCGCTGAACGGTGCCGCCGGGTAGTTCACCCCGCCGATCTCCAGCCGCATGTCCGAGACCGTCGGGTAGGCGTACCACCGCAGTCCCAGTTCCGCGAACCACGGGTAGTCGGGGTGGGTGATCAGGACGTCCGGTGACACCTCGGGTGGCATGGTGTGACAGGTCAACCGGCCGTCGCTGTCGCAGAGCAGCACGGGCAGCCGGTCGAACTGGCCGCCCTGTCCTTGCCAGCCCATGCTTTGCAGTCGTGCCGTGAGGTTCGCGTTGGCCGGGTCACCGACGACTGTGCCGTCCGGCTGACCGTATCCGGCGTAACGGACCAGTTGGTGGCTGATGATCCTCGGGCCCTGGGACAACGGTGTGTCCTGGGCGAAAACGGTGATCAACGGCCGGATCTGGCCGTCGTTGTACGACCAGCGGAGGTGGTCGACCAGCGCCATGCTGATCACGTCGGGCGTGCGCAGCTCACGGCGGTCGCGCACGGTCAACGTGCGCCAGTGGAGCTTTCCGATGCAGCGGGTGTGGTTGCGCCAGGCCAGCTTCGCGCCGAATTCGAGTTCCTCGCGGGTGTGCCGATAGGTTCCCGTCTCGGCGAGCTCGTGCTGGACCTGGTGCCACCGGTCCTGGAGCCGCTGTCTGCTCCAGGACAGTTCTCTGGCGCAAGCGTCCAGGAACACCTCGGCTTCGTCTCGTGCGGCTGAGATAGCAGTCGCAATGTTTCGCACAGGACCTCCCGGTACTGCCAGCAGAGTGGATGTGTGGCGAGCCGGCGCGCCCCGGCAGAGGGCAGAGCTGGAAACATCACAATTATGGACAGTGCCAAGCGGCAGGGCACGGACGAGAATGGCCTAGGACTGCGGATTTCACACCCTGTCTTCGGCGAATCGCAGGTATCGCTCGGCCGAACGGGCCACGACGGCCTTCGCGTCCGACTTCACCACGAAGTCCCACCAGGCGCCGTAGACGGAGTCGTAGTCGTACGGCTCAAGCAGGTTCAGCGCGCGGCGGACCACGCTGGGCCGTTCGGGAATGTAGTTCGGGTAGCTGTACATGAAGCTGACCGAGTCGCGGCCCGGCGTCACCTGCAGGATGTCACCGGTGAACAGGTTTCGCGTGTCCCGGTCGTGCAGGACCGTGCCGCCCGCGAAGTGCACGCCCAGGTTGAGCAGGGTCAGCCCGTCGCCGATCTCCTTGCTGTCGCCGTCCCAGAACACGATCGAGTCGTCCGGCCTCGGCACCCACTGCCGGTCGTTCTCGTGCAGGTGGACGGGGACGTTCAGGGCGTGCGCCCAGTCGACCATCGCGCTGTAGTAGTGCGGGTGGCTGATCGCGATCGCGGTGATCTCGCCGTGCGAGCGGACCTGCTCGACCATGGCGTCGTCGACGTACGTCACGCAGTCCCAGAGGACGTTGCCACTGGGCCGCTTGATCAGCAGGGCCCGCTGGCCGATGCCGAACCCGGGGTCGCAGCCGATCCCGAGGACGTCGGGGCCTTCCTCGACGAACTTCGCGGTCCGGCCCGACTCCCACAGCTCGGCCAGTGTCGTCCACACCTGGCCTTGGCGGCCGATGAACTGGCGTTCGTCCTCACAGACCGGGCAGTCGGGACGGGGAGCGGCGTACTGCAGGCCACAAGCACGGCAGATGGGCAGATCGGTTGAGAATGTCACGTCCCGGACCCTAATCGACACCACAAAGATCTGTCGGAAGACAGACGCGCCGAGTCACCCCGTCCCCTTAGCGTCGCAGACATGTGGAAACCGATCTTCGCCGTGGCCCTCAGCCTGATGGGCGTGACCTCCGCACCGGCAGCCGCCGCGGCGAGCCCCGAGCTGTGGCGGGACTGCGGCGACGGCGTGCAGTGCGCGCAGGTGACCGTGCCCGCGGACTGGGCACGGCCCGCGGGCGCCACGATCACGGTGGGGCTGGGCCGGTTGCCTGCCCACGATCCCGCGACCAGACAGGGATCCCTGGTGGTCAACCTCGGCGGGCCGGGGGAGCAGATCGCCCAGCTGCCGTACCTCAAGTCCGCGCTGGCGGACCTGACCCAGTGGTTCGACGTGGTCCTGTTCGACCCACGCGGCTTCGGCCGGAGCACCCCGGTCACCTGCCCCGTCCCGTCACCGCAGGAACCGGAGTACGTCTTCGGCACCAAGGACCGCTTCGACCGCTACCGCCGGACCAACCACGAGTTCGGCGCGAAGTGCACAGCGGCGGCGGGTGTGCTCGCGGGCACCCTGAACTCGTGGCAGGTCGCCAGGGACATGGAGGCGATCAGGTCCGCCCTCGGCGAGCCGAGGCTGAACTACTACGGCAACTCCTACGGCACGATGTTCGGCCAGGCGTACGCCGAGTTCTTCCCACAGCGGGCAGGCCGGATGTACCTGGACAGCGTGATCGACCACACCACCCGGTCGGTCCGTGACTGGCTGACGCCCAAAGCCGAGAGCGACGAGCGCAACCTGCACCGGTTCGCCGCCTGGTGTGCGACAGACCGGAGTTGCGCACTGCACGGCACTGACGTCGTCAGGACCTGGGACGAGGTTCTCGCGCGGGCCCCCATCCCGACCGCGTCCGGCGGCACGGTCAGTGTGACCCGGATCGTCTCCCGGGCGTTCTTCGGCTACCAGGCGGACTGGCCGGACCTGGCCGAGGCGCTGAAACAGGCGCACGCGGGGGACGCCACGAAGTTCACGGTCGACGTGGGCGCCCGCGACCCGGATCTCTCCCGGATCATGTTCTGCGCGGACTTCCCGTATCCCACGGACTACCGTGAGGTGAAGGCGCTCGAGTCCGGGTTGCGCGAGGTGGCGCCCCATGTCGGCTGGCGGCAGGCCTGGCCGATGGCCAACCACTGTGCCGGACTGCCCCGCACGAGGACGTTCCCCCAGCATCCGTTCCGGGCGGCCATCCCCGCGCTGGTGGTGAACGGCGACTACGACGTGATCACGCCACCGGCCGACGGCCGCCGTGTCGCCGCGCACCTGCGAGGCGCCCGCTACCTGCAGGTCCCGGCCGGTCACGCGGTCTACCTGGTGGGCAACCCCTGCGTGCGCGGACACGTGCACCGGTACCTGTCCACGGGTGAGTTGCCCCCTGCGGGAACGGTCTGTCCGGAACACTGATGTGGTGATGTACGTGCTGCTCAGTGTGGCGGTCTGCCTGCCGCTGGTGTTCGTACGCAGGTTGCCGTTGACGATGGCGATCGTGTCCGGGGTGGTCGCGGTCGTGGGGACCGGGATGGACGTCCACTGGCCGGGCAGGCTGGTGGCGGTGGCGGGCTTCTGCCTCGCCGCCGTCCACCTGCGGCGACTGACTCCGGTGCTGGTCGCGTCGCTCACGTGGACCTTCACGTTCGGGCTGATGGCGGGCTCGCCGACCGGCGTGATCCCGTACACCGACATGGTGATCATGGGAGTCGCGCCGATCGCCGTCGGCTACGGCGTACGCCTGCTGCGCGAGCGCGGCGAGCAGGCGGCCCGGCTGGCGATGGCCGAGCACCGCGCCCAACTGGCCAGGGACGTGCACGACAGCGTGGGACACCACCTGACGGCGATCAAGATGCAGGCCGTCGCGGCCCAGCGCGTACCGGCCACGGCCGACCGGTCGCTGTCGACGATCGTGGACCTGTCCGGCACGGCACTGAGCGAGGTCCGGGACTTCGTGCGGGACATCCGGCAGGACATTCCCGGCCTCGCCGAGCGGCTTTCCGGACCGGAGCTGCGGATCACCACGCACGGCTCGACGACAGGACTGCCACCGGCGGTCGGGCAGACCGCGTACCGGATCGTCCAGGAAGCGCTGACCAACGCGGTCCGGCACTCCGACGCCACCGAGATCGACGTGCGGCTGCGGCGCGAGCGCGGACACCTGGCCGTGCTGGTCACGGACAACGGTTCGAGTGCCGCGGATGTCGTGGAGGGCAACGGGATCCGTGGTATCCGCGAGCGCGTCGGCCGACTCGGCGGATCGATCCACATCGGACCGGTCGGCGGCGGCTGGCGAGTCGACGCCCGTCTCCCGGTGTGCCCGTGATCAGCGTCCTGATCGCCGACGACCAGCCCGAGGTGCGGGAGGCGTTGCGGACGATCCTGTCCGCGGAGCCGGACATCACGGTCGTCGGCGAGGCCGCGAACGGCGCGCAGGCGGTGACCCAGGCGCTGGACCACCGGCCGGACGTGGTGGTGATGGACGTCAGAATGCCGTGCCTCGACGGGATAGCTGCGATCAGCGCGCTGGCCGGAGTGTCCCGCGTCCTCACCCTGACCACATTCGATCTCGACGAGTACCTCTTCGGCGCACTGCGCGCCGGAGCGGCGGGCTTCCTGCTCAAAGACAGCGATCCGGCACTGCTGCTCGACGCGATCCGCGCCGTGCACCGCGGCCACGGCCTGATCGACCCGCAGGTGACCGGGCGCCTGATCGGCCGCTTCGCCGAACTCTCGCCCCGCCGGGCGAGCACGGACCTCGACCACCTGACCGACCGTGAGCAGGAAGTCCTGTCCCACGTGGCCGCGGGCCTGACCAACGCCGAGATAGCCGACGCGCTGTCCATCGGCCAGGGAACGGTGAAGACCCACGTCGCCCGCGTCCTGGCCAAGCTCAACCTCAGAACACGGGTGCACGTCGTGATCTACGCCTACGAACATGGTCTCGTGGTCCGCTGAGCCAAGTGCGTGATTCTTCGACAGGTGGTGTACCGCTGTGGAACTCTGACGCCTGGCTCGATGTGGTCACCGACAAGGGGGACATGACGTGACACTGGCAAAGCGTGTTCAGGCAGCTGTGGTGGTCGGCGCTGCGGCCGTGGCGATGGCGGGACTGGCTGGTCCCGCCGCCGCCGAACCGACGTCGAAGTTCGGCCGGTACACCGGGAGCAGCGGCACGACTGAGGGCACGATCACCTGGCTCAACCGCGCGGTGAACGTCAAGGGGTACGTGAGCGACTTCGTCGGCGGCCCCACCACCACGGTCACCTTCTTCTTCAAGCAGGGCGACAACGTGATCTCCGGGCCGGAGAGCCGGTACGTGGACAGTGACAAACGGGACATCAACTTCTCGGAGCCTGGGCCGGTCGGCGGGATCACCGGCGTGGAGGTCTGGCTGTGCAACAACTCTGAGAGCTGCGTACTCGAGGGGACCATCAAGCGCCCCTGACCGGCCACTGAAGGACGTGCCGACGGTCACGTCACGCCAATGTTGACGCTGTTGACATTCGACCCTATGTTGACGGTGTCAACATAGGGCTGCCTCGAGGTGGCCGGGTGAGGGAGCCACCGCCATGCGTGCGTCCGCTGTGCTGCGCAGTCCGAAGATCTGGGTGTTCACGCTGTTCGGCGCGGTGCTCGCGCTGGTACTGACCTTCGGGTACCTCGGCGGTGTCCTGGACACCGACACCCCGGACCAGCGCGTGCCGATCGCGTGGGTCGACACCGATCCGGGCGTGGGCGCGCAGCTGGACGAGCAGGTGTTCGCCGGGCCCGCCCACAGCGCCGCCCGCTGGGTGAAGGCCGACACCGAGGCCGCCGCACGGGATCTGCTGGCCCGCGACGAGGTCTACGCGGCGGTCGTGATCCCGGCCGACCTCACCGCCCGGATCGCCGCGTTGGCCACACCCGGCGCCGCGCCGGTCCCGGTGGTCGTCCTGAGCAATCCCCTGGCCGGACCAGCCGCCAACGGTACAGCGCAGGGCGTGGCGCACAGCGTGCTCACCGAGCTGTCCCGTCAACTGGGAGCACGGTTGGCAGCGTCGGCCAGTGGCTCGCCCCTGCTGAACGACCCGCTCAAGATCGTGGTGACGCCCGTGGCCACCGTGCCCGCGCACACCGCTGGCGGAATGGCCGCGTTCTACTACACGCTCGTGCTGATCCTGACCGGGTTCCTGCTCGCGCAGTTGCTGAATTCGGGCGTGGACGGCGTGTTGGGGTTCGCGCCACGGGAGTTCCTGCACCGGCGCTCCACCCAGCCACCACTGCCGATCGACCGGGTGCACACCCTGCTGGTCAAGGTCGGTCTGATGGCCGGATGTTCGGTGATCGCGGCCACCGTGGTCGAACTCGTCGCCGTGCTCGTGCTGGGTATGCCGGTCGAACACCCCGTGGCGCTGTGGGTGTTCTCGATCCTGGCTGTGGCCACGGCCGGTGTGTTCCCGTTGGTGTTGCTGGCCGTGATCGGCGCGCCCGGTGCGCTGCTGGCCACTGTGGTCCTGGTGGTGTTCGGCGTGCCGTCGTCCGGCGGCGCCTACCCGCCGGAGCTGCAACCGGTGGTGTTCCGCTGGTTCGGCGAGGTGCTGCCGATGCGCTACATCACCGACGCCACGCGTGACCTGATCTTCCCCACCGCCGGAACGCGCCTGTCCACGGCGGTGATCGCGGTCGCGGCCTGGCTGGTGGTCAGCTTGGTGATCGGGCTCGGGCTGACCGCGTTCTACGAGCGCACCGGCCGTGCCCGCGTCAGCGTCCACGAACGCGCACTGCAAACCGTCTGAGTGGGTCTAGGCAATCAGGCTGTGCGTGATGAACTGCTGGGTCCGGTCGATGGTCGCCGCGCGTGCTGTCTCGTCCAGCCCGCTGAGCGGGCCGTCGATCATCAGCTCGGCCAGGCCGTGCACGGTCGCCCATACCGCGGTTTCCGCGCCGTCGCGCCGGTCGGCGGGCATCAGGCCGCAGGCCACCAGTTCGTCGAGCGCGTCGGCCAGCAGCCGGAACGACTCCGAAGTGGACGGTGTCGGGATGTCCGGTGTGAACGCGGCACGAAACCAGCCGGGCTCGGTCTGCGCGAACCGCAGGTATCCCCGGCCCGCCGCGTGCAGCCGTGCCAGCGCCTGGTGCGGTGGATCGGCGGTGGTGTCCACGGCCGCCACTTCGGCCGTCATCGCGGCGGCCAGTTCCCGCTGTGCGTGGACTTTGACCGCCGCGAGCAGGTCGTGGTGGTTGGTGAAGTGCCGGTACGCGGAGGTCGCGGACACGCCGACCCGGCGCGCGGCCTCCCGCAGCACCACCGCAGGGGGCCCGCCCGCGCGGGCGAGTTCGACGGACGCCTCCACCAGCGCGTTGGCCAGATCCCCGTGGTGATACGCCTTCCGTGCCACCATGACCACCACCCCGTACCGCACCAAAGTGAACGACGTCAACATTATCAGCCGGTCGGTGCGTGCCACACCACGATCACCGGATCGCGTCACGCAACTGGGCCCGCGTGGTCACGCCCAACGCGGGAAACGCCTTGTACAGGTGGAATCCGACCGTCCGGTGGGACAGGTACAGCCGTTCGCCGATCTCCTTGTTGGTCAGGCCCTCGGCGGCGAGCCGCACGATCTGTTGACGCTGCGGGGAAAGCGCGTCCAACGCCGTCGGCTTGCCGGGATTCACCGCGACACCGGCCGCGCGCAGTTCGGTCCGGGCCCGTTCGGTCCACGCGACGGCGCCGAGCCGTTCGAAACTGGCCAGTGCGGCACTGAGATTCGCCCGTGCCTCCGAGATCCGCCGCTGTCGCCGCAGCCATTCCCCGTAGTCCAAACGGGACTGTGCGCGTTCGAACGGCCAGTTGTCCGCCGTGTCCGCCAGCGCGGCACGGAAATGTTCCTCGGCGTCGGCCGTGTCCGCCAGCAACGCCTTCGCGCGGTGCAGGATCCGACTCAGCCGAGGGGAGGCCAGCGCGCCGACGTCGACGACGGCGTTGTCCAGAATCGACACAACGTCGTGGCCGGACACGGATCGGGCGGCGGCCGCGAGGTCGGCGATCCCGTAGTACGACCAGTGGTAGTGGACGGGCCCGCCGGACGAGTCGAACAGGCTCCGCAGGTGCCGGTAGGCGGTGTCCTGGTCGCCGTCGGCCACGGAGGCCATGCCGAGCGCCCACCGTGCCCGGACCGACACGCCCACGATCCCCGACGGCTCCGTCATGGCGAGCAGGTCAGCGGCCTGCTGGCGGGCGCGGTCGGTGGCTCCGGACAGGGCTGACAACGTCGCCTCCACGGCAAGCGTCCGCGCTGTGCCCAGAGTCGCTTCGCCCGAGAAGGCCAGTTTCTCCGCGCTGCGGTGTGCGTCGGCCCAGTTGCCCGCGTCGAGGTACGCCCACGCCAGGTTGGCCGCGGCCATACCGCCGTGAATGGCTGACGCGTCCTCCCGCGCCGGGTTGGCGAGCTGATCCAGCTGGCAGATCGCGATCTCCGTCTCGTCGAGCATCCACGCGAGCATGCCCACCGTGTCGAGCACGCCCGGATCGCTGGAGGACACGACGATGACGTCGTGCAGCCGAGCGGTGATCTCCGCTCTGCCGACGAACGGGTTGACTGCGGCTCGACCCAACAGCAGGTAGGGCTGATTGTCGTCGGACACGGTCCTGAACCGGGGGAGCACCGCGAGCATCTGCTCCCGGTAGTCGGCGCGTCCCGTGTAGTAGGCGGCCAGTGCGGCGACCACCACCGCGCTGAAGGAAGGCCCGCCGTGCTGCTCAGGAGCTTCGGCTGTCTGGAAGGCCAGGGTGAACGCCTGGTCCATGCGCATCCGGTAGGACGCGGAGAGGCCTGTCATCTGGGTGATCCAGACGAGGGCCTCGGGATCGTCGGTCAGCTCGGCGGCCTTCCGCACGAGCTCGTCGGCGAGCTCCATGTCGTTGGAGATGACGGCGATGACCGCTGCCTTGGCCAGGCGTGTGCCGTGGTCACCGGGATCTGGGCTGAGCTCGCCCGCACGTCGCAACCCGTGGATGGCCTCGACCACGGCGCCACGGCTGTACGCCCTGCCCGCGGCAGCGTCCAGAGCGGCGGCGACGGTCTCGTCAGGCGACACCGTCGCCGCGGACAGGTGCCACGCCTGGCGGTCCGGTGCGTCGTCGAGCACGGCGGCCAGTGCCAGGTGCGCCTCGCGGCGAGTGCCGAACGGGACTCCGCCGTAGATCGCGGACCGGACGAGCGGGTGCCGGAACTCGATCCGGCCGTGATCGATCCGGACGAGCCCGGCCCGCTCCGCTGGCGCCCAGACGTCGGCGCCGACCTGACTGCCCAGCGCGGCCTGCACCACCGACAGGTCCGCGTTGTCAGCGGTGGCGGCGATCACCAGGGCGTGCCGTGTCGCCTCGGGAAGCTCGGTGACGTGCGCGGCGAAGGTCCGTTCGAGGAGTTCGGTGAGCGGCAGGTCTGTGGTCCCGCGCTGTGCGCCGGAGTCGCGGGTCACGGCCTTGGCCAGCTCGACCAGTGCCAGCGGGTTGCCCGCGGCCTCGGTGAGGATCCGGCTGCGGACCGGGCCGGTCGGCGGATCCGGCTGCAGGTCGAGCACGCGTTCCGCGTCGGCGGCGGAGAGCGGCCGCAGGACGTGTTTGGGCAGGTGGCTGTCCACGCGAGGCGGCATGAGAGTGCCCCTGGCCGCCATCAGCAGGGCGATTGGCTCGCCCGCCAACCTGCGGGCGAGGAAGGCGAGCACGTCGCACGTACCGGGGTCGAGCCAGTGCGCGTCGTCGGCGACCAGCAGCAGCGGGCCCGCGTCGGCGACGTCGGACAGCAGCGTGAGAACGGCCAGGTTGATGACCATTTTGTCTGGTTGGGCGGGTTCGTCGCCCTCGCCGAATGCGTTGCGCAACGCGGTGCGCTGCCTGTGCGGCAGGCGTTCCATGTGGTCGAGAACCGGAAGCAGGAGCTCGTGCAGACCGGCGAACGGCAGGTCGTGCTCTGCTTCGCTGCCGCACACCCGCAACACACGGTCACCTTGTTCACGGGCCCGTCGCACCACGGCGTTGATCAACGCCGTCTTGCCGATCCCCGGGTCGCCCAGCACGACGAGCACCCTGGGACCGGCGGTGTCGGGCGACAGCGCCCTGCTGATCAAAGCCAGGTCACGGCCTCGCCCGATGATCTCGTCCACCTGTCCTCCTGGTCGCCCGAAGCGTAGGCGACACAGGAGGAACACGCGGGTGGAGCCTCGTCACACCGGACGAGGACGATCAGTCTGACTACCGGGCGCGGGCGGCCTCGAGGATCACCTGCGCGGACGCGTCGGGCCGCGAGATCATCGCCACGTGCGACGCCGTGACCCTGGTCGTGTGCGCCTTGGCCCGCTTGGCCATGGCCTCCTGGGCAGCAGGCGGAATCGCGTGGTCGTTCAGGGAGATCTGGTACCACGACGGCACCAGCCTCCACAGCGGCTCGCCGGACGGCCCGGCGCCCGCGGTGGCAGCGACCGGGCGCTGGGTCGCGAACATGTTCGCCGTCACGCGCGGCGAGAGGTCCGCGGCGAAGACGTCGCGGAAGTCCTTCTCGTTGATGTAGACGTCCGTGCCCTCGCCACCGCCCTGCACCGGGAACTTCCGCTCCACGGTGGTCTTCGGTCCGAGGTGGCTGCCCGGGTACTGCGCGGTGATCCCGAAGGCACTCTCGTCCTTCTCGGGAGCGAACCCGGCGATGTAGACGAGCGCCTTCACCTTCGTCCTGTCGAGCGCGACGTTGCTGATCACCACGCCGCCGTACGAGTGTCCGACGAGCACGACCGGACCAGGCACAGTGGACACAACGCTCGTGATGTATGCGGCGTCGTACTTCACGTCACGCAGCGGGTTGGCAGGCGCGATCACGTTGTAGCCGCGACGCTCCAGCCGCTCGGCAACGCCGTTCCACCCCGAAGCGTCCGCGAACGCGCCGTGCACGAGCACGATGGTCGGCTTCGGCCCGTGCTTCTCCGCGGTCACCTCCTGGTCCGTCGTCGCTGCCGCGGGGCTGATCACGGCGGCGACGCCGACCAGTGCCGCGAGCGCAACCAATGGCTTGAAACGCACTTCTTCTCCAAACTGGAGTCCAGAACAGATACGTCGGAAAGTCTGCACGGCCAATCCCCCCGTACCCATCAGTCATGTGACTGGTCGTTGGTCGCGTGGGTCACAGACGTGCGGTCACGTCAAGGCGATTCATGTCCCGGTGAAACGGGCTGTACCGCACTGTCAGCGCGAAACCGGAACCCCAAAAGCCTTGTGAACAAGGATAAGTTTGCCGTTGACCCGGCCACACCGGCACGGGCTGTCGACTGGGGGCTGCTGACTGATGGCACACAGATCGAGACGCGGCGTCATCGTGGCACTGGTCACCGTGTTCGCGGGCGCCCTGCTTACCGAACCTGCCGTGGCCGCGCCGGATCCACTGCCGTACCCGGAGCGTTCCGACTACCGGATCAAGGCGATCCAACCCGACTTCTGGCCGGACAAGGACCAGATCTCCGGCAACAACACCGGCGGCGTCGCCCTCAACCTGTTCTGGCCGGAATGGGAGTCGAACAGAAAGACCGCGCCGTGCGCGGCGGACGAGGAAACCTACGACGGCTACTGCTTCCACATCCCCGCCGCCGTCGACGCGGAGATCCGGGACTGGACCGCGCGCGGGCTCGTGGTCACCGGTGTGACGTACGGGACCCCGGCGTGGACCAGAGTCGGCAAGCCGTGTTCACCGGCAGCACCGGGATACGACGTGTTCTGTACACCGAACGATGCCGACGACTACGGCCGCTTCGCGGGCATGCTCGCCCGCCGGTACAACGGGCTCGGCGGAAACGGGCGCGTGGCGGACTTCGTGGTGATGAACGAGGTGAACACCAACACCTGGTTCGACATCGGCTGCGGCCAGGGCGTCGCCTGCGACAAGGAGAAATGGCTCAACGAGATCGGCGCGCTGTACAACGCGGCGTACGACAGGATCACGAGCGAACAGCCGACCGCGAAGGTCCTCACCTCACTGGACAACCAGTTCGGCGTCGAACTGGAACGCCCGGCGGCCGACGAACCGGTGCTCGCGGGACAGACCGTGCTGCGTGGCCTGGCGGCGAGGACGGGCTCGCGCCACTGGCGGGTCTCACTGCACCCGTATCCCCAGGACATCCGGCGTCCGGAGTTCGGCGCCGACGACTATCCGTACGTCACCTACGGAAACCTGGGTGTGCTCGCCGGGTGGCTCGCCGCGGAACTGCCAGCGGCGGCTGCGGACATCCAGCTCACCGAGAGCGGCATCAACTCGCTGAACCCGTCGACGCCGCAGAAGCAGGCGAACGCCGTGTGCGACTCCCTGCGGACAGTGCTCGGCACACCGGGGATCACGAACTACGTCTACCACCGGATGAAGGACCACCCGGCTGAGACGGGAGCGGGACTGGGGCTGGGATTGTGGAACACCAACAGCACCGCCAAACCAGCGTGGACAACGTGGGCCACGGCCAACCGCGCGGACCTCTCGCCGCCACAGTTGTCCTGCGGCTTCGAGCGGCTGCCGTACACGCAGTTGGTCCGAGGTTCCAATCCGGCACGCGGACACTGGGCGACATCTCGTCTGCTGCCACCGGGTTTCACCGCCGAGGGATCGTGGAAGCTGCTGCGCAGACCACAACCAGGCACGGAGACGCTCTACGAGTGCAAGGTCGGCGGGCACAACCTGCTGACCAAGGACCCGCATTGTGAAGGCCTGCAGCCACTCGGCCCGGTCGGCTCGGCGTACACGTCGTCCGCGTCGGGCCGGATCCCGATCTACCGGTGCCTGATCCCGCAGAACGGCGACCATTTCATCTCGCCGGACTCCCGCTGCGAGGGGCAGCGCACCGAGGCACTGCTCGGCTACTCGGCGGCCTGAGACACGGGATGCAACGGGTGGGCGGCACGCGTTCCCCTGCCGCCCAACCGTTTCACACCGTGGTCAGCGAACGAAGGTCACGCCGACGGCGTGGGTGAGCAGCGGTGAGATCACCCGTGCCCGGCCGGTCGCGAGGTCGATGCCGACCAGCAGCGACAGCCCGTAGGACCGGACGGCGGCCACGGCTTTGTAGTCGCGTGGGTTGTAGGCGCCCGCGCTGGCGGCTCCGGTGATGTCGAAGCCGTTGACGGCGCTGATGTTCAGGCCGAGGCGGCCGATTGTCGTCAGTTGGCCGGTGTTCGGCGACACCACAGGCGTTTCGCCCGGCAGGCTGCCCTGCTTGACCAGCGTGTCGCGGCCGGAGTCCAGGCCGTAGAGGGCGGTGGCGGTTGCTCCGGCGACGCTGTTGGTGTAGCCGGACGCGGCGACCTGGGGCGCGCGCTTTTCGTTCGGGTAGCTCAAGGGAGTGTCGGTTCCCGCGACGGCGCCGGTGTCCGGGTGCAGCCGGAGGTTCTGGCCGGTGTCGGTGACGACCCTGATCCGGTCGACGGTCGGGTTGAAGTCGAAGCCGATCGCTTTGCCCTGCAGGGCGATCGGCGTGCCGACTGCGGTGGCGGCCGCGGTGTCGGCGTCGATCCGGTACAGCTGGCCCGAGCGGGACAGCGCGTACAGGCCGCCGGTGGCCGGACGTGCGTCCAGGCCGATCAGGCGATCGTTCCCAGCCACACCGGTGACGCGTTTGCCCGACGTGGGAAGCAGCCGGAGCGCGGAGTCGTGCCGGGTGAGCACACCGCTCTGGCTCAGCACGAAAAGATCACCGCCGCCGTGGCCGGGGTGGTGTTTCGCGGGCGCCGCCGTCGCGGCCGTGCCGCCCAGTGAGAGCGCCAGGACGCTCGCTCCGACTATCGTCATGCGTACAGGTCTGCGCACAATCAAACTCCTGTTCGTCGATCAGGATCACGGCCGCGCACAATTCGCCGCGCAGGTGGGCGACCCGCCACACCTCACAGCTCATTCGGAACAGAACGGACACCGGATGGCGGCTGTCCACAGGGGATCTTGAGAAAAAACGGGCAGATCGCCATCCGGGAGCGGTCCGGTGCCGAATGCCTGGCATGGACCACGACCACGACACCAGTCCCGACCACGGCAAACTGCGCTTCTTCACGGCGATTCTGGTCGGCGTGCTCGCGGTACTGGCCGCGTTGGCCGCCGGACATCTGGTCGCGGGCCTGCTGAACCCGAACGCCTCGCCGTTCTACGCGGTGGGCAACACGGCGATCGACATGACTCCCACGCCGCTGAAGGACTTCGCGGTCCGCAACTTCGGCACCAACGACAAGCTGGTTCTGCTCGGCGGCATGGCGGTCGTGCTGCTGCTGTTCGGAGCGTTCGCGGGCTTCGTTTCCCGCCGTCGGCCGCTGCCGGGAGTGGTGCTCGCGGCGGTTCTCGGTGTCGTGGGGATCGCGGCGGTCCTCAACAGGCCGGACACCGACTTTGTCGACGTCCTCGCTCCGGTCGCCAGCCTCCTGGTCGGGGTGGGAGTGTTCTTCTGGCTGCACGTCCTCGCGTCCCGGCCGCCTGTGGTCGACGGACCCGGCCGACGGCAGTTCCTGTACACGGGCGCGGGCGTGGTGGCCGGTATCGGTGTGGCCGGAGTGGGCGGGCAGTTGCTGGCCACCGGCGTGGACGTGGAAAGCTCACGGTCGGCGGTCGGCAGTCTCGTGCCCGCCACCCGTGCCCCCGCGATCCTGGTCGGCGCGGACTTCCCCGGCCTCGGCACGCCCCGGTTCCTCACGTCCAACCGGGACTTCTACCGGATCGACACCCTGCTCAACGTGCCACGGCTGCGCGCGGAGGACTACGTGCTGCGGATCCACGGAGCGGTGGACAAGGAACTGACGCTGCGGTTCGAGGACATCCGGCGGATGCGGCTCGTCGAACAGACGATCACGATGACCTGTGTGTCCAATGAGGTCGGTGGGCCGTACGTGTCGACCTCGAACTTCATCGGTGTCCCGCTGCGGGAGGTGCTGGCCGACGCCGGGATCAAGCCCGGCGCCGACCAGCTGTTCTCGACCAGTGTGGACGGTTGGACGGCCGGAACGCCGGTCGCCGACGTGCTGGACCGGGGGCTGCTGGCGATCGGGATGAACGGCGAACCGCTGCCCGCCGAGCACGGTTTCCCCGTGCGGATGGTCGTGCCGGGGCTGTACGGGTTCCTGTCGGCCACCAAGTGGGTGGTGGACATGGAGTTCAACAAGTTCGCCGACAAGCAGTCCTACTGGCTCAAGCGTGGCTGGGGGCAGAAGGCCCCGATCAAGACCCAGTCCCGGATCGACGTCCCGGCCGGGCTGTCGACCCAGAAACCGGGCAAGGTCACCATCGCCGGTGTCGCATGGGGCCAGCCACGGGGGATCGCGAAGGTCGAAGTCCGTGCCGACAAGGGCGAATGGGTGGCCGCGCGGCTGGCTACCGAGGTGAACACCAGCACGTGGCGGATGTGGCAGGCGGACATCGAACTCGGCCCTGGACTGCACACAGTGGAATGCCGGGCGACCGACAAGACCGGGTACACCCAGACCGACCAGCGCGTGGCGCCCATTCCGGACGGCGCCACCGGCTGGCACTCCACGACATTCCGCGTCGAGTGACCCGACAGAGAGCAGAGCCGACGGCCCACCGGTCGTCGGCTCCTTCTTTGTGCCCACGATCGGGTGAGGCCGGACAATTTCGGGAACTTCGCCAATCCGGTCCGAACCGGGTGCCGAATACCCTGCAGAACCTCGAAAATCCCAAGGAGATCAGACAATGCGTTTGCCACGTGCAGCCGCGGCGGTCATCGGTGGCGTCGCCCTGATGACCATGGCCGCTTGCGGAAACAGCGACACCGCGTCCCCCGGTAACCAGTCCCAGGCACCCGCGCCGAGCAACTCCTCGATGTCGTCCCAGTTCGGCCCGGCCTGTGGCGCGGTCCCGAAGGACGGCCCGGGTAGCTTCCAGGGCATGGCGCAGGACCCGGTTGCCACCGCCGCGTCGAACAACCCGGTGCTGTCCACATTGGTCGCAGCGGTCAAGCAGGCCGGACTGGTCGACACGCTGAACACCGCCAAGGACATCACGGTGTTCGCGCCGACCAACGAGGCCTTCGCCAAGATCCCCAAGGCGGACCTGGACAAGCTGCTGGCCGACAAGGACGGGCTGACGAAGGTCCTGACCCACCACGTGGTCGGCAAGACCGTCACCCCGACCGACCTGGCCTCCGGCAACTTCGAGACACTGGCCAAGGACTCGGTCACCAGCTCCGGCAGCGGCGAGTCGTTCACGGTCGACGGCGCCAGCGTGGTCTGCGGCAACGTCAAGACCGGCAACGCCACCGTCTACCTGGTCGACTCCGTGCTGATGCCTGCCGAGCAGTTCGGTACCGCCTGCGCCTCGATCCCGAAGGACGGCCCGGGCAGCTTCCAGGGCATGGCGCAAGACCCGGTTGCCACCGCCGCGTCGAACAACCCGGCACTGTCCACTCTGGTCGCTGCCGTGACGAAGGCCGGTCTGGGTGACACCCTCAACGGCCTGAAGGACATCACCGTCTTCGCGCCGAGCAACGAGGCCTTCGCCAAGATCCCCAAGGCGGACCTGGACAAGCTGCTGGCCGACAAGGAAGCGCTGACCAAGGTCCTGACCTACCACGTCGTGCCGAAGAAGGTCGGCACGACCGACCTGGCCTCGGGCAACTTCGACACCGTCGAGAAGGGCAAGCTGACCACCACCGGCAGCGGCCAGAACTTCACCGTCGGCACCGGCGGCGCCAAGGTCGTCTGCGGCAACGTCAAGACTGCCAACGCCACCGTCTACATCATCGACTCCGTGCTGATGCCGCCGAAGGCGTAACACTCCGGCCATACCCCGAAAAACCGGCTGCCGCCACGCGAACTGCCCGCGTGGCGGCAGCCGCCTACTACCAGGGCTACACCTACCGAGAGGTCGACCCGGCTGTGGGACGGACTGATCCGCCTGCGCGACTGTCTGGGAGCGACGCCATGAACACGACCGACGACATCCACACCCTCACCGGCGCCTACGTTCTGGACGCGGTGTCCGACATCGAGCGACGAGCGTTCGAGAAGCACGTGACGCAGTGCCAGGCCTGCCGTCAGGAAGTGGTCGAACTCCAGGAGACCACGGCCCGGCTCGGGCAGACCACGACGGTGACGCCCCCACCGGACCTGTGGGACACCGTGCACAGGGCAACCAGCGCCACCCGGCAACTGCTGCCCCTGCCGGAGGTTGTGCGAGCCCGGCCCGAGCGTCGGCGCTGGCTGGTCCGGGTGGCCATCGGTGCCGTCGCCGCCAGCCTGGTCGGCATCATCACCCTCGGCATCGGGATGGCCAACCGGGAGGCGGACCTGGAGAACCAGCTCGCCCAGTCCCACAGCCAGGTCGACCGGATCAACACCATTCTCGGCGCCCCGGACGCCACCGTGACACAGCGGTCCGAACCCGACGGCCGCGCGGTGACCGCGGTCATCTCCCGTCAGGCCAACGGACTGGTGCTCACGGCCAAGGGACTGCCCGCGCTGTCACCGGACCAGTCGTTCCAAGGGTGGTTCGTCACCAAGGACGGGAGGAAGTCGTCGATGGGGCTGCTCCCCGCGTCGCACGGGACGCTCCTCGTTCGCGACCTGACGACGGCGAAGGACACCTCGTTCCTCGCCATTACGGTCGAACCGCGTGCCGGATCGGTCAGCCCGTCCGGCAACGTCATGATCACTGTCCCTGCCTCGCTGTGACGTGATTGCTTGGTTCGCTCTCGTTGTGCAGCCGGTCAAGCGTGGTCACGACGTAGGTGTGGCTTCGGCCAGGTTGTGCGTCGGTGTCGATGGACGACTGGAACAGACCGCGTTTCGCGCGCGCGACGGTCACCAGGTGGGTGGCGTCGGCCAAGGCACAGCGATCCACTGTGGTCGTGCCGTCAAACCGGTACACGGCGAACGAGGTTGATCGCGGATCCGCAACCCAGTTCAGCCGGACACCGCCCGTTCCCGGCCTGGCGCTGATGAGGACCGGGCGGTGCGGAGCCCGGCCGCCGAGCCGGTCCGCGACCGGGACCATCGCCGGGCGTGCGTAGTGCTCCGCCTGCAGGATGTCCATATGTCCCAACCGGTTGGCGCGAACATCCTTGGCGGAGAAGAACACGTCGCCGCGCACCTGCGGATGGCCGCGGTTGAACGTCAGGTGCCGGGAAAGCTCAGTCGGATCACGCCATGCCGGGTCCTGGGTCGACACGCCGACCTTGTGGTTGGCCTGTCCGATGTACAGGTGCACCGACGTACCGTCCACTTGCGACGCCCACCACGCGACGACCTTCGCGTAGTCCGCGGGCGGGAACCCGATGTTCCAGTAGACCTGCGGCACGACGTAGTCGATCCACTGTTCCCGCACCCACTTGCGGGTGTCCGCGGCGAGGTCGTCGTAGGTCTGCACACCTGCCGTGGTGTCCGAACCGGCCGGATCGGTGGCCTTGTTGCGCCACACGGCGAACGGGCTGATCCCGAACTTCACCCACGGCTTGGCCTCGTGGATCCGCGCCGACAGCTCAGTGATCAGGAGATCGATGGAGGCGCGCCGCCAGTCGGCCTTCACGGGAAACGTCGCCGCGCCGTACCGCTGATAAGTCGCCTCGTCGTCGAACTGCTGCCCGGCGACCGGATACGGGTAGAAGTAGTCGTCGAAGTGCACGCCGTCGATGTCGTACCGGTGGACGGCGTCCATGATCGCGTCCTCGACGAACCGCCGCACCTCGGGGATTCCCGGGTTGTAGTACAGCTTCCCGCCGTAGGGCACGATCCAGTCCGGATGCACCCGCGCGGGGTGATCCGGCCGTAGCCGCGACGGATCGGCGTGCATCGCGACCCGGTACGGGTTGAACCACGCGTGCAACTCCAGCCCGCGCTTGTGCGCCTCAGCCACGGCGAACGACAGCGGGTCGTAACCAGGGTCCTGGCCCTGCACTCCGGTGATCCATTCCGACCACGGCTCGAACGGCGACGGCCAGAACGCGTCCGCGGCTGGCCGCACCTGTAAGACAACCGTGTTGAGGCTGCGTGCCACCGCCTCGTCGAACCAGCTGGTCAGCTGAGCCTGCTGTTCTCCGGCGGGCAGGCCGGGCCGTGACGGCCAGTCGATGTTGACCACACTGGCGATCCAGTCGGCCCGCATCTGCCGTTTCGGCACGGCCGGATTCGGCGTCGCACAGGACGCCACTGTGGGGACCGCAGGGACTGCCGCCGCGGCCACGGCTGAGCCGGACAACGACCCGGTGAGCATGAGGACCACTGTCAGAAGCCCGAGTCGTGTCATTCCACGAGTGTGCCCAACAACCGCGTCCCGGCGCTACGGGCGGATCCGGTCCTCCGGGTTGTCGTCGAACGGTGGCGCGATCACATATGCCAGGTGACGCGCGGCGAACCTGTCCCCGGCCTTCGCCCGAGCCACGACCTCCGCGAACCGCCCCTGCTCGCCGAGCACCTCGGCCAGCTTGATCGCCGCGGACGCGTGGCCGTCGTCGGCGAGTGCGCGAAGCTCGTCCACCTCGCCGACCTCGGCGAGGTGCTCGATCCAGTACGACATCGCGTGCGGCTCACCCGCCTCGGCCCGTGCTTTCAGCTCGTCGAGCATGCCCGACTGAAGGAGAACGCTCAGGAAACCGAGCTGGGCCTCGCGGTCGCCGAGCGCGGCCAGTCGCCGCAGCTCGTCCACGTTCTCCTGCTTCCGGTACGCCCGCGTGAGTTGCCAGATGACGCCCGTGTCGCCCGCTTCGGCTCGTGGCCAGAGTCGTTCCGGGGCGAGCCGGGCGAGCGCCGCCACCGCCGATGAGTCGCCGGTCCTCGACAGCTCTTCCAGCTCGTCCACCTGCTCGTGCTCGGCCAGCCATGCCACCAGTTCCCGGAACGCCGGATGCTGTCGGTCGGCGGCGGCCAGCTCCCTGAGCTCGTCGACTTCGCCGCGTTCCCTGAGCATCTCGGCGAGCTGGGAACGGCTGTTGCCCGTGTTGCCCTGCGCCATCGCGCGGACCTCGTCGACGCGGCCTTGTTCTTGGTAGGTGTCCAGGAGGGCGCGTACCGCCGACCTGTGGCCCTCGTCGGCGAGTTTCCGCAGCTCGTCGACGTCCTGCTGTTCCCTGAGCACTTCGATCAACCGTTGCCTGGCCTCGTCGAGGCCGGTCTCGGCCATGGCACGCAGGTCGTCGACGCGTCCCTGCCTGGCGTAGAGCCTGACGAGGTGGTTGCGGACGCCCTTGTCCGTCTTGGCTCGTTCAAGGAGTTCCTCCTCGAGACCGGCGCGGACCAACAACTCGGTCAGCCGCGTCTCCTCAATCACTGACCGGCGCCGCCCGGCCCGGACCCGTTGCAGGGCAACAGCTTCCTGATAACGCCTGGCCCCGGCGAGGACATCGATCAGCTTCTCCTCGGCGAAATGGTCGTGCGCGAGGGCCTGCAGCCCTTCGATGTCCTTCTCGCGTTTCAGGACCATCACCAGTGCGGCCAGCGCGGAACGGTTGCCCGCCGCGGCCTGTGCCCGCAGTTCGTCGATCCGGCCTTGCTCCAGCAGGATGTCGGCCACCGGCCGGTTCGCCTCGGATCTGCCCGCGTCCTGAAGCCGGATGAGCTCGTCCAGGCGACCCTGTTTGGCAAGGAGTTTGGCGAGCACGATGGTCCCGGCGGGATGGTGCGTGTGGACGAGCTCGCGGAGTTCGTCCAGCCTTTCCTGTCGTGCGAGGAGGTCTGCCAGCCGCGCGTACTCCTTGCGGGCTTTCAGCGCGGTTTCGTCCATGCTGAGCAGGAGCAGGCTCGCGTGCATCCACTTCGCGTGGCTGTCGCCGTCATCGGCCGCCTGCCGGAGTTGCTCGAACTTCCCCTGTGTGATCAGTTCTCTGGCCCGTTGCCGCCCGTCCATGTCGAAACGGTAACCGAACTAGTTGAATGGAGGAGGCGATATCGAGTGCCGCGTGGCCATGGGTACTGTCCTGGTCCAGACCACGCAGGGGGTTGGTGACGGCGATCACGCGGTGGCCGCGCTGTGACGGACAGAATGCGAGTGACCGGCTGAAAGCGCAGGTCAGCGCCATTGGCGCGGGGAAACACCGGATGCGGGGAACTGATGGAGTACGACAGCGCGGAACAGGTGCGTGTCACGCTGCTCAACGGCGTTGAGGCGCACCGGGGAGCGCGACCAGTGTTGCTGGGGCCGCCGCAGCGACGTGCGGTGCTGTGCGTGCTGGTGTTCCGTCGCCGTCAGTGGGTGTCGGCGGAGAGCCTGCTCGACGCCCTGTACGACCACGACGTGCCCGCCAGTGGCGTCAGTGTGGTCCAGACCCACGTCTCGGCGTTGCGCCGGGCGCTGGAACCAGACCGTCCGGTGGGGACACCGTCGACTGTGTTGTTGTCCGGTCACGGTGGGTATCAGCTCCGGATCGCCGACGACCAAACGGATCTCGGTGAGTTCGACCGGTTGGTCACCGACGCCGGATGTGCTCGTGAGCACGCGGACTGGCCGGTGGCTCAGCGGAGCTACGACCAGGCGTTGGCGTTGTGCGCGGGCGAGCCGTTGGCCGGGATACCGGGGCCGTTCGCCGAGGCGCAGCGCGCCGCCCTGGTGGAGCGCAGGCTCGGTGTCATGGAGGACTGCCTTGACCTCGCGGTCACTCTGGGCCGGTCCGACCAGGTGATCGACAAGCTGCGAATGATGATCACGGAGCATCCGCTGCGGGAACGACCGCACACCACCCTGATGCGTGCGCTGTGTCTGCGTGGCCGTCAGTCCGAGGCGCTGGAGGTGTACGCCCGGCTGCGGCGCGTGCTCGTCGACGAACTGGGCGTGGAACCAGGCGCGGAGTCACGCGCGCTGCACTGCCGGATCCTGGACGGCGGGCACCTCACCGAGACCATCCCGGTGGAATCCCCGGCGAGGCCCACACTGTTCGAAAGGGACAGTGAGCTGGCGACGATCACAGAGTTGGCCAAGGGAACCGGCGGAGTGGCGGTGGTCACCGGCTATCCGGGGCACGGCAAGTCGGTGTTCCTGGCCGAGGTCGCGCGCCGCGTCCCGGCCGCGCGCCAGATCGACCTGACGGCGGACGGCAACGGCGTGCCGCGTCTCGTCACCGCGATCGACGAACTCGGTCTTCCCGTGGAGAACCGCGCGACGCGCGACGACGGCGACGAGTTGTGCCGTGTACTGGCCGCTGCTGCTCCGCTGGTGCTGGTGGCCGACAACGTGAGCCGGACTGACGAGCAGTCCTTGCGGCTGCTCGTCGACCTGGCCTCCCGGCTACGCCAGCAGCGCGTGCTCATCGTGCTCTCCTTGGACGAACTGCCGTGCAGTGCAGCGGGAATCGAGTGGAACACCGCGCTGGAGACGGTGGCCACCGTCGTGCTGCGACTGCCCACGTTCAGCAGGGCGGCCATCGGTGCGCTGGTTGGGCCGGGCCTCGTCGAGCAGATTCACCAGGCCACCGCCGGGATCCCACGGCTGGTGGTCGCGTTGGTCGACGACCTGGCCCGGCTCAACGAGCGCAACCAGGTCCCGCCATACCTGCCCAACGGCGACTACGCGCGGGCGTTGCGCCACCAGGTGAGCCGGTACTCCGAGCTCGGTGGCCGGATCATGCGGTCGGTCGCGGTGCTGGCGGACTACCGGCCGACGATCGAAGTGCTGGCGGCGGTCTGCGAGGACGCGGTGAGCAGGATCCGCGACCTCGTCCGGATCATGGTCGCCGCCGGTCTCCTCGCGGCGGAGGACCCACCGGCATTTCGCCACCCGGTGCTCACCAACACCTTGCGGTGGCTGTGTTCCCCCGGCGAGGTGGAGCGGATGCGGGTCACCGCTGCCCGGCACACCCAGCTGACCGGGGGAAGTGCCAGGCAGACAGCCCGTTACCTGCACGACTTCACCGGGCACAAGTGGTCGGCGTGGACGGCGGTGCTGGTCGAGGCCGCGAACGAAAGCCTCCGTGAGCACGCTCTCACCGAGGCCGTGAGCCACCTCACCGCCGCATTGCGCATCGCGAGTCCCCGCGAACGCGACGACGTGCTCGTGCTGCTCGGCCTGGTGGACATGTGGAGCAATCCGGCCACCGCGCGGGCGCACCTCGGCGAGGCGCTGCGCGCCCAGCGAGCCAGGAAGGTCACCCCGACCGCGCTCGCGCCGCTGGCGTGGGCGATGGCCACCGCACGACAGACCGACACCGCGTTGGCGTTGTTCGACGACGTTGTCACCGAGACCGCGGTGTACGACCCGGTGGCGGCGAAGACTCTGCGCGCGTCGGAGTGGATGATCGCCGCGTTGAACAACCGGATCTGGGGCTCCTACGTCGCACGCCTGCGGGACGCCAAAGAGGTGCACGGCAAACCGGATGAGCCGACCACGGCGGCGATCCTCGTGTGGGACGACGCCTTCGCGGTGCGGTGCAGCGCGCAGGAGGCGCTCGGCCGGTTTCCCTCGCAGTGGAGCACGGACCGGTTATGGGAAGGCGGCGTACCCCAGGAACTGGTCGGCATCCTGGCGCATCTCGCGTTGTGGGCCGACGATCTGACGCTGGCACGGCAGTACCTGGAACAGCCCGACGACCGCTACTTCGGTTCAGTGAGCGCGTACCGGCTCGTCCTGTGGACGCAAGTGCTGTTGCAGGAAGGAAAGCCCGAGCAGGTGCTGCGCGACTGCGGGCTGATCACCGCCCACCGGCAGGACGCGGACGTGCGACGACCGGTCGCCGTCGTCGCCCAGTACGTCAACGCGCTGATCGAACTCGGACGGCTCGACGAGGCCGAGCAGTGGCTCACCAGCGTGCTGACCTACGCCAACCCGCAGTCCTGGGAGTGGACGGTCGTCAAGTACAAGCAAGGGCTGCTGTGTTCCGCGCGAGGCCAGGCACGGCAGGCCGCCGCGCACTTCCTTGACGTCGGACACCGCAACGCGGCGTGGGGACTGAGCAATCCGGCCTACATTCCCTGGCGTGGCCTGGCCGCCGTCGAGCTGGTCAAGGTGGGCGAACGGGCAAGAGCACACGAACTGGCCACAGCCGAACTGGTGCTTGCTCAACGGTGGGACACCCCACGCGCGCTGGGGCGGGCCTGGTGCGCGGTCGCGTGGGCGTCCGAAGAGGACCATGTCAGGCCGTTGCTGGAACGCGCGGTGGAGTACCTTCGCCGCAGTGACACCGTCGTGGACCTCATCCCGGCGCTGATCGACCTGGCCCGCGCGCACCGCAAGGCAGGGGACACCGCACAGGCGCGCGCACTGCTGACCGAGGCACGTGAACTGGCCGAGCCGCGCTCCGCCGTGTTGTTGCTTGCCGAGGTCGACGCCGAACTCGGCTGACTACAGGTCAGGCCAGCCGCGCTGGAGGTGGGTGAAAGCGGTGTCCAGCGCGGTGGCCGGGTCGGGTTCCGTCCCCGCGAGGTCGGGGATTTCCAGGACGTAGCGGACGTACAGGCGCAGGGAAAGGTCGGTGGCGTCGCGCCCGGTCTCCTCGGCGATGACGTGGGCGAGCGAGGACTCGCAGCCGGTCCAGAGCGCTCTGGCGTACCTGCGCAGCGCGGGCGTGGCGACTATCAGCGCGGCGAGTCGCCGTTCCTGTGCGGCGGGATCGGGATCGAACGGGCTTCGCGTGGCGAGGAAATCCCGCAGCACCTGCGACATGGACGCGCTCGCCGGGCGTTGCCGCACGGCGGCCGTCAGAGACTGCTCGCGTTCGCTGCCGTCGCCCAGAACAAGCGCTTCCTTGCCGTTGGGGAAGTGCGCGAACAGCGTGGAGACCGCGGTGTCCGCCGCCTCGGCGATCTCGGCGACGGTGACCTCGTCGAATCCCCGGTCGAGGAACAGCCGCTGGGCGGCGTCGGTCAGGGCCTGTCGAGTGGCGGCCTTCTTGCGTTCACGCCGTCCGGGTGTCATGGCGACAGTCTAGCGAAGTGACTTCGAATACGGAGTCATTACAAAATCGGAGTCACTTCGGCTATTGTCCGGATGTCCACCCCTCCCACCTCGCCGGAGCCCGCCATGCAGCACTGGAACGTCCACCGACTCCCTGCGGCCAAGGACAAGAACGTCCTGGTCACGGGCGGAAACGCAGGCATCGGCTACTTCGTGGCCGAGCAACTGGCGACAACCGGGGCGCTCGTGGTCCTCGGCAGCCGGGACGCCACCAAGGCCGCCGCGGCGATGACCGCGATCCGCGCCCGTGTCCCCGACGCCCGGCTGGCGCACCTCCCGCTGGACCTGTCCGACCCGGCCGCGATCAAGGACGCGGCGGCCGAGTTGGACCTCGATCGCCTGGACGCGTTGGTGTGCAACGCGGGCGTGGCGCTCGACGATCCGCCGCGCCGGGAGACCCGTGACGGCATCGAGTTGATGTTCGCCACCAACCACCTCGGCCACTTCGCGCTGACCGGTTGGCTGGCGCCGCTGCTGTCGGCGGCCCCGGCGGGTCGCGTCGTCACCACCGGCAGCTTCGTGGCGAAGTCCGCGCGACTGGACCCCGACGATCTCCAGTCGGCGCAGGACTACCAGCCGAAAGACGCCTACGCCCGCTCGAAACTTGCCCAGATGCTGTTCGGGCTCGAACTGGACCGCCGTCTCAAGGGACGCACGGTGATCAGCGTCGTGAACCACCCGGGCGGCGCGCTGGACGCGCTCACCCCGCCCCGCCCGCCGGTCCACCATCGAACCACCGCGCAACGACTGCGCGGCCTACCTGCGGGCATCCTCCTGCAGGGCAAGCACAACGGTGCTTGGCCCGCGGTCCGGGCAGTTCTCGACCCGTCCGTACGCGGCGGACAGCTGTGGGGACCCCGAGTTGCCGGCCTCCGTGGTGAACCCCACCTCGAACCAGTCCGGAAGGCACTGGCCGACACCACGCTGGCGGTACACCTGTGGGAGGCCAGCGTCCAACTCACCGGCATCGACCCGTTCGCGTGACTCTGGTTCAGAGGCGCGCGGAGCGTCCCGGTGCGTACCTGGCTGCCAGGCGCGCCAGTGCGACCGCCGCGACCAGCAGCCCGAAGTCGCGCAGGGCGACGTCGTAGAAGCCGGACAGGGTCAGCAGGTTGATGATGATCGCGGCCAGCCAGCCCGCGACGAGCCAGCCGCCGAACCGGGGGATGAGGAAGACGACGACACCGGCCACGATCTCCACCACGCCGACGATGTACATCGCCACCTGGGCGGTGCCGGGAGTGATGGAGTCGATCCACGGCGCCAGATAGACCGGCCAGTCGACGAGCACGTTGGCGAACTTGTCGAGGCCGAAGAGGATGGGCGCCACGGTGAACACGGTGCGGAGCAACAGGAACGCCTGGTAGGACGGCTCACGCAGCGCGGCGCGGTCGATCAGGCCATGGCGGGAATCGCTGGTCATGCCTACCTCCTTCTAAAGTTGAATCACGCTTACATTAGAAGGCGCGCCGGTTTTTCGTCAACAACAACTTGTTTTAGAGTGGATCTGTGCACGAACCCCTGGCGAACCGGGTGGCGGCGGTGGCGGCGTTGGACGAGCCGACCCGGCGCCGCGTCTACGAGTACGTCGCACGTCGTCCCGGGGACGACGTCGGCCGGGACGAGATCGCCGAGGCACTGGGTATCCCCCGGGCGACCGCCGCGTTCCACCTGGAGAAACTCCTCGGTGAGGGCCTGCTCGACGTCAGCTACCAGCGGCGCAACGGCCGCAGCGGGCCCGGTGCGGGACGACCGGCCAAGCTGTACCGCCGGTCGGAGCGCCAGGTGGCGGTGTCCCTGCCGGAACGCCGATATGACCTGGCCGGGCACCTGCTGGCGGCGGCACTCGAAGAATCCGGCCGGACAGGCGAACCACCGCAGGCTGCCCTCACAAGCGTGGCCAACCAACGAGGCAAGGAGCTCGGCGAGGCCGCACAGGACCTCCTGCCCACGCTGGAGGCACACGGCTTCGAGCCACGCGTCGACGGCGACCAGGTGGTTCTCGGCAACTGCCCGTTCCACACCCTGGCGCGGCAACACAAGCGCCTCATCTGTGGCATGAACCTCGACCTGCTCAACGGAATCCTCACCGGCCTCGGCAACACCGGGCTCACCGCCCACCTCGATCCACAGCCGGGATCCTGCTGTGTGCGACTCAGCAGAACAGCCTCTAGCGGCAGCCAGTGATCTGACCGGGTGACGCCAGTCAGCCCATGCCAGGCTGAGCGGCCCGGCTGCGGTGGCGATGCGCCTTCGTACGGTTCCCGCAGGCCGCCATCGAACACCACCGTCGCGGCCGCGCCCGCGACGCGTCAACGAGACGCAACGAGCAGTCGGGGCCGTCGCAGAGGCGTATGTGGTGGGCACGGTGCTCAAGCAACGTGCCCGCGTCGGCGGCGAGTCGGCTGAGCGCCTGCGCGGCGGTGACGGCGGGCGCGCGGGTGAAGCGCTCACCGTTCCAGACGAGAAGTGCCTGCTTCATGTGCTGGTTGAGGTGTGCGAGGGCGTCGGGGGCGACAGCGGCACGTCCGGCTGCGGCGAGCAGGCACAGGTCGACCGCTTCCCGCAGACTGCGGGCCGTGACCAGATCGTCCTGGGTGCACGGGCGGCTTCTGATGCCGAGGGCGGTCGCGAGCCAGGCGTCGAGGTCCGCCGGTACCCGAAGGAGTTCGACCCCGCCGTGGTGGCGCAGGCGGACGGTGTTGACGAAGTCGACCACAGGATCGCCTGCGATCCATAGGAAGTACTGCGCGCCCCGGTCGATCGCCGCGTTGGCCACTGGCGGATCACGCGAAGGCAGCGGCGGGATGCGATCACGCACGCTCAACCCAGCCAGGCGGCGATCGCCTCAAGGACAGCATCGGGGGCGTCACGGTGTACCGAGTGCCCGGCCTCGGCCACAACCCGGTACTCGATCCCCGTGTTGGCCGCGGCGACCGCGTCACCCAGGTTCGGCCCGAAAACGCCACCGGCGGCAGGATCGGCACCCAGGATCAGAGTCGGCACAGCCAGCGCCTCGACATCGGCGAGATAGTGCCACGGCGCGTTCTCCCGCATCGTCCGCTCAGACACGTACGGACTGGTTGCCAGCACCGCCTGGAACTTCAGACGCGCGTCTTCCGGGTGCCACCGGGGGTTCGCCGCCAGCAGCGCCTCAGGATCCTGTGGACGCAGGACTTCCTGCGTGTTGAGCTCGGTATAGCGCTCGACGTCACTGTCCGACAGTTCGACAGCGGGATCAAGCAGCACCAGCCGTGTGGTCCAGTCCGGATCACGCGCGGCATGCAGGGCTATGAGCCCGCCGAGCGAGTGCCCGACGACAAGATCCCACCGCTCGCCGAGCGCACGGACATCGGCGGCGTAGTCGGCGGCCGTGTAGTGCGAGGCATGCGGGCTGTCGCCGTGGCCCCGCAGATCAGGAGCGGTGACTGTGAAGCCCTGTGCGCCGAGCGCGTCCGCCACCTGCCACCAGGTGCTGCCCGAGGAGCTGATGCCGTGCAGGAGAAGGGCATGACGATCGCCGTCACCCCATTGCCGGGTAGCAAGACGTACCACCATCAGACCAGCCTCCTGTCGTACGCCATGTCGTCGAAGCTAACCCTTTAAAAGGTTATCCGTCAACACCGCGGCGGGCATTCACTTCAGGCCGGGCGGAGTGAACGGGCCCGCGGGCAGCCCGACCTGGCGCAGGAGGTCGGCGAGGTTGTAGAAGTCGGCAACAGACTTGATCCGGTCATGGCGCAAGGTGAACACAGACGTCGCGGGTACCGAGAAAGAACGCCCGGCAGGGTTGTGCGGCGGTTCGAACGGCGAGTTGTCGGTGAAGGTGCCGCTGAACGTCCACGTGACGGACACGTGGTCGCCCGAGCGGAACGCGCTGGCGACAGTCACCTTGAGCGGCTTGATGCTGTCCGTGGTGATCGCCACCCACTGCCTGACCCCGGCCGGTCCGGTGAAGGAGGCCTGGAAGGCGTGATCGGTGTAGGTGCCGTCCTGTGTGAACAGCGCACCCAGGGCAGCGGCGTCGCCCTTGTTCCACGCGTTGGCCCACTGCTGGACGATCCGCGGCACCTGCCGGTTGTCGTGCGTGGCGTTCACGGTTTCGCTGGTCTGCGCCACCGACGTGGGCAGCGAGGCGAGCGTGACACCAGCGGCGAGCGCGACCGCGGTGAGCAGACGGCGGGCGGTGCGAGTCATGGCTGTTCCTTCCGAAGCTTTCCTGGCTGTCGTGTGACGGTTTGATGATGTCGTCGCACGAGCAGGAGTCGCGTCGGTGGAAACTGCGTAGATCGGTGGACCAGGCAGCGACGTGAAAATGGGCGGGCGGCACGCTGGGTGCCACCCGCCCTTGCTGCCGACGTCCGCGTTACGCGGCGGGCGCCAAGCCCTGAGTCAGCGCACCGACGTCGATGGTGTGGCTTCCCTCGTTGGCGTCGACCGGGCCCAGGTCCCAGTTGGTCAGAACGTTCGGGTTGATGTAGTCACCGTGCATGTTCGTGTCCGACGGCGCGGTCACGGTGATGCCGTTCGGCGTCTGCTGCTCGTCCTCACCCGCGATGGCGGTCCAGTGCAGCTGCACGTAGGCCGAGGACCCGTCGGTCAGCGCCACGGCAGGTGCGTTGGCGTCCGCCTCGTTGTTGATCAGCACGTTGTGCGCACCGACGAGGTCGACATCCAGCTTGCCGGGGAGGTAGCAGCGCTCGCCCGGGTTCGCGGTGAATTGCAGAGCGCCGTAGCGGTTACCCGCACCGGCGTCGCTGTAAACCAGCTTGGTGGTGAACTGGTTCGACGTGCACGGGAAGACTGTCGGCTCGTCGCCGGCCGGTGCGGCGCTGGCACTGGTCGCGAAGAAGGCTCCTGTCCCAGCGGCGACGCTGGCGACGGCAAGGGCGGCAGCGGTACGGCGAACCGTTGTGCGAATGGTCATGGTGCTCTCCTTTCTCGCTGGCCGGAAGGACTTCCTCCGGCGGTGGGCGATCGGCTGGTGGTTCGTCCACGGTGATCGCTCCCAATCGGAAAGACGTCCTCGGTCGACAAAGGATGTCCGACTGTGAAATCAACCCCAGTAACGCAACGTCAACGGCCTTCACACGTCCACATGTGCGCACCTTGGAGACAACCCAGGGTAATCCGACTGCCGACTGTGGACAGTCGCGTGCGGCGTCTTTATGCCACAGGGTCCCCTCGTTGTGGTGCAACCGGCTGTGCCACTACGCGTCTCTGCATATGAGGGCCAGGCAGGGAGCGCCGGAAGCGAGGGGATGAACGTCATGCGTATCAAGTCACTGAAGATGGTCACGGTGGGTTTCGCAGTTGCCGCGGGTGCGCTGTTGTCCGCGTGTTCCGGTCAGAACGCGGCTGCCCCGTCGGATCCGGTGAATGCCGTGCCCCAGGAACAGGCACAGCAGATGCGTGCCGGAGACGACGTGGCGAACAGGTCCGGCAACACCAGTCCCGCCCCGGCACACCGGCAGGGCGAGGAAGGCACCGGTTCCGGTGGTGTCAAAGTGGACAATCCGGACCGGAAGTTCCCGAACACGAGCCGGATCGCGGTGCTGGTCGGGTACAACGAGCAGGCGGGGATGGTGGAGTTCAGGCTGCAGCGCTGGGTGCCCGGCGGTGCTGCCGAGAAGCACCTCGATGACGTCCCGGGGGACATCGGTACGCACCGTTTGCCGCTGGCGGACGCCGCGACGGTGCGCAGCGCGCTGAGCATCTGCCCGACCGACCAGCCGGTTGTCGACAACGAAGGCTACGGCGCCGAGAAGTGCTCCAGGCAGCGCCTGGTGACGACACTGCGCGAGGGCAACAGTGTCAACGCCAAGATCGACGTGGACGGCGCCGACCGGATCGCGCGCGTCGCCGAGATCTACACGCCGTGACCTGAATCGCGGACTTTCCCGACAAGGAGCCGGTGCGGCTGATCGCACCGGCTCCTTGTGTGCGTTTCATCAGCCGGAGTGTGGAAGAAAACCACAAGACTTACGGCAGAGACTCGCTGTGCAGGGAAAGTGACGCACTGGAGGGCAATGCATGATCCGAAACCAGTCAGCAGTTCTGTCAATGCGGCGCAGGGTGGTGCCCATCGTGCTCACGATGGCGCTGCTTGGCCTGGTCGTGACAGCGGGTGGCGCGGCTGCGACTGCGCCATCGGCCGTCACCACCGCGCAACCGGCTCCGGGAGGGAAAACCAACTTCGTGGTCTCGGTCGGCGGCTTCCGTGCCGCTCGCACCGACAACTGGCTGCGGATCAGCCAGTACACCTTCCACCCGGACAACGGCACGGTGACCGCGCAGTGGTGGCGGTGGAACCAGGGCAATATGCGAGACATCAGGGTCGACACCCCGATCGCGGCCGCCGACTGCGGCCCCACGCAGTGCTACGCGCGGACACCGAAACGGTTTCTGTCGGGACCGTCGGAATCCGTCAGCGGTACCTACCAGGTCGACGGCTCTGCGCTGACCGTCTTCTGGCCCGGCGGGAACACGACGTCGGAGGAAAAGTGGACCGTCAGGTCCGTGGCCCGCACCGACGGTTCAGTCGATCCGTCGTTGGTCCAGCTTGACTGGGCCGGAGCGGGTGGCGGATACACAGCGACCTCGGGGTACGGGTTCGGATCCAACGCCGGTTTCTCGGCCAGTGCCAGCGCGAGCGACCTGATGCGGCCGGAGAACAAGGTGAACTACGCCTACCTCTACTCCGGAATCTCGAAGGGACAGCTCATCTCCGGCACCAGCTCACTGAGTTTGTCGATCTACCAGCAGTGCCGGGACGCCCGGTGTGTCGGCACGGCCACGAAGACCAAGCCGGGCAACGGATGCACGTACTACCCGCCGGGTGACAGCAAGGACAGCGCGACGATCAACTTCTATCTGGCCTCCTTCGCCGGAGACCGGCGCAACGCCTACGAACACTGGTTCCGGTGCCTGGGCTACCGGCCCGCGACCGGCCAGACGTGCTACAAGATGAACTCGCACGTCAAGCCGCTGATCCAGGTCATCGACGACAACGGCCGCTTCCGGGGCTGGGTCGGGGCCGAGACTTCCTTCAGCACCACGGGAGACGGCAACTCCGATGGCGAACCGATCAACGACACGTTGAGCGTGGTCAAGGCCGGTCCGCGGCTGGTGGCGCCCTGACCGGACAGACCTGAGGCACGGCCCGGTCACCTCGGGCCGTGCCTGCCTGCGGATCACGTTTCCTCACAATGGTTTTCGGCAGCTCTCGCGATCTCGAGCCCAGGACGTGGCGCGGACTGAATGTCCGTTAATTTCACAGAACTTGAATGGTATGTGATCGTTCGACGTGGGCGTGGGCTGGTTCACCAGCGCCGCAGCGGCGACGGATGGGGCGCTGCGGGGACTCGGGCAGCGTGGGCTGGGTGCCGTCGGCTGACCGGCGGATTCCGCGAACCTTTCCCCGAAGTTAACGTGAAAACGATTCGCTGGAGATCGCTTCGGTTTGTGGAGGAAGGGTCCTGATGACGCACACCACCCAGAGCCAGCCGGAGCCGTCCACCCCGACCTCGGAGGAGGACTGGCTGCGGCGCGCCCGCGAGGTCTCCGACGAGCTCGCCACTGACGCCGTCAAGCGCGACCGCGCCAACCGCCTGCCGCACCGCGAGGTCGCACTGCTCAAGGACTCCGGTCTGACGACGTTGGTCTGTCCGGTCGAGCACGGCGGTGGCGGCGCGGACTGGCCGCTGCTCAACCGGGTGGTGCGCGAGGTGGCTGCTGGTGACGCCTCGATCGCGCAGCTACTCGGTTACCACTACATCTGGTACTGGACACCGCGACTGTTCGGCTCCGCGGCGGAGGCGGAACGGTTCGAGGAGCGCGTCGCGCGCGAGCGTCCGTTCCTGGCCGGTGCGATCAATCCGCGCGGCGGCGAGGTCACCGCGCACGACGACGGCGACGACGTGGTGTTCGCGGGCCGTAAGAGCTTCGCTACCGGTGTCGCGGTGGCGGACCTGTGTTTCCTGGAGGGCACCGACGCCAATGGGGCGAGCGTGATGGCCGTCGTGCCCGCGCCGCAGCCCGGTCTGGTACCGCACGACAACTGGGACAACATGGGGCAGCGGCTGACCGCGAGTGGCGCGGTCACGATCTCCGACGTGCGGGCGTCGGCGAGCTGGACGTTCGGCCGTGAGGACGGGGTGTTCCAGCCGCGTGTGCGCAACACGATGATCGTGCCGACCAACCAGCTTCTGTTTGCCAACATGTACCTGGGCATCGCCACGGGCGCGCTGCGGCAGGGGGCTGAGTACACCCGCACCGAGGCCCGGCCGTGGGGCGGGTACGAGCGCTCAGTCGACGAACCGCACGTGCTTGATCTCTATGGCGATCTCACCGCGAAGCTGTGGTCGGCCGAGGCGTTCGCCGACACCGTCGCGGCCGAGGGGCTCCCGCTCTACGCCGATCTCGATGGGGTGACGCCGCGCTCGCGCGGCGAGCACGCCGTCCGCGTCGCGGCGGTGAAGGCCTGCGCGACCGAGGTCGGGCTGGAGGTGGCGCACCGGATCTTCGAGGCGACCGGCGCACGCTCCACGGCCAACTCCTTCGGCTTCGACGTGTTCTGGCGCAACGTCCGCACGCACACGTTGCACGACCCGGTGGCCTACAAGCGCCGCGACCTCGGCGCGTTCGTGCTGCGTGACGAAGTGCCCGAACCCACCCCCTACTCCTGAGCAGACGGGACGGAACGGCCATGGCTGAGCCAGGTCCACCCCGCACCTCGTCCGGTAGCACGGAAGTTGTGGCCACCGAAGTGGCCACTGTGCTGGAGAAGCCCGCTTTCTCGGTGGTCGCCACCATGGCGCTCGCCCAGTTCGGCCTCTACGTCGGCTTGATGGCACCGGTCACGGTCAGCCTCGCGCTGAAGACACAGACCATCGTGGGGCCGGACCGGGCGCCCTCGGTGAACGCCAACGTGCTGGCGGTCGCGGTGCTGGTGGCGATGGTGGCCAATCCGGTCTTCGGGCGGCTCAGCGACCGGACCATGTCGCGGTTCGGCAGACGGCGGCCCTGGATCGTCGGCGGCGCGATCGCCTTCCTGCTCTCGCTCGGGGTGGTGGCGACCGCGAAATCGGTGCCCATCCTGCTGATCGGCTGGTGCCTCGCCCAGATGGCCGCCAGCGCGATCATGGCGGCGGTGGTGGCCACCGTCGTCGACCAGGTTCCGTCGAGGCAGCGGGGCAGCGTGTCGGCGAACCTCGGTGCCATGCAGAGCCTCGGTGTACTGGGTGCCGCGTACGTCGGGGAGTGGTTCGTGGACAACATGTTCGCACTCTTCGTCGTGCCGGGGGTGTTCGCGCTCGTGGTGCTCGTGCTCTACGCCGTGGTGCTGCCCGACCGGCAGCTCCCGGTACGCCCTCCCGCCGCGGACTGGCGGACGCTGCTCCGGACATTCTGGGTGAACCCCCGGCAGTACCCGGACTTCGCCTGGGCCTGGCTCTCGCGCCTGCTGTTGGTGCTGTCGGTGTACTTGTTCGTGCTGTTCCGGTTCTTCTATCTGCAGAAGGAGATCGGCCTCAGCACGAGGGAGGCGGCCGCGGCGATGAGCACGGGAGTGCTGATCTTCACGGTCGCGCTGATGATCACCGCGAAGCTCGGTGGCTGGCTGTCCGACCAGCTGGGACGGCGCAAGATGTTCGTCGTCGTCGCCACCCTCGTGTTCGCGGCCGGGCTCGCGATCCTCGCGCACGCCAGTACGGTGACCGGTTTCTACGTGGCCGAGGTGGTGCTGGGGGTTGGCTACGGGGTTTACGTGGCGGTCGACTCGGCGCTGGTGATCGCGGTGCTGCCGAGTGCGGCCGAGTCGGCGAAGGACCTCGGGGTGATGAACATCGCGAACGCGCTGCCGCAGTCGCTCGCCGCCGTACTCGGCAGTGCGCTGCTCAGCGTCGGCGCAGGTGACAACTATCCTGTACTTCTGTGGTCGGCCGGTGCGATCGGTGTGCTCGCCGCGTTGACAATTCTTCCCATCCGATCGGTCCGGTGAGGTGCGCACGCGCCGCCTACAGTGAAGACATGAGCCGGTGGTTGCGGGACCTGCGCGACAACGACCCGGACGGCCGCGCGCCTGTGGTTTTCGCCGACGCAATCGCCGCACTGGGCCAGGACGGCGACATGATCGTCTATCCGGACGACGTGCGCACCGACCGGATTGTCGGCACGGTGTCCCGCGCCGGGGACTTCGACGCGCGGTTCCGGTTGCTCAACCAGGCGCTGCGAGCGCGTCACCGGTCGGTCGCGGATGCCGTGGCCGCCGGGATCGCGCTGCCTCGGGTGGAGCTGATCCAGCTGGGCGAGATGTACTTCGTGGTCGACGGGCACCATCGGGTGTCGGTGGCCCGGAAGCGCGAGCAGCACAGCGTGTCGGCGATCGTGCGTCGCATCTGCACCACCGCCTACGCGATGTGGTGCCTGCGGCTGTCACACCTGGCCAGCAAGGCGGCCGAGCGGGAGTTCCTGACGCGGGTGTCGCTGCCCGACGACACCCGGGCCGAGCTGTGGTTGGACCGTCCCGCCGACTGGGCGCGGCTGGCCGACGCCGCCGAGGCCTGGGGGTTTCGCCGGGGCCTGGCCGGGATCGGCCCGCGCGAGCTGGGGCAGCGCTGGTGGACCGACGAAGTGGTGCCGCTGGTCGGCAGGCTGCGGGCGAGCGGGCAGGGCGTCGGCCTGCGGGACATCGAGCTGTACGCCGCCGACCTCGCCGACCGGGACTGCCGCACCGGCCGCACACCGAGCTGACCCGCTCGCGATTGAGGCACATTGATGTGCCTATGGAACAACATAGTGCCTTCTTTCGGTAGTGGCGGCGCTGGCTGAGAATGACGAAGACCGCGTCGTCGCCGATTGGAGCGGGTTGTGAAGAGCCCCGACAAGCTGTCTCACATTGTCCTGCAGACAAACCAGATTCCCGCGATGCGAGACTGGTATCGCAACGTTCTCGTGGCCGGAGTGGCATTCGAGAACGACGCCCTGTGTTTCCTTTCCTACGATGACGAACACCACCGGATCGGCCTGGTGTCGATGGGGATGTACACGGGCCATGTGGAGACGGCCACCGGCCTTCACCACGTCTCGTTCACCTACGAAACGCTGCAGACTTTGCTGGAGACCCACGAGCGACTCGCGGCCGACGGTGTGCGCCCGGTGTGGTCGATCAACCACGGTCCGACGGTGTCGATGTACTACGTCGATCCGGATGGGAATCGGGTGGAGCTTCAGGTCGACGTATTCGACAACAACGACGACGTGAACGATTTCATCAATGGTCCGATCTACCAGCAGAATCCCATCGGAGTCGATTTCGACCCGGAGAAGATGCTGGCGCGGCTGCGGGAGGGCGTGTCGGCCGAGGAGCTGATGCGTCGCACCCACTGATCACTGTTTGGTAGGAGTGACAATGACGTTTCCCAACGATTCCACCGATCTGGCGTACCCCGTTCTCATTGTCGGAGCCGGACCGGCCGGACTCGCCACCGCCATCATGCTCGGTCGCCTCGGCACGCCATGCCTTCTGGTCGAGCGACGGTCCGCGGTGGGCACGCACCCGCGGGCGACCGGGATACGGATCCGCACGATGGAGATCTTCCGCACATGGGGCTTGGCGGCCGAGATCAGGCGACAGGCGCTGCCGAATGCCGCCGTCGGCGACTTCGTGTGGATGCACACACTCGTCGGTGAGGAGCTGGGTCGACTTCGGATCGTTCCGGACGAGGCGAGTCGGGCCTTTCGACAGAGCATAAGCCCGGCGACCAACGCATTCTGCCCGCAGGACATCCTCGAGCCCATTATGTTGGCCGCGCTGAAGTCCTATCCGACTGTCGACGTGCGACTGTCCACAAAGGTGGACAAGCTGATCGCGACAGAGCGAGGTGTGATTGCCACCTTGCGTGGTCAGGAGGACGGGACGACGAGGCGAGTCAACGCACGGTACGTGGTCGCCTGCGACGGTGCCAGCAGCGAGGTTCGCTCGTCACTCGGCATCGATCTCGACGGCCCGGACACCGTCGCGGAGTGCGTCAACATCCACTTTCGCGCGGACCTCGCCGCAACGGTTGGTCCTGACCCGGCGGTCATCCACTGGATCGTCAACTCGAGGTCCAGTGGCGCGCTGATCACGCTGGACGGCCGGGACCGGTGGCTGTTCACCGCGTTGCCGCCGTTGTCCGAAGTGGACCATCCGGACCGGGGATGGTGCGAACAGGCCGTGCGCGACGCCATCGGTCTGGCCGACCTGCCTGTCGAAATCCTCAGCGCCAAGCCGTTGCGAATGGCCGCCCAGGTTGCGAAGACCTTTCGAGCGGGCGATGTCTTCCTGGTCGGGGACGCGGCGCACCGCTTCCCGCCGACCGGGGGTTTCGGGATGAACTCCAGCATCCAGGATGCCCACAACCTGGCCTGGAAGCTGCACGCGGTGCTCGCCGGATGGGCGCGACCCGGCCTGCTCGACTCGTACGAGGTCGAACGCAGGCCGATCGCCGAGTTCAACGCGGGCCAGAGCTGGCGGAACCTGGCGTTGATGGCCGAGACCGGTATCGGTCCCGGCGTGTACGAGTTCGCCGCCGACATCGAAGCCGGTGCTGAGACCGGACGTGAGGCCCGCGAGCAGGTGCGCGCGGCCATACCCAAACAGATCGTGCAGTTCGACGCGCTCGGCCAGGACCTCGGTTTCGGCTATCCCGCCGGGGCACTGGTATCCGACGGAACCCCAGTGCCCGCACCGCGGGAACGCCAGGTTGAGTTCGTACCGCGGTCGGCACCCGGATTTCGGGCACCGCACCATGAGCTGCTGAGGAACGGCACGGCCCTCTCGACACTCGATCTGTTCGACACCGCGCTCACGTTGCTTGCCGGTACCGATGGCCACGACTGGACGACTGGTGCCAGATCGGCCGCCGCGGCGCGTGGAGCCCCACTACAGGCCTATGTCGTCGGCGCTGACGGCGACCTGGTGGACCCGACCGGAGAGTGGGCGAACCTGGCAGGGGTCGGTGCCACCGGTGCCTGCTTGGTCCGGCCCGACGGCCACGTGGCATGGCGCACCACGGCGCCGCCGGGTGGCCAGGCCGAAACGGTCGTCAGCGGTGTACTCGACGTTGTCCTCGGCCGATCCGAGTGACCAGTACCCGTCTCTCCTGCCTTCCTGCAAGGAGATCAGTGCGGTTCTTGGGTGGCATTGGTGTCGTAACGTCGGCGGGACTCCGCAATGTACTCACGGTGGCGCTGTGACCACTGCAGCAACTCGCTGGCCTCGACCGACAGCGTTTTCCCGACCTCGGTCAGTTCGTAATGCACCATGGGCGGCGAGCTTGGCGTGACCGTCCTGGTCACCAGGCCATCCCGTTCGAGACCACGCAGCGTCAGCGTGAGCATGCGCTGGGAGATGCCGTCGATGGCGCGCCGGAGGTCGGAGTAGCGCCGTGGACCGTCGGCGAGCAACGCCATTACGAGCACGCTCCATTTGTCGCCGACTCTGTCCAGTACGTCACGTAACCGGCACTCGTGCCCGTCTACCTGGAAGGGCACATCGGTGTGCGTTCCGCCTGACAAAGTGCCTTCTTTCGCCATGTGGACAGCATGCTCCAAGCTCCGAGCAGAGAACAAGTCGTAACCAACACACAGATCGTGGGCTAGGAGCAGACAGATGCGTGCGGTAGTGATCGACGATTTCGGTGCGGTCCCGGCGGTCCGCGAAGTACCCGAGCCGGTTGTCGGACCGGGTGAGGTGAAGGTCCAGGTGCGAGGCTCGTCGGTGAACCAGTTCGACACCATGCTCGCTGCCGGTTTCCTGAAGGGAATGTACGAGCACGTCTTCCCGATCACGCTCGGCCAGGATTTTTCCGGCGTTGTGACCGAGATCGGCGAAGGAGACACTGACTTCGCCGTTGGCGACAAGGTCTTCGGTGTCGTCGGCAAGTCACGACTGACCGACGGCGGCGGCTACGCCGAATATCTGACCACCGCGGCAACCCACGGCATCGCCAAGATCCCGGACGGAGTCGATTGGGCCACGGCCGGTGTTCTCGGCTTGGCCGGTGCCGCGGCGGCGGCCTCGGTGAATGCCCTTGGCGACATGTCCGGCAAAACAGTACTGGTCAGTGGCGCGACTGGCGGGGTTGGCGCTCATGCCGTCCAGTTGGTCGTCGCCGGTGGTGCGACCGTGATCGCGACCGCGACACCGGGTACCGAGACCGAGCATGTACTGGGGTTGGGCGCTCAGCATGCCGTGGACCATCGCGGCGACCTGGCCGCACAGGTCAAGGAACTGGCGCCGAACGGCGTGGATTCGGTCGTGCACCTCGCTGGCGACGGACCGTCTCTTGCGGACCTGCTCGTCGACGGTGGGCACATCGTGTCGCCCGCGCACCTCACCCAGGAGCAAATGGGCGACCGCAACGTGAAGGTGACCGCCGTGATGGCCACGCCCACACGGCCAGTGCTGGACCAGATCGCGAGAAACCGTGTTGCCATCGCGCACACCTATTCGTTCAACGAGGTAGCCGCGGCCTTCACCGCCCTCAAAGCCGGGGTCATCGGCAAACTGGCGATCTCGATCGACTGAACAAACCGGACGTGCTCACTGCTCTCTGAGTAGTGGTTCGGCGGAGGGCCAACGGTTCCGGGCCACGGTCATGCCGATCAGTCGTGTCAGTTCTCGTGCGACGATCGTGACCGCGGGCGGCACCCGTCCGGTTCGTGCCGTCGCGAGCACGATGGTCCGCAGTACCTCGGGCTCGCACAGAGGTGCTGCGCACAGCAGCCCGGCGGCGACCTCCTCGGCGAGCCCGACCGCAGGCAGAATGGTCCAGCCGTGGCCTGTGCGAGTGAGCCTTTTCTGGATGGCCATCGAGTTGGTGCTGACGGCACTGTTCAGGCTGATGCCCGCCTGCTGGGCCCCGCTGTTGACCAGTGTGCGTAGGCCATGGCCGTCGGTGGGCAGGATGAGTCGGCGCGAGGTGATGTCGGCGAACGGAACTGGTCTGTCCGAACGCAGTCCCACGTCTGGCGGCGCCGCGATCCACAGTTGTTCGCGCAGCAGCGGCGTCACGTTGAGCGAAGGTGAGCTCGTGAGGTTGTACAGCAGGCTCAGATCGAGGTCGCCGTCGTCGAGCCAGCGTTGGAGATGCCCGGAGTAGGCGGTCTGCAGGCGCAGTTCGACACCGGGATGGTCGCTCGCCAGCCTGGCCACGAGTGGCTCGGCGAGGAGATCGACGGTGCTCTCCAGGAGACCGACCGTGACGATGCCGGTCACCGCGCCGGTGGGCGGAGTGAGCTCGGCGCGTGCGCGTTCGAGTTCGGTCAAAGCGCGGCGCGCCCGCTCGGCAAGCGCTTCACCGGCGTCCGTGGCGTGCATTCCGGTGCGTGTGCGCTCGAACAACGTGACGCCGAGTTCCTCCTCGAGCGCCTTGATCTGCCGGGTCACCGCAGGCTGGACGAGGTGCAGCAACTGCGCGGCGCGCGTCACGCTGCCCGTTTCGACGACGGTCACCAGCGCTCTCAACTGCTTCAGATCCATGTGAGCCTCCGGGATGTCCTGGCTCGACGAGGTATTCCAGCCTCGCATGGTGCCATCACAAACCGTCATTTTTGCTTGATGGTCATCATGAACGATGATAGGGGTGGTCGTCGAGAGTGATCGGAGAACGGATGCTGATCGACATGCTCACAGCGGAGGAGAACGCGATCGTCGCGCTCGCGGGCGAGTTCGTCGACCGCGAGGTCAGGCCCGTCGTGCGGGAGCTGGAACGGACCGACACCTATCCCGGGAACCTCATCGAGCAGATGAAACAGATGGGTGTCTTCGGGCTCGGGATCCCGGAGCCGTGGGGCGAGGCACACGTCTCCGCCCAGTGCTACGTCGCGGTGACCGAGGAACTCGCCCGCGGGTGGATGAGCCTGGCCGGTGCGATGGGCGGGCACACGGTCGTCGCGAAGCTGCTCGGCGAATTCGGTACGCCGGAACAGAAGGACACCTACCTGCCCAGAATGGCGACGGGGGAGATCCGGGCGGCCATGGCGCTGACCGAGCCCGGCGGGGGTTCCGACCTGCAGGCGATGCGTACGGTGGCGCGCCGTGAAGGCGACCACTACGTGGTGAACGGATCGAAGACCTGGATCACCAACGCGCGCCGGTCGCAGCTGATCGCGTTGCTGTGCAAGACCGATCCCACTGCCACTCCCGCGCACCAGGGCATCAGCATCCTGTTGCTGGAGAAGGGGCCGGGGTTCCACGTGCTGCGGGACCTGCCGAAGCTGGGATACAAGGGCGTCGAGACCTGTGAGCTCGCGTTCGACGACCTCGTGGCTCCACTCGACGCGGTGCTCGGTGGCGTGCCGGGCAGCGGTTTCGCGCAGATGATGCGGGGACTGGAGATCGGACGCATCCAGGTCGCGAGCCGCGCACTCGGCGTCGGCCGGGCGGCGCTGGAGGATTCCCTGCGCTACGCCCAGCAGCGGGAGAGCTTCGGGCGACAGATCTGGCAGCACCAGTCGATCGGGAACCACCTGGCGGACATGGCGACGAAACTGGAAGCCGCCCGCCAGCTCGTGTACCACGCGGCCCGCCGGTACGACTCGGGTGAGCGCGCCGACCTGGAGGCCGGGATGGCGAAGCTGTTCGCCTCGGAGACCGCGATGGAGGTCGCGCTCAACGCGGTGCGCATCCACGGTGGCTACGGCTACTCGACTGAGTTCGACGTCGAACGGTACTTCCGCGACGCACCGCTGATGATCGTCGGTGAGGGAACCAACGAGATCCAGCGCATGGTCATCGCCCAGCAACTGATCAAGCGCCACCGGATCTGAAGGGCCTGGCATGTCCCAACCGCTTGACGGCATTACCGTCGTCGCATGACAGAAACCGTTGAACGACAGGAGTTTCTCACCCCCGGACCGGCACAAGCCCTGGGGGCACTGCTCGACGTGCCCGTGCCCGATGTGGACAACGGCGCCGCTTTGCCCTTGCTGTGGCACTGGGTCTACCTCCTGGACCGACCGGCCCAGGCCGACCTCGGCCAAGACGGGCACCCGGCCCGCAACACCCTGCCCGTGCCAGTGGGACACCGCCGCATGTGGGCGGGCGGTCGCGTCCACATGCACGCGGACCTGCGTTGCGGCGAACACGCGACCCGGCGCACGAAAGTCCTCTCGGTCACGCAGAAACACGGACGCTCCGGGCCGCTGACGTTCGTGGTGGTCGGACACCGGATCGAACAGCGCGGACAGGTGGTCCTCGACGAGGAGCAGGACATCGTCTACCGGCCGCGCACGCCTGGACAACCCGCAGGCACCGAACCGGCGGCGACGATGCCGGTAGCGCCGCACGAATGGGCCATAGATGTCTCGCCGGTCCTGCTGTTCCGGTTCTCCGCGCTCACCTACAACGCCCACCGCATCCACTACGACCGCGATTACGCCAGGGACGTCGAGGGATACCCAGGACTGCTCACGCACGGCCCGTTGCAGGCGATCGTCATGGCGGAGAAGGCCCGTGCCGATGGCCTGTCGGGAAACGTGTCCTTCACCTACCGGCTGACCTCACCGTTGTTCGACCACCAGGGCATGGTGGTCAGCGCGACGGTCGACCAACAGGAGGTCGTGACCGGAGTCCGGGATGTCCATGGCCGCCAGACCGCGACGGGAACGCTGCGCGCCAAGACAATCCTGGTCAGGGCTTAGGCCATACGTGCACTGCGGTGGCCAATATCCGCCATCGTGGCCCAGCGCGGATCAGCGCACCCTCGGCTACTTTAGTGTGAGTCACACAAAACCACTTTCCAGCACAGCGTGTCCACCATTCCGACACCGTGAAATGCACTTTCCAGCACCTTCGACGGTGCCGCCATCACGAGGTTTCCCCTTGTACCGCAAGGCGGTGACTGGAGCAACAATGCCAACAGCACTGGGGCAGGATCGCCACGCCATCTCACCCCGACGAGCGCGGTTCGTCCGCGGCTGGACCACCAGGCTGGTCGCGTTCGGCGAGTTCATCGACGGCTATGACCTGCTGGTGATCGGTGCCGCGATGCTCTTCATCAAGCCCTCGTTCCACCTGACGGCAACGCAGGTCGGACTGGTCACCGCGGCGTCGTTCGTGGGCGCCGCGCTCGGCCTGCTGGTCTTCGGCGACCTGTCCGACCGGTTCGGCCGACGGGTGATCTTCATGATCAACCTGGTGTTCTTCGTGGTGGCCTCGATCGCTGCGGCATTCGTCCAGGACGTGTGGCAACTGGTGGCCGCCAGGTTCGTGCTCGGTGTCGCGGTGGGAATGGACATTCCCACTTCGCACGCGTTCCTCACCGAGGTCGCGCCCAGGGCCAGGCGTGGTCGTGTCGCGGGTAGCCTGCCCAACATGATGTGGCTGGGCGGCGCGATCGCATCCGTGCTGCTCGCGCTGGCGCTCGCGCCAGTGTTCGGCAACGAGACCTGGCGCTGGCTGTTCGGTATCGCCGCCCTTCCCGCCGCCGCGGTGCTGGTCGCTCGGCAGTTCCTGCCCGAGTCACCGCGCTGGTTGCGCGCGCAGGGCCGGGAGGAAGAGGCGCTGCGGGTGTACGAAGCCCTCGGGCTGGAGCCGCCGAAACACCAGTACGTCGAGAAACGGGACTACCGGGCGTTGTTGTCAGGCGGGGCGTGGAAGCGCCTGGTGACAGTGACAGCGTTCTTCGCGTTGCAGGCATTCGGTGGAGCGGTGGCCACCGTCGCGGGTCCACTGATCGTCGAGGTCACCGGTATCGGCGCTTCCAACTCGTTGTACTTCTCGCTGTTGGCCTTCGTGATGGGGCTGATCGCGGTCGCGCTCGGCGCGCTGGTGATCGACCGGGTCAACCGCCGCTGGCTGGGTGTGTGGACCTGTGTCGGAGTCTTCGCCGCCGGTGTGGGTGTCGCGCTGACCGGCGAACGCGCCGGTGTCGGCCTGGTTGTGTGCTGGGCGTTGTACGCCACGCTCACCTGGTTCGGCCCCGGTGTGCTGTCCTGGGTGTGGAGCACCGAGGCGTTTCCCACCGCGCTGCGCGGGCTCGGCTCTGGTATCGCGCAGAGCGCGACCCGGCTGGCGATCGCGCTCAACGTGTTTCTGCTTCCCACTCTGCTCAATGAGCACGGCATCAAGGTCGTCGCGTGGTACGCCTGTGCCTTCTTGGTGAGCGCGCTGATCGTGGTCGCGTCGCCGTGGCTGGCCACCACCGGTGTCGAACTCGAAGAGACCAACTCTGTCGAGTCCGGAAGTCCCACCAGAGCATGACCGAGCAACGTCGTTCCCACCTCAGCGGTACCCGGCCACGCCAAGCCCGGCAGGCCAACACCGCCGCCGTGCTGCACCTGCTGCTCCAGCGCGGTCCGCTGGCGAGGGGCGACATCGCCCGCGATCTGTCGCTCAACCACGGCAGCGTCAGCCGGATCATCGAGCCGCTGCTGCGGGAGGGCATCGTGCGGGAGATGGCCCAGTTGGACAGCGGAGGCGGTCGTCCTCGGGTTCCGGTCGCGATCAGCCCGGCGAGCCGGTACGCCGCAGGCGTTCACCTTGGCCTGCAACGCACCACCGTCGGTCTGACCGATCTGACCGGCCAGTGCGTCACAGTGCGGGTCGAGGATCGTGACCCGGCCGATGTGGCGGCCACGCTGCGCCGGGCGGCGGAGTTGACCAACGAACTGGTCGCCTCGGCTCCCGGTCCGGTGCTCGGTGTCGGTGTGGTCGCCGGTGGCGAAGTCCAACGGGAGCTTGGGCGGGTCGTGCGCAACGACGTGCTCGGCTGGACCGATGTCGACGTGGCTGACCGGCTGCACGCGCAGACCGGGCTCGATGTCGTCGTGGACAACAACGTGCGGGCTCATCTCGGCGCCGAGATGGCCTTTGGCGCTGGGATCGGCAGGTGCAGCGTGCTGTACCTGTTCGTCGGGAACATCGCCGAAATGGGATTCGTCAACCAGGCCGCGATGATGAACCCGGACAACGTCATCCAGGGCAGCATCGAGCGCATCGTCGTGCCCACCCTGACCGGAGACGGCCTGATGAGCTTCGCTGCGTGTGGCACTGACACGGCGTTGCTCGCCGCAGCCCGAGCAGCCGGGCTGGCGGTGACCTCGCTGGCAGACCTGATCCGCTTGGCCGACCAGGACGAGGATCCTGCCGCGGTCAGGCTGTTCGAGCGGCGCAGCACCCAAGTCGCGCGAGTGGCCGACACGCTGTACGACCTGATGCGACCGCACCTGGTGATCCTTGGCGGCAGCGGCGCACCGTCGCAGCGGTGGCTGGACGACGTGCGCGAGCGCGTCGAAGCTGTGCCACCGAACCTGCTCGTCCAGCCGGGATCCGGTGGCAACCCGCTCGTCACGGCCGCCGCCGGGCTGGTCATTCGCGCCTTCCTGGCCACGGGAACAACCACAGAACCGTGACAGTGTAGGGAATCCACGGGCGAAGGGGAGAATCTTGGCTGTGTTTCTACTGGTGCACGGTTCCTGGCACAGTGGACAGTGCTGGCAGCGAGTGGTGCCGCTGCTGGAATCGTCCGGGCATCGGGTGTACGCGCCGTCGTTGACGGGCTCCGGGGACACGGCGCATCTGCTCACCGCGGACGTTGGGCTCGACACATACACCGACGACATCGTCAAACTGATCCACGACAACGACCTCACCGACGTGATCCTTGTCGGGCACAGCTATGCGGGACTGGTCATCTCCTCGGCAGCCAACCAGATTCCGGAACGGATCGCGCACCTGGTGTACCTCGACGCGATGGTGCCCGAGCACGGTGAGTCAGCGGTCGACGTGCTACCGGTTGCCCAGCAAGTGATCGACCTCGCCGTGAGCTCAGGCGGCTGGCGGGTTCCCCCGCTGCCCGAGCAGCCACCACCTCTGGGGCTGTTCGGGGTCACCGACCCGGCGGATATCGCCTGGCTACGGGCGACGCTCTCGGACGAGCCGGTGCGTTGCCTCCAACAACCGGTCCGCTTGGACAACCCTGCTGTGAACGCGATTCCACGGACGCACATCCACTGTGTCGGCGAATCAGCGGGAAGCATGTCCCTGAGGCCGGTACCCGAGACACAGCCGAACGGTTCTCCGGCACAGGTATGGGAGTTACCGACCGGCCACGACTGCATGATCACCATGCCCGCCGAGCTCAGTGCGCTCCTGCTCACGCTCGCGGCGCCTGGGCCTACGCGTTAGGAAGGTACAGGTGTCATGGTTTCCACGGCTCACGCAACACCGTGGTCTGCGCGCCGTCGACGGTGACGGTCGTGCCGGTGATGGACCTGGCCTGATCGCTGAGCAGGAACGTGATCACGTCAGCGATGTCGTCGGGCTGCGCGAGTCTGCCGAGCGGTTGCACGCCGATCAACGCCTCACGGACGTCGGCATCCTGCCAACGACGAGCGTTGCGGTCGACTGCGACAAATCCAGGCCGGACCGTGTTGCACCGCAAGCCATGTGGGCCGAACTCGACCGCCGCTGCCCGGCCGAGCGCCTCCAGCGCGGCCTTGGCCATCGCGTAGGGCGCTCGCCAGTCAGCGGCGAACGCCGCCTGTATCGAACTGACCAACACCGCGGCGGACGGTCGGCCGTCCGCGTGAAGAAGCAACTGCTGCAAGGGAACCAGCGCGGACACCGCGCCGATATCGAGCACCCTGCGCAGCGCGTCTGGCGTCTGCGTACTCAACGATGCGCGGTGCTCACCGATCAAGCAATGCACCAGTCCAGTCACCTCACCACCGAGCGCGTCGAACGCGGCGCCGACCACGGCTGGATCGGTTGCGTCGCCGGTGACCCACGACACGCCATCGGCTGGCTTCTCTGGCGGTGCGAGCATGTCCACCACGGCCACCCTCCGGTCCTGCGCTCGCAACGCACGTACCACAGCCGAACCGATACCCCCGGCGCCGCCGAGCACGACCACGCCGGTCATCGGTCGGTGGCCTTGGCGATGAGCCGCGCCCGGATGTCCTCGGACTGCGCGACTTCGGCGATCGTGAGGGCCATCGCCAGACCGGCGTCATGGACGAATCGGTCTCCGTCCGGACCGCCTGCCGCGACGGCGAAGGCGGCGGTGTGGTTGCCGTCCTCGGGTGGCAGGTCGAAGGACAACATGGGGTGGATCGCGGGGATGCGCAGCGAGACGTTGCCCATGTCGGTCGAGCCGAACATCTTGTCCGGGTAGTCGGGGAAGGTCCGGCCAGTGGCTTTCGCGTGCTTTTCGAACAGCGGGGCCAGGTCGGGGTCGTGCCGGAATTCACGGTAGATGGACGGCAACGTGGTGTACTCGACGCTGGTGCCGGTGGCCAAGGCTCCCGCGTCGAAGCAGTGCCGCACCCGCTCCCACACTTCGTCGACCTCGTCGATGGTGTCGGCGCGGATCATGCAGTCGACGACCGCGCGGTCGGGGATGACGTTCACGGCGGCTCCGGCTTCCTTGACGACGTGGTGCACTCTGATGCCGTCACGCAGTTGCTGGCGCAGCAGCCCGATGGCGGTCTGGGCGACGACCGTCGCGTTCAGTGCGCTCCAGGGGCGTGAGGCGTGCCCGCCGATCCCCGTGTAGGTCACCTGCCAGGACCGTGCGGCGCGCAGCGGGGGGATGACGACGTCCTTGAGCGTCGGGTGCACCATCATGGCCGCGTGGGTGTCGTCGAAGACACCGCAGTTGACCATGATCTCCTTGCCGGTCCCCTTTTCCTCGGCAGGAGTGCCGAAGACCCGCACTGTCAGCCCGAGTTCGTCGGCGTAGGGGGCCAACGCCAACGCGGCGCCGACCGCGGACGCGGCGATGACGTTGTGGCCGCAGCCGTGCCCGATGCCCGGCAGCGCGTCCATTTCCGCGCACAGGCCGAACGCGAAGTCGCCGGACCCGGCCGAGGCGACGAACGCCGTCGGCAGTCCGGCCACGCCCTTCGCCACCGTGAACTGCCCGCCTTCCAGCATCTCGATCATCGCCGCCGAGGTTGCGTGTTCCTCGAAGGCCAGTTCGGGGTTGGCGTTGATCCGGTGCGAGAGTTCCAGTACCGAGCTCAGGTTCTGCTCGAACGCGCGCTCGACGCGTTGGTCGATGCCGGTCATCGCGCCAGGTCCTTTCCGATGGATACGTGGTCGGCGATCTGGGCGTGCGTGGCGAACCAGACGCCCTCGTGCGAGGCGATGTGGTCAAGCAGTTCGGTGAGGATCGTGACACGGGAGCGGTGCCCGATGACGTGCGGGTGGAGGGTGAGCTGGAAGACGCCGCCTTCGGCGTAGGCGAGGTCGAACTCGTCGCGCCAGATACGGCGACCGCATGCGCATTGAACTGATCGACCTGGGCAGCCACCACTTCCACGTCGAATCCCCGGAAGCGACGGCCGGACTCCTGGCCGACATCATGTCCGATTAGGACACTCGGTCCCGGTCGGTCGCCTGGCGGCCGACCGGGACCTGGCTCAGCCGACGTGCGGTTCGGGGTGCCGCGCGGCGAGTTCGCGGAGCGCGGTGGCCGCGGCGTTGCGGACGTGATCCTCGCATGCCGCACGAGCGGCGGCGGTGTCACCACGCACGGCAGCGGCGTCGTGGATGGCGGTCAACTCCCGGACGGTTTCCGGCCCGCGCCCTTCGGCCTGCAGGGACAAACCGCGCAACATCTGTACTCGGGCATGGATGCCGCGCAGTGTCGAATCGATGACCGGGTTCTCCGCCCCGGCGATGAGGACGTCGTAGAACTCGTCCTTCATCTTCAGCCGTTCGGCCAGATCGGCCTTGCTGTGGGTGCGGGCGAACCGGCGGATCACCTTGCCCATCCGCTCGCGCTGCTCGCCGGTGGCCCGCTCGGCGAACAAGGCTCCGGCCAGGCCCTCCAGCGCGCCACGCACCTCGAACAACGCCTTGGCGTCGGCGGACGTCAGCTCGGTGACAACCGGGCCACGGTTGGCCACCGTGGTCACCAGACCTTCGGACTCCAGTTGCCGCAGAACCTCGCGGACCACCGTCCGGGATACCTCGTACAGCGCGCACAGCCGCGCCTCGACCAGCCGTTCCCCGGGCTGGAACATCGCGGCCAGGATGTCCTGCCGGAGCGCTTCGAGAACCTGGGTCCGCAGCGGCGCGGCGACCCGCTGCACTCGTTGCCCTGCCACGCGACCCTCCCCTTCAACGTGTCTATGACCGTATCAGAGTAGTACGTGGGCTCGGGTCGAGGCGGTGATCGTCCGGGGTCAGCGGGTCAGGTCGACGCCGGTCACCTTGGCCAGATACCGGGCGATCTCGGACTGGTCCGGGTTTCCCTCGCCCAGTGCGGCCTCGCAGACCCGGACACAGGCCTGCGACACCTCGGGCGTCAGGCCCAGTGCTGTCGAGAGGTCCAGCGCGGTGGTGATGTCCTTGACGGTCAACGGAAGCGAGAACCCGACCTGGAACCGCCCGGCCAGCACCTCCGGCCCGATCTTCGGCTGCCTGACAATAGTACCGTAATACCATCAGTGCCGCTGCCGGCCGTGGTCCGCAGAAAGTTCCACCGGAATACATGACATAGGGGTGTCGTGATTTGTTGGGAGGCTGATCAACACGGCGTCGACGACGGTGACCTACCGAGGCGATGGACGTACATACTCGCGACGAGTCGAATGGGGCTGATGCGGTAGTGGAGCGAACAGCGCGAATCGCGGTGTTCGCCGGGCCGACGGCGACGATCCTGAACACACCGGACCTGATCACATCGAACAAGGCGCGCGCACGTCACGGACTCTCGTTACGCCCCAGTCAGTTCGACCGTCTTCGCCCTCAGCGGCTCGCGGCACCCGCGACGGTGTACATCGAGGCATTCAGCGCGCACCCACTCGAACGAGATGCAGCCAACTTGTACGCTCCGGCGGACGGCTGGCTCGACACCGACGGAACATTCCACAATGTACAGCCTTCCGACGACGCCACGCCGGTGTACGTCGTCGAACTACACCCCGACGACGGTCTGTACCCCCTCCCTTACATGGCCAGACAAGCGAATGGCTCCGCGTGGGAGGAAACCGCGACGGCACCGTTCGCGTCACCGGGAGCCGCTCGACAGACGTTCTACCCCGATGCTCGCCGCCTCTACGAGGAGATCGAGCGGTTCGGCCTCGCTGACCACGGCACTCCCGTTGAGCTGTGGTCAATCGCCGACTTCGACTTCTTCCGCAGTCCGACCGTCGACGAGACCTTGTACTGGCTCGGACTGACGGTCGACACGACCGTGCCACTCATCGGACACGCGGCTCAACGCCGTCACCAGTCGTTGAGCGCCGACGGCGACCGCAACGTGGTGGATGGCGTCAAGTACATCGCGTCAGGCGTCGCCCTCGACGAACGGGGCGAAGACCGCGTTGGCGCCTGCGTTGTCGTCGACGAACTCGTCTACACAGCCCGGGACGTGACCAAGGTCGACGCACGACCTGGCGGTTACGCCGACGGGCTGGTACCAACCGCCATGCCGCACGTCACGATCACCAAGTACGGCCGGTATGTGGCAACGCGGCATGGCACTCCGCCCACTTCCGACGACGAAGTCGAGATCCTCGCACGAATCAAAGCCAATCTTGCCCACGCACCACTGGCCGGTTTCGTATGTGAAGGCATGTCGCCGTTCGGGACGGTCGACCCGGCGAGGAACGCGGCATTGAGTGTCGCCATTTCACCGGCATGCCAGTAGTCCGCACCGGCCGTGGCAACACCGGAGGCATGGCGTACCGGACGGACCCGACATTCATCTCAGGCAACAACCTCACAGCTACCAAGGCGCGCATGCTGCTCATGGCCGCGTTACTCAAACTCGGCGCACTACCCCTGCCGCCGACCCATGGAACCCGACCTCCCAGGAGCGTGTGGCCACAGAACAAGCAGTCGCTCGATACCAGACCCTGTTCGACACCCACTGATCCCGATACCACGACGAAGGAACATTACATGGAGTCTCGGCTCAACCCGTACATCAGTTACAACGGGAACGCGCGGCAGGCGATGGAGTTCTACCAGAAGGTGTTCGACGGCAAGCTGAAAATAGGCACGGTCGCGGATTTCGGCTCGCCGGACTCGCCCGACGCCGACAAGGTCATGCACGCCCAACTCGACACACCGGACGGCTTCACGCTGATGGCGTGGGACGTGCTGGCGGGGGTGCCTTACCACCCTGGCAACAATGTCGCGGTTTACCTCGGCGGCGAGGGCGGCGGACTCCGCGGCTACTTCGAGAAGTTGTCCGCTGGTGGCACCGTGACGATGCGTCTGGAGAAGCAGTCGTGGGGCGACGAGGCGGGCGCGCTCGTGGACCGGTTCGGGATCACCTGGATGGTCAACATAACCCACCAACAAACCTGATCGACGCTCGGGGTCACGCGTCGCGGCGGCGGAATGTCTGGAATCCCGCCAGCAAAGCGGCCGAGGCCCAGCAGGCGCCGACGAACAGCCCGACCCAACGCGAGTACTGCGAGATGCCGCCGTAAACCGCGTTCGATATGCCGGACTCGGTCATCGCGTTCACGCCCGCGAATCCGGGGAAGTAGTCGAGCACGGTGGAATCCTTGGCGATCACCAGGACGCCGAGCGGGACCAGCAGCAGAATCAGGAACATGGCCATGATCACTCCGGCGGCGCTGCGTAAAGCGGTGCCCAGGCCAAGGCACAACAACCCGAGAAGCGCGAGATAAGCCGCGACGGCGACGACGCCGGACACACTGCTGCCGAAGGTCGTCGGTCGCCCGAACTCGGTCGCCAGCACCGGCAGGGACACCAGAATTCCGCCGACAGCCAACAGCGCGCCGTAAGCCGCCAGGGCCGCCGTCAGTGTGGCTGCCTTGGCGGTCAGCAGCCGATGTCGGGCGGGAATCCACTGCACCGTCGAGCGGATGCTGCCGGTGCTGTACTCACTGGTGATGAACGTGGTCGAGACGATGACCACCGGGAACTGGGCGACATAGAACACGGCACGGGACACGACGCCCGGCGCCGACGGTGGCGTGCTGTCGTAGGCCGATATGTGGCAGAAGGCGAGCGCCAACCCGCCACCGACACCCAGATACCACCAGGTTGACCGGACTGAGAACAGCTTTGTCCATTCGGCCGCGATCGCCCCGCGGAGGGCGCCACCTGTCATCGCGCTTCGCCTGCCGTGGTCGCGTACTGCACGCTCGACGAGGTCATGTCCATGTACGCCTGTTCCAGTGTCGCGGTCCGTTCGGCCAAGCCGTGCAGCTTGAGCCCGAGTGCGTACACCAGATCGCCGACCTGTCCGGCCTGGAGATCATGCACGATCAGCTCACCGGCTTCGCCTGGCTCGCAAGGAACATCCGCCGCGCGCAGCCGGTCGGCCAAGGCACGCAGATCCTCCGGCCGCGGCAGCCGCACCGAGACCTGACGCTGGGAGTTGCGGGCGATGAACTCGTCAAGCGAGGCATCAGCCAGCAGTTTGCCCCGGCCGATGACGACTAGGTGGTCGGCGGTCAGCTGCATCTCGCTCATCAGGTGACTGGACACCCACACCGTCCGCCCCTCGTCGGCCAGCGAGCGCGTCAACCATCGGATCCAACGAACACCGTCGGGGTCCAGACCGTTGAGGGGCTCATCGAACAGCACAATCGCCGGGTCGCCCAGCAACGCGCCCGCGATGCCCAGCCGTTGTCCCATCCCGAGCGAGAACTCCCCAGCCCGCTTGCCCGCCACGTCGGTCAGCCCGACAAGCGCCAGCACCTCGTCAACGCGTTTACGGGGAATTCCGTTGCTGCGAGCCATGGCCAGCAGATGCTTGCCCGCGCACCGGCCGGGATGCACCGCCTTCGCGTCCAGCAACGCACCCACTTCACGTAACGGGTGCCGCAGCTGGGAATAGCGCATTCCATTGACGAGCACTTCGCCGCTGTCGGGCGCGTCGAGCCCGACTGTCATCCGCATGGTCGTGGACTTACCGGCCCCGTTGGGGCCAAGGAAGCCGGTCACGTTCCCCGGCCGCACGGTGAACGTCAACCGGTCGACCACCGTGGTGCCCGCATAGCGCTTGGTCAGGCGACGAAGCTCGATCATGATCTCCCCCTCGGACCCGGCAGCGAGACAGAGCATGGCAGAACGATCATGGCCGATGTCCACGTCCCCGCTGCGTGGTGACATGAGCCTGCGTGGCCGCCGACCTCGCTGGGTGCCGGGCTGGCAGGCGAGGGCCTGAGCCGGGGAAGAACTTCTCTCGTAGGGTCCCGTTGGTGTACTGGCGCTGCATGAGGCCACGGGCCTGAAGGATTGGCACGACATGGTCGACGAACTCGGCGAAGCTGGTCGGTGAGACGACGTACTGCAGGTTGATGCCATCCACGCCGACATCCTGCCAGGCTGTGATGGTGTCTGCGATCTGCTCTGGCGTGCCCGCGGTTCGTTTGTTGCCAATCCGGCGGATCAGCTCGCCGAGTGTCCAGTCGTCCCGGTCGTCGGCGTTGAGCAGTGTCCGGACCGGCTCGGACAGGTTCGTGCGCTTCCGCAGTTCTCGGACTGGGGTGTCCGGGCCTTCCTCGGCGAAGTCGTGGTGCAGGAACACGCTCATCCTCGCGAGGTTGCCCTCGACAGTCTGGCGCTCCAGCAGTTCGCTGTCTCGTCGGCGTGCTTCGGCCTCAGTGCTGCCCAATACGTAGGCCTGCGGCACGAAGATCTTGACGTCTGTGGTGCGACGTCCGGCGGCGACGGCGGCGCGCCGGACATCGGTGACGATCGGTGCCGCGGCAGATGGAGTGGTCGAGCGGATGAACATGGATTCGGCGTGGCGACCGGCGAATGCTCGCCCGGTGGGCGACATTCCGGCCTGGAACAGCAGAGGTGTGCGTTGGGGAGACGGTTCGCTCAGGTGAGGGCCGTAGACGGTGCAGTAGGGCCCCTGATGGTCGATGTTGTGCACTTTCGCAGGGTCGGCGAACTGTTGCCGTGCCTGGTCTCGCAGCACGGCGTCGTTGTCCCAGCTGTGCTCCCACAGCTTGTAGACCGCTTGAGTGAAATCCTCCGCGCGGGCGTAGCGCTCCGCATGGCCGGGCAGTCCGCCGTAGCCAAGGTTGCGACCGGCCCCGGCCAGGAAGGTGGTCACGATGTTCCAGGCGATTCGACCACCGGTAAGATGGTCCAATGTAGACATCTTGCGGGCGAACGGATAGGGGTGCTCCTGCAGGATGTTCTGGGTGAAGGTGAACCCGAGGTGTTGGGTGTGGTGAGCGAGGAGCGGGATCAGCACTGAAGGATCCCCCGTCGGGAACTGCATTCCCTCGTGGACAGTAGCGTCGCGCGAGTTCTGGTACAGGTCGTAGGGGGCCAGTACGTCGGCGAAGAAAAGTGTCACGACACACGGGGACCGACTATGCGATTACAACGCCGCCGCCGACGATCAGGACCTTCACCGGATCGTCCGCTGCACGAAGACATGCCACGTGCAGCGGACCTGCTGGACACGATCGCCGACGAGCTTGCTTGCGGCGATCACCCTCGGCGGCGTGCGGCCTGTCAGGTGCGGTCGTGGAGCGTGACCTGGTAGCCGTCGGGGTCGGCGAAGGTGAATGTCCGGCCGAAAGGGCCGTCGATCGGTGCGGAGACGATGGTGTGGCCGTCGGCGACGAGAGCATCGTGAATGGCCTGGACGTCTGTGGCGTGGAGCCAGATCGCGGCGCCGATGCCGGGCTGGGCAACGGATGCGAGATCGGTGCCGGGAATGACCTCGCGGAGTGCGAACGCGATCGGCTTCGTCTCGAACACGACGGCGTGCGGAGGTCCGGCCTGCGAGCGGACAAGGCCGAGGTACTGCTCGTAGAACGCCTGCGAAGCGTCGAGGTCGCGCGCTTGCAGCGAGATGAAGTCGGGACCGGTGGCGGGCATGATGACGCTCCTTCGTTACCTGTGTCAGCTTTCTGACACGAGTCAACCTATGTCAGGATACTGACATGAGTCAAGACGGTGTCGGCGTCGACCTGGAGACGTCACTGGGCTACCTGCTGAAAGAGGCGTCGAGCGCCCTGCGTGCAGCCATGGAGGAGGTGCTGCGACCGCTCGAGATGAGCGTGACGCACTACTCCTGCCTCGAGCTCCTGGCGCAACGGCCGGGCTTGTCGAACTCCGAGCTCGCCCGGGGAGCGTTCGTGACACGGCAGACGATGAACGTGCTGCTCCAAGCCCTGGAACGAGAGGGCCATGTGACCAGGCCCGCGGAGGCACCCGTCGGGAAGGTTCTTCCCACGAGGCTCACGCCACGAGGCCGACGCAAGCTTGAGAAGGCGACCGTAGCGGTCCGGTCCGTCGAGGTCAGAATGCTGGCCGGGATGACCGAGGCCGAGCGGTCAGACGCGTTCCGGATCCTGCGAAGCATGATCCATTCCCTGCGCGACGGCAACGACAGTGCATAGCTCGTTCCCGCCGCGCCCGGTGAACGCCGAGCCGATCATGGTCGGACTGTCCGACCATTCACCGTATTCCGACCTCGATCGGCTCGGCGCAGATCACTGGTGATATTTCCCTTCCCGCTCCCACCAGTCATCTTCACGTTGCCGGGCTTCCCTTTCCTCAGGACTGTTGGGATCATATTCCGGAGGATAGCGTCCGGATTCGACCTGCTCGATGTGGACTTTTTCGTGGACGATCGTCCTGGCCAGCTGCTCCTCGTTCACGAACGCGTCACCGTAGAGGGTGACCAGGCCATTCCGGTCGGTCGTGGCGTACTGCTCGCCTGTAATTGTTGGGTCGATCACGTATCCGAAGTCCCGAATGTCGATGTGATACTTGGCCGCGATCTCGGTGACCATCTGCCGGGTCGCGGCAAGCCTGTCCGACCCAGACGTGTTTGGCTTCTTCGGACTACCCGGCTGCATTTTTCCGCATCGCGGTGAATTCTCGCAGCCGTCCGGCCCTCTGCCTCCCCCACCACCACCTGTCGGAATCGTGCCGGTGAGGTCGTTGTAGTTGACAGGGTCGCCGCTGGTGTAGTCGTAGTCGTTGGCCGATCCGGCGGCGACAGGGTCGGTTTGCAGGAACCGGCCAAGGGCGGGGAGGTAGGTGCGAGCGCCCATTTCGAGTGCTTGTTGGCTGGCGACGTGTTCGATGGGGACGGTGTGCTGGCCGAGCCAGCCGAAGTCCATGCCTCCCTCGGCCGTGGCCGGGATCGGGATGTCACCGATAGCGCCGCTGGTCGGGTCGATGTTCTGGCCGAACGGGTCGTACAGGTGGATCGTGCCGGTGCGCGCGGCGGCGTTGTCGGCGGTGAACAGGATGTCGCCGTGGATGTTGGGATAGGACCAGTTCGCGGTCTGGGCGTTGTCGTAGGTCTTGGTGAGCACGACCCCGCCGGGCAGGCCAAGCACGCGCTGCCGCAGTTTCCCGGAGCTGTCGAGGACGAAGTCGGGGCCGTCGGAGCCGGAGGTGAAACCGTAGCGGGTGACCTGCGCGGGCTTGCCGTTCTCCTGCACGGTTCGTGCGGTGATGCGATCGGTGACGTCGCGGGTGTAGCGGACCGAACGCCCCGCAGCGGTGGTGGTGGACACGTGTCGGCGGGTGGAGTCGTAGCCGAGAGTGTCGCCGCCGACCTTGATGGCGTTGCCGTAGGTGTCGTAGGTGAACGACAGCGCGAGGCCGCCATTGGTGGAGGTCAGCCGGTCAGCCTGGTCGTAGCAGTAGCTGGTGGTGACAGCGGGAGCGCCGTTGAGGCTGTCGGTGACCGCGGTGCGGTTGGTGTTCGAGCCCGCTTTCGGGTTCGGGCCGCAGCCGCCGTTCCCGGCATAGCTGTAGGCCAGCTGGTGGTGAGGCACTGTGGCCGCGACCAAGCGACCGATCGTGTCGTAGGTATAGGCGGAAGCGTAGGTCGTGCCAGGCGTGCTGGTGTCGGTGATGGTGCCGTCGGTGACGCGGCCGTCGCGAGAGCGGGTGACCGTGTCGGTGACCGTCGAGCTTTTGGTTTTCCATTTCAGCGCGGTGGTCGCCGCGGCGTCGTTGTAGGTGACCGACAGGTCCGAACTGTTGCCGTAGCGGACGGTCTGCAACATCCCGGCGTCGTAGCCGGGAGTGGCGACGGTGGTCCCGTCCAGGTCCACACCGATCAGCCGATAGGCGTTGGTCCAGTCGTAGGTCAGGGTTGAGGAGACGCCCTTGATCGTCGTGGTCTCACTGATCTTGCGTCCGGCGATGTCGTATTCGTTGGTGGTGACCGCGCCACCCGCGTCGGTGTAGGACACGACTTGGCCGAGCAGGTCGACGACGGCGGTCGTCGATCCGGACTCGTCGCTGATCCTGCCGGTGAGTGGGTCACCGCCGACCGCGTGGTCGTAGTTGATGGTGCGGGCGGGTTGGCCGCCCATCGCCGGGAACGACTTCCGGGTGATCCGGCCCCGGGCGTCGTAGCTGGCACACGACCAGGGCTGGGTGTTGATCCGGGAGGCGATGACCCGACCGGCCGCGTCGTAGACCTGTTCGGCGGCGTTGGCCACCCCGTCGGCGTTCTTGGCCGCAGTGATGGTCTTGACCATGCCGCCCTGACTCACCGCAGGCGACCGTGGGTCGCATGGGTTGGCGTGAGTCTCGGTGTCGCCGTAGTAGATGGTGGTGCCACGCTGGTCGGGGTTGGTGATGTCGCCAGCTGGCAGAGCGGTGGCCAGCCTGCGCAGGTATCCGTCACCAGGTTTCTCGAAGCTGTTGCGCCGGGCCAGGTTGAGCCCACCCGGATCACCGGTCACCGACACCGCCAACCCGAACACCGGGTCGATCCCACCCGCGGGGTCCGAGTAGCCGGTCGCGGACCTGGCCGACGGCGCGCGTTCGACGCTGCCGCCGGAGGTGCTGTCGGTGACCTTGCTGGTCTGATTCCCGTAGCGGGGCGCCAAGTGCTGGCCGGGAACGGTCACGGCGGTGCTGGCGCCGGGGGGTGTCCAGGTGAAGTTCAGGGCCGCTGTGGTGCCGGAACGGTTGTAGTAGTCGACTCGGATTCGATGGCGGCTGCCCGCTGTCGTGTTCTTGTAGGTGCCCGAGACCACGGTGCTGGGCTTGTCGGTCCAGCTGTCGACGAGCAGGACTTCGTCGATCCACAACCGGACGCCGTCGACGACAGTGAACCCGACACCGTGGTCACCGGCCTTGGGGAACTGGATCTCGCCGGTGAACCGTCCCGACCAGCCGGACTTGTTCGCTACCGGTGGCGCGGGGTCCCAGCGACCGGAGAGGGAGCCATCGTTGGTGCCGACGCCGGTCTGCCACACCGCGGGCACGCCTGACAGGGATGGGTTGTCGTACAGGGCGGTCTGTAACCCGGCTGTGCCCTCGTCATAGCCGACGTGGCTGTGTGGGATGGTTCCCGCGCACGCGGCGGTCGGGACTTGGCCGGTGAAACACGACGCCGGTGCGGGCCCGTAGGTGTCGGTCAGCCGGTCGGCGTGGTCGTAGACATGGGTGCTGCGTTTGCCGCGCGCGTCGACGGTCGCGACAGGCCTGTCCTTGGAGTTCCATTCCTGCGCGGTGGTGACCCCGTCGGCGTCGGTCGATGTCAGCCCACGCCCGGCGTCGTCGTAGGTGACGGTGCGGGAATCACCCGAGTCGTCCAGCCCGCTCACCCCGACATAGGCCTTTTTGTTGGCGATGTCGTGGAAGTAGGAATGCCCTGGGGGGAAGCCGATCCCGGGTCTGCCGTCCGGCCACGGCAGCGAGACCTGGACTGCCCGCAGCAGTGTCTGGCGGGCTTCGGGTTCGTAACCGGCCTGGTAGCGGATCGCGGTGAGCTCGGCGAAGATCCCGGTGGTCTGCCGGACCAGCCAGTCATAAGCCAACGGGTCCCGGATGTGGGTGATCGGCCCGACGCTCTCCTTGAGTTGTTCTCGTTCCTGCTGGTTGCTTGTCTTGTCGTGCTCGGATTTGTTCTTCGCCCGGTCCAGGTAGTCGTAGTCGGAGATGGCCGCGCCGGGGTTCTCGATCCGGGCCAGGGTGTCGAACAGGTACCACAGCCGGGTTTCGGTGCCGTCCCAGTACCGGATGCGGCACAGCATGTTGGCCGGTGCGGGGTCGGCGCCCGGTGGCTTCGGGGTGCCGCCGTAGCACTGGTCGCTGTTGTCGGTGTTGTAGAACAACTCGTGCGCCCGACCGGACACCGGGTCCTTGATCTGGGTCAGCCGCGGTAGCGCACCGGTGTAGAGGTATTGCAGCGCGGCTGGTTTCTTGCTGTCCAGCACCGATGCCACTGTGGCGAGTGTGCCGTCGACGTTGAACACCGACACCGTGTCGTTCTGGGTCACCGAGATCCGGCCACCGGCGTCGAAGGCGAGCACACCGTCTTCGTCAGGTGGCGGCTTGAAACCACCGTGGGAGGCTTTGCCCCAGGTGTGTTTCCCGCCCGAGCCGTCGGTGAGCACCACGGAGCCGTCCAGCATCTCGGCCTTGGTGTAGGCGCTGCCCGCCAGCCCGAGGGTCCAGCCGCCGGGCAGCGGCGGCGGGTCCTGGGCGTAGAGCCGCTGGGTCGAGACGAACTGCGGCATCCAGTTGTGGAAGCGCCGCCCCGCGTAATCGGCGGCTGTGCCCTTGGCCCACAACATCATCTGCGGTTTCTCGTCCGAATGGTGGTACAGCTCGACCTTGATCGGTACCCGCTGCCCCGCGGTCAGGGTCGTGTCCTTGTCGGTCTTCGGCCCGGCGAGCTGGAAGTCGAAACTGATACCGGAGGGGTTGGGGTTGTCATAGACGACCCGTCCGTTCACCCAGATCTTCGCGCCGTCGGCGTGCACACCCGCGAACTGGAAGTCACCGTTCTCTGGCGCCTTGAAGTGACCTTCCCACCGGATGACGAAATGCTTCTTGTCCAGAGCGGGCGGGAACGGGTCGAACCACGGGTTGTCCGGCAACGAGTCCCGGATCGTGTTCTGGTTCACCGCCGGTTCGCGGCGCACCAGCACCGGAGCGTCGTCCGGGGTTCCGTTGTGCCGCGAATCGTTGAAGTACGACGCCCGCACCCCATGCGCCTCGCCGCCCTGCCGCGAGTTGAACCCGAAGGTCACCCCGGCGGGACCGCCCACCGTCGCGAACGCTGGCCCGGCGGCCTTGTACTGGGCATTGCCGTTGAACAGGTTGACCGTCACCGGCCCCGACGTGTCGGCTGGCGCCGGTCCCGGATCTCCTACCCGCTGGTTGACCGTGAAGTGCCCGACCCAGGACGGCTGTGTGACCGGCTTGTCCTCACCCAGGGTCGTGGCGACCGCCCAGGTGTACGCGCCGCCGTCGTTGAGCACATGCCGGGGCACCGTCCACTCTGGCGTGGACAGACACCCCGAGTCAGCGACACTGCCGGACCGACCGTCGAATCCGGTCGACACCTTGAAGCAGTACAGCACTCCCTGGCCGACAGCACGCACGGTCAGTGTCGGCGTCGGCGTCGCCACCACGGCCTGATCGACCGGACTCACCAGAGTCGTCTCCGGCGCCGCCGCACCGCCACGCGCCCCAGACGTCGCCCTGCCCGCCAACGGCGTGAAATCCGCCTTCGGCTGCACCGGATCAGCCGGGACCACCCTGGCCCCAGGCTCCGGCGAGATCAACGACGACAGCAACGGCAAATCCCGACGCACCTCCACCGCCGCCGCAGCCTGCGGAGCCGAGACCACCACCTGCGCCAACGACGCGACCAACACCACCGTCAACCCGGCCGAGGTCACCCGCCCCCGTAACCGTGCCCAGGCTCGTAACCGCGTACCCCCGCGACCCAACGACGCCATAGCCCCTCCACCGACATCCAGCACCACGCACCTGCCCGAATACTCGAACAACCACGACGCGCCCGTCCGCCTGACCATGCAGCCAGACGAAATCGATCATCATGGCCTGAGCTGCCACGGGAACAGGCCATACAACCAGCCATATATGGCCGGTCAGGGAGTGATGAGGCGTTCGGCGGGGCTTCAGCCCGCGGAGGTGCCGCACAACGCGGAGTCGATGACGTGGATTCGTGTTGTCGTGCCTTCGTTTGTGGCGAAGGTGTTGGTGACCATCGCCGCGTACCTGCCGTCGTCGGTGGCCATGGCTCCGGCCGTGGCGAACTGGGACAGTTCCCATGCGGTGGTCCGCTCGGTCCAGAAGAAGAACGGGCCTGCGCGGATGCCGATGTAGCCGGGCAGGTACGGCGGGTCGAGCTTCCTGTCACCCGGACCGGGGATAGGTGGTTCTGGTCAGGCTGAGCGGCTTGATGATCCTGGCGGTGATCGCGTCCCCGGCCGACACGCCGGTGATCTGCTCGATCAACAGGCCCGCCACCAGGAAGTTGACGTTGGAGTACCCCAGCCGGTGCCCGGCGGGAACTGCGGCGGGTTGACCAGTCCGGCACGGACCACCTCGTGCAGGCTGTACGTGCCGTCCGGGTTGGCGACGGGTTTGCCGAGTTCGTTGGTGATTCCGCTGGTGTGCTGGAGGATCTGGCGCACGGAGGTGCCGCCGCTGGTGGCCAGGGTTGTGCCGTCGGGGCTGAAGATCGCGCCGAACAGGCCACTGGTGTGGCCGGTGAGTGTGGCGAGTTCGTTGGGGTTACGTGGATCGGTGATGTCCCACAGCCGTGCTGTGTTGTCGTTGCCCGCGGTGGCCAGCATCGAGGCACTGAGTGACGACCGGGGCCAATGCCTTTCACCTGCCGTTCCTACTCGGCCCGCCGAAAGCGCCATCTGGCCGTTGCCGCGGCCGCGCCGAGCAGCACGGGGATCGTCACCACGACGGGCAGTGTCCCGGCGTCGTCGAGCGTGTTCCTCCCGGAGGCCTTGACATACATCGGCGTACTCGACACCGATGTACCGCCGGGCTCGGCAGGCAGGAAAACCAGGTACAGCGCGAAGCTTCCGATGTCCCCGGCCTTGATGTCCCAGGAGATCGACGTGCTCTCGCCGGGCGCGAGCGCAGGCAGGTCCCGGATCGGAGTGGCCGACCAGTCCTCTGGATCGACCGACACCTGGCCGGTCAGGCTCGCGACGTTCAGGTGCACCTTGAGTGGTGTGGTCGGTCCCACGCCATGGTTGGTGATCGTGGACTCCGTGGTGAAACGGTCGCCCCGGACGACACTCACCTGGTCGCGGTCCAGCGTCACTTCAAGCTGATCCGCAGCGCCTGCCAGGCCAGCCAGCGCGAACATCACCGCCACGAGCATCATCCACTCACTCCTCCGGTCAGGCGGACCAATCTGGGCCCGACAGCCGCCAACGCCACACCGGCGATCACGACTGCGAGTACGGGCGACGCCAGGTAGGACAACTCCGTGGTCCAGCCGTATCCATCGACCAGCAGCCCGGACACGTAGTGCAGGCTTGATCCCACCGGGTTGATCCGGACGAGCACCTCGGCGATCCAGCTGTGGTTCGAACCGGTGGGCAGCTGCGTCAACGCGTACAACGCCAGTAACAGGAACAGACTGACCGACAGGCTCATCTTGTTCGAGCCGGAGTTGCCGCTGACCAGCAAGCCGAGCACTGTGAGGGCGAATGCCAGCAGCGTGCCGATCACCAGGCCGAGGAGCACGGCCACACCGGCGATCGACACGGAACGCCCGAGCAGCAACATGTAGGGCACGCCGACCACGAAGGCGGCGAACCACAGGGTCAGCGCGGCCAGCAGCTTCCCGATCACGATCTGGCGCGGGGACACCGGCGCCAGCAGCAGGCTCTCCAACGTTCCCCGCTCGCGTTCCCCGCTGATCCCGTCAGCGCTCACCACCAGGGTCATCAGCGCGCCCACCGCCACGACAACTTGCAGGACCAGATCGACCGCGTCGCGCTGGGTGAGGTAGTCGAGGACCTGGTTGGTCGCGGCGAGATAGGTGATGACGCTCAACAGCACGCTGAACGCGAAGACGAGCATCGGGCCGCGCCCGCTCACCCACAGGTCGCGGGACTCCTGCCAGGCGATCACCCACCAGCCCGGGTCCGCCCGCTCGGTCACCGGCCGGCCTCTCCGGTCAATGCAAGGAACGCGGTGTTGAGCCTGGCTCCGTCCACTTCGAACCGCAAGATCGGCACGCTGGCGTTGAGTACCAGATACAGGGCCAGGTTCATGCCTTCGTCGACACGGCTGTGCGCCTGGCCGGTGACCGAGATGGTGATCACCCCGTCCGGCTGTCCGCCGTCCCCCAGCGAGATGCCGCTGATCCCGGCCAGCGCGGATCGGGCCCGGTCGACGAGGTCGATCGGTACCCGTAGCCGGCCGGACTGACGCACTCCGGCCGCGCCCATCACTTCGCTCACGGTGCCGGTGAGGCGAACCGTCCCGCCGTCGAGGATCAGCACGGTGGTGCACAGCTCCTCGACGTCGGGCAGGATGTGGGTGGACAGCACCACTGTCGTTCTCCTCTCCCGCGCGATCGTCCGCACGAGCTCCTGCACATCGCGCTGGCCGGCTGGGTCCAGGCCCAGCGTCGGCTCGTCGAGGAAGATCACCACGGGTTCGTTCACCAGGGCGCGCGCGATACCGAGGCGTTGGCGCATGCCGCGGCTGTAGGTCGAGATCCGCGACGTCCCTCGCTCGGCGAGGCCGACGTCGCCCAGGAGTCGCTCGGTCGTCCGGGCCGCAGCTGTCCGGTCCAGGCCGAACAGTCTCGCGTGGAAACGCAGGTACTCGATCCCGGTCAGGTGTGGCGGGTAGCCGCCGCTCTCCGGAAGCACGCCGATCCGGCGGCGGAGTTCGATCGGACGGCTGTGGGGGACACCGGCGACCGTGAACTGTCCGCCGCTGGGCGGGAGCACGGTGCTGAGCAGCCGGATGGCCGTGGTCTTGCCCGCACCGTTGGGCCCGAGCAGCCCTACGATCTCCCCTTGCCGCGCCACGAGGTTCAGCTCGTGCACGGCGGTGCGCGTGCCGAACCGCTTGGTGAGCCGCACGGCCTCCAACGTCACGTCGCCCATGGAATCAGCCGTCCGCCGCCGCTGCCCTACGCGCTCTGCCGAACCGCAGATACAGCGAGGGCACGATGAACAGGTTGAGCAGGGTCGACGTGACCAGGCCACCGAGGATCACCACGGCCATCGGGTGTTCGATCTCATGTCCGGGAATGCTGCCCATGACCACCAGTGGTACGAGGGCCAGCGCGGTGGCCAGGGTGGTCATCAGGATCGGGGTGAGCCGTTCCCGGGACCCGCGCAGCACGAGATCGGGGCCGAACGCCACGCCCTCCTCCCGTTCGAGATGTCTGTAGTGACTGATCAACAGGATCCCGTTGCGGGCCGCGATGCCCAGTACGGTCAGGAACCCGACGAGTGAGCCGAGCGAGAGGATCCCGCCGCTCAGATACGCCGCGAGGATGCCACCGACCAGCGCGGACGGCAACGTGAAGAAGGACAGCGTGGCCAGCCGCCAGCTTCCGAAGGACACCTGCAGCAGCAGGAATATCGCGAGCACGGCCACCATGGTGAAGATCAGGATGCGGGTCTGCGCGTCCTGCCGTTCGGCGTACTCGCCGAGCAGCTCGGCATGGTGGCCCTGCGGGAACTGGACCCCGGCGAGTTTCTTCTCCAGCTCGCCCACCACCGAACCGAGATCGCGACCACTGACGTTGGCGCCCACGTCGATGCTGCGCGAGCCACCATCATGCTCGATCACGTTCGGCGTCGGCCTGATCCGCACGTCCGCGACGTCGCCGAGACGAACCTGTGTGCCTGTCGGGGTGCCGATCGGCAGCTCCCGGATGGCGCTGGGGCTGTCGCGGGTTTCCGGTGTGCTCCATACGAACACGCCGTAGGCCTTGCCGTCCCGGTAGACCTCGTTGACCTCTTCGCTCGCCACCATGGTGCCGGCGGCCCGGCGGACGTCACCCGGCTTGATCCCGTGCTGCTGGGCCTTGGCCAGGTCGACCTCCACCTCCAACTGCGGGATCTCCACCTGCAGGTCCACATGCTCCTCGATCACCCCGTCGATCCCGGAAAGGATCTGTTTCACCTCGTTCGCCTTGTCGCGCATGGTGTTCAGGTCCTGCCCGTAGACGCGCACGACGACCGCCTCGCTCGCCCCGGACAGCACCTCCCTGATCCGCTCCTTCAAGTAGGTCTGCACGTCCCGGCGCAGCCCTGGATAGCCGTCGACCACCTTCTGGACCGCCGCGAGGGTCGCGTCGTAGTCGGCCGAGGGATCGATGCTGATCCAGTTCTCCCCGAAGTAGATGCCGACCACCTCGTCGGCCTGCAACGCCTGCCCGATGTGCGCGCCGAAGTTGCGCACCCCGGGAATGGCGCGCAGCTCCCGGCTGGCCTGCTCGGTGATCCGGGCCATCTCCTCCTGCGAGGTACCCGGGTTCGCCACCCAGTGCATCAGGAAGTCCCGTTCCTTGAACTCCGGCAGCAGGGACTGCCCCAGTCCGGGCAGGGCCGCGACGCCGAGCAGCACGATCGCGACAGTCCCGGCGTAGATCTTGCGCGGGCCACGGACGATCCGTCCCAGCAGTCCCTGGTAGCCACGCTGCAACGCGCTGGCGACCGGCGAGCCACGACGCTCCAGCGGTGCCTTGCGCAGCAGGATCAGTGCCAGCGCCGGGGTCACCGTCAGTGCGACTGCCATGGACACCCCGACGGCCAGCGTGTAGGAGAGGGCGAGCGGCCGGAAGAACGAGCCGGTCAGGCCGTCCAGGAAAAAGACCGGCACAGCGGCGGCGATGATGATCAGGGTGGCGTACACGATCGGGCCGCGCACCTCGAGCGATGCCTCCAGCACGATCGAGGCGGTCGAGCGGGTACTGCCCTCCTGCCGGTGCTGTCTCAGCCGGCGCATGATGTTCTCGATGTCGATGATCGCGTCGTCGACAACCACCCCGACCGCGATCACCAGCCCGGCCAGCACCATGGTGTTCACCGAGGCGTCGCTCAGGTAGAGCACCAGGCCCGCGCCGACCAGCGACAGCGGGATGGCGATCAGGCTGATCAGCGCGGTGCGCCACTCGAAGAGGAAGATGACCAGCACCAGGATGACCAGCAGGCAGCCCAGCAGCAGGGCCAGGGTGAGGTTGTCCAGCGCGGTCTCGATGAAGGTCGCCGGCCGGAAGATCGTCGTGTCGACCTCGATACCGGGCAGGGCCGGCCGCAACGAGTTGAGCGCCTCCTCGACGCCACGCGTCACCTCGAGGGTGTTGCCCCACGGCAGCTTCTCGACGATGAGCATCAGGCCGGCACCGTCGTTGATGACGGCGTCGCCCTCCAACTGCTGGTGATCGACAACAACGTCCGCGACGTCTCCGAGCCGCAGCCCCTGGGTGCCTTCCCCGAGGTTCACCTGCGCCAGCTCGGGTGCGGACACGACGGGCAACACGTGCTCGATGCCGAGCCGCTGGTTGGGCGACTCGACGAACCCGCCGGTACCGACCACCGCTCCGGAGGAGAAGCGCAGCTGCCCAGTCTCCAGCGAGTCGGCCGTGGCCTTCATGACCTGATTCAGTGTGACGTTGTGGGCGCGTAGCCGCGTCGCGTCGACCTCGACGTTGATGTTCTCCAGCCGTTCGCCCCAGATGGCCACGTTGGCCACCCCGGGCACCCGCAGCAGGCGGTGCCTGACCTTGTACTTGGCCAGGGTGGACATCTCGATCAGGTTCATGGTCTGCGAGGAGAACCCGATCTTCATCACCCGGCTGGTCGCCGAGAGGGGCTGGATCATGGTCGGCGGTCGGGCCCAGGTCGGCAGCCCCGGTGCGACCGTGCCGACCCGCTCGGACACCAGCTGGCGGGCGTCGATCAGGTCGACGCCGGGTTTGAAGATCAGCTCGACCGAGGACAGCTGCGGCACCGATTTGGACCGCATGACGTCCAGTCCGGCCACCCCGTTGAGGGCCTCCTCGAGCGGAACGGTGACCAGGGACTCGACCTCGGCCGCGGACAGGCCGATGCACTTGGTCTGGATCTCCACTCGCGGCGGGGCGAACTCGGGGAACACGTCGACCGGGGTGTCCCGCAGCTGCCCGAAGCCGACGAACATGATTCCAGCGGCGACGGCGATCATGAGAAATCGGAAACGCAACGCCGAGCGGACGATCCAGCGAATCATGACGCAGGCCCCTAATCAGTTATTTTCCGACACCGAGCTCGGCACCGTAAAGCTCGGCGGCGCCCACCGTGACGACAGTTGTTCCCGACCCAGGGCCGTCGATCAGGACGGCCATGTCCCCGGATATCTGATCAACGGAAATGCGTTGCCGGACATAGGTCAGCGGCTGCGGGTTGGTGAAGGCCCAGGCCTGGCCTTGGGGATCGTAGAGAACAGCGGAATAGGGAATCACTTTCCGCTGCTGCCCGGCGAGGGGTTCGTCGCGAACGGCGACGGTCTTGATGTCCAGACGTTTCACCGCCAGCTCGGTCAATGTCACCGTGGCTGTCTGTGCCCCGGCCGGTTTCTCCACCTTCGCTGGCTTCTCCCCGCTCGTTCCCGATCCCGCCGACTGGCCACAGCCGGCCAGTCCGAGACCGGCAACCAGAACGAGCGCGGCGGCCGTCCGGCTACGCCTGTTCCACATTGGACTCTCCTTTTGGCGCGAAACGCAGGTACAGGGCCGGCAGTACGAACAGGGTGACCAGCGTGGAGGTGAGCAGGCCGCCCAGGATCACGATGGCGAGCGGGAACACCACCTCGTGTCCGGAGATGCCGCCCATGACGGCGAACGGAAGCACGACCAGCGCCACAGCCAGGCTGGACGTCACGATCGGGGTGAGCCGCTCACGGGTGCCGCGCAGGACCGACTCCGTGCCGAATCGCCCGCCCTCGTCCTCGTGGAGCCGCTGGAAGTGTGTGAACAGCATGATCCCGTGCCGCACGGCGATCGCCAGGACGGCCAGGAACCCGACCAGCGTGCCGAGCGTCGTGGCCGCACCGGCGAACATGGCCGCCAGCGCTCCGCCCGCCAGCGCGACCGGCAGGGTCAGCAGGAGCACGAAGGCCAGTCGCCAGCTGGCGAACGCCGCCTGCAGCAGCAGGAGAATCCCGACAAGGGCGGCGATGGCGAAGATCAGGGCCTGTTGCCGCTCGCCCTGTTTCTGCGCGTACTTTCCGAGGATCTCGGCGTGGTGCTCCACCGGGAAGTCGACCTGCTGGATCCGGCTCTGCACATCGCGGACCACCGAGCCGAGATCCCGGCCCTGCACGTCGGCGGTGATGTCCACCCGGCGCTGGACCGAGTCGCGTTTGATGACCACCGGGTATGGCCGGACGCGCACATCGGCCAGCTCGCCCAGCGGGACACGCGCGCCGTTCGGCGTGTCGACCAGCACCTCCTTGACGTTGGTCAGGCTGTGCCGGGTCTGCGGCGAACCCCACACGACCACGTCGAAGACCTTCTGCTCCTCGAAGAGGCTGCCCACCTCGACACCGGACAGGAAGATGGCCGCGGCCCGTCGCACGTCACCCGGCTTGATGCCATGGGCGTGCGCGGCCTCCAGGTTGACCTCGACCTCGACGGTCGGTTCCTGAGCAGGGAGGTCCAGCCTCGGCTGGCCGACCCCGTCGATCTCGGCGATGGCCCGTTGCAGCTCCTCGGCCTTGCTGCGCAACACGTCCGGGCTCTGACCGTAGAGGCGGACGACGAGCGAGTTGTCGGCGTCGGTCCGCACGTCGCTCATCCGCGCCTCGGGATAGGTCAGCACCTGACTGGACAGTCCGGCATATCCGCCGACCGCGTCGCGGACGGCGTTCACCGTGTTGTCGTACGGCGCGTCCGGGTCAAGACTCACCCACAGCTGGCCGGAGTTGATGTTGACGACCTGGTCGGAGGTGACCGCGCGGCCTGTGTGTGCGGCGACGTTGCGAACTCCGGGAATAGCGCGCAGCTCCCGCCCGGCGAGCTCGGTGACCCGGTTCATCTCCGGCTGGGAGGTGCCCGGCACGGCCTCCCAGTTGACCACCAGGGTGCGGTCCTGCAACGGTGGCAGCGCCGCGCCGGTCCCGAGAAGTGTTGGCAGTCCGACGATCCCGGCCACCAGGGCGACGCCCACCGCCACGTAGACCGACCGCTTGCCCGCGACGAATCGCGACAGCAGGGCCCCGTGCACGCGCTGCAGCCAGCGCACCACGGGCGGATCCCCGCGGCGTAACTCAGCCCTGCCAAGCAGAACTACCGCGAGGGCAGGCGTCACCAGCACCGCGACCACCATGGACACCAGCAGGGCAACGGCGTAGGCCAGGCCGAATGAGGAGAAGAACGCGCCGGTCATCCCACCGAAGAACAGGAACGGCACGACGGCGAGCAGCAGGATCACCGTCGCGTAGACGAGCGGGACCCGCGTCGCGACCGACGCCTTGACGATCTCAACCGTGGCCGAGAACTCGCTGCCCTCCTGCCGCCGCTGCCGCAATCGTCGCCTGATGTTGTCGATGTCGACGATGGCGTCGTCGACGACCACCGCGATGGCTACGGCGAAGCCGGCCAGTGCCACGAGGTTGAAGCCGGCTCCCATGAAGTGCAGCACCAGCCCGGCCCCCAGCAGCGACAGTGGGACGGCCACCAGGCTGACCAGTGCCACCCGCCAGTCGAAGAACATCAGGCCGAACAGCACGATCAGCAGGACCAGCCCGATGAGCAACGCCAGCGTGAGGTTGTCGGTCGCCTGCTCGATGAAGGTCGCCGGCCGGTAGACGGTCGTGTCGACGGTGATTCCGGACAGTCCCGGTCGCAACGCGCGCAGGGCGTCCTCGACGCCTTTGGTCACGTCGACCGTGCTGAACCCCGGGAAGCTCTCGACGACCATCATCAAGCTCGGCTCATCGTTGATCAGCGCGTCGCCGATCAGCGGCTGGTGGTTCTCGACCACATCGGCGACGTCCGAGATCCGCAGCCGCTTGCCGCTCGTGTCCTCGAGTGTTACCTGGGACAGCGCCTGCGGTGTGGTGATCGGCAGGACATGCTGAACTCCCATGCGCTGCTGGGGACTCTCCACGAACCCGCCGCTGCCGGGGGTGGACGCCTCGAGGAAGCTCAGCGGCGACACCCACAGTGCGTTTCCGGTCGTCCTGATGACCTGACTCACCGGAACTCCGTGCTGGCGCATGCGTTCCGGGTCGAGATGGACCTGCAGCTGCCGCTCTCGCTGACCGAAGATGGCCACGTTGGCGACACCGGGCACGCCGAGCAGCCGCGGCTTGACCTTCCAGCGGGCCAGCACCGACATCTCGATCAGCGACACGTCCTTCGCCGACAGCCCGACCATCATGAGCCTGCTCGTCGAGGACAGCGGCTGCATGATCACCGGCGGCTTCGACACGTTGGGCATGTCGCCAGCCTGTGCCAGCCGCTCCTGCACCATCTGCCGTGCGTCCAGGATGTCGGTACCCGGCTCGAAGATCATCTCGATCGAGGAGAGGCCGGGTACCGACTCCGACCGGATCTCGTCGATCCACGCCACCTGGTTGAGCAGGTCGGCCTCCAGCGGGGCCGTGATCAGCTGCTCCACCTCGCCTGCGGACAGGCCGAGAGCCTCGGTCTGGATCTCCACTCGGGGAGGCGTGAACTCGGGGAGAACCTCGACCTGGGTGCTCTGCAGCTGGAACACTCCGAAGAACATCGCCGCAATGGCGATGGGGAGTACCAGAAGCCGCAACCTTATGCTCGACCCGACGAACCAGCGCAACATTGGTGGAGACCTCCCGTGTATCGTCGGCCGAGCGATTTTCAAAACGCGGTTTCCCCGTACGCCGATTGGCCCTACAGACTCAACCTTTTTGCCCATTCTCGATCAAACAAATGTTGATCTAATGTCGAGACACAATCCTTGACCTAATTCACCCGGCGCGGCCGCAGATTTGGAAAATGTCGTATTTATACCTACATGCGACTTCTCTGCAGTAGTCTGTAGTACTCATCTCGGGCGCGATCAAGGGTTGGGGAATCGGAGTTCACGTGGCACCGCTCGTCGGCCGCCGCGAGGAAATCTCGCGTCTCGGACATGCACTGTCCGTTGTGGACGGTGGTGGTGGAGTTTTCGCCACCGTCATCGGCGAGCCAGGCATCGGCAAAAGCCGCCTGCTCGACCACCTGGCGACCACCGCCGCGGACACGCACCGGACTGTGCTGTTCGGGCGGGCCACCGAGTTCGAACGGCACCAGCCGTTCGGCGTCCTGATCGACGCGCTCGACGAGACCGTCGAGACCGCGCTGACCGCCGACCCCGCCTTGGCCGACGGGCAAACCAAGAATCTCCTCATGCCGGTGCTGCCTGCCTTGCGACGGCATGGCAACGGTGGCGGCGTCACAATGCTGGCTGGTAACGACCGCGTCGGGCGATGCCGTGAGCTTCGCAGGCTGTTGCGCCGGCTGACGACGGCTCGACCGATCGTGCTGCTGCTCGACGACGTGCACTGGGTCGACCAGAGCTCGGCGGAGTTCCTCGACTATCTGCTCCGCCATCCCACGGATCCGCGCCTGCTGATCGTGCTCGCCTACCGGCCGATACAGCTGCCGAGCCTGCTCGCCCACAGCATCGACCGCGCCAAAGCGAACGGATGGCTCGAGGAGATCGAGCTGCCACCGCTGTCGATCGGCGAAGCCGCTGAACTCGTCGTGCCGACCATGTCGAGCCGCGAGCTGCGCGCGACGTACAAAGCCAGCGGAGGCAACCCGCTCTACCTTGAGGCCATCTCGCACCAGCGCACGAAACGGGGAGTGTCGCTCGACAAGGTCGACCTGCCGTTGCCTGCGCTGTTGGTCGCCGAGCTGCCGGCGATGTCCACCGACGGGTTGCACCTGCTGCAGGCAGGCGCGGTACTCGGTGATCCGTTCGACGTGCTGCACGCCGCGGCATTGGCAGAGCTGGACAACCCGGCCGCGGGAGTCGCGCTCGACGAGCTCTCCGAGCGGGACCTGGTCCGCCCGACAGGATCGGTCCGGGTGTACAGGTTCCGGCATCCTCTTGTCCGCAGCGCGGTGTACTCGCAGGCCAAGCGCGCCTGGCTGGTGCATGCCCACAAGCGTGCGGTCGAGCAGTTGCGTGGCCGCGGGGTCAGCGTGGTGGGCATCGCCCATCACGTCGCGCAGGCCGCGGACCTCGGCGATCTGGACGCGGTGGCCATCCTCGAAGAAGCGGCCGGAAAGGTGGTGATGCGGGCACCGGCAACGGCTGCCCGCTGGTTAGGCGACGCGGAGCGACTGTTGCCGCAATCCGCCGAGACCGACCCACGCCGCATGCGACTGCTCGGCAGGCTGGCCGATGCCCTGGGCCGGTCCGGGCAGCTGGCCGAGAGCAGCCGCAGGCTGCGGGACCTGGTCAAGCTGGTGCCCGCCGACCGCCACGACATCAGGGTGCCCTATATCTGCGGCATCGCCGAGGCCGATCACCTCGCCGGCCGCTTCGACCGGGCCCGCGCACAGCTGCAGACGGAGCTGCACGCGCTTTCCCAAGGACACCCCCGTGAACAGGCCGCGCTGCACGTTTCGCTCGCCACCGGGGCATTCCTACGTGGCGCGCTGACCGAAGCGCTCGACTACGCACGCCAGGCGAACACGCTCACCTCCGATGACGCCAGCCCCGGCAGGCGACTGGCGGCCCTCAGCGCTCACGCCATCACCGCCGCGGCCACGGGGGACATGCAGACCGCCGCGGAGGCGAGCGCGAAGGCCTCGGCCATCGCCGATTCGCTCGACGACGAGCAGGCCACCGACCAGCTCGTCCACCTCGGCGAACTGGCATGGGCCAACTACTACCTCGGCTTGCACGACCAGGCACTGCGGGTGGCAGGCCGGGCCGCCGAGCTCGCCCGGCGGACAGGTCATGTGTCGACGTTGCCGTACCTGTTGTTGTGTGAGTGCAAGGCGCACCAACTCGCTGGCCGGCTCCGGCAGGCGCTCGACGTGGCGAGCCAGGCCGAGGAGATCGCCCGGCTCAACGGCAGTGACGACCACCTGTCCATGGCACTGGCGGCGAAGGCGGAGGCCGTCATCTGGATCGACGGGTCGACCGAGCCCGCCACCCAACTCGCCGTCCGGGCCGTGGCGGCCGCCGGTTGGCGGACCGGGGTGGCAGGGCGCAAGGCGGTCTTCGTGCTGACGGAGATCACCCTGGCGACCGGCGACGCGCAGCGAACCGCCCGCCAGCTCGTCGCCGCGAGCGGCGGCCCCACACTGCCCGCCTGGCCACTCACCTCCCAGCCGAGAGTCTTCGAACTGCTGACCCGTACCGCCCTCGCGGCCGGCGACATCGCCCGGGCCCAGCGCTGGGTAGCCGGCGCCGAGCAGGCAGCGACGCATTCCGCGCTCGGCGGTCTGAGCTACGCGAACCGAGCCCGCGCCTGGCTCAACGCCGTCCTCGGCGACCACAAACTCGCCGCTGAGCTCGCACTGGCCGCGGCAGAGGGCTTCGGCAACACGGGCTTCCCCATCGAGGAGGGCTATGCGCGCGCAGTCGCCGCCCGCGCGTTCACCAGCGCCAACGCCGATGCCGACGCGGCCGCGGAACTACGCAGGATCAAGAGGATCGCGCAGAGCTGTGAATCCACCCGGCTCGCCCGGCTGGTCGATCGCAACATCAACGCGATCCCACGGTCGAGTGCCGCATCGCTCGCCGAACGCGACCCCTACGCCGCACTCTCCCGCCGGGAACGAGAGGTCGCCGCGCTGCTCGCCACCGGCATGACGAACCGCGAGATCGCCAACCAGCTCTACGTCACCATCAGGACCATTGACGCCCACGTCAGCCGCATCCTGCGCAAGCTCGACGTACCGTCCCGAGCAGCCGTCGTCGGGCTTCAGCTGTCCAGCGGCACCACGCAGGGTTAGCGGCTGCGCACCGCACTGCGCGACTCAGTGCGACCCCGAGTTGCCTGGTCGCTGTCCCTGTTCCAGTAGTACCGGCGGACATCGTCGTGCCGGAGGCGAACGCTGTCGAGCAACGAGAATACGTCTGTCCAGAGCTGCCACAGAACGGGCGTTCGACTCGGGCGGTTCACCGAGCCGCAGGTGTTGTGATCCTCACGGAGTTCTTCCGCGACAGGCAGGCGCCGTACTTCACCGACTACGTCTATTGTGGACAGGCTTGAGTCCGGCGACTCGTGGTCGGCGGTCGTGTGTCCGTTGTTGAGTATGACGTTGTCGGTGTCGCGGGCGATCCAGTTGCTCTGGAGGGCTGACGAGTGGCGGTAGGCCCTTTCTTGTTGTGGGAAGGAGGGGAGGCGGGTCTGCCACGACGATGGTGGGCTGTCCGGCGATGGAAGTGACTAGGTTCCATTGTGCGAGTTGTGTGATCGCTCGGTGCATGGTGCTGGAAGAGACGTTGAAGTAGGTGGCCAGGGTCTTGATGGGTGGAAAGCGTTCGCCGGGTTGGTGCTGCCGATTGGTGATGGCTTTGCGCAAGTCTGTGGCGGTCTGCTGAGCGCGACTCGGAGGTGGCTGCGTTGGCTCCGTCGATCCAGGCCGTGTACGTCGTGAGGGTGGTGCCGCAGTCGAAGTGCTCCAGTCGTCCGGCGACAGTGCGCAGATCGGTGCCCGCGAGGATGAGTTCGGTGGCGTTGTAGTGGCGCAGTTTGTGTAGCGTGGTCCGGATGTCAAGGGGCTGAACGAGGCGGTGGAATCGCTGTCCCAGCGATGCTGTGCTGCTCGCTGCGGCATCGGATTGTTCTGCCGGGGAGTGAAGCAGGGCGGATGAGTCCCGGGCGAAAGTCGCGTTGTGGCCAATCTGAAACGCCTAGCGCATTGCCGCTGCTGCGCCGGTGAGGCGCTGAAAGGCTGATGTACCAACGAATTTACTCAGCGCGTGCGTACCCGCATTCGAGGACTTCATCATGCCCACAGTCCAGGTGGGCAACACGCTGCCACGATCCTCAACTCGGCACCGGAGATCGGGACGTTCGAGACATCAGGCCAGCCAGAGAGTGAGCAGCGGGTTCAGTCCGAGTGGCTACTGTGTCTTGCTCTATGTCACGAGGCCACTGTCCAGCCAGCCCGCACGCCCATGAGGATCAGAGCGGACGAACGCAGAAAGACGGGTCTACCTGCGGACATACCGCACGCAAACCCGCCTCTATCTGACCGTGCCCCTGGCAGGATTCGAACCTGCGCTCCCGCCTCCGGAGGGCGGTGCTCTATCCCCTGAGCTACAGGGGCTTGGTCTTACGTACCGAAGCTTAGCGTATGTGTCACGGGGGTATTCGGTGGGGCGTGGGTCACCCCGGGTTGTATTCATGCGCATGTCGCTATATGTTGACCGTGAGTGAGGAGGCGTGATGAGTCACGGACATGGGCATGGGGTGTCGGCTGAGCAGGCGATGTCTGCTGGGGGTCGGCATCTGCGGCGGTTGTGGATCGCCGTCGGGTTGGGGCTTGTCACCTTCGTTCTTCAGATCAGTGTGGGGCTTGCCACTTCTTCTCTCGCCCTTCTCGCCGACTCCGCGCATGTCTTCACCGATGTCTTCGGGGTCACGCTCGCCGCCGTCGCCATCGTGGTCGCGCGGCGGTCTTCGACTGGGCAGGGGCGGACGTTTGGGCTGTACCGCTCCGAGGTGTTGGCCGCGCTTGTCAATGCTGTCCTGCTTTTCGTTGTTGCCGGGTGGGTGCTCTACGAGGCCGTCGGGCGGTTCGGGGCTCCTCCTGAGGTTCCCGGGCTTCCGGTCACCATCGTTGCCACTATTGGGCTTCTGATGAACGTCGTCGCTTTCCTGATGCTTCGCGCCGGTGCGAAGGAGAGCCTCAATGTTCGGGGTGCTTATCTCGAGGTGATGGCCGATATGATCGGATCTATCGGCGTTCTCATCTCCGGTCTTGTCACTCTCGTTTTCGGCTGGCGCTATGCCGACCCGGTCATCGGTATCGGTATCGGCCTCTTTGTTCTTCCCCGCGCGTACCGGCTTGGTCGCAGTGCGTTGCGCATTCTCTTCCAGCATGCCCCCGAGGGCGTCGACGTCAAGCAGATGACCGCCGACCTCACCACTCTTCCCGGTGTCTCCGAGGTCCATGACCTGCATGTCTGGACGCTCACCAGCGGCATGGAGGTCGTCTCCGCGCATCTGACCATGGTGGACGGTGCCGATCAGACCGATATCCTCGTTGCGGCCCAAGGCCTGCTCGCGGACAATTACTCCATCGAACACGCGACGCTCCAGGTCGAGCAGTCTTCCGTCAAATGCCGGGAACTCAGCTGGTAGTTAGGAAGATTTCCTAACTTCAGCACGTACACTCGCCTGAGGCTGTCAAAGGAGTGATACGTGGGCAGAACGCCGCAGGTGGGTACACCGGCCGGAATGCGTGAACTGAACCAACGAGCAGTTCTCGCCCGGTTGCGCACTGTCGGCCCTGCCACGCGCCCGCGCCTGGCCAAGGACACCGGCCTGTCCAAACCGACGGTCGGCCAAGCACTTCTCGACCTCGAGCGGCGCCAGTTGGTCCGCGAGATCGGCCGCACGTCCACCGGGCCCGGCCGTTCCGCTGTCGTGTACGGCGAGAACCCCGCCGCCGGGTTCGTGCTCGGCGTCGATGTGGGCAGGGAACGCCTCCGGCTTGCCGTCGCCGACCTCTCCGGCACCATCGTGTCCAGAGTGGATGAACGCAATCGCTGCCGCAGCGCGCGAAGCCTCGTCAACATGCTGTCCGAACTCGGTACGAGCACCGTCGCGGCCGCCGGGATCAGCCAGGCCGATGTGGTCTCCACTGTCGTCGGCAGCCCCGGCGTCCCCGACGCCAAGACCGGCGCGCTGCAGCACGCGCAGAACCTCCCCGGCTGGGGCAGGCGCGGCCTGCTCGAAGACCTCACGGGCGCGCTCGGTCAGGGTGTCGTGGTGGAGAACGACGCGAATCTCGCCGCCGTGGGGGAGATGACCTCCGGAGCCGCCCGGGGAGCCGACACGTTCGTGTCGATCATGGTCGGCACGGGCATCGGGATGGGCATCGTCGTCAACGGCCAGCTGTTCCGCGGCGCGCACGGGGCCGCGGGCGAGATCGGCTACCTGCCCTACGGCACGGCCTATGGCACGCCGCCTGATCGCGGCATGCTGGAGAACGAGGTCTCCGGCGACTCGGTGGTCCGCAAGGCCCGCCAGCACGGCCTGGAGGCCAGGAGCGCCAAGGAAGTTTTCGAACTGGCCCGCAAGGGCGACAGGCAGGCGCTGCGCGCGGTCGCCGAGGAGGCCAAGCAGTTGGCGTTCGTCGTCGGCGCTGTCGCGGCCGTGATCGACCCGGAGCTCGTCGTTCTCGGCGGCGGAATCGGCTCGAACACCGACCTGCTGGCCGAACCGCTCGAACAGGCCCTGCGCAGCACCACCCCGCTGCGGCCCAAGATCGTCGCCGGTGAGCTCGGGGAGACCGCCGTGCTGTCCGGCGCGATCGCGATGGGCCTCGGCTCAGCGCGCGAAGCGGTGTTCGATCGCGCGCTGGAGCGCAAGACCTCTTAGTTACTGGGCAGTGGCTGGGCGCCGCGCTCAGCCAGCAGGCTCTTCATGTACTGCGCCTCGCCGGACTGCGAGACCACGATCGTGCGCGCCAGGTTGCGCAACGGCGGCAGTGCGACGTGGGTCTCGCCGTACTGGGCCATCGACAGGCCGCCTTCGTGGTGGCGGAGCATCAGCTGGAGGAAGTAGACGTCCAGCTCCTTGCCGGTCATCTTGCGCATCTTGGCCAGCTCCTCCTGCGTGGCCATGCCCGGCATCAGCTGGCCCGGCTGCATGCCGGGGTGCTCGGGGTTCGAACCGTGCTGGTGCGCGCCCGCCGCGTTGGTGGCCATCCAGCTCATCGCCTGCCGGTTCGGCGGCCGCGACTCCGGCTGCCCCCAGACGTCCAGGTACCCGGCCATCATGCCGACCTGGCCCTTCTGGGTGCCCTCGATGTCGAACGCCAGCGTCTTGACCACCTGATCCGACGTGTGGTCACGCGCCCAGCTCGCCATGCTCACGGCCTGCAGGTGGTGCGTGGACATGTCCTGCGCGAAACCGACGTCGATCGAGTCCGGGCTGGGATTGAGGGCCGTCTGGTTGGTCATTGTCAGCGTGATCAGCATCCCGATCGCGGCACCGACGAGCAGGATCGCGACGGCCGCGGCCGAGAAGATGAGGATCCGCTGCCCGCTGGGGCGTGGATCCTCGTCCTCCTCGACAAGGGCCTCGTCGTCCACGCGATCGTCGACGGTCATTTGTTCGGTTGCTGTGTTCCGGGGACCGGCGGCTGCTGGCCACCGGACACGGGCGGTACGACCGGGGCCGACGGTGCACCCGACGGCGGGACTGGCGGCATCTCCTGGCCGTTCTGCACCTGCCCCTTGGTCGCGCCGGTGCCGTCCATCTTCACGGCGTCCGCGGGCATCGGGCTGGTGTCAAGCGGCGGCGGGTTCGTCGGGTCGAAGAGACCCGGCGAGGCGTCACAGCGCGCCTGCGGCTCGGGGAACTGGAAGTTGTTGCGCTTCAGCGACCGGATGAACTGGTCGACGCGCTCGTCGTTGACGTTGTCCAGCTTGAGCTGGTGGCCCCACGACTGCAGCGAGAACGGCTTGTCCAGTCCGGGGTACGGCGAGATGGCGATGAAGTCCTGGCCCGTGACCTTGTTCTTCAGCGCGTCGAGGTCGGCGCCCTTGATCTTGTCCGGGTTGTAGGCGATCCAGATGGCGCCGTGCTCCATCATGTGGACCATGTTCTCGCTGCGCACCGGGTTCGCGTAGACCGTGCCGTTGCAGTCGGCCCAGACCTCGTCGTGCGGCCCGCCGAACGGCGGCGACTGGTCGTAGGCGACACGCTGGGTGGCCTTGATGTGGATGGCCGCGTCGTACTTGACCTTCACGACGCCCGAGATGTCCTCGGACGGGTCCTGGTTGCCGTCCGACGGCTGCCAGGCGGTGGCCTCGTTGACCTTCATCACCGAGTAGCCGATCACCACCACGGCAAGGGCCACGAGAGCGAAAACGAGCGCAACGGTGCCCCACGGTTTCGGCTTCTTGACCGCGGCCGCGGACCGCATGGCCTTGACGCTCTTGCCGCCGCCGCCTCTAGCCGACTTGGAGCCGCCACTCTTGTTCTTCGTGCCGCTGGCCATGCCGATCCGGACCTCGTTTCGTTACTTACCGACCACCGTGGGACAGTGTAAGGACCACGTGTCTGCTGGGTGTCAACTGCCGACTGGTTCGGAGCCCGCCGGAGCCGGGCTGGGGTCGAACGGTGGCGGGTTGTCCTGGTCGAAGGACGGGTTGTCGCAGGTCGCGCCCGGTTCCGGGTACGTGGCCTTGTTCAGCTTCAGCGCCTCGACGAACTCGTCCACCCGAGGGTCGGCCGGGTCGTCCAGCTTGAGCCGGTGGCCCCATGCCTGCAGGGAGACGGGCTTGTCCAGCTCGGGGTAGGGCGACATCACCATGTACGGCACACCTTCGACCTTCTCCGCCAGCTTGTCGACGCCCGACTTCGGCAGGGTGGTCGGGTTGTAGGCGATCCACACCGCGCCGTGTTCGAGCGAGTGCACCATGTTCTCATTGCGGACGGCTTTGGTATAGACAACGCCGCTGCACGTCGCCCAGCTCTGGTCGTGGCTTCCGCCGAACGGCGGGTTCTGGTCGTAGGCCACCCGCTGCGGGTTCTCCACGTGGTTGCGGGTGCTGTACGGCTTGACCTCGATGCCCTGGATCTTCTTCGGCGCCTCGGCGTCGTTGGGCTCAGGCGCCTGCTTGCCGGTGTTCTTCGGCGGCCGCGGCATCGATGGCTCTGTCCCGTCACCTGCCCCGGACTCGGTGGACGGGCCGTCCACCACCGTGGGGAAGGGCGACTTGCTGTTGCCCCCACCGCTGCAGGCAGTCGCCAGCAGGACCAGTCCGGCGGCGAGGATCGGTCGGATACGCACGGTAAGCGACACCCTTTCGTCAGGTGGTCTTCAAGAGCCGGTTCGTCCAGGTCGGGGCGCTCTACCTAGACTGCGCGGAGTGAACCCCGCCGTGCTCGCCGAGAAGGTTCGGGCCGCTGCCGTCGAGGTCCTCGCCGACCGAGGACTCGACAGTACCGTGCTGCCCGAATCGGTCGATCTCAGGCGGCCGGACAACCCGGCGCACGGGGACTTCGCGACCGCGCTCCCGCTGCGAGTCGGCAGCCTGGTGGGGGTCGCGCCGCACGATCTGGCCCGGTGGCTGGCCCACGCGCTGGCCGGAGGTGACGAGATCGTCGCGGCCGAGGCGGTCGAGCCGGGCTTCGTCAACTTGAGGCTGACGAACACGGCGCTGACCGGGGTCGTCACCGACATCGAGGCGCTGGGCGCGCGCTACGGCGCTCGCCCGCCTGTTCCGGACGCCTGGCAGGATGTCGATCCTGACCTGCGCAAACGGCGGATCCCGCAGAACCCTGTCTTCGCTGTGCAACACGCGCACGCCCGCATTTGCTCAGTGGTGGACAACTCCCTGAAATTCGGCATGGATCCGACCGGCGCCGATCTAGGGTTGGTCACGCACGAGCGTGAGGGTGCCGTGATCCGGGCCCTCGGCGAGTTCGACGGCGTCGCGCCCGACCGGGTCGCGCGATACCTGGAACGGCTGGCGGACGCGTTGCACCGGTGGTACGACACCCCGGAGTGCAAGATCCTCCCGCAAGGCGACGACGAGGTCGCCGCGGTGCACCTCGCGCGGCTGCGGCTGTCGCGCGCGGTGCGGCAAGTGCTGGCGAACGGCCTTGGGACGGTCGGTGTCCCGGCCCCTGAACGGATGTGAGAAGTGAGAGCCCACCCCGCTGGACCGCGGCACGCGGACGTCCTGCTGCCCGGGAACACCGCCGGGCCGCGCCCCGTGACGCCGTCCGAGATCGACGAGCTGCCCCCGACGGTGTGGCCCCGCAACGCCACACGCGGGGAGGACGGCGCGGTCCGCGTGGCCGGTGTCGACGTCCGTGAACTGGCCGAGCAGTACGGCACGCCGCTGTTCGTGATGGACGAGGACGACTTCCGCTCCCGTTGCCGTGACCACGCGCAGGCGTTCGGCGACCCGACGCTGGTGCACTACGCGTCCAAGGCGTTCCTCTCCGTCGAGATCGCCAGGTGGGTCGACCAGGAGGGCCTGAGCCTGGACGTGTGCAGCGGCGGTGAGCTGGCGATCGCCCGGCGAGCAGGCTTTCCGGCCGAACGGATCACGTTGCACGGCAACAACAAGTCCGTCGCCGAGCTGACCACGGCGGTCGAGTCCGGTGTCGGCGCGGTCGTGCTCGACTCGTTCCACGAGATCGCCAGGCTCGACCAGATCGCCCGTGAGCGCGACGTGGTCCAGCCGGTGCTGATCCGGGTGACCGTCGGCGTCGAGGCGCACACCCACGAGTTCATCGCCACCGCGCACGAGGACCAGAAGTTCGGTTTCTCGCTGGCGTCCGGCGACGCGCAGGAAGCCGTCCGGCGGACGCTGAAGTCGGGTGGCCTGCAGTTGGTCGGTCTGCACAGCCACATCGGCTCGCAGATCTTCGACGTCGACGGCTTCGAGGTGGCCGCGCACCGCGTGATCAAGCTGCTGGCCGAACTGCGCGACCAGCACGGCGCCGAGGCGATCGGTGATCTGACCACTGTGGACCTCGGCGGCGGGCTCGGTATCGCCTACACGCCGCAGGACGACCCGCCGCCGCCGTCGTGGCTGGCCGAGCAGCTGCGGACGATCGTGTCCAAGGAGTGCGAGCACGCCGGACTGGACATGCCGAGGATCGCGGTCGAACCGGGTCGCGCGATCGCGGGCCCCGGTGGCATCACCGTCTACGAGGTGGGGACTATCAAGGACGTCACGCTCGGTGTGGGCGCCTCGCGCCGGTACGTCAGCGTCGACGGCGGCATGAGCGACAACATCCGGACCGCTCTCTACGACGCGGTGTACGACGCGCGGCTCGTGTCGCGCCGCAGCGACGAAGGCGCGGACGACACCAAGGCGACGCTCAGCCGGATCGTCGGAAAGCACTGCGAGGCAGGCGATGTGGTCGTCCGCGACTGCTGGCTGCCGGACACTGTCGCGCCGGGCGACCTTGTCGCGCTGGCGGCGACGGGCGCGTACTGCTATGCCATGTCGAGCGGGTACAACCGGCTGCCGCGGCCCGCCGTGGTCGCGGTCAAGGATGGCCAGGCGCGGCTGTTGCTGCGCAGGGAGACCGAGGACGACCTGTTCGCACTGGAGGTCCTGTCTTGAAACCGATCAAGGTCGCGCTGCTGGGCTGCGGGACCGTCGGCACCGAGGTGGTCCGGCTGCTCGACGAGCAGGCCGACGACCTCGCCGCGAGAGTCGGCGCGCCGATCGAACTGACCGGGATCGCGGTCCGCAGGCCGGATCGGCACCGTGACGTGCCGAGGCACCTGCTGACCGCGGACGCCGCGGGACTGGTGGCGTCCGATGTGGACGTCGTGGTCGAGGTGATCGGCGGGATCGAACCGGTCCGCACGCTGCTGCTGGACGCGTTGCGGGCGGGCAAGTCCGTGGTGTCGGCCAACAAGGTGCTGCTGGCCGAGAGCTCCGGCGAGTTGTTCGCCGCGGCCGACGAGTCCGGCGCGGACCTGTACTTCGAGGCCGCCGTCGCCGGTGCGATCCCGTTGCTGCGGCCGCTGCGCGAGTCGCTGGCCGGTGACCGGATCACCCGCGTGATGGGCATCGTCAACGGCACCACCAACTACATCCTCTCGGCGATGGACGAGACCGGCGCCAACTACGGCGAAACGCTCGAGGAAGCCAGCAGGCTCGGGTACGCCGAGGCGGACCCGACGGCCGATGTGGACGGTTACGACGCCGCCTCGAAGGCGGCGATCCTCGCGTCGATCGCGTTCCACACCAGGGTGACCGCCGGTGACGTCTACCGCGAGGGCATCTCGGCGGTCACGTCGGCGGACGTCGTCGCGGCCCGCACGCTCGGCCGGGCGATCAAGCTGCTGGCCATCTGTGAGCGCGTGAACGACTCCGTCGCCGTCCGCGTGCACCCCGCGATGATCCCCAGGAGCCACCCGTTGGCCAGCGTCGGCGGCGCGTTCAACGCGGTCTTCGTCGAGGCCGAGGCCGCGGGCCAGTTGATGTTCTACGGTCAGGGCGCCGGTGGCGCGCCGACCGCGAGCGCGGTGCTCGGGGATCTCGTCGCCGTGTCCCGCAACCGGGTGCTCGGCGGCCGTGGGCCGCGTGAATCCGCTTACGCCGCACTGGAAGTACGGCCGATCGGTCAGGTGCGGACCAGGTACCACCTGAGTCTCGACGTGGCCGACAAGGCCGGTGTGCTCGCCAGCGTCGCGGCGGTGTTCGCCGAGCACGACGTGAGCATCGCGGCCGTCCGCCAGGAGGGCCGGACCGACGACGCCAGCCTGGTGATCGTCACCCACGCGGCGCCCGACGCCGCGCTGAAGTCCACCGTGGACAAAGTCGCAGGCCTGCCCGCGGTGCGCGAGGTGGTCAGCGTGATGCGCGTCGAGGGCGAGGAATCGTGACCACGTCAGCCGCCAGCCCGGCTTGGCCCGGCATCGTCAGGGCCTATCCCGGCCGGATCAAGGTGCCGTCCGGCGCCAAGGTGATCACCCTCGGGGAGGGCGGCACCCCGCTCGTCGACGCGCCGCACCTGTCGGAGCTGACCGGCAGCCGGGTGCTGCTGAAGGTCGAGGGCGCCAACCCGACGGGCTCGTTCAAGGACCGCGGGATGACCGTGGCGATGACGTACGCGCTCGCCGGCGGCAACAAGGCGGTGATCTGCGCGTCGACCGGCAACACGTCCGCGTCGGCCGCGGCGTACGCCGCCCGTGCCGGTCTGACGTGTGCCGTCCTGGTGCCGCGCGGCAAGATCGCGCTCGGCAAGCTGGCCCAGGCGGTCGTGCACGGCGCGAGGATCCTCCAGGTCGACGGCAACTTCGACGACTGTCTGGAACTGGCGCGCAAGACAGCGGCCGACCACCCGGTCGCCCTGGTCAACTCCGTCAACCCGGTTCGCATCGAAGGGCAGAAATCGGCCGCGTTCGAGATCTGCGACGTGCTCGGCAGTGCGCCCGACGTGCATTGCCTGCCGGTGGGCAACGCGGGCAACATCACGGCCTACTGGCGTGGTTACCGCGAGTACGCCGACGACGCGGTTGTCGCTGCCGCGCCAAGGATGTTCGGCTTCCAGGCGGCCGGTGCCGCGCCACTGGTGCACGGCGAGCCGGTCAGCAACCCGGAGACCATCGCGACCGCGATCCGGATCGGCAGCCCGGCGTCGTGGGCGGGCGCGATCACCGCTCGGGACGAGTCGGGCGGCCTGATCGATGCGGTCACCGACGAGCAGATCCTGGACGCGTACCGCCTGCTCGCCAGCCGTGAGGGCGTTTTCGTCGAGCCCGCGTCGGCAGCGAGCGTCGCCGGACTGCTGGCCACGGCAACCGACGGCCGTCTGCCCGCTGGTTCCGTCGTGGTCTGCACGGTCACCGGGCACGGGCTCAAGGACCCGGACACCGCGCTGCTGACCATGCACGAGGTCGAGCCGGTCCCTGTCGACGCCGGTGCGGTCGCTGCGGCGTTGGAACTGGCATGACGTCCCCTTCCGGCGCGGTCGAGGTCCGGGTTCCGGCGTCCAGCGCCAACCTGGGCTCCGGGTTCGACGCGCTCGGCTTGGCGCTCGGCCTGTACGACGTGATCGAAGTGCGGATCATCCCACGGGGTTTGGAAATCACCGTCGACGGCGAGGGTGCGGACGAAGTCGCCAAGGACGAGGCGCATCTCGTCGTGCGCGCGCTGCGAGCGGCGGGGGATCTGATCGGCTTCCGGCCACCTGGCCTGGAATTGCGGTGCCGCAACGCTATTCCGCACTCCCGCGGCCTCGGCTCGTCCGCGGCGGCCGCCGTCGCCGGTGTCGCTGCCGCCTACGGTCTCGCGGGCGTGGACATCGACGACCAGGCTTTGCAGGTTGCTGCGGAGTTCGAGGGCCACGCCGACAACGCGGCCGCCAGCCTCCTCGGCGGGCTCGTGGTGGCGTGGACCGAGGGTGACCGTTATCGCGCGGTGCGGCTGGAACCGCATTCAGCGATCCGGCCCGTGTTGCTCATTCCGGGTGAATCCTCCAGGACCTCGGTGACCAGGCAACTGTTGCCGGATCGTGTTCCGCACGCGGACGCGGCGTTCGCCGCCGGACGCGCCGCGCTGGCCGTGCGGGCCATCACGGCCGAGCCGGGCCTGTTACTGCCCGCGACCGCCGACCGGCTGCACCAGGATTATCGAGAAGCGGCCTGGCCTGCGAGTTTGCGGCTGGTCAAGATCCTCCGCGAGCACGGCCTCGCCGCGGCGGTGTCCGGCGCGGGCCCGACCGTGATGGTGCTCACGCAGGACGGCAAGATGCCCGATGGAGTGGACCTCGCCGGGTTTGACACGCGGGAACTGGCTGTCGACCGCCTTGGCGTGCAGGTCAGGGCGCTCTGACCGGCTTCGACGCGCCGGGGGGTGGTTGTTGCACGTCGCGGCGCCGCCGTCTACCCTCGGGGGCGTTCAGTCACCGCGCGCACGGGCGCCCGGTGTCGTTCCCAGGGAAATCTTCCTGGGTCGCATCTGCCGTAAGGATGTCGGCCCCATCCAATTGGAGTCGGCGTTCGAAGGTTTCCCGACAGCCGTGGTGACCGATGCTCCGTATTGGCGAATCCGTCTCGCGCCTGGCCAAATTCGTGGTCGGCGCGGTGATCAGGATCCGTCGAGAACGGACAGACAAGCCGTTCCGCGTTCCGTCGGGCGGCGGTCCGCTGGTCCACGTAGGAGGCGGGGACCGGTCAGGAAGGACATTAGTGAGCAACACCGATCTGTTGAGCAGCGACACGGCTGCGGGCACTTCTGACAAGTCCCAGGTCGCCGGCTCCAACGGCGGTGCCCCGCGCCGCCGTGCAGGGCTGTCCGGCATGGTGCTGGCCGAGCTGCGCGAGTTGGCCGGAACACTTGGCATCACCGGAACCACCGGGATGCGCAAGGGTGACTTGATCGCTGCGATCAAGGAGCGGCAGGGCGGGTCCGGTGGGGGCACCGCGGACACGCTGCCGCTCGACAACCTGCCTCCGGTCAAGCAGCCGAGGTCAGCAAAGGAGCCCAAGCGGGCCATCGAGAAGTCCGCACCTGCCGCCGAGAAGGCGGAGAAGCAAGCAGTGGCGTCGCCGTCCTCCGACGAGGAGCAGGCGCCGACCCGCACCCGCCGCCGCCGCGCGGGCCGCCCGACCGGCAGCCCGGAGAAGGCCGACGAGGCCAAGACCGCCGAGGTCAAGGCCGAGCCGAAGGCAGAGCCTGCCGCCGAGTCGAAGCCGGAGCCGCAGGCAGGCCGCGAGGAGCGGCCCGAGCGCCAGGAGCGCCAGCAGGGGGACCGGCAGCAGGGCCGGGACCGGCGCGAGCGCAACAACGACCGCGGTGACCGTGGTGACCGTAACGAGCGCGGTGACCGTGGTGACCGCAGCGAGCGCGGCGAGCGCGGTGACCGAGGCGACCGTAACGACCGCAGTGACCGCGGGGACCGCAATGACCGCGGGGACCGTGGTGACCGCAATGACCGCGGCCAGGGCAGGCAGAACCAGAACCAGAACCAGAGCAACGCCCAGGACGACGATGACGATGACGAGAGAGGCGGCCGTCGCGGCCGTCGCTTCCGCGACCGTCGCCGTCGTGGTGGCCGCGCCGAGGGCGGCACCGGTGGTGGCGGTAGCGACACCGAGGTGCGCGAGGACGACGTCCTGCTGCCCGTCGCGGGTGTGCTGGACGTGCTGGAGAACTACGCGTTCGTGCGTACCTCCGGCTACCTGGCGGGCCCGAACGACGTGTACGTCTCGCTGTCGCTCGTGCGCCGCTACGGCCTGCGCCGTGGTGACGCGATCACCGGTCTGGTCCGCCAGCCGCGTGAGGGCGAGCAGCAGCGGCAGAAGTTCAACCCGCTGGTGCGTGTCGAGACCGTCAACGGCATGGACCCGGAGCAGGCCAAGACCCGGCCGGAGTTCACCAAGCTGACGCCGCTGTACCCGAACGAGCGGCTGCGCCTCGAGACCGAGCCGCACATCCTCTCGACTCGGGTCATCGACCTCGTGATGCCGGTCGGCAAGGGCCAGCGTGCGCTGATCGTCTCCCCGCCGAAGGCGGGCAAGACGACTGTTCTGCAGCAGATCGCCAACGCGATCGCCAAGAACAACCCCGAGTGCTACCTCATGGTCGTCCTGGTGGACGAGCGTCCCGAGGAAGTCACCGACATGCAGCGCAACGTCGACGGCGAGGTCATCGCGGCGACGTTCGACCGCCCGCCTGGCGACCACACCATGCTGGCCGAACTGGCGATCGAGCGGGCCAAGCGGCTCGTGGAGATGGGCACCGACGTGGTCGTGCTGCTCGACTCCGTGACCCGTCTGGGCCGTGCGTACAACCTGGCAGCCCCGGCATCCGGCCGGATCCTGTCTGGTGGTGTCGACTCGACCGCGCTGTACCCGCCGAAGCGTTTCCTGGGTGCCGCGCGCAACATCGAGAACGGCGGCTCGTTGACCATCTTCGCGACCGCGCTGGTCGAGACCGGCTCTGCCGGTGACAGCGTGATCTTCGAGGAGTTCAAGGGCACCGGCAACGCCGAGCTCAAGCTGGACCGCAAGATCGCCGACAAGCGCACCTTCCCCGCCGTGGACGTCGACCAGTCGTCCACCCGAAAGGAAGACCTGCTGCTTTCGCCGGACGAGCTGGCGGTCACGCACAAGCTGCGTCGCGTGCTGCACGCGTTGGAGCCGCAGGCAGCGATCGAGCTGCTGCTCGACCGGCTGCGCAAGTCCCGCACCAACATCGAGTTCCTGATGCAGGTGGCCAAGACCACCCCGGGTGTGGACAACGACTGACAAACCCTCGTGAGTGGTTAAGCCGGTTCTAACCGGCTTAACCACTCACGATGGATTTGTGTAGCCAGAGCACGTGCAGCAGCAGTGCCCCGCTGGGGACACCGAGCGCGATGGCCAGAATCGCCGGGACGTCCGTGCCGTGCAGGACGACTCCGATGGCGAGGATGAGGGCGGCGTAGGGCCAGTTCAGCCGTCGCCAGCCCGGCGGCCACTCGATCGAGTACCCGATCATGGCGGTCAGCCCGGCCGCAGTGCCCAGATGGGCGCTGGTCAGGATCGTGTCGCCGGACACACCGAGCAGCAACAGGCCGAGCGATGTGAGGCCAAGCACAACCGCCGTGAACAGCACGGGCAACGCCACCCAGGCGAGTAGCGGTAGCGGTCGGCGTACGGCGCATTGCACGCAGTCAGTGTGGCGAGGGTTATGACTGGTCATAACCCTGGGTTCGGTCAGCACTCGCCGATCTGCGCCCGGTGGTATGTGGCCAGCGACGAGCGGGCCAACGGCGGGAACAATCCTCCATGGGGAGGTGTTGAACTGGCTGGTCAGCGCGTCTGGCAAACTAGTAGGTCGAGTCCGGCTCCGGTTCACCCCGAAGATCACGATGGGGACCCGGCGGCCACAACGAGAGGCGAGATCAGTGAAGAGCGGTATCCACCCCGAGTACGTCACCACTGAGGTGACCTGCGGCTGCGGGAACACGTTCAGCACCCACAGCACCAAGACCTCCGGGTCCATCCACGTCGAGGTCTGCTCGAACTGTCACCCGTTCTACACGGGCAAGCAGAAGATCCTGGACACCGGTGGCCGGGTCGCGCGCTTCGAGGCACGTTACGGCAAGCGCAAGAAGTAGCTGCGTACACGGCGCCCGGCCCATTGGCCGGGCGCCGTTGTCGTGTCCGGAAGCTATGAGTGAAGGGGTGAAACAGTGGACGAGTTGCTGAAGGAATACGCCGAACTGGAGCGTGAACTGGCCGACCCGGCCGTGCACGCCGACCAGGCACGTGCCCGCAAACTCGGCCGCCGGTACTCCGAGCTCACGCCGATCGTGAAAACCCTGCGCGAGCTGGACAGCGTCCGAGAGGACCTCACAGCCGCCAAGGAGCTCGCAGCGGAGGACGACACGTTCGCGGCCGAGGCGGAAGCGCTCACCAAGCGCATCCCCGAGCTGGAGGAACGCCTGTCCGAGCAGCTGCTGCCGCGTGACCCGCACGACGGCTCGGACGTGCTCGTCGAGATCAAGTCCGGTGAGGGCGGCGAGGAGTCCGCGCTGTTCGCGGGCGACCTGTTCCGGATGTACACCCGGTACGCCGAGCGCCGCGGCTGGAAGATCAACGTGCTCGACGTGAACGAGTCTGACCTCGGCGGCTACAAGGACGTCACCCTTTCGGTCAAGTCGAAGGCCTCGGACCCCGAAGGGGTCTGGGAACGGATGAAGTTCGAAGGCGGTGTGCACCGCGTGCAGCGCGTCCCGGTGACCGAGTCGCAGGGCCGCATCCACACGTCCGCCGCCGGTGTCCTCGTCTACCCCGAGGTCGAGGACGTCGAGGTGGAGATCGACGAGAAGGACCTGCGGGTGGACGTCTTCCGCTCGTCGGGCCACGGCGGCCAGAGCGTCAACACCACCGACTCGGCCGTGCGGATCACCCACCTGCCGACCGGGATCGTGGTGTCCTGCCAGAACGAACGCTCCCAGCTGCAGAACCGAGCGCAGGCGATGCACGTGCTCAAGGTGCGCCTGCAGGCGCTCGCCGACGAGGAAGCGGCCAAGAAGGCCTCCGACTCCCGGCGCAGCCAGGTCCGGACCGTCGACCGTTCGGAGCGGGTGCGCACGTACAACTACCCGGAGAACCGGATCTCCGACCACCGGGTGAACTACAAGGCCTACAACCTCGACCAGGTGCTGGAAGGCGAGCTGGACGGCGTGCTCGACGCGCTGGCCGAGGCCGACCGGTCCGAGCGACTGGCCGCGGCACAGGGCTGACTAGGCTGTGCGGCCATGACGCGCACCCCGTTGAGATTGGCCATCATCGAAGCCGAGAAGATCCTCAGCGCGGCCGGTGTGGACAGTCCACGGGTGGACGCGGAGCTGTTGGCGTCGCACGTCCTCGGTGTGGAGCGGGGCCGCTTGCCGCTCGTCCCGCTTGTCGACCCGTCTGTTGTGGACGCGTTCGGCAAGCTCGTGAACCGGCGCGCGGCGCGTGAGCCGCTGCAGCACATCACCGGTTCGGGCTGGCTCGGCTCGATTCCGCTCGTGGTGGGGCCGGGTGTGTTCGTTCCCCGGCCGGAGACGGACTTGTTGCTGGAGTGGGGTTTGTCGGTCGCGCCGCAGGCTCCGGTCGTTGTCGACCTGTGCACCGGCTCCGGCGCGCTCGCGTTGGCCTTCGCGCACGCTCGTCCGGACGCGGTCGTGCACGCCGTCGAGTTGGACCGTGTCGCGCTGTCCTGGGCCCGGCGCAATTCCGACCTCCGGATCGAAGCCGGTGACACCCCGATCCGGCTGCACTCCGGCGATGTCACCGATCCGAGGCTGCTGGCGTCCATGGAGGGCACAGTCGACCTGGTGCTGTGCAACCCGCCTTACGTTCCCGACGACGCTCCCGTCCCGCCCGAGGTCGCCGACCACGATCCGGACATCGCGGTCTTCGGCGGCCCTGACGGCCTCGACATCGTCAAGTCCGTCGTCACCTGTGCCGCCCGGCTGCTCAAGCCCGGCGGCCGGGTCGGCATCGAACACGATGACAGCCAAGGCGATTCCGTGCCGGAACTGCTGACCGCCCGGCGCGTGCTGTCCGAAGTGGAGGATCACAGGGACCTTGCCGGTCGTCCCCGCTTCGCCACCGCGCTGCGCAACCACTAGTCACGAGAACAGCGCGCGGACCTGGTCCTCGATCGTGGCGAGCACCTCGGTGACACCGGCGACGCCCGCGAGGGCGTTCTTGAGGCGCTCGAACGCTTTCCGGCCACCGCTCGGGTCGGGCTGCTCGGCGGTCGCCTCTTCTTCGAGGTCGTCGATCCTCGTCGTGATCTCGGGCCGGTCGGCCACTTCGGCGCGCAACGCGGCCAGGTCGGCAAGCAGGTCACGGCGTGCCTCGGCCTGTCCGACGGTGACGTTGCCCATCGTGACGTTGTCGCCGAGGTTGAAGTTGCCGGTCGCGCTGCCACCGACGTTGAGCTTGCGGTCGTTCACGTGGTCCCTCCAGGGGTGGTGATGTCGCTGAGCATGGCGTTGTCGCCGAGGTTGAAGTTGCCGGTCGCGTTGCCGCCGATGTGCAGACTGCGGTAGTTGACGACGACCGCCTGCTGCACGAAGCCCTCAGCGGAAAACCCGCTGTCGGTCAGCAGTTTGCTGACGGCGGGCACGAACCGGCTGTTGAGGATCTTCAGGTACCGGTCGATGTCGGCCAGCTGGAGGTAGTTGTGCACGGTGTCGTCGGCGGCCATCTCACGCAGGCTGCGCAGTGAGCCGTACACGCGCGGGTCGACGAAACCGGGGCGCTGCCGGATCGGTCGGATCATCGTCAGCAGCTTGACGGTCGACGGCAGGATGGTGAGCGGCATCCGCAGCATCCGCAGCAGCGCCTCGAAGACCGGTTTCGGCGACACCGGCGCCAGTTGGTCGATCTCCTGGTACTCACGCTTGATCGGCATCAGGACACAGGGCGTCCACTCGACGTACAGCGTCGTGTCGTCCATCGCCGCGTGGATGAACACGCTGAGCACGAGCTCCCGGTCCCACGTCTCCACCTGGACACAGAGGTAGTACCGCGCCCATTCCTCCGGGTTGGCCCGCAGCCGCGTCATGTCCTCGCTCGCCAGCGTCGGGCGGGGCGGGTGTCCCAGTCCTTCGAGGACCATCCGGCTGGCCGGATCGGCGATGTGGTCGATCAGTTCCTCGGCGGGCACGACCACCTGGTCGGCGATCCGCAGTGCGCGGAGTCGTTCGCTCGGAGTCAGCGGAGTCGCCCGGCCGAGCCCGCCGAGCGACTCGCGGATGCCCGTGTACAACGCCTCCGTGGACAGGTACTTCTGTTCCTTGCCGGGGACCGGGTGCAACGGGACGGCGATCGACCACGGCCGGTACTCGCGTCCCGCGCCCACGAACGGGCTGAAACCGCGGTAGACCACGAGCGACGCGCTCTCCTGCGTGCGCCCTTCCCGCTCGGCGTCGGCGATCCGGCGCAGTTCACGCATGAAGGTCCTGCTCGCGGACAGCACCGGGCGCTCGTCGGTGAGCGGATCGGTGACCGGACCGGAGTTCCAGCCCAGCCGTCTGGTCAGGTGCCAGTGGACGATCAGCCGGTCGGCGATCAGCGCGGCGAGCATCCCGCCCATCATCACCAGTGCCACGACCAGTTCGCCCTCACTCGCCGAGGAGGAGGAAGACCGTCTGGAGCGCGAGGAGGAGGACGACGAGTCGAGCAGGGCCTCGTACAGATCCGGGCCGTACACCACCAGCAGGACGACCGCGGCCGCGCCGATCACCACCGGTATCGCGTTCGTCCTGCGGACCAGGGTTTTCAGTCCTTTGCCCAGCAGCGACACGGAGGCGAGCAGGCCGACGACGAGCCAGCCGACCAGCAGCCCGACCGGCGCGGTGAAGAGGACGACGATGGCGAGAACGGCCAGCGCGCCGTCGCGGTACTTGCGCCGGGCGCGGGCGGCCACTGCCTCGCCGAGCACCGCGGTGGCGTCGGTGCCGGGCGACGGCGTCACCGACCGGGTGCGTTCGACCAGGAACTCGCGGATCGCGTCGTCGGCGTATTTGGCGTCCAGCTGCGTTGCCGCGCAGAGGTATCGCGTGGTGTCGTCCCTGGACTGAGCGCGTCGGCTGATCGAGTGGTCAGTCATGGTCCCGTCACGGAGTCGAATAGTCGATCATGGTCTGGTACAAGGGAAGGGTGGTGTCCCACTTGGTCACCGGGGCGGACGCGTAGGCGATGTTGTCGTTGCCGCCCGCGCGCCAGTACATCGTCCGGACGTGCCGCTGCACGCCGGAGCTTGTCCACTCGAACTCCCACTCGACCGACGGATAGCCGTGGTACGTCCCGGTTTCGAACCGCAGCCGTTGGTAGCCGGTGCGTTTGGCGAACTGCTGCTCGTACTCGCCCTGGGTGGCGGCCAGCGACACGGTGGGAGACGAACTGCCGCCGATCCGCACGAACCGGTCGGAGTCAGTCGGATCGGTTGCCTGCTCGCAGCCGTTTCCACTGCTACAAGGGATAACGGTCCAGCCAGCCGGGATCGCGGTGGTCATTCCGGCGGCCGTGGTCACTCGCCGGTAGCCCGCCGGGATCTGGCCTGACTCGGACGGCGCTGTCGTCGCTGTCGTCGCTGTCGTCGCTGTCGTCGCTGTCGTCGCTGTCGGCGGTGTCGTTCTCGGAGATGATGATGTTGTTGTCTCCCAGGCTGGTTCGACCGAGGTCAGCACGACGGGCGCGTCGGCTGGTCGCGCCGCTGTGCCGCTCGTTCTCGTCGTCAGCAGGACGGTGCCGAACGCACCGGCGACCACCAGGTATCCAGCGGAAACCATGAGCGCCAACGATCTTCGCCCGGACGGGTGATTTCGGGGCGGCTGCACAAGACCTCTTCTCCATACCTGAAACGGTCGCCGGACCCACTGGGATGGTATGCAAGGCAAGTCGCCTGCGGGCGAACGGTCGTTACGCGTCACCCGGACGGAGCACAACGATGTGGATCGATCCGTTGGTCAAGTGGCAGGCGGCGGCGCAGTCCTCGGCCGCGGCGGCGGAACTCCTTGCGGGCAGACCGGAAGAGGCACGGGCGCTGTTCGAGGCGGACAACGACCTGGTTGGCGCGGGTGACGCGCTGCTGGCGCTCGGTCAGCAGGAGCGGGCGGTCGCATGCTACGAAAGAGCGAGCGGCGACGATCTGATTGTCGACTGTGGACTGGCGCAAGCCCTTGTGCTGAGAGGGAATCCGCAGGCAGCGGTCGTGCGGATGGAACAGGCGCTCGCCCGGCACCCGGGAAACCCGGTGGCACAACACCAGCTGACCGGCGCGCTGCTGGAAACCGCTGACCAGGCAAGAAGCCTCACTCGCGACGAGGAACTCGTGATCACCAGCCGCACCCAGTTCGACATCTGCGCCGCGGTGGCCGCCCGAGCGGCGGTGACCGCGGTCGACGAAGCCCATCGCGCCGCCGTCGCCAGGCTGACCGCCGAACTCGCCGACGGCCAGCGGTGGATGTGGTCGAACGACGCGGCTGTTGCCGGGTACGCGCTGTTCGGCGGTGGCGCGGGGCTTGCCGTGGTCGGCCTCGGCGGCGTCAACGGAAACATCGTCCTTGTGGTGAGCGGTGCCATCCTCGGCGCGGCCGCGGTCTACGCCGTCGTCGCAGCCTTCCGCCGCCAGGCCTGGCAGGTCCGGGCGACGGAAGTCGCTCCGATGGTGTGGCGACACGGAGTGCGCTGAGCGCCGGACGCGGGCGCTCAACGCCCCGCGTGGACTGAGGACTAGAGTCACGTGCGTGAGCACGCTGTATGACTGTTCGTTGCCTGAGGACCGGCAAGACGGACTTGCCGCCGCAGCCGGTGCTGTGCGTTCCGGGCGGCTCGTGGTCCTGCCGACCGACACTGTCTACGGCATCGGCTGCGACGCGTTCGACGGCGGCGCGGTGCGTGCCCTGCTCGAAGCCAAGAACCGCGGTCCCGACATGCCGGTCGGCGTGCTCGTGGGCAGTTGGGCGGCCATCGACGGGCTCGTGCTGTCCGTGCCCGACCACGCGCGCAGGCTCGTCGAGGCGTTCTGGCCGGGGGACCTGTCCCTCGTGCTGCCGCACGCGCCGAGCCTGGCGTGGGATCTGGGCAACACGCGTGGCACGGTCATGCTCCGGATGCCGCTGCACCCGGTTGCCATCGAACTGCTGCGCGATGTCGGCCCGATGGCCGTGTCCAGTGCGAACAGGTCGGGCCACGCGCCCGCCGCCACCGCGGAGGAGGCCCGCGACCAGCTGGGCGAGTCCGTCGCGGTATACCTGGACGGGGGACCGTCCGGCGATCCGGTGCCGTCCTCCATCGTGGACCTCACCGGCAACGACCCTGTCCTGCTGCGTGAGGGCGCGGTCAGCCGCCATGCCGTCGAAGAGGCGCTTGGCGTCGAGGTTCTGAACCCGGCGTGACGAAGGAGTGCTCGGTGACGTTCTGGGGTCCCGACTTCGACCTCCTGGCCGAGGCCGACCCGGACATCGCCGACGTCCTGCTGTCCGAGATCGACCGGCTGCGCGGCGGCCTGCAGCTGATCGCGAGCGAGAACCTGGCCAGCCCGGCCGTGCTCGCCGCGACCGGGTCCGCGCTGTCCAACAAGTACGCCGAGGGCTATCCCGGCAGGCGCTACTACGGTGGCTGTGAGCAGGTCGACCGCGCCGAGGCGCTCGCCATCGAACGGGCGAAGGCGCTGTTCGGCGCCGAGCACGCCAATGTCCAGCCGCATTCCGGGGCCAGCGCCAACCTCGCCGCGTACACCGCGTTCTGCGAGCCGGGCGACACCGTCCTGGCGATGTCATTGCCGCACGGCGGGCACCTGACGCACGGCTCACGGGTGAACTTCTCCGGACGGTGGTTCGAACCGGTGTCGTACGGCGTCGCCAAGGACACCGAACTCATCGACTACGACCAGGTCAGGGACCTGGCGTTGACGCATCGCCCCAGAATGATCATCGCGGGGGCGACCGCGTACCCTAGGCTCATCGATTTCGCGGCGTTCCGGCAGATCGCCGACGAGGTCGACGCGGTGCTCGTCGTCGACGCGGCGCATTTCATCGGTCTGGTCGCCGGCAAGGTGATCCCGTCGCCGGTGCCCTACGCGGACGTCGTCACGTTCAGCACACACAAAGTCCTTCGCGGCCCACGCGGCGGCATGATCCTCAGCACCGGGGAACACGCCAAAGCGATCGACAAGGCTGTGTTCCCGGCGATTCAGGGCGGCCCGCTGATGCATGTGGTCGCGGCCAAGGCGGTCGCGCTCAAGGAGGCTTCGACGCCCGCGTACTCCGCGTACGCGGCACAGGTCGTCGCGAACGCCGCCGCGCTGGCCGAAGGCCTTGCCGCGGTTGGGATGCGGCCGGTCTCCGGCGGCACGGACACGCACCTGGCCCTGCTCGATCTCACCCAGCGCGTCACCGGCGCGCAGGCCGAGCGGCGCTGCGGGAAGGCCAGGATCACGCTGAACAAGAACGTGATCCCCTTCGACCCCAACCCGCCGATGGTCGCGTCCGGGATCAGGGTCGGCACACCGTGCGTGACCACCCAGGGCATGGTCGAGTCCGACATGGCGGAGATCGCCGGGCTGATCGGACGCGCGGTGCGCACCGACAGCGACGACGAGCTCGCCGCGGTCGGCAACGACGTCGAGCGACTGGTCGCGGGCCTGCCCGCGTATCCACGGAGTTGACCGTGCCGACCGAACTCCCCTTCAACGGCCTGCCGATCCGTGAGTACCTCCTGGTCGGACTGATCAGCCTGGCGCTGACCTTCCTGCTGACCGGCCCGGTCCGGCTGCTCGCGTTCAAGATCGGCGCGGTCGCCGTCCCGCGTACCCGTGACGTGCACACGCGGCCCATCCCGCGGCTCGGCGGACTGGCGATGTACCTGGGCATCTGCGGCGGCATGCTGCTGGCCCACCAGCTCCCGCTGCTGCGCAGGGCCTTCGAGTACTCGCTCGACCCGTACGGCGTGCTCGTCGGCGGCGGCGTGATCATGCTGATCGGCATGCTCGACGACCGGTTCGAGCTGGACGCGCTGACGAAGTTCGCGGGACAGACGATGTCGGCGGGCATCGTCGTCCTGTTCGGAATCCAGTGGGTGCTGGTCTGGGTGCCGTGGGGCGGCAACGACATCGGCCCGAGCGGCTCGCTGGTCGTGCTGGACATGAACCAGGGCGGCCTGCTGACGGTCATGCTCGCGCTCGTGTTGATCAACGCGATGAACTTCATCGACGGTCTCGACGGCCTCGCCGCGGGCATCGGCGTGATCGCATCGTTGGCAACTTGTACGTTTTCGTTCCACTTGCTGTCGGAAACCAGTAACGACGTCGTCAACTACGCGCCTGCTTTGCTGTCGGTCACGCTCGCAGGTGCGTGTCTGGGGTTCCTTCCGCACAACTTCCAGCCCGCCAGGCTGTTCATGGGCGACTCCGGCTCGATGTTGATCGGCCTCACGCTGGCCGCTGCCAGCACGTCCGCCGCGGGCAAGCGGCTGCCGGAAGGGCAGGGGCCGACGAACATGATCGGGGTGCTGTCCCCGCTGATCGTGGTGGCCGCGGTGCTGTTCGTGCCCCTGCTGGACCTGCTGATGGCGGTCGTCCGCCGGACCAGGCGCGGGCTGAGCCCGTTCCACGCCGACAAGATGCACCTGCACCACCGGCTGCTGGAGATCGGCCACTCGCAGCGCAGGGCGGTGCTGTTGATCTACTTGTGGGCCGCTGTGCTGGCGTTCGGCGCGGTCTCGCTGAGCCTGTTCGACGGGCTCGTGGTGGTGTGGGGGATGGTCATCGGCCTCCTGGTGGCGTTGCTCGTCTCGGCCATACCTAGACTCAGGCGGCGATGAGCGAGAACAGCGAGACCTTCGAGGTCCCCAAGCAGCCCGAATCCGCCAAGGAGATCGTGCACAAGCTGGCCACGGCCATGTTCAAGGGCGCGATCTGGTGGACACTCGGCACGATCGCGGTCGCGGTGGTGCTCGCCGGGGTCCTCGTCGGATCCAACGGGGTCTACGGCGCCCTCGCGGGCGGCGCCGTCGCCTGTGTGTCATCGGTCGCCACACTGGTGCTGATGCGGCAGACCGCCGGGATCAGCACGAACATGCTGCTGGTGGCGGTGCTCGGCGGGTTCGCGCTGAAGATGATCATCCTGCTGGTGGCGCTGACGGTGCTCGGCGGGATCGACGCGCTGCACCGCAACTCGCTGGCGTTCACGCTGCTCGCGACCATCCTGGTGACCGCGACGGCCGAGGTGTTCGCCTTCCAGCGAACCAAGGTCCCTACAATCATCCCGGCGAAGAAGACGGCAGATCCGGCAAACGAGGACGGTTGAGTGGTCACGACCGGGGGTTCGTCAGGGGTCTCGACGGCCCAGCTTCCCGCTGGACGCACGGCCGAAAGGCACTAGTACAACCCGGTACAAGCCCCTTCCGGCCGCACGCCCAGCGGAAACCTGGATCCGCCGAATACCCCCAACGAACCCCCGGTCGCAACCACTAAGCAGTACACCCGTTCGGTTGGTTCTGACCGATTGATAGTGTTCGCCCGAAGGGGCACCGACGCCCGGTCTTACGCCGGGGTAGCCCCGCTTTCGAGTGCTTGCAGTACGTCAGGTACGTTACGTCCTGATCGTGACGATTCCCCCGGTGGTGTGACACACGGCCGGCCGGGAGAACCGGAAGGAGCCCCCGTTGGGCATGTCGTTGCTGGCGGAAGGCGGCGAGTTCAAGCCGCCCGGCGTCGGAGATTTCTTCCTGCCGCCGATCTTTGGCAGCGTCACCAAGCCGATGGTGCTGGTCGTGCTGTCGATCATCATCATCGCCGCGTTCTTCCTGCTCGCGTCGCGCAACCTGAAGCTCGTGCCCAGCAAGTTCCAGTTCATGGCCGAGGGCGTCTACGACTTCAGCCGCAACGGCATCACGCGCGAGCAGATCGGTGCCAAGGACTTCCGGCCGTACGTGCCGCTGATCCTCGCGCTGTTCACGTTCACCCTGGTGAACAACATCTTCGGCATCATCCCGATCATTCAGTTCCCGACGTTCTCGCACATCGGATTCCCGCTGGCGCTGTCGATCCTGGTGATCTACCCGGTCTACCACATCTCGGGTATCCGCAAGCACGGAATCGGCGGGTACCTGAAGAAGGAGCTGTTCCCCCCGGGTATCCCGAAGCCGATCTACTTCCTGCTGACGCCGATCGAGATCTTCACCAAGTTCTTCATGAACCCGATCACGTTGGCCATCCGGGTGTTCGCGGCCATGTTCGCCGGTCACCTGATCCTGCTGGTGTTCACGATGGGTGGCGAGTACCTGCTGGTCGAGGCGAGCGGCTGGCTGAAGCCCGCGTCGATCTTCGCCTTCGCGTTCGCCATCGCGATGACGTTCCTCGAGGCGTTCATCCAGGTCATCCAGGCGTACATCTTCGCCTTGCTGGCCGCCGGGTACATCGGAACCGCATTGGCCGCAGAACACTGACCGGCCATCCGGTCGAGTGACAAGTTCCCGGATCCGCGCCATCGCGGACCCGAACTCGAAAGGGAAAACGAAGTGAGCAACGCCATCATGCTTGCGCAGGCAGCCCCGAACCTCAACAAGGGTCTTGCGATGATCGGTTACGGCCTCGGCGCGATCGGCCCGGGTATCGGTGTGGGTGTCATCTTCGCCGCCGTCATCAACGGCACCGCCCGTCAGCCCGAGGCTGAGGGCAAGCTGCGTGGTCTGGGCTTCCAGACGTTCATCCTGACCGAGGTGCTCGCCCTGATCGGTCTGGTTCTCTACTTCATCGCGTCTGCCGGCTGATCCTGTTCGACGCCAGATCGTAGGGAGTTGTCGTGCTGACAAAGCTGACAGTGCTGGCGGCTGAGGAGCCGAGCCCGGTCATGCCACACCCGTCCGAGGTCATCCTCGGGCTGGTGTCGTTCCTGCTGCTGCTCGGCATCCTCTGGAAGTTCGTCGTCCCCCGCTTCGAGGCGCTCTACAAGGAGCGCACCGAGAAGATCGAGGGCGGCATCCAGAAGGCCGAGCAGTTGCAGGCGCAGGCCGAAGAGAACCTGCAGAAGTACAAGGACCTGCTCGCCGACGCCAACGCAGCGGCAGCGCGGATCCGCGACGACGCCCGGATCGAGGCCGAGCAGATCCGTGAGGAGCTGCGGGTCCAGGCACAGGAAGAGGCCACGCGGATCGTCGCGCAGGGCCGCAACCAGCTTGAGGCCCAGCGGGCCCAGATCGTCGCGGAGCTGCGTGCCGACCTCGGCCGTACCGCGGTCGAGCTGGCCAGCAAGATCGTCGGTGAGTCCCTGGAGGACGAGTCCCGTCGCCGCGGCACCGTCGACCGGTTCCTCGAGGAGCTGGACTCCGTGTCGGCGCCCGCCAAGAAGTAGCAGGGGACGGCCAAGATGACTTTGTTGCACGCCGCGAGCCGCGAAGCGCTCGCGTCGGCCGAGCTCAAGCTGCTGGACTCGACCGACTTCGGCACGCTCGGCGACGAGCTGTTCGCCGTGGTCGGCCTGCTCAGCCGCGAACCGGGCCTGCGCAGGGCACTCGCCGACGCGTCGGCCGAGTCGCGCAGGCGCACCGAGCTGGTTCGCCAGCTGTTCGCGGGCAAGCTGGCCGCCTCCACGGTCGAGCTGATCGAGTCCGTGGTCTCCTCGCGCTGGTCCAACCCGCGTGAGCTGGTCGACGGCATCGAGTCGCTGGCCCGCACCGCGCTGCTGGTCGGTGCCGAGCGCGCCGGGAAGCTCGACACGATCGAGGACGAGCTGTTCCGGCTCGGCCGGATCGTCGCGGCCAACGGTGAGCTGGAACGCCTGCTGTCCGATCCGGGCGCGCCGGTGGACGGCAAGCTCGAACTGCTCCGGTCGCTGGCCGCCCGCAAGGTCGACCCGACGACGGAGAAGCTGGCCGAGGCACTGGTGGCCAACCCGCGTGGACGCCGGGCAGTCGAGGGCCTCGAAGAGCTGGCCGACCTGGCCGCCAAGCGCCGGGAGCGCTCGGTCGCGCACGTCACCACGGTGGCGCCGCTGACCGAAGCGCAAGAGGAGCGGCTCGCGGCGACGTTGCAGCGCATCTACGCACGGCCGATCGCGCTGCACGTCGAGATCGACGAGAAGCTGATCGGTGGCCTGGTCATCCGCGTCGGCGACGAAGTGATCGACGGTAGTGCGGCAGGACGGCTGGACGACCTGCGCCGCCGGTTGGCTGGCTGAACCCCAAGCATTTTGAAGTAACGAAAGCGAGAGCGGGAAGACATGGCGGAGCTGACGATCTCGTCGGACGAGATCCGCAGTGCGATCGAGAACTACGTCTCCGGTTACACGCCGGACGTGACGAAGGAAGAGGTCGGCACCGTCACCGCGACCGGTGACGGCGTGGCCTACGTCGAGGGTCTGCCCTCGGCGATGGCCAACGAGCTGGTCGAGTTCCCCGGCGGCGTGCTCGGTGTCGCGCAGAACCTGGACGTGCGCGAAATCGGTGTCACGATCCTCGGTGACTACGAGACCATCGAGGAAGGCCAGGAGGTCAAGCGGACCGGCCGGATCCTTTCGGTGCCGGTCGGCGACGGCTTCCTCGGCCGCGTCATCAACCCGCTCGGCCAGCCGCTGGACGGCCTCGGCGACATCGTCGCCGACGACCAGCGTGTGCTTGAGCTGCAGGCCGCGACGGTGGTGCAGCGCCAGCCGGTGAAGGAACCGCTGGTGACCGGCATCAAGGCGATCGACGCGATGACGCCGATCGGCCGCGGCCAGCGCCAGCTGATCATCGGCGACCGCAAGACCGGCAAGACCACGGTCTGCGTCGACACGATCATCAACCAGAAGCAGGCGTGGGAGACCGGCGACCCGAAGCAGCAGGTGCGCTGCATCTACGTCGCCATCGGTCAGAAGGGCTCCACGATCGCGGCGGTCAAGAAGACGCTCGAGGACAACGGCGCGATGGAGTACACCACCATCGTCGCGGCCCCGGCATCGGACTCCGCGGGCTTCAAGTGGATCGCCCCCTACACCGGCTCGGCCCTCGGCCAGCACTGGATGTACGCGGGCAAGCACGTCCTGATCGTCTTCGACGACCTGACCAAGCAGGCCGAGGCCTACCGCGCGCTGTCGCTGCTGCTGCGCCGCCCGCCGGGCCGCGAGGCCTACCCGGGTGACGTCTTCTACTTGCACTCCCGTCTGCTGGAGCGCTGCGGAAAGCTGTCCGACGACCTGGGCGCGGGCTCGCTGACCGGTCTGCCGATCATCGAGACCAAGGCCGGTGACATCTCGGCCTACATCCCCACCAACGTCATCTCGATCACCGACGGCCAGTGCTTCCTGCAGGCCGACCTGTTCAACCAGGGCCAGCGCCCGGCCATCGCGGTCGGTGTGTCGGTGTCCCGAGTCGGTGGCGCCGCGCAGATCAAGGCGATGCGCAAGGTCTCCGGTTCGCTGCGGATCGACCTCTCGCAGCACACCGAGCTGGCCGCGTTCGCCGCGTTCGCCTCGGACCTCGACGCCACCTCGAAGGCCCAGCTGGAGCGTGGTGACCGGCTCTACCAGGTGCTGCGCCAGAACGCGTACTCGCCGGTGGCGATCGACGAGCAGGTCGTCTCGATCTTCGCGGGTACCCGTGGCTTCCTCGACTCGGTGCCGACCGACGACGTCCGCCGGTTCGAGCGGGAGCTGCTGGACAACGTCCGGCGCAACCACGCGGGTATCCTGCAGGAGATCCGCGACACCAAGGACCTCTCCGACGAGCTGGTCGAGCGTCTCTCCGAGGCGATCAACAAGTTCAAGGAGCAGTTCACCGCGGCCGACGGTTCGTCGGTCGTGGACACCCCGGCCGACGCGCTGGAAGCCGACAAGGTCGGGCAGGAGTCGGTGAAGGTGCACCGACCCGCCCCGAAGAAGTGATCGGGTAGCCACATGGCCGCACAGCTTCGCGAACTACGCCAACGGATCCGCTCAACCCAGGGCCTTGCCAAGATCTTCAAGGCCCAGGAGGTCATCGCGACCACGCGGATCAGCCGGGCGCAGGCACGAGTGGAGGCCTCCCGGCCGTATGCGCAGGAGATCACGAACGTGCTCTCCGCACTGGCCGGGGCGGCGTCCAACTTGGATCACCCGTTGCTGACCGAGCGCGAGAACCCCACGCGGGCCGGCGTGCTCATCGTGACGAGTGACCGTGGCCTGTGCGGCGGCTACAACGCCAACGTGCTGCGCGCCGCGGAGGAGCTTGTTTCGCTGCTCCGCTCGCAGGGCAAACAGCCGGTGCTGTATCTGATCGGCCGCAAGGCCGTCTCGTTCTACACGTTCCGCGACCGCGACTACGTCGAGTCGTGGACCGGGTTCTCCGAGACGCCGCGTTACGAGCACGCCCAGGCCGCGGGTGAACTGCTGGTCAAGGCCTTCATGTCCGGGGCCGACGACGAGGGCGACAACCCGGGTGAGGACGGCGTGCTCGGTGTGGACGAGTTGCACATCGTCTACACGGAGTTCCGGACGATGCTCTCCCAGGTGCCGACCGTCAAGCGGATGGCTCCGCTCGAGGTCGAGTTCTCCGACGAGAAGCCGGACACCATCCCGCCGAGCTACGAGTTCGAGCCGGGCGCGGACCAGTTGCTGGCCGCGCTGCTGCCGAAGTACATCAACACCAGGATCTTCTCCGCACTGCTCGACTCGGCCGCGTCGGAGTCCGCGGCTCGTCGTACCGCGATGAAGTCCGCGACGGACAACGCGAAGGACCTCGTCCTCACCCTCTCGCGTGAGGCGAACCAGGCGCGCCAGGCCCAGATCACCCAGGAGATCAGCGAGATCGTCGGTGGCGCCAACGCGCTCGCCGCCGCCGCAGGAAGTGATGACTAAGCGATGACTGCCACCCTAGAACCAACTGCCACCGGTCGAATTGTCCGCGTGACCGGCCCGGTCGTCGACGTCGAGTTCCCTCGCGACGCGGTGCCCGAGCTGTTCAACGCGCTCAAGGTCGACATCGAGTTCGAGCAGCTGAAGAAGACCGTGACCCTGGAGGTCGCCGCACACCTGGGTGACAACCTGGTGCGTTGCATCTCCATGCAGCCGCAGGACGGCCTGGTGCGTGGTACCCCGGTGCGCAACACCGGCCAGGCCATCTCCGTGCCCGTCGGCGACATCGTCAAGGGCCACGTGTTCAACGCCCTCGGCGACTGCCTCGACGAGCCCGGCTACGCCAAGGACGCCGAGCGCTGGACCATCCACCGCAAGCCGCCGGCCTTCGACCAGCTCGAAGGTCGTACGGACGTGCTGGAGACCGGCCTCAAGGTGATCGACCTGCTCACCCCGTACGTGCAGGGTGGCAAGATCGGCCTGTTCGGCGGTGCCGGTGTCGGCAAGACGGTGCTGATCAAGGAAATGATCACCCGTGTCGCCAAGAACTTCGGTGGCACCTCGGTGTTCGCCGGTGTCGGCGAGCGCACCCGTGAGGGCAACGACCTCATCCTGGAGCTGGGCGAGGACGGCACCATCAACGACACCGCACTGGTGTTCGGCCAGATGGACGAGCCGCCCGGCACGCGTATGCGGGTCGCGCTGTCTGCATTGACGATGGCGGAGTACTTCCGCGATGTGCAGAACCAGGACGTGCTGCTGTTCATCGACAACATCTTCCGGTTCACCCAGGCCGGTTCCGAGGTCTCCACCCTGCTGGGCCGGATGCCGTCGGCCGTGGGTTACCAGCCGACGCTGGCCGACGAGATGGGTGAGCTGCAGGAGCGCATCACCTCGACCCGTGGTCGTTCGATCACCTCGATGCAGGCGATCTACGTGCCCGCCGACGACTACACCGACCCGGCACCGGCCACGACCTTCGCCCACCTGGACGCCACCACCGAGCTTTCCCGGTCGGTGTTCCAGAAGGGCATCTTCCCGGCGGTGGACCCGCTGGCCTCGTCCTCGACGATCCTCTCCCCGCACATCGTCGGCGACGAGCACTACCGCGTGGCCCAGGAGGTCAAGCGGATCCTGCAGAAGTACAAGGAGCTGCAGGACATCATCGCCATCCTCGGCATGGACGAGCTGTCCGAAGAGGACAAGCTGACGGTGAACAGGGCTCGTCGCATCGAGCGCTTCCTGTCGCAGAACATGCTGGTCGCCGAGGTCTTCACCGGTCAGCCGGGCTCGACCGTGCCGATCAAGGAGACCGTCGAGGCGTTCGACAAGATCGCCAAGGGCGAGTTCGACAACATCCCCGAGCAGGCCTTCCTCGGTATCGGTGGCCTGGAGGACCTGGAGAAGCGGGCCAAGGAACTCACCGGCAAGTAGTAACTCGTGAGTGGTTCGTCCCGTCATGAGCTATAGCTGAATACCGAACAAACCGCTCACGACACGCCAACCAGCGACGCTGGGTAAGCGTGTCGTGAGCGGTTTGTTCGCCTTGGGGGGACGAACCGCTCACGAGCAGTGGCACGCTTAGTACTTTTGGCTGTTATGGCTGCCCAGCGCCCCGGCGAGAATGCGGTGTGAACGCGTTCTTTGAGGAGGGGTTCAGTTGGGCGGTTCCTCGTTACGGTCCAGACCCGCTCGGAGTCTGACCGCTGTCGCGATCGCCGGGTTGGCGGTCGCCCTGATGCCGGTGCTGAGCACCTCGGCACCTGCCGCACCGAGCAACCCGTGGACCAAGGCGGACGCGGGCTCGGTGGCGAAACGATCGGCCAGGCAGGCCGACATCCGAACGGACAAGTTCGCCGGGTTCACTCTCGACCGGGCGCTGATGCGGGGCGAGCTGGGGAAGGCTTCGCGGGCCGCGGGCGCAGGGTCACGGGAAGTGCTGCTGCCGACTCCCGAGGGCACGTTCCAGCGGTTCTCGTTGGTGGACGCGCCGGTGATGGAAGAGGCGCTGGCGGCGGCCCACCCGGAGATCAAGACCTACGCGGGCCGGGGCATCGACGACCCGACCGCGTCCGTGCGGGCCGACCTGACGCCGTTGGGCTTCCACGCCTCGGTGCGCTCGGAGGCCGGGTCGTGGTTCGTCGACCCGTACTTCCACCAGGACCAGGGCCTGTACGCCAGCTACTACGGCCACGACGTGCAGAACCCGAGCGGGCCGTTGCAGGAGAAGGGCATCCAGGGCGTCGCCAAGGAGGTCCAGGCGACGATCGACGGCGCGGGCAAGAACCCACTGGTGAAGCTGCGGACCTACCGGCTGGCGCTGATCACCGACCCGTCCTACGCCACCTACTTCGGCGCGGCGAACGTGACCGCGGCGAAGGTGACGCTGATGAACCGCGTCACCCAGATCTACGAGGACGAGACCGCGATCCGACTGGTGTTGATCAACGACACCGACAAAACCAACCTGAACACCCCGGCGCTGGCTTCCCAGCCGAACGGCCCGTGCGGCGCGGCACCGTGCTTCACGCCGGAAGAGCTCGAAACCTGTGACATCCCGACGCTGTACGCGACCGGGGTCGCCCTCGGCCAGCTCGTCGGCGCCGACAAGTACGACATCGGGCACATCGGCCTCGGCGTGAACGGCGGCGGAATCGCCGGGCTCGGCGTGGTCGGTGGCCAGGAAAAGGCGGTCGGCTGCACCGGTCTGCCCACGCCGGTCGGCGATTTCTACGCCGTCGACTACGTGGCACACGAGATGGGCCACCAGTTCGGCGGCAACCACACGTTCAACGGCACCGAGTGGAACTGCTCGACGGGCAACCGTGAACCGTCCACTTCGGTCGAGCCGGGCAGCGGTTCGTCGATCATGGCGTACGCCGGGATCTGCCAGCAGGACAACCTGCAGCCGCACAGCGACCCGTACTGGTCGCACCAGAGCTACACCGAGATCACGACGTACACCACAGCGAATCTGCCCGCGATCAACGAGCAGCAGGACATCTCGCTGCGCGAGTTCGACGGCTCCGACTCGTTCACGTTGTCCTATCAGGGAAAGACCTCCGAGCCGATCGTGCGTGGAGTGAACTACACGCCTGCTGCGGTCAAGGCCGCGGTCGAGTCGATCACGGGCGCGACCGTGACCGTCGCCGGGTTCGGCGACCACCCGGACTACCGGCCGATTCCATTTGGCGACACGGGTTTCCAGGTCATCTTCGGCGGCACGCTCGCCGGGGTGAACGTCGAATCGCTGGGGATCACGGTGACCGGCGGATCCGGGTACGCCGGTGAGTCGATCAAGGGCGGCCCGGTCGACAACAAGGGCTTCAAGGTCAAGGACACCCGCAACCACGCTCCCGTGGTGAAGGTCCCGTCGTCGTACACGATACCGGTGCGCACGCCGTTCGCGCTGACCGGTAGCGCGAAGGACCAGGACGGCGACGCCGTCACCTACATGTGGGAGCAGAACGACCGCGGCAAGGCCACCGGCACCGGCCTGGTGAGCAACGTCAAGAAGGACGGCGCGCTGTTCCGGCAGTTCGGCACGGCCGCGATCGTGACCGACGCGGACAGCCTGAAGTACTACTCGCCGGGCCAGAACGCGGTGAACCGCAACCCGACGCGGGTGTTCCCGGACATGGCACAGATCCTGGCGAACAACACCAACGCCAAGACCGGCGCCTGCCCGCCCGCGCCGCCGAAGCCACCGTCGGGTGGCAAGACGAACGTGCCGCAGGAGCTGATCGACTGCTACTCGGAGTTCCTGCCGACGGCCGACTGGACCGGTTTCAAGGACGACCGGACCATGCATTTCCGGCTCACCGCACGGGATGCCCGACACGGCGGCGGCGGTATCGGCTTCGCCGAAACCGCGGTGAAGCTCGCGCCGGACGCGGGGCCGTTCCTGGTCACCTCGCAGGGCTCCACCGCCGCGCTGGCCGGTGGGTCCAAGCAGACGATCACGTGGGACGTGGCGGGCACGAACACCGCGCCGGTCAACGCCAAGAACGTGAAGATCTCGCTGTCCGCTGACGGCGGCAAGACCTTCCCGTACGCGATCACGCACAGCACGCCCAACGACGGCAGCGAACAGCTCAGGCTGCCCGACGTGCCGACGACCAAGGCGCGGATCAAGGTCGAGGCGGTCGGGAACGTCTTCTTCGACGTCAGCGACGCCGACTTCACCATCCACGCCTCGCCGCGCGTGACCAGCCCGCAGAACATCGCTGTGCAGTACAGCGACGCGCTCGCGCCGGTCACGATCACCGCGGAGGACCCGGACAGCGCCGGTACGGCGTTGACCGCGTCCGTCACCGGGCTGCCCGACGGGCTCGCGGTGGCACCGGGAACCACAGCCGAGAACAAGCGGACGTGGACGATTTCCGGTACCACCAAGGCAAAGCCGGGTGAGTACCCGGTTGCGTTCACGGTCACCGACGACACCGGTGTGGCCAGCACGCTCACGGTGCCGGTCACGGTGAAGCCGGAGGGCGCCGAGGTCACCTACACCGGGACTTCCTTGGTGTACGGCGACTCTGTGTTGTTCCGGGCGACTGTGCGGGACAACACCGACGCCACACCCGGCGACATCCGGACGGCGAACGTAACGTTCTCCGCTGGTGGCAAGGCGTTGTGCACCGCTCCGGTGAGCCTGCTCGGGACCGGCGCGTCTGACGGCTCCGGTAGCTGCATCGGCAAACTGCCGCAGGGTGTCACGTCGGTCACTGCGGCAGCGGGCGGGAACTACGCCGCCACAGCGGCGACATCGGTCGAGGCGCAGGCGTCGCAGAAGCGCACTGTGCTCGCGGCCGGTGTGCTGACCGCGAGCAAGTCGGCGGGGACGTACAAGGCAGACCAGGGCACCCCGGTCAGCCTGTCGGCCTTGCTGGTGCACAACAACGCGAAGACCATCGGCCTGAACACACTGAGGTTCACCTCCGGTGGCCGGGAGTTCCTCGCGTTCGGCAACGCCGTCGAGTCCTTCGGGGCGAAGACGTCCGGTTCGCTGGACCTGCGTGCCAAGGTCCTGCTCAGTGAAATCAGCAACGGCCAGGCGACATTCGTCGCGGCCAACGTCGAACTGAGGGTGACGCAGACCGGCCGCGACGTCGCGGTCACCATCCTGCAGGGCGAAAAACTGTTGTTCTCGTCCGAGTGGACGGGCGCGAAAACACAGGAGATCCCGTTGAAGACCGGCGGTGTCCTGATCGCATAGCCATTTCCTCGTGAGTGGTTGGTCCGGTTAGAAGCGGACCAACCACTCACGAGGTCTTTCAAGGAGAAAAGTCACTTTGGCGAGATCCTCATTACCAACGCGCGGCCGAAGTGTGGCCGCGCTCGCGATCGCGGGTATGTCACTGGCGCTGCTGCCGGTGTTCGGCACGGCCGCACCGGCCGCGTCGGAGAATCCGTGGACGAAGGTCGACGGCAACCCGGTCGCGCAAAGATCGGCCAGACAGGCCGATGTCAGAACGGACCAGTTCGCCGGGGTCACACTGGACCGTGCCGCGATCCAGTCCGACCTTTCGCTCGCGCCACGGGCGGCCCTGCAGGGCAAGGAAGTCCTGCTGCCGACACCCGAGGGCAAGTTCGAGCGGTTCTCGCTGGTGGACGCGCCAGTGATGGAGGAGAAGCTCGCCGCGGCCCACCCGGAGATCAAGACCTACTCCGGCAAGGGAATCGACGACCCGACCGCGACCGTCCGCGCCGACATGACACCACTGGGGTTCCACGCTTCGGTGCGTTCACAGCGCGGTCAGTGGTACGTCGACCCGTACTTCCACGGCGACTACGCCAGGGCCGAGAGCCTCTACGCCAGCTACTACGGGCACAACCTGCGCAATGACGCGGGACCGCTGGTGGAGAACGAGGAGATCGAGCAGGTCCTGCAGGAGGCTCTGCCTGCGGACGCTGGCCCGATCGTGAAGCTGCGGACTTACCGGCTGGCGCTGGTCACGGATCCCTCCTACGCGAACTACTTCGGCGCGGCGAACGTGACCGCGGCGAAGGTGACGCTGGTCAACCGGGTCGCGCAGATCTACGAGGACGAGACCGCGATCCGACTGGTGTTGGTCAACGACACCGACAGGACAAACCTGAACACCGCCGCCGAGGCGACCGGTCCGAACGGTCCGTGCGGAGCGGCGGCGTGCTACACGACCTCGCAACTGGCCGGATGCTCCAGCGGCCTGTTGAACCGCAACCAGATCGTGCTCGGGCAGCTGATCGGTGCGGGCAACTACGACGTCGGGCACATCGGCCTCGGGCTCGACGGCGGCGGTATCGCCGGTCTCGGTGTCGTCGGTGGCAGCGGGAAGGCACGTGGCTGCACCGGTTTGCCGACGCCGGTCGGTGACTTCTTCGCGGTGGACTACGTGGCACACGAACTCGGCCACCAGTTCGCCGGTAACCACACGTTCAACGGCACGCAGGGCTCCTGCTCAGGCGCGAACCGTAGCCCGGCCAACTCCTACGAGCCGGGCAGTGGCTCGTCGATCATGGCCTACGCGGGCATCTGCGGCACGGACAACCTGCAGCCGCACAGCGACCCGTACTGGTCGCAGCGCAGCTACACCGAGATCAGCACCTTCACGTCGACGCCGCGTGCGCCGATCAACGAGGTGCAGAACATCGGTCTGCGTGACTTCGACGGCACCGACTCGTTCACCTTGTCCTACAACGGTCAGGCGTCGGCGCCGATCGTGCGGGGCACCAACTACACGGCTGCCGGGATCAAGGCGGCGATCGAAGGAATCCAGGGCTGGCCCGCCGGTGGGACCGTGACCGTTTCAGGCTTCGGTGGCACAGTGTTCGGCGACACAGGCTTCCAAGTGACGTTCCAAGGTGGACCAGTCGCAGCAGTGGACGTGCCGTCACTGGGCTTCGACGGAACCGGCACCACAGCCGTGGTCGGCGAGACCGTCGACGGCGGCCCGCAGGAGAACACCGGCTTCAAGGCGGAGGACACCACCAATCACGCCCCGGTCGTGACCACCGCGGCCCAGCAGTACACGATCCCGCTGCGCACGCCGTTCTCGCTGACCGGCAGCGCGACTGACGCCGACGGCGACAAACTCACCTACCTGTGGGAGCAGAACGACCGGGGCGCCAGCGTGGGAACCGGCCTGGTGAACAACGTCAAGAAGGACGGCCCGCTGTTCCGGCAGTTCGGCACCGCCGCGATCGTGACGGCAGCGGACACGCTGAAGTACTACTCGCCGGGCGAGAACGCGGTGAACGACAACCCGACGCGCGTCTTCCCGAACCTGGAACAGGTGGCGGCGAACAACACCAACGCCGAGTCCGGTGTGTGCCCGACGCCCCCGGCGGGAACGGTCCCCGCCCCGATCGTCGACTGCTTCTCGGAGTTCCTGCCCACGGCAGACTGGGTCGGCTTCGCAGGCGACCGGACGCTCCACTTCCGCCTGACCGCACGGGACTACCGCGCGGGCGGCGGCGGTATCGGCAGCGCAGACACCGCACTGGTACTCGCGCCGAACACCGGTCCATTCCTGGTGACCTCGCAGGGCACCGCCGGAACGGTCTACCCAGGCGGCTCCGCGCAGGAGATCAAGTGGGACGTGGCAGGCACGAACGCGGCGCCGATCAACGCAGCAGAAGTGAAGATCTCGCTGTCCACAGACGGCGGCGCAACCTTCCCGCACGTGCTGTCCGAGCGCACAGCCAACGACGGCAGCGAGAACCTGACGCTGCCGGACGTGGCAACCACCAAGGCACGGATCAAGGTCGAAGCAGTCGGCAACGTCTTCTTCGACCTGAACAACGCGGACTTCACCATCCTGGGCGCACCGAAGGTGACTCCACCGCCCACCGCGACCGTGCAGTACAGCGACGCGGCCTCGTTCCCAGTGACCGCCACTGACACGGACAGCCCAGCCGAAGGCCTGACCGCACTAGCCGAAGGCCTGCCAGGAGGCCTTTCGCTGACCCAGGCAGGTTCCGGCTCATGGACCGTGGCAGGCACGGCAACAGCCGCCCCAGGCGACTACCCAGTGACAGTGTCGGTGACGGACCCGACCGGCGTGGTCGGCAAGTCCGCGTTCACAGTCAAGGTGGCCCCAGAGGACGCAACGGTGACCTACACCGGAGACTCCCTGGTAAACGGCGGAACAGTACAACTGAGGGCCACCGTGCAGGACAACACCGACTCGACTCCCGGTGACATCCTGAGCGGAACACTGACATTCACCACAGGAGACCAGACGCTCTGCACAGCCCCCCTGGCCCAGCTGGGCACCGGCCCAACCGACGCATCGGGTAGCTGCACAGCAGAACTCCCAGCGGGTGTACACGAGATAACGGCGTCGGCCGGTGGCAACTACACGGGAAAAGCATCCGGACAAGTTGAACTCACCAACGCGCGCAACCGAGTAGTAATCGGTGACGGCTCAGTGCCACTGACCAAGGCCTACGGCGCAGACAACGGATCACGAGCAGACTTCACACTGGCGGCGGCAAGCCTCAACGGACGCCCATCCGTAGCGAGCCTGGTGACATTCACATCGGGTGGCAGGAAGTTCCAGATCCGCAGCACAAAAGTGGACTCGTTCGGCGCCGGAGCAGGCGCGATCGACCTGCGCGGCCGCGCCGACCTCGTCGACGTGACCGACCACTGGCGCCCGAAGACCGCGGCCACCGGCCTGACCGTGCGACTGAACGGAAAAGCCAAGGAAGGCCTGGCAATAACACTGACAGACGGCTCGAAGCTGCTGTTCTCCACAGCATGGACCGGCGCGTCAACTGACGTAACCAAGCTGGCCAGAGGAACCCTGGTCATAATCTGACGCCAGAAAAGGAACAAGTGCAGGGGTGGCCTGAGCGAAAGCGAAGGCCACCCCTTGTGCATACCGGCGTGCGGCGTGCGCGCGCGAATGCGCAGGGGTGTGGTTCGTGGGGTGTCCCTCCCGTATGGCCTGGGCGTAGCCATACCACGGCGTGTCGGGAGGTCGGCCTACGCGACCCAACCCGAAGCGCAGGCGGTACCGATCTCCCGGCGCGTCGTGGTTTCCTTTGGCAGGCCGTACGGGAGGGGCGCCCCGCGCCCCCCACTCGACCCAGGAAATCACGTGGGCTAAGCGAACGGGCGCGAGAAACGAAGAGGTCTGTGGTGTCCCTCTCGGAGGCCTGCCGTCCGGCGAGGACATGCAGTTCAGGCCACGAGCGAACTCGAGCGTGAGGAACGAGCCCGACGCGCCAGGCATCAAAATCACATCCCTGAGGCGGGCCTTCGGCTGCAGCGCTCATGCCAACAAGGCCCGCAACGCCTTGATCACCTCGGCCGGTGCCTCTTCGGCCATGAAATGCCCGGACGTGACCGTGATGTGAGTAAGGTCCTGTGCCCACTTCCGCCACAGGGCTTCGGCATCGAAGCCGAGCGCGGCGCCCCAGTCCTGCTGCATCACGGTCACCGGCATCACGAGCCGGTTGCCTGCTTCCAGGTCCACGGTGTCCTGCTCGATGTCCACAGTGGCGCTGGCACGATAGTCGGCGACGATAGATGATACGGCGGCTCGCGACGCGGCCAGGTAAGCGGCACGAATTTCCTGGGGGAACGGCTGCTGAGACCAAGCGTCCAGGAAGAAGCCGAAAAACGCGTCCGGTGCCGAGGAGATCAGCTTCTCCGGCAGGCCAGACGACTGAGCCATCAGATACAGGTGAAAACCGACAGCCGCGTTGACACCGCGCAGCACATCCCACATGTCCACTGTGGGCAGGATGTCGAGAATGCCCAATCGGGTGACGGTCTCCGGATGGTCGAGCCCGGCGCGGAACGCCACCAGAGCGCCACGGTCGTGCCCGGCCAGCGCGAACTGCGAGAAGCCCAGCTTGCGGGCGAGTTCAACGATGTCCGCCGCCATGGTCCGCTTGTCGTACCCACCGTCTGGTTTGTCGCTGTCGCCGTATCCACGCAGGTCAGGAGTGATGACAGTATGGTCAGCGGCCAAGTCGGCGGCCACGTGCCGCCACATCAGGTGGGTTTGTGGGAAGCCGTGCAGCAGCACGACTGGGCTGCCGGTGCCCTGGATCGCTGTGTGCAGCGCCACGCCGTCGGCGACGGCCACCCGCTCGTAGTTGATCAAGGCTTGTCCCTTCGTTGCTGATGAGAGCACTGTGCAGGGCATCAATCAGCAACGGGTCAGCGTTGGCTGAGTACAGTGACCGGCGATGGGTTCCTCTGTGCGGATCGGCGTGCTGGGTCCGCTGCTGGCCGCAGACGCCACCGGCCCGATCGACCTCAAAGGACCGAGGCACCGAGCCGTGCTGGCCCGCCTGCTCGTCGCGCGCGGCCGGGTCGTGCCGGTCGACATGCTCGTCGCAGACCTCTGGGAGGACCCACCGGACGGCGCGGTCGGCGCGATCCAGACCTTCGTGGCCGCGTTGCGCAAGGCGCTGGAGCCGGACCGGCCGCCGCGAACGCCAGCGACGCTCCTGGTGACCGAAGGACCGGGCTACGCGCTCAAGCTGGCCCCGGACGCGGTCGACGCGTGGCGGTTCGAGGCCGCGCTGAACGGTTCGCTGTCCGCATTGGACGAAGCGCTCGCGTTGTGGCGCGGGCCCGCGTACGCCGAGTTCACCGACCAGGCGTGGGCACGGGCGGAGATCACGCGGCTGGACGAGCTCCGGCTGCTCGCAGTCGAACGGCGCGCCGAGGCGCTGCTGGGGCTGGGGCGTGCCGCTGAGGCCGTTCCGGATCTTCAGGCGCATGTGGACGGACAGCCGTTGCGTGAGAGCGCCTGGCGGCTGCTGGCGTTGGCCAGTACACCGCTGGCCGCCAGGGCGATGCGCTGGAGTCGTTGCGCCGCGCCCGGCGCCTGCTGGCGGACGAGCTCGGCGTCGATCCCGGTCCCGCGCTGCGGCAACTGGAATCCGACGTCCTGGCACACGCCCCACGGCTCATTCCGGCTCCCTCGGCCCCTCTACTGGTCGGACGGGACGAGGAGATGACGCAGCTGACCGATGCCGCCGCCCGGGTGGTCAGTGCGGGCAGGCTGGGCCTGGCACTGGTCGGCGGGGAGGCGGGAGCCGGGAAGACCGCGCTGGCCACGGCCTTGCGCGCCCGGCTGGAAACGGAAGGCTGGACTGCCCGGTGGGGCGGCAATCCCGAGGATGCTCCGTCCGGCTGGACACATGTTCTCGACCCCGTCGACGTCGAGCCGTCCAGCGATCCGGCCGTCGTCCGGTTCCGTCGCCACCAAGCCGCCCGCGCGCAGCTGGCGTCGCACGGACGCTTGCTCGTGGTTCTCGACGACGTGCACTGGGCCGACGAGGAGACAACGGCGCTGCTGGCTTCCCTGGTCGTCGACCCGGTCGTGGCGCCGGTGCTGATCGTGGCGACCTACCGCACGACGGACGCGCCGACGACGTTGCTCGGCCGTGTTGCCCGCTCCGAACCGACCCGTGTCTATCTCGGGGGGCTGGCCGTGTCGGATGTCGCAGCTGTGGTGCGTGACGCCGTGGGGCTGGACGTGGACGCGACGACCGCGGCGGTGATCCACCAGCGCAGCGCCGGGAACCCGTTCTTCGTCCGCGAACTGGCCCGGCTGCTCGCGGACGACAGCGATCTGTCCACTGTGCCCGACGGGGTGCGTGACGTCGTGCGGTATCGCCTGTTCCAATTGCCTGCTGCGGTGCAAGCGGTTCTGCACACGGCTTCTGTCGTCGGTGACACCGTCGCACTGGATGTCGTCGGTTCGCTCGACGAGGTCGAGATCGCGGTGCGGCACGGCTTTCTCGTCGAAACCGCGGCAGGGCAGTTCCAGTTCTCGCACGCGTTGGTCAGGGACACCCTGTACCAAGGCCTTACCCGGTCACGGCGGGCGCATCTGCATCGTGAGGTCGGCCGGACACTGGAACGGCTACGGCCCGAGGACGTCGCCGCGCTGGCACACCACTTCTCGCAGGCTTCCGACGAACGAGCCGGTCGGTACGCGCGGGCCGCGGCCGAGCTGGCCGAGCGGCGGTTCGCCTTCAGTGAGGCGGCCCGGTTCTGGCGGATCGCACTGGCCTGCGCGACGGACGTCCGTGACCGCCTGGCCCTGACCATGGGCCTGGTCAGGGCGTTGTCGTTCAGCGGATCCCTCGGCGAGTCGCGGGCGTTGCGGGCCTCCGCGCTCGACCTGCTCGACTCGGTCGACGATCCGCACCTGACAGCCCAGGTGATCGCCTCGTTCGACGTCCCGGCGATCTGGACCACGCACGACGATCCCGCACTGGCGGCACGGGTGGTGGCGGTCACCGAACGCGTACTCCCGTCAGTCGACCCAGCGACCCGCGGCAGGCTGCTGGCCACGATCGCCATGGAACTGCGCAGCTCGGGCGGGGCCCGTGCGGTGCAGGCCGCGCAGCAGGCCGAGGCCGTCGCGCGTGAGCTGGACGAGCCCGCGCTGCTGGCGTTCGCGCTGAACGCGCGGTTCATGCAGTCGTTCTCCCGCGCGGGCAACACCCGGGACCGGCTGCGGATCGGGACGGAACTGGTCTCGCTGGCCGCGCGGCACTCATTGCTGGCCTTCGAGGTTCTCGGACACCTGATTCTGCTGCAGTCGCACTCCGCCCTCGCCGACTTCGCCGCCGCCGACGTGCACGCCGAGCAGGTGGCTCGGCTGGGCGACGACTACCAGCTACCGGGCGTTGGCGTCTTCACACAGTGGTACCGGGCGCTTCGCGCTTCGGTCGCCGGGCAGGACGTGTCGGCGCTGTACCGGTCCGCGGCCGCCGCGCTCGCCGATGGCCAGATGCCGGGATTCGACGACGGGATGCTGTCGTTCGCCCTGCTGTGCCACGAGATCCACAATGGACTTCCTGTCGACCGGGACAGGGACTTCGGCGCGTTCACGCCGTGGTGCAGGCCATCCGGCGAGATCCCGGAATCACCACGGGACCAGCTGTTCGAGGCCAGGACGTGCCTGCACGCCGCCCAGGCCGTCGCCGCCGCCGACGTCGAGACGATGCGACGGCTGTACGACGAACTGCTGCCCGCAACGGGCGAACTGGCCGGAGCGGGCAGCGGGATGCTCACCCTCGGGCCCGTCGACCACTATCTCGACGAACTGGCGCGTGGAATTCAACGGGGTTAAAGTCGTCGGTTCGCATTGCGTATTCGCCATGATGTGATCTTGAGGTTTTCTTTTGGTCGGCTTGCAGTGGGCGGTTCGCTGCTGCGAAAGGCGCGGTGGTCCTGTTACCGTCCTGATCACTTGCCAGGTCGGGATCAAGGGGAATCAGATGCGACGCCATTTCGCCGTCGGGCTGCTTGTGCCGGTTCTCATGGTCGGGGCCTGCTCCGGCGGGGGCGAATCGGGCGGGTCAACGCCGCCGCCTGGCCTGGGCGCCCAGCAGAAGACCGAGGACGAGCAGCCGGACCAGGCGCGGTTGCGGGTACTGGAAACAGGCGCAGCCGGGGGCAACTTCTACGCCTATGTCGAGAACCAGGAGGACCGGGAAGTCGCCGCCGAGGTCGAGTTCACCGGATATGACGCCGAAGGCAAGGCCTACAAGGAATCAGCGCGGACGAAACCGGATGAGAAATACGAGGTCTTCCCGGCGAAAAGCACGATCGCGGTCGCGCTGTTCGTGGTGATGGAGAAGAAACCGGACGGCACCGAGCCCAAGTTCACCAGGACGGACGCGCGGCTGATCCCGAAGAAGCGGTCCGACATCCCCGCGCACCAGCCAGGGAAGTTCGAGGCAGGTCCGGTCGGCAAGCAGAAGATGGCAGGCACCCACTACGTCGAAGAGACCGTCGTCGAGGTGACCAACGGTTATCCGCAGCAGGTCAGGAGCGGTGTGATCGTGGTGATGTGCAAGGACGCCTCCGGCAAGATCCAGAACGCGTCGTCGACCAACTTCAGCGCAGCGCCGAACGAGAAGAAGAAGGTGACGCTGGCCTCCGCCGGGTCGGGCAGCGGCTGCACCGCCTACCCGCGGATGTCCAACACCACCCGCTTCGGCGAAGGCGAAGGCGAAGGCGAGTAGCCAGTGCTGCCGGGTGAGCGTGCAACGAAGGTGGCCATTGTTGCGCTGATAGCACCGAAGGCCACATTGGTTGCACGGGGACGAGCGGGGCGAGCGCGAGCGCGGGAGTTCCGGCGCTAGATCTCGATCACCGTGCCGTCGGGCGGGGCTTCGGCCCCGGCGGCGAGGACTTCCTTGTACTGCGCGGAATCGGGGTCGAGGATCGGGTTGGTGTTGTTGAGGTGCGTGTAGACCCAGCGCTTGCCCGGGTGACGGGCGATCTGCGCGAGACTGCCGTCCGGGCCCGCGATCGGGATGTGCCCCATCGCGCGCTGGGCGCCGGATGCCACGCCCTTGGCCGTCGCGCCGGACATCTCGTCCGGTGAGTAGAACGTTCCGTCGAGGATCACGCAGGACGCGTCCTCGATCAGCTCGTCGAAGCCGTCCGGCCACGTCTTCAGGCACGGCGCGTAGACCATCGAGCCGCCTGCCGGATCCGAGATCCGGTACGCCACCACCCACGGACCGTCCGCTGTGGACCGGACGTACTTGGGCTTCTTGTCGCTGACAGGGAAGGCGGTCACCGACAGCCCACCGACCGGGAAGGTCCCGGCAGCGTCGTGCCATTGCCAGTCGCCGTACCGGGAAACGATCTCCCGTACCGGGAAGTCCGTGCGCAGCGCACCCGAAACGGCTTGCGGTGCCCACACTTGCAGGTCCGTGCCTTCACGGAGCATGGTCAGACCGAGGGCGTGGTCGAGTTCCGCGTCGGTCAGCAGCGCTCCGCGCAGGGGAGTGTCACGCGGGCCGGGACCGGCGGCGAGTTGCGGCGCGGACAGGATCTGGGCGCGGATGTCCGGCGAGGCGTTGACCAGGTACCAGCCTGTGCCGTCCGCACTGATCGCCACGCAGTCCTGGGTGCGGGCGGGCAGACCGGCCGCGCACATCCGGCAGGCGCAGTTCCACTGCGGGAATCCGCCGCCCGCGGCCGTTCCCAGCAGCAGTACCTTCACGCCGGACCCACCTTGATCGTGTTCTTCCGCATCACCAGTTCCGGCGGCTCGGCCGGAGTTCCCGCCAGTATCGTATCGATCAGCCCGCGGTCGGGTGACTTCGAACAGACCGGGTCGGTCGCGCCAGCGTCGCCGGTCAGCAGGAACGCCTGGCACCGGCAGCCGCCGAAGTCGAGGCCCTTGCGTGCACAACTGCGGCACGGGTCGGGCATCCAGTCCTCGCCGCGGTAGGCGTTGAACGCCTCCGAGGAGTACCAGATGTCAGCCAACGACCGCGACCGGACGTTGTCCAGCTTCAGCGTCGTGATCGACGAGGCGGCCGGGCAGGGCAGCACGTCACCGTTCGGTGCCACTGTCAGCTGCCGCGAACCCCAGCCGTACATACAGGGTTTGGGGTACGGCTCGTGGTAGTCCGCGACCACGTAGACGATCTGCATCGTGTCACGCAGGCGTTCGATTGCCGCGCGCACGATCGGCTCGGCCTCGGCCAGTTGCTGCGCGGTGGGCATCAGCGCCGACCGGTTGCGCAGCCCCCAGCCGTAGTACTGGGTGTTGGCCAGTTCCAGCCGGTCCGCGCCCATCTCCTCGGCGAGCGCGATCAGATCCGCGACCTGGTGGTGGTTCGCGCGGTGCAGGACCACGTTCACCGTCAGCGGCATGTCCAGCCTGCGCACCGCGCGGGCCGCCACGAGCTTGTGGTTGTGGGCTTTCACGCCCGCGATGCGGTTGGCGATCTCGGCGTCGGCGCCCTGCACCGACAGCTGGACGTGCGCGAGACCGCGGTCGACGAGGTCGGCGAGCCGGTCATCGGTCAGGCCGAGCCCGCTGGTCACCAGGTTGACATAACATCCGAGGTCTGCCGCTCTGCCCACGAGAACCGGAAGGTCCGGGCGTGCCAACGGCTCGCCGCCGGACATGTGCACCTGCAGCACACCCAGGTCCCGTGCCTGGTCGATGATCGAGAGCCACTCGTCCGTCGACAGCTCGTTGTCCCTGGTCACCAGCTCGATCGGATTGGAGCAGTACGGGCAGTGCAGCGGGCAGCGGTGGGTCAGCTCCGCGAGCATGCCCAGCGGTGGTTGTGTGGTCACGTCCACTGCACGACCCGCCGTTCTCCCAGCCTGGTCAGCACGTTGCGTACGTCCTCGACCCGGACTCCGTCGTACTTGCGGCCAAGCTCGGCCGTGATCTCGGCGACCGTCGCGACGCCGTCGCAGAGTTGCAGCACCGACGCGGCCGTCGCGTTGGGCACGAGAACGCCTTCCGGGAAGAGCAGGACGTGCGTCTCGCGGGTCTTGTCGTAGGTGAGCCGAACGCCCCGGCGCAGCCGTGGCGTGGAGGCCGGATCGATCGTGCTCATCGGCTACTCCTTGGCTGCTGCCCGCTCGATGGCGTCCAACATGGACCACAACACGTCACACTTGAACGACAGCGCGGCGATGGCCCTGTCCTGCTCGGCACGCGTCGTGCAGTACTCGACCACAATGTCCACTGTGGCCTGTCCCTCGCCGGACACCGCGTCGATCCGGTTGGTGAAGTAGGCGAGGTCCGCCGGGGCGATCCACGAATAGTTCGACAGCATGTCGGTGACGCGCTGGCGCATCAGGTGGCCGGAGAACATCTCGGTCAGGCCGGAGGCGATCGCCTCGACCCATGGTCTGGTCCGCGCGAAGGTGACGTACGCGTCGACCGCGAACCGCACGCCGGGCGCGACATGCCGCTCGTCCAGGACTTCTTCCCTGGTCAGGCCGACGGCCTCGCACAGCCGCAGCCACCGTTCGCGTCCGCCCTCGCCCTCAGCCGAGCCGTCGTGGTAGACGATCCTGGCCAGCCAGTCGCGGCGGATCCGCGGCACCGGGCAGTTGCTGATGATCGCGGCGTCCTTCTGCGGCAACACGCTCTGGTAGTACCAGCGGTTCGCCGCCCACGTGCGCAACTCGAACTCCGACAGGCTGCCGTCGTGCATCCTGACGTGGAACGGGTGGGTTCCCCAGTAGCGGTGGGACAGACCGCGCAGTGCGCCGACGAACTCGTCGGCGGTCATCGGTGGGTACGAAGTGGACAGTTCGGTGGACACTGCGGGTTCCTCCATGCAGGGGAGAGGAGTGGCGAGGGCCGCCGCTCACCGGTCGGCCCCCGCGCGAAGGACGATGCTCAGTCCATCCTGGCCGCGTAGGCCGTGACCTCCATCGGCGTTTCGTACTCGACGAAGTCCGGAGTGGTCCAGACCTCGCGCTCCGTGTTTTCGATCATGTGCACTCCTCGGATCGGTGACGAACCGGCATGGGTCGTCGTCGGGAGGATTCGTGTCGAGCACTTCGAGCGTAGGAGCTGACCGGGCGAGAAGGCTAGTCCTCTAAGTGGTTTCCCTGACTGGTCGGGACGCCGGTCCCTGTGACTGGGACACTCTTTTCGCAGCTCTGTCACCGACTGTGACAACAGTGGTCGGAGGTTTCCGGCCTCGTTAGCCCGGTCGGAGGTAGGACGATCGACACCCGCTGTGTTTGTATTCACACGCCGCCCGAGTAGCCCCAAGTGACGCTCCAGGAGGCAAACCCATGACATTTCTCCGCAGGCTCACCGGTGTCGCCGCGACGACATTGCTGCTTGCCACCGGCACCGCGGCCGCCGCGGACGTGTCGCCGCTGGCCATCCGGCAGGTCGCGAGTGGACTCAACCAGGCGTGGGCGGTCGACTTCCTGCCTGACGGAACGGCTTTGTTCACCGAGAAGGACTCGAAGAAGATCCGGAAGATCACTTCCGACGGCAAGGTCTCCGACGTGCAGACGATCCCCGGCGTGAGCGTCACCAAGGAGGCGGGCCTGCTCGGCCTCGCGGTGTCCCCGACGTACGCCACCGACCAGCTTGTGTTCGTCTATTACACGACAAGTTCCGACAACAGGATCGCCAAACTCAAGCTGGGAGAGGCGCCGACCCCGATCGTGACCGGGATTCCCCGTGGCTCGCAGTACCACCACGGCGGCCGGATCAAGTTCGGCCCGGACGGCTACCTCTACGCGGGAACGGGCGACGGCCAGAACGGCGCCAACGCGCAGAACAAGAACTCACTCGGCGGAAAGGTGCTCCGCGTCGACAAGAACGGCGCGGCGGCGCCGGGAAACCCGTTCACCAGCAGGGTCTACTCACTGGGGCACCGCAACGTGCAGGGCCTGACCTGGGTCGGCAGCCAGCTCTACATCTCGGAGATCGGTGCGAGCAGCCAGGACGAGCTGAACAAGATCACGCCCGGCGGCAACTACGGCTGGCCGGAATGTGAAGGTCCCTGCGACAACTCGAAGTACGTCAACCCGGTCAAGTCGTGGCCGACCTCCCAGGCGACGCCGAGCGGGCTCACGTACTACAAGGGCAGCCTGTACATGGCCGCGCTGAAGGGCGGTACGTACAAGCTCAACACCAGCGGCTCGGGCGGCAAGTTGTACACGAACCTCGGCCGGACACGCGATGAGGTCGCGGGCCCGAACAACGTGCTCTGGGTGGTCACTCCCAGCGGTATCTACAACGCCGACGGCGCCTGAGAAAGCGTGGCCCGCCCGCGTGAACTCGGGCGGGCCACGCGGGCTAGCGGTCGACCGGGACGATCGCGGGCGCCTGGCCCGGCTTGGTCACCCTGACCTCGACGGCTTCCTTCGGGACGCGCAGCGCCTCGTCGGCGTCCTCGAGCCACGGACCGTCCTTTGTGGTCCGGTAGCTCAGCTTCGCGCCCTTCACCACGGCCACCTTCGTGTTCTTGTCCGGCAACTGGGCCAGCACGGGCAGCGGGCTTTCCCGGTTTGTCGCGCCTGCCGGGTAGACCTTGTCGACCTCGCCGGACGGGAGGATCGCCACCGCGTACAACCGCGTGGGTCCGCTTTCGGGCGTCACGTACTCGCCGATCAGATACGTCGTCGAGTCCGGTCCAGTCGTCGTGGCGAACCAACCCGCGCTGTCGCCGTAGATTCCACCGGCGTCAACGGGGTCGAGCAGGTCCGTTTCGGACATGCCCTTGTGCCAGCGCTTGCCCAGCCACCCGGCGTCGTCCCAGTGTGCCGGTGGCTGGCCTGGACGCGCCCACATCAAATGGTCCGTGCCCGTGCCATCACCCCAGTTCATGCCCGCGGGACTCCGCTTGTCCGCCATCACGGCGGCCTCGTCGGCGGGGTAGAGGTCGATCAGCCTGTCGCCGTCGAGGCCGTTGGCCGGGTCGCCCTTGATCGCCCGGGCCTCTACCGGGCCTGTGCCGGGGGGAAGCTCGGCCAGTTCCATGGCGTCCACGTCCCGCATCGGCTGCCAGCTGCGGGTCGCCTTGCCGTTCTGGTCGTAGATGACCTTCGCGGAGACGTGCACCGGCTGGTCCTGCTTCAGCACGAGGACGACTCGATCCTCCTGCCCGAACCTGTAGCCCATGTCCTGCCCTTGGCGTGGTGCGGGCTCGTCCAGGATCAGCAGTGCCAGCTTCTTGGTCTTCACGTCCACGCCGACCAGGCCTCGCAGGGTGTCCTTCGTGTCGGTCTCCTGCATCACCACCGCGGCACGGCCAGCGGGCGTGTTGCCCGCCCAGTACACGTGCGGCTTCGACGTCACCTTCACGGACGGCTCCGTGGGCTTGTCGTCCCACGCGTCGAGCACGTCGTCGATGAACGCGCTGTCCTTCGCCAGGTCGCCATGCGTCGGTTCGAGCATCAGCGGGTTGGTGGCCGGTTCGTTCGGCTCCGACAGTGCCTGCCATCCAGCCGTCGCTGTCACGGAGACCGCCGCCACCACGGCCATAGCCGTCGCGGCAATGGTGATCCGTCGCACGCGCAGTCGTCGTACGCCGCCGCGCAGCACGTCCGCGGTGAGGCTTGGGCGCGGTTGCATCTCAGGAGTGGCGTCGCGCAGGGCCGTGCGCAGCTCGTCGGTGTTCATATCTGGCTCCCGTGTTTCTCGCCGAGCAACTCCCGCAGCCGGGTCAGTCCTCTCGATGTCTGGCTTTTCACCGTGCCGACGCCACAGCCCAGCGCGGCTGCGGTGTCCATCTCGCTCAAGTCGTCGTAGAAGCGCAGGACGAGGACCGCGCGCATGCGTTGGGGCAGCGCGCCGAGGGCGCGCACGACCTGGTCGCGTTCGACCACCTGGTCCTCAGGACCTCTCATGTGCGGATGCGCTGTCTCTGTGAGCGGTGTCTCATTCACGCGCCTGGACCGTCGCCGCCACCGGTTGGCTGACGCGTTCGCCAGCGCGGCTCTCGCGTACGCCTCCGGCTCGCCGTTGATCCGTTTCCACTTCGGGTACATCCGTTCGAGCACCTCTTGCAGCAGGTCTTCCGCTGCGGCACGGTCACCTGCGCAGAGCAGGTACGCCGTCCGCAGCAGGACACCCGAACGGCCCGCGACGAAGTTCTCGAACTCGCCCTTGTCCGGCACCCGGTAACCCCCTTAATGCCGTCGTCGACCAGCATCACACCGGGAGGGGCGTCGAGGTTGCGAACCCTTGCCGTTTAGACTTGCGGAGCACGGGGACACGAAGGAGAAACGCGTGGCCGAGATTTCCGTTGAACTTGTCGCTGTCGAGCGCCGGCTGTGGTCGGGCAAAGCGACGATGGTCATCGCGCAGACGACCGAGGGTGAGCTCGGCGTGCTGCCCGGCCACGAACCGCTGCTCGGGCAGTTGGTCGAGGGTGGTGTCGTCAAGATCCGCACCACGGACGGCGGCACGGTCATCGCCGCGGTCTACGGCGGTTTCCTCTCGATCACCGGTGACGGCGTGAGTATCCTCGCGGAGAACGCCGAGCTCGCCGAGGAGATCGACATCGACCAGGCGCGGGCGCAGGTAGCCGCGGCACAGGACGCGGACGAGCGCGCCAGAGCCGAAGCCCGGGTGCGTGCCGCCGGACAGACGGTCTGATCCGAGGGACTGGGCGGGGGCGGCCATGGAGATCCTCTGGTTGATCGGGGCGCTCCTGGCGGTCGCGACCGTCACATTGATCTTGCTGGGTGTGCGCAGGGTCAGGCTGATCCGGATGGGCGGGATCAACGTCGCCCTGCGTACCCATGTGGACAATCCGCGCGGCTGGCACCTCGGCGTGGCCCGCTACCACGGTGACGAGTTCACCTGGTACCGCGCGCTGAGCCTGCGTAACGGGCCGAACCGGATCATCCAGCGCGACGGGTTCGAGATCGACGACCGCCGCGAACCGGAAGCCCAGGAGCTCTACGGCGTGCCCAACGGCGCGGTCATCCTGCGATGCCGAGCAGAACTGGACCCGGCGCGCTCCAAGCGCGCGTTCGGCGGCCCGGACACCGTGGTCGAGATCGCGATGAGCCCGGACGCGCTGACCGGCTTCCTGTCGTGGCTCGAGTCAGCGCCCCCAGGACGTCGCCTCCCCTACGCCTCCTGAAAGAGCTCGTGAGTGTTTTGGCCGGTTAGAACCGGCCAAAACACTCACGAGGTCAGGCCAGGGGGATCTGCGCGATGATCTCGCTGGTGGGAGCCGGTGACCCGCCAGCGGGCTCGATCGTGATCGCCAGCACCGTCGCCCCCTTGGCGGGCGTGAGGTCGTTGGCCGCGAGGGACCCGTTGGAATCAGCGAGAACTCCGGCTGATGTCACGCCGTCCTGCTTGCCGTACCAGACCTGGTAGCTCTTGTCGCTGGGCAGCTTCGGGGCGTTGTTGAGCATCATCACCATGCAGTTCTGACGCGCTGAGACGACCGCTGTGGCCGTGCCACTGCCCTGCACGCTGCCGGTGCTCAGCTTCGCGTCCGGCGCGCTCAGCGCGCACTGGAGCTGTGCAAGCTCGGTCTGACGCTGGGCGAGCTCGTCCTGCAGGTCGTTGTTCGTGACGACCCAGCCGACGCCGAGACCCACCGCGGCGAGAACGCTGGCGGCCGCGGCGAACACCACGACCCGGGACGTCCTGCGCTTCGAGCGCAACGGCGTCGGCTCGTTTACGGACATAGGTGGCAGCTGCCGGACGTTGCCGATCGCCGCGTGCACCTTGTTCCACAGCTGCGGCGGCGGAGCGGCGGCGGTCGCGGTGCCGAGCCGGGCCGTGGTCTCGCGGAGTTCCGCGACCTCCTGGTGGCAGGCCGGGCACCCGGCCATGTGGTCCTCGAACGCTCTGCGCTCCGGTTCGGACAGCGCGTCAAGCACATACGCGCCCGTCAGTGTGTGCACATCGTTGTTCACGCCGTCACCCCCATGCAGTCACGCAGCCTGATCAGCCCGTCCCGCAATCGTGTTTTGACTGTTCCGAGTGGCGAGTCGAGCAGGTGCGCGACTTCCCGGTAGGTGTAGCCCTGATAGAACGCGAGCAGGACCGACTCGCGTTGCAGTTCGGTGAGCGTGCCGAGACACCGGCGGACCTGTTCGCGTTCCAGCCTGCCCGAGACGACCTCGGTGACCTCGTCGAAGGGACGCGCGGTCTCGGCGCGGGCGGCGCGGGTGTCGCGGTCGGTGCTCGCCTGGGCGGACCGGACCCGGTCGACGGACTTGCGGTGCGCGATCGTCATGGCCCACGACAGCACCGAGCCGCGTTCCGGGCTGTAGCGCGTGGCGGATCGCCAGAGTTCGAGGAAGACTTCCTGCGCGACCTCCTCCGACTGGGCCGGATCCCGCAGGATCCTCTGCACCAGCCCGAAGATCGGGGCGGAGAGGTGGCGGTAGAGCTGCTCGAAGGCAGCTTCGTCCCCGCGGGCGACGCGGGGCAGCAGGTCGTCCAGGGTGGCCGGTCGTGGTCCGCCAGGCTCCCGTGATCGCTGCGCCCGTTCCCGCATGCTCACCCCTCCTCGTACCTCAACCTGCACGCCAGGTGATTCGCTCCCGACGTGCAGGCGGATTGGTTGAGAAGGTTAGTGCGTTTTGGCGCCGCGGGAGCGACTCAGTCGAGTCACCCCTGCGGCAAGTCTGACACCCAGTTCTCTGATGAACGCTCGGGGACCCGAGCTGCCATCACGCGGCAGCACGGCTGGGCTCACGCGGACGCGGACAGCCATTTCGACCTGCCAGGACGGGCCGGAACCCAGCATCCGTTGACCTTGGGCACGTCACCGGGCACGGGATCAGGCAGGGACAGCAATTCTGCGACGACTGCGGCGGATCGACCGCTGGATCGCCAGAAAACCTTGTAGGGAAAGAAAATGTCCATCTCGTCACCCGGGATGCGGGTGGCGTCGGCATCGTGTTCGCCGTAGATCTGAACTACGTCGACCACACCGTTGTGGACTCGCACGCCAACGACGGCGGCCACCTCACCGGCGGCATCGCGCGGATGCGCGAAGCTGAACCCGCGGGTGATCAGCTCCCTGAGTTGCGCTTCGAAGTCGTCCATGTCGCCACCTTCGTCACGACAGAACGTCGTCGAATTCGCCGTCCTTCGCACCGGCGAGGAAGGCTGCCATTTCGGCCCGTGTGTAGATCAGCGCCGGACCGTTCGGGAACCGCGAGTTGCGCACCGCGATGTCGCCGGACTCCAGGGTCGCGACCTCGACACAGTTTCCTACTGCTCCGCTCATCCGGCTGCGGCGCCAGTCGACGCCTCCCAGTCGATCCGCGGATACCCCGTTGTGTACTGCCGTCATGGAGTGCTCCCACCTTTTCCCCGACTTGCCTTGGCGGCGGCACGTCAATCGATCTTCGTGCACCAGCAAGGTAGCACGGGCGAGTGCACGGGCGCATGCACGTGCATCTGCACGATTTTCACACTTGGCCGCCGAGGGCGTTGATCATGGCAGGTTTTGTCGACGCTGGGTAGCCGCTGGTCGCCGACAGTGAGATCGATTGCAGTTTCGCCCGGTCGCGGTGCTCCGATTCGTACGACACATAAGCATCGTCTGGGGGAAATTGTGATGACCGTGAGCATGTCGGCGCGGCGCCCGAGCCTGGTGTTCACCGCGAGGATGCCGAATCGTTAACACCCGTAACTGGTATACCGGACTCCCAGGGGTCGGACTACTCCATCCGGGCAGCTCGAGGCGTGAATCGGTCACGGACAGGGGTGGGTGACACCCGAATGGTCGGATGCGCTAGAGCGACTTGAGCACCTTGGAGATCGTCCGCCGCGTCTGCTCCGGCGTCTCCGCTTCGACAACCAGTCGATGTGCGGCTTTGTTGTAGACCTCGACCTCGTCGGTCTTGTCCAGGTAGAGCGCTCCGCACAGGTGCTCGAGGTAGACGATGTCCGGCAGCTCCGGCTCGGCGAACCGCAGCAGCGTGAACGGCGTCTCGGCGGCCGAGCCGCCCAGCTCGAACGGCAGGATCTGCAGCGAGATGTTCGACATCCTGGTCAGGTCGAGCAGGTGCTCCAGCTGCTGGCGCAGCACCTTCGTGCCGCCCATCTGGCGGTGGATGCACGCCTCCTCGATCACCGCCCACAGCCGCGGCGCCTGCGGTGAGGCGAGCAGGCGCTGGCGCTGCATCCGCAGGTTGACCCTGCGGTCGATCTCCTCCGGCGGGGCGTCCGGCCTGCCGCGCAGCATCACCGCGCGGGCGTAGGCCTCGGTCTGCAGCAGGCCGGGGATGAACTGCACCTCGTAGGTCTGGATCCGGGACGCCGACTCCTCGAGACCGACGAAGTCCTGGAACCAGTGCGGCATCAGGTCGTTGTAGCGCTGCCACCAGCCGGGCTGGTTGGACTCGCGGACCAGGCCGAGGAAGATGTCGCGGTCGCTCTGGTCGGTCACGCCGTAGAGCGTGAGCAGGTCGGCGACATCGCGCTCCTTGAAGCTGACGCGACCGAGCTCGACCCGGCTGATCTTGGAGCCGGAGCCCCTGATCGCGTACCCGGCGTCCTCGCGGGAGATGCCCTTGGCCTCGCGCAACCGACGCAGCTGGCTGCCGAGAACCATCCGGCGCGCGGTGGGACCACTCCCTGCGGGCTCACCCGTGGGCATGGTCACCTCCTGTTCGCCTGCCCGTATTGCGACCACACACTCTAGGACCAAAAGGAACACAAAGCGCGCGTGTCCCCGCTATTCGATTCCCGCACCACCCGGTTGCCACAGGACGTCACCGTCCGGGTTGGCCAGCCGGCAGAGAATGAACAGCAGGTCGGAAAGCCGATTCAGGTACTTCGCGGCCAGCACGTTCGTCCGCTCGGCATCGTCGTCGATCAACGCCCATGTCGTCCGCTCGGCCCGTCGCGTTACCGTCCTGGCCACGTGCAGGTAGGCCGCGCCGGGCGTGCCGCCGGGCAGGATGAAGGACGTCAACTTCGGCAGGCGCTCGTTGAGCCCGTCGCACCAGCCCTCGAGGCGTTCGATGTAGGCCGGGGTGATCCGCAGCCGGTCGTCGCCGTCGGCGATCGGGGTGCACAGGTCCGCGCCCACGTCGAACAAGTCGTTCTGCACCGTGCGCAGCACGTCCGCGATCTCGGCGGGCAGGTCGCCCAGCGCGACCGCCACGCCGATGGCCGCGTTGGCCTCGTCGACGTCCGCGTACGCCGCGAGCCGCGGGTCGGTCTTCGGGACACGGGAGAAGTCGCCGAGCCCGGTTGTGCCGTCGTCGCCGACCCGTGTGTAAATACGCGTGAGGTGCACAGCCATGACCCGAACCTTATTCGACGCGGCCGGTGCCGGTCAGCCCATGATCCTTCCCGCCTTTCCTGAGGGTTACCCGGGAATCGGGCCAGATGCTGGCCCTTAACTCCGGCGCTCCCCTAAAGTGATCTGCGTCAACCACCCGATGGGCTATGTTCGATGCTCGGCTGCGCAGGGAGCATTCGACTTTGAGAACACGTGCGAGCGACGGGCCGTCCCTCAGACTGAGCCTGGACATGGCCCAATCCGGGCCGATGAAGGTCAAGTCCGCCGCCGAGCAGTTGGTGGACCGGCTGATCACGGCGATCGCGCTCGGCGCCTTGCTGCCGGGGCAGAAGCTCCCGCCGGAGCGGGAGTTCGCCGCCCGGCTCAACGTCAGCCGCACCACGTTGCGGGACGCGTTGCACCAGTTGGAATCCCTCGGCTACGTCAGCATCACGCGTGGCCGAAGCGGTGGCGTGCGGGTGCACAGCACGTGGGGCCCGGAGTCCGGGTCGCACATCCGCAGCATGCTCCTTCCCCGCTGGCAGCACCTGACCTGGCTGTTCGACCTGACCAGGTCGTTGCTGCCGATGATCGCCGGGATCGCCGCGCAACGGCGCACCGACGAGCACATCGGCAAGATCTGGGCGGCGGTCGAGGCGTACGAGCAGGCCGCCGAGGACCGTGACGTGATGCGGATGGCGGACCACACGCTGCACTCGGCCATCGCGGAGGCCACGGGCAATCCCTACTACGTCAGCATGGACTCCCAGCTGCGGATCCAGCTCACGTTCGGCACCGACTCGCTGCCCTACGACACCGACATCCGCCAGCGCGCGCTCGACGACCACCGGGCCATCGCACAGGCCATCGAGGCAGGCGACAGCGACCGTGCGGCGGAGTTGACGTTGCACCATTTCGTGGACCTCGCCGAGAAGCCGATGTTGCGCCTGCGGGAACGCGTGGAGGCGGCAGGAGCGTCCGAATCCGGCTGAGATGGGGCCGCCCGTACGATTGGCGCCAATCCAAGGTCTTTCTCTTTCGGGAGGGTGCGTGTCTGAGCACTTCCGGGTTCACGGCGGCGCGAGACTCGTCGGCGAGGTCGATGTCATCGGTGCCAAGAACAGTGTGCTCAAGCTGATGGCGGCGGCGGTGCTGGCGGAGGGCACGACGACGCTGACCAACTGTCCGCAGATCCTCGACGTGCCGTACATGGCGGACGTCCTGCGCAGCATCGGCTGCGAGGTCAGCGTCGACGGCGGCACAGTCGTCATCACCACCCCGTCCGAGCTCAACCACAAGCCCGACGCGGCGTCCATGGGCAAGCTGCGCGCGTCGGTGTGCGTCCTCGGGCCACTTGTGGGCCGTTGCCGCCGCGCCGTCGTGGCGCTGCCGGGCGGTGACGCGATCGGGTCGCGTCCGCTGGACATGCACCAGAACGGCCTGCGCCAGCTGGGTGCGACCAGCGAGATCGAGCACGGCTCGGTCGTCGCCGAGGCGGAAGGCCTGCACGGAGCCCAGATCTGGCTCGACTTCCCGAGTATGGGCGCGACCGAGAACATCCTGATGGCGGCGGTCCTCGCGGACGGCACCACGGTGATCGACAACGCCGCGCGCGAGCCGGAGATCGTCGACCTCTGCACGATGCTCCAGCAGATGGGCGCCAAGATCGAGGGCGCGGGCACGTCCACGCTGACCGTGCACGGCGTCGACTCGCTGCAGCCGACCGAGCACCGCGTGATCGGCGACCGGATCGTCGGCGCGACCTGGGCGTTCGCCGCCGCCGTGACCCGGGGCGACCTGACGGTCCGTGGCGTCGACCCGCACCACCTCGACCTGGTGCTGGACAAGCTGCGCACGGCGGGCGCCGAGGTCACGGTGGACGACAACAAGGCGTTCCGCGTGGTGATGGCCGAGCGGCCGAAGTCTGTCGACTTCGTCACGCTGCCGTACCCGGGTTTCGCCACGGACCTGCAGCCGTTCGCGATCGCGTTGTGCGCTGTTTCCGAGGGCACCGCGATGATCACCGAGAACCTCTTCGAGGCCCGGTTCAGGTTCGTCGAGGAGATGATGCGGCTCGGCGCGGACGCCCGAACCGACGGCCACCACGCCGTCATCCGCGGTCTGGAGAAGCTGTCCAGCGCGCCGGTCTGGGCGTCGGACATCCGCGCGGGCGCGGGTCTCGTGCTCGCCGGACTGTGCGCGGACGGCGTGACGGAGGTGTGGGACGTCTTCCACATCGACCGCGGCTACCCGGGGTTCGTGGAGAACCTCGTCCGGCTCGGCGCGAACGTGGAGCGCGTCGCCCAGGCGCCCGAGCGGTAGACAGCAGACCGACAGCGCTTCCACAGGCGGTGTACAGCTCGCGCCATGAGCATGGTGCTCATGACCGATCCTGACCTGGCATATGAGGGCCGCCGCCTGCCCAGGCCCCACGACGAAGTGGTGGACCAGGGACTCGCCTTCGACATCGGCACGCTGTTGACCAGACGCCGGGCGCTGCAGTTCCTCGGGCTCAGCGCGGCGTTGGCCGCGTGCAGCCCCAGCCCCACCGGCGCCAGCGGGCCCGTGGCGCCGACCACCACGGCCGGGGTAGTCAACCCGGCGGTCTCGCGGGAGATCCCGGAGGAAACCGCGGGGCCGTACCCAGGCGACGGCTCGAACGGTCCGGACGTGCTGGAACAGAGCGGTGTGGTGCGCAGTGACATCCGCTCCAGTTTCGGCGCGGGGAACGCCACCGCGGACGGCGTGCCGATGACATTGGAGCTGGCGATCGCGGACCTGGCCAACGGGGGCTCACCGTTCACCGGCGTGGCCGTCTACGTCTGGCAGTGCGACCGCGAAGGGCGCTACTCCCTGTACTCACCGGGCGTGGAGAACGAGAACTACCTGCGTGGCGTGCAGATCGCCGACACGTCCGGCCGCGTCCGGTTCACCAGTGTCTTCCCGGCTTGCTACCCGGGACGCTGGCCGCACATCCACTTCGAGGTCTACCCGGACCAGGCAGCCAGCACCGACGCGACCAAAGCGATCGCCACATCCCAAGTCGCCCTGCCCCAGAACGTGTGCGAGACGGTGTACGCCCAACCAGGGTACGAGCAATCCGTGTCCAGCCTCCGGCGCGTGAGCCTGAGCAGCGACAACGTCTTCCGCGACGATTCGGGCGCCTCGCAACTCGCTACAGTCACGGGCGACGTCACCAGCGGCTACACGGTCACGCTCAACGTCGGAATCGACTCACGCAACTGATCGACTTAGCAGTCTCTGCCCGAACCGGCAGGCGCAGAGGTGCACGGCCTGCGTGCAAATGCGCAGGGGTGTGGTTCGTGGGGTGTCCCTCCCGTATGGCCTGGGCGTAGCCATACCACGGCGTGTCGGGAGGTCGGCCTACGTTTCTGGCGTGCCCGGCGCGAGGCGGTACCGATCTCCCGGCACGTCGTGGTTTCCTTTGGCAGGCCGTACGGGAGGGGCGCCCCGCGCCCCCCACTTGACCCGGGAAGTCACGTGGGCTGAGCGAACCGGGGCGAGAAACGAAGCTCTGTTTGTGTCCCCCTCTTGGAGGCCTGCCCGCCGGCGAGGCATCTGTGTCTTTCTCTTTCCGACACTGACACGCGACCGACTGGCCGACTGTGACGGAAACCTTGGTTCCATGCCCCCTAAGACAGTCCCCCGCCCAACCCGGGGGGCGTCCCTGCTCCAGTCTACCGGCAATAACCCCTGGTCAACGGGTTACCGGTGAGTTGTGGACAACGGGATTCGCCGATGATCCCTTCGCTTCAGGGACGTGATTGTGGTGCCCTGTGTGTCGGGCTTGTTCCCGACGCTCGAGTTGGCTTGTGGCTTGAACTGCGTGTCCTCGCCGGACGGCAGGCCTCCGAGAGGGAACCAACACGTGGTCTGTCCACCCGGTTGGCTGTGCTCACGTGATTTCCTGTGCCTGGAAAAAGAGGCGTGGTCGGTTCCCTCCCGTATGTCCTGCCGGAGGAAACCACGGCGTGCCGGGAGGTCGGTATCGCCTGCGCTGTGGGTTGGTTTGCGTAGGCCGACCTCCCGACACGCCGTGGTATGGCTTCGCCCAGGCCATACGGGAGGAAACCAACCACGAAGCACCCGCTTGCGCTATGCGCGCGCGTAACCCACCTGACCACCTGACCACCTGACCACCTGACCGCTTTACCACCTGATCGCTTGACTGACCGTTGGCACGTGCGCAGGTCGGACACGGTCGGGTGCTTTCACGATTTTGTGAGTCAGTGCACGTTGTTGGGCGGTTACCAGCCAGTACCGTCGGGGAATCCCCTCGTTACGGAGGTTCTCATGCCGTACCCGACCGATCGCGAGCGTGACCGGCCGTGGGTCATGCGGACCTACGCCGGACACTCGTCGGCGACGGCGTCCAACGCGCTCTACCGGCGCAATCTCGCCAAGGGGCAGACGGGTCTGTCGGTCGCGTTCGACCTGCCGACGCAGACGGGATACGACCCTGACCACGAGCTCTCGCGCGGTGAGGTCGGCAAGGTCGGTGTGCCGATCAGCCACATTGGCGACATGCGGCAGTTGTTCGACGGCATCCCGCTCGCCGAGGCCAACACCTCGATGACGATCAACTCGACGGCCATGTGGTTGCTCGCGCTGTACACCACGGTCGCCGAGGAGCAGGGCGCGGACGTCGCCACGCTGATGGGGACCACGCAGAACGACATCATCAAGGAGTACCTGTCTCGCGGCACCTACGTCTTCCCTCCGGGGCCGTCGCTGCGGCTGATCACCGACATGGTCGCGTGGACGGTCACCAATGTGCCGAAGTGGAACCCGATCAACATCTGCAGCTACCACCTGCAGGAGGTCGGCGCGAACCCGGTGCAGGAGCTCGCGTACTCCATGTGCACCGCCATCGCGGTGCTCGACGCTGCCCGTGACTCCGGCCAGGTGCCGCAGGAGGAGTTCGGCTCGGTTGTCGCGCGGATGTCCTTCTTCGTCAACGCGGGCGTGCGGTTCGTCGAGGAGATGTGCAAGATGCGGGCGTTCGCCCGGCTGTGGGACGAGATCACGCTGGAGCGCTACGGCGTGCAGAATCCCAAGCACCGCAGGTTCCGCTATGGCGTGCAGGTCAACTCGCTCGGCCTGACCGAGGCCCAGCCGGAGAACAATGTCCAGCGGATCGTGCTGGAGATGCTCGCGGTCTCCCTGTCGCGCAACGCCCGCGCCCGTGCCATCCAGCTGCCTGCCTGGAACGAGGCGCTCGGCTTGCCTCGTCCGTGGGACCAGCAGTGGGCGCTGCGGATGCAGCAGGTGCTGGCCTACGAGACGGACCTGCTGGAGTACGAGGACATCTTCGAGGGCTCGCCGGTCATCGAGGCCAAAGTGGACGAGATCCTCCGCGGCGCGCGCGAGGAGATCGACCGCGTGCAGGCGATGGGCGGCGCGGTGGCCGCCGTGGAGAGCGGCTACATGAAGACCCAGCTTGTCGGCTCGCTCGCGTCCCATCGGGTGCGCATCGAGAACGGCGAGGACATCATCGTCGGCGTCAACAAGTTCGACACCACCGAGCCGTCGCCGCTGCAGGCGGAGGGCGCCAAGGCGATCGAGCAGCTCGACCCCGCTGTGGAGAAGGACGCGGTCGCGGCGATCCAGCGCTGGCGCGCGGAGCGGGATCAGGCGAAGGTGGACGAGTCGCTGGACGCGTTGCGCGCGGCCGCCAAAACCGAGGTGAACCTCGTCACTGCGACGCTCGCGTGCGCCAAGGCCGGTGTCACCACGGGAGAGTGGGCGGGAGCGCTCCGAGAGGTCTTCGGCGAGTACCGGGCTCCGACCGGTGTCGCCGGTGTTTCCACTGGTGAGGCGGGCGTCGAGCTGGCACGCGTGCGGGCTCGGGTGCACGAGACCAGCGCCGAGCTCGGCGAACGGCTGCGCATGCTGGTCGGCAAGCCTGGCCTGGACGGCCACTCCAACGGCGCCGAGCAGGTCGCGGTTCGTGCGCGAGATGTGGGTTTCGAAGTCGTTTATCAGGGTATCCGGTTGACGCCGGACCAGATCGTGGCCGCCGCCGTGCAGGAGGGCGTCCATGTGGTCGGGCTGTCGGTACTGTCCGGGTCACACCTGGAAGTCGTGCCCGCGGTCGTGGAGGGCCTGCGGGCGGCCGGAGCCGACGACGTGCCAGTCGTCGTCGGCGGTATTGTGCCGCCCGAGGACGCCAAAGCGTTGCTGGACAAGGGAATAGCTCGGGTATTCACTCCGAAGGACTACGAGCTCACTGAGATCATGGCCGGAATCGTCGATCTGGTAAGGGAAACTCACGGCCTGACCGGCTGAATCATTGTCCGTCCACTTCGGATCATGTTGACCTGGGCCGATGAACGCCCTACGGTCGTTGCGTGGCTTCTCGACGACTGCTGCTGCAGGCTGCCGCGGCTGGGGCGCTTTCACTGGCCCTGCCAGGCTGTACCAGGGTGGATCTGTCCGCTGAGCCGAATGGGGGGACGTTACTCGACCGGCTCAGACAACAGGGTGAGGTGCGGATCGGCTTCGGCAACGAGGCGCCGTACAGCTTCATCAACTCCGAGGCCGAACTGACCGGCGAGGCGGCAGAGCTCGCCAAGGTCGTGTTCGCCCGGCTTGGTGTGCCCAAGCTCGTGCCGATCCCGTCCGAGTTCGGCTCGCTGATCGCCGGGCTGAAGGTCGGCCTGTTCGACGTGATCGGCGCGGGCATGTCGATCCTGCCCAAGCGCTGCAAGCAGGTGCTGTTCACCAACCCGGACTTCATCGCGCCCGCCGCCTTCCTCGTGCCCAAGGGAAACCCGAAGGGCATCAAGACGTTCGCCGAGGTGGCGCAGCAGAATCTGAAGATCGGCGTGCTGATCGGCGCGACGGAGAAGGACTACGCGGTCGCCAACGGCGTGCCCGCGAACCGGATCACCGCGTACCAGAACCAGCCGAGCGGGCTCGAGGCGGTGAACACCGGCCGTGAGGACGCCTTCGCGTTGACGTCGATCTCGCTGCGCTACATCCTCAGCAAGAACCCCGGCGCGCCGCTGGAGGTCACCACGCCGTTCGTGCCCGAAGTGGACGGTAAACCGCAGTTCAGCTCTGGTGGCTTCGCGTTCCTGCCCGACCAGGGGAACATCGTGGCCGCCTTCAACAAGGAACTGGACGATCTGAAGAAGTCCGGTGAGCTGCTGCACATCCTGCGGCCGTTCGGCTTCACCGAGGCCGAGATGACCGACCTGACCGCGCAGAAGCTCTGCACGGCGCCGGAGGCCTGATGTCCAGCGCACAACTAGGCCTGCTGCTCTACGGGGCGTGGAAGACCATCCTGCTGACGCTCGGCGGGATGGCGTTGGCATTGGCGTTCGCGTTCCCGGTCGGGCTGTCCAGGGTCAGCCACAACAAGTTCCTGCGTGCCATCGGTTTCGTCTACGTCGAGTTGTTCCGCGGCGCGGCTGTGCTGGTGCTCGCCTTCTGGTTCGTCTACGCGTTGCCGTCACTCGGCTGGCAGCTCGACCCGACGTTCGCCGGGATCCTCGCGCTGGGCCTGAACATGGGCGCGTACTCCGGTGAGGTCGTCCGCGGTGCGATCCAGGCCGTCCCGCCCGGCCAGGTCGAGGCGGCGACGGCGCTGAACTTCACGCCGTCCCAGGGAATGCGCAGAGTCGTGCTGCCGCAGGCGATCCGCGCGATGATCCCGTCCTTCGGCAACAACGTCATCGAACAGCTCAAGGCCACCGCCGTGGTCGCCGTGGTGTCCATTCCGGAGCTGACGTTCAACGGCCAGCTGATCTGGAGCGGCAACGGCCGCGCCGCCGCGGTCTTCGGCGGCCTGCTGATCGGCTACGGCCTGATGGCGTTGATCTTCATGACCGGCGTGAAGGTGCTCGAGCGGAAGGTCGCGTGGACATGAAGTTCGACTGGAACTACGCGCTCGACATCCTGCCGCAGTTGCTCGACGGCCTGCTGACCGCGTTGATCGCGACGGTCGTGGGCTACGCGGTCGCGTTGGTGCTCGGGCTGGTTTTCGCGTTGGCACGGCGCAGTCCGCAGAAGTGGATCAGTGTCCCGGTCGGCTTCGTCGTCGAGTTCATCCGTGGCACACCACTGCTCATCCAGCTGTTCTTCCTGTTCTTCGTGCTGCCACAGCTGGGTTTGGCGCTGTCCCCGCTCGCCGCGGGCATCGTCGGCCTCGGACTGCACTACGCGACCTACACGTCCGAGGTCTACCGTGCCGGGATCGAAGGTGTCCCACCAGGACAGTGGGACGCGGCGGTCGCGCTGCACCTGCCTCGCCGTCGCGTGTGGACGAGCGTGATCCTGCCGCAGGCGGTGCCGCGGTCGATTCCCGCGCTGACCAACTACTCCATCGCGCTGTTCAAGGATGTCCCGCAGCTGGTGGCGATCACCGTCGCCGAGCCCTTCACCGTCGGGCGCGGGATCATCGCGGACACCTTCCGCCCGTTCGAGCCGATCACCATGGCCGGCTTGCTCTATCTGGCAGTCGCGCTCGTCCTGTCCTACCTCGGCAGGATCGTGGAGCGCCGGTACAAGGGGATGGCAACGACATGAGCTTCATCGACTTCGACAAGGTGAACAAACGCTTCGGCGACAACGTGGTGCTCGACGACATGTCGTTCAACGTCGCCAACGGCGAGCGCGTGACGCTGATCGGGCCGAGCGGATCGGGCAAGACCACGATCCTGCGGATGCTGATGACGTTGACGAAACCGGACTCCGGCACGATCTCGATCAACGACGAGTTCCTGTGGCACGAGCGACGCGGCGACGAGCTCGTCCCGGCGAGCGAGGCGCACACCCGCAAGGTCCGCAGCCGGGTGACCATGGTCTTCCAGCAGTTCAACCTGTTCCCGAACATGAAGGTGCTCCGCAACATCACCGAAGCGCCGATCCACGTCCTCGGCAAGCAGCAGGACGAGGCGGACGAGCGCGCCCGCGAGCTGCTGGAGATGGTCGGCCTGCAGGACAAGGCGGACTTCTACCCGTCGCAGCTGTCCGGCGGCCAGCAGCAGCGCGTGGCAATCGCCCGCGCTCTCGCAGTCGAACCGGACATCCTGCTGCTCGACGAGGTGACCTCCGCGCTCGACCCGGAGATCGCCGCCGAGGTGCTCGACGTGCTGCGTGACGTGGCCAAGACCAGCGACGTGACCATGCTGCTGGTGACGCACGCGATGCGCTTCGCCCGTGACGTCTCCAACCGGGTCCTGATGTTCAACGAAGGCAAGATCATCGAGGAAGCCGCCCCTGAGCAGATGTTCAACGAACCGCAGCACGAGCGCACCAAGACGTTCCTGAGGTCGGTGCTCGAGGAAGTGTGAAAACGTTACTGGCCGGTAGTCCGAACCGTCTGTACCGGTAGAGCCGTGTGTCTCCCTGCCGCACAAGGGAACGGGAAGGCAGGGACCGTGGCTGACGTTCGTACGTTCGGACTACCGGATTGCGTCGAGGGCACCGACAGCGACCTCCGCATGGCCGAGGAGCTGGTCAACGCCTGGCTGGCCGACGGAATGGTCCGGATCGCCTGCGACCGGTGGCAGGGGCGCAAGGTCGAAGACGCCGTCGCGGCGAGCAGAAGGTACTTCGAGCAACCGGTGCACCTGAAATCCAGATGCCTGAGCGACCTGACCTACGCGGGTTACTCCTCGGACGGTGCCGCGGAGACGTTCACCATCTGCCGCGACATCCCCCGCGAGGACGTGCGGGTGGGCGCGCAGTGGCCGTGCCACGCGCCGGTGCCGTGGCCGAGCATGGAGTACCGGCGCGCGATGCGGCTCCTGGTCGACGAGCTCGGCCGGATCGGCCATCGGCTGATGAACCTGATCGGGATCGGCCTGCACCTGCCGGACTTCGAGGCGCTGGCCACGATGTCGGACGACGGCTGGCACCACGCGTTCGTGCAGCGTTTCCCGGCGGGAACGCACGAACTGAGCTCGCACGGCATGCTGATGATCACGATCGAGAACGGCACGCTGACCGCGACACCCGGTGAGCTGCTGGAGTTCCTGACCAGCGGTTACCTGCGGATGACTCCGCTCGAAGCGCTGGTCGGCCACGACGACGAGCTGGTCGTGTCGTACTTCCACGAGCCCGTGTTCGACTCCGGACTGCGCCCGGTGCTTGAGCCCGCGCACGGCTACATCCACTACGGGACTTACTTCACCGACCTGTTCATGCGGCGGCACGCCGAGCGCGGAACCACCCAGCGGATCAAGACCGAAGACCGCCTGTCCGTGTTGGCGAGCTTGTCGAAGCGAGCTAGCGTCGGAGCATGACCGACTACGAGCACATCCTGGTCAAGACCGAGCCTGACACGGTCCGGATCACGATGAACCGGGCGGCACGGCGCAACTCGCTGTCCGAGGAACACCTGGCCGAGTTGCTGGACGCCGTGGTGGCCGCGGGCGGGTCGGAAGCGACCGGGATCGTGCTCGCGGGCGCGGGCCCGGTGTTCTCCGCCGGGCACGACTTCGGTGACGTGGCCGCCCGTGACTACCTCGGCGTCCGGGAGTTGCTGGCGTTGTGCACGGAACTGATGCACACCATCCAGTCGGTGCCGCAGGTCGTGATCGCCCGCGTGCACGGCCTGGCGACGGCCGCGGGCTGCCAGCTCGTGGCGTCGTGCGATCTCGCGGTGGCCGCCGAGTCGGCCGGTTTCGCCCTGCCGGGTGGGAAAGGTGGCTGGTTCTGCCACACCCCGGCCGTCCCGGTGGCGCGCACCATCGGCCGCAAGCGCCTGATGGAGATGGTGCTGACCGGCGACACCGTGCCCGCGTCCGTGGCGCTGGAGTGGGGCCTGGTCAACCAGGTGGTACCGGACGCCGACCTGGACACGGCCGTCGACGCTCTGCTGGCCAGGGCGACCAGGGGCAGCCGGGCGGCCAAGGCCTTGGGCAAGCAGACGATCTACGCCCAGCTCGACCGGCCGGAGGCGGACGCGTACGCGATCGCCCTTGAGGTCATGGCAGCGGCATCCCAGACACCCGGTGCGCGGGAAGGGATGGCGGCGTTCCTGGAGAAGCGCAAGCCGTCCTGGCCCGACTAGGCCGGTGACTACCGGCGTTCGTGCAGCAGCAGCATGAAGTACGCGGCGATGGACTGGGCGTCGGTGATGTCCTGGCGCTGGATCATCGCCTCGAACTCCTTGCGGTCGATCCACGCCGTGCGCATGTCCTGTTCTTCGTGTTCGCGTTCGTGGGGGCCTTCGGTGAGGTCGGTGGCCAGGTAGACGCGGCCGCGTTGGCTCGACATGCCCGGGGCGACGTCCAGCAGGCCCAGTTCGGTCATCGTGGCCGCGCGCAGGCCGGTTTCCTCACGCAGTTCACGCGCGGCCAGGTCGATCGGGTCCATGTCGGCCATACCCGGCGCTGTGCCCTGCGGAAACTCCCAGCGGCGCAGGCCGAGCGGGTAGCGGAACTGCTCCACCATGTGCAGGCGGTCGCCGTCGAGCGGGACGATCAGTGCGTAGGTGGGCTTGTCCACGACGGCGTAGATGCCGTCCGAGCCGTCCTGGCGGCGGATCTTGTCCTCGCGAACCCGCATCCACGGGTTCTCGTACACCTGCTTGGTGTCGATCGTCTGCATGGACCCATCGTGTCAGGCCTTGCCGACGTAGACCGCCTTCGCCGTGCCGTACGCCGGTTCGAAGCTCAGCTGCAGCTCACCCTGGTCCGCGCCGACCGCGAAGCTTTCCTCGAAGGTGAGCGTCTTGCCTGGCAGCACGGTCCCGCCGGTCATTCCGGTGGCGTCGCACGGGCCGCTGATGTCGATGACCCGCTCGGCCTTCGCGCCCGCGAACTGCGCGTCGAGGCCGAACGACAACATGCCGACGTCGAACTGCTTGTCCGTGCCGTTGGTGACGGTCACCTTGACCTTGATGGCTCGCTTGATGTTCTGCGGCACCGCGTACTCGTTCGGCTTGCACGCATTCGGTGCGGACACCTCGATCGCCAGGCCGCTCGGCCAGGTGTACTTCTCGCCCCACGTGGGAGTCTTCGCCGGGGCCGCCGCCGAGGGCGCGGCCGGGGCAGAGCCTGAGCCCTGGTTCACCGTGCCCTCCTTGGGATCACATGCGGACAGCAGCAGGACAGCGGCAGCGACAGTGGCGGTGGTGGCGAAACGCATGGAATTTCCCCTCGATCTTTGTGGTCCGGGCGATCGTGTCGGGCGCGACCACACGCAGGTTGCACACTCCGTTACCCTGCCCCGGTGCGTCTCGTGATAGCTCGGTGCCAGGTTGACTACGTCGGAAGGCTGACCGCGCATCTGCCGATGGCCATGCGGTTGCTGATGGTCAAGGCGGACGGTTCGGTGCTCGTGCACTCCGACGGCGGTTCCTACAAGCCGTTGAACTGGATGAGTCCGCCGTGCTGGCTGACCGAGGATGAGGGGCTCTGGACCGTCCAGAACAAGGGCGGCGAGAAGCTGATCATCACCATCGAGGAGGTCCAGCACGACTCCAAGCACGAACTCGGCATCGACCCCGGCCTGATCAAGGACGGCGTCGAGGCCCACCTGCAGCAACTGCTGGCCGAGCACGTCACCACCCTCGGCGACGGGTGGACGCTGGTCCGCCGCGAGTACCCGACGCCCATCGGCCCGGTCGACCTGATGTGCCGCGACTCCGAGGGCGTCTCGGTCGCGGTGGAGATCAAGCGCCGCGGTGAGATCGACGGCGTCGAGCAGTTGACCCGGTACCTGGAGCTGCTCAACCGCGACACGCTGCTGGCCCCGGTGAAGGGCGTGTTCGCCGCACAGCAGATCAAGCCACAAGCCCGGACGCTGGCCGAGGACCGGGGCATCCGCTGTGTCGTGCTCGACTACGACGCGCTGCGCGGTATGGAGTCCGACGAGTTCCGTCTGTTCTGACCGTAGTACCCGATCGAGCGAAGCCTGCCACTCAACGAGCGGTTTGGCCGCCCTGCCTGCGCACATATCATCACCCATAGTGTTTGTGCGTCATCGATAGCGGTTACCCGTGTCAACCGAAGCGTCCGCACAACACAGCACCGGCTTCGTCAAGCGCGACCCTGCTCAAGTTCGCGCGTGAGGAGGGTGAGCAGTGGCCAGAGGCATCGACATCTATCGCTACCAGACGGTCACCGACTGGAACGCCGTGCGCAACTCCGGTGTGGAGTTCGTATGGGTCAAGCTGTCCGACGGGTTCGGCCCGGCGATCGTGCGTGGCGACAGGCACGTGGGCGGGGCGAAGTCGGTCGGGATTCCGGTGGGTGGCTACCACTTCGCCCAGAAGGGAGATCCAGCCAGGCAGGCACACGTTTTCCTCGGTGAGATCAACCGGCTTGGCGCGTGGGGCATCGTTCCCGCGCTGGACATCGAGAACACCGGTGTCCAATGGGGTGGTCAGGAAGCACACGACTTCTCGGTGGGATTCCTCGCCGAACTGCGCAGATTCTCCGCTCGTGTGGCGTTGTACTCCAACACCAGCCAGCTGAGGTCGATGCGTGCGGCGGAGATCGCGGCCAAAGTGCCCGGAACTGTGATCTGGGAGGCGAACTACGGGAACAACAACGGCCAGCAGCACGGGCTGCCGTCCAACGCGTGGGACCCGTATCGAGGGGCGCACCAGTTCACGAGCGTGGGCCGTGTCCCCGGCATCATCGAGAACACCGACATCAACGCGTCCTTTGTCGACTTGCGAATGGATGAAGACATGGAATGGACCGACGTCGAGACGCACGGCCGGACCGGACTGACCATGCCGATCGGGGACTGGATCGGGGAGATCAAGAACGACACGTCCGTACTGCGGGACGAGTTGCAGAAGCTCGCGGACGCGATCAGCGGCCAGTTGAGCCCGGCGGACGTGGCGCTGGCGAGCGCGGTGGCCGCGGTCAGGAACAGCGAGGGAAATCCGACCGACGAGCAGGTCGCCGCGCTCGCCGACCGGATCGCGTCCACCGTCGGCCCCGACCTCGCGGCCAAGCTGGGACAGCGCCTGACCGGAGGGTGACACACTGGGTCCATGGTGGCCGAGTCGTTGGTGGTCGACGGGGATGTCAGGCTGTCCACGCGACTGCGCGAATCCGGTGCCGACCTGATCGTCTTCCTGCACGGCATCGGGTGTGCGAAGGAGAGCTTCGCCGACGCGTTCGACGTCCCGGCGCTGGCGGGCTATTCGCTCTGCGCGTTCGACCTCCCCGGGCACGGCGAGTCGAGCAGGATGAGCGACTACTCGCTGCCGTCGTACGCCGACGTGACCGTCCAGGCGGTGAACGCGCTCGCCGCGAAACGGGTCTTCGTGGTGGGACACAGCATGGGCGGGGCGGTCGGCCTGCTCGCCGCGGCACGTCTGACCAACCTCGCCGGATTCGTGAACGTGGAAGGCAACCTGGTCGCCGACGACTGCGGACTGGTCAGCCGCAAGACCGCCCGCACCGGCTTCGACACGTTCACCAGCCGCGGCTTCCACCGGTTCGCCGAGAAACTGCGCACCTCGCCCCGCAAGGACGTGCGAGCCTGGGCGCAGTGGTATCCGCTGTGCGACCCGGTTGCGATCCACCGGATGTCCGGCTCACTGGTCGAATGGTCCGACGGCGGCAGTATGCTTGAGATGTTCCTGGCCATGCCGAACGTTTCCTATGTCTACGGCGGGGACGCGGCCAGAGTCGGGTACGTGCTGCCGCTGCTGGCGGACGTGCCGACCTACGCCATCCCGGACGCAGGCCACTTTCCCATGGTGGACAACCCGTCCGGCTTCTACGCCACTGTGGCGGACGTGATCGCGTGATCGCTCACGCCGGGAGTTTGGTCCACGCCTCCGCGGCGACGGCTTGTGCCGCGGCGCAGGCTGTCTCTGCCGTGGTGGGAGCCAGACGGACCGCGATTTGGGCTATTTCCCGGCCGGTGCCGTGTTTGGTCTCGGCGACGCACAACGTGCGGCCGGGGATGTCCACCGCGTACACGCCGGTTTGCCTGCCCGCGATGGTTTCCGTGCGCACCTCGGGTGCGCTCGACGGTGCCCCGAGGACGAAGCGCAGAGTCAGCGACGGCACCATGGCCAGGCCCCACCGGCACTGGTGTCGGCCGGGATAGGTGATCACCTCACCGGCGGGCAGCGCGGGAACCTGGGCCAGTGAGACCGTGACGGCCTTGCAGGCGTCGACAGTGCCGAGGGAGGACGGCGGATACGTCAGGTGCTTGACTCTGCGGGCGACGAGGTTCTCGGCGATCGTCGTCGTTGCCTTCTCGGTGATCGAGCACAGCTCGGGCACTGTCGTGGTAGGGGTGTCGATCGTGTCGGCCGAGGCGATCAGTGTGACGTCGTCGCTGAACAAGATGTACCGCGCGCAACGGTCCTTGCTGGGAGTCTCCTCGAACACCCGCAACGGGCCGACGGCTTCGATCTCGTTGGCCTCCAAGGGACCGCGCAGCCGTTCCAACAGTCCGAATCGGACATCGACGGCGCTTGCGACGACGGTCAGCCGCAGCCTGCAGTAGTCGTAGGCCTCCTGGTCCAGCCGTTCCGCGATGCCGAACTGGACCAACGCAGCCGGGTTGAGGAGGCTGCACGTGTCGAGGGTGCTGGCGTCGCCGATCAACCTGGTCGAGGTGGCATCGGCAGTCGGTGCGGCGCCGGGTAAGGCCGTGCCGTCCACCTGACTCGTACACCCTGCCAGCAACAACCCCGCGATGAGCACCCGCCTCAAGCGTTTCCCGTCCCTCACTCGTCGAAGCCGCGGGCCACGAGGTCGTGGACCCGGCGCACGGCTTCGGCGGAGTCGGGGCCGGTCGCGGTGACCGAGACCGTGTCACCGCCTTGTGCGCCCAGTCCCATGAGGGCGAGCACACTTGCCGCGTTGGCCTGCTTGTCGCCGAATCGTACGGTCACTTCGGCGTCGAGTTCGGCGACAGTTCGGGCAAGAAGCGCGGCGGGCCGGGCATGCAGGCCGACCTTGTTGGTCAACACGAACTCCGTGCCGGTCCCGGAGTCCACGGCGTCGTCCGCGGCCAAAGCCCCCGCCGAGACGGCGGCGAGGCTCACCGCGTCGAGGTCGCCACCGCCTTGTGCGGCCACGGCGGCAGCCACGGCACCTTCGACGAAAGGCGCGTCGACGACGGTGGCACGCGACGGGTCGCCGAGCATCTCGATGGCGAGCTCCGCGGTCATCTTGGCGCTGCCGAGGTCGTAGAGCAGCACCACGCCGTCACCGGACTCGGCACGGTCCACAGCGGCGGACACGGCGTCGAAATCTGTGCCGAGAGTGCCGTCGGCGAGGCCACCCGCGTGCAGGATCCGGACGTCCGGTGCCATCTGGGCGGCGAGTTCGGCCAGTCCCTCGGCCAGTTTCGCGCTGTGCGAGACCAGGACGAGCCCGATCACGACGCGGCTTCCGCGAACGCCCGCAGCAGCAACGCCGTCGAGCGCGCACCGGGGTCCATGTGCCCGGCGCTGCGCTCACCGAGATACGAGGCGCGTCCCTTGCGGGCGATCAGCGGGACAGTGCCCTGCGCGCCCTCGTCGGCAGCGTCAGCGGCGGCTTTGAGCACGTCGGCGACGGAACCGGACGCGGCTGCGGAGCGGGCCGCGGCGACGGCCGGGGTCAGCGCGTCGACCATGGTCTTGTCGCCGACCTCGGCTTTACCGCGCGCCACAACGCCTTCCAGCGCCGCGTCCAGAGCGTCCACAACGGACTCCGCAGTCAGTGCCGCGGCGGTGCCCAGTTTGGCGGCCGCGCGCAGGAACGCCGTGCCGTAGAGCGGTCCGGCCGCGCCGCCGACCGTCGAGATCAGTGTGCTCGCGACCACTTTCAGCACCGCGCCAGGCGTGTCACCCGAATTGTCCAGTTTGGACATCACGGCGGTGAAGCCGCGCTTGAGGTTCTCGCCGTGGTCGGCGTCGCCGATCGCACGGTCCAAGGTGACCAGTTCGTCCCGGTGCGCGTCGACCACCGCGGCGGCTGAGCGCAGGGCCGCGATCACACCGGCTGCGTCGCATGTCATGTCAGACACCCCACCGCAGCGCGGCGGTCCGCACCGGCGCGTCCCACCAGCGCAGCATCTCGTCGTCCACCTTCAACACCGTGAGGCTCATTCCCTGCATCTCCAGGCTTGTCACGTACGGTCCGACCAGCCTGCGCTCGACGGTGATGCCCCGCTCGGCCAGCAGCCGCTCGGCGATGCCGTGCGCCAGGTAGAGCTCCATCAGCGGCGTGCCGCCCATCGAGTTGGTGAACAGCAGCACGCGGTCGCCGGAGCAGAACGGCAGGTCCTCCAGAATCGGCTCGAGCAGGGTCTGTACCAGCTGGTCCGCGGGCTGGTGCGGGACGCGCCGACGGCCCGGTTCGCCGTGGATGCCGATGCCGATCTCGATCTCGTCGTCGGCCAGCACGAAACTGGGTTCGCCGACGTGCGGCACCGTGCACGAGGTCAACGCGACGCCCATGGACCGCACCGAGCCGATCACCCGGCGCGCCAGCGCCTCGCACTCGTCCAGGCTGTACCCGCCCTCGGCGGCACCGCCGACGATCTTCTCCAGCAGCGCGGTCCCGCCGACGCCACGCCGTCCGGCGGTGTACAGCGAGTCCTTCACCGCGACGTCGTCGTCGATCACGACCGTGCGCACGTCCGACCCGCTTGCCGAGGCGAACTCCGCCGCGGTCTCGAAGTTCAGCACGTCACCGGTGTAGTTCTTGACGATCAGCAGCACGCCCGCGCCGCCGTCGACGTGCTCGACCGCGGCCTGTACCTGGTCGGGCGTCGGTGAGGTGAACACCGCGCCGGGGGCGGCGGCGTCGAGCATCCCGAGTCCGACGAACCCGCCGTGCATCGGCTCGTGCCCGGACCCGCCACCGGAGATGATCGCGACCTTGTCCGTGACCGGCGCGTCCGAGCGGTACACCACCGCGGGATCGGTCCGGACTTTCAGGATGTCGGCGTGCGCCACGGCCAGGCCACGCAGCGACTCCTCGACCACGGTGGACGGATCGTTGATGACCTTCTTCACGCGACCTCCTGCGCTGGTGGGCACAGCCTTCCTACCTGATGGCCGGGCGTCGCGAAAGTGGAGAGGATCAGGTGCTGGGCAGTTTGCCCGCGACCGCCTCGGCGGCGGCCTTCACGAACGGGCACGTGTCGATGGTGCTCTTCTGGTCCGCCGGGTCCAGTGACACGTTCACGTTCTCGGTGAAGTTGCCTTCCAGTCCCCGATGCTTCCACTCGATCTGGCACTTCTTCGACGAAGCGTCCGTCTTGTACTGGAAGGCGTCCACGACCTTGTCCGTCAGCTTGACCTTGGTCGGGTTGTACGACTTGAGAGTGGTCTCGGGGTCCCGGCCGATCGCGTACTTCACGGAGAAGGTCGCGTCCTTCGACTCCCACTGGCATACCCGGATGTCCGACAGCTGCTTCTGCGGTGAGCCGCCGACGATGCCGTTGACGGTGGCGTCGTCGATCGCCGCGCACGGGTCCAGTTTCGCCAGGCTGCCCGGGGTGTCGGGGTACTTGGCCTTGCCTTCGCTGATCTGCTTGACCACGTCTTCGAGCAGCTTGTTCGCCGCCGGACAGGGGTCACCGGCCTCCCAGTTCACCCGGGTGACGATGCCGAGGTCCGGTTTGCGGCCGATGATCGCGGTCATGTCGCAGCCGGTGGAGGTGCGGCCCTCGTAGATGCCGAGACCGGCGAGGGTCTTGCTGGTCTGCTTCGGCGGGGCGATCAGGTCGTCACCCAGCCTGACCAGCAGGGCGATCCGCTTGCCCGACTGGTCGGTGATGTCGAACGAGCACTCGGAGTAGTCGTTGAGGTTCGGTACCGAACCGGACTTCTTCTTGCCGATCGAGCCCACCAGGTCGTCGGTGAGCAGGGCACACGGGTTCACCCCACGCAGCCCGTCGGGCGTGAACGAGCCCGCGGCCTGCACCTTGGTTCTGTTCGAGACGGACTTGCCCAGGTCGACCTGGCCGGAACAGCCGGCAAGGGTCAGCACCAGAACGGCGGCGGGCCAGACGCGAGCGCTTCGGAACACACCGTGCACGGTAGCGACCCCGGCGGCGGCGCGTGCACGGAACTCCTCATTTCGCCTCGTCAGGTATTCGCAGCGGCCTGACCAGCGCCCATGTCGCCATCAACGCGGTGAACACGAGCATGCCGACGCCCACCCACAGGTTGACGTTGAAACCGCCGGTCTTGACACGGTCCTCTTCGGTCTCGAACCCGAGCCCGAGGACGAGCAGGACCACGCCGTACACCCCGAACAGCAGCACGATGATCCAGCGCAGGTCGAACAGACTGCCTCGACTCGCCACAGGTCCTCCTCACCAGAAGATGATGTTCAGCACGACTGTCAGCACGAGCACACCGCCCGCGAGAACGGCCGGTTTGCGGTACCAGCCACTGTCCTCACCGTCCGTGCTGTGCCTGCGGCTCTCACGGGGTGTGAGCGACCACACCAGACCGACGAGTTCCGAGTCCGGTTTCGGCCGTGTGCTCAGCGACACCAGCACACTGACCAGGATGTCCACCGCGAACGCGACGCCGGCGCCGACGAAGCTCGGCCCCTGGCTGTCCGGCGAACCGAACCAGGTCACGGTGCCCGAGTTGGCCAGGACGAACACCGTGAGAGCGGACAGCGTCCCCGCCACCAGGCCGGACCACCCGGCCGCCGGTGTCATCCGCTTCCAGAACAGACCGAGGATGAACGTGGCGAACAGCGGCGCGTTGAAGAACGAGAACAACGTCTGCAGGTAGGTCATGATGTTCTCGTAACCGGCGGCGATGAACGCCGTGCCGATCGCGGCGAGGACACCGACGATGGTGATCACCCTGCCGACCTTGAGGTAGTACGCGTCCGGCCGGTTCCTGCGGATGTAGGTCTGCCAGATGTCGTAGGTGAACACGGTGTTGAACGCGCTCACGTTCGCGGCCATCCCGGCCATGAAGGACGCGGCGAGGCCGGTGATCGCCACGCCGAGCATGCCGTTCGGCAGCACGTCCCTGATCAGCAGCTTGATCGCGTCGTTGAACTGCACGTCCGTCGCGGCGCCGGGATTGGCGGCCAGTTGCGCCTTGGCGGCGGACAGTTCGGGGGAGAGCACCGCGGCGATCATCCCGGGGATCACGATCACCAGCGGCAGCAGCATCTTCGGGTACGCGCCGATCAGCGGGGTGCGTTTGGCCGCCGACATGCTCTTGGCCGAGAGTCCACGCTGGACCTCGGCGAAGTTCGTCGTCCAGTACCCGAACGACAGCACGAACCCGAGCCCGAACACGATGCCGAGCACGGACAGGGTGGCGTCACCGATGCCGGTCAGGTTGGTGCCCGGCCACGAGTTCAGCTCGTTCGACTTGTCGGCGATCTTGCCGACGAGACCTTCCCAGCCGCCGACCCGGTGCAGGCCGACGATGGTCAACGGGACCAGCATCGCGACGATCACGAAGAACTGCAGCACCTCGTTGTAGATGGCCGCGGACAGGCCGCCGATCGCGGTGTACGTCAGCACGACCGCGGCGGAGACCACGATCGACAGCCACAGCGGCCAGCCCAGCAGCACGTTGACCACCGAGCCGAGCGCGAACAGGTTGATCCCGGAGATCAGCACCTGCGCCGTGGCGAAGCTGATCCCGTTGACCAGGTGCGAGGCCGGGCCGAACCGCCGGTTGAGGTACTCGGGCACACTGCGGACCTTCGAGCCGTAGTAGAACGGCATCATCACGATCCCGAGGAACACCATCGCCGGGATCGCGCCGATCCAGTAGTAGTGCACCGTCGGGATGCCGAACTGGGCGCCGTTCGCCGTCATCCCGAACACCTCGACCGCACCGAGGTTGGCCGACACGAACGCCAGCCCGGTGACCCACGCGGGCAGCGACCGCCCGGACAGGAAGAAGTCGAGACTGCTGGAGATCGACCGCCGGGCGAGCAGGCCGATCCCCAGCACGATCACGAAGTAGAAACCGAGAAGTACGTAGTCGACAGCCTGCGCGTCCAGTCGGAAATTCGCGTCAGCCAGCAGCATTTCGTCAACATAACCACGACTGGCGTTGTGCGCATGACGAGCGCGGCCGAAGAGAACCGAACGGGCAGGAAGTCGCCTAGGCGGTGTTCTGGGTAGCGGGTGAGTCCTGGGCGGACAGCTCTTCGGCCAGTTCCATACAGCGCAGGCGGGCTGGGGAGAAGTCGTAGGGCATCTTGCCGACGGCTTCGAACGCGCTCATGGCGTCAGTCTCCCGCCTGCCGGAGTTGAGGTCGGCCTCGTCGTCGGCGGGGTGCAGGATGTCCCAGGCGTCGAAGAGGGCATCGTCGTCCTTGTCCAGGCCGGACTCCTCGATGACGGCCTGCAGGGCGCTTTCGAACGCGTGCCGCTCGACGGCCACTTGAGCCACCCGTGGATCATCGACGGCGACGCTGTCATCGAGTGCCTCCTCGGCGTCGTCGATGCGGTCGGATTCCGCCCGCAGAGTGGGGTGCGTGGCCAGGACGACGAAGCGGGTGGCCTGGAGGGCCGCGCCGAGCGGACCGAAGATCCGCTCGGTGACCAGCAGACTGTCCAGGTCCGCCGGACGCAGGGAGCTCTCGGGCAGCCTCTTGAGGCGTTCGGTGACGAAGTCGGAGAGCAGGCCCATCCGGCTGCCTTCGGTGCGCATCCGCTGCACGGCGGTCCGTTGCCGCCGCAATTCCGCCTCCTGCTCGGCGAGGGTTTCCGCCAACCGCTCGAGGATGCCCGCGATACCGTCGCCGCTGTCCGCACCGACGGAGGCCATGCCGGTGGTGAAGGCGTCACGGATATCGTCCAGGGCGATCCCGGCGTCGGCCATCCTGCGAATCCACAGCAGGCGGATCATGTCCTCGTACCCGTAGCGGCGGCGGTCGTCGCCGCCCCGCTCAGGCTCGGGGAGCAGGCCGATCTCGTGGTAATGGCGAATGGCCCGTGGTGTGGTACCGGCGAAGGCCGCCGCGTCACCGATCTTGACCTGGCGGGGTGGCAGGAAAGACGAACGCATGAGCAGGGACCTTTCCGCAAGGGATCGGGACGTAAGTCCACTGGACCACATGCCGCTACGGAAGGTGCAACCCTGTACACATCGCACGCAGGAATCCGAACCAAATAACGGCCTAGTCGGCCATGTCCTCGCGGATCAGTTCGAGCCAGCGCTCGCCCGCGTCACGCGTGTAATCCACGATGTGGTCGAAGAACAGGGCCATCTTGGCCAGCCGGTCGCCCGCCGACGTGCCCTCGAGCCGGGCGGCGGCTGCTCGTGCGGCGTCGGCCCATGCGACGTGGTACTGCACGCTGGACATCCACGTGCGGTACCAGACATCATCGCCGATGACGTACCGCTCCCGCCGTCCTCGCGCTTCCCGTTGCCTGGTGATCATGCCCTGGTTCTCGAGGTAGCCGATCGCAGCGGACACCGACGCCGGGCTGACCCGCAGGTCCCGCACGAGATCGGTGGCGGTGAGACTGCTGTCGTCGCTGAGGATCAGGCACACGCAGACCCTCGCCGCCATGGGCGGCATGCCTTTAGCTGTCATGACCGCCACCAGTTCGTCGCTCACCGCTGGCATCTCGGGGGAGGCCGGTGATCCCGGCGGCTTGGTGTGCTTGGGGCGCCGGGCCCGTTGCCGGGTCACGCGTTGCGCCTGCGCGGGCCGGTAGCCGTTCCTGCCGATGTTCCTGGCGACCTCGCGGCTGACGGTCGACGTCGGGCGTCCCAGTTGCCGGGCTATCTCGGCGTACCCGAGGCCCTCGGCGAGGCGAGCGGCGATGTGTTCACGTTCCTCACGCGTCAGCCTTCCGCCGGGCATGACCTCTCCCTCTCATTGCAACATCGTTGCATTCAGTTTCAGAACCATTGCAAGGATTACGTTTCCACGGCAACATCGGGTCCTATTGTCAATTTATCGTGGGGTGAACGCAACAGGGAGGAACGCGTGATGACCCCACTGCCGATGAAACGCTCGATTGACCGCCCCTTCGACCCGCCTGAGGGACTGCGCGGCGGGGAACCGTTGGCACGGATGGACTATGCCGACGGGAAGGGAGGCTGGCTGGCCACGAGCCGCGCCGCCGTCCGTGCCGTGCTGGCCGATTCCCGGTTCAGCGCACGGTATGAACTGATGAGCCTGCCGACGGGCATGCTGGTGGACGGGGACACCCTGCCGTCCGCGCCGCCGGGGGATCTCACCGGTGTCGACGCTCCGGAGCACACGCGTTACCGCCGTCTGCTCACCGGACAGTTCACCGTCCGCAGGATGCGTCAGCTCACCGACCGGGTCGAGCAGATCGTGGCGGAGAACCTGGATGCCATGCGGCGCCACGGTCCGCCTGTCGACCTGGTCTCGGCCTTCGCGCAACCCGTTCCGACACAGACGATCTGCGAACTGCTCGGCGTGCCGTACGAGGACAGGCAACAGTTCGCGCGCAACGCGGTGATCCTCGTGTCCAGTGTGGACCCGTCGTCGGCCGAGACGGCCACCGCGTCGGCCGAGTTCGGCGAGTACGTCGGAAAGCTGGTGCACGCCAAGCGGGCCGCGCCGACCGACGACCTGCTCAGCGGCCTGACCACGACGGACCTCGACGACACCGAGCTGGGCACGATCGCGGGCGTGTTGCTGTCAGCGGGGCTCGCCACCACGATGCACATGATCACCGTCGGCGCGCTCGCGATGACGCGCACACCGGGTCTTGTCGAGGCGATGCGGGACGACGCCGAGAACGCGGTCGAGGAAATGCTGCGGTACATGACCATCGTCCCGTTCACCGTGCGAACGGCGCTCGAGGACGTCACTGTGGACGGGCAACTGGTCAAGGCGGGCGAGACGGTCACGCTCTCGTTGCACGCGGCCAACCGGGACCCGGCGGTGTTCGACGACCCCGACGCGATCGTCGCCGACCGGGGCAAGGGCGGCCACGTCGCCTTCGGACACGGCATCCACCAGTGTCTCGGCCAGCAACTCGCCCGAGTGGAACTGGCAGCCGCGTTCCGGGCGCTGGCGACCCAGTTCCCGACGCTCCGCCTCGCCGTCCCCTTCGAATCCCTGCCAGGCCTACAGGACGGCGTCAGCTTCAACCCACCCGAACTCCCCGTGACCTGGTAAACCCTCGTGAGTGTTTTGGCCGGTTAGAACCGGCCAAAACACTCACGAAGTTTTTTTAGCTGGTGTAGTCGCGGAAGCCCTTGCCGGTCTTGCGGCCGAGCCGTCCGGCCGTCACCAGGTGCTCCAGCAGCGGCGCCGGGGCGAAGCCGGGCTCGCGGAACTCGTTGTACAGCGTGCGCTGGATCGCCAGTGACACGTCCAGGCCCACCACGTCGAGCAGTTCGAACGGGCCCATCGGCAGGCTGCACGCGGTCTTCATCGCCGCGTCGACGTCCTCGGCGGGCGCGTAGTGCGCCTCGACCAGCTTCACGGCGTCGTTGAGGTACGGGAACAGCAGTGCGTTGACGATGAACCCGGCACGGTCACCGCAGTGCACCGGGTGCTTGCCGACCTTCTCGCAGATGGCGTGCGCGGTCGCGACCACGTCCGCGCTCGTCGCGATCGTGTCGACCACCTCGACGAGCTTCATCACCTGCGCCGGGTTGAAGAAGTGCAGGCCGACCACGTCGGCTGGGCGTGCGGTCGCCGCGGCGCACTCGATCACCGGCAGCGAGGACGTGGTGGTGGCCAGCACCGCGCCCGGCTTGCAGACCTCGTCCAGCGCGCTGAAGACCGCGCGCTTCACCGCGAGTTCCTCGGCGACGGCCTCGACCACCAGGTCGCAGTCGGCGAGCTCCTCGAACTCGACCGCGGGCACGATCCTGGCCAGCGTTGCGTCCCGGTCCGCTTCGGACAGCCGTCCCTTGGACACCGCGCGGTCCAACGACTTGCGGACCTTCGCGACGGCCGCGTTGGCCTTGTCGTCACTGCGGGCGCGCAGCACGACGTCGAAGCCCTTCTTGGCGAACACCTCGACGATGCCGGTGGCCATGGTGCCGGTGCCGACCACGCCCACGCGCGCGACGTCACGCGGGCTCACGCCGTCCTCGCCTGCCTTGGCCGGGGTCTTCGCGTCCTGGACGACGACCGGCGAGCCCGGCTCCTCGTAGGTGTAGAACCCCTTGCCGGTCTTGCGGCCGAGTTGACCGGCGGTGATCATCTGCTTGAGCAGCGGCGCGGGGGCGTGCAGCCGGTCGCGGGACTGCTTGTACATCGTGTCGAGGATCTCCGAGGCGATGTCGAGCCCGATCAGGTCGAGCAGCGCCAGCGGGCCCATCGGGTAGCCACAGCCGTAGCGCATCGCCGCGTCCAGGTCCTCACGCGTGGCGTAGCGCTGCTCGTACATCAGCACCGCGTGGTTGAGGTAGCTGAACAGCAGCGAGTTGGACAGGAAACCGGCGCGGTCGCCGATCACCAGCGCGGTGTTGCCGACCCGCTCGACCAGGCCGACGACGTCGGTGATCACGTCCGGCTCGGTGACGACCGTGCGGATCACCTCGACCAGCTTGAGCACCGGGGCCGGGTTGAAGAAGTGGGTGCCGACCACACGCTCCGGCCGTCCGGTGTGGACGCTGATCTGGGTGACCGACAACGACGAGGTGTTGGTGGCGAGGATGGTCTCCGGCCGGGTGATCCGGTCGAGCTCGCCGAACAGCTTCGCCTTCAGCTCGAGCTGCTCGGTGACGGCCTCGATCACGATGTCGCAGTCGGACACGTCGGTGAGGTCGGCGGTGTAGCTGATCCGGCCGAGCAGCTCGGTGCGCTCGTCGGCGGTCAGCTTGCCACCGGCGACGGCACGCTCGGTCGAGTTCTCGATCAGCCCGCGACCGTGCTCGACGCCGCGTTCGTCGACCTCGACGCCCACCACCGCGAGCCCGGCACGTGCGAACACCTCCGCGACCCCGGCGCCCTGAATGCCGAGACCGATCACGCCGACTTGCCTGAACTCGCGACTCACCGGAAAACCTCCAAGGCCGGGACCCTACTGTCGAGTAACCACGATGCCCCTCGGATCGGGTGAAAATCCGTGAACTACGCCTCAGTATCGAGAAAGAAAGGTCGCCGCGCCATTTTTGTGGGTTTCTGACATTTTCGGGTGTCGAGCTGGGGATGCGTGCATCGCGGAGCTACGCCAGGGTAAGTTACCCGGAGTAGATCGCCGAGGAGGGCTCCCATGGCTGCCTACCAGACCATTGTGGTCGGCACGGACGGTTCGGACTCGTCGTACCGCGCGGTCGACAAAGCCGCTTTCGTGGCCGCGTCGACCGGTGCGACGTTGGTCATCGCGTGTGCGTACGAGCCTGTGAACCAACGTGACGTCGAGCGTGCGCAGGACAAGCTCGGTAGCGACGTCGCCTACCAGGTCGTCGGCTCGGCGCCAGCCGAGGACACCGTCCGGACCGCACACGAGCGCGCGACCAAGGCCGGCGCGACCAAGATCGACACCGTGATCGTGGTCGGCGAGCCGGTGCCGGTACTGACCAAGCTGGTCCACGAGCGGTCCGCGGACCTGCTCGTGGTCGGCAACCGCGGGCTGAACACGCTCGCGGGCCGGATCCTCGGCTCGGTGCCGTCCGACGTCGCCCGCAAGTCCGGGGTGGACGTGCTCATCGTGCACACGACGTGAGCGAGTCCCTCCCGTCCAGGATCGAACGCGTCCTGCTCGGCGGCCGCCGCAGGTACACGCGGCTCGAGGTCGTGGAGAAGGCAGGCGTGCCACTGGAGCGCGCCACGGCGCTGTGGCAGTCGCTCGGCTTCGCCAGCGTCGGCGACGACGAGATCGTGTTCACCGAGAACGACGTCGAAGCGCTGCGGATGGTCCAGTCACTCGCCGACCTCGGCGTGTACGACGAGTCCGTGCAGAACTCGATCGCACGGGTGCTCGGCCAGCACGTGTCCCGGATCGCCGAGATGGAGATCAACGTCCTGCTCGAGCTGGTCGCCCGCGAACCGTCGCTGCTCGCCGACGAGCGTGGCTTCGCCAGGTTCGTCGACCAGTTGGTTCCCGACCTGGAGTGGCTGCACAACTACACCTGGCGGCGGCAGTTGGCGGCGTACTCGGGCCGGGCGCTGATGGCGCCGGAGGAGGACGTCGACGAGGGCAGTCAGGCTGTTGGGTTCGCCGACATGGTCGGGTACACGAACTTGACCCGCCGTTCGAGTGAGGCCGAGCTGTCGTCGGTGCTGGAGCGGTTCGAGACGACCGTGGCTCAGGCGATCGCCGAACACCGCGGCCGTGTCGTGAAGATGCTTGGTGACGAGGTGCTGTTCGTCGCCGACCAGCCAGAGGCAGCGGCCGAGATCGCGTTGACGCTGGTCGAGTCGGCTGAGACTGATCCTCTGTTGCCGTCGCTTCGGTCCGGTCTGGCTTATGGGCGGGTGCTGAGCCGGTACGGCGATGTGTACGGGTCGACGGTGAACATCGCCGCCAGGTTGACATCGATCTGCCATCCCGGGGCGGTGCTGATGGACAGCGAGATGGCCTCGGCGCTGGGCGACAACCCGGCGTACACGATCCGGTGGCGGCGGCCGGTTTCAGTTCGCGGTTTCAACCGGCTCAAGCCTTCGGTGCTCAGGCGCGCCTAGTCGGCCTACGTCTCGACCTGGCTTCCCAGCAGGCGCGGTGCCAGTGCCTGCGCTGTTCGACGCTGCCGTAGTCGTCCGCGGGCCAGGTGACCACGTGCGGGGTTCCTGGTCGGATCTCGTGGTCACAGCCGGGGCAGCGGTATGTCTTGGTGGTGGCCGTTCCGGACACGTTGCGGACGTACCACTCTCCGTCCGGTCCGGACTCGCTGCGCTGCAACGACGCCGAACCAGTCAGCTTTGGCTCGTCACGCTTGATGCGGTTCCGTCGGGGCACGGGCAAGAACTATATTTCGAGGCGTGCCGACCTATGAGTTCAAGTGCCGTGACTGCTCCGACACGTTCGAGGTCAACCGGCCGATGAGCGAGTCGAGCGCTCCTGCCAGTTGTCCTTCCGGACATTCGGACACCGTGAAGCTGCTGACCATGGCCGGGCTTGCCGGTGCTGTGTCCGTTTCCGCTCCGGCCGGTGGTGGCGGTGGCGGGTGCTGCGGTGGGGGTTGCTGCGGCTGAGGCCTGCTCACCCGCCGGGGACGAGGCGGCTAGCCGAAATAAGCGTTCGCCGCCGGAAACGTCAGCAGGATGATGACGAGCAGTGAGCCCACCGTGGCCAGCGCGAAGCGCGCCGCGATCACGTGGCGGAACCAGGCGGGAAAGGTGTTCGCGGCGGCGTCGACGAACGCCCTGACATCGACGCGCCGCAACGCCTGATCACCGGACTTGGCGAAGCCGGACTCGATGAAGCGTGCGACGAACACCTCGCCGGGCATGATGACGCATCCGAGGACCAGGATGATCGACTGAATGATCCAGGACAGGATCTGACCGGTCCCGTTTCCCGCCAGGTTGAGCGAGGCCAGCGTCGCGAGGCACAGGCCGATCGCGATCGCGATCGCGATGCTGACACGGCTCGCGCCGAAGTTGATCCGACGCTCGGCCAGAAGCGTGGCGGGAAGGCCCTGCCTGACCACCTCTGCCTCGGCAGCGTGCTGCGCGCTGGTCCCGAACAGACCGCCCACGACGGGAATGATCACAAAGGTCGCTGCCAGTAAGAACTGTGACAACGACGCGACAAAGACAACGAGCGGCGCCATCCGCGTCCCTCCACCCTACTCGTACACTGTTCGAGTACGACGGTAGCGACCACTCGAACAGTGTGCAAGTACGTTCTCGAACACTGTGCGAGTCCGTGCCGTATCCTGCCGGGGTGCCGCGCGAAACCCTGACCCGCGACCAAATCGTCCGTGCCGCTGTCGAACTGCTGGACGCCGAAGGGATCGAGGGCCTGAGCATGCGGCAGTTGGGCAGCCGCCTCGGCTCCGCCGCGACCTCGATCTACTGGCACGTCAAGAGCAAGGACGACCTCGTCGTGCTCGCTGCCGACACGGTGTGGGGCGAGATCGAACTGCCGGACCTGGACAAGGCCGGGTGGCGGGCTGCGGCCACCGCGATGGCCAAGGGCATGTACGCGATGATCCTCCGGCACCCGTGGCTCGTGCCTGCCATGAGCACCCACCTCGTCTACGGCCCAGGCAAAGCACGCTACGACGACCACATGCTCGCGGTCTACGAGACTGCCGGGTTCACCGGACAAGACGCGGCACAGGCGATGAAGGTCGTCTTCACCTTCGTGCTCGGCACCGCCCTCGGCGCGGCGTCGGAGGTCACGTGGAAGGCACGGCTGGGCCGTGCCTCCGGCCAGGAAGACGACCACGTCCGGGACGTGGTCGCGAAGATGACCGAGATCGCGATGCAGTTCCCGCGGCTGCGCGCGCACAGCGAGGGATGGGCCGACGACGACCCCGTCGCGAGCGCCGACCAGGATCTCGAGATCGGCCTCCGGACCATCCTCAACGGCCTTCAAGCCCAGCTTCCCGCTCAGCCCTAGGGCGCCTGTATCGAAGCCGCCGAACCGGATTCCTACCCGCGCGGGTTAGCCCTGGCCTGCTGGGCAGCCGTCGGTCACGCGCGGGGTTTGCGGGCCTGCTGGGCGACGACCGGCTTGGTGGTGTCGGTCTGGGCGGGGCTCTCGTCCGGCTCCGCGGGCTCCCAGTGCTCCTTGGGTGGGCCACCCGCGGCCTCGGTCTGCGACAACGGCTTGAATGCCTTTGTCGGTGACTCGTCGGCGGGCTTCTCTTCCGGCAACGGGTCTAGGACCGGTGTTGCGTTTTCCAGTACGACGTCTGCGTCCTGGATCAGGCTTCGGGCCTGTCGGAGTTGGTTGGCCACTCGTGTGCGGAGTTGGCGCAGGGCTGCGACGCGCTGGGCGGCGTGGCTGATTCGGCGGTTCGCTTCTTCTGTTGCCTCGCGGACGCGGCGGTGGGCTTCTTCGCTGGCTTCCTGCAGGCGTGCCTTGGACTCCGTGATCGCGTCGTGCCTGCGGCGGTTGGATTCTTCCGTTGCTTCGCGGACCCTGCGCTCGGCGTCGGACTTGCTGGTTGCTTCTTGCTCTGCCAGTGCGCGCATCGACTCCGTGCGGCGGGAGGCCATGGCTATGTCGAAGTCTTCTTCGACCTGGGCCCTGCGCTGCTCGGACTCGGTGTCCAGTCGGGCACGCTCTTCCTGGCCCTTCTTGGTGATGTCCTCCGCCTCCGCGCGGGCCTTGGCCAGCACTTCCCGGTGCTCGGACTCCATCTCGGCGCGCCGTGTGTCCAGGCCGCGGAGCATTTCCTCGTAGCGGGCGCGCAACGCGTTCGCGTCTGTCTCGGCCTTCGCGCGGATGTGTCCGGCTTCGGCCTCGGCGCGGGCCTTGGTCTCGGTCGCCTCGTCCTGGGCGAGGCGCAGCATGCGCTGCAGGCGTTCGCTCAGGCCTTCCAGCGTGGTCGGCGGGAGCGACAGCCGTTCGATCTGGCCGCGCATGTCGTCGATCTCGGAACGGGCGATCTCCAACTGGCGCGCCAGGTCGGCCGCCTGTGACACCGCGGCGTCACGGTCGGCGGCGAGCAGGCGCATGTCCCGGTCCACCCGTTCAAGGTGCTCGTCGACCTGGGCACGGTGGTAGCCGCGCTTCGCATAGTCGAAACCTGCGCCAAGGGGTACGAGCTCACGCTCCTCGCCAAGAGCCATGCACCCAACCTACCGCGAGTGAGGTGGGGACAACGCCACTCCACCGATATCTCCGCCGGGGCTTGACCGGCCGGCCAACCAAGCGCACCATGAATTGGTAGGACCTTTTCTCCGTTGTGGAGGTGATCGCCATGAGCGACACGTCAACCCCGGCGCGGGCGTGGACCCGGTGGCAGGACTGGGCGGAGGTGGTGCTCGGAGTGGTCGCGGTGCTCTCGCCGCTCTGGCTCGACACCACGAACACCGTGATGTGGACCATGATCGTCCTCGGCGCGCTGATCGCACTGGACGGCCTGTTCTCACTGGCCATGCCCGGCGTTGTCTACGGTGAATACGTGCAGGTCGTGCTCGGCGTCCTGCTGTTCATCTCGCCGTGGGTGATGGGATTCACGGACATGGCAGGCGCCATGTGGACGTCGTTCATCGTCGGAGCGCTGACCCTCATCGTGGGTCTCGCGGCTGTGCCAGCGGCGAACATGGCACATCGCGGGATGGCAGGTCAGCACTGAGTCGCGTCAACCTTGTTGTTGCGGACTGCGCGCCGGTCTTGGTGTGATGCCGGTGCGCATTCCGCCTGAGGGGGTTGTTGCCAGTGGCCAAGTCGGGTGACGATCCCTCGGCACGTGAGCGGATTCTCACCGCGGCGGAGAAGCTCTTCGCCGAGGCGGGTTTCGACGCGACGCCGACCTCCCGGATAGCCGAAGCGGCGCGGGTGCCGAAAGGCCTTGTGCACTACTACTTCCGCCGCAAGTCGGACTTGTTGGCGGCCCTGGTGAAAAGACTTCCGGACGAACACATCGAGCCCGCCGCCGTCGTCGTGCCCGGGGATGTGGCCGCGAGCCTGCGGAGACTGGTGGCGGAGCTGGACGCCCGGCTGAGTGACTCCCGGCTGCTGTCACACCTGCTGTGGCGTGAGGCGGACACCCACAAGGACGTCCGCGAGGCTCTGCAGGCGCGGTTCAAGACCATCGTCCACCAGGTGAAAGCCGTGATCATCGCCGCGGGCGCCGGAACCATTGTGATGGCCGATGTGGACAGTGCGGCCGGTCTGCTCGCGCTGGCCGTGAGCTACCGCCACTCGATGGCCCGCCACCCCGAGGACACTCCCATGATGGACAGGGAAGTCGACTTCATCGCCGACGCGCTGACCATGGGTGCGGGCGCCAAACCCTGACGACAACGGCGCCCCCGTAATTACGTCAATGGTGTTTGGTACACACTTCAGTGTTACGTTTCCCCGCCGCCATTTGGTTCAATTGCTCGGTGGCTGATCTGTGTCGATATTTGTTACCGGCGCGTACGGTTCACCACGGCTCGGACGAGTTTCGGCCAAAGGTGAATGTTGACGGCGGTGTTCCGTTGTCGGGAAACTGATTTGCGTGCGGCCCGCCCGGCCGGAACTGCTGCTGCGGTGGACAAAGTCGAATGTAACCCGACGGTTGACCAGGTGAAGATCAAGCTTCATGGTACTGGTGGGGACGGGTACATGTGTTTTACGGGCGAAGGAGTGATCGCCTTCCCCGACGGTACGTGGATTGACGAGGTGTCCACGGCAGGTGGGGGTGTATTGCTTTATGACCACAACGGGGAGACCGTCCACATCGATCCGCGGACAGCCGTGAGGTACCCGAACCGTCCGCCGCACATCAAGAGGGTTGAGATTCAACCGAGTCCGGCGAGTGAGTGGCAACCTGCTGCCGCTCCTGTGGACAAGAAGCCGGGTGAGGCTTCTTCTGTCATGCGAAAAGTCGATTGTGATCCAACGGTGGACCAGGTGAAGATCAAGTATCACCGCGAAAGGGAGACCGGCGGGAGCGGGTACGAGTGTTTTACCGGCGAGGGAATTATCGACCTTGAGAAGGGCACGTGGATCGATGAGGTCTACGTGGGGAACGGCGACATTTTGCTTTATGACGCCAATGGGGACACCGTCCCACTCAAATCGCGAACAAGCATCAGGTACCCGAACCGTCCACCGCACATCACCAAGCTTGAAATCCTGTCTGCGGATAACAACTGGGTCTCCGCAATTGTTCCTTGGACGTCGAGTGCCTGGTAGATGCTCCACAGTGTCATGAAAGCAACGAGGGCCGCCTCCTGTCGGGGCGGCCCTCATATGCGCTGTTGACTCAGACGCCGCGGAAGTTGTTGATGGCGTCGATGTGCTTCGCGCGGAGTTCCTCGTTGTGCACGCCGAGGCCTTCGGTCGGGGCGAGACACAGCACGCCGACCTTGCCTTGGTGTGCGTTGCGGTGCACGTCGTACGCCGCCTGGCCGGTGTCGTCCATCGAGTAGACCTTCGACAGCGTCGGGTGGATCTTGCCCTTCGCGATCAGGCGGTTGGCTTCCGACGCCTCGCGGTAGTTCGCGAAATGCGAGCCGATGATGCTCTTCAGGTGCATCCACAGATACCTGTTGTCGTACTGGTGCATGAAGCCCGACGTCGACGCACAGGTCACGATCTTTCCGCCGCGCTTCGTCACGTAGACGCTGGCGCCGAATGTCTCGCGGCCCGGGTGCTCGAAAACGATGTCCGGGTCCTCTCCTCCGGTCAACTCACGGATTCGCGCCCCGAAACGCTTCCATTCCTTCACGTCCTGGGTGTTCTCGTCCTTCCAGAACCTGTAGCCCTCGGCCGAGCGGTCGATGATCAGTTCCGCGCCCATCTTCCGGCAGATCTCCGCCTTCGCCGGGCTGGAGACCACGCACACCGGGGTCGCGCCGCCGTTGAGGGCGAACTGCGTCGCGTACGAGCCGAGGCCGCCGGAGGCTCCCCAGATCAGCACCGTGTCGCCCTGCTTCATCCCCGCGCCGTTCCGGGACACCAACTGCCGGTACGCCGTCGAGTTCACCAGTCCGGGTGATGCCGCTTCTTCCCAGGTCAGGTGTGCGGGCTTGGGCATCAGCTGGTTCGACTTCACCAGCGCCAGCTCGGCGAGGCCGCCGAAGTTCGTCTCGAAGCCCCAGATCCGCTGCTCCGGGTCCAGCATCGTGTCGTTGTGCCCGTCCGGGTGCTCCAGTTCCACCGACAGGCAGTGCGCGACCACCTCGTCGCCCGGCTTCCACGCACCCACGCCCGGCCCGGTCCGCAGCACCACGCCCGCCAGGTCGGAGCCGACGACGTGGTACGGCAGGTCGTGCCGCTTGGCCAGTTCGGACGTCTTGCCGAGGCGGCGCAGGAAGCCGAACGTGTCCATCGGCTCGAAGATCGACGTCCACACCGTGTTGTAGTTGATCGCCGACGCCATCACGGCAACCAGGGCCTCACCCGGACCGAGCTCCGGCGTCGCGACGTTCTCGACGTGCAGCGACTTGCGTGGGTCCTTGTCCGGGGTGTCGAGGCCCTTGAACATCTCCACTTCGTCCGCGTGCACGGTGACCGCCCGGTAGTGATCCGGCACGTCGAGCCCGCCGACGGCGGCCAAGTCACCCGACAGAATGGCGTCACGGATCTTTTCCACGCCTGACCTCCCACGTCGCGAATTCCCGGAGGTTACCCACGGGTAATCAGAGATCACCACAAATGTGAGACCTGTGCCACCCGGGTACCGATTCAGGGGCCGGCTGGTTCAACCAATTCGACCAGCACGCCGCCCGCCGACTTCGGGTGGATGAACTGCGTACGACTGTTTTCCGTGCCGTGCCGCGGCTTGTCGAACACCAGGCTCATGCCCTTCTCGCGAATGGCATCGGACGCCTTCTCGATGTCGTCGACGCGGTACGCCACCTGCTGTACTCCCGGGCCGCGCTTGGCGAGGAACTTGCCGATGGTCGACTCCGGCGTCAGCGGGGCCAGCAGCTGGATCGCCGTCCCGGTGCCGTCGTCACCCGGTGCGCGCAGCATCGCCTCGCGCACACCCTGTTCCTCGTTGACCTCGGTCACGGTCAGAACCAGGCCGAACGTCTTCTGGTAGAACTCGATGGCCTCGTCCAGATCCGGTACCGCGATACCGATGTGGTCGATCGCGGTGACCGCGGCTGCGCTGTCGTGGGACATGACAACGAGAGTAAGCACGCAGGGAGACGAGCGCGCGACAGTTCTGTGGCGTGCGCGACACCCCGTGCCACACAGAATCGGTGCAGAGCTGTACCCATGGGTATCGTCAGGTTAACGAGCGCTCGCAACTCTTGCTTGGAGGCAGTTGTGTCCGGTTCCGTCATCGTCGCTGGAGCACGTACCCCGATGGGGCGACTGCTCGGGCAGCTCAAGGACTTCTCCGGCACACAGCTCGGCGGGTTCGCGATCAAAGGCGCGCTCGACCGCGCCGGTGTCCAGCCCGAGCAGGTGCAGTACGTCATCATGGGCCAGGTGCTGACCGCGGGAGCGGGCCAGATCCCCGCCCGCCAGGCCGCCGTCGCCGCGGGCATCCCGATGAGCGTTCCGGCGCTGACCGTCAACAAGGTCTGCCTGTCCGGTCTCGACGCGATCGCGCTGGCCGACCAGCTGATCAGGGCCGGTGAGTTCGACATCATCGTCGCCGGTGGCCAGGAGTCGATGACGCAGGCGCCGCACCTGTTGCCCAAGTCACGCGGCGGCTTCAAGTACGGCGACGTCACCATGATCGACCACATGGCGCACGACGGCTTGTTCTGCGCCTTCGACCAGGTCGCCATGGGCGCGTCGACGGAGAAGTACAACTCCCGCTACGCCCTCACGCGCGCCCAGCAGGACGAGTTCGCGGCGCGTTCGCACCAGCGTGCGGCCGCCGCGCAGAAGAACGGCCTGTTCGCCGAGGAGATCGTTCCGGTGTCGGTGCCGCAGCGCAAGGGTGACCCGATCGTCGTCGACACCGACGAGGGCGTCCGCGGCGACACCACAGCGGAGACGCTGGCCAAGCTGCGCCCGGCGTTCGCCAGTGACGGCACGATCACCGCGGGCTCGGCGTCGCCGATCTCCGACGGTGCCGCCGCGGTCGTCGTGATGAGCAAGGCCAAGGCCGAGGAGCTCGGCCTGACCTGGCTGGCCGAGATCGGCGCGCACGGTGTCGTCGCCGGTCCGGACGCGAGCCTGCACGAGCAGCCGTCGAACGCGATCAAGGCCGCGCTGGCCAAGGACAACCTGGCCGCGGCCGACCTCGACCTGATCGAGATCAACGAGGCATTCGCCGCGGTCGGCCTGGTGTCCGCCGACCAGCTGGGCATCGGCGAGGACAAGGTGAACGTCAACGGCGGCGCGATCGCCCTCGGCCACCCGATCGGCATGTCCGGCGCGCGACTCGCGCTGCACCTGGCGCTGGAGCTCAAGCGCCGGGGCGGTGGCGTCGGCGCGGCGGCGCTGTGCGGTGGCGGCGGCCAGGGCGACGCACTGATCATCCGCGTCCCGCAGAGTTGATTTGAGCAGGGATGTAGCCGAACTGGTCAGTCGCGCGCGGGACGGTCAGCCGCGCGCGATCGCCAGGCTGATCTCGCTCGTCGAGGACGCCAGCCCGCAGCTGCGTGAGGTGGCCGCGGCGCTGGCGCCCTTCTCCGGCCACGCCAGGGTCATCGGACTGACCGGCCCACCCGGTGTCGGCAAGTCGACATCCACGTCGGCGCTGGTGACGTCCCTGCGCAAGCAGGGCAAACGGGTCGGCGTACTCGCGATCGACCCGTCGTCGCCGTTCTCCGGCGGCGCGCTGCTCGGCGACCGCATCCGCATGCAGGAACACGCCACCGACACCGGCGTCTTCATCCGTTCGATGGCCACCAGGGGCCACCTCGGCGGCCTCTCGTGGGCGACGCCGCAGGCGCTCAGGGTGCTCGACGCCGCCTGCTTCGACGTCGTGCTGGTCGAGACCGTCGGGGTCGGGCAGTCCGAAGTGGATGTCGTGTCCCTCGCGGACACCACGGTCGTCCTGCTCGCCCCCGGCATGGGTGACGGCATCCAGGCGGCCAAGGCGGGCATCCTGGAGATCGCGGACGTCTTCGTGGTGAACAAGGCCGACCGCGACGGCGCCGAGACGACCGTGCGCGACCTGAAGAACATGGTCGCCATGGCGCGCAGGGGAATCGGTGGCGCCTCGTGGCGGCAGCCGATCGTCCGGACCGTAGCGTCCAAAATGGAGGGACTGGGCGAGTTCGCCGACGCGCTCGACGCGCATCACCAGTGGCTGGTCGAGCACGGCGCGCTGCGGCGCAGGCGGCACAACCGGGCCCGCGCCGAGCTGGAGGCGATCGCGCTGGAATCCGTCCGCGCCGGGTTCGAGGGCCGCGGCCACGACGTCCTCGAAGGCCTGGCCGCCCGAGTGGCCGACGGCGAACTGGACCCGTACACGGCGGCCGACCAACTTGTCGCGGAAACAACCCGGAAATGATTGGCGTCGCTACGCTGTGACCTGATCATCACAGGACGGAGCTTTTCGATGAAGTTCGGGATTTCCACGTTTCCCAGCGACGACACCATCGGCCCGGTCGATCTGGGCCGCGCGATCGAGGAACGCGGGTTCGACTCCGTGATGGTCGCCGAGCACAGCCACATCCCCGCCAGTCGCGAGACGCCCTATCCCATGGGCGGGGAACTGCCGGACGTCTACTACAAGTCGCTCGACCCGTTCGTCACGCTCGGCGCCGTGGCCGCGGTCACCGAGAAGATCCTGCTGTTCACCGGGATCGCGTTGCTGATCCAGCGTGACCCCATCCACACGGCCAAGGAGACCGCGACCATCGACCTGATCTCGGGCGGTCGGTTCGTCCTCGGTGTCGGCGCGGGCTGGAACCGCGAGGAGATGCGCAACCACGGCACGGACCCGTCCACCCGCGGCGCGCTCCTGGACGAGCGCATCGAGGCGGTGCGGGCGTTGTGGACCCAGGAACCGGCCGAATACCACGGCAAGTTCGTCGACTTCGATCCCGTGCACCTTCGCCCGAAGCCGGTCGCCAAACCACATCCACCCATCTACGTCGGCGGGGACTCCGACGCGACAGTCCGTCGCGTGGCCCGGCACGGAGCGGGCTGGCTCGCCAACGCGTTTCCCGTCGAGAAGCTCACCACACGGATCGCGCAGATGCGGGACGCTGCGGGCAGGGATGTGCCGGTCACCGTCTTCGGCGCCCCGATCGACGTGGACCTCTGGCGGTCCTACGAAGGCGTCGGCGTCGAGCGAATCGGGCTGTTCCTGCCGCCCTCGCCGCGTGCCGAGACGCTGAGGATGCTCGACGAGTTCGCCGCGAAGGTCGCCGAGTTCCAGCGAGGGTAGGGCTAACCCCACTCCCGACTCGGGAGTTGAAGCCATTCTGACGCCCGCTCGGCCTCAATAGCGTTACCGCCATGACTTCACAGGTGATGACGATGGCGCCGGCACTGCGGCTGAGCGGGGTCTCCAAGACCTACGGCACGGGCGCGAGGACCGTGCACGCGTTGCGGAATGTCAGCATCGAGCTGCGCCGCGGCACCTTCACCGCGGTGATGGGGCCGTCGGGGTCGGGCAAGAGCACGTTCCTGCACTGCGCGGCCGGGTTGGACCGGCCGTCGGGCGGGCAGGTGTGGCTGGGTGACGTGGAACTGTCCGGGATGAGCGAGACCCAGCTCACCGTGCTGCGCCGGGAGCGGATCGGGTTCGTCTTCCAGGCGTACAACCTGCTCAGCACGTTGACCGTCGAACAGAACATCACGCTGCCGCTGCGCCTGGCGGGCAAGCGTGTCGACCGCGCGCTGCTGGCTCATGTGGTCGGTGCGGTGGGGTTGGACGAGCGGCTGAACCGGCTGCCGAGCGAACTGTCCGGCGGTCAGCAGCAGCGTGTCGCCATCGCGCGCGCCCTGGTGACCAAGCCGGACGCGGTGTTCGCCGACGAGCCGACCGGCGCGCTCGACACGAGGACCGCCCGTCAGGTACTCGAGCTGCTGCGGCACGTGGTGTCCGGCATGGGCCAGACGGTCCTGATGGTCACGCATGACCCGGTCTCGGCCTCGTACGCCGACTCTGTGGTGTTTCTCGCCGACGGCCAGTTCGCCGGTGAGCTGCACAGGCCGACGCCGGAGATGATCGCCGAGCGGATGACGCACCTGGGTGACCGGGTGTCCTGAAATGGTGTAGCCCGTGCCACTGTGCCGGGCTGGGGACCCAGGCACACTCATGGACATGCTGAAGCAGTGGGGGAAGAGCGTCGGGTACCTGGCTGTGGTCGGGTTCACCGCTCCGTTCGCGATGCCGTTGTTCCTGCTGCTGCCGATGAGCGCCATCTCGCTCATCATGGCGGGGCTCGGGTTCGTGCTGTTCCCGATCGTGGTGATGGCCATCCGGATGTGGACCGATCTGCACCGCCTGCTGGTCGGCTGGGTGCTGGGGACTCGGCTGGAGCTGCAGCTGCGTCCGCTGCGTGGCGGGGTGCTGGCCAGGGTGCGGCAGGTGGTGACCGACCAGACCACCTGGCGTGACCTGCTGTGGATGTTCGTGAACCTGTTCATGGGGTTCGCGTTCGGCATGATCGGCATGATCCTGACCGCGTTCGCGGGGGCGAGCGTGTTCATGGCGTTCTTCTGGTGGACGGTGCCGGACGAGGCGCCAATCCAGGTGATGGGCGTGACCGTCGACACCATCGGTGAGGCGATCCTGGTCGGCGCGCCCACTGCGGTCGTGGCGCTGGCACTGGCCTGGTTCGGCGTGCCGACGCTGGCGCGGGTGCACGCGGGGGTCTCGAAGCTGTTGCTGCAGCCGTCCCAGTTGCAGGCCAGGGTGGAGGAACTGGCCGAGACGAGGGCGGGCGCGGTCAACTCGCACGACGCGGAGCTCCGGCGGATAGAGCGGGACCTGCACGACGGCACGCAGGCACGGTTGGTGTCCATCGCGATGCGGCTGGGGGTGGCCGAGAAGTCGTTGGACGACAAGGATCCCGTGTCGACGTTGGTCAGGGAGGCGCGGGAGGGCGCCGAACAGGCCATGGGGGAGTTGCGTGACGTCATCAGGACGATGTATCCGCCGATCCTCGCCGATCGCGGCCTCGATGGGGCGCTGGCCGCGATCGGCGCACGCTGCCCGGTACCGACCGTGGTGGAGACGGGAGAACTGGTGGCCATCCCGGCGCCGGTGGAGGCAGCGGCCTATTTCGTGGTGACCGAGGCACTGACGAACGTCGCCAAGCACAGCAACGCGTCGGCCGCGTCGGTCCGGGTGGTCAGGGACGAGTGCGTCCGGATCACGGTGACTGACAACGGGACTGGCGGCGTCGACGAGACGAGGGGAACCGGCGTCCTGGGCATGCGCCGCCGGGTCGCCGCGCTGGACGGTACGGTAGCCGTGGACAGCCCGGTCGGCGGGCCGACGGTGATATCGGTGGAGCTGCCTTGCGCGTCGTGATCGCAGAGGACAACGTCCTGCTGGCTGAAGGTCTCAACCTCCTGCTGCGCACCAGCGGCATCGAGGTGGTGGCCACGGCCGGTGACGGGGACACCTTTGTCGACGCGGTACGCGAACACCGGCCGGACGTGACCATTGTGGACGTCCGGCTGCCGCCGTCCTTCCGGGACGAGGGGCTGCGGGCGGCGCTCGCCGTGCGCGCGGAGTTCCCCTCGCTCCCAGTGCTCGTGCTTTCGCAGTACGTCGAGGAAACGTACGCGACCGAGCTGTTGTCCGACGGTCGCGGCGGAATCGGCTACCTGCTCAAGGACCGGGTCAGCCGCGTGGACGAGTTCGTCGAGGCGCTGCGGCGCGTCGCCGACGGCGGAACCGTGATGGATCCCGAGGTGGTCGCCCAGTTGCTGGTCCGCCGCCGTGGCAACGATCCGGTCAGCGCACTGAGCCCGCGCGAACGAGAAGTCCTCGGCCTGATGGCCGAAGGACACGCCAACGGCGACATCGCGACCAAACTCGTGGTCACCGAACGGGCCGTGCACAAGCACATCGGCAACATCTTCGCCAAACTGGACCTGCCGCAGAGCGACGGCGGCCACCGCCGAGTGCTCGCCGTACTCGCCTACCTCAACCGGTAGCGGCACCCGTCCGGATGAATTCCGGCGTTCCCCTCCCTCGGCGCACGATCAGTGTCATATTGGTGACTGAACGTGTGCGGGATAGGGAGTGAATCGTGTCCGACATGGAACAACTGGTCGCCGAGTTCGAGAAGTTCAAGGCCAGGATCCAGCAGGCCGAAGTGAAGTTCAGCGGCGTCGGCGACATGCAGGACCAACTGGCACAGCTGGAGGTTGTCGCGACCTCACAGGACAGGACCGTGCGCGTCGTCGCGGGAGCGGGCGGAACGGTGACAGACATCCAGCTCACACCCGACGCCATGCGTCAGCCCGCTCCGGCGCTGGCGGCCACGATCATGTCCACGCTGCGTGAGGCAGTTGCCGATGCGGCCCGCCGTCAAGCGGGCATAGTCGACGAAACCGTCGCGGGTGCGTTCGGCATCAGTGTCAGCGACCAGGTTCAGCGAGCGCAGGAAGAGGCGCAGGGAACCGCTGTCGAGGAACCTGCGTCTCAGCACAGCGAGCAGACGGCACCACCGCGTCGTCCACGCCCGTCGGAGGATGACGGCGAGCCTGGTCAGGACACGATCTTCCGGCAGCCGAGGTACTGAGGAGCGAATCGATGACAACCGGCGACAGCTCCCAGGTAGACATTCCGGCGCTGGAGAACTACGCGACGCAGCTGGGTTACTACAAAGGCGAGGCTGACAAGTTCGGCGAGCTGGTGAATCGGGCAGACGTGACGAACGAGGCGTGGGGCGTCGTGGGCGTGTGGGCCAAGCAGTCCTACACCGACCGTCTCGCCGAACTGCGGTCCCTGATGGAACAGATGAAGCAGGGAGTCGACTCGCTCACCGAGAAGGTCGCTCAGAGCGCCGCCATCTACCGGGGCAACGAAAACGACCAGGTGATGAGGTTCGGCAAGCACGAAGCCGAAATCGACGGACCGCGCTGAGGGGGCACCATGACCGAGCAGAAGAAGAGCATCGCCGACGGCCTGGCCGTGAACCCGTACGACGAAGGCGTTCTCGCGAACCTCGACAGGGCCGCGGAGAAGACACCGGTCCTCGGCACCGTCCACAAGACCTACAAGTCCATCACCGAGCACGCCAAGGAAGTGGCGAACGCCGACGATCTCGGTATGGACGATCTGGCGTCGGCATCGAAGAACCTGGTGGCCGACGGAGCCAAGTTCGTCGGAAGCGCGGCAGGGGAGGCCGTCTTCTACGCCATGGACCCGGTCGGCTGGCTGGTCAGCCACGGGCTGAACATGCTGCTCGAACTGGTCCAGCCGTTCCAGGACGCGCTGCACTCCGTCAGCGGCGACGGTCCGGCGATCGGGCACGCGTCCGAGAACTTCACCACTCTCGCGAACGGGTTCGTCCAGCTCGCGGCCGATTTCGAGAAGACCGGCGACACGGCGCTCAAGGACTGGATCGACAAGGGCGGGGAAGCGGCTCGGCTCGCGTTGGGTGACTTCTCCGCTGGCATGCGCGGCGTCGGGTCGGCGGCTGGTTCGGTTGCTGACGTTCTGAAGATGTGGTCGATGGTGATGGTCGTCATCGAAGAGGTGATCAAAGCGATCATCTCCGAGCTGGTGTCGTTCCTGATCACCATCTGGATCCCCGCGCTCGCTGCCTCGGTCATCTCCTTCGGCAGCACTGTCGCCGCCGCCATGACCGCGTCCATCGGCAAGGCGGTCGCCCTGTTCAAGAAGATCACCAAGCACCTCGGCGCGTTCGGCAAGTTGCTCGACGAGTTCATCGCGTTCATGGCCAAGCAGGCCGACAAAGTCGTCGCCCAGGCCAACAGGTTCCGGCTGGGGGTCAAGAAGGGCGAGCGCCTGATCCCGCTCATCAGCAAGCCTGCCAAGAACTTCGTCCCCAGTCGGAGGGTGATGAGCACCGCGTTCGGCACGGATGCCGGAGTGGTCGGACCGCTGGCGGCTGGCGCCGGAATCAAGGCGGGGATCGGTGCGGCGAAGGGACTGGCCGGAGAGGCGACTGAGGAGTACAAGTCGGACGGCCCCATGTTCGACAAGGAGGGCATCGGCGGGGACAAGAGCGCCGACGAAACTCGCAAGAACCTCGAGATGTAGGCGCCGCGACCATGACAGATCCGAACTATCCCGAACTCCGGCAACGAGTCAGGGACTACGCCACGGAGCAGTGGGGCGAACCGGACGGCGTGGTCCTGCTCGGCAAGGTGCGACCCGGCTTCGAGGTCCCAGGCAGGCGCAATGACGGCACAGTCAAAGGAAAGCGGCTGATCCGGCGGTTCTTCTGGAACATCCTGCGTGGCATCGGCAGGGCAATCGGGTTCGTTGTCGTGGCGTTCATGGCGAATGACGTGATGTCGCGTGACATGTTCGACCGGGACGGCACTGTGCGGGGTCCGGCGAATGCCCAGGCTCTTGGGCTCCTCGATGCCGCACGGCGTGCGAAGAGAGCGTGGTTGGTCTACTCGGAGTCGTACGTCGCCGTGATCGATTCGGGCTCCGACTTCAATCTGTCGGATGATCCACGGCCGTTGAAGGCCTTGTGGCACGACGAGGGGCCAGACCTGCCCACCGTTCATCGCTTCGGGTTCTGGGTCCGGTGGCGGGGCGGCTTGGAGTACAACTACCACCCGCAAGGTGATGAGGGCCAGGTAGCCGGTCGGGACCGAAAGGCCTGGCTGTGGCGGGACAGGCGGAAAGATCCGTGAAGGGACATCGGAGGTCGGAGCGGCCTGATCGCCGAATGGTGCCGTCGGTCGACCGCCTCGGTGAAGGCTGGGAACTGTGACAGGGCCGAACTATCCTGATCTGCGGCAGCGGGTTCGTCAGTTCGCCGAGAGTCAGTGGGGTGAGCCGGACGGTGTGGTCCTGCTCGGCAGGATCCGACCAGGTTATGAAGTACCAAGCAGGCGCAACGACGGCACGATTGTCGGCAAGCGGCTGATTCGGCGGTTCTTCTGGAACATTCTGCGCGGTGCCGCTTTCGGCGTGGGGTACGTGATCGCGATGCTCCTGACGTTCGAGAATCCGGGTGGCGACATGAAGCGGTATGTCGGAGTGCGGGGTCGGGCGAACGCTCAGGCGTTGGGACTGACGCCGAGGGAGCGGACGTGCCCAAGGTCAATCGTTATGGTCGGCATGTCAAGTGGCGCGACGGCTCCGAGTACACCTATGTCTTCGAAGGTGATGAGGGGACATCATCGGGCCGGAACGTAAAGCATGGTTGTGGCGCAACAGGCGGAAGTCGGACGGCGACGACCGCCGCGAGAGAATCAGGGAACGTAGGGATGGGGACAGAGCGCGAGAAGGACCGGTGGGATCGCATGGCGGGGCCCGCCAACAGGCTCACTGAACACGCCAACAGGCTCACTGATCGCATGGAAGCCCAGACCGCCAGCTTGAAACGCCCGTATGCCGAGCTTCGGCAACAGGTTCACCACTTCGCCGAAGGCACATGGGGCTCGCCGACGGCGGTCGTGCAACTCGGCGAGGTCAAGCCCGGTTTCACTGTGCCCGGCAGGCGCGACGATGGGACGGTCAAGGGGAAACGACTGATCCGCCGGTTCTTCTGGAACATCATCCGCGGTGTGATCAACGCGGTGCTGAACGTCTTCACGCTGGTGAACGGTGGCGCCACGACGAATGCGTTCACCCGCACCGGTACCGTGACCGGCCCCGCGAACGGGCAGGTGCTCGGTCTTGTCGACGCCGCCAGGCGTGCCCGAAGCGCCTGGCTGGTGTACACGGAGTCGTATGTCGCCGTGATCGATTCGGGATCGGAGTTCAAGAACCCGAACCCACCACCGCTGGAAGTGTTGTGGTTCGCCGAGAAGCCGAACGTCCCTGCGGTGAACTACCTGGACCAACGGGCGGTGTGGCCCGACGGCTCCGAGTTCCGTTACGACGTCAGTGCCGAACAGGCGGGAGTCCTACGCCAGGAGCACAAGGACTGGCTGTGGCGGAACAGGCAGCAAAGAGGCAACTGACGTGAACGTGCGCAAGCTGAAGGGGCCGCAGTTGTGAACCGGTTGTTCTTGGTGGCCGCGTTGTTACTCGTGTCCTTGTCCGCTTGTGCCGGTGAGAACAAGATAGCTCCTGAGGATTCCCAGCGGCTTGCCGACCAGATCCGCAGTGAGTTACCACAGGCGCGGAGTGTTTCCGTCAAAGCCTGGGGCGACGGGTACAGCCACCCCGAGACCATCGACATCAGTATCGACAGTGGTCTTGTCGATGACGTCGGAGCTGTCCGGGCCCAGATGCGGAAGGCGGCGAAACTGGCCTGGTTGCATGGCAAAGCTCGTGCCTCGGTGATCGCCGTAACGTTGAATGAGGTCACCCGTAGCGACGGTGGCTGTGTGGCTGGCGAGTGTGGTTACACGAGAATCGAACTCCCCGGCGACGCCGCGACCAGACTTTGGGGCACAACGGATGCAGGCGAGCGATCAAGCGCCGCCCACGGGAAGACCTTCACTGTCACCACGGCGAAGGATGGTAAGCCCGGTGAAGTGTCACGGGGCTGGACTGTGAAGCCGGACATCATGTTTCGGCCGGTGACCGAGATCAGTGTCACCGCGGATGGAAGGAACGAAGAGGAGCTCCGGCCCGGATCAGACGCCATCGCCGCGGTGTACTGGCGTGAGCATCCCGATCGGATCAAGACACTGGAGTTGACCTTCGCGCGCGAAGTACCTGGTGCGGCGCCCCAACTGGTGGTGACCATCCGCTACACGGCCGAGCAGTTGCAGGCCAAATTCGGTCCGCGCGCCGCCGACCTCACCGGTTGAACACCCGCGAGTACCGTGGACCCTGGATGCCCCGCAGGGCGCCCAGGTTGTCCTGGGCGCCCTGCGGTGGTGTCGGGTCCTGCTGGTAGGTCAGCCTTTGATGGACTTGATGAATGCTGCGAAGGAAGCGGCCCGCACGGTGAGGCCGCCGCCTTCCGGGTTCTTGCTGTCCCTGATACCGGTCGACTCGATGCCGACAGCCAGTTCAACGCAAGCGTTCTCCGGATTGCTATGACTACTCTTGCGCCACGTCTTGCTGGTGTTCATTGCTCCGCGTGTTCACCCCTAACCGCCTTGATGATCTTTGTTGACTTCTGCGGCGTGGGAGCCGCGGCGGCGATGTCGTCCCATACTTTCGAGAGCGTCGCCACCACCGCGTCGTCACCAATCGTCTCGCCGCCTGCCATGCTCTCCACGTACACGGAATCCGGCTCGTCGGATTCCGGATAGCTCAGCAGGATCATCGTGCCCGAGTAGGGGCCTGGCGCGCAAAGGTCCAGCGGGAGAACCTGGATTGTCACGTTGGGCTTCCTGGTCATCTCGATCAGGTGGTCCAGCTGGTCGATCATGACTCCACGGCTGCCGATGATCCGCCGTAGCGCCGTTTCGTCGATCAACGCATGGATGTGAAGCGGGTCTTCCTTGCGAAGCACCATTTCCTGGCGGTCACGTCGTTCCGAGACGGCTCGCTCTTCCCAGCCATCCCTGCGTAGCAGCTGACGGGTGCTCCGGTTGAGCTCCGCGGCGTACTCGATGGTTTGCAGCAATCCAGGCACGATGATCCTGTCAAGCGATCGCTCGCGGACCGCGTCTGCCTCGTCCAGGCGGAACCGCATGTAGCGGTCCGGCAGTTCGTCGGCGAACTGGACGACCGTCTTGTCCGCGTCGGCGATGTCCCAGAGCTTCAAGGCTCTCGCTCGCTCGTCCTCGGTGACGTCGATCGCGCTGAGGATCGCCAGCAGCAGGTGCAGCCTCGGCAGCGAGTCACCTGACATCAGCCGGTACACGCTCTGCTTCGAGCAGCGAACTTCCCTCGCGACGTCGTCCGGACTGAAGCCGGAGCGCTTCAGGATCGGCGCGATGTACTTGCCGAGCCTGCGCTTGCTGCGGGTGGTGCCAATCGCCATGCGATCACCCTAACCACTCTCTGTGACCTGGCTACTCGGTACATCACCCATATGATAAACCGCATTTGGGATTCACAAACGATATGGTGGAGGCTCCATTGACCGTTGTTTCCCAAGGAGTGTGCATCCCGTGCCATGGACGAACCACGACCCCTCGGTCTTCCGGGTCGCCGACATGTCCCCGCGGATCGAGCCGACGCCCCACCAGGGCCACATCGCCGAGGCCGTCGTGTACCTGGCCGAGCACGCGCAGACGACAGGTCTGCGGATCCACGCGGGCGACATGACACTTGACGACTGGCGGGAGCTGTCGGACGCCTATGCCGAGGTCAGCGATCAGGCGGAGCGACAGGCGCAGGCCGTGGAATCAGTGGCCGCGACAGGTGTGGAGCGGTTGCCTCGGTTGTCGGAGATCGTGTCGGCACTGGGAGTCGGTTCTGCTCGGGAGGCCCACTGGGTCATCGTTCCGGGGCGCAGGAACAACGCCGAGCCGTGTGACCGTGTGCCGCGGATGGCACTGTGCGGCGTACACGCGGTAGCGGTCCAGGCCCTTGACGACCCCGTGAGTGTCTGCGATGTGTGCCAGGAGCGGCTTCGCATCATCCACCGGGAGATCGGCGAGACGATGACCGGAGTACGCCCGCGCTGACAACAGGCGCACCCCGGGTCACGGCGTCAGCACTTCGTCTTGTAGAAGAACTCCGCCTTCGTGGTCATGTCGTCCTTGGTCAGTGCGACCAGGGGCGCGGAGATGTTGCGCTGCACGCTCTTGCCCTCGATGGCCGCGATCGCCTGCTCGACACCGGTCTTGCCGATCGTGGCGGGGTCCTGCGCGATCAGGGCCTGGAACGCCCCGTTCGTCAACCCGTCCACCTCGGATGGGCTGGCGTCGAAGCCGACCAGTTGAACCTGGCCGATCTTGCCCGCGCTGCGCAGACCGGTCGCCGCGCCTTCACCGGTGTTCAGGTTGGTCGCGAACACGCCGACCAGGTCCGGGGTACTGGCGATCGTCGCCGTCACCTTCTGTGCCGCCACCGACGGCTCGTTGTCGGTGAACTGGATGCCGACGGACTTCAGGTTCGGCGCGGACTTCTTCAGCTCGTCCTCGAAGCCCTTCGCCCGCGCCGCTGTTGTCGACGTGCCCGTCTTGGTGTCCAGCACCAGCACCGAGCCGGTCTTGCCGTTGGTCAGCTTGGCCATCGTCTGGGCCGCCAGTTCGCCGCCCTTGGTGTTGTCCGACGAGATCGAGGACTCCGCGATGCTGGTGTCCTTCAGCGCTGTGTCCACCTCGATCACTTTGGCGCCGATGTCCTTGATCTGCTTCATCTGGCGCGACATCGTCTGGTCGTCCGTCGGCGCGATCAGCAGCGCTGCGGGCTTCTTCGCGGCGAGCGCGGTCACGATAGGGGCCTGCAGTGTCGGGTCGAACTTGTCCGGCGCCTGCGTGTTGAGGGTGTATCCGGCTGCCTTCGCCGCTGCCTCCGCGCCACACTGCATGGAGATGTAGAACGGCTCGTTCTTCACGCCCACAACAAGTTCAAGGTTCTTGTTGGTCGGCGCCGCTCCGCTGCTCTGGCCGCTGCCCGAGTTGTTGTTCTGGCCGATCTGGCCGCCACAGCCTGCCACCAGGGCACCTGCGGCGAGCACGACTACGAGTGTCCTCGTTGACACCTGAACCTCCAGTTAGTTCTTGGACCGACGACGGCGTTGCTGGTCGAACCACACGGCGGCGACAAGCACCGCACCGACCGCGATCTGCTGCCAGTACTGCTGCACGTTGATGATGTTGAAGCCCTTCTGCAGCACGGCCGGGATGAACACCCCGATCACGGTGCCGAGGATCGTGCCGACACCGCCGAACAGACTCGTTCCGCCGAGCACGACACCGGCGATGGCACTCAGGTTGAGCGTGACGTTGCCGGAGATGGTGGTCCCCTGGAAGTACGCCATCGACATGAATCCGGCGACCCCGGCGAGGCAACCGGAAAGCAGGTAGACGTTTGTCAGTTGGCGGGCCGCACCGATACCCGCACGACGTGTGGCTTCCGCGTTGGATCCGATCGCGTAGGTGTACCGGCCGAACCTCGTGGTGTGCAGCACCAGGCCGAAGAGCACGGTGATCACCGCCGCCACCACGACCATGTTCGGGATGTTGCCCTCCAGTGTGCCGAAGCCCAGGACGTCACTCAGCGCCGACGGAGCCGGGCGGATGTCTGTGCCGTCGTTCAACAGTGAGGCCGCGCCGAGTGCTGCGCCGAGCGTGCCCAGTGTGACGATCAGGGGCGGGATGTTGGCCCGTGCCACCAGGAGCCCGTTGATCAGGCCCCACACCGCGCCGCCTGCGAGCGCCACGACCAGACCGACGGCGATCACGCCCCAGTCCGCCTTGCCGATGTCCTGGCCGGGGCTCATCCACTGCATGGTCTTCGCGGAGATCATGCTCGCGAAGATGAGAACCGAGCCGACCGACAGGTCGATGCCACCCGTGATGATCACGAACGTCATCCCGACCGCGACCACCAGCAGGACCGACGTCTCGATGAACAGGTTCTGGAAGTTGAAGAACGTCAGGAACGTGTCCGGCGCCAGCGCGCTGAACACCACGAGCAACGCGAGCAACACCAACGCGATCCAGAACGTGTTGGCCGACAGCAGTCGCGTACGCAGTGACCGCTGCTCAGTGGTCGGTAACGTATCCACAGTGGTCACGCGGCATCCTCCTGTACCAAGGCCCCGGTCATCGCGCCGACCAGGTCCTCCAGTGACGCGTCGGCGGCAGTGAACCGCGCCACCCGCTTGCCCAGCCGCAGCACCTCGACCCGGTCGGACACCGAGAGCACCTCCGGCATGTTGTGGCTGATCAGCACGACCGCCATGCCTTCGTCGCGCACTCGCCTGATCACGTCGAGCACCTTTTCCCGCTGCACCACACCGAGTGCGGCGGTGGGCTCGTCCATGAACACGACCTTGCTCGCCCACGCGACCGAGCGCGCCACCGCGACGCTTTGGCGCTGCCCGCCGGACAGCGATCCGATGGGAACGTCGACGTTCTGCAGCGTCACGCCGAACCGCGCGAACTCCTCGGTGGCTCGTCGGCGCATCTCCGCCTTGTCCAGCACACCGAGCTTGCCGAGCAAGCCCTTGCGGAACAGCTCCCTGCCGAGGAACAGGTTCGCGGCCGGATCGAGGTGCGGTGCGACAGCCAGATCCTGGTAGACGGTCTCGATGCCGAGGCGACGTGCGGCCACTGGCGAGTCGAGCGTGATCGGCTTGCCTTCCAGCAGGATCGTGCCCGATGTGGGGATCTCCGCGCCGGACAGGCATTTCACCAGCGTCGACTTTCCGGCGCCGTTGTCGCCGATCAGCGCGACGACCTCGCCCTGCCCGACCTCGAACGACGCGTCACGCAACGCCTCGACCGATCCGTAGCGCTTGACGATGTTCTGCGCCTGCAAGACTGGTGTCACTGCGTCACCTCCGGTGGCAGACAGCGAATGGCAACGATGTCACCTTCCACAGTGGCCTCCCCGGCGGCATGCGGGAACACGTACGTGTCGCCCTTGCTCAACGCCACGTCACCGCTTTCGGTGCGGATGGTGCCCGAGCCCTCCAGCGCCACGAGGATCGAGAACGACGCGTCGAGAGCGGCGCCGCCGCGGACGCGCTGGGCACGGAAGAAGCTCGCCGCGTCCGGCCCCAGCAGGTCTGTCACCGGGGACGAGTCCTCGGTCCGCCGGACGATCTGCTTGAGCCGGTCGGTGTCCCAGCCGGACCGGTCGACGCAGTCCAGCACGACGTCGTAGCCGAATCCCAGGTGGCCACCGGTCTCCGAGTCGAGGAAGTCCTTCCACTCCAGCGTGACCGACAGGTCCGTCGGCTGCTGGAGCTCCACGATGAACACGCCCGCGCCGATCGCGTGCGGCAGACCGGCCGGGACGAACACGGTGTCGCCGGGGTGGACCGTCACCGGGTTCAACGCGCCGAGCATCGCCGTGGTGTCCTGCTCGGCCACCCAGTCGGCCACCGTGGCACCGGACTCGTCGCCGCGGAACCCGATGTGGACGTCTCCGCCCTGTTCCGGTGTGCCGACGATGATCCACGCTTCGGTTTTGCCGAAGTGTGAGCCCATGTGCTTCTGCGCGAACGCGTCCGACGGGTGGCAGTGCACGGGCAGCCGCTGCCCGGCGTCCAGCAGTTTCACCAGTACGGCCGGGTCGCCGCCGAACCTGGCCGCGTGGGCGTGGCCGAGCCAGTTCTCCGGGTGCTCGCGCACCGCGTCACGCAACCACTGGCCGCTGGCCAGTTTGGTGAGGCCGTCCGTGTCCTTGCCGTACCGCGATGTCGTCGAACCGACCCAGTCCTCCGGCCCGTGGTCTGTCCGCGCGTTGCCGACGCCTCTGAGCGCCTCGATCGAACTGCCACCCGCGTAGAACTGCGGGGGCTGGTTGGCGGGCAGCCACACCGGGCTCGATCCCACGGCGCCATCTGGGCTGTTCAAGGGCGTACCTCTCCCGATCCCCGAGGGATGATGTTGGCCGGCAGCACGATCCTGCGCGGCGGTGACGTGTCGCCCTCCATCCGGGCGAACAGCAACTCGGCGGCGGCGCGGCCCATCGTGGCGATGTCGTGCGCCAGCACCGTCACCGGCGGGTCGAGCAGGTCGGCCAGTTCGAAGTCGTCGAACCCGGCCAGCGCGGGCCGAGCGTCCAGCGTGCTCAGCGCACGCAGCACCATGATGGTGATCCGGTTGTTGCCGGTGATCAACGCGGTCGCGGGATCGTCACCGGACATCAGGTGTCGTACGGAACCAGCGACACCGGCATCGGTGTGCGGTCCCATCACCACCAGGTTCTCGTCGTACCGGATGCCCGCCTTCGCGCAGCCCTCGCGGAAGCCGCGCAAACGCTCGCTCGCGGTGAAGATGTCCGGTGCGTCGCCGAGGAAGGCGATCCGCGTGTGACCGTGTTTGGCCAGGTGATCGACCATCGACGCGGTGCCGCCGAGGTTGTCGACGAGCACGGTGTCAGCCACGACGTCCCCGGCGGGCCGGTCGACGAACACGACCGGTGTCCCCGCCCGCATCTCGGGAACCAGGTAGCCGTGCTGCATCCCGGCTGGGACAACAATGAGCCCGTCGACCCGGCGCGAGCAGAACTCCAGCGCCAGTTCGCGTTCCCTGGCCGGATCCTCGGCCGACGACCCGGTCAGCACCTGTCTGCCGAACGTTCGCGCGACCTCTTCGACCGCTCTGGTCAGCACCGAGTAGAACGGGTTGCCGACGTCTTCGAGCACCAGGCCGATGGTCCCGGTGGACATGCCTCTGCGCAGGTTGCGGGCGCCGAGGTTGCGGCGGAAGCCCAGTTGTTCGATCGCGGCCAGCACTCGCTCGGCGGTGTCGGGGTGGACACCGGGCTCGTCGTTGACCACCCTGGAGACGGTTTTGATGCTCACGCCGGCGAGCCGCGCGACGTCACTCATGGTCGCTCGGCGGACCTTGCGTGTCCCTGGTTCCGACAACGTTGTCATGGTGGCGCCGAGTATCACGCCAGCCCCCGGGCGATGTCAACGCCGGGAGCGAAGCGACCGGCCCCCAGTCCGCGCGTGTCCACCAGCTCCGGCATGGTGAGTTGAACCCGCGAGCGGCGCGGAGCCAAAGGTGGCCAGGCTGGAAGCGAGTCGAGCAGTTTGACTCACCGTGCCGGAATGGTGGACACGCGCCAGCTCAAGCCCGGTAGAGCTGCCGCAATGCTCATCTCGCTGTGCCGCAATGTGCATTTCATGGTGCCGGAACGGCGGACACGGTGTGGCGAAAAGGTGGACACGGCTTGTGAAGGGTTGACGGGAGGGGCAACGCTGCGCAGTGTGACCGATACGAACGGTTGATACCGACAAGGTTGTCAGTCAATCCGGGAGGCGATCGGGTACATGTCACGCAGCAGATGGTTGGCAGCGATGGTGACCCTGGGGGTCGCGTTAGGGGTGGTCGCGGCCCCGACAGCGCCAGCGCAAGCAGCCGTCGAGGACTTAGCGACGTTCGTGAACCCCTATGTCGGAACGAAACCAGGTGGCGCCGACCACGGCACCGGCGGCGGTGCGGGCAACACGTTCCCCGGCGCGGTGGTGCCGTTCGGGATGGTGCAGTGGAGCCCGGACACCGTCACCCACCAGCACGGCGGCTACTTCTACGACGACACAAGGATCAAGGGCTTCAGCCTGACGCACCTGTCCGGCGCCGGGTGCAGTACGTACCAGGACATCCCGGTGATGCCGTTCGTCGGCCAGGTGACCACGTCACCGGCGACGGACCCGAACCGGTACGTCGCGAAGTTCGACCGCGCGGGGGAAACGGCGACACCCGGGTACTACGGCGTGACGCTGGCCTCCGGTGTCAAGGCCGAGCTCACGGCCACGCAGCGGACCGGAGCGGGCCGGTTCCAGTTCCCCGCCGGTGCCCCGGCGACACTGCTGGTCAACACGTCCGGTTCGGTCGCGGGCACCGAGGACGCGGAGACCGTGATCGGCGCGGACTCCATCAGCGGCTGGGCCACCAGCGGCAAGTTCTGCGGCGTCAACCACCGCTACCGCGCCTACTTCCACGCGCAGTTCGACCGTCCTTTCGAGTCGGTTGGGACGTGGAAGAACGGTTCGGTGACGCCAGGCGGGCGCGCGGAACGCGGTGGCGCACCGCCCAAGGTGGACCTCGACGCGGTCGACGCGCCGAAAACCGCTGATCGGGCGGCGAAACCGGCACGGCGTTCGCTCGCGCCGACGGACACCACGGTGTCCGGCCCCGGCTCGGGTGGGTTTGTCACGTTCGACTCGTTCGAGTCGGACACCGTCAATGTCCGTGTTGGACTGTCGTTTGTGTCCGTCGACGGCGCCAAAGGCAATCTTGCCGCCGAGAACGGCCCGTTCGACCAGGTCAAGACCGACGCGCGGGCGGCGTGGAACGCCAGGCTGAACCAGATCAGGGTCAAGGGCGGCACGGCCGACGAGCGGTCCACGTTCTACACCGCGCTCTACCACTCGCTGATCCAGCCGAATGTGTTCTCCGACGCCGACGGCCGGTACGCCGGGTTCGACGGCCGCGTCCGCACCACGGACCGGCCCGTGTACACGAACTTCTCCGGCTGGGACGTCTACCGCTCGCAGTTCCAGCTGCTGGCCCTGCTGGCGCCGAAGGAGGCGTCGGACATCGCGCGGTCGATGATGCTCTACGCCGAACAAGGTGGCGCGTGGGATCGCTGGACGGTGGCCAACGGGTTCACCGGCGTGATGAACGGCGATCCGTACCACATCATCGTCTCCACGGCCTATGCGTTCGGCGCCAAGGACTTCGACGCGTCCAAGGCCCTGCTGCTGATGCTGCGCGGCGCCACCCAGCCGACCCAGGGATACGTCGAACGCCCCGGGCTCGAGGACTACCAGAAGCTGGGCTACGTCCCGATGAGCGCACCGAACGTGTGGGGTCCGGCCGCGACCACGCTGGAGTACACCAGTGCGGACTTCGCCATCGCCGAACTGGCACGCAGGCTGGGGGACACGGCGACCTGGAGCACGTTCATGAAACGCGCCCAGAACTGGCAGAACCTCTACAACCCCGGCAACGGATACCTCAACCCGCGCAACAAGGACGGCTCGTTCACGTCCTTCAACCCGGCCAGCAGCGACGGCTGGGTCGAAGGAAACGGCGCACAGTACGCCTGGATGGTCCCGTACAACGCGCGCGGACTGTTCAACGCCATGGGCGGGGACGCGACCGTCGTGAACCGGCTGGACACGTTCTTCAAGGAGCTCAACGCCGGGCCGGGCAAGCCGTTCGCCTTCATGGGAAACGAACCGAACTCGCACGTCACCTGGCTCTACAACTACGCCGGTGCGCCGCAGAAGACCCAGCAGACCACCCGCAGGGTACTGACGGAGCTGTACAGCCCCAAGGAGAACGGCCTGGTCGGCAACGATGACCTCGGCCAGTTGTCGTCCTGGTACGTCTGGGCAGCGCTGGGGACGTACCCGATGATCCCCGGTCGCGCCGAGCTCGTGCTGAACGGTCCGCTGTTCGAGGAGGCCGTGGTGACCAGGCCGACCGGGGCGACGCTGACCATCAAGGGCAGGGGCGCGAGTTCGAAGGCGCCGTACGTCGAGAGCATGCTCCTCAACGGCCGCCCGTCGAGCAGGACGTGGCTGCCCGAGTCCTTTGTGGAGAAGGGCGGCACGGTCGACTTCACCATGTCCGCGACGCCGTCGGCGTGGGGCACCGGGGCGGGTGACGCGCCACCGTCCTTCCGGGACGCCGAGGTCGGCCAGCGCGGCTACGTCTCCCCGGCCAGAGTCGTGTTGCCCGCGGGCACGAGCGGGTTCGTGGAGATCGGCGCGCAGGACTTCTCCGGCCAGGGCGCGCGGCTGACGTGGACCGCACCGGGGCCGCCGGGAATCTCGGTGATCCCCGGCGGCAGCGAACTGATCGTGCCGCCGGGCGCCAAGGCGGGCCGGTCGGTCGCCGTGCGCGTCGAGCCGGGCACACCGGAGGCCACCTACCAGGTGGTCGTCCAGTTCACCGGCCCGCAGGGCGCGCTGCAGAGCGCGACACTGCAGATCCTGGTCGCCCAGCCGGGTAGCCTGCGATCTGCCTACAACAATGTCGGGATATCCCCCGACAACGCGATGGCGAGCGCCAACTTCGACAACGTCGGCTTCAGCTACTCGGCGAACGCGCTGGCCAACGGCGGACTGAAACCGGGCGGAACGGTCACAGTGGACGGTTTGGCGCACACCTGGCCGATCACCGACATCGGCGAGCCGGACAACGTGGTCGCGGGTGGACAGACGGTGAACGTTCAGGCACAGTCGGGTGCGAGCAAGCTGGCGCTGCTCGGCAGCGCGGCGAACGGCACCGCGTCCGGCCAGCTCACGATCACCTACACCGACGGATCGACGCAGCAGGCGCAGGTCGGGTTCTCCGACTGGACGCTGGGCGGTGGCGGGCAGCAACCTTCGTTCGGCAACCGGATCGCGGCAACGTCCTCGTACCGCAACTCGGTCAACGGATCCTCGCAGGGCCTGAACACCTACGTGTTCGCGACCGAGCCGGTTGGCCTTGATCCGTCCAAACAGGTCAAAAGCGTGACGTTGCCGCCGACGGTGTCCGGTGGAACGCTGCACGTGTTCGCCTTGGCAGTGGGTTAGCCCGAATGGGGTAGCTGGACGGCTGATATTTGTACTGGGTATCCCGTCGCACGCGCTTTTCCCGTGTGCGGCGGGATACCTTGCCCCCATGACCGGTAATGGGGGAGATGCGATCGTCGTCTCCGGTATCCGCAAGGCCTACGGTGATCTCACCGCCGTCGACGGCGTGTCGTTCACCGTGGCCGAAGGCGAGTTCTTCGGCATACTCGGGCCGAATGGCGCGGGCAAGACGACCACGCTGGAGATCGTGGAAGGGCTGCGCGAGGCCGACGCGGGCAGCGTGACGCTGCTCGGTCAGAACCCGTGGCCGCGCAAAGTGGATCTGCTGCCGAGGATCGGCGTCCAGCTGCAGGCGTCCGCGTTCTTCGACAAGCTGACCGCGCGGGAGCAGCTGGAGACGTTCTCCTCGCTGTACGGCTCCAGCCCCAAGAACATCGACGAGATGCTGGAGGTCGTCGGCCTCAGCGACAAGGCCAACACCAGGGAGGACAAGCTCTCCGGTGGCCAGCGCCAGCGGCTGTCGATCGCGTGCGCGTTGGCGCACGACCCGGACATCGTCTTCCTCGACGAGCCGACGGCTGCGCTGGATCCGCAGGCCCGACGCAACCTCTGGGACGTGCTGAGGGAAATTCGCTCACGGGGCAAGACAATCGTGTACACCACGCACTACCTCGACGAGGCCGAGGTGCTGTGCGATCGCGTGGCGATCATGGACAGGGGCACCATCCTGGCGATGGACACCCCGGCCGCGCTGGTCCGCGGCCTGGACGCGCCCACCCACATCATGCTCGAACACGGCACGCTGCGACTGGACGAGGTCCGCGCGTTCACCGGCGTCGACGACGCGACCGACGACGGCACGACACTGAGGATCTCGACGCGCAAGCCCGCGCCGGTGCTCGGCGCGCTGGCCGAGCGCGGAACCCTCGACGGGCTCCAGGTCCGCACCGCCACCCTCGAGGACGTCTTCCTCGACCTGACCGGACGGGAGTACCGGGCATGAGTGCCTTCAAGAGCCTGTCCATCGCCGGTGCCAAGGCCTTCACCCGCGACAAGGCCGCGTTGTTCTTCATCGTGCTGTTCCCCCTGATGTTCCTGGTCATCTTCGGCCTGCTGTTCCAGGACTCGGGCACTGACAAGATCAAACTCGCGGTGGTCGGCGACGGCCCGGTCGCGCAGGCGCTCAGGCAGATCCCGGTGGTCGAGGCCCAGCAGTTCGACAACGTGGACGCGGCTGTCGCGAAGGTGAAGTCCGGCGACCTGCCCGGCGCGGTGATCGTGAACGGCACCGACGTGCAGCTGCGGTTCGCCGCGAGCGACCAGAACAAGTCCGGGATCGTCAACGGGCTGGTGTCCAGTGTGGTCGACAAGGCCAACGTCGCGGCCACCGGTCAGCAGCCCCGGTTCAGCTTCCAACCGAGCCAGGTGGAGGACAACTCCCTCAACGCGATCCAGTACCTGACACCGGGCATCCTCAGCTGGGCGGTGGCCTCAGCCGGTGTGTTCGGCACGGCTATGACATTCGTGCAGTGGCGCAAGAAACAGGTGCTGCGGCGGCTGTGGCTCGCCCCGGTGTCCCCGGTTTCCGTGCTGTTGTCGCGCGTCGGTGTGACGATCGGCATCGCGGTCGTGCAGGCGGTGGTGTTCATCGGGATCGCCAGCCTGCCGTTGTTCGGCTTGAAGCTGGCAGGCACGTGGTGGCTGTCGATCCCGATCTTCCTGCTGGGCACGCTCGCGTTCTTCACCATCGGGATGCTGATCGGCTCGTTCGCCAAGACCGAGGAGGCGTCGACAGCCGCCGCGCAGATCGTGGTGCTGCCGATGGCATTCCTGTCCGGCACGTTCTTCCCGATGGATCGGGCGCCCGGCTGGCTGCAGGTCGTCTCGCAGATCTTCCCGTTGCGGCACATGAACGACGGCATGCAGGACTTCCTGGTCCGCGGCAAGGGAATCGAGGCGTTGCTGCTGCCCGGCGGAATCCTGCTCGGCTTCACACTCGTCGTCGGGTTCATCGCCTCCCGCGTTTTCCGCTGGGACAGCTAACAAAAACCTCGTGAGTGTTTTGGCCGGTTCTAACTCGCCTAAACACTCACGAGGTATTCAGGGCGTAGGTGATGGCGTCCGGAATGCTCATCCGGGCGCCATGGGCGAAGGCGGCCTCGAACGCGGGGCCGCCGAGCGCCCGGATGGCCTGCTCGGTACGCCGGAGGCCGATCGTGCTGCCGGAGGCGAGGCCCAGGTGCGCGCGGACGCGGCCGGTGGCACCGAGCAACGTGGCCGCGCGTTCGTCGTCGCTCGTGGTGACCGCCAGCAGCCCGAGGGCGGCCGTGACACCGAGCAGGTCCTGGCCGGATCGCTTGATCCGCAGGGCTTCCCTGGCCAGTGCGGTCGCCGGGGCCAGCGCGCCCCGGTGGACTTCAAGCACCGCGAGGGCCAGCAGAACATAAGCCAGCGCCCAGGTGTCGCCGTTGGTCGCGCACGCTTCACGTGCCTGACAGCAGAGTGACTCCGCTCGCCGGAGTTCTCCCCGCAGTGTGAGCGCGATCGCGAGCGTCACGCTCGCCATGATCACGTTGCTGTCCAGCTCGCCGAGTTCCCCGTGCCGGATCAGTGCTTCCTCCAGCCAGGCCGATCCTGCGGTCAGATCCTCCTCGAAGAGCGACACGGCGCCGAGGACGTACGCGGTGTGCGCGAGCGACGTGCTGTCCGCGTCCTTGTCCACCTGCGTCAGCAGCTGCCTGGCGGCACCGGTCTTGCCTTGTAGCGCGGTGACATATCCGTTGACCCACAGTGCCTTCCAGCGGTCGGTCGTCGACTGACGGGTCGACGACAACGCCCAGTCCAGCCAATGCTGGCCCTCGGCGAGTTGCCCGCCGCCGATCCAGTGGAACCACAGCGCGCCCGCCAGCCGCAGCCCGGCCACGGACTCGCCCGGCTCGGTCAGGCAGAATCCCAGCGCCGCGCGGAGGTTCGCGTGATCGAGACGAGTTCGTGCGGACAGTTCCCGCTGGTGCGGGCCGAACCATCGATCTTCCCGCTGCTCGGCCACGTTCAGGTACCAGTTGCGGTGCCGCCTGCGCACCAGCGGCAGTTCCCCGGCCTGGCGCAGCTGTTCCCGGCCGTACTGCCGCAGCGTCTCCTGCACGCGGAACCGCAGCGGCTCGTGCTCGTCCAGCCGGGTCAGCACGGACTTGCCCACCAGTGCGACGATCACGTCCGGCACGGTGTCCAGCGGGATGTCGTTGTAGCTCGCGCACACGTTCTCCACGGCCGCGAGGTCGAAACTTCCCTCGAACACGGACATCCGCCGCCACAGCAGCCGCTCGGACGCCGTGCACAGCTCGTAGCTCCAGTCCACTGTGGCCCGGACTGCGGGCTTGACCCGGATCAGGCTGTCCAACTGGGCGACCAGTTCGGCCAACGGCAGCAGCCGCAGGTGCGCGGCGGCCAGTTCGAGCGCCAGCGGCACGCCTTCGAGGCGGCAGCACAGCGAGACGACCTCCTTGAGGTTGTCGTCGTCGAGTTCGAACCCGCCCGGCAACGCGGACGCCGCCCGCTGCACGAACAACGCGACGGCAGGGGCGTCGGTCTGGTCCGGCTCGGGCACCGGCAGCGGCTTCACGTCGTGGACCTGCTCGGCCTCGATGTGCAGCGGCACCTTGCTGGTCGCCAGAACGCGTAGGTCCGGCGCGGCGTGCAGCAGCGTGTCGACGAACAGGGTGCACGCCGGTACCAGGTGTTCACAGTTGTCCAGCACCACCAGCGCTGTCTGGGGCTGGAAGTGGTCGGCCAGTACGGTCGTCATGCTGCGGCCGGACTGGTCGTGCAGGTCCATCGCGTCCGCGACGGTGTGCGCGAGCAGGGCGAAGTCGTTCAGCACCGCCAGGTCCACGTGCCAGACCCCGTCGGGGTACGAGGACCGGTTGCACTCCGCCACCTGCGTCGCGAGCGTGGACTTGCCCACTCCGCCGACGCCGGTGAGGGTGACCAGCCGTCCGTTGGCCAGCAGCCAGGTCACGTTCTCGACGTCCTTGTCCCTGCTGATCAGGCTTCGCATCTGGATGTGTCCTACCTCCGGGAAATCGAAGGCTTGTGACACAACCATCGTCGTGCTGCGGGCCGCTACGGCCGAACAAGTGACGCGGTGTCACGTTCGAGTGAACCCGAACCGGTGGTGACCAGGGTTTTCCAGTCATGCCAACGGTTTGCCGAACACACACCGATGCCTGCCCGGCACAGTCAGGCATCGGTGTGTGCGCTGGGCTAGCCCTTGCCGGTCAGCTTCTTCAGGTGCAGCGGGAGCGTCAGGACGAAGCTGACGATTCCGACGATGATCGCGCCGAAGAAGCCCGCCCAGAAGCCGGTGACCTCGAAGGGCAGTTCCAGCTCGGTGGCCAGCCACCCGGTGAACCAGAACAGCAGGCCGTTGACCACGAGCCCGATCAGTCCGAGCGTGAGGATGTACACCACACAGCCGGCGATCTTGGCGATCGGCTTGAGGATCAGGTTGACCAGGCCGAACAGCACCGCGACGCCGATCAGCGTGCCGATGCGGGCCAGCGCCGACCCGGTGAGCAGGTTGATCCCCGGCAGGATGGTCGCTGCCCAGACAGCGACAGCCGAGGCGAACACTCGATACACGAATTCCACGCCGCCACTGTCTCACCGCAGGCCCGGCTTGTGTGGCATCGGCGTGCCGAATCCGCTGACCGTTGTGTCACAGGATGTCCCGCTGTGGGGGGTTAGGGTGACTACTTCGGACACAATAGCCGTGATCTGGAGTGGCAAACGTATGCCAGAGGGCCGATCCGCCGTACTTTTGTGGTGTGAGCGTTGCGGTTCTCCTTGCCGTGACCGCAGCAGCGGTGGTGGCGTCGAAGTTCGGCCTGGCGGCGTGGGCTTCGGTGATTGTGCTGCTTGCGGCATACTTCGCCGGGGTCTCGGCCCGGCGGTGGACGGTTGTTGTTTCTGTTCTGGCCGCCATCGCCGGATTTGCCGTGGCCGCCACGATTGTCGTCGGTGACTGGTGGAGCGGACCAGGTCCGATCATCCCTGCCGCGTTGCTGACCGGTGCCGCTGTGGGTGACGCCGTGCGAACAGCGCGTGAACTCGCGGCGGTCCGGGTGGCCAGTGCCAAGGTGATCGACGAGCTCAGCTCGCTGCTCGGCGAGCCGCGCGACCCCGGTCTCGATCTGGACAGCCTGCTCGACGACCGCGTCGAGGTCACGCTGATCGGCGAGCAGCGGCCGCTGCCCGCGCCGGTCGACGTGACGGTGTACCGGATCGTCCAGGAATCCCTTGCCAACGCGCGGAAGTACGGGACAGGCTGGGTGCAGCTGACCATCGAGTACAAACCGGATGAACTCGTCATCGAGGTCCGAAACGAGCGGGCGAGCCCGAGCGGGCGCCGCGCCGGACACGGCCTGATCGGGCTGCGCGAGCGAGTGGCCCTTGTGGACGGACAGCTCAGCGCGGGGCCGGAGGGCAGGGATTTCGTGATCAGGGCGGTGCTGTGGCCGACCGGCCGCGAACGAAGTGTCCACTGACGACAGTGAAACACCGGCGAACGAAGAACTGTCCGCCGGTGCTCGTGAATTTCTAGAACAGCGCGCTGGCCAGGTCCCGGCGGGCCTTGGCGACGCGGGGGTCGTCGCTCGGGAACAGCCCGAACAGCTCGACCAGGTGCGTGCGTGCCTTGTCCCTGTCGTCACCCGCGGTGTTGCGGACCGTGCTGATCAGCCGGGCGAACGCCTCGTCGACCAACTGCTGCGCCACCTCGACGTCGGCCGCGGCGAGCTGCGCGTCGACATCCGACGGGTCGGCGTCCGCCTTGCCGATGGCCGACGGATCGGCCGACTCGGCGCGCGCGGTGAACTTCACCTGCGCGAGCGCGGCCTTGATCTCCTCGTTGGCCGGTTCGACGTCGAGGATCTGCTGGTAGGCCTGCTCGGCCGCGGCGAAGTCGCCGCGCTCGAACGCGTCCTCCGCTGCCACCAGCCGGGGGTCGGCTGGCTCCTCGTAGACCTCGTCGACCGCGCCGTCGACCTGGGCCTCGGCTCCGGCTCCGGCCTCGGCAGCCGCGATGCCCGGCATGCGGTCGCGCAACGCGTCCAGCAGCGCCCCGATCCACTGGCGGATCTGCGGCTCCGGCTGCGCGCCGGAGAAGGCGTCCACCGGACGGCCACCCGCGATCGCCACGATGGTCGGGATCGACTGGACGCCGAACAGCTGCGCGATCTGCGGGTTGGCGTCGACGTCGACCTTGGCGAGCACCCAGGCGCCGCCGCTGGCGTTGGCCAGCCGTTCGAGCACCGGTGACAGCTGCTTGCAGGGGCCACACCATTCGGCCCACAGGTCGACGACCACCGGGACCTGAAGCGAACGCTCGACCACGTCCGCCTGGAAGGTCGCCTCGGTGACGTCGTAGACGTACGGGCCGCCCGCGGCGGGCGCGCTGCCCCCCGCCGGTGCGGCTGCCGCGGGCATGCCGGGTGCCTGACGTGCGGTGGCATCCGCCCGCGCCTTGAGCGCCGACAGGTCGACGGCGCCGGACAGAGCCGCCGACATGGCGGCCGTCTGACGTGGATTTGGCCTTGTCACACATCTATCCTGGCACGTTCCGTCGCCCAGGTCAGGGCGGGTCACCGGACAGCGCCAGGTGTGTGCGCCACCACATCCGCCACATCGCAGGCGACCGGCCTCAGGACAGCTCTTTGACCACGTCCAGCGCCATCGGGTTCTGCCGCATCGCCTCGTTCTGCCCGCCCAGCGCGAGCGCGAGGGGTTTCAGCAGCTCGGCCAGGCGTTGCGTCCGCTCGCTTCCCAGGGCGCGCCACGGCTGCTCAGCGGCTTCGTCGGTGCGGGTTTCGATGTCGTCGCGCAGGGCTGTTCCCTCGTCGCTGATCGCCCCGTCACGAACCAGGCCGCGCTGGCTGAGCCGCTCCTGCGCCCCTGCCCATTCCTCGTCGGACCAGCCACGCGCCACCCGCATGTACGCCGGGTCCACGCCACGGTCCAGCGCGAACAGCACCAGCGCCTCGACCGGGTCCAGTGGCGCGGCGACCAGGGCGGCGACGTGGCCGTCGCCCCGGGACTCCCGCAGAATGGTCGCCGCGTGCCAGAGTTTGAGACGAGGCTGCTCTGGGACGTCGAGGATCGCGTTCGCCGCGGCGAGCGGCCGACCGGCGATGGGAGCGTGCTTGGCCGCCGCCATGGCCAGCTCGGCCGCTTCAGTCACGTCATGGTCCCCCAACATCCGCGTGAGCGCCCCTGCCACACCGTTCAGGCGGGTCTCCAGGTACTGCTCGGGCGGCGCGACCCGCCACGCGTCCGGGATGGCCCGGCGAACCATCCACGGGTGGAAGTTGTAGAACGACGAGACCACCATCTCCGGCGCGACCGCGCCGAGCGGGGCGGCCCGCATCCCGAAGTACCCCATCCAGCCGCCCTTGCACCCCAGTGCGTCCGTGGCGGCGCGGGACTCCGGTGTGAAGTACGTGACGTCGTGGTAGGTCTCGAACAGCAGCCACATGGCCCGGCTAGTGCTGCTCAAGGTACTGCTCCACGCGTTCGACCTTGGCCGTGATCTGCCCGGTGTGGCCAGGCCGGATGTCGGCCTTGAGCACCAGGCTGACCCGGGGAGCCTCGGCCTGCAGGACGTCGACGGCCTTCTTGACCACCGCCATCACCTCGTCCCACTCGCCCTCGATCTCGGTGAACATGGCACTCGTGCGATTGGGCAGGCCGGACTCGCGCACGACCCTGACTGCCCGCGCGACCGCCTCGGCCACGCTGTCGGACTCACCACCCAGTGGTGCGACGCTGAACGCCACCAGCATGTGGCTCTCCTTTCCGCTTCGCTGTCCGTATGGATACCGCCTGGTAGCTTTTTGCGCCATGACGTCACGTCCGTTGCCGTTCGATCCGATCGCCCGCGCGGCCGAACTGTGGGAGGAGCGCATCGGACCGTCGGACGCGATGGCCGCGGTGACGAGTGTGATGCGTGTCCAGCAGATCATCCAGTCCGCGGTGGACGGCGCACTGCGCCCGCACAGCCTGACCTTCGCCCGCTACGAGGCGCTGGTGCTGCTGTCGTTCTCCAAGCGCGGCAGCCTGCCGATGCGGGTCATGGGCGAACGCCTGCAGCTGCACCCCACCAGCGTCACGAACATCGTGGACCGCCTGGAAGCCGACGGCCTGGTGAAACGAACCCCGCACCCCACCGACCGCAGGACCACGCTGACAGAGATCACCCAGGCCGGTCGGGACCGCCGGGAGGTGGCGACCCAGGCGGTCACCGAGATCGACTTCGGCCTGCGCGGCCTGACCGCGCGGCAGACCAAGCAGCTGTCGGACCTGCTCGCCAGGGTCCGCAAATCGGTCGGCGATTTCACCGACTAGTGCTTGACTGCGGTATGTCTTGGACTGCTCCCGAAGTGACCAGGCCCGACGGGCCTTTTGTCGGCGATGAACGCGCTGTGCTCATCGGATTCCTGGAATATCACCGCGCGACCTTGTTGTGGAAGTGCTCCGGCCTGACCGATGAACAGCTGGCCCAGCGGGCCGTGCCGCCGTCGCCCATGTCGTTGCTGGGAATTGTGCGCCACATCGCGGACGTGGAAATCGCGTGGTTCCTGAACCGGATAGCCGGTCAGCCGGTGGAGTTCCGGTACTTCCTGACCGACCCCGACGACGAGGACAGCGAATTCACCGGCGCCACGGCCGAAACAGCGCAGCAGGACTACGAGTACCTACTCACGTCGATGGAGAAGGCCAGGCAGGCGCTGGCCAAGGCGGATCTCGACCACACCTTCGAACACCCGAAACTGGGTGCGGTCACTGCTCGCTGGGTGCTTGTTCACATGATCGAGGAATACGCCCGACACAACGGGCACGCGGATTTCCTGCGCGAGCAGATCGACGGCGCGACAGGCGAGTAGCGCAACGGCCCCCACCGCGTCGAAACGCGACAGGGGCCGTTGTCGGATGAGGGATCAGGCGAAGCGGGCCGTGCATTCCTTGGCGTTGGTGTAACCGATCCGGAACGCCTCGACTCGGGCGAACCCGGCCTTGACGGGGTTGCCGTTGATGTCCGCGGCGATCAGGCTCTGGCCCATCAGCATCTCCGCGACGGCCTCGTCGAGGTCACCGGGCGACATCCGCAGCACGTTGTCGCCCGAGGCGGGCCGCTCCGCGACATGTGCCCACGCCCCGGTCAGGCAGGCGGTACGCAACCCGGCTTTCTCGTTGTCGAGGGCAAGGCCGCTGTTCTTCTGAATGGCCATCGTGTAGCGGGACGCGATCTCGGCGAACGCTGCGAAGTCGCCGATCCCCGCGCCGTCCTCGCCGATCTCCTGGCCGCGTTTCGGTGGAGTCCCGAGGGCCGCGAGTTTCTTGGCGTCCAGTACCACGGTGTTGTCCGACGGGCAGTACGCGACCGGCTCGGTGGACTTGCCGTCCTGGCACCGCGAGCCGTTGTCCTTCAGTTCGGGCAGCTTGGCACCACTTGCCTTGAACGCCTCGTCCAGGCTGATCTTGATCTTGCGGATCTTGTCGGCGTCGACCTTGACGTTGCCGCCCTTGTCCTTCTGGTCGAACTTGTCCTCGCTGATCCGGCTGTCGATCTCCTTCTGGTCCATCTTCGCGCATGTCTTCGGGCCGTTGCTGAAACCGGCCTGGAACGCGTACACCCGGTCCCACGCCAGGCCGTGCGCGCCCTGCTTGTTCGCGTCCGTGCCCGCGGGGTCGCGGATGAAGAACATGGTGGCGAGGATCTTGTTCAGGCCCTCGCCGGTGGAGATCTGGAACCGCTTGGACTTGCCGTCGGCGATCCACCGGAAGAAACCGCCCGCGTAGCAGTCGGCCTGCTGTTCCTTGACGATCGTCTTCGTGGCCTGCGTGATGCCGCTCTTGTCGCCGAGCTTGAACTGCACGGCGTGGCCGACCTCGTGCGCGAGCACGGTCACCGCGGACATCTTGCCGAACTGTTTGTCCAGATCCGGCAGCAGCACGCCCCGGTCCCACGCGATGCTGTCGTCGAGGCTGCAGTAGAACGCGTTGACCAGGCCGGACGTCGACGTCTGGCAGATCTTCAGCGCCTTGCCCTTGGAGTCGTACGACACCAGTCGCGCCAGCGGCGCGAACTTCTGGCCCGCGAAGTCCGCGGGCATCCGTTCGCCCCAGTACTCGTACAGATCGGCGAGCGCACCCAACGCGAGCTGATCCATGTCGCCGTTGTCGGCGTTCTCAGCTGTCAGGTCCGCCTTGGGGGCGCCGTCACGGGGTCCACTGCGTACTTGGTCGTCGTTCGTCACGGGGAGGCCCGCGACCGAGCCAGCGTCGACTTCGCCCTCGGCTTTGGGGTTGCCCGGCACCGGCGAAGCGCAGCTGACCAGCGCAAGTACGGCGCCTGCGAGCGCCAATGGGAGATATGACCGCACGGGGGGACCCTAGCGGTCACCGCTGAGCGACACGCCGTAATCGGGATAACAGTGTCAACCGTTACGTCAATTCAGGCCGCACGCTGCCATACCGTCCACCGCGCCTGTCCGGAACGCCGCGACCCGCTCGAATCCGGTCGCGGGCGCCTTGCCGTCGATGTCCCGCGCGGGATAGTCGTAACCCAGCAGCACCTGGACCGCTTCGTCCAGGTCACCGGGGGACAGCGTGAAGATCTTGTCGCCCTCGCGGGTGAGCAGGAACTTGCTGTACGCACCGGACACGCACAACGCCGCGCGCTGGGCCTCCGGCCCGGTCAGCGGCTTGTTCAGCGCCGCGAGCAGGCCGAGGGCGTACCGGCTGCTGATGATGGTTCCGGTGGACCAGTCCCCGATCCTGCTGTGCAGGTCCGTCAGTTTGCCCTTGGTCTGCAGGTCGATGCTCTTGTCGTCGGGGCAGTACGCCACCGGTCCCTGGTCGCCCTTGCTGCACCGCGGTGCGCTGGTCACCCGGTCGAGCTTGGGGTCGGGCCACTGCTTGCCGACCTTGCTCGCCGCGTCCTTCATGAACGCGTTCAGGTCCGGTTCGAGCGACTTGATCGCCTCGTCGAACGGCAGGTTGCCGCCGGTGGCCTCGTCCTGCCTGGTCTGGAACCCGCGCTGGGTGAAGACACGGTTGTCGACCGTGATCTCCGAGCAGAGCTTCGAGCCCTTCTCGTACCCGTCCTGGAACGCCGACACGCGGTCGAACGCGTCGCCGTGTGCGCCCTGCGCGGTTTGTTCGGTGCCGACCGGGTCCTTGAACAGGACCATCGCCTCCAGCGCCGGGTCAAGCGAGTCCCGGTCCAGTTGCAGGACGTTGGCATTGCCGTCGGACACCCAGCGCACGAACGAACCGGCGTAGCAGTCGGCCTGTGACTCCAGCAGGATCGTCGGATAGCGCTGCGGGTCTCGGCTCTGTGCCTGCTGGGTGATGCCCGCGCGGCGCTGCACAGCGTGGCCCATCTCGTGCGCCAGCACCAGCATCACCGCCGCCTCGCCGAACTTGTCCTTCAGCACGGGCAGCAGCGACGCGCGGTCCCACGCGATGATGTCCGCCGACGGGCAGTAGAAGGCGTTGCCCTCCACGTCCGAGGCCTGGTCGGTGCACGGCGGCGCCGGTGCGGACTTGTCACTCGTGTCCACCGAGTAGTACCCGCCGCGCAACGGCTGCCACGGCTTGGCGTCGAAGGTTCTGGGGAAGGACTCCTCCCAGAACCGCTCGACGTCCTTGATCACCGTTCCGGCCAGTTTGTCGATCTCGCCGTCGTCGGTGTTCTTGATGAACGACGTGTCGACGTCTTCCTGCTTGTCGGGATTGACCACGCGGCCGGTGCCCAGCGGCACGCCCTGCACTGTGACCGTGCACGCGGACAACGCGAGGGCTAGGGCCAGCGCCGCACTGGCTACGCCGAATGACCGATTCACCCCTCAAGTGTGCCTGTTTCCGCGCGGCTGGGGGTGACCGATCTTGTGCCAGTCCGATATCGGCGCCAAAAACGCAGCTCAGGTCCAGGGCCTAGAACCGGTCCAGTGCCCTGATCTTGTTCGTGGCGTCGAGCGCGGCGACCTTGTAAGCCTCCGACAGCGTCGGGTAGTTGAAGATCGCGTCGACGAGGTAGTCGACTGTGCCGCCGCAGCCCATCACCGCCTGCCCGATGTGCACCAGATCCGTTGCGCCGGTGCCGAACACGTGCACACCGAGGATCTTGCGGTCCGTTGTGGACACCAGAAGCTTGAGCATCCCGTACGAGTCACCGGCGATCGTACCGCGGGCGAGCTCGCGGTACCGCGCCGTACCGATCTCGTAGGGCACGGACGACGTGGTCAGCTCCGCCTCGGTGGCACCGACGTACGAGATCTCCGGGATCGTGTAGATCCCGATCGGCTGCAGCGCCCCGAGCTCGTGCGCGGGCTCGCCGAACGCGTGGTACGCGGCCAGCCTGCCCTGGTCCATCGAGGTGGCGGCCAGCGCGGGAAACCCGATCACGTCGCCGACGGCGTAGATGTGGTCGACCGGCGTCTGGAACTGCGGGCCGACCTCCAGCCTGCCCCGCTTGTCCGCTGCCAGTCCGGCCTTGTCCAGGTCGAGCGCGTCGGTCACGCCCTGGCGGCCCGCCGAGTACATCACCGCCTCGGCAGGGATCCGTTTGCCGCTGGCCAGCGTGGTCACCGTGGCGTGGTTGTTCACCGCGACGTCGACGACCTTCTCGCCGAACCGGAACGTGACCGCGAGGTCGCGCAGGTGGAACTTGAGCGACTCGACGATCTCCGGATCGCAGAACTCCAGCATCCGTTCCCGCTGCTCAACGACGGTCACCCGACTGCCGAGCGCGGCGAACATGGACGCGTACTCGATGCCGATGACTCCGGCGCCGACCACGACCATGGAGGCCGGGATGGTCTCCAGCTGCAGGATCTCGTCGGAGTCGAGCACCCGCGCCTCGTCGAAGTCGACCGCGCTCGGCCTGGCCGGACGAGTCCCGGTGGCGATCACGAGCTTCTCGGCGCTGATCGCCGTGCGCGTGCGCCCCTCGACCGCGACAGTGTGCGGATCGACGAACTTCGCGAGCCCGTCGACGATATCGACGTGGTTGCGCAGCAACTGCGCACGCACGACCTCGACCTCACGGCCGATCACGTGCTGCGTGCGGGACAGCAGGTCGGCGATGGTGATGTCCTGCTTGACCCGGTAGCTCGCGCCGTACAGCTCACGCTGGGCCATTCCGGTCAGGTACAGCACCGCCTCGCGCAGCGTCTTGGACGGGATGGTCCCCGTGTTGACGCAAACGCCGCCGATCATGTCGTGTTTGTCCACGATGGCGACTCGTTTGCCCAGCTTGGCGGCGGCGATCGCGGCCTTCTGCCCGCCGGGCCCCGAACCGATGACGATCAGGTCGTAGTCGTACGCAGTCACGCCTACAGCCTGCCCTATCCCCACCCACTTTTGCGGTGTGGGGCGCAACGAAGGCCACCTTTGGTGCGTGGAGCGCAACCAAGGTGGCCTTTGTTGCGTGGGTTAGCCGCAGGTGACGGCGGGATTCGCCCAGTCGGCATGGTCGTGGTCGATGTTGTCGCCGCCGTTGGTGACGACAAGGCGGAGCAGTTCGGCATTGGCCAACGACCCGGACAGTTGTCTCGCGGCGGTGGCGCCGGTCATGGTGCCACTGTCCGCGATCTTCGTGCCGTCGGCGAACACCTGGAACACAACGGAGCCATTGGATCCCGCCACCTCGTCGTCGATACCGACACTGGCCGAGAAAGCTTTGCACGCGCGGCCGAGGTAGAAGGAGATCTCGCTGACCGCGTGCACACCAAGGCCTTTGGCGTACGTGGTGCCGTTGATGGTCAGTGTCCTGCCGTCACCAGCGGCCTGGTTGCCGTTGCTCCGGTCCTTCTCGACCGGGCCCCAACCACTGGTGGCGGTGTCCCAACTGAGGTCGGACACATGGTGCGTCCCGGCGGCCGGTGGCGTGCGAACACCTTTGCTGACCCGGTACATGACAGTTCCGTGCGCCGGAACCGACGCGCTGATCGCGCCAGTGGTCGTCCGGCTGGACTTGGACCACAGGTCCTTGAGGTTGTAGGACGACGAAGTGCCGATGCCGATCGCGGAAGCGGTTGTGCTGATCGTCTGCGCGGAGGAGTTGTTGTTGAACAACACGACCGCGTAGTCGCTGTTCGAGAGCGGCTTGGAGATCACGTAGTTGTTGCCGGACAAGGAGATCTGCCTGCCCTGCACGCCGAGCCGGTCCTGGTCGACGTCGATGACGTCCCGGTTGAGCAGGGTCTGGAAGTTCTCGGCGTTGACCTTGCGCAGGTCGGCGCCGATGAGAAGAGGAGCGGCCATGACCGCCCACAGGCTGAAGTGCGAGCGGTACTCGGTCGGCGTCATGCCGCCGTTGCCGACCTCAAGCATGTCCGGGTCGTTCCACGCGCCAGGCTTGGCGTACGGAGCAAGCGGAAGGTTCTTCTTGAAGATGTCGACCATCTTGGCGTAGGTGTCGTTGATGTCCCCGGTGGTACGCCACAGGTTGCCGACGTTCTGAGCCCACTCCCACGGCTTGTTCTGGCCCCACTCGCAGATCGAGAAAACGATCGGACGGCCAGTGGCGGCGAGGGCGTCCCGCATCTTGGTGTAGCGCTGTTTCGCGTCAACGCCCTGGTTGTTGCAGTTGTCGTACTTCAGGTAGTCCACGCCCCAGGACGCGAACAGGTTGGCATCACGCTGTTCGTTGTTCAGCCCGCCGGGGAAGCCCGCTGTGTTGCAGGTTTTCGTGCCCGCACTGGTATAGATGCCGAACTTCAGCCCCTTGGCATGGACGTAGTCGGCAACGAACTTGATGCCACGCGGAAACCGCACCGGATCCGGTTCGAGATCGCCTTGCGCGTTGCGAGCTGTCTTGGCCCAGCAGTCGTCGATGTTGACGTACTGGTAGCCAGCGTCCTTCAAACCCCTGGAAACGAAGATGTCGGCGGTGTCCATGACCATCTTCTCGTTGAACTCGGCACGACAGTGCGTGGTGTTCCAGTTGTTGAAACCCATCGGAGGTGTCCGCGCGAGACCGTTCTCCAACGCCTGAGCAGGCGCGGCGGTAACCACGCTCGCAGCGACCGCCGTGACAACGAATGACGCTGTTGTGGACAGAGCAACCAACGCCGCCACAAGTCTCCTGTGCATGGGCCGTCCCCTTGACTCGGCTGGCAGGTGCGGGGCGGCGACATGCACCCGAGTGCACAAGAAACGTAAGCAGCCACACCGACGCCGTCAAGGCCACGGACTAGACCAACCGGGCGAAGTCCTCCGATCACTCAGGTGACTCGCGCGTATGCGCGGTCAGGGAGTGCTGGTGGCTCGCGCGCCAGCGCAGAGCAGCCCGCGCGCAAGCGCATGGGGGTGCTTCGGGTGTGTTCCCTTCCGTATGGCCTGGGCGCAGCCAAACCACGACGGGTCAGGAGGTCGGCCTACCCAAACCGACCCACAGCAATGCCGCGTAGTTAGGGGGTTGGTGGTGTTGTCGAGGTGGGTGGGTGGGTGAGGGTGTAGTGGCCTTTGGTGGTTTTGGTGAAGTGGCCCCATCGTGTCCATTCGGCGAGTTGGGTGAGGAGGTGTCGGGGTG
>NZ_CDME01000014.1 GCF_000826545.1 Kibdelosporangium sp. MJ126-NF4 | reverse complement strand
CGCCTGTCCCGCAGCTGCGACGGCGACGCGCGGAACACCTCCCGCATGGTCCGGTTGAACTGCCGCAGGCTGCCGAACCCGGACGCGAACGCGATGTCCAGGACCGTGAGATCCGTGTCGTCCAGCAGCCTGCGCGCGAAGTGTGCCCGCCGTGACCGGGCCAGCTGATCCGGGCTCGCACCGAGGTGCTTCAGGAACAACCTGCGCAGATGCCGTGACGACACGCCGACCCGGTCGGCGAGCGTGTCCTCCGTGCCGTGGTCGAGCTCGCCGCCGATGATCAGCTGGACCGCGTGGCACACCAGCTCCGGCGCGTCGGCGCTGATCGGACCGGCCACCCGGTACGGGCGGCACCGCAGGCACGCGCGGAACCCCGCCGCCTCGGCCGCGGCTGGCAGCTCGTACGTCACGTTGTTCTTGGCCAGCGGTCTCGCGCCGCACCCCGGACGGCAGTAGATGCCCGTGGTGGTGACGGCCGAATACGTGGTCACGGCCTCAGGTATACGCCACGTCCGGCCGCCGCACCGGCCATATCCGGACCTGGGTGCTGTCCGGATCTGACCGGACTCGGCGCCCGGTCGTGCCAAACCATGGTCGCTGTCCACACCGGATCAGGACCGACCAAGGAGATTCCGTGCTCAGCAAGGTGTTCCCCATCAAACTCAAGGACGGCACGCAGCACAGGGCCGAGCAGATCGTGCGCGAGTTCGCCCCGCTCGGCCCGGGCACCGAGGACGGCACCGTGTCGTTCCGGGTGTACCGCGACCCGGCCAAGCCCGACTACCTGCTGTTCGTCGAGCACTTCGCCGACCAGGCCGCGTACGACGCGCACACCGGCTCGGCCGCGTACCAGAAGCTGATCGCGGGGCAGTTCGCCGACATCGTCGAGGAGTTCGTCGAGATCGACCACGAACTCCTCGTCGCGCTGTAGACCTCTAGACCTCGCGTAGCGCGGTCGTGCTGGTCGCCTGCCAGAGCGTGGGCAACGTGAGGGCGGTGACCAGCAGGACCGAGCCGAGGGCGGCGCCGCCGGAGATGGCCACGTTCGCCCAGTCGAACGTCACGGGCTGGTTGGTGGCCACCAGCAGCAGCGCGGCCAGCGTCAGACCGGCGAGAGTCGCAACGGCCACCGCGACGGCGACCGGGATGCTCGTCTGCCACAGCAGGGCCTTGGCCAGCACCGAGCGCGGCACGCCGTTCGCGGTCAGCACGGCCAGCGACCGGCGGCGTTCGCGCATCTGCTCGAGCGCCACCACGATCAGGCTCGCCACGGCGATCAGCAGGGTGATGACCGCGCCGATCTGCAGGACCCGGCTGATCAACAGGTAGGTCGGGTCCTTGCCGGTGCCGAGCGAGTAGACAGTCCCGTTCCAGCCGAGCGCGCCGACGGCGTTGCGGACCTTCTCGGTGAACGCGGGATCACCCGGTGGCGGCAGTGCCGTCACCGTCGAGACCAGCCGGAGGCCCTGGGCATTCGCCAGTGCGCCGGGGGTGACGACGAGATCGTTGATGTCGCCGTCGTCTGCGCGCAGCGCGCCGAGGCGGGGGATCGTCCACTGTGGTGCGCCTCGGACGTCGTCGAACCGCACCTGCTGTCCCTTGGCGGGAACGAGTTGGTCGGGCGGCGGCTGCATCCGGGACCGGTAGAACGCGTCGCCGTCCGCGCACGGCGTCGCCGGGATCGAGGCGCACGCGACGACCGCCATGGACAGATTCCGTCCGGTGTTGTCGATGACCTGGCCGCCCGTCCTGATCGGCACGTCGGTGAGGCTCTTGATGCTCCGGATCGCGTTGTCGAACGCGTCGAGCTGGGTGAGCGACGTGGACACGAACGACGCGGAGACCTGACCGGGACGCTGGGGCGTGACGTCCTCGTCGGTGCGGTCGTACACGGTCTGCAGCGCGATCGAACCCGCCAGGACGACCGCGACACCGGCCACGACACGGGCCGCTGTGCCACTGTCCATCTGCAACCGGCGGATCGCCAGCTGGAACGCGGGCGACCAACCGCCGTCGACCCGGCGGGTCACCCGTTCGACGATCCACGGCAACAGCACCGGGACCGACGTCAGCAGCAGGGTGATCCCCGCGACCAACGGCAACTGCCTGCCTCCGGTCGAGGCCAGCACCAGCCCGACACCGGCCACCGGCGGGAGCAGCCGCCACCACAGCCTGCGGCGCGTGCCGGACGTCTGCCGGACCACCCCGAGCGGCTCGATGATCGTGCGACGCAACGACAGGATCGCCACCGCGACCGCCATGACAGGCAGGCCGATCGCGATCACGACCGCCAGCCGCCAGTCCGGCAGGATGTCGGTGGCGAAGATGCCACCGCGGAAAGCCGCGACGGTGATCCGCGGGACCAGGGCGCGTACCAGCAGGAACAGGCCGATGCCCGCGAACAGCCCGCCGATGGCGCCGATGAACGCCTCCCCGGCGGCGATCCGCCGGACCTGCGCGCCGCCCGCGCCGATCAGCCGCAGCGCCGCCAGCCGCCGGTCGCGCACCGACGCGGCCAGCCGGGTGCTGGTGGCCACGAACACGACGACCGGGATCAGGAACGACGTCGCGCCGAGCACGATCAGCAGCCATTCCACTGTGGTCAGATCACGGCGTTCCCATGTCGTGCCGAACTCGCTGACCAGCCGCGCGCCCGGCAGCACGGACACCGTGTCCGATCCGATGTAGAAGTACAGCTCGTTCGGCCCGGTCAGCCCTTCGGCGCCGATGGTGCCGATCACGCGCTGGGAGAACCGGGGCCGCAGCAGCTCGCCGTCCGGCGAGTCGAGCAGCCGCACCAGCCCGGGGGACAGGATGGCCTCGCCGGGACCGGGCAGCCGGTCCACCCCGGGCACGAGCGGCTGGCGCGGCCCGGTCGGATCGACGAGATATCCCTGCAGTCCCTGGCCGCGGTACTCGTCGACGCGCTGGATCAGGTGCACCGGATCGACGCCGGGCACGACCTGGTCGGACTCGGCGACGCGGGCGGCGGAGCGTTCGTTGCGGGCGTCGATCATGTGTGGCACGGATGTCGCGGACAGCAGGACTGTCACCCCGAGGCCGACACCGATCGCGGTCAATGCCAGTCGTACCAGGGAATCGCGGCCGCCCGCCACGGTCAGCCGCGCGCCGAGCACGATGTCGTTGAGGACGCGCGAGATCATCGGTTCACCGCCATGTGGCCGACCGCGCCGTCCCGCACGACGACCTCACGGTCGGAGTAGGCCGCGACCTTGGGATCGTGCGTCACCAGAACCACGGCGGCGTGCGCCTCCTTGGCGGCGGAGACGAGCAACCGCATGACGTGCTCGCCGTTCAACGAGTCCAGCGCGCCGGTCGGTTCGTCGGCGAAGATGACTTTCGGACCGGTCACCAGCGCACGGGCGACCGCGACTCGTTGGCCCTGCCCGCCGGACGCCTCGCCGGGCCGTTTGGCTGCCACGTCCGCAAGGTACAGCCGGTCGAGAAGTTCGGCCGAGCGACGGACGGCGTCCCGCCGGGACACGCCGTTGAGCCGCAGTGGCAGCGCCACGTTCTCCAGGAATGTCAGTTCCGGCACCAGCTGTCCGAATTGGAACACGAACCCGAAGTCGGTCCGCCGCAACGCCGACCGGGCGTCGTCGGTCAGGGCGCCGAGGTCACGGCCGCGGTAGGCGACGCGGCCCGAGTCCGGCCGCACGATCCCGGCGAGACAGTGCAGCAAAGTGGACTTTCCCGAACCGGACGGGCCCATCACCGCGACCACCTCGCGCTCGTCGACCCGCAGGCCCGCGCCGGTGAGGGCGGGAGTCGGCCCGAACGCCATGTGCAGGTCAACCGCGTCGAGCAGCGGTGGATCGGTCGGATCGGTCACGGGAATCTCCTTGGCTGACGGGCTCGGGGCCGACTATACACACTGTTTATACGCTCGGTTTATACCTGGCGGGCGACGTGTGATCCGAACAACTCGCGCCGGGTAATAACGAGACACTGTGACTCGTAAGCTGTTACCGTTCGACTATCGAGACACGGTGTCTCGATAGTTGTTCGGAGGGGCTGCCGGTATGACCTCGGTACTTTCCCGGCGCAACGGCGTGGCCATCCCGGCCACCGCGTTCGCCTTCGCCGTCACCATGATGGGCACCACACTGCCGACACCGCTGTACTCGATCTACGCCGCCCGGCTGGCGTTCAGCCCGCTGACCGTCACGGCGCTGTTCGCGGTCTACGCCGTCGGTGTCGTGGTGACGCTGTTGTTGTTCGGGCGACTGTCCGACGAGCTCGGCAGGCGACCCGTGCTGCTGGTGGCCGTTTCCTGTGCCCTGCTCAGCGCGGTCGTCTTCCTGCTCCCGCCCTCGTTGCCGCTGCTGGTGCTCGGCAGAATCCTTTCCGGACTCGGCGCCGGGCTGATGAGCGGTGCGGGAACGGCAGCGGTGATCGACCTCTTCGCGCCCGAACGCAAGGCGGCGGCGGGCACGCTCGCCATCGGGGCCAACATGGGCGGCCTGGCACTGGGAACCCTGCTCGCCGGGGTGCTCGCGGACGTGATGACGGAGCCGCTGACCGCGCCCTTCCTCGTCCACCTGGTGCTCGCGGTGGTCGCGTTCGCCGTACTGTGGACACTCACGCCCACCGGGGTCCGCAGTGGACGGTTGCGGATCCGGCCGCACCGGCTGCGCGTGCCCGCCGAGCTGCGTGGCGCGTTCGCCCGAGGGGTGCTGGCGACCGGGACCGGATTCGCCGTCGGCGGAGTGCTCACCGCGGTCGGCGCGTTGTTCCTGGCCAAGTCGCTGCACCTGACCAGCCACACCCTCGCGGGATTCGTCGTGTTCCTGGTCTTCTCCGGGATCGCGGTGGGCCAGCTGCTCGGCAGGCGCATCGACGTGCGCACCGCGTTGCCACTGGGATGCGCGGGAATGGTGCTGGGCGCGGCTTTCCTGGCGTGGGCGCTCGTCGCGTCGGTGCTGCTGCCGCTGTTGGCCGCCGCGCTCGTCGTCGGTGTGTCCAGTGGACTGTGCCTGAACGCCGGGATCGCGACGACCGTCGAGCAGACGCCACCCGCGCACCGCGGCGAGGTCTCGTCGTCGTTCTTCGCCGGTCTGTACAGCATGCTCGCACTGCCGTCGATCGGCGTCGGTGTCCTGGCCGCGTTGACCGACCTGCGCACAGCGGGGCTGATCTTCACCTGTGTCGTCGCCGTGCTCGCACTGGTCGTCGGCATCGCCGAACGCGTCGCTGTCCGGTCTATCCGGCCTGTCTGATCTGTCCGGCGATAGGGTTTCCGGCATGGACACACCCGTCACCGGTCGCCCCCGCAGCGAGGTGGCACGCCGGGCCGTGCTCAACGCCGTGGACGACATGCTGGTCGAGGACGGGTACGCGGCGATGACCATGAAGGGCATCGCCGAACGGGCGGGCGTCGGCAAACAGACGGTCTACCGGTGGTGGTCGTCCAAGGCCGAGATCCTGATGGAAGCCGCGACCAAGGACGCGTCGCACGAGCTCGACACCCCGGCGGCCAAGGACTCCCGGTCCGACCTGGCGGGCTACGCCGAAGTCCTGGTCACCTTCCTGACCACGTCCCACGCGGGCCTGGCCTACCGGGCACTGGTCGGCGAGGCGCAGCACGACCCGAAGGTCGCCGACCTCATCCGGTCCTCGGACCTGCTGGCCACCAGCGCCCGCGCGGTCATCGAGCGCGCGGTCGGCAGAGGAGACCTGCCCGCCTCGGTGAACATCCAGGACGCTGTCGCCGAGTTCGTCGGACCGGTGTTCTACCAGGTGCTCCTCGGCTCGGCGACACGATCCCGAGTGCAGTGGCGGCGCTACGCACAGCGTTTCCTTGACCGTTGCCGTGCACCGGCATAGGACGCCCACGTCACTGACCCGGCCAACGACACGGCGGAATACCGCCAGCCCACAGCGGTCAAGCCGACCACCATGATCGACATGACCGCCGACCCCATGACTGTCCTGCAAGGCATGTACGCCGCCGAAGCGGACTACCTCGCCGCAGGCGGACCGGGGCGGGCGTCCTTCGCGACGCTCGCCCCGTACTTCTCCCCAGACGTCGTCCTGCACCAAGCCGAAGGCCTCCCCTACGGCGGAACCTGGCGCGGTCACGACGGCATGGAGAAGATGTTCGTCACCATGGCCGCCAGCTGGCAGGTGTTCGACATGAGCGACCAGACCTTCCTGGAGAGAAAATCTCCAACAAAATCGCCTTAGGGCACAACCATCCTCGCGTGGGTGTCGTCTCACCGGACACATCGAGATCCGTCGATCACGTAGTGGGGTGCCCGGGGGTATGGAAAACGCACGGTTCAGGCGAACGATCGCAGTCGCAGTCGCGATAGGACTGCTTCCCGCGACAGCCTGCGGTATGTCGGCCGCGTCGCCACAGGCGTCAGCGGCGGCCACGATGGCAGGTGGATCCATTGTGGAGCGTACGGTCACGCTGATCACGGGAGACCGTGTGACCGTGCGCACGGACGCCAAGGGACAGCGCAGTGCCGTGGTGCGGAACGCGAAAGGCCGTGAGGCGAAGCGAATCGTGCGCTACGACGGGCCCGACGGGATCACCGTGCTGCCGCAGGACGCGATGCCGTTGGTCCAGGCGGGCACCGTGGACCGGTCGTTGTTCAACGTCACCAAGCTGATCGAGTACGGCTACCACGACGCCGCACGGCGGGATCTGCCGCTGATCGTGCGCGCGTCCGCCGGACGGGGCCGGTCGGCGGCGGATGTCGTCGGTCAGGCCGGTGCGCAGGTGACCAGGCAGTTGGCCAGCATCGGCGGCCAGGCCGTGCTCGCCAAGAAGGACGGTGCGTTCTGGTCCGCCCTGACCGGCGGTGGGCAGGGGCGTTCCCTCGCCGCCGGTGTCGCCTCGGTGTCACTGGACGGCAAGAAGAAGCTGTTGCTGGACAAGAGTGTCCAGCAGATCAGTGCGCCCACCGCCTGGCAGGCCGGGTACACCGGCAAGGGCGTGACGGTCGCCGTGCTGGACAGCGGTTACGACAGCAAGCATGCCGACCTGTCCGGTGTGGTGACCGAGTCCAAGGACTTCACCGAGACCGGCGGCGTCAAGGACACCAAGGGCCACGGCACTCACGTGGCCGCCACGATCGCGGGCCGCGGCACGGCGTCGTCCGGCCAGTACAAAGGCGTCGCGCCCGAGGCGAAACTGCTGGTCGGCAAGGTGTGCGACAGTGTGGACTGCGGTGATTCCGCGATCATCGCAGGGATGCAGTGGGCTGTCGAACGCGGCGCGAAGGTCGTCAACCTGAGCCTCGGCGGGGAAGAGGCGAGCGACGGCACCGACGCGATATCCCAGGCGCTGGACAAACTCAGCAAGGACCACGGCACATTGTTCGTGGTGGCCGGGGGCAACAGCGGGCCGAACGAGAACACTGTGGGTTCGCCCGGCGCCGCGGCCTCGGCGCTGACCGTCGGTGCGGTGGACCGCGCCGACCGGATCACCTCGTTCTCCAGCCGGGGCGGGCCGGTGCTCAAGCCGGACGTGACCGCGCCCGGTGCGGACGTCACCGCGGCCCGAGCCGAGGGCACCCGGGCGGGCCTTCCGGCGGCGAATCCCCACTACGTCGTCATGTCCGGGACTTCCATGGCCTCGCCACACGTCGCCGGTGCCGCCGCACTGCTGCTGCAGCGGCACCCGGACTGGAAAGCCGGACAGCTCAAGGGCGCGCTGATGGCGTCGGCCAAACCCACGGCGGACGCGGGCGTCTACCAGCAGGGCACCGGCCGGATCGATGTCGCTGCGGCCATCGGACAGGCTGTGCTCGCCGAGACGCCGAGTGTGTCCTTCGGAAAGGCGGCCTGGCCGCACAACGACGACACACCGATCAGCAAACCGTTGGTGTACCGCAACACCGGTACCGCGCCGGTGACGCTCCGGCTCGGCGTGGACGGTGCCCCGGCGGACAAGCTGTTCCAGGTCAACGCGCGGGAGGTCACCGTCGCGGCGGGCGCGACCGGGGAGGTCACCGTGACCGCCGATCCGAAGGTGTCCACTCCGGACGGGTGGCTCGGTGCGGTCGTCACCGCGACGCCCGTCGGCGGCGGCGCGGCGGTGCGGACGCCGCTCGGCCTGGACAAGGAGGTCGAGCAGCACGACCTGAAGGTCAAACTGATCGACCAGCGGGGCAAACCCGTGCCCAGTACGCCCGTGGTCGTCACGAACCTGCGGGATCGCATGCAGCTCCAACCGGATACCGGGGACGACGGCACCGCCACGGTGCGCCTGCCGATCGGTGACTACACCGTCGGGACGTTCGTGAGCACCCCGACCGGGCCGGAAACGAGCACCAGCACGCTGGTGACCGAACCGCGGCTGCGGGCGGACAAGGACCAGGAACTGGTCTTCGACGCGCGCAAGGCGGTCAAGGTCGCGATGACGCTCGACCGCGGCACGGTCAAACCGGGCTCGATCGACATCGGTACGGTCGTCGCCAGCGCGTGGGGCCCGCACGTGATCGCCACGACGGTCGACCGGTACGGCGACGAGTACGTGCTGCCGACGCGCCGGGTGCGGGACACCGAGATGGCCTGGTTCACCTACTCGAACTGGGCCGAGCCCAGGGACGAGAGCCCAGTGAACTACCAGTTGCTGTACGCCGAATACGGCGCGATTCCGGACAAACCGGTGTTCCAGGTGCACGACAAGGACCTGATGGCGGTGCACACGAAGTACGCGCAACTGGTGCCGGGCATGCCCGCGGCGACGGCCCACGACGGCTACCTGCCGGGATTCGGCGCGATGGTGTCGCAGCGGCCCTCCGGGCTGCCCCAGCCGTTCGAACGCACCACCTTCTACTCCGTCGGACGTCACCAGTGGCAGCCCACCTTGCTGCTCGGCGAAGGCGAGGGCAAACCGGGCGCGACGATCACCGCGCTGCCTCGGACGTATGCCCAGCCCGGTACCGCCACGGAACGGTGGAACTTCGGGGTCTTCGGCCCGTCGCTGCCCCAGGACCCGTCCGCGGCGGGCTGGACCGGCCGGGTGGGCAACGAACTGCACTTCGGCGTGCCGCTGTACGCCGACCAAGGGCCCGACCACTTCGGAGCGGGCCCGGGGCCGGACTCGTTGACGCTCTGGCGTGACGGCAGGAAGATCGAGCAGCTGGACGGCGGGGAGGCCGACTTCCTCGTCCCGGCCGAGCCCGCCGACTACCGCGTGGCCACCGAGGCCAAGGGGCTACGGCCGGGCAGCCGGATCCAGGCGGAGTGGACCTTCCGCTCGCAGTTCGTCGCCGGTGAGCAGCCCCGGCCGCTGCCGGTGAGCGTGGTCCGGTTCGCACCGGATCTCACCGAACGCAACCAGGCCAAAGCGGGACAGCAGCTGCGCGTCCCGGTCCGCGTGCAGCGCCATCAGGGCACCTCGGGCACGCTGGGTGAGCTGACCGTGGAAGCCTCGTTCGACGACGGCAAGACGTGGCGGAGCGTGCCGGTGGACGGCAGCGGGGACGAGCGGAACGTGCTCGTCGACCACCCGGCCGCCGCCGGATTCGTCTCGTTGCGGGCGGTGGCCGAGGACCAGGCCGGGAACTCGGTCACCCAGACGATGATCAGGGCCTACGAGATCGTTCGCTGACGCGCGACAGACCAGGCACTGCCCCTCCTGCGACCGGCCGACATGCGGTTTGGTTAGGCTAACCTTCTGTGTGGGTGAGAGGGAGCGGGACAGATGGCTGCTGATCCGAGCCGTCAGCGGCGACACGCCCTGCGCGTGGCCGGGCTGGTCGTGGTCGTCGCCCTGATCGGGCTGGTGGCGCTGCTCAGTCTCGCGGTGGGCGCCAAGCACATTCCTCCCGGTGTGGTCTGGAACGCGCTGTGGCACTTCGACGGCTCCTACGACGCCGGTGTGATCTGGGACCAGCGCATGCCGAGGACGTTGCTCGGCCTCGCCGTCGGCGGCGCGCTCGGGCTTGCCGGTGCGGTGATGCAGGCGCTGACGCGCAATCCGCTGGCCGATCCGGGACTGCTCGGCGTCAACGCGGGCGCGTCGGCCGCTGTCGTCACCTCGATTGTCCTTTTCGGATTCACCAGGCTGGTCGACTACGTCTGGTTCGCGTTCGCCGGTGCGGCCGTCGCCGGTGTTCTGGTGTACCTGCTCGGTATCAGCGGGCGCGGCAGGCCGACGCCGGTCCGGCTGGTCCTGGCGGGCACGGTGGTCTGGTCCATCCTGGTCGGCGTGATCTCCGGGTTGACCACCGTCAACGTCCGGACGTGGGATCTCATGCGGTTCTGGACTCTCGGTTCGCTGATCAACCGCGGCACCGACGTGCTCTACGGTGTCCTGCCGTTCCTGGTGATCGGCATGCTGGTCGCGCTCACTCTCGGGCCGGGGATGAACGCCATCGCGCTCGGCGAGGAAACGGGTACGTCCCTCGGCGCGAACGTGGGCAGGCTCCGTGTCCTGGCTTGTCTTTCGATCGTGTTGCTGTGCGGCGGGGCCACGGCGGCAGCGGGTCCGATCGCGTTCGTCGGTCTGGCTGTGCCGCACGCTGTCAAAGCTGTTGTCGGCCACGACAACCGGTGGATCCTGCTGTACTCGTTGCTCACCGCGCCGGTGCTGCTGCTCGGTTCTGACGTGCTCGGCCGGGTCGTGTTGGGCCATGGCGAACTGGAGGTGGGGATCGTCACCGTGCTCGTCGGTGCGCCGGTGTTCATCTACCTCGTCCGGCGCAAGGTGGTGACGCAGTGAGAGCACAGTGGATTGTGCGCACGGCGGGGCACCGTGTCGCGTTGAGGTTGCGGCAACGCGCCGTGATGGTGTTCGCCGGATTGTTCCTGCTGTGCCTGGCGGTGCTGGCCGTGAGCCTGTTCGTCGGTGACTTCCCGATCCCGTTTGGACACGTCATCGACGCCCTCGCCGGGCAGGGCACGCGGGCGCAGCGGTACTTCGTCAACGACGTCCGGTTGCCGCGTGCGCTGGTGGCGCTGCTCGCCGGTGCCGCACTGGCCGTCAGCGGTGCGATCTTCCAGAGCCTGAGCCGCAATCCCCTGGGGAGCCCGGACGTCCTCGGCTTCAACTCCGGCGCCGCCGTCGGCGCGCTGATCTGCATCCTGGTGTTCAGGAACGCCAGTCAGATCATCATCGGCGTCGGCGCGGTCGGCGGTGCCACCGCGGTGGTGTTGCTCACCTACCTGCTGGCGTACCGCGGTGGCGTGCAGGGATTCCGGTTGGTGCTGGTCGGCGTCGGCATGAGTTCGCTGCTCGGCTCGGCCGTGGCCTACCTGCTGAGCAGAGCCGACCTGACCGACTCGTTGAACGCGCAGGTCTGGCTGGTCGGCAGCCTCAACGGCCGTGGCTGGGACCAGGTGGTGGTACTGCTCGTGGTGCTGGCAGTCGGCCTGCCCGCGGCCGGAGTGCTCAGCTCCCAGCTGCTCACCATGGAACTGGGGCCGGACGTCGCAGGAGGACTCGGCCTCGACTCGGCCAGGGTGCGCCGCCGGGCGACCGCCGTCTCGGTGTTGCTGACCGCGGGAGCGATCACCGCGGCGGGGCCGATCGCCTTCGTGGCGTTGTGCGCGCCGCAGATCGCCAAACGGGTCGCGCGGTCGGCCGGTCCGTCGGTCGCGGTGTCCGCACTGGTCGGTGCCGTTCTCCTGGCGGTGGCGGATCTCATTGCGCAGGAAGCGATCCCAGGTGTGGAACTGCCGGTGGGCGTGACCACGCTCGTGCTCGGCGGGCTGTGCCTGGGGTGGTTGCTGGTCGGTGAGACCCGACGGGGGAACGTGTGATTGTTCAGGTAGCCTACCCATGGTTAGGCTGCCCTAACTGAACGCGGGCTGGTGATCACCGGCCCGGAAATCCGGGAGGACAGCTCGTGACGACACGGCTCGCGCACCGCGTGGTGCGCCGCAGGGCAATGATCGCCGGAACACTGGCCGTGGCTCTCGCAGTGGTCGCCGGATGCGGTTCCGGCACCGACACGGCCAAAGCCGACGGCGCGACACGCAAGTACACGAACGTCAACGGCAGCACCGACATCCCGGTCGCACCGAAGTCGGTGGTCGCCCTCGACCAGTACACGTACTTCGCCCTGTTGGACGTCGGCTACAGTCCGAAGGCGACAGCGTCGGGTTACACCGACAGCTTCGCGGTCTTCCCCGAGTACGTCGACCACTACGAGAAGGTCGCCAAAGTCGGCCTGTCCACCGACATCGACCTGGAGAAGGTCGGCGCACAGGACCCGGACCTGATCCTCGGCAACAAGTTCCTGTCGCTGGACAAGCACAACCTCGAGGCCTACAACAAGATCGCCCCCACAGTGATCTTCGGCGGTGAGCCGGGTGAGCCGGGCATCGCGTGGCCGGTGTGGCAGATCCAGATCGCGGACATGATCGGCAGGAAGCCGGAAGCGGAAGCGTTGAAGAAGAAGTACGACGACCGCGCGGCACAGATCAGGAGCACATACGCGGACAAACTGGCGAAGACCAAGTTCGCATTGGTCCAGGGCAGCGGAGGCAAGTGGTACCTGAACCTGGAAGGATCGTGGGGCGGCACGATCCTCAAGGACCTCGGCGTCCAGTTCGCGCGCGGAGGCGTGACCGACCCGAACATGAACACCCCCGACTTCTCCATCGAGCAACTCGACAAGCTCGACGAAGCCGACGTGATCCTGTACCAGGCGGACTACAAGGGCAAGGCGGGCGCGGACACCCAGGCGATCATCGATCTGCCCGCGTACAAGAACCTGAAGGCGGTCAAGGCAGGCAAGTCCCTGCCGACCGGCAACTTCTACGCCCTGCACTACAAGGCGGCAATGACCTTCCAGGACGAGATCGAGAAAATCCTGAAGGACTCCTAGTCCACACAAGACGGACAGCTCGGCGTCACGTCGCTGCGGGCGCGGGCCCGCAGCGACTCGGCATCGCCTAGCCGACCAGACGCGACCCCTGCCAGCCAACTCCACGCCGAATCGGCACATAGCCGTGGTTCTGGTCGTATGTGTACTCGACCAGGTCGCCTGTCGAGGCCGAGACCACAACGAACCTCAACCGGTCGAGACCAGCGATCAACCGCGCGTCCGAGAGATTGAGGTCAGGCAGGGGATACTCGTGCAGCCCTGCTCCTTGGTCGACCCATTCGCTCACCGAACCATCGGCATGGACCTCGAGGAAGTCCATGTCACCGAGCCCGACGACCGCCTTCGCGCCTGACCAGCCAGAGCCGATGACCCAGCGGCTGAGCTGGTCGGTCGGGCCGAACTCCCACAGAACAAGCTCACCGGCCACGTTGACCTCGATGAACCGGTCGCGCCCGATACCGCTGATCAGTCGGGCGGTCTGCCAGCCACTACCGACGGCCTGCTCGTACCACTGGCCCTGTCGCCACGTCCACTTCGACAGTTCGTGGTTCGGCTTGATCTCGACGAACGCGTCGGACGTGAGGCTGGTGATCGCCCGGGTGCCTTCCCAGCCGATGCCGCGCGACTGTCCGCTGAACGTGTCGAAGTAACGCGTCCATCTCACCAACTCCCCGGAGTTCTTGATCTCCAGGAACGAGTCCCCGTCGGTCACCGTGGGACCCACTGGTTTCGCCGTCGCGCTCGGTGCTGACATCCCGACAAGCATCGCAGCGGCCAGTGTGATCGTCGTCATCGTTCTCGTCAAACGCATGTACCCCGCCTCTTTCCCGGTTGTTCACCAGAGGAGACCGTCGGCCTCCGGGCCACCGTGGCCGGGTCCGCAGTCTTCGTCAAGAGAAGACAACGGCGGCATCAAGTCCACTATGGCCGTTTGTAAGTCCACTGTGGACTTAGTGCCAGTTGGCCTGCGCGGCCCGACGTGGTCGCAGTCCGTGATGATGGGCGACTTTCCGTACACTGCGCCGAACGGTTCCTTGTTAACCACCGGGAGAACCGGGCAATCTATGGCGCGGCTGTGCCGAAGGGTGAGCGGGCGACTGCTTACCGTCATTGAGCGCCAGAGGGGGGCGTCGGTGGACAAGCTGGGGTTTTGTCACGCCCGAAGACGGGCACTGATCGTGTCGGCAGTGGTGTTCGCCGCGGTACTGACACCGCTGCACACCGCTTGGGCCGGGCCGGTGTCCGTCGCTCCGGACCAGGCGTTCGACGAGGCCTCGGCCCTCCGGATTGCCCGCGCTGCCAACAAACAGGTGCGTGTACTGAGCCAGACGGATGAATCCAACGAGGTGATCGCCAAGCCGGATGGCCGTGTCACGTGGACACAACATCTGCGGCCGGTGCGGGTCAGGCAAGGCGACAACTGGGCTCCGGTGGACACCACGCTGGTGCGTCGTCCAGACGGGATAGTTGCGCCAAAGACCGTCAGCGTGGACCTGGCGTTGTCTGGCGGTGGCGACAAGTCGCCGATCGTGAAGGTGGGCAAGAACGGCGTCGAGGTCGGACTTGGCTGGTCGCGTCCGCTGCCGGAACCTCAGCTGGACGGTTCCACCGCGACATACCCCGAAGTCCTGCCGGGGGTCGATCTGAAAGTGACCGCCGACGTCACCGGGTTCAACCAGGTTCTGGTCGTCAAAACCCCAGCGGCGGCTCAGAATCCCGAACTGCGGCGGGTGGCGTTCGGCTCGTACAGCAAGGGGGCGAAGGTCAAGGTCGTCAACGGGCGGCTGCAGGTCGGCGAGAACGGCCCCGTGTTCAAGGGCGACGCGTCGAGGATGTGGGACTCGTCAGGGTCTGGCAGTGAGCGGGATCGGTTGATCGGCAACGTGGAAGGCGCGCGTTCGGCGACGATGGGCGTGGAGGTGTCCGACTCGGCCGTGTCGATCAAGCCGGACCAGGCGTTCCTGGCCGCGCCGGAGACGAAGTTCCCTGTCTATCTCGACCCGAGCTATGGCTGTACGGACTGCGGGAAGGCACACCACGCGGTGGTGCAGTCGTATTGGCCGGACGAGAGGAACTACGACAAGACCGACGGCAAGCTGAATGACCTGAAAGCCGGGTGGGCGTGCGACGGCCCGTGTTTCGTCTCCCGGACGTATGTGGAGATGAAGACCTATCGGGTGATCGACAAGGTCGTTCATTCGGCGTACCTGCACCTGGACACCGTGCAGTCGGCCTACTGCGAAGGCTCCGAGCCGACGGAAGTGTGGTCAACCGATCCGTTCGGCCCCACGACCACATGGAATGTTCATCCGAATGTACGCAGCTACCAGAGCTCCGGGTCGGCCTGCCGCGACCAGGGAATGGACCTGGATGTGGTGCAGGCGGTGCGGGACGGCGGGGTCAGGCGCGAGGCGCAGACTTCGTTGCTGCTCCAGGGCAAGGTTGAGACGAACACGAGGTCGTGGCGCCGGTTCGGCCTGAATCCCTATCTGGTCGTGCAGTACAACGGTGCCCCGGACACGCCGTACGACATGGGAATCAACGGCTGGGGCGATCCTGTCTCGTCGGCGTGGCCCTGCCGGGTGGGCGCCGAGCGCGTGTTCGTCGGCACCAGATCGCCGCGACTGCGGGCCCGGGTGAACGACCCGGAATCCCGGGAGTTCGGCGGGTTGCTCAACATCACCGTCGATGTCACGCGTGGCCCGTGGAACAAGCCCGACGGGGATGTGCTCAGGCTCGCCGAGAACAACATCCCTGCGGGGAGCTACGGGCAGGTCACCGCGACGTTGCCGGGCGACGGCGTCTACAACTGGCGCGCCATCACTGGCGACTACGAACTGGTCAGCCACTGGTCCCCGCACTGCGAGTTCGAGATCGACACGATCGCACCGTTCCAACCCGAGGTCGTCTCGGACGACTACCCGTCCGGCCGCAGTTCCGGTGGCGTCGGCAAGGTCGGCGCGTTCACCTTCAAGCCACACTGGAAGAGCCACGACACCGCGTACTACGAGTACTCGTTCACCACCAACGGCGGCGACGGGCTGGGGACCCGGGTGTGGCCCGAACGGTTCAACGGTCCGGCCACGATCCAGTGGGCACCGACGCTCACCGGTCCGCAGTCGCTGTACGTGCGATCGGTCGACAGGGCGGAGAACAAGTCACCCATCGTGGAGTACCGCTTCGATGTCTCCGACTACCAGGTGGGTGTGTCCGGCAAGGTCGCCAGATGGTCGTTCGACGATTCGCTCAAGGACGTCTCCGACGCCAAGTCCCTTGTCTACACCGGGCCGTTGCCCCCACACGGCACGTTCGGCGAGGGCAAGCAAGGCACCGGGGTGGTTCTGGACTCGCTGAACAAGGAGTCGTACCAGGTGAAGGACTCACTGGTACGAACCGACGGCAGCTTCACGGTTTCCGCGTGGGCAAAGTTGGGCGCGAACGACGTGGACGCCGTCGTGGTCTCCCAGGACGGTGTACGCACATCCGGGCTGAAGATGATGTACGACGACCAGACCGACCGCTGGGCCCTCACCTTCGACCAGGCCGACGCCGACGCCACGACTGTTGTGGTCAAGGCCCTGTCCTCGCAGGCACCTACCCTGAACACCTGGACACACCTGACCGGTGTGTACGACGCGGACACGAAGAAGGCAAGGATCTACGTCGACGGCCAACCGGCTGGTGACACCGCGGTGCTGACGACACCGTGGAACTCGACTGGCCCATTCGTCGTCGGTGCGGCAAAGGTCAAAGGCAAGCGGGCGCAGTACCTCACTGGCTCGGTGGACACTGTGAGGGCCCACACGAGAGCGTTGACCAGCGCCGAAGTGACCGCGTTGTACAACGGAGCGTCGAACGCGGCTCCGGCAGCCGAGTACCTGTTCGAAAACGATCTGACCAACTCCGGCGCCAACAGTCACCTGCTCGCGGCGTCGCCCGCCTACGGCACCGGTTACGCCGTGAAGGGGGTGAAACTCGAGACGTCGAACGCGGAGCAACCCGCGACGGCCGCCGCGGTACTGAACACCAGGGCTGCGTTCTCGGTGGCTTCCTGGGTCAACCTGGCTGACAAGAACGGCCGCTACACGGTGGTCAGCCAGGACGCGAGCATCAACAGCGGCTTCGTCGTGCAGTACGACCCTGGTGCCGACCGCTGGGTGTTCGGATTGGCTGACGCCGCTGAGAACTCGGCGAACACCCAGTGGCTGCGCGGGACATCCTCGCCGGTGGCTCGGCAGTGGACACACGTCGCCGCGGTGCACGACAACGACGCGCACAAGCTCTTCCTGTACGTCAATGGCGTTCGGGAAGCCGAGGCCGATGTCGGAGGCACGACTGCCAACGCCGGGCCGTTGGTGATCGGTGCCCATCGGGTGAACAACGCACGCCGAGATCTGATGAACGGCGTGATCGACGAGATCAACGTGTACGACGGTGCGTTGAACAACGCCGAAATCGCCCAGTTGGCTACCATCCCGGTCGAACGAGCCAGGTACAAGCTGAACGAGACGGCTGGCCAGACCGCCGCCAACTCCGCCGGTGGTGCACCGGCCGCCCTGTACGGCACCGGCGTCAAGTGGGGGCAGGCAGGTAACTCGGCTGCGGCAATCTTCGACGGCAACTACGTCAGCACCATGGGTACTGTCACTGGTGCAGGTCCGCTCAGCCGGTGGACATTCGACGACACGACCAACGACGCGTCGGGCAATGGACGCAATCTGGAGCACCGAACCGGGGCCAGTGCTGCTCCGGCAACGTACGCCGACGATCGACACGGTCGGGCGGTGGCACTGAACGGCAACAACCAGTTCCTACAGAGCGCTGGCTCTGTTGTGGACACCACAAAGAGCTTCGCGGTGTCGGCGTGGGCCAACTTGAACTGGGACATCACACGGAGCACCATCGTTTCGCAGGACGGGACGACCGGCACTCCGTTCCGGCTGATGTATTCGACGGCTCAACGTCGTTGGGCGTTCAGCATGTCGGCATCCGATGGCCAGAATCCAGTGACTGCGGACGCGTACTCCACCTGGGAGCCGAAGGTCGGTGTGCTGACGCACTTGCTCGGCGTCTACGACGCGGCGAGCCGCAAGGTACTCCTGTACGTCAACGGTTACCTGGAGGGAGAGGCCGCGGTCACGGCCACGTGGCGATCCACGGGCGCGCTCACGGTCGGCCGGGCACGGTGGAACGGCGCGAACACCGACTACTTCCCTGGCAAACTCGATGAGGTCAGGGTGTACGACCGAGCGCTTGGCTCGGCCGATGCCCACAGCCTGTGGAACCTGGGCAGCAATGCCGTCGCACCGTTCGATCCGGTGATGCGTGCCGACAAGTCGTGGACGGTGGCCGCCTGGGTCCGTGCGGACGAGTACAGCACCCATCCACCGCAGGCGATCGCCTTCGGGGCTCTCAACAGATCCTCACCACTCCTGCTCGGATACATCCCCGAGTACAGGCGGTGGGGCGTCACTCTGGATATCTCCGCAGGCCCCGAGCACGTGGGAAAGCGGACAGTCAGTGACGAGGAAGCCAGTACCTACGGAGACTCCCAGGGCTGGGTGCATCTCGCGGCGACCTACGACACGGTCCAGCGCAAGGTCGAGTTGTATGTCAACGGCACCCGGCAGACGTCGGCGGTGGAGGGCGATCAGGTCGTCAAGGTCGACCCGGCCAATCCGCCACCGTCGTACGCGGGAGCGAACACCACGATCGTGACACCGGGCCGGGACCTGTTGATCGGGCGCGCCACCTGGGACGGTCAGCCGACCGGTTTCTGGAAGGGTGGCCTGCGCGATGTCCGGGTGTTCACCGGTGTCCTGCCGGAGTCCTGCGGGTGGGACAAGCCCCTCTGTCTGAATGAGTTGCGGTTCCAGTAGTCAGTTCCCTGGTCTTCGTGGTCGTTCGGCGAAGCCAACAGCCCTCGTTCGTGCGTCGCTCTACGGGAGTGAACTCATGCGTGTGCGTGCCCTGCTCATCAAGGCGGCAACACTTGCCGCCGCAGTGGTCGTGACCGCGACATCGGTCACCGCGATCGCTTTACCTGTTGGCGACGACCCCGATGCGCCCGCGTTGCAGAAGGAACGCAGCATCAAGGGACAGCCGGTCAAGGTGGATCCGTTGCCGGACATGGCAATGCCCACGGAACCGGTCAAGCCCGTGGTGTGGCCCGCCGCGACGCGAAGCGAAGTCGACGCGCGAGGACGGGCCGCGCCGCAGCAGGTGGGTAAGTCGCCCGTGGCGGTGTCCACGCAGCGTGATGTCAAGGTCGCGGTGGAGACCCTGGGACAGGACGTCTCGGCAAAGGCGGGCGTGGCAGGCGCGATGCTCAAGGTCTCGACCGGGAGCACGGGCGAGACCACCACGGTTCGGTTGAACTACAGCGGTTTCGGTCACGCCTATGGTGGTGACTACGGGTCGCGGTTGGTATTGCACCGGTATCCGTTGTGTGCGCTGAGTACCCCGGGCAAACCGGAGTGCCGCGTCGGTACACCGTTGCCGACCAAGAACAACGCGCGGCAGATGGAACTGACCGCTGATGTGTCCGCGGTGAGCCAAGAGGGTTCGGTGATCGCCGCTGTGGCGGGGACAGCGGGATCGGGGGGAAGCTACGGCGCAACCGACCTCGCGCCGTCGGGTTCGTGGAGTGCCGGGGACTCCAGTGGTGACTTCACCTATGCGCTGCCCGTCACGGTGCCTGCCGCACCGGGCGGACCGGCGCCGCAGTTGGCCTTCGCGTATTCGGCAGGCAGCGTGGACGGCCGGACATCAGCCACGAACAACCAGGCGTCGTGGGTGGGTGATGGCTGGGAACTGTCCACGGGCGGTTTCATGGAGCGGACCTACACGGCGTGCGAGACCGACAAGGCGGGCGGCAACCAGGGGACCCAGCAGACCGGCGACATGTGCTGGAAGGACGAGCGGTACACGATCTCGCTCGGCGGGATGTCCGGCAAGCTGATCAAGGGCACCAACGGGTTGCTGCGTCCGGAGAAGGACGACGGGTCCAAGATCGAGAAGATCGGCGGATTCGACCGGGGATACCAGGGCGAGCACTGGAAAGTCACCACGATCGACGGCACGCAGTACTTCCTCGGTCTGAACCGGCTACCCGGCTGGACGCGGGAGAGCGGCAAGCCGGAGACGACCAACTCGGTGTTGACCATGCCGGTGTACGGCAACCACCCAGGGGAAGCCTGCAACAAGCCCGCGTACGCGGACTCGATGTGTACGCAGGCGTACCGGTGGAACGTCGACATGGTGGTCGACCCGCGCGGCAACGCGATGGTTTTCTACTATGACAAGGAAACCAACTTCTACCAGCGCAACGGCTTCCGCGGGGTGAACACCCAGTACGACATGGCGAACAGGCTGGCCCGGATCGAGTACGGCCTGCGGGACAACGCCCTGATGGCCAAACCACCCGCGCAGGTGTTGTTCCACACCGCGGAGCGATGCCTGCCCAGTGGCGCGATCACGTGTGATCCCGGCCAGCTGAACAAGGACACCGCAGTGCACTGGCCGGACGTGCCTTTCGACCGGATCTGCAACCCGGGCGAGGACTGCAAGGAGCGATACGCGCCTGCCTTCTTCACACGCAAGCGGTTGACCAAGGTCGTCACGCAGTCACTGCGGCAGGACAGCAGTGGCTTCGACGATGTCGACTCGTGGTCGCTGCGGCAGGAGTTCCCGCCGACCGCGGACGGTGGGCCCAAGTCGTTGTGGCTGTCAGGAGTCACCCGCACCGGCCATGTCGGCGGGACCGCGCCGATGCCCGAGGTCAGGTTCTGGGGCAATCCACTGGCCAACCGGGTGGACGGGACCGAGGGAGTCATCCCGATCACCCGCTACCGGCTGACCAGGATCGTCAACGAGGCAGGCGGAATCGTCGAAGCCCAGTACGACCAGCCGGAGTGCACACCGTCGAACCTGCCGTCGCAGCACGACAACAAGATGCGGTGCTACCCGGTGTACTGGAGTCCGCCGGGTGCGAAGGACCCGGTCCTTGACTGGTTCCACAAGTACGTCGTGAAGGCCGTGACCGAGGACGCGCGCACCGGTGGGCCGTCGAAGACCAAGTCCGAGTACCAGTACTTCATGGACGGCTCGGGTTGGCACTACGACTCGAACGACCTGGCCGAGGCCAAAGAACGGACCTGGTCGGAGTGGCGTGGCTACAACCGTGTGCGCACGGTCAAGGGAGACGCGAACGAAACGCGCAGTGTGAGCGAGAAGCTCTACCTGCGCGGTATGGATGGCGATTTCCAGCCTGACGGCAGGCCACCGAGGGATGTCTGGGTTGACGACTTCGGCGGGAGAGTCGAGGACATCGACCAATTCGCGGGATTCGTCCGTGAGACGCGGCTGGTCAGCGGTGACAAGGTGGTCTCGGCGGCGGTGAACGAGCCGCAGCTGATCGAGACCGCCACCGACGGCAAGGACCGCGCGGTTCTGTTGATGCTCAAGTCGACCCTTGAGCGCAACCTGCAGGGCGATGGCGTCACGTGGCGGCAGACGCGATCGTCGTCCCAGTTCAACACCCTCGGTCTGGCCGAACGGACCGAGAACGAAGGGGATCTGGCGACCAGCGGCGACGAGTCGTGCACGGAGAAGAAGTATCTCCGCAACGAGGAACGATGGATGTTCACCTATATCGAGTCGGTGAAGACCATCGCCAAGCCCTGCGTTTCCTGGCCGGGGACCGACGAGGACATCACGACGTTCGTCCTGTCCGCGTTCGACGGGCAGCGTCCCTCCATGGCGCCGACGCGTGGTGTTGTCACCTCCTCGTTCCGGTGGGACGGTACAGGTGCGTTCCAGCGCATCGAGTCGACAGGCACGGACGAATACGGGCGAGTGACCCATTCGACGGACGCGGACGGCGGCACGACCAAGGTCGTCTACACTCCCGCGACCGGTAACCCGCACACGGTGACGACGATCAACCGGGCAGGCTGGGAAAGCACGACACTGCTGGACACCGCCAGGGGCGCGGCACTCACCGAGATCGGCCCGCCTGAGGTGGACCCGCGCAACCCGGGGAAACTGATCCCCGGCCAGCGCGCGGATCTCGAGTACGACCCGTTGGGCCGTCTGGTGAAGGTCTGGAAACCCGGCAGGTCCAAAGCGGACCGCAAGACACCGAATGCCGAGTACTCGTACGAGTACAGGCAGGACGCGCCATCGGTGATCACGTCGAAGGCGTTGAAGGAGAACGAACAGTACGCCGTCTCGTACAACCTGATGGACGGCATGCTTCGCACGCGGCAGACACAGACGCCAAGCCCCATCGGCGGGCGGATCCTCACCGACACCTTCTACGACACGCGTGGCAACGCGCATCTCGTGAACAACGCCTACTACAACGAGAACGTGCCATCGACGGAGTTGTTCGGTGCGGCCGAGAACGCGGTTCCCAACCAGACGGTGACTCAGTACGACGACCTGGGGCGTCCGCTGGAGACGATCCTGCGGGTGATGAACGTCGAGCAGTGGCGGACCAAGACCCGCTACAGCGGCGACATCACCTACACCACTCCGCCGGAGGGTGGCACCGCGTCAGCGGTGATCAAGAACGCGCTCGGCAAGGTCACTGAACGACGTGACTACCACCAGCGCAGTGCCGACGGGCTTTACGGGCCGTCAGCGGGATACGACGTCACCAAATACACGTACGACTACAAGGGCATGCTGCGCATGGTTGTCGACGCGCAGAGCAATGTATGGGAGCACAAGTACGACCGGCTTGGCCGTAACAACTGGAACTCGGATCCGGACACCGGCATCAGCACGTCCGAGTACGACACCATGGATCAGCTCAGGTCCACAACGGACGCTCGTGGCCGCAAACTGGTGAACGACTACGACAGCCTCGGCCGCGTGACGGCGACGTCCGAGGAAGTCAACGGCGTGAAGACCAAGCTCACCGAGACCGTCTTCGACACCCTGCGCAAGGGCCTGCCCACCTCTTCGACCAGATACGTCAACAACAACGCTTACGTGCAGCGCGTCGACGAGTACGACGAGCTGAACCGGCCGAAGTTCACGTCGATCGTGATCCCGGACAGCGAGGGCAAACTCGCCGGCACGTACCAGTACCGCACGGAGTACTCCGCGGTGACCGGGTTGGTCCAGGCCGAGGAGTTGCCGGCGGTAGGCGGGCTGCCACGGGAGTCCATCCACTACACGTACAACGAGATGGACATGCCGGTGATGACCAACGGCCTGTCCAGGTACGTCTCCGAACACACCTATTCGCCGTACGGCGAGACACTGCGGGTCACTCTCGGCGAAAGCCCGCGCAAGGTATGGATCAACAACAGCTACACCGAGGGCACCCGCCGCCTGCACAACACGCAGGTCAAAACCGGCGGTGACCCGGAGATGATCGAGTCGGACCGCACCTATGCCTACGATCCTGCGGGCAACATCACCAAGATGACGCAGGCCGCGGACGGTGCAGCGGAAACACAGTGCATCGGCTACGACTACCTGCGGCGGATGACCTCGGCGTGGACGCCGAAGACCGGCGACTGCGCGGCGCAGAAGTCCGTGGCCGGACTCGGCGGCCCAGGCCCGTACTGGCACGACTTCACCTACGACAAGATCGGCAACCGCAAGACCCAGGTCCAGCACACGACGGCAGGCGATGTCACCGAGACCTACGAGGTTCCGGCGTCCGGACTCCGTTCGGTGCGACCACACTCACTGACCTCGGTCTCCCGCACGGGACCGAACGGCGCGTCGAAGGACGAGTACACCTACGACGAGTCGGGCAACCTCAAGACCCGCAAGCTCGCAGGCAACACCCAGACTCTGGAGTGGAACGCCGAGGGCCGGGTCAGCAAGGTGACCGAAGCCGACGGCAAGGCCTCCGAGTACGTCTACGACAGTGGCGGCGGCCGACTGATCAAGAGAGAACCGAACGCCACCATTCTGTACCTGCCCGGCCACGAGGTCGTGCTGCAGAAGAACGCCGAAGCCACAACGGCCAAGCGCTACTACAGTCACGCGGGCAGTGGCGTGGCGATGCGCAACTCGGTCAACGGCGAGCTGAAGTGGATCATCGGCGACCACAACGGCACCGACGAGCTGGCGATCACCGCGTCCAACCTGTGGGCGGTCCGCCAGTACAGCGACCCGTTCGGCAACCCCCGCGGTCGCACGTCCCAGTTCTGGCCGGACGACAAGGGCCTCACCGGTGGTGTACGCGATTCCACCGGCCTGACATCGATCGGCGCCCGCGAGTACGACCCGCGAACAGGCCGGTTCGTCAGCGTCGACCCGATCATGGACAACGCGGACGGGCAGCAGATCCACGGCTACGCGTACGCCAACAACAGTCCGGTGAGCTACAACGACGCCACCGGGCTGAGATCCTGCGGGCCGGACGGCGTGCTCTGCGGCGATCCCTGCAAGGTCTACACAACCCGGAAGGAATGCGAGGGGGCCAGGGACAAGGGCATCCTTGACAAGGAGAAGGACGCCTACACCTCCGACCAGAAGCACAAGAAGGCGAACACTCAGCAGGCGAAGCGCAAAGCTGCCGTGAAGATGGGACTGTCCGACGAGGAACTCGCGCGGCTGGAGGAGGAAGCGGCGTCGAAGAGGGGCTTCTGGGATGTGATCAAGGAGGAGTTACCGGACATCATCGGTGACTTGACCGGGTTCAACGACGCGCGGGACTGCTTCACGAAGTTCGACGTGATGGCCTGTGTGGGAATTATCCCGTGGGGCAAGGTCGTGAAGCTGCTCGGGTCTCTGAAGAAGGTCTACAAGGCCGTCAAGAAGGCGTTGAACTGGGAGGAGCGCGTCCGCACTGCTCGGCGCACGCTGACTGCGTTCGGTGATCTGACCAGGAAGTACGCCGATGAGGGCATGGAGGAAGTCAACAGGCTGCGCAGGAAGGATGTCGACGACGCGGCAGCCGCCCGTGCTGCGGCGAAGGACAAGCCGGCGACTTGTCCGGCGAAGCACAGTTTCCCGCCGGGTACGCGGGTGTTGTTGGCTGATGGGTCGTCGAGGCCGATCGAGGATGTCGCGCTTGGTGATGTGGTGCTGGCGACTGATCCGGAGACCGGTCTTACTGAGGCTCGTGCTGTTGTGGCGACGTGGGTGCACAATGATGAGCCGACTCGTACCGAGTTGACGATTGATACCGATGGTTCGGCGGGGTCGGCCACCGCGACCTTGGAGGCGACGGACTGGCATCCGTTTTGGGTCGCTGACCTCAACGCATGGGTCCCGGTCGCGGATATCGCGGTTGGTGCGTGGCTACGGACGTCTACAGGCACGTGGGTTCAGGTCACCGCGGTTCGCAAGTTCACCAACGACACCGCTGCCCATGACCTGACCGTCGACGGCATCCACAGCTACCACGTCCTCGCCGCCGCTACCCCAGTCCTCGTCCACAACTGCGATCTTTCCGATAGGGCAGCGGAGATCCATGCGGCTGAGCCGGACGACTACATCCGCGAGAGGGTGAGTACGGTTGCGGTTGTACGTGCTAAGACCGATGGCGGCATTGTGGACCTGATCGCTGGCAGTGGCGACGGCCTGACACCGGCACAGGCGTCCGCGAAGCTCAGGCCAGGCGAGATGCACGTGCCGAACATCTCAGGAATGCATGCTGAGCAGAACGCTATTCTCTATGCCAAGGTCAATGGCTATGAGCTTGTTTCCGGAGGGACTTCAAGGAATATATGTAATAGATGCGCGGGCATTATCCGGGGCCTTGGTGGGAGGATTATGGGTAAGCTGTACCCTGGCAACGGCAAGACGACAACCAGGCAGAGGAGCTTCGAGTGGTAGTCGACGACGAGGTTTCTAGCGCGCTTCGGGAGCGGCGGGTTGACGCGGCTGTATTCGTTGCAAGTTGCGCCGAGCGTATGGTTCAGGTGTTTACTGGGCTTCGGGAAAGTGAGCTGGACCGGAAGGGAGATATAGGCGCCACTGTGGGTGCAATGAACAGTTTGTGGGATGCCGAGTTGGCGAGTGAGGCATTTTCTGTACACCTCGACAAGGTTATGGGGTTCGTCGAGATGGCGCCTTCTGATGAAGAGTTGGAAGGAGTGCGTGAAGTTTACTCGGCCTATGGAGTTCTTGCTCTCAGGTATGCGTTGCGGTATCGAGTGGGTGGAGATATTGAGGACGTCATTAGATGTGCGCACGTCAACTTGACCGCAATGGGGCAGCTTGACAGGAATGTCGCAAATGGGCATTTTTTCAATGAGGAGCAACGAATCGAACGTGAAGCGGTCAGGCTTGGTTATGCTGATGTGGATACTGCGGATATACGGCAGTCTGATCAGGCGATAAGTCGCGAAAGGTTAAACGTTATTCGACAGCGTTTGGCTGTGTAGAAATTTACTCGAAGTAGCTGTCGGGGTGTTCGGGATCTGATGTTGAAGGATCGAAAGATGTGCGACTAGCTGAGTAAAGCATCTGGTAAGTGTCGAAGGAGTGTCCAAGGTTAATATTGCGGGTTCGAAGGCGCCTGAAGTTTCTTCATTGTTCCTGTTGATCAGGCCGACACGAGCGCGGTTCTCCAGATGGCGTTGTTTTGAGGCTCTTCACGCCATCCTGGGGACTCTTGGGTAGTCGTGTCGCCTTCCCAGGGTGGTCGTGAAGGATCTAGAATCTCAAGGTCTGTTGCAACGCAAGGCTGTTCCGTTCCAGGCGGCGTTCCATCCGGGCGCGTACCCGACAGTGAACAAGTATGCTCAGTGGTTTGGTCCGATTATCCCGAAGAAGAGGTAGCTGGTTGGTGATCTTGTGGTGGGCGAGGAGTGCGAAGGGGAGGTTCTGAGGTCGTTGTCGCTACCTCCAGCCGAACGAGTTGGCATCTGGTGGCGGAGACGGTGGCACCCTGTCCTTATTGACGGGCGCTGGCAGAGCCCAAGGGTTCCGCCGTTGGTGGAGGGGTCGGACGAAGAACTGGCGATGGTGCTGACAGCCTCTTGCCTGTCGGGCACTGAGGTGATCATTGAGTCTTTCTCTCGCGATCAGATGATGGCGGGAGGCGCGATGGCTTACCTGTCGATGGTCGTGGTGTGGCTAGCCCGTGATCATTTGCCTAATGCGGTACTCGTAAACGGTGTAAAAAATCATCCTTTCTATCAATGAGTCGGATTTCACCCGAAATGACAATAATGCTGCAAAATGACGGTTATTGAGGTGTGTAGGTCAACCGGTGACCGAATTTTCGGTCGTTCAAGCTTGGGTTCGAGCTGATGTCGGACTCGGATAACTGGAGCTGGGTGAACGAGATACCACCGGCTTGGGAGCCGCCGGAGGAGCTCATGTCGCCAACGATTCATCCTGGTGACAACCTGGTAGTGCTCATGATCGGTAGCGGTATCATTGGAAATGATATTGTTTAGCTGGTTGGTGAGTATCTTGTCGAGCAGTCGAGGCTCACGATGTGGATCTATCGGCAGGAGCCGCCGATGACGTTGCGGGATCAGACGCTCATTGGTCAACTGATTGATTCGGTGATTGATTCTGTCTATCAACGTTGGCTCGCCTTTCAATCCGCTTTCAAAGGTTCTGGCGGTCGGGTTGGGACATATGAGCGGGAGCGAGATGCGTTGAGTCTGGCGTTGCGGGAAGGGAATAAAGTTATGCGGGAGGCGCGCGCGGGATGATCTCGGGAGTAGTCGCGGGCGGCTGGTTCCAACGCCGCGCCGGGGTGATCGCGCGGTGCGAGCAGTCGCATCCATGCTGGCAGGTCCAAGGCATGCATGACGTGGACGCTCAAGGTCTGGTTGGCGGCAGCCATTGACCTGCCGACGCGGCGCGGGTGCTTCGCTACCCGCGTTGGCGGCACGACCGTCCCCCTCTCTTCCGGGAGCTCGGCTGCCATCAGGCACAAATTTCCGCGCGGAACAAGTGATGCAGGCCAACACCGGCCCGGATTCCCTGAGCGGAACGTGCATGCAGCGCGCACCACGCCACCTGTACCGCCAGATGGGTGACTTAGTCATGAATCGGCGCAAGGATTCGCCGAGTTCCAGCCGTGCGCAGCTCGTGGGATGGGTGGTTGCCTTGGCAGGATTGGTGTACTTGATCACAGAACGGGGCCGGATCAGGGAGGCTGGCCTCGATGCTGGACTGGAGCACATGACTGCGGCCTGATGGAAAGGATCCAGCATGAGTCGACCCGTTGTCACGACGGCGGGAACAGTAGTAGACACGGACCGCTACCCCCTGTCGGATCCGAGCAGATCCGCGTGGCGTGAGGCGGTTGAGTACGCACGGCGGGAGCTGGCCCGGGTTGGCTGCTGCGTGTTGCCCGACTTCATCCGGCCGGACCTGAGGGACACGCTCCGGCAGGAGTGCGCGAGTGTCGCTCCACTGGCCTACGACCAGGTCGAAGTGGTGAACGCCTACAACATCGCGACCGACACACCGTTGCCTGGGAACCATCCCGGACGCGTGACCATGGAGCGCGGCAACGCCTTCGTGTCCCGTGACCACATTCCCGTTGAGTTCGTCATCCACCAGCTCTACGCGAGCGCCTCGTTCCAACGGTTCGTCGCGGCCTGTTTCGACCTGCCCGCCGTGCACGAACTGGCCGATCCGCTGTCCGGCCTGTGTCTCAACGTCATCGCGCCCGGCCGCGCACACCCGTGGCATTTCGACACCAACGAGTACACGGTCAGCATGCTCACCCAGTCGTCGACGGACGGCGGCGACTTCGAGTACTGCCCGAACATCCGGTCTGCCGTGGCCGAGAACTTCCAGGACGTCGCAGGTGTTCTGGCTGGCAGACGGGCGGATCTGGGCCACCGGCTGACCTTGCACCCCGGCGATCTCCAGCTGTTCAAGGGCCGGTACTCACTGCACCGGGTCACCGAGGTCACCGGCCCCACCGCACGACACACGGCGATCTTCGCCTACAGCGAGCGACCTGGAGTGATCGGTAGTGTCGTACGCACCAGGCAGCTTTTTGGCCGGGTACTAACCGAGCACCTGGCGGCCGAGGCCACCGCGGTCCGAGCCGACCGACTGCTTGACTGATCCCTGAGGAGTGCCGAGCGTGCCTTATGACACCACCGGAAAAGCCTCTCTTGATCACATCTACACGCAACCAGACCCACGTGAGTATTTCACCACCCTGCGTGGGTTCGACTACTGCATCCCCCAAAACGCCGAGCCGTACTTCGCCGACCTGATCCGCCAGCGTCAGGCAGCACTCGGCAGGACCGTGCGAGTGCTCGACATGGGATGTTCGTATGGCGTCAACGCGGCGTTGTTGAACGCCGGCGTCACTATGGACGAGTTGTACCGCTGGTACGACGACCCGGTTGTGCGTGCGATGGACGAGGACGAACTGCTGGCCCGTGACCGGAAGCGGTTCGCGGATCATCCGACGCATGCCCGGATCATGGGACTTGATTCCTCCCAGCCCGCGTTGGACTACGCGTGCGCGGCCGGGTTGATCGACGACGCGGTGTGCGTCGACCTGGAGACCAACGATCTCACCGAGTCCCAGCGTGCCCAACTGTCCGGTATCGATCTGATCATCTCCACCGGGTGCGTCGGCTACGTCGGCGCCCGCACCATCGCCAAACTGGCCACTGTCGACGACGATCACAGGCCGTGGATGGCGCATTTCGTGCTGCGTATGGTGCCGTTCGAGGCGATAGAGAAGGACCTGTCCGTTTTGGGCTATCACGTCGAGCGGGTGGACGAGGTGTTCAGACAGCGCCGGTTCGTTTCCCGTGTGGAACAGGAGCAGGTCGTGGACAGCCTGCATGCCCAGGGAATCGATCCACGCGACCTGGAGGACACTGGCTGGTTCTACGCCCAGTTGCACCTGTGCCGACCGCCGAGCAACGGTGTGGTCGGTTCGCGCTAAAGAGCACTAAGAGCAAGGAAGAGAAGTGAACGACACATTCAGCAACGAGGACCAGTTGCCACGCGTGCCGCTGCCCACGCTCCGTGACAGCTGTGCGTTGTTCCTCGAATGGTGTGCGCCTCTGCTGACCGCAGCGGAACTGGCCGAGACCGAGGCCGCGGTGGCCGAGTTCCTGGCGCCGGACAGCCCGGCGCACATCCTGCACGACGACCTGGCGCGTTACGACGCGAGCCCTGGCGTCCGCAGCTGGCTGGACGACTTCTGGCGAACGCGATACCTGGGCCGACGGGACCGGATCGCGCTCAATGCCAACTTCTTCTTCCTGTTCAAGGATTCCGTGGGAAGCGGTCAGGCCGACCGAGCGGCCGGTCTGATCGCTTCGGCAGTGGCCTACAAGGCCATGGTGGACTCCGAGCAACTGCCGCCGGTGGTGCTGCGCGGCCAGGCCCAGTCGATGGAGCAGCACAAGTACCTGTTCTCCTGCACCCGGGTCCCCGGTGCGGAACAGGACACGGCTCGCGCCCCGTACGGGGACGAATGGCCAGGTCCGTCGCCTGCCCGGCACATCGTGGTCTTCCATCGCGGGCGAATGTTCCGGATGGACGTGCTCGACGAGCAGGGCCTGCCGTACGCGATCAGCGAACTCGCCGACGGCCTCGGCGCGGTGCTGGCCAGCGAGGAGTCCCAGTCCACATCGGTCGGCCACCTCACCACCAAGGCCAGGGCGGAATGGGCGGCCAGCAGGCAGGCTCTGATCGCACTGGACCCGGCCAACTCCGAAGCGCTGGACGTGGTGGAGACAGCGCTGTTCTGTGTGTCCCTTGAGGATTTCGCGCCTGCTGACAAGCTGTCCGCGTGCGATGCCCTGCTGCACGGCGACAGCGCCAACCGGTGGTTCGACAAGGCGGTGTCGTTCGTCGTGTTCGCCGACGGACGGGCGGGTATCAACGTGGAGCACTGTTTGCTCGACGGCACAACCATTCTCGCCTTCGTCGACGCGGTGCTCACCACACAGGGCACGTCCAGCGAGCCAGGCAAAGGAACTCCGAAGGTCGAGTCGATCCGGTTCGTCCTGGATGACGCGCTGCACGCCGACGTGACGGCCGCGGGCAAGGCTTTCGCCGACTACGCGGCCGCCAACGCGACCACCGATCTGTCCTTTGAGGACATGGGTACCAGCAGGATCAAGCAACTGGGCATGTCGCCGGACAGTTTCGTCCAAGCCGCCTACCAGCTGGCACATCTGCGAAGCAAGGGCCTGACCGGGGCCACGTACGAGTCGATCGCCACGCGGCAGTACCAGAACGGCCGCACAGAGGCGATGCGCGTCGTGACGCCGGAGATGGTGCGGTTCGTGACGGCCATGCGCGATCCCGACACGGACACGGCCACTCGCCGGGCGGCGCTGCGTGAGGCGGGCGCCAAGCACGTGGCCCGCGCCAAGCAGTGCCAAGCCGGGCAGGCGCCGGAGCAGCATCTGTGGGAGCTGCAGATGATCCAACGGCGGCGTGGAGCCGAACTGGGTGCGACGGCGCCACTCAGGCTCTACGAGTCCCCGGGCTGGGTGGTCATGCGTGACGACTACCTGAGCACGAGCTCGGCCCCGTCGAGCAACATCCAGTACTTCGGTTTCGGGTCGACCAGCAGCCGCTGCATCGGCGTCGCCTACGTGTTGCTGCCCGACCGGCTGAACATCTACCTGAGCACGCCACAGCCAGTGGCCGATCAGATGTACGCGTTCGCCGACGCCCTGCGTGGCTCGCTTCAGGAGTTGACCGACCTGTTGGCCACCGAGGTGTCAGCGGCACAGAGTACATAAATGGTGGTTACAGAGCCGGGGTCATGCCGTGCAGGTGAGCGGCGCTGGGCGGGTCGAGTTGGTTGCCCAGCCACGACGCGCGCAGCCGGTGCTCGGCGGCGGCCGGGTCGCGCAGCTCGTCGCAGGCCATCGCCAGCTCGTTGAGCACCCGCGCCTGCGAGTACCGGTCGTTGGCCGCGACCAGCAGGGCGTGGGCGCGCCGCAGGCAGTCGCGGGCCGCCTCCGGCTGGCCCAGCTGCCGGTGCGCCAGGCCCTGCCCGAGCAGGGCGCGCCCCTGCGCCCAGCCGTTGCCGACGCCGTCCAGCAGGTCGGCCGCGTCCCGGTAGGCGTTCAGTGCCGCGGGCCACAGGCCCAGCTCGGCCTGTAGCTGGCCCATACACATCAGCGTGAACGCGCGGCCGGTGGCGCCGAGCACGGCGTCCGGCCCCGCCCCAGCCCCGAGGTAGTACTCCAGGTTGGCTCGCTGCACGTCGAGGGCCTGCTCGGTCCTGCCCTGAGCGGCCAGCGCGGCGGCCAGGTTGCCGCGGGCGACGGCCGTGCCGAGCTCGCTGTCCGCCTCCTGGAAACCGGCGATCGCCCGGTGGCTGTGCTCGACGGCGCCGTCCAGGTCGCCCAGGTTGAGCATGAGTCCGGAGGCGTGGAAGTCCACCCACGCCTCGTCCCAGCCGCGCCGCCGCCCGACTTCCGGCGCGCTCGCGCGCAGCCACGGCCGCCCCAGCCGGTAGTAGAGCGCCCAGCCGAGGAAGGTCAGCATCACCGCGTCGTCGTGCCCGCGCGCGATGGTCCCGCAGGTGATCATCGCGTACTCGAAGCTCTCGTGCCACGGCAAAGGCCGGATCCAGGCGTTGTTGGCGTACCAGCACAGCGCGCGGGCGATCGCGGTGATGTCCTCGGGCCTGCGCAGGATGGCCAGGTCCCGGATGGCCGGGATCCAGCTGCCCAGCTCCGCGTCGAGCCACGCCTCGGCCTCCGCGGCGGTCCGGAACGGAACCGGCTCGTGGTCGACCGTGGCGGCGGGCCTGCGGGCGTCGAGCAGCTGCCCGGCCCGGCCCGCGGTGCGCAACATCCAGCCGTTGAGCCGGGCGGTGGCCGCCGCCCGCTCGGCCGCGGGCTCCTCCTCGGCCAGCCGCTCCCCGGCGAACGCGCGGGTCAGCGCGTGGAACCGGTACCGCCCGCCGCCCGCCGCGGTGTGCAGCAGGCTGGCGTCGACAAGCCGCTCAACGGTCTGCTCGGCGTGGGACTCGCCCACCTCGCCGAGCACCGCGGCCGTCGGCACGGTGAAGTCCGGCCCCGGGACCAGCGCCAGTCGGCGGAACGCCTCGCGGGCGGGCTGGTCGAGCTGGCGGTACGACAGCTCGAACGCGGCGCGCACCTGTACGTCGCCCGCGGTCAGCGTGTTCAACCGGCGCTGCTGGTCGCTGAGCCGTCCGGCCAGGTGCTGCACGGTCCACTCCGGTCGGCTGGCCAGCCGGTTGCTGGCGACCCGCAAGGCCAGCGGCAGGTATCCGCACAGCGCGGCGATCTCCCCGGCCGCGTGCTGCTCACCGGCCACTCGCGGCGCACCGACGATGCGGGTCAGCAGGGCGACCGCGTCGTCCGGCTTGAGCACGTCGAGCACGATCCGGTGCGCGGCGTCCAGCCCGGCCAGCGCATGGCGGCTGGTGACCAGGGTCAGGCTGCCGGGCGCGCCCGGCAGCAGCGGGCGCACCTGTGCCTCGCTGGAGGCGTCGTCGAGCACGACCAGCACGCGCCGGTGCTGCACCAGCGACCGGTACCGTGCGACGCGCTCGTCGTAATTGGTCGGCAGGTCACCGTCGGACACCCCGAGCAGCCGCAGCAGGCGGCCAAGGCCGTCCTCGGAGTTCAACGGCTCGCCGAACCCGCGCAGGTCCAGGTGCAGCACGCCATCCGGGAACAGCGCGCTGAGCCGGCTGGCCGCCACGCTGGCCAAACTGCTCTTGCCGACCCCTGGCAGCCCGGAGATGGCCGCCATCGCGCCTGCCGGGAGCTCGGCGCCGGCCGCCTGTTCGGCGAGTCGGCGCAGGCACGCCAGTTCGGTGTCCCGGCCGATCAGGTCGCACACGTCGACCGGCGGTGGGGACCACGGTTCGGGCCTCAGCGGGCTGCGCCGACGGCCCCGCCGTGCGGTGTCCACGAACCCCTCGCGGTCCCGGCCCGCCAGCCGGAGGGCGTCCGCCAGCGCGTCGACCGAGCGCTGCTGGGGCCCCCGGGCCCGCCCGCGCTCGATGTCGCTGATCGCCCGCACGCTCAGCTGAGCCGCGGCGGCGAGTTCCTCCTGGGTGAGCGCCGCGGTTTGCCTGTGGCGCAGCACCAGTGCCCCGAACGCGCCACTGGCGTCCGCATCATCCGGCCCCCCGAACATCGTGTCCCCTTTTGGCTGTCGTGTCCGACGCCTCCTACCCCCAGGGGCGTCGGACACATAGCGTCACGATCTGTCCTCGTCGTTGCGTCGCGGGAGGGACCGCAATACTTAGTCGGAGCAGCGGATGGCCCACCCACCGTAACGAGCACAATGGACTGGACGACGGGCGTACGAATTCAGACGTCGGGGGGAGCCACAGTCATGCGTGACCACATCCATGCCCTGGTCGGGCGCGAGAAACACCTGGCCACAGCCCGTGGGCTGGTGTCGTCGGGCACGGCGCAGCTGAGCTTCAGCGGTCCGCCGGGAGTCGGCAAGACCGCGCTGCTGCGGGCCACTGCCTCCCTGGCCGAGAGCTTTGGTACGCAGGCGGTGTGGGCCCAGGCACACCCGCTTGAGCGAGATTTCGCGTTCGGCGTAGTCCGCCAGCTGTTCCGGCCGCTACTCACCGCGATGCCCGGGACACAACGCGCCGCCGTACTGGCCGACCTGGCAGGGCCCGCGGCCACGGTGGTCTGGCGGGAGGCAGGCGACGACGCCGACACGTTCGCCGTGCTGCACGCCCTGTACTGGCTGACCGCGCGACTGGCCGAACAGCGGCCGCTCCTGCTGGCTGTGGACGACCTGCAGTGGGCGGACGCCGCGTCCCTGCGCTGGTTGCTGTACATGACCCGGCGCTGCGACGGGATCCCGGTGGTGCTCGCGGCCAGCCGGAACACCGCGGAACCCGGCACCGACCCGGATCTGCTGGCCGAGCTGGCCGACACGATCACCGACGTCCCGGTCACCGGACTGGACCTCGGCCAGGTCGCCGAGCTGACGGCGGACCTGTTCGGCCGCGTGCCGGAGCCCGGCTTCGTGGCCGCCGCGCACCAGGCCACCGACGGCAACCCGTTCCTGCTGCGTGAGCTGATCACCACGATGGCCGCCGAGGGCATGGCGCCCGTCGACGACGCCGCCGCCCGACTGCCCGGGCTCGGCCTGCGGACCGTCTCGGACTGGGTACTCGCCCGGATGCGGCGCAGCTCACCGGCCGCGGTCGAACTGGCCAAGGCGGTGGCCGTGCTCGGCGACGGCACCGACCTGACCACCGCCGCCGCGCTGGCAGGCATGCCGCCCGAGCAGGCCGCCGAGTCCGCCGACGCGCTGATCGCGATGCGGCTGCTGACCGGCGCGCATCCGCTGCGGTTCGCGCACTCCATCGTGCGCAACGCGGTGGGCCTCGTGCTCGACCCGGCCGAACGCCAGGCCGCGCACCGGCGGACCGCCGTCCTGCTGCACGATCAGAACCGGCCGACCCAGCAGATCGCCGCGCACCTGCTGGCCGCCGACCCGAGCGACGCGCCGTGGGAAGTCGACGTGCTGCTGGACGCGGCGCGCACGGCGTCCCACCGAGGCGCACCCGACGCGGCCGTGACCTACCTGCGCAGGGCGATGCGCGCGCCGCTCGACGACGCTCGCCGGTTGGCGGTGCTCACCGAACTGGGCAACGCCGAGTTGTCGGTCGACCTGCCCGCCGCCGTCGATCACCTCACCGAGGCGTTCGACGCGGCACCGGAGCCACAGCAGGCCACCGACATCGCCGCGAAGCTGGCGGCAGGCATCGCCCAGCGCGGCGACCACGCCACCGCGGCGCAGGTGCTGGACCGCGGCATCGCGCGGCTGGGACCCGCGCATGCCGACCTGGTGACGCGGCTTGAGGGGACCAGCCTGATGGTCGGGCACAGCCTGTTCTCCGCGGACCGCATCAGCCGGGCACGGCGGCTGTACGACGCGAGCCTGCCGCCGGAGGTCCGGCGCCGGGCCGCGGGCACGCTGGCCATGCACGCCGCGCTGGTCGGCGGATCCCGGGCCGAGTCGGTGGCGTTGGCCACCGAGTCGGCCGACCTCGGTCCGCCGGAGGACCTGTTCTCCGTGGCGTCGCTCGGCATGGTCGCGGGCGCCCTCTGCTTCGCCGACCGGCTCGACGACGCCCGGCGCACCGCGGACCGGATGATCGAGTTCACCCGGTCGAGCGGGCTCCCGGCCGCCGGGCAGTGGGGGCACTATGTGCTGGCCCGGATCGCCTTCCAGGACGGTCGGCTGACCGACATGCTGGAGGAGTTACAGGTGGCTCGCGAGATCCAGGAGTCGATCAACGGCGAGGACCTCCATCCGGACATCCACATGCAGCTTGCCGAGTCCTCTGTGGAGCAGGGCAGGCCGGCGGCCGCACTGCGGCTGTTCGCCGAGCACGGCCTGACCGAGGACGGCGCGACGACCCCGGAGGCGTTCGCCATGCTCAGCACCCGGGGTCGGCTCCGGCTGCGGGACGGGGACGCCACCGGCGCGCTCGCCGACCAACTCCAGTACGGCCAGGTCCTCACCGCGGTCGGGGTGCGCAATCCGGCCGCGTCACAGTGGCGGTCCCGGGCCGCGCTCGCCCACCACGCGCTGGGGCAGGAGGAGGACGCGGTCCGGTTGGCCGAGGAGGAACTGGCACTGGCCCGCGACTGGGGTGCGCCCCGCCCGGTCGGGATCGCGTTGCGGGCGTTGGGTGTCATCCGGGACGACCTCGACCTGCTGACGGAGTCCGTCGAGGTGCTCGCCGAGGCGCCTGCCCGCCTGCCGTATGCCTACTCCTTGTTCCGGCTCGGCGTCGCGCTGGACGAGCGCGGCAGGCGGGAGGAAGCCAGAACCCGGCTGCACCAGTCATACCGGCTGGCCGTGGAATGCGGTGCCGACGCGTTGGTCGAGAGTGCCGGTGCGGCCATCACCCGCACCGGCGGACGGCGACCCCGGGCGGTGCGCACGGGCGTCGACGCGTTGACCGCACAGCAACGCAAGATTGCCGGGCTGGCTGCGGAAGGCGCGAGCAACCGGCAGATCGCCGAGCGCCTCTACCTGACCCTGCGCACGGTCGAACATCATCTCACCAGCGCCTACCGGACTCTCGGAGTGGACGGCCGGGACCAGCTCGCCGCAGCGCTGCTGACGACCCCACGGCGGACGATCCCGTGACCGACGACGACGCCTTGTTCGGCCGGGACGACCAGCTCGCGGTCGTCGACACGGCGCTGTCCGCCAGTACCCCGGCGTACCTGATGTTCGAGGGCTCCCCGGGCGTCGGCAAGACGGCGTTGCTGGGGCGGGCCGTGGAACTGGCTGCCGGGCGGGGTTACCGGGTGCTGCGGGCGCAGGCGCACCCGCTCGAACAGGACTACGCCTTCGGCCTGGTGCGCCAGCTCCTCCAGCCGGTGGTCGCCGAGTTGTCCGAACCGGCGCGGGCGGAGCTGTTCGGCGGCGTCGTGGCCCCGGCTGCCGCCGTGGTGTGGCCAGGGGCAGGCGCGCCGACCGACGCGCCCTTGGCGGTGCTGCGCGGCCTGTACTGGCTGGTGGTGCGGCTGGCCGAGCAGGCGCCGCTGATGCTCGTCGTCGACGATGTGCAGTGGGCGGACGCGGCGTCGTTGCGCGGGTTCGTCTATCTGGCGGGCGCGGGAGACGACGTGCCGGTGTCGCTGATGGTCGCGCGCACCACGGGAATGCGCGGGACCGAGGAGAGACTGGTCGGCGCGCTGGCCCGCCGTCTGTCCACAGTGGATATTTCCGGTCTGTCGGACGCGGACGTCGCCGCGTTCGCGCACACGGTCTTCGCCGTCGAACCCGAGCCTGCCTTCGTCGCCGCCTGCCAGCGGGTGACCGGCGGCAACCCGTTCCTCCTCCGCGAGCTGATGACCAGCCTCGACGAGCGCGGCACGCGGCCGACCCGCGAGGCGATCGCCGAGCTGACCGAGTTCAGCCCGCAGCGGGTGTCGAGCTGGGTGCTCACCCGGTTGCGGCGCGCCGAACCGGGCGGTGCGAAGGACTGCGTGGCGGTCGCGCGCGCGGTGGCGATTCTGGACGACGGCGCGGACGTGCCGCTGGTCGCCACGCTCGCCGGGCTCGCGTCGGACGCCATCGTGCGCGCGGCGGACACGTTGGCACGACTGGGAGTGCTGCGTCACGGGAGTCCGCTGCGGTTCGTGCACTCCATCGTGCGCGCCGCGGTGGACAGCGAGATCGGACCCAGTCAGCGTCGCGCCGCGCACGCGCTGGCCGCCCGCACATTGGCTACACAGGGGCTGGCTGAACAGGTCTCGGCGCATCTGTTGGTGTGCGACGTGATCGGCGAGCCGTGGGCAGTCGACTCGCTGCGCGCGGCGGCCCGGATCGCGCTGCGGCGCGGCGCCGCGGAGTCGGCGGTGCGGTACCTGAAGCGCGCGCTGGCCGAGCGCCCCAGCGAGGGGGTCCGACTCGGTGTGCTCGCCGAGTTGGGGCGCGCGGAGCTGGGCATCGACGTCCGCGCCTCGGTCGAGCATCTGGGCGAGGCGTTCGACGGCGCCCACGACCTGCCCCCGGAGCTGGCGCCGGACCCGGAGTTCGTGATGGGGATGGCCACGGATCTCACCATTGCCAGTGCCACCAACGGAACGTGGACGATGGCGTGCGACGTGCTCGACCGGGCCAGCGCCGCGCTCGCCGGGGCCCCGGAGCTGGTCTCCGCGCTGCAGGCGTTCGCGGTCGCCGCAGGCGTCGGCATTCCGGGTTTTCCGCAGGCGGACCGGCTGGCGCGGCTGCGGGAGACCGCCGCGCCCTACCCGGGTTCCGCGCTGATGGCCGCGGTGCTGACCGCGCACCACCTGTCCGGCCTCGGCCGCTCCCGCGAGGAGGCGGTGCGGTTGGCATTGCTGGCCCGCGAGGCGGTGCCCGCGCATTCCGTGCCCGGCCTGGTGGCCCACATGTTCGGCGCGATCGCGTTGTACCGGGCCGACGAGTTCGACTCGGCCATCGAGTTCTGCGACGTCATGATGGCCGGCGCGCCGGTGCTCGGCCAGCCGCTGTTCGCCGAGGTCGGGCACGCCTTCCGCAGTGTGGTCGCGTTTCACGCGGGCCGGTTGGCTGACGCCGTCGGCGAGGCGCAGGCGGCCGTCGACATCCGCGACGGCCTGCTGGGCGGCTCGCCGCTGCCGTCCGGGTGGGAGGGCTACCTGGTCCGCGCCCACATCGAGCGGGGCGATATCGAGTCGGCAGAGCGGGTGATGGCCTCGGCGGGGCCGCCGGAGACGTGGCAGTCGACCTACTTCGCGAACTGGCTGTGGTACGGCCGCGGTCTGGTCCGGGCGGAGCGCGGCGAGCTCGACGCCGCGCTGGCCGACTTCCTGGAGTGCGGCAGGCGGCTGGCCGAGCACGACGTGCTGAACCCGGCCGAGATCGCGTGGCGGACGCGGGCCGCGATGGTGGCGTACCGACTGGGCCGGACCGACGAAGCCACGCGGCTGGCTGCCGAGGAGCTCGACGCGGCGCGCGCCTGGGGCGCCCCTCGGTCAATCGGCATGGCGCTGCGGGTGCTGGGGCAGGTCACCCGTGACGTCGACGCGCTGGCCGATTCCGTTGCGGTACTGGAGAACACGCCGATGCGGCTGATCCACGCGTACTCGCTGTTCCACATGGGACTCGCGCATCACCGCGCCGGCCGACGGGGTGACGCGCGGACCGCGCTCGCCGAGGCGAACCGGCTGGCCGATGAGTACGGGTCGATCCGGCTGGCCGAATACTCGGCCGCGGCGCTGGAGCGGATCGGCGGGCGTCGGCCGAACGCGCCGAGGTTCGGCACGGACGCGTTGACCGCGCAGGAGCGCAGGATCGCCGAACGGGTAGCCGACGGCGCGAGCAACCGCGAGGTCGCCGAGGAGCTGTTCCTCACGCTGCGCACGGTGGAGCATCACCTTACTGCCACGTATCGGAAACTGGGCATCGACGGCCGTCGCGCGCTGCCCGCCGCGCTGGCCGAGCGGTAGTCACCCTCCACAGTGTCCGGCAGAAGTGGTTCAGTCCACTTCTGCCGGTCCTTCTTCCTGGTCTCCGCCCGCTCACCGGCCTAACGTCATCGCCGGTTCGAGATCAATAGCGGCGCGATGTCGCGTCGTATCGCGCTGTTCTCCCATAGCGCGACTTTCGCTAATTCCTAGGAGTTGTCATGAGGCATCGCCTCGCCATGACCGGAGTGTTCGCTGCCGGTGTCGCTGTCGTGCTCGCAGGCTGTTCCTCGGTCGACGAGGGCAAGATGGTGGCTTGGGCGGACCAGCTGTGCGGGGTCAGCATCGAGGTCCGCGACGCGCTGGCCAAGGTGCCCAACCTGGACCAGTCGGACCCGGTCGCGTACAAGACGGGCCTCGTGGAGTACGCAGGAGCCCGGGTTTCCGCGCTGGACAAGGCGGTCAGGGACATGGACGGCCTGAAGAGCGGCCCGCACCCGGATTCCGCCAAGCTGGCCGCCGCCGAGTCCGAGGTCTACGCCAAGGCCAGGACCAGCGCGCAGCGCGCGAAGAGCCTCGCCGAGGCCGTTGACACGACAGGCGAGAAGTTCACCGCCGACATCACCGCGGCGGCCACAGAGCTGGACACCATCAAGAAAACCGCCGCCGAGGCCAAGGACACCAAGGTCGGCGGCGACCTCGCCGACGCCAGGAACAAGGCGGCCAACTGCAAGAAGCTCGACGGGAAATAACCGGTCGCAATTCGCCACCCTGAAAAGAAAGTTGACAAATGACCTACGAATCCGTCGGGCAGGTCCAGCAGGGCGCGCAGCCGACCATGGGCGCAGCGATGCGCAGGCGTAACCCGCTGGGTGTGTGGCTGGGTCTGCCGCTGATCACCCTCGGGATCTACCAGCTGGTGTGGTACTACAAGATCCACAAGGAGATGGCCGAGTACCACCGCAAGCCCGACGCGCCGGTCGCGGGTCCCTTGCTGGTCCTCGTCTTCCTCGGCTGGACCGTGGTCGGCGCCATCGCCACGCTCTACAAGACCGGTGAGCGCATCCGCTACGCACAGCGCCGGGCAGGCCTACAGGAGACCTGCAGCCCGATCGTGGGCACGCTGCTGGTGTTCGTGTTCGGCCTGGGCGTCCACTACTACCAGGTCGAGCTGAACAAGATCGTGGACGTGGACGGGAAACCGGCAGGCGCACCGGTCCCGCTGCACGGACAGTCCTGAGTGGACCACGCACCCGACCGGCTCCGGTTCGCGGTGCTCGGGCCCGTGCGCGCCTGGCGCGCGGGTACCGAGCTCGACCTGGGTCCCCGCCAGCAGCGCGCCGTGCTCGTCGCGCTGCTGTTGCGGCGCGGGTGCCCGGTCTCCGCGGACGAGCTCATTGACGGCGTGTGGGGTGAGGATTCCCCGCGTACCGCTCTGGGCGCGGTACGCACCTATGTGTCGCGCCTGCGGCATCTGCTCGAACCTGCCAGGCCCGACCGCCGCTCGCGCACGGTCCTCGTCTCCATCGGTGACGGGTACGCCCTGCGGACCGACCGGGGCGCCACGGACCTTGAGGAGTTCGAGCGCCTGCTGGACCGGGCCCGTGCCGCCCGGATGGCCGGTGACCTGGACGCGGCGGGCCGAACCGTGCAGCAGGCGCTCGGGTTGTGGCGGGGCGAGCCGATGGTCGGCATTCCCGGCCCGTTCGCCGAGGGCCGTCGCCTGGCCATGTCCGAGCGCGGCCGTTCCGCGATGGAGCTGCGGATCGAGCTGGACCTCGCGGCCGGCCGGTACGACGAGGCAGGCGCCGAACTGTTCGCGCTGGTCGCGGAGTACCCGTTGCGCGAGCGGCTGACCGAGTTGCTGATGGTGGCGCTGTACTCCGCCGGTCGGCAGGCCGAGGCGCTGGCCGCCTACACACGCACTCGGCGGGTGCTGGACGACCGGCTCGGCATCGACCCGGGCCCCCGGCTGCGCGACCTGCATCGGCGGATCCTCACCGCCGACTGCGAAACCCTGATGACCACTGTGAACGGATTGGTGAGATGAACTCGAGGACCACGACCGGGCGCGGCCCGGCGCGGGTGGTGAAGGCGGCGATCATCGCGGTCGCCGTCCTGCTGGTCACCGCGGGCGGGCTGTGGCTGTACCTGGGGGAGCGCGGCGCGGGGCAGACCGCGACGACCCTCGGGGACACGCAGAACCCCGACCGGGTGGACATCGAAGTGTGGGTGCAGAAGGTGGACGCGGCCACCCAGGAGCTGGCGGCGCAGGTGTTCGTGCACCCGATGGGACAGCTGGTGGACGAGTCGGGCCTGCCCAAGCAAGACTTCACCGTGTCGGCCCTCGCGACGAAGGGCGACACGCTGTCCTTCAAGGCGGGCAAGACGGTCAGCGCGGCGGACATCAAGGTGCCGTTGAGCGAGGGCACCATCACCGACTACCCGTTCGACCGGTACAAGGCCACCTTCGGCTTCGACGCGACGGCGGGCAAGGAGCCGCTGCCCGTCTCGGTGACGCTGGCGAACATCGACTCGTTCTTCAAGATCAAGCCGAGTGAGGTGGGTGGCGACGGCAACGTCGTGACCTTCACCGCGACCGCGAACCGGTCGACCGGCACCACGCTGTTCGCGGTGTTCGTGATGGTGCTGATGTGGGGGTTGAGCGTCGCCGCGGTACTTGCCGCCTGGTTCACCACGCACGGCCGACGTGGCCTGCTGTGGCCTGCCGTCGGCCTCATGGCGACCCTGCTGTTCGCGCTCGTGCCGTTGCGCAACGCTGTGCCAGGGGCGCCACCGATCGGCTCGGTGATCGACTTCTGCGCGTTCTTCATCGTGGAGTGCGTCATCGCGATCTCGCTGATCTCGACCGTCCTCCTCGGATACCGGGTGGAAGGCAGCAAGGAGGTGGAAGCGGAAGCCGAGCAGCCGACGACACCGGAACCACAGCAGGGACCGCCGACCCTGCACGGTTTCTCGCCCCCGCACTCCCCGCCGTACGGCCTGCCCGCCCAGCCCGCCGCAGTCGGGCAGACGATGCCGGGTCACTACCCGCAGAACCTGCCGCACCGTGTCGATCCCGCCAGGGCCGATCCTTCCAGGGCCGATCTTTCCAGGGTCGATCCTGCTTGGGGCGATCCGTCTCCCACCGAGCGGATGCCACCGCGCTGAGCCGAACCGCGTCGCCGGTTATGTCCCGAGTGGACACAACCGGCGACTTTCGTCTGTCCTCACTTCAGGTGTGGCTCCAGGAGCTTGACCCACGAGGTGGCCATCTGCTGGTACTCCGCGGGGCAGCGTTCGGCGCGCGACTCGGGCAGCGCCCCGGATGCCACCACGTCCTGGAACTTGTCCGGGGCCGATCCGTACATCCAGCACAGGAAGTTGTACGAGCGCTGGGCGTTCAGCGAGTGCTCACCGGCGAACGCGGCGGCGGAGAGCTCCTGCTCATCCTTGGCGAACAGGGCCCACACCTTCGCGACGTCCTGCACCATCTGGTGCCGGGGCGCGTCGCCCGAGGTCAGGATCACCGCGGAGAACTGGTCCACCGCGTCGTCCTCCTTGCCGGTGATCGGCAGCTCGAACATGCTGGCGAAGCCGTGGCCGAACTCGTGGAACAGGATCGCGGTCATCCCGCCGACCACGTGCTGCTCGGTCGGTGTCTGCTTGTCCGCGTCCGCCTCGAAAACGGTCTGCAGCTTCAGCGCCATCTCGTAGCACATGTGGACCTCTTTTTTCTGCGGGTCCCAGAAGGCGTTCTCCTCGCCGCACTCCTTGGCGATCACCGGCACGTCCTGGTCCAGCTTGACCAGGTCGGAGATCTCCCTCGCGCCCTTCTCATACACCTGGTTGGTCTGCAGCAGCTGCTGGATCGGCTTCAGCGCCGGGTTGGTCGGCTCCTCGTACCTGACCACGAACTTGCCGCCACCACCGCCCCCACCGGTGGCGGCGGCGCTTGAGCTGGCAGGCGCCGGACTGGGTGCGGCGTCGGGCTTCTTGGCGTCGGAACCGCAGGCGGCCACTGTGGTCGCGGCCGCGATGGCGACGGTTCCGGCGATCATGCGCGAGAGTTTCACTGGCTTGCTTCCCCTGTTTCAAAAAGGTTCTGAAGAAAACAGGCCGACGGTACCTTTCGGAATTCAATGGACGATCTATGTCGGATAAACGGTGAACCGGAAGAAAGCTACTTCTGCCGGTTGTTCTGCCTGGTCCGTGTCGCCCGGACGGCCTAGCGTCGAGGCGTCAGCCCGGGGTGAGTCGAGGGGGCTTCGTTGTACGAGGCAGAAGTGGTGCCCGGCGTGGGTTCCGGTGAGGTATGGCTGGACGGCGAGGCCGCCCAGCGACTCCAGGAAGCGCTGTGGGCACAGACCGAAAGCGTGGACGCCATGCGTGCCAAGGCTCGAGCGATGGCCCGCCGCGCGCCGCTCGGGTCCTATGTGGTCGCCCAGGCCATGGCCGACAAGTTCCAGCGCCGCGCCGACGGCGACGCTCGGTCGTTGCTGGCCGTGCTGGACAAGTACTACCAGACGTTGCTCGACGCGCACCGCCAGGTCGGTGCGGCCATCCGGAACCACCGGGAGACCGACGAGAGCAGCGCGGCCGCGATGATCCGGATCCGGCCGTGGTGAGCCCCGTCGACCGGGTCCTTGGCGAGCCCGTGAACTGGGCCGCGTTCACCCACCGCGAGCTCTACGACCAGGTGCATGCCGACAACGAGCCTGCCCAGGCGGCCGAGCTGGCCAAGGAGTGGACCGACCTCGGCGCGGAGCTGGCCGAGGCCAGTGACAACCTGGCAGGCCGGATCATCATGTCGGAGTCCGGGTGGCAGGGCCCCGCGGCCGAGGCGGCCCGCGCGGCCACCCTCGATCTGGCCGTGTGGGGGCGCAGCGCCGCAGTCACCGCGGGCGAACTGGGCGACCGCGTCGCGGCGCTCGGTGACACTGCGGAGATGGCCAAGCGCAACATGCCTGAGCCGGACGACTTCGACGCGGACGAGGTGCTGCGACAGGGTTTCACCACCGGCGGCTTCGCCGGACTGGTCAAGGCGCTCGGCGACGTGCGCGCCCACAGCGACCGCGCCACCGCCGCGCACGAGCAGGCCGTTCGGGTGATGACCGAGGCTTCCGCGCGTGCACAGGAGATCGACGACGACACACCGGAGTTCCATCTCCCCGGCGAGGTGGCCGACCCCGACGGCCAGGACGCGCTGACGATGACGCGGCTCGACCCCGGGTTCCAGCGGCACACCGAACCGAGCGCCGCACTGGCCGCCGCGCCGGGATCGTCCACTGGGTGGTCTCTCCCCGCCGATCGGGCAGTGGCGCCCGGCGCGGCTCCCACCCCGCCGCCCACCCACGGTGCGACAGCGCCGTCACATGCGCCGTCATACGGGCCGCCGTATGCGCCGCCATCCGGGACACCGCAACCGGTTGCGCCGCCGAACTCACAGCCGTATTCACCGCCGCATTCCCCGCAGTACTCTCCGCCGTATTCGCCGCCACCGGTCACCGCGCCGAGCCAGGCCATGCCGTCAGACGGGCCGCCGACGGTGCCGTCACCCGGGTCCGGCCATGGCCCGGTACTCGACCGGTATCCGCAGCCGCAAGTCGTTCCTCATGCGGCGCCCGCGGTTGCGTCGACCGCCGGACCGGTGTGGCCGACATCCGAGCCAGAGAAGGCACCGCGTTCCGCAGCACCTGTCGGCGGTATGAGCGCGCCGTCCGCTGAGGCGGCGGCCAAGAGTGCTGGCCAGACAGGCCGGGGGCCCGTTGCCTCGGCCGCGCCGTTCGTCGAGGACGTGGCCCGGTCGGCGAGTCGGGGCGGCACACCCGGCGCCGCCGGACCTATGGGCGGCGCGGGCGCCGGACCGATGGCTGGCGCGGGCGCCGGTCGCGGCGAGGAGGACCGCGAACACGCCATGGCCCGCTATATCAAGGGCGACAACATCTTCGCGGTCGACGTCGCGGATCTCCCGCCGTCGGTGATCAGCGGTCCGCCCGAGAGGAGGCGGTAACCGTGGCTCCGGCGGATTTCGAGCTGTCGTCGGCGGAGTACGAGATCCTGTGGTCCGATCTCGGCCTTGGCCGCATGCCGTACCCGATCGACGTACCGAGCGTCGGCCGCTACGCCTCGCACCGCGAACGTGCCCGTGGCCAGGTCTACGAAGCGTTGCGGGACCGGGGAATGATGCCTCGGGGCCGACTCGACGTCGGGCTGGAGTCGATCCTGCGGGTGCTCGCGCGGCACCAGGTCTCGATCGACGCCGTCGGCTACATCGACGCGAGCGTGCGGGCACTGGCCGCCAGCGACGGCCACTGCGCGGTGCTCGCCACCCTGAACGGCGAGCGCGTGGCCCTGTCCGAGATCCGGACGACTGCGCTGGCGCGTTCGGCCGCGACTCTGCTGCCGCCGGGCGTGCCCGGACCGGGCGAGGCGCTGTCCCTGCACTGGGACGCGTTGGACCAGGCCGCCGAATGGGAGCTGGCCGAGATGGTCGGCGACCACCTGCGCGGCGGCCAGTTCGGGCTGAGCACCCGCGCACCGCTGAGCACCGTGATGCGGCGGGGCGCGACGTTGCTGTCGTGGTTCGACACCGACAAAGGGCGCTACCTCGCTGTGCGGGAAGGCGAATGGGTGAGCTTCACACCGGCGAACAACGACCGGATCATCGCGCGGCTGGAGCGCATGCTACAGAGGGGAACCGGATGCAACCGGACAGCTGGGTGACCGACATTCAGTCCACAATGGACGACCTGCAGCGAAAGGTCGCGGTGCTGCACGAGGGCCTGGAGAACGCGACGGTCACGATGAGCTCGCCGGACGAGGCGGTCGTGGTCACCATCGGGCCCAACGGCGCGCTGCAGGGCCTGAGCCTCGGTCACCGGGCCGGAGAGCGCACCCCGACGCAGCTCGCCGGGTTGATCATGCAGACCGTCGGCCGCGCCCAGCGGCAGGCCGCCGCGAACGTGGCCGAGGCGTTCGCGCCGCTCGGCGAGGGCACAGACGCGATGCGCATGTTCGCCACTTACCAGCCACCCGAAGACTCCGACGACACAGATCCGCCGAACGGAACCGAACCGTTTCCGCGGCAGGAGCCGCCGGTGCCCGCACCACCTCACGTCGCGGCCGCCCCGCAGCCGGTCGACGGTGATGATGACGGCGACGATGACGACGAGGAAGAGCCGAGGCCGTGGTGACCGCTGGCGAGAGCGTCGCGCTCGGTATCGAGAGCCGGGTGACGAAACTCGAGAACGAGAGCAAGAACGAGGGTGTGCCGATCTTCGGCCACGTGATCGAGGGCATGGGCAACGTCGGCGGCTCGGACACCAGCACGACCGACCCGGTGGCCTCACTGTTCAGCGCGGGCGTCGGCTGGCTGGTGGATAGCATCGGCTTCATCCGCGAGCCGATCGACAAGCTGCAGGGCAACCCCGCTGCCATCCAGGCCGATGTGGACCGGTTGATGAAAGTCGCCGAGGACCTGAAGTTCCTTGCCAGGGACCAGCGGGACGACATCACCAGCCTGCAGGACTGGACCGGCGGCGCGGCCGACGCCTACCGGTCGAGCATGAAGCTGCTGCGGGAGGAGATCGCCGGACTGTCCAAAGCGGTCGGTGGCTTCGGCACGCTGCTCGCGGTGTCCGGCGGCATGGTGATCACCCTGCGGCAGGTGGTCCGCGACCTCATCGTGAACACGATCTCGGACCTGATCCCCGGCGCGATCGCCGCGATCGCCATGGCTTTCTGGACGTTCGGCGCGTCGATCGCGATCTTCATCGCGGCGGCGGTCATCGCCGCGGTGACCACGGTGATCAAGTGCACCCGGCGGATCGTCATGCTGAAGGAGGCGCTCGGGCGGCAGGTCGGACGGCTCGGCACGCTCGAGGAGATCTCGGGCGACATCGTGACGTCGTTGGCCCGCTTCGAGAAGGCGGTCGGCGGGAAGGGGATGAGCCCGGCATGAGCAACGACGGTTTCGCGGTGGTGGCGGACGAACTGAGCGCGTTCGCGGCCCGGCTGGACAGCCGCGCGGAGATCCTGGACGAGAGCGGGCAGAACGTCGGCACCCTGGAGTTGGGGCCGGACATGTTCGGCACCGCGGCCACGGAGTTCGCCGCGGCGGCCAAGATCGGCGCCGACCGGATGAGCGGACTGATGGGCTCCTCGGCGAAGGCGGTGCGCAACGCCGCCGTCGGCACGAAGCAGACCGCCGCCAAGTACGCAGCCATCGAGCAGCGGAACGCCGACATGTTCGGCGGTGTTTTCAACGACGGCACGAGTCCCAGCGGGGTGGCCGATCCGTCGGACGGCCTGTCGCCGATTCCCGTGCGGACCGGGTCGAACGGATCGGGTGCGCCGTGGAACGGCCCGACACCGGTTACCGGGCCTCAAGGGGCCGGTGTGCCCTGGGACGACAGGACTCCCGTGCCCGGGATGACCGGGCCGCAGGGAACCGGACGGCCGGTCATCACTCCACTTCCGGCCATGGTGGACCTTCCCGGCGGCTTGGACGGTGGTCCCGGCGCGCCGAAGCTGACCCGGCCGATCGTTCGGCCCCTACCGGAGGGCCTGCCAGGGTCGGATGCCACCCGGACCGCCGGTTTCGATCCGTCGATGCCGGTCGGTCGGCCGCCCATGCCGCCCATGCCACCGATTCCGCCCATGCCGACAGTGCCGCCCATGCCGACGGTGCCGCAGGGATATCCGGCGCGGATGCCCGCGATGCCACCGGCACCGGCCATGCCGAGGCTGCCGGGATCAGGCACCCCCGCGATGCCGCCCATGCCGCCTATGCCCAAGCTGCCGGGCGAAGGTCACGGCGTGTCGAGGATTCCGCCTGGCGAGGTCCCCGGGATGCCGGGCGGAGGCCATGGCGTGTCGAGGATTCCACCGGGTGAGATCCCCAGGATGCCGGGCGAGGGTCCGGGCCTGTCGAGGAGTTCCGCAGGCGAGATGCCCAGGATGCCGGGTGAGGGCCATGGCATGTCGACGATCCCCGCTGGCGAGGTTCCCAGGACGCCGGGCGGAGCCGCGGGGATGCCACCCGGCGGGAACCAGCCGTCGGACGGAATGCCCCGGATGCCGGAGACAGCCGAGGTGCGCCCGTCCGGAGGCGTCGGCGGGTCGTCTCCGATGCCGCATTCGGGCGGTGGCGGGGGTTTCGGCCCAGGGAACGGCCCTGCGGGCGCTGCCGTGGCGACCGGTGCCATGCCGGTCGTCGGCCCGCCACCAGCCGGTGGTGCACCTGGCGCCGCAGCCCAGCCGGGCATGGGCGGCTCGGCCATGCCGCCCATGGGTGCTCCGATGGCGGGCGGCGGCCAGGGCGGCGGGGAGAAGGAACGCAAGTCGCCCGGCTACATCAAGGGCGAGGAGGTCTTCGCGGCGCCGGAAGGAAACCCGCCGCCGCTCGTGATCGGCGCCCAGCCCCCGAGGAAACACCCATGACCCGAGGAAGGATCGCCGATGCCGTCCGGATTTGAGGCCGAGTCGAGCGCGCTGGTAGTCCATGCCCAGCACCTGGGCGGTGTGCTGGACCAGCTCCAGGACGCGTTGCAGGCGGCGCTGGCGGCGCACCTGCCGCAGTCCGCGTTCGGCCCAGGCGGCGGCCCGATCGTGGCGATGGTCGCGCCGCTGGCCGAGACCGCCAAGGAAGCGTTCCAGTCCGGCGTCGAGTCGGTCGCCGCGAGCAGGACGGGAATGCGCGCGACGGCCGTCGCATATGACCAGGTGGAGTCCCACAACGCGGCGAAGCTGTCATGAGTACTGACTCCGGCTACGTGATCGCCGCTCAGCTCGCGGACATCGCCGTGGCGGTGCGCAGCGGCGACTGGGTGCATCCGGACGCGGGCATGGCTGCGAACGGCGTCGGCCGCCTCGGCGCCGCGCCGGATCCGATCGAAGTGCTGTCCGCGGCGGGCATTCCAGGCCTGGTCGAGCAGCTCGCGCCGATGCGCGAGGCCCAGCAGTGGTTCGCCGGTGACCCGGTGGCGGTGGCCGACTACGTCCAGCGCTGGCGTCGGGTGGCGGAACTGGCCCGCCAGGCCGGTGCCGACCTCGACGGCACGGCGCGCAAGCACACCATGGAATGGCGTGGGCCTGCGGCCGAGGGCTACCAACGCCACGCGACCGACCAGCACGGCAGTTTGGCCGCGCTGGCGGAGGCCGCCGAGTGCATTGTGTCCATTGTGGAGTCGGCTGGCAGCATGGCGGGCACCGCGAGGGCGAGCATCCAGACGGCCATCGCGGGCTGCGTGAACGAACTCATCGATCGGCTGCCGGTCTACTATGCCGCGCTCAACGCCGACTCAGGCGCGCTGGGCGACGTGCTCGCCGACTCGGCCGCCGTTATCGCGAGGTGGGTGTAGGCCCGATGGCCGGATCGTCTCGATCGTCGTCGCGCACACCGTCTCGGCAGCGGGGGGTGTCCGCGGCCGCCCGCGGTGCCGCGGCTTCGCAAGGCGCCCTGCGCGCCCAGGTCAGCGCGGCCACCAACCTGACCGCAGGTATCCGCTTTCCCGAACAGGCCGCTCTGTCGCCTGCGGAGCGGATGTATCAGGAAGCGCGGGAGCGGCTTCGGCCGGTGTCGCCGCGTGCGCCTGGGCCAGTCGGCCCGTCGCCTGCGGAGCGGGAGTATCGGGACGCGCGGCAGGGGCTTCGGCCGGTGTCGCCGCGTGTGCCTCAGCCGGTCGGCCCGTCACCGGCCGAGCGGGAGTTCCAGCAGGCGCGCCAGAACCTCCGTCCAGCTGTACCGAAACTCAGGCCGGACCTGCCCGAGATGATCGCGCAGCACGGTCCCGACGGGCGGACCTACTACTTCCGGCCAGGCGACGTCTATGCCATGCCGCTGCGGAACAACGGCCGCACGTTGGGGACCGTCTTTCCGGTGGACCGGCACGACGAACACGCGGACCGACGCTGGGCAAGACAGCTGAATCCCGGCTCCCAGGTGCAGTCCATCCACCCCACGACGGACCAGGTGGTCGGTGTCTTTCCCACAAAGCTGAACGGTCGCCTTCATCAGGCCGTCTATGCCAGCGCGCACGCGGATCCGCACGAGTTCGCCGTGAACATTCCACTGACCTCAGGGGTTCGATTGCCGCCCGGCGCGGTCACTCATGTGCTGGCCGACGGTACGAGAACCACGACGATCGGTGTGAACGGAGCCACCTACGCCAAAATAGTCGCCAGCAACGACTATTTTCAGCAGGCGGCACGGGGGATGCCGAACGCGCCCCTGGTGCTGTTGTCCTGCGAAGCGGCCGCTCCGGGCGGTAACGCCGCGGCGAGTTTCACGCAGCATCTGCCCGGACTCGGCACGAGGCCGGTCGTCGCCGGTACGCACTCGGTAGTGCTCGACCACGACAACACCGGGGCACACCTGGGCGTCGACCATCCAGGGTACTTCGTGCAGACAAACCCCAATGGCAGGTTTCGGTGAGCAGGCCCGACAACTGGATCATGCTCATGGACCCGGCATGGCCGCCCGGCGACGAACGTCCGCCGCCATCCGAGGCCGTGGTGGGCGGATGGCTGCTGGACGACGGCGGCGAGCCCGGACGTTTTCACCCGAACCCGGACTATCAGCCATCGGCAAGCGACCTGCCGACCGACCCAGTGGATGCCGCGCTGCGGCTGATCGTCACGGGAACCGTCGATGTCGACGCGCTGATGCCCACGTTGCTGGACGCCATGGTGGACATCGCTCTCGACGAGCACGACCGGCCAGCCGTGGCACCGGCCCCGGATGGCGTGCCGTGCGTGTTGGTGGTGACGGCGACCGCGCACAGGGAACGGGTGGCCGTCGAACGGTGGCGCCAAACAACTCTGCCCGAGTTGGTCGACCTGCTGCCCGAAGGAGTGGACATCCTGCTGAACCCGGGCAGCCCGGCCTCGATGCGCGTGCTGCGGGAAGCGCTCGAAAGGGAAGGAGGATCCTGAGCCGTGGACACGCCAGAGGATGTCGACCGGTTGGTCGGCGAGTGGAGCACTCGCGTCACGGAACGCGCCCGGCGGTTCCAGCTCGCACAGGAGTCGGTCGCGACAGTGTCGGTGACGGAGTCGGCCGCGAACGGCGCGATCCGCGTGACCGTCGGGCCATCCGGCATCCCCACGGACATCTGGCTGTCCGACGACACGGGCCGGATGCGCCCGGCAGAGGTCGCGCGCCAGTTGATGGCCTGCATGCGCCACGCCCAGGCCAGCCTTGCGGACCGCGTCGGCGCGGTGATGGCCGAGACCGTCGGCGACTCGGCGGATGCCGCGGCCGTGGTCGCTTCTTACCACCAACGCTTCCCCCATGACGCCCCCGCACCCCCACCCGCCGAGCCGATGCGCCTTCCCAAACCCGTGCGAACACCCTCCCGCGAGGACGAAGAGGAGTGGGACGCTCCCTGGTGAAGAAACACGGCGATACGGGTCGTCGCCGGGCGGCAGTGTCCACGGATCGTTCGCCCATGCCGGATCATCGAGCACTGGCCCGACATAGCGGGCGGTCGCGGGGAAGTCGAACTCCGCCGCGGTCAGGACCAGTTGCCGCCGGGCACGTCGCATCTGATCCCACAGGTGTCGCAACGGTGGCAGTCCGTGCTTTGCACGCAACGCGTTGATCGCGGGCAGACCCTTGGCGTCCATGGCGCGGACCATGACGGTCTTGAGCACGTGGTCACGGATCCGTCCGAGCGGGCCCCGCGCAGGCCGCAGGCCCAATCCGAGCGGTGGCATCTCCGGCGCAGGCAGCGGAAAGATGTTGGGGAACAGGACGACATAGGTAACCCCCACCAAAGGCCGTCCCCTCGCCACAAGACCAGCCCAATCGGGCAGCTGCAGGGCCGTCGACGTGTTCCATCGCGGGACCGCGTCGATCATCTCTCGATCAGGCTCGAAACCTCTCGGGCTCGTCTGGCCCAGCGGGGTACCGGTCAGGAACTGACCTGAATTGGTCATAGCGTGAGCGGTGTCAGCACGACAGACCGAAGGAGCCACCACGATGGTCCAGATCGACCACAACCAGCCGCTTGGGACGCCCACCTGGATGGATCTCGCCGTGCCGGATCTGGCGGAGGCGAAGAAATTCTATGGTGCCGTGTTCGGCTGGAGCTTCGCCGAGGACGAGCGGGGGACCGTGTGCGAGCTTCGTGGCTTGGCGGTCGCCGGGTTGCGTGAGGAAACCCCTGGCCACGGCTGGGAGGTGCACATCGCGACCGACGACTGCGATGGCACCGTCAAGCGTGCCGTGGCTGCGGGTGGCGTGGTTGTGCGGGAGCCGCATGATGTTGGGCAGCTGTGCCGCGTGGCGGTCGTGACGGACCCGACCGGGACTCGGTTCGGGCTCTGGCAGGGCCGGAGTGAGCCGGGGTGTCGTCTGGTGAACGAGCCGGACACGTTGGTGCGCAACGATCTCGTGACCCCGACTCCTGGGCGGGCGCGGGACTTTTACACCGAGGTCTTCGACTTCACCCTGGATGGCAACGAGGAGCAACTGCCCGGCATGGATTTCACCTTCCTGCGGCGGCCGGACGGGCACGAGATCGGGGGCATCTTCGGCACCACCGAAGTCGATGCCTCCTCCTGGTCGACCAATTTCGCCGTCGCGAGCGCCGACGAGACCCTGGTGAAGGTAGCGGCCGCCGGTGGCACGGCGGGGGAGCTCGAGGACATGCCCTATGCGCGGATGGGCAAGGTCGTCGACCCGTTCGGCAACGAGTTCTGGGTGGGTTCGCAGCCGAAGGCGTAGCCGTGGCGGGACGGGCCGACTGAACGACACCACCCTGTATCGGGATCGCTCACAGCTGCGGGACTCCTGCGTCTCCGGAGAATCTGGCGACGAGCGCCAACTGGAGTTCGATGGCGCGCTGGCACCGCTCGTTCTCCCGCTCCTGCTCGATGGTCACCCGTCCGGTGAGCTGCGATACGAGGATGGCCTCGTAGCATGAGGACAGTGCCTCACAGGCGATCTCCGGGGTGAGGTCGCCGACGACACCGTCCACCAGGCTGAGCGTGGCCATGGTCAGCGGGCCGCACCCGGGTCGCATGGGCAGGCTCTGCACAGCGTCGAGACCGTCGGTGAAACGGTTGAGATACGACTCGTCCAGCCGCCATTCCGGGGCTGATGCCAGGCAGTCCCGGGTGGCCGACGTGACGAGTTGGGCGGCTTCGGGTGGGAAGTACTCGGCGAAGGGTGGGGCGAACAGGTCCGTGGTGCCGTTGATAGTGCTCACGGTGAGCTCACCCAGGGCGGCACGCGACAGACCGTTCAGCGCCTGGGTGCGGGGTTTGACGACATGATCCCAGAGCAGCAGCACGGTGTCACTTTCTCGACTGGTCCCACAGTTGGACGTTCGGGTAGTCATTGGCCCGTCCGGCGCAGTCCTGCCGGTTCGGTCCACAGGCCGGACGGGAACTGGCGATCAGGCCGTCACCAAGGTACTCGCCCTCATCGATGGCGTTGTACAGGATCTGCTCCGCGTCGGTGTCGATCCCTGGGTTCAGGTCGGTGGCGAACACGCGCTCGTACCCGAGCTGCGCGGCCAGTTGTCGCATCTTCTCGTTCGTGCCGTTCTGGTTCACGGAGTACACCAGACGGCCGCCGAGCTGGCCGGTCGCGACCGTCACGTACCTGTCTCTGGCGGCCGATACGGTGTCGTGCAGCGCCTTGGCGTCATCCAGCAGCTTCTGCGGGCTGACCGTCGATGTGGTGGGCTTCCCGTCGGACACCAGGTTGCACGCCGTGCCACAGGTGGCGGCGGGTGGTGCGGTGGAGGAGGGTTTCGCGGGGATGCGCTCGACCTCGTCGATGACGACGCGGCGTCCACCAACCACCGCGATGGCCTCGCCGCCAGCCTTGATGGCCTCGTCGAACCCCTTGTTGCCCGGATTGGTACCCGTTGTGGAGGACGGGACCACCAACGCCTTGTAGTTACCGTCGGGTTTGCGGACCAGACCGTCATACGTGCGCGTCACCTGGAGGTTGGCCCGTGCCGACGCGGGGAGTTTGCCGACCGCGTCGGGTGACATGCGAGCCCACACCGGCTGCTTGTCCACCGTGACGCCGTTTTCCTTGGCGTACTCGTCGAGCGCCTGGCTCTGTGGACGGCGCGAGACCGGGTCACCGCCATCACCGGCGACCTGTCGTTCCTGGCCCGGGGCGGTGACCGGACGGCCCTGGTCGCCGCCAGGTGCCACAGCGGGCGGTGGCGGCGGTGTGTCCAGGAGTGTCGCCGCCTGCTGCAGCAACCTCTGGCACTCAGCCGCGAGCTGTGCGCCCTCCTGATTGAACGCTGTGACCTGGGCGCGCTGCTGCTGTTCTGCCGTGCTGAGTTGGGCGCGTTGCTGGTCCTGCTGCGACTTCTCGCCCTGCAGCGCGGTGGCTTCGGCGTTGAGCTGGTTCTTCTCGGTGTTGAGCTGGCTGGCCTCGGCGTCGTACGCGGCGGCCGCCGCGGCCTGTCGGGGTAGTTCGAACTGGCGCGGCTTGGCGTTGTGCGCCGCGATGCGTCGTTCGAGCGCCGACGCCTTCTGCGAGTGCGCAGACGCCTTCTGCTCCAGAACCGAGACCTGTTCGTTGAGCGCCGCGACCTTCTCGTTGTGCGCGTCGGCCTGCGCTTGCAGTTGCGGCTTGCGCTGGTTGTGCGCGGCGACCTTCTGGGCCTCTGCCTGGATCTCCGCGTTGAGATTCGCTAACGGGTCACCGCTCTGCGCGAACACGGCCGAGGTCGGCACGCCCAGGAGAACCGCCAGAACGGCCACCAACAGCACGGCGACGAGCCGCGTCCAGGCGGCCCTCATGACGTCACCCGACCGGCGAACTTGTCGAGGATCGCCGCCGCGGCCGGTTTGCCGTCACCCGCCTGGCACACCGACACCTGTATCAGGGCGTTGCCCTTGCGGCGGGCCTGCCGGGCGCACGCCCACCCGTCTCCGCCGTCCTGGCTCGCCGTCCACCCCACCGAATCGGTCACCGTGGTATCCACTTTGTACGACCATTTGGCCATGCCACGATCCGGGTTGGCCCGCACGGCCGTCGGACACTGCGCCAGCCCGCTGGACAGCGTTTCGAACGCGGCCTTGGCGCCGGTCTCGTCCGGGTAGACGCCGAGCACCTGCGTCACCACGTGTTCCGTGCTTGAGTCCTGGTAGGACACGGAGCCGAAGCTGCGCCAGCCTCGGGCGTACACGGACACTGTCGCCGGTCCGACCGCGACCGCGCACACCGGCGGGTCGGCGCTCAGTGGACGTGGCGGCTCCGACACACTCTGCTGCGCCGCCAACGTCGTGCCGACCAGCGCGCTCACCTCGTCCAGCGGGAGGAAGGTCGCTTCGATCGTGCCCGGCGCCACCTTCGCCTGCGGCTGTCCACTGACCGGGTTCGTGCACGCCGTCGCGGCCATCACCGCGACGACGGCCAGCGACACCGCCCACCGTGACCAAGGTCGGCTACTTCTGCTCACGTCTGGCACGGGACCAATGTAAGTCGGGAAACGCGCTGCCATAGGTGAATTGACACATTCGTAAGCTCGGGCCGCACCTGCGGTCAGCATGATTGGGCCATTCGGGGCAGGGGCAGGCTGGGGCCGCTGGTGGCCCCGAACAACGCCCGCTCGCGTGCTCACCCGCGCATCTCCCGGCGGGAGACCTGCCCACGAGTCGCGAACCAAGCCAACGATCCGTCTGGAACAGTACGGCTATGGATCGTGCCGTGGGAGGTCGTAGATGAGCTTTGACGTTGTTGTTCCTGACCTCGTCCGGTTCTTTCTTTCCTCAGCCGGTTTTGTCGAAGGTGACCTGAGAACTGTGGCAGACGAACTGGTCGCCTGGCGTGATGAGCTGGGAGCAGGGCCTAAAACGCGACCGGTCGCGGGGGACCTGTCGACTCGGTTTGCGGCACTCAATCCATTGATGACGGGAGCGCGACCGAGAGAGCTGCTCGTTCCAGTCAACGGGTGGACGGCGTACTTCGACAGTTTCGCGCGTGAGACCGACGCCGCGTCGACGTGTGCAGTGCTGTCGGAACGCTTGTCGGTGCGGGGGTTGAAGATCGGTTGTGCGCCGACAGGCTTGGATTTCAAGGGAATGCGCGCGGGGCAAGGCGTCCAGTTTCACCTCTGGGGGCCCGATGGTGAGCCTCCTCTTGGATATGTTCGGACGATTGATGTGGTCAAGGACAGCAGGTGGGTGTTTGAGACGTCTGGCACGCCATTACCATTTGAGGAGACTGAGAACTACACCAAGCGGATGATCCGTGACCGCTTCACGGCTGACATGCTTGAGCGGTATTGCCAGGCCCTGGGAATTGATGTCTTCAACCTGGAGGCGTACGGATCGGACGGTGTGCTTGTGCAGAGCAGAGTGGTGATCCCGCCGGGCAACCGCAAGGTGTGGATTTGAACCGCACCGGATACTCGGTGGGACTAGGCCGTGTATCGAAGTCCCGTCCGCGACAGCCGGGCCGGATGCGGTCTAGCCCCGCGGCGAGTTCCCGGCGGCGAGGGTCAGCGCCAGTCGCACGGCGTCGGCGCGGGAGTGCAGGTCCGCCTTGCCGAACAGGTTGTTGATGTGGGTCTTCACGGTGGCCTCGGTGATGTAGAGCCGCCGGGCGATCTCGGTGTTGCGCAGCCCCTGGCCGATCAGGTCGAGGATCTCCCGTTCGCGTGCGGTCAGTGACGCGGCGATCCCCGCTGTCTCCGGTTCTGCCGCGGGCATGCGGGTGGCGAGGGTGAGCAGTCTGGACTGCACGGCTGGGTCGAGTACCGAGTGCCCGGTGTGGACGCTGCGCACGGCTTGGATGATCGTGGCCCGGTCGGCGTCCTTGGTGAGGTAGCCGCGGGCACCGGCGTGCAGCGCGGCGAGGATGGATTTGTCGTCCTCGAACGTGGTGAGCACCACGACCGGTAGGTCGGGCTGGGCGGCGTGCAGCAGGCCGGTTGCCTCGACACCGCCCATGATCGGCATGTTCAGGTCCATCAACACGACCTGCGGGGCGTGTGCCTCGACGGCCGCGATCGCTTCCTTGCCGTTGGCGGCTGTGCCGACCACGGTGATGTCCGGGTCGAGGTCGAGCATCACCGCGAGTGCGTCGCGGATCGCGGCCTGGTCGTCGACGACCAGCAACCGGATCGTGGTCATCGCGGCAACTCCAATCGCACCAGCCAGCCATGGCCGCCGGATTCGGCGGGACCGGCGTACAGCGTGCCACCCAGCAGGCTCGCGCGCTCCCGCATGCCGACCAGGCCCATCCCGCTGCCCGCCGAGCTCATCACCGCCGTGCTCATGTCGGCTGCGCCTGTGTCGGTGACGATCAGCCGCACCGCCTGGTCGGTGTAGTCCAGCACCAGGGTCACCTCGGCTCCTGGTGCGTGCCGGTGCGCGTTGGTGATCGCCTCCTGCGCGGTCCGGATGATCGCCTGGGCGGCCTCGACCTGTATCTCGCCGGGCTCGCCGTGGACGGTGAACCCGGCTGTGGCGCTGGTCGCGAGGTTGGCGAGGGTCTGCGGCAGTGGCAGCGTGTCTTCACGCAGGGCGTGGATCGCGCGGCGGGTCTCGCCGATGCCGGACACGGCCATCGCCCGTGCCCGTCGTACGGCTTCGTTCGCGTCGTCGTCACGGCCGCCGCCGTGCAGTGCGTCGGCCATCTCCAATTGCATCGCGATCCCGGACAGGGCGTGGCCCAGGACGTCGTGGATCTCCCTGGCGATCCGGCCGCGTTCCTCCAGCGCGGCTTCCCGTGCCTCGGACGCGGCCGCGCGCCTGGCCTGCGCGGCGGCCTGTTCAGCCGCAGCGACCGCGTCGGCCCGGCTCCGACGGGCGATCCCGGCGTAGACCGGCAGGCACACGGTCAACGGCAGCCACCACGGCACATCGGGCAGATGCAGCAGAGCGACCGCGGCCCAGGTCGCCAAGACCGCGACGGCGATCGCGACACCTGCCATGACGAACGCCAGCTGCCGCCCGGCCAGCTTCTCCCCTGCCGTCGCGACTGCGATGAACACCAGCGCCACCGCCACCGTGCCCACAGCCAGCGGGAACAGCAACGCGCTGCTGACCACGTACACAGCAACCAACGTCACCTGAACCCGGTCGGTGAGCCGATGCCACGGCAAGATGCTGATGCCCAGCCCCGAGGCGATCGTCACCGCCATCAGCCCCCAGGTCAGCCAGACCACCCCGACCTGCGGGTGGCTGGCGAACTGGACCACGCCGACCGCCGCAACGGTCACCATGGCGAACGGACGGATCAGTCCGTCGACGAACCGGGGTGCGTTCATAGCCGGAAATTGTTCCCCCTGATGCGGAGTTGTCACCCATCGACGCGCGACGCGTCGGTTGCCCGTGCCCGCTGCTGCAACTGATCCAACGTGGGGGACATCCTGTGCGGCTGGCCGTCACGGCCCTTGGCCCACATGATCCGGCCCTCAGTCCGCACGGCCTTGGCCAGCACCGCCGCGCCCTCCGCCAGCAGCCCGGCGCCCAGCGTGAACATCAGCCCGGTGCTGCTCGCCTGCGCCGCCCCCGGGTCGATCGATCCCAGCACGACACCGGCGCCGACCTTGACCGCGATGTTGACGCCCCACAGCACCAGCGTCATGACCGTGTACCGCAAGTAGGCCACGCCGTCCTTTTCGAACACCCGGGTGCTCGCGCCACGCAGCAGGCCGAGCACCACGCTGAGCGCGGTGGTGGCGGCCAGGAATCCGATGGAGATCGCCGACTGGGGCCCCTTCACCAGGTCGATCAGCCCGAATCCGATGAGGACGACGGGCAGCAGCAACATCCGCTTGGCCACGATCGGCTCACCGAGCATCCGGCGCGTTAGGACGTAGCCGACGGCGGCGACGATCAGGACAATCTCAACAGGACCGCTCACAGGTCCCACCTCCCACGACGAAGCAGGTCAACTGGACACGACCAACGCTAGGAACACCGCGCGCCGTCGTCGTGGGGCAGCCGGTGGACCCCGGGTGGAGATCCGCCTCCACCCAGGGCTCGTGGTTGGCTAGTCGTCACCGAGTCTGGCCACCCGGGTGGCCAGGTGTGTGGCGAGCCGTTCGTCCGGCCGGGAAAGGTCGACGTCCAGCAGGGCTTTGATCCGCTCAAGCCGGTGCAGCACGGTGTTCCGGTGCACGCCCAGCACGATCGCGGTCGTGGTCGCCGAGGACTCGTGGTCGAGGTAACAGCCAAGGGGGTCCGTACCAGGTCCCCGCTGGGGTCCGCCGTCGTCAACGGTTCGAGCAGCCCGGTCGCTGCCTCACGGAGCGGACTCGAGCCGTACCACCCGGCCAGCAGGCGCTTCACGCTCATGGCGTCAATGTGCTCGACAGCACCGGCGACATCCTGGGTACGAGCGAGCACACATGCCTGTTTCGCTTCGTGCAGTGAGGCTTTCAGGCCGGTGGTGCCGAGATACGGGTGTCCGATTCCCGCGCACAGCCGATTCTCGCCGCGTTCCTCTCCCAGCAGTGCCCGGCGGATGGTGTGGGCGAGGGCCGGGCCGTCGGACGGGTCGGGTTCGGTGTCGGACGTGAGCCAGAACGCCCACCCTTCCGGCCGTTCGACCAGACTCGCACGGACGCCGTGGTGTGCGAGCGCCTGTTCGATTCGTTGCGCCAGGTCGTGCGGGCGGCCCGTGGACTGGTTGAGTGCTACGTGTACGGCCGTGTGCCAGCCGGACAGGCGCCAGCCCGCTGTGGTCGCGCGTTCGACTGTGCGGCGTGGTGGCGCGTCGGCGTGCTCGAGGATCTCGGTGAGCAGAAGCGCACGCTGACTGCTGGCCCGTTCCGCGGTGAGTGCCTCCGTCGCCAGGTAGGCGGTGAACGCCCACGCGCCGATTCCCAACGCGTTACGTGTCGAGTCGGTCAGCGGCGATCCGGACGGCAGCCGGGCGACGAGCCAGAGGTTGGCCGGGCCGTCCTGGGTGAGGACCAGCGGCTGGAGCAGGAGCCGTTGTCGTTCCTTGGTGTCGAGGTGGAACGGTGTCGGACGGCGTCGCAGTTGTTCCAGGGACGTGACTGCTTCGCCGGTCGCCGCGTCACCGCCGACCACGCGGCCTTCGCCGTCGACCAGTGCCACTGGGCATTTCAGTGTCGCGGCGAGGACGCGGACCAGGTCGTCCGGGTGCTGGCGGGCGGTTCGCAGGCGGTTCGCCACGTCGTTGAGTTGCCGAGCCCCAGCCACTTCCGGGCGCCGCACGTGGGGGTCCAATGCCGCGATGACCGCCGCGGTGTCGACCCGGTCCAGCAGGATGACCGGTACGCCCAGCTTGTCGGCCAGGCGTTGGGTGGCCAGCGGGACCGGGGTTGGCGGGCGTTGCAGGACCAGGCCCGCGATGTCGGCCCGGTGCCCGAACCGGATCGCCAGGTCGGTTCCTGGATCGGTGGCGTCAAGGCGGCCCGGTTCGAACACCACGAGGGTGCCCGGCCCGAGATCGCCGACCTGGCGGGCCGACGTGCCGGGCAGCACCGCCCGCAGCGGGGTGTCCAGGCCGTCCACGCCGCCGAGCAGTTCGTGGCCGGGCAGCAGGCCCAGGGCCAGCAACTGCCCGAGGCTGATCCACATTCGTTCATTCTGCCCTGTTCAGCGAGGGTGTGAGCGCTTGTCCTGCGTGTGCCCGGACTCCGTCCCAGCGCACCACGCTGCCTCGCTGGAGCACACCACGGACACGGGAGCGGTAGTCGGTGAAGTCGAACGGGTCGCCGTCGAGCAGGACCAAGTCGGCCCGGTGACCGGGGGTCACTTCACCGATCTCGCCTTCGCGGCCGAGCAGCGCCGCGGCCGACGATGTGGCGGCACGGAGCACGGCGTCGGGTTTCATGCCCACCGAGTTCAGCAGTTCCAGCTCACGGAGGTTGGCCCCGTGGGCGAAGACGCCGCTGTCGGTGCCCATGGCGATGGGGACACCCGCCTCGGCGGCGAGACACACGGAGCGGCGGTGCGCGTCGACAGTTTCGTGGACCTTGCGCACCACGGCATCGGGTACGGCCGCGCCTGCCTCGATCTGCTCGATCAGGGCGACCGGCGCCAGCATCGTCGGCACCAGCCACGTGCCCGCGTCCAGCATCATGCCGATCACCTCGTCGTCGAGGTGGATGCCGTGCTCGATGCTGCGGACCCCGGCCCGGATCGCGTTCTTGATCCCGCTGGTGCCCTGCGCGTGCGCCATCACCGCCAGCCCGGCCCTGGCGGCCTCGGCGACGCAGACCGCCAGTTCCTCGTCGTCGAAATGGGCGTGCTTGGGGTCGTCGCGGGGTGACAGGACGCCGCCGGTCGTACAGATCTTGATCACGTCGGCACCGGCGCGCACCAGTTCCCTGACCCGCACCTTCATCTCGTGCGGCCCGTCTACCACCATGTCCGGGCGGCCCGGGTGGGGCGTCATCAGGCGCAGGCACTCCCCGCTCGGCAGCCATCCGTCGGTGTGCCCGCCGGTCTGGCCGAGCACGGTGATGGCGACGGCGAGCTCCGGCCCGTCGAGCAGTCCGTCGGCGAGCGCGGCGCGCACACCCAGGTCCGCGCCACCGGCGTCGCGGGCCGAGGTGATCCCGCAGTCCAGCAGGGCGCGTAGGTTCTCGGCAGCCGCGAAGAACTGGTACGAGAACGGTTCCTGCATCATCCGCATCCGGTCCGCGCCGGATATCACCACATGCACATGGCAGTCGACGAGTCCCGGCAGGACGGTCAGCCCGGCGACGTCGATCCCGGCGTCACCGTCCAAACCGGGCCCCACGTCGACGATCCGACCGTCCTCGACGACGACATCCGCGTCGGACACCCCGTTCCCGTCGAACACCCTGCCACCGTGCAGCACCGTCCGGCTCACCGCGCTCACTCCCGTTCCAGTAGCGGGCCGACGGCCTTCACCTGCACCCGCGCACTGGCACCGGGCAGGTACGCCATCGGGATCTCGTTGACGATGGTGATCCGCACCCGGCCGGGGTCCGCGCCAGCCCTGACCGCGGCGTCGACGGCGGCGTTCTTCGCGTGCTCCAGGCAGGCTTCGCGGCTGCTGTCCGCGAACTGGAAGGCACGGTCGACGGTCCCTGAGACCTCCGCGATGGCCGCGCCGATCGCGTTGGCCACCCCGGCGTGCTCATGTCGGTACACCCGGCTCACCCCGGGGATCGAGTCGGGGATCAGGTGGGCTCCGCCGCCGACAGCGACCAGCGGGATGTCCTGTCGGGCGGCCTTGATCCGGTCGGCCAGCAGCTGGATCCGGTCGTCCACCCAGCCGATCGCGGCGTCCACAATGGACGAAGGGATGTCGGCTGCGCGGCCGCGGTCGCCGATGTCGGCCCGCCCGGCGAGGACCGAGATGTCCGACAGGGTGAGCGTGTCACCGCCGAAGACCCGGGCCCGGTGCGCCAGCCGGTAGCCGACGCTGTCCGGGCCGACGGCCAGGTCCGGCTCGGTGCGCACGACCGTGCCACCGCCAAGGCCGATCGAGATCAGGTCGGGCATCCGGTAGTTGGTCCGTACCCCGCCGATCTCCACGGCCATCGCGGACACCCGGGGGAATCCGTCCACGAGCAGGCCCACGTCGGCCGACGTGCCGCCGACGTCCATCACGATCGCGTCGGCCAGGCCGGACAGGTGGGCCGCGCCACGCATCGAGTTGGTTGGCCCCGACCCGATGGTCATGATCGGCCTGCGGGCCGCCTCGGCCGCGGCGAGCAGGGTGCCGTCGTTCTGGGTCAGGTAGATGTCCGCGGCCAGCCGATGGGTCAGCAGGACCCGGTCGAGCGCGTTGACGATGCCCTCACCGACAAACCGCAACGCGGCGTTGAGCACCGCGGAGTTCTCGCGTTCCAGCAGGCCAAGGCCACCGACCTCGTGCCCCATGGTCACCGGATACGCCGGGCCCAGCGTCTCGGTGATGATCCGGGCGGCACGGAGCTCGTGGTCCGGGTTGGCCGGTGAGGTCACGCCGGTGACGGCGACGGCGGCCACCCGGTCCCGGCATTCCTCGGCGAAAGCGCGGACCGCGTCCTCGTCCAGCGGGTTGATCTCGCTGCCCTCGTACTCGTGACCGCCTTGGATGATCCGCACGTGGCCGCGGACCACGTCGGCCAGGTCGACGGGCCAGTCGGCGAGCGGGGGCACCGACAGTGTGGCGGGTGCGGCGATCCGGAGGATGCCGACCTTGGCCAGGTCCCGGCGGCGGATGACCGCGTTGATCGGATGGGTCGTACCGAGCATCACCTGCGTCACCGCATCCGGGTCGACCGCGGTGAGCACCGCCGCCATCGCTGTGCGGATCCCGTCCAGCACGTCCGGGGTGGTGGCGGTCTTGTGCAGGCCGAGCACGCGGCCGCCGTTGTCCACCACGACCGCGTCGGTGTTCGTGCCGCCGACGTCGATTCCGATGCGAAGTCCGGTCATCGGGCACCTCCGAACGGCACGTAGTCGATGTCGTAACCGAAGGCCCTCGGCCCGGCCAGTGCGATTCCCGCCGGGGTGTGCCACTGGGGCAGCGCGGGCATGGCGATGACGTGCAGGCGCTGGCCGTAGGCGAGGTTCTCCGTGGTCATCGGCACGGCGGTCTCGGTGTCGATCAGGGTGATCAGGTCGGGCACGGTCACCTTGGCCTCGCCGTCCTCGAAGGCGATCAGGTTCTCGTTCTGGATCTCCACCCGCATCACCCGCGCCGGGTCGTCCAGGTGCTCCAGCGTGACTGTGCCCCTGGCCCAGCCGCCGGTGGTGTGCCGCTCGATGTCCAGCAGTTTGCCGGTGAAGATGATCTCGGCCTCGCAGTAGCGCAGGAACTCCTCGTACGCGCCGGGCTCGCCGCGCTGGACGGCCCGCACGCGCCTGCCGATCTCCAGGCAGTAGGTGAGCGAGCCGGTTGCCCCGTACTTGACGAACTCCCCGGCGGTGACGGCGTACGCGCTCATCACCGCGATCATGCCCATCTGGACCGCGCAGGCCCTGGCGAGCTTCTCGGCCATCGCGTTGTCGACAGTCTCGAAGAACACGTAGTTGCCCTTGACGTCGGCGAGGGTCATCGGCGTGGTGGACAGGCCGGCGAGGGTGAACAGGGTCAGCTCGATCTGCGGGAACGCCCGGCGGATCGAGTCACCGTCCACACAGGGCAGCCCGAGCTCGGCCGCGACGACCAGCGGGAAGAGGGAGTTCATCCCGCCGTTCTCCAGCGGCAGCACCGCCACCCCGGACCGGCCGAGGTGACCTTCCAGAGCCCGCAGCACCCGTTCCGCCTCGCCGCCGTTCGGGAACTTCTCCACGATCACGGTGGGCGCGCCGACCAGCGCGATCGGCAGCAACAGGCCGTCGGGGTCGAGGTCGCCCGCGTCCACCACCTCGATCGGGCCGTGCCTGATGATCGCCTCCCGCAGCATGATCTTGGCCAGGTAGGGGTCTCCCCCGCCGCCGGTGCCGAGCACGACGGCACCCAGGGCCAGGTCCTCGACGTCGTCCAGGGTGATCTGGGTCATGGACTCACCTCCGATGTGCTGTGAGCAAACCAGCAGCGGAAGGCCCGGTCATTGGGCGAAACGCCCAACGACGCTACCTCGCCTTGGCGGATCGCACATTGTCCACGTCACACCGGGCCGCCAGGCTGAGGCGACTGTCCCCACGAAGGGAGTGTCATGGCGAGCCTCGACGTGGCGGACGCGATCCGCCGTCGCCGGATGCACCGCGAGTTCACCGACGACCCGGTCCCGCGGCCGGTGTTGCGGCGCATGGCGTGGGCCGCGGCGCGGGCGCAGCAGGCCAGGTCCGGTATCCGCAACATCGTGATCGTCGACGACCCGCACATCATGGCCACCGCCCGGCAGGTGCTGCCAGGGTTCCTGACCAACGCCCCGGCGATGCTCGTGCTCGGCACGGACGTGGTGCGCGCGGAGCAGGTGCTGGGTCGGCGAGGCGTCGAGGTGGCCACCCGGATCGACGTGGGCGCGGCCTGCGCGCACCTGGCGCTGTTCGCCCAGACCGTCGGTCTTGGCATCTGCACCATCACCAGCTGGGCCGAGCCCGCGGTGCAGACCCTGGTGGAGTTGCCGCCACACATCCGCGCGGACGTGACGGTCGCGGTGGGCTTCGTGACGCCCACGCCGCCACCCGCGCCCCGAGGGTTCACAACCCCCTTGCACCACAACCGTTTCGGCACCGAGTGGGAGGCATCCGATGACTGACGATTCCCGGCAGTTGTTCGCCATCATCACCCACCTGGTGACCAGCGCGCCGACCAGCCTGGACGAGACGCCGATCCTGGCCGCGTTCCGGATGGTCGACGCCGCCGGTCGGCTGATGGCGCTCAGCGCGCCGGATGACGAGTTCCTCCGCGCCGCCCACGCCGACCTCACCGACCACGCCACCCTCGTGCTGACCGACCAGGCGGCGTTCCGGGAATGGCTGGACGAGTACGTGCGGCGATTCACTCGGGAAGCGCTGAGCCGCACGGCGTCCGCGTCATGACCGTCCGGGCGATCCAGATCTGTTGTCATCACGCTTAAGGGATCCACACGCAACCGAGCGTCTCGATCAGCGTGTATCCCGGTAGCGGTTGAGAGTCCACTGTGTACCAACGGTCTCCGCCGCCGATCTTGCCGTAGCTGCACGACCTGCGTCATGGTGCCGCGACTCTGGACGGTGAACAGCTGGGCCGAGAACGCCAAAAAGCGCAGGTCAACATGGATGTTGACCTGCGCTTTGGGGGTGCGCCGCCAGGGACTCGAACCCCGAACCCGCTGGTTAAGAGCCAGCTGCTCTGCCAGTTGAGCTAGCGGCGCTCGCAGGGTCTCCCCTGCGAACGAGGAAAACCTTAGCATGGGGCATCCGGAAGCTCGAAATCGGACCCCCGGGTGATCGACTCCTGCAGCTAGAGGGCACAATTAGTACGTTCGGACCCTTGCTGGGGCGGGGAAGGGTTCCCGGGCACTGGATATCGGGCGGGCTGACTTATGGGTGGGGTCTTGATGCGACGATCGATTGTGGCGGTTGCCACAGCGATGGCTGTCCTGTCGGTCGCGAGTTGCTCCTCGGGGGAACCGTCAGCGCAACAACAGCCGGGTGGCGGTCCCACGTCTGCCGGTCAGACGTCGGGTGGTTCGCCCGCGCCGCAGCCGAAGGCGATCGCGATGGCGGTCACGCCGGCCGACAAGGCCGCTGACGTCGCGCCGGGCGAGCCGATCACGGTCACGGCCGCGGACGGCAAGCTGACCCAGGTCACGGTGACCAATCAGGAGGGCAAGGCGGTCACCGGCGCCCTCACGCCGGACGGCCTGAAGTGGGAGTCGGCCGAGGCGCTCGGCTACAGCAAGAGCTACACCGTCAACGCGGCGGGCACGGGAACCGACGGGAAGCCGTCGAGCCTCACGTCGTCGTTCAGCACGGTGAAGCCCGGCAGGCAGATCACCGTCTCGCTGAACCCGACCGACGGCCAGACCGTCGGCGTCGGGCAGCCGCTGGCGTTCTACTTCTCCGGCAACGTCCCGGACAAGGCGGCGGCCGAGAAGGCGTTGAAGATCACCGCCGAGCCCGCGACCGAGGGCGCGTTCTACTGGTTCCGCGACAACGAGGTGCACTGGCGGCCGAAGGACTACTGGAAGACCGGTACGAAGGTCTCCATCAACGCCGCCATCTACGGCAAGGCGCTCGGCCCGAACCTGTTCGGCAAGGAAGACCGCAAGTCCGCTGTCACGATCGGCAACAAGGTCGTCGCAGTCGCGGACGGCGCGACGAAGCAGATGACGGTCACGGTCAACGACCAGGTGGTCAGGACGGTCCCGATCTCGATGGGCAAGCCACGCCACGAGACCCCGAACGGCACCTACACCGTGATGACCGAGCAGCAGAACTACACGATGGACTCGGGCACCTACGGTGTCCCGTCCGACTCGCCGGGCGGCTACCGAACCAAGGTCGCGGTGGCGAGCCGCCTCTCGAACAGCGGCATCTTCTACCACTCCGCCCCGTGGTCGGTCCGCCAGCAGGGCAGCAGCAACGTCAGCCACGGCTGCATCAACATGTCCACGGAGAACGCCAACTGGATGCAGGAGATCGGCACGAAGGGCGACATCTTCGTGGTCCAGAACTCCGGCGGCAAGGCCCTCCAAGCCTGGGACGGCCTGAGTGACTGGCAGCTCTCCTGGGAGGAATACCAAAAGGGCGGCAAGAAGTAGCCGTCGCACACTTCAGCAGCCCCGGGCTCTCGAGCCCGGGGCTTTTGCTGTCAGGGGGCGTTCTCCGGCGGGCTGTCAGCTTGTGCTGGCAAGAGCTGTCCTCGCCGGACAGGCAGGCCTCCAAGAGGAGAGGGGGCCGCACTCCCGTCCTCCCGCATGACCTGCCAGAGGCAACCACACGAGTCAAGGGGGATCCGTTCGGCCGCCGCCGGGCCCACCAGTCCCGTAGGCGGATCCCCCTTGACACGCGTGGTCGGGCTGCGCCCAGGTCATACGGGAGGAAGGGAGCACGAGGCAGAGATGTGCGCTGACGCGCCTTTGGGAAGGCCGAGGTCCGTACCGCTTTCGCTGGGCCCACCAGTCCCGTAGGCGGACCTCGCCCCTCAAACCAGCCAGCCGCCGCAAGCAGCCTCAGATCGCCCTCACGTCATGCAGCGGCGACGCCACGCAGAGGCGTTGGAGGTGCATGAAGAGGTAAAGAGGTGTGTGAAGTTGTGCTGGTGAAAGCGAAAGGTGCCCAGCGCTGGTTCGAGAGGAGCTCGCACCGTGGGGGGTTTGGGGGGCTCGGCCCCCCAAAATAAGCCCGAAGACGCCCCGCGAAGGTTGCAAAGCAACCGACTAGGGGCGCCCCCGTCGAGGGTGAGTGACGGGACTTGAACCCGCGACTTCCTGGACCACAACCAGGTGCTCTACCAGCTGAGCTACACCCACCATGTTCACCGTGTTTGGCGCTTGGTGTGACCGTAGCTTAGCGCGGGGTTTTTGGCAGCTGATATTCGGGTCAGGTGTCTGGGTTGAGCACGCGTTCTGCCGCTGCTCGGGCTTCTTCGCTCGTGGGTCCTGGTTGGGGGACGAAGGCCGTGCTTCGGTAGTAGGCGAGTTCCTTGATCGATTCCTTGATGTCCGCGAGCGCTCGGTGGGCCAGGCCTTTGCCTGGCTGTGCGTAGTAGATCCGGGGGTACCAGCGTCTGCAGAGCTCTTTGATCGACGACACGTCCACCATCCGGTAGTGCAGGTGGGCGTCGAGGGCTTTCATGTCCCTTGCTATGAAGCCTCTGTCGGTCGCGATCGAGTTCCCGGCCAGTGGCGCTGTTCTGGATTCCGGGACGTGGGCCTTCACGTAGTCGAGGACCAGTTGTTCCGCGTCGGCCAGTGTCACTGTCGATCGCCTCACTTCTTCGGTGAGGCCTGATTTGGCGTGCATCTCGCGGACGACGTCGGGCATGTTCGCCAGCTCTTCGTCTTCTGCGTGGATCACCACGTCCACTCCTTCGCCGAGGATGTTCAGCTCGGCGTCGGTCACCAGGGCCGCGATCTCGATCAGGGCGTCGTTGTCCAGATCGAGGCCGGTCATCTCGCAGTCGATCCACACCAGATGGTCACTCACCTGCTCCAGCCTATCGTCCGTGCCCCGTTCGGGCCTTCGTGCTGCGATACGCGTGTCCCGGTTCTAAGTTCCCTCCTGTGGACAAGTCGCAGGAGATCGCCGCCGGGTACGTGACCGAGGGCCAGGCTGTCGAGTTGGGCTCGGTCGTGGTGGATGGCCAGGTCGACCCCGCCGCGGTCATCCGGCTGCCGTTGGCGACGTTGAACCGGCATGGTCTTGTCGCGGGTGCCACCGGCACCGGCAAGACGAAGACTTTGCAGTTGATCGCGGAGCAGTGCGCCGGTGCCGGTGTTCCTGTCCTTCTCGCGGACATCAAGGGTGACCTGTCGGGCCTCGCTCGTGCGGGGGAGGCGAACGACAAGGTCACCCAGCGCGCGCAGGAGACCGGGGACGACTGGAAGCCGACGGCTTTCGCTGTCCAGTCCCTGTCGCTGGGTACGGGTGGGCCCGGTGTGCCGATTCGGGCGACGGTCACGAGTTTCGGGCCGATTCTGCTGTCGAAGGTGCTCGGTCTGAACGAGACGCAGGAATCCACGCTCGGTCTCATCTTCCGCTGGGCCGACCAGCGGGGGCTGGCGCTGCTGGATTCGAAGGACCTGCGGTCGGTCATCTCGCATCTCACGAGTGACGAGGGCAAGGCGGATCTGAAGGGGCTCGGTGGCGTCTCGGCGAGCACCGCGGGGGTGATCCTGCGCTCGTTGTCCAATCTGGAGGCTCAGGGCGGTGACGACTTCTTCGGTGAGCCGGAGCTGGCTGTCGCCGATCTGCTGCGGGAGGGCACGATCTCGTTGCTGGAGGTCGGCGAGTTGCAGAACCGGCCCGCGTTGTTCTCCACGTTCCTCATGTGGTTGCTCGCCGAGCTTTTCCAGGAGCTGCCGGAGGCCGGTGACCTGGACAAACCCAAGCTCGTGTTCGTGCTGGACGAGGCGCATCTGCTGTTCGGCGGCGCGTCGAAGGCGTTTCTCGAGCAGATCGAGCAGACGGTGAAGCTGATCCGGTCGAAGGGTGTTGGTGTGTTCTTCTGCACCCAGCTGCCCACCGACATCCCGAACGCCGTGTTGTCGCAGCTCGGTGCCCGTATTCAGCACGCGCTGCGCGCGTTCACGCCTGATGACCAGAAGGCGCTGACGCAGACGGTGAAGACCTATCCGACGACCAAGCACTACGAGTTGGACAAGGCGCTCACGTCGCTGGGGACGGGCGAGGCGATCGTCACAGTGCTGAGTGAGCGGGGTGCGCCGACGCCGGTGGCGTGGACGCGGTTGCGGCCGCCGCGCTCGTTGATGGGCACGATCGGTGTGGACGCCATCCGCGAGGCGGCCAAGTCGAGCGATCTGCACGCCAAGTACGCGGAGACCATCGACCGCGAGTCGGCGTACGAGATCCTCACCGCCAAGGTCGCCGCTCCGGCCCCGGAGGGCGAGCAGGCCCCGCCGCCCGAGCAGCCGAGGGAGCAGAAGGAGGAGCCGGGCGCGCTGGAGAAGGTGCTGTCGAGCGCGCCGGTCAAGTCGTTCCTGCGGTCGGCGGCGACGGTGATCGGCAGGGAGATCACGCGAGGTCTTTTCGGTACGGCCAAACGGCGACGCTGACCTCACTATTGTTGGTGTGTGCCGATCGAGTTGACGCTGCTGGCCAAGGTGGCGCACCGGGGCAAAGAGGTGACCGCGCCACGGCTGCGTGCCCTGCTCGCGTTGCTGGCGGTTGACCTGCGCCGGGGCGCCGGTGTCGGCTCGCTCGTCGACGGGCTGTGGCCGGGGGAGCAGCCGGAGAACCCGGTCAAGGCCGTGCACATCCTGGTGTCCCGGGTGCGTGGCCTGCTTGGCCCGGGTTTCGTGGTGAACACTCCTGCCGGGTACCGGATCGCTCTCGGTGCGGACGAGGTCGATTCCGAGGCGATCGGGCGGTTGGCGTCCGGTGCGGCGCGGGCACTGGCCGACGCCGACTACGGCACCGCGTTGGCGCAGGCCGAAACCGGGCTTGCGCTCTGGAACGGCGAAGGCGCCGACGGTACGGATCCGCTGTCGTTGTTGCGGCTGGAGCGTGTTCCTGCGCATCGCTCGTTGGCCAGGACTCGCGCTGTGGCGTTGTCGAGGTTGGGGCGGCACGGCGAGGCGGCGCCGTCGCTGGAGCACCTGGTCCGGGAACGCCCGCGTGACGAGGAACTGCTGGCCGAGTTGCTCCGTGGTGAGGCCGCCATGGTGGGTCCCGCGCGTGCCCTGAGCAGGTACGAGCAGTACCGGCGCGAGCTGCGTGACGAACTCGGTGCCGATCCGGGTGCCGCGCTGCGGGCCGTGCACCAGCGGCTGCTTCAGGGTGAGGCGGTCCGGCGCAATGTGGCGCACGAGCCGAACGCGTTGCTGGGCCGGGACGCGGACGTCGCTGCGGTCGCGGATCTGGTGCGGCGGTCGCGGATCACATCCGTCGTGGGTATCGGCGGGTTGGGCAAGACCAGGCTGGCGCACGCGGTCAGCCGGGCGGCCGAGTACAACGTGTACTTCGTGCCGCTGGCGGGTATCGCGGCCGACGAGGACGTCGCGAACGAGGTCGAGGCGGTCCTCGGTGACCAGCGCGTGAACGCGTTGCTGGTGCTGGACAACTGCGAGCACGTCATCGAGGGCGTGGCGGGCCTGGCGCGGACGTTGGTCTCGGCGAACAGGGACATCCGGCTGCTGACCACCAGCCGCGCCCCGCTCGGCCTGTCCTCGGAGACGGTCTACCAGCTCAAGGAACTCCCGCTGAGCACGGCGGGCGAACTGTTCCGCCAGCGCGCCACGGCCGCGCGTCCCGGTGCCGAGCTTCCCGCCGCGGCTGTCGAGGAGGTGTGTGGGCACCTGGACGGGCTGCCGCTGGCGATCGAACTCGCCGCGGCGAAGGCACGGGTCATGTCGGTCACGGAGATCGCCGCCCGGCTCGACGACCGCTTCGCGTTGCTCCGAGGCACGGCGAGGGACGCCCCGACCCGGCACCGCACGTTGCACGCGGTGGTCGACTGGAGCTGGAACCTGCTTGACGAGCCCGGCCGTCGCGCGATGCGGGTGCTGTCGGTGTTCCCCGGCGGGTTCACCCGTGCCGCGGCCGAACACGTCGGCGCCGACGGTGAGCTGGAGAACCTGGTCGACCAGTCGCTGCTCAAGGTGCTGGACTCCCCAGCGGGCGCGCGGTTCCACATGCTCGACACGGTCCGCGACTTCGCTGCCGCGCAACGGCAGGAAGACCACGAGGTCGACGTTTTCCTGGCGTGGGCCCGTGACTTCGGCCGTGCGCACCACGACAAGCTGTTCGGCGGCGACCCGGTGGTGCACGCGTCCGGTGTCGACGCCGAACAGGACAACCTGATCAGGGCGCTGCGTTATGGGATCGAACGCGCGGACGGCCCGACGGTGGCGGCGACCGCGGCGGCGTTGACCGGCCTGTGGTTGCTGAAGTCCAGCTACAGCAGGACGAACGCGCTCGCCGACGAGATCGCCCGGGTGCTCCTGCGTTACCGGCCGGAGCCGGAATACCTCGAGGCGAGCCGGATGGCGTCGGCGATGTGCGCGGCGACGACGTTCATGATCCACGGGCCGCGTGCGGTACGCAGCCTGGTCGCGTTGAGGCGCCTGCCGTCCGCGCGGGCCGACACCATACCCACGGCGATCGCCGTGCTGCTGACCACACCGGACAGTCCGGAACCGTTGGTGCGGGCCGCTTCGGACTTCGTGAACAGCTACCTCAAGGAGGGCGAGCTCGATCCGCGCGGCGCGCTCGAAGCGGCCGAGCGTGCCGAGGTTCTGACCAGGGGCACGGTGCCGTGGGCCAGGCTGGCCGCGCACGCCCGGCTCGGCGAACTGTGCCTGCAGGCCGACGACCCCGACCGGGCCAGGACACACTTCTCCGCCGCGCTCGAGGTCTTCGACGACGACATCGCCGACGTCCGGGTGTCGTTGATCCTGTGCGAGCTCAGCGCCGGGAACATCGACACCGCCGAGAAATGGCTGCGGTCGGTGTGGAGTGGTGTCGTGGAGCAGTCCGGGGACCGTGACGGCACCGAAGGGTCGTTCCAGCTGGGTGTCCAGGCCGAGATCCGGCTCGCCCGCGACGAGGTCGACGCGGGACTGGGCCTGTGGCGCCGGGCGTTGACGCGGATCGACCAGCGCGCGGGCACCGAGTACCGGGTGGCGTCGTCGGGATTCGATCCGTGGCTGAGCGAGGTGCAGGCCGCGGTGGTGATCGCACACGCCCAGCACGGCCGTCTGCACCAGATCGCCGACCTGGTGGAGCACCTGCGGAACCGGGCAGCGTGGCTGCTGCGCAACCCGACGGTCGGGCCGCCGCCGTTCCTGCGTGAGTGCTCGGTCTGGGGAGCGTTGCTGCTGGCGGTCGCGATGACGGAGATCCAGCGCGCACCGGCGAAGGCGGCCCGGATGATCGCTGTGGCCGAGCGGTTCCGTTTCCTGCGCGAGTACCAGCCGACGATGTCCCCGGCGCGGGCGCGTGAGGCCGCCGTGCACGCCGACAGGGTGGCGTACGCCGAAGCGGTCTCGGAGTACGCCACATTGAGCCGTGAGGAGCTACGAGTTGTCGCGGTGCGCCTGCTTGACCGGCAGGTGACGGGCCCCGGTGATCTCCACTGACGGGTGGAACACGGGCGGGCTGGCCGGGTCGGTGCGCAGGTCGCCGAGCCGGTCGAGCAGGACGTTCAGCGCGACCCGCCCTTCCAGCCTGGCCAGCGGCGCACCGAGGCAGAAGTGCACGCCACGCCCGAAACCCAGGTGTGGGTTGGGATCCCGCGTCAGGTCGAACGTGTCCGGGTCGGTGAACTGGCGCGGGTCGCGGTTGGCCGCGCCGAGCCCGACCGTGATCATCTGGTCCGCGCCGACCGGCTGCCCGCCGAGCTCGGTGTCCACAGTGGTCGCACGGAACACCCCGGCGACCGGGCTGATCAGCCGCAGCGACTCCTCGATGGCCGCGGGCATCAGTCCACGGTCTGCGCGCACGGCCTTGGCGGCGTCCCGGTACCGGTCGAAGCACAGGATCGTGCTGCCGAGCAGTTGGGTCGTGGTCACGTGTCCGGCGATGAGCAGCAGGATCGCGAAGCCGGTCACCTCGCTGTCGGGCACGTCGGCCTGGACCAGCATGCTGAGCAGGTCCTCGCGCGGGGTGCGCCTGCGCTCGGCCGCGTGCTGCTTGAGGTAGTCCAGCATCGGCAGGAAGTCCTGGACCGCCGCGTGCGCGGCGGCCATCACGTCCTCGCCGGGATCGGACTCGTAGTAGACGTTCTTGCTCTCGAACAGCCGGTCCGCCCAGTGGACGAACAGGTCGCGGTCGCTGACCGGCACGCCCAGCATCTCGGCGATCACGCTCACCGGCAGCGGATACGCCACCTCGGTGACGAAGTCGAACTCGTCCCTGTCCACGAGCGGATCGACCAGTTCGTGTGTCAGCGCGGCGATCCGCGGCTCCATGTCGGCGACGACCTTGGGCGTGAACACGTGGCTGATCAGGCGGCGCCGTTCCCGGTGGTGTGCGCCGTCCATGCTGAGCAGGTCGCCCGCCACCAGTTCGTCGAACAGTTCGCTGCCGGTTTCCTGCGGGAAGAACTGCTTGATGTCGGATTTGAACGTCCGCGGGTCGGAGAGCACCTGCTGTGCCTCGGGGTATCCGGTGACGTACCACCCGCCGAGCTGCTCGTTGAGCTCGACGGGTTTCTCCATGCGGTGGCCGTGCATCCAGAAATGTGCCGGGTTGGCGTTCCACGGCGTCGTGGCGGGCTCAGTCAGTTCGGTCATGGCGGCGAGCGTGCCCGCGAGGCGGATCAGCCGGGTTTCAGCGCCGTCCGTTGCGCTGAAACCTGCCTGGTCAGAGCTTGCGCCAGACCAGACGCGTGAGCGTCCCGGCGATCGTGGCCAGCGGCGGCTGCGGCCGGGAACGCGCTTCCGGCGCGGTCTCCGGCATGATCCGGTACATCAGGTTCGCCACCCGGCGGGACGTGCGCGGCGCGACCAGCCTGGCCAGCTCCATGGCGACGCCTTCCGGCCTGGTCGCGACCTCCTGCCGGTGGACCAACGCGCCGACCACCATCCGGGCGGCTCGCCGCGGGCTCATCGCGGGCATCGTGCGGTACGCGGCCTTGGAGATCATCGGGGTGCGCACCAACGGCATCCGGACCGAGGTGAACGTGATGCCGTCGGCCAGGGTCTCGCGGCCCGCGACCCGGCCGAACTCCTCGATCGCGGCCTTGGAGGCCAGGTACGCGGCGAACCTCGGTGTGTCGCTCTGCAGTCCCATCGTGGTCACGGTGACGACGTGCCCGAACCGGCGTTCGCGCATGTGCGGGAGCAGGGCGAGGGTGAGGCGCAGCGGCGCGTAGTAGTTGAGCGCCATGGTGCGTTCGAAGTCGTGCAGCCGGTCCACCGACAGGTACACCGAGCGGCGGATCGAGCGGCCCGCGTTGTTGACGAGCATGTCGACGGACTCGTGCTCGGCCAGTACCTGTTTGACCAGGGCGGACACCGCGGCCGAGTCGGTCAGGTCGCAGGGGTACGCCCACGCCGAGCCACCGGCCGCGGTGATCTCGTCGCGCACCGCTTCCAGTTCGTCCGCCCGCCGGGCCACCAGGAACACCTGGGCACCGTGGGCGGCGACCGCGACGGCGGTCGCCCTGCCGATCCCGGACGAGGCGCCGGTGATCAGGATCCGCCGTCCTGCCAACGGATCCGACCGGTCGACGCGGCGACGCGCCCGATACGGGTCCAGGTGCTCGGACCAGTACCGCAGCAGCCGGGGCGCGTAGGAGTGCAGTGACGGCAGTTCGATCCCGCTGCCTGCCAACGCGGACACCGTTTCCGACGTGGAGAACTTGGCCTGCAGCGACATGTGCGGCAGGACCTCGGCCGGGATCCCGAGCTCGGCCAGCACGGCGTCGCGTGCCTCCCGGCCGCCGGGCAGCCGGTCGATCACCTTGCCCGCCGCGGCCGCGGCGGCGCGCCCGGTCCGGACCAGACCGGGCACCTTGGGGCTGGCGACGACCTTCGGCGCGCCCGCCGGACCGGCGAAGGCGTTGTAGACCTGGGTGAGGGTCTGGTTGCGGGGTGCGCCGAGGTGGTAGGTGGCGCCGGACGGGGCGTCCTGGTGCATCAGGTGGACCATCGCGTCGACCACGTAGTCGACCGGGACGATGTTGGTCGACCCGAGGTGCGGTGCGACCAGCGGCAGTCGCGCGGGCAACCGGGCGGCCCTCGTGATGGCGGGCAGGAAGTAGTAGGGGCCGTCGACCTTGTCCATCTCACCGGTTCGCGAATCGCCGACCACGGCGGACGGCCGGTACACGCGCCACGGCACCGCGTGCTGCGTCCTGACCAGTTTCTCGGCGGCGAATTTGGTCGAGTGATAGGAAGATGGGAGGTTTTGGCCGAGATCGAAATCCCGCTCGGTGAAACGGCCGTGGTGATCACCGGCGACCGCCACCGAGGAAACGTGGTGCAGCCATTTCGCGCCGACACCGGCGGCGAAATCGATCACGTTCGCCGTGCCGGTCACATTGGTGAGCTGATTGGCCTCGTCCGGCGCGGTGAAATCGTAGATCGCGCCGAGGTGCACGACGTGGTCGATTCCGGACAGGCCACGCGGGAGGTCACCGGTGAGGTCCCCGGTGACCGGGACGACTCGCCCGGTGTCCCATGTCCGGGCGAGCGACTCGAACCGGCCGATCGAACCGGGGCGTACGAGCACGTACACCGCGGTGCAGTCCGGCAGGGCCAGCAGCCGCGTGACCATCCTGCGGCCAAGGAACCCGGTTCCGCCCGTCACGAAGTATCCGGTCATGACGGAACCATACCTACTGGTGAGTAGGAATCTCTACTGCTCTGTTGTCACCGACGCGTCCACCACCGCGTCTCGCAGCGCCGCACGCAGTCTTCCCACGTCAAGCGGGGTGAGTACGGCCGTCTCGCCCGGTGGGGAGACCAACACCACGCGTCCTGAGCTGACGAACACCGTCAGGTCGCGTCGCCGTCCCGCGATGTCGCGGCAGCTCACCGACCATTCCTTGCGGGTGTTCACCTCTGTACTACCTCCCCGGTTGTCTGGCCAACGCCTTCCCTACCCGTCATGAGACGACCGCCGTTCGACGCCGTGACGCGTCCGCGAAGGTTTTTCGCACTATTGTTTCCCGACCCCGTTCCGTGCCGTAGCTGTCGATCTTGAACAGTCGAGCCTACTAGGTGATACGGCTGTCAGACGGCCACAGTTTGGTATATCGGCAATGTTCGGTTCGGCCGTTCGGGTGACGAGACGGATTCGATCGTGTATCGCGGTGATCGTCGGTGGCATCCTGTTCCGGTGCTGGACCCGCCCCGCCCGAAGGATTCGACGGTTGACGATGTGACCACTGGTGCCGACGGATCCTGCCGGGTGAGCGCACCGGAAGCGGACCGGTGACCGGCCGGGCGCCGAACTCCTCGTCACACCTCCGGCTTGCCGACGAGTTCTTCCTGGTGGCACACAACCACGACGCCGACACGATCGTGCCGCGGCTGCACGACACCGGCATCGAACTCGGCCTCGCCGGGGCGCTGCTGGCCGAACTGGTGCTGGAGCGCAGGCTGGAGATCGCCGACGGCCGGGTGATCGTCTTCGACCCGTCCCCGCCCGCCGACCAGCTCGCGGCCAGCATGCTGCGCGACATCGTCACCGAGCCGCCGCACAGCATCCGGGTGTGGCTGGAGTACCTGAGCCAGGACGCGCGCGACAAGGTCGGCAGCAGGCTGCACGTCGCCGGATACCTCTCCCACGTGCGACAGCGCAAGTGGTGGGGCGGCCCGGCGCTGCTCTACCGCGCGGTCAACGCCGAGCAGGCGCTGATCCCCGAGGTCCGGCTGCACGACCTGCTCGCCCGCCCCCACCCCGGCATGCAGCTGAGCAGGATCAGCATCGACCACAAGCTGATGCAGGACGTCACACTCGCGGCGCTGGCACATTCGACCGGCCTGCTCAGCGCGCTGCTCTGGTACCACGGGCCACACCGCGCCCGTTCCCAGCTGGACGAGATGCGCCGTGCGCTGCCGGTGCCCCTCCTCGAACTCGCCAAGCAGACTGAGGCCGCGGTAGGCGACGCGGTGCTTGGCCGTCGCCGATAACCCGCGAAGGAGTTTTCGTTGGTGGAAAACCGCTTAAGTACCAGCCCAGGTACAGCGCTGGTTCGCGTCGGGCCGAGCCGGGTGTCCTCCGCGCTGGCCCGCAACCGGCTCGGTGTCTCGTCGATCGTGTTCTTCATCGTGTCCGCCGCCGCGCCGCTGACGGTGATCGGCAGCGGCGCCGTGCTGACGTTCGCCAACACCAAGACGATCGGCATCCCGGTCGCGTACGCGGCCATCGCGGTGGTGCTGTCCCTGTTCGCGGTCGGGTACGTCGCGATGTCCCGGCACATCACCAACGCCGGTGCGTTCTACACCTATGTGGCGCAGGGGCTCGGCCGGGTGCCCGGTGTCGGCGCCTCGTTCGTCGCGGTCGTGGCGTACAACGCGATGCAGATCGGGCTGTACGGCGGGTTCGGCGCGATCCTCGCCAGTCACCTGAACACCTGGTTCGGCTGGAACGTCAAGTGGTGGGCGCTGGCACTGCTGGCGTGGCTGGTGATCGCGGTGCTCGGGGTACTGCGGATCGACTTCAACAGCAAGGTGCTCGCGGTGCTGCTGACCGCCGAGTGCCTGATCATGCTGGTGTTCAACGCGGTCGAGCTGGTCAACCCGGCGGACGGCACGGTCACGTTCGACGCGCTGTCCCCGTCGAACCTGGTCACGGCCGGTGTCGGTGCGCTGCTGGTGACGGCCGTGACCGGCTTCGTCGGCTTCGAGGGCGGCGCGGTGTACGCCGAGGAGAGCCGCGACCCGAAACGCACGGTGGCGCGGGCGACGTACATCGCGGTCGCGTTCGTCGGCGTGCTGTACGCGGTCTCCGCGTGGGCGCTGACCGTCGCCGTCGGCCCGGACAAGATCGTCGACGCGGCCACCGAGCAGCAGGCCGAGCTGATCTTCACGTTCAACGCCGGGTTCCTCGGCCAGTGGATTGTGGACATCGGCCGGATCCTGATCGTGACGAGCCTGTTCGCGGCGCTGGTGAGCTTCCACAACACCGTCGCGCGTTACCTGTTCGCGCTCGGCCGCGAACGGGTCCTGCCCGCCAGGCTCGGCGCGACCAACCGCCGCACCGGCTCGCCGTACGTCGGGTCGCTGGCCCAGACGGGACTGGCGTTCGTGGTGATCGTGGTGTTCGCCGTCGCCGGGCTGGACCCGCTGATCGACCTGATGTACATCGGCACGACCTACGGCGGCCTCGGGGTGATCATCCTGATGGCGCTGACGTCGATCTCGGTCGTCGGCTACTTCGCCAGGCGCAAGGACATCGACGAGAACGCGTGGCGCAAGTTCGTCTCACCGGCCATCGCGGCGGTGCTGCTGATCGTGGTGCTGTACCTGACTTTGGACCAGTACTCCACATTGCTCGGCCTGCCACCGGCGCATCCCGCCGTGTGGATCCTGCCGTCGTCGTTCGCGGTGTTCGGGCTGGCGGGCATCGTGTGGGGCGCGTACCTGAAGTCGGCGCGGCCGAGGATCTACGCCGCGATCGGTCTCGGCGCCAACAGCGTGATCGGCCGCGCCAGCCAGGACCTGCCGAAACGCACGGACTCCTCCGGGGTGATCCCGCTGCCGTCGAGCCCGGGCCTGGCCGCGGCACCGGTTCGGCACGAGGTGTTCCGAGTCGGCTCCGACCACCCGGTCGGCCCGGTGGCCAGGGTGCCCAGCGAGGCGTTCGTCGACAGCGAGATCGCCGAGTGGCTGGTGCCGGACCGCGAGGACCGCCGCCGGATCTACCCGGCGTACTGGGCGATGGTCATCGAGCACGCCCTCGGCACGGGCGAGGTGTTCGCCGGGGGAGACCTGTCGGGTGTCGCGGTCTGGTACCCGGCCGTGTTCGGCCCGCCCAACTCCGCGCCACGGGACATCGAGCAGCGCGTCGACATCATGTGCGGACCGTACGCACCGCGGTTCCACGCGTTGGGCCAGGCGATGACCGGAGCGCACCCCACGATGCCGCACCACTACCTGGCGTACGTGTCGGTGGTGCCGGAACTGCAGGGCAGGGGAATCGGGACGGCACTGGTGCGGCACCGGTTGCGGGAACTGGACATCGCGAACGTACCCGCGTACCTGGAGGCGACGAACCGGCGCAACCTGGCGCTGTACGTGCACCTCGGCTTCCAGCCGATGGGCAACCCGATCGCCCTGCCGGAGAACGGCCCGAGGCTCTACCCGATGTGGCGCCCGCCCTCCGTCCACCGTGGCCTCTAGCGCCCCACCCCAGGGCTTTCCGTGCAACCAATGTGGCCTTTGTAGCGTCGCGCGCAACAAAGGCCACATTGGTTGCAAACAGTTGCAGGATGAAACCGTACGAATGGGCCATCGGTACGAACAAGTCGTTGCGTTTCATTGGCATGCTGCCGTGAGACGTGCATGCTTCAATGCTGTGACGAGAGGAGGAACATGCGCAGGCGACAACGAGGTTGTTCGGGCCAGCGCGCTGGAAGGTCTGGGATTGGCCAGAAGTACCATCTATCGCCGGTGTCGGCCGGGTGGACCCTGGCGTCGGCTTCTGCCGGGGATTGTTTTGCTCACCAACACGCGCCCGACCGATCGGCAGCGAATCGAGGCGGCACTGCTTCGAGGTGGGCGTCCCGCGCTGATCACCGGGTTGTGGGCAGCATGGCTGCATGGTCTGAGACGTCTGCCGGAGCTGGACCATGTGCATCTCCTTGTACCGCACAAGCGCGAGATAACCAGTGCGGGCTTCGTTGTGGTGGAGCGCACCACTCGGTTTCCTGAAGGTACTGTCCAGACCGGTTTCCCGCTGGCGCCGGTAACTCGTGCCGTACTCGACGCGGCTCGTCGACTGAGGAATGAAGACGAGGTGCGGGCCCTGCTTGCCGAGACAGTGCAGCGCGGCTTCAGTGACCCGGCGACGCTGATCACGGAACTCGACCGGGGCAGCGATCGGGGCTCGGCAGTGCCGAGGCGGGTACTTGCCGAGATAAGTGGTGGAGCGAGGTCGGCGGCTGAGGGATCCGCATGGCGACTGTGGCAGCGATCCGGGTTGCCGGACTGCCAGTGGAACGTCGAGATTCTCACGGCTGACGGTCGTGTCTTCGCCCGTCCGGACGCGTGGTTCGACGATGTCGCACTGGCGTGGGAGATCGACTCGAAGGAGTTCCATTTCACGCCACAGGGCTATGCGTCCACCCTGCGGCGAAACAACAGATACGCTGCGGCCGGTGTTGTTGTCGTGCAGACGCTTCCATCGTTGGTGCGATCCGATCCCGCTCGGGTTGTCGACGAATTGAAGGCCGCCCACCAGGTCGCGAGTGCCCGGCCACGCCCAGCTGTCACCTACCGCTGACCCCGCGCTCACCCCACCCCTCCGCGCACCCCGCTCGTGCGCAACGAAGGCCACCTTGGCAGCGTGAGACGCACCCAAGGTGGCCTTTGTTGCACCTAAGCATCCATGTGCGGTTTGCAACGAAGGTGGCCTTTGGTGCATTTCGGGCAGCCAAGGTGGCCTTCGTTGCGTTGGTGGGGGAGGGAGGGGCTAGTTGGTGGAGACGAACTGGGTGGCGCGGGACTCGCCGAGGGTGGTCGAGGCCGAGTTGCTTTCGATCGGGTTGACCTTGGAGTTCTTGAAGCAGATGTAGGTCACCGGTCCGTCGGTGCCGCCGTTGGCCGGGTCGGGGTTGATGCCGAGGTCCTTCGCTGTGGCGTACGAGGCCTCACCGATGATGTCCTGCGGGCCGGTGTCGCCGACGGACGCGTAGAGGACCTTGTTGTTGTAGATCACGGCGCACGCGCTGGCACCGGCCAGCCCCGACGACGAGAAACGCCAGGTGCTGCTCTCGCTCGGCAGGACGACGAAGTGTGTCTGGTCGGCGATCAGTGGCTTGCCGTCGGAACGCTCGAACGCGGTTTCCGGCTGGAACCACGGGTCGGTCTGTTCGTTGCAGCGGGCGGTGCGCTGGCCGTCGCAGTCGATGTCCATGTCCGCGCGCCACCAGACGGCGCCGTTGGCGTCGCACACCGGCACAGTTCGGCCGAGTTCACTGTCCGTCTTGTACTTGCCGCTGGAGATCTGTTTGCAGGACTGGGTTTTCGCCAGCAGCTGGCTCGCGGACGGGCCTGCCAGCGGGGTGACGCCGGTGCTCGCGGTGGCGGTCGGAACCAGGGATCCGGTCGCCAGCAGGGTGGCCGCGAGCAGAAGAAGCTTCCGCATCGGGTCTCCTTTATTAGGAAACTTTCCATACATAATTGGCGGCTGGTGCCCACTATCCCGTCAGCCGGACGCGAAACTCAAGGCTTCGCCCGAAAATTCCTCAATTGTCCGGTTGTCGTGGGTAAAACAGGTTGCGGGCTGTCGCTACCGTGGGCGCATGACGAAGCTGACTCGAAAGTGTCCTGTCGCCGCGGCGACGGGAGCACGTCGACAGCAGCGCGCGACCTGGAGGTACGACTCGGCCGCGTCATGAGCGGCGCGTTCCTCGCGGGGATCATTGCTGGTTACGGCGTCGCGATCCCCGTGGGGGCGATCGGTGCGCTGCTCATCAGCCTCACCGCGAGAACCTCACTGCGCGTGGGCGCGGCCGCGGCACTGGGAGTCGCCACGGCGGACGGGGCGTACGCCCTCGCCGCCGTTCTCGGTGGCGCGGCGATCGCCAGGCTGATCGAACCGGTCGAGGTCCCGATGCGCTGGGCCGCGGTGACCGTGCTCGTCCTGTTGGCGGTCAAGACCATCATCGATACCCGGAAACAACGCGAGGACAAGGAAATCACCGCGCGCAGTGCCTACTTCGGACTGCTCGGGCTGACCATCCTCAACCCGGCTACGATCGTCTACTTCGGAGCGCTTGTGCTCGGGATGCGGGCCGATGTCGTGCCGGATCTGCTGCACGGCATGGTGTTCGTGCTCGGTGCGCTGCTGGCGTCAGCGAGCTGGCAACTCCTGCTCGCCGGTGGCGGCAGCGTTGTCGGGCACTTCCTGTCCGGCAGACGCGGTCGCGTGATCACGGCTGTCGTGTCCAGTGTGGTGATCTTCGCCCTCGCGGTGCGCCTTGCCCTGACGGGTTAGCGCGAGGAAAGCCACCATCGCCCCGACGGCGACCGCGGCCATCAGCACGGCCATCGCCAGCGCGCCGTGCCCGGCCAGCGGGGCGAGCAGGCCACCGATGATGAACTGGGTGATCCCGATCAGTGCGGACGCCGCACCCGCGTTGTCCGCCTGGTCGGCCAGTCCGAGCGCGGCCGCGTTCGGCATCACGATCCCGACGCTGGACACGATCACGAACAGCGGCACCAGGATCACGACCAGCCCGGCGCCCATCGCCATCGTCACCACCAGTCCGACGCCACCGGCGAGGCCGACGACCAGACCGGCCGCGGTGAGCGCGCGCGGCTGGAACCGGCGCAGCAGCCAGCCGTTGAGCTGGCCCGTGATCATGATCCCGACCGAGTTCACCCCGAACACCCAGCCGAACTGCTGTGGCGTGAGGCCGTAGAGCTCCTGCAGCACGAACGGCGAGCCGGAGATGTACGCGAACAGCGCGGCGAACAGCAGCGCGGACGTCAGGGCGTACCCGAGGAAGATCCGGTCCCGCAGCAGGGTGCCGTACGAGCGCATCACCGCGCCGATGTGTGGTGGCTGACGCCGGTCGTCCGCGAGCGTCTCGGGCAGACCGAGCACAGTGGACAGCAGCAGGATCGCGCCGAACACCGAGAGCACGAGGAAGATCCCGCGCCACGAGGTGAACCGCAGCACCTCGCCGCCGATCACCGGCGCCAGGATCGGCGCGAGCCCGGTGACGAGCATCAGCGTCGAGAAGAACCGGGCGAGCGCGACACCGGCGAACAGGTCCCTGACCGCGGCGCGCGCGATCACGATCCCGGCCGCAGCGCCGAGGCCCTGCACGAACCGGAACGCCACCAGCGCGTACGCCGACGGGGCGAACGCGCACGCGACCGAGGCGATCGCGTACAGCACGAGCCCGGCGATCAGCGGCCGACGTCGTCCGAAGGAGTCCGAGAGCGGCCCGGCGATGGCCTGGCCGAGCGCGAGGCTGACCACGAACGCGGTCAGGGTGAGCTGGATCTGCGACGCCGTCGCGCCGAGTTGCTCCGTCATCGCCGGGAAACCCGGCAGGTACATGTCGATCGACAGCGGCGCGAAGCCCGACAGGCCGCCGAGGATCAACGTGAATCGCAGCTTCGACGAGCGCGGTGCAGCGGACGTGCTCACACGCACGAGCCCTCGACTGGTCCCATCGAGATGATCCGGCGCAGTAAGGAGCGCAGCGTGTCGCGCTCGGCGCCGGTCAGGTCGCCGAGCACGGTGTCCTCCACCGCTTTGAGCTGGTGGTAGAGCTTGGCCTGGAGCAACCGGCCCGCCTCGGTGGGCACGGGGATCCGCGCGCGCCGGTCGTTCGGGTCGGGCGTGCGCACGACGAGGCCCTGGCGCTCCAGCTTGTCCAGCAGCGCGGTCATCGTCGTCTTGTCCACGCCGAGCGCGTGCCCCAGCGCGAGCTGGCTGTACGGGCGGGCGTCCGGGTGTGAGTTCTGGACGAGCGCGGTCAGCACGATCTGGCCGCGGATGGTGGTGCCGTGCGCCATGGCCTCGGCGTCCATCGCCTCACGCAGACCGTGTGAGGCCCGGCTGAGCAGCCAGTTCACGTCAAAGTGCTGAAGGCACTGCTGCGCGTCCCCGATGACGGCATGGGCCTCGACGGCCGTTTTGACGCTCTCGTCCACACGGCGAGTTTACGTGATGGCTACGACACGAGATGTTCTTGACTCGGAACATCTTAGTTCGTATCTTCTTGGTTATGACGAACTTGCTGCACATCGACTCGAGCATCCAGGGCGAGCGCTCGCACTCCCGCCCACTGACGGCGGCGTTCGCCGAGTCGTGGCGGGTGGCCAACCCGGACGGTGGCTACGTGTACCGGGACTTCGCGCTCGATCCGGTCGGGCACGTGACTGGCCTCTACATGGGCGCGGCCAACACTCCGGCCGAACTGCGCAGCCCCGAGCAGCGTGCGGAGTACGACAAGTTCCAGCCGCTGCGCGACGAGGTGCTCGCGGCGGACGTCGTGGTGATGGGCGTGCCGATGTACAACTACACGATCCCGTCGACAGTCAAGACCTGGCTCGACCACATCCTCGTGCCGGAGTTGCGGGTGGACGCGGAGACCGGCGAGGGGCCGCTGACCGGCAAGAAGGTGTTCGTGGTGACCGCGCGCGGCGGCTCGTACGCCCCCGGAACGCCCAAGGAGAGCTGGGATCACCAGGAGCCGTTGCTCCGGCAGTACTTCAGCCACATCGGTGTGGAAGCGCTCTTCGTACACGCCGAGATGACGCTGGCCTACGTGCTGGAACACCTCAGCCAGTTCCAGCACATCGCGGACGCGTCCAAAGAAAACGCCTACAAGGCCTTGCACGAGCTCGCGACGGTGTCATGATTCACGGGAATCGGCCGAAAGTAGGCTGACACTTCCCCACATCTGTGTGAATCTGCTTGTTATCTAGCTCGAATGTGCAGATTCGCGCAGGAGGTGTCATGAACGATCAGGTTTCCCGTCGGTCATTACTGGCCGCCGGGGCGGCCATCGGTCTGGGCTCGGGGGCCCAGGCCGAGGCGGCGCCGACTACACAGGTACCGGACGACGCGGCGCAGGACTGGCCGCGCCAACAAGGCCGGAGCATGATCAACGTGCCGTTCGAGCGGCGCGACACGGTTCGGCTCGCGATCATCGGCCTCGGCAACCGGGGCGGCGGCATGATCGGGTCGTTCCTGGCCGTCCCGCACTGCCAGGTGACGGCGCTCTGCGACCGTCGCCCGGAGGCCGCGGCCGCCGCCGCGAAGGCCGTGACCGACGCGGGCCAGCCCGCACCGGCGCTGTACACCAACGGCGACCACGACTTCGAGAACATGCTTCGCCGTGACGACATCGACTTCGTCTACGTCGCGACGCCGTGGGAATGGCACGTTCCGATGGCGCTGGCGGCGGTCCGCGCGGGCAAGCACGTCGGCGTCGAGACGCCGTTCGCCACGTCGATCGACGAGCTCTGGCAGCTGGTGGACGCCTCCGAGCGTTACCAGAGGCACTGCATCCAGTTGGAGAACTGCTGCTACGGCCAGAACGAGCTGCGTGTGCTGCGCATGGCGCACGCGGGCCTGTTCGGTGAACTGCTGACCGGGGCCGGCGCCTACATCCACGACCTGCGCGAACTGCTGTTCTCCGACACCTACTACCCAGGTGAGTGGCGGCGCGCGTGGCACACCAAGCCGTGGCTCAAGGGCGACGTCTACCCGACACACGGACTCGGCCCGGTCGCCAACTACATGGACATCAACCGCGGTGACCGGATCGTGCGAATCACCTCGATGGGTACGCCCGCGCTCGGGCTCGCCGAGTACCGCGCGGCGCACGAGGAACCGGGCGACTCGTCGTGGAAAGAGCGCTACGTCGAGTGCGACACGACCATCAGCCTGTTGCAGACAGCCAAAGGCCGGGTCATCCGACTCGAACACGACGTGTCCACACCACACCCGTACAGCAGGCTCAACCACCTCGGCGGGACCAGGGGCCGGTTCGAGGACTATCCACCCCGGATCTACCTCGAACCGCGCAACACCAACGACCAGTGGGCCGACTTCGGCGAGTACAAGTCCTACGACCATTGGCTGTGGACAGACGTCCCGCCGGGACCCGGTGGCCACGGCGGTATGGACTACTACATGGCGTACCGCACGATCCAGACGATCCGGCTCGGCCTCGTTCCGGACATGGACGTCTACGACGGCGCGGTCTGGAGCGCCCCGGTGCCGTTGAGTTCGAAATCCATCGACCAGCGCGGCGCGCCGCAACAGATTCCCGATTTCACCAGGGGAAAGTGGCGGGAGAAGCGCTCAGGGGTGGACTCGGTGAAACCGCCGCAGAACTGACAGTGCGAGACTGTGGCCATCCGAAGCCCCAACCAGGGAGTCAGGATGGCCGACGAGCCGATCGCGGTCGCGTTACGTCGCGCGGCCGATCTCACCGCCGCCGGGAACGCCGACGCGGCGATCCACGTGGTGCGTGGGGTGCTGGACGAGCACCCCACGCACTCCGAGGCGTGGTGCCACCTCGGCGCCGCGTATCTCGACGCGGGTGACGCGGAGTCCTCGCTCGACGCGGCGAAGAACGCGATCCGCAACGGTGAACGCTCGTGGGGCTATCGGTTGGCCAGCGTCGCGCTGATCGAATTGGGCAGGCGGGACGAAGCGGTCGTGTCCGCGCGTGAGGCCGTGCGGCGCGACGGCCAGGACTGGCGCGGCCATGTCGCGCTGGCCGAGGCGCTGGGCACCGACGATCCGCAGGAGTCGTTCGCGGCGGCGTGCCGAGCGATCCAGTTGGCCAACAACCAGGCGCGGCCGTTCGAGGTCCTCGGCGACGCCGCGTTGCGTGTGCACGACAAGGAAACCGCGCGGCGCGCCTACTACGAGGCCATCAAGATCGATCCAGGAAACCAGCACGCCCGCTCGAACCTGGTCCGGCTCGGCCGTCCGCAGTTGGACACCACCACGAGCCCCGCCGTGGCCGAACCGGTCGTCCAGATTCCGCATCTCGGCCGGATCGAGGCGCTCGGGCTGTGGCTGGCGCTGCGCCGCGCGTCCGCCGGGCTGGCCGTCGGCAGCCTCGTGCTCATGCTCGTCGGCATGGACGACATCTACAGCGTGCTCGGCTGGTTCGGGTTGGTGCTGGTGCTGTTCGTGGCGTTCGTGGTGGGTACCGCATGGGTGAAATTCGCGCGGGGCGTGTCGCTCAAACAGACCATGCTCGGTAACCGCATGCTCAGCGTGGCGTCCGGGCTGATGGCGCTGTCGATGGTGTTGCTGATCGTGTGGACAGTGCTGGTCGGGCTCGGCGCGCGCACGATGAACCCGCTGTCGATCGTGCTGGTCACCAGCGTGGCCTGCGCCGGGGTGTCCGCGCTGGCGATCTGGCGACGCAGCCACCCGAAATAGGACTCGCCAGTAGATTGCGGGCATGACTCAACCTCTCGGCGGCTACCAGAACGAGCTCTACCTGCACGGACTGGCCGACCAACGGCCCCCGTTCACGACGGACACGTCCAGGCTCGCCGAGTCGGCGCGCGAGATCCTCGAACCAGGGCCTTACTGGTACGTCCAGGGCGGCGCGGGGTCGGGCGCGACCATGCGGGCCAACCGTGAGGCGTTCGACAAGTGGCGCATCGTGCCGCGGATGCTGCGGGACGCGACCGCGCGGGACGTCTCCACGAGCGTGCTCGGTACGACGCTGCCCGCGCCTGTGCTGCTGGCGCCGGTGGGGGTGCAGTCGATCGTGCACGAGGAGGGGGAGCTGGCGACCGCACGCGCGGCCAGTTCACTCGGTGTGCCGATGATCCTGTCGACGGCGTCGTCGAACACCATCGAGGACGTCGCGGCGGCCAACGGGTCGGGGCAGCGCTGGTTCCAGCTCTACTGGCCCAACGACCCGGACGTGTGCGTGAGCATCCTCAACCGGGCGGCCGATGCCGGGTTCACCACGCTCGTGGTCACCCTGGACACGTGGACGCTGGCGTGGCGGCCCAGTGACCTGAACCAGTCGTACCTGCCGTTCCTGCGCGGCACCGGCACCGCGGTCGCGTTCTCGGATCCGGTGTTCCGGACCGGGCTGGACAGTCCGCCGGAGGAGGACGTCACGTCGGCCGTGCTGAAGTGGATCCCGATGTTCACCGGGACCGACCGCAGCTGGGACGCGCTCCCGTTCCTGCGCGAACACTGGGACGGACCGATTGTGCTGAAAGGGATCCAGCACGTCGACGACGCGCGGCGGGCGGCCGACGCCGGGATGGACGGGATTGTCGTGTCCAACCACGGCGGCCGCCAGGTGGACGGCGCGATCGCGTCGCTCGACGCGCTGCCCGGCATCGTCAACGCCGTCGGCGACCGGCTCGACGTCCTCTTCGATTCCGGAATCCGGACAGGAGCGGACATCTTCAAGGCGATCGCGCTCGGTGCGAAGGCGGTGCTGCTCGGCCGTCCGTACGTCTGGGGCCTCGCGCACGGCGGCGAAGACGGTGTGCGGCACGTGGTCCGCAGCATCCTCGCCGACTTCGACCTCACGGTGGCGTTGTCGGGACACCACTCGATCGCGGAGTTGACACCGGACAGCCTGACCCGGGTGGTCTAGTCCGGAGCTTGACCACAACTCCTGTTGTGGTCAGGCGAATCAGGAAGATCCGTGGCAACCGTTGTAGTCTTCGGGAACGATCACCCCGCCCGACTGCCCTCGCCCAATTGGGAGTGCCGTGGAAGTCAGTTCCGAACAGCTGCGCAGCTGGGTCGAGTCATGGTCATGGCGCATCCCGCGCGGGCCGCAGCACGGCGGGATGTCCGGTGACGTGCGCGAGTGGTGGAGCCTGACCATCTGGCGCCGCAACGACCACGCCGAGCTGCAGCTGGACGTCAACCGACTGCGGCCGACCAGGGGCTCGGAGGTCCATACCTTTACCCGGGCCGTCCGGCACGAGCTGTTGCGGCCCGTGCCGGACTACCGGATGCTGGTGGCCAGGCTGAACCTCGAACTCGGCGAGTTGTTCACCCAGGCGGGCATCAAACCGCCGAGACTGCCGGACGGATCGCTGTCCGGCGACTCGTACGATCTGTAGACATTCACATTCAGTTTGATCTTCGTTCTTGTCCGGACCGTAGTTTCCGGCCGTGTCATCGACAAGACGTCTCTTTCTGCTCAACGCGGGCCTGCTGCCCGCCGCTGCCGCCGCACTGCCGGGGGTCGCCTCCGCCGACCCCAGTGCTCAGGACCCAGCCGCCCAGGACTCGACCGCACAGGGTTTCACCAGGCCAAACGCGGACAGTCCACGGTTCACCCTCGCGGTCATCCCGGACACGCAGTACCTCTACGACCGCGATCGCGGTGACTCGGCGCCACTGGAGGCCTCGCTTCGTTACATTGTGGACACAGCGCGCGAGCACAACACGGTGTTCGCGGCCCACCTCGGCGACATGACCGAGAACGGGCTGCAGAGCGAGTTCACGTCGATCAGTCGCACTTTCCGGATTCTCGACCGGTTCCCGTACAGCGTGCTCGCGGGCAACCACGACATCGACTCGTCCAAGGACGACCAGCGCGGCCCGAGTCCGTACCTGACCGAGTTCGGTCCGCAGCGGTTCCGGCACAGTCCGACGTTCCGCGGTGCGACTCGTGACGGCTACAACTCGTATCACGTATTCCGGGCAGCCGGAAAGGAATGGCTCGTACTGGCGCTGGACTGGCGACCGTCGGCAGGCAGCATCGCGTGGGCGCGTCGCGTGCTGCGCGAGCACCCCCGCAGCCCGGTCATTCTCACCACGCACGAGTTCGTGCACGCCGACAGCGGCGACGGCAAGGCGGTTCTGTCCGATTTCGGGCAGAAGCTCTGGAACGAGCTGGTCAACGACAACGACCAGATCTTCCTGGCGCTCAACGGGCACTACTGGCCGCCGGGGCGTGCCGTCCTGCGCAACGCCGCGGGCAACGACACGCACGCGCACATCACGAACTACCAGGACCGCTACTACGGCGGCAGCGCGATGATCAGGCTGTATCACTTCGACATCGAGCGCGGCGTGATCGACGTCGAGACGTTCTCGCCGTGGCTGCGCGCCAAGCGCACGCTGAACTCGCTGGAACAGCAGGAGATCATCCGATCGGGGCCGGACGACTACTTCACCGTGGAGATCGACTTCGCCAAGCGGTTCGCCGGTTTCGACCCGATCCCGGCGCCGAAGCCGCGGCCGGTTCGGGAGATCGTGATTCCGGGCACGGTGGCGTACTGGCGGTTCGACAACCCTGACGCGCGTGACCTGTCCGGCAACGGCAACCACCTCGTCGCCCAGAAGGCGCCACAGTGGACCACGGAACACCATCGGGGACAGCCGGGACACGGCAGTGTGTTCCTCAAGGACGCGTACTTCAGGACCGTGGCCGGTGCGCCGATGAACAAGGCGACCTTCAACCGCGGGTACACCATCGAGGCGTTCTTCAAGCTGCCGAAGGATTTCAACGACTCGAACGCGTGGGCCTCGCTGCTGTCCAGGTTCGGTGCGGGCCGGGACGCGGGCAAGACGGGCGACGACCCGAAGGAGGCGCTGGCGTCGCTGGCGCTGTCGGGCGGTCGCCAGCTCCAGTGGGCGGTCTTCCCGCTCAACCAGAACGGGATCTCCACCAACTGGGGCCACGAGATGCAGGCCGACAGGTGGTGGCACGTCGCCGTGGTCAACGACGGTCGCACCACCACCCTGTACGTCGACGGCTCGAAGTTGCTGCGCAACCCGTCCACCCCGGCGGTCGGCCTCTCGGCGATCAACGACGTCTGGCTGCTCGGCGCGCCCAACTACGACCACCAGATCAGCAAGACCTTCTACGGCTGGATCGGTGACGTCCGGATCGTCGACCGCCCCCTCGCGCAGCGGGACTTCATGCTCCGCTCGTGAGATGCGAGGATGAGCCATGCGCAAGTGGCTCCCGATCGTCCTCGGTGTCCTGCTCGTCCTGGTCGGTGGCGTGTGGACCGGCCAGGGGCTCGGCTACATCACCGGCAGCTTCATGACCGGCGAACGGCTGTGGACCAGCATCGGCCTGGTCTGCGTCGCGGGTGGCGTGGTGCTCCTCGTCTGGGGTGCCCGCCGCCTGCGCGGAAAATGATCACGCCATCAGCTGCTCGTTCATGATCAGGAACGCGCCGAGGCCGTGGAAGTCGTTGGTGTTGCGCTTGCGGCCGAAGTAGTAGGCCAGGTCGCCGACGTTCGTGCCCTCGCTGATGTCACGCAGATTGGTCCTGCCGTCGGTGCCCAGTGAGATCTTCGCCAACACGCCCTGGTAGCCCTTGGTGGCGACGGCCTGGTACGACGGGTCGAGATAGCCGCGTTCGACTCCGCGCGACAGCATGAACGTGTACATCGCCGACGCTGAGGTCTCCAGCCAGTTGCCGGAGGTCGTGCCGCGGTCGACCACCTGCCACCACCGGCCGGTCGCCGGGTCCTGGAAGCGCTGGTAGCCCGCGGCCAGGTGCCTGATGATGTCGATCAGTGACTGGCGGCGGGGATGGGCCTCGGGGAGCACTTCGAGAATGTCCACGGCCGCCATGCCGAACCAGCCGATCGCCCTGGCCCAGTGGTACGCCGAATGGCGGCCGGGGTTCTTGGCCCACGACTCGGACCCGTCGGCGTCGTACGCGTGGTACAGCAGGCCGTTGTTCTCCTTGAGGTGCGTGAAGTACGCGACCATGTTGCGTGTGGACTCGTCGAAGCCGTACGGCTGGCCGTACTGCTTGGCGTAGTCGGCGATGAACGGCTGTGCCATGTAGACACCGTCGGCCCACAGCTGTCCGACCTTGCTGGTGGCGTGGAACATGCCGCCGTCGGAGGTCCTGGGATAACTAGGGAAGAGGCTGCGGAGCTTGTCGGCCGCCGTTTTGTAGCGCTGCTGGCCGGTTTCCCTGTGCAGGATCGGCAGCAGCTGGCATGAGCGCATCGAGTCGAGGTTGGTGAAGCTGTTGCCGATGTTGCCGTCGCCGTCGACGAATCGGTCCACCCAGGACTTGATGTAGTCGAAATAGGACTTCACACCGGTTCGCTTGTACACCAGGTACTGCCCGTACAGGTACAGGCCTCGGGTGTAGCCCCAACCGCCCAGTTCGGACGGCGAGTACCGGGCCATCGTCGACCGCACCACCTCGACCGACCAGTCGGGATCGATCCGAGGTGACATCGGCGCCGCCACCGCGGGAGCACCGGACGCGAGGAGAGCGCCGCCCGCGCCGAGCAGGACGGACCTACGGGAACTGGACATCGCGTGACCCTTCGGTGCGGGAGGAACGGTCAGCCGACCGGCTCGCCGTTGATGCGCACCCCGCGCAGCACGATGTTGTCGGCGTTGCGGATGGTGTTCGGTTCCGCGATCGCGGTGAACTCGCTGTTGGCGATCGTCACGTCACGGATGTGGCTGTCCGGGAGTCCGTCGAGCAGAACGGCCTTGCGGCCACCTGTGACGGTCATGCCTTCGACCGTCACGTTCCTGAGAGTGGGGGAGTGGTTGCCCGACCCGCCGCCGTTGTAGTACATGCTGGCGTACAGGACCTCGCGCTCCACGTTGCGCGCCATGATGTTTCTCAAGTGGACACCGTCGACCACGCCGCCGCGGTCGGAGTTCGTCTTGATGTACAACGCGTGCTTGACCGGGTAGCGGCCGGGGAAGTTCGGCGCGTTGACCTCGCAGTCCCGGCAGAACACGTCGTGCACTCCGCCGGAGGACTCCGAGCCGACGGTGATCCCGCCCCAGCGCCCGGAGAACTTGCAGCGTTCGACCACCACGTAGGAGGTCGGGATGCCGATCCGCCGCCCGTCGGCATCCCGACCAGATTTGAGGACGACACAGTCGTCGTTGGTGTTGAAGCGTGAGTTGACCACGTGCGCGTAGCTCGTCGAGTCGAGATCGACGCCGTCGCCCTGGGAGTTGGTGCTGTGGAAGTGGACGTTGCGAACGGTCACGTTCTGGCAGAACACCGGGTGCAGTGTCCACATAGCAGGGTTACGCAGAACCACATCCTGCACCAACAGGTTCCGGCAGTCAACGAACTGAATCATGTTGGGGCGCATACGCTTTCCCTCGCCCATGATCCGCTGCTCGACCGGCACGCCGTCCTCGCCCATCCTGCGCAGCTCCGCAGTGGAGCCCGCGCCCCAGCTCGGCCACGGGCCGTTCGGCGCGTCGCCGTCGATCGTGCCCGCTCCGGTGATCGCCATGTCCCGCTGCCCGTTGGCGTAGATGAACGACTGGTAGTTGTGGCAGAGCGTGCCTTCCCAGCGCACCAGGACAAGGGGCAGGAAGTCCTTGGGGTCGTTGCTGAATCTCAGCGTGGCGCCCTCGGCGACATGCAGGTCGACCCCGCTGCGCAGCCGGATGCCACCGGTCAGGAATGTGCCGGGCGGGACGAGCACGCGCCCGCCGCCGCCGCGGGAGCACTCCTCGATCGCGTTGTTGATGGCGGCCGTGTTCTTGACCCGGCCGTCGCCCACGGCACCGTACGAGGTGATCGGGAAGACTCGTGCGGGGAACGTGGGCGGACGGATTCTGCCAAGGATGTGCGGTACCAGTCTCCACTGGTCTGGCGGCTTGGCCCCGGCAGACGCCTGCGTCGCGAAACCGGTTCCGGCCAGCAGTCCGCCCGCGGCGACGCCGACGCCGCGAAGGACGTCTCGTCGCGTTGGTCTGCTGCTCACGGTCGGTCTCCCTCGGCTGACACTGGCGAAGGTGGGTCGCACCCGGTGTTCGGCAACCGCTTCGATGTAACTCGCCGAAAACGATTACATACGTAGGGTTTACTCCATCCATCCCGCCTCGTCAAGAAGAGATCCGACGTATCGCGGGCTCCTAACCCACAAAGCACTGTTTGTTCCTCTGAGCGGGAACAGAGATCGGAGGTGAGGCTTGACGGGCGTGAGCTCGGTGAAGTACACCAGTCGCGGATGCCGCCGCCATCAGGATCGTTCACACCCACTTCGGGAGGAACCGGTGTCGCGCAAAGGGATCTTGGCGGCGATGCTGCTCACGCTCGGCCTGCTGACCGCGCCTGCCGCGTCGGCCGAGGTGCAGCACCCGCGTCAACAGTGGCTCAGGGACTCGCAGGCGGGCCTGTTCCTGCACTGGGGGATGCGCACGTCGCCCGGCTACACCAGTTGCGGTGCCTGGGAATCGGCCGTGACCACCGGCGGCTGGACTCCGCAGTACTGGGTGAACGAGGCGAAGAAGCTGCACGCCCGGTATCTCGTCCTCGCCTCGTTCCACAGCAGGCTCGGGTACGCGACCGCCTGGCCGTCGAAGGTTCCGGGCAGCTGCTCGACCCAGCGCGACTTCCTCGGCGAGCTGGCCAAGGCCGCGGCCGCCGCCGGTCTCAAGGTGCTGGTGTACATGACCGACGATCCGCAGTGGCACAAGGAAGGCCTGTCGTCGGGCAGCTGGCTGAACTCCGCCGCGTACTCCGAGTACAAGGGCCGCAAGGTCGACATCACCACGCGCGACGGTTTCGGCGAGTTCAGCCACGACCGGATCGTCGAGGTGATGCAGCGCTACCCGCAGGCCGAATACCCGGCGCTGTCCGGATTCTGGATCGACAACGACAACGCCTACTGGGAACGCAACGGCCTCTACGAGAAGATCCGCCGCGACCGGCCGGACTTCCTGCTGAGCAACAACAACGAGGACACGCCGATCATGGACACCATCTCCAACGAGCAGAAGACCGGTATGTCCCCGTCCTACGACTATCCGCAGGCCGTCCACACCGCGGCGCCCCGGCTGATCGAGGCCTGCTACAAGCTGCCGAGCGGGGGCGCGTGGTGGTACAGCGGCTCCAACTCGGCAGTGGACTACAAGCTCAACATCGGCCGGTACGTCGCCAACGCCGGGTCGTCGGTGAAGTCGAACATGGCCGAGACCGCGATGGTCGACGGCCGGTTCCCGTCGAACCAGGAGGCGTACAACACCTTCCTGAACGGCTACCTCGAGAAGATCTGGGAGTCGATCGACGGGACCGAGGGCGGCGGCTATCTGCACGGCGGCCTGAAACCCGGTTTCTTCAACGACGGCGCGCACGGCGTGACCACGGTCAAGAAGAACAACCCGAACCTGCACTACATCCACGTCCTGACTAAGCCGTCCGGCACCACGCTCCGCGTGCGTGACAACGGCTACAAGGTCATACGGGTGACCGACCTCCGCGGCGGCGCCGCTGTCTCGTTCTCGCAGGGCGGGGGCAGTCTGACGCTCACCGGAGTGTCCACATGGGACCAATATGACACTGTTTTCAGGGTGGAGACCGCCGGTCGGCAGGGTGTGCTCGGCGGTGCGGTACTCAGCGCGTCGGCGTCGGCCGGTGGCCATGCCGCGTCGGCGGCGGGGGACGGGAACTACCTGACGTACTGGGACAGCGACAAGACCGCGCCGGTGTCGCTGAGGTTCGACCTCGGCTCGGCCCAACGCGTTCAGTACATCGGGATCAACCAGCGTGAGGACTCGGTCAGCTACGCGCGGTCCGACACCGAGCAGTCGGCGCGGATCAGGGACTACCGGGTCTTCGTCAGCAACGACGGCTCGAATTGGGGCACATCGGTCAAAACCGGCAGTTTGCCGAGTCATCGTGGTGTCCAGTTCATCGACATCCCGGCCACGACCGCCCGGCACGTCCGCGTGGAAGTGGTGAACACGCACGCGGCGTCCAGTGATGGCACGCGGTACAGGCGGTTGCGGATCGACGAGGCCTGGATCGGTTCGGCCCACGCGGGGTAGTCGGCCAGCGAGTGTCCTTAGTGGAGCGTGGTGGACACTGACGGTCATCGACGTGACTGTCGGTAGCGCTGACTTTCGGCGCGGAGGACCGTCCAATTGGACGGTCCTTTGTCGCGTACCGGGAACCGTTGGGGCGGCGGCAACGTCGGAGTGATGTTCACAGCAAACTACTCGTAGTGAAGATTTTCTTACCGATCATTGCTCCGTTGTGTCAGTATTAGGCCGTTCGCGGTGAGAGGGACCGTCGAGCAGGGGGACTCCACCCGATGACACACGACACAGTGTGGTTGGTGGTGTCCACTTCTGGCCTAAAGGCCGATCGATAGGGGAGGTAGATCGTCATGACCGCAAGCCCACGCGAAACCGTTCGTCCCGAGACTGACGAGCTCGTCGAGACCGCGGCGGACGCCGTGCTGGACCCGGCACCGCCGGTGATCCCGCCGGTGCCGGAGAAGGGCCACGAGGGGCACACGCACACGACCGACTGCACCGGCAGCTGCGTCGACAGCCCGAAGCCCTGACATCACACTGAACGAGTGGCCCGCCGACTGTTTTCCGGGTCGGCGGGCCACTTTCGCTACGGTGTGTGTTGTCATAGTCATGTGTCTGTAAGCGATCCGTCCGCAGCTATCGAGTCAGCGCGTGAGTTGTACCGGCAGTCGGCGGCTGCCGCGTGCAACGCACGTGAGCAGGAAGGCCGTGAGCTGGCCCGGCAAGGGCTGGATGTACTCGATTCGGTCGCTCCGGTAGCCAGCGGCCATCAGGTCGAGTGGGTGCGGGTCAGAGTCCGGCTGGCCAGCACGCTTGCCGCGCTGGTCGCGGAGAACGACGGGATCGACGTCAGCCTGGTCCGCCTGGAGGGGCTGCGAAAGGACATCGACGCCGTCCCCGACCCGGCGGTCCGGCTCGAACTCGACGCGGCCATCGACCACAACAGCGGTTACCTGCTGCTCAGCGCGGGCCGCAACGAGGAAAGCCTGCAGAAGTTCAGCTCGTCCATCGAGCGCAAATTCCGGTGCCTCGCCGACACCGACAGCCCGGCGCTGATGACCGAGAAACTGGTGAACTCTCTGCTGTCCAGAGTCCTGGTCGCCACCAGGCTCGGCCAGATCGGCTCCGCGCGAGCGGACCTCGGGCATGCCTTCGACCTCGCCGCCGAGCACGACCTCCCGGTCAAGGCCGCCGACTGTGGACACGCGTTGGCCAATCTGGAGCTGCGCACCGGGAACGTGCCCGCCGCGCTGCGGCAGTACGAGGCGAGCAGTCGCGCCTACCACGCGCTCGGCCAGGACACCTTGCCGCTGCTGCGGCTGGACCAGGCACAGGCCCTGTTGACCGCGGGCCTGGCGCACGAGGCGAGCGTGCACCTCGACGAGGTGCTGCCGATCATGAGCGCGGAGGGCAACAGCCGCGAACTCGGCCGTGCCGAGCGGTACCGCGCCGAGGCCGCACTGCTCACCGACGACCTCGACCTGGCGCTGGAGATGGCGAGCCGGTCCGAACAGCGGATGAAGCGGTGGGACTGCCAGACCTGTATCGCTGACGCCGCCCTTGTCAGGCTGCGGGTCGACGCGACCCGTGCTTTGCGTTCCGCCGACCCGGGTTCCACTCATCTGCCCGAGCGGGCGTTGGGGTTCGCCGATTCGCTGCCGCAGCCCCGACTGGTCGAACAGGCCGGGTGGGCCAGGATGCTGGCCACTCGAGTGGCCATCCGGCAGGGGAGTCTCGACCAGGCAGGCCAGTTGCTCGACCAGGTCGCCCGACCGGGTGATCTCACTTCGATCGACTACCGGCTGTTGCGTCGGCTCTGCCGCGCCGAACTCGCCGACGCGCACGGCGAGACCGCCCGTGCCCTGCGGGAGATCCGGGCCGGACTGTCCGAGCTCGCCCGCGTCCGTGACCGGATGGACGGCCTTGAGCTGCTGTCCGGGGCGGCGCTGCACGGTCAGGAACTCGGTGAGCTCGCGGTCAGACTCGCGCTGCGCGGGGAGAACGCGCACCGGATGTTCGACTGGCTGGAGCGCACCCGTGCCCAGACCTACCGCTACGAGCCGCTGGGCCGCGTCGACGACCCGGAACTGTCCGAGCGGATCGACGAGATCCGCAGCCTGACCCAGTCCCTGCGCCAGGCACGGCACGACGCCCACCCGACAACCGAGATCGCGCTGCGGCGCTCAAAGCGGCTGCGGGAGGCCAGCCGACTCGGCTGGCACACCGGACGCTGGGGCCAGCCCCGGCCGGTGGCCGAGATGGCCGAGGTGGCGGGCCAACTGGGCGACCGCGCGCTGGTGAGTTTCGTCGCGTCCGAGGACTCGCTCGTGGCCGTGGTCCTGGTGGACGGTGACGTCCGGCTGGTGCACCTGGGGTCGGCGAGTGAGGCGACGGAACGAGCACGACGGCTCAACGTGGACCTCAACGCGCTGGCACCGGACCACCTGCCCACCCCGATGGTGCAGGTGGTGTCCGGCACCGCGCGCAGGCAGGCCGAACGGATAGACAGCCAGATCGCGCAGCCGTTGGGGCAGTTGCTCGGCGACCGGGACCTGGTGGTCGTGCCGACCGGGGCGCTCTACGGTGTCCCTTGGGGCGTCCTGCCGTCCATGCGGGGACGGCCGACGGTCGTGGTGCCGTCCGCCACGGCCTGGCTGGCGGCCGAGCGTGCCGCGCCACCCGAGGACGGCCGCACGGTTCTGGTCCGATCCGTGGGAGTGCCCGCCGCGCTGGGCGAGATCGACAAACTCGCCACGCACCACCAGACCGTCGAGCTGCTCTCGGAGCGGCAGGCCACTGTCGCCGCGGTGCTCAGCGCACTGGACGGGGCGAAGCTGGTGCACATCGCGGCGCACGGCGCGCACGAGCCGGAGAACGCGTTGTTCTCCAGGCTCGAACTTGCCGACGGCGCGTTGTTCGCGCACGAGATCGCCGGGTTGAAACAACCGCCGCGACATGTCGTGCTCGCCGCGTGTGAGTTGGCGCTCAACCGGATCAGGCCGGGCGACGAGCCGCTGGGGTTCGCCAGCGCGCTGCTGGCGAGCGGATCCCAGACGGTCGTCGCCGCGTTGAGCAAGGTGGGCGATCACGCTGCCGCGGCGGCGATGGACGACTACCACCGCCGCCTGGCCGCGGGCGCGTTGCCCGCCGTGGCACTGGCCGACGCTATCGCCGTCGACCCGTTCCGGCGTCCGTTCGTGTGCCTGGGAAGCAGCTCACGCTAGCCTGCGCCGGACATACGCCGAGAGCTGGTCGACGAGCACGACCACGAGGACCACCACGATGATGTGCGTGACCATCTGGTCGAAGCGGAACAGCTTGATGGACTGGTTGATCAGGAAGCCGATGCCACCGGCGCCGACCAGTCCCAGCACCAGCGACGAGCGCACGTTCACGTCGAACCGGTACAGCAGCAGGCCGACCATCTGCGGCAGGACCGCGGGCAGGACGGCGTTCGCGGCGATCTGCGAGCCGGACGCGCCCGCCACCCGCAGTGCCTCCCGCGGCCCCGGGTCGGTCTCCTCCATCGCCTCGGCCCACAGCTTGCCCATCACGCCCGTGTTGTGGAACACCAGCGCGAGCACACCGGCGAACGGCCCGAGACCGACTGCCGTGACGAAGATCAACGCGAACACGACGTCGGGCACCGAGCGCAGGACCGACAGGATCGACCGCGCGATCTGGTAGGTCCACGCGTTCGGTGTGGTCACCCTGGCCGCCATGATGCCGAGCAGCAGCGCGAACGGGATGGAGAACGTGGTCCCGAGCAGTCCGATGTAGAGCGTGACGACCGCGGCCTCGAGGCTGTCGCCGAGCACACCGAGATCGGGCGGGAACGACTGGTCGAGGAAGTCGGCCATCCCGCGCCAGCCCTCGACGAGCGCGCCCGGCGAGAAACCGGTTCCCTGCCAGGCAAGGACGTGCACGCCGATCAGGACGGCGATGACGATGAAGGCAACGGGAGACGGCGCCTTGCGAGTCGGTGGGTTCATCGGGCGGCCTCGTACAGCGAGTCGACCGCGGCGGAATCCGTGTCCTTCGCCGTGCTGTCGAACGACACCTTGCCACCCGCGATCCCGACGATCCGGTGCGCGTACCGCTGAGCCAACTCGGGCTGGTGCAACACGGCGAGCACCGCGAGGCCCTCCCCGGCGAGGGAAGCGAGCAACGAGACCACCTGCTCCGCGGCGCTCGGGTCCAACGCGGACACCGGCTCGTCGGCCAGGATCACCGTGGCGCGCTGGCACAGCGCCCGCGCGATCGCGACTCGTTGCTGCTGCCCGCCAGACAGCCGACCGGCCCGGTCGGCCGCGCGGTCGGCCAGGCCGACCCGGTCGAGACAGTCCATGGCCTCGCGCCGCAACTCACGCGGGAACATGATCGACTGGCGCAGCTTCAGGCGGCCGAGCGCACCGGAACACACGTTGTCCAGCGCGCTGCGGCGGCCGACGAGGTGGATCTGCTGGAACACCATGGCCGCGCCGCCGTCGATGTCGATCGTGCCCGAGTTCGGCTGCTGCAGGCCGACCGCGCACCGCAGCACGGTCGACTTGCCGGACCCGTTGGCGCCCAGCACCGCGACGAACTCACCCGGTGCGACCACCAGGTCGACACCGGCTAACACCTGCTTGTCCCCGAACGACTTTCGGAGCCCTGTGATCCGGATGCCCACTGCTCACACGTCGTTCTCGGTCAGGCCGAGCCCGGCGGCCAGGTCGAACAGCGGCTGGTAGGTCTCCTTGGTCACCGCGACCAGCGGGCCGGGCGGGGTGACGTCGAGGAACTCGCCGACCTTGGCCACATCGGCCGCGCCGAGCTCCAGCAGGCCCTTGCGGATCGCGTCGGCCAGCTTGGGGTCGAGGTCGCCGCGCACGGTGATCGGGTCGTTCGGGATCGGCGCGGACGTCCACACCTGGCGGAACCTCGACGGGTCGAACGTGCCCGCCGCCTTGGCGCTGGCCAGCTGCTGGCTGTTGATCTCGGCCGCGGCGACCTTGCCGTTCTTCAGTGCCAGCAGGGCCTCCGGGTGGCCGCCCGCGTAGTCGACCTTGATGTCCTTGACGTCCTTGAAGGCGAACCGGGGCAGTGCGTCACCCGAGGTCGACCCCGGGCTGGACAGCGCGACCGCTTTGCCGGACAGGTCGTTGACGGACTTGATCGGCGAGTCCGCCGGGACCCAGATCCCCGCAGTGTACGTGGTGAGTTTGCCCTTCGCGTCGGCGAAGGACGCGACGGCCTGCGCGTTGGCCTTCTGGCTGGCGAACACGAAGCCGAGCGGGCCGAACTGGGCGATCTCCAGCTTGCCGTTGCGCATCGCGAGCACCTCGGCCGAGTAGTCCTCGACGACCTGCAGCTCGACCGGGCAGTTCAGCTTGGTCTGCAACGCCTTGGCGAGGACCTCGTAGGCGGGCTTGAGCTTGCCGGGGTCCTCGTACGGTTCGATGCCGAACCGGATCCTGCCGTCCGGGCACGTCCCGCCCGACGCGGATTGTTCGCTACCACACGCGGTGACAGTCAGGCACAGCAACGCGATCACACTGAGAAGTGCGCGCATGGGGTTCCAGCTCCCTGTTTTCTTTCAGAACGTGTCGAGGACGTCCGGGGCGAGCCCGAACGCGGTGGTCATGCCGATCCCGGAAGTCACGGCGGCGACCCGTACCCCGTCGGCCGGACTGGCCACGAGGTACGGCCGCGGCGCGGACGCGTAGACGCCACGCCAGTGTTCGCGAACCGTCAGGCCCGGTACACCAAGGAAGCGTGCTGTCTCGGACAGCACGTGTGTGTCGAGTTCGTTGTCCTCGAACGGGTCGAGCGTGCGGTGGTACGTGTGCGTGTCGCCGATGGTCAGCGATCCGTCCGGGCGCTGGGTGTACATCAGGTTGAGCCCGATCCGGACGAGGTCGTCGTGCTCCCGTTCGATCCGGGCGCGGACCTCGGGCAGCGTGGGGCAGAGCGAGAACGCGTCGTAGCGCAGCAGCGAGTGTCCGCTCAGGACAGCCGGTGCGATGTCCCGCCCGGACGGGTTGTCCACGCGGAGCATGCGCAGTGCGCAGCGGCGCACATCGAACTCGTCGGTCAGGTCGGGGAAGTAGCGGTCGACGTCGTGGCCGACCGCGACGACGATCCTTGGCGCGGTCACGCTGCCACGGCTGGTCACGACCTCGCCCGGTCCGATCAGGTGCGCCGCGGTGCGCCAGTGGAACCGCACGCCCTGACCGGCCAGCCACCGCGCGATCAGGCCCACGCTGGTCCGCTGGTCCACCCGGATGTCCTGCGGCAGGAACGCCCCGCCGACGACATCCGGTCCGGTCGGAACGCGCTGCGCCACCTCGGCCGCGCTCAACATGACCGACGGGCGGACCTCGGTGAACTCCTTCAGCACAGCGAGTTCGTCCTCGGCGCGCGCCACGACCACGCTGCCGCTGTCGGTCACCACCAGCCCCGCGAGCCTGGCCACCTTCAGCCACGTCTGCCTGGCCGTCTGCGCGTAGCGGTAGGCGTCCCCGTCCTGCGCGGTGAAGCAGCCGTGCCCGAAGTTGCGGACCGAGGCGCCGGTCGCCCATTCGTCCCGCTCCACGACAACAACCGACATGCCGCGCTCGACGGCTTCGACGGCGTGGGCCAGCCCGACGATGCCCGCTCCGACGATCACCACATCGGCCGTGTCCAGACTTGTCATGACAAGAGCGTCCAAAACTTCCGCACTGAAAGTCAACGCAGCTCCTGACTGTTCATTTTCAGTTCATATCCGGGTTTTTCGTGGTAGCAACCTGTACAGTCAAGTCCCGTGGACGAGTCGCTGCACGAACGCATCGCCGCTGACATTCGCCGCCGGGTGCTCTCCGGTGACCTGCCCGTCGGGGCCGCCGTGCCCTCCGAATCGCAGCTGTGCGCCCAGTGGGACGCCTCGCGCGGCCCGGTCCGCCAGGCGCTGGGCACGCTGCGCGCGGAGGGGCTCATCGGCGGCGGCCGGGGCAAGCCGCCTGTGGTGCTGCGGCAGACGATGAACCAGCCGTTCGAGACCTTCATGTCGTTCTCGCGCTGGGTCACCGGTATCGGCCGCACGCCCGGCCAGCGGACGCTGGAGATCGCCCGCCGACCGTCCACAGCGGAGGTCGCGGCCGCGCTGCACCTGACCGCGGGCACGCCGGTGGTGCAGTTGCTGCGGCTGCGGCTGATCGACTCGCAGCCGACCATGATCGAGCGCACCACGTTCGTGGAACCGGTCGGCCGCCTGCTGTTCGACTTCGACTGCGACTCCGGGTCGATCTACGCCCACCTGGAGGCCAACGGCGTGGACACCACGCACGGCAGCCACGTGATCGACGCGGTCGCCGCCGACCAGACCGACCACGACCTGCTCGACGTGCCACCGGGATCACCGCTGCTGCGCGAACGCCGCACGGCCACCAGCGTCAACGGTGAACCCTTCGAACACTCCGACGACCGGTACCGGCCGGACGTCGTCAGCTTCTCCATCGAGAACTCCCAACGGGCGCTTCCCGCGCTGTCCCGAATCGCCGAGAGGGCATCATGATCGAACTGGCCGTTTTCGACATCGCCGGTACCACTGTGGACGAACACGGCGCCGTGTACCGCGCGCTCGCCGAGGCCACCGGGGTGTCCGAAGAGGACGTCGTGCCGTGGATGGGCGCGGACAAGACCGAGGCGATCTTCGCGCTGCTCGGCCAGTCCGGGAAGGTCGTCACCGGGGACGTTGTCGCGGACACGTACCAGGACTTCCGCCGCAGGCTCGCCGAGGCGTACGAGCTCAAGCCGCCGGTCGCGCTGCCGGGCGTGCCGGAGACCATCGGCCGGTTGCGCGCGTCGGGTGTGAAGGTCGCGCTGACCACCGGGTTCGACCGGGACGTCACCACGTCGATCCTGTCCACGCTGAAGTGGGAGGACAGGGTGGACGCCGTGGTGTGCACCGACGACGTCCCGGCGGGCCGCCCGGCGCCGTACATGATCTTCCGCGCGATGGAGGCGACCGGCGTCGTCGACGTCTCCCGTGTCCTCGTCGCGGGCGACACCACCCGTGATCTCGAGGCGGGCACGAACGCGGGCGCGCGGATGGTCGTCGGTGTGCTCACCGGCGGTCAGGACGCGGCGACGCTCGGCGCGGTGCGGCACACGCACCTGCTGCCCGGCGTCGCGGATCTGCTGCCCTACTTGGCGTCCGCGTAGCTGTCCACAGTGGCGATCTGGAGCGGGAACCGCACCGGGGTGTCGCCGAACACGAGCCTGCTGGCCTCGTCCCCCGAGGCCAGCAGCTGCTCGGTGACCAGTTCGGCTGTCTCGGCCGGACAGTGCACCATGAACTCGTCGTGCTGGTAGAAGACGATCTCCGCCTTCGGGGCGAGTGTCGCCAGCCTGCGCCGCAGCACCACGAGCAGCACCAGCGCCCAGTCCGCGGCGCTGGCCTGGACGACGAAGTTGCGCGTGAACCGGCCCCAGTCCCTGGCCGCCTGCTGGGACTTGCGCATCTCCTCCTCGGTGCCCTCGGTGCGTTCCATCAACGTGCTCCAGCGCTCCGAGGGGAACGGGGACGTGCGGCCCAGCCGCGAGCGCACGACCCGGCCCTGCTCACCGGCCTGCGCGGCCTGCTCGACGTGTCCAACTGCCTGGGGAAAGCGTTTGCGCAGGACCGCGAGCAGCGGACCGGCACCACCGGACGTCCCGCCGTACATCGCCGACAGCATGGCGATCTTGGCTTTGCCCCGGTCGCCGTCGAACGAGTCCGCGGCCAGGCCCGCGTAGAGGTCCACCTCCGCGGAGAACTCGGCGAGCTCGCGGTCGCCGGACAGCGCGGCGAGCACGCGCGGCTCCAGCTGCGCCGCGTCGGCCACCACCAGTGACCAGCCCGGCAGCGCCCGCACGGCCGTGCGCAGGGCCTTCGGCAGCTGCAGCGCCGCGCCGCCACGGGTGGCCCACCTTCCGGAGACCACGCCACCCACCACGTACTCGGGACGGAACCGGCCGTCGCGCACCCACGACTCCAGCCAGCTCCAGCCGTGCGCAGTCCACATCCTGGCCAGTTCCTTGTACTCCAGCAGCGGCTCCACCGCCGGGTGGTCTACCTCTTTGAGCACCCACGCCCGGGTGCTGGGGATGTCGATGCCCTCCCTCGCGAACGCCTTGACCACGCTCGGCGGACTGTCCGGATTCAGCGACCGGCCGCCGAACGCCTCGACGATCCGCTCGGCGAGCTCGGCCAGCCGCACCGGTCTCGCCCCCTGCGCCGGGCGCGGGCCGAGCATCGACTCCAGCAGCTCGAGGTGCGCTGTCTCGCTCCACGGCAGTCCGTGCGCGCTCATCTCGGCCGCCGCGAGCGCTCCGGCGGACTCCGACGCGGTGAGCAGCCGCAGCCGGTCGGGGTGCGCGCTGGCCATGATCCGGCGCTGCTGGTCGGCGTAGACCTCGGTCAGCTGGTCGATCGGGTAGAAGCGCTCGTCGAGCTCGAACAACGCGGGCTGGGCGTCGCGCGCCGGGGGCGGCCTGTCCTCCGGCTCGGGGCGGCCGTGCAGCCTCGCCCAGGCCGCGCCCGGGTTGCGGTGCGTTCCGTGGCGCGTCTCGTGGGCCAGCAGCAGGCCTTCGGCCAGCGTCAGGTCGTGGCAGCGGTCGAGCCGGACATCCGCGCGCAGCAGCTGCGGGTAGAGCTCGTCGACCGAGGGAAGCACCCAGCGCGGATGCTCGTTGCGCTCGAATTCGCCCATCCAGGCAGCTAGATCGACCGGGGTGTGGTCAGCTAGCGTTTCAGATGTGGTGGTGTTCACAACACGCGCTGTACCCGCGCCATCACGGCCTGGGGACACGAACGCCAGCATGGGGAGATTGTGCACCCGGGGTACGACAGTTACCGTCGAAGTTAACTCGCCAGTAGCTTACGACCCTCGCTGTGGAGGCGCCGTGCTGAACGTCGTGACGCGGATACCCGAGACCCTGCAGAGCATCAGGATCTTGCACCGCGCCGGATTGGTGCCCTTGCCACGGCTGGACGAGGGCCTGCGGTCGCTGCGCTACGTCAAGCAGATCGGCGCGATCGCCGGTCCGGTCCGGATGTCGGCCCGGCGTGATCCCCGCAAGCTCGGCCTGGTCGACGAGCTCGGGCCGCTGACATACCTGCAGCTGGAACGCCGGTCCAACGCGCTGGCGCGGGCGTGGGCGCAGCGCGGGCTCGGCGAGGGCTCGGTGATCGGCGTGCTCTGCCGCGACCACCGCGGCCTGGTCGACTCGATGATCGCGGCGGGCAAGCTCGGCGCCCGGCTGCTGCTGCTGAACACCGGCTTCGCGAAACCGCAGTTCGCGGACGTGGTCAAGCGGGAGAACGTGTCGGCGCTGGTCTACGACGAGGAGTTCGTGTCGCTGCTGGAGGCAGCCGACGAGTCGATCCCGCGGTTCCTCGCGTGGACCGACGCGCCCGTCGAGGAGACCACGCTCGAGGACCTGGTCGTCAACACCGACGACCGCCCGCTGCCCAACCCCTCCCGCCCCGGCGGGTTCGTGCTGCTGACCAGCGGGACGACCGGGACGCCGAAGGGCGCGCCCCGCCAGGTCAAGTCCGGCCTGTCGGCGGCGCAGCTGCTCGACCGCATCCCGATGCGCGTCAACGAGTGCACCGTGATCGCCGCGCCGCTGTTCCACGGCACCGCGTTGTCCCAGTTCATCATGTCGTTCGCGCTCGGGTGCACCGTCGTGGTGCGCCGCAAGTTCGACCCCGAGGCGACGCTGCGGATGATCCAGGACAACCAGGCCACCGAACTGGTGGTGGTGCCCATCATGCTGCAGCGCATCCTGGACCTCGGTGACCCGGTGCTCAGCTCCTACGACACGTCCTCGCTGCGGATCGTCTTCTCGGCCGGGTCCGCCCTGTCGCCGGAACTGGGCAACCGGGCCACCAAGGCGTTCGGCGATGTCGTCTACAACCTGTACGGCTCAACGGAAGTCGCCGTCGCGACGGTCGCGACTCCGGAGGACTGGCGCGCGGCACCGGGAACGGTCGGCAAGGTCCCGTGTGGATGCCGTGTCCAGCTGTACGACGACCACGGCAACCGCATCACCGAACCGGACGTGATCGGCCGCGTCTTCGTCGGCAGCGACCTGGCCTTCGGCGGCTACACCGACGGCAGGAACAAGGAGATCATCGACGGGCTGCTGTCCAGTGGGGACGTCGGGCACTTCGACTCGGGCGGCAGGCTGTTCATCGACGGCCGCGACGACGACATGATCGTCTCCGGTGGGGAGAACGTCTTCCCCGTCGAGGTGGAGAACCTGCTCGCCGAACACCCCGGAGTGGTCGAGGCCGCGGTGATCGGTGTGCGGGACCCGGAGTTCGGCCAGCGGCTGCGCGCGTTCGTCGTCCGCAGGGACGACGCCGAGCTGGACGAGGACGGCGTGCGGGCGCACGTGAAGGCGAACCTGGCCCGGTACAAGGTTCCCCGGGATGTCCGGTTCCTCGAGTCGTTGCCCCGCAACCCCACGGGCAAGCTGCTGCGGACGAAGCTGTCCGAGATGGAGTGAGCCCGGCCGCGCACCTGTGGACTATTCCCACTCGATTCCGAAAAGGCCGGGTCCGAAATCCATCGCGACCGCGTGCACACTCTGGCACGCGTCCAGCGTCAGGTTTCGCATCCGCGGGTGTTTCTGGCCGACCGGTCGGGCGAACTGCTGGCAACGGCCCGGTGCGCTCGACGAATTGAAGTGGATCTCGAGCAGGTACTCGCGAATCGGCCTTCTGAACTCTCGCCAGTGCGTCCTGTTGCACTTCGGATACGGCGGTCCGGGATTCCGGAGTTCGTACTCGATCAGGTAAGTGTCGCCGCGCCTGATCGGCTGGTCGAACATCAGCTCGGCGACCATCAGGCCATTCGTGTCGTCCACCTGCTTGCGGCCGAGGTGGCAGTTGCGCACAGTGGTCAGCTCTGGGGTGCCCGCGCCGGGATCGTCCGACTTGTAGATCAACAGCCAGCGGTCCTGGCCGTCGGTGCGCGCCTCGAAGACCGCGCGTGTGGTGATCAGGTGCTGGCCGCCGTCGTCGCCGAGCTGGCATCGGTCGTGCAGGCCGACCAGGGTGAGTTGCTGTTCCTGGTCGAGGGCGTTCGGTGTGCCCAGCGCGTCGAGCAGCCCGATCAGGATCTCGCGTTCGAACTGGACGGTCTCGGTCACCGGCCGCACGGTCGTCGCCTGTTTGCCGCGCGGCCTCGGCGGAGGGAGCAGCGCCAGCAGCGCGCCCGACTGCAGCTTCAGGATGTTTTCCAGTTCGCCGAGTGCGGTCAGTGAGTCGTTGCGCTCTGGTTGGCGCTTACCCGACTGCCAATAACTCAGTGCGGCAATGCTCACCGGGGTGCCACGCGCTCGTAACCGCGCTTGTATTCGGTCGAGACTCAGCCCGCTGGACCGAATGGCCGACCGTAGCGCTTCGGCGAACTGATTGTCCGCCTGAAGGTTTTCGATTTTTCCCCGTGCAGTGTTCCCCGACATGTGTGACACCGACTAGTGCGAAGCTTTCATCCCCTGTGCAGACCAGAAAGAGACTATCAGCACTCATCGGTGTGTCGGCAGGTTCACAACGACCATAATTCTCATCCGTTCGGTCCAGTGGCACTGGACCGAACGGGGTATAACTGGCAAATGGGAAAGGATAGGTTTCGCTGATGCCACTGGTGTACCTGATCCGGCACGGCCAGGCGTCCTTCGGTGCCGAGGACTACGACGTCCTCTCGCCCGTGGGGCAGCTGCAGGGCAAGCACGCCGGAGCGGAGTTGCGGCGCCGCGGTGTGCTCGCTGACCAGGTGTGGAGCGGGACGCTGCGTCGTCAGCGGGACACCGCGACCGCCGCGGGGCTCGACGCGGACCTGCGGCTGGATCCCCGGTGGAACGAGTTCGACCACCTCGGGCTCGTGCGTGCGGTCCAAGGTGACGAGGTGACCCCGCACGGCTTCCAGGAAGCGCTCGACGCGGCCCTGCGTTCATGGGACGGACTGCGTGAGTTCGGCGAAACCGTGACCGGCGCGGTCACGGATCTGCTAGAAGGGCTCGACAGCGGGAAAACCGCGGTCGTGTTCACGTCCGGCGGCGTGATCGCCGCCGTCTGCGCCCGGATGTGGGGCCTGGACGCCACCGGCTTCGTAGCGGTCAACCGGGTCGCGGTCAACTGCGGCATCACCAAACTGGTGCACGGCCGTTCGGGTACCAGCCTGGTCACCTACAACGACCACGCCCATTTCGAGGGCGACCACCGCGAACTGCTCACCTACCGCTGAAATCCCTCGTGAGTGTTTAGTCCGGCTAGAACCGGACCAAACACTCACGAGGTTTCGGCGGCTGCGATGAGCAGGTCGACGATCTTCACGGCCTTGTCCGTCGCGGGCGGCGCGCCGGTGATCATGTCGCTCCACACGAACGACTCGCACACCCGGACGATCACGTACGCCAGGTCCGCGATGTCGATGTCGTCGCGCAACTCGAGCTCGTCGCGCAGGAAGTCCGCGATCCACTCGATCAGCCTCGCCTGCATGACGCTCTGTTTCGACGTGATGATCCGCAGCGCGTACTCCGCGTCCTCGGCGACGAACTGTTGCAGCGCCTCGAAACTCCGGATGCGAGCCAGCGAGCGCTCCAGCACGCGGGTGATCAGCACCCGGCCGGAGCCGCGGGAGCGGGCGCGTGTCTCGTTGAGCGCGTGCTCGTTGATCGACCAGATCACCTCGCCGATCAACAGTTCCCGGCTGCCGCACCAGCGGTACAACGTGGCGCGGCTGACGCCCAGCTCGGCGGCCAGCTGCTGCATGTCGACCCGCCGTCCGGTCAGGAACCACTTCCTGGCCAGGCGGAACGCGTCGATCGGGGCGGTGCGGGGCGCCGGTGACGGCCCGCGTAACGCGCGGGTGAGCGGGGTGCCCGATGTCGCCGACATGGCCGCCACCCTACCGTCCGTCGCATCACGGAGACATATCCGACAGTTGACCAGTTTTGAGTCAGAATGCAAGCATGTCTCATGGACTTCCGTGACACCGCGGCCGAGGCCGCGTTCCGCGCGAAGCTGCGCGACTGGTACGGCCGGAACTTCGACCCGGCCGACAACCCCAGCTCCGGCCGGCCGGAGGTCGACTACATGCGCGCGTGGAGCCGCAGGCTGCACGACGCCGGATACGTCGGGCTGACCTGGCCCAAGGAGTACGGCGGCGCCGGGCTTTCCCCCGGCTACCAGGCCATCTACTTCGAGGAGATGGTCCGCGCCCAGGCACCCGAGCACATCGGCATCATCGGCCTGAACATGGCCGGACCGACGATCATGGCGTGGGGCACCGAGGAGCAGAAGCAGCGCTACCTGTCGAAGCTGCTGTCCGGCGAGGAGATCTGGTGCCAGGGCTTCTCCGAGCCCGGCAGCGGCTCCGACCTCGCCGGGGCGCGGACCACCGCGGTGCTCGACGGCGACCACTGGGTGGTCAACGGCCAGAAGGTGTGGTCGTCGTGGGCGCACATCGCGGACTGGTGCATCCTCGTCGTGCGCACCGATCCCGAGGCGGAGAAGCACAAGGGCCTGTCGTACCTGCTCGTCGACATGCACGCGCCGGGGGTGGAGGTCCGGCCACTGCGCCAGATCACCGGCGACCCGGAGTTCAACGAGATCTTCTTCACCGACGTGCGCGTGCCCAAGGAGTCCATTCTGGGCCAGCCGGGCGACGGCTGGAAAGTCGCGATGACCACACTGCTGCACGAGCGTGGCACGCTCGCGTTCGCCCTCGTCGGTCAGTTGCGCACACACTTCACGCGCCTGGTCGAGCTGGCCAAGCAGCCCGCGGCGGACGGCAGCATCCCGGCCGAGGACCCGGTGGTGCGCGACGCGATCGCTCGCGAGTGGATCGAGCTGCAGTCGTTGGCGTTCACCAACTACCGCACCCTGACGACCCTGCTGACCAAGGGACAGCCCGGTCCGGAGAGCTCGGTGGTGAAACTCGTGTGGAGCGAGGCCAACCAGCGGCTGACCAAGCTCGCCCGCGACCTGCAGGGCCTGTCCGGGATGCTCGACGACAAGGGCGGCGTGTGGGACGGGTACTGGCAGTACCGCCAGCTGCGCAGCCGGGGCAACACCATCGAGGCGGGAACTTCCGAGATCCTGCGCAACATCGTCGCCGAACGCGTGCTCGGCCTGCCTCGCAGTCGTTGATACAGGGCCGGTGGGAGAAAAACATGGACTTCGCATTCTCGTCCGAACAGGACATGCTGCGCACGGCCGCACGGGAGTACCTGGCCGAGCGGCACCCGCTGACGGAGCTGCCCGCGATCATCGACGGCGAGCCCGGTTGGCAGCCGGACAGCTGGAAGCGGCTGGCCGACCTCGGCTGGACCGACGACGAGCTGTCCCTGCTCGACCTGGTCGTGCTGTTCGAGGAGACCGGCGCGGCCCTGCTGCCCGCGCCGCTGTTCAGCACGGTCGCGCTGGCGTCACCCGCGATCCGGCACGACAAGCAGCTGCTCGGCGCGGTCGCGTCCGGTGAGCTGAAGCTGTCGCTGGCGTGGGCGGAATCCGGTCGTCCACAAGGGATCACGGACACCGACGTGGCCACCACAGTGGACGCGGACGGCCGGGTGACCGGCCGCAAGGTCCTCGTGCCCGACGCGGCCTTCGTCGACGCGTTCGTGGTCACCGTGGCCGGACCGGAAGTCCGGCTCGTACGGACCGCCGACGCGACCGTCACTCCCGTGTCCACATCAGACCAGTCACGTCGCCTGTACGAAGTGGAGTTCGACGCGGCGCCGTCGCAGGCGCTGGGCGACGGTTCCGTGCTCGTCGAGATCGAGAGCCGCGCGCACCTGCTCGCCGCGGCTGAGGCACTCGGCGTCGGCCGCCGCGCGCTGGAGGACGGCATCGCGCACGCGTCCACACGCGAGCAGTTCGGCCGCGTGATCGGCACGTACCAGGGTGTCTCGCACCAGCTGGTGGACTCGTACGCCGCGCTGGAGCTGGCCAGGTCGCTGACGTACTGGGCGGCGTGGGCGCTGTCGGAGGACGACGACCAGGCCAAGGTCGCGGTCGCCGCGGCCAAGACCGCAGCGGCCGAGGCGGCGGTCACCGCCTGTGAACACGCCATCCAGGTCCTCGGCGGCGTCGGCATGACGTGGGAACACATCCTGCACCGGCTGTACAAACGAGCACAGTGGTTGGAAGCGTTCGGCGCGAGCGGCCGTGCGCTGCGTGCCCGGATCGCGGACGCCATCCTGGGCTGACTCTCGGGAAGGCTTCCCGGTCGCGCTGGGTGCGCGGTACCTACCACCTGGGGCGATCGGGAAGCCACCATGATCACGTGAACGACCAAGCAGTCAAAGCCGTGCTCGCCGACGAGGCACTCCTGCTCAGCCACGAGGTCGCCGCCATGTTCAACGACCTCGGCGTGCTGATGGCCGTCCGCGGCCACACCGAGGAGGCGGAACGCTTCTACCGCCGGTCGCTGGAAATCCGTCAGCGACTGCCCGAAGAACCCTCCGAAGCTGCCCTGACCAGGCGAAACCTCGCCATCCTTCCGGCCGGTTGACCGGCCTGGATGTGCCAACCGGGTGATGTGCGCCCATCGGCCCTGCCATCATGATGTCGACTGATGTTAAAGGCAGGAGAAGGACACGATGTGCGGCGCGGGCGATGCTCGACCCGATAGCTGAAGCACGCAGACGCCTCGGACTGGCCCGCCGGTTCTACGACGAGGGCAGGGCCGAGGAAGCGGTCGTGGTCGCCGAGACCGCGCTCGCTGTCGTCGAGCACGCTGGTGGGCCCAACCACCCGGCCATCGCGGGCGCGTGCATCGAGTTGAGCCTGCTGCACGAGAGGCTGTCGCAGTACGCGAAAGCCGAGCGATATGCACGCCGTGCGATCGTGATCACCGAGGAGTACTCCCGCGACGACGAGACGCTCGTCCGGCTGCGGGTCAAGGCGCTCGGCTGTCTCGCGATGGTCGAGCGGGTGCGCAACCGGTTCGGCAGCTCCGAGGTGCTCTACAAGTCCGCGTTGGACCTGGCCGAGAACGGCACGTGGCCGCACCCGGAGGAACTGGCCGAGCTGATGTGTGGCCTCGGCGCGGTCTACCTGTTCTCCAGCCGGTTCATCGAGGCCGAGGCGCTCTACCGGCAGGCGCTGGAGGTGGTCGGCAGCCAGAAGGCGACCTCCGCCGTGGTGTGGCACCACCTCGCCGAGCTCGACCTGATGCTCAGCCGGTTCGCCACCGGCGAGGCCCACGCGCGCCGTGCGCTGATGCTGCGGGAGAGCGCGCTCGGCCCGAACCACGCGGCGACGGCCAACGAACGCGCGATGCTGGCGGCGATGCTGGCCAGGCAGGGTGACCTGGAGATGGCCGAGAAGCTGTTCCGCAAGGCGATATCGACGTTCGAGCGCGTCCTGCCGCCCCACCACTACGACCTGGCGGTCGCGTGCGCGGACTTCGGCATGCTGATGGCGGCGAAGGGCAACATCGCCGCGGCGGGCAGGCTCACCCAGCGAGCGCTGGACATCAAGACGAAGATCCTCGGCCGCAACCACCCCGAGGTGCGCCAGGCCATCGAGGACCTGACCAGGTTCACAGCGCGATGACGATGGTCTCCGCGATGTCCCGCACAGCGCCGATCAGCTGCGCCTGAGCCTCGATCGCCTGCCACGCGTCCGGTTCGACCGGCGTGAACTCGGTGATCCTGACCTCCAGCTTCCTGCGCCCGGACGCCTTGACCCGCCAGATCCCGGCGACGTCACCGTCCACGAGCACCGCGCCGGGCTGGCCGATCACCGGCCACATCGCCTTGTGGTGCGCCTTGTCCGGCACCAGCATCAGCTTGTCGCGCTCCTGCATGAACGGGTCCGACGTGGGCACGAGCAGGGCGCGCGGCGGCTCTGGCGGGTCGAGCAGCAGGTCCACCTCGGACTCGGGGATCCACGCGGCGCGGCCGTCGACGTCCACTTCGACCAGTCCGTCCGTCGGCCAGATCTGCCTGACCTCGGCCTGGGTCGTGGTCAGCCACGCCGCGACGTCCGCGACACGCGCCGGGCCGAGGAACGTCAGGTACCGCCTGATCAGCTCGTCCGCACCGGACTGCTGCTCGGGGATCCCCGGCCAGTCCTCGATCGGGACGAGCAGTGGCGGCGACTGCGCGAGATCCAGCCGCAGCCCGCCGGGCAGCGCGGCCAGCCGGAACAGCGACTCGAACACGTGCTCCGCCTGGCATCCCCGGCAGTAGGAGACCAGCGCCTTCGGCACGAGCCGCGACACAGCCGTGCTGGCCACACCTTTCACGGTCGGGCTCGTGACGCACTCCCGCATGGCCTCGGCGGTGTACCGGATCGCCTGCGTGGCCGTGATCCCGCTCGTCTGCATGACCGACCGTTGCCACGCGACCTTGCCCAACGCGTCCCGCTCGCTGTGCGGCCACAAGGCGGCGGCCAGCATCGGCAGGTCCTCGGCGCGGTGCAGGAACGGCGACGCCCGCACGGTCCACGCCCGCACCAGGGTGTGGTCGTCCACATCGGCCTCCGTACGGACGCCCAGTGCCAGCCGGGACGAGCCAGGCGGTGTGTCTTGCACGCCGAGCGCGACGACGTCCAGGTCGTCCACAGGGGTGGCCGTGCGGTGCAGCCCCTGCCGTGCGATCCGGTACGCCAGCACCCGCGCACGATCGACCGTTGTCCTCATCGGCCCATCCTGACACCGCATGCCTGACACGTACTGTCAGGTTCCGGATGGGTGACAGCGGTCGCACAGTCCATGCCTTCGCCGGTACCGTCGACAGAACTCCAGGTCGCGAGGTACCCACCACTACCCAATACGGGTGGTCCCGGACGCAAATGTGGGGAGCTGTTACCCATGTCCGCGCGTGCGCCCGCTGCCAGCCTGTTTACTCGTGAGCCAAGCGATTTCGCACCGCGACAACGGGATCAACTCCGGACCATGGTGGACCGGCGCGCTGACCGCCGCCGAACGCCGGTGGACGGTCCAGGGCCGCCCGCGCTGGGCCGAACTGATCGACCAGGCAGTGGGCAGGGGCCCGGTCAGCGCCGAGGGGGCTGTGCCGTGCGACTGGCCCGACGCGTTCGCCTGGGTGTTCCGGCCACTGGTGCGGATCGCCCGCGACCGGGTGGCCCGGGCGGCCACCGCGGGAAAGATCGACGCACAGGCCGTCGCCGCCGTGTTCGACCGGCAGCTCGGCAGGCGCCTCGCCGGACTGGCCGCCCGTACTCTCGTGCTCGAACTCAACGTCGAGCGCGTGTCCGGCAGGCTCACCGGTGACACCGCGCACGAGCGGTTCACCGACTTCATCCGTGCCCAGGCCGGTTCCGACCGGCTGACCGCGCTGTTCGCCGAGTACCCGGTGCTGGCGCGGCTGCTCGGCCAGGCATGCCAGTACACCGCGGACGCGCAGGTCGAGCTGATCGAGCGGTTCGTCGCCGACCGCGAGCTGATCGTGGCGCGGCTGCTCGGCGGAGTCGACCCCGGCGACCTGGTGTCCATCCGCGCGGGCATCGGCGACACACACCAGCGCGGCCGCAGCGTCGCGATCCTGCACTTCGCCGACGGCCGCAAGGTCGTCTACAAGCCGCGGTCGCTCGAGCTGCACCGGCACTTCAGCGGACTGGTCGGCTGGCTCAACTCCAAGGTCCTCGGCCTGGGGCTGCGTGGCGTCGACTCGCTCACCCGTGAGGGCTACGGCTGGCTCGAGTTCGTCGAGCACCGGCCGTGCACGCAGGTCGCCGAGGTGGACCGGTTCTACCGCAGGCAGGGCGCGCTGCTGGCGCTGCTGTACGCCGTGGACGGCGCCGACATCCACTACGAGAACCTGATCGCCTGCGGCGACCAGCCGGTGCTCGTGGACGTCGAGACCCTGTTCCACCCCATGCTCGAGCAGCCGACCGCGACCGGGCCCGACCCGGCGGCGCGCGTGCTCGCCTCCTCGGTGCACCGGATGGCGCTGCTGCCCCAGATGCTCCTCGGTGAGCACGGCGCGGTCGACGTCTCCGCGCTCGGCGGCGACAAGGGCGTGCAGTCCCCGACCGACATGGTCGCGTGGGACGGCGTCGGCACCGACGTGATGCGCCTGGTGCGCAGGCGCGGTGAGTTCCAGGGCGCCACCAACCGGCCCCGGCTCGGCGACCTCGACGTGGAACCGTCGGAGTACCGCGCCGCGATGCTCGGTGGCTTCCGTGAGGGCTACGACGCGATCGTGCGGCACCGCTCCGAGCTGATCGGCCTGCTGACCGCGTGCACCAACGACGAGATCCGGATCGTGGCCAGGCCCAGCCAGGTGTACGCGACCCTGCTCGACGAGTCCACCCACCCGGACGTGCTGCGCGACGCCGTGCAGCGGGAGCGCGTGTTCGACGCGCTGACCATCGACTCCGCGTGCGACCTGGCCCGGCAGCGGCTGATCCCGAGCGAGCTGAACGACCTCTGGGCCGGTGACCTGCCGATGTTCACCAGCAAGCCGGGCTCACGCGACCTGCGGGCCGCGGACGGCGAATGCCTGCCCGACCTGCTGGAAGGCCCCGGCCTGGCGACGGTCGTGCTGAAGATCGCCGCGATGGACGAGGTGGACCGCTACGACCAGGAATGGTTGATCTCGGCGGCGTTGGCGACCAGGGCGCAGCCGGTGGCACACCGCACCGGCGAGACCCGGCCCCGCGCGGGCACGTCAGCCATCCCCGACCCGCAGCGGCTGCTGTCGGCGGCGTGCGGGATCGCCGACGAGATCGGCGCGCGGGCGATGCACGGAGACGGCCGTGCGAACTGGCTCGGCCTTGAGCCGATCATCGACAAGCACTGGGCGGTTCTCCCGATGGGCGCCGGCCTCGCCCACGGGTATTGCGGAGTGGCCCTGTTCCTCGCGCAGCTCGCCGACCTGACAGGCGTGCAGCGCTACGCGGAACTGGCCAGGGACGCGGTCCGCCCAGTGCCCCGACTCATCGACCAGCTGATCACCGAGCCGGAGCTCGGCGTGACGATCGGCTGCGGCGGTCCGCACGGCCTCGGCGGGATCAGCTACGCGATCGCCAGGCTGGGCAACCTGCTCGACGACCCGGAGATCCGCAGCTGGCTGCCCGCGGTGGTCGACCTGACCAGGGCGGCGACCGACGACGAGCTGGCCTGCTTCGCGGCAGGGAGCGCCGGTGGCCTCGCGGCGATGCTGGCCGTGCACAGCGAGAGCGGGCTGCCCTCGGCGGGACGCCTGGCATGGGACTTCGCCGACCGACTGGTCGAGCAGGCCCACACAGTGCCGTGCACGTGCCTGGACCTGCCGACGGCGGGTTTCGCCCACGGCCACACCGGCATCGGCTGGGCGTTGCAGCGCTTCGCGGCGACCGGAGCGGGCGACCACTACTTCGAGGTCGGCCAGGCGATCATGGACGCGGAAGTGCCGGACGGCTCGGACCTGAGCTGGTGCGGCGGCCTGTCCGGCTTCACCATGGCCCGCCGCGACGCACCCGACGAGTGGGCCAGCACCCTGGCCGAACACCAGCCGCTGCGTGACATGAGCCTGTGCCACGGCGAGCTCGGCGTCACCGAGGCACTGATGGTGCTCGGCGAACGCGGCAGCTACGAGGCCTCGGCCGCCGCCACTCGCCATGCCGGTCTCCTGCTCGGCGCCATCGACCGTGGCGGCGTCCGCTGTGGCACTCCTCACGGTGTCGTTTCTTCCGGCCTGCTCAACGGCCTCGCCGGTATCGGCTACGGCCTGCTCCGCCTGGGATTCGCCAGCCGAGTCCCCTCAGTCCTCCTGCTCCAGCCCACCCCGGGCATGCAGTACTGACCGCTCCATCTTGTAGTGCCCGTCCCTCCTTGAGATGCCCCGCTCACAGGAAGAAGGCAGCCATGAGTGCATTGACGGCTCCTCTGCTCGAAACACCGACCCACCCCGCAGGTCACATCTCCGTTTCGCCTCGGCGACACATCGGCGCCAGGGTGAACGCCCTTGCTGGTCGTCCACTGGACAGACTGTGGAGCGACTTCACATTCCCCACGTTCGTGCACGAAGACGAGCTCGCAGCGGTAGCCGTCACCGTGGTCCGGTGAGATCAACCTCGTTACGGGCTTCAACCCTGCAGGGAACTCTGGGTACTGTCCGGCCATGGTGTTCCGCTCTTCGCTCGTGATCGGCCGCAGCCGTGAGGTGGCCGAGCTGAAGAGGGCGATCGAAGCGGCACGTACCTCTCGTGGCGGCGCCGTGTTCCTGGTTGGTGAAGCGGGAATCGGCAAGTCGCGGCTCGCCGCCGAAGCAGCGGGCGTCGCCTTTGCCGCAGGCCTTCGCGTCCTTCGTGGTCGGGGGAGCACGGTCGGACCGATAGTGCCGTTCCGTCCGCTGACCGAGGCCCTTTTGGCATTGTTCCGAAGCGGCCACCCCCCGGACGACCCCGCGTTGGGGCCGTATCGCCCGATTCTCGGCAGGCTCATCCCGGATCTCCAACAACCCGGAGCAGCGACTGTCGGGGACTCCCTGGTCGTACTGGGTGAGGCCGTGCTGCGGCTGGTGACAGTGGTCGGGCGGTCGAATGGTTGTTTGCTCGTGCTGGAGGATCTTCACCACGCCGACGCCGAGACCCTCGCGATCGTCGAGTACCTGACCGACAACCTCGCTGACTCGCCAGTGCTTCTCGTCGCGACGATCCGAGACGAGCCAAGCCCGGCGCGAGACCTGGCGCGGTCGGCGTCGCAACGACATGCCGCGTCGATCGTGACTCTCAACCGGCTCGCTGCGGACGAAGTGGCCTCATTGGTCGCCAGCTGTCTCGAGTGCGAACCCGAGGACCTGCCTGTCGAGGTCACCAACCGGCTCGTCGAGGACAGCGCAGGGGTCCCGTTCATCATCGAACAAGTCCTGCATCAGCTGGTCAATGATGGTGTGCTGACCAAGGGAGCCGACGGCTGGAGCGTGGTCGGGACACTGAGAGCGGACATTCCGGAAACCGTCCTGCAAGGTGTCATCGATCGGGTCGGGCAACTAGGGCCGCAGGGCAGCATGTTGCTTTCCGTGGCAGCGGTGCTCGGTGACAGATTCCCCCTGTCGGTGGTGGGCCGCGTGACCGCGCTCGACCAGCGGAGCATGCTCGCTCACCTGCGCGCGGCCGTGGCGGCCCAGCTGGTCACGCCGGACGAGGCGTCACCCGACTGGTACGCGTTCCGGCATCCGTTGATGGCTGAGGCGTTGCGATCGAGCATGACCCCCGGAGACCGGGCGGAGTACTCTCGACAGGCTTCTGCGGCGGTGATGGCTCTGCATCCGCAGCTGCCCGGTGAATGGTGTCAACTCGCCGCTACGCTGCAAGCAGATGCGGGTGAGACTCACGAGGCGGCGGTCCTGTTCGCTGAAGCGGGTCGGCGGGCACTCGCGAACGGTGCGTCCGAGTCGTCGGTCAGGTTGCTCGACCGTGCCAACGAACTACTGCACGGTCAGTCAACGGCAGAGAGCAAAGCAAAGGTCCTGGAGACCTTGCTGTATGCACTCGCGGAGGCAGGCCAGGTTGATCGGGCACGGATGTTGGTCGACACCCTGGACGAGCAACTTGGTGGTGCCAGCCTCGCCCCCGTTACCCGTGCGGCGCTGCACACGCGTCTCGCGAAGGTCTACTTCCTCGCTGGGCTCTTCGCCGAGGGTATGGATCAAGTTGTCGTGGCTCGTCAGACGTTGGGGCCCGATGCGAAGGAAGAACACACCGCCCCCGTCGATGTCATCGCGGCACACCTCACCAGGCACGGTAGTGGACAGAACCGTGACGAGGACGCGGAAAAGCTGGCCAGACGTGCCATCGCCGCCGCCGAACGGGCCAGAGTCCCCAATGTCATGTGTGAGGCCTGGTTGATCGTCGGAGAGCTGGTCCGAGATCGAAGCATGGCCGAATCGACCGCCTGCTTCGACCGCGGTCTGCGTCTCGCCGAGGAACACCGGTTGCCCATTTGGCGCGTCTATGCCTTGATGCTGTCCGCTGTCAATTCGTGGTTGGTGTCAGGGGACTCTGGCGGTTACGAACGAACTGCCAGAGAAGCCAAGCGCGCTGGAGCCATCACTCTCGGGTACACGATCGAGGGCAGCTTCGCCATAGACGCTGTGCTCCGTGGGGATTTTGTCAAAGCAGCTCGCCTGATAGCCGCGTACAAACCGGATGTGATCCGTCTGCGGCTTCGTCCGCAGATCCGGTACGTCCTGATGGTGCAGACCGCGTTGGCCGCTCACCAGGGCAACCGTTCAGCGATGGAGGACTCGTTCGCGGAGTACTCGGAATGGCAGGACGAGCACTCGCAGGAGTTCCCACTGGTACTGGGCTTCGCCCGGACCGTTTGTGCGTTGTTGGAGGAGAACCGTGTCCTGGCACGGGACGAACTCGACAGAATGCTGGGTGTGACCGAGGATCTGCCCACTGGTTATCACCTGGCGGGCAGGCACGGACTGCATCTGTTGCTGTCCGTACTCGAAGAAGACGCTGGCTGGGCGGAGTACACAGCGGTCGCCTCAACCACTCAGGGTGCGATGCGGTGGAATCGCCAATTCGTCAAGCTCGCCGAAGCAGTTCTGCTGGGCCGCGAGGGGCGCGTGGAGGAAGCCAACATGGCTGCGGCGGCCGCGCAGCAGGATTCGTCGATCTACGTGATGGTCAGTCATCTGGTGTTGCGGCTGGCGGCGGAGGCGGCGATCGCAGACGGCTGGGGTGAACCAGTTGCTTGGCTCCGTCGGGCGGAGGAGTATTTCCACCAGTCGACTGTCCCTGCCGTCGCAGGCGCGTGCCGTTCGTTGCTCCGGCACGCGGGCGCATCGGTGAAACAGCGCCGGACCGGCATGGACCAGGTCCCGGACGACCTTCGAGCGATCGGCGTGACGGTCCGGGAGCACGAAGTACTGCAGCTGCTGCGCGAGCGGCTGACGAACAAAGCCATTGCCAACCGCCTGCACATTTCCCCGCGCACGGTCGAGAAGCACGTGGCGAGCCTGATCATGAAGGCCGAGGTCGCCGACCGGTTGGAGCTGAGCGACTTCGCCGTCTCCGCGTACGGCGAGGGCCAGTAGCGACGTGCTGACAGCCCAATGAAAGGTTCCCCGGATACGGTCATGCGTGTCTCGAGGGTGGCGGGCGTTGCCGGGAATGAGCCACTCGGCCCTGCCGTCCTCGGACACCACAGCTCGGTCACGCCGGACAGAGACCCCCAGCTCTCGCTACCGGCGTGACTGAGCTTGTCCCCTCGTACGGCGGTCTGATTGCTGAAAGCTGTCTGAAAGCTCAGCTCGCTACGGTTCCTGTGCACGCCTTGAGCAGGGTGGGAGGTGTCACGGAGGGTTGTTACAGCTGAGCGCGGAGCGCGTTCTGGTGTTCTGGTCAGTGTGGGCGGTGAGGTTGGCGTCAGGTGCTGTCGGCTCCGGCATGAATGCTGCTGGGCCGAACCGCGTTGAGTCCACTGTGGATCACCCAGTTGCCGGTGTGATGGCGGGTCGCATGGCGCCTGTCGACCTGTCACTGTGACGACCGATGGGTTTCCACGATCGAGTGAATCCGAACCGGGGCGAGGCCTTGGGGTGTCAACTTCCGATATTCTGAACCAGTGTTCGATGCCCCGATGCCCCGTCCGTTGACATGTGTCTGGTCAGACGCGGCCCGCGATCCGGGGCTGGTGAGGGTGGGGTGAGGAAGTACAGCCCACCGTCGGGATGGACCGTGGCGGCGTACCGATTCGCCCTGGATCCCACTCGCGGTCAGGAGCGGGCGCTGTTGTCGCATTGTGGTGCGGCTCGGTTTGCCTACAACTGGGCAGTCTCGTGGGTACGTGCCGCGTGGGAGCAGCGCGCCGCCGAGGCCTCCTACGGCATACCCGAACCGCAGTTGACGCCGTGGCGGCCACGGTCGATAGCTGGACTGCGCAAGGTATGGAACCAGGTCAAACACGATCTCGCGCCGTGGTGGGACGAGAACTCCAAAGAGTCCTACAACACCGGCCTGGCAGGCGCCGCGGCGGCGTTCGACAACTACACGGCCAGTCGCAACGGCAGCCGTGCCGGGCCCACGATGGGCAAGCCCAAGCGCAAGAGGAAGCACACAGCTGCTCGGTCGTGCCGGTTCACCACCGGCACTATTCGTCTGGAGCCCGACCGGCACCACGTGACCCTCCCGCGGTTGGGCACGCTCAAGACGCACGAGTCCACACGCAAACTGGCCCGCCGTATCGAGGCTGCGACCGCCCGTGTCCTCTCCGCGACCGTATCTCTCCGGAGCGGTCGCTGGTTCGTGGCGTTCCAGGTTGAGCTCCAACGAGACGACCCGGCCCCACACCGCCCGGACGCGGTGATCGGTGTCGATCTGGGCATCACCCACCTAGCCGTGCTTTCCGAGCCGGTCGCGGGTGTCTCCGACGAGCACGGGTTCATCGCCAACCCACGCCACTTCGATGCCGCGAGCACACGACTGCGGCGCGCCTGCCGAAGAGTGTCCCGACGACGCGGTCCCGATCGTAGGTCCAGGCAGAAGCCGTCGAATCGATGGCGTAGGGCCAATGCGAAACGCAACCGGCTGTCCTATCGGGTGGCCAACCTGCGGGCCGACGGTCTGCACAAACTCACCACCGCACTCGCTCGGCATGCTGCGACTGTGGTGGTGGAGAACCTGAACGTGGCCGGGATGCTCAAGAACAAGCGTCTCGCGCGCAAGATAGCCGACGCGGGCTGGGGCAAACTCCGTCGGCTCCTGGGCTACAAAACCAGGTGGCGCGGCAGTGTCTTGCATGTCGCGGATCGATGGTTTCCCAGCTCGAAGACCTGTTCGGCTTGCGGCGTGGTGAAAACCAAGCTGCCGCTGCGAGTCCGAGTCTTCCGCTGTAACGCCTGTGGGATGGTCCTGGATCGGGACCTCAATGCGGCGCGAAACCTCGCGAAACTCGTTGCTGAGTTGCGCGAGTCGGGTACCGGAGTGGCCGGACACCCGCAGCCTTCGGGCTGCAATGGACGTGGAGCCGACTCTAAGACCAGGCCCAGCCTGGCAGGTGGCCGCGAAACGTCCACCCCGCAACGCCTCGGCGTGTAAGACAGGGACCGTCTGTCGGCAACGATGGACTGCAAATGAGTGTGCATACTCGTGCACACGCAATACGCAACGGGCATCCGTCGACGCCAACGTCGTCGTCTCCCACCTGGTCAGGCAGCTGAAAGCAAACTGAAAGCAGCCGCCGTTACGGTTCCCCTGTGGTGATGGCAGGGGGATCGACGCCGCCGTGGGGGTCGGCGTCGCTCCCGCACGGGGTGCGTGCGTCGGGACGCGGACACACGCGCACACACGCCAGTCAGCGCATCAGCCAGGCGCGGCACGCCAGCTGGAGCGCCAGCCGCTGCTCGGGGTCGGCGAGGTCCACCCCGAGCTGGCGGGTGATCTTGTTCAGCCGGTAGTGGACGGTCTGGCGGTGCACCCGCAGCACTTCCGCTGCCCTCGCGGGGGAGTTCTGATGGTCCAGATAGGCCTGCAGTGTCCTGATTGCTTCCTCCGACGCCGTCGGGCCGAGGTCGACGAGCGGTGCCAGCAGATCGTCCACTGAGGCCCTGGTGTTGTCCGAGGCGTACCACTCCACCAGCATTCTGTTGAGGCCCAACGCGTCGATGGCCACGACGTCACGCTGTGGTTTCGCCTGTCTGGTCACCGCGAGCGCCGCTTTCGCGTCCGTCGCCGAGGTTCGCAGGCCTTCCGCCTGCCTGTGCACCGCTCCGATTCCGCAGCGGACCACGATGCCGGGGAAGCGTTTGCGGGCCGCGCCGAGTGCTGTTGTCGCCGCCGCTCGTGCTATTCGGCCCGCGGCTGGGCCTGGGTCGGTGTCCACGCTGTGCACCAGCAGTGGCTCGCCGCCGATTCTGGTGCTGTGCCACTTCGCGTCGATCTCCGCGCGGACCGCGTGCAGCATCGCCACGCTGATGGCGTCGACCTGGTCCGCGCTGATCGCCGTTCCCGCGTCCAATGAGGACGACAGTTCGAACCGCAGCACCTGGTGCCAGCCGTCCACCGGCAGGCCGACTGTGCGGGCGTGCGAGACCAGTTGGACGCGCTCGGAGTCCGGGGCCAGCAACAGTTCCCCGAGCAGCCTGCCGCGGTCGGCCAGTGGCGCCAGTTCGGTACGGCGCTCGTCGGCGATCACGCGGGCGTACGCGTCCGCTGTCAGCGTGGCGACCGCGCGTGCCGCCACCACCCAGGCTCCTCGGGCGTCGGGGGAGACCTCCGTGGCGACGAACGTGTCCACCGAACCGTCGACCAGGACTGGTGCCGCCGGTTCGCCGTGGGTGGGCTGGCGTGCCGTGACGGGGACGCCCAACGCGTCCGATGCCGCCAGCAGGATCGACGCCTTGCGGTCGTGTGTGCGTGTCTCGGCCGACGCGATCAGCCTGCGGGCCGCGTCGATCCGGGCGAGCGCGGCCGTCGCGTCGCCCGCCAGCGCCTCCGACACGGTGACGACCAGCCGGGTCGGTTCGAGGCTCGCCGGGGCCAGGAGCAGGGACATGGCGTGGCGGTTGGCGATCCGGACCGCCGTGGACTCCACCGCCGTCGCGTCGATCCCGTTGAGCACGATCGCGCCGACTCCGCTGGCCATCGCGTCGCGCATCGCGATGTCGAACAGGTGCCCCCGTGCCTGCGCGGACGCCGAGGCGAGCACGACGACGAAGCTGTCACGGGGCACGGCCCGCAGGTCAGTGAGCTTGTCGATGACCCGCACCGAGCTCACCGAACGCTGTGGCGCCGCGGTCAGCACGGTGAGCATGTTCAGGTCTGGCCCGGCGAGCAGGTCGCGGAGCGGGACGTGGCTCACAACTCCTCCGAGCGGTATTCCGGGGCGAGACTGTGCGGTGGGGATAGGGAGGGCCTGGATTCTATGGGGAGAGGACAAATACTCAGAGTGGTTGTCTTACTACCATTCACTCGTGCGACTTAACGGGGGTGGCCTTGCCGACTTCGCTCGGGGCTGTGACGTGCTCGCGGCCGGCGGGGGCGGCTACGCCGTGGAGACCGTACCGATGGCGCAGGTCGCATTGGACACGCTGGGGCCGGTGGAGATCGTCGATTTGGCCGATCTTCCGCCGGATGGCCTAGTCATGCCGTGCGCTTACCTCGGATCTCCCGCCGTATGGGTGGAGCGGATCGGCACAGGCCGGGAGAGCATCGCGATCCGCCGTCAGGTGGAACAGCACTTCGGTACCGAAGTGGTGGCGATGATGTGCACCGAGATCGGGGGCAGCAACGGACTGGCGTCCGTGGCGCTCGCGGCGAACGCGGGACTGCCGCTGGCCGACGCGGACGGCATGGGCCGGGCGTTCCCCGGCATCGAGCAGGTCGCGATGCAGGTCGCGGGCGTGCACCCGGGCCCGTCGGTGCTGGCCGACGACCACGACCACGTCGTGCTGGTGCAGGCCGACACGGGCGAATGGCTGGAACGCCTCGCGCGCAGCGCGGTCACGGCCTTCGGTGACGTGGGGGTGAGCGCCGAGTACGTGATGACGGTGGAGCAGGCCCGGCATAGCGTGGTCCTCGGCTCGATCAGCCGGGCGCTGCGGATCGGCAAGGTGATCGCGGACTGCGCGGGGGCGCCGGTGGTGACGGCGGTGCGGCGGGTCGCGGCCGAGTTCGGCGGTGCCTGCCTGATGGAGGGCAAGGTCAGCATGGTCTCGCCGTTGCGGACCAGTGCGGCGTCGCGGTTCGCCGCGAACCTGCGGTCCACGGCGTTGCTCGACGGGATCAACAACGACGACGGCCGGTGCCTGCGGGTCGAGGTCGGCCACGAGTACCTGGCGATCCTGGAGGACGGCGAGGTCCGTGCGACCACGCCGGACATCATCACGTTGTTCGACGTCTACAGCGGTGACGTGGTCAGCACGGATTCGTTGCGCTACGGGCAACGCGTGGTCGTGCTGGCGATGCCGTGCCCGGAGGTCTGGCTCCAGCCCGCCGGGCTGGAACTCGTCGGCCCCCGCGCGTTCGGTCTCGACCTCGACTACCACCCACTGGACGTGTCATGAGCTATCGCTTGGGCGTCGCGCTTCCCGGCGCCAGGTCGGCCGCGGCGATCCTGGACCACGACGGCCGGGTGGTCGTCGCGGTGGAACGCGAGACCGACTCGACCGGTGACGTGCTCGACGCCGTGCTCACGGCGGCGCGGCCGCACGGGATCACCCCTGGCGAGATCGACCACGTGATGGTCGCGGTCACGGACCTGCGCGCGATGAACGCGCTGGCCGCGGGCACGGGCTACTGGCGTGGCTGGCCGGGGCGGCTGGCGAAGGTCGCGGCGGTCCGGCTCGGCGCGGCGACCACGTCGGTGCCGCCGTTGACGTTGTGGCCGAAACAGATGCGCGAACGGGTGGTGGTCGCGTCGACGTGCCTGTCCGGCGGCGCGATGCTGGACGGCAGCGACTACGAACCTCTTGACTTCGAAGGACTTCTGGCGTTCGCGCGGCAGATCGGCGGGACCGGGACCGTCGGCGCGGTCGCGATCACCGGGGTGTTCTCGTCGGTCACGCCCCGGCACGAGCTCGCGGCGGCCGACGTGCTCCGCGAGGAGATGGGCGCGCGCGGCGCCATCCTGCTGTCGCACGAGTACGGCGGCCTCGGCCTGGTCGAACGGGAGAACGCCACGATCCTGCAGGCCGCGCTGACCGCGCCGGTCGCCGAGGAGGCTGCGAAGCTGCTGACCGAGGTCAACCAGCGCGGGATGGGCGGCGCGGAGGTGTTTCTCGCCCGCAGCGACGGCACGATCGCCACGCTCGACAACGCCGTGACGCACCCGCTGTCGCTGCTCGGTGCCACTGACGCGACGGCGGTGGTCGGCGCGGCCCTGTTGTCGGGCGAGAAGGACGCGCTCGTCGGTCTGACCAATGTGGACGGGACAGTGCGCGCGGTGTGCGCGCTCACCGACGGCGGCCCGCGAATGACCGTCGGCCACACCAAGGTCTACGGCGTGCCAACAGGTTTGAGCGTTCCCGCGCTGGTGCCGATCCACGCGTCGGTCGAGGAGGCGATCGACCGCGCCAAGGACGCGCCGGGCGACCTGCCGCTGCTGCTCGTCGGCCCCGGCGCGCGGACGTTCGTGAAGTCCCTGTCGCCGAGGATCGTCGGCACCGCGTTGGCGGGCACTGTGCGCGTCGAGTCGCCGGACGGCGCCGAGGCCTCGGCCGCGGTCGGCGCCGCGTCGGCTCCCGTTGTCGGTGAGGCGCGCCGGATCGTGCCGCTCAACAGCCCCCGGCTGGAGGACATTCGTGCCGCCGTGCACGAGGCCGCGCGGGCGTCGGCGATGCGCGCGGGCGCCGACCCGGCGAAGGTCGAAGTCGTGTGGGTCGAGGAAAAACCGCTGGCGTACTTGTCCGAGCCGACCGTGGTGCTGCGCGTGCGCGCGGGCGGTCCGCCGCGAGTCGGCTGGATATCCGGAAAAGCCAGGACAGCCGTTTCCGCCCGAGAGGACTCCCGGTGACACCCCAGGACGACTACGCCCTTCGCCGGGTGCCCACCGAGGCCAGATACGGCTGGTTCGGTGTCGCGGTGCAGCAGTTCGGCCAGATCTCCGACCTGATCACGTTCTCGACCGGCGTCATCCTCGGTGCCGGGTTGTCGTTCTGGGGCGCGTTCTGGGCGTTGACGCTCGGCTCGGTCGTGCTGGAACTGGTCGCGGTGTTCGTCGGCATCGCCGGTTGCCGCGAAGGACTGTCCACTTCGGTGCTGACCAGGTGGACCGGCTTCGGCCGGTACGGCTCCGCGCTGCTCGGGCTGATCATCTCGGTCAGCCTGATCGGCTGGTTCGGCATCCAGAACGGCGTGTTCGCGCTCGGTATGTCCACTGTGGCGCCATGGCTGGACACGTGGGTGTGGTCGCTGATCACCGGACTGCTGATCACGGTGTTCGTGATGTACGGGTTCCGCGCGATGCGGTGGGTCGGGTTCTTCGCGGTCGCCGCGTTCCAGATCGTGATCGCCTACTCGGTGATCACGCAGTTCTCGCGCGCCGACCTGGGCGGGCTGTTCTCGTCCGGCCCGCTGGGCGAGCCGATCACGATCGCGGCCGGGGCGACGCTGGTGGCCGGGTCCTACATGGCCGGTGCGGTGATCATGCCGGACATGAACAGGTTCAACCGCTCGCCGAGGGACGTGGTCAAGCAGAGCGTCCTGTCGATCACGTTGGGCCAGTACGTGATGGGCCTGATCGGCGTGCTGCTCGCCTACGCCCTCAAGGGACAGGACGCCGTCCAGATCCTGACCGGCACGGCGGGAGTGGTCGGTGTGATCGCACTGGTCACCGCGGTCATGAAGATCAACGACTGGAACCTGTACAGCTCGTCGCTCGGCATCGTCAACGCGATCGACACGCTGTTCGGGATCAAGGTCAGCCGGGTGTGGGCCACGCTCGTCATCGGCATCGCCGGGACCGCGCTGTCCGCGGTGGGAATCCTCGACCGTTTCACCGACTTCCTGATGGTGCTCGGCGTCGCACTGCCGCCGATCGCCGGGATCATCGTCGCCGAGTACTACCTGATCCGCCGCTGGCGCGGGGAGCTCGACGAATCACGGCAGCGCGGCGAACTGCCGCCGACCGAACCGGTGATCGTGCCCGTGACGCTGGTGATCTGGGTGGTGTCGGCGGTGTTCGGCTGGTGGAGCGAACGCGAACAGCTCGGTATCGGCTCGCTGAACTCGTTGCTGCTGGCCGGACTGCTCTACCTGATCCTCGGGAAACTCGGCTGGGTCACCGGGATCGGCCGGGCCGTGACACGACAAGCGCTCGTCCAGGGAAAGGAGGAGAAGTGCGTATCGGTATCGACGTAGGCGGCACGAACACCGACGCGGTCCTCCTCGCGAGCGACAACCGGCTGCTGGCATCGGTCAAGACGCCGACGACACCGGACGTCACCGCCGGTGTGGCCTGGGCCGTCACGGATCTGCTCGCCGCCGCGGCCGCCGCCGGTGCGATCGAACGGATCGGTGACATCGCCGCGGTCATGATCGGCACCACGCACTTCACCAACGCGATCGTGCAGCGGCGCGGCATCACACCGACCGCGGTCGTCCGGCTGGCGTTGCCCGCGACGGCCGCGATACCGCCACTGACCGGCTGGCCGCCGGTCCTGCGCGCGGTGGTCGGCCGTGAGCACTACCTGGTGCACGGCGGCTACGAGTACGACGGCACCGAACTGGCCCCGATGGATCCCGACGAACTCAGACGGGTGGCGGCCGACGTGGCCGGGCGCGGACTGCGATCGGTGGCCATCTCGTCGGTGTTCGCGCCGGTCAACAGCGAGATGGAGCTGCGGGCGGCGGAGATCCTGCGTGCCGAGGTGCCGGAGCTGGAAGTGTCGTGCTCGCACGAGTTCGGCCGGGTCGGCCTGCTGGAACGGGAGAACGCGGCGGTGCTGAACGCGGCGCTGACCGGCCTGGCCGGTCGGATCGTCGACGCGCTGACCGCCGCGTTGCGCGGCGCGGGCATCACCGCTCCGCTGTTGCTCAGCCAGAACGACGGGACGGTGATGGACGTCGAGTACGCCCGCCGTTTCCCCGTCGCGACTTTCGCCTCCGGGCCGACGAACTCCATGCGCGGCGCGGCGTTCCTGGCCGGGCTCGGTGACTGCGCAGTGGTCGACGTGGGTGGGACCACTGCCGACATCGGTATTGTCGCCGCCGGCTTCCCCCGGGAGGCAGGAGCGGTCACTGAGCTGGCCGGGGTGCGCACGAACTTCCGGATGCCGGACGTGCTGTCGCTCGGCATCGGCGGCGGGAGCCTGGTGCGCGGGGAGGACTTCGGCCCGGACAGCGTCGGCTACGAACTCACCGAGCGCGGCCTTGTCTTCGGTGGCAACGATCTGACACTGACCGACCTGGCGGTCGCCGCGGGCCTGATCGACATCGGCGACGCCACACTGGTGGCGCACCTGGACAAGGAACAGGTCGCGGGTGTGCTGGCGGCGGTGGGCGAGCGGATCGCCGACGGCGTCGACCGGATGCGCACGTCGTCGGGGCCGCTGCCGGTCCTCGTGGTCGGCGGCGGGAGTGTGCTCGTGCCGGAGACACTGCCGGGCCTCGACGACATCGGCGAGATCATCCGGCCGGAGAACTTCGCCGTGGCCAACGCCGTCGGCGCGGCGATCGCCGAGGTCGGCGGCGAGGTCGACCGGGTCGTGCGGATCGACGAGGGCAAGCGGAACGCGGTGCTGGAGGACGTCAAAACCGAAGCGGTGCACCGAGCGGTGGCGGCAGGAGCGTTGCCCGACAGCATCCGTGTCGTCGACGTCGACGAAGTGCCGCTGGCGTACGTGCCGGGCGGCGCGGTCCGGGTGCGGGTCAAGGCGATCGGGCAGCTGGACCTGGCCAGGCTGGGAGCGGGCGATGCGTGAGATCCGGCTGTCCGACATGGACGACATAGCCCGCGGCGCGGCGATCCTCGGTGCCGGTGGCGGCGGGGATCCGTATGTCGGCAGGCTGCTGGCCGAGGTGGCGATCGACCGGCACGGCCCGGTGTCCCTTGTGGACATAGACGATGTGCCGCCGGACGCGGTCGTCGTACCGGTCTCCGCGATGGGCGCGCCGACCGTCGGTGCGGAGAAGCTGCCGTCCGGACACGAGGCGATCGCCGCGTTGCGCGCGCTGGAACGCGTGCTGGGCAAGCAGGCCACGCACCTGGTGCCGATCGAGATCGGCGGCGTGAACTCGGTCATCCCGATCGCGGCAGCCGCCGAGACCGGCCTGCCACTGGTCGACGGCGACGCGATGGGGCGCGCGTTCCCCGAGGCGCACATGGTGTTGCCGTCGCTGATCGGTGTGAGCTGCACGCCCATGGCGATCGTCGACGACAAGGGCAACACCATGGTGCTCGACACCGTCGACAACCGGTGGGCCGAGCGCTTCGCCCGGTCGGTGTGCACCGAGGCCGGGTGCTCGGTCTTCACCGCGGACACAGTTCTCACCGGGCGACAGGTGAAGGACGGCCTTGTCGCGGGCACGTTGACGCTGGCGCACCGGCTGGGCAGGGCGGTCCGGCTCTCGCCCGAGCCGGTCGCGACGGCGTCCGCGCTGCTGGACGGGCACCTGCTGATCACCGGCAAGGTCGTCGACGTCGACCGCGCCACCACCGGCGGTTTCGCCCGAGGCCACGCCAGGATCGACGGCATCGGCGCGTACCGGGGCGCGCGGCTGACGCTGTCGTTCCAGAACGAGCACCTCGTCGCCGAGCGCGACGGCGAGATCGTGACCAGCACACCGGACCTGATCTGCGTGCTGGACAACGAGACCGGGCAACCGGTCACCACTGAGGGGATGCGTTACGGGAACCGGGTCGCCATCCTCGGCGTCCCATGTGACAGCCGATGGACGACTCCCGCGGGGCTCCGGCTGACCGGGCCGCGCGCGTTCGGCTACGACCACGACTACCGGCCGATCGTGGCCGAACAGCCGTGTGGCGTCGGCCGATCGCGGGGTGGGGCGTCGACTTTCTTGGGGGACAACACATGACCACTGCGTCGAGCGCGTGGGAGTCCGCGCCGCTCATCCCACTGCCCACGCACATGGGGTTCGACGGCGGCCACGTGGCCGAGCACGAGCGGTGTGGCACGTGCGGCCAGCCGATCGGGTACTGGGCGATCGACCGGCTCACCGGCCTGCTGGACCGCTGGGGCTGGGACACGTACGCGCCGGAGGCGCTGCGGCACGCGCACGACCAGCGGCAGCCGCTGGCGTTGCTGCTGCTGGACCTGGACCGTTTCAAGGACATCAACGACCGCTATGGCCACGTGGCGGGCGACATGGTCCTGCACGCGGTGGCCGAGGTGCTGCGCACGTCGTGCCGGGAGAACGACGTCGTCGGCCGCTACGGCGGGCACGGCGGCGACGAGTTCCTGGTGCTGCTGCCGATGACCAACCGGGACCGGGCGCTGGCCGTGGCGATGCGCGTGCTCGACGCCGTGCGGGCGCTGCAGATCAGCGTGCCCGACGTGGACAGGGGAGTGCGCACGACGCTGACCGGACTGACGGTGTCCATCGGCGCCTCGCTTTATGTCCCGGCCCGCGGAATGGAACCGGTATTGACCGATCTGGTTCTGGAAGCCGATGCCGCGCTGCTTGTCGCCAAGCGGGAAGGGCGCGACACCGTCCGCATCGGAAGGCGTCGCTGAATACCGACGATTACTCGCGTTATTCGTAGGACTTTTCCGTACCTCCGGCCGTCCTATCATCCTTTCCCAGTATTGTTTTTGGAGAGGTGATGCCTTACTCCGTTCAGCGGGTTTTGATCTGTGATAACCGCGATACGGTAGGTCACCGTCGCGAGTCGCGGTGACGCATTTGGAGGTACCCTGATGCTTCATATGTTGGTCGCTGCCGGCGTCGCTTTATCGATCGTCGGACAACCAGTTCAAACAGCCGGATGGCCATCAACACCGCCACCGGACAAGATTATTATCGATGTCGCAACCGTGAACGGTTCCGGGTGCCGTCCCGGTACGGCAGCCGTGACGGTGTCCGAGGACAACGAAGCCTTCACGGTGACGTACAGCGAGTTCCTGGCCCAGGTCGGAGTCGGTGCCCTGCCAACCGACTTCCGCAAGAACTGCCAGATCGCCCTCAAGGTGCACGTCCCACAGGGTTTCACGTACGCGGTCGCTCAGGCGGACTACCGTGGGTTCGCCTCCCTTGAGAAGGGTGCGAGCGGTATCGAGCGGGCGAACTACTATTTCCAGGGCATGTCGCCGACAGCGTTCGTGAGCCACCCGCTCAACGGCGCCATGAGTGACAACTGGCAGTTCACCGATACCACCGATATCGCCGCGCTCGTTTACCATCCATGTGGCGAGTTGCGCAACTTCAACGTCAATACGGAGTTGCGGGTGAATGCGGGTACGTCTGATCCGAAGAAGACGACAAGTTTCCTCGCGATGGACTCGACAGACGGAAGCATTAAGACCACCTACCATTTCCACTGGAAGACCTGCCCTCGTTAGTCTGAACTACCCCGATCTCGCGACGGTGTGGTGAGCCGAACGTGGTTTTTCCCGGAGCCCTCGTCCGTGAAAACCACGTTCGGCCCAGTGACGTACGGCTCACTCGGCTGTGGAAGAAAGCACGTCGACCCGGCGTTCGGCGGGATATGCGGGAAACCGACGTCGTGGTCATCGGAGCGGGGCAGGCAGGCCTGTCCAGCGCCTACCATCTGCGCCACTACGGGATCGACCACGTCGTGCTCGACGCGAACGACGGGGCCGGTGGAGCGTGGCGGCACCGCTGGCCGTCGCTGCGGCTGGGCAAGGTGAACGGCATCCACCCGCTGCCGGGCTTCCCACCGGTCGACGCGGACGCGGATCTCCCTGCCTCCCAGGTGGTCGGTGACTACTACTCCGCCTATGAACGCCACTACGGCCTGCACGTGCTGCGGCCCGTGGAGGTCACCTCGGTCGACTACGGCCAGGACAACCGCCTGGTGGTCTCGGCCGGGACGCTGAAGTGGGCGGCTCGCGCGGTCATCAACGCGACAGGAACGTGGACAAGGCCGTTCTGGCCGTACTACCCGGGGATGGCGTCGTTCACCGGCCGCCAGCTGCACACCGCGGACTTCCGGGATGTCGAGGAGATGCGCGGCCGGAAGGTGATCGTGGTCGGCGCGGGGTCGTCAGCAACCGGGCTGCTGCTCGAACTGGCCGAGGTCGCCGACGTCACGTGGATCACCCGCCGGAAACCGGTCTTCCGGGACGGGGAGTTCTCGCAGGACATCGGCCGCGCCGCGGTGGCCACAGTGGACGCACGGGTCCGCGCCGGGCTGCCGCCGCTGAGCGTGGTGAGCGTGACCGGCCTCTGGGCCCCGCCGGAGCTGCGAGCCAGGCTGGAAAGCCTGCCGTGGCTGCCGATCTTCCACGAGGTCACGCCGGACGGGGTGCGGTGGCGTGACGGCACCGAGCTGAAGGCGGACGTGATCCTCTGGGCGACGGGGTTTCGCGCGGCGCTGGACCATTTGGCGCCGTTGGGATTGCGGGCACCGGGCGGCGGGATCGTGATGGACGGCACGAAGGTGGTCGCCGAGCCGAGGCTGCACCTGGTCGGCTATGGACCCTCGGCCAGCACGGTCGGCGCGAACCGTGCTGGCCGAACGGCCGCGCGTGGGGTACACGCGCTGCTCAACTCCTCGGAACCTGCTGCTGTTGTCTAGCGGTTGGCCGTGTCGTACACGTCCGACCTGCTGACCGTGGTGGCGGCACGGCCAGCGAACAGCTGGTTCACCCGAGCTGCTTCTTGGGTGTTCGGATACGGGTTGGTGCACGAGGTTCCGGCGCTACCACCGGACATCAGGTACGAGCACACACCGTTGTAGTTGTCGGGCAACCCAAGTCCATGCCCGATCTCGTGGGTGACGATCCGCAGCGGGTTGTGCCCGGCGCGGATGTCGTTGGAGTCGATGTAGATCGTCGCGCAGCCGAGCCCACACGGGTATGCGCGAGATCCGCCACCGGTGGTGCCGGAAATCCGGATGGTCGCGTTTCCGCCACGGACCATCCGGACGTTCGGCGCACGCGAGCTCCAGATCTGCGCGGCCTGGTCGGCCTCACCGGAGTACGCGGACGCGCTGTAGTACACCGTCCTGGCAAGGACGTTCGAATCGGCTGACGCGGACGTGGCGGTGGCCGTCAAAGCTCCGGTGACGGCCACCGCCACGGCCATCGTGGCGGCGAACTTTCGCAGGGACACTCGAGATCTCCTTGCGGTGCAGGGTGCAGGGTGCAGGGATCTTCCGAGCATAAGGACCTATGCGCGATCAAGCATATCCACGACGGTCATAAGGCGGGCTTATCGCCTGCGCCGGACGAGTCGTCCGATTCCGACGGCCAACACCACGATTCCGACGAGTATGGCGGCGACCACGATCCACAGCCACGGCGGAAAGGTCTCATTGTCCGAAGCGGACTGTGCACTGTGGTCATGTTCCTGCTGCGGCCGCGCCGGCTGCCGAGCCGTCGGCGTCGACGACTGTTCCTGTTGCGTGGCAGGAGGTTGGCCGAACGACGCGGTGATGTCGAAAGGGACCTCGCCGGTCACGAGGTGCCCATCCTGGCCGGTGACCCGGTAGTTGACCGTGTACCTGCCCTTGGGCCCGTACGCCGCGTCGGCGGGCACGGTGACGACCTTGTCGTCCATCGTCGGCTTGCCCATCGACCACTCGGTGCCGTTCGGGTCGGTCACCGTGATCGTCGGCGGGGCCTTGAGCGGCTCGTCGAACGTCAGCCGGACACTGGGCGGCGGCTTGTCCAGCGCCTGGCCCGGTTCCGGGTCGCTGGCCAGCAGCCGCACGTGCGCCGACGCGGGAGCGGCCGTGGCCAGGAGCAGTGCCACTACGAGCAGCAGAGTCCGCAAGGTCATAGCTGAGCATCATCGCCCAAGGAGATATCGATTCAGTGAAGGTCAGTGCGCGAACGCCGACGGGCCCTGCCCCGGATGGTCGCGCTTGGCCAGCACAGGCAGCAGTTGTTTCAGGTCGGTCAGCAGCGCGTCCGCCAGGTCCGGGCTGAACCCGTTGCGCACCACAATCCGGAGCACCGCGAGGTCGGTGCGGTCGGCGGGGAACGTGTACGCCGGAACCTGCCAGCCACGGGCACGCAGCCCGTTGGACACGTCGAACACCGAGAACGGCTGGCCGTCGGCGACCGTGAACGCGAACACGGGCAGTTCGTCGCCCCTGGTCAGCAGGGTGAACGGGCCCAGCTCCGCGATCTGGCCGGACAGCGTGGTCGCCACGTCCCGGCAGGCCTGCTGCACGCGGCGGTAGCCGTCGAACCCGAGCCGCAGGAAGTTGTAGTACTGCGTGACGACCTGGGAGCCGGGCCGGGAGAAGTTCAGCGCGAACGTGGGCATCGAGCCGCCGAGATAGTTCACCCGGAAAACCAAGTCGTCCGGCAGCGCGGCCGCGTCCCGCCAGACCACCCAGCCCACACCCGGGTACACCAGCCCGTACTTGTGGCCGGAGGTGTTGATCGACGCGACCCGAGGCAGCCGGAAGTCCCATTGCAGGTCCGGATCGCAGAACGGCGCGATCATCGCGCCGGACGCACCGTCCACATGCACCGGGATGTCCAGCCCGGTCCGGGCCTGCAGGTCGTCCAACGCCTGGCAGATCTGCTCGACCGGCTCGTAGCTGCCGTCGAAGGTGGACCCGAGGATGGCCACCACGCCGATCGTGTTCTCGTCGCACAGTGCGACGGCCTCCTCGGCGGACAGGTGGAACCGGTCGCCGTCCATCGGCACCAGCCGCGCCTCGACGTCCCAGTAGTTGGCGAACTTCTCCCAGCAGACCTGGACGTTGATCCCCATCACGATGTTCGGCGTACCGGTGCCACCACCCCCAGAGGAATTGGCGCGGTGCTTCCACCGCCGTTTCATGGCGAGGCCCGCCAGCATGCAGGCCTCGCTGGAGCCGGTGGTCGAGCAGCCGGGGGCATCGGTGACGCCGGGCGCGTGCCACAGCCCGGCGAGCATCCGCACACAGCGCGCCTCCAGTTCGGCGGTGCGCGGGTACTCGTCCTTGTCGATCATGTTCTTGTCGAAGCACTCGGCCATCAGCTTCTCGGCCGTCGGCTCCATCCACGTGGTGACGAACGTCGCCAGGTTCAGCCGGGCGTTGCCGTCCAGCATCAGCTCGTCGTGCACGACCTGGTAGGCCAGATCCGGGTCGATGCCGCGCTCGGGCAGCTCGTTCTTCGGGATGTGCATCGGCCCCCTGGCGTACAGCGGGTTGACCGATACCTCGGATGAGCCCGGTTCGGGCTCGCGGGACGGGTGTGCCAGCGCCATGGGCCTCACGCTAAGGGGTTGATCACGCCAACGCAGCCCGTGCGTCCATCAACGCGAAGCCGAGCAAGTTGTGGCCACGCCACTGGGCCGGATCCTGGGCTTTCGGGTTGTCCTTGCCCAGTCCGATACCCCAGATGACGTCTCTGGGCGCGGCTTCGACGAGCACCTTGTCCCCGGTGTTCACCAGGAATGCGGTGAGCTTCGGGTCGCTGGCGAACTTCGCCACGCTGCCCCGCACGACGATGTCGTACCGGTGGGCCACCCACGTGTCCTGGTCGAACTCGCGCACCGCGCGGCCGAGTTTCTTCGCGTCCGCCGGGGTCTCGCTTGCCAGGATTCGCGCCAGCATCTCGTCGTCGCCGAACAGCCGGGCCTTCTCAGCCATCATGAAGTGCTCGGCGCTGCGGTAGGTGACGCCGTCGACAGCGAAGTCGCCCAGCCACCACTGGCTCAGCAGCCACCTGCCGACCCGGTGACCGGGCGTGGGCGTGTGTCCCCAGAAGAACAGGAACTCCGGCCGTTCGCCGTCGGCCATCCGCTTGATCAACTCAGCCTTGTCCACGGCCGGGACCATAGTCATTACCTCCGACATAATCGCCTGAGTTCCCCGCGGCACGTAGCGTCGTAGCCGTGACGTTGACGCAACGACCCGTCGGTGAGCTGCTCAGACAGTGGCGCGAGCAGCGCAGGCTCAGCCAGCTCGACCTGTCCATCCAGGCCGACATCTCCACGCGGCACCTGAGTTTCGTGGAGACCGGGCGCTCGTCGCCGAGCCGCGAGATGGTCCTGCACCTGGCCGACGAACTCGACGTCCCGCTGCGGGATCGCAACCGGCTGCTGCTGGCCGCCGGGTACGCGCCCGTGTACGGCGAGACCTCCTTGGACGCGCCGGAGATGATGGCGGTCCGGACGGCCGTGCGGCGCATCATGGCCGGGCACGAGCCGTACCCGGCGTGTGTGGTGGACCGGCGGTGGAACCTGGTCGACAGCAACGCCGCGACCACGCTGTTCACCGCGGAGGTCGCGCCGGAACTGCTCAAGCCGCCGATCAACACGATGCGGCTGAGCCTGCACCCGAAGGGCATGGCGCCGCGGATCCGCAACCTGGGGGAGTGGCGCGCGCACCTGCTCGCACGCCTTCGCCGGGAGATCGCGGTGACCGCCGACGAAGGCCTGCGTGAGCTCTACCAGGAGGCCATGAGCTACCCCTGTGACGAGCCGGAGGTGCATCCGGACAACCACGTGGTGGTGCCGTTGCGGATCGCGTACCAGGACACCGAGCTGGCGTTCCTGAGCATGATCGCGATGTTCGGGACGCCTGCCGACATCACCGTCGACGAGCTGGCGATCGAGTCGTTCTTCCCGGCCGACGACGAGACAGCCGAGGTTCTCACCGCACTCAGAGGGCAGCGGCGGCGTTGAGGGCGTCCTGCGCGGAGCTCTGCCGTGCCGCGTCGGCGGTGTCGAACGGGCCGACCCATTTCAGGCCCAGCCGGTTGCCCGCGTCGCGGTTGTTGTGCCAGATGGACTTCGCGTTGGCCCGGATGAAGTCCGCGTACTGACGGCGTGGCGACTCGGTGTGCAGGTAGGCCAGGTTGCGCATGAAGATGCCCTTGAACTGGGGCCCGTCCGCGCCGCAGCCGTTGTCCGCCTCGCAGGGCTCACGCAGGATTCCGTTGGGATACACGACAGTCCGGACGGCCGCGGTGGCGATCCGGTGTGCGGTGTCCACGTGCCGTCGGTCGTGGGTGATGTCGGCGAGGTCGGTCAACGCGCCGAGGATGACACCCTGGTTGTAGGTCCACGTCGGCCTGCCGTTGTTGGCGCACTGGGCGTCCAGGCCGTCGTTGACCAGGTTCGACGAGTTGATCATCCCGGTGCCCGCGAACCACGTCCAGCCGCGCTGCGCCCAGTCCCGGTAGTGCCTGGCCTCGGAGCCCCGTGCGCGCTGGGCCAGCCGGGCCGCGGTGCTGATGAACAGCTCGTTGGGGATGGCGTTCTTGTACGTCTTTTCCTTGTTCCACCAGATCCCGCCGCCGCAGACGGTGTCCCAGCCCGCCGCCATGTCGGTGAACAGGTTCTTGGCGACCACGAGGTAACGCTGGTCCCTGGTCAGGTCGTAGGCGTTGATCCACGCCAGCGCCCACCAGCCCTCGTCGTCGTAGTAGTGGTTGTAGAAGCCTTCCGGACCGAACTTGGCGTACGTGGTCGCGGCGTGCTCCGGCCCGGTTCTCGTGCGCTGCAGGCGGGACAGGTCGATCTCGGCGTTCAGCGCGTTGGCCGCGTTCCACCAGTTCGTCGTGTCGTAGATGCCGGTGTTCGGGTTGTACCAACTCGACAGGACCTCGCCGCTGGTGCGGGCCCACTGGCCCGGCCGGTCGGCGGCAGCGCTGTCGGTGGTGTCGGCGGTGGCGGTGGTCGGGGTGAGCACGAGGCTCGCGATGATCAGGGGCAGGGCGAATTTGATCACACGATCGAGTGAATCATTGTCGGGCTGTCGGGAGAATCGGCCAAACGTTGGCACCTCGACAGACGCGGGAGAACAAGGTCTACTCGGTACTTGTACGCAATGAGGCCAATGGAGGTTGATGTGGCGGAGGTCCGCGGAGTCATCGCTCGGGCGAAGGGCGCACCGGTCGAGGTGACAACGATCATCGTTCCCGACCCGGGGCCGGGCGAGGCCGTGGTGAAGGTCCAGACCTGCGGGGTGTGCCACACGGACCTGCACTACCGCGAAGGCGGCATCAACGACGAGTTCCCGTTCCTGCTCGGCCATGAGGCCGCGGGCGTGGTCGAGTCCGTCGGCGACGGCGTGACCGATCTCGAACCGGGCGACTTCGTGGTGCTCAACTGGCGCGCGGTCTGCGGGGACTGCCGGGCGTGCCGTCGAGGCAGGCCCCAGTACTGCTTCAACACGCACAACGCCAAGCAGAAGATGACGCTTCTCGACGGCACCGAACTGTCACCCGCTCTCGGCATCGGTGCGTTCGCGGAGAAGACACTCGTGCACGCGGGCCAGTGCACCAAAGTGGATCCGTCCGCGCGGGCGGCGGCCGTCGGCCTGCTCGGCTGCGGCGTGATGGCCGGGATCGGCGCGGCGATCAACACCGGCAACGTCGGCCGCGGCGACTCCGTTGCCGTGATCGGCTGCGGCGGCGTGGGCAGCGGAGCCGTCGCCGGTGCCCGGCTGGCGGGCGCGGCCAAGATCATCGCGGTGGATGTCGACCCGCGCAAACTCCAGTGGGCGCAAGGCCTCGGCGCGACCCACTCGATCAACGCCCGCGAAGCCGACGACGTGGTGACCGCGATCCAGGACCTGACCGACGGGTTCGGCGCGGACGTGGTGATCGACGCGGTCGGCCGCCCGGAGACCTGGAAGCAGGCCTTCTACGGCCGCGACCTCGCCGGGACCGTCGTGCTGGTCGGCGTTCCGACACCGGACATGACGCTGGAGATGCCGCTGATCGACTTCTTCAGCCGCGGCGGCTCGCTGAAGTCCAGCTGGTACGGCGACTGCCTGCCCAGCCGCGACTTCCCGCTGCTGGTGGACCTCTACCAGCAGGGCAGGCTGGACCTGGACGCGTTCGTCACCGAGGAGATCGCGCTGGACGGCGTCGAGGACGCGTTCCACAAGATGCACACGGGTGACGTGCTGCGGTCCGTCGTCATCCTTTAGGAAATCAGGAAATGCGGCTCTACGGCCGATACGTCGAAGGGCACAAGGACCTCGCGTGATCTGCCTTGCTGTGCGGGTAAAGTAGCCGGAATGGGGTTATTCGGCCGAAAGGGCCTGCCGCAGCGCGAGGTCATCCAGGGCCACACCTACGAGGACGCGGTACTGGACGCCGCGGTCGAGTTCGCGGCGAAGGGAGACCTCGACCCGGCGCTCGCCGCGCTCGCCGAGTGCCGTGGCAAGCCTGAGGTGCGGGCGTTGCGTGTGCGGGTGCTCGCCGAGAAGCTCGTCGGCCGCGCCGAGTCGTTGCTGCAGAACGCACTCGGCTCCGACAACCCCGACGAGTGGCTGCTCACCGGATCGACCTTCATCGAGGAGGCGTGGACGATCCGCGGCCACGGCTGGGCCAGCTCGGTCGGGGAGGACCGGTTCCGGATGTTCTTCGCCACGCTGCGCAAGGCGATCGGGCCGCTCAACCAGGCGGCGGACCGGCTCGTCCACGACGCGGTGCCGTGGGCGCAGATGCAGCGGGCCGCGCTCGGGCTGCAGGCCGACCGGGAGGAGGTGGACGCGATCTGGCGTGAGATCTCGGCACGCACCCAGACGCTGTACCCGGCGTACTACACCAGGTTGCAGGTCCTGGCCAAGAAGTGGGGCGGCTCGCACGACGACATGCTCGCGTTCGCGCGGCTGAGCGTCGACGCGGCGCCGCAGGGCGACCCGATCGCCGCGATGATCCCGATCGCGCACTTCGAGGTCCTGCTCGCCGAGCAGAGCGAGCTGATCACCACCAAGCACACGATCAAGGCGGCGATGTTGCCCACCACGTACTTCTCGAAGGTCCGCGCGGAGATCGACGCGGCCGCGGACAAGTGGATGGTCGCCATCCCCCGCAGGCACCCGCGGGCGCTGGAGGCCCACAACGCCTTCGCCGCCGCGTACGTCCTGGCGGTCGACCCGGCCAGGGCCCGCGCGCACCTGGTGGCGATGCGCGACCACCTGCACGACCTGCCGTGGAACTACTACATCGACCACGACAAGCTGCGTGACGAGTACCTCAAGGCGTACGCCAAGTTCGTGGTCAAGCCGCCCAAGCCCGCCGCCCTGTACTGAACCCCTGTACTGAACCCCTGGACTGAAAACCGCTGTTCAGGCCACTGTGAGCAAATCGTGCTCACAGTGGGTTGCCATGTGGTGTTGGATTACCCGGTGGCTGTACGACTTGACGCCGACACGGTGTCCTCGTTGGTGGGACCGGACCTCGCCCGGATCGGACGCGAGCACCTCGACCAGGGTCGGGTCTTCGAACTCGGCGAGGACGACGGAGGTGTGGCGGCGACTGTGCTGGACTCCGGCCGCAAGGAATACGAGGTCTGGGTCGGCGTGGTCAACGGTGAGCTGACCGGCGAATGCGACTGCGCGGACGCGGAAACCTCGCTGTGTGGGCACGCCGTCGCGGTCATGCTCGCCGCGCTGGAGGACGGCATCCCGTTCTCGTCGGTCACCGAGCAGGACGACGATGACGAGGACCGGTTCGCCGAACTGGCCGCGAGCCTGTCGTTCGACCAGCTGGTCGACCTGGTCGCCAGGCAGGCGGTCGCCGACCCGGACTTCGCCGACGACCTCATCGCCATGGCCGAGGACGACGACGAATAGCGCTGTCGCGGCGTGGATGAGGTGCAACGAAGGCCGCCTTGGTTGCGGCGAACGCACCGAAGGCCACCTTGGTTGCGGGGAACGCACCGAAGGCCACCTTGGTTGCGGGGAACGCACCGAAGGCCACCTTGGTTGCACAGGGCAGCACGGCGATGGCGGTGATTGGCGCGTCGTGTTCCTGCAACGAAGGTGGCCTTTGGTGCGTCTCGTGCACCGAAGGCCACATTGGTTGCGGGGGTCACTGCGGGTGAGGGAAGTTAGGTTAGGCTAACCTTGACTCCGGGATGGTGCCCGGTCTACCGTGAAATCCTGTTCGGCTACCAGGATGAGGGGATGATGGGGTGACTCTTTCCGCGGCCCGACGGCCGCGGGCTGTTTCCGGCTGATACTGAAGCCAGGGCGGGCTTGAGGATGCTCGCCGCCCGGCGATTCCACCACCACATCACGGCGTGCGTTCCCGGCGATTGCGTCGCCGGTCGGCGTGCGCTGTCCGCGGCGCGTTGTCGTTGCCACGATATCGGAATTTCCCCTGTGGCGGACAAGCGCGCCGTCAACCCGTCTGCGTAGACGCGAAACCAGCTGGTCTGTTCGTGTTCTCATGGCAGAAAGGTATGTTCTCGTGACTGCTGAATACTCGGAAACCGTCATCATCGGTGCCGGGCAACAAGGATGCGGCGTGGCAGGTGCCCTGTGCGAGATCGGCCACGAGTCGGTTGTCCTCGACAGGGCGGAGATCGGTCAGGCGTGGGCCCATGAACGCTGGGACAGCCTGCTCATCGGCACCGGAAAACGGTCGGTCCGGTTTCCCGGATGGGAGTACGACGGCGACGATCCCGGCGGTCTGCTGACCGGGCCGGAACTGGCGGGATATCTGCGGAACTATGTGCGGTACAAGGACCTTCGGGTGCGGGAGCACACGCCTGTCCGGGCTGTCGAGTGCCCGCCGGGTGTCTCCGAACTCGACGACGTGCGGTTTCGAACCCACCTCGGCAACGGCGACGTCATCGAATCGCGCAACCTGGTCGCCGCGCTGGGCGGCTACGCGAAACCCCGGATACCCGACCTGGCCGCCGACATCGACCCGTCCGTCAGGCAGATGCACTCGCGCGACTACCGCAATCCCGCCGCTTTGCCGGACGGTGCTGTTCTCGTGGTGGGCGCGGGAATCAGCGGCCAGCAGATAGCCGACGAACTCGCCGACGCCGGACGCACGCTCTTCCTGTCCGTCGGCAGGCACCGCGTTTTTCCCCGGCACTATCGCGGTCGCGGTCTCCATGAATGGATGTACATCTTCTCGCTGTACGAGGACTTCGTCACGCACGACGCCGACGACGACGGCCGACCGGTGCTGTCCGGACTACCGGTGGCGGCGACGAAAGACGGGTGCGAGGACCTCAATCTCGGCACGTTGGCACGGAAAGGAGTGGTTCTCGTCGGTTCCGCGCGTACGGCTCGCGGCACAGTGCTCACGCTTGACGACAATGTCGTCGCCATCGCGGAGGCGGCTGACCGCTCCGGCCGCAGGATCACCACAAAGATCGACACCGGACTGAGCAGGCGAGGTTTCGTCGCGCCGGAACGGGAGCGGGCGTCCGTCGTCGACATGAGCGCCATCGCCGACTTCGGCGACACGCTCGACCTCGCACGGCACGGCATCACGACCATCATCTGGTGCACCGGCTTTGGCCCGGACTACCGGATCCTGCCGGACAGCGTGCTCGACGAACAGGGCGCGCCGATCCAGGAACAGGGCATCCTCGGCGCGGTCCCCGGGCTGTACTACGCCGGGCTGCCCGACGGGAACTCGGTGGCCCCGACCGCCATCTGGGCCAACGTCGAGAACGGGCGGTTCATCGCGAGCCAGATCCACATCGACTCCGTCATGCGATCCGGTGCGCCGGACGTGCTCGTGCCGCCCGACCTGCCGATGTCGAGGTAGCGCAGCCGAGCAGGACGGTCGCTTGATCGGGTGAAAGTCGGAGCTCGGCCCGCGATTCTGCGCCGAACGGCGGCTCCGGCGCGATAGGAACCGCACATGCCGAGGTTCCCCCGCTGGTGGTTTCGTGCTGCCGTCCTGGTGCCCGCCGTGATCACGGCGGGAGGTCTCGTGATCCAGACAGCCGGGATCGAGCGGTCGGTCGAAGCCGAGGCACGCGGCGCGGCGCCGTCCGCGACCGTCGTCGTCGACGGCAGGGACGTGTCGCTCAAGGGCGTTCCGGTCGAGCAGGCCGCCGAGGTCAAGCGTGCCGTCGAAGCAGCACGGGGCGTGCGCGATGTGTCTGTTGTGGACCCGCGCATGCCCCTGATGCGGCTGGCGTTCACCCCGGCCGAGGTGACGGTCACCGGCTCGACCGAACAACCGGCCTGGCGCGAGCAGTTCGTGCGCGCGCTGGGCGAGCGGACCCACGGGCGTGCGCTCGTCGACCAGACGACGACCGTCGTGGGAACCGACTTCCCGATGACGAGGTCGGCCGCGGAAGCGGTCGTCGGCCTGCTGACCCAGTTGCAGGACAAGGTGACGGTCGAGGTGGTGCCCGGAGCCGTCACCATCACCGGGGCGATCCCCGACGACAACCGCCGCAGGGCCGTCATCGCGCTGTTCAAGCGCTTGTTCGGCGAGAAGGCCGTTGCCGACAAGACGACAACCAAGGAGTGACAACCCGTGATGTGGCTCGCCGCACAGGTCTTCCTGCTGTGCCTGGTCTCGTTCCTCGCCGGAGCCGGAATCACCGTACTGGCGCTGCGCAACCGCCTGCCCGCGCCAGTCGTCGCCGAGCGTGAGTCCTTGATGGACGACGAGGACGACGACGAGGACATCGAGGACACCGGCAGGGTCAAAGAGCCAACCGCCTGACCTTCTCCTCGTCCACCTCGATCCCCAGCCCCGGCCCGGTGGGCACGGCGGCGACACCGTCGGTGATCTTGACCGTGTCGCCGACGTACACCGAGTCGACGAACTGCCGCCCGTTCAGGTCGACCGGCGTGGTGATCCCGAACGCGGCGAACAGGTGCAGCGAGGCGGCCAGGCCGATGTCCGAGTCGGTGAGACCCGAGCCCATCAGCCGGACGCCACTGTCCTCGGCCAGTTGCAGCAGCCGCCGCGACAGCAACAGCCCGCCGCTGCGCTGAACCTTGGCGATCGCGATGTCCACCGCGCCGAGCCGGACGAACGTCGACATGTCGGTGGGGTGCCGCAGGCTCTCGTCCAGCGCGACCGGCACCGCCGACAGGTCTCGCAGGCGCTGGAGACCGGCGATGTCGTTGGCGGGCAGCGGCTGCTCGAACGCGGTCACCCCGAAGGACGCCAGCTCACGCGAGATCCGCACGGCCTCCGCGACCGAGTACGCCTGGTTCGCGTCGACCCACAGCGGCGCGTCCGGCGCGGCCCGCCGAACAGCCTCGACGATCCGCATGTCCTGCGGGCCAAGGCCGATCTTCACCTTGAACGCCCGATAGCCCAGCGACTGCCCCTCGGCCACGGCGGCGGCCACCTCGGCGGGCCCCTGACCGGACACCACCCACCCGAGCTGGATCGTGTCCACCCGCCGCTGCCCCCACAGCTCACCGATCGACACACCGAGCGCGCGCCCGAGCAGATCGTGCAGCGCGACGTCGACAGCCGCCTTCGCCAGCGGCGCGCCGATGCTGAAGCCCCGGTTGACCGCCCGGTCGAACGCCGACACCACCCCGTCGAGATCCCAGGCCGGGCGACCGGTGATCGCGGGCGCCAGGTACCCGTCGATCGTGCTCACGATCGACTCCCGCGTCTCGTAGGTCCACGCCGGGATCGGCGTCGCCTCACCCCAGCCGCAGACGTCCTCGGCGGTGACCTTGACCAGGATCCGCACACTGGGCTTGCCCATCACGGCGATGGAGCCGCCCGACACGCCGAACGGCCGCAAGGTCGGCAACGGCACCGCGAACGTCTCGACCGAGTCGATCGTCAGCCCGGACAGTGACGTGGACGACATGGACGTCATGGACGCACCCTTCCCGTACTTTCCCGGATCACCACTTCGCCTGCCAGCCGCTCGATCCGGCTGCGCCGCCCCGGGCTCTCCCGCAGCGCCAGCTCCATCGCGCGTTCACCCAGTTGCTCCAACGGCAACGCCACCGTGGTCAACGGCGGCGTCAGGTCCCGGACAATGGGAATATCGTCGAAACCGGCCACCGACACATCACCGGGCACGGACAAGCCGTTGTCACGCAACGCCGTCAGCGCGCCGATCGCCATCACATCGGTCACCGCGAACACGCAGGTCGCGCGCAGTCCGTCGGTGATCAGCCTGGTCATCCCCTCGTACCCGCCGTCGCGGGTGAAACCGCACTCGACAATGTCCTTTTCAGACATGTGAACGCCCGCACCCGCCAGCGCCTCGCGAAACCCGCCGATCCGGTCGGCCACGGTGGTCAGCGCGCGCGGACCGGCCAGAACGGCGAACCGGCGATGGCCCATTTCCAGCAACGCCTTCGCCAGAGCGGCCGCCCCCGAACGGTTCTCCGGCAGCACACTGTCCACCCGGAGACTGCGGTGCCGCGACACCACCGCCATCCGGCCGCCGCCACGCAGGTACGGATCCACCTCGGCGGCCAGCGCCCGTTCCCACGCCTTGTCCTCGAAACCGGAACCGATCAACAGGATCGCCGGTGCGCGCTGGGCCCGCAGCATCGAGACGTACGCGACCTCCCGGTCGGCATCCCGGAAAGTGCTGGCCAACATGACAAGCAGGCCATTGTCCCCGGCCACCCGCATGATTCCCCGCGCGATCACGGCGAAGTACGGGTCGCTGACGTCATGGCAGATGACTCCGACGGTCCGCCTCGACGACCCGGCGAGCGCCTGTGCGTGCGCGTTCGGTGCGTACGCAAGCTTTCCCGCTGCCGCCTGCACGCGTTCCCGGAGATCGTCACGGACTTTCGCGGAGCCGTTGAGCACCCGGGACGCGGTCGCGGGGGACACTGCTGCGGCACGGGCAACATCTTGCAGCGTCACGTGCGTCCGTTCGGACATAGGCCCTCCGCTTCTTGACCTCCCGAGCCGGGCCTGTCTACTCTAGCGCAGAAAGCGCTTTCTGAAAGCGCTTTCTAGGTGCCTGACCTGCGGTGATTCCTGCGGTGACGGCTGCCGGTACACGCTTCATGTTCTGCGGTCCTGTTGTGGGAAGGCGGCGAGGCATGGCGATCCAGAGCGCACGGGAGGCACCGGCCGGAGTGGCCGAGCGGGTTCGTCCCGGCGCGGCCGAGCGGGCACTGCGGGCCGTCCAACATGCCTGGCGGCCGGTCGCGTTGCTGGTGTTGCTGTTCGTCGCGTGGTGGGTCGTCACCGCGACCGGCTTGGTCAAGCCGTACCTGGTCGCCTCACCGGGCGACACCTTCGCGGTGATCGCGGACAAGTCCGACTACTTCTGGCAGAACACACTCGTCACGTTGTGGGAGACGCTGGCCGGGTTCGCGCTGGCGATCATCGTCGGTGTGCTCGCCGCGGTACTCATGGTGTACTCGCCGACGATCGAGCGCACGCTGTATCCGTTGCTGTTGTTCGCGCAGGTGATCCCGAAGATCGCGGTGGCGCCGCTGTTCGTGGTGTGGCTCGGCTTCGGCATCGAACCCAAGATCCTCGTCGCGCTGCTGATGGCGTTCTTCCCCGTGGTGATCTCGATGGTCACCGGGCTGAAGTCGATCGACCCGGAGATGCTGCAGCTGTCGGCGACCATGGGCGCGGGGCCCGTGAAGACCTTCTACAAGATCAGGCTGCCCGCCTCGCTGCCGCATCTGTTCTCCGGCTTGAAGATCGGGGTGACGCTCGCGGTGACCGGCGCGGTGGTCGGCGAGTTCGTCGGGGCCAACGAGGGCCTCGGGTACGTGATCCAGCAGGCGAACGGGAACTTCGACACCCCGGTGCTGTTCGCCGGTCTCGTGGTCATCTCACTGCTCGGCATCGTGCTGTTCGCGCTCGTCGAGGCGATCGAGTACTTCGTGCTCCCGTGGCACGCCAGCCGCCGCGCCGACGCGTCCACCACCAGCCTGTGACAAGGGAGTACTGATGAGGTTACGCGCCCTGCTCACTGCCGCCATGGTGCCGGTGCTGGCACTGGCCGCTGCCTGCGGCGGGTCGGAGCAGCAGAAGACCACGACCGCTGAGGGGAAGCAGCTCGACAAGGCCACCCTCATGCTGAACTGGTATCCGTACGGCGAGCACGCGCCGTTCTATTACGGCAAGGCACAGAAGATCTTCGAGAAGCACGGCATCGACCTGACCATCCAGGCCGGTCAGGGCTCGCAGAAGACCATCCAGGCCACCGCCGCGAACCAGACCGACTTCGGCTGGGCCGACACCCCGGCGCTGCTGGCCGGTGTCGGGCAGGGCATGCAGGTCAAGAGCGTCGGCGTGTTCCTGCAGACCACGCCGTCGGCGGTGCAGTTCTTCAGCGAGAAGAACATCTCCTCGCCCGCCGACCTGAAGGGGAAGACCATCGCGAGCACCGCCGGTGACGCACTGAGCAAGACCTTCCCCGCGTTCCTGAAGGTCAACGGGCTCGCCGACACGGATGTGAAACTGCAGAACCTGGACGCCGCGGGCAAGATGGCCGCGGTGCTGTCCGGCCAGACGGACGCGCTGCTCGGCTTCGCCACCGACCAGGGGCCGACCATCCAGGAGAAGGGCGGCAAGCCGGTCTCCTACCTGCGGTTCGCCGACCACGGGCTGAACTTCCACTCCAACGGCCTGCTCACCTCGCAGAAGAACCTGTCCGAGAAGAAGGACCTGGTCACCAGGATGGTGGCGGCGACGAGCGAGGCGTGGACCGCCGCGCAGGCGAACGCGAGCGCCGCGGTGCAGTCCATGAAGGGCGCCTCCCAACAGTTGCCGTCCGAGACCGTGCTCACGGAGCAGTTCAACGCGACCATCAAGCTGCTGCACACCGACGCCACCACTGGCAAGGCACCCGGCGTGAACGACGAAGCCGACTGGCGCAGGACCATCCAGGTCTTCGCCGAGGCCGGGGTGATCCAGAAGGCCCAGGAGCCGTCGGCGTACTGGGACGTCAGTTTCGCGCCGAAGGGATGAGAATGCCCGCGAGCAGCCCGACAGCACCGGCACCGGCCCAGATGGACACCAGCGTCGAGATCGACGACGTGGCGGTCCGCTTCCGCACGAAGCGCAAGGACGTCACGGCCCTGCACAGCGTGTCGTTGAGCGTCGCGGCGGGCGAGTTCGTGTCGATCGTCGGCCCGTCGGGCTGCGGCAAGTCCACTTTGCTCAAACTGGTGTCCGGGCTGCTGAAGCCGTCGAAGGGCACGGTCCGGCTGCTCGGCGAGGACGTCGACGGCCCGAGGCGCGACATCGGCTACGTCTTCCAGCGTGCCGCGTTGCTCGAATGGCGCTCCGCGCGCCGCAACATCCTGCTGCAGGCCGAGATGCGGGGCATGGCGTCGGCCGTGGCACGGGAACGGGCCGACGAGTTGATCGAGATGACCGGGCTGACCGGCTTCGAGGACGCCTACCCACACGAACTGTCCGGTGGCATGCAACAACGTGTGGCATTGTGCCGTGCGCTGTTGCACCGGCCACCGGTCCTGCTGATGGACGAGCCGTTCGGTGCGTTGGACGCGCTCACCCGGGAGCAGATGAACATCGAACTGCGCCGGATCTGGCGCGAGACAGGCACGACAGTGCTCCTTGTCACCCACTCGATCCCCGAGGCCGTGTACCTCGCCGACCGAGTGGTGGTCATGTCGGCGCGTCCGGGAACGATCGACGAGTTGATTCCCGTCGACCTGCCGTCCGAACGCGACTACGGCAGGACGATGGCCGATCCCGGGTTCGCTCGGGCCACCGGTCGGATCCGTGATCTGCTGGGCGCCGCCACCAGCACCGCCTCGTGAGTGTTTGGGCCGGTTTTAACCGGCCCAAACACTCACGAGGTTACCCAGGGGTTACATCGACTTGGAGGAACCAATGAAGGCTCGTTCCGTGTTGGCTGTTGCCGCTGTTGTCGCCTCGGCTTCCCTCGCCGTCGCGCTTCCGGCGAGCGCCGGTCTGACGACGTACTGCGAAGGTGAGGCCGCGGCGGTGAACGTCCCCGGCGACCTGAGAGTCGGCGCGACGAAATCCTGTGTGTTAACGGATGTCACCGTCACCGGCACGGTCACTGTCGAGGCCGGTGCCAGCCTGGTGGTCACCGGCGGCACGGTCAACGGCAACGTGGCTGTTCTGGACGACGGCTTCTTCGACGCGCAGGGAACCACACTCAAGGGCTCGCTGACGTCCACCGACGGCTTCGGTTTCTACCTGGCAGGGGGCAGCAAGGTCGGCGCGGTCAAGGTGGCCGCGGACAAGTTCCCGGACCGCGGCACGTACGCGTACTTCAACGGCGCCACTGTGGACGGTGACCTGACCTCGGCCGTGGGTGAGGTCTACGCCGAGTCCGTCACCTTCAACGGCAAGGTCACCGGCACCGGCGTGACCTACGTCGATCTGGTGAACTCCGTTGTCGCCAAGGACATCGCGGTGACCGGCGCCAAGCTCGGCGCGGTCGCCTGCGCCAGTGAGTTCTACGGCAACGCCAGCTACACCAACAACTCCAGGGCAGTGCAGATCGGCGCGAACGGCCCGGTTGTCGGCTGTGAGCAGGCCAGCTACTGGGCGGGTGACCTGACTGTCTCCGGCAACAAGGCCGATGTGCACGTCAGCAACAACATCGTCCGAGGCAACCTGTCCGGCGTGGACAACGACCCGGCGCCGACCGGTGCCAACAACCGTGTCCGCGGCACGACGTCCGGCCAGTTCGTGAACCTCGCCCCGGAAGCCGCCAGCCGCGCGACCGCTGCCGTCGGCCACGAGCGTTCGGCCGATGTGGACAGCCGTCGTGGCGTGGCGAAGGCAGCCGCGCACGCCGCCGGTCCGGCTGACCTGTAGGGACAGCCATGAATCCCGCCGCACGCCTGCGGGCGTTGTGCTGTGCTGCCCTTCTGCTGGTGGGCGTCTTCGGACTGCCCGCTGCCGCGGCCGAGCCGCGGTTCTCCGTCCTGGTCTTCTCCAAGACGACCAACTTCCGGCACGACTCGATCGCCGCCGGTGTCGAGGCGATCAGGAAACTCGGGGCGGAGAACGACTTCGCGGTGGAGGCGACCGAGGACTCGGCCGCCTTCACCGACACCAACCTCGCCCGGTTCGCCACGGTCGTCTTCAACAACACCAACTCGACGCCACAGAGCGGCGACCTGCTCGACGCCGACCAGCGCGCGGCGTTCCAGCGTTACATCCGCGCGGGCGGTGGCTTCACCGGGATCCACGCCGCCACCGCGAGCGAACGCGACTGGTCCTGGTTCGAGGGCCTCGCCGGGGCGATCTTCGACTTCCACCCGCCGATCCAGCCGGGCCGGGTCAAGGTGCTCGACCACGTCCACCCGTCCACCCGGCACCTGCCGGACCTGTGGGAGCTGGAAGGGGAGGAGTGGTACAACTGGAAAGTCAACCCGACCGGCAAGGTGCACACCCTCGCGCAGGTCAAGGTCCGTGACGGGATCACCGGCCTGAACCAGGGCGTCGACCACCCGATCTCGTGGTGCCAGAACTACGACGGCGGCCGGTCCTGGTACACCACGATCGGCCACGGCATCCCGCGCTTCGCCGACCCGGTGTACCTCAAGCACCTGCTCGGCGGGATCGAGTGGGCGTCGGGCGCGAAGCCCGGTGACTGCTCGGCCACCAAGGACACCATGTTCCAGAAGGTCCCACTGGTGACCGAAGGCCTCGCGGATCCGTTCGAGGTGGCCGTCGCGCCGGACCGGCGGGTGTTCTACATCCAGCGCACCGGAGCCCTCAAGGTCCTCGACCAGCGCACGCTGAAGATCGCCACCGCGCTGGACTTCGCCTACACCCCGCAGATGACCAGCCAGTCCGACGGCCTGCTCGGCCTGGCGCTGGACAACGACTTCGCCCGCACCAACTGGGTCTACCTGCTGTACTCCGACAAGGTCGAGAAACGCCAGAACCTGTCCCGCTTCACCGTGGTCGGCGACAAGGTCGACATGGCAAGCGAGAAGCGGCTGCTGGAGATCCCGACCTTCCGCGACGAGTTCCGGGCGAACTCGCACATGGGCGGCTCGATCCAGTTCGACCGGCACGGCAACCTGTACGTCGCGACCGGGGACAACACCGACCCGTTCAACTCCGACGGCTACACACCGATCGACGAACGGCCGGGCCGCCGCGCGTTGGACGCACAGGGCACCGCGGGCAACACCAACGACTTCCGCGGCAAGATCCTGCGGATCACCCCGCAGCCCAACGGCACGTACACCATCCCGCAGGGCAACCTGTTCGCGCCGGGCACCCCGCAGACCAAGCCCGAGATCTACGTGATGGGCATGCGCAACCCGTTCCGGATCACGCTCGATCCGATCACGGACGCGCTGATGGTCGCCGACTACGGCCCGGACGCCCGCTCGGCCAACCCGAACCGAGGTCCGGAAGGGACGGTCGAGTTCAGCCGGATCACCAAGCCGTCCAACCAGGGCTGGCCGTACTGCGTCGGCAACAACACGCCGTTCAACGACTTCGACTTCGCCACCGGTACCTCCGGCGCGAAGTTCGACTGCGGCAAGCTGGTCAACGACTCGCCGAACAACAGCGGGCTGCGTGACCTGCCGCCCGCCGACCCGGCCACGATCTGGTACGCCTACTCCGCGTCCGCCGAGTTCCCCGAGCTCGGAACCGGTGGCGGTGGGCCGATGTCCGGCCCGGTCTACTCCTACGACCCGAACAACACGCTGGTCACGAAGTTCCCGCAGTACTTCGACGGCAAGTGGTTCGGCTACGAACTGACGCGCGGCTACTTCAAGGCGTTCTCGTTCCAGCGCACCGACCAGACGTTCGCCAACCCCCGGTTCCCCGCTGTGAAACAGGGTGACCTGCAGTCGATCAACAAGGCGCTGCCGGGCATCAGCTGGATCCAGGCGTTCTCCGCGCACTTCGGCCCGGACGGCTCGATGTACGTGATCGACTTCGGGTCGGGCAGCGGAACCGGCCGCGGCGGCAGCAACGAGGGGGCGGGGATCTACCGGATCGACTACGTGGCCAACGGCCGCAGGCCGATCGCGAAGCTGAAGACCGACGCGGACTCCGGCAGATACCCGCTGACGGTGAGGTTCTCCAGCGACGGGTCGGCGGGCGGTGACGGCGAGGCCATCGACTACTTCTGGGACTTCGACGGCAACGGCACGATCGACTCGACCGAGCCGAACCCGACGCACACGTACACCAACCCGGGCCAGTTCGACGCCAGGCTGTCGGTCAAGAGCCGCAAGAACGGCTTGGACGGCATCGCGGCGACGGTGATCACGGCGGGCAACACCCGGCCCGAGGTGAAGGTCGTCGCACCGGTCAACGGCGGCGCGTTCGACTGGGGCGACACGATTCCGTTCGAGGTACAGGTCACCGACCGGGAGGACGGCCGGATCGACTGCTCGAAGGTCGTGGTGCAGTCCCAGCTCGGGCACGACTCGCACCTGCACCCGATGGACAACGTGACCGGGTGCCGCGGCGAGATCAAGACCGATCAGGGATCCAGCCACGGGCCGGGCCAGAACCTTTATGTGGCAGTGGCCGCGCAGTACACCGACGGCGGTGGGCCGCGTGGCGTGCCCGCGCTGACCGGTTCCGCGCATCTCGTCCTGGAGCCCAAGCGCAAGGAAGCCGAGCACCACGAGGGCTTCGGTGGGGCACAGGGCGGGCCGGTCGTCGTCAACAACGGCAACGCCTCGGCTGGCAAACGCCTCGGTGAGATCGAGCACGGCGACTGGGTCGCCTACGACCCGGTGAACCTGACCAGGATCGACTCGGTCACGGTCGGTGCCGCGTCCGGCGGCCTCGGCGGCACGATCGAGTTCCACGCCGACTCACCGACCGGGCAGTTGCTTGGTTCAGTGGCCATTCCGAACACGGGTGACTTCGGCAACCTGATCTCGCCGACCGTGCCACTGAAGAACCCTGGCCGCACGGTGAAGCTGTACGCCGTGTTCACCAATCCCGAGTGGACACCGACCTCGCCCGACCTGCTGTCGCTGGACTGGTTGCAGTTCAACGGTGAGGGCATGGCGAAGCCGGGAACCGCGACCGGGATCGTGATCACCCCGTCCACGCGGAGTGGACCAGCGCCGCTGAACGTCTCGTTCACCTCAGCGGTGAACCCGCCCGCCGGGCGGACCGTCACCGGCTACTCGTGGGACTTCGGCGACAACACGCCTGCGGGCACCGGGCCGTCAGTCACGCACCAGTACACCCGGAAAGGCGTCTACACGGCCCGGCTGACCACAACGGACAACACGGGTGCACACAGTTCGAACACCGTACTCATCACTGTCAACTAGGGGTCGATGATGACTACCTCACGACGTGGCTTCCTCAAGGTCGCCTTGGGAACCACAGCTGTCGCGGGTGGTCTGTGTGGGACGAGTGCGGCGGCTGACCAGTCGCCGCACTCCGCAGACCCAACGCGGGTCCCGCTCGACCACATCGGGATCCAGCTGTACACCGTCCGCACCATCATGGCCACTGATCCACAGGGGACGCTCAATGCCCTCGGCGACATGGGTTACGCGACCGTGGGTGTGAGCGGACTGTACGGCCACGCACCGGAGAAGTTCCGGGACATGCTGGACACGGCTGGTGTGCGCGCGGTCCTCACGCACACCAGCTGGGACGCGATGAACGCGAACGTCCAGCGGGAACTGGAGATCGCCAGGATCCTCGGCGTCCGGTACGTGGTCGTGCCGTCGCTGCCCGGTTCCCTGCGGACAGTGGCCGGATACACACACGTGGCCGCGAAGTTCCAGGAATGGGGCACCCGCTGCCGCAGCGCGGGCATGAAGTTCTTGTTCCACAACCACGACGTCGACTTCCTCAAGGTGGACGGCAAGGTCCTCTACGACATCCTCGTCGAGCAGACCGACGCCAGGTTTGTCAACTTCGAACTGGACCTGTACTGGATCATCAAGGCGGGACACGACCCGGTGGCGTACTTCGAACGCCACCCCGGCCGGTTCCCGGTGTTCCACGTCAAGGACATGGCCGCCAACGGGTCCTTCGAGGACCTCGGCTACGGCACCATCGACTTCCCGCGGATCTTCGCCCGGTACGCCCAGTCCGGGATCCGCGAGTACGTCGTGGAGCACGACACCCCGCGTGATCCACTGCTGACAGCCCGGCGTGGCCAGGAGTACCTTGCCAAGGTCAGGTTCTAGAGGAGGCAGCGCGTGAAGATCACGACCTTGGACGGCACAACGACCACCTGGGACGAGTTGACCGGGGGGAAGGTCGCACTGGTGGTCAACGTGGCCTCCAAATGTGGACTGACGCCGCAGTACACCGCGCTGGAGCAACTCCAGAAGGAGTACGGGCCGCGTGGGTTCACCGTGATCGGCGTGCCGTGCAACCAGTTCGGCGGCCAGGAGCCCGGCAGTGCCGAGGACATCGGGACGTTCTGCTCCACCACGTACGGCGTGAGCTTCCCGCTGACCGAGAAACTGGAGGTCAACGGGCCGGGAAAGCACCCGCTGTACGCCGAGCTGACCGAGCACGCCGACGAGGACGGCCAGGCCGGGGACATCCAGTGGAACTTCGAGAAGTTCCTGCTCTCGGCCAAGGGCGGCGTCCTCGCGCGCTTCCGGCCGTCCGTCGAGCCCGGTGACGCCAGGATCCGCTCGGCCATCGAGGCGCAGCTTCCCCGGTGACTCCGTTCACCCAGGCCAGGGTCTACTCGATCCCGATGCGCACCAGGTTCCGCGGCATCACGGTGCGCGAAGGCGTGCTGCTCGAAGGCCCGGCTGGCTGGGGCGAGTTCTGCCCGTTCACCGAGTACGACGACGCCGAGGCCGCGTCTTGGCTGGCCACAGCGGTGGAACAGTGCACGGTCGGCTGGCCGGAGCCGGTCCGTACGCGGATTCCGGTCAACTGCACGGTTCCCGCTGTCGGCCCGGAACGCGCGCACGAGATCACCGCCGGTTCCGGTTGCCGGACCGCGAAAATCAAGGTCGCCGACCATCCCGGGTCGCTCGCCGAGGACGTCGCTCGGGTCGAGGCGGTCCGGGATGCGCTGGGACCGGCGGGAAAGATCCGGGTGGACGCCAACGCGGTGTGGGATGTGGACACGGCGGTGACGCACATCCGCGCGCTGGACAGGGCGGCGGGCGGCCTGGAGTACGTCGAGCAGCCGTGCCCGAGCATCGAGGAACTCGCCGAGGTACGCCGCCGGGTCGACGTCCCGATCGCCGCGGACGAGTCGATCCGCCGCGCCGAGGACCCGATGCGAGTGGCGGTCGCGGGCGCCGCGGACATCGCGGTGATCAAGTGCACCCCGTTGGGTGGTGTCCGCCGGTCGCTGCGGGTCGCCGAGGCTGCCGGGCTGCCGTGCGTGGTGTCGTCCGCGCTGGAGACCAGTGTCGGCCTCGCCGCGCAGGTCGCGCTGGCCGCCGCGCTGCCGTCACTGGACTTCGCGTGTGGTCTGGGCACGTTGTCGTTGCTGACAGGCGATGTCGTGGCCGACTCACTGGTCCCGGTCGACGGGTTCATCGAGGTCCGGGCCCCGGGGCCGCCTGTGCCGGGCCGGTTCGACGAGACGGATCCCGAGCGGGTCGAGTGGTGGCTGGCCAGGCTCGACCGGGTGGCGCGGTTCATGATCGCCTGATCGGGGCGCGCGTAGTCGGCCGATTGGCGGTACCGTCCTTGCGACCGTAAGGAGGAAGCCGTGACCAAGGTGAGCGTTTCCGCCTCGATGCCAGTCAGGCCGGACCAGGCGTGGGCGACCGCGTCGGATCTGTCCCGGTTCGGTGAGTGGCTCGCGTTGCACGAAGGCTGGCGAGGCGATGTGCCCAGCGAGATCAAGACGGGCACTGTACTGACATCGGTGATATCGGTGAAAGGACTGCGAAACCGCATCACCTGGTCGGTGACCTCCTACGACCCGCCCAACGGTATGACGCTGTCCGGTGAGGGCAAGGCAGGCGTGAAGGCGTTGCTGGAGCTGAAGTTGCGGCCGGACGGCGACGGCGCCAAGGGCGAGTTGGATGTGGAGTTCACCGGGCCGGGCATGTTCGGCCCGATCTCGGCGGCGGTGGGCAGAACGCTCAAGGGCGACCTGCACAAGTCGTTGGAGAAACTGGCCCAGTTGGTCGACTGATATCGCTATCGTCCCGGCCGTGAGCTGGGACATCTTGTTGTTGCGAGTACCTGGGGACATCGCGGCGATCGAGCAGCTGCCAGACGGCTTCTGCCCCGAGGACCTCGGGTCCCGCGAGCACGTGTGTTCGGTGCTGGGCTCGACGCTGCCGGATTTCGGTGTCGCCGAGCCCGGCTGGGCGTCGGCGGCGGGGCCGGGATGGTTCCTCGAGACCTACCTCGGTGAGGACGACCCGGTGGTGTCGCTCATCCTGCAGACGCGGGGCAACGGGGACGACGTGCTCCCACCTGTGCTGGCCGTGGCCCGGCAGTTGGCCTGCGGCGCGATCGACCTGTGGACCGGCAAGGTCCTCAGGGACGTCGACACCACGGGCTGGGCGGAGTTCCAGGCGTACCGGTCTCAGCTCATGACACGCGATCCGGCTGAACCGGGACCTCAGTCGGAGCGGTGACCGGCGAGCGCCGGATGACCCACAGCAGCCCGGCCGCGCCGATCAACGCGCAGGCGCCGGAGATGATCAGCCCGGTCGGGTTGCCGAAACCGGTGAGCGTGTCGCCGATGAGCACAGCCGCGGTCGTGCCCGGCAGGCTTCCCACCACGGTGCCCGCGAGGAACGGCAGCAACCGCACGGACGACACACCACAGCAGTAGTTCATCGGGGTGAACGGCACGAGCGGGATCAGCCGCAGCGATGCCACCGCCAGCCAGCCGCCGCCGGTGAGCTTCTCGTCGACCGTCCGTACGGCGGCTTTGTCCAAGTGCCGCGCGACCAACCTGCGTCCAGCCCACCGCGCGAGCGTGAATCCGAGTACCGCACTGAGCGCCGTCGCGGACATCGCCACGAGCACACCGTGAAGCGGGCCGAGCAGAAGCCCGGAGGCGAGCGAGAACACCGTCCGCGGGATGGGCACGATCGTGGCGATGACGTACGTGCCGAACATCAGCAGGGGAGCGGCGGCGCCCGCGCCGAGCGCCCACGTCCGCACGTCGCTCGGTCCCGGCACGGGCAACACGAACGCGGCGGCTATCAACACCGCGAGCAGACCGACGGCCAGCGCGGCACGAACTCGCGGCATGAGCCCCAGTCTAGATGTGCTCCCGCGGCCGGAGCCGGACAGCCCACGACATGATCCACTAAACCCGTTCGTGGAACGGTCCAAAAAATGGGATTAAGCGCCTGTTCGGACGATTGTCACACGCAGTGGCGGTATAGCGGAAATTTATCGGTAACGAACCATAGATCAGTGCGATAGCGTGACGCGCAGTGATGATCGCCCTGCCGGTGCCCGCTGTCGGTCGATGCTAAACGAGGCCAGTGGAGGCAAGATTCGGGGCGCGTCCACTCCGCAGCGTCCGCAGTCATAACTGCTTTCGGTTTCAATCACTAGTTTCATGAACGACACAACCACTAATGGCGGTGTAAGCGATGTTGGGCACGGAGGCACAGTGGATGTGCGTTGGGAGTCGTCGAACGGGGTTTGTGCGGAAATGTGTAGGTCTTCCGGCAGCGGGGAAACCGTTCGAATCATTGGGAGTGGACGAGAGGGATATCGGTGTTATCCGCATCGGAGGACGGTGGTGGGGGATTAGCGGAAGTGGGCCGTATTGATTCGGCCGATCTTTCCGAGGCGGTCGCCGCGCTGGCAGCCGCACACCAGGTACCAGGGGCTCAGTTCGCGGTGCTGCACAACGGCCGGATGGCCGCCGTGTCCGTCGGCGAGACCGAACACGGCACCGGGCGCCCGGTCACATCGGAGGTGGCCTTCCCGGTCGGGTCCATCGGCAAGGTGTTCACCGCCGCCGTGACCATGGCACTGGTCGCGGACGGCGACATCGAGCTGGACCAGCCGGTCGGGGACCACCTGCCGGAGACGGCGGGACGGCCGATCGCCGAGGTCACGCCCCGGCAGTTGCTCAGCCACACCGGCGGGCTGGAGTCGGGCCCGGACGGCGGGCCGTCCATGCGCGGCCTGGTCGAGCGGACCGGCCTGATCCAGCCGCCCGGCCGCGACTTCTCCTACTCGAACGCCGGGTTTGTGCTGCTCGGCAGGCTGGCCGAGGCCGTGACGGGAATGTCGTGGTTCGCCTGTGTCGAGTCGATCCTGCTGCGGCCGTTGGGCATCGCGCCCGCGTTCGTGGTCGGCCCGGTCACCGCGAGACCCATCGCGACCGGTCACGCGGGCCGTGCCAGACCCGTCACGCAGAACATCACGCTCGCCGAGGCGCCTGCCGGTGCCATCGCCGCGAGCGCCACCGACCTGGTCACGTTCGGCCGGATGCTGCTGGACGGCCGTGATGATGATGGCGGTGATGGCATCCTGCCGCGCGACCAGGTTCGCCAGATGCGCCACCCGGTCGCCGACGCCTTCGGCCTGGCCGACGCGTGGGGCCTCGGCCTCGCCGTGTTCGGCTCGTGGGTCGGGCACGACGGCACCGGCGACGGCACGTGGTGCCAGCTCAGAATCGACCCGGCCGGTGGCACGGTGGCCGCTTTGACCTGCAATTCCAGTGCGGGCGCGGGGTTGTGGGACGACGTCGTGGCCGAGCTGGGCCGCCGGGACCTGCCCATCCCGAGTGGCTCGTTGACGGCCGTGCCCGACGTCGTCCTGCCGCCGCCGACAGGCTGTCATGGCAGTTATTGGAACGGTGATACGGAATATTCGATATCCGACGATCTGATCTTCGCGGTCGACGGTGACCAGCAGGCGACAATCACGTTTCACCATGATCTGACATTCTCGCTCCGGGATATCCAGACCGGCCAACGGCTGTACGCGGGCCGGTGCCTGCTGTGCCCGGAAACCGGGAAAATTGATCGAATCCACGTCAACGGCAGGCTCGCGCTGGCCCGCCACTAATACACCACTGCCACCGTGGTTCATTGCCCGAACTGGTGGCTCTGGTCTACGAACGCGCATGAAAGGTGCCCCTGATCATGCTGGCGAACAACACTGTCCTTGGCATGGGCGAAAAAGTCGGTATCCCGCAGCAGACATTTCAACGGATGTTCGAACGGCAGGTCTCGCGCACGCCGGGGTTACCGGCGATACGGTACGACGACGACACGGTCAGATACGCCGAACTGGAACAACGAGCCAACCGGCTGGCCCACCTGCTCGTCACCAGGGGTGTCGGCCCCGAGCGCGTCGTCGCGCTGCTGCTGCCCCGATCGGTCGACATCATCGTCGCTCAACTGGCGGTGCTGAAGGCGGGGGCCGCGTTCCTGCCGATCGATCCCGACTACCCGGCGGAGCGCGTCGCGACGATGCTCGCCGATGCCGCGCCCGTGCTCACACTCACCCGCGCCGACCTGCGCGATCCGGCGATCGACGAGATGCCGTCGGCGCCGCCCGCGGTGGACGTGTCCGTCGACCACCCCGCCTATGTGATCTACACCTCCGGCTCGACCGGCCGTCCGAAAGGCGTCGTCGTCACCCACCGGGGGCTGGCCAGCTTCGCCGCGGCGGAGATCGACCGGTTCGGTGTCCGGCCAGGGGATCGTGTGCTGCAGTTCTCCTCGCCGAGCTTCGACGCCTCCGTGCTGGAACTGTGCATGTCGCTGCCCGCGGGCGCGGCCATGGTCGTCCCGCCGCCCGGTCCGCTGTTGGGCGAACAACTTGCCGAAGTGCTGGGCCGCGCGCGTGTCACCCACGCCCTGATCCCGCCGGTCGCGCTGGCGACCGTGCCGTCGTCCGTGGCCGCCGCACTGCCGGACTTCCGTTGTCTCATCGTCGGTGGCGACGCGTGCGACGCGGACCTGGTGCGCCACTGGGCCCCGGGCCGTCGAATGATCAACGCGTACGGACCGACCGAGTGCACCGTGGTCGCCACCTGGAGCGCACCGCTCGTTCCGGGCGACGGGCCCCCGCCGATCGGCGGCCCGATCTGGAACACCACGACATATGTACTGGACGACGCCTTGCGGCCGGTCCAGTCCGGTGAGCTGTACGTGTCCGGTGTCGGCCTGGCACGCGGCTACCTCAACAGGCCCGGCCTGACCGCCGCCCGGTTCGTGGCCGATCCCTACGGCCCACCTGGCAGCCGGATGTACCGCACCGGGGACGTGGTGCGCTGGAACAGTTCCGGGGAACTGGAGTTCGTCGGCCGCGCCGACCACCAGGTCAAGATCCGCGGCCACCGGATCGAGCCGGGCGAGATCGAGGCGGTGCTGCGCAGGCACCCCGAGGTGGACGGCGCGGTGGTGATCGCGCGCGTCGACCAGGGCCTCAAACGGCTGGTGGCGTACGTGATCTCGACCAGCGACCCGGACCTGCGGGCCTGGGTCGCGGACGTGCTGCCCGACTACATGGTTCCGGCGGCGTTCATGGTGCTGCCCGAGTTCCCGCTGAGCCCCAACGGGAAGCTGGACCGCTCCGCACTGCCACCGCCGGTGGTCGAAGCCGGTCCGTCGCAGGTCGAGCCACGCACCCCGGTCGAGCGCACGCTCGCGCTGATCTGGGCGGACGTGCTCGGTGTCGGCCAGGTCGGGATCGAGGACGACTTCGGCCTGCTCGGTGGTGACTCCATCCTCAGCAGCCGTGTCCTCGCCCGGATCCGCACCGACCTGGGCGTCGAGCTGCCCGCGCACGCGGTGTTCAACGCCAGGACAGTCGCCGCGCTCGCCGTTCTCGTGCCGGACGCGGTGGCCGCCGAGCCGATCAAGCGGGTCGAACGCGGTCACGTGTATCCGCTTTCCCCGGCCCAGCACCGGCTGTGGCTCCAGGACGACCTGGTCGGTGCGGGCAACAACACCGCGATCGGCGTCCGGATCACCGGGTGTGTCGACGTCGAGCGGCTGCGGTCCGCGCTGGCCGTGCTGGTGGACCGGCACGAGATCCTGCGGACCACGTTCGACACCACGCATGGCGCCCCGGTGCAGGTGATCGGCGCGGACAGTGAGATCCCGCTGTACGTCAGCGATTCGCTCGCCTGCGTGGAGACCGAACTCGGGCGACCGTTCGACCTGCGCCGCGGACCGCTGTCACGGGCCGTCCTGGTTCGACTCGGCGCGGACGAGCACGTGCTTGTGCTGTGCCAGCACCACATCATCACCGACGGCTGGTCGGTCGACGTGCTGCTCGACGAGCTGTGGTCGGCGTACGCGGGCGACAGGGACCTGCCGTCGTTGCCGATCCAGTACGCCGACTTCGCGGTGTGGCAGCGTGGTCGTGATGTCGGCGGCCAACTGGCTTACTGGAAACGGAAACTGGCCGGGATGCGGCCGCTGCGGCTGCCCGTCGACCGCCCCCGCACCGCGCGGCCCGGCCCGTCGGGCGCGGTGCACCGGAGCACACTGGACGCGGACCTCGTGCGACGGCTGACGCGGATGGGCCAGGCGCACGGCACGACACTGTTCACGACGCTGGCCGCCGCGGTGAACGTCCTGCTGTCCGGCTGGACGGGAGAACGCGACATCGCCATCGGCAGCGTGAGTTCCGGCCGCCACCGCACCGAACTGGACGGTGTCGCCGGGTTCTTCGTCAACACACTGGTCCTCAGGTCCGATGTGGACCCCAGTGCGCGGTTCGCCGACTTCGTCACCCAGGTCCGCGCGACCGTCCTGGAGGCGTTCGCCAACGAGGACGTTCCGTTCGACCAGCTCGACACGGACCGGCTGCACGCCGTCGTGGTGCTGCACAACGAGATCGCGCGGCCGCGCACAGTCGAGAGCCTGCGCGTGCGACCGTACGACCTGCCGAGGCCGTACGCCCGGTTCGACCTGGTCGTCGAGTTCTGGCCACGCGGCGACGAACTGCTCCTGGTCCTGGAATACGACAAGGACCTGTTCGAGGCGGCCACGATCGAACGCTTCTCGACCTGGCTGCGCGAGCTGCTGGACGCGGTCGTCACAGACCCGGACCGCCTTGTCGGCGAGCTCGGCCCACGGCCGACCGTCGTCGCGCGGCAGGCGGCGCCGTCGCCGGGCGGGTACGTCGCCGCGCGGACACCGGTCGAGGCGACGCTCGTGGAGATCTTCGCCGAGGTGCTCGGCGTGCCGAAGGTCGGCGTCCGCGACAACTTCTTCGAGCTCGGTGGCGACTCGATCCTGGCGATCCGTGTGGTCACCAAGGCCAAACAGGCCGGGATCACGGTCACCGCCAAGGACATCTTCGAACGCCAGACCGTCGCCGCACTGGCCACAGTGGCCGGTGCGGAGCAGGTCACCGAAGTGGAACAGGGGCCGGTTGTCGGTGTGGCGCCGCTGACGCCGATCCAGCGGTGGTTCTTCGACAACCACCCGGTCGATCCGGAGCACTTCAACCAGTCCCTCGTCATCGAACTGGTCGCCGACTACGATCCCGAAGCGCTGGAAAAGGCGGCCGTGGCGCTGTTCGAGCACCACGACGCTCTGCGGACGCGGTTCGAGACCGCCGACGGGCAACGGATTCAGCGTGTCGCCCGGACGCAGGACCGCATCCTGGTCGGCAACGGCATCGACCTCGCGTCCGGCCCGATGCTCAAAGCGATCCTGATCGACCGGACGACAGTGCTGATCGCTGTGCACCACCTCGTCGTGGACGGCGTGTCGTGGCGGATCCTCCTTGAGGACCTCAACACCGCGTACCAGCAGGTGATTCGCGGCGAAACGATCGACCTCGGCGCGAAGACGACCTCCTTCCTGGACTGGTCGCGGCTCCTGGCTGGGAGCGATTTCAGTGCCGACGCGGACTACTGGAACGCCGTCACCGATCCCGGTCCGCTACCGGTGGACGGCGACGGGCCCAACACGGTCGCGAGCACCCGGTCGGTCACGACCAGGCTCACCGAGCGGGAAACCGAAGCACTGCTGCGTGAACTGCCGAAGCGGTACCACACACGAGCCAACGACGTGCTGCTCAGCGCTGTCAGCCGTGTGCTGGGCCGGTGGGCGGGCCGCGACGACGTGCTGATCGACCTCGAAGGCCACGGCCGGGAGGAGTTCGGCGGCGCCGACCTGTCCAGGACCGTCGGCTGGTTCACCACGATGTTCCCGGTCGCGCTGCACGTGCCGGAGAACGAGTGGGCGGACACGCTCAAATCGGTGAAGGAACAGCTGCGTGCCGTGCCGCGCAACGGTTTGTCCTACGGGGTGCTCGGCCAGCGGCTGCATCCGCAGGTCAGCTTCAACTACCTGGGCAGGATGGACTGGCCACAGGGCGAGCTCTATCGCGGGATCGGCGGCCTCGACCTGGACGCAAGCCCGGCGCACCACCGCTACCACCTGATCGACCTGGTCGGCAAAGTCGAGCGCGGCTGCCTGGAGCTGACGTGGTTCTACTCGGCCAACGTGCACACCACCACCACGATGGAGACACTGTCGGACGAGCTGGTGGCGGCCCTGCGGCAGATCACCCGCGCACCGGGCGGCGGCCGGACACCGTCGGACTTCCCCCTGACCGATCTGACCCAGGACCAGGTCGACCGCATCGGCGCGAACGCGGCAGACATGTACCCGCTGACACCGATGCAGGCGGGGATGGTGTTCCACGACCTGTCCGAACCGGACGAGGGAACCTACTTCCAGCAGACCACGTTCGTCCTCAGTGGTGTGACCAACGCGATGCGCCTTGCCAGGGCGTGGCAGTACGTGGTCGGCAACACCCCGGTGCTGCGCAGTTCGATCGTGTGGCAGGGCGTCGACGAGCCGCTGCAGGTCGTCCGCGACGACGCGGTGCCGCCGGTGACCCTGCTCGACTGGTCGCGATACGACGAGGCGCGCCGGGCACGGGCGCTGCGGAGCCTCCTGGCAAAGGACCGCGCACAGGGCATCGACCTGGCCAAGGCTCCGCTGATGCGGATCACCCTGGCCCGGCTGCCCGGTGACGAGGTCCGCGTGCTGTGGACCTTCCACCACGTCCTGCTCGACGGCTGGAGCGTCTTCCAGGTCCTCAACGACGTTTTCGCCCGCTACACCGGAGCGGAGGTGCCCGACCGGCCGCCGTTCCGCGACTACGTCGAATGGTTGCGCGGCCGCGACGACCGTCCGGCTGAGGAGTACTGGCGCCGCGTGCTCGGCGACTTCCACGCTCCGACACCGCTTCCGTACGACCGCGTGTCCTCACGTGCTCCTCGGTCCGCCGCACGGGTGCCGTTCGAACTCGACGAGTCGGCCTCGGCGAAGCTCTACGAGTTCGCCAAGCGGCACAGGCTGACTCTGAACACCGTCATCCAAGGCGTCTGGGCGGTGTTGCTGTCGCGCTACAGCGGCCAGCGTGACGTGTGTTTCGGCGCGACCGTGTCCGGGCGCCCGGCGGACCTGCCCGACGGCATCACCGGGATCCTCATCAACACCCTGCCGGTAAGGTCCGATGTGGACTCCACGGCGACGGTCGCGGACTGGCTGCGGGCACTGCAGGAGCAGCAGACCGAGGCCAGGCAGTTCGAACACCTGCCGCTGTCCCGGCTGCAGGCGTGCAGCGGCGTTCCCGGCGGCGTCGAGCTGTTCGACAGCATCCTCGTTTTCGAGAACTACCCGGCGGACTCGATGCACGGGCTGCGGATCACGGACATGACCGCGATCGAGGCGACCAACTACTCGCTCAGCGCCACGATCTACCCGGGCAGGCGGTTGAAGATCGTGCTCGGGTTCGAGCGGGACCGCTTCGACGAGAACACGGTCGAGCGGATTAGCGAGCACCTCGGCGTACTCCTCGACCAACTGGTTGGCGATCCCGACCGCAGGCTGGGTGAGCTGTCGATCCTGACCGCGACCGAAAGCGCGGAGATCGAGTCGTGGAACGACACCGGTGACGACGTCCCGGAGATCACGCTGGCACAGATGTTCCAGCACCAAGTAGCCAGGACACCCGACACGGTGGCCGTGCGCCACACGGACGGCGACCTGACCTACGCCGAGCTGAACGCGCGCGCCAACCAGGTGGCACGCGGGCTGATCGCCCAAGGTGTAGGTCCGGAAAGGACAGTGGCACTGTCCCTGCCACGGACACCCGACATGGTCGTCGCGGCACTGGCGGTCCTCAAAGCAGGCGGCGGGTACGTGCCGGTCGACCCCGCGTACCCACCCGACCGCCAGGACATGATCCTCGCCGACGTGAAACCCATCTGTGTGCTGACGGAGGTGATACGCGACCCGGCGCTGCCGTGCGACAACGTGACCGACGAGGAGCGGATCGAGCCGCAACGACCCGACCACCTCGCTTACGTGATCCATACCTCAGGATCGACCGGGCGTCCCAAAGGCGTCATGGTGTCGCACCGCAGCGCGGTCAACCTGATGCACTGGGCGGCGGCCAACGTCGGCGACCTGTCGCACGTGCTGGCGTCGACCTCGCTGAACTTCGACGTGTCGGTGTTCGAGATCTTCGCGCCGCTGATGTCCGGTGGCAGCATCGAACTGGTCCAGGACCTGTTGGTGCTGGCGGAGCAGCCGTGGCAGGGCAGCCTCGCCAGCGGTGTCCCGTCGGTGTTCGCGAACCTCCTGGAAGGACCGGGCCTGCGTGTCGACGCGGACGTCCTCGTCCTGGCCGGTGAAGCACTGCCGACACGCGTGTTCACCGCGCTGCGCGAAGCGGTTCCGCAGGCGAAGGTCGTCAACGCCTACGGCCCCACCGAAGCCACCGTGTACGCGACCGCCTGGCACTCCGACGGCGCCGAGATGCCGACGATCGGCCGCCCGGTGTCCAACGCCAGGGCCTATGTCCTGGACGGCAGCCTGCGTCCGATGCCCGTCGGTGCGGCCGGTGAGCTGTACATCGGCGGCGCGGGCGTCGCACGCGGCTACTTCGGCAAACCGGGCCTGACGGCCAACCGGTTCATGCCCGATCCGTTCGGTTCGGACGGCGCCCGGATGTACCAGACCGGTGACGTCGTGCGCAGGCGTCCGGACGGGACGCTCGAGTACGTCGGGCGAGCCGACCACCAGGTCAAGGTCCGGGGTTTCCGCATCGAACCCGGTGAGATCGAGACTGTCCTCACTGGACATCCGAGTGTCGCGTCCGCCGTGGTGGTGGCGCGGTCCGACCGGGACCGCAAGCACCTCGTGGCCTACGTCGTCCCGGCCGACGGTCAGGTCGATGTCGACGGGCTTCGCTCGCTGGCGGCGAGCCGCCTGCCGGACTACATGGTCCCGGCCGCGTTCGTCGTGCTCGACCGGTTGCCGTTGACCAGCAACGGAAAGCTTGACCGGAGCGCGCTGCCCGCTCCCGACTGGAGCCAGACCACGCGCGTCGACCATGTGGCGCCGCGCACCGACACCGAGAAGGCCGTGGCCGAGATCTGGTCCGCGGTGCTGGGAGTCGACCGGATCGGCGTCGCCGACAACTTCTTCGACCTCGGCGGCGATTCCATTCAGAGCGTGCTGATCTCCGCGCGCACCAACACGGCATTCGACGTGTCGCTGACACCCAGGGACGTGATGACCGCACAGACGGTGCAAGCGCTGGCCGAAACAGTCGAGGAACACATCCTGCGCGAGCTCGAGCGTATCGCCGCTGGAGGTGAGTGATCCATGGCATCGAGAGCCGACCGGATCTCCGCGCTGCCCGAACACCTCAGGGAAGCGCTGCGCAAGCGGTTGGCGGGCGGGGGAACGTCCGATTCGATTCCCCGTGCGGCCCGTGGCGGTCCACTGCCGTTGTCGTTCTCCCAGCGGCGGTTGTGGTTCCTCAGCGAGTTCCAGCCGGATGAGACCCACGAGAGTCGAACACAGTACAACAGTGCGTTCGCGCTGCGCCTGACCGGCCAGTTGGACGTCGATGCGATGGCGGCGGCTCTTCAGGAGCTGTCGCGGCGGCACGAGTCCATGCGGACGACGTTCGACGAGGTCGACGGCGAAGGTGTGCAGATCGTGCACCCCGCCGTCGATCTCCCCCTCGCTGTCGTCGACTGTGCACCGGCTGATGTGGACGCGGTGCTGCGGGCCGAGTTCGGCAAGCCGTTCGACATTCGACACGGGCCGTTGTTCCGCGCGGTGCTCGTTCGATTGTCCGATATCGAGCATATTCTCCTGTTGAGTTCGCACCACATCGTGGTGGACGGCTGGTCGATGGGCGTGCTCGCCGACGAACTGAGCGTCCTCTACGCGGGTGGCGTGTTGCCGGAGCCATCACTGCAGTACGCGGACTTCGCGGTGTGGCAAAGGAAGCAGGACCTGTCGTCGCACCTTGAGTACTGGCAACGACGCCTCGACGGAATCGCACCGCTGGAACTGCCGACAGACCGGCCACGCCCCGCCGTGCGCACCTCGGCGGGCGCGATGCACCAGTTCGCGATCCCCACCGGGCTCACCGCCAGGCTGGCCGACCTGGCCAGAGCGGGCGACACCACCTTGTTCTCCGCGCTGCTCACCGGGTGTCAGGTCCTGTTCGCCCGGTACGCCGGACAGGACGACATCGCGCTCGGCACCGTCACCTCCGGACGTGGCCGCACCGAGCTGGAACGACTGGTCGGCTTCTTTGTCAACACCGTCGTCGTACGATCTACAATAGACTCGTCGCGGAGTTTCACCGGGCTTCTGGCCGATGCGCGCGACACGGCACTCGACGCGTTCGCGCACGACGCCGTGCCGTTCGACCAACTGGTGCGCACCGAGCGGGACCTCAGTCGCAACCCGCTGTTCGACGTGATGGTGTTGCTGCAGAACGCCGACAAGCCCCTTCCGGCCTTCCCGGGGCTGCGGGTCGACGAGGTCGATCTGCCGCGCTGGGCGTCCAACTTCGACATCACCGTCGAGTTCCGTGAGCGCGACGGCCGTGTCGAAGGCGTGCTCGAATACAACACGGACCTGTTCCAGGTATCCACGATCCGCCGGATGGCCGAACACCTGGTGGCACTGCTCGACGCGGCGACGGCCACACCGGACGTCCCTGTCGCCGACCTGCCGCTCGGCGAGGTCCCCGACGGTCGCGGCGAGGTGGTGGCCGTACCGGACATGACCTACCCGGCGATGTTCCGGGCCCAGGTCCGCCGCACACCGGATAAACGAGCGCTCGTTTTCCAGGACCGGGAGTTCACGTACACCGAGCTGAACTCGTGGGCCAACCGCGTCGCGCACTGGTTGATCTCCCAGGGCGCCGGGCCGGAAAGCGTGGTGGCGCTGGCACTGCCACGCACCGCGGAGATGATCGCCGCGATCATGGCGGTGTTCAAGACAGGTGCGGTGTACCTGCCGATCGATCCCAAGCAACCGGCCGACCGGATCGCGGAGATCGTCGAGGACGCGCGGCCGGTCGTCGTCGTGACCGAGTTGCCCGACCTGTCCGGCCAGCCGGACACGGACCCGATCAACCCGTTCACCCTGGCCACTCCGGACAACGCGGCGTACGTCATCTACACGTCCGGCTCGACCGGCAAGCCGAAAGGTGTCGTGGTCGAACACCGGCAGCTGGTGAACCTTCTGGTCAACCACCGTGTGGAGTTCCCGGCGGACATGCGGGTCGCGCTCACCGCGGTGTTCTCGTTCGACACCTCGTTGGAAGGCTTGGTCTTCCTGGCTGACGGGCACGAACTGCACCTCATCGACGAGTCGGTGCGGCTCGATCCCGAAGCGCTCGTGGCGTACGTGGCCGCCAGGCGGATCGACTTCATGGACCTGACGCCGTCGTTCCTGCAGCAGTTGATCCCGGCCGGGCTGCTGGACCACGCCCGAATCCTCATGTTGGGCGGCGAGGCGCTCGGCGAATCGCTGTGGCGCCAGCTCGCCTCGTCCGACGTGCGGGCGTACAACTTCTACGGCCCGACCGAGTGCACAGTGGACGCTCTGTCCTGCGCGGTGACCGGTGACCGGCCTGTGGTGGGGCAGCCGTTGCGGAACCTCTGCGCGTACGTGCTGGACGAGCGCATGCGCCCGCAACCAGTTGGTGTTCCGGGCGAGTTGTACCTCGTGGGCGCCCAGGTCGCGCGCGGCTACCTCAACCGGCCCGGACTCACCGCGGAGCGGTTCGTGGCGAATCCGTTCGAGCCCGGCACACGCATGTACCGCACCGGCGACCGCGCCCGCTGGACCGATGCCGGAGTGGAGTACCTCGGCCGCACGGACGACCAGGTCAAGATCCGTGGTTTCCGGATCGAGCCGGGTGAGGTCGAGGCAGCACTGCTGCGCCATCCTGGCGTGGCCGAAGCCGTTGTCGTGGCGAGGAACGACGATGGGCACAAGCGTTTGGTCGCGTACGTCGTCCCTGCCGGAGCACTGGACCTGCGCGGCTGGCTGAAAGGGATCCTGCCGGACTACATGATCCCGACGGTGTTCGTCGAGCTCGACGAGCTGCCGTTGACCCCGAGTGGGAAGGTCGACCGGCGCGCGCTGCCCGTTCCCGAACTCGGCGACTCCACCCGGACCATCGTGCCGCCGCGTACCGAGGTCGAACGGGAACTGGTCCGCATCTGGTCGGAGGTGCTCGGTACCGGCCCGATCGGCGTCCAGGACAACTTCTTCGGCCTCGGCGGCGACTCGATCCTGAGCATCCAGGTGGTCTCCCGGGCACGTCAGTCCGGCATCCGCCTGACGTCACTGGACATCTTCCGGCACCAGACCATCGCGGAACTCGCCACCGGCGTGCGGATCACCTCGGCGGCAGACACTCTCGTGCCGGAACCGACTGGTCCCGCACCGCTCGGCCCGATCCAGCGCTGGTTCTTCGACACGCACGGCGAACTGGCGCAGTACACCATGTCCGTTCTGCTCGACCTCGAGCCGGACGTGGACGTTCCCGCGCTGCGGACCGCATTCGACGCGGTCGTGGCACATCACCCCGCGCTGACCACGTCGTTTGTCGACGGTCAACAGGTGCCCGGTGCTGGTGCTTCCCTGTTCGAGGTCGGGACGCCGGAGACGCGTGACGGCATCGACCTCGCCGCGGGGCGGATGATCAAGGCCGTCCTCAACGGGACACAGCTGTTCGTCGCCGTGCACCACCTGGTCATGGACGGGGTGTCGTGGCGCATCCTGATCGCCGACCTGGAGACCGCCTACCGGCAGTCGCGCGCCGGTCAACCGGTCGACCTGCCATCGGCGAGCACACCGTTCGGCGGCTGGACCCGACGCCTTGCCGAGCACGTGGCCGAAGGCGGATTCCAGGACGACATCGCGTACTGGAACGCCAGCCCGACGCACTTCGAGTTGCCTGTCGACGCAGCGGGGAGCAACACCGCGGGATCGGCTCGGAGCATCCAGGTGAAACTCTCCGCAACGGACACCGAATCGTTGCTGCACCACGTGCCTGACGTGTACCGCACACAGGTCAACGAAGTGCTCCTCAGCGCACTCGGCCGGGTGCTCGCGCAGTGGACCGGCCGTGACGAGGTCGCGATCGCCGTTGAGGGACACGGCCGTGAGGAGATCTTCGACGACGTCGACCTGTCCAGGACGATCGGCTGGTTCACCACCCAGTTCCCGGTCGTGCTGCGGCTGCCGGGCGAGGACTGGGGCGACACGCTCAAGTCCGTCAAGGAACAGCTGCGTGCGGTGCCACACCGCGGCCTGAGCTACGAGGCGCTCAAGTACCTCGGTGGCCAGGCGTTCGGTGAGCTGCCACGGATCTGCTTCAACTACCACGGCACGTTCGATCTCGCCGCCGGTGCCGGTCTGGTGCGCGGCAGGCGGGAAAGCCCCGGCCAGGACGTCGCCGAGAACGAGCCGAGGACGTACCTGCTCGACGTCACGGGACTTGTCGAAGCCGGTGAGCTGACGCTGACCTGGGAATATTCGCCCGAAGTGCATGACGAGCACACCGTCGGCATGCTCGCGGAGCGCTACCTCGGTGCGTTGCGCGCGATTATCGAGCACTGCGCGTCACCGGACACTGGCGGCCGCACACCATCGGACTTCCCTCTGGTCAAGCTCACTCAACAGCAGGTGGACCGGCTCGGGCCGACGGTCGAGGACGTGTACCCGCTGACACCGCTGCAAGCCGGGATGCTGTTCCACAGCCTGGTCGAGCCGGATTCCTACGTCGACGAGATCGAGATCGTCCTGGACGGCGTCACCGATCCCCAGGCGCTGGGCGCGGCCTGGCAGCGAGTCGTCGACCGCACGCCTGTGTTGCGCACGAGTGTGCGTTGGGAGGACGTTGACCAGCCCGTGCAGGTCGTGCACCGCGATGTCGGCGTGCCTGTCACGTATGGGAAACCACGACCAGGCGGGTTCGACCTGACGCGACCGCCGCTCACCCGCATCGCCATCGAGCCGTTGAGCAGCGACCGAGTCAGGCTGACCTGGACCTCGCACCACATCCTCCTGGATGGGTGGAGTACAGCCCAGGTTTTCGCCGAGGTCTGTGAGGAGTACCGCGGTGCTCCGGCGATCGCCCGGCGTCCGTTCCGCGACTACCTCCGCTGGCTCGGCGCGCAGGACCACGCCGCCGCTCAGGAGTACTGGCGCGACCTGCTGTCCGATGTGGATGGCAAGACGCCGTTGCCGTACGACCGGCAGCCTCAGGAAGCGCATCAGGCCGAGTCGACGGAGTCCGTCACGCTGACGATCCCAGCGGTCCGACTGCGTGAGTTCGCGCAGGGCAACGGACTGACCGTCAACACGATCGTCCAGGGCGCATGGGCGTTGCTGATCGGCAGGCACAGTGGCCGGTCCGATGTGGTCTTCGGGACCACCGTGTCCGGCAGGCCCGCGGAACTGGCCGGGGTCGAGTCGATGGTCGGCATGTTCATCAACACCGTGCCCGCTCGTGTCGACGTGTCCGGTTCGCGGACTGTGCCGGATTGGCTGCGTGATCTGCAGTCGGCCCAAAGCGAGTCCCGGCGGCACGACTTCGTCTCGCTGGCGCGGATCCAGTCCGGCGGCCAGTTGTTCGACAGTGTCGTGGTCTTCGAGAACTACCCGCTCAGCGACGCCACGACCGAGCCGCGTGTGGTCGGTGTCCACGCCACGGACAACACGACTTTCCCGTTGACGCTGTCGGCCCATGTGGACGACCAGCTTCACCTGGACCTCGCGTACGACCCGAAGCTGTTCGACCGGCGGACCGTCCAGCGGATGGCCGAGCGGCTCGACGTGATCATCACCAGCCTCGATCCCGCCGTCCTGCTCGACCAGGTGCCGTGGATGCCCCAGGGCGAGCAAGAGCTTGTTCTGAACCTGGGAGCCGGGGCAACGCTGGACGTCCCGGACCTGACCTACCCGGAGATCTTCCGCGAGCAGGCCACGCGCACACCGGATCGCACTGCGCTGGTGTTCCGGGAAGACCGGTACACCTACACCGAGCTGAACGCCCATGCGAACCGGCTGGCGCACTGGCTGATCGCGCAAGGCGCCGGACATGAGCAGGTCGTGGCGCTGAAGATGCCGAGGACCGCCGACATGATCACCGCGATCCTCGCGGTGTTCAAGGCAGGCGCGGTGTACCTGCCCGTCGACCGGGACCTGCCGCAGTCCCGCGTGGACGTGATGATCGCCGACGCCAGCCCGGTCGTCGTCCTGGATTCCCTCCCCGAACTGGACGGCTGGTCCGACGCGGAACCAACGCCACCGCAGGCGCACCACGCGGCGTACACCATCTACACGTCCGGCTCGACCGGCCTGCCGAAAGGCGTGGTCGTCGAACAGCGGGGCCTGGCCAATCTCGTGGCCAACCACCGCTCGGTGTTCCCGCCGGACATGCGAGTGGCGCTGACGGCGGCGTTCTCGTTCGACACCTCGCTGGAAGGCCTGGTGTTGCTCGCAGTGGGCAACGAACTGCACCTGATTGACGACGATGTGCGCCGGGACCCGGTCGAACTGGTCCGCTATGTCGCCGACAACCGGATCGACTTCCTCGACCTGACGCCGTCATATCTGCGGCAGATGATCCCGGCCGGGCTGTTGGACCACGCGCGAGTGTTGTCGATCGGCGGCGAGGCACTGGACCGATCGCTGTGGCAACAGCTCGCCGACGTGGACGCGTACAACTTCTACGGCCCGACAGAAGCCACAGTGGACACGGTGTCGTGCCGGATCACCGGCGACCAACCGGTCATCGGGCACGCCTTGGCCAACCAGGCCGCCTACGTCCTGGACTCACGGATGTCACCGGTCCCGACTGGTGTGCCGGGGGAGCTGTACCTGGCCGGATCCCAGCTCGCGCGCGGCTACCTCAACCGGCCCGGCCTGACCGCGGACCGGTTCGTGGCCAACCCGTTCGCGCCGGGCAGGATGTACCGGACCGGGGACCTGGTGCGCTGGACCGACTCCGGCCTGGAGTATCTCGGGCGCACCGACGACCAGGTCAAGATCCGGGGCTTCCGGATCGAACCAAGGGAGATCGAGGCACGCCTGGCCGGGCATCCCGCCGTGGCCGCCGCCGCCGTGATCGCTCGCGGTGGCAGGCTGATCGCCTACGTCGTCGGCCGGACCGAAGGCCTGCGCGCCCACCTGGCCGAACTCCTGCCCGACTACATGGTTCCGGCCGCGTTCGTGCCGCTTGCCGAACTTCCGCTGACCACAAGCGGGAAACTGGACAAGCGTGCCCTGCCGGAACCGGACTTCTCCACGGCCGAAGGGTATGTCGAGCCGATCGGCCGTGGCGAGACAGCGGTGGCTGAGATCTGGGCGGACGTGCTCGGCGCCGAACGCGTCGGCGCCCAGGACAACTTCTTCGAACTGGGCGGCGACTCGATCCTCAGCATCACCGTGGTGTCCCGGCTGCGCGCGGAGTTCGGTGTGCAGCTGTCGCCGCGCGTGGTCTTCCAGAACCCGACTGTGGCTGACCTCGCCGCCGTGATCCCACTGGTCGGGCACGAGGAACAGATCCCGCGGGCGTCCCGTGACGTCGTTCCCCTTTCGTTCGCACAGCAGCGGTTGTGGTTCCTGGACCAGTTCGAACCGGACAGTGCCGAGTACATCACGCCGACGGTTCTGCGACTGCGTGGCGAACTGGACATGGACCGGCTCAACCGGGCCTTGACCGGTCTGGTCGAGCGGCACGAGTCGTTGCGGACGACGTTCCAGGCCGAGACCCAGGTCATCCATCCGCCGATGGCCATCGAGGCGCCGGTGATCGAGGTGGCCTCGGAGGATCTCGATCGTGTCCTGGCCGTCGAAAGCCGCAAGCCGTTCGACCTCGGCGCGGGACCACTGTTCCGTGTCTCAGTCCTCCGGATGTCCGATGAGGACCACGTGCTGGTGTTGAGCCTGCACCACATCATCACCGACGGGTGGTCGACCGGCGTACTCGCCCAGGACCTGAGCGCTCTCTACAACGGTTCGCCGCTGGACGAGGTACCGGTGCAGTACGCCGACTTCGCGGCGTGGCAACGGGACAGGCTGTCCGAGCCAGTCCTGTCCGGTCAGCTCGACTACTGGCGCAGGACACTCGACGCGATCGAGCCCCTGGAACTGCCGACCGACCGGCCGAGGCCACCGGTGTTCACATCGGCGGGGGCGATGACCGAGTTTGTCGTCCCAGCAGAGGTCGCGGTGCTGCTGCGTGAGATCGCACGGTCGAAGGACTGCACGTTGTTCATGGCGCTGGTCGCCGCGTGCCAGGCCTTGTTGGCGCGGTACTCGGGGCAGCGAGACATCACGATCGGAACGGTCGCCTCCGGCCGGGAACGCGCCGAGCTCGACCAGGTCGTCGGGTTCTTCGTCAACACGCTCGTGCTCCGGTCGACTGTGGACATGACGGTCGAGTTCGACGAACTCCTCGGCTCGGTCAGGGACACCGTGCTGAACGCGTTCGCCAACCAGGAAGTGCCGTTCGAGCGGGTTGTCGACGCCGTCCAGCCGGTCCGCGACACCAGTCGCAACCCGCTGTTCGACGTGATGATCCTGCTGCAGAACACACCCGATTCGCTGCCCCGGCTGGACGGCCTCACGGTCGAGGAAGTGACCGTTCCGGTTGTCTCCGCGGCTTGCGACCTGACATTCGAGTTCGAGGAGCGTGACGGCGAGCTGCTCGGTGCGGTCGAGTACAACACCGACCTGTTCGACCCGGAGACGATCAAGCGCATGGTCGGCCACTTGAACGAGCTGTTGGCCGGGCTCACGGGCCAACGCCGGTCGGCGGAGTTGCTGGTCGCCGACGACCGGATCCCGACGACAGCGCTTCCCGTTGCCGACGCGACCTATCCGGAGTTGTTCGAGAGCCAGGTGGTGCGGACACCGGACCGGACAGCGTTGGTGTTCCAGGACGAGGTCTACACCTTCGCCGAGCTGAACGCTCGGGCGAACCGGCTGGCCCACTGGTTGATCGCGCAGGGCGCCGGTCCGGAACAGGTCGTGGCGCTTGCCCTGCCTCGCACGCCAGACATGATCGTGGCCATCCTGGCCGTGTTCAAGGCAGGCGCGGTGTACCTGCCGCTCGATCCGGCCCTGCCCGCCGAGCGCAGGGACTTCATCGGTGCGGACGTCGATCCACTGCTGATCCTCGACCACATCCCGGAGTCCGAGGACACTACTGATCCGGTGACCGCGCTGCGCAGCGATCACGCCGCGTACGTCATCTACACGTCCGGCTCGACGGGCAAGCCGAAGGGTGTCGTCGTCGAGCACCGGCAACTCGTCAACCTGGTAGCCAACCATCGCGCGGAGTTCCCGCCGGACATGCGAGTGGCGCTGACGGCCGCGTTCTCGTTCGACACGTCACTGGAAGGGCTGGTGCTGCTGGCAAGCGGACACGAGCTGCACCTGATCGACGACGATGTTCGCCGCGACACGGACGCGCTGGTGTCCTACGTGGCTTCCCGGCACATCGACTTTCTCGACCTGACGCCGTCGTTCCTGCGGCAGTTGATCCCGGCCGGTCTGCTGGATCACGTCCGGGTGCTGATGCTCGGCGGCGAGGCACTCGACGTGTCGCTGTGGAAGCAACTCCGCGATGTTCAGGCGTACAACTTCTACGGACCGACCGAGTGCACAGTGGACGCCCTGTCGTGTCGGGTGGTCGGCGATCGTCCGGTGATCGGTCTGCCATTGCGCAACCTACGCGCGTACATACTGGACGACTGGCTGCAACCGGTCCCGGAAGGTGTTCCGGGCGAGCTGTACCTCGCTGGACCGCAGGTCGCGCGCGGCTACCTCAACCGTCCCGGGCTGACCGCTTCGCGTTTCCTGGCGGATCCCTTCGAGCCAGGGAGGATGTACCGGACGGGGGACCGCGTCCGGTGGGGCCCGGCGGGAGTGGAGTTCCTGGGCCGCACGGACGACCAGGTCAAGATCCGCGGTTTCCGGATCGAACCGGGCGAGGTCGAGGCGCGGCTGCTCGACCGCCCCGAGGTCCGTGCCGCAGCCGTGATCGTGCGGGACAACAAGCTCGTCGCGTACGTGGTCGGTTCGACGGCCGGGCTGCGCGAGTATCTCGGCGAGACCGTGCCGGACTACCTTGTGCCGTCGGCGTTCGTCGAGCTCGACCAGCTGCCGCTGACCATCAGCGGCAAGCTGGACCGGCGTGCTCTGCCCGATCCAGAGTTCACTGTGGATGCGTCAAGGGCACCCGGCACCCCGACCGAGCAAGTGCTCGCTGACATCTGGGCCGAGGTGTTCGACGTGCCCGCCGTCGGCGTCGAGGACAACTTCTTCGCGCTCGGCGGCGACTCGATCCTGAGCATCCAGGTCGTGTCCCGTGCGCGGCAGGCCGGGCTGAAGCTCACGTCCAAGGACGTCTTCCTGCACCAAACAATCGCTCGCCTGGCAGCGGTGACCACCGAGGCAGCGGCGCCGCAGGCGACCGAGATCACCGGACCGGCGCCGTTGACGCCGATCCAGCACTGGTTCTTCGCCAACGGCGCGCCCAGGCACTTCACGATGTCGATGGTCATCGACCTGGTCGACGACGTGGACGAGGCAGCCCTCCGCGCTGCACTGGGAGCGGTGGTGGACCGCCACGAGGCGTTGCGGACGCGGTTCTTCAGCGAGAACGGTGAATGGCGCCAGGACGTCGGCCCGGCTGTCGACTTCTTCAGCCAGGCCGGAGAAGGCTCACGGGACGAGATCGCGCTGGCCGCCCAGTCGAGCGTCGACTACGAGCAAGGGCCGTTGCTGCGAGTGATCCTGTTTCCCGGGCCCACCTTGTTCCTGACCGTGCACCACCTCGCGATCGACGGCGTGTCCTGGCGGATCCTCCTGGCCGACCTGGAGACCGCGTACCACCAGGTCGTTGCCGGGCAAGCGGTGGAACTCGGGTCGTCGAGCACGTCCTTCCGGCACTGGGCACACCGGCTGACCGAGCACGCCCAGTCAGGCGGTTTCGCCGACAGCGGCGTCTACTGGGAGACGGTGCCGACGGGCATTCCGGTCGATCGCCAAGGCCCGAACACCGCCGCGTCCGCGCGGACTGTCCAGGTCCGGCTCAGCCGGGACGAGACGTCGGCCCTGCTGCACGACGTGCCGGGCGTCTACCGGACACAGGTCAACGACGTGCTGCTGAGCGCCCTCGGCCGAGCGCTTGCCCGGTGGACCGGCCGTGACGAGGTCGCTGTGACCCTGGAAGGCCACGGCCGGGAAGAGGTCTTCGACGACGTCGACGTGTCACGGACGGTCGGCTGGTTCACCACCCAGTTCCCCGTCACGCTGCGGGTTCCCGGCACGGACTGGGGCCGGACACTCAAGTCGGTCAAGGAGCAGCTCCGCGCGGTTCCCCATCGCGGCCTGAGCTACGAGGCCCTGAAGTACCTCGGCCGGAAGACAGTCGGCGACCTGCCCGAGGTCTGCTTCAACTACCACGGCCAGTGGGGCGGATCGGAGCAGGAAGGGCTCTACCGGGGCACCGGTCCGGGGATCGGCGCCGACGTCGCCCCCGACCACGACCGCGGCTTCCTCGTCGACATCACGGGAGCGATCGAGGACGGCGAACTGCGTCTCGACTGGGAGTACTCCGACAACATCCACAACCAGGACACCATCCACGCGGTCGCCGAGGACGTGCGCACCGCCCTGCGGGAGATCATCGAGCACTGTGGACAGTCGGAAGGCGGGTACACGCCGTCGGACTTCCCCCTGGTCGACCTGACTCAGGACCAACTGGACCAACTCGGGCCCGATGTGGAGGACATCTACCCGCTGACGCCACTCCAAGCGGGAATGCTGTTCCACAGCCTGACCGACAACCACGCGTACTTCAACGAGACCCGGTTGCGCCTCACCGGCATCACGGATGTCCAGCGGCTCATCGACGCGTGGCAGGCGACGGTCGACGCCCACCCGATCCTGCGCACGTCGGCGCTCTGGCACGGCGTGGACCATCCGCTCCAGATCGTGCACAAGAACGTCACGCTGCCGGTCAACACCGAGCACCAGTTGGACGTGACCACGGCACCGATGATGAGCCTCGCGATCACACCGCAGCCGGACAACCAGGTCGACCTGGTCTGGACCTGCCACCACATGCTGCTGGACGGGTGGAGCAACGCGCAGGTGTTCACCGAGGTCATCGAGCGGTACGCCGGACAGCACACCCCGGTCGCCCGCAGGCCGTTCAGCGACTACCTGGACTGGCTTGCTCGACAGGACACCGACGAGGCCGACCGGCACTGGCGCACTGTGCTCGCCGGGATCGAGGCCCCGACACCGTTGCCGTTCGACCGGCAGCCGAGGGCCTCGCATCAGAGCGAGTCGTGTTCGGCCGTGTCGATCTCAGTGACGTCCGACCGGCTCCACGACGTCGCACGCCGTCGCGGACTCACAGTGAACACCCTGGTCCAGGGCGCGTGGGCGTTGCTGCTGTCGCGCTACAGCCGGGAACGGGACGTGCTGTTCGGGACCACGGTGTCCGGTCGTCCGGCCGAACTGCCGGGCGTCGAGTCGATGATCGGCATGTTTATCAACACCGTGCCGACCAGGATCACGGTCGACGACCGTCAGCCGCTCGCCCGCTGGCTCGCAGAGATCCAGCAGGCACAGGCCGAATCGCGCCGGTTCGAGTTCAGCGCGCTGAGCCGGACGCACTCGCTGTCCGAGGTGCGCTCCGGTGCGCCGCTGTTCGACAGCATGGTGGCGTTCGAGAACTACCCGATCGGCGAGGAGAGCATCCCGGGCGCACCGGATGTCGAGGAACTCGACGGCATCGACACCACGAACTTCCCGCTGACGGTCCGCGCCTATCTCGACGAGCAACTCCACATCGAACTCGCCTACGACCCGAACCTGTTCGACGCCACGACGATCGAACGAATGGCCACACGATTGCGCCTCCTGGTCGCGGCGATGCCCGACGCACTCGACCAACCGGTGCACGACCTGCCGTGGATGACCGACACCGAGCAGGAACGCCTGCTGGCCGAGTGGACGGGCCCAGTGACCGGCGTGCCGGAGGTGTCCATTCCGGACTTTTTTGCGGCACAGGTCGAGCGGACACCAGACGCACCGGCGGTCGACACGTTGACGTACCAGGAACTCAACACTCGTGCCAACAGGGTGGCTCACCAGTTGCGTGTCCAGCCCGACGAGCGAGTGGGCGTCCTGATGGAACGCTCGACCGATCTCGTGGTCGCGCTGGTGGGGATCGCCAAGTCGGGCGGTGCGGCTCTGCCGTTGGACAGCCGGGCACCGCTGGACCGGTTGCGGTCGTTGCTGGTCGAGGCCGGTGTCTCGGTTCTGGTGACCGACGAGTCCTGGCAGGCAGTGGCCAAACAGATCCACAGTGGAACCACTGTCCAGATCAACCCGGACGGCCCCGTGCACGATCCCGGCATCCGGGTGCACCCCGACCAGTTGGCGTACGTCATGTACACGTCAGGATCGACCGGCAAGCCGAAGGGCGTCGCTGTCCGGCACCGTGACGTCGTCGCCCTGACACAGGAACAACGGCTGCGAGACCACGAGCGGGTGCTTTTCCACTCGCCGCAAGCGTTTGACGCGTCGACCTACGAGATCTGGGTGCCGCTGCTCAACGGCGGCTCGGTGATCGTCGCGCCACCGGGCGAGGTGGACACCGCGCTGATTCGGCGCATGGTCACCGACCGGGGTGTGACCGCGTTGTGGCTGACAGTCGGATTGTTCCGCATGGTCGCCGCGGATGATCCGGATTGCCTCGACGGTGTCCGTGAGGTGTGGACGGGCGGTGAAGCCGTGCCCGCGTCGGCGATCCGACGCGTCCGCGCGGCCTGTCCCGACCTCACCGTCGTTGACGGCTACGGCCCGACCGAGACCACGACGTTCGCCACCTGCCATCCGGTCGACCACATCACCGACTCCGTCCCCATTGGACGACCACTGGACAACACCCGCACGTACGTGCTCGACGACCGGCTGCGTCCGGTACCAGCGGGAGTTCCGGGGGAGTTGTACATCGCCGGTGCCGGAGTCGCGCGTGGCTACCTGGACCGGCCCGGTCTCACCGCGCAACGGTTCGTGGCCGACCCGTTCGTCCCGTCGGAACGCATGTACCGCACCGGTGACGTGGTGCGGTGGACCGGAGTGCTGGAGTACCTCGGCCGGACCGACGACCAGGTCAAGATCCGGGGCTTCCGGATCGAGCCCGGCGAGGTGGCCGCCGTGCTGGCCGCGCACCCGAGCGTCACGGACATCGCCGTGATCGCCCGGGACAAGAAGCTTCTCGCCTATGTCGTTCCGGAGGTCGATCCGGCGCTGCGGGACTTCGCGACCAGGATGCTGCCCGACTACCTCGTGCCGTCCGCGTTCGTTGGGCTGGCCGTGCTCCCGTTGACGAGCAACGGAAAACTGGACCACCGGGCCTTGCCGGATCCGACCGTCGAGCAGATCGGGTACGTCGAGCCGGGGACCGCGGTCGAGCAGGCCATCGCCGAGATCTGGGCCGACCTGCTCGGTGTGGACCGAGTCGGCGCGCAGGACAACTTCTTCGAGCTGGGCGGGGACTCGATCCTGAGTATCCGGGTGATCTCCAGGATCAGGGCCGTGCTCGGCGCGGACATCTCGGCACGAGCCGTGTTCGACACACCGACCGTCGCGGGCCTCGCGGCCGGGATCGCACGCGATTCGGCCACCACTATTCCGGTGCTGCCAAGGAATGGCTCGTTGCCGTTGTCGTATGCCCAGCAGCGGTTGTGGTTCCTGCACGAGTTCGACCCGGACAGCACCGAATATGTGACACCGTTGGCGGTCCGCCTACATGGTGAACTCGACAGGGATGCGCTGGCGCGGGCGTTGAACCGCTTGGTCGACAGGCACGAATCGCTCCGGACGACGTTCGACTCCGTGGACGGCAAAGGCGTCCAGGTCGTGCACGCATCGAGGGAGATTCCACTGTCCGTGGTGGACACGTCCGATCCGGAACAGGCGCTGGTGGCGGAAAGCCGCGTGCCGTTCGACCTCACAACCGGTCCGCTGCTCAGGGCCCGCCTGCTCAGGATCGCACCGGACGAGCACGTGCTCGGCTTGATCATGCACCACATCGTCACCGACGGCTGGTCCGGCGGCGTCCTGATGCGCGACCTCGCCGAGCTGTACCGAGCCGAACTCACCGGCATCCCGGCCGACCTACCGGAGTTGCCGATCCAGTACGCCGACTTCGCCGCGTGGCAACGAGAACAGGACACCAGCAGGCAACTCGACTACTGGCGCAGGCGCCTCGACGGCGTCGAGCCGCTGCAGGTGCCCACGGACCGGCCCAGGCCGCCGGTCCACACCGACAACGGCGACATCGTCGAGTTCGACGTGTCGCGGCAGACCGCCGACCGCCTGAAGATGCCTGACAGCACGCTGTTCATGGCACTCGTCGCAGCGTGTCAACTTGTGCTGCGGCGGTGGTCCGGCCAGGACGACATTGCCGTCGGCACGGTCACCTCGGGCAGGCAACGCGCCGAACTGGAACAGCTGACCGGATTCTTCGTCAACACGCTCGTGCTCCGGTCCACTGTGGCCGACACCGGAACGTTCGCCGGTTTCGTCGGCGAGGTCCGGGAAACCGTCCTGGAAGCGTTCGCGCACCAGGACGTGCCGTTCGAGCACATTGTCGACGCGGTCCAGCCCGACCGGGACACCAGCAGGACACCGCTGTTCCAGGTCATGGTCGTCCTGCAGAACACGCCCGACAGCGCGGTCAACCTGCCGGGGCTGACCGCCGAGGACGTCGACCTGCCCGTGGTGACCGCGAGTTTCGACCTCACGTGCGAGTTCCGGGAAACCTCCGAAGGTCTGCGCGGAATCATCACCTACAACACGGACCTGTTCGACACAGCCACGGTCCGGCGGTTCACCGAGCACCTGGCCATGGTTCTCGAAGCGGCAGCGGCGGATCCGCACCGCCCACTCGACCACCTCCCGACGCTCACCAGTAGTGAGCAGGACCAGTTCGCGGCGTGGAACGACACAGCCCGCGACATCACGCCGATGACGTTCCCGGAACTGGTCGAAGCACAAGTGGCCCGCACACCCGACGCGACCGCGCTGGTCCACGACGACGGATCCATGACGTACGCGGAACTCAACGCCCGCGCGAACCGACTGGCACACCGTCTTGTCGAAGGCGGTGCCGCGCCGGAGCGGATCGTCGCTGTCATGCTGCCCCGCTCGGTCGACATCATCGTCGCCGAGTTGGCGGTGGCCAAGACAGGAGCGGCTTTCCTGCCGGTGGATCCAGCCTATCCCCAGGCACGCATCGACTTCATGCTGGCAGACGCCGACCCGGTGCTGGTCCTCACCTCGGCACAGGACTGTGCGGGCGACTCCGGCAACCTCACGGTCGACCGGCGGCTGGAGCACCCGGCGTACGTGATCTACACGTCCGGCTCAACCGGACGGCCGAAGGGAGTCGTGGTCAGCCACGCGGGCCTGGCGTCGTTCACCGCAGCACAGCGCGCACATTACGACGTGCGGCCAGGGGATCGGGTGCTGGAGTTCTCGTCACCGAGTTTCGACGCGTCCGTGCTCGAACTCTGCATGTCCCTTCCCGTCGGCGCGAGCCTGGTCGTCCCACCACCAGGGCCGTTGCTGGGCGAACACCTGGCGGAAGTGTTGCGGGACAAGCGGGTGACACACGCACTGATCCCACCGGCCGCGCTGGCCACTCTGCCCGAGGAACCGTTGCCGGACTTCCGGTGCCTGATCGTCGGCGGCGACGCGTGTTCCGCCGAACTGGTCGCCCGGTGGTCCACCGGCCGCCGCATGATCAACGCCTACGGCCCGACCGAGTCCACTGTGGTCACGTCGTGGAGTTCGCCGCTGACACCGGGCGGCGGTGCGCCGCCGATCGGCCGACCGATCTGGAACACCCAGGTGCACGTGCTGGACGCGCGCCTGCGGCCGGTTCCGATCGGTGTCGCCGGTGAGCTGTACGTGTCCGGCCTCGGCCTGGCCCGTGGCTACCTGAAACGGCCGGGGCTGACCGCGGAACGGTTCGTGGCCAACCCGTCCGGCGACGGCTCCCGGATGTACCGGACCGGCGACCTGGTCAGGTGGACCACGAGCGGGGAGTTGGAGTTCCTCGGCCGCGCCGACGACCAGGTCAAGATCCGCGGCTTCCGGATCGAACTCGGCGAGGTCGAGTCGGCACTGCGCACACATCCCTCGGTGCGCTCGTGCGTCGCGGTGGTCCGGGAGGACAACGGGCACAAGCGCTTGGTCGCGTACACCGTGCCCGAAGTGCCCGCCGACGTCCGGGATTTCCTCGGCCGGAGCCTGCCCGAATATCTGATCCCGGCCGCGTTCGTGGCATTGGACGACCTGCCCGTGAGCCCGAACGGCAAGGTCGACCGGTCCGCGCTGCCGACGCCCGAGATAGCAGCGGACGAGGGCTATGTCGCCCCCTCCGGGCCGGTCGAGACAGCGTTGGCCGCTATCTGGGCCGACGTGCTCGGGCTGCCCAAAGTCGGCGTGCACGACAGCTTCTTCAAGCTGGGCGGCGACTCGATCCTGAGCATCCAGGTGGTCGCCAGGGCACGCCAGGCGGGGCTGCGGGTCGCGACGAAGGACGTGTTCCTGCACCAGACCATCGCGTCGATGGCACCGCTGGTGACCGTGATCGAGACCACCGACGACGACCGCGCCCCGGTCGTCGGACCAGTCCCGCTCACCCCGATCCAGCGCTGGTTCTTCGCCGAACGCCACGGCAATCCGCACCACTTCAACCAGTCGCACCTGGTCGAGCTGACCTCCGAGGTCGATCTCGACGCGTTGCGCGCCGCGATCGGTGCTCTTCTGGTGCACCACGACGCGCTCCGCATGCGGTTCGCGCACGCGGATGGCGTGTGGACGCAGGAGAACGCTCCTGTCACCGCGGTCGACGTGCTCCAGGTCGTTCAGGACGGGGACAGGGAAGCGATCGCGGACTCGGTGCACGCGAGCTTCGACCTGGGCACTGGGCCCCTGCTCAAGGCGGTGCTGTTCGACGGTCCGCAGCCGCACCTCTTGGTGGTCGTTCACCACCTCGTGGTCGACGGGGTGTCGTGGCGGGTGCTGCTCGACGACCTCGACACCGCCTACCACCAGGTACTTCGCGGCGATCCGATCGATCTCGGCGCGAAGACCACCTCGTTCCGAGACTGGGCGCACCGGCTCGCTGAGCACGTCGACAGCGGTGGGCTCGACCAGGAAATCGCCTTCTGGTCCGGAGTTCGGGTTATCGATCTGCCCGTCGACAACCCCCCTTCTGCGTGCAACCAATGTGGCCTTTGTTGCGCGGAAGGCACCGAAGGTGGCCTTCGTTGCGCGGCATGCGGCGGGGTGGAGTCGGTGGGGATGCTTCTGAGCGCAGAAGACACTGGTGCCTTGCTGCGGGGAGCGCCGACCGCGTACCGCACCGGACTGCACGACGTGCTGCTCGCCGCCTGCACCTGGGCCCTGAGCGAACGCGCCGACGGCGATCTCGTGTCGATCGACCTGGAAGGCCACGGCCGCGAGGACATCCTCGACGACGTGGACCTGTCCCGAACGGTCGGCTGGTTCACGTCGATGTTCCCGGTCAGTGTGGCCGTCCCCAACGGCAGTTGGCGCGACATCGTCAAAGCGGTGCGCAGGCAGCTGCGCGCGGTGCCCCGCAACGGTTTCGGCTACGGGCCACTGCGCTACCTGACCGATCGCCTGCCACCCACGCCACGCCCCCAGGTGTCGTTCAACTACCTCGGCCAGTTCGACTCCGGCGGCGCGGACACGGCGACACGGCTCTACCGCGCGGTGAAGACGTCGATCGGCCGTGAGCAGGACGAGTCGGCCCAGCCGGAGCACCTGATCGACATCGTCGGCGAGGTCGGCGACGGGCGGCTCGGCTTCACCTGGTACTTCCGGACCGACGCCTACCGGCGTGGCACGGTCGAAGCGATGGTCGACCGGTTCAGCCACGCCCTGCGGGCGATGGCCGAGGAGTGCCGATGACCGTCGTTCCGCTGCGCCGAAACAGGAACTACACCCTGCTGTGGACCGGCCAGGCGGTGTCGGAGGTCGGCTTCAGCACCACGATGATCGCGTTCCCGTTGCTGGTGCTGGCGATCACGGGCTCACCGGCCGCGTCCGGTCTCGTGCTCGGCGCGGACGCGGCCGCCCAGCTCGTCGCGGGGCTGCCCGCGGGTGCGCTCGTGGATCGCTGGGACCGCAAGAAGATCATGCTGTGGTGCGAGGCCGTGATGGCTGTCGCGGTCGGCAGTCTCGTGCTGGCCCTGTGGTGGGGCAACGCGAGCCTGGGGCACATGGTGCTGGTCGCCGTGGTGCTGGGGACCTGCCGGGCGTTGTTCGAACCGGCCGAGGACGCCTGCCTGCCGAAGCTGGTGCCGGTCGAGCAACTCGCGACCGCCATCTCGCTGAACGCGGCCCGCTCGTCGATCGGCCAGATGACGGGGACCGTCCTCGGCGGCGTGCTGTTCGCGGTGGGCCGCGCCGTGCCCTTCCTGATCGACGCGATCACGCACGTGATCTCCCTGGTGTCGTTGGCGTTCCTGCGTGTCCCGGCGCGGGAGGTCGAGCGCACGCCGATCGGGAACATCGGCAAGGAGATGGTCGAAGGGCTGCGGTGGGTGTGGAGCCACAAGCACGTCCGAGTGACCGCGCTGTGTGCCGTCAGCCTGAACTTCTTCTTCAACGCCTTCTACATCGTGATCATCGTGCTGGCGCACAGCAGGGGAGTGCCCGCCGAGCAGATCGGTCTGATGGCCGCGATGCTCGGCGTCGGCGGTGTGCTCGGCTCTCTGATCGCGCCGACACTGCACCGGGTACTGCACCCGTGGGTGTCCATCATGGGCGTGTTCTGGGCGGTCACCGTGCTGACGCCGTTGACGATCCTCGCGCACAACGGTTACCTGCTCGGCGCGCTGTTCGCCGGGATGTCCTTCCTCGCGCCGACCGCGAACACCACCATCAACACACACCAGTTGCTGCTCACCCCGGACGAGTTGCGCGGCAGGCTCAGCGGCGTGCTGAACGTCTTCGTCGGCACCGCGGCCGCCGCCGGACCTGCTGTCGGCGGCCTGATCGTGGAGTTCGTCAGCGGCACGGTCGCGGTGCTCTGGTGCACCGCGGGCATGGCCGTGGTCTCGCTGCTCGTCACCTTCAGCCCGGTGCTGCGCCGGTTCCCGCGGCACCGGCCAGTTTCCGTCTAGAAAGGACAGTCGAACATGGACGAGAACGCCCGCTACCAGGTCCTGCGCAACGAGGAGGACCAGTACTCGCTCTGGCTGGCCGACCTGGCGATCCCGTCGGGGTGGCACGCGGTCGGCAAGGAGGGCACCAAGCAGGAGTGCACCGACTACGTGGACGAGGTGTGGACCGACATGCGGCCGCGCAGCCTGCGTTCCTGACCACTCCGGCGTGCCGGGAGCGCGTCCGTGGCCCAGGATGTGCTCGTGGACGAGATCGAACTGCCGAAGCCGGTGGCGTTCGTGCTGGGCGGAGGCGGCAGCCTCGGCGCGGGCCAGGTCGGGATGCTCCGGGCGCTCGCGGAGCGTTCGGTCACGCCCGACCTGGTCGTCGGCACCTCCGTCGGCTCGGTGAACGGAGCCCTGCTCGCACTCGACCCGGAGAACGCCCCGACCAGGCTTGAGGCGATCTGGCACCGGATGACCAGGGCGAAGGTGTTCCCCGGTGGCCCGATCGCACAGTTGCGCACGTTGCGTCAGCACCGCAACCACCTGTTCCCCAACACCGGCCTGGCCGAGATCCTGGCCACCGAGCTGGCGGGCGTCGACGACTTCGCCAACCTGACACTGCCGTTCGGCGCGGTCGCGGTGGACGCGATCACCGGGAAGGCGGTGCTGCTCAGCGAGGGCCCGCTGACCCCGGCGATCCTGGCGAGCGCCGCGATCCCCGGCATCTACCCGCCGGTACGCCACCAGGGCCACGTGCTCTACGACGGCGGCGTGATCGCCAACGTCCCGATCAGGCAAGCGCTTGCCCTCGGCGCGCGGTCGGTGGTGATCCTGGACTGCGCGTTCCCCGGCCACCTGCCCCGAGTGCCGGAGACACTGGCCGACGCGGTGCTGTTCTGGGCCACTCTCGCCATGCGAAACCAGGCGGAACTGGAGTCCGAACGCGCCTCGGCGGACGTGCCGGTCCTGTACCTGCCCGGCGCGCCCGTGCAAGCGGTGACACCGCTGGACTTCGGTCACACGGCGGAACTGATCTCGAACGCGTACACCGGTTCGCGGGAGTTCCTCGCTGGGATCGCGATCACCGGCCCGGGACTGTACGGACCAGGCGCGGCCTAGTTGGTTAAGAATTCCCCTGGATGGAGTCTTTGCCGGAACGTGCTCTTGGGACAAGCTTCGTCTGTCAGAGTGGGGGAGCCGCGCGGCTTGGGGACCGCGTGGGAAGTCTGCGGCGGGGAGTCCTTCAACGTCATGGCGCGCCGGTCGTCGGCGCGCGGCTGAGGCATGCCCGCGTTCGTCGTCGCCGTTGCCGGTCTGGTGTTGTGCCGCTGTCGTTGAGGAGAGAAATGGTTGACCAGAAGGTTCTCGAGGCCCAGCAATGGGTGAACAGCACCTACGGCGCCGTGGTCGGCTACAACCGCTGCCCGGAGAACGGGAAGACCGGGTGGGCCACCATGTACTCGCTCACCCGCGGCCTGCAGCACGAACTGGGGATCACCACGCTGTCCGACAGCTTCGGGCCAACCACGCTGGCCAAGCTCGCCGAGAAGGGCGATGTCAACAGCGGCTACCCGAACAAGAACATTGTCCGGATCGCCCAGCATGCCCTGTTCTGCAAGGGGTACTGGGCCGGTACCGCGAACGGCGAGTACACCACCACGACGTTCTCCGCGGTGCAGCAGATGAAGAACAACTGCGGCCTGCTCACCGACGGTGCCCTCCAGCCCAAGTGGTTCAAGGCGCTGCTGAGCATGGACGCCTACGTGCTGCTCTCCGGCGGCAGCGAGGAGGTGCGCAAGATCCAGCAGTGGTTGATCAAGACCTACCTGGACAAATCCACCTTCTTCGTCATTCCCTGTGACGGGCACTACACCCGCGATGTGCAGTCCGCACTGATGAAGGCCATCCAGTACGAGGTCGGCATCCCGCCGGACCAGGCCAACGGCAACTTCGGCGACGGCACCAAAGCAGGCCTGCGCCGCAACACGGTGGGCCCGGGGTCGTCGGCACGCTGGGTGCAACTGTTCAGCGCGGCCTGCGTGTTCAACGGCACGGTGGACGGCACGACGACCGCGTTCAAGGACGCGTGGGACGACAAGATCGCCCAGTACGTCCAGACGTTCCAGAAGTTCTCCCTGCTGGAGCAGACCCGGATCGGTGACTACCGCACCTGGGCGCAGCTGTTGGTGTCCACCGGCGACCCGGACCGGCCGGTGGCCGCGTGTGACACCCGCTTCCACATCAGCGCGACACGGTCCAAGGCGCTGTTCGACGGCGGCTACCGCGTGATCGGCCGATACCTGGACGAGGATCCGACAAGCACCCTGGACAAGGAGATCCAGCCCGGCGAGCTGGCGGCAATCTTCTCCGGCGGCATGCGGGTGTTCCCGATCTCGCAGTACAACGCACGCAAACTGGAGGACTTCACCTGGTCGCAGGGCTACGACCACGCGCTCAAGGCGCACGCCCGCGCGGTCGGCTACGGCTTCAACGCGGGCACAGTGATCTATTTCGCAGTGGACTACGACGCCACGGGCGAGCAGATCACCAGCAACATCGTGCCCTACTTCAACGGCGTGCAGGCCGGACTGGCCAACAAGGGCAAGCGCTACATCGCGGGGGTGTACGGCTCGCGAAACGTGTGCTCGCGGGTCACCGACGAGGCGTATGCCCGGTACTCGTTCGTCTCCGGCATGTCCTATGGCTTCTCCGGCAACCTGGGTTTCCCGATGCCAGCCAACTGGGCGTTCAACCAGATCAAGGAGTTCAAGTTCACCTCCGGCGGGGACAGCTTCGATCTGGACAACGATGCCTACCGGGGCACCGACCGCGGCGCCGGACCGGAGAACATGGGTGGTGGCCCCTCGCCGATCGACCAGTACCTGTCCTACATCGACAAGCTGTACGCCACCGCCGTGGCCTATGGCGGGGACGCGAACCTGCGGGTGATGGAGTACCTGCGCTACCCGCGTTACGTGGACCTCTACGACGGCTGGGGAATCCTGATCGGGGACGTGGACCGAGACTGGATCAAGCACGCCGAGGCACGTGTGCCCAAAGTGAACATCTACAAGGATCCCTCGCACGCGGTCGACATCAACGTGGACCACTTCGGCGCCACCGCGAACGCGGTGTACCTCAAGGGCAGCGGCACGGCGGACAAGACCAGCCGCGGCGACTTCGGCGGGTGGGGCGGGGACCTGTGCACCTTCTACGGCGAGTGGCGGGCCAACGGTGACGCCTACGCCTCCGGATACGCGTTCTGCATGGACCGTCTCGCGAAGATCAACGTCGATTCCTCGTTCCCGTTCAGTGACCTGATCGAGGACGTGGACGGCTGGCTCATCGGCACCGCGGCGAAGAACGGCGCGAAGATCAACGAGGCGATCCGCGCGCACCTGACCGGCAACGGGCACGTGACCCGGTTCCGCCGGTTCTGGTCCGAGCGTTTCGGCGGCGACAAGGGCAAAGCGACCGCGCTCACCCGGAACATGTTGATCAGCGACGGTACCGATCCCGAGCTCGGCGCGCTCAAATCGGCCGCGGTGCGCAGCACCGGCGGGTGGAACTGCCTGCTCCCGGGCATGATGCCGGACGACAAGCTCAATCCGTTCATCGACGGCTACGTGGATACCATCGAACGGTTGTCGAAGAGCTGATGCCGAGCGAAGGAACGCGGGATGGGTGTGCTGACCCCTGTGGTGCTGGTACTGGTGGTCACGGTGCTGCACATCCGCCTGCTTCCAAAGCTGGCCCCGCCCGCCCGACGCTGGGCGCGGGCCGCGCTGTACACGCCGATCCTGGCGCTGGTGGTCTACGCGTGGGGTGCGATGAGCATGTTCACCCTGGACACCGAGGAAGTGTGCCGACTGGTGCACCACGAGCGGTACGACCCGGGGGTCGCGGGAGAGCACTACTTCCCGCTGAGCAAGAGGTGCAACGGGGGATTCGATCTCGTGCCCTCGTGGGTGAACCCGACCGTGGTCGTCCTGCTCGTGGCGACCGCGGTGTTCGCGGCCCTCGCCGTACGCGCCACCAATGCCGCAACCCGGCACGCCGGTATGGGCCAACCCGACAAAGGAGAACGAACCGACCATGACGGATAGAAATCTGGGCCGCCGCTCGTTCCTCGTCGGCGTGGGTGCGACGGGAGCACTGATCTGGTCAACGGAGCTGGCCGTTGCTTCGGCCGCGCCTGCTGACGGGCAGATCGCCGAGCACCTGGTGGAAGGCTCCTCGGCCGCAGTCGCGCTGCGCACCGGCGCGGTGGCGACCGTGCTGCTCTACGTCGCCCGCCGGTTCCACTACGAGATCGCCCCACTGAAAGCCGGTGACATCACCGGCTTCGGCACCACGCGCGCGGTGACCGCGCGCTACGAGGCGAACTATGCGTCCGGAACCGCGATTGCCGTCCTTCCCGGCATGTACCCGACCGGTGCCCGCGGCTGCCTGTTCCCGCACGAGGTGGCCGTGGTCCGCGACATCCTTGCCGAATGCGAGGGCACTGTGCGCTGGGCCGGTGACGAACCGACGCCGAAGGAAGGCCACTTCCAGATCGCCGTCGCCCCGGGCGGCGCCGCGCTACGCCGGGTCGCCGAGAAACTGGGCGGCCACCAGCTCGTCACCACGTGAGTTCACTGGGACGCTGACACCAGCCTGGGCACTCCCGACGGATTCTCGGCCCAGCGCAGCAAACCGGTGATGTCGATGCCATAGGGCGGGTCGACCTCGAAAGGCCAGATGTTGTCGACCCCCCGCTGGATCAACGCCTGGGCACCGGTGTGGTTGCCCCGCGCGGCATGGGTCATGCCCACCGCGATCTGCGCCAGACCACGCCACAACGCTCGCTCCGGCCCGTCGGCACCTTTCCACGCGTCCTCGAACACCTCGTGCGCGTGGAACGGCTTGCCGTCGTCGAGAAGTCTCTGAGCCTGGATGAGGGTTTCCGTCGGCGTCCGGCTGATGCCCTCAGGCTGGCGCTCGACACCCTCGGCCCCGTAGGGCAAGGGACGCCCCAAACCGTCACGGGGCCTGGCGTTTCGTGCCCGTCCGTCCGGATCCCGGTCTCGAACCATGCCTGGATCTTCCCACCTCGCTGAAGGCGTTGTCAGTGCTCGGCGGCCTTGATCGCCTCCAATGCCTCGGTCGCCTTGTCACGGAGGTTGATCAGGGCCTTCTCGGTGGCGGTGACTGACAGGCCGTCGAGCAGGCCGCCGAACTGCATTTCGGCCATACCGTCGACGATGCTGTAGCTGATGTCGCACGACTCCAGCCTGATCCATGTGTCGACCTGGACACCGTTCATGGCGCTGACCTTTCCGGGCGGACGGGTAGAAGGGCGTTGCTGACCGCGGCACGCAGGCGGCAGTGGGTTCCGCACAGCACGCACGTTCCGGACTTGTCGACGTAGTGGCTGCGCAGGCTTGCGATCACGGCAGCGGCGACCCGATGGATCTCCATCCTCGCGAGCCGCAATGCAGTATCGTCGTCGGCACTCTGAATACCTGTGACGAGCATTGCGAGATGTCGTCGGACTTCGAAGTCGAGAACGCTGGCCGTTCGGGTCATGCGGGCAATCATGACGTACTAGAAAATATTCGCAACGGGCCCAATGGGGTGACGTCGCCAGTGCGGTGTGTGACCTCGGATTGCGGTAATGAGCGTTAATGAGCGGGTATTTTTCGGAGGATGCAAAGGAGCGTGAAAGTGCAGCGGCAGAATGTCAATTCGCGAGGTATCGGAATGGAACTTGCCAGGCACCGGCGGAACGTGGGTATGACGTTGGAGCGGGTCAGCGGGCGGCTGGGGATGTCGATCAGCACGCTGAGCAGGCTGGAGAATGGCAAGAGGGAGCCGACGAGCGAAGAAGTGGCGGCTGTCCTGGCAATACTCGGGGTCACCGGAGTGGATCGAGACCACCTGCTCGCCCGCGCTCGCGGCGAACTCTGGTGCACTGGCATGGTTGAGAACAGCAGCCCGAGCATGCAGAGCCGCACCTACGTGGCCTTCGAAAGTCAGGCCACGGTGATTACGAGCTTCCAGCTCTTGCTGGTTCCGGGCCTTGCGCAGACTGCGGAGTACGCACAGGCAGTCATATCAGCCATTCAGGTGGCGGAAGACGAACCAGATGTTGAGGCACGGGTGGTTATCCGCATGGGGCGCAAAGCAATTCTCACTCGAAAGAGACCGCCACAGCTTAACTTGATCATGACTGAACTTGGTCTTCGCCAACCCATCGGTGGGCCGAAGGCGATGGCACGGCAGGTTCGAAGCTTGATCGATCTCGCGGATCGAGACAACGTGTCGATCCGGATCATCCCGATCACTGTGCCCGCTCACGCAGGTCTGATTGGTCAGTTCGTCATCCTCGAGTTCGCCAGTGACCCGACTGTTGTGCACATTGAGGCTCGGACAACTGGTCTGTTCCGCGACGACCCAGACGAGGTTGAGATCTATAGACTGCATGCGGAGAAGCTGGCGGCCCTGGCGTTGGACAAGGCTGGCTCGGTGGAGCTGATGCGGTCCATCGCTCGTGACCTGGTCGAGTAGCGAGGGAGTGGGATATCCGTGGGTTTCACTTGGCGCAAAAGCAGCTTCAGCGGCGGTGACAGCGACTGTGTCGAGGTCGGGTGGCGCAAGAGCAGCTTCAGCGGTCAGAAGGCGAACTGTGTTGAGCTGGCCTGGCCGGGTGGGTTCGTCGCTGTGAGGGACTCCAAGAATCCCGGCGGTGGGCACCTCACCGTCCCGGCTTTCGCGTTCGCGCAACTCCGCTCAGCGTTGCGTCCCACGCACTGAGAAGTCCGCCATTCGGCGGCATGGCCGGTCATCCTGATGGCGTCATCCCCACTGTGTACCAACGCCAGGAGTGCTGACCATGTCCCTGACCGACGTCATCGACGCGACACGAGCGGCCACCGAAGCGGACCCCAAGAACGCGGCAGCGCAGTTCACTGTCACCCACGACCTTGCCAAGGGCACGGCCACCGTTGTCGATGTCAGGGTCCGCGACCATCAGTTCACTGTGGATGAGCCAGGTGCGCTCGGCGGCACCGACACCGCCGCCAACCCGGTCGAGTACGCCCTCGCCTCGCTCGGGTCATGCCAGGTGATCACGTACCAGTTCTGGGCCGCGAAACTCCACATCCCCCTGGACGCGGTGAAGGTCACCGTGTCCGGTGACATCGACCTGCACGGCTTCTTCGGCTTCGACGACGCCGTCCGACCGGGCTTCGCAGGCGTACACGTCGACGTCGAACTGTCCGGCCCCGCCGACCCCGCGAAGTACGAGGAGCTCAAGCGCCAGGTCGACGAGCACTGCCCGGTACTCGACCTGTTCCGCAACCCCACACCGACCTCAACCGCCCTGACTTCGGACTGAGCGTGTCACGGGCGTGAACAATGACACGTGCGAAACCGCGACAACGCCAGGCGGCATGACCCATGCCGCCTGGTAGGGCGGTCGTGACCACCATGTCCACGCGGTCCTGATCAGATGTGCATTTGGCATCCCCTCAGAGCGAATCCAGCGCCGTCTCGATGATTTCCAGGGTGGCGATGGCGGATTCCGGCGCCACCGGCACTGGGGCTCCGTCGCGCAACGTCGCCACCATCGCGGCATAGAAGTACTGGTACGAACCGGCTTTCGTGGGCACGGGTGTCGTCTCGCCCGTCGCGCCCAGCAGGCCCCATGCCTCCGGAGGTTCCTCGCCCCAGCCGGGTGAGCCGGGGCCGTGGCCCGCTTTCAGTGCCGCTTCCTGAACGTCCAGGCCGTGTTTCGTGTACGCCGACGCCGAGCCGAGGACGCGGAAACGCGGGCCGGGCTGGGCAGCGAGGGTGCTGGAGGCCAAGTGGGACACCACGCCGTTCTCGTGCGTCAAAGCCAGGAAGAAATCGTCATCCACCTGCACTCCCTGGCGCAGCTTCCGCACTTCCGCGTACGTCGACCGCACCGGGCCGAACAGGTGCAGTGCCTGGTCGATCAGGTGCGCGCCCAGGTCGAAGAGGACACCTCCGGCTTCCGAGCGGCCCGGCAGTTCGCGCCAGCCTTCCTTCGGGGTCGGCCGCCAGCGGTCGAAGTGCGATTCAAAGCGGTGCACCTGCCCGAGCGACCCGGTGCGCACGAGATCTTTGACCGTCCGGAAGTCACCGTCCCACCGACGGTTGTGGAACACCGTGAGCGGGACGTTCCGGGCGGACGCGAGGTCCGTCAGCGCGCGGGCCTCGGCAACGGTCGGTGCGAACGGTTTGTCGACCACCACCGGCACTCCTGCCGTGATCGCCTCGGTGGCCAGCGGCACGTGTGTCCGGTTCGGCGACGCGATCACGACCAGGTCGTGGTCCTCCCACAGCTGGTCGGACCGGTCGAGCCTGCGCACCCCGTCGGGCACAGCCCGTGAGGTGACCACCGACCGCAAGGTCAAACCCGGGGTCGCGGTGATCAACGGAGCGTGGAACACCGCGCCCGCTGTGCCGTACCCGATCAATCCGACGCGCAAGCTCATCCGACCAATCTAGTGACCCTGCTCGATCGGGCAGGGTAGACCGTCCATTCGGGCGCCCTGGCATGTCTCGACAACCGCATGTGCCGGAATCAGTGTTGATGGGTGCTGCGTGCGTCAATGCCGGTGAACGCCACGAAAGAGCCCGAGTCGGTCAGCTCGGGCACAGTGACGTTCGGGCCGGGCAACGCCGCCATCGGGCGGGTGGTGGCCCAGCGGGAGGACCCACCGACGACGCGGCCGACCAACGCGCCCGCGGGGCCGGGTGACCAGGAGGGCAAGCAGGTCGGCACGTGGGGAGTGCACGCCAGAACCGCGTTGAAGGCGAAGAAGCGTGAGGAACGTGACTTCGACAACAAGGAAGCAGCGGTCGCGTACGCCCGTGGCCTGGAAGAGGCGGCGTGTGTCTTCGAGGAGAAAAGCCGTTTCCTCGTCTACCAGCTCGACTACTCCTGGCTGAGCGGTTTCTCCAGTTTCACCTACAGCGGCACCAGGATGACCCGCAACAGCCCGATCTCCGACGTCAAGGGCGTCCCGGGGGTGCTCGCCTTCGTCACCGAGGACGGCGTGCCGATCCTGCCGCACCAGTTCGGCGACGAAGCGTCCTACAAGGACTGGATGGACCAGCAGGACACCCTGAAACCGGGGGAGAACCCGTTCGACGCGCACAAGGAGGCGTTCGGCGCCGGGCTCGGCAAGATCAGCGGCCAGGACAAGTTCGAGCACCAGTTCGAGCTGGCCATGCGGGACACCGCTCTGTCCACGCTGGACAAGTCACAGGCCGAGGCGACGAAGAAGAAGGCGGACATCGCCGCGGGTGCCGACAAAGCGAAGATCGACGACGTCGCCAACCGGCTTGCCACCAAGGACAAGGAACTCAACGAGTGGCAGACCAAACTCGACTACCACGAGACACCGGGGTTCATCTTCCAGGGCGACGACATCAAGAAATGCAAGGAGCAGGTCGATAAGCTCACCGGTGAGCGGCGGCTCCTTCTGCTGGAATACCCGCTGTTGTCGCAGATCCCGGAACCCAACGGCAAGAGCACCCGCATCCCGTCCGCCGAGTTCGCGGCCCTGCCAGCCGACCAGAAAGGCGCACGGCTCGGCGACATCACCGGCCAGGTGCTCGAGAACATCACCGCGACCCGCACCAACGTCATCAGCGGCGAGTTGAAGCTGTGGATCCACCAGCCACTGGTCGACTCCACGCTCGCCGGTCTCGGCATCACCGACCAGGAACGCACCGGGTGGGTTCGGCAGAAGGTCGCACGGGAGAAAGCGGCCGAGCAGGTCGACAAGACCTTCATGATGATTCTCCAGATCGGACTGACCGCGCTGGCGTCCGCGTTCAGCGGTGGCGCGCTCGGTGCGGCGTTCGCGGCCGGAGCCGGGATCGTCACGGTCGCCGACGCGGTGAACTCCAGTGACGCCCTCGCGGCCAAGCAGGCCGCGGCGAACACGGACGTCAACAAGGAACAGGCGCTGATCCCTGCCGACATCGACGGCGAGTGGGGTGTGCTGGTCGTCGTCTGGGTCGGCGCCGGGCTCAGCTTCCTCGAAGCCGTCAACGCGGTCCGTCTGATCAAGGCGGAGACCAAGACACTCGACGCCGCCCGTGCGGCAGGCGGATCACTGGAAAAGCACGTGCCGGACATCGCCAAACAGGCAGGCAAGGACGAGGCGCTGCTGATGAAACTGGCGGGCAGCGCGGGCAAGGTGGCGCCGACCGAACACGCGCTGCGCGAGACGCTGCTGTCCGCGTTGCCGTCGGAACTGCGGCCGCGGTTCGCGAACGTGCCCGTGACGATCACTCCGGAGAAGGAGTTCCTCGCCAAGTACGGCAGCCACAGCGGTGAGGCCGTGACGACGTTCACCAAGGGGGCGAACGGGGAACTGGTGCCCGCCGTGGCCTTCAAGGAAGGCGCCAACCCGCTGGTGATGCGCGAGGAGGCCGTCCACCTTGCCCAGTCGGCCGACCCGGCGATGGCCGGAAAACTCGGCGAGCTGTCCGAGACAGCCATGGGCGGCTGGAAGACGCTCGACTCCGGCAAGCAGCTCAGCCTGTACCGGACCAAGATCGAGGTCGAGATCGACGCGCAGCGGCGGCTGATGGCCCAGTACGCCGGTGGCGATCCCCGGTACCTCGAACAGGTCAAGGCCACACTGTCCAACCTGGAGGAACGGCTCAAGGAGGTCGACTCCGCACTCGCCAACCCGGCGGTGTTCGAGAAGTCGAAACCGGCGTGGTGGGACGAGAACCAGCCGCCGCGGCTGTTCGGCAAACGCGGGCCCAACGAGTGGAACGGCGAGTGGTCCGGCAAACCCGGGCACTCGCAGTGGATCGAGGACACCCGGCCGGAGGTGCTCAAGTACACCAAGGGCGAAGGCATCCCCTTCCGCGACTGGTGTCCGAACCTGAAGCAGTGGTCGGTGATCGAGGTGGACATCGACATGAGCCTGACCAACCACTTCGGCCAGGCCGACCTCGCCGCCGCCGAGCAGATGGCCAAGATCAACCCGGCGGAGTACCTGTACCAGGGGCGCCCCAACGCGGCCGCGGTGGAACGATGGCGGGAGGCCAACGGTTACACCTGGCACCACATGAAGGGCGGCAAGCAGATGCAACTCGTCCCGACGGAACTGCACTCCAAGATCGCGCACGAGGGCGGCGCCTCCGAGGCCCGCGCGGCAGCCGGACACTGATGAGCCAGGCCGAGTTGGTGATGACGCGACTGGGCGCCCGCCCGGCCGCGCCCGCGCTGCGCCGCACCCCGTCCGACGACGAGATCGACGCGTTCGAGCGTGCCATCGAGGCGCCGTTGCCCGGCGGTTATCGGCAGTTTCTGGCCGGGTACGGCGGTTACTGCTTCCGCACACGCGTCGTGTTCCCGATCGCCGAGGCGTGCCCGTGGGGCCAGCTCGGCGACATCGACGTGTTCCTCGCGGTCACCGGCGACCCGGCGTTCGACATCACGGAGGCCGCGACGAGGACGTACGTCGGCCGTGTCCCGGACGAGACGATCCCCATCGCCAGGGATCCCGGCGGCAACCTGGTGCTGCTGGGTGTCGAAGGCATGGTTGTCGGCCAGGTGTTCTTCTGGGACCACGAGTACCGTGCCCTGGCAGGACGGATGGATCAGCTGGTCGACGACCTGCGCGCGGCCGGTGCGGACCTGCGCAGGCTCGACTCGGCCGGGATCATCCACGCCTGGGAACGCCGGTTCGGCGACCGGCCGGTGGGATACGGCAACACCTACCGGGTGGCCGCGTCGTTCGACGATTTCCTGGCCTCGTTGCGGTTCGCCTCCTGAAGTCGCGGCCGGTGCTGATCGGCCACGCTTCAGCGTTGTTTCCCACCAGACAGATCGTGGCCGGTGGCGTAGCGGTACGACGCGATGATGACGGTCTCGGCGACGCGCAGTTCCTCGTCGGTGCGGGGGCCGTAGAGCATCACCACGTTGATCGTGGGTGAGTAGAGCGGGTGGCGTTCGCCCCAGCCCTTGCTGACGAGATCGTGCTGGTCCTCTGTGGACAGAGCGAGATGCAGGCTGCCGTCGGCGTGGACGTGGACGAATTCGGCGTCCAGTCGGGGCGGCAGCAGCACGGCGCCTGTCGGGGGCAGCATGTCGTTGACGAAGAAGGCCAGCGCTCCGGGCTCGGAGACCTCGCTGGGGCGGATGACGGCTCCGTGCAGGTGATTGGTCATCCACTGCTTGAGCAGCTCACGCACTTCGTCCGGACTGTTCTGACTGAGCTGGACATGCGGCACGGACGGCCCAGTCCGGGGACGATCACCACTCCGAGGGGGCAGATCGAGCGTGGTCATGGGCTGATTCCTCCTTCTCCGGGAACAGTGAGAAGGAAGCTAGCATCCTGGATATACTAGGTTCCTAGAAGATACTGACTCTCCTTGAGGAACGGAGGCGGCATGCAGCCGAGCCCTGTCGATGCGTGCCCGATCAACCCGGTGGTCGACCTGGTGTTCAGTCGTTGGTCGACGCCGATCCTGTGGGTGCTCAAGGAACACGGCAGGCAGCGGTTCACGGAGATCCGGCGGCGGCTGCCCGACATCACCTCAAAGGTGCTCACCCAGCGACTGCGCCAGTTGGAGCGGGACGGGCTCATCGCCCGCACGTACCACGCGGAGATCCCGCCACGGGTGGAGTACGAGATCAGCGAGCTCGGCCGCACCCTCAGCCCGGTGTTCGCTGTGCTCACCGACTGGTCCGACGCCCATCTGGCGAGCGTGGAAGACGCCCGCCTCGCCTACGACTCGCGTAGCTGAGTCCTAATGGGACTGATAGAGGTCCCGCGCGATGATCGTCCGCTGGATCTCCGAGGCGCCCTCGTAGATCCGTGGCGCGCGGACCTCGCGGTACAGGTGTTCCAGCAGGTGTCCGCGTTGCAGGGCGCGGGCACCGTGGATCTGCACCGATGCGTCGACGACGTACTGCGCGGACTCGGTCGCGAACAGCTTCGCCATCGCCGAACGGCTCGCGATCCGCTTGTCGCCGGAGTCGTAGGCCTGCGCGGCCGAGTAGACCAGCAGCCGGGCTGCTTCGGTGCGGGTGGCCATCTCGGCGAGCGTGTGGGCGACGGTTTGCTGGTCCTTCAACGGTCCGCCGAACGCGATCCGGCTGACCGCGTGCGTGACCGCCGCGTCCAGTGCCGCCTGTGCCATGCCGACCGCGAACGCCCCGACACTGGGCCGGAACAGGTCCAGTGTGCGCATCGCGACTCGGAATCCTTTGTTCTCCTCGCCGAGGAGCTCGTCGGATCGCACCGCGACATCGCCGAAGACCAGTCGGCCGATGGGATGCGGGCTGACCATGTCGAGGTGCTCGCCGGACAGCCCGGCACGGTCGCCCGGCACGACGAACGCGCTCACACCTCGTGCTCCCGCGTCCGATGTCCGCGCGAACACCGTGTAGAAGTCCGCTTCCGGTGCGTTGGAGATCCAGATCTTCTCGCCGGACAGCCGCCAGCCGTCGCCGTCGCGGGTCGCGGTGAGCCGCAACGCCGCCGCGTCGGAACCGGCGTCGGGCTCGGTCAGCGCGAACGCCGCGACCGCGTCACCGGCGGCGACCGCGGGCAGCCAGCGCTGCACCTGACTGTCCTGCCCGGACTGGAGCAGCGGATACGTTCCCAGGCCCTGCAACGCGAGCGCGGTCTCGGCCTCGGTGCACTGGGTGGCGAGTGCTTCGCGCAACAGACACAGATCCAGCGCCGCCGCGTCCCGTGACGGCTTGCCCGACTCGACGCCGGGGAACAGCCGGGCCAGCAGTCCCAGCTCGCCCATGGCCTTGATGAGTTCCCGGTTCACCGCACCGGGTGTGCCCGCCTCGGCGAGCGGGACGAGCCAGTCGGCCGCCAACGCCTTGACCTCGTCGGCGAAATCGCGCTGCTCGGCGGTCAGCATGATCATCCCCTCCAGCGCGCGTGCGCGGTCCCGGGCTCGCCGGAACGGATCAGGTCGAGGCGTGGTTTGGGCTCGTCGACACGGCCCGCCCGAGGCTTGCGGCTGCCCGCCGCGAACGGTTCCGGCCACGCGACTCCGGTGTAGTCCTGGTCCGCCGCGGCGTGCAGCGTCCAGTGTGGATCGTAGAGATGGGTGCGGCCGAGTGCGCACAGGTCCGCCCGCCCGGCCAGGATGATCGAGTTCACGTCGTCGTAGGACGAGATCGCGCCGACAGCGATCACCGCGACACCGTACTTTCGGCCGACCTCGTTGCGGATCCGGTCGGCGTACGGGGTCTGGTAGCTGCGGCCGTATGCCGGTTTCTCCGTGCTCACCACCTGGCCGGTGGACACGTCCACACCGTTGACGCCGTGCTCGGCGAACGCCCGCGCTATCTCCACGGAGTCGTCCGCGTCGATTCCGCCCTCGCACCAGTCGGTGGCCGAGATACGGACCGTCATCGCGCCGTGCCACACCTCGCGGATCGCGTCGAACACCTCAAGTGGGTAGCGCAGGCGGTTCTCCAACGAACCGCCGTAGGCGTCGGTGCGCTTGTTGGTCAACGGGGACAGGAACGACGACAGCAGATAACCGTGCGCGCAGTGCAGTTCCAGCAGGTCGAACCCGGCACGGGCGGCGGATCGCGCCGAGGCCACGAACTGGGCCTTGATCTCGGCCATCTCGTCGACCGTCAGTTCCCGCGGGATCTGGTTCGCGGCGGCGTACGGGATCGCCGACGGGCCGCAGACCTCCCAGTTGCCCTCCGGCAACGGCTGGTCGATGCCTTCCCACATCAGCTTCGTCGAGCCCTTGCGGCCCGAGTGGCCGAGTTGGATGCCGATCTTGGCCTGCGACCGGGTGTGCACGAAGTCCACGACCCGCTTCCACGATTCCTCGTGCTCGGGCGTGTACATCCCGGTACAGCCCGGCGTGATCCGGCCGCTGTCGGACACGCACACCATCTCGGTCATCACCAGCCCGGCGCCGCCCATCGCCTTGCTGCCAAGGTGGACCAGGTGGAAGTCGCCGGGCACGCCGTCGACGGCGCTGTACATGTCCATCGGGGACACGACAATCCTGTTCGCCAGCTCCAGTTCGCCGATCCGGTACGGCTGGAACATCGGCGGCCGGACCGGGCCGAAGTCACGCGCGAACCAGGCGTCCAGGTCCGCGACGAACTCGGGGTCGCGCAGCCTCAGGTTGTCGTAGGTGACTCGGCGGCTGCGGGTGACGATGTTGAACGCGAACTGGTGTGGCTCCTGGTCGGCGTACTGTCCGATGTTCTCGAACCATTCGAGGCTGGCCTGCGCCGCGCGCTGGGTCGATGTGACGACCGGCCGCCGCTCCTCCTCGTACGCGGCCAGTGCCGAGTCCACATCTGGCTGCTCGTGCAGGCAGGCGGCCAGCGCGAGCGCGTCCTCCATGGCCAGCTTCGTGCCGGAGCCGATGGAGAAGTGCGCGGTGTGGGCCGCGTCGCCGATCAGCACGACGTTGTCGTGTCGCCAGGTCGCGCACCGGATGGTCGCGAAGTTCGTCCACTTGGAATTGTTTCCGACGATGGAGTGGCCGTTCAACACATCGGCGCACAGCTCACGGATTCGCTCGATCGACGCTTCGTCGTTCTGGCCGGGCAGCAGTCCTTGGGGCGCGGTGAATCCGGCTCGCTCCCACACGTCGTCGTGCATCTCCAGGATGAACGTGCTGGCTTCGCGGCTGTACGGGTAGCCGTGCACCTGCATGATCCCGGCCGGGGTGTCCAGGATGTGGAACTTGAACGCGTCGAAGACCAGGTCCGTGCCGAGCCAGATGTACTTGCAGCGCCGGGTCTCCACCGTCGGCCGGAACGTGTCCGCGTGCCGGGCGCGGGTCGTCGAGTTCGCGCCGTCCGAGGCCAGGACGAGGTCGTAGCCGGTCAGGTCGTCGGGGGCCTCGGACCGGAAGTGGATCGTCACGCCGAGCTCCAGGCAGCGCTGCTGGAGGATGTTGAGCAGACGCTGCCTGCTCATCGCCGCGAAGCCGTGCCCGCCCGAGGTGAACGTGGTGTCGCGGAAGTGGACGTCGATGTCGTCCCACCGCGCGAACTCCTCGCTCATCGCGGCGAAGACCGCCGTGTCGGCGTGCTCGATGCCGCCCAGGGTCTCGTCGGAGAACACCACGCCGAAGCCGAACGTGTCGTCCGGGGAGTTGCGCTCCCAGACCGTGATCTCGTGGCCCGGGTTCAGGGCCTTGGTCAACGCGGCGAAGTAGAGCCCGCCGGGGCCGCCGCCCGCTACCGCGATTCGCACTCCGCCCACCTCTTCTGTCGTGAGCCTTACGACCGTCAACGATACAACATATCGCGTGCTGTTGACGACCGTTATGAAGATTGGCAGGCTTGCCGGGTGTCTACTGGCTTGCCAATCATGAGGAACTGCCTGGTCACGGGTGCCAGCCGGGGGATCGGGAGTGTGATCGCGGGCAGGCTGTCGGCCGCCGGGCATCACGTCGCCCTGACCGCCCGTGGTGCGGAGCAGCTCGCCGATGTGGCAGGGAAGCTGCCCGGTCCGTCGCTGAGCCTTCCCGCCGATGCCACTGACGCCGCCGCCATGGAGGGCGTGTTCACGGCGGTTGAGGAGGCTTGGGGGTCGGTGGACGTGCTGGTTCTCAACGCCGGTGCGGCGGTGTCCAAGCCGATCGCGAAGCTCACCGATGACGAGTGGCTTGGGCAGTTGGAGCTCAATCTCACCTCGCCTTTTCGGGCCATACGTCGGGTTGTTCCGGGGATGACCTCGCGTGGCTGGGGGCGGATCGTGGTCATCGCTTCGATCGCGGGCCGCATCGGCGAACCGAACATCGGCGCCTACACCGCGAGCAAACACGGAGTGATCGGCCTGGTCCGCACCGCGGCAGCGGAACTGGCCAGAACCGGCGTGACGGTGAACGCGGTCTGCCCCGGCTACGTGGACACACCGATGACAGACGGCTGGGTGGAGAGGATCTCGGCACGAACCAACCGGCCACAGCAGGAAATCAGGGCCGCGCTGGAACGCAAGCAACCGATCAACCGGCTGATCACCGCGGAGGAGGTGGCCGACGTGGTGGACCTCTGCGTGGCCAGCGCGGCCATCACCGGCCAAGCGATCAACGTGGACGGCGGAGCGGTGCAGTCATGAACGACCGAATCAACCCACCAGAGCTCGGCAAACCCTCCGGCTACGCAAACGCGGTCGCCGTGAACCCGGCGGACACCGAACGGATCGTGTTCCTCGCCGGGCAGACAGCCCTCAACGACTCGAACAAGATCGTCGGCAACGGTGTGGCAGAACAGTTCGAACAAGCACTCGGAAACCTGCTGACCGCATTGCGAGCGGCAGGCGGCCAACCGGAGGACCTGGTCAGCGTCACGATCTACATAGTCGACATGGACGACTACAAAGCCAACGCCCGAGAGCTCGGAGCGATCTGGCGCAAGCTCGCCGGAACGGAATACCCAGCCATGGCAGGAATCGGCATCAGCAGACTGTGGGACGTGGAAGCACTCGTCGAAGTGCAGGGATACGCTGCGATACCAAGGAAAAGTGCCTAGCGGCCGCAACCAGTAGCAGTCGATGTCATCCGCCTGCCTTCTGGCGGCAGACTTCGACTGTCCACTGCGAGCTGGCCGGGGCGACGCAGACGGAGGTTTCGCGGGTCAGGGTGAGCGTGCAGGGTTGGGTTGCCGTCGGCCGGTTTCCGCAGCCCAGCCAGACGAGTTGCCTGCCGCTTCGAGTCAGCGCCGGAGATATGACCGCCGTCAGCGTGACCTGGGTGCCTGACTTGAATGACGCGCGGCAGGGGTCGTTCTCCGTTCGCATCGCGCAGTTCATGCCAGTCGGCTGGGACTGCACCTGAACGCGTCCGGTGCCAGAGCCGAGGTCGGGCGGTGTCCAGACGTGCAGCGCGACTGTCCCGGAAGTACCGGTGGTGCCGGATTTCCCGCCCTTGTCGAAGAGTGTCGGGAAGAGCTTGGGGCCGACCGTGGCGACGAGGATCAGCAGGAATATCGCCCCGACGAAGTTCATCACCCCCTCAAGGCAGCCGCCCTTCGTGTTTTGTTGCTGATCGGCGGCGGCGACGCCGACAGCGGCCGCGCCGCCGCTTGACTTGTTCTTGCGATTCCGTTCTTCATCGTCGACAAGCTGATCGATGATCTCCGTGACCTTCTCGGTCAACTCCGGCGCGATCAGGATGGGAATCAGTGCCGGGGCGTAGCGTTTCACCAACCGCGCCTGGTGCTTGGTGCAGGTTGCGCAGTTGTCACAGGTCGGGCAGGTGCCGAGGTGTTTGATGATGCGCAGCCGCAGCACGCGGGTGAAGCGCTCGCCATCCCAGCCGGAACGATCGAGAATGTCGGCGAGCCCGGGACAGTAGGGCCGACCTTCCCTGGCGAGTACCAGCGCGCCGAACCCCTCGTTCACTCGGCCCTTGTTCTCATAGGCCAGGTTGTAAGCTTTCTTCGCACTCACCGAAAGCGCGGCGGCCAAGGCCGTTCCGTGCAGTTCCTGGCGGATGCTGAACTGGAAGATTCGTCGCTGATATCGGGTGAACGACGTGGCGACGACGTCAGCCAGCCGGTTGACCACCTCGGCCTTGCGTAACCTCTCCTCGTCCTCGTCGTCCGCTTGCAGGGATTCCACCGGCGTCGGATCCTGGTTTCCGCGCCGCCGGTGCTCTTCATGGCATCGGTTCCGGGCGATCCCGCACAGCCACGCCCTGAGTTTCTCCGGCTCTCGCGGATTGTCGCCACGGATCAGCTCCTTGGTGGCGATCTCGAAAGTGTTCTGCGCGACGTCCCGCACGCGGTCCATGTCGTCGAGGTTGTACGCGCAGACGGTGGACACGACGTCCCGGTACCGCCGGAAGATCTCGTGCAGCGCCGCCTTGCGCTCGGTCGGGTCGACCGGGTGCCATGCGCGCTCGACCAGCCCGGCGTCCGGCAGCTGGGACCAGCGATCGCCGGTCATCGGTGGCTCCGCGCAGGGTTTCTGAGAATTTCCTGAGAAGTCGGCGACTTCTGGGGGAGATTCCGGGGTGTGCCGTCCCCAGCCTCCGCAACCACGGATTCGAGGAGGACGACCATGATGGCCACCGGGACAAGAACCGTCGGCAGCCTCTCGTTCGGCGCACTGGCCACTCTCAACCACCACACACTCGGCTTGATCGTCGGTGCTGTCGTAGTGGTTCTCACGGCACTGGTCCCTGTCCTCACCAAGGCCATCTCCGAGATGTTCTGGTTCGGCGCGCAGAACAAGTCGGAACGGAGTCTCAAACGGGTACTGGGGCACACCACGTCCATTGCCGAGGCGGAACGGCTGATGCGACTTCTGCGTTCCGCCCAGCGCGACGTACTGGATGCCCGGAGTAAAGCGGGCCGGGACAAGCCGGAATGATCGGGGACGAAACACTGGCCATGGAATGCCACATTTCACGTTCGTTGCGATGAATCCCACTGTTACGGCCATCACTCAATCGGCGCAATGGGGTGAAGATGGGACGAACGAGCCACTTCGTCATTGATCGCAGTTCGTAGTTCGCCGTTTTCGCTGTTACTCAACCGAGACGGTCGATGTCATGTCGGGTCAGTACTGTGAGCCGGGAAATTGAGTGGCCAGTGCCAGGGCGAATTGATCCACGTCGTGATCGCACTGAGGAGGAGATCGGCGCATGAAATCTCAGACACCAGGTCGGCTGCTCGCGCTGATCATCACCGTGACTGCGTTTTCCGGAGTTGTTGCGGGACCCGCGTCGGCGGCGGAGGATCAGGACACGAGGTTTCGACCGGCCAAGGTCGACGGCATTGCGGGCAGCTACATCGTGGTGCTGAAGCCCACTGGCGCCGAGCACACCCAGAAGCGACTGCTTGCGCGGTATCGGGGCACGGTCCGGCAGGTGTACCGGAACCCGCTCAACGGCTTCGCCATCGACCTGCCGGAAGCCGATGCACGCCGGATCAGCCAGGAGTCCGGCGTCGAGTTCGTCGAGCAGGACGCGTGGGCCACCGGGGACACGACCCAGAACTCACCACCGTCATGGGGCCTGGACCGGGTCGACCAGCGGGTGCGACCGGCCGACTCGCGCTACAGCTACTGGCCCACCGGAGCCGGAGTACACGTGTACGTACTCGACAGCGGAGTTCGCCGTTCCCACACTGATTTCGCCGGTCGCGTCACGGTCGAACCGGACTTCGTCGGCGACGGGCAGAACGGCGTCGACTGCCACGGTCACGGCACGCACGTCGCGGGCACGATCGGCGGAACCACCCACGGCGTCGCGAAAGGCGTCCACCTGCACTCCGTCCGAGTCCTGGACTGCGCGAACAAGGCCAGATGGTCGTGGACCATCCAGGCGGTCAACTGGGTGCGGGCGAACGCCCGGCGCCCGGCGGTGATCAACATGAGCCTCGGCGGTGACCTGGACGCGGCTTTGGACAAGGCGGTGAGCGATGCGGTCCAAGCAGGAATCACGGTCGTGGTGTCCGCCCAGAACAACGCGGCTGACGCCTGCGGCGAATCACCCGGCCGCACCCCGGTCGCCATCACGGTGGCCAACGCGACCAGGACCGACGCCCGTTATTCCGGCACGCCCTACCCGTCGAACTTCGGGCCCTGCGTCGACCTGTTCGGGCCGGGCACGGACATCGTCTCGGCGGGCATCGCCAGTGACACGGCGACCGCCACCATGACCGGCACCTCGATGGCCGCCCCGCACGTCACCGGCACCATCGCGAAATACCTCCAGGCCGCCCCTGCCGCGTCCCCAGCCCAGCTCACCGCGAGCCTGCTGGCCGAGGCAACCCGCGACGTCGTCACCGACGCCGGTGCGGGCACACCGAACCGCCTGCTGTTCAGCGATCACGCGATGACCGGTCATAGGCTTGTCTCCGCGTCCTTCACCGTCCAGCCCGGCCAAGGCTGGTCCGCCGCCGCCCAGTGCCCAGCCGGGACCGTGGTCACCGGCGGTGGGTATCACCACGGCAGCACGTTGGGCATCGAGGTGAACGCGTCAGCGCCCTACACGCAGGGCTGGCTGGTGCACGCGACCAATGCGGACAACCAGGCTCGTCCGGTCCTCGTCTACGCTGTCTGCGCGCAAACCCCGGGTTGGCAGATCGTGACCGGTCAGTACACCGTCCCACCAGGCGGGGAGGCGTACATCAACGCAAGTTGCCCGGTCGGGAAGACGTTGCTCGGTGGCGGCTACACCCATGACAGCACGTTCGGCAACGCGATCACCTTCTCCGTGCCCTACCAGTACCCGAACGTCTGGCAGGTCAAAGTGATCAACCTGGACAGTGTCCCACGGCCGGTCACCACGCACGCGGTGTGCGCGCAAACCCCTGGGCAGCAACAAGTGTCCGCTCAGTTCATCGTCCAGCCCGGACAGGGCTGGGACACCGTCGCCAGGTGCCCGGCAGGCACGGCCGTCACCGGCGGCGGCCATTCGTTCTTCAGCACCACGCCCGCGGCCGCGTTCCGGGTCGCGATCGACATGTCGGATCCCCTCCCGCAGGGCTGGCACGTGCACGCGTTCAACCTCGACACCGAGGCCCACGTCGTCAACGTCTACGCGATGTGCGCCGCCGCCCGGTGAACAGCGCCTTAGGACGATCCGAAGCATACGAACGGCATCAGTGGCTGTCTCAGTGTCGCGTCCGCCAACGCTCGCGCAGGTCTCAGCCCGCGCAACAGGCCACGGTGGTACGCTGCCATCACCTCCACCGCCGCGTCATCGTCCACTGTGGCCACGCTGGACACCACTGTTCTGGTACCGCTGTACAACAACGCCGCTGTGAAACCCAGAACCTCGTCGCCGGTGCGCACCACGGTCTGCCCCACGTCACACGACGACAGCACGACATGCGTTGGGGCTGACCGAAGTTGATGGATGTCGTATGCCATCAGCGGTCCGTCGCTCAGGTCCAGTCGGGAGAACAGCACGTTCTCTCGTTCGTGGTGCCCGTGGGCCGCGAAGTGCGCCGTGGTGCATCCGTCCAATGCTCGCAATGTGGACTCGACCGTTGCTTCCTGGCCGAGCAGTACTGCTCCTTCTCCGTAGACCTTTGCCAGTTGGTGGATCTCCTCGTCGGCGTGGGCCAGGTCTGGTCCTGCTACGAGCAACCATCTTGATGGTGTTGCCAACTCGGCGTTGCGGCCGGATAGCCATGTCGATGCGCTCGGTGACACTGTCACCGGGCGTCCTGCCATGTCTGGTAGTAGGCCCCAGGGCACAGCGGACAGTGCTCCGGTGGGGATGATCACCACCTCGGAGTCCCCGAGTACCGGGCGGATCGGTTTGACCAGGTCTTCGGTCAGGGCCGTGAGCCTTCGTCGGATCGATGCCCTGATCACTCGGTCGAGGGCGACGGGGAGCTTTCGCCCGCAGGATGCTTCCAGGTCGCTGTGCAGCTTGGCCAGTGACTCGGATACCGTTGCCAGTGAACCCAAGGGGATCAATCTGGCCTGCTCCGATGTGATCACCAGTGCCCAGAGCCGGTCGTCGGTGTAGGCGTAGCTCACCATTGTCGACGTGCCCAAGGCGGCACGTACTTCGCTGAATGTCGCCTCGGCGGAGTGCACTCCGGTGCCCTCTGCCTGCCAGCCTCGTGCTCTGATCGCTCGTTCCAGCTGCGCGCATCGGCGCCGGGCTTCTGTGTCCGGGGCGCCTGCCAGTTCGGCGGTTCGTACTTGGTGGGCGAGTTGGCGGAGTTCGGCGACTGCTTCGACCGTGTCGTCGTCGTGGGGTGGGCGGACTTGTGGGAATCGGAATGCTTGTGCCCGTGACCTTTCCAGCCAGCCGAACACTACTGGGGGTGCTCCGTTGGCCAGGGCTGTGGCCAGTCCGGTGCGTGCCAGTTCGCGGCCGAGGGAGGTTGTGCTGGTTCGTAGGTCAAGGCTGCCTGCGCGGCTGTGGTGGTCACGCAGCAGTGTCAGGCCTGCGCGTGCGTGGGTGAAGACTTTTCCGCTGTCGCCCAGTGCTGCGCCGAGTTCGGCGAGCGCCAGGCGGCGTGTCAGTCTGGTCTCCAGCAACGATCTTGGGCCGCTGCGTGGGCGGATGTGCTGGCGTGCCTCATTGAACCGTCCGCGTGCGAGATATGCTCGTGCCGCCACCAGTTCGGCTGCTTCGGCGTCGTTGTCCAGGCCCAGTTCTGCCAGTCGTGTGGCCAGTGCGGCTGCTCGGGGCGCTACCAGGCCAAGTCGGGTTCCGCTCTCGAACTCCGCGCGCATCTTTGTTGCTGCTGCCACTGCTGCCCATGTTTCGTTGCCACGTCTTCGAAACCGTGTTTCCGCGCGGCTGGCCCACGTTGTGGCCGCGGGCAGGTCGTTTGCCGCGAGTGCCACCTGTGCCCTCGTCAGTTGGGCTTCGGCGTGCTCCTGGTCCATCCTTGTTCGTGGGAAGCGGGCCAGTGCGAAGTCGAGTTCGGTCGCGGCGTCGCTGTACAGCCCGGCGGCGAGTAGTGCTCGTGCTCGCTCCACAGCCACAACCGGGAGCATTCCGTCGGCGTGCGACTCGTACACCACGCGTGCCCGGTCGAAGTGTCGTAGTGCCGCTGGGATGTTTCCGGCCAGCAGGTGGCATGAGCCTCGGCCGTGGATCGCTTTGGCTACCAGCCGGTCCTGGCCGAGTTCCTGGCCGAGGCGTTCGCACCGCTCCAGATCAGCCAGTGCCGCGCCGACACGGCCTGAGATCTGGTGCAGCATGGCTCGGTTGAGAAGTGTGCGCGCGAGTACGGTCGGGTTGCGTCGGAGTAGTCCGATCGCCTGGTCGAGGCATTGCAGTGCGTCGTCCATTCGGCCGACCAGGATCAGCAGTAGGCCGCGTTGCTGGACCAGCAGGCCTTTCGTCTCCGCCGTGGCCAGTTCGTCGGCGCGGTCCAGCAACGCGAAACCCTGTTCCGTGTTGCCCAGCGCTGCCTCGGCCGCCGCCAGGCTGGTGAGCAGCCGTACGTCGTCCGGCGCTATCCGCAGGCCCGCGCGGAACGCTCGTACGCCGAGCAGCGGTCTGCCCCGGTTGAGCGCGTTGAGGCCGCGCTGGTGCAGGGCGCGTACCCGGTCAGGGCGTGTCACCTGCCAAGTATGGACTTGATCTACAGCGAGATCGACGGTGTTGTGACAGTCCTTGTCGTTCCGGATGGTCGGACGATCAGCTGGACGAGTCCCGGACACACTTGGTCCAGCACGAACCTTCCGTCCTCATCGGACACTGTTGTCGTTGTGGATTCGGCTGTGCGTAGTTCGATCGGGTGACGGCCTGCCGGGGTCAGCCAGCCGTCGACGCGGATCGTGCCGTCCTGGTTCTGCCTGATGCCGACCATGATGGTGACCGACTCGCTGTCGAACGTGATCAGCCTGGACTGCTCGTCCCCGCGCGCCGCCGCCGGGCGTGGCATGTCGGTCAGCCGCATCACCTCGAGGTCGACGGTCTCCAGGTCGATCGCGAACTTGATCCGGTCGAGCAGGTCGGTGGGCACGGGGTCGCTTCTGCGCCACAGGTCGCCGATGCCGGTCAGGATCGCGGTGTCCAGCTCGTCGAGCGGCTCGTCCGGGGAAGTCATGGGCCTAGCTCTCTTCGGCGATGTCGGGGGACAGCGCGTCGCGCAGCTTGGCCAGGCACCGGCCCCTGGTGGGGCCGATGCTGCCGCGGGGCATGCCGAGCGCAGCGCTGACAATGTCGTAGTCGGGCCTGTGAGTGAACGCGATGATCCGGAGCAGTTGCTGGCAGCGCTCGGACAACGTGTTGACAGCGCGCCACAGCTGACGGGCGCGTTCGGCCTCGACCCGGTGTTCCTCCGGCGTCGGGCCGAGGTCCGGCAGGTCGGCGAACAGCACGTCCTTCGCGGGCAGCTCCATCCGGCTGGTGTTGCGCACACGCCAGGCCTCGCGCCTGGTCACGGTCACCATCCAGCTGGTCAGCGCCATCGGGCTGCGGATCTGGCCGAGCGCGCCGAGCAGCTTCAGCCATGCCGTCTGCACGATGTCGCTGCTGGTGTCCCGGTCGAGGCCCTGCGCGCGGGCCACCTGCCACAGCAGCGGCGTCAGCTCGTCGACCAGCCCGGCGAGACTGCTCCGGTCGCCGTCCCGCGCCGCTTCGAGCAGGTCCGCCATTCTGGCGTGGTGTAAGGAGGTTTCCGGCATCATCCGCCGGCTTTCGTCAACGCGGCCCACGCTCGTTCGACCGCGGTCTGGCGGTCGACGGTCTTCAGCGCGAGCCCGGGGTTCTCGGCCGAGCACTTGATCATCGCGGCGGTGATCTCCGCCGCGGCCAGTGGCGCCGCGAACGACGTGCCGTCCCACACCGCGAACCCGGCCCGGTAGTCGTCCGGGTCCAGTGCGCTGCGGCCGGTCGCCGGGACGAGATTCGCGCTGACCGCGCCCTGCACGTCGGTGGGGAAGGTGCTCACCACGCCCGCGCCGGTCGCCCACGCCCTGACCCACGGCGCCTCATTGCTGAAGAGGGCTCGGGTCGTGCTCGGGTTCAACGCGCCGACGCTGACCACCTGCGGCGCGATGTCGGAGCCGCTCGCCCGTTCGGCCAGCGCCGCCGGGTAGAACCGCCTGCTGGTCGCCTCGTTGCCCGCCGCGGCCACCACCAGCACGCCGAGCTCCCGCAACTTGTCGACAGCCTCGGCGACCTGCCCGGTGAACGTGCTCGTCGAGCCCGCCTCGTCGAAGTAGCCAAGTGACAACGACACCACGTCGACCATCCGCTCCGGATCGTGCTGCTGTGCGTCCTGTACCCGCAGGACCAGTCCCCACAGCGCGAGCAGCACGTCGCTCTCGTACGCGACGCCGTCGCTGTGCAGCACGCGCACGGCCAGCACGTTGGCCTCCGGGGCGCTCTGCCGCACGATCCCGGCGATGAACGTGCCGTGCCCCGTGTCCCGGTCGAGCATGCCGACCAGAGGGTTGTCGGTGACCGGCGCGTCCCAGAAATCGTTCAGCACGCGGGTCGTCGTGGTCAGCGCGGCTTCCTCGCCCTGGGCGCGGATCGCGGCCTGCAGTTCGGGGAAGACACTCAGGAAACCACCCGGGGGCGGCGGCGCGGTGCGGTCAGGCAGCTCGAACCACGGGTGCGGGCCGATCCCACTGTCCACAACGGCGACAACGGGCCTGCGGTCCAGCGTGCCACGCGGAGGCGGGGGAGCGGCCAGCGACACCGGGATACGCCCGGTCACGCCGCCACGCGCGTAACCGGAGCCCGGTGCGCCGCTGGCTTCCCACGGCGCGCCACCGACCCCGCTGGCCTCCCACGGCGTCCCTCCGATGTCGACAGTGCCGACCATCAGGTGGTCGACCGACAGCCGGTCCACGAGATCCTTGCGCAGCCTGCCGTTCAGCGCGGCCACCCGCAGTTCCTGCAACGCCAGCCAGCAGTCGACCTGCGCGGGCTTCGCTGTCTTGCCGATCGCGCGGATCGGCACCGGCCGGGGCATCCTCGGCAGGCGCTCGGTGTACTCGTCCTGCCGCCTCGGCGGGACCAGTTCGAGGTCGACCCGGCCGAGCACCTCGTTGAGGGCGGCCGTGACGCGGGCGTCCCGCACCATGTCGTTCGGTACCAGCATCGAACCGGCGCGATACACAGTGGACCTGGGCGGCTCGTACGGGCCGCCTGCGACCAGCGCGTTCACGGGGTTCAGCACACGCGCGCCGTGCCGTTCCAGCAGGTGCTGGGGTACGTCCGGCAACGCGCTGCGATCGTCGTCGCCGCACGGCTTCGCGGGCTTCGGGACGAACTTGACCACCATTCGCTCTCCCCTTCGGGTCGCTCTGGTACCACAGGTGCGCCTGACCTGCGTGCCAGATACGTCCCGCCGGGTCACGAAGACGTTACGGCGTGCCTTTCGGCAGGTGGGGCCAGTTGCGCCTGAAGAGTGAAGAACAGGTCCGCCGCGCGGATACCGACCCAGTCGTCCGGCAACAGCTCGGCGGGCAGGCCGGGATCGAGGTACGGCAGCCTGCGCCAGTCGGTCAGCAGACGCACGTACTTGGCGAACGCCGCGCGGTCGTCGCCAGGGACATCACCGGGGACTTCGGCGGGGCTGTGGGTGCGGACGAACTCGGCGTAGAGCCGTTCCAGCTGGTCGAGGTCCCACCAGCGGCGGACCTTGTCCGCCAGGTCGCCGAACGCGAGGTGCCGGGCGTGGAACAGGTCGGCGTAGCCGCTCAAGTCCAGTCGCCGCAGCATGTCCTCGGTCGCCTCGGACAGGTGCGCCGGGGCGATCCACACTCCCGGCGCGGTGGTGCCGAAGCCCAGCCGGGTCAGCTGGGTGCGCAGCGTGTGCCGTTTGTTGCGTTCGGACTCGGGCACCGAGAACACCGCGAGCAGCCAGCCGTCGGCGAGCGTGGCCCGGTCCTTGTTGAAGATCCGGTGATCCCCTTCCGCGAGGATCGCGAGGCCCTCCTCGGACAGCTCGTACCCGGCCGAGCCGTCCTGGCGCCGGGCACGCAACATGCCCCTGCGCTTGAGCCGGGAGATCGACGAGCGGACCGCGGCCTGGTCCACCCCCAGATCGGCCATCAGGCTGATCAGGCGCGCCACCGACATCCAGCCGCCCGCGCCCCGCGCGTACAGGCCGTACACGGTGACGATGAGGTGCCGCGGCTGGGCTGTCTCCATGGCGACCGTCACGCGCAGACAATAACGCCTGTGTGGAACGCCTGTGTGGACTGTCTAGCGCGGAATGGGGATCGTCGGGTCGCGGTCGTGCGGGTAGTTGATCGCGTCGGCCAGGTCGTTGGGCAGCGCCGCCCGGTCCAGACCGACCCGCATCAGCAACTCGCGGACCTGCCGCGGTTTCGCGCGGGTCAGGATGTCCACGATCCCGGCACGCAGCCGGGTGAGCCGACGGACGAACTGCTGCAGGTCCTGGTCACGCCCGGCGCGCAGCGCCTCCCAGCTCTCCTTGTGCGCCCGCGCCCACGTGGTCAGCTGCACCAGGTCGAACAAGGTGGTGCCCTTGCTCTCCCGCTTGATGTCGACGAACTCGCTGCCGTCCAGCACCGGGTGTGGCCAGTGCAGGTGGTAGTCCGCGCCGGACTTGGTGCTGTAGCCCCAGACGAACACCTCGTGGTGTTCGGCCATGGTGCGCACCACGACCGCGTCCTGCGGCAGGCCGAACGCCTCAGCGATCTCGGCGACCGCGTCGATCACGGTCGCCGCGCGCTGGTCCTCGGTCAGCCGGACGTGCCCGCACCAGCCCTGGGGCGTGACCAGCGGGTTGAGCACCGATCCCGGCACCGGCCCGTCGGCATGGGCGATCGCGCGGTCCCACACCGCCCGCAACGCCTCGCACTCCTGCCGGTACGCGCTGTCGTCCACGATCGGGATTATGCCGGTCGGGCAGGCGGTGGCAGATGCGCGGTGTCCGGGAAGATCGACAGCGCCCGCAGGGCCGTGCCGATCTCCATGATGTCCGCCGGGTCGGTCAGGCTTCGGCCCAGCTCGTCGGTGACGCGCTTGAGGCGGTGCCGGATCGTGTTGGGGTGGCAGAACATCCGCTGCGCGGTCAGCTTGGTCGAGCCCTGGCACTCGAACCACGCACGCAGCGTCAGCAGCAGCACGTTGCGGTCCTCACCCGGCAGGTCGAGGATCGCGCTGAGCACCTGGTGCGCCAGTTGCACCGAGGCTTCCGGCGCGCTCGCCACCAGCCCGGCCAGCGGCGAGTCGTTGAACTGCACCAAGGCGGGGCGGCCCGGCGGCAGGCTCGACAACGCGACCCGCGCCAGGTGCAGCGCCCGCGCGGTGTTGCCCAGCCCGCAGTAGACCGGGCTGACACCGACCCGCCCGGCGATGTCGTCCCTGATCTGCTCGACGAGCGTGGCCGACGCCGTCGGGTGCCGCAGTGACACCACACCGACCTGCAGGTCCGGCGTCAGCCGCCACGCGGACGCGAGGCACTGGGTGCGCAACCGCGACTCGATCTGTGGCAGCGCCTCCTGGCCCAGCGCGGGAGTTTCCGCCGCGACCACGACGAACGTCCCGTCCAGCGCGAGGTCGAGCACCCGGGCGATGTCCCACAGCGAACCGTCCGAGCCGCCCGCGAACAACGCCTCGACCAACGCGGAGCGGCGGTTCTGGTGCGCCAGCATCATCGACGCCGTGGTGTCCCGGTACGAGGTGGTCAGCGCTTCGGCGTAGTCGTCCATCAACGCCCAGATCGCACTGGTCACCGCGACCAGTTCGGTCGTGTCCCTGGTCAGTTCGGTGAACTCCAGCCAGACCTGCGTCAGCCCGATCCGGTACGCCCGCAACAACTCCGGCAGGGGAGCGCCCTGGTGTGCGCGCAGCCGCCCGGTCGCGGACACCTGCGTCATGTCCGGCGGGCCCGCGCCCTGAAGCGTCCGCAGCACCACGGAGATGTTCAGCGTCACCGACCGGGCCAGCTCGTCGTGCGGGACGAACTCGGCCCGGCCGTAGACCGGCATCTCCTCGAGGATCTGCGCGACCGTCCGCTTGACCATCTCCGGCATGCGCTGCCTGACCTCGGTCGCCAGCCGGGCAGGCACCGGTTGTGTGTCCACGAAGTGCATCGACGCTCCACGTTGAGCCGACGTGCGTAACTCATGGACACTAGCACCGCCATTCAGGCCAACGCGTTACATCTTCTGGGCGGCTTTCCTGATCGCCTGCCGGATCCGGAAGTACGTGCCGCACCGGCAGACGTTCTCGATCCTGTCGATGTCCGCGTCGGTCGGGTTCGGTGTGCGCTTGAGCAACGCGACCGCGGCCATGATCTGCCCCGGCTGGCAGTAGCCACATTGCGCCACGTCCTCGGCCAGCCACGCTTCCTGCACCGGGTGCAGGTCCTCGCCGTCGGCGAGGCCTTCGATCGTGGTGACCTCCTTGCCCGCGGCCTGTGCGGCAGGCACGACACACGGCTGGATCTCGTCGCCGTTGAGATGGCTGGTGCACACGTGGCAGACACCGATGCCGCAGCCGAACTTCGGGCCCTTCACGCCGAGCTTGTCGCGCAACACCCACAGCAGCGGCATGTCCGCAGGCACGTCGACGCTGACCGGTTTCCCGTTGACGGAGAAGGTGTATGTGGGCACGAGTTTCTCCTAGCGGGGGAAGGGGTCGAAGTCGACCGGGAAGTTGATCGGGAAGCTGCGCGGCTTGATCCCGGTCGCTCGGGCGTACGCGTTGGCGATCGCGCCGACCGCGGCGGGCACACCGAGCTCGCCCGCGCCGCCCGGCTCACCGTTGGCAGGCATCACGTGGATTTCCACCTGCGGCGGGGAATCCTTCTGCCGCGCGTAGTGGAACTGCGAGTAGCTGCCTTCCAACGGCAGGCCTTTGTCGATGTGCAGGCCCGCGCGCAGAGTCGTGGAGATCGCGTCGGTCAGCCCGCCGAGCATCTGCGCCTGCAGGCCGAGTGGGTTGACCGGCCTGCCGACGTCCACCGCGATGACCGCCTTGACCACCCTCGGCTTCTTCGGATCGCGGGCGTCGATCTCGACAAGGCAGGCCGTGCAGGACTTGTACTCGTCGTGGAACGCCACGCCCTGAGCGAATCCCTTCGGCATGGTCCGGCCCCAGCTGCCCGCCGACGCGACCTTGTCGAGCACCGCGCGCTGCCGTGCCGTCTTGAGCGTCTCCCTGCGGAACGCGACCGGGTCCTTGCCGAGTTTCGCGGCCACCTCGTCGACCATGATCTCCTCGGCGCCGCGGGTGTTGGCCGAGTAGACCGACCGCCAGCTGCCGGTGTGCATGCGCAGCGGGATCTCGTTGAGCAGCTGCGTGACCACGCCGAAGTTGTACGGGAGCTTGACGGTCGTGAGGAAGATCGTTTCGGCGAAGCCGAGGTTGCCGACCGGCAGGTGCGCGGCGGTCGCGGTCAGGATCTCGCCGAGGCCGTGCCGGAAGTCGGTCTCCACCGACGCCACGCGGTGCTCGAACGTCAGCACCTGGCCCAGCGCGAACGTCGCGCGGATCTTGTGGTGGCTGGCCGCGCGGGCCCGGCCGTGGCGCATGTCGTCGACACGGGTCCACATCAGCTTGACCGGCCTGCGCATCGCCTTGGAGATCTGCGCCGCCTCCAGTGCGGCGTCGAAGAAGAGCCTGCGGCCGAAGGAACCGCCGCCCTGGGTGACGTGCACGGTCACCTTGTCCTGCGGCAGGCCGAGCGCGGCCGCGATGGTCTGCTTGGCCACGATCGGGGACTTCAGGCCCGCCCAGATCTCCGCGCGGTCACCGCGGACGTCCGCGATGGCCGAGTTGGTCTCCATCGGGGCGTGGCTGACGAACGCGAAGTCGAACTCGCCGTCGACGTGCTGCGTCAGCAGCGGCGGGACGATGAACGGCAGCGCGGCGGCGCGCAGCTTGGCCTTGATGTCCGGATCGGACAGATCGTCGACGGTGCCCTTGTTCCACGTCACCTTCAGCGCGTCCTTGGCGGCGATGGCCTGGCCGAACGTCTCCGCCATGACCGCGACACCCGTGGGCACCACGGCGATCGCGAGCACACCGGGCATGCCCTTGGCCACCGAGTCGTCCACCGAGCGGACCGAGCCGTTGATCGTCGGCGGCTTGCGCACGACCGTCGGCATCGCGCCGGGGACGTCCAGGTCCAGTGTGTACTTCAACTGACCTGTGACCATCGCCCGAGCGTCTATTCTGGACTGGGCGGTGCCGACGACCTGGTGCTGGGATTCGGGTTTCGGCTCGGCGCTCACGGCGGCGGTCGAGCGGGCCGCCTTGGCCGTCAGCTCGCCGAAGGTGGCTTTCCGGCCGTCCGGTGCGCGTACCGATCCGTCCTTAGTGGACAGTTTGGCCGTCTGGATGTTCCACTCCTGGCCAGCCGCCGCGACCAGTCGGGCACGTGCGGCGGCTGCTGTGCGCCGGATCGGGCCGTACACCGACCGGATCGTGTTGGAGCCGCCGGTCAGCTGGTTGAACAGCAACTCGGCGCGTGCGTCGGACAGCGACACGCGGACGTTCGCCACAGGGATGTCCATCTCCTCGGCGATCAGCATCGCGGCCGCCGTGGTGATGCCCTGGCCGACCTCTGCCCGTGGCAGCTGGAAGTGCACGGTGCCGTCCGGCCTCACCTCGAGGACGAGCATGGCGGAAGTGGGCGCTCCGGCAAGGATGAGGACGTCGCCGAGATCCACGATGTCCGCGGGCGCGGGCAGGCTGGGCAGTGCTTCCGCGGACGGCGCGGTCAGGTCCGTGGCGAGGGTCAACGTCGGCGCGGCGACAAGGAACGTCAGGAATCCGCGCCGGGTGGTGGGAGTGGCCATCGGGGCCCCTTTCCGGGGTGGGAACCGACGCCACCATAAGGAGGCGATATGCCCGCTTTCAACGTTCCGTAACCGACTTACCCCATTTGTGTTAGCAGGTGACAGCGGAGCACCCCGGAGAGTGTGCCGCGTCACATTCAGCGCCGGTCGCTCTTCAGGATCAGTCGAACCGGATGTCGTGCACGAGCCCAGGCGCGACGAACTCCAGCAGCGGCTTGCCTTCCTCGGCCAGCGCGTTGATCTCCTTTTTCGGCAGGTCGCGGTACGGGTGAACGACGAGCACCGCCTTGTCCTTGGTCTTCTCCACGGTCCACCAGCCGGTGGTGAAGCCGTCGACGAGGAACAGCCTCGGCAGCATGCCGTTGCGCGGTCGTTGTTGCTGGTAGTCGACGAGCACGCGGCTGCGGTCGTCGTGCGACAGCAGCAGGTTGTCGAAGTCGTAGAGGTAGCGCACCGGCGCCGGGGTGGACTCGTCCGGCCTCGGCGCGTCCGGCAGGTCGAACAGTTCGCGGCCGTTCTCGTCGGCGAAGGTCACCAGCTTCGGCCGCAGCCGGTCGAAGACCTCGGACAGTCTGGTCAGGCCGGACCACACCTGTGCGTCCTTCACCGAGGCCGGTCCGAACGCGGCCAGGTAGCGCAGCACCAGCCGTTCGATGTCGGGCTCCGCGTCGACCGGCGCGCCCAGCCAGGTCTCCACCGTCGCGTGCACCGCCTGGCCGCTGCCGCCCCACAGGCCGCGTGGCGGAATCTGGACGAGCGGCACCCACGCGCGAACCGAGTACGCCAGCGAATGCTCGTCACGGCCCGGCCAGCGCTCGGCCATCCGCTTGCCCAACTCGGTGAAGGTCATCGGCTTCTCGTCGAGCAGCCTGCGGCCCTCGGTGATCAGCTCGTCCTTGTTCAGGTCGGGGATGTTGCGGCCGTAGATGCTCGCCGTCGAACGTTCGCTGACGATCTGCAGCAACGGCCGCAGCGCGCGGCTGTCGCGTGCGCTGACCAGGTGGATCGTCGAGCGCATCAGCACCATCCGGACCACCTCGCGGTCGGCCAGCAGCTGCGACAGCGCGCGCGGGTCGAAGCCGTTCAGCCTGGTCCACAGGCCGTGGTACCAGCTGTGCGTGGTCTGGGCCTGCAGGCCGACCAGGTGCTCGACCGCGTCGAGCAGGGGCATGTCGGAGCGCTCGAGGAGCAGCTGGCGGGCCAGTGTGGCGCGGCTGAGAGCCCGGCGTGAGATCGAAGCGGTCATGGTGCGAACACTATGTCCAATAAAGGACAGGTCCTGGCCTCAATGGCGGATGAATGGTAGACACTGTCTACCTGAATCTGAGGTTACTGGGATGTGAATGAAATACCAACGCTTCGTCGCCCTGGGGGACAGCTGCACCGAGGGCCTGGACGACCCGTACCCCGACCACACCGTCTACCGCGGCTGGGCGGACCTGGCCGCGCACCGGTTGGCGGCGGACGACCCCGGCTTCCGGTACGCCAACCTCGGCGTACGCGGCCGCAGGCTGGACCAGATCATCGCCGAGCAGATCCCGGCGGCCACCGAACTGCGCCCCGACCTCGTCGCCCTCTTCGGCGGGGGCAACGACATCATGTCGGGCGGCTACTCGGAGCGGATCATCGCCCGCCGGGTCGACGACGCGGTCCGTGCGCTGACGGAGCTGGCGCCGACGGTCGTCGTGTTCACGCTCAGCGACATCGCCCGCCGCATGCCGTTCGGCTGGCGGATGGCGCCGCGGATCGAGGCGCTCAACGCGGCCATCCGGGAGGCCGCCGTCAGCTACGGCGCGGTGCTCGTGGACCTGTGGCCCGACCTGGCCGCACACGACTCGCGGTACTTCGGCCCGGACCGGCTGCACCTCTCCGAGGCCGGGCACCGGCGGCTCGCCGCGCACCTGCTGGCCAGTCTCGAGATCTCGCACGACCCGACGTGGCTGCGGCCGCTGGCCGGTGTGCCGTCGCGGCCGAGCATGGCCGCCAACGTCCGATGGGCCTACCAGCAAGTGTGGCCGTTGGTGCGGGGCCGGATCCGCAACCGGCTGATCGGCCGCCAGCCCGGCGACGGCGTGCGGCCCAAACGCCCGCAACTGCTCCCGGTGACCGAACGGCACCCCGTCCCCGAGACGGCGTGACCCGGTGGCCGACGGCACGCGCAAGCGGCTGATCGGCTGCGCGCTCGAAGTTCTCGCCAGCGAAGGCGTCGACGCGGTCACGGTGCGCAGGGTCGCTCGCGACGCGGGGATCTCCCACGGAGCGCCCCTGCGGCACTTCCCGAACCGCACCGCGCTGCTCTCGGCCGTCGCGGCAGCCGGATACACGCGACTGTCCGAGCGCTTCGACGCGTTGCCCCCAGGACAGCTGGCCGCCGCATGCGAGTCCTATGTCGACTTCGCCCGCGGCGGGCCCGCGTTGTTCGAGCTGATGTTCCGCCCGGACATGACCGCGCTGGGCACGGCGGCCTTCGCGCGGTTCCGGGCGTTCGTGCCCGGCACGGACCTGGTGGCGGCGTCCCTGTGGGCGGCGTTGCGCGGCCTGGCCCTACGGCCGGACGCGCCCGCGGTCCTCGCGGTGACACTGGCCACCCACGCGCGGTAGTGGCGCGCAACCAAGGCCACCTTTGTTGCGTTTGGCGCACCCAATGTGGCCTTTGTTGCGGGCAGTACACCGAAGTTGCGGGTGTCAGTGGTTCCGGTGGACCTGGAAAGGCGCGAAACTCTGGGCCACCGGCATCAGCTCGATCCGGTTGATGTTGACGTGCGCGGGCTGGCTCGCGGCCCAGTGCACCGACTCGGCGATGTCCTCGGCTGTCAGCGGCTGCATGCCCTGGTAGACCGCGTCCGCTTTGCCCTGGTCGCCGGAGAACCGGACGGTGGAGAACTCCGTCCCGCCGACCATGCCGGGATCGACGCACGTCACGCGCACGCCGGTGCCGTGCAGGTCGCTGCGCAGGTTGAGGCTGAACTGCTCGACGAACGCCTTGGTCGCGCCGTAGACGTTGCCGCCGGGGTACGGGTAGGTGCCCGCGACCGAGCCGATGTTGATCACGTGCCCGCGGCCGCGTTCGACCATCCCCGGCAGGACCGCGCGGGTGCAGGTGGCCAGGCCCCGGCAGTTCGTGTCGATCATCCGGTCCCACTCGTCCTGGTCGGCGCTCTGCGCGGGCGCGATACCCAGCGCCAGACCGGCGTTGTTGACCAGCAGGTCGATGGCGCCGAACTCGGCGGGCAGGTCCGCCACCGCCGCGTAGACCGCCGCGCGGTCGGTGACGTCCAGTCGCAGCGGGAGCACCCGATCGCCCAGGTCGGCCGCGAGCTCCTTGAGCTTGTCGACCCGCCGGGCCGACGCGATCACGCGCGCGCCCTCCGTCGCGAACCGCCGGGTGATGGCCGCGCCGAATCCGGTGCTGGCCCCCGTCACGAAGACGATCTTTTCGTTGCTCATGCCCATACCGTATTCAGCAGCCGCTCGACCGCCGCGTTGAACTCCACGGGCCGCTCGATGTTGGGCATGTGCGCCGCGCCCTCGATGACCGCGAGGACCGAGCCGGGGATCAGTGCCCGCATCCGCTCGGCCTCGTCGACCGGCGTGTACTCGTCCAACCGTCCCACCGCGACGAGCGTGGGCACGGTGACGCCCCGCAACACATCGGTGTAGTCGGGGCGCTCGGCCCGTCCCCGCAACGCGGCGGCGGCGCCTTCCGGCGGGGCGTTCTTCATCATCCGCATGACGTGCTCCGAGTCGTTGCCCGGCGCGACCATCTTCCACTGCACCTCGTCGGCGTAGGGGCCCATGCCCTCGCGCAGCAGCCGGTCGGCCATGGCGTTGCGGTCCCGCACACCGGCGGGTGTTTCCGCGCCGGGGAAGGTGTCCGCCAGGAGCAGGCCGAGCACGCGGTCGGGGAACTGGCGGTAGAAGTCCATCACGATCTGCCCGCCCATGGACAGTCCACCCAGGACGAACTCCTCGACGCCGAGCCGGTCGAGCAGATCCGCGACGTCACGGGCGAACACGTCCAATGTGGTCTTGCCCGGCACCACCGTGCTCTCGCCGTACCCGCGCAGGTCGGGAACGATCAGCCGGTGGTCGGCGGCGAACCGCTCGACCTGGGGCTGCCACATCGAGCGGTCGAACGGATGGCCGTGGACGAGAACGACCGGACTGCCGGAACCGATGTCGTCATACGCGATAAGCACGGTTTCACGCTAGCCACGAGACTTGCTCGGTGCAATAGAAAAATTGTACTCGGTGCAATATGGTGCAATAGTGGATGACTTCCGGCAGATCGCCAACACGTACGCCATCGCCATCGCGCAGGGCAAGCTCAAGCCGGGCGACCGGCTGCCCCCGCAGCGCGAGTTCGCCCGCGCCAACGGCATCGCGAGCTCGACCGCCGCACGCGTGTACGGGGAACTCAGGCGACGAGGCCTCGTCGTCGGCGAGACGGGACGAGGGACGTTCGTGCGCCCGACCCCGCCGCCGGAAGTGCCCGCGTTGACAGAACCGGCACTGGTGCCCGTCGACCTCGAACTGAATTTCTCCGTGCTGCCAGGACAAGCGGCGCTCCAGGCGGAAAGCCTGAGGGGACTGCTCAGAGCCGACGTGATGGCGGACGCGCTGCGACCGACGGCAGTGACCGGCACGCCACTGTTGCGCCAGATGTCCGCGCGGATGATGGCACGCGCCGGATGGGAGCCCGACCCGGCGAGCATCGTCTTCACGGGCAACGGCAGGCAGGCCATCGCGGTGGCGTTGGACATGTTGGTGCCCAACAACGGCCGTCTCGGTGTCGAACCACTGACCTACCCTGTCGTCAAGGGAATCGCGGCCAAGCGCGGAATCACGTTGGTGCCCCTGCCCATGGACGAACACGGGCTCACCCTGAAACCGGCGGACCTCGACGGCGTGCACGCGATCTACATGCAACCAACGCTGCACAACCCGCTCGGCGTCACGATGCCACGCGCCCGCCGCGAAGAACTGGCCGACGCGTTGGCCAAGGCGGACGTGATGGCGATCGAGGACGACATCTACGGTTTCCTGTCCGAGGACCTCCCACCGGTGGCACCACAACGGACAGTGGTGGTGGACAGTCTGTCGAAGCGGTTGTCGCCGGGACTCACCGTCGGATTCGTCGTGCCGCCACCGGCATTGGCCAACCACGCGCCCATCACGGCACGGGCCATGGGCGTCGGTGCGCAGCACTTCGCCCTGCAAGCCGCCACCCGATGGCTCACCGACGGCGTGGTGGACCAGGTCTGCGAGGCCAAACGCGCCGACGCCCAAGCCCGCCAACAGCTCGCCCGCCGTCACCTGCCGGTCGAGGGCGACCCGGGCGCATACCACTGCTGGTGGCGCCTCCCCGAGCCGTGGACCGCGGAGGCGTTCGCCGCGGCGGCGGCCCGCCAAGGCATCGCGATCGTCCCCGGCACCGCATTCGCTGTGGCACAGGGAAACTCCCCCAACGCGGTCCGGCTGTCACTGTCGGCACCGCCGATGGAAACGTTGCGCGACGCGCTCGGGACACTCGCGAGGCTCGCCAACGCAAGCGATCCTTACGAGACAGTGGATGCGTGAACTGGTTCGAACCGAGCGATGACCTCTCACGCCGCATACAATGAGTGCGGTAAGTGGTTGTGGTTGCGTCTGGGTTTCTGTTCGGGATCAACGAAGTCCGGTGGAGTGAACCAGGCGATGCCGTCAACGAGATCGACGGACCAGTCACTGCGGTGAAGAAGCCGATGATGCTGCCCGCACAGGAGAACCAGGTTGCCGAGCACGGTAGGTCCGCCTTGCAGCCAGGGTGTGACGTGGTGTGAGTGACAAACGCTGGCGGGCCGATCGCACGATGGGAAGGCGCACCCGCGATCCCGAAGCACCAACCCACGCCGAATATGAGCGGGCACGACATAGGCGGGAACCGCGATGTCCAACGGTTTCGACTCACCACCCATCACGACGGGCAGAACATGCGCGTCACACGCGAGCCGTCTGGCCTCACCTGCGGTCAGCCGAGTCCCGGGAAGCACCCGACCGTCGACTGAACGAGCCAGTTCGTCCATGGAGATGGTGAAAGCAATCTCGGTCTTGAACCCGTTGTGAGTGGGAAGGTCGGGGCAGTTGGCGGCCTGCTGAAGGACATCGGCGAACGCATCCCCACCCCGCTCGGCATACCCCCGGGCGTCCCCAGGCTCCCGCTTCTCGAACGGCGCCAGCAAAGCCTCGAACAAGGCGGCGGCCTCAGCGTCAAGCCGTCCCTTGAACTCCATCCGTCCGTCCCGGAGGACGTGACGCCGCAACTCCCGTTCGGGCCGCTGCGGCTCATCGTCGTGAGGCGGCTTGCCGTCCGGGTCAACGATGTCCCGGACCCACCGTTCGCCATACCGGGCGAGGGCGTTCGGGTCGTCCTCTGTGGCCCGTTCGACCATGAGTTCCTCGGCCAGTGCGACCTTGTCCGGTTTCAGATGGGCAAGGCTGCCAACGAACTTCCGGATAACCTCAACCTGACCAACGCCGATCTCGCCGGTCGTGAGCCCCTGAGCGGTGAGCGGAAGCGAGGCGGAGACCACGGCCCCGGTCGGTGTCTTGGCATCGTGCAGGGCAGAAGCGTGAGCGAGGCGTTGATTGGCCTCGGCACGCGTGATGTTCTGAGTATGAACAAGCAGGGCGGCGGTGTTGCTGTATCCGAGTTCGTAGGCGGAACCGCGAGAGTCCAATTCTGCCAAGAGGTCCAGATGTTCGGCGTAGGCTGGACGGAGTCGTTGTTCGGACGCGGTGAGGCGAGCGACCAGCTCCCGGCTGCTGGTCTGCCACAGGGATACGGCGACTTGCCTCATACCTCCAAGATACCCAAAGAAAACATGAAAGTCCTTAAACCCCAACGATTCACCCAATAGAGCAAAGATGAGAACCGACAGAAACCATTGGCAATCAAAGAAAAGCGCAACAAGCGATTGCTTGAGAGCGGACCGGCCCCAACGACAAACAAAGCCAACGCCCTGGCGGGCAGAGCAGGTGGCGTGGAGGGCGAGGTCCGCCTACGGGGCTGGTGGGCCCAGCGAAAGCGGTACGGACCTCGACCGTCCCCAAGGCGCGTCAGCGCACATCTCTGCCTCGTGCTCCCCTCCTCCCGTATGGCCTGGGCTGCGCCCAGGCCATACGGGAGGAGGGGAGCACGGCCCCAATGCCACTTAGCTTAAGTTGATCATGGTGTGGTGGCGTGTCGTTGGGTGTGGTGGGGTGGCTGGTCTGGATGATCGGGTGTTGTGGCACGGAATGGTGTGGTGGCGGGTGGTTCGTTGACCGACTGGGTTTCGATCGGTGTGCTGACCGGGTCGGTGCCGCGGGACGTGGTCGATGAGGCGGTCGCCGCGGCGGGGAAGCAGGCCCGGCGTTCGGGTGGGAAGCTGCCGCCGCATGTGGTGGTGTATTTCGTGATGGCGATGGCGTTGTTCGCTGATGATGATTATGAGGAGATCGCGGTCCGGTTGTCGGAGACGTTGGCGGGGTGGGGGTGTTGGGACGAGGTGTGGTCGCCGCCGAGTTCGGGTGGGATCGCCCAGGCGCGGGCCCGGTTGGGGGCGGAGCCGGTGCGGGCGTTGTTCGAGGCGGTGGCCGTCCCGGTGGCGGGGGAGTTGACGCGGGGTGCGTGGCTGGGGCCGTGGCGGTTGATGGCGATCGATGGGTTTGAGTGGGACGCGCCGGATACCGAGGAGAATGTCGCGGAGTTCGGGTACGGCGGTTCGGTGGAGCATGGAACGCCGTTTCCCAAGGTGCGGGTGGTCACGATCTCCGAGTGCGGGTCGCATGCGGTGGTGGCCGCGGCGATGGCTGGTACGTCGGTCGGGGAGCAGGTGCTGGCCCGGGAGTTGTGGCCGCGGGTGGAATCGGACTGGTTGCTGATCGCGGATCGTAACTTCTTGGGTTGGGCGGATTGGCGTGCCGCCTCGGCGGGGGGTGCGCAGTTGTTGTGGCGGGCCAGGTCCAATCAGCGGCTGCCGGTGCTCGAGGTGTTGCCTGACGGGTCCTATCGGTCGATCATGTTCAGTTCGGCCACTCACAATCAGGGGGTGCGGCCCGGTTGACCGACGCGGCTGGTCGTGGTGAACCGCTCGATCCTCGCAGGGTCACCGAGGTCCGGGTCGTGGAATACACAGTGGACGACCGCGTGGTGGATGCTGATGGCGAGCCGGAGACGGTCCGACTGGTCACCACGATCACCGACCCGGCCGCCGCGCCGGCGCCACTGCTCGCGCGGGCCTATCACCAGCGGTGGGAACACGAGACCGGCAACAAGCAGCTCAAGACCCATCTCCGCGGCCCCGGCCGGGTGCTGCGATCGAAAAGCCCGGACATGGTCCGCCAGGAGATCTACGGCTACCTGCTCACCCACTACGCGCTCAGCGCCCTGATCTGCCACGCCGCCACCGAGGCCGATATCGACCCTGACCGGGTCAAGTTCCTGCGCACCGTGCGGATCGCCCGCCGCCGGGTCGATGACCCGGCGGCGTTTTCCCCTGAACACGCACACCACCTCCGCGCGGTGGTGATGACCGACATCACCACCCACCGCAACCTCAACCCGCCCCGACGCCACCGCACCTATCCCGCGTGGTCAAACGCACCCGCCATGCCCAATACAGAGCCAAACGCGCCACCGACACACCCACCCGACACACCGGGCCACCCACCATCACACTCATCGACAAACACCACAACATGATCAACTTAAGCTAAGTGGCATTGGAGCACGGCCCCCTCTCCTCTTGGCGGCCTGCCCGCCGGCGAGGCATCTTGTCTTCACCCTCAAGGGAATCTCACAATGCCGGAAAGGTAGACACGATGTGCCGGAAAGGTGGGCACGCCGGGGTCACCCCTTGCGGCCAAGGGTGGCCATTTGGCTACGGTGGAATCAGTTGGGGTTGTTCGCGTGGGTCAGCGTGTACCAGGCGACGAACAGGTTGTTCGACCCGTGTGGACGGCGTTCCTCCGTCCACGCCTGGGTGTTGGGCATCGTGATGCCCTGGCGGGTGACGAAGTTGTTCATCCCGACCTCGGTCACCGGGCCGAGGCCGCGTTTCACCGTGCCGCCGCACAGCCAGGACGGGATGCCCTCGCGTTCGTACCGGGTGTGGAAGCCCAGTGCGGTCCGCAGCCGGTCACCGATCTCCGGATACAGGTCCTGGCCCTGGATCCGGGTGGTCTCGGCGAACGACGCGATGGACGCGATGCCGTAGCCGGTGTGCGTGAAATCGCGGCAGGTCTCCTGGCTGAGCCCTTCCACAAACGTGGACTGGCCGTGCCAGTAGGCGATGATCTCCTGGCGGGTGTCGATCCCGCTGCCCGGTGGGGTCTTGGGCAGCGCGCCGTCGCTCGGCAGGTAGATGAACGCGGGCACCCGGGTGCGGAAGATGCCGACGGCCTTGTCGTAGACGGCGCGGTCCTCCAGGAACACCGCGATCCCCAGCGACGCCTCCATCATGGTCAGTTCCCAGTTGCCGTTGGTGTTGGCCCGGCCGTTGACCACCTCGGGCAGGTACACACCACGCAACATCGTGCCGAACCGCGCCGAGTTGGGCCACGAGCTGTACGTGTGCTTGATGATCTCGGCGGCCTTCGTCCATGACGCCGCCGACCACGCGGTCTGCAGTGGCGCGTTGGAGTTGGTGTGGTCACGGACGGACGCCGACCACGCGTCCATGATCTGGATGGATTTCGTGGCGTACTGGGAGTTCTGCGTGATGTACCACATCAGTGCCAGGGTGTACGCGGCGATCGCGTCCTCGCGTTCGTCCGTGCACCCCAGGTTCGGGTTGGAGTACGGGCCGCACTCGACCACCGCGCGGGGTTTCGGTGTGCGGGACAGCGATCCGTATTTGCTCGCGGCCATCTGGTCGTAGGCGTTGCGCCACGGCTGGGCGTTGGCGTTCACACGGCCACGCACGAAGTCCAGCTGGGCGCGGCTGACCATCACGCCTGGGTGGGCGAAGGTCACGGGAGCCGCGTTCACCGCAACGGCGGGCACGGCGAACGTGATGAGCAGGGTGAGAACCACGGTGGGGACTAGGGGGAGCAACCCCGAGCGGCGACCGGATGCAGGCATCGTTCTCCTTCGAACGTTCCGGCGGCGGCGGTAACCGACAGTGTCGGTGGTCTGGACCAGGCCGTCAAGAGAATCCGGCATTTCGATCAAACGCTCAGTGACCTCCCAGCTCGTTCCCAGCCGATCCGGCGCGGTGCCTGGTGTTGTGGACGGCGTGACCCGAACAGCCCGGCTTGCCCCGGTTCTCGTCCTCGCCGCTGTCATCGTGCTGCTGTCACTGGCCGCGCGGCTGGTGCTGTTCCCGTTCGAATCACGGGACTATCAGGCCTTTGTCGCCCAGTGGTACGAGTTCATCTCGGCCAACGGCGGGTTTTCCGCACTGCGCTACCAGTTCGCCGACTACAACGTGCCGTATCTCTACCTGCTGGCGATCCTGAGCTACCTGCCCGTTCCCGCGCTCGTCGGGGTCAAGGCGATCACGGTGCTGTTCGACGTCGTGCTGGCGTACTACGTCTATCGGTTGGTGGCGCTGAAGCACCCACGCGGCTGGTGGCCGTTCCTCGCCGCCGTCACTGTCAGTGTGCTGCCGACGATCGTGACGAACGGTGCACTGTGGGCGCAATGCGACGTGATCTACGCGGCGTTCGGCCTCGGCGGCGTGTACTACGCGGTGCGCTCACGGCCATGGCTCGCCTGCGTGTTCTTCGGCCTGGCGCTGGCTTTCAAGCTGCAGATCGTCTTCCTCTTCCCGCTGCTGCTCGTGCTGGTCCTGCTGCGCAAGGTGCCGTGGCCCGGACTGCTGGTGGTTCCCGGTGTCGTGCTGCTGTTGGACGGGCCCGCGCTGCTGGCCGGGGCGAGCCCCGCGCAGCTGCTCTCGGTGTACACCAACCAGGCGGGGGCGTACACGCAGCTGACACTGAACGCGCCGAACGCCTACCAGTTCCTCACCGTCACGACCGGCATGGACCTGATCCGGACCGCGGCGATCGCGTTCACCGCCGCGCTGACGCTGATCGTGGTCTTCGGCGTGGTCGCGAGCCGTACACGGCTGACCGTGCCCAGGACCGTGCTGCTGGCGACGCTGTTCGCGATCCTGGTGCCGTTCTTCCTGCCCGCCATGCACGAGCGTTACTTCTATCTCGCCGACGTGCTGTCCGTGGTGGTCGCGTTCTACTTCCCGCGCAGGCTCTGGCCGGTGCCGTTGCTGGTGCAGTTCGCGTCCTTCTTGTCCTACACGCCTTTCCTGTTCGGCAAGACGGCCGTCGACCTGCGGTGGCTCGCGGTGGCGATGCTGGCCGCCCTCGTGCTGGTGGCCCGCGAGACCGTGGCAGAGATCGGGTCAGAGATCCGGCGGCCTTTGTCGCCCGACGTCCTACAGCAGTGAACTGGGGTCCGCGGGCACGTCCACCGCGTTCTCCCGCAACGCCTCCAGCGTGACGACCTCCAGCGCACGGGAATGCGTCGCGGCCAGCACCACCGGCGCCGCCACCCCGGCCTCATAGGACTGCATCCACCGCGAAGCGCAGACACACCACCGGTCTCCCGGCCGCAGCCCGGGGAAACCGAGGTGCGGCCGCGGCGCGGCCAGATCGTTGCCGATTTCCCGCTGGTGCTGCAGGAACTCGCCCGTCATCACCGCGCACACGGTGTGGTTGCCCACGTCTTCCGGGCCGGTGTCGCAGCAGCCGTCTCGGTAGAAGCCGGTCACCGGGTCAGTGCCGCATTCCTCGAGGGCGCCGCCGAGTACGTTCCGGTCGTCGCTCATATCCCACAGGATCGCACAACAGACCGATCATGCGGGAGAGACAGATCGTGTGTATGTCTTCAGGGTGATGGCGTTGGCCGACTTGTCGATGCCGCCCAGCATCCTCTTGCGACCCGGCAGGTAGGGCAGCAGTCGCAGGAACTGGTTGCGCAGCCAGATGGCCGTGCGGCTGCCCGGCACGAACCCGCTGGAGCCCGGCGGCCGCTTCTGGTTCAGCCTGACGTACTCGCTCATCTCGTTCTGGTACTGGGCGAACGCCTGCTCGTGACCGGCCACGGACAGCTCGCCCGCGAGGACGTACGCGCCGACCAGCGCCATGCTCGTACCCATCCCGAGCGAACCGCCGAACGCGGAGTCGCCCAACAGCACCACGCGCCCGCGTGCCCACCGCTGGACGCGCACTTCCGAGGCGCGGTCGAAGAACAGGTCGTCGGTCTGCCGCATCTGCTCGAGCAGCCCGGGGACCTCCCAGCCCACGCCGTCGAACACCTTGGCCAGCACGCCCTTCGGGTCACGCCGGGCGTCGGGCAGTTCCGGCCCGGAGAAGGCGAACATCGCGCGGACCTCGCCGCTGTCGCCGACCGGGTACACGAGCGCGGCCCGGCGGGGCTCGCAGTACATCAGTTCCCAGCCGTCGAAGTCGATGTCCATCTTCGCGGCGAAGTACGACGAGTAGTACCCGAGGTCGCGGACGTCGGCGTCGAACAGCAGGTCCCGCACGCCGGAGCGGATGCCGTCCGCGCCGATCACGATGTCGAAGCCGCGCCTGCCCGACTTGCCGAACGTGACGTCCACGCCGGTGTCGCGCTCGGCCAGTTCGGTGATGGTGTCGCCGAAGACGAACTCGACCGAGCCCGGCGTCAGCGCGTCGTGCAGGATCCGGACCAGGTCGCCGCGCAGGATCTCCAGCTCGGCGACGATCCCGCCGGAGTCGCCGAACGCGTCGCCGCCCATCCTGGCGACGTGCCTGCCGGTCTCGTTGATCATCGCGATGCCGTGGGTGCCGGTGTGGGCGGCCCGGATCTGGTCCATCAGCCCCATCCGGGTGACCACTTCCCGTGCCGTGCCGCGGACGTCGATCGCCTGTCCGCCGGACCGCAGCTCGGTGCCGCGTTCCACGACGGTCACGCGGAAGCCGTGCTCGGTCAGCCAGTACGCCAGTGAGAGTCCGGCGATACCGGCTCCTGAGATCAGTGCAGTGCGCATGGGTACACCGTACAGTGCGCTGAGTACGGCGTACAGTGAACTAGTGCACTGGACGGTGTTATGCTGTATGAACCCGAGAAAAGCGCTAGTGCGACCCTAGTGCAGTGCTAGTGCAGTGTTAGTCGGTGTTAGTTGGTGGAGGCAGCATGTCGACTGAAGCGCCCTATCTCCGGATCGCGGCGGAGATCAAGGCCCGGATCGCGCGCGGCGACCTGCGCCCCGGTGACCGCGTCCCGTCGACCCGGCAGATCACGCAGGAGTGGGGCGTCGCGATGGCCACCGCCACCAAGGTGATCACCGCGCTGAAGGACGACGGCCTCGTGGACACGAAACCGGGCGCGGGCACAGTCGTCCGATCGGCCGGAGCGCGGTCCGCGGCCGTGTCGCGCAGGCCGGTCGGGGAGCGGGACCTCGGCAAGGACGCGGTCATCCGTGCCGCGATCGCCGTCGCGGACGCCGAGGGGCTGCAGATGGTCTCGATGCGCCGGATCGCCACGGACCTCGGGGTGGCCACGATGTCGCTGTACCGGCACGTGCCCAGCAAGGAGGACCTGGTCGTCGAGATGGCGGACGTCGCGTTCGCCGAGCAGCCGTTCCCCGAGCGGGTGCCGGGGGACTGGCGTGCCGCCATGGAGATCGCCGCGCGTCTTATGTGGACGGTCTGCAGGAGGCACCCCTGGGTTGCCGAGGCGATGTCGATGACCCGGCCCCGGGTGTCGCCGAACCTGATCATGTACACCGAGTGGGTGCTGACCGTGCTGCGCCGCCACGGCCTGTCGATGGACGACATGATGTACACGCACCTGAGCGTGTTCGGGCACATCCGAGGCCTCGCGCTGACCCTGCAGGACGAGACGCGGGCGCGTCAGGACTCCGGGATCACCCATGAGGAGTGGATCGAGACGCAGGGGGAGGCGCTGGAACGGCTGCTGGCCACCGGCAGGTACCCGACGATGGCGGCGATCATCACCGACGAGTTCGACTACGACCTGGACAAGGTCTTCGAGTACGGGCTGCGGTTGCTGCTCGACGGGGTGCAGCAACGGTTGCGGGCTCGCGAACTACACTGACTCGTTATCACCAGGGACAGGTCGGTGACTGCACAGAGGGCGGAGCGGATGACGAGCCGGGCGCAGCGCAACAGGACGAATCCGGATCTCGGTGTGTTGTCCGGGCGATTGCTTTTCGCGGTGCAGAACGAGCTGTTCACCGCGTTGGCCGCGAAGGGGTTCGACGACCTGCAGCCGCGGCACGGCGCCGTACTGGCGTACCTGGACGCCGAAGGGGTGCGGGCGACCGACCTCGCCCGGCTGTCCGGCCAGCACAAGCAGGTGATCGGCACGCTCGTGGACGAGTTGGAGCGACTGGGTTACGTCGCGCGGCACCCGGACCCGGCCGACCGCCGCGCCAAGCTGGTCTGCCCGACCGGGCGCGGGATCGACCAGATGAAGGCCGCCGAGAAGATCATGAGCGCGCTGCAGGAGCGGCACGCCCGCAGGCTCGGCAGGGAGGCGTTCGCCCAGTTCAAGGCGGCGTTCATGGATGTGGTCGAGCACCAGCGCCGGGCGGTCGCGAAGAAGTCGTGACGCGGGCCGGTGCGCGCCCGCCGCTTCGGCCCGCAGGTCGTTGCCCGCGTTGAGCACGGTCATCCGGCAGTGTCGCGCGAGTAGTGCTTCGGCGCGGCGGGGCGTCGCCCCGACGGACCGCACCGAGTATTCGTACGTCGGCGGTTCGGCGCAGTGGGTTGTCCGGCAGACAGCGGTACGCCACCACGTTGTCGGGATTGGTCATCGCGACATCGAGTTCACCGTCCGGCATTGCGGCAAACTGGGCCGTCGAGGAGTGGGCGACGACCTCCTCGAGGGCGAGACCGGCGGTTTTCGGCGTGCCCGTGGCGGTGCGTGCGCGCATGTCGCAATCGTTCGCACACCATTGCCCGGAGTCAAGCACTTGACGACGGTCAGAGCGAGAGGCATCGTGAATGCGAACGTTTGCAATCACTGGGAGCGAGGTAATGATGGAGGCCTTCCCCGTGGACCGTCCCCGGATCGGCTGGATCGGCTGCGGCCGGATGGGTGCCGCACTGGCCCGGCGTTTGCTGAAGGCCGGTTACGACGTGACGGTCTACAACCGGACGCGGGCGAAAGCGGAGGCGCTGGCGCGGTTCGGCGCCACGGTGGCCGACCGGGCGACCGACCTCGCCGACCGCGACGTCGTGTTCACGATGGTGGCCGCGTCGGACGACCTGGAGGCCGTGACCGCGGGCGAGGATGGCGTACTCACCAACGCGGACGTCGCCCCCAAGGTGCTGATCGACTCGTCGACCGTGTCCGGTGAAGCGTCCGCGAGTGTCCGGGTGGCCTCGCACAAACGCGGCACGGAGTTCCTCGCCGCGCCCGTGAGCGGCAATCCGAAAGTGGTCGACGCAGGCTGCGTGACACTGGCAGTGTCCGGCCCACGCCCGGTGTTCGACCAGGTCGAGCCCGTGCTGTCGGCGCTCGGCCGAGCGGTGACCTACGTCGGCGACGACGAGGCCGCGCGGCTGGTGAAGATCTGCCACAACGTGTTCCTCGGCGTGGTGATCCAGTCGATGGCCGAGATCACCGTCCTGGCCGAGAAGGGCGGCGTGAGCAGGTCGGCGTTCCTGGAGTTCCTCAACCAGTCGGTGATGGGCTCGGCGTTCAGCCAGTACAAGACACCCGCGTTCGTCCGGCTCGACTTCACCCCCACGTTCACCATGCCCTTGCTGCGCAAGGACTTCGATCTGGGCCTGCAGGCCGCGCGGGCGCTGGAGGCGCCGATGCCGCTCGCCTCGGCCGCCGCCCAGATCATCGCGTCCGCGGTCGGCGCCGGGCACGTCGACGAGGACTTCGCCGCCCTGATCGTCGAACAGGCACGCCGGGCGGGCTGGGCGCTGGAGCCGGAGGACACCGAGGTGAACGACGGCCTGGAGGCGGACGATGGCAGCTAGTCCCATCCCCGCGCCGGGGCACGGCGCCGTCGACTTCGAGCAGCGCGTGGACTTCGACCGGCTGCGCGCCTACCGGGCCGACCGGGCCAAAGCCACACTCGAATCCAGCGAATGCGGAGCGTTCCTGCTGTTCGACCCCTACAACATCCGCTACGTCACGCAGACGTGGATCGGCGGTGGGCTCGGCGACAAGATGACCCGCTACGCGCTGCTCGCCCGCGACAGCGAGCCGGTGCTCTGGGACTTCGGGTCGGCCGCCCGGCACCACCAGCTGTACGCGCCGTGGCTGGACCCGGCGAACTGCCGCGCCGGGATGCTCGGCCTGCGCGGAGCGATCGCGCCGAGCACCGGCCTGATGGTCAGCGCGGTCGCGGAGATCAAGGACCTGCTCGCCCAGGCGGGCGTCACGGGCGCGCCCGTCGGCGTGGACATCGCCGAGCCGCCGCTGCTGTTCGAGATGCACCGGCAGGGGCTGACCGTGGCCGACGCACAGCAGCTGATGCTGGACGCGCGGCAGATCAAGTCGGCCGACGAGATCACCCTGCTGTCCCAGGCCGCGGCCATGGTCGACGGCGTCTACCAGGACATCGCCGAGGCGCTCAAGCCCGGTGTGCGGGAGAACGAGATCGTCGCGCTGGCCGCCAAACGGCTCTACGAGATGGGCTCCGACCAGGTCGAGGCGGTCAACGCCGTGTCGGGGGAGCGCTGCAACCCGCACCCGCACAACTTCTCCGACCGGCTGATCCGGCCCGGTGACCAGGCGTTCTTCGACATCATCCAGTCCTACAACGGATACCGGACCTGCTACTACCGCACGTTCGGGGTCGGCAGCGCGACCGGTGCGCAACGCGACGCCTACCGCAGGGCACGCGACTGGATGGACGTGTCCATCCAGCTGGTGAAACCCGGCGTGGGCACCGACGAGATCGCGGCGGTCTGGCCCGCGGCGAACGAGTTCGGGTTCGCCGACGAGATGGCCGCGTTCGGCCTGCAGTTCGGCCACGGCCTCGGGCTCGGCCTGCACGAGCGGCCGGTCATCTCGCGCCTGTCCAGCCTGGAGCACCCGGTGGAGATCCAGCCGGGCATGGTGTTCGCGCTGGAGACGTACTGCCCGGCGGCCGACGGGTTCTCCGCGGCCCGCATCGAGGAGGAGGTGGTGGTCACCGACCGCGGCGCCGAGGTGCTGACCCGGTTCCCCGCACAGGAGTTGTTCATCGCCAATCCGTACTGAACCACACCGAGCGGCACTGAACCACCGAGCGGCACGGCGGACACAGTGGACTTCCGGGGGACTCCATCCGGACTTTCTGGGAACTTTCTGGGAAACTCGCCGGTGTACCGGGAATGCGCCGGGTGGGTGGCCGCGACGGACTTTTCGGATACGCAGAGTCGAAGTGCGTTGCGGTGTACCGGTGATTTCTTGCGCGAGAGCAGCGGGTGGCCGTCCAGTTACCGCTAGGGTGACCGCCGTGGAAAAACCACCGACCATCAAGGATGTCGCCAGCCTGGCCAAGGTGCACGCGGCAACAGCCAGTCGCGCCCTCAATCCCCAGACCAGGGGCAAGGTCAGCACCCGAACGGCCAACCGGGTCATCGAAGCGGCGAAATCCCTGGGCTACGCGCCGAATTCGGCGGCGCGGATGCTGCGCACGAAAACGTCGTCGGTGGCCGGGGTGATCATCCCCGATCTGCGGAATCCGGTGTTTCCTCCGATCGTCCGAGGAATCGAGGACGGCCTGCGGGAAGCCGGTTACATGGCGCTGATGGGCAACACCGACGGCGACGCCGAGCGTGAACTCGAACTGCTGCTGGCGATGCGTGGCAGGCAGACCGACGGGTTCATCCTCGCCACCGGCCGCCGAGCCGACCCGTCACCGGCTGACCAGGTGCCGACCGTGCTGGTGAACCGCCGGACCGACGCGGGCGACATCCCCTCGGTGACCAACGACAACAACGCGGGCGTGCACGCCGCGGTCGGACTGCTGGCGTCGCTGGGCCACATCAGGATCGGGCACGTCGCCGGGCCCAAGGCGCTGTCCACAGGATGGGAGCGTTACCGGGCGTTCGTCGACGCGATGGCCGCGCACAATCTGGAGATCGACCCGGCGCGTGTCACGTTCTCCGCCGCGTTCACCGAGGAGGCCGGGTACATCGCCGCGATGCGGCTGCAGCCCGATGTCACCGCGATCATCGCGGGCAACGACCTGATCGCGCTGGGGTGCTACTCCGCGTTGGAGGAACGGGGGTTGTCCTGCCCGCAGGACGTGTCGGTGGTGGGGTTCAACGACATGCCGTTCGCCGACCGGCAGCGGCCCGGCCTGACGACAGTCCGGATACCGCACTACGAAATGGGTTTCGAGGCGGCGCGGCTGCTGCTCGAACGGATCGCCAACCCGACCACCCCGGCCAAACGGGTGATCCTGCCCGTCGAACTGGTCCGCAGGGGATCGGTCGCGCCCCTGCGCTGACTCCCTCCACCGAATTCCTCCATCAAGGACAGTGGGTGGCCTCAGAAGTCGCTCGCGATCAGGTCGAGCAGTGTGCGCAACGCGCGGCTGGGCGGCTTGCCCGCGGCGGTCACCATCGTCATCGGCCACGTCATGTCGTCCGACAACCGCAGCCGGACCACGCCGGGGCCGATCGGCATGCCCGGGTCGGGGATGACCGCGATGCCCAGTCCGGCCCGGATGTAGCCGGGGACCGCGAACATGTCGGCCACTTCGACGCCGACCCGCCGCGGCGTCCCCAGCGAGACGTAGGCGCGGTCGATCGCGACCCGGTTGCCGAACCCGGACGGCGTGTCCACAAAGGACTCGTCGGCCAGTTCGGCGAGTGCGACGCGGTCGTGGTCGGCCAGCGGATGGCCTGACGGCAGCAGGACCGTGTAGGGCCAGTTGGCCAACGGCCGGACCGTCAGCCCGGTCAGATCGGACTCGGGCAGCCCGAGCAGCGCCAGGTCCAGCCGTCCGGTGCGGACGTCGGCGGCCATCCCGGTCGAGCCGGTGGCGGAGACCGTGACGTGGATGTCGACGAGCGGGTAGTGCCGGTGGAACGAGCCGAGCAGATCGGGCAGGTCGATCACCGTGATGTTGGTCATCGTACCGACCCGGATGCTGCCGCGCAGCCCGGCCGAGGCCTCCTGCGCCGCCGCCATCGCCCGGTCGACAGCCTCCAGCGCGGCCTTGGCCTCCGGCAGGAACGCGAGCCCCGCCGTGGACAGCGTGACCCGCCTGGTCGACCGGTCGAACAACGTCGTGCCCAGTTCGGCCTCCAGTGCCTTGACCGCCGCGGACACCGTGGACTGCACCGCGTACAGCCGCTGAGCCGCCCGAGTGAAGGAGAGCTCCTCGGCGACCGCGACGAAGAATTCCAGCTGACGGGTCTCCACGCCCTCGATTATCGGTGATGCCGATAAATGATGCCAAGATCTTTCGTTGGACTTGATAAGTCGGGGGAGTCACGGTGGAGCCATGACTCTCACTGCTGCCGCGCGCCCGGCCGCGCCCGCGTGGCGCGTCAGCCATGGTGGCGGCTTCTGGGTGATCGCGGCCGCGTTCACGACCGCGCTCGCGTTCTCCACCCTGCCGACCCCGCTGTACGGCATCTACCAAGTCCGGGACGGCTTCCCGACCTGGGTGATCACGGTCATCTACGCCACGTACGCGGTGGGTGTCGTGGCGAGTCTGTACCTCGTCGGTCACGTCAGCGACTGGTTCGGGCGCCGCCGGGTGATCCTGGCCGCCACGCTCGTCGAGGCGGTGTCCGCGTTGGTCTTCGTGGCCTGGCCGGACGTCCCCGGGCTGATCATCGCGCGGGTGATCGGCGGCGCGGGGATCGGCGCGATGGTGGCCACGGCCACGGCGCACCTGTCCGAACTGCGCCTGGTCGCACGCCCGGACGCCGACCCGGCCGGGTCCGGGCTGATCTCCAGCGTGGTCAACACCGGTGGCCTGGCGATCGGGCCGGTGATCGGCGGTCTGCTCGTCCAGTTCGTCGACTCACCGCTGACCGTGCCGTACCTGATCTTCCTCGGCCTGCTGCTGCTCTGCGCGCTCGCGATCAGCCTGGTGCCGGAGACCGTGGAGCGCAGGGAGGAACGCCCGGCCTACCGGCCGCAGACGATGTCGCTGCCGAGCGGCTCACTGCCGAGGTTCCTCGGCGCGGCCACCGGCGCGTTCGCCGCGTTCGCGCTGATGGGCCTGTTCACCGCGCTCGCGCCGACCTTGCTGTCGCTGGTGTTCGGCCAGCCGTCCAAACTGCTCGGCGGCTTCGCCACCTTCGCGCTGATGGGCGCGGCGGCGGTCGCGCAGGTCGTGTTCACGCGCATGGCGACGCGGTCACAACTCAAGCTCGGCTTCACGCTGATGGCCGTCGGGCTGGTCGTGGTGTCGGCCAGCGTGCTGACAGTGGGCATCGGGGCGTTCTTCGCCGGTGCGGTGATCGCGGGCGCCGGGTCGGGACTGGCGTTCCGTTCGTCCGTGGCCACGGCCGCCTCCCTGGCCGAACCCGATGCCCGGGGAGAGGTGCTGGCCGCGCTGTTCCTCGGCGCGTACGCCGGGCTGTCGATTCCCGTGCTGGCCATCGGAATCGCGCTGGTCTGGCTGCCCAGCGCGACGGCGGTGGTGCTGTTCTCCGCACTGGACCTGATCTTGCTCGGATGGGCCGCCCGGCGCACGCTGGCTCGCTAGATTGGCCGGATGGCTGAGAGATATCCGGAAATCGAACCGTACGAGCACGGCATGCTGGAGGTCGGCGACGGCAACCAGCTCTACTGGGAGCAGTGCGGAAACCCGGACGGCAAGCCCGCCGTGGTCCTGCACGGCGGGCCAGGCTCGGGATGTTCGGAGGGAGTGCGCCGGTTCTTCGACCCGTCGGCGTACCGGATCGTGCTGTTCGACCAACGCAACTGTGGCCGCAGCACACCGCACGCCAGCGACCCGTCGACCGACCTGTCGGCCAACACGACCGACCACCTGGTGGCGGACATGGAGGTGCTGCGCCGCGCACTCGGCATCGACCGGTGGCTCGTGTTCGGCGGGTCGTGGGGATCGGCGCTGGGCCTCGTCTACGCGCTGAGGCACCCCTCGCGAGTGTCCGAGATGGTCCTGCTCGGCATCGCCACCGGCCGGATCGCCGAACTGGACCTGCTGATCACCGGACTGGGCAAGGTGTTCCCGGCGGCGTACGAGACGTTCCGCGCGGGCGTGCCGGAACACCTGCGCGACGGCAACCTGGCGGCGGCCTACCTGTCGTTGCTCTCGGACCCGGACTTCGCGGTCCGCGACAAGGCCGCGCGCGACTGGTGCGACTGGGAGGAAGCGATCATCCCGACGTCACCGCCGAGCCCGCTGTTCGCGGACCCGGCGTACCGGATCTGCTTCGCCCGCCTGGTCACGCACTACTTCAGCAACGACTCGTTCATCGAGGACCGGTACGTGCTCGACAACGCCCGGGCACTGGCGGACATCCCCGGCGTGCTGGTACAGGGCGCGATGGACATGACCAACCTGCTCGGCGGCCCGTGGCAACTGAACCACGCCTGGCCGGGCAGTGAACTCGTGATCACCGACGCGGGCCACGACAGCCATTCGCCCGACATGGTCGGCGCGCTGATCGCCGCGACCGACCGCTTCCGCTGACGGGCGCGATCAGCCTGTTTTGAAACGAGCGCTATAGAATTAGGGTGTGAGCGTGCCAGCACGAGGACGGCCCCGCGCCTTCGACCGGGACGAGGTACTGGCCAGAGCGCTGGAAGCGTTCTGGGAACACGGCTTCGAGGCGACGTCGGTCGCCGGGCTGACCCAGGCGATGGGCATTGGCCCGCCGAGTCTGTACGCGGCGTTCGGCGACAAGAAGGCGCTCTTCCGCGAGGCCGTCGCGGTCTACCAGCGCACACACGGCGCGTTCGCCGCGCAGGCGCTGGCCGAGGAACCGACCGCCCGGCAGGGCGTCGCGCGGATGTTGCGCGAGGCGGCGACGGAGTACACGTCGGCCGCGCATCCGCGTGGCTGCCTGATCATCTCGGCCGCGACCAACTGCACACCGGAGTCCGCCGACATCGAGCAGGACCTGCGCGACCGGCGCAACGCCAACGTGGCCGACCTGGAACAACGCATCCAGTCCGATGTCGACACAGGTGAGCTACCGGCGGGGACGAACGCCCGCGCGCTGGCGGTCTTCACCGCCGCGACACTGCAAGGGATGTCACAGCAGGCCCGCGATGGCGCGTCCCCGGAGGACCTGGAAGCGGTCGCGGCGGCGTCGATGCTGGCTTGGCCAGCGTGAACAGGCACAATGCCAGCGGGAACGTCGTAGCCGTGCCGTCTGCGTACGCTGTTGCGAACACCCCTAAAGTGGGCGCGACACAAGGGTAGAACCCAGGGGGTTCCGGTGACCGAAAACGAAGGCTGGTCGTCGCCCGACGGCAAGCCGGACAGACCGCAGGATCCCCCACAGGGGTCGCAGCAGCCACAGCAGCAGCCGTATCCACAGCAGCCCTACCCGGCGGCGCCACCGCCACAGTGGGGGCAGCCGTTCGCGGCCAAACCCGGCGTGATCCCGTTGCGCCCGTTGGGCCTCGGCGAGATCCTGGACGGCGCGATCACCGCCATCCGGACGTATCCCAAGCAGATGCTGGGGGTGTCGGCGATCGCGTCGACCGTCTCCAACCTGCTCGGCATCGGCCTGATCCTCTTCATCGTCAAGGGCACGACGTTGATGCGCAGCGACCTGCCGCTGTACGCCACCGAGGAGCAGCGGCTCGGTGAGGACCTCGAACGCGCGCTGATCCTCACCATCCCCACCGTCGTTGTCACCGTCGTGATCGCCACCATCCTCAACGGTGTGCTCACCGTCGTGATGGGCAAAGCCGTGCTCGGCCAGCCGATCACCGTCGGCGAGGCGTGGAAGCACGTCCGGCCCCGGTTCCTGCCCCTGCTCGGGCTGAGCGTGCTGTACACGCTGATCGTGGCCGCCGGGGCGATCGCACTGGTGATCCCCGGCATCTGGCTGTACGTCCTGTTCAGCCTGGCCAGCACCGCGCTGATCCTGGAGGGCGCGAAGGTCGGCACGTCACTGACCCGGTCGCGGCTGCTGGTCAACGGCGCGTGGTGGCGCACGTTCGGCATCCTGATCCTCGCCACGATCATCGCCTCTCTCATCGGGCAGATCGTGCAGATCCCGTTCACCCTGGCCACCGGTGGCCTCTACGACGCGACCGGGTTCGGACTGTCGCCCAACTTCACGGGTGCGCTGCTGCTCGGGGCACTGGCCGGGATCATCGCGGAGACCATCACGATGCCGTTCGTCGCGGGCGTGACCACGCTGATCTACGTCGACCGCCGGATGCGGCGGGAAGGCATGGACATCGAGCTGGCCCGCCAGGCCGGGGTCAGCCAGCCACCGCCGCCGCAGCCCCCGACCGCCTGGTGAACAACGACATTCCCGTGGACGTCGGCCGCGACGCAGCTCGCGACGCGGCCGTCAGGGAGCTGTCGGACGTGGAGTACCAGCAGGCCGAACCGTCGGTGTTCAGCAAGATCCTGAACTGGGTGCTCGACCGGATCGGGGACCTGCTCGACGGCATCTCCAGTGTGCTGCCCGGCGGTCTGATCGGACTGGCCATCCTGCTGGTCGTCCTCATCGCCCTGATCGTGATCGTCCGATTGCGGGTCGGCGGGCTGGCGCGCACCGCCGCGAGCCAGTCGGTGTTCGCCGGGCGCGCGATGACCGCCGCCGACCACCGCGCGGCGGCGCTTGCCGCCGAGGCACGCGGAGATCTCACCGAAGCCGTCCGGGAACGCTTCCGGGCGATCGTGCGCGGCCTCGAGGAACGAGGCGTGCTCGACGAGCGTTCCGGCCGGACGGTCGACGAGGTCGCGAACGCGGCGGGGGCACGACTTCCCGACCACGCCGACGCCCTGCTCGGTGCGGCCCGGCTGTTCGACGACGTCTGCTACGGCGGCCGTGAGGCCACTGTGGACGGCTACCGGCGGCTGGCCGACCTGGACCTGACACTGGACGGCGCCCGCCGATGACAGCCCCGACGACAGCCTCGGTGACACAGCGGGCGACACAGCGGACGTCCCTTTCTCCCGACGCGCAGCGGATCTGGCGCGCCGCGCGCGGGCCGGTCATCATCGGCGTGATCATGGTCGCCGCCGCGCTCGTGATCGCGTTGCTGCGCGGCGGCGGTGATGACGGCCCGGCGGACCCAGAGTCGGTCAGCCCGGCGGGCAGCCGCGCGCTCGCGCGTCTGCTGCAGGCCCAGGGCGTCGAGGTCGTCCGCGTCGACTCGTTGGCGGCCGCGCGCCAGAACATCAAGTCCGACACCACGTTGCTCATCACCCAGCCCAACTGGCTGACAGGCCAGCAGTTGACGGCGTTGCGCGGCGAGGCCGCCACGGTCGTCGCGATCGGCGCCTACGGTGACGCGCTGGCCGCCCTGGCGCCGTCGGTGCGCAAGGATGGGGATGTCAGCCCCGACAGCCGCGAACCCGGATGTGCCTTCAACGCGGCGGGCACCGCGCGGCTCGGCGGCGTCACCTACAGCGGCCCTTCCCGTTGCTACGAGGGAACGTTGGTCCAGAGCGGCACTGTCACGCTGCTGGGCGACGCGACCCCACTGACCAACGAGTGGCTGGACGAGGACGGCAACGCGGCCTTGTCGATGCGTGTTCTCGGCAAGCACCACCGGCTCGTCTGGTACCTGCCGTCGCTGTCGGACACCGAACCGGGCGGCTCAGCAGACGGAGACGGGGAAACGGGCGGGGGCCGGGAGAAGAGCTTCTACGAACTGATCCCGCAGGGCTGGTGGTTCGGCCTCGGCCAGGCGGGCGTCGCGGTGCTGCTGTTCATGGTGTGGCGGGCCCGCAGGCTCGGCCCGATCGTCACCGAGCCGCTGCCGGTCGTCGTGCGCGCCGCGGAGACCACCGAGGGCCGCGCCCGGCTCTACCGGCGCGCCCGCGCCACCGACCACGCCGCGGACGCGTTGCGCGCGGCCACGATCGGCAGGCTGATCCCGTTGCTGGGCCTGTCAGCCGACGCCACACCCACGGCGATCGTCGACGGCGTCACGGCACGGACCGGGCGGCCGGGCGCCCCGGTGCACGCGGTCCTTTTCGGACCACCACCGAACACGGAACAAGCGCTCGTGCAGCTCGCGGACGAACTGGACACGCTGGCGGATGAGGTAGGTTCACACTGATGGGAAACTCACGCGACGCGCTGGTCGCGCTGCGCTCCGAGGTCGGCAAGGCGGTGGTCGGCAACGACGCCGCGGTCACCGGCCTGATCATCGCACTGCTGTGCCGAGGGCACGTGCTGCTCGAAGGCGTGCCGGGGGTGGCGAAGACGTTGCTGGTGCGGGCTTTGGCCGGGGCGCTCGACCTGAAGTGCACGCGCGTGCAGTTCACCCCCGACCTGATGCCGGGCGACGTGACCGGCTCGATCGTCTACGACCCGCACAAGGCCGACTTCGTCTTCCGCGAGGGCCCGGTGTTCACCAGCCTGCTGATCGCCGACGAGATCAACCGCACCCCGCCGAAGACCCAGTCCGCGCTGCTGGAGGCGATGGAGGAGCGGCAGGTCTCGATCGACGGCACGCCACGGCCGCTGCCCGACCCGTTCATCGTGGTCGCCACCCAGAACCCGGTCGAGTACGAGGGCACGTACCCGTTGCCCGAGGCCCAGTTGGACCGTTTCCTGGTGAAGCTGACCATGCCGACGCCGTCACGGGACGACGAGGTCGGCATCCTGACGCGGCACGCCGCCGGGTTCGACCCGCGCAACCTCGCCGCGGCGGGAATCCGCCCGGTGGCAGGCAAGGCGGACCTCGACGCCGGTCGCGCCGAGGTGGCCGCGTTGACCGTGCACGAGCAGGTCCTCGGCTACATCGTGGACATCTGCAGGGCGACGCGGAACTCACCGGCCGTCCGGCTCGGTGTGTCCCCGCGTGGCGCGACCGCGCTGCTCGCCGCGTCCCGCGCGTGGGCGTGGCTGTCGGGCCGCGAGTACGTGACACCGGACGACGTGAAGGCCCTGGCCCGCCCGGCTCTGCGGCACCGGCTGGAACTGCGGCCGGAGGCCGAGTTGGAGGGCGCGACCACCGACGGGGTGCTGGACGGCGTGCTCGCGGCCGTTCCGGTGCCGCGCTGAGCCGGTGGCGATCTCCGGGCGGGCGGGACTGCTGGCGCTGGCCGGTGCCCTCATCGTCGGGCTGCTGCTGCCGTCGTGGGGCGGGATCTTCCTGGTCACCGCGGTGGTGCTGGCCGTCATCGCGGTCGATCTGCTGCTGGCCGGGTCGGTCAGCGCCCTCGAGTTCACCCGAGGCGGCGACCGGACAGTGCGGCTCGGCGAACCGGCGTCGGTGACGTTGACCATCCACAATCCAGGCAGGGCTCGGATCCGCGGTCTGCTGCGGGACGCGTGGCCGCCCAGCGCGGGCGCGTCTGACCGGCACACACTCGACATTCCCGGTGGCGCGACGAGAGTCGTGACCACCGCGTTGCTGCCGACCCGGCGAGGCGACCGGATCGCCCACCGGGTCACGGTTCGCGCGTTCGGGCCGCTGGGTTTGGCCGCACGGCAGGGATCGCACGCCGTCGCCGGGACGATCCGGGTGCTGCCGCCGTTCACCAGCCGCAAGCACCTGCCGTCCCGGTTGGACCGGCTGCGCGACCTCGACGGCAGGCTGCGCACCCTCGCCCGGGGCCAGGGCAGCGAGTTCGACTCACTGCGCACCTACGTGGCCGGTGACGACGTGCGCTCGATCGACTGGCGCGCAACGGCTCGCTCGACGGACGTGATGGTCCGGACCTGGCGGCCGGAACGCGACCGGCACCTGATGATCGTGCTGGACACCGGTCGCACGTCCGCGGGACGGGTCGGCGACATCCCCCGGCTGGACGCCGCGATGGACGCGGCCCTGCTGCTGGCCGCGCTGGCCTCCCGCGCCGGGGACCGTGTCGACCTGATCGCCTACGACCGGCAGGTGCGGGCCAGCGTGCAGGGCGCGACCGCGGCGGAACTGTTGCCCGCCATGGTCAACAGCATGGCCGCGGTACAGCCCGTGCTGGTCGAGTCGGACGCGTCCGGCATCGTCGCGCAGGTCCTGCGCCGCAGCCGACGCCGGTCGCTGGTCGTCCTGCTGACCGGCCTTGACCCGGATCCGCTGGAACAGGGCCTGCTGCCGATCCTGCACACGTTGACCGCACGGCACCTGGTGCTGCTCGCGGCGGTGGCGGACCCGCGGATCCAGGAGATGGCCCAGGCACGCGGGGACGCGGAGGCGGTGTTCGACGCGGCCGCCGCAGCGCGGGCAACGCAGGAGCGCGCCCACGTGGCCGCTCTGCTAAGGCGCCGTGGCGTGCACGTCGTCGACGCCACACCGGACGAACTCGCGCCCGCCTTGGCGGACAAGTACCTGGCGCTGAAGTCAGAAGGTCGCTTGTAGGCCTACGCGGCTGTCGGCGCGGTGTCGCCCGCGTACTTCGCGTCGACGTCGCCGGTCTCCCCGTCCAGGGCGGCCCGGCGGCCGACGACGAACACGTACACCAGGAACGCCAGTTCGGCGACCACCCCGATGCCGATCCGCGCCCACGTGGGCAGGCCTGACGGCGTCACGAACGCCTCGATGACACCGGCCACGGCCAGCACACACGCCAACCCCAGCGCCACCACGACAATCGATCTGCCCTCCTCGGCCAGCGCCTGCGTACGCGGTCGGCCACGCGGGTCGATGACCGTCCAGCCGAGTTTGAGCCCGATCCCGGCGGCCACGAACACCGCGGTCAGTTCCAACAGTCCGTGCGGGGCGATCAGGCCGAGGAACACGTCCCCACGACCGGCCGCCATCATCAGGCCGCCACCCACGCCGAGGTTCAACGCGTTCGCCCACAGCGCGTAGACCACCGGCAGGCCGAGCAGCACACCGAACATCAGGCAGCTCGCGGCGACCCACGCGTTGTTCGTCCAGACCTGCGCGGCGAAGGAACCCGCCGGGTTGCTGGAGTAGTACGCCTCATACCCGCCGCCGGGCCGGGTCATCTCCTTGATGTCGTCCGGCGCGCCGATGCTGGCCTGTACGTCCGGGTTGGCCGCGATCCAGATCGCGATCAGCGCGCTGACCGCGAGGAACACGAACGCGGCAGGCACCCACCACCGCCAGCCCAGGTACACCGTCGCGGGAAACCGTCGCGTGAAGAACAGGCCGACCTCACGCCACGCCGGGCTGTGGGTGCCGGTGATCGCCGACCGGGCTCGCGCCACCAGCGTCGACAGCCGCCCGATCAGCGCGGGGTCGGGCATCTCGGTGCGCACGATCGACAGGTGCGTCGCCGCGCGCTGGTAGAGCCGGACCAGTTCGTCGGCCTCGGGGCCGCGCACAGCGCCGCTGCGCCGCACCAGTTCACCCAGCCGGTCCCATTCCCCGCGGTGCGCCGCGACGAACACATCGATGTCCACACCCCGTACTATTCCGCATTGACCAGGGAGTGAATGTGTCAGATCTCGTCAGTGGCGAGGCCGTTCTGCTGGAGATGCGGGTCGCCCGGCTGGCCAGCCGCGGCCTGGCGTTCGCGCTCGACGTGCTCATCCAGTTCCTGACGCTGCTGTTCGTCTATCTCATCCTCGGCGCCGGTGGGGCGATCGGCTTCGACGACGCGCTGCAGTCCGCGATCACCCTGCTGGTCGCGGTGGCGGTGCTGATCGGCTACCCGGTCCTGGCCGAGACCCTGACCAGGGGCAGGACCATCGGGAAGGCCGCGGCGGGCCTGCGGGTCGTGCGCACCGACGGCGGCCCGATCCGGTTCCGGCACGCGCTCGTGCGCGCGCTGGCCGGGTTCTTCGTGGACTTCTGGGGAGTCGGGCTGTTCGGCGCGGTCGCGGTGATCGTGTCGCTGGCGTCGCGCAACAGCCAGCGGGTGGGCGACATGCTCGCGGGCACCCTGGTGGTCAGGGAACGGATTCCCGAGCAGGCGGTCGCCCCGGTGTACATGCCGCCGCCGCTGGCGGACTGGGCGTCGTCGCAGAGCGTGTCCGCGTTGCCGAACGATCTCGCACTGGCGATCCGGCAGTACCTCGGCAGGCTCAGCGAACTGGCCCCGGAGGCCGCGCACACCCTCGGCCACCGGCTCGCCGCCGAAGTCAGCGCGCACCTGGGCAGCCCCATGCCGCCGGGTGTCCCGGTCTGGGCGTACCTGTCAGCGGTGCTGGCCGAACGCCGCACACGCGAGGAAGCCCGGCTGTACCAGCGAACCGACGCACCCGCGCCGCCACGCCCCGAGCCATCGGAGCAACCAGCCCAGTCCGCGGACAATCCCTTCGCCCCGCCCAGCTGACGTGGAGGCCGCGCTGGCGGCGGCCCCACGCGCGGTCCCTACATCCGGGTCGCGGTCAGCCGCAGCCGCCGCTCGACGAAATCGATCTCGGCAGCGGGATCGGGCGCCAATCGCCGCCAGAACTCGTTGGGCAGGTCGGTGAAGAACGTCCTGTACCAAGTGGACACGTGTGGACTCCTGGTGGATACGAGTGGTCAACGACTCGATGCACCGGGCTTCCAGCGGTCGCCCGGTGTTCGGCTCCGGGCAGCCATGGATTCCTCCAGGAAAGGGACTGGGACACGTTCCAGCCCAGCCAACGTAACAAGTGCCACGCGCCGTGATCGGGGTTCATCCGAACGGAGGAGGTTTGCGTTGGGCCGAGCGCGGGTAACCGCGTTCAGCACGCGCCTCCGGATGGCTGAGGGGAGGCGTGGCAATGAAGGCTGAGCTGCGAAAAGATGGTGCCCCCGGCAGGACTCGAACCTGCGACCAAGTGATTAGAAGTCACTCGCTCTATCCGCTGAGCTACGGGGGCTGAGGGCGGCAGGCTATCCGCCTTCAGTGTGGTGATCGTTCGACAGCGCCTCAGTGTTTCTGAATCGCACCAGTCTGGGTGAACAAGATCACCGAGGTAGGCGGCCTGTCGGCACCGGTCCGCTGGAGGCTCTGCCGACCAGCGTGACCGGGATGGTCACCGGCCCGTCGGTCTGTCTGCCGTCCAGCAGGCGAAGTACCTGCTCACCGGTCTGTCTCCCCTTCTCAAGCAGATCCTGTCGCATCGTCGTCAGCGGCGGATCCGCCCACGCCGCTGCCGGAGTGTCGTCGAAGCCCACGATCGTCAGATCACGCGGCACGGCGAGACCCATGTCACGCGCGGCCCGGATCGCACCGATCGCCAGTTCGTCCGACATGCAGAGTAGTGCAGTCGGCCGGGGATCTCGCGCCAGCAGCCATGCGGCGCCGGTGCGGCCGTGTTCGCGCACGCTGCCCGCGGCTTCCCAGACCGGGGTGGACGCGGGCAGGTGGTCGAGGTAGCCGTACAGCCGTTCCAGGGTGACCTGGAACTCGGACGACTCGATCCGTTCGCGGGTCGCCGGTCCGGTGTGCCCGTCCGGTGCCAGGTCCAGGCCGAGGATGGCGACGTCCCGGTGGCCGAGGTCGACCACGTGCTGTGCCGCCAGTGCGGCCCCCGCGCGGTCGTCGACGCGCACGTCCGCGTTGGTCTGGTCGACCACCACGAGCGGCAGGCCACGTTGGCGGACCGCCGCGATGGCGGGCGCGTTGTCCGGCAGCGAGTACGCGATCACGACGTCCGCGTGCACCCGGGCCACCGCTGCGGGGCTGGGGCCGCCACCGTGGGGGCCGCCGGGCATGAGTACGAGCGAGCGTTCGCCGGTGTCGACTGTGGACGCCATGCTGTCGAGCACGATCGACAGCGCCGGGTCGGAGAACGCCGCGGACAGGCCGCCGTCGAGCATCACGGCGACCACTCCGGAGCGCTGCGTGGCCAGACTGCGGGCGACCGGGTCCGGCCCGGCGTACCCCAGCCGGGCCGCGGCGCTGAGGATCTCCGCTCGCAACCGCTCGGACAGCTGGTCGGGCCGGTTGTAGGCGTTGGACACCGTCGCCCGGGACACGCCAACCTCGCGTGCCACGGTGTCGAGCGTCGGCCGCCGTGAACTCACCCGCAAAGGGTACTGACCTAGGCCGACAGCGCAGGCAGGAGTTGCTCCTCTTCGTAGGCGAAGTGATCTTCCAGCTGGTCAGCGAGCTGGTCGAGCCGGGTTTTCAGCTCGGCTGCCGGTGTCGGAGCGGCGAGCAGCCGCCGGATCTCGCCGAGCGCGTCCGCCACCATGTGGTGCTCGCGGCGCACCCGCTCCAGCACGCTGCCGAGTTCGTCACCGAGCTGGGCCAGCGCGCCGTCCTCCTTGCTGTGGTGGCCGTGCAGGCTGTCGCAGTACGCCAGGCAGTGCGTGATCAGGCTGTGGCCGAGCTCGCCCGTGCCCACGTCCGCACGCAACCGTGCGAGCTGTTGACGCAGGTCACGGTGTGCGCGCAGCAGCTGCTCGGCCATGGCCCGCCTGCGTTGCGGAGTGGTCACGGTCGCCTCCTGGATAACATGAGCCGGGAAGTGTTTTTGCTTTGAAAGCAAAGTAGCTATAGATACAAAGGTATTGCGGGAGGGGTGGGCATGTCAACGGGCCTGGAGGTCGACGACGCCGTCCGGGCGTTGCTGTTGCTCATGCCGCGGATGGTCGGCCGGGTCAAACGAGTCAAGGTCCCCGACGAACTGCAGTCGCTCGCGCTGGCCCCACGGCACCTGTCGCTGCTGTCCTACCTGCTGTTCGACGGTCCGATGACCGTCAACGACCTGGCCGAAAGGCTGGAAGTGGCCCCGGCGACGGTCAGCCTGATGATCGGCGACCTGAGCCGCAAGGGCATCCTCGAACGACGCGAGGACGAGGACGACCGCCGCCGCCGCATCGTGAGCATCAGCGACGCCCATCGGCCCGCCATCGACGAATGGCTCGCCCGCGGCGCCACGGCCTGGCAGAACGCGCTGCGCCCGCTGAGCGGCGAGCAGCGGCGGATGTTCATCGACACCCTGCTGGCCTACGAACGCGGCATCGCCGAGCCGTGACCGTTCACCGGGAGCGCAGACGGCGCAGCATGCGCGCGTCCTCGAAGCCGACCATGCGCGCGGCGGACTCGACCGTGGTGCCGTGGCCGATGAGATGTTCGGCGCGTTCGACACGCAACGCCTGCTGATACCGCAGGGGCGTCATCCCGGTGGCGCGGGTGAACAGGCGCGTGACCGTCCGTTCGCTGCAGCCGCTGAGGTGCGCGAGTTCGGCCAGCGACAACCGGTCGGTCATCCGTGTCTCGATGATGTCCTGGATCCGGTGCACGGCCTCGTTCACGTGCGACCGGTAGCGCATCAGAACACTGGCTTGGTGCTCATCGCCGTTGCGGCGGGCGTACACGACCATGGTCCGCGCGATGGCGGCCGCCGCGGACGGGCCGTGGCGCGTGGTCACCAGGTGCAGCGCCAGGTCGATACCGCTGGCGATGCCCGCGGAGGTCACCACCCGGTCGTCCACGACGTAGAGCACGTCGCGGACGACCGAGGCGTTGGGGTAGCGGCGTTCCAGCTCGTCCTGCAGTTCGTGGTGCGTGGTGCAGCGGCGACCGTCGAGCAGGCCCGCCCGGCCCAGCACGTCCGCCCCCGCGCAGACGCTCGCCACCGTGCCGCCCGCGGCGTGGTGCTCACGCAGCCAGTCCAGCGTCGCGGAGGTCAGCGTTCCGGAGCCCGCGAGTTTCGGCGAACGCCAGCCGGGAATCAGCAACAGGTCCGTCGCGGCCATCGAGGGCAACTCGGGGTCGGCGCGCAGCACCACACCCTGTGCACTGGGCACCTCGGCGTTCTCGCCCACGTAGCGCAGCTCGTACCCCAGACCGAGGTCGGCCGCGCTGGAGTACACCTGCGCGGGCCCCGAGAGGTCCAGCAGGTGCACACCCCGCACGAGCAGGAACACCACTTGGGTCACGATCCGGTCAGCTCCGCCACAGTTCGTATCGTCGCAAATCGTCCGGCCAACGCGTACTCGGTTCGTTCGATCAGGTCCTTGGTCTCCATCACGACCCCGGTCCGCCAGTGCGGCAGCGGGGTGGTCGCGGTGGCGTCGGTCACGAACGTCATGTCGTAGCCGAGGTCGCTGCCCACCCGGGCGGTGGTCTCGCAGCACTGCTCGGTGCGGATCCCACTGACCAGCAGCTCGTGGATACCCAACGAGGTCAGGGTCTGCTGCAGGCTGGTCGTGGTGAACGCGTTGTGCGACGTCTTGGTCAACACCGGTTCGCCTTCGCGAGGCTGGAGGCCGTCGAGCAGCCGGACGTGCCCGCTGGCCGGATCGAACACCGTGCCGGTGCCCGGCTCGCTGTGCAGCACCCACACGACGAGGTCGTTCTCCGCTCTGCTCAGGTCCACCAGCCGGTTCACCTGCCCGACGATGTCCGGGTTGGACAGCTCGGCCCAGTTCGGCCGTTGCCGGAATGATTCCTGGACGTCGACTACCAGCAGCGCCTTGGTCATACGTCAACTCTGACCGATCCCGGGTCACGCCGGTAGGCACGTCACAGCCGGGAAGCGGACGGATCTGGTCATGTCAGCGTGCTGTCAGCGCGAGTCGGCTTCCCTGTCAGCGCTCCCGGCGACAGTGGGGCGGTGACTCCCTACGAAACCGCCGAGCGGTTACTGGCGGCCAACCGGCCGAACCTCGTGCGTGACGCGACGGTTACCCCGCCCTGGGCGCAGCCACCGGGCAACCCGTTGGAGATCCCGTCTCCGGACGGCACGTCCGTGGTGTTCCGCCGTGACTACAACCTGTGGATCCGCGAGGACGGGCGTGAACGGCCGTTGACCGTGGACGGCGACGTCGACCACGACTACGGCGCCAGCCCGGACTACTACATGTACGCCGACGTGTTCACCAAGATGGGCCTTCCGCACGCGCCCCCGGCGGCGGTGTGGTCACCGGACTCGACGAAGGTGCTCACCCATCGCACGCTGCAGGAGGGTATGCGCCGCAAGTACCTGCTGTCGTTCGACGGGCTGCGGTCCAAACGGTCGGCGCTGCCGGGCGACGAGGACGTCCAGCACGCCCAGTTCGTCGTGGTCGACGTGCGCACCTCGGCCGTGGTGCGAGCCCAGTCGGATCCGGTCCCGATGCCGATGCTGTCGCCGATCCAGATGAACTGGGCGTGGTGGGCGAACGACGCCGTGTACTTCCTGGTCGGCGAGGACGGGTTGGGTCTGCGGCGGCTCGACCCGGCGACCGGTGAGGTCCGGACCGTGGTGCACGAGACCGGCCCCACGCGGGTTGTGCCGACACAGCACCTGATGCTCGGGCCCGCTGTGCGTGTGCTGCCGTCGGGGGAGGTGCTGTGGTTCTCCGAGCGCGACGGGTGGGGCCACCTGTACCGGTACTCGGACGCGGGGGAGTTGCTCGGGCAGGTGACGTCGGGTCCGTGGCTGGTGAAGCAGGTCCTGTGGGCGGACGCGTCCGAGGTGTACTTCCTCGCCGCCGGGCTCGTGCCGTCGGATCCCTATCGCGGCACGGTGTGCCGCGTCCGGTTGGACGGCTCGGGTTTCACCCGCGTGACCGATGACGAACTCGACCACGTGGTCACGGTGTCGCCGGACGGCTCACGCTTCGTCGACACGGCGTCCACAACGGACACCCCACCCGTGCACACCATGCGCTCGTGGGACGGCCGGGTGCTGGAGGAGCTGGGCCGCGCGGACATCACCGGTCTCGTGGAGACCGGCTGGACCGCGCCGGAGCGGTTCCGCGTGAAGTCCGCCGACGGGTCGACGGACGTCTACGGCGTGCTGTACCGCCCGCACGGGTTCGATCCCCAATGCACGTACCCGGTTGTCGACCACACGTACCCCGTCCCGCTCACCACCCGGGTCAGCGCCGCGTTCGATCCCGGGTGGCACGGCTATGACGCGGAGGCGTTGGCTGCCTTGGGGTTCGTGGTGGTCGCGCTGGACGGGCGCGGAATGCCGGGACGGGACAAGGCCTTCTTCGACGTGTCCTACCAGAACCAGGCAGCGGGCCTGGACGACCACGCGGCGGCGCTGCGGCAACTGGCGGCGACCCGGCCGTGGATGGATCCCAGCCGGGTGGGGATCTCCGGGATCTCCGGCGGCGGTTACGGCACAGTGCGGGCGATGCTGGACTTCCCGGACGTGTTCACCGTCGGGGTGGCCCTGTCCGGCGTGTCCGACCTGCGCTACACCGACCCGGCGAACACGGACATGTACGGCCCGTACGACCCGGCGGCCTTCGCCCGAACCTCCACTGTGGAGTCGGCGGACCGGTTGACCGGCAAGCTGATGCTGATCCACGGCGGCTTGGACGACCAAGCCCCGCCGGAGCAGACCTACCGGCTCGTGGAGGCGCTGATCGCCGCGGACAAGGACTTCGAGATGCTGATCGTGCCAGGCTCGGATCATGTGTACACCGGGTATGAACGCTACGTCCACCGCCGCACCTGGGACTTCCTCATCCGCCACCTGAACCCGCCCGCCCCGGCGACCAACCCAACCGGCGAACCCCGGTGACTCCCCCGGCAGGCCCGGCACCCGTGGCCTGCTCCGGCAAATCCCGCCATCGGGGGAACCCCTATTTTCAAGTCAAGCATAGGGGTCTGACAGTTCCGGGTGTTCCGACAGTGCCGCTTGGATGCGTGCGGCGTCGGGATTGGACAGGTCCGGTGCGCCACGCACCGCGACCGACTCCGCCAGCAAGCGTGCAGCCGCCGCGACATCGCCCGCCCGCAAAGCCTGATCCGCCTGCCCGATCAGCACTTGGGCGATCAGCGGCGCGCTGCGCGCACGACGCGCCCACGCCATCGCGTCCCGCCGGTCACCCGTCAAATACCCGCGCAGGTCCAGCAGCGCCGCCCGGAAACCCCAGTTCACCGTACGACCGTCCAGCGCGGATTCCGCCCTGGCCAACGAAACCAGCGCGGCGTCGAAGTCACCGGACCACCGCGCGATCTCGGCACGAGTGCTCGCGGCGGCGATCACGGCCTCGGGCAGCCCGATCCGGGAGGCGTCGCGTTCGGCAGTGTGCAACGCGTCGGCCGAGCGGTGCCGGTCGCCGTGCAACCAGAGCAGCTGTGCCAGCCGCAACCGAGGTTTCCACGTGTCCTGGCTCGACACGATCTCCTCGGTGACGGCGATGGCCTCCTCACACCCGGCGACGGCCGCGGCCAGGTCACCGCGCCACGCGGTCAGGTCGGCGATACCGGCCAGGCAGTGGGCGATGCCCCAGCGTTCACCGATGGACCGGAACCCGGCCAACGCGGCCCGTAGCCCGTCCTCGTCGGGACGACCGGAGTTGGTCGCCCCCTGCGACTGGAACAGCCGCGCCATCGACCGGACCCACGGGTCATCGGACTGCAGCGGATCGGCGGCGGCCACCTGCACGATCGGGTGCCGTCCGCCGAGCCGTCGCGCTGTGTCGAGCCACCGCGAGGCGAGGTCCTCGTCGCCGTTGCCGAGGAGGTTGAACTGCGCGACAGCGGCCAACGCCGTCGCGCGCGACTCGTCATCGACCTCACCCGGCAACGACAACGCGCGAGCGCCGAGTTCGGCCCCGGGCACCATGCGGCACCGCAGCGACCATTCGAACAACCAGTACCAGCTCGCCGCGGCGGTCAGCCGGATACCGATCCGGGCCTCGGTGGCGTTGCGCAGCGCGGCGTTGATGTTGTCGTCCTCCGCGTGGATCCGGGGCAGCCACTCGACTTGCTCCGCGCGCCGCAGATGCGGGTCCACGCTTTCGGCCAGGGCGATGAAGTACTCCGCGTGCGCGCGGTGTGCCGCGTCGTGGTCGGTCAGTTTCTCCAGGCAGTAGGCCTTGATGGTGTCCAGCATCCGGTAACGCTCGCCCGCGATGACAAGCGACTTGTCCACCAACGCCGTCAGCACGCTCTCCGGCCCGCACACGGCCTCGGCGGCCTCCAGCGTCGCGCCACCGGCGAACACGGCCAGCCTGCACAACACGGTCCTCTCCTGCTCCGACAGCAGATCCCAGCTCCAGTCGATGACCGCGCGGAGCGTCTGGTGGCGGGGCAGCGCCGTCCGGCTGCCGTGGGTGAGCACCCGGAACCGGTCGTCCAGGCGCGCGGCCACCTGCTCGGCGGGCATGGTCCGCAGCCGCGCCGCCGCCAGTTCGATGGCCAGGGGAATACCGTCCAGTGCCCGGCAGATCCGCACGACGGCCTCCGACGCCACGAAACCCGGACTGGCGCGGTCGATCAGCAACCGGACAGCGGGATACGACACCGAGTCCGCGAGCCGGGCGTCCGCGGGCGGGAGGTCGAGCGGTTCGACAAGTCGGACGACTTCCCCCGTGATGCCAAGGGGTTCTCGGCTGGTGGCGAGAACGCGCAGCGCGGGACACTCGCCGAGCAGCGTGTCGGTCAGGTGCGCGACACGGTCGACGAGGTGCTCGCAGTTGTCCAGCACCACAAGCAGTTCCCGGCCGCGCAGCGCGGCGAGGTCCCGGATTCCCAGCGTGGTCAGGACTGCGGCGGGAACCTCGTCGGCGTCGGTGAGCCCGGCGAGCTCGACCAGCCACACCTCGCCCGGCAACGCCCGCACGGCCTCGACTGCCAGCCGTGTCTTCCCACACCCACCCGGCCCGGTCAGCGTGACAAGCCGGTGGTCGCGGATGAGGTCACGGATCTCCACGACATCCGCTGTGCGTCCGACGAAACTGGTCAGGGCGGCACGCAGGTTGGTCCTGTGCTCGACCGCGCCGCGCAGGATCCGGGCGTGCAGCGCGGACAGCTCCGGCGACGGATCGGCGCCGAGCTGTTCGGCGAGAGCGGCGCGGGTCCTGGCGTACAGGGCAAGCGCGTCCGCTGTCCGTCCACCGGAGACAAGCGCGCGCATCAGCGCGTGGACCAGTTCCTCCCGCAGGGGATTCTCGGCGACCAGCGCGGTCAGCTCGGCGACCGAGCCGTCCTGTCGTAGCGCGGTGAACCGCATCTCCTCCAGCCGCGCCACGGCGGCTGCGAAGTACTCCTGGTCGCGTACGTCCGCCAACGCGGGCCCCCGCCACAGCTCCAGGGCCTCACCCCACCGTTCACGGCCGACGAGCCGCTCGAACGTGTCCGTGTCGGTGTCGACAGCGAGGACGTACCCGTTCGCCCGCGCCTCCACGGCGATTCCGGTCCTGCGCAGTCGGGAGACCAACGCCTGCACGGCGTTGCCCGGCCGGTGCGGCGGCCGCGCGCCCCACACCGCGTCGACGATCCGGCTGACCGGCACGGTCGTGCCGGGTTCCAGCGCCAGGACGGCCAGCAGCGTACGCAGCCGGGCACCCGGCACCGGGATCTCGGCGCCGTCGTCGTCCTGGACCTCCAACGGCCCGAGCATCCCGATCCGCACGAGGACGATTCTTCCTCACCCGGGCGGGCGGCGGGCGGGCCCGACGAGTTCGTGGAAACCCGGCGTGGCCGCGACCAGCAGCGTGCCGTCCCACAGCCGCCCGGCCTCCGCACCGGCGGGAACCCGCGATAGCACCGGCCCGAAGAACGCGACACCGTCCACCGCGACGATCGGAGTGCCCACGTGCGGCCCAAGGTGGCTCATGGCCTGGGCGTGTGACGCGCGCACGGCGTCGTCGTACTCCGGACCGGCTGTGGCGAGTTCGCTCGGCAGCCCGGCGCGTTCCAGCGCGCGCTCGAAGTCCCCGATCCAGTCCTCGGCCCCGTTGTCCTTGTTCCACAGTTCGGCGTAGAACCGGCCGAGTGCCTCGTGCCCGAACCGCTGCCGCACCGCGGCGCACACTCGCACCGGGTACCAGAGATATCCCTCAGGGTCGCCTTCCGGGTCGTCGTCGCGGCCTTCGTTGAGCACGGACAGGCTCATCACGTTCCAGCGCACCGTGACCGGCCTGACCTTGCTCACCTCGACCAGCCACCGCGCGGTCACCCAGGTGTACGGGCAGGACGGGTCGAACCAGATGTCGGCTGTCGTGCTCATCGCAGGATTCCTCGCTCCAGGGTGCGGATGACCGTGGCGGCGACGCCGTGCCGGGACACGCTTCCCTTGTCCACCTCGTCGATCCCGGTGTAGACCAGCGCCCACAGCACGTGCTGGATCCACGACGCGGTCAACTGGTCGTCGAACACGCCGTCGCGCTGGCCCCGTTCGATCAGGTCCATCACGGGGTCCGCCTCGGGAGGCCCGTCGGATTCCCCGACGCCGTAGTCGCGCATCACGTGCGGGTCGTTGAACAGGAACACCAACTTGTCGCCGACGCTCAGGTACGCCATGACGAGCCGGTGCAGCGCCTCCAGGGGCGTGCCTTCGCTCAGTCGTGCCTCGGCGATCGCCTCGCCGATGGCCTGGACCGAGTCCTCCACCGCCGCCTTGATCAGGGTGTCGCGGTCGGGGAAGTAGCGGTGCACCGTCGTACGGCCGACGCCCGCCGCCGTGGCGATCTGCGGGAGCGTGGCCGCGCGGTCGCGGGCGAGCGTGGCCGCGGCGGCGCTGAGAATGGCTGAACGGGTCCTTTCCACCCCCAAGTTGTACCATCAACTCCGAAAACGGAACGTCAACGTTCCATTACTGTAGTACGGTGTTCCGTATGGCAGTCATGACAACCGGCCTGGTCCGGCACTTCCGGCTGAAGAAGACCACCGTGGAAGCGGTCCGTGGGGTAGACCTGGACATCGGCGACGGCGAACTGGTGGCGCTGCTCGGCCCGAACGGCGCGGGCAAGTCGACGCTCTTCCGGATGCTCACCACACTCCTGCCGCCGACGGCGGGCACCGCCACAGTGGCGGGCCGCGACATCACCCACGACCCCGACGGCGTGCGCGCCCGTATCGGCTACGTCGGGCAGAAACACAGCGCGGGCGACAACTTCCGTGTCCGCGACGAGCTGGTCACCCAGGGCCGCAGCCACGGCATGACCCGCGCCGACGCGACACGGCGCGCCGACGAGGTCCTCGACCTGCTCGACCTGACCCCGTTGGCCAAGCGCACGCCCAACACGCTCTCGGGCGGGCAACGGCGCCGCGTCGACATCGCGATGGGCCTCGTGCACCGGCCGTCGCTGCTGTTCCTCGACGAGCCCTCGACGGGACTCGACCCGCACAGCCGCGCCGACGTCTGGGAACAGATCCTGCGGCTGCGCGACGAACTGGCCATGACGCTCGTGCTGAGCACCCACTACCTGGAGGAAGCCGACCGGATGGCGGAGCGGGTGGTGATCATCGACCACGGCCGGATCATCGCCGACGGAACCGCCGACCGGCTGCGCGGAGACCTGGCGGGCGACCGGATCGTGCTCACGCTGGACAACCCGGCCGACGCCGCCCGGATCGCCGGTGTGGTCGAGGTGCGCGGCCGCACTGTCCACATCAGCGTTCCGGACGCGGCCGCCGCGCTGCCGCAGCAGCTGCGCGCGCTGGACCAGTCGGGAGTGAAAGTCGTTGCCGCCCAGGCGCTCCAGCCCACGCTCGACGACGTCTTCCTGGCGTTGACCGGCCGCAGCATCCGAGAGCAGGAGGCGGCGTGAAGATCCTGCGCGACACCATGACGGTGTTCTCCCGCGAGGCCACGCCCGCGCTGCGCGACCCGGTCGGCCTGGTCTTCGCGATGGGACAGCCGCTGCTGTTCCTGGTGCTGTTCGGTTCCCTGCTCACCGACTCGTGGCAGTGGTTCGTGCCCGGCATCCTCGTGATGATGTGCCTGGTCGGCCCGATGGGCGCGGGTCACTCGCTGCTGGTCGAACTGACCGGTGGCTCGATGGAACGCATGATGGTCACCCCGCTCAACCGCGTCGCCATGCTGGTTGGCCGCAACCTCAAGGAATCGGTCACCCTGGTGGTGCAGGCGGTGCTGATCGTCGCGCTGGCGACGGCGTTCGGGTTCCGGATCCATCCGGCAGGTGTGCTGGTCGGGTTGCTCATGCTGGTCGTGTTCGGCGTCGGGCTCAGTTCGTTGTCGTTCGTGCTCGCCATCCGCTCGCAGCCGAGCGGCGCCCTGTTCTGGGTGGTCACCCAGACGTTGATGTTCCCCGTGACGCTGCTGTCCGGTGTCCTGCTGCCGATCGAGCAGGGACCGGCGTGGCTGCGCGCGGCGGGCGCGGTCAACCCGGTGTCCTGGATCGTCGACGCGCAGCGCGCGCTGTTCTCCGGCCGGGTCGCCGAGACGTCCGTGCTCTACGGCGGTGTGGCCGCCGTCGCGTTCGCGGTGCTCGGGCTGATCGTGGGGACCAGGGCGATGCGCAAGCGTGTCACTGGGTGAACCACTGCGCGTCGATCCTCGACAGCAGGTGGCGGAACTCGGGGCGCCGCCTGGCTTCCATGTCGAGCATGAACGACATCACCTGCTCGACCGACGCGGTGGCCGCGTCGAGCATCGGCCGCCGGTAGGCGTACATCCCGCCCGCGAGGACACGGTCGACGTCACCGGGGGTCCAGCCGAGCCCGTCCTCGATGCGGATCTTGGCGTCCTCGGTGAGCGTCGACTCCGGCTTGTTGCGGATCCGGCGCAGCGTCGGGTCGGAGATGTCGCCTCGCTTGGCGATGTCCTTCCACTCCAGCTTCTGCTCGATGCGTGAGCGGTTCATCAGTGCGGCCAACCGCTGGCGATCCTCATAAGCGCTCATCAGCGCACGCTAACGCGATCGGTTGTATTTCGCTGCAAGCCACGCCCAATTGGGCGACGCTGAGTTGTGACGAGCGGTCGTGAGCGTTACTGTTTCGGCTATGGCCCGAACCCCGCTGACTCTGCCTTTCAGTGGAGCCCGGCTGCGTGCCTGGCGGGAGCGCGCCGGACTGACCCAGCAACAACTGGCCGACAAATGCGGCCTTTCCAGATTCCAGATATCGCGATGGGAAACCGGGGACGCGAAGCCGGAACCGGCGTCGCTCGCCCCGCTCGTGCGCGGCCTCGCGGCGGCGCTGACCGAGCCGGTCGGTGGCAGGGAGTCGTTCGGTCTCGACGACCTTCTCGAATGACAGTGTTTTCCGGAATTGTCCTCACGAATTGTCGCGTTCCGGTCGCTGTGTGAGATTCCGGAATTCGTTTTTCCTTTCACCCGATGGGTGTACATCGGTCGTTCATCAACAGTTCACTGCCAGCTGTCCCCGTCGCGCGTCAAAAGAGTCGAACAACCCGGATGATCCGGGGTGGATGGTCATGGGGGTCCTGAGGGGAGGCGACCGCGCGTGAAGCGGCGGTTGTCGATCGTGCTCGCTGCAGTTCTGCTTGTCGCGGTCGTCGTGGTGATTGTGGTGGACAGACAAGGGGATGGTGATCCGGATACCCGAGTCGTGCGTGGGGTGATCGGCTCGGAGAAGCTGGCGTTCTTCCACGACCAGCGCGTGATCGATGCGTTCGCCAGGCACGGCCTGCGGGTCGAGGTGGACTCGGCGGGCTCGCGGCAGATCGCGACCAGCGTCGACCTGGGCCGCTACGAGTTCGTGTTCCCGTCCAGTTCGCCCGCGGCGCAACGAATCCAGCGTGACCGCAGGATCACCGCCGGGTACACGCCGTTCTCGTCGCCGATGGCGGTCGCGACGTTCGAGCCGATCGTCGGCCTGCTCACCGCCAACGGCGTGGTCCGCGACGGACAGTTCGACGTGGCCAAGTACCTGGAGCTGGCGAAAGCCGGGACCCGCTGGGACCAGCTGCCCGGGAACACCGCGTTCCCGGCACGCAAGAACGTCCTGGTCACCACCACCGACCCGAGGGAGTCCAACTCCGCGTCGATGTACCTGGCGATCGTGTCGTTCGTCGCGAACGGCAACACCGTTGTCAGCACTGAGGAAGCGGCCACCCGGCTGCTGCCGCAGCTGACGAGGCTGTTCCTGGACCAGGGCTACACCCAGAACAGCACCGAGGGGCCGTTCGAGGACTACCTGGCCGCGGGCATGGGCAAGACCCCGCTGGCGCTGATCTACGAGTCGCAGTACCTCGGCCGCCAGATCCGCGCCGACGGCGCGATCCGGCCGGACATGCGGATGCTGTACACCGCGCCGACGGTGTACTCCAAGCACACCCTGGTTCCGTTGTCGGACAACGGCGACCGCGTCGGCCAACTGCTGTCCACCGATCCCGACCTGACCCGGCTCGCCGCCACGTTCGGCTTCCGGCCCAACGACGGTCGGCTGCTCGGGCAGGTGCTGGCCGAACGTGGCCTGGCTGAGCCGCCGCAGCTGGTGGACATCGTCGAGCCGCCGTCGTACGAGAACCTGGAGCGGATGCTCGACGCGATCGGCAGGCAGTACAAGTGACCGGCGACCTCGTGCTCACCCCACCGGACCCGGTCGAACCGATCCCGCTCGCGCGGGCCGCCGGGATGATCACCCTCAGCGAGGAGTCCCACACCGACGTGACCGGCAAGGCCACCGAGTTCGCCGAGCGTCTCGCGGCGGCGGACCCGCGGTCGCCCGACTTCGGCACGGTGCTGGAGGAACTGCTCACCGTCGGCTCCGCGGACATGCGTGTCGCCGCGGGCATCGCGGGCGCGCTGCTAGACCGGTCGGCCAAGGCGCTCGCCGGAGCCCGGGGTGAGCGGGCCACGCCGCAGCAGGAGATCGCGCTGAGCCTCGCGGAGTTACGCAGGACCGTGCGCGAGCTCGACCCGTCCAAACTTCCGCTGACCGGCCGCAAGATCCTCAGGCTCATCCCGGTCGCGAACGAGGCCCGCAAGCTGTGGGCGCGCTACCAGGCCGCCAACGAACCGGTGAACGCGTTGGTCGTGCACCTACGGATGCGTCAGGACCTGCTGCAGCGCGACAACTCCGCCATCAAGGGCGAACGGCAACGGTTGTGGCAGAACATGACCGGGCTGTCCGAGGCGGCGGCGCTCGCGGCCGCGGTGGACGAGGCGGTCGACCGGCAGGCCGGTGTGCTCGACCTGGCCGACCCCGCGCTGGCCAACGCGTTGCGCAGTGACGTGCTGCACCCGATCCGCGAACGCCACCAGGACATCCTGACCCAGCTGGCGGTCTGCGCACAGGGCTACCTCGCGTTGGACCTGTTGCGCCGCAACAACGACCAGCTGATCAGGGGAGTGGAACGCGCGGTCGCCACCACCGTGTCCGCGTTGCGGATAGCGCTGGTGATCAGCGGTGCGCTCGCCCACCAGCGGGACGTGCACGACGAGATCGACGCGTTGCAGTCCACCACCGAAGGCCTGATCCAGACCAACGCGGAACTGCTGACGCTGCAGGCGGCCGACATCCGCCGCGCGGGCAGCGACCCGGCGGTCGGGGTGCGCACCATCCAGGCCTCGTTCGACCGGATCTTCCAGGCCATCGACGCGATCGACGAGTTCAAGACCGGTGCCGTGCACAGCATGGCCGTGACCGTGGACGCGTTGTCGACCGAACTTCGCCGAGCCGAGGACTACCTCCGCCGGTCCCACCATGCCGATGGGGTTGAGAGAGCGGGATGAGGAAGCTTCTACTGGCAGGACTGGTTCTCACGCTGGCCGCGTGCGACACGGCCGCACCGGATCCGGGACAACCGCTCGGCCCGCCCCAGCCGGGCGTGCTGCGCGTGCTCGCGGGCAGCGAACTCGCCGACATGCAACCGATCCTCGACGAAGCCGCGAAAACCACCGGCGTGCAGGTCAAACTGACCTTCAGCGGCACGATCGAAGGCGCGGAGACCCTGGCGCGCGGTGAGGCGTCCGGCAAGTTCGACGCGGTCTGGTTCTCCTCCAACCGCTACCTGCAGACGCAGCCAGAGGCGGGCAGGCGGCTCGGCAACCAGGTCAAGATCATGAACTCGCCGGTCGTGCTCGGCCTGGCGGCCGACAAGGTCCGCGCGCTGGGCTGGGAAGGCAAGCGCGTCACGTGGGCGCAGATCGCGGAAGCCGCGGGCACCAAGGCGTTCACCTACGGCATGACCGACCCGTCCGCGTCCAACTCCGGGTTCTCCGCACTGGTCGGCGTCGCGTCCGCGCTGGCGGGCACCGGCGCTGCGGTGAACGCCGACCAGATCACCGCGATCACACCGGCACTGACCAAGTTCTTCAGCGCGCAGGCGTTGTCCGCCGGGTCGTCGGGCTGGCTGTCGGAGGCCTACCAGCGCCGGGCCACGGGCGCCGACCCGGGCGAGAAGGTCGACGGGCTGGTCAACTACGAGTCGGTGCTGCTATCGATGAACGCGGACGCCAAGCTGCCCCAGCCACTGACACTGATTTACCCCAGTGATGGCGTGGTCAGCGCCGACTACCCGTTCACCCTGCTCTCCGACGCGGGAGACGACGCCCGCTCGGCACACCAGCGGCTGACCGACCACCTGCGCACACCGGACACGCAGCGCCGGATCGCCGACCAGACCCGCAGGCGGCCGGTCGTCCCCGGCGTCGAACTCGGCGGCCAGTTCACCCAGCGCGACCTGGTCGAACTGCCGTTCCCCACTGGCGCGGGCGCGGTCGACGCGCTGCTGTCGGCGTACTTCAACAAGATCCGGCGGCCGTCGCGCACGCTGTACGTGCTGGACGTCTCCGGGTCGATGCAGGGCGACCGGATCGAGTCCCTGCGGTCCGCGCTGATCGCGCTGACCGGCGCGGACGGTACGGCCGTCGGCAAGTACCGGGGGTTTCGCGGCCGTGAGGAGGTGACCTTGCTGCCGTTCGCCAGCGGACCGGGCAGTCCGGTGACCCACGTCGTGCCCGAGGACAACCCACAGGCGGAACTGGACAAGATCAAGGCCTACGCGGGCGCGCTCAAGGCCAACGGCGGGACGGCCATCTACGACAGCCTCATCCGTGGCTACCAGTTGCTGGGCCAGCCGGACCCGGCGAAGTTCACCTCGATCGTGCTGATGACCGACGGGCAGAACACCAACGGCTCCCCGTACGGCTCCTTCGAGACCTCCGCCCGTGGCGCCCGGATCCCCGTGTTCACCGTGCTGTTCGGCGAAAGCGACCAGGAGGAGATGCGCAAGGTCGCCACGCTGACCGGTGGGAAGGTGTTCGACGCGCGCGCCACCCCGCTGGCGAAGGTGTTCCAGGAGATCCGCGGCTACCAATGATCAGATACCTCGGGTCGGCCAAGAACCTCGCCGGGTCCGCCGCAGGCCTGGTGGGGGTGCTGCTGTACGTCTTCGGTGTGGTCGGCGGGTACTGGCCGGTCGTGGTGGTCGGCCTGTACGCGGCGGGCGCGCTGATCGCACCGCCGGACAGGATCCGGATCGGGCCGAGGGACGCGCTCACCGAGATCGAGCAGCTGCGCTCCGACCTGGCCGCCGTGTCGTCCACTGTGGAACGCAACGGTGCCCGGATGCCGGACGCCGCCGCGGATTTCGTCGCCAGGATCGTCGACGTGCTGACCGGGATGCTGGAGCGGCCGCATGCCCTGCGGGGCGACCCGGACCTGCTGCACGGCGTGATCCGGCTGGCGCGGATCGACATACCGATGTCGATCGAGGCGTACCTGAAGGTGCCCCGGTCGCTGGCCCACCGGGAACGCGGCGCGGCCGACGAACTGCTCGCCCAGTTGGACCTGCTGGAAGCCGAGTCACACCGGATCGCCGAACGCTTCTACCGCGACGACATCACCCAGCAGGCCGACCACACGCGTTATCTGCGCCAACGCGCCGAGCACACCGGCGACTAGCTATGCGGGAAACGTATCGGCGCGGGTATTGGACTGCTGTGACCTCGCGCTGGTTGCGTTGACGCCATGGAGAAACGGTTAACCCGGGCGACTGTGGTCCGCGCCGGGGCGGCGGGCCTGGCAGCCACCGTGCTGGCTGCGCCGACGGCGGCCGCGGCGGGTGGCGAACACCCGAACGTGAAGTTGATCAAGGACTACTACCGGGCCTACGGGTCAGGAGATCTCCACGCGCTGCGGCAGTTCTTCACCTCGGACATCCGGTGGACCATTCCGGGCCACCATCCGCTCGCGGGCACCAAGACCGGCGCCGACGAGGTGCTGGCGTTCTTCGCGCAGCTGGCGGAGTCCGGGTTCCGCGCGGAGGTGATGTTCCTGGCGGCTAACGGCGACTGGGTGGTCGACATGCACCGCGGCTGGAGCACGGCACCGGCCGGGCTGGACATCACCTGGGTACTGGCGTTCCGCGTCCGCGGCCGAAAGATCGCCGAGGCAGTCAACTTCGCGGCCGACCAGCACGCCGCCGACGCGTTCTTCTGGCGGCAGTACCCGCTGGCCCCGATTCCGCAGAGGCTGGCATGAACCGGCGCCAGATGCTGGCGGCGACCGGCGCGCTGGGCCTCGCCGCGATGCCCGGGGTGGCGGAGGCGGCGTCGGGCAAGGTCGTGCTGATCACCGGGGCCACGTCGGGCATCGGCGAGGCCACCGCCCGCGCGTTCGCGGCCTCGGGTGCACGCGTGTACTTCTGCGGACGGCGTGAGCGCCTCGGCGAGCAGGTCGCCGCGAGCATCCGCTCAGCCGGGGGAGAGGCCACGTTCCGGCGCGCGGACGTCCGCGACGAGGCGCAGGTGCGTGACCTGGTCGACGCGTGCGTCCGCCGCTACGGACGGCTGGACGTCGCGGTCAACAACGCGGGAATCGAGAGTCCCCGCGCGGCCCGGCTGCACGAGCAGTCCCTCGCGGACATGGAAGCGGTCTGGCGGACCAACGTGGCCGGGGTGTTCCTGGGGATGAAGTACGAGATCCCGCGGATGCTCGCCCAGGGTGGCGGCGTCATCGTGAACACCGCGTCCATCTCGGCGGAGGTCGGGTTCGCCACCATCGCGCCGTACAACTCGAGCAAACACGCCGTCGCGTCGCTGACCAAGGTCGCCGCGCTGGAGTACGCGGCCCGCAACATCCGGATCAACGCGTTCGCGCCCGGTGCGGTGGACACACCCATGTTGCGCCGGGCGGCCGAGGCGTTCGGGATGACCTACGAGCAGATCGCCCAGGGCTACCCGATCAAACGGATCGTGCGGGCCGAGGAGATGGCAGGTGTGGTCATGTTCCTCGCCTCACCGGCCGCGAGCGCCATCGTCGGCACGGACCTCGACGCCTCGGGCGGCTACCTCACAGGCTGAATGTTTACCGGGTCCCACTCGTGCTGACACCCGCAACCAATGTGGCCTTCGGTGCACTGGCTGCAACCAAGGCGGCCTTCGGTGCATCCCACCACGCCGCGTGAACAGCACTAGCTGACGATGAATCGGATGATGTCGGGGTAGAAGTCCTTGTCCCGCAACACACCCATGTGTCCGCGTCCGGCGTACAGCCGCAGGCGGGCGTCCGGGATCCGCCGTGCGGTCTCCTCGGCCAGTTCGCGCGGGTACAGCAGGTCCAGTTCACCGGCGACGAGCAACGTCGGCGCGGGGATGTCCTCGCACGCGAGGTCGTAGCCGTCCTCGGCGTCCAGCAGCGCGATCATGCCGTCGGGGTCCTCGGGAGTACCCGTCAGCCGCATGACTCGCGACAGCGCTCCCTGTGCCCACTGGTTCTCGGTCAGGCCGGGAACCAGTGCGGCCATGGCGTCGCGGTACTGGCCCCGCGCCAGCCGGTCACGGCACTCCCGCTGCACCTGCTTGCCCAACGGCCCCAACCTGGCTGCGGTCGCGCACGCGACGAGTTTGCGCACCGCGTCAGGATGGTCGGCCGCGGTCTGCAGCGCGATCGACCCGCTGGTGGAAATGCCCAGCACGTCGACGGGTTCGCGGAACTTGCGGCGGATCGCCTCGGCGACATCCGCCGCGAGCTCGGCCATGGTCGTCCCGGCCGCGAGGCCGGGCCGCCGTCCGACCGAGTAGATCGTGCGGCCCCTGGCCAGCCGGTCCATCTGCCGGGTCTCCACCAGCCTGCCCCGGCGGTCCGGGTTTCCCGCCTGCGGCACCAGGCCACGCAGGTACACCAGCGGGGGCCCTTGGCCGTAGGCCAACGCGGGCAGTCCGCCGTGCAGTGTCATCTCACGGGTCATCATCACCACCGATTCTGCCCGAGCCCGGCCGTGACCGTGATCACTCTAGGCTGATCTGAAGCGCTTCAGTACGCTCTGAAGCGTTTCATCCGATCATCCGAAGGAGGACGCGGTGCGTGCCGCCATCGTCGCTGTGCTGGGCATCTTCGCCCTCAACGGGATGGTTTTCGGGTCGTGGGCGCCGCGGGTGCCCGCGCTGGCCGCCCAGGTCGGAGCCCAGGAGGGCTCGCTCGGGTTGTCACTGCTCGGTGCCAGCGTCGGCATGATCGCCTCGGCGCTGCTGTCCGGCACGCTGTGCGCCCGCTTCGGCGCCAGGGTGATGGTGATGATCGGCGCGATCGCGGGGTGTGCCGTGCTGCCCGTGCTCGGCCTGGCCACCTCACCACTGCAGCTGGGCCTGGTGCTGATCGTGCTCGGCGTCGCGGTGGGCGCGCTGGACGTCGCGATGAACATCGCCGCGGTCACCGCGATCCGCCAGTCCGGCCGCACGATGATGCCGGTGTTCCACGCGGCCTTCAGCATCGGTGGCCTCGTCGGCGCGCTCGGCGCGGCAGGCGCCGCGTCGCTCGAGCTCAACCCGGTGCGGCACTTGGCGATCGTCGCCGTGTTCGGCGTGGTGATGGCCGTCCTGTTCGCCCGCCGGATCCCCGTGGAGGACCTGACACCCCCGGCCGGGGGCAGCGGCCCGAAGCGGTCGCTGGTCAAGCGGCCGGTGCTGTGGCTGCTCGGGTTCATCGCGCTGTGCTCGTCGGTCGCCGAGGGCGCCAGCGTCGACTGGTCGGTGTTCTTCGGCGTGCACCAGCGCGGTATCGGCGAGGCGGCGGCCGCGTTGATCTACGCCGGTTTCTCGGTGTCGATGGCGATCGCGCGGCTGCTGGGTGAACGGATCGAGAACCGGTGGGGCTCGCAGCGGATGCTGATCGGCGGCTCCACCATCGGCGCGCTCGGCCTGTTCGTCGCCGTGCTCGTGCCGGTGCCCGCCTTCACCTACATCGGCTTCGCGCTGGCCGGGATGGGCCTGGCGTACGGGTTCCCGATCGCGCTGGAACTCGCGGGCGCGGTCGGCAGGCGGGCCGACGGCGGCGGCGGCGAACGGGAACTCGGGTTCGTGACGACCATCGCCTACAGCGGTTTCCTGCTCGGACCGCCGATGATCGGCGGGATCGCCGAGGTGAGTTCCCTGTCCACCGCGCTGGGCGTGGCCGCGCTGATCGCATGGGCCATGGCGCCGCTGACCGTGCTGGCCAACCGGGCCCGGCGACGGGAACAACAAACCCGTCAACAGGCCGTCGAGACGGCCACCGCGTGACCACTACTCTCAGGTGGTGACCTCCACCGACTCACCAGCACAGGCGACCGGCACGAAGCGGGCACGTGCTCGCATCGGCCCCTTGCTGGCGGTGGGCGGTGTGCTCGCCGTGCTGGTCGCGGCGGCCTTGTTCGCGCTCGTCAGCAACCGTTACGTGGTGGGTGTGCCCAACCCGGGCGCGTTCACCGCGTACGGGATGATCACGCTGCGTCTGCTGGCCGAGATCAGCAGTGTGCTGGTGATCGGCTCGCTGCTGTTCGCCGCGTTCATGGTGCCGCCGCAGGCATCCGGTGTGCTCGCGGCGGACGGCTACGCGGCCGTCCGCACGGCGAACTGGGCGGCGGCCGTCTGGTGCGTCAGTGCCCTGCTGTCCATCCCGTTCACCACCGCCGACACGTTCGGCCGCCCGGTGGAGCAACTGTTCGACCTGCAGACCCTCACGGACCTCGCGGGCAGCTCGGAGCCGACGAACACGTGGCTGCTGACGGCCGCCATCGCGTTCCTGATCGCGGTCGGCACACGGCTCGTGCTCACCTGGGGCTGGACCACGGTGTTGTTCTTCGTCGCGGTCGGCGGCCTGCTGCCGCTGGGCGTGAGCGGGCACTCCTCCAGCGGTGGCCAGCATGACCTGGCCACCAACAGCCTGATCCTGCACCTGGTCGCCGCCGCGCTGTGGGTCGGCGGCCTGGTGGCCCTGCTGGCGCACGGCAGGCGCAAGGGCGAGCACCTCGCGCTGGCCGCGAGCCGGTTCTCCAAGGTCGCGCTGTGCTGCTGGATCGTGATGGCCGCGTCCGGCGTGATCAACGCGCTGGTACGGCTGCCGCTGACAGACCTGTTCAGCACCAACTACGGGCTGCTCGTGATCGCCAAGTCCGTGGCGCTGCTCGGGCTTGGCGTGTTCGGGTACTTCCAGCGGGAACGCAGTGTCGCCGCGCTCGTCGCGGGCGGCACCGGGCGTGTGCTGGTCAAGCTGGCCGCGTTCGAGGTGCTGGTGATGATGTTGACCATCGGCATCGCCGCCGCGCTGGGCCGTACCCCGCCGCCACAGCAGGCGGTGACTCAGCCCACCTCGGTCGAACTGCGCATCGGCTACGCGCTCGACGGCGCGCCGACGTTCCTGAAACTGTTGGTCGACTGGCGTTTCGACCTGATCTACGGCACGTTGGCGATCGCCATGGCCGTGCTGTACGTGCTGGGCGTGCGGCGGTTGCGGGCACGCGGCGACGCGTGGCCGGTCGGCCGTACCGTCGCGTGGCTGTGCGGCTGCGCCACGATCCTGCTCGCGACGTCGTCCGGGATCGGCCGCTACTCCCCGGCGATGTTCAGCATCCACATGATCAGCCACATGATGCTGAACATGCTCGCGCCGATCCTGCTCGTCCTCGGCGGAGCGGTCACGCTGGCACTGCGGGCACTGCCCGCCGCGGGCAAGAACAACCCGCCGGGGCCACGGGAGTGGATCGTGGCGTTGGTGCACTCGCCCGTGGCCAAGGTGCTCACGCACCCGGTCGTCGCGCTGGTGCTGTTCGTCGGGTCCTACTACGTGCTGTACTTCTCCGGCCTGTTCGACAGCGCGCTCGACCTGCACTGGGCGCACCTGGCGATGAACGCCCACTTCCTGCTGACCGGCTACGTCTTCTACTGGCCGGTGATCGGCATCGACCCGGCACCGCGCAGGCTGCCACCGGTGGGCAGGCTGGCGATGGTGTTCGCCTCGATGCCGTTCCACGCCTTCTTCGGCGTGGTCCTGATGAGCATGCAGCAGATCATCGGCGACCGGTTCTACCGTTCGCTGGGCCTGCCGTGGACGGCCGACCTGCTGTCCGACCAACGGCTCGGCGGCGGCATCGCCTGGGCGGCCGGTGAGCTCCCGCTGCTGGTCGTGGTGGTCGCCCTGCTCGTGCAGTGGGCCCGTCAGGACGAGAAGGAGGCCCGTCGCCGGGACCGCAGGGCGGACGCGGACGGGGAGGCGGAACTGGCCGCCTACAACGCGATGCTCGACAAGATGAACGGCCGCAAGACCGACTAACCCTTGCCGGGCGTGGTGTTGTGGCGTTCGGCGAAGGTCCGCTGTTTGGCACGGGCGCCGCAGACCTGCATGGAGCACCAGGTTCGGGAGTGGTTGCGGGTCGTGTCCGTGAACGCTTCGCGGCAGTTCGGGTCGGCGCACACCTTTGCCCGTTTCCACGTGCCGTCGCTGTGCGCGTTGGTCAGCGCGACGAGCAGCCAGGACAGTCCCGTCCTGGCAGTCGCGGTCTCCGTGGGCCGCAGGACCGTCGTGCCACCGGGGTCCACCCGGAGATGAAGCACACCGGCGAGTGCGCCGAACGCGGCCAGCGCGGCGGGATCAGCGGGGCTGGCCGAGCCGTTGTTGGCGCCCATCAGGGCCCGTAGGCCTTCACGCGTGACGTGCGCTTCCTCGACATCGCGGTCGCCGACCTCGACGATGTCGAGTCCCTGGCCGTGCCACCACCGAGCCAACGCCTGTGCCGTGCCGATCTCCTCCTTGGCGTACGGGTCGCTCGCGAGGATGCCGCGGGTGTTGACGAAGCCACAGATCAGATCGAGGTCGGGCCGAGGTCCGTCGTTGTGCGCCATGTGTGTCCCTCCGCCCACGACGGTACCGGCTACTTGACTTAGCCGGTTGTCAACCACCTACAGTGATTGGATGGTTGGAACCGATGTCATCCAATCGCGGGTGCACGCGCTCGGCGCGCGCCAGGGAGAGGCAGCGGTGTCCTATGCGGTTGCCGCATTCAACCTGGGGATCGTCGCGGGCGCGGCCCTCGGCGGCCTCGCGTTGAAGCTGAGCGGTTTCACGGCGGTCGGCGTGGTCTCGGCAGGCTTCGCCGCCGTCGCTGTCGGCCTTGCCCTCGCGGTCAACACGGTGCTCCACCGCCCGCCTAGCACAGCCCACTGACACTTCCAGCGTCCCGCCCCGCGCGATCAGCCGACTTGTCCACAACCGGCACCTGTCCACAGCCAAGCCCCACGGGCACTGCCCAGCCCCGCCCGCCCACCGGCAAGCTGGCACCAGCCCCAGAAAGCCGTGGACAAGGAGAAATCCAATGGCGTGGAACGAAACCAAACTGACCATGGTCGGCCGCGTCTGCTCGGACGTGACGACCAAGCTCACCGGTGAGGGAGAGGCGATGACCCGGTTCGCCCTCATCAGCACCCAGCGCAAGTTCGACCGCGACAACAACATGTGGGTCAACGGCAGGGAGCTGTTCATGCGCGTGACCTGCTTCCGCAGGCTGGCCGAGACGGTCGCGGAGACGTTCGTCAAGGGCGACCCGGTGGTGGCCACGGGCCGCATCCACACCAACAAGTGGATCGACAAGGACGGCAGGACGCAGTCCGAGATCGTGATGGAAGCGGTTGCGGTGGGCCCCGACCTCTCCCTTTGCAAGGTCGCCATGCTCCGCGGCGAGCGCTCCGGCCTGCCCGTCGAGGCGGTCGCGGCATGAGCGCGGGCGTCACTTCAGCCCCAATCTCGGCAGTCACGGTAATCGCTGTGTACCGACCGCTCTACGATCGTCGGCATGGCGGAGTTCATCTACACCATGAGGAAGGTGCGCAAGGCGCACGGGGACAAGGTCATCCTGGAGGACGCGAGTATCTCGTTCTACCCGGGTGCCAAGATCGGCGTCGTCGGTCCGAACGGGGCAGGCAAGTCGACCGTCCTGCGGATCATGGCGGGGCTGGACCAGCCGAACAACGGGGACGCGATCCTGTCGCCCGGCTACTCGGTCGGCATGCTGCAGCAGGAGCCCCCGCTCAACGAGGAGAAGACGGTCCTCGGCAACGTCCAGGAGGGCCTCGGCGAGATCAAGGAGCAGCTCGACCGCTTCAACGAGATCGCCGAGCTGATGGCGACGGACTACTCCGACGAGCTGATGGAGGAGATGGGCAAGCTCCAGGAGGCGCTGGACCACGCGGACGCGTGGGACCTGGACTCCCAGTTGGAGCAGGCGATGGACGCGCTGCGCTGCCCACCGCCGGACGCCGACGTGAAGGTGCTCTCCGGCGGCGAGCGGCGCCGGGTGGCGCTGTGCAAGCTGCTGCTGTCCAAGCCCGACCTGCTGCTGCTGGACGAGCCGACCAACCACCTGGACGCGGAGAGCGTGCTCTGGCTCGAGCAGCACCTGTCCGCCTACCCCGGCGCGATCCTCGCGGTGACGCACGACCGGTACTTCCTGGACAACGTGGCCGAGTGGATCCTGGAGCTGGACCGCGGCCGCACCCATCCCTACGAGGGCAACTACTCCACGTACCTGGAGAAGAAGGCCGAGCGGCTGGCGGTGCAGGGCAAGAAGGACCAGAAGCTGCAGAAGCGCCTCAAGGAGGAGCTGGCCTGGGTCCGCTCCAACGCCAAGGCGCGGCAGACCAAGTCCAAGGCCCGGCTCGAGCGCTACGAGGAGATGGCCGCGGAGGCGGAGAAGACCCGCAAGCTCGACTTCGAGGAGATCCAGATCCCGCCGGGCCCGCGGCTGGGAAACATCGTGGTCCAGGTCAACGACCTCAAGAAGGGCTTCGGCGACCGCACCCTGATCGACGGGCTGTCGTTCGACCTGCCGCGCAACGGCATCGTCGGTGTGATCGGCCCGAACGGCGTCGGCAAGACCACCCTGTTCAAGACGATCGTCGGCCTCGAGAAGGCGGACAGCGGCTCGGTCAAGATCGGCGAGACGGTCTTGCTGTCCTACGTGGACCAGAACCGCGGCGGCATCGACCCGGCCAAGAACGTGTGGGAGGTCGTGTCGGAAGGGCTGGACTACATCAAGGTCGGCCAGGTCGAGATGCCGTCCCGCGCGTACGTCAGCGCGTTCGGCTTCAAGGGTGCCGACCAGCAGAAGCCCGCGGGAGTGTTGTCCGGTGGCGAGCGCAACCGGCTGAACCTCGCGCTGACCCTCAAGCTGGGCGGCAACCTGATCCTGCTGGACGAGCCGACGAACGACCTGGACGTCGAGACGCTCGGTTCGCTGGAGAACGCGCTGGAGCAGTTCCCCGGCTGCGCCGTGGTCATCTCGCACGACCGGTGGTTCCTGGACCGTGTGGTCACCCACATCCTGGCGTGGGAGGGCACGGACGAGAACCCGAGCAAGTGGTTCTGGTTCGAGGGCAACTTCGAGGGCTACGAGAAGAACAAGATCGAGCGCCTCGGCGCCGAGGCGGCGCGGCCACACCGGGTCACATACCGCAAGCTCACCCGGGACTAGGCGGCCGCACCGGTGACGGCGGGCAGAAAGGGATCTTGGTCGGACGGCGGGACAACGGACGGCGAACTGCTCGCCGCGACCGCCGACCGGCTGAGGTGGCACGCGCCTGAGCTCACCTTGGTCCTCGCACGGCAGGCGGCGACGCGTGCCGACGAGACCAGGGACCGAGTGCTGGCGTTGCGTGCCAAGTCCCTTGTCGTCGCCGCCCTGGTCCGTCTCGGCAAACACGCTGACGCCGTCGAGCCCGCGGTGTCCGCCCTGCGGGAGGCGCAGACCGCGGGCGAGCGCGAGCTCGCCGGGTCGATCAGGGTCGACCTGGCGGCCAGTACCCGCGCGGTGGGGCTGGCAGGCAGTGCTTTCGTGCTGGTGCGTCCGATGCTGGAAGAGACTGATGTCCGACCGGTGGTCCGGGCGGGTGCGCTCGCCGAGATCGTGGCGGGCCTGGCGCAGGCCGGGCGGCTGGAGGTCATCGACGAGGTCCTCTCGGAGGCTGACCGCCTGTACGCCGCCGACGACCGGCTCAGCAGCGACATCCGGCGGGTTCTGCGTGCTCTGCTGTGCGCGCGGATAGCGTCCTTCCGGCGCCGGTGGGGAAGCCCCACCGGGGCGGTGGCCGCTGCAACGGAGGGCATGACCCTGTTGGACGGCTTGGCCGATCCCGCGACCGACGCGGGCCAGGCACGGGCCGAACTGGGCCTGGAGATGGTCAGCGCGCTGCTGGACGCCGGTGAGCAGACAGCGGCGCTGGGCCAGGCCGAGCAGACGCTCAACCAGCCGGTGCGGGCGGCGTCGGCCGCGGCGATCGGGCGGCTGATGCTGATCCTCGCGACCAGGGTGCACTTCCCGGCAGGCCGGGCCAAGGAAGCGCACACCCTGCTCGCGGAGATCGTGCGAGTCGCTCACCGGCACGAGCTCGACGGCCTGCTCGCCGACGTCCTGACCTCGCTCGCCTCCGCCCAGGAAGCCGACGGGGACCTGACCGAAGCGCTGAACTCGCTGCGCTCCGCCCACGCGGCGGAGCAACGCAGGCTCAGGACCGACACCCTGGCCAGGCTGATCGTCCTGGAGGAGCTCGGCGCGGGCACCAGGCTGCCCGACGACACCGAAGCCCTGCTGCGCAGAGTGGTGCGGACCCCGGCGAGGACCATGCCCGAAGGCTCCGGCACCGACCTGACCAGCCGCGAAGCAGCGAGCAAGGAGATGTCCGGCAGAGAACTGGCAGGCCGCGACATAGGCCCAGGCCCGCGTCCCCGTCCAAACCGGGGCACGGGAACCTACGACAGCGTCGGCTACGAGCGCGCGCCCGGAGAAACCGACGACCAGGCAGGAGTCCACGCCGCGACCAGCGGCACCCAGGACCGCAACCTGAGCGCGGGCTACCCGGCCACCCACGGCCACCCAGCCACCCAGGCCTACGACCTGGAGGGCTACCCAACCATGGGCGGGATGAGCTACGGAACAACAGGGGGAGGGGCGGGGGGCGGGGGCGGGGCCCCCACACAGTCGGAATCATCCGGCCTCCCCGCGACCGGCCCAGCCGCGGCCAGCCGCCAGGACATCCTCGGCCGAGAGCTCGCGGGCTGGGAGATGGTCGCGAGAGAACGCGCGGCCATGGACCTGGCAGGCCAAACCCGAGCAGCCGCCGACCTGACAGCCGCGGACCGCGCGGCTCCCGAATGGGCAGGCTCCGACCCCGCGGCAACGGACAAGCCCCGGCGACACCAAGCCAACACAGGCACAGGCGCAGCCACCCGCGACTGGTCTCCCGCCGACCCGACCACAGCAGACCGAGGCTCCCACAGCTGGGACACAACCGACCCCGCCGAGCAGGACGACACACCGGAGTGGTCCGCCACAACCAGGTCCACACAAGACAGGACATCCGCCGACCCAACCACAGGCAGAACAACCCACGGCTGGGCTGACGAGAACGCCCCGGAGTGGTCAGCCACCAAGACCCCACCCCCATCAGGCAGGGCCACTCGCCACCGCCCGGACACAGAGCAAGACCGACCGGACTGGGCAGCGAGTAACGACCCAGCCGCGGACAGGCCCAGCCAAGCATGGACCGACGCCGAGTCCACAGCGGACAGTGGCCTGCCGGATTGGGCAAGTGCCGACCCGGCTGCCGAGGACAGGTCCAGCCGGAGGCGAACTCGTGCCGAGTCTGCGGCGGACAGTGGCATTCCGGATTGGGCAAGTGGTGACCCGGCTGCCGAGGACAGGTCCAGCCGGAGGCGAACTCGTGCCGAGTCTGCGGCGGACAGTGGCATTCCGGATTGGGCAAGTGGTGACCCGGCTGCCGAGGACAGGTCCAGCCGGAGGCGAACTCGTGCCGAATCCGCGGCGGACACCGGCATACCGGACTGGGCAGGAGCCGACCCAGCCGCGGTGGACAGGGTCGCCAGCCGCGCGGCCGTTGACCGTGCCGCGGTCGATCTCGACGCCATGGACGCGCCGACCGTCGACCTCACGGACGCGGGTCTCCCCACGGACCACACCGACACCGAGCCGGAATACCGCAAGGACTGGGCCGCCAGTGAATCCGAGTCCCAGCCGCCCTGGTCCGCCGCGGAACCGCACTCCCAACTTGACTGGGCCACAACGGCCAGTGCGGCGCTCGCCGCCAGCGCCGCGATCGCGGCGGCGACAGGAGCAGCCCGTGCCGAGCTGGCCGGAGCCGACACCGGCAACGAGTCCGACGAGCGCGCTCACCGCCCGAAAGGCAAGAGGTCCGGCGACGCGGAGAAGCCGCGCTGGCCAGACTCCGCGCAGGGCGAGCGCGACGAGGAAACCGGTCTGCTCAACCGGCAAGGTCTGCGCCGCAGGCTCGCCGCCGCACGCCGCCAGTCTCGGCCGACCGCGCTGACCCTGGTCCGGCTCGAACCGAGCGGCGACGCGGAACCCGAGTCCCGGCAGAGCAGGAAAGACCCGGACAGCACCGACCGGTTCAGCGCCGCGCTGATCAAAGCCATCGACACGGCGGGCCGGATACCGCCGGAGATCGACCCGGACGTGTTGAGCTCGCTGGCTGACCACGTCCGTGACATGGCTCCGCACGACGCGGAGCTCGCGCGCCCTGACGAGGGCGAACTCGCCGTACTCCTGCCGGACACGACCAGGGACGAGGCCGAGCAGTTCGCGGCCACCCTGCGCGAAACCGTGTCGGCGTCCGACTGGGACCCGCAGGACCCGGCCCGGGGCGTCAGCGTCAGCACAGGCGTCGCCCAGTACCAGGAGGGCACGAGCGAGGACGCGTTGCTCAGCGCCGCACGGGAAGCGTTGACCAGCGCGGACCAGGAGCCTGAGCGGCCGGACTGGCAGTCGGTCGAACCTGTCTACGACCTCCCACCCGGCGACAGCGGTTACACCTACATCGAGGAGTACACGCGATTGTCCAGTGACGGACCTGACCCGGAAATGGCCGAATACCTCGCCGGGTTCCCGTTACCGGAAGTCGGCGGGCAGTGGCCGTCGACCGAGGACGCGAAGTTCTCCGAGCACGACGACGCCGACGCTGGCGAGGCAGGCCGTTCGGTTCTCGACCGGCTCGGCATCGCCCGCGGCAGCGGCGGACGCAGGCGTGCGCCCGGTGAGTTCGCCGCCGACCAGTCCGCCGACTTCGACCAGTACGCGATCAACCAGCCGGTGCGCTCCTACAGCAACACCGGAGACGAGATCCTGGCCGCCGCGGAGGAAGCCGAACGGTCCTCGATCCCGCAGCCACCCGACCCGGACGAGGTCCCCGCGCCGCCGGACGAACCGGCCATCCCGACCCCGCCCGGCGGCCCGGAGGTCCCGGTCCCGCCAGACCCCGACGTCGAGCCACGGCCAGGTCGCCGCAGGCGACCACCCGAACCCACCGACCCGGAAGAAGACCCGGCAGCGGACCCGAAACCAGGCCGGAGGTTCCCGCTCGGCCCGGACATCCCGAACCCGGACGACCCGGACATGGACCCGAACCCGGGCCGCCGCCGTTGGACCTCGGAACTGGACCCGGACAACCCCCGCGCCCGCCGCCGAGCCCTGCCCCGAGACCCATCCCGCCGCGCGGTGGAACCAGAGGAAAACGAACCGGCAGACCGCCCCGGGAAGGAAACCCCGAACGCCCAGACACCCCCGGAAGCGCCACCGGGAAAGCGCCGCGCCCCGGAACCCGTCGAAGACCTGGACAACCCAGCCAGGACAACGACACCCCAAGACCCGACCGGCAGGCAACGGATGCCGGAACCCCCGGAAGAGCCCGAACCAGCGACACCCACAGGCCGCCGCGGAATGCCGGAGCCCGAGAACAGCGAAGCCGAACGCCAAGGCCGCGCGGGAGCGTCAAGCGAGTCAACCGGCCGCCGGAGGATGCCAGATTCGTTTGACAGCAAGGAAACCGCAGAAAAAGCGACACCGGGCGAACCCACAGCTCGTCGCGGGATGTCGGGGCCGGGGGACAGCGAAGCCGGGTTTCGAGGTCGGGATTCGGTGCCGGGTGAGTCCACTGGGCGCCGCAGAATGCCGGAATTCGGCAGCAGCGCGGATAACGAGGACCGCGGCGTGCGGCCAGGTGAGTCAACCGGCCGCCGGAGGATGCCGGATGTGGGCGGCAGCACGGAAACCGTGGGCGGTAGCGCGACACCGGGCGAATCCACTGGTCGTCGCGGGACGTCTGGGCCGGGGGATGGCGAAGCTGGGTTTCGGGGTCGGGAGTCGGCGTCAGGTGAGCCCACCGGCCGTCGTGGGATGCCGGAATTCGGCAGCAGCGCGGACAACGAGGGTAGCGGCGCGCGACCAGGTGAGTCCACAGGTCGCCGGAGGATGCCGGAGTCCGCAGGTGGCGAGGCTGAGTTTCCGGGGCGTGATGCGGCGCCGGGGCAGTCCACGGGACGTCGCAGGATGCCGGATGTGGGCGACAGCGGGGAAAACGCGGGCGGTGGCGTGGCGCCGGGCGAGTCCACCGGGCGCCGGAGGATGCCGGACTTCCCTGGCGACAACGACATCCCGGCCGAACCGTCGGCAACCAGCCGGAGGCGGATGCGGGAATCGTCGACCCCCGAGGACTTCTCGGCCCCCAAGCCGACACCGCGTCGCCGGACATCACGATCCGACGAACCAGATGAGCTGCCGGAGTCAAACACGCGGCGCGGGCGGGACAACGACAGGTCCGCCGACGCGCCGGAGTCCGGTGTCTCACGGCCGGAAACCGGGGGACGACGCCGGAAACCGGAGGCCGAGAACTCCGACGGCTTCGAGAACTCGGAGATCCCCGCCCGCCCCGACCAGGTCCTGGGGGACGACGAGCCCGCTGGTCGCCGCCGAGCACCAGAGCAGGCCGGTGCATCGAGGTCCGCCCGGCCGGACACACCCCGCCCCTGGCCGGACCACGACTCCGTCGCCCACGACGACGTGTCACCGGCCAAGCCCGAGACCGCGGGACGCCGCAGGAAACCCGACGCCGCCGACGAATCCGAGAACGCGGACCGCCGACAGTCCCCGAAAGCCAACCCGGACAAGGCGTCCGAGACGACCGACTGGACACGCGACCCACTCGGCCTGGACGCGTTCTTCGACAGCCAAAGCACGCGACAGCCCCACAAACCGTCGCCGTCCACCGATGAGACCGACGCCCTGTCGGCAGGCCGCCCGCCGACGCCGGACGACACCCACGCAACCGAGGCGACACCGGAATCCCTTGGTCTCGAAGCAATCCTCGGCGAAGAGACGCCACGCACCCGCCGCGAGCGGCTCGGCCTCGACGAAGCCCAGGGCGACGACACACCGCACACCCGCCGTGAGCGGCTCGGCGCGGACGAAGCCCAGAACCAGGACGTGCGACGTACCCGCCGCGACCGGCTCGGGTTGGGCGAAGCCCAGGGCGCGGACACGCGACGCACTCGCCGCGACCGGCTTGGGGTAGACGAAACCCAGAGCGAGCACACTCGGCACGATCCGCTTGGCTTGGAAGAAATCCTGGGCGAATCCCCGCGCCGCGAAACACCGCACTCGCCGACAACCAAACCTGAAGCCACCCAGGCGGATCGGGAAGCACCCGGCCGTCGCCGAGCGCCGGACCCGGACACCAGCCAAGCGCCACAGGAACCAACCACCCGCCGCAGCTTGTCGGAGATAGCGGACGGCTTCGAAGAAGCAGCCCGCCGCCGAGCGCCGCGAGCACGCGAGATCCCCCAAGTCGACGAGCCAACCCGCGAACGCGGCACGCCCGGCGAGGCGACAGTGCGACGGCGATTCGCTGACACGGCTGGCGAATTCACGCCAGCCAGCCGCCGTGAGACGCCAGACGAAGCGGTTGCCCGACAAAGGCAGGTGGATGAGCCGACCGACAGTCGCGAGGTGACCGCGCGACAAGCGTTTGCCGATGACTCCGGCTCGGCGGACCGCGGCTCACGGCCCACCCCGCAGGAAGACGGCACCCGAGGACGTTTCGCGTATTCGGCGGACGACCCCGAGACGGCTCGCCGTCGTGGCACGCCCGGTGAGGCGACCGTGCAGTACAAGCTCCCCGGTGAGGCGACTGCGCGGCAGGGAATCCCGGATTCGGCAGATGCCGGACCTCCCGCCGAACCTCCTGCCGGGCGGCGGGGCAGGCCCGGTGAGGCGACTGTCTTCCAGCGGCATGCCGATTCACTCGATGGTCTCGACCTGGCCGGTGGTTTCGGTGACGCGTCCAGCGGGGGCGCCTCCCGGCAGTCCGACGAATTCGCCCCAACGGGGCACGGCCGCTCGCCGCTTCCTCCTGAGCAGTCCGGTCCGGTCGACCTTGACGACTTTCCCCGCCGCCGCGGGGCTCAGGCGGCCGTTCCGCCTGAACCGTCGCCGCCGTCCGACCGTGAGGTTTTTTCTTTGGGGCCGGACGGTTTGTCTCGTCGCCGCGACGCGTCCGCCACCGCGGACGCCGGTGCCACCCGGTCCGAGGCCGCTCCCGCCGTGGGACCTGAACCGGTTGAGGGAACGATTCAGCAGGACGACTCCGCACTTGTGACACAGGTGGACGAACTGTCCCAACGCAGGCAGACCGAGAGGCAGGAACGGCAGCGCCGAAGGGCGGAACGGACCGCCGATGGGGCCGGCGACCAGCGGCCGAGCCGGCTTCGCCGCCGCGAGCGCTCCGACGTCAAACTGGCCGATTTGCTCGCCGAAGCGCTTGTGGCGTACCAGTCGTCGACCGCGGAGACCCCCGGCGAAGACGTTCTGTCCGCCTATCAGGACCTCGAGACGCCACGTGGCGACGACACCGGCCGTCAACGGGGTGAAACCGGCTATTGAAGCCCCCTAAATGAACATCAAGTCCCACCGGTGGTTGCACGGCACGCAAGCGCGGCCAACTAGTGTTAGGCCGCAGCAGGGCACAACAATCAGGCACAACGAAGTGCCCGCGCAGGGTGCCGATGAGCGTGGAGCCGCAGAACATGACCTCGACTGGAGTCCAGTCCCATCCGAACACCGTCGCGGCCAAGGCGGCCGCTCCGGCAAGCCCTGAGCAGATCAGGGACGAGTTGGTGGCCAGCGCCGCGGGATCGGCCCCCGAGATCGCCGACCTGATCCGGCTCTACTACCGGTATGTGCCCCCGGAGGAGGTCATCGACTTCGCCCCGGCCGACCTGGTCGGTGCCGTGCGCGCACACCTCGACCTGGCTGGGCAGCGAGTGCCCGGCCGTCCGGTGATCCGCCCGGTCAACCCGACCACCGAGGCGGACGGCTGGTCCACCACGGCGACGGTGATCCAGGTCGTCACGGACGACATGCCGTACCTGGTCGAGAGCGTGAGCGCCGAGCTGGTCCGCAGCGGTGTGCAGGTCCAGCGCGTGGTGCACCCCATCGTCGTGGTGCGCAGGGACGTCGCCGGGAAGCTGCACGAGGTCCTGCCGACCGCGGACCCGGGTGAGCCGCCCGCGGACGCGCTGGTCGAGTCGTGGATGTACATCGAGGTCGACCTGGTCACCGACCCCGACCGCGGCCGGGCCATCGCCACCGGCCTGTACTCGGTGCTCAACGACGTCCGCGAGGTCGTCGAGGACGCCGCCAAGATGTCCGGCCAGGCCCGTCACCTCGCCGACCAGCTGGAAGCCGACCCGCCGCCGCTGCAGGACACCGACGTCAGCGACGGCATCTCGTTGCTGCGCTGGCTGGCCGACGGTCATTTCACCTTCCTGGGCTACCGCCAGTACGAGCTCGTGCGGGGCGACGACGACCCGGCGCTGAAGGCCGTGTTGGCCACCGGTCTCGGCGTGCTGCGGCAGGACAGCCTCGCCGCACGCAGCCTGACCGCGGGGCCCGACTCGATGGTGGCGACCGCGCTGGCGCCGAAGCTGCTCGTGCTCACCGAGGCGAGCGCTCCGTCCACTGTGCACCGTTCGGTGTACCCGTACTACGTCGGCGTGAAGACGTTCGACGAGAACGGGCAGGTCACCGGCGAGCACCGGTTCCTCGGTGTGTTCACTACGACCGCGCTGCACGAGAACGTGCTGGACATCCCGGTCGTCGAGCGCCGGGTGCGCGAGGTGATCCACGAGGCCGGGTTCCCGTTGGAGTCCTACTCCGGCCAGCGGATGCTCGAGGTGATCCAGAACTGGCCGCGTGCCGAGCTGTTCTCCTCCAACGCGGAGTCGTTGTACTCCACCGCGACCGGGGTGATCGCGCTGGCCGACCGGCGGCGGCTGCGGCTGTTCCTGCGCCGCGACCCGTACGGCCGGTTCTTCTCGTGTTTCGTGTTCCTGCCGCGTGACCGGTACACCACGACCACCCGGCTGGCCATGCAGGAAGTCCTGCTGGAGGAGCTCAACGGCGCCAACCTGGAGTACAACGCGCGGATCGGCGAGTTCTCGCTCGCGCAGGTGTATTTCACCGTGCACACCGATCCGCAACAGCAGCAGATCGAACCGGACGTCGCGCGCATCCAGGAGCGGCTGACGCTGGCCATCCGCAGCTGGGAGGACCGGATGGCCGAGGCCGTCGTGGCCGAGCAGCGGGAGAAGACCGGCAACGGCGCGACCGGTGTGGTGTCGATCGGCTCGGAGTCCGCGTCGCAGCAGGGCCAGCGCCTGGCGAACGTGTTCCCGGAGGCCTACAAGGAGGACTTCACCGCGACCGAGGCGTTGCGGGACCTGCGCAGGCTGCAGGCCCTCGGTGACGAGGGCGACATGGACATCCAGTTCTATGTCCCCGAGGACGCGGAGCCGGGTGAGCGGCGGTTCAAGCTGTTCCTCTGCGGTGACGGCCTGACGCTCTCGCAGGTGCTGCCGGTGCTCACCGCGATGGGCGTCGAGGTGATCGACGAGCGCCCGTACGAGCTGCGCAGCGACGGTGACGTGGCCTGGTGGGTGTACGACTTCGGCCTGCGGATCGACCCGTCGGTGATGGGGCACCGCTCCGACGAGGACGCCGAGGCCGCGAAAACCCTGTTCCAGGAGGCATTCGCGGCGGTGTGGCGCGGCGATGCCGAGGTGGACCGGTTCAACGCGCTCGTGCTGCGCGCGGGAATCAGCTGGCGGCAGGCCACGATCCTGCGCGCCTACTCGCGGTACCTTCGGCAGGCCGGGACGCCGTTCAGTCAGGACTACATCGAGGACACCGTCCTCAAACACACCGTGGTCGCCACGGCGCTGGTGCGGCTGTTCGAGAGCCGGTTCGACGTCACCACCGACGAGCAGGCCCGCCTGTCGGGCCTCAAGACCCAGGTCGACGAGATCGCCGGGATGATCGACGAGGTCACCAGCCTCGACGAGGACAAGATCCTGCGCAGCCTGCTGACGCTGATCAACGCGACCCTGCGGACCAACTACGCGGTCGTGGACGCGGACGGCAAGCCGCGCCAGTACCTGGCGCTGAAGCTGGACCCGCGTGCGGTGCCGGAGCTGCCGCAGCCGAGGCCGCGGTTCGAGATTTTCGTGTACTCGCCGCGTGTGGAGGGTGTGCACCTGCGGTTCGGGTCGGTCGCGCGCGGCGGGCTGCGGTGGTCCGACCGCCGCGAGGACTTCCGCACCGAGATCCTCGGCTTGGTCAAGGCACAGGCGGTGAAGAACGCCGTGATCGTGCCGGTCGGCGCCAAGGGCGGGTTCGTGGTCAAACGGCCGCCGGTGATGACCGGTGACCAGGGCCTCGACCGCCAGGCGCAGCTGACCGAGGGCATCGCCTGCTACCGGATGTTCATCTCCGGCCTGCTGGACCTGACCGACAACCTGGAAGCAGGCAGGACGGTCCCGGCGCCGCAGGTGGTGCGCTACGACGGCGACGACAGCTACCTGGTGGTCGCGGCGGACAAGGGCACGGCGACGTTCTCCGACATCGCCAACGAGGTCGCCCAGGGCTACGGTTTCTGGCTCGGTGACGCGTTCGCCTCCGGTGGCTCGGTCGGCTACGACCACAAGGCCATGGGCATCACCGCGCGTGGCGCGTGGGAGAGCGTGAAGCGCAACTTCCGTGAGCTCGGCGTGGACACGCAGACCGAGGACTTCACGGTCGTCGGCATCGGTGACATGTCCGGTGACGTGTTCGGCAACGGGATGCTGCTGTCCGAGCACATCCGCCTGGTCGCCGCGTTCGACCACCGGCACATCTTCATCGACCCGGACCCGGACGCGGCCACGTCCTACGCCGAGCGGCGCCGCATGTTCGACCTGCCGCGCTCCTCGTGGGACGACTACGACCGGTCGCTGATCAGCAAGGGCGGCGGCATCTGGCCGCGCAGCGCGAAGTCGATCCCGCTGACCGAGGAGGTCGTCGCCGCGCTGGGCCTGCCGGAGGGCACCACGAAGCTCTCACCGTTCGAGCTGATGAAGGCGATCCTGCTGGCCGAGGTCGACCTGCTGTGGAACGGCGGCATCGGCACGTACGTCAAGGCGTCCACCGAGTCGCACGCCGCGGTCGGCGACAAGGCCAACGACTCGCTCCGCGTGAACGGCGCCGACCTGCGGGTGAAGGTCGTCGGCGAGGGCGGCAACCTGGGGCTGACCCAGCGCGGCCGGATCGAGTTCGCCCGCACCGGCGGCAAGGTCAACACCGACGCGCTGGACAACTCCGCGGGCGTGGACTGCTCCGACCACGAGGTCAACATCAAGATCATGCTCGACCACCTGGTCACCGCCGGTCAGCTGACCGGCCCGCAGCGCAACGAGCTGCTGGCCGAGATGACCGACGAGGTCGGCGACCTGGTACTGGCCGACAACTACCGGCAGAACGCGATGATGGGCGTCAGCCGGGCGCACGCCGAGCCGATGCTGTCGGTGCACGCCCGCCTGGTCGCCGCGCTGGGGCTGGACCGCGAGCTGGAGGCGTTGCCGACCAAGCAGAAGTTCCGTGAGATGGAGAAGATCGGCCAGGGGCTGACCTCGCCGGAGCTGGCGACGCTGCTCGCGCACGTCAAGCTGAGCCTGAAAGAGGACCTGCTGGCCAGCGAACTGCCCAGCCAGGGCGTGTTCGCCGCGCGGCTGCCGGAGTACTTCCCGAGCCAGCTGCGTGAGCGGTTCGGCGACGCGATCGCCGCGCACCCGCTCAGCCGGGAGATCACCACGACACTGCTGGCCAACGAGGTCATCGACGGCGCGGGGATCACCTTCCCGTTCCGGCTGGCCGAGGAGATAAACGCGTCGGCCACCGACGCGGTGCGTGCCTTCGCGGTGGTGGCCAGGGTGTACGACCTGCCGGAGATCTGGCGGGCGATCGACGCGCTGGACAACGTGGTGCCGACCACGATCGCCGACCAGATGGTCCTGGAGACGCGGCGGCTGCTGGACCGCGCGTCGCGCTGGCTGCTGTCCAACCGGCCGCAGCCGCTCGCGGTCGGCGCGGAGATCAACCGGTTCGCCAAGGTCGTCAGGGTGATCGCGCCCAAGGTCGGCGACCTGCTGCGCGGCCAGGCCAAGCAGGCGGTGGAACGCGACACCGCGCAGCTGGTCGAACACGGCGTGCCGGAGTCGCTGGCCCGGCGGATCGCGGCGCTGCTGGACGCGTACGGCCTGCTGGACGTGATCGAGGTGGCCGAGCTCGCCGAGCGCGAGGCGGGGCTGGACATGGAGCGCAGCCCGCTGGAGACCGCAGAGCTGTACTACGCCATGGCCGACCACCTGAACGTCGACCAAGTGCTGACGTTCATCAGCGGCCTGGAGCGGGGCAACCGCTGGCATGCTTTGGCGCGGCTGTCGTTGCGCGACGACGTGTACTCGTCGTTGCGGTCGATCACGCTGGACGCGTTGCAGCACAGCGACCCCGGTCAGAGTGCGCAGCAGAAGATCGAGAACTGGGAGAAGGCGAACGCCTCACGGCTGGCGCGCGCCCGCACCGCGCTCGACGAACTGCGGCAGTCGGCCGGGCAGATGGACCTCGCGATGCTGTCCGTGGCGGCACGCCAGATCCGCAGCATGATCCGCTGAGAAGTTCGGGAGGTTCGCGGTGGGCGTCTTCCACGCGACAGTCTGGCCGCGCTGGTCCGACATGGATTCGTACCGGCACGTCAACCACGCGCAGACGGTCACGCTGCTCGAGGAGGCACGGCTGCAGCTGTTGTACGGCGAAGGCGCCCGGCACGGCGCGGAGATGGTCGACGGCGGGCTGGTCGTCGCCCGACTGGAAGTCGTCTACCAGGCACCACTTTTCGTCAACGGCAACCCGTTCCGCGTCGGCCTGTCGGTCTCCCGGCTGCGGGTCGCCGACTTCACCATCCACCAGGAAGTCCACTGTGGACCGTCGGAGGGTGACAGGGTGGGGGTGGTCGCGGACGTCACGCTGGCCCCGTACGATCTGCAGAACGGCAGGCCGCGCCGGTTGACCGAGGCGGAGCGGGATTTCCTGGCAGGCTGGCGGTCCGGGGGCGACGAGGGTGTCTGAGCTGACTTTCGGTGACTCGCACGAGCGGGACGACCTCGGCGCGTTCGTCGCCAGGGCGGTCCGGCTCGACGGTGACTCGGTGGTGCGCCTCAAGGCGCGCACCGGCGCCACCTCCGGCGAGGAACTGATCGACGCGTGGGTGGCCACGCCGTTCGACGTGCTCGCCACCAGGACAGTGCGCGGTTCGATGCGGCCCACCGACGTGACAGTGCAGGCGAGCGAACTGCTCGCCGGGCTGGCGATCGTGCGTGGCGAGACGGTCGACCCGGGCCTGCCGCGTGACCTGCTGTGGCGCTCCGCGCTGCCGCCCGGTCAGGGCTGGCAGATCATCGACCAACTGCCCGCCGAGGTGGTGTCGCAACTGGCCGACCGCGGCCTCGCGGTGGCGCGCGAGAACGTCGGCCCCCAGGGCACACCGCCCGCGTCCCTGCTCGACCAGACAGTGCTCACGGTCAGCAGCGACGGCATGGAGATCAAAGTGCCGTTGCGCTGCCTGTTCGCCATGTCCGGCATGGGTTTCCTCGGCAACGAGAGCCCGGACGAGCGGGTGCGGGTGACCGCGACGGACTCGTGGCTGCGGATCGACGCCCGGTTCGGCGCCGTCGTGCGCCGCAGGCACGCCCTGCTGCCGCTGCTCGTCTGAGCTGGGCTCGTCCGGGCTGGGCACGTTCGACTCCCGTAAGGAGCATTCGGGCATCCGGCAGGGCATGCTGTGTGCATGACCGAGAAACCCGACGAGGGCAAGGCCACCGAGCCTGACCCGGCGAAACAGTGGCTCGCGGAGACGTTTCCCGACCCCGAGCCGTGGCCGGAACCTCGTGTCCACGATCCGGAACAGGACTATCCGCAGGGCAGGCAACTGAGGCACAGCAGGCTCGGTGACGGCCTGCGGGGCGCTGCCGCGCTCGGGGCAGGCCTGTACGTCTACGACGCGCTCACGGACGACTCGGGCGACGCGGGCGCCGCTGACATGGGTGGCGGCGACGTGGGGGCGGGAGGGTCCTGACAGGCCCTCAGACCAGCCACACGGCCGCGTCCGGCGGGAGCTGGCCTTCCACGAGCGGACGGCTGGCCAGCAGCACCTCACCCGGCGGCACCGGGACGGGCGCGGGCGAGGTGTTCAGTGCGCAGATCAGCCCGCCGCCCTTGCGGCGGAACGCGAAACACCCGGCGGGAGCGCCGTACCACTCCACCTCGGTCCCGGTGAACGCCTCATGCGTCTTGCGGATCTCGAGGGCGTGCCGGTACAGCGACAACGTGGAGTCCTCGTCCTCCAGCTGAGCCTCGACCGTCAGCGGCGCCCACTCCAGCGGCATCGGCAGCCAGGTGTCCGCGGTCTGCGAGAACCCGTACGGCGGTTCGGCTCCTTCCCACGGCACGGGGATACGGCTGCCGTCGCGGCCACGTTCGGTGTGCCCTGACCGCAGCCAGATCGGGTCCTGCAGCGCCCACTCGGGCAGTTCGATGGTCGCCAGGCCCAGTTCCTCGCCGTTGTACAGGTACACGGCTCCCGGCAGCGCGAGCTCGACCAGCGTCATCGCCCGCGCCCGGCGCACGCCCAGTTCGCCGTCGCCGTAGCGCGTCACGTGCCGGACGACGTCGTGGTTGGACAGCGTCCACGTGGGCGTGGTGTCCCCGGCGGCCTGTAGCGAGCTCTCGATGGCCGTGCGGACCGCGTCGGCGTCGAAGTCCGCGTCCACGAGCTTGAAGTTGAAGCCCAGGTGCAGTTCGTCCGGGCGGACGTATCGGGCGAACCGGTCGTCGCCCTTCACCCAGATCTCGCCGACCGCCATGGTGTTCGGGTAGCTGTCGAGCACCTTGCGGATCATCCGGTGGACCTCGTGCACGCCGTCGTTGTCGAACCGCGGGTCCATCTCGGTGTCGTGCAGGAGACCGGATTCGCGTGCCACCGCCGGATCCATGTCCGGCAACGACTCCGGCTTGGCCATGCCGTGTGCCACGTCGATGCGGAACCCGTCGACCCCGCGGTCGAGCCAGAACCGCAGCGTCCGCTCGAGGTCGGCGGCGACCTCCGGGTTGGCCCAGTTCAGGTCCGGCTGCTCGGGTGCGAACAGGTGCAGGTACCAGTCGCCGTCGGGCAACTGGGTCCACGCGGGCCCGCCGAAGACGCTCGTCCAGTTGTTCGGCGGGTACGCCCCCTGCCGGAACCAGTAGCGCTCGCGTTCCGGCGAACCGGGCCCGGCCTGGACGGCGGCGGCGAACCACGGGTGCTGGTCGCTGGTGTGATTGGGCACCAGGTCGATCGTCACCCGGATGCCGCGTTCGTGCGCCTCGGCGACCAGCAGGTCGAACTTCTCCAGATCACCGAAGACCGGGTCGACGTCACGCGGGTCGGCGACGTCGTAACCGTGGTCGGCCATCGGGGAGGTGTAGAACGGCGTCAGCCACAGCGCGTCGACGCCGAGCAGTTCCAGGTAGCCCAGCCGGGACCGGATCCCGTCGAGGTCACCGACCCCGTCGCCGTCGGAGTCGGCGAACGATCTGACGTAGACCTGGTAGAAAACGGCGTGCTGCCACCAGGGTCCGTCGGCGTGTGTTGGCACGGTGGGTAATCCTGCCATCGAGGAGGGTCGGTTCGGACCGGAAAACAGCGAACTGTTCGGCAAGATCACTCAGACCCAGCTGTTGAGCAGACTGTTCGCGGCCATCTGGAGGTAGTTCCACAGTTGCGTGCGGTGCTCCTCGGACAGTCCCGCCTCGTCGACCGCGATCCGCATGCACCGCAGCCATGCGTCCCGCTCGATCGGCCCGATCTGGAACGGCTGGTGCCGCATCCGCAACCGCGGGTGACCGCGGTTGTCGGAGTACGTGTGCGGTCCGCCCCAGTACTGCATCAGGAACAGCCGCAACCGCTCCTCGGCCGGACCGAGGTCCTCCTCCGGGTACAACGGCCGGAGGATCTCGTCGGCGGCCACCTCGGCGTAGAACCGCGCCACGATTCGGTGGAACGTTTCCTCGCCGCCGACGGCCTGGTAGAAACTCTGCGCCTGCGTCACGTCTCCATTGTCCTACTTTGGCCGCCGTAGAGGCGGCCGAGGGGCGGCTCGATGCCCGCTTCCTCCAGCGCGGGGATGATCCGGGCGCGCAGCGCGCGCTGCACGGCCCACTGCCGACCGGCGCGGACCTTCACCGTCAGCCGGACAGTGATGCTCTCCGGTGTGACTTTGTCCACACCCAGCAGCTCGGGCGGCTCCAGCACGTCCTCGGAGATCGGCTCGGTGGCGACCTCGTCGGTCATGATGCGCTGGATCACCTCGGTGGCCGACTCGATGTCGGCGCTGTAGGCCAGCGGAATGTCCACCACGGCGACCGCGAAGCCCTGGCTGGAGTTGCCGACCCGGAGGATCTCGCCGTTGCGCACATACCAGACGGTGCCGTTCACGTCACGCAGCGTGGTCACCCGCAGTCCGACGGACTCGATGGTCCCGGTCGCCGGTCCGACGTCGACGATGTCGCCGACGCCGTACTGGTCCTCCAGCATCATGAACACGCCGGACAGGAAGTCCTTGACCAGGTTCTGCGCGCCGAAACCGATCGCGACACCGACGATGCCCGCCGAGGCGATGATCGGCCCGAGGTTGATCCCGATCTCACCGAGGACCAGGATGAACGCCAGGCCCCACACCAGGAACGAGACCAGCGACTTCATCACCGAGCCGATGGTCTGCGCCCGCTGCTGGCGACGCTCGGACACCAGCGCGCCGACCGTCTGCGGAGCGCGCTCCTTGAGCGGGCGCAGCAGCCGCGGGGTCTTGCCGTTGCTCGCGCCCTTGGCGAGCCGGTTGATTGTGCGCCGCGCCACAAGACGGATGACGAACGCCACCAGCAGGATGATCAGGATCCGCAGCGGGGCGTTGGCCAGCCAGTTCACCGCGCCGGACAGCCAGGCGTTGCCGGTCATCTCGAAGACCGTCCTGCACAGCGTCCCGGTGTCGTTCACGCAGGTGGAGGGCTGGAGACCTAGGGGGTTCATCGATCCGATCTTGTTGTGGCGGACTGGGGGCTGTGGCCAGGCTAAAGCGCGGGCGTTCAGCACCCGTTCACGGGGGTTTTGACGAGTTGGGACGTGACACGTATGTCAACACACGTGCGCGAGGGGTGTGGTTTGTGGTCGACTATGGCCTGCACCCCGGTGGAGGTGGTCGCGTGCCCGACCGAAAACCGACTCCGATCAGCGGCGCGAAACACGGTGCAACCGGCACCGGGAACGCGTCGCTGACAGCGCTGCACCCGCAACTGCCAGCTGCGGACCAGCGTTCGGCGTCGACAGTATCGACGGGGCCGCCTGCGCTCCCGGACACGACCTCGGCGTCCATGCCGGTGTCGCCATGGGGTAGGCGCAGGGTCCTGTTACTCAACGCCACGTTCGAGCCGCTCACCGCGCTGCCGATGCGGCGGGCAGTCGTGCTCGTGGTCTGCGGTAAAGCAGAGGTTGTGCACGGCGATCCGACCGGAATCGTGATGCATTCCGCCACATCGACTGTGGAGATCCCGTCGGTGATCAGGCTGAGCAACTACGTCCGCGTGCCCTACCGGGGACGCGTGCCGTTGACCCGTGCGGGCCTGATGCACCGAGACCGCTACAGGTGCGCCTACTGCAGCGGCCGGGCGGAAACTATAGATCACGTCGTACCGCGCAGCCGCGGGGGTCCCCACACGTGGCAGAACTGCGTGGCCAGTTGCGCGAAGTGCAATCACAAGAAGGCTGACAAGCTGCTGAGCGAGCTGGGCTGGCGGCTGCGGGTCGTGCCCGCGGCGCCACGCGGGCCGCACTGGCGCCTGCTCGCCGGGGTGGCAGACGCCGATCCGCTGTGGCTGCCGTACCTGGGCGAGCCCGCTGCCTGATCTCCTGCTGGGCCCACCCCTGCCGGTGCCTGGTTCAGGACGTGACGCGAGTGCCCGCGGTGACACGAGTCCCGCGGGTGACGCGGGTGCCCCTGGTGACGCGCGTGCCACGAGTGACGCGCGTGCCGCTGGTGACCCGGGTGCCTTCCCGGGTGGCGCGCGTGCCGCAGGTGACGCGGGTGCCTTCGCTGGCGACGCTGGTCACGCGCGTGCCTTCCCGAGTGACGCGCGTGCCGCAGGTGACTCGGGTTCCTTCACGAGTGACCCTGGTTCCTTCACGGGTGACGCGGGTACCTGACGTGACGCGGGTGCCCCGCGTCACACGAGTGCCCCTGGTGACGCGGGTGCCGCAGGTCACACGCGTACCTTCGGCAACTGCCGTGACCCGCGTTCCGCGTGTGACGCGGGTGCCACGAGTGACGCGCGTGCCAGCGGTGACTCGGGTTCCCTCGGCGTACCCATCACACAATGCAGCGAACTGGGCATCCATGGTCGCCTGATCGGGGGTGGTCATCGCGGTCATGTCGGGGCCTCCTCGTAACTCAAACATGAGAAGTAGTGCTTCGGGCGGGTCCGCAAGGTCCGTACAGGTGAAAGTTAAGGGTGCCCGACAAAACCCGCAAGCCGTCAAGACGGTCCAACCGTTCGGTTTGGGATCGATGCGGCCGTTCGCCACCACCAGCTCGACCAGGTGCCAGGCAACCCCGGCGGGCACATGGCGCACACGGGTTACCAAGCCCGCAGGACATGCGACTGTCCGGAGTCGGAACGATCCCGGCCAGTGACACGCCACCTGGCCCTCTCCCATGTCCGCATTTCGGGGCCAGCGCTCCCATGTGGAGTGGTGTCGGCTACCTTTAGCGCGTGAGCCCGGTCGAGACAGTTCTCGTCTTCGTAGTGATCCCGGCGGCCATCTACGCCGTCGTGGCGTTGCTGACGCTGCGCGAGCGTGCCGCAAAGACCCCGAGGTACCGGCCCGGGCAGGACTGGGACTACCCGCCTGTCTGGTGGACCGCCAACCCGGCAGGGGTGGCGCACACAGCGCACGAATCGGACAGCGACAACACTGGGGAAGACACCGCGCAGCACGCGCGGACCGCTTGGGGAGGTGCCCGTGGCAGCTGGTGAGGTCGTCAAGGCCGGTCCGGCCGTCATCGACGAGTCGCAGCTTCCGGAAGGCACGGTCGTCACGAGCATCGGACGGCTGTCCGTCGCGCGGCCCTACGAGGAGGCCACGCCGCCGCTGCCGTTCACGCCGGTGCAGCTGTCCCGGCTGGACGAGGCGCTGACGCTGGCCAGCCGCGCGGCTCGGTTGTCCTTCAGTGTCTACCTCGGACCGCTCGGCACCGGGACCGACACCAGGCCGGAAGCCGAGCGCCTGCACGCCTCCAGCGCCGACGTCACGCACTCGGTGCTCGTCGCGGTCTCACCGGGACAGCGCAGGGTCGAGATCGTCACCGGCGAGGAAGCCTCCCGCCGCCTGCCCGACCGCGGCCTGAAACTGGTCGTGATGGCACTGGTCGCGTCCTTCAAGGAAGGCGACCTGGTCGGCGGACTGGTCAGTGGCCTGCGCATGCTGGCCGACCAGGCAGGCACCCCGACCCAGTAAAACCCCAGCTCACCCCTCGTGAGTGTTTAGGCCGGTTCTAACTGGCCCAAACACTCACGAGGGGTTTTTGCTATGCCTGCTGGTCGAACTCGCGGGCGGCCAGTGCCCGCACGATTCCCGCGCGGCCCTCGGAGACCAGGCGCCGCAACGCGGGCGGCCGCTCCTGCGCCAGCCACGCGTCCGCCACCTCGACCGTGCCGCGGTCCACATGCCACGCCGGGAACAGGCCGAGCACCACCGGCTGCGCCCGCTCGCTGGAGCGCCGCTCCCACACGTCGGCAACGTCCTCGAAGTACTTCTCCGCATAGGACGCGATCAGTTTCTTCTGCCCGGGGTGGGAGAACCCGGCGATGATCGCCTCGTTGATGGCGTTCGGCAGCTCGTCGTCGTGCACCGCGCGCTGCCAGGCCTCCGCTTTGGACTCGGTGTCGGGGCGCAACGCCAGCGCGCGCTCCGCGTGCCGCTTGCCCGTCGCGGTCGAGTCACGCTCCAGTTCGGCCTCGACCTCGTCGGCCCCCGCGACACCGTGCGCGACCAAAGTGGTCAGCAGCCGCCACCGCTGGTCGGTGTCCACGACAAGACCGTCCAACGGCGCTGAGCCGTCCAGCCAGCCACGGACCAGCGCGACCTTCGCGTCGTCCAGAACGGACGACGCCAGCGCCGCGACGAACCCCAACTGGTGGTCCGACCCGGGCGCCGCGGCCAGCACCAACTCGACCAGCCGGTCGGTGAACAGCCGCCAGCCCTCCGGCGACCACGCCGGGTCCGCGTACGAGGACAGCGCCGTCTGCGCCTGCAGCAGCAGCCGCTGCACGACACCGATCTCGGTCTCCGCGGCCACCCCGCTGATCACCAGCGACACGAAGTCACGGGCCTTCAGCTCGGCCTCACGCGTCATCTCCCACGCCGCCGACCAGCACAGCGTGCGCGGCAGCGGCTCGGCGATGTCGGCGATCCGGTCGATCAGCGTGGCCAGCGACCCCGGGTCCAGCCGCATCGTGCAGTAGCTCAGGTCGTCGTCGTTGACCAGCACCAGCTTGCCGCGCGGCACGCCGACCAGCTCGGGGATGGCGGTGCGTTGGCCGTCCACATCGGCTTCGACACGGTGTGTGCGCACGAGCTTGCCGTCCACGTCGTCGTACACGCCGACCGCGACCCGGTGCGTGCGCAGCTCACCAGCGCCCGGCTTCGCGCCGCCCTGCGTCACGGCGAAGTCGGTGAAGGTGCCGTCCGGGGCCACCTTGAACGACGGGCTCAACGAGTTCAGGCCGGTCGTCTCCAGCCACTGCGCGCTCCACCACGACAGGTCGCGCCCGGAGGCCTCCTCCAGCGCGCCGAGCAGATCCGCCAGCGTCGCGTTGCCCCACGCGTGCTTGCCGAAGTACACCCGCAGGCCGGACAGGAAGTTCTCCTCGCCGACGTAGGCGACGAGCTGTTTGAGCACCGACGCGCCCTTGGCGTACGTGATGCCGTCGAAGTTGACCTCGACCGCTTCCAGGTCCTGGATGTCGGCGGCCACCGGGTGCGTGGACGGCAGCTGGTCCTGCCGGTAGGCCCACGACTTCTCGATGTTGGCGAAGCTGGTCCACGCGTGCTTGTACTCGGTCGCCTGTGCCTGGGCGAACACGCTGGCGAACGTGGCGAACGACTCGTTCAGCCACAGGTCGTCCCACCAGCGCATGGTCACCAGGTCGCCGAACCACATGTGCGCCATCTCGTGCAGCAGCGTCTCGTTGCGCCGCTCGTAGAGGTAGCGGGTGACGCGGCTGCGGAAGACGTAGTCCTCGAGGAAGGTCACACAGCCCGCGTTCTCCATCGCGCCCGCGTTGAACTCCGGCACGAACGCCTGGTCGTACTTGCCGAACGGGTACCGGACCCCGAAGTTCTTGTGGTAGAAGGCGAAACCCTGTTTCGTTTCCTCGAACAGCCGCTCGGTGTCCAGGTGCTCGGCCAGCGAGGCACGGCAGTACAGGCCCAGCGGGATGTCCTGCTCGCCCGGCTCGCTGTAGACGTCGCGCCACTCCGCGTACGGGCCCGCGACCAGCGCCACCAGATAGGTCGACATCGGCTTCGTGGTCTCGAAGACCCTGGTCACCGCGCCGGAGTCGGTCTTGTTCTCGCCCGCGATGGCCGAGTTCGACACGACCTTCCAGTCCGCGGCGGCGGTCACCGTCATCTGGTACACGGACTTCAGGTCCGGCTGGTCGAAGCAGGCGAACACGCGCTTGGCGTCCGCGGTCTCGAACTGCGTGTACAGGTAGACGCCGTTGTCGACCGGGTCGACGAACCGGTGCAGGCCCTCGCCGGAGTTCATGTACCGGCACTTCGCCACGACCACGAGTTCGTTGGTCTCGGCCAGGTTCGGCAACGGGATGCCGTCGTCCTCGCGGTAGCCGGACACGTCCAGCTCGACACCGTTGAGTGTGGCGCTCGTCACCGACTCGGCGACGATGTCGATCCACGAGTTCGCGCCGTCCTCACGGCTGCGGAACTTCACGGTGGCGCGTGAGGTGAACGTCGCCTCACCTGGTCGGCCCGCGCCGTCGGTCAAGTCCAGCGCTATCGCGTAGGAGTCGATCTCGAGCAGCTCGGCGCGCTGCTGGGCTTGGGTTCGAGTCAGGTTGGGGGCGGCCACTGATCACCTCAGGTTCGACTGGAAGTTGACAACGGTATCCAATCACGCCGCTGGGGAAGATGTTGACGGCCGATCCGGTTGTGCAGGGCATGAGCGCTGACCAGACGACTGCCGAGACCACGAAGGTCGATTTCTACTTCGACCCGCTGTGCCCGTTCGCGTGGATCTCCTCCCGCTGGATCCTGGAAGTGGAGAAGCACCGGGACATCGACCTGACGTTCCGCGTGATGAGCCTCTCGGTCCTCAACGAGGGCCGTGACCTGTCCCCCGAGTACCGCAAGTTCAACGACAACGCGTGGGGCCCGGTCCGCGTGGCCATCGCCGCCGCTCAGGCCAAGGGCGAGGAGGTGCTGCGCGACCTGTACACGGCGCTCGGCACCAGGTTCCACAACGAGGGCCGCAAGGACGACTACGCCGCCGTCATCGCCGAGGCGCTCGCCGAGGTGGGCCTGCCCGCGGAGCTCGCCGAGGCGGCCGGCTCCACCGACTACGACGAGGCACTGAAGAAGAGCCACCACGAGGGCATGGACCCGGTCGGCATGGACGTGGGCACCCCGACGATCCACATCAACGGTGTCGCGTTCTTCGGCCCGGTGCTCACCAGCATCCCGCGCGGTCAGCAGGCACTGGACATCTTCGACGGCTCCCGGCTGCTCGCGAGCTACCCGAACTTCTTCGAACTCAAGCGCACGCGCACGGGTGAGCTGAACTTCAACTGAGTTACCGGCGGGTTACCCGGCGTTCTAAGGTCGGTGGTGGCTGTAGCACTGTTCCGGCACCACCGACCTTGAGGGAGTAACCCATGGCGGCCCCTGTCACCACTCGGACCGGCCACGTGATCGACGGCCAGCAGCTCGACGGCGGGCCGGACACGATCGACGTGGTGAACCCCGCGACGGACCAGGTGATCGCGGCGGTTCCGGCAGGCACCGCGGCCGACGTGGACGCGGCTGTCGGGGCGGCGAGCCGCGCGTTCGCCAGCTGGTCGCAGACCACGGTCGCCGACCGGGTCGCGTTGCTCCGGCGGATCGGCACCGAGCTCGGCGCGCGCCGCGACGAGATGGCCGCGACGATCACCGCCGAAATGGGCTCGCCGCTGTCGTTCTCCGTCAACGTGCAGGCCGCACTGCCGATCGCGGTCACGAACAGCGTCGCCGACCTGCTGGACGGTGGCTTCGCCTTCACCGAGGAGATCGGCAACTCGCTCGTGGTGCGCGAACCGATCGGCGTTGTGGGCTGTATCACGCCGTGGAACTACCCGCTGCACCAGATCGTGGCCAAGATCGTCCCGGCGCTGGCCGCGGGCAACACGGTCGTGCTCAAGCCCAGTGAGATCAGCCCGTTGACCGCGGGTCTGTTCATGGCCGTGCTCGAAGCGGCCGGAGTGCCCGCGGGCGTGGTGAACCTGGTGCACGGCACAGGCCCCGTCGTCGGTGCGGCGATCGCGGCGCACCCAGGCGTCGACATGGTGTCGTTCACCGGCTCCACCCGCGCGGGCAAGCTCGTCACGACCGCCGCCGCGGGCACGGTCAAGCGCGTGTCGCTGGAACTGGGCGGCAAGTCCGCCAACGTGATCCTCGACGACGCCGACCTCGGCGCGGCCGTGAAGAAGGGCATCGCGAACGCGTACATCAACGGCGGCCAGACGTGCACCGCGTGGACGCGCATGCTCGTGCCCGCCGACAAGCACGACGAGATCGTCGAACTGGCCGCCGCCGCGGCCGCCAAGTACACCGTGGGCGACCCGAACGAGGACAGCACCCGCATCGGGCCGATGTCCTCGACCGCGCAACGCAACCGCGTCCTCGGCTACATCGACAGGGGCATCGAGGAGGGCGCCACGGTCGCGTTCGGCGGCGCCGACACCTCCGGCCTGCCCACGACGGGCGCGTACGTGCCGCCGACGGTGTTCGCGAACGTGCGCCAGGACATGGTCATCGCACAGGAGGAGATCTTCGGCCCGGTGCTGTCGGTGCTGCCTTACCGCGACGAGGACGAGGCCGTCGAGATCGCCAACTCGACCGTCTACGGCCTGTCCGGTTCGGTGTTCTCCGGCGACCCCGAGCGCGGACTTTCCGTGGCCAGGCGGATGCGCACCGGCCAGGTCAGCATCAACGGCGGCTCGTTCAACCCGCTGGCGCCGTTCGGCGGCTACCGCCAGTCCGGCAACGGCCGCGAGCTCGGCAAGTACGGCATCGAGGAGTTCACGGAGCTGAAGTCCATCCAGCGATGAGGATCTCCCGCTGCCCGGCGACGAACTGAGCGTCGACCGGGTCGCCGTGACCAGGGACGACGACGGCGGGATCCAGTGCCAGCAACGCTTCCAGCGCAGCGGGCCACCGGGTCACGTCGCCGTCCCCGAACGAGTCCGCGATGAAGTGCGGGTGCTCGACCAGGTCCCCGGCGAACACGACCTTGGCGTCCGGCACCTCGATCACGGTGTCGCAGAACGAGTGCGCGGGCCCGAAATAACGAAGGACGACCGTTCGCCCGCCCAGGTCGATCTCGGCGCGGTCGGCAAAGGTCCTGGTCGCGGCGACCGCCTCGGACTCCTCCAGTGCCACGGACAGCTCCGGCTTGCCCTCGTCGCGGTAGCGCTGGATCCAGGTCGCGCGGTCCTCGGCGTCGAACCGGAAGTCCTTGTGTGCCCATACCTCACATGGCGTGAAGGGGCTCGTGCCGTAGCAGTGGTCGAAATGGTTGTGCGTGTACACAACCTGCCACGGCTTGCCCGTCACTGTCCTGATCGTGTCGGCCAGCGCGGCGCCCTGGACGTGGTCGCCCGGGGTGTCGATCACCAGGCACGCGTCGTCGCCGACCACCAGACCCGTGGTCAGGTCCAGTTCCTCGTGCCGGATCGCGTAGACGCCGTCAGCGAGTTCGATCACTGGAACACCCCGTTGACCAACGTGGGCGAGGCCTTGCTGACGTTCACCTGACCAGCCAGCGCGATGTCCTCCGACAGGCCCTTGTCACCCAGTTCCAAGCCGGACCCGCAGCCGCCCAGCAACTCCGCGAGGTACGGCTCGGCCGTGCGGTACGAGGTCGCGGCGAACGCCGCTTCCGGCGAGGCCGGGCTGTAGCCCTCGGCGAGCAGCGCCGACACGATCGCGCCCGCGCCGAGGTAGTCCTCCAACGCCACCCGCAGCGGACCGGACCGGCCACGTTCATGGAAGTTGACGCCCCACTGCTCACCGGCGGGGACCACGCCGATCGGGCCGCGGTCAGCCAGGTCGATCGCCTTGTCGGCGACCGCGGCGGCGTTGCGCAGGCAGCCAGCCATCACCGTGGTCCGCTGCGCGGCCCGCTCGCAGAGCCTGCCGCCGTTCGGCGAGGTGAAGGCGATCTCGGTGTCCGCTTGGACGGACTTGAGCTCGCTTGGACGCTTCAACCCGGTCTTTTCCGCCGACGGCGCCCGCAGCGCCAGCCGCGCGCCCTGCCCCACGACCAGGTCCACCGAGGTCGTGAAGCTCAACACATCCACGACGATCAGTACCGTGCAGTGCGGGGCCAGCGCCTCCACGCCGTCCAGGCCCCATTCCAGCCGTACGCCGAAGCCGTCCTGAGTGAACATGCCTCCAGCCTTCCACTCCGGTCCATGGCACACTTCGGCGCGTGCGCGTGTATCTCGGAAGTGACCATGCCGGTTACGAACTGAAGACCTATCTGGTGGACCACCTCAAGCAGGCGGGCCACGACGTGATCGACGTGGGCCCGCACGTCTACGACGCGCAGGACGACTACCCGCCGTTCTGCGTCGAGACCGGGCGGCGCGTGGTCGCCGACGAGGGCAGCCTCGGCGTCGTGATCGGCGGATCGGGCAACGGCGAGCAGATCGCGGCCAACAAGGTCGAAGGCTGCCGCGCGGCGCTGGCGTACAACGTCGATACCGCGAAGCTGGGCCGTCAGCACAACAACGCCCAGATCGTCGCGGTGGGTGCGCGGATGCACACCCCGGAGGAAGCGGCCGGGATCGTGGACGCGTTCCTGGCAACGGAGTTCGAAGGCGGCAGGCACCAGCGCCGGATAGATCTGATCCTGGACTACGAGCGCACGGGCACCCCACCGGCGTTGCCGGAGTAGACTTCCCGGCAAATGCCTGAAGGTCACACGCTGCACCGGCACGCCCGGATGCACCACCGTCGCTACGCGGGCCACCCGGTCGAGGTGTCCAGCCCACAGGGCCGCTTCGCCGCCCAGGCGTCCACTCTGGACGGCCGGAAACTGGTGCGCGCGGAAGCACACGGAAAGCACCTGTTCCACGTGTACGGGCCGGACGCGGTCGTGCACATCCACCTAGGGCTGGCGGGAATCTTCAACGAGCACAAACTGCCCGTGCTCGACCCGGTGGGGCAGGTGCGGATGAGAGTGGTGGGCCGGACACATTGGACGGACCTGCGCGGCCCGAACGCGTGTGAACTCTGGACAGCGGACCAGGTGACGGCGTTGCGCGCGCGGCTGGGCCCAGACCCGCTGCGCCGCGACGCAGACCCGGACAAAGCCTGGAAGAGGATCTCGCGGTCCCGCGTACCGCTGGCGGCCTTGCTGATGGACCAGGCCGTGCTCGCGGGCGTGGGGAACGTCTACCGAGCGGAGATCCTGTTCCGCCACGGAGTGCCCCCGATGATGCCGGGGCGTGAGCTCGACCAGACGTTGTACAAGGAAATGTGGGACGACCTGGTCGTGCTGATGAACCACGGAGTGAAAGCCGGGCAGATAGACACGGTCAGGTCCGAGCACATGCCCGAGGTGATGGGCAGGGAACCCCGCAAGGACGCCCACGGCGGCGAGGTCTACGTGTATCGACGGGCAGGACTGCCGTGCTACGTCTGCGGTACGGGGATCGCCAAGGCCGAACTCGTCGGCCGCAACCTCTTCTGGTGCCCCACCTGCCAACCGGAGTAACGCGCTTCGGCTGACCGGCGCCGTTCGCGCGGGTTGCCCACGGGTATCCGACAAGCATGGTCCGTGTGGTCTTGCTTGCCCTGCTGTTATCCGGGCTGTTACCCGGTTGTACGGCGCTGCCCACCCAGAACGCGCCCATCCACACCGCCCCCACAGGCACACCAGACACCGCCACCGCGCGTACAAAACTGGCCGCTTTGGTTGTGCAGACACCCGGATCGCTCACCGGGTACGAACGCTCCTGTGACACTGGCGAGACATGTGTTTTCGGACGGCCGTGGCTGGACGTTGACGGTGACGGGTGTGACCAGCGCAGTCAGGTCCTCGCGCGTGACCTCACGAACGTCGTGCGGAAGGACGGCCGTTGCTCGGTGACGTCGGGGTCGTTGCTTGACCCGTACACGGGGGAGACGATCACCAGCGTCTCCAGGATCCAGATCGACCATGTGGTGCCGCTCGCGGAGATGTGGCGCTCCGGCGCTGCCACGTGGGACGCCACCCGCCGCGCGACAGCCGCGAACGATCTGCGCAACCTGCTTGCCGTGCAAGGGAAAACGAACCAGTCCAAGGGTGACAGGACGCCGGACGAGTGGATGCCACCCAATGCCGGGTACGCGTGTTCCTACGCTCGGATCTATGTCGGCATCAAGGCCGAGTATGTGCTGACCACGACCACCACCGAACGCTCCGCCCTCGAACGTGCCCTCGCCACCTGTACCTGAGCCCATCACCCTGAACTCCGAATGCTGCACTCTGAATTCAGAGTGCAGCATTCAGAATTTAGAGTTCAGAGAGCAGGGGCGGTGCGCGTGTTCGGCGCGGTTGATTTCCTGAACACTGTATTCAGAGTTCAGCTCACCCGGCAGCCTGAACACTGAACTCTGCATTCAGAGTTCAGGCGAGAGCTGAGCGACACCAAGCTTCCTGAGCCCCTGCAGCCGCCCGATCCCCGTACGAAGAAAAAGGCGGCCCGGCAGTAGCCGGACCGCCCATCACCAGGAGATCTCAGAAGTCCCCGCCGCCGCCGAAATCACCGCCGCCGAAGTCACCCCAGTCCCCGCCACCCGAGTCCCCACCACCGAAGTCCCCGCCGCCATCGCCGCCCGTGTCAGCCATGGACTCGGCCTGACCGGCGTCATAACCGGCCTCCCAAGCAGCGGCATCGGGAATACCGACCATCCCCGAGAACATCGCGTCGAACAGCAGGAAAGTACCGACACCCCAAGCCCCGGCAACGAGAGCGGGCTTCCACCAAGGCTCGCTGTACCAACCCTGAGGAACCGGACGGCCCGCAACGCGACCACCGGGGTAGTAGTAGGGCGTGCCATCGCCCGGCCGTGCGGAGGCCGAATACTCATGCCCTTCGACGTTGACCCGGCGGTCGTCGGTGACGCGACCGGCATCGGCCTGCTCGCGGTCCTCCGGCAGCGCGGGACCGGGGTCCAACCCCATCGCCTCACGCGCGGCCCGCACGTAGTACAGGCCTTCCAGAGCCGTCTTGGTCACCAGCTTGGCCTGCTCGACCGTCTGAGCCTGGTCCATCTGGGACCCGGCCGCGGTGTAGCGCTCGGAGGCGTCGGCCAGTGCCTGCTTGGACGGCTCGTCGGTGCCGGTCAGGTTCATCACCTGGCCGCCGAGTCGTTCCACCCACCGCCGCGCGTCGGCCTTGGCGTTGTCCAGTTCGTTGCGCCGAGCTGTGGCCCTCTTGTTGGCGGCTACGAAGATCAGCCCACCCACCACGACAATCAGTACAACCACCACGATGGCCGTGCTCACGACGCCTCCACTAGAGCGTTCGAATGTCCTCAAATGGGACAACGCCGAACGCTACCTTTTCAGTTCCCGTCGTGTGGGTCAGAACACCTCCGGGCAGAACGGTTGATCGTCGGCGAGAAATGCCCGGGACGCCGGGGCCAGCGCGCCCGGCGTGAGCTCGAGCACGCGCCCCGCTGCGGCCAACTCGGTGAGCCGGGTGCCGCCGAGGTACGCGGCGCCGAGGTCTGTGATGTCCGCGCGCAGGTCCGCGTCGGCCTCGGTCCGTTCGACCGTCGCGGCGCCAGACGAGTCCACGACCAGCCGCCACTTGCCCTCGTTCCACGGGCACAGTGCGTCGGTCACCTCGAAGACGGTGTCCAGCGGCGCCGAGTAGCGGCGGTCGGCGAGCGCACGGTCCAGGTCGACGAGACGCACCCACAGCGCGTCCCGCTGCTTGCGCACCACCTGGCGCGCGTCCTGCAGCACATGGATCAGGGAGTCGTCGAGCGCCAAGGGCACGTCGATCTCCGCGATGAGGTCGAAGTCGAGCAGGAAACGCCAGAGCGCCGCCGAGGCCACCGGGGTGGCCGCGGCGAACTCGTGGACGCTGAGCTCGCCTTCCGGCCCGCGGTCGCCCTCCTTGCGCTTGGTCCGGTAGAGCACGTACCCGTCCGGGTGAATCGCGAACTGCAGCGCCGAGGCGCCATCACGGAAGTGCTCGGGGTCCCACAGGTACAGCGTCCACGTCCGCTCGTCGCGCGACAGCCACCCTGTCCGCCCCGGCGCGATCCGGTCGTACAGCTCGGCGACGAGCGGAAGGGCCTTCTCCCGTGCCACGAGCCGGACCCGATCCTCGCCGACGTCCGTGCCGGGCCGAAACCGGAGACCTTTCGGAATACTCGCCTGGGAGTAGGTCGACGCCACGCCGTAGCCGAAGCGGCCGTAGATCCCGCCCTCGGACGCCCACAGCGCCGCAAAAGGCTCGCGGCCCTGGTCGTGTAGCTCGTGCAGTTGCGCGCGCATCAGCCGCGTCATCGCCCCGCGCCTGCGCTGGTCGGCCTTCACCGTCACGGTGGTGACCGCGGCGAACGGTCGCTGCCCGGCGCCGGGCAGCGTCATCCTGCGGGTCAGGACGGCAGCGGTGCCGACGACTTCGTCACCGTCGAGTGCGATGTGCAGCCGGTCAGGGTCCCACTCGTTGCGGTACCACTCGCGGTCCTTGTCCTTGATCTCGTGGAGGAACGCGGACATGAACGTGGTGAACACGCTCTCGAAGTCGGCGTCGGTGGCGGTGCGAACAGTGAGGTCTGACACGCGTGCATTACAGACCGAAGCGGCCAGACGTTGCCACTGAGTTTCCAAACGTCGTATGGTGTGCGCAAATTCTGGCGAGACTGGGTGAATGACGAACCGACTTGGGTAGGGATCCATGCGCCTGGACACCCTGACTCTGGTGCGCGAGGCACACACCGAGGACGCGGCGAGCATCGGCGAGGTGCACGCGGAGGCGTGGCGTGTGGCGTACCGGGACCTGTTCGAGCCGAAGTTCCTGGCCGGACAGGTGGAGGCCCGCCGCGGCCAGTGGGCGGACCTGCTGGCCGGTGACGGCCTGCCTGGCGCTGTCCTGCTCGCCGAGCGCGGCCATCGTGTGGTGGCGTTCAGCCATTTCGGGCCGTCGGGCGAAGGCGACGGAAAAGGTGAGATCTTCGCGTGTTACGCCAGGCCGTCGGCGTGGGGGACCGGTGTGGCGTCCACGCTGATGCAGCGGGTGCAGGAGTCGCTCGCCGAGACGCGACACCGCGACATCAGAGCGTGGACGCTGTCCGGTGCCAACCGCTCGCGGCACTTCTATCGCAAGGTCGGCTTCCGTGAGTCCGGCCGCAGGCGTGAATGGGACTACGGGGACGGCAGGCCGGTGCTGGAACTGGAGTACGTCCGCAGCATCCGGCACCTGCGTCACTGAGCCACTGGGTCCACAGCGGACAGAGCGGTGCGGACGTAGTCGGGAATCGGTGTCTTCTGGTTGGTCGCGGGGTCGATGAAGACGTGCCGGACCTCGCCTTCGGTGATGAGTTCGCCGCCGACCCGGAACCGCGGCAGGACGATCATGCTGGTGGTGCCGACGTGGTTGACGGGCATCTCGATGTCGACCTCGTCGTCGAACCGTGCGCTCCGCACGTACCGGAAGCGCGCCTCGGCGACCATCATGTCGGCGCCCTTCTCGACCATGTCCTGGTACTTGCACACGTGCGCACGCCACAGCTCGGTCAAGGCGACGTCGTAAAAGAACATGTAGTTCCCGACGAACACCACGCCCTGCTGATCACACTCGCTGTAGCGAACCCTAATCCTGTGGACGAACATGACCCATTGTTGCGTATGAGCGATCACCTTCTCGCCTTCTGCGACCCAAGAACCTGCGAGACAGACAAGTCGGGCGGACGGTATCAGGTGAGGGCATAAGCCCGGACCGGGAATGTTCCCATCCCGCGGATGGCGAGCGGCGCGGCGTGGAACCGGAAACCGTGTGGCGGCAGCAGGTCGAGGCCAGTCATATGCTCGACGACAGGGATGCCCGCGCGCAGCAGGGCGGTGTGCGCGGGCCGCGTGCCGTCGGTGGTGTCGTCGATGTTCATGGAGTCGATCCCGACCACGGCGGCCCGTTGTTCCACAAGCCATTGCACGGCATCTGCGGTGAGGAACGGATGCTGCCCGGTGGTGTACTCGGCTGTGCCCCAGTGCCGGTCCCATCCGGTGTTGATCAGAACAGCCTTGCCGGTGACCTCGTGGGCCAGCAGGTGTTTGCGGTCGATCCGCTGCTGGTCGGCGCGGACGGTGACACCGTCGACGTCGACGAGGGTCTCCAGCCGCAGCAAAGAAAGGTCGTCGCCACTGGGAAAGCGGTGCGCAGGACTGTCCACATAGGTGCCGGTGTTGCCGACAAGGCTGATCCGGCCGATCTGGAACTCGGTGCCGGGGGAGTACCTGCCGTGTGAGTCGGCGAAGGACAGCCAGTCACTGATCTCCGGGCCGGGAATCCCGGCATGTGTCGACATGCCGTGCTCGATGACGTGGCTGAGGTCGACAACGCCCTGCTCGACGGGCACGGTCTCAGCGCCCCGCGACCCCTTGTGCGGCTCCTGGACGAAGGTCTTGTTGGTGATGGCGACGGAACCCACCATCAGCAGCCCGAGATGCCGTACGAACAACTCACCGAGAGCGTCGTCGTCGATGTGGTCGCTGGGGATGTCGAGCCGGAACTCCTGAGCCTGCAAAGCCCCGCCGTTGCTGAAGGTCACACTCGCGTCGAACTGCACTCGCCACTCGATCATGAGGCGATAGTGTCACCGGATGACGCGGAGCGCACCGACGCCCGACTGTGTGTCGTGCGACGGGACCGTCGCTCCGGACGGCTACTGCTGGGACTGCGGAGCAGCCCAGCCCGCCTTCCGGGCGCACATCGAACTGGCACTGGACACCGGAGCGGCAGCGGTGACCGACCGAGGGCTGCGCCGGGGCATCAACGCCGACGCCATGGCGCTGACCAGCGCGAGCCCATGGACAATCGGCGTGGTGACCGACGGGGTGTCGATGTCACCGCGGCCGGAAAGAGCAGCCCAGGTAGCCGCCGAGACAGCGGCGAAAACCCTCACAACCCACCTGACCACAGGCGCCATCCCGGAAACCGCCCTCACTGAAGCAGCGGGAAAAGCATCCGAAGCGGTCGCCGCGCTGGGAACGAGACAGTCGGCACCGGCATGCACCTACGTGGCCGGAATAGCAAGCACGGAAGGAATCTGGACAAGTTGGATAGGGGACAGCCGGGCATACTGGCTGCCCATAGCAGGTCCAGGGATCCTCCTGACGGAAGACGACACAGGCGAACTGGAAGCACTCGCGAACTGGCTCGGCGCGGACGCGCCCAACCCCACCCCGAGAATCCGGAGCCTCCGCCCAACAGCCCCGGGGAACCTGCTGCTCTGCACCGACGGGCTCTGGCGTTACCTGCCGACGGCGGAATCCATCCGCGCCAAACTGACCGGAAAACCCGCGACAGACACCGGAATCCTCACCCACCACGCCCTGGACTCCGGAGGCCACGACAACATCACGGCGCTGATCATCCCGTGGCCATGACGCTCGCGTGCGCCGCGTCGCACTCCTCACAGCCGGTGCCCTGTCGACAAAGGAGAACGGTGGGCTCCGCAGACAACCGCGGCACACCGAGCTTCACGAGATCACCGGCCGCGAACAACCGCGCCTGTGCGTCCCCAACCAACCCCTCACGCTGCGCGCCGACATCCCGCAGCCAGCCGTCAGCGGCGGCGAATCCCTGACAGCAATGATCAGGCTCACTGATCGTGACCTTCCGAGCCCCACCACCATCGGAAACCATCGCCCAGTGTTCTCCACGATAGGGAACGCCAGCGAGATCCTCGACAAGGTGCATGGTGGTGTTCGCATCATGCCCAACCCCCAGCAACAAGACAGAACCACCGAGCTCGTATACCCGGCCGATAGGACTGTCCAAGCCATGAGACGGAGAAAGCGGTTGCGGCGCAACAATCTGCTCAGCGAACGGACCAGAGGCAGCGAATGTCGAAGAAGGATGATCGCCCCGCAGAACGCCAGGCAACCGCCAGAACATCTCAGCGACAACACCCATATCCCTGGTCGACGTAAGCAACGGATCATAAGCCTCCGACCGACCCCCACCGGTCATCGACGGCATCACCAACGTCCCACGATCCCCGAGCACCGTACGCAGCGCGTCAATCAAGCCAAGCGGCCCACCATCGACCGCACCAACAGCCCGAAAAGACGTGTGTACAACCAATACATCCCCAGCCCGAACACCAAGCGCCGCCAACTGCCCAACAAGCACCCCAGTCACACCACCAGTGAACCACCGAACGAGCTCGGCAGCCCCTAAACTGGAAGACATCCCGGGTGCAAGGGGGCAACGATGGCCTGGAACTGGAGAAGACCGGCCCTGCCGCCGCGGGACTGGAAAGTCGGCCTATTGGCCCTCGCGGCACTCGTCGTCGCGATCGGCGTGATCGTCGCGGCTGTGTTCTTCGCCCTCTACCTGGTTCTGAGAGTGGTTGCGTTGTTCTTCAACAGCCTCGCAACAATCCCATGGTGAGCACGCCACTGTGGCCGTTGCCCGCCAGCCGACAACGCGGGCACTGACTGGCTGGATGTAGGTGGAGGGGTGTGACAGTGACGACATGACCGCAGTTACCTGCCCAAGTGATCGACGAATCCACAAGAACTTGCTGTTTGGGACAACAAGGTCCCCGGCGATGTCCGGGTTGTCGTCGAATTGCCACACTATCTGGAGGTTGTAGGTGGCTCATCAAGACGGTCAGTATAGGCTGGCCCTTCGAGATGCTGTTCCATATCTGCTCGAACTACGAGAAGTGACAGGAGATAGTAGGCGTGAAAGGGAAGTCATGACGCGTCTGCACCGCTTCTACAGGAGCATTGGCGCTCCGTACGCTCCCTCGTACGTTAGAGTCCTGAGGCCGAGTCCTGTCTGTGGGCAGGACTCGGCCGATGCATCGGTGCTGGTGTAGCGCCGACTACACCCATCAGTCCGTCGTGCAACAATTGGCGCGTGGCTGACCTTGTGCTGACAAGCGAACGACGTGACGAGCTAGCGGCGCTGCTGGATGATGAGGAGCGGCTACGGGCCGAGTATCCAAAGGTAGCCGAGTACCTGGATATGGCGCCGCAGCTGCAAGGCACAGGTGATGATTCCGCTGATGCGGCATTCGACTTGAGATTCGTTCATTACGTCACAGGCGGCGCCGCGTACAGCTCAAATCCATACTGGGATATTGTTGGGCCGTCGGTTGTCGAGCGTCAAGGTCGCCGAGTGGTTAACGGTGGTCGGCCGGGCGGAAGTTCGCGATTGGCATACGCGCAGATGGTTTTGCAGGCCACTTACGCATACGCGATTCCATCACCTGAGACCGTGGGGTGGATAACCCGGTTCTCTGCTGGTCGACCGATGGTGGAGCTCGGCGCCGGTCGCGCATACTGGGCGGCGCAGTTGGTGGCGGCAGGGCTTGCTGTCGAAGCGTACGATTCGGAGCCGCCTGGTAAGACTGAGAATGCGTCCTTTCCCTCGGTAGTCGGGCAACAGGACGTTTGGCACCATGTTAGGGGCCTTGAGGAGTTCTTGGATCGGGCAACCGGTCGCGCGGACTATGTGTTGTTTCTGTGCTGGCCGCCCGGGTGGGGGAACACGATGGCTTCGCAAGCGCTTGGCGCGTTTGAGAGGTCGGGCGGTGAACGCCTGATATTCATTGGCGAGCCGCGTGGTGGAAAAACTGGGGACGATGCGTTCTTCGACAAGCTGTCGGCCGCGTGGCGGCTCGAATCCCAAGACGAGCAGCATGTGTCCTGGTGGAACTTGAGTGATGCGGCACAGGGGTGGGTGCGGAAATGAGAGAAGCCTGACTGTTCGCCAGCGGCGCTCAGCCAGGCTTCCTGAGTGTTGCGGTGCCTGCCTGGGGTCTAGGTAGTTGGTGACAGCTTCATGCGAAATACGAACGAGTCGTATCGGTTGCGTGGGTACGAGATGTTCGAGATCATGACTACTCGGCCGTCGGCTGCCATGAATCGTTGGCTAACGGTCTTGACCAAATCGCCTGGCGTCGTCTCCAACCATTTCGCATGATCCGGCGCTGGCAGCTGGTCAGCAATGGCTTCTTCGAGGTCGGTAGCTGCTGAGATTCCTGAGACGGTCGGTGGCTGGTATGTGTCCGAGATTGATATCGGCCGTCCGTCTTCGGACACGCGGGTAACGATGTGGGTGAGCTCATCACCCACTACCACGCCGAAAACTTCTGCCAGCGTGTCGGTGGCTGGGACCGAGCCGGTTTCGCGGTCAACCTGGACTTGTTGCGCGGACTCGTTGCCGAATGTGGCCTCTGCGGTCTCCATCTGCCGTTCGGGCGAGATCCGGACGAGGTTGGGCCGGTCGGTCACGAAGATGCCGCGACGCCGCACGGACCGAACAAGTCCCTGCCCTTGGAGCAGGTCAAGGGCCTTCCGAACGACGATGTCCGAGACACCGTGCCGTGTGGCGATCTCTGCGTAGCTCGGTAGCTGGATTCCGGGTGGAAGTTCGCCGCTGCGGATCTTCCGCGCGTACTCGCCCGCGATAGAGACGTACGCCGGATCTGTCATCAGGCTTGATCCTTTCGACTGCACACCGCCGACCGGTGCTGCGCAGGGACTGTACCAGCTTCGTATACGTAGGTATTGTGCGTATACGAAACTTCGTATACGTTGAACCTCGTTCAGGTCAACGACCCTGAGGCCGGAGCGCCTCGCCTGGGTCTCGCAGGGTCAAAGGAGGCCGCTTGATGACCGTTCAGACTGAGTGGAAGGTCAGTTCGGGCACACGTGTGATCGTGCATCCAGGGGACGAGTGGGATCCGCCCAGGCTGTTCGTGGCCGACGCGACTTACTCGGTGACGCTCCTACCGCCGAATGGTGCCGAGAGGTGCCAAGAGTTCGTGCGGTTCCTGGAGGACCTCGCGGACGGTGCTCGTGAGCTGGCGACGGTGTGTCAGGCTCCGGCGGCGGTGTGATGACTATGTTGCGACCGGACGATTTGCCCATGGATGTAGTGCGGGCGTTGCGGTCACAGGCTTCCAACTACGCGGTCTTCGCCGACGCGCTCGACGGGGTCGACGATCACGCGGCAGAGGTGCTGCGAGAGGAAGCGGTGCACCTGCGTTGCCGTGCTGTGGTGATCGAGGAGTTGATGGAGCTCTACAACGACCTGGGTGAGCAGGCTCGGCGGTGCAGTGACTTCGTGGCGGAGATGAGCGGACCGTCATGAGCCCCGTCCCCGAACCGAACGAGCACGGCAAGGAGTTGGTCACGCACCTTCGGCAGATGCGAGAGCGGGTGCCCATAACTCAGGAGGAAGCGGCAACCGCGCTCGGTGGGTCGCGCTACCAGATCCATCGGATCGAACAGGGTCGTATTCCTCAGCGCGACGAACTGGTGGCGATGCTCGACCTGTATCGGCCTTCACCGCAAGTGGCCGCCACCTGCCTTGTCTTGTGGGAACTGGCCTGGCCGCACAGCCCGCACCGCATTCGCGGGAAGCGACTACGGATAACCTCAAGACGCGCTTCGAATTCCTGATTGGACTGAAGCGAAACATGGAACGGGTCGTGTGGCGATGACGCACGCCCTGTCGTGGAACAACGTATCCCATAAGCACAGAAGCGGATCCCTGGCTACCAACCGTGTTCCGCTTCTGTGCTGCCTACCCGCCTGGAGTAGACAATGGACAGCCTAGAGGCAACACCAGTGGTGCCCGCAAGTGGGACCGTCGCGAAACGTTGGGAGAAGTACCAGAAGTTCGCTCGGCTGCTGCTGCGGGACAGGTTGTGCTTGCGCACGCTGGCTTTGGCGCTCGGCGTCATTGCCAGTCCCGTGATCGAGCGGGGCGGTTCGTGATGGGCAAGGGGTCGCGCTGGGTTGATCCTGCACCGCTGGAAGTCGCACGGCCGAGGCTGCCATGGTGGACCATGCTGCCTGGCTGGACCAAGCTCGCAGTCTTGCCGTTGGCGCTCACGTGGCTTGTGGGTTGGCTTGTGGTGAAGGTTGCGCGGGTTTGTTGGTACTACCCGGTTTTCACGACTTTGACCGCCACCGCAGTGTTGTTGGACTGGTGGGTTGGGCACTATCTGGTTGGCGCGGTCGCCTCGGTTGTATTCGCTGGTTTGTTGGTGTCGTGGTGGCAGAACGCGGATTCGTACGCCAGGCGGTGTCGTTGGCTGCGGGCCGAGATGCGTCGCTTAGCTGTCTACGCCTGGGATTGGCGCACAGTCATGCGGCTGACGAACCTGGCTCGCGAAGCGAACGGGCGCGAGCATCTGCCCAAGCTCTTGCGTGTTCGGTCGGAGGGATGGCGGGACAAGGTCCAGATCCGCATGATCAAAGGGCAGGTGCCGGAGCAGTGGGTGGAACGCGCTTCGGGTTTGGCGCACTCGTTTCACGCCGTGGCGTGCCAGGTATTGGTGACAGGGCCTGGGCGCATCGAGTTGGACCTGTTCTACGCCAATCCGCCGACCCGCGGTGGTGTCGCCCGAAGCGCGTGGGCGACACCACCGCGGCCAAGGCGGGTTCGACACTCCGTCCGCTGGTCAACAGTAGGTCCCCGATAGCAAGGAAGGGGCGTCACCCGATACAGGGTGACACCCCTTCTGACCTGCTAGGACTTCAGCTGAGCGGGTGACGGGAATCGAACCCGCATGACCAGCTTGGAAGGCTGGGGCTCTGCCATTGAGCTACACCCGCGTGCACCAACCCGGGGGTGGGTGCGGAATAAGACTAGCGGGTCCCGCTAAGCTACGTACGCAGGGTCCGCCGACGGCGGGCCATGGCATCGGGATGTAGCGCAGCTTGGTAGCGCATCCGCTTTGGGAGCGGAGGGTCGCAGGTTCAAATCCTGTCATCCCGACCAGGGCTTATGGCCCGTCTTCAGACACCACTGTGTGTTCGGTCACAGTGAACTCGCCGGTGTCGTCGAACGTCACTGAGTACACCTTGTCGAAGCCATCCGACAGTGTCGGGCGGCGTAGGCGGCCGAGGGTCGTGAAGAGGCCCACGTCAGGGACCGGGTTGGCGCGCGCCGCGTTGCGGGCGATGGAGGCTTCGACGTCCACCGGGAACCAGTAGGCGGTCACTGTCGCTGCGAACGCTCGGGCCGTCGCGATCAGCGGGGCCCATTCGGCCGGTGCGGGGTTTGTGTTGTCCACCGCCACGCCTCGGCCTTCCGACAGCGCTTCCTCGATCAGCCTGAGCTGGCGTTTCTGCGGTTTTCTCGCGTTCGGGAAGTTGTCCTTGCTCACGTGATCATGGGTTTTCGCGAGGTGTCTTCGGTAGAAGGTTGTCTTCCCTGAGGCTTGCAGGCCGATCAGGATCGCCACCTCCATCCGGCCAGTATCCACCCCCGCCGGTTCCACCTGCGCACCTCGCCTAGACTTCCCTGGTAACTCCCGGCTTGTTTTCTCCGGCGCGGGTGTTCCCCTATGCCATTTCGCACGAGGAGTCTTACGTTGAAGAGCACCGTCGAGCACCTGAGCCCGACAAGGGTCCGGATCAACGTCGAGGTGCCGTTCGACGAGCTCAAGCCGAACTTCGACCGCGCATACCGCAAGCTCGCACAGCAGGTGCGCATCCCTGGTTTCCGTCCGGGCAAGGCGCCCGCGAAGGTGCTGGAGAACCGGCTCGGTCGCGGTGTCGTGCTGGACGAGGTCGTCAACGAAGCCATCCCGGCCAAGTACATGGAAGCCGTCAATGCCGAGGAGGTCCGCACGCTGGGCCGCCCCGACATCGAGGTGACCAAGATCGAGGACGGTGACCACCTCGCGTTCACGGTCGAGGTCGACGTCCGGCCCGAGATCACCGTCCCGGCTTTCGGCGAGCTCTCGGTCACTGTCGACGACATCGAGATCAACGAGGAGGAGGTCGACCGCCAGCTCGACGAGCTGCGCGCCCGTTTCGGCACCCTCGCCGGTGCCAACCGGCCCGCCGAGGACGGCGACTTCGTCTCCATCGACCTCTCCGCCACCGTCGACGGCCAGGAGGTCTCGGAGGCCGCCACCACCGGCCTCTCCTACCAGATCGGCTCCGGTGAGCTGATCGAGGGCATCGACGAGGCCATCGTCGGCGCCGAGGCCGGCGAGACCAGGACTTTCGTGTCCAAGCTGGTCGCCGGTGAGTTCGCCGACAAGGACGCCGAGATCTCGGTCACCGTCCAGTCGGTCAAGGTCCGTGAACTGCCCGAGGTCGACGACGAGTTCGCGCAGATGGCCAGCGAGTTCGACACCGTCGACCAGCTGCGCGAGAACCTCCGTGAGCGCGTCTCGATGGCCAAGAAGATGCAGCAGGGCGTCCAGGCCCGCGACAAGGTCCTCGATGCCCTCCTGGAGACCACCGAGGTGCCGCTGCCCGAGAGCGTGGTCGGCGCCGAGGTCGAGATGCGGGCGCACGACGCCGTCCACGCGTTCGACCACGACGACGCCAAGTTCAACGAGTACCTCGAGACGCAGGGCCAGACCCGCGAGGAGTTCGACGCGGACGTGCGCAGTGAGTCCGAGAAGGCCGTCAAGACCCAGCTGGTGCTCGACTCGGTCGCCGACGCGGAGAACCTCTCCGTCTCCGACCAGGAGCTGACCGAACGCATCATCTACCAGGCCCAGCGCTTCGGCGTCAGCCCGGACGAGTACGTGCAGCGCGCCCAGCAGTCCGGCCAGCTCGGCGCGATCTTCGCCGACGTGCGCCGCGGCAAGGCCCTCGCGTCCATCGTGCGCCAGGCCACGGTGTCCGACGCCAGCGGCAACTCCATCGACTTCGACGCGCTGTTCGGCCCGGTCTCCCCGGCCGCGGATGACACCGCAGAGGCGTCCGAAGCGCCCGAGGCGGAGCCGGCCGAGGCCAAGTAGTGACGCTCTGAGCGAACGTGGGCGGTGTCGGGACGTCGGCGCCGCCCGCCTTCGTTAATGTCGGATGCGAGAGATGAGCTTGAGTTCTTTCAGGAAGAGGCAGGCAGACGTGACGCAACACCACTCGCCCCAGATGCGGTCCGGCACCGCAGGGCTGACCTTGAACGACTCGGTGTACGAGCGGCTGCTCCGCGAGCGGATCGTCTTCCTCGGCTCCGAGGTCGACGACGAGATCGCGAACCGGATCACGGCGCAGCTGCTCCTGCTTGAGGCCGAGGACCCGAAACGGGACATCGTCTTCTACATCAACTCCCCCGGCGGTTCGGTGACCGCGGGGATGGCGATCTACGACACCATGCAGCTGATCGAGCCGGACGTGCAGACCTGGGCGATGGGCCTGGCCGCGTCCATGGGCCAGTTCCTGCTGTCCTCCGGCACCCCCGGCAAGCGCCACGCGCTGCCGCACGCGCGGATCATGATGCACCAGCCGTCGGCCGGTGTCGGTGGTACCGCCTCCGACATCGCCATCCGCGCCGAGGTGTTCGGCAAGTGGAAGCGCGAGATGGCGCAGATCACGGCCGAGCAGACCGGCCAGACGATCGAGAAGATCACCGCCGACGCCGACCGTGACCGCTGGTTCACCGCCGAGGAAGCCCGCGAGTACGGCTTCGTCGACCAGGTAGCCACCCGCGGTACGTCCGGGCGCGCCTGACCGGCGACTGAAAGATTACGAGGAGTAGCAGTGAGTGACTTCCAGCTCCCACAGTCCCGGTATGTGCTGCCTTCCTTCGTGGAGCGCACCAGCTACGGGGTCAAGGAGTCCAACCCGTACAACAAGCTCTTCGAAGAGCGGATCATCTTCCTCGGTGTGCAGATCGACGACGCGTCGGCCAACGACGTGATGGCGCAGTTGCTGTACCTGGAGTCGGTCGACCCCGACCGGGACATCGAGATGTACATCAACTCGCCAGGCGGTTCATTCACCTCGCTCATGGCGATCTACGACACGATGCAGTACGTGCGTCCCGACGTGCGCACCACCTGCCTCGGCCAGGCCGCGTCGGCCGCGGCCGTGCTGCTCGCCGCCGGTACGCCCGGCAAGCGGATGGCGCTGCCCAACGCGCGGATCCTGATCCACCAGCCGTCGATCGAGGGTGTCTACGGCCAGGTCTCCGACCTGGAGATCCAGGCCAACGAGATCCAGCGGCTGCGTCGCCAGATGGAGACCACGCTGGCGCACCACACCCGCAAGGACGCCGACGACATCCGCAACGACATCGAACGCGACAAGATCCTCACCGCCGAGGACGCCAAGAACTACGGGATCATCGACGAGGTCCTGCCGTACCGCAAGCTTTCGGCGGCGCATTAGTTCCGCGGACCTGGCCCGTCCCAGCCGATCTCGCGTTTCGTCCGACACGCGGGGCCGTGATGGCATACGGTCGGTGACGAGGGTTGTCACCGGTATTCGGCAACGGACGGGTCAGGTTCTCCCGCTTTGTGGCACTTGGCACGTACAGTCGAGGGGTGCGCGGGCAGGACCGCCGCCGCAGGAGTCACCCCGACTGGTGTTGAAGTCGAAACACCCGAACGGGCGAAACGCTCGAGACACAGCCAGGCGTACCGGCCGGTACGCCGGAGGGGACAAGGTCAGCGGTCATGGCACGTATCGGTGACGGCGGAGACCTGCTCAAGTGCTCCTTCTGCGGAAAGAGCCAGAAGCAGGTGAAGAAGCTCATCGCCGGCCCCGGCGTGTACATCTGCGACGAGTGCATCGACCTGTGCAACGAGATCATCGAGGAAGAGCTGGCCGAGGCCGGTGACGTCAAACTCGACGAGCTGCCCAAGCCCGCCGAGATCCACGACTTCCTCGACCAGTACGTGATCGGCCAGGACGACGCGAAACGCAGCCTCGCCGTAGCGGTGTACAACCACTACAAGCGCATCCAGTCAGGCGACCGGGTCCGCGAGGGACGGGACTCCCGTGAGGAGACCGTCGAACTCGCGAAGTCGAACATCCTGATGCTCGGCCCGACCGGCTGCGGCAAGACCTATCTGGCCCAGACGCTGGCCAAACTGCTCAACGTCCCGTTCGCCATCGCGGACGCCACGGCACTGACCGAGGCGGGCTACGTCGGCGAGGATGTCGAGAACATCCTGCTGAAGCTGATCCAGGCCGCGGACTACGACGTCAAGCGCGCCGAGACCGGCATCATCTACATCGACGAGGTCGACAAGATCGCCCGCAAGTCCGAGAACCCCTCGATCACCAGGGACGTCTCCGGCGAGGGCGTGCAGCAGGCGCTGCTCAAGATCCTCGAGGGCACCACGGCCAGCGTGCCGCCGCAGGGCGGTCGCAAGCACCCGCACCAGGAGTTCATCCAGATCGACACGACGAACGTGCTGTTCATCGTGGCCGGTGCGTTCGCCGGGCTGGAGAAGATCGTGCAGGACCGGGTCGGCCGTCGCGGCCTCGGCTTCGGTGCGGAGATCCGTACCGCCGCCGAGATCGACAAGAGCGACATCTTCTCCGACACCATGCCGGAGGACCTGATCAAGTTCGGTCTGATCCCCGAGTTCATCGGTCGGCTGCCGATCGTGGCCAGCGTGACCAACCTGGACAAGAAGTCCCTGGTCACCATCCTCACCCAGCCCCGGAACGCACTGGTCAAGCAGTACCAGAAGCTGTTCGAGATGGACGGTGTGGAGCTCGAGTTCACCGAGACCGCACTGGAGGCCATCGCCGACCAGGCGATCCTGCGCGGCACCGGTGCCCGTGGCCTGCGCGCGATCATGGAGGAGGTCCTGCAGCCGGTGATGTACGACATCCCGAGCCGCACGGACGTCGCCAAGGTCGTGATCACCGAGCAGACGGTCAGGGAGAACGTGAACCCGACGATCGTGGCCCGGCAGCCCACCCGCCGGGAACGCCGCGAGAAGTCGGCCTGAAAGCAACCAACCTGCGTCAGATCAGCGTTTGGACGCCTCCGCCCGGTCAGGGGCGGGGGCGTTCAGCTGTTTCGGGGGGCGTGTTTGCCCAGGAAGGCCAGCACGTCGGGGACGATACGGCGGTAGAACGGGTCGCCGTGCCCACCGGGGCCGGTGTACGCGACCTGCGGCTTGGCCAGTTTGATGAACTTGCGGGTGCCGTCGATGAAGTGGTCCTCGGTGCCACACCAGATCCCGACCGGGACGCTGCCGAGTTTGTCCACGTTGCGCAGCGGGTCCAGCGACGCCCACTCGGCGGTGTCCTTGAACGCCTTGCGGGTGCTCATCTCACGCCAGGACGTCAGCAATCCGGGGGAGATGGCCGCGATGGCCTGCGCCGGGTTGCCCTGCTCGTTGCGGCGGCGTCCGTACAGCAGCGCGCCGAAGCCGCCCATCGAGATGCCGGTGCACGCGAACGGCACGCCCTCGGCGTCGCCGAGGCCGCGTTCCCGCATCCAGCGCGGGACCTCGTCGAGCAGCATGGCCATGGAGTTGTCGCCGCGCTGGTTCTCGTGCCAGTAGTTGTCGCCGCCGTCCAGTGCCACGAACGCGAATGGCGGGATCTTGCCAGTGGCGGACAGGTCGATCAGTTTGCGGGCCAGTCCGGTCGGCGCGGCCCGGCGGGCGTTGCCGTGCAGGCCGTGCAGCATCAGGCAGACGGGCAGCCGCTGGTGGCGGGCCCGGTCGGGCAGGATCGTGACCATGTCGACCTCGCGCCTGCGCCGCTGGGAGTAGACGCGCTCGTGCTTGATCACGACCTCGTCCGGGCCGACCTCGGGTGGTGCGCCCAGCACGTCGCCGAGCAGTTTGGTCACCGGCAACGTGCCGGTGGCGGCACCCAGCACCAGGCCGGTGGTGGCCAGTCCCGCGGTGCCCGCGATGAGCACCGACCGGCGGCTCATCCGCCGCTTCTCGGGCCCTTCGGTCTCTGCTGCCACCCCTGGTCCTTCCCCGCCTTACTCACATGCTCTACCACTCAGACGTTCTTGAGGGCGAGAAAGTTGCTTTCTGTAGCCACCATCGGGGGAAAGGGTCTAGACATTACCGATCGGCCCAGCTCACAGTGTCACTCGTTGTCATCGGGCAGTCGCTCGATGCCGGTGTAGACGTTCATCGAATCGCCGCGCACGAACCCGGCCAGTGTCATCCCGCTCTCCTCGGCCAGCTCCACTGCCAGCGACGATGGCGCCGACACGGCCGCGAGCAGCGGCACACCGGCCATGGTCGCCTTCTGGACCAGCTCGAACGAGGCACGACCGGACACCATCAGTGCTGTCCCAGTCAGCGGGATACGGTCGTTGAGCAACGCCCACCCCATGACCTTGTCGACCGCGTTGTGCCTGCCGACGTCCTCGCGCACGACGAGCATGGTGCCGTCCGCTTGGAACAGTCCGGCCGCGTGCAGCCCGCCGGTCGAGTCGAACACGCGCTGCGCCTCGCGCAGGGCGTCCGGCAGGCCGGTCAGGACGGTGGGGGAGAACCGGGTGGGGTCTCCGGATGGGGAGTGCCGGGTTTTCAGTCGTACGGCGTCCAGGGCGGCCTTTCCGCACACACCACAGGAGGACGTGGTGTAGAAGTTTCGCTCGACCCCGGTGTCGGGCGGCGGCACGCCCGGCGCGAGCGCCAGGTCGAGGACGTTGTAGGTGTTGCGGCCGCTCTCGTCGACGCTGTCGCAGTAGCGCGCGGTGGAGACGTCCTCTTTGTCGCCGATGACGCCTTCGGTGAGCAGGAACCCGTGCGTCAGCTCGACGTCGTTTCCCGGCGTGCGCATCGTGACCGCGAGCGCCTTGCCGTTGACGCGGATCTCCAGCGGTTCCTCGGCCGCTAGCACATCCGGCCTACTGCGTCGACCGTTTGGCGATATCTTGACGACCGGTCGGCGAATGGTCACCCGGCCCATGCGGACTCCTTCTTGAAGCGGTGCGTCCAGACCATTAGTTTGCCTACTCAACAAGCAGCGTGGGAGGTCGACGATGGCCCTCGGATTCCTGGACCGCTCCCGTAGTGTCGCGCCGGCGGGCTGGAGTCGCTGGCTCATCCCGCCCGCCGCCCTGTCGGTTCACCTGGCGATCGGGCAGGCCTACGCCTGGAGCGTGTTCAAGCCCCCGCTGGAGAAGTATCTCTCATTGAGCGGCTCACAGAGTGCTCTGCCGTTCCAGTTGGGCATCGTCATGCTCGGCTTGTCCGCGGCCCTGTTCGGCACACGGGTGGAACGCAACGGACCGCGCTGGGCGATGTTCGTGTCGTTGTGTTGCTTCTGCGGCGGGTTCCTCGTCGCCGCGCTCGGCGTGGCGACCAAGCAGTACTGGCTGGTGGTCCTCGGCTACGGCGGCCTCGGCGGGATCGGCCTCGGGATCGGCTACATCTCGCCGGTGTCCACACTGATCAAATGGTTCCCCGACCGCCCGGGGATGGCGACCGGCATCGCGATCATGGGGTTCGGCGGTGGCGCGCTGATCGCGACGCCGTGGTCGACCGCGATGCTCGACGCGTTCGGCGTCACCTACAACAACACCGGTGTGGTGACCGGTGTTGAGGACGGCGCCATCGCGTTGGCGTTCCTGGTGCACGGCTTGGCGTACGCGGTGTTCATGATGATGGGCGTGCTGCTGGTGCGTGTGCCTGCGGCGGGCTGGCGTCCGGCCGGGTACACCCCGGCGAACGACAAGGCACACGCGCTGATCACCACAGCCAACGTGTCCGCGAAGAACGCCATCAGGACGCCGCAGTTCTGGTGCCTGTGGGTGGTGTTGTGCTTCAACGTGACCGCGGGCATCGGCATCCTGGAGAAGGCCGCGCCGATGATCGGCGACTTCTTCCGGCAGACCTCCACCCCGGTGACGGCGAGCGCCGCCGCCGGTTTCGTGGCGTTGCTGTCGCTGGCGAACATGCTCGGCCGGTTCATCTGGTCCTCCACTTCGGACGTCATCGGCCGCAAGAACATCTACCGGCTCTACTTGGGACTCGGCGCGATCCTGTACCTGATCATCGCGCTCGTCGGCAACGACGCGAAGGTCGTGTTCATCCTGTCCGCGATGCTGATCCTGTCCTTCTACGGCGCGGGTTTCGCCACGATCCCGGCCTACCTGAAGGACCTCTTCGGCACCTACCAGGTCGGTGCGATCCACGGCCGCCTGCTGACCGCGTGGTCGGTCGCGGGTGTGCTCGGCCCGCTGATCATCAACGCCATCGCCGACGCGCAGAAGGCGGCGGGCAAGAGCGGGCCCGCGCTGTACACGACGTCGATCTACATCATGATCGGCCTGCTGGTGATCGGTTTCGTCGCCAACGAGCTGGTCCGGCCGGTCAACGCCAGGTTCCATGAGAAGACCACAGCGGAGGTGGCGTGATGAGCGACCAGGAACAGACGCCCGACGCGCCGCCGACCGACCGCAGGCCGCTGATCGCGGTCGCGTGGCTGTGGGTGGGCGTCCCGTTCGCCTACGGCCTGTACGAACTGATCATCAAGGTCGCCCGGCTGTTCACCGGCTGAGCTGCTCCGACAGTGCCCGCAACGCCGAGTGCACGTGCTCCTCGGCGAAGCGGGTGACCGCGTGCGTCTCGCCGCGCTCCAGCAGGTTCACCATCTGCCGGTGCTCCTCGACGACGACCGCGCGGTAGCCGTCGTGTCCCAGGCGAATCCGGGTCAGCTGGAACAGGTACACCTGTGAGCGCAGCGCGGACCAGGCCTCGATCAGCCGCCGGTTGCGCGTGGCCTGGTAGATCGTGTCGTGGAACTCGATGTCCAGCGCCAGCAGCTCCGCGCTCTCGACGCCGTCGGCCAGCCGCCGGGCCATCGTGTCGACCAGGGCGGTGAGCGCCGCCAGGTCGACGCGGCCGATCGCGGCGCGGCTGGCCAGTCCCTCCAGCGCGGCCCGGACCGAGTAGACCTCCTCCGCGTCCGGCACGGTCAGGTCGATCACCTTCGTGCCGCGGTGCCAGGCGCTCTGCACCAGGCCTTCGCGCTCCAGGATCGCCAGGCCCTCCCGCACCGAGCCGCGGCTGACGTCGAGCTGCGCGGCGAGCTCGACCTCGCGCAGCGCCGCCCCCGGCGGGAAGTCGCCGTCGAAGATCGCGTCGCGGATCCGGTCGCCCGCCTCCTCCGCCAGGCCTCGCCTGCCCGCTGGTCGCAGCATGTCCGAATGTTGACATTAGGACAATCGCAAGTCAAGGTGGGGGTATGACCCGACCTGGATTCCACCTGGCCATTCCCGTCGACGACCTGGGCAAAGCCCGTGAGTTCTACGGTGGCGTGCTGAAACTCGAGGAAGGCCGCTCCGCCGACGCGTGGGTGGACTGGAACTTCTACGGCCACCAAGTCGTGACCCACGTCGTGCCCGGTCCGCGTACCGACTCCGGCCGCAACCCGGTCGACGGCCACGACGTGCCCGTGCCGCACTTCGGGCTGATCCTGCCGATCCCGGAGTTCCACGTGCTGGCCGACCGGCTGCGTGCGGCGGCGACCGAGTTCGTGATCGAGCCGTACCTGCGGTTCGCGGGCGAGCCGGGGGAGCAGTGGACCATGTTCTTCCGTGACCCGGCGGGCAACGCACTGGAGTTCAAGGCGTTCAAGGACGAGTCGCAGGTGTTCGCCAAGTGAGTACTCATCCTGGGAACAGAGGCGTTCTGGTCACCGGTGGTTCGCGCGGGATCGGCGCCGCCATCGCCGACGCCTTCCGTGAGCACGGTGACTCCGTGGTCGCCCTGTCCTCGGCCGACGCGGACCTCGCCGATCCGGCAGCCGTCGAGCGTGCCGTCGCTTCCGCGGTGAAAACCCTTGGCAGCGTTGACGTCCTGGTCAACAACGCGGGCCTGGTCGAGCTCGGCTCGCTGCCGGAACTGTCCTATCAGGACTGGCAGTCGATCTGGCAGCGGACCTTCGCGGTCAACGTCTTCGGCGCGGCCAACATGGCCTACTGCGTCGCCAGGCACATGATCGACCGCGGGATCCGCGGCCGGATCGTCAACGTCGGTTCCCGTGGCGCCTTCCGCGGCGAGCCGGACATGCCCGCGTACGGCGCGAGCAAGGCCGCGTTGCATTCGCTCGGCCAGTCACTGGCGGTGTCCCTGGCGCCGCACGGGATCGCCGTGACATCGGTGGCTCCCGGGTTCGTCGCGACCGACCGGGTCGCCGACATGGTGACTGACGACGTCCGCGGCCAGAGCCCGTTCGGCCGGGTCGGGCGGCCCGAGGAGATCGCGGCCGCCGTGGTCTACCTGGCCTCACCGGCGGCCGAATGGACATCCGGCACGGTGCTGGACCTCAACGGGGCCTCCTACCTGCGCACCTGAGCAACCGTGTCCCAGAAGGCACACTGGTGTGCCGCCGTGAAGTCGACCCGTGCCGGGTTCCCTGCCGCGCTGGTCAGTGCGATGGTCGCGGGATGACGCGGCCAGACTCGCTGGTCCGCCGGTTTCCCGGTGCGGGTGAACGTCGTCCAGTAGTCGATCATCCGCTGGGACACCGCACTCTGGCGCTCGTCGTAACCGGGGAACAGATGCGGCAGGTCGGACGCGTGCGGCGCGCCGGGCGGGAAGGTCAGCCCGGGGACCGGCGGGCTCGGTTCGGCGAACTCGTACGACCACGCGCCGAGGTCCTTGTCGCGTTTCGCTGTGGGGCAGGCGAATACGACGTCCGTGGTGACTGCGGCCCACGCCTGGCTCGGTGACACGAACCGGCTCAGTGGATACCGCCGTGCGACACGGTCGGCGTGTTCGCCGAACGCCGTCGTGAGCAGGGACTCGTACTGCGGCCCGGTGACGGGCTTGCCCACGAGGTCGTAGAAAATTGTTGCGGTGTAACTCATCTCGTTCTTGGTGATGCCCGAGACGACGGCCACCTCATGCGTGGTTCCCCCGGCGATCGCGGCGGCCGGATCCTGTGGGAGCACGGCGTTGCCGAACGTCGGCGAGATGAACTCGTGGTGCTTGGTCAGCAGCTTCTCCGTGGACAGACGATGCCGCAGGCACGTCATGTCGGCGCAGCCCAGGTCAGCGGCCACCCGCTGCCCGTCCGGCTCGCGTTGTGACGTCGGCATCCACTGCGGGAACGCGGGCAACCCGGGGAACATCGCACCGGCGGGCACAGTTCCCGTGCAGGGCGCGCTCATCAGGATCACCCGCTGGAACAACCCGGCCGCCGACGGCGAAGCGAGATGTCCGCAGACGCTCTTGCCGCCCGCGGACTCCCCGGCGAGTGTGACGTTGCCGGGGTCGCCGCCGAAGCGGGAAATGTTGCGCCGCACCCACCGCAGCGCCGCCTGCTGGTCCTCCAACGCGAACCCGCCGGACCCGGCGAGCCCCGGATAGGCCAGCAGGCCGAAGATCCCCAACCGGTAGTTCACAGTCACCACAACGACATCCCCGCTGACGGCCAGCCGCCGGGCGTCGTAGTCGCTGCCCGCCTCCTCGGTGAACCCGCCACCGTGCAGCCAGACGAACACCGCCTTGCGGGCGGCCCCGCCACGCGGGACGGTCACGTTGAGGAACAGGCAGTCCTCAGCCGTACTTCCCTTGTTGCCTTGTGGCGAGGCCAGTTGCGCGCAGCGCGGGCCCGGTGTGGTGGCGTCACGGACACCGCTCCAGTTGGCGGGCGGCTGTGGCGAGCGCCACCGCAGGTCGCCCACGGGCGCGGCGGCGTACGGGATTCCTTGGAACAGTCGGTAATCCGCCGCTTCCGCGCCCTGGAGCCAGCCGCTGTCCACGCGCACCCGGTCCGGGCGCGCGGACGAGGCCGCCGGGGCGTTCAGTGCTGTGAGCGCTGTCAGCAGCACCGCCACCGAGATGGCGAGTCGTTTCCCCCAGTGCATGGTCGAACCCCCTGAACGTCCTCCGTCAAATCAAGTCAAACGTATCGGAATAGTCGACGTAGGGCAATACGGCTATATTGAGAAGGTGTCCACGCAGCGGACCCGCGGTGTCGGTGCCGCCCATGACGAACGGCAGCTGGAGATCGTCGACGCCGTGCTCACCCTGATCGGTGAGCAGGGGATGGACGGCATCAGCCTGCGTGACGTGGCGACGCGGGCGGGCGTGTCCCTCGGCCGGGTCCAGCACTACTTCCGCACCAAGGACCAGATGCTCCAGGCCGCGTTCCGGCGCGTCAACGAACTCGGCGCCGCCTTCGTCGGCCAGCGCCTCGCCGAGACGGGCGACTCCTCACCGAGAGCGGTGATCCGCGCGATCGCGACCGAGTTGCTGCCCATCGACGACCTGCACCGGCACGCGCTGAAAGTCGGCATGGCCTTCACGGTCCGCGCCCTGGTCGACAACGACTTCGCCGCGCGGCTCAGCACCGGCTACGGCGAGCTGCACGGCCTGCTCGTGCTCCTGCTCACCCAGGCCCGCGATACGGGTGACATCGCCGCGGACCTCGACCCGGACCATGAGGCCCGGCTCCTGCTCGCCCTGCTCGACGGCCTCGGTACCCACGCTTTGATCGGCCACCACACGTCCGACGAGGCGCTGGCGGTGGTGGACGCCCACCTGGACCGTCTGTTCAGCGCTCGCCGGTGAGGTCGTCGGAGCGTCCGGCCGCGAGCCGCGACCACTGGGCGATCGGGCGGCCGTCGGTGATGATCCGCTCCTTGTTGCCCGTCCACGGCTGGGGCCAGCCGGTCGGGGAGTCCTCCCATGGCTCCTGGCGGCCGTACACGGTCAGGTCCATCAGCGCGTAGCTGTAGTCCATGACCTCGACGCCACGGTAGGTCGTCCAGTAGGTCTCGAAGACGCGGTCACCGTTGCGGACGTAACAAGCGAGGTACATCATGCCGACCTGACGTCCGGCCAGCAGCTCGTCGAGAGACTCCGGCGCCGAGTACCAGGGGGTCTCCCAGCCCATGAAGTCGCGGTAGCGGGCGCCTTCCTCATACGGGCCCTGGCAGATCACCGCGTAGGTGATGTCGCGGGAATGCAGGTAGGACAGCTCCGCGACCTGGGTGGCGCACCACGTGCACCCCTCGCACTGCTGCGCCGCGGTGTGGCCGGGGTGCCACATGAAGTAGTAGGCGATGAGTTGCCGTCGGCCCTCGAACGCGTCGAGCAGGGTGACCGGCCCGTCCGGGCCGGTCAGTTCGAGGGTGGCGTCCACCTCGACCATCGGCAGCCGCCGCCGGGCCGCGGCGATCGCGTCGCCTGCCCGGGTGTGCGCCTTCTCCCTGGCTCGCAGCTCGTCCAGTTCCTCCTGGAAGGTCCCCCTGTCGACGATCTCCGGCAGGCTCAGCGGATCGGTGTCGTCAGTCATGACTGCCTCTTCTCGTTGAGGGGCATGGGGTCGATGGTGCGTTCGAGGTGGTCCTTGAGCGCACCGAGCGGGCTGTCCCAGTCACGGGCCAACGCGGCGAGGAACTGCTGCGCCACCCGCATCGGCGCCGACTGGAGCCGGTAGCGCACGCGGCGCCGTTCGCCCGGCTCGGCCGTCACCAGACCGGCATCGCCCAACAGGGTGAGGTGCTTGCCGATCGCCTGCCGGGTGATCGGCAGGCGACCGGCCAGTTCGGTGACCGTGGCCGGGCCGCTGGCGGCCAGTGCAGCCAGGATGGCGCGACGGCTCGGGTCGGCCAGTGCGACGAAGACCTGCTCCGCCGTGGCCTCGATGTCAGGCAGCATCCAGGTATTCGATCAGTTCGCCCAACTCCTTCGGCCACCCCTCGGTGTTGCTCTCGTACGCCCGGTCATAGGTGGCGTCGGGCAGTTGGGCGAAGCCGGTCTCGACGACGGTGAGCCGGGTTCCCGCGCTGGCCGGTCGCAGGGTGAACTCGACGTACGTCCGGCGCGGGTCGTCTTGCGGCAACCCGTCGATCTGCCAGGTGAACCCGAACACGGACGGCTCCTCCACCCGCTCGACGCGGAGGTTCTGGGTGAACCCCTCGTTCCACTTCAACTGTCCCGCACCACCGGGCCGCAGGTCGATGCTGGCCGCGTTGCCGAACCAGGTGCCGAGACCCTCGGCGGTGGTCAACGCGGCCCACACCTTCTCCAGTGGGTGTGCGATCTCCACAGTACGTTCGATGCGGTCGGGAAACGCCATGAAAGCCTCCAGTGTGGCAACCAGTTGGTTGCCACACTAGTTCACCTTGTTCGGGACGTCAAAGAGTCACGCTGTCGAGATGGCGGCGAGGATGTCCGTCCTGGCCGCCCGGCGGGCGGGCCACAGCGCGGCGAGGACGCCGACGACCAGCATCCCGGCCAGCGCGGCGGCGATGATGCCGTACGGAACGGAGAACTCCCAGAGGGACTGGCCCATCATCGCGTGCTGCATGACCGCCCCGAAGCCCACGCCGACGAGGATCCCGAGGACACCGCCGTACGCGCAGATCACCACGCTCTCCATCCGGATGGCCCGGCGCACCAACGGCCTGCCCGCCCCGACCGCCCGCAGGACACCGATCTCCCGTGTCCGCTCCATCACCGACAGGGCCAGCGTGTTCACCACACCGAAGGCCGCGATCACGACGGCCGCCCCGAACAGCGCGTACATCAACGCCATCAACAACTCGAAGGACTCCGTGGCCGCACGGACTACACCGTCGCGATCCGTGACGACCACGTCGGGCCGGTCGGAGAACACCGACTCGATCCCGGCCCGCACCGCCGACGGGTCCGCGCCGGTCGCGTACACGGTGGTGACCGTGGTGTCCCTGACCTTCGCCGGTACGGATGTCACGTCCACATAGAACAGTGGCCTGCCTTCCATCCCCTTGTGCAGCCCCACGATCGTGGTGGTGACCGACGTGGTCGGGTCGAGGACCAGCGTCACCCGGTCACCGACCTCCGCGCCGAGCATGGCCGCCTCGTTCTCACTGACGACCGCCCCGCGCCGGACATCGCCCGTTCCCTCGACGATCTCCGGTTTCACCAGCCCGTCGGCCTCGATGGCGGACATCGTGGTCGGCGTGGTCGACCCGTTGTGCGTGACCTTGACGAAGGCGTAGCGGTCCGCGGAGGCCGCGCTCACCCCTGGCGCCGACGCGACCTTGGCCAGGACGTCGGTGCCGAGCGACACGCGGTCGAAGGGGGACGTGACGATGGTCGCGGCGGCGGGAACCGTTGCCTGGATGGACGAACTCAGCATCGACGTGATCGACGAGCCCAGCGTGCCGAACGCGCACACCATCGCCAGTCCGACCATCAGCGACGACGTCGTGGCCGCGGTCCGCCGCGAGTCACGCACCGAGTTGCGGACCGCGAGCCGTGTCGCCGGGCCGCCGCGCCTGCCCAGCAGCTGTCCGACCGGCCGCAGCACGGCCCTGGCCAGCGCAGGGGCGAGGAACAGCACCCCGAGCCACACCGCGATACCGCCACCCATGGACACGACTCGCTCCGTGGTGGACAGGTCGTTGCGCAACGTCAACGCGATCGCGACGACACCGGCCACGACGACGACCAGTCCGGTGATGGACCGCGCCCGCAGCGAGCGTGTGGCGAAGGAACCGTCCGTCCGCAGCGCGTCGACCGGCGCCACCGCGGCGGCCCGCCGTGCCGACGTGTACGCCGAGATCATCGTGACCAGCACACCGGTCGCGTAGCCGACCAGGATGCTGATCGGCGACACCGACAGCGAGACACCCGCACCGTCGGGCGCGCTCATCGACAAACCGAGCAGGCCCAGCACGATGCCCAGCGCCACCCCCAGCGTCGAGCCGACCAGGCCCAGCGCACCGGCTTCCACCAGCACCGCGTTGCGGACCTGTCGGCGGCTCGCCCCGATCGCCCGCACCAGCGCCAGTTGACGCGTCCGCTGGGTCACGAGCATCGCGAAGGTGTTGGCGATCACGAACATCCCGGCGAGCAGCGCCACCGCGGCGAAGCCGAGCAGGCCTTCCCGGCTGGACTGCGCCGACTCGTCGGCTCGCGCCCTGGCCTGCGCCGCGAGCTCCGCGCCCGTGGTGACCGTGCGCGTCCTGTCGTCGACCAGCCGCCGGGCGGCTGACGCGATCGCGTCAGCGTCGGCTCCCGGTTTCGCGGTCAGCTCGACCCGGGTGAAGCCGTCGCCCAGCCCCGCGGGATCGCCGAACGCGACGACGGGTGGTGGTTCGCCCAGCGACCGGTACACGAACACACCGGTGACCGTCGCCTCGACGGATCGCCCGCCTGCCAGCAGGATCCGGGCTCGGTCGCCGACCGCGCGGCCTGCGTTGACGGCCTCGGACTCGCCGACGGCGACCTCGCCGGGCGCCGGTGCGTGGCCGTCCTTCAGGACGAACCGCTGCGAGGAGTCCCAGTTCGTTCCCGCCGCCGTCGGGCGTGCCGAGACGAGTTTGCCGTCCGCGCCGACCAGACCCGCGTACCCGGTCACCACCCCGGAAGCGCTGGCCACACCGGGAATGCCCGCCAGACGGTCCCGGTCGGCCGCGGTCAGCTCGGTGGTGCCGTCGACAGCGCGCACCGACACGCCGATGTCCTCCCGGACGCCTTCACCACGCGCGGTCGCCGCCGCCGAGTCGGACACCACCCACGTGGCCACGACGAAGGCCACCCCCAACGTGATCGCGACGACGGTCATCGCGACCCTTCCCTTGTGCGCGAGGAGATCCCGCAGCATCGCGCGCAACATCAGGCCACAACCCTCTCAAGGTCCTTCATCTGGTCGAGGACGCGATCAGCGGTGGGATCGGCCAGTTCACCGACCACCCGGCCGTCGGCGAGGAACAGCACACGGTCGGCGTAGGCTGCCGCCGACGGCTCGTGCGTCACCATCACGACGGTTTGGCCCAACTGGTCCACGCTGCGCCGCAGGAACCCGAGCACGTCCGCCGAGGACTTGGAGTCCAGCGCGCCGGTCGGCTCGTCGGCGAACACCACCTCCGGCTTGGTGATCAACGCACGGGCGCACGCGACCCGCTGCTGCTGGCCGCCGGACAGCTGGTTCGGCTTGTGCCCGAGCCGGTGCCGCAGACCGACGCCGTCGATGACCGTGTCGGCGAAGGCCTGGTCCGGCCGCCGTCCGGCCAGGTCGAGCGGGAGCACGATGTTCTCCCACGCGGTCAGCGTCGGCAGCAGGTTGAACGCCTGGAAGACAAAGCCGACACGGTCACGGCGCAGCGCGGTCAGGTTCGCGTCGGACAGCGCGGAGATCTCCGTGTCGCCGACGAAGACCTGGCCGCTGGTCGGCTTGTCCAGTCCGGCAAGGCAGTGCAGCAGCGTGGACTTGCCGGAGCCGGACGGGCCCATGATGGCGGTGAACCGCTCGCGCGGGAAGCCGACCGTGACGGTGTCGAGCGCGACAACGCGCACGTCGCCCGGTGCGCCTGATCCGTACACTTTGGACAGGTCGACGCCGTGGACAGCTGGGGTGATCTTCGGGGTTCGCACGCCGACAACGGTCCAGGATCCCGCCCTCCGGCACATCTGACCACGTACGGATCTTCGCCGTCGGACTCAGGGTTGACGCGGCACGTCCCCGGTCAGCCCCACGGTGGAAAGGCTGGGTCAGCGAGATCCGCAGGCGGTGGGCGACGGCAGCGCGCTGGCCGGGTCGAAGTAGGCGGAGCGGTCCTGGCCCTGGTCGGACTTCGGCGCGTCCCCGCGGCGTTCGCCGTAGGAGGGCGCGAGATAACCGGCACGCAGCGCCTCGCAGCCCATCGAGTAGGTGAAGCCCTGTGACCGGTTGGGCCAGAGCCCCTGGCTGCTCGCGGTGTACTTGCTCGTCAGGATCGAGTAGTCGACGTCCCAGCGGTCGACGGCGACGACGTCCATCACGTTCTTGATCTTGTCGGGCTCGGTGGCGCCGAAGGCGTACGCGAACACGAAGTTCGTGTGCACGACCAGTTCCCCGGTCTTGGTGCCCTGCTCGGCCCACATCCGGCCACGCACCTTGGGCTGGGCGGGCAACAGCGTGTGGCCCGCGGCGATCCTGGTCGCGTAGGCGTGCGCTTCGTGCGGGTCGTCGGTGAACACCGGCCGCATCTTGCGCTGTGAGTCCTTGGCCAGCAGCTTGAGGTACCGCTCCACGTCGTGCTGTTCGAGGACCGCCCGGTCAAGCCGTGAGGTGATCACCGCCTGGCGCACGGTGGCGTAGGCCTCGCGGACCTGCTGTGCGGTGAACGGGCCGACGGCCTTCGCCTCGGGTGTGACGACACCGGCTTCGCCGTCCGCCCAGTCGGCGGCGGGGGTGCCGGTGAAGGGGCGGTTGGCGTCGATCCGGACCGGCGGGGTCTCCGCGGTGACTTCGACTGTTCTCTGCTCGGCCGTGCCGCGGACCTCGTTGAATGTCACGATTCCTGCGACGACCGCCGCGCCGACGCTGAGCGTGGCGACCTTGGCGCGGTAGCGCTTGAAGAACGAGCGTGGCGAGTCGGCGTGATGCTGTGGGTCCTCGGGCATGTCTCCCTCGCGCGTGCTCGCGGAGAACAGGGTGCCCGGCAGCCCCGTGGTGTAGTCCACACCGGACCTGGTGAGCGTAGCCTGACCACGGTGCGTAAAACTAGTGGTTACGGGTAGTGGCCCGAGTGCACTGAGTCACAATGCGTGGTCTCCGGCTGGCGACTGGGGTGGGAAGTCACCCGTTCGTATGAACAGGCATGCGCGTGAAGTCGCCGCCGCGCGGTTCGTAAACTCTGTCACCGTGACAGAGACAGCCATCCCCCAGGCAACAACCGATCTTCCGGCCGCGTTCGCGCCCGAGAAGGTAGAGGGACGGCTGTACCAGCGCTGGGTAGCGGCGGGCTACTTCGAGGCGGACTCGTCGTCGGACAAGCCGCCCTTCACCATCGTGCTGCCGCCACCGAACGTCACCGGCCAGCTGCACATGGGCCACGCGCTGGACCACACGCTGATGGACGCGATGTCGCGGCGCCGCCGGATGCAGGGCTACGAGGTGCTGTGGCTGCCCGGTATGGACCACGCGGGCATCGCCACCCAGAACGTGGTGGAGCGCTCGCTCGCCGAGAAGGAAGGCGTGTCCCGGCACGACCTGGGCCGTGACGAGTTCGTCGCCCGCGTCTGGGAGTGGAAGGACGAGTACGGCGGCAGGATCCTCGACCAGATGCGCAGGCTCGGCGACAGCGTCGACTGGAGCCGTGAGCGCTTCACGATGGACGCGGGCCTGTCGCGTGCCGTGCAGACCGTCTTCAAGCAGCTGTTCGACGACGGCCTGATCTACCGCGCCGAGCGGATCATCAACTGGTGCCCGCGGTGCCTGACCGCCCTGTCGGACATCGAGGTCGAGCACTCCGAGGACGACGGCGAGCTCGTCTCGATCCGGTACGGGGACGGCGACGAGTCGATCGTCGTGGCGACCACGCGCGCCGAGACCATGCTCGGCGACACCGCGGTGGCCGTGCACCCGGACGACGAGCGCTACCGGCACCTGGTCGGCAAGGAGATCCCGCTGCCGCTGACCGGCCGCCGGATCCCGGTCGTCGCCGACGAGCACGTGGACCCGGAGTTCGGCACCGGCGCGGTGAAGGTGACGCCCGCGCACGACCCCAACGACTTCGAGATCGGCCAGCGCCACGACCTGCCCGCGATCACGATGATGAACGAGCGCGCCGTGGTCACGGTGAAGGGCCCGTTCGAGGGGCTCGACCGCTTCGAGGCCCGGCCCGCCGTGGTCGCCGCGCTGCGTGAGCAGGGCCGGATCGTCGCGGAGAAGCGTCCGTACGTGCACTCGGTCGGGCACTGCTCGCGGTGCGACACGGTCGTCGAGCCGCGCCTGTCGATGCAGTGGTGGGTGAAGGTCGAGCCGCTGGCCCGCGCCGCCGGTGACGCCGTGCGCGACGGCCGGACCACCGTGCACCCGCCGGAGTTGGCCAAGCGCTACTTCGACTGGGTCGACAACATGCACGACTGGACCATTTCCCGCCAGCTGTGGTGGGGGCACCGGATCCCGGTCTGGTACGGCCCGAACGACGAGGTCGTGTGCGTCGGCCCGGACGAGCAGCCGCCGTCCGGCGACGGCTGGACGCAGGACCCGGACGTGCTGGACACGTGGTTCTCCTCCGGTCTGTGGCCGATCTCCACGCTCGGCTGGCCGGAGAACACCGAGGATCTGCGGAAGTTCTATCCGACGAGCGTGCTGTGCACCGGCTACGACATCCTGTTCTTCTGGGTCGCCCGGATGATGATGTTCGGCCTGTACGCGATGGACGGCAGGCAGCCGTTCGACCAGCTGTACCTGCACGGTCTGATCCGCGACGCGCACGGCAAGAAGATGTCCAAGTCCCGCGGCAACGTGATCGACCCGCTGGAATGGCTCGACCGCTACGGTGCGGACGCGTTGCGCTTCACCCTCGCTCGCGGCGCCAACCCCGGCAGCGACATGGCGCTGTCCGACGCGTCCGGCTCGCGCAACTTCGTCACCAAGCTGTGGAACGCCAGCCGGTTCGCGCTGATGAACGGCGCCACGACCGCGATCCCGGTGCCGCCGCGCGACGAGCTGACCGACGCCGACCGCTGGATACTGGACCGCCTGGACACCGTGGTGTCCGAAGTGGACGGCTTGTTCGACGAGTTCCAGTTCGCCAAGCTGTGCGACTTGCTCTACCACTTCACGTGGGACGAGTTCTGCGACTGGTACCTGGAGTTGGCGAAGGTCCAGATCGCCGAAGGGCGCGAGGAATCGACCCGCGCGGTGCTCGGGCACGTGCTCGACGCGTTGCTGCGGTTGCTGCACCCGGTCATTCCGTTCGTCACCGAGGAACTCTGGGTCGCGCTGACCGGCGGCGAGTCCGTGGTGATCGCGTCGTGGCCGTCCGCCAGCGGTGCGGCGGCGGACGCGGACGCGGCGCGGCGAATCGACGGCATGCAGAAGCTGATCACCGAGATCCGCCGGTTCCGCAACGACCAGGGCCTCAATCCCGGCCAGAAGGTCAGCGCCCGGCTGAACGGTGTCGAGGCCGCGGGCCTCACCGCCCACCAGAGCGCCGTGGCCGCTCTGGCCAGGCTGACCGAGCCCGGTGACAGCTTCTCGGCGAGCGCCTCGCTGGAGGTGCCCCTGCCGGGCGGCTCGTCCGTGGTGGTCGAGTTGGACCTGTCCGGCGCGGTGGACGTCGAGGCCGAGCGCAAGCGTCTCACCAAGGACCTCGCTGTGGCACAGAAGGAACTCGCCCAGTGCGAGGGAAAGCTGACCAACCCGAAGTTCACCGAGAAGGCCCCGGCCGACGTGGTCGACAAGATCAAGGTCCGCCGGGAGACGGCACTGGCCGACATCGAGCGGATCAACGCCCGGCTCGGCACCCTGCCGTCGGCCTGACCTCGCAACGCCAAGCAGGTCCCGCGGCCCGGCGCAGCGCCGCCCACCGGACTCGCGAAACACCGAAGCCGGTCCGGCCGCCCAGGTTGAACGGGCGGCCGGACCGGTTTTGTCGTACCCCCTTGGTAACGTGAAATCAGGGGGCCCCTTGGGGAATTGGTGTTGCGATGGCGCATGCGGTGTGGCGCTGAATGTTCCGGCGCTGGATGTTTCGGCGCTGGATGTTGCGGTCAGACTCCGGCGCAGTTGGTGAAGACCGTCCTCGTCCGCGCGGAGTAGATGCTCGCGCCGCCGGTTTCGTCGTGCTTGAGGGGCACGGTGATGGTGTCCGTGGCGTCCCAGGCGAAGCCCTGTGCGTCGAACGTCCACGTACCGGTGACCTTCGTCGCCAGTTCCGACAGAGCGACCCAGCCGTAGTTCCGCGGGGCCACGTTCACCTGCAGGCTGTTGCCGAGGTCCTCCTTGAGGTTCAAGGAGGTCTCGCCATGGACCTCGGCGGTGACCTGAAGCTGGAGGGGAGACATCTGGCCGCCGATGGACAGCGTCCCGGACAGCTTGGCGCCAATGGTGTTCGTCCAGCCCGTGGAGGTGTTGAGGGTGAAGGTCCACAGGATCGTGGTGGGCGTGTCGTTGAACCACACCGGCGAGACACACACCTCCGGCATGGCAAAGGGCGGTGACTGGGTGGTTGTGCCCCACGAACAGGTCGAGGTGTCCTTGTTGCACCGCATGGCGGCGTAGTCGACGGCCGCGTGCCACACCGTCTCGCGAACGTTCTCGGGGATGGCCCACTGCTGCAGGCGGCTGCCGTCGCAGGTGTTGGTGTACGCCCCGTTGTCCGGTTGGCCCGGGGTCTGCGGCGTCATGCAGGCGTCGTCGCCGTGATGGCGGATCATGTACGCCGCCCCCTGCCTCCCCTCGACCGGCTGGAAGTACCACTTCTCGGTCGCGCGTCCGTCACAGGGCTGCTGCCGCAGCTGGTACAAGATCCGGGGCGCGTCGAGGCACTTGCCGGTCTTGTCGTTGACGATGGTGAATCCCGCGTCGGGGGCGGTCCCGGTGTTGATCCGCCACGTCTGGGCGGAGCCGGGCGCCGGGTTGACGACGATGGCCGTGTTGTCGGCGGTGGAGGCGCCCGGGACGTCCAGGAGACGGTTGTCCTTGAGGGACGTGAACGTCATGCGGACCAGCGCCATGGCGGACACGTCCTCCGCCGGTGCGGCGGTGGCCGGGGTCGACGTGATTCCCGTGGCCGCGCATAACACTGCGACGATGACGGATATTCGCCGCCGCCAGGGTCTTGTCTGTCTGACTGCTGTGGTTGTCACTGCGGTGTGTTCCTCATCAGTAGTAGGGATGGCTAATGCGGTTCGGGTTCATTCCATGCGTCAACGGCGATGTCGTCGACGCCGATCAGTTCGATCGGGTACGCGTTCGGTTTCCAGCCATCGGCTTCATGGAGTGCCATGACGGCGTCGGCGGGCTCGGACGTACGGATGTCGAGTTTTCGGGACACGAAGTCGGACAGCCCTTGGGTATCGTGGACCCGTAGGTAGTAGCGCGCATGCACCTGTACGTGGTGCGGGCCCTCAGAAGGGTTCGAAGTGGCATCGCTGACAACCGGTGAAAGGTCGTCCTCCTCGTCGTCGGGATCAAGGTGCCGAAGCGGGCTCGACCAGCCGGTAGTGGCCATCAGTGCGGCTTCGTAGGCCAGGGCAGCTTGGCGCACCTGCTCGCCCTGACGCACCACCGCACTCGGGTTGTCGCCATTTCGCTGGCAGACATCGGCGTGCTTGCGAAGCTGTTCGCAGAGATGTTCCACTGCCTGTTGAAGAGTGCTGCTGGACATAACCTTCACTTTATCCCAACGCTCGCAGCGGCTAGGGTGTGCCGTTATTTTTCTTCTGGTAATGGAAATGCTTGGTCTCCAGCTTTTCTCCCCTGTTGTTGTAGATGTCAGTGTGGACGTGGCACCCCTTGCTGCATTCCGGACGTGCTTGCGCGTACTTGTTGTTGTCGGCCTCTTTTTGCGCCTTTTGCCAGGCCTCGTCGCGGGTCTTGGAAACGCCCCCGTCTGTGTTCCGATGGCTGTTGGCCTTTTGGGTGTCCTTGCCTCCTCGTCCGAAAATATTGGCAGACACTCCACACGGCGGTTTGTTGTGGACAAGTACCGGTGCGGCTCCGGCTGTCACGTAGTAGGTGTGGATGCTGTTGACGGTGAGGTTGTAGACGGTTTGGTCCGCGACTTCGCCCCGGTCGTCGATCGAGGTGACCGTGACGGCTCCGGCGCCTTGCTGCCCTCGAACGGTGTCGCCCACCCTGATGTCGTCCGAGTCGACCCAACCGCGACCTTCGACCCAGATGGGGTGCCCGGCGGTGGCGGTGATCCTCGCCGGTCCGGGGCCGTCGACGCCGATGTCGATCAGGTGTTTGGTGCCGTGACCGACGATCACGACCTCGACGGGTTCGGCCGTGGTCTGCCCGGTGCTGGGGTCGGTGGCTGTGACCAGGTCACCGGGCTTGATCTCGCTGATCGGCACGGTGGTGCCGTCGGCCATCCGCACCGGCGTGTCCGGGGTGAAGGAGTTCCCCGTCGAGCACTCCGCGGCCTGAGCCGCTTTCCCGACAGCCGATGCCTCCTTGGCGGCGGACTTGGCGACCGCGCCGACCAGTTTGCCGCCGGGAATCAGGCCGACCGCGCTCGCGGCGGCCGCCTTGTAATTGCCCTGAGCCAGGTTCCCGGCCACGGCCACCCCGGCTCCGACCGTCCCGATCGGACCGGGCACGAAGGCGACCACTTCCGCCGCCTTGGTCGCGACCTTGACCACCGATTTGATGCTGAACGTTCCGGCGAGGTCAAGTCCGTTGATCGGATCCGCGTTGACGTAGTCGTAGTCGTTGGCCGAGCCGCCAGTGACGGGATCGACCTGGAGGAACCGGCCGAGGACCGGGAGGTAGACGCGGGCGCCCATCTCGATGGCCTGGTGTCCGGCCAGGTGCTCGACCGGCCGTTGGAACTGGCCGAGCCAGCCGTAGTCCATGCCACCGGCCGCGGTGGCGGGGATGGGAATGTCGCCGAACGCGCCCGTGTCCGGGTCGATGTTCTGGCCGTAGGGGTCGTAGAGGTGGATCGCCCCGGTGCGGGTGGCGGTGCCGTCGGCGGTGAACAGCACATCGCCGTGGATGTTGGGGTACGCCCAGTTCGTGGTCTTGGCCTGGTCGTAGTTCTTGGTCAGCAGCACCCCACCGGACAGCGGCACGATCCGCTGCAGCAAGTTGCCGTCCTTGTTGAGAACGATGTCCGCGGTGTCGTCACTGGAGCTGTAGGAGTAGCGGGTGGTTCCGTTCTTGGACCCGTCGCCGGAGCCGGTGACCGTGCGGGAGGTCAACCTGTTCTGCGAGTCCCGCGTGTAGGTGATCGACGTGCCCGCGGCGGTGGTCGTGGACATATGACGTTTGGCGGAGTCGTAGCCCAGCGTGTCGCCGCCGACTTTCACCGTGTCGCCGTGGCTGTCGTAGGCGAACGCCAGTGTGGTGCCGCCGTTGGTGGACAGCAGCCGGTCGGCGTCGTCGTAGCAGTAGGTGGTGGTGACTGCTGGTGCGCCGTCGCGGCTGTCGGTGAACGCGGTGCGGTTGGTGTTCTTCCCGGCCGCTTTGTTGGGCCCGCATCCGTCGGCCTGGTCGAACCGGTAGGTGAGTTGGTGGTGTGGGACGGTCGCCGCGGTCAGTCGGCCGCCGGTGTCGTAGGTGTAGGAGTAGTTCGCCGCGGGCTTCCCGTCGACGGTCACCACATCGTCGGTGACGCGGTTGTCGCGGGAACGAGTCACCGTGTCCACGACTGTGGAATGGGACGCCTTCCACGTCACCGCCGTCGGTTTACCCGACCCGTTGCGTACCAACGCTTCCAGGCGGGATCCGTTGCCGTAGGCCACACTCGTCAGTTCGGCAGCGGTGTCGTAGCCGGGTTTGGCGACGGTGACACCGTCCACCTTGACTTCCGTCAACTGGGAGGCGTCGTTCCACGTGTAGTCCACCGTGCTGGAAACACCTTTGACGGTGACGCTGTCCTTGGTCAGCCGCCCGACCTGGTCGAAGATGGAGGTCGAGGTGACGCCGTTGGCGTCGGTGTGGCTGACCTCCTGGCCCAGCAGGTCGATCACGGTGATGATCGACCCGTTCTCGTCGGTCACCTTCTTGGTCAGCGGATCACCGCCGACGGCGTAGTCCGTGACGATTGTGCGCGCGGGCTTGTCACCGTAGGGCGGGATGCTCTTCTTGATGACCCGTCCGCGCGAGTCATATCGGGTACAGGTCCACGGCTCATCACCGATGCGTTGGGCGACAACACGACCAGCGGCGTCGTACACGGTCTCGCTGACGATCGCCGGAGCGCCGTTCGGCGCGGGTTTGGTGGTCGTCTTGGCCGCACCGGCCTGGTTCGCCGCCGCGGCGCCCGCATCGCAGGGGTTGGCGCGGGTCTCCGAGTCACCGTAGTAGACGGTGGAGTCTCGTTTGGTCGGCTTGGTGAGATCACCAGTGGGCGTCGCGGTCGCGGCCATCCGGAGGTATCCCTCACCCGGCCGCTCATAGGTGGTGCGCCCAGCGAGGTTGAGTCCGCCGGGGTCCACGGTTGTCGACACCGTCAGCCCGTACACCGGGTCGATTCCCGCCGTCGGGTCGGAATAGCCGGTGGCCGAGCGCCGTGACGGTGACCGCTCGACGGCGCCGCCGGAAGTGTCCTCGACAGTCGAACTTGTCTGCAAGCCATACCGCGGTCGCAGGTTCGCGCCTGGCACGGTGACTGGCGCGCCCGCACCTGGTGGTGTCCAGGTGAGGTTGAGTGCTCCTGTTGTGCCGGAGCGGTTGTAGTAGTCGACGCGGATGCGGTGCCAGCTGCCTGGTGTGGTGTTGGTGTATTTGCCGGTGACCGGGGTGCTGGGTTTGTCGCTCCAGCTGTCGAGGACGAGGTAGTCGTCGATCCAGAGTCGGACGCCGTCGACGGCGGTGAATCCGAGTCCGTGGTCACCCTTGGTGGGGAACCGGATTTCGCCGGTGAACCGGCTTGACCAGCCTTCGGTGTTGGCGACGGGTGCGGAGGATCCCCACGACCGCGACAATGTGCCGTCGGTAGTGCCGACTCCGGTGGCGAACAGCTTCGGAACACCGGACAGGAACCGGTTGTCGTAGTAGGCCGCCGACAGCCCTGTCAGGCCTTCGTCGTAGTTGGTGTGGGTCTGTGGCACGCTCGCCGCGCACGCGGGCGTCGGGACCAGGCCGTTGAAGCATGACGCGGGCGCGGGCCCGTACTTGTCAATCGGGCGGTCGGCGTGGTCGTAGACGGTGGTGGAGCGTCGGCCCGCGCTGTCGGTTGCCGCTGTTGCTTTGTCTTTGGCGTTCCATTCGGCGTGGATGGTGGCGCCGGTGAAGTCGGTGGTGTCGAGGGTGCGGCCCGCGTCGTCGTAGGTGACGGTGCGCGAACGGGTGGCGTCATACACCCCCGCAACAGCCACGGTCGCTTGTTTGCGGTCGAGGTAGTACTGGTAGAAGTGTTCCGCGCGTTGGGTCTTGCGGCCGTCGGGGGATGGGGCCAGGACCTGGACTGTGCGGAGGACAGGTGGCTCTTGTGGTCGTTCGAGGAGGGGCGAGTAGCCGATGACGGTGCAGACGCTGGCGTCGTCGCTGTTGTTGGTGCAGGTGGTTTGGGCGGAGGGTGGTTGGCGGGCGGCCCAGTCGTAGGCCAGGCCGCTGCGGTGTGTGGTCAGGGGCCCGATGCTGTCGAGGGCTTTCTGTTTTTCTTCTTCGTTGTCTCCGGCTTCGTCGTAGCGTTGTTTGGCGGCGGCTCGGCCGAGGTAGTCGAAGTCGCGCATGTCCGCGCCGGGGTTCTCGATCCGGGCGAGGGTGTCCATCTGGTACCACAGCCGGGTCTCAGTACCGTCCCAATAGCGGATACGGCACAGCATCTGCAAGGGCGCCGCGTCCGAGCCGGGTGGGCGGGGCACACCGCCGTAGCAGCTGTCGCTGTTGTTGGTGTTGTAGAACAAGGTGTGTGCCCGGCCCGACACCGGGTCTTTGATCTGGGTCAGGCGGGCTGGTGTACCGGTGTAGGCGTACTGCAGGGCAGCGGGTTTCTTACTGTCCAGCACCGACGAGACAGCGGACAGCGTGCCGTCGGGGTTGAACACCGACACCACATCGCCCTCGGTGACCGTGATCCGGCCACTGGTGTCGAACGCGAGGATGCCGTCCTCACCGGCGGGGGGTGTGTAGCCACCGGTGGAGGTTTTGGCGTAGGTGTGTTTGCCGCCCGCGCCGTCGGTGAGCACGATCGACCCGTCGAGCATGTCCGCCGAGGAGTAGCTGCTGGCCAGGGTGGAGAGGGTCCATCCGGCGGGCAGTGATTGCGGGTCGGCGGAGTACAGCCATTCGGTGGGCACGATCCGCGGGTCGAGGTTGTGGGTGCGCTGATCACCCTCACCGGTCGAGCTCTTGGCCCACAACACCATCCGAGGCCGTTCGGTGGAGTGGTGGTAGAGCTCGATCTTGAGCGGGACCCGCTGCCCAGCTTTGAGCGGGACGTCGTTGTCCTGTTTCGGCCCCGGCTGGAGGAAGTCGTCGCCGAGGTCGGCGGCGTTGGGGTTGTCGTAGACCAGTTTGTTGTCGGCCCAGACCCGGGCGCCGTCGGCGTGGATGCCACCGAACCGGAAATCACCTGTTACCGGGGCCTTGAAGTGGCCTTCCCAGCGGATGACGAACCAGTCGGAGGCCAGCGCCTGCGGCAGGGGGTTGTCGCGCCAGGGGAAGTTGTCGGGGTTGCCACTGAACGCGATGCCCCAGTCGAGGTTGACTTGGGACTCGCCACGGGTCATCACCGGGATCGCGTCCGGGGTGCCGTTGTGGTCGGAGTCGTTGAAATACGACGCCCGCACGCCACGGGGTGCGCCTTGGCGGGAGTTGTAGGCGAAACTCACCCCCGCCGGTCCACCCACGGTGGGGAATGCCGGTCCAGCGGCTTCGAGGCGGGCGTTGCCGTTGAACAGGTTGACCGTGACCGGGTTAAGGCTGTCGGTCGGGGCGGGTCCGGGGTCGCCGATGCGTTGGTTGACGGTGAAGTGCCCGACCCAGCGGGCGGGGGTCATGGTGGTGGCTTCGGGGAGGGCGGTGCCGACGGTCCAGGTGTAGCGGCCGCCGTCGTGGAGGATGTGTTTGGGGATGGTCCAGGTCGGTGTGGGCAGGCAGCCGGAGTCGACCACGCTGCCGGAGCGGCCGTCGAATCCGGTGGAGACTTTGAAGCAGTACAGGATGCCGTCGCCGACCTCGGCGACTTGGAGTGCGGGTGTTTCGGTGGCGACCACGGCGTTGTCGACCGGGCCGACCAGTGTTGTCTCCGGTGCCGCGGGCGGGTCGGCCGGTCTTCGCGCGGCCCCGGCCTGCGCGGTCAACGGCTTGAACCGAGCCTTCGGCTGCTCCGCGACGGGTGCCGGACCTGACTTGTCCGACTGCCGCGGCGGCACCGACAACAACGGCAGATCCCGCCGCACCTCCGCCGCGGGTGCCGCCGCCGACAACGGCGACACCGTCAACTGCGCCAGCGAGCCTGCCAACGCCGCTGCCGACAAGATCGCGGTAGTCCGCGCCCACCGTCGCCGACGCGATCTCGCGCCAGCCTGAGAATGAGACACCATGGCACCCCCATCCACCTCATGACCGAGTTCGGCTCAGGGTGGATGTGGGTTGTTCACTTCAACAGGACATACAACGGCCATATATGGCCGGTACGCGCTCACCAGCGGTTTCCCGCCGGACAGGGCGGGTCAGTCGAGCAGACCGCCCTCGTGCAGGTGGTCGAAGATGATCTGGTCGACAGCGGCGACGCGGTCCCGATCGCCGTAGCCCAGCCAGATCACCTCCGCGATCTCGTTGCTCGCAGTGGGGGTTCCCTTGTGCTCGGCCGTGTAACAGGTCATCCGGACGATGACGCCCTCGGCTTTGCCGTGCGCCTGTGCCTGGAACGTGCCGAGGTGGGCGGCGGTGGCGCGGTCGATGGTCACGGCGAGTTCCTCGTCGATCTCCCTGGTGAGGGTGTCGATGTCGGTTTCGCCGGGTTCACGTTTGCCGCCGGGCAGGTAGTAGACGTCCTTGCCGCGCGAGCGGGTACCGAGGATCCTGCCGTTGTCCAGATGGATCCACGCGATCTTGTCGATGATGGTTGTCACCCGTGCATCATTGCCGATCTTCGCCTGTGTCGACGGTGATGATGAACGATGTCCGGCCGGGCTCGCTGGACAGGTTCACCGTTCCGCCGTGCGCGCTGACGATCGAGTGCACGATCGACAGGCCAAGGCCGGTGCCGCCGACGTTGCGGCTCCGGGAGTCGTCGATCCGGTAGAACCGGTCGAAGATCCTGGCCTGGTGCTCCGGCCGGATTCCCGGCCCGGTGTCCGTCACAGTCATCACCGCGTCCTGGCTCACCGTCAGCTCCACGTCCGTGCCCGGTGGCGTGTGCCGGGCGATGTTCGTCAACAGGTTGTCCAGTACCTGGCGCAGCCGCATCGGGTCGCCGTGGACCGGCACACGGCTGGGGGCGTCGAAGTTCAACGGGTAGTCCGGGTGCGCGGCCACGAACGCCTGCGCCGCCGCCGACGCGACCTCCACCAGGTCGATCCGCTCCAGGCGCAGCGGGGATTCCGAGTCCAGCCTCGCCAGCAGCAACAAGTCGTCCACCAGGACGCTCATCCGCTCGGTCTCCTCACGGATCTTCGCCAGGTGCGCCTCGCGTTCGGCTGGCTCGTTCGCCGCCGCGTAGCGGAACAGGTCCGCGTAGCCCCGGATCGACGTCAGTGGCGTGCGCAGCTCGTGCGACGCGTCGGCGATGAACCGGCGCAGTCGTTGCTCCGCCGCCGTTCTCGCCGCCAGCGAGGCGTCGATGTGGTCGAGCATCACGTTGAACGACGTCCGCAGCTCCTCCACCTCAGGCCCGCCGCCCGCGCCGCCCGCGCGGACCGGCAGGTGCCCGGAGTCGGTCAGGTCGTGCGACGTGATGTCGTGCGCCGTCGATGCCATGGCGCTCAACGGGCGCAGCCCCCTGCGCAGCACGATCCTGCCCGCGACCACCAGGATCACCAGCGCCACCGCGAACGCGCTGACCGACACGATGACCAGCCACCGGACCGTGCTGTTCAGGTCCGTGATGGGGGCCGCGCTGACCAGGAAGAAACCGCCGCCGATCTGGCACGCCCGCGCCCGGAACGAGCCCTGGTCGCGGATGAAGATCGTCTGGAAGGCGTGGTCCTCCTGCTTGTCCAGTGCCTGCTTGGCCAGCGCCACGAACTCGTCCCGGTCGTGCTCCGGCGGCAACTGGTTGTCCCCGATCTGCGAGACGGAGTCGTTCCTCGGGTTGTACACCAACTGCTGCCAGGTGTACGGCGCCTTCCACTTGGCACGGTAACTCGCTTGTTCCTTCTGGGTCTTGGCCATCTGGTCGTCCAGTTGCCGCGCCAGGTAGTCACGCGTACTGGTCACGAGCACAGTGCCGACGATCCCGAAGACCACCAGCGCCAACGCGCCCAGCGCGAGCGCGAGACGGGTGCCGAGCGGAGTCCGTTGCCAGCGGTTCATCTCCCGGGTCATCCGGTAGGCCGCCGCACGACGTAGCCCACGCCGCGGACGGTGTGGATCAACGGCTCATGCCCGTCGTCGACCTTGCGGCGCAGGTGGGACACGACCAGTTCGACCACATTGGACCGGCCACCGAAGTCGTACTCCCACACGTGGTCCAGGATCTGCGCCTTGGTCAGCACGGCGGGGGAGCGGCGCAGCAGGTAGCGCAGCAGCTCGAACTCCGTCGGCGTCAACGAGACCACCTCGCCCGCGCGCCGGACCTCACGGGTGTCCTCGTCCATCACCAGGTCCGCGACCTCCAGCACGGACCGTTTCCACGTCGGGCCGTTGCTGCGCCGCAGCACCGCGCGCAGCCTGGCCATCAGCTCCTCCACCGAGAACGGCTTGACCAGGTAGTCGTCGCCGCCGCGGGTCAACCCGGCGATCCGGTCGGCGGTCGCGTCCTTCGCGGTGAGGAACACCACCGGCACCATCGCGCCGCTGGCGCGCAGCCCGTCCAGCACGGTGAAGCCGTCCACGTCGGGCAGCATCAGGTCCAGCACCACGATGTCCGGCCCGAAGCTCTCCGCCTGGCGCAGCGCCTCCGCACCCGTCCCCGCGGTCACCGCGTGCCAGCCCTCGTACCGGGCGACGGTCGCGACCAGGTCGGCGATGTGCGGCTCGTCGTCGACGACCAGCAGCCGCACCGGGCTTTTCTTGTTCACACCCCCATGGTGCCGCCCCCGCGCACGGACAGCGAGACGGCCCGGCCGCCGACAGCAAGTCGACAGGTTCGTGACAGGACCGGCACAGGTTCGTTCAGCAAGCTCTGTGCCATGACGACCCTGTCACATGGTCACCCGGCACCTGTCCGCCCGGCACCTGTCCGCCTGACCCGGCCGCGGGTCCTGGCCCGTACCGGGCTCTGTGCCGTGCTGGGCGCGAATGTCGCGCTCGTCTCGGTGCTGTTCGCCCAAGCCGGGCCGTCGGCCGACCCGTTGATCTCGATCGGCCGCCTGTTCGGCCTGTACGGCGCGCTGCTGATGGCGTTCCAGCTCGTCCTGGTCGCCCGGCTGCCGTGGCTGGACCGGCGGCTGGGCATGGACCGGCTGACCGGCCTGCACCGCTGGACCGGTTTCGGGGTGCTGTGGCTGCTGGTCGGGCACCTGGTGTTCATCGTCTTCGGATACGCCAGCCTGTCCGGCACCGGCCCGGTCGGCGAACTGGTCACGCTCGCCGAGACCACCGAGGGTGTGCTGCGGGCTGTCGTCGCGTTCGTGCTGATCCTGGCGGTCGGTGCCGTGTCGGCTCGGGTCGCCCGGCGCAAACTCGCCTACGAGACCTGGCATTTCATCCACCTCTACACGTACCTGGCCGTGATACTGGCGTTCACGCACCAGATCGCGACCGGTTCGTCCTTCGTGGGATCCTCGTTCGCCCGCGCCTACTGGTGGGCGCTGTGGGGCGGCGCGCTCGGCGCCGTGCTGCTGGGGCGTGTGATCCTGCCGCTGTGGCGCAACTTCCGGCACCGGCTGCGGGTGTCCGCGGTCGTGCCGGAGTCGTCTCAGGTCGTGTCGGTGTACATCACCGGCCGTGACCTCGACCGCTTGCCCGCAAAGGCAGGGCAGTTCTTCATCTGGCGGTTTCTCACCAAGGGCCGTTGGTGGGCGGCCAACCCGTTCTCGCTGTCCGCCGCGCCCGACGGGAAGTCGTTGCGGCTCACCGCGAAGGCACTCGGTGACGGCAGCGCGTCACTGCGTCACATCAAGCCCGGCACGCGTGTGTTCGCCGAAGGGCCGTACGGAGCGTTCACCACGATGCACCGGACCAGGCAGAACGCGTTGCTGGTCGCCGGAGGCGTCGGCGTCACGCCGATCCGCGCGCTGCTGGAGGACATCAGCGGCCACGTCGTCGTGCTGTACCGCGTGAACAAGCACGACGATGCCGTTCTGCTGCGGGAACTGTCCGATGTGGCCCGAGCCCGCGGCGCCGTGCTGCACCTGCTGGCCGGTCCGGTCACGACAGTCGACGACCACGGCAACCAGCTGCTCAGCGCGGGGAACCTGGCCGGGCTGGTCCCGGACGCGCGGGACCGGGACGTGTTCGTGTGCGGCCCGCCGCCGATGACCGCCGCGGTCCTGCGATCGCTGCGCGAATTGGGGGTACCCCGTGACCAGATCCACGCCGAACGCTTCAGCCTGGCCAGTTGAGAGGACCGAGACATGCGCAAGGCAATTCCCGCCATCCTGCTGACCGCCGCCGGATTCGCGTTCGTGTGGCAGTACGAGCCGAGCCTGTCCGCCGAGTCGGTGGCGCTCCCACCGGCGAGCACGGCCCCGTCCTCGCCGCCCGCCTCGGGCACGGCGCCTGCCAGAACCGTGGACGGATCCGCCGAACGCAACCGGCACGGCGTCGTGCAGGTCCAGGTCGTGTTCACCGGTGATGAGATCACCGACGTGAAGTTCCTGCAGCTGCCCAACTCCGGACCGTCCAGAACGGCCGGTCCGCGGCTGGTCCATGAGACACTGCTGGCGCAGAACGCCGACATCGACACCGTCTCCGGCGCGACCATGACCAGCCAGTCCTACATCAGCTCGCTGCAGGCGGCGATCGACGCGAAGGGCGCATGATGGCTGTCACGGCGGTACGCCAGCTGATGGGCCTGCCGATCTCGCTGGACCTGCGGGACGGCACCGACGACGACGCCGAACGCGTCTTCGCCTGGCTGCACGAGGTCGACCTGCGGTTCAGCCCGTTCCGGATGGACAGCGAGGTGACCAGGCTCGACGAGGGCCGGATCGGCGCCGACGAGATCAGCGACGACCTGCGGCACGTCCTCGCGCTGTGCGAGACCTACGAGCAGCAGTCCGGCGGCGCGTTCAAGGCCAAACTGCCCGGCCGGGGCCTCGACCCGAACGCGGTCGTCAAGGGCTGGTCGGTGCAGCGGGCCGCCGAGATGCTGCGCGCCGCCGGGCTGAGCAGGTTCTGCATCAACGCCGGTGGCGACGTGGTCACGGCCGGTGAACCGGCCGACGGCGAGCCGTGGCGGGTCGGTATCCGGCACCCCGACAACAGCCGGGAGGTGTGCGCTGTTGTCGGCGTGCGCGACGGCGCCGTCGCCACGTCCGCGGCCTACGAGCGCGGGCGGCACATCCTCGACGGCCGCACCGGCCTGCCCGCGTTCGGCCTGCTCAGCATCACCGTGTTCGCGTTCGACCTGACCACGGCGGATGCCACCGCCACCGCCGCGTTCGCGATGGGCATCGACGGCGTGGAGTGGGCCGCCGACCAGCCGGGCTGCCTCGTGCACGCGGTCGACTCGAACTACCGGGTGTTCCGGTCCCCGCAGCTGCCGGTCCTGCGGTGACGCCTAGACTCGGTTGACGTGACCGATGCCGACGCGCCGCAGGTTCTCCGTGAAGTCGAAGCGGAGCTGGACACCCGCTGGCCGGAGACCAGGATCGCGCCGTCGCTCGACCGCGTCAGGGCGCTGATGGACGTGCTGGGCAACCCGCAGCGTGGCTATCCGGTGCTGCACGTCACCGGGACCAACGGCAAGACGTCCACCACTCGCATGATCGACGCGCTGCTGACCAGGATCGGCCTGCGGGTCGGCCGGTTCACCAGCCCGCACCTGCAGGTGGTGACCGAGCGGATCGCGATCGACGGCGCCCCGATCAGCGCGGAGCAGTACGTCGCGGCCTACCGCGACCTGGCGCCGTACGTGTCCATGGTGGACGACGCGAACGACGTCCGGATGAGCAAGTTCGAGGTGCTCGCCGGGATGGCGTACGCGGCGTTCGCCGAGGCGCCGGTCGAGGCCGCCGTGGTCGAGGTCGGGCTGGGCGGCGGCTGGGACGCCACGAACGTGGTGGACGCCGAGATTGCCGTGATCGGCCCGGTCGCCGTCGACCACGTCGACTACCTCGGCCCGGACATCACCGGCATCGCGCGGGAGAAGGCCGGGATCATCAAACCCGGCTCGATCGCGCTGCTCGCCGAGCAGCGGCCCGAGGTGACGCAGGTCCTGCTGGAGCGGGTGGCCGAGGTCGACGCGACCGTGGCACGCCAGGGCTCGGAGTTCGCGGTGCTCAACCGGGACGTCGCTGTCGGTGGCCAAGTGCTGACACTGCAAGGCCTCGGTGGCGTGTACGACGAGATCTTCCTGCCGCTGCACGGCGCGCACCAGGCCGACAACGCCGCCCGAGCGCTCGCCGCGGTGGAGGCGTTCTTCGGCGCGGGCGCCGACCGCCGGATCGACGTCGAGGCGGTCAGGGAAGGCTTCGCGTCCGTCGTGATACCCGGCAGGCTGGAACGGATGCGTTCCGCGCCAAGCGTTTTCATCGACGCCGCGCACAACCCGCACGGCGCGGCCGCGCTGGCGTCGGCGCTGCGGGACGAGTTCGCGTTCCGGCGGCTGGTCGCGGTCGTCGGCATGATGGCGGACAAGGACGCCAAGGGCATCCTGGAGGCGCTCGAACCCGTGGTGACCGACGTCATCCTGACGCGCAACACCTCGCCGCGCGCCATGGACGTCGACGAACTGGCCAGCATCGCGCAGGACATCTTCGGCGACGAGCGGATCGTGGTCGAATCCCGGCTGGACACCGCGCTGGAGACCGCGGTGCGTCTGGTGGAGGAGGTCGGTGACCCGAACGAACCGCTGGCAGGCGGTGGGATCGTCGTCACCGGCTCCGTGGTCACCGCGGGCGAGGCCAGGACTTTGTTCGGGAAGGTGCCCGCATGACCACTCCTGACCCCATGAAGGGCTTCCGCGGTGTGATGGCGGGTGCCCTCATCATCGAGGCGGTCGTCGTCGCGCTGGCGCTGCTGGTGGTGCACCGCACCGGCGGCGGGCTGAACTCCTGGAAGGGCCTGCTGGTCGGCGGGATCGTGCTCGGCCTGATCGTCACGTGCGGGCTGCTGCGGCACGCGTGGGCCATGTTCGTCGTGCTCGGCCTGCAACTGGTGATGCTGGGGAGCTTCTTCGCGGTGCCGGAGCTCGGTGTGCTCGGTCTCATCTTCGGTCTCGTGTGGACATACCTGTTCTGGCTGCGCCGCGATGTGGCCAGGCGAATGGCAGAGGGACGTCTGCCAAGTCAGCAGGAGCGTTAACTTTCCGTTCTTCTCCCCGGGATACAACGCCCCACATGGACAGACGAACAGTTCTACGAGCCGGTGCGATGAGCGCCGGAATGCTTGTCGCCGGGGCACTTCCGGCAGGAGCCCAGTCTTCGGGCACCCCGTTACGCCGTGATCGTCCGGTGCTCACACACGGTGTGCAGACCGGTGACGTGACCACCGACGGTGCCTTGGTCTGGACCAGGGCGGACCGTCCGTCGCGGATGCTGGTCGAGGTGTCACACGACCCGTCGTTCCGGTACGCGCGCCGCCTGCGTGGCCCCGTGCTCACACCCGACACCGACGGCACAGGCAAGCTGCGTGTGCGTGGCGTCCTGCCCGGATGTGAGACGTACTACCGCGTTCGCGCCGAGGACCTCGACGGCCGCACGGTCAGCGAACCGTTGACCGGGAGCTTCCGCGACACTCACCGAGTACCGCGGCCAGTTCGCGTACAACATGCTCGACCAGAACGTCCGTAGGCTGGCGGCGTCGGTGCCCAGCATCGTCCAGTGGGACGACCATGAGGTCACCAACAACTGGTATCCCGGCGAGATCCTGGACCTGCCGCAGTACACCGAGAAGCGCGTGGACGTGCTGGCGCAGCGCGCGTTCCAGGCGTTCCACGAATGGCAGCCGGTGGACCGGACCCGCGCGGTGGACGGCCGCGTGTACCGCAGCTTCCGCTTCGGCCGCCGCGTCGAGCTGTTCGTGCTGGACATGCGGACCTACAAGGACGCCAACACCGCGCCGCAGACCGGCGTCGGCCGGATCCTCGGCGCCCGCCAGGCCCGCTGGCTGGTCGACTCGCTGGACCGCAGCCAGGCCACGTGGAAGATCGTCGCCGCGGACCTGCCGATCGGGCTGACCGTGCCGGACGGCAACGGCATCGAAGGCGTCGCCAACGGCCTGCCCGGACAGCCCGGCGGCCGGGAGCACGAGCTGGCGTGGGTGCTGCGCACACTCGCGCAGCGCCGGGTCCGCAACGTCGTGTGGCTGACCGCCGACGTGCACTACACCGCCGCGCACCACTACTCGCCGGACCGGGCCGCGGTCGGCGACTTCGACCCGTTCTGGGAGTTCGTGTCCGGTCCGCTGCACGCGGGCGCGTTCGGCCCGAACAACCTCGACCCGACATTCGGCCCGGTCGCCGAGTTCGTGCACGCCCCGCCCGCCGCGAACACCTCGCCGCTGCTGGGTTTCCAGCACTTCGGCGAGGTCTCGGTCGACGGCCGCAGCGGCGAGCTGACCGTGTGGCTGCGCGACGGCCGAGGCACCTCGCTGTGGTCCAAGACCTTGCGGCCGGAACGCGCCCGTTAGTCTGCTGCCATCTTTTCGAAAACCCCGCACGAAGGAGTACGGACCGCTGTGAGCGAGCGCACCCTTGTCCTGGTCAAGCCCGACGGTGTCAGCCGCGGCCTGGTCGGAGAGGTCATCTCCCGGATCGAGCGCAAGGGCCTGAGCCTGGTCGCGCTCGAACTCAAGCACGTCGGCAAGGAGCTGGCCGAGCAGCACTACGCCGAGCACAAGGAGCGGCCGTTCTTCGGCTCGCTCGTCGAGTTCATCACCGGCGGCCCGGTCGTCGCGATCGTCGTCGAGGGCGTGCGCGCGATCCCCGCGTTCCGCCAGCTCGCCGGTGGCACCGACCCGGTGGAGAAGGCCGTGCCGGGCAGCATCCGCGGTGACTTCGGCACCGAGGTGCAGTACAACCTGGTGCACGGCTCGGACTCGGCCGACTCGGCCAAGCGCGAGATCGACCTCTGGTTCCCGAACCTCTGAGGTCCCACCACGAGTGCGTGCGGATGATCCGTTCGCACGCACTCCACTTTTTCCGGGGCACCGGAAAACCAGCCGTCGATTGTCGGTGGGTGCCGTTAGGGTGCCCGGGTGTCTGTAGATCCTCTGGTCCTGGCTGAGGGGCTGACCAAGCGGTTTGGGGACTTCGAGGCGGTCGCCGGAATCGACATCGAGGTGCGCAAAGGCGAGGCGTTCGGGTTTCTCGGTCCCAACGGCGCGGGCAAGTCGTCCACCATGCGGATGGTCGCGTGCGTGTCGCCGCGCTCTGGCGGCAAGCTCAGCGTGCTCGGGATGGACCCGACCACCGACGGCCCGAAGATCCGGGCTCGTCTCGGCGTGGTGCCCCAGCAGGACAACCTCGACAACGAGCTGACCGTCCGGCAGAACCTCCAGGTGTATGGCCGCTACTTCGGCCTGTCCCGCGCGCATGTGCGCGACAAGGCGACCGAGCTGCTGGAGTTCGCGCAGCTGACCGACCGCGCCGACGCCGAGGTCGATCCGCTGTCCGGCGGCATGAAGCGACGGCTGACCATCGCCCGGTCCCTGGTCAACGACCCGGAGCTGTTGCTGCTCGACGAGCCGACCACCGGGCTGGACCCGCAGGCCCGGCACCTGCTGTGGGACCGGCTGTTCCGGCTCAAGCAGCAGGGCGTCACGCTGATCGTGACCACGCACTACATGGACGAGGCCGAGCAGCTGTGCGACCGGCTCGTCGTGATGGACAAGGGCAGGATCGCCGCCGAGGGCAGCCCCGGTGAGCTGATCGACCGCTACTCCACCAAGGAAGTCCTCGAACTGCGCTTCCCGCCGGGCGAGCAGGACCCGGAGCCGGTGCGGGACCTGGGCGAGCGCGTCGAGGTGCTGCCCGACCGGATCCTGGTCTACACGACCGACGGCGAGGCGTCGCTGGCCGCCGCGCACGCCAGGGGAGTGGCGCCGGTCTCCAGCCTGGTTCGCCGCTCCACCCTGGAGGATGTGTTCCTGCGCCTGACCGGCCGGACGTTGGTGGACTGATGCTGCGCCCGACGCAGGCCCGGCTGCTGGTGGTCGAGTCGATGTGGATCTGGTATCGCCGCAACTGGCGGTCGAGCGTCTTCTCGACCGTGCTCAACCCGGTGTTCTTCCTGGTGGCGATGGGGTTCGGGCTCGGCTCGCAGATCACACCCGGCCCGATCACGCATGGCTACAGCTACGCGGTCTACCTGATGCCCGCGATGATGGCGGCGGCCGCGATCCAGACCGCGGCAGGCGAGTCCACGTTCCCGATCCTGTCCGGTTTCAAATGGAGCCGGACGTACTGGGGCATGACGGCGACGCCGATCACGCCCGCCCAGGTCGCCACCGGCCAGCTGCTGTGGATCCTGTGCAGGCTGTCGTTCTCGTTGACCGTGTTCGCGATCATCGGCAGCCTGCTCGGCGTCGCGGCCGGGCCGGGCAACGTGCTGTCGCTCGTGTTCGCCGTGCTGACCGGGATGGCGTTCTCGGCCCCGCTGGTCGCGTTCGCCGCGACGGTCGAGGGCGAGGGCACGGCGTTCAACCCGGTGTTCCGGTTCATCGTGCTGCCGATGACGTTGCTCGCGGGCACGTTCTACCCGGTCAGTGAGCTGCCCGCGGTCGTGCGCCCGCTCGCGTGGATCACTCCGCTGTGGCACGGCACGGAGCTCACCCGCGCCGCCGCGTTCTGGGAACTGGAGCTGTGGCCGGTCCTCGGCCACGTGGCGTACCTGCTGGCTTTGGCCAGCGTCGGCGTTGTCCTGGCGGTCAGGAACTACTCGCGCAGGTTGGAGGTCTAGCGGTGAGCGTCGGACTTGTCTGGCGGGTGGTCCCGCCCGGGTTGTACGCGCGCCGCGCGCGCACCGTCGTCGAGCGGGCGTTCCTGGTCAACCGCCGGACGTGGATGACCATCTTCTCCGGGTTCTTCGAGTCGCTGTTCTACCTGTTCGCGATGGGCGTCGGCTTCGGCCGCCTGATCGGTGAGGTGGCCGGGCCGGGCGGCCAGCCGATGAGCTACGCCGCGTACGTCGCGCCCGCGCTGCTGGCCGCGTCGGCGATGAACGGCGCGGTGTACGACGCCACGTTCAACATCTTCTTCAAACTGAAGTACGCCAAGGTCTACGACGGCATGCTCGCCACCCCGCTCGGCCCGTTCGACGTGGCGATCGGCGAGATCTCCTGGGCGCTGATCCGGGGCGCGATCTACGCGGTCGGGTTCCTGACCGTGGTTTCCGTCGTCGGCCTGGTGACCTCGCCGTGGGCGATCCTCGCGCTGCCCGTCGTGCTGCTCGTGTCGCTGGCGTTCGCCGCGGTGGGCATGGCGTGCACGACGTTCATGCGGTCGTGGCAGGACTTCGACCTCGTGCAGTTGGCGCTGCTGCCGATGTTCCTGTTCTCCGCGACCTTCTACCCGTTGAGCGTCTACCCGGAGGGCCTGCAGTGGATCGTGCGGCTCTCCCCGCTGTACCACGCGGTGGAGCTGATGCGTGGCCTCACCGCGGGCATCCTGGAGTGGGCCATGCTCGGGCACCTGTCGTACTTCGTGGTGATGGCGGTGGTCGGGCTGGTCGTCGCGGGCCGCCGCCTGGGCAGGCTGCTGCTGAACTAGGTGACGTCCCGCCGCAGAGACGTGGTGAACGCGAACACCGCGGCGATGGCCACGTACCCGAGCAGGACGAGCGCGCCGAACGGGGCGGACAACAGGTTCGGCGCGGAGATGCCCGTCTGCGCGACGGCGTTGGTGAGGAACGTGAACCCGGTGAGGCCCGCGCTGGCCCCGCCGGGCAGGAACGGGTAGATCGTGTTCACGCCGGGAATCAGCAGCAGGAGCGTCTCGCCCATGTAGAAGTAGCCGCCCAGCACCGCGAGCGCCGCCACCTGGTTGCGCAGCAACGCGCCGAACGCGACGCCCAGCAGCGTGTACACGGCCATCATGACCGTCAACCGGCACAGCAGTCCGACGAGCTCGCCCGTTGGCAGTCCCACGCTGACGCCCTGCGTCGCTGCGGCGACGGCGAGCCCGGCTCCCGCGGTCACCGCCACGACGAGTCCGTACGCGAGCCCAGCCGCCGCGTAGACGCCGATCTTCGCGGCCAGGAGGGCGCCGCGTCTCGGCGCGAACAGGTAGGTGAACGTGATCGTCTGGTGCCGGTACTCCGCTGTCACGGCCGTTGTGCCCAGCAACGCCGGGACGAACGCGAGCAGGCTGACCATGCCCAGCAGCAGTTGCGTGCCCTGCGCGGTGTCCAGGCCCGGCATCGGCGGGGTGGCGTTCTCCAGGCCGATCATCGCTGTCAGGAACACCAGCCCGCCCGTGGCCAGCGCCGAGAGCAGGCCCCACAGCCACAGGCGGGTGGTCAGCAGACGCCGGGCCTCGGCGCTCAGCAACGTGGTCATGGTGGTCATGCTGTGGCTCCGGTGAGTGCGAGGTAGGTCTGTTCGAGGCTGCCGTTGCTGGTCACATCCGCGATCGGGCCCGCGGTGACCAGACGGCCGCGGCTGATGATCACCACGTGGTCCACCATCTGTTCGGCTTCGCTCAGCACGTGGCTGGAGACCAGGACCGTATGCCCCTGTCCAGCCAGGTCGCGCAGGAACCGGCGCAACCACGCGATGCCTTCCGGGTCGAGACCGTTGCTGGGCTCGTCAAGGATCAGCACCCGCGGGTCACCGAGCAACGCAGTCGCCAGGTTCAGGCGTTGCCGCATTCCAGTGGACAGGCCACGCGCCGGGCGGTGCGCGTAGGAGGTGGCGTCCACCAGGTCGAGTACCTCTGCCACCCGTGAATCCGGGTAGCCGCCCATTCGCGCGTACACGCGCAGGTGGTCACGGCATGTGCGGGCCGGGTGGAAGGCGGACTTGTCCAGGACTGCTCCGACCACGCCGGACGGGTTCGGCAGGTCCGCGTACCGCCTCCCGCCGATCGTCTCCGTGCCAGTGGTTCCGGTGCCGATGGTCGCGGTGCCGATGGTCGCGGTGCCCGAGGTGGGAGTGACCAGGCCCAGGATCATGCGCAGTGTCGTGGTCTTTCCCGCTCCGTTCGGCCCGAGAAATCCCGTCACCGCGCCCGGTTCGACGTCGAAACTCAGCTCGTCCACCGCCGTGACAGCGGTGGACGAGCCGCCGAACACCTTGCGCAGCTGTCGTACACGGATCACGCGCACCCCCATGGCTAGATCAGGTATCTGTTGTAGTTCATGTATATCAGATAGTCGATGTAGGTATCATCGTCGTCATGGAGCTGACACTGGACCTGGACAGCGACGTGCCGATCTACCAGCAGATCCGCGACCGGATCCTGGAGGCGATCGCCCACGGCTTCCTCAAGGAGGGCGACCCGCTGCCGTCGACCAGGCAGCTCGCGGCGGACTTCGGGATCAACTTCCTGACCGTCAGCAAGGCCTACGACCTGCTCAAACAGCAGGGCGTGATCCGGATCAACCGCAAGAGCGGCGCGGTGGTGCGCCGGGACCCGAACACCGGGCCGCCGGAGCCGGGGTTCATCGGCGACTGGGACGACCGGATGCGGGTCATGCTCGCCGAGGCGGCAGTGCAGGGCTACGCCCGGTCCGACCTGGTCAAGCGGGTCAAGACACTGCTGGATCAGTACGAGGGCGTGCATCCGTGACAGGGCTGGCAGCCCTGCTGCTGGTCGTTCTGCTCACCGGCCTGGCCTTGGCCATGCCGGTGCTCATGCGCCCCACGCTGCCGTTCGGCGTGCAGGTCGCGGCCGCCCGCGCGGCAGACCCCACTGTCCTGCGGATCCGGCGCACGTACCTGCTTCGGGTCGCGGCCGCGTCGGCGGTGGCCGTGCTCGTGTGCGTCGCGGCGTACGGCAACGCCCTCGTCGTCGGGATCTTCGCCAACGGCCTGGTGATCGCCCACGCCGCGTGCTATGCGCTCGCGCACCGGCGGCTGCGGGCGATCAAGCGGGCGGAGTGGTGGCAGGCCGAGCACCGGTATGGCGTGACCACCGACACCACATTCCGGACCGACCCCGTCCGGGTGCCGCTGCTCTGGCTGTCGCCCGCGCTGGCGGTGCTGGCGCTGACCGTGATCCTCGGCCGATGGGACAGCGTGATCCCGATGGCGGTGATGACGGTCCTCGTGCCGCTGGTCGTGTGGCTGACCGCGCGCACCCGGCCCGACCTGGACGCCGCGCGACCGGTCGGCTCCGGGCGCAGATACCGCGTGTACCTCCGTGGCATCGCCAGGTTGCTGATGGTGCTGGTCGCGGCGATGAACCTGACGATCCTGCTCGACGACACCCCCGGTTGGAAGCCGGTGGCCGTCGTGCCGACCCTCGTGGTGGTCGCCGTGCTCGTGGCGTGGTCGGTACGAGTCGGCCAAGCGGGGCACCGCCTGCCAGCGCTGCCCGGTGAGGAGGGCGAGGACACCGGGCTGACACAACGTGACGACGACCGGTTCTGGCGCCTGGGTGGGCTGGTCTACGTCAACCGGCAGGACCCCGTGGTGTTCGTGCACACACGTGTCGGCCTCGGCTGGACGATGAACCTGGGTCACCCGGTCGCCTGGGTGGTGCTCGCCGCGCTCGTCCTGCTGGCCGCGCTGACCGGGTTCGGCGTCATCGATCTCCCTCGCCGGGGGTAAGGCCTTCTGGCGCCTGACGCGAAGGCCGCTACCCTGGTTCGCTGTGAGTGTCGAGTCCGTTTTCCCGAAGCTGGAGTCACTGCTGCCCCGGGTGGCCAAGCCGGTGCAGTACGTCGGCGGTGAGCTCAACGCGACGGTGAAGGACTGGGATTCCACCACGGTCCGCTGGGCGCTGATGTACCCGGACGCCTACGAGGTCGGCCTGCCCAACCAGGGCGTGATGATCCTCTACGAGATCCTCAACGAGCTGCCGGACGTGCTGGCCGAGCGCACGTACGCGGTCTGGCCGGACCTCGAGAAGCTGATGCGCGAGCACGACGTGCCGCAGTTCACCGTGGACGGGCACCGCCCGGTCGGCGCGTTCGACATGCTCGGCGTGAGCTTCGCGACCGAGTTGGGCTACACGAACCTGCTGACCGCGCTGGACCTTGCCGGGATCCCGCTGCGTGCCGCCGACCGCACCGAGGACCACCCGGTGGTGCTCGCGGGCGGGCACTCGGCGTTCAACCCGGAGCCGATGGCCGACTACCTCGACGCCGTGGTCCTCGGCGACGGCGAGGAAGCTGTGTTGGACATCACAGCGGTCATTCGCGCGTGGAAGGCCGAGGGGCGGCCCGGCGGCCGGATCGAGCTGCTGACCAGGCTCGCCGAACGCGGCAACGTCTACATCCCGCGCTTCTACGACGTCGGCTACACGCCCGACGGCGAGCTCGCGTACACCAGGCCGAACCGTGACCGCGTGCCCGAGCGGGTGGCCAAGCGCACGACCATGGACCTCGACGCGTGGCCGTACCCGAAACAGCCGCTGGTGCCGCTGGCCGAGAGCGTGCACGAGCGGATGAGCGTGGAGATCTTCCGCGGCTGCACCCGTGGCTGCCGGTTCTGCCAGGCGGGCATGATCACCCGCCCGGTCCGTGAGCGTTCCATCGAGGGCATCGGCGAGATGGTCCGCAAGGGGCTGGACGCCAGCGGGTTCGAGGAAGTCGGCCTGCTGTCGCTGTCCAGCGCGGACCACTCGGAGATCGCCCAGGTCACCAAGGGCCTCGCGGACCGCTACGAAGGCACCAACACCGGCCTGTCGCTGCCGAGCACGCGCGTCGACGCGTTCAATGTGGACCTCGCGAACGAGCTGTCCCGCAACGGAAGGCGCTCCGGCCTGACGTTCGCGCCGGAAGGCGGCAGCGAGCGGATCCGGCGCGTGATCAACAAGATGGTCTCCGAAGAGGACCTGATCCGCACGGTGTCGACGGCGTTCGCCAACGGCTGGCGCCAGGTCAAGCTGTACTTCATGTGCGGACTGCCGACCGAGACCGACGACGACGTCCTGCAGATCGCGCACATGGCCAAGGAGGTCATCCGCGCGGGCCGCAAGGCGGCCGGGCGCAACGACATCCGCTGCACCATCTCGATCGGCGGGTTCGTGCCCAAGCCGCACACGCCGTTCCAGTGGGCCGCGCAGTGCGACCCGGAGACCGTGGACAACCGGTTGCGCAAGCTGCGTGCCGAGATCAACGCCGACCGCGGCCTCGCCCGCAACATCGGAATGCGGTACCACGACGGCAAACCGAGCCTGATCGAAGGCCTGCTGTCCCGTGGCGACCGGCGAGTGGGCCGCGTGATCGAACGCGTCTGGCGGGAAGGCGGCCGCTTCGACGGCTGGGGCGAGCACTTCTCGTTCGACCGCTGGGTCGACGCGGCGAAGGCGGAACTGGAACCGCAGGGCGTGAACCTGGACTGGTTCACCACCAGGGAGCGCGGCGAGAACGAAGTGCTGCCATGGGACCACCTTGACTCCGGCCTGGACCGCCAGTGGCTCTGGGACGACTGGCAGGACGCGTTGGACGAGCGGGAACTCGACGACTGTCGGTGGACACCGTGCTTCGACTGCGGTGTCTGTCCGACCATGGGAACCGCCATCGAAGTCGGCCCGACCGGCAGGAAACTGTTGCCGCTGAACCCGATCTAGCGCACAAACGCACAAGGGCGGACTCCGCCGGGGACCCGCCCTTGCTGACCTACGCAACCAAGGTGGCCTATGGTGCACCGTCTGCAACCAAGGTGGCCTATGGTGCACCGTCTGCAACCAAGGTGGCCTTCGTTGCACCCCACCACCCCGGTGAGTCAGGCAGCCATCGGCATGCTTCACCGCAACAGGAATTCCCCCAGGGGACCCCTGATTTTCACGTTACCGCAGGGGTACGACAGTTCCGGGCTGGTGGCTGGTCAGCGCGACACCGCGGCCAGTGCGTCGACCAGGCCGTGCCCGTAGAAACCGTTGTACGGCGCGTAACCCGCGCAGTAGGCGTCCTGTGTGCCCGTGCCGTTGAGGTCGTAGTCCGCAGGACACGGAACAGTCTGCGACTGGTTGTTCAGCAGCCGCGTCAGCGTCGACGGCGAAGCGCCCGGATGCGTGGACGCCAGCAGCGCGAGTACGCCCGAAACATGCGGTGCTGCCATGGAAGTACCGCAGTAGCGTGCGTAACCCCCTGGCACCGTGGACAAAACGCAGCCGCGGTCGGGATCCCCGTTGTCGCGCAACCGCTCCCCGCCAGGCGCGGTCACGTCGATCACGCCAAGCCCGTACGCGCTGTACCCGGCCTTCAACCTGTCCACGCCGACCGACGACACGGCGAGCACGTCCCGCAGGCCCGCCGGAAGCACACGGCAGCTGGAGTCCGGAGGGTTGGCCATGTCGACGTTCTCGTTCGTGGCAGCGGCGACATTCACCACGCGCTGTGCGGTCGCGTACGCGACCGCGCGTGTCAGCGCCTCGCGCACCACGCGCTGCCCGCCCTTGGTGCACGTGAACAACCACGGGTCCACGAAGTAGCTGCTGTTGGTGACGGTCATGCGCTTCTCGGCGGCCCACATGAAGCCACACATCGCGTACTCGGGGTAGATCCGGCCGTCGTCGTCGACCACACGCACGGACGCCAGCCGTACGCCCGGGGCGACACCGGTGATGCCCTTGCCGTCGTCAGCGGCGGCGATCGTGCCGGCGACGTGTGTGCCGTGCGGGGAGTTCTTGGGCGCCCAGGCCGCCGGGGTGGTGTCGGGGCGTCCGGTGAGGCAGCCCGCCGACAGCGCGGGGTCGACCGCTTCCTTCAGGTCCGGGTGGGTGGCGTCGATCCCGGAGTCGAGCACGCCGACGACGATGTTGCGGCTGCCGGTGGTCACCTCGTGGGCCGCGTCGGCGTTGATCATCGCCATGTCCCACTGTTCGTCCGAGCGGTCCGCGGCCGGGACGGTCGTGGCGCGGCGGACTGAGGAGTTCGTCTCCTCCGACTTGCGCTTGCGGCTGGTCGCGCGCTGGGCGCTGAACGCACGGTCGAGGCCGATCCGGTCGTCGAACCGCGTGTCCGCGGACGTCGCCACCGCGACGGCGATCTCCGGGTAGTAAACAGTCGTCACGCCACACGCGGCGGTGATCTCGGTCTGTGCCTCGACGGTGGGCGTACCGCGGTCGAACAGCACGATGTAGCGGGATACCGTACGGCTCCCGCTGACGCACTCGTCGACAGTGGGGTCGGCTGCGGCGGGCAGCGCGCACACCGTGGTGAGCACGGTGAGCACCGCTGTCAGCACCGCTGCCGCCTTCACACGGCGGACCAGAGGCACGACCACTGACCTCCATCATTGCGTCGGCCGGCTCGGGGGTTACCGGCTGTCCACCTTGCGGGACGGTAACCACGCCGCGTCGGCCAGACAAGTTCATCCGCGCAATTGCGTCTGCCGGTACGGTGCCAGCCGGACGCGGGTGCGCACCAGTCGAGCCGCCACAGACCACCAGAAGGAGTAACGCTGAGCCGTCAAGACCAGCCCAATCCGTCGCCACCTGGGGTGCAGAAGCTCAGGTTGCGTTACGCCAAACGTGGGCGACTGCGTTTCACGTCACACCGGGACATCGCCAGGGCGTTCGAACGCGCCTTGCGACGCGCGCATGTCCCGATGGCGTTCTCCCAGGGCTTCAACCCGCACCCGAAGATCTCGTGGATCGGCGCGGCGCCGACCGGGGCGGCCAGCGAGGCCGAGTACGTGGAGATCCAGCTGGTCGAGGTGGTCGAGCCGGCCCGGCTGCTGCCCGAACTGGACAAGGCCATGCCACCTGGACTGGACCTGCTCGAGGTGGTCCAGGCGACCGGCGGGTCGCTGGCCGACCGGATCGACGCCAGCCACTGGCAGATCGACGTGCCGGGTGTCGCACACGCCGACCTGGCCGCCGCGGTGGCCGCTCTGCTCGCCGCGGAAGTGGCCGAAGTGGAGCGTCTGACCAAGAGTGGGATGCGAACAATCAACGTCCGACCTGCGGTTGTACGTGCGCAGACCCGTGAAGTGTCAGCAAGCGTCGAACCATATGGGATACTTGAGGTAGTTGTACGGCAGACGACACCTGCCGTACGGCCGGACGACGTGCTGAGCGCGCTCCGTGTCGTCGCCGCTCTGGAACCGCCGGTGCCCGCGAAGGCGACCCGGATGGCCCAGGGACGGCTCGACGATGGCGGTGGCATCGCCGACCCGCTGGCCCCTGACCGGGGCCCGGAGCCGTCACGGGACGACGTCCACAAATGACCTGTGCCACCCGTGTGGGTGGGTGGCGTGAGGCGAGGATTCCCGCCGTTCGCGCGGCGGACCAGGCAGGACAACGAACGAACCGGCTCTCGCCAGGGGAAGGCGGCGAAGAGACCGGCACACAACGTCCGCGGCCGCGTGCCGGGGACCGAACAGGAGAGGCCCCTGTGCGGCCGCGTCCAGGCATGGACGCGCCCGGGGGCGGAGGAGCTACATGTCGGACACGACAGCGCCCGCTGGTGACGAGAACACCGAGCGGGATTTGATCGATCTGCCGCCGAAGATCAGGGTGCACGCCCTGGCCAAGCTGCTCGGAGCGAGCAGCCGCGAGGTGATGGCGGCACTGGCGGACATGGACGAGGAAGTCCGCAGCGCGCAGTCCAGCGTCAGCCGCGAGGTGGCCAAGCGCATCGTCGACGCGCTCGCCCCGCAGCAGGACGGGGCACAGGACGAGCCGGAGCAGGCCAAGGCCGCCGCCGAGCCCGCCGAAGCCGCTGTGGCCGATCCGGAGCCAGGGCCGGAGACCGAGCCCGCCTCCGGGGCCAAGCGGCCGAGGCAGCCGTTGTTCGCCTCGGCGTCCCCGCTGTTCCTGCCGCCGGAGGCGCAGGCACGCCCGGTCGCCCGGCCCGAGCCGGTCGAGGAGCCTGCCGAGGCCGCCGAGCCGGAAGAGGACGACGCCGAGGACGCCGACGCCACCGACGAGGACGGCGCCACCCGGCGCCGCCGCCGTCGTGGTCGTCGCGGCCGTGGGCGTGGCAAGGGCGGCCAGGCCGACGACGGCAGCGACGAGCAGGACGAGGACGACGCGCCTGCCGCCACTGCCGCCGACGAGCCCGAAGCCGCCGAGAGCGCTGAGGCCGAGGACGGTGATGACGCGGCCGAGGACGGCGTGAACCGCCGTCGCCGCCGCCGTCGCCGCCGCAAGGGCTCGGCCGACGACGAGGCCGCAGGCAACGAGGACGACCCGCCGAACACGGTCGTGCACGTCAGGGAAGTCCGCGAGGAGAAGCCCGCCAAAGCGGACAAGCCGGACCGTGACGAGGTGCGCAGCGTCCGGGGCTCGACCCGGCTGGAGGCCAAGCGCCAGCGCCGCAGGGACGGCCGCGAGGCGGGCCGCCGCCGCGCGCCGATCCTGTCCGAGGCGGAGTTCCTCACTCGCCGTGAGTCCGTCGACCGCAAGATGATCGTGCGTGAGCAGACCGACCGCACACAGATCGGTGTGCTGGAGGACGGTGTGCTCGTCGAGCACTTCGTCACCGCGTCCGGCTCCGGCTCCCTGGTCGGCAACGTCTACCTGGGCCGTGTCCAGAACGTGCTGCCCAGCATGGAGGCCGCGTTCGTCGACATCGGCCGGGGCCGCAACGCCGTGCTGTACGCCGGTGAGGTCGACTGGGACGCGGCGGGCCTTGAGGGCAAGGCGCGCCGGATCGAGCAGGCGCTCTCCACCGGTGACAGCGTGCTCGTGCAGGTCACCAAGGACCCGGTCGGGCACAAGGGTGCCCGGCTGACCACCCAGATCAGCCTGCCCGGCCGTTTCCTGGTGTACGTGCCCGGCGGCGGCGCCACCGGGATCAGCCGCAAGCTGCCGGAGAACGAGCGGCGCAGGCTCAAGGACATCCTCAAGCGGATCGTGCCCGAGGACGCCGGTGTGATCATCCGGACCGCGTCGGAGGGCATCAGCGAGGAGGAACTCGGCCGCGACGTGCGCAGGCTCCAGGCGCAGTGGCAGGTGATCAAGGACAAGGCGCACGGCTCGAACGAGGTCAAGAAGGCCAGCGCGCCGACGCTGCTCTACGAGGAGCCGGACCTGCTGGTCAAGGTCGTGCGCGACCTGTTCACCGAGGACTTCTCCGGGCTGGTCGTGCAGGGCGACGAGGCGTGGGACACGATCGACGCCTACGTCCGGCACGTGGCGCCCGACCTGCAGGACCGTCTGCGGCGGCACGTCGGCACCACGGACGTGTTCACCGAGTTCCGGATCGACGAGCAGCTGCTCAAGGCGCTGGACCGGAAGGTCTGGCTGCCCTCCGGCGGCTACCTGGTCATCGACCGCACCGAGGCGATGACCGTGGTCGACGTGAACACCGGCAAGTTCACCGGATCGGGCGGCAACCTCGAGGAGACGGTCACCCGCAACAACCTGGAGTCGGCCGAGGAGATCGTCCGCCAGCTGCGGCTGCGCGACATCGGCGGGATCATCGTGATCGACTTCATCGACATGGTCCTCGAGTCCAACCGGGACCTGGTGCTGCGCAGGCTGACCGAGTGCCTCGGCCGCGACCGCACGCGTCACCAGGTCGCCGAGGTGACCTCGCTCGGCCTGGTGCAGATGACCCGCAAGCGCGTCGGCACCGGCCTGCTCGAGGCGTTCAGCGCCACGTGCGAGCACTGCCGCGGCCGTGGCGTGATCGTGTCGACCGACCCGGTCGTGAAGGCCAACGGCTCGGGCGGCGGCGCCAACGGTGGCGGCAACGGTGGCGGCAACCAGCAGTCCGCCAAGCACGCCAAGGGCGAGGAGAAGCAGACCGAGCGGACGCGGGAGCGCCCGACCCGCGCCGAGCGGCGTGCCAAGGCCGAGCGTGCCCGTGCCGAGGCGGCTGAGGCCGCCGGGGCCGCGGAAGCGGCTGAGAGCGCCGAGACGCACGCTGAGGCCGCTGCCGAAGTGGCCGCTGACGCTGCGGCTGACGCGGTGGAGGCCGCTGCCGAGGCCAGTCAGGTGTCCGAGGCGGCGGACGCGGCCGTCGAGGCCACAGACGCCACGGTCGAGGTCGAGCCCGCGGCGAGCGAGCCGGAGCAGTTCGCCGACGAGCCCGTTCCCGCAGACGAGGCCGCCGATGAGGACAGGGCGGCTGACGAGGACAGGGCAGCTGAGCCGGAGCAGGGCGGGGACGGCGAGGCCGCATCCGGGTCGCCCGAGGCCGCCGAGCACGCACCGGGCACCAACGGGCACGTCGCGGCGGCCCAGGCCCAGCCCGACGTGTCGTCCGAGGTGCCGCAGGGCGTCGACGACGACCTGGTGCTCGCGCCACCACCCCGGCGCCAGCGCAGGCGCTCTGCCTCACGCCCGGCCGGACCGCCGGTCAACGCGGCGCAGGAAGGCTGACAGCCGCACCACACGGGCCCCCGCCAGGGGGCCGCAGGACCATGTTGTAACCTAGGACGTGACCCGCCTTCCAGCGGGTCACGTCGTGTGCAGCCCGATCAGGTTTGATCAGGGCGCACCTGGCCCCCATCACCAACGAGTAGCAAGCAGGAGACTTCCGTGTCCGCGTACGCGATCGTCAAGACCGGCGGCAAGCAGTACAAGGTCGCCGTGGGCGACGTCGTCGAGGTCGAGAAGCTCGAGGGCGAGCCGGGCACCGCGCTCACCTTCCCGGCTGTGCTCGTTGTCGATGGCAGCGACGTCACGACCGATGCCGACGCGCTGGCCAAGGTGTCGGTGACCGGCAAGGTCGTCGCCCAGACCAAGGGCCCCAAGATCCGCATCCACAAGTTCAAGAACAAGACCGGGTACCACAAGCGTCAGGGTCACCGTCAGAAGCTGACCCGCGTCGAGGTCACCGGCATCACCAAGTAAGGACCTGACCAGCCATGGCACACAAAAAGGGCGCATCAAGCTCCCGCAACGGCCGTGACTCCAACGCGCAGTACCTGGGAGTCAAGCGGTACGGCGGTCAGGTCGTGAAGGCCGGTGAGATCCTGATCCGTCAGCGCGGTACCAAGTTCCACCCCGGTGTGAACGTCGGCCGCGGCAAGGACGACACGCTGTTCGCCCTGTCCGCGGGTGCGGTCGAGTTCGGTGCGAAGCGTGGCCGTAAGACCGTGAACATCGTTCCGGTCGAGGTATCGGCCTAAGACACCTAGCATTCCAAGGGGCGGGCCTGAGTGTGGGCCCGCCCCTTCGTGCGTTTCTAGAGAGGAATCCACCGTGTCCCGATTCGTCGACCGTGTGGTGATTCACGTCGCCGCCGGTGACGGCGGTAACGGCGTTGCCTCCGTGCACCGCGAGAAGTACAAGCCTCTCGGTGGTCCCGACGGCGGCAACGGTGGAAACGGCGGCGATGTCATCCTCGTCGTCGATCCCGGGGTGCACACCCTTCTCGACTTCCACTTCCGGCCCAACGCCAGCGGCGGCAACGGCAAACCCGGCCAGGGTGCCAACCGTGACGGCGCCAACGGCGCGCCGCTGGAGCTGAAGGTCCCGGACGGTACAGTGATCATGACCGAGGGCGGCGAAGTGCTCGCCGACCTGGTCGGTGTCGGGACCCAGTTCGTGGCAGCGGCCGGTGGCCGGGGCGGGCTCGGCAACGCGGCACTGGCCTCCAAGGCGCGCAAGGCCCCGGGGTTCGCCCTGCTCGGCGAGCCGGGTGAACGGCGTGACCTCGTCCTCGAGCTGCGCTCGGTGGCCGACGTCGGCCTCGTGGGCTTCCCGTCGGCGGGCAAGTCCTCGCTGATCGCGGTGCTGTCCGCGGCCCGGCCGAAGATCGCGGACTACCCCTTCACCACCCTCGTGCCGAACCTCGGCGTGATCACCAGCGGCGACCACGTCTTCACCATGGCGGACGTGCCGGGCCTGATTCCCGGCGCCAGCCAGGGCAAGGGCCTCGGCCTGGACTTCCTGCGGCACATCGAGCGGTGCGCGGTGCTCGTGCACGTCGTCGACTGCGCGACGTACGAAGCCGACCGCGATCCGATGTCCGATGTGGACGCGCTGGAGAACGAGCTGGCCCGCTACACCCCGGCGCTGGGCGGCGACCTCGCCTCGCGGCCGAGAGTGGTGGTGCTGAACAAGATCGACATCCCGGACGCGCGCGACCTCGCGGACATCGTCAAGCCGGACTTCGAGAAACGCGGCTGGCCGGTGTTCGAGGTGTCCACCGCGACCAGGGAAGGCCTGCGGGAGTTGACCTTCGCGCTGGCCGAGGTGGTCGACGGGTACCGGTCCGCGCAGCCGGTCGCCGAGTCCACCCGGATCGTGCTGCGGCCGAAGGCCGTGGACGACAAGGGCTTCGAGATCGTCCCGGACCCGGACGACGAGACCGGCTTCATCGTCCTCGGCGAACGGCCGCAGCGGTGGGTCCTGCAGACCGACTTCAACAACGACGAAGCTGTCGGATACCTCGCCGACCGGCTCAACAGGCTCGGTGTCGAGGACGCGCTGGCGGCCATGGGCGCACAGCCCGGATGCGCCGTCACGATCGGGTCGTGGACGTTCGACTGGGAGCCGTCCACCCCTGGCGTCGCCGCCATGCTGACCGGCCGTGGCACCGACGTGCGGCTTGAGCAGAACGAGCGAGTGGGCGCGACGGAACGTAAGATACAGCGCCGGTTGCGTCGTGGCCTGGCTGTCGAGGACGAGAACGAGTGACATCACCGACCCGCGAAGCTCTGGTCAGAGCGAGCAGGATCGTTGTCAAGGTTGGTTCGTCATCACTGACCACCGCAGCAGGTGGATTGGATCCCGCACGCCTGGACTCCCTGGTGGACGCGCTGGCCGCGCGCCGCGCCACTGGGAGCCAGGTCGTGCTGGTGTCGTCGGGGGCCATCGCCGCGGGCCTCGCGCCGCTGGGCATCCCGCGCCGCCCCCGTGACCTGGCCACACAGCAGGCGGCCGCGTCCGTCGGCCAGTTGGCGCTGGCGCACGCGTACGCCTCGTCGTTCGGGCGCTACTCGCTGACGGTCGGGCAGGTACTGCTCACGGCCGACGACGTGGTGCGGCGCTCGCACTACCGCAACGCGCAGCGCACGTTCTCCAAGCTGCTCGCTCTGGACACCGTGCCTGTCGTGAACGAGAACGACACGGTGGCCACCGAGGAGATCCGGTTCGGCGACAACGACCGGCTCGCCGCGCTCGTGGCGCACCTCGTCGGCGCGGACGGCCTGTTCCTGCTGTCCGATGTCGACGCCCTCTACGACGGCGATCCCCGCCGCGGCGCCGCCCGCAGGATCGACGAGGTCACCGGCGACTCCGATGTGGACGGTGTGAAGGCCGGTACACAGGGCGCGTCTGGCCTGGGCACCGGGGGCATGGCGTCCAAGCTGGCCGCCGCCCGCCTGGCTTCCTCGGCAGGTGTTCCTGTCCTGCTTGCCGCCGCCGCGGACGTGCCACGAGCGCTGACCACAGCCGACGTCGGCACCGCGTTCGCCGCCACGGGGACCCGGCTGTCAGCCCGTCGTTTCTGGCTAGGCCACGCCGCTGGTGCCACCGGCCGTCTGTGGCTCGACGACGGCGCCGTCACCGCTGTCGTGCACCGCCGCCGGTCGCTGCTCAGCGCGGGCATCACGGCCGTCGACGGCGAGTTCGACGCGGGTGACGTCGTGGAGCTGCTGAACCTGTCGGGCACCGTGGTCGCTCGCGGTGTCGTCGCCTTCGACGCCGCCGAACTGCCCGCGCTCATCGGCCGGTCCAGCCACGAACTGCCCGCCGAGCAACGCCGTGAGGTCGTGCACGCCGACGACCTGGTGCCGATCCGGACCTTCTGAGCGCCTACTTCAGGTCGATGCCTTTGGTCTCGGGCAATGTGCGGATGACGAAGAACGCGATGACCGCGCCCACAGCGACGTACCAGAAGAACACATACGACAAGCCTGCTTCCGACAGTGCGGTGTTCACCAACGGCGCTGTGCCGCCGAAGACGGCGACCGTGAGGTTGTACCAGGCACCGATCCCGAGCGCCCGCACCTCGGTCGGGAACAATTCGCTCATGATCGCCGGTGCGACCGACGTCAGCGCCGTGTACATGCCCAGGCCCACGCAGAACACCACGACCAGGCTGCCGAGACTCGGCGTGATCAATGTGGACAGTGGAACGATCAGCACGGCGGTCGCCGCGGCCCAGATCAGCAGCTGGGGTTTTCGGCCGTATCGGTCCGACAACGCGCCCATCGGGTACTGCAACGCGATGAACAGCGCGGTGCCGATCGACAACGCCAGGAACACGTCGTCCGCCGACGCCTTCTTGGCGTTGATCGCGAACGGTGTCAGCGTGCTGAAGAACGTGTAGTAGCAGAGCGTGGACAGCATCGAGATGCCGATCAGCTGCCCCACCGCCCTCGGGTGGTGCCTCACGGTCATCAGCAGCGGGTTCCGGACCTTCCGCGCCTTCTCCTTGTTCTTCTCGAAGTGCTCGGTCTCGTCGATGGTGCGGCGCAGCCACAACCCGACGATGCCCAGCACACCGCCGACGATGAACGGGATCCGCCAGCCGTAGCTGGCCATGTCCTCCTTGCCGAGGATCCTGACCAGGAAGTACCCCAGCAGCGACGCGATCAGCACGGCCGACCCGGTCGAGATGTAGAAGAACGCCGAGTACCGGCCCCGCCGCGACGACGGCGCGATCTCACCGAGGTACGCGGAGGCGTTCGACACCTCGCCACCCAGCGAGATGCCCTGCGCGATCCGGGCCAGCAGCAACAGGATCGGCGCCAGCCAGCCAACCGCCGCGTACGTCGGCAGCACACCGATCGCCAGCGACCCGGCCGCCATCAGCACGATGGTCAGGATCATCGCCGGTTTGCGGCCACGCACGTCCGCGAACCGGCCCAGCAGGAACCCGCCGAGCGGCCGGAAGAAGAACGCCAGCGCGTAGGTGGCGAACGTCGTGATCAACGCCTTGCTGTCCGGCGCGAACAGCGCACTCGCGATGTACGTGCTGAACGTCGCGTAGACAGTCCAGTCGTACCACTCGATCGCGTTCCCGATCGATGCCGCGACCAACTTGCGAACCGGCAACCTGTGCGCGACCGGCCCTGCCACCTGCTCTGACATGCGATGGACCTAACCACACGACAGGCCCGATGAGTAGATTCCCGACCTTTCCGTAATCTCAGGTCGTTGTGGCCAAGGCGAACGGCAGCACCCCCGGCGCGCCCGCGTCCGCCAGCAGCCTGGCGGCGACCGCCATCGTCCAGCCGGTGTCGATCTGGTCGTCGACCAGCAGCACCGGGCCGCCTGCCCGCTGAATCCCCTCGGCGAGGGAATCCGGGACCCGCATGGAGTTCCAGAGACCGGCCAGCCGCTGGGCGCTGTTTCCACGCCGGTCCGTGCCCCCGCCGATCTCCACCTCGCCGAGGAACTCCAGCCGCCCGATCCCGGCCAGCCGCTCGCCGAGGCTGCGGATCAGCTTCGGTCGTCTGCCCGAGGACAGGGTGGCGACCGCGACCGGCCGCTCGTCCCACTTCCAGGTCGCCAGCACCTTCACGCACGCCTCGAACACGTCGTCCGGCACCGGCTCGTCCGGCGCGGCCGTGCCCAGCATCGTCCGGAGCCGGTTGCCCCAGCCGATGTCGGTCAGCCGCCCGAGCGCCCGGCCCGGCCGGGCCTGCTGCTCCTTCGCGATCTTCCCGGACAGCGGGACGCCGAGCGCCGCCATGCCCGACGGCCACTGCCTGCGGGGCATCACCTCAACGCCCGGACGGCGCAGCCGGTCACGGGCCTGGGTCGCGCCACCGGAGGAAACCGTTGTGTCCCAGACACGTCCGGTGCAGTTGTCGCACCGGCCGCACGCTGTCGCGTGTGGATCGTCCAGCTGTCGCAGCAGGAACTCCATCCGGCAGCCGGTGGTGGCCTGGTAGTCGAGCATCGCCTGCTGCTCGGTCACCCGTGCCTCGGCCACGTGTGCGTACCGTTCGGCGTCGTAGGTCCAGTCACTGTCGAGAAGCACCCAGCCGCCGCGTTCCCGCCGCACCGCACCGTCCACATCGAGCACCTTCAGCACGACCTCGAGCCGGGAGCGTGACAGATCCACGCGAGGCTCCAAGGCGGGCAACGACATCGGCCCCTCCGCGTGCGCCAACGCGTCGAGCACCTGCCGCACCACCGCCTCCGGCGGGAAGGCCAGCGAGGCGAAGTACGCCCAGATGTCCTTGTCCTCCGTGCCGGGCAGCAGCAGCACCTCCGCCTTGTCCACCCCACGGCCCGCGCGGCCGATCTGCTGGTAGTAGGCGATCGGCGACTGCGGCGCGCCCAGGTGCACCACGAAACCGAGGTCCGGCTTGTCGAAGCCCATCCCGAGCGCGGAGGTGGCCACCAGCACCTTGACCCGGTTGGCCAGCAGGTCCTCCTCGGCCCGCAGCCGCTCGGCCTGCTCGGTCTTGCCGGAGTACGACCTTGCCTCGAACCCGCGTTCACGCAGGAACGACGCCACTTCCTCGGCCGCGGCGACGGTCAGCGTGTAGATGATCCCGGACCCCGGCAGCTCCGGCAGCTGCTCGGCCAGCCAGGCCAGCCGGGTCGCCGCGTCCGGCAGCCGCACCACCGCCAGCCGCAGGCTTTCCCGGTCGAGCGCGCCGCGCAGCACCAAAGTGTCCATTGAGGACGGTCCAAGCCCGAGCTGCTGTGCGACGTCCCGCACCACCCGGTCGTTGGCCGTCGCGGTGGTCGCCAGCACCGGAACGCCTTGCGGCAGTTCGGTGAGCAGTGTGCGCAGCCGACGGTAGTCCGGCCGGAAGTCGTGGCCCCAGTCCGAGATGCAGTGCGCCTCGTCCACCACGAGCATCCCCGCCGACGCCGTCAGCGACGGCAGCACGTTGTCCCGGAAGTCGGGGTTGTTCAACCGTTCCGGGCTGACCAGCAGCACGTCCACGGCACCGGCGTTGACCGAGTCCTGGACCTGCCGCCACTGGTCGGAGTTGGCCGAGTTGATCGTGGCCGCGTGCACACTCGCCCGCGCGGCGGCCTCGACCTGGTTGCGCATCAACGCCAACAGCGGCGAGACGATCACGGTCGGCCCCGCGCCGCGTGCCCGCAGCAGCGCGGTGGCCACGAAGTAGACCGCGGACTTACCCCACCCCGTACGCTGGACGACGAGCGCGCGTCTGTGCTGGGCGACGAGGGCCTCGATCGCGGTCCACTGGTCGTCCCGCAGTGTGGCGCCGTCGCCCGCGAGCGCCCGGAGATGACGCTCGGCGTCTTCGCGTAGTTCGTTCACTGCTCCACCTCTACCGTATTGGCTGCGGGACCACCTGAGAAACCCCCGACGAGTTCGTACGAACGGACCGTTCGTACGGTTTGAGGAGCGGCAGTGCCCGAACAACGCAAGCGCGACTCGGCCGCGAGCAAGGAGGCTTTGCTCGACGCCGCAAGGGATCTGTTCGCCGACCGCGGGTACGACCGTACAACGGTGCGTGACATCGCCGGGCGCGCGGGGGTCAACCAGGCGCTGCTGTTCCGGTACTTCGGCAGCAAGGAGGCGTTGTTCGCGGCGGTGGTCGCCCGATCGGGGCGCGACCAGCTCGCGCAGGCCCCGCCGGAGCTGCTCGTCGCCCGGGTCCTGCGCGGCCTGCTGGACAAGGAGCAGCAGGGCGACCACGCCATGCAGATCATGCTGCGGTCCACCAGCGAGGACGCGGCGGCCAGGGAGATCAGCGGACAGCTCGGCCAGGACTACATCCGGGTGCTGTCCGGGCTGACCGCCCAGCCGGACAGCGCGCTGCGGGCACACCTGGTGCTCGCCTGGATCGTGGGGATCGACCTGGTCCGGTCGGTGGCCGCGTCCGAGCCGCTGGCCAGCGCCGACAGCGATGACGTGATGGCCCGCGTGTTGCCCGCTGTCCGAACCCTGCTGGAACTGGCACGGGATATACCGGCCGAAACGGACGCGTAGTGCGACGATGCGTTGACCGTTGGTGACGGCGGCGGTACCTTCGAAGTTGTAAGCAGGCGCTTACAACCGTGAAGGGGCAGGTCGATGACCACCACTGAGCACACAATCGGCTATCCGTTCCGTGGCAGCGACACCGACGACTACGTCGCGCTCGATCCGGCGAGCGAGCAGGCCGGCCGCGCGGAGGGCGAGCCGCTGGTCCGGGTCCGGTTGCCGTACGGCGGCGAGGCGTGGCTCGCGCGCCGCCACGAGGACGTCAAGGTCGTGCTGGGCGACCAGCGCTTCAGCCGCGCGGAGGCCTTCGGCAAGGACGTCCCCCGGTCGTCGCCGCGGATCAGGCCCGACCGCGGCATCCTCGAGATGGACCCGCCGGACCACACCCGGCTGCGCAAACTGGCCGCGAAGGCCTTCACCGCCAAACGCGTCGAGATGCTCCGGCCGCGGGTGCGCCAGATCGTCGACACGCTGCTCGACGACATGATCGCCCAGGGCGCGCCTGCCGACCTGATGGCCGCGGTGTCCTGGCCGCTGCCGATCACGGTGATCTGCGAGATGCTCGGCGTCCCCTACGAGGACCGCGACACGTTCCGGGCGTGGACCGACGCGGCACTGGCGATCACCGCCTACGAACCGGACGAGATCGAGCAGGCGCAGCAGAACCTCGACGACTACATGGCCGGGCTGCTGGAGCAGCGCCGCGCCGAACCCCGCGACGACCTGCTCACCGCGATGATGCAGGCCAGGGACAACGACGACCGGCTCAACCCCGACGAGATCGTCCGGCTGGCCAGCGGGCTGCTGGTCGCCGGGCACGAGACGACCGCCAACCAGTTCGGCAACTTCGTCTACAGCCTCCTCACCCACCCGGACGAACTCGGCAAACTGCGGGCGAACCACGACCTGGTCACCTCGGCGGTCGAGGAGTTGCTGCGGCACACGCCCCTCGGGGCGTCCGCCGGGTTCGTCCGGATCGCCAAGGAGGACGTCGAACTGGGCGGCGTGACGGTCCGCGCGGGCGAGGGCGTGTTCGTCGACATCTCCGCCGCCAACCGGGACGCGCGCCTGTTCGAGGACGGCGAGCAGTTGCGGGTCGACCGCGCGGTCAACCCACACCTCACGTTCGGACACGGCGTGCACCACTGCATCGGTGCCCAGTTGGCCAGGCTGGAACTCCAGGTGGCCCTTGGCGCGTTGGTCAGGCGGTTCCCGGACATGTCCCTCGCCGTGGACGCCCGGGATGCGCCATGGAAACATGGCCGCCTGGTACGTGGCCTGCAAGAGTTGCCGGTCACCTGGGTGGAGGTGCGCGAGTGAGCGATACACAGTGGAGGTTGGATGTCGACCGGCACCTGTGCATCTCTTCGGGGATGTGCGTCGGCATCGCGCCGGACCACTTCGAACTCGAAGGCGACGGTTCGCACGCGCTGGCCGACGTGGTCGACCAGGACGAGGCCGTGATCGACGCGGCGGAGTCCTGCCCGGTCGAGGCGATCAAGGTGCTCAGCGCAGCCAATGGGGACCTCGTCGCCCCGACCGAGTGACTCCTCGTGGTCGTCCTGGCCGCTCAGGCCCGGACGACCACCTGGTCGAGTGACTTGCGGACCAGGTCGGGAACCTGTGCGTCGGTGGCCGGGTAGCCGACCGGGATCACCGCGAACGCCTTCTCGTTGCGCGGCCTGCCCAACACCTCGGACAGGAACTTCATCGGGCTCGGCGTGTGGATGAGCGCGCACAGCCCGGACAGGTGCAGCGCGGTCAGCAGCATGCCGACCGAGATCCCGACGGATTCGTCGACGTAGTAGTGCTTGTGGCTCTCGCCGTCGCCGTCGAGGTAGAACCGCTGCTGGAACACCACGATCAGGTAGGGCGCGTCGGTGAGGTGCGGTTTGTGCTCGTCGGTGCCCAACGGTTCGAGCGCGGAGAGCCACTCCTCGCCAAGGCGGCCCGCGTAGGAACGCTGCTCCTCCTCCTCGGCGGCCTGCCGGATGGCGGCCCTGGTCTCGGGGTTGGTCACCAGCACGTACGTCCATGGCTGCTGGTGGGCGCCGGAAGGGGCGGTCGCGGCGACGGCGATGGCGTCGAGCACGATCTGCTCCGGCACGGGGTCGTGGGAGAACGCACGGACCGTGCGTCGCTGGTTCATCCGTTCCCGCAGGTCGGCGGCGATCGCCAGCGACGCGTTCTGCGGCATCCTCGGCGGCTGGTACGGCGTCGGCTGGTATGGCTGGCCGTGCATGGGTGTCCAACTCCTCATAACCGTCCATCCTGCCCCGATGATCAGGTGAAATGGGCATCCATTTGGGCAAAAGGGCAGGTGATGACCGCACAGTCGATGTTGTTGCCGCGTACGCTCCCGAGCTATGTCGGCGAACTGTCGCGTCGGGATCATGGGCGGCACATTTGACCCTGTGCACCACGGTCACCTCGTCGCGGCCAGCGAGGTCCAGGCCAGGTTCAACCTTGACGAGGTCGTCTTCGTGCCGACCGGGCAGCCGTGGCAGAAGGGCGGCCGCGAGGTCAGCCCCGCCGAGGACCGGTACCTGATGACGGTGATCGCGACCGCGTCCAACCCGAGGTTCTCGGTCAGCCGCGTGGACATCGACCGCGCCGGGCCCACGTTCACCGTCGACACGCTGCAGGACCTGCGGGCCGCGCGGCCGGACGCCGAGTTGTTCTTCATCACCGGCGCGGACGCGCTCGCGCAGATCCTGTCGTGGCAGGACGCCGAGAAGCTGTTCGGCCTCGCCCACTTCATCGGCGTGACCAGGCCCGGCTACACGCTCGACGACCACCACCTGCCGGACGGCTCGGTCAGCCTGGTCGAGGTTCCCGCGGTGGCGATCTCGTCGACCGCGTGCCGCGACCGGGTGTCCCTCGGCGAACCCGTCTGGTACCTGGTCCCCGACGGTGTGGTCCAGTACATCCAGAAGCGGAACCTGTACGCCGAGCGGACCATCGGCGGTCGTCCGGAATAGTCCGCGCCTCGGTCGGACCCTGCAGGTACCCTCAGTACTCATCGTTGACGGCCGGACAAGGAGAGATGTGGCTGCTACGCCCGACGCACACAGGTTGGCGCTGGTGGCGGCCAACGCGGCTGCCGACAAGCTGGCCACTGACATAGTCGTTCTCGACGTGTCCAACCAACTGGTGATCACCGACTGTTTCGTGATCGCCTCCGCACCGAACGAACGCCAGGTCGGCGCCATCGTCGACTTCGTCGAGGAGAAGATGCGGGAGGCCGGTACCAAGCCGGTCCGCCGCGAAGGCGCCCGCGAGGGACGCTGGGTGCTGCTCGACTTCGTCGACGTGGTGGTGCACGTCCAGCACACCGAGGAACGCTCGTTCTACTCGCTGGAGCGGCTCTGGAAGGACTGCCCGCGGATCGAGTTCGAACCCGAGTCCGACCCGGCCGGGCAGGAGACGTGACGCTTCGCCGCCTCGTGCTGTGGCGGCACGGGGAGACCGACTACAACGCCTCCAGCCGGATGCAGGGCCACCTGGACTCCGCGCTGACCGAGGTCGGCTGGAACCAGGCGCGGTTCGCCGTGCCGGCACTGGCCCGGTTCTCCCCGGATCTGGTCGTGGCGTCCGACCTGCGTCGTGCGACGGACACCGCCACGGTGTTCGTCAACGCGACCGGGGTCCCGCTGCGGATTGACAAGCGTTTGCGCGAGACCAACCTCGGCGACTGGCAGGGCATGACGGGCGTGGAGGTGGACGAGGCGTCCCCGGGCGCCCGTGCGCTCTGGCAGAACGACGCCACCTGGGCCCCGCCCGGTGGCGAGTCGCGTGTCGAGGTCGCTGCCCGTGCCGTCGAGGTCGTCACGGACCTGGACGCGGGCGACGAGGAGACGGTCGTCCTCGGCACGCACGGGGGACTGATCACGGCGTTGACCGGCAAGCTGCTCGGCCTGCCGGTCGAGAACTGGCCGCTGCTCGGCGGCATCGGCAACTGCCACTGGACCGTGCTGGCCAGGCGGGACAGCACCGGGCTGGCCTGGCGGCTGATCGCCTACAACGCTGGCATCACCGGATGAGGTTGCTGTTCTTCGGCGACTCGCTGGGCTTTCACGGGCCCGACGGCCCGATGCCCGCCGACGACCCTCGGCTCTGGCCCAACATCGCGGCCGCTGAACTGGGCGGCACGACGGACATGGTCGCGGGGTTCGGCTGGACCGCGCGGGACGCTTATTGGTCGCTGGTCGGCGACCCACATGTGTGGACCCTGTTGCCCAAGGCCGATGTGCTCGTCCTGGGCGTCGGCAGTATGGACACGCTGCCCTCGCCGCTGCCGACCTACCTGCGGCAGGGCCTGCGGTACGTGCGCCCGGACGGACTGCGTCGCTGGGTCCGTACCCGGTACCTGGCGGCTCAGCCGTGGCTGTCCCAGGTCATGCGTGGTCGCCCGGTCGCGTTGCCGCCCACGCTGACCGTTCGGTACCTGGACTTGGTCCTGACCTCGATCCGTGCATTGCGGCCGGAGCTTCCCGCTGTGGGTGTGCTGCCGCCTGTGCACCGTTCGCAGTCCTACCGGAGTGTGCACACCGGGCGTGGGCCCGCCGTCGCGGCTGTCTCCCGATGGGGTGCCTCGGCGGGGGTTCCGCTGCTCGACCTGGCCGCGTTGACCGGGGAGCACGTGCTGGGCGGACACGGCAACGTGGACGGGATCCACTGGGGCTGGGACGCGCACAAGGATGTCGGGCGGGCTTTGGCCGAGTTGGTTGTCTCCGCGTCCGGCAAACCCACGTAGGCTCGTCTGATCATGGCTGTCGTCGTTGTCACCGACTCCACGGCGCACCTGCCGGAGGGCTTCGCCGCCCGCCACTCGGTGCGCGTGGTGCCCCTGCATGTCGTGATGGACGAGCGGACCGGACTGGACGGCATCGACATCGGACCGACCCAGCTGGCCGCCGCGCTGTCACAGCGCATGGTGGTGACGACGTCGAGGCCGTCCCCGCACGAGTTCGCCAAGGTCTACCAGGAGCAACTGGACGCGGGCGCATCCGCCGTGGTGTCGGTGCACCTGTCGCGGCACCTGTCGGGGACGTGGGACTCGGCGCGTCTGGCGGCCGAGGAGGTCGGTGCGGACAAGGTGCGCGTGGTGGACGCCCGGACCACCGGCATGGGACTGGGGTTCGCGGCTCTGCGTGCCGCCACCGCGGCGGCGGACGGAGCCAAAGCGCTCGATGTCGAAGCGGAGGCCGTGACCACGGCCGCGCGCACGAAAACGTACTTCATGGTGGAGACGCTGGAGTATCTGCGGCGGGGTGGCCGGATCGGTGCCGCCGCGGCCCTGGTCGGCACGGCGCTGGCGGTCAAACCGGTGCTGCACGTGGCCGACGGGCGGATCATGCCGTTGGAGAAGGTCCGCACAACTGGCCGGGCCCTTGCCCGCCTGGTGGACCTGGCCGTCGACTCGGCGGGCAGCGGCCCCGTTTCCCTTGCCGTGCACCATCTCGCCGCGCCGGAGCGCGCCGCCGAGCTGGCCACGCGGCTGGAGGAACGCCTGCCACGATCGTCGGGCTGCGTGGTGTCCGAGCTGGGCGCGGTGATCGGTGCGCACACCGGCCCCGGCGTGCTCGGTGTGGTCGTCCTGCCCGACTGACCGCCGATACCACACCCCACCGACACTTCCGGGAAAACGGCGGACAAAGCCCTCGACCTGTCCACACCGCCAAGTTGTCCACAGCGCCGGAAACCAACCGAAGCGCCCACCACCCATCACGCCCTAGCGTCGAAGACATGTTCAACGCATCGAGGCGCGAGGCCACCGCCGGAAGCGATCCGCAGAACCGACTGAGGCAACTGGCCGCCGCCCGAAGCGGCACCGGTCCGGGCGAACCCGTACCGGAATGGATAGACGAGACACCGCCACAGCAACAATCCCAACCCAGGGCCAAAGAACGCCTGATCGGTCTCCGTCTGCCGGTCGTCGCCACGGCGGTCGTGGTTGTCGCGGCCTGTGCGACGATCGGAATCCTTGTGGCACAACCGGAAAAGGAAACGCCCCCACCGCTGCCCGCGGCGGCGACCAGCGAGAGCGCCCCACGCGTGGCGAGCAGGATCGTTGTGAGCGTCGTCGGCCGAGTGCCCCGTCCGGGCCTGGTGACGTTATCCGACGGCGCCCGAGTGGCCGACGCCGTCCAAGCGGCAGGCGGAGCCTCCGATGTGGACTCACTGGCCCTGAACATGGCCCGCAGACTGACAGACGGCGAACAGGTCTACGTCGGCATCCCACCTCCACCGGAGGCAGTCGCCGTACCGCAGGCAAAACCGGCGAAGGTGGACCTCAACACGGCGACCGTCGCCCAACTCGACGACCTGCCGGGAGTCGGCGCGGTCACCGCCCAGCGCATCATCGAATGGCGAACCGGACACGGCCTGTTCACAGCGGTGGAACAGCTCCGCCAGATCGAGGGAATCGGAGAGACCCGCTACACCAAACTGAAGGACCTGGTGACCGTACGATGACCATTCCGTTCCTCCCCACCCACTTCATGTCCACCGAGCACAGCTGGCCAGTGACACCAACGCAAACCATCTGGCTCACAGCCCTCCTGGGCATCCTGCTCATCTTCAAACTCCGGTTCCCGCCCTGACCGAACCACGAGCTCAGATGGACGTGTCAGCTCGGGCTGCGCTGGCGAGCCTTCACTTTTTATGCCGGTGCACGAAGACACCTGATCGGGCGGTGCGAGCTGTACTACGGCAACTGGCGGGCTTCTTCTTGTCACAAAAGACAAAGAGATGCCTCGCCGGCGGGCAGGCCTCCGAGAGGGGACACCACAGACCTCTTCGTTTCTCGTGCCGGTTGGCTCAGCTCACGTGATTTCCTGGGTCGAGTGGGGGGCGCGGGGCGCCCCTCCCGTATGTCCTGCCGGAGGAAACCACGGCGTGCCGGGAGATCGGTATCGCCTGCGCTGCGGGTTGAGTCGCGTAGGCCGACCTCCCGACACGCCGTGGTATGGCTGCGCCCAGGCCATACGGGAGGGACACCCCACGAACCACACCCCTGCGCTTCGCGCAGGCCGCATGCCCTGCGCTCGCGTGCGCGTCACACCCCTGCGTTTTGAAGGGACCTCGGGGGGCTTGTCACTGCGGCGATGTGCTTGTACCTCCGGTCGCCCCGACTCGCACTATCGCCATCCCGATTGTTCACTCGGGACTTGAGTGGGGCAGACACCGCGCCTGCTTAGGACACCGACGCGACTTGCGCGGAACGCCCCGCCATCGCGACCTGGGCACACCTGGTGGTCGTAACCACTGGTTCCGCCCGTACCTCACCTGAACCCCGTCACTCAGCCTCTGCGCGGATAGCGATTTCTGAGGCTTGGTTCCCACCAAGGAGGTGATTGTTCTTGCTCGACCGCACTCTTCTTGAGCCGTTGCGTCTGCGGGACTGGCGGCTGGTTCCGGCGGCGGTCGTGGTGTGGCTCGCGGCATTCCTTGGCCTGCTCGTCACTTGGTGGATCGCTGTCCTGGTCGGTGTTGTCGGCGGCCTGTGCGGAGTTGTCGTGCTTCGTGGATGGTTGCCTATGCCGTGGTTGGACGGCGCTGTGCGGCGACGGTGGCTGCGGTGGGGGATGGGCTGGTCGTTGGTGGTGTGTGGTGCTTTCTCCGTTGTGCCGACCGCTGTGCGGCTGCGGACTTGGGAGCAGGATCCGCTTCGGGCGCATGCCGCGCGTGGTGAGTCGGCTCGGGTGACGGTTGTGCTGGCTGACCGTCCGAAGCCGATTTTCTCCGTCGGCTTCGGTGGGCAGCAGGCCGGTGCTCGTCTGGCCTCGGTGTCCGCGGATGTGCGCCATGTGGAGGTGAATGGTCAGCCTGTTCCGTCCACGGGCGCTGTTGTGTTGCTTGTCCCGATGGCCGGTTGGGGGAATCTCCTGCCAGGGCAGGAACTTGGTGTCAGCGGGCAACTCGCGCCAGGTGATTCGGCGGTGGCGGTGCTGCGTGTGCGTGGACCTCCTGAGGACGTGACGCCCGCGCCTGTGTGGCAGCGGGCGGCCGAGTCGATGCGTGCCGGGCTGCGGGCCGCTTCGGGTGTGCTGTCGCCGGAATCCGCGGGATTGTTGCCCGCTTTGGTTGTCGGTGACACGTCCGGGCTGCCGCATCGGGTGGTCGAGGAGTTCCGTACGGCGGGAATGGCGCACCTGCTTGCCGTGAGCGGGGCCAACCTCGCCATTGTGGGTGTGGCGACGTTGCTGCTGCTGCGGACGTTGCGGCTGGGGCCGCGGGTGTGTGCGGCGGGCGCGGGGGTGACGCTGCTGGGCTTTGTCGTCCTGGCCGGGCCGGAGCCGAGCGTGCTGCGTGCCGCCGTGATGGGCGGCGTCGGGTTGCTGGCGTTGGTGATTGGGCGGCAACGGGCCGCGCTGCCCGCGTTGGCGACGTCGATCATTCTCCTGGTCCTGCACGACCCGACGTTGGCCACGAGCCTGGGGTTCGCGCTGTCGGTGCTGGCCACCGGTGCGCTGGTCCTGTTGGCCACGAGGTGGTCGCGGTCGATGACAGGCCGCGGCGTGCCGCGACTGATCGCGGAAGCAGTGGCAGTCCCCGCAGCCGCACACCTCGTGACAGCACCGGTGGTCGCGGGTATGAGCGGACAGCTGAGCCTGGTTGCCGTCGGGGCCAACCTGCTGGCAGCTCCTGTGGTCGCACCAGCGACGGTGCTGGGCCTGGTGGCCGCGCTCGTGGCAGGTCCGTTGCCGTGGCTGGGTGAGTTCCTCGCCTGGCTGGCCGGGCCTGAGCTGTACTGGATGGTCCAGGTCGGACGGCACGCCGCCGCGATCCCGGGCGGAGCGGTGGACTGGCCCGCCGGATGGTGGGGAGGGACGCTGCTGGCACTGGTCCTCGCGGCCGCTGTCCTGCTGTCGAGGCTGCGGCAGGTGCGGGTCCTGATCCTGGCGTTGGCGGTCGCACTGCTGGTCCTGGTGGTTCCGGGCCGAATGCTGGCGCCCGGATGGCCGCCTTCGGGGTGGTCGACGGTGGCCTGTGACGTCGGCCAGGGCGATGCCGTCGTGCTCGCCACGGCGGATCCGGGACGCGCCGTGCTGGTCGACACCGGCCCTGATCCCGGTGCGGTCGCCGGATGCCTTGACCGGCTCGGGGTGTCGAGGATCCCGTTGGTGATCCTCACCCACCTGCACGCCGATCACGTGGGTGGTCTGTCCGCGGTCCTGGACGAGCACACCGTGGGCGCGGTGGCCGTCGGCTCGGGGCGGTTGCCGGTGTGGGCGTGGCAGGACGTGCGTTCGCAGGCCGCGCGATCGGACGTGCCCCTGATGTGGTTGACCGCGGGACAGCGGATGGACTGGCCAGGCCTGCGGATCGAGGTCCTCGGCCCGCACCACCCCGACACCCGGCAGGAAGGAGAGGCGAGCGGAACCGAGATCAACAACGGCTCACTGGTCCTCAGGGCGACAACCGGCGGTGGGCGGATCCTGCTGACCGGCGACGTCGAACTCGAGGCACAGACCGACCTGCTGGACAGGCACACCGACCTGAGCGCCGACGTGCTCAAGGTCCCGCACCACGGAAGCAGGTACACCACAAAGGAATTCCTCGACGCCATCCGCCCACGCATAGCGATGATCAGCGTCGGCGCGGGAAACCGCTACGGTCACCCGAACCCCACGACAGTCGCACGCCTGACAACAACCGGGACAACAGTCCTGCGCACAGACCAGGACGGCGACGTGGCGATCGCCACCGACCTCACGATCATCCGCCGTGGCGCCCCACGCGGCCCACCGAGGTGACGGGCCTGACCGGCGCGCCACAGACGGGGCACAGACGGGGCCTTCGCCGACTGGTCGGCGAAGGCCCCGCGCGCACGTGGTCAGAGACCGAGTGCTTTGTGGACTGCGGCGGCCGACGGCGGGACGGTGGCGCGCGGGCCCACCTTCGACTCGATGGCGTCCAGTGTCTTCAGGCCGTCGCCGGTGATCAACAGCACCGTCTCGGCCTCCGGGTCGAGCTTGCCGGTCTCGATCAGCTTCTTCGCCGTCGCGACGGTCACGCCGCCCGCGGTCTCGGTGAAGATGCCCTCGGTACGGGCCAGCAGCCGGATGCCCTCGACGATTTCCTCGTCGCTGACGTCCTCGATCGCGCCGTGGGTGCGGTTGACGACGTCGAGCACGTACGGGCCGTCGGCGGGGGCGCCGATGGCCAGCGAGCGGGCGATGGTGTCCGGGCGCACGGGCTGGACGACGTCGTGCCCGGCCTTGTGGGCCGCCGACACCGGCGAGCAGCCGGTGGCCTGCGCGCCGTAGACGCGGTAGGGCCTCTCGTCGACGAGCCCGAGCGAGCCGAGCTCACGGAAACCCTTGTCCACCTTGGTCAACTGCGCGCCGGAGGCGATCGGGACGACCACCTGGTCCGGCAGCCGCCAGCCGAGCTGTTCGGCGATCTCGTAGGCCAGTGTCTTGGAGCCCTCGGCGTAGTACGGCCGGACGTTGACGTTCACGAACGCCCAGTCCTCGTGTTCCGCGGCCAGTTCGGTCGCCAGCCGGTTCACGTCGTCGTAGTTGCCGTCGACGGCGATCAGCGCGCCGTCGTACACCGCGGTGGTGAGAATCTTCGCCCGCTCAAGGGAAGACGGGATCAGTACCACGGACTCCCAGCCCGCGCGGGCGGCCGCCGCCGCGGTGGCGTTGGCGAGGTTGCCGGTCGACGGGCAGGCCAGCACCTTGAAACCGAGTTGGCGCGCGGCCGCGAGCGCGACGGCGACCACCCGGTCCTTGAAGGAGTGCGTGGGGTTTCCGGTGTCGTCCTTGACCCACAGGTTTTTCACACCGAGCTCGGCGGCGAGGCGATCCGCCTTCACCAGCCTGGTCAGTCCGGGCTCGGTGTTCGGGTAGGTGTCCACATCGGACGGAACGGGGAGCAGCCCGCGGTAGCGCCAGATGTTCCTCGGTCCCGCCTCGATGTCCTCCCGCCGGATCTGGCCGAACGAGTAGGCGACTTCGAGCGGGCCGAAACACTCGGCACAGGCGAACTCCGGTGCCAGTGGGATCTGGTGACCGCACTCACGGCACGACAGTGCCCTGGCAGGTCCGAGGTCGAAGGTGGTTGGCGCACCGACTGTGGTCGTCATCGCGAGGTATCTCCTCATCTTTCCGGCTTTCGCCGGTCGGAATTGGCACCGTGTTCGCCACCTGAACGGTGGACGCCGGTTGCCGGGGCTTCTTCGGGCCGATCCCTCTGCCCCTCTGGATGAGCAATATTCAGTTGTGGGCCTTTCGACAGGACACGTTACGGCACGGCCCTTACCCGATGCCACCCAAGCCGCCCACAATCCGGGAGGCGCGGGCGTGGCAGGATGCTGGGTGTGAACGCCCCGGCCGTGACGCCCGAGCCGCTGCAACTGGTGGTGGGCGAGGAAGAGCTACTGGTAGACCGCGCGGTCCGGGCCGCGCTGGAAGCCGCGCGGCTGGCCGACCCGACAGCGGACCTGACCAGGGTCCGGGTGGCTGATCTCACAACACCGCAGCTCACCGAGTTGGTCAGCCCGTCCCTGTTCGCCGAGGCCCGAGTGGTGGTGCTGGAGGCGGCGCACGAGGCAGCCCAGGAGATCGCCGACGCGATCATCTCCTACGGCAAGGACCCGGCGGACGGCGTCGTGCTCGTGGTGCTGCACTCCGGTGGTGGCCGTAGCAAGGTCGCCAAGGCGCTGCCCGCGGCGCTGAAGAAGGCGGGCGCCAAGGTGGTCGAGTGCCCGAAGATGACCAAGGCCTCGGAGCGCGAGGAGTTCGTCCGGCACGAGATCCGCGTCGCGGGCGGCCGTTCGGACGCGGCGGCGGTGGCCGCCCTCATCGAGACCGTCGGCTCGGACCTGCGTGAGCTGGCCTCCGCCGCGGCCCAACTGGTCGCCGACACCGACGGCAAGGTCGACGAGAACGCCGTCCGCAAGTACCACAACGGCCGTGCCGAGGTGAACGGCTTCGCCGTCGCCGAGAAGGCAGTAGTCGGCGACCTGCCCGGAGCGCTGGAGGCGCTTCGCTGGGCGATGCAACTCGGCGTGCCCCACGTGCTGGTCGCCGACGCGCTCGCGGACGCGGTCCGCACAGTGGCCCGGATCGCGCCGCTCGGCCGGGTCGACCCCTTCAAGTCAGCGGGCGAGCTGGGCATGCCGCCGTGGAAGATCCGAAAGGCGATGGGCCAGACCCGTGGCTGGCACCCCGCCGGACTCGCCGACGCGATGCAGATCGTGGCCGCCCTCAACGCCGACGTGAAGGGCGCCGCGGCCGACGCCGGATACGCGCTGGAACTCGCCATCATCAAGATCGCCAGAGCACACCGCCGGGTCTGACAGCGCCCGCCCTGACGGTGGAGGTGGGCAGGACAGCGTCCAGCCGTCGTGACACGGGCATACAAAAAGGCCCGCACCGTGGTGCGGGCCTTTTCGGAAGCGCTTGTCAGAGGCTGTTCGCGCGCTTGGCCATCGCCGACTTGCGGTTGGCGGCCTGGTTGGCGTGCAGGACGCCCTTGCCGGCTGCCTTGTCCAGCTGACGGCTGGCGACCTTCAGCAGCTCGAGGGCCTTGTCCTTCTCACCGGCGTCGGCGGCTTCGCGGAACTTCCGGATCGCCGTCTTCACCGAGGACTTCACGGACTTGTTGCGCAGGCGGGCGGCCTCGTTGGTCCTGATGCGCTTGATCTGGCTCTTGATGTTGGCCACGCTGGTACTCCTCAGTGTCGCTATCCGGATTGTCGTACCGCGATCCTCGATGGCCCCGCGAGCGCGGGTTTCCTCCTGGGCGGAACGCCACACGGCACGACCCGGACAGAGTAACAACCCGCTCCCCACGTCGACGAATCCACCCCGTGGAAAACCGGTAACACCGTCGCAGTGGTCTGTACCAGGGTGGGGTTGTGGATCTCCTCGCAGTGGGACTCGTCCTGGTCGCCGCCGTCGCTCACGCCGGGTGGAACTTCTCCGCGAAACGGGCGAGCACGGGCGGGCCACTGTTCGTCTGGCTCTATCAGGCCGCGGCGGCAGCCATCTGCCTGCCCGTCGCCGCCATCGCGATGATCACCACACAGCCGCACTGGAGCTGGGTGGTGGCGGCCGCGGTGAGCGCCGCCCTGCACGTCGCGTACGGGCTGGTGCTGCAGCGCGGGTACGCGGTGGGAGACCTGTCGGTCGTGTACCCGGTCGCGCGGGGGAGCGGTCCGCTGCTGTCGGTCCTCGCCGCCGTGGCGTTCCTCCACGAGCGGCCGGGGCCGTGGGCCCTCGTCGGGGCCGGACTTGTCGTGGCGGGCGTGTTCGTTGTCGGGCTGGGCAGGAAACGGGTGTCGATCGGCCCGAGCCTGTTCTACGGCGGGCTCACCGGGGTCACGATCGCCGCGTACACACTGTGGGACGCGCATTCGGTCCAGACCGCGCCGCCGTTGATCTACTTCTGTGTCAGCGCCGTGATCGAGTGCATGTTCCTGGCGCCCCACGCGGCCCGCAACGGCGACCGGGTCGCCGCGCTGTGGCGGGAGCACAAGGTCGATGTCCTGGTGATCGCGGTCCTGTCGCCCGCCGCGTACGTGTGCGTGCTGTACGCGATGCGGCTCGCCCCGGTCAGCATGGTCGCGCCCGCGCGGGAGCTGTCGATCGTGTTCGGCAGTCTGATCGCGTGGCGCTGGCTCGGCGAGCCCGACCCGGTCCGGCGGCTCACCGGCGCCTCGATCGTGCTCGCCGGGGTGGCGGCCATCGCCCTCTCCTGACTCGCCTGCTACCCGACGCGAGGGTCGTAAGTCCACTTCGGACTCACCGGCGCGGTCACCACGGTCGGCGCCTCGCTCGCCGGGAAGACGCCCATCCGCGTGATCCACTCCCGCAGCATCGGCACCTGCCCCGGGGCAGTCATCGCGGGCGCGACCAGGTCCGGCACGTTCAGCAACTCGCCGTTGTCCAGCCGCAGCAGCTTCGGCCCTGACCAGTCCAGCTGGAACCGCGCACCCCGCGCCTGGATCAGCGCGTGGCTGATGGCGTCGGCGACCAGGCTGGTCAGCACCTCGGGAGTGGCCTCCGCGCGTTCCTGCTCACTGAGGTCGTCCTCCATCACCTGGGACGCGATCAGCGCGCCCTGGCCCTGCTCGACGGCGGTCAGCACGTCGGCGAGGCTCCCCGTGCGGGACAATCCGGTCTGCTTGACCACCTCGGCCAGCACCTGTGTGTTGTTCTCGGCGATCGAGGCGCCCGCGAGACGCACGATCTCCTCCCACGACGCGCGCGGGCCGAGGTCGCCGACCAGCAGCGCGCTCTCCAGCCGCGGGATCGCCTGCTCAGGGGCGACGAGCAACGCCCATGCCGGGCGGGTGTCGGCGGGCCGGTCCGGCTCGGTCATCCGGTCGATGGTGGCGATCCGCACCCGGACAGGTGGGTGACTGTCGTATTTGGACGCCGGTTCGGCGTCCAGCATCTCGCCCTGCACCTCGGCCAGCTGACGGCGGCGCGTGTCGTCGGTCAGGTAGGCATGGAAGCCCATCAGCAACTGCGGCGTGCGGCCCGCGTGCGGGACCATCCCGACGTACTCGCGGTTGTAGTGCGTCCACGCCAGGTCCATGGCGGGGATCTTGCCGAGCGCGGTCCGCGCGGCCGTCCTGCCCGCCGCGCGCACGGCCAGCACGTCGGCCTGCAGCTCCTGCGCCCGGTTGGCCGACCGGGCGACCAGGAAGTACAGCTTCATGTACATCCTGAACAGCCAGCCGAGCGCCCCTTCCAGCCGGTCGACCGTGTGCGCCATGGTCATCGACGCGCGGTAGGTCACGGCCGCGTACTTGGTGTGCCCGTGGCTGTAGTGGCCGAGTTCGTGGCCGAGCACGGCACGCAACTCGCCGATGGTCATCCCGGCCAGCAAAGGCAGACCGATCTCCATGTAGCGGCGGCCGGTCCGCAGGCCGAGAAGCCTGCTGTCCTCCCATACCGAGGCGTTCACCTCAGGCACGAGCCGGATCTCGTCGGGACCGCGCGTGTTGGCGATGACCGCCAGTTCGTCGATCGCCTGCCACAGCGCGGGCTGCTCGGCGCGCGTGATCACCGCGCCATGCGGCTCCGAGCGCAGTTTGAGCACCTTGTACAACGCGCCGCCGATGGCGAAGATCGCGACACCGGCGACGGCGACCAGCTTGATCCCGGCGAGCCTGCCGGTCGCCAGCGCGTAGATCGCCAGACCGGCCAGTCCCACGGTCAGGCCGATCATCAGGACGAAGAATCCGACGAGCAACACGACGGAGGTCGCGGCGCGCAGTCGTACGCCCACAGTCCACCCCTTGACGAAACGTTCAGATCCCCCGACCCAGCGCGGAAGTGTGCCCCGACGGTCGGGAGTTTGTCCACAAGGAAATGCGTCAGTCGGATTTCCTGCCCGGTTCGACGCCGGATTCACCGCCGGATTCACCACTGGGGGCGTGGTTGTTTTCCGCCGGGGTATCGCTGTGGTCCGGGCCGAGTTCCTCGAACAGCTGCCGCTGCAGATAGGGCAGTGATTTGTCTGGTTCGGTGAGCAGTTCCCACGCCGGGCCGCCAGCGGGGAGCGCCTCCGGCGCCCCGGCCCCCATCAGCGCGTCCGTGCCCCGCGTAGTGGCGAGGAACGTGTGGAACCGCTGCACGAGGTCGGGGGTGCGCGACTGGTAGGACACCTGGGCGGCGGAATGGCGGAAATCCCGCCACACCTTCTCGAGCGCGGGCAGTTTGGCCAGCGCCGATTTCGCCGCGTCCTCGTCCGACGCCGAGACGGCCACCTGTTGCGCGTGGGCGAGCCGGGCGCGGATCCGTGGTTTCGCGATCAACCAGTAGGGCAGCATGATCGAGCGAGGCAGCCGCGACTCCCACGCCGACGTGGCCGAGGAGTGAGCGAGTTCATGGCCGGTCACCGCGCGCAGTTCGCCCACCGACAGCCCGCCCAGCAACGGCAGCCCCACCACCAGGCACCGGAAACCGCCCTGTTCGCGTACCTGCGCGCTCATCTCCGGGCCCAGGCGCAGTTCGTCGGGCGTCCGCGTCCCGGCGGCCTCGGCCACCTCGTCGACCAGCCGCCACAGGTCCGGGTGTCGTTTGCGGTTGATCCACGCGCCCTGCTGCGCGGTCTGCGACCGCTTGCGCAGCACGTAGTGCGCGAACAGCCACAGCACGACGATGATGGCGAGCAGTACCGCCCAGGTAGTGCTGGAGATCACCGCGACAGCCGTGAGTACCCCGGCCGCGAGTGCCGCCAGCAGCGCGAGGTACCCGGCCAGCACAGGTCAGACCCTGGTCCGTGCCGCGATGGCCGTGGCCACGCGTTCGAACCGGTCGGGCTCCAGCACCGCGCCTTCCCGGCGGATGTCGTCCTCATCAAGTTCGTACATCCGGCTCAGCAGCACGAACGACTCGCGGCCGTCGCGGTCCCACGAACCGCTGCCGAGGCCGAGCCAGCCGTGCTGGCCGGTGCGGTCCTTGCCGGACAGCATCACCGCCAGCAACCGTTGACCGTTTCGTCCGATCACCAGCAACGGCCTATCCTTACCCCTGTCCGGGTCCTCTTCATACGGGACCCAGGCCCAGACGATCTCGCCGGGATCTGCGAGGCCGTCGAGGTCGGGGGAGTAGTCCAGGGTCGAGCCGGGCTCGACGACATGCACCTGACGGACGTAGCCGCGGGCTGGCTTGGGGTCTTCGCCGGGATCACGCACGCGGCGAGCGTACTGGTCATGGGACTATTGAGCGGTCAGGCATGCAAACAGCGAGGGAATCAGTGGCCACGTTCGCCGATACGACGTTCACGCCGCCGGAGCGCATCCGGAACTTCTGCATCATCGCGCACATCGACCACGGCAAGTCCACCCTGGCCGACCGGATGCTGCAGCTCACCGGCGTGGTCGAGGGACGCGCCATGCGGGCTCAGTACCTGGACCGGATGGACATCGAGCGGGAACGCGGCATCACGATCAAGGCGCAGAACGTGCGCCTGCCGTGGGTGGTGAACGACGAGGAAATCGTCCTGCACATGATCGACACCCCCGGCCACGTGGACTTCACCTACGAGGTCTCCCGTGCTCTCGAGGCGTGTGAGGGCGCGGTCCTGCTGGTCGACGCCGCGCAGGGGATCGAGGCCCAGACACTGGCCAACCTGTACCTGGCGCTGGAGAACAACCTGGCGGTCATCCCGGTGCTGAACAAGATCGACCTGCCCGCGGCCGACCCGGACAAGTACTCCCGTGAGCTGGCCCACATCATCGGCTGCGAGCCGGAGGACGTGCTGCGCGTCTCGGCGAAGACCGGTGTGGGTGTCCGTGAGGTGCTCGACGAGGTCGTCCTCAAGGTCCCGGCGCCGGTCGGCAGGGACGACGCCCCGGCAAGGGCGATGATCTTCGACTCGGTCTACGACACCTACCGCGGCGTCGTGACCTACATCCGTGTCGTGGACGGCCGGATCACCCCGCGCGAGCGGATCCGGATGATGTCCACCGGCGCGGTGCACGAGCTGCTGGAAGTCGGCATCATCTCGCCGGAGCCCAAGCCCAGCGTCGGTCTCGGCGTCGGCGAGGTGGGCTACCTGATCACCGGCGTGAAGGACGTCCGCCAGTCCAAGGTCGGTGACACGGTCACCGCCGAGCGCAAGGGCGCCACCGAGCCGCTCGCCGGGTACCGCGAGCCAAGGCCGATGGTCTACTCGGGCCTGTACCCGCTGGACGGCTCGGACTACCCGGACCTGCGCGAAGCACTGGACAAGCTGCGGCTCAACGACGCGGCGCTGACCTACGAGCCGGAAACCTCGGCGGCGCTGGGATTCGGGTTCCGCTGCGGCTTCCTCGGCCTGCTGCACCTGGAGATCACCCGCGACCGCCTGGAGCGCGAGTTCGGCCTCGAGCTGATCTCGACCGCACCGAACGTGGTCTACCGCGTGGTGACCGACGACGGCGAAGAGACGACCGTGACCAACCCGTCCGACTGGGTGGACGGCAAGATCATGGAGGTCTACGAGCCGATCGTGAAGACGACGGTGATCTGCCCGAGCGAGTTCATCGGCACGGTGATGGAACTCTGCCAGGCCCGCCGAGGCCAGCTCGGCGGCATGGACTACCTCTCGGAGGACCGCGTCGAGCTGCGCTACACCATGCCGCTGGCGGAGATCATCTTCGACTTCTTCGACTCGCTGAAGTCCCGCACCCGCGGCTACGCCTCGCTGGACTACGAGGAGGCGGGCGAGCAGACCGCGAACCTGGTGAAGGTCGACATCCTGCTGCAGGGCGAACCGGTGGACGCCTTCAGCGCGATCGTGCACCGCGACGCGGCCTACGCCTACGGCACCAGGATGGCGACGAAACTGCGTGAGCTGATCCCGAGGCAGCAGTTCGAAGTGCCGATCCAGGCCGCGATCGGCTCCCGCGTGATCGCCCGCGAGACCATTCGCGCGATGCGCAAGGACGTGCTCGCCAAGTGCTACGGCGGTGACATCACCCGTAAGCGCAAACTGCTGGAGAAGCAGAAAGAGGGCAAGAAGCGGATGAAGATGGTCGGCCGCGTCGAGGTGCCCCAGGAGGCATTCGTGGCCGCGCTGTCGACTGATGAGTCCGGTGACAAGCCCAAGGGCAAGAAGTAGTGCGTTCCCGGGAACGGAGTCCCGTTCCCGGGGAGATCGCTGGCTGAGCCTTAGCCGGTCAGTTCGTCCAGCAGCCTGATCGCCTCCGCGTATTTCTCGCGGAGGCGATTCTGCGTTTCCGTATCGAGCGCGGCGAGACGGACCGGGTCGGTGTTGTCCGCGATGTCCGCGCGTTTCACTTGCACGGCAATAGGGTCGGCCGCCACACGCCGGAGGTGGTCCGGCATAGCCTCGTCCTTGACCTTGCTCAGCGCGACCACCGCGGTGACGACGTTTTCCGGACAGCCCTGTGCGCGGAGATCGTCCGCTGTGACAGGCGTGTCCTCGATGACGTCGTGCAGGACGGCGGCCATCTGGGCGTGCGCGCCCTTGACGCGTGCCAGCACTCGCAGCGGGTGGTCGATGTACGGCTTGCCGCTCTTGTCGACCTGACCGGCGTGGGCGTCCCGCGCGATCCGGATCGCGTCGTCGAGTACGAAGCTCATGACGCGATTGTCACCTCGTGGTCGGCGAAATCGACGACGATCTTCAGCGCGCCGCCGAGGGCCGTGACATACCGGCGAATCGTGTCGACTTCGAGCTGGTGCGCCTCGCCTTGCTCGACCTGACTGATTCGAGCCTGGCTGACGCCCATGACCGCCGCCATGTCCGCCTGGGTGAGACCCGCGCGTTTCCTGAGCTCGGCGAGCCGGTAGCCGACCACGCGCTCCTCGAGCTGCTTGCGCGCTTCAGCTCGGTCGGCTTCGACATCGCGCCCGGCGGCGCGGTCGATGCGTTCCTTTGCGTCCTTGACTTCTTTCCACGAACGCGCCATCACTCAGTCCTTCTTTGCTTCCAGGCCAAGCGCATGTTCGTCGTAACGCGCCTCGGCAACGGGGATGTTCTCGTCGTACCAGCCCTTCCAGTCACCGGACTTGTCGCCCGCAACGAGCAGGATCGCGTGACGTCGAGGATCGAACACGAACAAGATTCTGATCTCGGTGCGTTGCGACGAACCTGGCCGGAGCTCCTTCAAGTTGTGCCGCCGCGACCCCTGGATCCGGTCCACCAGCGGTCTGCCCAGTGAATATAAGGCTAGCCTTTTGTCGATGTGTTGTCGATGTGTTGTCGAGGGCTGCGATCGACGCGGTCGCCTCGTGCGGCAAAGTAGGGGGTTGACAGCGGCTATTGGTCTAGTCCATTTTAGTGGTGTAGACCACAAACCGGGCGCGGTGTGGAGAAGAGAACATGGTCAGCAGGACCAGGCGGCTGCTCGCGGCCGCTGTCACCGCTGTTGCCGCGCTCGTGGTGGTTCCGGCCAGTCCGGCCGTCGCCGCCAACATCGTCGGCAATCCCGGTTTCGAGAACGGCTTGTCCGGTTGGTCGTGCTCCGGCGCGTCCGCCGCGAGCAGCCCGGTTCGATCGGGTTCCGGTTCGCTGGCGGGCACGCCGAGCGGACAGGACTTCTCGCAGTGCACCCAGCAGATCGCCGTGCAGCCCAACACCGCGTACAAGCTCACCGCGTGGGTCAACGGCACCTACACCTACCTGGGTGTCAACGGCAACGGCCTCACTGACCGCAACACCTGGTCGGCGGTGGCCGGGTGGAACCAGCTCACCATCGACTTCACCACCGCCGCGGCGACCACCAACGTCAACGTCTACATCCACGGCTGGTACGGCCAGCCGACGTTCTACGCCGACGACGTCTCGCTCGACGGACCCGGTGGCACGCCGACGATCCCGGCCGCGCCGTCCGGTTTCTCCGCGTCCGCCACGAGCCCGACGAGCGCGAGCCTGTCGTGGAACGGGCCGGCCAACGCGACGGGCTACCGCGTGTACCGCAACAACCAGCTGATCGCCTCGCCGACCGCGAGCACGCACGTCGACAGCGGCCTGACCGCTGAGACGACGTACAGCTACCAGGTCAGCGCGGTCAACTCGGTCGGCGAATCCCCCAAGACCCCGGCGGTGTCCGTGACCACACCGGGCACCGGCGGTGGCAACCCCGGCGGTCCACTGCCCAAGCACGTGCTCACCGGCTACTGGCAGAACTTCTACAACGGTGCGCGTGCACTGCGGCTCGCCGACGTTCCCACGACGTACGACATCATCGCGGTCGCCTTCGTCGACGCTGTTCCCGGCCGCAACGGCGGTGTCAGCTTCACGCTCGACCCCGGTCTCTCGTCGCAGCTCGGCGGGTACACCGACGCCCAGTTCCGGCAGGACATCAAGACTGTTCAGGCCCGCGGCCAGAAGGTGATCATCTCGGTCGGCGGTGAGAAGGGCACGGTCTGGGTCGGCGACGCCAACGCCTCGAACAACTTCGCCACCGACGTGAAGGCCCTGATCAACACCTACGGCTTCGACGGCGTGGACATCGACCTGGAGAACGGCATCAACGCCACGCACATGGGCAACGCGCTGCGCAGCATCCACGCGGGTGGTGGCAAGGTCATCACGATGGCCCCGCAGACCGTGGACATGCAGTCCACCCAGGGCGGGTACTTCCAGTTGGCGCTGGCCATCAAGGACATCCTGACCATCGTCAACATGCAGTACTACAACTCCGGCACCATGCTGGGCTGCGACCAGGTCGTGTACTCCCAGGGCACGGTCAACTTCCTCACCGCGCTCGCGTGCATCCAGCTGCAGGGCGGCCTGCGGCCCGACCAGGTCGGGCTCGGCCTGCCCGCGTCGCCCAGCGGCGCAGGCGGCGGCTACCAGTCGCCGGGCAACGTCAACAACGCGCTCAGCTGCCTGGCCCGCGGCACCAACTGCGGGACCTTCAAGCCGAGCACCACCTGGCCGGGCATCCGTGGCGCGATGACCTGGTCGATCAACTGGGACGCTTCCAACGGTTACCAGTTCGCGAACACTGTCGCACCGCACCTCGACACCCTGCCTTGAGAGGTGCACCGTGAGTGGCTCTCGCCTCAGCCCACGGGCGAGAGCCACTCCCGGCTTCTATTCTCTTCCCATGTTCCCCACGCTGATCGTCGCGCCGATGGCAGGTGGCCCGTCCACACCGCAACTCGTCGCCGGGGCGGTGAACGCGGGGGCCTACGGCTTCCTCGCCGCGGGGTACGTCACGCCGCATGCCCTGGCCGCGCTGATCGCCGAGACCAGGAAACTGACCGAGAAGCCGTTCGGCGTCAACGTCTTCGTACCCGGTGAAATATCCACAGTGGACACCACTGGCTATTTCGACAGGCTCAGGGCCGACTACGGCATCGAGCCGGGCGATCCGGCGTGGACCGACGACGAGTACCCGGCCAAGATCGACGTGCTGGTGGGCGACCCGGTCGACACCGTGTCCTTCACCTTCGGCCTGCCGTCGCCCACCGACGTCGAGCGGCTGCGCGCGGTGGGCAGCAGGATCGTGATCACCGTGACCAGCCCGGACGAGGCTCGCCAGGCCGCCACGCTGCGGCCGGACGCGTTGTGCGTGCAGGGTTTCGAGGCCGGTGCGCACCGCGGCATCTTCGTCGACGACGGCTCACCTGCCGGTGCGCCCGGCTACGGTCTGCTCACCGCGCTGCGGCTGGTCGGCGCCGCTGTGGACCTTCCCCTGATCGCCGCCGGTGGCCTGGTGCACGGCGCGGACGTCGCCGCGGTGCTGACCGCGGGCGCGGTCGCCGCGCAGCTGGGGACCGCGTTCCTGCGCTGCCCGGAGGCCGGAACCCAGCCGCTGCACCGCCAGGCCCTCGCCGGTACCCGGGAGACCGCGGTCACCAGGGCGTTCAGCGGCCGCCCGGCCCGCGCGCTGGTCAACCGGTTCCTTACTGGCAACACGGATCTGGCACCGGCGGCGTACCCGCAGGTGAACAGCATGACCAAGCCGATCCGCGCGGCCGCCGCGCAAGCCGGTGACCCGGAGGCGATGTCGTTGTACGCGGGTCAGGCGTACTCCCAGGCCCCGCAGGGACCTGTCGCCGAGGTGGTCGCGCGGCTGGACGCGCAGTTGCGTGCCGCGATCAAATCCGCTGCGTCAGTACTTGACCAGGCCACTCCCCGACGTTGAACTCCTCGGACTTCACGAACCCGTTGCGTTCGTAGTAGCCCACGAGTTCGCCGTCCTCGCCGCGGTAGCAGTCGACGCGCACCAGCGACACGCCTTGCTCCCGCGCCACCGACACCGCCTTGTCCAGCAGCCGCACGCCGACCTTCTTGCCTGCGTGCCGCCGGGAGGTCAGCAGGAGGCGTACGTAGACCTCGGGTTCGTCGACCGGCGGGATGTGCTCGTCCGGTTTCCCGCTGACAACGAGGACACCGACTGGTTTCCCGTCCAGTTCGGCGACCCACAGCGCACCCTCGTCGAGGATGCCCTTGACGCGCTGGGTCCTCGCCGGGTCCCCCGACCACGGCTGTGTCCCCCATTGCCTGGTGTTTCCCCGCGACACCATCCAGCTGACGGCCTCGTCGAACAACGCCATGATCGAGTCGAGGTCACCGTCGTCACCCGCGCGGATTCGCATGGATCCCTGTCTACCCGACTGATCGGAACAGATCTCATGATTAACGAGCTGCCGGATCGGGAACCGTCGTACCCATGTGGCAGGTTGGACAGGAACGAGCTGACAGACGTGGTGACGGGGGAGTTGTGACCCAGATCGAGAAGATCGCCGACGAGGTTCTCCAGCTGCTGATCGAGGAGGACCCGCTCGGCGAGTTGGTCCAAGGCCTGCCCGGCGTGGACAGCAGGCTCAGCGATCTCGGCGAGGCCGCGCAGGCCAGCCTGCGGACCCGCGCGCTGGACGCGGCCCGCCGCGCCAAGGCCACCGAGGAGGGCACGGACGGCGACTGGGTCACCCGTGCGGTCGTGATCGACCAGGCCGAGGCGATCGCCGCGCGCGTGCAGTCCCGGCTGATCGAGACCGAGGTCGCCGACATGATGGTCAGCCCGATCGCCCGGCTGCACTCGATGCTGCCGACGGTCCAGCCGAAGGACGAGGAAGCCGAGCGCAACTTCTTCACCCGCCTCGCCGCGATCCCGGAATACCTCGCCACAGCCGCCGAACGGCACCGCGGCGGAATCGCCAACGGCCGCCCGCCGGTCGGGTCCCGCGTCACGTACGCGCTGAGCCACCTGGACAACTACCTCGCCAACCCCGCGGACGACCCGCTGCGGCAGGTACCGGTGACCAACACGGCCGAGCGGGACCGTCTGCTCGACGAGCTCGTCCGGCCCGCGTTCGCCACGTACCGCGACGCGCTGGCGGAGGACGTGGCGCCGCACGGCCGTCCGGACGACAAACCGGGGCTGTGCTGGCTGCCCGGCGGCGAGGTGACGTACGCGTCGCTGGCGCGTGTGCACACCACGACCGACCGCACGGCCGAGGACCTGCACCAGACCGGCCTGGCGCTGATCGAGGCGCTGGCCGACGAGTACCTGGAGATCGGTGGCCGGGTCTTCGGCGTCAAGACGGTCGCCGAGGTGCACCACAGGCTGCGCACCGATCCCGCGCTGAAGTGGAACAGCGCGGAGGAGCTGCTCGCCGGGGCGCGCGCGGCGATGGACCGCGCCGAGGCGGCGGCCCCGGACTGGTTCGGCCTGCTGCCGTCCCAGGCCTGCGGCCTGGAGCGCACGCCCGCCGCCGTCGAGGAGAACCAGTCGAGCGCGTACTACTACCCACCCGCGCTGGACGGCAGCAAACCGGGCATCTACTACGCCAACACCTATCGGGCCACCGAGCGTGACCGGTACCTCTCCGAGTCCACCGCGTTCCACGAGGCCGTTCCAGGGCACCACTTCCAGTGCACGATCATGCAGGAGCTCACCCTGCCGCTGCTGCGTCGCTGCTCGCTGATCAACGCGTACGTCGAGGGCTGGGGCCTGTACTGCGAGCGGCTGGCCGACGAGATGGGCCTGTACTCCGACGACATCGCGCGGCTGGGCATGCTCGCGGCGGACTCGGTACGGGCGGCCAGGCTGGTGGTGGACACCGGCCTGCACGCGCTCGGCTGGTCGCGTCAGCAGACCGTCGACTACCTGCGGGCGAACACCGTGATGTCCGAAGTGGAGATCCAGGGGGAGACCGACCGCTACATCGGCATGCCGGGCCAGGCGCTGTCGTACATGGTCGGCCGCCTGGAGATCCAGCGGCTGCGGGCCCGCGCGAAGGACGAACTGGGCGCCGCGTTCGACATCAAGAAGTTCCACGACCTGGTGCTCGGCACGGGCCCCGTGCCGATGGCGACGCTGGACCGCGTCGTGGCGGAGTGGACCAAGGCGGCCACCGGATGACCGGCCCGATCGACGAGCCGATCAACGATGTCGCCGACCGGCTGCTCGACCTGATCGGCGCGGAGGATCCCCTGGAGGCCAGCCTGACCGGCATTCCAGGGTACGACCACGAGCTACGGGACCTCAGCGAGGAGGCCGACGCGGGACTGCGTGACCGCGCGGTGCGGCTCGCGGCGGAGGCCGAGCTGACCGAGCCGGGCGTCACCCGCAGTGTGGTCCTGCAGCTGGCCGCGTCGCTGGTGGACAAGATCAACGCGGGCCTGACCGACCACGTGATCGCCAACTTCCTGACCGCACCGGCGATCCGGCTGGCCACTTACATCCCCCGGGTCGTGCCCACCAGCGAGCAGGCCGAACGTGCCTATGTGCAACGGCTTTCAGCGATCCCGCGGTACCTCGCGCAGGCGGCGGACCGCAACCGGGCGGCGATCGCGCAGGAACGGTTCCCGGTCGCGCGGATGGCACGGACCGCGATCGAGCACATCGACCGGTACCTCGACCAAAGCCCCGACGCGTTCACGCAGCCCTCGCTCGCGGGCGGCCTGCGCGCCGAGCGTGACCGTGTGTTGCGTGACGAGGTGCGCCCGGCGTTCACGCGATACCGGGAGGTGCTGCGCGACGAGGTCGAACCGCACGGCCGCCCGGACGAGAAGCCGGGTCTGTGCTGGCTGCCCGGCGGCGACGCGGCGTACGACGCGATGGTCCGCGTGCACACCACCACGGCACGCACGCCGGAAGAGTTGCACCGCACGGGGTTGGAGCTCATCGAGGCGTTGGCGGACGAGTACGCGGCGATCGGCAGCCGCGTGTTCGGCGTCAGCACGGCCGCCGAGGTGCAGCATCGGCTGCGCACCGATCAGTCACTGCGATGGGGGAGCGCCGAGGAGATCATCGCGCACGCCAAGGCGACCATCGAGCGTGCCGAAGGCGTCGCGCCACAGTGGTTCGCGCGGCTGCCGGAGAAACGGTGCCTGGTCGAGAAAGTCCCCGACGCCGAGGCACCCGGCGCCGCGGCCGCGTACTACACCTCACCGGCGCTCGACGGCTCCCGCGAGGGCACCTACTGGACGAACACGTACAAGGCGAACGAGCGTGACCGCTACGGCGCCGAGTCGGTCGCGTTCCACGAAGCCGTTCCCGGCCACCACTTCCAGATCGCTTTCGCCCAGCAGTTGACAGATCTGCACCTGCTGCGGCGACTCGCGTCGATCACCGCGTACAGCGAGGGATGGGCGCTGTACGCGGAACGCCTCGCCGACGAGATGGGCCTGTTCTCCGACGACCTGGCCAGGCTCGGCATGCTGGCCGAGGACTCCATGCGCGCCGCGCGTCTGGTGGTGGACACCGGCCTGCACGCGATGGGCTGGACGCGCGAGCAGACCGTGGAGTACTTGCGCGCCAACACCGTGATGACCGAGGTCGACGTGCAGTCCGAGACCGACCGGTACATCGAGGATCCGGGGCAGGCGCTGTCGTACATGGTCGGCCGCCTGGAGTTCCAGCGAGTACGCGCCCACGCCGAGCACGAACTCGGGGACAGCTTCGACATCAGGGAGTTCCACGACGTCGTGCTCGGCGGCGGCGCGCTGCCGATGCCGGTCCTGGACGAGGTCGTCACGGCGTGGATCGACCACGAGGGCAGATAGACCGCAGGCTGTCGCGGTGGGCCGTTTCAGCACGTCCTGCCGGGAACCGCCATGGGAGGCCCGAATTCGAGACGCAACGAGTCCGTGCGTGGGATGACGAACGAGACGCCGGTCGAGGCTCGCCAGTTCGTGGGCACGAACACGTACTGCCCACCTGACTGCAGCAACAGTTTCAACCCGGAGTAACGGTGTTTGTATGCGGCATCCGTCTGTGCGCACACGACTTGCCGCACGCCGTCCGCCTCGAGGTTGAGGCTGCGCGCGCTGTAGAGAACCACCGCGGGCAGGGCCGGTATCCGTGCGGCGTGGTTGTACGCCTCCCTGAGGCCGACCCGGGCTGAATAGTCGGCGACCGCCCAGAAGAGTGCGACCGTTGCCAGCAGATAGGTGATGATCCACTCGGTGATCAGGAACGTGGATCCGTGTCTGCCGGGTACCAGCCTGCGCCAGCCGGTCACGACGAGAACCACGCCGAGTGCCAACGCGAGCCCCGGCAGTCCGGGGTGGTCGCGAAACGGTTCGGGATTGCCCACGACCGGGATGACGATTCCGATCAGGGCAAGCCCCGTGACCACGGCGATGGGCGTGCTGATCCGCAGCGCGGTCGCCCAGACCGGTTCTGGCAGCAGGAAACGCGCGACCCGGAAGAGGCCGAACAGCAGAAGCCCGGTGCCCGCCGCGGCTGCGAAGGGCACGAGCATCCCGTCGACCCCTCGCGCGAGAATCTCGTCGGTGGTCTGGCCGAGCAAGGTGTAGTGCACGTGGAAATAGCTGAAGAACTTCTGTGTGTACAGGTATCCGAAGTAGTACAGCAGCGCGGTCAACAGCGTCAGGTTCGCGGCCACGGAAGCGATGACCTTGAGCGCCTGTGACGGCCCTGAACCACCCTTGTTCTTGTCGTTTTTTCCGCCGGGTTGCGGCCGTCGCAGACCATTCCGGAGCAGCCCGCGTCTCGCGGGCGACGTGACGATGGTGGTTCTACGGCTGATCACGCTGGTTTCCGGTGCTCGGCGTGGGTTTTTGCGGCGTTGGCGTGTTCTCGTCCGGCTCGGTCGGCTCTTTCGGGCAGGAGCCAGTGCCGACGGTGATCACTCCACGGGGCTTGACCGGATCAGGCGACAGCGACACGGCACAGCCGCCTTTTCCGCTGATCGCCACCTTGATTCCGCATCGCTTTTGCGCGCAGTGCTTGGTCAACTCGTCCAGCTGACTCTCGACGGAGCCTTTGACGTCGCCCGGCGCCCGGTCACGGGCGCCGACCTGGGTGCTGTCGTAGTCGATGGGACTGCCCAGCGCCCCGGGCCTGTCGGGAGGATCCGGTTCTTTCTGACGCGCGGTGCCCGGAGATGGCTTTGACGGCACCGAAGCCGATTCGCCAGGCGGCTCCACTGGTGCCGGGCCCTCATGGGTGGCCGTACCGCCATTGGTTGTTGGCGATTCGTCAGGAACGGACGTATCGCCACACCCGGCCACCAGAATCGCGATCAATGCAGTCGCGCCGCACAGCAATCTCATGTGAACTCTCCCGTTCTTTTGTCCGCCCTTTCTCTAAAAGAGGTCCACGGTAGCCCGGAAATACGTCTGCGGAGCGAGTCGTTTCAAAGCCGTCATATCACGGTTCGGCGCGTGTACACCGTTCACTCGGGTGGTGGGCTCTCCTGGAACGTGACCTTGTAGCCAAGCGCCTGCAGCATTCCGGTGAGCATCGCCCTGGTGTTGGTGCGGGCCCGCTCGGCCAGGCCGGACCGCGTGGCCGCTTCGCTGATCCGCTGCTCGGCGGCGACGTAGAACTGTTGCTGCTGCGGCGGTTCCACCAGTGCGCCGATGGTGTCGATCAGGCCGCGTTCCTGGCTGAAGACGTAGCTGCGCTTGTTGTCCAGGTTCGGCTTGGCCAGTTGTGGCGGCGGCAGCCTCAGCTCGACCGAGGTCCGGTCCTCGGACACGGTGATGTTGCCGTCGGCGAGTTTGCCGAAGTCGATGAACGCGTCGACGGACCCGGCCGCGACGAAGAGCGTCCGCTCACCGGCGATGGACGACGGCACCCAAGCCACGTCCTTCTCGATGTCGACGACGACCTGGTAGTCACCAGCCGCCGCGTGGTACTGGCTGAGGTCACGCATGGCCTGCAGCACAGCGGGCTGTGATCTGTCGATTGTGGACGAACCGAACCTCGGCAGCAGCCCGGTGATCTGCAGTGCCGCGGCCACCGCCAGCAGACCGGCCACGACCAGGGCAGCGGGTTTGATCCAGCGTGTCTTCACAGGTCACCACCTCTCGCGAACGGGGTACCCGGTTCGCGAGAGGTGGATGCTGCGCTATTCGGGCGAGCGGCGGTTGAGCGCCGACTTGTGCCTGCTGTAGAGGAAGTAGATCAGCATGCCCGCCACGAACCAGGCGGCGAACCGCAGCCACGTCTCCGGCTGCAGGAACGTGATCAGCCAGATCGAGAACACCACACCGATCGCGGGCACCACCGGCATTCCCGGTGTGCGGAACGTCCGCGGCAGGTCCGGCCTGCGGTAACGCAGCACGATCACCGCGATGCACACCACCACGAACGCCAGCAGGATGCCGATGTTCGTCAGCTCGGCGACCTCGATGATCGGCAGCAGCCCGGCCAGCACGGCCGAGATGATGCCCGCGAGCCACGCCACCCGAACCGGGACCTTGCGCACCGGGTGCGTCTTGGCGAACCACGCGGGCAGCAGACCGTCCCGGCTCATCGCGAACCACACCCGCGTCACCCCGAGCATGAACGTGAACATCACCGTCAGGATGCCGATGATCGCCCCGGCCGCGACCACAGTGCCCAGCCCGCCGAGACCCACGCTGGCGAACGCGCTGGAGAACCCGCTTTCCGGGTCGATCAGTGTGTAGTCCTGCATCCCGGTCAGCACCAGGCACGCCAGCACGTACAGCACCATCGAGATGGCCAGCGAGTAGATGATGGCTTTGGGCATGTGCCGTTGGGCGTCCTTGGACTCCTCGGCCGCGGTCGACATCGCGTCGTAGCCGAACACCGCGAAGAACACCAACGCGGCGCCGCTCATCGCCCCGCTGAACCCGGCAGGCGCGAACGGCGTGAGGTTGCCCGTCTTGACGTAGAAGAACCCGACGACGATCACCACGAGCACGACCGCGACCTTGATCCCGACCACGATCGTCTCGAACCGCGCCGCCGCGCGGATTCCCCTGGTCAGCAGGAACGCGATCAGCAGGCACAGCACCATCGCGATCAGGTTGACCTTGTAGGTGCCCGCCGCCACGCCCTCGGGTTCGGTGCCCGGCGCGCCCATCATCCACTGCGGCAGGTCGAGGCCGATCTGGTCGACAAGGAAGTTGAAGTACCCGGAGATGCCGATCGCGACGACCGCCACGATGGCCGTGTACTCCAGCAACAGGTCCCAGCCGATGAACCAGCCGACGACCTCGCCGAGCACGGCGTAGCCGTAGGTGTAGGCCGACCCGGCTTTCGGGATCAGCCCGGCGAACTCGGCGTAGGAGAACGCGGCCGCGGCGCTGGCCACGCCCGCGATCAGGAACGAGATGAGCACGGCGGGCCCGACACCCGCCACTCCTTTGGCCGGGTCACCGTGCGCGACGCTGCCTGCCAGGCTGAAGATGCCCGCGCCGATGATGCCGCCGACCCCGATGGCCGTGAGCTGCCAGAGCCCCAGCGTCTTGGTCAGCCCCGTCCCGGGGACTGAGCCTTCGTCGATCTGCTCAATGGGCTTGCGGCGAAAGATTCCTTTGCCGCCGCCCAACCCACTGCTTTGTAGGTCCGACATCCCTCAGACGATAGTCCCGCCGATGATCATCGGCTGAACGAGTAATTGCCAAGTCACGTGGTCGTGAACACGATCTTGCCCGCGGTGGCGCCGTCCAGCATCGCCCGGAAGCCCTCCTCGGCGCGCGCGAGCGGGAGTTCGCTGCCGATCTTGGGCCGCACACCGGTGATGTCGCAGTACTTCAGCAGGTCGGCGAGTTCGTCGCGGGTACCCATGGTCGAGCCGACCACGCTCAGCTGCAGGAAGAACACCCTGTTCAGTTCGCCGTTGGCGTCCGCGCCACTGGTCGCGCCGGAGACCACGATCACGCCGCCGGGCCTGAGCGACTTCACCGAGTGCGACCAGGTCGCCTTGCCGACCGTCTCGAACACGCCGTCGACCTTCTCGGGCAGCCGGGCGCCGGACTCGAACGTGGCGTGCGCGCCGAGCGACTCGGCCAGCGCCCGCTTCTCCTCGGAACGCCCGGTGGCCCACACGCGGTAGCCCGCCGCGCGGCCGAGTTGGATCAACGCGGTCGCCACGCCACCCGAGGCGCCCTGCACCAGGATGGTCTGGCCGGGCCGCAACCCGGACTTCACGAACAGCATCCGGTACGCCGTCAGCCACGCCGTGCCCATGCAGGCGGCTTCCGTGAACGACAGGCTCGCGGGCTTGGGCAGCACGTTGCGGGCCGGGACGACCACGGACTCGGCGAACGTGCCCTGGTGGATCTCGGTGAGCAGGGACCGCTTCGGGTCGAGGGTCTCGTCGCCGGTCCAGTCCGGTGAGCTGATCACCGAGTGGATCACCACCTCGGTGCCGTCGTCGAGCACTCCGGCGCCGTCGCAGCCGAGGGTCATCGGGAACTTCTCGGCCTTGATGCCCACGCCGCGCAGCGTCCACAGGTCGTGCATGTTCAGGCTGGCGGCCCGGACCGACACCCGCACCCAGCCGTCCGGGACCTCCGGCGACGGGCGATCACCGACAGTCAACGCGGCGAGCGGGTTGTCCGGCTGAGGCGACGCTGCATACACGGCGAACATGCCCAGCAACTTACCGATTACCCCATTCGTGCGCCTGTGGGCTCGGCCACGGCGTAGCCTGATCGCGTGTCGTGGTTGTCCGATTGGTGGAACGCCGTCGAGCTGTGGATCACGCAGCTGCCGTTCCCGGCCCAGTTCGCGATCGTCATCGCGGTGCTGCTGCCGGTGTGCACGGGCGGGGCGTGGCTGATCGACCGCGTCGTCGATTTCGTCGCGAGCAAAGTCGGCCCGTCGCGGAACGGGCAGGCGGACTGCGATTAGGGTTTGCCCCCATGGGGTCGCGCAAACGCATCACGTTCGCCCTGGTCGGGCTGGTCATCCTGGTGGTGGCCGGTTGGCTGGTCCGTGAGGCCAGCACGGACTCCACGCCCAGCCCAGCTCCGGCCAGCTCAGCCCCGTCCAGTTCCAGTGCCCCCGGCACCAGTGCACCGGGTACGTCCGGTGCGTCGTCCGGTGCATCGTCCACTGTGCCCGGTCAGTCCTCGGGTCTGCGGATCATGGCGCTGTCGAAGCTGCCGAAGGAGGCGACGGCCACGTGGCGGCTGATCGAGAGCGGCGGCCCGTACCCGTATCCCCGGGACGGTGTGGTGTTCGAGAACCGTGAGAAGCGCCTCCCGGTCGCGGCCAAGGAGTACTACCACGAGTACACCGTGCAGACGCCCGACAGCAGGGACCGCGGTGCCCGCAGGCTCATCTACGGCAAGGAACGCGAGCTGTACTACACCGAGAACCACTACGACTCGTTCGTGCTCGTGGACCCGGGGAAGTGACGATGAGGTACGTGCTGGACGGCAGCCGGATCCGCACCAAGGCCGCGATGCTGGACGCGCTCGCCACGGCGATGCGTTTCCCCGACTACTTCGGGCACAACCTGGACGCGTTGGCCGACGTGGTCAACGACCTGCCGCCGGGCACGCACACGCTGGTCTGGCATTCGCCGCAGACGCTGCGCAGGGCCGATCCGGCCAACTACGAGCAGTTCGTCGACATCCTTGGCAGCGCCGACCGGCTCACGCTCGTGCTTGAGGCGTAGCCAACCGCGGCCGATCCGGCACACCGTTGTCGATCCGGACCAACGATTTCCGTCCGGGTTGTCGCATGCCCACCACCGTCCGGCGCAAGCCTTCCACCCTGGGTGACTCTGTGAATACTCTGGGAAAGGTCAAGCGTTGAAACGCGAATTACCCTCGGGTACGAAGATGTGAGAGGGATTACACCACAAGGAGGCATCGATGAAGCTGGCTCCCCTGCGGCTGGCCACGGTGGCCGCGTTCACCCTTGCACCACTGCTAGCGCTGGGCACGAGCGCGTCAGCGGCGGTCCAGACAATCAACTACCAGGTCCGCGCCACGGCACTCGGCCAGAACGCGGAACTCACTCTCAACCAGGATGCCGACTCGAACGCACCGGCGAGCGCCGCCCCTGGCAGCGCGCTGACGGTGACCATCGACCCGGCACCCAACACCGTTCCGTCCTCGGGCGGCGGTTACCAGATCAGGGAGATCAAGGACATCGCGCTGAAGATGCCGGTGCCCGCCAACTCCACGTTCGTCTCGGCGGGCGTGAGCGGCGGATCGGGCCTGGGCTCGACCCCACCGACCATCGGCCGTGAGGGCAACGACGTGGTGCTGAAGGTCGCCGGTCCGCTCAAGGGCGGCGCGGCGTTCGAACTGCCCACCGTGACGCTCAACCTGACGGCGGGCTCGTCCGGCACGATCGAGTCCAAGCTCGGCGGCACCAGCTACGACGCGCCAGGGCTGACCTTCACCACGGTGATCGTCGCGGCCGGGTTCCCGGTCAACGCCGCCACGGTCGCCTATCCGAACCCCAGCCCAGTGCTGACAAGCACGACCATCGGCTGATTTCCAGGGATGTGTGCTGAGAACCACCCGGCGCGGGGTGGTTCTCGGCACGGGCTCCTCCCATGGGCAATCATGGTCACCATGGCTGACGAACTGGTCCACATCGCCGTCGACCGCGGCGTCGCGACCATCACGCTCGACTCGCCGCACAACCGGAACGCGCTGTCCCGCCAACTGCGGGGTGAGCTGCGCAGTCACCTGGCACACGCGGTCGACGACGACAACGTCCGCGTGATCCTGCTCGACCACACCGGACCGGTGTTCTGCGCGGGCATGGACCTCAAGGAAGCGGGCGGCGCGGCCGCGGGCGACCAGGGCGTCAACGAGTTCCCCGAGATCCTCGAGCAGATCCGCACCAGCCCCAAGCCCGTGGTGGCCAAGCTGGCGGGCCCGGCCCGCGCGGGTGGCGTCGGCATCGTCGCGGCCGCGGACATCGCGATCGCCGCGTCGAGCGCGACCTTCGCCTTCACCGAGGTCCGCATCGGTGTGGTGCCCGCGGTGATCTCTGTGACCGTGCTGCCCAGGCTGCTGCCCCGCGCCGCGCACGAGCTGTTCCTGACCGGCGAGACCTTCGACGCCACCAGGGCCGCGAGCATCGGCCTGATCAACTCCGCGGTCCCGGCCGAGGAGCTGGACGCCGAGGTCAAGCGCTACACCGACATGCTGGGCCTCGGCGGGCCGGTCGCGCTGGCCGCGACCAAGGCGCTGCTGCGCTCGGGCCCCGGCGACTTCGCGACCATGCTGAAGCTGTCGGCCGAGTTCTTCGCCAGCGAGGAAGGCCAGGAAGGCATCATCGCGTTCGCGCAGAAGCGCAAACCCAACTGGGTTCCCGAAGACTGAGCGGTTACCCCGTTCGTTCCAGGTCCCAGCTCCGCACTGCCTCGTCGTAGCGGTGCAGGATCAGTTCGGCGACGTCCGGGTCCGCGCCGAGTGGCTCGGCGATCACCGCGTCCGGGTCCTCGGCGAGGGCGGCGCCGTACACCCGGTCGGGCAGCAGACCCGGTGCCAGGAACCACGATGCCACCGCGATCCGGGACGCCCCGCGCTCCCGCAGGGACGCGATCGCCGTGGGCACGTCCGGGGAGGCGGAGGCCGCGAAGGCGGCCACCGCGCCCGACCATCCTGATTGGACGGACCAGCGGCGCGCGATCCCGGCGACCCGCGCGTTGGCGCGCGCGTCCGACGAGCCCGCGCCCGCCAGGACCACGCCGAGCGACGAGTCGTCGAACGCGGCACCCGCCGCGTTGAGCCTGCGCAACGCGGCCGACTCCAGCCACGCGGACGGGCCGAGGACATCCGACACCGCCACGGACAGCCGGGGATTGCGCAGGCTCGCCTCATGGACGAGGGCCGGGACGTCCACCTTGGCGTGATACGCCCGGCCGAGCAGCAGCGGCACCACGACCACCGGTCCCCGCAGCCCGGCGAGCACGTCGCCGAGCCGGGGAGCCGAGAGGTCCATGAAGGACACACGGGCGTCCATGCCCGGCCGCAGCCCCTTGACCACGTCGACCAGTGCGGTGATCGTCGCGGCGGAACGGGGGTCACGGCTGCCGTGGGCCACGGCTACGAGAGGGATCACGTCAACGCTCCGGTCAGGCCGCGCGCCCGCAGCACGGCTCGTTCGATCGGCCGGAACACCACCAGGTCGATGCCGATCCCGACGATCAGGATCAGGAAGATCGCGGTCAGCACCTCGGCCATGTCGTTGAAGTTCGATCCTTCGTTGAGGTACGCGCCCAGCCCGAAGCCCAGGTCGGGGCTCTGCGCGATCAGTTCCGCCGCCATCAGCGACCGCCACGAGAACGCCCAGCCCTGCTTGAGTCCCGCGAGGTAGCCGGGCAGCGCCGCGGGCAGCAGGATGTGCCGGGCCGCGGCGAGCCTGCCCGCGCCGAGTGTCTTGCCGACGCGGGGCAGGATCGGTGGGATCTGGTCGATCCCCGCGACCAGGCCGTTGGCGATCGACGGGATCGAGCCCATCAGCACCACGAAGTAGATCGACCCGTCGTTCAGGCCGACCCACAGGATCGCGGCGGGCACCCACGCCACCGACGGCAGCGACTGCAGGCCGCTCAGCAGCGGCCCGATCGCGGCACGGACATAGCGGACCTTCGCCACCAGCAGGCCGAGTGGCGTCGCGATCACCACCGCGGCGAGAAAGCCGAGCACGGCGCGGTGGATGGACGTCCACAGCACCTCCCAGATCTTGCCGGTGCCGACCAGGTCCTCGAACTTCGACCAGACCGCGAGCGGCGCGGGCAGCTTGTACTCCGGCCAGAACGCCGCCGCCCACAGCACCTGCCAGATCGCCACGAGCACGATCAGTGCCGTGAGCGGCGGCAGCGCGGAGCGCAGGAACCGCCGCCACCGCGACTCGGTCTGTCTGGCGGTCGGTGTGTCCAGCGCGTCGAGGCCCGCCTCGACCTTCGACAGGTCCTGGACCTCAGGACGTGGCATGGGTGCTGATCACCTCACGCAGCCGGGCCGTGATCTCCTCGGTCAGAGCCTCACCTGAACCGTCCTCAGTGGACCATTCCTGGACGACGCGGCCCGGCCGCGACGACAGCAGGACCACGCGCTGCCCGAGCCGCACGGCCTCACGGACGTCGTGTGTGACGAACAGGACGGCCGTGCTGGTCCGCTCGTACACGCGCAACAGCTCGCCCTGCAACACATCCCGCGTGATCGCGTCCAGCGCCGCGAACGGCTCGTCCATCAACAGCAACGCAGGCTCGTCGGCTCCCTGCACGCGCTGGGTCGCGGCCAGTGAACGCGCCAGCGCCACACGCTGGCGCATACCGCCGGACAGCTCGTGCGGGCGCTTGCTCCCGACGCCGCTCAACCGGACCAGGTCGAGCAGCTCCGCCACTTTGGCCTGGCGGTCGGCCTTGCCGAACCCGGCCAGCCGCAACGGCAGGTCGATGTTGCGGGCCGCGGTCAGCCACGGCATCAGCGCGGCCTCCTGGAACATCACCGCCGGGCGGGACGTGTTCAGCACGATCTCGCCCGCCGACGGCTCGTCCAGCCCGGCGACCAGGTTGAGCAGTGTGGTCTTGCCGCAGCCGGACGCGCCCAGCAGGCAGACGAACTCGCCCGGCGCGACGGTCAGGTCCACCCGGTCCAGTGCCGCCACGGCCTGCTGCCCGCGGCCGAACACCTTGCCCACCGCCGAGAGTTCCACGGCGATGCCGGACTGCACGTGCTCGGAAGTACTGAGTGTGGCGGTCATTGCCGGTGCTCCTACTTCTTGTCCAGTCCGGCGGCGTCCACCGCCGGTTTGCCGGTCGCCTTCAATGCCTCGTTGAGCGCGGACAGGTCCGCGAAGCCCTTCAGGTCGGCGGCGGACTTCACGACCCCCGCGGTGACCGAGTCCTTGGCCAGCTGCGGGAACGTGGACGCGATCGGGTCGGTGGTCAGTTCGATCGCCTTGAACGAGCTGTCCAGCACCGGTGTGCTCAGTGCGTTGCCGGTCAGTTCCTTGAGCGCGTCGTTGACGACCTTCTTGGCGTCGCCCTCGTTGCCCGTGGCCCACTCGATCGCCTTCACGTGGCCGCGCAGGATCGCCTGGACGGTCTGCGGGTACTGCTGCAGGAACTCCTGCCGCACGATGATCACCGTGGTCGGGAACCGCCCGTCCGGCCACAGGGACTTCTCGTCCAGCAGCACCTTCGCGCCCGCCTCCAGCACCAGCCGCGACGACCACGGCTCGGGCAGCCACGCGCCGTCCAGCTCACCCTTGCGGAACGCGTCCAGCGTCTTCGGGTTGTCCAGGTTGGTGATCTTGACGCCGGTCAGGTTCTTGTCCTTGACCAGCTTCTTGAGCGAGACGTCCTGCGTGTTGCCGAGCGACGGCGTGGCGATGTTCCTGCCCGTCAGCTGCTCGACCGAGGTGATCTCCGGCTTGGTGACCAGCTGGGCGCCCGCCGACACGGCGCCGGAGACCAGCTGGATCGTGCCGGTCGACTTGGTGAACGCGTTGATCGCCGGGCCGGAGCCGATGAACCCGATGTCCAGCGACTTGCCCAGCAGCGCGTTGACCTCCTCCGGTCCCGCGTTGAAGTTCGTCACCGCGAGCTTGGTCGAACCCAGTTCCTTCGCGTAGAACTCCTTGCGCTGCCCGATGATCGCCGGTGCGTGCGTGACGTTCGGGAAGTAGCCGAGCCGGACCTCGGCTGGTCCCTGTGCCTGCGCCGCGACTGGCGTGTTGCCACCGTCCGCTCGTGAACACCCCGCTGCGAGGGCTAGTGCCGCCGTCGCGGCGGCCAGTAAGCGAAGCGTGCGAGTTGTGCTCACGGTTTGGTTCCTCTCGGGCACGGAGAAAGGGGAGTCAGGGTCCGGGGTTGACAGCGTCTCGGACGGGCAGCGGCGCACCGACCAGGCCCGCGGCCAACGTGGTCCCGTCGCTCGCGTCGATGACCAGGAAGGCCCCGGTTCGGCGATTGACGGTGTAGTCGTCGATCGGCAGCGGATCCGCGGTGCGAAGCCTAACTTGACCGATCTCGTTCAATTGCAACGATTCGGGCAACTCCACACTGGACAGCTTTTGTTCGTCGAAACGCGAGATCAAATCCGTCACGAACGCCGGCGTCGTCCTTGTTCCGTGCTTGACCAGAACGCGCGCGTTCGGACGCAAAGCCTTGTCCGCCAACCAACACAGCGTCGCTTCGAACTCGTCGGTGACGATCGGGGGAGCACTCGCGACGGAAATCAAGTCCCCGCGCGAGATGTCCAGATCGTGGGAAAGGACAAGGGTGACGGACTGGCCGGCTGTCGCTTCGGCCAGTTCGCCGTCCGGGGTGTCGATGCGTTCGACAATGCTGCGCGATCCCGACGGCAGCACGACGATCTCCTCGCCGGGGATGATGGTGCCCGCGGCGACCTGTCCGGCGTAGCCGCGATAGTCCGGATACTCCGGAGTACGTGGGCGAATCACGTACTGGACCGGGAAACGGAACGGGACATGGTGCGGGTCCGGTTCGGCCGGAACGGTTTCCAGGTGCGTCAACAATGTCGGCCCGGTGTACCAGGGTGTGTTGCCCGACCGGTCCACGACGTTGTCACCGACGAGCGCCGACACCGGAATCGTGATCACGTCGGAATCCGCGTATCCCAAGGCGTTGGCGTGTGTGGTGAATTCCTTGGCGGTCAGCCTGAAGATCGACTCGTCGTAGCCGACCAGGTCGATCTTGTTGACAGCGAGGACAAGCCGTGGCACGCCGAGCAACGCCAGAACCGCCGCGTGCCTGCGGGTCTGTTCCACCACGCCGTTGCGGGCGTCCACGAGCAGGATTCCCAACTGTGCCGTCGACGCGCCCGTGACGGTGTTGCGCGTGTACTGGACGTGCCCCGGGGTGTCGGCGAGCACGAAGGACCGCCTGGGAGTGGCGAAGTAGCGGTATGCCACGTCGATCGTGATGCCCTGCTCCCGCTCTGACCGCAAACCGTCAACCAACAACGACAGGTCCGGTGTGGACAACCCACGGTCCGCGCTCGCGCGGTGCACCGCGTCCAACTGGTCGGCCAGCACCGACTTCGTGTCGTACAGCAATCGTCCGACCAACGTGGACTTCCCGTCGTCCACGCTGCCCGCGGTCGCCAACCTCAGCAGATCGCTCATCAGAAATAGCCTTCCCGCTTGCGATCCTCCATGGCCGCCTCGGACAGGCGATCGTCCGCGCGGGTCGCGCCGCGTTCGGTCAGCCGGGACGCGGCGACCTCGGCGATGACGTCCTCGATGGTCCTGGCGTCCGAGTCGACCGCGCCGGTGCAGGACCCGTCGCCGACCGTGCGGTACCGGATCGTGCGGCGCTCCAGCGTCTCGCCGTCGCGGGGACCGCCCCACGGGCCTTCGGCGAGCCACATGCCGTCGCGCAGGTAGACCTCGCGCTCGTGCGCGTAGTAGATGTCCGGCAGTTCGATCTTCTCGCGCGCGATGTAGTTCCAGACGTCCAGTTCGGTCCAGTTCGACAGCGGGAACACCCGGACATGCTCTCCCGGACGGTGCCTGCCGTTGTACAGGTTCCACAGTTCGGGACGCTGCCGTTTCGGCTCCCACTGGCCGAACGCGTTGCGCAGGCTGAAGATCCGCTCCTTGGCCCGCGCCCGCTCCTCGTCACGGCGTCCGCCGCCGAACACCGCGTCGAACTTGTGCTCGGTGATCGAGTCCAGCAACGGGACGGTCTGCAACGGGTTGCGGGTGCCGTCCGGACGCTCGGTCAGCCTGCCGTCGTCGATCCAGTCCTGCACGTGCGCCACTTTCAGGCGCAGGCCGTGTTTGGCCACAACGTGGTCGCGGAACTCGATGACCTCGTCGAAGTTGTGCCCGGTGTCCACGTGCAACAGCGGGAACGGCACCGGCGCCGGCCAGAAGGCCTTGATCGCCAGGTGCAGCAGCAGGGTCGAGTCCTTGCCGCCGGAGAACAGGATCACCGGACGGTCGAACTCCCCGGCCACCTCGCGGAAGATGTGGATCGCTTCCGATTCCAGCGCGTCGAGGTTCCCCGTTTTTCGATCAAGTGCGAGCGTCACAGATACCCCTTCTCAGCCGTGCAGTCCGCACTCGGTCTTGGATTGGCCCGACCAGCGGCCGCTGCGGGGATCCGCGCCCGGCGCCACCTTCGCGGTGCACGGTGCGCAACCGATGGACGGATATCCCTCCGCCACCAGCAGGTTCTCCAGGATCCCGTTGCGGTCGATGTACTCGCGGAACTCCTCGTCGGTCCAGGGGGCGATCGGGTTGATCTTCACCAGCCCGTTGCGTTCGTCCCATTGCACGATCGGGGTGTTCGCGCGGGTCGGCGCGTCGACCCGCCGCACGCCGGTGACCCACGCGTCGTAGTTGGCCAAGGTTCGCCGCAGTGGCAGGACTTTGCGCAGTGCGCAACAACGGTCCGGCGCGCGTTCGAACAGGTTCGGGCCTTCCTCGGCGTCCTGCTCCGCGACGGTCCTGTCCGGCATGGCGTTGACGATGGTGATGTCCGAGTAGGTGGCGGCGACCGCGTCCCGCAGACCGATGGTCTCCGGAAAGTGGTAGCCAGTCTGCAGAAACAGCACGTCGAAGTCCGGCTTCGCCTGGACAGCGAGGTCGATCAGCACTGCGTCCTGCATGTTGGAAGCAAGGATCCAGTCGTCGCCGAATGTCCGAGCGGTCCACTCCAACGCCTCGGCGGCGCTCGCGTCGGCCAGTTCCCCCGACGCCTTTTCGGCCAGATCCCTTAACTCATCGGTTGCTGTCGTCACTTCGACACCTGTCCCATTGAGATCCCGACGAATTTCACCACGAACACGCGGCGGCACCCGGTACACAGCCAGGCCGCCTGCGGTTCCTCCTGTGGGCGAAGGTCTTCTTCGCCACAATAGGGGCAATGAAACGGTGTTGCACGCTCGGTCACTTGAGATCAGCCTCATCCGCGCGTTGAACCCACTGCGCGAAGCGCTCACCGTCGGAGCGCTGCTTGATGTAGCTACGGACGACCCGCTCTACGTAGTCGGCCAGTTCGGTGGCGGTCACCTTGTGGCCGCGCAGTTTCCGGCCGAACCCGGCGTCCAGGCCGAGCCCGCCGCCGAGGTGCACCTGGAAGCCCTCGACCTGGTTGCCGTCCGCGTCGGTGACGATCTGGCCCTTCAGGCCGATGTCCGCGGTCTGGATCCGGGCGCAGGAGTTCGGACAGCCGTTGATGTGCACGGTCACCGGGTGCTCGACGCCCGCCTGCACGTCGGCCAGTCGCTGTTCCATCGCGGCGACCAGGTCCACCGCGCGGGCCTTCGTCTCGACGATGGCGAGTTTGCAGAACTCGATGCCGGTGCACGCCATCACACCGCGCCGCCACGGCGACGGGTCGGTGTGCAGGCCCAGCTTGGTCAGTTCCGCCTTCAGCGCGGGGACTTCCGTGTCGGGCACGTCCAGCACGAGGAGTTTCTGCTGTGGGGTGAAGCGGATCCGGGTGGAACCCGCACGCTCGGCGGCTTTGGCGACCTCGACGAGGGTCGAGCCGGAGACGCGACCGGCGATCGGCGCGGCACCGACGTAGAACCGGCCGTCCTTCTGCTCGTGCACGCCGATGTGGTCGAGGGCGAACGCGGGGATCTCCGGTGCCGGGCCGTCGATGAGCTTGTACCCGAGGTACTTCTCCTCCATGGTTTCCCGGAACTTCTCCGGGCCCCAGTCGGCGACGAGGAACTTGATCCGGGCGCGGTGGCGCAGTCGCCGGTAGCCGTAGTCGCGGAAGACGCTGATCACCGCCTCCCAGACCTTCGGCACCGCGTCGAGCGGCACCCACGCGCCGAGCCGCTTGCCCAGCATCGGGTTGGTCGACAACCCACCGCCGACCCACACGTCGAAACCAGGTCCGTGCTCCGGGTGCACCACCCCGACGAACGCCACGTCGTGTACTTCGTGCGCGACGTCCTGCAGACCGGAGATGGCGGTCTTGAACTTGCGCGGCAGGTTCGAGAACGCCTTCTCGCCGATGTAGGTGTTCTTGATCGCGTCGATGGCCGGTGTGCCGTCGATCACCTCGTCGCGCGAGATGCCCGCGACGGGTGAGCCGAGGATCACACGCGGGCTGTCGCCGCACGCCTCCATCGTGGTCATCCCCGCGGCTTCGAGCTTCTGCCAGATCACCGGCATGTCCTCGATGCGGATCCAGTGGTACTGGATGTTCTGCCGGTCGGTGATGTCCGCCGTGTCGCGGGCGTAGGTCTGCGAGATCTCGCCGATCACCGCCAGTTGCTGCGTGGTGACCGCGCCGCCGTCGATGCGGATCCGCAGCATGAAGTACTCGTCGTCGAGTTCCTCGGGTTCGAGGGTTGCCGTGCGGCCGCCGTCGATCCCGGGCTTGCGCTGGGTGTAGAGCCCGTACCAGCGAAACCGGCCACGCAGGTCGGCCGGGTCGATCGACTCGAAGCCGCCGTGCGCGTAGATGTTCTCGATCCGGTCACGGACGTTGAGCGGGTTGTCGTCCTTCTTGCTGCGCTCGTTCGGGTTGAGCGGTTCGCGGTAACCCAGTGCCCACTGTCCCTCGCCCCGGCGCTGCTTGGCCCGCTTGGGGGTGGTGGTTGGCGGAGCCATGTGGCGTCCTTCGGGATCGGGGCGCTCGCACACGCCGACCAGACCTCACCGAAGGTGGGCACACCGGCGTATCCGACGCCGGTGTGAAGAAACAGCTGTCCGGCGAACGGGTCAACGCCGGCACAAGTCGCTGTTGACGCGCAGGAAATCCACGTGACGACGAGCCACGAGGAGGACCGGCACGACAGCAGACATGGGCCCAGCGTGCCACGCGTCCATCAGGTGGTCCACCGGCATCCGCATGCTGGGATCCGGGTCGCGGGGGCTTGACCTTTGCCGATGATGCGAGAATTGACCGCGTGGCCTCCACACTTCCCCCTGGTGAACCAGCCCCCGCCGACGGCGCCCTGCCGCAGGAGGCGCTTGCCGGGCTGGGCGGCGGGCCCTTCGGGGTCTACGTGCACGTGCCGTTCTGCGCGACCCGCTGCGGGTACTGCGACTTCAACACGTACACCGCCGGTGAGCTGGGCACATCCGCTTCGCCCGAGTCGTGGCTGGAGGGACTGCGCCGCGAGCTGGACCTGGCTGCCCGCGTGCTGGGATCGGCCCCGCCGGTGAGCACGGTGTTCGTCGGCGGCGGCACACCGTCGTTGCTGGGTGCCGGTGGCCTGGCGTCGGTGCTGGACGCGGTGCGTGGCGCGTTCGGCCTGACCTCCGCGGCCGAGGTCACCACCGAGGCCAACCCGGAGTCCACGTCGGCGGAGTTCTTCGCCGGGATCCTGCGCGCCGGGTACACCCGGGTGTCGCTGGGCGCCCAGTCCGTGGCGCCGCACGTGCTGCGGATCCTGGATCGCAAGCACACGCCCGGCCGTCCGGTCGCCGCCGCGGCCGAGGCCAGGGCCGCCGGGTTCGAGCACCTGAACCTGGACCTGATCTACGGCACGCCGGGGGAGCGGCCCGACGACCTGCAGGCCTCGCTCGACGCGGTGCTCGACGCCGGAGTCGACCACGTGTCGGCGTACGCGTTGATCGTCGAGGAGGGCACGGCGCTGGAACGGCGGATCCGCCGGGGCGAGCTGCCCTCGCCGGACGACGACGTGCTCGCCGAGCGGTACGAGCAGGTCGACGCGGTGCTCTCGACGAGCGGTTTCCGGTGGTACGAGGTATCCAACTGGGCCGCGTCCGTGTCGGCTCGCAGCCAGCACAACCTCAACTACTGGCGCGGCGGGGACTGGTGGGGAGCCGGTCCGGGCGCGCACAGCCACGTCGGCGGTGTGCGCTGGTGGAACGTGAAGCACCCGGCACGCTACGCCTCGGTCCTGGCGGAGGGCAGGTCACCGGCCGCCGCGCGCGAGATCCTGTCCGAAGAGGACCGCCGGGTCGAGCGCGTGTTGCTGGAACTCCGCCTGGCTGAAGGACTTCCGCTGAGTGTGCTGGACGAGCCCGGTGTGGCCGAGGCGAAGGGCGCGGTGTCCGACGGGCTGCTCAGCCAGGCCGCGTTCGACGCGGGCCGCGCGGTGCTGACCGACGAGGGACGCCTGCTCGCCGACGGGATCGTGCGCCGCCTGCTGCCCTGAAACCTCGAGGTCACCGCCGCCGGGTGGTCGTCGGTCCTGTTGTCGGTACTGTCATCGGCACTGTTGTCGTGGGTACCGGCCGGGTCGAACTGGTCGGCAGAGCACACGGGTCCGCGACTTTGGTGCGCCCGTATGTCTGCTCCAGCTCGTCGAGCAGCTGCCGGTTTCTGTCCGAGTCCGAGTAGGCCAGCCGCACCGTCGCCGTCGCGGGTACGGACTCCGGGCGCAGCTGCTTGAGCAGCTCGGGCTGCCCGGCGAGGGCGCGCTTGAGCCGCTCGTAGTTCTGCGCCTGCGTCAGGTACGCCGGGTTGTAGAACCGAGTGTCGTTGTCCAGGTCGTTGGACGCGCGGAACATCTCCGCGTCGGTCCGGAACGTCAGCTCGACCGAGCGCGCACAGCCCGGCGGCTGGTTCGGATCGCGTGTCTCCCGAGGGTAGGAGCTGTACGGAGAGCGTGGTGGCTGGTTGGCCGCGAGCACGATGGTGGCCGCGCCCGCGATCATCAGCGCGACGACGGCGATGATCGACACAAGCAGACGTGGCTTCACGACATCCCACGTTACCGGCTGTCAGCGGGTCGGAACCATCCAGCTCAACACCTCGGCCTGGAGCAGGGAGATGACGCCGACCACGCCGGTCAGCGCCAGCGACCAGAGGAACGTCTGGCGCAGCAGGGTGGACTCCTCGCCGGTCTTGTTGATCGCGGTCGCGCCGATCGACAGGTTCTGCGGCGAGATCATCTTTCCCATCACGCCACCCGAGGTGTTCGTGGCGCCCGCGAGCGTCGGGTCGACGCCCAACTGCTGTGCCGAGATCACCTGCATCGGACCGAACAGGCTGTTGGTCGACGCGTCCGAACCTGTCAGGAACACGCCAAGCCAGCCGATGTACGCGGAGAACAGCGGGAACAGCACGCCGGTGGTGGCCAGTGCCAGGCCGAGCGTCTGGGTCGCGCCGGAGTAGTTCATCACGAACGCGATGCCCAGGATCATCATGATCGTGGCCAGTGCCCAGCGCATCTGCTTGACCGTGGCCAGGTAGACCCGGCCGAGCGTCCGCACGCCCGCTCCCATCGTCAGCCCCGCGACGACCGCGGCGATCAGGGCCATGCTGCCCGCGGAGTACAGCCAGTCGACGGTGAACGACGCCGGGTATGGCGTGTTCCTCGTGGTGATCGGGGGCGTCTGGATCACCTCGTTGTGCAGGCCTGGCCAGGTGAACACGATGTTGGGCCGCTGCAACAGCCTGGTCAGGTCCAGCCACGCGGGCAGGCCCTTGAAGATGGTGCCGATCCGGGACAGCAGGATCACTGCGATGAGGATGATGTATGGCGCCCAGCCGTACAGCGCGCCGCGCTGGTGTGCCCGCGTGCCAACACCATCCGCTTTGGTGGTGCTGACCGTCTCGCCGTCGAATCCCCACAGTTGCTTCGGCTCCCAGAACCGGGTGAGCACCCACAGCGAGACCATCGCCGCCAGCGCCGCGAGCACGTCCACCAGGCTCGGGCTGACGTAGTTGGACACCAGGAACTGCACGACCGCGAAGGACAGCCCCGCGGTCAGCACGGCGGGCATGACCTGGGTCATCCGCTTCCACCCGGCCAGCACCACCACCAGGAACCCCGGGATGATCACCGCGAGCAGCGGCAGCTGCCTGCCGACCATCGCGGAGAACAGCTGGGTGGCCTCGTCCGCCGACATGCCGAGCATCGGGCCGGTCAACCGGCCGAGGATGATCAGCGGATTGCCCAGCCCGCCGAACGCCACCGGCGCGGTGTTCGCCAGCAGCGCCAGCACGATCGCCTTCACCGGCGGGAAACCCAGTGCGTACATCATCGCGCCGGTGATCGCGACCGGCGCCCCGCCGCCCGCGATGCCCTCCAGCAGCGCGCCGAACGCGAACGCGATCAGCAGCGCCTGCAGCCGCCGGTCCGGGCTGAACCCGGCGAGCACCGACTTCACCGTGTCGAACCGTCCGGTCGCGACGGTCACGTTGTGGAAGTACACGGCGTGGAAGGCGATCCAGATGACGTTCCACAGTCCGAACGCGACACCCATCGCGGCGGAGTCGAACGCCAGTCCGAACGGCATCGCATAGACCACCACGGCCACAACGAGTGCCGTGGCCAGCGCGAGCGCGGCCGACAGGTGCGCCGAGCGGCGCAGCACTCCCAGTGTCACGAGCAGCACGATGATCGGCAACGCGGCCACGAGCGCCGAGAGCCACAGCGGACCGGCTGGCTGGTAGTCCTGGATCACGGCAGGTAACCGAGACGGCGGGACAACGTGCCCGCCGCGTCGGCGACCATCAGGCCGAGTTCGTCGATTCTCGCCAGTACACGTCCGGCCGGGCCCGCGATGCTCATCGCGGCGACGGGTTGCCCTGTGCGGTCACGGATCGACGCGGCGACACAGGCCACATCGGGCTCGTTCTCGACATTGTCGACGGCCCACCCGCGCCTGCCGCTGCGGTCGAGCTCGTCGAGTAACAGGGTGCGGTCCACGATCGTCCTGGGTGTCAAGCGGTCCAGCCGCATCCGAGTGACCCGTTCGACTCGCTCGGACGGCGTGAGCGCGGACAGCCACGCCTTGCCCAGGGAGGACGCGTGCTGTGGCCGCCGGGTACCGAGCTGGCAGTGCAACGTGACGGCGTTGGCGCCCCTGTCCTTGCCGACGTAGACCATCGCGTCGCCGTCCGGCACGGCCAGGAAGATCGTCTCGCCGCTGCGGGCGGCCAGTCCGGCGAGGAACTGCGGCGCGGCCTTGTGCAGATCGGTCGCCGACATCGCCTGCACACCGAGTTCGACCAGGCGTGCGCCGAGCCGCACGCGGCCGGTGACGTGGTCGGCCTCCAGGTAGTCGAGTTCCTTGAGCGTGTGCACGATCCGGTAGACCGCGCTGCGCGACAGGCCCAGCTGGGTGGCGATAGCGTTGGTGGAGATCTCCTGGCGGAGCCCGACGTGTTCGAGCACCGCCAGGCCGCGCTCCAGCGTTCCGGTGTGGCTGCGTTTCTCGTTCTCGGTCTCGATCTTCTTCGGCGCCGCGGCAGGGGCCGGGGCCTCCTTCGGCGTCCCGTTGACCGGGACGACATCTCGGTACAGGTTCTCAGCGAGCGAGCCAGCCACCATCCACCGCCAATACGTGTCCAGTTACGAGGTCTCCCCGTCGCAGCTCGTACGAGGTACCGTCGCAGATCACCACGCCGTGTCCGCTGACACGGAAGGCAGCCAGCTCCCGACGCTCGCAGAAGTGGTCCGCGCGCAAGGTTCCTCCCTGTACCGACGACCGGGGCAGTGAACCGCTGATCGGGGCTGAACGTTAACAAAGTTTCCTAACTCGGGGAAGGTTTAGACCACTGGTCCATTTGGGTGGTCGTCGGCCCGGCGTCCAGTGCAGTGGACAGGGCGCTGAACAGCGACGATTACGGGGACGATGGGCGGGACTACCGGTCCGGACGATCAGCCCGCGCCGTGGATCAGCCGGAGTGTGGGCCGTGTGTCGGACAGGCCGACCAGCGCCCGCAGCCGGGGCAGTCCGATGTGCAGCCGGGCGGCCAGCGACGGCAGCGTCAGGCCGTCCGCGGCGGCCAGTTCGATGGCCAGCCGCAGCAGCTCGGGCTGCTCGCCCGGATAGCCGGAGCCGACCGGCTCGCCGGTGCGCCAGCCCATCCGGGAGAGCGTGTCCACGACCCGCCGCACCGTGGACTCGCCGTAGACGCCGAGATTCCCGCCCCGGTAGGCCAGCGTCGCCGTGGTGACGCCGTAGCAGTCGGCCAGGTCCTTGAGCGCCCCGACCTCCGCCCCGATCGGCAGCAGGTCGCGGATCTCGTTGGCCGGCATGAGGAACTCCGCCGCGAACAGGTTCGCCTCGCGTTCGTGCCGCAGGCTGCCCGGCTCCGGTTCGGGGTGCAGCAGCAGGTGGCCGAGCTCGTGCGCGACCGAGAACCGCCTGCGCATCGGGTTTCCCTTGTAGGTCAACGCGATGACCGGCCGTCCGGACAGTGCGGACGAGAACGCGTCGATGGTGTCGTTGTCCGGCATGGGAACACGGGTGGTGACCACACCGCGCGCCTCCAGGTTGCGGACCAGGTGCGCGGCCGGTCCGTCGACAACACCCCACGCGCCACGGACCGTGCGCGCGGTCATGACGGGATCGCCGTGCGGGACGCCCATCGTGAGGCCCACGTCCAGCGCGGGGAACTCGACCACCTGGTCCAGCTGCTCGACGAGCTCCCACAGCAGCTCGACATGCGCCAGCGCCTGCTGGCGCTGGGTCGCGGTGGTCGCGCGCAACGACCGGAAATGCGCCTGCGCGGTGTCCAGGTGCAGCTGCGGGCGCCCGGCGGCGAAGAACGACGGCGGCACGTCCAGCGCCTGCGCGCACCGCGACAGCGTCTCCGCGCTGGGCCGCGACTGGCCCAGCTCGTACCCGGACACGGCGGCGGGTGTGCGGTCGATCGCCTCGGCCAGGTCCCGCCTGCGCCAGCCCGCGAGCTCCCGTGCCATCGTCAGCCGGGCAGGCGCGAAAGCCAATGCGGCGGCGGAGGCATCCGGGCGCACGGCGAACTCCCTCGAACTGCGGTGCGATGTGAACCCGTGCCCATCGTGGTCCAGCACGGAGAGTGGCCGCACGCGGGCAGCCGGTCACCCAGCGGATTCGTGTCGCTGCTCTGTTCGAGGTCATCGGGGCGGCCCCGGCGGTGACTGGTCGAACAGGAGCGGTCCCACAGGCGCGCGGACACCGCCTGCCGCGCCGCGCGGAACCGGTGTTGACCTGGCGGGCATGCACTCGAGACCAAGTGGTGGCGCAAACCCGGCGGGTCGCTCCGTAAACTTGAGGTCGGTACTGGCAAGGTCGACCGCGGGGAGGGCAGTGGTGAACGCCGACGAGCGTCGATTCGAAGTGCTCCGCGCGATCGTCGCCGACTACGTGTCCAACCACGAGCCGGTGGCCTCCAAGGCGATCGTCGACCGGCACAACCTGGGTGTTTCCAGCGCGACGGTCCGCAACGACATGGCCTCGCTGGAGGAGGACGGCTACATCATGCAGCCGCACACCAGCGCGGGCCGGATCCCGACCGACAAGGGCTACCGCCTGTTCGTCGACCGGCTGTCGGAGGCCAAGCCGCTGTCGGTGGCCGAGCGCCGGGCGATCGGCACGTTCCTGGAGGGCGCGGTCGACCTCGACGACGTGCTGCGCCGCAGCGTGCGCCTGCTCGCCCAGCTGACCAGGCAGGTCGCCGTCGTGCAGTACCCGACGCTGACCCGCTCGTCGGTCCGGCACATCGAGCTGGTGCTGATCACCCCGGCCCGGCTGATGCTGGTGATGATCACCGACACCGCCCGGGTCGACCAGCGGATGGTCGACCTCGGCGACGTGACCACCGAGGACTCGCTCGCCCGGATGCGCACGATGATCAACTCGACGCTGGCGGGCCATCGGCTGACCGACGCCGCGGTCAAGGTCGCCGAGCTGATCGAGTCCGCGCCGAACGACCTGCGTGACGTGATGATCCGGGTCGGGTCGGTGCTGGTCGAGTCGCTGGTCGAGCACCCGGAGGAGCGGCTGGTGCTCGGTGGCACCGCCAACCTGACCCGCAGCGTCGCGGACTTCCCCGGCTCGCTGCGCCAGGTGCTGGAAGCGCTCGAGGAACAGGTCATCATCCTCAAGCTGCTCGCATCGGCGCGCGACGCTGGCACAGTGACCGTGCACATCGGCGGCGAGAACGAGGCCGAGCAGATGCGCAGCACCTCCGTCGTGTCCATCGGGTACGGCGGCACCGAACTGCTGGGCGGAATGGGAGTCGTCGGTCCGACGCGGATGGACTACCCGGGAACTATCGCCGCGGTCCGCGCGGTTGCCAATTACGTCGGGGAGATTCTGACAGCTCGATGATCACCAACAGGGCAGAGCCGGGTGCGGTACGTCACCGCGGACCGCACTGCGGCAGGAGGACATGACGAAGGTGGCCAGGGACTATTACGGCATCCTGGGCGTGCAGCGCAACGCAGGTGCCGACGAGATCAAACGCGCGTACCGCAAACTGGCGCGTGAGCTGCATCCGGACGTCAACCCGGACGAGGAGGCTCAGCACAAGTTCAAAGAGGTGACAGCCGCCTACGAGGTGCTGTCCGATCCGCAGAAGCGCAAGATCGTCGACATGGGCGGCGACCCGCTGGACAACGCCGCCGGTGGCGGCGGAATGCGGGACCCGTTCGCCGGGTTCGGTCTCGGCGACATCATGGACGCCTTCTTCGGCGCTGCGGGCGGCGGCACCCGCGGCCCCCGCAGCCGCGTGCAGCCCGGCGCGGACGCGCTCATCCGGATGCGGCTGACGCTGGAGGAGTGCCTCACCGGGGTGAGCCACGAGCTCACCGTCGACACCGCGATCCTGTGCGAGCTGTGCCGTGGCTCCGGCTGCGCCGAGGGCACGGCACCCGAGGTGTGCGAGACCTGCGGCGGCCGTGGCGAGATCCAGGCCGTGCAGCGTTCGTTCCTCGGCCAGGTCGTGACCGCGCGGCCGTGCCCGGTGTGCCGTGGCCTCGGCGAGGTCATCCCGGACCCGTGCCGCCAGTGCGCGGGTGACGGCCGGGTCCGCTCGCGCCGCACGATCGTGGCGAAGGTCCCGCCGGGTGTCGCGGACGGCATGCGCGTACGGCTGTCCGGCCAGGGCGAGGTCGGCCCCGGCGGCGGGCCCGCCGGTGACCTGTACGTCGAGGTCGAGGAGCAGCCGCACACGACGTTCGAGCGTTCCGGGTCGGACCTGCACTGCACCCTGCGCGTCCCGATGACCACGGCCGCGCTCGGCGCCGTGCTCCCGTTGGAGACGCTCGACGGCGTCGAGGAACTGGAGCTCGAACCCGGTACCCAGCACGGCACCGAACTGCTGATGAGCGGCCGGGGCATGCCGAAACTGCGGCAGTCCGGCCGGGTCGACGGCCGCGGCGACCTGCACGTGCACGTGGACGTCGAGGTGCCGACCCGGCTGGACGCCCGCCAGCAGGAACTGCTGCGGGAACTGGCGTCCCTGCGCGGCGAGGACGAAGGCGGGCTGGCCACGACCAACGGCAAGGGCGGCGGCCTGTTCTCCCGGTTGCGATCCCACCGTTCACGGTGAGCAGTACACCGCCGCTGTTCCTTGTCGACGCGCTGCCGACCGGGCCGGAGTTCCTCCTCGACGGCCCGGAAGGCAGGCACGCGGCAACGGTGAAACGTCTGCGGCCAGGCGAGGTCCTCACGGTGTCGGACGGCGCGGGCGAACTGGCCGGCTGCGAGGTCGATCGGCTGGAAGGCCGGGATTCGTTGTGGCTGCGCGTGATCGAGCGCTCCAGCGTGCCCGCGCCACAGCCCCGGGTGGTGATCGCCCAGGCGTTGGTCAAGGGCGATCGCGGTGAGCTGGCGGTGGAACTGGCCACCGAGGCGGGCGCGGACGAGATCGTGCCGTGGCGCGCGTCCCGGTGCGTGGCCAAGTGGGAAGACGGCCCGCGCGGCGAGAAAGCGTTGGCGCGCTGGCGGAACACGGTCCGTGAGGCGGCCAAGCAGGCCCGCCGCCCGTGGGTGCCCGATGTGCGCGAACCGGTGAGCACCAAGGAACTGGCGGGTGTGCTGGACGGCGCGCTCGGCCTGGTCCTCGAAGGATCGGCCGGTCGGCGGATCGCCGACGTCACACTGCCGGAGCAGGGCGACATCGTGGTTGTCGTCGGCCCCGAAGGCGGTGTCAGCGACGAGGAGATCGCCCTGCTGCGAGACGTGGGCGCGCAGGCCGTTCGGCTCGGGCCGAGCGTCCTGCGCGCCTCAACTGCCGCCGCCGTGGCTCTCGGAGCCCTCGGCGCCCTCTCCCCCCGGTGGTAACCCCGTCGCAAACGGTATTCCCACACATGGGCGTGTGCTGACGGTCGTTCAACCCACAAACGTGGTGACCTACAACTCTTCCAGCCGCACAAGGCCGTCCTGGATCGCCCGCGCGACAAGGGCGGCCTTGGTCGGCGCGGGGCGACCGGCGTGCGCGTACCTGATCCTGGCCCGGTCGATGTAGCTGTTCACCGTCCGCACGGTGATCCCGAGCTTGCGGGCGACCATTTCCTTGGACTCACAAGCGAACCAGTTCACCAGCACGTCGACCTCGCGCGGGGTCAGCCGCGGCCGTTCGTTGCGGGTGTCGGTGCCGAAGGCACGCGCCATCACCGGCGGCGTGTACGGCAGACTCTGGCCGGCGGCACGGATCGCGGGCACCAGGTGCCGAGGGCCCTCGGTCTTGCTCAGGTACGCGAACACCCCGATGTCCAGGCACATCAGCACTGTCTCCTGATCGTCGCGCATGGTGTACACCACGACCTGCCTGCCCGCGTCGACCAGATGCCGCAGGTCGCGGTAGGCCGGGACCTTGCCGCCCAGTTGGAGGTCGAACACGACCACGTCCGCGTCGCCGCCAGGACCGGTCCACGCGACCGCGGGCGTACTGCCGGAATCGACCACGCGGACAGGCGGATCCGCTGTGGCACACCACACCCCGATGCCCGCCGCGATCGCCGGGTGGTCGTCGACGACGACCACGCTGGTCACGTCCACCAGGTTGCCTCCACCCAGGTCAGGCCGTCCGCGGTCGTCGTCGTCACAGTCACCGGCGGGTCGCCGACCTCGCCGACCGGCACCCGCGAATCCGTGACCACGCTGACAGTCACGGCGTTCCCCGATCCGAGGACGGTCACGCGCGCGGTGGCCACCGCTGTGGCGAGGCTCCGCACCACCGGTTCGACCAAGGTACGGCGGATCGCCACCGGCGGCACCGGATGCTCGCCCCACGTGTCCAGGTGGACCGCGACCCCCTTGCGTTCCGCGATGTCGACACAGGCTTTGAGCTCGTGCACAAGGGGATCGCCGACATCGTCGTTCTCCGCGAAGAGCCGCCGCATCCTGGCCGCCTCGACCGCGTACCGGGCCCGCGTCCCGTCGTCGCGCAGATCGGCCCGGCCGGACGCCAGCTCGTCGAGCAGCGGGACCGTGGTCTCGGCGAGACCGGCGTACCGGGCTTTGCGGTCCGCCTGGACCTGGTCGGCGACAGCCTCGGCGGTCCGCAGCCGCTGGGCGTCGTGCACCGCCAGGCTCGCGCTCGCGGCGAACCGGCCAAGCGCCGCCGCGGCGGCCACGAACGCCAACTGGAACCCGAGCACGAGGATCGCGCCCACCGCGAACCTGAGTACGTCCTCACCGATGACAACTATGTAACCGGCGCTGAACACGTTGACAGCGGCCAGGAACAGCACCGAACCGAGCACGGTCCGGTCCAGCAGCACCAACAACCCGAGCCAGCCGACCACGCCGAACGACCAGTCGGTCTCCTGTGCGACCTGGTGCGAGGTAGGAACACCGGTGGTCGCGACCAGATACGCGGCAACAGTGAGCACGAGCAACGCCCAGCGCGTGGCGTCACCGAACCGCTCCCGCCGGATGTGCAGACCTACTATGGCGGCGACCACAACATCGGTGAGGAACGCGATGACCTGCGCGGCAAAGCTGTGGTACACCGCCGCGTCCGTCAGCAGCGTGGGCAGCGCGAGACCGGCCAACACGACGAGCACCATCACCAGGTTCGCCAGCCGGAAACCACGTGACAGCCGCGACACAGTGAGGTCCCGCACAGGATCACTCGTCATGGGGCCACACCAGCCGGACCGTGGTGCCCGAGCCGGGCCGCGACTGAACCACCGCCGTGCCACCCGCCCGCCGCATCCGTTCCACAATGGAACCAGAGATGCCACGGCGGTGCACGGAGACCGACGCCGGGTCGAACCCCGCGCCGTGGTCGACGACACGCACACTGACCGGCGACGACTCGACAACGATCTCGGCCGCGTCGACACCGGAGTGCCGTACGACATTCGTCAGTGCCTCCCGCACACACCCGCCGATCTCCAACGCGGGCCCAGCGGGCACTGGGAGCGATTCCGGTCCGGTCACCACCACGGCGAGCGGGCTGAAGCGCGTGATGTCGGCGAGAACGTCCACGAGATCAAGTACACCAACAGGTTCCTCGGGCTGCTCGGTCAGCACACGAATATCCCGCGCGGCCTGCTCGGCCAGCCACGGCTCGTCGCCGTCGACCATGCCAAGCCCCGCCGCGAGCATCGTCGACGCCGCTGTGTCGTGCAGCGCGGCGAGGTGGTGACGTTCCTCCGCACGCCGGGCCACCGCCACCGCGGCCTCCTGGCGCGTGTGCTCCAGTTGGGCGGCTGTCCGGTCGACAGCCCGCGCCCCGGAGCGCAGCAACACGAACATCACGCGCGACGCCGTGGCCTCACCGTAAGTCCACAGGGCGATCGGCACCGCCGCCGCCCAGTTGTCCGGCGTGGCAAGGTAAACACCCACGAGATAGGCGGCGACCAGCGCCGTGACGGACGCGGCAGCGGCACCGACGCCGACATACCACTGATGCGCCACCGCGGTGGCGGAAACCACTGCGAGCACCCAGTTCGTGCTGGTGGCGAGATCGTCCGCGGCGACCAGCCACGGCTGCGCCAAACACAGCGCCACGACGAACGCCGAGTCGACGGGCACGATCCACGAACTGCCGCTGAAGCCGAGGAACAGCGCCACGCCAAGGAGGGCACTCCACGCGACGGCGATCACCGCCACCCACCACAACTCAGGCCCGGTCCGCAGCACTGCGACCACGGTCACACCGACGAGGACCGCCGTCCGCAGCGCGGCCATGATCCCGCGGCTCATCCGCCGCAGATTCGCCTCGACCGCCCCCAGCACGCGGCAAGCATCCCACCAGACACGGCAGCCCGCCCACAGCCAGACCAGACGACGGCCGCGACCGCCTCACCCGCAGGGGTGACCGACATTTCGGGGAATTCCACCCGAGAACACCTCACGCCCAGTGCGCGAGCAGGCCCACCGGACACAACATCCATGGCCATTTGGCCCGTTCTCCACCCCGGCGCAAACGCTCGCAGCACGCCGGTGCGAAGTCCGCGAACAGCACACCGAACTGGTGGACCCGACCACTCACACACAGCCCGATCACGGCGAGATCAATCCCGTAACCGAACAGCACACCGCGTCCACCGGCACAGGCAGAGCGGAACACAGAAAACCGCCACCACAGTCCGGCCAGGTCAGAGCCTGTTTCGTGACAGACGGCGCTGCAGAGATGGCATTCAGTGCCGCAGAACACACAAGGACGGCACTGCCCGACACAACGCACTCGTGTGCACAGTCGGTCAACCTTCCGCCGAGTAGGGAAACCCGCGCAAGCCCGCGAACCCACTGGACACGCGTACACTGGCGGAGGACCTCGTGCATCGGGAAAGATCAATTTTCCCGACCTGGTGGCGCACTTGGTGATGGACGGTCTACGCTCTGCCTCGAAGGCTGAAGCCTTGGTGCTCACCTGGGCACCGACAAGACTTGGCGCTCGTCGAGAGCGTCGCCGAAGCCGCCGGACACCTCCCCCCTCGGTCCGGCGGAGCTCCGCTGCGGCGGGCGTATGCCCAGCCGCAGCGGAGCGTCCAAACCTCTCACGCTTCGCGTTCGCGGTTTGTTCGTCCTTGCGGCTGGGCCGCTCAGCTTCGCACATTATTTTGGGGGGCCGAGCCCCCCAAACCCCCCACGGTGCGAGCTCCTCACCACCCAGCGCTGGTTGCTTTTCGCTTGGACCAGCAACTCGCTTTGACCAGCAACTCGCAACTCGCGGGCCGCTGCACGCGGCCTGCGGCCCTGGCGCATGTTGTGTCTTTGGTTGGTGGTTGTGGTTGGTGTGTGTCCAGTGGAGTGGACGTAAATGCGGGGTTCGGGGGGCATTAGTCTTCGTGCATGAGCTTCGAGTGCTTGTTCTGCCGGATCGTTGCCGGGGAATTGCCGTCGACCGTCGTTCACCAGAGTGATCACACGTTCGCGTTCCGGGATCTGCATCCTCAGTCGCGCACTCACATCCTGATCGTTCCTCGGGTTCATTACACCGATGCCGTCGATCTTGCCAAGAACGAGCCGGGGCTGCTCGGTGAGCTCGTGCTTGCCGGTGGGGCCGTTGCCGAGCAGGAAGGGTTGGCCGAATCCGGGTACCGGCTGGTGTTCAACACCGGTGCCGATGGGGGCCAGACCGTTTTCCATGTGCACCTGCACCTGCTCGGCGGTGAACAGTTGGGTCACTTCGGGGCCCCGTGAGCAGGTATTCGCTGCGCCTTGTCGGTCCGTCCGGCTAGCATCGTCTCTTGTCAGCACTGAACCACTAGCAGGGCGCGTCAGCGCAGAAAGCAGGCCAGAGGCCTCGTGGCCGGTAGCGCACCGGGTGGAGCCGCCCGATCATCCGAGACTCCCCTCAACGGGAAGAACGGCTCATCTCAGGTGGACCCGAACGGGTCCACCGCCAAGTCAGACCAGCCCGGTCACCCGGCGCAGTCCAGGTTCTCCGTGCCCGACGCGGCGTTGCTGTCGCTGCTCGGCTCACGCGACGAGAACCTCCGCATCGTCGAGGAGCTCCTCGACGCGGACGTGCACGTCCGGGGCAACGAGGTCACGCTGTCGGGGACACCGGCCGACGTCGCGTTCGGTGAGCGGGTCTTCGCCGAGCTGTCCACGCTCGCGGGCAGCGGCCAGCCGCTGACCGCCGACGCCGTCCGGCGCTCGATCGGCATGCTCTCCGCGGGCACCGCCGAGTCCCCGGCCGAGGTGCTCAGCCTGGACATCCTGTCCCGGCGCGGCCGCACGATCCGGCCGAAGACGCTCAACCAGAAGCACTATGTCGACGCGATCGACAAGCACACCGTCGTGTTCGGCATCGGCCCGGCCGGTACCGGCAAGACGTACCTGGCGATGGCGAAGGCCGTGCAGGCGCTGCAGGCCAAGCAGGTCAACCGGATCATCCTGACGCGTCCGGCGGTCGAGGCGGGAGAGCGGCTGGGGTACCTGCCCGGAACGCTCTACGAGAAGATCGACCCGTATCTGCGGCCGTTGTACGACGCGCTGCACGACATGGTCGACCCCGAGTCCATCCCGCGGCTCACGCAGGCGGGCACGATCGAGGTCGCGCCGCTGGCCTACATGCGTGGCCGGTCGTTGAACGACGCCTTCATCATCCTGGACGAGGCGCAGAACACCACGCCGGAACAGATGAAGATGTTCCTGACCAGGCTCGGGTTCTCGTCCAAGATCGTGGTCACCGGTGACGTCACCCAGGTCGACCTGCCCGGCGGGCAGCGCAGCGGCCTGAAGGTCGTCAGGGAGATCCTCGACGGCGTCGACGACATCCACTTCTCCACGCTGACCAGCGCGGACGTGGTTCGCCACAAGCTCGTCGCGGACATCGTGGACGCGTACGACCGCTGGCAGGTGGACGAGGACCAGGCAGAGATCCGCAAGCCGCGCACCGGGAGCGACCACCGCCGTGGCCGATGAGGTTTTGAGTCAGTGAGTATCGAGATAGCCAACGAATCCGGCGTGGCGGTCGACGACGCGTCGATCGTCGCCGCCGCCCGGTTCGCCCTCGACCGGATGGGCGTGAGCAGGCTCGCCGAACTGTCGGTCATGCTCGTCGACCTCGACGTCATGGCGGACCTGCACGAGCGCTGGATGGACCTGCCAGGGCCGACCGACGTGATGGCGTTCCCGCAGGACGAGCTGGACTCCGTGCGCCGCCCGGACGCCTCGGAGGCGGGCCCGGCGCTGCTCGGCGACATCGTGCTGTGCCCGGCGTTCGCCAAGGACCAGGCACGCAAAGCGGGCCACAGCCTGCTGGACGAGCTGCACCTGCTGACCGTGCACGGCTGCCTGCACCTGCTCGGCTACGACCACGCCGAACCGGCCGAGGAACGTGAGATGTTCTCACTGCAGAACCGGATCCTGGCCGACTTCCGCGTCGCCAGGTCGGAGGCCAGACGGCTGGCCGTCCAGCGCACCGCCGACGACAAGGTGCTCGGCGCGGTCGGGCTGGACGACCCGAAGCGCCCCCATAACTGAAGCGAGGCCCCGCGGTGACGTCGAACTCCGCCACGCTGTTCGTGGTCGCGGTGGTGCTGGTGCTGTTCGCGGGACTGTTCGCGGCGGCTGACGCGGCCCTCAGCGCGGTCTCCCGGGCCCGCGTCGAAGGACTGGTCAGGGCAGGCCGGGCAGGGGCCCGTCAGCTGCTGTACGTGGTCGGGGACCGGCCGCGGCACGTGAACCTCCTGTTGCTGCTGCGGCTGGCCTGTGAGCTCGTGGCCACGGTCCTGCTCACCGTCGCCTGCCTCAACCTGATCCAGCCGGACGGCCTCGCGGTGCTGGTCGCGGGCCTCGGCATGGTCGTCGTGTCGTACGTGCTGGTCGGAGTCGGTCCCAGGACGCTCGGCCGCCAGCACCCGTACGCGGTCGGCCTGGTCGCCGCCGCGCCGGTGCGCGCGCTCGGGCTGGTGCTCGGGCCGTTGAGCCGCCTGCTCATCGTGATCGGTAACGCGATCACACCGGGCCGGGGCTTCCGGGAAGGCCCGTTCTCCTCCGAGGTGGAACTGCGCGAACTGGTCGACCTCGCGCAGGAACGCGGCGTGGTGGACGAGGACGAGCGGGAGATGATCCACTCGGTCTTCGAGCTGCGCGCGACCGTCGCGCGCGAGGTGATGGTGCCGCGCACCGAGATCATCTGGATCGAACAGGCGAAATCCGTCAGGCAAGCGCTTGCGCTGTCCCTGCGCACCGGGTTCACCCGGCTGCCGGTGATCGGCGAGAGCGTCGACGACATCGTCGGCGTGGTGAACCTCAAGGACCTGGTCAAACAGGTCGTCGACAGCGGTGACACGGCACGGCAGGTGCACGAGGTGATGCGCCAGGCCGAGTTCGTCCCGGACATCAAACGCCTGGACGACCTGCTCAAGGAGATGCAGCTGTCGCGCAACCACATGGCGATCGCGGTCGACGAGTACGGCGGCACGGCGGGCCTGCTGACCATCGAGGACATCATCGAGGAGATCGTCGGCGAGATCACCGACGAGTCCGACACCGACGACCGCCCGCCGATCGAGCACCTCGAGGACGGCGCGGTCCGCGTCAGCTCGCGGCTGCCGGTCGAGGACCTCGGCGAGCTGTTCGGTGCCGAGTTCGACGACCTCGACGTGGAAACCGTCGGCGGCCTGCTGGCCCAGAGCCTCGGCCGGGTACCGCTGCCCGGCGCGGAGGCCGAGATCGCCGGGCTGCGGATGCGGGCGGAGGGCGGCAAGGACAACCGCGGCCGGATGCGGATCACCACGGTCGTGGTCTGCCGTGCGGCCAAGTCGCTTGACGACGTACCGGTGCAGGAAAGGAGCGGCGAGCGTGGCTGAGCTCGACCCGGAGGACAGCAAGATCATCACGCTGGCGCGCGCGGCGCGGGCCCGGACCGGCGCAGCCGAGGGCGCGGCGGTGCGCGACACGATGGGCCGGACGTACTCCGCCTGCACCGTCGCGTTGCCGTCGTTGCGGCTGACCGCGCTGCAGGCCGCTGTCGCCGCGGCCGTGGCCAGCGGCGCCGACGGGCTCGAAGCCGCGGCCGTGGTCACCGACGCTGACTCGGTGGACGCCGAATCGCTCGCCGCCGTGCGCGATCTGGCCCCTGCCGCGCCTGTGCTGCGTGCCAATGCCAAGGGTGAGCTGGCGTAGGCGACAATGGGCTCGTGAACATTCCCGACGGCCACAGGTCAGGTTTCGCTTGTTTCGTGGGTCGCCCGAACGCGGGCAAGTCCACCCTGACCAACGCGCTGGTCGGCACCAAGGTCGCGATCACCTCCAGCAAGCCGCAGACCACCAGACACGCCATCCGCGGCATCGTGCACCGGCCGGACGCCCAGCTGGTCATTGTGGACACCCCCGGCCTGCACCGGCCGCGCACCCTGCTCGGCCAGCGGCTCAACGACATCGTCATGTCGACGTGGTCCGAAGTGGACGCGATCGGCTTCTGCCTTCCCGCCGACCAGAAGATCGGGCCGGGTGACCGGTTCATCGCGCAGCAGCTGGCCAAGGTGTCCCAGCGCACGCCGGTGATCGGGGTGGTCACCAAGACCGACCTGGTCACCCCGGCTCAGGTGGCCGAGCAACTGGTGGCCGCGCAGTCCCTGATGGACTTCGCCGAGCTCATCCCGGTGTCCGCGGTGGACGGTTTCCAGGTCGGTCAGCTGTCGGACCTGCTGGTCACCCAGCTGCCGGAAGGGCCGCCGTTGTACCCGGAGGGCGAGCTCACCGACGAGCCCGAGGTGACGCTGGTCGCCGAACTCGTGCGGGAGGCCGCGCTGGAGGGCGTGCGGGACGAACTGCCGCACTCGATCGCGGTCGTGGTCGAGGAGATGGCGTTCCGGGAAGGCCGCGACGACCTGATCGACGTGTACGCCGAGCTGTACGTGGAGCGCCCCAGCCAGAAGGGGATCATCCTGGGGCACAAGGGCGAGCGGCTCAAGCGGGTCGGCAGCGCAGCGCGGACCCAGATCGAGGCGCTGCTGGGCGCGAAGGTCTACCTCGACCTGCACGTGAAGATCGCCAAGGACTGGCAGCGCGACCCGAAACAGCTGCGGCGGCTGGGTTTCTGATGCTCGGACGGCACCGGGCCGACGTGCGGTCGGCGGTGGTCGGCGAACTCGGCGACGTCCACCTGGCCCCGCTCGGTGGGCGGCTGGTGGCCAAGCTGGCCGACATCGTCATCGTGTTCCTGCCGTTGTACGTCGTGCTGAGCGTGGTGGTCCCGGACAGTTTCCTGACCGTGCTCGTGGCCACCCAGGTCGGGCTGGTGCTCTACGAGACCGTGCTGACCGTGAACACCGGGAGCACGCCGGGCAAGCGGTTGGCGCGCATCAAGGTCGTCCGGGCGGACACCGGCGGCCCGCCCCGCATCGGCCACGCCGCGATCCGCGCGGTCCTCGGCGTGCCCGTGAACCTGGTGTCCGCGGTGACAGCGTTGTTCGACGAACGCGCCCACCGCGGCTGGCACGACCGAGTGGCCGGGACGGTCGTCATCGCCGGATGAGATCCCGGTTTCCCGGCACACGCCATGGCGTTTTCTGCGATCCTTGCGGTGACTGGGCAGGGGGAGTGAGTGATGAGCGAACGGCCACAGGACCCGGCGCCTGGTTCTCAGCCCGAGTACGGACAGCCAGGTCCAGGTCAGCCAGGTCCAGCGCAGCCGGGCTTCCAGCAGTACCCGGTGTATCCGCAGGCTGCCTACCCACCGCCGGTCTACCCGCAGCCGGTCTACTCGCCGTATCCGGGGTATCCGCCGCCGTACGGCTACGGCTACCCGGGCTACCTGCCCCAGGAGCCCCCGCCGCCGAACCACCTCGGCTGGGCGATCGGGGCGATCTTCCTGTTCTGGCCGGTCGCGATCGCCGCCCTGATCAAGTCGGGCCAGGTCGAGCGGTTCTGGGCGATGGGCCAGCCGGAACTGGCCAGGCAGGCCTCGGAGAGCACCAGGACGCTGTGCCTGGTGGCCACGCTGATCGGCGCCTTCACGTTCGTCCTCGGCTTCGTGATGTTCTTCGTCGTGCTGAACTCGTTCCGGTATCTCTGAGATGACACATGTCTGAGATGACACAATGACCGGGTGACTCTGTACCGCGACACCGGCGTTGTGCTGCGCGTGCAGAAACTCGGCGAGGCGGACCGGATCATCACCATGATCACCCGTCGGCACGGCAAACTGCGCGCGGTCGCCAAGGGCGTGCGGCGCACGACATCCCGTTTCGGCGCGCGCCTCGAACCGTTCTGCCATGTCGACGTGCAGTGCTACACCGGCCGCACGCTCGACGTGATCACCCAGGTCGAGACGATCGACGCCTTCGCGTCCCGGCTCGTCGACGACTACCAGCGCTACACAGCCGCCTGCGCGGTACTGGAGACAGCCGAGCGCCTCTCGGCCGAGGAAGGGGAGCCGGTCCTGCGGCTCTACATGCTGGTGGCGGGCTGCCTGCGGGCCCTGTCGGGGGGCGAACGTGACCCGTCGCTGCTGCTGGACGCCTTCCTGATGCGGGCGATGGCGTTCGCGGGCTGGGCTCCCGCGGTGTTCGAGTGCGCCAAATGCGGCACGCCCGGACCGCACCAGGCCTTCAGCGTTCCCGCGGGCGGCGCGGTGTGTTCGGTGTGCCGTCCGCCCGGCTCGGCCAGCCCGGCACAGGACGCCTTCGTGCTGATGGACGCGCTCATGCACGGCGTGTGGGACACGGCGGACCTCTCCACCCCCGGCATCCGCCGTGAGGTCAGCGGTCTCGTCGCCGCACACCTGCAGTGGCACCTGGAGCGGCAGCTGCGTTCGCTGCCACTGGTGGAGCGCAAAGCATACTGACTTCCGGAAGGAATTCCGATGTAGTTCTCGTCACTGGCAACTTTTCGCGCGCTCACTCGTCTTAACACCAGGGCGTAGAAAAATAGTCTCGAGGACTATTAAAGGGGAAGTAATGAGCGGGTGTGGTGTTGCTGTTTTCTCGACGGAATCGGGTCCGTCGCCACGAACACTTGTCGACATTCTCGACGCGACGACGCTGGCATTCCCTGATGCCCCCGCCCTGGCGGACGAGGATGTGTGCCTGACCTACCGGGAGCTGTCCTGGCAGGTGGACGCGCTGTCCGACCGGTTGGCGGCGGTCGGGGTCGGTGCCGGTGACCGGGTCGGAATCCGCATTCCGTCCGGCACATCCGACCTTTACATCGGAATACTGGCGGTATTGTCCGTTGGTGCCGCCTATGTTCCGGTCGATTTCGACGATCCACCCGACCGGGCGGACGTCGTCTGGGCGCAGGCCGGGGTGTGTGCCGTTGTCAGCGCGGGCCTCGAAATCACGTCGTCCAATTCCGGACGTGTTGAACGCGCGGTTCCGGAACACACTGACGACGCCTGGGTGATTTTCACGTCCGGGTCGACAGGCACTCCCAAGGGCGTCGCCGTCAGCCACCGCTCCGCCGCCGCCTTCGTCGACGCCGAGGCGCGGCTGTTCTGCCAGGACGACCCCATCGGCCCCGGCGACCGCGTCCTGGCCGCGTTGTCGGTCGCGTTCGACGCCTCCTGCGAGGAGATGTGGCTGGCCTGGCGGCACGGCGCGTGCCTCGTCGCGGCGCCACGGGACCAGGTGCGGTCGGGCGTGGACTTCGGCGGTTGGCTCGCCGAGCACAAGGTCACCATTGTCTCGACGGTGCCGACGCTCGCCGCGTTGTGGCCTGGTGCGGCGCTGGACGGCGTGCGGCTGCTGATTCTCGGCGGCGAGGCATGCCCGCCGGAGCTGGTGACACGGCTCGCAGCCGACGGCAGGGAAGTGTGGAACACCTACGGCCCGACCGAGGCGACCGTCGTCGCCTGCGCGTCCCGGCTGTACGACAACGAGGCCGTCCGGATCGGGTTGCCCCTGGACGGGTGGCAGCTCGCGGTCGTCGACCCCGCGGGCAACCCCGTTCAGTACGGCGAGGTGGGCGAGCTCGTCATCGGAGGGGTTGGCCTCGGCCACTACCTCGACCCGGTTCGCGACGCCGAGAGGTACGCGGCACTGTCGGCGCTCGGGTGGGAACGCGCCTACCGGACAGGCGATCTCGTTCGTGCCGAGCAAGCTGGGCTGCTGTTCGTCGGGCGCGTGGACGACCAGGTGAAGATCTCCGGCAGGCGGGTGGAACTCGGCGAGATCGACGCGGCGCTGTCCGCGCTGCCCGGCGTCACCGCCGCCGCGTGCGCGGTGCACAGGACACCGACCGGAACCCCCGTGCTCGTCGGCTACCTCGTGCCGGGGGAGACGTTCGACGAGGTGTACGCACGCGAGATCCTGACCGGCAGTCTGCCCGCGGGCCTGGTGCCTCGCCTGGTCGAGCTGCCCGTGCTGCCGATGAAGACCTCCGGCAAGGTCGACCGGGCCGCGTTGCCGTGGCCGCTGGTCACGACCACCGCCGACACCGAGCCGTTCCGGACCGACACCGAGGAGTGGCTCGGCGGGCAGTGGGCCGAGATACTGGGCGTCCAGGTCGGCCGCGGCGACGACTTCTTCGGCCTCGGCGGCGGGAGCCTGGCCGCCGCCCGCCTGGTCTCGTTGCTGCGCAAGCGGTTCCCCTCGATCTCGGTGCCTGACGTGTACCAGCGGCCCAGCCTGCGCGAGCAGGCCGGATGGCTGGACACCCTGCACGTCGACGAACCCACGGAGCGCACGGTCCTGCCGACCCCGCGGCGTGCCGGGTTCGTGCAGGCGGCCGTCCAGTTCGTGCTGTTCACCGTGACCGGCGCGAAATGGGTGCTGGCGCTGGTCATCCTCAACGACCTGATCGACCTGGTCGACCCGGACCCGTGGGCGCCGCAGACCTCGTGGTGGATCGTGCTCGGCATCTGGCTCGCGCTGGTCAGCCCAGTCGGCAGGCTCGGCATCCTGCTCGCCAGCGCCCGCCTGCTGCGGCGCGGCATCACCCCCGGCGAGCATCCCCGTGGCGGCCGCGTGCACCTGAGGCTGTGGACGCTGGAACGGATCGCGGTCACCTTCGGCATGTCCGGGTTCACCGGAACCCACTGGGCCGCCCGGTACGCCCGCGTCCTCGGCTGCACGGTCGGCGAGGACGTCATCCTGCACTCGATGCCCCCGGTCACCGGCCTCGCTGTCTTCGGCGATCGCTGCACCGTCGAACCCGAGGTCGACCTCGCAGGCTGGTGGCTCGACGGTGACCTGCTGCGCGTCGGCACGATCCACATCGGCGCGGACACCCGCGTCGGCACACGCAGCACGGTCCAACCGGGCGCGCGCATCGGTGACGGCGCGGAGATCCTGCCCGGCTCGTGCGTCGCCGCGACGGTTCCGGCCGGTCGCCGCTACGCCGGGACGCCCCTGCGCGACGTCGGCGCGGCGGGCGAGGACTGGCCACCACCGCACAGCACGAGCCGTGCTCGTGGCTGGAACCTCGTGTACACGGCGTCGCTGGTTGGCCTGGCGGCGTTGCCTGTGCTGCTGTCGATCCCGTGGATGCTGTTGGGGTACGCCTTTGTCCGCGACGACGACACCCTGAGCGCCGCTCTGGGGCACCTGCTGCTCGTTGTTCCCTTCGCGACGGTGGGCGCGGTGGTCATGTACGCCGGGGCTGTCGTCACGCTGGTGCGGTTGGCAGGGTTGGGCATAGCCGACGGTCTGCACCCCGCGCGGGGCCGTGTCGCCTGGTGCGTGTGGCTCACCGACCGTCTCATGCGCAGTTCCCGCGTGAACCTCTTTCCCCTGTACGCCAGCCTCGCCACCCCAACCTGGCTGCGTGCGCTGGGCGCCCGTGTCGGCCGCAACGTCGAAGCGTCCACAGTGGTCACACTGCCCCGGCTGACTCGCGTCAGCGACGGCAGTTTCCTCGCCGACGACGGCCTGCTCGCGCCGTTCGAATCGCACGGAGGCTGGCTGCGGCTGGGACACGTGCGGGTTGGCGAACGCGCGTTCCTCGGCAACTCCGGCATCCTCGGCCCAGGCCGGTCAGTCCCGGACCGGGCACTGATCGGCGTGTTGTCCTCCGCGCCCGCCATCTCCGAGCCGGGATCGTCCTGGCTGGGACGCCCCGCCATCGAACTGCCCAGGGTCGCCGAGACTGTCGACGCGACCCGCACCTTCGAACCACCGCGACGGCTCGTCCTCGCGCGGGCGGCGATCGAAGCGTGCCGGGTGGTGCCGATCGTGCTCAGCGCGCTGCTGGGCGCGATGGCGCTGGCCGTGCTCGACGAGGTCGTCTACGACTTCGGCCTCGCCATGGCGCTGGCGATCAGCGGTGTCGTGCTCGGCCTGATCGGTGTGCTCGCGTGCGCGCTGACCACGGTGTCGAAGTGGTTGCTCGTCGGACGGTTCCGGCCGGGACAGCACCCGCTGTGGAGTTCGTTCGTGTGGCGCAACGAGCTGTACGACTGCTTCGTGGAGCTGCTGGCCGTGCCGTGGTTCGTGCGCAGCTCACCGGGCACGCCGTGGCTGAACACCTGGCTGCGCAGCCTCGGCGCCCGGATCGGCCGTGGCGTGTGGATCGAGACGCACTGGCTGCCCGAGAGCGACCTCGTGCGCCTGGACGCGGGTGCCTCGGTGAACCGGGGTGTCGTGCTGCAGACGCACCTGTTCCACGACCGCCTGATGCGTCTGGACCGAGTCCGGGTCGAAGGCGGCGCGACCCTCGGCCCGAACAGCATCGCGCTGCCCGGCTCGACGGTCGGCGCCGCGACCACGGTCGGGCCGGTGTCGCTGGTGATGCGCGGCGAGGACCTGCCCGGCCGCAGCCGCTGGCTCGGCAACCCGGTCCGCGCCTGGGACCAGCCGAACTGAGTGGTCCGTCCGGGCCCGGTTCGCGGGTGAGTACCTTGTGAGTGCCCCTGTTCGTACCCGCAAAAGGAGCAGTTTCGTTGCTTCGCCGACGCCGTGACCGTGAGCGGCCCGAGTTCCGTCCGCCGGACCCGCATCCGTCCGGTGTGAAACCGCCCGTCCTCGACGACGTGCCCGCGCACGTCGCCATCGTCATGGACGGCAACGGCCGCTGGGCGAACCAGCGTGGCCTGCCCCGCACCGAGGGCCACAAGCGCGGCGAGGAGGTCGTGCTCGACGTGGTCAAGGGCTGCATCGAGGTCGGGGTGAAGTGGCTCTCGGTCTACGCGTTCTCCACCGAGAACTGGAAGCGCAGCCCGGACGAGGTCCGTTTCCTGATGAACTTCAACCGTGACGTCATCCACCGCCGCGTCGACGAGCTCGACGCGCTCGGTGTGCACGTGCGGTGGGCGGGCAGGCTGCCCAAGCTGTGGCGCAGTGTCGTCAACGAGCTCAAGATCGCCGACGAGCGCACCAAGGACAACGACGTGCTCAACCTGACGATGTGCGTCAACTACGGCGGCCGTGCCGAGGTCGCCGACGCGGCCAGGGAGATCGCGAAACTGGTCGCGGCGGGCAAGCTCAACCCCGACCGGGTCGACGAGCGGACCATCGCCAAGTACCTCTACCAGCCGGAAATGCCGGATGTGGACCTGTTCATCCGGCCGTCGGGCGAGCAGCGCACGTCGAACTTCATGCTGTGGCAGTCCGCGTACGCCGAGATGGTGTTCATGGACATCCTCTGGCCGGACTTCGACCGGCGCGACCTGTGGCGCGCCTGCGAGGCGTACGCCAACCGCGACCGCCGTTTCGGCGGCGCCATCGACGCCGCGACGGCTACCGAACCAGCGACGGCTACCGAACCAGTGGGAGACACACAGTGACGAGCGAGGCCGCGAGCACAGCCGCGTTGCTGAGCAAGGCCCGTGCGGCGCTGGAGATGTACCACCATGTCTTCGTCGACGACGACGGTGCACTGACCTTCCGGCACGGCGAGGTGCCCTGCGCCGTGCAGGCCATGCAGCTGGCCGAAGGCCTCAACGTGCTCAGCCTGCAGTGCGTGGTCGCCTGGGACCTGCCGGACTCGCCGGAGACCGTGACCTCGGTCGCTGACAAGGGCGGAGAGGCCCTATTCGGCACGGCGGGCGTCGTGCACACTGACCACGGCATCGACGTCACTCTGCGCTACACGTTCCCCGCGGAGGGTCTCGACGTCAACGCGCTGGGCACGTTGTTCATGCTGGTGGTGTCCGGCGCGTCCTCGTTCCGGACAGAACTATTGGCGGGATCGCAACGGTGACCACAGTCGCGGCCGAGCAGGACGACACCCATCACCATCCGACGCCGAAACGGCGGTTGCCGATCGGCTCGCTGGAGATCCTCTGTCTCCTGCTCGTGGTCGCGGTGGTGTTCCAGGACCAGTTGGCGAGCCTGCTCAGCTCGGAGCAGGTCCGCACCGGGGCGACGAAGTTCGTCGCGGTGTGCGCGCAGGCGATCCCGTTCCTGGTGCTCGGTGTGATCATCAGCGGCGCGATCGCGGCCTTCGTGCCCGCGAGCGTGCTGCGCAAGGTTCTGCCGCGCAGGCAGGCCCTGGCCGTGCCGGTCGCGAGCGTCGCCGGTGTCGCGCTGCCGGGCTGTGAATGCGCGTCGGTGCCGGTGTCACGGCGGTTGATCCAGCAGGGCGTGGCCCCGTCGGTCGCGCTGGCTTTCCTGCTCGCCGCGCCCGCGGTGAACCCGATCGTCCTGGTCGCGACCGCGGTGGCGTTCCCAGGCAACCCGGAGATGGTGCTCGCCCGGTTCGTCGGCTCGCTCGCGACCGCCATCGTGGTGGGCTGGCTGTGGGCTCGTTTCGGCAAGCTGGAGTGGATGGCCGAGCGCGCGCTGCGGCGCCTGCCGGACCAGGACGGCCGCTCCCGCTGGCTGACCTTCGTCGAGACCGCGCGGCACGACCTGGTGGACTCGGGAGGCTTCCTGGTCATCGGCGGCCTGACCGCGGCGGTGCTGAGCGTGGCCGTGCCCGCCTCGTGGCTGGAGAGCCTGAGCGGGCAGGTGGTTCTCGGCGTCATCGTGATGGCGCTGCTCGCGGTGATCCTGGCGATCTGCAGCGAGGCGGACGCCTTCGTGGCCGCGTCGCTGTCGATGCTGCCACTGTTGCCGCGCCTGGTGTTCCTCGTGGTGGGCCCGGCGGTGGACGTGAAGCTGGTGGCGCTGCAGGCGGGCACGTTCGGCCGGAAGTTCGCCTTCCGGTTCGCGCCGTTGACGTTCCTGGTGGCGGTCGTCTGTGGGGTAGTGGCGGGACTCGTGGTGTTCGGAGGTGTGCGGTGAAGCGGGAGACGCAGAACATCCTGCTGGTCCTGCTGGGCGGGGCGCTGCTGAAGATCGCGTTGAACGGCACGTACCTGCGCTATGTGAAGCCGGGCCAACAAGCCTGGCTGATCGCGGCGGGAGCGATCATGGTCGTGCTCGCCTTCGTGTCGATCACCCGTGACGTCATCGCGGCCCGCAAACCCGCGCAAGTGGTCCCCGAGGTCCACGAGCACGAGCACGGCGGAATCCAGTCGCACAGCACCTGGCTGCTGATCCTGCCGGTGCTCGCGGTCTTCCTGGCCCCGCCCGCGTTGGGCGAGGACGCGGTGAACCGGGCGGCGGGACGAACCCCGCCGCCGCCGTCATCGGAGTTCAGCTTCCCGGCGTTGCCGCAGGGAGACGTGATCGACCAGCGCGTGACGGACTTCGTCGAACGCGCGGCCTGGGACAAGGCCGGAACACTCAACGACCGCGACATCCGCCTGACCGGCTTCATCGTCCACAACGACAACACCACCTACCTGGCCCGCCTGGCGATCGGCTGCTGCGCGGCGGACGCCTACCCGGTGAAGGTGAAACTGGACAGCCCAGGCCTGCAGACCATGGTCAGCGACACGTGGGTGAAGGCGGTCGTCCGCTACCAGCCGGGCACATCGACCCAGGAAACCCGGCACGTGCCCACAGTGATGGTGGCGGAGGTCCAGCAAGTCGCGGAGCCACCCGACCCGTACGAGTACTGAGTCACAACCTGGCTGTGGGCTTGCCGGGGCAGCGTGCTTCCGCTGGCCTGGCAAGCCCCGTGTTCAGTGCCCCGTGTTCAGTGCCGCGTGTGCAGTGCTGGGTGGTCAGTTCTGCTTGGTGCAGGTCGCGCAGGTGCCGAAGATCTCGACGGTGTGGCTCACTTCGGAGAATCCGTTCTCCTCGGCGACCCGGTCGGCCCACTTCTCCACCGCCGGGCCCTCGACCTCGACTGTGCGGCCGCAGACGCGGCACACGAGGTGATGGTGGTGGTGGCTGGAACAGCGGCGGTAGATCGCCTCACCGGTGTCCGTGCGCAGCACGTCCACCTCGCCCGCGTCCGCCAACGACTGCAACGTCCGATAGACCGTTGTCAGACCGATGCCCTCACCACGTTTGCGCAGTTCCTCATGCAGGTCCTGGGCCGAGCGGAAGTCGTCCAGGTCGTTGAGAAGCTCCGCGACCGCGGCGCGCTGCTTGGTTGAGCGCCGGGCCGTGGTGGGTGGCGTGCGGTTGATCGTCATCAATTGTGAGCCTCCTCCACGTGCGTGACCGCGTCCACCACGATATGCGAGAGATGCTCATCAACGAGCCGGTAGACCACCTCACGGCCATGCCGCTCGCCGTAGACGACCCCTGCGGACTTGAGCACCCGCAGATGCTGGCTGATCAGTGGCTGGGCCACCCCCAGCGCGTCCACGAGCTCGTGCACACAGCGGTCTGATTCACGCAGCTGCAGCACGATCGAGATCCGCACCGGCGCGGCGAGCGCGCGGAGAAGATCACCTGCGGCAGTCAAAGTCGCAGGTGAGCGCGCTGGAGCCGGGTCCGTCTGCATCCGCCCCGGCGAATGCTCACTGGTGGCCGGATCAACGCCCAGGTCTGTCGTCGACTGTTCGAGCATCAGCCACCTCACTTGCTGGGTCCGCCCTGGCAATCCAAGTCTAGTCGCTAATGATTTCCGTAGTCGTGTTCAGCGCAGCTGGACAACGGCGACGACGATCAGGATCCCCAGGACCAGGACACGCAGGAGCCGCTCATTGGGGCGCAGCACAGGCCACGTGGTGGCAAGCAGGACAGCGACGGCGGCCGCGAGCAACCCGAGCAGAACGGCCCCGATCAGCCCGCTGACCAGCACACCGGTCACGAACACCGCGATGACCACGGCGAACACGGCGATCGGCCGCGCCCGCGCCAGCGGCCCGTCACCGGCGATCAGCTGCGCCCGCATGTTCCTTCTGCCTCGCACGGTGTGTCTCCTCGGCTCGGCGATACCGTGTCGTCGCATCGTAGTGTCGTGCAGAGAGGCGCCAGCGTGCTGTTGGTCTGTGGGTTCACCGTGCCGGAAGCGGAATCAGCCGATTTCTCGGCCGACGCGGCCAAGGCGATGCGACTGCTGACGGCCCAGCCGGGCTGTGTCCGAGCGGTCCTCGGCCACTCGGCCGACGACCCGGACAGCTGGGCGCTGACGGTGGAATTCGCCTCAGTGGTCGCCTACCGCCGCGCGATGTCCCCCTTTGACGTGCGCGAACACGTGATCCCATTCCTGTCCCGCGGCGAAGCGAGCGCCTACGAAGTGCTGGCCACCGCCACGGACGGCCAGACCGACCAGCACGTCAGCGTGATCGCGGCGGACGCGGCCACCGCAGGCCCCCGTGACGCCAGCGGCCCAGCCACGCCCCGATGACCGCTGATCTCCGGCCAGCGAATAGTGCACACGAACGTGGGACAGCGTGACCTCGATCGTGGCGTGATGGTGGTGTGTCGGCGTGATGTCGGCGTGCTGGTGTCTGGCGGAGCGCTCCAGGTGATCGTCCATGGGTGGGTATACCTGGAGGCGCGTCCGGGGGACGTGTTTCCCAGGGTGACCGGGAGTCGAGTCCTCGACAGTGCTCAGTGCCAGCCTGACCCGGTGGCGGCTGTGTGTGGTGGGCAGCCGGGCGGTTCAGGTCGACGGTTGTTCGGTTGGTCCGGCCAGGTCGGCCAGACCCAGCTAAGTCGGCCAGGTCGGCCAGGCAGCTGGATCGGGTCGGCTGAGTCGGCCAGGTCGGGTGGTTCCGTCAGGTCGACCCAGGTCGGTTCGGTCGAGTCAGTTCGGGCGAAATATGACCCGGTCGGGTGTCAGTTACGCCGCGTGTTCGCAGGTCGGACAGCTGCAGTCGGAACAGGTGCAGTTCGCGCAGGAGTCCGAGCACGAGCTGCACGAGCACGCCGCGTGGTTGCACGTGGGGCAGGCACAGTCCGAGCAGGAACAGACCGCGCACGAGTCCGAGCAGTGCGGGCAAGTGCAGCTGTCGCACTCGTCGTAGTGCACTCCCCGGTCGGTCACGTGCTCACGGTGCACGTGACCGTCGTGCAGGTAGTCGACGTGATCCGCGTGCACGATAGCCTCGTGTCCGCAGCCCGGTCCGTGGGTGTGACGGTGGGTTTCGGCCTGGTGATGTTCGACTGTCGTCATGAATTGGTCCCTTCGGCGGTATCCTCTCTGCTGAATAGTCGGATTCGTATGCGTGCATCACAAGTCGGATCCGTGACGATCAAGCCAATGGGGTGAATGGGGAATCCCCTCGTGGTGGCCGGTGACAGGCGGCTACCCTGGCACTCCCCGAGATTCCCCCGTGTACCCGTATGGAGTGTTCGTGCCCGCCGATCGGATCGATACCATCGTCAGCCTTTGCAAGCGCCGTGGCTTCGTCTACCCGTCCGGGGAGATCTACGGCGGTACGCGATCTGCTTGGGACTACGGGCCACTGGGCGTCGAGCTCAAGGAGAACATCAAGCGTCAGTGGTGGAAGGCCGTGGTCCAGGGCCGTGAGGATGTCGTCGGCATCGACTCCTCGGTGATCCTGCCCCGCGAGGTCTGGGTCGCCTCCGGCCACGAGAAGGTCTTCACCGACCCGCTGGTGGAGTGCCTGAGCTGCCACAAGCGGTTCCGTGCCGACCAACTCGCGGAGGAGTACGAGCAGCGCTCCGGCAAGCCCACCGACGAGAGCGACCTGTCCGACGTGCCGTGCCCCAACTGCGGCACCCGCGGTCAGTACACCGAGCCACGCGCGTTCAACATGATGCTCAAGACCTTCCTCGGCCCGGTCGAGACCGCCGAGGGCATGGCCTACCTGCGGCCGGAGACCGCGCAGGGCATCTTCGTGAACTACCTGAACGTGCAGACCACCTCCCGTCGCAAGCCGCCGTTCGGCATCGGCCAGATGGGCAAGTCGTTCCGCAACGAGATCACGCCGGGCAACTTCATCTTCCGCACCCGCGAGTTCGAGCAGATGGAGATGGAGTTCTTCGTCGAGCCGGGTACGGACGAGCAGTGGCACCAGAGCTGGATCGACGAGCGCATGCGCTGGTACGTCGACTTGGGTATCAACCCGGACAACCTCCGTGTGTTCGAGCACCCCAAGGAGAAGCTGTCCCACTACTCCAAGAGGACTGTGGACATCGAGTACCGCTTCGGACTGGGCAGCGGTGAGTGGGGCGAGCTGGAGGGCATCGCCAACCGGACGGACTTCGACCTGACGACCCACTCCAACCACTCCGGCGTCGACCTGTCGTACTTCGACCAGACCACCGACTCCCGCTACCGGCCGTACGTGATCGAGCCCGCCGCCGGTGTCGGCCGCTCGATGATGGCGTTCCTGCTGGACGCCTACTACGAGGACGAGGCACCCAACGCCAAGGGCGGCGTGGACAAGCGCACGGCGCTCCGGCTCGACCGTAGGCTCGCCCCGATCAAGGTCGCGGTGCTTCCCCTTTCCCGTAACGCGGACCTCTCACCCAAGGCACGCGATGTGGCAGCGACGTTGCGCCGCAACTGGAACACGGACTTCGACGACGCGGGCGCGATCGGCCGCCGCTACCGCCGCCAGGACGAGATCGGTACTCCTTTCTGTGTCACGGTCGACTTCGACTCGCTCAACGACCAGGCGGTGACCGTCCGCGAACGGGACACCATGACCCAGGAACGGGTCTCGATCGACAAGCTGGAGGCCTACCTGGCCGCACAGCTGCCGGGCTGCTGACCCGGCCAAGCGAAAGCGACAAGGGCTGGCCGTTGTTTCCCCGCCCCTCGTGAGCACCAACCAGCACACCGGTGCTCACGAGGGGAATGCGGGGACACGTCCGGCAGCGCACCGCCGCGCCCGCCGCCCGGACCGTCAACCCGCCGTGTCCCATCGGCCACAGAGCTCCACCTGCCATGGCCGTGGGAAAGACTGCGGGCATACCTCAACGTGGTTGTTTCGGGCTGCCGGTCGGCGCGAGAAGGGAGCGCGACCGACCGGCAGGTGAGCACCGGGTGCTCGTGTGTCTCGCGATGTGTCCACTGCGGATGACTGGCACGTGGACGATGAACACGTGGACCATCGGCGGCGGGGGAGGACCTACCGGAGCGATGGCCGAGCCGCAGGGAACACGGGCGAGCACGGCGCTATAACGGCAAAGTGCGTCTCCTTTCTGACTGGGTACGGGTGGGGCCGCGTGGCCGGGCAGTAGGGGGAGTCCACCCGGGCCACGCGGGGCTCGCGGCGCCGCTGGGTCATGGGCGCCGGGTCATGGGCGCTGGGTCGTGGGTACAGGGCACTGGGCACGGGCATTGGGTCGCGGGCGCTGGGTCATGGGGCTGGGTCACGTGCTGGGGCAGGCACGGGTGCGGGCTTGGTCGAACGACGCGGTCAGTTCGGCGATCACTCCTTCCGGGTCTGAGCGCAGCCGGGTGGCCGCTGTGTGCAGAACGAGGAGGCCGTTCGCGGCCAGCCGGGAACCTCGTTTCAGCGCGGTGGGGTAACTGTCCGGGGTGGGGTCGAAGTCGAAGGCGTGCACGTCCCACGCGAGCCGCACGTCATCCCAGGTCCCTGTGACAGCGCCGAGGGGATTGCCCATGGCGTCGTCGACAGGGGCGTTCCAACGCGGCGGGGGTAGCCCGGCGCGTTGGACGAGATCACCGGCCAGGGACGCGACGCCGGAGCGGATCCTCGCGCCCATGTCATGCAGCACTGCCTGGCACAGCGCGCCACCACGCCGTGTTCCCACGACCAGTTCGGTGTTCAGCTCGTCCAGCCGGACACCCTTGTGGAACACGACCTCGGCGAACAAGGTGCTCACCACGGCCCGGCTGCTGATCCGTCTCGCCGCGTCGACGGCGGCCCGGGCGAGCGGGGCCGTCAACAGTCCCTGCCGAAGCACGGGACGAGGCGGAGCCAACGACCGTTCCACCAACATACTGGCACTGCTGCGGACGAAACGGTTGCCGGGCACCACAAGGTGTACGCGCCCGTGGGGAAGCATCGGGCGCACACCGTGCAGTGCGAGCGCGTCGGCGCCGGTCACCACAGCGTCCCTGCCCGCGTACCGAAGCGCCGCCTGCACCAGCTGCCTCCGGGTGGGAGCGGTGCTGTCGAGCAGCAACACACCGGGTAAGAGGCGTTGCCACGGCCCGCCTGGCAGGCATCTTCGCTTCACGGTGGCGCCCGTGAGACCCAGATCCACAAGGTCCGCGGTGAGGGCCACGCGGTGGGGGAAGAGCATGGACAGTGCGTCCAGGTCGATCAGGTCTCTGTTCGGCATGCGTCCACTCTCGCCAGTCGGCGGGGGTGCGGGGAAGTGGTTGCTCCTCAGGCTGTGGACAACTGTCGACTGTGGATAACCCGGCCTTGATGATCTTGATCGGAGTGACGGTCTCGGCGTTTTGTGGTAACGGGCCCACGACAAATGTCACGGGCAGAATCATGACGGGAGGCCTGCCAGCCAAGCCGGGAAACGGGCCATCGTGGACACCGTGAGAGAACAAGGAGCCGCGGTCGACATCGCGGGACTGACCAAGAACTACGGCGAACTTCGCGCCGTCGACGGCATCGACCTGCTGATCGCACCGGGCGAGGTGGTCGCGCTGCTCGGACCCAACGGCGCGGGCAAGTCCACGACCGTCGACATGATTCTCGGGCTCACCAGGCCCGACGCCGGGAACGTCCGGGTGTTCGGCAACGAACCGCGCGAAGCGGTCGCCGAGGGGGCGATCGGCGCGATGCTGCAGAACGGCACGCTGCTCGACGACGCGACCGTCGCGGAAACCGTGGCGATGGTCGCGTCGCTGCACCGCAGGCCGATGCCGGTCGCCGAGGCGATGCGCCGGGCAGGCATCGGGGAACTGGCGGATCGCCGCTGCACCAAGCTTTCCGGTGGGCAACGGCAGCGCGTCCGGTTCGCCGTCGCCTTGGTCGCCAACCCCGATCTGCTCGTCCTGGACGAGCCGACAGCCGCGATGGACGTCGGCACCCGCCGCGAGTTCTGGGCATCGATGCGGGAATTCACCGACCAGGGACGCACGGTCCTGTTCGCGACGCACTACCTCGACGAGGCGGAGGACTTCGCCGACCGCGTGATCCTCATGCGCTCAGGCAGGATCGTCGCGGACGGCAGTGTGGCCGAGGTCCGCGAGAGGGTATCCGGACGCACGATCACAGCGGTGTTGCCGGACATCCCGGTCGAACTGCTCGAGCGCATGCCCGGAGTCGTCACCGCCGACCGGCGCGCCGACCGGATCCAGCTGGCCTGCAAGGACTCCGACGCCGCGCTGCGGGCGTTGCTGAACTACCCGGACGCGCGTGACGTCGAGGTCAGCGCCGCCGGACTCGAAGAAGCCTTCCTCGCCCTGACCGCACAGGAGACCGTCCGATGAGCACCGGGTACCTGCTACTGGAAATCAAACGAGCACTGCGCGCGGGCCGGTTCCTCGTGTTCACCGTCGCCCTGCCGGTGCTGATGTTCCTGTTCATGTCGAACATCGGCGGTGGCGGGGACGTGCAGCAGAAGGCAGGGCTGATGGTCGGCATGATCACGTGGGGAGCGTTCTCCGCCGCGTTGTTCGCCGGAGCCCGGGTGGCCATCGAGCGGGACGCGGGTTGGCAGCGGCAGTTGCGGCTGACTCCGTTGAATGGAGCCGGTTACCTGACGGCCAAAGGTGTCGTCGGCATGGTGGTCGCGCTGCCCGCTGTCGTGCTTGTGCCGTTGATCGGCGCGTTCGGTGAGGGCGTGCGGCTCGACGCCGGTCAATGGGCGCAGGTCACGGTGGGGATCTGGGTGGCGGCGATTCCGTTCGCCCTGCTGGGGCTGTTGCTCGGCCAGTACGGCACCGCCGACAGCATGCAGTCGATCACAGGTGTGCTGATGTTGGTGCTCGCGATGTTCGGTGGCCTCTGGGTGCCGTTGTCGGCTTTGCCCGGACTGTTCAGTGGGATCGCCCAGATCCTGCCGACGTACTGGATGAGCGAGGTCGGCAGGTCGGCCCTCGGGTCGTCGGGGAACGTGCTGACGGCCGTGCTCGTCCTCGCTGCCTGGACGGTTGTCCTCGGTGCGCTGGTCGTCCGCCGTTACCGTTTGGACAGTGCGCGCAGTTGACCAGGCCGTACCGTGAGTTCGTGAACAACCTGTGGACCTGGCCGGAGCCGGAGTGGCCGCGTGGCCGACGGCGGGTCGGCCAGGTGCTTTTCCCGGCCGCGTTCCTGCTCTTCATGGTCCGCGCCGTGGTCGACGGGTTCAGCGGGCAGTATCCCGCGTGGGCCGGGCCGGTGGTGGTCGTCATCGTCGTGCTGTACTCGGGCACCTACATGGCAGCGTTGCTGTTCGGCCAGTGCTCGTCGCCGCCGGTCCGTGTGCTGTACGTGGCCGTCGCCACCATCTTTCCCGTGGCGCTGGCAATCCTGATGGAAGCCGACGACCTGACGTATCTGACGTTCGCCATCGTCGCCGCGCTGATCCTGTTGCCTCCCGGGTTCGGGCTGGCATACGGGCTGGGTGGCACGGCGGCCATGCTGATCGCGACCACGGCGGAGTCGGGCACTCCCGACATCAACTCCGGTGTGATCATGCTGGTCCTGACCATCGCGATCTTCGCGGCACGCGCGTTCTTCCGGAAATCGGACGAACTGGAGCTGGCCCGCGACGAGATCAGGACGCTCGCGGTGGCCGAGGAACGCGCCAGGGTCGCCCGTGACCTGCACGACGTCCTCGGCCACAGTCTGACGACGATCACGCTGAAGGCGGGCCTGGCCCGGCGGATACTGGAGAGCTCGTCGGACGTCGAGCGCGCGCTGGCGGAGGTGCACGACGTGGAACGGTTGTCCCGGCTGGCGTTGACCGAGATCAGGGCGACTGTCTCCGGTTACCGCAAGATGTCGCTGCCCGCGGAGATCGCCAACGCCAGGGCGGCGCTGCTGGCCGCGGGGATCGACGCCGACCTGCCGCAGGCGGTCGACGACGTGCCCGGCGAGTTGCAGGAGCCCTTCGGTTACGTGCTGCGGGAAGCGGTGACGAACGTGATCAGGCACAGCAGGGCGAGCCGGTGCGAGATCAGACTGGGGCAGTCGTGGATCGAGGTCGCCGACAACGGTCCCGGTTACTCCACTGTGGACAGTGCGGACGGCAACGGGCTCGCCGGGCTGCGCGAGCGACTGGCGAAGGTGGATGGCAGGCTGACAGCCGCCCGACGAGGAGAAGGCGGATTCGTGGTGCGCGCGGACGTGGCGACATGATCAGGGTGCTGCTGGCCGACGACCAGTCGCTCGTGCGGGGAGCGCTGGCGGCGATGCTCGGCCTCGAAGCCGATATCGAGGTGGTGGCCGAGGTGGGGACGGGCGACGACGTGCTGTCCGCCGCGCGGCGCACCAACCCCGACGTGGCGCTGCTGGACGTGCAGATGCCCGGCAAGGACGGCCTCGCCGCGGCTGCCGAGCTGCGCGTCGAGATGCCGGGCTGCAAAGTCGTCATGTGCACGACCTTCGGACGGCCCGGGTATCTCAGCCGCGCGTTGGCCGCGGGTGCGGCGGGGTTCGTGGTGAAGGACGCGCCGCCCGAGCAGCTCGTGGACGCGGTCCGCCGGGTGAACGCGGGGCTGAGGGTGGTCGACCCGTCATTGGCTGCGGAATCGCTTGCCACCGGGCAGAGCCCGCTCACGATGCGGGAACGCGACGTGCTCGCGGAGTCCAGCGACGGCGGCACGATCGCGGACATCGCCCGGTCACTGCATCTGTCCGAGGGCACGGTGCGCAACCACCTGTCCGCCGCGATCGGCAAGACCGGCGCCCGGACCAGGGCGGAGGCGGCCAGGCTGGCGGAGGAACGCGGCTGGCTTTGATCAAAAACCGGTCCCGGCCAGCGGGGACACCGGACTGTCGGACCCGTCTGCCATGATGCGAGAGTGAACGTCGGTACCCGGACAGCGGGGATCAAGAGGTGGCTCGCCCGAGGCCTTGTCGGTCTCGTGCTGATGCTCGCCCTGGTCGTCGGCGGCACAGGGTTCCGGGTGTGGCAGCAGGCCCGGCAGGACGACCGGTCAAAGGCGGACGCGGTCGTCGTCCTGGGCGCGGCGCAGTACGACGGCCGTCCGTCGCCGATTCTCGAAGCCCGGCTGCGGCACGCGAAGAACCTGTTCGACCGCGGCGTGGCCGGCTACATCATCACCGGTGGCGGCCGCAAGGCAGGCGACGAGTTCACGGAGGCCGAGTCGGGCCGGCTGTGGCTGACGTCGCGGGGCGTGCCGAGGAACAAGGTGATCGTCGTCGGCGAGGGCAATGACACCTTGGGAACGATCAACGCGGTGGCGAGGACCGCACTGGACCGCGGCTGGCGGTCGGCGGTGATCGTCAGCGACCCGTGGCATTCCTTACGAGCCCGCACGATGGCACACGACGCGGGACTGTCGGCGTGGACGTCGCCGACGCACACCGGCCCGGTCGTGCAGACGAGGGAGACCCAGGCGAAGTACATCCTCAGGGAGACCGGCGCCCTGCTGTTCTACCGCGTCTTCAACGCACCGGCAGACGACATCGGTGTTGATCTTCAGTGAGCTACACCGGGCACGACGCGGCCCGCATGTTCGACGAGCCGCGGAAAGGAGGTGTGCTGCCAGGTTCGGCGCAGCCACGACGAAGCCCGTTCTCCCGTGACCGGGCCAGGGTGCTGCACTCGGCCGCATTGCGCAGGCTGGCGGGCAAGACCCAGGTCGTCGGTCCCGGCGAGGGGACCGAGGTCTACGGCGTGCCGCGGACCAGGCTGACGCACTCGCTCGAAGTCGCCCAGATCGGCAGGGAGATCGCGGAGGAACTGGGCTGCGATCCCGACATCGTCGACACGGCGGGGCTGGCCCACGACATCGGCCACCCGCCCTTCGGGCACAACGGCGAGACAGCGCTGGACGCGGTGGCGGCGGGCTGCGGCGGGTTCGAGGGCAACGCACAGACGTTACGGATATTGACCAGGCTCGAGCACAAGGCGGGGGACGCCGGGCTGAACCTGACCAGGGCGGTGCTGGACGCCTCGGTGAAGTACCCGTGGCCGCGCACGGCGGGCATGCGCAAGTTCGGCGTGTACGAGGACGACCGGCGGGTGTTCGACTGGATCCGGGAGGGGGCACCGGAGCGGCGGTGTTGCCTGGAGGCCCAGGTGATGGACTGGTCGGACGACGTGGCGTACTCGGTGCACGACGTCGAGGACGGTGTCCGCGCGGGCCGGATCTCGCTGGGTGTGCTGGCCAGTGCGGAGGAACGGACCGCGATCGCGGAGCTCGCCGCCAAGCACTTCTCCGCCGAGCCGCTCTCGGAGCTGGAGGTGGCGGCCGCGCACCTGCTGGACCTGCCCGCTGTGGCCGCGGCGGCGGGGTACGACGGGTCGATCGGCGCGCAGGTCGCGTTGAAGCGGCTGACCAGCGAACTGGTCGGGAGGTTCGCGTCGGCGGCGGTCAGTGAGACCCGGCGGGTGCACGGCGACGAGGACCTGGCGAGGTACGACGCGGACCTGGTGGTGCCACGGCAGGCCGCTGTCGAGGTGGCGCTGCTGAAGTCACTGGCGTTGCGGTACGTGATGAGTGACCCGGCGCGGCTGGCGATGCAGGACCGGCAGCGTGAGCTGCTGACCGAGCTGCTCGGGGCGTTGGGCGAGCGGGCGCAGGAGGCGCTGGAACCGGCGTTCCAGCCCGCGTGGCGAGACGCGGGTGATGACGCACAGCGGACAAGGGTGCTGATCGACCAGGTCGCGTCGCTCACCGATGCGCAGGCCGTGGCCTGGCACGCGGCGTTCGTTCGCTCGCGGTGAACTGCCCCGGACTGTGTCCGGTGGCACACTCGGGGGTATGGCCAACCCATTCACACGCGCGATCAGGTCAGCACTCCGGCGGCTACTGCGTCGCCGGGTGGCCGCCGGAGCCGGACGGGGACGTCCCGGCGAGGCAGGTGGCACGGCCGGGGCTCGCGTGCCCCGGCGTCCGAAACCGAACGGCCCGCAGTCCGCCGCGGGTACGAAGCCAACCCCTCAGGAGGGGCAGACGATCACATTGGAGGATCCGCGCAGGTGACTGTGCAGGCGCATCTCGACTTCACGGTCGCGCTCCAGGACGCGCTCGCCGAGGCAGGCGCTCCGGCGGACAACGTCGTCTGGTCGCCGTACTCGGTCGCCAGCGCACTGGCGCTGGTCACCCGGGGAGCGGCGGGCAAGACCAAGGACGAACTCGTCACGCTCCTGCTCGGGGACTCCTCGGCTGAGGTCGAGGACCTGATCCGGCTGCTCGACGATGCCGAACGGCTCGCCGAACCGCAGCGCGACCAGCAGCCGCCGGTGCTCGAGGTGGCCAACACGCTCTGGGCGGACGAGCGGATCACGGTCCGGCAGGCCTTCGCGGCCGCGCTGGAGGCCATGCCGAGCGGCTCGGTGCGTCCGGCGCCGTTCGGGGCCGACCCGGAGGGGGCCCGCGAGCTGATCAACGCCGACGTGGCCAAGACGACCAGGAACCTGATTCCCGAGCTGCTGCAGCCGGGCGTGATCAAACAGGACACGGTCGCCGCGCTGGTCAACGCCCTGTACCTGAAGGTCGCCTGGCGGCACAAGTTCGAGGAGGCGGCGACCGAGTCGCGTCCGTTCCACCGGCCGGGCGGCGAGGTGTCGGTGCCGACGATGTGGCTCAGCGAGAACCTGGGCTACGCGCGGGAACCGGGCTGGCAGGTGGTCGCGCTGCCCGCCATCGGCGGCGTCGACGCGGTCGTGCTGCTTCCGGACGGCGAACTGCCCACTCCTGACGCACGGACAGTGAAAGGATTGCTGGACAAGACGAAGCGGCAGAAGGTCAACTTGCGTCTGCCGAAGTTGCGGCTCAAGCTCCAGGCCGAGTTGACGCCCGTGCTGAACCGGCTCGGCGTGCACACGGTCTTCACCGACCTCGCTGATCTGAGCGGGGTCAGCGATGATCCGCTTGCCGTCCAGGCGGTGATCCACGAGACCGTGCTCAAGATCGACGAGCAGGGCCTTGAGGGTGCCGCGGCGACCGCCGTGATGATGCGGGCGCTGTCGCTGGACACCTCCGAGCCGGTCGAGGTGACGGTGGACCGCCCGTTCCTGCTGCTGGTGCGGCACAAGGACAGCGGTGCGGTCTATTTCTCGGCCCGGGTCAACGACCCGTCCTGACCAAGGACTGTCACATAGTCCATGGCTCTCTCGTCCGTTAGGTGACGCAGACGAGAGGAGCAGGACGATGTCGCGGATTCTGGGTGTGGCGCCGGGCAAGGCGGGCTTCTTCGGCAGGCTGGTCTACCGCATGGCGACCAAGCGGTACGGCGTGCTGATGGAGCCGCTCGCCGTCGCCAGGCACCACAAGGGTGTGTTCTACACGTACGGGCTCCACGAGCTGATGGCCGAGCGAGTCAGCACAGTGCTGCCGAAGTCGGTGCGCGAACTGGCGGTCTACCGCGCAGCGGTGCGGCTGGGCTGCGAGTGGTGCATCGACTTCGGCACCATGCTCCAGCGGTTGGACGGCCTGGACGTCGAGCGGCTGCGCGAGATCGACGACTACGCCACCTCGCCCAAGTTCAGCAACGAGGAGCGGCTGGCGATCGCGTACGCGGACGCGATGACCGCCACACCGGTGCACGTGACCGACGAGCAAGTCGCCGAACTGGTGTCGGCGTTCGGCGAGAAGGGCGTGATCGAGCTCACCTATCAGATCTCGCTGGAGAACATGCGGGCCCGATTCAACAGCGCGCTGGGCATCACCGAACAGGGCTTCTCGTCCGGCGACGCCTGTCGGGTCCCGCTCACCCGGTAGTGGTCCTGTTCCCCAGGCGGCTTCACAGTGCGACGCGGGTGAGTTTCTCCGGGTTGGCCACGTCGTAGAACCCGCTCAGCTTCCCGTCGCGGATGGCGAACACGGACACCCGTCGGGTCAGGTCGAGGTGTTCGCCATCGCCGGGCCGGTCCGGGAGCAGCAGGCCCAGATCGCCGTTGACCAGCACGGGCTGGCCGACCTCGCCGAAGGACAGCCCGTAGCGGTTCAGCAGGCCGAGCACGAAGCGAGCGACCTTGTCCGCACCGTGGATGACCTGGCGCGCGGTGCGGGCCTTGCCGTCCGCGTCGCCGATCAGCGTGACCTCCGGGTGCAGCAGTTCGACGACCGCACGCAGGTCACCGCTGGACAGCGCGGCTGTGAAGCGTTCGAGCAGGTCTCGCTGCTCGTCCAGCGAGGCGCGTGGTGGGGGATTGGCGTCGGCCACGGCCTTGCGGCCACGGCTGGCGTACTGGCGGGCGGTCGCCGCCGAGACGCCGAGGGTTTCGGCGATCTCGTCGAACGGCACGCCGAAGGCGTCGTGCAGCACGAACGCCACTCGCTGCTCGGGCGTCAGCTTGTCGAGCACGATCAGCGCGGCCATCCGCACGCCGTCGTCGCGCACGATCACGTCCAGCGGGTCCTCCGCCGATGCGCCGCCGAGCGGGGTGACCACGGGTTCCGGCAGCCACGACCCGGTGTAGCGCTCGCGCCGCACGGCGGCGGATCGCAGCCGGTCAAGGCAGATCCGGCCGACCACCGTGGTCAGCCAGCCCTTGAGGTCCCTGATCCCCGATCGGTCTACAGTAGACAGTCGAAGCCATGCCTCCTGCACCGCGTCCTCGGCGTCCGCGAGGGTGCTCGTGAGCCGGTACGCGACCCCGAGCAGGTGCGTCCGGTACTCGGAGAACTCGTCGGCGAGTGTGTCCAGGCTGACCGTCACAACCGCATCGTAGGCGCCCGGCCTAACATGGACCCGTGGCAGGACGGATCCGGGAGAGCGACATCGCCCTCGTGCGTGAGCGAAACAGGATCGACGACGTGATCGGCGAGTATGTCGCCCTGCGTCAGGTCGGTGGGGGAGCGGCCAAGGGCCTCTGCCCGTTCCATGACGAGAAGACACCGTCGTTCAACGTGCGGCCGACTCATGGCACGTTCCACTGCTTCGGCTGTGGTGAGGGGGGCGACGTCATCGCCTTCCTGTGCAAGATCGACCACCTGAGCTTCGTCGAGGCGGTCGAACGGCTCGCCGAACGCGTCGGGATCAAGCTGACCTACGAGGGCGGCGGTGCCAGCGTCCAGCGGGATCGCGGCACTCGCACCAGGCTGATCGACGCGCACCGGGCCGCGGCGGAGTTCTACACCGAACAGCTGCACACCCCGGAGGCCAAGCTGGCGCGGGAGTTCCTCGCCGAGCGCGGGTTCGACCAGGCCGCCGCGGCGATGTTCGGCTGCGGCTACGCGCCCGCAGGCTGGGACACGCTGACGAAATACCTGCTCAGCCGGGGTTTCGAGTTCGCCGAGCTGGACAAGGCCGGGCTCTCCAAGCAGGGCAAACGAGGCCCGATCGACCGGTTCCACCGCAGGCTGCTGTGGCCGATCAGGGATCTCGGCGGCGACGTCGTCGGCTTCGGCGCCCGCCGGATCCACGACGACGACCAGATCCAGGCGAAGTACCTCAACACGAGCGATTCGCCGATCTACCACAAGTCGCAGGTGCTGTTCGGCCTGGACATGGCCAAGCGGGAGATCGCCAAGCGACACCAGGTCGTCGTGGTCGAGGGCTACACCGACGTGATGGCGATGCACCTGTCGGGCGTCCCGACGGCGGTCGCGTCCTGCGGCACCGCGTTCGGCACCGACCACATCTCCGTGCTGCGCCGTCTGCTGATGGACGACAAGTTCTTCCGTGGCGAGGTCATCTACACCTTCGACGGTGACGAGGCCGGCCAGAAGGCCGCGATGAAGGCGTTCGACGAGGACCAGCGGTTCGCCGCGCAGACGTTCATCGCCGTCGCACCGGACGGTATGGACCCGTGCGAGCTCCGGCAGGCCAAGGGCGACACCGCGGTGCGTGACCTGGTCGCCCGGCGGCAGCGGCTGATCGAGTTCTGGATCCGCTCGGAGCTGGCCGGACACGAGCTGGAATCGGCCGAGGGACGAGTCCAGGCGTTGCGCCGGACCGTGCCGATGGTCGCCCAGATCAAGGACTTCTCCCTGCGGGACGAGTACGCCCGCCAGTTGGCGGGCTGGATCGGTTGGGACGACATCCAGACAGTCGTGCGCAGGGTGCGGGAGACCGCGAACGGCAAGCCCGCTCCCGCGACGCGCAGGGCCGCCCCGGTCGACCAGAACCAGGGTGCGCTGGAGATCGAGGTGCAGGGCCCGCAGCGGCCCAAGCCCAACGACCCCGAGCTGCATCTGCAACGCGAGTTGTTGAAGGCGGCGTTGCAGGTTCCGCACCTGGCTGGGCCGCATTTCGACAGCCTGCCAGGTGAGGCGTTCACCGAGCCCGCGTACGCGGAGCTGCACAAGGCGCTGCATGGCGCGGGCGGGGCGTCCTGTGGCCTCGCCGGGCCCTCGTTGTTCGACGCGGTCAGTAAGCACTGCCAGCACCAGGTCGTGCAGTCGCTGGTGAACGAGCTGTCCGTGGAGGCGATGCGCTCGCACGGCGAGCCGAACCTGCGGTACGTGGAAAGCCTGATCGCCGCGTTGAACAAGAGCCTGGTGGCCCGGCAGATCGCGGACATCAAGTCCCGGCTGCAGCGGCTGAACCCACTGGAGGACGCCGACGAGTACCGGCAGTTGTTCGGTGACCTCGTGGCGATGGAGCAGTACAACATCGCGCTGGGCGAACAGGCTTCCGGGAGATACGCCTCGTGAGCCTGCGCAAACTGGTCGGACGGCTCACCGGGCGGCAGGTCCCCGACGACTTCGACGGCACTCTCGACAACGGCGAGTACGTGCTCGCCTCGGCGGAGGTGAAGTCGGGCGGGCACATGGTGGCCACGTCGCTGGGGCTGTGGCTGCCCGGTTCGCGCCGGGTCGGCTGGCACCTGATCAGCAAGGCGAGCTGGGGCGGCGGCGCGCTGGTCCTGATCGAGGCGACCGAGGTGTCGCGGGCCGGTGACGCGGTCGTGTTGGCGGACATGCCGCCGGTGCGGTTCGTGTTCACCCAGAGCGGCAAGCTCCCGGACGTCATCCACGACCGGGTGACGAAGTCGATCAGTTCCCGGCACCGCCAGGACCTGCCGGGCGGCGGTGCGTGGTTCATCCAGCGCAGAGTGCCTGGTCAGGACGGGATTGTGCTGCAGGTCAGGCCGGACAAGGGCGCCGACGACGACGCGGTGCGCCGGGTGGCCGAGCAGGTCGCCGCGAAGTTGAGCTTGATGAAGACCGACCTCGAGCAATAAAGTACGTACGTACGGTTTGCTGGAGGTGGCTCATGTGGGACCCGGACAAGTACCTGACCTTCGCCGATCACCGCGCGCGACCGTTTTACGAACTGGTCGCCCGCGTCCAGGCAACATCACCCCGACGAGTGGTGGACCTCGGCTGCGGGCCAGGCAACCTGACCACCACGCTCGCCCAGCGCTGGCCCAACGCGGCCGTCGAAGCCCTGGACTCGTCACTGGAAATGGTCGACGCGGCACGGCTGCGCGGAATTGACGCCCACGTGGGCGACGTGGCCACCTGGGAGCCGCGACCGGACACCGACGTGGTGATCACCAACGCTGTCCTGCAATGGGTGCCGCAACACCCCGACATCCTGCGTCGCTGGATCACCCAACTGCCCACGGGCGCGTGGATAGCCATGCAGGTACCAGGCAACTTCGACGGCCCGTCCCACACGCTCGTGCGCGAACTCGTCGCCCGCTCATGGCAGTCACGCCTCGCGGACGTCGACATCCGCCCAGCCGACGCCGTCCTCACGCCCACCGGCTACGCGGACCTCTTCGACGGCTGCGAAGTCGACACATGGGAAACCACGTACACCCAGGTCCTGAACGGCGACGACCCGGTGCTCGAATGGATCAGCGGCACAGCACTCCGGCCGATCATGGCAGCGCTGACCGAAGACGAATGGACACGGTTCCGCGCGGACCTGGCGCCCGCCCTGCGTGCGATCTACCCACGCAGGACCGACGGCCGCACCTGGTTCCCCTTCCGCAGGGTCTTCGCCGTCGCCCGGGTCAGCTGACGGACTGCTTGCTGTTGCGGCCGAGCTTCTCGCCGATCTTCGCCCGCGCCACCCCGGCCGCGCTCTGCACCGCGGGGTGTTCCAGCAGCGTGTGGTACGCCCGCATGATCTGGTCGTACCGTTCCCGCCCGGCCTTCGCGCCGAGCACGTAGCCAACAGCGAGCCCAGCCAGGAACACCTTCATTGGCACTGCCTCCCGTGCGTTGACTGCGTGACACCATCTTCCCTCAACGACCACCCCCCTGCCGTCTCGCCCCGCGAGGGATGCGCTAGAGTTACCCACTGTCAGGCCGAGGCAATCCCCGGCCGGGCACCGAGCAGTCCTCCATAGCTCAATTGGCAGAGCATTCGACTGTTAATCGAAGGGTTGCTGGTTCGAGTCCAGCTGGAGGAGCGCAAAACCCCAGGTCAAAGCACCTGGGGTTCTTTGTATCCACGGGGCGGTAGCTCAGTTGGTCAGAGCAGGGGACTCATAATCCCTTGGCCGTGGGTTCGAGCCCCACCCGCCCCACGCGCTCTGGGCGACCCTGCTCGGTTACTTTCGTAACCTCGCCGGGTCGCCCGTCATTATTTTGGGGGGCCGAGCCCCCCAAGCCCCCCACGGTGCGTGCTCCTTCTGACCCAGCGCTGGGTACGTTTCGCTTTGACCAGCGTCCGTTATTCGATTGCTGGTGCAGAACTGGTGTCTGTTGGGAATGTGATTTCGGCTTCCTGGTTGGCTGTCAGCAGGAAGTAGCCGAGGAACGTCACGCCTTCTTCCTGTGCGTCGAAGCGGGCTATGCGGGTGGCTTCGGGTTCGTAGAAGGTGTCGCCCTGGCTCAGTGTCAGTTCCGGTTCGCCCTCGATCTGGTAGATCACCGATCCGGTTTCGATGGAGCCGAAGACCGGTCCGTTGTGGATGTGCGTTCCGGCCGCGAAGCCCGGGGCGATGGTGATGCGCCGGATTTCGACTCGCTGGGTGGCGTGCGGTGCGGGCAGTGTCTGGTCGAGCACCGTTGATCGGGTGATCCATTCGGCTGGGGCGGCGATGGGTGTCGCCGAGGTTGGGGAGATGTGCACGTCGTGAGTGTACATACCAGTAGGTACAGGAGATGATCATGTCCGAATATGGCCGGACATCGGGCTTGGCTGTCCGCGATCCTGGGCGGGTACCAGGGGACTGTCAGTGGAAAGTGGAGCGGACATAGTTATGTACCAACAGTTTCGGTCGTTGCATGTGCCCGGCGAGCCGCTTGTGCTCGCCAATGCGTGGGATGCGGGCAGCGCCCGGCTGATCGAGGCCGCCGGGGTGGCCGCCGTGGCCACCACGAGCGCGGGGATCGCGTGGAGTCTCGGTGTTCCCGACGGCGAGACGCTCGGCCGCGTGGACATGCTCGGCGTCGTGCGGCGCATCGTGAAAGCAGTGGACCTGCCGGTCACGGCCGACATCGAGAGCGGATACGCCGACGACCCGGACGGTGTGGCACAGGCCGTTGCCGAGTTCGTGGACGCGGGCGTCGTCGGCCTCAATTTCGAGGACGCCTGGCACGGCGGGCCCCAGACGCTCCGCCCGATCGCCGACCAGGCCGCGCGTATCGGCGCTGTCCGCAAGGCCGCGGGCGCGGACGTGTTCGTGAACGCACGCGTCGACACGTACCTGTTGTCCACAGGGGATCTGGCCGACACCCTCGCGCGGGCCGCCGCCTACCTCGACGCCGGGGCCGATGGCGTGTTCGTCCCCGGGCTCACCGATCTGGCTGTTCTCACGAACCTTGTCGAACAGGTCGATGGGCCGGTGAACGTCATGGCGGGGCCCGGATCGCCCACGGTGGCGGAGTTCGCCTCGGCCGGTGTCGCCCGCGTCAGCCTGGGGGCGAACATCGCGGCTGGCGCCTACGGTTTCGCGCGCCGGGCGGCGATGGAGGCCATCACCGACGGTACATACGGCTGGGCAGTGCGAGGAGCCGATTTCGCACTGCTGCAACGTTAGCGCGGCGGCAGGATCGGCCCACCAGCCCAGGTCGAGAAGATCAGGTGCGTTTCCACGCGGCCGACTTCGCGGCGGGTGGTGTACTCGTCGAGCACCAGGCGCTGCAAGTCGGCCGTGCTGTGACACGCCACGTGCACGATGAAGTCGCTCGCCCCGGTGACGTGGTGCAGGGCGATGGTTTCCGGCAGGGCCAGCACGTGTTGCACGAACGGGTCGACCAGCGGCCGAGCGTGCGGTTGTACCTGCACGGTCAGCAGCGCCTGGACGTTGCGCCCGACTGCCTCTGGGGACACTGTGGCGGTGTACCCGGTGATCATGCCGAGGCGGCGCAGGCGCGCGACGCGGTCGAGACAGGTGGACGGGGCCACGCCGACCTGGGCGGCCAGGTCCTTGTTGGCGATCCGGCCGTCGGCCTGCAGGATCCGCAGGATCGCGACGTCCACCGAATCCAGGGTGTCGGTGTCGGGCATGGGCCGAACCGTATCCGGCCGCGGCCCGGGAATCGACCCATAAACCGAATCCCGAGGATCAATCCACGGCTCCGGCCGAACTGGATGCGGTGATCGGCCGCCGGGCCCGGACCGGCGGGCATGCTGCCGGACATGGCACTCGACACCCGCGCGGTACACGCCGGTCGCGACGATCTCGTCGAACTGGGCGTGCATGCCGTTCCCCTGGACTTCTCCACCACCTACCCGGCGAGAGACACCGCTGCCGAAGCGGCACGGCTGGACCGCTTCGCAACCGGTGAGATGGACGGTGGTCTGCCGATCTACGGCCGCGTCAGCAACACCACCGTCGAACGGTTCGAGACCGCGCTGGCCGAACTCGAGGGATGCGAGGCGAGTGTCGCGTTCGCGACCGGGATGGCCGCGTTGTCAGCGTGTCTGCTGGCCGCGGTCGTTGCGGGCAAGCCGCACGTGGTCGGGGTGCGGCCGCTGTACGGCACAACGGATCACCTGATCGAGTCCGGGCTGCTGGGCACGTTCGTCACGTGGACGAGCGTCGCGGATGTGGCGGACGCGATCCGTCCCGACACCGGGCTCGTCGTGGTGGAGTCACCGGCGAACCCGACGCTGACCGAACTGGACATCGCGGCCGTCGCCGAGGCCGCCGGAACGGTGCCTGTGCTGGTGGACAACACGTTCGCCACGCCCGTCCTGCAGCGTCCCGCCGAGCACGGCGCGAAGATCGTGATGCACAGCGCGACGAAGTTCCTCGGCGGGCACGGCGACGTGATGGGCGGGATCGTCGCCTGCGACGAGGAGTACGCGCGTGTCCTGCGCCAACTCAGGTTCGCCACCGGCGGGGTGCTGCACCCGATGGCCGGATACCTGTTGCTGCGTGGGCTCTCCACGCTGCCCATCCGGATCCGCGCCGCCTCGGCCAACGCGGCCGTGCTCGCGCAGCGCCTGGCCGACCACCCGAAGGTCGAGCGGGTGCACTACCCGACGATCGGCGGCGCGCTGGTGTCGTTCGAGGTCACCGGGGATCCGCTCGCGGTCATCGGCGCGGTGCGGACGATCACGCCCGCGGTCAGCCTCGGCAGCGTCGACAGTCTGATCCAGCACCCCAGCTCGCTGACCCACCGCATCGTGCCGCCTGATGCCCGCGCGGACGCGGGCATCAGCGAGCAACTGCTGCGGCTGTCGGTCGGTCTCGAGGACGTCGAGGACCTCTGGCACGACCTGGACCAGGCGTTGCTCAAGACGGCGTGAGCTACTTGTTGGGCGACACCAGGATCGGTGAGCCCTGCGGCACCGGCAGCACCTGCACCTTGCCGGACTTGATCGCCTCGTTGACCGCCTGCTGCTGCTGGTAGGCCTGGTAACCGGGAATCCCGCCGGGGAAGTTGGCCGCGGCCTGCTTGTCCACGTCCGCGGCCTGGCTGCGCAGCTCGGCCGCCTGCTTGTCGGTCAGGCCCTGCACCAGGCCCGGCTGGATTCCCGGTTTCTGCAGCAGCACCGAGTTGATGGTGATCAGGTCGACGCCCTGGGTGAGCCCTTTGAGCACGTCGGGCAACTGGCTGAGCACGTCCTTTTCCCACTGCGCCTTGGCAGGCGCGTCGTTGTACAGCTTCTGCCACGGGTATTTCAGCGCCTCGTTGTCCGTTGCCCGGTCCAGTGCCGCGCCGACGTAGTTGCGCAGCAACGCGGTCCAGCCGGTTTTCATCTGCTCGCCGCCGTCGCTCGGTGCCGCGTCGTACTTGTACGCGATCAGCTCGTGGAACATCTGCAGTTTGCCGCCCGGCCACACCTTTCCGGTCGGGTCGGTGAATTCCGAGCAGTCGGTGTTCAGGGTGAACTTCACCGTCCCGGCCACCTTGATCTCCTGCGAGTCCAGCGTCGTCGACGTCAGCGGCGCGGAGTCGATGCCGTCCCCCTCGCCGAACGTGAAGTCCCGCTGACCTTTCGGGTAGTAGTAGTGGTCGTCGTTGACGTCACTGACATCCCGGTCGGTCTCGCATTCCACGAACTTCCGTGAATCGAACGGACCGGCGCCGTACTGCAGCGAGACCTCGCTGGATGTCGGGTTCGCGATGGAACACCCGGCCAGCATGGCCACGGCGGCGAGCACGGATAAGACAGGTGGACGGCTTGTCATGGGGTCCCCTCAGTACGGATGCCGGAACGGCTGAGCGCAGATTGTGACATGATCACATCAGGACCCGTCCCAGCGCGGGGGGAACATTCCGGTACGAAGTGAATTCGGTACCAGTGCGGGATGTGGCTGCTCCGTTCAGGCGGTTGTCCGACCGGATCCCGTGGACGGCCAATATCGTTGCCTCGCCGTCGCGGGAGGGGAGCAACGCATGGCCGCCCAGAAATGGACGAAAGGGCTCGGCGGAGCCAGCGCCGCGGTCGTGGCCGTTGTTCTCGTGTCGGTCGGCGCGCAGGGCGGGCCCGCGATAGGTGGCGGATCGTCAACGAAACCAGCGGCGACGAAACCAGCGGCGCGACCACCCGATCAGGGCGGACTCACCAGAGTCAAGGAAGTCAGCAGACGTGCGACGAACTGCGCGGCGAACGCCCATGGGGCGGTCAAGCAGTTCTTCACCACAAAGCCTTGCGTGTCCCTGCGGCGTGCGGTGTTCCTGCTCGGCGACGGCAAAGGGAACACGGTTGCCGTGTCCGTGGCATGGGTGGACACGGCGAGCGCGGGTGACGCGTCCGAGTTGCGGAAACTCGCTGACGCCAACGGAACCGGGAATGTCACACCGTTACCGGCAGCGCTCGTCGGCGCCGGGAGTGTGCGGTTCACCGGCGCCAACTACGAGTCCCGGACAGCCGGGAAACTCGTGGTGATCGCCCAGGCCGAAGGGCTGAAAGGGCGGCGGGATCGGGCATTCCTCAAGGGCGCGGCCGAGACAGCTGCCCGGTTCCCGCCGCCGTGACACGGGGATCAGCGACGGGGAATCAGCGCAGCAGACGGGCGAACCGGCGGACCTCGTCGGTGAAGATCTCCGGCTGCTCGAACGCGGCGAAGTGGCCGCCTCGGGCGACCTTGTTGAAGTAGACCAGGTTGTCCCGGTAGGCGCGTTCCGCCCAGACCTTGGGCAGCGGCATGATCTCCTCGGGGAACACGCTGAAGCCGATCGGCACGTGGAACTCGTCCGGTGTCGGTGTGGCGCGGTTGAACTCCCAGTAGAACCTGGCTGATGACGCGCTGGTCGCGGGAATCCAGTACAGCATGATGTCGTCGAGCATCTGGTCGTAGCCGAGGACGCTCTCCGGATCGCCGCCGCTGTCGGTCCACTCGCCGAACTTCTCGTAGATCCATGCCGCCTGGCCGGTCGGCGAGTCCGTGAGGCTGTAGCCGACCTGCTGGGGCCTGGTGCCCTGCTCGGTGAAGTAGCCCGATCCGTCGGCCTGGAACTTCTGCAGCCTGGCCAGCGCTTCCTGCTCCTCCGGCGTCGGCGGGTCGCCGACCGGCGGGGTGAACGTGGCGAACATGTTCAGGTGGACTCCGGCCAACCCGGCCGGTTTGAGCTTGGCGAGTTCCGAGGTCACCGCCGCGCCCCAGTCGCCGCCCTGCGCGAGCCACCGGGGATAGCCGAGGCGGTTCATCAGTGTCGCCCACGCCTTCGCCGTCCGCGCCGCGTTCCAACCCGGACCGGTGGGCTTGTCGGAGAACCCGTAGCCCGGCAGTGACGGCACCACGACGTGGAACGCGTCCTCCGCCCGGCCGCCGAAGGCGGTCGGGTCAGTCAGCGGGCCGATCACGTTCAGGAATTCCACGACCGATCCCGGCCAGCCGTGGGTCAGCACGATCGGCAGCGCGTCGCGGTGTTTCGAGCGGACGTGCAGGAAGTGGATTCCCAGCCCGTCGACGCGGGTCCGGAACTGGCCGAAGTCGTTCAGCCGCCGCTCGACGCGCCGCCAGTCGTAGCGGGTCTGCCAGTACGCGACCAGTTTGCGGACCTTGTCCAGTTGCGGCCCCTGCGATGTGTCCGTCTCGCGTTCCGGCCAGCGGGTCGCCGCCAGCCGTCGCCTCAGGTCGATCAGCACCGCCTCAGGCACGTTGAGCCGGAACGGTGTCACCGCCTCGGTCGCTGTCGGCACCGCGAATGTCGGCGCCGGGAATGTCGTGGCCTCCTGTGCGGACGCCGGTATCCCCAGCAGACTGAGCGGCGCCGCCGCGCCCGCGCTCAGCAGCCCCCTGCGTGACAAAGCCCCCATGATCAGTTTCCTCCCAGTTGGACGTACACCACCACCCTGGCACCGATTGCGGTCATCCGGTGGCCGCTTTCGATGAGGACTACCGTGGTGTCCGTGCGTATAGCGACCTGGAACGTGAACTCGGTCAAGCAGCGTGTGCCCCGCCTGTTGCCCTGGCTGGACCAGCGCAAACCCGATGTCGTGTGCCTGCAGGAGACCAAACTCGCCGACGAGGCGTTCACCGCGTTGCTGGGCGGTGAGCTCAGCGAGCGCGGGTACGAGGTCGCGCTGAACGGCGAGGTGCAGTGGAACGGCGTCGCGATCCTGTCCAAGGTCGGCCTCGCGGACGTGACGGTCGGTTTGCCTGGCGCGCCTGGTTTCCCGCACGCCGAGGCGCGTGCGGTGTCCGCGACCTGCGACGGCGTGCGGGTGCACTCGCTGTACGTGCCCAACGGCCGCACGCCTGATTCCGACCACTACCAGTACAAGCTCGCCTGGCTTTCCGTGCTGCGCGACGTGGTCAAAGCCGGGCCGGAAGCTGTTGTGGTGTGCGGTGACATGAACATCGCGCCCACCGACGCGGACGTGTTCGACCCCGAGGCGTACATCGGCCAGACGCACGTGACGCCGCCGGAGCGAGCCGCGTTGGCCGAGTTGCAGGGGTTGGGCCTGCACGACATCATGCGCGACCGCTGGCCGGACAAGCGCGTCTTCACATACTGGGACTACCGCGCGGGCATGTTCCACCAGGACCTGGGCATGCGGATCGATCTGATCCTGGCCAGTTCCCCGGTCGCCGAGCGGGTGGCGGCCTCCTGGGTGGACAGGCACGCGCGCAAGGGCACGGGGCCAAGCGACCACGCGCCCGTGATCGCGGACCTCGACACCGCGCCTGACGGCGACATCGGCCCGGTGGTCCCGCCACCGTCCGCTCCCGCCGCCAAGCGCGGGTCCAGGAAACTGCCCCAATCGAAGTGACGCCGCCGAAGTAGCTACAACGCCAGCAACGCGCGTTGCGGCAACCGCGCACCGAACGGCCGCAACGCCATGCGCAGCAGCACAAGCGCGTTGTCGTCACCAGCGACGCGGTTCGCGCTGAGTTCGCCGCACGCCAGGCAGCTGTGGATGATCATCCACTCGCCGTCCGGGCGCACCGACAGGCTCAGCGCGACCATCCGTCCACGGCAGACCGCCCGCCGGTCACCGGGGACGCGGCTGTCGACATGCAGGCTGGTCAGGCAGCTCGGGCAGTGGTTGCGGTGTGCGGTACCCGGTGCGTGGAAGGGCACGTCGAGACGGCAGCCGACGCACCGGAACGCGTCGCCTGGGTTGTCGCGGCGTGTTTCCTTCGCGCGCTGGGGACGGCCGCCGACAGGATTCCGGCTGTGTTGATTCCGGCTGTGTTGATTCTTTCGAGGCATCACAGATCCCCGAACGCTTCCAGCGGGAACGGCGGCTGGGCCAGCGGCCTGACCGCCATCCGCACCAGGATGAGCTGGTTGTCGTCGCCGCTGATCGGGTTGGATGTCAGCTCGTCGCACCGGGTACAGCGGTGGATGATCATCCAGTCGCTGTTGCGCAGCACGGCGATCGAGATCGGGATCATCCGCGACTGGCACTCGGTGTCCGCGGTGTGCCGGGAGTGCAGGCAGCTCGGGCAGTGGTTGCGGGGCCGCCCGTCGGGGGACAGCCTGGACACCACGAGTCCACATCGGACGCAGGTGAACGTGTCGGTGAGCGAGTAGGGGTTCTTGATGGACAACTGTGTGCTCCTAGCCGGGAAATACGAGAGAGATCACCGGAAGGAGGGCGCCACAACGCCGGGAAACGCGCTTACTCGGCGCCCTCGGAGCGCACGGTCATATACTCACTACTACTTTCTAGGGCACGGTTCGGCCCGGTCGGTTGGCCCGCAACGTAACAGTGCCGCCGACGATCACACCACCGATTTTTCCGCAAGCAATGTGTCGACAAAGGCCGACGTCAGCGGGTCGGGAGTGCTGCGTGTGTACGCGGCGAGCGGCCGTGTGACGGGCGGGTCCGGCCGCAGCACGGGGCCGTCGAAGAACACCGGGAGGATGTTGCTCGGGACGAGCGTCGGGCCGAGCCCGGCTGCCGCGAGGATCGGTGCCGCCGCGGTCTGCTCGGTCCGCACCGCCGCCGACGGCCGGAATCCGGCGGCGGCGCAGGCCTGGTCCAGCACGTCGGCGAGCCCGTGGCCGGGCGCGTAGTGCACCCAGCTCCGCGTCGCCAGTGTCGCCAGGTCGACCCGGGTCGTGCCCGGCGGCGCGTCCGGGTCGATCACCACGAACTCCTCCACCCCGAGTGTCCAGAGTGGACCTTGCCAGTCCGTCGGCGGCGGGCCGATGGCCAGGTCGGCCTGCCCCGCGAGCATCGCCGCGTGCAGTTCGTCGGTGTGCCGGTGCTCGAAGAGCCTGATGTGGACGCCTTCGCAGCGCCGCCGCCACGCCCGCAGCACCGCGGGCAGCACGCCGAGGCTGATCGAGTACAGCGTGGCCAGTTGCAGCTCGCCGGTCTCCAGGCCGGACGCCTGCCGGGCGGCACAACGGGCACGCTCGGCGTCCGCCAACGCTGCCCGCGCGTGCGGCAGCATCGCGCGGCCCATCGGCGTGAGGCGCACCGAGCGGGGCAGCCGCTCCAGCAGTGCTCCGCCGGAGTCCCGTTCGAGCACGCGGATCTGGTGCGACAGCGCGGGCTGTGTGACGTGCAACAACTCCGCGGCTCGGGTGAACGACCCCTCGTCGACCACGGACACCAGGTACTCCAGCTGACGCAAACTTGCCATGAAGAGATTTTATAGCAGCCGTGACAAGTAAGACTTGGACTTATGGCGCAGCCGGGCACATGATCAGGTCATGGAACAGAAGGTCGCCCTCGTCATCGGCGCGAACGGTGTCATCGGCAGCACTCTCATCGACCACCTGACCACCCTGGACGACTGGCGCGTGATCGGCGTGTCCCGGCGTGGCGGGCAGGACACCGACAAGGTCCGCTATGTCTCCGCCGACCTGCTCGACCCGGCCGACACCCAGGCCAAGCTGGGCGGCCTCACCGAGGCCACGCACGTGTTCTACGCCGCCTTCCAGGACCGCCCGACCTGGTCGGGGCTCGTCCAGCCCAACGTGGAGATGCTGGCCAACGTCGTCGACGCGGTCGACCCGTTCATCCGGCACGTGAACCTGATGCAGGGCTACAAGGTCTACGGCGCGCACCTGGGCCCGTTCAAGACGCCCGCGCGGGAGGACGAACCGGGCCACATGCCGCCGGAGTTCAACATCTCCCAGCAGGAACTGCTGGAACAGCGGTCGGGGAGGTGGACGTGGTCGGCGCTGCGTCCCTCGGTGGTCATCGGCTTCGCCCTCGGCAACCCGATGAACCTGGCCATGGTGATCGCGGTCTACGCGTCGATGGCGAAGGAACTCGGCCTGCCACTGCGCTTCCCCGGCAAACCGGGCGCGTACGGCCCACTGCTGGAGATGACCGACGCCGGTCTGCTGGCGAAGGCGGCCGTGTGGGCCGCGACCACGGACGGTGCCGCCAATCAGGCGTTCAACATCAACAACGGCGACCTGTTCCGGTGGCCCGACATGTGGCCGAGGATCGCGCGGTTCTTCGACATGGAGACCGCGCCGCCGCTGCGGATGGAGCTCGACGACGTGATGGCGGACAAGGAGCCGCTGTGGAACGGCATGGTCGCCAAGTACGACCTGGCGCCGCACACGTACAAGGAAGTCTCGTCGTGGCGGTTCGGTGACGCCGTGTTCTCGTGGGACTACGACTTCCTCGCCGACGGCAGCAAGGCACGGCGGTTCGGGTTCCACGAGTTCGTCGACACCGAGCGGATGTTCCTCGACGTCTTCGCGGATCTCCGGCGGCGCAAAGTGATCCCGTGATCCTAAGCTGGTGTGGTGCTGTACGACTCGATCGGCGTCGGCTACACCACCGCGCGGCGCACGGACCCGCGCTGGATGTCGGCGATCCGCGCGGCGCTGGGTGACGCCAGGACAGTGCTCGACGTCGGCGCGGGCGCGGGCAGCTACGAACCGGCCGACCGGACGGTCTACGCGGTCGAACCGTCCGCCGAGATGGTCGCCCAGCGCGGCGCGGACGCGGCCCCGGTCGTCCGTGCCGTCGCGGAAGCCTTGCCTGTCAGGGACAACGCGGTGGAGGCCGTGCTGGCCGTGCTCACCGTGCACCACTGGTCGGACTGGCGCCGCGGCGTCGCCGAGCTGCGCCGGGTCGCGCCGCACAGGGTTGTCCTCGCCTACGACACCCGGCTGCACGCGGAGTTCTGGTTCGTCCGCGAGTACGTCCCGCAGATCGCCGAGCTCGAGCTGTCCCGGCCGTCCGCGCCGGACATCGCCGCCGAACTCGGCGCGGACAGCGTGATCGCGTTGCCGCTGCCGTGGGACTTCACCGACGGGGTCTTCCCGGCGTACTGGCGCAGGCCCGAGTCCTACCTGACGGTCCGGGACACCTGTTCCGCGCTGGCACAGGCCCCTCGTGCCGCGGTCGAGCGCGGGCTGGCGATGCTGCGGTCCGACCTGGCCGACGGGACATGGCACGACAACCACAGGGACCTGCTGGAACTCGGCGAGTACGACGCCGGGTTCCGGCTGATCGTCAGTCGCGAAAACAGTGGTCCGGGCGAGGGCCCGTTTGTACCGTTGCCCGATGCTGATCAAGCGGATTGACGCCACACGACTGGACGACTGCCTCGCGCTGACCGCCTCGCGCGAGTGGACGCCCGAGCCACGGTCCTGGCAGTTCCTTTTCGAGATCGGGGTCGTGTACGGGATCGAGGACCCGGACGGCGGGCTGGCCGGATGCGTGGTCTCGACCAGGTACGGCACCCGCCTGTCGGGCATCGGCATGATGCTCGTCGCGGAGAAGTTCGGCAGGCAGGGGCTGGGCACGCGGTTGATGGAACACGCCATCGCGGACGCCGGGACGGAGTCGACGTGGCTGACCGCGACCGCGTTCGGCAAGCCGTTGTACGAGAAACTCGGATTCCGGTCGCTCGGCGAATGCACGAGGTATGCCGGTGACCTGCGGCTGTCCGCGTCCGGCGCGTCCCGCCCGGCGTCCATAAAGGACATCCCGGCGATCGCTGAGCTGGACGCGGCCGTGTTCGGCGCGCCACGCGAGCACGTGCTGCGCGCTCTGCCGACAGCCGCCGACCAGCTGCGTGTGATCCAGGGCACGGACGGCGTTCGTGGATACGGTGCCGCCTGGCGTAACGTGGACAACACGGCAATCGGGCCCCTCGTCGCCGACGACGTGCGGACGGCGATGGACCTGATCGCCGATCTGGCCGCCGGGAGCGACCAGCCGATCCGTTTCGACCTCGGCGACACCTATCCTGAGCTGCGTGAATGGCTGGAAAGCCACGGTGCCCAGCGGGTGTTCGACACCACAGTGATGGTGTACGGAGCGTCACTGCCCGGCGACCGGGAGCGCTTGTTCCTGCCTCTCACCCTCGCGACTGGCTGAGAGTCTTCGAACAGACTGTCGGTGGGTACGGCTACCCTTCTGCACGCCGCACCTAGCAAACGACTCTTGGGGAGAGCGACGTCGTGACAGCCGAGACCCTCTACGGGGCCGACGACCTGACGCACCTCGAAGGGCTTGAGGCCGTCCGCAAGCGCCCCGGGATGTACATCGGGTCGACCGACAGCCGGGGCATCAACCACCTGTTCTCCGAGATCGTGGACAACTCGACCGACGAGGGCGTGGCCGGGTTCGCCACCCGGGTCGTGGTCACCCTGCACGCCGACGGCAGCGTGCAGGTGGACGACGACGGTCGTGGCATCCCGACCGGCGTGCACAAGAAGTCCGGGTTGTCCGGTGTCGAGCTGGTGCTCACCAGGCTGCACGCGGGTGGCAAGTTCGGTGGCTCCGGCTACAAGACCTCCGGCGGTCTGCACGGCGTCGGCGCGTCGGCGGTGAACGCGCTCTCCCACCGTTTCGACGTCACGGTCAAGCAGGAGGGCAAGGTCCACGAGGTCTCCTTCGCCCAGGGCGTCGCCGGTGTCTTCGACGGCCCGGGGCCCAACGCCAAGTTCACCAAGCAGCCGGGCCTGGTGGTCGCGCGCAAGATGAAACGCGGCGAGCCGTCCGGGACCTCGATCCGCTACTGGTACGACGCGCGCTACTTCGAGAACTCCGCCAAGCTCGACCACGAGGCCGTCCGGTCGAAGCTGCGCAACACCGCCTTCCTCGTCCCCGGTGTCACTTATGTACTGCGTGACGCCACACAGGGCGCGATCGAGGAGGAGACGTTCCACTTCCCCGACGGGCTGACCGACATGGTCGAGTTCCTCGCGCCGGACGGGGAGAAGGCCGTCACCGGCATGTTGCTGATCCGCGGCACCGGCACGTACTTCGAGAACGCCGCCGACGAGAACGGCGTGATGCGGTCCAAAGTCGAGCGCCAGGCCGAGGTCGAGGTGGCCTTCCGCTGGGGCACCGGCTACGACCGGATCGTCGAGTCGTTCACCAACACCATCCGCAACGCGCACGGCGGCACGCACCGCAAGGGCTTCGAGCGTGCGGCGCTGAAGTCGTTGCAGGAAGCCATCTCCAAGACCCGGGGCCTGCTCAAGCCCAAAGAGGACCCACCGCAGCTCGACGACGTGCTCGAAGGGATGACCGCGGTCATCCACGTGCGCATCCCCGAGCCGCAGTTCACCTCGCAGACCAAGGACGAGCTCTCCACGGCTGGCATCACGAAGGTGATCCAGGGCATCGTGGAGCGGCACGTCAAGGCGTGGACCGAGGACCGCAAGACCAAGGCCGAAGCCAAGGTCGTGCTGCAGAAGATCGTCGACGCGGCCCGCGTCCGGCTGACCCAGAAGCAGCAGAAGGACGCCGCGAGGCGCAAGACCGCGCTGGAAGGCGCGGCCATGCCGCCGAAACTGGTCGACTGCCGAACCACGGGTGTCTCGCGCAGCGAGCTGTTCCTCGTGGAGGGCGACAGCGCCCTCGGCTCGGCGCGAATGGCGCGTGTCTCGGAGTACCAGGCGCTGCTGCCGTTGCGCGGCAAGATCCTCAACGTGCAGAAGGCCAGCCTGGCCGACACCCTGCGCAACGCCGAGATCGCCTCGATCGTGCAGGTGCTCGGCGCGGGCTCGGGCCGCACCTTCGACCTGGCCCAGATGCGCTACGGCCGCGTGATCCTGATGGCCGACGCGGACGTCGACGGCTCGCACATCCGGACGCTGCTGATCACGTTGTTCGCCAAGTACATGCGGCCGGTGATCGAGGACGGCAGGCTGTACGCGGCCATGCCACCGCTGCACAAGGTCGTCACCAAGGGCCGCAACGCGCAGACCACGTTCACCTTCACCCAGCGCGAGATGGAGACCACGGTCGCCGCACTGGAGAAGGCGGGCAAGCAGATCGTCACACCGGTGCCCCGGTTCAAGGGGCTCGGCGAGATGGACGCGGAGGAGCTGTGGGACACCACGATGAACCCGGCCACCCGCTCGGTCCGCCGGATCGGCATCGACGACGTGCAGGCCGCCGAGGACGCACTGGAACTGCTGATGGGCGAGAAGGTGGAGCCCCGGCGCAACTGGCTGGTCGAGTCGTCCAGCCGGGTTGACCGCGAAGCGATCGACGTCTGACCGTTTTCCAGGACAGAGAGAGCACTGACCAATGGCACGCCGTAAGGGCACCACGACCACGAGGGTCGATCCGAGCGCGTTCGACCGCGCGGGCGCCACTGTCATCGACAACTCGTTGAAGACCGAGATCGAGGACTCCTACCTGGAGTACGCCTACTCGGTCATCCACTCCCGCGCCCTGCCGGACGCACGGGACGGCCTCAAGCCCGTGCACCGCCGGATCCTGTTCTCCATGCAGGAGAACGGCCAGCGGCCAGGCACACCGTACGTCAAGTCCTCGCGCGTCGTCGGCGACTGCTTCGTCCGTGGCGCGCTGGTGTCCACACCAGAGGGAATGATGCCGATCGAGGACGTCGAGGTCGGCGACTTGGTGTTGGACGGGACGGGAAAGCCCGTTCCAGTCACCGCCGTGTACGAGAACCCGACATCGGAGCTCGTCCGCATCAAGTGGACCAACGGGCACACCATGCTGGTAACGCCTGGACAACGGTTCCGAACCGTCGCTGACGACCTCTCGGCCCGCTGGACTGACGCCAAGGACCTCGCTGGGCAACTGACGGTCGGCTTCGGCTGGAAGCGGCAATGGAACCTGCCGGCGGACAACGGTGACACCTACAACTACGTACTCGGCTTGATCATTGCCGAGGGCTTCGCGGTGGATCGGGCGAGGACCGCGGACGGGCGCGTTCGGATACACATGTGTGACCGGGAGCCATTGGACGTCGCGCACGCCTGGGCCGTCGAAAACGACCTGAATGTCTCGCGCACCGTACGGACTGCGCAACAGCCGCATTACCGTGACCAGCATGTCCTGACTTTCGCGCGGCAATACGATCTGCTGGAGGCTGCCACGCCGCTCAGCGCCGACAAGACCGTTCCGCGCAGCGTCCTTGAAGATCGATCCGCATGGGTGCCGTTCCTGGCTGGTTTGTTTGACGGTGACGGCTATGTCCGCAAGCGGAATCGCGAGATCGTGTTCGTCAGTACCAGCGAACAGTTGGTGCGACAGGTCTACGCGATGCTCGCGGATCTCGGCATTCATGGACATCACTGGTCGAGTGCCGGCACGGGCCAATACAACCCGCTGCTCGGCTTGTCAGTGTCTGGGCAGGATGCTGCCGTCCTGGCTGAGGCGCTGCTGCGTTGGAGCATGGTTGGGCACAAGATCGAAGGTCTTCGTCGGCTGACTCAGATCAATCTGAACTATGGCGGTAAGCAAGGCAATGACCGCCTTCCTTGCCAAGCGGTGACGGCTGAGTTTTCGGCTGCCCATGTCGGCGGTGGATGGTTTCGCGACACGCGGGGAGCCGCGTTCCGTACGTCGTTGTCCTCCGTGAGCGGTGCGGCAATACGTTATGGCAAGGACAGGCATGGCACAGCGCTCGCCGACAGGTCTTTCTCGTTGTCCCGCGCTGAACTGGACGGCTGGAACCTCAAGCTCCGCAGGATAGGTTCCGACCTCGCCGATCGGTTCGACGAACTGTCCGGGTCATCGTTCCTGGAAGTCGAGTCGGTTGAATCTGTCGCGCCGGACACGACGTACGACATTCAGGTCGGAACTGAAGAGCATGCATTCGTGGTGGAGGGTTTCGTCGTCCACAACTGCATGGGCAAGTACCACCCACATGGCGACACGGCGATCTACGACGCCATGGTCCGGATGGCGCAGGACTTCTCGCTCAACTCCCCGTTGATCGACGGCCACGGAAACTTCGGCTCACCAGACGACGGACCGGCTGCCTCGCGATACACCGAGGCGCGGATGTCGCCGGAGGCAATGCTTCTGGTCGGCGAGCTCGGCGAGGACACGGTCGACTTCCGGCAGAACTACGACGGTTCGCTGCAGGAGCCGTCGGTGCTGCCGGCGGCCTTCCCGAACCTGCTGGTGAACGGCACCTCGGGCATCGCGGTCGGCATGGCCACCAACATGATCCCGCACAACCTCGGCGAGGTCGTGGCGGCGGCGCGGTGGCTGATCAACCACCCGGACGCCTCGCTGGACAAGCTGATGGAGTTCGTGCCGGGGCCGGACCTGCCCACCGGCGGCATGCTGCTGGGGCTCGACGAGGTCCGCAAGGCCTATGAGACCGGCCGTGGTGTCGTGCGGATGCGGGCCCGTGCGGAGACCGGGCTGCTGGAGGGCAGCCGGGGTCGGCAGGCGATCACGGTCACCGAGCTGCCGTATGGCGTCGGCACCGAGCGGATCATCGAGAAGATCACCGACGAGGTGAACAAGTCCAAGCGGCTCACCGGGATCGCGGACGTCAAGGACCTCACCGACCGGGAGAACGGCACCCGGCTGGTGATCGAGTGCAAGGTCGGCGTGAACCCGCAGGCGCTGCTGGCGGACCTCTACCGGCTGACGCCGATGGAGCAGTCCTTCGGCATCAACAACCTGGTGCTGGTGGACGGCCAGCCGCAGACGCTGGGGCTCAAGGCCCTGCTCGAGGTCTTCCTCAAGCACCGCTACGAGGTCGTCACCCGGCGCACGCGGTATCGCCGCCGCAAGCGTGAGGAGCGGCTGCACCTGGTCGAGGGGCTGCTCAAGGCCCTGATCAACATCGACAAGGTGATCAGGCTGATCCGCAACAGCGAGAACGCGGCGGACGCCAAGGACGGCCTGATGCGGCAGTTCAAGCTGTCCGAGATCCAGGCGCAGTACATTTTGGACACTCCGCTGCGCAGGCTGACCAAGTTCGACCGGATCGAGCTCGAGGACGAGCAGGACAAGCTGACCGCGGAGATCGCCGAGCTGTCCAAGATCCTCGACGACGAGGCCGTGCTGCGCAAGGTCGTCTCGTCCGAGCTGGCCAAGGTCGCCAAGGACCTCACGACCGAGCGCCGGACCGCGCTGATCGACGGTGACCTCAAGGAGGTGCTGGCGGCGTCCAAGCCCGCCGGTCCGCTGGAGGTCGCCGACGACCCGTGCCAGGTGATCCTGTCCGCCACGGGCCTCGTGGCCCGCACGGCCGCGGAGTCCGAGGAGTCGAACGAGGCCCGCCGCCGCAACGGCCGTGCCAAACACGACACGGTCGCCGCGGTGGTGCATTCGACGGCGCGTGGCCAGATCCTGCTCGTCACCAACCAGGGCCGGGCGTTCAAGACCGACGTCCTGCCGTTGCCGGTGTTGCCTGAGGCGTCCGGGACGGTGTCGCTGGGTGGCGGGATGGCGGCCAAGGAGCTTGTGCCGCTGGAGAAGGGCGAGAAGGTCGTCGGTATCGCACCGCTGGGTGAGCAGGGTGCGGGATCGCCGGGGCTGGCCGTGGGGACCAAGTACGGCGTGGTGAAGGTCTGTGCGCCGGAATGGCCGGTGCGGTCGGACGAGTTCGAGGTGATCACGCTCAAGGATGGCGACGAGATCGTCGGCGCCACCTGGCTCAAGGACGGCACCGAGACCGTCGCGTTCGTCTCGTCGGACTCGTCGTTGCTGCGGTTCGCCGCGTCCCTGGTCAGGCCGCAGGGCCTCAAGGGCGGCGGCATGGCCGGGATCAACTTGGGCAAGGAAGCGGAGGCCGTGTTCTTCGGCGCGGTCCGCACCGACGACGACGAGCACGGCGAGCCGATGGTCGTGACGTCGACAGGGCTGAGCGTCAAGGTCACGCCGTTCGCGGAGTACCCGGCCAAGGGACGTGCCACCGGAGGCGTGCGGACCCACCGGTTCCTCAAGGGCGAGACGCGGCTCGCGCTGGCCTGGGTCGGGCCCCGACCGGCCGGTGCGTCCAACACCGGCTCGGCCGTGGAACTACCCGAGCCTGACGTGCGCCGGGACGGCTCCGGCCACGCCCACCCGGGGCCGGACGTCGTCGGTCACATCATCGAACGGGACTGAGGGGTCAAGGAGCAGACGGGCCGACGTCGGCCTTGGTGAGGGGCTTGCGTGAGCCGCCGAGCTCGTCCGCGCCGACGTCGAACCTGCCCGACCGGGCTTGCAGGTCCATGTCCTGGGTGACGTACGAGTACGTGCCCGAGGCGCTGTCGATCGCGGGGCTGCCCGCTGCCAGCCGGGAGATGCCGTACGAGTCCTTCACCAGCTTGGGATCGACCGAGCGATAGCCGTTGGGCATTCCGGCACTGCCGCCCCAGGCGATGTTGCCCTCGTAGCGGACGGTCGACCCGCTGACCATGTCGACGAGGGTGCCGCCGGTGCCGACGATGATGTTGTTGGCCACCACGCAGTCCTTGGGTTTGAAGTCCCCGCCGTCGCTGTCGACGACCGCGCTGGTGCCCAGCACGGTGTTGAACGCGACAGTGACGCGGTCCGGACGGTCGTGGCCGGTGCTGGTCGGGCCGCTGTCGGCTTCGGAGCCCTTGCCGAAGATGATCGCGCGTTCACCGGACCCGGCGATGTAGTTGTTGATGATCTTGTGGTCGTTGCCGTGGAACCGGATCCCGGACGTGCCGAACAGCAGGTTGCCCTCGACGGTGTTGCGGTTGCCGTGACGCAGCACGATGTAGCCCTTGCTGTCGCGGATGGTGTTGTAGCGCACGGTGGTGTCCGACGCTTTCACCGAGATCGCCTCGGGATCGCCGTTCGCCTTCTCGAACAGGTTGTACTCCACGAACCCGCCGGAGGAGTACGACTGCTTGTGGCTGTAGCCGAAGCGGATCGACTCGCCGCCGTTGGCGCCGCTGAAGGTGTGGTTGTAGAAGTAGTTGTGGTGGATCTTGGTCCGCTTGGCCACGTCGTCGCTCGGCCCGGCGATCTGCAGGAACACGCCCGCGGTGCTGCGGTTCTGGAAGGTGTTGCGGTCCACCTCCACGTCGTTTCCGTTGACGGTCACCCAGTTGCCGTCGCCGCTGAGTTGGACTGTGTTGCGGGTCAACCGAATGTGGTGCGCGTCGGCGGGAATCGACATCGACCCGCCGTGCCGGAGGTTGAATCCTTGCAGCACAACGTTGTTCACCCCACCCGCGAACGAGAATCCGGTAGACCCACGGATTTCCGCGCGTCCGGTGTTCGCCGCGGTCACTGTGATGGGCGCGGCGGACGTGCCGGACCGTTTGACCTGGATCGCGCTTGTCGCGTTGTAGCTGCCGTCGGCCAGTTCGATCCGGTCACCCGGGTTCGCCGAGTTCACGGCGCTCTGCAGCGCGGACAGGCTGGAAACCCGGATCGTCTCGGCCGATGCCTCGCCTGGCAGCAGCACCATGCCTGCGACCAGGGAGAACAACAAGGGGCCCGACAGCAGGGCAGGACTGCGTCGCATCATCGCCAACTTCCCTCGACGAACATCTCCGTTGGCGGCGGACAGCCTGAACGTTATGCACCCATCGGGTCAATGGTCAACAATCGCGGCCCCAGGTTCCGGTCACCGGAACATGGGGCCGATGGAGAACAGAGAATGGTCCGTCACGAACAGCTTGAGCAGCAACCGCAACCGGGACCGCTGCACGAACCACAGCATCCGCATGTACCTTGCATCGCTCCTCCTTCCGGAACCGCACCCTCGATTCACGGTAGCCACGAGGTTTTCATGCACGTACCGCTACGTGAGTGACGCCCGACCAGGGTTTGCGGTCAGGGTTTGTGCCAGCGCAGCACGTCGCCGCGGCCGGACCGCACGCACACCAGCGGCGAACCCGCCTTGGTGATGGCGACCGCGCCCTCCCTCGGACACCGGCCCCCTTCGTTGGCGAACGGCACGCCGGGGATCTCCGGGATGGTGAAGGTCGGCGGCGGGGTCGCTGTGACCGGGGGTTTCGTCGTCGTCGGTTTCGGCGTGGGCGGCTTGGTGGTGGTCGGTTTGACCGCGGGCGCGACCGTCGGGATGCTCGGTTCCCACGTCGGTGTCCAGGTGGGCGACTCGGTCGACGTCGGCACGGCGGCCGACTGCCCCGGGGCGCCGTCGAACGTGGGGATCCGGACCGGTTTGCCCTCGCTGACGTGCGTACACGCGGCACACAGCACCATGGCGACGCCTGCCGTCGCCACGCCAAGCTTCCTGAGTTGGCTAAACATCGGATCTGTCCGTTCTGGAGCGGGGAGCCAGCACGGTTTGTCACCGGTCAGCGCAAAGGCCGGTGAAAGCACACTACAACATTGATACTCGTCGCAAGGGCGGCCGAATGGCGGCGCATTTGTGGTATTCAGAATCATGCTGGACGTCCAGACGGTCGACGCGGTGGTCATCGGGTCGGGCCCGAACGGCTTGGTCGCGGCGAACAAACTGGCCGACGCGGGCTGGTCGGTGCTGGTGCTGGAAGCAGCCGACGAGCCCGGTGGCGCGGTCCGCACCGGCGAGGTCACGGCCCCCGGTTTCCGCAACGACCTGTTCAGTGCCTTCTACCCGGTCGGTGCGGCGTCGCCAGTGCTCGGCGAACTCGGCCTGGAACAGCACGGTCTGACCTGGCGGCACGCGCCGGAGGTGCTCGCCCACGTCCTGCCGGACGACCGTGGCGTCCTGCTTTCCCTTGACCTGGCCACGACCGCGAAGTCGCTGGAGACGTTCGCGGCTGGCGACGGCGACGTGTGGCGCGCCGAGTTCACGAAGTGGCAGGCGATCCGCGACGACGTGCTGAACGCGATCACGCGCCCGTTCCCGCCGGTTCGCGCGGCCGGTGGGCTGCTGCGCTCGATGGGGTCCGCCGAGTTGCTCAGGTTCGCGCGGATGGCGACGCTGCCCGCGCGCAGGCTGGGCGAGGAGTGGTTCGCCGGTGACGGCGGCAGGATCCTGCTCGCGGGCAACGCGATGCACACCGATCTCGGCCCTGACCAGTCGGCCAGCGGGTTGTTCGGCTGGCTGCTGACGATGCTCGGCCAGGACGTCGGTTTTCCGGTGCCGCAGGGCGGCGCGGGACGCCTGACCGACGCGTTGGTGGCACGGCTTGCCGCGCATGGCGGCCGTGTCGAATGCGGCAGGCGGGTCTCGCAGGTGCTGCTCGCCTCGGGCACGGCCGTGGGCGTTCGGGACGTGCACGGCGAGCTCGTGCACGCGACGCGCGCGGTGCTGGCCGATGTCGCCGCGCCGAGTTTGTACCTGGACCTGGTGGGCGAGGAGCACCTGCCGGACAGGCTGGTGTCCGACCTGACGCGGTTCGACTGGGACGACGCCACGGTCAAGGTGGACTGGGCGTTGTCCGGCCCGGTGCCGTGGACCGCGCAGGAGGCCAGCCTCGCGGGGACGGTGCACCTCGGCGCGGATCTCGACGGGCTCGCGGGCTTCAGCAACGAACTGGCCTGCGGCCGGGTGCCGCGCAACCCGTTCCTGCTGGTCGGCCAGATGACCACGGCGGACCCGAGCAGGTCACCGGAGGGCACCGAGTCGATGTGGGCGTACACGCACGTGCCGAGGGGACAGAACTGGACTGCTGACCGGCTGCGCCGACGCGCCGACCGGATGGAGCAGGTGATCGAGAAACACGCGCCCGGTTTCCGTGACCTGATCATGGCCCGGGCGGTCAACGGCCCGGCGGAGATGGCGCACGACAACGCGAACCTGGTGGGTGGGGCGGTGAACCAGGGAACCGCGGCGATCCACCAGCAACTGGTGTTCCGCCCGGTGCCCGGCGGCGGTCGCGCGGACACCCCGATCGATCGCCTCTACCTGGCCGGTGCGTCCGCGCATCCCGGCGGCGCGGTGCACGGCGCCGCCGGAGCCAACGCCGCCCGTGCCGCACTGGCACGCGCGAAGTGGTCCGGCGGCGCGTATGTCGCGATGAACCGCGTGGTCAACCGGTTGGTGTACGGCTGATCAGGGGCTGGGCGGAACGAAGTGGCACTGCACCGGCTTGGCGTTGGCCGGGTCGAGTGCGTTGAGGATGACCTGGGTGGCGTTCGGGTCGAACGCGACCATGCCGTGGCCCGCGAAGTCCTCCTTGCACAGGTCCTGCAGCACGAAGTTGGTGGCGTTGGGTGCGTCGAGGTGCCCGCTGGTGTACGGGGCCACGGCCTCGTCGAACTTGGTCATGATCGTCGTGTACTTGATGCCGGGCACGGCCACGCCGCCCTTGTTCATCTTGACGATGAAGTCCGAGCCGGTCAGGAACTGCCGTGCGGCGGGGAAGACCAGGTCCACGATGCTGTCGATGATCGGGCCGAGGCCGAACTGGCGGGCCAGCTCGTAGAGCCTGGCCAGGTTCAGCACGTTGCTGCCGTTCCACAACGGCGTGAGACCGACGTAGTCGCTGATCTTCGCGGCGCCGTCGAGGTACTTGGCGTAGTAGTTGGGCATCAGGCTGCCCTCGGAGTGGCCGATGATGTCGACCTTGCGCGCGCCGGTGGCGGTGCGCACGCGGTCGATGAACGCGCCGAGGTCGGCGGCGCTCTGCTCCATCGGGTTGCGGCCACCGATCTGGTTGATCGGGAACGGCGTACCGGCCGGGACGCCGTAGGTCAGCGCGAACACGCAGTAGCCGTTGTTGACCAGCAGCGGTGAGATCGTCTGCCAGTTCACGGTCATGTTCGCGCTGGCGCCGTGCGCGAGCACGACTGGGTCGGGGTGGGCGGCGGATGGTTTGCACGACCAGTTGTTCGCGCCGGGCGGGGCGGAACCGGGCTTGGTGAGCTGCGCTTCGGCTGCCTTGGCGAAGCCCGCCAGGCCATAGGGCACCGGGTAGTCCGCGTCGGCGTTCGCGACGGCACTCGATGTGCCTAACGCGAGTGCCAATGCCACGGCCACGCTGCCGAGGAAGGCTGGACGCACAGGGAACTCCTTATCTACTCATGAGTAGGCGGACTGATAGTGACCGGGGTCGCACTCCCTGTCAATGCCCCGCGAACAGTTCAATCGGTAAACGAATCGCGGCCTAAGATGACCGGATGGCGTTGGTCGCGGGCGTGGACTCCTCAACCCAGTCCACAAAGGTCGTGGTGTGCGACGCGGAGACCGGGCAGGTGGTGCGGGAGGGCAGGGCCGCCCACCAGGACGGCACCGAGATCCACCCCGACCAGTGGTGGCGGGCGTTCCGGGAGGCCACGGCGGACGGCCTGCTCGACGGCGTCATGTCGATCGGCGTCGGCGGCCAGCAGCACGGCATGGTCGCGCTCGACGAGAACAACGAGGTCGTGCGGCCCGCGTTGCTGTGGAACGACACCCGCTCGGCCAAGGCCGCCGAGGACCTCGTGCGTGAACTCGGCGGGCCGGGGGAGTGGGCGAAGGCGGTCGGCTCGGTGCCGGTCGCCAGCTTCACCGTGACCAAGCTGCGCTGGCTCGCCGAACACGAGCCCGAGCACGCCGCACGGGTGGCCACCGTCCTGCTCCCGCACGACTGGCTGACCTGGAAACTCACCGGCGAGATGGTGACCGACCGCGGCGACGCCTCCGGCACCGGCTACTACTCGGCCAGTCAGGGCGCCTACCGCGAGGACATCCTGACGAAGGCCTTCGGCCGCGTTCCCCGCCTTCCTCGGGTGCTCACGCCCGACGAACCCGCCGGACGCACCCCCGGCGGGATGCTCGTGTCCGCCGGAACGGGCGACAACATGGCGGCCGCGCTGGGACTGCGGCTCGACACCGGAGACGTGGCCGTCTCGATCGGCACCAGCGGCACGGTGTTCGGCGTCGCTGCGGAGATCACGCCGGACGACACCGGCGCGGTCGCCGGATTCGCCGACGCCACAGGGAGATTCCTGCCGCTGGTGTGCACGTTGAACGCGGCGCGCGTACTCACCGCCGCGGCGCGGATGCTCGGTGTGGAACTGTCCGAACTGGACGGGCTGGCGCTGTCGGCCGGGAACACGGGCGGGCTGGAGTTCGTGCCCTATCTGGACGGCGAACGGACACCGAACCTGCCGGACGCCACCGGGTCGCTGCTGAACATGCGGCGCGACAACATGACACCGCGGCACGTGGCCCGCGCCGCCGTCGAGGGAATGCTCGGCGGCCTCGGTGCCGGGCTGGCCGCGTTGCAGACGGTCGGCCTTACCGCACAACGGGTCCTGCTGATCGGCGGCGGCGCACGGTCGGCTGCGGTGCGGGCGCTCGCTCCCGAGGTGTTCGGTGTGCCCGTCGACGTCCCCGAACCCGCCGAGTACGTGGCGCTGGGCGCCGCGCGTCAGGCCACCTGGGCGCTGACCGGCCAGTACCCCCACTGGTGAAGGCCGGAACGGCGATGGCCGATTCCCGCCAGCCTGAGCGGCTCGCGGGAATCAGACTGGAACCATGTCCCAGATGAAGTGTCACACCGTGATCGACAGCCCGGTCGGGAAGCTCACGCTGGTCGCGACGGACGGCGTGCTGAGCGGGGTGTACATGGAGCAGCAGCGGCACCTTCCACCGCAGGAGACGTTCGGCCACCCGGACCCGGAACCGTTCGGCGAGACCATCGACCAGCTCGACGAGTACTTCGCCGGTGCGCGGACCGAGTTCGACCTCCCGATGACCTTCCACGGCACGGAGTTCCAGCGTGCGGTGTGGCAGGCGTTGTGCGACATCCGTTACGGCGAAACCGTTTCCTACGGCGAGTTGGCCTTGCGGCTCGGCAGGACGATGACCGCGTCCCGAGCGGTCGGGCTGGCCAACGGCAAGAACCCGATCAGCATCATCGTGCCGTGCCACCGGGTGATCGGCTCAACCGGCGACCTGACCGGCTACGGCGGCGGCATCGAACGCAAGCGGTTCCTGCTCGACTTCGAGCGCGGCGACACGCTGACCTACAACTGAAGGGATGCCGAGCCGAAGGCCACGTTGAACCGGTCGCACCAGATGACCGCGCTGCGCAGGCCGTCGAGCGAGGTGCCCGGCGGGATGACGTAGTTCTGGTTGCCGTGGGTGGCCTTGAGCTTGCCGAGCTTGACCTGGCGGCCGTCGTCGTACTTGGACCAGTCACCGCTCACGGCCGCGTCGGTCAGCCAGACGTGCAGGTCCGGCCCGTCCGATGAGGACAGCTCGGTCAGCCGCAGTACCCGTTGCCCGTCGGGCAGTTCGAGCACGGCCGCCTTGCCCGACGTGGCGTGCTCCTGCGAGACGAACGTGCCGGACGCCAGTTCCTTCGGCGAGGCGGGAGCAGAAGGAGCCAGGGCGGACGGCGTCGAGGCAGATGGCGGCGAGGCAGACGGTGGCGCGGGCTGGCTGGTGCCGGGCCGAGCCTGGTCGGCAGCGGCGACGGGCCCGGAGACCGGCAGCGCCTCGTCGATCGTGCTGCTGGTGAACAGCTTCCATGGCTGGAACGCCCACAGCGCGAACGCGCCCGCCACCGCGAGGACGGCCAGGACCGCCCAGGTCACCTTTCTCCGAAACAGTGCTCGCATGCGTCCATTAGACGGCACCGGACGGGCGAAAGGCGGCGAATCGCCCTTACCGGGTCCTTACAACACTCTTGGCGGTGGCCGGGGTGGGTACCGTTTGGTAACTTCCGCGCGCATGAGGCGGATGGGTTCTTTATCGAGTGCGTTGGTCACAGTCGCGCTGCTCATGGTGAGTGTGACACCAGCGACCGCGTCCCAGGACGCGGATCACGGGCCGACATGGCGGCTCACCCCGACCGGGTCGGAGGCACGGCTGCGCGGCTTGTCGGTTGTGGACGGCCGCACGGCGTGGGCGAGCGGAACCCTGGGCACGGTGCTGCGGACTGTCGACGGTGGCCGGACGTGGGCCAGCGTCGGCCCACCCGGCACAGCGGCGCTGCAGTTCCGGGACATCGAGGCGTTCGACGCGAACACCGCCGTGGCGATGTCCATCGGCAACGGCGAGGAATCCCGGATCTACACCACGACCGACGGCGGCCGGACGTGGACCGAGTCCTTCCGTAACACCGACACACGAGCGTTCTACGACTGCATGGCCTTCTTCGACCGCCGCAACGGCCTGGCGCTGAGCGACCCGGTCGACGGCAAGTTCCGCATCCTGTCCACCTCCGACGGTGGCCGGAACTGGAAGCTGCTGCCGACCGACGGAATGCCCCCGGTGCAGCCGAAGGAGTTCGCGTTCGCCGCGAGCGGGCAGTGCCTGGTCACCTCGGGGCCGAGGGACGCGTGGATCGCGACCGGCGGTGACGCCAAAGCACGCGTCTTCCACTCCAAGGACCGCGGTCTGACCTGGACGGCCAGCGACACCCCACTGCAGAGCGGGCCGAGCGCTGGCTTGTTCTCGGTGGCGTTCCGCGACTCGCGCACCGGCATCGCGATCGGCGGCGACTTCGACCCGGCCAACCCCACCAAGGACGCCGTGGCCCGCACCGGCGACGGCGGCAAGACCTGGAAGAAGCCAGCGCAGGCACCGAAGGGCTACCGCTCCGGCGCCACGTTCGTGCCGTACCTGCCGTTCGCGGTCCTCGCGGTCGGACCGACCGGCAGCGACGTGAGCCTCGACGGCGGCAACCGCTGGCACCAGTTCGACTCCGGCAGCTTCGACACCATCGACTGCGGCTGGGACGCGTCCTGCTGGGCCGCCGGTGAGAACGGCCGCGTGGCCAAACTCCACCTGAGGTAGGAAAACCGTTTGGCGAAGGACTGTGGCCCAGCTACAGTCCTTCGCTATGTTCCGGATGTTCGACTTCGCCACGCTCGCAGGGCTGACCCTGCCGAGCGCGTCGTCGGCATCACTGGGCCTGGATAGCTGACCCTCCTCCCTTCCGCACCTTCCTCAGCGGAGCCCGAGGAGGAGGGTTGTCGGCTTCGCGGGTTCCGCGTCCCAGCTTCCAGAGAAACCACGGGAACAATGGGCAAGCAGCTTTACGTGCGCAGCAAGCCGCACGTCAACATCGGCACGATGGGCCACGTCGACCACGGCAAGACCACGCTGACCGCCGCGATCACGAAGGTGCTCGCGGGACACGGCGAGAGCACGAAGTACGTGGCCTTCGACAAGATCGACCGCGCGCCGGAGGAGATCGCCCGCGGCATCACGATCAACATCTCGCACGTCGAGTACGAGACGTCGACCAGGCACTACGCCCACGTCGACATGCCGGGGCACGCCGACTACGTGAAGAACATGATCACCGGCGCGGCCCAGCTCGACGGCGCGATCCTGGTCGTGTCGGCCGAGGACGGCTCGATGCCGCAGACCAGGGAGCACGTCGTGCTCGCGCGCCGGATCGGTGTCGAGCACATCGTCGTCGCGCTGAACAAGGCGGACATGGTGGCCGACGGCGACCTGCTCGACCTGGTCGAGCTGGAGGTCCGTGAGCTGCTCAGCCGCTACGGCTTCGACGGCGACGCGGTCCCGGTCGTGCGCGTGTCCGGGCTGAAGGCCCTGGAGGGCGACCCGGTGTGGGAGCAGAAGGTGGTGGAGCTGCTGGAGGCGGTGGACGAGTACGTGCCGACTCCGGTCAGGCGCCTCGACCTGCCGTTCCTCATGCCAGTGGAGAACACCATGACCATCACCGGTCGTGGCACGGTCGTGACCGGAGCGGTGGAGCAGGGCACGATCCAGCTCGGCGACACCGTCGAGGTGGTCGGCCTGGCCGAGACGTTCACCAGCGTGGTCACCGGGCTGGAGATGTTCGGCAAGTCGCTGGAGCGGGCCGAGGCGGGAGACAACGCCGCGGTGCTGCTGCGGGGTGTCAAGCGTGACCAGATCCGGCGCGGCCAGGTCCTGGCGCTGCCGGGCAGCGTCACGCCACACCGGCGTTTCCGCGCGGACGCGTACGTGCTGACCGAGCAGGAAGGCGGTCGGCGCAAGCCGATCAACGACAACTACCGGCCGCAGTTCCACTTCCGGACCAGTGACGTGCCGGGAGCGGTGACGCTCGACGCGGCGATGCTCCTGCCTGGCGACAGCGCCGAGTTCGTCGTGCAGCTCGGCAAAGCGGTCGCGCTGACCAAGGGCCAGGGTTTCGCCATCCGTGAGGGCGGCCTGACCGTGGCCGCGGGCACCGTCGCCGAAGTCCTCGACTGAAGGTTTTGCCGTGAAGGCCACCTTGCGGGCATCTGACGCCCGTAAGGCGGCCCTCACCAGAGGGAGCTACTGGCCGATGGTGGCGCCGAAGGCCTGCAGCGGTTCGGTGACCGGCTGGAAGAACGTCTCGCCACCTTGCTGGCAGTTGCCGGAACCGCCGGAGGTCAGCCCGAGTGCGGTGCCGTCTTCGGTGAACAGCGGGCCGCCGCTGTCACCGGGCTCGGCGCACACTGTGGTCTGGATGAGACCGGTGACCGTGCCTTCCGGGTAGTTCACCGTGGCGTTCAGGGCGGTCACCTGACCGTCGTTCAACCCGGTCGTGCTGCCCATCCGCAGCACGTTCTGGTTCACGCGAGCGTTTGCGGCTCGCGTGATCTGCACCAGCTGTCCACCGCCGACGTCGACAGCGCTGGGCGCCTGGGTGTCGGCGTCGTTGTACGACAGCAACGCGAAGTCACCGTTGCCGGGGAACGTCGACGACTGGACGGTGGCCACCGCCCTGCCGCCCTGTGAAGTCGACCAGTTCCGTCCGCCCGCGGTGCAGTGGCCCGCGGTGAGGATTCCGGCGGCGCCGTTGCGCAGGGTGACGTTGAAGCCCAGCGAGCACCGCGAGCCCCCGGCGAAGATCGCGTCGCCGCCTTCGGCGAACAGGCTGAACTTGCCCGCCGCCCGCCGTACCTTCACCTTGTCACTGCTGTGCGACAGCAGTGCGCTCCACTGGTCGGTGTTGACGCTGCTGTCGGCGGTGACCAGCGTCTGGCCGGTGTCCGGGTCGACCGCCCACGCCGTGCCGGTCATGGTCCGCATCTGATCGAGGGTGGGCAGAGCCCGGGAGTCCTTGGCCATGGCCTGGGGGATCGTGAACGCGGCCGTGGCGGCCACGGCGATTCCCACAGCCGTGAGGATGACCTTCTTCCTGGTGATCCGTCGGTGTGTGTTGCGCATGTCAAAGCCTTTCGCAGGGCGGCACCTCACTACCGATACGGGCGATCGGTGCGTGGCGGTTCACATGGATTTCGCCTCACCGCCGTCGGATCACCAGATGGGCCGCGTCCACGCGCGGCGCGGGCCGGAAGTCGCGTGCCGGGATCCGGCGTGCGATCCGCAGCTCGTATTTCTGGGCCCACCTGGCGGTTTCCTTCGTCCGCGCGGCCACGACCCGGCGGGCGAGGCCCCACTCGAGCACCAGGTCGGCACGCGCGAGCGAGCGCCGAGGCCGGGACAGCAGCCGTCGGAGCAGCACTGTGGACAGTGCGAACGGGATGTTGGCCACCACGGCGAAGTCCCTGCTGGGCAGCGGGACGGTGCGCAGGTCGGCGTGGACCACCTTGACCTGCGGGGTGTCGGCGAACCGCCGGGTGAGTACGCGGACGAACGCCTCGTCGCGTTCGATGGCGAGGACGCGCGCCCCGGTGGCGGCCAGCGGCGCGGTGAGCGTGCCGGGACCGGCCCCGAAATCGATCACCAGGTCGTCGCGGCCCACCCCGGACGAGCGGATCAGCTGCCGGATGACGGCGTGTGTGGACAGAAGATGAACGCCCGTGCGGGCATGGGGAAGCATGTGTGTCGCTCCAGCGCGGAACAGAGGTTCGGATGAGCGCTGTTGTTCGGAGGCGACAACGACCCGCCCAGCCCTCGGATCGGGCTCGGCTGGAGATCAGCTGGTCAGCAAGGGGCCGCGCGCCTCAGCGGCGGCGCAACCTGCTTGCACAGAAACATGCCACGCCGGTGACGTTATCAACCACGGACAACCGGTTTTCGGCACGAACGACTAGTGTTACCGCCGGGTACGAAGGGAGTGTTCAGTGGCGGACGACGCAACACGGCTGTCCGGGATCGTCGGTGCCGATCACCTGCTGGTGGGGGATGCGATCGGCGAGGACTACACCCACGACGAGGCGCTGAGCAACGACCCGGTGACACCGGCGTACGTCGCCCGTCCCGGGACCGCCGACGAGGTCGCGCAGCTCCTGAAAACCGCGTCCGAGCTGGGGATTTCGGTCACCGCGCGCGGAGTGGGCTCCGGGCTGTCCGGCGCGGCGCGGCCGCGGCCGGACGGGCTGCTGATCTCGTTCGAACGGATGGCCGCGATCCTGGAGATCGACACCGACAACCACGTGGCCGTCGTGCAGCCCGGTGTGAGCCTGGAGCAGCTCGACGCCCAACTGGCCGAGCACGATCTGGTCTACCCCGTCTACCCCGGGGAGCTCAGCGCGAGCATCGGCGGCAACGTCGGCACGAACGCAGGCGGGATGCGTGCCATCAAGTACGGGGTAACCCGCAACCACGTCCTCGGTCTCGAGGCCGCGCTGCCCACCGGCGAGCTGATCCGCACCGGCGGCAAGTTCGTCAAGGCGAGCACCGGCTACGACCTCACCCAGCTGATCATCGGTTCCGAGGGCACGCTGGCGCTGGTGACCGAGGCGGTGCTGAAACTCCAGCCGCGCCTGCCGCACCAGGGCACGGTGCTGGCGCCGTTCGCCGCACTCGACGAGGTGGTGCGGGCCGTGCCGAAGGTCGTCGCCAGCGGCCTGGGCCCGTTGATCGTGGAGTACCTCGACGGGCTGACCATGGGCGCGATCACGTACCGCGCCCAGTTGCAGCTCGGCATTCCCGACGAGGTCAAGGAGACCTCGCACGCGTACCTGCTCGTGCAGCTGGAGAACCGCAGCGCCGAGCGGCTGGAGGAGGACGTCACCGAACTCGGCGAGCTGCTGTCGGACCTGGGGGCCAAGGACGTCTACGTCCTGGCGGGCTCGGCCGCGAGCAAGCTGGTCGACGCGCGGGAGAAGGCGTTCTGGGCGGCCAAGGAAGCAGGCGCCGACGACATCATCGACACGGTGATCCCGCGTGCGTCGCTGCCCCAGTTCATGGAGCGCGTCCGGGAGATCGCGGCGGAGAACAACACGTTCATCATCGGCTGCGGGCACGCGGGTGACGGCAACGTGCACCTCGCCGTGCTGCAGAAGGACGCCGAGGTGCGTGACCGCGTGCTGCACGGCCTGTTCGAGGCCGGAGTCGGTCTCGGTGGCGCGATCTCCGGCGAGCACGGCATCGGCCGCAAGCACACCGAGCGGTTCCTCGCGCTCACCGATCCGGCCAAAGTGGACCTGATGCGGCGGATCAAGACCGCGTTCGACCCGGCCGGTGTCCTCAACCCCGGTGTTCTCTTCGACTGAGTGTCCTCTTCGACTGAGTGGGAGTTCCGAGAACGATGAACGGCGCACAGGCCCTTCTCCGCACGCTTGTCGACGCGGGCGTACACGTCTGCTTCGGCAACCCGGGCACCTCCGAGATGCACTTCGTCGCCGCGCTCGACGCCGTACCGGAGATGCGCGGTGTCCTCGGACTGTTCGAGGGAGCGGTGACCGGCGCGGCCGACGGCTACGCCCGCATGGCCGACAAACCGGCCGCCACCCTGCTGCACCTCGGCCCCGGCCTGGCGAACGGACTGGCGAACCTGCACAACGCGCGCCGGGCGCGGACCGGGATCGTGAACGTCGTCGGCGACCACGCGACGTACCACAAGCAGTACGACGCGCCGCTGGAGTCGGACATCGAGTCGCTGGCCACCACGGTCGGCTGGACTCGCACCAGCGCGTCCACCGACGCGCTCGCCGCGGACGCCGCCGAAGCGGTGCAGGTCGCTCGGTCCGGACAGATCGCCACGCTGATCCTGCCCGCGGACATCTCGTGGGGCGAGGGCGGTGTGCCCGCCACGCCGCTGCCCGACCCCGCCCGGCCGACTGTGGCCGAGAACGTGGTGCAGGCGGTTGTCGACGTCCTGCGGTCCGGCGAGTCCACCGTGATCCTGTTGGGCAACGTGGGCACGCGGGAGCGCGCGATCCGCGCGGCCAACCGGATTTCCCAGGCCACAGGCGTGAAACTGTTCGCTGAGACCTTCCCGACGCGGATCGAGCGCGGCGCGGGCGTGCCCGCCCTCGAACGCCTCGGCTACCTGGCCGAGCAGGTCGCCTGGCAGTTGACCGACGTGCGCAACCTCGTGCTGGCGGGCACGAAGTCCCCGGTGTCGTTCTTCGCCTACCCCGGCAAGCCCAGTGACCTGGTGCCGGACGACTGCAAGGTGCACGTGCTCGCCGAACACGGCGACGACATCACCGCCGCGTTGGAGACGATCGCGGACATCGTCGCGCCGGACGTGCAACCGGTGCTGCAGGAGCTGACCCGACCGGACCTGCCCACCGGTGAGCTGACCCCGCAGAACTGGGTGGACGTGATCGGCGCGCTGCTGCCCGAGAACGCCGTCATCGTCGACGAGGCGAACACGTCGGGGTTGCTGCTGCCGACGGCGACCGCCGGTGCGCCCAAACACGACGTGCTGACGATCACGGGTGGCGCCATCGGGTTCGGACTGCCCAGCGCGGTCGGCGCCGCGGTCGCGTGCCCGGACCGTCCGGTGATCTGCCTGCAGGCCGACGGCAGCGCGATGTACACCGTGTCCGCGTTGTGGACGATGGCACGGGAGAACCTGAACGTCACCACGGTGCTGCTGTCGAACCGCTCGTACGCGATCCTCAAACTGGAACTGCAGCGGGTCGGCGCGGAGAGCACCGGCCCGAAAGCGCTGGACTGGCTCGACCTGTCCCGGCCGGATCTGGACTTCGTGGCACTGGCGACGGGCATGGGCGTCCCCGCGACGCGCGCGACGACCGCCGAGGAGCTGGCCGAGCAGTTCCGTGCGGCACAAGACAAACCAGGCCCGCACGTGATCGAGGCGATCGTGCCAGCCCTGTTCTGACTGTGACAACCCCTGGTGCGACGAAGACCATCATCTGGGACTCGTTGACGCTGAAGTAAAGCCGTCCGTAGCGTTTTTCCCATGTCGCGCTTTGAAGTCCGGCATGTTCCGATGAGCGACCCGCTCGTGGAACCGCTGATCGAGGACCTCGTGCGGGAGTACACCGGACGCTACGGACGGCTGCACGAGGACCTGAAAACCTACCCGGCCAGCAGATTCGCCCCACCACACGGGGCGTTCGTCCTGTTGGTCGAGAACGACGAGGCCGTCGCGGGCGGCGCGTTCCAGCGCTACTCCGACGACACAGCCGAACTCAAGCGGATCTGGACCCACACCGCGCACCGCAGGCGCGGCCTTGCCGCCGCCGTCGTCGCCGAACTGGAACGCGAAGCGCTGCGACGGGGATACGCCAGGATCTTCCTGACCACCGGGCCGCGTCAGCCCGAGGCAAAAGGCCTGTACCTCGCACTCGGCTACCAACCACTGTTCGATGTGGACAACCCACCGACGGCGCAACCGCTGCCGTTCCAGAAACTCCTGCCCGTGCCGAGCGTGCCGTGAGTACCGCGACGCGGGCACCGGAAACCGAGGACCTGTCCGCGTTACGGGTGGTGCCGGTCCGGCACCCCTGGCGCTGGGTGTTCAGCGCCGTCATCCTCGTGCTGGTGGCGATGGCCGCGCACGCGTTGGCCACCAACACCGCGTTCGACTGGCCGACGTTCGCCGACTACGTGTTCTACCCGTCGGTCCTGGAAGCTGTGCTGCTGACGGTCGAGCTCACCGCGCTGGGCATCGTCATCGGTTTCGTACTCGGCACCGTGTTCGCGTTGATGCGCCTGTCGTCGAGCCCGCTGCTGCGCGCGGTGAGCTGGGCGTACATCTGGGTTTTCCGTTCCGTGCCCCTGATTCTGCAACTGCTGTTCTGGTACAACCTGGCCATCCTGTACAACCAGCTGTCGTTCGGGATCCCGTTCGGACCGTCGTTCTTCTCCGTCGGCACACAGGACCTGATCCCGCCGCTGGCCGCCGCCGCGCTCGGCCTGTCGTTGCACCAGGCCGCCTATTCGGCTGAGATCGTGCGCTCCGGCTTCATCAGCGTGGACGCCGGTCAACGCGAGGCCGCCGCCGCACTGGGCATCCCGCGACGCCGTCAGTTCTTCCGGATCGTGCTGCCGCAGGCGATGCGTACGATCGTCCCGGCCGCGGCCAACGAGATCATCGGCATGGTCAAGGGCACGTCCGTGGTCTACATCATGGCCCTGCCCGAGCTGTTCTACCAGGTCCAGGTGATCTACACGCGCAACGGCCGGGTGATCCCGCTGCTGATGGTGGCCACGTTCTGGTACCTGTTGATCACCTCGGCCCTGTCGGTCGTGCAGTACTACGTCGAACGCCACTGGAACAAAGGTTTTGGGGAGAAGGGCATCCAGCGCTGATGCTGCGAATCCAAGGTGTGCACAAGAACTTCGGCGCACTGCACGTACTGCGTGGCATCTCACTCGATGTCAGCGCCGGTGAGGTCGCCGTGATCATCGGCGCTTCCGGCTCGGGCAAGTCCACCCTGCTGCGGGCGATCAACCACCTCGAACGGGTCGACCGCGGCCATGTCAGCGTGGACGGCGAACTCGTCGGCTACCGCCGTTCCGGCGACACGCTGCACGAGCTCAGGGAATCCGAGATCCTCAAACAGCGCAAGAACATCGGGTTCGTGTTCCAGAACTTCAACCTGTTCACCAACCTGACCGTGCTCGAGAACGTGATCGAGGCGCCGCGTCTGTCCAGAGGCGACGGGCTCGTTCTGCTCGACCGGGTGGGCCTCGTGGACAAAGCCGACGCCTACCCGAAGCAGCTGTCCGGTGGCCAGCAGCAGCGGGTGGCGATCGCGCGTGCGCTCGCCCTGCGCCCCAAGCTGCTGCTGTTCGACGAGCCCACGTCCGCGCTGGATCCCGAACTGGTCAACGAGGTGCTGGACGTGATCAAGGACCTGGCCCGCGGCGGCACCACGATGGTCGTGGTCACCCACGAGATCGGCTTCGCCCGCGAGGTCGCGGACACGGTCGTGTTCATGGACGAAGGCCAGATCGTCGAACAGGGCTCACCCGCCGACGTCCTGGACAACCCCCGCGAGGAACGCACCCGAGCGTTCCTGAGCAAGGTTCTGTAGAAGGAGGTCTCCTCATGCGGCGCATCGCGCTCCTGTTGGTCTCAGTCGTGGCCCTGTCCGCGTGCGGCGGCCCCGCCGACGCCGGAAAACCGGAACAGAACAACGCGGGTGTGAACACCAGCCCGGACCAGAAGCGGATCAGGGCGACCAGGAACGACCAGATCGCGGCGAAGTTACCCCAGACGATCCGCGACCGCGGCGAACTCGTCGTCGGTGTCGACGGCAAGGGCTCGCCGCCGCTGACGTTCCGCGCGGATGACGACAGGACCCCGATCGGCGTGGAGACCGACATCGCGCAACTGGCCGCCGACACCCTCGGCCTCAAGCTGCGACTAGAGCCCACCTCGTGGGAGAACCTGTTCCTGTCGGTGGAATCAGGCCAGTACGACATCGGTTTCTCCAACATCACGGTGACCGAGGAACGCAAGGACAAGTACGACTTCGCCACCTACCGCGTGGACACCATCGCCTTCGAGACCAGCACCACCAAGGACATCACGGTCTCCGGGCCCAAGGACGTCGCGGGCCGCAAGGTGGCCGTCAGCTCGGGCACCAACCAGGAGCAGATCCTGCTGCGCTGGGACGCGGCCAACAAGGCCGCAGGCCTGCCGCCGGTCGAGTTCCAGTACTACACCAACCCCTCGGACCGGTATCTCGCACTGAAGTCGGGCCGGATAGAGCTGTATGTCGGCCCGTATCCCGGTTCGGCCTACCACGCCAAGGTCTCCGGCGAGACCAAGATCGTCGGCCAGGTCTCCGGCGGCGGCGAGATCCCCGCCCAGATCGCGGGTATGACCAAGAAGAGCAGCGGCCTGGTCGAGCCGGTGGCCGACGCGCTGAACGACCTGATCAGGAGCGGCAAGTACGCCGAGGTGCTGGCCCGCTGGAACCTCGCCGACGAGGCGATCACCCGTTCCGAGGTCAACCCGCAGGGCCTGCCCCGCAAGTGAACCTCGTGAGTGTTTTGGCCGGTTAGAACCGGGCTAAACACTCACGAGCTTCTACCTGGAGGGATAGCTGATCGGTGGACCCGGCGTCCACCTTTCGGCTGGCCAGGTCTCTACCAAGGGTGGATGTCCGGGCACAGTGAGTAGTGCACGGTGGGTGGGTGGGGAACACACTCACCCGACTCGCCGCACTGACACTCGTCGGCTTCACGCTGGCCAGTTCGGTCGCGAGCGCGCACAGCCACCGAGGCGGCGACTGGCCGACGTGGCAGGGGGACAAGGCCGGGTCGCGGCACAACCCGGCCGAGTTCCGAATCACTCCGGCCAACGTCGGCAAACTCGAACTCAAATGGGCCTTCGCGTACCCGAAGACCGGCGTGCCCGCCAAGAGCCAGCCCGCGGTGGTCGACGGCGACATCTTCTTCGGCGGCCAGGACATGAAGTTCCACGCGCTGGACGCGAAGACCGGCAGGACGAAGTGGACCTTCGACCTGGCGTCGGTCGACCCGGCGAAACGCGTCGTGCTCGACGGCCCCGCGGTCGCCAGGGGCAAGGTCTTCTTCGGCGACAGCGGCGGCTACATGTACGCACTGGAGCAGAAGACCGGAAAACTGGTGTGGGCCAAGGACACCGAGTCACACCCGATGGGCATGCACACCAGTTCGCCGCTCTACCACGACGGCCGGATCTACGTCGGCGCGTCCAGCGGTGAGAACATGCTCGGCAAGGACTACCCGTGCTGCACGTTCCGCGGTCACATCGACTCGCTGGACGCCGAGACCGGCGAGCTCGCGTGGCGCTACTTCACGGTTCCCGAACCCAAGGAGGTGGGAACGTACCCCAGCGGCGCGAAGAAGTTCGAGCCTTCCGGCGCGACCGTGTGGAGCTCACCGGTGATCGACGAGCGCACCGGCACGCTGTACGTCGGAACCGGCCAGAACTACACCGGCAACGCGGGCGACTTCGACAGCCTGTTGGCACTGGACGCGCGAAGTGGCGCGGTGCGGTGGAAACAGCAGGTGACCAAAGCGGACACCTGGCGTGACCTGTGCAACAAACCCGACCCCGAAGGCTACTGCCCAGGCCTGAAGGACGGCACCAACCTCGACTACGACATCGGCGCGACGCCGAACATCTTCCGCGTCAAGGGCCGCACCTATGTCGGCGTCGGCCAGAAGAGCGGTGTGTACCACGCGTTCGACGCCACGACTGGTGACGTGAAGTGGCGCCGCCAGCTCGGCGTTCCGCTTCCGAGTGGCGGAATATCCGGAATCCAGTGGGGTTCCTCGTACGACGGCGACAAGCTCTACATCGCCACGTACTTCGCCCGACCGGGAACGCTTTTCGCTGTCTCCCCGGAGACCGGAAAAGTACTGTGGCAGACCCCGAACCCCGCCAACGGATGCGACTGGGGTGGCGCTGCGCAACACAAGGACATGTGCTCACTCGCGCACGGCCCAGCGGTGACCACCACGCCCGGTGTCGTCTGGGAAGGCAGCAACGACGGCAAGATGCGGGCGTACTCGGCGCGCAACGGCAAGGTGTTGTGGGAGTACGACACTGTGCGTGACTTCCAGGGCGTGAACGGCCTGACCGGACACGGGAGCGCGCTGTCGGGCAGCGGCGGTGCCGTTGTCGCCAACGGAATGCTGTACGTCCAATCGGGCTATGAGCCGTTCTACCCGAGCGAGCACGGAAACGTGCTGTTGGCGTTCGGTTTGAAGTAGCGTGAGGGAGTGATCTCGCTGCCGGCTGATGCCACCACGGACGACCCGGATGTTCTGGACGCGTACCGGACAGACCGGGCCACTTTCTGCCCCAGCGGCACACCGAGGGCGTTGGTCAGGGCGAGGTCTCTCCAGGATGTCGTGGACACGATGCGGTGGGCGTACGAACACAACGTCCCCGTTGTCCCGCAGGGCACACGCACCGGCTTGTCCGGCGGAGCGAACGCGCTCGACGGCTGCGTGCTGCTGAACGTGGAGAAACTCGACCAGATCGTCGAGATCGACGTCGAGGAGCAGATCGCCGTGGTCCAGCCTGGCGTCATCAACGCCACGCTGGCCGCGGCGGTCGCGGAGAAAGGGCTCTACTACCCGCCGGATCCGGGATCGAAGGACATCTCGTCGATCGGCGGCAACGTCGCGACCAACGCGGGCGGCATGTGCTGTCTCAAGTACGGCGTGACGGGCGACTTCGTCCGTGCGCTGCAGGTGGTCCTCGCGGACGGTCGAGTGATGCGCACCGGGCGCCGGACAGCCAAGGGCGTTGCGGGCTATGACCTGACACGGCTGTTCGTCGGGTCCGAAGGCACGCTCGGTGTCGTCACCGAGGTGACCGTGGCGTTGCGTCCGGCCGCTTCCCGGCCGTTGGCGGCGATCGCCTTCTTCGACACCACGGCGGATGCCTGCCGAGCCGTCGCCGACCACCTGGGAACCGGGATCCGTCCGGCCGCGCTGGAACTGATGGACGCGGCGACGATCGCGGCCGTCAACCGGATCCAGGACCTCGGCTTCCCCGACGGGATCGGCGCGGTGCTGATCGCCCAGTCCGACGCGGGCACCAGGGCCCCGGAGGAACTGGCCGCGTTCGAACTCTCGGCCCGCAAGTGCGCCGCCACCGAGGTGATCGTCTCGGACAACCCTGCCGAGGCGGATCTGCTGATGCAGGGCCGCAGACTGGCCGGGCTGTCGTTCGAGGAGTACCCGGCCTCGCTGGTCGACGACGTGTGCGTGCCGCGCCGCAACCTCGCCGCGCTGGTGGACGGCATCGAGCGGATCGCCGCCGAGCACGGCGTCCTGATCGCCACCTGCGGCCACGCGGGCGACGGCAACATGCACCCGGCCGTGTTGTTCGACCACGCGCAGGCCGAGGCGGCGCAGCGGGCGTTCGCCGAGGTCATGCGGCTGGGCCTGGCGCTCGGTGGGACCATCACCGGCGAGCACGGCGTCGGATTCCTCAAACGCGACTGGCTGGCCCGTGAGCTGGACGACGCCGCGTTGTGGTCACACCACCAGATCAAACAGGCGCTGGATCCGCGCGGGATCCTCAACCCCGGTCGAGTGATCAACTTGACGACGACTGGACGTAGCGAAGTCGATCAATGATCATTTCAGGGGGAGAGGTGCCGGCGAGGGAGTTGTTGGCGCGATGCGGACCTTGCGGCGGGAACTGGCGCGGATCTGGGCGTGCGTGACGGACCGGCCACGATGGCAGCTGGTCATGGCGTGTGCGGTCTCGGTGTGGAGCATGGCCTGGGTGATCGGCCAGGCGGTCGCGCCACCGATGGCGCCGTTGGAAGTCCCCGGTGCGCTGCTCGGCTGGGCCGGTGTCCCGGTCGACTGGCTCGACGCGGTCGGACAATGGGCCCGTGCGGACACCCGGTGGTGGGTGTTCGCGGTCCTCGCCGTGGCGGCCGGGCTGCTCTGGGCCGCGACCACGGAACGTGCCCAGCTCCCCGCGCTCTACGGCTGGCTCGCCGTGATGGCCGCCGCCGAGGGCATCGGCTATCACCCGGCGGTGTACCGGGCGATCGTCGCGATGGCCGGTTTCATCCTGGTGCTGTGGCTGGTGTCCTTGCCCGGCAAGGTTTCCGTGATGACCAACCGGATCACGCTCGTGCCCCGTGACGTTCTGCGCGCCGGTGCGACCGCGGCCGCGATGGCGGCGATGGTCCCGGTGCTCGCGGTGGGGCTCGTGGTGATCCGACTGCTCCGCCCGTACGTCACCCGTCCGCCCAAAGTCGCAGTGCCGCGCGCCCGTGAGGCGCAAGAACAGTCAAGGACTCTCGTCCGAGACTAGGTCGTGTCTCGGCCCCCCGTCCGCGATAGCCGGGCGGGGGGCCGAGACACGACCAAAACGCCATCCTTCGATGGGTGTGGTGCGCACCACACGGTGGTACAACTGGAGACAGAACAGAAGACGTACGTTCTGTTTGCATGGGAGGGTCTCCAATGGCGGACACCCAGAACATCGTGGTCGGTGTGCCGCGTGAATCGGCCCCTGGTGAACGGCGGGTGGCGCTCGTCCCCAAGGTTGTGGGACGGCTGCGCTCCGCGGGGCTGAACATCGTGGTGGAACCCGGCGCCGGTGGTGGGGCGTTGATGTCGGACTGGCTCTACGAGGAAGCCGGGGCCACCCTCGGTGATCCGTGGGCCTGCGATGTGGTCGTCAAGGTCGCGGCCCCGACCGACGAGGAAATCGGCCGTCTGAAACCTGGCAGCGTGCTGATCGGCTTCCTCGGCACGAATATCGCGGACGCGTTGGCCACCCGTGACGTGCACGGCCTGGCCATGGAAGCCATTCCCCGGATCTCCCGCGCGCAGTCGATGGACGCGCTGTCGTCGCAGAGCAGCGTCGCCGGGTATCTGGCCGCTTTGCTTGGCGCGCAACACCTCACGCGCTTCTACCCGATGCTGACCACTGCCGCGGGAACAGTCGCGCCCGCCAAGACGCTGGTCCTCGGCGCGGGCGTCGCCGGTCTGCAGGCGTTGGCCACGGCACGCCGTCTCGGCGCGCAGACCACCGGCTACGACGTCCGCCCGGAGGTCGCCGAACAGGTGCGGTCCGTCGGGTCCAAGTGGCTCGACCTCGGCATCGAGGCGGTCGGCGACGGCGGGTACGCCCGCGCGCTGACCGACGAGGAACGCGCTGAGCAGCTGAAACGCCTGAACGAGGCGGTGATCGGCTACGACGTCGTGATCACCACCGCGCAGGTGCCGGGACGCAAGGCCCCGATCCTGGTGACCGAGGACTCGGTGACCGCCATGCGCGCGGGCAGTGTCGTCGTCGACCTGGCGGGGGAGTCCGGCGGGAACTGCGAGGTGAGCGTGCCCGGCGAGGTCGTCGTCCGGCATGACGTGACGATCGTGGCGCCGGTGAACCTGCCAGCCTCGATGCCCGAGTCGGCGAGCGAGCTCTACTCCCGCAATGTCCAAGCCCTGCTGGAACTGCTGATCAGCGACGGACGCCTGACGCTCGACTTCGACGACGAGATCGTCGCGTCCGCCTGTGTGACGAGGAGGCCGTGATGCTGGTCCAGAACCTGGCCATCCTCGTGCTCGCCGGTTTCGTGGGATTCGCGGTGATCTCGAAGGTGCCCAACACGTTGCACACCCCGCTGATGTCCGGCACGAACGCGATCCACGGCATCGTCCTGCTCGGCGCGCTGATCGTGCTCGGCCTCGGCGCGACCGGGACGCTCGACCAGATCCTGCTGGTGGTCGCGATCGCCTTCGGCACCATCAACGTGGTCGGCGGATTCCTGGTGACAGACCGAATGCTCGGGATGTTCAAAGCGTCCAAATCGAAGGAAACGGGGCCACGGGAATGAGCTGGCTCCAGGACCCCGCCACGATCCAGTGCCTGTACATCGTGGCGTTCGCGCTGTTCATCTACGGCCTGATGGGGCTGACCGGCCCACGGACAGCCGTTCGCGGCAACCTGCTCGCCGCGGTGGGGATGGGGATCGCGATTCTCGCGACCGCGCTGACCCCGGGCATGGGCAACTGGTGGCTGATCCTGCTGGGCGTCGCGCTGGGCACCGCGATCGGGATTCCCGCGGCCCGCAAGGTCAAGATGACCGCGATGCCACAGATGGTCGCGTTGTTCAACGGCGTCGGTGGCGGCGCAGTCGCGCTGGTCGCGTGGGTGGAGTTCCGCCAGACGCACGGCTTCGCCGCCGAGCCCGCGCACGTCTCGATCGCGACGCTCTTCGCCGCGCTGATCGGATCCATCTCGTTCTGGGGATCCAACGTGGCCTTCGGCAAGCTCCAGGAGATCCTGCCGGGGCGGCCGATCAGCGTCGGCAGGCTGCAGCAGCCGCTGAACCTCCTGCTGCTGCTCATCGGTGTGGCCTGCGGCGTCGCGGTGGTCGCCGGTGGCACGTCCGAGTGGCTGATGAGCGGCATCCTGGTGTCGTCCGCGCTGCTGGGGCTGATGGTCGTGCTGCCGATCGGCGGCGCCGACATGCCCGTGGTGATCTCCCTGCTGAACGCGTTGACCGGACTGAGCGCTGCGGCGACGGGTATCGCGCTGGACAACACCGCGCTGATCGTCGCGGGAATGATCGTGGGCGCGTCCGGCACGATCCTGACCAACCTGATGGCCAAGGCGATGAACCGTTCGATCCCGGCGATTGTCGCGGGTGGTTTCGGCGGCACGGGTGGTCCGAGCGCGTCCGGGCCGACGGACAAGACCGTCCGGCAGACCAGCGCCTCCGACGCGGCGATCCAGATGAGCTACGCCCGTCAGGTCGTCGTTGTCCCTGGTTACGGCATGGCGGTGGCCCAGGCCCAGCACGCCGTGCGCGAGATGGCCAAGGAACTGGAGAGCAAGGGCGTCGCGGTCTACTACGCGATCCACCCGGTCGCCGGTCGCATGCCCGGACACATGAACGTGCTGCTCGCCGAGGCCGACGTGCCGTACGAGCACCTCAAGGAGATGGAGGAGATCAACGGCGAGTTCGCGCGGACAGACGTGGCACTGGTGATCGGGGCGAACGACGTCACCAACCCGGCCGCACACACCGACCCGAACTCACCGATCTACGGCATGCCGATCCTCAACGTGAACGAGAGCCGTTCGGTCATCGTCCTCAAGCGCGGAATGAGCCCGGGGTTCGCCGGAGTGGACAACGACCTCTACTACGACCCCCGCACCGCGATGCTGTTCGGCGACGCCAAGAAGTCGGTCTCGGCCGTTGTGGAGGAGCTACGGGCACTCTGACCTGCGATGATGCAGTTAGGGGTACCCCCCTGAAACGGCCCGTTTGGGGGCGTGTAACTTTATCCAGGTCAGCGAGAAACGGGCCCCGGAAAGCCAGGGGAACGGAACGCAGACCCCCAAGATTTAGCAAGGCAAGCCCTCTGATAGAGTGTTCATCACTCAGATGAGTGTGCGTGTGTTGTTTGAGAACTCAACAGTGTGTCGATCTATTGAAAGCCAGTAGAGCTTTTATGAACCTCGTCGAGAGGTTCCTTTGAGATGGACAGATGGACCAGATAAGTTCTGGTTTGTCAGGACATCGAACTTTCAACTAAAGCATTGTTGGAGAGTTTGATCCTGGCTCAGGACGAACGCTGGCGGCGTGCTTAACACATGCAAGTCGAGCGGTAAGGCCCTTCGGGGTACACGAGCGGCGAACGGGTGAGTAACACGTGGGTAATCTGCCCTGCACTCTGGGATAAGCCCGGGAAACTGGGTCTAATACCGGATACGACTGCCGAGCGCATGTTTGGTGGTGGAAAGTTCCGGCGGTGCAGGATGAACCCGCGGCCTATCAGCTTGTTGGTGGGGTAATGGCCTACCAAGGCGACGACGGGTAGCCGGCCTGAGAGGGCGACCGGCCACACTGGGACTGAGACACGGCCCAGACTCCTACGGGAGGCAGCAGTGGGGAATATTGCGCAATGGGCGAAAGCCTGACGCAGCGACGCCGCGTGAGGGATGACGGCCTTCGGGTTGTAAACCTCTTTCGCCAGGGACGAAGGGCAACTGACGGTACCTGGAGAAGAAGCACCGGCTGACTACGTGCCAGCAGCCGCGGTAATACGTAGGGTGCGAGCGTTGTCCGGAATTATTGGGCGTAAAGAGCTCGTAGGCGGTTTGTTGCGTCGGTCGTGAAAACCTGGGGCTTAACCCTGGGCTTGCGGTCGATACGGGCAGACTTGAGTTCGGTAGGGGAGACTGGAATTCCTGGTGTAGCGGTGAAATGCGCAGATATCAGGAGGAACACCGGTGGCGAAGGCGGGTCTCTGGGCCGATACTGACGCTGAGGAGCGAAAGCGTGGGGAGCGAACAGGATTAGATACCCTGGTAGTCCACGCCGTAAACGTTGGGCGCTAGGTGTGGGGCTCTTTCCACGGGTTCCGTGCCGTAGCTAACGCATTAAGCGCCCCGCCTGGGGAGTACGGCCGCAAGGCTAAAACTCAAAGGAATTGACGGGGGCCCGCACAAGCGGCGGAGCATGTGGATTAATTCGATGCAACGCGAAGAACCTTACCTGGGCTTGACATGCGCCAGACATCCCTAGAGATAGGGCTTCCCTTGTGGTTGGTGTGCAGGTGGTGCATGGCTGTCGTCAGCTCGTGTCGTGAGATGTTGGGTTAAGTCCCGCAACGAGCGCAACCCTCGTTCCATGTTGCCAGCGCGTTATGGCGGGGACTCATGGGAGACTGCCGGGGTCAACTCGGAGGAAGGTGGGGATGACGTCAAGTCATCATGCCCCTTATGTCCAGGGCTTCACACATGCTACAATGGCCAGTACAGAGGGCTGCGAGACCGTGAGGTGGAGCGAATCCCTTAAAGCTGGTCTCAGTTCGGATTGGGGTCTGCAACTCGACCCCATGAAGTCGGAGTCGCTAGTAATCGCAGATCAGCAACGCTGCGGTGAATACGTTCCCGGGCCTTGTACACACCGCCCGTCACGTCACGAAAGTCGGTAACACCCGAAGCCCACGGCCTAACCCCTTGTGGGAGGGAGTGGTCGAAGGTGGGACTGGCGATTGGGACGAAGTCGTAACAAGGTAGCCGTACCGGAAGGTGCGGCTGGATCACCTCCTTTCTAAGGAGCACATCACCTCACAGTGCTGGTAAGCGTTCCGCAAGGAAACGCCGAGATCACTGTGCAGGAGAACCGCCAGCCATGGCATGCGTTCATGGGGCGGAGCTCAAGAAACCGTGGAACTACTGGTCTTCGTGCAGTCAATGCTGCAGATAGGTCGACACACTGTTGGGTCCTGAGGCAACACGCGTGTGCGTGCAATGTTTCAGTACTGACCGGAATCGCTCAGAGTTCAAACCGACCGGGATTGACCGGGATGGGTGTTCTCAGGGAAGAGTGATTTTTCTGGTGTGGTGTTTGAGAACTGTACAGTGGATGCGAGCATCTTTGTGGTCAAGTTATTAAGGGCACATGGTGGATGCCTTGGCATCAGGAGCCGATGAAGGACGTGGGAGGCTGCGATATGCCTCGGGGAGCTGTCAACCGAGCTGTGATCCGAGGATTTCCGAATGGGGAAACCCGGCACCAGTTATGTGGTGTCACCTGCACCTGAATATATAGGGTGTGTGGAGGGAACGTGGGGAAGTGAAACATCTCAGTACCCACAGGAAGAGAAAACAACCGTGATTCCGTGAGTAGTGGCGAGCGAAAGCGGAGGAGGCTAAACCTGCTGCGTGTGATACCTGACAGGGGTTGCGTGGTGGGGGTCGTGGGACCCACTGGATCGAGCTGTCACTCGGTCGGGGAGTCATAAAATCATGTTGCTAGTCGAATCGGTCTGGAAAGCCGAGCCGTAGAGGGTGAGAGTCCTGTAGGCGAAAGCGCGTGATCTCCTTTGGTGGTGTTCCCGAGTAGCAGCGAGCTCGTGGAATTTGCTGTGAATTTGGCGGGACCACCCGTTAAGCCTAAATACTTCCTGATGACCGATAGCGGACTAGTACCGTGAGGGAAAGGTGAAAAGTACCCCGGGAGGGGAGTGAAAGAGTACCTGAAACCGTGTGCCTACAAGCCGTCAGAGCCTCTACGTGGGTGATGGCGTGCCTTTTGAAGAATGAGCCTGCGAGTTAGTGCTGCGTGGCGAGGTTAACCCGTGTGGGGTAGCCGTAGCGAAAGCGAGTCTGAATAGGGCGTTGAGTCGCGTGGTCTAGACCCGAAGCGGAGTGATCTACCCATGGCCAGGGTGAAGCGCCGGTAAGACGGTGTGGAGGCCCGAACCCACCAGGGTTGAAAACCTGGGGGATGAGCTGTGGGTAGGGGTGAAAGGCCAATCAAACTCCGTGATAGCTGGTTCTCCCCGAAATGCATTTAGGTGCAGCGTCGTGTGTTTCTCATCGGGGGTAGAGCACTGGATGGTCTAGGGGGCCTACAAGCTTACCAAAATCAACCAAACTCCGAATACCGGTGAGTGAGAGCGCGGCAGTGAGACTGTGGGGGATAAGCTTCATAGTCGAGAGGGAAACAGCCCAGAACACCAGCTAAGGCCCCTAAGTGTACGCTAAGTGGGAAAGGATGTGGGGTCGCCCAGACAACCAGGAGGTTGGCTTAGAAGCAGCCACCCTTGAAAGAGTGCGTAATAGCTCACTGGTCAAGTGGTCCTGCGCCGACAATGTAGCGGGGCTTAAGCGTACCGCCGAAGCTGTGTCATTCACACAATACATCCGCTTCAGCCTTTGGGTTGTTGTGCAGTGGTGTGGATGGGTAGGGGAGCGTCCTGCATCCGTGGAAGCGGCGGAGTGATCCAGCCGTGGAGGGTGTGGGAGTGAGAATGCAGGCATGAGTAGCGAAAGCAGAGTGAGAACCTCTGCCGCCGGATGACCAAGGGTTCCTGGGCCAGGCTAATCCGCCCAGGGTAAGTCGGGACCTAAGGCGAGGCCGACAGGCGTAGTCGATGGACAACGGGTTGATATTCCCGTACCCGCGTGAATGCGCCCATGATGAGGCGGTTGATGCTAACCACCCAAAGCTTGCGGGGACGGCCTTCGGGTCTAGCTGTGAGTGGAGCGTGGGGCCCGATTCCGTATTAGTCAAGCGATGGGGTGACGCAGGAAGGTAGTTCCGCCAGTGAGTGGATTAACTGGTGTAAGCGTGTAGGCCAGGTGGTAGGTAAATCCGCCATCTATTAAGGCTGAGACGTGATGCGTAGCCGATTGAGGCGAAGTGGATGATCCTATGCTGCCGAGAAAAGCCTCTAGTGAGTGTTCAAGCGGCCCGTACCCTAAACCGACACAGGTGGTCAGGTAGAGAATACTAAGGCGTTCGGGTGAACTGTGGTTAAGGAACTCGGCAAAATGCCCCCGTAACTTCGGGAGAAGGGGGGCCGTGTGGCGTGAAGGGACTTTGCTCCTGGAGCGTTGTGTGGCCGCAGAGACCAGCGAGAAGCGACTGTTTACTAAAAACACAGGTCCATGCGAAGTCGTAAGACGATGTATATGGACTGACGCCTGCCCGGTGCTGGAACGTTAAGAGGACGGGTTAGTCACGTAAGTGGCGAAGCTCAGAATTTAAGCGCCAGTAAACGGCGGTGGTAACTATAACCATCCTAAGGTAGCGAAATTCCTTGTCGGGTAAGTTCCGACCTGCACGAATGGCGTAACGACTTCTCGGCTGTCTCAACCACAGGCCCGGTGAAATTGCACTACGAGTAAAGATGCTCGTTACGCGCGGCAGGACGGAAAGACCCCGGGACCTTTACTATAGCTTGGTATTGGTGCTCGGTTCGGCTTGTGTAGGATAGGTGGGAGACTGTGAAGCGGTGACGCTAGTTACTGTGGAGTCAATGTTGAAATACCACTCTGGTCGAATTGGGTGTCTAACCTCGGACCATGATCTGGTTCAGGGACAGTGCCTGGTGGGTAGTTTAACTGGGGCGGTTGCCTCCCAAAGGGTAACGGAGGCGCTCAAAGGTTCCCTCAGCCTGGTTGGCAATCAGGTGTTGAGTGCAAGTGCACAAGGGGGCTTGACTGTGAGACTGACGGGTCGAGCAGGGACGAAAGTCGGAACTAGTGATCCGGCCATGGCTTGTGGAAGCGTGGTCGCTCAACGGATAAAAGGTACCCCGGGGATAACAGGCTGATCTTGCCCAAGAGTCCATATCGACGGCATGGTTTGGCACCTCGATGTCGGCTCGTCGCATCCTGGGGCCGGAGTAGGTCCCAAGGGTTGGGCTGTTCGCCCATTAAAGCGGTACGCGAGCTGGGTTTAGAACGTCGTGAGACAGTTCGGTCCCTATCCGCCGCGCGCGTAGGATACTTGCGGAAGGCTGTCCCTAGTACGAGAGGACCGGGACGGACGAACCTCTGGTGTGCCAGTTGTTCTGCCAAGGGCATGGCTGGTTGGCTACGTTCGGAAGGGATAACCGCTGAAGGCATCTAAGCGGGAAGCCTGTTCCTAGATGAGGTATCCCACCCTTTGTGGGTTAAGGCTCCCAGCTAGACGACTGGGTTGATAGGCCAGAGATGGAAGCACGGTAACGTGTGGAGTTGACTGGTACTAATAGGCCGAGGACTTGCTCACAAAGATGTTACGCATCCACTGTACGGTTCTGAAACACCAGACCGGACACCCTGTTTCTTCGGGTGTGGTCTGTGTAGTTTCATAGGTTTGCGGTGGTTTTAGCGAAGAGGAAACGCCCGGTCCCATTCCGAACCCGGAAGCTAAGCTCTTCAGCGCCGATGGTACTGCACTCGGTAGGGTGTGGGAGAGTAGGACACCGCCGCAATTAAAATTGGGAGACCCGTGTTCGCGGACTGCGCGAACCGGGTCTCTTTTAATTTCTGTTTCTTCTGGGGGCCGAGCCCCCAGACCCCCACGGTGCGAGCTCCTCTCGACCCAGCGCTGGGCACCTGGGGCTTTCACCAGCGCAGCTTTCGAAGGCCCCACGGGCGACTGTGGGGCCTTTCGCATGTTCTGGGCCAAGTCTCGTTTCGCCGTGCCGATCGAACGGGGCCAGGTGCTCACATCCCATCGATGCGGGCTGCATCTATGGGATGGGCGACGAGGTTTACGGAGTCGGTTGGTCAGGGCCGTCCAGGCCGAGGGCGTGGGTGAGGTCGCGCAGGCATTCCTCGAAGACCGGTTCCATGTCGGTGTAGGCGAAGTCGAGTTGGTGCAGGACTTCCATGCACAGCAGGCCATACAGCCGGATCCAGCAGGACAGGAAGACGTGCGCTGCCCCGGGTGGCAGCCGTCCGTCGATGCTCGCGGAGTAGGCGGTCAGCTGTTCGTGTAGTGGCTCGGCCAGGTTGGCCAGGTCGGGCACCGGGAATGGTCGGGTCTGCCACAGTTCCACCGTCAGGTCCAGCAAGACCTGCTCGAAGCGCTGTCCGGCCTGGTTGCGCGGTGAGTCCGGTCGCCGATTGAGTGGGGCGATCGGACTGGCGAAGATCCAGCCGAACTCGGCTGGATGGACGACCGCCCAAGCACGCATGACCCGGCAGGCCGCCAGGATGCGTTCGCCGACCGGGGCGTCGGCGCGGGCTTCGCAGGCCTGTTCCATGGCGGCGGTCAGCTCGCGGAAGAAGTCCGCGGTCACCGCGCCGACGAGCTCGTCGTGGCTGGCGTAGTAGTGGTACAGCGCCGGGCCGCTCATGCCCACTTGCCGGGCGACCGCGTTGATGGTCACCGCAGTCGGTCCCTGCTCGACCAGCAGTGTCCGCACAGCCCCGTGGATCTCCGCCAACGTGGCCTGGCGCAGTCTCGCCCGCCTACTGCCGGTGCCTGCGGCCATCGTCACCCCTCTCGCTCACTCCGTTGACATCCTAGAGCATCTATGATTCCTTAATGACTCTAAACAAACCTAGAGCTAATAAGGAGGAGTGGATGGAGCACTGGCGGTGGGTCCTTTTCCCGATCGTGCTGCTGGTCACGGCCGTGTGGTGGCGGGCGTCCAGAACCGCGCACCTGCGGCAGAAGCGGGAGGGCCGACGATGAAGGTGATCATCGTGGGTGGGGGTATCGGTGGGCTCACCGCGGCCGTCGCCTTCTACCAGCGCGGCTGGCAGGTGGAGGTCCTCGAACGCGCGCCCGAGTTCACCGAGATCGGCGCGGGGCTGTCGATCCAACCCAACGGCCTGCGCGCGCTGGACACGCTCGGCCTGGGCGATGCGCTGCGTTCCACCGGGCTGGCCGACCCACTGGCCGGGATCCGCCGCGCGAACGGGAGCTGGCTGATCCGCAACGACATCGAGGACCTGAAACGCCGATTCGGCCAGTGGGCAGTCGTGCACCGCCCGGCCCTGATCGAGCTGCTGCTCGCGGCCCTGCCCGCACAGGCGTTGCGACCTGGCACCGACGTACACGCCGTGCGACCCGACGGCACGGTCCAGCACGGCGGCGGCACCTCCACCGCCGACCTCGTCGTGGGCGCCGACGGTGTGCACAGCGTGACGCGACGGTCCCTCTGGCCTGACATCCCCGGGCCGCGCTACGTCGGGTACACCACCTGGCGTCTCATCGCACCGCCCCATCCCATTGACGGAAGCACGGAAACCTGGGGCAGAGGGGAACGATTCGGGCACCTGCCCATGCCCGACGGCCGCGTCTACTGCTACCTGATGGCCAACGCCCCCATCGGCTCCCGCACCGGACTGGACCAGCTACGCGAACGCTTCACGCGCTGGCACGACCCCATCCCCGCGCTGCTGAACTCCGCGCGCGCGGACGCGGTGTCGCAACACGACACCTACGAGCTGCCGAAACTGCGCACCTACGTCTCCGGCAAGGTCGCACTCCTCGGCGACGCCGCACACGCCATGACCCCCAACCTCGGGCAAGGCGCCTGCCAGGCCATCGAGGACGCCGTCACGCTCGCCGCCACCGCGGACGCACTGGGCGTGCCCGCCGGGCTGGCGGAGTACGACCACACCCGCAGGCCACGCACCCAAATGATCGCCCGCCGCTCCCGCCAGGTCGGCGCTCCTGCGCACTGGACCTTCCCACCACTGACCGCCCTACGCGACGTGGCGCTTCCCCGTCTGCCCAACTCGTTCTTCGAACGCTCGATCACGCCCGCCTACACCTGGACGATCTGACCACCGAAAGGTTCGCCCGATGGCCCTGTCACGATTTCTGATCATCCTTGTCGGAGTGATCACAACAGTCACTGCCGTACTCGCCGATCTGGTCGTCCCAGACCTGGCGGCACAGCACGCCTTCAACCCGGCTTGGCCACCCCACGCCAAGTTCCACGACGCCCAGTACATGGTCATGACGGTGTTACTCGGCCTCATCGGCCTCAGCCTCGCCCTGCGGCGGGCCCGGATCACGCGCGACCGACTGCTGTGCGCCACAGCTGTCCTCGCCGCCCCCTGGATCGGCATGATCGGCGCCCTCCTGTTTCCCGGCACCGCCACCTACGACCCGGAGTTCGCCGACCACACCGTCTTCATCCTCGGCCTCCACGGGCAGGTCTTCATGGCGATCGTCCTGATCGTCGCCCTACTCGTCGCGGCGGTGGCAACACTGCGCACGCCCCCGGACAGGACGACACCGTAACGCTCCGCACCGACGAACCACATCTACCCGGCGATCGGTTGCCAACCCGTCAGCGACTGGGCCGAATACAGGTTCTACCGTGGAACGTATGACTCGCCTGCTCGTGATCCAACCGGACGACTCCGACCCGGCGGCGGCCCTCGGGGGCTGGCTGACCGAGGCCGGTGCGGAGCTCCATGTCGTGCGCCCCTTCGAGGAGGCGCTGCCCGCACTCGCGGACTACCAGGGCGTGGTCTGTCTCGGCGGTGAGATGGGCGCGCTGGACGACCTGAAACACCCGTGGCTCAAGGACGTCCGGCAGTTGCTGGCGTCCGCGACCGGCAACCGCGTGCCTGTCCTCGGCGTGTGCCTCGGCGGTCAGCTCCTGGCCGCCGCGACTGGTGGCCGTGTCGTTGTCGGCGAGGCCGGGCCCGAGGTCGGGCCTTCGCTGGTGGCCAAGCGGGACACCGCGTGGACCGATCCGCTGTTCGCCGAGTCGCCGCTGATGCTCGACGTGATGCAGTTCCACGTCGACGTGATCGACCGGCTGCCACCGGGAGCGGAACTCATGGCCTCCTCCGGCAAGTACCCGAACCAGGCCTTCCGGCTCAACGGCTGTGCGTACGGCCTGCAGTTCCACATCGAGACGACCACGGACATCGTGCTCAAGTGGGCCGAGATGAGTCCCGAGGCCGCCGCGACCGCGCGGCCGGGCGCGCTGGAGCGCGCGAGCCTCGACACAGCTCACGCGGACATCGCCGAGACCTGGCAGCCGATCGCGTCCCAGTTCGTCCGCCTCGCGTCCGGCGAGCTGCCGACAGCCGACCGGGCACGCAACCAGCTGCCGTTGGTCTGAACAATCCGGACAAACACGCCGGGCCCGCGCCGGATGCCCGGCGTGTCAGGGGAACCGCTGGTCTGATCGCGACCGTAACTTTCCGGTTAGGTAGCGTTCACCCGCAAGTGACCTTCAAACCGGAGGGGCATGCGTGGATCCCGCGCTTCTCGTCGTTGTGGTCGTGGCCACCGCTTTGGCTTTCGACTTCACCAACGGCTTCCACGACACGGCCAACGCGATGGCCACATCGATCGCGACCGGCGCTCTGCGACCCAGAACCGCCGTTGCCTTATCCGCGGTCCTCAACCTCGTCGGCTCCTTCCTGTCCGTCGAGGTCGCCAAGACCATCTCCGGCGGGATCGTCGACGACGCCAAGATCACCCCAGCGGTCATCTTCGGCGGCCTGATCGGCGCGATCATCTGGAACCTGATCACGTGGTACGTCGGGCTGCCGTCCAGTTCCTCACACGCCCTGTTCGGCGGCCTGATCGGCGCGACATGGGTGGCCAGCGGGATCGACGCCGTGCACTTCGCCAAAGTCGTCGAGAAGGTGCTGGTGCCCGCCGTGGCGGCGCCGCTCGTCGCAGGCGTCGTCGCGGCGGGCGCGACCTACCTGACCTACCGGTTGACCAGGAGCGGCGACGCCAAGACCGTCGCGCGCGGCTACAAGGCGGGACAAGTGGTGTCCGCGTCCCTGGTCTCACTGGCGCACGGCACCAACGACGCGCAGAAGACCATGGGCATCATCACCCTGACGCTGATCGCGTCCGGGTCACTCACCGCAGGCTCGGCACCACCCGTCTGGGTGATCATCAGTGCCGGGGTGGCGATCGCGCTCGGCACGTACCTCGGTGGCTGGCGGATCACACACACCCTGGGCAAAAAACTGACCACCATCGAACCGCCGCAGGGCTTCGCCGCGCAGACGAGCTCGGCCGTGGTGATCCTGGCGTCGTCGCACGTCGGTTTCGCGCTCTCGACCACCCACGTGTGCTCCGGCGGTGTGATGGGCTCCGGCCTCGGCCGTGAGCCGCGGGGCGTGCGCTGGGGCGTGTTCGGGCGGATGGCGCTGGCGTGGCTCATCACGCTGCCCGCCGCGGGAGCCGTCGGCGCCATCGCGGGCATGGTGGCGCAGCAGGGGACGGCGGGCGTCATCGCCGTCGCCGCCACGGGAATCCTGGTGTCGTTGGGCATCTGGCTCGCGTCGCGGCGCCGTCCGGTCCGTCCCGAGCACGTGGTCGACGAGATCGCGCCACAAGCCGAGCCCCACGAGATCAAGGCAGCCTGATGCACATCAACTGGGGCGCCCTCGCGAGCGTCCTCCTGGTCAGCGTGATCGCGACCCTACTGGTCACGGTTCTCTTCGCCGTCGGCATCGTGGCCAAGGGCCGCGGCAACCTCGTCATGGCCGTCGGCAGCTTCGCCGTGTGCGCCGTGGTGACGGTACTCGGGATCGCGGTCATTCTGGCGTAGCTTCTACGGTGATGGCTGATCGCGCGCGTACCGTCACGTCCACCGCCCGCTTCGGGCTCACGGACGACCGTGCCGACGCTGCGTTGAGAGCGGTCGGGTGGTGGGGCGACGGTGGCCCGGCGCCAGGTGCGGAACGCATGCTGGTCGCGTTGTCCCGCAGTCCCGACCCCGATCTCGCGCTGCGTGGGATCGACCGGATGCGGGAATCCGGTCCATGGACCGAGCTGGACGCTGCCCTGCGTGACGACGTCCGGCTGCGCGGCAAGCTCATCGCCGTGCTCGGCGCGTCGACCGCGCTCACGGACTTCCTCGTCGCCAACCCCGACAGCTGGCGCGCGCTCAGCACCGGCGCCCGGCTCGACCTGGCCACGGTCGTCGACGGCCTGACGGGCCCGGACGCGGTCAAAGCACTGCGGGCGGCCTACCGCGCGCAGCTGCTGCTGATCGCGGCGGACGACCTGGGGCACCTGGTCGAGCCGGAACTGGCGGCTCCGTCCTACGACGACGTGGCCGCGCGTCTGACCGCGCTCGCCGAGGAGGCGCTGCGGGCGTCGCTCGTCGTCGCGCAGACCGAGAACGGCCCGAACGACGCCCGGCTCGCCATCATCGCCATGGGCAAGTGCGGCGGCCGCGAACTCAACTACGTCAGCGATGTCGACGTGGTGTTCGTCGGCGAGGACGACCTGGACATGGCGACCCGGCTGGCCGCCCGCATGATGACGGTCGCGGGCGCGGCCTGCTTCGAAGTCGACGCGGCGCTGCGGCCGGAAGGCAAAGCAGGTGCGTTGGTGCGCACCTTGGACGGTCACGCGGCGTACTACCGCCGGTGGGCCCGGACGTGGGAGTTCCAGGCGCTGCTCAAGGCCCGGCCGGTCGCGGGCGACGCCGAGCTGGGTGCGGCCTATTTGGACGTTGTCCGGCCGATGGTGTGGACTGCGGCCGACCGTGCGGGCTTCGTGGGCGACGTGCAGCAGATGCGGCGCCGGGTCGAGGACCACGTGCCCGCCGAACTCGTCGAGCGCGAGCTCAAACTCGGCCGCGGCGGGCTGCGGGACGTCGAGTTCGCCGTGCAGCTGCTGCAACTCGTGCACGGCCGCAGCGACGACACCCTGCGCCTCGGGTCGACCACGGTCGCGCTGGCCGCGTTGGGCGCGGGCGGGTACGTCGGCCGCGCGGACGCCGCCGGGCTGGGGGAGTCATACCGCTTCCTGCGCACGCTGGAACACCGTCTCCAACTGCAGAAGCTCCGGCGTACGCACCTGTTTCCCGACGAGAACGCCATCCTCGACCTGCGGTGGCTCGCACGGGCCACGGGACTACGCCCTGACCGCGGCCGCGCCGAGGAACAAGTACTGCTGTCGGAGTTCCGACGGCACGCCAACCGCGTACGGCGGCTGCACGAGAAACTGTTCTACCGGCCGCTGCTGGAAGCGGTCGCGAAGGTACCGACCGAGACGTTGCGGCTGACGGCGACGGAAGCCGCCGCGCGACTCGGCGCGCTCGGCTACGCCAGCCCGGAAGGCGCGCTCAACCACATCTCGGCGCTCACCAGCGGAGTCTCACGGCGTGCCGCGATCCAGGGCGCGCTGCTGCCCGTGCTGCTCGACCTGCTCGCGCACACCCCCGACCCCGACGGCGGGCTGCTGTCGTACCGCAAGATGTCCGAGGCGCTGGCCACCACGCCGTGGTACCTGCGGTTGCTGCGTGACGAAGGCGCTGTTGTCGAGCGAATCGCGTTGCTGCTGGGCACGTCCAAGCTCGTGCCCGAGATGGTCGCGCGAGCACCGGAGGTCCTGCGTCTGCTCGCGGACACCAACGAGCTCGTTGGCCGAGACCCCGCCGAAGTGGCGCATTCGCTGCGCACGGCCGTCGCCCGGCACCGTGACCTACGCGGCGCGGTCGCTGCGGCCAGGTCGTTGCGACGGCATGAGATCGCGCGGGTTGCGTGTGCTGACCTGCTCGGGCTGATGGAGACACCGTCCGTGTGCGTGGCGCTGTCGAGCGTGTGGGTCGCGGTGTTGCAGTCCGCGCTCGCCGCGGCCGTGCGGGAGAAGGCCGTGGAGCAGGACGGCTGGCCCAGGGCGAAGATCGCGATCATCGGCATGGGCAGGCTCGGCGGCAGCGAACTGGGCTACAGCTCGGACGCCGACGTGATGTTCGTGTGCGAGGCCGCCGAGGGCGTCAGCGATGACGACGCCGTCAAGTTCGCGTCCTCGGTTGTCGAGTCGATGCGCCGCGCCCTCGGCGCGCCCAGCCAGGACCCGCCGCTGGAGGTCGATGTCGGCCTGCGGCCGCAGGGCAGGCAGGGCCCGCTCGTGCGCACGCTGAACTCGTACGTCGCGTACTACCGCCAGTGGAGCGAGGTCTGGGAGGCGCAGGCGCTGCTGCGCGCGTCGTTCGTCGCCGGTGACGCGGACCTCGGCGAGCGTTTCATCAACGCTGTCAACGAGTTCCGCTACCCCAGGGGCGGCTTGGACACCACGAGCGTGCGGGAGATCCGCCGCATCAAGGCACGGGTGGACACCGAGCGGCTGCCGCGCGGCGCCGACCCCACCACGCACACCAAGCTCGGTCGCGGCGGCCTCGCCGACATCGAATGGACCGTGCAGCTGTTGCAACTGCAGCACTCGCACGAAGTGCCGTCGTTGCGTACCACGGGAACTCTCGAAGGCCTTGTCGCCGCTGAGGAAGCCGACCTGATCACGTCCGACGACGTGGCGGAACTGCGTGCCGCGTGGCTGCTGGCGACCAGCGTCCGCAACGCCGTCACCCTGGTCCGCGGCAAGCAGACTGACCAGGTGCCGACCTCCGGACGTGAACTTCTCGCCGTGGCAAGTGCTTTGGGCTACCCGAACGACGCCGACCCTGGCGAGTTCCTCGACTCCTACCGGCGCACAACGCGCCGCGCCCGCGCTGTCGTCGAGCGGATCTTCTACGACTAGAAACGCCACCAGTGCGCGGCGAGCTCGTCGAGCGTGGTGATCGACGGTACGAGGATCCGCTTGAGGTCACCGTGCTTGTGCAGCAAGTAGTACGCCATCAGCCTGCGCTGCAAGCCCCTGTCCAACTCCTGGTAGCCATACGCGCGCAGCAGGTGGCGCAACGAGTCTCCGTCGCCTTTGGTCAGAAACGGTCCGATCGCGGCGAACTCGTACTCCGGTGCGCCGTGCATCGCGGGCTCGAAGTCGACCAACCCGCTCAGACGTCCATTGTGGAGCAGAACGTGGGCGCTCATGACCTCGGTGTGCAGCAAAGCATCCGTGGTCTCCGGGAGCAGGTCCTGGTCGAGGAAAGTCGGGACCTGGGCCAGCCAGTGTTCGTCGACGCCCATCTTGCGGTGCCGTTGTACACACGTGTCGCGCTGCTCGCTGATGAACGCCTGCCAGTCCGGTCGAGGCCCGCCTGACTCCACCGAATGCAGCTGTTTCAACGCTTCGCCGAGATGCTCGGCCAACTGCGGGGTCGGCACGTCGAGGTGCTCGCCGTCCAGGCGGCTCATCAGCACGTACGCCCAGCCGTCGACTTCGCCGGTTTCCCTGACCTCGGGTGTGGGAATGGACAACCGGCCGCTGACCGCGCGCAGAACACCGCTTTCCACGTCGGCCTCCCCGGCATAGACCGGCGGGAACAGCTTGAGCACCGCGTCGCCTGCCGCGTACACCGGCAGCGATCCGTGGTTGAACCTGCGGATCTCGTCGCACCCGAGTGCGGCTGCGAGCTTGGTGGCGCCGGGAAGGACATCCGCTGGCTTCAGTGCGTCGAACTGCTCGTCGGTGTCCACAGCGGGCAAGGTCACGGCGCGACGCTAGCCGGAAGCGAGCCGGATCGCCTCCACTTTTGTGCGCGATGCGGGTTCCCCTCGGGAGAAGGGCTCGCCGGCCGACCGCGTGCTGCGCGCGTCGGTGAGGGTGGCCGACCGGCGAGTCCGATGGTCCCGGCCCGGGACGAGTCGGGGTTTGTATCCCGGGCCGAGCCACGTTCTCCTCGTGGGTCATACGAGCGGGAAGGGCCGCCGGTTCAACTCCACTCGGCGAGCAGCGCCCGGTAGCGGGGGAGGATCTCGGCGACCCGGGCGAGATCGGCCTCGGCGTACTCGGCGAAGAGCTCGACCATCGACTGGTACATGCCGTCGAAGAGGGCGAACGCCTGCCTGACGCCCTCCGGCTGGACCCGCAACAGCACACGCCGCCGATCCCCGGGATCGGTCTCCCGCGTGACGTACTGGTGTTTCTCCAGCCGGGCGGCCATCGCGCTGATCGCGGCATTGGTGAGGCCAAGCTCAGCGGCGACATCACCGGGGCTCATCGGACCGCGCCGGTCGAGCAGGGTGAGGCAGATCAGGTCGGTCTGGTTGATGCCCAGCCGCGCGGCGGCGGCGTTGCCAACCCGGTCCAAGGCCATGGAGAGCTCGAACAGCTCCCCGGCCAACTGGCGCGCCAACTCCATCAATTTACTCAAATCATTTGACTATTAAACAGTTTAAAGGAATCCTAGCAGCATGCTCAAGATCGCCATCGCGCTGTCCTGGGTGGGGTTCGTGCTGCACAACGTGGCGGACCTGCCAGGTCAGACGCTGCTGAGTCCGGAGATCCTCTACCCGACACTGGCGTACCTCGTCGTGATCGCAATGCTGAGGTGGACGAGTTGGCCGCTGTTCGGCTGGGCAGCGCTGCACGGGGTGGGCGGCGGACTGATCAGCGTGCTGCCGTTGCCCTTCCTGCCTTTCGACCCGGCGCAGACACTGCACCACTACTCGTTCCACGTGATCTACACACTCACCCAGATCCCGCTGATGGTGCTCGCCTACCGAGCTGCCGCTCGACCCAGTCGAGGTACGCCGGTAGCCGACGGCTGACGTCATCGGTAGCTCTCGAGGAGGTTGGCCAGTTCCGTGGGACGGCTGAGCGGGACGCAGTGACTGGCGGCGATCTCGTCGGGGACGATGTCAAGACGTTCGGCCACCAGCCCGCGAAGGAAGGCCGGTGGGAAGCAGCGGTCCTCGCTGCACAGCACGTACCTGGTGGGGACATCCGGCCACGCGTCCAACGGCCACGGCTCTTTCATTCCGACGGGCGACGGGTATGCCCGCCCCCTGCGCATAGCCTCGTCCGCGAGTGGACGCGGTACGTCGTGGAGGAAGCTGACGTACGGGTCGGAGTGACCCGTCAGGCCACCGTCGCGTGCCGCTTGCACCCGCACTGCCTCGCTGTATCCGGTGTTGTGCCACCAGTCATCCGGCGATTCGCCGGGCACGGGGATCATGGCGGCTACCAGAACCAGCAGCTCGGCCGCGAGTCGATCGGCGACCAGCGGGGCGGTGAACCCGCCGAACGAGTGGCCGACGACGACCAGGTCCTTCCGGTTGCCGACGGCTTCGATCACCGCGTCGGCGTAGTCGGTGAACGTGGCCGATTCGTCGCCAGGCAGATCCGGAGCCACCACCTCGTGCCCCCGGCCCTGGAGTTCGGCGGCGACCAGGTGCCAGGACCAGCCGACGTCTCCGCCACCGTGGATCAACACATACGTACTCATGCGGCACTACCTTCGCTGTCGTTGTTCGTTCCGTGGGATTGCGCCGCGGTTCGGCGGCGCAGTGCCGGTGCGAGCGCCCGCTGGGCGGCGAAGAGCGCGATCCCACCGATCGCGCATGCCGATCCGAGGACGGCTGGTCCGGCCAGACTGAGCAGCGCGGTTCCGGCCAGCGGGCCGAGTACCGCACCGATGCTCCACGTGGTTCCGGCGAGGCCCATGTACCTGCCACGCAACTCGGCCGGTGCGAGGTCGGCGAAGGTGTCGCCGAACCGGACGGCGATACCGATCTGGCCGAGGGTCCAGATGAGGACCGATCCGGCGAAGCCGACGGTGCCGTGGCTGACGGCGCCGAGCGCGGCGCCAACCCCGACCAACAGCATCGAAACAGCCGACACCACACTGCCGCTGCGACCGGCGAGCAGCCGGACCGCCACTGGCTGGACGACCACGATGGCGATCCCGTTCAGCGCCAACACCGCGCCGTACGTCGCGGGGCCAAGCCCGTCGGCAGTCATCAGCAGTGGCAACGTCGTGAACGTCTGCAGGAACAGCGTGAAGTAGCCGACGTGAATCGCCATCATCGCGATCATCAACCGGTCACGCAGCACAACGGGCAGCAGTGCCCGCCGCGTCCGCATCGACCTCGCCGGACGGGTTTCCGGCACCAGGCGCCAGACGATCAGCGCCGCGGTCAGCGAGGCCACCACGTTGATCCAGAACAGCAGCCCGTATCCGTACTTGGCCAGGATCCCGGCCGTGACCGTGGCGACGGAGAAGCCGAGGTTGGCCGCCCAGTAGAGCAACCCGAACGCCCGGATCCGTTGCCGCGTGGGCAGGTCAGCCACCGCGGCCGACCCGGCCGGGCGGAACAGCTCGATCGTCAGCCCGACACCGACGGCGGCCGCCCAGATCTCGGGCATCGAATCCGCCGAGCCGAGCGCGGCGAGCGCCACAGCGGCACCCACGAACCCCACCAGCATCGTGTTGCGTCGGCCGATCCGGTCTCCCAACCAGCCACCGAGCAACTGGGACCCGATGTCTCCCACACCGACAGCCGCGACCACCGCGCCCGCGGTCGCGGGCGAGAGGTGCTGCGCCTGCGTCAGGTACAGCACCAGAAACGACCGCACCACACCCCCTGCCCGGCCGACGAAGTGCGTGGCCGCCAGGGCCCAGACCAGTTTCGGCAACCCCAGGTGCGGCCGGGACGGTCGGCTCAGGACTGCCGTGGCTGCCGGATTGATCGTGCTTGTGGTCGTCATGGCGACAACGCTAGATCGCCAACAACATTAGAAAAAGCGATAGTTTCCGATCAAATCGATCGCTTTCGGCGATGCTTCGACATATGGCCTCGCACGTGAAAACGGCCGGTTCCGCGCGGGTGGCGGAACCGGCCGTTTTTGGTTGACCAGGTCAAACTCGGTTTCGTGTCACACGTCGTAGTACAGGGCGAACTCGTACGGGTGCGGGCGCAGGCGGAGCGGGTCGATCTCGTGCTCGCGCTTGAAGGCGATCCACGTCTCGATCACGTCCGGCGTGAAGACGCCGCCCTCCAGCAGGAACTCGTGGTCGGCCTCGAGGGTGTCCAGCACTGTGCCGAGGTCGGCGGGGACCTGCTTGACGTTCTTGGCCTCCTCCGGCGGGAGCTCGTAGAGGTCCTTGTCGATCGGGGCAGGCGGCTCGATCTTGTTCTTGATGCCGTCGAGGCCTGCCATCAACATCGCCGAGAAGGCGAGGTACGGGTTACCCGAGGAGTCGGGGCAGCGGAACTCGATGCGCTTGGCCTTCGGGTTGTTGCCCGTGATCGGGATGCGCACACAGGCCGAACGGTTGCGCTGCGAGTACACCAGCGAGACCGGGGCCTCGTAGCCCGGCACCAGGCGGTGGTAGGAGTTCACCGTCGGGTTCGTGAACGCGAGCAGCGACGGCGCGTGGTGCAGGATTCCACCGATGTAGTGACGCGCCGAGTCCGACAGGCCCGCGTAGCCCGACTCGTCGTGGAACAGCGGGTCGCCGTCCTTCCACAGCGACTGGTGGGCGTGCATGCCCGACCCGTTGTCGCCGTACAGGGGCTTCGGCATGAAGGTCGCGGTCTTGCCCGCCGCCCACGCCGTGTTCTTCACGATGTACTTGAACAGCTGCAGGTCGTCCGCCGCGTGCAGCAGGGTGTTGAACCTGTAGTTGATCTCCGACTGGCCCGCCGTGCCCACCTCGTGGTGGCCGCGCTCGACGGTGAAGCCCGCGTCCGCCAGGTTCAGCGAGATCTGGTCACGCAGGTCGGCGAAGTGGTCCACCGGGGGCACTGGGAAGTAGCCGCCCTTGAACTTCGTCTTGTACCCGCGGTTGCCGCCTTCTTCGTCGGCTCCCGTGTTCCACCAGCCCTCGACCGAGTCGATCTCGTGGAAGGAGCCGTTCTCCGCGTTGTCGAAGCGCACCGAGTCGAAGATGTAGAACTCCGCCTCCGGGCCGAAGTACGCCGTGTCGGCGATGCCCGACTCGGTGATGTACTGCTCCGCCTTGCGGGCGATGTTGCGCGGGTCACGGCTGTAGGGCTCGCGGGTGAAGGGGTCGTGCACGAAGAAGTTCAGGATCAGCGTCTTGTTGACCCTGAACGGGTCGAGCCTCGCGGTGTAGGGGTCCGGCAGCAGCAGCATGTCCGACTCGTGGATCGACTGGAAACCACGAACCGAGGACCCGTCGAAGGCCAGGCCGTCCTCGAACGCCGAGGCGTCGAAGGACTCGGCGGGCACCGTGAAGTGCTGCATGATGCCGGGCAGATCGCAGAACCGGACATCGACGAACCGAACCTGTTCGTCCTTGATGAAGCGCAAGACCTCGTCGGGGCTGTTAAACACGCTCGTAGGCTCCTTACTCAGTGCTTGGCGCCGACGGGCGCCCCACTTCCGTCGTGAAGCTATGAGCGTGGTGTTGCCCGACCGTCACCCATGTGTTTCGCCGATGTTAACGAGCATCGTGCTGTCGCAAATGTCGGCCGTTAGACGCCACCGGGTGACGTCGTTCTACTCTGGTGGGGTGACAAGGTGGACCGGATCGTGGTTGTCCGGGCCCCGCGCCGCGCTCGAGCCTGGCGCGGATGCCGGCGACCAACCCGCACAGAGTTACCCCGGTGAGCGCCTGGACCTGCCCAAAGAAGGTCCAGGTTCGGTCGCGGGCACAGGTGCCCGCGCGCTCGCGCTCCTGATCGACGCCGTGCTGGCCGGCCTGGTCGCCGGCCTGTTCACCGCGCCGGAGCTGCCCCGCAACTGGAGCCTGCTGGCCTGGTTCGTCATCACGGTCGTCGCTGTGTCCTTCTTCGGGTTCACCCCCGGCATGAAGGTGCTCGGCATCCGGGTGGCCCGGCTCGGCGAGAACCCCATGGTCGGGCCGTTGCGCGCGGTGCCGAGGACAGTGCTGGTCGCGTTGATCATCCCCGCCGTGATCTGGGACGCGGACCGCAGGGGACTACACGACAAGCTCGTCGGCACGGTGGTCGTGCGGACCCGGTGACCGGGCGGCTCGTCGCCGCTGGCCTGGGGGTTCTCGGGCTTCTCACCGGAGTGGCGGCGGCGATCGTCACCGAGGCGATCAAGGCCTGGGGCCACTCCGGCTATGCCGCCATGCCCCTCGACGTGGAGATCGCGATCTTCTACGCCGCCATGGGCATCCTGGTGACCTGGCGCAAACCGGGCAATCTGGTCGGCTGGGCGCTGGTCACGATCGCCGCGTGGGACGGCGTGATGGCGTTGCTGACCGCCCTGGTCGGCGCGTTCGACTCGCCGGACGACCCGTTCGTCCAGGTCATCATGCCGATCCAGCACGCGGGGTGGGCGCCACCGATCTGGGCGATCGCCACCCTGCTGCCGTTGATCTACCCCGACGGCCGGTTGCCGAGCAGGCGGTGGTGGTGGGCTGTCGGGTTCGCGGTGTTCGGGATCGTGGCGTACGTCGTCGGCCTGACGCTGTCCGAAGGCGTGCACGGCAGCAAGTACACCGTGTACAACCCTGTCGCTGTTCCGCAGTTGCAGGAGTTCGCGACGTTGCTGACGGACGCGAGCGTGTGGATCCTGCTCACCTCGTCGGTGGTCGCGCTGGTCGGCCTGGCGGTCAGGTGGCGACACGCGACCGGCGTCCAGGCACGCCGTCTGTCGCTGATGCTGTGGGTGCTGCTTTTCGCCGGGACACAAGCGGTTGTCCGCGAGTTCGTGCCGATGCCGCAAGTCGTGCACCACATCCTCGAAGTGCTCGCGGCGGCACTCGTACCGGCGGCCGTCGCCGTCGCGGTGACCCGTGACCGGCTGTACGACCTGGATCTCGTGGTTCGCCGAGCGGTCGCGAACCTGATCGTCACGGTCAGCCTCATCGCGTTCTACCTGGGGTTCTTCGCCGTGTGGTCGTTCATCGCGCCGGTGGACAGCGTGTTCGAGGCAGGGATCATGGGCGCCGCGGTGTTCCCGTTCGCCCTGTTGCTGACGCGCTGGGTGCGCCAGATCGCGTGGGGACGGCGAGTCGACATCGTCGAGGCCGCCGCCGCGCTGGGACAGCGGATGCGTGACCGGATCGAGGTCTCCGACGTGCCCACCGCGGTCTGCGAGGAGATCGTCAACTCGCTGCACCTGCGGTTCGCCCGACTCGAACTGGACACCGCCGACGGCGTGCGCACCCTGGCTGAAGTGTGCACACAAGCCAACGGCGAAGCCGAGCCGGTGACGTTCGACCTCTGGCACCGCGGCGCGGTCGTCGGCAGGTTGCTCGTCATGCCACGTGAGGGACGTACCCATCTGGACGAGACCCTCGCCCAGGCGCTCGCGTCCCTGGCCGACCAGGTGGCGCCCGTCGTGGCCGCGCTGCGGTTGGACGAAGAACTGCTGCGCAGCCGCGAGCAGTTGGTCACCGCACGCGAGGAGGAACGGCTGCGGCTGCTGCGTGACCTGCATGACGACGTCGGCCCCACCCTCGCGGGTATCCGATTACAACTCGACGCGGTCCGTGCGAAGTTGCCGGACGACGCACCGGCGATCGAACTGATGGACCGTGCCGTGACCGCGATCCATGACGCGTTGGGCATCGTGCGCCGGGTCGCGTACCGCCTGAGACCGCCGGAACTGGAAACGCTGGGGCTGGTGGGAGCGCTTCGTGAACTGGCGGTCTTCCTGTCCGGGCCGACACTGAAAGTGGAGACCCGGTTGCCGGACGACGTGTCCGCGTTGTCGCAGACAATCGAAGCCGCCGCGTACCGAATCGTCGCCGAGGCACTGACCAACGTGGTCAAACACGCACGAGCCACCTCGGCATCGGTCAGCCTCACGATCAACGACGACGGCGTCACGCTGGAGATCAAGGACGACGGCGTGGGACTGGCGAACGACGCGAGCAGCCGAGGCATGGGCCTGAAGTTCATGGCCCAGCGCGCGCAGGAGATAGCCGGAGAGTTCTCCTGCGTCGCCGCTGGGCGCGGAACGACAGTTCGCGCCGTGCTTCCGTTACGAAATCGTGTCTAGCGGCGACGCATGGTGCGCTGCACGTTGCGCATCTTCGCGCCCTGCGGCATCGGGCCCTTCGGCAGCGCGGCACCCCGGCTGGCCAGCGCGGACAGCCGCTTCTCGATCGCGTCGACCTGCTTGGGCCCGAGGTTGCGGGGCAGCTTCATGAGCCGCGACTGCAGCTTGCCCAGCGGAACCTGGCCCTCCTCGTTGCCGATGATCATGTCGTAGATCGGCGTGTCACCGACCAGGCGAGAAATGCGCTTCTTCTCCTGCGCGAGCAGCGTCTTGACCCGATGCGGCGCACCCTCGGCGACCAGCACAACCCCAGGACGGCCAAGCACACGGTGCACAGCGTCCAACTGGGTCGTCGCCGCGACAGTCGGAGTAACCCGCCACCCACGCTTGAGGTTGTCCAGCGCCCACGCCCCAGCGCCAGGCTGGCCATCAGCCTTGTTGAACACGTTCTTCTGCACCCGACGACCGAACACGATCACCGCGCCGAGCACACCGAACATGATGCCAACCGGCAGCGCCATCCACTGGATGTCAAACAGCATGCCGAGCAGGAACACCGCCCCGGTGATCACCAGGAAGACGCCAGCCATCCACGGCACGAGCAGCTTGTCTTCCTTGCGCTGCATCTTGAAGGCCTGCCAGATCTGGCTCCGCTTGGCCTTCGACTCCGCCTTGCGAGCGACCTTGGCCGCCTTGACGGCTTCCTTGTCCTGCTTACCAGCCATGAATACCAGGATACGGGCCCAGCGAAACCACACGAACGGACCGTTCGACATAAACCTGACCGACCCGAAAACCATGGTCACAGCCAACAAGCCACGCCAGAAGAGAGCCAGCGCCCGCACAAGCCAGACATGCAGCACCGCACGTGCAAGCAGACCGAACCGACTCCCGCAGGACAGCCCGCCCGCCAACCACCGCCAGCCGACCACGAGACCTCCACCACGAGCTCGCGCACCGTAGCTGTGCGCGGCCATCACTCGGCCCCAACCGGTGGCTCGCGCACGTGCAGACGGGGCTCGCGCGCCACGGCAGCTGCGTGCCCCCTGACCGCTCGGCTTCGGCTTGGTGGCTCGCGCGTATGCGCGGCTCAGGGGGTGCTGGCGGCTTGCGCGCAAGCGCATGGGGGTGCTTCGGGTGTGTTCCCTTCCGTATGGCCTGGGCGCAGCCAAACCACGACGGGTCAGGAGGTCGGCCTACGGAACTGGTGGGCCCAGCGCGAGGCCCTACCGACCTCTTGACGCGTTGTGGTTTCCTCTGGCAGGCCATACGGAAGGGGACACGCCCGCCACCACCCGACCCACAAAAGCACTAGAACGATGGGCCAGCGGCTAGAGATCCTGTGTTCCCCTTTTGGCGGCCTGCCTCCCGGCGAGGGACCTGCTTGTCCAGCCGAGAAACATCTCGAAACCCAACAACCGGCCAGAGCGACGGGCACGGACTCACCCACACCCCAAAAGACAGTCCCCCACCCAACCCGGGGGGCGTCCCTGCTCCAGTCTACAACCAATAACCCCAGGTCAAACGGTTACCGACCAGTTGTGGACAACAAGATTTGACGATGGCCCATTCGCACCGACACGCCCGGCGAACGCGTTGACGGAGCCGAAGACCCCTCTGTCAGGATGCAGTCCATGGTCGGCGAAGCAGAGAAAAACCTCCTGGAGGGATTGGATCCGGACCAGCGCGCGGCGGTGCAAGCCCCGCGAGGACCGGTCTGTGTGCTCGCCGGCGCTGGCACCGGCAAGACCCGAACGATCACCCATCGAATCGCCTACCTCGTCCACACCGGGCACGTAGCCGCAGGTCAAGTTCTCGCGGTCACGTTCACCAACCGCGCGGCCGGTGAGATGCGTACTCGGCTGCGCGCGCTGGGAATCCCGGCCGCACAGGCGCGGACGTTCCACAGTGCCGCGATGCGGCAGTTGCGGTACTTCTGGCCGAGGGTGGTCGGTGACGCGCCGTGGGATTTGATCGAGGGCAAGCTGCGACTGGTCGGTCAGGCCGCGCACAAGGTCGGCGCGCCGACCGAGGTCGAGGTGCTGCGTGACCTGGCCAGTGAGATCGAGTGGGCGAAGGCGTCGCTGGTCTCGCCGGACGACTATCCCGAGGCTGTCCGCAGTCGCCGTCGCACGCCGCCGATCGCCGCAGACAAGGTCGTGAAGGTCTACCAGAGCTACGAGAAGCTCAAGAACCAGTCGAAACTCCTGGACTTCGACGACCTGCTGCTGCACACAGCGGCAGTGCTGGAGGAGCACGCCCAGGTCGCCGAGGAGTTCCGCGAGCGCTACCGCTGTTTCGTCGTCGACGAGTACCAGGACGTCACGCCTCTGCAGCAGCGCGTGCTCAGCGGTTGGCTCGGCCAACGTGACGATCTGACGGTCGTCGGCGACGCCAACCAGACCATCTACTCGTTCGCGGGTGCGTCGCCGAGGCCGTTGCTGGAGTTCACGCGGCGCTTCCCCGACGCGAGTGTGGTCCGGTTGGAACGTGACTACCGCTCGACTCCGCAGGTGGTCACGCTCGCCAACCAGATCATCTCGTCGGCGCGGGACCGTCCGGCGGGATCGCGGCTCAAGCTGATCGGCCAGCGTCCGGCGGGGCCTGTACCGCAGTTCCATGAGTACGACGACGAGCCCGCGGAGGCGACCGCGGTTGCCAAGCGGATCAAGGACCTGGTGGACGCGGGCACGCCGTTGAGCGAGATCGCCGTGCTGTACCGGGTCAACGCCCAGTCCGAGGCGTTCGAGCAGGCGCTGACCGAGGTCGGGATCCCGTATCTGGTGCGTGGCGGTGAGCGGTTCTTCGAGCGCCAGGAGGTCAGGCAGGCGATGTCGGTCCTGCGGGTGGCCAGTGCCAACGCATCCGACGGCGAGCTGCCAGAGATCGTCCGCCGTTCGCTGGAGCGTGTCGGGCTGACGGCCGAGCCGCCGTCCGGCGGGTCCGCACGGGAGCGTTGGGAGTCGTTGCTGGCCATCGTCGAGCTTGCCGAGGAGCTGACGGCCACGCTGGAGGGCGCGGATCTGCCGAGGTTCGTCGCCGAGTTGGAGACGCGCGCGGTCGCGCAGCACCCGCCGACTGTCGAAGGCGTCACCCTTGCCTCGCTGCACGCGTCCAAAGGCCTGGAATGGGACGCGGTCTTCCTCATCGGACTGGTCGACGGCACGTTGCCGATCCAGTTCGCCGACGGTGACGAGTCCGCGGTCGAGGAAGAACGCCGACTGCTGTACGTCGGCGTGACGCGCGCCCGTGAGCACTTGTGGTTGTCATGGTCGTTGTCGCGCTCGCCTGGTGGACGGCGGCACAGGCGTCGCTGCCGTTTCCTCTATGGCCTGATCCCCGACGACCACCCCACCGCGCGGGTTGTGCGAAGCAACAACAACCACAAGGGGGCCGCGCCGAAGTTGTCGTGCCGGATCTGTGGCCGATCCCTTGTCGGCACGGTCGCGACCAAGCTCGGCCGGTGCACGGACTGTCCGTCGGACGTCGACGAGGAGCTGCTCAGCAGGCTGCGCGACTGGCGGATGACGCGCGCCAAGGAGCTCAAGATCCCGGCGTTCGTCGTGTTCACCGACGCGACACTGATGGCGATCGCCGAGCAGCGCCCCACCGACACGGCCGGTCTGGTGTCGATCTCCGGGATCGGCGCGGCCAAGCTCGACCGGTTCGGCGGCGACGTGCTCGCACTGGTCAACGAGGGCCCCGCACCGGCGGGCTGAGCAGGCCGTCACACCGCCTTGGCGAGTTCCTCGAACTCGCTGTCGCTGAGTTCCACGCCCGCCGCGGCGATGTTGTCCTCCAGGTGCGCGACCGTCGATGTGCCCGGGATCGGCAGCATCACCGGCGAGCGCTTGAGCAGCCACGCCAGTGCCAGCTGGGACGGTGTCGCGTCGTGCGTCTTGGCCAACTCGGCCAGCGGGCCGTTGTCCTTGGCCAGTTCGCCGGTGGCGAGCGGGAACCACGGGATGAAGCCGATGTTGTTGGCGGTCGAGTAGTCCAGCAGTTCCTCGGCCGACCGGTTGGCCAGGTTGTAGAGGTTCTGCACCGACACGATCGGCGCGATGGCGTCGGCGGCTTTGACGTCGCCGACCGTGACCTCGCTCAGCCCGATGTGCCGGATCTTGCCCTCGTCCCGCAGGTCCTTCAGCGCGCCGATCTGGTCGTCGAGCGGGACCGCCGGGTCGATCCGGTGCAACTGGAGCAGGTCGAGGCGGTCGAGCCCGAGGTGCCGCAGGCTCAGCTCGACCTGCTGCCGGAGGTACTCCGGCCTGCCGACCGCCCGCCACTGGCCGGGTCCCTGCCTGGTGAACCCGGCCTTGGTCGCGATCACCAGATCGTCGGGGTACGGGTGCAGCGCCTTCTTGATCAGCAGCTCCGACACGAACGGGCCGTAGGAGTCGGCCGTGTCGATGAAGGTGACGCCGAGCTCGACCGACCGCCGGAGTACACGGAGCGCCTCGTCAGGGTCCTCGGGCTCGCCCCACACGCCCGGCCCGGTGATCCGCATGGCGCCGAAGCCGAGCCGGTTGACCGTGAGGTCCCCGCCGATCGCGAACGTGCCCGAGGCATGAGCCGTCGTGGTCACAGTGTGGTCCTCTCCGTAACTGAACTGAACGACCAGTTCACGCTAACTCCGTGACCACGACGCGCAACCGGAGTGCCGCGGCGGCCTACCCGAAGTCCTCGATGGCTTTCTTGACCGTCCGGTCCGGCGACTGCACGCGCTCGATGATCCGGTTGACCGTCGCGCGCAGGTCCGGGTTCGCGTGCCAATAGGACTGGGGAACGCGCAGCACGGCGGCGAGCAGGTCGCCCGCGTAGTAGCCCGCGTCGAGCAGCGGCTCCTCTTCCAGCAACGCCAGCGCGCGTGGCACCAGGACGCGAACGCCTTCCTGCTGGCCCAGCAGCACCCGGATGTCACCGGGCTCCAAGGTGCCGATCGGCTTGCGGCGCAGGTCGTAGACCGTCCTCATCAGACCAGTCGCGTCGGCGGGGGCGGGTCCCCATGCCACCCCGTCGACTTGTTCGAGCGAAGAATTCTCGTTGATGACGCCGACCCCCTGTGGTTTGGTGGACCGCCTGTGACCGGTCGGCGACAGTAAACGCCCTGGTTGGCGGCTTATGTCGCCCGATCGGGCGGTACTGTGACCGGCGTCACCGGATTCTGTCAAAAACCTGTTGCGAGGACCCCCGAATCACCAATAACCTGCAGTAGCCGGGTCGAGAAGGCCCGAAGTTTTTCGAAGTCTCCAGCGGAGACGACGGTCGAGAAGGGGGGCGAGTCCACGGTGAAGAACTACACACTCATCTGTGACGCTCCCGGCCTCCCGTTGTCGAAAGGCTCACTGACGCACGCCGAATGGCCTGCGAACGTGCGGCTGTCCGCGGCCAGGATCCGAGGGGGCGCCCTGATCGCGCCCAAGCAGATGACGATCCAGGGGACCAGTGTGCGCACGGTCCAGACCGGCGATTTCCCTTACTTTCCAGTCCGCGCTGAAGCGCAGGGCCTGACCTAGGTCAGGAACCCCCTACGGCTCACGAAGGCCGCGGACCCGGAAACGGATCCGCGGCCTTCGTGTTTTTTGTTGTCCCACAAAGAAAAACCAGCACCAACACCACACATGAAACGACAGGAGCTCCACCAGATGTCTCCGATCACTGCCCCTCTTCCCGAGGGCAGATCACTCGACAGTCCCATCGACTTGGCGGAGGCGGGAATGACCGGCCTGCTCGACGCTGCACCCTTGGCAGGGCTCGACCTGCCTTGCCGTTCAGCCACCAACCCCGACCTGTGGTTCGCGGAGGCTCCGGCCGACCTCGAGCGGGCGAAGCAGCTCTGCGGAGCGTGCCCCGTCCGTGCCGAGTGCCTGGCAGGCGCGGTCGCGCGGCACGAGCCGTGGGGCGTCTGGGGTGGCGAGATCTTCGAGCGCGGTGTCGTGATCGCGCGCAAGAGGCCTCGTGGCCGTCCCCGTAAGGACGCGACCGTCGCGGCGAGCGCCCAGGGAGCAGCGGCATGAACCCCACAACTGAGTACACAGCCACCCCTAAGGGAGTCAACACGATGTTGCTTTATGAAGATCTCGCAAGATCTCGAATGCGTGAGGCGGAACAGGCAGCGAGCAAGCTGCGTCTGGTCCGCCGTCTCACCGCCGCGAAGCGGTGGAACCGGGTGTCGAACTGGGCGGCGAAACGAGCCACCCGGATCACATCCTCGCTGTGAAGCGAACCTGAACGCGGGTGCCCGTCGCTGGACGGGCACCCGCTTTTCCACGTCCGGACGCGACAGACCAGCCGGTTTTCTTGGTTAAGTAGAGGCATGGGCGTACACACTCATGACGACTTCGACTGGAGCGCGCGGCTGGTTGAGCTGCGACGCCGTGACGCGATAGCAGCCGAGGCGTACCGCAGTACTGCCGGACGGCTGGTCGCCAGGCTGAAGCCCGGTGCGACTGTCGTCGACATCGGCTCCGGCGCAGGCGGAATGGCCGCGCACCTCGGTCTCGCATTGCGCGCTCGTGGCGGAGGCAGGCTTGTCCTGGTCGACGCGGTCGCCGAACTCCTCGACGCCGCAACCGATCATGTCCGCACGGCGTTGTCGGGTCCAGGTGCGACGGTCACAGTGGACACTGTGCTCGGCGACGCCGCGAGCGACCAGCTCGGCAACCAGGTGCCCGCGGCTGACCTGGTGTGGGCGTCGGCTGTCGTGCATCACCTGCGTGACCAGCAGGAAGGCGTCAACCGGCTGACGGGCCTGCTCGCGCCGGGCGGTTGGCTCGCACTGGCCGAGGACGGCCTCGGGACCCAGTGCCTGCCTTGGGATCTGGGTGTCGGCGGGCCCGGGCTCATCGATCGCGTGATGGCCGCTCGCAAGGAGTGGTTCGCCACGATGCGTGCCGACATACCCGGTTCCGTCCGGCTGACCGTCGGCTGGACGCGCTCTCTCACGGACGCGGGACTTCAGGACGTCACCGCGTTCAGCTACCTGATCGACCATCCGGCGCCGGTCACCGACGACGTCCGGAGCGCCGTGGTGACCTGGCTGGAGTTCTTGGCCGAGGCCAGCATGGACCGGCTGGCCGAGGACGATCAGGCAGCGCTGGCACGCCTGCTCGATCCCGCCGACTCCGCTTTCGTCGGCGCCCGCGACGACCTGTTCTACCTCGCCGCGGCCACGGTCAACCTCGGCCGACGCGTCTGAACAAAAACTTCGGCACCTGTGTCGATCCGGGACCGTTCCCGTTCGACATATGGGTGAGCGGGGCCGAGAGGGGCCCCGATGCCCCAGGAGGCGGAACCAATGAAGTACATGCTGATCATGCGTGCCACCGACGAGACGTACGCGGCGGCCCAGGACGTCGACTTCAACGAGATCATCGAGACGATGGGCCGCTTCAACGACGAGATGGTCAGGGCAGGCGTGCTGCTCGCCTCGGAAGGCCTCGACACCGCGACCGAGGGCGTCGTGGTCGACTACTCCTCGGAGACGCCCGTGGTCACCGACGGTCCGTACGGTGAGACCAAGGAGCTGTTCATCGGGTTCTGGATTCTGAACGTGGCGTCCAAAGAGGAGGCCATTGCCTGGGCGAAGCGGGCACCGCTCGCCGGTCCCGGCAGCAAGTGCGAGATCCGCAGGGTCGCGACGATCGACGAGTTCCCGCAGGACAACGAGTGGGTCAAGAAGGAGCGGGCATGGCGCGAGGCGACCGGCCAGCTCTGAGCGGGATGGCTGGCGATGGCTGATCACGCCACCAGCCGCGAGGCCATCGTGGCCGTCTGGCGGATCGAGTCGGCGCGGATCGTCGGTGCGCTTGCCCGGTACACCGGTGACTTCGAGCTGGCCGAGGACCTCGCCCAGGAGGCAATGGCCGAAGCGCTCGTGACCTGGCCGCGCGACGGCGTGCCGCGCAATCCGGCGGGATGGCTGCTCACCGTGGGCAAGCGCCGCGCGGTCGACACGTTCCGCCGACGCGCGGTCCTGGACGCGAAGTACGCCACACTCGCCCACGACCTGGGCGAAGGCAGCGGCTTCGCGGGAAGCGTGCCCGATCCGGACGACGACGTGTTGTGGGATCCGGACCAGATCGACGACGACGTGCTCGCGTTGATGTTCATCTCCTGCCACCCCATGCTGGCGCCCGAGGCACGGGTGGCGCTGACCCTGCGGGTGGTCGGCGGTCTGACGAGTGACGAGATCGCGAAAGCGTTCCTCGTGCCGACCGCGACCGTGCAGGCCCGGATCACCAGGGCGAAGAAGACCCTCGCGGCGGCCAAGGTGCCGTTCGTGGTGCCGCAGGCGCCGGACCGAGCCGAGCGGCTCGGCTCGGTGCTCAGCGTGATCTACGTGATCTTCACGGAAGGGTCGTCGGCCAGTTCGGGCGAGGACCTGATTCGGCTGGACCTGGCCGCCGAGGCCCAGCGCCTCGCCAGGGTGCTGACGCGCCTGGCGCCGGACGAGCCGGAAGCCCACGGCCTGCTGGCGTTGCTCGAACTGACCGCGGCCCGCTTCCCCGCCCGCACCGGCCCGGACGGCGAACCAGTGCTGCTGGAAAACCAGGACCGCCGCCGCTGGGACCACACCGCGATCCGCAGAGGCAGAGCAGCCCTCGCCAGGGCGGCGCAGGTCGGCCGCGGCCTGGGCGCGTGCGGCCTGCAGGCGGCGATCGCCGAATGCCACGCGGTGGCAGACTCGGTCGAAACAACCAACTGGGAACGAATCGTGCTGCTGTACGAGGCACTCGGTCGCCTGGCCCCGTCTCCCGTGGTCGACCTCAACCGCGCAGTAGCGGTCTCCATGGCGCACGGACCAGCCGAGGCACTGCCGATCGTGGACAGGCTGGTGGCCACCGACGCGCTGCCGAACTCACACCTGCTGCCAGGCGTCCGCAGCGAACTGCTCACCCGACTCGGCCGCACCGGCGAAGCACGCGATGAGCTGGAGAAAGCCGTGAAGCTCTGCGGCAACGAGCGTGAACGCGCGGTGTTGGAGCGCAAGCTCGCCGATCTCGGCTGACTGTGTTCTATGTTCTGCGGGTGAGTGACGCGACATGCTCCCGATGTGGCAGATCGAAGTCGTCCGCCGAGCCAACGGAGGCTCTTGCCTGGGTGTCCGAGCGATCCGACGGCAGGCTGACCTGGCTGTGTCCGACATGTGCCCGCGCGCATGTCCGCGACATCGAGGGCAAACTGCCGGAGGAGTACTGGTGACCGGCGTGTAGGTCAGCAGTGGCCCCAGTGCATGGGCCGGACCTCGATGGGCAGGCCGATCACCTCGGCGAGCCTGCTGCCCCACGCCAGTGCCGCGTCCAGGTCGGGAGCCTGGATGACAGTGAAGCCGCCGATGTGCTCCTTTCCTTCGGTGTACGGCCCGTCGGTGACGAGCATTTCGTCGTCCTTGTGGTGCAACACCGTCGCTGTTCCAGGTGGGTGCAGCCCTCCGGCGAAGACCCAGGCTCCGGCTGCCTTGATCTCCTTGTTGAGCTCGTCCAGGTTCCGCATGATCGGTTCGAGCACTTCGGGCGGAGGGGGATCGCCATCCGGCTGGTAGATGCTGAGCAGGTACTGCTGCACGAGTGAGTCCTTCCTTTCGCCTTGCATCTCCTATACGAACGCCGTCGCGCAGGATCGACACACGTTCACAGACAATCTTCGGCCGTTGCCATCCGTGGCGCATCTGGCAGGTGAGCTCGGACGGCACCTGGTTCGACGCAGAAAGCGAGCCAACGTGGGCAGGTCGGTCAGTGTAGGTGGGGCTGGTGTGGGAAGGGCAGTTGGCGTGGATGAGCCGTCTGATGTGGACACGGCCGCTGCGTGGAGATGGTGGTCGAAGCGGAGATAGTGATTGGCCGGGAACAGTAATTGGCGTAAGTGGGGCGGGCCGGAGCGGAGATCCTGATCGCGCGGGAGGGGGCTGGCGGCGCGGATGGGTCGACATGGATGGGCTCGACGTGGGTAGGGCAGTCGCTGTGCGCGAGGAGACTGGTGTGGAATCGTTTATCTGCGCGAAATGAAACCGGCGCCGAGATGGCGATTGGCGCGGGCGATGTGGCTGTCGGGATGCGGTGACTGGCACGGCGTGAAGTGGGGTGACTGTGGCCCAGCGGGGATGGCAGAGGCCCGTCAAAGTGGGAAGTCGGTCGTGTGTTGTGGGTGGTGTGCGCGGGTTCCGGCTGGAAGACGGCCGCCGCGCGTAAGAGAGCAAGAGCACAGGGTGTGTGGCTTGTGCGCGCAATGCGCATGGGTGTGGTTCGTGGGGTGTCCCTCCCGTATGGCCTGGGCGAAGCCAACCACTGGCTGTCAGGAGGTCGGCCTACGCAAACCAACCCACAGCGCGAGGCGGTACCGACCTCTTGACAGCCTGTGGTTCCCTTGGGCAGGCCATACGGGAGGGGCGCCCCGCGCCCCACTTGACCCGGGAAATCACGTGGGCTGAGCGAACCGGCTCGGCGAACGAAGAGGTCTGTTGTGTCCCCTCTTGGAGGCCTGCCCGCCGGCGAGGCATCTCTTTTCTTTCCCTCGGCTGACACGTGAGTGCGGCCGTCTCGTGAGTGCAGCTGCCGTGTGACTGCCGCATCCGCGTGACCGCCGCGGCCGCCGTGTGTGCGGCCATCGCCGAAGGCCCGCCTCACGGACGAGCCTGTGGTGCCCGCTGTGTCGGGCTTGTTCCCGACGCTCAAGTTCGCTCGTGGCACAAAGAGAATGTCCTCGCCGGACGGCAGGCCTCCAAGAGGGGAACCAACCATTCCCGCGCCACGCCGGTTCGCTTAGCCCACGTGACTTCCTGGGTCCAGTGAGGGCGTGGTCGGTTCCCTCCCGTATGTCCTGCCGGAGGAAACCACGACGTGCCGGGAGGTCGGTACCGCCTCGCGCTGGGCCCACCAGTTTCGTGGGCCGACCTCCCGACACGCCGTGGTATGGCTTCGCCCAGGCCATACGGGAGGAAACCAACCACGAACCCCACCCATGCGCTCACGCGCAAGACCTCTCGCCCGCTTGCCCGCTTACGCGCAAGACCTCTCGCCCGCTTACGCGCAAGGCCTCTTATGCGCTTGCCGTCTTGCGCTTGCTTTGCGCGTACAGCCCGACTTTGGCGGAACCCTGGGTGGGGATGGGGCTCGGCGCAGGTAGGGGCGTCGGTGTGCGCGAGGCGGGTGGCGTGGGCAGGGCGGTTTGTGGAGTTGGTTACTGGCGGGCAAGGGGGCTGGTGCGGAGATGCTGATTGGCTTGGGCGATGCGGCTGTCATGGGCGCGGTGACTGGCACGGCATGGGATGACTGGCGCAGCGTGGGGTGACTGGCGCGGCATGGCGTGGGTGGGGTGACTGGAGTGGGGTGGGGATGCCGGGGAGGTGAGGTGGTGTCTTGTTTGGAGCGTTGATTGTTCGGGGATGGGCGGTCAGCTGGGTTGGGCTGGTGGGTTGTGGTGTTGCTTGGCCTGAGTTGTTCAGGGTTGCCGTGTGCCGTGTGCCGTGTGCCGTGTGCCTTTGGCGGCGGCGGGTGATGTGTTGTGTTGTGGCGGACTTTGTTTCCCTGGGCGGGGTTTGGACCCGTGTGGAGTCTGACCCACGTGGAGTCCAACCTGGGGTGGTGGATGCCGCGCGTGAAGTCTGATCCTGAGGGCGGGTGGTCATTGGCGGGGCTGGGTTGGGGGAGTTGGGCTCCGGGGACTTGGGCTCGTGGGAACTGGGCTTCGGGAGTTGGGTGCGGAGGGCTGGCTCGGTGCCTGTGTCGGGGGGTTGGACTGGGTTGTGGGTTGGTGGTGTCTGTCTTGATAGGACGGGACATGGCGAGCCACGGAGCGGGACAGGGGAGTGCTCATCAGGTGAACGGGACATGCGCGCGCTGCGAGGGGCGGCATGGTTGTGTTGCCTGGGTTGGTGGGGAGAGGTGTGAGGGGTGGGGGCCAGGTTGGTGGGGACTGGCGCATGTGGATGGTCGCTAGGTGTTCGCCTTGATGGGTGGGCGGGGGCGGTTGGCTGCTTTGTAGTAGCTGTGGGCGAGGGTTCGGATGATGTTTTCCGCGTTGTCTCGTTGTTCGGGGGTGTCTGTTCGGACGACGAGGATGCCTGCTCTGCTGAAGGCTTCTTGGCGTTGGCGGGCGTAGTTGTCGCGCTGGTTGCCGAAGTCCCATGCCAGGGCCACGGTGTCCCACCACGCGTCGGCGATGCCCACCATTTCGCCTGTGTTCGTGTGGATGGGGACGTGCCATTTCGGCGGGGGGAGTGGTGATTCGACGAGGATGCGCTTGGCCCAGCTTTGGTGGACTGTGCTTGCCGGTGGGGTGGGCAGGGCTTCTTCGAGCATTGCGCGCAGTGCCGCTGTGCCGCGTTGGGCTCCCGCGTCGATCTCCGTGCGGAGTTGGTTGATTGTGCACAGCCCGGCGTCGATGGGTGCGTAAAGCAGGGCTCGCTGTTCCGTTGGGTCACGCAGGTGGCGTGCCGCGTCGATGGCTGCGCGGGAGGGCGGCGCGAAGTTGAGGCCTTTGATGATTCTCGGCCTTGGCATTCGGGACGTGCGTTCCACGCGCACGTACTCGCGGGAGGACAATCTTCGGCTGCTGGGGATGAGCATGTGCAGCTCGTCCGTGTCGAATGCGTGCAGGCCGTGGGCGCGCAGTGATTCGATTCCGGTGATCTGTGCTTCCGCTCCCGCGTAGAGGACCGCGGCTTTCAGTCGCTGTCGCCTGGTTGGCGGACCGCTTTTCAGCAGCAGTACTCCCGGCAGGAGTTGCTGCCATGGGCCGTCGGGGCGGCAACGGACCGCCACCGAGTAATTCGAGTGTCCCGCAGCCATCAGGGTGCTTCGTCGGACTACTGCTTCGTTGCTGGTTGGCATGGTTCGATCTTGCGGATTTTTGGGGTGGTCCGAAAGTCGAGTGGGCTTTCCTGTGGATAACTCCGGTGAGGCAATGGTCGGTTCGTTCTGATTTTCCGCAGGTCAGGCCTTGAATCCAGGTTGCCAGCGCTGCACTATTTCCCTGGCGGGCAGCTCCGCGTCGAGTTGGCACAGGATCCCGGTCGAACCGGCCAGCACACGGTGGATCATCAGGTACTGCGGCGGCAGGTTGAGCGACCGGCCGGTGCGGAAGTCCTGCCCGCCGAGATCACCGACCCGCTCGGCCTGGGCCTGCATCCACTTCCTGGTGAACCGGAACCGCTCGGTCAGCAGCGGCTCGACGAACGGCGCCAGGTAGGCGTGCACGTGCTCGGCGGGTACACGGGTACCCGGACGTACGAAACCCTCCTCTCGGAGGGTCTCGAACAGGCTTTCCGAGTCGTCCGCCATGGCGAACCGCATCAGCTTCCCCAGCGGGGCGGGCAGGCCGTCCGGCAGCCTGGCCACGCCGCCGAAGTCGATCACGCACATCCGGGCGTCGTCGGCCAGCATGAAGTTGCCCGGGTGCGGGTCCGCGTGCAGCATCCCGGCACGCGCGGGCGCCGAGTAGTGGAACTCGGCGAGCAGGTACCCGGCCTCGTCGCGCTTCTCCCGCGATCCCTCACGGATGATCTTGGCCAGCGGTGTGCCGTCCACCCACTCGCTGACCAGCACCTTCGGCGCGCTGGCGATCACCTTCGGGACGAGAAAGTGCTCGTCGCCGTCGTACGCCGCAGCGACGGCGCGCTGGTTGTCCGCTTCCTGGCGGTAGTCGAGCTCCTCGGCCATCCGCTCGGTCAGCTCGGCCAGCAGCGGCTTGATTTCGGTTCCCGGCACCAGTGCCTGAAACAATCGACTAAAACGGGAAAGCTGCCTTAAATCGGACATCAATGCCTCGTCGGCGCCCGGGTACTGGACTTTCACCGCGACCGGCCGCCCGTCGTGCCAAATACCGCGATGCACCTGACCGATACTCGCCGACGCGGCCGGGGTGTCGTCGAACTCCGCGAACCGGGACCGCCACGACCGGCCCAGCTGCTCGGCGAGCATCCGGTGCGCGGCCTTCGTGCTCATCGGCGGCGCCGCCGTCTGCAGCTTGGTGAGCGCTTCCCGGTAGGGCTCCGCCAGCTCGTCCGGCACGGCCGCCTCGAACACCGACAGCGCCTGGCCGAACTTCATCGCACCGCCCTTGAGCTGCCCCAACACTGAGAACAGCTGTTCAGCGGTCTTCGCCGACATCTGGGCGCTGACCTCGGCGGCGTCCTGCCCGACGAGCCGTTTCCCCCAGCTGCCGACCACTCGGCCTGCGACCCCCAACGGGAGGCTGGCGAGCCGTGCCGTTCTGGCGACGGTCTTGCGCGGCATCTCGGTCACTAGGTGATTCTCCCCTGTAGAACGCCTGTCTCGCAGCCATTTCACTATCGAGCACCACACGTGCAGTGCACGTGCGGCGGCCAAGGCCGCTGTTCCAATTTGCCATGGAACGGGTCAAGTTCGATCGTGGTGTTCCAGACAGGTGGTCGTCCACCCCCTGTGGACAGCCATTCGAGCGCCCGCATGACCTGCTCCGCACCGAGCGCGGCGGTCGCGTGCGCACACAGGAGATCAGCGTGCTGCCGCTGGCCGACCAGCTGGGCCGCGACCGACGGCCAGTCGCGGTCGAGATCCGCCCGATGCAGGTCGGCACAGCCGAGACAACTGCTGCGACCAGGCACGACGAGTGGCCCGACGATCCCCGTCCCCTCACGAACCCGCACGCTCAGGTGCGGCACGCCGGTGGCCAGCAGCCCCTGCACCAGCTCCGGAGCGGGCACCGCGGCATCGGTCAGCACGACCAGGTCCGGACATGACTGCCGGACCTCCGGCAACAGCTCCCGTGCCACCTCCGCGCGTGGTTTGCCGACGTCCTCGTCGCGGTATCCACAGCCGGTGTCCTCGGCCTCGACGACACCGTCCGCGTTGAGGCGGACCACACCGATACCCGCGGTTACGAGCAGTTGCGCCGTCGCGATGCCGATCCGGCCGGAGCCGTGCACGAGCACGGACGAAGTGGACCGCTTCGCGACCAGTTGGCCCGGTTGGTTGCCCGTCCGCAGCGACCACGTCCCCGCGTCCGGCGCGAGACGGCCGGGAATCCCGGCGTCGGTGACGTCCTCGACCAGGCCGAGCCCGTGCAACTCCCGCAGCAGAGTGGACAGGACACGCCGGTCATCCGGGCGCGCCGTGTCCAGAAGCTGTCTTGTCCGTGTCCGGCCGTCCAGATTTCGGATACTCTCCGCAACCGTTTCGGTTACTCCGCCGATCACCACCCCGTGCCGGGGATCGAGGCCCAACTGGATCTCGTCGTCGCCGCGGCGCAGCACCGGCAGGCCCGTCAGCACCTTCGGCCGACGTGGCAGTGACCTTCCACCATGTGACATACCCCAAGGCTGGCAAGGGATCCAGCGTGACACAAACGTTTGTCCACAGGAGGCTGTGGGTAGAAGGTCACCCTCCTGGCAGGTCCCAAACTGTCGGTGGTTGGTCGTACCGTTGTCCCGTGGCCGAACCAGTCGTCGAAGTACGTCGCAGTAAGCGGCGTACTCGGACAGTCACCGCGTACCGGGAGGGCGATGCTCTGATCGTCCTGCTGCCTGCGCGGATGACCAAGAAGGAAGAAGTGCATTGGGTCGCTGAGATGCAACGCCGCCTGCTGCGCAGCGAGTCCCGTCGCCGCTCCCCGGCGCGGACGTCGGACAGCGCGCTGCTCACCAGGTGCGCGGAGCTCTCCACGCGACATCTGAACGGCAAAGCCGTACCACTGAGTGTTCGTTGGGTGCCGCCAATGCGGACGCGTTGGGCATCCTGCACGCCCGTTGACCGGACGATCCGGATCAGCGAGCGGCTGAGGGAGGTGCCGTCATGGGTCCTGGACTACGTACTGGTGCACGAACTCGCGCACCTTCTTGTGCCGGGGCACGACCATGAGTTCTGGGGTCTTGTACAGCGTTATCCCAAGACCGAGCGGGCCATCGGGTATCTCGAGGGCCTCGCCGCGGCCGCGGGATCGGGGCCGATGATCGAGGACTAGTCCCCGATGGCAGAAGACTGAGGCCACCCCGTGCGAGCGGGGTGGCCTCAGTCTTCGTGTCAGGACTCGTCCTCGTCCTTGTCCTTCTTCTTGGTCCGTTCCAGCTCGGCGATCGGGTCCATGTCCGACGTCGCGCCGACGCGATCGGCGAAGTCCAGCGGCTCGTCGAGGTCGGCGGCGGTGGGTACCAGGTCCGGGTGCGCCCAGATGCCGTCACGCTTGTCGATGCCGTGCCGGTCGCCGACGAGGCGCCACAGCGTCGCGGCCGCGCGCAGTTTGCGGGGGCGCAGCTCCAGGCCGACCAGCGTCGCGAACGTCTGCTCGGCGGGGCCACCGGTCGCGCGGCGCCTGCGCAGCGTCTCGCGCAGCGCGTCGGCGCCGGGCAGCCGGTCGCCGACCGCGTCCGCGACCACGACGTCCACCCAGCCCTCGACCAGCGCGAGAAGCGTCTCCAGGCGCGCGAGCGCGGCCTGCTGTTCCGGCGTGGTCTGCGGTTCGAGCACGCCGGACTGCATGGCCTGTTCGATCGACTGCGGGTTGGCCGGGTCGACCTGCGTCGCGAGCTGCTCCAACGCCGAGGTGTCCACGGTGATGCCGCTGGCGAACTCCTCGACCGTGGCCAGCAGGCGCTGCCGCAGCCAGGGCACGTGCGCGAACAGGCGCTGGTGCGCGGCTTCGCGTGCGGCGAGGAACACGAGGACCTCGCTGGCCGGGCGTTCGAGGCCTTCGCTGAACTTCGAGATGTTCGCGGGCAGCAGCGCGCCGGTGGCCTCGGGGCCGAGCGGCAGGCCGATGTCGGTCGAGGTCAGCACCTCGGCGCCGAGCTGGGCCAGCGCGTTGCCCAGCTGCGAGCCGAACGCCATCCCGCCCATCTGGCCGACCATCGACAGCAGCGGGCCTGCTGCCTCCTTCGCCTCGGCGGGCAGCGCCTCCACCCACGCGCCGGACATCCGCCTCGCCACCGGGTCGCACAGTCGCTGCCAGGTCGGCAGGGTCTTCTCGACCCAGTCCTTCGCGGTCCACGACCGGGTCGACGTCGCACCGGCGGGCAGGATCGTCGCGGCATCCAGCCACACCTCGGCGAGGCGCGCCGCGTCGGCGACCGCCTCGGGGGACTCGGCACCCGCTGGCTCGGTCTCGGCGAGTCGCTGCATCGCGATCTGTTTGGCCAGGTCGTAGTTGACCGGCCCGGCCGACGTCCCCGCCTGACTCAGCATCTGGCCGAGCTGGCTGAGCATCTGCCCGAGCTGGCTGAACGCGTCGAACGGGTTCTCCTGCCCGCCGCCCGGCTGCTTGCCGGACGCATCCTTCTTGCCTTGGTCATCGGGCTCCGGCAGGTTGAAGCCGAAGGGGAGCTCGTTCATACCTCCACGGTACGCGGGGTGGCGTAGTCGTAGGCTGTTGCCTCGTGAGTACTCCCAGCAAAGAAGCGACGGCTGAGACCGACGCGGCTGCGCAGCAGCGGGCGCGGGACGAGCGCTGGCAGATCTCCCGGCGCGGCTGGACGGTGCTGCTGAGTTTCCTGATCGTGATCACGGTCGGGCTGGTCGGGGCGTTCGTGCCGGTGCCGTTCGTCGCACTCGGCCCCGGCCCGACGTACGACACGCTCGGCTCGGTCGACAACACCCAGATCGTGCAGGTCGAGGGAGCTCCGACGTACCCGACCAGCGGCCAGCTGCGGATGACGACGGTGTCGCTCAAGCGTGAGGTCACGTTGTTCGGCGCGTTCGGCCTGTGGGTCAGCGGCCGGTACGCGCTCGCGCCGCGCGAGGAGTACATCAAGCCTGGGCAGAGTGAAGAGGAAGTCCAGCAGCAGAACGTGAAGATGTTTCAGGATTCGCAGAGTGACGCCGAGGTCGCGGCCATGCGGTACCTGAAACACCCGGTCAAGGTGATGGTCGGCGAGGTCACCTCCGGCGCGCCCGCCGACCGGATCATCGAGCCGGGCGACCGGCTGCTGAAGGTCAACGGCAAGCAGGTCACCCAGCAGGAAGACGTGATCGCCGCGATCGAGAGCACCCGCCCCGGCCAGGCGATCGAGGTCGTCCTGCAGCGCGGCGGCCAGGACAGGACCGTGTCGGTCACCCTCGGCAAGGCCCCGGACGACCGGGTGCAGGGCTACATGGGCATCCGCGGCGTCGACCGCGCCGACGTGCCGTTCAAGACCACGATCCACCTGCAGGACGTCGGCGGCCCGTCAGCCGGGCTGATCTTCTCGCTCGCGATCGTCGACCGGCTCACCCCCGACGACCTCGCGGGCGGCCAGCCGATCGCGGGCACCGGCGAGATCGACGTGAAGGGCAACGTCGGCCCGATCGGCGGCATCGCGTTCAAGATCGTCAAGGCGGCCGAGGACGGCGCGAAGACCTTCCTCGTCCCCGCCGCGAACTGCGCGGAGGCCAAGGCCGACCCGCCGCCGGGACTACAGCTGATCAAGGTCGAGAACCTCGCGGGCGCGGTCAAGGCGCTCGAGGACCGCAAAGCGGGCAGGCCCGTCCCCAGCTGCTGAAAGACCTCGTGAGTGGTTAGTCCGGTTCTAACCGGACTAACCACTCGCGAGGGGATCAGGCGAAGGTGGCGTGCAGGGCGGCCGTCAGGTTCGGCGCCAGTTTCGGGCCTTTGAGCAGGTCGTCGTGGTCACGCAGGCGCATGACGCACGCCTCGCCGCCGTCCCGCAGCACCGCCGCGACCAGACGCGCCTCCTGGCGCTCGGGGTGCTCGGCGGCCAACTGCTTGAGCCTGGCCTCGTCGTGGTCCGACGTGTCCATCTCGGCCTCCACCGCGGGCGGGAGCACCACGATCTCCTGTACCAGCGCGCAGCCCCGGACCGCCTCAGGCCACATGATGCCCGCGAGCGCCGCGCCCAGGTCACCATCTGGCAACGAATCCTGGGCGATCGGAGTCAACTCGGCCCCGTCGTCGAGCTGACCGGCCAACTCCGGCTGCATCCGCAGCAACTCCGCCGTCTGGACCAGGGCGAACAGCTGCGGAGGCTGGTCCCAGCCCGCCGCGGCCACGAACTGCTCGACCTCTGCCGCCAGCGCGGGCAGGCCGTCTGAAGTGCTCGACACGGCGGTCATCGTCGCATTGCCACAGCCGGTGACGGGAACCGGAACACCGTCCGTAGAGTTGGACATCTAGGACAGCTGTTTTTCGTGCGCGGCTGTCGGCCAGACTCAAGAATCGCTATTCAGGAGCGTGTCCAGTGGCCTCTCGGCCCTCGATCGGCTTGCCGAAGCTGTCTCGCCGCAGCCGCATCCTGCTGACCATCGCGGCGATCATCGTCGTACTGCTGATCCTCGGCGCCCGGCTCATCGAGACCTACGTCGAATGGCTGTGGTTCGGCGAGGTCGGCTTCCGGTCGGTGTTCACCACCGGGATCCTCACCAGGATCGGCGTGTTCTTCGCCGTGGCGGTGTTTGTCGGCGGTTTGCTCGCGGTCAGCCTGACCATCGCCTACCGAACGCGGCCGGTGTTCGTGCCGGTGTCCGGCGCGGAGGATCCGCTCGCCAGATACCGCTCGACGATCGTGCAGCGGGTCCGCCTGTTCGGCATCGGACTGCCGGTGATCACCGGTGTGATCTCCGGATGGGCCGCGCAGAGCGACTGGCAACTCGTCCAGTTGCTGTTCAACGCCGTCCCGTTCGGCAAGACCGACCCCGAGTTCGGCATCGACATCGGCTTCTACGCCTTCAAGCTGCCGTTCTACGTGTGGTTGATCAGCTGGCTGTACGTCGCGCTCGTCGTGGCGTTCCTCGGCGCCGTGGTCACGCACTACATCTTCGGCGGCATCCGGCTCGCCGGTCGCGGCGGCCAGCTCTCCGGCCCCGCGCGGGTGCACCTGTCCACCGTGGCGGGCCTGTTCGTGCTGGTGTACGCGGTCGACTACTTCTTCGACCGGTACGAACTGCTGTACTCCAGCCGCAACGAGACCTTCACCGGTGCCACCTACACCGACCTCAACGCGGTGATGCCGGCCAAGCTCATCCTGATGTCGATCGCGATCTTCTGCGCCATCGCGTTCTTCGTCGGCGCGTTCCTGCGCAACCTGCAGCTCCCGGCGATCGCGCTGGTCCTGCTCGTGCTGTCCGGCCTGCTGGTCGGCGTCGCGTGGCCCGCCGTGCTCGACCAGTTCTCGGTCAAGCCGAACGCCAACGAGAAGGAAGCCAAATCGATCGAACGCAACCTGGTGGCGACCAAGGAAGCGTTCGGGCTGACCGACGACAAGGTCAAAATCGACGACTATCCACCTGTCGGCGCGGCCGAGCCGTCGCAGGCCCAGATCCGCGACGACAAGGGCACGATCCCCAACGTCCGGCTGCTCGACCCGAGCATCCTGGCGCCGACGTTCACCCAGCAGGAAGCCCGCGCGAACTTCTACGGCTTTCCCGACAAGCTGGACGTGGACCGCTACACGGTCAACGGCAAGGTCCAGGACTACGTCGTCGCGGTCCGTGAGATCAAGACGTCCGGTCTGACCGAGCAGCAGAACTCGTGGATCAACCGGCACATGGTGTACACGCACGGCAACGGCTTCGTGGCCGCGCCCGCGAACACGATCGACCGGACACCGACCGTCGGCGCGAGCGACCCCAACTCCAGCCAGCAGGGCGGCTACCCGAAGTTCACGGTCAGCGACCTGAACGCGATCAACGGCAAAGCCAAGATGGACATCCCGGTCACCGAACCGCGGGTGTACTACGGCGAACTGGCGACCACGTACGCGATCGTCGGCGGGAAAGCAGGCGAGGCGCCGGGTGAGTACGACCCGTCAGGCGACTCCAAGTACCTCTACAAGGGCCGCGGTGGCGTCCCGATCGACAGCCTGTTCAACCGACTGGTGTTCGCCGCGTACGAAGGCGAGCGGAACATCCTGTTCAACACCGGTATCGGTGAAGGCTCGAAGATCATGTACAACCGTGACCCCCGCGACCGGGTCAAGCGGGCCGCGCCGTGGCTGACCGTGGACACCGACCCGTACCCGGCGGTCGTCGACGGCAAGATCCAGTGGATCGTCGACGGCTACACGACGCTGGACAACTACCCGTACTCGCAGTCCACCTCACTCGGCCAGGTCACCACCGACTCACTTGCCGGTGTGCCACGCCAGCAGGACAAGAAAATCGGGTACATCCGCAACTCGGTGAAAGCCACGGTCGACGCGTACGACGGCACAGTGACGCTGTACGGCATCGACGAGAAGGACCCGGTCCTCAAGGCATGGTCCGGCGTCTTCCCCGGTACGGTGAAACCCGCATCGGCCGTGTCGCAATCACTGAAAGAGCATTTCCGATACCCGGAGGACCTGTTCAAGGTTCAGCGTGACCTGCTCACGAAATACCACGTGAACAAGTCGCAGGAGTTCTTCTCCCAGCTGTCCTTCTGGGACGTGCCGTCCGATCCGACCAAGGAAGGCGGCGACGCCGGCACCGCGGCCAAACAACCGCCGTACTACGTGCTCGCGCAGGCACCAGGTCAGTCCAAACCCACGTTCCAGGTGACCAGCGCGCTCACCGCGCTCAGGCAGCAGTTCCTGGCCTCATGGGTGTCGGTGTCCTCCGAACCGGAGGACTACGGCCAGTTCAGGGTGCTGCGACTACCGACCCAGGGCAACACGACACCGGGTCCGAACCAGGTCCAGAACCAGATGCGAACATCGGACCAGTTCACCAAAGAAAGAACCCTGTTCCAGAACCCCGGCGTCGACGTGCGCTACGGAAACCTGCTGACCCTCCCGGTCGGCGGTGGCCTGATCTACGTCGAACCGATCTACCTGCAACAAAAGGACATCACCGCGTTCCCGCAGTTGGCGCGAGTGCTGGTGGCGTACAAGAACAGGGTCGGCTTCGCCTCGACCCTGTCCGAAGCGCTCGACCAGGTCTTCGGCCCAGGCAGCGGCTCGTCGACAACCCAACCGGGGCAGAACCCGCCGCCGACCACACAGCCACCAGGAACATCGAACCCGTCGACACCAGCGCCGAACCCAGGTGGAACCGCCGCGACCCCAGAGTTGAACGCGGCGATCAACGACATCACAGCAGCCCTGACGAAGCTCAGGACAGCACAACAAGGCGGCGGCGGCCTCACCGAAATCGGCAAAGCCATCGAAGAACTCGACGCGGCGACAAAGAAGTACGAACAAGCCAAAGCAGCGGCGGGCACACAACAGCCGACAACGCCGACAAGCGCGCCACCGTCATCCCCCACCCCACCAGGCGGAGGGTGACCCTGAACACCTAGAAGCCACCCGATTTGCTCCACCCCGCAACACCCCAGTAAGCTAAAAACTACCAACGCGGGGTGGAGCAGCTCGGTAGCTCGCTGGGCTCATAACCCAGAGGTCGCAGGTTCAAATCCTGTCCCCGCTACGCGAGTGGGCGAGCCATGGTCGGTGCTTTGCACCTTCCGTGGCTCGCTTCGTTTTATTTTGGGGGCCGAGCCCCCCAAGCCCCCCACGGTGCGAGCTCCTCTCGACCCAGCGCTGGGCGCTTTTCGCTTTTACCAGCATCATCACCACCACCACTGCTCACCTTGCGGTGCGCGCTGCACGCTGCACGCCGGTGCGCGCTGCACGCCGCTGCGCGGCTTTGCCGTGCTCTTGCGCCGTTGGCGCTATGCGCGGGGCACTCACGTACACGGGCGGGGCACCTGACCCACGGAACCCACGGACACGGAGTGTGCGGTTTTTTTGGGGGCGAGGTCCGCCTACGGGACTGGTGGGCCCAGCGAAAGCGGTACGGACCTCGACCCTCTCTGGTGCGCGTCAGCGCACATCTCTGCCTCGTGCTCCCTTCCTCCCGTATGGCCTGGGCGCAGCCATACCATGGCGTGTCGGGAGGTCGGCCTACGCAAACCAACCCACAGCGCAGGCGGTACCGACCTCCCGGCACGTCGTGGTTTCCTCCGGCAGGTCATATGGGAGGAAGGGAGTGCGGCCCCCTCTCCTCTTGGCGGCCTGCCCGTCCGGCGAGGACAAGCCCTTGACCACTTGGAAGCGGCACGACTGTCCGGCGAGGACATCACCAGCAGCGAGGGGTCAGAAGCGGCGGCGGTATTCGGCTGGGGAGACTCCCAGGGCCCTTATGAAGGCTCTTCTCATTGTTTCCGAGGTTCCGTAGCCACAGTCCTTGGCTACCTTGTTTATGCCTGCTGCTGTGTCTTCCAGGAGGCGGCGGGCTGCCTCCAGGCGGATCCTGTCCACGTAGCGGCCCGGCGTCATTCCCGTTTCCGCTGTGAAGACCCGGGCGAACTGGCGCGGTGAGAGGTTCGCGCGTTCTGCCAGGGCGTCCACTGAGAGTTTCGCTCCCGGGTGCTCCACAATCCACTGTTGCACGTCGCGCAATGGTTGGCGCTCAGCTGACTGAAGGGTGAGCGGGGCGCTGAACTGGGTTTGGTTTCCCGGTCTTCTCAGGTACATGACCAGGTGGCGGGCAATGGTGAGAGCGCGTTCTCTGCCCACGTCCTCCTCGACGAGGGAGAGAGCCAGGTCTATTCCGCTGGTTACGCCCGCCGAGGTGGCGATCTTTCCGTCCCGGATGAAGATCGGTTGCGGATCCACTTGAACGTCCGGGTGCTGCTTCGCCAGCAGCTCACACGCCGACCAGTGGGTTGTCACACGCCTGCCCGAGAGCAGGCCCGCCTCCGCCAGGAGGAACGCGCCGCTGCAGACGGACACCACTCGTTCCGCCTTCATCGCGTTCCTGCGTACCCAGTCCACCAGCTTCGGCTGGCCGTCCAAGGTTCCGTAGCCGCCGGGCACGATGAGCGTGTGTGGGGGCGGTGCGTCGTCCAGATCCACGTCGGGTGTGATCCGCAGACCGCTCGTACAGCGGATCGCTGTGCCCCCGACCGATGCTGTGATCACGTCGTAGACCTTGCGCCCGGCGCCGGAGAAGACTTCGAGTGGGCCTGTCACGTCGAGGCTCTGCACCCCGTCGTAGAGAGGGATCAGCACGAGCTTCGGCATGCCTCCATCGTGGCGCTGACCTGCGGTTGTCCGCAATGACAGCGAGCCCACTTTTTCGGACATGGACCCCCCTGAAAACCCCTCGACAAGGCCATGTAGAGTTCTCCTTACAACAACGACGCGGGGTGGAGCAGCTCGGTAGCTCGCTGGGCTCATAACCCAGAGGTCGCAGGTTCAAATCCTGTCCCCGCTACCACAGTCGAGAAAGGCCCGGATGCGAATCCGGGCCTTTCTCGTTAGTTCGGCACATATTCGCGCGAGCTGACTTGTCCGGCCGGTGACAATTCCCGTTTTCCCAGAGTGTCGTAGGTGGGTCTCTCCCACAGCGACTGGCTGCCGATCCACAGTGACCGGAGCGGGCGGGCAAGTCGCATCAGGTCACCACGTTCGTCCATCCGGGTAGGCCGGGCGATCCTCGTGCACGATCAACACCGCAAGCGGCCCAGCCGCTTCACAGGCAGACGGCAGCAACACGCGTGGCATCCGGGCGAGAACAGCCCAGTCAGCCACATGCGACCGTCCTCGCACTACGTCAAGTCGGTGTCCCGTGCCGACGGCTCCGCCGTTGCCTTGCGGCACAGCCCATTCGGCGTACGCTGACTGGAAACCGTTGTCAGTTAAAGCATTGGTATACCGCCGATGATCGTTCAGCCGGTATACCCCCGGATGTCCACTGTGGATCTTTTGGTCCTGACACGTGCGGTAACCATCTGAATGCGCTGTGCTATTTGATGTTGTCCGCATGACCGTTGACCGTCGAACATGGGCCGACCGGCGCGCCGACCATGTTCGGCGAGTGGCTGAGCTGGCACACTGAGCACATGGAGCTCGTGCCGCCCTCACCGGAGATGGAGGCCTTGTTTTCCCGGCAGGAGGCTGAGTACGAGCGCCTGGTCCGGGCAAGCTCGTTGCCGTTGCTTGGGATGGCCGAGCCCGCGCCACAGCCGCGCCTCCTCGGTGAAGCCGAGGTCAACGAAGGGGTCGTCGAAAGCGTTGGGCTCGCCTACGGCGACCTGATGCGGCCGAGTGGCCCGCTCGTGCAGGTGCACACCGCACGCTGGCTGCAGACGCGCACCGGCCCGCCGGATCTCCGGTACTTCTTGGAGAACCTGCTGGACAGCATGGGTGACGACGCTCCGGTCGACGGCGCTCAGGTCCCCGCGCACATCGTCGTGAACGGAACCCCGAGGCCCGCGTCCCTGCTGCGCACCAGACGCCGGATGTGGGCGGCCCGTTGCTGGCATCGGGATTCCGACGTGATCGTGGTGGCAAGGGAATGGGAGCTCGCGGCGACACATCTGGTCGCGGTCCCAAACATCGAGTCCTTCCTTCGCGGACGTAGGGAATACCTGCGTGATCTGCGCACGAACCCGCCGACGATGCCGATCATCGACCGGCCGTTCGACGTGGCCACAGCACATCGCTCCCTGATCGAGTCCACCCTGGCCCGCAGCCTGCAGCTGGAAGCCGCGGCCCGCCAAGGCCGCCCGCCCCGGCTGCGCGCCAACGCCCGTAAGCACGGCGAACTCTGGGAAGCGGCGGTGCGGGCGCAGATGCACCTGGCCGATCAGTCCAGACAGGACGCTAACGAGGCAGTGACCATTCTGGTGAACCAGTTGGGCCGTTTGCAGGAGAAGGCGAGCTGGTTCGCCAACAAGCGACTCCGTGACGCGGCCATCACCGAGACTCTCTTGTACTGGACGGGGATGCGTCTTGAACTGCTGTCCAGGCCCGCACAGGAGACCTGGCGGACCGTATGGGCGTCCCAGCGAACGTGGACACCGGACCCGTTCGCACATCAGGAAAGAAGTTCTTCACAGCACGATGATTCGTTGCGGCGCTGGCACCAGGAGCTGATGACGGGACAGGACGAATGGCTTCGTGCCTGGTCGGAGTGGGTGCGGAAGAAGGGTTACTGAGCCAATCGGGTGTACTTGCGACATCCGGGTGACGGTAAAGCCATTGTGGACAGATGCCCTGCCCATTGTGGACAGCGAGCGAAATTCATGGCACGGTGGTTACGTGTCTGAATTGAACGCAACAGCCGCGGCTCTGCTCGGCTTGCTCCATGACGGCCCGAAGACGGGTGGCCAGCTGGTCGCGGTGGCCCGTGAGCGCTTTGGCGCGTTCTTCAGCGTCACGCGCAGCCAGGTCTACCGCGAGCTTCCCGCACTGGCCGATGCCGGCCTTGTCCGCCTTGGCAAGCAGGGCCCCCGCTCCAGCCAGCAGTACCTGATCACGGCTGCGGGCAAGAAGGCCTTCAAGACCTGGCTTGCCTCGGAGCCCGGTCCAGACCACCTGCGCAGCCCGCTGATCCTGCGCCTCGTGCACGCCAGCAACCTGACCGCGAAGCAGCGCACCGCGCTGGTCGACTCCGCCCGGCAGGCGTACAACGCCGAGCTGGAGGAGGCCCGCAACTCGGTCAAGAACACTGACGACACCTACGCGAAGGCGATCGGCGAGTTCGCGGTGGCCCGTGCCAGGGCGGCGCTGAAACTGCTCGACGCGGTCCCGAAAGACTGAACAACGAGAGCCGGTCGGCGGCAAATGGCCGACCGGCAACGCACCGGCACGCGGTCTGACGTAACCTTCTTGGCCGTGAACCCGGACGTCGCAGCAGACCTGAACGATCTCTCCGCCACGTTGAAAAGCATCGAGGCGGTGACGGATCTCGATGCGCTGCGCGCTCAGGTGACCGAGCTGGAGCAGCAGGCCGCGCGCCCCGATCTCTGGGACGACCCAGAGAAGGGGCAGCAGGTGACCAGCCAGCTCTCCCACAAGCAGGGAGAGCTCCGTCGGGTGTCTGAGCTGCGCCAACGCATCGACGACCTGCCGGTGCTCTACGAGCTGGCCGAGGACGAGGGCGACGCGGGCAGCCTCGCCGAGGCGGACGTCGAGCGCGAGAAGCTGCGCGCCGACATCGCCACGCTCGAGGTCCGCACCCTCCTGTCCGGCGAGTACGACGAGCGTGACGCCCTGATCACCGTCCGTTCCGAGGCGGGTGGCGTCGACGCCGCGGACTTCGCCGAGATGCTGCTGCGCATGTACATGCGCTGGGCCGAGCGGCACGGCTACCAGACCGAGGTCTTCGACACCTCCTACGCCGAGGAAGCGGGCATCAAGTCCGCGACCTTCAAGGTCACCGCGCCCTATGCCTACGGCACGCTTTCGGTCGAGCAGGGCACCCACCGGCTGGTGCGCATCTCGCCGTTCGACAACCAGGGCCGCAGGCAGACCTCCTTCGCCGGTGTCGAGGTCGTGCCGGTCGTCGCGCAGTCCGACCACGTCGACATCGACGAGAAGGAACTGCGCATCGACGTCTACCGCTCGTCCGGCCCCGGCGGCCAGGGCGTGAACACGACCGACTCGGCCGTACGCATCACACACATACCGACCGGCATCGTCGTCTCCTGTCAGAACGAGCGGTCGCAGCTGCAGAACAAGGCGTCCGCGATGACCGTCCTGCAGGCCAAGCTGCTCGAGCGGCAGCGCCAGGAGGAGCAGGCCAAGATGGACGAGCTCAAGGGCGATGGCGGCTCTAGCTGGGGAAACCAGATGCGCTCGTACGTGCTGCACCCGTACCAGATGGTCAAGGACCTGCGTACGGAGTACGAAGTGGGGAATCCCTCCGCTGTCCTCGACGGCGACATCGACGGGTTTCTCGAGGCCGGAATTCGGTGGCGGCGCACTAACTGAGCGTGTTGGACCCGCCCAAGGCAACAGGCGGATAACGGTCGTGGGTAGACTCCGCGACCGTGATCCGGCTTGAACATGTTTCCAAGAACTACAAGACGTCGACGCGCCCCGCGCTGGACGACGTCTCGGTGGACATGGACAAGGGGGAGTTCGTCTTCCTGATCGGTCCGTCCGGCTCGGGGAAGTCCACCTTTCTGCGCTTGTTGCTCCGCGAAGAAGTGCCGTCGAAGGGCAAGCTGTACGTCAACAACTTCGACATCACGCGGATGTCCCGCCGCCGGATCCCCCGGCTGCGGCAGTCCATCGGCTGCGTGTTCCAGGACTTCCGGCTGCTGGTCAACAAGACGGTGCACGACAACGTCGCGTTCGCCCTCGAGGTGATCGGCAAGCCCTCGCACACCATCAAGAAGGTCGTGCCCGAGGTGCTCGAGCTGGTCGGTCTCGACGGCAAGGCCAACCGCATGCCCAACGAGCTGTCCGGTGGTGAGCAGCAGCGCGTGGCGATCGCGCGCGCGTTCGTCAACCGGCCGTTGATGCTGCTGGCCGACGAGCCGACCGGAAACCTGGACCCCGACACCAGCCAGGACATCATGCTGTTGCTGGAGCGGATCAACCGCACCGGCACCACCGTGCTGATGGCCACCCACGACCATTCCATCGTGGACTCGATGCGCCGCAGGGTCGTCGAGCTCGCGTTCGGCAGGGTCATCCGCGACGACGCCCGAGGCGTCTACGGCGTAGGCCGCTAAGCCGAACCACATTCCCCCGACCTGCGAGGAAACCCGCACCGATGCGTTTCAGTTTCGTGTTGTCCGAGGTCCTGAACGGACTGCGGCGCAACGTCACGATGACCGTCGCGATGATCCTGACCACGGCCATCTCGTTGGGGCTGCTGGGGGGCGGTCTGCTGGTGGTCCGGATGATCGACCACATGCGCGACAACTTCGGCGACGAGGTCGAAGTGAACGTGTACCTCAACAAGGACATCAGTGGCACCGACAAGGGCTGCACGCAGCAGCCGTGTGCGGGGATCAAGTCCACCCTCGAGCAGGACCCGAACGTCGAGCTGCCCAAGTTCGAGAGCCAGGACGAGGCGTTCGAGCGGTTCAGGCGGGTCTTCTCCGGCCAGCCCGAGCTGCTGGAGCTGACCAGGAAGGAATCGCTGCCCGCGATCTTCCACCTGAAACTGAAGGACCCGTCCCGGGCCGACGTGATCGTGCAGACGTACACCAACAAACCCGGGATCGACCGCGTGGAGGACCAGGGCGTCTTCCTCGAACGGTTCTTCGGCGTGCTCAACGGCGTCCGCAACGCGACATGGGTGATCGCGGCCATCCAGGCGATCGCGGCGCTGCTGTTGATCTCCAACACGATCCAGGTCTCGGCGTTCACCAGGCGGACGGAAGTCGGCATCATGCGGCTGGTGGGTGCCACCAGGTGGTACACCCAGCTGCCATTCCTGCTTGAGGCGGTGGTCGCCGGCCTTGTCGGTGCGGTCCTCGCGATCGGTGGCCTGATCGGCGTCAAGGCGATCTTCGTCGACAACGTGCTCGCCGAGCCGATCGCGGCGAACATCATCCCGAAGATCCAGCTGCTGGACATCTTCTGGCCGGTCGCGCCGATCCTGGTCGCCGTGGCGATTCTGATCTCGGCGATCACCGGCTACGTCACCCTGCGCCTCTACGTGCGAACTTAACCGTTCGCGCGGTGTCGTAGAGTTCATACTCATGGCGAAAGAACGTGGTCAGAAGGTGATCGCGTCGAACCGGAAGGCGCGGCACGACTACGAGATCCTGGATACCTACGAGTGCGGGATCGTGTTGGTCGGTACCGAGGTCAAGAGCCTGCGGATCGGCCGCGCCTCACTGGTCGACGCGTTCGCCACGGTCGACGACGGCGAAGTGTGGCTGCGGGGGCTGCACATCGCCGAGTACGCGATGGGCACGTGGACCAACCACGAGCCCCGGCGACGGCGCAAGCTGCTGCTGCACAAGGGCGAGATCCTCAAGCTGATCGGCAAGACCAAGGAGAGCGGCCTGAGCCTGGTGCCGTTGTCGATGTACTTCAAGGACGGCAAGGTCAAGGTCGAGCTGGCGCTGGCCAGGGGCAAGCGCGCCTACGACAAGCGGCAGACGCTGGCCAAGCGGACCGCCGAGCGTGAAATGGTCAAAGCCGTCGGCCGGGCCCGCAAGCGAGGCGGCGGCTGGTGAGGGACTCCGAGGTCCGGTCGTGGGTGACCGGCCTCGGGCTGCCCGGCATCGTCGACATCCACGTCCACTTCATGCCGGACGCTGTCCTGCGCAAGGTGTGGGCGTACTTCGACAACGCACGCGAGCACTACGGCGTCGACTGGCCGGTCCACTACCGGTTCGACGAGGACGAACGAGTCCGGTTGCTGCGGTCGTTCGGTGTCACCCGGTTCGCGCCACTGGCCTACCCGCACAAACCCGGAATGGCGGAATGGCTGAACGAGTGGATCCGCGACTTCGTCGCCAGGACCCCTGACGCCGTGCCGACCGCGACGTTCTTCCCCGAGCCGGACGTCACCACGTACCTGGCCAAAGCGCTGGACGCGGGCGCCAGGTGCGTGAAAGCGCACGTCCAGATCGGCGGCTACGACCCCCGGACGTCCGAACTGGACGGTGCGTGGGGCCTGATCGCCGACGCGGGGGTGCCCGTCGTCGTGCACTGTGGACACGGCCCGCTCCGCGGCGCGTTCACCGGCCTGGACGTCTTCGAGCACGTCCTGCGCAGGCACCCGGCACTGACGCTGGTCCTCGCGCACGCCGGGATGCCGGACTTCGACGTGGCGTTCGACCTGATCAGGCGGTATCCGAACGTGTACGCCGACACCACCATGGTCGGCGTGGACTTCGGGGCGCCGATCCCGGACCGATTCCCCGCCCTGCTGGCCCGCCACCCCGACCGGGTCGTCCTCGGCACCGACTACCCGAACATCCCCTACGAGTACGCCCACCAGCTCGAAGTGATCGAGCGGTGGGCGCAGGACGAGCGGCTCGGCCCCGAGTTCCTCCGTGCCGTGCTGCACGACACCCCGGCGAAGCTACTGGGCGTTGCGGACGACGCTGACCGACGGTAGGCGGTAGCGGACGGCGAGCAGTCCACTCAGGACGATCGCGCTCCACACGGCCGCGCCGCCGGACACCAGGCCGTCGCCGGGCGCGAACCCGGTCGCCGCGATCCCCAACGTGCCGACCGCGATCCCCAGCGTGCCGAGCATGACCTGCACCGTGGGCGGCTGGAGCGCGAGCGGACCTGGTGCCTGCGCCTCGAACCGGCCGAACACCCGCAGCAGGCCGTACAACACCGCGGCGGCAGAACCGATCCACAGCGGCAGGACAGCGAACCAGAGCACACTGCCCGGCTCGGGCGTGCTGTAGCCGAGGCCGATCGTCCACACCCCGGCCACCGCGACCATGGCGGACATGTGCCACAGGTACAGGCTCATCGACCGGGCGCCGACCCAGGTCAACACCCTCGCCGCGGCGGGACGGGCCACCAGCGAGCGGATCAGCGGCCTGGCCAGCAGCACCAGACCGACCTGCCCGATGCCCAGCGTGATCAGGCACGCGGTCGGCGGGCCCGCGTTCGACACCGGAGCGCCCGGCATGCCGACCATGCTCAGCGGATACGGCCCGAAAGCGACCATCATCGCGGTCAGGCCGAAGCCCGTCGCCGCCATCACAGCGGCCGACCGCATCGACGGCGGGTTGTTGGCGTAGTGGAAACCAAGCTGGTGCACCGCGAGCCACACGAAACCGGCGTTCAGGAACCCGACCATCGGCACATCGCTGAAGCGCAGCACGTCGACCAGCACAGCGGCACCGGCCAGGACCGCGAACACCCGCATGCCGTAGCGCTCCTGCGCCTTGATCATCCACGGCGTCACCAGGATCGCGGCGAGATACACGGCCATGAACCACAGCAGCTGACCGACCACCGCGCTGCCCACGTCCAACGGCTGCTGTGGCACGTCGAGCATGGTCAACAGGTGCGGCAGCACCAGCCACAACCCGATCAACGGGAGCATCGGGATTGCCAGGCGGTGCACCCGGCTCGAGAGCCAGTCCCGGTCCGAACCACCCCGGCCGCGGTGCGCCCGCAGCGACAACAGGTTCGCCGCGCCACCGGCGAAGAACACCAGCGGCATGACCTGGCCGAGCCAGGTCAGCGTCCACCAACCCGGTGTGGCGTAAGCGTTCCCCGTGGTCAGCTCCGTGCCGTTCCAGTCGAGCACCGGCACCAGCCAGTGCTGGAAGACGACAAGCACAATGGCCAAAACCCTGACCACATCAAGAAAAGGATCTCGCTTGGACACCGTGTCCCCCGTTTCGCTTGGCTGACAAAAGCTTCGCGAATATGAGGCGGAAGATCACTGGTGTCTGCTCCCAACCAGGTGCGGGGGTTTACCCCACCCTGACAGGGGAGCCACCTACCTACGTTCGAGATACGCCAGCACGGCACGCACCCTGCGGTGCTCCTCCTGGCTCGGCTCAAGGCCGAGCTTGGCGAAGATGTTGCCGACGTGCTTCTCCACCGCGCCGTCCGAGACGGTCAGCGACTTCGCGATGGCGGCATTGGACAATCCCTGCGCCATCAGGCCGAGGACCTCGCGTTCGCGAGGTGTCAGCGCATCGATGGGGTTGCGTCTGCCACGGGCCATGAGCTGCGAGATCACCTCCTGATCGATGCACGTCCCGCCGCGCGCGACCCGGTGGACCGCGTCAACGAACTCGGCGACGTCGGCCACCCGCTCCTTCAGCAGATATCCGACGCCGCCCGCGCCGGCCGAGATCAACTCGACCGCGTAGCGCTCCTCGACGTACTGCGAGAGCACCAGCACCGGCAGATCAGGCGTGCGTTCCCGGGCACGCAACGCGGCCCGAAGCCCCTCGTCGGTGAACGTCGGCGGCATCCGGACGTCCACAATGGCCAGGTCAGGCCGGTGCTCGTCAAGCACGTCGAGCAGCCGCTCGCCGTCCTCGAGGGAAGCGACGGTCTCGATGCCCTCGTCCGCGAGCAGCCGTTCGATCCCGGCACGCAGCAGAACGGAATCCTCCGCGATCACCACTCGCACGGCAGGTCCGCACGAATCACAGTCGGCCCGCCAACGGGGCTCACCACGGTCAGCACGCCGTCAATGGTGGCAGCCCGGTCGGCCAGACCGGCCAGGCCACCCCCGCGGCGCGTCTGCGCGCCGCCGACACCGTTGTCCGTGATCTCGACTACGACCTTGCTGTCCTCCCGGAACACCCGGACAGACACCTGCGACGCGTCCGAGTACTTCGCCACGTTCGTCAACGCCTCGGCGACCGTGAAATACGCGGTGCTCTCCACGGCCGCAGGCGGGCGGTTGTCCGACGACAGGCCGTCCTCCACCCGCACATCCACCGGCACGGGCGACTTCGCGGCGAGCGACGACAACGCCGCGTCCAGCCCACGGTCACCCAACACCGCCGGATAGATCCCGCGTGCGAGATCCCGCAACTCCGCGACCGCCAGCTTGGCGTCCGCGTGCGCCTCGTCGATCAGCGCCTTCGCCGCGTCGGGATCCCGTTCCATCTTGTTCTTCGCCCGGCCAAGCCCCATCGCGACCGCGACAAGTCGCTGCTGCGCGCCGTCATGAAGATCACGTTCGATCCGGCGCCGCTCCGCCTCGGCGGCATCCACCCCCCGAGCCCGGCTCGCCTGCAGATGAGCGGCCTCCGCCGCCAGCAACATCGCCCTGCTCGGCCCCAGCAGCGCCCGCGCCAGCTTGCCACGCACCTGGCCGAACCACTTCGTCGTCACCAGCGCCAGACACAGCAACAGCACGCCGACCAGCGCGGGAATGAGCGTCTGGTCGAACCGCTCGACGACGTAGGCAGGGCCGTTCGTCGACCCGAAGACCATGAACCCGCCGTCAACCCACCGGTACCAGACAGGCAAGGTCGCCAGCCCCAGGCCGACCGACCAGAACACCACCACCCACGTGAACGAGATGAGCGACACCGGCAGCAGGACAAGCAGATACAGCAGGTCACGCCACGTAGCCGGATCCGTGAACCGGCCCTTGAACACACCGACCAACCCGGACGGCACCGGCCGATACGGATCCGGCACGTAGTAACCCAGCGTGGCGTACACGAACCGCCGCTCAAACCGGGCAAAACCCCTGATCAGCATCATGGTCAGGATGAGAAGCGGAAACCCCACCCACACAACCAGCGTGCCGAATCCAACCCCCAGCAACGCCACCACCAGCGGAAACCACGAGACAGTCGTGATGAAACTGGTGAACAGGTAGACATTCGCGCCCACCGCACCCGGCTGATGCTGGCGACCATCAACCTGCTCCACCTGAGTCCTCATGAGCACAAGCATCTCAAGCCCAGGTCACCGAGGCGATGGAGTAGGCCAGCATCCCCGAGGTAGGGCCAGCCCCACCCTCAACCCGGTAACCGGAATGAACCAGACGGCGTCGCGCGTTATGCTAGACGGGTACAACACCACAACCAGGGGGTGAACGGTTTCGACTCTGGACGTTGAACCAAGGGAAGCGTGCAGGTGCAGGCGAGAGACCACCTCAAGCGTCGCCGCAAAAAAACAAGCGCCAAGACTGAAACCAGTCAGGCGAACTACGCTCTTGCTGCCTAAGTAGCAGGCGTAGTTCCTTGTCGGTCCGGGAGTGCCTTCGGCCCGGTTGCCGGCATCATCTAGAGGGCTCACCGCCACGTTCGGTCGCGGAGCGTGGTTGGGAAGCAAACAGCGTACTGGGCCCGTCACACCTGGCTAGTCCACGAGACGGGTGGGGCCAAGCAGAGGCACAGTGGACTGCGCACGGAGAAGCCTTGATGAGGCGACAGAGGACCCGGGTTCGATTCCCGGCACCTCCACTCGGGGTGACCCTGCTCGGTTGCTTTGCAACCTCGCCGGGTCGCTCCGCGTATCTTCTGGGGGCCGAGCCCCCAGACCCCACGGTGCGTGCTCCTTCTGAACCAGCGCTGGGTGCGTTCGCTTTGACTAGCGCGACTTGGTTCTGACTGGCTTGATTGTCACTTCAAGCCCTTCGGCAAGCAGGACCTGGTTCTTATGCTGACACGTTAGGTCCACGGGCTCTGGGCGACCTGCTCGGTTGCTTTGCAACCTCGCCGGGTCGCCCTCCATTGTTTTTGGGGGGCCGAGCCCCCAAACCCCCCACGGTGCGAGCTCGTTACCTTCCAGCGCTGGGTGCGTTGCGCTTTGACCAGCGAGCGTTTGTCGGTGGTCCTTGGTTCAAGCCACTCGACCACTCCGCCAGACTGGCACGAATGTTTACTCCGCACCCGAGCGGGGTCTGATGGGGATCATTGGAGTTCGGGCAGTGTCCCGGGGTGGCGGAGGGCGCGGTTGTTGCGTGGCTCGGTGCGGGTCTTGGCGTCGTCGACCTGACGGATCATGTCGACGCGGACCTCGTTGAGCGCCGTGGACAGGTCCCGCGACGAGGAGGTGGCCACTAGATGCAGGCGGGGCGTCCGGCTGATCCAGCACTCCATGGTGACCTGTTGATCGGTCGAGTCCCGGTTCTTGAGGCTGATCTCCAGATCGATCTGCCCATCCCGGAAGGAGCGGAGTCTCGACCCCAGTGCGGCCAGGCGGTCGACGACCCAGTCACGTTCGGACGCGTGGAAGCCGGTGGCGAGGTGCAGTCGCTGGGAGAGCATGGTGGGGTCTTCGTCGGTCGCGTTCATGGACGTGGTGACTGGCGCAGGTGGGAAGCGGACAGTGCGGCAAATGTCGTTACCATGACGAGGAAGAGCCTCGGATCTCGGCGACGGAACGCGCCTGGTTACGTTGGCGCGGCGACTTCGGGCCGCGACCTGGCCTCAGTGTAGTCCTCCACGGCGGCACGCGACGTTCGGATTCCCGGCCTGTTCCCCTGAGGGGGTATCCTGCGGGTACCGGGAGCATTTCGCGTGCGGGCAATCAAGCCAGCGCCGCCCTCGGTGTATCCCACATCGGCCGCCAGGCGGCCGGGGACGGAGCACTGACGTCATGTCAGTCTCACCCAGACAGATCATTCCCGTGCCGCGGGCGCGGCAGTCACTCCGGTTACGCCTCAAGCCCAGCGAGTCGACCGTCGGCTACGTCGACGGCGCCTGGTGGCCACGATCACGGGATCTGGCAGCGGAACTACCGGCGCTGGTCAAGGTGCTCTCCGTCCGGCTCGGCCCGGTGTGGCGGATAGTGTTCGCCTACACCTCGTGGGACGACGCGCCGCGCAGGATCCAACTCGGCGGTCACTCCATCCGGCTGGAGGGGGTCCGGTCACAGGACGAGAACGTCATCAGCGTCGTCTCGTTGGACCGGCAGCGCATCCACCTGCTTGTCATCCCACCAGACGCTGGCAAGACAGCCAGCCACGACGCGATGATGACAGCCGCTGGACGCGACAACGCCGACGCCCCCGCGTTGATCCTCACCATGGCCGGCATCCGGCCCGGCACACTGATACCGGTCCCCTGCCTCACCCCCGACGATGTCGACATGGTTCCGTCGAGGACATCTCGACCAGTGCTGGCGCTTCACTCGGTAAGCGCCCGAGCATAGGGACAGCAGCGTGACAAACGGCGTGACCAAACAACTGCCGGGAACCACTCGCCCAGCTTCCGAACCGAAGCCGGACGCCGACGGCCGGAGCGACGCGACCTGTGTGTCATGTCCGCACCCTTGGGACAGCCACGATCAGATCGCGGTTCGCTACTGCACCGCGAAAGCCGCCGGCGGGCACAGCCCGGGTTGCGTCTGCACAGGCTAGAAGCGGTGTCCCGGAAGGCATCGATGTCGGCCTCACTCCTGGTGAACGTCGGCCTGCTTGGTGTGTTCGTCCTCGCTGTCGCGCAGGGAGCGGATGCTCGAGTTGAGTACGGCCAGTAGGGGGACGGCGAGTAGTGCCCCGGTGATGCCGGCCGCGACCAGCCCGATGGCGATGGCGAGCACTACGGCGAGGGGGTGGAGGTTGACGGCTCGGCCCAGCAGCAGGGGTTGCAGTACATGGGCTTCCAGCTGCTGAACGCCGATGACGACTCCCAGGAGTACCAGTGCCGTTATCGGTCCGTTGGCGACGAGGGCGATCAGCACCGCGATTCCGCCGGCGAGGACGCCGCCGATGATGGGGATGAACGCGCCGATGAAGACCAGTGTGGCCAGGGGGATCGCGAGCGGGACGCCGAGGATGACCAGGCCGATCCCGGCGCCGACGGCGTCCACTGTGGCCACCGCGATGGTCGCGCGCACGTAGCTGACCAGTGCGGACAGGCCGCGGCGGCCTGCGACGTCCACCCGGGGGCGGATCCGGTCGGGTGCGGCGCGCAGCAGGAACGTCCAGATGCCGCGGCCGTCGTAGAGCAGGAAGATCAGCACGAACAGGATCAGCAGCGTCTGGGCCAGGATCTCGCCGATGGTCGCGGCGGTGGTCAGTGCGCCGGACGTGATGCCGGTTTGCGTGCTGGTCAAGGTTGTGACGAGGGTGTCGAAGAAGTTTCGCACTTGCTCGTCGCTCAGGTGCAGCGGGCCGGTGGTGAGCCAGTTGCCGATGGCGTCGATGCTGTGGGAGAGCTGGATACGCAGCGCTGGCAGGCCGTTGATGAAGGTGATGATCACGAACGTGAGCAGTCCGCCGAGCACCGCCAAGCCGCCGACGAGGACCATGACGGCTGCCAGCCAGCGGGGTACCTTGCGCTTGACCAGGTATCCGACAGCGGGCGCCAGCAATGCGGCCAGCAGCAAGGCGATCGCGACCGGAACAACGACCGCCGCGAGGTAGCCGACGACGACACCGATCACGGCCAGGGTGGCGGCGACCACCAGCAGTCGCCAGCCCAGTGCGGCGCTCACCCGGAGGGACTGCGGCACGATTGGACGTTCGGAACGGCCGTGCAGCGGGGTGGTGTCTGAAGTGTCCACTGTGGTACCTCTCGACCGGGGGTGTGATGGGCACGCACACATGCCGCCAGGGTCTGGAGCGGTCCAACAGGATGCACACCGATTCTAGGCCTGTTGGCGGGTGGCAGCCTGCGCTACACCGACCGCTCCGCCGATGGCCAGGACGAATCCAACGGCCGCGGGCGCGGTGAAACCGTCACGGACCCGGTCGTCGAGGTAGATCAGTCCGATGAGCGAGGACAGTGTCGTGTTGGTGGTGAACATGATCGCGGTGACGGCGGTCGGTCCGCCTTTCTGCAGTGCCATCGCGAACACCACCGCCGCGGTGAGGCCGTTGAGCACGATGGCGATGCGCAATGCGGCCCATTCCGAACTGGCCAGGCGAGTGCCCATGAAGGCGGCGATCGTGGCTGTGACCCCGATGCTGAACGCGAGCAACGACTGGACCAGGAGCAGCGGCAGAAGCCGCAGGGCCGCGGCAGCGAAGAGAAAACCCACCAAATCCGTGCCGAGACCGACAAAGTAGATCGGCTGGCGCCGAAGCGCGACCAGACCCAGGGACGTACCGCCGAATACTCCCGCGCGGCGGACGCCAAGGGATTGCAGAATGGAGCCACTGCCTGACGCCAGCGCCGCGAGAACAGCGAAGACGTATCCGAGGGCCATCCTGCAAGTGTGGCAGCCAGGCGCCCCACACCGGGCCACGGTCACCGAGGTGACCGGCAGTCCGTTGTTTGGGCATCCGTCATCATCGGCGGTCTGATCGACTCCGTCGTCGGCATCGTCAACGGCGCCGTAGTCGCGACCACCAGCGGCCGTCAGCGCCGTCGTTGCGGATGGATGCCCGGGTGTGGTCAGGTCGGAGTGATCGCTCGTCGTCGATGTCGCCGATCGGCGAAATGGGTCCAGGATTTGAGTAGAACTTTGACCGGATTTCCGAAGTTTGCATTCATTGAACGAATTTCGCCGGATGGCGATTATTCCTCGATCGGGTTGTCTTTGGGGTAGGTAAATCACTTTATGGCAGCGGTCCGATCGCGTTGGGGGGAAACGGGGTGGCATTCGAGTGGCCGGTGGGTGTTTGCCTACAAATTGGATTCGGGGAGGTGGACGCTGTGACGTCGAGGGTGTTGGTTGGATCCGGTGCCCTTGTAGCGGCACCGGGCAGTGACCCCAGTCCCCGGTCACCACACCACTCCCCGGGGTTCGTGGCATCGGCCCGGACCCACCCCACGGGTGGAGTTTGATCATGAGATCGACAGCACGCAGCACAATCACAGGTAGGGTCTGCCAGGCTCTGATAGGTCTGGGCACGGTGGCCGGATTCAGCTTGGTAGCCCCGGGTACGGCCCACGCTCAGCCGGTCGGGTGCACCCAGACTGGCGAGAACTTCGTCTGTACCGCCGGTATCGCTGCTGGTGAAACGCTCACTGGCACCGGCAATGCCAACATCATCACCATCACCGGCGGCCCCGTGAACGGTACCGTCAACGCTCTGGGCGGCAACGACACGATCAGTGTCACCGGCGTGACCGGCGTCGCTGGTACTACCGGTCCCCCGGGGGCGAACGGCACCGTGGGCACCCCGGCTGGTACCGCTGGTGGCAATGGTGGTGTCGGGGCCACCGGCGGTGTCGGTGTCGGCGGCGCTGGGGTCATCGACGGTGGTGCGGGCACGGACATGATCACCGTGACCGGCGGCCCGGGCGGCAATGGCGGGAACGGCGGCAACGGCGGGACTGGACTCGCCAGTGGTGCCGGAGGTGCTGGCGGCAACGGCGGTGTCGGCGGTGTCGGTGGCGGTGGCAACGCCGGGATGATCGATGGCGGTACCGGCAATGACACGATCACCACCACCGGCGGCAAGGGCGGCAACGGAGGCCTGGGCGGAGTCGGTGGCTCCAGCGGAGCGGTCGGTGGCGGAGCGGGTGCTGGTGGTATCGGCGGTGCTGGTGGCGCCGGGGGCGTCGGCAACTCCGCGACCATCAATGGGGGTACCACCGACGCTGGCGTTGACACTGTCACCGCGACCGGCGGTGCCGGTGGTCTGGGTGCCGCTGGCGGTGTCGGCGGCTGCGGTCACGGCGGCGGTGCCGGTGGTATCGGCGGTGCGGGTGGTGCTGGCGGCGTGGGTAACTCGGGCACCGTCAACGGCGGGGACGGCGCCGACATACTCAAGGTCAATGGTGGCCTGGGTGGCAACGGCGGTCTCGGAGCCAAGGGCGGCAACGGCATGAGCGCCACCGAACCTGGCGGCGCGGGCGGTGTCGGTGGTGCTGGTGGTGCCGGTGGGATCGGCAACTCCGGAACCGTCAACGGCGACGCGGGAATCGACAACATCACCGCCACCGGCGGAAACGGCGGAAACGGTGGTGCGGGTGGAAACGGCGGTACCGGATGCGCCGGTCCCGGTGGAGCTGCTGGTCTCGGAGGCGCCCGTGGTGCCGGTGGGATCGGAAACTCGGGAAGCATCAACGGCGGCGGCGGGGTCCTGGACGTCATCTCCATCGTCAACGGCACCAACGGCATTGTCGGCGCCAATGGCGTCGCCGGTGTCAACAACGGCGGCGTCTGCTCCTGCTGACCACACAGATCCGGCGCCACGGCGCCTCCGGCCCGGTGTGGTCGCGGTGTGCGGTGCGGCGGTGGACTTGTTCACCAACCCACTACTGCAGAAGGCACTCATCACGCACCCGCGACACACCGGCCCGCAGCTGACGGGAGTTTGTTCGGCGGCGGTTGCCGCCGCCGCTGCCGTGGTTCTGGCACCTGCGGGACCCCGTGTGTCGCGGAGTAAGGCCGTCGTCGATCAGAGCTGATCAATTCATTCACTTCGAATATCAGTGGCTCGTGCGGGCTCCGCTGCCACCACGTCGGCGTTGACAGAGAAATCTTCCTGTCGGCCCAAATAAACCAGCCGACTGGGTGACATATCTCGCATAATCGCAGGTTATATGCCAGAATCACGCGCGAGAAAGACATGTCGGCCTGGCTATTTTCGACGTGCTGGTGTAATGTCCGGGTTGGTTGTTTCTGACCGCCGGTGACCGCTCCTGCGGGACGTTTGAGTTTTTACTCAACCACCATCGGTCTCAGTTCCATGAAAGTCATCATGCGATACAATCGCACAATTCTTGCCCTTGGCGGCGTTGCCATTCTGACCACCGGCGCGGCCGTCCTCCTCCCCGCGGCAGCTCAGGCCCAGATCGCGTCCGTCCCGTGCGACGAGACAGCGCTGGTCAACGCGGTCACCGCGGCTAACGCGGCCGGCGGTGGGACAGTGACCCTGACCCCGGGCTGCACGTACACCCTCACCACTGAGCACGGCAACGACGGTGTGAACGGCCCCGCCGGACTGCCGATCATCACCACCCCCATCACTCTTGAGGGCAACGCCAACACCATCGCCCGTGCCACCAATGCGCTCGCATTCCGCATCGCTCAAGTCGGCCCCACCGGCGGAATCACCCTCAAAGCGGTCACCTTCAGCGGCGGCAACGCAGCCATGGCAGGCCACAACGACGGCGGCGGCATCCTCAACTTCGGCGCGGTCACCCTCACCGGCAGCGAACTGTCCGGCAACACCGCAGGCGGCAGCGGCGGCGCCCTCTACAGCACGGGCACCCCGGCCGCGGCGACATTCACCAGCAGCACCGTCAAGAGCAACACCGCCAACCAAGGCGCCGGTATCGCCAGCGTCAACGGCACACTCACCCTCACCAGCAGCGTGGTCAACACCAACGCCGCGAACGTGAACCCCGGCGGGATCTACTACGTCGCAGGCTCGGCATCGCTCAACACCACAACCGTGACAGCCAACACGCCGACCAACTGCGTCAGCAGCCCGTCCCCCGTTCCTGGATGCATCGGATAACACAACCGTTCCACCGCATCAATCGAGCCGGGCCACCACATTCAGGGGGTGGCCCGGCTTCGTGGACTTACCGTGTCGCGGACTGATGGGTGCGGAGTCGGTGGCCACGAGCTGGCTACCTGCATGCGAATGAATTGGTGAGTCTTCCGATGTGGCGTAGTGTCACAGGCGCGTGCCCTGGACCCTGGCGTGATCTTCAGCCGACCAAGGGAATTCTCATGGGCCAGTTCAGATCGATCCCCGCATCACGGTTCGACGGGGTCGCCGAAGCCCATCAGAGTTGTGTGGCTTGCATCCTGCGTGCCGCCCGACATGGCTTGTTCACCGAAGCCGAGGCAGATTTGCTGATTGACCGGGTGCGCGCACTGAGCGTCGAACTGGTCAACAGGCCATGACACACCTTGCCGAAGGACCGAAAACGATGACGCCGACCCATGTACCACTGGTGCGTGTGTGGCGCAGCGGGTCACGTGCCGGGGGAGTCGAACCGGTGAGTTGTTCGGTCGGGGGAGGGGAATTCTCCGGGTTCGGTGTTTCGGGCCGGGCGGCAGACGCGTCAGTCATGGCGCCAGCCTCCTCAATTGTCCATAGTAGACGGAGTGTTCGGAGCGCCGTTGCCTGCCAGGATGTCTGCCACGCTGGCGGTCGAGTCGTGTTCCGCGGCGGACCTCAGCGCGGCGCGGGCCATCCCGCCGGAGGTGTCCGGCGGCACAACAAGCAGGCTGATCCGCCGGGAGTCCGTCCCGATCACTGTGACCGTGTTGCGGTCCATCGAGTGGAAGCCCTCGAACCGCACCGCCCGGCCGCCGATGGGCACCTTGCGTTCGACACTGGCCCAGGTGTCGAGGTGGTACGAGACGCGGGTGACCGCACCGACCCACGGGGCGAGAGCGGTGAGGAGTGCGGGGAACTCGGCCATCGGGTCGTTCGACCGCGGCCACCATCCGCCATCGACGTGGCCGTTGGCCGCGTCGGCCGGTTTCATCGCCAACCGCGGCACGGCGGGCCGGATTTCTGAACGTGGGGGATTCAGCTGGGCCGAGGTCATCTCGGCGCTCCTGCCTCCGGCCTGGTGTCCGGGCTGGGAATTTCGTGCGTCCAGGGCGGCATCCGCGAACCCGCGAATACTTCAAACGCCTCTGCTGTTTCCATCATACGCCACGCCGGTCATCTCGTGTGTCCAACGTGGACGCGGCGTTTCCTGAAATTCTTGTGGTGAATTGACGTTCTGTCGTGCGGCCGATCTCCTTGGCGAGACGCACGGTCAGCTCGCGGACACACGTATGGGCGGAATTCCGTCGCGCGACCTGGTGTAACGGGTGTATGCGGTCGCGTACCCGGATCGAGGTCAGGTTCTCAGCGCAGGACAACGCCTTCAGGCCCGCGTGGACTCCCGGGGCGCGATCGCCGACCAGCAGGTGGCTCGTGGCCAGCGCGATGTAGCAGAAGGCCCGGCTGCGGGCCATGTCGTCGCCGTAGCCGTCGATGGCCTCGGTCAGTGCCGGGATCGCGGTCTGGGCGTGCCGCGCGGCCACGCCGCGAGCCAGTTCCGTGTGCACGACCCCCGTCATCGCCTGGAGGTCGATCTGGTTGAAAAAGCTTTCCCAACCGGGCACGAGGGTCGACTCGGCCTTGGCGAGAAGCTCCTGGCCCTCCTGCAGCAGTCTGAGTGCCGCGGTGTGGTTGCCCATGGTGGCCTGTGCCCATGCCTGGTTCACGGTCAGGATGCTGGCCGCGCGTTCGCTGTTTGCACCGGTCGTGGTCCGCAGACCGAGTTGGAAGTAGTACAGGGCCTCTGCTGGTTCCTTGTGGTGCAGGCAGATTCGGCCCAGCCGGTAGAAGATGTTCGCGGTCAGGCTGGTGTGGCGAGCGTGTGCGGCCAGTGCCAGCGCCTGGGTGAGATGCGCGCGGCCTCGGCTTGGCCGGCCGATGTCGAAGCACGCCCACCCGGCCAGGTTGTGCAGGTCGGCCACGGCGACCCGCACCTGCTCCCGGGTGAGCTCCGTGCTGGTGGCGGTGAGCATCGGCTGCACCCGGTCTATCAGACTGAGCAGGTCGCTCAGGCACGATCCGCCACCGGACTGGTGATCTGTCGCGCGCAGGGCGCGCGTCAGTTGTTCCAGCCGGTCGACGTCTGATCTGCCGACCCGGCGGTAGCCCCATGCCCCGGCTGACGTGCGCGGTTCGAAATCCGACGAATTTGGCGTGAGCACGACGACCTCCTGGCGCACCGAATCGGTTGGTCGATACCGCCGAGGGCCAGAGCGGGGTGCGGCTGGGCGCACTCACATGCCCGCACCACCCGATGATACAGCCATCGACACAGTCCGCTGCTGAGGCGAATGGCGGTACGTCAGATCGGACTTGTTCCACTGTGGATTGATTGGTTGGTCCGCGATGGCCGAATATGGTCAGTGATCCAGGCAGGCAGGCTTCGTTGCTCGGTGCGGACGAGATGACCGAAACACCTGGGGCAGAGCAACTCCTCGCCACCTTCCTGGGAGGCGACTTGGAGGGAGTCGCTTGACCGGCCGCACGCCGCGCACCGGTACATGGCGACGATCACGAGGCTGTGCAACGTGAACCCGCGCCAACTGGGATGCGAGGCCACGACCGACAGGTCGGCAAGGGTGGTGGCGGTCAGCTCATTGGTCGGCACGTGTTGCTCCCTGAGCGTCTTGCGCGGGACACCACCAGGGACTGGAGCAGCATCAGCATCTTCGTTGAGCCAACAGCAGATCCGGCGGCTGATCAGGCCAGGACTCGTGGTGAATTGGACGAGCTGACGGCTTCAGCGCTGCGGGCGGCGGGTGCGCAGCCGAGGACGCGACGCGTGGTGCTTGCTCCTCCGCGCGGCAACGAGAACCACGCCCGCGGCGGCCAGGATGTCGGCCGGTCCATCCGAGTTGGCGCGCCGGGCCGCCAGCATGATGGCGTCGTGGCCGGCTTCACCGGCGGTTTCCGGTGGCACGACCAGCAACGTGATCCGCTGTCCATCCGATCCGGACACTCGAACGACGTTCTTTTCCTGGGAACTGAAGGGCGCCAGTCGAATCGCTCGACCGCCCACGTCGTCGACCGGGCTCCATTCCGCGGCGGCGAACGCCACCCGGATGACGGTGTGAGTTCACGGTGGTCTGTGGAGCGATGATCTGTGGAGCGATGTCAGTGTGTGAGCCCGACGTCATGCCGGTGCTCCCGTCCCCGGTCGTCGCACGACCGGCGTGGGCGTTCGCCGAGGACGACGCCGACTCAACTGCCAGCGTGCGAAGCGCTCTCGGTAGTACCCAGGCTACACCTCACCATTCGACCATGAATCGGTGCGTGCACAGCGGCTATTATGAAAGAGTGCGCGACCCGACGACGGGACAGCGCGCCCGATCATCATTGATCGCCCCAGACTCCGGCGGTTGATTTCCGTCACCGACGCCTGGAGGCGATTTCCTGTGACTACCGCGGTTCGAACTTCTCCCCACCATCCCCCCCGCAGCGGACATCCTGGCGGGTGAGAAGACCTCGACGCAGATGATGCTGGTCAAACTGTTCGCGGTAATCCCGCTGCTCGCGCTGGCCGCGGCTGTCCCGGTCGCATGGGGATGGGGTCTCGACTGGGTCGATGTCGGCCTCGCCGCGTTCTTCTACACCGTGACCTGCCTCGGCGTGACCGTCGGATTCCACCGGTACTTCACCCACGGCGCGTTCACCGCCACCCGTGGCCTGCGGGTCGCGCTCGCGGCTATCGGCAGCATGGCGATGCAAGGGCCGATCATCGGCTGGGTCGCCGACCACCGCCGCCACCACGCCTTCGCCGACCGGGAAGGCGATCCGCACTCGCCGTGGCTGTTCGGCACTTCGGCGACCGCACTGGCTCGAGGATTCTGGCACGCCCACATGGGGTGGATGTTCCAGCGTGAGCAGACCAATGCCGCCAGGTTCGCCCCCGACCTGCTCGCCGACCGCGACATCCTGCGAGTCAACCGGATGTTCCCGCTGCTGACCGTGGCCACGTTGCTGGCACCGGCACTGGCCGGTGGGCTGATCACCTGGAGCTGGTGGGGTGCGCTGACTGCGTTCTTCTGGGCCAGTCTGGTTCGTGTCGCCGTACTGCACCACGTGACCTGGTCGGTGAACTCGATCTGCCACATGATCGGCGCCCGCCCCTACACTGCGAGGGACAAGTCGGCGAACTTCTGGCCGCTGGCCATCGCCTCCATGGGTGAGTCCTGGCACAACTCGCACCACGCCGATCCCACCTGTGCGCGCCACGGCGTCGGCCGCGGCCAGATCGACATCTCCGCCCGCGTGATCTGGATCTTCGAGAGGTTCGGCTGGGCCACCAAGGTCCGCTGGCCCAGAGCAGAGCGCTTCGCTCGCAAACTCAGGAAAACAGCGAACGCATGACCTCGACCCGGCGATCGTCGTCGAACCAGTACAACGACGCCGAAGACCGCTGGTTCGATGACGGCGGTCGGGTCTTCGGCGTCAGCGGCGTCGGCGAGCTCAAGCCGGTGACGCTGTGACCGAGAATCGCCGCGAGCGAATGCGTGCGCTGCTGGCGGCGAACGGCGACGGTCAGCCTGCGGCGTTGACGACACCTTGATCGACGAGTTCGACATCATCGAGTTCCTGAACATGCTCGTCGAGCGATGTGTGGAGCTGTTGGACGTCGCTGCGGCCGGAGTGGTGCTCTCGGACCAGCGGGGCGGGTTGCGCATGGCCGCCGCGTCCTCCGAACAGGCCAGGCTGGTCGAGTTGTTCGCCGTCCAGGCCGACGACGGGCCGTGCCTGGACTGTGTGCGCACCGGGCTGCCGGTGCACAGCGCGAACCTCGCGGACGAGGACGTTCGATGGCCCCGGTTCGCTGCGGCTGCCCGTGAGGCAGGGTTCCGTGCCACGCACGCGGTGCCGATGCGGCTGCGCCAAACTGTGATCGGCGCGTTGAACCTGCTCAACACCGACGCCAGTGGCGTGGAGGAAACCAGCGTGTCCCTGGGCCAGGCGTTGGCCGACGTGGCCACGATCGGCATGCTGCAGCACCGCGCGATCGACGACAGCGCGATCCTGACCAGTCAGCTGCAGACCGCCCTGAACTCCCGGGTCGTCATCGAGCAGGCAAAGGGTGTGCTGTCCGCGCACGCGGGCGTCGACATGCAAGCCGCCTTCATGGTTCTGCGCGGCTACAGCCGTTCGAACAACCTGCGCCTCTCCGACGTCGCCGTCGAGGTCGCCCAAGGTACCGCCGACCTCGACGCCATCGCGGCGGGCAGGCAGGCGTCCCCACACAGGCAGCAGCTGCGCTGAGTCTCAGCTGGGCCATCGGTGGGCCTGAGTCGCGGCACCTGCCGACAAGGGCGGTCATTGACGCGCCGCCGTCGCGTGTGCCGGTACGCCTGTCCGTGCCACGTCCCGGCAACGGTGTTGACAGGGAGGCATGGATAGCGTCACTATCGGATAGTGACACTATCCAGAATGACGCATCGGCATGACGATGAACTGGTGGTCTTCCTGATCGGGATGACCGTCAACAAGGTGTGGCGGCCCGATGTGTGGCTGCCGACGATGATGGCGATGCGGCCGATGATCCGTGAGCTTGAAACCAATCCTGAGCTGGGGTTTCTCGGCTACGAGCAGAGTATGAGCACGCGTGGCCCCGTGCTGGTCCAGTACTGGAGCTCGCTGGACAAGCTCTACGCGTACGCGACCAGCCGCGATGCCGAGCATCGGCCCGCGTGGACGACGCTCAACCGCCGGGTGGCCAAGGCGGGGCCGGTGGTGGGCATCTGGCACGAGACGTTTGTCGTGGACAAGGCCGAGTCGGTCTACGCCGGGGCGCCGCCGATGGGGCTGGCCAAGGCGACGGAGCGGGTGCCGGTCACACGGAACTCCGCACGGGAACGGATGGCAGCGGTTTGACCGACGTCGCCAGCGCGTCGATCAGCCAGGTGTGGCTTTCGCCGACGGTCGCCGGGTCGCCGGTCAGTCTCCCGACGAGCCGCCAGTACCGGCGCAGCGGCTCGCTCGCGTCGATGGCCGACGCGCGGGACAGGTCGTGGCGGAAGGACGGCGTGTCACGGACACCGCGGGCCCGCGCGTGCGTGGCGACGAAGTGGTCGAGCGCTCGCCCGGGCGTGGGGTGGTGTCCGGCGAGCACGAGAGGGCGGGCCATCGTGCACGCTTCGCCGATTCCGTTGTGCAGTTCGGCTTCGTCCGAGACCTGTTCGCGGTTGCGCAGTGTGCGCAGGGACATCCGCGTACGCAATGACCGGTCGCCAAGCAACACGACCATTTCCGCGTAGCTGACGACTTGGTCCGGGGTTGGTTGCGGTGGCAGGTCGGGGACGCTCACCGCCAGGAACATGTCCAGGAAGGACGCGGGCAGCGGGCCGAGGAAGATCCGCTGCCAGAACTCGACGAGCGAATCCCTGGCCGTCGCGCGGTCGTGGACCGCGGCGAGCAGGTCGAGACGCGCCGCCCGGTCCGCGGGGGAGGCCTGCTCGACGGCGTGCAGGCTGGCGCGCCGCCATGCCAACGCGGCGAGTTCGACGTCGATTGCCCTGCGTTCGGCTGTGACGACGTCGGCGACGGATTCCGTGCCGGACAACACCGACCTGATCGGCGACAGGCCCAAACCGAGGCCCCGCAACCGCCGGATCAGCCGGACCCGCTCCACCGCCGACGAGGAGAACCGGCGATGCCCGCCCGCGCTGCGCACCGCGTCCAGGATGCCTTCGTCGCAGTAGAACCGGATGGTCCGGACGGACACACCGGTCGCCCGTGCCAGATCGCCGATCCCCAATGTGGCCTGCGTCACGTTGAACCTCCACCCCAGTGCGCTTTCTACGCTACGGCCATGCACACCGACTGGCTACGCGCCCAGACCGCCACCTTCGCCGACACTGTTGCCGGACTCGATCTGTCCCAGCAGGTCGTGACATGTCCGGAGTGGTCGGTGCGGACACTCGTCGCGCACATCGGCCACGCCCACCGCCAGGCCGCGAACATCGTGCGGACCGGCAGGCCCGAGCAGTTCCGCGACCCGGCAACCGCGGACGTGCCGGGTGACTGGTCCTCGTGGCTGCACGAGGGGGCGGACGAACTGGCCCGTGCGACGGCCGAGGCGGGCACCCGGCAGGTGTGGGCATTCCTCGGCACGGGGCCCGCGGGCTTCTGGGCGCGCCGGATGGTGCACGACACGACCGTCCACGCCGTGGACGCCGCCATCACGGCGGGCAACGCTGGCCGTGTCCCCGCGGAGATCGCCGTCGACGGGATCGACGAGGCACTGGAGGTGATCTCGGCGCCGGGAGCCGATGCCTTGAAACCGGACTTCGCCAACCTGCGTGGCACCGGCCAGACACTGCTGCTGCGCGCCGCCGAGGGCGACGCGTGGTTGATCAGCCGAACGCCGGACGGGCCGGTGTGGGAACGCACAGTCACCGACGTGGCAAACGTGACGGTGTCCGGCAGCGCCAGTGACCTGTTGCTCTTTTTCTACCACCGCCTGGGTATCGATGACGTCGATGTTGCCGGAGACCGGGACCTCGTCACCCATTGGCTGGCGCACACTGCACTCTGACCGAGGGATTTCGTGCAGCCGTAAGGGTTTCACCTGCTGGGCCGCATTGACAGGCAATTTCGGTGCTGCTTACGGTCGCTGCGTGGTGACACCGGAACTGCTGGCAGCGGGGCCGTTTCACGACGCCCTGCGGGCGGCGATCAGCGCGAGCGGACTGGCGCTCGACCGGATCCGCTACCGGCTGCGGCTACGCGACGTGTCGATCAGCGTGCCCACGCTGAGCAACTGGCAGTCCGGCAGGCGCAGACCGGAACGTGCGGAGTCACTGCGGGCGCTGGCCGAGTTGGAGGCCGTGCTAGACCTGCCGCCGGAGGCGCTGCGGTCGCTGCTCGGCCCGCCCCGGCCGAGGGGACGGGCCGCGCATCCCCCTGGGCCGGAGGCGATGCTCAGGGCGTGGGGCAAGCCGATCGAGCACTTGCTCGACGGCGTCGACACGTCGTCGGACGGCAGGCTCACCCGGCTCAGCCAGCACGACCGGATCCAGGTGGACGGGGACGGTCGGCTGGTCGAAGTAGCCAACCGGCAGGTGCTGCGCGCCAGCCACGATGGCGCCGACCGCTGGATCCTGGTGTGGGACACCGACGGCGCGGTCCGGACGCCGGAGATCGTCGCGGGCCAGCACTGCGCGCTGGGCGCCCTCAACATCGACGGCGACACCGGGATGATGGTGGCCGAGCTGGTGTTCGACGCCCCGCTGGCGCGGGGCGAGACGATCATCATGGAGTACCGGATCGTCGGCGTGGCCCAGCCGGAGCGGTTCGTGCGCAGGCTGCACCGCACGACACGGGATTATGTACTGGAGGCCCGGTTCGATCCGGCGGCGGTCCCGGCCCGCTGCGCCAGGATCGCGTCGCCATCGTGGGATCTGGCCGCGAGACCGGCCGGGTCGGTCAACCTGATCGAGTTCAACGCCACAGGGACGATCGGGATCCGCTGGCAGATTTGAATCCTCTCCCGCCTGAAGTGCGGGAGAATCTCCCGCGTCGCAGGTGCTTGATTTCTGGCTCACGCTGCCTGAGGGCCCCTCACGCAGACGGAACCCGCGCTGGGTGTAGTTCAACGTCGGGTCCGCTTGGTGTTTCTTCGTGTACCGGGGCATCCCCGCCCGGCGCTGCTGCGGCACCCGTTCCCGGGTGTCTTTCAACGCTTTGGCTCGCGAACGGCCGAAGTCACGAATGGTCTGCTGCTGCGGCACCGACGACCCCTCCCGCAGCCAAGACGCAGCCTGCCGGGCTGCGGTCAGCATTCTGTCCAGTTGCGCCGGACCACATGTCCGCTGGTCCTCAGGATGAGCCTGGTTATGCCGGTAGACCGCCCGGGACTTGGCGACACACTCGTTCCACACCCACCGGCATCGTGCCCACTCACCCAACAGGGCAGTTTCAGCAGCGGCGGACAAGCGCAACCGGTAGGTGTAGCGGGCACTGCCCGCACCACCCGCCGTCTGGTTCGCCACCACGGTCAGCATCGTGGCATAGAGGTACGACACTCGTGCGCTTCCCGCCCTGCGCCGCGTTGTCACGGCGGGTCAACAAACTTACGGACCTTCTCCGCCCGCGACAGGGGGCGGGGCGCGCGGCCGAACGTGGACACGTGGTAAAAGTGATATCACTTTGCTAGGCTGTCGACATGAGTACCGATATCGCAGTGGACATGCCCACACCCCGGGTGCGGGAGCAGAACGCGGTCGAACGCGGTGGTCTGCCGATCGCCGCGGTCGTCTTTGTCGTCGAGTTGGCCGCGGTGGGTCTGCTGATCTGGGGCGTGATCGAGGCGGCCAAAGGTGCCCCGCCGCTGGGCGTCACCATGATCGTGGTGGCGGCGCTGCTGATCCTGGTGGCGACGCTGTTCGCGGCAGGGCTGACGATCGTCGCGCCGGGCGAGGCGCGAGTGCTGCAGTTTCTCGGCCGGTATGTCGGAACCGTGCGGACTTCCGGGCTGCGCTGGGTGAATCCGTTCACCACGCGTGTCAAGGTCTCCACGAGGATCCGCAACCACGAGACCGCGGTGATGAAGGTCAACGAGCTCGACGGCAACCCGATCGAGATCGCCGCGGTGGTCGTCTGGCAGGTCCAGGACACCGCGCGGGCGATGTTCGAGGTCGACGACTTCGTCCAGTTCGTCAGCATCCAGACCGAGACCGCGATCAGGCACATCGCCAACAGCTACCCGTACGACTCGCACGGCGACGGGCCGCTTTCCTTGCGGGACAACGCCGACGAGATCACCGAGAAGCTCTCGACAGAGATCAGCGCGCGGGTCGAGGCAGCAGGCGTCCGGGTGATCGAATCCAGGCTGACGCACCTCGCGTACGCTCCGGAGATCGCACAGGCAATGCTTCGACGCCAGCAGGCGGGCGCGGTCGTGGCCGCGCGTCAGCTGGTCGTCGAAGGCGCGGTCGGGATGGTCGAGCTGGCGCTGGACCGGCTGGCCCAGAACGATGTCGTCGAGCTCGACGAGGAACGGAAGGCCGCCATGGTCAGCAACCTGATGGTGGTGCTATGCGGTGATCGCGATGCCCAGCCCGTGGTGAACGCCGGCTCGCTCTACCAATGAGGTTGTTGTGGCGGAACGCAAAAGCGTCCTGTTGCGACTGGATCCCGCGGTGCACGACGCACTGGCCCGGTGGGCGAACGACGAACTGCGCAGCACCAACGCGCAGATCGAGTTCCTGCTGCGCCGGGCCCTGTCGGAAGCCGGTCGGATGCCGAGCGACGCGACTCGGCAACGGCGTCAGGGCAGGCCGCGTAAGGACGAAAAGTGAGCTTTGCTACTTTGCGCAACACGACAAGCGCACAGCTTGCGCCGGACGGGCAGGAATCTTACTTTCCGTAACCTGCCCGTAATTGGTATACCAGCTTGTCGATACCTCTCAATACCGTACGTGACCAGCGAGTTTCCTCCTTTTGCGAAGTGAATCCAGCTCCCGGTTCTGCCAAAGTTGATACAGGGAGGTGGTGCGCTGTGTCACCGACATCGAATGATCGTGCGCACGTGCGCGCGCTGTTGCAACCCGGGGAGGAGATCAGCTACTTGTTTCCGGCCTCGATGGTCGGTGGAGCGTACAGCTCGTCCCATTTCCTGGTCGCCGTCACCGATTCGTCGATCACCGTGCTGGACACCGGGCTGGGTGGCCGCACGAGGCCGAACGCGGTGTGGCGCAGGTATCCGAGGCACACCAAGCTGGGCCCGGTCAAGCTGACCGTGATCCCGGAGTTCCAGCTGGGTGGCCGCGTCTACGAGGTCGACGAGGAGTACGTCGCGGAAATCAACGCGGCGGACGCCGAATGGTCGGTCGATGCCATGCCGCCGGATCCGCTCCCACACCTATAGGTACATTTGGCGCCGTGGAGGAAGAGGCTGAGCTCGACGACCTGATGGGCGCCGAGGACAGGGTCGCCGGAGCGCGGAAGGCACAGATGCCGAAAGCGCGCGCGTTCTGGCACGCGGCCACGCGTGGCCGCTACTGGCCTGCGACGGTTGCCGTGGCGCTGGTGGTCGTCGGTGTGCTGATCTATTTCGCGGTCCTGATCATCGCCGGGATGTTCGCCGGGATCGTGGAGTAGCGGTCAGCGGGTCGGCGGGCCAGTCGTGCTTGGGGTACCGCCCGCGTAGTTCGGCGCGGACCTGTGGGTACCCGTTTGCCCAGAACGACTCGAGATCATCGGTGACCGCCGCCGGGCGACCGGCGGGGGAGAGCAGATGCAGCAGCACAGTGACCTTTCCGTCCGCGATCACGGGAGCCTGCCGCCAGCCGAAGACCTCCTGCAGCCGCACGGCCAGAACCGGCCGCTGCCCGTCGTAGTCCACCGCGATCCGCGAACCGGACGGTACCTCGACTCGCTCCGGAGCGAGTTCGTCCAGTCGTGTCGCCGCGGGCCACGGCAGCAACGCCCGCAGTGGGTTGATCCGGCGGAGATCCCTGCGGCTGCGCGCCCCGGTGACGTCCACAGTAGACAGAATGTCCGCTTCGGCGACCGATGGCCACGGCTCGCCCAGTGCCCGGTGCAGCAAGGCCATTCTGGCGTGCAGCTTGGGGTCCCAGTCGAGAACCGACAGGCCCTCGGTCCGCACGCCCTCGCGCAACGCGGCCTCGACAGCCTGTGGCTTCGGATCGGCCAACGGCTTCTCGGACAGGATGATCGCGCCGATCCTGCGCACCCGGCGGGCCACCACGTCGCCATCCCAGGACACTTCGTCCACTTCGGACACACCGACGACCTCGGCGGCCAGTTCGGCGTCGGCGGCGACCGCGAGCCGGACCCGGCCGTGCTTCTCGCCCGGCCTGCGGTCCGCCACCGCGATCGCCAGCCACTCCCGCTGGTCCAGTCCGGTGCCCGGCGGCAGTTCCACCGCCGTGCCACCGGTCATCAGGTACACGCGCGACTCCGCTGACCTCTTTCTGGCCAGTCGTTCCGGATACGCCAGTGCGACGACCTTCGCCGGATCGCCCGGTTCGCCGGAATTCGGCGCCAGTGCGGCGAGGCGTTGCGACTCACGGCGCCAGCGCGGCGAACCGCGGACCTTGCGCAGCGCGGTCTCGATGTCGGTGTCGTCGGCGAGCGTGTCGTCGTCCAGCAGGGCAACCACGTCCGCGGCCTGCTTGCCGCCGTCGAGCAAGGCCCTGGCCAGTCGCGGGTGCAGGCCGATGTCGGCCATCGCCCGGCCGCGATCCGTTGGTGTGCCGTCGTTGTTCAACGCGCGCAGGTCCCGCAGGACTGACTGGCCCGCTCGCAGCGCGCCCTCCGGCGGCGCGTCCCACCAGCGCAGTGCGGACCCGTCCGGCGTTCCCCAGCACGCCAGCTCCAGCGCCAGCCTGGTCAGGTCCGCGATCCTGATCTCCGGCTCGGGATAGCGCGGCAGCGTCGCGTGCTCGTGTTCCGGCCAGCACCGGTAGACGCGGCCGGGCCCCTCACGGCCCGCGCGTCCCGCCCGCTGCTCGGCGACGGCGGCGGACGTGCGGACCGTCGCGAGGCCGGGCAGGCCACGGCGGTGATCGACTCTGGGCACTCTGGACTGCCCGGAGTCCACCACGGCACGCACACCGGGAACCGTCAGGCTCGACTCCGCGACCGCGGTGGCCAGCACGACTCGTTGCCCGTCCGCCGGTCGCAGCGCGGCATCCTGGTCCTGTGCCGCGAGACGCCCGTGCAGCGTGACCACGCGCACGCCGTCCAGCAGCTGCCGGACTCGGTTGATCTCGGCGGCGCCGGGGAGGAACACGAGAACGTCACCGTCCGATTCGGACAGTGCGCGGCGGGTGGCCCGTGCCACACAGGCCTCGATCCGTTCACCGCGTGCCGGTGGGAGGTAGGTCGTCTCCGTGGGGAACGTGCGGGCCTCGACGCTCAGCACGGGCGCGTCACCGAGCAGCTCGGCCAGCCGCTGCGCGGCCACGGTCGCGCTGGTGGCCAGCAGCCGCAAGTCCGGCCGCAGCGCCATCGCGTCGGTCACCAGCGCCAGCAGCAAGTCGGCGTCAAGTTGCCTTTCGTGGCACTCGTCGAGCAGCACGACGTCCACCCCCGACAGTTCAGGGTCGTGCTGGATCCGCCGGACCAGCAGTCCGGAGGTGACCACCTCGATCCGCGTGTCCTTCGACGTCTTGCGGTCGCCGCGCACCGCGTACCCGACCGTGCGGCCAACCGGCTCACCCAGCAGCGCGGCCATCCTGGCGGCGGCCGCGCGGGCGGCCAGCCTGCGTGGCTCGGCCACGACAATCCGCCCGTTCGGTGATCCGTCCAGCAGGGCCAACGGGACCACTGTGGTCTTGCCCGTACCTGGTGGGGCGACCAGGATCGTGGTGCCGTGGGCGGCCAACGTGCGGGTCAGCTCCGGCAGGACTGCCCTGATCGGCAGATCGGGAAGGTTCATGCGGTCGGTCACGTCGATTCGGGTTGGTCGTTGCTCAGCCAATGCTCAGTTTGCCCCGGTATCGTCCACCAGGTGGTTCGACCGTCACCTCGTGTGCTCGACGGGATCGGCACAGTGGCGCGGCTTGGGCTGGCGGCTGTGTGGTTCGTGTCGGGGGCGATCAAGGCAGCAGACCTGAACCAGGCGTACGTCGCGGTGCGGGCGTACGACCTGTTACCGCAGGGTGTGGCCAGTGTGGTCGCGGCCGCCGTGCCGTTCGTCGAGATCGCACTCGGCCTGCTCCTGCTGCTCGGACTGGGCACAAGGCTGGTCGCGGTGTTGTCGGTGATCGTGCTGGCCGGGTTCGTGATCGCGATCTCCCAGGCATGGGCCCGCGGGCTGGCCATCGACTGCGGCTGCTTCGGCGGCGGCGGACAGGTGGCCGCGAGCGAGACGGCGTACCCACAGGAGATCGCACGGGACATCGGGTTCCTGGCACTGGCGGCCTGGCTGATCGTCCGGCCGCGCACGTGGCTGGCCATGGACGGCTGGCTGACCAGGCGCCCCGCCGTAGTAGTGGGAGAGGACTGAAGGACGTGGGAGGAGCCCAGCGCAACGCGCGCAAGCGGAAGCAGGAGATCGCCGCGCAACGGGCGGTACTGGCCGCGCGCAAGGCGAAGAGCGACCGCATCAAGATCATCATCACTGCGGCGGTGGTCCTGGTGATCGCGGCCGCGGTGGTGACCGGTGTGCTGATCAGCAACAACCAGAAGAACAAGACCGAGGGCGTGCAGATCCCGGTCAACAACGCGGCCGAGAAGGTCGAGGTCAAGCGGGACGGCGCGACCGTGCTGGTCGGCAAGGACAGCGCGAAGGTGACCCTCGACGTCTACGAGGACTTCCTGTGCCCCGCGTGCGGTGAGTTCGAGTCGACCTACGCGGGGCAGGTCGACAAGAAGATCGAGGAAGGCACGGTCCGCGTCCGCTACCACATGCTTTCCATGCTCAACGACCAGTCCGACCCGCCCGGCTACTCGCTGGACTCCGCGAACGCCGCGCTGCTCGCCGCCGACGAGGGCAAGTTCCCGGCGTTCCACGCGAGCCTCTTCAAGGCACAGCCCGAAGAGGGAGCGCGCGGCTACGACAAGGAACAGCTGATCAAACTGGGCATGGACATGGGCATCCTCTCGCCCACGTTCGCCGACGGGATCCGCACCGGTAAGTACAACCAGATCGTCGAGCAGGCCTACCAGGACGTCTCGAAGGACCCCAAGCTGCAACAGGACTTCGGCAAGGGCAAGCGCGGCTTCGGCACGCCCACCCTCGCCGTCGACGGCCGGATCATCAAGACCGAAGACGACCCGGAATGGCTGAACAAGCTGACCTCACAGCAAGCCGGCTAGCGGCGGCTCGCCCTGGTGCCAGCGAGCCAGGCGGCGTGCCTTCCCCACCTCGGTGCGGGGCACACTGCCTGGCTCGAGTGCTGTCACCACACACGTGATACCCAGCCGTTCACGCAAAGCCACCACGAGATCACGCGCCAGCGCGACCATGTCCACGCTGTCGGTGAACGGCTCGACCGCGACCCGCAACTCGCTGCGCTTCGGGTCCCTGCGGTCCTCGACGACGAGATAGTGCGGGCTGACCCGCTCGTCAGCGAGCAGAACGGCCTCCACCTCAGTCGGGAACACGTTGACGCCCCGGATGATGAGCATGTCGTCCGTGCGGCCCTTGAGCTTGCTCATCCGCCTGAGCGTCCGCGGACTGCCGGGCACAGGATCGGCGAGCGCGGCGACGTCACCGGTGCGGTAACGGATGAGCGGCATCCCGGTCTTGGTGAGCGTGGTGAACACCAACTCGCCCGGCGTGCCGTCCGGGACGGGATTGCCCTGCGCGTCAACAGCCTCGACGAAGAAATGGTCCTCGGCGACGTTCAGCATGCCCTTCGAGTCCAGCGACTCACACGCCACACCCGGGCCGATGATCTCCGAAAGGCCGTAGATGTCCAGAGCGCGGATATTCAACAAGGCCTCGATCTGAGCCCGCATCTCCTCAGTCCACGGCTCGGCGCCGAAAACACCGACCCTCAGCGACGTGGATTCACCACCGAGCGCCTCACCGAGATGAATGGCGTACGACGGCGTGCACGTGAGAACGTCCGGCCGCAAGTCCTGAATGAGGCGAATCTGCCGGTCAGTCATACCCCCGGACACCGGGACGACAGTGGCACCAAGGTGCATGCCGCCGTGGTGAACACCGATACCGCCGGTGAACAGCCCATAGCCGTATCCATTGTGGATGACACTCCGCCTGGTCGCGCCCGCGCCGCCAAGCGCCCGCGCCATCACACTCGCCCACACCTCGACGTCGGAAGCGGTGTACGGAATGAGCGTCGGACGACCACCAGTGCCCGAACTGCCGTGCACACAGACGATGTCCGGGGAAGCCTGCAGACCGAACGGGTAGTTCGCCCAGATGTCGGCCTTGGTGACAGTCGGCAGCCTGTGCAGGTCGTCGAGTGTGACGTCCTTCGCACCCGTCACACCGGCCGCTCGCAAGCGCTCAGCCTGCAGGTTCCCCGTCGCCAACACCCGGTCGACAACCTGTCCGAGCCGCCGCTGCTGCACCTGCCTGCGCAGCTCAGGGGCAACCCCCTCGGCATCCGGGTCCACCAGGGGCACAACCACATCATCTCCGCTGATCACAGCAACGGTGTAACACGCCCCAGCCGTGAACGCGACCCCCGGTTTCCGCGCATCACCCCGGGTCATGTACGGTATCCAAGCACTCGAAAGAGCGTGGCGGGGCTGTAGCGCAGTTGGTAGCGCACCACACTGGCAGTGTGGGGGTCAGGGGTTCGAATCCCCTCAGCTCCACAATTGTTGAATTTTCGGAAACCAGCCTCCAACCTGCATGGACAGGTTTGGAGGCTGACCTTGTTTCTCTGTCCCAAGTGGATAGTCGGTGACGGATCTGAGCACGATGATCAATACCGCGAAACAGGGTCACCTGCCTGCTCCAGGATGTTGACATTGTTGGCGTGGATCTTTCCGTTGGCTGTTGCCGACGGCGTGGTCCCGATCGGGGTCTGGGTGCGGTAGTGCCGCAGTGCTCGTCGTGTCGGTGACGTTGGGCCGATTGCGACGTCGAATCTTCACCTTGCCGTTCTGGGTTGCCGCCAGCTGGGCGGCGGTCGCGGCGCGGTCGGTGATGACCTCGACCAAACGGGTCGTACAGGACATGGTTGAGAAGATGCCGCCGCCGTTGTTGTTCACCACCGCCACGGTGAAATCGGGCCAAGGTTCGTCTGGCCGGTTAGCCATGCCGTTCTGGTCGTGGATCAGAGTGACGTCGCCCAGAACGCGAACGCGTGCTCACACCTCCATTCCCGACGATGTGAGGACCAGGTCGCGGGCCAGCCGCAGCTCGTCCGGCATTCCTGATCGAGCACTTCGTCGAGTGCAGACCGGGCCTGCCGACTCATGTTCAGCAATCGGTCGAGCCACTCGGAGGTCCTTGGTGGACAAGGAGGATCAGGTACCTCCGATATCACCCGCTGCGTTTGCCCGAGTCGGGGCAGGCCGGCCGACCGGAAACCGCGTGATGGCGCATGGGTGGCCGAACTCAATACGTGGTGCTGGGCGTGGTTGCCGGTTCGTGGCTGGGGCACCGGCGGAGACATTCAGGCAGGGGCACCACTGAGGCAGTCGTAGATCTTCTCCACCAAAGTGGACACTCGAAGATCGTTGCCTTCCAGTAGTTCGGACGCGCGGTTGGGCACGTACCCGAAGGAAAGGCCGTTGGCGGGGTCGGCGAACGCGAATGATCCACTCGCCCCGCCGTGACCGTATGCTCCTTTCGGAAGGGCACCGGGGACGAACGGGCCGCCGGGCACCATGAAGCCGAGTCCCCAGTCAGTGTGGATGTTCAGTACCCGATCAGTCCCGCTCGACGCGACCGTGCCCGCCTGCGCGGCGAGTTCGTCGCCGAACAGCCGGATGCCGTCGACCTCGCCGATCGTGGCGCCGAACAGGTGGGCGAGGCCCGCCGCGCTGGCGCAGCCGTCCGTCGACGGCGCTTCTACAAGGGCGAACTTGGGGTCGCCTGCGGTTTCCCAGCCGATCTGGAAGCTCCCGTACATGGCTTGGAAGGTCAGCGATGTGGGGTCGTTGAGTCCTTCGTGGAGCCCGGCCATCTCCGGCAGGTCGCTGCCGAGCGCAACTTCCTCGACGTTGGTCGGCAACACCAGCTTGGCCAGCCTCGGCAACTCGCTCTCGGGAAGGCCGATGTGGCAGTCGAGGTCAAGTGGCTTCGCGATCTCCTCGGCGAAATACCGGCCGACCGTCGCGCCCGTGACCTGCCGGATGACCGCGCTGAGCAGGTGGCCGAAGGTCACCCCGTGATAGCCGTGCGCGGTGCCCGGTTCCCATTGCGGGGTGGCGGACGCGATCGCGTCGAATACCGGGGTGCCCGCGACGAGGCCTTCGTAGGTCACCGGGGCGTGCTCGAGCGACACCACCCCGGAACGGTGGTTGAGCACCATCCGCAGCGTGATGTCCTTCTTGCCCTGACCGCCGAACTCTGGCCAGTAGCTGGCGACGGACCGGTCGAGGTCAAGGGCACCCTGCCCGACCAGCTTCAGGACGGAAATCGTGGCCATCGACTTGGTCGTCGATGCGATGGTCGCGACGGTGTCCTGCCGCCACGGCGCGCCGGTGTCCGGGTCGGCAAGGCCACCCCAGAGATCAACAACCAGGCGGCCGTTGTGTCGCGCCGCGACCGCGGCGCCGACTTCGCCGCGAGACACGAAGTTGTGCTCGAAGAGTTCGCGTACTGGCTCGAACCTCGGCTCGACCAAGCCGTTGACGTCCACCATCGCCCACCTTTCGCCTACCTATCGGTCGGTAGGGACCGTACCCGACCTATCGGTCGGTAGGCAACGGAGGTACCGTTAGGGCGCGATAACGAGGGGAGGCTCTCGATGAGCACACAGGAGATCGGATCGACGCGTGAGCGAATTCTGCTCACGGCACGGGAGATGTTCAGCGCACGGTCTTACCGCGCCACGTCGATGCGGGAGATAGCCGAACGGGTCGGTATCACCAAACCCTCGCTCTACCACCACTTCCGCAGCAAGGCCGAGATCCTTGACAGCCTGATCAGTGCGCCGATCGACGAACTCGCCGCCGCCGTCGAGGCAGCGGCCGACGACGGCTCCGACCTTGGCGAGATCCGAACCGGAGTGCTGCGCGGGTGCGTAGACGTCATGGTCACCCACCGCGAAGTGATGGCGTTGCTGCTGCGGGACGCGTCGGTGTACACCGACCAGACAGCGCAGCTCGTTTCCCGGACGCTGGACATCGTGCAGCGGGCGACCGATCTGCTCGCCGGTCCTGATGCGGGCTGGCGCGACCGGCTCAGAGCCACTCAGGCTTTCGCCGCCGCCACCGACCCGATCGCCCACTTTCCCGACCCACCGGAGGCTGAGCTACGGGCTGAACTGCTCGCCGGCGCGAGCGCGATTCTCGGTCTGGACCTTCAGCAGGCGAGAGCCTGGAACACCAGCCCGCGGGTCTTCTCCTGAAAAGCACGGCACCGTCGTTATTGGTGTGGGATGTCGAGGCCTGCGGCGCGTAGTTTCGCCTCGACCAGCGCGGTCAACCGGGCCATGGTCGGCGAATGGTCCTCTTCCTGGTGGTGGTTGATCAGCCCGTACCGGGTGTCGGCGTCGGATCGGGCCGCGAAGCTGTTCGGTAGTGTCAGCAACTCGCGGTTGCTCAACAGGTTGTCGGCTACGGCTGTGGCGAGTTGGTCGATGCGCGGGTCGTCCGGATTCCAGGACAGCGCGTCCCAGCTGCGTTTGGTCAGGTCGACGTACTCGGGGTCGTCGAGCCGGTGTTCGAGGTGGGTCAGGAAGGTGTCGAAGAACTCCGGCGCCAGTGCCCTGGCCAGTACTAGGGCTTCCCGTTGGCCGGCCACGTAGTCCGGGCTGAAGCCGAGGTCGGTGAGCCGGTCGAGGACCGCGAGAGCGCGGTCGGGCAGCAGAACCCGGTCGCCGTCGGCGAGCTGGCGCAGGGTGTCGCGTCGGGCGTGCAGCTCGTTGATCCGGTCGGTGAGGCGCTGTTCGACGTCGACGAGTGCGGCGGCGAACTGGTCCGGATCGGCGTCGAGCAGCCCCGCGACTTCGGCCAGCGGTACCCCGGCCGCGGCCAGGGTCCGGACTTGGACCAGTCGCAGCAGGTCGGCCGATCCGTACCGGCGGTAGCCGGAGCTGTCGCGTGGTGGTTCGTCGAGCAGCCCGTGCTGGTGGTAGTGCCGGATGGTCTTGATGGTGACCCCGGCGAAGGCCGCCGCCTGCCCGGTCGTGACGCCAGTCCTCTTCCTGCTGGTCCGGGTCGACTTGACCGAGCTGGTCGAGTGGGAGGTAGTCATGTGCCGAGTGTGAAGCCTGCCCCAAGGTCACGGTCAACCGGCGTTGGGGGCAGGCCCACTGCGGCACGGTGGGTCAGCCTGTCGGCTGAGCCGACCTGGCCCCGTCGGCGGTCTTTCCATCGCAGAAGACCTCGTTGACGAGCCGCTGCTGCGCGTTGCGGAACGCCGCTATCTCGTCGATCGCAGCGCCCGCGGAGGTCAGGGAGGCGGTCAGGGTCTTCTTGCCGTCGGGCGTGCTGTACATCAGTGCCGCGTAGCCCTTGACGCCGCCGTTGTGGGTGTAGAGGGTGACGCCGCAGCTTGGCGGCGGAAAGGGCGACGCGGACTTGCCGTCCTGCACGAACAGCCCGAGACCGTAGCCGGGACTCAACGGGTGCGGTGTGCGCATCTCGGCCAGCAGCGGAGCCGGCAGAATGGTGCCGTCGTGCAGGGCGCGGAAGAATTTCCGCATATCCTCGGTGGTCGAGATCATCTCGCCGCCGGCGTGGATCGAAGACGGGTTCTGCCGGGTCACGTCGACCACCTTCCAGTGCCCGGGGGCGTCCTCATAGCGGTAATAGCCGTGCGCGTGCGGACCGTGGATCTCGGCGCGGGCGCCCGGTACCTCGGTGCCCCACATGCCGAGCGGCCACAGCAGCCGCCGCTGCATCTCGACGCCGTAGGAGTGGCCGGTGACCTTCTCGATCAGCAGCGCGGCCAGCGTGTAGTTGGTGTTGGTGTAGCTCCAGCCTTGCCCCGGTGGGAACTGTGATCCCTTGGCCAACGCGACCCGTACCAGGTCCTGGGGCTGGTAGGTGTGGAACCGGTTGTCCACCCAGTCCTTGCCCTCCCACGGGATCCCCGGCTTGTCCGGCCCGGCGCCGGGGTCGCGGGTGAAGTCGTACAACCCGCTGGTGTGCTGCAACAGCATCCGCACGGTGATATCGCGGTTCAACCCGAACTCGGGAAGATAGTCGGCCACCGGGGCGTCCAGCCCGAGCTCGCCCGCCGCCACCAGTTGCAGCACCACGGTCGCGACAAACGTTTTGGTGTTGCTGCCGACCCGGAACCGGCCGTCAGTCCGTGGTTTCGCGCTCGCGCCCAGCTGGCGCACCCCGGCGCTCCCCGTCCACTGGCCCCGCTCGTCCTGCACCCGCAACTGCACCCCCGCGAAACCGGAATCCACGAGATCCTGAATCGCCTGCCGCAACTCCGGGCGGTCCTGCCCAGCAGCGGCCTCCGGGTCGGCGGAGGCCACCCCGGGCGCGGTGACCCCGGTGAGCAGCGTGACCGCCAGCGCCGTGACTGCCACCGGCCGACGTACCCGCGACATCCGGATCTTCTTGTTCTGGAACCTGCCGACCGGCGAAACGCGCCGGGATGCGGAAATGCTGTCGTTCGTCATGCGGCCAGGTTCCGGCCCGCCCCAAGGGCCGGGTCAACCCCTTGGACGGGTCGTGGGGGTCACAACAGCCCTGTCTTGCGCCTTCGGCAGTTCCTTGACCAAGGATGGCCGGATACGACTGGGAGGGAACTGGCCGAAGGCGTATCACGACAGGGCCGTCAGCCGTAGGCGCCGATACCGCCGTCAATGGACATCTGCGACCCGGTCATGAACGGGAAGTCGCCCGACGCGAGGGTCACGGCGAACGCCGCGATCTCCTCGGCCGTTGCCATCCGCTGCTGGCCTGTCATGTTGGCCTTTGCCCAGACCTTCGTCATCGCGTCCCATGCTGCGTCGGGGAGGTTCTCCGTTCCGGCGACACGGCGTACCAGTTCGGTGTTCGTGGTTCCGGGCAGCAGTGTGTTGATCCGGATCCCGTCTCCCGCGTAGTCGAGGGACGCGGACTTGGCCAGTCCGAGCAACCCGGCTTTCGCGGCGGAGTACGCGGCCTGGCTGGGACCTGCTGAGATTGCCACGGCCGATGACGTGATCACCACGACACCGCCGCCACGCTTGACCAGGTGCGGGATTTCCGCTTTGAGAGTGAGGAAGTTGCCGCGCAGGCTGGTGTTCACCACATCGTCCCACTCCTGTTCGGTGTATTCGTGCAGTTTCTTCTGCACGGTGATACCGGCGTTGTTGAAGCAGACGTCGAGCCCGCCGTAACGGTCCGCGACGCGGTCGACGAAGGACTGGACTTCCCTGGGATCGCGCACGTCCGCTTTGATGTACGTCGCCTCGCCGCCTGCCGCGCGGATCTCCTGCTCGACCTGGGCGCCTAGATCCTTGCGTCGGCCGCAGAAGCCGACCTTGCCGCCTTCGTGGGCGAACTGGATCGCAGCCGCTTTGCCGATTCCCGAGGTCGCGCCCGTGACGACGACGACCTTGTCGACGAACCGTCTGCTTGCGGACGGTTGGATGCTGGGCGTCGGCTGGCCTCCCTGCACGAGGGCCACCCCACCGGCGACACCGGCGACCGCGGCGACACCGGCCGCCGCCGACACCGACGTGATCAGCCTGCGTCGACTGTAGGTTTTCCCCGGCGGCCCTGCTTCGATCTCGGAACTGGTCTCTGGCGGCTCTTGCTCGGTGGACATCACTGCTCCAGTGGGTCATGGGCCAACGATGTCCAGCTTCGACCAGTTCGACGCGCCTGCCATCTGTCATGATGACCGGTCGACTCGTCAGAGCTCGGCGAGATTCAGGTCCCTCAGCTGGTTTCGGGCGGAGATGCCCAGCTTGGCGACAGTCCCGTTCGACAACAGCAGGTGATCCGCGTGGGACTCCTTCAACGCCAGCGGATTGCCTGCGCACGCGGCGAGTAGGGCGTCACTCGCCACAGGGCCGCGCAGCAACTTCCTCGCGTCCTCATCGGACAGGCCGGTGACGTGCAGTTCGGGCAACCCGTCCAGTCCGGTGTCCCGGATGGCGAAGATCATCGTGCCTGACGACAGGCGGCGCGCGCTGAGATCCCGCGCCGGTCCGTCGCGACCTGTTGCGACAAGGCTGCGACTTGCCGGGGACGGTACGTCGACGTGGGCGTCGCACTGTTGGCGCCATGACACATGTTCAACCAGTCGAGGCTGCTGGTGCGACTGCCGGACGCAAGGCGCACCTGCCTGCGCTGGATGGGTTGCGGGGCGTTGCGATCCTGGGGGTGCTGCTGTTTCACACCGGTCAGCTGCCCGGTGGTTTCCTCGGAGTGGACCTGTTCTTCGCGCTGTCCGGCTATCTCATCACGGATCTGCTGCTGCGGGAGGCTGAGACGACTGGTGCTGTGTCGCTGGTTGCTTTCTGGGGTCGACGGATCCGGCGGCTGCTGCCCGCGCTGGCGGTGATGCTTGCCGGGGTCACCGTGGTGGTCTGGGCGGTGGGGTCGCCGGACATGGTGCGGACGACACTCGCGGACGGGCCGTGGGTGCAGGTGAACGTGGTCAACTGGCATCTGCTCGCGGAGTCGTCCAGCTATTGGGACAGGTTCGGGCAGGCGCGGGTGTTCGAGCATCTGTGGAGCATCGCCGTCGAGGAACAGTTCTACCTGGTGTGGCCGGTGCTCCTGATGATCCTCGCCCGATCGGGGCAGCGGATGGATCGCCAGGTCGCGGTAGTCGCCGTCCTGGCCTCAGCCGCCTCGCTCGTGTTGATGATCACGCTGGTGGATTCAGCGGACCCGACTCGGGTCTACATCGGTACGGACACCCGGGCGTTCTCGTTGTTGCTGGGCGCCATGGTCGCCACCCGGCCCGTGCGGGCGGTGTTGTCCCGTGTGGCCGGTCGCTGGGCGGGCGTCATGGTGGCGTTGTTGGCGTTCGGACTCGGCACGGCGTGGGTGCTTGTCGACGGGGCGGGCTCGGTGTGGCTGTTCACCGGTGGGCTGTTCGCGCATTCGCTGGCTTCGGCGCTGCTGATCGGGCTGTGTGCGCAGGCGCCGCAGGCGCCGCAGGCGTTGGTTGTCAAAGCCCTTGCCTGGCAGCCGATCCGGTGGTTGGGGCTGATCTCCTACAGTTTGTATCTCTGGCACTGGCCCGTGTTCGTGTTGCTGTCCCCGCAGCGCGGCTGGTTCCAGACGGTGGTGGCGTTGGCCGTGTCGATCGGTGTTGCGGCGCTGTCGAAATACCTGGTTGAAGACCCGATTCGGTTTCGCGCCACGTGGGCCAGGGGACGAAGCGGGTTGGTCGCGTTGGCAGCGCTGATGATCGGCCTTGCTGTGCTGTGGGTGGCGTTGCCCGCCCCGGCTCCGGCCACCATCGATGTCACCAAGCTCTGATCAGCGGGCAGGTCCGCGTTTTGTCCGACTCCGGGGTGGGCTGGGTGAAGAGGAGCTGCACCTTGGTGCTCCTCGACCCGCCGCCCTGCACGTGGACGCCCAGCGCCGTACACACGATCTGGTCGATGCCCAGCGGTGTGACCTCGCGGCTCGTCAACGGCACCAGGAGCTGGATCGTGTCCGGGGTGTAGGTCACCGAGACCCGTTGCGTCGCGTCCCGCGCGATCTCCGTGTGCAGATGCCGATCCGCGTCACCAGGCCCAGTCAGCAGCAACGACAGTGCGTCGGCGATCGTGCCCAGTTGGTGGGTTTGCCTCAGCTGCGGCCGAAGCTCCTTGTGCGCGTCCACGAAGTACAACGTCACCCCGGCCGCGACACCTGTCGGAGCGTCGGGCCCGTCGGTCACCCCGGCGGGCTGGATGCCGCAGCCCGCGAGCAGCAGAACCGCCATCACCAGCCAGATCCGATTCACCTGTCCTCCCCGTTGCGTGGCAGCCGCAGCACGAACCGCGCACCGCCACCGGCGACGTTGCTCGCAGTGAGATCCCCACCGTGCAGGCGGGCGTTCTCCAGTGCGATCGCCAGCCCGAGCCCACTGCCCGGCGTTCGGGCACGAGCGGCGTCAGCTTTGTAGAAGCGGTCGAACACGTGCGGCAGAACGTGTTCAGGTACACCCGGCCCGCTGTCAGTGACCTCGATCCACGCCTGCGTGCGTGACGCCGAGACGCGCACGCGTACCGGTGGTCCACCGTGCCGCAGGGCGTTGCCAACCAGGTTGGCCACGATGACGTCCACTCGGCGCCGGTCCAGTCGCAGCACGATCCCCTCCGGTGCCACCAGTTCCACCCGATCCAGCCAGGCGCGGGCGCGGAGGCAGTCCCGTACGGCGCCTGCGATGTCGACGTCCTCCACCCGCAGGTGGGCGGTGCCCGCGTCGAACCGGGACACCTCCATCAGATCCTCGACGAGCCGGACCAGCCGGTGCGTTTCGGTGATCGCCAACTGCGCGGACTCCCTGGCGTCCGGTTCCATCCCGTCAGCCGTGGTCGCCAGGACCTCGACGACAGCGGTGAGCGTGCTCAGCGGGGTGCGCAGCTCGTGGGAGACGTCAGCGGCGAACCTGCGGGCGTCGGCCTGCATCCGCCGCATAGCCGCCATCGTCGTCTGCACCGACTCGGCCATCTCGTTGATGGTGACAGTGAGTTCGGCCAACTCGTCGGCGCCCTGGGGCGCCGACCGCGCGGCAAGGTCGCCTGCGGCCAACCGGCGCGCGGTGTCGCGAAGCGTGCGCACAGGGCGCAGCACGCTGCCCGCGGCCAACAGCGCCAGGATCACCGCCAACGGCAGTGCCCACGCGGCGGTGCTGAACGCGGACTCGGTGAGATCGTCGATCTGTCGCTCGACACCGGTGAGGTCATAAACGGCGTACACCTCAATACCGGACGGGGTACGCGCACCGTCCGTCGCGGTGGTCATGATCGGCGTGCCGACCAGGAGCCACGGCGTGCCGCTGGCGGTAACACGTTGTGTGACGAGCCGGTTGTGGCCGCGTACGGCGTTGCGCAGCTCGTCGGTGACCAGGTCGGCGCTGGCGCTGACGGCGGACCGCAGGCCCTGGTACGTCACCAGAGTGTTCGCGCCGACGGCCGCGCGCAGCCGGTCGAGCGTGCCCTGGTCGGGCGGATATGTCAGTTGCGGGGTGATCGCACCGATCTGGCCCACGACGGTGTCGGAGATCCGTTGTTCGGTTGAGGTGACCAGCGCGGTGCTCGCCGATCGAGAGCTCGACCACGCCGCCGCAGCCGCACCGAGCACGGTCACCAGCGCGAAGGCGACCAGCAACCGGGTACGCAGCCCACGCGGCCAGAACCGTCTGGTCATACCGGCCCGAACCGGTAGCCGAACCCGCGCACGGTTTGGATGTACTCCGGTGTCGCCGGACTGGTCTCGATCTTCGCCCGCAGCCGTTGCACGCTGTTGTCAACCAGGCGGGAGTCGCCGAGGTAGTCGTGCTCCCACACGTCCTCCAGCAATTGCTGACGGCTGAGCACCTGTCCGGGCGTGCGGGACAGAGTCAGCAGCAGCCGCAGCTCGGTCGGCGTCAGCGCCACCGGCTCACCACGCAACGACACGGTCAGCGCCGTGGTGTCGATGCGCAGGTCGCGGTGCACGCGCACACCGTCGGAGGTGCTGGTACTGCGGCGCAGCACCGCGCGGATCCGCGCGTCGAGCACCGTGGGCTGTGCCGGTTTGACGACGTAGTCGTCCGCTCCCGCCGCCAGACCGCCGACGACGTCGAAGTCGTCGCCCCGCGCGGTCAGCATGATCACGGGTACTTCGCCTGCCGACCGGATGCGGCGGCACACCTCGAATCCGTCGATGCCCGGCAGCATCAGGTCGAGTACTACCAAGTCCGGTGTGGACGCGCGGAACTCGCGCAGCCCGTCCTCGCCGGTGTCCGCCGTGCGGACGTCGTGGCCGTGTCTGCCCAGCGCGAGCTGAAGCCCGCGCCGGACCATGGGATCGTCCTCGATGAGCAGAATCGCGGCCACGTGTCGAGTATGGACAACCACCGGCAGACGCGCCGACGACCCCAGCCTCCTGCGACACAACCGGGACATGGCCAGGGAGGGGCCGGGACACGGCGACGGCACCGTGGAAGCCATGCTCAAGACACGAGATCTCGCCCTCGGCCTGGCCGGGCTGCTGCTGATGACCGCCTGTTCCACCCCGTCCACCGCGTCCAGTTCCGCGGCACCCGACGGTCCGGGCGTGTCCAAGGTGCTGTTTGTCGGCGACTCCGTCGCGGTGGGGGAGGCGTTGCCGCTGGCGGCGGCGTTCAAGGCCAGCGGGGTCGGCTTCGAGTCGATCGCGTCCGAGGGCGGCGGGAACGTCGTCGGGCCGTTCGCCGAGGAGAACTGGAAGAAGCTGCCCGAGCAGATCACCTCGGCCAAACCGACCGTGGTGATCTACCAGCTCACCACCTACGACTGGGGCAGCGAGCAGGAACAGCAGACCGCCTACGCAAGGCTCCTGACCACGGTCACCGGGGCCGGTGCGAAACTGGTCTTCGTCACCTCGCCGCCGATCAAGCCCGACGACTTCTACCAGCCGCACATGGCCGACCTGGGCCGCGCCCCCGAGGTCGCCCGAGCCGTCGCAGCGGGTTCGCCGCGCCAGGCCAGCGTGCTGGACGCCGGTGCGGTGTGGGGCAGCGCCTACCAGCAGACCAGGGACGGAAAGGCCGACCGCAGCACCGACGGCATCCACACCTGCCCGCAAGGCGCCGCTCGCTTCACCCAGTGGCTCCTCACCGAGCTGGCGAAACTGTTCCCGAGCTACAGCCCGGCGGCAGCGCAGACCTGGGCCAACACCGGCTGGACCGCGGACAAACACTTCAAGGGCTGCTGACTGTGGCGCGGCCCGGTCAGTGAGTGCAACGGCTTCGCGCGCCTGCTCCGTCCGGTACCCATGAGACTTGTCCTTGCCGCGCTGGTGCTCGTCCTCGCCGCCTGTCAGGCCCCGGCCACACCACCCGCCGGGACGGCTGTCGCGCTGCGCGTCGAACAGTTCGGCGGCGGACCGCTACCGGCGGGCATCGTGACCTTCCCGGACTTCGTGCTCTACGGCGACCGCACCCTGATCGTCGCCGACCGGGACGGGCCTCGCGAATACCACCTGACCGAGGACGAGTTCGACACTCTCTACGACCGGGCCCAGTCGGCCGGGCTGAGGACAGCGAGAACGTTCGACGTCCAGGCCCCGGACGCCTCGACGCTGGAGATCGTGTTCGGCTCCGACACCGGACGCGCGGTCACCCGGATCATCGCGCCGGACTCGGATGGCGGGGGTGACGCGGGTGAGATCGTCCGCGCTGTGCGGCTGGTCCCGGACAGCGACCTGTCGTCGCCTTACCAGCGCTATCAACCTCGACGGATCGCGGTCGTGGCCGGTGCCATGTCAAGTGTGCCGAGCAGTGCGGTGTGGCCGCTGCGCCCTCTGGCTGAGGGAATCGCCTTCAACGCCGGGCGTTGCACGGTGTACGACGCGGCCGAGGTCGACGGGATCCGGTCGGAGACAGCGTGGACAAGCAACGGTGTCGTCTACCAGGTGCGACTTCGGCCGCTGTTGCCCGACGAGCCGGACTGCACGGCACTGACCGGGACCTTCAGGTGACGCGGTCAGGTCATGATGACCACCTCACCTTGGGCCGAACGCGAAGTCCCCACGTGATCAGGAATACCGCGGACACGATCGCAAGGTCCGGCCGCACTGTCACGCCGTGGCAAGCGATAACGTGGAGGTCATGTCTCGACACATTCGACGACGTTCCGGCTTCCTTGCCGCAGCTTGTGTTCTGACGATCGTGATGGGTGCGTTGGGCGCACCGCTCGCGCAGGGCGCAACCGACAACCCGTACTTCGACACAGATGGCCTGTTCGTCGGAACGGACAACTCCGCGAAGCGATGGCTGGCCGAGCACCCGGACCATCCCCGAGCTGCCGAGATCCGAATCAGGATCGGCAACGTCGCCCAGGCGCGCTGGGTGGGGCCGGGCGGTGAGGGCGGCTACACCGCGGACTACGTGGCCGCGGCGGCCAAGGACAACAAGCTGCCGATGCTGGTCGCCTACGCCGTTCCCGACAGGGATTGCGGCGGTCATTCGTCCGGTGGACTGAAGGACGCGGACGCCTACATCGCCTGGGCGGGCCGGTTCTCGAGTTCGATCGGAAACCGGCCTGCCGTGGTGGTTCTCGAACCGGACTCGACGCTGGCCTGTTTCGACAGCGAGCGGGTCCGCGCGTTGCGCGGGGCCATTGACGCGTTGACCAAGAACGCACCGAAGACCTGGGTCTACCTCGACGCGGGCGACGGCCGCTGGAACAAGCCGGAGGACATCGCCCCACGGTTCAAGCAGATTGGGACACAAGGGCTTCGCGGTTTCTCCGTGAACGTGTCGAACTACAACACCAGGAAGACCGTCGAGGCGTTCGCCAAAGGCATGCGGGAGCAGGGCATCGGTCTGCCCTACGTCTGGGACATCTCGCGCAACGGCGCGGGCCCGGACGCGGCAGGCAACTGGTGCAACCCGGCCGGTCGGGAACTGGGAGCACTCCCACAAGCCGGTGGCGCGGCCGGTGCGGACGCGTCACTGTGGATCAAACATCCCGGTACGTCGGATGGTGACTGCGGGGCGTATCGCGGTACGAGCTCAGGGGAGTTCACCGCACAGATCGCAGGCGATCTCATCGACGCGGCCGGTGCTCCGTAGCGGTCACCGGGACTCGGCGGGCTGGGGCGGGACTCTCCCGAAGGGACCGCTCCAGTTCATCTGCGGTTCTCCCGCAGGTCGATTTATCACACTATTGGCGTTGTTAGCGTCCGGTGGTGGCAAGAACTCCCGTGATAGTCAGCAGTGTCGTCGCCGTCGGGTTTGTCGTCGGTATGGCCTCTCCTGTCGTGCAGGCGGGGGAGACGGTGGTGGTCGAAGGTGTCGTTTTCGCCGACGCCAACGGCAATGGTGTTCAGGATGACGGCGAGCGTGGGCTCGATGGCGTGTCCGTCAGTGACGGCGCGGTCTGGGCGACGACTGACAGCGCGGGACGCTATTCCATCAGCCCGGACATCGGCAGGCGCGACAGTGACCTGATCTACGTCGTCTCTCCCGATGGGTACACGCCGCCGCTGCGGGAGGACTTCGTTCCCCGGTACTTCCGGCCGGTGGCGAGCAAGGTCGACTTCCCCATGCTGCCGGACGCGAAGGCCGCCGACCCGGCCGAGAAGTGGCAGATGGTGTCCGACACCGAGACCGACAACCGCAGCGACCAGTCGGCCGTGCGCACACTGGACCAGTGGACCGACCAGGTGCACGCGATGGCCAAGGATCCCAGTGCGAGCCTGACGATCGCCACCGGTGATCTGACCGTCACCGACTACACCGACGCGCCACGCAGGCAAGGCAGCTACGACATCCTGCGTTCAGGTCTGACCGCGGGCAAGCTCGGCCACGCGTTCTATCCCGTCATGGGCAACCACGACCACTCCGAAGGAGCGTACGCCGCGTCGGTCGAGTTGTTCCGGCGCAATCTCGGCCCGGAGTGGTACAGCTTCAACCGCAACGGGCGTCACCACGTGGTGCTGGAGAACAACTACGACACTGGTTCGCTTGTCCCGCAGCTGTCCTGGCTGCGGGAGGACCTGCGGCGCAATGCCGTCGGCAAGCAGGTGTTCGTGTTCGCGCACCGCTCCTTGTTCACCCAGTGGGGACCCGGCTCGGCCATCCAGCCCATTGTGGACGAGTTGGCCAAGTACGACGTGCGCATGTTCGCTGCCGGGCACAACCAGCAGGCGGAGTTCCGGCGCGGTGCGTTCCCGCGCTCGGTCGAGATCAACAACATCGGTGCGACCTACGGGATCGACGGCGCGCGCCCCGGCTACAAGGTGCTCGACTTCACTGACCTGGCCGACAGGTACGTGACCGGGCAGCACCGCCAGTTCCATGTGCACGACGACATGGCGGTCGTCAGCCCGGCACCGGCAAGCGTGTACGAGACGTTCGCCAAGATCCCGCTAGACGTCTACGCAGAGGACGACGGGCGTGTCCCAGCCAAGGCAAGCGTCCAGATCCGCAACGCCTGGGGCTGGACCGTGTGGCAGCGTGACCTCGCCTTCGGTGCGCCCACCGCACCGGAAGGCAAAGTGAACTGCTACACGCCACCGGCCGGTCGCCCGGAACCCTGCCCGAAGCCGCGCGACAACTGGACGATGGCCCGTTCGGTGATCAACGGCCTGCTGCCGGGGACCTACCGGGTCGACGTGGTGGCGCACGACTCCGCGGGCAAGTCGTGGCCGAGCAAGCGGAACACCTTCCGGGTCGTCCCGCCTTTCGCGTTGCACAATCCCCAGTCCGGTGCGGACTGGGCCCGGCAGGGCGGTGACGAGCAGGGCCGCTCGGCGGCGGCGGCCGACCCGGGAGCCGTGCTCGACCAGCGGTGGTCGGCCAACACCGGCCAGAACTTCACCCTCAACGGTGCCGCCGTCGTCGACGGCAAGGCGATCGTGACCACCCAGGCCTTCGCCTCACCGGACAACCAGGTGATCGCCTACGACCTCCGGACCGGCAGGACCGTCTGGCGGACCTATGTGGACGGTGACGCCGAGTCGTTCCCGACCGTGCACGGCGGCAAGGTGTACCTGTCCACCGGTGTGGGCCGGGTCTACGCTCTCGACGCGACCGACGGTCACGTGGTGTGGGAGACCATTGAGCACGAACAGAAAGTCGGTGCCACGGTTCGTCGTTACGGCCGTGCCGGTGGCCCGGTGAGCGTGTTCGACACGTCGGCCGGTCGGGTCGCGGTCTACCAGCAGTGGAACCAGATCATCTGCCGGGACGCGAACTCGGGCGCCCAGCGCGGCGGCTTCCGTGCCGACGACGTGGGGTGGGGCGAGTTCCACAGCACAGCCGTCCGTGTTCCCGGCTCGGACAGCGCGTACGTGAACAGCGGCGCGGGCAACGCACTCGTCCGGATGAACCTCACCACGTGCGCTCGGGAATCGTCGGTGCCGCTGTCCAAGGACATCTACGCGCACCCGTCCCCGGTGGTCGCGGGCAACACGGTGGTGTCGATGGCGCAGCAGGGACTGCTCGTTCAGGACCTGACGGGCAAGCAACTGTGGTCCGCGGCGATCCCGACCGCCAACTGTGAGTCCGGGCCGCCTCCGGTGACGACTCCGGCGGTGTACGACACCATGGTGTACGTGGCCGGGATCGACGGCAAGGTCCGGGCTTTCGACTCGGCCAAGCCGAGCGCCCCCGCCTGGGAAACCGCCGTCGGCTATCCGCCGGGCACCAGCCCGATGGACGACCCGAGCCGTGCCAAGTACTGCGCGACCAAGCCAGCGGGCGCCCCGACCATGCATCCCTTGGCCACCGCGACGACGGTGTACGTGGGCACGTGGGACGGCCGCCTGATCGCGCTCGACCGCAAGTCGGGCGCGGTCCGTGCGGAGTACAAGCTCGGTGGTGGGCTCACTTCCGCTCTGTCGGTGTCCGGGGACTGGCTCATCGCCCTCACCACCGACGGCACTGTTCATGCCCTGGCCGCTCGCCGTCCCCGGTTCCCGTTGCCCTTGATCTGAGCATCACGCAGATCGCCACGGACAGGACCGCGCAGATTCCGGCGCTGGTCCACAGCGTGGTCTGCCACGCGCTGGTGAGCCCGTGCGTCACCAGTTCGACGAACCGCGGCCGCAGGTCCGGCGGCACTGCCGACACGGTGAGCTCGCCGGAGTTCACCGTGTTGGCCAGAGCAGTCGGATCGCCCTGGTAGCCGGGGAGTGGTCGGCTGCCGAACGCGTCCTGCGTCAGGTTCACCAGTGCCGAGCCCGCCGCCGCGATGACGATGGCCTCACTGCCCAGGCGCAGGGTGTTGAGCAGTCCCGCCGCGGTGCCGGTCGACTCCGGCGCCACCACGGTCAGCGCCGCGCCGTCCACCAGTCCGAAGTTGAGGCCCAGTCCGACTCCGAGCGTGACCAGCGGGCCTGCCAGCACCGCCAGGCTGATCCCGGGGGCCAGGACGACCGCGAGCCAGGCCACACCGGCTGTCAGGCAGGCGAGGCTGATGGCGAACACGGCCATGGTGGACAGTCCCCAACGGACCAGTTTCCCCGCCAGTGCCGGGGTTGGCAGGATCGGCAACGTCATCAGCAGCATCGTGGCACCGGCCGACTGGCTCGACATCCCGTTGGCCACGAGCAAGTAGTTGGGCAGCAGGGGAAGCAACACCACGAAGGCGAAACTCACCACGACCGGGATCAGGCACAGTGCCATGAACCTCCGGTCGCGCAGCAGGTCCAGATCGAGCATCGGATGCCGCCGTCGTTGCAGCGCGATGAAGACCGTCATCAGCACCGTGGATCCCCCGAGCAAGGCCAGCACCCGGGTGCTGGCCCAGCCGTGCTGGGGGCCGTCGACCGTGCCGAGCATCAACAGGAAGAGGCTCCCGACCAGGCTCGCGGCCCCTGCCCAGTCCACACCGGCCGCCGATTCACGACGCGACTCCGGCAGGAACGGCACAGCGGCCAGCACCGGGAGCATCAGCAACGCGTGCGCGCCGAAGAACGACCGCCAGCCCAGCGCGTCGGCGAGTGTGCCCGCCGCCATCGCGCCCAGCGCCAGGCCCGCCCCGGTGACGATCCCGACGGCGGTGAACACCTTCGCCCGCGCCGCGCCGTCGAAGATCCCGGCGAGGATGGAGCTGCCGCTGGTCAACAGCGCGGCGGCGCCGATCCCGGCCACACCGCGCGCCAGGTCGAGCACGAGAATCTCCGTACTCACCGTGCTCACTGTGGACGCTGCCGTGAACAACACCGCGCCCAGGGCGAACACTCGCCGTCGGCCGATCAGGTCGGCCAGCGAGCCGCAGCTCAGCATGAAACTGGCGAAGGTCAGGTTGTAGGCGTGCACCACCCACTGCAGCGCCACGAGCGACGCGCCCGTGTCCGAACCGATGTGGGGCAGGGCGACACCCGACCCGGTCACCGACGTCGGCAGGATCAACAAGGTCAGCAGGACTGTGAACAGGGCGATTGCCGGGCGTGCCCGTTGGCCTGTCGTGGTGGTGGACCGTCGCACACCGACGATCGTCGGCCGGTTCAGGCAGGACAGGCAGTGTCGGCTGACCCTGGGTCTGCCGCCACCACCTTCGGCGCCAGCAGGGCGGCCAGCCGGGACTCCGTCGCGGTGCCCTGCACGGGGGTGTACAGCAGCAGCCGGTGACCGGGCAGGTCGGGCAGCGGCAACGTGGCGTATTCGAACACCAGCTCACCCATGGCCTTCACGCCACTGCCCGCACTGCCCACCGGGTGCTGCGCCCAGATCTCGGCGAAGGCGGGGCTGGTCTCGCGCATCCGCTCGGCGAGGCGACCGAACTCGGGGTCGTCCGGGTAGCGTGCGGCGTCCGCCCGGAACTGGCCGACGATCGCCCGCGCCCCGTTCTCCCAGTCGCGCACCGCCGCCCGGTGGCACGGGTCGGTGAAGAAACTCACCAGGCAGTTGCCGCCGCCCTGGTCGTAGCCGAACACCAGCCTGGCCGCCCGGTTGACCGCGACCAGGTTCCAGTGCCGGTCGATGACGTAGGCGGGCCGTGGCAGCCAGCCGTCGATGACCCGCCGCAGCTCGGCGGAGACCTCGTCGTCGGAGGGGAGCGCGGGCGGCGGGTTCAGACCGGCCAGCAGGTACAGGTGTTCACGTTCGACGGCGTCGAGCCGCAACGCCCGCGCCACGGCGTCCAGCACGTCGGCCGAGACGTTGATCTCCCGGCCCTGCTCCAGCCACGTGTACCAGGACACGCCGACGCCCGCGAGCACCGCGACCTCCTCACGGCGCAGGCCCGGTGTCCGGCGCGACGACGTGGTGGGCATGCCCACGTCCTGCGGACTCAGCCGGGAGCGGCGCGACCGCAGGAACTCCCGGATCTCGGCACTGCGCCTGCGCCGAGCCTCCTGGCCAAGCCGAGTGATGTCCACACTGGCCATGCTAGGTCGATCAGGAATCGAGAAGCGGCGTCGGTACACCCAACCTAGCCTCATGGCCATGGACATCAGCATTCACTCGAGCTACCTGCCGCACGACGACCCGGACAAGGCGCTGGCCTTCTACCGCGACATCCTCGGGTTCGAGGTCCGGATGGACGTCGGCTACAACGGCATGCGCTGGATCACCGTCGGCCCCGAGGGCCAGCCTGACACGGCCATCGTGCTGCACCCGCCCGCCGTCGACCCCGGGATCACCGAGGACGAGCGCCGCACCATCGTCGAGATGATGGCCAAGGGCACCTACGGGGGCATCAACCTCGCCGCCAAGGACCTCGACGCGCTGTTCGAACGGCTGCAGGCCAGCGGCGCCGACATCGTCCAGGAGCCGATCGACCAGCCGTACGGTGTCCGCGACTTCGCGCTGCGTGACCCCGCGGGCAATCTCATCCGCATCCAGGCGCTGAGCTGACTGTTTCGCCGCAGGCTTTGGTTAGATCGCGACAGCGCCCCGCACGACCGATGGAGACACGATGAGCAAGGCCAGGAAGACGGGCATCCAGCAGCACGTCGCCGACAGCCACGATCTGATCCGCGTGCAGGGCGCGCGCGAGAACAACCTCAAGGACGTCAGCGTCGAGCTGCCGAAGCGCCGGTTGACGGTGTTCACCGGCGTGTCCGGCTCCGGCAAGAGCTCACTGGTGTTCGGCACGATCGCCGCCGAGTCGCAGCGGATGATCAACGAGACCTACAGCACGTTCGTGCAGGGCTTCATGCCGACGCTCGGCCGTCCCGACGTGGACGTGCTCGACGGGCTGACCACCGCGATCATCGTCGACCAGCAGCGGCTGGGCGCCGACCCGCGCTCGACGGTCGGCACCGCGACCGACGCCAACGCGATGCTGCGGATCCTGTTCAGCAGGCTCGGCAAGCCGCACGTCGGCTCACCGCAGGCGTTCTCGTTCAACGTCGCCTCGATCAGCGGCGCGGGTGCCGTCAAGATCGAGCGCGCCGGGCAGACGATCAAGGAGCGTCGCGAGTTCAGCATCACCGGTGGCATGTGCCCGCGCTGCGAGGGCCGCGGTTCCGTCTCCGACATCGACATCACCCAGCTCTACGACGAGGACAAGTCGCTCAACGACGGCGCGGTGACCATCCCCGGCTACAGCATGGACGGCTGGTACGGCCGCATCTTCCGGGGCAGCGGCTTCTTCGACCCGGACAAGCCGATCCGCCGGTTCACCAAGAAGCAACTGCACGACCTGCTCTACAAGGAGCCGACCAAGATCAAGGTCGACGGGATCAACCTGACGTACGCCGGGCTGGTCCCGCAGATCCAGAAGTCGTTCCTGGCCAAGGACCCGGAGGGGATGCAGCCGCACATCCGGGCGTTCGTCGACCGGGTGGTCACCTTCGCCACCTGCCCCGAGTGCGACGGCACGCGGCTGTCCGAGCTGGCGCGTTCGTCGAAGATCAAGCGGATCAGCATCGCCGACGCCTGCGCGATGCAGATCAGCGACCTGGCCAAGTGGGTCGGCGGCCTCGCCGAGCCGTCCGTCGCGCCGTTGCTGGGCAAGCTGCGGGCCACTTTGGACTCGTTCGTCGAGATCGGGCTCGGCTACCTCTCGCTGGACCGCCCCGCCGGGACGCTGTCGGGCGGTGAGGCGCAGCGCGTCAAGATGATCCGGCACCTCGGGTCCTCGCTCACCGACACGACGTACGTCTTCGACGAGCCGACCATCGGTCTGCACCCGCACGACATCCAGCGGATGAACGAGCTGCTGCTCCGGTTGCGCGACAAGGGGAACACCGTGCTCGTCGTCGAGCACAAGCCTGAGGCGATCGTGATCGCCGACCACGTCGTCGACCTCGGCCCCGGCGCCGGGGCGGCGGGCGGCAACGTCTGCTTCGAGGGCACCGTCGACGAGTTGCGCACGAGCGGGACCGTCACCGGCCGCCACTTCGACGACCGGGCCACCCTCAAGGACGAGGTGCGCACGCCCACCGGCAAGCTGGCCATCCGGGGCGCGTCGAAGCACAACCTCACGAAGGTGAACGTCGACATCCCGCTCGGGGTGCTGTGCGTGGTCACCGGGGTGGCGGGCTCCGGCAAGAGCTCGCTGATCCACGGCTCGATCCCGTCATCGGCCGGTGTGGTGTCGGTGGACCAGGCGCCGGTGCGCGGCTCACGGCGGAGCAATCCGGCGACGTACACCGGGCTGCTCGAGCCGATCCGCAAGGCGTTCGCCAAGGCCAACGGTGTCAAGCCCGCGCTGTTCAGCGCCAACTCCGAGGGCGCGTGCCCGAACTGCAACGGCGCCGGTGTCATCTACACCGACCTGGCGATCATGGCCGGTGTGGCCACCACCTGCGAGGAGTGCGAGGGCAAGCGGTTCCAGGTCGCGGTGCTGGAGTACCGCTTCGGCGGCCGGGACATCAGCGAGGTGCTCGCGATGTCGGTGACCGAGGCCGAGGAGTTCTTCGGCGACGGCGAGGCACGGACCCCGGCCGCGCACGCGATCCTCGGCAGGCTCGCCGACGTCGGGCTCGGCTACCTCAGCCTCGGTCAGCCGCTCACCACGCTGTCCGGCGGCGAGCGGCAGCGGCTGAAACTGGCCACCCACATGGCCGACAAGGGCGGTGTGTACGTCCTCGACGAGCCGACGACCGGACTGCACCTCGCCGATGTCGAGCACCTGCTCGGCCTGCTCGACCGGCTGGTCGACGCGGGCAAGTCGGTGATCGTCATCGAGCACCACCAGGCGGTCATGGCACACGCCGACTGGATCGTCGACCTCGGTCCCGGCGCTGGTCAGGAAGGCGGCAAGGTCGTCTTCGAGGGCACACCCGCCGACCTCGTCGCGAAGCGTTCCACCCTCACCGGCGAGCACCTCGCCGCCTACGTCGGCGCCTGACTGGTGTAGGGGATTCCCTACACCGGTGGAAGTTGTTCAGCGACAAGCGTGTTCGCGGCTAGGTTGGAGGAATGAAGGCTGCGCTGGTGATCCTCGACGTGCAGGAAGTGCTCCTCCCGCTGATGTGGCGTGGCCCGGAGCTGGCCGACCGGATCGCGTCGCTGGCGCGTGCGGCACGGGAGCACGGTGTCCCGGTGGTCGCGTTCCAGCAGATCGGCGAGAGCGGGTCGTTCTTCGACCCGGAGGCACCGGGCACGCGCCTCGCGGATCGGCTGGAGTTGCTGCCGACCGACGTGGTGATCCGCAAGAGCGCGACCGATGCCTTCTACGGCACCCATTTCGCCGAGGTCCTGCGTGAGCACGACATCGACACGCTTGTCATCACGGGAATAGCCACCGACTACTGCGTCGACGCGACCGTGCGGTCGTCGCAGAGCCACGGGTACGACGTCGTGCTGGTCGGTGACGGGCACACGACAGGCGAGGACGGCGATCCGGACGCCGGGCTGACCGCCGAGCAGGTCGTCGACCGGCACAACAGGATTCTCAAGGCTGGTATGCATCCCGGTGGCTCCGTGCTGGTGGTTCCCGCGGCGGACGTCAGCTTCGGCTGATCCTCACCGGACCGGGTCGGTGCGCCTGGCGACGAAGACCCCGAGCACGGCGATCAGTGCCAGGCCGAACAACAGGAACTGGGCCGAGCGCTGCATGTCCGGCGCACCGAGGTTGACCAGCAGGCCACCGAGCGCCGAGCCGAAGGCCAGCCCGATCAGCTCGACGGTGTTGATCCCCGCCGACGCCTTGCCTGCCTCCGCCGGGTCGCTGGTGCTGCTCATGACCGCGACCAGCTGGTGCGGGAACGCGATCCCGATGCCCGCACCCGCGACGGCCAGCGCCACGAACCAGGTCGCGATCTGCCACGGACCGGCGTTGTCCTGCTGGAACAGCCCGGCGACGATCAGTCCGACGGCCAGGACAGCCGGGCCCGCGATCCGCATCCGCCGCAGCGCCGCCGGGCGGGTGACGTTGGAGCTGAACAGCATGGTGACCGACCAGCCCACCGACACCGCGGCGCCGAGGAACCCGGCCACCAGCGGTTCCAGCCCGGCCAGCCGTTGACCGAACAGCGGGGCGAACGCCTCGGACACCGTCCCGATGGCGAGGATCCCGATCGACAGGTACATCCACTTCAGCGGAGAACCCGAACGGTAGGTGGACGCGGGCAGGACACGGACCGCGCTGTGCCGCTCGCGGTGTACGAACCACGCGACCACCACGATCGCCACGAGCATCGTCACGGCGATCAGCACGATGTTGGTGAGCACACTCGCGACGCTGATCAGCGAGGCGGCGACCGCCAGCACGATCAGGGACAGGAACGGCACAGGTTCGGCAACCTCCGTCTGCGCCGAACGCGGCAGCGCACGCGGAACGATCACGGCGATGACCACGCCCAGCACAGCCAGCAGCCAGAACGCCAGCCGCCATGCGCCGAACTGCGCGAACACGCCGCCGATGGCGGGCCCGGCGAGCGTGCCGAACCCCCACATCGCCGACACCAGCGCGGTGGCCTTGGCCCACAGCCGTTCGGGGAACGCGGACTGCACGACGGCGTAACCCAGGCCCGCCAGCAGGCCGCCGCCGACACCCTGGATGCCCCGGCCGACCAGCATGACGGCCATCGTCGGACTGAGCGCGGCCACGACCGTGCCGAGCAGGAAGGGCGCGAGCCCGATGAGGTACGCCATCGTCGGCCCTCGTCCCGCCAGCAACCGGCTGACCAGCATGGACGAGATCACCGACGTGATCATGAACGCGGTGGAGCTCCACGCGTAGAGCCGTTCGCCACCGATCTCGCCGATGGCCGTCGGCAACAGGCTGGTGGTGAGGAACAGGTTGGTCGCGTGCAGCGCGACACCGCCCGCCAACACGAAGGAAGTGGCAAACCGGCCAGGGCCAAGCAGTTCACGGAACGTACCGGCCGCTGGTGCCGTGTCCGTGTGTGTTGTCGCCATGATGCGACCGTAAAAGTGCAAGTGAACTTGAAGTCAATGGTGACGCCCGCCTCACCTGCGAAGGACGGGATCAGAGGGGGAGGATCACCACGAGGTTCAACGCGATCATGCTGCCGTGCGGGACGAGGGCGACCCACTGCCGGTCCACGATCGCGATCAGCACACCGATGACGGGCAGCGCGAGCGTCCACAGCAACATTCCCGGCGCGCCATCGTCCAGTGCCGCCCAGATGAAACCGAGGAACAGGCACATAAGGGACAGCACCACCAGCAGAACGTGCACGGTCACATCCCCGATGGGGCGACGTTTGACCGGCGGCCTGTCCTCGTCGGGTGACATGCGCTCAGCATGCCGGATCCGGCCGTGCCGTGTCCGTGTTTCAGGCGACGGCGAGGATCACGTAGAGGTTCAACGCGATCATGGCGCCGTGCGGGACCAGGACGATCCAGTGGCGTCGTCGGACCGCGATCAGGACACCGGCGAGGGGCGGGATGAGCGTGCCCATTAACACTTCCGGCGCCCCACGTGCCATCGCCGCCGAGAGAAAACCGAAGAACAGGACCACAACCGACAGCACGGCCAGCATGACGTGCGCGATCGGATCCACCACGGACTCGGGCTCGACCGGCGGCTTGTCCTCGTGGTCGGACTGCATCCGGTGACGCCGCCTCATCAGTGGGTACTGAGGTTGGCGACGATGAGGATCAGGACGAGGTTCACCGCGATCACGGCGCCGTGGGTGGCCAGGGCGATGCCGCGCCACCACGCGATCGCGATCAGGGCGCCGACGACGGGCGGCGCGAGCGTCCACGCCAGGATCTGCGGCGCCCCACCGGCCATGACCGCTCCGAGGAAGCCGAAGTACAGCACCACGACCGACACGACGAACAGCAGGGCGTGCAGGATCAGGTCCCACACGCGGCCGCGTGCGGCAGGCAGCATGTCCTCATGGTCCGGCAGCATCCGCCCAGCATGCCGGATCCGCGATCAGAGTCCGCCTGTGCGGCTGGTTTTCACCGTGGTCATGGTGAACTGGGAGTGGGTGCGCGCGACGCCCGGCAGTGACGTCAGTTTCGACATGTAGAGGGCCTCGTAGCTGTCCAGGTCCGCCACCGCTATCCAGATCAGGTAGTCGGGGTGGCCGAACATCCGGCGACACTCCAGCACCTCGTCGATCCGGCGGATCCCCGCCTCGAACGCCTCGATCGTCTTCTTGTCCTGCACGGCCATCTCCACGTGCAGCAGCACCTGGAAGCCCCGGCCGACGGCCGCGGGGGCGATGGCCGCGTGGTAGCCGGTGATCACCCCGCTGCTCTCCAGGTTGCGCACCCGGCGCAAACAGGGCGACGGCGACAGGCCGACGCGGTCGGCCAGTTCGAGGTTCGTCAGGCGACCGTCCTGGGACAGCTGGTCGATAATTGCTCTGTCGATCGAATCCATGGCAGATAGTTCCATCATCGGTGCGCAATGCTGGCGGATTTGACATCGCATGCTAGTGCGATCTGGCTACTGTGACTACTCGATATCATCCTCACTGATCCCTTCGGAGTGGCCATGTCCCTGCTTGCTCTGACCGAGAACGAACGGGCCGAGGCCGGTCGCGAACTGGTGGCGCTCCTCGACGACTACGAGCGGTCCATCCCGGCACGGCCCATCGTCCCGCCGACCGACCGGGATGCCCTCCTGGGACTTCTGGATGACCCGTTCGCCGAATCGGGTGTGGGAGTCACCCGGCTCTTCGAGGACATCAAGGAGCGGGTCCTGCCGAACTCCACCACCATCGCGCACCCGAGGTTTCTCGCGTACGTCACCGGGCCACCCAACGGCATCGCGCCGTACGTGGAGGCCATCGCCGCGGCCATCAACCAGAACTGCAACTTCGCGCAGCTCTCCCCGGCCGCGAGCGTCATCGAGCAGTCCGTGGTGCGCTGGCTGGCCGGACTGTTCGGCTGGGGCGGGCAGTCCGGCGGGATCATCACCGACGGCGGCTCGATGGCCACGCTCAATGCCCTGACCACGGCATTGCACGCGCACTGCCCGGACTTCCGGGCCCGTGGCCTGCAGGCGCAGCAGGCCCCGCTGGTGCTCTACACCTCCGAGCAGGCACACCGCAGCGTGGACAAGGCCGCGGCGATCCTGGGGCTCGGCCTGGGCAACGTGCGTGCCATTCCCACCGATTCCGACTTCCGGATGCGGGCCGACGTTCTCCGGCAGGTCGTCGAGGACGACCTCGCCGCCGGGCTGCGGCCCTTCTGTGTCGTCGCGACCAGTGGCACGGTCGCCACCGGCGCCATCGACCCGATCGACGAGATCGCCGACATCTGCGCCGACCACGGCCTGTGGCTGCACATCGACGGCGCCTACGGCGGACTGTTCGTGCTCAGCGAGCGTGTGCGTGCGGCACTGGCCGCCTGCACCCGCGCGGACTCGATCAGCGTCGACCCGCACAAACTGCTGTTCGCGCCGATGGAGGCCGGGTGCCTGATCGTCCGCGACCGCCGGAGGCTTGCCGACGCCTTCTCGTTCTCCTCCTCGTACCTCACAGTCGCCGACGACCCGCTGATGGTCGACTACATGGACTACGGACCGCAGCTGTCACGCAGTTTCAAGGCTTTCAAAGTGTGGGGCGCGTTGCGTGCCTTCGGTGTCGGTGCGTTCCGAGGCGCGATCGACGAGAATCTGGATCTCGCCAGGTATTTCGCCGAACGCGTGACGGCCAGCCCGGTCATGGAGTTGATGGCACCGGTCACGCTGACCGCCGTCTGCCTCCGGCTCACCACGATCGACGGCTCCGCGCACGACACCGTGCTGAGAAAGCTCAATGCGGAGGGCACCGCGTTGCTCGGACCGATCAGGCTCAACGGCCGTGACGGCATCCGCGCTTGCGTCACCAACTACCGCACCACCAAGGCCGACATCGACCTGATCGTCGACCGGCTCGCCGACCTCGCCCGGTCGTACGGCTGACAGCAGGGAAATCTTCCCGGTTTTCCGGGACCGCCCGCCCCTGGTTGCCGGGCACGCGCCGCCGCGAAGGTGGATCGGTTGGGAAACCCAAGGGGCAGGAGGATTTCGCGTGTCGGACAAGGCTGTCAACCGCCGGAACGTGCTCAGACTGGGCGCGGTCGCAGGCGCCGCCGCGGCGGGACTGGTGAACGCCAGCACGGCGTCGGCGGCACCGCGGTTCGAGGACGTGGTCAGGACCAGACGGCATCTGCTGCTCGACGCCGAGGGACACCGCCGGGCGGTGGACGCGGCGAACGCGGCCGCGCGCGCCAACGGCCTGATCGAGGTGCCCAGCAAGGCGGGGCCGGACTTCGTGTCGTTGGCCGCCAACCAGACGGGCTTCCGCAACCAGGGTTCGCGCGGCACGTGCTACGCGTTCGCGGCCTGCGCGGCGGTCGAGGCGGCGTACAAACGCAAGTACCGGGTCGATCTGGACCTGTCCGAGCAGTTCGCCTACCACATCAACAAAGCAGGTGAACTCTACCCCGACTACATGACTACGTCGGTGCCGCACGAGAACAACAGCTCGTACTGGGGTTTCCAGGGCAATGCCGACATCGTCGACAAGCTTGCCAGGGCAGCGATCCCGGCCGAGTCGCTGGCGCCGTACCTGGACGGCGGGCCGATGGAGACGTTGCGGGTCAACAATCCCGCGTGCGGCACTCTCACGTGGGAGGCGACACAGGAACAGGTCGACACCTACGAGTTCCTCGAAGGACACGTGCCGACCGCGGCCCGCCAGAACGCCCGGTACCGGGTCGCGCGGTTCGCCGCGCTGCCGGGAAGCCCGACACCGAGCCAGGTCGAGGCGGTGATCGCCAGCGGATACGAACTGGTCGCCGACGTTTCCCAGCACTGCGTCCTGGTTGTCGGCTACGACCGCACCCGGCGCGTCTACCTCGTCAAGAACTCGTGGGGCGAAGGTCACCTGATCGAACTGTCCTACGACTCGACGGAATGGCCGCTGCTGTCGGGCCGTTACGTGATCGACGTCGAGAACCCGAACGCCGCGCCGCAGTTCGACGCGTTCTGGGTCGGGCGCTGGCAGATGGACCACGACGGCTGGCGCGGCGAACTCGTGATCCGGCGGACCACCGACTACCGCTCGACACAGGGCGCGCCGACCAAGCTCGGCAGCTACTACCGGGACGGCAAACGCTACGACGTCAACGGTGTCACCGCGCAGAACGGCCAGGGGCTGCACTTCTGGATCGCCGACACCACGAACAAGGTGCAACCCGGTGCGCGCAGCGGGCAGGAGTTCTGGGCGTACGTGCACAGCGGTGATGTCCGGCAGGCGGCGGGCTTCACGACGTGGAGCGGGATCCCGTTCGGCGTCAGCCTGGCTCGCGGTGCACAGCCCGGCCGCCCGACCGGCGGCTTCACAGCCAACGACTGGATCGGCGCGTGGGACATGAACCACGACGGCTGGCAAGGCACACTGCGGATCACGTCCGCGCGACCGTTCGCCGCCACCTACACCCGGTCGAACGGGCAGGTGCTGACGGTCGGCGGCGGTCTGGACGCCACACACGCGCACGTGCTGCGCGCCACGATCCCGTTCTCGCCGGACAACAACCAGGCGTTCCAGCTGCACGCGCACACGCGTGAGAAGGACGTCTTCTCCGGCACGACACAGTGGGCGGGCCTGACCTACGCCGCGAAAGGGCGCCGGATCTGAGTCGGATCTGAGTCGGATCTGAGTCGGATCTGATCAGTCCACGCAGCGGCGGGAGTTGTCCGGTGTGAAGGTGAGTGGTTCGCCGAGGTCGGGGCGGACGAGCCTGATCCGCAGGCACGCCTTCTGGCGAGCCGCCGCACCCAGCGCGTTCTTCACGCGCTGGGTGTAGTGGTCTGTCAGGACATGGCACACGACCGTGGCGACGGTCAGCTTGAACACGTGGGCGCACGAGGTCCGCAGGATCGCCGCGGACACCACTGTGACGGTGAGCGGCCGCTCGGCGGCCACCTGGGCGTACTGGCGGGTGCGGCTCCTGCTCAGGTAGAGCGTGCACTGCTGGCTGGTGCAGTTGTCCGTCCGGTAGTGCGGCAGCGGGATCGCCGATTCCGGCGTCGCGCTTTCGTGCAGCAGCGCTTCGCGAGTTTTCGGGCCGAAGATCCCGATCGGCGCGATGCCCTTGCTGTGTTGGAACGCGCGAACATTGGCTTCCGTCCGATCGGCGAACCTCCCGGTCATCGGCTGTTGATAACCCAGGGACGACAGTTTTTTCTGTAGTTCGCGCACGCAATTAGTGCCGTTGACCGGATCGGTCGATCCTTGCTTGAGTGCCGGGCATTCCTGCAGGACAGGCGGCTGGTCGGCGGTCGCGGGCGGCGAGTCGCCGCCGAACACCACCAGTGATATCAATGTCGCGCACACGAGAATGATGATGATTCGGAACATCCTGCCAACCGCCCCGGTTCTGAGTCATTGATCAGCCGAACCCCGAGCGGTCAAGACTCACATTCAGCCGCGTCGCTGTCAATGTGATTATCTACAGTGGTAGATGTCCACAAATAAAGGTGATGTCGCGTATTTAGATCACCTGGTAAATTGTTCTTGAGGGGGTGTCATGGCTGCGCGAGTTGTTGTGATCGGTGCCGGTGTCTACGGAGCGGCGGTGGCCGCTTCGTTGGCCGGGCGGGGCGTGAACGTCACGGTCGTGGACGCCGGTGCGCCCGCTGCCGGGACATCGGGGGCGACGTTCGCGTGGATCAACTCGTGCGGCAAACAGCCGAGGGCGTACCACGATCTGAACGTCGCGGGCATGGAGGCGCACCGCAAGCTCGGCGGTGACTGGTTCCACGAGGGCGGCAACCTGGAATGGGCCGACGCCGGAAGTGAATGGTTGCGCCACAAGGTCGCCGGTGTTCTGGACTACGGCTACGACGCCCGGTGGCTCACTCGCGCGGAGGCGTTGCGCCTGGAACCCGACCTGGAGCCCGCCGCGCTGCCGGACGACGAGATCGCCTACTTCCCCCGCGAGGGCTGGCTTGAGCCGACCAGGATGGTCGCCCACCTGCTGTCCGGTGTCGATGTGGTGCGTGACGCCGTTGTCGCGCTGGAGGTTGGTGCGGGAGAGGTCCGCTCGGTGCGATGTGCCTCGGGGCACAGGATTCCCGTGGACGCGGTGGTGAACTGCGCGGGGCCGATGGCGGCCGAGGTGGCACAGCTCGCCGGGTTGAGCCTGCCGATGCGCAACAGGAAGGGTGTTCTCGTGTACACCTCGCCCGTCGCGGTGTCGATCGCTCGGGTCATCCACGCGCCGCAGGTCCACATGCGACCCGATGGCGGCGGGAGAGTGGTGCTGCACAACGAGGATCTCGATGCCGACCAGGTGCTCGCGGCCGCTGGCGCCGTGTATCCCGGGATGCGTGATGCGAGCGTGGAGAGTGTGCGGGTGGGGGAGCGGCCGGTTCCCGGTGATGGTCTGCCCGTGCTCGGCCGCGTGCTCGAGCTGCCCAACTTCCACTTCGCCGTGTCGCACAGCGGCGTGACCCTGAGTGTGTACGCGGGTGATCTGGTGGCCGCCGAGGTGCTCGGCGCGGACCAGACCGATGTGTTGGGCCCGTTCCGGTTTGAACGCTTCCAATGAGGCCAGGGGTTCTGGCAAAGTCGGGCTATGCGCGCAAAGCAAGCGCAAGAGCGCAAGCGCAAGCGCAAGAGAGGTCTTGCGCGTAAGCGGGCAAGCGGGCGAGAGGCCTTGCGCGCAGGCGGGCAAGCGCGAAAGTGGCCTTGCGCGTAAGTGGCCTTGCGCGCATAGCGCATGGGTGGGGTTCGTGGTTGGTTTCCTCCCGTATGGCCTGGGCGTAGCCATACCACGGCGTGTCGGGAGGTCGGCCTACGCAAACCGACCCACAGCGCAGGCGATACCGACCTCCCGGCACGCCGTGGTTTCCTCCGGCAGGACATACGGGAGGGAACCGACCACGCCTCTTTTTCCAGGCACAGGAAATCACGTGAGCACAGCCAACCGGGTGGACAGACCACGGGTTGGTTTCCCTCTCGGAGGCCTGCCGTCCGGCGAGGACTTTCTTTTTTCTTGTCGCAAAAGAAAAAAGAGATGCCTCGCCGGCGGGCAGGCCTCCAAGAGGGGACACCACAAACCTCTTCGTTTCTCGCGCCCGTTCGCTTGGCCCACGTGACTTCCTGGGTCGAGTGGGGGGCGCGGGGCGCCCCTCCCGTATGGCCTGCCCAAGGGAACCACAGGCTGTCAAGAGGTCGGTACCGCCTCGCGCCGTGGGTTGAGTCGCGTAGGCCGACCTCCTGACAGCCAGTGGTTGGCTTCGCCCAGGCCATACGGGAGGGACACCCCACGAACCACACCCCTGAGCTATGCGCGCAAGCCACACCCTGCGCTTTGCGCGCAAGCCACACCCTGCGCTATGCGCGCAAGCCACACCCTGCGCTATGCGCGCAAGCCGCAAACCCCTGCGCTTTGCGCGCAAGCCGCACCTCCGCCCTCTTGCGTTCTTGCGCTCTTACGCGCGGCGGCCGTCCTTTAGTCGGAACCCGGGCACGTCAGCCACACGACCGACTTCCCGACTTTCCGACTTTGATGGGACTCTGCCGATGAGGCGGGCGACCAGACGAACCAGCGGTCGGCGCGTTCGCCCGCTCATCCTGTGGCGAGCCCTGAGCGGGTGCGGCGGTCCAGATCACCGGCGATGGCCTCGAGGCCTGGTTTCATCCGGTCGACCGGGGTCGCGGAGTCGCTGAAGAATCCCTTGGTGGAGCTGGCGTACTCGACCCGGAAGAACGTCGTTCCATTTCGGACGTACAGGATGAGCATGGTGACCTTGCCGTACTCGGTCACGTACAGCTTGCGCTGGGTGCCGAACCTGAGCCGGGGATCGTCCTCCACACGCGGCTGGCCAACCGATGGCGGTCGGGCGAAGTCGTCGAAGGCGGTGTCGCGGTTCGACGGGGCCGCATCGCCTTTCCCCGGAAGGACTTCCACCACCGCGTCGGTGCTGGTTCCGCCGTTCGAGCCCTTTCGGGTCGCGTACTTGCACAGGAACGAGGTCTCGTAGCTGTGGCCATCGGTGTACACGCTCACTTTGGCGGCAATGAGGGCTTCGCTGCTCACCGCGCACTCGGGGGCGGGCTGCTCGCTGGTCGGCTCGACGCCCGCGTCTGTTGAGACGTAGATGACCCGCAAGCCAGCCAGACCGCAGACGACGACAATCGCCAGCACCATCCCGACGATCAGCAGGATCTTCGGCACCTGGCTCCGGGGCTTCGGCGGGCGCGGCGGATAACCGGGGCCCGGCGGATAGGGCGGTGGCTGTCGCGGTGCCCAGCCTTGGTGCTGCGGTTGGTGTGGAGGTTGGTGCTGCGGCTGCTGCCATCCCGGATTCGACATATCCCCGCCTGTCCAGTTTGGGTACGGAGTGGATAGTACGGCCAGGCGGAAGTGGAGGCGCCGCAAGTGCGTCAGCCCAACGCCGCCTCGATGCTCAGGATCAGGGTGCCGGTGATGTGGTCGAACAGTTCGTCCGGGCTGGGAGCGCGTCCGGCGAGTGCCTCGGTGAGGTGCGGCAGATCCATGTCGTCGGTCAGCCACGCGGCGGGGACCGGGGGCAGCTCGGCCGGTTCGCGGTAGTCGACCAGCAGGGCGAAGCCGAACAGCTTCAGGCCGAGCTCGGTGTGCACCCGTAGTGCGTCCACACGGGACAGTCCGATGGTCCTGAGCAGTCCGAGGAACGCGTCGGGCGCGTCCGCGGTGCTGTTCGCGTCCGCCGCGCTGGCAGTGGCCACGATCGTCCTGGTCTTGACGCTGATCAGCCCACGGAACCTGCCCGGCCGGTGATCATGGCGGCGGCGCGCTCGGCGATGGCGATGACCGTGGCGTTCGTGTTCGCCGACGGGATAGCCGGGATCACCGAGGCGTCCGCCACGCGGAGGCCGTTGACGCCGTGCACGCGCAGTTCGGCGTCGACGACGGCGCCGATCGCGCACGTGCCGACGTAGTGGTAGTACGCGGCCAGGCTCTCCCGCAGGTGAGCTTTGTGGTCGGGGATGGCAGGTTCCGTACCGCGCCACGGTGCCAGTGCGCGGGTGGCGCCGAGTGCACGTGCCATGTCCAGCCCGGTCAGCGCGGTCTCCAGGTCACGGCTGTCGGCCAGATAACGCGGATCAAGCAGAGGACGATCGTCGGGACGGGCGCTCGCAAGACGCAGACGCCCGCGGCTGTGCGGTGACATCAAGGCGAAGTAGACGCCGTAGCTGTCCGACAGCGGTAGTGGGGCGAAGTACAGGAACTGCAGGTCACCAGCCAGACCGATGACCTCGATCCGGTTGTTCGCCCCCACCGGGATCGGCACGGGACTGGTGTACCTCACCGAGAAAAGCGTGTGGTCGTGCAGGTTGCCGCCCACACCGGGCAGATCGGCGACGACCGGGATACCCAGTGCGCGCAGATCGGTGGCCGGGCCGAGACCGGACAGCAGCAGCAACTGCGCCGAACCGATCGCTCCCGCGGTGAGGATCACCTCGCCGGAGCAACGCACTGTGGTGTTCGCGTATCGCACTCCGACCGCCCGGTTGTTCTCGACGACAATCCGGTGCACTTCGGCATGGGGCACCAGGTCCACACCGGCTCGCGGTAGGTAGGCGTCCGACGCGCTGAGCCGCCTTCCATCGACAATGGACAGATCGGGCCAGCCGAAGCCCTCCTCGACGCCACCGCTGATGTCCTCGGCCAGTGGATGGCCCACTTCCGCCGCGGCTGCCACGCCCGCGACCGCGAGCGGGTGCCGTTCACGGGCAGGCGAGACGATCATCGGCCCGTCCGTGCCGCGCAGTTGCGGATCACGGCCCCCTGCGGTCTCGGAGCGCTTGAAGTACGGCATCAGGTCGTCGAACGTCCAGCCAGGCCCCCACGCGTAGCTCCGCCGGTGACCACGGGCGAAGACCATCGCGTTGATGGCCGACGACCCACCCGCGCCACGGCCCCGCGGCCAGTCCACCGACCGTCCGACCGACGTCTGCTCGACGGTCTGGTCAGCCCAGTTGGCATCGGTCTCGTACAACGCCCACGCGTACTGCGGAGGCGCCACGGCGGGCGTGGCGCTCCCCGCCTCCAGCAGCAGAACGCGTGCGCCTGGGCGTTCGGCGAGCCGTGCCGCGACCACACACCCGGCCGATCCTGCGCCGACCACGATGTAGTCGTAGTTCGTCATGGCATCTGTTCTACCGGTCGGTGCGCGTCGCGGTCACGAACTGCGCGAGGCGAGGTCATTCGCTTCGGCTTCGTGGCCACTAGCGTGAACTCATGAGCTTTCACCGCGAAGTGGTCGGCGTGTGGGGCGAGCCTGTCGAGTTCCCGGTGACCCGGGAGCACATCATCGCGTACGCCGAGGCGACGAACGATCCCGTCGGCGTGCACCTCGACGGAAGTCAGGCGCCGCCGGTGTACGCGGTGGTGCCCGCGTTCCGCACGATGGCCGACGTCACGCTGTCGGCCGTGCCGGACGAGCTGATGATGCAGATCCTGCACGGCGAGCACGACTTCCACATCCACCGGCCGATCGTGCCCGGTGACGTGCTCGCCTGCCGCGCGAAGGTGACCGGTGTCCACGGCAAGTCCTCCGGTGTCGTGGTGACCACCAGGCTCGAGACCCGTGACGCCGACGGCGGCCTGGTGAACGAGCAGTACTTCGTCGGTTTCTTCCGCGGCGGCGAGTTCGGCGAGAACCTGGGCGAGAACGCACCCGGGCACCTCTTCGACGAGAGCCTCCGCGACCGCGAGCCGGATCTCGTCGTGTCGCAGAAGTACGACGAGGACCAGACCTTCCGCTACGCCGACGCGTCCGGCGACCCGATGCCCGTGCACACCAACGACGAGTTCGCCAGGTCGGTCGGCCTGCCGGGCATCATCGTGCACGGGCTGTGCACGATGGCGTTCGTCTCGCACGCGTTGCCGAACCCGCCCGGCCTGAGCAGGCTGGCGGTCCGGTTCAGCGCCCCGGCGTTGCCGCGCAACACGATCACCACATCCGCTTGGCGCACAGGCGACCGGTACGCCTTCGAGACCGTCACCGACGAGGGGACGACAGTGATCAAGGACGGCCTGGCCCAGTGGCGGACCGACGGCCCGTAGGACGCGACGGAACTGGGCGAACAGCTCTCCGGTTGGGCATAGTTGACCGCATGTCCACGCAGACGGTGCCGATCCATTTCGTGCATCGTCTGCTCAAGCAGGCTCAGCGGCGTGGTGTGGACATCACGCCGCTGTTGCGCGCAGCCGGGATTCCCGGCGACATCGCCTACCGTCCCAAGACCCGCGTCACCGTCGAGCAGATGGCCAAGGTCACCCAGGACCTGTGGCAGCTGACCGGCGACGAACTGTTCGGTATCGGCCCTCCCGTCCCGTTGGGCACGCTCAAGTTCGTCACGCTGTCGATCATCCACGCGCCGGACCTGCGCACAGTCGTCATCCGGACCTGCGGTGCCAGTCGGGTGCTCACCGGCGTGCCCCGGATCAGGGCCGTGTTCGGCGAATCCACCACGCGTGTGGAGCTGGACGTGAGCAGGCTGGACGATCCGGAGCACCTCGGCACCGAACTGCTCGTCGCACTGGTGCACCGGTGGACCGGCTGGCTGATCGGCCGCCGGATCGCGCTCCGGACCGTGGAACTGCCGTTTCCGAAGCCGCCGCACGCGGCCGACTACCACGCGATGTACGGCCGGATGCCCGTGTTCGACTGCCAGGCAGGCGTGGTCGCGCTGGAGTTCGACTCCGCGCTGCTCAACGCCCCGGTCGTGCGTGACGAGAACGACCTGGCCGTGTACCTCGGCGACCAGCCCGGCGTCTGGTACGCCCGGCGCGACTACGGCAGCACGACCGCCGACCGGGTCCGCCGGATCCTGGAGCAGGGGCTGCGCGGGACGTGGCCGACCGCTGAGGAGATCGCCGACCGGCTGTCGGTCAGCGTGCAGCACCTGCGGCGGCTGCTGCGGGACGAGAAGACGTCGGTCAGCGGGATCAAGGAGGAGGTCCTGCGGGACGCCGCCATCGCCAGCCTGGTCCGCGGCGAGGAGTCGGTCGACGACCTCGCCGCGCGACTCGGGTTCTCCGAGGCGAGTGCGTTCCGGCGGGCTTTCCGGCGCTGGACCGGCAGCCCACCGGGTGCCTACCGCTCCGACTAGCGCTGTGCCGTGCAACCAATGTGGCCTTCGTTGCGCCAGCCGCAACCAAGGTGGCCTTCGTTGCGTCTCCACTCCGGATTAGGCGAGGTCGACGGCCCAGCTGTCGAGCATGGCCTTCGCGTCCACGGTGTCCAGTGGTTGCGGCGGGTCGGCCGGGGTGCGGCTGAACCGGGGCGCCGGGGCTGGCTGCCTGGTCTCGCCGACGTCCACGAACGCGTCGCGTGCCGTGTTGTGCGGGTGGTCCTGCGCTTCGAGTGGCGTGAGCACGGGCGCGACGCAGGCGTCGACGTCCGCGAAGACCTCCGCCCACTCGTGCATGGTGCGCTGCTTGAACACGGCCGCCAGCCGTTGCCTGAGCTCCGGCCAGCGGCCGAAGTCGTACTGGTGCGGTGCGTCCTCGATGCCCAACGTGGACACCAGTTGGTCGTAGAACTCCGTCTCGACCGCGCCGACCGCGACGAACCGGCCGTCCGCGCACTCGTAGGTGTCGTAGAAGGGCGCACCGGAGTCGAACAGGTTCCCGCCGCGCGGGTTCGGCCAGAGCCCGGAGTCGCGCATGCCGTGGATGAACGTCATCAGCAGCGACGAGCCGTCCACCATCGCCGCGTCCACGACCTGGCCCTGCCCGGAGGACTGCCGTTCCAGCAACGCGGCGAGCACGCCGAGTGCCAGCAGCATCCCACCACCGCCGAAGTCACCGACCAGGTTCAGCGGCGGCACGGGCCGGTGCCCGGCCGGGCCGATCGGGTCGAGCGCGCCGGAGATCGCCAGGTAGTTGATGTCGTGCCCGGCGCGCTGCGCCAGCGGGCCGTCCTGGCCCCAGCCGGTCATCCTGGCGTAGACCAGGCGTGGATTGCGCTCGAACAGGACGTCGGGGCCGACTCCGAGCCGCTCGGCGACACCCGGCCGGAATCCCTCGACGAACACGTCGGCCGACTCCACGATCCGCGTCAGCGTGGCCAGGTCGGCGGGATCCTTGAGGTCGAGGGCGAGCGTGCTGCGACCGCGGTCGAGGACGCCGGGCGGCATGTCCAGCCCGCGGGCGCGGCTGCGGCGATCGATCCGCAGCACGTCGGCGCCGAGGTCGGCCAGGATCATCGCCCCGAACGCACCCGGCGCGAGGCTCGCGAGTTCGACGACGCGGATTCCGGTGAGTGGGCCCATGTGTCCAGCGTGCGGCAGCGGCCCGCCGACCGGCATGACCGCCGCGCGCCAGGTCCGTGACCGTCTCGCGCACGCAACGGGACGTGCCTCACCCAGTGGGGCCGCTCACTCCGAGTGGCGGCCCGCCGCGCGCGGTTGTACTGCTGAAACGACAGGAAGGGGCACCACTCATGGCCACTGTGGCTGATCAGCTTGTCCGGACGTTGCGTGACGCGGGCGTCGAACGGGTCTACGGCATCGTCGGCGACAGCCTCAACACGGTTGTCGACGCGATACGCAAGACCGATGGCATCGAATGGGTGCACGTGCGCCACGAGGAGGCTGCGGCGTTCGCGGCCGCGTCCGAGGCCCAGGTGACCGGCAAACTGGCCGTCTGCGCGGGCAGTTGCGGACCGGGGAACCTGCACCTGATCAACGGTCTGTACGACGCGCACCGCTCCGGCGCGCCGGTGCTGGCGATCGCCTCGCACATCCCGTCGGTGCAGATCGGCACCGGTTTCTTCCAGGAGACGCACCCCACGCACCTGTTCGCGGAGTGCAGCCACTTCAACGAGATGATCACCGAGCCCGAGCAGGCGGCGCGGCTGCTGCCGATCGCGATGCGGACCGCGGTCGGCAAGGGCGGCGTCTCCGTGCTGACGATCCCCGGCGATGTGGCGCAGCTCAAGGCGTCCGGGGCGCTGTCGTTGCCCGTGCCGCTGGTGTCCGCCTCGCCTGTTGCCCCACCCCAGGACACGGTCGAGGAGCTGGCCGGGCTGCTGAACTCCGATGAGAAGGTGATGCTGTTCGTCGGCGCGGGTGTGCGCGGTGCGCACGCCGAGGTGATGGCGCTCGCCGACCGGTTGGCCGCACCCGTCGGGCATTCGCTGGGCGGCAAGGAATGGATCCAGTACGACAACCCGTTCGACGTCGGGATGAGCGGCCTGCTCGGCTACGGCGCCTGCTACGACGCGATGCACGAGGCCGACCGGGTGGTGTTGTTGGGCACCGACTTCCCTTACGCCAACTTCCTGCCGCAGGCCCGCACGGTCCAGGTCGACATCGACCCGGCCAGGCTCGGCCGCCGGACGCCACTCGACCTCGCCGTGCACGGTGACGTCAAGCTGACGATCGACGCCCTGCTGCCGTTGTTGCGAGAGCGCACCGACCGGTCGTTCCTGGACCGGATGCTCCGAGAGCACATGCGCAAACTGGAGAAGGTGGTCGGCGCGTACTCCGAGCGCATCGACAAACACCGCCCGATCCACCCGGAGTTCGTCGCCGCTGTGCTCGACGACGTGGCCGACCAGGACACCGTGTTCACAGTGGACACCGGGATGTGCAACGTCTGGGCCGCCCGGTACCTCACGCCCAACGGCCGCCGCCGCGTGCTCGGCTCGTTCCGGCACGGCAGCATGGCCAACGCCCTGCCGCACGCCATCGGCGCCCAGCTCGCGCATCCCGGACGCCAGGTCGTGTCCCTGTCCGGTGACGGCGGCCTCGGCATGCTGATGGGGGAGCTGCTGACCGTCTCGGCGGCGGACATCCCGGTGAAGGTCGTGCTGTTCAACAACTCCACGCTGGGCATGGTCAAGCTGGAGATGCTCGTCGACGGGCTGCCTTCGTTCGGCACCGACCACCCGTCGGTCGACTACGCCGCGATCGCCGCGTCCTGCGGGATCCACGCCACCCGGGTCGAGGACCCCGCCGAGCTGCGGGGCGCGTTGACCAAGGCCTTCGCGCATCCAGGGCCCGCGCTGGTCGACGTGGTCACCGACCCGAACGCGTTGTCCATCCCGCCGCACATCACCGGCGAGATGGTCCGCGGTTTCGCCATCGGCGCCACGAAAACCGTGCTGCAGGGCGGCGTCGGCAGGATGATCGAACTGGCCAGGACGAATTTGCGTAACATCCCTAGGCCGTGATCGCTTAGCGCATCGAACGATCTAGATAGATTTGCGAGAGGTACTTCGTGTGTGCCAGGTCTCGCGAGGTCATATTGCACTGTTCGTTCTCAATAGAGCTACCATGGCGGTACCTGTGAGAGGAGCGATCATGGACTTCGAGAAGACCGTCGCCGTGGTGACCGGAGCCAACCGTGGCCTGGGCCGTGAGTTCGCGAGGCAGCTGGCCGAACGCGGTGCCAAGGTCTACGCGGCCGTGCGGCGGCCGGAGAGCGTCCAGGATCCCGGCGTGATCCCGGTCAGGTTCGACCTCACCGACAAGGCGTCGATCGAGCACGCGGCCACGATCGCGGCGGACGCGACGCTGCTGGTCAACAACGCCGGAGTCTCGACGGGCACCTCCCTGCTCGACGGAGATTTCGACAACATCCGGCTGGAGATGGAGACGCACTACTTCGGCACGCTGGCCACCGCGCGCGCGTTCGCACCCGTCATCGAACGCAACGGCGGCGGCGCGATGCTGAACGTGCACTCGATCCTCAGTTGGCTGCACGCCCCGGCCCTGGGTGCCTACAGCGCGGCGAAAGCCGCCGGGTGGGCGATGAGCAACGCGCTGCGCCAGGAGCTGTCACCCAAGGGCATCCAGGTGACGGCGTTGTACGTCGCCTACATGGACACCGACATGGCTGCCAGAGTGGCCCCGGAGGACAAGATCGACCCCGCCGGGGTGGCCGGTGCGAGCCTGGACGGCGTCGCGGCCGGTGTCGCCGAGGTCCTCGGTGACGAGCTGACCAGGCAGGTGAAGGGCAGTCTCGGCGCCGCCATCTAGTCTGAGGGCGCGGAAGGGAGCGTTCAGTGGTGCGGCACAAGGAGTTCGATCCGGATGTCGCCCTCGACCGGGCGATGACCATGTTCTGGGAACGCGGTTACGAAGCCACGTCCGTTCAGGACCTGGTCGAGGGGATGGGTATCGGGCGACGCAGCCTGTACGACACCTTCGGGGACAAGCACGCGCTTTTCATGTCGTCGATCAACCGGTACGGCGACATCCAGTCCGAGAAGCTCAACGCCGTCGCCGACACTGCTCGCACCGGCCGTGACGCCGTCCGCGACCTGCTGTCGGTCGTCCTGCGGCCGGAGGCCCACATGAAGGGCTGCCTGCTGGTGAACGTCGCGACCGAGATGGCCGCGCGGGACAGCGAGGCCGCCCAGCGCGTCGACCGGTACATGGCCATCTCCCGCCAGATCATGCTCGACATGGTCAGGCGTGGTCAGCAGGACGGCAGCATCAGCGCACCGCAGCGCCCCGACGTGCTCGCGAGCATGCTCCTAAACACGTGGCTCGGGCTGAGGGTCGCGGTGCGCTCCGGTGTCGACCGCAAGCGCTTGCGCAAGGACATCGACGAGGTCATGAGCATCCTCGACTGAGCCGTGTCCACCATTCCGGCATGCCGTGTCCACCTTTCCAGCACACTGAAATTCCCCGAGCAGACCGCGACTCTGTGTGCTGGAAAGTGCGTTTCATGGTGCTGGAACGGTGGACACACTGTGCTGGAATGGTGGACACGGCGGGGTCATGGGTACTGCTTCAGGTACACGGGCTGGCCGACTTTGGTCGTGTCGGCCGCGTCACCGATGCCGTTGACCACGTGGTCGATGACTCCGGCGCTGAGGTTCACGGTCATGATGTGACGCAGTTTCACGCCAGGCGTGCGCGGCACCTCGAAGCCGTTCTCCGTGTGGATCTGCGGATTGTTCTGGTTGAACACGTACACGCCCGCGCCGTGCAGCGTGTGGGTGCGGACATTGTCGCCGACCTTGTACCCGGCATAGCCCTCGACGGCGCCGTTCATCCAGTCGGCCTGCGTCGGCGGGTCGTACGGCAGCTCGTTCTGGTACAGGACCGTCGTGCCGTTCTCGCCGTTCCAGGTGGTGTTGTACTGCTGGAAGTGCTCGACGAACAGGCCGGTCGCTGTCACGTTGTCGCCGTTGATGACCGCGCCCTTGCGGCCGGTGTTGGTGTTCCACCGCTGCGTGTCGTTGAGGCCCTCGACGCCGTGGTCGGCTCGCCACACCCAGGTGTGGTCGATCAGAACGTTGTCACTGTTGACCTCCAGCGCGGTGTCGGTCTTGCCGATGTGCGGCCCGCCGACCCGGAAGTACACGTCGGACAGCGTGGTCGGGTTGGCCGGAGAGCTCCAGCCGAAGCCTTGTCGCTTGCCCACGCGCAGCAGCACGGGCGATTCCTGCGGGCCCGCGTCGATCGTGACACCGGCGACGACGATCCCGGGGACGTCGCCGACCTCCAGCGGGACCGCGCCACGCGCGGCCGTCAGCGTGGCGTGGCCGATGCCGAGCACCACCGTGTCCGGTCGGCGCACCTCGATGCTGCGGGCGATGTCGTACACGCCGGGCGTCAGCAGCAAGTGCTTGCCCATCGCGAGGTGCAGGTTGATGGCCTGTACCGAATCGCCCGGCTTGGCGACGTGGAAGTCGCCGAGCGGGAGGGTGCGTCCCGGCGTCATGCCGTTGGCCCACGTGATGCCACGCGTGTTCTTCTGCGCAGACGGGACGCGCACGTTGTACTTGCCCTTGGCGTCGACGAACAGGTACGGCTTCTCGCGGCTGACCGGCGTGGTGTCCAGTGTCGTGTACGGCGGCGTCGGGAAGGCCGAGTCGTCAGGCGCGCCGACGACACCGGAGAAGACCTGGTTCCACACGCCGTTGGACCAACTCGCCACCTCGGTGTTGCGGGTCAGCCACTGCTGCTGCGAGCCGTTGGTGGTGGCGGGCAGTTTCGAGTCGGCGATGAACCCGCCGCTGGCGTACTGCGGCCCGTCGGTGCAGTAGTCCATCAGCGAGAGGGCGCCGCCGGTGATGTTGAGCCTGCGCAACGACACCGCCTGGGACACCGCCCAGAAGTTGGCCGACGACCGGCAGCCGTCCTGGCCCTTGGCGTTGACGTTCAGCGACAGGTTGGACAGCGTCCGCCAGAAGTTGACCAGCGCGAGGCAGTTCGGGCCCGCGTTGTTCAGACAGCGGTTGTACACCTCGATCTTGCCGTTGATCACGACGTCGGTCGGCGCCGCGCCGAGGCCGGAGACCTCGGTGTAGTAACCGACCTTCATCTGCAACGGCTTGTCCGCCGTGCCGTACGTGCCCGGCTTGAACAGGAACGCGTACCGCTGGGTGCCCATCTCGTTGTCGACCTGCTTGGCGTGGACCGCGTCCAGCGTGGCCTGGATCCGCTCGACCGGCATGCCCGGGTCGAAGATGGTGACGTTCGGCCCGAAGTCCGGGCCGCCGCCGTGTCGTTCGCCCACCGGATCAGCCATGGCGGTGCTTCCCGTCGCCGTGACGAGGGCGAGGCTGAGCACGAACGCCCGCCCCCACCTGGATAGATGCGTGTAAGCGCTCCCACGCGTGCTGTTCGGTGTCTCCGGGTGCCATACGATCGTCATCGACCTGCCTGTTCTCCATGCCCCTCGGCGCGCTCCGAGAGAGCGCTCTCACCGACCGGGCGACGGACAGCGGAATCGACCATTTCTACCTTGTGGATCGGTTCAGCGCCACGGTTCGTCGTCGTGACAAGCCTTCACGAGGTTTCGCTGTTGTCTGTTAGCGGAGTTAACTGGTAAACGCGAACTGGTGGAATCGGGCAGAGCGGCCATGGAGGTTCGTATGTCGACGAATACGACGCCGGACCAGGCACTGCGCGCGCAACTGCGCCAAGCACTGCGGCACGGGCCGTTCCCCGCCGCGCTGCACCTGGCCATCGAGGTCAGCGGCCTGACGCTCGACCAGATCCAGGTGCGGCTGGCCGAACAGGGAGCCAGGGTCAGCGTGCCGACCCTGAGCTACTGGCGCCGCGGTCGCAGCAGGCCGGAGCGACCCGGATCGATTCGAGCGGTGCGCCACCTCGAGCACCTGCTCGACCTGCCCGTCGATTCGCTGGTGGCGCTGCTCGGACCGGTTCGCCCGCGAGGACGGTGGCTCGGCCACGTCTCCGGCAGCGCGAACCTGACCCGCCTCTTCGAAAGCGGTCGCGCGGTCGAGATGCTCACCGAGGTGGGCGTGCCGCCACGCGGAGCGCTCAGCCGGATCAGCACCCAGGTCACCGTCACCATCGACGCCCAGCGCCGGACCAGCAGCATCCACCTGCGGGAACTGGTGGTGGCCAATGTGGACAGGCTGTCGCGGTGCGGGGTCGTCCACATCACCCAGGAGGACCCGGCGAACCCGCCGACCCTTGCCGGGGTGCGGTTCTGCCGTGCCGGGCGGGTCAGGATGGACGACGCCGAGGGCGTCACCGCGGCCGAGCTCATCCTCGACCGGGTGCTCGACGTAGGGGAACGCGCGCTCGTCGAGTACGAGTGGCAGTTCGCGCCCGGCGTGCGCATGCTCAACTACGAGTACCGTTTCCAGCAGCCGGTCCGGGAGTTCGTGCTGCAGACCAGGTTCGAGCCGGGGATGATCCCCGCGCGGTGCCACCGGTACACGCGCCAGGACGTCGCCGGGGCGGAGGAGGACCGCACCGAGCTGTGGATCGGCGGATCGAACACCGCGCTCGTCGCGGAGTCCGACGTGCCGTCCGGCATCGTCGGCATGCGCTGGCAGTGGTCATGACTGGTGCCCTGAGCTGCGCCTTCAAGTGACTTAACAGTATTGCGGCCCCGGCTTTCGCCGTGCGCCTAACAAGTCTGGTCAGTCCGCGTTCCCGATCCCTATCTTCCGTGCGGTCATCTCCCTGCACTCGGAGGAACTATGGGAACGTGGAAACGGCGCTTACTGGCGTCCGTACTCGCCGCGACGGCGGGCCTCGTGCTTCCAACAGCCAACACCGCGGCCGCGCAGCCGGAGGGCGCGGTCGTCAACAGGACCAGCAACCCGGTCGCGGGCACCTACCTGGTGACGTACGCGCCCGAAACCGCTGCGAGAACATCGGCTCAGCAGGCCGCGCACAGCCTGACCGAGCAGTTCGGTGGAGTCGTCGACACCGTACTGAGCAAGACCATGTCCGGCTTCGTGGTGACCGGTCTCGCGGACCGGCAGGCACGCCGGATGGCTGCGGATCCGCGGGTCGCCGAGGTCCGTCAGGCTGGTACCGCGCGGATCGGCTCGTCAGCGATGGGGCCGGGCGGAACGCAGAAGGACCCGCAGAACTGGGGTATCGACCGGATCGACCAGCGCGACAGGCCGCTCGACCGGTCGTACACCTACCCCAACGACGGCGCCGGTGTCACGGCGTACATTGTGGACACTGGAATCAACTACGCGCACAACGAGTTCGGCGGCCGTGCCAAGGCGGGCGTGGACTTCATCAACGCTAACGACGGTGGCAAGGACTGTAACGGCCACGGCAGCCACGTCGCGGGTATCGTCGGCGGCTCGACCCGGGGCGTCGCCAAGAAGGTCGACCTGGTCTCGGTGCGGATCCTCAAATGCGACGGATTCGGCGCGGACACCGACGTGAACAAGGCCGCGGAGTGGATCGCGCAGAACGCGAAGAAGCCCGCGGTGGCCAACATGAGCATCTACACCGACGACCCGGACATCTCGGTGGCGGCGATCCGCGGCTCGATCAACTCGGGCGTGCAGTGGGCGTTGATCAACGGCAACAACGGCGGAAACGTCTGCAGCTACGGCCCCGGCGGCCAGATGACCGAGGGCGTCACGACCGGTAGCACAACCAGCAGCGACGGCAAGCGTTCCGACTCCAACTACGGCACCTGCATGGACGTGTGGGCACCCGGCGACAGCATCAACTCCGCCTGGTACAACGGAAACAGCTCGTACAACACCATCGGTGGCACATCGATGGCCGCGCCGCACGTGGCCGGTGCGATGGCGCTGCGCCTGCACGACGCGCCGAACAGCACACCGTCCCAGCTCGAACAGTGGGTGGTCGACAACGCCAGCCAGGGCAAACTGTCCGGGATCGGCAGTTCCCCCAACAAGTTGCTGTACATCCCGAACTCGGGAACACCGCCGGAGGGGCCGGTCGCGAAGTTCACCGCGTCGTGCCCGTCGAGCGCGCTGACGTGCTCCTTCGACGGTTCAGGCTCAACCGGGACGATCACGTCGTACAAGTGGGCCTTCGGTGACAACACCAACGGCGACGGCAAGACCGTCGAGCACACGTACGGCACGAAGGGCGCGTACACCGCCAAGCTCACTGTCACGGACAACAGCGGCAAGTCCAACACCGCCGAGCAGCAGGTGAACGTCGGCGGCGGTGGTGGCGGCCAACCGCCGACCGCCAGTTTCGCCGTGAACTGCCAGTCGTCGGCGACCTGTGCGTTCGACGGCACCGGATCCCGTGACCCGGACGGTCAGATCTCCGGCTACGCATGGGACTTCGGGGACGGGACGACCGGGAACGGCGCCACGACCAGCCACACCTATCCCAGCAAGAGCGCGACCTACACCGCGAAGCTGACCGTGACCGACAACTCGGGCAACTCGGCGACCTCGCAGCGTTCCATCCAGTGCTGGGGCTTCGGCTCCGGTCAAGCCTTCTGCTTCTGACCACAGAGGACATGCCATGAAACTCGTGAAGGCACTCGTTGCCACGCTCGTCGGCCTGACGTGCGCGGCGATCCCGGCGTTCGCCGACCAGCCCGCCAACGAACAACCGGGTGTGCGGGTCATCAACGGCCAGCAGACCTCGCTGTCGGAGTACCCGTTCATCATCGCGCAGATGCGCACCGGCGGCGTCCGGCCCGCCGAGCAGTCCTGCACCGGATCGGTCGTCGCCAAACGAGCCGTGATCATCGCGGCGCACTGCAAGTTCGGCCAGGGTGAGCCGAAGTACCTGGTCTACGGGCGCGACGACCTGGTGGACACCAGCAAGGGCACCAGGATCGAGATCGAGGAGTTCCGCCTGCACCCGAAGTTCACGCACGCCGACGCGTGGCGTGAGGGCTACGACGTGGCGATCATCTTCACCAAGACCGACATCCCGACGCCCGCGGGCATGCAGTACCCGAAGATCGCGACGTCGAGCGACAACCTGGCCATCGGCACCGCGGGGACCGCGGTCGGCTACGGAAAGACCGACAAGGACGACGCGCGCAAGAACAGCAAGCTCTGGAAGACGACGCTGCCGGTCGTCGATGACCAGAACTGCCGCAACATCGCGGGACAGTTCAACGCCACCTACATGTTCTGCGACGGCTACGGCGACGGACGGACCGGACTGTGCCAAGGTGACAGCGGCGGACCGTACCTTGTGGACGGCAAGATCTACGGCGTGTTCTCGTGGCTGCGCACCGACTGCGCTTCGTACAACGCGCACGCCAAGCTGTGGGGCGTCCTGGGTGACTGGGCGAACGAGCAGTTGGGCAACACCGGTCCGCCGCCCGGCGGCCCCGGCTCGTCGTTCACGGTCTCGTGCCCGTCCAGCCTCACGTGCGCGTTCGACGGGTCGGGCTCGACCGGCACGATCACGTCGTACTCGTGGGACTTCGGCGACGGAACCACAGGCAACGGCGCTCGGGTGAGCCACACGTACCCGAGCAAAAGCGCCACCTACCAGGCGAAGCTGACCGTCACCGACGGAAGCGGGCGTTCGGCCAGTTCCCAGCGGTCCATCCAGTGCTGGGGCTTCGGCGGCAGCCAGGGCTTCTGCTTCAGCTGACCGTCGAGCGGTGCCGGGAGAGCCATGAGCAGGGGTGTTCACTCTCCCGGCACCGACCACCCAGGTTGCCCGCGGCTGTTACAGTCGATGGGAGAGACCGGCTTCCAGAAGGAGTGATGCTTCCGATGCTCGTTGCCGAGGACGACATCTCCGGGTGATCCCGGACTGACCAGCGGTGCGCGCCCATGGCGACACCGTGGTTCGTCATGTCCTCACGCACGTTCACCTCATTCGGGAGCTTCACGGTGTCCAAGATCGTTTGTTCTTCGCTGTCCTTTTCCTGGCCGGACGACACCCCGGTGTTCCAGGACCTCTCCTTCAGCCTCGGCACGGGCCGCACCGGGCTGGTCGCGCCGAACGGCGCGGGCAAGAGCACGCTGCTCAAGCTCGTCGCCGGGGAGTACCAGCCGCTGAGCGGGTCCGTCGCCGCTGACGGCGTGGTCGGTTATCTGCCGCAGTCGCTGCCGCTCGCCGGTGAGCCGACGGTCGCCGAGGTGCTGGAGATCGCACCGGTCGTCCGCGCGTTGCGGGCCATCGAGGCGGGCGATGTCAGCGAGGAGCATTTCACCGCCGTCGGCAACGACTGGGACATCGAGGAACGAGCCCAGGTCGAGCTCGGCAGGCTCGGGCTGCCCGATGTCACGCTCGACCGCACGATCGGCACGTTGTCCGGCGGCCAGATCGTCCAGCTCGGCCTGGCGGCGCAACTGCTCAAGCAGCCGGACGTGCTGCTGCTCGACGAGCCGACGAACAACCTCGACCGGGACGCCCGGCGGCGGCTGTACGACGTGCTCGGCGAGTGGAAGGGCTGCCTGCTGCTGGTCAGCCACGACCGTGCCCTGCTCGACCGGATGGACCGCATCGCGGAGCTGCACCCCGGCGAACTCCGGTTCCACGGCGGCAACTTCAGTGACTACGAGGCCGCGAAACAGGCCGCCCGTGAGGTCGCCGAGAAGAACCTGCGCAGCGCCGAGCAGGAGCTCAAGCGGGAGAAACGGGAGATGCAGCAGGCACGGGAACGGGCCGCGCGGCGCGCGTCGACCGGTGCGCGGACCAACACCGACATCCCCCGGATCGTCAAGGGCGGGCTGCAGCGGCGCGCGCAGGAGACCGCAGGCAAAGCGGACATCATGCACGGGCAGCGGCTCGACGCCGCCAAAGCCAAAGTGGACGAGGCCGACCGCGCGCTGCGCGAGGACCAGACCGTGGCACTGTCACTTCCGGACACTGTCGTGCCCGCGGGCCGGACGGTGTTCCACGGCCAGCGGATGCGGGTCCGTTCACTGTTCGCCGACGACGGCGTCGACCTCTCGGTCCGAGGGCCGGAACGCATCGCGTTGACCGGCGCCAACGGCACGGGCAAGTCCACTCTGCTGCGGGTCGTCGCCGGGCTGCTCGCGCCGGACAGCGGGCTGATGACCCGCGCGGAGGGCCGGGTCGCGTTCCTGTCGCAGAAGCTCGACCTGCTCGACCTCGACCGATCCACAATGGACAACCTGCGGTCCGCCGCGCCGCGGCTGCCCCAGTCCGAGGTGATGCACCTGCTGGCGCGCTTCCTCTTCCGCGGGGAGCGCGCCGCATTGCCGGTCAGCGTGCTGTCCGGTGGTGAACGCCTGCGGGCGACGCTGTTGTGCGTGCTGTGCGCCGAGCCCGCGCCGCAACTGCTCCTGCTCGACGAGCCGACCAACAATCTCGACCTGGTCAGCGTGGAACAGTTGACCGGCGCGTTGAACGCGTACCGCGGGGCGTTCATCGTGGTCAGTCACGACGACCGGTTCCTCGCCGACATCCGCGTCGACCGGTGGCTGCGCCTCGCCGACGGCATGCTCACCGAAGGCGAACCGGACTAGATGGACACAGTGGCGAGCCGACGCACGTGCTTCATGGCGCGCCGGTAAACTCGGACAGTGTCCGAGCTGAAACCGCTGCATGCTGGGGATGCCCCGGCGGTCCTCGCCTTCGAGCTGGCGAATCGCTCCTACTTCGCTGCCGTGGTTCCCGACCGCGGTGACGAGTTCTTCGACCAGTTCGCCGACCGGTTCAAAGCCTTGCTGGCCGAGCAGGATGAAGGTGTCTGTGCCTTCTACGTGCTTGTCGCTGAAGGTGGCTCGGTTCTGGGCCGGTTCAACCTGTACGACCTTGAGGACGGTACGGCGCGACTCGGTTACCGGGTCGCACAGCACGTCGCCGGTCGCGGTGTGGCGACCGCCGCCGTCCGGGAGCTGTGTCGGCTGGCGGCGGTGCGGCACGGGCTGCGCACACTGCGGGCGGCCACCTCCAGCGAGAATGTCGCGTCCCAGAGGGTGCTGGCCAAGGCCGGGTTCGTTGCGGTCGGCCCGGCCGGTCCCGCTGACCTCGGCGGCGAATCGGGCACCTGGTACCAGCGCGACCTGCTGCTCGAACCGTAGTTCGGCGCCCAGGTCAAGGCGCGGGCCGGGGCGCGCGATGTCGTCGAGGTGCGGGGTGCCTCGCACGCGGTGTCGGTTTCCCGGCCGGGCGAGGTCGCTGACCTCGTCATCGAGGTGGCGGAGGGCGTTCGCTGACCAGTCCGCCCCGATGTTCGCACGGTGGTGGCAAGGCCGTGTCGGTACATTGCCCTCGTGACACAGGGCCAGGGGAGGGTCGTCGCCGAGCGGTATCGCCTGGTGACGTCGATCGGGCGCGGCGGTATGGGCGTCGTGTGGCGTGCGCACGACGAGTACCTGCACCGGGATGTGGCGATCAAGGAACTCCGGCTGCACGAGTCGGCTGATCCCGGTGAGTCGGAACCCGCGGTGCGCCGCATGTTGCGGGAGGCCAGGGCTGCCGCGCAGCTCAGACATCCGGGGATCGTCACCGTGCACGACGTGGTGACCGAGGACGGTCTGCCGTGGATCGTGATGGAGTTGATCGGCGGCAGGTCGTTGGCCGACATCCTCGATCACGACGGGCCGTTGCCGGTCGACCAGGCAGCCCAGGTGGGCATTCAGATCCTGCGGGCGCTGGACGCGGCGCACCAGCGGGGCGTGCTGCACCGGGATGTCAAGCCCGGCAACATCATGCTCGACGGTGACCGGGTGGTGCTGACGGACTTCGGGATCGCGATGGTCGACGGCGCGTCCGCGCTGACCGGCACCGGGCAGATGCCGGGCTCGCCGGAGTACATCGCGCCGGAACGCATCGACGGCCATGAGGCGACCAGGGCCGCTGACCTGTGGTCCGTCGGTGTGACGCTGTACGGCGCCGTGGTCGGGCGCTCTCCCTTCAAGCGCAAGGACATCCAGAGCACGTTGGCTGCGGCCGCGTCGCGTGAGCCGGATCCCGACCAGCGGATCGGACGGTTGTGGCCGGTCATCCAAGGTCTGCTGCGCAAGCAACCGGCCGAGCGGATGACGGCCGTGGCCGCGATCGAACGGCTCACCGCGATCGCCGCCACGCTCACCCCGCACAGCGGCACGCCGACGGACGTGAGCCCGACCGCCGCGACACAGGACGCGTCCGACGCCATGACCTGGATCGACAACGCGTCCAGTCAGGTGACGGACGTGGATCCGACCGCACCCAACACCCGGACGGCGCCGCCGCCGCTGATGCCGGTGCAGTCGCCCGCCGGACACGGCGACATCACACTCGACCCGATTTCCATCCGGCCGCCGAGGAAGCGCAAGCACGGTCTCCTGCTGGCGCTCGGCGCGGCCTTCACGGTGGCGGTCGTGGTCCTCGTGGTGATCCTGGTTTCCTCGTCACCGCCACAAGGCCAACCAGGTCAACAGCCGACCGTCCAGCCACGTCCGGTGCCCTCTCTCGTCGTGCGGGAAGCGACGGATTTCCAGGTCCAGGTGCCGGTGGAGTGGGAAACGTCAACCTCCATGGGAGAGAAGCACAGCGACGTCATCTGGAGCGAGCCGACGCGGTCCCCCGCCGATACCTTCATGCGTGTGCAGGTCAGGCGGGACGAGAACAGACTGCAGGTGCCGCTGAGCCAGTACCTGACCGCCTTCGGTGAGAGCATCTCTCGCAGCAGCGAGAACCGTGACTACAAGGAGATCTCGCGGGCCGAGGGCGTGGGGACCGCGGACCTTGAGTACCAGTACACGCTGGCCGCCAGCAGCACAGCGACCCGTGTTCTGAGCAGGGCGTTCCTGACGAGTTCCGGAAAGCCGTACGTGCTGAGCCTGGTGTTGTACGGGCAGGACGAGGGCTCCGTGCGGGATGAGTGGCAGGCGCGGCGGCCGCTCGGGGACGCGATTCTGAGAAGCTTCCGCCTGACGCCCTGACCTGCGAGAACAGTAGTTTGGGGAGCCCTCCCGAGACAACCGGGTAGCTTGCCGCGCGTGTTGAAGCGGAGCCGACCTTTCGCGCTCGTCGCCCTCCTCGTGGCAGGTGTGCTCGTCGCCGCGCTGACCGGCGTGGCGAAACCACTGCCAGCGGGCCAGTTCGCGCTGAGCGGCCACTGGGTGTTCAACTCGGTGCTGCAGATGGTCATGCACATCGACGGCGCGACCACCAACATCGACGCCTCCGCCGAGGTCAACGGCGAACCGGGGAGTCAGGTCGTGCAGAGCGACACGCACGGCTACGTGGTCGGTCCGGCCACCATCACCCAGTTCGACAAGGCGACTCTGGCGGCACGGGACAGCATCAGCCCACCCGCCGAGGAACGTCCTGTTGCCATCGAGGGAGTTGGCGGGCCGTACCTGGCGTACCGCAACGCGGGCAAGCTCATGCGGATGGGGGACCCGCCGACGGTTGTCGACGTCGGCGGGGCGTTCGGTTCGTCGATCCTCACCAAGGACGGCACGGTGTGGCTGCATCGCCAGAACGTCGGCCAGCTCTGCACGCTCGCCAAGGGCGCGACCGCGATCGGCGGCTGCCCAGTCGCCGTACCGCCAGGCCATGCAGGTGGGTTGACCATTGTGGACGATCGGCTGACGTTCGTCGACACCTTCACGGGCACGCTGCACGTCATCGACAACAGCACACTCGGCGAAGGCGTATCGCTCGGTGCGCCGGTCTCGCCGAACGCCCGCCCGGCGACCCAGGACGTGGGCGGTCGCGTGGCGATCCTGGATCCGCAGCGCCCGACTCTGTTGCTGGCCGACAGCAAGAACCCGCCCGCCCAGGCTGTCACGATCGCGCTGCCGCCCGGTGACTACGACGGTCCGATGTCGACCGGAGACGTGGTCGTGCTGGTGGACAAGCGAAGCGGAACCGTGCTCACCTACACGCCGGAAGGCGTGCGCAAGGACACCAAGCCGATCAAGCAGAAGACCGGTGAGCCGCGCCTGAGCCAGGGCGAGGACAACCGGGTCTACGTCGAGGACGCCGACGGCACAGAGGTGCTCGTCGTCGGCAAGGACGGCAACGTGCAGGGCGTGTCCACGGCCGAACGTCCCACGCAGACATCCGCGCCTGTGCCCGCGCCGAACGCGGGAGGCCCGACCGACACCCGTGTCGCCGCGCCACCGACACAGCAGCCGCCGAGGCAACCCACCGGCCCGACCCAGCAGAACACCAAGCCCCAACAACCGCCGCCACCGACACCACCGGCCGTGCCACCGGGCCGTCCGGGCGCCCCGCCGTCGGTTTCGGCCAAGATAGGCAACAGTTCGGTGGTCGTGAACTGGGGTACGGCGTCGGACAACCGGGCCGCCATCACGTCCTATCAGGTGTCGTGGCGTGCCAGCACAGGGCAGACCGGGGCCGTGACGGTGGGCGCTGGAGTGCGCAGCACACCTGTGAACGGCCTGACCAACGGCGTGAGCTACGTCTTCACGGTCGCGGCGACCAACAAGATGGGCACCGGTCCGGGTGCGTCGAGCGCGGCCGTGACACCCGTCGCGCCGGTATCGCCCGCCGCCGCGCCGATCAACCTGAAGTCGACCTTCGACGCCAACGACCGGCCGACCAGGGACGTGACGCTGCAGTGGGGACAACCCACGCTCAACGGCGGCACGTTCGTGCACTACCTCGTCACCGGCACAGGTCAGGCACAGCGCACAGTGACCGGCACACAGACAACGTACCCACAGTTGCAGGCGAGCACGGCGTACACGTTCACCGTGCGCGCAGTGACCAGGACCTCGGATGGACAGACGCTCACCGGCCAGCCCGCCTCTCATGTCGTGCGGGACAACCCGGCACCACCGGCGACTCCCAAGATCGTGATCTCGAAGGGCACTGCATCGGAGACCAGCAACTGCGAGCGCCCGAGGTGTTTCTGGATCAACACCACGCTGACCGGGTTCGCGCCGAACACGACCTACAAGCTGAAGCTGAGTTCAAACGCCAACGACAACGTCAACAGCAGAGAGTCCGTGAGGACGAAGGCTGACGGCTCCGGGTTCTACGGCGAGCTCAACTACGACGTCCCCGGCGAAACCATCTGGGTGTCCGTGATCGGACCCAACGGGCGGGTCGAATCGAACAAGCTCAAGTGGTAGAAGGGATGACCGTGTCAGCAGGCGAGGTATACGAACGGATCGCGGCCAACGTGCAGCGTGTCCTGCGTGGCAAGCCACAGGTCGTGCGGCTGGCCGTGGCCGCGCTGCTCAGCGAGGGGCACCTGCTCATCGAGGACGTCCCCGGCCTGGGCAAGACCACGCTCGCCCGGTGTCTGTCGCGCAGCATCAGCGGGCGCTGGAGCAGGATCCAGTTCACGCCGGACCTGCTGCCGGGCGACATCACCGGAGTGCAGGTGTACCACCAGAACGACGAGAAGTTCGCGTTCCACCCCGGCGGGGTGTTCGCCAACATCGTGCTGGCCGACGAGATCAACCGCGGCACGCCCAAGACCCAGTCGGCGCTGCTTGAGGTGATGGCCGAGCGACGGGTCACAGTGGACTCGGTCAGCCACGAGGTGCCACGGCCGTTCCTGGTGATCGCCACCCAGAACCCGATCGAGATGGCCGGTACGTACCGGTTGCCGGAAGCACAGCTCGACCGGTTCCTGATGCGGCTGCGGATCGGCTACCCGGATCTGGCGTCCGAGGTCATGGTGATCATGAGTGACTGCGCCGGTGTCGATCCCGACGAACTGCCCGCGGTCGTCGACATCCCCACTCTGCAGGCCGCCGTCGTGGAGGTGCGTGGCGCACGGGTGCACACCGCTGTCGTCGAGTACGCCGCGACCATCGCGGCTCAGACGCGGCAACACAGGGATTTGCGTTACGGCGCAAGCCCTCGGGGCAGCATCGCGCTGGTTCGTGCCGCGCAGGCCGTCGCGGCCACGTACGGACGCGGGTACGTGACTGTGGACGACATCAAGGAAGTCGCGCATCCCGTGCTCGACCACCGGTTGATCCTCACGCCGGACGCGGAGCTGCGGCAGCGCCGCGCCGAGGACATCGTCAGGGAGCTGCTCAAAGAGATTCCCGTTCCGGCCATGACAGGGGCCTGATCATGCGCTTGACACGGCGTGGCATCGCCACGCTCGTGGCTGCCGTCGTCCTGGTCGTGGCGGGGCTGCTGGTCGGCTATCCGGTGCTTCTCATGCTGGGGGCCATCGCGTTCTGCGCGGTCGTGGCCGCGGTTGCTGTCGCGGGGCGCAAACCACGGGTGGACGTGGTCAGGGACGTCTATCCGGACCGGGTCGAACGCGGCAGCCGGGCCGGGATCGTCCTGCGGGTGCACAATCCCGGCGCTCGCTGGCAGTCCGCGTTCACGGCGGTGGACCGGCTCGGTGCCAGCACGTTGCGGATCGCGGTGCGTGCCCTGCCACCCGGCGGCGAACAGACCTACCTGAACGAGTTGCCCACCTGGGAACGCGGCAGGCACGAGGTCGGACCGTTGACACTGCACCGCGCCGACGCGCTCGGTCTCGGCGAGAACAAGCTGTTCATCGGCGAGACCGCGACACTGTGGGTCTACCCGAGGACGCTGCCCGTGCGCTCGGTCGCCAGTGGCCTTCCCCTGCACCACCACGACGGCGCGGCCGACGAGAGTTCTCCGCGCGGGTCGCTGGACATCCGTGAGGTGCGCGAGTACGTCCCCGGCGACGAAGTTCGCCACCTGCACTGGAAAGCAACGGCACGGACCGGGAAACTGATGATCCGCGACTACGCCGATCCACAGCAGCCGCAGTTCACCATCCTGCTCGACAACCGGCCGGTGATCGCGGCGGGCGCGGAGTTCGAGGAGGCGGTCGACGTCGCCGCGTCGCTCGTGGTGGCCGCGGCGAAGGCGGACAACCGGTGCCAGCTGGTCACTCCCAGCGGGATCGACGTGACCACGACACCGGGCGCCTTGGCGGTACAGCGACTGCTTGACGAGCTGTGCGTGCTGGACCGGGCCACCGAGGCCGACCTGCCGCTTGTGCCGAGAGCGCTGGCGCAGTCGTGGGGCGGGCAGTTCGTGGTGGTCTCGTCCGCCGTCTCCGCCGCCGACCAGGCCGCATTGGCGCGCATACGGTCACGCTACGCGGATCTGGTTGTGATCACCCTGGGACAGGCCGTTGCCGTCGCGGGCGGCAAGATCCTGCGCGCGGCCGACGCGGTCGACGCGACCCGGCAATGGCAGACGGTGATCGCGCGATGAGGCTCGCCGAGAGGGTAGCCGCGCTGTGGGTGCTGCTGGCTGCCGCGATTCCCGGTCTGCTGTTCGCTCCGGTGTTCGGTGTGCGGCCGTTGCTGGTGCCCGTTGCCGTTGTTGTCGTGGCCTGCTACGCGGCCGTGGAACTGTGCCTGCGTGTCAAGGCGTTGCAGGCCTGGCGACCGCTGATCGCCGCTGTGCTCGGGCTTCTTTCGCTGTGTGTTGCCATGTTCGGCGTGCCGGACGCGGACAGCCTCGGTGCCATGGTCGCCGGTGTGACGGACTCGTGGCAGCTCACGGTCCAGTCGACCTGGCCGGTACGGCCGGACGCCGAGTCGCTGCTGTTCGTGCCGTTGCTCGTGCTGCTCGCGGCCGTGCTCGGGATCGAACTGCTGCGCTGGCCCGCCACGGCGTTGCTGCCCAGTGTCGCGGTGCTTGTGGTCAGCCAGGCGTTTGTGGCGTTGTCCGGAACGATGGCTGTGTTGGCGGCGCTGGGCTTCGCTGTGGTGGCAGCCGGGTTGTACATCCCGGCCCGGCCCGGTCTGGTGCTGGTTCCCACCGCTGTTCTCGGCGTGCTGGGCGCGGCGGTGGCCGCGCTGGTCAACGTGGGGCAGCCGTATTCCGTGCAGCAGAACCATTCCACGCAGGTTCCGTTGCCGCGCACGGTCAGTCCGCTCACGGAGGTCGCCGCCAGGCTGAGCAAGCCGGACGTCCCCGTGTTCAGCTACACCGCCAACGGCCCGGTGGACCGGTGGCGGCTGGTCGTGCTGACCGAGTTCAACGGCGTCACCTGGGAACCGTCGGACGGCTACCGCAGGCTCGGGACCGAGTTGAGCGCACCGGTCGGTGCACCGTCGACCCGGTACTCGGCCAGGATCCAGGCCCCGGGCGGGCAGTGGCTGCCCAGCCAGGCCATCCCGGCGGCCGTGACCGGCGCCGCGCCGCTCGTCGAACCGGCCACGGGCGCGTTGCTGTTGCCCGGCCGGAAAGGGGCGGTGGAGTACGACCTGAGCTGGTGGGACCCGCAGGTCGAAGACAAGCTGTGGAACGCGGCACTGTCGTCTGTGGACGCCCAGGGCGGGCTCGGGGTGGTTCCACCGGAGATCCCCGAACTGGCCGCGACGGCCACCGCGAAGATGCGCCCGTCGTTCCGGACCGCGCTGCTGCTCGAGCAGTACCTGCGCGAGAACTACAAGGTGGTCACCGGGGGGACACTGCCGACCGGGAGCGGCTGGCCACAGCTGCGCGAATTCCTGCTGGAGACCAAACAAGGCACGAGCGAGCAGTTCGCCGCGTCCTACGTCGCACTGGCGCGGGTCGTGGGCATTCCCGCGCGGCTGGCCGTGGGGTATCGCGCGCCGCGGACCCCGGTCGGCGCGGAGACCATCGTGCACAACCGGGACGTCCTCGTGTGGCCGGAAGTCGCCGTCGCCGGTGTCGGGTGGGTGCCGCTCGATCCGGCCGTCGGAGCCGGTGGTGCGGGCCCCGCTCCTTCGCGGCTGGCGCAGATCACCGCAGAGGCACGGTACAACGTCCAGCCGCCGGACAAGGTGCCGGAGCCACCGTTGCCGCCAACGCCTGTCCCCGCTCCACCCGACCCGACACCAGACTGGATGGCGGTGATCCGGTGGGCACTGATCGGCCTCGCGGTCCCGCTCGGCCTGTTCGTGCTGGCCGTTCCCACTGCGAAGACGGTACGGACGCTGCGCCGCAGGCGCCGCAAGGGCGCTGACGGCGTGGTGGCTGCCTGGTGGGAGGCACGGGATCTGATGCGTGCGCACGGAACTCGTGTCACACCGGGCATGACCGCGCGTGACCTGGCGCGGACAACCGCTGATGCGTCCATTGTGGATGCACTGTGGGGGATGGCCGGGCAGCTGGACGTCGTACTGTGGTCCGGATCGGGCGCGGACGACCACGCGGTCACCCGGGCATGGGCCGAGGTCCGGCGGATCCGGCGGACACTGGCCGGACGGACGTGGGGTGCTCGGCTCCGGGCGGTGTTCGCGATCCGATGACGTTTCCCGACCGCGGCCGGATCGCCGTCGTGCACGCCACCGCCACCACGTCCGGAGAGGGCGTGGCAGAGAAGACGTTCGACAGGGCGTTCGACAGCAGAACGCTGTCCGTGATCAAGCATGAACACGCGATACTGACGCGACTGGCGCACGAAGTCCCGGTCCTGCCCACCACCCTGCCCGAACTGCGGGGCGGCAAGCACGTGGTGCGGATGGAACTGTGTACCGACTCGCTCGCGGCCCGTGTGCGGCGGTCCGGTGCGCTTGAGGTCAACGAGGTACTCGAACTCGGCTACAGCCTGGCGTTCGCACTGGCCGCCGCACACAAGAACGGCGTGCTGCACGGTGGCGTCAGCCCGAACAACGTGCTGTTCCGCCGCTCCGGCCAGCCCGTGCTCGCGGACTTCGGCGTGGCCATCCGCGAGGCGATACCGCCCCGCGACCGGCTGCGGGGCATCGAATGGATCTCACCGGCGGCGTTGCAGTCCGGTGTGCTCGACGAGCGCGCCGACGTCTACGGGCTCGGTGCGGTGCTGCACTTCGCGCTGACCGGTGACTCGCCGCACCCGAAGCGGGCCGGGGAGACGGAGCCCGAGCGGGTGCTGCGCGTGATCGGCGATCCCGTTCCGGCGATCCACAGGCCGGACATGACCGCGGGGCTGCCGACCATGGTCGCCCGGATGCTGGCGCGGCACGCCACGCAGGGCTCGGACAAGGCCACGTGGGCGTTGGGCAGTGTCGCAGAACTGCTGTCGCGCCCTGTCCCGCGACTGCCCAACGCAGGGCCCGGTCGTCGGCGAGGTGTTCGGTACCGCGCCACTGCTGCTGCCGCTGCCGCGGCCATTGTGGTCGGTGCGGCCGCGTGGCAGTGGTGGCCGAAGACGGACACGGCCGTGACACCGCTGCCTTCTCCGGTGACACTGGATCTCGCCGAGCCGGTGGACCAGGGCAGTCAGATCGTGCTGACGTGGGCCAGTTCCCAGACGCTCGACGTGATGGTCCTCGTGATGCCGGACGGCGGCGGCACGAACTACGTGCGCGCCGACCGGGAGACCACGATCAAGGTCCCGGTCGACCCGGCGCGCAAGTACTGCTTCCGGGTCAGGGGAACCAGCGCGAGCGCCGCCCAGATCTACGAGAGCAGGCCGAAACCCGTCCGCGGGGCAGTGTGCCCATGATGAAGCCCAGGAGGTCGAGGATGAACCCGGAGTTGAGGTACGCGAGCGGACTGCTGCTGCCGCGCGGGCACGGTAGTCTGGTCAACGGCGTGCAACGGGCACTGTCCGGCTCGGTGCACGCGCTCGCCCTCGGCGGCGGCTACTCGGTCGGCCCGAGCGAGGGCAGGGTCGTCTACTTCGGACGAAACCGGCCCGAGGTGCACATCTGCATCGGCGAGGACGACCGCCAGGTCAGCAGACGGCACGGGGAACTGAAGCACTGGGAGGGCCGCTGGTGGCTGCGCAACACCGGCCGCAGGCCGATCCGCCTGCCGCGAGCCCAGTGGCTGTTCGCCGACGAGGAGGCCGTCCCGCTCGCCGAGGGCTACACGCCCTTGCTCGTACCAGGTTCCCGTGAACGCGAACACCTGCTGGAAGTGTTCGTGACCGGCACGGACGGCGCCAAACCCGTGTCACGGCACACCGAGAACACCGACCCGGCCCACAAGTACGAGCTCATCGGCGACGAGAAGCTCGTCCTCGCCGTACTCGGACAGCGCTACCTGCTGCACGACCCCAGTGCGCGGCCACTGACCTGGGAGCAGGTCGCCGCCCAACTGGCCGACCTGGACAAGGTGACCGGCTGGACCGCCAAGAAGGTCGCGTACAAGGTCAACACCGTGCGGGGCAGGCTGTCCAGTGCCGGTGTGCCCGGCCTCACCCGTGAGGAGGTCGGCGAGCCTGTCGGCAACGCGTTGAACGACAACTTGCTGCGGGAGCTGCTGCGGTCCACGACGTTGGTGCCGAAGGACCTGGAGATGCTCGAATAGCCGAGTGCATGGTTCGACCATGTGATCCGCGTGCTTGGGACATGACACCGTGCGGGTACTGGTTGTGCGTGGGCGGCAGCACGCTTGCCCTATGACAGACACAGTGGCACCCAACAGGCAGTTCGCCCGGCACTACGCGGAGATGATCGTCGCGATGCTCGCCGGGATGCTGCTGTTCGATCCCGTGTGGACCATCGCGTTCGGCTGGTGGTCGGCGCTGGACAGACCGGACGTCAGCGCGTTGGTGATGGCCACGAACATGACCGTCGGCATGTCGATCTGGATGCGTGTGCGTGGACACGGCCTCGCCCCCATCGCCGAGATGGGCGCGGCCATGTACGTGCCGTTCCTGGTATTGCTCGGACCGTACTGGGCCGGAGCGCTGTCCGCCGACGCGTTGATGATCGGTGGGCATGTGCTGATGTTGCCCGCGATGCTGATCGCGATGCTGGCGCGCCGTGCTGAGTACACCGTGCACCACCATCATCGGCCGTCCTCGTCGGGCACGTTCGTGACCGCGGTGAAGCACCGGTGGCCGACCTGGCTGGCGTTGCTCATGACGATCGACACCTGGCGTGACCCGTGGATTCCGCCTGCCGTCGCGCTGATGGTCCTGCCCTGCGCCTACCTGGCGATCGGCGCGTACCGCAAGCGCTTGCGTGAGCCAGGTGTGATGGCTGTGCAACTCGCCGGGTTCGGCGCGTACCTGGCGCTTGTCCTGGTCGCCGTCTCGGTGCCCGACGACGTGGCCAGGTACCTGATCGGCGCGGGCTGTCTCGCCCACGGCGTCTGGGACTTCCTTCACCACCGCTACGGCAAGGTCGTGCCGCGTGGGTTCGCCGAGTGGTGCGGTGTCCTTGACGTCGTCATCGGCGTCACGATCCTGCTCGTGGCATGACCATTTTGCGTCCGGTCAGTCGGACGGCAGGTCCGTCGTCAGGGGCCGCCAGTCCTCGCCGAGTTCGTGCATGCGTTTGAGCTCGGCCAGCCCGCCGAGCCAGCCCGCCTCGTGCTGGGCCGCGCTGTCCAGTTCGGAGTCGGTGTACCCGCTATGGACGAACGTCAGGAACGTTTTCCCGTCGGAGCCTTCCAGTTCCCAGCTGACCACCGCTCCTTCGTCGTCGCCGTAGACGAGTTTGCGGTCCTGGTCGAACTCGAAGATCCTGCCGTCGACGCCCAGCGCCATCCTGCCGCCGACGCGGGGCTCGACCTCGGCTTCCCAGCCGAACCACTTCCTGATCGCCGCGGGGTCGATCAGGCTGGCGAAGACCTCCGAGGGCGCGGCCGCGATCGTGAGCACGGCCCTGATCTCCTGTGGCCGTGCCGGGCTGAAGTCCGCTTTCGGCGTCAGCGGCCTGCCGTCGAGGAACTCGGCCAGGTTCGCCAGTGCCAGCGCCCAGAACGTGTGCATCGAGTGCCGTCCGTCGCGGCGACCCGGCGGGTCCATCAGTTCGTCGAGAGTGGGCAGATTGGTCTGCTGGAGTCGCAGCACCGTCCCGTCCGAGGTCGGCGACAGGTCGAGCGTGACCGTGGTGTCCTGCGCGTCCAACGGCCACGAGAAGCTCAACGAGGTCTCTGTGGCCGACAACAGTTGTTGTGACGCTTGGATCCCCTGCGGGGTGTGCTTGCCCCAGAACGTGAACTGCTTGTCCGGCAACGACACTTCCGCGTACTCCGCCAGCCAGACGCCCAGGGCAGCCGGGTCGGTCAGCGCCGCGTGGACCTCGGTGAGCGGGGATGACAGGTGTGTTTCCAGGGCGAGGACATCACTCATCGGTCGTCTCCTCCTTGGGGTAGCAGGCCACGGCCAAGCGGAAGGCTTCGCCTCGTGCGCCGCCGTGGCGGGCGAACAACTCCTGCAACGTGGTGCGTAGGTCGTCCATGAAGGCCTTGCGTTTACCCGCGGGCACTCTGATCTCGCCGGACACGCCGAGCGTCGGCCCACCGTCGAGCCTGGCCACCTCGTCGTGCACGTCCTCGACGAGGTTCAGCAGGTAACCGAGGCTGAGCTCGTCCTGTACCGCGCGGGCGCCCACTCTGCCGACCAAGTGCGGCGACAGCCAGTACGACTGCGCGCTGGCCTGGTACATGCCTTCGTGGATGCCGCGCACCCGGCGTTCGCTGACCAGCGTCACCAGTCCGGTGTCCACCAGCTTCTTCACGTGGTAGTAGACGCGCTGCGTCGACTGCCCCAGCACGGTGCCGACCTCCGTGCACGACTTCGGCTGCGCCAACTGTCGGAGCACTTCGACCCGCTGCGGTTTGAGCAGGGCCTCAGCCTGTTCGAACCGCTCAATGTAAAACACATCTTTCATAGTGAAGCGTAGCTTGAACGTAAAAACATTCTTTGTCAATGGCCCGGCCAGGACCTGCGATGCTGGCGACGCTGACCGAACACTGGGACGTCCAGCCGCGGCTGGTCAACTTCGAGTTCGGCCCGTCGCGCGGTGAGATCCCGCAGCACCTGGACACGGTGGTGCTTGAGGAAATCGGCGGCGCCCGGGTTGCGGGCGCGTCGGAGGCGGTGGACGAGATTCCCTGGCACGCCGCGATGTTGACCGGCGCGGCCTGCGTGGACGGCGTGCTGGGCGGGCACACGCTCGACCAGGGTTCGGCGTATTCGTTCCGCCACGGCTTCAACGGCGCTGCCCGTGATCCGCTGCAGCACGCGTTGCCCCTGGTGTACCTCGAACCGGATCTCGCGTTGTCAGTGCTGCGCAACACCTGTGCGTGGGGCCGCAAACAGCCGTGGACCACGCAGTTTCGGCCTTCCGGCCCGAACCTCTGGGCGCTGTGGCTGGCGGCCGAGTACGTGCTGGCGACCGGCGATCACGCCGCGCTCGACCAGCCGGTGCCGTACCACCCCGTGCGCCAGGCCGATCCTGTGCCGTTGCGGGAACACCTGCGCAGGCAGTTCAGGTTCGTCGTCGACGAGGTCGGGCTCGGCGAGCACGGACACGTCCGGATCCTGAACGCGGACTGGAACGACCTGGCCATTGTCGAGTCCGGAGTGGACAAGGAGTGGATGGTCGAGCACGGCGAGTCGGTGCTCAACTCGGCCATGGCCGCCTGGGTGCTGCCGGTGTACGCCCGGATCGCCGATCCCGTGACAGCGGCAGAGGCGCGCGCGTTGGCAACGGATCTGTGTGCCCGGGTGGCGAACGAGTGGAACGGGCGGTGGTTTCGCCGCGCCTGGGGCACCGGTCCGATCGGGGACAGCGACCTGTGGCTGGAGGTCCAGCCGTGGGCGATCCTGTGCGGCGCCACGGACTCCGACCAGGCCAAGGACCTGCTCGGCACGATCGACCGGACCTGCCGGGCGGACTCTCCGTTGGGTGCGCGGGTGCGGTGGCCGAATCCCGGCCCGATCTGGTTCTCGATCTCCGTGACCCTGGTCTGGGCGGCTGCCCGGATCAGCCCGGATCTGGCGTGGGACGAGTGGAGACGGATGAGCCTGCGGTCCCACACTGCGGCCTACCCGGACATCTGGTCGGGCACACTGTCTGGCCCGGACGCCTACCTGCCGCCGGAAAGCGAACGCCCGGGGGAAACCTGGGCCATGCCGGACATGGGCGTGGCGATGCGGGCCCATCCGGTGGCGAACCTGCACAGCCACTCCCAGCCTCTGCTGGCGTATCTGCGGCTGTTGGGTGTGGAACCTGGTTCGACAGGCCCATTGCCGGGCGGGACATTCACTGGTGCGGCCACCTGACCCGTCTGCCTGGTGTGCAACGAAGGCCACATTGGTTGCACCCAGCGCACCGAAGGCCGCCTTGGTTGCGCGAGGTTGCGCGAGGTTGCGCGAGGTTGCGGGGGGATCACCGGGGCAGGCGGCTGAGGAACTCCGCGTTCGTCTGGGTCTGCTTCAGGCTGTCGAGCAGAACCGTGATGTCCCGGCCCTGCATCGCGCGGCGCAGCACCTTGGTCGCGATCTTCTCCTGCGGCGTCAGCAGGAGGTCTTCGCGCCGGGTGCTGGTCTGGCCGTGGTCGATCGCGGGATAGATCCGCTTGTTCGCCAGGCCGCGGTCCAGCCGGACCTCGGCGTTGCCGGTCGACTTGTACTCCTCGAACATGATGCTGTCGCCGACCGATCCGGTTTCCACGAGCGCGGTGGCGAAGATGGTGATCGAGCCACCGTTCTCCAGGTTGCGGGCCGCGCCGAGCAGGCGTTTCGGGTGGACGAGCGCACCGGTGTCGATGCCGCCGGTCAGGGTCCGGCCGGACGACGGCGCGGTCAGGTTGTAGGCGCGGCCGAGCCTGGTCAGCGAGTCCATCACGATCACCACGTCCTTGCCCGTCTCGGCGAGGCGTTTCGCGCGCTCGACGGCCAGTTCGGCGATGGCGACGTGCTGGCGCGGCGGCAGGTCGAAGGTGGCGGCGATCACCTCGCCGGGCACGGCCCTGGAGAAGTCGGTGACCTCCTCGGGACGTTCGCCGATCAGCAGCAGCATCTGGTGGCATTCCGGGTGGTTCTTGGCGATGCCGTGCGCGATCGACTGCAGGACCATGGTCTTGCCCGCTTTGGGCGGCGCCACGATCAGCGCCCGCTGGCCCTTGCCGACCGGCATCAGCAGGTCCAGCGCGCGGGTGGTCAGCTCGTGCTTCTCGGTTTCGAGTTTGAGCCGTTCGTCGGGGTGGATCGTGACGAGGTCGGCGAAGTCGGGACGCGGCCGCGGTGGGCCGCCGTTGACGTGCTCCACCGCGGTGATCTTGCGGCCGTCGGAGACGCCGGAGACGGTGTCGCCACGGCGCAGGCCGTGTTTGCGGACCAGTCCGATGGGGACTTGGACGTCGTCCGGGCCGGGCAGGTAGCCCTCCGCCCGGACATACGCCCGACTATCCACAATGTCCAGTATTCCGGTTGTTTCGTACATGGTTGTTCCTCAGGTGTGGGTATGCCGGGAAAGTCGTCCGGCGAAGGTGGTGAAAAACACTCTCTGTGGGAGGCCAGCTGCCTGCATCCACAGGAGGGAGACACCCCGAGGGTACCCACACAACTCCCCGGGGTGCAACTCATTCAGCAAATACTGTCCGCGGGCTTGGGGTTGGCCAGGCCGAACAGCGGCCGCAGCCGCAGCCCGATCCACGTCCCGCCCAGCGCGAACAGGCCCCACAGCCAGCCGTGCAGACTGCCGACCGAGATCCCGCCGAGGTAGGCGCCGATGTTGCAGCCACCGGCCAGTCGAGCCCCGATCCCCATCAGCACTCCGCCCAGCACGGCGGCCAGCGCGGTGCGCCACGGGATCTGGCTGTGGATCTTCCACGCACCGGCCGCCGCGGCGGCGACCGCCGCGCCGATCATGATCCCGATGTTGGTCAGGCTGGTCTTGTCCACCCAGATCGGAGCGGCCAGCGCCTTCGCGTTCGACGTGGTCTGCCAGAACTCCCACGCCTCCGGGTGCAGGCCGAACAGTTGCAGCAGTTTGGCGCCCCACAGGGCGAACGCGAACGTGATGCCCCAGATCCCGCCGGACACCAGGAAAACAGCGGCGGCGAGCACACCGAGCACGACAGCGCCGACGAGAACCGGCCACGAACCTCGCAACACCCTGGCGAATCCGCGCGCGGTCGGCACCACGTCGACCGGCGGCGGAGTGCGCCGCGCCTGCACAAGCCGGGTGACCCACACGATGGCCACCAGCGCGCCGATCGTGATCAGCCACGAGCCGAGCCAGCCGACGTGGTCGGCCAGCAGCACGCCCGGCAGCGCGGGCCATCCGTTGAACAGCGGGAAAGCCCACGTGTAGACGACCGACCCGGCGATGAAACCGCCGAGTGTCAGTACGATCGTGGACTGTCCCGAGCCGACGGCGAACAACGTGCCGGACGCGCACGCCCCGCCCAACTGCATGCCGATCGCGAACAGCACCGCACCCGCGAACAGCGCCAGTCCGATCGGCCCGCCGCTGGCCTGTGGAACCGAGCCGAACAGGCCGGAACCGGTCGAGACGATCAACGCGATCAGCGTGGCCGCCGTGCCGAGCAGCAACGTGTGCGCCCGCAGGCCCTGGCCGTTGCCGACCGCGATCAGCTGGCGCCACGCGGAGGTGAAGCCGAACCGGGAGTGGAACAGCGCAAGGCCGAGACTGAGGCCGAGGAGGAGCAGCACGGCTGGCTTCGAGCCGAAGGAAGCCCAGACGTACCAGGTCAATCCGGCCGCGAGCACGCCAGCGGCCGCGAGCGGGAAGACTTTCACCGGCTCGGCCGGGTCCGGCACCGGCGCGGCACACGAGGTGGGGAACAGCTGTGTTTCAGGGGTGGTGGTCACCGGGACCTCCTGCACTCATGGGGAAGGTCCCAGCCGCCGGGGCGGCTGGGACCTGAGAGGGTTCAGTGGGGGACGATTCCGTTCGGTGCCTTGACGACCGACTGGATCAGGCCGAACAGCGGAACTCCGGCCGGGGTGAACGTCCACAGGTCGTTCAGGCCGCTGGTGTCCGGTTCGTCGACGATCACCGGATCCGCCATGGCCGGGGTCGCGCTGAGCACCAGCGTCGCCGCGACCACCGCGATGGTCTTCCGCATCTGACTTCCTTTCAGCCGCCGACCAGCGTGAGCAGGTCGAACACCGGGGCGATGGCCTGGGGCAGGCCGATGGTCGGCGCCAGCACGCTGCCGAGATCCGCTCCGCCGAGAATGTCACCGGGAAGTACCCAGACTGGTGTCTCGGCGGCGGCGACGCCACCGGTCACGAGGCTCAGTCCAAGGACTGAGATCGCGACGATCACTGCTTTGCGCAAGAGTTCCTCCGTGTTCAGTCGAGTTGAGCACTCACAGGCACGACAGTGGCCTTGGCGATCCACTGTCCTGCCAGCTCTTCGGTCATGGGCATGCCGGGCGCGTGCACCTCGCCCGGTCCCATGGGCATCGCGGTCACCTGCGCCACCGCGTACATCTGCGTTCCCGACACCGGAACCGGTCCGCGCCACGCGTGGAACCCGGCGATCGTGGGGCTCTCGCCGCCGAACCTGGTGCCGACCGTGACCGCGTAGGCCACTGCCGACTCCTCGCGCGGATCGAACCGAAGAGGCACCGAGAACGTGGTCACGGACGTGCCGATCGGGGTGTTCAGCAGCCACGGCGCCACGTAGATCCCGTGCGGGTGGACCGGTGTCTCCGCCTGCTGCGCGGCGATCCTGGGCAACGTGCTCGCGGCGACCGACCAGCCGGAGACGGCGACCAGGGCGCTGTCCTGCCGTGGATCCCCGCCCACCCGGATGCCCGCGCCCGCCGCGGTGTCCCGAACAACCGACGCCGCGCGGACACTGCGCTCGGAGTCGTCCGAGATGAGCGTGATCCCCTTGACACCACGGGCACCCAGGAACGACACCAGCTTGCGCAGGGCATCCGAGTCCTCATCGGACAGTGCGGACGCCGGGCACCGCGCCAGTACCGCCCGGCGCCCGGCGAGCAGACCGCCCAACGCGGCACTGGCGCATTCGGGACCGTCCACCCCTGTCGCGAGGGACGGGCCCGGCTGGTCCCCGGTGTCCACATCGACCGAGGTCGACACGGAACCCTTGGCCAGCATCACCTCGCCGCGTCCCGAGGGCAGGTCGACCTCGGCCCACGACCCTTCCGTGCCCGCGACCGGTGACGCCCGCACCGGTGGCCTACCCGGCACGCTCACCTGCACGTCACCGGCGCTCGCGGGGACGTGCACCAGATTGCGCCCCGGCCGGTGCGGGCTGACCAGCACCGGGATCCGCTGCCCGGCGACACTCGCCTCGACGAGCACGGGGACGCCGGGAACGGGCAGTTCCGGCGGCGCGGGGACGGCCGCGGCGGCACTCCACGACAGCAGCCCCACCACCGCCGCACCTGCCGTGACTCGTCCCGTGTGCCTGCGGGACAGCAGGATTCCGGCCACCGGCACGAGCGCGGTGGCCAGCAGCACCAAGCCGAGCGCGGTCGAGTAGATCCGGCGGTCAAGCGCCAGGCCGGACGTCCCCAACCGGATCAGCCCGGCGGCCACCAACACACCGCCGAACACCCACAGCGGACGTGAACGGTCGAGCAACGAGTAACCAATCCACGCGACCGCCGCGACGACATAGGCGGTGTCCAGCACCAACTGCAGTGAGGAGCCCTCGCCGGTGGTCGTTTCCGCCACCAACAGCACGATCAGCGCAGCCGCGGCCCACCGTGCGTACCGGGGTTTGCCCAGCAGCAACGGCACCGCGCTGACCAGCAGCACGTGTCCCAGCGCGCCGTACGCGTTCACACCGACGGCCACAATGGACACCAGCGCCAACGCGACCGACGCCGCGGCCAGCACAACCGTCCCGTTGCGGACGCGCCGGGGCAGCTCAGCTGACTGGGCGAAGCCGATCCCGGCGACGAGCGCCGTGGTCAGCAGCAACGCCAGCCGCAGCCACAACGGCCACGCGGACGACGTCTCGACGGGAAGACCACCGTGCGAGTGCTCCATGGTCACTTCACATCCGCGTCCGCGATGACGAACAGCTCCGAGTGCGGCTTGGCGTTGCCGAACGCGCCGTGCGGCCACTGCTTGCGGTTGAAGTTGATGCCGGTCTGACCGGTGAACTCGTCCTTGAACGCGGTGTCCAGTGCGAGTTTGCCGTCCTTGCCCAGCTTGAGAACGTTGACCTTGTGGTCGCCGTCAAGGCCGGTCCGTGCGACGAAGTAGTTCGACACCGCGAGCCGTTCCGGCGACGTGGTTTCGTGGTAGAAACCGTCTTCGCCGAGCTTGAAGTTGTCGTACGCGCCCCAGTGCGGGCCCGCCGCGGGCTGTCCGGGATTGATCGGCGCGGCACCCGCGACCGTCGGGCAGTCGGCCTCCGCGCCGCCGCCACGAGCCTCGTCGAGCGTGTCGATCCGGCACTGGAAGTTCGGGCCCGCGGCCAGCAGCTTGCGGATGTCGAGCACGTACACGCCACCGGTGGTGCCGGGGTCGTCCGGACCGAGCGCGCCCTTGCCGCGACCGGAGATCGCCCGGTACAGGAACTTGTCGTCCGGACTGGTCTGGATCCAGCCGCCGTTGGACCCACCGCCGTTCGAGTCGTTGCCCGGGTGGATCGCCTTGTTCGCGGCGCCGTCGTCGAACACCTCGACCCACTTCGGTTCCGGTGCGGTGATGTCCGGCGTGTAGTGCACCGCGCCGCCCTGCATGGTCTGCGCGAACGCGCCTTTGTGACCGGGCAGGTTGGTCACGGTCGTCTCCATGACCGCCCGGCTTTCCTGGTGCAGCGGGTCGGCGGGATCGGCGCGCGGCCCGTTCTGCAGGTACGACACCGCCCGCAGTTTCGGCTTGTCCCGCTCGGTGATGTCCCACGTGCGGACGGTCGGCCGCCGCAGGTACGGCGACGGGGCCTTGACCGGGTCGAGGATGATGTTGCGCGGCTCGGCGTAGTCGCTGGTCACCAACGTGTTCAGGTCCTCACGGGCCTGGATCCCGTGCGGGTTGGCGCAGGTGGGCTTGCCCAGCCTCGGCAGGTTCGCGCAGAGCTTCTCGTTGTCGCCCTGCGGTGTCGCGGCCGACGTCTGCGACAGCACCTTGCCTGTCTGGTCGAACCGGATCAACGCGCCGGGACTGCCCGCGAAACCGTTGCCCACCACGGACTGGCCGTTGGCGTAGACGTACGGACCGGGCACCACCGGGCCGCCCATGTAGGTGCCGTACGCCGTGCCGTCCTTCAACGTCCAGTACGCGTCCGGCACCGAGCCGCCGAGTGTGTTCGTCGGCAGGCTGATTCCCTTGAGTTTCAACTCGGGCAGCGCGGACACGTCGAACGTGTACGTCGCGGCGGCGAACAACGCGCCCGCGTAGATGGTGTCGCCCTTGTGCCACACGTACTGCATGTGGTGTGGCTCGTTCTCCACCAGTGGTCCGACCGTGGCGGTGTTGACGACCTTGCCGTAGGCGGGCGAGCCCTCGGTCGCGTCGATCACGGCGAGGAAGTCCGGCCCAGGCAGGGCGTTGGTGACCTTGTTCAGCCCGCCCGTGAGGGAGCCCGGCGGGTTCTTCAGGTCCTTGACGAGGGTGTCGGCGATGTTCTCGTCACCGGCCCACACCAGCAGCCACTTCTTGCGCTGCCCCTGCTGTTTTTCCTGGGCGGCGGCCTTGACCTGCTTGGTCACGAGGTGGTTCTTCACCCAGTACTGCTTGCCGTCGGCGCCTTTCTTGGCGTCGACGAATGTCCGCACATCGGCATACGCGGTGTTGGCGGCACCGCTGTAGGTCAACGCGCCGATGGCGAGCAGACTCGCCGCGGCGCCGATCACGGTTTTTCGCCATCGAGGCGAATTCGACCACATGGACAGCTCCTGATTCGTTCCATGGGAAATGGGCGCGCGGGAACGCGCGTGAGGAGGGTGTTTCAGTGAGCGGGAAGCGACGCGCTTACAGCGAACTGGCCTGCTTGGCCAGGTCGACGTGAAGCCGCCGAACGAGGGCGACACCGGCACTCATGGGCGGAATGGTCCCGACGGCGTGACAGTGCTGTCAAACGCCAGACCATAGGATGAGACGCCACTCGGTAGAGCAAAGGTTCAACCAAATGGATCAGTCCGCTGGTTCGGCTGACCGGCGCCTGCGGCGAAATGCCTGGTAGCCAAGGCACTGTGCCGGGCACGGATGGTGGCCGCGTCGAATATCGCCGAACAAAACCGGACAACGGCGTAGATCGGGCTTGCGATCATTCCCGGAAACGTTGTCGGCGCGCCACGGAAAGGGAGAAATGTCGTGTCGAGCCACCAGGCCCACGAGTTCGCCACGAGCTTGCGAGCGCTGCACATCAAGTGCGGCAAACCGAGTTATCACCGGGTGTGCGAACTGGCGGCGCGGTCCGGCGGGTATCCGCTGTCGCCGTCGACCATCAGCGAGATACTGAACGGCAAACGCCTGCCCAAGATCGATTTCGTGCTGTCGTTCGTCCGCGCGCTGGCGCGACACCGGGACGGCGCCGACCTGACGGCCAAGCACAACGCGGAGGTCGGCCGGTGGCGGCAGCAGTGGCAGCAGGCCCAGCTCAAGGATGCGAGCCCGCGGGCGGGCGAAGGCCACTGTGCGTGCTGCGGACGAGCCTATGGCTAAATGAGGGTATGGGCAGGTTGAGTCGTGCTGACCGGCGTCGGCAGTTGCTGGACTCGGCGCTGGAGATCATCCGCGCCGACGGCACCAACACGCTGACGCTGGTCACCCTCGCCGAGCAGGCAGCCGTGTCGCGGCCAGTCGTGTACGACCACTTCGGTACCCGCGAGGGGCTGCTGGTCGAGCTCTACCGCGACTACGACCAGCGGATCGTCGAGACGATCCGCGAGGCGCTGGCCGAGCGCGCCCGATCGCTCGGCGCGGTCGCCTCCGTGCTGACCACCGCGTACGTCGACGGGGTGCTGGACGCGGGGGAGGAGTGCGAGGAGGTCTTCGCCGCGCTGTCCGGCAGCCCGGAGACCCGGAAGGTGCTGCGGGAGTCCCGTGAGGTCTACATCGCGGAGTTCCGGCAGGCGCTCGAACCGTTCGCGCGCCTGGATCTGCCCGCGTTGACCGGGATGCTCAGCGCTGTCGACGGCCTGGCGCGAGCCGCGGCGGACAACCGGATCTCGCGTGCCGACGCGATCGCCACCGCCAGTCTCGTCGTGAAACGGCTTGCGTCCGGACGCTAACCTACATAATGTAGGTTGCGTGCGAATGACAGTGATCGGAACGAATCCCCGTGCCAAGGCGATCGCGGCGGCACTGGCCGTGCCCGCGACCGAGTCCCTGACAGGGCAGGCCGACCTGGTCGTGCTCTGCGTCGAGGACTACTCCCGGATCCCGCGGCTGCCCGGCGAAGCGGACATCGTGAACCTGACATCCGGCACGAGCGAGCAGGCGGCCGAGGCCGCGAACCTGTTTCCCGGCCGGTATCTGGACGGCGCGTTGATGGCGCATCCCGAGCATGTCGGCCGTACGGACACGGTGCTGGTGTACAGCGGAGCGCCGGAAGTGTTCGCGCGCAACGAGAAACACCTGACCCGGCTGGGATCGGCGACGTACCTCGGCCCGGACGCGGGGACGGCGTCGCTCTACGACGCCGCGATGCTGAACTTCGCGTGGGCCACGTTGACCGGCTATCTGCAGACGGCCGCACTGCTGACCGGAGCGGGTGTCGAAGCGCGGACGTTCACGCCGATGTTGAACCAGTGGTTGAAGACCACGGTCGCCGACGTCATCGACGACTACGCCGGTCAGGTCGACGAAGGACGCTACCCGGGCGACGAGGAATGGCTCGAACTCGACGAGCCGCTGATGCGCCACCTGATCGCCGTGACCGAGCAACGCGGCCTGGACGCCGCGTTGCCGAGGGTGGTCCAGTCCCTCACCGCGCAAGGGATCGCGGCCGGTCGTGGTTCGGAGAGCTTCGCCAGTCTCGTCGAGGTGATCCGGGGCGGCGGGCTCCAGCGGCCCGCCACCCCGTAGTCAGATCACGGACAGGCGGGCTCGCCTGCCTGTGCCGGAACGCTCACCGCTGCCCACGCCGCCTTGGTGACGTTGAACTCGGTGCAGCTGCCGGGGAACAAGGCCTTGGCGGCCTGCAGCGTGGCGACCCGCGCACGGGCGTGGGTCCACGTCGCGGTCTTGCGCAGCAGACCGTTGTAGAAGATCTGGCCCGCCTTCTGGATGCCGATGCCGGTGATCGTCGTGTTGTTGCACGTCGGGCTGACCGGCTTGCCGCCGCCGGGGTTGGTGCCCTCGGCGAGCAGGTAGAACCAGTGGTTCTGCGGGCCCGCTGCCGCGTGCACCTCGGTGTTCGGGATGGACGAGCTGTAGCAGTTCGGGTGGTTGAGCCGCGAAGGCTGGTACATCGACCGGATCGGACCGCGGCCGACCAGGTTGACCTCTTCGCCGACCTCGTAGTCCGGCGGGTCGTTCGGGTTGTTGGCGAAGTGCTCGGTCAACGCGCCGAAGATGTCACCGGTGGACTCGTTCAGTCCGCCCTTCTCGTTGCCGCCGCCACCGGAACCGCCGGGGGTGAACTGGAAGATGCCGTGGCCGAACTCGTGCGCCACCACGTCCATCGGGACAACCTGGCGCTGCCCGTCCTGCGACCGGCCGAACGATGCCGTGCTGCCGTTCCAGAACGCGTTGACGGCCGCGAGGCCGACGAGGGCGGGGAAGCCGCGGCCGTTGCCGTCGATGCCGTTGCGTCCCAGCCAGTCGCGCAGCATGTCCCACTGCCGCTGAGCCGCGTACAGCGCGTCGACGCACGCGGTTTCCAGGTCGGTGCCGGATCCGTTGCCCCAGTTGTCATCGGGGCCGGTGAACACCTGCTGGTTGCTCGACCGCCCGCACCGCACGCCGTTGCGCGTCGGGTCGATGGTGGAGAACGTGCTGCCGCTCTGCTGGGTGTTGATGGTCACCGGGTTGCCGTTGTAGAAGCTGTTGCCGGTTCCTGCCTTGACCTCGTCCCAGCTGTCCAGCACGGCGCCGGACTGCGCGTCGACGAGCACGTGCATGCGGCTGGGGACCTGCTCTGCCGCCTGGCCGTCGAGTGTCACCTCGTAGGCCAGTGCCGGACGCTCACCGGCCGCGACCACGAGGCGCTGGCTGGTCTTGTCCACACTGGACAGGTGCTTGCGCGCGATGTCCGTCGCGGTGTTCGCGCTCAGCGACGGGCGGGTGCCGACGTTGATCCGAGCGGTGTCCGCAGTGATCTGGTCGTGCACGGTTCCCTTGCCGTCCGTGACGATCACCGCGTCACCACCGACCACGTCCAGCCCGCGGTAGGTCCGTTGGTAGGACGAGTAGAACAGTCCGGCGGCGCCGAGGGTTGTCGCGGACCGGTGGAACGACTCGTCGGGGCTTTGCGCCAGTGCCATACCCGCGCGGTCGGCTGCCCGCGTGGCGAGCTCTTCGGCCTGCGCGGGTTGTGACAACACCGTCATCGTTGTCACGACCATGGCGAGGCTGGCGGTCAAGGCCAGCCCCGATCGCTTGCGATTCATCAGCAGGGTCCTCCCGAGGCGCACCCGGGCATGGCGAGACAGCGGGCACGCCAGATCAGGACAGCCCGCCCGCGCCGGGCGGTTCGCGCGACCGGCGGCAGCGGACTGTGTGCAGGGATGGGGCTTGCCTACGCGTAGACGTCCCTCCGATACAAGCGGTAACCGGTGGCATCGTCAATGCGGCATTCGGCCCAGCGGGATAACAGGGAACCCGATGGTCGGACCACCCCGCCGGGGGAGTGGTGAGCATTGTCCCCTCGCCTGGTGGGCGGCCTGGAAATGGTTGTCGTTGCACGATGTGCGACCGGATCGGCAGCGCGCTGCCGGACGGCGCCGAGATTGGTCCAGTCCATCTCTTCCGCCGGAGCGGGTCCGTGGCGCACACTAACCTACGGTGACAAACGGCGTTTCACTATCCGCAACGAAATCCGGAGCGCTGATTGTCGCGTTCGGTCGGGAATGCCCAGCAGTCAAAGGGCTTTGCCATCGCTTGACCGAGACGTCCGACGTTAGTATGGTCTAGACCACAAAACCCCTGCAGGTCTTGTGTTAGGTATCGGCACCGAGCGGACGGTGCCGGTCGGCGCGCGACACCGGACCGCAGCTCGTCGTGAAGAGGAGCTGGAACAATGAAGCGCAAATTCATTGCGGCCGTTGTCGGTCTACTGCTCGCACCTCTGCTCACCGTCATCCTCCCTGCTGGGACGGCATCGGCACACGGATGGATCAGCAATCCGTCCAGCCGTCAGGACCAGTGCAAGCGTGGAGTGGTGCAGTGCGGCAGCATCAAGTACGAGCCGCAGAGTGTGGAAGGCCCCAAGGGGCTGCGCAACTGTCACGGCAACGTGGGCAGGTTCGCTGAGCTGAACAACGACGGTATGGGCTGGAAGGTCCAGGACGTCAGCTCGACCCAGTCGTTCACGTGGAACATCACCGCGTCGCACGCGACAAGCACGTGGGAGTACTTCATCGGTGGCACCCGCGTGTGGTCCAAGAGCGACGGTGGCGCACGGCCGCCGTTCGGGTTCACGCACAACAACGTGACCCTGGGCAGTTTCAAGGGTCGTCAGAAGATGCTCGTCGTGTGGAACATCGCGGACACCGCGAACGCGTTCTACGTCTGCATCGACGTCAACATCAGGTAATCGGGTCCCTGAACCCCTCGTGAGTGTTTATCCGAGCTCCAGCTCGGACAAACACTCACGAGGGGAACTCGGTGGCTGTCTACATCGGGTGTTCCATCCAGACGTTCGGCTCGACGTAGACGCCGTAGTCCCGTTCGGACGATGCGATGATCGGCGCGATGCCGCCGGGGAACAGGTTGTCGCCGTCGACGAGGTCGACGTTGCCCCACTGCTTCCAGTCCGCGAACGAGCCGGAGATGGTCACCGCGAACGGGCAGATCTTGATCAGTTCCGCGCCCAGCCGTTCGTGCGTGCGCAGCCAGCGATCGGCGAGCAGGCCGTCCGGGCGGCGGCGGAAGGCGTACTCCCGCATCGGTGTCTTCGGCTCGGCCTCCTTGCCGATCGGCCGGACCGACACGATCAGCCGGGACAGCCCCGTTTCCGCCGCGCGTGCCTTCAGTGCCTTGAGCATCTCCGAGGAGAGGTGCCGTCCTCTGTGCCGCGGGTCGATCACGACTTCCAGCGCACACAACGCGTTCGGCGCGCGACCGTCGATCAGGTCCTGCGCGGCCCACTGCACCGCCTCGTCCCAGCCGTGCTCCGGCAGCTCGTCGCGGCCTTCGGCCGGGTACGCGAGCGGGACCGACAACGTGCGTGCGATCGGCACGCCGTCCTCGACGGCGATCAGGAAGTACCGGCTCCACTGCTGCCGGAACCGTTCCAGGGAGATCATCTTCCCGCTGGCACCGGCGTAGATGAACTGACCCCCGACGTCGCCCAGGTCGAGCGCGGCCTCGGCAAGGTCGGGGCGGGTCGCAAGATCAACGATTTGCATAGCGTCAGCTAAGCGAATGGTGGCCTGTCCGGATAGCGTCATCCGGGGGAACTCACCCGCTACGGTGAGTAGGAAGCCTGGTCAGGGGAGAACAATGAAACGACTGCTCAGCGCCTCGGTGGCGCTGTTTTCCGTGATGTTCATGGTGATCACACCGACGGCTGCCTCGGCCGCGCAGGGCTGCGGCGCGGTGGGTAAGCCGACGGTTCCCGGCGCCGAAGTCGTTTCGGTGACGGCTGTCGACAAACCTGGCGGATCTGTGGCGTATCCGCCCGGTTTTCCCATCCCGCCGGTCACGAACGTCCCGGCGTACTGCGATGTGACGGCGGTGCTGACGCATCCGGGCGTCGGCGACAAGGTCGCTGTGCGGCTGTGGCTGCCGGTGTCCGGCTGGAACGGCCGGTTCCAGGGCGTCGGCGGCGGTGGCTACTCGATGGGCACCTGGGACGCGATGCTGGCCGAACAGATCAAGCTCGGCTACGCGGCGGCGACCACCGACGGCGGGGTGGACTCGAACCTGAGCAACCCGGCCAAGTGGGCGCTGGACGCGAACGGCAACGTCAACACCGAGCTGCTGCGCAACTTCGCCTCCCGGTCGCTGCACGACATGGCGGTCGCGGGCAAGGCCGTGACCGCCCAGCACTACGGGCGCCCGGCGAGCCACTCGTACTGGAACGGCTGCTCGACCGGCGGCCGCCAGGGCCTGATGAACGCCCAGCGCTACCCGGACGACTACGACGGCATCAACGCTGCCGCGCCCGCGATCAACTGGGACAGGTTCCTGGTCGCCGACCTGTGGCCCACGGTGGTCCAGAACGAGGAGCGCAACCAGCTGTCGCAGTGCGAGCAGGACGCGTTCGAGAAGGCCGCGGTCGACGCCTGCGACGCGAAGGACGGCGTGGCCGACCGGGTGATCAACGACCCGCGAAAGTGCCACTACAACCCGTTCGACCTGGTCGGCACGAAGATCGTCTGTGACGGCGAGGAATTGACCATCTCCCCGGCGGACGCCGAGGTCGTCCGCAAGATCTGGGACGGCCCACACGGCTGGTACGGCTTCAACCCCGGCGCCGACCTCAGCTACGTGGCCAGCCAGCCGCCGTTCGAGATCGGCGCGACCTGGGTGCAGTACTTCGTCAAGCGCGACCCGAAGTTCGACGTGAGCAAGATGTCGTACGCGCAGTACTACCGGGTGTTCGCCGAGTCGCGGGCACGCTACAACCCGACGATCGGCACCGACGACCCCGACCTGACGGCGTTCCGCAGGTCAGGCGGCAAGATGATCACCTGGCACGGCACCGACGACGCACTGATCCCGTACCAGGGCACCGTCGACTACCGCGACCGTGTCGGCCGCCGGATGGGCAACGTGGACGACTTCTACCGGGTGTTCCTGGCTCCTGGCGCCGACCACTGCAACGGTGGTCCGGGCGCGGTACCCGTCGACCCGATGGCCGCGCTGGTCGACTGGGTGGAGAAGGGCAAGGCACCGCAGACGCTGCCCGCCCGCACCGCCGACGGCAAAGCGACCCGTGACCTGTGCCTGTACCCGCTGGTCGCCAGCTACCAGGGCGGCGACCCGAACTCGGCAACCAGTTTCACCTGCCGACGCACCTGACGTTGGTCGCCTGGTCCGGGCCGGACCGCCGGACCAGGCGATAACGACTTCACGGGGCATTGAGATAATCGGCGGGTGGACACCCAGATGGAAACGCTCGAGTTTCAGGCCGAGGCGCGCCAGCTGCTGCAGCTGATGGTTCATTCGATCTACTCGAACAAGGACATCTTCCTGCGCGAGCTGATCTCCAACGCGTCGGACGCGCTGGACAAGGTGCGGCTCGCGGCCTTCCAGGACAAGGACCTCGCCGCCGACACCGACGACCTGCGGATCGAGCTGGAATCGGACAAACAGCAGCGCACGCTCACCGTCAGGGACAACGGGATCGGGATGTCCCGCGACGAGGTCGTCGACCTGATCGGCACGATCGCGAAGTCGGGAACCGCGGAACTGCTGCGCAAGCTCAAGGAGAGCAAGGACAGCTCGGCCGACCTGATCGGCCAGTTCGGCGTCGGTTTCTACGCCAGCTTCATGGTCGCCGACAAGGTCACACTGGTGACGAGAAAAGCAGGCGAGTCCGACGGCACCAAGTGGGAATCCGCGGGCGAGGGCACGTACACGATCGAAGCGGTCGAGGACGCGCCGCAGGGCACCTCGGTGACGCTGCACCTCAAGCCGGAGGACGCGGAGGACCACCTCTTCGACTACACCGCCGATTTCAAACTGCGGGAGATCGTCCGCCGGTACTCCGACTTCATCACCTGGCCGGTCCGGCTCAAGGTCGAGAAGGTTGAGAAGTCCGAGGACGGCGAAGAGACCACGACAGTCGAGTTCGAGACGGTCAACTCGATGAAGGCGCTGTGGGCGCGGTCGAAGGACGAGGCGACCGAGGACGAGTACAAGGAGTTCTACCGGCACATCAGCCACGACTGGACCGATCCGCTCGAGATCATCCAGATGCAGGCCGAGGGCACGTTCGAATACCAGGCGTTGCTGTTCATCCCCTCGCACGCGCCGCTTGACCTGTTCATGCGGGAAAGCAAGCGCGGTGTCCAGCTGTACGTCAAGCGCGTGTTCATCATGGACGAATGCGAAGCGCTGATGCCGGAGTACCTGCGCTTCATCAAGGGCGTCGTCGACGCACAGGACCTGTCGCTGAACGTGTCCCGCGAAATCCTCCAGCAGGACCGGCAGATCCAGCTGATGCGCCGCCGCCTCGTCAAGAAGGTGCTCTCCACGGTCAAGGCGCTCGACGCCGAGAAGTACCGGACGTTCTGGCAGGAGTTCGGCGCCGCGGTCAAGGAAGGGCTCGTCAACGACTTCGACAACCGCCAGGCCATCCTGGAGATCTCCGCCTTCGCCTCGACGAACTCCGCTGACGAGCCGACCTCGCTCAAGGACTACGTCGGGCGGATGAAGGAAGGCCAGGAGCACATCTACTACCTGACCGGCGCGTCCCGCTCGATCATCGAGAACTCGCCGCACATGGAGGCCTTCAAGGCCAAGGGCTACGAGGTGCTGATCCTCACCGACGCGGTCGACGAGATGTGGGTCGGCTCGGTGCCCGAGTTCGACGGCAAGCAGTTCCAGTCGGTCGCCAAGGGCCAGGTCGACCTCGACTCCGACGCCGTCGACGAGGAGAAGTCCAAGGGCTTCGAAGGCCTGCTGACCTGGATGACCGAGACGCTGCAGGACACCGTCAAGGAGGTCCGGCTGTCCACGCGGCTGACCACGTCCCCGGCCTGCATCGTCGGTGACGCGAACGACCTGACGCCGACGCTGGAGAAGATGTACCGGGCGATGGGCCAGGAACTCCCGCCGGTCAAGCGGATCCTGGAGCTCAACCCGGACCACGCGCTGATCACCAGCCTGCGTGCGGCGCACGAGGAGAACAAGGACGGCGCGGCGGAGACCGCCGAACTCGTCTACGGCATCGCGCTGCTGGCCGAGGGCGGCGAACTGGCCGACGCGTCCCGGTTCACGCGGCTGCTCGCCGACCGCCTCGCCCAGGCCCTCTGAAAAGCCTCGTGAGTGTTTTGGCCGGTTCTAACCGGCCAAAACACTCACGAAGGTTGCGACGTCTGGCTCTCCCGTAGGAGCTGTGGGGCGATTACGCATAGGGCATGGCTTCTTTACGTGTACTGGTGTCGGCCGTGGCAAGCGCGGCCATGGCTCTCGCGGTGCTCGCCCCACCGAGCATCGCCCAGCCTGACCGCGCACCCGCCGAACCGCCCGCCCCGGCGATTCCGCAGCGGTATCTCGACCAGCAGATCCAGTGGGCACCCTGTTCGTTCGACGCCGCCATCAAGCAGGCCAACCCGCAGGCCCCGACGACCAACTGCGCGACGGTCAAGGTGCCGATGGACTGGCACAACCCGGGCGCGCACCCGGACATCAAGGTGGCGATCGCGCACAGCAAGGCCACCGGCCCGGTTCGCGGCCTGCTGACCAGCAACCCGGGCGGCCCGAGTGGACCTGGGCTGAACCTGACCGCCACGCTCGCGCTGTCACGGCCGCAGGCGTTCCGGGACTTCGACCTGCTGGGGTTCGACCCGCGTGGCTTCGGCCAGAGCGAGGCGCTGCGCTGCCTGGCCACGAGCGAGGAACTGGCCGCACTGCCGACCACGCCGGACTACCGCGTGCGCGACGAGCGGACCCACCGCACCGAGATCGCCGAGGCGAAGCTGCAGGCGAAGGCGTGCACGGCGACCGAGTTCGGCCGGTTCGTCAGCAGCCAGCAGACCGTGTACGACATGGACTTCCTGCGTGCGCTGCTCGGCCACCGGCTGCTGAACTTCGTCGGCTACAGCTACGGCACGTGGCTGGGCGGCTGGTACGCCGACACGTACCCGCAGCGCGTCGGCCGGTTCGTCCTGGACTCCAACATGGACTGGACACACTCGCAGTGGGACAACGTGAACTTCGACCCGTGGTCCTACCAGCGCCGGTTCGACACGCAGTTCAAGCCGTGGGTCGCCAGGCACGCCGACCAGATCACCGGCAACCTCGGCACGACCGCCAACGAGGTGCAGCGGACCTATGACGCGATCCGCGGCAAGCTGACCGCGTTGCAGCAGGCGGGAACGAGCACGGTCCGTCCGCACAACTTGGACTTCAACGTGCTCGGCGTGATCGGCAACGACCGCCGGTTCATCCGCGCGCTGACCGACATCCTGGTGTTCGACGAGTTCACCAAGGCCCCGGCGAGCAGGATCCAGGTCGGTCACGTCGAACGCGCCTGGGCGCGGCTGGCTCCGGCGCTGCAGGCGTACGACACGCTGGCCACGATCAAGAACCGCTACGGGGTCGCGGCCACCTCCACTGCCTCCGCCTCCACCGACGAGGTCGTGAACATCGGCGCGATCGGCGACACCGTGCGGTGCAACGACACCGCGTGGAACAAGGACCCGAGGTTCTACACGCGCGAAGCCGACCGGATGGCCAAGCGCTACCCGTGGGCCGGGTACCTCAACGGCGTGCCGATGTGCGCGTTCTGGCCGTACCCGCCGCAGGACCGCAAGGTCGACCTGAAGGGGTCGCCGCGGGTCCTGATGGTGCACAGCGAACTCGACCCGCAGACCGCCTACGAGGGCGCGCTGCGGACGTACAAGGACGTCTCGCACGCCGCCCGGCTCGTGTCGGTGGACGACGAGGGCCAGCACGGCGAGTACATCCTCGGCCCGTCCTCCTGCGTCCAGCAGTTCGGTGACCGGTTCCTGTTCGGCGGCGAGGCGCCGGGCCGCAACGAGATCTGCGGCACCGCGCCGTTGCCGGAGGACGGCTCGGTCTACGAGGTCAAGGGCCCGCTCGACGGCAAGGCGGTTCCGTTGCCGCGCAGCCTGTCCGCCGGTGTGGCCGAGCAGAACCCGATGCTGCAGGAGATCTTCGACCAGGCTGCCGAGCAGCCGGTGAAGGTGCTCAAGCGCTAGCTTGAGGTGTCCGGGGCCTCGGTTTCGGGGCCCCGGACTCTGCCCAGTCCGCCGATGCCGAGCAGCCGGGCCTCGCTGTCGTTGTCGGCTTCCAGCGAGCCGTCCGGCCGCCACTGCGGCAACGTCGTGATGCCCGGCTCCAGTAGGTCCATCCCGGTGAACCAGGACTTCATGTCGTCCGGCGACCGGGTGTGGATCTGCTCGCTGGCGTCGTCGTACACGCCGATCAGATCGAGAATCTGCTTGTGCGTCACCGGATCCTGCTCGGCCACGATCTGCGTGGTGATCACCGAGATGGGCAGCAGGCTCCCCGGCACGCACGCGTCACGGTAGGTGGCGACGAGTCCGCCGGGGTCGTACTCATCGCCGACGTACAGCAGGATGCCGACCATCAGCAGGCCCATCGGCCGCTGGAAGTCCAGCAGTCGACCGACTTCCGCGGACTGCAGCACACTGTCGGGGTCGCGGATGTCGGCGTGTACGATCCCGGCGTTCTCGTTGCCCTGCAACAGCTTCTGTGCGTGAGTGACTGCCGTCGCGTCGTAGTCGACGTACACCACCTTGGCGTCGGGCACACGCCGTTGGACGATCTCGTGCACGTTGCCCACGGTGGGAATTCCCGAACCGAGGTCGAGGAACTGGTCAATTCCCTCGTCGAGACAGGCGTGGACGACACGCCGCAGCCACGAACGGTTCAGCCGTGCGAGCGCAGGGGTGCACGGAAGGACAGTCTTGGCCCGTTCGGCCAGCTCACGGTCGGCGGTGAAGTTCATCGCGCCGCCGAGGTAATAGTCGTACATCCGGGACGCGTTGGGCGTCTCGCTGTCGTAGGAACGGGGACCGATCGGCTGTAACGGAGGCGGCGTCGCACGCGTCATCAGAACAGCATCCGCCCGGCCCGCTGGACAAGCAAGCCGACCGATCAGGCGAAGTTGTTTGCCGCCACGCGAACTACCCAGGTCGCGGTCAGGTGTCGACAGATGGACGGTCATGCAACCGGGTGAGGATCAAACCGGCCGACGCGGTCAGGAAGTTGAACGTGGCGGGCTGCAGCCCGTTCCACTTCTGTGACTGCCACATCTCGAACCACTCGCCGCCGATCGCGATGAAACCGCCGCCGAACAACAGCAACATCATCAGGAATCCGACGGTCCCGTAGGAACGTGCGCCGTCCCTGCCGCGCACACCCTTGACGAACCCGATGCCGAGCATGACCGCGGCGACCGCCTCCCACGCGATGATCGCGATGTACGCGATCAGGGCGACAGTCGGGCTGGTGATCGCGCGCCACATCGTGTTCGGCGACTGGAACGTGGTGTCCATCGCGAGCACGTGTTCGACGAAGGCCCGGTTGGTGGGAAAGTCGGTAACGTTGTTCAGGACGACAAGTCCCATGTAGAGGGTGGCGATACCGGTAGCCACCGCGATGGCCGTCCGCAGGCTGCCGATCCGGGTGATCATGCGCGCGACTGTAACAGACCAACTACCTTGCGCGAGTGCGGTTCGCGGCGACGAACTCTTCGCCGGGCGTTCATGTTTTCGCAGCTCAACCCGGCCTAAGGTGTTCCGCATGCGGTTAATGACAGTGATTTTGAGTGTGGTCGCGCTGATTTTCGGCTCGACGGCGACCGCCTCGGCCAAGCCTCAGGTCCGGCCGTTGTCCCAGGCGCACGCGCACAACGACTACGAGCACGAGCGTCCGTTGTTCGACGCACTCGATCACGGCTTCACGAGCGTGGAGGCGGACATCTACTTGGTCGACGGCCAACTGCTCGTCGGCCACGATCCGGAGGACCTGACTCCGGAGCGAACGCTGCAGTCGCTCTACCTCGACCCGCTGTACAAGCGCGTGCTCGCCAACGGTGGCTCGGTGTACCGGGGCAAGCCGGTGGAGTTCCAGCTGCTTGTGGACATCAAGACCAACGGTGTCGCGGCATACGCCGAGCTGGACAAGGTGCTGCGGCGCTACCCGCTGCTGTTCACCCAGTACATCCACGGCTTCGTCCTGCGTGGGCCGGTGACCGCGGTGATCTCGGGCGACCGCCCGCGTGAGCTGATGGCGTCCCAGCGCTACCGGCTCGCCTTCTACGACGGTCGCATCGCCGACCCGAACGACCTCGGTCCCGGCTCGGACGCCCGACTTACCCCGCTGGTGTCGGACAACTGGAGCAAACTGTTCGGCTGGAACGGGACCGGCGAGTTTCCAGCCGCACAACGGGAACGTCTCAGCAAGATCGTTTCGGACGCTCACCGGGCAGGGCAACGAGTCCGTTTCTGGGCAACTCCGGATGCGCCAGGCGCGGCTCGTCAGGCGCTGTGGACCGAGCTGCGCAAGGCAGGCGTCGACCACATCAACACCGACGATCTGGCAGGGCTGCAGGAGTTCCTCAGCCGCCGCTGACCGGATTTCGTAGCAACCGGGGAAAGAAAAAGAGATGCCTCGCCGGCGGGCAGGCCTCCAAGAGGGACACCACAAACACTTCGTTTCTCGCGCCGGTTGGCTCAGCCCACGTGATTTCCTGGGTCGAGTGGGGGGCGCGGGGCGCCCCTCCCGTATGTCCTGCCGGAGGAAACCACGGCGTGCCGGGAGGTCGGTATCGCCTGCGCTGTGGGTTGAGTCGCGTAGGCCGACCTCCCGACACGCCGTGGTATGGCTGCGCCCAGGCCATACGGGAGGGACACCCCACGAACCACACCCCTGCGCTGGCGCGCACGCCGCATGCCCCTGCACGCCCCGCGCTCGCGTGCGCGTCACACAGCCCTGCGCTCTTGCGTGTGTGCCATCCACCTCTGCGTTCACGCGCCGCCGCCCACTTCTGCGTTCACGCGCGGGCCGCTCACCTCTGCGCTATGCGCGCGCGTCGCACTTGTGCGCCTGCGTTTTCGCGCGCTTCGCACAGGCCTGCGCTGGCGGGCGGCGTGCAGGTTCGGTGGCTGGTTCGGGCTGGTTATGGTTTGTAGCAGTTGGTAAAGCCGGTTGGCTTTGGGCTGCCGTCTGCGAGCATCTTCTCTACTTGCTCTTTGCGCTGGTTCTCGGGGAAGCCTGGCCAGTCTGGCTCTTGCCCGTTGACGTGCAGTTCGTCGAGCCAGTAGCCGGACTGGCCGGAGACCTTCTCGAACTCGAGGTCGCAGCCCTTGATCGTGACGACGGCTTCGAGCACCTTCGTGCTCGTCTTCACTGTCTTGCCGCCGACCTTCTTGGTCTTCTTCTCCGTCTCGGAGGTTGGCTTCACTGTGCCGAAGCCCGCCTTCTTGAGCTCGTCGGCGAACTTGGACTCGCTGCTCGAACACGCCATCAGCAATCCGGCGGTGCTCGCGACCACCGCCACGAGCGCGACTCTGCTCTTCACGAGCGCAGTGAACCGCAGAGATCAAGTGCGCAACGGCGGTTCGGCCGAACCGTTACCAGCCTGTTAGCGTCCGTAATGGGCCGAGTGGAGTATTACTGATGCGTCTCGAAATCGGTTTGCCACGCACGGTATTTGTTTGAGGAAAATCAGGAGAGTTGCGTCAGTGGGGTGGTTTCCGTCAGTCCCATCACCGACTGGTCGGAATGCCACAGGGAGACATCATGAGTCTCGGTTCCATCGTTCTCGAAACGATCAAACCTGTTGTGGTGCGGTATACCCGCGCGCGCATCGGCAGGCGGGACGGCTCGTTCGCGGTCGCGGACCTTGTCGCCCGTGAATCCTTGTACGCCGTTATGCGTGCGTTGCCCGAAGGGCATGAACCATTGTTGGCGGTCACTTACCGGGTGGTCGCGGAAATGGTGAACAAAGAACTGGACGGCGCGCCTGGCTGTCACGACGCGCAGCTCGATGTCGCCGCGCTGCCGGAGGGTGAACGGGAAGTGATCGTGCTGCGCGCGCTCTGCGGGCTCACCGCCGAGCAGACCGCCGAGGCCATCGGGACCGGGGCCGTCGAGGTCCGTCTGGCGCAGCACCTTGCGCTGGAAAAACTGCGAAACGCAGCCCAGGTGGACAGGCATGTGACACGATTCGGTCACGGGGCTGTCATGGAAACGCTCAGTGAGCGCCGCTGAGCTATAGTCGCCCCGCCGGGCCGATGGGGAGGGCACCGGAGTTCGGCGTGTAGGGGGCGGGTTGGCCGAGTTCTTGCAGGCAACACTGGCTTTCCCTGCTGTCCTGTTCACGTTCCTGCTGATCGTCTGCGTTGGTTACTGGCTGTTGACGCTGTTCGGTGCCATCGATGTCGACGAGGACGCGGGTGACCTGCTCGGCGCGCTCGGCTTCGGCGGCGTGCCACTGACCATCGCGTTGACACTGACGATCGTGCTGGGCTGGTTTCTGAGCCTGGTCGGCACGGTCCTGCTCGCGGGACTGGGCACAGGCGCGCGGATCGGGCTCGGTCTGCTGGTCCTGCTCGTCGCGCTCGTGCTGGCGCTGCTGGTCACCAGGTTGCTCGTGACGCCGCTGCGGTCGGTGTTCCACTCTGGACCCGCCGCGTCGCGGGCGGACTTCATCGGCCGCAGCTGTGTCATCCGCACCGGCACGGTGACTGGGGACTTCGGTCAGGCCGAGGTGCATGCCGACGACGGTTCCTCAGCCGTCGTCCAGGTCCGGCAGACCGGCGAGGACGACCTGCGCGCCGGACAGACGGCACTGATCTACGACTACGACACCGATGGCGAGTTCTTTTGGGTCGCCCCGGTCGAGACTCATCTGAAGGACTGAACGATGGACGCTATCGGAATCGGGGCGGGCGTGCTGATCGGCGTCGTGCTCCTCGTCATCCTGATCATCCTGTTCATGATCAGCAGGCTGTTCCGCAAGATCGAACAGGGCAAGGCGCTGATCATCTCCAAGGTGCGCAAGGTGGACGTCACGTTCACCGGCGCGATGGTGCTGCCGGTGCTGCACCGCGCCGAGGTGATGGACATCTCGGTCAAGACCATCGAGATCAACCGCGCCGGGCACGAGGGCCTGATCTGCAAGGACAACATCCGCGCCGACATCAGGATCACTTTCTTCGTGCGGGTCAACAAGACCGCGGAGGACGTCATCAAGGTCGCGCAGGCGATCGGGACCGCGCGCGCCAGCGACGAGTCGACGCTGCAGGCGTTGTTCAACGCGAAGTTCTCCGAGGCGCTCAAGACCGTCGGCAAGCAGCTGGACTTCGTCGACCTGTACACCAAGCGCGACGAGTTCCGTGACCAGATCATCCGGGTGATCGGCACCGACCTGAACGGCTACAGCCTCGAGGACGCGGCCATCGACTTCCTCGAGCAGACCCCGATGAGCCACCTCGACCCGGCGAACATCCTCGACGCGCAAGGTATCCGCAAGATCACCGAGCTGACCGCGATCGAGCACGTGCGGACCAACGAGTACCAGCGCCACGAGCAGAAGGAGATCACGCGGCAGAACGTCGACGCCCGTGAGCAGATCCTCGAACTGGAGCGCCGCCAGGCCGACGCGGAGGCCAAGCAGAACCGCGAGGTGCAGACCGTCCGCGCCCGCGAGGAAGCCGAGATCGCCAAGGTGCAGGCCGAGGAGCGGCTCAAGGCGCACACCGCGAACCTGCGCACCGAGGAGCAGTTGGGCGTCCAGGACCAGAACCGGGCACGGGAGATCGCCGTGGCCGAGAAGAACAAGGAACGCGTGATCGCGATCGAGACCGAGCGGATCGAGAAGGACCGCATGCTCGAGGTGATCGCCCGCGAGCGCGAGACCGAGCTGTCCAGGTACGGCAAGGACAAGGAGCTCGAAGCGGAGAAGCGCGCGATCGCCGAGGTGATCCGCGAGCGGATCGCGGTCGACAAGACCGTCGCCGAGCAGGAGGAGACGATCAAGCGGCTGCGCGCGGTCGAGGAGGCCGAGCGGATGCGCCAGTCACTGGTCATCCAGGCCGAGGCCGAGGCGCAGGAGAAGCTGGTCAAGGACATCAAGGGGGCCGAGGCCGCCGAGCAGGCCGCGAAGCACGACGCACGCCGCGAGCTCGCCATGGCCGAGGCCCGTCAGCAGGCCGCCGAGCTCGACACCCGCGCCAAGATCCGGCTCGCCGAGGGCACCCAGGCCGAGGCCGCCGCGGCAGGCCTGGCCAGCGTGCAGGTCAGGGAACGCGACGCGGAGGCCATCGAGAAGGTCGGCCGCGCGGAGGCCGCGGTCGAGCGTGAGAAGGCGCTCGCGAAGGCCGAGGGGACCGAGAAGATCGGCCTAGCCGAGGCCAATGTGGACAAGGAGAAGGCCGTCGCGGTCGCGGAGGCGTTGCGCGAGAAGCTCAAGGGCGAGGCGGAGGGCCTCACCGAGAAGGCCGCCGCGCTGGCCGCGATGAGCGACGCGACCCGTGAGCACGAGGAATACCGGCTGCGGCTGGAGATGGAGAAGGACATCCGGCTGGCCGGGCTGGAGGCGCAGCGCGAGGTCGCGCAGGCGCAGGCGTCGGTCATCGCCGCCGGACTGGAGAAGGCCGACATCGACATCGTCGGCGGCGAGTCGATGTTCTTCGACCGCCTGGTCGGTGCGGTCTCGATGGGCAAGAGCTTCGACGGCTTCATGGAGCACTCGTCCACCGCACAGACGCTGGCCAAGCCCTGGCTCAACGGCGAGCGCAGCTTCGCCGACGACATCAGCCAGATGCTCAGCGGGATCAGCACGGCGGACGTGCAGAACCTGACGGTGTCGGCGTTGCTGCTCAAGCTGATCGGCTCCGGCGGCGGCAAGGAATCGGCCAAGCTCCAGGAACTGCTGGACACGGCGAACCGGCTCGGCATCGGTGGGCACCCGGTTGCGGGTCTGCTGACCCGATGACCGAGGCGCCAACGACAGCCCGGTCCAGTGCCGTGTCGCTGGACGAGGGCACGTACGAGCTGCTGAGGGCGCGGCTGGCGGAGCACGCCGCCGCGCTCGCGGCCCGTGCCGAGCAGCTGAACACCCAGCGCGTCGAGGCGTTCGGCGGCACCGAGCTGCGGCTGATCGGCACCGAGCGGATCCGCACCGAGAACAACTGCGTGCCGCGTGACATCGTCTCGGTCAACGGCTCGATGCTGTTCGGCTACAACGTGTTCATCGGGTTGCGGCCGGAGACCGAGATCGACGACGTCTTCTCGCTGCACTCGTTCGTCCGTGACGGCGACGCGTTCCGTTTCGACGACGCCACCCTGCCGGGCCTGCTCGACGACCCGCGCTTCGCGCACGACTTCGCCGAGCTGTACCGGTACTACAAGGAAACCCGGCTGCTGCAGCTGCGCACGGTCGACGGCAGACTGCTCGCGATCTTCCAGACCGGCGCGAACGCGGGCGACATCAAGGTGATGCGCTGGCGCGTCGCCGTCGACGGCACAGTGTCCTATGAGGACAACCGAGGCGAGCGGGACCACGTTTTCCCGCCGTCGCACGACTTCGAGTGGACCGAGACCACCCGTGAGGACCACATCCTCGGCCGCCACCCGCACATCTCGATCCAGAACGAGCTGTTCATCGAGGCAGTCGGCGGCGACCTGACCATCAAGCTGGAGAACAACACCGAGACCGGCGAGGGCATCTACGCCGAGCCGGTCGTCGAGCCGCTGCAGAGCCTCGCCGACGCAGCCGTGCACTACGCCCGCGTCGGTCCGCTGATCCTGCTGAAGATCCAGCCGTACAAGGAAACCGAGTGGCGATACCTGGTCTTCAACACGCAGACCAAGGGTGTCATGCGGCTGGACGGCATCGGCCAGGCGTGCCAACGGCTTCCCGAGGACCAGGGCATCATCTTCCCGGGCGGCTACTACCTCGCGACCGGTGCGGCGAAGACGTTCGACACGGACGTGACCAGCCTCGAGTTCGAGCGGGTGATCCGCTCGACCAACGGCGAGGACGTGCTGTATGTCTTCCGCGCCCAGACCGAGGGCCGGACGCTGCTGTTGCCGTACAACGTGATCCGTAAGGAAGTCGGCACACCGATCGCCTGCCACGGGTACTCGCTGTTCGACGACGGCACGCTCGTGGTGTTCCGTGCCGTCTCCGAGGAACCCACGCGCGTGCACCCGATGCAGGTCTGGCAGACGCCGTACCTGTCCGACACGTACGCCGCCGCGCAGGAGACCGCGGACGGCCCGCTCGGCCGCGTCGGGAACGCCGACCTGGTCAGGGGCATCTCGGACTGCCTGACCATCTCCCGGATGGTCGGCGAGATGGCGCCGTCCACCGAGGTCTTCGAGGCCCTGATCGCCGTGTGCGACCGGGCCTTCGACCACTACCACTGGCTCGGCGAGCAGGAACTCGGTGACCTGCGGACGCCGCTGTCGGAGGTGCGCGCCACCGCAGAACAGGTCCTCGACGAGTTCGAAGGCGTGCAGGCGCTGACCAACCAGGCCGCGACCGCGCTGGCGAAGTCCGATGAGGACATCGCGTCGCTGGTCCGCAAGGTCAGGGGCGAGGCGCCGAAGACGGCCGACGCCTGGGTGTCGCAGCTGGCCGAACTGCGCAAGGCGCAGGGCCACCTGATCACGTTGAAGGAGATGCGGTACATCGACACCGCCCGCATCGATGATCTGAACACCCTGCTGACCGCGGAACTGGGCGCCGCCGCGCAACGCGCGGTCGAGTTCCTCAGCGGCGAGGACGCGTTCACCGGGTACCACGAGGAAGTCGAACGGCTGGTCGCCGAGGGCTCGGCGATCAGGACGGTCGCCGAGGCGGCGCCGGTCGGTGAACGGCTCGCCGACCAGGCCGAAGGACTTGAGCTGCTGACCCAGGTGGTCAGCTCGCTCGACATCGCCGATGCCACGGTCCGCACCGGGATCCTGTCCCGTGTCGGCGAGGTGCTCGGCGGCATCAACCGCGCACGCGCCACTGTGGACGGACGCCGCCGTGAACTCGCGGCCAGCGAGGGCCGCGCCGAGTTCGCGGCCGAGTTCGCCCTGCTCGGCCAGGCCATCACGGGTGCGTTGGCGGTCGCCGACAGCCCGCAGAAGTGCGACGAGGGCCTCGGCAGGCTGATGCTGCAGCTGGAGAACCTGGAGTCGCGCTTCGGCGAGTTCGACGACTTCATGGCCGAACTCGGCGCCAAACGCACGGACGTCTACGAGGCGTTCTCCGCGCGCAAGCAGGCGTTGCTGGACGACCGGGCGCGACGCGCGGACCGACTGGTCGAGTCCGCCAACCGGATCCTGGGCAGCGTGCAGCGCCGCTCGGGTCAACTGGCGACGCTGGACGACGTCAACACCTACTTCGCGGGCGACCCGATGGTGACCAAGCTGCGGGCGGTCGCCGACGACCTGCGCGCGCTGGGCGACCAGGTCCGTGCGGAGGAACTGGACGGCCGGATCAAGGCCGCCCGCCAGGAGGCGGGCCGCTCACTGCGTGACCGGCTGGACCTCTACGCCGACGGCGGCGACACCATCAAACTCGGCAGGCACGTGTTCGCGGTGAACACGCAGGCCATGGACCTGACGCTGGTGCCGCACGGCGACGGGCTGGCGGTCGGGATCACCGGAACGGACTACCGTGCCCCGGTCGTCGACGCCGAGTTCGAGACCACCCGGCCGTTCTGGAAGCAGTTGCTGGTATCCGAGACACCGGAGGTCTACCGCGGCGAATTCCTCGCCACGGTCGCGCTTGCGACGGCGCCACTGGACGAAAGCGCGGTGCTCGACCACGTCCGCGCAGTCGCCGAGACCCGGTACGACGAAGGCTACGAACGTGGCGTGCACGACCACGACGCCGCCAAGATCCTCGAAGCCGTGATCCGGCTGCGCGCGGGAGCGGGAGTGCTGCGCTACCCGCCGCAGGCCCGTGCCGCGGCCACGATCTTCTGGGCGTTCGGCCCGGACGAGACGGCCAAGTCGGTGTGGTCCCGGCGGGCGGGCTCGCTGGCCCGCGCCCGCGAGGCCTTCGGCCACACGCCCGCGATCGACGAACTGGCGGCGGAACTCACCGGCGAGATCACCGCGTTCCTGACCACACAGGGACTGGAATCGGACCCGCTGGCCGGTGAGTACCTGTTCGAGGAGCTCGCCAGCGCACCCTTCGGCTTCGCCACCAGCGCCGGGGCCCGCACGCTGGTCGAACGCTTCCGCCGCAGGCTCGGCGCACAAGCCAAGACAGCCAAGGAGTTCGACGACGACCTGCGCGCGATCGACGGCATCGCCGAACGCCACCAGCTGATCTCGGCCTGGCTGACGGCGTTCCTCGCCAGCGTCGGCGAGACCAGCGCGGACCTGCCCGAGGCGATCGCGTTGGAGCTGTGCCACGACGTGCCGCGGCACGACTCGTCTGCGACGCTGGAGGCAACCGTCGACGGCCTGCTGGGCGCGCATCCGCGGATCGTGGACCGGAAGCTGACGTTCCGCCTGGACGAGCTGCTGGCCCGCACCCGGCGGTTCCACACCGACCGGGTCCCCGCTTTCCGTGCGTACCAGAAGAAACGCGCCGACCTGGTGGAGACCCAGCGGCGGGCGCTGCGGTTCGAGGAGTTCCAGCCGAAGGTGATGAGCGCCTTCGTCCGCAACGGCCTGCTCGACGAGGTCTACCTGCCGCTGATCGGCGACAACCTGGCCAAACAGCTGGGCACGGCGGGAGAGTCGAAACGCACCGACCAGATGGGCCTGCTGCTGCTGATCTCACCGCCGGGCTACGGCAAGACCACGCTGATGGAGTACGTGGCGAACCGTCTCGGCCTGGTGTTCGTGAAGGTCAACGGGCCCGCGCTGGGCCACGCGGTGACGTCGGTCGACCCGGCGGAAGCCCCGAACGCCACGGCACGCCAGGAGATCGAGAAGATCTCGTTCGCACTGGAGATGGGCAGCAACGTGCTGCTCTACCTGGACGACATCCAGCACACGTCGCCGGAGCTGCTGCAGAAGTTCATCTCACTGTGCGACGCCCAGCGCCGGATGGAAGGCGTATGGAACGGCGGGACGAAGACCTACGACCTGCGCGGCAAGCGGTTCGCGGTCTGCATGGCGGGAAACCCGTACACCGAGTCCGGGCAACGCTTCCGCATCCCCGACATGCTCGCCAACCGCGCGGACGTGTGGAACCTCGGCGACGTGCTGTCCGGCAAGGAGGACCTCTTCGCGTTGAGCTTCGTGGAGAACTCGCTGACGTCCAACCCGGTACTGGCGCCGTTGTCCACAAGGGATCGTGGGGACGTGCCGACACTGGTGCGACTGGCCAAAGGCGACTCGAGCGTGCGGCCGGACCAGCTGTCGCACCCGTACTCATCGGTCGAGCTGGACCAGGTCCTTTCGGTGCTGCGCAAGCTGCTGACCGTGCAGAAGGTCATCCTGGCCAACAACAAGGCGTACATAGCCTCAGCGGCCCAGTCGGACGCGTCCCGCACGGAACCGCCGTACCAGCTGCAGGGCTCGTACCGGAACATGAACAAGCTGGCCGAGAAGATCGTCCCAGCGATGAACGACGCGGAACTGGCGGCCGTGGTCGACGACCACTACCTGGCCGAAGCCCAGACCCTCACCACCGGCGCCGAGGCGAACCTGCTCAAACTCGCCGAACTGCGCGGCACGCTCACCGAGGAGCAGGCCAACCGGTGGGCCGCGGTGAAGGCGGCTTATCTGCGTGAGCGCGCACTGGGCGGCGACGGGGAGGACCCGATGAGCCGTGCCGTCGGCGCCGTCGGCCTGCTCGCGGACCAGGTCGGCACGATCACGTCAGCCATCAGGGAATCCTCGTGAGCGGTTTGTTCGCCTTGGTGGGCAAACCACTCACGAGGACTTGGCTGTCCTAGGAGTATTCGCCCATGTCGGACGGGTGGTCGGCTGACCTACCGTCGGACGATGTCGTCCAGGATGCGGTTTCACTGGAGTCTGCCGTCGACCGGGGTGGCCGACCGGCGCAAAGGGGCCGGTCCGCGCACTGAGATCGACCCGGTCGCGGATCTGGGCCGCCAGCGTGACTTCTGCCGTCGGGCTGACGAACTGGGGATCGATTCGCTGCTGCTGCCGATCGGTTTCCAGCGTGCCGACCCGTCCGTGCTGGCCACGGCGTTCGGGTTGGCCACCGAACGAGTCAGGTTCATGACCGCGTCCCGGCCGTCGGTGATCTCGCCGACGCATTTCGTGCAGCAGGTGAACACTGTTTCGGCGTTCACGAACGGCCGTGTCGAGGTGAACGTCGTGTCCGGCCAGGGCTCTGACGAGCTGCGGTACTACGGCGACTTCTCCACACACGACGAGCGCTACCGCCGGACTGACGAGTTCTGGACGGTCTGCCACGCGTTGTGGCGGCGCGAGTTCCCGGTGACCTTCGACGGCGAGTTCATCCGGGTCGAAGGCGCGCGGGTGAACCAGACGTTCGTCTCGCCCGACCGGCACCGGCCGTATGTCTACATCGGAGGAAGTTCCGAGCTGGCACGGGACCTGGCGATCAAACACGCGGACTGCCTGCTGCGCCTGGTCGAGTCGCCGGAGGTGCTCGGGCCCAAGATCGCTCCCGCGCTGGCCGCGGGGATCGAGGTCGGCGTCATCTGCAACCTGGTCGTCAAGTCCACGCACCAGGAGGCCGTCGAACACGCCTACGCGCTCGCGGAGGACGCGGGCGAGCGCGGCAGGGCGGCGGTGGCGCAGTGGCGGCGGATGACGGTGGACTCTGTGGGGTTCAACGCGATCTACGAACTCGCCGAACGCGGCGAACACTGGCTCACGCCCTACCTGTGGAGCGGGCTGGTGCCGTTCATGGGCCCGATGTCGATCTCACTGGTCGGCAGCGCCGACGAGATCGTCTCGGCCGTCGAGGAATACCGCCGGATCGGCGTCACCCAGTTCCTGTTCCAGGCCCGCCCGGACTTCCCGACGCTCGAGTTCTTCGGCACGAAAGTGCTGCCGATGCTCAGAGGACAGTGACTATGCGATTCCTGTGGAGCCTGTCCTCGGTCGGCGACTCCCTGCGCCGTTCGCGTTCGCTGACGTCGCTCAGCGGCGTGCCGGACATGGCCGCGCACGTGGCCTTCTGCGAGCGTGCCGAGGCGTGCGGGATCGAGTCGGTGCTGATGGCGTTCGGGTTCACCCGGCCCGATCCGATCGTGTACTCGGCGATGCTCGGCGCCCGGACCGAGCGGATGCGGTTCCTGGTCGCGGTGCGGTCCGGGATCTCGTCGCCGACCTACTTCACCCAGCAGATCAACACGTTGTCCGCGGTCACCGGCGGCCGGGTGGACATCAACATCGTGGCCGGGCGGGCGCCGGACGAGCTGCGCTACTACGGCGATTTCCTGACGCACGACGAGCGTTACCGGCGCACCGACGAGTTCTGGACGATCTGCCACGCCCTGTGGCGCCGCGACGGCCCGGTGACGTTCGAAGGCACGCACTACCGCGTCGAAGGTGCCCGGCTGAGCACCGCGTTCTACGGCGGCAGGCCGGAGATCTACCTCGGCGGCAGCTCCGAACAGGCGATGGCACTGGCGATCCGGCACGCGGACTGCCTGCTCACGCTGCCGGACGCGCCCCAACGCATGCGGCCGCGGATCCAACCGGTGCTCGACAGCGGGACCGAGGTGGGCCTGCTGGTCACGTTGATCTGCCGTCCCACACACGCCGAGGCCGTCGAGGCCGCGTACGCCGTCGTCGAGTCGGCGGGGGAGCAGGCGCGGGAGGTGCACGGGCAACTGCGTGGCGGTTCGGACTCCGTGGGCTACAAGTCGACATATGACCTTGCCGCGCAGGGGTCGGCCTGGGTCACGCCGTACCTGTGGACCGGAGCCGTGCCCTACCTCGGCCCACCCGGTATCTCCCTGGTCGGCTCGCCCGCCGAGATCGTCGAGGCGCTCTGCCAGTACCAGTCGGTCGGCGTCACGCGGTTCCTGTTCATGGGGCACCCGGATCTGGAGGAGATGACCTTCTTCGGCTCCGAGGTCCTGCCGATGCTGCGCGCCGGGGTGGGCTGAGCATGCGCGTCCTGTTCACGTGCCACAGCGCCGTACCGCACCTGTACCCGATGGTGCCGCTGGTGTGGGCGTTCCACGCGGCCGGGCACGAGGTGCGGATCGCGGGCCAGAGCCGGATCCTCGGCCAGGTCCTGCGCACCGGGATGCCCGCCGTCGAGCTGACCGGAGCTCCACAGTGGACAGAACAGGAGCTGCGGGAGACCGTGACGGCGATCTACTCGCAGGGCCCGTGGCCGGACGACTGGCCGCTGCACCTGACCGGGCTGCGGCCCGCGCAACGGGACTACCTCGAGCTGCTCGGCGGCCGGATGGTTCGCGCGGCCGAGGCCGTCGTGGACGAACTCGCGGCCTTCGCGCGGGAGTGGCGGCCGGACATGATCGTGTACGACGCCGCCGCGTTCGCCGGGCCCGTCGTCGCCGACCTGGTCGGTGTGCCGGGAGTTCGTTACCTGTTCGGCACGGCAACCGTGCCACGGCTGGAGATCGGGCGCGCCGGAACAGCGATCCCGGAGTACACCAGGCTGTTCGCCGACCGTGGCCTGCCCGTGTCGGTCACGCCCGCGGTCACCGTCGACCCGACACCGCCGAGTCTGCGCCTGGACAACTCGCCGAGCCTGAACATGAGATACGTGCCGTACAACGGCCCGGGCGTTGTGCCGCACTGGGTTCGTGAGCACCGCAAGCCCCGCGTCTGCGTCACCTGGGGCCACACGTCCGCGCAGGCGCTGGGCACCCAGGCCGCGCTCCCCTACTGGGACGCGATCAACGAGATCGCCTCGCTGAACGTGGACATCATCGTGGCGACCACACCCGAGCAGGCCGCTCTCGCCGCTGACCTGCCCGCCAGGGTGGTCGTTGGCATGCCGCTGCACCTGATCCTGCCGCACTGCGATGTCCTGGTGCAGCAAGGCGGCGACGGTACGACGCTGACCGCCGCCGCGCTCGGCGTCCCCCAGTTGGCGATCAGCCGCAAGCCCGACGCGGAGATCGCGCCGGGCCGAATCGTCGCCGCCGGTGCCGGGATCCACCTGCGCTACCAGGAGTTGCGGGACTTCACCGACGTCCGGTCCGCCGTGACCGAACTGCTGACGGATCCCGCCTACACACTGGCCGCCCGGCGGCTGCGCGACGAGATCGAGAGCCAGCCGTCGCCGGTCGAGGTCGTGCACCGGCTGGAGGAATGGTGACGGACGTGGCGAGTTTCGGGCGGCTGCACGCTGCCTGGTACGACCGGTGGTTCCAGGCCAAGGACTACCGGGCGGAAGTCGAACAGCTCAGCGAGGTCGTCGAGGCGCACATGGGAACAGTCGGATCAGTACTGGACATCGGGTGTGGCACAGGCAGACACCTTGAGCTGTTGTCGGACGCGGGCTATGTCGTGACCGGTGTCGACAGGTCGACAGCCATGCTCGACCTCGCGGTGGCGCGGCTGGGCTCCCGTGCCCACCTGGTCGAGTCGGACGTCGGTTCGCTCGACCTCGGCCGAGAATTCGACGTGGTGACACTGTTGTCGTGGGTGATCGGCTACAACATCACCGACGACGACCTGTTCGCCACGCTGGCCGTGGTGCGCAGGCACCTGCGCCCCGGCGGTTTGCTCGTCTTCGACGTGCTCGACGCGGCGGCGTTGCTACGCAGCCATGTGCGCGGCGGCTGCAACGTCATCGAGGACGGCACGTCCCAGTTCGTCCGCGCGTCGACCGGGCGGATCCTGCCCGACGACCAGATCTACGAGATCACCATCCGGATGTGGATGTTCTTCGGGACACGGATGGTCGCCGCGGGCGAACAGGAGGTACACCCGATCCGCTACTTCACGCCGTCGGAGGTCGAACTCGTGCTCGAATCGGCCGGGTTCACCCTGCTCGGCGCGGCCCCGCTCGCCGGGCTGCAGTCCGGTCCGGCCCGCGAGTGGTCCCGGCTCTACTGGGCGCGCAAGTCATGACCGGCTGGGCGTGGGAAGCCGGGCCGGTACTGAATTCCGGGCCGCTGCGGTGTTCCCGGCTCGAACCGGTGGACACGCCGCCGGACCTCGCCGGTGTCCAGTTCGGATCCCAGTCGCGCATGCACCCGTCGTGCCTGAACGTCGATCTGCGGGAACTGACCGACGGCGAGTCGGTGACCGAGATGGGCGAACTGGTCATGGCCGACGGCGCCTACTTCATGCGCTGGGACGTGCGTCGTCCGTTGCCGTTCGCCGACGGGTGCTTCGAATGGGCGTACTCCGAGCACCTGATCGAGCACATCCCCCTGCCGGACGCGGTCACGTGGCTGACCGAGGTCAAGCGGATCCTCAAACCCGGTGGCCTGCTCCGGCTGACCACCCCGGACCTGCGCCGCTACGTCGAGAGCTACCTGGCCGCGGACGGCGGGTTCTTCGCGGGCTACCGGGAAAGGCTCACCGCGCGGGGCGCGCCGCCGATGCCCGACCGGCGGGCGTTCATGGTCAACCACATCTTCTACTTCTGGGACCACCGCTGGATCTACGACGCCGACGAACTGCGGTACGTGCTCCAGCGCGCCGGTTTCCCCGACATGCGGGTCCGCTCGTTCCGCCGCGGGCGGCTGCCGGACGTGGCCGCGTTGGACGACCGGGCACGCGACGACGAGACGATCTACGTGGAGGTGACGGCCTGATGTTCCCTCTGCGGATCCTCAGCCGGGACGTGCGGTCCGAAGTGGAGCAGATCGCCGCGATCCTCGAACCGGGCACGGTCACCGGGACGCCCGCGTACCTGCCCGCGCTGGCCGTCGCGGGCTTCGACACCGAACCGGCCGGACCGGCCGACGCGATGCTGATGATGTCCGAGATCGGCACGCTGATCAACAACGACAGCATCCGCACCGCGCTGACCGCGGCGCACGCCCGGCTGCGGCCCGGTGGGCTGCTGGTCTTCGACGTCCTCGATGGGGAATCCGTGCTGACCGCGTCGCTGCCGTTGCGCGGCCTGGTGGAGGAGGCTTCGCTGCTGTGTGGTCACAGCAGCGACGTGCGGACCGACGAACAGGTCTACGAGCTCAGGCTGCGCACGTGGCGGCTGCTGGGCGACCAGGTGCTGTCCCAGTCGGTGGAAACCCGGCTGATCCGGTACTTCCTGCCGCGTGAACTGCGGCTGCTGCTGTCGGTCTGCGGGTTCACGCAGGTCGGCGCGGAACCGTTCACCGACCCGGCGCTGGCGTGGTTCCGGCTGGTCTGGGCGAGCCGGACATGAACTTCGGCGAACTGCACGCCCGGTGGTACGACCGCTGGCACGGGACGAAGGACTACCAGTCCGAAGTGGACCAGCTGTGCGCGTTGTTCGGCGGCGGGGTGCGGTCGGTGCTCGACATCGGCTGCGGCACCGGACGGCACCTGGAACTGCTCGCCAAGGCCGGATACCGGGTCACCGGTGTCGACCGGTCACCGGACATGGCCGCGATCGCCGAGGCGAGACTGGCCGCGTTCCCCGGCGCCCAGGTGATTGCCATGGACGCCACCGCCGCCACCGGCGCCGAACTGGCCGGGGCGTTCGACGCCGTGATCATGATGTTCTCGGTGTTCGGCTACCACACGGCGGACTCCGCGCTGTTCGAGACGCTGGCCGTGGCGCACCGGCACCTGCGGCCCGGCGGGATGCTGGTGTTCGACGTCCTCGACGGCGCCGCGGTGCTGCGCAACGGCGTCAAGGGCGGCTGCACCGTGGTGTCGGACGGCACCGAGCAGCTGATCCGCCTGTCCGGCGGTTGGATCGACCGGCATTCCCAGGTGTACTCGACAGACATCCGGCTGTGGATGTTCTCCGGTTCCGACGTCGTCGCCGCGGGGGAGCAGGAACTGCACCCGATCCGGTACTTCGGGCCCCGCGAGGTCGAGCTGATCCTGGACATCGCCGGGTTCGTGCCACTCGGGTCGGCGCCGCTGGCAGGCGGCCAGGCAGGCCCGACCCGTGAATGGTCCAGGGTGTTCTGGGCCCGGAAAGGAGAACTCCCATGGACACCATGCGAGCCGACGCGAGGCAGCTGACCGGTGTCCCGGCTGACTGGTCCACGCTGGTCGGGTCCTGGGTCAACTCGAACCCGTCGACCGAGTACATCACCAGGGTCGAGATCGCCGAACCGACGCGGATCACCTGCCACGGCATGAACGACTGGGGCACGGTGACCGCGACTCCTTACGTGGCAAGCGGAACGACCACGGTCGCCGGATTCCACGCGCGGTACGTCTTCGGCAACATCCGCACCGAGCTCGCCGCGAACGAGAAGTTCGGCATCCTGGTCATCCAGTCGTACACGTCGTTCACCGACGGGCGGCTCGGCCACTACTCCCGCGAGTTCTTCCACCGCGCCGACGCCCAGGACTGTTCCAGCCCGGACAGTTCGACGCAGGGGTGTTGGGTGAACTCGAATCCCGCGACCGAGTGGATCACCGGGTTCACGCTCGACGGCAGCACACTGCGCGTCACCGCCGCCAACGACCCGACCGACTGGGGCACCACCGAAGCGACGCTGTACATGGACAACCTCGGCGAGCCCGCGTTCCACGCGGTGCACGACCTGGGCGCGTTCTCGGCGACACTGGCGGCGAACACCAACAAAGGACTGACCATCATCGCCGCGTTCCTCGACTTCAAGGGAAAGCGCGAGAACCACCTGTGCCGGGAGTTCTACTTCAGGCCAAGTGGCTGAACTGGGCCTGCCACCGGGCGTACCACTGCGCGAACCACGGGAATCCCCGGGTGAGCGGCACGATCGTGCGCACGGTCTCCCGGTAGTACGACTGCTGCTTCGCCTGCCTCGGATGGGTGCCCAGCCGCTGCACGTTGCTCATCCGGTCGGCCAGCTTGACCGTCAGCGCGTCCTTCGGCGCCGACGCGAGGTTGGCCAGGTACGCCGCCCGGTCGTCGCCTTTGGTCACCCAGCCGACCAGTTCGGCGACCCGGCCGCCGAACTTCTCCCGTACGGTGTCCAGTTCGCAGTCGGTGTCCTCGACGACGTCGTGCAGCACGGCCACGCGCAGCATGTCCATGTCCGTCACACCAAGGCCCTCGACCAGGATGGCCACGACCTCAAGCAGATGCTCCACGTACGGCTCACCGGCAGGCCGCCTCTGGTCGCCGTGCCAGCGCACGGCGAACTCGACGGCCTCGTCAAGGGCTGTCACGTCCGGCACGTGCTCCGCCAGCCGCTCGCGCAGCGCGGGCCAGCCGTCCTTGGCCTCGAATGTCCGCAGTGGAGTCATGGTTTCACCGTCAGTTCCGGCCCGTCTTCGGTTCCGGCCCAACGTCCGTGTCGGCCAGTGCCGCCTCGAACGTCGCCGTGCGGGGATCAGCGATCTTCCGCATGGTCACCAGGGCTGTGTCCAGCATGGCACGCGCCACCTGCGGATGTCCCGCGTTCATCATCATCAGCCCGAAGTCGCCGAGCGCGGCCGCGGCCCACCGCTGGCTGCCGAACTCGCGGAAGATCGCGACCGCGGTCCGGTACGCCCGCGCCGCGCCGGGGAAGTCGGCCAGCCGGGTCAGCGCCCAGCCGAGGTGGTACTCGTTCATCCCGCGCGCGGGATCGTCACCGAGGTCGAGCAGCATCTTCGAGGCCTGCAGGTGGCACTCTTCGGCCTTGGTGCAGTCACCGGTGACTGTGTAGGTGACGCCGAGGTTGTCCAGGTTCAACGCCACGCCCCTGGCGTAGCCGAGTTGCTCGCACAGCAGCAACGCCTGCGTCGCGTGCTCCTTGGCGTCCGCGTACTCGCCGAGCTCGCCGTACATCAGCCCGATGTTGCCGCACGTCATGGCCTGGCCGCTGACGTCGCCGAGTTCCTTGAACTTGTCCAGGCTCCGGGCGAAGTACCCGATCGCGGCCCGCCGGTCGCCCTTGTTCATCACCTGCGCGCCCAGCGAGTTCAGCATGTACGCGCTGCCGAAGGTGTCCTCGGCGGCGTCAGCGGCGTCATGCGCGTCACTCAGCAGCGCGGTCGCGTCGTACCAGGGGATTCTCCGGTCGAGGAACGTCAGCATGGCCTGCACGATGCGCCAGGTGTGCCCGGCGAGGCCGTTGGCCGCGGCCCAGTCCGCGGCCGATTTCAGGCAGTCGAACTCCTGCTCGAACCACCGCGTGGCGTCGATCGACCTGGCGAACCGGGGCGGTTCGGTGCGCGGCGTGCACGGCTTGACCCACAGCCGTTGCCGCTGCGGGTGCAGCGCGAAGTCCGCGCTGACAGCGGCGTGGAGATACCAGTCCAGCACGCGGCTCACCGCGCCGCGCCGGTCCGCGTCCGATTCGTAGCGCTCCGCCGCCTCGGTGGCGTAGAGCCGCATCAGGTCATGCAGTTCGTAACGGTTGCCACGGCGCTGCTCGACCAGGTGCGTGGCGAGCAGCTTGTCCAGCGACGCCTTCGCGCGGGACAGGGACAGATTCGCCAGCGCGGCCGCTGCCTCCAGGCCGATGTCGTTGGCCGGGTGCAGGCCCATCAGCCGGAACATCGCCGCCGCGTCGTGGTCGAGCGCGCGATACGACCACGACAACGCGGCCCGCAGGTCGGTGTCCGGGTCGTCCTCGCCTGTCCCGAGGTTGTCCAGCCGAGCCTTCTCGTCCTCCAGCGCGTGCACCACCTCGGCCAGCGAGCCGCTGCGGTCGGCCCGCTCGGCGACGATCGAGATCGCCAACGGCAGGTGGTCGCACAGTTCGACCAGGCGCGCGGACGCGGCGGGCTCGGCATCCACCCGCCCGGCGCCGACCGACGCGCCGAGCAACTCGACGGCCTCGTCCGCAGGCAACCGGTTGAGCGTCACGCGGTGCGCGCCGTCACGAATGGACAGCCCACGCAGCTGGTTTCGGCTGGTGACCACCACCAAGCTGCCGGTGCCGGGCAGCAACGGCCGGACCTGGTCGGCATCACGGGCGTTGTCGAGCAGCATCAGCACCTGCAGCCCGGCCAGGCTGCTGCGCAGCAACGCCGACCGCTCCTCGACGTTCGGCGGGATCAGCTCACTGCCGACACCGAGCCCCCGCAACAACGTCTCCGCCGCCGCGCCCGGCGTGACCGGCTCGCCCGGGCCGTAGCCACGCAGGTTCAGGTGCAGCTGAGCGTCGGCGAAACGGTCCGCGATCTGGTGCGCGAAGTGCACGGCCAGCGTCGTCTTGCCGGTGCCGGGCGCGCCGTCGATCGAGATGATCGTCGGCGCGGAGCCCGCGTCGTCCACGACGGTCCGCAGATGCGCCAGCTCCTGGCCGCGGCCGGTGAAGTTCACGATGTCGTGCGGCAGCTGCCGCAACGTCCGCTGCTGCGCGGCCGCGACCGGAACCTCCACCCGTTCCGGCAGCTCAAGGGCGGAATCACCGCGCAGGATCCGCTCGTGCAGCACCCGCAGCTCGCCGCCGGGGCTCAGCCCCAGCTCGTCGGCGAGGAACCGTCTGCTCTCGTCGTACGCCGCGAGCGCGTCGGCCTGACGGCCGGACCGGTACAGCGCGAGCATGAGGTGCGCGGTGAACCGTTCGCGGTTGGGCTCCGCGGCGGCGATCTCCCGCAGCTCGGCGACCAGTTCGCGATGTCGTCCCAGCGACAGGTCGTCGACGACGCGCTGGTCGAGCGTTTCCAGCCGGAGCTCCTCCAGACCGGCGCCGAGCCGGTCGCGGATCATGCCGTTGGCGATGTCCACCAGCACCGGCCCACGCCACAGCTCCAGCGCCGACCGCATCAGCCGGGCCCGCTTCTCCACGTCCGGAACGGCACGCGCCTGGTGCACCAGCGTGCGGAAGCGGTGCGCGTCGATCCGGTCGGGGTCGGTCCGCACCATGTAGCCGGGTCCGTGCTTGAGGAGCTGGACCTCGTCGGAATGCACCGTCGCGCGCAGCCGACTGATGTGGCTGCGCAACGTGGTCCCGGCGGTGGACGGCGGCGCGCCGTCCCACAGCAGGTCGGCCAGCCGCTCGGCAGAGACACTGCGCCCCTGTTCGAGCAGCAGGACCGCGAGCAGGCAGCGTTCGCGGCGGCGTGGAATGGACACCGGCTGGTCAGCTTCGATCTCGAACGGTCCGAGCAGCCGAAATTCCACTTACTCAAACTAGTGGATACGTGTCAGTCATCTGTCAACGATCGCGCAACACGCGAATGGGATGGTGGACGGTGCAGGGCCACGAGGACCTCCTGGGGGTGGGTCTTGGTGAACGGGAAGGGCCACACCCGGCAACGGAGCCGGGGCTACTGGGGAGCTGGGCCATCAGGGGGCTTGGGGAGCGGCGTATCGCGCTGACAGGGTGCCCCTGACCATGGGAGGGCATCTCTGGCCAGATGTGCTCCAGTGCGCGCTCATCGGGTACCCGGTTCGATGAGCGCGCCACAAACGTCCCACATCCGGTGTGGATGCGATGCAACGAAGGCCGCCTTGGGTGCGGCCAGTGCAACGAAGGCCACATTGGTTGCGTGCGTCAGCGTGAGTTCGGTACGAGGACCAGCGTGCGCCAGAGCCGGTCGAGATCGTCGTCGGGCCGCTCGGTGTGCCCGGTGTGGGTGGGCGAGGTCTGCAGCAGCGTGCTGCGGGGCGCGGTGAGCCAGCGGAAGCGCTGACCCAGCGTGGTGTGCCGAACCTGGGCGGCGGTGGACCCGTCGCACGCGCCACACCAGAGCCGCAGGCTGTCGTTGAGCATCTCCAGGTCGATCCCGGGATCAAGCGCCCGCAGCCGCGCCTCGTCAACATGGGTCCGACACCGCAGGTAGTCCAACGGTGGGCAGTACAGCAGCACCCCGACGTTCATGAACTCGCCGCGCTCCTGCCGTGGCACAGCGCGCAGCAGCGCGTACTCAAACACGTGCGACACGGGCGGCCTCCAGGTCCTGCACCCACTGGCCGGAATTCGCCAGCCGTGACTCGAAGAAGGAAAGGTAGGCGGCACGCGCCTGCTCGGGATCGAACACGCCGTCGGAGACAAGCCAGTCGTCGGGCACAAGGGAAAGTACGTCCGCGATGACATCGAGAGAAACGGACTCGGCGGTGATCGGCCCGGCGGCGGGAAGCATCACGTGGTCGTGCGCGTCGAAACGATAGGTCGCCGACGGCTGCCAGCCCGGCCGGAAGCTGTGGTGGAAATACAGTGCGGCGCCATGGTCGATCAACCAGACATCCTTGTGCCACAGCAGCAGATTGGGATTGCGCCAGCTGCGGTCGACGTTGAGCGTGAGAGCGTCGAACCACACCAGCCGAGCAGCCAGCTCCGGCCCGGGATCCCGGATGACGGGATTGAAGTCGAACGAGCCGGGGAGATAGTCGAACCCGAGGTTGAGCCCGCCGCTGGTGGCCAGCAGCTCCTGAACCTCCTGGTCCGGCTCGGACCGGGACAGCGCGGGATCGAGGTGGACGAACACCGTCTCGGGAACCAGGAAGCCGAGCCTGCGCGCCAGCTCCCCGACGATGAGCTCGGCGACGAGAGCCTTCAGCCCATGCCCAGCGCCCCGGAACTTGAGCACATACATACCGAGGTCGTCAGCCTCGATCAAACCCGGCAGCGAACCGCCCTCCCGCAAAGGAGTGACATAACGAGTCGCCTCGACAGTACGAAGGTCCACACCAGAATCATGCTCGACCCCGATGAAACGAGCCCAACCCCCCACGGTGTCCGCCATCACACAAAAAAGCCTCACGTTTCCACAGGAGGACAAACCGCCACCGGGCCCTTGTCGTACGGTCGGTCCCTGATCCGAACGTCGCAACTGGTCAGCGCGCCGACGCGGCCGCCTCGTGGCTGGTCAGCGGCCCCCGAGCGCAGAGGTTCGCCTGACAATGGGGAGAGCACGCGGTGGCAACCAGCCCCGCCGCGCTGGGCGGTGGTGGACAGCGAGATGGTCCCCGCAGACCAGCCCGCGCGCCAGCGCAGGTGTGGTCTTCGGGTGTGTTCCCTTCCGTATGGCCTGGGCGCAGCCAAACCACGACGGGTCAGGAGGTCGGCCTACCCAAACCGACCCACAGCGCAGGCGATACCGACCTCTTGACGCGTTGTGGTTTCCTCCGGCAGGCCATACGGACGGGGGGACACGCCCGCCTCCACCCGACCCACAAAAGCACTAGAACGACGAGCCAGCGGCTAGAGATCCTGTGTTCCCCTTTTGGCGGCCTGCCGTCCGGCGAGGACCTGCTTGTCAAGTCTGGCGGCCTGCCGTCCGGCGAGGACCTGCTTGTCAAGTCTGGCGGCCTGCCGTCCGGCGAGGACCTGCTTGTCAAGTCTGGCAGCCTGCCTCCCGGCGAGGGACCTGCTTGTCAAGCCAACAGAACGCCTCCCGGCAAGGGGAAACCTTGAAAAGCCTGGCGGCCTGCTGTCCCCGGGTGTCCAAGCCCCTCGGCAGCGACGACACTATGAGTGCGAAGGTCAACCTGCTACGACTGGGCGGTGCTAGGTGAACGACCGACACGAGGAAGAGTCCGTGCTGGCCAGCGTCAAACCGCATGGCTTGGACCCGGATGACGTCATGGAGTACGAGATCGCCGAGGACCGGCTGAACTACGTGATCGGCATCTACACGGCCTGGATCCGGGAGGCGGAGAAGTCAGATCCGGCCGCGGTGGATTCGCTGACCGAGGCACAGATCCGATATATAGGGGTGAGAAAGGCATTGCGACCGGCCGACCGGGAACGGGTGGCACAGGTTCTGCGGGAGTGCGCCGAGATCATCCGGCAGTACACCGGCCGGTAAACCGGCTGGTTCACCGGCCAAACAGCTTCCCCCGCCCCACGCTGTGCGACTGAGGACAGACTTGTACCGGAGGGGCGAATGCACCCCTATGCGGAAGGACGATGATGGCCCTGCTGGTGTTCTACAAGCGTATTCGGGAAGACACCATCCAGGTGGAGTACCAGTTCGGGACGACCGACGACAACCTCGACCGAAACCTGGTGATTGACAAGCGGACTCGGGAGTTTCGGTCCACGAACAGCCCGGTGGACGGCCTCCTCCGCGCCGCGACGGGACGGATTCTGGGTCGAGTTCGGTCGGATGGCGCCTGGCCGGAGGGCGGGATCATCCAGTCGTAGCACGGGGTGATCGAACGCCTCCAGTTGGAACGCGCTCGGATCGACGACGCACTGGCCAGACTCGAAGCCACACGTACGGCACTCGACACCGTCATCCAACGCCGCAACCCGGACCGCAAGGCATCCTGACTCGCAGTTCAAGCACGCAACAGTCCCTGTGCCGCTGACCGATACCGGCCGGGTATGGCCTGTCCCAAGGACTTTGAGGCAGGCGATACCCCCGACGGTTGGCAGTGGAAGTGGAGGCTTGTCAGCGTAAGGCGGACCAGAAGGCGCAGTTGTGTTCGGTGGAGGCGTTGGTTTGCTTGATGTTGTTGGGGGCCAGGGATTGGACGGTCACGGGCTTGGTTGAGGTTGGGCGGTAGGCGGGCCAGGTGGGGAGGTCGTGGGCGTTGGGGTTTCCTGTTGCTGCGAAACGGGTCCAGTATTTGGTTAGTTGGGCTGAGAGCTTTTGCTGGTCCGCGTTGAGTTCGTAGGTCGGCATGTCGAACAGGTACGCGAGCTCGGAGGTGTGGAAGGCGCCTGCGGGGAAGCCGGGCGGGAACAGGACGGCGAAGTCGCCGACGGGCGCTGCGCGGTCGGCGAACTCGTAGGTGTACGTCGTTGTGTGGCGGGCGAGGAGACGGTCGTCCGCGAGTTGGTTGCAGGCCCATACGCCGTCGGTCAGGACCGCGCCATACGCCACCCGCGCCGACTCGTATGCGCTGGCTGGGTATTCGGCTTCGATCGCGGCGGCTTTGTCGCCGTACGCGGTGGTCAGCAGGGCTGTGTAGTCGAACGGTTCCGGGACGGTCGCGGCGGTCAGCCTGCTTTCGTCGCGGGTGTTGCCCCAGATCACCGGCACGCGGTTGAACCGGCCGGTGCGCAGCGCCTCGACGGGGTGCACGGGCAGGACGCGGTTGCCCAGCACGACCGGGGTCGGGCCGCGTTCGATGGCGGTGAAGGTTGAGGCAGGCAGCGTGCGCAGGCAGGCCACGTCCGCGCAGCCGAGCTGGTGGGTGAGGGCGACGGCGTCGGCTTCCGCCTTGGCCTTCGAGATCCACGGGCTGGTGGCGGGGACGCCATGGATCACACCGTTGTTCGGCGCGGTAAGGGAGCAGCCGCCGCTCTGCGCGATCGCCTTGTCGAACAGGCCGCGCGACAACGGGGACGTGACCTGGGCGCACACGTCGAACGCGCCGCCTGACTCGCCGAAGACGGTGACGTTGCGCGGGTCGCCGCCGAACGCCGCCGCGTTGCGCTTCACCCAGCGCAAGGCCGCCTGCTGGTCCTCGATGCCGTACGCGCCCGAGTCGGGCAGGTCCGGGTGGCCGAGGAAGCCGAAGAAGCCGAGCCGGTAGTTGAGGGTCACGACGACCACGTCACCCTGCACGGCCAACCGCCGCGCGGTGAAGCCGCTGCCGGACATGTAGCTGTTGCCGCCGCCGTGCAGCCAGACCATGACGGGCTTGCGGCCATGTCGGGATGCCGTGGTGACGTTCAGGTAGAGGCAGTCCTCGATGGTGCTTTCCGAGCCCGCGCCATCGGACTGGGCGCACGCTGGGCCTGGCTTGGTGGCGTCACGGGGCGTGGTCCAAGGTGTGACAGGTTGTGGCGAGCGCCAGCGCCTGTCACCCACGGGCGGCGCCGCGTACGGGATTCCCTGGTACAGCTGATGGTCGGCTGTGACCGTGCCGCGGACGGGGCCCGCGTCCGTCCACACCAGTCCGTCCTGGCCAGCGTCAGCCACCCCGGCCAGGCTGGTCAGACCGGTCAGCAGGCCTGCGGCCGCCAGGAGCGTCACTAGTCGTTTACGCATGGTGTTGATCCCTTTCGCTGAGCCCAGTTGGTTGCTCACCCACCAGTACGTCGAACCAGCGACCCCCAGACAGACACGGGCGGCTGAATCTTTCCCCAGCAGGTTTTGGCGACTCTTTCGTCAGAGGGTTTCGGGCAGGTCGAAGTGCTTGACCATGTCGGAGCCGAACGTGGTGATCTCGGCGATCAGGCCGTCGCGAACCCACAGCACGTCGATCTTGAACGCGCGGAAGACCGTGTCCCCCGGCCGCCGCAGGTAGCTCGCGGCCGTCGGCATCCGGTTGGCCAGTGTCGGCACCAGTCGCCAGTCGCCGTCGCGCTCGGGACCGAACGCCCGCTCCAGCAGCGGCGCGATCTTGTCGATCCCGTCGAAGCGTGCGGGCAGCGGCGGCATGGTGACGCGGATGTCCTTGGCCGACAGCGCGACCGCGGCCTCCGCGTCGAGGCGTTCGTGCGCGTCGACGAACTGGGCAAGCAGGTCCCGTTCCTCGTCGCTCAGTTCGGACTTCGACCATTCGGAACGCTCCCGTGACAGGTGCTCCTGCATGGTCGTCCTGGCTCGCTGTAAGGCGCTGTTGGCGGCCGTGACGCTGGTGTCGAGTAAAGTCGCGGTCTGTTTGGCCGACCAGTCCAGCACGTCCCGCGCGATGAACGCGGCCCGCTGCCGGGCAGGCAGCGCCTGCATGGCGGCGATGAACATCAGCTCGATGGTCTCCCGGTCCACCGCGACCGCGTCGGGCTGGTCCTCGGCGGGCGCCACCTCGTTGAGCAGCGCGTCCGGGTACGGCTGCAGCCACGGCACCTCGGCGAACGACTCGACCACCTGGACCTGTCTGGACCGCCGCCGGATCATGTCGAGACACGTGTTGGTGGCGATCTTGTACAGCCAGGCACGGAAGTGCTCGCTGCCGTCGAACTTCTCCCGGTTGCGGAAGGCGCGCAGGAACGTCTCCTGCACGGCGTCCTCCGCCTCGTCGAAGGACGCCAGCATCCGGTAGCAGTGGACGTGCAGCTCACGCCGGTGCCGCTCGAAGTCGGCGCCGGACGTGGGGGAGGCGCTCACTGGGTCCTCCCGACTTCCTGGATCAGCCAGGTGTTGCCGTCCGGATCGGAGAACGAGAAGAACGTGCCGAAGTCGGCGCGCTCGGGGTGGTGGCCCGGTGTGGGCGCGCCGTCCTGGTACCAGTGGAGCTCACCGACGTCCACACCGCGGCCCTTGGCCTCGGCGTGCGCGGCGTCGATGTCGTTCACCACGACCTGCAGGCCCATCATGTGCCCGGCCCATTCCTCGTTGCGCATCAGCGTGATCGAGCACGCCGAGCCCGGCGGAGTCAGCTGCACGACCCGGAAGTTCTCGTCCGCGGTGTAGTCGACGTCCAGCGAGAACCCGGCGTTGTCGATGTAGAACTGCTTGGCGCGGTCCACATCGGTCACCGGGACGACGACGACTTCGAGCTTCCAGTCCATGGTGTTCCTCCTCGGGGCGGTTCTGCCGGTCGGTCTGACAGATAGAACGATGGCAGTCGAGAAAACTCATCGGTGCCCCGGTGAGTTTGAATATGCGAACATGTGTTCGTGACGGACGCCGTGATACTCCACGCCGATCTTGACGCGTTCTACGCCTCGGTCGAGCAGCGGGACGACCCGCGGCTGCGTGGCCGCCCGGTGATCGTCGGTGGTGGCGTCGTGCTCGCGGCCAGCTATGAGGCCAAAAGACGGGGAGTGGTCACGGCCATGGGCGGCGCGCGTGCGCTGCGGCTGTGCCCCGAGGCGGTGGTGGTGCCGCCGCGGATGTCGGCGTACTCGCAGGCCAGCAAGGCCGTGTTCGAGGTCTTCCACAACACGACACCGCTGGTGGAGGGCCTGTCGATCGACGAGGCGTTCCTGGACGTCGGCGGACTGCGCGCGATCGCGGGCACCCCGGTCGAGATCGCGCGCAAGCTGCGCAGCGACGTCCGTGAACAGGTCGGCCTGCCGATCACAGTCGGCGTGGCGCGGACGAAGTTCCTCGCCAAAGTGGCCAGTGGGGTGGCTAAACCGGACGGTCTGCTGCTCGTGCCGCCCGACCGGGAGTTGGCGTTCCTGCATCCGCTCGCGGTGGAACGGCTGTGGGGCGTCGGCAAGGTGACCGCGGCGAAGCTCCGCGACCACGGCATCACCAAGGTCGGCGACGTCGCCGACCTGCCACGGTCCATGTTGGTCTCGATGCTCGGCCGCGCGCTCGGCCGTCATCTGCACGCGCTCGCCCACAACTACGACCCGCGACCGGTGCATGTCGGCCGTCGCCGCCGCTCAATGGGTGCACAGCGCGCGACTCGTGCGCTGACAACGCCGGAGGACATCGACGCCACGGTCGTCGCGTTGGTCGACCGCGTCACCCGTCGGCTGCGCGCTGCCGGGCGTGTCGGCCGCACGGTCGTGCTCCGCATGCGGTTCGGTGATTTCACGAGGGCAACGCGGTCCCATACGCTGCCGCAGCCGACGTCGTCGACCGACGAGATCCTCACCGCGTTACGGGTCCTGGTGGCCAAGGCGATGCCCGTGATCGACAGTGCCGGTCTGACGTTGATCGGGATCTCAGTCGGCAACCTCGACAACGACGATTCCGTCCAGCTGACGCTGCCGTTCGACGACGGTGTCCACAGTGCGCTCGACGCGGTGCTGGACACCGTGCACGACAAGTTCGGCTCGTCGTCGGTGACCCGGGCGGTGCTGCTCGGCCGTGACCCCGGCGTCTCCGTGCCCCTGCTGCCCGAGTGACCGATGAGTTCTCCCCGTGGCCGGGATTGGTACTGTCGGGAGTTGGCTCGTTTGGTCCGCTGTGGATGTTCCGGTTGGTCGCGTGGCGGTCCGGGATGTTGTCGACCTGTCATTGTGGCGACAGGAATCCACGATCGGGTGAACCTGGATCTACGCGCGACACTGAGATGTCAGTTCCGATATTGTGAATATGTGTTCGATTGTGGCGTGATGGCGTCTTGCATGTCGCGGGCCGGTGGTTTCCCGGCTCGAAGACCTGCCCTGCTTGTGGTGTGGCGAAAACCAAGCTGCCGCTGCGAGTCCGAGCCTTGCGCTGTGACGCCTGAGGTCTCTCGCTGGATCGAGATCCCAATGTCGTACGAAACCTCGCCGAACTCGTTACCACCTTCGTGGCCGAGTTGAGCGAGTCGGGTGCCGGAGTGGCCGGACACCCTGCGGCCTTCGGGCTGGAACGGACGTGGAGCCGACCCCAAGACCAGGCCCAGCCTGGCAGGTGGCTATGAAACGTCTACCCCGCACCGCCCCTGTGGGTAAGACGGGGACCGTCCACCGGCAACGGCGGACAGCGAACCCGGTGTGCATACTCATGCACACTCAATCTGTAACGGGACGAGACGGACTGCGGAACGTGAAGAGAACTGTGGTGACGGTGGTCGCCGTCGGTCTCGCGCTTTTCAGCGCGACGACCGGAGCGACCGCCGCACCGAAGCCGCCGGGCTTCGAACCGAAACCGATCCCGTTCGGCAAGTGCGAAAGCGCGAGCCTGCAGCGTGCGGGTGCCGAGTGTGGTCTGCTGGAAGTGCCGCTCGACTACGCGAAGCCGGACGGCACGAAGATAAGAATCGCTGTTTCGCGAATCAAGCACAAGGTGTCCGACGACAAGTTCCAGGGCATCATGCTGGTCAACCCCGGCGGCCCCGGTGGCTCCGGCCTCGGCCTGTCCAGGCTGGGCGCGGCCGTGCCGAACAAGGCGGGCGCGGCCTACGACTGGATCGGCTTCGACCCGCGCGGGGTGGGCAAGAGCGAGCCGCAGGTCTCCTGTGACGGCAGCTACTTCGGCTACAACCGGCCGTACTACGTGCCGACCAACGGCCAGTTGGAGCAGACGTGGCTGGCCAGGGCCAAGGGCTACGCCGACGCCTGCAAGGCCAAGAACGGCGAGGTGCTCGAGCACCTCAAGACGACCGACAACGCCAGCGACATGGAGAGCATCCGCAAGGCGCTCGGCCAGCAGCAGATCAACTACTACGGTTTCTCCTACGGCACCTACCTCGGTCAGGTGTACAGCTCGCTGTACCCCGAACGGGTGCGTCGGATGGTCTTCGACGGCACCGTCGACCCGCGTGACATCTGGTACGAGGCCAACCTCAACCAGGACATCGCGTTCGACCGCAACATCAAGGTCTACTTCGACTGGATCGCGAAGAACAACGACACCTACAAGCTGGGTACCACCGGCGCGCAGGTGGAGAAGCTCTACTACACCAAGCTCGACGAGCTGCGCCAGAAGCCCGCGGGGGTGATCGGCCCGGACGAGTGGACCGACGCGTTCCTGCAGGCCGGGTACTACGTCTTCGGCTGGACCGACATCGCGGCCGCGTTCGCCGCGTACGTCCACAACGGAGACATCAAGCCGATCAAGGACCTGTACGACTCCTCCAACGGCCAGGGCCCCGGCGCCGACAACGGCTACGCGATCTACCTCGCCACCCAGTGCACCGACGTGCAGTGGCCGACGAGCTGGAACCGGTGGCGCATCGACAACTGGATCACCCACGTCAAGGCACCGTTCGAGACATGGGGCAACGCCTGGTTCAACGCGCCGTGCCTCAACTGGGGCGCCAAGGCGGCCAAGCCGGTGAAGATCGACGGCCGCAAGGTCTCCAGCCTGCTGATGATCAACGAGACCAAGGACGCGGCAACGCCGTACGAGGGCGCGCTGGAGGTGCGCGGCCGTTACCCGAACTCGGCGTTGATCGAGGGTGTCGACGGCACCACACACTCCGGATCGCTCAACGGTGTGGCGTGTACCGACAACGCGATCGCCGACTACCTGACGTCCGGCAAGCTCCCGGCCCGCAAGCCGGGACGGCGTTCGGACGTGCAATGTGACCCGGTGCCCCAGCCGGACGCGGTCGCACCTTCGGCGAAGTCGGCCCAGCCGATGTCACAGTCCGCCGGAGCCGTTGTCCGGCAGTTGAGCCGTCGCTGAGTGAAACCCGCGGGCGCGTGACCGTTGTCGGTCACGCGCCTTCTGCGTTCGTGACCGCGAGACGGGCGAGCGAGTCGGCGCTCGGGCTGCCCGGTTCGGCGGTGAACATCACCAGCTCCAGGCCGGTGCCGGGGAACACGAGCGTTTGGCAGTCCAATTCCAGATCGCCCAGCTCGGGGTGGCGCAGGTGTTTGCGCAGCGTCGAGATGGGTCGTACGTCATGGTCGCGCCAGCCTGCGGCGAAGTCCGAGCTGTGTGCGGCGAACTCGTTGACCAGTTCGGCCAGGACGCGGTCGGCCGGGTAGCGGGCGCTGACCGCGCGCAGACGGGCAGCGGACTGTCGGGCGAACTCGCCCTCCGCGCCTGGTGGTGCCGTGCAGACAGTGCCGCCCAGCCGGATGGACAGCCGCACGGTGTTGCACTCCTCGGCGGGCAGTAGCCCGAATTCGGTGATCAGCGCGGCCGCCATGCCGTTCCACGCCACGATGTCCTGTCGCTCGTCGACCAGGTAGGCAGGGATCGGCCCGAGCCGGTCCAACAGTGCGCGTGCGTCGGCGGGCACCGGCGCACGGTCGGCGTCCGTGCCGGGCGGGACCTGCCCGGCCAGTCTCGCCAGGTGCTCGCGTTCCGCCGCGGTGAGCCGCAGTGCCGTGCCCAGGGCGGCAAGTACCTGTGGGGATGGCCGTGGTGCGCGGGCCTGCTCCAGCCGTTCGTAGTAGTTGACCGACACTCCGGCCAGGTCGGCCACTTCCTCGCGGCGCAGGCCGGGCGTGCGGCGTCTGGTCGGCGGGCGGGTGGCCTGGTCCGGGCGCAGTGCCTCCCGGCGGCGGCGCAGGAAATCGGCCAGTTCGGCTCTGCTCACCCCACTGATGGTGGCACGGGGTGACCGGCTTGGCCACGGACTGGCAGTCCGGGGATAACCGGGCCGTTCCCCGAGTGCCGGACGCGGATCCACTCTGGAATCCCGTCGAGCACTGGAGGAAACGTGCCACGCACTCCCGATGAGACCTTCCAACAACTGCTGGATCTACTGCTGGCCAAGGACATGGACGCCGTCGCCGATCTGTGGGCGACGGACGGTGTCGCCGAGTTCCCGTTCGCGGCGGGCAGTTCGCCGCGCAGGCTGGCCGGACGGGAGGAGGTGCGTGCCTACCTGGCCGGTTACCCGGATCTGATGGACGTGCGCGAGATTCCCTCGGTCACTGTGCACCACACGCGAACACCGGACACCATCGTGGTGGAGTTCACCGCGAACGGACGCACGGTGCGCACCGGAAAGCCATACCAGCTGGACTACATCGCGGTGATCACTGTCCAGGATGGCCTGATCACCCGTTACCGGGACTACTGGAGCCCGCTGGCCACCGCCGCGGCGGCCGGGTCGCTCGACGCTCTGCGTTCGGAGCTGGCCCAGTGACCGGGGTGTTGGTGACCGGTGGCACCGGGAAGACCGGGAGTGTCCTGGTGGAGTTGTTGCGCGCCAACGACGTTCCGGTCCGGGTGGCCAGCCGCGCCCCGTCGGCTGGGGATCCCGACGCGGTCCGGTTCGACTGGGCCGATCCGACCACACATTCAGCCGCGTTGCGTGGGGTGGACCGCGTCTACCTGGTGCCGCCGCTGCTGAACGTGGATCCGATGCCGCTCGTCGGACCGTTCCTGGACGAGGCACAGCGCCTCGACGTTCGTCGGGTGGTGCTCCTCGGCTCCGCGCTCGTGCTGCCGAACGCCCCTGGTGCGCTGGAACTGGCTGCGCGGATACGGGCCACGCCCGGGTGGGTCGTGCTGCGCCCGTCCGTATTCATGCAGAACTTCCTCAGCCCCCATCCGCTGGGCGAACGGATCCGGCGGGACGGTGAGATCCGCACCGCCGCCGGGGACGGCAGGCTGGGCTGGATCGACGTACGGGACATCGCGGCGGCCGCCGCCGCGCTGCTGACGGATCTCCGTGTCGGATCAAGCGACTACCTGCTCACCGGACCGAAGGCGTTGAGCTACCCGGACGCGGCCGCGATCGTCGCCGCCCGCATGGGACGGCCGATCCGGGTGACGCACATCAGCGTCGAGGAGCAGGCGGCCAACTACCAGGCCGCGGGCATGCCCGCCGAGTTCGCCACCGCGCTCGCCGCCATGGAGGACGACATCAGGGCGGGCCGCGAGGACCAGGTCAGCACCGCGGTCCTGGACCTCACCGGCCGACCGCCCCGCACCTTCGCCGAGTTCGCCAACGAGCACGCGGCCGAATGGCGATGACGGTTACTGAATCGGGAACAGCACGCCGTGCTCCTCCTTCGGACGCGGCCCGAAGATGCGGCGCTCCGACTCGGTGATCCTCAGGTCGTTGATGCTCGCCTCACGCCGCCGCATCAGGCCTTCGTCGCTGAACTCCCACAGCTCGTTGCCGTACGAGCGATACCACTGGCCGTCGGCGTCGTGTGACTCGTACTGGAACCGCACGGCGATCCTGTTCTGCCGGAATCCCCACAGCTCCTTGCGCAGGGCGTAGTCGAGTTCACGTTCCCACTTCGCGGTCAGGAGTTCGACGATCTGTGCCCGGCCGGTGACGAACTGGTCGCGGTTGCGCCACACGGAATCCTCCGTGTACGCCAGCGAGACCTTCTCCGGGTCGCGGGTGTTCCACGCGTCCTCGGCGGCCTGCACCTTGATCCGGGCGGTGTCCTCGTCGAACGGTGGGAACGGGGGTCGTGCGGCCACACCAGGCTCCTTCATGTCGGGAGAACGGTCGTTCTCCGCTAGACTAGAGAACGACCGTTCTCGGCGCTAGGGGTGATTTCGTGCAGGAAACAGCCGTTCTGGACGCGGCCGAGGACCTGTTCTACGACCGCGGCATCCAGTCCGTCGGCATGGACGAGATCCGCACCACCTCCGGAGTCTCGCTGAAACGCCTCTACCAGCTGTTTCCGTCCAAGGAGGCGCTGGTGGTCAGCTATCTCGAACGCAGGGACCGGCGCTGGCGCGACAGCCTGATGACGTCCGTCCGGGCCGCGGACGACCAGGTCGGCGCCGTGTTCGACTGGCTGCACCAGTGGTTCACCGAGCCGGGCTTCCGCGGCTGCGCGTTCATCAACTCCTTCGGCGAGCTGAGCGCCACCTCGCCCGCCGTCGCGGCCGTCGTGCGGCACCACAAGGACGAGGTGCGCGCGCACCTGCGCGAGCTCGTCGACACCGACGCCAAGGCCGACCAGTTGCTCCTTCTGGTCGAAGGGGCGATCGTCATCGCCGCGATCAGGGCGGACCCGGACGTCGTGTGGCAGGCGAAGACAGCGGCGCGGGAATTGGTTTCGCGTTAGGTTCACCGCATGGCGTCTGCGATCGAAGTCGAGGTCGGCGACCGTACGGTGCGTGTCTCCAACCCGGACCGGGTGTACTTCCCGGCTCGCGGGGAGACCAAGCTCGACCTGGTCAACTACTACATGTCGGTCGGCGACGGCATCGTCCGCGCGCTGCGGGAGCGGCCGTGCATGATGCACCGGTTCCCGTCCGGCGTGTCCGGCGACAAGGTGCACCAGAAGCGCGTACCCCACGGCGCTCCGCCGTGGCTGGAAACAGTGCGTGTCAGTTTCCCCCGCTACAACCGGCACGCGGATGAACTGTGCGTGACCGAGCTCGCCAGCGTCGTCTGGTCGGTGCAGATGTCTACAGTGGAGTTCCATCCATGGAACTCCCGGCGCGCGGACACTGAGTCCCCCGACGAGTGGCGGATCGACCTCGACCCGATGCCGGACTGTCCCTTCCCGAGGGTCCGGCAGGTCGCGCACGTCGTCCGCGAAGTGCTCGACGAGCTGGGAATCGTCGGCTACCCCAAGACTTCCGGTGGCAAGGGGCTGCACGTGTACGTCCGGATCGAGCCGCGGTGGGGTTTCCAGGAGGTGCGGCGGGCGGCGCTGGCATTCGCCAAGGAGGTCGAACGGCGTGCGCCGGACGACGTGACGACCACGTGGTGGCGCAAGGACCGTGACCCAGCGCTGTTGTTCGTCGACTACAACCAGAATGCCCGCGACCATACGATCGCCAGTGCCTACTCCGTCCGCGGCAATCCGGAGGCCACGGTCTCCACGCCGATCACGTGGGACGAGATCGACGACGTGCGGCCGCAGGATTTCACCATCGCCACCGTGCCCGCCCGGTTCGCCGAACTCGGCGACCTGCATGCCACGATCGACGACAAGGCCCATTCGATCGAACCGCTGCTGGAGTGGGCCGACCGGGACGGCCTGGCGGACGAGTGACATTTCCCTACACGGTGAAGCAGCGGTGAGTGGGAGATGAACGGCCGAACTGCCCGAAAGTACCAACCAGAGTGATCCTCGGCGGGGCATGTAATGCCACGGGGGTCCGATCACGATTCGTGGGATAGCTCCCCACCCATGCGGGAGAAACTCTCCGGAGAGGATCTCGATGGTTGGTGTGGCGGTCATCGGAGCGGGCTACTGGGGCCCGAATCTGGTGCGAAACATCCAGGCGACACCGCAGTTGGACCTCAAAGCGCTGTGTGACCTGAACGTCACGCGCGCGCAGGAGGTGCTCGGTCGCTACAGCACGGTCCGTGCCACCGACTCGCTCGCCGAAATCCTTGCCGATCCGGACATCCACGCCGTCGCCGTGGCGACACCGGCCGCGACGCACCTCGAAGTCGCGCTGGCCGCGATCGAGGCGGGCAAGCACGTGCTGGTGGAGAAACCGCTCGCCTCCTCCTACGAGGACGGCCTGAAGCTGGTCGACGCAGCCGCCGAACGCGGCCTCGTCCTGATGCTGGACCACACCTTCTGCTACACCCCTGTGGTGCAACGGTTACGCCGTCTGGTCCACGACGGTGAGCTCGGCGACATCCAGTACGTCGACTCGGTGCGCATCAACCTGGGCCTGGTGCAGCCCGATATCGACGTTTTGTGGGACCTCGCGCCGCACGATCTGTCCATCCTGGACGCCATCCTGCCGCCGGACGTCAGGCCGGTCGCGGTCGCGGCACACGGCTCGGACCCGAGCAACCTCGGCAGGCTCTGCGTCGCGTACATCTCCATCCAGCTGTCCAACGGCGCGATCGCGCACACGCACGTGAACTGGTTGTCCCCGACGAAGATCAGGACCACGATCGTCGGTGGCTCCAAGAACACCGCGGTGTGGAACGACCTCGACCCGACCCAGCCGCTCGCGCTGTACAACCGCGGCGTCGACTGGTCGGAGAATCCCGAGGCCAAGCGGGTCTCCTACCGCATCGGCGACATGGTCGCGCCCGCACTGCCGACAGGTGAGGCGCTGCGGGGCGTAATGGCGGAGTTCGCCGCGGCGATCATCGAAGGGCGTGCGCCGCTCACCGACGGGCGGTCGGGACTGCGTGTGCTTGCCCAGTTGGAAGCCGCGTCGGCCAGTTACGCGGCAGGCGGCACGTTCGTGCCGGTGAATGGAGGAGCGTTCTGATGCAGCTGACCGACACCAGGATCCTGGTCACCGGCGGCGCGGGCACGATCGGTTCGCACGTGGTCGACCAGGTGCTGGCAGCCGGTGCCGGTCAGGTGGTCGTGGTCGACGACCTCAGCCGTGGCACGCGGGCCAACCTCAGGACCGCGGTGGACCGCGCACCGGACAGGGTCGAACTGGTCGAAGGTGACATCCGGGACGTCGCGCTGATGCGCGAGCTCAGCGCGGGCACGGATGTCGTGTTCCACCTGGCCGCGCTGCGCATCACCCAGTGCGCCGCCGAGCCTCGGACCGCCCTGGAAGTGCTGGTGGACGGCACTTTCAACGTGATCGAGGCCGCCGTCGGAGCGGGCGTGTCGAAGATCGTGGCCTCGTCGTCGGCATCGGTGTACGGCCTCGCGGACGAGTTCCCCACGCGTGAGTCGCATCACCCGTACCACAACGACACGTTCTACGGCGCCGCGAAGGCGTTCAACGAAGGCATGTTGCGCAGCTTCAAGGCCATGCACGGCCTCGACTACGTGGCCCTGCGCTACTTCAACGTGTACGGGCCGAGGATGGACGCGCATGGCAAGTACACCGAGGTGCTCATCCGGTGGATGGAGCGCATCGAGGCGGGCCAGCCGCCGCTCGTGCTCGGCGACGGCGAACAGACCATGGACTTCGTGCACGTCGAGGACATCGCACGGGCGAACATCCTTGCCGCTCAAGCAGACGCCACCGACGCCGTGTACAACATCGCGACCGGTACGGAAACGTCGTTGCTGGAGTTGGCCGAGGCGCTGCAGAAGGTGATGGGCTCGACCGCGGAGCTGCAGTTCGGCCCGGCCCGGTCGGTCAACGCCGTCACTCGCAGGCTCGCGGACATCAGTGCGGCACAACGAGACCTGGGCTGGACGCCGAGCATCGAGCTCGAGGACGGCCTCGCGTCACTCGTAACCTGGTGGCGAGGCCAGCGATGATCCCGGTCATACGCCCATGGCTCGGCGAGGAGGAAGCCGAGGCCGCGGCCGCCGCGGTGCGCTCGGGCTGGGTCGCCCAGGGTCCGAGGGTCGTCGAGTTCGAACAGGAATTCGCGCGGTACTCGGCCGCCGCGGAGGGGGTCGCCGTCTCGTCGTGCACGACCGGCCTGCACCTGGCGCTGCACCTGCTGGGTGTCGGTCCTGGTGACGAGGTCGTGGTGCCGTCGTTCTCCTTCATCGCGACTGCCAACGCGGCACGGTACGTCGGCGCGACACCGGTTTTCGCCGACGTCGACCCACTGACCGGCAACCTCACGCCCGCCACGATCGAGGCCGTGCTCACGCCGAGGACCGTCGCGGTGATCGGCGTACACCAGGGTGGCGTCCCGTTCGACGTGGACGCGCTGGAAGCGGTGTGTTCGAAGCATTCCCTCGCGCTGGTGCACGATTCGGCGTGCGCGACGGGATCGACCTACCGCGGCAAGCCGGTCAGCGCGGGCGCCTCGCTGGCCGCGTGGTCGTTCCATCCGCGCAAGCTGCTGACCACCGGCGAGGGCGGCATGCTCACCGTGTCCGATTCGGACTGGGCGGCCCGGCTGCGCAGGCTGCGGGAACACGGGATGAGCGTGTCCGCCGCGGACCGGCATGCCTCGAACGGCGTGAAAATCGAGTCGTACGACGAGGTCGGGTTCAACTTCCGGATGACCGACATCCAGGCCGCGATCGGCCTGGTCCAGTTGGCCAAACTGCCCGAGGTGATCGCACGCCGCCGGGATCTGGCCGCGCGGTACCACAAGCTGCTCGCCGAGATCGACGGCCTGCGCTGGGTGACCGACCCGGAGTACGGCACCACGAACTACCAGTCGTTCTGGGTCGTGCTGCCGGACGCGTTCCCCGCGACGGTCCTCGACGTCCTCGAAGGCCTGCTGCAGCGTGGGATCTCGGCACGACGCGGCATCATGGCCTCGCACCTGGAACCGGCGTACAGCAAGGTGGACCTGCCGGTCACCGAACACCTGACCAGCCGTTCGCTGGTCCTGCCGCTGTTTCACCAGATGACCGAGTCCGATCAGGACACTGTGGTGACCGCGCTCGCCGAGATCATCCGATGAACCCGCTGATCCTTGTCGGCGCGGGCGGCCTGGCCAGGGAAACACTCGCCGCCGCACGGGATTCGTGGAAGATACTCGGCTTCGTCGACGACAACCCCGCGCTGCGGGGCAAGGACGTCGACGGAGTCCCGGTGCTCGGCCCGCTGGAGGCGATCGCGGACCACCCGGACGCGCAGGTCGTCATCTGCACGGCCCGGACCACGGACCTGCCCAGCCGCAAACGGATCGCCGAACGCCTGGCGCTGCCGGGCGAACGCTACGCGACAGTCGTGCACCCGACGGCCAGCATCGCGGCCGGGACGGTGATCGGCGCGGGTTCGGTCGTGCTCGCGTTCGTGGCGGTGACCGCGCCGCAGGAGATCGGCGAGCATGTCGTGATCATGCCGCAGGTCACGATCACCCATGACGACCGCGTCTCCTCCTATGTCACGTTCGCCGCGCGGGTCGCGTTGGCGGGCAACGTCTCGGTGGGGGAGACCGCGTACCTGGGCAGCGGGGCACTGGTCAGGGAAGGGCTGTCGGTCGGCGCGGGCGCGTTGGTCGGGATGGGTGCCGTCGTGCTCGAGAACGTGCCGGACAACGAGGTGTGGGCCGGAGTGCCCGCCAGGAGGATTCGATGATCCCGCCAGTCGACCTGTCACTGCAGCACGCCGAGATCGCCGTCGAGGTGGCCGCGGGCTGGGACGCGGTGTTCGCCAGGACCGCCTTCGTCGGCGGCCCACAGGTCTCCGAGTTCGAGCAAGAGTACGCGACCTTCTCGAACGTGGCGCACTGCGTCGGCGTCGCGAACGGCACGGACGCCTTGGAGTTGGCGCTGCGGGCCGTCGGAGTCGGGCACGGTGACGAGTGCGTCGTGCCGACGAACTCCTTCATCGCCACAGCCGAGGCCGTGGTCCGCAGTGGTGGCACACCGGTCTTCGTGGACTGTGACCCGGACACCTTCCTGATCGACACCAAGGCCGCACTGGCCGCGATCACCTCCCGCACCAAAGCCGTTCTTCCTGTGCACCTGTACGGCCAGCTCGCGCCGGTGGAAGAGATGCGCGACCAGGGAATCGCGGTGGTCGAGGACGCGGCCCAGTCACAGGGTGCGACCCGCCACGGCCACAACTTCCTCGGCGACATCGCCGCAACCAGCTTCTATCCCGGCAAGAACCTTGGCGCGTACGGCGACGCCGGTGCCGTCACGACCGACAACCCCGACCTGGCGGCGAAGGTCCGGCTGTTGAGCCAACACGGCTCAGCCCAGAAGTACGTGCACAGCACACTGGGCTTCAACAGCAGGCTGGACACGTTGCAAGCCGTTGTCCTGCAAGCGAAACTCCGCAGGCTCGCGGTGTGGAACGCACAGCGCGCGGCCGCTGCGGACTACTACTCCACACTGCTCACCGGTGTCGCGGGCGTGAAGCTGCCGCAGGTGCTGCCGGGCAATTCGCACGTGTGGCACCTGTATGTCGTCCGTGTGCCCGACCGTGACCGTGTGCACGACGAACTGCGCGCGAACGGTGTCGGCGCCGCGATCCACTACCCCACACCGATCCACAAGACCGAGCCCTTCGCGACCGGCGAGTCGTTCCCGAACGCGGAGCTGGCCGCCGGTGAGATCCTCAGCCTGCCGATCTTCCCCGGTATCACCCGGGCACAGCAGGAGCGGGTCGCCGAAGTCCTGATTGGAGCGCTGGCATGACGTTCGTGCACCCCCATGGTCTCTGTGAGAGCTCCGACGTGGGCGAGGGCACCCGGGTGTGGGCCTTCGCGCACGTGCTGGAGGGCGCGAAGATCGGGCGTGACTGCAACATCTGCGACGGCGCGTTCGTCGAGAGCCAGGTGGTGCTGGGCGACAACGTGACGGTGAAGAACAACGTCCTGCTGTTCAACGGCGTGACGTGCGAGGACAACGTGTTCCTCGGCCCGAACGTGGTATTCACCAACGACATGCGGCCCCGGGCGCACCAGAAACTCGGCAGTGACCAACTGCTGCCGACACGCGTCTGCGAGGGCGCCACGCTCGGCGCCGGTGTCGTGATCGTCTGTGGAACGACCATAGGCCGCAACGCTTTCGTCGGCGCGGGCGCGGTGGTGACGCGTGACGTGCCCGCGCACGCGTTCGTCGTGGGCAATCCAGGCGTGCAGAAGGGCTGGGTCTGCCGGTGCGCGGCCAGGCTCGACGACGACCTGACATGCCCCGAATGCGGCACACGGCACCGGTTGAGCTCAGACGGACTCGACTACGCCTGACGCCGCGAGACCACCCGGAACTCCACACGCCGACCAAACACGGACGTCCACTCCAGTCCGCCTAACGAATGCCCTCCCACAAGGTCCGTCTGGCCGCGTCCGGGTCGAGCACGACCTCCGACTCGATGTCGAACCGCATGGTGCTGCGGCTGTTGGTGTCGTACGCGAACCAGCCGGGATTTCCGTGGATGGCGAACGAGACCCACGCCGTGTGCATGGTGTCAGCCAGGTGTTGAGGCAGGCCGGTGCCAAGCAACCCGTTGAACGTGCCGTCCCGCAGCGTGTCGAAGACGAAGGGGATCTCGGCCGCATGGCACGCGCCCAGCCTGCCGCCGAAGGTGCCCGGCTGCCAGGTGAACTCGTACATGTACGCCGTCCTGGCCTGCTCGGCGAGCCGGATCGCCGGAGTCCGGAAATGCCAGTCGGTCATCGCCGCGGACACCTGTTCGCCGGGGCTGCTTTCGTAGACTTCCCCGGCCCGGCGGGGATCGAGCCCGAGTCGCGCGAACGTGCCGTCGCGGATCTTGTCGGTGATCAGGTCGATCATCCCGTTGGGCACCAGGTAGAGCCGGAACTCCTCGGCGGTCGTGCCGACCATGATGTCCACATCGGACGATCCGGGCGCCAGGCCGTCGTGCAGAACGGGACCGAACGGCAGCATGGTCCCGGCCGCGTCGCCCCACAGCGCCGGATCGGGGTTCGCGCCGAGCTCGCCGCGGAGTTGCTGCTGGGCAACGACAAGTTCGGCCACCGGGACAGCGGCGATGTCGTCGGTGCCCAGCTTGGCCACCAGCCGTGCCTTCACCAACTCCGCCGATGCGGGTGACAGCACGTGCCGGGTCGCGCCGCTCTGCAGGATCGCGCGGTGGAACAACCCGGCCGCCTTCGGCATGCCCAGCAGCATCCCGACTGACATGGCACCGGCCGACTGGCCGAAGACGGTGACCTGACTGGGATCCCCGCCGAACGCGGCGATGTTGTCCCGCACCCACTCCAGCGCCGCGACCTGGTCGAGCAGGCCGCGGTTGGCATTGCCGGGGAAACAAAGGAAACCGTCGGCACCGAGGCGGTAGTTCACCGTCACACAGACCACGCCGTCGCGGGCGAACGCCGTGCCGTCATAGGACGAACCCGAACCGTTGAGGAACGCACCACCGTGGATCCACACCATCACGGGCAACCGGCCGCCCGGGTCGGGCGTGTAGACGTTCAGGTTGAGATAGTCCTCGCCGGGGATATCCGCATCCGGGATCAGTGCGTCGAGCGGCGGCGCGTACCGGGCCTTGGGCGCGGTCGGACCGAACCGGGTGGCATCGCGAGTCCCTGTCCATGGCACGACAGGCTGCGGAGGAAGGAACCGGTTCGGTCCGACGGGTGGTGCGGCATACGGGATTCCCTTGTACGCGAACACGCCGCCAGCCACGGCGCCGCGCAGGGCGCCGTGGCTGATGTCCACGGTGGTCGGGTCGGTGTTCACTTGTCCTTGTTGATGAGCGTGGTGAGCAACTCGGTTATGTGGGCCTGCCCCATCGCCTGTTTGTCCATCCCTTCGCGCATCCTGGCAAACTCGTCGTCGACCTTGGCAAACCCTTCATGCACCTTGGCGAACCCTTCGTGCACCTTGGCGAACTCCTCGTCGACTCTGGTGAACTTGTCGTCGACCTTGGCGAACCCTTCGTGCACCTTGGCGAACTCGTCGTCGACCTTGGTGAACTTGTCGTCGACCCTGGCGAAGCCGTGGCGCATCTCGGTCTCGACCCTGCCGATCTTGGCATCGACACCATTGAGCCTGCTGTCGATGCCGTCGAGCCTGCTGTCGACACCGTCGAGCCTGCTCTCGACACCGCCGAGCCTGCCTTCGATGCCGACGAGCCTGAAATCCATGCTGCGGAACCTGGAATCGATATTGTCGAACTTGCGACCATCTTCGACCTGGGTGTCACGGATCGCCTGGATGATCTTTGTCTGCGCGTTCAGCTTGCCAAGGAACTCCGACACGTCCTTGTCCGCTCCCTTCGCCAGTACAAGCGCGGCAGCGGCGTCACTCCTGGCCGACTTGGCGTCTTTCTCGGCGACGGCCAGCCGCTCTTCGAACTGCTTCTCGGATGCCATGGCGCAACCTTACTGGCGCCCATCGACTGAAAACGCTTACTACGCAACGATTCACCCAAGGGTTCGGCGGACGTGACGATGCGTGACTGCTGTCATGCATAATCCCTTGCAGGATAGGAAAACCTATCGCTTGCTGCCACTTTCCGGCTACGTGTCACAATTTGTCGCCTCCGCGCCGTATTCACAGCAGGACCGAGTTCTGTGAGGGAGCCATGAGCTGGCGGCTGAGTGGGGATGGGCAGCGCATGCTGATCGCGGCGGGGACGCAACGCCGCTGGTCGCAGGGGCAGGTGCTGATCAGGGAGTCCGAGGCGTCCGATCACGTGGTCCTGGTGACCGGTGGCCGGGTGAAGGTCGGCGTGACCGCGCCGAGCGGCAGGCAGGTGATCATGGCCATCCGCGGGCCTGGCGACCTGCTCGGCGAGGTGTCCGCGATCGACGGCGACGTGCGGTCGGCGACGGTCACGGCGCTCACGGACGTGACAGGTGTGTCGTTGACCGGCGCGGAGTTCCACCGGTTCATGCTCGACGCGCCCAGCGTCACCGTGGAACTGCTGAAAATGGTCGTCGGCCGGTTGCGGGAGGCGACGCGGCGGCATCTGGAGAACGGGGCGTACGACGTTCCGGCCCGGACCGCGCGGCTGCTCGTGGACTACGCGCGTGACTACGGCGAACCGGTGCGTGGCGGGCTGACGGTGAAACTGCGGCAAAGCGAACTCGCGGAGGCGGCCGGTGCCTCGCGTGAGGCTGTTGCCAAAGCGTTGAAGACTTTCCGGGACGCCGGTGCTGTGCGGACCAATCGATGCAGCCTCGACGTGCTGGAGATCGACCTTCTCGACCGTTTCGCCGAAGGGATCGCGTGACCCCTCGCCGCGGGTTCCGGCTGGTTGGTGGCGAGGGGACGACGCCCCGGCCGGCCTGATTTCGGTCAGTGAAGGTGGAAATGGGGGTTGGGCCGGTCGGAAAAGGCGTGTCGGCGTGATTCACGCCGGGTCGGCCCGACAGGGGCCTCGGTGCATGGCGCTCCTTGGTCGTCTGTGCCCGATGGGGTGGTCGCCGTAGAACAGTCGCACCGCACGCGGCGCGAGTCTGTGAAATCCGACGCACAGCCGTGTCAACTCCTGGACGGAGTTGACAGGAATCTGTCCAGAAAACGGTCCGCTTTTCGGCCCGTTCGTGCGGCATCGTCTGCGTCAAGAGGGAGCACTTTCGCGAACTGGGCAACGATCATGCGAGTCGAACAACCGGGGCACCGGGTCCTGCTGCGCGTTATCGCAGAGCCGGACCTGCGGTTTCGCGCGACCGTTGACGGCTACGCGCGCCGCTACACCCTCGACAGGGACGACCTGTACCAGGCCACCAGCGAAAGGCTGCTGCGTCAGCGCACTGTGATGCCCGAACACGATGGCCTGCGCGGCTGGCTGGACCGCTGTGTCAACTTCACCGCACTGGACATGATCAGGGACCAGGCCCGGCAGCCGATCGCCGTGAGCGACCTGTCCGAACTCGCCGACGCGATGATGTACCAGCCGGGTCCCGAGGTCGACTGGGAGCCGTGGCTGGCCTCCCGGCTGGATCTGGCGCTGACCGCGGACCAGGTGAGCGCAGTGCTCGCGCTCAGCCACGACCCCGGCATCGAGCTGCGCGAGCTGGCCAGGCTGACCGACAAGAGCTACGCGGGCGCGCGCCAGCTGAAGTCACGCGCGCTGGCGAGGGTGGGCAGGCTGATCGGGCTGACGGCGGCCGAGCGGGCCGCCTACCGAGGCCTGCGCAAAGGCGAGGGGGTGGCTGAAGCGGCCCGTCGGATGGGCGTCGACCAGAGCCAGGTCGACAGCCTCCGGCGGGCCGCCTCGGTCAAGATCCGCCGGTTCCTGTCTCCGGATGCCAGCGGATCCCGTAGGCAAGGCCGGGCGTGAGCTCGTGGAACGAGGTGTGGATCTCGCAGGCGGCGTCGAGTGGGACGCCCTCGCCGCTCGGCCGCGGGTCGTCGACGTCCCGCTGGAAGGCGTTGACCAGCCGCCAGATCCGGTCGGGCGGGCGCCGGGGGTCGAACCGCACGCGCAGGTCGAACTCGGCACAGCGGTGCTTGGGCACGCACACGTAGTGCGGCGCCATCGAGCGGTCCTCGCGGATCCGGAACCGCAGCCCGATCTGGTGGGACTCGTGCCGCCGCAGCGGTTTGGGCAGGGTCAGCCGGAAGCCGAACCGGTCGGTGGACTCCATCGCGCGTGCGGCCAGCCGTCCGCCGTGGAACACGTCGATCTCCAGGTCCTCGGTGCGCGCGGGCCCGTTGCCGTCGAACGGGGCGGTCAGCGTGATCGCCAGGTCGACGTGGTCGACCCGGTCGTGGTCGGCCACGATCCGGCGGAACTCGAACGCCTCCGGCGGCTGCTGGTCGAGTGCGAGCGTGACCCGCAGCTCCTCGGTGTGCCAGCCCGGCACCGGCTCCGCCGGGCTGGCCTCGGTCAGCGGGGCACCGGAGCGCGCGACCTCGGCGAGCCGTTCGATGCCCTCGTCGATGCGGCGCCGCGCGGTGCGTTCGTCCCGGTTGAGCCGCTGCGCGACCAGGCGGACCCGGTCCTTGTAGAGCGGCAGCTGGTCGGACTGGTCGAGCGCGAACGCCGCTCGCACCGCGATCCGCAGGTCCTCCGGCAGTTCACCCGCCCAGCGCCACAGGCACTCGGCGACCTTGCGGCGCACGTCGACGCCCGAGTCGACGCCGTGTGTCCCGGTGGCCGTGCGCAGTGCGTCGCCCAGTCGTGCCGTGATCGCCCCCGCCAGTATCCCGCGCCCTTTGCGCAGCGCCTTCAAATCGGCGACGAGCTGTGCATCGCGGATCGTCATTCGTCGAAGTTAACCCCATTTGCCGACATTGTTCAAGCGCCATCGGAAAGGATCGGAGCAATTTCCTGAAAGCCGCTGAGCCGGAAACGACGGTATTTCGTCGCGTGCTGTCAGTAGGCCGTGATGGGGATGTTTCACGTCTTTTTTCGGTGAATGTGACCGCATTTCGACGCCGCTTGGTTCCCGGTTGACGGCGCACTGCCGGTGAGCGGGACGCCCGAGGTGTCCGGTGGGAAAGGAGGTGGACTGCCCGTGCAGACCCATTACCTGGGTGAGTGCTGAACCGCGCCGTGGTGAGTAGGTTGGAGGTGACTATCCGACAACGGGGGTGGGCGTGGAGTTCCTGCTGCTGGGGGCGGTACGGGCGGTGCACAGTGCACAACCCGTGCACCTGGGGCCCCGGCAGCAGCGGCTGGTGTTCGCCGTACTGGCGTGGGAGGTCGGCCGACCGGTCTCCGTCGACCGGCTGATCTCCTTGCTGTGGCCGGTTTCGCCTCCCCGCACAGCCGAACACGCGGTGCGCGTGTGTGTCTCGAGGCTGCGGTCCATACTTGCCGGACACGCGGAACTGACCGCGCAGGGCGGTGGGTACGTCCTGCACGCCGACCCGCTGGCGATCGACGCCCACCGGTTTCTCGACCTGGTGGAACAGGCACGCGAGACCAAGGACGACCACCGGCGGGTCGAACTGCTGGACAAGGCGCTCGACCAGTGGCAGGGGCCCGCGCTGGCCGACACCGCGTCGGACGACGTCCGCGAGCGCCTGTTCGGCGGCCTGACCGAGGCACGGCTGGTCGCCACCGAGGACCGGGTCGACGCGCTGCTGAAGCTGGGCCGCCACCACTCGGTGGTCGGGTCGCTCGCGGCGCTGGCCGAGCAGCACCCGACCAGGGAACGCCTGATCGCACAGCTGATGCTCGCGCTGTACCGGGGTGGCCAGCCGGGGCAGGCGCTCGACGTGGCCAGGCGGACCAGGCAGTACCTGGCCGACGAGCTGGGCATCGACCCCGGCAGGCAGCTGCGGGACCTCGAACTGGCCATCCTGCGTGACGACCCGGCGCTGGCCACGCCCCGCGGCCAGGCGCCGGCGCAGCTGCCGGCCGACCTCGCGGACTTCACCGGCCGTTCGGCGGCGCTCGACCAGTTGGACGCGCTGGTCGCCGACGCGCCCGCCGCGGTCGTGATCACGGCGATCGACGGCACCGCCGGGGTCGGCAAGCCGGTACCCGAGTTATAACACACATACGCCAGGTCGGCGAATCTAGCTCTGACCTGTACAGATACCATCTTGCCCTTCCCTCATGACGGCGTAGCCGTCGAGCGGGCCGCCGTCACCCGTTGGTGAAGGTCGTACCCTGGGAAGTACCTCTTCGCGGAGGGCCGCCCCCGGTCAACGGAACGGACCGGGGGCACGCGAAGAGGTCAACTCCGCGAAGAGGGTGGTGGCCGTCGTGGTTGATCAGCGCGATACGCGCGCCGAGGTCGGGCGGAGAATCCGCGCCCTTCGCGAGAAGCATGGCAAGAGTCGTGCCGTGCTAGCCGGT
>NZ_CDME01000013.1:16868-156332 GCF_000826545.1 Kibdelosporangium sp. MJ126-NF4 | reverse complement strand
TGGCTTCGCCCAGGCCATACGGGAGGAAACCAACCACGAACCCCACCCATGCGCTATGCGCGCAAGACCTCTCGCCCGCTTGCCCGCTTACGCGCAAGGCCTCTTACGCGCTTGCGCGCGCACACCCACCGCGCTTTGCGCTTTGCGCTTTGCGCTTTGCGCTTTAGCCTGTGCTTGTGCGCTTGCGGTTTTGTGCGCTGCTTGCTGGTTTTTGGCTAGCGGACGTCGCGGATGAGGTCGCCGATGATCCTGTCGACCTTGTCCGAGTTGAACGTCTCCGTGCCGATCAGCAAAGTCACGGCTCGCTGACCGTCGGTGGTGACCGCGTTCCTGAACCTGTGGCCGCTGGCCATGGCGCCGCTGTGTCCCCACGTGTCCATGCCCGGAATGTGTCGGTAGCGCTCGACTCCCAGGCCGTAGTCCTGGCCGAGGTCGTCGACGATGGTCCGCTGCATTTCGGCGAGTTGCGCCGGGGCCAGCAGTTTCCCGCTCACCAGCGCGGTCCAGAACGTGGTCGCGTCGGCCCCGGTGGAGATCAGCGCACCTGAGGCGTCCGCCTCGGAGGTGTTCCACTCGGTCACGTCCACCAGGGTGCCTGATCGTTTCACGTAGCCGCGCATGTCCGGCTTGGGGATCGTGGTGCGGTCGCCGGGCCACGAGGTGTGGCACAGCCCGAGGCGCTGGACGATCCGCCGGTCGATCTCGGTGGCGATGGTGCGGCCGGTGACCTTTCCGACGATCAGCCCTACGAGGTTGTAGTTGGTGTTGGAGTAGGCGAAGCCCGACGGGGCTCGCTCGGGCGGCGGCAGTGCCAGCGCCTGCCGGACGGTCAGCAGGGGCTCGATGTGATCCCAGCGGTGCTCGTCCTCGTCCTCCCAGAACGCCGCTTCGAGGTAGTCGGGCAGGCCGCTGGTGTGTTGCAGGAGTTGGCGGATCGTGATCCTGCGCCCGTCGTAGTGCTTGGTGCGGATCAGACCGGGCAGGTACTTCTCCACGGTGTCGTCGAGTCCGATCCTGCCTTCGCCGACCAGTTGGAGTACGACCGTGGCCGTCCATGTCTTGGTGTCACTGCCGATTCGGCTGTGCTCGTCGCCGGTGGCCTTGCGGCCTGTCCTTCGGTCGGCGAGGCCGACGCCGCCGGTCCAGACACCGCAGCGTGGGCTTTTCACCGTCACCGAGATCCCCACGCCGACGCTGTCCAACGCCTTCAGCGCTGTCAGGATGGGCTTGGTGTCGCATGCCTGGGTCGCGGCCGGGGCGGCGGGCGCCGCCACCAGTGATGCCGCGACCGCGAGGATCACGACAGTGCTAGTCCTACGTCGCATCACAGTGTCTCCTTTGACTTGTACAGCGTCCGTGTCGCGACGGCGTGTCGGCGGAGGGCTTCGGGGCGCACGCTCACGCCGCTGCCTGGGCCTTCCGGCACGGCCAGACAGCCGTTGTCGAGCTTGAACGGGTCGGTGAGGTCCTCGGCGTAGTAACGGTCGGACGCGGAGGTGTCGCTGGGCATCACGAAGCCGGGAAGCGCTGCGAGCGCGAGGTTCTGCGCCCTGCCTATCCCGGTCTCCAGCATCCCTCCACACCAGACCGGTACTCCGTGCGCCACGCAGACGTCGTGGATCCGCCGGGCTTCGAGGTAACCGCCGACCCGGCTGGGCTTGATGTTGACGACGCGGCAGGCGCCCAGGTTGATCGCGGCGGCGGCGTCCCGTGCGGACCGGATGGACTCGTCCAGGCAGATCGGCGTGCGCAGCAGCTTCGCCAGCTCGATGTGGCCGTGCAGGTCGTCCTCGCCGAGCGGCTGCTCGATCTGGACGAGACCGAACTCGTCCAGCCCGCGCAGGTGTTCCGCGTCGGTCAGCGAGTACGCGGTGTTCGCGTCGACCTGCAGCACCAGCTTGTCACCGAACTCGCGGCGGACCATCCGAACGGGTTCGATGTCCCAGCCCGGCTCGATCTTGAGTTTGACCCGGACGTATCCCTCAGCCAGATAACCGGCGACTGTCTCCAGCAGGTGTCCGATCGAGTCCGCGATCCCGACGGACACCCCGGCGGGGACACGGTCGCGCACCGCGCCGAGATACGTCGCGAGCGGCATCGCGTGCGCGCGGCACTCGGCGTCGAGGATCGCGGTTTCCAGCAGCGCCTTGGCCATCGGGTTGCCCTTGACCGGGGACATCGCCGCGGCGATCCGGGCGGCGCTTGGCTGGTGGAGCGCGGTGACTCTCGGCACGAGGTGATCGAGCAGGACGCGTTCGGCACCGGCGGCGAACTCCGAGCTGTACAGCGGTTCGGGGTCGCCGCCGAACTCGGCCCAGCCCTCCGCGGCGTCCGTGACCACGTGCAGCAGGAAAGTGTGCCGTTCGGTGTCGACCGAGCACGAGGTCCGGAACGGGCGGACCAGCGGGAGTCGGATCTCGACCAGGTCGACGAGCTCGATCTTCACGCGTGGTCCTTCCTGGTCAGCCGGTACCAGCCGGACTTGCTGAAGCCGGTCGCGACGAAGCCCGCTCCGAAGACCGGCAGCAGGGCGTCCCGCACGGCCGCCCGCCACCGGGCGGCCAGCGGCCGGTCAAGGCGGCGCGTGGTGACGATGTCCATCGGCGGCCTGCACCAGTGGGCGTCCTGGTCCCACGCCATGAACGGCTCACCGTCCGGCGCGGGCCGCATGTCGATCTCCGCGGTCGCGAGGTCGGGGCCCGCGAGGCGGACCGGGCGCGGATCGAACAAGGGCCAGACAGCGGTGAGCCGGTCGGTCTCGTCATGGCCGTTGACGCCGTCTTCGATCCGGCCGTAGAAGTCCACTGTGTACTCTGTGGCGGTCGCGCCGAGCTTGGCGAGGTTGAAATGGGCGTTGCGGCTCACCAGCGGGTCGAAAGTCCAGACCATCGTGGTCGCGCCCCGGCACAGCGCCCATGCCCGTTGCGCCTGCTTGAGCGCGAATCCGACACCGCGGTCGCTGGTGCGGACGGCCGCGATCGTCGAGTAGACGGCATGCGACGACGGCGCGCAGAAAATCACCACGGACGCGGCGGTGATGCCGTCCGCGTCGCTCGCGTAATGCACGGCGCCACCCGCGTGGACGAACGCCCGCAGGGCATCGGGCGTGAACGGCGGATGGGATTCGGGCGTGTTCCAGACGTCGGCGAGGAAGCGTGACACCGGCTCAAGGGCGGCGGCGTCCTCGGCCAGGCGGATCCGGACACCGGCCCGTGTCGCGGCCCGCGTGGCGGCTTCGGTCGCGCTGGCCTGGGCTGCCCGCAGCATGCTCGCTGGGATGTGCATGCTGACAGCGTCGCGGTCGGCCTGGTGGCGTGCATTTGGCGCGCTGTCCAGAGATTCCGTGGATGTTTTGTGCGACTGGCCAAAGAGGTGAGTGAGGATGCTGGATACGGAAATGCCCCATCTCGGGCAAGTCCTCGACGCGTTGGGATCGTCGCTGCTGCGGCCGTTGACAGTCCTGCCGGACAGGCCGGTACCGGCGTCGGGGGTGCTGATCTTCGAGCGGCGGGCCTCGCTGCCGCCCGCCAGGGACGCGATCCTGCTCGCGGTCGGCGTCGAGACGGCGCAGGCGCAGGACCTCATCGGCTCGGCGGCCGAGGCCGGATACGCCTGCGTGGTCGTGAAGAGTTTCGGCGACCCGGTGACCGAACTGGTCGTGACCGCGCAGCGGTCCGGTGTCGTGTTGCTCGCCGCCGACGAGGCGGTGGCCTGGCACCACCTGGACGCCATGATCTCCTCGGCGCTCGCGTCCACAGCGCGGTTCGCCAAGGCGGCGGGTGCTCCGGCCATCGGTGACCTGTTCGCAGTGGCCAACGCGATCGCCGGGATGGTCGGCGGGGCCACTGTGATCGAGGATCCGCGGCGCCGCATCCTGGCGTACTCGACGTTGCCCGGCCAGGACATCGACGATGGCCGCCGTCAGGGCATCCTCGGCCTGCAGGTACCGCAGGGCCCGGACTACGACGAGGCGTACCGCGTGCTCACCCGGGCCGCAGGCGCGTGCCGGTTCCCGGCCTTTCCCGGCGGCCTACCGCGTCTCGGTGTCGTGGTCCGCGCGGGAAACGAGGAACTGGGGTCGATCTGGGTCGTCGACGCCGAGGACAACCTGGACACCGATGCCCTGTCCGATGTGGCCGACATCGTCTCGCTGCACCTGCTCGCGGCCCGCACCGCGGTCGACGCGGCCCGGCGCCGACGCGCCGACCTGTTGCGACGGCTGCTCGCCGACCCGAGCAGCGTCACCGCAGTGGCCCCACAGCTCGGCCTAGACCCGAACCAGCCCGTGGCGGTGGCCGCGTTCGCCGTCGCGTCCAGCGACGCCGAGGACGTTCTCGCCGCGCACGCGGCCACCCGGCTCGCGGACCTGGTGAGCCTGCACTGCGAGGCCCACTACGGCAGACACGGCTGCGCGTTGATCGACGAAACGGTCTACGCGCTGCTGCCGAGCGGCTCGTCGGCGAACGGACACCGCGAACTCGTCGCCGACATCGCGAAAAGAGCCCACGGCGCGCTGAAAGTGCCTGTCCACGCCGGACTCGGCTCGCCCGTGCAAGGCCTGCGCTCCATCGCGAGCTCCCGAGCGGACGCGGACCTGGTCCTGCGCGCGCTCACCGACCGGCCGGGCGAGTCCCAACCGTGCCAGGTGGCCACGATCGACGAGGTCTGGGCCAGTGCCACGCTGTCCGCGCTGGCCCAGATCCTGGCAGCGCACGAGGCACTGCCCCGCAGGCTCGGACCAGCCATCCGCGCCCACGACCTGCAGCACGGAACCACCTACACGAGCACCATTCGTGCGTACCTGGAAGCCAACAGCGACGTCACTGTCGCCTCCGCCCGGCTGTCCGTGCACCCGAACACGACGCGGTACCGGCTGTCCCGCGCGGAGGAGATCTTCGGGTTCGACCTCGCCGACCCGGACGAGCGGCTGGTGCTGTGGCTGCGGTTGCGCCTCGGCGACCAACTCGGCTGGTGACGTCTCAGACTTCCCGTGGCGCGGGCCGGAGTTCGCCGGGACGGGTCTGCCGGACGGCGTGCTGCAGCGCGGCGATGAAGGCCGTGGTCGCGGGCGGCTCCGGCGGGTCGCCGTAGGTGGCCAGGGAGACCCGTCGCTGAAAGCCGCGCAGCGCGGTGGCCTGGATGCCGGGTGCCCGATGGGTGCGCAGGGCCAGCCCGGGCATGGTGGTCACGCCCATGCCCGCGGCGACCAGAGCCTGCTGCACGATGACGTCGTCGCTGGTGTACGCGATGTGCGGGCTGAACCCGGCGTTGCCGCATGCCTCGACGAACTCGCGGCGGCAGTTCTCGCAGCCCGCGATCCAGCCCGAGTCGCGGTGGTCCTGCAGTGTTTGGTCGGGTTCGAGACTGAGCAGGTACATCGGGTCGTCGAACAGGTGGCTCGCGTGGATGTCGTCCGGTGCCGTGTCGTCGTAGCGGAAGATGACGGCGACGTCGACCTGCCCGGCTCGCAACAGGTCGAGCGCGACCCGTGGATGTGCCTCGGTCAGGTGCATGTCGATGCCGGGGTGTTCGCGGCGCAGGGTTGTCGCGGCCCGCGGTACCAGTGCGGCGAGGGCCGACTGGAAGCCCGCGACCCGCACGCGGCCGGTTCGCAGACCCACCATGGCGGACAGTTCCTCAGCGGCGGTGTCGACCCGGCCGATGATCTCGGTGGCGCGGCGCGCCAGGTGCTCGCCCTCCGGCGTGAGCCGGATGCCCCGGCCGACCCGCTGGATGAGCCGGGCCCCGGTCTCGGCCTCCAGCCGTGCCAGGTGGTGGCTGACGGACGGCTGCGAGTAGTTCAGCTGCTTGGCGGCCTTGGTGACTGAACCGTGCTCGGCGACCGCCGCGAGAACGCGTAACCGCACGATATCCAGCATTCATCAAGGATACGCATGTGTTCGCCACATTATTGGCATTGGACGAATGAGTCCTGCTGGCGGCACGCTGACGCCGCTACCACAACTGACAAGGAGATCGTCATGACACTGAAGCGGATGGACAACGTCGGCGTCGTTGTCGAGGACCTCGATGCCGCCGTGGCCTTCTTCGTCGAGCTTGGGCTCGAACTGGAGGGCCAGACGACGGTCGAGGGGCCGGACGTGGACCGCCTCGTCGGGCTCGACGGCATCCGGTGTGACATCGCGATGGTGCGGATGCCCGACGGCCACGGCCGCATCGAGCTGATGCGGTTCCAGTCGCCGAAGGCCATCGCCGTCGACGCGAAGGCATCGGCGAACACGATGGGCATCCGCCGCATCATGTTCGCCGTCGACGACATCGATGACGTCATCGCCCGCCTGAGCAAGCACGGTGCCGAACTCGTCGGTGAGGTGACCAAGTTCGGGGACAACTACCGGCTCTGCAACCTCCGCGGTCCTGAGGGAATCCACCTCGCGCTCGCGCAGGAGCTCGACTGAACGGGCGGTTGAGCGCTCAGCGCCAGCCGAGCTCGGGGGCGACGTGCGTGAGGATGCTCTCCACCAGGTGCGCGTTGTAGTCGACGCCCAGCTGGTTGGGCACGGTCAACAGCAGCGTGTCCGCCTCGGCGATCGCCTCGTCCTCAGCCAGTTGCGCCACCAGCACGTCGGGTTCGGCGGCGTACGTACGGCCGAAGATCGCCTTGGTGTTCGCGTCGATGTAGCCGACCTTGTCGGCGCTCTCGGAGTCCGTGCCGAAGTACTTGTGGTCCTCGTCGGAGGTGAGCGCGAAGATGCTGCGCGAGACCGACACGCGTGGTTCACGTTGCCAACCGGCCTCAGTCCAGGCCTTGCGGAAGGCACGGATCTGTTCGGCCTGCTGGACGTGGAACGGCGCTCCGCCCTCGTCGTTCTTCAGGGTGGAGCTCATCAGGTTCATGCCGTTCTCGGCCGCCCACACCGCGGTGCTGTTCGATCCGGCGCCCCACCAGATCCGCTCCCGCAGTCCGGGCGAATGCGGTTCGACGCGCAGCAGGCCGGGCGGGTTGGGGAACATCGGACGCGGGTTGGGCTCCGCGAACCCGTTGCCCTCCAGTACTTTCAGCAGCACCTCGGCGTGCTTGCGGGCCATGTCGGCGTCGGTGTCGCCCGCGGACGGCTGGTAGCCGAAGTACTTCCACCCGTCGATCACCTGCTCGGGCGAGCCACGGGAGATGCCGAGCTGGAGCCTGCCGCCCGAGATGAGGTCCGCCGCCCCGGCGTCCTCGGCCATGTACATCGGGTTCTCGTAGCGCATGTCGATCACGCCGGTGCCGATCTCGATGCGCTCGGTCTTCGCGCCGATCGCGGCCAGCAGCGGGAACGGCGACGCGAGCTGCCTGGCGAAGTGGTGCACCCGGAAGTGTGCGCCGTCCGCGCCCAGCTCCTCGGCGGCCACGGCCAGGTCGACGGCCTGCAGCAGCGCGTCCGACGCTGTCCTCGTCTGCGAGTACGGGCTGTCCGACCAGTGCCCGAACGAGAGGAATCCGATGTTCTTCACAGTGTGTGACAACGCGGCGTCCCGCTGATTGATTCCGGTGATCATGCGTGTTCTCGCCAACGTGGGTGTGATCCCGGGCTCGGTCGGCACCGGGATCACTAAGGTCGCGGTCGTGACTTCGGGTGACTCGCGGGTTCCGATGGTGTTCGTGCCGGGGTTCTGGCACGGTGCGTGGTGCTGGAGCCGGGTGCTCGAGGGCCTGTCGAGCGATCGCCGTACGTTGGCCGTCGACCTTCTTGGGCAAGGCTTGTACGCGCGAGTGCCCGCGACCGTCCACACGCGTCCATTCGATCCGGCGGCCTTCGCTTCGGAACGCTCACCGATCGCGGACGTGACACTCGACGACTCGGCCGCGTTGCTGGTCGACCAGATCCGAACGTTCGCCGCCGACAGGCCAGTCGCGCTCGTGGCACACAGTTTCGGCGGTGTGGTCGCCACTCGGGTCGTCGAGCAGATCCCCGAGATGATCGGGCACGTGGCCTATGTGGCGGCGATGATGCCGACCGATGGCTGCTCCGGCATCGAAATTCTCGACGCGCCGGAGCAGGAGGGCGAACTGCTGGCCGCGGCGCTGGTCGGGGACCCGCTCGTGATCGGGGCGTCGCGGATCGACACCGGCTCGGAGACCACGCGCAAACAACTGCGGGAGGCGCTGTACCAGGATGTGGAGCCTGGCACGGTCGAGACCGCGATATCGCTGCTGAGCACCGACGCGCCACTGGGAACCGCCGTTGGAACCACCACCGCGACCGAGAACGGGTGGGGATCCGTACCGCGCACCTACGTTCGCTGCCGCCATGACCGTTCGATCCTGCTCGGGATGCAGGACCGGTTGATCCGCGAGGCCGACGAGCGGTTCCCAGCCAACCCCACCCGGGTCGTCACACTCGACACCGGGCACTCGCCGTTCCTCGCCGACCCCGCCGCGCTCACCAGGGTGCTTCGCGACCTCACGTGAGCCGTTGTCAGCCGTACCAGCCACCGTCCACTGCGAACGTCGCGGCGGTGATGTAGCCCGACAACGGGCTGGCCAGGAAGGTGGCGATGTCGGCGTACTCCTCGACGCGGCCGATCCGGCCGATGTCGTTCGGTGCCAGCGCCTCGACGAGACGTGGTTCGATCTCCTCCCACGTCTGCCCCCATCCGTTCTGCCTGCCGAGGTCCACCAGGTGCGGTCGGCTGGTCGGGGTGAGGATGCCGCCTGCCGCGATGGCGTTCGAGGTCACGCCCGTGTGCTTCAGATCCCGCGCCAGTGACTTGGCGAGGGAGTTGCGGGCCCCGTTCGTCGCCGCGTAGTGCGGTTGGGAAGCGGCTGGGACCTCGCCCGTGACGCTGCTGATCTGGATCACCCGCCCCCATCGCCGCTCGCGCATGCCCGGAACGAAGCGCTGGATCATGCGAACGCCACTGAGGACGTTGACGTTGTACAGGTCCGCCCAGTCCTGCGCTGAGACGTTGCTCCAGCCGAGACTGGGGTCGTAGGCGCCGACGTTGTTCACGAGGATGTCGACCGGGCCACCCGCCGTCGCTTCGGCGTGCACCGCGTCGGCGCCCTCGTCTGTTCCCAGGCCGCCGATGGCGTACGACACGTCACCGCCGACGTCGCTGATGGCCTTGGCGACGGCCACTGTCCTGTCCCGGTCGCGACCGTGCACGACCACCGCGGCGCCTTCGGTCGCCAGGCGCTTCGCGATCGCCTCGCCCAGGCCGTTGCTCGAACCCGTGACCAGCGCCCGCCTGCCGCGCAACTGCAGATCCATCTGCCGTTCCCTTTCCGTAGCTGTCACCGTCCACAGTGCGTTCGAAAAAATGGACCGGCAAGTCCAGAAAAATGGGCCGGGCTCGACCTGTCTGCGCTGTTCTCCCGGTGACGGGCGTGCGGCTGTGACATCCTGTGTATGGCTGGCACGAATTCACTGTGGACCTGGGGGAGGGGCTGTGGCCGAGCGGTACGAGCAACGCGGGTGTGCACCCCGGCGCGGCTCGCTAGTGGACTGTGACTGATGGCGCGCGGCAAGCACTCGGGATCCTCCGGTAGTCACGGAAGTCATGGCTCCTCGTCCCACGGCAGCGGCCCCACCACGGGGACAGGTGGGCCGGGCGTGGCGCCCGGCAAGGGCTCCCACATGGATCCTGATGCCGTCGAGTCGATCGGTGAGCGGTTCAACGGCCGCGGCGGCCAGATCCGAGACGGCATCGGCGGCAGGCTGAACATCGGCGCGTCCGCGGACAGCGCGGGCGTCTTCGGCCAGGTCGCGATGGCCAAGGCCGACGAGGCGATCAAGACAGCCCGTGAAGGTGCCGAGCGCGCGGCGTCGGCGGCGGAGAACAGCGGCCAGAAGGTCAAGCAGACCGCGCAGATGGTGCGCGGAACGGAAGAGTCGAACGCGGCGAAGGTCCGTCAGTCCGGCGACGGCTTGGACAAGGCAACGTCACGGACCGGGGGCGGCTCCGGCGGCAGCGTGCCGGGCGGCTCGTCCCGCTCAGGCGTCAACGCGTCAGCGGGGCCGACGAACACACCACGCGGCTCAGGCGGTCCCGTGGAGACACGGCCCGGTCAGTCGGGAGCGCCACGCACAGTCAGTGCGCCCAAGACTCCAGCGGGCCCAGGGGCCATGCCGCCCAACCAGTCCGGCGGCAACCCCATGCCGGGGCGTCCTGCTTCCAGCCGGACGAACGTGCCCACCGGGCAGGCAGGTGGTCCCGCTCAGGGGCTTCGTGCGGCTGGTGGGGCGCCGGGGAACAATCCGGGTGGCCAGGGCGGACCTCGTCCGGCGAATGCTCTGGGTGGTCAGACAGGCGGACCTGCTGGACAGGCTGGTCCTGCGAACAGCGGTGGTGGTCGCCCGAGTGGTGTGCCCGCTGGGCCTGCTAACAGTGGTGGTGGGCGGCCGACTGGTATGTCTGCGGGGCAGGCTGGTCCTGCCAATAGTGGTGGTGGGCGGCCGACTGGTATGTCTGCGGGGCAGGCTGGTCCTGCCAGTAGTGGTGGGCGGCCGAGTGGTGCGCCTGCAGGACAAGCAGGCCCAGCCAACAGCGGTGGTGCACGTTCCGGTGGTGGTGTGCCTGCGGGCCCGGCGAACAGTGGTGGCGGGCGGCCGGGAGGTATGCCCGCAGGGCAGGCTGGTCCCGCCAACTCCGCGGGTGGTCAGGCCGGGCGTCCGGCCAATGCGCCCACTGGCGCTCCGGCGAACAACACCGCAGGGGGCATGCCTGCCGGTAACCCCAGAGGCGGTGCGTTCCCAGCAAATGCTCAAGGTGGTCCGCCGCCTGGCGGACGTCCGGCGGGCGCGCCCATGGGCGGCGCTCCGGGCGGGCCGACACCGGGGCAGCAGGGGATGCGTCAGGGCAACATGCCCATGGGCAATCCACCTCCGCCTGGCCAGCAAGGCCGTCCGCCCGCAGGCGGACCGATGCAGGGCAACCCACCGGTCCGCGGCCCGGTCCCACCAGGCTCAGGTCAGCCTGGAATGCCGTACCAAGGACAGGGTTTCGGCCCGCGAGGCAGTGGCCAGCCCCAGCATGCGGACGGCTACGCACCGAGGAACGCCCAAGGCTTCGGCTACGGTCCGCCGCAAGGCCAACCCCCAGGACCAAACGGCCAAGGACGCCCCGAAGGCGCACAGCCTGGTGGTCGACCGGTGTACGACCGTGCGCCCAACCAGCAGCACGGGCAGCAGTCGATGCCGAACCAGCAGTCACCCGACGGCCGCCCGAACCAGCAAGGCCAGCCACCGAACCAGCAGGGCCAGCAGCCGCTGAACCAGCAGCAGGGGCCGAACCAGGGCCAGCCGCATCGCCAGGTACCTGACGGTCGGCAGGGCCAGCAAGATCCCCAGGCGTCGAACCGGCAGCAAGGGCAGCAGACGCCCGATGGTCGCCCGAACCAGCAAGGCCAGCAGACGCCGACCGGCCAGTCCTCGCAGGCCAGGCCGAACCAGCAAGGAACCAACCAGCAAGGAACCAACCAGTACCAAGGCGACCCGAACCGCCAGACACCCGGCGACCGGCCGAACCAGCAGTCACCCACCGATCGGCGTGATCAGCAGACTCCGGATGGGCGTCGTGATCAGCAGCCAGCCAACGACCGTCGTGATCAGCAGGCTCCGGACCGGCGTCCCGACCAGCAGTCATCTCACGACCGCCGTGACCAGAACACCCCGCCGCATGACCAGGCGAAGCCGTCACAAGACCAGCGACGCCAAGATGGCACCACCCCGGCCGACCAGCGTCCGCCCAAGCCGCTGCCGGTACACGAGCGCCCAGCGAGCCCGCTGAACGACCCGTCGGCTCCGTCGGACCAGCGCGGCGATGCTGCCCGAGAGGGCCGACCGCCGGTATCCATCTACGACGTCAACGAATCGCGCTACGGCGTCGACACCATCGAGCGTCGCCGTGTTCCGGACTGGACCACGCGTGAAGCCTCCATATACCGAGGAGACGCGCGTAGTCCGGACGTGATCAGGCGTGAACTCGGGTTCCGCCCGCCGTACATGACCAAGGACGACTGGCAGAACCATCCCGAGTACGCCACGCCGGACATCGCCAAGCACGTCGGGGGTGACACGAACGCGTTCGTGTCCACGTCGACGGACACGCAGGTCGCCGAGCACTTCGCGATCTCGAAGTACGTCTACGTCATCAACGCCCCTGGCGGTATCTACACCGACCCGACGCTGCAGAAGAAGACCGGCAAGGAGTCCCACGGCGAACGTGAGGTCCTGTTCCCCGGCGGTATCGACTGGCGATACGTCAAGGGCTGGTACCAGATGGAGCGCGACCACGGCCTGCACAAGTTCGTGCCCGGTGAGTTCGTTCCCAACCCCGACTACATCGGTGACCGGTACTCGGCCGATGGTCCGTCCACTCGGGACGCTGTGCGGCAGCCGGAGTACGGTCGCGGCGCCGCGCCGATCGACCGGGGGCCCGCGGTCGCCGCGGGCAGTCTCGGCGATCAGATGGGCCGGTTCGACGACCCGAAGCTCGACGCGGCGCGTCCGTACATGCAGGCCACCGAGGGTGGCATGTCCGCGTTCGCCCCGCCTGCCAGCAAGAGCGACGCCTGGGCGCACCAGAACGAGAAGTTCACGGCAGGCAAGGTGCCCAAGATCCCCGGCCAGTTCGTTGTGGACATGCACGGCACGTCCAGCGGCGTCCGGATCGGTCAGACGCAGCTGAACGAGAAGCAGGTCGCCGACATGATCCGGGCTCACCCCGGCTACGACGGTGGCCCGGTCACGTTGTTCGGCTGCGGCACTGGCAACGATTTCGCGGGCAAGGTGGCGCAGGAACTCGGCGCGCCGGTCACCGCGCCGAACAGCGACGCGTGGGTCGACCACGACGGCAACGTGTTCGCGTCGAACCAGTCGCCCACCTACGAGTACGGCAAGCCGCCGAAGCCGACCTGGCCGCCGAACGGCGAGTGGACCACCCACAACCCGACCGGCGAGCCAACCGTCCACAAGGGGCCGTATCCACCCGGGCACACCCCGACGTGGGGCGAGAAAACCCCGTCCCGGCCGATCGGCGTCGCCGCACACCGCGGCGACGGCCCGCCAACGCCGACAGACAACCGCACCCGCCAGGAGGAGCGGGACGTCACGCCGCCCGAGGACCGAAGCCGCCCGACCGGGCCGGAGCATCGCGACGATCCGAACCACAGCGACGAGCCCGAACATCCCGACGACTCGGACCAGCGCGACGACAGCGAACAGACCGACGACTCGAACCAGCAGGACGACTCGGATCAGCGCGACGACCAGGACACGTCCGGCACCCCACGTGACGAGCAAGGCCTGACCACCGAGCCCGCGCCGACCCCCGAAGCCCACCGGGACAAGGTCGACGAGCAGGACACCAACGACGCCGCCGAGACCTTCCTGCTCCTGTGCACGGAGTACGGCCCCGAGCGAGGCGGAGTCGTGGTCTTCAACAGGTCGCTGGCCGAGGCACTCGCTGACGCCGGTCACAACGTGGTCGTGCGCATCGGCGAGGACCCCACGCCCTACGCGGACGCGCAACGGCCCAACCTGACAATCCTCGGCCCCAAGGATCCTCCGCCGAACAAAGACGACAGCGGCAAGTTCCTCGGGCCCGAACACGACCCGGAGGGCATGCCGAAGCACGTCGACTACGTGGTCGGGCACACGCGTTTCTCGGGCCCTGACGCGCGGGCTACCCGGGACGCCAACTACTCGGACGCCAAGCTGATCCACTTCGTCCACATGGTGCCCGAGGCACTTGGTCGCGTGAAGGAGGACACCGATCCTGGTATGGGCGAAGAGGCCAAGGGCATCCAGAACCACGCGGTCGAGCGGGACCTGGTGGCCGGGGCCGATCTCGCGGTCGGTGTCGGACCGGCGATCACCGAGAACGTCCACGAGATGGTCGACCAGGCCCGACAGATGGGAATGCCCGTCGCGACGCAGGCGGTGCACGAGCTGATTCCCGGCATGGACTTCCGGGAACGCAGAGAGCGCTCGACTGAGGGCCGCCCGGTGAACGTCTTCCTCTTCGGCCGCACCGACGTCGGCCAGAAGGGCGCGACTCAGGCGGCTGAAGTGGTCGCCAGACTGCACCAAACCGGTCATGACGTGAAACTGACCGTGCGCGGTGTTCCCGCCCACCTGGTGAGCGAACAGAAGCTCGCTCTGGAGGAGATCACGGACGTGGACGTCGATGTGCGCCCGTTCACCACGGACCGCTCCGACCTCTACGCCGACTTGGACGATGCCGACGTCATGGTCATGACCTCGCGCGCCGAGGGTTTCGGCCTCACCGCTCAGGAGGCCGCGGCGGCAGGTGTTCCGGTCATGGCGCCGTCCAGCAGTGGTTTCGGCCGCTGGCTCGGCGAGTCGGGCGAGTTCTCTCCTGAGCTGACCGGGCCCAGCATCGTGGAGCAGGGTTTTGAGGACAGGGTGCCGGTTGATCGGTGGTACGACGCCCTCAAGGACGTGGTCGACGACTATCCAGCCGCTCAGCGGCGTGCCCTTGATCTGCAGCAGGAGTTCAAGGACCGGAAGGTCACCTGGGGGACAGCGGTGGGACCATTGGTCGACAAGGCTAGGAGATTGCAATGACCGATGGCGAGCTCGTTCGCCGCTATGAGGAGTTGCGGCGGGCCGCCGCTGCCGTGATCGAGAGGACGGAGGCGGACGCGACGCCGGTGTTCCCGATCCACCAGCAGAAACTGGATGCTCTTGCGGAGGCACTGAACGGCACCGTGCGGCCGGACGCCGCCACTCGCGAGATCCTCGACCCCGACCGGCATCTGCTCAGCCTGCGGGACTACCAAGTAGGGGTGGCTGGTGGTGCCCCGTTCCCCTTCGCCAATCGGGCACAGGGCATTCGGGAGAACATGGCAGTCGACGACGCCACCGAGGAACGGACAGGGGAGTGGCCGGACGACTTCGCTCCGGCGCTGACCGAACTGAAGGCCATGACTGTCGCGACCCTGCTTCAGGAGTTGGCGGCGCGCGTGGCGGCCACCGGCGACTCGGGCGGGCAGGAGCTCGCTGCTGTCGCGCGGGAACTCGCTGACGAGCTCCTTGCGCCCACATTCGTTGGAGCCCAGCGATGAACCCAGCGATGAGCCCAGCGCAGCAGCCCGCGGTCGTCTACTCCGGACGGTGCGACGACATGCAGCAGGGCGCGCACGAGGCCGCGCTGATGGTGCGAGGCGCGGAGCGTCCGGTGCACCTGATCGTGAACGGCGCGCCGCCGGAGACCGTGCGCGCATCTCGGCGACTGCTCTCCCAGGTGGCGGGCCGCGCTGTCGAAGTGCGCGGGTACACCCCGGACAAACGGGCGCAGCGTGAGCAGATCCTTAAGGCAGACCTTGTTCTCGTGCCCAGCCGCGAGGAGAACGTCGGCCTGACCGCTCTGGACGCGATGGTCGCCGAAGTACCCGTCCTGCTGCCCGACACGTGCGGCATAGGCCGGTTCCTGCGCGAGAGCGGCCGTATCGACCTTTCGCTGACAGAGCATTCGGTGATCCGGCGCGAGGAAGGCGAGGCGGCGGCACCGCTTGAACGGTGGATCACCGAACTCGTGGACGTCCTCGACAACCCGGGCACGGCCCGGCAGCGTGCCGCCGAGTTGCGTGTGGCACTCGTGGCAGCACTACGAACACTCCAAAGCGCCGGACAATCGGCGGCCGACCTGGTGAAGGCCATTCTCGCTGTGCGCGCCGAGGGGAGCAGGGATGACTGACGACGATCTGGCCGCACGGTACGAGACCCTGCGAGCCGCAGCGGCCGACGTGGTCCACTCCGCGCTGAGGCCCCGGAACAACGTGCCCTACACGTCGGCAATGCGGGAACTGCACCGCCTGCTCCTGGAATCGCAGTCCACGCCCCCGCCGACCGAGTCCGATGGACCCGACCCGGCTCGATACAGCCTCGCGTTCACCGACTACCGCGAGGACGGCTCTTCCGCGCCCTACGAGCTGAAAACGCTGGCCGCCGAGATCCGCGCGGACCTGGACGGCGACCGTACCCGCCTCGAGCACGTACCTGACCATCCACTGCGCAACGTCCCGCTGACCCAGCTCCGGGCGATGGTCATCAGTAGCCTGCTCGACGAGCTGGCGGTCCGTCTGGCACCGGGAGCGGCCATCGGCCTCGGCGAGGAAGGCCGCGCCCTGGCGGAGATCGCCGCTGATCTCAGCACGAAGCTGGTCAACCAGACATCCGCCGGGGCCCAGTGACGTTCACGGTTTGAGTACTGCGGGCAGGCGCTCGTAGCCGCGCAGGATCCTGGTGCCGCGCCGCGTCGCGCCAGGCCGCAGCCGTAGGTCCGGGTAGCGGTCGAAGAGGGCTCGCAGGCCCACTTCGCCTTCCATCCTGGCGAGGGCGGCGCCGAGGCAGTAGTGGCGTCCCGCGGAGAACGAGATGTGGTCGCGGGCGTTCGCCCGGGTGACGTCGAACCGGGCGGGGTCGTCGAACAGGCCGGGGTCGCGGTTGGCGCCTGCGAGGACGCCGATCACAATCGCTCCGGGAGGGATCCGCACGCCGGACAGTTCGGTGTCACGGAGGCTTGTTCGCGCGGTCAGCAGGACGGGCGGGTCGGCTCGGAGCGCTTCTTCGACGGCGTTCGGCCACAGCGCCGGGTCGTTTCGCAGCGCGTCCAGTTGTCCGGGGTTGTCGTGCAGGAGGGCGGTTCCGTTGCCGAGCAGGTTGACGGTGGTCTCGAACCCGGCCGCGAGGACGAGCCCGGCGGTGGCTTTCAGTTCGCGATCGGTGAGGCCGACGCCGTCCTCACGTGCCGCGACCAGTTGGCTCAGGAGATCGTCTCCCGGGTGGGCCTTCAACCGGTCCAGGTGGTCGGTGAGCCAGCTGTCGAACGCTGCGAGCGCCGCGCTCACTGTCCGGAACTCGCGCCAGGACAGGCCCACATCGAGGCTCGGTGCAGCCGCCGTACCCAACTCCAACACGCGACGGTGCTGCTCGGGCGGCACGCCGAGGATCTCCGCGATCACGGTCACCGGCAGCAGGCTGCAGTAGGTCTCCACCAGGTCGACCGGCCGGGACGTGTCCAAGGTGTCGAGCAGTTCGCGGGCGATCTGCTCGGTGCGTTCCCGCAGGTTCTCCACGGCACGAACGGTGAACACGCGGGTGACGAGCTTGCGGTAGCGCGTGTGGTCAGGCGGTTCGGTGACCAGCAGGGACGGCGGTGCCACCGGGTGCAGGTAGTCGGCCGCTGACCAGGCGAACAGCCGGGACAGCAGGGTGTCGTCGGCCGCGCCGACGCCGCTGCGGAAGTCGTTGCTGGTGAGCAACTCCTTCACGGTCGCGTGCGTGGCGGTGAGATAGGCGTAACCGGCTTTGTGCAGGGGGCCATAGCCGCGGATCTGATCGAACAGGCCGTGCAGCGCGGCGGTCGGCCGCCGGTCGGCCTCATTGATCAGACGGGCCTGTAGATCACCACGCCGGGCAGCGACGCGCAGTGCGGTACGGGGAAAGGCGTGGCCAATGCCCCAGCGGACAACCGGTTTGGTTCGGGACACGAGGCCAGCCGATGGGCGCTTCACCGTGGTCATGTCGCGTCCTCCCAGGTGGTACTGCCGTGTACCACCCGACCATACCCGCAGCCCGGCACGAGCGAACCGGAATCCATCGGCGCTGACGGACTTGGTGGCGCTTTCAAGGATTTGTCGTGGTGTCGCCTGAGTCCGGCCACCGCAGCCCGGCTACTACGAGGGTGATGACACCGTCGGCCTCGGCGCGCCAGTCGGGGCGGTCACGGGCCGCGCCGATGCCGTGCAGCGCCATCATGATCGCACCGGCACCCACGTCGTCGCGGACGGTGCCGTCCTGTACGGCGGCGGCCACCAGGTCGGTGACAGCTCGCTCCAGCGCTCGACTGCCCTCAGCGAGGTCAGCCAAGCCGGTGGCCATCAGCGTGGCCAGCGTCCGGGCGAGGCCCTGGTGGGCGTGCATGTGGTCGACCATGTCGCGCAGGAAGGCCGTCAAGGCCTCCGCCGCGGGCAGCGTGGCCTGCAACCGGCGGGCGCGGTCGCACAGCGTGGCGACCTCTTCGTGGTAGACCGCCGCAGCGAGGGCTTCACGAGTGGGGAAGTGGCGGTACAGCGTGCCCACGCCCACGCCTGCCAGGCGGGCGAAATCGTCGAAGCGCAGGTCGAAGTCCCCACTGTCGAAGACTTCCCGGGCTGTGGCGATCAAGGCGTCGCGGTTGCGCTGGGCGTCGGCCCGTAGCGGCTTGTCGGCGGTCATCTGATCCCTCGTGTTGACAAACGGAAACTACCTCCATATTTTCGAAAGTGGAGATGATCTCCGATTTTATCGTAACCCACTAGAGGTGCAGCTTGAAGATCCTGATGTTCGGCCGAGGCGTGATCGCCACGGTGTACGGCTGGGCCCTGGAACAGGCCGGGCACGAGGTCGAGTTCTACGTCCGGCCGGGCCGCGCGGCGACGTACGGGGACGCGGTGGACCTCGACCTGCTCGATACGCGGCGCCGGGTGTGGGGACAGCGTGTCGTCGAGAAGTGGCCGGTCCGCTACCGCGAGGCGCTGGAGCCCGACCACGACTTCGACCTGATCGTGCTCAGCGTGCCGCACCACCGCCTCCCGGAGGCGACGGCCTTCCTGGCCCCGCGTGTCGGCCAGGCCACGGTGCTGGTCTTCGGCAACGTCTGGACCGAGCCGCTCGCCGCGATCGGCGACCTCCCTGTCGACCGGACCGCCTGGGGCTTTCCCCAGGCCGGTGGCGGTTTCGGCGCGGACGGCGTGCTCAACGGGGCACTGCTGTCGTCGGTCATCTTCGGCACCCTCGGCCAGCCCCCGACCGACCGGGAGCAGGCCGTGCGCCAGGCGTTTCGCGAGGCCGGGCTCCGGATCAAGGAGCGGCCTGACTTCCGCGGCTGGCTGTGGGTCCATTTCGTGTCGGATGCCGGTCTGCTCTCACAGGGCCTGCGGCTGGGTTCCGTGTCCAAGCTGGTCGGGGCAAGGGGCGACCTGCGCGAAGGGCTGCTGGCCGGCCGGGAGTTGCTGCCGCTCCTGCGGGCGCGCGGCCTCGACCTGCGACGGCACCGGGGCGGTGTGCTGGTGTTCCGGGCGCCCACCTGGCTGACGGCCCCCGCGCTCGCCTGGCTGACTGCTCATGTCGCGCTCGCGCGCGTGAGTCTCGCGGCGCACTCCGACCCCGACGCTGAGGAGCCGCGCGAGGTCTGCCGGGACACCCTGGCCGAAGCACGACGGTTGGGCATCTCGGTACCGCGACTGGAAGCGGCGGAACCGCACTTCGCCCGCGAGGTACAGGGCTGAGTGGGCTGACTGTGCCGTTTGGTCGTTCCGTATTACGCCGGACGCACATTGCATCGTTGGCACAACGTTGTAAGAGTGGTACGCACGCACCGTGAGAGCGCGACCACGCGCCGGGAGGTGGAGCAATGAAGCTTGTCGTCGGCGTGCTCATGGCGGGAATGCTGAGTACGGCAATGGTGGCGACCGCAGCACCGACTCCGGCCACGGTATCGCTGGAACGGTCGGTCACCCTGATCACGGGTGACCGGGTTGTCGTTCTGGACAGCGCGGGCACCGCTCGGACAGTCGTCCCCGGTACGGGGAGACAGAGAACGGCCTTCTCCACCTACCAGCGTGACGGTCACATGTTCGTCGTCCCGGTGGATGCGAAAACTCTTGTGGCGCAGGGGAGGCTCGACGAGCGCCTCTTCGATGTCACCCTGTTGCTCGAATCCGGATACGACGACGGCAGCCGTCCCACGGTGCCGCTGATCGTGACGCACGCGCCAGGAGCCGCCCCCATGCGGGTCGCTGGCACGACAACGACGGCCAATCTCGCTGCTGTCAACGCGTCCGCGGTGACCGCCGACAAGAGCGGCGCAGCGTGGCGGTCGCTCGTCGGCTCCGATGTGCGGAAGGTCTGGCTGGACAGGAAACGCAAGGCTTCGCTGGACCGCAGTGTCGCGCAGATCGGCGCGACGGCGGCGTGGCAGGCCGGGTACACCGGCGCGGGTGTGAAGGTGGCGGTGCTGGACACCGGTGTCGACGAGACCCACCCGGACCTGGCCAGCCGGGAGATCGGCCAGCGGAACTTCAGCGACTCGCCCGACAACGTCGACCGGGCCGGTCACGGGACCCATGTGGCGTCGACGATCGCGGGGACGGGCGCGAAGTCGGGTGGCAAGTACAAGGGCGTCGCACACGGTGCCAGCGTTCTGGACGGCAAGGTCCTCGACGACCAGGGCTACGGCTATGACTCGCAGATCATCGCCGGTATGCAGTGGGCGGTCGAGCAGGGCGCCAAGATCGTCAACCTGAGCCTCGGCGGCACCGACACGCCAGAGGTCGATCCGCTCGAAGAAGCCGTGAACTCGTTGTCCGCCAAGCACGACACGTTGTTCGTGATCGCCGCGGGCAACAGCGGCAGCGACGAGTCGATCGCCTCACCGGGCAGCGCGGACGCCGCGCTCACTGTCGGCGCGGTCGACCGTGCCGACAATCTCGCTGAGTTCTCCAGCCGTGGCCCCCGAACCGGTGACACGGCGATCAAGCCGGACATCACCGCTCCCGGTGTGGGAATCGTCGCCGCCAAGGCGACACAGAGCGGCGGAACACCTGTTGAGGACGGATATCTCGGCGCGTCCGGCACGTCCATGGCGACTCCGCACGTGGCCGGTTCCGCCGCGTTGGTGGCACAGTCGCACCCGGACTGGACGGGCGGGCAGATCAAGGCCGTGCTGACCGCGTCCGCCAAGCCCAATCCGGGGCTCAACGCCTTCCAGCAAGGCTCAGGCCGTGTCGACGTGCCCACAGCGCTCGCCCAGTCTGTGACCACCACGCCGACCAACGTCAGCCTCGGCAGGCAGTCGTGGCCGTACGGCGTGTCAGTGTCCAAGGCGTTGGCATATCACAACTTCGGCAAGACGGACGTGACGCTCGATGTCACGGTGAACGCCATGGCTGCGGACGGCAAACCCGCACCTGTGGGGCTGCTGACCGTGTCGCCGTCGAAGGTGACTGTGCCCGCTGGAGGTGACGCGGCGGTGAATGTCACCGCGAACGCCGGTCAGTACGGTCAGCCTGGCGCGTACTTTGGCTCTGTGACAGCGTTGTCCAACGGAGCGGTGCTGCGAACACCGGTGGCCCTTGACCGCGAGACGGAGAGCTACACGGCCACCATCAACCAGGTCGGACTCGACGGCGCCCCGGCAACCGGCTACGACACCAGGTTGTTCGGGCTGCGGACCGGACAGACCTACCAGCTGTCCGATCTGGACGGTAGCGCGACGGTCCGGCTGCCCAAGGACGACTACATGATCGACAGTTCGCTGGTCACGGGCGATCGGATCAACTGGGTGGTCCACCCGTCGTTCCGGCTGGTCGGCGACAGCACGGTCGAGCTGGACTTCCGCCGGGTCAGGCAGTTCGCGGTCACCCCGCCCGATCCGACCGCCGCACTGCGGCTCGGCCAGGTCGGCTTCGTCCGTACCGCGGACAGGACCGTGTTCGGCTGGCTGCTGGAGAGCGACCTCGGCAGGCTGTGGACCGCGCACGTCGGCCCGGCCGTGCCACAGCGGGACTTCACCACCATGGTCAACACCCAATGGGTGAATCCTGTGGGAGACTTCTACGGGCTGGCCTTCTATCCCGGCGGCTCGTTCCCGACCGGGTTCGTCCGCGCGGTGAAACGCGACCAGCTCGCCCACGTGCGTACCTCCTTCGGTGGTGGGCCGCAGGGCAAAACCGGGATGCGATACGTCTATCCGCGTGACCGGTCCGGCGAGGGGCATGGCGCGTACGCGTCACTGGTGCCGGTGAAACTTCCCAGTGACCGCAACGAGTACTACACGACAGAAGGCGTGTCGTGGGAACCCGCGTTGTGGCAGATGTCTCCGGACAACCGCTACGTCGAGCTGTTTCTCGGCGGACCGGTGCGGAGCTACCAGTCCGGCCGGACCTACCATGAGTCCGTCAACCGTGGCGTGTTCGGCCCGGCCATGCCCCCGAGCCGGTCGGCCACCGACTATGTGGTGCGGTCGGGGAACACCATTTCGGCTCGTCTTCCGCTCTTGGGCGACAGCGCGGGCAACGTCGGCATCGGCGTGGCGGAGAGCGGATCCATGGTCCTGTACCGGGACGGTGCCGTCGTCGGTGAGTCGGCCAGCTACAGCTCAGGCACGTTCACCGTGCCCGCGGAGCCCGGTGAGTACCGGCTGACTTCCGAAGCCGTGCGCAGCAAGGACATCTCGGACGTCACGACGCACGTGCGTGCCGCGTGGACGTTCCGTTCCGCGGCTCTCGGCGCGAATCCGGCCCGCCTGCCGGTGTCGACCATCCGGTTCACTCCGGCACTGGACCAGAACAACTCAGCCCCGGCCGGTCGGTGGTTCTTCCTGCCTGTCACGGTGCAGCAGCAGAACAGCGGTACCGCGACGATCCCGAGGTCGCTCTCGGTTGAGGCGTCCTTCGACGGCGGCCTGACATGGACATCGGCCACCGTGGTGGCGAACGCACTCGCTCTTGTCCAACACCCGAACGACGCCACCACGGTGTCGTTGCGGGCCAAGGCCACTGACCGCGCGGGCAACACCGCCGAGCACACGATCATCAACGCGTACAAGCTCAGCTGAACAGGGATCGACCCTGGTGTGATTGACCAAGGAGGCGCGGATGCGTTGGCTCGCACCACTTCTGGCTGCGGTTCCGATCCTGTTCACCACCACGGTGACCGTGGCGTCGGCAGTGCCGGACGGCACGCTGCGGCTGACTTCGACGGCGGTGCGGATCGGCGAGCAGATCGAGGCGACCTACAGCACGCCGCGCCCGGACGCGACCAACTGGCTTGGCCTCTACACAGACCCGGGCAACGGGCCGGTGAATGAGAAGTACGTCGGCCCGTCGGTCAAATGGACCTATGTCACGGCCGGAAGCGGTGTCGCCACGCTGCCGACGGACGGGCTCGAACAAGGCAACTACATCGTCTTCGCTCTCGCCAAGGACGGCTACCAGTGGCTCGCGACACCGGTCAGGGTGCGGATCACCAGCAACGAACAGGTGCACTTCATCACCGACGCCTTCGACCTGCGCAACGCCCGCGCCTCCGTGCCGTACAAGGCGACGGTGGGCGGGCTGGTGCGTGGCGACACCGACGGGCTCACGTTCCGGAAGGTCAGCGGCCCGGCGTGGATCTCCGTGGCGGCCAACGGTGATGTCACGGGAACGCCGCCACTCGGCCACAAGGGGCCGTTGCGCGTCGAGGCCCGAAACGCGCGCGGCGAGACCACGACGGCGACTGTGGGGATCGAGGTCCGGCTGCCGGGGGACAAGCTGGTGGCGGAACTGCGGACGATGAGCTTCAACCTGTGGCACAGTGGCAGCCAGGTCGTGGCGGGCAGGGAGAAGGAGCTTCGGTTCCTGCTGAGGTCCGATGTGGATGTCGTGGGGCTGCAGGAGACGTCCGAGGCATCCACCCGCGAGTTGGCCGCCGCACTGGGCTGGGACTACCACCAGGCCGGTTCCGATCTCGGGGTGATCAGCCGGTACCCGATCGTCGACCGGAAACCGCCGGTCGGCAGCGGCCCGCTGTCGGTGGCCACGAAGGTGCGCGTCCGGCTCGACGAGGGACTGGACGTCGTGGTGTGGAACGTGCACCTGGGGTACAACCCCTACGGCCCGTACGACGCCTGCTTCGGCAGGATGACGCAGGACCAGTTGCTGGCCAACGAGGAGCGCTCGGGCCGGACTCCCCAGATCAAGGCCATCGTGCAGGAGATGCGACCGGACCTCGCCGAGTCGTCGCGCACACCGGTGCTGCTGACCGGTGACTTCAACGCCCCGTCCCATGTGGACTGGACGGCGACCACGCGCCGCTGCGGCTACGGCGCGGTCCCGTGGCCGACCTCGGTGTTGCCTGTGCAGGCGGGGTTGCGTGACTCCTACCGTGTGGCCCATCCCGATCCGGTGGCCGTGCCGGGCACCACGTGGTCGCCGGTCTACCCGGTGTTCACCGGCGGCTACGGCTACGACTCCCACATAGGCGAGCCGGAGCCACAGGATCGGATCGACTTCGTCTACTACATGGGCCCGCTTCGGGTGAGCGAGTCGAGTGTGCTGGTCGAAGGACGTCCCACGGCCGTTCCCCACCACGGCGGCAACGCGTGGCCTTCCGACCATGCCGCCGTGCTGACCACGTTCCGGACCACATGATCACGAGGCCAGGTAGGCCACGGCCATCTCGGCGGTCTCGGCCGCCCAGGTGGTCCAGGTCAACCCGTCCGGCCAGGTCTCGCAGGTGGCGGCGCGGTGCACGGCTGAGCCCGTGATGGTGCGGGCGGCGATCCGGAGGGCCTGGTCCCGATCGGCTCTCCGGATGTCGTCGCGGTACGGCTCGACGGCCTCGGCGAGGGCGTCCTGGATGGCCGCGAGCGCCTGCAGGCCACGTTCGACGCCTTCCGCGCCCTGGCCGCTGAGCAGGTGCGGGAAGATCCGGCTGTGGCGGGAGAACGTGTCTGCCACCGCGTTGGCGAATGCCGTGATCACGCCGTCCAGTCCGGGTTCCGCTGCGGCGAGCGCGTCCCCGACGCCGGTTTCCAGGTGGCCCATCAGGTGGTCCTTGACCGCGTGCAGCAGTTGCTCCTTGCCGCTGAACCGCCGGTAGATCGCGCCGACGGACATCCCGGCGCGCTCGGCGACCGCCCCGACGGTGAACTCGTCGATACCGCCGGTGATCAGGACGTGTTCGGCGGCAGCCAGCACCTTCCGCAGGGACGTCCGGCTGCGTGCTTGCTGCGGCGGGCGGAAGGCGGGGGCGGCTGACTGCTGGGTCACCGCGCTGACGTTACCGCCTGTCATGGGGCTGCTGGACAGCGCACATATGCGAATGATAATTTCGGTTCACATTTGAGTCGGCGTTCGACCAGTGAGGATCTCCATGCGAATCGACCGTGACGTGTCCGTGCCGACCAGGGACGGCACGTCGATCGTGATCGACGTGTTCCGCCCGGACGGCGACGAACCGGTGCCCGTGATCGCCTCGATGAGCCCGTACGGCAAGGACGTGCACTGGCCGGACCGGTTCCCCATGTACGAACTCGTCGACCAGGGCGAACACATGGTGTGGGAGACGCCGAACCCGGAATGGTGGACCGAACGCGGCTACGCTGTCGTCCGCGCCGACACCCGCGGCTCCGGCAAGTCCGCGGGGCGCCTCGACCTGTTCAGCCGCACGGACGCCGAGGACTTCTACGACGTCATCGAATGGTGCGGCGTCCAGCCGTGGTCGACCGGCAAGGTCGCCAGCAGCGGCATTTCCTGGTACGCGATGATGGGCTGGCACGTCGCCGCGCTCCAGCCGCCGCACCTGGCCGCCGTCGTCGCCTGGGAGGGCTGCACCGACTTCTACCGTGAAGGCGGCCGTCAGGGCGGTATCCACTCCAACGGCTTCCTCGGGCGCTGGTGGCAGGGGCAGATCGTTCCGCAGCTCACCGGCGACGACCACGCCAGCCTGCCCGACGAGGTGAAGGCACGCGAACTGCTCGACGACTGGTACCGCGAACGCACCGTCGACCTCAGCCAGGTGCGGGTTCCCGTGCTGTCGGCGGGGAACTGGGGCTCGATCCACCTGCACCTGCGCGGCAACATCGAAGGATGGCTCGACGCCGCCGCCGAGCACAAATGGCTCGTGGTGCACGTCGGCTCGCACATCGATCCGTACTACGCCGACTGGGCCAAGGAACTCCAGTTGCGTTTCCTGCGCCGGTTCCTCGACGGCGAGCAGTCCGCGATGGACGGTGTCGCCCCGGTCCGGCTGGCGATCCGCCGCGGCCACGACGTCGAGTGGCGCGACGAACAGCACTGGCCGCTTCCCCGTACCCAGTGGCGTGAACTCTACTTGGACCGGCAGGCGCTCAGCTGGGAGAAGCCGACCGAGGCGCGGACGCCGTACCCGGCCGTCCTCGACTTCACCGCCACCGAACGGCTGGAGCTCACCGGGCCGCTCGCCCTGCGGCTGTGGGTCTCGCACATCGCCGACGACCTGGACGTGTTCGTCCACATCGAACAGTACGATGTCGACGGACAACGCATCCCCGCGCTGGGGCCAGCCGGGACCGCGTCGCCAGTGCCGATGGCCGTGGGCTGGCTGCGTGCCTCCCATCGCAAGCTCGATCCACACCGGACCCTGCCGTATCGCCCCTGGCACAGCCACGACGAGTCGCAGCCGCTCGAACCCGGCGTGCCCACCCTCCTCGACGTGGAGATCTGGCCGACGTCGATCACGCTCGAACCCGGGCAACGCCTCCAGCTACGCGTCCAGGCCGACGACGACAACATGGGACTGATCGCCCACAACGACCCGGACGACCGCAGGAGCGGGCACGGCGCCACCATCCACCTCGGCGGCGAGCACGCTTCACACCTGTACTTGCCGGTCATCCCCACGGCGCAGGTTCAACGTTGACGGCGAGTGGGTAGCTGTGTGACATGCGGCTGCGGCGGAGTGACCCGACGGGCCCAGGACTGACGCGGCGCCGTCGAGGCAAGGGCTGGCAGTACCTGGACGAGAACGGCGCGCCCGCGCCGGACGAAGCCTGCGAACGAGTCACCGCGCTGGTGATCCCACCCGCCTGGCGCGATGTCTGGATCTGTCCTTGTCCCAACGGGCATATCCAGGCTGTTGGTGTCGACGACGCGGGCCGCCGCCAGTACATCTACCACGAGCAGTGGCGCGAGGAACGGGACGAGGAGAAGCACAAGCGCGTGCTCGAACTGGTGGAGCGACTGCCGGAGTTCCGCCGGGCCGTGGAAACAGACTTGGCCGACCGCGGGCTGACGTGCGCGAGAGTGCACGCTGGTGCGTTGCGGATGCTGGATCGTGGCGTCTTTCGCACCGGCGGTGAGCAGTACGCCGACGACAGTCGTGGAGTCGCCACGCTGCTGCGCGACGACGTCACGATCAGCCGTGGCGACCTGACGTTCTGCTACACGGCCAAAGGAGGGATCGAACGTCGGCTGCGCATGAAGGATCCCGCTCTGGTCAAACTGGTCCGAGGACTGCGGCGGGCATCGGCCGACACCGATCGGCTGCTGGTCTACTACCAGGGCCGGAAATGGCGTGAGGTGCACGCCGAGTCGATCAACGCGCGGTTCAAGGAGCTGACCGGCGACGAGTTCACCGCCAAGGACCTCCGTACGTGGAACGCCACGGTGATCGCGGCGGTCTCGTTCGCGCAGGCGGACCGCCCGAAGTCGAAGACCGCAGCCAAACGGGTGGAAGCGGCGGTGTTCGACCAGGTGGCGGAGCAACTCGGCAACACGCGAGCGGTCGCCCGCCGTTCGTACGTGGATCCACGGGTGGTGGATGCCTTCGCCGATGGCACGACGATCGACCTGTCCAAGGTGGACAACCGGGGCGACATCGAACTGGCGGTGCTGGACCTGCTCGCGTGAGCCGATGAGTCCATTCCGGACTCAGCTGCCGAGGAAACGCACCAACTCCGCGGTGACGAACTGGGGATTCTCCTCGACCAGCCAGTGCCCCGCGTTCGGCACGTCCACCGCGCGCACGATGTTGGTCATGCGTGGAGCCGCCGTGGCCCGGACCGGATCGATCTGTCCCTGAGCGGACATGAGCAGGGTGGGGACGCGGGTCGGCACTGCTGCCAGGGTGTCGGCGACGTCCTTGTCGAGGGCGCGGTAGAGCTCGAACCCACCTGACAGGGCTTCGGGTCGGCTGTAGGTCCGTGCGTACTCGTTGATCTCGGCGTCGGTGAACGGAGATCGGTCCGAGGTGCCGCCGAACGCCTTGCCGTTGAACGAGACCTGTGGGTAGAACAGCGCCAGGTACTCGCGGACGTCGTCGCCCACCACCGCCTCGGGGACCTGCCGCTGGGAGTGGAAGGCGATGTGCCAGCTCAGCGAACGGTATGTGGACGCGTTGATCCCGGGACCGGGCAGCGGCAGGTCGAGATAGCCGAGACGGGCGGTGTCGGCGGGAAACTGGGCGGCGTACTGGAATGCCACCGCGGCGCCGAGGTCGTGCCCGACGACACTGGCGTCCCGCAATCCGAGCCGACCGGCGATCAGGGAATGCGCGTACCGCGCCAGGGTGGCCTTGTCGTAGCCCGTCGGTGAGCCGGTGCTGTCGCCGAGCCCGGGAAGGTCGATGGCGTAGACGGTGTGGTGCTTGGCGAGCTCCGGCATGATCGGCCACCAGCCGTACCAGGTCTGCGGCCAGCCGTGGATCAGCACCACCGGCGAACCGCTTCCGCCTGTCACGTAATGCATCCGGACACCGTCGACGTCCGCGAACTCGTGCCGGAAGGTGCTTGTGAACCGGGTGTCGTCGCGCGTGGCGACGGTGTACGGGGGAACGTCGTCGACGGCTGGTGTGGAGCAGGCCACCGTGCCGATCGTGAGGAGGAGAGCGAGTGCGGCAGTCGCCAACGAGCGGCGCCGCTGTGCGGTCGTCATTGCGTTTGTGTCCTTGATTCTGGGGTCAGCGCCCCGTTGAGCCATCGATCAGTTCGCGGAGGATGTCGGCGTGACCGGCGTGACGGCCGGTCTCCTCGATCATGTGGGTGAGCGCCCAGCGGACGCTGGGAGCGGAGCGACCTGGCCGGGGGACTTGCGCGGCCGGGTCGGTGCAGCGGTCGAGAACGTCGTTGGCGCGCTCGACGGTTTCCCGGTAGCGGCTGACGACGTCGGCCACGCTGTCGGCCGGTGCGGCGTGGAACGTCGCCTGCCAGTTGGTGACCTTGTCGCCGAGGAAAGTGGCGCGCTCGACGAACGTGAGGTGGTTGAGCAGGCCGAGCAGGTTCGTGCCCGACGGCACTCCCGCTGTGCGGACCTGTGGTTCGGGGGCGCCGTCGACCGTCGCGGCGATGGAAACCCTGAGGTAGTCGAGAAACCCGCGCAAGGTCTGCAGTTCGCTGCTTGCGGTCCTGGGCGGTGGGGTGTCACGGCGGGCGGTGGTGGGCATGGCGTTCTCCAGGCGGTCAGGCGGTGCGGCGGACAAGCAGGACGTGGTCGGTGACCTCGGCGGTACTGCCGTCCGGTCCGGTCGCGATCCGGCGGGGTGCGTCGGCACGCTCGACCGTCCATTTCGCCGGGTCCAGGTCGATTCCCTCGGCGACCTCCTGCGGGGACGGGAACCGGACGTCGGGATCCTGGTTCCACGACCACGGCGCGGTCGAGCCGTGGTCGACGACCAGCAGCACTCCGTTCACACGCAACGCGTGCGCGGCGGCGCGCAGGACCGCCGTCCTGTCCAGGTTGAAAGGGGTGTGCAGGTAATGGGCGCAGATCAGGTCGAACTCGCCCTGCGGGAACGAGTCGCGCAGGTCGTGCCGCTCGGCCACGATCTGCTCACCCAAGCCGCGTGAGCGGGCGAGTTCGGTGAGCCGGTCGACCGCCACGGACGAGACGTCGACGGCGATGACGCGCCAGCCCCGGCTGGCGAGCCACAGCGCGTCGCCGCCGTCGCCGCAGCCGAGGTCCACCGCGTCGCCGGGTGGCACATCCGTGACTGTCTCGGTGAGACGGTCGTTCGGCCGCGGGTCGGTGGCTGCCAGTCGGGCCGCGTAGACGCCGTTCCAGAACGTGGTCGTGTCGGTGGTGCTCATCGAGGCTCCTTAACGGGGGTGACACCCAGTCTTTGCCACGGCACCGCGAGGTGGCACGGATTCTTGCGGTTTTGGCAAGATGGTCCCGTGGACGACGAAACGGACGACGTGCTCGACGCGGTGGGCCCTCGGCTGCGTGCCCTGCGGCGCGAGCGGGGGATCACCCTCGCCGACCTCGCGACGCGGACCGGGGTGTCGGAGAGCACGCTGTCCCGGCTGGAGAGCGGGCAGCGCCGGGCGACACTGGAGTTGCTGTTGCCGCTGGCCCGTACCTACGACGTGCCACTGGACGACCTCGTCGGCGCCCCGCGCACCGGCGATCCCCGGATCCACCTGAAGCCGATCCGGCGGTTCGGGATGGTCTTCATCCCGCTGTCCCGGCGGCCCGGCGGTATCCAGGCGTTCAAGATGATCATCCCCGCCCGGCCGGAGCCTCTCGAACCGACACCGCAGACCCACGAGGGCTTCGAATGGCTGTACGTGCTCAACGGCCGCCTGCGGCTGCTGCTCGGCGAGCGGGACCTGACGCTGTCTCCCGGTGAGGCGGCCGAGTTCGACACGTCCTTGCCGCACTGGCTGGGCAGCGCGGACGGCGGCGCGGTCGAACTGCTGATCCTGTTCGGCATGCAGGGGATGCGCGCGCACGTGCGTGCCGATCCCACACAGTCATCGCACGGGTGAACTGACCCTCAGCGCACGGCCCAGCGCAGGAACGCGACCGTGCCGTGGCCGGTGGTGTACAGGTCGAATCGGTCGGTCACCTTCCGCATCAACACCAGGCCGCGCCCTCGGGTCCCCGGTGCCTCCGGGGGTCGCCATGTGCCCTCGTCGGCCACGACGAGGGACACCGTGCGCTGCGTCGGACAGCTCCAGGCGAGCACGCTCACGGTGCCGGGGTGCTGGTCAGACCGGTCACGGTAGCCGTGTTCGATCGAGTTGGTGGCGGCTTCCTCCACGGCCAGCACGATGTCGTCGGCCTGGTAAACCCCAAGGTCGAGACGGTGTGCCCAGGTGGTCACCGTCCGGCGCAGCGCCGACAGCGAGGTGGCGACTCCGGCGCACTGCCGAAAGACGAACGAACGGGACAGGTCCGCGTCCAGCACGGCCTCGCGCACCGCACCCGGCAGGCTCCGTGCCCACATGCCCACCGCGTCGGTGGAGTCGGTCGCGACGAAACCGGACAATTTCACGTCGGTGTCATTGACCATGCGCTGTACGGCTCCTTGCCTCCGAGTGGGCTGGTCGGCCCGCGCGTCAAGTACCCGCCGCGCGTTCGTCGTAACCACACTGACGGCGAACCTGACGGAAGTTGTTGGTTAGCCTTGGCAGGTGGTGGATGAGGCTGGCGCCGAAGATCAGTTGCTTCGGATCGAGAGCGTGACTGATTCGGCGTTGGCACATCTCGGTCTGGAGAGGCTCCTGGAGGAGCTGCTGTCGCGAGTGCGCGAGCAACTGTCCGCGGACACCGCGACTGTGCTGCTGCACGACAACGCCTCGGCCCAGCTGGTCGCCACGGCATCCGCTGGTTTCGACGAGGAGATCCGCCAGGGCGTCCGTATTCCGGTCGGGAAGGGCTTCGCCGGGCGCGTGGCCGCGGAACGCAAGCCGGTGGTGATCGACCACGTCGACGCGTCGACCGTGGTCAACCCGTTGCTGTGGGAGAAAGGGCTGCACACCGTGCTGGGCGTGCCGATGGTGGCCGCCGGACAGCTGGTGGGTGTCGTGCACGTCGGTACGTTCACCGCGCGTCCGTTCACCGAACAGGACGTCAAAGTGCTGGAACTGGCCGCCGATCGGATGGCACTGGCGGCACAGGCCCAGGTGGCTCAGACCGAGCGGGCCACCGCCAGCGCGTTGCAGCGCAGCCTGCTGCCCGCGCGGCTGCCGCGGCCGCCCGGCCTGGAGTTCGCGGCACGCTACGTGCCCGGCGCTGGTCTGCGTATCGGCGGCGACTGGTACGACGTCTTCGAGCTGCCGGGTGGCCGTTGGGGCATTGTGATGGGCGACGTCGTCGGGCACGGTTTGCCTGCCGCGGTCGTGATGGGCCGCTTGCGCAGCGCGTTGCGCGCCTACGCGTTGCTCGACGTCGACGACCCGGCTGAGGTGTTACAGCGACTCAACCGCAAGACCATGCATTTCGAGCCGGGTGCCATGGCCACCGTGCTCTACGCGGTGATCGACCCGACTTCCGACAGGATCCGCGTCTCGGTGGCCGGGCACCCACCGCCTGTGCTGGCCGTCGCGGGTGAGCCGTCGCGGCTGCTGGAGCTGCCGCCGGACCCGCCGATCGGTGTCCGCCATGATCGACGCCGCCGCACCAATGTCGTCGAGCTCCCACAGGACGCGGTTGTCGCCTTCTACACCGACGGGCTGGTCGAACGACGGGGGTGGCCGTTGAACACCGGCCTGGCGATGCTGTGCGAGGCAGTCGGCGTCGCACCGGCCGAAGTGGTGGCCGCCAAGGCCATGTCCGTGCTGACCCAGGCCATGCCGCCGGAGGACGACGTCGCGTTGCTGGTCATGCGCCGCCTGCCGGACTGATGCCAGGCCCCTTCGCCGGTACGGGTGGGACACCAACCTGTTGCCTGGAGCGTCGCATGGTGACGCTGGGAGCGCACCCACTGGTGAGCGACTTCCGAGAGCGGGCACGGGTGTTGTTGGCGGCTTAGTCGCGCAAGGATCACGGCTGTCCTGGTGGACCGGACCTCGGAACGCGTCACCGGACAGACTCTCCTTCAGCCCGCGGGAAGTGTCCAACCGAGTACCACCGTGGTGCCGTTGCCGGTGTGGACGAGGTGGAAGACGTCACTCAGCCGGTTCATCATCGTGAGACCACGCCCACGGAATCCCGGGTCGGCGGCGGGTGGCTGCCAGTGCCCGTGGTCGGTGACGATGACACGGGCGGCCCTGCTCGACGCGGCGCAGGCGGCGAAGAGGACGAAGGTGCCCGCGGAGTCGCGGTAGGCGTGTTCGATGGCGTTGCTGAGTGCCTCGTCGGCGGCGAGGGTGATGTCCTGCGTCAACACGTCCGGCAGGCCGATCCGCGTTGCCCACTGGGCGATCTGCCTGCGGGCGACAGTGGCCTGGCCGGGTTCGGCGGGCAGGTGGGCGTAGACGTGTGGCCGCGTGCGGTCCGACGTGGCGACCACTTCCGCGGCGACTGGAGGCAGGTGATCAGCCCACATACTCAGTTGTGCCGCCATTGGCCGCGAATCGTGATCGTCGAGCATTGACGCGTGTCACCCGCTCCTGCTATGTGCTTCGTCACAGATCTCAGAGGGTCGCACACCGTCGCCGGTGCGTCCGCACCGCCTAGACACCCTCTGCATCGTCCACCGTCGGGTACAACGCCAGCAGTTGGCTCAGGCCGCTGATCTGGAGAACTCGATGCACGATCGGTGACCCGTCCACCACCCGGAGCGTGCGCCCGGCGGTGGTGGCCTCGTTGTGGGCCATCACCAGGACTCGCAGGCCGATCGAGCCGAGGAAGGTGACGTCCGCGAGGTCCAGGATGACCACCGGTGCGACGGAGCCCATCCCGGCCCGCACGGCTTCCTCAAGCGTCTGGACTGTGCCGATGTCGATCTCGCCGACGAGGTGTACCACCGTCGAGCGGTCGTGCCGGTCGACGGCCCATTCCAGGCCTGGCTCCCTGTGCTGCGTCACGCATGCCCACCTTCGCCGGTCCACGACGTCGTCACTCAGTGTAACTCCCCACACCGCGGTCGTGAGCTCGACTCAGTGGTGTTCGGCCAACGCGGTGCCGATGTACTGGGCGGCCAGCAACGCGAAGATGTACGCCTGGATGACCTGGATGAACGCCTCGAGGAACGTCATCCCGACGGTCAGCACCCACGCGACGGCGGAGACCGGTTTCAACCACGCGTCCGCGTTGAGGAGCAGGTACTGGCCACCCAACGTGAACACCAGGATGATCAGGTGCCCGGCGAACATCGCGGCGAACACCCGGATGGCCAGGGTGAGCGGATTCATGAAGAACTTGTTGAAGATCTCGACCGGCGTCAGCAGCAGGTAGATCGCCTTCGGCACGCCGGGGATGAAGAGTTCCTTCTTGAGGTATTTGAGGGCGCCGTGCTTGCGAATGCCCGCGATGTGGTAGATCGGGTATACCACCAGTACCGACAGCGCCAGCGGGAACCCGATGTGCGCGAACGTCGGGAACTGGATGATCGGGACGATGCCGAAGATGTTGTTCACCAGAGTGAACGTGAACAGCGTGAGGATCAACGGCACATAGGGCCGAAAGTCCTCCGCGCCGATCTGCGTACGGGTGATGCTGTTGCGGCTGAAGTCGTAGACGCCCTCGGCCATGAACTGGAACCTGCCGGGCACGAGTTTGAGGTTGCGTGACGCGAGCAGGAAGAACACGGCGATGATGACGACCGACAACACGATCAGCACCATCGGCTTGGTGACACCGCCGAAGATCGGCGGCAGGAAGAAGTCCCCGACGCCCGGTGGTTCGAACTCGCCGCCGTCCTCCGCCAGCGAAGTCATCCTCAACGGGCGCTCCCTCCGGTTCTTCCGGCCGGTGCCGGGGGAATCGTCACGGTCGACTCTACCGATAATCGCTTTCAGATTCCTGTCATGCCGGGATGTTTGTGTCAGGGCCGGGAGTCTGCTTGTGTCGTGCCATGCATCGCGTGATCATCGTCCTGACCACGTTCGCCTTGTTGGCCGCGCCGTCGGCGTCGGCGACGATCCCCGGGACCGTGATCACTGTGCTGCAGCTCAACATCTGCCACGGCGGCATGGCCGGTTGCTACCAGGGCGACGCGGTGATGGCCAGGGCCGCCGAGGTCATCAGGGTGAGCAGGCCGCAGGTGCTGTCGGTGAACGAGGCCTGTTCGGGCGACATCGAGCGGCTGCGACCAGCCATGGGGCCCGCTCGTGCGTTGTTCGTCGAGGCACGCAACCTCGACGGCACACCCGTGCTGTGCCGGGACGGCGACCAGCGCTACGGCAACATCATCATTGTCACGGACAGGTTCGCGGGCACCACGGGAGAATCCGGCATCCACACCGCCCAATACACGGCCACGGACGGCATCGGCGAGCTACGGTCGTGGGCGTGCCTGCCCGCGGCTGAACTCAGCGCGTGCAGCACGCATCTGTCGTCGGACAACGCGCCGACCGCGCTCGCGCAGTGCCAGGAACTGATGAGGCGTGCGGGCGGCTACCCACGGCCCGTGGTCGTCGCCGGAGACTTCAACCTGCGCGACCATGGTTCCCCGAGCATGCGGGACTGCGACCCGAGCGGATTCTCCCGCCGTGGCGACGGCAGCGTCCAGCACGTGTACGTCAGTGACGACGTGTCGGTCGTCAGGACCACCGAGATCGACATGATGGGCACCACCGACCACTCCGGCTGGCTGGTCACCGTGGCCAGCCACTGAAGGATGTCCCGTAATGATCAAGAACCGTGTCGGCACAGGGAATTCGCCTGCGACTACAGTATCGCTGTGATCCGAGCGAACGTTGTCCACGTCGGTTCCGTCAGTACCGTGGTTTCGACAACGTGAGTCCGGAACTTCCGCCGCAGCTGTTGCCGAGACAGACGTCGCACTTCACCAGTAGGGACGCGAACCTGGCGCTGCTGGACAAGCTCGCGAGGCGACATCCGGAGTCGCCGACAGTGTTGGTCATCGTCGGCCCTCCTGGTGTCGGCAAGTCCGCTTTGGTGGTCCACTGGGCACATCGCGCCAAGGCCGACTTTCCGGACGGGATACTTTACGCGGATCTGCGTGGAGTGGACCCGGTCAACCCCGCGGCCGAACCGCAGGACATTCTCGACGGGTTCCTTGCCGCACTGCACTTTCCCGAAGCCCGGATCGCCGGGACTCTGGACAGCAAGGCCGGTCTGTTCCGGAGCGCGGTCAGTGGCCGACGCATGATCGTCGTACTGGACAACGCTCGCAGCGCAGAGCAGGTGCGTCCGTTGCTTCCCGGTGCGTCGACCGTCGCAGTCGTGGTAACCAGTCGAAACGCCCTTTCCGGGTTGGTGGTTCGGGAAGGCGCGGTCAGCGTTCACCTTGCCCCACTTGAGATTCGGGAGTCGGTCGATCTCCTGCGGGAAATCGTCGGTATCGAACGTCTGGCCGGACACGATGCCGGCGCGCAACGCCTCGCCGAGATCTGTGGCAATCTGCCACTCGCACTGCGAATTGCCGCCGATCGCATCGTCACTGATCCGTATACGACGATCGATGGCCTGGCGGCAGAGCTGGCAGACGAGCGGGAAAGACTGGACCTGCTCGAAACCGACGATCCGGCCACGACGGTGCGAACTGTGTTCGCTGTTTCGTACCGGACGTTGGCCGAAACACCTGCCGCCGTGTTTCGCCTGCTCAGCCTGCACCCGGGGCCGTACATCGGCCGCGCGGCAGCCTCCGCGCTGACCGGACTCGGTCCTGCGAAGCTGCGACGGTCTCTGGAGATTCTTGTTGCCGCGTGCTTGCTTCAGCCGCATCAGCCGGATCAATTCCGGTTCCATGACCTTCTCCGTATCTATGCGGCAGAGTGTGCCGAGATCGACGAACATCCGGACACGCGCTTCCAGGCTGTCCACGCGGCACTCAAGTACTATTCGCAGACTGCCCAACGCGCTGCCCTGCTACTCGACCCGTATCGGCGGCCGGTACAAGAACCGCCACCGGCTGGCGAGGGGGGTGATTTCGCCGATGCGGACGCGGCGATGACATGGTTTGTGCAGGAGCAGGCAAACCTCGTAGCCGCCACTCGAGAAGCGGCACGTATTGGCGTGGACGTGGCATGGCAGCTTCCTCTTGCGATGCAGCCCTTTCTGTACCGACGCAAGCTCTGGGCGGATTGGATCAGTACGCATCAGATCGGTCTGCGGGCAGCGGAAGGTGTGGATGTCAAGGCGGCAGTCGCTGCTGTCGCCGGTGGCCTTGCCATTGCGTACCGTGAGCAACGCGCGTACCCGGAGGCGGAAGCATACTTCGAGCGCGCCTTGAATTTATGGATCGAGTTGAGAGATCCGTACAACACCGCGTGGGCATGCAACGCCTACGGTCAGGCGCGTCGTGAGCGCCATGACCTCGTCGGAGCTCTGGAGCTTGCGTCGCGTGCGTACACATTATTCAGTGAGGTCGGAGACCAGCATGGCAAGGGTGTTTCCGGGAACAGCCTGAGTGGTATTCACCGTGAGCTCGGCAACTTCGATGCCGCCCTTGACCACTCGAACGAGGCGGTCGGATCGTTTCGCTCGATCAACGATCGCTATGGGGAAGTATGGGCATTGAACAACCTGGCCGCAGTTCACGCCGACCTGGGGAATCTCGAAGAAGCGGCGCAGCTCTACGAGGATGTGGCCGAGCGTCGCGAGAGGATCGGCGACACATATGGCCTGACGTTCACGTTGCTCAGTCTCGCTGCGGTACTGCGGCGGCTTGATCGCAGGAAGGAATCGGAGCGGCTACTCAGGCAGGTGCTGACAACGTGCGTCGAGCTCGATGACCCACGAGTCGAGGAGATCCGTCGTCAACTTGACCGCTGACCAGATGCCGATGCTGGGTTGTGCGTGCGCTCGGTCGGGTCGTTTTCGCGGAGATGCAGGTACGGCGTTTTGATTTCGATGTCCTTTCGACTGGCAGTGCCGAATGTTCGGACGGCGGTCCTGAGATCGGCGATGTCGGCCGTGAGGTGGTCGATGAAGCGCTGATCCACTTTGTCGTCGTGGCCAGGCCGGGTTTCGCGGCGAATGGTCTCAATGGTGTTGGCCAGCTTCTCGGCGGTGTCCAGCACGTGGATCGCGGTCAGTGTCACGGAGGCAGGGGCGATGAACGCGACGTTTTCAGCGGCGGCTTCGACTGCGGCGCGACGTTCGTGCAGGTCACCTGGTTCAGCGGGCCATACCTTGAGTTGTGTCAGCGAGTTGGCCGTGCGGGTGAGCGCGGGGTAGTACTCGAGCTTCTCGGCTCGGGCGAGGCGTTTGCGTTCGCTGCTTCGGTTGAGCAGTCCAAGGCTGAGCGGTATCAGGCCGCCGAGAAGTGTCCCCACGATGCCGATCAGCGCCGTGGCCCACCATGGGATTGACGAGTTCACTGGATGAAAGTACTGCAGACTTGATCAGGCCGGTCGGGTAGGCCCCGAAGTGCTACACGATTCTCCGCGATCACGTCGAGGGTGGATCACATCTGGCCATCCTTCCGTCCGGTGTCACTTTCCTGTGCGGCCGCATCAAGATCAGCTGATGGTGCGACCGTGCGACCGTAAGGATCAGTTGCAGATCAGTTGCGGAGTGGTGAATCGTGGTATGTGTATCGTGGTATGTGTATCCCGTAGCCCACTGCTCGCTGCATACTGTTCGCAGGCTAGGGTGTTGCGCGTCGTGGCTCTCACTGCGGGCGGGTATACGTGGACAGTGCATCGGTCGATCAGTTGATCTTGGGGTTCTTCAGTGGCCCGGCGGCACGACATGGTCCCTACCGGCCGCCGAGAGGGGTTGAGTTATCGGCTGTCCGTCAGGAGGTTATTCGAGGTATTCTCTATCGCTACGACCTTGTTGACGGAGATTCGCGGCCCGTCGCACTTCAGGTTTATGTCGATATCTCGGCACACGGGGGAGTGATGTGGGGCCAGGAGGTCCGAGTCCTGGTCCGTGCGAATGCGCTGCGACACCCGGCTCTTCCTGAGATCGTGGATGGCGGGTATGAGGGGCCCGAGTCTGTTGAACAGGAGGGCTCGAACGTCAAGGGTTTCGCGTTCGTCGTAACTCGGGGGAGCGTGCACGACCTGGCAAGTGTGCCGGGTGCGACCGGTTACATCAAGGAGCGGCCCCTGCACGCCATCCGCTACCTTTCGCAGTTGTCGAACGCCTTGACCTTCCTGCATGATCATGGGCTCGCGCATCGCAACCTCTGGCCGGGGGCCATCGATGTCGAGAGTGCGGGCGAAGATGACGACGATCTCGTACTGCGGCTGTCTCGGTTCGAGATGAGCACACTGATCGCCAATCTGCTGCGATCAACGACACTGGACGCACGGAGCACGCCGGGACAGATCCGGAATTTCCTGTTGAATCAGGGCGTTGACGGCCGGGCGCTTGTCTACTTTTCGCCTGAGCGGATCGACTTCCTGTACCCGAGTGACGATGGTGCGCAGTTCCTGGACGATCAGGCGTCAGACGTCTACGGCCTCGGAGTGATCGCCTGGGAGTGGTTCTTCGGCCCCATTGCCGAGAAGCCCCCTGGTGACAGTGAACGCGTGCGGCAATGGGCTCGTCAGTTGCGGCGACAGCTCGAACAGCGTTTGAAGGATGAACGGTCACTACCTCGAAAGCTGTGCGACCTGATCGCCAGGATGATCGCTGAGAAGTCCACAGTACGACCTTCAGCGGGAAGTGTGCACCAGGAGATCAGGACGAACTACGCCGCGCTGAGCGCGTACTTCGCGGCCACCCCGAGCGATCAGCCGTTTCTTGTCGCCTTCATGCCTCGGGAGTCCATCCCCACGGTGCATGAGTGGGGATGGGTCAGAACCAGTCCGACCACGCCGGACGGGCGCAACGAACTGGGGGCGTTCCTCGAGGAGGATCTCAGCGAGGCCGTGCTGGTCCACGCACCGCACGGAGCGGAACCCTATTTCGAGGCTGGCAACACTGCCGCGAAGCGGGAGGCGCAGCACCTGTTGATCGGCAAGCGGGGTGCCTGGTTCTGTCAGCCGTTTCGACCGAGTGGCCCACTGCGCAACACGGCACCGGCGATCGAGGAGGTGCTGCTGATCAAGTATGTCGTTCCGCTGGACAGTCACCGGGCCAGGGGTATTCGCTCGCGGCTGGCTGTCAGTCCGTTTCAGCAGAGGGTGTCACCGATCGAAGCGGTCGCCTACGACATTCATCCGGCGGAACTGCGGGCGATGCTGATAGGGCGTCCACAATGGACACCTATGGTGGAGGCGACCAGGTCGACCTCCCGGATCGCCCCCCACGAGATGGAGGTCGAGCAGGCTCTGGATTGGCTACTGGAGTACCAGGGCGTCCAGTTGCGCGCGCGTGAGTACGCGTACGAGCGTGTCGAGGATGCCGCGGTCAACCAGGTGAAGTTGATCTTCGATCACCCGCGGGACCGAAATCGGCTGCACAGCTCGCCATTGCTGGCCAAGTACGCGGCATCGTCGCGCCGCCGTCCGCCGTTCGCTGACTTCTTCGGTTATCTCGCCAAAACGGAGGAGAGCGCGACGATCGAGGTGGTCGGCGACGACCGTGGGATGCCGTCACGGCGGGCCTTTCAGGGTGAGGTTCGGTTCCACACCAGGGAGAACGAGACCACCATTCTCGTCGTTGCGAGCAGTACCACGGGGCGCCTCCCCGAGCGGGGCTGGCTGCGACCGCATGACGACGTGGGCAGCCGTGTCGCTCTCCAACGTCAGCATGACGCGCGCTGGAACATGCTCGACGATCGTGTTCTGCTCGACCAACTTCGCAACCCACTGACCATCAACGGGTTTCGGGAACCCTGGCAGCGCGCGGTCGATGCGCTGCCAGGCAAGGAGTTGAAGGGCAAGGGCGGCGAAGTTGTCGTCGATATGTTGGTGTCGCAGCCGTTTTTCGCCATTCAGGGGCCACCTGGCACCGGTAAGACCGAAATTGCCAGTCGCGCGATCGCTGCCTACGTCAACGAGCAACCGGGTGACCGGGTTCTGGTGTCAGCACAGGCCAACTACGCCCTTGACAACCTGGCGCTGCGGGTTCTGAGGAAACTCGGCGCGGTGGACGAGAAGAACCGGATGGTTCCGCTGCGCGATGTCGTGGCCGTCCGGGTCGTCGCCCCATCGACCGACAGCGTCGACGATACGCCGATGGCGCAGTTCAAGATCGGCGAAGTGGTTCATCGGCGCCGTCAGGTCATCGCGGACGAGATCAAGGAGGACATACGCAAGCACGACGAGCTTTGGCACGATATTCGCAGCAGCTATCTGGCAACCCTTCCCACCAGCCTGCCGGAGCTCAGCGATCGCTTCCTGCGCGGTGCGAACATTGTCTTCGCGACTTGCCTTGCTGCGACGCGACGTTCGCTGGCCACGAATGACGCCTCGCTGTTCGACTGGGCAGTCGTGGAGGAGGCCGCCAAGGCATGGCCGGGCGAGTTGGCGATTCCGCTGTCACAGGGGCTGCGATGGTCCTTGCTCGGCGACCACAGACAACTGCCTGCGCACCGTCGCGACGAGGTGCTCGACTTCCTGCAGGAATGTGCCGACGACGACCATCCAGACATCAGCATTCATGGGCGGCGCTTCTCCGCGTACCGCGAGATCTTCGAGGTTTTCGCCAACCTCTTCGAGCAGAAGCGGGTGGACACACCACGTCGGATGCAGCGCCCGCTGCGGACCCTGGACCGGCAGTTCCGGATGCGGCCGCCCATCGGTGAACTGGTGAGCCGAGTGTTCTACCCCGCGACGACCGGCGATGAAGAGGAATGGAACGGCGGACCACTGCCCAAGGGAATGCTGGAGACCGCGGGGAATGTGGAACCGCACCAGTTCACCACACCCGGCCTGCTGGCTGGGCGGGATCTGATCTGGTTGGACACCGACGGGTTGAAGGGGTGCAAGAACGAGGGCAACTGGTACAACGAGGGTGAAGTCGGGGTGATCGCCGAACTGGTCCGGAGGATGGGGCCGCACGCGGCCAAAGGGCTGGTCGTGCTGACCCCGTACCGTGAACAGGCCAAGAGGTTGCGTGAGGTCGAGTCTCTGGCCAAGCGTGTGTGGACAATCCCCGCCTATCAAGGACACGAGGAAGACGTGGTCATCGTCTCGCTCGTGCGAGACCAGGCGTATGGCGGCCCGGACCAGCCAAAGCGGAACATCGGCTACCTGATCCAGCCGGAGTTGGTCAATGTGATGATCTCACGGGCCAGCAAGCTGCTCGTCATCGTAGGGAACCACGGCCACTTCGCCGCTGTGGGAGACTTCTGGGCGAAGTTGTGCGCGGGTGTGGAACAGTTCGGCGTTCGCCTCCCGGCCGGAAGGGTCTTCGAGCAGTGAACACTGTGACCCTCTACGTGCCGTGCGACGTAGTACGCGTGCGCGTGCAACTCGGCTACAGCAACCATCTTTCGCCCATCGAGAAGATCGTGCTGCGTGCGATCGGCGCCAGCAAGGGCGGTGTGGGTGTCGAGCAACTGGTACACCTGTTCAAGCTGAGCGAACGGGTGACTACGGACCTGCTGGGAGACCTGCTCAGACGCCGGTACATCGTGCTGGATTTCCACAGCGCCAGAGTGCGGCTGGAACAAGGCGTCACCATGGACAGGTTGGACGAGCTTCAGCCGGCAGAGCGGTTCAACGACTACACCGACCTGGTGATAGAGCGGCTGGCAGGGTGCGTGCTGCCTGCTGGCGACGCAGTGCGGCGGATAGATGACGGTGGACTGGAGTTACCCGTCAGCGTCTCCGAGCCACGGGAGAATCCCTCCGAGACGGAACTGCTCGCGGTTCTCGAGCCGGCTATCGAACAGGAGAACAAGCGGCGCGAGGCCGACGGGCGGCCACGCCGGGCTCATCGCGTGCTTGCTGCGCGTCTGTCCCTGGACCAGCAGCCGCGTATCGTCGAGCATCGTTGGCTGGCACTGGAGGTGGGGGTCCGGTTCGACGAGGACACCGAGCTGTTGCGGTTCACCATGACCGACCGGCGCCTGTCGGTCGCCCAACGCGCCTCGGCCGTGAAGCGGCTGAACAAACTCGTCAGTGACCGTCCGACAACCAAGTTCGTCCAAGCGCTGAAGGGCGTCGCTGAGCGCCGCCGGGCCGAACCACCCGGCCTGACCGAGCTGCTGGCACAGTTCGTGAAGCACACTGCCGAAGCGGCGAGTGCACCTGCGGGCACACGAATCAGTCGCCATGGCGTCCTGACCTACGAATATCACCAAGTCGTCAACCAGATACGCGCTCGCCAGGCAGCTGAGGTGATCGCGCGCCCGGTCGTCGGCGCGGAAGCTCACCAGGAGCTGCTTGTCGAGCTGATCGGATCCGCGCGCGAGCAGCTCGTGCTTGCCTGTCCTGTGGTGCGCTACGACCTCCTGAACAAGTTCTTCGACCCGATCGAGTCCGCGCTGGCCGAGGGGGTGCAGGTAGTCCTGGTCTGGGGCAAGAACCGGGACGCTGCTTTGGACGACAAGGTCAGGACCGCCCTGTCCAGCCTGCGGTGGGGCGGTGAGAAGAGGATGGGCGCCCGGTTGATGGTGTCGACCATGCCGAGTCGGATCAATGCGGCTGTCGTGGTCGCGGATGACCGTCGCGCTCTCGTGACCGGCCACCACTTTCTTGCCGACGAGGGCGCTGATCGGCGACAGGTCGGCGTCGATATGACCGCACCACACGACGAAGCCTGCCCTGCGATCGAATCGTTGCTGGTCTGGACCCGACGCGTGTTGCGCCATCGGGAGGGCCGTCTGATGCATGTACGGCACAGTGAGTTCGCCGGGGGCCAACCGAAACGTGAGCCATCGCTGCCGGACGCCGGGATCGAGCCGCCTGAGCCACCTCCGGACAGCGTCGACGGTGAGCTGGCTGCCAGCCGTGTCCAGTTGTGGGCCGGGCGGTGGCAGGCGGTATCCGGGCACCTCCAACAGACGATGGAGGCGCGTGCGTTGCCGTGGGCGGAGGTCGTCGAGGACGGCGTCCACCGCGAGTTGTTTTGGGACGCCCTGCGCCGACCGGCCCACCGTCTGGTGCTGAGTGGTCATCTGCTGCATCCAGGAGCGCTGGACGACCGAGTGCTGTCGGCCCTCCGGAAACGGTCAGCGGACGGAACGGATGTCACCATCGTGCACCAGCGGTCCACCGCCGCTGGCACGGGCCGGGACGCAAGCGGTGTGCTGCGCGAACTGGTTTCGGAAGTCCCCTTGAACGTGGTGCGTGACGCGACCAACGCTCGCGTCCTGGTCGGTGATGACGAGCTGGTGGTCACCAGCTTCGACTTCCTCGGCACTGCCGGACACGTCTCCGGGTTGCCGCATCAAGGCCAGTCTGAGGTCGGCATCCGCCTGGTTGGTCGTGCGGTGACCGAGGAGTTCGCGGACGCGCTGGGGCAGTCGTCGGCCACGCTGCCCGAAGCGGCGCCGACGACTACGGTTTGGTCCCCGGTGTCCCCCGCGACGCAACACATGCTCGACGCGGTGGCGGCGGCTCCGCCGGGTGGCATGCCAGACGTGGTGGCTGAGCATCTGGCCGACGGTCCGGACCTGTGGCCGATGCTGGCAGACCTGCGTGGAGCGAGCGTGCCGGTTGACTTGCTGAGGGTGGCGGTGGCTGGCGGTCTGCGGCGTTCGGCGGCTGGTCTCGATTCAGCAGAGGCACAACAGTGGCTGGAATGGCTCATGGGCGAACGGTGGTCGAACCGGGCCTTTGCCGAAGCGGCAGTGCTGCGGATGGGTATTCGGGATCCGGGACTGGCTCCACAGCCGGAGTTCGCTCTGATGGCAGCGGCGCGCGGCGGTCCAACCGCCGGCCGGGCCATCGCCGGTGCCTGGAACGACGGACTCACCGAGTCGGAGCGGTCCGTCCTCGCCGTTGTGGCCGCAGTGGAGATCTTGCTGCACGACGGGAACCAGGCCCACCGCAATGACCTGATGACCGCTGAGGTGCCGGACCTGGTGTCCCTCCTGGACGTCGGTGAGCCTTTTGCCGCGGTGACGGCGGCGGCGCATGACTACTGGCAGACCCAGAAGTTCGCGGCACTCCCAGTTGACAGCATCGAAGTGGCTGGTACACACGCCGCCCACAGCCGGAGTGTCGACAAGGCGTGGCAACGGCTTGTCGCAGCGGTCGAACAAGGACAGCGTCCGCAGACTGGTTTCGAGCGGACCCACCGTCACCTTTTCGGATCTGACGGTGTGTTCGGCCATGTGGTGGAGGCGGTAGGCAAACGGGACGTCGCAGCGGTACGAAGGTGGGTCGCCGGCGAAGGGGCGGCGGACATCGGAAAACTCATCGACAAGGCGACCGCCGTCGCCGCTCCCGGCAACGACCTGGTCACCGGTGGACGCAGACGCAACTACGCGGATCGACTGACCCGCATCGTCCATGCCGCGCAACGGTTGGCATCGCTGCCCATGGCTGCCGTCGGCATGGATACCGACCATCGTCTCGAGTCGGCCGTGCGGTTTGCGAAGTCGCTCGCTGCAGTGTGGTCCAGCGTTCGCGAGGCGCAACCGGACGGCCCGGAAGGCGTGCTGCTGGCCGCGGCGCTCGATGACATCGAATTCGTTGTCCGATGGGGAAACCATGACTGAACTTCTCGTGGAAACCCTCAAGGCGTGGTCGGAGGGGCAACGGTACCCGCTACTGGCCGACGTGCTCGGCGGTTCCGGCCGGTGCGAGGTGGAACAACTCGTCTCAGCCGTGTTGGACGGGATTGCCTCGCCACTTGTCGAACCAGCAGTCGCAGTCACCAGGCATGTGGCTGTCGGCCGGTTCCAGTTGGCTCGCGACGTGCTCAACGACTCCACTGCGACTGACGCACTGACTGAGGACGAGCGCACGGCACTGTTCTCCACTGTTGACCGCGCGGAGCGAGATGCCGTTCTGCAGCTCGACAGGCGGCGCAACGAACTCGTACAACGCGCCGAACGCGCTGAAATGCAAGCGGATCCACCTTTCGATCTGCCCGTCGGGCCGCACCAAGGCTTCGCGGAGGCAACAGCGGTGCTCGATTCCTGGGAACGAGAGATCGTCGAAGGGGAAGACAAGTTGATCGCTAGCCTTCGTGATCTGGTGGACCCGGACACCGCGCCTGAATGGGCTGAGGCCTTACACACAGCTTTGGAAGCCAAGGAGTTTCCCGCGGCCAAGGAGATCATCACCAAGGGGCCGGGCGGGTTCGAGGCGGGCCCGACCGCGGTCGTCCAGATCGGTAGCTGGCCTTGGCCGGAGGTGCCGGTGACCGAGGTGTTGACCTGGTATGCCGATGCGGTCAGAGGCAACAGGCCGTTCAACGAACGGTGGCGACCAGCGCGTGATGACGTGGCTGCCACCGAGCTGATCGATGCGATCGGCGCACTGTGCGACGCGGTCGACGCGACTACCGTCAGCCGGTTCGCCGCTGCCGTGGACGGGCTGCTCGAACTGTCCGGAGTCGCCCACGTGGTTCACCAAGAGGACGGCGGCTTCCGTACGAACCTGAGAGGTCTGCTCGACCCACGTCTGCCATTGAGCCTGCTGCCCCGTGCGATGCCCCTGTGGGTGGGGCCGCCGGGATGGAGCCCGCCGTCTGGTCGTCCGGCAGTATGGTTCCAGCTCAGCCGTGCTGCCGTCTCGCCGCCGTCCGGTGTGGCGGCGTTACGGCCGGACACCTTGTTCGAGATGATCGCCAGTGAGTCGACGCATCGCCGGACGGTCGCTGCCCGTCGAATCCATTTGCTCCGCACGATTTGCCGTCAGCTGGAGCTCGCCGACCTCGTGGATCCTGACCCACGAATCGACCTTGGCAAGACCACACAGCTACGTACGGACGTGGCCTGGCTGTTCGATCTGTTGGGGGTACGGGTCGACGGCGCGGTGCTGGACACGGTCCTGTACGACACGTCCGGCCATCCAGTGGCGCTGCGTGGTGTGCTCGAGTTTCTGATCGGTGAGCGAGGTCGGCGTCCGATCCAGGTCACCATGGACGACGTCGCCCGCTGGCGAGCGGATCAGCGAGGGCTCGAGAAACTGTGTGATCGGATAAAGGACGGCTTGGACAACGCCGGCGTTGCTGTGCTCGCATTGTTGCTGCGTGACGATGCCGACGCTCTCGGACGGGATTTCCGGCCCGACGACCTGATGTATCAGCTACCGGACGATGCGCACTCGACTGACGGGTCGGCGGGTGCCGCGACCTTGACCGAACTGCTCGACGTGTCGTCGGCGCTGCGTTCCCTGGTTGCCGAAGGACTTGTCACACCAGGCAAAACCAACGCCTACCAGTTTCCGCGGGCCGGGGCTGCGCGCCCTGCTCCGTGGCAGCTCGGACTGGGATGATGTGGTCAGGCACGCGCTAGACGGCTTGGCAAACCGGCTGCGGACAGTGCTGGAGAGTGTCCAGGTATCGCTTTCGCAGCAGGCAATCCTGCACTGGATCAAGAACGATGTCGCGGCGCTGCGGCTTCAGGTCGACCACATCAGGCCGTCGGTCGACCAGTTACCACCGGATGTGCGGGAGGTGTGGAGGCTGCTCTCGGCCACTCTCGACCGGCTGGCAGAGGCGCACAACGTCTCGCAGGATGACATCCGTGACCTTCTTGTACCCAAGCAGTTCGACCTGCGAGGAATGTTGCAGGAACTGGTGATCGCGGAGGATCGGTACCAGCGGATCGCGAAGGTGTCATTGGAGGACGAGTCCGGATCCATGGCCGTCGAGGCAAGCCACCTCCTGGTCACGAGTGCGTTGCGAAATCTGCTGACCAACGCTTTGCAGGCTATTGCCGATCAGTCGGGTGGACCCGAGGGGCAGGTCAAGGTGACGTTGCGGGTGGTGACGGCAACCGGGGCTGACGGGCAGCGAAGGTGGGCACAGGTCGGCATCGCGGACTCCGGTCCTGGGTTTTCTGAGGAGCTGCGGACGAAGTTCGCTCGTGGTGAACGGTTTTCCAACCGAAACGGAGGCGAAGGCAACGGATTGCGCTTCGCCAGAGCTCAGCTGAGCTACTGCGGAGGCGATCTCACCTTGCTGCCAGGAGCCGGATCGCTCGGTGGCGCCCAGCTTCAAGTCAGGCTGCCGTTGGTGACAGTCAGGTAACCGGCTCGAAAAGTCGGGATGCCAGCTGCTTTATGTCGTCCACGAGACCGCCGTTGAACTTGCTGTACACCTCGAGTACGCGATATTTCTTTTGCACGTCGGACACGAAGCCGGGGGGCGGGTCGACTGTCATCAGGATCGCGGGCGTCGAGGTGTAGTCGCGAAGATACTCCAGTATGTGCATCCCCGTGTTGTCGTTGCTCTTCTGCAGGTGCCGGTCGACCAGGGCGCCATCGAACTGGGGTGCGCCGTCGCGGGTCAGCTTCTCCCAGTCGTCAAGGGACGTGACGAGCGTGCAGTCGTATTCTGGCCTTAACGTAACCAGTAAAGTTGGCCCCAGTGTCGGGCTGTCCTCGACGATGAGAAGCTGACGTTTCCTTGGTGCGGGTTTCTCATCTACTGTGCGGCCTGGATCCCGTTGCGGCACTTCGTTGGCTTGTGCGACGTCGGCGCCCGTATCCGTGAACGCGTCACGGGTTTGGGGCGGTATGCTGTCGTTTGGCTCGGAGGGCCGATATCTGGCAGGCCAACTGGCAATGGTTGACGGAGTCCATTCAATACCTAGTGCGTCTGCGAGCGTGACGAACTGACTCCGCAGAGCATTGCCGGGCGTACCCAGCTCGATGAGATGGCCGTCCGCGATGCGCAGTTGCTTCTCTCCTTCGATCAGTGCTGCCTGTAATGCGGTGTCGTCGGCACCGGTGGTGTGTGCGACTGAGTTCGCGATTGCCTTCAGTGCGCTCAGTACGTCGATGATCTCGTTGCGCAACTGGTCTTGCCGGTAAAGTGTGTACTGTTCGCTGCCACGAAAGAGAGTGACTGTATTCCGCTCCTGACTCACCACGACAAGAGCGCAGCCAGTCTGTGCGGCGAAGTTCGCCGCGACGGTGTGCCTTGACCCGCGGCCGTTCGCAGGGATTCGGAGGAGTGGTCTGAGCATGGTGTGGATGCTGTCGATTCGATCAAGCTGGACGTTCAGAATGGTGGCGTTGTCGCCACGGGCCGCCTGCAAGATCGTTTCTGCCATGACAGGTTGGTCGACCGCCAGGCCCACATCGAGTAGCGGCTTGTACTGGACGTTGCAGCCGAGCACGACAGTCGTCCCCAAGCCCTCTTGGCGGACAAGCTCGATGCCTTGGCGCAATTGCTGATCGAAGGCCAGCGTCGCGCGCACATCCAGCGGAAGCACTCGTTGTTCCGCCATCGGACCTCCACGTGGGCTGCTGGCGCGATCCTAGTCTGCCTGTGCCGCTACCCGATCGCCGGGTGGACTGTGCCCATGCTGTGGCGGATTTGTAGAGCTGACATTCGCAATGACATTTTATGGACGAAAGATGGTCAACTTGTCCTGAGGGGGAAAGTTTATCCCGTATTCGCTGATGCCGTGGTGGCACGGTGGAGCGGCCTGACTTCGGCCGATTGAGCTGTAGTCGGTGGACAACAGGCCCCCTGTATCCCGGTGGTGGCTTCCGGTCACTCTGCCACTCCCTTGTGCTCGCTGAACTTCTGGCGCAGCTCCGCGTGGCGAGCGGGACACGACAACCGGCAATCCGAAATCGGAGGGATGTGCGTTCGCTGATCGCCGACGGCGCGACCCCGTCACCCGAATCGCCTGGTTGACCGCGAAACTTTCGTGAAAACGATGCGCAATCCGGCCGTCGTACAGTTCTGGCCTCGATGACGTGCACCGTGTCGTCAGTGTCGCTGGGGGTCGGGAATGGTCAAGGTCGCGATAGTCGACACGATGCCGCTGTACAGCGAGGGGATTGCTGCCCTTCTTGCCAGGAACGGCATCGAGGTGGTCCTGACCGGTGACGACTTGTCTCCGTTGGTTCCCGACGTGTGCCTGATCGACCCGACGGCGGTCGACACGGACCTGCTGCCCGGTTTCGTCGTGACCGTGTCGCGTGGCGCGCCTGTGCTGTTCCTCGTGTCGGACGCCGAGCAGAGCGCACAGTACGAGGCCATGGGGATCGGCATCGCCGGATGTGTCGAGCGCCGGGCCAGCACGGAGGCGTTCCTCACTGCGATCCGGTCGGTGGCCGGTCGGTGGTCGCCATCCGAACCGGATCCGCGGTGGTGTCTCCCGAGTGCCGGGCAGGCAGCGCTGTCGCCGCGTGAACGGCAGGTGATCCAGCAGATCGCCTGTGGGCTGACCCACGGTCAGATCGCCAGCAGGCTGGCGATCAGCCAGCACACCGTGGACACGTACGTGAAAAGAATCCGGTCGAAGATGAACCTGGGGAACAAGGCCGAGCTCACGCGCGCGGCCGTGCTCGGTCTGATGTCGGGCGCGTGAACGACCTCACCGGGGAGTCAACGCTGTCCGTTGTGGATGACGCCGTCGTGCTGGCGGTCGATGACGGGTCGGTGGTCATCAGGGGAGTGATCGACTCGCTCGGCGAGCTCGGCCGCGGATACCGGGTACACCGCCTGCCCTGTGACAGCGCGTTCGGCGAGCGAGGCCCGTCGGGCGTCGAGCCGACCGCGGTGATGTCGGAACGCAGCTACCGGGTGTCGATGGCTCGACTGACCACATTGGACTGGCCGGTCAAGGTGCTGCTGGTGTGTGACGGAACGGATCCGACGCCGCTGCGGACCTACGGGACCGGCCTGGTGCGCGGCTACCTCACCGGCAGCTTCGACACATCCCTGCTGTTCGCCGCCGTTCAGACAGTGAGCACCGGAGGACTGTTCTTCCCGGCCGAGTTCGGGCCCTACCTGTCCGGTGGCTCGCAGCGCGTCGAACCGCCGGGCAACTCGGTGCTGACCGAACGGGAGGCGGTCGTCCTGCGGCACGTCGCCGCCGGACTCACCCACAAGCAGATCGCGACGAGGCTCGCGCTCGCCAAATCCACAGTGGACACATATGTGCACAGGATCAGGCACAAACTCCAGGTCGGCAACAAAGCCGAACTGACGAGGGCGGCCGCTCATTTCGGACTGGTTCCGCCCGACTGGTGAGGCGCGACCGCGACCACGAACCGGATACGCCCGGCCAGTTGTTCGGCGGTCCGGACGGCTGCCTCCGCGTCGGTGTCGTCGACCTTGAACGCGAGCACCCGGTGCGCCGCGCGGCTGACCGGCGTCACCCGATCCCCGGGGTGGACCCGCAGTTGGAAGTCGTCCACCTGAGGGTGTTCGGACAGCGTGTCGAGACCGTGGACCTCCACGAGTGTCCCGTCGACACCGGGGCTGGCGAACCACATAGCCGACGCCTTGCGGCTGTCCTGCGCCTGTTCGAGACGGGTACGCAGTCGTGGCAGAACCCGTTTGCCGAGCAACTGCGCGGCGTAGGCCCGCTTGATGTCGACGCCGAGGGCGTCACGGACCAGGTCGGTGATCCGGTCACCCCCCATCCGCAGATGAGTCTCGATGACCACCGGGCCGCTCGGCGTGAGCACGAGATCGCAGTCGGTGGGCCCGTCGCGGTGCCCGAGTGACGTCAGGACCGCCGCGACGTGATCCTCGATCGCCTTGCGGTCGGCCGGATCCAGGACAGCGGGCAACGCGATGCCCCGGATGACAGGGTGTGTGCGGTAGTTGTACTCACGGGCGATCGCGATCACCAGGTGCTCACCGTTCTCGGAGAACGTCTGCACGTCATAGGTCGGACCGTCCTGATAGGTCTCCACCAACACTTCCGCGTCGGCACACCGGGCGTGGTCGAACGCCGCCTCGGTCGCGTCCGCTGACGTCACCACCGTGATCCCGGACCCACCGGTGCCGTATGCCGGTTTCACCACCACGGGCCAGCCGTGCTTGTCCGCGAACCGGACGACCTCGGTGGCACACGCGACCGGCTTGGAGGGGAAAGGCTGCACTCCCGCCTCGTCCAGCCACGCCCGGTACGCGGCCTTGTGGTGCGTGACGCGGACGATTTCGGAGTCGGGTCCTTCGATACCCAACGCCTGGGCCACGTGCGCGGCGATGACCAGGAACTGGTCGTACATGGCGATGACGCGGGTGACCGGCCGGACCCGGTGCACAGCGGCGGCAGCGTCGGCCCACTGCGACAGCGGCGCGTTGTCGCCGACGCCGAACGCCATCTCGAACTCGCGTAACGCGGTATGCCGGTCCAGTCGGGACACCGCGGTCAGCAGGCTGATCGCCGTCGTCCCGGCGACCTCCCAGATGGTGCGCAGGAATCCCTCGCCCTCGTCGCCGACTGCGAGGATGTGTTCGTTGCCGGACCGCATGTCTTGGCAGTATTCAGGTTTCTCCCCCGCACGGGCACGTGGTACTTCGCGGACACCGAAAGGGACGTCACATTTGTGGGACGTTGCCGGGATTCACGTGACTGGGGAGACTGGTCTCCCGACCCGTGAAGGAGAAAGCCGCAGTGCCGCACGCGGAGGAATCAGGGATGACGACGGAGTCGGACAGGCTGCTGGCCCAGGTGCTGCTGGAGGTGTGGCAGGCCGTCCTGCGCGACGACACCCTCGACGAGTCCAGCGACTTCCTGTCGGTGGGCGGCACGTCCCTCACCGCGGTCCGCATCCGTGGCCACATCAGGGAGGAGCTTGGCAAGGACGTCCCGATCGAGGAGATCCTGCGCAACCCGAGCCCGTACGCGATCGTCGACGCGGTCACCGCGGCGCCGGAATGGAACGACGACTGGTGATCAGCGACTGGTGGCCGGTGCCTGAGGACCAGCGCCGTCCACACCGCCGCCGACGGAGCATGCCGGGCGGCGGGGGACGACAGCCGAATGGTGGTGCTGAGGCGTCAGGCCAACGCGCCGACTCGTCGGACCACCTCGTCCCGGCCGAGTGCGCGGGCGACGCTGAACAGGTCCGGGCTGCGGGTCGAGCCGGTCAGTGCGACCCGGACCAGCTGGGACGCCTCACGGATCGAACCGGGATACGCGGCCGGGTCGCGTTTGTACTCTTTCGCGTTCGCCGCGAAACCGTGCTTCGCGGCCAGGTCCCTGATCTGGTTGAACCATTCCTTCGGGTCGTCCACGTCCTGGTAGCCGTCGACGAAGTCCTTGGCGAAGGCGCGGACGAGATCGGCGGGCAGGCCACCCAGTCGCTCGTCGTCCGCGGCGACCACCGTGAACAACGCGGGGAAGAAGAAGCCGTACGCGCCACGGAAGTCCGACCATTTGCGCAGGTCCTTGCGCGGGTTGTCCACTCCGTCACGCTCGACGGCGAGCGCGGCCAGCGCGAGATCCGGTTCCGCGGCGAGCACCTCGGCGACCTCGGCGTCGAACTCCCGCGCCCACGTGCCCATCGCGTCGAGGATCTGCTGCCCGCTCAGCGTGGCGATGTGGTCGGCGCTGATGTCCTCCAGCTTGACCAGGTCCACCAGCGGCCCGGCGCCACCGCACTCGCTGAGGTTGATCGGCGCGGCGAGCGCCTCGGCCAACGGCATCTCGGCCAGCCGTCCGTTGGCCAGCCCGCGCAGGTAGTACAGCACGGCCTCGGCCGGGTACCCGGCCTCGATGTACATGTCGACCCCGGCTTCCGGGTCCTTGCGCTTGGACAGCTTCCGCTTCCCGCCGGGGATCTGCTTCATCAGCAGCGCGATGTGCGCGTACTCCGGCGGTTCGTTGTCCAGCGCGCGGAACAACTGCCGGTGCAACGGCACGGACGGCAGCCACTCCTCACCGCGGATGACGAGGTTGACGCGCATCAGGTGGTCGTCGACCGCGTGCGCGAAGTGGTAGGTGGGCAGCCGGACCTCGTTGGCGGACGACTTCAGGACGACGACGTCGTTGTGGTTGTCCTCAGCGGACAGCCTGCCGCGGATCACGTCGTCGAACTCGGTGCGTGCGCCGGTATCGCCCGGCGAGCGGAACCGGATCACGTACGGCGCCCCGGCCGCCAGCTTCTCGGCGACGGCGTCGTTGTCCGCGTCACGCCACAGGGCCCAGCGGCCGTAGTAGCCGGTCGGGACCTTCAACCGCTGCTGCTCCTGGCGGCTGGCGGCGAGTTCCTCCTCCGTGGCGAAGCACAGGTACGCGCGGTCCTGCCGCAGCAGGTGCCTGGCGTACGACAGGTAGATGGCCGAGCGCTCCGACTGGCGGTACGGGCCGTAGTCACCCGTGGCCGTGTCCTCGTCCGGCTGGGTGCCGAAGTACTCGAAGGCACGGTCGAACTGCGCGAGCGCGCCTTCGACCTCCCGCGCCTGGTCGGTGTCCTCGATCCGGACGAGGAACCGGCCACCGGACCGGCGCGCCACGTCCTTGTCGATCATCGCGACGTAGATGCCGCCGATGTGGACGAAGCCGGTCGGCGAGGGCCCGAGCCTGGTGACCTTCGCTCCCTCGGGCAACCGGCGGGGCGGATACCGCCGTTCCCACTCGTCCGGCTCGGGCAGATCAGCCGGGAAGAGCGCGTCGATCACAGTCCGGTCGAGCATTGACCCGAAGCCTCCATCTCTCGCCAAAACGCACGTCAGGCTATCGCGTCAGCCCGGCACCGCCGTCAGCAGCTTCGCCAGTTCGTCGGCGCGCGGGTCGACGAGTTCCCGCATCACCTCCAGCGCCGCCGCCCACGGCGCGCGGGCCCAGCCGGGGTGTCCGGCGTCGCTGATCGCCTTGCCGAGGTCGATCAGTGTCACGGCCCACCAGCGCCGGCTGCCCAGTCGCTGGTAGCCGTCGACCGCTCGGCGCAGGGCGCGGATGGACTCGGCGTGCTGCTCCGTGGCGGCGTACGCACAGCCGAGGTCGTGGATGTTGATCAGCCCCGGCTCGACGTCGTCGACCTCGTCGAACAACTGCTCGGCTTCCAGGAAGCAGTCGATGGCGCGCTTGTGGTCACCCATTGCCACATGGGCCGTGCCCATGTTGTTGAGGTTGTTGGCCACGCCTCTCCTGTGGCCCAGCCGTTCCGCCAGATCCAGCGCGTTCGTGCAGAGCCGCAACGCGTGCTCGGGCTCGCCGACCTGGGCCAGCACCAGGCCGAGGTTGCCCACTGCCATCAGCTCGCCGCCCGGGTGTCCCTCGTCCTTGAAGCAGTCGACGGCCTGCTCGAGGTTGTCCCTGGCCAGTGCCAGTTCGCCCTTGTCGATCTGCAGGCAGGCCAACGAGTTCAGCGCGTACCCCTCGCCGACCCGGTCGTCGGCGGACCGGGCCGCCTTCAACACGGTCTGCAGGATCTCCGCGCTCTCACCCCACGCGACCCTGCGGTCGAGGAACGTCGTCATGGCGATGACGATGCGCCAGGCGTGGCCTTCCCAGCCGTGGGTGGCTGCCCAGCGGACAACCGACCGCAGGCAGTCGAACTCGCCCTCGAACCAGGCGATGGCCTCTCCTTGGTGTGCGAACCGCGGCGGGCGCACGCACGGTTCGCAGGCCGCGACGAACTGGCGCAGCCTCGCCGGTTCCAGGACCGTGTCGGCGCTGACTGCGGCGCACAGGTACCAGTCCAGGACGCGTCGCACCGTGGCCTGGCGGTCCTCGACGCACTCGGCGCGGCGGGTTTCCTCGGCGGCGTAGAGCCTGATGAGCTCGTGCACCTCGTATCGGCTTGGCTGCCGCTGCTCGACCATGTGCGCGTCAACCAGTTGATCGAGCAGGTACTTCGCTCGCGTCACGGGCACCCCGGCCAGAGCCGCGGCCGCGTTCGTGCTGATGTCTCCCGTCGGGTGCATGCCCAGCTTGCGGAACATCGCCGCCGCCGCCGGTTCGAGCGTCCGGTAGGACCACGACAGCGCGGCGTACAGCTCCTTGCCCATCCCGGAGCCGAACGTGTCCGGTCCGCGCATCTCCTCGACGAGGGCCTGGGAGACCTGGCTGAGGGTGTCGGCGCGCTGGGCTCGTTCGGCCACGATCGCCAACGCCAAGGGCAGGCCGTCGCACAGCGCGGCCAGTTGCCTGGCCGCCTGCGGCTCAGCCGCGACCTTCTCGGCCCCGATCGCCGTCCCCAGCAGTTCGAGCGAGTCGTCCTCGGTGAGCCGGGACAGGCTCAGCCGCTGCGCCCCGTCCCGGATGCACAAGGCACGCAGCTGGTTACGGCTGGTGACGATGACGAGGCTGTCCGCGCTGGGCAACAGGGCGCGGACCTGGGAGGCGTCGCGGGCGTTGTCCAGCAGGATCAGACTTTTGCGCCCGGTCAGGGTGCTGCGCAGCAACGCGGACCGTTCGTCGAGGTCCGGTGGGATGCGTTCGGTCGGGACACCGAGTGACCGCAGCACCGCCTCGATGGCCGCGAGCGGACCGACCGGGTCGTCCCCGGCGTGACCACGCAGGTTCAGATAGAGCTGGACGTCGGGATACCGGTGGGCCATCCGGTGGGCCCAGTGCACGGCAAGGGTTGTCTTGCCGGTGCCAGGCGCGCCGTCGACGGCCACGATGACCGTCGAGCGGCTGGAGTCGTCGCACGCGTCGTCGACCAGGCGTGCCAGGTCGGCCAGCTCGTTCTGCCTGCCGACGAACTTGATGTTGTCCGGTGGCAGCTGGTGCGGAGCGCTCATCACCTGCTCGACGGGCCGGACGGGCTCGACAGCCAGGACGTCCCGCAGGACGTCCTGGTGCAGCGCCTGCAGGTGCTCACCGGGGTCGATACCGAGGTCGTCGCGGAGGATCTCGCGAACCTGCTGGTAGGTGGCCAGCGCGTCGGCTCGGCGACCGGTCCGGTACAGCGCGTCGATCAGCCGTGCCCAGAGCGGTTCCCGCAGCGGATAGCTGGTGACCAGCTGCGACAGCTCGACGACCAGCTCACGCGACGCGCCCCGCGCGATGTCCAGGTCGATGCGACGTTCGGTCGCGACGAACCACTCCTCGGTGAGTGACGGCACGACATCCTGGTCCACCCACTCGGAGTCGACGCCGGTGAACGGGCGTCCGCGCCACAGCCGCAGCCCCTCCCGCAGCAACGGCAGTTCGTCGTCCGTGCCTTCGGCCTCCCGCGCCTGGACCAGCAGACGGCGGAACCTGTGCAGGTCCACCGCGTCCTCGTCGACAGCCAGCAGGTACCCGCCACCCGGGTACGAGGCGATCGCCTGCTTGCCCAGGATCCCGCGCAGCCGCGTGACGTAGGTCGACAGCGCGCCGCGGACGTTGACCGGTGGCCGGTCACCCCACAGCTGCGCCGCCAGGGCGCTGCCGCGCACCGGGACACCGGCCGACAACAACAACGACGACAGCAACACACGCTGGTGGCCTGGTGGCACCACCACGGTGCGTTGCCCTACCGAAACCTCCCAAGAGCCGAGCACGTTGAACTCGATCGGATGGCTAAGACCGCAGCCGCGGCTTGCTCCCCGTGTCACCCGTCCCCCATTGCCGTCGAACCGCCCCAGCGGGTCCGAACTGCTTCCTGCTGCCAAGATCCACCATGGTCGGATGTGGATCTTGAACGAATATTGAATCGGGGTTCCACCGGCTCAGCCGTAGTGCCGCATCGCGGTCCACTGCTGTGACCATGGAAGCCTGGGCCCGGCGCAGACCAGGACCGGTGTCTCCCACTCGTTGTTCTCGATCCCGGCGCGGTTGCGGATCTGGGCGGCGGTCCTGCAGTCACGCAGATACGGAGCGAGGCCCCGTCCGATGGCGATGACGGGGGAGTCGCTGTCCGGTGGCGGACCCCAACTGCTGTACGCGTTGTGCCCGCTGTAGGCCTGGGGAAGACCGAGCGCCGGGCCGTAGCGGTCGATAGCGCCAGCCTGCCCGTAGTTGCGGGTCACGATCACGACGGGCTTGTCCGTCGGCAGTGTACGCCGGACGTCAGCGACGGTCTGCGCGAACTCGGGCCAGCCGATCATCTCGCCGACGTCGCCGTTGAGCGCGACCACGATTCCGGCACGGTCGGCGGGCAGGATCGGCAACGTGATCACGGCGTTGACGAGCGCGCCCGACACGACAGCGGCGATCAGGACACCACGGCGCAGTTTCCTCCGGCCGTTCGCCAGCCAGGTGTCGACCTGCACTGCCCCCGCGCCGAGCAACGCGGGCAGCAACCCGGCGAGGTAGTACGGCTTGCCGCCGGTGGCCATGAAGACGACGGCGAGCACCACCCACGCCCAGGCGACGAAACGGAACCGGCCGGTGAACAACCGCACCAGCCCGGCGATCCACACGGGCGCGAGCACGGGACTGACCAACAGGAACTGGTAGGGGATGATCGCCCACCACGGCTGGGAACTGGTCGACCCACCGGCGGCGATCGAGCGCGAGACGTCGAACTGTGGCCAGGAATGCCCGGCCTGCCAGACGATCCACGGTAGCCACAGCACCACCGCGATCACCGCGCCGAGCCACACGTACCGGTTGCGCAGTAGCTCCCTCGGCCCGGCGATCACCACCCCGACGAGCAGACCGAGCATGAGGAACGCCGGAAGCGACTTGTTGAGCAGCCCGATCCCGAGCACGACGCCCACGACCAGCCACAACCGGTGGTTGCCGGTGCGCACGGCCCGCACGACCAGCCAGCTGATCGCCGTCCAGACCAGCAGGTCGGCTGTTGACGTGCTCAGAAAGTGCCCGTTGAACAACACGACACTCGACAGCGCGGCGCAGGTGGCGGCGATCAGCTCGGCGCGGCGCGAGCCACCGAGCTCCCGCGCGAGCAGGCCGGTCAGCAGTACCGTGCCCCCGGCCATGAGCGCCGACGGGATACGCAACACGAACAGCGACCCCGGCCAGATCTCACTCGTCACCCGAGCGATGAACGGCGTGAGCGGGCCCTGGTCGGCGTACGCCCACGCCAGGTGCTGACCGGCGGCGAGGAAGTACAACTCGTCGCGGTGGTAGCCGTAGCCGAACGTGAACGCCAGCAGGACCACCACTGTCGCGCCCACCAGCAGCGCCAGTCCCGAGCGCCGAGCAACCTCACGCATGGCGGCAAACTACTCCCTAGACTCGCCCTGCGAGCGGTTCGACAGAAGACGAGGGATGGCATGTCTGGCCTGGAATTGGTAATGACCGCGCTGACCGCGGGTGCGTCAGCGGGGCTGACAGCCACCGCGACCAGTGCGATCCGTGATTCGTACGAGGGACTGCGTGGGGCGGTGCGCCGACGTCTGGCCGCGCGCAGCGAAGAGGACGCGCAGGTACTGGACGCCAGCGAGACCGAGCCCGAGCAGTGGCAGCCGAGGCTGGGCGAGGTGCTGGCCGCGAGCGGCGTCGACCGCGACGAGGAGGTGCTCGCGGCCGCCCGTACGCTGCTTGAGCAGTTGGAGGCGGCCGGACAACAGCCCCGGGTGAACGTCGTGGACGCCCGTGGTGCCAAGGGCGCCCAGATCGGCGACCACAACACGCAGACCAACACGTTCACCTGACAGAAGTGGAACCTGGCGGGGCAGCCGACGCCCGCGGCGCCAAGGGCGTGCAGATCGGCGACGGGAACCTCCAGGTGAACGTGCACGCGGATCGCCCGGTGGCGCGATCCGCGTACCACCACCAGATCCGCGCGATCGCCCCGGACGTCCTGGTCGGCCGCGAGACCGACCTCGCGGACCTCGTGTCGTTCAGCACGGACCCCGACGCCGGGGACTACCTGTGGCTGCGGGCAGGGCCGTGGGCGGGCAAGACCGCGCTGATGTCCTGGTTCGTGCTGAACCCACCGCCCGCGGTGCGCGTTGTGTCATTCTTCGTTACTGCGCGTTTCGCCGCCCAAAGCGACCGTGACGCGTTCACGGACGTCGTTATCGAACAACTGGCGAGCATGCTCGGCGAACCTGTCCCGGCGTTCCTGACCGACGCCACCCGTGTGTCTCACCTGTGGGGGTTGCTCGACGCGGCGGCTGCCTTCTGCGCGGATCACGGTGAGCGGTTGGTTCTGCTCGTCGACGGTCTCGACGAGGACACCGGAGCCGACACGCACAGCATCGCCGCGCTGCTGCCAGCCAGTCCTGCGGCAAGTATGTGCGTAATCGTCGCGGGACGGCACGACCCGCCTGTGCCCTCCGATGTCCCGGCCGGGCACCCGTTGCGCAACAAGGCCGTCGCGCGCACTCTGACGACGTCTCCGTACGCGCAGGACATCAGGCGGGAGGCCGAGCGCGAGCTGAAACGGCTGCTGCGAGGCACGCCCGTGGAGCAGGACCTGCTGGGTCTCGTCACCGCCGCTGGAGGTGGGTTGAGCGGGCGGGATCTCGAGGAGCTGACCGGGTGTCAGGCTTGGCAGATCGAGGAATCGCTGCACGCCGTCGGTGGGCGGACGTTCAGCAGGCGGCCCGCGTCGGAGTCTCCCACTGAGGTCTACGTGCTGGGTCACGAGGAACTCCAGTTGGCCGCAGTGCGGTTCCTCGGCGACACCCGGCTGTCGGAGTACCGGCAACGACTGCACACCTGGGCCGACGGGTATCAGCGCTGGCCTGAGGGGACGCCCGGCTATCTGCTGCGAGGCTACTTCCAGATGCTGCAAGCCTCCGGTGACCTGGACAGGATGACCGCCTGCGCGCTGGATTCCGCCCGGCACAACTGGATGCTGGACGTCAGCGGCGGGGACACCATCGCGCTGACCCAGATCGCCGCCGCTCAGGATGTGCTGCTTGACCGTGACCCGGCGGACGTGCGGACCACGGCCACGCTCGCGGTCCGCCGGGACAGTCTGATTGAGCGCAACCGGCATATTCCCGTGGAACTGCCCGCGCTGTGGGCAGTTCTCGGCAATCCCGGGCGAGCCCGTGGACTGGCGCGGTCCATCGCCGATCCGGTTGAGCGGGTCAAGGGATTGGCCGGACTCAGTGTGGCACTTGCTGAGGAGGGCAATCAGGTCAGCGCCGCTGATGTCGCCCGTGAGGCGGAGGCTGCGGCAGGTGGATCAACACCCCTGCATCGAGTGGCCGAGGTGAGGGCGGCGGTGGCGAAGGCTGTGGCCCGGTCAGGAAATCTCACTGAGGGAGTCGCTATCGCCCGCGCGTTTCCCGACTCGCCTGAACAGTCCGAAGTGGTCAGTTCGGTGGCTGAGGCCGGAGCGCTGGCCGGAGATGTTCTCGGTGCCGCGCAGGTGGCGCGAGGCATGTCCGAGTCGTTCTGGCGGTTCCGCGCACAGCGGGCGATAGCGACAACGGCTGCCATGACCGGGGACATCAGGTCCGCTGTCATGGTCGCCTGCGAACTCGCCGATCCACGTGAACAAGCCGAAGTACTCAGAGATGTGGCGCGGGCGGCGGCGTTGGCTGGAGACATATCCGGCGCCTTGGTGGTGGCGGGCGCTATCGCTGCCACCGAATATCGGGTGGGGGCACTCGCGGCAATAGCCGAGGCGGCGGCCACGGCCGGGGATCTCAGTCACGCTGTGCGGTGTGCTTCCGCCGCCGTCGCGGTGGCCCGCGCCATTTTTGACCGGCAAGGCAGGGACAGGGCGCTGGTATCCGCGGCCAGAGCCACGGCGTGGGCCGGGAATCCGCATGACGCCGGAGAACTCGCTCGCACGATCACGGATTCCCACTCACGAACACGGGCACTGACCGAGGTGGCCGAGGTGATGGTCCGGAATGGCGAGCCGGACCAGGCCGCGACCCTCGCCCGCGAGGCCGAAGCAGTGGCTCGGTCCATCAGATCGCTCGACCAGCAGGCCTGGATGTTGGCGCTGGTGGTGCGTACGTCCGTGCTGACGGGCGATCACGACTACGTGCGACAACTGGCCGACCACGCCTGGACCTTGACGGTGACTGTCGCCGACAATCCGGAATGGCAGGCAACGATCAGGGCGGAACTGGTCGCCGCGGAGGGCAACGGCTCCAGCCACACCCTGTCCCTGCTCAAGGCCGTCGCGGATGCGGGTGAACGGGATGACGTGGCGATCGAGGCCGTCAACGTCCTGATCAAGCACGGTGTGTTCGAGCGGGCCGAACTGCTGGCCAGGACGGTCGCCGACCCGGCGGCTCGGGCGCGGACGATCACGCTGGTGGCGCGCGCGATGGCACGAGCCGGGCAACTCGACCGCGCCAGAGGCATGGCGGTCGACGCCGAAACCACGGCCAGAACCCACACCGCCCCGCAGCGAGCGCAGGCGTTGGCCAAGGCGGCATGCGCGGTCGCGCAGGCCGGGGACCTGGCCCGCGCTGGAGACCTGGTGCGTAGCGCCGAGAGTGTGGCTGTCGCCATCATGGACCCGCTTTCGCGAGCGCGGGCGACGGCCAGCGCGGCAGAGGCGTTCGCACGGTCAGGATCTGACCGGACTATGGAGCTTGTCCATGAAGCCGAGCGGTTGGCCGACATCTTTGGTGAGGACACGGACCGCGAGCGGATACTGCAGTCGACAGCGCGAGCCGCCGTACAAGCCGGAGACACCGCGCACGCGTTGAACGCGGTCGCTGCCATCAGCAACAGGTTGAACCGGGCGCCGGTCGAGAGCGATGTCATCGCTGTGTTGGCGCGGTCAGGCAGCCGCAAGCGCGTCCGAGACCTCGTCCGGACGATTGCCGACCCGTACAGCCAACTCACGGCAGCGGCCGCCGTGGCCGAAGCCGCGGCGGAGGCAGGACACCACCACAACGCGCTGGTCCTGGCCCGCGACGCGGTGGCCATGGTCCACGCGTGCGATGTGGCGAGTTGGCGTGCGACGACATTGTCGACTGTGGCGAAAGCCGTCGCGCGGACCGGAAACCTTGGCCATGCGATGGGGCTTGTTCGCGACGCTGCCACTGCGGCGCGGACCGTCACCGATCAGCGTGACCGAGTGCGGAGTCTGGCGAGGGTGGGGCAGGTCGCCGCCCTGGCTGAAGATTCCGACTACGCGATGAGCCTGGTGGCGGAGGCTGACACCGACCTCGGAACGGTCACCGACTCGATGGCCGTGAGCTGGGAGTTGCAAGAACTGGCCAAGGCCGTGGTGCTCACCGGGGACTTGAGCCGTGCGGAGGCCATGATCCGCGACCTTCATCCACGCCTGCGTGGACAGTTGTGGGCCTATGCGGCGCAACACGTCGATCCGGATGACGCACGGCCGCTCATCGCACGAGCCCTGAGGCTTGCCGACTGGCAGGACTCGATCGACGCACTGGCCGTTGTCGACCCCGCTGTCCTGGCGGAATCCGCTGAAGCGTATCTCGGGGAACTGTAACCTCCTGCCGTCCGACCATTGGCGTGTGCGAGTGAGAGAGGGGACATGCGGGTGGGTGACGGGCTGCACGTGCGGTTGCGCGGAGTGAGCTGCCGACATGGCCGCCGGACAGTTGTGCAGGACGTCGACCTCACTGTCGAGCCGGGGCAGCGGGTCGCGCTCACGGGCACGAACGGGTCAGGCAAGACAACGCTGTTACGGGCTGTTCTCGGGCTGCACCAGGCCACGACCGGGATCATCGAGGTCGAGGGCCGCCAGGCGAGTACCGGTGCCGGGTGGGCACGGCGACGGCGGGACGCGGCCTGGATTCCGCAGCGGCAGGCGGCTGGGCGGTTTCCGTTGCTGGCGGCGGAGTTGCTGGAAAGCAGCGGCGCCCCGGTCGAAGCGGGTGACGCGGCTGTCGAGTTGGGTGTGGGTGATTTGCGTGGTCGGCCGTTGGACACGTTGTCCGGCGGGCAGTTGCAGCGGATGTACCTGGCTCGGGCGATGGGGTGCATCGCCGCGGGCGCGGGCTTGCTCATGGCCGACGAACCGACCGCCGCACTCGACTTCGCCGGGCAGGACGATGCCGCGCGGCTGTTGACGTCCTTGCCGGTGACCGTGCTGGTCGTGACGCATGACCGAGCCGTGGTCGATCGTTGTGAACGGGTGCTGGAGATGGCGGCTGGCCGGTTGCGGGAGGTTACGTGACGACGTGGACCGAGTTCTGGCTGCTGCTGGAACTTCCGGCGGTGCGGTGGGCCGGTCTCGCGCTCGTCCTCGGCGCGATCGGACTGCCGGTCGTCGGGGTGATCATCATCGGCCTCGACATCATGCCGGTCCGGTTCGCGATGATGCACGTCGCCCTGCTCGGCATCGCGATCGGCCTGCTGACCGGCATCGACCCCCTGCTGTGTGCCCTTGTCGCCTGTGGACTGTCCGGTGCCGCGCTGACTCCGCTGGCGCGCACGCCATCCGGGCTGTCCGGGGCGATGGGGTTGTTGATGAGCCTGGCGGTCGCGGCCGCGCTGCTGGTGTTGTCGATCTCGGGCGTGAACGCCGCGGGGGCGTTCGAGTTGCTGTGGGGATCGATCCTGGCCACCAAGCCGGGGGACGTCATCGTGCTCGGTGTGCTGGCCGTGGTGATCCCGGGCTTCTTCTGGTGGCGGCGCAAACAGATGGCGTTGCTGCTGCACGACCGTGAACTGGCCGCGTGCTCAGGTGTCCGTGTCGAGCAGTTGACGCTTGTCCTGCTGGTTCTGGTCGCGGTGGCAGTGGCCGGGGCGATCCGGCTCACCGGGGCACTGCTGGTGGACGCGCTGACGTTGCTCCCGGCTCTGGCGGCACGTCGGCTGGCGCACTCGTTGCGCGCGATGGTGTTCTGGGCGGTCGGGATCGGGGTGACGGTGAACGTGGCCGGTTTCGCGCTGGCGCTGATGTTCGACCTGCCCCCGGGACCAGTCCTGGTTCTGGTCGCGGGGGTGGTCGCGGTGGTCGCTCACATCGTGCCGCGTCACGCCATGGCGTGAGCCCGCAGCTCGTCCTTGGCCACCTTCCCCGCCGGGCTCAGCGGCAGGGATTCCAGCAGCAGCAGCCGTTCGGGGTGCTTGAACCGGTCGACTCCCCGCGCGGTGAGGAACGCCCCCAGTTCGTCGAGGGTGATCGGCTCCGCGGCCACCACACAGGCGCAGAGTCGTTCGCCCATCAGGTCGTCCGGCAGGCCGATGCAGGCGACGTCCCGGACGACGGGGTGCGCGGCGAGTGCCTGCTCGACCTCGGCGGGGCTGATGTTCGCGCCGCCGCGGATGACCACGTCCTTGCGGCGCCCGACGACGGTCAGGTAACCGTCCTCATCGAACACTCCGAGGTCGCCGGTGCGCACCCACCCGTCGGGTGTTCGGTACTGGGCGTTGAGGATCTCGTCGCCGACGTACCGCATCGGGCTCATCGGTCCGCGGGCGAGGATCTCGCCGACCGTTCCGGTCGGGTGTGGCTTCAGGTGGTCGTCGACGATCCGGATCTCGGCGACGGCGGGATTCGGCCGCCCGGCCGACGTGACCCGGGACGCCGGATCGTCGAGCGCGGTGTGGCAGTTCACGCCGTCCGCCGAGCCGTAGACGTTGACCACGGCGCAGTCGAATGCCTCCCGGCACGCCTCGGCTGTGGGGGCGTCGAGTTGGGCGCCGCCCGGGGCGACCACGCGCAGGCTGGACAGGTCCGTGCTGGTGCGGGCCGGATGGTCGATCATCATCCGGAACATCGTCGGCACGCCGATCAGGTGCGTCGGCCGGGCGCGTTCTACCAGCCGGAGCGAGGCTTCGGCGTCGAACCGGGACTGCAACACCAGCGTACCGCCGTGCCGGGCCAGCGTGACCGTGGAGCCGTTGCTGCCGAAGGAGGTGGCCAGCGGCAACAGGAACAACGGCCGCAGCAGCCCGTCCGACGGGATGAGCCGCTGGATGAACGCGCCACGTCCGCAGGCCAACGCGTTGTGGGAGTACAGGACCAGCTTCGGCTCCGACTCCGAACCGGACGACACGAGCAGCCGGGCCGGGCCGTCCGGGTCACTGGTGACGGGCTCGAACTCCTCGACAGGACCGGAAACGGCGTCGATCGACGTGATCACGTGCCGCAAGGTGGGCAGTTCGGCCTGCAGTGCCTCGGTTTGCGGAGCGAACTCCGGCGCGACGATGGCGGCGACCGCGTGCGAGCGACCGAGCAGTGACCGCGCCTCCTTCGCACCACGGCCCACGGGATACGGCAACACCACGCCACCGATCGCCGCGACGGCGAGATCGGCGACGCACGTGTCCCTGCCGTTGGGCAGCTGCGTGGCGACCACGTCCCCGGCGGCCACACCCAGCCGGGCCAGGCCGACGGCGAGGCCGCGGACCTGACGGTCGAGTTCGGCGTAGGTGAGGTCGCCGTCATCGTCGATGATCGCGGTCCGGTCCGGGGTGGCCCAGGCGTGTTCGTTGAACATCGCGTAGATGTCGAGATCCTCGTAGTACCCGATCTCGGCCCAGTGTCGGCGCAACTCGGCGGGGATGAGGTCCATTGTGGTCATGTGAAGCTCCACGGGGTCAGCACGGCGGGACAGCCGTTCTCGTCGGGCTGGACAGCCGCGGCGAACCGCGGGTCGCGGGGGATGGCGGCGAGGTCGTCGGTCACGGGCGCGGAGTGCTGTCCGTGCTCGGCCAGCGCAGCCACAGCGTCTACTGTGGATAGATCGCGGACGGTGCCCGCGTGGCGCGGGTCGTCGGCGGTGCACCAGCCGTCTGCGGTGCGCAGTGGCTGCCGGAACCCGGCCGGACGGCGAGCGCATCCGGCGATGAACATGTCCGCCAGCAGCAGGTCGGACGCGGCCACCAGAGACGATTCCACCTGGCACGCGTGCCCGGTGCGTTCCCGCCGCACCAGCGCTCCGAGGATCGCGTGCGCGCCCAGCAGGCCGCCCAGCACGTCGACCAGTGCCATCAGGGAGGGAGCGGGGGACTGGTCCGCCGGGCGGATGGCCTCGCCGAGACCGGTCCGGGCCTGCACCATGAAGTCCGTGCCCAGCGGCGGATTGTCGATCCGGTCCGCGTAGCCGGACGTGTACGCGTACACGAGCCCCGGCCGCACGGCCGCGAGGTCGTTGGCGCCCAAGCCGAACTGCTCGGCCTTGCCCGGCGCCCAGTTGTGCAGGAACACGTCGGCGCCCGACACCAGTTCACGCAGTTCGGCGCGGCCGACCGGGTCCTTGATGTCGATCTGCTCGGCCGTTTTGTGCCGGTTGAGCGCGAGCCAGCGGGCGGATGTGTCACCGCACATGGGCGGCATGCCCCGCAACGGATCCCCGCCCGGCGGCTCAACGCGGATCACGCTGGCGCCGAGCAGGCTGAGCAGGTGGGCGGCGAGCGGTGCCTGCACCCGCCTGCCTGCCTCCAGTACGACCATTCCGGCCAGGGGCAGCGAATCCCCGTGCAGCCGAGTGGACACATACTGGCCAGGAAGGGAAAGGGCTTGCCACGGCTCGGGGATCGTCCCGTCGAGCTCGGCGGCACGCTGTCGCAGCGGAGTCAACGGGCAGATGCTCACGCCGGTCCGCTCGGCGATCGCGCTCACCTCGGCGTACGTGCGCGCGGCGGTCTGGTCGTGCAGGGACGGCGGCAGAGCGGCGGTGGCGGTCGCGTAGCGGAACTGGAACGGGCGCCACGCCGATCCGGCGATCTTCGCCGGAGTCCCGAGCTCGGCCCAGAACGCGCGCCACACCTCCGGGTCCAATGTGTCCACCTCGAACCAGACGCCGTCGCTGCTGGCGAAGGGCGGTCCACCGGGGGTGAGCGGGACGACCTCGTCCTCCTCGGCGCTGGTGGCGGCGAGATACTGGGACACTGTCAGCAATGCGGCCTGGGCGACGCTGGTCCGTACCACTTGGACCGACCCGCCCCTGGCGTTGGCGACCATGCCCGCGAGAACACCGGCACCGGCCAGCACGCGAGCCGCGGTGGTGGCGTAGTCGATGCCCATCCCGGACGGTTCGCCGCGGCTTCGGCCGTGGACGTGCATCACACCGCACACCGCCTGTGCGGTGACCTCGTCCACGACGTCACCGCCCGTGACCGGGCCCGCCCAGTCGATCTCGGCCGTCACCTCGACAGCCACGTCGGATCCGGGTAAGAGAGGGCCGATCGGTGCGCGCACGCCTGAGGTCATGCCTCACGGGTCGGATGCGCTGCCCGTATGGTTCCCGGCATGTCAGATGTCGCGGAGTTCGTCCGGCAGCACGTGTTTCCGGCCGAACCGGTGCTGGATGCCGGTGGCGCCGAAGCGATCGACGTGCTAATGGACGTGCGGGGCAAGGCGCGTGCGGAAGGGCTGTGGGCGTTGCCGTTGCCGCGTGACCTGGGCGGCGGCGGCCAGGGACTGCGGGAGTACTTCGGCACGGCCGAAGCCGAGGGCAGCAGCGACCACGGCCCGGCCGCGCTGGGATCCGCCTGCCTGCTGGATGTGCGCATGTTCACCGCCTACGGCAGTTCCGCCCTCCGGGAGCGGTACCTGCGTCCGCTGGTGGCGGGCGAGGTCGGCGGAAGCTACGCGATGACCGAGCCGGGCGTGGCCGGGTCAGCGCCGACCACGATTCTGACCACAGCGCGGAGCGTCGACGGCGGGTGGGCGGTGTCCGGGCGGAAATGGTTCACCAGCGGCGCCGCGACGGCCGCTTATGTGACGGTGCTCGCTCGCACCGCGCCGGAGGAACTGTCCCTGCTGGTGGTGCCCACTGATCAACCCGGTTTCCGTGTGGTGCGGGAACTTCCGGTGCTGGGCGCGTCCGGTCAGTTCGAGGTCGAGTTCGAGGACGCGCGGGTGCCGGGGGACAACGTGCTCGGTTCGGTGGGTGACGGACTGGCGATCGCCGGGTCACGGCTGGCGTTGGGGCGGACGTTGCGGTGTCTGCGCTGGGTCGGGCAGGCGCAGCGGGCGTTCGAGCTGATGTGTCGCCGTGCCAACGATCGGCGTATCCACTCTGGACCGTTGGCCGATCGACAACTGGTACAGCAGCTGGTATTCGACGCGTTGCTGGCGATCCGCTCGGCACGGGCCCTTGTCGGCCACGCGGCTGACCTGGTCGCGGACGACAAGCCTGCGAAGACCGAGATCGGGCTCGCGAAAGTGGCCGCCGCCCGCGCGCTGCAGCAGGTCACCGACTCGGCGATCCAGGTCTACGGCGCGGAAGGCCTCACGCCGGACACGCCGTTGCCGATGCTGGCGCGGCTGGGCCGTGCCGCGCGGATCCTCGACGGACCGGACGAACTACACGTCAGCGCGACGGCCCGACGGGTCCTCAAGCAGTTCCAGGCCGAGGGCGAGGAAGTAGGTGCCCCAGATCAGCTCGTGGCTGGTGGCGACACCGCCCGGTAGGTCGTAGCAGCCGTTCAGCAAGCGGCCGCCAATCGTGTGCTCGGCAAGCAATCCGTGCAGGATCATCCCACCTTCGGTGGTGTGGCCCAGTTTGAGGAGCGCGACAGCCGCGATCACCGCCGCCGACGTGTCCACTGGTCCGCCCATCGGGGTCACCGCGGGCGGGGCCGCGGTCCCGTGCCGGTCCAGCCAACGTCGTGCCAACGTGTGCGCTGATGGGGCGAACTCGTCGCCCAACCAGCGGACCCCGTCGGCCGCGGCCAGCAACAACCACGCGTCACCGCGTGTCCAGCCGGGAACCGGTTCGTTCACCGGCGACCACTCGCCGTCACGGCGTTCCCACGCCGGGTTGCTCGCCAGGGCGAGATGAGTACGCAGATGTGCTGCGGCGATGTCGTGTTCGCCCGCCCACGCCAGCAACGGCACGGTTCCGGCGACACCGTCGACCCGGGCCCGAAGCCCGGTGTCCCCGAACGCCGTGCCCCACGGCACCACGCCCGCGTTCGCGTCGAAGCGCGCGGCCATTGACTTGGCGGCGTGCCGTGCCATGTCCGTGCCCTGGGCGCCGTACCAGAAGATCAGGCCCTGGGTGGCGGTGTCGGCATCAGCCCAGGCAGCCACCTTCCCGCTCCAGTGCTCAGCGATCGACGGTCGCGCGTGCAGCCGCAGCAAGCCCACCCAGAATCCCGCCGCCCACGAGCCGCGACTGGTTGTCCGCCACGTGCCGGAAACGTCCGCGTACAGCGGAAACCGGTCGCCGACCGCATCCAGGATGGCGGCAACGCGGGCCGCGATCACGCGCGCCGCCACAGCACGATCACCACTGCGGCGGCCGCGAACTCCACGGCGACAAGAGCCCAGCCGACCGGATACCCGCCCAGATCCGCTGCCAGGCCGAACAACGGCGGGCCCACGCTGAACCCGCCGAAGAACCCGGCCGAGACCAGCGCCGAGTTGCGGCCGGTCTGCTCCGGAGTGGACAGTCCCATCACCGCGAGCATGGACACCGCGTTGGCGGCGACCGCGAACGCCCCGACACCCAGCACACCCACCCACGCCCACGCCCATCCAGCGAACTGGGCGGCCAGCAGGGCACCGGCGGCGAGCACCGCACCAGCGGCCAGCGGACCGAGGACCGAGGCAGGAGGTCGTTGTGGCGACACCAGACGGGACCAGCCGATACGTCCGATGATCCCCGTTATTCCCAGTGCGGCAACCAGTGCGGCCGCGGCCTGCGCGCCAAGGTGCAGCTCCTGTGTGGCGTACAGCGCCGAATAGGTGTTCACCGACGAGATCCCCGCGCCGAGCAGCACCGAGAAACCCAGCAGCCACCACACCGCGGGCTCCGCCGACAGGGTGACACGCAGTCGTGGACGCCGAGCGCGCTCGGGATCCGCCGGAAGCAGGAAACTTCCTGCCGTGGCCACGGCCGCGCACCCGGCGGCCACCGCGACGGCGAGCCGCCAGTCGACCCATTCGGACAATCCCGCCAACGGCAGCCCGGCGGCGAACGCACCGAGTTGGACACCGGACTGCTTGACTCCGATCACCATGCCGCGCTTCGGTCCCGGCACCGCCCGGCCGATGATCTTGTTGGTCGACGGGTTCGCCAGCGCCTGCGGCACACCACCGAGCGCGACCGTCAGCACCAGCACCACATAGTGTGGCGCCAACGAAAACAGTGTCAGCGCCACCGTGCTGATCGCGAACAAGGCGGTGGCCGACCGGCGGGCACCGACCGCGTCCACGACCGGCCCGATCACCAGCGACAGCACCGCGGCCACCCCGAATCCGGCGGTGACCAGCACACCGAGCATCGGCCGGGCGATGCCGAACTCGGTGACCAACGCCGGTGCCAGCGCGCCAAGCAGGAACAGCGGCAGCATGGAGAACGCCATCGCCGCGGTCAGCAACGTCGTCGTCGGCCACGTACGCTGCCCGGTCGAAATCGTCACAACGCCCCTCTCGTCGTCCAGTAGTCGGTTCACGGCCTGGTCGAGTTCCTCGGTTGTGCGCGGAACACACCTGAAGGAACCAGATCGCGGTTCGATCCGACTGCTGCAGATGTGACCACAAGCGAACTGCTGCCGGAAACCCTGGCCTACCGCGACCTCGTCCCATCGTCCTTACGCCGGTCCTGGGCGGCCAGTGGCCGATACCAGGACGCGGACCTGTACACCTTGTTCGAACGGCACGCCAGACGATGTCCGGACCGGGCTGCGGTCGTCGACGCCGACGGGGAGATCGGCTACGCCCAGTTCGACGTCCTGGTGCGCAAGCTGGCCACCGGGCTGACCGCACTGGGGACCCGGCCGGGAGACGTCGTCGCGGTCCAACTGCCCAACAGCCGCCTCAGCTGCGCACTCGACTTCGCCATCGCCGCGGTCGGCGCCATCGTGCTGCCGTTCCCCATCGGCCGTGGTGAACGCGACATCGCCAGCCTCCTCCGCCGATCCGGCGCGGTGATCGCCATCACCGCCGCGTGCTACGGCGAGTTCCCCTGTGGGCAGAAGACATTCGAGCTCGTCGGCGAGCTTCCCGCGTTGCGCTCGGTGATCACGGTCGGCGGAGCCACACCGCCCGGGTGTGTACCGATGTCACTGCTGCTGGCCGCCGATCACAGTGATTTCGTTCCCGTGCGGCCCGATCCGGACAGCGCGGCGCGAATCCTGGTCTCCTCAGGGTCGGAGGCCGAACCGAAGCTGGTGGTGTACTCGCACAACGCGCTGGCCGGTGGCCGTGGCCGGTTCATCGCGGCCATCCGCGGCGGCCAGGAATACCGGGCGTTGTTCCTGATGCCGTTGGGAACGGCGTTCGGCAGCAACGCCACACCCGCGACCATGGCCGCGAACGGCGGCACCATGCTGGTCCAGCCCCGGTTCGACGTCGTCTCCACGCTGACGATGATCGAACGGGCCCGGCCGACCCACGTCTTCGGTGTGCCGACCATGCTGCGCAAGATCATCGACAGTCCGCACCTCGCCGACACGGACTTCGCCAGCGTCCGCGCGGTCGTCCTCGGCGGATCGGCACTCGACGTGGACACCGCCCGGCACGTCGCCAGGACACTGACCGCCAAGGTGATCAACGTGTACGGCTCGGCGGACGGCGTCAACTGCCACACCGCGCTGACCGACCCGGCGGACAAGGTGAACACCGCCGGTCGCCCGAATCCCGCGGTCTGCGAGATCAGGATCGTTGGCGACGACCTCCGCCCGGTTCCGGCCGGGCACACCGGCGAGATCCTCGCGCGCGGGCCGATGAGCCCGATGAGCTACCTCGCCGCCCCCGAACTCGACGCCCGCTACCGCCTCGACGGCGGCTGGGTACGGCTCGGCGACGTCGGACGGATCGACGAGAACGGATACCTGACCGTGGTCGGCCGCCGCAAGGACGTGATCATCCGCGGTGGCATGAACATCAGCCCCGCCGAGGTGGAGGCGCTGCTGCTGACCCATCCGGCCGTCCGGGACGTCGCGTGTGTCGCCGTGCCCGACGCGGTGTTCGGCGACCGGATGTGCGCCTGCGTGGCCACCGCGGCCGACCTGTCGCTCGCGGACCTCACCGAGCACCTGTCGGCGCAGGGCCTGGAGCCGCGCAAACTGCCGGAGCGGCTGCTCGTGCTCCCGGCCCTGCCGCTGGGCGCCGCGGGCAAGGTCGACCGCAAGGCGTTGACCGAACTGGCCGTCAGCCGCGCAACGCCTTGATGATCTCGTCCGCGTTCGTCCGGTAGACGCCAAGCAGGTCGAAGTCCTGACCGGGGTAGTTCACAATCGTGACCTGCTTGGCCGTGCCGCCGGGCATCACCGTGCCGGTGGACATGTGCTTGTTGTCCAGCACGAGATCCGGCTTCTTGCCGACCAGCTCGGACAACTGGCCAGGCGTGACCGGCTGCGGGCCGTAGGTGCCCCGCACCTCGGCTCCGGCGAGCTTCGCGGCGTAGGTGACGAACACCTGCGACACGACCTTCGGCGGCTTGCCGTCCACCCACGCTCCCTTGACCTTCGTCTCCAGGTCCGTGATCGCCGTGTTGTACTGGCCCAGCCATGCGTCCGCGTCGGAGGTGGTGCCGATCTTCTCGGCTATCTTGCGCACCTCGGCACGCACCACGTCGGGGGAGTTGTCGAGAGCGACCTGGTGCAGCTTGGCGGCGCTGCCGGTCGCGTCCTTCAACTTGCCCGCGAAGCCCTCGAACTCCGCGTACAGCACAAGATCCGCCGAGGCCACCTTGCTCAGGTCGGACGGCTTGGGGTCGTAGTCCGCACCGTGCGCGACCGACGGCGGCACGATCACCGAGATGTCCTTGGCACCGGCCGCCTTGGCGAACGCGGCCTCCCACGTGGACGCCGCGACGACCTTCTTGGCCTGTGCTTGTCCGGACTGAGCAGGCTGGGACCCCGCGTCCGTGCCACACGCCGTGGCGAGAACGAGCAGGCCAGCCAACGCGGCGGCACGTAATCCGATGACGGCCATCAGCCGAATCTCCCTCGAGGTATGGGGCCAGTAGCCCACCAGTCGGCCACGGCCTCGAGAAAGTTCCCGGCGGGATGGGCAGGAGCGGTCACCGACGGCCACGTTCCGGTGCGGAGGTGGAAACAGCCGCCGCCATCAGTCCCGCTCCTGCCCGCAGTGCGGCCGGATCCGGCCGCACCCCGACCCCTACACACCATCAGTCGGTCGGAAACGGGCCCCGGTTCCCGTCACATCACCGACGCGGTCGGTTCGACGGCGTCCAGCAGCCCGGCCGCGTCCTCCACGGTGACGAGGTCCTCCGCCGGTATCGGTACGTAGTCGCTGACGCCGTAACTGCCCGACGCGTGCACGACCAGGTCGTCCACGTTCTGGATCAGCGTGCGGTCAACGGCGTTGAGGACACCGGTCAACGCCATCACCAGTGACCATTCCCGCAACTCACGGGGATCGTCGGGCAGGGTGATGTCGGTGTCCCTGAGCAGATGGCGGCATTCGGCGTAACGCTCGACGCACTCCTGCAACGACACCACCACGCCGGTGCCCCCGTGTCGCGCGATCAGGCCGCTCATCTCGACGGCGGTGAGCGGGTTGCGGGTGTAGAAGGTTTCCTCCAGCGTCTCGTCGGGAGACCAGGCGCGGGCAGGGAAGTGGGGCGACTCGTCCTGGCGCCAGCAGCCCTCGCCGAAGCGGTACCGGGGCATGCGGGCCCGGTCGAAGTCGCCGTGCAGCGTGTGCAGCACCATGTCACAGGTGGCCAGGTGCTGGACCAACAGGTATCCGGGTTGGTTGACCGTGGCACCGGTGGCGCGCAGCCGGTTCAGCCCGGACTGGTAGCCGAGCAGCCCGAAGGCACTGGAGACCGCGTGGGCGTGCACCAGCCGTGGCCCCTCGACCCCGGCGGTGCCGAACTCGTGGTCGGCGAACGCGCGGGCGACGTCTGCCTGCTGGTAGTTGTCCAACCGCAGTGTCGCCCACGCCTGCCCCGCGTGCTGCGGACCGCGGGTGTACTCGCGCACGAACTCGGCGCCCACCGCCTTGACCGCTTCCGGGCTGTGTCCGCGCAGCACCACCACAGGGTTGAGGCGACGCAACTCCGGTTGCTCGGACAGCCACGAGCTGCGCAGTTTCGCCGCTGTCGACGCGGGCGTGAGCGTCACGATCCGAAGCTGGTGCGGATCCACGAGGCCATGCCTGATCGCCCGCTCCACCGCGTCGCGCAGCGCCACCGCCTTGTTGCCCGACGACGGGGAGAAGATCATCAGCCGCTGTCCGGTGCGTCTGATGTGCTCGACCGCCCGCGCCACCAGCAGCAACGAGGCCATGGTCTTCGTCGTCTGGGTCGCCGGGTTGCGCCGCAGGTCGAGCAGCCGCAGGCGCACACCGCCCACCTCGTCCAGGACGTGATGGGTGGCCGTCGCCGGATCCAGGAAGTCCGCGACCTGGTCGTCCATGGCTGGGAAGGCGAACAGCGGCTCGAAGGGCCCGTCCGGTCGGCCCGCGTGGGCGACCGGTGTGGACGTGAGCTGTTCGTAGTAGCGGACCAGCACGTTGGTGCTTGTGGACCGGGTGTTCGCCGTCAGCGGCTGCATCGTGAGTCCTTGTGTCGGAGGGCGGCGACATGGGCGGAGAAGCGTCGGGCGTGCCCGGCGAGGTCGTCCCCGACGCGCCCGGGAACGGGTGCGCTCGAAGGCCGAAGAGGGCATCGGATGAACACGGGGCCACGGCCGTCGGCGACGTACGCCCTGACCATCCCGGCGAGATCGGCGGCGCTGTGAGCGGTGCCGGTCGCACGGTAACCGGACGACCTCGCCCACGCGCACATGTCGACGACACCCGAACCGCTGGCCTGGCCCCCGGTCGAGTCGTACGCGTCGTCGTCGAGGACCACGTGCACGAGGGCGAGCGGGGCCAGCGCACCCGCGGCGACCAAAGTGGACGGATTCATCAGCAGGCTGCCGTCCCCGTCGACGGCGACAACGGGTCCTCGCGTGGCCAGTGACAGTCCACTCGCGACAGACGCGCACAGCCCCATCGACCCGGTCATGTAGAAGTGGTTCGGCCGGTCGGCGATGCCCAGTGCGATCCGGCTGGTGTAGCCGGTGGTGAACACGATCGGCACGGTGGCGGCCGCGTGGATGACGGCCCTGATCGCCGCCGACTTCAGGTCGGGCTCAGGTGTTTCGCTCATGCCGGGCTCCACCCGAACAGGTCCGGCGGCACGAGCAGCGCCGCCGCGCCTCGGCCCGCGGTCACTGTCTCGGCGGCCCAGGCGACGTGCTCGGCAAGCCGGTCCGGGACGAGTGTCCGATGCGGCACGCCGAGCAGGTCGAGCACGGGCCCGGTCGTCCTGCCCATCAGGGTGTTCTCGCACGTGTGGTCCGGCGCGACGCCCCGCAGGCTGATCACCAGCAGGATGGGGATCTCGTACGGCTGGACCAGCGACGCGATGGCGTTCACGCTGGCGCCGAAGCCCGAGTTCTGCATGAGCACGACGGGCCGCTGACCACCCAGCGCGGCTCCGGCGGCGATGCCGACCGCTGTGTCCTCGCGCGTGACCGTGATGAGGCTCGGGCCCAGCTCCGTCAGCAGTGGCGCGAGCACTCCGCACGGCGTTGCCAGGTACGGTCCAAGACCTCGCGATGTGAATTCTTCGGCGACGACGCTTTCCTGGCCGCGACTGACGGTGGTGCAAGCGGGAGTCGACATGGCTCCTCTTCGCTTCTCGGCTTGCGTGCTTGGCAATTGATGTCCAGTCTCGCGACCGCGCGATCTCGGTGACAATGGGGACTCGGCAGGAAATCTTCCCGGCTTGTCCGGGAATCTGCTCCCTTGCGGCCGGGTGTGCCGCCGCAACAAAGTGGGCGTGACGTTTCCGGCGCTCAGGAACTCTCCAAGGAGAGAAACTGCTGATGACTTCCACCGCGACGCATTCGTGGTTCGGCGAGTACACCCCACACAGACCAGGAATCGCGCCCGAACAGGTGGCCGAGATCCTCGGGCGGGCCATGCGGGTCAGCCCCGGGGCCCCGTTCCCGCTCGCGGGCGAACCGATCGTGGTGCCGCCGCGGTCGTACCAGAGCCTGCTCGACGCCACCACGCGGCTGTTGGAGCTGCACCACACGGCCGTGGCGAATCTCGCGCCCGACACCGGTGGCCGGATGAAGGCGCTGAAAGCCGACCCGGCGATGTTCCCGAGGTTCACGGCCGACGACGCCTTCGAGATGCGCCACGCCGCGCACGTGGCGCGCGCCGACGTGATGGTCGGCGCGAACGGGCCGCAGTTCCTCGAGTTCAACGTCGGCGCCGGGGTCGGCTGTATGGCGCAGTTCGAGCGCCTGCGCCGGGCCTGGCAGCACATCAGGTACGAGACCGGGCAACCGGCGCTGGCCGGTACCGACCTCTACGCGCAGTTGGCCGACGTCATCACGCGCAGCTGCGCGGACCTGGGGCGCGGGCCGTCGGTCCTGCTGATCGACACTTTCGACGACCTCGACATGACCCAGGAGTACATGCGGGCGCAGCTGGACATGCTGCGGGAACACGGGGTGCGGGCGCGGTTCGTCGAACTCCGGCACCTGAGAGAGCAGGCGGGCCCAGCTGAGGAACTCGAGAATCTGCTCGGGATCGTCCAGTTCAGCGAGATCGAGGCGCACAAGTTCGGCTGGGACGTGTCCGGTCTGCTGTCGGCGATGGCCGCCGGTCTGACCGCCGTGCCGTCGCAGAGCGCGCGGCTGCTGGACTCGAAGAAGGTGCTCGCGCTGCTGTCGGAAGGCCTGCCCTGGATGTCCGGTGACGACCGGGACCTGGTGCGGCGCTTCGTGCCGTGGAGCAGGGTGGTCGCCGACCGCCGGGTGGAATGGCGGGGACGGACGCACGACTTGCCGCGGCTGCTTGTCGAGCGGCGCGAGCTGTTCGTGCTGAAACTCGCCGCGGGCCTGTACTCCGAGGAGATCTACTTCGGCGCCACCAGCGGCGACAGGGAATGGGAGAACCTGGTCGCCACGGCGGTGACGAGCGAGGACTACGTCGTGCAGGAGCTGGTCACGCCGGTGCGGCCGCCGCTGAAGGTGATGCTGGACGAGTCCGGTCGCACCGAGACCGTCCACGCGAAGGCGGTGATCAGCCCGTTCTGCGTCTGTGGCAGGGCGACGGGCTGCTACGTCCGGTTCAACACGGCCACCGGGCCCGGCATCCTGGCCGCCAAGGCCGGGCTCATGCGGGGCTGTCTGCTCGGGGCGCCGCGCTGAGATCTGGGCTGAGGTTCGGGTGCGTGCCGGGCGGCATGCCGCCGTCGACGTGGATCGTCTGGGCGGTGATGAACGAGGCGTCGTCGCCTGTGAGGAAGGCGAGCGCCGCCGCGACGTCGTCCGGCTGCCCGACACGCCGCACCGGAGTGGCCCCGGCGACCGCCGCCTGGACGTCGGCGAAGTCCCGTCCCCGGCTCGCGGCCCGGGTCATCGGCGTCACGATGAAGCCGGGCGCGACCGCGTTCACGGTGATGCCGAACGGGCCGAGTTCGATGGCGAGCGCGCGGGTGAAGCCCTCGAGGCCCGCCTTGGCGGCGGCGTAGTTGGCCTGGCCGCGCTGACCTCGCGCGGAAATGCTCGACACGTTCAGTATCCGGCCCCACCGGGCCCTCGCCATGTGTTTCTGCACCGCGCGCGAGCACAGGAAAGCGCCACGGAGATTGACCGCGACCACCTCGTCCCAGTCGGCGGTCGACATGGTGAACAGTGCGGAATCCCTGGTGACGCCCGCGTTGTTGACCAGGACGTGGACGCCGCCGAACGTCTCGACCGCCGCGCGCACCGCCGCTGAGACCTGGTCGGGATCCGTGACGTCACAGGTCACGGCCAGCGCCCGTCCGCCGTCGGCGGTGATCGTGTCGGCCACCTGCTGGGCGCCGGTGCCGTCCCGGTCGGCCAGTACGACCGCGGCCTCGCTGCGAGCCAGGCGCTTCGCCGTCGCCGCGCCGATCGCGCCCGCCGCCCCGGTCACGATGGCCACTCGACCTGCCAGCGTCATCGTCACCAGGCCACCGGTAAGGCGTTGACGCCGAAGACGAGGCCCTGGCGCAGCGGCACCTGGTCGGCCGGGACGGCGAGCCGCAGCGTAGGGAACCGGTCGACCAGGCTGCGCAGCGCCACCTCGACCTCCAGCCTGGCCAGGCTCTGCCCGATGCACTGGTGCACACCGAAGCCGAACGTGAGGTGGTTGCGGACCTGTCGGCCCAGGTCCAGCTCGTGCGGACGCTCGGCCAGCGCGGGATCGCGGTTCGCCGCCGAGTTGAGCAGCACCACGCCGTCCCCGGACCGGATGACCACCCCGGCCGTGTCGATGTCGGCCGTCGCCACGCGCACCAGCCCGGCGGTCAGCGACAGGAACCGCAGGAGCTCCTCGATCGCGTGCGGCCACGGCTCGCGGCCCGCGCGCAGCCCGGCGAGTTCGTCCTCGTGGGACAGGAGCGTCAGCACGCCGACCGCGATGGTGCTGACCGTGATGTCCTGTCCGGCCGAGACGAGGACCGTTCCGTAGTGGACGAACTCCTCCTCGGTCACCGAGCCGTCGTCGACCGAGGCGAGCAGGTCGTCGAGCAGGCCGTCGCCGGGCTGGTCCCGCTTGATCCGCAGCAGCGAGAGCAGGAACCGCTCCAGCGGCGGAACGGGATCGAGGTGACGCAGCGCCCCTTCGAGACGGTCCTGGTGGGACTCGGGCACACCGAGCATCGCGGCCAGGCCCGCGGTGACCACCGGCCTGATGTAGGCGCCGATCAGTTCCGCGTCCGCCTCGGGCCGCCCGGCCAGCTCGTCCAGGTGGGCGTCCGCCACGGCTTGCAGGGTGGCTCGCCGAGCCTGGACCCGCTTGAGGGTGAGACTGGGCAGCATCGCCCGACGCTGCCGGGTGTGCAGCGGAGGATCGGTTCGCAGCAACGTCCGCATGGCGCGGTGCCGGTCGGGACGCCCCAGTACCTGGGCGCGGGACAGTTTCGGCAGCTCACCGGCATCGGGATCCACCGAGAGCCGCGGATCGGCCAGCAGCTGACGGGCTGCCGTGTGCCCGGTGACCGCCCAGACGACCCGCCCGTCAAAGAGCCGGACCCGGGCGACCGGCCCCCGTGCCCGCAATTGCTCGTAGCCGACGGGCGGGGCGTGCGGGCATTCACGGGACATCGGCAGTTCGGGCAGGGAGAAATCAGGATCAGGTTCTTCCATCATTACTTCCCGGTCGGCGACAGGCAATCCTCGGCGTGCAGGATAACTGCGAAATCGCGCTCACTGTCAAGTGGGTAACCATACCCATTCCGGGTGGGTAAATATGGTTCTTGTCGCCGATGTCCCCTCTTTCTAATCTCAACGAGAACACGCGGACGGGCATTGTTGGGGGAAATTCGCCCGAATTTCGCGCAGCGGCCGGTGAAGGGGGAGGATGGTGGTCGCGCGGTTGACGGTCGAGTCCGTCAGCAGCTACACACCCGAGCGGGTCGTGTCCGTCGACGCGACTGCCGGGCGTCTCGGGCTGTCCAGGGCGAAGGTCAAGGTGTTCCGTCGTGTGCACGGCCTTGACCGCCTCCGGTTCGCCGGGGACACCGGGATCGTCGACCTCGTCGCAAAACCCGCCGCCAGGCTGGTCGATTCGCTGGACGACCCCAGCCGGATCCGCTACCTCGTCTACGCGCACACCATCCAGGAAGTCGCGCCCTCCCACATCGACGTCGCCGGTGAGCTCGCCGCCCGGCTGGGCCTGCGCGACGCCCTGTCGTTCGCGCTGACGCAGCAGAACTGCGCGAGCGGCCTCGCGGCGATCATGACGTGCGGCGAGCTGCTGGCCGCCGACAACGAACCGGGCGCGCTGGCGCTCGTGGTCACCGGCGAGAAGGCCTTCACACCGATGGTGCAGCTGATCCCGAACACCACGATCATGGGCGACGCGTCCGCTGCCTGCGTGGTCAGCCTGTCCGGCAACGGGGACCGGATCGTCGGCTACAGCTCGCGCACCGACGGGCGCTACGCCGACGGTATCCGACTGGAACCCCAGCGGCAGGCGGAGTTCGGCGCCGAATACCCACCGCGGCTGGCCGAGACCGTGCTGTCGGCTGTCTCGTCGGCCGGGCTCACGCTGGCCGACATCGCGTTGGTCGTGCCGCACAACGTGAACCTCTCGTCGTGGCGGCGCGTCATCGAACTGCTCGGCGTCGGCACCGACGACGTCTTTCTCGACAACATCGCCGAGTACAGCCACTGCTTCTGCAGCGACCCGTTCCTGAACTACACGCACCTGCGCGACCAGGGGCGGCTGGAGCGGGGCGGCCACTACGTGCTCACCGCTGTGGGGCTGGGCGCCACCTACGCGGCGATGGTCCTGCGCCATGGAGAGGTGACATGACGACCGCGTACCTTCGGGCACTCAAGCAGGGGATGACCGGTGATCCCGGTACCCCGCTGGTGTTCCTCTGCAACTTCGAGGTCGAGCGGCACTGGGCGGACGGTTTCGTCGGCCTGCCCGCTCCGGTCTTCTCCGCGACCGCCCCGCTGGTCACGCGGATGGAGGAACTGGGCGCCCTGCTGGCGGGCCCCGACGACCACCTGATCCTGCAACGCCCGCTCGATCAGTCCTATATGGACTATGTTCGTTCGCTCGGCGTGGACCTGCCGACGGTGTTGGTGGCCGACGGCGGAAACGCCGACGAGCCGACGGCCGCCAGGGCACTGAGATCACCGGCGCTGCTGGAAACTCTGCGTGGTCTGGCTGGAAAGGGCGCGCGGCTGGCGCCGATGGGCGTGTCGGTGTGGGAGTCCCGGCTCGCCGACGCCACCGGCATGCGCATGGCCGCACCGGATCTCGGCACCGTGACCACGGTGAACAGCAAGATCTACAGCAGGCGTCTGGTGGCGGGCACCGATCTGCGGATGGTGCCCGGCTGGTGCTGCACGACCGTGCCGGAGTTCGTGGCGCTGATGGCCGAGATCGGCCCCGGCTGCGCGGCGCAGGCGCCGGTCGTGGTCAAGGACGCCTACGGGGTGTCCGGCAAAGGCCTTGTGCTGGTTGACGATCCACGCAAGGCCGAACGCCTGGTCCGCCAGGTGACGCGGCGTGCCGAACGCAGCGGCGACGACCGGCTGCACGTGGTCGTCGAGACCTGGCTGCCGAACCGGGCCGACCTCAACTACCAGGTGACCGTCGGCACCGACGGCTCGGTCCGGCTCGACTTCGTCAAGGAGGCCCGCACCAGCCGCGGTGTCCACCTCGGACACATCAGCCCCGCCGACCTGGACGCGGGGCAGCTCGGCCAGATCGAGAAGGCGGCCGAGACGGTCGGCCGCGCGCTGCACGCCGACGGGTTCTTCGGCGTCGCCGGTGTGGACGCGCTGGTCACCACGGACGGGACGGTGTACCCCGTGCTCGAGGTCAACGCCCGGTTCAACATGTCGACCTACCAGGGCGGCGTGCTGGAGACACTCGGCGGCGGCACGGCCGCGTCACTGGCCAGCCGCCACGTGCTGCGGCTGCGGGCGCCGCTGGAGTTCGCGGATGTCCAAGGGGCACTGGGCTCGCTGCTGACTCCGCACCCCACCAGGGGCAGGCTGATGATCACCTGTTTCGGCACGGTGAACGCCATGGCGGGCGCGGAGACACCCTTCGAGGGCCGCCTCTACACCATCGCGCTGGGCCCGGACCGCGCCGCCGTCACGGCGCTCGCGGACGCCGCGAGCACAGCACTCGCGTCCCTGGGTGAAGGAGAAGGTACGTGATGACCGAGTTTTCCGTGCAGGGCCTGCCGATCTCGGCGATCGCCGAGGAGTTCGGCACCCCGCTCTACCTCTACGACGCCGACGTGCTCACCGACGGCTACACCACCTTGCGAAGCCTGCTGCATCCCGCTCTGGAGCTGTACTACTCACTGAAGGCCAATCCGAACGTGAGTGTCTGCGCGGAACTGGTCGACCTCGGCGCCGGTGCGGAGGTCTCGTCCGGGATCGAGCTGCGCACGGCGGCAGTGGCCGGTGCCAAGCCGGAGCACACGATCTTCCTGGGGCCGGGCAAGAGCGACGAGGAGTTGCGTGCCTGCGTCGACGCCGGGATCCGGGCGGTCGTGGTGGAGTCCGAGACGGAACTCCGGCGGCTGGACCGGCTGGCGGCGGGCCGGGAGCCGGTCGATGTGCTGCTGCGGGTCAACCCCTCGTTCACGACCCAGGGATCCGGCCTGTCGATGGGTGGGAAGCCCCGCCAGTTCGGCATCGACGAGGAGGACGTCCCCGGCGTGGTGGCGTCGGCCGACGCACTGCCCGGCGTCCGGGTCCGCGGCCTGCACGCCTACATGGGCACGCGCATCCTCAAGGCCGCCGACATCGTGCACAACACCCGCGGGATCCTGCGGATGGCCGACGAACTGCACCGCGGGTGCGGTGTCGAGCTGGAGACCGTGGACATCGGCGGCGGCCTCGGCGTCGCGTACTTCGACAACGAGCAGGACCTGGACATCGAGACGATGGCCGCCGGTGTCAACGAAGTGATCGCCGAGTTCACCGCGGTCCACGGCGACACCCGGCTGATCATGGAGCTCGGCCGCTACCTCGTCGCGTCCGCCGGGACGTACGTCGTGCGCGTGCGGGACGTCAAACGGTCACGGGGAGAGAACTTCGTCGTGGCGGACGGCGGAACGAACCACCACATGGCCGCCGTCGGCATCGGCAGCTTCGTCAAGCGCAACTTCCCGATCCACTCCCTGTCCACAGTGGATGACTCGGAGTCGGTGTCGTGCACCGTCACCGGCCCGCTGTGCACTCCCAACGACGTACTGGGCAAGAACGTGCGGCTGCCACGGGCGGCGGTCGGTGACCTGCTCGGCGTGCGGCGGTCGGGTGCCTACGGGCCGACCGCGTCGCCCGTGCAGTTCCTTAGCCACGGCTACCCCGCCGAGGTCCTGGTCCGCGACGGCGTCGCGCATCTGGTGCGCCGCCGGGACACCGCCGAGGACCTGCTCGACCGGCAACTACTGATCCAACGGTAAGGAGTGAGTCGATGACAGCCAACGAGACCATCGAAGCGGTGAAGGTCGCGCTCGCGGAGGTGCTGCAGCGCGAACTGCCGGAGATCACCGAGTCCACCCGACTGTTCGACGAGCTGCACCTGGACTCGACCTCCGTGCTCGAACTGCTGATGGCACTGGAGGACGCGCTGGACATCGAGGTGGACCCGGAGGAACTGCGGGCGGAGGACTTCACCACCGTGGGGTCGCTCGCCGAGTACCTGCGGGCCCGGCCCAGTGAACTCAGCAGGGGCTAGCTCGTGGCACTGGCGCCTGCCCGGATGAGCGGACTGCGGGCGACGGGACGCAACCCGTCGCCCTTCGACGCCGAGCTGATCGCGTACTACGACGATCTGCTGGCCCAGTTCGGAATGACCGTCGACGAGCGGCTGCTCGCCGACGGCCGCAACATCGGCCACACCGAGCTGGCCGAGACCGTGACACGCGGGTTCGGCGCGGCCCGGCCCGACCTCATCCTGCTCGCCTATGCCATCCCGGACCTGCATCCACTGAGGACAGTCAGCGCGTACGTCAACCACCTGCTCGGCGGACAGGCCCGGAGCATGGCGATCTCCGAACAGGGACTGCGGGCCCCGTACACCGCGCTGCGCGTCGCCGACGCCGCTCACCGGGGCGGAGGCTGTGACCAGGCACTGATCCTGGTGCTGGAACAGACAACATTGCCCTACCGCGACCCGCTCGTGCACGACACACCACTGTCGGACACGGCGGTGGCGTTGCTCCTCGAACCGGCTGACACGGCAGGCTGGCAACGGCCATGGTCCGGCACACCGGATCAACTCACAGCGATGATCGACGAGAGCGACGGGTGCCTGGTGGTGGCCGGGCCGTGGGTGCGCACCGACCGGTCGGCGAACGTGCACCGCTGCGCGGAGGGCACCTACTGCACCAGCGTGTGGCTCGCGCTGGCCGAGAACCACCATCGGTGGCGTGACCAGTACACCAGCATCCTGCTGGCGGACGTGGACCCTCGCACGGGCCACGCGCACGCGGTCCGTCTCGAGGTGTCCGCATGAGCAAGGTGAGCTACGGCCGGATGCTCGACGCGGCGCACGAAGCCGTCGGGCCGGGTGCGGTCGTTGTGGGGCCGGGTGGATATGTCTACGCCACAACGGATCGGTTGGACAGCGCCGCGGGGCTGGACTACACCTGCCGGAAGTGGATCGCCCATCCGGTGACCGAGAGTATGGGCGTGTCGTGCGTCCGGCTTGTCGGCCACGACGCCACGCTCGCGTCGCCGTTGTTTCGCAACCGCGTGGTCAGCGCCCATGTCGAGCTGCTGGCCGGTGTGGTCGACCACGCGCTTGGCGACCTCGCCGGGCGGTTCGCCGAAGGCAGCGCGCTGTTGGGCCGTCAACTGGTGCAGGCAGGGATCGCGGACGCCGCCATGCTCGTCGACGAAGTACGCGACATGACCAGCGCCCTCGTCCTGGACCACCGCGTCCACGCGAGGACGTTCCACCGGTTGGTCCGCGGTGGCCGGGCGCTGCTGAGGCTGTTGGGCGCGTCCGGTTTCCTGGCCGACGGCCCCGGCGGCGCGCTGATGACCGCGGAACTGGTCGGCACTCTGTATCTGAGCGTGGGGGAGCGGGATGAGTGACCTCGCGGTACTGGAACGACACTGTGCCGAGATCGCCCACGAGCTACGCGATCCGGGACTGGCACTGGACAACGACCCGGACGTGATCACCCGGTACACCGACCTGGCCGCGGTCCGGCTCCAGCAGGCCATGCTGATCCCGCCCGAGTACGCCGACGCCTACCGGATCGAGGGCCGCGCGTTGCGCGGCGGTTCGTCCGTGGCGCAGGTCGTGGTCGCGGACCGGCTGTCCTACGGCGATCCCGGCGTGCTGCTGGCCGCCCCGGGACCGGGACTGTCGGGCTTCGTGGTGCACGCCCTCGGTGACGCCGATCAGCGCTGCCGGTACTTCGAGCGGCTGACCACCACGCCCACCTGGACCTTCTTCGCGTTGACCGAACACGGCAGAGGAACCGCCGCGGCGGAACTGCAGGCCGCACTGCGCCCAGACGGCCCATCGCGGTACACGCTGCACGGCGCCAAGCGCTACATCGGCAACGGCGCGCGGGCGCAGATGGGTGTCGTGTTCTGCCGCCGAGCGCCGGGCCCCTTCGGCATCGAGGCGGTCCTGGTCGACACCGCCGCCCCGGGGTTCAGCGGGAAAGCACTGACCACCACCGGCCTGGCCGGGGTTCGCCTCGGCGAACTGGAGTTGACCGGCCTGGCGGTGACCGAGGACATGATCCTCGGCGCCGGGCGCAAGCCGAGCAGACGCGGACTGTTCGGCGCGCGGGAAGCCCTGACACGCAACCGGCCCATCGTGGCGGCCATGGCCGTCGGGGTGGCTGACGCGGTGATCGACTACGCACGCGCCCAACGGCGTCACCTGTCCACAATGGATGCAGCACGGCTCGATGAGCTCGCCTCGCGCGTCCACGTGACCCGAGCGAGGCTGCGTGAGGTGGCCGCGACGGTGGACGCCGGACGGCCGGACCAGCACCGGATCTCCGCGACCAAGCTGACTGCCGCGCGACTGGCCGAGGAGGCGACACTGCTCGCCGTCGGCCTGTTGGGGCCCACAGCGTTGCTCGACCACCCGTGGCTGGGCAAGACCTACCGGGACGTGCGCGGGTTCGAGATCATGGACGGCACCGCGGACCTGCATCGCCTGCAGGTCTTCCAGGGCGTGCTGCGGGCGGCCGGATGAGCACCGACAGCCACACCCTCGCCGGTGGTCGCACGCTGACCGCGAGAGCCGCGTCGATGGCGGCGAACTTCGTCGCGTTGAGCGTCGCCGGAATCGTGCTGCAGGTGGCGGTGCTGGCCTACCTCGGTCATCTCGGCGGGAACGCGCTGTATCTCCGGTCGGTCTACATCCCGTTCGGCTTCCTGAGCCTCGCCCTCGACGAAGGCCTCACAGTCGCTGTCCTCGTGGCCACCTCGGCGGCTCGCCGCCAATGCCGCGCCGACACGGTCAGTGGACCGTTGACCGCGATCACGCTGCTCGGGCTCGCCGGTTTCCTGCTGCTGTCGATCGTCGCGTGGTCCGCGAGCGGGACGCTGGCGCAGGTGTTGGACGTTCCGGCCGACAGCCGGGCCGGCGTCCGCTGGTTCACCACGGCGATGCTGGCGTCCGACGGCGTCGTCGTGGTCCCCACACTGGTCAGCGCGGCGCTCCGGGGCCTGGGCCGGGCGCGGGCGTCGACCGTCCTCGGTGTGGTCAGGATGGTCGTGTTCGCCGGTGCGGTGTTCGGCACGCAGGCAACGTGGGGCCTGGGTGCGTTGAGCGTGCCGATCGGTTTCGTGGCGGGCTCGATCGTCATCGCTGTCCTCGGCTGGCGGGCGATCGGCCGTGACGGGATCCGCCCGGCGCTGCCCGGGGCGCGGGGCCCGGTGGTGCGGCCGCTGCGGCAGGTCGCTCTGCCGGTCGCCGCGACATTCCTGGTCCTGTCGGCCGTTTCCCTGGGGTATCTGTGGTTGCTGCGCGACGCGGCCGCGGTGGAGGTGAGCGGATTCGGCCTGGTGCAGACCCTGCAGGCGTACCTGGTCGTCCCGGCGATCGCGATCGGCTCCGCGACCGCGATCACCACCACGCTGCACGGCGACGAGGCCAGGACCGGCGGATTGCGTACCCTGCTGCGGATCGTGCTGCCGGTCTACGTGGTCATCGTGCTCGCGGTGGTGCTGCTGCGGACCGACCTGGTGAGCGCACTGGCGGCCGACGAGATGGTCCGCGCCGCCGCGGCCGAGTACCTCGGTGTGATCGGACCGTCCTATCTGTTCTTCGGACTGGCACTGGCGGTGCTGACCTACCTGGAGCAGACCGGGCACGCCGCCGGAGCGTTGCTGCTCAACGTGATCTTCTTCGGCGTGGTGCTCGCGGCGGGCGTGATCCTCACCAACCCGGTGCACGCGCACACGCTGGTCCTGCTCATCGCGATCGCGCACATTCCCTGCTGCGGGCTTGTCCTGCTCGCGGCCCGAGCGATGGAGCGGAGGACCTCGTTGTGATCACGCTCAAGCCCGTGGGCCCAGATCCGTCTGCCGCCTACACCCTGTTCACCGAGCCGGACTTCTACTTCCGCACCTACATTCCGGACCTGTTGTCGGACAGGGAACTGCGCGCCCTCGTGACCGAGGACGCGTTGCTGTGCCGACAGGATGGAGTGGCGGTCGGACTGATCTGGCTTACCACACTGGTGGACGCCACCGGCTATTCGGCGCACTACGGGCTGCACGCACGATTCTCCCGGCAGTGCGCGGTGCCCGTCGCCGCCGGGGCCGTCACCGACGCGGTGCGTTCGCTGGCGGCATACCGCCCGGTGCGTCGGGTCACCCACGAGGTGTGCGCGGCCGATCCCCGCGGGGTCGAGTTGGCCGAGGCGCTCGGTCTCGACCTGGAGGGCTCGATCCCCGGCCTGGTGGCGCTGGACGGCGACCGGCACGCCGTTCACTACTACGCCACGCTGTTCGGGGAAAGCGGTGCCGATCATGCCTAGGACACCGGAACTCGTGGGCTACCGCGAGGAACACGCCGACCTGTGCGCCCAGGTATGGCGAGGTGGGCTGCTGGTGAGCGTCGGCCCCGCCGGTATCTACGCACCCGAGCCACCGCGACCGGACGAGCGGGCGGGCTGGCGCAGAGTCCTGGTCGCGCCGGGGCAGGGCATCGCCGTCCTCGACGACATCGACTACGTGCACCGCACGACCCGACTGAGCATCGCCGCCCTCACCGACCCCGCCGACCTGCTCGACCAGGCGATCGTCGCCGCCCGGGACCGGCTGTGCCTGCGCCGGGTGTACGGAGTGCTGCCGGACACCGACGCCGAAGGAGCGAGAACCGTGGCACAGCGCGGCTTCACCGCCCAAGTGACAATACCGGCGCACCTGTGGCTCGACGGCGGCCAGCGGCCGGGAACCATCTGGGGACGGTGCTTCGACGATGACTGAGGACTACTCGCCGGATTCCGCACGCCGACGGGTCACGGGCAGCGAACTCCGGTTCCCACCGTGTTCGGGGACTGACCTGGCCGACCGGCTCGGGGAACTGGCCGACGCGGAGATGGCGTTCCTCGGCCGGGACACGCTGACCGAACCGGTCGGGATGATCCTCGCCCGGTTCGCCCGCGCCGACACGCGACTGTTCGGCGTGCGGGGATCCGCGGGCCTGCTCGGGATCGCGGTCAATCCGCTCAACCCGTACCAGGGGGAGATCGACCTCGCACTGCCCGGAGCGACCGAGAAGGCCTATATGGACACTATCGGGGACGCCCTTCGACTGTGTCACAGCCACTTGGTCCTACGCACAGTGGTGCGCTACGAGCCGAACCGGGACGACCGGGCCGAGTACTTCGAACGCGCCGGGTTGAGGCTGCTCGGCGCGTTGCGCGGGGCGCGCTACCAGGACGGCGCCTACCACGACCAACGAGTCTGGCAGGGGGAGACCGGATGAAACCGTTGCGGATCCGGCTGATGAGACACGAGGACATCGACGACTGGATACGGCTCTACGCCGACGAGGCCGTGCAGCGCAACAACAGCCACGACGCCGCACTGATCCCGGCCGAAGACCTGCGTGCGATGAACGAGCAATGGCTCGACTCGCAGTGGCACGAACGGCTGATGTACCGAGTGGACACCGGCAAGGGCGAGCTGGTGGGCTTCACCCGGCTCTCGCTGATCGACTGGCGCAGCCAGACCTGCGACATGGGAATCATGCTGCTGCCCCGGCACCGGCGACGGCTCGGCCTGCTCGCCGCGTTCGCCATGTACGACTACATCTACGACACGCTGAACCTGCGAGTGGTGCTGCACCAGGTGATGTCCGGCGTCGAGATGATGCTGGCCGGGGACCGGGTCCGCTCGCTGGCGCAGGCCACATCACCGGATCACTGCTATGTCACGGGGGAGTTCCGCACCTGCTACTGGTGGGCGCAGACCAAGGCCGACCACGAGGCCGTGCGACAACGCAACACCGAGCGCGGCGCACGGGTACGGCAACGGCTGGGGCGGGAGGCGTGACGGCCATGCGAGTGGGGATCGACTTCGTCCGCGTCGGGGAACTGGACCGCCTGCTGCGTCGGGCCTGGTTTCGCCGGTACGTGTACAGCCCGGCCGAGCTGCTCAGATCCGGCACGTTCGCCCGTCCCCGCGCCGCCGAGTTCCTGACCGGCCGGTTCGCCGCCAAGGAAGCGGTGCTCAAGGTGCTGGGCACCGGGATTCTCGCCGGGGTGGCGCCACGGGAGATCGAGGTGGACACCGACCACTCCGGGGCACCGGTGACCCGGCTCGCCGGGAACGCCCTCGCTGTCGCCCGCCGCCTGGGGATCGCCTCGGTGACCGTCTCGATCGCGCACAAACAGCCCGACGTGGTCGCCGTCGCCGTGGGGCAGACGGGCCAGGCCGCCGGGGAACTGGACGCGATGAGCCCGATCGACGATCCGCTGCTGTGGGCGGCGCGGTGCTCGCTGGACGCCGCGACGCTGCTGCTGCGGGCGTACGCGAGCGAAGACCGGGAAGCGCTGTTGGAGGCCGTCGCCGCGGCGCGGGCCAGCGTCAGCGCCGCCACGGACGCGGCAAGAACGAAGGGGGACAAGAGATGAGCATCGTACTCGGGTACAGCGGGCTGGACGGCTCGCGTGAGTTCAAGCAGCGCCACTTTCCCGGCCTGGCCGACGGGGAGGCCCGGCTGTACCAGGGCCTGGACTCGGCGGCCGCGCTGGTCGTCGACGACCGGCTGGTCGCCGCGGTCCAGCAGGAACGCTACTCGGGGGTGAAGTTCGACCACCGGTTCCCGGTTGACGCCATCCGCTCCTGCCTCGGCATCGCGGGCCTGTCGATCAACGACGTCGACGAGGTCCGGCACAACTTCGACTACGGACCCCTGCGGGTGTTCTCCCAAGGCGACGCGTTCAGCACGAAGCGGTTCGACGAGGTGTACGCGCCCGCCCGCCAAACCGTCCTGCTGCACCGGCACTTCCCCGAACTGTCGGGTCGTGTCGACGTGCGACCGGTCAACCACCACCACGCGCACGCGCTGACCGCCGCGGTGCCGAGCGGGTTCGACGAGGCGCTCGTCGTCGTGCTGGACGGGATGGGAGAGCTGCACTCGGTGACCGTCCACCTCTGGCGTGCGGGGACGCTGACCAGGCTGGCCGCGTTGGACTTCCGCAGCAGCCTGGGGCTGTTCTACGCCGTGCTCACGCTGCACCTGGGGTACTGGCCCAACAGCGACGAGTACAAGGTGATGGCGCTCGCCGCGTCCGGCGATCCCGATCGGTTCGCCGACGCCATGTCCCACGCGATCGTGCTGCGTGCGGGCGGCGGATTCGAGGTCCCGCTGCTCCAGCTGAACCGGGACCCGCACGCCAAGGAGACCTTCTCCGCCTCCCGGGAATGGCTTGCCGCGCACGGGTGTCCACCTCGCGACGGTGAGCTGACGCAGTCGCACATCGACCTGGCCGCCGCGGCGCAACACCGGCTGGAACAAGCGCTGGAGCACCTGGTCGCGCACTGGGCCGACCGGACCGGCGTGCGGCGGGTCGCGTTCGCCGGGGGAGTGGCGCTCAACTGCGTGGCGATCGGGAAGCTGGCCGCCTCCGGGCTGGTCGACGCGGTGTACGTGCAACCGGCCGCGGGGGACGAGGGCACCGCCGTCGGCGCGGCACTCCTCGGGGCCGATCTTTCCCGTGCGGCACAGCACTATCCACGGCTCACGTTCCTCGGCCCGGACGTCGACGACGACCGCGTACCCGATGACCAGCCGTACTTCACCACCGAGATCCGCGAACCGGACGCGGAGGTCCTCGCGGCCCGGCTGCTCAGCACGGGCCTGGTCGTCGGGTGGGCGCAGGGGCGGCTGGAGTTCGGGCCGAGGGCACTGGGCAACCGGAGCATCCTGGCCGACCCGAGGCGGCGCGAGATGCGGGACCGGGTCAACGCCGCCGTGAAGTTCCGCGAGGACTTCCGTCCGCTGGCGCCCGCGGTGAAGGCGGAGTGTGCCAGGCGGTACTTCGAGATCCCCGACGGCACGAACATGCGGCACATGACCGTGGCGGTGCCCGCCCGACGGGACCGGGCGGGCGAGATTCCCGCCGTCATCCACGACGACGGGACCGCCCGCGTCCAGGAGGTGCACGAGGCCGAGCATCCCCGGATGTGGCGCGTCCTGGACGAGTTCGAGCGGCTGACCGGGGTCGGCGTGCTGATGAACACGTCGTTGAACGTGAAGGGCCAGCCGACGGCCAGGTCCGCTGCCGAGGTCTACCGGACGTTCCATCTGTCCGAACTCGACATCGTGTTCATCGGAGATCGCCTGTACGCCAAGGAATGGGCGGTGCCCGAGGTGCTCGCCGCATTGAACGAGCGAGTGGAGGCTAGGTAGCGTGGAACGCGCGGGCGAGCCGCATCAGGTGCGAACGGCGGCGGGTACCGAGTTTGTCCCTGATCGTCTCGAGATGGCGGTTGACCGTGCGCACCGCGATGCCGAGCTCGTCGGCAATCTCGTCGTTGTCGTAGGCCTTCGCCAGGCAGCGCAGGACATCCCGCTCCCGAGGAGTCAGCCGGGGCAGGTCCTCGGTCCGGCGGAACTGGTCGACGATCAACGCGGCCAACTCGTTGGGCAGCACCGGCCCGTCGATCACCTGGGTCACCGCCTCGGCCAAAGCCGTGCCCGGAGCGGCCTTGCTGACGTAGCCGTGCGCGCCCGCCCGGATCGCGGGCACGATCTCGACGAGCGGCGCGTGCGACAACACCAGCACCCGGACCGCCGGATGCCGCTCACGAAGATGCCGGATGAACCCGAGCGCGCCGTGGTAGCCCAGCGACACCACATCCGGCCGGAACTCCTCCAGCAGCGACTGCGCCTCATCGATGTCACTCGTGTCGGCGATGGACTGCGCCACACCGGCTTTCGTCAGGCACAGACCGACACCGTCCCTCGTCACCGGATGGTGATCCACTACCAGAACCCGCATCATGGCCCCTTCGGTGAGATCCGCGACCACCCATGGTGGGTGGAACGGTTTCTCGCCCGACAGGGCCCGAGCACCCAGAGCGGTCGGGAAATCTTCCTGACACGATGCTGTGCGGAAAGAGGAAACACGCGCTATGTTGATCACCGACATCGCCAGGCGCTGGCGATCGCAGACCGGCTATCTGTGGTCGCAGAGCATGGATCCCCGAGTGGTCGCCACCCGGACCTGGCTGGACACCCAGGTCCTGCCGTGGACGACCGTGACGTCCACCGCCGGAGCGGACGCGCCCAGCATCGCCTACGTGGGAGTGCCGCACGGGATCGTCAAGATCCACCAGATGCTGGAGAAGCGCCGCGAGGCGCTCGGCGCCGTCACCAGAAACCGGGTGCGTGACCGGGCCGACCGGGAAGCGCTGCTGCGCGGTGACTGGCTGCCCGACGCGGACCTCGTCGCCGTGGCGGGTTCCCCGGCGCAGATCGGGGTTCTGCCCGGCGAGGCCGCGCTGATGCTGCCCTTCCGGCTGCACATCCTGGCCCGCACCGAGGACGGCGGGGACGGCTGGCGGCAACGGATGTCCAAGTCCGAGCGCCGCTGGTCCCTGCAGTACCACAAGTCCGGGGAATGGGGTCTGGAACTGGCCCGCGACGAGGAGTCGTTCGACTTCTTCTACGACCGCATGCACGTCCCGACCATGCGTACCCGGCACGGCGACCGCGCCCGCAGCGAGTCCCGTGACATGGCCCGGGAATGCCTGTTCCGCCGGGGTGTCCTGGCATTCGTGACCCGCGACCGCAGACGCGTCGCCGGGATGCTGTGCCGGTGGGAGCCAGGCGAAGGACTACTCACCGTGCGGCTGGTCGGAGTACTGGACGGTCGGCCGGAACACTACGAGGACGGCGCCATGCGGGTCAGCGACCACCTGCTGCTGGAGTGGGCCAGCGACAGGGGAGTGCGGCAGGTCGACTTCGGCGGCAGCGAGCCGTTCCTGAGCCTGGGGACCTTTCAGTGGAAGCGGAAGGTCGGGCCGAGCGCGATCATCGCCCGCAACCACCTCGGCAGCCTGCGACTGTGGTGGCACGCTCGGCGCGACACCCCCGCCGTCCGCGACTTCCTGGTCGCCAATCCCGTGGTGGAGGTGGCCGACGGCCACCGGCTGCGTGCGGTCTACTTCCACGACGAGCAGCGCCCGGCCCGGCTGGACCTGGCCGGAACACGCGAGGGGCTCGACGGCCACCGAGTCCTGTCACTGGACGAGTTCTTCACGCGCCGACACCTATGAACGGGCGGAAGGCAACACGCGCAGGCGTTCTCGGACAGCGAGAAGCTCGGTACGCAGCTCGGTGAACGACGTCAGCGCCCAACCGCCGCCGACGGAGGGGATGTGGTCGCGGAGCGCTTCCTGTGCCGTGCCGGAGAACATGATCTTGTCCGCGGCCAGCCACGCGCCGTCGTACCGGCCGATACCGTTGTTCCAGGCGATGGCCTCGTCGACGGACACCCCGCCAGGGAGTCGAAGATCGATGGCGTCCCCCAGCACGTGCACGGGATATCCCCCGGGAAGGCCCAGGGGGCCGGGCAGATGCGTGGTGAGGCCGGTATCCCGCAGGACCGCGTCGACCAGTCGCCCCGCGGCGAAACCGGTGATGTTGTTCAGCTCGGAACGGCGCACGGCACGCTGCGTGGCCAGGTGCCTGCCCACGTCGTCGAGTTGTCGGCCGTCGCACCAGACCAGGGGTTCGTCGCAGCCGGGCGGCGGGGCGTGCAGTTGTGCGTGGTGGGCGAGCACGTGGAGGCTGTTCTGGTCGCGTAGTCCGAGTTCGAGTTGCACCGCGGTGGCGATCGCGGACACGTTGCCGACACCGCACCAAATGGGCAGTCCCAGCGCAGCCAGCACGGGATTGACGGCGTCGGGGAAACAGGCGTTGACAACGAGGGTGTCCGGTGAGCTCCCGGCGACAGCGCGGGCGACCGTGATGGCGATGTACGCCTGCAGTGGCAGGCTGATCCCGAACCCGGCCGCGGCCATCAGATCGGTCCACCCGGACGGTGCGGAGACCCGCTCCCACGGCGACTGCTCGGACGCGCAGACGACGCAGACCCGTGGCCGGGCGGCCGCCAGCAGCTGTTCCAGGTCCGCAGGCCGCTCGAGATCCACACCAACCGGGCGGAAGCGGACGTCCTGCTCGCATGTGGCCGCCCTCGCCCCGGCGATGAACGCCACTTCCCCAGCGTTCTCCGCGGAGCGACCGACGACCAGCACAGAAGACGGGCCAGCCAGCTGCGCGGCCAAGGAGTAGCAGAGCGAGCGTGCCAGGGAACCAGTGCCGACTATCACGATGTCGAACGCGCCCCGTGGGACACCGTCGCTGTGCTGCGCGGATGCGGTCACGCGGACAACCTAGGACAGCCACATGCTCGGTGACCAGGACACACGGCCGGGACACTTCGGGTGGGTTTCCCGGCCAACGGGGCAGTCCACGCAGGTGAATCACGGGCCACTGTGGATCAGGGCACCCGGCCGGGGCCCAGACGCCCGACCGGCTCGCATGACTCCTTGCTGATACCGTTCGGTCACTCACCGGGTCGCAGTCTGCTTACCCATCTTGTCGCCTGCTACGGCCACCGGATCAACCCAACGATGGAAGGTGCCATGTGGCGGGCGATTTCGGCTTTCTCACACCCTATCCCCCTACCCAGTCCGGTCTGGCGACGTTCAGCGCCACCCTGCGGCGACATCTGATCGCCCAGGCGCCCGGCAGCCGCGCGGAAGTGGTCAGGGTGATCGACGACGGGGGACTGTCCGCACCGGCCGAAGTGGTGTTCGACCTGCTGAAGGGATCACTGGGCAACGCGGTGGCCGCCGCTGACGTGCTCAACGGGTTCGACGTGGTGATCGTGCAGCACGAGTACGGCCTCTACGGCGGCCGTGACGGCGAGGAGCTCCTCGACCTGCTCGAGCTGGTCGACGTGCCGGTGATCGTGGTGCTGCACGCCGTGCTGGCACAGCCGAGCAGGCACCAGCGCGCCGTGTTGACCAAGGTGGTCGAGCGCGCGGACGCCGTGGTGACGATGTCCGACGCGGCGGCGCAGCGGTTGTTGGACGGCTACACGATGGATCCGGCCAAGCTGTCGGTGATCCCGCACGGGGCACCGGCGGACGGACTGGCCACGGCCGCGTTGACGCGAGCCAGGCCGGTCATCCTCACCTGGGGGCTGCTCGGGCCGGAGAAAGGCATCGAGTCGGCCATCGCGGCGATGTCCAGCCTGCGTGACCTCGCGCCCCGCTACGTCGTCGCCGGGCAGACCCACCCCAAGGCGCTCACCCGGACCGGCCGGTCGTACTACGACACGTTGCGGGCACAGGCCTCCGCCTGCGGCGTGGCCGACATGGTGGAGTTCATCCCGTCGTATCTCAACGCGCACACGCTCGGCCGACTGATCCGGCAGGCCAGCGTGGTCCTGCTGCCCTACACCTCCACCACGCAGGTCACGTCCGGCGTCCTGGTCGAGGCCGTCGCGGCTCGGCGACCGGTGGTCGCGACCCGGTTCCCGCACGCGGTGGAGATGCTCGCAGGCGGCTGTGGCCTGCTCGTCCCGCACGAGGATCCCCAGGCGACGAGCCAGGCGTTGCGCCGCGTGCTCACCGAGCCCGGTCTGGCGGTGACCATGGCGGACAAGGCGGCGTCGCTGGCGCCCGGCCTGCGGTGGCCTGTGGTGGCCGAGCGCTACCGTGCCCTCGCCGACAGCCTGGTCACCGCCGGGACCGGGGCCCTGCGGTAACGCTCTACTTGCCGGTGCAGACACAGCCTCGGCTATGGCTGTGTCCACCGGTCGCGGTGGCGGTGGCAGTGCAGTAGCGGACGGCGATGCGGTCGTGGCTGCTCCACGGATGCGGGCACGAGGCGCAGATGACGTCACCTTGTATGTCCATTTCGGACCTTTGGTCGGCGGTGGGCCGCGCGGTTTCCGGCTGCCTGTGCAGGCCGCCGTCGTTCTCCGTCACCCTTGACATGTGGCGTCCGACTTTCCGGGAATTCCGTTGCTGGAGAGGATGTCCTCGACGGTGGCGACAGTGTCCGAACTGGACGCCGACCGTAGCACCGCGCGAGCCACGCCACCCGGAGTCGCCGGTGGCACCACCAACACGCAGAGCGACGCGAGGTTCGGTCCGGTGAGCTCGACTGTGTTGGCGCGTACGGTGTGCAGGGCTTCCAGGTGGACCGTCCAGTCCTCAACGGTCAGCGTGTTCGCGACGGGTTGCCAGTCGTCGGGGTGGTATGCCAGGCGACGGGCCGGACCGACCCACGAGCTCAATGCCATGATCAACGCGGGGAACTCCACCACCGGGTCGGTCGATCGCGGCCACCACCCCCCGTCGACACTGCCACGGACAGCCGCACTCGGTTTCATCTTCAACCGCAGTTCGGGTTCGGTGTTCCGCCGGGTGGGATAGTTGTCAGGCGTGCGCAGGTCCGAGCTCATCTCGGTGCTCCGGCCTCTGGCCGAGTTCGTCGGCCGGGGTTTGGTGAACCCAAGGCGGCACCGGTTCGACTACCGACGCTCGACGTACCCTCGGTGCGTGGATTGTACGTCAGAGCTGGAGGTTCGGTGCACGGGCCACTCCCGCGCGGCCGGGGCCGCCAGTGCTCGGAACACAGTGGACGGTCGCTGCCGGACGCGGGTCGCCGCGGAACGGGTGCCGGTTTCCCGCCGTGGATCCACCGATCATGCCTGGTGAGGTGTACTGTCGGAAAATACCGGAGTACCTCGCGTGTGAGCGGTTGAGCTCGCATCGTTTCGGTGGCGCCACACCGATCGGGTTTCATCGCCGGAGACGGGAGTACCTGCGACAGCCGGGACCGCGCGTCATTGCCTCCGTGGCCTCAGTGGCCACCCGACCGATTCTCAGCGGTTGGATGACGGGAACTGGCCGCGGCTGCCCAGGGCGATGAGGTCGGTGTACTGGTCCTGCCACGACCGCTCCGTCGCCAGCAGGTCGGCCAGTCGCTGTACCCAGGCCGCGTCGAACGGCGGCGCCCCGGTGAGGTGCTGCCTGGTCTCCTCGCGGGCCTTGAGCCACTCGGCCAGGGTGGGCGCGAGAACAGGACCGCTGGATTCTTCGGACATGCGGATGACGGTACAGGCTTTTCCCGCTGTCTGTCCGCGTCCGGACAGGTGCAGTCACTCGGCGGCACGTCGTCCATTCGTGTCCTTTGTAGACATCGGTGGTGTCCCCGCGTTCCGGCCGGGCGGCGCGATCCGGGAATTCCGGTGAACCAGGGTCCGAGCGGCGGACTTGGGGTGGTCAGCGCTGATGTGGAGTACAGTCGTGCTGTCGGGACTTTCCGGCGCCGGTGTCGGATCCGGTGATCTCGGTGTGAAAGATGGCCGGATTCCCGGCCCTGGACAGGAGTCGCCGCACGTCCGGCTCGTATGTGAGTCGTAGTACACCCCGCCGGCTGCCATGGCCGTTGAGCCGCGTCGGACTGAGAAGCCGATGCGCTTGGTGGGGCACATCGAGCAAATGGATGGCCGCGGCACCTGTCCCCGGTTGAGCCTGTTCGAATCCGCTTCGAGCGGAGCCGCGCAGGCTCAACCAGGGCGAAGAACAGTCTCGGCGAGGTGAGGAAATGACACGACATGGTCTGCCCGGCCGCCGTCCGCGACACAACCGGCTTGTCACCGTCAGCACGCTGATTCTCGGCATCGCCGTGGGTGCGGTCGTGGCAATGGTCCGTCTCCAGCGCACGCCCCGGCCGCAGGAACCGACCGTCACCTGGTACGACTACGAGAAGCTGTGATCCACGTCCCCGGCTGCGAGCCGGAAGGCGCCATTGTGGACAGACGCTGACTGTTCGCGGGCGCGAAACAATCTCTGTGCGCACGGTTAGCGTCAACGGCACGGGGCACTCCAGTGGCAGATCCCACGCACTGCACGCACGAGCCCGTACCGAGAAAACCAGCGCCAGGAGCGTGATCGCTGCTATGCCGGAGCACGTCGCATACGCGGGTAACGACTCGTGGACGCTGTCCCTGCGCGATCATCCCGTGATGGGTGGTGTGCGGCGGTGGGTCCGCGCCAACTCGCCGACGTGGTCTCCGAGGACACACTGGCGGACATCATGCTCGTCGTGGTCGAGCTCGTCACCAACGCGGAAGTACACACCCGCAGCCCCAGGAGCCTGGTGATCAGCCACTGGCGCGACACCGTGCGGATAGAGGTCACCGACGGCGATCCCGCGTTGCCGGTCCTCCACCCGCCGTCCACGACAAGGTTGGGTGGCCGCGGCATCTACATCGTCGACGCCCTGTCCGCTGACTGGGGCGTCCGGCGGTCCGCACGGGGAAAGTCAGTGTGGTCGTTGTTCGGTTCGGTCACGCCGAAGCACTGAACCACAGTCGGGCCAATCGGTCAGGCCAAGGCGTGCGAGTGCCTGCCGAGGCCAGTCGCGTTCAGCGTCCTGTCGTCGGTGTCACGGCCTCGTCGAACGGGTCGCGGAACAGGTTCTCGCGCGAGAAGCGGTGGTCCGCGGCGGCCTGGACGACGCCCGTCTCGGGCGACTCGTCATGGTGAGGGTGGCTGAACAGGTCCTGCGCGTGCGCGGGTCCTGAGGCGGTTGAGGTGGTGATGAGTGTCCTTCCGGGACCAGGAGGGCTGACGCTGTGCCGTCGGCACCAGCATCACGACTGCCTTGAGCAGAAGTGGTGGGAGCGGCATCCAGGTCAGCTGGTTGAGGGAGTCAGAACGCGTGAATCGCGGCTCTGAGTGCCTTCGTTAAGGCTACACCTGATTGAACGTCTCCGCTGCCTGGGTTGTTCCACAAAGCCAGGACCACTTCATCTAATACTACGCCAACAGTCGATAGCAATGTGACGAATTGAACGCAGATGCCTGGACGGGACACCCAGGCTCCATGGTCCGGCAAGCAGGGGCTCGTCAAGGTAGGGAAATCGGTCGTGTGTGTGGGTGGTGTGCGTGGGTTCGGGCTGGAGGGGCGGCCGCTGCGCGTAAGAGCGCTAGAGCGCAGGGTGTGCGACGCGCGCGAACGTGTAGGCGGATGTGGCGTGCGCGCGAGCGCAGTGAGGGCAAGCGCAGGGGCCCACCCGCTTGCCGCTTACGCGCAAGACCTCTCGCCCGCTTGCCGCTTGCGCGCAAAGCCTCTTACACGCTTGCCGTCTTGCGTCGAGGAGAGGTGGAGATGTGCCCTCCTGTGTCCTCAGTGGAGTTCAGAAGTCGTTGGGGCTCTTCGCGGTCAGCCCGCCGTCGCAGACCAGGTGGGAACCGGTGACATAGGACGACTCGTCGGACAGCAGCCACACGACCGCGGCGGCGATTTCCTGTGGGCGGGCCAGTCGGCCCAGGGGAACCTGTTTGGCTGCCGCCGCACGGATCCGCTCCGTGGCGGCGGTGCGGGCGTCGGGCTGCAGTCCGTCGACGAGCATGGCGGTGTCGGTTGCCCCGGGCACTACTGTGTTCACCCGGATGTTCCTCGCGGCGTAGTCGATGGCGATGGACCGGACGAAGGCGGCGATGCCTCCTTTGGACGCGGCGTAGGCGCTGTTGCCGCCGCCCGCGAAGCCGACGAATGCCGCCGGTGAGGCCGTACACACGATCGAGCCGCCGCGACCTGCCTCGACGAGGCGGCGCACCGCCTCACGGCAGGTGAGGAAGACTCCGCCCAGGTTCACCTCCATTACCCGCCGCCAGGTGTCGGAGTCGAACTCGTGCAGTGGCCCGTTGATCTCGATCCCGGCGTTCGCGAACACCGCGTCGGGCAGGCCGACCTCGGTGGCAGCGACGGCGAAGGCTTCGCGCACGGCCTTTTCTGACGAGACATCGCACGGGATCCCGATCGCCGTGGGGGAGCCGATGGTAAGTGCCTTAGCCGCAGTGGCGTCCGCGGCGGCGCCGTCGATGTCCAGGGCGACGATGCCCGCGCCTCGGGCGGCGCTGGCCAGGCACGCCGCGCGGCCGATGCCCGCACCGGCGCCGGTGACCAGCACGGTTTTACCCCGCATGGCTGCGCTCCGGTGGCGTGAGATGGGTGCGGATGTGGCGTTCGACGGCGTCGAGGACCGTGGTCTCGTCGCCGTTCCTGATCAGGTCGAGCAGCTCCTGATGCTGCTTGGCCACGGACATCGGGTCGTCGTGTGCCGTGGCGTCACGGCGGAAGTACGCCCGCACCCGAGGCTCGATGCTCTGCCACACCTGCAGGCAGTGGCGCTGTTCGGAGCGCTCGATGACCAGTTCGTGGAACCGCACGTCAGCGTCGACCAGCTGGTCGGTCGCGCCTTCACGCGCGGCCACCTGCATGGCGTCGACCAGTGCCTGCAGCGTGGCCAGGTCTTCTTGGTGGAGTTTGCCGAGTGCGCGGGCGAAGGCGAACCGTTCGAGTGTTATCCGGATGGGGACGAGGACCTGTTCCAGTTCGTCCTGTGACACGCCCAGCACTTCGGTGCCGCGGTACGGGTAGGAGATGACCAGGCCCTCCTGCTCGAGCTGACGCAGCGCCTCGCGGACCGGCGCCCGGCTGGTGCCCAGTTCGGCGGCCAGGTCGATCTCCACGAGCCGCTCTCCTGGCTGGAGGCGGCCGCTGGTGATCGCCTCACGCAGGATCCGCACCACCTGCTCACGGCGGGACTGCAGGGGGATGCGGGGCAGGCCGAGTCCGGACATGCCCCCACACTATCAGGGTCGATTGTCGACAATCGATCGTCGATTGTTTAGCCTTCGGAGGAGGGCGACCAAAGGAGGGACCGTGGGCAGCTGGCTTGACCGGACCGAGCTGTGGTGGCGCGGGGCGGTGATCTACCAGTGCCACCTGCCGAGCCTGCGCGATGGCGACGGCGACGGTATCGGTGACCTCGCCGGGCTGGTCGAGTCCCTCGACTACCTCGGCGACACGCTGGGTGTCGACGCCATCTGGACCGGGCCGTTCTACCGGTCGCCGCTGCGCGACCAGGGCTTCGACATCACCGACCACACCGACGTCGAGCCCGTGTTCGGCACGCTCGAGACGCTGGACCGGCTGCTGGCCGAGGCACACGCCCGCGGCATCAGGGTGATCGTCGACTACGTCCCGAACCACACATCCGACCGGCACCCGTGGTTCACCGAGTCACGGTCGTCCCGCAGCAGCCCGAAGCGCGACTGGTACGTCTGGCGCGACCCGGCTTCCGACGGCGGTGTACCCAACAACTGGACGAGCGAGGCCGGGGGTTCGGTGTGGGAGTTCGACGAGTCGACCGGGCAGTACTACCTGCACTCCCACCTCGTCGAGCAGCCGGACCTGAACTGGCGCAACCCGGACACGCGGTCGGCGATGCTCGATGTGCTGCGGTTCTGGCTGGCGCGCGGCGTCGACGGTGTCCGCATCGACGTGGCGCACATGCTCATGAAGGACCCGTTGCTGCGCGACAACCCGCCTGCCCCCAGTGGCAACCACAACAGCTACGACCTGCAACACCCGGACTTCGGTGCCCAGTTGCACATCCACGACCGCCGCCATCCCGACACGCACGGCGCGCTCGCGGAGATCCGCGCGGTCACCGACGAACACCCGGACACGGTGACCATCGCCGAGATCGAGGCGATGTCCTGGACGGACTGGGCCGAGTATTACGGCACCGGGCTGACCGGCATGCACCTGCCCTTCCCCTTCCGGTTGCTGGAGACGCCGTGGCGCGCGCAGTCGCTGCGGACCGAGCTGACCGCCCTCTACGCCGCGCTGCCGCCCGGCGCCTGGCCGATTGTCGCGTTGGGCAACCACGACCGGTCCCGCCTGGCGACCCGGCTCGGCCAGGCGCAGGCGCGGGTCGCCGCCGTCCTGCTGCTGACCGTTGCCGCCACTCCCTGCCTGCTCTACGCCGACGAACTCGGCATGACCGATCAGCCGGTGCCTATCGAACGCCAGCGAGACTGGTTCGGGCGCACCGAGGGCGGTGTCAGCCGTGATCCCGTCCGCACCCCGATGCCTTGGGACGACGGTGTCAACGCCGGTTTCTCCGCCGCGCCGGATGAGGCACTGTGGCTGCCGGTCGCCACGAACGCGGCTGCGATCAACGTCGCCGCCCAACAGCGCGACGACTCGTCGATGCTCGGCCTGTACCGGCGACTGTTGCGGCTGCGCCGCGATTCCCCGGCGCTGCGGCGCGGGGCGATCGAGTTCCTCGACGTCGGCGCCCCGGAGTCCGTGCTCGCCTACGAGCGGCGCAGTGGCACCGACCGCAAGATCGTGCTGCTCAACCTGACTGGTGCAACCGTGCCCGTCCGGCTGCCTGCGAGCGGGCGGATCGTCGTCTCCTCCGTGGCCCGGCCGCAGGCCGGTACGGACGTAGTGGCGTTGGCGCCCGACGAGGCCCTGGTCATCGACATTGAGGACAACCATGCGGATCACTGACGTCAGAGCGGCGGGCCTGCGCGGCGCCACCCCCGCCGGTGGCTGGAGCCGAGAGCTGCGGCCCGAAGACAGCGTCCACACGCTGGTCGCCGTGCACACCGATGCCGGACTCATCGGCGTGGGCAGCGTGTTCTCCAGCGAGACACTGGTGCGGGCGGCGATCGAGCAACTGCGCCCGCTGTGCGTCGGCGCCGACCCCCGCGAACCGGACCGGCTGAGCCAGCTCATGCACGAGAACACCTTCTGGCTCGGCCGCGGCGGCGCGATCACCCACAGCATCAGCGGTATCGACACCGCGCTGTGGGACATCCTCGGCCAGGCCACCGGTCTGCCGGTGAGCACGTTGCTGGGTGGCCGCTACCGCGAACGGGTCCGCCCGTACGCGTCGGTTCTGGTCGATGATCCGCCGGTGCTGGCCGATGCGCTGGAACGACTCGCCGACGTGGGTTTCGCCGCGTTCAAGATCGGCTGGGGACATTTCGGCCGAACCGGTGCCGCGGCGGACGAACAGGTCGTCAGCGCCGCCCGCGACGCGATCGGCGGTGACGCGCTGCTCGCGGTCGACGCGGGCGGCTCGGATGCCTTCTGGCGCAACGGTAGTTCGTGGGCGGCGCGCACAGTCGACATGCTCGCCGCCTACGACGTTGCCTGGTTCGAGGAGGCGTTGCGCCCCGACGACCTCGACGGCTACGTGCGGCTGCGCCGAACCTCACGCGTGCCGATCGCCGGTGGCGAGGTGCTCACCCGCCGCCAGGACTTCGCCCGGTACCTCACCGCGGGCGCGTTCGACATCGTGCAACCGGACACCACCAAGGGCGGCGGGCTGAGCGAGTCGCGCCGCGTGGCCTGGCTCGCCGACGACCTCGGCGTCCGCTTCATCCCGCACGGGTGGAACACCGGCATCGGGCTCGCCGCCGACCTCCACCTGGCCGCCGCGCTGCCGCACACCGACCTCGTGGAGTACCGGACGGGCTCGGCCTACATCGATGATCTGATCGACGGCGGGTTCCACCTCGACAGTGACGGCATGCTCAGTGTCCCACCGGGTCCAGGGCTCGGTGTCGGCCTGGACCACGACGCGCTCGCCCGGTTCTCACCGGGCCACCGGCTGCTCTGACGAAGGTCGGCAGGGGAGCTCAGGCGCTCTGGCGATCCGCCTGCCGACGCAGGAGCTCCTCGACGGCGGAGGGCAGGGTGGTCTCGAAGTCGAGCATCTTCGCCCACGTCGGGGTCACCACGATCCGGACCATACCGTCGTACAACGCGCGGACACCGACCTCCCACTCGGCCCGTTGCTCCGGCGTCATCTCGTAGGTGCCGTTCCACTGCATGTACTCCTCGGGAATGCCGTCGACGACGTCCAACTCGGCCCGGCCGCGGATGAGCAACGCCCGTGGCGGGTGCACCTCCGTGTCGATCGTCAACGCGACCATCGGGTTCGCGCGCAGGCCATGCAGTTTCGGGGCGTTCGTCGCCGTGCACATGACGATTTCCTTGCCGTTCCAGGTAAAGCCGATCGGGACGTTGCGGGGTGTGCCGTCCTTGGCGACGTAGGCCAGCCTGGTCAGGTCGCGGGCCAGCATTTCCTGGCTGATCGGCCGGTTGAGCACGTCGGCGATCTCGTTGGGTTCCATGGAACTGTCCTTTCTGTTCTGTTCCAGAGCCTCGTACCCGGCAGTCGGTTGTCGACAGTGCGTACCGAACCGGGTGGGAATGCGTTCCGCAGCCCAAGTCGTGCAATCCGCACTAGCGACGCCCGGTGGGGCACGGCCTAGAGTCCGATCTCGTGATGGTCGCGCAACCTTCGACGTCTGCGCGTGACACGCGACAGCGCGTGCTCACGGTGGACAGTCCCAGTGGCTCGTTCGTCGCGGTTCGCTGGCTGCCGGTCGCGTTCCTGCTGACGCAACTGGTGGCGCGCTGCGCGGACGGTTTGCGCGGCACCGACATCCGGTATGTGCCGTTCGTCGTCGCCGTGTTCGCGATGCCGTTGTGGTACGCCACCGGTCTCGCGCGACGCCCTTGGCGGACTGCGCCGTGGGCGCTGCTCGCGGTGCAGGCTGTGCTGACCTATCTGCCGTTCGTGGTGCTCGGTGATGGGTGGGTCGGTGGCGTGTCGGGCCATCTGATCGGCCTTGTCCTGTTGGTCGCGCCGCGTTGGCCATGGCAGCTGGCGCTGCTGCTGCTTGTCGTGGAGGGCGTGCTGTGGAACGTGGTTCTCGGCCCGCCGTACCTGCCTGCCATCAACGGCGGCACCTGGGTGCTGATCGCCGCGGCGGACAGTGCGCTGGGGTTGTTCGGCCTTGTCCGGGTGGCGCAGGTGACCGGTGAGTTGGCGGCCACACAGGACGAACTGGCCAGGGCGGCGGTCCTGCGTGAACGGCTCGGCGCGGGAGAGCGGTTGGTCGGCGCGGTCGAGGACCGCCTCAGGTCGGTGGCGCGGCACGCCCGATCGGCGTTGCGCTGGCTGTCCACGACACCCGAGGACGCGCGCAACGAGATGGAGGCGGCCGGGCGAATAGCGCGGGAGGCCGTCAGCGAGGGACGTCGGGTCTACGACGATCGGGTCGACGCACCCGGCCTGCCCGTGGGCACGGCACCAACGCCTCCAGTGGCCCGTGCCGTCCTCGCGACCGTTCTGGTGCTGTTCGCCATGCTGAACCTGCTCAACGTGTTCGCGCCATCCACGCCCCCGGCAGGCCGGTATGAGCGGCCGTTGACGCTGGTCGTGGCCATGCTGGTGACCGTGGCGGTCCCGCTGTTGCACTGGCGGCACTCCGGTGCCGGACGCGGCGGCTCGCGGCCTCGCTACTGGCCCGTGACGCTCGCGGTGCAGGCCGTGTTGTGTTACCTGCAGTTCGCCATGATCGGGACAGTGGGCCTGATCTTCGTCGCCTTCCTCGTCGCGTCGGTGCTGTTGCTCGTGGCGGGGCCGTGGCGGTGGGTGTGGTTCGCCGTCGTGCTGCTGAGCCTGCCGATCCTGGGTGGGTGGAACGACCTCGCGTCGATGTCCACGACGGTCCTGCTCGGCTGGATCGGGTACATCACGGCCACCATCACGTCCTTCGGGCTGATGGCGTACGGGCTGTCGCGGCTCGCGGACCTCGCCGCCCAGTTGGCGGCCCGGCGTGACCAACTCGCCGCACTGGCCACAGTCGCCGAGCGGCTGCGGCTCGCCCAGGACACCCACGACCTGCTCGGCCTCGGCATGACCACCCTCGCGCTCAAAACCGACCTGGTCGCCGCCCTGATCGGCCGGGACGACCAGCGCGCGGGCCGGGAACTGGGCGAGTTGGTGAGCCTGTGCACCACCATCGGCGCGGACGCGGGCCGGATCGCCGGTGAACGCCCGAAGCTGTCGCTGGCGTCGGAGTTCGCGTTGGCCACGGACGTGCTGGCAGCGTCAGGGATGGAGGTGACGACCCAACGCGCGCCCGTGCGGCTGGCCGCGGACGCCGACACGACTTTCGCGATCGTGCTGCGCGAAGCCGTCACCAACGTGCTGCGCCACAGCACTGCCCAGCGGTGCGCGATCACCCTCGCCGAAGACGCTGGCACAGTCACGCTCAGGGTCAGCAACGACGGCGCCCCACCGCCTTCGGACAGTCGGGGACACGGCCTGACGAACATGCGGGTCCGTGTCGAGGCGTTGGGCGGCGTGCTGACCATCCGGCACAGTCACGGCACGTTCGTCGTGGTCGCGGAGCTTGCCGATGCTCACAGCTAGCCTCCCCACCAGTCGATATGCTGCCGACGACGGCAGCGAGGAGACGACGACCGTGGTGCGTGTGATGATCGCGGAGGACACCGGCATCCTCCGCGAGACCCTGTCCGCGCTGATCGCACTGCAGGACGACCTCGACGTGGTCGCCGAGATCGCCACGGGCGATGCCATCGTGCCGTCCGCGCTGCGCCACCATCCCGACGTCGCGGTCATCGACATCGACCTGCCGCGGCTCGACGGCCTGACGGCGACCGCGCAGCTGCGGGAGAAGGTGCCCGGCTGCCGGGTCCTGATCCTGACCGGCCTCGCCCGGCCGGGAAACCTGCCTGCCGCGCTCGCCGCGGGCGCCACCGGCTTCCTGCTCAAGGACACCAGCGCCGCCGACCTGGTCGCCGCGATCCGCCGCGTGGCCACCGGCGAGCGGGTGATCGACGCGACGATGGCCGTCAGCGCGTTGCAGCAGCGACAGTCGCCGTTGTCTCCCCGCGAGACGGATGTCCTGCGCCACTACGCGGCGGGCGCGGATCCCAGAGACATCGCCGCGACGCTGTTCCTGTCCTACGGGACGGTCCGCAATTACCTCGCGTCCGCGATGGTGAAACTCGATGCGCGCAACCGAGTGGACGCGATCCGCATCGCTACTGAGGAAGGATGGCTCTGACCCGTGCGCTTGGATACAGCCATGCGAAAGCTTGTGGTTCAGCAGTGGGTTACCGTTGACAACATTGTGGCCGAGGAGGACGGCGGGCTCAGTTTCGTCACAGTGGAGCCCTTTTCCGAAGACACCCAAAGCGCGTACAAGGACACCGTGATGGGGTTCATCGACTCGGTCGACACGATGATTCTCGGCGCGAACACCTACGCCCAGACCAAGGACTACTGGCCGAACGCGGCCGAGCAGGGCGAGTACGGCGAGAAACTCAACAACCTCACGAAGTTCGTCGCCTCGTCGACGCTGGACGAGGCCCCATGGGGCGACTTTCCCGCCGCGACCGTGACACGCGACCCGGCCACCACCATTCGGGAGCTCAAGGAGCAGAGCGGCAAGGACATCTGGCTGTGGGGGAGTCTGAAACTCATGGGTTCCCTGATGGAAGCCGGTGTCGTCGACGAAGTCCGGATGATGGTCTGCCCGGTGTCGCGTGGCAGGGGAACGCGCCTTTTCGAGGATCGGCATGACCTGAATCTGATCGAGGGAACCGCGTACGACAACGGCATTGTCATTCTGCGTTACGAGGTCAAGAAATAGGGCGATCTCACCTGCGGCCTGGATGATCTGTCCGGGCTGGGCTTCCCGGAGTGCGCTGATCGGTGCCAAGGTGTTCACCGTGGACACCGACGGATTGATTGGCGCCAGGGTCAGCAGGATCGAGGATGTCCGGCTGCTGACCGGGCGCGGGCAGTTCATCGACGACGTGCGGCTGCCGGGCATGCTGGAGGCAGCGATCCTGCGCAGCCCGGTGCCGCACGCGCGGATCACGTCGATCGACACCAGCAGAGCGGTGGCGCTTGCGGGCGTGTCCGCGGTGGTGACAGGCGCCGAGGTCAAGGCTGCGGTCCACGGGCCGCAGCCGGTGACCTGGCGCAACATCCCGGACATGTTCTTCCCGGAGACGTACGCGCTGGCCGTGGACAAGGTGACCTATCCGGGGCAGGGAGTCGCGGCCGTCGCGGCGAAGGACCGCGCGGTGGCCGAGGACGCGCTGGAGCTGATCGACGTCCGGTACGAGGAGCTCCCGGCGGTCAGCACGCTGGAGCAGGCCCTTGCCGAGGACGCGCCACGGCTGTTCGACGAGTGGCCCAGCAACGTGCTGGGCCGGACGGCCGTCCGGAAGGGGGACGCGGCCGCCGCGTTCGCCGAGGCCGACCTGGTGCTCAGTGCCGACTTCCGGTTCGCCCGGCAGATGGGCACGCCGTTGGAGACACGCGGTGTGGTCGCGACGTGGGATCCGTTCACCGACCGGCTGGACGTGTGGCTGACGACCCAGGCGCCGAACATCGCGCAGGCCTCGTTCGGTGAGGTGCTGGGGCTGCCGGTGGCCAAGATCCGGATCCGCACCCCCGACCTGGGCGGCGGGTTCGGCAACAAGTTCGACTTCTACGGCGACGAGGTCGTCGCGTGCGTGCTGTCCCGCCGGACGGGCAGGCCGGTCAAGCTGATCGAGGACCGTGCCGAGAGTTTCGTGGCGACCGTGCATTCCCGCGAGCAGCGGATCGAGGTGGAGATCGCGGCACGCCACGACGGCACGATCACCGGCATGCGAGGCACGCTCCACGCGGTTCTCGGCGGCGCGATCGGCACCGCCGGTCTGAGCCCGTGCTGGGTGACCGCGGCGTCGGTCACCGGACCGTACGACATCCCGGCACTGGACATGAACCTGGTCGGTGTCGCGACCAACCGCACGCCCTACGGCTCGTTTCGCGGATACGGCCTGCCCAAGGCGAACTTCGTGTACGAGCACATGGTCCACCAGCTCGCCAAGCGGCTCGGCCTGGCAGCGCACGACGTCCGGCGCAAGAACTTCATCAAGGAGTTTCCCTACCAGAGCCCGGTTTTCGTGTTCGACAGCGGCCGGTACGAGGAGTGTCTCGATCTGTGTCTCGCCGCCGTCCGCGACGCGGGCTGGGCGCGGATCCAGCAGGACGCCCGAGCCAGGGGAGCGGCGGTCGGCATCGGGTACTCGTTCCAGAACGAGGTCACCGGACTGGGGCCGAGCCGGATCGGGAACCTCGCGGGCTCCGCGCACTCCGGGTTCGACGAGGAGGTCGTCCGGATCGACTCGTCCGGGCACGTGACCGTCTACACCGGACTGTCCGCGATGGGCCAGGGCATCCACACGGCCCTCGCCCAGGTCGCCGCGCACAGCCTCGGCGTGCCGCTCGACCACGTCACGGTTCTGTCCGGTGACACGGATTCCAGTCCGTACAGCGGATACGGCACGGGTGCGAGCCGTGGCGCCGCACTCGGCGGCGGCGCGGTGCGCACGGCCGCGACCCGGCTCAAGACCAAGGTGCTGCGGATCGCCGGTCACATCCTGGAAGCCGCGCCGGAGGACCTGGTGATCACGGACGGCGTCATCGCCGTGGACGGCGTGCCGGGCAGGACCGTGACGATGGCGGAGATCGGTGACGCCGCCTACCGGCGGCTCAACGGACGGCTGCCGGAGGACGAATCACCGACGCTGGAAGAACGCGAGGTCTTCGACCCGGTCAACGTCGCCACCGCCTTCGCCTGCACCGCGGTCCTCGCCGAGGTCGACCGGGAGACCGGCGTGGTCACCCTGCTCGGTCACCTGATCGCGCACGACTGCGGAACCGTGATCAACCCGATGATCGTGGACGGCCAGTTGCACGGTGGCGCGGCGCAGGCCATCGGCGGCGCCCTGTACGAGGAACTCGTCTACGACACCGACGGGCGGATGGCCACCCGGACGTTCACCGACTACCTGCTGCCGTCCGCGACCGAGATACCGCCCATGGAGATCAGGCACATGGCCACGCCCGCCGACCACATTCCCGGTGGTTTCAAGGGAATGGGCGAGTCCGGTGTGATCGGCGGGGGAGCGGCGGTCGCCAGCGCGATCGTGGACGCGCTGCCCGAGTACGACCTGGAGATCACCTCGCTGCCGATCACGCCACCGCGGCTGCTGGCCGCGATGCGGAAGGGAACCAGCCGATGAAGGCCGCCGCCTTCGACTACCTGCGGGCATCGTCGGTCACCGAGGCTGTGGAGGCGTTGGCCGGTGCGGGCGCACGAGTCCTCGCGGGTGGACAGAGCCTCGTCCCGCTGCTGAACATGCGCTTGGCCAGGCCACGGCTCCTCGTCGACATCAACCACCTGGCCGACCTGTCATACCTGCGCCGGGACAACGGGAATCTCGTGATCGGCGCCACGACCCGGCATCGAGCAGCCGAGACGTCCGCGCTCGTCGGGCAGGACCTGCCGCTGCTCGCCGAGGCGCTGCGGTACGTCGGGCACGTGTCGATCCGCAACCGCGGCACGATCGGCGGCAGTCTGGCGCACGCCGACCCGGCCGCCGAACTGCCCGCAGTCGCCGTCGCCCTGGATGCTTCCTTTCGGGCACAGGGCGTTCACGGCGTCCGGGACATCCCGGCCGGTGAATTCTTCCTCGGCCCGCACCAGACCGCGCTCACACCCGGTGAACTGCTTGTCTCGGTGAGCTTCCCGCCCCCACCTGCGCGGTTTTCCGTGCAGGAGCTGTCATTCCGGCGGCGTGACCTCGCGCTTGTCGTTGTCGTCGCCGCGGTGACGATCGTGGACGGAGTCTGCGCGCAGGCCCGGATCGCCATCGGCGGCGCCGGTCCCATCCCGCTCAGGGCCACGGCCGTCGAGCAAGCGCTTGTCGGCCAGACGCTGACCGATGCCGTGATCGCGGCAGCCGCGGCCGAGCTTGTCTGCGATCCGCCCGACTCCGTCCACGCCCCCGCGTCCTACCGCCGCGAAATGGCCACGGTACTGACGCGCAGGGCACTCCGAACGGCGGTGCACCCGTGAAGGTCTCCTTGACTGTCAACGGCCAACCGGTCAGCGCCGAGTGCGAGCCCCGCCGTACTCTCGCCGACTTCCTACGCCACGACCTCGGTTACACGGGCGTGCACGTCGGCTGTGAACATGGCGTCTGCGGTTCGTGCACGGTCGACGTCGACGGTGCCACAGCCCGCTCGTGCTGCGTGCTCGCGGTCCAGGCCGAGGGCTCGTCGGTCACCACCATCGAGGGCCTGGCCGCATCCGGCGAACTGGACCCGTTGCAGAAGTCCTTCCGCGACCACCACGGCCTGCAATGCGGCTTCTGCACACCCGGCATGCTCGCCACAGCGCACGAACTGCTCCGCGACAACCCCGACCCGACCGACGCCGAGATCCGCGCCGCGATCTCCGGCAACCTGTGCCGGTGCACCGGATACCAGTTCATCGTCGACGCCATCAAAGGCGCGATCAGCTCACCAGTGGACTTGACGGGGCTGTGCCGCAACCTGTTGCAACAGATGCGCCTTCTCGACGAAGCCTGCGACGCAGGCGAACGGTATCAGGCGGAGGGCGACGGCCCGGCTGCTGCGCGCCAGTGGGGTTTGGCCAGGTCGTGTGCTCACGATGGGCTGTCCATCGCACTGGAGATCGGGCGCCGAGTGCCCGACAGCCTGCTGCGCCCCGAGCAGATTCGGTGGGCCGAGAACCTGGCGGGCATGGCCGAGGGAGACCTGGCCCACCAGATATCCCCACAGGCCTTCCGGGCGTGCCTACAGGGGCAACTGGCGAACCTGGAAGAGCAGCAGGGGCAGCTTTCGCCGAACGTGCCGGACAACCAGACGTTCAGGCGCGACAGCCTACGGATTCTGCCCGCAGTGCTCCGCGTGGCGTGTTCCACTGTGATCGGAACGCTCATCGCGGCCCCACTTGGCGCGTTCGCGGTGCACGAGGACGTGCTGAAGGAAGTGGTGAAGGCGGGAATCGCCACGTTTCTGGGAGCGTTGGGTGTGGAAATCACCACCCCGGCCATCGGCGGCATCGTCACGCCAAGCGACCTTGAGGAACCCGAGACCGACCGCGGTGGACTGCGGCGGCCTGGACGGGCGGATCCGGGGCAGGACTGGCGCGAGATGGACGATCCGGGAATGGACCTTTGAGTGGTTCGAGGTGACTGCGCAGTGCGAGCTCCGATCCGGTCCGGCAACCGCATCGACGGCTGTTGCGTGGATCGGCAACGCTGGACGGCTTACTTGCGGGCGCCCTTGCGGGTGAACCCGAACGCGCCGGTGACCAGGAACAGGACAATGCCGATGATCGCCAGCCAGACAAGGCCCTTGATGACGAATCCCAGCACGGACAAGGCCAACCAGATCACCAGCAGCGTGACGATGATGCCCATGGCTCAGCCCTCCGACGCTCGTTGATCACTCGGCCTCCCGGATACCCCGCACGCCGTCGAGCCAACCAGGGCATGCGAAACGTGGCGCGGTTTGTCGGGACAGGCGGCCGGGTATGGCATTCATCGTCGAGGTGTGGCCGATCCTCGGGTAAGTGCGGGACTCAGACGTCCATGGCCGTGGGCGTGCGGGTTTCAGGTCAGCAGAGGGAGGATGGTCCCGACCGCCGCCACCACCTCGGCGCCCTCAACCGGCCGACGGCAGCGCGCTCGACAACGTGTCGGCCAGGACGAACCGCTCCGTCAGCCCCGTCAGTTCGATCGTGCGCCGTGCGGCGTGCCCGCAGACCAAACGCACCTCGACCCCACGCCGCGTGGCCTCCTCCTGGAACCTGATCAACGCTGCCAGGCCCGCCGAACCGAGGAAGTCGATGCGCAGCATGTCGACCACCAGGATGTCGACTCCCTCAGCCAACGCCCCGTACAGGCGTGTGGAGAAGTCCTCCCCGCTGGACAGGTCGACTTCACCGTGGAATGTGAGCACCGACGCCACGGGGGCCGGCGAGTCGGAACGCGCCGCGTTGGTCGAAGCCTCGTTCATGACGTCCCTTCCGGATCGGCCGGTCACAGCAATCAGTCACGACTACCCCGCTTGCAGCGCTTGAAACCTCCTCGCCGTCCTCGGTCTCCTGGTTGGTCCGGGCGATTCCGGGTAGTTCTCCACACGGCGTGAATCGCGAAGCGGCTGTTCGTCGCCAGAGCAACATTTCCACCCGAACCAGGAGCGTCCCATGGCACTGCGAGCCGTCGCGTTTGTGTGCAGCCTCAAACCGTCCCCTTCGTCGTCCAGCAGTGAGCTGATCGCACGTCAACTTCTCGACGAACTCTCCGCGCACGATGTGAGCGGAGAGATCGTCCGAGTGGTCGACCATGATGTGCGGCCCGGCGTCGAGAACGACATGGGCGACGGCGACGAGTGGCCGCGGCTGCGCAAGAAGATCGCCGACGCGGACATCTTCATCCTGTCCACGCCGACCTGGGTCGGTCACATGTCGAGCGTCGCCCAGCGCGTGCTCGAACGGCTCGACGCCGCGCTGTCGGACACCGATGACGCGGGACGGCCGATCCTGTTCGGCAAAGTCGCGCTCGCCGCGGTGGTCGGAAACGAGGACGGCGCACACAAGATCGTGGCCGACGTGTTCCAGGCACTCAACGACACCGGGTTCACCATTCCCGCGCAGGGCTGCACCTACTGGAACGGGGAAGCCATGCAGGGCACCGACTTCAACGACCTCGACGAGACACCCGATGCGGTCAAGTCGACCAACGCGACCTCCGCCCGCAACGCGGCACACCTGGCACAGCTGTTGCGGGACAACCCATACCCTGCGTGAGCACACTCAACTCACCAGTCTGAGCAACGCGGTGATCACCACCGCGACGGCCACACAGGCGAGCGCCGGTGCGCGGAGCAGGTAACCGATCGCGGCCCCCGACAGGCCTGCGGCGATCGTCCAGTCGGCCTCGCTCCAGGCCGGGCCCGCGAAGTCGGTGACGACGATGCCCGCGAGCAGGGCTGGGGCGAACAAGGCGATCACGGCCGCGATCCGTGTCGGCAGTGGACGGTCGCCGAGCAGCGCGGGGCCCAGTGCCTTGATGCTGAAGCTGACCACGGCGACCAGCACGATCGCGATCCACAGTGAACTCACTTGGCTGTCACCTCCGATCCGGCGCGCAGGCCGATCAGCGCGGCGGCACCGGAGCCGACGATGGCCAGCCCGGCAGGCACCACCAGCGCCAGCCCGGCGGCCAGCCCGGCCGCGATCAACGCCACCTGCCGGGCCCGAGCCGACGTGCGCAGTTCGTCGATCAGCAGGATCAGGAAGAAGGCCGGGAACACCACGTCGAACCCGAACCGGTGGATGATCTCGGTGGACGGCGCGGTGAGCGCGCCGAGCAGGGTGCCGAGCACCCATGCCGGGGCCTGCACGAGCGTGGCCGCGATCATCTTCTTCCGGTCGTACCTGCCATCGCCGCGGTGTGCCGCCGCCCACGAGGCGTCGACGACCGCCTGGCCTTCCAGTGCCCGCCGCAGGCGGCCGCCCTTGAGGTCCGAGGCGACCGCGATCCCCATCGGGAGGAACCGGGCGTTGATCATCGCGGCCGCGCCGACGGCCAGCCCCACGCCTCCGCCGCTGGCGAGCGACGTGACCATCGCGAACTGCGCGGAGCCAGAGAAAACCAGGAGTGAGCAGACGACGGGCGCGAGCGTTCCCCAGCCGAGTGAGTGGGTCAACGCGCCGAACGTGACGCCCATGACGAACGTCGGTACGCCCATCCCCAGGCCGACTCGCACGCCGGCCGCGTGTCCGCTGTCGGTCGATGCCATAACAAGAGGCTAACAGCCAATATGAACTTTAGGGTGTTAGAACTACACTGACTTGCTGTGACGGACAGTTGGCGCGGCTACGAGATGCACGGCGGCCACATCGTGATCGACCTGGTCAACACGGTGTCGTGGCGGCTGGAGCCGACCAGGACGTTCGACCGGATGGACAAGCCGGATTTCCTGCCCCTGTGGCTCAGCCGGACCGGTCTGCTGCCTGACGTCGCCGAGATCGACCCCGAGACGGTCGCGTCGCTGATCCGGCTGCGGGAAACCGTCTACCGCCTGCTCGTCGCGACCGACGAGGCTGACGTCGTCCAGTTCGGCAGTTGGCTCACGGCGGCGAGCCGACTGGTCGTCGCCGAGCCGTCCCTGCCGTTGCGGTGGGCCGTTGCGGTCAGACGGCCGGATGACGTCGTGCCCGCGTTGACCATCGCCGCCAACGAACTGCTCGCGTCTCCCGACACCGCGCTGGTTCGGCAGTGCGCGGGCCCGGGGTGTGGCTGGCTCTTCATCGACCGCACCCGCAACCATTCCCGCCAATGGTGCAGCTCGCAGGACTGCGGCAACCGGGAACGCGCTCGCAGGCACTACCGGAAGTCCCGCCGTGCCGACGCGGACAGCCCTGGTTGACCGATGGTCCAACGGAAAACATTCCCGGGTGGGCTGGGGACCGTGTTCCCCAGCCCACCGGTACTCACTGCAGTGTGAACGCTCGGACGTTGTGAGGTGGCCGCGAGGTCAGGCCTTCTTCTGCATGGTCCTGCGTGCGGGATTGCCCTGCTGCGCTGCTTTGGGGTCCTTCTCGTCCTGCTTGGCGCGCACGCCGGACTCGATCGCGTCGCCGAGGTCCTTGTCGACGTTGCGCCAGTACTCGAACGCACGCTCAAGCACTGGTTCGGTCACCGCGTTGAGCAGGTGGCCCACGATGTTCTGCGTCAGGCGTTCGCGGGCGTCGTCGTCGAGGACGTCGCGGACCATGGTGCCCGCCTGGCCCCAGTCGTCGTCTTCTTCCCGTTGAGTATAGGCAGTGCGGACGATGTCGCCGTCGGTGTGCCAGCCCGCCGGGGTTCCGTAGCGTTCGACGTCCGCGCGGGGCCCGCCCTTGGAATTGGGCGCGTAGACCGGGTCGGACACCTTGGTGTAGCGCATGGCGCCGTCTTTGCTGTAGCTGTGCACCGGTGACGTCGACGCGTTGACGGGCAACTGCTTGTAGTTCGCACCGATGCGGTAACGGTGGGCGTCGGCGTACGCGAACAGGCGGCCGAGCAGCATCCGGTCCGGGCTGGGCCCGATGCCGGGGACGAGGTTGTTCGGTTCGAACGCCGCCTGCTCGATCTCGGTGTGGTGGTCGGTCGGGTTGCGGTCGAGCGTCATCCGGCCGACCTCGATCAGCGGGTAGTCCCCGTGCGGCCAGACCTTGGTCAGGTCGAACGGGTTGAAGCGGTACGTCTTGGCGTCGTCGAACGGCATCACCTGGACGTGCAGCGTCCAACTCGGACTGTCGCCGCGGTCGATCGCCTCGAACAGGTCACGCGTGTGGTAGTCGGTGTCCGCCGAGGCCATCTGGTCGCCCTCGTCCTGGGTGAAGAACTCGATGCCCTGGTCGGTCTTGAAGTGGTATTTCACCCAGAAGCGTTGGCCGGAGGCGTTGACCCACATGTATGTGTGTGAGCTGTAACCGTTCATGTGCCGCCACGTGCGGGGGATGCCACGGTCACCCATCAGCCAGGTCACCTGGTGTGCCGATTCGGGTGACAAGGTCCAGAAGTCCCACTGCATGTCGTGGTCGCGCAGGTTGTTGTCCGCGCGTCGCTTCTGCGACCGGATGAAGTGCTGGAACTTCATCGGGTCCTTCACGAAGAACACCGGGGTGTTGTTGCCGACCATGTCGTAGACACCCTCGGTGGTGTAGAACTTCACCGCGAACCCGCGGGGGTCGCGCCAGGTGTCGGGGCTGCCCCGCTCCCCGGCGACGGTGGAGAACCGGGCGACCAGTTCCGTCTCGGTCCCCGGCTGGAACACCGCTGCCTTCGTGTACCCACTGACATCGGCGGTGACCTGGAACCGGCCGAACGCACCGCTGCCTTTCGCGTGCGGCTGCCGTTCGGGTATCCGTTCCCGGTTGAACTGGGCCATCTGCTCGATGAGGTAGTGGTCCTGCAGCACGATCGGGCCGTCGGGCCCGATGGTGAGCGAGTGTTCGTCGCTCTCGACCGGAATACCGCTGTCGGTTGTCGTCGGATCCGGCTTCACGTCGGTCACGTCGAAGTCTCCTTGTGTGGTGGGAGGTTGTCCTGGCCTGCCGGTGGGGCCGCAGACAGTTCGGCCAGTGCCGTGCGGTCAGCTTAAGTCCACAATGAACTCTGTGCTCGTTCTTAATCTGGAGTGAGTCAAGAGTCGTGTACCCGATTCCTCGGCCGCACACACTTAGGTGCCATGAACCTTGCGACGAGAAAGAGGTTTGGATTTGCCCGGAGTGGGTACAAGCGCTACTTCGGGCCGGTGATGACCACGCTGAGCACGCTGGTGACCAGGGGAGCGAGGAGGCCGAACGTCGGCGCTGTCGCCGACGCGGGGGGACATCGTGCCCGAACTGTAAGCTCGCGCGATGCCGATCATGTCTGTGGCACGTCACGACGTGGCTGTCGAGTACGCACGGCAGCAGGCCGAGGCACTGTCCCGGTCCATGCCTGGATTCGTCGACATCGTGGCGGAGAACCCGGACGCGTTGCGCTCCGTGTGGAGCCGCGCCCGGTCGCTGCTTGCCCACCGGTCCGTTCTCGATCCGACGGCGAGCCAACCGGCCACGTGGGAGGCGTTGCGGCTGGCCGCCGACGCGGGCGAGGCGATCTTCGTCGGCGCCACCGGCAGCGGAACCGTCGACGCACCGATCGGTGACCGGGTGGTGCGGTTCACCGCGCCGGGCCCGAATTCGCACGCGAACGCGGGAGCATGGCTCAACGTCGTCTGGCTCGCCGTGATCGACCGCGATGACCAGCGAGTCGCGCGGTTGTGCGCGGTGCCCGAGGCCACTCTGCGGGCGTCAGGCGCGGTGCACAGCGAGTTCATGTATCCGTGGGTCGAGTCCGTGCGCACGTATCTGCTCGGCGAGCCCGTGACGCCCGGGATGTTCATGCCAGCCATGGACGGTACCGATCCCGATCGCTCCACCGTGGCGCCCCGCGACGCCATGCTCCTTCTGCACTACCCACCTGTCAGGCTGTTCTACTACCTGTTCCGTGGCCTCACGGAGAAGGTCAACGAGGGACTCGCGGACGCGCTGACCAGCCACCACAAGTACTGGACCATGGACGCCGACCGCGCCGACGACCCGGAGGGGTTCATCGCGCCCACTCTGCTCGCACTGGCCGTGCTGGCCGGTAACGCCGGGATGGCCGTCGACGTGACCTCGCCCTACCTGCCGGACAACCTGCTGCGCGGCAGGTAGACGCGCGGCCGGGTCAGATCCGCCTGGGCCATCCCAAACCCAGGGCACCACAGCGGTTTCGAGCGTTGACACCTCAGCACGCTGCCTGAAACCTTTGTAGCCCCACTGAAGCGGCTGGAGGGCTCGGATGACCGTTCCATCGCCGACGACAGACACCCACGGGCTGCGGCGCGCGCTCACCGGGCGACAACTCAGCATGATGGGACTCGGCGGCGCGATCGGCACCGGGCTGTTCCTCGGATCGGCACTCGCCATCTCCCGCGCCGGGCCCGCGACCATCCTGGCGTACGTGCTGTGCGCCCTGGTCGCGTTCGTCATCGCATGGGCACTGGCCGAGATGGTCGTCGTGCACCCGGAAGCGGGGTCGTTCGGTGCCATCGCGCAGCGCTACCTCGGCCCGCTGGCCGGGTTCGTGCAGCGCTGGACCTACTGGACCATCCAGGTCATCGCGGTCGGCGGTGAGATCGTCGCGGCGGGCCTGTACGTCCGGTTCTGGTGGCCGCAACTACCGCTGTGGCTGCTCGTGGTCGTCTTCTCGGCGCTGGTGCTCGGCTCGAACGCGTTGGCGGTGCGGTTCTTCGGCACGGTGGAGTACTGGTTCGCGATGATCAAGGTGGTCGCGATCACCGTGTTCATCGGCCTCGGGCTGGTGCTGATCACGGTCGGCCTGCCCCGCTCCCCGGCCACCGGCCTGGCCAATCTGACCGAGCACGGCGGTTTCCTGCCCAATGGTGTGGAAGGTTTGCTGCTGGCCATGGTGTTCGTGCTGTTCAGCTACATCGGCACGGAGGTCGTCGCGGTCACCGCCGCGGAGTCGGAGAACCCCGAGCGTGACATCCCGCGTGCCGCGCGCCGAATGGTGCTGCGGCTGGTGTTGTTCTACGTCCTCGCGATCGCCATTGTGCTCGCGGTGGTGCCGTGGACCGTGACCGCGCACAGCGGAACCGTCGACACCAGTCCGTTCGTGCGCGTGTTCCAGAGCGCGGGAATCCCGGCAGCGGCCGGGATCACCAACTTCGTCGTGCTCACCGCCGCGCTGTCCAGTGCCAACGCCAACCTGTACCTGAGCACTCGGATGCTGCACTCGCTCGCCGGTGACGGGTACGCACCGGGGTGGACCGGGCGGTTGAGCCGGAAAGGCGTGCCACGCAACGCGCTCGCGATGTCCGCGCTGGGGCTGGCGCTGGCCGCCACGCTGTCCGCCGCGGCCGCGGACAGCGCCTACCTCGCCCTGTTCGGGATCTCGATCTTCGGCGCGCTGGTGGTGTGGATCCTGATCCTGGTCACGCACTGGGCTTTCCGGCGTGCCCGTGCCGAGCGGTCCCCGGTCCGGCTGTGGGGCGCACCCGCCACCTCCGGGCTGTCCGCGGTGTTCCTGTTCGCCGTGATGGTGTCCACCGCGTTCATCGATGGACTGGACACCGCGTGGATCGCCGCTCTGCCGTTCTTCGCTGTGCTGATCGTCGCCCACACCGTCATCACCCGGCGGCGATAACAGGCCGTTGAACTGCCACGGGGTCCGGGGAAACACGCTTCCCCGGACCCCGTGTTCCTCACGGAATCAGTTGCGTTGTTGGTTGAAGTCCCGGGCCACTCGAAGCAGCTCGACCAAGCCCTCCGCGTACTCCTGTGACTCGGCGTGCGCCTCCGGGAACGGCGGCTGGAAGCCGACACCTTCCCACTGGCTCGTCCGCGGGTTCCACCGGTCGTTGCCGATCTCGAAGTCCCACGCGAAGATGCCGAGCTCGTAGTAGAGCTGGTCGGCCGAGTTCCCGGCCGCCGAGTACAGCACGTCCGCGACCGGGCCGGTGCGCGACGGCCACGTCACCGTGCCGCGCGATGCTGAGATCGCACCGACGATCCGCTTCGCCGACGCCTGGAACATCGCGGACTCCTCGGCCGACGGCCGGGGCAGCGTGACACGGCCGGGCATCGCGTACGCACCCGGTGGCCACATGAAGTACCCGCCGTAGCTGTGCACGTTCATCGCGAACCGGATGTTGTCGTGTGCCTTCGCGAGAGCGATGACGTTGTTCGACTCCGCCTCCGACAGCTCCGCCGGGCCCGAGTACGTGCCGGACAGGCAGTTGGTGTTGGACGCGCCGAAGTAGCCGTCGAACACGGAGCCGACGGTGTAGTTGCGGTTGACGTCCACGCCCCACGCGTTGGCGTTGCGCGGGTCGCGCTGGGCGCCGGTGCAGTGGTTCACCAGGTTCTTGCGCTGGAAGTTGGAGTCGTTGAACGCGTAGTTGGCGCCGTCCGGGTTGACCACCGGGATCACGAAGACCTCGACGTTGTCCAGCAACTGCCGGGTGGCGGCGTCGGTCGCGTAGTTGGCCAGCAGCCGCTCGGCGAACTCGAGCGTGACGAGCGGGGTCCCCCATTCCCGCGCGTGCTCCTGCGAGTAGGCGAGCACCCCGATCCGCGAACCGTCGCGGTGCGCTCCGATCCGCAACGCCTGCACGGTCCACGGCTTGCGCGACACGGAGCCGTCGAGCCCGTCGGTCATCGTGGTCGGCCCGGCGACCGGCATGACCTTCCCGGCCGAGCCATCCTCGACGAACGCGGTGAAGCGCTGCGGGAAACGTGCCGAGATCAGCGCCGCGACCTGATCGGTCGTGCTGATCACCGCGCCGGTCTTGTCGGTCGCGAGCGAGACGGTCAGTACCCGGTCACGCCATGTTGCCTGCGCGGGCTGGTTCGGCGTGCCCGGGTTGACGGTCTTCACCTGCCAGCCGTTCGGGCCCTGGTCGCCGAACTGCCGGGATTCCACGACGACGGCGGCGTTCGCCGGGTCACCGAGGTAGGCGGTCGCGGTGCGGCGGTAGCCCTGCGTCTTGTGCGGCAGATCCACCACGTCCACGAGGTCGCGGTACTGCCGCCCGAGGCGGGCGATCCTGGCCTTGATGTCGGTCGGCGTCATGTAGGCGTCGATGAAGTCCTTCTGGTATCCGCTCGGCAGTGGCGGTGGGGTGGCACCCGGCCATGCAGTTGGCGTCACGACACGGCTCACACCGCCCAGGCTGGACGACGCCGTCACCTTCGTCGGTCGCGCGGGCAGGACCTGTGGCACGGCGACGTGGTACTGGTACTCGCCCGCGTCGGTGAAGCGTTGCAACGGGAACGAGCCGGTCGTGCCGTTCGCGGCGGTCCAGGTGACGGTGATCTCGACGTTCGGGTCGGCGATCGCGGTGGTGGCCGCGAGCGTCTGCAGGAACGTGTTGCCCTCGGCGCTCCACCAGTTGGCGGAGAGGAAGTGCAGGGTGTCCGCGGCGGCTGCGCGCCGGGCGGAGCGCTGGGACTCGGCGAGCCGTTCCCGCGCGTCACCGGGGCGCTGGATCACCTGCACGGTTTTCGCGCCGCGCGCGGTCAGCGCGTCGAGCTGGCCGCCGGTGAGGACAAGGTCGACCAGCAGCCGCCCGTCGTCCATCCGGGGTTTCGCCGCGATGTCCGCGCCACTGGCGACGAGCTCGTCGAACATGGCCTCGGTCGGCAGCTGCACCCGGACGAGCGAGAGCTCACCGGAGGCGACAGCTGGCGCGGCCGCGTTGGCGGTCATGGAGATGCTGACTGTGACGGTGGACAAGAGCACCACGGTGGCGGTTGCGAGACCCCATCCGCGTTTCGACATAGTGCCTCCCAGGCAAATGGAATGGCTGCGGTGAATCCTTCACCACGACCTGCGGAGACAACCAGATACTGTCGGATGGTCGTGCCGGTCTTATCCGGTGAGGTCGCCGTCGCGGGCGTTGACGGCCGCGTAGTGGGCGAGTTTGTCCTCGTCCACCGTCACGCCCAATCCCGGCCCGGTGGGCACGCGTAGCCGCCCGCCGGACAGGTGCAGCGGTTCGATGATGTCGTCGGCGTGCAGGTAGTACATGCTGTCGATGGCGCGCGACAGCACCGGTGTGCTCGCGACGACGGCGAGGTGGGCGGCGGTCGCGATGCCGAGTTCGCCCCCACTGTGCAGGTTCATCCCCAGCCCGAACGTTTCACAGTGCGCGGCGAGTGCCTTGGTCGCCCCGATGCCGCCCCACTTGTAGACGTCGCCGTGGATGACGTCCACCGCGCCGAGTCGGACCGCCGGTGCGAAGTCCTCGAACCGGACGACACACATGTTGGTGCACAACGGGATCCGGACCTTCGCCCGTACCTGGCTCATGCCCTCGATGCCCGCGCACGGGTCCTCGAGGTACTCGAGGTCCAGTTCCTCCAGCGCCAGCCCGGCCCGGATCGACTCGGCCACCGGCCAGGCCGCGTTGGGGTCGACGCGCAACTCGATGTCCGGCAGGGCACGCCGGATCTCCCGCAGGATCTCGACGTCGCCACGGACATCGGTGGTGCCCTTGAGCTTGACCGCGGCGAACCCGCCCTCGGCGACGACCTTGGCGGTGTGCTCGGCAAGAGCCCGCGCCAGTTCGCCGCCGCGCATGCCCGGCGCGTCGGCCCGGGTGATCAGGGCCGTGATCGGCACCTCGTCGCGCACCGGCCCGCCGAGCAGGTTGGTCAGCGGCTGCCCGGTCACCTTGCCCATCAGGTCCCAGCAGGCCACGTCCAGCCCGGCCAGTGCGGCGTATCCGAGGTAGCCGTGGAAGAACGGCACCATGTGGTGCTTGCGGTGGAACATCTCCAGTGCGAACGGGCTGGTCCCGATCAGTTCAGCGCCCAGCCGCCGGGTGAGTTCGGCGACCGGACGGCCCCACATGGTCTCGCCCCACCCCTCGGCCCCGGTGTCGGTACGCAACCGCACGACGGTCCGGGTCTCGCCGGTCTTCGTCTCGAACGAACTGGTGAACGGGTTGGTCAGGGGCAGGTTGACCACCCAAACCTCAACATCGACGATCTTCAAGTCATCTCCTGGTTTCCGTGGCTGTCGCGGGTGGCCTCGTCGAACGCCCGGATCGCGGCGACCAGGCCGTCGATCCGCGCGTCCAGCAGTCGTCGCCCGGATTCGGCGGACGCCTCCGCCGGGTTGTCGGTCCCGCCGCCCGCTCTGGCCCACTCGCCATGCCGTTCCACGGTCAGCCCCGGGTAGGGCGGGCGGTCGAACAACGGGGTCACGTCCGGGCGCGGCACCGGCTCACCGACCAGGTCGGGATGGGCGGCGAGCATCAGTGACGTCTCGAACCACCCGGCGTGGCCCGGGACCCGTTCGGGATGCTCGCCGGTTTCCTCGCTGGTGATCGACCAGTACGAGCAGGCCGCGAGCGCGACGTCGGCGCGCAGCGCGTACCGCTTGACGGCCAGCCGCATGATCTCGTCGTTGCCACCGTGCCCGTTGACGATCAGCACACGCCGGAACCCGCTTTGGGCCAGTGAGTCGAGAACGTCGGTGAGCACCGCGAGCAGGGTCTCCGGCGACAACGACACCGCGGCGGCGAACAGGTGGTGCGGGCTGTGCCCGAACGGCAGGCTCGGCAGCCGGACGATCTCCGGCTGGTCGCCGAGCCGCCGCAGCGCCGCGTCGGTGACCGCCTCGGCGAGCAGGGTGTCGGTGCCCATCGGCAGGTGACCGGCGTGTTGTTCCTGCGAGCCGATCGGCAGCAGCGCGATTCCCGTCCTGGCGGCGTCGCGGACCTCGCGCCAGGTCATCCGGACAAGATCACGCACGTGGACTCCCTTGTTCGTACCCGACATGGCATCGTTGCGCCATGAGATCCGGCGAACGCCCGGCCCTGCGGCTGGTCACCGAGCCGACCACCAGCCCGGTCGCGCCGGTGCTCGCTGCGGTCGAGCTGCTGCCCGGTCGAGTGCGGGCCGCGTTGCTCGACCTGTCCGGCACGGTTCTGCGGCGGTCCGAAGCGGTTTACGACCCCGCCGCGCCGGATCGTGCGGCGCTGGAGGCTGCGCTCGCGGAGGTGGCCCGGATGTGTCGTGACGCCGCGCCGATCGGGGTCGGGGTCGCCGCGGTCGGCCTTGTCGACGCCGAGGCCGGTGTCGTGCTGGAGGTCAACGAGGTGCCCGCGTTGCGCGGCTACCGGCTCGCCGACGCGCTCGCGCTGCTCGTCGGCGCACCGGTCTATGTGGAGCATCGGGCTCGCCTGCAGGTGTTGGGCGACCGGTGGTTCGGTCCGGGACAGGGACGCAGCACGTTCGCGTCCGTGTCGACAGGGGAGGTGCTGGGTGTCGGCATTCTGCACGAGGGCCGGGTGCTCGCCCCGCCCGGTGGCCGCAGCGGCGCGCACATGAAGGTCACCGTCGGCGGCGAGGTGTGCACGTGTGGCGCCCGTGGCTGTTGGAAGACGATCGCGACCACGTCGTGGCTGCGTGCCGAAGTGCGCCGCCGGGGCCTGGCCGAAGTGGACGCTGATCTGCTTGACGACTACGCGGGCAACATCGCGCTCGGCCTGGTCAACATCCAGCAGCTGTTCGCGCCTGGGTTGTTCGTGTTGCACGGTGAGGCGGCACAGAGCGGGGAGCGGTTTCGCGCCAGGATCGAGGAACGGCTGAGGGCGGACTCGCCCACCGGTGCCGAGCCGCCGCGTGTGCTGGTGAGCGAAAACGCGGTGGACGACATCGCGTTGCTGGGCGGTGCGGGTCTGGTCCTGTCCCACCAGTGACGTCACGCGACCGCCCGCCGCTTCCGGGCCCGCCGGGGATCGGGGTCGGGCACGGCGTCCAACAGCGCGCGGGTGTATTCGTGCGCGGGTTCGGCGAACAACTGCGCCGCCGGAGCCAGTTCCAGCAGTTTGCCCGCGCGCAGCACCGCGACCCGGTCGGCGACCTGCTGCACCACGGCGAGGTTGTGCGACACGAACACGTACGTCAGGCCCAGCCTGTTTTGCAGGTCCGCGAGCAGATCCAGCACCTGCGCCTGCACCGACACGTCGAGCGCGCTGGTCGGTTCGTCCAGCACGACCAGACGCGGACGCAGGGCCAGCGCGCGGGCGATCGAGATCCGTTGCCGCTGGCCGCCGGAGAACTCGTGCGGGTAGCGATCCTGCACCTCGGGCCGCAGGCCGACAGCGTCCAGCAGTTCACCGACCCGTTCCCGCACCGTCGCCCGGCCTCGTCGGCCCCGCAGGGCGGGCTCGTGGGTGATGAGGGGTTCGGCCACGATGTCGGTGACGCGCAGCCGCGGGTTCATGCTGGAGTAGGGATCCTGCAGCACCACCTGCATCTCCCGGCGGACCTTGCGCAGTTCGGCCGGTGGCAGCGCGAACAGATCCTTGCCGTCGAAGAGGACCGTGCCCGAGGTGGGTTCCAGCAACCGCAGCAGCAACCAGGTGAGCGTGGTCTTGCCGCTGCCCGATTCGCCGACCACAGCGAGGGTTTCGCCTTCCTCGACGGTGAGGCTGACGTCGTCCACCGCGACCAGGGACCCGTACTCCTTACGAAGCTCGTGCAACTCCACCAGACTCATGCGCGCTCCAATCGGGGCGTCGCCCGCAGTAGTTCCCGGGTGTAGTCCTCGCCGGGCTGCTCGAACACGGTCAGCACGTCGCCGCTTTCCACGACCTGACCGTGCCGCATCACAACCACGCGGTCGGCGATTTCGGCCACGACACCGAGGTCGTGCGTGATGAGCACGACGGCCATGCCGTGCCGCTCACGCAGTTCCGCCAGCAGATCGAGGATCTGCGCCTGCACGGTCACGTCGAGCGCGGTCGTCGGCTCGTCGGCGATGAGGACACGTGGTCTGCCCACGAGCGCCATCGCGATCATGACCCGCTGGCGCAGGCCGCCGGAGAGCTGGTGGGGGTAGTACTCGGCCCGCTGCTCGGCGTCGTTGATCCCGGCCTCACGCAACGCGGGCACCACCGCCGCTCGTGCCTCGGAGCGCGAGGCGCCCCGGTGTCTGCGGACGACCTCGGCGATCTGCGCGCCCACTCGTTTGAGCGGGTTCAGGCTCGTCATCGGGTCCTGGAAGATCATCGCGATCTCGTTGCCGCGGATGCGCCGAAGCTCCTTCTCCGGTATTCCCAGCAGATCCCGTCCGGCGAACCGGATCTGCCCGGAGTAGACGCACGGTGGCACTGGGTTGAGCCGCAGCACCGACAGTGCGGTGGCGGTCTTGCCACTGCCCGACTCACCGACCACGGCCAGGGTCTCGCCTTCTCCGACAGCCAGGCTGATTCCGTCCACGGCGGTGACTGTGCCGGTGTCCAACCGGAACTCGACACGCAGGTCCTCGATCTCCAGCAGTGCGCTCATGACCGGTACGCCTTCGGGTCCGCGACATCCCGCAGGACATCGCCGGTGAGGTTGACGGCCAGCGCGGTGATCGTCAGCGCCAGCCCGGGGAACACCGCGACCCACCACGACGTACCGAGGTAGAGCTGGCCGTCGCTGAGCATCGCGCCCCACGTCACGGTCTGCTTCGGCACACCGATCCCCAGATAGCTCAGCGACGCCTCGGCCACGATCGCCGCGGCCACGTACAGCGTGCCGATCGTGGCCAGCGGCGCCATCACGTTGGGCAGCAGGTGCCTGCGCATGATGGACAGGTCCGACACGCCAATGGCCCTGGCCTCGGTGACGAACTCCCTGGTACGCAGGGAAAGCACTTCGGACCGCACGACACGGGCGTAGGACACCCAGCCGGTGAAGCCCAGCACCAGGATCACCAGCCACAGCCCCGAGCCGAGGAAGCCGACGATCGCCAGCGCCAGCAGGATCGGCGGGAACGCGAGCTGGATGTCGGCCACCCGCATCAGGATCCGGTCGAACCAGCCGCCGAGGAACCCGGCCACCAGACCGATGACCGCGCCGATGATGCCCGCCAGCACCGCCGCGCTGGCACCGACGAGCAACGAGATCCGTGCGCCGTGGATCAGCCGGGACAGCGTGTCGCGGCCGAGTTGGTCGGTGCCGAGCAGGTGGCTCGCGTCGCCGCCGGATTCCCATGCCGGTGGCCGCAAACGCGCCAGCAGGTCCTGCGCGTTCGGGTCGTAGGGCGCGATAAGTGGCGCGAACACCGCGAGCAGGACCATCAGCCCGAGCACCGAGATGGCCACGACAGCGAGTTTGTTGCGCAGCACGGTCTTCACCGCGCCTCTTCGGAGTGTCGTCGTCATCACTTCACCCGCACCCTCGGGTCCAGCACTGTGTAGGACAGGTCCACCAGCAGGTTCACGATCACGAACGTCGCGGCGAAGAACAGCACAGCCCCCTGCACGAGCGGGAAGTCGCGGTTCTCGATCGCCTCGACGGTCAACCGTCCGATGCCGGGCCAGGAGAACACCCGCTCGGTCAGGATCGCGCCACCGAGCAGGCTGCCGACTTCCAGGCCGATCACCGTCACCACCGGCAGGGCGGCGTTGCGCATCGCGTGGGAGAAGACGATCCCGCCGGTGCCGAGGCCTTTCGCCCTGGCGGTCCGGATGTAGTCCGAGCCGAGCACGTCGATCAGTGAGGACCGCAGCAGCCGCGCGATCACCGCCACCGAGTACATCGCCAGCGTGATGGCGGGCAGGATCAGGTGCTCGAAACCGCCGTACCCGGACGCCGGGAGCCACTGCAACTGCACCGCGAACACCAGGATCATCAGGATGCCGACCCAGAACGCCGGAGTGGACTGTCCGACGAGGACACCGGCCATCACGCCGGAGTCCGCGGCCCTGCCCCGACGCAGGGCCGCGAACGTTCCGGCCGGGATGGCGATCACCAGCGCGACGACCATGGCCGCGACGGCGAGTTCGACCGTCGCGGGCACCCGCGCCAGCAGCACCTCGGTCACCGGCTGGTCGTAGATGAGCGAGTTGCCGAAGTGCAGGCGGGGCAGTCCGGCGAGATAGCTGAGGTACTGCGCCAGCACCGGCTGGTCGAGGCCGAGGCTCGCACGGAGAGTGGCTTCCTGCTGTTCGGTCGCGTCCGGCGGCAGGATCAGCTTCACCGGGTCGCCGGACAACCGGACCAGGAAGAACGCCGCGGTCGCGACGAAGAACAACACGACGACCGCGGTGAGGATCTTCGTGACCACGGCCCGCAGCACGCCGGTACCGGCGGCGGGCGTCCGGACGACAGCGACGGTCGGCGCGCTCACGTCGTCACCGTCGCGGAGGCCATCGCCAGGGTGCCGACCACGCCGGGCTGCCACTGGACGCGGGAGTTGTAGGCGTAGATGTTGTCGCTCTGATAGAGGAACACGAACGGCGCTTCCTGCTTGAGCAGTTGCTGGAGCCGGGTGAAGGCCTGCTGCCGCCCGTCAGGCGGGATGGTGAGCTCCTCGGCGTCGATCAGCCGGTCGGCCTCGTCGCTGGTCCACCGGCTTTGGCGCCGGTCGCGGCGTACGTTGGACTGCACGAGGCTCTGGCCGTCCAGGGTCCACCCGGTACTTCCCGCGAAGTAGATGGGGCCGAGTGCCCTGCGGTTGTTGGAAGTCAGACGGCTGGTGTAGGTGCCGCTCTCCAGGAGGTTCACCTTGGCCCGCACACCGGCCTTGGCCAGCAGCCCGGAGATCGCCTCGACGGTGTTGGCGTCGGCGTTGGACGCGGTGATGGTGGTGTCGAAGCCGTTCGGATAGCCCGCTTCGGCGAGCAACCGTCTGGCCAGCCCCACATCACGGGTGTAGGGCGTGATGGCCGGGTCGAAGCCGAACGACTCCCGGGGGATCATGGTCGGCAGCTCGCGGGCCTTGCCGTCCAGCACTGCCTTGATCAGCAGCGGAACGTCCATCGCGTGGTTGAGCGCTTGGCGAACACGCACGTCGGCCAGCGGACCGTCGGTGGTGTCCAGCGACAAGTACCACATCCGGATACCGGGATAGCTGCGGATGGAGATGCCGCGGTAGCCCGTGATCTGCAGCGCCGCGTCGGGTGACAGGCCCGAGACGATGTCCACTTCGTTGCTCTGCAACGACGCCAGTGCCGACGACGCATCGGCCATCGGCAGGAAGACCAACTCCGCGTAGGCCGGGGCACCTCGCCAGTGGCCGGGGTTGGCACGCATACGCAGCTGGTTGTCGCGCTTGAAGTCGACGAAGGTGAACGGCCCGGTGCCGACCGGCTTGCGGGCGAACTCGGCATCGCCGACCTGCTGCAGGTAGCCCGGTGGCACGACGACTCCACCGAACAGCGACACCTTCGCCGGAATGATCGGGTCGGGCTGGCTGGTGTGCAGGTCGACGGTCAGATCGTCGACCGGCGTGGCTTTCGTGACGTAGCGCAGCTCGACGATCGGTGACTTGGTCGCCGGGTTGAGCAGGCGGTTGATGCTGAACGCGACCGCCTTCGCGTCACACGGCTCGCCGTTGTGGAACCGGACTCCGGGCCGCAGCCGGAAGCGCCAGGTGAGCGGATTCGGTGACTCCCACGAGAGCGCCAGGCCGGGCACGAGCTGGTTGTCCGGACTGCGTGTGGTGAGCGTGTCGAACATGTTGATCAACACGTTCATCGAGTAGATGTCGCCCTGTTTGTGCGGGTCCAGCGTCTTCGGGTCCTGGGTCTGCGCGACGCGCAGCACGCTGCCGACCCCACTGGCCGACGCCCCGCCGCACCCGGACAGGGCCAGCGCGGGCAGGGCGAGCCCGGCCAGCCGGAGCAGGTCACGCCGGGGCAGCTGGGACTGGGCTCGATGGGACTGGGCCACGGGCACCAGCTCCCTTCTGCGTTCCGCCACATGACAGACCGTTCCGTCACATGGAATGGATTGGGGTTAAGCTAGGCCGCATGGACAGGGCTGTCAACGGCACAGCGACAACAACACCAGGACGCGGCGGCGACCCGCGGGGCGCGGTCGGCAAAGCGCTGGAGGTGCTCGCCGCGCTCACCCAGCCCGGCGGCCCGCACCGGCTCGCCGACCTCGCCAAGCGCTGTGACCTGCCGAAACCCACAGCGCATCGGATGCTGCAGACCATGGCGGACGCCGGGTTCGCGGTCGGAGCCGACGGCCAGTACCACGTGGGCCCCCGGCTGCTCGGCCTGTCCGCCGCGGTCCTCGCCACCAGCGAGGTGGCCCAGTTCGCCCGGCCCGTGCTGCGTGACCTGCGGCGCCGGACCGGCCACACGGTGCACTACGCGGTGCGGCACGGAGACCAGGCTGTCTACGTCGAGAAGGTCGAGCCCGACCAGGCGTACCGGATGAACACCCGCGTCGGCGGCGAGGTGCCCCTGTACTGCACGGCGATCGGCCGCGCGATCCTGTCCCGCCTACCGCGCGGCGAGGTCGACGCGATCCTCGCCGGACCACTGCCCGCACGGACACCGCGGACGCTCACCGATCCCGCCGCCATCCGCCGTGAACTATCCACAGTAGACGAACGAGGTTTCGTCGTCGACGACGAACAGTACGAGCAACACGTCCGCTGCGTGGCTGCCCCGGTCGTGGACCGGCACGGGCAGGTGGCCGGGGCGATCTCGGTGTCCAGCCTGACCTTCACCCTGCCACTGGACGGTGTCGACGTGCTCGGCCCGTTGGTGGCCGAAGCGGCGGCACGGGTGTCCGGCGCGCTGAGCAGCGGCCCGGCGATGCGCCTGGTGTCCGATGAGGAGTGACCTGGAGCGGATCCTGGCCCGCGGCCGGGACGAGAGGGTCTACTCCGCCGCGGCATGGTCCGTCGGCACCCCGTCGGGACCGCTCGACCGGGGGCTGCTCGGCACCCGCTCGTGGGACGGCCCGCCCGTGACCGAGGACGCCCTGTTCGACCTCGCGTCGGTGACCAAACCGATCGTCGGGCTCGCCGTGCTTGCCTTGGTGGATCAGGACGTGCTCACCCTCGATGATCCGGTCTCGCGATATCTGCCGGACTACGCGAGCACTGACAAGGCCGGTGTCACCGTCCGGCACCTGCTGACCCACACATCCGGACTTCCCGGCGGGATCCCGCTGTACCGCGCCCACCCGACCAGGGCCGGGCTGCTCGACGCGATCCGAACCGGCCCGCTGCGCGCGGCCCCGGGAACGCGAGTGGAGTACTCGTCGCAAGGATTCATCGTGCTCGGCCTGGTCGCGGAGGCCGCGACGAGGGCGCCACTGGACACGCTGGTCGCCGACCTGGTGACCCGACCTGCCGGAATGACCAGCACGGTCTACACGCCGGTGCCCGCGGACCGCGCGGTCGCGACCGAGGACTGCCCGTGGCGAGGCGAGGTCGTGTGCGGTCAGGTGCACGACGAGAACGCGGTGGTACTCGGCGGTGTCTGCGGACACGCCGGTCTGTTCGGCACCCTCGCCGACCTCGAAGCCCTCGGCCGGATACTCGCGGGCGGCGGCGCGGAACTGCTGACGGCGCGGACCTTCACGGACATGATCACCTGCCACACCGGCGGGCTCAACCTCCGCCGGACGCTGGCATGGCAGGGGCAGGACGTCCCGGGATCGAGCCTGTCACCGGTTGCCTACGGTCACACCGGTTTCACCGGCACCAGCCTCTGGGTCGAACCAGACAGGGCCCGCTACTACGTGCTGCTGACCAACCGCGTGCACCCGAGCCGGACCGGCGACGCGATCGTCCACGTGCGACAGGTCTTTCACGCGCACGCCCGCTGATCCCGGGCGCTGGGCACCTCCACTACCTTGTGATATCGTGTAGTAGTACTCGGTGCCACCAAGTACTAGTGTGCCGATGTGCCGAGTGTCGATGTGGCAGGGGAGGACTGGGATGGACGACCTGACGGAGATGCTGAAGGGCACGCTCGAGGGCTGTGTGCTTGAGATCATCGGCAGCGAGGAGACCTACGGGTACGCCATCACGCGTCGGCTGAACGAACTCGGCTTCGTCGACGTCGTCGAGGGAACGGTGTACACGATCCTGTTGCGACTGGAGAAGAACGGGCTCGTCCAGGTCACGAAACGACCGTCGGAGCAGGGCCCGCCGCGCAAGTTCTACGCGCTCAACGACGCGGGGCGCGACGAACTCGCGACGTTCTGGGCGAAGTGGGAGTACATCTCATCACGGATCGTCAAGCTCAAGGAGGGCGGGGCATGAACTTCTGGGACACCATCACGGGCAACGATCTCACCAGGGAATGGAAGGCGTTCGAAGCCAGGGCCGAGGCATTGCCCGCCGACCACCGGGCGGCGTGGGAGAAGATCAAGGGTCATCTGTTTCCCTACGCGGACTTCACCGGCCGCAACCTGATGCCGATTCTCGACGGCGTACTGGGCCTGCTCGAAGAGACGGCGTCCGATGGGCAGAGCATTCACGAGGTGCTGGGGGACGACATCGAGGGCTTCTGCGCGGCGCTGGCCGGTGGCGAAGGAGCCAGGACCTTCCGCGACCGGTGGCGCGAACAGTTGAACAGGAACGTCGCAAGGAAACTGGGCCAGGTAGGAGGCTGACGTGGGTATCCAGGACATCATCGAAGGCAAGAAGCAGTGGCGGGCGCACATGGCCCGGGTCAAGGCGCTCCCACGGGACTACGAGATCGTCTACAAGGAGATTCAGCGGTACTACTTCAAGATCGGGCCGGTCGGGCTGGCCGACGGGTCCCTGCTCACGGGGATCCTCGAATTCTTCGAGGAGGGCGTGGCGGCCGGAAAGGGAGTACTGGAGCTCATCGGCAACGACGTCGCGGCCTTCTGCGACGACCTGGTGAAGGACTCCCGCACCTACGCGGACATCTATCAGGAATCCCTCAGCGGGGAACCCGGCACAACCGGGAAGTAGCACCAGGGCATCGGCGCGGTCACCAGGTCGCGAGTGACGGGGTATGTCGTGGGGCGAGGACCGCGCTGAGTACGGTGATGGCCACGGATCGCGCCCGGGGAGGACGCCATCACCGGCCTGGAAGTCATCAAAATCGGCCAGACAGTGGCCACCAAGGCGGCAGCGGCGTGGTTACGACGGCGCAGCAGCCGCAAGGTGCGAGCCGCCTCGCTGCTGGAACTCGCCGCGGCGGAGCTCGGTGATCCGCTGCAGGTTCGCAAACTGGAGAACCTGGTCGACACGATCGGCCTGCAAGTGGCCGAACACCTCAACGGCATGCTCACCGACCGGCTCGCCTCGCTCCCGGAGAACGAGATCCAGGCCGCACTGGCGGCGGCAACCGACGCGCTCGCCGCCGCCGACCTGTCCGACGACATCCTCTTCGCCACCGACGCGAGCCCCGACCAACTGTCGAAGTACGTCCGTGACCGCTCCCCGCACGAGCCGCGCAGCGCGGGGCTGTCCGAGGCCGCGGCCTCGATCTACCGGGCGGTTCTCGACCAGGCATGCCGTCACCTCGTCCAGGTGGTGCGGCACCTGCCTGCCTTCCCGCCACGGGCGTTGGCCGAGACCCTGGCCCGGTTGTCCACCCAGTCGGCGCAGCTGGACGAGCTGTTGGCGCGCCTTCCGCGAACCAGCCTGCACGCCCCCAACGGAACAGACCACGACGACGAGTTCACCGCCGCCTACCTCCACCACCTGTCGGTGAGCCTCGACCGGATGGAAATGCTGGGTCAGAGCGCCAAGGACCAGCCGCGTCTCGCGTTGAGCACGGCGTACCTGAGCATGAGCGTCTCGGAGAACCGGCCCCGCAAGCCACGTTCCCCGCGGGAGCACCCCGAGCGGAACTGGTTCGGCCAGCCCGACGAACACGGCGGCTCGATGCGCGCGGAAGCCGCGATCTGTACGTCCGGGCGCACGCTGGTGCGAGGCGAGGCGGGCTCCGGCAAGACCACGCTGCTGGACTGGCTGGCCGTGTCGGCGGCCCGGTCCGGGTTCACCGCGCAGCTCGAACCGTGGAACGGCTGCGTCCCTTTCCCCATCCGGCTGCGCAGTTACGCCGGGGGAGAACTCCCGCCGCCGGAACAGTTCGTCGCGCACAGCTGGCCGATGCGCGCGGCCGAGATGCCCGATGGCTGGGCGCATCGGCGGTTGCTCGACGGCACCGGCCTGATCCTGGTCGACGGCGTGGACGAGGTACCCGCCGGGCAACGGCACAAGATCCACGCGTGGCTGCACGACCTTGTCGTGACGTTTCCCGACGCGCGCGTGGTGGTGACCGCCCGCCCTGCGGCCGTGGACGAGAAGTGGCTGGCCGATGTGGATTTCTCCACCGTCACCCTCGAACAGATGGACCAGGACGACCAGCGGGAGTTCGTCGGACGGTGGCACCGGGCGGCGTCCCACGCCCGTTCACTGCCGTGCGAGCCGAGCGAACTCGTCGATGCCGAACAACGCTTGCTCAGCCAGTTCGAATGTGTGCCACATCTGCGCACGCTGGGCGCGAACCCGATGCTGTGCGCCATGTTGTGCGCGCTGAACCTCGACCACGGAGCACAGCTGCCGCGCGACCGAATGGACCTGTACGCGCGAGCGTTGACCATGCTGCTGGAGATCCGGGACACCAGGAGGGGGATCGACAGCCCGCTGGACGCCGGGCGCAAACGCGTGCTGCTGCGCGACATCGCCTGGCGGCTGACCCTGGCCAACCGGATCGAGCTGGTCGAGGACAAGGCACTGGACCACGTCGAGCGCAAACTGCCCGGCATGCCGGACGTGACGCGATCCGCTCGCGAGATCCTTGATCACCTGATCGAGCGCAGCGGGGTGTTGCGGCAACCGGCGCCCGGCAGAGTGGACTTCGTGCACCGCGCCTTCCAGGACTACCTGGCGGCCAGCGAGGCCACCGAACAGGGGCACATCGACACACTGGTCGGTCACGCGCACGTCGACGCCTGGTGGGACGCGATCGTGATGGCGTGTGGCCACGCGAAGAAGAAACAGGCCGACGAACTGCTCACCGAGATCGTGGACCGCGCCGACCGGGAACCCGCGCACGCGCGTCACCTGTGGCTACTGGCCGCCGCGTGCCTGGAGACCGTGATCGACATCGACCCGGTCGTGCACAAGCGGATCGACTCGCTGATCCGGCAGCACCTCGTCCCGCCCCGCGGTGTGAAGGAGACCGTCTCGCTCGCCGCCATCGGCCACCGGGTGCTGCGATACCTTCCGTCTACTTTGGATGAACTGAGTGAGACGTCGGCCGCCGCGACGGTCCGCACGGCGGCACTGACCGCGAACACCGAGGCGCTCAGCAGGCTCGCGGGATACGCGTCCGACCGGCGGACCAAGGTCCAGCTCGAACTGATCAACGGCTGGGACTACTTCGACCCACAGCGCTACGCCGAGGAGGTGCTCGCCGACGCGCCACTCGGTGGTGGCTGGCTGATCGCGTCGGCGACCCGGTTCCTGCCGCATGTGAAAGCGTTGCGGCACCTGACAGATCTGTGGATCAGCATCGACCAGGCCGTGCCCGACCTGGACATCCTGGTCGACTTGCCCGCGCTCACCACGGTGTTCCTGCAACTCGAACCGCGAACGGTCGATCTCGCACCGCTGGCGCAGCACGGCGGGCTGGCGCATGTGTCGCTCAACTCGGCGTCGGACTACACCGGGCTGGGCTCGTTGGCCGGTCTGCCGAACCTGGAGACACTCCGGATCTTCCAACAGGCGTCGTTCACCGATATCGACTTCGTCCGTGACCTGCCGGGAGTGGAGATACTCGGGCTCGGCCGGGTGGACGACGTGGTGGACTACGCACCGCTGGACGCCTTGCCCAAGCTGGCGAACCTGTGGTTGTGGAACTCGGCGAGCCTGTCGACCAGCACGGGCGAACCATGGCCGATGGTCACCTCGTTGCGGCTCATCGGCAACCGGCGGCTCGACGCGCGGCGCGTCGCCGAGCTGTTCCCCAACCTGCACGACCTGTGGCTTTACGGTTCACCGGTCGGGACTGTGCAGCCGTTCTCCGCGCTGCCGTTGGACCTGCTCGGCATCTACGACAACGGCGTGCCGGTGGATGTGGCGTCGCTGGCTGACGCGACACTGACGCTGAGCCTCTCACGCGACGACGAACACCTTGGTGTGGACAGCGTCGGCCCGCGGGTGCGGATCAAGTACGCCGAGTGATGCCCGTGATTGTGCCGGTCGTACGGGTTTCCGGCCGGGAATGCTGTCTTTCTGACAGAAACCGCGCTGGTTGTTACGGTCTGTCGTGATGGGATGTACGTTGCGCTGGTGACGCCCAAGTCGACAACGTATCCGCCCCGGTGGGCGCCGACGTTCGTGCGTTGGCACCGGACCGAGGTGTCCTGGTGGCGCTCGTGGAAGATCGCTTTGGGCTCGTTGCGGCAGGTGCGTGACCACACGATTCTGGACTACGCGGCGGATCTGCCCGGCCAGGACGACGTGGTTGTCGCCAGGCTCCCGTTCGCGAAGTTCGTGATCGTGCGCAGTCCGGAACTCGCTCGGCACGTGCTGGTGGCCAACCAGGACAACTACAAGAAGAGTCCCGACTACGACATGCTCGCGGTGGCGTTCGGCCGGGGCCTGGTGACCGATCTGGACGACCGGTTGTGGCAGCGCAACAGGCGGCTGGTCCAACCGATCTTCGCGAAGCGGAACTTCGACCGCTTCGCCGGGGCCATGGTCGATGCCGCCATGGATGCCGCCGACCGGATCAGGCAGTTGTCGGCGGGTGGTGATCCGGTCGACGTCTCGGTGGAGATGAACCGGCTGACGCTCGACGTGACCTCGCGAACGATGTTCGGCTCCGCTGTGGACGGACCGATGTCCGAAGTGGTCCTGTCCCGGCTGCTCAACCTGTTCGGGGTGGGGTTCATGACGAATCTCGCCCACCCCCTGCACGCCATCGGCGCACGTCTGCACAGGCAGGACAATTCGCGTCTGCCGGTGCGGGTGCTGCGGTCGATCGCATGGGTGATCGCGCCACGGGCCATGCGCGACCTGCGCTACACCGAGCGAATCGTCGCGAGGATGATCGCGGATCACCGTTCCGGTGTGACCACCGGCGAGGACAACCTGCTGGCGCTGCTGATGGCGGCCCGTGACCCGGAGACGGGATACCGCTATGACGACCGCGAGATCCATGACGAGTTGATGACGTTCATGGGCGCGGGCATGGAGACCACGGCGACGGCGCTGACCTGGCTGTGGTACCTGCTCGCCCAGCATCCTGACGTGCGTGACCGGGTACGTCAGGAAGTCGACGAGGTCCTCGGCGGGCGGCCCGCGACCGCCGAGGACGTCGAGAACCTGCCGTGGGTGCGTGCCGTCGTCGCGGAGACGATGCGGCTCTACCCGCCGGTCGTCGCCCTCGCGCGTACGGCCAAAGAGGACGACATGCTGGGCGACTTCCCAGTCCCCGCGGGGACGACGATCGCGGTCATCGTCCACGGTGTACACCGCAATCGCCGGTTGTGGGAGAAGGGCGGGGAATTCGACCCGAGCCGTTACCTCGACGCGAACCTGCGACGTGACCAGAAGCAGGCGACGATGCCCTTCGGCGCGGGCAAACGCATGTGTGTGGCGTCCGGCTTCGCGAACCTGGAAACCACGCTGGTTGTCGCGACGCTCGTGCAGCGACTCGATTTCGACCGGGTGTCCGCCGAACCGGTTGTCCGCCAGGTGTCCTTCACCGGCGGACCGGCCGGACCGCTGCTGATGCGCCCGCGTTTCCACGATCGTGACACCGCGCGACGGATCGACCCAGCCTGATCACACCTGAGGGCAGCGAACCCACCAATCGTGGCACGTTCTCCGGGTATCCCAACGAGGGAGCGGATTCGTCCGAGTCCGCCCACCGAAGAACGGAGACCCAGATCATGCGCAAGTTCCTGGCCGCCGGTGTCCTGGCCGCCGCAACCACGATGTCTCTGCTGCCCGTGTCCACCGCGCAGGCCACACCTGTCGACAATGGACACGGACCGGATGCGATGTGGACATACGTTGAGGGCTTCGACGATGTCACGGACTGTATGGAGACGGGCATGGCCGGTCAGTGGTACGAGGACTGGGACCACTTCACGTGCGATTTCGACATCCATTCCGGCGAATGGCAACTCCTCGTGGGCGACCACGACGACGGTGACAACAACGGCTGACTGATCACAGGGGTACGCGCTGGTGATGTGCCCAAGTGTGTGCCCGCGCCAATCAGGGCCCCTGCCTGCGTGAAGATCCGCAGGTGGGGGCCTGGCTCAACGCCCTGCGGAGCCGCCGGGCGCTCGGTCGTTGTCCACCGCGAGCCACACACGCCTGAGTAGGTACACACACGCGGCGGCGAGACATTGCCCTGGCGTCAACGACGGACCGGACAACGTCAGATCTGCGCCGACCAGCAGGAGCAGGCCGTGAATCGCCAGGACGAAGTAGGCGGCAGTCAGCGCGCGCGGCAGTACGTCGACCGCGGTTGCGCGACTCTCACCCTTCGTTTCCCGGCAGAGACTCATCTGAGGTCCTATGTCGTCCTGTTCTGGTGGTAGAGATCGAAATACCCACCGTGGAGGGAGGCAAACGTGAAGGTCAGCGGCGCAGAAGTTTCGCGCCCCCGGCCAGAAGAACAGCGGCGGTCAGCCCGGCAGCGGCAGCGAGCAGGGACGCCGTGCCGAAGCTGAAGGCGGTGGAGAGAGCGCTGAAGGTGAACGGGGCCACGGCGGCGCCGGTGTAGAGGCCGGTCTGAACAGTGTGGCCAGCAAGTTCGGCCCGGCCGGGAACCAGCCGCAAGGTGGTCGCCAGGAGCAGCCCGGTCCAGCCCCATCCCGCGGAGAAGGCCAGGATCGCACCGATCACAAACCCCGCGGCGGTGCCAGAGGCGATCAGTGCCAGACCAATTGCCCCAACGGACATCATGGCGGTGACGACAGCGGGGTTGTGGTGCGGCGCACGGTCGGTGGCGAGCCCAACGGAGACACGGACGGCGACGGCGATCAACGCTCCGGCGGACAGCAGGTTGCCGGTGAGAGCCGTGGCCAGGCCCGCGTGATGGCCGAGCTGGACGAAGTAGGAGGCGACCGCGTTGTTGCCGGTGGCCGACAGGGCAGCGGCCAGAGCCCAGAGCGGCAGCACACGCCGAAGCACAGCCGCGGGTGGGATAGTCGCGGCAGTGCCGGTGACGGCGGGCCGCAGTGCGGAAACGGACGACGAACCGGGTGCCTGAGCCAGCGGGGCCAGGACGACCACGGCCAGGGCGATGAAGGCGGCGATGAGCATGGCGGCCCGCCAGCCGTGGGGTTCGACGACAAAGGTGACCAGCAGACCGGGGATGAAGGTGGCCGCACCCAGAGCGGCCCCAACGATGCCTGCGGCCAGCGAGCGCCGCCGAGCCGGGACCCGCATGGCGATCACGCGGCCCGCGGCGGGCTGGACGAGCCCGTTGGCGACACCCGCGACGACCAACACACTGAACAACCCGGGCAGAGCATGGATCTGGGAGATCACGGCCATCGCCGCGGCCGCGGTCACCGCGGAGGTCGCCAGCACAGCCGGTGTCGGGAACCGCCTGGCCAAACGCCTGGTGATCGGGGAGCCAAGCGCGGTGGCGGCGTAGAAGACGCTCATGGCCAGCCCGAGCGTCGTACCGGAGATGTGCAGATCGGCCTGGATGGGGCCCGCCATCGCGCCGAGAGCGAAGCCCGGCATGACGGCGACGGTCGCGGACAACGCCACCGCAGTGACGGCGGGCCAGTACGAGCCGGTGTCAGTGCCAGTGTCAGTGCCGGTGTCGGTGTCGGTGTCGGTGTCGGTGCCGGGATCGACCTGCGCGGGGACCGGGCAAGTGTGGTCAGGGCTCATGGTCATGGGCAGGATCCCGTCAAAGTCGGAAAGTCGATAAGCCGGTCGTGTGTGGGTGGTGTGCGCGGGTCCCGGTTCCTAAATGGCCTGCGCGCAAATGCGCAGGGGTGTGGTTCGTGGGGTGTCCCTCCCGTATGGCCTGGGCGTAGCCATACCACGGCGTGTCGGGAGGTCGGCCTACGAAACCCAACCCACAGCGCAGGCGGTACCGACCTCCCGGCACGCCGTGGTTTCCTTTGGCAGGTCATACGGGAGGGGCGCCCCGCGCCCCAATGCCACTTAGCTTAAGTTGATCATGGTGTGGTGGCGTGTCGTTGGGTGTGGTGGGGTGGCTGGTCTGGATGATCGGGTGTTGTGGCACGGAATGGTGTGGTGGCGGGTGGTTCGTTGACCGACTGGGTTTCGATCGGTGTGCTGACCGGGTCGGTGCCGCGGGACGTGGTCGATGAGGCGGTCGCCGCGGCGGGGAAGCAGGCC
>NZ_CDME01000013.1:0-14579 GCF_000826545.1 Kibdelosporangium sp. MJ126-NF4 | reverse complement strand
CAGATCGCCCAGGTGGACCGAGCGCGTCACTGCCGGGCGCCGCAGCCGGGCGTCGTCCTCGGCCGAGGTTGTGGGGCCGGTGGAGGTCATCGGTGAAGCTCCTGTTCTGTCTCGTGATGGAGCGGTGGGTGAGCCACGACCAGAACCTTAAAGCTAGAACATTTAAAGCTGCAACCTTTTCAGCTTGATGTACCGACTATGCTGATCACATGAGCAGCAGGCCGACGTCGGACGACCAGGCCACGGCCGACCGAGAACTGTGCGGACTGGTCAACGCGCTGGCCCACCAGATCGAGACGCACGTACGCGACCGAGCGGGCACCATCGGCCTGACCCCGGCACAGGCAGTGGCGTTGCGTGAGCTGACCGGCCCGATGACCATGCGGGACCTGGCCGAGCGGATGAGCTGTGAACCGTCGAACGCCACCTTCATCATCGACCGCCTCGAGGAAAAGGGCCTGGTCGAACGACAAACCACCCCCCGCGACCGCCGTGTCAAGCAGATCGTGCTGACCGCCGACGGCGTTCAGGTCCGCGAGCGGCTCCTCGCGCTGCTGATCCAGGGGTCCCCGCTCCAGCCCCTCACTCAGCAGGAACAGCAGACCCTGCACCAACTCCTGGCCCGCGCCGTCACCGGCCAGTGACGTCCACGGGTGGGGCGGGGGCGTGCGCGGCGCCGAAGGCGGCCCACACCAGCGGGGTCAACTCCGGCGCCCCACCGGATTCCCAGCGATCGGCCTGGTCCCGTTGCCAGTCGTTCAGCGCCGCAACGGGATCGGCATGCTCCTGGGCGTCGTGGATGGCCAGCACGGCGTCGGCCAGCACCCCACCGGCCGGGGTCGTGAAGCCGGGAAACAGCCGGGTCAGGCCCGCGTCGGTGGGCAGCACCCAGCGGGTCGCGGTCACGTACTCCGCCCCGCCGTGCACCAGGGCGGCGACCAGGCCGGACGGTTCGGCGTAGCGGTGGTCGCCGCCGCTCTCGCAGGCGATCAGGGCAGCGCGGTTGGGGATGCGCCAGCCGAGCAGGTCGGCGGCGGTGAGCGGGCCCTGGGCCAGGTGCAGGCGGGCGTCCAGGGCGTGCTCGGCGGTCGTCACGTGGCCGACGTAGAGGAACCGGCCCGCTTCGGCCAGTGCGGGACGCAGGGTGTCGCGGTCCAGAGTATCCAACGCCGCCAGGGCTTCCGGAATCTCGCCAAGGACACGGCCCAGTGGCGTGGGCGGGTCGATCACCCCGGCGACCGGCCCGGTGTGCGGCGACACCCGGCGGGCGCGGGCGTTGCGGACGGTGGCCGGGGTCAGGATGGACACCTTCGCGTTGTGTACGAAGCGTTCCGCCTCATCCACCCGCAGCGCCTCCCACGGCACCTGCGCGGTGGACGGTGACGGCTGGACACGCACGTGCAGCGGATCTCCGGCCAGGATCACCGCGTCCAGCTCCCTGGCCAGCTGCGCGGGAATGAGAGCGGCGGCCAGGCTGGTGGCCAGCGTGCGTTCGCGGTCCCGGTCGGTCAACGCGCCGCCTCGACCTTGAACACCGCGCAGCGCCCTGGTCAGGGCCTGATGCGCGGACTCGCCGGGGCGCGGGGTCGGCAGCGCGTCGGCCAGCGCGGCCAGCGGCGGGCCGACCCGGTCTCTCGGCAGGATCAGCACACGGGGATTTTCCGGGTCGTGTTCCCAGCGCCAGCTCACATAGAGATTGCCCGCGTCGACGTAGGTCACCTGGACGGTCACCACGAGCGCACCACCTCCGCCGAACGCACCTGGATGCCGTAACGCTGCTCGGCCAGGTCCAGCCACGGATCCAAGGGCGACGCCACCGCGAGGTTCGCCCGTACCCGCGGCGGCACAAGCAGTTCCGGCGCGGCCAGCGGTTCACCCTCGCCCGCGGCGGCCAGCGCCAGATCGTCCGGCTCAGGCAGGGACAGCAGGTCGGCAGGAGCAGGGCTCACGGCCTCGGCGGCCTGACCGGGCAGCGACACCGCGGCTGCCAGGTGATCCAGGTAGGCCGCGGCCAACGGGACGTCCACAGTGGCGCCGATGGCGACCAGGGCGGCCTTGGTGGCCGGGGCCGCGGCCTGCGTGATCCAGCGCTCCCGCAGCGGACCGGCCCGAAACCGCCATCGCGCGGCCTCAGCGGCCAGTGCGGCGGGCAGGGCGAGGTCCAGCGCGCGGGTGGCCAGTTCCTCCTGCGGCACGCCGTGCAACACACGGCGGTACAGCGCGTCCGCCCGCCACCAGTCCAAGGTCAGCGTCATGTGCCACAGGCCGTTCTGCACGCACACGGCCCGCGCCTGGTCGAAGCACTCGTCGGCCTTGGCGAACTCGGCCATCGACTCGTAGGCGTTGCCGCGCACCAACAATACCGCCGATCCGATCCGGGGCGAGTCCATCGGCGCATCGGCCAACAGCCGCAACGCCTCCGCCGGACGGGACTGGGTGATCGCGGCGGCCGCGCGGCCGAACTGGCTGGCCACCCGGTGCCAGGGGTCGGTGCCCAGCTGTGCCGCCGCGTCGTAGTGCGTGATCGCCTCGTCGTCGCGTCCGGCCAGGTGGGCGAGCCTGCCGAGGCTGTTCAACGCCACCGCCTCGCCGTCGCCCTCGCCGATCGCGGCGAACAGCTCCCTGGCCAGGTGCAGGTGCTCGGCGGCGGTGGCCTGGTCGCCGGTGCCGTCAGCGATCTCGGCCAGTGCCTGGTGGACGTTCGGGATCAGCTGCGGCGCCGCCTTCTCGGCCAGCGCCATGGCTTTGTCGGCGTCGGCGACGGCCTCGGTGTAGTCGCCCGCGGCGGCCAGCACCAGGGCGCGGGTGCTGCGCAACGCGGCCAGTCCCGCTTCCTGCGGGAGCGGGAACCAGGTAATGGCCTCCAGCCCGGCGTCCAGCACCTGCCTGGCCTGGGCGAAGTCGGCGTGGTGGCGCAACGCGTGGGCCAGTTGGATGTACCAGGTCAGCAGGTTGCCGAGGACCGGCTGTGCGGTCTCGTTGGCCGGTTCCATGTCCAGCGACTGCCGCAGGTCGGCCAGCGGCTCCTGCCAGGCCCCGGTGTTCAGGACGATCTGCGCGCGGGTGGCGAACAGCGTGGCACGTAAGGACACCGTGCCGAACTTGTCGCCCACCAGCGCCTCGCACTCCTGGGTCAGCTCGATCGCGGTGGTGATCAGGGCGATGGCCTCGTCGCCTTCGGTGAGCCCGGCGAGGTTGATCAGCGTCTGGGCACGGCGGGCCAGCGCCTCGGGATCGTCAGGGGCGGCCAAGGTCAGCTCGTAGGCCTTGCGCACCAGTCGCGCGGCCGCCGCCCAGTTTCCGTTGGAGGCGTGTAACGCGCCCTTGTTGTGCAGTTTCTTCCACCGCTGCCAGCGCGGCCCGGCGGGAGCGGTCACAGCAGCCGCGCCGTGCGTTCGGTGAGTGTGGCCGTGGGATTGTCCAGTCGTGCCAAGGCGAACTCCACGAGTGCGGCGCGGCGGGCAGGGGCGTCGGGGTCCGGGGGAGCGGGTTCGGCGAAACCCGGCGCGTACACGGTGAGCACACGCTGGTCGGCGGGCAGCAGCAACGCGGTGGCGGGCAACGCGACTGTTCCGGTCAGCTCTCCGGTCGGCGTGGGTTCGAGTTCCAGGTCGACCGGTCCGAACCGGGCGGCCAGTCGCGGCGGGAACCCGGTGGGGGACGGCAGGACCGAGGCTTCCAGCACCGAGATCCCGTTGCGGCGCACGATGATCCAGCTCGCCTCGGCGACCGCGTCCACCGCGCCGGGCGGCACCAGCGACCAGTCCACCGGCGCCGATCCCCGTTGCACCACAAGGCCGTCCGGTTGCCCACGGCCACCGGCGGCGAGCGCGTAGTCGTCCCGCCGGCCCGCAGCCGCGGGTTCAGGCACCGGAACGCCGAAGTCCTCGGCCAACTCGGCCACCCGATCGGCGAGTGCGAGTGACTCGGCGCGCAGGTCCGGATCGGCGGCCAGCGCGTCGAGGGGGAGGGGCAGCAGCGTGGACAGTGCCCGTTCGGTGGCTTCGTCGTCGTCGAGCAGATGGCTCACCGCGGCGGTGGCCAAGGCGTGCTCGGCGGCCAGCAAAGCCGGGTGCAGCGGCGGCACTCCGGCCACTGTGGAGGCAGGCCACCAGGACTGCGCCCAGTGGACGTGGGCCAACCGGTGCAGGGCGGCGACTGCGTGCGGCTCCTGGAGTTCCCACAGCCACTCGGCGGCGCGGTCGGCGTCGTGCACCTCGACGACCGGCTCCGCTCCGCCCAACAGATCCCAGGACACCAGCGCGCCAGCCGCTTCCACCATGGCGGTCTGCTCGGGATGGGTCATGCCACACCCGCCTGCCTGGTCAGCGCCGAACGCAACTGGTCCCGCTGGTCCATGATCACCGACCGCAGCACGCCGTCCAGCAGATCCCACACCTGGTCGGCGGCGACCTCCTCGGCGCGCAGTTCCCGCCCGTGCAGCCGCACCCACAACCTGCGCAGATACGCCTGCCGCACGCCGAAGACGTCCGCGCGAACGCGTTCCGGCACCGCGGCCGACGGCAGCCGCCACACCCGGCGCACATACGCCTCCCGCTGCCAGCGGTCACGCAGTCTGGCCGCCGCGCAGGGCGCGCCCGGGACGTCGGTGTCCAGGCCGTCGGTCGCGTCCCGGCCCAGCACCAGCACCACCCGGCTGGCCTCCTCGGCCAACTGCCATGGCTGTGCGCAGCGATGGATCTCCTGCCGCACCAACGCGGGCACCGCGGCCATCGACTCGCGGTGGAAGGAGCTGGTGAACGCGGCGAAGAGGCGTTCAAGGATGGACCGGTCCAGCGGTTTGGGCAGCTGTTTCTTGGACGCGGTGCTGCCCAGCACCGGTGGGACCAGCCGCTCGCGGTCGGTGAGCCCGTAGCGCAGCGCGACACCGGGCCGTTCCACCTCGGCCGACTCGTGGGTGCCCGCGCGGCCCGTGACCAGTGCGGCGAACAGTGTGACGTCCGGGGCGTCGGCGCTGGTGGCCAGGAAATCGGCCAGCCGCGCGGCGGGCGCGGTGTGTTCGCGGGGCGCGGGCCACGTCCGGGCGAGCAGTTCGGTCAGTTCGGGGGCGTGCGTGTGGACGAACGCGCGCAACTCGGTCACGGTCAGCCGCCCGCCGGGTTCGTGGATCTCGGCGACGGTGTCGGCGGCGATCCGCTCGGCCTCCGGCCGTGTGCCCGGGTCGCCGTGTTCGCCCGCGAGTTCGAAACACCGTTGGAAATAGAGATCCTGCGGATTGCCCTCAGTGATCCCGGCCCGCCGCCGTGCCTTCTTCAGCAGCGTGAACCATGCCGCCGTGGCGACGAGCGCGGGACCCGCCGCGTTGATCACCGCGCGCAGGTCCTCGACGTGCTCGGCACGTACCGAACCACTGGCGAAGTGCGGATTGTGCACCGGTCGCAGCACGAGCGGGTCCAGGATCAGCTTCACCGTGCGCGCGAGCGGGCGGCCGAGGCTGTTGCCCAACGGCGCGACCGCCGGACCCAGGTCCGCCCAGCACTGGGCCAGCACCTGCCCCCGAGGCACCGTCGTCGCCAAGCCCATCCCCATGGCCGCACAGCCTAATGCCGTGTCCACAAAGTTGTGATCGGTAGCCACCGCACCGGCTGGAGGCTTCTCCCATCACGAGAGGAGAAGCCCGATGAACGACACCAGCCAGTCCGGCTACGTGTGGGCGCCGCCCGGCCCCTACGAGGTACTGCGCAAGCCCCGCCGCCCGCGGCGGTCGCCGCTGTTCCTCGCCCTGTTCCCGATCGCGATGGTCGCGTTCATGGTCTTCGGCCTGTCGTATCTGATCTCGCCGGACCCGGAAGTGACCCTGCAGCCCGGCGCCGGGTTCGCCACCGTGTCCGGCAAGGAGATCGCGCTGCTGCCGTACCAGCGCAGCGGCACCAGGGGCATGTTCCAGATGATGACCCAGGACATGTTCCAGGTGCGGCTCGCCGCCACCGACCTGGAGACAGGGCAGGTCCTGTGGGACGTGCAGCTCTCCGACCAGCTGACCTGGCACGCGAGGGTGCTGGCCTCCGGTGCGTGGAACACCTACGTCGCCACCGACGGCGGCCTGGTGATCCTGGACCTGGCCACCGGGGACGTCCTGGCCCGCGACCGCGACATCCAGGGCCTGTCCCGGCCGGTGACCTCCCGCGCCGCCTACGGCTACGACGCGGCGGCCAAGGCCGTCGTGGCCATGAACGCCGACGGCGGCCTGAGCACCATCGCACTGGACGCCATCACAGCGACCCCCGCGCCGCCGGTGGTGGCCACGGCCTGGGCGGGCAAGCTCAGCGCCGGGCGTTCCATCAACACCCCCACCAGCTCGTCCGGCACCGAGGGCGTGATTTCCGGCAAGGACGCCGTGCAACTGCGTCCCCGGACCAACGCTCCCGGCCAGAGCCTGGCGCGCCGCGCCGGTGACGGCAGCGCCACCCCGATCGGCGACGCCGTCTTCCACGAGGCACAGATCCCGCTCACCCCGCTGCCTGGCGAGGCCGAACCCGAAGGCTTCCCGACCGGCCGTGGCCCCACCGTCGCGGCAGGCGTACCGGCCGGACTGGTTGTGGTGCACCACAACCGTGACATCAATTCCACGCAACGCGCGCTGAGCGTGGTCTCACTGGACACCGGGCAGGTCACCGCGACGCTGCCGACCGGCACCGGTTCGGCCCGCGCACTGACCAGCCCGGGGAAACGCACGTTGATCTACGTCCGCACCGAGGACGACTTCGCCACCAGCGACGGCCTGGTGGTGATCAGCCCGGACGGCCGCGCCAGCCAGGTCGCGGTCGGCCACATCGACTACTTCGGCAACTCCTAGGAAAAGGAACACCTCATCATGAAGATCGTCGCCTGGATCGTCGCCCTGGTCTGCTTGTTCGTCACCTACCTCTACATCAAGGAGGGCATCACCGGCACCGGCCCGATGCCCTGGCTCAACGGTTTCATCGCGGCCCCGCTCACCGGCGTGATCGTCGTCCCCATGCTGTTTCGGGTGGGCGCACTGCTCAAGAACTCCGGCTTCGGCGGCAAGGTCCCGGCCGCCTACCGCGGCGCGCCGATCGGCATGGGTACGGTGGTTTCGGTCGCCCGCACCGGACTTTCCGTCAACGACCAGCCCCAGCTGCTGATCACCATGGACGTGGACACCCAGGACGGGCGCAACTACCGCGCCCAGGCCAAGCAGCTGGTCGACCTCACCGACATGCACGCCGTGCGGCCCGGTTCGCTGCTGCCGGTGCGTTACATGCCCGGCAGCGACAAGGTCGTGCTGGCCACCGACGCGCCCCAGCAGGAACTTCAGCTGGTGCTCGACCGGATCCGCCTGGCCAAGGGTCTGATCACGCCCCGCCAGTTGCAGATCTCCCAGCAGGGTATGGAAACCCGGGCGGTGGTGCTGTCCATGTCGCCGACCGGGGAGATCCGCGGCGACCGCGCGGTGGTGTCCATGACCATGCGGGTGACCAGGCCCGACGGCAGCACGTTCGAACTCGTGCAGGAGAAGACGGTCTCGCCGGAGATGGCCGCCCACGCCCAGCCCGGCGCGGTGGTGCGGGTGCGCTACCTGGCGCACGACGAGTCCGAGGTGGTCATCCTGATCCCGGCCCAGCCGTGACGGTCCTCGGTCGGACCGTGGGCTTCGTGGTGATCGTCGCGCTGGTCGTGCTGATGTTCCACGGCTGCCAGGCCAGCCTCAGGTCCAGCGGAGCCACCGTGTACCAGTTCTTCCGTGCCGTCGGGGCGGGTGACGCCCCGACGGCATGCCGTCTGCTCTCCGGCGCCGCACTGGCCAAGTTCCAGACCAGGGCCCGCGCGACGAGCTGCGAGGCCGCGGTCACCGTTGTCCACACCGGACTCACCCCGTCCGAGCGTGCGGAACTGGTCAGGGGCGAGGCCGACGTGCGGGAGTACATCTCCGCCATCCGCCTGGACTTCAGCTCCCGCCAGGAGATCACCCTCGACGACAACCCGCTGGGGATGGAACTCGTCGTGCTGGCCGACCACGACGGCCGCGAGACGATCAGCGACTGGGGCTGGGATGTGCGGGAACTGTCGTAACCCGGCCGCGGACAGCGGCTTACGGTGCCGTCTCCGTCCAGGTGACCGGCAGTTCGTGCACGCCGTAGATGTTCATGTCCGTCTTGAGCTTCACCTCGTCGGCCGGGATGGCCAGCCGGAGAGTCGGGAAGCGGCGCAGCAGCCCGGCGAAACCGGCGCGCATCTCGATCCGCGCCAGTTGCTGGCCGAGGCACTGGTGGATGCCGTGGCCGAAGGACAGGTGACCGCGGGCCTTGCGGTGGATGTCCAGCGTGTCGGGGTTGTCGAAGCGCTGCGGGTCGTGGTTGGCGGCCAGCAGCGAGATGACGACGCTCGATCCCTTGCCGATGGTCTCGCCGCCGAGCTCGATGTCGTCGGTGGCGTAGCGGTAGAAGATATCGGCGACGGACAGGTAGCGCATGAGTTCCTCGACGGCGTCGGGCATCAGCTCCGGGTCGGCCCGCAGCTCGGCCAGCTGCTCGGGGTGCTCGAGGAGCGCGAACGTACCGAGGGCCAGCATGTTGGACGTCGTCTCGTGGCCCGCGAGCAGCAGCACGAAGCCGATGCCGACGAGTTCGTCGATGCCGAGGTCCTCGTCACGGGCCAGGTCGGACAGGATGTCCTCGCCGGGCTCGGCGCGCTTGTGCGTCACCAGCTCGGCCAGGTACGTCGTTATCGCACTCAACGCGCCCATCTTGTCCTCGATGTTCACGTCCTTCTCCAGGAACTTGGCCGAGTTGACCTGGAAGGTCTCCCGGTCCGCGTAGGGCACGCCGAGCAGTTCGCAGATCACCAGCGAGGGCACCGGCAGTGCGAACTCCGCGACCAGGTCGACCGGCGGTGTCAGCTGCGCCAGCCTGTCCAGCTGCCGCTCGGTGATGTCCACGATGTGCTCTTCGAGCTGCTTCATGCGCTTGACGGTGAAGGCCCCGGTGAGTTTGCGCCGCAGCCGGGTGTGGTCCGGCGGGTCCATGGCGACGAACACACCCGGCATCGTCGGGGACGGTTCGGTCTGGACGGGCATGCCGGGGGTCTCGAACGGCACGTGGATGATGCCGAGGTCCTGGCGTGAGCTGAACCGCGTGTCGGCCAGGAGCTGACGGGCCGCCTCATGGCCGGTGACGAGCCAGCCCTCGTGACCGTCGGGGAAGACCATGGGACAGACCGGACGAGTCGCGCGCCACCGGCTGAGCTGGCTGGGCGGGTCGAACGGGCTGACGTCGCGGTCCATGGGCAGGCCCTGTGGGATGGGAACCGGCTGGCTCATCGGATGTCCTCTCGTGGTGGCTGCGACAACAGTCGCCGACGGACCTGACACGGGACTGACACGGCCCAGACACTGTGACCGGCCGCGTCGGAGCCGACCAGTCGGACACGGCAGAATCAGCCGGGTGCGGATCGGGATACTCGGGCCTTTCGAGGTCCACACAGGCGACGGCGGCGTGGCGGACGTGCCGGGCGCCCGGTTGCGCGCGCTGCTCATCGCGCTCGCGCTGGAACCCGGACGCGTGGTCCAGAAGGCGACGCTCGTCGACTGGATCTGGGGTGAGAATCCGCCGTCGGACGCGGCGAACGCGTTGCAACGCTTGGCTTCCCGGCTACGGCGCGTGCTGCCGGACGGCGTTGTCGACGGGCAGGTCGGCGGCTATCGGCTGACTGTGGAGCCCGACGCTGTCGACGCCGTGCGGTTCGAGCGCCTGGTCGGTCAGGCACGTGGCGGCGAGGATCCCGAGCAGGTGGCGCTCCTGCGTGAAGCCCTCGGCCTGTGGCGTGGTGCCGCCATGCAGGACGTCGGCCTGCAGGACAGCGAGGCTTTCGACGCGGCGGTCGTCCGGCTCGACGGGCTGCGCCTGGCTGCGTCGGAGGACCGGTTCGAGGCGGAGATCCGCCTCGGCCACGGTGCCGAGCTGGTCACGGAGCTGACCGACCTGGTGGCCGCGCATCCCGTACGGGAGCGGTTGGTGGCCGCGCTGATGCGTGCGCTGGGAGCCGCCGGTCGCAGCTCAGAGGCACTGGTCGTGTACCAGCGTGCGCGGGAGGCCCTCGCTGACGCGTTGGGCGTGGACCCCTCGCCCGAGCTGTCCGAGCTGCACGTCGCGTTGCTGCGCGGCGAGGTGGGGCGCCGGGAGGAAAGCCGGAACACCAACCTGCGCGCCGAGCTGACCAGCTACGTCGGCAAGGCCGCCGACGTCGCCGCGGTCCGTGAGCTCGTCACCGGACACCGGCTGACCACCCTGATCGGGCCGGGCGGTTCGGGCAAGACCAGGCTCGCCACGGAAACCGCGCGCACGCTGCTCGGCGACACACCGGACGGGGCCTGGCTGGTGGAGCTCGCCGCCATCGGCGCGGACGGTGACGTGGCCCAGGCGACGCTCGCGGCCCTCGGCCAGCGGGAAGGGCTGCTCGGCGGGTCGCCGGACGCCGAGCCGACCGACCGGGTCATCGCCGCGATCCGCGACCGGCAGGCGCTGCTGGTTCTGGACAACTGCGAGCACGTGATCGAGTCGGCGGCAGCGTTCGCCCATCGGGTGCTCGGCGAGTGCCAGCGGCTGCGGATCCTCGCGACGAGCAGGGAACCGCTCGGCATCACCGGTGAGGCGCTGTGGCAGGTCGCGCCCCTGGCCCTGCCTGCCGAGAACGCCAAGCCCGACGACATCGAGTCGTCTCCCGCTGTCCAGTTGCTGCGTGACCGGGCAAGCGCGGTGCGTAAGGACTTCGTGCTCGACGCCCGCACGTTGTCGACCATGGCGCGTGTCTGCCGGGCGTTGGACGGAATGCCACTGGCCATCGAACTCGCCGCGGCCAGGTTACGCACCATGTCGCTCGATCAACTCGCCAACCGGCTCGACGACGTGTTTCGTCTGCTGACCGGCGGCAGCCGGACGGCGTTGCCACGGCACCGGACGTTGCGCGCGGTGATCGACTGGAGCTGGGAACCGCTCACCGAGGCCGAACGCATGGTCCTGCGCAGGCTGTCGGTGTTCGCCGGTGGTGCGAGCCTGGAAGCGGCCGAGTGGGTCTGCGCGGGAGAATCGGGCGAGGTGCTCGACCTGCTGACCTCGTTGGCCGAGAAATCACTGCTGGTCGTCACCGAGGGGGATCTGGCGCCGCGCTACCGGATGCTCGGCACGATCAAGGAGTACGCCGCCCAGCGGCTGGCCGAAACGGGGGAGGCGGACTTCGCGCGGCGGGCGCATCTGGCGTACTTCACCGACCTCGCCGAGACCGCGGATCCGCATCTTCGCAGCGGCGAGCAGCTGGAATGGCTTGCCGTGGTTCAGGCCGAGCACGACAACATCAGTGCGGCGATGCGCGGTGCGATCGTGGCGGGCGATGCGCAGGGCGCGATGCAGCTCGCGGCGTTCGCCGGGTGGTACTGGTGGCTCTGCGGGCGCAAGACCGAGGGCAGTGAGCTGATCCTGGCGGCCATGGCCCTCCCCGGTGAGGTGACTGACGAGGTCCGGGCCCTGGTGTACGGAATCGCCATCCAGCTCAGGGTGTCCGGACGCAGCGGTCAGTACGACGTGGCGGAGTGGATCCGTGAGGCGCACCGAAGCAGCCAGCGTGCCACCGGCTCGCACCCGATGCTGAAGTTCGCCGCCGCACTGGAACGCCTGCTGCACGGGCCGGACGCGTACCTGACCGCGTTCGACTCGCTGATCACCGACGAGGACCCATGGGTGCGGGGCATTGCCCGAGTGCAGTTCGGCAAGCAGCGGGTCCTGCTCGGCCATGGCGGGCCGGAAGTGGACGCCCATCTGGAGACGGCGCTCGCGGAGCTTCGCGCGGTCGGTGAACGGTGGAGCATCTCGTTCGCCCTGATCGAGCTGGCGGAACGGATCGCCTCGCGCGGCGAGTTCGCTCGTGCGTGCTCGTACTACGAGCAGGCGATCACGGTCGTCACCGAGCTCGGTGCGATCGAGGACGTCGTGGGGATGCGGGCCTACCAGGCGCGGTTGTACTGGCTGCTGGGTGACGAGGAGTCGGGTTCGACTGCCATCGCACAGGCACAGCAGGCCGCGGAACAGGTTGCCTGGCCAGGCGCGCTCGCGGAGTTGGCGCTGACGAAGGCCGAGCTCGCGCGGTGGAGCGGCGATGTCACGGAGGCCTACCGCCAACTCGAAGTCGTCACATCGACGCTGGGCGTCCGCGCCGAGCAGACGAGCTATCGCGCGGCGATCCAGGACCTGCTCGGCTACCTCGCCGACGATCTCGACGAGGCCCGCGAACACCGAACCGAGGCATTCCGCGTGGCGTCCGAAACTGCGGACAACGTACTCCTGGTCGCGCAGATCCTCATCGGGATCGCGGACTTGGCGCTGCGTCAGGAACAGTACGAGCAGGCGGTGCGGCTGCTCGCGGCCAGCACGACGTTGCGCGGCCTGCCGTACCGCTCGCAGCCGGATGTGGCTCGGATCGAGCAGGCAGCACGAAGTCGCCTCGGTGACACGCGGTTCACCGAGGCGACTGAGGAGGGGACACAGGCGGACTGGCGTGAGCTGGCGGAGGTCACGCTCGCTTGTTGAACTTCGCCCGTGCCCACGCGTAACCGACGACAGCGATCCCCACGCACCAGGCGATCGCGGCGATGGTCTGGCCGGTCGCCGGTGTGCCGTTGAGAAAGCCACGCACGCTCTCGATGATCGGCGTGAACGGCTGGTACTCCGCGAACTCGCGCACACCGGGCCCCATCTTGTCCGCGGGGACGATGGCGCTGCTGAAGAACGGCAGCATGACCATGGGCACGCTGGCGAACCCGGCCGATTCCACCGTTTTCGCTGCCAGTCCACACGCGATGGTGAGCCAGGAGACCGCGAACACGGTCAGCAGGACGATCCCGGCAACGGCGAGCCACTGCGCGAAGGTCGCGGCGGGACTGAATCCCATCAGGAAGGCGACGCCGATGACGGCCGCGATGGCGATCACGGTACGTACCACAGTGGACACGACGTGACCGGTCAACACCGCGCCACGGGAGACGTCCATGACCTTGAGCCGGTTGATGACGCCCTTCGTCATGTCGCTGTTCACGGCGATCGCGGTCGCGCTCAACCCGTACGTGATGGCCATCAGGATCATGCCCGGTGTCGCGTAGTCGACGTACGCGTCGCCGACGCTGAACGCGTCGCCGAGCATGTACACGAACATGAACATCATCACGATCGGCATCAGGATCGCGTTGAACAGCGCGCCCGGGTTGCGGAGGGTGTGTTTGAAGTTGCGGCGCATCATGATCGCCGCGTCGGCCAGTGGTGCTGAGGTGGTGGTGCTCATGAGGTGATGGCCTCCGCATTCGAGTGAGCCGCGCTCGCGTGTCCGGTCAGTGCAAGGAAAACGTCGTCGAGGTCCGGCGTGTGCACGGAGAACTCCTCGACCTCGATCGAGTACTCGTCCAGCCGGTCCAGCACGAACCGCACCGACTTCACGCCGCCGTCGCTGGGCACCCGCAGCACCAGGCTCTCGCGGTCCGGAGTGGACCCGGTCAGGACCCGCGTGGCTGCATCCAGCCGCGGGCCGTCGGCGAACCGGAGCCGGACGTGGCTGCCGGGAACCTGACGCTTGAGCTCGTCGGGTGTGCCCTCGGCGACCAGGCGGCCCTGGTCGAGCACCGCGACCCGGTCGGCGAGCTGGTCGGCCTCCTCGAGGTACTGGGTGGTGAGGAAGATGGTCATCCCGTCGGCCACCAGTTCCCGGACGATGGTCCACATCGTCCGGCGGCTGCGCGGGTCGAGTCCGGTCGTCGGCTCGTCCAGGAAGATGATCCGCGGCCTGCCGACCAGCGTCATCGCCAGATCCAGTTTCCGGCGCATACCCCCGGAGTAGGTGGACGCCAGCTTGCCTGCCGACTCCTGCAGATCGAACCGCCGCAGCAGCTGGCGGACGACCTGCCTGCCCTCCCCACTCGGGAGATGGTGCAGGTCTGCCATCAGCTGGAGGTTCTCCTCGCCGGACAGCAGGTCGTCCACCGAGGCGAACTGGCCGGTGACCCCGATCGCGGCCCGCACTTTCCTGGTCTCGGACACGATGTCGTGCCCGGCGACACGCGCTGTCCCACCGTCGGCGGTCAACAAGGTGGTCAGCACGTTCACAGTCGTCGTCTTGCCCGCGCCATTCGGACCAAGCAGGGAGAAGACAGTGCCCGTGCCGACATTCAGATCGATGCCGTCGAGCACGACCTTGTCCCCGTAGGCTTTCCTCAGCCCCGAAGCGGTAATCGCTGAACTCGTCATGGGACTACTGTCATCGGGCGGCCTGACACAGTCCTGTTCCCGTCCTGACACGACCACTGACACGACGTTGTGCCTGGTCACGGGCAATGACGGGCTCAGTGCGGGGTGCGGTCGACGGGGTTGTCGCAGCTGGGTGCTGAGCGTGTTCTGGTGTGTTCTGGTCAGTGTGGGTGGTGAGGTTGGAGTCAGGTGGTGTTGTTGGCGTCGGCATGAATGCTGCTGGACCAAACCGCGTTGAGTCCCCTGTGGATGCTTGGGTCGTCGGGTCGTGATGGCGGGTCGCGTGGCCTGTCGGCCTGGCACTTGACGACCGGG
>NZ_CDME01000012.1 GCF_000826545.1 Kibdelosporangium sp. MJ126-NF4 | reverse complement strand
ACTTTCCGGACCGTCGGCGTAGACCACCGACAGCATCCCTGCCGTGGTCGGCTCGGCGCTGACCTCCTCGACCTCGCCCGACTCCTCGTCGATCTGTACATCCGAACCGTCCGACACCGAGTCCTGATCCGCCATGACTGGCACTCCTCAGATAGGGGACACCAGTCTTCCGACACCCACCCGAACCCGCCACAGACGCAAAGCGACTACACCCAAACGGGTTCAGCGCTGAGGGCGGACCCGCTCGACCATCCGCTCATCGGCTACTTGAGCGCGTGTTCGCGGTGTCGACCTGCTCGCCTGGGCCCAGCGGAAGCCGATGAGAAAAGCCAACTCGAACGAGACCCGCATCAGCCGAGACCGGTGCGAACCGGGCAAATCGAACCACCGTATGCGCTACCGCCTGAGAATCCGACCGACCGGCCCGCTGTCGAAGACCCGCTGTTGATCCAGGAACTCGCGGCGAAGAAGCGCGCGGGCTTGGTGTGGCTGGTATGGGTGGCGGTGTGGGTGGTCGGCGCGGCCGTACTGCATCTGGTGCTCGCATCGCCGTTCACGGGCGAGACCCTGCTCGTGTACGCCCTGCCGTTGCTGATCATGGTCGGTGTTGCGATCAATGCCATCGCCAAGCAGAGCGTTGTGCGGCGCTGTCGACGGAAACTGGGCACAGGTGTCTGGCGGTGGATCGCACCTGAGCGGCTGCGGTTCCGGGGACGCACGGTGGTGTTCGACTTGGACGATGGAAAGCAAGCGCAGGTTCGCCTGTTCACCAACGGCTCGGCCGACATCACCAGGCACCACGGCCTGTGGATGATCACCGACCGCCTCGGCAACGTCGAGGTGCGTACTGCCGGTTCGACGATGAGGCTGCCCGTGTTCACGGGCGAGAAGGAACTTCCCGGCGGGCCGGGCGAGCCGGACGGCACACTCTCGGGCTGGAAGTCCGACGTGGTCTGGATCCTTGCCCCGGCCCTGGTCGAGGCCGTCCTGCTGTGGCTCACCCTCGGCGGCCCGGTCGAGGCCTTCCGGCACCAACCGGCGACGGTCATCGTCGTGGCGCTGTTCATCGCCAGCATGTTGCAGGGCCTTCCGAAAGTCATGGCAGCCAACCGTCAGCGCGAAACCAAGCAGTGGCACGAGATACCGATATCGGTCACCGACATCGGGTACCGCCGACCATGGTCCATCTTGCACACAGTGCGTGGCACCAGCACACTTCCCGATGGCACAACCGTCGCCGTGGAGATCCCGCACGCACACATGGACCTGGTGGCCAGCATCAGTACCACCGCAAAGCTATGGGTGGCCGACCCACCACAACCGTCCACGAAGTCCATCACCGGACTGCCCGGAGAGTCGGCACGCGGCCCCATATGGTTCGGAAAGCCCTGATGTGCCGTGAAGGCCACCCTACCGGCATCAGAAGGCTACGCCCGATTCCGGGAGAGGCGACCTGCCAGATCCGGATTCCGTTGAACTCGCTGAAAGCCCAGTAGGCCAACAGGTTGGCGCACGTCCTCGATCGGGGGACGAGCCCTTGCCGCGTGCTGTAGTCGTCGACACCCTGGAACGCCGGGAAGTCCCCGAAGATCCAGGAGGTGTCGGATGAGTGAGTTGCAGGCAGGCGACGAGCGGTATGTCAAGTTGGAGAGCCTGCTCAGTCAGGGGCACGGGCCGTTGCAACGTCAGGTTTTCGCGCTGGATGCCAAGACCCGACTGTTCCGGGTGTTCGAACCGACCATTGTTCCGGGCACGTTGCAGACTCCCGAATACGCTCGAGCGGTACTGACGGGCAGCGTCATCGTCAGCGACATCCCGGACAGTGTCGACGAGGCCGTGCGGGTGCGGATGGAGCGCCAGGAGTTGCTGTACCAGAAGGACAAGAAGTTCCACTTCGTCATCCCGGAGTCGGTGCTGTCACTCCGGTACTGCGGTCCAAGTGGCATGCTTGCGCAGCTTGATCGACTCAACGAGCTGTCCACACTACCCAACGTGCGGCTCGGAATCATCAGTTCCGGAACTCAGTATGTGGTCGGTCCGTGGAACGGCTTCTGGTTGCGCGACGACGAGCAAGTCGATGTCGAGACCTACTCGGCAGCGCTGTGCCTCATCGAGCCCGCAGAGGTCGCCCTGTACCGGAGGGTCTTCGACCACCTGTCCTCCGTCGCCGACTATGACCACGACGCTCGAGCGATCATTGCGCGAGCAGTTGGTGCACTCACAGCGGAGTAGGCCAACCGGTTGGTGCTCCCCCTCAATCAGGCGAACACCCTAGGCAGCCCTTGACCCGGGTGCCCGATCGCCGACACCTTCGACATTGAGAAAGATCTCGAATATCCTAGGAGACTTCATGCGTGCTCAGTTCCTTGGTAAGGATCCAGAGTCAGGGGAGAACGGCTCGGCTACTTTGTTCGCCACTGATCGCACAGATCGCAGGACCTACTTCGTGCAGGGCTGGACCGTGACGGATCCGCAGGCTCTGGGCGACATAGGTCCGATACCCGATGGTGAGGCCGTTGTCGAGATCCCGGAAGATGTGCTGAAGTTCTACACGCGTAGCGAGCAGTCGAAGGAGGGAGACCGCTGAGTAAGATCATCGATCCCGGCACTGAGTTTAGACAGCTCTTCAGTGAGTTCGAGCACACGGCTTTTCGCTTGGAAGTCAGGAATGCGTACGCTGTGGAGCGCGAACAGGAGTATCTCGACAAATTCTTGGCTGGCGAGCCAGAGGATCTTTCGTGGTTGGAAGGCTGGTTTTCTACAGTCCGAGCTGCGGCCGAGGTGGGACGGCGCTTCATGCGTGTGCGGGTGGTCGACCTACCGTTGAGTGACTACAGTCGATTTGGCTATGCGCACGCCCGGTACAATAATGCGGCCGGTGAGGATATTCGCTATCTCCGCCGTGAGTCGGCGCGTGATGCTGGTTTGCCGAACTATGACTACTGGTTGTTTGACTCGCGCAGGCTTTTGCGTATGAACTTCGATGATAATGATCGCCTTCTCAACTGTGAGTTCGATGAAGACCTTGTTGAGATTGTGCAGCACAATTATTGGCGAGATGCCGCTTGGCATCATGCTGTAAGACGGGATGAGTTTGTCGCCGAAGAACAGCTCGGGCGCGCATAGCGTCCAAGAAGCCCGCGCTGCGCTGGGACAACGACTCCGTGAGCTACGCCGACAGGCTGGACTGACTGGCGTGCAGCTCGCGGAGTCGTTGTCGTGGCCGCAGTCGAAGATTTCCAAGCTTGAGACCGCGCGGCAGACGCCAACTGAGCAAGACATTCGAGAGTGGGCCAAGGCGACCGGAGATGAGTCGCGAACAAATGAGCTGCTGATAGAGTTGCGAACACTTGAAATGAGGTATGCTGAATGGGAGCGGCTCCTTGCTCAGGGGCATGGCGTGCTTCAACGGCAGACGCTCGAACTGGATGCCAAAACACGACTGTTTCGAGTGTTTGAGACTACCATTGTTCCGGGTATGTTGCAGATTCCTGAATATGCTAGAGCGGCTTTGATGAACGGCGCTGTACTTCGCGACGTTCCCAATAGTGTCGACGAGGCCGTGCAGGCACGGATGAGGCGTCAGGAACTGCTCTATCAGAAGGATAAGCGGTTTCACTTTGTCATCCCAGAGTCGGCGCTGCTGATTCGATACTGCGGACGGAGTGGCATGCTTGCCCAGCTTGACCGACTCAACACGCTGTCCACCTTGCCGAATGTTCGTGTCGGAATCATCAGCTCCAGGACTCAGTATGTGGTCGGTCCTTGGCATGGCTTCTGGTTGCGTGACGACGAGAGTGTTGCGGTGGAGACCTACTCGGCTGAGCTGCGCCTAGCCCAACCTGAGGAGGTCGCCCTGTACGGCAGGGTCTTCGAACACCTCTCGTCCATTGCCAGCTACGACCGTGCTGCCAGGGCGATCATCACTCGATTGGCTGATGATCTTGCGGGAGAGCTGTCCTCCGAAGACGAGTGACCCTCCTGGCAGTTCACCCGATCGGATAAGTGAATTACTGAGAGTATTTCTCGCGCCACGCGCCGTGTCTTCCTATGCTCCTGGGTGTCGCTCAACCGAGCACAAGAACCGAATCCCTTGGGGTGTAACCATGTCCGATGTCGCGACTCAGTCAACCGGCTTCCAGCCGCCCGCCTTCTGGGACTCGGTCAGGGAAATGGTCGACGGACACGCGCCGAGGGTGTTCGCGGTGGTCGTGGAGTTTGGCGAGCAGATCGACGCCCAGATCATCGCGTGGGGGATGTCCCTGGCGAGCGGCACGTTCATGACCACGCTCGACGGCCGCAACCATTACTCGTTGTCGGAGCCGGAGAACGCCTTGAAGTACATCGTCAAGCGCACGAATGTCACTTCGCACATCGTGTGGGTCGGCGGGGTCAAGTCCGAGTAGCCGCTTACAGTTCGCGACGGATGAGCGCGTGCCACGGCCAGTTTGCCGCGTCCCCGGGAGTGCGCAGGCCTGCCTCCCAGACTTCCCGTGCCCTGGCGGGATCGCCCGAGTCGGCGAGTGCTTTGCCGTAGTAGTAAAGATCCCTGGCCAGTTCCTCACGGTGCTCCGGCGCGTCGTCCAGCACTGTTTCGAACAGGGGCAGGGCCGTCGCCCAGTCGCCTGTCACGGCGGCGGCACGGGCGCGGTGTTTGAGCAGGATGTCGTCTCGTCCGGTCTCCCGGATCCACGGGTCGTCCTCCAGCAACCGGATGGACTTCCTGATCAGTTCGACGTCACGGGTCCACAGTCCCAGGTCGAGCATCTGCCCGTGCACGCTCGTCACCCAGCGCGACACGTGCGGTCCGGCTGCCTCGGGGCTGGTGAGGAACGCCAACGCCTCCTCGTGCGAACGCAGGTAGTCCTCCGTGGACACCAAGTCGCCGAGGAGTCCGACGCGTAACGCGACCAGTTTGGAGATGTACGCGCCGACCGGGTTGTCGGCGTACTCCGTCGACCGCTTGAGCCAGTCGAGCGCTTGTTCGGGCCTGCCGACGAGGAACTCGATGAAGCCGAGTTCGTAGCAGAACATGGACTTCTGGTGCGTTGACGGCACTTCGTCGATGTCCGGCACGGCACGCAGGAACACTTCCCGCGCCTCGGCGACCTGTCCTTCGCGGCGCAGTCGGGTTCCTCGCACGAGTGAGAACGCGATCAGCGCCGCGCCACGTGCCCGGTCGTCTGTCATGTGCTGGTCGAGGAACTCGGGGTCGCTGACGTGGTCGAGCACTCGTTCGTTGAGCAGTTTGGCCGAGTCGTTGCGGTAGCCGACCACGGCGTGCAGGTGATCGGCGACGTTGTCCAGGCCGAGGTCGGCCAGCCTGGCCAACGTGGCGGCCAGTCCGGCCGCGATGGCGGGATTGCCTGGCAGTTCGGCGTTCGCGGCGACGTAGTCGGCCAGCACGGCACCGATGCCGATCCGCGTGCCCTTGGCGAAGCCGAAGCCGGGGTCACCGAGCAGGTCGGGTAACCGGTCGCTTGCTTCACCGGCCGCGACGAGGTGGGTGACGACGTGGCTCAGAGCGTACTCGTCCTCGCACACCGCCCAGGAATCGCCGTACTCGGCCAGCAGTCGGTCGGCGACGCGGCGGTGGAACGGTTTCGCGTCAACGTACCAGTCCTCACGCCACCGGCCACTGTCGGTCAGGAACTCGGCGAAAGTCTGGTGACACAACCGGATTCCGTTGTCGTCCGCAAGGAGGAACTGTTCGAGGTCGTCCAGCGCGTCGACGCTGTCCACGCGTTCGTCCTCAAGGTCGGCCAGCAGCAGCACCTGGTCCACGCTCACCGCTGCCTGGGCGACGGCCAGGACACCGAGCAGCCGTCGGTGCACGCGTTTCCAGACACGTTTCCACTGCTGGCCTTCCCGATGGCGGACGGCATCGCGGACCAGGGCGACGAAGTACTCGTAGATGCCGCTGAGTCCGGTGGGCAAAGTGGACAGGTTGGTCAGCGCCAGTGTTCGCTCATGGTCACTGTCGTCCACAGCGGCACGCAGACCTCGTGCCCACAATGCGACGTACAGAAAGCTTCCCTGTGCGTGTGCGGCGATCCGGTTGGCGTCGATGCGGGGCAGCTCGGCGAGTCCGGGCTCACTCAGGACACTGTGGACGTAGACGACGACGTCCCCGCTGACCTCGCCGGACGACGGCTCGATCGCCTCCTCGCGCAGCCGGTCCGCCTGAGCCAGCCGGAACCGTTGCAGCAGCTGACGATCCGGACGACACGAGACCACGATCCGTAAGTTCTCAGGCAGTTCGGGACATGAGGCCAGCCATTCGACGATGTCACCGTGGCCGCCGAACTGGAACCGCAGCTCGTCCAGCGCGTCGATCAGCACGACGACGAGAGCGTCAGGCTGCCTCTGTGCCAAGCGGATTGCTGGGTCGAGCAGTGCGAGGTTCTGCAGCGTCGGCAGGTCGTGCAGGCGTGGATCGACGACGAGACGCTCGATGTCCAGGCCGATCATGGTGCCTTCGACGACATCCGCGTGCTGTTCGACCTGGATCGCGGTCCGACCGAACGGTGAGATCTGCAGAATCCCCACGCGCACACCGACAATCCGCCCGTCAGCGGCGACGGTTCCGGCTGTCTGCTCCACCGTCACGTCCACGTCGGGCCGCATCAGCTCCGGCCGCAACACCGCCAGTTGGTGTCCCACGCTCAGCAGCAGCGACGACGCGTCCCCGCTGGCCAGCGGATGGTTGCTCATCCGACGCAGGAAGTAGCGCGGCGAGAGCGCGTGACGTTGCGAAAGCCATGCGAGGAAGGCGCTCTTGCCGGTTCCCGGACCACCGGTGAGCAGCACGAACCGGCAGCCGGGGTCGGCGAAGTGCTGCTCGACCCGACCGGCCAGCCAGGTCCGCTCGACGAAACCCGGTCCGAGGTACTGGGCGATCAGCGGCTCGTAGAGCAGGTCCGACCGGCTGAGCCGGTCGCTCACTTCTCCCCGAGGTGGTCGATGTCCACACCGACCACCTCGCCGCCCGAGGTCACCTCGTTGACGTTCACCATGCCGCGCACGGTGCCGGTAGCGGTTTTCGCGCGCACACCGGCGACGTAGCCGGACACCGTGCCGACGTCGACCCGGCCCTCGGCGAGCGGGCCGGATGCGGGCCGCTGCTCGCCGCGGAACGTGATCCGCTGGCCGTACACGGCCTCCAGGATCTGCCGGACCGCGTCCGCGGTCTCCAGCAGCCGCTCATCCGACGAATCCACCGGTTCGAGCTCGTCGACGTAGTCCTGCAGGCCGCGCCGCAGTTCGCGCAGATCCGGTTCGAGCCGTTCCAACGCGGCCGGGTCGACCTGCAACGGCTGCCGCAGCTCGCCTTCCAACGCGGGCGTTTCCGCAGGTAGTTCCGCTTTCGCGTCCTTGCGCTCACGGCGTCGCTTGAGCAGTTCCGTCGCCTGTCCGTACAGGAATTTGATGCCTTCGGTCAGCGCGGCGCCGCCGAGCACCGACAGGGTCAACGGGTCGGGCACAGGTCACCTCGTGTGTTGTGGCGTGCGTCGGACGTGAAGATACCTATCACGCCGATCTCTTGATCTTCTTGCGCTCCTCAACCCCACTCAAAAGCAGGGCAAGCAACACTGTGCAACGCGAGAAGCCTTGCGAAGCCACACCGCCCGTGGTTACGCTCCCATGGCGTGTGGCGGGACCTGGTCTCGGGCGGGGAGGTGGGTCGTCCCAGTGGACAACGAAGTTTTCCGGACATTCACCGCGGCTCCCGGCGTGTGCGCCGCGCAGGTGGACGCCCGTGGAGTGGTGGTGACGGCGAGCCAGCGGCTGTACAGCAGGCTCGGCTGCCATCCGGACGACCTGCGCGGCCGGAACGTCCTCGACCTGGTGCAGCGCGACGGCCTGCGCGGCGAGACGATCGTCGTGATGGTCGCGCCGGACCAGAAACACACAGCCAGTCGCAAGATACTGACCAAAATGGATTCCCGGATCCTGGAAGGCGTGGCGGCGGGCGTGTCCACGGCGAAACTCGCGCTGATGGTCGAGCTGAGCCGAGGCGGCGTGGAGTACCACGTGACCAACCTGCTGCGGAAACTGCGGGCGCCGAACCGGACGTCGCTGGTGTCGAAGGCGTACGCGGAGGGCATCCTCGCGGCGGGAACGTGGCCACCGAAGGTCGTGCCCGACTTCGTGAAGTAGATTCCGGTGGCATGCCGCTGTTCTCGTTCGAAGGCAAGAGCCCACAGGTCCACCCGGAAGCCTGGATAGCCCCCACCGCGACCCTGGTCGGCGACGTGGTCGTGGAAGCAGGCGCGTCCGTCTGGTACGGCGCGGTGATCCGTGCGGACTTCGGCCGGATCCTCATCGGCGAAGGCGCCAACATCCAGGACAACGCCGTACTTCACGTGGGCGTCAACGGCTGCACTGTGGGACGTGGTGTGACCGTCGGCCACCTGTGCCTGGTCCATGACTGTGAGATAGGCGAGTACGCCATCGTCGGCAACGGGGCGATCGTGCTGGACGGCAGCAAGGTGGGGGCTCGCGCGATGATCGCCGCCGGGTCGACTGTCACCCCGGCTTCGGACGTGCCGCCTGAGGTGATGGCCATGGGTTCACCGGCGAAGCGTCATATCCCGCTGACTGACAGCGCTCGGATGTGGGTGGACACGAACGCTGGCGTCTACCAGGACCTCGCACGTCGGCATGCCGCTGGTGTCACCGAGGTCTGACTTCTTTTGGTACTACGCACACAGTGACTTCTCGTGTGACAAAAATCGAGGAAGAGAGCCTGGACGCATCAGGGGTCGGCGACCTCGATGCCGTCCGGCAGCTTCATCCCGAGTTGGACGAGTCGTTTCGCCGCCGCGCCGACGTCTTTTCTGTCCAGCCAGATAGTGATCAGGTGGGTGGCAGGGACTGGCCTGAAAGCATCCAGCCAGGGGCCTTGGCCATCCAGCTGGACACTCATCAGGATCGTGTCCTCGCGGTTGACCGACCGCAGGGTGTCGGGATCGTCGATCGTGTATCCCAACGTGCGCAGGCGGTCGACCACTGCGGCCACAGATCGGTGTAGTTCCTTCGCGGCAGCGACCACATGGGCGCTGCTGACAGGTTGGGTGTTGACGAGTTGGGCACCGCTGCTTCTCGAACGGTCGAGAGCTGTGGTGATCAGCACACGGTCGTCATCGTCGAAGACCAGGGGCAGCGACTCCGGAGTGGGCGCGGTCAGTCCCAGTGCGGCGGCGTGTCGTGCGATCCACTGAGGAGAATGGCTGGTTTCCCGTGCCAGGGCAAGAATGTTTCTACGCGACAGCGATGTGCCACGCTCGCGCCACGGTGCCCTTCCGTCCAGGTTTATGCTGATTACCTTGAGATCCATCTGGGTGTACTGATCGAGGAGCTGTTCCTGTCGCGGGCAGCGCATCTCGAAGGTCGTCAACCGGTCCACGACCGTGGCAGTGGGAAGGTCGAGGGTGGCCGACGCATTGATGATGTGCCATTCGGGAATTACTTCGTCGAGGTCCAGCCACGGTGGTTTGCCGTTGAGGTCACAACTGAGAAGCAGTGTGTCGTCCACGGACAACTGCGCTGCCACTTCGGGCACCCGGTAGTTCAAACACCGGAGTTCCGCTGCCACGTCCTGCACCTGCCGTTGACGCGCGGTGGCAGCCTGCGCGACGTGGGCCGGTGAGACTGTGCTGCGTGGATCGATCCATGGCCATACACCGTTGAGTTTGACGCTCAACGGATGTGTGTCGGCAGACGTGGGATCCTGTGGCCATTTCGAGGGCTCGTGAACATCCAGGCCGTAGAGTCGAAGCCGCTGCGCGACATCCGCCGGGGAGGTGCCGTATCGCACTGCGGCCGCGATCACGTGCCCTGGCGGGACCACCGCAGTGACGGGAAGCCACGGATTCATCCCATCGAGCCTCGTGCTCAGCAGGGCCAGGTCGGCGTTTTCCGTGGCAGGAAATTCGGGTAGGTGGCTGACGGGATAGCCGAAGGCGGCCAACCGCGTCGTGATATCGACTGGATCGAGGCCGAAATCGGTTGCCGCGCGCAGCACATGGCCAGGGGCCACAGGATGGTCAATTCGGAGCCAGGGGTTTGCCCTGTCGAGGTTTTGGGAGACAAGGTGCCCGTCCTCCGGGTGGACAGGGGTCGACAGGTGAGCCAATCCCGGAACGTCATAGCCGAAGGCGGCCAGCCGCTCAGCGGCAGCATGCGGACTTGTGCTGCAACGGGCTGCGGTCGCGATGACATGGCCGATGTGAACGGGGTACTGATATGTCAACCCCACGATCCTGCGGTTGAGTGCCTCACCGAGGGTCCGGCTGAGCATCGGCGCGTCATCGGTCGACAGGTCGCGAGGCAACGTGTCGACCCCCGCCACCCGGAAGCCCATCTTCCGCAGCCTGGTGCTGACTTCGTGGTAACTCAATCCAGTCAGGGCTGCCGCGCGGACCAGGTGCAGGGCCGGGACGGCAAGGGCGTGTGGCAGCCAGCCGTTTCTGGACATCTTGCTCGTCCTCTGGACGACCGTGTCCTGCCTTTGGCACAACAGGTAGTCGGAAGGACGTGTGCGCAACGCGGGCTGGGTGGCTTTCAACCCGGGAATGTGTCCGGCTGCAACCCACGCACGAAGTCGCTCTGTCGCCACGACGTTGGGTAGACCTGTGTAGGTCGAGTCGCCCTGTTGCCATGGCAAGGTGAACAGTTTGCTGTCCGGAGGGAAGTAGCCGATCTTGGCCAGGCTGGTCCGGGTGTCGCCGACGTGCCACGGGTAGTCCGGGATGGTGATCAGGTGGTCGAAGATGGCGTCGGCGAGTTGCGGTCGACCGTCTTCGACGACCTGGGCCAGCCACCGGTCTGTCAGCACGGTGGCGTCCTTCCCGACCAGGTCGGGAATACCGGCCGTGAGGATCCCTTCGACCTCTGGCTGGTCGAGCTCGACGATGGTCTTGCGGTCCACACTCAAGGCGGGGACACGGGACCCGGTCAGGTTGATGATCGCGCCGAACTGCTTCGCCCCAGCCCACAGGCCATCGGCGAGGATGCCGCCGTCGCTGTCGCACCACCACAGGTCCGGTTGACTGGTGGCGTCGACGCGCTGGACCGACCTGGTCGCCGTCGGGTCGAATGGGTCCGCGCCGATCGGTGCGTGCGGGGACAGTTGTCCGGCGCGCCAACGCAACGGCGGGGCAGCGGCCTCGGTAGCGGAGACGTCGAACTCGCTGAGCCACAGCAGACGGCGCAGGACGTCCGTACACGACACGTCTTCCCGCAGGTACAGGCGGATTGTCGTGCCTGCGTTCGCCAGCGGCGGGGCGACCTGCACACGGGACAGCGTGCCGGGGCCAGCGATGTACGCCTCCAGCGTCGGCCCGGGATTGCCGTCGCGATCGAGACGGCACGTCGTCACTTTCAACTCGTCGGCCAGCATGAAGTAGCTGAGCACGCCGATGCCGAACTGGCTGTTGGGGTAGAGCATGATCCCGTGCTCACGCCAGTGTGCTTCCTCTTCGAGGTATTCGGGCAGCGTGGTGAACCGGGCACCGGCGTTGGCAAACAGATTCGTCAGCTCGTGCATGCCCATACCGATGCCGTTGTCGGCGCACTCGATGTACGTGCGGTCGCCTTCGCTGCTCTGGGTGAACACGATTGAACCTGTCCATGGCAGGACCGGCCGGTTTGTCGCCCGCAGGTACTTGGTTCTGGCGTCGCGGTATCGGCACGCGTCGAGTGCGTTCTGGTAGAGCTCGCGAACCGCCAGCGCGGGATCGCCGTAGAGCTGCTTGCCCATGAGCAGTTCCTGCACGCGGTTCTCGTCCAGGTGGAACCGGAAGCCGTCCGTGATGTGCAGTGGACGGCCGTCGGGACCGTTCGCCGCGTACAGCTGTTCGGCGTTGGCGTGCTGCGGCATGCCCGCCAGTTCCTCCGGGCCGGTGCGTTCGATCTGGGTCAGCAGCGAGTTCACCGAATCCGCGTGCAGTCGCAGTGCGTGGTGGACGGCCGGGTGATAGCACGGGGCACGCAAGGAGCGGCTGCGTCGTTCGGGCGCCCAGTCCGCGGCGAACAGGGTTTCGGTCAGCTCGCCGAGTACCACGGGGTCGTGTGTGCCGAGGTGGTCCACGATCACCTGGGGCAGATCGAACGGGTCGATCGCGAACTTGTAGGCGGCGGCCAGCAGGAAACCGATCAGCTGTTCGTGGACGTCCTGCTCGTTGTCACGCGAACTGGCCACCGTGCGCCGCGGCCGCAACAGGTTCTGGTCGGCCAGGAGTGCGGGGTCCATCCGCAGGACACGAAACAGCTGCATCACGCGCTCGGGCGCGAAGACCTCACCGGCCAGGCCGGGCAGTTCGGGCAGGCGGTCCGCCGAGTACGACTCCGGCCTGGTGATCAGCCAGCGGTGGAACAGCCATCGGGTGATGTCCTCGTTCGCCGTTTCGGCGATCCTGCGTACCAGGCGGGGGTATCCGGCGGTGAACCTGCTGAACTCGGACGAGGACGACGGCCACCTCTCGTCCGTGAGCCGAGCCCAGTACGCCTGGTGCAGGAACGGGAAAGCGACCAGCAACGCCACATCGGCGTCGGACAGCCGCACCGTGCTGTCCAACACGGTGATCAGCAGCCAGCGGACCTTCTCGGACAGGCGCAACGCGAAGCCGTGGTGGTCGTGCCACGGATCGGTGCCCGGACTGATGGCAACGTCCTTGACCAGCGCGACGGTCTGGTCCATCAGGTCGTTGTCGGCCTTCCACAACTTGTGGCCACCGGCCGCGAGGATCCAGGCGTGATCGCTGGGCACAGTCGGACCAGGGCAGATCGGAAAAGTGCTCTGGTCGACGGTTTCGTCGAGCACCTGCGCGGTGTGTGCCTTGACACCGTGCGGACCGAACAGGGCATTCATCCGCTCCTGCGTGAGACGCCGCAGGTCAGCGAGGGTCGACGGTCTGTCGCGCAGCAGCGTCTCGCTCATCGCGCGGGACAGGATGCTGAAGCCCGGCTCCTTGCTGAAGCCTGCGGTCTCTCCCCGGGAACACGCGTAGAAGTACGCGACCAGACGGGTACGGGCATGGGCACTGCGCTGCTCGCCCCAGCCCACCACCGAGATCGACTTCTGTTGCAGCACCACGCCCTCGCGGCATGCGTCGACCACCACGAGGACGGACGCGGCCCGACTGCGGTCGATGTGGGCGTCGCAGTTGATCGGAACGCAGTTGCCTGTGGGAAACCGGCTCACTGTCGACATCGCGGAGGAGGGCACCAGGTAGTCCACGCCCTCGTGGCGAACACCGTGACCGCTCAGGTAGATCAGTAGGTTGTCGCCGGTGGCCGCGTTGTCGAGGAAGTACTCGATGGCGTCCTTGATCCCGTCGCTGTGGGTCGCCGACTGGTCCAGCGTGGTGGTCTCGTAGCCGGTCCTGTGCAGCGCGTCGCGCAGTTCGACGAGGTCCGTCTCGATGAACCTCATCGCGGGAAACCGGGGGTCCCCGTACTCGGGGACCCCGACGAGCAGTGCCTTGAACATTCAGTCGCCGAACGTCAGCGTGATCGCTCCCTTGCCCGCGACCTGGGCTGTTCCGACGAGGGTGATGCCGCCGGTCGCGGTGACCTCGAAGGTGATCTGGGCGGTCTTGAGCGGCAGCTTGCCCGTGCCGTCGGCGATCTCGTCGAACATCTCCCGCAGGGTGCCGACCGTCCTGGTGAGGTTCTCCTTCAGCACGTCGACCGGGATCCTGCGGACCTTCGGCTCCTTGTCGCTGAAGATCCCTTTGGAGCCGGAGGTTTCCTCGGTCTCGTCGATGCTCACCAGGAACGGAAGCTCGGTCATGTATCCCCACCTCGTCACGGCCTGTCGGACCGACAAGCATACAAACGTTGTGGATCAACGAGTCAACTGGTCCGCTGGTGGGGAAATGGCGCGGTAACAGTGAAATCAGTGTGTGGACAGTCTGCTGTCCAGTTCTGCGTAGCGGCATCCGGGCTGACCGTAGTTGTGCACGGCCCGGCCGCCGGAGAAGGCGCGGCACGTGCACGCGCCCTGGGACTCCCAGTCGCCGACGGTGCGCCGCCGTCGTCGTGCCCCGGAGTGTTGAACGAGTTGGCGAGCCATGGCGTACGCTCCTCCCGACCACGAGTCCGCTTGTAGTGTTGGTTAAATGCCCGTGAACACCGACGCCGAAACGTGACATCCCTCGAACGGCCCAGTATCCGATCGCGCGCTACACCAGCGTTAACGACATCGTTCGCGGCCGCGCAACACCGGACGCAGCACAGTGGCCGCCGTGAAACCCTTGAAACTACTGGCGATGGCCGCCGCTGTGGCCGCCTTCGCGGGCACCGCGACTGTCAACGCCCAGACCGCGGACTCCGGCGCCACCCGGCCACCGGCGTGCCGTCCGTTGCCTCCCGAGCCGCCGCCGTTGAAACCGACCACGGTCACCACGATCGCCCAGGCGTACCACTGCGTTCTCGACAACTACTTCAGCGGACCGGTCCTGGACAGCCGGGCCCTGCTGCAGCCCGCGTTCGCCGCGCTCACCCGCGAGCTGCAGCGGCGTGGACTGGACCAGTCGAACGCGAACGCGCCCGTGCTGACCGGCAAACGGGACGCCGACTGGGCGGCGTTCAGCAAGGTCTACCAGGACGTCGTGGCCAGGTTGCCCAAGGAGTCCCAGCAGCTTGTTGCGGAGACGACCATCCGCGCGATGGTGGACAGCCTGGACGACAATCACGCGGGGTGGTTGCGGCCGGGAGACCCCGACTTCTTCCCCGTCGGGTTCCTGCCGTCGCACGCGCGCGGTCCAGGGCGGACAGATCCCACAGCGACCGGCCCCGCGTACGTCACGGATGTCCTGAAAGGCAGCGCGGCGGCGAACGCGGGCGTCAAGCTCGGTGACGAGATCCTGACGGTCAACGACGTGCCCCTGTTCGTCGACGGGATCGCGGTGCCGCGTGTCGTGGAATGGTTGATGGAGGCCAAGGAGGGTCAGCGGGTCCGGCTGACCATGCGCAGGCCGTCGACCGGCGAGACCAAGAACTACGACCTGACCGTGATCAGGCCACCCGAGCCGCCACAGACCGACGTGGTCGAGTCCAAACTGCTGCCCAACGGCGTCGGCTACGTCCTGATGCACGGCTTTGAACCCGGCGCCGCGGACAAGGTCCGCAAGGCCATCGCGGACCTGGGCAAGCAGCAGCGGCTGCGCGGCGTCGTGTTCGACCTGCGCGGCAACGGCGGCGGCTCGCCGGACGAGGTCAGGAAACTGGTCAGCTCGTGGGTGCACGGCAAGACCTACAGCTACTGGTGCGATGTGCGGGACAAGTGCACGCCCAACCGGACCGACGACTCGGTGCCACTGTTGAACCTGCCGCTGGTCACGCTCACCGATCGCCGGTGTGCGTCGGCGTGTGACGCGTTCTCCAGCGCTGTCAAGGACTTGCGGTTCGGCACGCTGGTCGGCACACGGACCGCCGGTGCGGTGTCGGGGCCGGGGGAGGGCTGGGTGCTGGACGACGGCAGTTTCGTCGGCCTGCCGAAGGTCCACGAACTCGGCGCGAACCGGGAGAAGATCGACACCGTCGGTGTGCCACCCGACCACTTCGCACCGGTCACCGCCGCCGACCTGTCCGCCGGACGCGACCCCGGGCTTGACAAGGCCCGCGCCCTGCTGGGCTGAGTGTTCACATGCGGGCAACGTCTGATGCGCTAGGACCGTGGGATGCGAGTACTGGTGGCTGAGGACGAGCGGGACCTGGCGGATCTGGTCGCCACGGGGTTGCGCAGGCACGCGATGGCCGTTGACGTGGCCTACGACGGGACGGCAGCGTCCGAGCGGTTGGCGGTCAACGACTACGACGTGCTCGTGCTGGACCGGGACCTGCCCGGGGTGCACGGCGACCAGATCTGCCAGGACCTTGTCCGTACTGGGGGACGGACAAGGATCCTGATGCTCACCGCGGCGGCGTCGGTGCCCGAACGGGTCGCCGGTCTCGGCCTCGGTGCCGACGACTACCTGCCGAAACCTTTCGACTACAGCGAACTGGTCGCACGGGTGCAGGCACTGGGCAGACGCAGCCAGGCGCCCGTGCCGCCGATGTTGAGTCGGCACGGGATCGTGATGGACACCCAGCGCATGCAGGTGACCCGCGACGGCCGGTTCCTGCGGCTGTCGCTGAAGGAGTACGCGGTGCTGGAGGTGCTGATGCGGGCCGACGGCGCGGTCGTCAGCGCGGAACGGCTGCTGGAATCGGCGTGGGACGAGCACGCCGACCCGTTCACGACCGTGGTTCGGGTGATCATCAGCAGGTTGCGTGCCAAACTTGGTGACCCGCCGTGTGTGCACACCGTGCCGGGCGCGGGGTACGTGCTGTGAGGCGGCGGACGATTCGGTTCCGGCTGACCCTCATGTACACCGGCATCTTCCTGTTCACGTCGACGATACTGGTGGTCGCGGTGAACGCGGTGTTCAGTGACCGGCTCTACGACCAGGTCGCGCAGATCGCGCCGAGCGGTCAACTGGTGCACGTGCCTCTCCCGCCCGGTGGGCCGCCGCCCGATGTCGTGCTGAGCCTGCCGGACGAGGTGCTGAAGACCCAGTGGATCGTCACGATGGTCACCCTTGTGGTGCTGACCGTCCTGTCGATCGTCACGGGCTGGTGGATAGCGGGCCGGATGCTGCGGGCACTGCGCAGGATCACCACGACCGCGCAGCGGCTCTCACTGTCCAATTTGGCCGAAAGAATCGCGTTGACCGGTCCGAACGACGAACTGAAGGACCTCGCTGACACGATCGACGCGATGCTGGAACGCCTGCAGCGCTCGGTGGACAGTCAGCGCAGGTTCATCGCCAACGCCGCACACGAGCTCCGGACGCCGCTCGCGACCCAGCGGGCGGCGATCCAGATAGGACTGGAGAACGCCGACGACCTTCCCGGTACACGGGCGAAACTGCTCAGCCACAACCGTCGCACCGAGCAACTGATCGACTCGTTGCTCGTGCTTGCCGAGGCGGAACACGGCTTGGGCAATCCGCAGTTGGTCGACCTCACGACGCTGCTGCGCCAGGTCGTGGCCGAATCAGCCTCGGACGGCATCGAGATGGTGGTCGACGCCGAGCCGGTGGTCGTGCGCGGCGACCATGTCCTGCTGCATCGACTGCTGGTCAACTTGGTGAGTAACGCGGTCCAGTACAACCGGACCGGCGGGACAGTGCACTTAGTACTGTCCAGGTCGGGAGTGTTGACAGTCCGCAATACCGGGCCGCACGTACCCGCGGAACGAATTCCCGAGCTGTTCCAGCCGTTCCGACGACTGCACACGCGGACACGAAGTGACGGCGCGGGGCTCGGCCTGTCGATCGCGGCTTCGATCGCTCAGGCTCACAACGCCCACGTCACCGCTCGGCCCAACGCCGACGGCGGCCTGGAACTGACCGTCGTGTTCGGCATCCCCTCAACGTTGCTGCCACAACGGTGATGTGACTGGTGGAGGCGATCATCAACGGCCGATCGGTAAATGTGTGGCGTGCCGTTGCGGGTGTCGGGATACTGCGTCGGTGCCTGGTTCCCCGCTGCCTCAACTGCTTCGACCTCGTGCCCTGAGGCCCGGCGATCTCGTCGTTGTCGCATCGCTGTCCGGGCCGCTCGATGTCGGATACGAGCCCGACCTCGAACGAGCGGTGGTCGTGCTTGAGCGGATGGGATTCCGTGTGCGTCGGGCACCGCTGCTTGAAGCAGGGCGGCACCATTGGTGGAGCGCGGCCACACCGGCGGAGATCGCCGGGGAGTTCAATGGTCTGCTGCGTGATCCCGAGGTGCGCGCGATCATCGCGCATGACGGCGGCATGACGGTGCCCGGCTACCTCGACCTGATCGACGTCGAGGCGATCAGGGCCGACCCCAAGCCGATCCTCGGCTACAGCGACATCTCGCTGCTGCATCTCGTGCTCTACGCACAGACGGGCCTGGTCGGGTTCCACACGGACATGGCCACTCCTGGCTTCGGCGGGCACTGGCAGGCCGCGCCGGTGACGCGCCAGGTGGAACTCGGGAAGCTCTACTCCAGGTTGCTGATGGGTACCGAGGCGATCGGCGCGCTGCCCGCGAGCACGCCGTGGGAGTGCTGGCGTGCCGGGCGTGCCGAAGGTCGGCTGATCGGCGGAGTGCTCAATCGCGTCGTGTTGGCGCAGGCGACGCGTTTCGCGCTGCCGCTCGGATGGTTCGACGGCGCGGTGCTGTTCTGGGAAGAGAAGGGCGGCCACGCGTCGCACGTGTGGAGCTATCTCCAGATACTGCGACACAGCGGCATCCTCGACCGGATCTCCGGCATGGTCGTGGGCATTCCGCGAGAGATCAGTGGACTCGAGACGCCCGACGCGTCGCCGACCCTCCCCGAGATAGTCCTGGACGTCCTCGGCGACCGTGACATCCCAGTCCTGGGCAACGTCGAGTTCGGACATGCCTGCCCGAACCTGCCGATGCCGGTCGGCATCCGCGTCGGCCTCGACGCACAGCAGCGGACACTGTCGCTACTCGAACCGGCGGTACGGCCGGAACCCGAGCCTCAGGAACCGATCTTGGCCAGCGTGGGCCGAAGCTGCTGAAGCACCCAGTCGACACCGACAACGTCCGGAGCCTGAAGCATCACGGCAACCTCAATAGTGGTGGCCTGGTAGCGCCCCTCCTTGATCACCCTGAGATCGCGAGTCAACGGATTGCTGTCAAACTTCTGCTTGTCCTCAGGCCCGGCGAAAGTCATGAAAAGCACATCCGCGGAATCCAACTTGTCGGCATTCTCGTAACTCAACCCGATAGTCCCGGGAGCCAGATCCGCGGAAGTCCTGGCGTCGGCGAACGCATCGGGAACCTTCAAACCCAACAGTCCCATGAACCGAGTCGACTGGTTCTCCTTGCCGACAACCATCGGCAGCACGTCACCACGAGCCTGACCGTACAGATAGGACTTCCCCGGCAACTTGGGCAGATCCGCCTTGAGTTTCGCGATACTGGCCGTTGCCTCGTCGACAAGCTTCCGAGCGCGTTCGTCCTCGCCGAGCGCGCGGCCGATCGTCAACGCGTCCTGTTCCATCGACGAGCTGTACAGTGCCTGCTCGTAGGTGACAACAGGAGCGATCTTGCTCAGGGTGTCGAACTTGCTCTTGTCGATGGTGTAACTACTGATCGCGAGGATCACGTCCGGCTTGTGTGCGGCGATCCGCTCCATGTTCAACGCGTCCGCGTCAAGGCTGATCACGCTGTCCTGGAGTTTCGTCCGCAGATAGGGCATCTGCATGCCGGTGTAGTACTTCACCGTGGCGACGATGTCCGCACCGAGCGCGTTCGCCACCGCGGTGTCGGTCAGCCCGAGCGACACCACCCGCCGAGGCTTCTGCTTGATCACCGTGTCGCCGAACGCGGTCTTGATCGTCACCGGGAACGCGCCACCGGCCTGGGCGGCGGGCTGCTGGGGCACGGTGTCCTTGCTGGTGGACGCGCATCCGCCGAGCAGCGCGGCGGCCAGGACGATCGGGAGCACCCTTCTGATGAGCATAGGCAAGCCTAACCTTGCCAGGTTGGTCGTTGGGTAACGATCTCGATTACCAGCCGGTCAGGTCATCGGCCAGTACACTGTGGCCGTGCCGGGTCACCGATCCATCAGCGAGGCCGAGAAACTGGCTGAGGCCAAACTCGGCGGGGCTCCGATCAGCCGCGAGCAGATGGCGGCGGTCGCCAACATCCACCGCGCGGCCATGGCGGTCCGCCAGCACGTGGAAGGCACTGTGCTGCGCGAGGTCGACCTGTCGTGGACGACGTTCGTCGTGCTCTGGGTGATCTGGATCTGGGGCGAGTCGGAGACGCGGCACGTCGCCGAGGAAGCCGGGATCTCCAAGGGAACCCTCACCGGCGTGGCGAAGACGTTGGAGGCACGCGGTTTCGTCCGGCGCGCCGGGCACCCGTCGGACGGCAGGCTCGTCCTGCTCAGCCTCACTGACGACGGCGAACGGCTGATGCAACGCGTCTTCCCGGCGTTCAACGCCGAAGAGGTCTTCGTGACCAAGCAGCTCAGCGTCGACGAATGCCGCAGCACCGCCGAATCGCTGCGCAAGGTCGTCCGCCAGATCGAGATGTACGGCGACGAGCGACGCCAGGAACTCCTCGCCGGTGCCACGCCGCCGCCCCGGCGCAGTGGCCGTCGGCCGAAGAATCAGGCGTGACGGACCAGCGCATCGAACAGCCGTTGCTGCGCCGGATCCGTGGCCGCGGAATCCTCGGGATGCCATTGCACAGCCAGGAACCAGCCTGCGCTGCCCGGTAGGTCCACGGCCTCGATGGTGTCGTCGGCCGCGCGTGCCGTGACCGACAGGCCCGCGCCGAGGGTGTCGATGTGCTGGTGGTGGTAGCAGGAGGCGTCGATCTTCTGGACGCCGGTGACCTCGGCGACCCGCCCGCTCAACGCGACCGGGTGCACGACATGGCGATGCCCGGTCGCGTCCACGTGCAGTGTGCCGCCCAGCGCGACGTTGACCACCTGCATTCCCCGGCAGATCGCGAGCAGCGGCTTGCCGGATCCCACCGTCTCGGCCGCGACGGCCAGGTCGAACTCGTCCTGCACCGGGTCCACGTCGTACACCGATTCGTGCGGCTCGCCGCCGTAGCGGTCCGGCGAGAGATCACCGCCGCCGGGCAGGAGCACCCCGTCGAACCGGGCGAGCCGGGACGCGACCTCACCGGCGGGATGGAGCGACACGGGCTCCCCACCGGCGCGCCACACCGCCTCGACGAGCGCGCGGGCGTTCACCTCGGCCGCATACCGCAGCGCCGACGCCGAGGCGGAGAACCGGGCAGGGATCGCGATCAGCGGTCTCACAACTGGATCCAGGTCGTTTTCAACTCCGTGTACTTCTCCACCGCGTGCACGGACTTGTCCCGCCCGTTGCCGGACTGCTTCATCCCGCCGAAGGGCACGGTCAGATCGCCCTCCTCGTAACAGTTCACCCACACCGTCCCGGCGCGCAGCCTGCGCGAGACCGTGTGCGCTGTGGACAGGTCAGCCGTCCACAAGCCCGCCGCCAGGCCGTAGTCGGACGCGTTCGCCATCGCCACGGCCTCGTCGACCTCGTCGAACGTCAGGATCGACAGCACCGGACCGAAGATCTCCTCCCGCGCGATCCGCATCCCCGGTGTCACCCGGTCGAAGACCGTCGGCTGCACCGAACTGCCTTGGCGGGTACCGCCGGTGAGCAGCCGCGCGCCGTCATTCTGTCCACTTCGGACATAGCCGAGCACGCGCTCGGCGTGCCGGGGGCTGACCAGCGGGCCCATCTCGGTGGCCGGATCGAGCGGGTCGCCGACCCGCAGTGCGCGTGCCCGCTCCACCACGGCCTCGGTCACCTGATCGGCCACCGACGAATGCACGAGCAGGCGGGACGGCGCTGTGCACATCTCGCCCTGGTTGAAGAAGATTCCCCACGCGGCCGTCGCGGCGGCCCGGTCGAGATCGGGGGCGTCCGGCAGGATGATGTTCGGTGACTTGCCGCCCAGCTCCAGCCAGACCCGCTTGAGGTTGGAGTCCGCCGAGTACCGCAGGAACTCCCGGCCGACCGCCGTCGACCCGGTGAACGCCAGCACGTCCACATCCGGATGCAGCCCGACCGCGCGTCCCGCCGTCGCCCCGTCCCCGGTGATCACGTTCAGCACGCCGGGTGGCAGACCGGCCTCAGTGGACAGCCTGGCCAGCAGCAGCGCGGACAACGGCGAGAACTCGGACGGCTTCAGCACCACCGTGCATCCCGCCGCGAGCGCCGGAGCGACCTTCCATGACGCCAGGGTCAACGGGAAGTTCCACGGCACCACGGCGCCGACGACCCCGGTTGGTTCCCGGGTGACCAGCGCCAACGCGTCCTGTGCTGTCTGTGGCACGACGTCGTTCAGCTTGTCCGCCAGTTGGCCGTACCAGCGGAAGGTGTTGATCGCGGCACGCAGTTCGATCCCGTACGCGTCCGAGATCGGCTTGCCCATCTCCAGGCTGATCGTCAGCGCAAGCGTTTCCCTGTGCCGCTCAAGCAGGTCCGCGAGACGCAGCAACACCGCGCCGCGCTCGACGGGCGCCAGTCGCGGCCACGGGCCGTCGTCGAACGCGCGGCGCGCCGCGGCCACTGCGGCATCCACTTCGGACTGTCGTGCGTCGCCGACGTCCGTTAGGACCTGGCCGTCACGGGGTGAGACGACGGCGAAGGTGTGCTGACCGGTGACGTCGGCGCCGTCGATGTGGTGCGCGGTGGGGAACTCCAGTGCTTTCGCCCGGTTCAGCCACTCGTCGTGAGTCACGTCAACCACCGATCAGTGTCGTGAAGTTGGCCAGGATCAACACGATCGCGCCCGCGATCCCGGCCGCGCCGAGACCGGGGGCGAGCACGGTGTGCCACAGGCGCGTGTCCAGCCGGGTACGCCGGAAGAACACGACCACGGACACCGAGGTCAGCAGGTACAGCACCATCATCGCCAGCACGGCGACGCCGCTGAACCACGAGAACAGCGTCAGCACAGGGTCCTGGCCCGCCACGGCGAACGGGACGACCAGCACGATCGCGATCACGGTCTGCGCACATCCGGCGAACCACGGCGCCTGGCGCGCGTTGAGCGAGCAGAGCCGTTCGGACAGCACGCGGTCACGGCCGAGCGAGAACAGATACCGGTTCGCGGAGTTGTGGAACGCCAGTATCCCGGCGAACAACGACGTCGCCAGCAGAACGGGCAGGACACTGTTCACCCAGCCACCGAACGTCTCCGCGATCGGCGCGAACACGAACACCGTCGAGTCACCGCTGGCCAACGCGGCACCGGCGGCGTCGATGGCCTTCGAAGCGCCGTGCGCGGACACCAGCATCCACGACGTGAACGCGAAAAACACGGTGACCACGACAACAGCGAGATACGTCGCTCGTGGCACGGTTCGCCGCGGCTCACGGGCCTCCTCGCCGTAGATCGCGGTGGCCTCGAAGCCGAACATCGACGCCACCGCGAACATCAGCGCCACACCCGGCGCGCCCTGTAACAGCGCGCTGGGAGAGAAGCTGTCAGCGAACCCGAGGCCTTCCGGCCCGCCGCCGCCGATCAGCGTGACCACACCGAACACCAGCAGGATGCTGAACTCGGCCAGGACGAACACCGCGAGCACCCGCGCGCCGATCTCGATCCCGGTGGCACCGAGCCCCTGCACGACCGCCATCGTCACGAGCGTCCACACCCACCACGGAACGCCCATCCCGGTGAGCGAACTCAGGGTGGCGCCGTACAGCCCGTACATCGCGGCCTGGATTGTGCAGTACGCGAACAAGGCGACGCCCGCGCTGACGCGTCCGGCTATTCGGCCGAGACCTGTGCCGATGTAGGTGTAGAAGGCCCCCGCGTTCACCACATGGCGGCCCATGGTCACGAAACCGACCGAGAACAGCAGGATCACCAGCCCGGCCACGGCGTACGCGGCCGGGACACCGGGTCCGTCGCCCAGCGCGATGGCGATCGGCATGGCACCGGCGATCCCGGTCAGCGGCGCCTGCGCGGACAGCACGAAGAAGAGAATGCCCAGCACACCCAGGGCGTTGGGTTTGAGCGCGGCGGTTTTGGCAGCCATCCTAGGACTTCCGCGGTGGCCGGATACCGCGGAACTCCCAGTCGCCGCCCAGCGCGGTGGACAGCACTTCCTCGGACTCCGTCGGCTGCGCGCCGACGTCCGTGCGGATCGGCGCCGGGCCGGAGACGATGTGGTTGGTCAGCCTGCCGAGGCCTTCCACCTCCACCTCCACCACGTCACCCGGCTGGACCGGCCGCGAGTTGGCCGGAGTGCCGGACAGCAGCACGTCGCCGGGGTACAGCGTGATCGTCCTGGCGATGTCGGCGACGAGGTAGTGCATGTCCCACTTCATCTCGTCTGTCGACCCGTTCTGCACCACGGTCCCGTTGACGTACGTCCGCAGGTACTTGCCGTGGAAGTCCCAGTCGGTGACCAGCCCGGGGCCGAGCGGGCACAACGTGTCGGAACCTTTGACCCGCAACATCGACCCGGCGTCGGTGTCACGGAAGTCGTGCAGGCCGTAGTCGTTGGCGATGGTGTAGCCCACGATGTACGCCCCCGCGTCGGCCGGGGCGATGTTGCGGCACGTGCGGCCGATGACGATGGCCACCTCGCCCTCGTAGTTGAGCCACTTGCAGCCCTCCGGCCGCACGACCGCGCCGCCGTGCGCGTTGAGCGCCGAGGTCGGCTTGTGGAAGTACGTCGGCGTGTCGGCCAGTTTGATCTGGAACTCCTCCACCCGGCTGCGGTGGTTGAGGTGCACGGCGACCACTTTGGACGGAACGACCGGCGGCAGGTGCGTGGCCTCGTCGGCGTTCACCCGGCGGCCGTCGCCCGCGACGAGTTCGTCGCCGTCGCGGATGGTCTCGACCACCGCGCCGTCGAGCAGGATCCGGCGAAATTCAGGCATGCCACCCTCCTTCGGGACGGTCGAACCACAGGTGCGCCTGACCGGTCCCGACCGAGTTCTCGTATTCGCCGTACTGGCGGGCCGGTGCCGTCCACCGCTCCTCGCCGAGCGCCCCCGCCATCATCAGGTAGTGGAAGAACTTGGCTTCCGGCTTGTGTTTCCAGAACTCCGGCATGGTCCGCAGCACCTCGTCGTGCCTGCCCTGCCGGAACCAGGCGATCCGCTCGTAGTCCGCGTCCCGCGCCTCCGGGGTGCGGATATGCACCGGGTCGCTGGCCTCGTGGTCACGCAGTTCGCGCAACGGCCAGAACGTGTGCGACAGCGCACCGGACGCGATCACGATCGCCTTGCGGTCGGTCGCGGCGATCCCGTCGGCGACCGCGCGGCCGAGCCGCAGGTGGTCCTCCATGTCGCCGGTCTGGCACACGCCGATGCTGATCCACCGCTTGTCCGGCAGGCCTTCGCCGAGGAACTTCCACAGGTTGGTGGTGGCGTAGTAGATCGGCAGGTGATCGTCGTCGATCGGGGTGATCCACGTGCCGTGCTTCCCGGCGAAGCCCGCGATCGCCCGTGCCAGCTCCGGATCACCGGGGAAGTCGTAGTGCATCCGGCACATCCCGCGCGGCAGCTCCTCCGAGGTGAACAACCCGGCCCGGCGGTTCTGCGCGGTCACCACGAACTCGACGGTCGTGGTCCAGTGCGAGTCCATGACGATCACAGTGTCGTAGTCCAGCTTCTCGAACACGTCCTCGCGCAGCTGCCGCAGACCGGTGACGAGGCTGATCTCCTTGCCCTCGTTGAGCTCCAGCCGCACCGCCGCGGGCAGCACAATGGTCGGGACATGGGCGAGCAGTCCCGCTCCGACGATCTCACCCACGGTCGTTCCACCCCTTCGGCGCGCTCACCGTGTTCTTCAGGTCGCAGTAGAAGTCGAAACTCCAGTTCCCGCCCTCACGGCCGACACCGGACTGTTTGGACCCGCCGAACGGTGCCTTCAGGTCGCGCACGAAGAAGCAGTTCACCCACACCGTGCCCGCGACCAACTGCCTGGTCACCCGGTCGGCCCGGTCGCGGTCGCCGGTCGCCACCGTGGCCGCCAGGCCGTACTGGGTGTCGTTGGCCAGCGCGATCGCCTCGTCCTCACCGGTGAACGTCTGCAGGGTCAGCACTGGCCCGAAGACCTCCTCCCGCACGATCTCCGAGTCCTGGGTGACATCGGTCAGCAGCGTCGGCCGGTAGTACAGGCCGCCGAGGTCCGTGTTCGGGCCGCCGCCGACGACCGCACGGGCACCGGTGGCCAGCGCCCGCCGGACGTAGCCGTCGATCTTGGCCACCTGGCGCTCGTGGATGTTCGGGCCGATGTCCGTGTCCTCGTCACGCGGATCGCCCTGGCGCAGTGCCGACGCTCTGGCCACGAACCGTTCGGTGAACTCGGCGGCGATCGACTGCTCGACCAGGACGCGCGTGGCGGCGAGGCAGACCTGCCCGGCGTTGTCGTACTGCTCCACCGCGAGGTCGACCGCCAGGTCCAGGTCCGCGTCGGCGAAGACCAGCAGCGGGGACTTCCCGCCGAGCTCAAGGCTGAGCGGTGTCAGGTTCGGTGCCGCGGCCGCCGCGATCCGCCGCGCGGTCGGCACCGAGCCGGTGAAGCTGATCCGGCGGATGTCCGGGTGTGCCACCAGCGGCCCGCCTGCCTCGTCGCCGTAGCCGTGGACGACGTTGAACACCCCGTCCGGCAAGCCCGCCTCAGCGGTGATGTCGGCCAGCAGCGACGCCGTGCGCGGCGACCACTCGGCGGGCTTGAGCACGACGGTGTTGCCCGCGGCGAGCGCGGGCGCGATCTTCCACGTGGCCAGCATCAGCGGCGCGTTCCACGGCGTGATCAGCGCGCACGGCCCGGCCGGGTCCCACGACACGTGGTTGCGGTGCCCGCGTGTGTCGAAGTCGTCGTGTTCCAGCTGCACCAGCCAGTCGGCGAAGAACCGGAAGTTGTGCGAGACCCGGGGCATCACGCCACGGCGGTGCGAGCGCAGCAGCGCGCCGTTGTCCTCGGTTTCCGTGATCGCCAGTTCCTCGAGGTGTTTCTCCACGCCGTCCGCGATCGCGTGCAGGATCTCCGCGCGCCTGGTCCTCGATGTCCGTGCCCACGCCGGGAAGGCCTTCCGCGCGGCGGTGACCGCCGCGTCGACCTCGGCCGCGCCACCACGGGCCACCTCGGTGAGGACTCGGCCGTCGATGGGGGAGACGTCCGTGAACGTCCCTGCCGACGCGACGCGTTCGCCGCCGATCCAGTGCTCGATCATCGTTTCTCCAAGACCTTGCCGCCGTCCCACACCACGCCCAGTTGCCGGAAGTACGCCCCGATCGGCTCGCGGACCGCCAGCCGCGCGAGTTCCTCGGTCGGGGCGTCGAACAGGTCGAGGTCCGCGTCGCCCCGCCACGCCTGGCCCGCCTCGAACGACTTCGCGCCGGACTCGATCAGCTCGTCGAGCGCCTGGCCGTCGCCGGTGATCGACGGCAGTGTCCGGTGGTGCGCCATCGGATGGCCGTTGACGAATCCGTTCGTGTCCGACGGTTCCCGCAACGTCACCACCGCCTGGGCGAGCCTTCGGTCGGCCGCCGCGAGCGTCGCGCCGAACCGGGCACCGGCCTCGATCCTCGGCGCGGGACCGTACGGGTGTGGCCGGGTCATGTGGATCGAGCCGAACTTCTTCGGATAGCCCTGGTGGATCCCGCGTGCGATCGCGAAGTCCTTGTCCACCCAGATGTAGACGCACCGCGAGTACGTGGTGCCCTGGTAGCGGCAGCGCACCACCACGAAGGCCTCCTTGTACTGCGAGCGCACCGGGTCGAGCAGCTCATCCCGGCTGTCCGAACAGGACTGCCAGTCCGCCCAGACCAGCGCGACCGCGCCGGGGTCGTCCTCGGCGAGGTCCAGCGGCTCGGGCAGCAGGTCGCGCACGCGGTCGGGGTTCGTGCGGTACTCGACCGTCAGCAGGTCCCCCGAGTAGTGCCACGGCGGCGCCGGGATCAGCGACGACTCGCCGGTCGCTGTCTTCGGGTAGAGGAATCCCCTTGTCAACGGTGTACTCCTCGCGGGTCGGGTACTCGTTTGACCTCAAACAAGGTAGGACGGCCGGAGCGCGGGGTCAATAGGATGCCGAAAGTGGCCGTGACCCTTGTGGTGTGGTGATCGACCGCTTACGGTTTGACCCCAAACGATGTGCTGCCCGAGGAGACATCGGTGAACGCTCGAGACGCTGCCGTGCTCGCCAACCGGCTGTCGGACCAGGGGATCGACGTGGTCCGCGTGGCCTACCCGGACATGCTCGGCACCGACCGCGCCAAGGACCTGCTGATCGGGCACCTGCCTTCGGCGTGCGAGCACGGGCTCGCCTTCTGTCGCGCGGTCTACCACACGAACCCGCGCGGCGAGACCGTCGCGGTCCCCGGTGGGCTGGACGCCGGACTGCCGGACATCACGGTGTACCCGGATCTGTCCACCGTGGTCGCCATCCCGTGGGAGCCGGGAGTTGCCTGGTGCCTCGGCGACGTGACCAGCCCGGAGTCGCCCCGTGAAGTGCTGCGATCGGTCCTCGCCCGCGCCGCCGACCACGGCCTGCACCCGGTCGTCGGCCCGGAACTCGAGTACTTCCTGTGCGACCCGGACCCGTCGTCGCCGCGTGGCTGGCGCCGCTACACCGATGTCACCGGAGCCATCTACACCACCGGGCTGCGTGCGGATCCGGACAACCACCTGCTGCGCGTGCTGCGTGGCCTGCGTGATCTCGGTATCGGTGTCACGGGCGGGAACCACGAGTACGACGGCGGGCAGTTCGAGGTCAACCTCGAGCACTCGATGGCGGTGTCCGCCGCCGACCGGGCCTTCTGGTTCAAGGCGGCGGTGAAGGAACTGGCCCGCAAGGAAGGCAGGCTCGCCACCTTCATGGCCAAGCCGTTCGCCGAGGCGGGCGGGTCGGGCTTCCACTTCCACATGTCCTGCGTGACCGACACGGGCAACGGCTTCGACGACCCCGCCGCGCCGCATGGACTGTCCACAATGGCCCGCCACGCGATCGCGGGCGTGCTGCGGCACGCGCCCGCACTGGCCGCGTTGGCCAATCCGACCATCAACTCCTACAAGCGGTTCGGGCCCGACACGCTCGCGCCGTGGCTGATCGACTGGGGCCTGGACAACCGCAGCGCGATGATCCGCATCCCACCGGAACGCGGCGACGGCACCCGGTTCGAACTGCGCCTCGGCGACGCCAGCGCCAACCCGTACCTGGCCATCGCCGCGACCGTCGCCGCCGCACTGCTCGGCATCCTGGCCGGTGAGGAGCCCCCGGCGCCGCTGGAGGGCTACGGCTACGACACCAGCAAATCGCCTGTCCTGCCGTCGACCCTGCCCGCCGCGCTGGACGCGCTCGAAGCGGACACCGAACTGACCGAGACCCTCGGCAAGGACTTCACCACCTCGTTCCTGACCTACAAACGTGACGAGGTCGCGCGGTTCCAGCGGCACGTCACCGACTGGGAGTTCGCCGAGTACGCCTACCACCTGTGAGTGATGCATGATCGCACTCGATGACGTCGACCTGGCCGACCTGGACAACTTCACCGACGGCGTGACGCCGTGGCGGATGTTTCGCACGCTGCGCCGTCACGACCCGGTGCACTGGCAGCCCGAACCCGCGCCGAACGCCGGGTTCTGGGCGGTGACCCGGCACGCGGACGTCACCCGGATCAGCAAGGACACCGAGACGTTCACCTCGACCAGGTTCGTCAACCTCGAGGAGGTGGACGACGACCAGATCGCCGTCCGCGCGTCCATGCTGGAGATGGACGGCCTGCGGCACCGGGCGCTGCGCGGGCTGCTGCAACGCCAGTTCGGCCCGACCGTGATCAACCAGTACGCCGACTTCCTGCGCGGCCTGACCGCGACGACACTGGACACGGCGCTGGCCAAAGGCCGCTTCGACTTCGTGGCCGACGTGGCCGCGGACTTCCCGATCAACGTGCTGGCCAGGCTGCTCGACGTGCCGGACGGCGACACCCGGCAGTTGATCGACTGGGGCAACCGGATCATCGGCAACACCGATCCCGACTACGCCGACGTCTTGCTCGACAGCGAGGACAGCGAGCGCTACCGCGACCTGCCGTTCCGGTCACCCGCGTCGCTCGAAGTGTTCTCCTACGGCCGTGACCTGGCCAGGAAGCGCCGCGGCGGCGCCGGGACGGACCTGGTGTCCACGCTCGTCAACCAGACCCCGCGCGACGGGATCCCGTTGTCCGCGAGGGACTTCGACAACTACTTCCTGCTGCTCGTCGTCGCGGGCAACGAGACGACCCGGCACGCGATCACGCACGCGATGCTCGCCCTGCTGCAGCACCCCGCACAGCTGGCGAAACTCCGCGACGACCCGTCGCTCATCCCGGGCGCGGTCGAGGAGTTCCTGCGCTGGGGCACGCCCGTCTACCACTTCCGCCGTACCGCGGCCAGGGACGTGCGGGTCGGCGGCAGGCAGATCAAGGCAGGCGACAAGGTCGTCATGTGGTACGCCTCGGCCAACCGCGACGAGGACGTCTTCGACGACCCGGACACCTTCGACGTCACCAGGACACGCAACGACCACGTCACCTTCGGCAAAGGCGGACCGCACGTGTGCCTCGGCGGCCTGCTGGCCCGCACCGAGATGCGGATCATGTTCGAGGAACTGATCCCCCGGATCGCGGACATCCGGCTGACCGGCGACGCGCCGAGGGTGCGCTCGAACTTCGTCAACGGCATCAAGAAGCTACCGGTGGAAGTCAGCCTCCAGTGAACCGGGGATGTCCCGGTAGTGCCGTGCCGACGAGCATGAGATGCTCATCGCGCGAGCGGGCGTGATCGAGAGGCGACGCGGGTGACTAGCTGGACCGAAGTGATCAACTACGTTCGAATCCGGTACGAGGTGCTGGAGGAGAACGACGACTGGCTGCGTTTCGTCCTGGACACCGACGGCGACCGCAGGCAGCAGGTCTCCGTGCACCACGTGCCGGGCGACAAGGGCGCCTCGCTGGAGCTCTCCTCGCCCGTCGGCTGGGCCGACAAGATCGACATGGGCAAGCTGAGGGACCTGGCAGGTGCCGAGTCGGTCGGCGACGTCGAAGTGGTCGACGGCGTCGCGCTGCTCAGGCACGTCGTCCCGGTGACGGACCTGAACGTGGGTGAGGACTTCGAGCCCGCGCTGAAGCAGATCGTCGCGAACGCGGACCGTTTCGAGCGCGAACTCGCGGGCACAGACCACTTCTAGGCAGCCGCGGCGCGCACTCGGTGCGCGGCGATCAGTTCGACGGTCACCAGCACGGCGACGGCTTCGACGAGCAGCAGGCTGACCAGCACAACGAGCTGAGTGGCGCCCGCCTGCATCGGCGACGCGCCGCCGAGCAGCACGCCGACGAACGCGCCTGGCAACGTCACCAGTCCGACGGTCCGTGTCTGGTCGAGCGCGGGGACAAGTGCCTGACCAGCGGTCGGACGGCAGATCAGCAGGGTGGCGTCTCGACGCATGAGGCCCAGCGCCAACGCGGCCTCGTACTCGCCGTGGCGTGTTCTCAGCTCGTCGAGCGCGCGTCTGCCCGCGAGAGTTGTCGCGGTCATGCCGCCGCCGATGAGGATGCCCGCGATCGGCACGATCGCCACGGGTGACGGCGGAAGCAAGCCGGACAAAATCAACGCGGCCAACGGCGGCGCGACCCCGGCGGCGATCGCGGCGGCCGTCCAGACACTGTCGGCCCATGTCCCGAACCGCCGCGCCGAGGTCACGCTGGCGACGCTGAACATCATCAGCACGAACGCGGCGGTCAGCCAACCGGAGTGCAACACAGCGGCGATGAGCAGGGACACCGCCGCGAGTTGAACGGTCGCGCGAACGGCGGCGGTGACGATCGAATGCCACGCGCCGAGACGCCCCAACCAGATGAGCACGGCTGTGGCGGCCGTGAACACGGACAGCACGACGGCGAGCAACGGACCAAGTTGGATCACGTTGTGAGCGTGCCAGGACAGCATCCGTAGGACGTCTAGGTCACGCGATCGGACAAAATCGCCGATTCCTGAGACTTTCCCCCATAGACATCGGATGGATAGGCTCTCGGATGTCGTGTCCCCGGTCTTCGACGTCGGCGGAGCGGGCACAGGCGAACCGATCGTGCGCCCGCCGGTCCGCTACGAGACTTTCCTGGAGATCCGGGTGAAGTCGTCGTTCGCCTTGTCCAGCAGGGCTCGCATCGCCTGCTCCGCTCCGGGCGGGTCCTGGTCCTTGATCGCGTCGAACACCGTGCGGTGACTGGGGACCGGGTCGGCCGCTTCGGCGCCGTGCACGACCTTGTCCCGCATCGCCAGGCCGTTGGCCAGTACGCGTTGGATCTCGACGAGCAACTGGTTGTGGGTCGCGCCGAACAGCGCGCGGTGGAAGGCCAGGTCCGCTTCGACCGCGTCGTCGGACGTGTCCGCCATGCGGTCCAACGCGGCGGTCATGCCCGCGAGGTCCTCCGCTGTCGCGCGTTCGGCGGCCATCCTGGCCGCCGCGGGCTCGATCACGGAACGGACTTCCGTGAGGTCTTCCAGCAGGCTCATGTCCGGCGGCCCGGCTGACCGCCACCGCATCACGTCCACGTCGAACGTGTTCCAGAACGCCCTCGGCCGCACGAAGGTCCCGCGTTTCTGCCGGGCGTCCACGAGTCCCTTGGCCGACAGCACCTTCAGCGCCTCGCGCAACGCGGTCAGGCTGACGTCGAGCTCCTCCCGCAACGCCATCAGGTCCAGCGTCGCGCCCTCCGGGATGTCGCCGGACAGGATGCGGCTGGCCAGCGTCGCCACTGTCTGTCCGTGTACCCCGCGAAGCTGGTAGTCCGCCACAGTTGTCCCCTCGTCGACCTGTGCGCCCAGTATCTCCCGGGTGGCGATCAGCGCGACAATATATTAGTAATTTACTGTGCCCTGGGCTCGACCAGCACGTCACCGCTCTTGACGTCCAGATTGGTCTACGCCAATACTTCATGGACGTGAATGACCCGGTCGTGGCGCGCGACCGAGGTTGCTCGCCTCGTGACCCTGCCAAAGCGAGGAGCAATCCAAGATGCGTGTCATCACCGCGTTGGTCGCCGTGTTAGCGGCGATCTTCCTGCTGCCTGTGGCGAACAGCAGCGCGGCCAACGGTCTGTCCGCCAGCTTCACCAAAGTGTCCGACTGGGGCAGTGGCTTCGAAGGGAAGATCACTGTCACCAACGGCGGGAGCACGCCGTTGAGCACGTGGACAGTCGAGCTAGACATGCCCGCCGGAGCACAGATCACCTCATCGTGGGACTCGACCCGGACCACCAGCGGTCAGCACCACACCTTCACGCCGCCGGGCTGGGCAGGCCCGCTCGCGGTCGGTGCGAGTGCGTCGTTCGGGTTCAACGGCAGCCCCGGCAACTTCAGCGGCATCCAGAACTGCAAGCTCAACGGCGACACGTGCACCAGCGGGCCGTCGAATCCCGGTGCGCCAGGCATTCCCGGCACACCGAGTGTGACCAGCGCGAACAACAGCAGCATCGCCCTGTCCTGGGGCGCTTCCACCGGCACGGTCTCCGGATACCGGGTCTATGAAGGGACAACCGTCCGCGCGACGGTCACCGGTACCACCACGACCATCGCCGGGCTGGGGACGTGCGAGCCCCACACGTACACCATCGCCGCGTACAACACCGTGGGCGAGTCCGGGAAGTCCAGTCCTGTCACGGGAACCACGACCGGATGCACCCAACCGGCCGGTGGCCGCGGCGCGCCGTACCTCTACATGGGCTGGGGCAACCCGCCCAGCCCCCAGACGGTCATGAACGCCACCGGCGTCAAGTGGTTCACGATGGCGTTCGTGCTCTCCGGTGGTGGCTGCACGCCCGCGTGGGACAGCCAAAGGCCGTTGCAGGGCGGTGTCGACGCGACAGCGATCCAGCAGATCCGGGCCGCCGGTGGGGACATCGTGCCGTCCTTCGGTGGCTGGAGCGGCAACAAGCTCGGGCCGAACTGCTCGACGCCCGAGGCGCTCGCGGGCGCGTACCAGCAGGTGATCAGCGCCTACAACCTCAAGGCGATCGACATCGACATCGAGAACACCGACGAGTTCGAGAACACGACCGTACAGGACCGGATTCTCACCGCGCTGCGGATCGTCAAGCAGAACAACCCCGGTATCCAGACGATCGTCACGTTCGGCACCACCACCAGTGGCCCGAACTTCTACGGCAACCGGCTGATCGACCAGGCGAAGGCGTTGAACGCCAACATCGACGTCTTCACCATCATGCCGTTCGACTTCGGCAGCTCGAACATGGGCGCCGACACCCAGAACGCCAGTGAGGGACTGAAGAACAAGCTGAAGTCGACGTTCGGCTGGACCGACGCGCAGGCGTACGCGCACATGGGCATCTCCGGCATGAACGGCCTGTCCGACCAGCAGGAGCTGACCACGACCGAGACGTGGACCCAGATCAGGGACTATGCCAAGTCCCGTGGCCTTGCCAGGCTGGCGTTCTGGTCGGTCAACCGCGACCGCGGCTGCCCCGGCGGCGGTGTGGTGGAGAACTGCAGCGGGATCGCCCAGCCCGACTGGGAGTTCAGCCGGATCACCGCGGGCTTCTGAGACTCCACCGTGGAACCGTCCGGCGGGGTGCCCTCCGCCGGACGGTTTCCAGTTGAAGTTCGTAGTGCGAACTATTATGGTTCGCACTACGAACTTCAACTGTTCTGATGGGGGAGTCATGGCCTTGGATGGGGTTGTCTTCGGTTTCGGCGCGCGGGACGGCGTCGATGACGTCGCCGAATTGCTCCGTTTGGTGGAGCTCGCCGACCGGGATGGGCTCGACATCGTGTCCGTTTCCGATCATCCGTACATCGGATCGATACTCGACGCGTACGCCGTCACCGGATTCGTGCTCGGCCGCACCCGGCGCATCGCCGGGCTTGTGAATGTCACGAATCTGCCGACCCGGCCCGCGCCGATGCTCGCGCGGACGGTGACGTCATTGTCCGCGTTGTCCGGCGGGCGCATTGTGCTCGGCATGGGCGCGGGTGGGCTCTGGGACCGGATCGCGGCGATGGGCGTGCCGAGGCTGTCGCCGGGCGACGCCGTCGACGCGTTCGAGGAAGCGATCGTCCTGATCAGGAAGCTGTCCGGCGGCGGCGCGCCGGTCACCCATGAGGGCCGCCACTACCGGGTCGACGCGATCGATCCGGCCCCGGTCGCGGCGCCGCAGATCTGGACCGGGTCCAACGGCCCCAAGTCCCTCGCGGCCACGGGACGTGTCGCCGACGGCTGGCTCCCCGGCCGCGCGGCCGACTGGCTCAGCCCCCGCTACCGGGAATCGCGGCCGGTCATCGACGAGGCCGCGGCCGCCGCTGGTCGCGACCCGCGCGAGATCCGCACGATCTACAACCTCCCTGGGCGGATCACCGACCGCCCGCTCGCCGCGACGCGGAACGAGACCGGCAAGTGGATCGGCGGATCGGTCGGCCAGTGGGTCGAGGAGTTGACCGGGGCGGTGCTGGAGCACGGTGCGTCCGGCTTCATCCTGTTCACGCCGGAACTGGGTGCGCAGGACACGATCGCACTGGGTCGTTGGGCCAACGAGATCGCACCGGCGGTCCGTGCCGCCACCTCCCATTGAGGACGGTCCAGGCACTCCGGTTTACATGCTGTTCACCGCCCTGCCGCTTGACTGACCGCGACATGCGCACTTCGGCACACGTGCTTCCGTGTGCTGGTGCGGATTTCCAAGATCTTGGGATCGCGGTACAGTGAGGACGATCGAGGCTCGGTACTCGTCTCGTGGCGGCCGTGTCAGCCGCATAGTGAGAACCGTTCGCGTTCCAGTCATTGTCGACGTTCCCGGGTAGTCCTCCCGTGTGGACTTCGCGACGGTGGGGAACTTTCCGGCCGACAATGGTGTTGACGTTGATGGATACGCTGTGTGTGGAGGTGACGACGTGGCGCGACGATCGATGCTGATGGGTGTCCTCGTCCTGCTCACGGCCGTCCTCGTCCTGCAGCACACCCTCGGCGGACCGCATGTGCGCGTCCCGCATTCGGAGAAGTCCGAAGAGTACTTGGCACGCGGGCTGCCGGAGTTGGCAACACGCAAGCACCTTCCCGGCGGCCTGTCGGACGACGGCACCCGGCCGGATGCGGTCGCGGTCCGTCTTCGGCCGTGGGGAAGTGACGACGCGTCCGCCCCGCATTCCGGTCCGGCAGACCAATCGGCACGGCACGCGGTGCGCGCGACCAACGCGAACACCGCACGGCCCCTGGCGTTATTACAGGTCTTCCGCCACTGATCGGTCAGACGCTCGCGGTTGGGACGACGTGGCGGGAGTTCGGAGAGAACTTCACGTAGGTGGACGCTGCCCTTGTGGCGTCGTGTCGGCACGGATTCCCGGCTGTGAGCGGTCCTGGTTCGCCCTTCACCGAGCCTGAGCCAGAACGAGGCCGACATGCAGCCACTGATCGACCACGCTCGCAGCTTCTGCCATTCCGTTGCCGGACAGCGCGACCGGTTCGCGCGACTAGCCGACGGGCAGAGCCCGGAAGCACTGTTCATCTCCTGTTCCGACTCGCGAGTGATGCCCGCGCTGATCACCGGCGCTCAGCCGGGACAGCTGTTCGAACTGCGCAACGCGGGCAACATCGTGCCGCCATACCGCACCGAGGCCAGTTGCGCGGTCGCGGGGACCATCGAGTTCGCCGTGCATGCGCTCGCCGTGTCCGACATCGTTGTGTGTGGACATTCCCACTGCGGCGCCGTCCAAGGCCTGCTGCAGCAGGACGAACTCACCGTCATGCCGCAGGTCCGCAGCTGGCTGACCCAGGCAGGCCACCGGAAGCCGACGCCGTGCGACACGGCGGGCTCCGATGTGGACGCGACGCTGGACGCGGCGGTCCAGCGGCACGTGTTGACGCAGCTGGACCATGTTCTGACCCATCCCTGCGTCGCCGAAGGCGTCGGCAACGGGACATTGCGGTTACACGCGTGGTTCTACCGCGTGACAACTGGTGAGGTCCTCGCCAACCAAGCTGGTACGCCGAACTTCTTCCCGCTCTGACAGCACGAACACCGTGTCCCCGCCTCGCCCGCCCACCAGATGGGCGGGGCGGGGTGGCTGTGCTGTCAGCGGGACGACTGGATGGAGTCCGTTCCATGTCCGCGTTTTCTGTGTTCCGGCGCACCTGGCGCGCCGATTTCACCGCGTCCATCGTGGTGTTCCTCGTCGCGTTGCCGCTCTGTGTCGGAGTCGCTGTCGCGTCCGGGGTTCCCGCCGAGCTCGGCCTGGTCACCGGGATCGTCGGCGGTCTGGTGGTCGGGCTGCTGCCGGGCAGCAGCCTGCAGGTGTCCGGCCCCGCGGCTGGGTTGACCGTGCTGGTCTTCGAAGCCGTCCGGCAGTTCGGCCTCGCCGCGCTCGGTGTGATCGTGTTCGCCGCCGGACTGCTGCAGATCCTGCTCGGCGTGTTGCGGTTCGGGCGGTGGTTCCGTGCCATCTCGCCCGCGGTGGTCGAAGGGATGCTCGCCGGGATCGGTCTGGTCCTCATCGCCGGGCAGCTGTACACCATGGCCGGTGCCGCCGCCCCGGCCAGTGGTGTCGGCAAGCTGGCCGGTCTGCCGGGGCTGGCCGGGCAGATCGTCGGGTCGGCCACCGCGCTGACCGCGTTCGCCATCGGCGCGGGCACGATCCTGCTGATGGTGCTGTGGCCACGGCTGCCAGGCAAGGTGCGGCTCGTGCCGGGAGCGCTGGTCGCCGTCGCGCTGGCCACCGTCGTGAGTGCGCTGGCGGACCTTCCCGTGCAGCGCATCGAGGTGCGGGGACTGCTGGGGTCGATCGACCTGACCACACCGGGAGAGCTGGCCAGGCTCGGCGACATCGCGCTGCTGGGCACCGTGCTGGCGTTCGTGTTGATCGCGTCGGCGGAAAGTCTGTTCAGCGCGGCCGCGGTGGACCGTATGCATGACGGGCCGCGTACAGACTATGACCGTGAACTCGTGGCACAGGGCGTCGGCAACTCGGTGTGCGGCTTCCTCGGCGCGTTGCCGATGACGGCCGTGATCGTCCGCAGTTCCGCCAACGTCGAGGCTGGCGCGCGCACGAAGGCGTCACGCGTGCTGCATGGCGTGTGGTTGCTGTTGTTCGCCGCGCTGTTGCCCGCCGCGGTCGGCGTCATCCCGCTCGCGGCCCTGGCCGGTGTGCTGGTGCACGCGGGCTTCAAGTTGTTGCCGCTGCGCAAACTCGTCCCGCTGTGGCGGCGTCACCGGGGTGAGGCCGTGATCCTGGTGGTCACGGCACTGGCCATCGTGGGGCTCAACATGTTCGAAGGCGTGCTCATCGGGATCGCGCTCGCCGTCGTCAAGGTCGCCTGGGAGGCCTCGCACGTCAAGGTCACGGTGCGGGACACCGGCTCGGGGCCGATCCAGGTCAGGCTGTCCGGCAACGCGACCTTCCTGCGGCTGCCGGTGATCCTGGAAACCCTGGAAGCCCTGCCGCAGGGGCGGTCGGTCGAGCTGGACCTGACCGACGTGCGTCATCTCGACCACGCCGTCCGCAGCGCGCTGACGGCGTGGACACAACAGCACAAGGACGCGGCGGGCGACGCCGAGGCCGTTCCCGAGATCCGTGTCATCGGTGCTTCGGCTGATTAAGACAAAGAGGTGCTTTCGTGTAAAACGCTGAATTGTATGTGGTGACGTACAAGAAATACGGACGTACTGCGGCATATGTCGAATGGCGGAAAAATGCCGTCATTATGATTGTGAAAATGTCCGAAAACTGACTTTCGTAGGTTGTATGCAGTCTGCAGTGCTCTGCAGGATCCCGCATATGACACGAATGAGAAAAGCCGCCGCAATCTGCATTCCCCTGGCGCTGTCGGCTGTCCTTGTCGGACTGGCAGGTCCCGCGGAATCGAGACTCCCGCAGGAAAGCCCGATCGACGTGACGCAGGGCGCGGTCAGACACGACCCGCGCCTGCCGTTGCTGCACGTCTCCTACAGCCATTCCGATGTGGAGTTACGGTACGTCCAGAAGGACGCCGACACGCCAGGTGGTTGCGACACCCGCCACCATGAGGAAACCGAAGAGGCGGAGGTCAAGCCCGGCACTGCGCACGTGACGCTGTCCGGCGTCCGCTACGACCTTCTCCAGTTCCACTTCCACACCCCGTCCGAGCACAGGTTCGAAGGCCGGACCACGCCGCTGGAGATGCACCTGGTGCACCGCAACGCCGCCGGGCAGTACCTGGTCATCGGTGTCCCGTTGACGGCGGGCCCGGCATCGACGGTCGACAGGGTGCTGTCCAGGCTCGCGCCGGAATGCGGCGCGAAGGTCCCCGTCGGCGACATCGACCTGAACACGCTGCTGCCGCACGAGCGGACATCGGCCCGATACAACGGCTCGCTGACGACCTACCCCTACAGCGAGGGCGTCAAGTGGTTCCTGATGAGGGACAAGACCGTCTCCCAGGCGACGATCAGCCGCTTCCAGCACCTGTTCACCAGCGGCAACGCCCGCGCCACCCAGCCGCTCAACGGCCGGACTGTCCTGGTGGACCGCCCACACTTCTAACACAGCGACCGGCGGCGCCGACTGACCGATCAGCACATCAGCCATCTGGCCGATGTGCTGATCGTTTTCCTCGGCTCGGCGGACGAAGCGTCAACCCATCTGGCCCCGGCAGTCTCCTCCTCGTTGGCGGACAGAGGCGATGAGGAGGAACGGTGACAGAGCCGATTCTGGCGGGGCGCGGCGTGGTGAAGCGCTACGGGGACGTGACCGCGCTCGCCGGGGTGGACATCACCATCGGCGCGGGGGAAGTGGTGGCGATCGTGGGGCCGTCCGGGTCGGGGAAGTCGACACTGCTGCACGTGCTCGCGGGGATCCTGCCCGCTGACGGCGGCGAGGTGTTCCTCGGCCGTCAGCCGATCACCCGCATGTCCGAGACCGAGCGCAGCAAGCTGCGCCGCTCGGCGTTCGGGTTCGTGTTCCAGTCGGGGATGCTGGTCGCGGAGCTGACCGCGGAGGAGAACGTCGCGCTGCCGATGCTACTGGCCGGCACCCCGCGCGACGAGGGGATCGCCGCCGCGCGGGAGTGGCTCGTCCGCCTCGGCCTCGGTGGCCTGGCCACGCGCAGGCCCGGAGAGGTCTCCGGTGGACAGCTGCAGCGCATGGCGATCGCCCGCGCACTGGCCCACCGGCCCCAGGTGATCTTCGCGGACGAGCCGACCGGGGCGCTGGACACCCGGACCGGGCAGGAGACGATCAGCTCGCTGCTGACCGTCGCCAAGGAGACCAACGCGGCCGTCGTCATCGTCACGCATGACGAGTCCGTTGCGAATCGGGCGCAGCGGATCATCGAGATGCGCGACGGCCTCATCGCGGTGCGAGCGGCGGCGTGAACCCCGTCCAGCTCGCGCTGCGTGTGCTGCGGGGTGACTCCCGGAGCCGGATGTCGGCCGTCTTCACGGCTGTCGGTGTCGCGGTCGGAGTGACACTGGTGCTGTGGCTGGCAACGGTTCCGGGAGCCCTGCAGACCCGTGCCGACAAGGCGACCTGGCGCAGCCCCACCTTCAACAGCGAGGAACAGTTCCGGGCGGCCGAGACCAACGCCGGTGTGCTGGTCACGAACACCCGTGACAACTTCGGCCAGCTGGAGATCCAGCGCCTTGACGTCGCCGCGCTCAAGCCGAACGTGCCCGTCGCGAACGGGATCCCGAAGGTTCCCGGCCCCGGCGAGGTGCTGTTGTCGCCCGCGCTGGCCGACCTGGCCAAGAACAAACCGGCCGACCAGCTGGCCGACCGGTTCAAGGGCACGGTGGTCGGGCAGCTCGGGCCCGAAGCGCTGATGTTCCCCGACGAACTGGTCGCGGTCGTCGGGCACGATCCCGCCGACATGCCCAACGCGACACCCCGCGAAGGCCTGTTCGCGACCGGCGGTCCCGGGCACATCAACGACATCCTGGTGATACTGAGCCAGATCGGCATCGTCGTGCTGATCGCGCCGTGCCTGGTGCTGGTCGCGTCGGCCGCGCGGCTGACCGCGGCGCGCCGAGAACGGCGGCTGGCGGCATTGCGCCTGGCCGGGGCGACTCCGCAACAGGTCATCACGATGACCGCGGCGGAGACCGCGATCGCCTCGATCGCAGGTGCTGTTCTCGGTGTGGCGTTGATCTTCCCGTTGCGGGAACTGCTCGCGCAGATCCCTTGGGACGGCGGCGACTGGTACCCGTCGGACTGGACGCCGTCCGGTCTGCTGATCGCCGGGGTGCTCATCGTGGCGCCGCTGCTGGTGGTCGGTGCCGCGGTGCTCGGGTTGCGCCGCGCGGTGAGCAAGCCGCTGGGTGCCGCGCAGCAGCAGACCAGGCGCCAGCCCAACGCCGCTCGGTTGCTGTGGCTCGTCGGCGCCGCGGTGACGTTCGTCATCGCCATCGGTGCCGCGCAGAGCAGCGGGGGCGACGCGGCGATGACGATGGTCCTCGTCGGACTGGTCGCGGTCGCGGTGTCACTGGTGTTCGTCGGCCCGCTGGTGACGTCCTTGCTGGGCAAGCTCTTCACGTCCACATGGAAGTCGCCTGCCACACTGCTCGCCGGGCGCAGGCTGCGTGACGACCCCAAGGCCGCGTTCCGCGCGTCCGCCGGTGTCGTGCTCGCGGTGTTCGCCGGATCCATGGCACTGGCCATGTTCCCGAGCGTCGAGGACCAGATCGGCTACAGCACGGGAGTGTGGCGCGACGGCGTGTACATCGCGCAGGGCTCCGGCTACACCCGTGAGCAGATCGACGACCTGAAGGCGGACCTGGCCGCACGCAAGGTCGACGCGCCGGTCGTGGAGATGCAGGAGGGCACCGTCAAGCTCGACAGCAGGGCGCAGGGCGGTATGTCGGCCATGGTGATCACCTGTTCGGACGCCGCGAAGGTGACCGGCGTCAAGAGCGACGGCTGCCGTCCGGGACCGGCTGTCTACGTGAGCAAGGGCATCGCTGTCGACCCGGCCAAGCTGCAGTTCACGGCATGGTCGTCCAGGTCGGGGGAGCCGATGTCGCTGCCCAAGGGCACGCCGGTCCGGGAGTTCGAGTCACCGGGCCGGTACCAGGTCCTGATCGACCCTGCCGTCTATGGCGACGACAACCCGACAGGTGTCGGCACGGTCGCTGTGGTGACCACACCGTCCAACAAGGACATCGCGCACACCTTGCTGGTCCGTAACCTGCCTGGCGTGTCGGTGTACAGCAACGAGCGCTACGACGGCCGCGCGGACACGCTCGCCGGTGACCTGCGGCGTGCCACGCTGCTCGGGTTGAGCATCGCGACTGTGCTCGGCGGCGTGAGCGCCGGTGTGGCGGCCGCGGGCTCGGTGGTCGACCGGCGCCGGACGTTCGGTGCCCTGATCGCCGCCGGTACCCCGGTCAGCGTGTTGACCAAGGCGTTGCGCCGAGAGGCCATGCTGCCCGCGCTGGTGGCCACACTCGGCGCCGGTGCCGCCGGTGTGCTGGTCGGATCGGGCCTGCTCACGCTGATCAAGGGCAGTCTGCAGCTCAATCCCTGGATCGTCACGCCGGTGGTACTCGGGATCGTCGTGGCGTTGATGGCCGCCGCCGCTTGCGGGCCCGTTCTGCGACGGATCACCGCGAGGGACTATTCGGACGAATAGCCGCGGCCGTCCTCCATGGCGCTGAAGGGGTATCGGGGCCCCTTCAGCGCCTTTCCCTTTTCTCAGGCCGATTCCCGGATCACGAGTGCCGGGTCGAAGATCACCGATCGGGGCGAGGAGTCCGGTGACTCGATCTGGTCGAGCAGGATCCTGGCCATCTCCGCAGCCATCTCCTCGATCGGCTGCACCACCGTGGTCAGTCGCGGTCGGCACGCCAGCGCGGGACCGCTGTTGTCGAAGCCGACCAGCGCCACGTCCTGCGGCACCACTCGGCCGTTCTTCTGCAGTACGAGCAAAGCGCCGTGCGCCATCAGGTCGTTCGCGGCGAAGACGCCGTCCAGGTCTGGGTGCTCGGCCAGCAGTCGCGTCATCGCGGCCTCGCCGCCCTGCTGGGTGAAGTCGCCCTCGGCGATCGGGATGTACGGGTAGCCGTGGCGGCCCATGGCGTCACGGAAACCGGCCAGCCGTTCCTGCGCCGCCGGTACGTCCAGCGGGCCGCAGACGGTGACCACCCTGGTGCGGCCGATTCCGACGAGGTGGTCGGCGGCCAGCGCGGCCCCTGCCGCGTGCGCCATGTCGACGTAGCTGATCGGGATCGGCCGAGCCGGTCGCGCGAACGACACCGCGGCCAGTCCCGCCGCGGTCAGCAGTCGGGGCAGCGGATCCTCCGGGTGGGTGGAGACCAGCAACGCGCCGTCGGCGTTGCCGCGGCGCAGGAAATCCACCACCTCCGCGCGTGCCTTGTCAGTTTCCGCCAGCATCAGCACCGGGTGAATTGCTTGTGTGCGCAGGAAGTGCACCACGCCACCGGCCACCCGGCCGAAGAACGGGTCGGCGAAGACCTGGGTGGCGAACTCCTCGCCCTGGCCCGGCGCGCCCGCCATCACCAGCACGATCGTGCCCGCCCGCCGGGTCACCAGCGACCGTGCCGCCTGGTTGGGCGTGTACCCGGTCGCCTTGATGGCCTCGCGGACCGTTTGCTGGATCACGCTGTCCACGTTGCGGATACCGTTGATCACCCGGGACACAGTGGCGCGGGACACCCCGGCGACCCGCGCGACGTCCTCAAGGGTCGGTGTCCGCTTGCTCATACCAGTATTTGTACAACCATGACACACTGCGCGGATGCTGCGTGTCCCAGTTGGTGTCCCGGTGGACGCCCCAGCGCCATGAGGTTCCGGCTGCTGGGCGTGCTGGAGATCGACGGTGTGCCGATCGCCGCGGACAAGCAGCGCACGGTACTGGCGATGCTGCTGGTCAACGCCGGACGCACGGTGCCGGTGCGCACGCTGATCACCGAGGTGTGGGGCGAGTGGCCGCCGCGTTCGGCCGCGCCCAACCTGCGTGGCTACGTGATGCGGCTGCGCCGGTCGCTGTCGTGCGAGGACATGCTGGTGACCTCCCGGTCGGGCTACCGGCTCGACATCGGGCCGGACGACTTCGACGTCCCCCGGTTCGAGAAGCTCGCCGCGGCGGGCAGGCGTGCGCTGGCGCAGTCCGACCTCGACGCTGCGGCTCTCGCCTTCGACGAGGCGGTGAACCTGTGGCGCGGCCCGGTCGCCGAGGACGTGCCGCTCGGGCCGGTGCTCAGCGAGACCGCCGCCCGGCTGACCGAGCAGTACCTTGCCGTGATCGAGGACTACGTGGAGGTCGAGCTCGCAGGCGGCAGGCACGCGGAGGTCACCGCCCGGCTGCGCGGCTGGATCCGGCTGCATCCGTTGCGGGAGAAGCTGCACAGCCAGCTTGTGCTCGCCCTGTACCGCTCGGGGGACGTGCCGGGGGCGCTGGAGGCGTATCAGCTGGCTCGCCGCGTGCTGGCCGACGAGCTCGGCATCGACCCGGGGCCCGAGCTGAGCCGCCTGCACGAGCAGGTGCTGCGCCGCGACCCGGCTCTGTCCCCGGCAAGGCAGGAGCAGGTCGTTCCGCGTCAGCTGCCGCCGGAACCGGCTGTGTTCGTCGGCAGGCAGCCCGAGATCGAGTGGGCGTCGGCCGGTGGTGTGGTGGCGTTGCACGGGCCGGGCGGGGTGGGCAAGTCCACGCTCGCGTTGAAGGCCGCACACGCCGTGGCCGACCGGTATCCGGACGGCCAACTGTACGTCGACCTGCAGGGATCAAGCCCCGGTCTGCGACCGCTCGATCCGGCCGAGGTGATCGGCCGGTTCCTGCGCGCGCTCGGTGTGCCACCGGGTGAGCTGACCGTCGAGCCGGGGGAGGCGGCGGCCCGGTACCAGTCGCTGCTGGCGTCCCGCACGATGCTGGTGGTGCTGGACAACGCGGCGGACGCCGCACAGGTGACGCCCCTGCTCCCGGCCAACCGGGACTGCGCCGTCGTGGTCACCAGCCGGGTCGCGCTGACCACTGTGGACGCCAGACAGGTTCCCGTCGGTGTCCTCGACGACCGTGAATCGGTGCGGCTGCTGGGAAAGCTGGCCGGTGACGAGCGTGTCCTCGCCCAGCGCGGCGCGGCCGCGGACATCACCAGGTGGTGCGGTGGGCACCCGCTCGCGCTGCGGATCGCGGGCGCGCGGCTGGCGAGCCGTCCGGACTGGACACTCGCGCAGTTCGGTGCGCGGCTGGCCGACCGGCGGCGCAGGCTGGACGAGCTGCGCGTCGCCGATCTCGGTGTGCGGGCGTGTTTCTCGGTCGGCTACGAGTCGCTGGGCGCCGACGCAACGGCCGAGCTGGCCGCGCGGGCGTTCCGGCTGCTCGGTGTGCTCGGAGTGCCCGAGGTCGGTGTCGAGCTGATGGCTGTGCTGCTCGACATGGACGGGCCGAGTGCGGAACACGCGCTGGACCGGCTGGTGGAGGTCCGGCTGCTGGAACCGGTCACTGGCGGCCGGTTCCGCACCCACGACCTGCTCCGGCTGTACGCCGCCGAGCTCGCCGCGGAGGCCGACCCGATAGGCGCGCGCACGTACGCGCTGCAGCGCGCGCTGGACTGGTACCGCGAGATGTGCGCGAGCGCCGAGGTCGAGCAGTTCGACGCGGAGATGCCGTGCCTGGTCGCCGTGGCGACCCAGGCCGCCGACCGTGAGCCCGCGATCGCCCGGTTCACCATCGACCTGGTGACCGAGGTACGCGCGCGGGCGACCAAACGCAGCCACTGGCGTGAACTGGCGACACTGGCCAGGCTGGCGCTGGACGTGGCACGGCGTGACAACGACAGCCGCGGCGAGGCGGCGGCGCTGGCCGTCCACTGCACGATCGAGTGCCGGGCCGGGCGGATCGAGTCGGCGCGCGAGGGCATGACCCGCGCGTTGGAGATCTGGCGTGAACTCGGTGACCGCGAGGGCGAAGGGCTCGCGGTGCACAACCTCGGCTGGCTGAGTATGTGGACGCGGGACCTGCGCCGCGCGCACGACTACTTCACCGAGAGCATCGCCCTGCTGGCCGAGCAGCGGTCGGCCAAGGTGTTGATCGCGCAGCACAACCTCGGCGAGGTTCTGCTGCGGCTCGGCAAGCACACCGAGGCCGTCGACTGCCTGCGTGAGTGCCTGGCGATGCGCCGCCGGTTCGACGACCTGATCGGCGAGAGCATCACACTCGTCGCGCTCGGCCGCGCGTACTGCCTGATGGACGACCGCGGCGAGGCGTTGCGCACCCTCGACGCGGGCCTGGCGGGCTGCCGCAAGGTGGGCAACCGCGACGACGAATGGGAAGCGCTGCTGTGCCGGTCGGAGATCTGGCTGCGTGAGAGCGAGCCCCGCAACGCCCTCAACGACGCGCTGCGCGCGCAGCGGCTGACGGCCGAGATCGACGACGACTACGGCCAGGCCGCGTCGGCCAGGCAGGTGGCGCGGGCACGGACCGCGCTGGGGGAGACGGTGGCCGCGGGACTGGACCGGCGTCGCGCGTTCGAGCTGTTCGCGGCACCGACGACCCGCCGCGACGCCATGCTCGAAGAGGTACTGGCCGACCACGTCCAGTGATCGTCAAGCCGACTGTACGGGCGGCTGTACGCCCGCTTCCTAGCCTGGTCACCAAGGCTGTCGCGTGGACCGGCGGCTTTGCTGGAGGTGCCGCCGGCCCACACCCCGCACGTGTCAGCTGGTCGTCGGCGTGGTGGCCGACCGCGGCCTGTGCGGTGCGTCAGCGAACACCACGTAGCGCGCCCGCCTGGACAGGCCGGGGTCGGTGTACGTGTCGGACTGGGTGGCCGCACCAACCTGGTCGGCCGTACTCCCGCTGGCTCCGGCTCCCAGCGTGTTGGCTCGACTCACCTGTGTGACCGCACGCACGTGGGTCGCGCGCACCGGGGGTCTCGCGCACGTGTGGGTCTCGCGTACCGGGGGTCTCGACTCACCTAAGTGGCTCTGCGCACGTGGGGTCGTGCAGCCGCGAGCGCCCGGGTGAGCGGAGCGAACCGGGTGCTGAGCATGGGTGCGGACACTCTGGCGCGTGTCTGCCAGTGCGACACGGCGAGATGCAGGTTCGCGGCGCACAGCGCGTGGTGGGTCCGCTGGGGGCGAGTCGAACCTAGCGGCTCGCCGTGTCGCACAGGCGGACACGCGGTAGCTCACCACACCCAACGCGGCTGGAACAGACAGCCGCACTCCAGCCACCACCCGTTCCAGCCTGGCCGGGTCAGCCGAGGTACCGCGTGTCCGCCCCTGCGGCACGGCGAGTTCGCTGCTCGACTCGCCCCCAGCGAGCCCACCACACGCTCCGCGCCGCGAGCGGGCAATACTCGCCATGCCGCAGCGGCAGACACGCGCCAGAGTGTCCGCAGACCAGCTCAGCACCCGGTTCGCTCCGCTCACCCGCGCGCTCGCGGCTGCACGAACCCCGGTGGGTCGAGACCCCCAGGTGGGCGGCTTATATCCTCTCCGGCATGCTTGTTGTGCACGCTGCCTGGTCCGGGACCGGTGGCGTGTGCGTGTGGGCGGAGGACGCGACGCTGTCCGGGACGGCGAAGCCTGGTGTGCGTCCGAAGAAACATCCGTTCGGTGCCTCGGTCGAGACCCTGCGCAAGGTCTTCGACACCGGCGACGAGTGCACGTTCACCCTGCGGCTGCCCTCCTCGGGCACGGGACCGGCGGCTGCGCCGGAACTGGTGCGTCCCACGGCCGACAACCCCAGGAAACTCAGGCTCGCGCCGTGGACCGTGAACGCGTTGGCGTTGACGCCCGGCGAGGCCGTGCGGCTGTTCGACCGGGAGCCGCCGGAGATCCCGAGCGGGTCGTGGCGCTGGATGGCCGCCGTCGTTCGGTTCGCCGAGGCGCTGGTCGACCGGGGCCAGGTGTTGCCAGGCCTCGTGGCGGGGCATGCCCGGTGGATACCGCAGTTGATCGGCGCCGAGGCCGAGCACGCCACCGCGTTGAACAAGGCGATGCCCGCGGTCGTGCGGGCCGAACAGGCGGTCCTGCCCGACGAACTGGTGCCGGTCGTGCTGACGGCGTTCACCGACGCGACGGTGCGGGAACTCCTCGACGAGATCCCGGCAGTGCAGAATCCCACCGTGTCGGACCGGTGGGTCCGCGCACTGACCACACAGGACGCACTGGTCGACGGCGACCTGGGTGATCTCGGCGAGAAACTCCGTGCCTGGCACCGTTCGGCCGCGCCGCCAGCCGGTCCGCTGCGGACGTGTTTCCGGCTGGCGCTGCCTGACGACGATGAGGACTGGCGTGTCGAGTTCCTCCTGCAGGCCACCGCGGATCCGAGCCTGACGGCGAGCGCGCGTGACGTGTGGCAGGGCACCGGCCCGGCCACGTTGCTCGCCCGCTACGCCGAGCACCCGGAGGAGGTGCTGCTCGCCGGACTGGGCAGGGCAAGCCGTGTCTACCCGGAGCTGGACGCCGCTTTGCGCGTCAGCACACCGGCCGAACTGCGCACCGATCCGCAAGGGGCGTACCGGTTCCTGCGCCAGTCGGCCAACGCGCTGACGATGGCCGGGTTCGGTGTGCAGCTGCCGTCGGCGTTGCAACGGGCTCCCGAGCTCGGACTGAAACTCAAGGCCAGCACGTCGACACAGGGCCAGAGCGCGGTCGTCAGCGGGGGCGTGGGGCTCAACGAGATCCTGGACTACCAGTGGAAACTCGCCGTCGGCGAGAATGAACTGACCGACGCCGAGATCACCGAACTGGCCAGGGCGAAGGCCCCGTTGGTGCGGCTGCGCGGGAAATGGGTCGAGCTGGACAACGCCCGGCTGCGGCGGGCGCTGGCGTTCCTGGAACAGTCCGGCGACGGCGAGATGACCGCACGCGACCTGCTGCAGGCGGATGCCGCGTTGGCCGAGCACGGCGTGGACGTGCCGGTCACCGACGTGGTCGCGGACGGCTGGCTCGGTGACGTGCTCAGCGGGCGCATCGAGGACCAGCTGGCGCCTGTGTCCACACCGGACAGCTTCACCGCGACGCTGCGGCCGTACCAGGAGCGCGGGCTGGCGTGGCTGAGCTTCCTGTCCCGGCTCGGGCTCGGCGGGTGCCTTGCCGACGACATGGGGCTCGGCAAGACCGTCCAGCTGCTCGCGCTGGTCGCCGCCGAGCGGAGCAGGCCGAACCTGTTGGTGTGCCCGATGTCCGTGGTCGGCAACTGGCAGCGGGAGGCCGCGCGGTTCACCCCCGACCTGCGGGTGTACGTCCACCACGGCGCGGGCCGGGTCGGCGGCGGGGAGCTGGCCGCCAAGGTCGCCGAGTCCGATCTGGTGATCACCACGTACGGCGTGGTCGCGCGGGACACCGAGGAGCTCGCCGAGCTCGGTTGGCACCGGGTCGTGCTCGACGAGGCGCAGAACATCAAGAACTCCGCGTCGAAACAGGCTCGGGCCGTGCGTGCTTTGCCTGCTGCGCACCGGATCGCGCTGACCGGGACGCCGGTGGAGAACCGGCTGGCCGAGCTGTGGTCGGTGATGGAGTTCGCCAACCCCGGGCTGCTCGGCCCGGCGAGCGCGTTCCGCAGCAAGTTCGCCGTGCCGATCGAGCGCGACCGCGACCAGGCGGCCGCGGCCGCGTTGCGCCGCCGGACCCAGCCGTTCATCCTGCGCCGGGTCAAGACCGACAAGCAGATCATCTCGGATCTGCCCGACAAGATCGAGATGACCGAGGTCTGCCAGCTCACCGCCGAGCAGGGCTCGCTCTACCAGGCCGTGGTCGCCGACATGCTGGACCGCATCGAGAACAGCGAGGGCATGGAACGGCGCGGCCTCGTGCTGGCCACGTTGTCGCGGCTCAAGCAGGTCTGCAACCACCCCGCGCACCTGCTCAAGGACGGCTCGCGGATGCCGGGCCGGTCGGGCAAGCTGGCCAGGCTCGAGGAGATCCTCGACGAGGCACTGTCCGAAGGGGACAAAGTGCTGTGCTTCACGCAGTTCGCCGAGTTCGGCGAGATGCTGCGGGCGCACCTGACGGCGAGGTTCGAGCAGCCCGTGCTGTTCCTGCACGGCGGCGTGACCAAGTCGCAGCGCGACGCGATGGTGGAACGGTTCCAGACCGACGCGGGCCCGCCGATCTTCGTGCTGTCACTGAAAGCAGGCGGTGTCGGGCTGAACCTGACCGCCGCGAGCCACGTCGTGCACGTCGACCGCTGGTGGAACCCGGCCGTGGAGGACCAGGCGACCGACCGCGCGTTCCGGATCGGCCAGCGCCGCAACGTGCAGGTCCGCAAGTTCGTCTGCGCCGGTACGGTCGAGGACCGGGTCGACGCGATGATCCGGTCGAAGAAGGCGTTGGCCGAGATGGTCGTCGGCAGTGGGGAGGACTGGCTCACCGAGCTGTCCACCGGTGCGCTGCGTGAGCTGTTCGAGCTCGCGCCGGACGCGGTCGGGGAGGCGGTGTAGGTGCCGGATGATCGCAAGCCGGACGCCAACTGGTGGCAGGACTACCCGGCGGGTGGGCCGATCAAGGTCGAGAACGGCATCAAGGCCCGCCGCACGCGCGGGAAGATGGCGACCAGCTGGTGGTCGCAGCGGTTCATCACCGTGCTGGAGGAGCTGCAGCTCGGCGGCCGGATGACCAGGGGGAAGACGTACGCGCGGGCGGGCCAGGTGATGTCGCTGGACATCTCGGCAGGCAAGGTGATCGCCAAGGTCCAGGGATCCCGGCCGGAGCCGTACGCGGTCAAGCTGATCTCCAAGCCGCTGTCCGCGGCGCAGTGGGACCTGGTCACCGAGCGGCTGGCGGACATGGCGCTGTTCGCGGCGAAACTCCTGTCCGGGCAGATGCCGCCGGAGATCGAGGAGGTCTTCGCCGAGCTGGACGTCCCGCTGTTCCCGGCCGCCGCGCGCGACCTGCCGATGCACTGCAGCTGCCCGGACTGGGCGGTGCCGTGCAAGCACGTCGCCGCCGTGTGTTTCCTGCTGGCCGAGCGGTTCGACGACGACCCGTTCCTGATCTTCGAATGGCGCGGCCGGTCCAAGGCCGAGCTGTTGGACAAGCTGCGCCGCAGCCGCGCGAGCGCGGAACCCGACCAGGCGCCAGTGCCTGCCGAGCCGGATCTCGCCGACTTCTTCAACGCGGGGCCACTGCCGGAGCCGCCGCGCGACCAGGACGCGAACCTGGTGCTGCTGCGGGTGGACGCGCCCCGGATCGACGTACGCGGCGAGCCGCTGATCGACGTGCTGATCCCGCTTTACCACCGCTTTTCCCGAGTCGTCGACGACAACTGACCTGGTTGCCGCCGCTTACTGTCGTACAGCCTGGTAGTAGAACGGTGTGGGGTCATTGGTCGAGTAGACGGGAACGTATCCCTGACGCAACGCATCGATTTCATAGCGAAGACGCCATGAACCACTGGCTTTCCGGACCGCGACGCCGTGCCATGGTCGCATGCTGGTGTGTCTGTTCACCATGTTGATCGACCACTGGCCAGCCTTGGGCACTGCGGTTGCCCTGATGTTGCATGAATCGTACTTGTCGATCACTTCGGAGATATGCAGGGTTGATCGCATCAACAAGTAGTTGAAGGCGGCCTCTTCCACCTTGTGCTTGATCCCTCCTCGCACAGAATCCAGCGTCTCCAGGGCATCCGTCGGCAGTTCGTCAGCCAGTGCCGCATGAATTCCACTGGCGAGCAGTACTGCGGTCTCATCCGTCAGTTGCACGTTCCACGCGAAATTTCGCAGGAAGTAACGGCGGCGTGGATCGTCGATGTTGTTCGACCACCATCGGCGTAGCTCGGGCTCCAGCAGGCGGCGAACCGTGTGGTACTCCTCGTTGTGAGCCGCGATGACGTCATCGACGAGATCGACTTGTCGCAGAACCGATTCGGCGCCGAGCAGTCGGATCATCCGGGCGAGTTCCTGGTGGTACCTGCGCACCTCCGCACGGGAGATTCCACTGAGTGGTCCGTAGATGTTCCCGTCGGACAGCAGGTGCAGCACGGCGCCAGGCGGGTGTACCAGTCGCAGCACCTCGGTGATCTCGAAGAGTTGCGTCAGGCTGAGCAGTTCCGCCATGTCCGGAGCCCGTCTCCTGACCTTCAACGGGTTGGGGATCTTGCACGGAAATGAGAGGATGATGATGGAGATCGGTGTCTGGGTGCGCACCGAGTGGTTCAACCTTGATCGCCAAAGCGGCCAGTTCCCGGAGAAGTCGGTCGTTTTCGGACTGCCTGCCCGGTAGCGTCCACTTCGCATGAGTTCGAAGATCCGGCGGGCTGGATCGTCGATTTCCTTGAGTTGCGACCACATTTTACCGACGAGCGCCTTCGCGTTGGCTGTTGCCTGCGCGGCCATCTCCTGGTAGTCGATCTGGCAGTCAAGGCCGGGGTGGTACTCGAGGAGAGATCGTTCGTGTGCGGCAGGGAAGAGCGGTGAGTTGCCACCAGGTGGCGCGTAGAGGACGGAGTGAGGGTCGAAGATGATCGACTCGGAGCTGGTGGCAACGGAGATGGTGTTGCCACTTTGGGCGACAGAACGGATAGCGGTTGTCATCGCAAGGGCCCCCAGTGCACTGCTTGTCGGACCTCGATCATCTTGACGGAGGCGAAGTATAGGGCCAAAGTGGTGTCGTACCAAGGATCAGCGGATGATCGGCAACATACCGAATTGTCCATAGTGGACATATTTGGACTGGGAAGGTTTCCAGGCTCGTGGTGGCTGTGAACGGAGTTCGGCTGGGGCTTTCTGGCCAGTTGCCGCCACTTCACCCTGATCGATCTGCCCGACCAGGTGCGCAGCGGTGGAGACATTGACAAAGCAGTGAACGGAAGGGTGCAACCGTGACCACGGACGCGACTTGGCAAGAGCAGAACTCTGTCGACTTCGTCGACTTCGCCAAGTATTTCGTGCCCCATCGCGAGGTGCAGCTCCAGGTGGTGACCGCAGTGATACCGCCGCCAAGGGAATCGGTCACCATGATCGATTTGTGCTGCGGTGAAGGCGTGCTGAGCGAGGCGCTGCTTACCGCATTCCCCGATGCGACGGTGATCGGCCTGGACCTCAGCGCCACCATGCTGGCGGCCGCGAACCGCCGACTGGCAACGCACGGCGAGCGATTTCAGGCTCGCGCGTTCGACATCGCCGAGCGGGAGTGGCGACTTGAGCAGCCCCCGGCGCATGCGATCGTGTCATCGCTGGCCGTTCACCACCTTGACGGACCAGGAAAACGCAGCCTGTTCGCCGACGTGTACCGGATGCTCGCGCCTGGGGGAGTGTTCGTGCTGGCTGACATCGTCCAACCGGCGAGCGCGGCTGGATTGGCGCTGGCCAGCGACATGTGGAACGACCTGGTGCGTGACCGACGCGCTGATGCCGCCGACAACATTGACCCGTACGAGCGGTTCCATGCGCTGAAGTGGAACAGCTATCAGTACCCGAACGCGCAGGACACCCCCTCTTCACTCAACGACCAACTGCTGTGGCTACGCGAAGCGGGATTCACCGACGTGGACGTCTACTGGATGACCGCCGGTCACGCCATCTTCGGTGGCACCAGAACCAGGAACTGAGATCCTTCCGTTTGCAACCGGTCGGCAAGCTTTTAGCAAGGCACCTCCACCACGATGCACGGCAGAGGGCTGGCCGGTGAGGGGGCGTGGGGGTCGGCCAGCCCTCGGACAATGCCAAGATCTGACCGTGGTCATCGAGAACGAGAACAGCCAGGACGCGCCGAACACGTCATCGGCGGGCCTGAGGCTGGCCAAGATCGTCACCGAGGTGTTGTCGCCCGCGACGATCGTGGTCCTGCTGCCGTTCGCGGTGGCCTGGAACGCGACCGGGCACAAGATCGTCGCGACCATCGTGTGGTCGCTCGTGGTCGCCGTGTTCTTCAGCGTGCTGCCGATGGCGTTCATCGTCAGCGGCGCCCGGAAGGGCAAGTGGGACGGCCACTGGATCAGGGAACGCGAGCGCCGCGCGGTGCCGCTGCTGATGTGCCTGTTGTCGGCGGTCGTCGGCCTGGTCATCCTGCTGGTCGGTGCCGCGCCGCGGGACGTCGTCGCGCTGGGGTGGTCGATGATCGCGGTGCTCGCGGTGTGTGTCGTGATCACCAAGTGGTGGAAGGTGTCGCTGCACGCCACGGTCGCGGGCGGCGCGGTCGCGACGGTCATCCTGATCTACGGCTGGGTCCTCGCCGCGCTCATCCCGTTGGTCGCGCTGGTGGCGTGGGCGCGGGTGCGGGTGAGCGACCACACCGCCGCGCAGGTCGTTGTTGGTGCTTTTCTGGGTCCGGTCGCAGGGGGTGTGGTCTTCTTGTTGCTCCGCTGATCACCAGGTAGATGCCCCTTTTTGGCGAGACACGGCCCACATGCTGTTGCCCTTCCGAATGTAGGACGTCAAACTATTCTCATGACCTCTCAGTCGCCTTTGCACCGTCCGGCGAACCCGGTCAGGTTCGTCACGGCGGCCAGCCTGTTCGACGGCCACGACGCCGCGATCAACATCATGCGGCGGATCCTGCAGTCCCAGGGCGCCGAGGTGATCCACCTCGGGCACAACCGCTCGGTCAGGGAAGTCGTCGCGGCCGCGATCCAGGAGGATGTCCAGGGCGTGGCGATCAGCGCCTACCAGGGCGGGCACGTCGAGTACTTCTCGTACCTGGTCGAGTTGCTGGCCGAGCGGGGCGCCGGGCACATCAAGGTCTTCGGCGGCGGGGGCGGCGTGATCGTGCCCGCCGAGATCGACCTGCTGCACTCGCGCGGTGTCGCGCACATCTTCTCGCCGGCCGACGGCCAGAAGATGGGCCTGGCCAAGATGATCAACTCGATGGTCGAGGCGTGCGACCACAACCTCGCCGAACAGGCGCCGGACTCGTGGGACGGGCTGCTGTCCGGCCAGCAGGACGTGCTGGCGCGGGCGATCACCCAGATCGAGGCCGGGGTGTTCACCGGTATGGACGCGATGGCCACCAGCCGCCAAGTCCCCGTGCTGGGCATCACGGGCACCGGCGGGTCCGGCAAGTCCTCGCTGACCGACGAGATCGTCCGCCGCTTCCGCCAGGACCAGCAGGACAAGGTCCGCGTCGCGGTGCTCGCGATCGACCCGAGCCGCCGTCGCGGCGGCGGTGCGCTGCTGGGCGACCGGATCCGGATGAACAGCGTGGACGGTGAGACGGTGTACTTCCGGTCGCTGGCCACCCGGCGCGCCGGTGCGGAGGTGCCAGACGGCCTTGGCGACGTGATCACCACGTGCAAGGCAGCCGGGTTCGACCTGATCATCGTGGAGACACCCGGTATCGGCCAGGGCGACGCGGCGATCGTGCCGTTCGTCGACTTCTCGCTGTACGTGATGACGCCGGAGTTCGGCGCCGCGTCGCAGCTGGAGAAGATCGACATGCTGGACTTCGCGGACGCGGTGGCGATCAACAAGTTCGAGCGCCGTGGCGCCGAGGACGCCCGCCGTGACGTCGGCCGCCAGCTGGTCCGCAACCGCGAGGCGTTCGGCCAGTCGTGGGAGGACATGCCGGTCTTCGGCACGAGCGCGGCGACGTTCAACGACGACGGCGTGACCGCGCTGTACCAGTACCTGCGCGACCAGTTGGTCGAGAAGGGCCTGTCGGTCACCGAGGGCACGCTGCCGGTCGTCGGCCACAAGACGTCCACCTCGGCGGCGACGGTCGTGCCCGCCGCCAGGGCTCGATACCTGTCCGACATCGCCGACACCGTCCGCGGCTACCACGAGCGCACCGAGAAGCAGGTCGCCGCGGTCCGCGAGCTGGGGCACTTCGAGGCGACCAAGGACGCGCTCGCCCGCGCCGAGTTGTCCACAACGGACGTCGACGATCTGGTTGCCGCGGCGGGGAAGAAGGTCGACCAGGAGGCCAGGGACCTGCTGGCCGAATGGCCGAAGGTCAAGCAGGACTACACCGGCGACGAGCTGGTGGTGCGGATCAGGGACAAGGAGCTGCACACGCCCCTGGTCAGGGAGACGTTGTCGGGCAGCAAGATCCGGCGCGTGGCGCTGCCGACGTTCGACGACGACGGCGAGGTCCTGCGGTTCCTGCGCAAGGAGAACCTGCCAGGCAAGTTCCCGTTCACCGCGGGGGTTTTCCCGTTCAAGCGGGACGGCGAGGACCCGGCGCGGATGTTCGCCGGTGAGGGCGACGCGTTCCGCACCAACCGCCGCTTCAAGTACCTGTCCTCGGGCTCCGAGGCGACACGGCTGTCGACGGCGTTCGACTCCGTCACGCTCTACGGCCGCGACCCGGACACCCCGCCGGACGTCTACGGCAAGATCGGCACGTCGGGCGTGTCCATCGCGTCGCTGGACGACATGAAGGCGCTGTACGACGGCTTCGACCTGACCTCGCCGACCACGTCGGTGTCGATGACGATCAACGGCCCGGCGCCGACGATCCTGGCGTACTTCCTGAACACCGCGATCGACCAGCGCGTGGACGCGTTCCGCGCGGAACACGGCCGTGAGCCCGGCGAGCAGGAGCACGCGGAACTGGCCGCGTGGGCGTTGGCGAACGTGCGCGGCACCGTGCAGGCCGACATCCTCAAAGAGGACCAGGGCCAGAACACGTGCATCTTCTCCACCGAGTTCTCGCTGCGGATGATGGCGGACGTCCAGGAGTGGTTCATCCAGCAGAAGGTCCGCAACTTCTACTCGGTGTCGATCTCCGGCTACCACATCGCCGAGGCCGGTGCGAACCCGATCAGCCAGCTGGCGTTCACGCTGGCCAACGGGTTCACCTACGTCGAGTCGTACCTGGCGCGCGGGATGCACATCGACGACTTCGCGCCGAACCTGTCGTTCTTCTTCTCCAACGGGATGGACGCCGAGTACAGCGTGATCGGCCGGGTCGCCAGGCGGATCTGGTCGGTCGCCATGCGGGAGCGCTACGGCGCCAACGAGCGGTCCCAGAAGTTCAAGTACCACGTGCAGACCTCGGGCCGTTCGCTGCACGCGCAGGAGATGAGCTTCAACGACATCCGCACCACCCTGCAGGCGTTGTGCGCGTTGTACGACAACTGCAACTCCTTGCACACCAACGCCTACGACGAGGCGATCACCACGCCGACCGAGCAGTCGGTGCGCAGGGCGATGGCGATCCAGCTGATCGTGAACAAGGAGTGGGGCCTGTCGAAGAACGAGAACCCGCTGCAGGGCTCGTTCGTCATCGACGAGCTGACGGACCTGGTGGAGGAGGCCGTCCTGGCCGAGTTCGACCGGCTGTCCGACCGTGGTGGCGTGCTCGGCGCGATGGAGACCGGCTACCAGCGCGGCCGCATCCAGGACGAGTCAATGCTCTACGAGACCCGCAAGCACGACGGGTCGCTGCCGCTGATCGGCGTGAACACCTTCCTGCCGGACAACGGCAGCGAGGAGACGATCGAGATCGAGCTGGCCCGCGCGACCGAGGACGAGAAAAGCTCGCAGGTCGAGCGCACTCGTGACTACCAGGCCAAGCACCGCGAGGAGGCGCAGGAGGCGCTGCGGCGGCTGCGCGCGGCGGCCATCTCGGGGGAGAACGTCTTCGCCGAGCTGATGTCGGCGGCCAGGGTGTGCACACTCGGTCAGGTGACCGAGGCGTTCTTCGAGGTCGGCGGTCAGTACCGTCGTAATGTCTAGTCCATGAGTGAAGGGACGAACGTGAGCGAGATCCGCCGCGTCGGAGTGATCGGTTGTGGGCTGATGGGCTCGGGCATCGCGGAGGTGAGTGCGCGGTCCGGCCTTGACGTGAAGGTGACGGAGGCGTCCGCCGACGCGCTGGCCGCGGGCAGGGCCCGGGTCGAGAAGTCGTTGGACCGGGGCGTGCGCAACGGCAAGCTCTCCGCCGAGGACCGCGATGCGGCGCTGGCCAGGATCAGCTTCTCGACCGACATCGGCGACCTGGCCGACCGCCAGCTCACCGTGGAGGCGGTCGCGGAGAACGAGCAGGTGAAGACCGACGTCTTCACCGCACTGGACAAGGTGGTCGAGGACCCGTCGGCGATCTTCGCGTCGAACACGTCGTCGATCCCGATCATGAAGCTGGGCATGGCGACGAACCGGCCGGAGCAGGTCATCGGCGTGCACTTCTTCAACCCGGTCCCGGTGCTGAAGCTGGTCGAACTGGTGCCGTCGCTGCTGACCGGCAAACAGACCCAGTCGCGGGCGGGCGATTTCGTGACCGGCGTGCTCGGCAAGCAGGTGATCCGCTCGCAGGACCGCGCGGGCTTCGTGGTGAACGCGCTGCTGGTGCCGTACCTGTTGTCGGCGATCAGGATGCTGGAGTCCGGCTTCGCCTCACCCGAGGACATCGACAACGGCATGATTCTCGGCTGTGCGCACCCGATGGGGCCGTTGCACCTGACCGACCTGATCGGCCTGGACACGACGAAGGCGATCGCGGAATCGATGTACGCGGAGTTCAAGGAACCGCTCTACTCGCCGCCGCCGCTGTTGCTGCGGATGGTCGACGCGGGCCTGCTCGGAAAGAAGAGCGGCCGAGGCTTCTTCCAGTACTGAGAAACCTCGTGAGTGTTTGTGCCGGTTAGAACCGGCGCAAACACTCACGAGGCACACGCTGGGAATCCGTACCGGTCCTGGCTGCTCTAGGCTGGTTCAGGTGAACGCGGAGTCCCACGCCCTGCTGGACCTGGTGCTGACCGCTGACCACGACGACGACCCGGTCAGCGAGGCGATACTGGACGCCGCCCTCGTCGAATTCCTCGACTACGGCCTGCGCCGCACGAACGTGGACGCCGTGGCCAAGCGCGCCGGTGTGTCCAGGGCCACCCTCTACCGGCGCTTCGTGAACAGGGACGTCCTCGTCCAGGCCGTTCTCGTCCGCGAGTGCCGCCGGTTCTTCGGCAGTGTCGCCGCGGCCGTCGACAGGCTGCCCACCGCGCGGGAACGGCTGGTGGAGGGCTTTGTGGTCGGGGTGCGGTACACCCGCCGTGACCCGTTGCTGTCCCGTCTTCTGGCCAGTGACCCGGAAGCGTTGTTGCCGTATCTCACCGTCAATGGCGGGATCGTGGTGGCCGTCGCGCGTGATTTTCTCGTCGGTCAGGCGGAAGCGCTTCCAGGAGGTGACAAGCCGGTTGACGGACGGGATCCGGCGGGTGTCGCCGAGCTTTTCGTAAGGCTCGCCATCTCGTTCACCCTCACTCCGGACAGCTGCATTCCGCTGGGCGATGACGAGTCCGTTCGGGCATTCGCGAGAAGTTACTTGGCAGTATTGATGGGGCCGGCCGCGACACCCCCGGAATCAGATACCTGAGGATGACACTCTTACTCATTGGTAGCCATCAAGATGTGACCATGGGTGGAGTTTCCGCAGTGAAAGTTTCTCGCCTTCGCCAGGCCACGCCGCTCGCCGGTGCCCGGATCATCGGGTTCGGCGCCTACCAGCCCGCCACCGTGGTCACCAGCGAGGAGACGGCCAAGCGGTTCGGCCGGACGGGGGAGTGGGTACAGGGGCGCACCGGCATCGTGTCGCTGCGCAGGGCCAGCGAGGCCGAGACCGTGCAGGAGATGGCGGTCGCCGCCGGGCAGCAGGCGTTGGCGAACGCCGGGCTCGACCCGTCCCGGATCGGACTGGTGATCGCCGCCAGCTGCAGCGCCGAGAAGCCGGTGCCGGATGTCGCGTCGGAGGTGGCGCGGCGGATCGGCGCCACAACCGCCGGTGCCTTCGACCTGAACGCCGCCTGCGCGGGCTTCTGCTACGCGTTGACCGTCGCGGCGGACGTGGTGCGTGGCGGCTCCGCGCCGTACGTGCTCGTGATCGGCACCGAGCGGATGACTGCCTGGGTGGACCCGGCGGACCTGGGAACGTCCATCATCTTCGGTGACGGCGCCGGTGCCGTGATCGTCGGCCCGTCGGCCGAGCCGGGGATCGGCCCGGTGGTCTGGGGCAGCGACGGGCAGGGCGCCGACCTGATCCGCATCCCGGACTTCAGCCACGGCATGCACATGGAGGGCCAGGCGGTCTTCCGCTGGGCCACCACCGAGGTCCACCCGATCGCCCTCGCCGCCTGCGAGCGGGCCGGGGTGAAGCCCGGCGACCTGGCCGCGATCGTGCCGCACCAGGCGAACCTGCGGATCATCCACGCCATGGCCAAGAAGATCGGGGCGCCGGACGCCGTCGTCGCACAGGATGTGGTGCAGTCCGGCAACACCTCGGCCGCCTCGATTCCGCTCGCGCTGCAACGGCTCGTCGAGGCCAAGGCGGTCGAGAGCGACTCGCTGGCGCTGCTGGTCGGCTTCGGCGCGGGCCTCAGCTACGCCGCGCAGGTCGTCACCTTGCCCTGACCTGGGGGAACGTATCCCTGACCAACGTCAGCAAGGTGTGGCTCAGCAGGAGATGGACCTGGTCGCGGCTGAGGTGGTTGCCCATCACCCACTCACGGCCCGCGGCCTTCACCATGGCCGCGTACGCCCGGACCATCGCCCGCAGCTGTTCCCGGTGCTCGTGCACCTCGGTCAGGCCGACGAACTCCAGCACCCGGTCGGCGGCGTGCTCATCCGCCTCGGCCAGGATCCGCTCGACGTCCGCGTCGTGCCCGACTCCGCCGACCGCGACCAACCACGTTTTGCTGTGCCGCAGCACCCGGTCGAGGAACCAGCTCACGCTCGCGTCGATCCGCTCCTCCAAAGTGCCCGGCGGCAACGCTTGGGGCGCTGAACTGGGAATAGTCACCATTCGGCGGACAACTTCCAGATAAAGATCGCGTTTCGTGCCGAAATAGTGGTTGATCAAACCTCTGGCGACGCCTGCTTCCTGCGCGATGTCCGTTGTCGAGACCACGGGGTACGGGCGTTCGGAAAATAGCCGGATAGCGCAGACGAGGATCTGTTCCCGCCGAGCGTCTGGTTCGAGTCGTCGCCAGCGTGGTTCGGAAGCAGAACTCATGCCCTTCAGGATTCCATGCCACACCACTCGGTGTGGAATGGGGCCGGGTTAGTACGATCGTGTATCGAAGTGCGCGTTCGATACACGAACGGGACATCAAGCTGTTCGCTTACCCGACTTGCCCTTCGAAGTGCTCTTCTTCGTCGGCTCGGCCTCGGTCTTCGCGCGGGTCTGTTCGACGCTGCGTTCCAATGCGGTCATCAGGTCGATCACGTCGCCCGCGTCTTCCTCTTCCTGTCGTTCGGGCAGCTCGGCACCGTCGGCCTTGGCCGCGACCAGATCGGCCATGGCGTCGCGGTATTCGTCGGTGAACTGCTCCGGTTTGAAGGAACCGGCCATGTTGTCGATCAGCGAGGTGGCCATCTTCAGCTCCTGCGGGCGCACATCGAGATCCTGATCAAGGAATCCGAAATCGGGTTTCCTGATCTCGTCGGGCCAGAAGATCGTGTGCAGAACCAGCACGTCGTCACGGGCGCGCAGGATGCCGAGCGACTCGCGCTGCCTGATTGTGATCTTCACGAGCGCGTGCCGGTCGGTGTCCTCGAGCGCCTGACGCAACAGCACATAGGGGCGCCCGGCCGTTTTGTCCGGGTCGAGGTAGTACGTCTTCTGGAAAAAGATCGGGTCGACCTCTTCGGTCGGCACGAACTCCAGCACCTGGATCGACTTGTCGGTCGACACCGGCAGTTTGTCGAAATCCTCGTCGGTGAGGATCACCACGCGGCCGTCTTCCAGTTCGTAGCCTTTGGCGATGTCGCGGTACTCGACCTCGTTGCCGCAGATCTCGCAGACGCGCTTGTACCGGATCCGGCCCCCGTCCTCGGGGTGGACCTGGTGGAACCGGAAGTCGTGCTCCTCGGTCGAGCCGAACATCCGGACAGCGATGGTCACCAGCCCGAATGAGATGGCACCTCGCCAGACAGGTCTCATAGTGGCTTGGTACCCATCCCACGCCGTTTTCGCAACCCCAATGGGCTAAGTAGTGCCTGGTCAGCCGTCGCTGGAAAGGCTCGCACGCAGGGTGTCGAGGCTCTTGGCCAGCAGCCGGGACACGTGCATCTGGCTGATCCCGAGCCGGTCGGCGATCTGCGTCTGGGTCAGGTTGCCGAAGAACCGCAGTGTGATGATCTTCTGCTGCCGCTCCGGCAGCCGCTTGATCAGCGGATACAGTGCCTCACGGGCGTCGACCACGCTCAGCTCGGGGTCGTCGGCGCCGAGTGTGTCGGCCAGGGACGCCGAGTCCGGGTCGTCGGTGAGCAGGTAGTCCAGCGACAGCGAGTGGTGCGCGTTGGTGGCCTCCAGCCCCTCGAACACCTCCTCCCTGCTGATGCCCAGGTGTTCGGCGATCTGGCTCGGCGTCGGCGCCCGGCCGAGCTTCTGCGACAGCTCGGTCACCGCGCCGCCGATGGACAGCCGCAGTTCCTTGAGCCTGCGCGGGACGTGCACAGCCCAGCTCGTGTCCCTGATGTGCCGCCGGACCTCGCCCATGATGGTGGGCACCGCGTACGACATGAAGTCCGAGCCGTGCTTCGGGTCGAACCGGTCCACCGCGTTGATCAGGCCGATCCTGGCGACCTGCGCGAGGTCCTCCAGCGGGGCGCCCTGGTGGCTGAACCGGCGTGCGATGTGCTCGGCGACCGGCAGGTGTTCGGTGACCAGCCGTTCCCGCATCCGCGCGCGTTCGACGCTGTCCGCGGGCAACGAGGAGAGCTCTTCGAACAGCGGGGCGAGGTGGTCGTAGCCGCCGCGCGGGTTCACTCGCCGCCCACAGCGTTGCGTTTGGTGAGCTCGATCCACAGCACGTGCCCGCCGGGGTCGGCGGACGCCTGCGACACGCCCGCCTCGAGCGAGTCCGTCAGCGTGGACAGCACGTGCCAGGAGAACGCGCCGGAATCCGGCCAGTCGTCGCTGTCCGACAACGCCGTCGCGACCACCCTGACCTCGTTCTTCGGCGCGAACCGGACGGTCAGTATCGAGCCGGCGATCGCCCTGAGCACCAGCATCGAGCATGCCTCGTCGACCGCCATCTTCAGGTCGGCGATCGAGTCGAGGTCGTAGTCCTGGCGCATCGCGACCGCGGAGGTGATCGCTCGCAGCATCGGCAGCTGCGCGGCGTCCGCCGCGACCCGGACCTCGATCTCGTCGCCGGACGGGTCCGGCTGCTCAGGCTTCGTCACCCGGACAACAGTAGTACTCGCACTCGTTTGCAAGAATGAGGCATGACGGTACGTCGCCAGCAGCCCGAGCAGGCACAGCCGGGCGACGACGACCATGCCCGCCAGCCGAGCAAGGGCGACATGACCGCCCAGGCCATTCTGGACACCGCGGAACGGCTGCTGGCCAAGCGATCCCTGCGTGAGATCGGAATCGACGAACTGACCGCCGGTGCCGGGGTGTCGCGCTCGACGTTCTACTTCCACTTCGAGTCACGCGAAGCCGTTCTCTACGCGTTGTCCGAACGTGTCCTGCGGGAGATCTACGCGGGCGGCATCGTCTGGTTCCGCCGCAGCGACGAGACCCCGGGCGTCGCGGTCCGGCGGGCGTTGACCGAGACGGTCGCGTTGTGGCGCAAGCACGGTCCGGTGCTGCGTGCGTCGGTGCGCGGCCGCGAGTCGGACCTGCGCCTGGCCGAACTGTGGGACCAGGTCGCGCGCCGGTTCATGCGCTCGACAGCGGTCCAGATCGAGAGCGAGCGCAGGGCGGGGCTGGCGATCCCCGGCCCGCCGTCGGCGAAGACGCTGGCCCGCGTGCTCGTGCTGATGAACGAGACCATCTGCTTCCACCAGTCGCTGGCCAAGAAGTCGGCCGAGTGGGACGCGGACATCGTCGACACGCTCGCCGAGATCTGGCTGCGCACCATCTACGGCCCCGACGTCGAGTAGCTACGTCGACCAGTCACACAGTCCTACCCGGATGTCAGTCGCGCTTCGATTCCGTCCAGCAGGCTGCGCAGGCCGAGGTCGAACGCCAGCGCGGACCTTCGCGCAGTGGGCCAGCGACCACGCCGGGTATTTCCGCGCCACCGCTGGAACGAACGGCGCCAGCGCCCCCAGCGACTGACCGTCGCCAGGGGGATGGCCTCGTGAGCGGTCGGGCTCTGACTGGGGCCTGTCCGGCCCTTTCAGCGGAACCAGGCGCCGCCATCGGTGATCCGGTGATAGCCCAGCGCGCGGTACACCGCGTCCACCAGTGACTGGCCGCGCTCGTTCACCCCGATCCCGGTGCCCTGGCGGTTCATCGCGTACCCGAACGACACCCTGGCCCGCGGGTCGGCGAAACCGAGCGCACCGCCCATCCCGCTGTGGCCGAACGCGTCCTCCGACAGCAGCACGCCTTCCTGGTCGTTGGGCGCGAGGTGCCGGTTGTCGACCGACTTGAAGAACCCGCTGGCGAACCTGGTCGGTACGAGCACGGCCGCGTCCATCGAACAGGCTGACGACACCCGTCCCATGACGGCGACCTGGTTCGGCCGCACCAGCCGCACGTCGCCGTACGTGCCGTCCAGCGCCAGCGGCCGGTACATCCCGGCCAGGCCCCGCGCGTTCGTGATCGCGCCGACAGCGCCGATGGTCGACGCGTGCGCGGTGCGCGAGTTGAACTGGCCGGGCAGCATGTATCCACCGGTGTTGAGCACCATCAGGCCGGGCACGGACGTCGGGTCGTTCATCGCGACCATGGTGAGGCTCGGCACCAGCGCACCCGGCGCGGTCAGGTCCGGCGGGATCGTCGGCGCGACCCTGGCCTCGTGTTCCTCCGGCAGGCTCAGCCAGAACTCGAGGCCGAGCCGACCGGCGACCTCGACGTCGAAGAACTCGGCGAGACCGAGGCCGGACACCCGCCTGACCACCTCGCCGACGAGGAATCCGAAGGTCAGGCCGTGGTAGCCGTGGGTGGTGCCCGGTGTCCACAGCGGTTCGGCGGCCGCGAGCGTGTCCGTCATCAGCTCCCAGTCGTAGAACGCGCCGTCCGGCAGCTGTTCGCGGACGCCGGGCAGCCCGGCCTGGTGGTCGAGCAGGTGCTGGACGAGGATGCCTTCCTTGCCGTTGCGGGCGAACTCCGGCCAGTACTTCGCGACCGGGGCCATCAGGTCCAGTTCGCCCCGGTCGGCCAGGATGTGCGCGCAGAGCGCGGTCGCGCCCTTGGTGCACGACCACACGTCGACCAGGGTCTGCTCGGTCCACTCCGCGCCGGTCGACGGATCGGCCACGCCGCCCCACAGGTCGACGACCGTGCGGCCGTCGACGGTGACGGTGACCGCCGCGCCGACCTCGCCGCGCTCGGCGAAGTTCCGTTCGAACTCGGCCAGCACCTCGACGAACACCGGGTCGTGGGTGCCCTGGATCGACATCAGGCGTCACTCCTAATCATCGGACTTATCTTGGGGGCGATGCGGTCACGGGACTGGACTTGACCGGCTGAAGGCGATATACATCGGATGTCTTGGCGACGGGGAGGAAGGGAAACCGACATGCACCTGATGCGCCTCGGCGGGATCGGTGAGGAGAGGCCCGCGGTCCGCGCCGACGATGGAACGGTGTACGACATCAGTGGGCTTACCGGCGACATCGATGGCGCTTTCCTTGCCGGGGACGGGATCGAGCGCGTAGCCGACGCCATCTCGACGGGCTCGCTGCCGGGCGTCGACGACCAGGCCGACGGTACCGGTCTGCGCGTCGGCTCGCCCATCGTGCAACCGGGCAAGGTCGTGTGCATCGGGCTGAACTACCGCGCGCACGCCGCCGAGTCCGGCGCGGCGATTCCCGGCGAACCGGTCGTCTTCATGAAGGCACCTGACTGCGTGGTCGGCCCGTACGACCAGGTCCTCGTGCCAAGGAAGTCCACGAAGACCGACTGGGAGGTCGAGCTCGCGGTGGTGATCGGCCGGACCGCGCGGTACCTCGACTCGCCGGAGCAGGCGCTCGGGCACATCGCCGGGTACACGATCTCCAACGACGTCTCCGAGCGCGAGTTCCAGCTGGAACGGCCCGGTGGCCAGTGGGACAAGGGCAAGTCGTGTGAGACGTTCAACCCGCTCGGCCCGTGGCTGCGGCCCGCGAGCGAGGTGTCCGACCCGCAGGACCTGGCGTTGCGGCTGTGGGTCAACGGCGAGCTCAAACAGGACTCCGGCACCAAGGACATGATCTTCCCGGTGGCCGAGATCGTGTACTCCCTCAGCCAGTACATGGTTCTGCGGCCGGGGGACGTGATCAACACCGGCACGCCGCAGGGCGTCGCGCTCGGCCAGCCGGAGCCCAAGCCGTACCTGCGTGCCGGGGACGTGGTCGAACTCGAGATCGAAGGTCTCGGCAGGCAACGGCAGACAGTGGGGCAGGCCTGACATGGCACACATCGTCGGTATGGACGTCCTCGACGTCCGGTTCCCCACGTCCCGCGAGCTGGACGGCTCGGACGCGATGAACCCGGACCCGGACTACTCGGCCGCCTACGTCGTGCTGCACGCCGACGAGGGCCCGGACGGGTACGGCTTCGCGTTCACCATCGGACGCGGCAACGACGTGCAGGCCGCGGCGATCCGCGCGCTGGAGGGGCACGTGGTCGGGCTGCCAGTGCCGCAGGACGCGACGGCACTGGCTTCCCTTTCCCGGCAACTGGTCGGCGACTCGCAGCTGCGCTGGCTCGGCCCGGAGAAGGGCGTCGCGCACATGGCGGTCGGCGCGGTCGTCAACGCCGCGTGGGACCTGGCGGCGCGGCGCGCGGACAAGCCCGTCTGGCAGTTCCTCAGCGACATGACGCCAGAGGAGATCGTCGGCCTCGTCGACTTCCGCTACCTCACCGACGCGCTCACGCCCGACGAGGCGTACGAGATCCTCTCCCGCGCCAAGGACGGCAAGGCAGAACGTGTCGAACACGTGCTCGCCAACGGGTATCGCGCGTACACCACCTCACCGGGCTGGCTCGGCTACTCCGACGACAAGCTGGTGCGGCTGTCCAAGCAGGCCGTCGCCGACGGCTTCGACATGATCAAGCTCAAGGTCGGCGGCGACCTCGACGACGACATCCGCAGGCTGCGCCTTGCCAGGGCGGCGGTCGGCGACGAGATCCGGATCGCCGTCGACGCCAACCAGCGCTGGGACGTCTCGGCCGCGGTCGAGTGGATGCGGGCGCTGGCGCCGTTCGACCCGTACTGGATCGAGGAGCCGACCTCACCGGACGACGTATTGGGCCACCAGGCGATCGCCCAGCAGATCGCGCCGATCAAGGTCGCGTCCGGCGAACACGTGCAGAACCGCGTGATGTTCAAGCAGATGCTCCAGGCCAAGGCGATCTCGGTGCTGCAACTGGACGCCGCCCGCGTCGGCGGCGTCAACGAGAACGTGGCAATCCTGTTGCTGGCGGCCAAGTTCGGCGTCCCGGTGTGCCCGCACGCCGGTGGGGTCGGACTGTGCGAGCTGGTACGCCACCTGTCGATGTTCGACTACGTCGCGGTGTCCGCCAACCAGGACAACCGGGCCATCGAGTGGGTCGACCACCTGCACGAGCACTTCACCGACCCGGCCGTGGTGCGCGCCGGATACTACCTCGCGCCGCGCAAACCCGGCTTCTCCGCGCGGATGCACGACGCCACCCTGCGCCGCTACCGCTTCCCTGACGGTCCAGAGTGGACGGGAGAGAACTCGTGAGTGACTTCGCCGGGCTTGTTGCCGTGGTCACCGGTGGCGCGTCGGGCATCGGTCTGGCCACGGCGAACCTGCTCACCAGCAGGGGAGCGCAGGTGGCCGCGCTCGACCTGAAGCCGGACGGCCTGCCTGACGGCATCGCGGGCTTCGAGGTCGACGTCACCGACGACGCGCAGGTGAAATCCGCAGTGGACGCCGTGGCCGAGCGGTTCGGCAGGCTGGACGTGGTGGTCAACAACGCCGGGGTCGGCGCGATCGGGGATGTCGCGGCGAACGCCGACGACGAGTGGCTGCGAGTGCTGGACGTGAACGTGGTCGGGATGGCCAGGGTCGCCCGGCACGCCCTGCCGTACTTGCGGAAATCGCCCGCCGCCGCGATCGTCAACACGTGCTCGATCGCCGCATGGGCCGGACTGCCGCAGCGAGCCCTGTACTCGGCCAGCAAGGGCGCGGTGTACGCGCTGACCCTGGCGATGGCCGCCGACCACGTCCGCGAGGGCGTCCGGGTCAACTGCGTCGCCCCCGGCACAGCGGACACGCCATGGGTCGGCAGGCTGCTCGACCAGGCAGCGGATCCGGCAGCCGAGCGGGCCGCCCTGAACGCACGCCAACCGACGGGCCGACTCGTGTCGGCCGACGAGGTGGCCAACGCGATCGCCTACCTGGCCAGCCCGTTGTCGGGCGCCACAGTGGGAACGGTGCTTGCCGTGGACGGCGGCATGCACGGCCTGCGGCTACGGCCACCAGCCCAGTAAAAGCTCGTGAGTGTTTAGGCGAGTTCTAACCGGCCTAAACACTCACGAGGGTCATTGTTGTCACCGCCGTCAAGGAGGACCTGTGGTGCCCGTCCGCAGATCGATCAAGACCACCGCAGCGTTGGCTGCGATCGTGCTGGCCGCGGCGTGCGGCCAGCAGCCCACAGGTTCGTCCGGCGGCACTGCCGATGGCAACGCCAAGGTGGGCGTGGACTTCCCGCGTGCCGACTCGGACTTCTGGAACTCGTACATCAAGTACGTGCCGCAGTTCGGCAAGGATCTCGCCGTCAACCTGATGCCGTCGACCAACTCGCAGAACAAGGTCGAGAACCTGGTCGCCAACGTGCAGACGCTGCAGGGGCAGGGCGCCAAGGCGATCGTGATGGCCCCGCAGGACACCGGCGCGATCGCGACCACGCTGCAACGCCTTGAGCAGCAGAAGATCCCTGTGGTCACAGTGGACACCCGGCCGGACAGCGGCAAGGTGTACATGGTCGTGCGCGCGGACAACAAGGCGTACGGCGAGAAGGCGTGCAAGTACCTCGGGGACAAGCTGGGCGGCAAGGGCAAGGTCGTCGAGTTCCAGGGCGCGCTGTCCAGCGTGAACGGACGGGACCGGTCCGAGGCGTTCGCCAAGTGCATGAAGGACAAGTACCCGGACATCACGGTGTTCGAGGAGCCGACCGACTGGGAGGGCTCGAAGGCCGCGTCCGCGCTGCAGACCCGGCTGAACCAGCACCCGGACATCAAGGGCATCTACATGCAGGCCGGTGGCGTGTTCCTGGCGCCGACGCTGCAGGTGCTGCGCTCCACCAACCACCTGCTGCCCGTGGGGGACCCGGGACACATCGCCATCGTGTCCAACGACGGCATACCGCAGGAGTTCGACGCGATCCGCAAGGGCGAGATCGACGCGACCGTGTCGCAGCCCGCGGACCTGTACGCCAAGTGGGCGCTGTTCTACGCCAAGGCCGCGCTGGAGGGCAAGACGTTCAAGCCCGGCCCGACCGACCATGACTCGACCATTGTGGACGTGGGCAACGGCAACCTTGAGGACCAGCTGCCCGCCCCGCTCGTGACCAAAGACAACGTCGATGACAAGGCGTTGTGGGGCAACCAGATCGGCAAATGATGAGTGCTGTCAACCAACCGGCGGCGAGCGGAGCGCTCGCCGCCGTGGCGCGCAACGTCACCAAGCGCTACGGCAGGACGGTGGCGCTCAACGACGTCGGCATCGAGATCAAGGACGGCGAGTCGCACGCGCTCGTCGGCCGCAACGGCGCCGGAAAGTCCACACTGGTCTCAATTCTCACCGGGCTGCAACCGGCAGACAGCGGTGAGGTCACGTTCTTCGGCAAACCGGCGCCCGCGCTGAGCGACCGCGAGGGCTGGCGGCGCAACGTGGCCTGCGTGTACCAGCGGTCCACCATCATGCCCGACTTGTCGGTGGCGGAGAACCTGTTCATCAACCGCCAGGGCAAGCGGCTGATCGGCTGGTCGAAGCTACGCAGGCAGGCGGGCGAGCTGCTCGAACCGTTCGGTGTGGACGTCGACGTCACCACGCCCGCGTCGGACCTCACGGTCGAGCAGCGCCAGCTGGTCGAGATCGCCCGCGCGCTCTCGGTCGGCGCGAAGTTCATCATCCTGGACGAGCCGACCGCCCAGCTGGACGGCCCCGCGATCGAGCGCTTGTTCGAGCGGCTGCGGGCGTTGCAGGACAACGGCATCACGTTCATGTTCATCTCGCACCACCTGGAGGAGATCTACGAGGTGTGCCAGACAGTCACGGTGTTCCGCGACGCCAGGCACATCCTCACCGCGCCGGTCGCGCACCTGGGCCGCGCGGAACTGGTGGACGCGATGACCGGTGAGCCCGGTGGCCTGTCCGTGCCCGGCGCGGGCGACCGGCCGGACATCGGGCAGGACTCCGCTGTGGCGCTGACCGTCGAGAACCTGACCGGGGACTCGTTCGACGATGTCAGCCTGCGCATCCGCAAGGGCGAGGTGATCGGCCTCGCGGGCAGTGCGTCCAGCGGCAAGCACCAGCTCGCCGAGACGGTGTACGGCCTGCGCAAGGCGACGTCCGGCGTGATCGAAGTGGACGGGCGGAAGGTCAAACCGGGTTCGGTGCTCGACGCCCTGAAGCACGGAATCGGCTGTGTGCCGAGAGACCGCCACCACCAGGGGCTCGTACTGGGGCTCAGCATCGCGGAGAACGCGGCGATGACCGTGATGAACAAACTCGGCCCCGCCGGGCTCGTCCCGCCGAGGCAACTCGCCGGTGTCGGCAGCAAGGCGATCGAGTCCTACGACATCGTCACCTCGGGCGCGGACCAGCCGGTGTCGGACCTCTCCGGCGGCAACCAGCAGAAGGTCGTGATGGCACGGGCGCTGGCCAGTGACCCGGGGGTGTTGGTGCTGATCAACCCGACCGCGGGCGTGGACGTGAAGTCCAAGGAGTCGCTGCTGGGCGTGGTCGACCGGGTCGCACGCGCGGGCACGGCCTCGATCGTGGTGTCCGACGAGCTGGACGATCTGCGCGTGTGCGACCGCGTGCTGGTGATGTTCCACGGCAAGGTGGCGCACGAGTTCGGACGGGACTGGACCGAGCAGGACCTGGTCGCGGCGATCGAAGGGGTGACTGAGAAATGACCGACACACTCTCGCCGGAAACAGGCGCGTCGACGGCCCGCGCCTCCGGCCGCCGCCCGCCGCTCCGGTTCGCGCGGTTCCGTGACCTGGCACTGGTCCCGGCGATCGTCATATTGCTTGTGGTCGGCGCGTTGCTGGACCCGACCTTCCTCACCACGGGCAACCTGCTTGGCGTGCTGCAGCAGCAGAGCGCGCTGAGCCTGTTGGTGCTGGCCGAGGCGATGATCCTGATCACCGGCAAGTTCGACCTGTCACTGGAGTCGACCATCGGGTTCGCTCCGGTGCTGGCGATCGCGCTGGTGGTACCGGCGTCCGCGCACGGCATCGGCACGGAGTGGGCGGCCTGGCTGGCGGTCCCGCTGTGCCTGCTCACCGGGGCGCTGATCGGCGCGTTCAACGGGTTGCTGATCCTGAAGTTCCAGCTGTCGGCGTTCATCGTGACGCTGGGCATGCTGATCACCGTCCGCGGCCTGCACGAAGGCGTCTCCGGCGGCAACAGCCTGTTCCAGATCCCGCAGTCGTTCATGTACCTGGGGTTCGAGACGTGGCTCGGGCTGCCGTTGTCGGTGTGGATCTCGCTGGTGCTGTTCGCGATCGGGATCGTCGCGTTGTCCTACTTCCGCCAGGGGCGGTCGCTGTACGCGGTCGGCGGCAACGTCGATGCCGCCAAAGCAGCGGGTATCCGCACCAACAAGGTCATCTGGACGGTCCTGATCATCGGCGGCGTGCTGGCCGCGCTCGCGGGCATGCTGGAGACCGGCAGGCTCGGCGCGATCGGCGCCAACCTCGGCGACGGCATGATCTTCGACGTCTTCGCCGCCGCCGTGATCGGCGGAATCAGCCTCAACGGCGGCAAGGGCACGCTGTTCGGCGCGCTGTGCGGTGTCCTCGTGCTCGGCCTCATCCTGAACATCCTGCGGCTGACTGCCGTGGACGGCCACTGGTTCAACGCGATCAAGGGTGTCATCATTCTGCTCGCACTTGTGCTGTCCCGACTGACGACAGGCAAAGCTCAGGAGTGAACCGCATGGAGACGGTCGCGTTGCACACCCGGCTCAAGCCGGGCAAGGAAGCCGACTACGACCGCATACACGCTGTCGTGCCCGAGGAGCTGGCCGCCGCACTGCGGGACGCCGGGGTGCGCTCGTGGCGGATCTGGCGCAGTGGCCGTGACCTGTTCCACCTGGTCGAGGTCGACGACTACGCCGGGATGCGCGACCAGCTGCGGGATCATCCGGCCAACATCCCGTGGCAGGCGCGGATGGCCGAACTGCTGGAGGTCGAGGACGACTACTCCGGCGCGCAACCGGATGTCAGAAAGGTGTGGGAGCTGCCGTGATGAAGGTCGAGGTCTCCAGGTTCGGGTTCGGCGGGGGCGGGATCGGCAACCTGTACACCGAGGTGACCGACGCCGACGCCGAAGCGGCGCTGCAGGCGGCGTGGGACGCGGGAGTTCGGTACTTCGACACCGCGCCGCACTACGGTCTTGGCCTGTCCGAGCGGCGGCTGGGCAAGTTCCTCGCCGGGCTGCCGCGCGACGAGTACGTGGTGTCCACAAAGGTCGGTCGGCTGCTCGAGCCGTTCGACGGCACGGGACTGGACCTGGCCGACGGTTTCGCCGTGCCGCGCACGCACCGTCGAGTGTGGGACTTCAGCGCGGACGGTGTCCGCAGGTCACTGGAGTCCTCTTTGGAACGGCTTGGCCTCGACCGGGTCGATGTGCTGTTGTTGCACGACCCGGACGACCATGGCGAACAGGCGTTGCGGGAAGGCATCCCGGCATTGGTGGACCTGCGGGCGCAGGGTGTGGTCGGCGCGGTCGGGGCGGGGATGAACCAGTGGCAGATGCCCGCGCGGTTCATCCGCGAGACCTCCATCGACGTGGTGATGCTGGCGGGCCGGTACACCCTGCTCGAACAGAGCGCGGCGAGCGAGTTCCTGCCGCTGTGCCAGGAGCGCGGGGTTTCGGTACTGGCGGCCGGTGTCTTCAACTCAGGCCTGCTCGCCCGCACGGCTGTGGCCGACAACGCCAAGTACAACTACGCGCAGGCGCCACGGGAACTGGTTGTGCGTGCGCAACGGATCGCGGCCGTGTGTGAACGGCACGGTGCCACGCTGCCGCAGGCGGCCGTACAGTTCGTGCTGCGTCATCCGAGCGTGGCCTCGGTCGTGCTCGGGGTGAAGTCGGCCGTGCAGGCGGCGCGCAACGCGGACCTGTTCGCGCGGCCGGTGCCGGACGAACTCTGGGACGACCTGCGTGCGGAAGGCCTGCTGGATGAGAGTTGACGCGCACCACCACCTCTGGGACCTGGCCGTCCGCGACCAGGACTGGATCGACCCGGTGACGATGTCCGCGATCCGGCGTGACTTCGGTACGGCGGATCTCATCGAGGCGGCGGCGGCCTTCGACCGGACCGTGCTCGTGCAGACGGTCACCGTCGCCGAGGAGACGCCCGAGTTGCTGGCGATCGCCTCGGCCACCGCACGCATCGGTGCGGTGGTCGGCTGGGTGGATCTGACGTCGCCGACGGTCGCGGACGATCTGGCGATGCTGCGGTCCGGTCCTGGTGGCGAGTGGTTGCGCGGGATCCGCCATCAGGTGCAGGGCGAGGCGGATCCACGGTGGTTGTGCCGCGACGACGTGCAGCGTGGCTTGAAGGCTGTGTTCGACGCCGGCCTGCTGTACGAGTTGTTGGTGTTGCCGCACCAGGTGGCGGCGGCGATCGAGACCGTGGCCGCGTTCCAGGACTTCCCGTTCGTGCTGGACCACTGCGCGAAGCCGCCGGTCGCGAGCGGCGAGGTGGAGCCGTGGGCGTCGTCGATCCGTGAGCTCGCGGGCTTCGCGAACGTCACGTGCAAGCTCTCCGGCCTGGTCACCGAGGCGGACTGGACACAGTGGACAGTCGACGACCTGCGGCCGTACGCCGATGTCGTGCTGGCGGCGTTCTCCCCTGAGCGGGTCATGTTCGGCTCGGACTGGCCGGTGTGCCTGCTGGCGGGATCGTACGGCCGGATCGTCGACGCGGCCGAAGACCTGACCTCGCGCCTCGGGCAGGGCGAGCGTGACCAGGTCTTCGGCGGCACGGCACAGCGCGTCTACCGGCTCTGAACGAGCACCTTCCCGCGGTCGAGCCTCCCCGAGTAGACCGCCACACCCAGACCGACGAGGACCAGCAGCGCGCCGATCCAGTTCGTCGACGCGTAGCCGAGGCCGCCGTCGATGGCCAGGCCGCCGATCCAGGCGCCGATGGCGTTGGCCAGGTTGAACGCGCCGATGTTCGCGGCTGACGCCAGCGCGGGCGCGCCTTCGGCCTTGGCGAGCGCGCGGATCTGCAACGGCGAGATGGTCGCGAACCCGGCGGCGCCGAACGCGACAATCGTGATGGCGGCGAGGATCTGCGAGTGCGCGGTGAACGTGAAGACCACCAACACGACCGCGAGCGCGGCTAGGAAGGCGTAGAGACTCGGCATCAGCGCCTTGTCCGCGGCCTTGCCGCCGAGCAGGTTCCCGGCGACCACACCGACGCCGAACAGCACCAGCAGCCAGGTCACCATGCCGGGGGAGAATCCAGCGACCTTGGTCATCATCGGCGCGATGTAGGTGAACGACGTGAAGATCCCGGCGAAGCCGAACGTCGTCATCGCCAGCGCCAGCCAGACCTGCGGCCGTCGGAAGACCGCGAGCTCGCGGCGCAGGTTGGTCGTGGTGTCCTTCGGGATGTGCGGAACCAGGACGGCGACACCGGCCATCGCGACCAGGCCGAGCCCGCTGACCGCCCAGAACGCTGACCGCCAGCCGAACGCGTGACCGAGCGCGGTTCCGAGCGGCACGCCCAGCACGTTCGCCAGGGTGAGGCCGGTGAACATCAGGGCGATGGCGCTGGCCTGCCGCGCGGGCGCGACCAGACTCGCGGCGACGACCGAGCCGACGCCGAAGAACGCCCCGTGCGACAGCGAGGTGACGATCCGGCCGACCAGCAGCAGCTCGTACGACGGCGCGATCGCGCAGAGGACGTTGCCGACGATGAACAGGCCCATCAGGCCGATCAGCATGGGTTTACGCGGCCAGCGCGATCCCACGGCCGTCAGCAGCGGCGCGCCGACGACGACACCGAGCGCGTACCCGGAGATCAGCAGCCCGGCGGTCGGGATGCTGACGGTATAGGTGTCGGCGACTTCGGGTAGCAGCCCCATGATGACGAACTCGGTCGTCCCGATCCCGAAGGCACCGATTGCCAGCGCGAGAAGCGCAGCGGGCATGGTGTTGTCTCCACTCCCAGTAGTCAGGTCCTGTGCAGCGACCCGCTCGCGAGATAGTTGCATACGCGGGTAATTGCTGAAGCCTAATACTGGGGTGTGCATGGAAGTCGGAGCAAGCGATCATGCGGTGAACCACGTCACTGTCGGCTCAGCTCACGAGCGTCGCACTCCCGTACAGTGTGTTACACGCAGCCGCAACTACCGGCCTCCGAGATAGTTGCGGCCGCCATGCAAGTGGAGGAGTGGGTGCACCATGTCGCTGGACGACGACGCCGCGGAGGCACGCGCACAGGGATGGCGCACACTCGCGGCCCTGCACGCGTCCTTGGAGGACGCGCTGGAGCGTGCGTTGCAGCGCGAGTTCGACCTGTCCGTGAGCGAGTACAGCGTGTTGGACGTGCTCGCCCGGCAGGACGGGTGGCACATGCGGATGAACCAGCTCTCGCGGGCGGTTGTGCTCAGCCAGTCGGCGACGACACGCCTGGTGACGAGGATGGAGAACCGTGGCCTGCTGTCGCGGTATCTGTGCGTGGACGACCGGCGCGGCATCTACACCGAGGTGACGACTGCCGGGCACGAACTGCTGGCCATGGCGCGACCGGTGCACGACGCCACGCTGGCCGAGGCGTTGCGGGAGGCGCAGAAGCTGCCGGAACTCGCGCCGTTGGTCGACGCCCTGGCGCGGCTGCCGATCAGCCCCGCCAAGGCGTAGACAGCAATCAGCCGGACTTGCCCCACTGGCCGTGGTGGATGACCTCGCCCGTGCCGCGCCGGGCCCTCGTCGCGGCTGAGCCGATGACGGGCGCGCCCTCGGCGCGGTGGCCGATGAGGATCGCGCCGAGCGGGGCGTACGTGTCCGGGATGCCGAATTCCTTCTTCACGCCGTCCAGGTACTGCGGCTCGATGCCGAAGAAGAGCGCGCCGAGACCTTCGTCCACTGCGCTGAGCAACATCATCAGCGACGCCATGCCGGTGTCGATGTACCAGTAGGGCGCGGGCCACCTTGCCTCCGCGCGGTCCTCCCAGCCCTTGTCCGACTGGGCGTAGCGGTCGAGATAGGCCTGCTTGTGCGCCAACGGCACCACGATCAGCGGCACGTCACGCGTGGTCGGCCACTCCTCCGGGACTGACGGCGCGTACGGCCAGAACCGCGCTCTGTCCTCCGGGTCTGTCAGCGAGAGGAACGCCCAGCCCTGGGAGAAGCCCGCTGACGGTGCCCGCAGCGCACTGGCGAGGATCTTCTCGACGACTTCGGGCGCCAGCGGCTGACCGGTGAAATGCCTGACCATGCGGCGGCGCCGGATCACTTCGGAGAACTCCACCCACCCGATCCTATGGGGCCCGGCCACTGGGCAGCCACCGCAGAACGAAGGGTTGACCGGACAAGTTCGCGTCCGAATCGTGGCTCGGCCGGGTGCGCGTCGTTCGGCCGGAACGAATCACGCCGCGGCCGATCACCGACCGAAGTGGATCGTGCGCGAAACCACCCTTTCGCAAGGAAAACGGGGCACCCCTGGTCGCCTGGGGGTTGCGAGCCAGGGGTGCGCGGCGGCCTCGGGGTTTGCCGCCCATTCAGGTGGTCCGTCGGTGACACCGGTGTTCTCAGTGGATTCTCAGTGTCGGAGAGGAATTCTCAGTGTCCTGTAAGGAATAGCGGCGCTTCCGGCTCGCGGAGGGGGTGGTTGCGAGCCGGAAGCGCCAGGGTGGTCCTGGGGGTCGACCACCCTTTTGGTGCCCCCTGGCCCGTGGAGGGGGGATTACACGGGCCAGGGGCACAGGTGACCCTGGGGGTCGGCCACCTGTTGGGAAACAGGTCTTTCAGGCCACGCCCGGCTCGCGGAGGGGGGAGAACGCGAGCCGAGCGGTGGACTGACTGGTGCGGCGGTCGCCTCTCGGCGGGTGGCACATGGGGGCTCCGGCTTTCCCGGTATTCCCCCGATGGCTTTGGTTGAGGCCCGGGGACTCGTTCCGCACCAGTCATAGAGCTTAACTCGCCAACTGGCCCTGGTGTTCCCTGTCGAGGTGTGACGTGGCTCGCGATTGAGGTGTCCGTTGCCGGGCAGGAGAAGTCGAGTCGAGATCGACATCCCCGCACATCCCCATTGTACTCCACTGTGGACACGAATGCGTCTCGGCGGGATCTCGCCATCAGGCGTACCGCTGGGCGTCACGGCCGGACGGGCGCAAGGCGGCCCACACTGTCTTCCCGCCGGTCACAGTCCCTACACAGCCCCAGGTTCGCGCCACCCCCGACACGAGCAGCAGGCCGGACGGAGCGACCCCGCCCGACCGGCGTTCGCGCAGGACGGCGGGCCGGGGGTCGTCGTCGGACACCGCGACGGTGAGCAGGCCGCGCCGCAGCTGCAACCGCAGCAGCGCCCGGGAATCGGTGTGTCTCAGCGTGTTCTCCACGAAAGCGGTCGTCACGATCATCGCGTCGGTGACCATATCCGTGATGTGCCACCGTTCACAGGTCATCCGCACGAAGTACCTGGCATGACGTGTACTCAGTGTCGACTGCGGCAGCTTCAGCGCGGCCCGCGACCGGGACGGCGGTGGCGAGACCGCGGCGACCGCCTCCTCGACGGACCCGTGCACCGGCACGAACCGGGACGCGTTCCCCGCCGCGGCGATCACCGACCGTTGCCGCTCGTCCGCCGAGACCAGCAGGACAGGCACACCCGGCCAGTCCGCGACCCGCATGGCGACCAAGGTGAACACACGCAACGCCACTGCCGACGGCAGCCGGAGCCGCTCAACGTCGACAACCAGCCCGTCAGGCTGCTCGACCGCGTACCTCATCAGGGCGTCCCACAGACCCGGGTACGTCGTCGAATCCAGCACACCGACCGGGTGGGCGACGGTGACCCCATGCCGGTGATGAACGTCGAACCGCAGGTCACTGGTCCTCATGCCGCTCGCCTCCCGCCGTGTGCCGCTGCGCGGTATACCGCCATGGACTCCGTGCGGCCCCCTGACCAGCCACAAGACTGTCCCTCCTGACGAGGTACCCACCGGCGGCGAAAAAAATTCGTCCGCCGACCGATCCGGAGCACGGACAGCTCCGTATACATGGTGTCCAGGGAGGACGAGGCGCATAACCGACCCGACAAGGATTGGTTATGCCACAACCCCATACTGTGCGCGCTCCACGCAGGCCACGTGCCACCGCCGCGCTGCTGGCGGTGGGCGCGGCACTGGCTGGAGGGTTGGTCCCCGGTTCGGCCACCGCGTCCAGCCACCGTGAGGCACCGCTGATCGCCGCGGACCCGACCGTGGACAACACGGACCTGTACGCGTTCGTCAGCCCGGACCGGCCGGACACGGTGACGGTCGTGGCCAACTACTTCGGCCTCCAGGAGCCCAACGGCGGCCCGAACTTCTACCCGTGGGCGGAGAACGCGCACTACGACATCAACATCGACAACGACGGCGACGCCAAGGCCGACCTGACCTACCGGTACACGTTCGCCACCGACGACCGTCGCAAGAACGACACGTTCCTGTACAACAACGGCCCGGTGACGTCGATCAACGACGAGAACCTGCTGTTCCGGCAGAACTACAAGTTGGAGCTGATCGACCAGCACGGCGGCGGCAAGGTGCTGCTGCGCAACGCCCGCTCGGCGCCGTCGAACACCGGCGCCGCGTCCATGCCGGACTTCCGGACCCTGCGGGACCAGGCGATCGCGAAGGTACCCGGCGGCGGGCTGAGCTACGCGGGCCCGGCCGAGGACTCGTTCTTCGCCGACCTGCGCGTGTTCGACCTGCTCTACGGCGGGAACCTGACCGAGGTCGGCCAAGACACGTTACGCGGCTTCAACGTCAACACGATCGCCCTGCAGATCCCCACCGCCATGCTCGCGCTCAAGGGCGACGCGAAACGCAACCCGGTGATCGGGCTCTGGGCGGACACCGAACGGCAGTCGATCAGGCTCTCGCCGGGACAGGCCAAGGCCGACGGGCCGTTCGTGCAGGTCTCCCGGCTGGGGAACCCGCTGGTCAACGAGGTCGTCGCGCCCGCTGGCCTCAAGGACGCGTTCAACGGCCTCACCCCGGACCAGGACGGGAAGGTCAAGGCACTGCTCGACCGGGTGACCGACCCGGAACTGCCGAAGCTCGTCGAGCAGATCTACCAGATCCAGGCACCGGACGGGCCGCGCGCCGACCTGGTCGAGATCTTCCTGACCGGCGTGACCACCAAGGCGGGCGGCCCGATCAAGGCCGACCTCAACTCGCAGCTGAACAACGCGGACGTGCCGGCGCACATGTTCGTGCCGTCCGAGATGCTGCGGCTCAACACGTCCGTCGCGCCCAACGCCCAGCCCAACCGGCTCGGCGTGCTCGGCGGCGACCAGCAGGGCTTCCCCAACGGCCGCAGGCTCACCGACGACGTCATCGACATCGCGATCCAGGCCATGGAGGGCGCCGCCCAGTCCGGCACGCTCGTCGAGGCACTGGCCACCGGTGACAAGGTCGACGCGAACGACGTCGCGTTCGAGAACAAGTTCCCGTACGTGGCAGTGCCCGGCAACGCCGCTGTGAACTCCTCGGTCGCGGCCCCGGTGGAGAAGAAGTCGAGCGTGCTGGGCGACCTGCCCGCCGGTGCGCTGATCGGCGGCGCGCTCGGCGCGCTGGTGCTGATCGGCGGCTCGGTCTACCTGTGGCGCAAGCGCCCGACCAAGGCCCGACACCGCAGTACCCGACCCTGGTGAGTGTCCGCATCGACGCACGGAGGCGCGATCGCGGTCGCGCCTCCGGTGCCCTCGGAGGAATTGGCGTGCAGTCGTTTCTCGAACCGGACCAGCCGGACGTCCTGCGCTGGTGGCCACTGGCGGCACTGATAGCCGGGATCGCCACGGTGTTGTCGGTGTTCACCGGCTACAGCGAGCTGCAGGCCGCGACTGTGTCGGCGAATCCGACCCAGCAGAGCAGGACCTTGCAGTCGGTGTCCGCGCTGCAGGGCAGGCTGCACCGGCGGCCGGACGACGCGTTCGGCTGGGCGCGGCTTGGGTCGTCCTATGTGGAACTGGCACGGATCACGGCTGACGCGTCCTACTACGGCAAGGCGCAGGGCGCGTTGGACAAGTCGCTTGCCCTGCAGCCAACGGACAACGGGACCGCGATGCCCGGGATGGGCGCGCTGGCCAACGCGCGGCACGACTTCGGTGCCGCGAAAGACGGGGGACTCAGGGCTTTGGCCGTTCAGCCGCGTTCCGCCGAGGTACACGGCGTACTCGCCGACGCGTACACCCAGCTCGGCGACGACACGGCGGCCATGAACGCCGTACAGGCGATGCTCGACCTGAAACCGAACGTGGCGTCGTTCACTCGCGCGTCCTACTACTTCGAGACGCACGGACGCCTCGACGACGCCCGGTTGGCGCTGGAGCGAGCGCTCGCGGCGGCCGGTGCACCCGACGAGATCGCCTTCTGCCGTTACTACCTCGGCGAACTGGCCTTCAACTCCGGAAACCTCGACGAGGCACAACGCCAGTACGCCCAGGGGCTCGCGCTGGTGGCTGACCAGACTCTGCTGCACGGACAGGCCAAAGTGGCCGCCGCGCGCGGGGAGACGGACAAAGCCCTTGCCGAATACCGGAAACTCGTCACCCGTGCGCCGTTGCCGCAGTACATAGTGGAATACGGCGAACTGCTCGACGCCTCCGGCCAGTCCGGTGCGGCGGCGGCACAGTTCGAGATCCTCGCCCAGCAGGAGAAACTGATGCAGGCCCAGGGCGCCACCGACGACCTGGCCGCCGCGCTGGTGCTCGCCGACCACGGCGACCGGGCCGAGGCGCTGCGCCGGGCCCAGGCCGAGTGGGGGCGCCGCCAGAACGTCCTCGTCGCCGACGCGGTGGCGTGGGCGTTGCACGTCAACGGCCGCGACGCCGAGGCGTTGCCGTACACGGTCAAAGCGATGGCGTTGGGCTGGAACAACGCGTTGTTCGCCTATCACAGGGGGATGATCCACGTGTCGCTCGGCCAACACGCCGACGCCGAGAAGTACCTGGCCGAGGCGTTGGCGATCAACCCGAACTTCTCGGTCAGGCACGCGCCGATCGCCCGCGCACAGCTGGACACCCTGCGGAGCGGCCGATGAGATCCCTGGTCAGGGCCGTTCTGGTGACGGCTGTCGCGCTGCCCGCGTTGTTGCTGGTGGGTGGGCACGCGGACGCGCATCCGCTCGGCAACTTCAGCGTCAACCACTACAACGGGCTGCACCTGCGGCCGGACCGCGTCGACCTGAAGTCTGTCGTCGACCTCGCGGAAATCCCGACACTGCAGGAGAGGTCGATCGACGCGGCCCGCGAGTGCGGGTCGCTCGCCGCCGCAGTGAAGTCCAGTGTGGACTCGGTGGCGCTGGTGTGGACGGTCCGGTCGTCGCATCTGGAGCACCCACGGGGACAGGCGGATCTCGCGACGACGCGGCTGACGTGCGACCTGACCGCGCCGGTCGAGATCCGCGGTCCGGTCACGCTGACGTTCAGCGACTCGTTCCGGCCGGATCGGGTCGGCTGGCGGGAGATCACCGCTGTCGGGTCGGGTGTCTCGCTGGACTCGCCGGTCCCGGCGGCCAGCGTCAGCGACGAACTGCGGCAGTATCCCGACGACCTGCTCGCCAGCCCGTTGGACGTGCGCGCCGTCAGCGTGAAAGCCCAGCCGGGGCAGGGGAGCGCGGTCACCGGCCCGGCGCCACCGGCGGGCGGCGGGGGTCTGCTCGACCGGGCGTCGCTGGCGCTGGCGGACTTCGTCGGCACGCGCGAGCTGACACCGCTGATCGGCATGCTGGCCGTGCTGCTCTCGTTGGTACTGGGGGCGTCCCACGCCGCGCTGCCAGGACACGGCAAGACCGTGATCGCCGCCTACCTGGTCGGTCGGCGGGGCACGCCCAAGGACGCGATCGTCGTCGGCGCGACGGTGACGGTGACGCACACCGCCGGTGTCCTCGTGCTGGGACTGCTGTTGAGCCTGTCGAGCGTGCTGGCGGGGGAGAGCGTGCTGCGTTGGCTGGGCGCCGCCAGCGGGCTGCTGATCGCCGGTATCGGCGTGGTGTTGCTGCGTTCCGCCGCGCGCGACCGTGCCCCCGTCCTCGTCGGGCGTGGGCATGGACACGGCCACGGACATGGGCACGGGCCGAGGTTTGGTCGGGGCAGCCTGATCGGGATGGGAGTGGCCGGTGGCCTGGTGCCCAGCCCGTCGGCGCTCGTGGTGCTGCTCGGCGCGGTCGCACTGGGACGCACGTGGTTCGGCGTCCTGCTGGGCCTCGCCTACGGGCTGGGAATGGCCGCCATGCTGACCGCGGCCGGCCTGCTGCTGGTCAGGTTCGCCGACCGGTTCGACGGCTGGACCACGCGGCCGCGGATGCGGCGGCTGGTCGCGGCCGCACCCTCGATCACCGCCGCAATGGTCCTGCTGGTGGGAGTCGGCCTGACGGCCAGGGCCGTGCTGGGCTGATTCACTGGGGCTGACTCACCAGGTGACTGGCAGGCTGGCCACGCCGTAGATCCCGCGCTGGACGTTCAGCGGGATGTCCGCGGGGTCGACGGCCAGCCGCAGGCCGGGGAATCGGGTGAACAGTTCGGCGAAGGCGACGCGCATCTCGATCCGGGCCAGTTGCTGCCCGAGACACTGGTGCACGCCGTGCCCGAACGCCAGGTGCCCGCTCGTCGAGCGGGTGAGGTCCAGCTCGTCCGGCCGCTCGAAGGTGTCCCGGTTGGCCGCGGGCAGCGACACCAGGACCGTCTCGCCTTCGCTGATCGTCTCGCCACCGAGGTCGACGTCCTCCAACGCTGTCCGGTTGACCTCGAACTGCACGATGCTGAGGTACCGCAACAGTTCCTCGACCGCACCGGGCACGTCGTCGTGCAGCCCGGCGAGCTGGTCGGGATGCCGCAGCAGTGCGAAAGTGCCGAGCCCCAACATGTTCGCGGTCGTCTCGTGCCCGGCGAACAACAGCATGATCGCGATCCCGGTGAGCTCCATGTCGTCGAGGTCGCTGTCCGTGATCAGCCCGCTGACCAGGTCGTCACCCGGCTTCGACCGCTTGGCCAGCACGAGCTCGTGCACGTATCCGAAGAGCGCTGCGCCCGCCGCGTCACGGACCTCCGCGCTGATGCTCGGCTCGACCATGTCGTGGGAGTTGCGCTCGAAGAACTCGTGATCGGCATAGGGGACACCGATCAACTCGCAGATGACACGGGATGGCAGGGGCAACGCGAACGCCTGCACCAGGTCGGTCGGCGGTGTCATGGCGTCGAGCAGTTCCTTGGTGATCTGCTCGATCCGCGGTTCGAGCAGCCGCATCCGCCGCACGGTGAACTGGCCGGTCAGCAGCTTGCGGTACCGCGTGTGCTCCGGCGGGTCCATGAAGGCGAAGGAGCCGGGCGACGCGGGCATCGCCGTCGGCCGGATCGGGGACCGCACGATCTCGCCGCGGGCACTGAACCGCGGGTCCGACAACACCTTCCGGCTTTCGGCGTGCGTGGTCACGACCCAGCCGAGCGAGCCGTCGCCGAAGCGCAGCCTGCTGACCGCGGGCCGGTCGGTCAACTCGGCGGGCGGGTCGAACGGGCACGTCCTCGCAATCGGGAGTTCCTCAGTCATGCGTACATCGTACGCGCTGAACATCGTGTTCAGCGCCCTAGATTGCCGCCTTGCGCACTAGTGCACTGCTTAGGGTTTGCGGCCGACGGCGCCGACGATGCAGTACGAGACCTGGGTGAGCGGCTTGATCCGCGGCCCGTCCGGCCACCAGTTCGCGCACAGCGTCAGCCCCGGGTCCACCAGTTCGAGGCCGGGGAACATGTCCATGATCTGCTCGCGGGTGCGGAACAGGCCGGTGCCCATCGGGCTGTGCAGGAACGTGTCCTCCATCCTCCTGGCCAGCCCGCTGTACTCGGCGGTCTCCGGGTCGAAGAAGTGGCTGACGGCGACGAAGGAGCCGGACGGCAGCGCGTCGACATAGGCCCGCATGATCGACTCCGGGGTGCGTTCCCCGTCGTAGTGGTGGATCGTGCCCAGCTGGAACAACGCGACCGGCTCGGTGAAGTCGATCTGCTCGCGGACGATCTCGTCGCCGAGCACCTCCTCGGGTTTGAAGATGTCCGCGGAGGTCAGGAACGTCTGGTCGTTCTCCTCGAGCAGCGCGCGGCCGTGGGCGAGTACGACCGGGTCGTTGTCCACGTAGACCACGCGGGACTCCGGTTGGACGCGCTGGGCGACCTGGTGGGTGTTCTCGGCGGTCGGCAGGCCGGAGCCGAGGTCGATGTACTGGGTGATGCCAGTTTCCATTGCGATGAAGCGGGTGACGCGGATCAGGAAGGCCCGGTTGTCGAACGCGAGCTGCGCCGCCTCCGGCGCCACCTTCTGCACCCGGCGCAGCACCTCGCGGTCGACCTCGTAGTTGTCCTTTCCGTGGAGAAAGGCGTCGTACACCCGCGCGATACTGGCTTTGGTGGTGTCGATATGGGTGGGTACGAGCTTCGGTGACATTTGATCCTCTCAGCCCGGAATCGTCCGTCGGGTTTTCCATCCCATCACATCCGCTTTCCAGTCGGCAGGGCCACCCGGCTATCGTGACTATCTACTCCGATCAGGTGAGGTGTGGTCCGACGATCTATTGACGACTACCATGAGTAGGTTTTGGGTGGGGGTTCGGGGTTGAAGGGAGCTGAGTGGTGGACGGTCGGCCAGGTATGGATCACGGCGTGTCGGACAGCGGTGTCAACCGCCCGGCAGGGCCGACCGCGCTGCGCATTATTCTCGGTACCCAGCTGCGCCGGTTGCGGGAGGCCGCTGAAATTTCACCGGCCGAGGCGAGCCTGTGCATCCGCGGCTCCAAATCGAAGATCAGCAGGCTGGAGCTCGGCCGGGTCGGTCTCAAGGAACGCGACGTCGCCGACCTGCTCACCCTCTACGGCGTGCACGACCATGGCGAGCGCGAGCAGTTCCTGCACATGGTCAGGCAGTCGAACGAGCCGGGCTGGTGGTACCGCTTCGCCGACCTGATGCCGGACTGGTTCCAGGACTACGTCGGCCTTGAGGAGGCCGCGTCCCGCATCCTCACCTGCGAGCTGCAGTTCGTCCCCGGCCTGATGCAGACCGAGCACTACGCGCGTGCCATCGCGACGAGCGGGCACCCCGACCTGGCCACCGAGGACGCGGAATGGCGTGTCACGCTGCGGATGCGTCGGCAGAAGGTGTTGCATCGGCCGTCGCCGCCCAGGTTGTGGGCGGTGATCGACGAGTCCGTGCTGCACCGGCCACTCGGTGGCAGGGAGGTGCTGATCGAGCAGATCGACCACCTGCTGGAGCTGACCACGCTGCCGCACGTGACGCTGCAGGTGGTGCCGTACGGGCTGTCCGGCTACGCGGCAGAGGGCGCGTTCACGATGTTGAGATTCGGCGAGCCGGAATTGCCGGACATTGTCTACATCGAGCACCTGACTGGTGCTTTCTACCTCGACAAGCGCGTCGATGTCGAGCAATACGGGCGTGTTTTCGATCAGCTGACCGTCGACGCGGCAACGCCCCGCGAGACCAGGCAGTGGCTGATGAAGGCGCGTGCGACGGTCTGATCTTCGCCGCTGATCATTGTCGGCAACCATCACCCTGTTAGACCTAAGACGGCGGATCCGCACATGCTACGGTTGACCGCAATCCCGGATGCAATTGCATCTGCATCGTCGTCGACCGAGGAGCATCAGCGATGCACACCGCCGCGTCCGCCACCGCCGATCCGGAGTGGCGAAAGAGCAGTCGCAGCGGAAAGAACGGCAACTGTGTCGAACTGGCATGGCTCGAAGGTGGTCGCGTCGCTGTCCGTAACTCACGCAATCCGCAGGGTGCCGCTCTGATGTATGACGGGCACCGTCTAGCATCATTGGTCGCCCGGATAAAAGAGGGGGACATGCGATGAACGCTGCCGAAGTCACCGAGGAACGACTACGGCAACTGATCGCACGCGGTTTCAAATTCGTCCACCCGAGGGACGAGTCGGGTGACATCACCGCCATCGTCGGCGTCCGTCCGCATGACGACGTGATCGACGTCGTCCAGTTGCGCACCGAGGACGACGCGGTCGCGCTGAGGCTGGCGGGCGACACCAAGGACGTCCTCGCCCCGTCCGCGCACAGCTGGCGCTCGGCGGGCCCGGCGCCGCGAGTCCTCGACGACCTGCTCAACCTGCCCGACGTGACAGTCGGACCAGACACCCCGCCCGCGAACAACGGCTGCTGGATCCACGCTGACACCAACCGCGCGAAGTGGGTCCCGGCAAGGTCGGACTGAGGGTGGGATCGGAGATCCCGGGCCAGCGCCGCGGCCCAACCGGCTGCCCCCGCCGGGACACCGCGGCACCGGCGCCGGGATCTCGTTAATCAATCATCGGTGGCACCATGAAGGTGTGGAGCGGGAGAAGATCACACTCACCGGCGCCCAGGAGACCATGCTCGCCACGCTCTACGGGCGCGCACTGGACAGCCGCAGGCCCAACTCTGTGCTGAACGATGTCGACGCGGCCCGTGCGGTCTCGCGCATCGACTACGACTTCCGCAAGACCAAGATGGAAGGCACGAGCGCGGTCGGCGTGGCGATCAGGGCGAAAGTCCTCGACGACTGGACCCGTGAGTTCCTTACCGCCTACCCGTCGGCGACAGTGCTGCACCTCGCCTGTGGCCTGGACACGCGCGTGCAACGGATCGCGCCACCGGACACCGTGCGCTGGCTGGACCTGGACCTTCCCGACGTGGTGGCCCTGCGTAAACGCCTGCTCGGCACACCCGGCGGGGACTACCGTCTCGTCGCCGCGTCGGTGACGTCGGACGAGTGGCTCGCGGACGTGCCGGTGGACCGGCCGACGGTCGCCGTGTTCGAGGGGCTGTCGATGTACCTGGACAAGCAGGACGGCAAACGCCTGATCGAGCGCGTCACCAGCCGGTTTCCCACCGGGCAGCTGCTGTTCGACTGCTACGGCACGCTGGGGATCAAGCTGCAGAAGCTCGTGCCCGCGGTCCGCAACGCCGGTGCCACGCTGCGCTGGGGTATCGACGATCCCGGTGAGATCGAGTCGTGGCACCCCGGGCTGACGTGCCTCGACGCGCTGCGCAGCGTGGACATGCCGGGTCTGGAGAACCTGCCGCTGAGCGGGCGGATCGGCTTGCGGATCATGGCGCGGATCCCGGCACTGCGGGACGTCGGCCGGATCCTGCGCTACCGCTTCTAGCGGCCGGAGAAAAAATTCGAACAAATGTTCGAAGCGTTGACCAGGAACTTTGCGGTCAAGTTGGGCCGAACGGGTGACGAACGACTGTGCGACAACCTCAAAAATGTCAGACCCCTTCGGTAGCTTGCTTCGTATGAACAGAACCGATCGGCAGTTCGCCCTGGTGGAGGAGCTTCGTGCGGCCGCGCCCGAGCCGCGTGCGGCACGGTGGCTGGCAGATCGTCTCAACGTCTCGGTCCGCACGATCGAGCGTGACCTGGCTGCGTTGCAGGAGTCAGGCCTCCCGGTGTACGGAGACCGGGGACGACGCGGGGGCTACGTACTGGACAAGGACCGTGCCTTGCCCATGTTGACCATGACGACCGAGGAGGCCATGGCGGTCTCCGTGGCTTTGCGGGAGCTACGCGGCGCTCCCTTCGAGACAGCGGCACGCTCGGCCCTGGCCAAGCTCACGGCCATGATGCCGCAGCAGGACCTGGAACGAGCGAATCACCTTGTCGACCGCGTCCGTCCGGTCAGCGCGCCACCCGGCCCTCGGTCGGCAGTGCCCAGGCCGATCCAGCGCGCCCTGGAAACCAGCCGAGTGCTGCACATCCGCTACCACGACCGCAATGACGCGACGACAGACCGCACAGTCGAGCCGATGGCGCTGTTACACGGCCCGCGCGGCTGGTATCTGCTTGCCTGGTGCCGTCTGCGCGACGCCCCGCGCGGCTTCCTGCTTGACCGTGTCCACAATGCCGAAGTCGGGGAGGAATCCGTGGTCGACCGCAGCGTCGACCTCAACCCATCGGGGGCGGACGCCCCCACGCTGCGCGTCGCAGGCTGACATGGCACCTCTTCGGTGAGCGGCCACTGTCGTCCGCTCTTCGAAGAGGTACGCGGTACAGGCTGCTGTCAGGGATGGCTGGAGTCGCGTGTTTGCCGGGGACAGGGTTCCGTCAAGTCGGGCTGTGCGCGCAATGCAACCGCAAGAGTGCGCGCGCGTAAGCGCAAGCGCACAAGAGGTCTTGCGCGTAAGCGCATGGGTGGGCGAGAGTGGGCCTGACCCGTTTTGACGGACATCTCAGATCAGGGGTGCGAGCCTCTGGGAAGGATGTTCATCATGGAGCCTGTGGGCAAGAAGAAGCGACGGCCTCGGCGGGCGTTCACGCCGGAGTTCAAAGCCGAGATCGTGGAGTTGTGCCAGCGTGGGGACCGGTCGATGCGGCAGGTCGCGCGGGATTTTGACCTGACCGAGACCGCGGTACGGCAGTGGGTCAAGCAGGCCGAGCTAGACGCGGGGACCCGCACTGACGGGCCGACCAGCACGGAGCGCGACGAACTGGCCGTGTTGCGGGCGGAGAACCGCCGGCTGCGGGAAGATGTCGAGATCCTGAAACGCGCCACGGCTTTCTTCGCCAAGGAGACCCGGTGAACGTCTACCCGTTCATCGAGGCGGAGAAGGTCAGCGCCACCAGCAACGTCAAACGTGCGTGTGAGCTGCTTGAGGTCTCCCGTGCCGCCTACTATGCCCAGCGCACCGGCGAACCATCCCAGCGGGCTCGTGATGATGCCGCGTTGACCGAGCGGATTGTCGCGATCCACGCCGAGTCGAAGGGGACCTATGGGGCGCCTCGGGTGCATGCCGAGCTGGTGGCGACCGGCTGGCGGTGTTCGCGCAAGCGGGTGGCCCGGTTGATGCGTGCCGCGGGGCTGGCGGGAAGGACACCGAAACGGTGGCGGACCACCACCGTGCCGGATCCGGCCGCTACCCTGCCCGATGATCTGATCCGCAGGGATTTCGCTTGCACCACCACAGATGTCAACAGTCGCTGGTGTGGTGACATCACCTACATCCCGACCTGGGAGGGATGGTTGTACCTGGCCACCGTCATCGATCTGAGCTCTCGCCGGGTGGTGGGCTGGGCGACCGCGGATCACCTCCGGACCGACCTGGTCGACCAGGCCCTGCGCAACGCGATCACTCAGCGCGGCCCAGCACCGGGTGTGATCTTTCACTCCGACCGCGGCTGCCAGTACACCTCCGGTCAGTACGCCCGGCTCGCGCGGGGCGCCGGGGTGCGGCTGTCGGTGGGCCGTAAGGGACAGTGCTGGGACAACGCGGTCGCCGAGTCGTTCTTCGCCACGATCAAGACCGAACTGCTCGACCGGCAGGCATGGCCCACGAAAGCCTTGGCACACAAGGCCATCTTCGAATACATCGAGGGTTGGTACAACACCCGCCGACGGCACTCCAGCCTCGGCTACCTCAGCCCCGCCGCCTACGAACAGGCCCAGGAAACCGATACCGAGCTTGCGGTAGCCTGACCACATATCGACCTTGTCTGTCGAATCGGGTCACTCCCAAGAGGTCTTGCGCGCAAGCGCAAGAGTGCGCGCGTGAGCGCATGGGTGGGTTCGTGGTTGGTTTCCTCCCGTATGGCCTGGGCGCAGCCATACCACGGCGTGTCGGGAGGTCGGCCTACGCAAACCGACCCACAGCGCAGGCGGTACCGATCTCCCGGCACGTCGTGGTTTCCTCCGGCAGGTCATACGGGAGGGGACCGACCACGCCTCTCTACCACTGGACCCGGGAAGTCACGTGGGCTGAGCCAACCGGGTGGGCGGGAATGGTTGGTTTCCCTCTTGGAGGCCTGCCGTCCGGCGAGGACATTCTCTTCGAGCCACGAGCCAACTCGAGCGTCGGGAACGAGCCCGACACGGCGGGCATCACAGTCACGTCCCTGAGGCGGGCCTTCGGCGATGGCCGCACACACGGTGCCAGCAGCAGTCACGCGGCCGTGACAGTCACGCGGCTGCGGCAGTCACGCGATGGCCGCGCGCACGTGTCATCGGGGGAAGAGAAAAGAAAAAGATGCCTCGCCGGCGGGCAGGCCGCCAAGAGGGGACACAAACAACTCTGTTCGCCGAGCCGGTTCGCTTAACCCACGCGGCTTCCTGGGTCGAGTGGGGGGCGCGGGGCGCCCCTCCCGTATGGCCTGCCAAAGGAAACCACGGCGTGCCGGGAGGTCGGTAGGGCCTGCGCTGTGGGTTGGTTTGCGTAGGCCGACCTCCCGACACGCCGTGGTATGGCTGCGCCCAGGCCATACGGGAGGGACACCCCACGAACCACACCCCTGCGCATTCGCGCGCCCCACATGCCGCACGCCCCTGCGCTGGCGTGCACGCCACGCACCCCTGCGCTGGCGCGCAGGCTCTTGCGGTCTTGCGCTCGCACGGGAGGCCATCTCGGAACTTGCGCACTCCGGGAGCGGGGCGAAGGGGATGCCTGGGTGGCTTGGGTTGTTTCCCAGTTTCGCGTTGAGGATCGCTCCACTCGGGGACCCAGGCAAGCCACAGTGGACGTTGGCGTGGATCGGAGTATTTGGAGGCTCTCTCGGCAGTCAGCCCTCGCCGGGTGAACACGAAGCCGAAGCGGGTACTGGGCGTCGCGAGTCGGAGATCCATGGCGGTGGCGATGGTGGCGCCACCGCCTACCGCGTCCCCCGTTGGTGGCGCCGATGACTGCCATATGACGGCAACGGCGACCACGAACCCCGATTCACGAAACCGGCAGCGAGGCCAACCGGCCGAACCCATCCGCCCCATAACCACCGTCGATCGCCCGCTGCACCTCGGCCCGAGCGGCGCTCAGCACGCCGTTGTCGACGCCGTTGGCGCGAATCGGGCTGAGGATGTTGTCCATGATCACCGCCGCCTGGTCGATCGTGCCCACCTCACCGGCGAACTCACCAGCGGCGATCTGCGCGGCGAGCATGTCGATCATGTCGGGGAAGAACCCGAGCAGGGCTTTCGCGTGCGCCGCGATGTCGGTCGCGGCGATGTTCTCCGAGGCGGCGAGGGTGAACATGTGCACCACGCCGCTCATCGACGTCCACATCATGTCCTGCAGCGATGTGTCGAACGCCGACGCGCGGCCTGGGTCGTCGCCGAGGTAGTGGGCGTTCTCGCCGAGCGCGGCCAACGTCGGCTGGTGCGTCGAATAGACATCATCCGGCCCGCTGTAGAACAGCGCCGCCTCCGGTCCGCCGATCGCGTCGGGCGTTGCCATGATCACGCCGTCGAGATAGTCGATTCCGTTTTCTCCCGCCCAGGTGGCCATCTCACGGGCCTGCTGGGGTGAGCCACCGCTGAGGTTCACCAGGGTGCGGCCTTTCAGCGCGGCCGCGTCGAGGATTTCCTGCGCCGCCGAGTAGTTCAGCACGCAGGCGACCACGAGCGGGCTCGCCGAGATAGCCTCGGCCGCTGTCGCGGCCACGGTGGCGTTGAGGTCGGTTTCCTTTCCTGGGGTTCGGTTCCACACCGTGGTGGAGTGGTTGGCTGCTGCGAACGCGGCTGCCAGGGCGTGGCCCATGGGGCCCAGTCCGAGAACGGTCACGGAGGTCATGCCGGTTAAGCTAAACCTTGACGTTGATGTCAGAGTCAACTGTGGAGCGGGGATGCGAATCGGGGAACTGGCGCGCCGGACCGGTGTCAGCGAGCGCGCGCTGCGGTACTACGAGACTCAGGGCCTGTTGACGCCACAGCGGCAGCCGAGCGGCTATCGCGTGTACAGCGCCGACGACGTACCGGCGGTCAGGCGGATCAGGATCCTGCTCGCGGCAGGCCTGGGCACCGCGCAGATCCACGCCATGCTGCCGTGCGTCGTCGATGACGACGGCGTGCTCACGCCCGACTGCCCGGAGCTCGTCGACGGCCTTGTCCAGCACCGCGACCGGATCGACGAGGCCATCGAGGAACTGCTGGCCACCCGTGCCAACCTCACCACGATCATCGACAGCAGTCACCGCACCGGCATGGTGTGACACCCTTCGTCGTTCCACCAGGTACGGAAGGGCGCGTTGCAGCCCTGGTGCTCCGCGTACGCCTGCCCGATGTGCTGGATGATCCTGGTGATCCGGCCGGTGACCGGTGTGCCCGGCCGGTAGATCAGCCGCAGCCGTTGCCGCAGCGGGTGTCCTTCCAGCGCACGGATGGTCAGACCGGATGTGGTCTCGGTGGTCGCCAGGACCGGCGCGACCGCGGACGTCGTCGTCAGCAGCCGCCGGGCCTCCGGCAGGTTCGCGGCGACCTGTCGCATGTGGAGCGTGACACCGGCGTGGTTGCACACGTGCCGCAGATATGTCGGCCATGTGGTCGTTCCCGCTGGTTCGTCCACCCACGGGTAGTCCGCGAGGGCACGCAGTGACACGGTCGGTGTCACCGCGAGCGGGTGGCTCTGCGACATCATCACGAAGACCGGTTCGCTCACGTGGATGACCCGTTCGCGGACCGCCGCGGGCGTCGGCAACGCCACCGGCGGCCAGTCGTAGACCATCGCGAGGTCCAGTTCGTCGTTCGCGATCATCCGGACGTTGACCCTGGAGTCCGGGTTGTCGCACAACCGGACACCGGACACCCACGGCTCGCTCGCCAGTCGTCTGGCCACCTCGCCCAGCATGACTCCGGCGTAGCCGCCGATGCGCACCCGCATCGGTTCTCTCGGCGGTGGTGGTGGCGTTGGCCCCGCATGTGTGTCTACCACCTGCCGGGCGTCGGTCAGCACGGTGTCGCCGAACGGCGTGGGCACGCAGCCGGATCGGCTGCGGACGAACAAGTCCCCGCCGAGGGCCTGTTCGATCCGGCGTAGTTTCGCCGACAACGCCGCCTGTGACGTCCGGAGCCGCACCGCTGCCTGGCCGATGCTGCCCGCTTCCGCGACCGCGATGATCACCCGCAGGTGGTGGTGTGTGATGTCCACGCTGTCCTGTTCCTGGCAGCCCATGCCCGGCTGTTCCCACTGGTGAACGCCTTGGCGGGTCGCGCCGGGCGATCTCGTCAACTGTGCAGTACGAATGCGTGTCTCTCTGAGAACAGAGGGGCATAACCCCAGCCGATACCCCGGTTCAACGGGTTCCTCTGACCTGGCCCGGCACCCCGCTCGCCCCACCAACCCGCAGGTCCGCACCGATAGCCGCCCCAAAGGGCGGTGTTGATCACACACGTGCGCGAGAACCTGTAGGCCGAGCCAAGCCGACGCAGAAGGAGCAATTCATGGCGGCGACTTACGGCGCCCCAGGCGTCTACATCGAGGAGCGTCCCAGCGGTTCGATGCCGCTGCAAGGTGTGGGCACGGCCGTCGCGGCGTTCGTGGGATTCACCGCGTCCTACAACGCCGACGCGGGCGACCCGACCGACCCCGACGGCGTGAAGCCGCAGCTGGTCACCAGCTGGCCGCAGTACGAGCGCATCTACGGGGGGTTCGCGCCGGGCATCCTGTTGCCGCATTCGGTGAAGGGCTACTTCGAGAACGGCGGCGGCATCGCGTACATCGTCCGGATCCCGAGCGGCGGCAACGGGCAAGGCAAGGCGCAGCGCGCGCTGCCCGCGTCCGGCCGTCAGGAGATCGAGACACTCAACGTGGAGGCGCTCGACCCGGCCGCCACCTACGACGTCGTCATCGAGCCCGCCCCGCCCGCCGAGGGTGAGCAGGCCAGTCAGGAGTTCACTCTCAAGGTCGTCGACAACGGCCAGGTCCGCGAGGAGTTCGGCGGTGTCCACCTCGGACGCGGGCCGAAGAGCGCCGAGAAGACGATCAACGAGCGCTCCAAGCTGATCCGCGTCGAGGTCAAGAGCGCACAGGGCCTCTCGGTCGCCGAGCGCGCCCCGGCGCCCGGCCGGTACGCCATCCAGGCGACCGCGCCGGTCACGAACTCCGTCTCGCCGACCGAGTTCGAGGGCTCCGAGGTCTCCCGCACCGGTTACGAGGGGCTCGCGATCGCCGAGACCGTCACGATGGTGGCGATCCCCGACCTGATCACGGTCGCCACCCGCGCCGACGGCTCCTTCGACACCGAGGGCTACCTGGCCGCGCAGGCGAAGCTGGTCGACTGGTGCGAGCGCAGCCACACCAGGATGGCCATCCTCGACTCCCCTCCGGGGCTCAACGCCCAGCAGGCGCTCGAATGGCGCAGCACGCTGGGCAAGGACAGCGCGTTCGGCACCGCGTACTACCCGCACCTGGTGGTGCAGAACCCGCTGGCGCGTCCCGGCGCCACCGACGGCGAGAAGTTCCTGACCGTTCCGCCGTCCGGCCACGTCGCCGGTGTGTGGGCACGGACCGACGCGTCGCGTGGCGTGTGGAAGGCTCCGGCCAACGAGGTCGTGCGCGGCATCGCCCGGCTGGAGACCGACGTGACCACCGGCGAGCAGGACCTGCTCAACCCGCAGCAGGTCAACTGCATCCGGTCGTTCGGCGCCAACGGCATCCGCATCTGGGGCGCCCGCACGCTCGCGGCGACCGACCAGAGCTGGCGCTACATCAACGTCCGGCGGCTGTTCAACTTCATCGAGGAGACCATCCGCCAGGGCACGCAGTGGGTGGTGTTCGAGCCGAACGACGCCGACCTGTGGGCACGGGTCAAGCGGACCATCAACGCCTTCCTGCGCAACCTGTGGATGCAGGGCGCACTGGTCGGCAACACGCCGGACCAGGCCTTCTACGTGCTGTGCGACGAGAGCAACAACCCGGCGTCCTCTGTGGACGAGGGCAAGCTGATCGTCGACGTCGGGCTCGCGCCGGTCAAACCGGCCGAGTTCGTGATCTTCCGGCTCAGCCAGTGGCAGGGCGGCGCGGAGACCTCGGACTGAGTGCGGTAAGGGAATAAGGAGCAGACGCTATGTCAGACGTGACAGCCACGAACATCTTCGTGATCGAGGCGGACGGCATCGAACTCGGCACGTTCATGAAGTGCAGCGGCGTCGTCAACGAGTCCGAGGTCATCGAGCACAAGGAACTCAACAAAGAGGGCCGCATGATGATCATCAAGACCATCGGTGCGCTGAAGTGGTCCGACATCACGCTCGAGCGCCGCGTCGACGCCGACACGGGCCTCTGGGAGTGGCGCAAGGAGATCATCCAGGGCGACATCACCAAGGCGCGCCGCAACGGCTCCATCGTGGCCAAGAACTCCAAGATGGAGGAGGTCGCGCGGTGGAACTTCACCAACGCGTGGATCTCCAAGTGGGAGGGCTCCGAGCTGTCGGCCGACGCCAACTCGGTGAGCACCGAGAAGGTCACCATCACGCACGAAGGTCTTGAGCGGGTATGAGTTTGAACACCGAGTACTCGTTCACGCTGCCCAAGGGCTTCGTGGATGACGAGGGCGTCGTCCACAAAGAGGGCGTCATGCGGCTGGCGACGGCACGCGACGAGATCGAGCCGTTGCGCGACAACCGCGTGAAGGACAACGAGGCGTACGCGACCGTGATCGTGCTGGCCAGGGTGGTGACCGAACTCGGCACGTCCGGGCGGGTCACCACGCGGACCATCGAGCGCATGTTCGCCAGCGACTACCGCTACCTGCAGGACTTCTACCGGGTGATCAACTTCGGCGACCCGTCGATCCTGGAGTCGATGGAGCCGGGCAGCCCTTTCCCCGAGGAGGCGGCCGCGGTGGGCTGACACGGTACGCCGCTGCGACGCTGTGGCGCGAGATCACGTACCTGGCCTACCACTTGCACTGGGGGTTGGACCAGCTGCTGGATCTCGAACACGGCGACCGGGTCACGTTGCTGGAGGAAGTCAGCACATTGAACGAGCGTTTCTGGCAGGGGATCGGTGGCGGCAATGGCGAATAACCCGGTGCGGAAGGTCGACCCGCCGTTCTCCGGCCAGTTCGTGTTCACTGTGGACGGTTTGACGATCGGCACGTTCCTCGAGGTCTCCGGGCTGTCGGTGCAGATCGACACCGAGGAACTCGTCGAGGGCGGGCAGAACCAGTTCACGCACAAGCTGCCCAAGCAGATGAAGTGGCCCAATCTCGTGCTCAAGCGCGGGATCACCGAGGCGGACACGTTGTTCGAGTGGTTCTCGAAGTGCTCGGGTGACGGCCTCGAGTCGGCGGGCAACAAGATCGAGCGCAGGCACGGCTCGGTCCAGCTGAAGAACTCCACCGGCGAGGTGGTGCGCAGGTGGGACTTCACCGACGCCTTCCCGGTCAAGTGGAGTGGTCCCAAGCTGGCGGCGACTTCCAAGGACCTGGCGACCGAGGAGCTGGAGGTGTGCCACTGTGGCTTCAAACCGTCGAAGTAGCGTCGGTGGCCGCCTGCGTGGGCTGATTCCGTTCCGCCGCAGGCAACCGGCGGCCCCTCGGGCCGCTGCGCTAGGATCGGCCGAGTCGCTGGTTGTCCGTCCGCCATGGTGGCGGATGGCGGTCCAGCGGCTTGTCGGTGGTGTGCTGCCGGGGTTCCGTTCCGGCAGCTCTCCCGCCCCGCAGCCGACCTACACCCCGAGCCAGCCGGTCGAGCGGCCGCTGCTGGCCCGGCGTAGTCCGTTGACCAGCAAGGAATCCGTGCTGCCCCGCCGTGGCCAGGCGCAGCCGGGCTTGGTGTCCACCGCGAAAGGTGTGACGGTCGGCGGATCGACCGCACACCTGGCGATGGCTCCGCCTCCCGGCGCCGCGGTTCTCGCCGACCAGCAGACCGCCCAGGCACAGCACATGACCGACCAGGCTGTGTCGAGCCCGGCGGCCGCGGTCCGACGTGCAGCCGCGTCCATTGTGGTCTCACCAGCGCGCTCGCTGCTGCACCCTGCCCGCCGGGCAGACACGACCGGTGGTGTTACCGCCATCCAGCGCGCCGCCGCGTTCGGGCAGGCGCCCGGACCATCGGCGCCGACCTCGATGGCGATGTCGGTGGCGGCTGCGGCAGGGGCCCTGTCAGCAGGACAGTCGAGTGCAGGGCCGCAGCCATCGGCGGTATCGCCGCTCGCGATCGGACAGCCGCAGACATCCCAGCTGTTCACCCAGTCCGAGCAGACCGGGTGGCCGATGACCCGGCCACCGGCGTCTCGGGCATTCCCGCTCGTGTCCTCGATGCCCTTGTCCCTGGCGGCGCGGCCGTCGCCGAGCCGGACATCCACTGGCCAGGCACCTGCGGCCCGACCTGGGCCTGCCGGATTCGCTGCGGCCCACTCACTGGTGGCGCAGCGATCAACCGCGTTTATGGCCACGCCGAATGGGGCGGCCGACTCAGGTTGGATGGCGCCGTCGGTATCCGGTCGGTTGCCCACGCTCTCGGCGGCCGCTCCCGAGGTGACCGAGCGGCCCGCGTCCCCCGAACAGCGCTGGCGCGCGGCCGTCGCCTCCGTTCCGCTGGAGTCGCCCAAGTCGTTCCCGACGGGCATGCGGCCACTGGTGGCCCAGCTGACCGGCAGTCCGGACGGCGCCTCGTACACAGCCGGTCCCGCGACCCGCCGAGCTCTCAACGAGGTCGGCGCGCTGGGCGCGACCACCGGCCGTGTCGTCCACCTGGCACAGCAGCCCAGCGCGGATCCGGCGTCACTCGGCGTTCTGGCGCACGAGCTCACCCACGCACGCTCTCCGGTCACGCGACCGCGGTTCATGCTGCACCACCACACAGGTTCGATGGACTCCGACGAACGACAAGCCCGAACCGTCGGATCACAGTTCGACACCGTTGCGCCCATGCGGGTGCAGCGGTTGTTCGGCGGTGGCGTGCCCAGCCTGCCGAGCCCATCGGGTGTCGTGAGTGGACTGACCAACCAGGCGACCGGCATGGTCGGCGGCCTGGCGAACACGGCGACGTCCGCGATCGGCTCCGGCGCGAACGAGCTCACCGGCGCGGCCGGTGGCATGGGCGAACGGTTCGCCGGTGCCGCGTCGGGCTTCGCCAACCGGATGGGCGAGGAGGCCGGGTCGGTCTCGGCCGGGCTGATCGACAGCCTGCCGGTCGGCGGCGGCGCGAACGGCGTGGTCGGCGCGGTGTCCCAGATCGCCAGAACCGTGGTGGACAACGCGGTCCGTGAGGCCACCCAGTCCGCGATCAGTGAGGCCAACCAGGCCGTCAGCCAGGTCAGCCAGGCCGCGCAGGGCATGGTCGGCCAGTTGCAGGGCATGGCGACCGACGGCGTGAACGGCATGGCGGGCCAGGCCAACCAGTGGGTCAACGGTGCGATGAGCCAGGCCGGTGGTGCCGTGCAGGATCTGGGCAACCAGGCCATGGGTGCGGTCGGCGACGCCCAGAACGCCGTCGCCGGAGCGGCGGGCCAGGCCATGGGCGCGGCGGGGCAGGCGCTCGGCCCCGGCGCGCAACAGGCACTGTCCGGTGTGGACCTCGACCGAATCGCCGAGGCACTTGAGGAACGACTGCTCCGCCAGCTGGAACGCCGTGGCGGGCGCTACGCGGGGGTGTTCTAGATGGCGGCCGTGAAGGCATACCTGCTGACCGAGGGCAAAGAGCAGATCGACTGCATGTTCAACCCGGCCGAGCTGACCATCAGCAAGTCCAACAGCTGGCAGGGCGGCGAGGCCAAGGGCAAGAACGCCCCGGAGCTGCGGTTCCAGGCCGGTCAGTCCGCGACCATGTCGATGTCGCTGACGTTCGACACCACCCGGGAGGGCAACCCGGTCACCGACTACACCACCAAACTGCTCAAGCTGATGAAGGTCGACCCGGCGCTGGCCGGTGCCGACCCGAGCCGCAACAAGGCGCGCCCGCCGTGGGTGGAGTTCCACTGGGGCGACACGAAGTCGTTCAAGTGCATCGTCGAACGCGTGCAGATCCGGTTCACCTACTTCGCCAGCTCGGGCAAGCCGTTGCGGTGCAAGGCGGACATCACGCTCAAGCAGTGGAAGGACGAGGACCAGCTGCCGCTGCAGAACCCGACGTCGTCCACGCCGACCCTGCACACCGTGCACCAGCTGCGACCGGGCGAGACGCTCGACCGGGTCGCCGCCGCGCACTACGGGGACGCCACCCGCTGGCGCCAGATCGCCGAGGCCAACGGCATCCTGGACCCGTTGGCGCTGCCCAAGGGCAAGCAGCTGGCCATCCCGGAGCAGGGCACCCGGCGGCGGGACGGCGGGTATGTCTGAGCAGCGCCGCCTTGACGGCGTCATCCTGACCGTGGACGGTTCGCCACTGCGGACCGAGCTCTACGCCAGGTTGATGCTCGTGCACGTCGAGGAGTCCGTGCAGCTGCCGGACTCGTTCGACCTGCACTTCGACGACCCGCACTTCGAGCTGTTCGACGAGGACAAGTTCCGGCCGGGCACCAAGGTCGAGATCGCGTTCCGGGCGGAGGGCGAGCCGGTGGTCGTGACGTCCGGCGAGGTCACCGGGGTGTCGGTGGAACCGGGCGTGACCGGGCGGCACGAGCTCGTCGTGACGGGGCTGGACCTGACCCACCGGATGGCGCGCGGCGGCAAGTCCCGCGCGTTCACCAACATGACGGACGCCGACATCGCCCGCCGGATCTCCGGCGAGTACGGCCTTGACCCGGACATCGACGGCACATCGGACGTCCGGACACACCTGTTGCAGCACAGCGAGACCGACTACGCGTTCCTGCGGCGGATCGCGGGCTCGATCGGCTACGACTTCTGGATCACGGAGAACAAGTTCCACTTCAAGCGCAAGCCGACCGGGCGGGGACAGGCGCCGAAGCTCACGTGGGGCGAGAACCTGCGCAGCTTCAAGGTGCGGTTCGCGTCGGTCGACGCGTGCGACGAGGTCGTCGTCACGGCGTGGGACCCGGTCGACAAGAAAACGATCACCGGCCGGGCCAACACGCCCGATCCCGGCACTGACGCACCCGCCGCCGCGCAGATGGCCTCGGCGGCCAAACGAGCGTTCGGCCAGGTCACCCGGCGGGCCGGGCAGTTCCCGGCGGCCAGCCAGACCGAGGCGGACGCCCGCGCGCAGTCGCTGATGGCCAAGGCATCCGGCGGCGGCGTGGTGCTGCGCGGCGAGGCCGTGGGCAATCCGTGGATCGGCGCGGGCAACGACGTGACGCTGGACAAGGTCGGCAAGCGGCTCGCGGGCAAGTACCGGGTGACCGCGGTCGAGCACCTCTACGGCGCCGACCGCCCGTACGTCACGAGGTTCACGTGCGGCGCCAAGGAATCCGAAAGCCTCGTCGACATGATCGGTGGCGGCGGAACCGCGAACCGGCAGGAGCACCGCGGCTGGGGCAGCCTGGTGGTCGGCGTGGTGACCAACAACGACGACAAGGAAAGCCAGGCGCGGGTCAAGGTGAAGTTCCCGACGCTGGCCGACGACGAGAGCCAGTGGGCCAGGGTGGCCACGATCGGCGCGGGCGCGTCGCGTGGCATCGAGTGGCTGCCCGAGGTCGGCGACGAGGTGCTCGTCGGGTTCGAGAACGACGACAAGTCGCGGCCGATCGTCCTCGGTGGACTCTGGGGCCGCAAGGACAAGCCACCGGAGCCCAAGCCGACGCAGGACGGCAAGGTCAAGGAACGGATCATGGCCAGCCGCAAGAACCACCGGATCGTGCTCGTCGACGATCCGAAGAGCAGGATCACCGTCAAACTCGGCGACGCGGAGTGCGAACTGGTGCTCGAGAAGGACGAGTCCAAACTGACCGGTGCGACGAAGCTGGTCATCAGTGCCAAGGACATCGAGGTCAAGGCGACCAACTCGCTGAAGCTGGACGCCGCGAAGATCGACATCACGGCGAAGGGCGCGATCACCGCGTCCGGCAAGCCGATCAAGCTGAACTAGGGGTTGGGGGAGTTGATGGTGAGCGAGCCGGGCAACGGTGACCTGATCGGTTCCGGCTGGGCGTTTCCCGGCCAGATCACACCGGGCGGCAGCGTTCGTCTCGTGCAGGGCGGTGAGGAGATCGACGCCGCGCTGCGGATGATCCTGACCACAGCGCCGGGTGAACGCGTGATGCGCCCGGATTTCGGCTGCGCCATGTGGGAACAGGTCTTCGCGCCCGTCAACGCCAACACGTTGGGCCTGATCGAGCAGAGCGTCCGGGAGGCGGTGACGCGGTGGGAGCCGCGTGTGGAGCTCGAACTCGTCAGCGCGCAGCCGGAAGGTGACGGGTCGAGGATCTCCATCGACATCGCCTACCGCGTCAAGGCCACCAACGACCACCGCAATCTGGTGTACCCGTTCTACGTGATCCCCCAGGAGGAACCGGCGCCATGAGCCTTCCCGCGCCAAATCTCGACGATCGCCGGTTCCAGGACATCGTGGACGAGGCGAAGCGGCGGATCGCGCGACACTGTCCCGAGTGGACCGACCACAACGTGTCGGATCCCGGTGTCGCGCTGATCGAGCTGTTCGCCTGGATGACCGAGATGATCCTGTACCGGCTCAACCAGGTGCCCGACCGGCTGTACGTGAAGTTCCTCGAACTGGTCGGCATCGAACTCGCCTCGGCGTCGCCCGCGCGCACGGACATCCTGTTCACGCTGGCCGCGCCGCCGGAGCAGTCGATCAGGGTGCCCGGCGGCACCCAGGTCGGCACCGAGCGCGGACACGGCGAGGACCAGATCGTGTTCATGACCGACACGGATCTGCTGCTGGTCAAGCCGAAGCTGACCGCGCTGCTGACCCGAACGGACGGCCGGTTCGAGAACAAGACCGAGGAACTGGGCCTCGAGGGCACGCAGGTCCCGGTGTTCCCGTCGCTGCACGTCGACGACGCGATGTACCTGGGCTTCGAGGAAAGCCTGGAAGGCAACCTGATCCGGGTCGACATCGAGGTCAGCGGCGCGGCGGGCCGTGGTATCGACCCGCGCAACCCACCACGGGTGTGGCAGAGTTGGAACGGCAAGGACTGGTCGGACGCGAAGGTGCTGACCGACACCAGCGACGGCTTCAACACCACCGGCGAGGTCACGCTGCTGCTCAAGGGGCGGCACGAGAACCTGGCGATCGGCCCGGTCCGCGCGCACTGGGTGCGTGCCAAACTGGTCGACCCGGCGGTGGAAGGCCAGACCTACGACACACCGCCGCTGCTGGACTCGGTCGCTGTGGTCGGCCTCGGCGGCGCGGTGGCGGCGCACCACGCGGAACCGGCGCCCCGCGAGCTGATCGGCACCAGCACCGGCGAACCGGGCCAGGTCCACGTCGTGCGGCGGGCGCCCGTGCTGCCCCGGCGTGGCTCCCGTGAGCGTGTCGAGATCGTGCCCGCCCGGCGGGAACCCGGCGTGGACCCGGATCCCGTGCCGTGGATGGAGGTCGCCGACTTCACCGACGCGTCCGACGCCGACCGGGTGTACACGTGGAACGGCGCGACCGGCGAGATCCGGTTCGGGCCGAGGGTGATCGGCAGGGACGGCCGGATCCGCCAGTACGGCGCGATCCCCGACGAGGACTCGCAGATCTGGGTGACCGGCTACCGCTACGGCGGCGGCAGGCGCGGCAACGTCGGCGCGGGCAAGCTGACCGTGCCGCTGAGCGCGATCCAGTCGGTCGACTCCGTGAAGAACCTCGAACCGGCCACCGGCGGTGTCGACGCGGAAAGCGTGGAGAACGCCAAGGTCCGGGGCCCGCTGTACCTGCGCGGCGGACACCGCGCGGTGACCGGCAGGGATTTCGAGCGCCTGACACTGGCCGCCGCTCCCGGCGCCGCGCGGGCGCGGTGCCTGCCGCCGCTCAAGGCGGGCGAGCCGGTCCGGCTGCTGGTCGTGCCGCGCAGCGACGTGGCGCCGGAGACGATGAAGCTGCAGGACCTGGCGTTGAAGCCGGACCTGGTCGGCCAGATCAAGGGCTACCTGGACGGGCGGCGGCTGCTGACCACCCAGGTCCGCATCGACACGCCCTCCTACCAGGGCATCACGGTCGTCGCAGAGGTCCACGCGGCGCCGACCGTGCGGCCGGAGAAGGTCCGTGAGGACGCCGAACGCGCGCTGTACGCGTTCGTCAACCCGATCACCGGTGGCCCGGACGGCAACGGCTGGCCGTTCGACGCGGACCTGTCCATTGGGGACATCTTCTCGGTGTTGCGTGGCGTGGCGGGCGTGTCCCGCGCGGAGACCGTCCACATGTTCCTGGCGGACCTGCGCGGCCAGCAACAGCCGGAAGAAGTCGGCCAACGCGTCCGGCTGGCGAAGGAGGAACTGTTCATGTCGGTGTCCCACCGGGTGGTGGTGCGGCAATGACCGGCAACGGACACGCGGGCTGGCTGGTCGACCAGTTGCCCGCCGCGATGCGCAGGGACCGGGTGATCGCCGGGTTCGTGCGCGCCTTCGAGGAGATCGGCGACTCGGTGCGGGAACAGGTCTCCGACATCGAGTACGAACTCGACGTCAACCTGGCCTCACCGGACATGCTGGTCTACATGGCGTCGTGGATCGGCGTGGACGTCGACGCGGCCATGCTCGGCTCGGACGACCCGAACGTCCGTGACGCGCAGCGCAGGCTCATCCGGGCCGTCGGCCAGGCACTGGTCTGGCGGGGCACGAGCCGTGGCCTGGAACTGCTGCTGGAGGCGTTGACCGACAGCAGGGTGGACGTGATCGACTCCGGCGGGGTGTTCGGGCCGCGCGACGACGTGCCGCAGGCCTCGCACGTGGTGACGGTGGAGGTGGACCACACAGGCCTGTTGACCAAGAAACAGGTGATGACGTTCCTCGCCGAGGAACTTCCGATCGGTGTGCGAGTGGACCTGGTCGTCAGGTCGGAGAACCAGGAGCAACGATGAACTGCCCGGAATGCGGCCAGCCGGTTCCGCCGCAGGGCGCGAAACTCTGTGCGCACTGCGGATACCCGCTGCTGTTGGACAAACCGGCCCACGTGGAGCCACAACCACACAAGGTCACCCACAAACCGGTGGACGACGGCGTGATCAGCTACACGGGCCAGATGCCCTACGCGCCGCCGCAGCGCGTCCACCAGCCGCCGCAACAGTTCCGGCCGCCGCAACCGCCGCCCCAGCAAGTGATGCGACAGGAGCCACCGCGAGCGCTTGGCCCGCACTGTCCACAGTGTCGGCAGGTGAACCAGCCGCACCGCAAGCGCTGCGAGGTCTGTGGTTGTGAACTGTGGCCGGGCGCGGCCTTCCCGCCGCGCTGGATGCCCGAACCGCCACCGGAAGCCGCGGGCCCGAAGCGCAGGAGCCAGTGGTGGAAGACGGCGCTGCTGATCGGACTGCCCGTCCTGGCGATGGGAACAGTCTGGGCGCTCGCCTACTTCCTCTGACGAACCACAACGGGGTCCTCGTGAACTCACGAGGACCCCGTTCTCGTTGTCATGCCCGGGTGTAACCGATTCCCTTGAGCATCGTGACGGTCTCCCTGGACGGCTGCACGGACGTGCTGTAGCCGAACTCGACCTCCTTGATCGCCGGTTTGCCCTGCGCGACCTGGAAGCCGATCGAGGCGGAGTCCCCGATCTTGGGGCAGACCGCCTCCTGCGCCAGCTTCGTGCCGTCCATGTAGGTCACAGTCGCGGTGTACTTCACCGTCGGCAGGCCGGTGAAGAACACGTTCACCGCGCTCAACGGCTTGTCGAAGGTGAAGCGGATCGGGACGATGTTGCAGTCGCGTGGCTCGACGGGCACACCGGTGGACAAGTAGGCGTTGGCCCCCGCCACCGGGTTGTTGTTGTTCGTGCCAGCCCGGCTGATCCTGAACCACTGCTGGGTGGCGTTCTTGCAGATCGCCGGGGCCTTGTCGGTCGCGTTCGTCATTGTCAGCCCGGCGTCGACGAAGTAGTCGCTGCCGATCGGCAGCTCCCGGTCGACGGGCTGCTGGTCCCTCTTGCGTTCGAAGCTGACGAAGTCCACGGTCGGCACCTGCGGCTGATTTGGCTGGGTCGGCGCCGCGGTGGGTGGTTGCGGGTTCGGAGGCGGTTGCGGAGCGGGCTGGCTCGGGTTCGGGGGCGCAGGCTGCTGGGTCGGCGGCGCCGGGACGGACGGCTGCGGGTTCGGCTGGGGCTGCGGCTGGGGCGCCTGCTGTGCGGCAGGCGATGTGTTGGCCGTGACGCTCTGGTCCTTCTTGATGTCGCGCAGCAGCAACGCGCCACCGACCGTCGCACCGCCCAGCACCGCGAGACCGGCGGCCAGCGCGCCGAACTTCATCCAGCCGCCGCGGATCTTCGGCCGCTGCACGAACGAGACCGGTTTCTCCACCACGGTCTCGCCCGCGTTCGCGCGCAGCGTGGCCGACCGCCGCTTCTCCTGGCCGGTCAGCGGCTGGTCGGAGTTCACCGTCACCTGCGAGCCCGCGACCATGCCCGGTTTGAGCCTGATCTCGCGTGGCGCGAACTTGAAACCGACGCGGTTCTCCGGGTCGTTGCCCGACAGCGTCACCGCCATCGGCATGTTGCCCTCGTTGGCCAGGTTGACCACGTAGTTGCCGACCTTGCCGCCGTTGGCCACCTCGGGCTGGACGTTCATGGTCAGCACGGGCGCCGGGCGCACGTCCAGCGGGAGTTCCTCGCAGCGCGAGACTTCCTGGCTGTATGGGGACTTCACGACCAGACCGAGGGTGTACGGCCCGGCGACCATCCCGCCGCGTTCCGGCACCGAGATCTGCATCCGCAGGGTGCCGACCTCCTTGGGCCGCAGCTTCACCACGTCCGGCTCACACCGGATCAGGTCGGGGCTCGGCAAGCCGACCACCTGCGCGGCGAAGTGCTCGACGACCTGGCTGGCGTTCTGGACCGTCACCTCGACGTCCGCCGACTCGCCCGGCCCCAGCGAGAGCCGCTCCGGGGTGACGGTCACCTTCATCGCGATGGCCATGTCTTGATCATCCTTCGATTCGTGGTCCGACCCAGGAGGCCCAGTCCTGGCCTGCGGAGGGACCTGCGTTGAAACGGAACCTGATCCCGGTCGCGCCCGCGTGCGGGGTCAGGTCGACGTTGATCTGGCGCATCGCGCCGTCGGACGCCGAGTCGGCGACGGTCGCGATCGTCGTCGTGGTGCCATTCCTGATCACGCTGACGATGAACGTGCCGCCACCTGCGGACGGTGGGCTCGCCACGGCCATGAAGCCGACCGTTGCCTTGAACCGGTCACCGGCGATCACGGCACGCGGAAGCGTGTACGTGCCCTCGATATAGCCGTTGTCGACCCACTGCGGGTGTGTTTCCAGGAAGGCGGGCGCTGACCCGTCCTCTAGCCGGAACCCGCTGCGAGGTTTGACGAAGCCCTTGACGTCACCGTCACTACCGTTGTAGGGCAACGTGCCCGCGCCGCTTCGCCACGCGGCGCCGGACGCGCGCTGCAGGAGGTCGATCGGGGCCGGTTTGCCCGAGGAGACCTGCAGAGTCACCGTCGTCTGCGGCGGCACGACCTTTCCACCCGCGGGATCCTGCGCGAACACGAGACCGGCGGCGACCGTGTTGCTGGCGACCTTCTTGACCGTTGTCCGCAAGTTGGCGTTGGTGAGCGCGGTCGTCGCGGCGCTCTCGGTCTGTCCGATCACCGTCGGCACAGTGGTGTCCGGCGGTTTGGTCACCTCGACCGGGCGTGACGTGGTCGCGGTCTGTCCGTCCGGCATGGTCACCTCGACGCTGACCTGGTACGTGCCGACCGTCGCCCACTTGTGGCCGACCATCGCGCCGGTGCCCTTCTGCGAGTCACCGAACGACCAGGTGGCCTGCTTGGGCGACACACCCTTGCTGTCGTCAACCTTGAGCGTGATGTTCTCGCCCGCTACCGGGCTGTTCTTCGACAGCGTGATCCGGATGACCGGTTTCTCCGGTGTGGGCGGCGGATCCTGGGTTGGCGGCGGTTCCGGTGGCGCGGGCGGCGGAGGCGGTGGCGGTGGCGGTGGGGGAGGAACAGGTGGCTGTGGAGGCTGGTACGGCGGAGCCGGGTTCTGCGGCGGGACCGTGTCGGCGGGCGGCGGGTTCTGACTCTGCGTCGATGGCTGCTGGTTCGGTGACTGCTGCTGCGGCGGCACCGGAACCTGTGCCGGATCCTGCTGGGACGGCTGCTGCGGCGCGTTCGGCTGCGTTGGATTCGGCTGGGTCGGCACGCCCTTGATGGGCGCGTTCAAGCCCTTGTTCGGGTCCTTGGCGTCGTACTTCGCCACGTTCAGCACAGTGCCGTCCAGTGTGATCACACCGGCCTCGTCGGACTCAGGGTCGTTGAAGAAGACCACACCGTCCCGGGACACCAGTTGGAACTGCCGCGCGGTCCTGAGCACCTGCGGCTGGGCGAGCACGGTCCGCTTGTCCAGGTCGACGATCCAGACCTGCCCGGTGGTGTAGTCGGGGACGAACAAGCGATTGCCCGCCTCCACGGCGGCGCCGAGCCTGCCCCCGGTCAGCGGGACCGCGTTGGTGCAGCTCTCCTCGTCCAGTTCGCAGATCGTGAGCACGCCACGCGGCGCGACCACGTAGAACCGGTCGCCGTACGGCGAACCACTGATCTGCACGTCCTCGCCCGCACGCAGATCGAGGTCGATCGTGCTCGGCGACAGCCGCGTACCGGGATCCAGCACGGTCGCCTTGCGCGCGGCGACATCCACCACGACGGGTTTGCCCTTGGCGATGGTCAGCAGGCTGCGTCCCGGCTTCGTGATGCCCGTGAACCGCCTTGGCTCGTCGCCGTCGGAGATCATCCGCACGTCGCCGGTGGCGTTGTCGGAGATCCACAGCCTGCCGTCGTCGTCGATCCCGGTGGTGTTCGGCGCGATCTGCACGGCGAGGTTCTTCCTCTCGCTCAGCGCCCGTCCGGTTCGGGGGTCGGCGTTGGTGAACAGCCCACGTTGAGTGTCCACGACGTACAGCTTGCCGGATCCGGCGAACGCGGTGAGCCCGCCGCGTGCCCCGGGAATCGGCGACTCGGGTGCGCTGACCTCGAAGGTTGCCCCGTCGATCCGTCGAATGGTCCCCGATGTCTGGTCGACCGCGTACGCGTTCGGCCCGGCCTGCACCACGTCGAGCACCGATCCCGGCGCGGACACCTGCACCTGCGCGGAGAGCTCCGTCGACGGGCCGTCCAGCAGGCTGAGCTGACCGACCCGGCCGGAGGCCAGCCAGGCCGCGCCGGACAACAGCTTGACGTCCTTGACCTCGTTGCCACCGTCCACACCGGCCACAGCGATGCCGCCGACAGCGAGCACTGCGGAAACGGCCGCTGTGGTGTTGCGAATCCACGGCTTTCGCAGGGATAACAGTGTCATATCCCTACCCTCCGGTGTCGGTGTTTGCCCCTACCGACCCATATCGTTGTGGCCCAACCAACTGTCACGGCGGTCATCCCCTGGTCAGCCTGTCCATCGCCCGTCTGCGCCGTCGCTCGTCACGCCAACGCGCGTACAGCGGCCGTGGGTCGAGCCAGGCACGGATGGTCAACAGTGGACTGCGCGCCCGGCGCAGTTCGTCGCGCAGCTGGCTTTCCAGCTGCCAGGCCGTGTCGACCGCGGTGTCGTCCGGTTCCGCCGGATCGAACACCGCGGCGGTGACGATCGGGGCGAGCACCGCGAGCGCTCCGGTGCCCTCGTCGCCGATCCGCTCCCGTGCCTGGTCGCCGACTTCCTTCGGCGTCGACGCCGCCGTTACCGGAACACCGTGTTCGATCAGTTTGTCCGTTGCCTGCTCCCACGCGCCGATGATCCGCGCGGCCCGGCTTCCGGAACGGCGTTGTCGGCGTCTGCGGAACTTCTCGACGGCGATGGCGATCGGCGTCAGCACAGCGAGACAGCCGAGTCCGATGAGGACGAACAACGCCCAGTCGAGCACCGTCAACGCGCCTTCGCCCAGGCGCGGCAGGGTCGGGTCCTCAGCGGTCTGGGACGCCGTCGAGTTCTGCTCCGGCCGGTTCTCGTCCGCGGGTGTCTCGGCTTCCTTCGGTCTCGGCGCGTTGGCCGGATGCCGTTTCGGGTCGGTCGGCTCGAACGCCACCCAGCCGTACCCCGCCAGGTTCACCTCGGCCCACGCGTGCGCGTCACCCGACTTGACCTGGTAGGTGTCGCCCTTCAGGTGGTCCTTGTTCAGCATGTAGCCGACGGCGACCCTGGTCGGGAACCCCTGAGTGCGGGCTAGTACGGCGAACGCCGACGCGAACTGCTCGGCATACCCGACCTGTTCGTTCGTGTTCGGGCCGAACAGCCTGCTCAGCGCGTCGTAGGAATGTCCCGGCCGGGTGTCCAGGCTGTACGGGAAGGACTGCAGGTGGCGCTGGATCGCCATCAGCTTGGCGTACGGCTCCGACACGTTCGTGGTCAGTTCGGTTGCCTTGGCCAGTACGGCATCCGGCAGGCGCGGGTCCTGACGCGGGAGTTCGGTGTACCGAGTGGAGTCCGAGACGTACGGGACGCTCTTGTCCAGCCCGGCCTGCCTGCCGACGTCGGCGACGAGCTGGTAGTTCCAGCCGCCCGGCTCCCTGTCGGTCGCCAGCGTGCCGGAGACCCGGCTGTAGCCGACCCGTGGCGCACCCGAGATCGACACCGGGGCCCCGATCTCGGGCAGGTACTTGCCCGGCAACCCGGTGATCTGGACGTCCAGCGTCACCCGGCGGGGACCGACCAGCGACTCGTCGCCCGGCAACGTGCTCCCGGCCAGCAGGAACTCCTCCCGCGCGGTCCACATCGCGCCGTCGAAGGAGTCCAGTGCCACGGTTCTGATCCGGTCGATCCCGGCCGTGTCGCCCGTCAGCCTGACGGTGAACATGTCCGCGTCCGGCTTGCGCAACTGTGTTTTCAACGTGGCCAGCGGGTTGATCAGGTCGTCGATGGTCAACGGCGGCTCGACGACCTCACGTAGGTCGAACCGGCCGCCGCCGTCGGCGAGCGGCACGAACCGCATCCCGGCGACGCCTGCCGCGACCGCGACCAGGACGACCGGCATGCCGAAGAGGAACCGTCCCCACATGGCCCGCGCGCTGATCGTGCGCGCCAACGGATCTGAGGATCCCGCGCGGATCAACGCCAACAACAGCACCAGCGTGAGCAGTACCCCGACCGGCACCACGCCACCGACCGCCCGTGGTGCCGTGATCGGCAGCGCGAAGGCGAAAGCCAGCACAGGCGGCAGGACCGGCGCGAGTAGTGACCTGGTCCGCAGCACGAGTGTCGCCGCGACGATCCCGGCTGTGAAGCAGACCAGCGCGGGGGCGAACTCCAGTTCCCCGCTCGGATCGGCGGGCAGGTTCACCGACAGCATCTTCGCCCAGCCCGAGATCAGGCCCGAGCCCAGCGCCTTCAGCGTCGACCACGTGGGAATGCCGCGGCTGAGCGTGCCGCGCAGCACCGCGAAGACCGCGACAACCAGGAACCCGAGCACCCCGGCGCTGACCGTGACCACTGACGACCACCGCCGGACCGCCGCGACAGCACCGATCAGCACTCCCGCGGTGGCGGCGGTGAGTATGGCGATCAGAAACCCGAGACTGCTGTAGTACCTCAGGTACAACAGACTGGACACACCGATCGCGACACCGGCGAGGACCAGTTGCGAGTAGGCGGGAAACCCCATCCTGAGGCGCGGCTGGGTCTGCGGGATGTGCTGCCGTGCCCGCTTGGCCTTCCTGCCCGCCGGGGGATTCGGATCGCGCAGCGCCGACTGGGTCACGCTGATCGTGTGCGTGACGTTGCCACCCACTGTTCCGCCTCCCCGGGATTTTTGCGCTTGGTCACCTTGGGCTCGCACCGTTCAGTTTGGTCCCGTACTTGTGGCTGGGTTGCGTCACGTTCCCCTGAGGTGCGGTTGGGAGGCACTCGGCTTGCTTTGAACCCTGGGGTTGATACGAGGGGTGTCATTTTCGCATCAGCTTGTTCCAGGCGTCGGCGAATTCGTCGGCGGTGCGGGCGGTCAGTGACACGACCCCGTTCAACGGTGTCGGGACAGCGTTGCGTCTTGTGGTGAACTGGACGAGGCTGACCATGAGGAAGTGCCTGCGCACAGTCGGCAGCACCGACAACACTCGCGGATCAGGAGTACCGGTCACCACACCCAGCGCGACGGTGTCGTCCGTCGAGATCATGCCGGGTAACGCCGTCAGCCCGGGATCGTCCCTGGTCGCCTTGGCCGCGGCCAACAGGTCCAACGCGGGAACGGCCCCGTCGTACGCCCGGTCACTGGCAGCGGCACCACCGCTCGTGGTGCGCAGCTCCAACGGGAAACCACCCCGGATCGCCGCGATCGCCAGCGACGCGGCCGCGCTCACCGCCGACTCGAACGTCTCCGCGGAGTAGCCGAGCGAGTTGGTGTCCAGTACGACCATCAGCCGCGGCTGATTGGGCACGACATTGTGCCGCACCATCAGCTTCCCTGTACGCGCGGTCGACTTCCAGTGGATCAGCCGCCAGTCGTCACCCGGCACGTATTCCCGCAGGCTGTGGAACGCGACACCGCCCTGCGGCGCGTAGCTGGAGGTCGGGCCGTCCATGTCCCTGGTCTGCCCGGTCGGCACCGGCTCGACCGCCAGCATCCGCGGATGCACGTACAGCGTGGAGAAAGCCGAGAACACCGTTCCGACACGCATGAGCCGCAACGGGTCTGTGTGCCCGATCGACATCGGGCCGATCTGGTGGATCCCGCGCCGGTTGGTGGGCAGGTAGTAGGTCGTGGTGTGTTCGCTGCCGCCGGCCAGGCTCGGGATCGGCACCTGGACCTCGCGGTTGGCCATCTGCTCGGTGGCCAGGATCGGTGGGCTGCGGCGCTGGGACTCGTTGGTCAGCGTGATCACGCCCATCGCCTTCTCGCCCTCGGACACCCGCTGCGGCCGCACCTCACGCACAGCGGACAGGTCAGGGCGCAAGGCCATCCACGCACCCGCCGAGGCCAACGCGGCCAGCGCGGCGAAGCCGAGCGCGATCAGCTCGGGATAGTCGCCGAGCCAGCCGAGCGCGAGCAGCACGACCGCCGCGACGGCCGTGGCCACACCGGAGCGGGTAGGCATCTCACGCCCCGACGGGGGCCTGCGGCACCGGGACCGCGGCGAGGATGCGGTCCACGATCCCCTCCGGCTTGAACTCCTGCACCGCCGCCTCGGGGGTGAGCACCAGCCGGTGTGCCAGAACGGGTTTGGCCATCTGCTTGACGTCGTCGGCGGTGACGAACGCCCGGCCGTCGACCGCCGCCCGTGCCTGGGAGGCGTTGGCGAGCGCGTTGCTGGCACGGGGGCTCGCGCCGAGCTTGAGCTGGGGGATGGTCCTGGTGGCGTTGGTGATCGTGACGATGAACGCCTGCAACGCGGGTGCGACGTAGACGCCGCGCACCACCTCGATCATCTGCTGCAGGTCCTCCAGCGTGCAGACCGGCTGCAACTGCTCCGGCAGCCTGCGGGCGATCGCGTCGCCGACGATGCGCACCTCGTGCTCCGGCGTGGGGTAACCGATCCGCAGCAGCATCATGAACCGGTCCAGCTGGGCTTCCGGCAGTGCGTACGTGCCCTGCTGGTCGACCGGGTTCTGGGTGGCGATCACGAAGTTGGGCCGCGGCAGCGGGTACGTCACACCGTCCACAGTGACCTGCCGCTCGGCCATCGCCTCCAGCAGCGCCGACTGCGTCTTCGGCGACGCGCGGTTGATCTCGTCGCCGAGCAGGATGTTGGCGAAGACCGGGCCTTCCTTGAACTGGAACTGGCCCTTGGCGGTGTCGTAGATCTGCACACCGACCACATCGGATGGCAACAGGTCCGGGGTGAACTGGATCCGGCGCATCGAGCCGCCGACCGAGTGCGCGATCGCTTTGGCCAGCGAGGTCTTCGCGACCCCTGGCACGTCCTCGATCAGCAGGTGCCCCTCGGCGAGCAGCCCGACAACGGCGTTCCAGATCACGTTCGTCTTGCCGTGGATGAAGTGCTCGACGTTGCGGACCAGGTCGTTGCAGCGACGCTGGACCCAGCCGACGCGTTCGGCGAGCTGAGTTCCGTAGGTCATCGCCGTTCCCCCAGTCCGGATGGATCAGTCTTCTCCTGCCACTTCCGCAAAAACACTATTCCGATTGGACCGTCGTGGCCTGCCCGAAAGTGCAGCGATACGGGCGCATGGCCGTGACGAGAGGTGTTGCGGCACCGAATCGCCGCCAAACGTCACACTGTGACCACTACTGTTTGGCGGGTGACCTATCCGCTGGGTGTCGATGTCGGGACCACATACACCGCGGCGGCGTTGTGGCGCGAAGGCCGGGTACAGACCGTGCCGATGGGAAACCGCGCCAACGCCGTGCCGTCTGTGCTGTTCCTGCGCGACGACGGCACGTTCCTGGTCGGTGACGCGGCCTCCCGGCGTGGCATCACCGATCCGGACAAGATGGCCCGCGAGTTCAAACGGCGGATGGGCGACGACGTGCCGATCCTGGTCGGCGGGCGGGGATTCACCGCGCACCAGCTGACCGGCGAGGTGATGAAGTGGTCGCTGGCCCGGGTGGCCGAACTGCAGGGCGGACCACCGAACCACGTGGTGCTGACCCATCCGGCGGCGTGGGGCGAGTACCGCAAGAACCTGCTCGTCCAGGCGGCGACCCAGGCTGGCCTGCGCGAGGTGGGGCTGCTGCCGGAGCCGGTCGCGGCCGCGACGTGGTACGCGGCGCAGGAACGGATCGAACCCGGTTCGCTGATCGGGATCTACGACTTCGGCGGCGGCACGTTCGACGCCAGCGTGGTCCGCAAGACCGCGACCGGAGTGGAGATCTACGGCGAGGCGGGCGGCGACGACTCGATCGGCGGCATCGACTTCGACCACGCGCTGTTCCGGCACGTCGGCATCCAGGCCGGGGTGGACGTGGCGCAGCTGGACTTCACCGACCCGGTCGTGTCCAGCGCGATGGCGCAGCTTTTCAGCACGGTCGTCGAGGCCAAGGAGGCACTGTCCGCGGACGTTGAGGTCGTTGTTCCGGTCGTGCTGCCCGGCGTGAGCCGTCAGGTGTTGATCACCAGGGCGGAGTTCGAGGACCTGATCAAACAGCGTGTGCTCGGCACGGTCGGTGTGTTCGGCCAGGTGGTCCGGCGTGCCGGAGTGGACCCGGCGAAACTGCACGGCGTCCTGCTCGTCGGCGGGTCGAGCCGGATCCCGTTGGTGCGCCAGCTGTTGTCCGGTGAACTGGGCATCAGGGTCGCGGTGGACGCGCACCCGAAGTACACCGTCAGCCTGGGCGCGGCGATCGCGGCGGCGCCACGCGTGGTGGGGATCAGGTCGTCCGGCGGGTTCGCGCCCCCTGCGCGTCCCATGGCGCCACCGCCGGGAAACCCGCTGTACAACCAGACTGGATCGCGTCCGATGGCGCATCCGCCCGCGTACCAGCCAGGCCACCGTTCGCAGCCCGCGTATCCCGTGCCACACGGCCCCGGCCAGCGGAGCATGGGTTCGTTTCCGCCGCCGTCAGCGTTGCCCGCGCCCGCGGTCAGCGAGAAGGTCGACCTGGCGCGGTCGGGCCTGACCGGCGTGACCGACATCCGGACCGTGCTGAAGTCGATGCAGCCACTGGAACCCGTCGCGCTGCCACCACCACCCCGCACCGGCGACCAGTTCGCCGAGGTGCGGACCGGTGGCAACGGCGGCAAAGGCCGAGGCAGGCTGATCGCGCTGCTGGTCGTCCTGGTGATCGTCGCGGTGGTCGCCGGGCTGGTCTTCTTCGTGATGAACAAGTCGTCCGGTGACAGCGGCGGGCCGGGCGACGCGCAGGAGGCACCGGAGACCATCGCGGGGCCGCCCGCGGTCGGCAGGATCACGCTGACCGGGCAGCCGCTGGTGATCCCGCCGCAAGGCACCGACGAGATGACGGCGGTCACCGGCACCGAGAACGGTGACGTGGTCGCTGTCGGCTTCTCGGAGAACCGCCAGCCGCGGGCGTGGCTGAGCAAGGGCGGCAAGGAGGACTTCATCCCGGCTGAGGTCGGCGAGGACGGTCAGGGGCTGATGCTCGACGTCACCCCGGTCGGGTCCACTTTGGTCGCGGTCGGCTGGTCGGGGACCGGGCAGAAGAAACGGCCCGCGGTCTGGACGTCGCCGGACGGGGCGAAGTGGTCGCTGCTCCCGACACAGGGGGACCTGAACCCGACATCGGGGTTGAAGGAACTCAACGCGGTGACCGTGGGACCGGACAACAAACTGATCGCTATCGGCCGAGATGACCGCAATGACCGCAACGACGGGGACGCGGCCGTCTACGCCTCGGGTGACGGCAACACGTGGAACCCGGTCGCGACAACGGGACTGTCCGGCACGGGCCCGCAGAACGTGGAGAAGGTGACCAAGACGGCGGACGGCGCGTTCGTCGCGGTCGGTTCGGTACTACAGGGCGCCAAACGCGGCCCAGCGATCTGGATCTCCAAGGACGGCCTCAAGTGGGACCTGTCCCCGTACCTGCCGGAAGGCTCGCCGAACCTGAAGGGCATCGCACGCCTGTCCGACGGCACACTGATGGTCTGCGGATCGATCGGGTCGGGCCAGCCACCCCGGCTCAGCTGCTGGGCGCAGGCGAAGGACCAGCGCTGGGAGCGGTGGAACGTCGGCAGCGCACCGAGTTCCCCCCGCGCGGTGTTCCTCAACGGCATGTACCCGGTCGACGACAAGCAGGTCGTGGTCGTCGGCCTCGGCCAGGCGGGGGAGAAGAACACCAACGACGCCGCCATGTGGGTGGCATCCTTCGGCCCATCGTGAGTGTTTTGGCCGGTTCTAACCGGCCTAAACACTCACGAGGTTTTTGGGCGTTGGAAGGCCGTTGTCTTGTCCTCGGCAGGTGGCTTGCGGATCGTTTCGGTCTTGTCGACCGGCGGTGGGCTTTGGCGGTTCTGTGGCGGTGGGCGGCGACCAGGTGGCGTCTGTGGCGGGCGTTGCGGTGTCGCGCGGACCGCTGCGGCCAGGCCTTCGCACGTGCGTTGCAGCACCTGCGCCGCACGCGTGAAACTCGGGTCGATCAACGGGTTCTGCGCCACTCGGCGCCAGTGCCCGTGCATTCCCGTGATCGCCGCGTTCACTGTCTCGAAAGGAGCGTCCGGCCGCAGGTTCAGCCGGTCGGCGACGGACGTGCCCTGACCACCGAGCAAGCGCTCCATCACCGCGATCTGCTCGGTCGGAGCCTGCACCGAACCGGTCCGCAACTCCGTGAGCAGACGCAGTTCGGTCAGCTCGTGTGCTCCCGCGCGGAGCCGTTCGACAGCCTGGCGCAGCCGTGGGGCGGCCGGGATCGGGTCGTCGCGGGTGACCGTCTCGATCGCGCGCAGCGCCCCGTCGGCCTTCAGCACATCCCTGCGCTGGGCGAACTGGGTCAGCAGCAGCCGTCGGAGTTCGTTGAGGCCACTGCGTTCCCGCAGCACAGTGCCCAGTCGGGCGCGGTCGGCGTTGCCCGATCGCAGGCAGTCGATGCTGAGCCGCAGGCCGTACAGGCCGAGCATCGACAGCAAGCGCTTGCGTGACTCGATGTCCACTGTGATCGCCCGCGTCGGTGCGACGAACCGCCCGGCGGACAACAGCAAAGGCATGGTCGCGCCGTCACTGGCGGCCGCGATCGCCTTCAGGTCGGCGAACTCCTTCTCGTCCATGGTCGCCGCCGCCTCGGCCAGCAGGCCCGCGACCGGCAGGACTGTGTGCACGAGGCTGCGGATGCGGGTGTCGGCACGGTAACCGGCCGCCACCTTGTCCGCGAACGCGATCGCGTCATCGTCGCCGCCGCCGACCTCGTCCGCGCGGGAGAGCACACCGACGGCGTTCACCGGCGAACTGTCGGCCGCGTCACTGTCGTTGAACGCGTCGAGGAAGTCGATGTCCGTGGAATGCAGGTGCCGCATCAGGTACAGCACCGCGTCGACACTCGTCGTCTCACCGAGGAAGTCCTGGGTGCGGCGCCCGGCCGACTCGGTCAGCGAGCCCATGCCGGGGGTGTCGACCAACGTCATCTGGCCGAGCCAGTCACTGGGCAGCGCCACTTCGATCCGGTCGACGCCTTCCACGTCCAGCGAGCCGAGATCCAGCGCGTAACGACTGCCGTCGTGGTCGATCGCGAGCCCCACCGGCCTTGTGCCGTGTGGAAAGGCGGTCGCCCGTGCGTGCGGGCCGCGGAAGTACCACGTCACGATCCTCGTGCACTCGCCCGCGTCCGTCGCCGCGATCCGCGTACCGACGAGCGCGTTCAGCAACGTGGACTTCCCGGCCTTCACCCGCCCGGCGATCGCCACCCGCAGCGGGCCGTCCAGATGCCTGGCGACCTCGTTGAGCACACGCCCACTCGGTCTGCCCTGGTAGGCCTGCGCCGCGTCGTTGAGCAGCGAACGGACGCGCGCGGCAAGGGAAACTGTCACGACCGGCCCCTCTGCGTGGACACCCGGTCAGCCGTCGCCAGCAGCGCCGACACCCGGTCGAGCTCCGCCTTCGCCGCCGCTCCGCGAGTCGCCGCGGCCTGCGCGTCGGTCTGCACCGCCCGCATCGCGGCCTCCTGTTCGTGTTTCGCCGCCGAGACCATTTCCTGCGCCTGGTCGAGGTAGTAGTCCCGGATCCGGCCGCGGCTGTGCCGGATCAGGTCGTAGGACGCGCGGTTGGCGTCCACCCTGGCCTGGTTGAGGTACACCGCCGCCGCACGCATCGCCTCGGCGCGGGCGGCGTCCACCTTCGTGGTCTTGTAGCTGCGCACGGCACGCCACGCGAACACCGAACCCAGCGCGGCCGTGATCGGTAGGACGATCAGCAGACTCGGCGCGAGAGTCGTGACGAGCACGGTCGTCACGATCGAACTCGACAACGACCAGCCACGGGCCGCGTGCATCCCGACCTCGAGCTTGCCGCCCTTCTTGCTGGCCAGGTTCTCCAGCTTCAGGTCGGGGCCGACCGACAGGTCACCCTTGGACGTCGCGTCGACCTGGTCGGCGGTTGCGTCGAACAGCGACGCCACTTCGTCGGCCAGGTCGTTGATCTGCCGGATCAGCCGGGTGTGCGCGTCGGTCATCTCCTCGTTCACGCGCTTCTGCAGCCACGGCACGATCTCCGACCACTCCTTGGTCGGGTCGCCTTCCTTGATCCGTTTGGTGACCTCGTTCTCCAGCCTGCGCGAGCAGTCGGTCAGGTCCGCGTCGACGTTCGCCTGGATGTCGGCGAACCGGTCGGTGATGGTGTTCAGCCAGCGCGCCGACGGGCTGGACAGCGCCTTGGCACGCTCTCCGCTCGCCTCGACCTTGCGCATGGTCGCCTGGCGTTCCTCGGGTCTGGTCAACGCCTTGTGCTCGGTCTCCAGCGTCTCGGCGACCTGGCGCAGCGAGTTGCGCACGACACCGGCCGCGGCGAGCACGGACTTGGCCGCGTGGTCGGCCAGCAGCCGTGAACCCAGCCGCTCGACCAGGACAGGAAAACCGCATTCCGCGTTGAGCGCCGGGTCGCCGGTGTCCAACGCCAGCTCACGCAGCGTCGACGACACCGCGACGATCTCGGCCTCGATCCCCGCGTCACGCAGGTGCCCGCGGTCCAGCTCGAGGATCCGTTGCCACTGCGGGTAGAAGTCGGTCTTGGTCAACACGACGATCAGGTTCGGGCAGACGTCGACCGCGTGCTTGACGAAGTCGACCTCGGCCGCGGTCAGCTCCTGGGACGCGTCGGTCACCACGATCACGCCGTCGGCCAGCGCGAGCGCCCGCATGGTCGCCGAGGCGGCCGCGGCCGCGAATCCGCCGCCCAGCCCGGGTGTGTCGACCAGGACGAGGCCGTCGGCCAGCAGTTCCCGCTTCAGCGTGGTCTCGATCGCCCGCAACCGTGTGCCGTCGTCGGCGAGGCCGGTCCTGGCGTACTCCGCTGCCTTGCTGATGTCGATCCGGATCGGCGGCGGCAGGTGGGACGCGTCCTCCGGCGCGTCCGCGACCAGGTACGCCGTCGGCTTGTCCCCGTGTTTGACCGAGGTCGGCACGGCGGTGAACGCCACCGGGTCCACACCGCACACGGGCACCCCGAGCAAGCCGTTGATCAGCGCGCTCTTGCCCTTTTTGAACTCGCCCGCGACCAGGACGTGCCAGGCGCCGGTGGTCAGCTGGCGGCGGCACTTGATCAGCTTCTCGGCCAGGTCGGGCCGCCCGGCCGCGCGGGTCTCGCCGACGGCCGTGTCGATCAGTTCCAGCATCTCGGCGGTCTCGGCCGCGCTGCGCGATGGCGTGCTCATCGGCATCAGTGCCCGGGAGTCGGGTCGTGCCCGAAGTCGGGGTCGTTGTGGCCAGGCAGGTTGTGGTCCGGCAACGAATGGTCCTCCGGTGCGATCCAGGTCTGTGCGTTGTGAATGCCGTCGTCCTGACTGTCGTGGTTGAGGTCGTTGTCGGACTGCGTCTGCGGGGCCGCCTGCGGGGTGTCTGCCGGTGGCGGAGGTGGCGGCGGGGGAGGTGGCGGCGGCGCTGGTGCGGGCGGCGGTTCCGCTTGGGTCATCTGGTGGCTGGCCGCCACTGTGGACGGGTTGCGGTCCATCGGAGCCGGGTCGGTGTTCACCCGGTGGGAGAACGTGTCCGTGGGCGGCGGGGGCGGGGGAGGCGGTGGGATGTTGCCGATTCCCGCGCCCATCTCCGGGATGTAACCCGCGTACTGGAAGCGTTTGGTGTTGGCTTCCCACGACCCGACGCCGTACTGGCTGCCCTTGGCCTCGATCGTCTTGCCGTTGCCGAGGCTGATCGCCACGTGCGCGGCCTTCGGTTTCCCGGTCAGCGGGTCGGAGCTGAAGCTGAACAGCAACGCGCCGGGCGTCTTCATGGCCTGCTCGACCGACATGGTGTGCTGGCCCTGCGCCAGGTGCCGGTACTGGTAGACGGCACCATCGGGCATTTTCACGCCCGCCTGGTGCGAGGCCCACTCGACGAGTTCCGAACAGTCGAACGTGTTCGGGTTCCGGTCGCCGAGTTTGACCTCGTGGCCGAAAACGTACTTGTCGCCGGTCTGTGCCACGGCCGAGTTGAGGAACGTCTGCAGCTTGCTGCCATCCCCCGTGGGCAGCGACTGCTGGCTCATGGGCTGGTTCGTGGCAGGTGTCGCCGTGGCCGCGGGCTGTTGCGCGCCTTGGGCCGGGTCTTCGTCCAGCGGGACACCGAACTGGATTCCCGCCTGCTTCTCGGCGGCCGCGTTGGGGTCCGTCGTGCTGCTGGTCATACTCTGCACGCCGTTCGCACCAGTGGCCGCGTCGTCGTCGAGCGGGACACCGAACTGGGCTCCGGCCTGTTGTTCGGCCGGTGCGTTCGCGTCCGCGGCCGGGGTCGTCGTCGCGGCCTGCCGGACGTTGACGTTGTCACTGCCGCTGTTCGACGTCGCCGACTGGGTCGGCGCGACGCCCTGGCCGCCGCCGCGCACGTCACCGGCGGACGTGTGGTCGCCGTAGCCCGAGACGCCGGTCCACATCCCCCGGTTCGGCCCGTCGCCGTACGCCTCGGCTGCCGCCTGTGCCTGCTCCTTGTACTTCAGGTACTTCGCGGCGGACCCCTTGTGGGTGGTCGTCCACGGCGAGATGTCGTCGCCGCCCTTGGAGACCTGGAACGCCGCCCTGGCGTTCTGCACGGGGTCGAACAGGTTGATGTTGGCGAACTTCGGGTGCGCGGCCTGGTTGATCTGCCACAGCCCCTTGCTGTTCTCCCCGACGGGGTTGTGCGCGCCGTCGTTCCCGCCGGACTCGGCCATGGCGATCGCGGTCATCGTCGCGGCGCGATCGGGGGAGAACCCAGCCTCGCGCGCGAACCCGTAGATCTGCTCCGCGGAGTATCGCGCCATGCGGCCATTATGTTTGACTTCGGATGTCCGGGGAGCGGCATTTCGTGTGCCCAAAAGGGCACTGTTTACCCAGGCTGGGGGAGCTTGGTGTTAATTTCAGGCGCAACGTTGTCCTGTTTTGGATCTTGGGGGTGCAGTGCACCGCGACGGCCTCGTCCGTGCCGCGCCGCCGTGGCAGGTGATGGCCGACACCCTGCTGCAGCGCGAGGCCTTGGTGTGCCGCCTCGGCGAAGGGCTGCTGCCGCACGACTTCGCCGGGCTCTACATCGGGCACGACGAGGTCGACCGGATCCTCGCCGAGCTGCCGGGAGCGTCCGGGCCCGCCGCCGCGAAGGTCGACGCCCTGCTGCGGCAGTTGGAGCCGGAGCTGGAGGTGGCCCGTAAGCAGTTCGACGAGTCACTGGCCTCCGGTCAGTCCACTTTCGACCGTCTGGTGCGGACAGCGCGGCTGGGCTCCCGTGACGCACAAGCGCTTGCGGTGTTGCTCGCGGTGGAGCGCTCGCCGCACCGGATGCGGTTGGTCGCGTACTTCCAGGACAATGTGCAGCTTCCCCGGCTCACGGTGGCGAGCTTGAGCCGTGTTCTCGATGCCCGTTGTGTCGCACCGGACGCGCCACTGCGCCGTGCCGAGTTTGTGGAGCTCGGCACCGAGGGGCCGTGGGCGACCAGGATGTGCTGGCCCGCGCCGCGTCTGACGTGGGCCTTGGCTGACGACGACTCGGCGGATTCCGCGTTGCCCGCGGGCACCCAACGGCTGGACGCCGTGGGCCAGGGGAGTTCCGACGCGTCGATGCTGCTGGTGACCGGCGCCGACCGGGACAGCAGGCTCGCTGCGGTACGTGACCGCTGGCCGGGCAGGCCGTTGCTCACGTGCCCGGTGCCGTCGTCGCAGGCCGAATGGGCCGCTGTGGTGCGGGAAGCCGGTGTCGGCGACCGCGCGGTCGTGCTGGACGTCGACCAACCGCCCAGCCGGACCGCCGCCGACTGGATCGACCGGGCGGACCACCTCAGCTGGGTGCTCAGCTCGCCGAAGGAACTCGCACTGGACGCGTTGCCGCGCAGGCCGTGGCGGGAGATCCGGCTCGACTCCGGCCTGGCGTCCGCCGCCGACTGGGAGCAGGCACTGGGCACGTCCCCGGACCCGGCGTTCCCGTTGTCCCGTGAGCAGTTGCGGCTCGTCACGGCCGCGTCGGCAGGCGACGCCGAACAGGTCGCCGTCGGTGTCCGCAGGCTCGCGGGCGGGCACCTCGACGGGCTGTCGGTCCGGATCCGCCCCCGCCGCGCCATGCGTGACCTGGTGCTGCCCGCGGACCAGACCGCGCAGGTGCGTGAGCTGATCGCGCGGTACAGGCGCCGGACCGTGGTCTACCAGGACTGGGGCTTCTCGCCGCTGCCATCGACCGGTGTGGTGGCGTTGTTCTCCGGCCCGTCCGGGACGGGAAAGACACTCGCCGCCGAGATCGTCGCCGGTGAGCTCGGCCTTGACATGTACAAAGTGGACCTGTCGTCGGTGGTGAGCAAGTACATCGGCGAGACCGAGAAGAACCTGGAGCGGATCTTCGGCGCGGCCGCCGCCGGTGACCTCGTGCTGTTCTTCGACGAGGCGGACTCCTTGTTCGGCAAGCGTTCCGAGGTCAGCGACGCGCACGACCGGTACGCCAACATCGAGGTCGCCTACCTGCTGCAACGACTGGAGTCCTACGACGGTCTCGTCGTGATGGCCACGAACCTGCAGCGCAACATCGACGACGCCTTCCTGCGCAGGATCTCGGTGTCGATCGACTTCGAGACACCGGACGAACCGCAACGCGAACAGATCTGGCGGCAGGCCTTCCCGGCGAACGCGCCGGTCGCCGAGTTGGACTACGGTTTCCTGGCACGGCAGTTCCGGATCACCGGTGGGATCATCCGCAACGCCGCACTCGGCGCGGGCTTCCTCGCGGCGGACGAGAACGCGCCGGTGACCATGGAACGAGTCGCGCTGGCGTTGAAGCGGGAGTTCCAGAAGATGGGACGGCTGCGCACCGAGTCCGAGTTCGACCGCTACTTCAAACTGGTGAATGGGGACGGCCATGCTGAACCTGCTTGACGAGTCCCTTGAGGAGTTCCTGCGCGCGGTCGTCCCGTTGCCGAAGCGGGAAGTGGACATCTCCTTCGACGCGCCGGACAAGGAGTGGTCGGCGCGGGTGTCCCGCCCGACGATCAACCTCTATCTGTGGGACGTGCGCCGCAACGTGTCCGAGCGCGAGTACGGCCTGGAAACCGTGCACGACGAGAACGGCAGGCCACATCGGCGCCCACCACTGCCCAGAGTGGACTGCCGCTACCTGGTGACGGCATGGACGTCGGACATGCGCGACGAGCACTCCCTGCTCGGCGCGACACTGGCGGCGCTGCTCATGCACACCGAGATCGCGGCGCAGTACCTGCAGGCTCCGTACGACGCGGTGACTCCGGTGCCGAGCGTCACGATCGCCTCGGGCGGCGAGCGTGACAACTCAGACTTCTGGTCGGCATTGGGCGGACAGCTCAAGCCTGGCCTCGACGTCACGGTGACAGCCACTGTGGACAGTGCACTGATGGTGGCTGCCGGGCCGCCCGTGCACCGGTTCTCGATCATCACGTCCAACGGCGACAACGTGTCCGAGGAACGCACGTTCGTTGCCGGTCAGGTCGCCGCAGCGGAGGCGGGCACGATCGTGTCCACCCCGCATGGCGCCGCTGAGACCGACGAGGAAGGCAAGTTCCTTGTGCCTGCGGAGGTCGGCGACAAGGTCACGGTGAACGGCAAGAGCCGCGGTGAGGTGCCGCCGACCGGTCCGATCGAGTTCAAGCGCAAGCGTTGAAGGCCGTGTCCACCTTTCGGGCACCATGAAATGCGCGTTCCGACACCATGAGAACCTCAGGCCATGCCCGGCCGGGCATCTCAGTGTGCTGGAAAGGGCATCTCAGTGTGCTGGAAAGGTGGACACGGAGTGCTGGGGAGGTGGACACGGCTTCAGCGTCAACCGGCTGCTTGAGCCTCCGCCAGCATCTGAGCCCTCGCCCCGGCGAGCATCTCCGGGGTGACCTTGCTCGGATGTCCGGCGTCGAACGGCGGCTGCGGGTCGTACTCGATCACGAGTTGCGAGAGTTCGGCCTGTTCCCGGCCGTGGATCTCGCCGATCAGCCACAGCGCGAGGTCGATGCCCGCCGAGACGCCCGCCGCGGTGGCGATCTTGCCCGACCGCACGATCCGCTTGTCCGGCTGGGGGATCGCGCCCATCGCGCCGAGAACGTCCTGGCAGACCCAGTGAGTCGTGGCGGGGACGTCCTTGAGCAGACCTGCGGCCGCCAGGATCAGCGCCCCCGAGCAGACCGACGTCGTCCACGTCGTCGTGGGGTGCACCGCGCGTAGCCAGTCGAGCAGTGTCGTGTCGTTCATCGCGCCGACTGTCCCGGTCGATCCACCGGGCACGAGCACGATGTCAGGGGCGGGAGTGTCGTCGAACGAATGGCTCGCGCCGAGCACAAGCACGCCACTGTCCGTGACGACCGAGCCTGTTTCGGCCGCCACGAAACGGACCTCCGCGCCCGGCATGGAGCGCAGAAGCTCGTACGGCCCGATCGCGTCCAAGGCGGTCATACCTGGGTAGACAACGAAGGCGATCTGCATATCTCGACCGTATCCGCGATGACCGCACTTTTTCGGACATCTCGGCCACGGTTGCGGCCACCTGCACGGTCTGTGTCCGTGAGGTAAGGTACGTAGCGTCTGCAAATATTGCTTACGCCGATAGACGTGCTGAGAGGAGCACTGTGCCGGACATCCCGACCATCAAGCTCAACAACGGTGTGACCATGCCGCAACTCGGCCTCGGGGTGTGGCAGGTCCCGGACGGCGATACCGCCTCCGTGGTGACCACGGCACTCGAAGCCGGTTACCGCAGCATCGACACCGCGACCGCCTACGGCAACGAGGAAGGCGTCGGCAAAGCAGTCGCGGACTTCCCCCGTGAACAGCTGTTCGTCACCACCAAGCTGGACAACAGCGACCAGGGCTACGACGAGGCCCTGCGCGCGTTCGACAAGAGCATGACGCTCCTTGGTCTGGACTACCTGGACCTGTACCTGATCCACTGGCCCATGCCGAAGACCGACCGCTACGTCGAGACCTGGAAGGCCCTGATCAGGCTGGCCGACGAAGGCCGCGTCACCGCCATCGGCGTGTCGAACTTCCAGCCGTCCCACCTGGAACGGATCATCAACGAGACCGGTCGCGTCCCCGCGGTGAACCAGATCGAACTGCACCCTTTCCTGCAGCAGAACGAGCTGCGCCACCTGCACACCAGGCTCGGCATCGCCACCGAGGCGTGGAGCCCGCTGGCCAGCGGCGGCGACCTGCTGACTCACCCGACGATCGTCGCGATCGGCAAGCGGATCGGCCGCACGCCCGCTCAGGTCGTGCTGCGCTGGCACCTGCAGCTCGGCAACGTCGTCATCCCGAAGTCCGTGACGCCCGAGCGGATCGCCCAGAACATCGACGTCGTGGACTTCGAGCTGGCCGAGTCCGACATGGCCGAGCTGTCCACTCTGGACAAGGGGCACCGCACCGGGCCGGACCCGGACCACGTCGGGTGAGCCAGACGGCCCAGCGCTCACGCGAAGTGCGTGCTGGGCCGCGGCTGCTCGACGCCGTCAACGAAGATGTCGACCTTCTCGTTGTAGAACGCCATCAACCCGGTGACCTTCTGGCTCTCCGGCAGCGGTGTGTCGTAGTACCAGACGACATCCTCGTGCAGCGCGTCCCCGACGCGCACCGAGTAGTACGACGCCTCGCCCTTGTACGGGCATCCCGTGCGCGTGTCGCTCGGTTCGAGCAGGTCCTGCCGGACGGCTGTCTTCGGCAGGTAGTACCTCGTGGGCAGGCTGGTCTCGAACAACATCCGCGCGTTGGTCGACTCCGCGACGGTCACGCCGTCGATCTCCACCCGCACGTGCCGGGAGCTGCTTAGGATGTCCACGCGCTTGTACGGGTCACGGGGGTGGACGTAGATCTCCTCGTCCTCCTCGAACCACGCGTCCATCGCGGCGAAGTCGAAACGGACCAGGTCACGCAACTCCTCGATCGGCGAGTCGGCGTAGACCTTCGCCGCGTCCACAGCTTCCTTGCCACCGGCCTTGACCGTGTACAGGGTCGCGTCGCCGCGGCTGGGGGAGTGGTCCGTTCCGCCTGAGGCGACCAGTTCGGCTTTCACGTCGGAACGCGGGATGTAGTACGCCGGGTAGTAGGGAATCTCCCACACGTACACCGGCGCCAGTGTGTCGGCGACCAGCGCACCACCGAGGTAGACCCGGACACGGCGGGTTCCGGGCTCGAACTTGACTCGTCCACGAGCGCTCATGTCCAGGTCAACCACGGTGGCCACCGGGTGATTCCCTACGGCTCGATCGTCACCTTGATGGCCTCGCCGGTGCTGACCGTGTTGATCGCGTCGAGGACGCCTTCGAGGGGCATCCGGTGCGTGATCAGGTCGTCGACCGGGACGGCGCCGGACGCGATCAGCTCCAACGCCCGCTTGTTGTGATCCGGGCTGGAACCGTTGGCGCCCACGATGGTCAGCTCACGGTAGTGCACAAGGTTGGAGTCGCACGCGATGATCGGGTTGTCCTTCGGCAGGCCGCCGAAGAAGCTGATCCTGCCCCGGCGCGCGGCCATCCTGAGGCCGTCCTCCTGCGCATTGCCCGCTGCTGCTGCCGTGATCACCACGTCGGCGCCGCGTCCGCCGGTCAGCCGCAGCACTTCCTCGACCGGGTCGACGTCGGCCGCGCAGATCGCCGCGTCCGGTTTTACCAGCGCGGCGGCCATCTCCAGGCGGGAGCGGGACAGCTCGACCAGGTACACCGCCTCCGCGCCGCGGGCACGGGCGAGCCGCACGTGCAGGCAGCCGATCGGCCCCGCGCCGACCACGACGACCGTGTCGCCGTCGCCGACCCGGACCAGTTCCTGTCCGTTGAGGACACACGCGAACGGTTCCGCGACCGAGGCCTCCGCGTACGACAGGGCGTCGGGGATCCGGTTCACACCGTCCACTTTGAGCACAGCGGGCGGGACGCTCATGTACTCGGCGAATCCGCCGTCGTAGTGGTAGCCCATCGACCGCTGGTTCGGGCAGATCGTCAGCCAGCCCCGCAGGCAGTCCGGGCACTCCCCGCACGGGATCGCGGCGATCACCTGTACCCGGTCACCCGGCTGCCAACCGTCCACACCGGAGCCGACCTCGACGACCTCACCGGCGATCTCGTGTCCGATCACCCGTGGCGGGTCGATGTGGTGGTGCCCGTGCCGGAAGATCTTCAGGTCGGTACCGCAGGTGGAACAGTTGTGCACCTTGAGTTTGAGCTCGCCCGCAGCCGCCGACGGCTCAGCCGTCTGCTCGATGCGGATGTCCCCCGGCGCGTAGAAGCGCGCGACCTTCACTGGTTTCTCTCCTCGTCGATCGACTGCAACAGATCAAGCACCGTCCCGGCGTCCCGTGCTTCCCGCAGCTGCTCGGCTTTGGTGCTGTCCATCAGCACGTGGGCGAGCGCGGACAGGATCCCGACCTGCTCGGAGCCGTTGGCCGCGATGCCGACACACACCTTTGCCGTGTTGCCTGGGCCCCACTCCACACCGTTGGGGAACTGCAGCACCACGAGCGTCGTGCGTTTCACGTACTGGCGCGCCTGGTCGGTGCCGTGCGGGATGGCGACGCCCTCGCCGATGAAGGTCGACAGGGACTCCTCGCGTTCGTGCATGGCCGCGAGGTACTCCACCTCGACCGCGCCGAGCTCGACCAGGGCGCGGCCGCACTGGTCGATCGCGTCCGTGCGGCTGGTCGCGGTCCGGCCGAGGTGGATGCCGTCGGCGGTCAGCGACGAGGTCCGCTCAGTCGGCAAGTGACCCACCGTCCCTGATCGCGGCCTCGACCGCGTCGAACACCGGGTCACCGAGGAAGCTCTGGAAGCCGAGGACGACCGTGTCCCCAGTGCTCTTGCGCGCCCTGGCCAGCAGAGTGGTCTGGCACAGCACGACATCCGCGTCGTCGGGGATGTCGTTGACCGGTGTGTGTGACACCGAGACGGAGTACGGCTTGAGGCGCTTGGCCAGCTGGGACGCCACCATCACGCTGCTGCCCATCCCGGCGTCGCAGGCGATCACGACCTTCTTGATCGCGGCCCCGTCGATGCTGCTCATGTCAGGCTTTCCTTTCAGGAGGTGACTGTCCCGCCGCCCGCGACTTCCTGCTTGCGTTCGGTCTCCTTGGTGCCCCTGCCGAATTTCAGCAACAGCGAGGCGATGACGAACGCCACGGCGGCCGAGACGACCACACCGGCGATGACACCGAAGTAACCGCCCTTCGGCGTCACGGCGAGGACAGCGAAGATACTGCCGGGCGACGGCGTCGCGGTGAGACCGGCTCCGGTGATACTAAAGACGAACACACCCGCCGCGCCGCCCGCGATGGCGGCGAGAATCAGCCGTGGTGTGGCGAGGATGTACGGGAAGTAGATCTCGTGGATGCCGCCGAGGAACTGGATCACGATCGCGCCGGGCGCGGTCGAGCGCATCGCCCGTGCGCCGAACAGCATGACCGCGACGAGGACGCCCAGCCCCGGGCCGGGGTTGGGTTCGATGAGGAACTCGATGGCCTTGCCGGTCTCGGCCGAGTGCGTGACGCCCAACGGCGACAGCACACCGTGGTTGATCGCGTTGTTGAGGAACAGCACCTTCGCCGGTTCGACGATCACCGACACCAGCGGCAGCAGATGCGCGTCCACCAGGAACTGAACGCCGTTGCCCAACGCCTTCGTGATCGCCTCGACGACCGGGCCGATCGCCAGCGAACCCAGCACTGCCATGGCGCCACCGATGATGCCCGCGCTGAAGTTGTCGACCAGCATTTTGAAGCCGGGACTGACCTTCTGGCCGACCGCGTTGTCCCACAGCTTCAACAAGTACGCGGTCAGCGGGCCGATCACCATGGCGCCGAGGAACATTGGCACATCCGCGCCGACTGCGATGCCGACCGTCGCGACGGCACCGACCACGGCACCGCGCTGCCCGTGCACCAACCGGCCACCGGTGTAGCCGATCAGTATCGGTAGCAGCAGCTTGACCATCGGATCGACCAGCTCAGCGAGCTGCGCGTTGGGCAACCAGCCGGACGGGATGAACAACGCCGTGATCAGGCCCCATGCGATGAAGGCACCGATATTGGGCATCACCATGCCCGCCAGGTGGCCGCCGAAACGCTGCACTGAGGCCCGCAGCTGGTGCGCCCGCGACGGCGCGTCTTCAGTCTTTGTCATCGTCGACACTTCCTGTGCTGGTGCTTTCAGTTGTCCCCGCGTAATTCCCGGCTCGCGTCGATCCCGGTGCGCACCTCCACGAGGTGCGGGAGGAGGTTGTCCGGCTTCGGCATGGTGCTGCCCGGCAGCGACACCGCCGCCGCGCCCCACGCCACCGCCGACACCAGTGCCGCGCGACCCTTGCCCCCTGCGGTGAGGAAACCGGCGAGCATCGCGTCACCGGCTCCCACCGAGCTTCTGGCGAGCACGACCGGCGCTTCGGCGTGCCAGGCGTCGTCCTCGTCGACGAGCACCGCGCCATCGCTGCCGAGACTGGCCAGTACCGCCTGCGCGCCAAGGGAACGCAGTTCCCGTGCCGCGTCGACGACGTCCCCGAGCGTCAGCAGTGGACGCCGGACGGCCTCTTCGAGCTCGTGGTGGTTCGGTTTGACCAGCGCTGGGCCCGCCGCGACCGCCGCGCGCAACGCGGGCCCGCTGGTGTCCACGACGACCCTGATGTCCTCCTTGGACAGGCGAGCGATCAGGCTCGCGTAGAAGTCGTCGTGCACGCCGGGGGGCAGGCTGCCCGCGAGGATCACGCTGGTCGCGTTGTGCGACGCGTTGATCACCGCGTCCGCCAGTGCGGTGACCTCGTCGTCGGTCAGTCTCGCGCCCGGCTCGTTCAGCTTGGTGACCGTCGCGTCCGGTTCGATGACGCTGACGTTCATCCGGACCGGGCCGAGCGTGCGCACCCGGACCACGTCGATGCTGTAGTCACTCAGCAGGCTGATCAGCTGCTCGCCCTCGGCGCCGCCTGCCGGGACCACTGCGCGCGCCTTGATCCCGTTGCACACCAACGCCCTGGCGACGTTGATCCCCTTGCCGCCCGGCTGGACGTGCACAGCGGTGGCCCGGTGCAGCCCGCCTCGCACGAGCGCGCCCACCTCGACCGTCCGGTCGATGCTCGGGTTCGCCGTCACCGTGACGATCACGCTCGCTGCCACCTCCATGTGGTCCCACACACGTCCAACGTGGATTTAAGTGATTGTGCATGTGTTCATGTTGGTTTGCAAGAGTGCGGCTTTGCTGGCACGCACGAATCAACATAAAGTCACACCATGTACGCGGAGGAACGGCAGCAAGTGATCCTCGAACGGGCCAGGGCGAAGGGACGGGTGGACGTCGCCGCGCTGGCCGAGGAGTTCGACGTGACCACCGAGACGATCAGGCGCGACCTGACCGTGCTGGAACGCCACGGTGTGCTGCGGCGGGTGCACGGCGGTGCGATCCCGGTGGAGCGGCTGGGGTTCGAGCCCGCGCTGTCGGTTCGCGAGACCGTGATGACCGAGGAGAAGAACCGGATCGCCAAGGCCGCGCTGGCCGAACTGCCGGAATCCGGGACGATCCTGCTCGACGCGGGCTCGACGACCGCCAAGCTGGCCGACTCGCTGCCGGTGGACCGCGAACTCACCGTCGTCACGCACTCGGTGAACATCGCCCTGTCGCTGATCACCCGGCCGAACGTGACCGTCATGCTGGTCGGCGGCAGGCTGCGCAGCCGGACATTGGCCTCGGTCGACGCATGGGCGCTGCAGGCGCTGCGCGACACGTTCGTCGAGGTCGTTTTCCTGGCGACGAACGGGATCTCGGTCGACCGGGGGCTGACGACGCCGGATCCGGCCGAGGCGATGGTCAAGAAGGCCGCGATCGCGAGCGGGCGGCGGTGCGTGCTGCTCGCCGACCACACGAAGGTCGGCAACGACCACTTCTCGCGGTTCGCCGACCTCGGCGACATCGACACCTTCGTCACCGACACCGGCATCGACGACGCGGTCGCGGACGAGATCTCGGCCGCCGGGCCGCGCGTGGTGCAGGCATGACCATGTAAAACAAACTAAACCAACATGAAACCCTTGATTAACCACATCGGCTGTGCCTACCGTTGGCTCTTCCAGTGATGACGGGAGGAGAGCTGATGGCGACGATCCGGGTGAAGATCGCGTCCACGGTCGGGCTGCACGCCCGCCCCGCCGGACTTTTCGCGCAGGCCGCCGCGCGACAGCCGGTGCCGGTGCTCATCGGCAGGCCGGGGGATGAGGGCGTGGTGGCGTCGAGCATCCTGGCCGTGATGGCGCTCGGCGTGAAGTTCGAGGAAGAGGTCGAGCTGTCCGCGGAAGGCGACGGCGCGCAGGCCGCGCTCGAGGAACTGGCGGCGCTGCTCGCAAAGGACCTGGACGCCGCTCCCGCGACATGAGCGGAATATGACACTGCAACATTGACAGTGTCATATTCATCTGGCAGTCTTGCAGTATGAGCGAGCTGTGGACGATCGAGCAGCTCCCGGACCAAGTGGCCGACCTGCTGTCGGACAACTACGACGGCCAGAGCAACGGCCGGGTCCGGGAGCTGCCGAACCGTCGCACCATCCGGTGGTACACCACGATCGGCCTGGTGGACCGGCCTGCGGCCACGCGCGGACGCACCGTGCTCTACGGACGCCGTCACCTGTTGCAGATCGTCGCGGTCAAGAAACTGCAGGCCACCGGGTCCACGCTCGCGACGATCCAGGAACTGCTGGTCGGAGCGACCGATGCCCGGCTCGCCGAGCTGGCGGGCGTCGCGCACGTCGACGCGGTGCACCAGCAGGTGGACATCGGTACGTCCCGGCAGTTCTGGAAAGGGCACGACCACGGCCGCGCGGCGATCCCGCCGGACTTCGGCATCGCCGCGCCCAGTGCCGACACAGAAACTGACAGTGACAGTGACAGTGACACTGTCGCCAAGCTGGTCCACGGCGTCCGGCTCGGTGACAGTGTCACTGTCATGCTCGAGGCCGCCGGACACCTGCCCACCGCGGATGAGATCGCTGCCATCGAGGCCGCAGCCGCACCACTGCTCGACCTGCTCGGCCGCCTCGGCCTGGCGCCGCTTTCTGGAGGGAAAACGCAATGACCATGCACGTCGACGTCAAGGAATCGATCGCGGCGGCAGGCTGCCCGATCGAGGACGACGGTCTCGGCTGTCTGAGCACCGACCGCGGCAACCTGCCGCTCGACGTGATCGACGTCCAGGCCGCGATCACCGGCCTGGCGGCCAGCGTCGAGGTCACGCAGGGGTTCCGCAATCCCCACGACATACCTCTCGAAGCCACGTACATCTTCCCGTTGCCGCCACGGGCCGCAGTGACCGCGTTGCGGATGGAGGCCGACGGGCGGGTCGTCGAAGGCTTGTTGAAGGAACGCGGTGAGGCAAGGGAAAGCTACGACCAGGCGATCTCCGAGGGCAAACGGGCATCGATCGCGGAGGAGGAGCGGCCCGGTGTCTTCACCATGCGCGTCGGCAACATCATGCCGGGGGAGCGGGTCAGCGTGCACCTGACGCTGGCCACCGCGCTGTCCTACGAGGATGACGAGGCCACGTTCCGGTTCCCGCTGGTGGTCGCGCCGCGCTACATCCCGGGCACGCCACTGGCCGGTGACCAGGTCGGAGACGGTGTCGCCGGCGACACGGACACGGTCCCGGACGCGTCCCGGATCAGCCCGCCGGTGCTGCTGCCGGGCTTCCCGAATCCCGTCCAACTGTCCGTCGTGGTCGACATCGACCCAGCCTCCTTGCCGCTGAAGGGAATCTCGTCCAGCCTGCACGCGGTCGCCACCGACGACGCGCCGACCGGCCTGCGAGTCCGGCTCGACCCGGGCGACCGCGCGGACCGGGACTTCATCCTGCGGCTGCGCTACGGGGCGGACGCGATCAGCACATCCCTCGCGGTCCTGCCCGACGAGGAATCCGGCGGCACGTTCGCGTTGACCGTGCTGCCGCCGTCGGCGGCCAAGCAGGCCCGTCCCCGTGACGTCGTGCTCCTGCTCGACCGCTCGGGCTCGATGGGTGGCTGGAAGATGGTGGCCGCCCGGCGCGCCGCCGGTCGGATCGTGGACACCCTTGGCTCGTCCGACAGGTTCGCCGTGCTGGCCTTCGACCACGAAGTACAGACGCCCACGTCGTTGCCGTCGGGCTTCGTGGAGGCCAGTGACCGCAACAGGTTCCGCGCCGTCGAGTTCCTGTCCGGCCTGGACGCGCGCGGCGGCACGGAGATGGCGGTCCCGCTGCAGCTCGCCGCCGGGTTACTGGATGAGTCGGCCGATCGCGACCGTGTCCTCGTCCTGGTCACCGATGGCCAGATCGGCAACGAGGACCAGTTGCTGCGCGACCTGGGCTCGCGACTGGACGGCGCCCGGGTCCACACGGTCGGCATCGACCGCGCGGTCAACGAGTCCTTCCTGCGCAGGCTGGCCGGAACCACCGGCCGGTGCGAACTGGTGGAGTCCGAGGACCGCCTGGACGACGCGATGCAGAACATCCATCGGCGGATCGGCGCACCGGTGGCGGTGGGGCTCCGTCTGACGGCGGGCGCGGCCTCGGCCGGTCTGCTGGTGGACCCGGACACCCTGGCGCCCAGCCCGATGCCCGACCTGTTCCACGGCGTACCCGTCGTGGTCACCGGCCGCTTCACCGGCAAGCCCACCGGAACAGTCACGGTCACGAGCGCGGACGGCTGGAAGTCGGACGTGACAGCGACTCCGAGCGACAACCCAAGCCTGGGCGCGCTGTGGGCCAGGACGCGAATCCGCGACCTGGAAGACCGTTACGTGGTCGGTACAGGCGATCTCTCCGGCCTGGAGAACCAGATCGTCCGAACATCGCTGAAGTTCGGCGTGCTGTCCCGTTTCACCGCCTTCGTGGCCGTCGACCAGCGAGTGGTCAACGAAGGCGGAACTGTCCACAAGGTGACCCAACCGGTCGACCACCCCAGCGGCTGGGAAATGGACAGCGGCTACGGCTACGCGGGCCCGCCACCGGCCGCCCCCATGTCAGCGGCCCCACTGGCCGCCCGCGCCTCGTCCTTCGGCGCGGGCTACCAAGGCGGCTCGGCGGCCAACTTCGGAGCCGCACCCGGCGGAGCCCCGATGCGGCCGGGCTCAGGCAGCATGCTGCCCGGTTCAGCCCCCATGTCGCCCGGCGGCTCGGCCCCAACGCCCCCCGGCGGCCCAGCCTTCCCACCCACCAGCCCAGCCCGACGAGCCCGCAAACAAGCCCGCCGCGACACCCAGGGCAGCACCCCGTCATTCGGCGAAGCCCCCGCAACATCCAGCTCAGCCACCCCAGTGACGAAAACACTGGCCGAGTTCGTGACCGCAGAGCTGCAATCACTCCACACAGTGGAAAACGAACCCGTCTGGACCCGAGCCAGCCTCCTGACCCAACTGGCAGAACGGATCCTCGACAACCTCACCGCCTGGGAAGCAGCGAACGAATCCACAGAAGCCAGGACGACCCTCGCGGACCTGTCGAAGCACCTGACAGTCCCCACCGCGGACACCGATGACGTAGAACGCCGCTGGGCGCACACCCTGAAAACCCTCACCACCCTGGAAACCCAGGTGACCTCCGAATCCCCCAAGAAACCCCGAAAAACCTTCTGGAAACGCTAACCCAAGTCAACCCAGGCCAGGCCAACCCGGCTCAGTCGGGCCCTGGCCTGGGACGGCAGCCGCACCCGATGGTTGGGTTATGTTTGCCGGTCACGGTGCAGCCCAGGCACTTGCCGGTTGCCCCCGGCCGTCGGTCAGTTGATGTCGAACTCGTTCCCTTCGGGGTCCTTCATGCCGACTGCGTAGTGGTCGATTCCTTCCTGGTACATGACGTGGGTGATGGTGGCGCCCAGGCTCATCAGGCGGTCGGCTTCGGAGTCCACTCGCTTCTTTCGCGTCCGGATCGGGTCTGTCCGGTCGCCGCTGGCGTGGATGTCGATGTGCAGCCGGTTCTTCACGGCCTTCGCGTCCTGGACCACCTGGAACCAGATGGCCGGTCCACCGCCCTGCGGGTCGCTGATCCGGTCCGCGCCGCCGGTCAGTGCTTCTTCCGGCAGCCCCAGGTCGCGGTAGTAGTCGTCCCATGTGGCGAAACCGGTTGGGGGCGGCGCGAGTTCATAGCCCAGTGCGGCAGCCCAGAAGTGGGCCTGACGGTCGGGATCGGCGCAGTCGATCACCAACTGGTAGCGGACGGACATCGAGATTTCCTTCCAGCCGTGGAACTTTGTGCGCCATCCTGCCAGTCGTGAGTCACACCACCGCCAGTGTCGTTGGGCCGCCGGGAAAGGCGGCCTTTGCGGCAGTCGGACACTACCTACCGGACTGTCGCCGCCGGTGCCCGCCGCACGGTCACCAGCACAAGCAGCACGAGCGCTGCGGCGATCCAGAGGACGCTCTGCACGCCCATGCCGTCGACCAGCACACTGCTTGCCAGCGCGCCGAGTGCGATGGCCAGGTTGAACACGAAGCAGTAGATCGCCGTCGCTGCTTCCGCGCTCGTCGGGGCCGCGTTCAGCACCCAGGTCTGCAGTGTCACCGGTGTGGCTCCGTAGGCCAGCCCCCACACCAGCAACAGCGCGCCGCCAGTCCACGGCGTCACCCCGAGCAGCGGGAAAAGAGCCAGTGCGGCACCGAGCACGATCACGATGGTCGCCGTCGTGCGCCCAGTCGCTCTGGCCGCCCAGGAACCGGCGATCGCGTTGCCGACCATGCCCACAATTCCGTAGCCCAGCAGCAGAAGTCCGATGATCGCGCTGCTGACGCCCGAGATGCCCAGCAGCGCCGGACTCACGAACGTGTAGGCACCGTAGTGACCGGCGACCAGCAGCGCGGTGGCGCCCATTCCCGCCACAAGGATCGGGTTGCGCAGTTGCGCACGCAGGGCTGTCAGGCGTACGGGTTCAGCGGCCGGTAGTGGCGGGAGGAGGGCGAGTGCCGCGATCAGGACGGCGACGCTCAGACCGGCGAGTGACCAGAACGCGCCACGCCAGCCCGCCAGCTCACCGATTATGGCGCCGACCGGCACGCCGAGTACCGCGGCGGCGCTGACCCCGCCGAAGATCAGCACCAGCGCACGCGGCACGGACGGTCCGGGCACCAGCCGCACCGCGAGGCTGCCCGCGGTCGCCCAGAATCCGCCGATGGTGATCCCGACGAGGAACCGGGACACGAGCAGGACGGTGAAGTTCGGGGCCAGGGCCGAGATCATGCTCGCCACGGCCATCACGGCCAACAGCACCGCGAGCAGCACACGCCGGTCGAGCCTGCCGACCGCCAGCGGCAGGCCGATCGAGGCGAACGCCGCGATGACGCCGGGAACCGTGACCGTCAGGCCCGCGGTCCCGACTGAGACGCCCAACTGGTCGGCGATGGCGGGGATCAGTCCCACCGGCAGTTGCTCCGCAGTGATCATCGCGAAGATTCCCACCGAGACGGTAAGTACGCCGAACCACATGCGCGGTGTGGTTCGCTGCGCTTGCTGGGGTGGTGCGTCGGACACGGACAAAGGGAGCCTCCGTTTTCGGGACAGTGTGGGCGAATCCGGGCAGCACGAATCGCGTCGCGATCGGGTGGCTCACCCGGCGAACACTAGGTCGAGACGCGGCCTGGGCAGGACTCATCGACGGCGGGCATGTGGCCCGTCGCGGACGTGGGAAATGTGGTTGTTGCTCCGGCGCGCGCCGGAATCACTCAGGTCTTGTAGTGGCTTCGACTGGGATCCAGCGGTCGGCCCAGCGGCTCAACGCGTACACCACGTCGTGCAGCTCGCGCCCTTTCTCGGTGAGTCGATACTCGATCCGCACCGGGGTCTCGGCATGCACGACCCGCTCGACGATGCCCTCTTCCTGGAGTTCCTTCAGGCGCTCGGTGAGCATGCGGTCGCTCAGTCCGGGAACGACCGACCGCAGTTCGGCGAATCGGGTGACGTCGAGGAGCATCGCGCGCAGGACCGCGCCAGTCCATCGTTTCCCGATGACCTCGACGGCGCGGTGGTAACGCGGGCAGAACGCGGAGTCGGTGATGTCCACGGACCCATACTAAGGATTAGTAAGTGACTACGCAACCGTAAGTCGGAGGGTCGTCCGTGCCTGCGCGGCCACCGCCGTCTGGTGGCGGTGGCCGTGGGGCCGATGTGTTGCCGATACAGCGGGTCATGGAGCCGAGGCAGTCACCTCAGCTCGCCTGGGCCGTGACCTTGAACTCCATCGCTGTTCGGCCGTCCGACACCTGGCTTGAGTTTTCCAGCGTCAGGCCGTTTTCCGCGGCCAGCTCGGTCAGCTCGCCGACTGTTCGTTCGCTGCCGCCGAAGCACATCAGCATGAACAGGTCTATTGCGGTACCGGCTCCTCCGCGCAGCGGCTCGATCACCACCACTGTCGCGTTCGGAGCAGCAGCCTCGCGGCAGCGGGCCAGAATCTTCCCGGAACTTTCGTCGTCCCAGTCGTGCAGGATGTCCGACAGCAGGTAGGCGTCGGCTCCCTGGGGCAGGGGGTTGAAGAAGCTGCCGGGGATGGCGCCTGCCCGGTCGGCGAATTCGGTGTTCGCGAATCGGGCGGCGGCAGCCGCTGCCGATGGCGCCAGATCCAGGACCTGTCCGTGCACGGTGGGATGGGTTTTCAGGATCGCCGCCAACAGGCCTCCGTCACCGCCGCCGAGATCGAGGATCTTGAGGTAACGGCTCCAGTCGAAGCGTTCGGCGATCTGTGCCGCCTGCTCGCGGAAGCGCCAGTTCATCTGGGCGTCGAACGAACTGCGCAGCTTGGGGTCCGCGTCGATGTCCGACCAGAAGTCACGGCCGTACCGGATCGGGTAGGACGGGGCGCCGGTGGTGATCGTGTCGAGCAGGTCGACGAATGCCAGCTCGGCACGACCACCGGCGCAGTTGATGTCGAGCAGCGGTTTGACCCCTCCCGGTGCGTCCTCGCTCATCTGCGCACCGAGCTCGGTCGGCCTGTATCGACCGGTCTCCTGATCAAGGTCGAAGACACCTACCGTGACCAGGTGGTCGAGCATGCGTTGCAGCGCAAGGGCGGACGTTCCGGTCTCGGACGCCAGCTGCTGGGCTGTCGCCCCTGCGCTGCCCGCGCGCTCGGCCAGGCTGAGCGTCGCGGCGACTCGAACGGACATGGGGGTGGCCAGGTCGGCCATGGCGAGAATCGAATCCACTCGACCCAGGCTATCCATTCCCGCCGGACCGCTCACCCCTATTTGTCAGTATCCTTTGTAGAGCAGAATCCGTCCGGTGAAGTTCTCCTCCGCGAAGGCGTAGCGGCGGCCGTCCGGCAGCTGCATCGCTGTCACCGCGTGCCGCATGTCCTGCCAGCCTGTCCTGTGTGCCACCTCAGGGCCGGGTGTCAGCGAACCTTGGAACGACCCTGTTGCCGTGTCATACAGACGCACACGTCCTGCCATGAGGGTGGTGGGCGGTGCCATGTTGCCGACGTACAGACGGTCTCCCGCCACCGTCATCGACCAGATGCGGCAGTACTTGTGCTTGTCGTACGGGCAGAATGACAGGTCCTGTGGCAGTTCCTTCTGCCAGGCCGGGACCTGTTTCGTCCCCGCGCGGTGTTTGGCGTGGAAGTTGTCGTACCGGGCCATCCGCCACCGGTCGACGGTCTGCTGTTCCCGGCCCATCAGGTAGAGGGTGTCCGTCGTGGACTGGTAGACGATCCCCTCGACGAACCCGAACTGCTCGGGCAGCGGCATCACTTCCACGTTCTTCGTGTCGTACACCGGGCTTCCGCCCTCGAAGTTCCCGGTGAAACGGACCCGCTTCAGGTTCCACCGGTTGTTCGCGTAGCCGGACAGCCAGAGGTCACCTGCCCGGTGGTTGGGCAGATTGTCCTTCTCGGTCACGCTCCAGTTCGACGAACCGCTCAGGGACATCGGCGCGTCGAACTCCCCGGCGTCGAACTGGCAGTTGCCGGTCTTGTCCCGCCAGCTCCACATCCAGTCGTCCGTGCGGCCCGGCACCGGGTGGGTCTTCGGCTCGTTGGCGGGCCAGACCGCGTTGTCCGCGTTCTCGGTGAACACCACGGACGGCTGGGAGCGCTTCCCGCCGTCGGTGAGCCGGTAGATCCCGAGCCTGCTGACGTCACCCTGCCCGGTCACGAACATGTACTTGTCCGCGCCCATCTGCCGGACGGCGATGGTGCCCTGCTGGCCCTGCACACCGCCCACGCGGGCGTCCTCGGGACAGCGGTAGCGGTCAGTCATCAGTGTCGAAGTCTGCGGCGACCACTCGGTGCCCGGGACGGTCGCGTCCATGTTCACCGTGTACTGGCGTGTGGGGGAGTAGAGCATGGACGGTGTCGTGGGGTCGGGGGCCACGATCGTGGTGCTGGGATAGCTCAGCGCCTGAGCTTCCAGTGCCTTGCTGGTGGCGTTGAACCTCCGCAGGTCAAAAAAGCTCGGTGACCGTGCCGCCGAACTGCCGATGCCGTTGTTGGCCACGTAGTAGTTGCCTGTGCCGTCCACGCCCACTCCGACGATTCCGTCGAAGCGGTTGGGGGCGTACGCACCGCCGTGGTTGGTCACACCGCCCGGGTCGCCGAGTTTCTTCGACGGGACCTCCACCAGGTTGCTGTCGAACACCCGGACCAACTGCTCGAACCTGGCGTCGTCGGCCACATGGAGCCTGTTGTCCTTGTCCACGGTCAGTGCGCTGGGGACCAGCCCGGTCAACGCGCGGCCCGGTGTCAGCACTCCGGCCACACTGACCGAATACTGCTGCACCACACCGTTGACGATCGCCCACAGGCTGCCGTCCGGGGCGTACGCCAACGTCCGCGGTTGGGTCACCGCGACCTTGCTGACCGGCGTGGTCAGCTGGTTCTTCCGGTAGACCTGGATCTCGCCGAGTTGGCGGTGCGCGACGAACAGGAAGTCCGGGCTCGCTGCGAGCCCCCGGATGCTCTGCGGCTGCGGTTCGGTCGCGGACGGCTTGTCCGGCAGGCACAGATCCGTTCCCACCGACGCCACACCGACGTCCGGTTTGACCGTGTTCTTCGGGAACCGCGCGACACAGGACGCGTCCACAACGGACGACTTCTTTCCTGCCGGGTCGGTCACCGTGATCATCCGGGGATAGCTCGCGTAGATCGACTCCGCGTCGCCGGTGACCGCGAAGCCGCCGAGGTTTCGGCCGTGGGTGCTGCCCAGGCTGCTGTAGGGCCGGATCGAGGCCGAGTCGGCCGCGTAGACGCCCATCGCCCGCGCCGCCTCGTCCCACTGTGTGTTGGTGTAGACGAGTGTCCTGCCGTCGACCGGGACGGGGTCGACCCAGATCGCGTGCACGTTCTGGCCGACGTGCCGTCCCTGTACCGGGAGGTTGTCCTTCGGGTACTTCGCCGCGTCCTCCGGCGAGATCGTCTCGCCGATCCACGACGTCCGGTACGGGATGTTCTGGATGTCGTACACGGAGATGTTGTCCACGAAGACCTCGGGCGCGTCGCCCTGCCAGCCCCGGCTGAGGCCGAACGCCGGTCCGAAACGGACATCGCCCTGCCCGGAACGCATCGACGACGCGGCGAAGTCGATCGTGTCCGCCTGCCCGACTTCCTTGTTGCCCAGGAAGTACCGGTAGGTGACCTTCCCGGTGTCGTCCGACGAGTCGGCGAGCGCGCCGCCGTTGGTCACCACGTCCGCGCGGACCTGGAGGATCGCGAACTGGCCGGTCACCCCGGCGAGGTCGACCACGCGATTGCCGATGCCGCCGGGGCTGGTCAGGCCCAGCCCGCCACGGTCCATATAGGGCTGTGGCCGGACTCCGTACTGCACACCTGAGTGCTTGGGCGTGTAGACGTTGGCGGACACCAGGTAGCTGCGCTTCGTCTCGGTGCCGCGTACCACAGGGACGGCCATCAGGTGGTCGTTGTCGGCCCGGACAGCCGTTCCCGTGTCGGCGGGCCCGGTCGTGCCGTCCTCCCGCACGCCGGTTCCCGGCGGGCTGTCCGCGCCGGTACGCGGTGCCGAACCTGCCTTGAACCTGCTGTGCGACAGCCACAAGGATGTGCCGTCGTGCCAGCTGAGGTCGCCGAGATTGGCGCCGGGAATCGGGATGCTGTTGCGCACAAGCGCGTCCACGCGTTCGCCGCAGCACGTCGCCTTGTAGGCGATGTCGTACTGACCACGGGACGACGTGCTGAACAATCGCTTGCTCTTGCCGGAGCCGTAGGCGTCGTGCGCCTGCATCCCGCTCCCGGCCAGGCTGTCCGTGCCCTTGTCGGGCTCGCCGAACCGCAGGACGTAGTGCACCTCGCCGAAGGACTCGCCGGGCGCGAAGTAGACCCGTGGCGACTGGGCCGGTGGTTGCGCCGCGTTCGCGGCTGGGACGACCGTGCCCGAGGCGATCACGAGCGCGGCAAGCAGGGGCATGAACTTCATGCACACAGCGTGCACAACGGTTGCCGTCAGGCAGAATGCGCGAACGGGCGATCTTCGGTGCCCTCTTCCCCGCAACCGGGGTTTGTGGTTACAGTCCCACTACCCACGACAAACGAACTATTTCCGAACCTGGTTCCTAATTGACCGGCGGTGCGGATGGCGATCGTGATCGGCCTGGTGATCCACGCCAGCGGCCGCAGGACGTTCCACCAAGCGGCGAGCACGTTGTGCGGCGTGACCCTGGAATGGGTCACCTACGAGTACGAGCGGGACATCCGTGCGGGTGTCGAGCGGCTGCTCGCGGACAAGCACGTCGACGGTCTGCTGCTCGGGCTCATGCCATACACCGAATGTCGTGCCCTGCTGCCGCCGGATCTGCAGGTCACGGTCACCAGACCGGCTCCGCTCGACCTCGCTCTGATGCTCGGCCGGGCGGCGAACCGGGGCTGGCCGATGACGCCGGTCAGCATCGACACCTACGACCCCGGCATCGTCGACGAGGTCGCGGACGCGCTGGGGCTCGACATGTCGGCGATCGCGCGGCTGCCGTACACGCCGGACCAGTCGGTGGCCGAGATCCTCCGGTTCCACAACGACTTCGTCGCCCGTAACCCCGACGGTTACGTGATCACCATGCGTACCGCCGTCGCGCGGGGGCTCACCTGTCGGGCGATGACCACCGAGTTGGTCGTCTCCACGGTCCGGGGCGAGCTGCACGAACTGGCGTTGCGGATCGAGTCGGAACGGGCCAACGCGCAGCGGTTCGCGGCCGGTGTGTTCTTCGTGTCCAAACAGGACGGCGGAGTGGATCTGGACAGGGCCAGGGTTCGGCTGATGAACCTGCTCGTGGAGACACCGGGGTTCGGTGACGCGTGGATCGAGAACCGCGGTCGCCGTGGCGTGGTCGTGTTCGCCCACAAGGCCTTGTTCGAGCGCGTCACCGGCAACTGGGTGTCGGTGCCCACGTTGGCCCACGCCGGGGCCGTGATCGGGCAGCGAGTGGTGGCCGGGTTCGGTGTGGGTGCCTCGGCGCGAAACTGTGTTCTGCTCGCCGAACGGGCCGCTGCCCGCGCCGACCAGGAAACCTCGCCGTGCGGGTACCTGATCGAGGACAGCGGGCTGATGATCGGCCCGATGAGCTCGGTGCAGCCGCCGCTCAGCTTCGCCTACCGCGAGCACACCGCCGAGCTGGAGGCGGTGGCCAGGGACGCGGGCCTGTCCGCGGTCACCCTTGCCCGGCTCGCCGCGCTGGAACGCAGCCTGCGCGGCCGTCCCATCGCGCCGAGCGACCTGGCCGACTCGCTCGGCATCACCGATCCCAGTGGCCGCAGGCTGATCCGCAAGCTCGTGGCCAGCGGCCTGGTCAGCCAGGAAGGGACGACGCAGACGAACCGGAAGGGCAGACCGACTCGTCTGTACCGGCTGTCAATCGACAATGCCGTCGACGCCAGGAGGGACCCGAGATGAACAACCTGGTAACCCGTCGAACGCTGCTTGGTTCGGCGATGGCGCTTCCGCTGTTGTCGGCGTGCGGCGCCGGTGCGAGGGGGACCGGCGCGGTGCGTTTCGAGGGCTGGGACTACGAATCCCAGCTGGTGCAACAGAACCTGGACCGCTTCAGCGCCGCCAACACCGACATCAAGGTCGCGTACACGCCGATCACGAGCGCGCAGTACGTCCGCAAGATCGTCGCCGAGTTCACCGGCAACAACGGCCCGGACGTGCTCTACAGCTACGACGACTCGATGGCCAGTTGGGTGCAGGCGGGGTACCTGCAGCCGATCGACGGCCTGCCCGGGGTCGACGAGGTCTACCGCGGTATCTACGAGGCCAACGCGCAAGCCATGACCTTTCAGGGCAAACGCTATGGCCTGCCGTACTACACGGACAGCCACGCGCTGATCTACAACTCCGCGTTGCTGGAGAAGGCGGGGATCACGACGCCACCGAAGAGTCTCGACGAGCTCGAACAGCAGGCACTGAAGGTCAAGAACGCCGGTGTGCTCCAGTACCCGATCGGGTTCGGGGCCCAGTTGTCCGACACCTGGGCCAGTTGGGTGTGGACCTTGCTGCACGGCAGCGGCGAGTACATGTTCACGGACGACTTCAAGCCGTCGATGGCTGGGGCGCGGGGCATCTTCGACTGGATTCACAAGGCGGCCACCGTGAGCAAGGTCATCGATCCGGCTTCGTTGCAGTTGACACCGGTGCCGTTGGACAACGCGATGATGGCAAGCCAGTACGCGTTCACGCTCGGGCCGCGATACGCGTTGCGTATGTACAACGACCCGGCGAAGTCCAAACAGGCGGGCATGTTGAAGCTCGCGCCGGTCCCCAGCCTCGACGGCACCATGAAGGGAACAGTCAGCAGTACGAGGATGTACTGCCTGTCCGCCAAGACCGAGGTCAAGGACCAGGCGGTGAAGCTGCTGAACTTCCTCGGCGGCTACGGCACCGACGGAACCCCGTCCACTGCTCGGTTCTGGTTCGACCAACGCGGCCTCGGCTTTCCCTTCAAGGCTCTGGCCGACGATCCGGCGGTCAAGACCGCGCTGGCGAAGTTCGCCGACCCGGAGATCTACAATGCGCTCTCCACCGTCGCCAAACCGCGTAACGTCCTCGGCGCGCCGTGGTACAGCGAGTACGAGACCGCGCAGCAGAAGACCGTTCAGCAGTTGCTGACCAACCAGACGGACGCCACGGCGGCGACGGCGAGCCTGTCCGAGACCGCGCTCACGTTGGCGAAAAAGTACTCATGACGCCTGCGCGGACCGATACTGTTCGTGTCCGGCAGTGGGGTGACAACGCGCGCGGTTACGCCATGAACGCGCCCGCGTTGATCGCGATCCTGCTGCTGGTCGCATACCCGATCGGGTACTCGTTCTGGGTCAGCCTGCACCGCGACAACCTGTCGCAGCCCGCCGCCCGCAAGCTGATCGGGCTGGACAACTACCTGTCTCTTGTGGATGATCCGGCTTTCCTGGCGTCACTGCGGGTCTCGGCGCTCTTCGTGCTGGTGGTCACCGCGTTCACGGTCGTTCTCGGGCTGACGCTGGCACTGGTGCTCAACGAGACGTTCATGGGCAGGGGAGTGTTGCGCAGCCTGGTGCTGCTGCCGTGGGCGATGCCGGGCGTGGTGAACGGCCTGATGTGGCGGACGGTGTTCGACGCCAAGACCGGCGCGTTGAACGGGATACTGACCGAGTTCGGCTGGATCGACTCGTACCAGGCCTGGCTGGCGTCCAGTTCGGGAGCGTTCTTCTTCACAGCGTTCGCGCAGGTCTGGAACACGTTGCCGTTCACCGTGATCATCCTGCTCGCCGGGCTGTCCACCATCCCCGGTGAGCTGTACGACGCGGCCAAAGTCGACCGCGCCGGTGTGTTCCAGCGTTTCCGGCAGGTCACGCTTCCGTGGCTGCTGCACCCACTGCTGATCGTGCTCATCCTGGAGACGATGAACGCGTTCCGCGCGTTCGACACGATCTACGTGCTGACCGGTGGTGGTCCCGGCGACGCCACGACCACGGTCGCGTTGCTCAGCGTCCAACGCGTGATCACGTACACAGATGTCGGCCTGGGCAGCGCGTACGCCTGGGTGATCACGCTCATCACGCTTGTGATCTCGGTGGCGTATGTCGGCCTGCTCTACCGGAGGGGGAGTTTCGAGGTATGACAACCATTCCGCTCCGGTACCGCGTGCCGTGGAAGAAGATCGTGGTGTACGCGCTGGCGGTGCTGTTCGCGCTCTACCTGGTGCTGCCGTTCTACTGGATCGTGGCGATGAGCATCATGCCCGAGGTCGACGCGAACTCGGTGCCACCGCAATGGTTCCCGAACAACCCGACGCTGGAGAACTACACCGCGTTCGTCGATCCGACCGCCGCGCAGGCGATGGTCGGCTCCCGCGCGATCCAGGAGACACCGTTCGCGCTGGGCAACAGCCTGCTGGTGGGGTTCCTGACCGCGTTGCTGAACCTGGTGCTCGGAGTGTTCGCCGCGTACTCGTTCTCCCGGATCCGGTTCCGCGGCAGCCAGGTGCTGCTGATGGTGTACCTGCTGACCAGGATGGTGCCGGGGATCGCCATCATCATCCCGTTCTACCTGCTGATGCGGGAACTGGACCTGCTGGACACGTACTGGGCGCTGATCCTGTCGTACACCACGTTCGCCCTGCCGGTGACGATCTGGGTGCTGAAGGACTTCTTCCGCGCTGTGCCGAGGGAGTTGGAGGACGCGGCACGGGTCGACCGGTGCGGCTGGTTCCGGATGATGTGGTCGGTCGTGCTGCCGGTGTCGGCTCCCGGGCTGGTGGCCGCCGCGGTCTTCGCGTTCATGACCGCGTGGAACGAGTTCATGTTCGCGTTGTTCCTGACCAGCACCACCGCGTCGAAGACGATTCCGGTGATCGCGGCGAACTTCGCGACCGACATCAACACGCAGTTCACGGTGATGGCGGCGTCCGGCGTGCTGGCCGTGCTGCCGCCGCTGGTGCTGGTGCTGATCTTCCAGCGGCTGATCGTGCAGGGCATGGCCGCCGGATCGGTGAAGGGGTAGAGCGATGGCCGAAGTACGGATCGAGGCGCTGCACAAGCAGTTCGGCAAGGCGACCGCGGTGGACGGGCTGACGCTGACCGTCCGCGACCAGGAGTTCCTCACGTTGGTCGGCCCGTCCGGCTGTGGCAAGTCGACCACACTGCGGATGGTCTGCGGGCTGGAACGGGCGACGTCCGGTCAGATCTACTTCGACGACCAGGCCGTGGGGCACCTGCCTGCGAACAAGCGCGACGTCGCCATGGTCTTCCAGAGCTACGCGCTGTATCCACACCGGACGGTCGCGCAGAACATCGGGTTCGCGCTGAAGATGATGCGGGAACCGCGCAAGGACATCGAGGAGAAGGTCGACAGGGCGGCACGGGCACTGGGCATCGAGGACCTGCTCGACCGCAAACCGCGTGAACTGTCCGGCGGACAGCGGCAACGCGTGGCGCTCGGCCGGGCGATCGTGCGGGACGCGGGCGCGTACCTGCTGGACGAGCCGCTGTCCAACTTGGACGCCCAGCTGCGCGTGCACATGCGGGCGGAGATCAAGCGCCTGCACGCCGAAGTGGCCAGGACGTTCATCTACGTGACGCACGACCAGGTCGAGGCGATGACGATGTCGGACCGGATCGCGGTGCTGGCCGACGGCCGGTTGCAGCAGTGCGGCACACCGGAGGAGATCTACGAGCGGCCGTCGAACCGGTTTGTCGCGGCGTTCATGGGCAGTCCGCCGATGAACTTCCTGACAGGTTCGCTCGTCGACGAGGACGGAGTCCGCCGGTTCCGCAACTCGGGGATCTCGTTCGACCTGCCCGTCACCGCCGATGAGTCCGAAGTGGAGTTGGGCGTCCGCCCGGAGCACGTGCTGGTGTCAGCGGCACCGCGGCCGGGGTATCTGCCCGGCAGGGTGTTCGTCGCCGAACTGCTGGGTGCGGACGTGCTCGTCACCGTCGATGTGGCCGGTGAACTGATCAAGGCAAGGGTCCCCGCGCCGTTCCACGCCAGTGTGGACAGCACGGTGCACGTGGGGATCGACCCGGCGAAGGTTCATCTGTTCGGCGCGGCGGACGGCCGCGCGTTGACAAAGGGAGCGTGATGAGGGAACCGGAGAAAGCCGTCATAACCGTTCCGTTGCCCGACGACTTCGACTCGTTCTGGGCCGAGACCCTGAAATCCCTGCCGGATCCGGCCACGTCGCAGACCTACGTCCCCGAGCTGTCCACGGACAAGGTCGCGGTCTACGACGTGCACTACACCAGCTACGACAACGTCCGGGTGGCCGCGTGGTACGCCACGCCCCGCACCGGCGGGCCGTTCCCGGCGCTGGTGAACATTCCCGGCTACATCTCCGAGCCCCTTCCGCCGGTCCAGTGGGCCGAGCGCGGATACGCCGCGCTGGCCGTGGCACCACGCGGAAAACTGCGGTCCAACAGCCACTTCAACCCGGGTTATCCCGGACTGCTGACGCACAACATCGTCGACCACCACACGTACGGCTACCGCGGGTTCTATGTGGACGTCGTCCGCGCGCTGGACGTGCTCGCCGAGCGCCCCGAGGTCGACGACGGGCGGATCGGCCTGCAGGGATCGAGCCAGGGCGGCGGGCTGGGGATCGTCACGGCCGCGCTCCGGCCGGACGCGGTGTCGTGCGTCGCGGCCGGTGCGCCGTACCTGTGCGGGATCTGGGACGCGGCGAAGCTGACGCATTCCTACCCGTACGAGGAGATCAACGAGTACCTCCGGCTCCACCCCGGCCACGGCGAACTGATCCGGCAGAGCGTCGCCTACTACGACGGCATGAACTTCGCGCCGAAGGTGCGGGCGCCGATGTTCGTCTATATCGGACTCGAGGACGACGTCTGCCCGCCGGAGACCGGGTACGCGGTGTTCAACGCCCTCGACTGTCCCAAGGAGCTGCACACGTATCCGCGGTGCGGGCACAGCGCGGGCCTGCGCTGGGCGATGCCCAAGGTCGCGGAGTTCTTCGACCAGCACCTGTTCCCGGAGGGATCGCGATGACCGAGTTCGACGAGTACTGGCATGCGGTGGACGACGAACTCGCCGCGTTGCCCGCCAGGCCGGTCGCCGACCACGCCCCGGTCAGGTCGACCGGGCAGTTCAGCGCCTACGACGTCCGGCTGACCAGCGTCGGGCCGTACCGGATCTTCGGGTATCTCAGTGTGCCCACCGGCGACGGCCCGTTCCCCGCGGTGTTGGAGACCCCGCGCTACGGCAGCGTCAACCAGCCCCCGCACTACCGGGACCGGTTGCGGTACATCACGTTCACGGTGATGCACCGCGGCCAGCGGCTGGCCGACGTGCCGTTCAAGGCCGCCTACCCCGGCCTGGCCACGCTGGGCATCGAGGACCCGGCCACGTACGTCTACCGCGCGATCGTGGCCGACTGCCTGCGGGGCGCCGAGTTCCTGCTCGGCCACGAACTCGTCGATCCGGCCAGAGTCGGCGTCACCGGGGACGACCTGGCACTGATCACGGCCTCCCGGCGCCCTGGTTTCCGTGCCGCGCGGTCCACCGGTCCGCTGGAGGCGCTGGCCGAGCTGACCGGACCGCATCCGACGACGGAGTTCTTCGCGCCCGAAAGGCATCCCTGCGGCGCCGACACGTTCCGGGTCGGCACGGACTACGAGCTGACCCACGAGGATTCGGCCGACGACGAGGTGCTCGACACGTGGCTGGCACAGGAGTTGGGCGTCAGCCCGATCCGGCGGTTCGACCTGATGCCGTCATGACGTACGCAGACCTGGGGATCCAGCCCGTGATCAACGCGTCGGCGACGTTGACCGCGTTGGGCGGCTCGATCCTCGCCCCGCCGGTGGCCGCCGCGATGGCGGCCGCGGCGGAGCATTTCGTCAGCCTGGTCGAACTCCAGGAGAAAGTCGGGGACCGGCTCGCGGAACTGACCGGCAACGAGGCCGGGTACGTCTCCTGCGGCGCGTGGGCGGGCACGATCCAGGCGGTGTCGGCGTGTCTGCGGCCCGGCCGGGACGAGGTCGTGGTCTTCCCCGAGCAGCGTCTGGGCTACGAGGAGGCCGTGCAGTTCACCGGCGCCCAGCTGAGCACGGAGATCGGACCGCGGACCGCGTGCGTGCTCTGGTACGCCGGAACCCGGTTCGGCACGCGGGATCTGTCGTCGGTACTGGGTAAGGGTGTGCCGGTGATCGTGGACGCGGCCGCGCAGATCCCGCCGATCGCGACCCTGTGGCGGTTCACAGTGGACATGGGCGCCGACGCCGTCCTGGTCAGCGGCGGCAAGGGCCTGCGTGGCCCGCAGAGCACCGGCCTGGTGCTCGGCCGCAAGCACATCGTCGACGGCTGCCGCGCCAACGGATCGCCCCACCACGGCGTCGGCCGGGGAATGAAGGTGGGCAAGGAGGAACTGCTCGGGTTGCTGGCGGCTGTCGAGTGGAACCTGGAGCAGGACGAGGACGCTGCCATCGCCGGGTACGAGCAGACCGTGGCGATGTGGCTCGACGGGTTGCGGGACTGCCCGGGGATCCGGGCTGTGCGCGGTTACCCGAGTGAGGCCGGACAGCCACACAGCCGTGCTCTCATCCACGCGGGATCGAAGGGGCTCGACCTGGTGGCCGCGTTGCGCGCGCACGATCCCCCCATCATGGTCGGCCTGCTCGACGACGAGACGATCGCGCTCAATCCCCAGACACTGCAGCCCGGCGAGGCCGAGGTCATCCTCGACGCGGTGGTGTGCTGGGCCAAAACACGTGGTTGAGCACGGTCGGTGCGTGCGAGTCTGATCCGGTGATCGACAACAGGCCAGAGGTACGCGTCGTCCACCTCAACGGCCCGACCTTCCACGCCCTCGCCTCCGGCGACCTGACAACGGCGAACACCGTCAGTCCCGTGCCGGTGTCCGCGTACTTGGCAGGCCCGGAGTCGCGGGGTGTGTGGCGGATGCGCAGCAGGCAGTACGACGAGGACCCGGCCAGCGCGGCGTGGGTGACCGGCGCGATCTGGGACGAGAACCGGCAGGTGACGGTCGGCCGGGCCGGGTACCACGGTCCCCCGGACGCGGTGGGGATGGTGGAGATCGGCTACGCGGTCGACCCGGAGTACCGGCGCCGAGGTTATGCCCGCGCGGTACTGGAGGCGCTGCTGCGCCGTGCCGCGCGGGAACCGGACGTGCGCGTGATCCGAGTGACCATCACGCCGGACAACGAGGCTTCGTACCGGCTCGTGTCGCAGTACGGGTTCGTCGAGGTCGGAGAGCAGTGGGACGAGGAGGACGGCCTGGAGATCGTCTACGAGGTCGCCGCCGACACTGCTACCTGAACCGCCAGTCGCGGATCGCCGACGCGAACTGCTCGGGCGCGTCGGACTGCACGAAATGGCCCGCGCCTTCGACGATCACGGTGTGGTGGTCGGCGAAGGTCCGTTCCCACCGCTCTCGTTCCTTGGCACGGAAGGCGATGTCGGCGTCGCCCCACACGATGAGCGTCGGCAGTGACGCGAGGTCGGGCAGCCCGGCCTCGACCTCGGCGAGAAAGTCACGGCTGGCGGTGATGCGCCGGGGGAGCACGGCTGTCGCGTCACGCCGGTCGCGGGTGGCCAGCGCCTGTCGGTAATGAGCCATGTCGCCGTCGGTCTGCTTCCGCAGCCGGTGCCCAGCGGGGATCATGGCGTTGACGAACAGGTTGAACTGCCTGATCAGCAAGCGCCCCAGCGGTCCGCCCATCAGGTGTGACATGACCGCGACACGCAGGTCGGGGATCGGCCAGGCCCAGGTGTTGGCCAGCACAAGCCTCTCGAAGGCGGCGGGCCGCTGTTCGACGGTGGCGAGGCCGATGGGGCCGCCCCAGTCATGGGCCACCAGGGTGACGGCGTTCAGCTCCAGTGCGTCGACGAAGCCGGTGACCACCTGGGCGTGGTCCTCAGGCAGATACGTGTAACCCGAGCGAGCCGACGACAGCCCGAAGCCCGGGTAGTCCAGTGCGACGCACCGGAACTGGTCTTTCAGGGCACGGATCACGTCGCGGTACAAGTACGACCAGGTCGGGTTGCCGTGCAGCAGCAACAGTGTCGGCCCGGAGCCTTCGTCCACGTAATGGACGGTGTGCCCGTCGATGGTGACGAAGCGGCTCGTGAACGGGAACAGTTCGTCGTCGACCCACGCAGGCCGCGTCGCGTCAGCCATGGTCACCTCTCTTCGCTGGTAAGCTTGAGTTCATCAGGCACGCTTGAGAATATCAAGTAGGTGATATGAGTCGAAGCTATGGTCAGTACTGCGGTCTCGCTCGAGCCCTCGACGTCATCGGCGACCGGTGGAACCTGCTGATCGTCCGTCAGCTCCTTGTCGCTCCCGCCCGTTACCGCGAACTGCTGGCTGGACTGCCCGGCGTGGCCACCAACCTGCTCGCCGACAGGCTCCGTGACCTCGAGTCCGCCGGAGTGGTCGAGCGGCGCCTGGCCGACGAGGGCAGTGCCGTCGTGTACGCCCTCACCCCGTGGGGCAACGAGCTGCGTGAGCCGATCGAGGGCCTGATCCGGTGGTCCACGCCGTTGATGGTCCGCGGAGCGGACGGCGACCGCTTCCTGCCCGAGTGGCTTGCCGTCGCGCTCCCGGCCCTGTTCAGCGGCAGGAAGGTCGCGGCGACACTCGGGATCTCGGTCGAGGGACGGCTTTTCCACGTGAGCCCGTCGGACTCGGGTGTGGCGGTCGGTCCGCACGACGGTCGCGACCTCGACGCCGTCGTGCGGGCCGACCCGGCGATCGTTCTCGGCCTGGCAGCGGGTGTGCTCAGCCTCGATGACGTCTCGGGGCTGGTCGAGATCGACGGTGACGAAGCCGCCGTGCGAGCCGTCTTCACCCGCTGACGCGGATTCTTTCGCGGAACACCGACGAGTTTCGGGACCGGCCCGGGTCTGTACGTGTGAAGGCATCGCGAAAGGGAGTGTTGACGATGAGTCTTCCGCAGATCGTGTCCCAGGACGAGTGGCTGGCCGCGCGCAAGGACCTGCTGGCCAAGGAGAAGGCAGAGACGAAGGCTCGCGACGAGCTGAACGCCGACCGCCGCAGGCTGCCGATGGTCGAGATCGACAAGGACTACGTCCTCGAAGGGCCTGAGGGCAAGGCAAGCCTGCTCGACCTGTTCGACGGCCGTCTGCAGCTGGTGGTGTACCACTTCATGTTCGACCCGGAGTGGGACGGCGGCTGCCGCAGCTGCTCGAGCTTCCTCGACGACATCGGCCACCTCACGCACCTCAACGTCCGCGCGACCACGTTCGCCGCCGTCTCCCGCGCGCCGATCGACAAGATCACCAGGTTCAAGGCGCGGATGGGCTGGGACGTGCCGTGGTACTCGTCGTTCGGCAGCGATTTCAACTACGACTTCAACGTCACCCTCGACGAGTCCGTCAAGCCGATCGTCTACAACTACCGCTCCAAGGACGAGCACATCGCGGCAGGAACCGGGTACTACGTCGAGAACACCGAGCAGCCGTACGAACTGCCGGGACTGAGCGCGTTCCTGCGCGACGGCGACCGTGTGTTCCACACGTACTCGACCTACGGCCGCGGCTCGGAGTTGTTGACGAACACCACCGCCCTCCTCGACATCACCGCGCTCGGCCGCCAGGAGGAATGGGAGGAGCCCAAGGGCCGGATGACGGGCTTCGGCGCGCAGGCGGGCAGCCCGGAGTTGAAGTACCGCGACGAGTACTGATGCCAGACTGGCCGGGTGGAGCAGAACTGGGCAGGCAACGTCACCTATCGCGCCACCGCGATTCACTACCCGCGATCCGACGCCGAGCTGCGGTCGACGGTCGCGAACGCCACCCGGATCAGGGCGCTGGGCACGAGGCACGCGTTCAACGAGCTCGCGAACACCGGGGGTGAGCTCGTCAGCCTCGCAGGTCTGCCGCGGCTGGTCGAGATCGACTCCGGCGCCGGGCAGGTCAGGGTCTCGGCAGGGCTGCGGTACGCGGAGTTCGCCGAGGAGCTGGACGCCAAGGGCTTCGCGCTGGCCAACCTCGCCTCACTGCCGCACATCTCGGTCGCCGGGTCCACCGCGACCGCGACACACGGCTCCGGCTCCGGCAACGGGAGCCTCTCGACTTCCGTTGCCGGGCTGGAGATTGTCACGGCCGACGGCGAAACCCTGGCCATCGACCGAGGCGACGAGGACTTCGACGGCACCGTGGTCAACCTCGGCGCGTTGGGCGTTGTCAGGAGCCTGACGCTGGATCTGGTGCCCGCCTTCGAGATCCGCCAGTACGTCCACGAAGGACTCCCGCTGGGCTCGGACATCCTCGGCGTGCTCGACGGCGCCTACAGCGTCAGCCTGTTCACCGACTGGTCCAGCGATGTGATCAACCAGGTCTGGGTGAAACAGCGAGTGTCAGATCCGGAGTTCGTGCCCGAGGCGACGACAAGAGCGGACGGGCCGCGGCACCCGGTGCCAGGCATGGCCACACGCAACTGTACGCAGCAGCTGGGAATCCCCGGCCGGTCGTTCGAGCGCCTTCCGCACTTCCGCCCGGAGTTCACGCCGAGCGCGGGCGAGGAGCTGCAGACCGAGTTCATGGTCGCGCGCACGGACGCGGTCGCGGCGCTGCACGCGATCAACGACATCCGCGACCGCGTCCACCCGGTGCTGCAGATCAGTGAGATCCGTGCTGTCAAAGCGGACCGGCTGTGGCTGAGCCCGTTCCACGAGCGGGACACGGTGTGCGTCCACTTCACGTGGATCGCCGACGCGGCCGCGGTGATGCCCGTTGTCGAGCTGGTGGGGGAGCGGCTGGCGCAGTTCGACGCCCGCCCGCACTGGGCGAAGGTCTTCACCACCACGCCCGAAGTCCTGCAGTCGCGCTATCGGCGACTGCAGGACTTCGCTCATCTCGCGCGGCGGCTTGATCCGGGAGGGAAGTTCACCAACGAGATGACGGACGCGTTGCTCAGATGAGAGCCTTGCGCAGCACAGCGATCGCCTGACTGATCGCGGCCTCGGCGGCGTGCGTCTCGCGCAGCGCGTTGACCATCACGAAGTCGTGCACGATGCCCTGGTAGCGCACAGCAGTCACCGGCACGCCCGCCTGACGGAGTTTGACCGCGTAGGCCTCGCCCTCGTCACGCAGCACGTCGGCCTCGCCGGTGATGACCAGCGCGGGCGGCAGGTCGGCGAGCTGCTCCAGAGTGGCCCGCAGTGGCGACGCGGTGATCTCCGCGCGCTGCGCCGGGTCGGTGGTGTATTGGTCCCAGAACCACTGCATGCCGTCGCGGCGCAGGAAGTAGCCCTCGGCGAACTCCTTGTACGACTCGGTGTCGAAGTTGGCGTCGGTGACCGGGTAGAACAGCACCTGGTGCTTGAAGCTCACGTCGCCGCGCTCCTTCGCCAGCAGCGTGAGCACCGCGGCCATGTTCCCGCCGACCGAGTCGCCCGCGACGGCGATCCGGGTGCCGTCCAGGTTCTTGTCCGCGCCGTGCTCGACGACCCACTTGGCCGCCGCGTAGCTCTGCTCGACGGCGACCGGGTAGCGCACCTCCGGTGACCGGTCGTACTCGACGAACACCACAGCGGCACCGGTGCCGACAGCCAGCTCACGCGCCAGGCGTTCGTGGGTGTGGAAGTCACCGAACACCCATCCGGCGCCGTGGATGTAGACGATGACCGGCAGCGTGCCGGTCGCGCCCTGCGGCCGGACGATCCGGATCTCCGAACCACCGGGGACGGCGAAGGTCTCGACGTCGGCGGGCGGCAGGTCCACCGGGCCGTCCTGCACGCCGTCCACTGCGGCGCGGCCTTCGGCGACGGGAAGTTCGAAGAGGAAGGGCGGGGTGGCGGTTGCCTCGATGAAGGCCTGGGCGGCCGGTTCGAGTGAGATTCCGCGCGGGTTGGCGGTCATTTCTTTCTTTCCTTCGGTAGGGGCGGCTGGAGACCTGAAAGGTAGTCCGCAACTCAGTTGTACACAACTGAGTTGTGCGAAATGAGATGCAGGGCACTTGAGTTGCTCGTCACCGGGTTGTGCGTCACAATGAGGGGATGTCGTTGCGTCTCAATGACCAGGTGTGCTTCGGGCTCTACACCGCGTCCCGCGCGGTGACCGCGCTGTACCGCGTGCTGCTCGACGACCTGGATCTGACGTATCCGCAGTACCTGGTGATGCTCGCGCTGTGGGAGCGGGACAACCGCCTGGTCAAGGAGATCGGCGCCGAGCTGAGTCTCGACTCGGGCACCTTGTCGCCCTTGCTCAAACGCCTGGCGGCGATGGGGTACGTCGAGCGTGTCCGGCAGACCGACGACGAGCGTTCGGTCCGGGCAGCGCTGACCGAGAGCGGCCGGGCGCTGCGCGAGAAGGCCGAACGCATTCCGGACATCATCGGCGAGGCCATGGGCCTGGACGCCGAGGGCATCACCCGGACACGTGCCGAACTGGACCGGCTGGCGTCGTCGGTGAACGTCTACCGGGAGTCGCTGGCCTGAGCGAACCGCTCGGCGAGCTGCCGGACCCTGGCCACGAGCTCGGGTGGTTCCTCGACGGTGAAAGGGAAATCGAACAGTCCGACGTAGAGGACGATCTCGTCGAGCGAGTGGGATCCGGTGTGCAGCAGGCACGTGTGCTCATCCACCGCTTCGAGCATGCCTGTCGTCGGGGGAATCCGCTGCGCCGCGACCTCGGCGGACACGCCCAGCGCGATCCTCGCGTGGTACCGGTAGGCCGATGTGGACACTCCGCGTGAGACGTATCCGGCCAGTTCCGGTACCTCCCTCGGTGTGAAACGCGGGCCGGTCGGGATCTTCGGTCGCAGCCGGTCCACGCGGTAGGTCCGCCAGTCGGCGCGGTCGATGTCCCAGCCGACCAGGTACCACCGCCGTCCCGTGTGGACGACCCGGTGCGGTTCGGTCCTGCGCGTGGACAGCGAGCCGTCGTGGGACTCGTAGTCGAACCGAAGGACCTCGTGGGCGCGGCAGGCCGTCGCGATCGCGGTCAGGGTGTCCGGGCTGACGGTCGGCCCGCCCGACGGCAAGGTCTCGGTGACCGAGTGCACAAGGTTCACCCGATGCCGCAGCCGCGACGGCAGCACCTGCTCCAGCTTGGCCAGCGCCCGCAGCGAACTCTCCTCGATGCCCGCGATCGTGCCGCTCGCCGCGGTGCGCAGCCCGACCGCCACCGCGATCGCCTCCTCGTCGTCGAGCAGCAGCGGCGGGAGATTCGCACCGGCGCCCAGCCGGTATCCGGCAAGGCCAGGGGTCGCGTTCACCGGATAGCCCAGGTCACGGAGTTTCTCGATGTCCCTGCGCACGGTCCGCGCGTCCACTTCGAGGCGTTGCGCCAGATCCGCGCCGCTCCAGTCGCGCGAGGTCTGGAGCAGGGACAACAACCGAAGCAACCGCATGACTTTCAGCTTAGGACCGAATCTGCCCTAGGTGGCTCATAGTGTGGTTCCCATGAGCGAAGAGATCACCCAGTTCCGCATCGAGATCCCCCAGCAGCGCCTGGACGACCTGCGGTCACGGCTGGCGAACACCGTCTGGCCCGCCGCGCTGCCCGGCGACTCATGGGACACCGGCGTGCCCGTCTCGTGGCTGCGTGACCTGGTGGAGTACTGGCGCACCGAGTACTCCTGGCGTGACGCTGAGGCGAAGCTGAACGCGTACCCGCAGTTCACCACCACGATCGACGGCCAGCGGATCCACTTCCTGCACGTCCGGTCGACAGCCGAGAACGCGACGCCGCTGCTGCTCACGCACGGCTGGCCGGGCTCGGTCGCGGAGTTCCTCGGCGTGATCCCGCTGCTGACCGACGAGTTCCACCTGGTCATCCCGGCACTGCCCGGCTTCGGGTTCTCCGGCCCGACCAGTGACTCCGGCTGGGACACGAACCGGATCGCCCGCGCCTGGGTGACGCTGATGGATCGCCTCGGCTACGAGAAGTTCGGGGTGCAGGGCGGCGACATCGGCGGGGCGGTGAGTCCCGAGGTGGCCCGGGTCGCGCCGGACCGCGTGCTCGGCGTGCACCTCAACGGCCCCATGACGATCCCGCAGTTCCCGATCCCCGAGGACGAATGGGCGACGCTGACCGACCTGGAGCGTGACCGGCTCAACCGGACCGAGGCGTTCCTGCGCGAGGAGATGGGCTACATCGCGATCCAGTCGACGCGCCCGCAGACGCTGGCCTACGGCCTCGTCGACTCCCCGGTCGGCCAACTCTCGTGGATCATGGACAAGTTCCGCGAGTGGACGCACCCGCGTGACCTCGACCCGGACAAGATCGTCGACCGGGACTGGCTGCTGACCAACGTGATGATCTACTGGCTCACCGGGACAGCCGGATCGGCGGCGTACGTCGGCTACGCCCAGGACACCTCGTGGGGCGAGGTCGCGCGGAACTCAGGCGTGCCGACCGCGATGATCGTGTTCGCGCACGACGCGGGCGTCCGGCGCTACCTCGAAGCCGAGCACACGATCGCGCGGTGGACCGACGTCGACCGCGGCGGGCACTTCGCGGCCGTGGAGGAGCCGGAGATCCTGGCCGGGGACATCCGGGAGTTCTTCGCCGGACTCAGGTGAGACCGGACTGGTAGGCGAACACGACGAGCTGGGCGCGGTCACGGGCGCCCAGCTTGATCATGGCGCGGCTGACGTGGGTGCGCGCGGTCGCCGGGCTGACCACGAGTCGCACGGCGATCTCGTCGTTGGTCAGTCCCAGGCCGACCAGCCCGACGATCTCCAGCTCACGCTGGGTCAGCGCGCCCAGCTGCGGATGGGGTTTCACCGTCCGCGACGGGCCGGAGGCGAACTCGCTGATCACCCGGCGGGTCACCGACGGCGACAGCAGCGCGCCACCACCCGCGACGAGCTTGATCGCCGACAGCAGCTGGTCCGGTTTGGTGTCCTTGAGCAGGAAACCGCTTGCGCCGTGCCGCAACGCGTCGAAGACGTACTCGTCGAGCTCGAACGTGGTCAGCACGATGATCCTGGTGTGCTCCAGTTCCGGTGCCGCGACGATCCGGCGGGTGGCCTCGATCCCGTCGATGCCCGGCATCCGGATGTCCATCAGCACCACGTCGGGCCGCAGCTCCTTCGCTCTGGCCACCGCGGCGAGGCCGTCCGCCGCCTCGCCCGCGTACTCGAGGCCGTCCTCGTTCTCCAGCAGTGTGCGCAGGCCGAACCGGATCAGGTCCTGGTCGTCGACGATCAGCACCCGGATCATGCGTCCCCCTGAGTTGGTATCGCGGCCCGCACCTCGAACCGGCCGTCGCCGGTCGGCCCGGCGGTGAACTGCCCGCCCAGCGCGGTGACTCTCTCACGCATGCCGGGAATCCCGAACCCGTCACCGGCCGAGGACTCCTCGGCCGGGTTGGACACCGCGATGTGCACGGCGTCGTCCTCGTAGCCGACCTTGACCGCGGCCCGCTTGACCGGGCCGTGTTTGAGCACGTTCGTCAGTGACTCCTGCACGACGCGATACCCGGCCAGGTCCACCGCCGCGGGCAGGCTCCGTTCTGTGCCCACCACGTCCACCTGGACTTCTACCCCGGCGTGGTTCATCCGGGCGGTCAGGTCGGCCAGCAGGCCCAGCCCGGGTGCCGGGGCGCGGCCGCGCACCACGGTCAGGGTGGCGCGCAGTTCGTCCAACGCCTCCGTGCTGGTCTCGCTGATCGCCCGCAGTGCGATCTCGGCCTGGTCTGGTTTCCGGTCCAGCAGGTGCAGCGCGATGTCGGCCTGCATCTTGATCGCCGCGAGGCCGTGGCCTACGACGTCGTGCACCTCCTGCGCCACGCGCAGCCGTTCGTCGGAGACGCGTTCCCTGATCATCTCGGCCCGTGCCCGTTCGACCGACTCGCGGTTGACGCGCACGATCACGCCGATGGCCAGCGGCACCACCGCGAAACCGGTCACCGGGATCAGCCCGTACGCGCCTTCCGCCGATGCCGGGTTGACGAACAGGTGCGCCGCCAGGATCGGCAACGCGGCCACGGTCGTGATCACCGCCGGTTTCAGCTGCAGATACCGGCCGATGGAATACATGGCCACCGAGAAGGTGAACATGATCGGCCCGTACGGGTACCCCATCCACAGGTAGATGCTCAACAGGGTGGTGTTCGCGGCCAGCGTCGGGATCGGGTGCACGCGTCGGGTGGCCAATGCCAGCCCGGCCCCGGCCGCGAGCACCAGGCAGAACACGTCGACCGGCCGGTCCACGGCGCTCATCTGGTTCAGCCCGGCAGCTGCGACCGCGCTGGCGGCCGCGAGCACGACCGCCAGCGCGATGTCGCCGATCTTCATACCAGCTCCGGTCTACTTGATGTCGCGGCGCTGCAGCAGCCAGCCGCCCAGTACGGAGAATGCCAGCAGGTAGCCGACGATGACCACGGTGGCGTGCGTGCCGCCGACGATCGCCTCGACTCCCGGTACGGGCACGTCACCGATCAGCGAGGCCACCAGCGCGCCCGCGTTCGGCCCAGGCAGGCCCTTCTGCACGTCGTTCACCCAGGTCAACAGCGGTGCCGCGATCGCGGACAGCAGGTTCTGCACCGCGAGCATCCACACCAGGCCAAGGCCGATCGGCAGGGCGACACCGCGGAACACGATGCCGAGCAGCACGCCGAGCGCGCCCCACATCATCGTCACCAGCCAGCCCGCGCCGAACCCGGTCAGGACGTCCACAACGGACGGCCAGATCAGCGGCTGGTCGGCGAGCGCGGCGATCACGACGCTGGCCGCCGCGGCGAACACCAGCAGCGTCACCACGAGCACGGTCACGCCCGCGGCCACGACCGCCAGCTTCGCCGAGTACGCCCGCAGCCGTGAAGGTCGTTGGGACAGCACGGTTTTCCACGTCTCCCAGCCGTACTCGCTGCCCACGACGAGCACGCCGAAGATCAACGCGAGCGCACCGGCGAACAGCGGCAGTCCACCGATCGCGCCGGAGACGAACTCGCCGGGCAGCATCGCCGCGAGCCCGCGGCTGACCGGGCCGGACGTCGTGCCGGTGTACCCGGCGTAGGGGATCACGTAGGCGAACGTGAGCGTCTGCAGCACCGCGATGCCCAGCAGCAGCCACATCGCCGGACGCTGGACCTGCTTGGTGATCTCGGCCCTGATGTCAGTGAACATCGTTGCCGCCTCCCGTCAGTTCGAGGAACGCCCGTTCGAGGTCGGGTTCGCGCCAGCGGACCTCGCTGACCGCGAGTCCGGCGCCGACCAGCTCGGAATTGACCTTCGCCGCCTGGTCCGGCTCGACCTCCAGGTCGAAGACGCGGTCCTCGACCACCACCCGCTGGTGCCCCAGCAGCGTCGTGAGCACGGTCCGCGCCTGGTCGAACGGCTGCGCCACGACCCGCAGCGTCCCGCCCGCCCGCAGCTCGGCCACGGTCGTCTCCGCGACGAGCTCGCCGCGGGTGATCACGCCGACCCGGTCGCAGATCTGCTCGACCTCGGCCAGCAGGTGGCTCGACAGCAGCACCGTGCAGCCGTTGGCGGCCAGATCGCGGATGGTCACGCGCATGTCGGCCATCCCGGCCGGGTCGAGCCCGTTGGTCGGCTCGTCGAGGATCAGCAGCTCAGGCTCCTTCAGCAGAGCCGCCGCCAGGCCGAGACGCTGTTTCATGCCCAACGAGTAGGTCGAGTACTTGTCGCCTGCGCGGCCGGTCAGCCCCACGGTGCCGAGCACCGCGTCCACCCGGGAACGCACGACTCCCGCGTGGTCCGCGAGCACCGTGAGGTTCTTGCGGCCGGACAGGTACGGGTAGAACGCGGGCCCTTCGATCAGCGCACCCACCCGGTCCAGATACCCGGGTCCTGGTGGCTTGCCGAGTAGTCGGACACCGCCCGAGGTCGGCCGGATCAGGCCGAGCAGCATCCGCAACGTCGTTGTCTTGCCTGCGCCGTTCGGGCCGAGGAATCCGTAGACCTCGCCTGGGCGCACGGTCAGGCTCACGTCCTTGACCGCAGCCGTGTCGCCGAAGTTCTTGGTCAGCGTGGTCGTTTCGACAGGGTTCATGGTGTGTCCTTCCTGAGCCGTCCCCACGGCTTGAGCACGGAGATGACGGTGGCGAAAAGCACGGCGGCGGTGGACACGACCGGCGGGAAGAGCATGCCGCTCGGCACGTCCCCGGTCAGTGCCCGGCCGATCTCGGCGGCTTCTCGCACGCCAGGCGGCAGTACGACGACGACCAGCACGAGCAGGACGATGTTCATCACCAGCTTGACGAACACCCACCAGTACCTGACCAGGCCGTACTTCGTGCCGAGACCCAGCACGATCCCGCTGGCCAGACACACCACCCCGGCGATGGCCACCGGCCACACCGCGAACAGTTCGACGGCCTGCAACGCGACCGAGACGGTCTGCGGGTCAGTCGCCACCAGCGCGGTGACGACCAGGACGCCCAGCACGAGGTCCATCCCCAGCCATGCGCCCGCCGCGGCGATGTGGACGATCAGCCACACCTTCCGCGGGATGGCTCCCAGCCGGATTGTCCTGGGCCGCCTTGTTCTGGGCAGCGCCGCGGGCGGGGTGCGCGGCGGGGTCAACATGTCCGGTTTCATGGATGAAATGGTTGCCGGACGGCGCGGTGGGAGCGTCCGCGCTGGCGCGGATCTCTTCGTACGCAAATCTGCGTAGTCCGGCTGTCTACAAGAGACTGTTCACGGGTGTCCCAAGATCACCGGAATACCCCTGTACACCATCTGGTTGAGCGACCTGTTGGCCCAGTTCACGATGCTTGTGGAGGCTCTGATGCGCGCCCTGGTCACGACCCCGGACACGAAGTCCGGGCTGCGGTTGCGGGAGGCGCCCGACCCGGTGGCGGCACCCGATCAGGTGATCGTCGAGGTACGGAACTCGTCGCTGAACCACGGGGACGTCGGTTTCTCGGCGACGGAGGCCCCCGGCAAGGTGATGGGCTGGGACGCAGCGGGCGTTGTCGTGCAGGCCGCTGCCGACGGCACCGGCCCAGCCATCGGGGTGAACGTCCTGACCTTCGGGAGCGACGGGGCATGGGCCGAGAAGCGGGCCGTCTCGGTGCAGGAGTTGGCGGTCGTTCCGGACGGCGTGGACCTGGCTGTCGCCTCCGCGCTGCCGATCGCCGGAGTCACCGCCCTGCGCGCGCTGCGGCGATCCGGTGAGCTCACCGGCAAGCGGGTGCTGATCACCGGTGCGTCCGGTGGCGTGGGCCGCTACGCCATCCAGCTCGCGGCGCTGGAAGGCGCCGAGGTCGTCGCGCTGGCCAGGCGTGGTGGCGGGCTCGCCGAACTCGGCGCCCACGAGGTCGTCGCGGATCTGGACGACGTCAAACCGGTCGACATCGTGCTGGAGAACATCGGCGGCCCGACGCTGGTGCGGGCGTGGGAGCTGGTCAGGACCGGCGGCGTGCTGCAGAGCATCGGCTGGACGTCGATGCAGCCCGCGGTGTTCCAGCCGTATGCCACGGTCGCCCCGGCGAAGTCACTGGTCTCGTTCGACGCGGGCAACGGCTACGGGCCGGACCTCGCCTACCTGCTCAAGCTGGTCGCGGACGGCAAGCTCACAGTCGACATCGGCTGGCGCGGCTCGTGGACGCGGTTCGACGAGGCCGCCGCCGCGCTGTTCGACCGCCAGGTCACCGGCAAGGCCGTGCTGGACATCGACTGACGGACTTGGCTAGATGGCGAACCGCTCCCGGGGTGTGTCGGTGTCCTTCATGGACGTGATCAGGTCGTCACGGGCCCTGGCCACCCTGGACCGGATCGTGCCCACCGGGCAGTCGCACACCTCGGCCGCGTCCGCGTACGACAGGCCGAGGGTCTGGGTCAGCACGAAGGCCTCACGCCGTTCCGAGTCCAACGACCTGACCAGCTCCTCGAGGACGACACCCTCCTCGAAGCCGTTGGCCTGCTGGACGCGCTCGGCCGCTGCCTGCCAGTCCGGCACGTCGGCGTGCCGCGGGCGCACCTGAGCGGCCCTGATCTGATCGACGACGACCCGGCGCGCGATCGACAACAACCAGGTGCGTGCCGACGAGCGGCCCTCGAACCGGCCGATGCTGCCCAACGCGCGCAGGTAGGTCTCCTGGGCGAGGTCGTCGGCCAGCTTCGGGTCGGCGAGGTGGGCGACGAACCGCCACACGTCGCGCTGCGTGGCACGGATGAACCGCTCCAACGCGCCGCGGTCGCCGCGTCGGGCCGCGAACGCTAGCTGGGTTATCTCGGTGTCCTCTGGCCTCACAATTACCACAACGTAGTCGATCGACCCCGCGTTCAGTCAGGCCCGGTCGTCGCAACGTGACGCCGGACCCTCCCGGAATGCGAATCCTCTTCGATGCGTCACTATGGACGGGAAACCGTTCTCAGCCGAGAAGGACAAGATGACTGACGAAACGACTGAGGTCGTCCGCAATGCCGACAAGAGCCGCTACGAGGTGTTCCACGCCGGTGAGCTGGCCGGATTCGCGGCGTACACCGAGCAGGGCGACCAGGTTGTCTTCACGCACACCGAGATCGACGACGCGTTCGCGGGCAAGGGCCTCGGCAAGGTGCTCGCCACCGGAGCACTGGACGCGGTGGTCGGCAGCGGCAAGGTGATCGTGCCGGTCTGCCCGTTCATCGCCGCGTTCGTCCGCAAGAACTCGCAGTACGACGACCATGTCCAGTGGCCCGGATGAGCAACACCACCAGCCCGGAGTTCTTCGAGGCCCGCGAGGTCCCGCTCGGCGGGGTGCGCGGCGTCCAGGTGGACCGTGTCCTGCCGCAGCGTGGGCTGCCGACACTGGGAGCCTGGTGCTTCCTCGACCAGTTCGGTCCGGACGTGGCCGAGATGGTCGTCCTGCCACATCCGCACATCGGCCTGCAGACCGTGACGTGGCCGCTGGCCGGTGAGATCCGCCACCGCGACAGCGTGGGCAGCGACGCGATCCTGCGTCCCGGCCAGCTCAACCTGATGACCAGCGGCAGGGGAGTGTCGCACTCGGAACTCTCGATCGGCACCGGCCCGTTGCACGCGCTGCAACTGTGGGTCGCGTTGCCCGCTGACGCGGCGGCTGGCCCAGCCGGGTTCGAACACCATGCCTCGCTGCCGAGATATCAGGACAACGGCATCGACGCGCTGGTGTTCATGGGCACGCTCGGCGATGCGGAGTCGCCCGCGACGACGTACTCGCCGCTCGTCGGCGCACAGCTCGACGTCACCGAGGCGACCCTGCCACTGCGGCCCGACTTCGAGTACGGACTGCTCGTGGTCGACGGCATCGTCCAGGTCGCCGGTGTGGAACTGAAGCCAGGCCCGTTGCTGTACCTGGGCACGGGGCGTGACGAGCTCACCATCTCCGGCCCGGCCCGCGCGGTCCTGCTCGGCGGTGAACCGTTCGGCGAGGATCTCGTGATGTGGTGGAACTTCGTCGGCCGCAGCCACGACGAGATCATGGCGGCCCGCGAGGACTGGGAAGGCGGCGACCCGAGCCGGTTCGGCACGGTCGCGGGCCATGGAGCCGACAGGATCCCCGCCCCGATCCTGCCGAACCTCCGTCTCAAGCCACGCAAACAGCCGGTGCGCTAGACCGCTGCCAGTTCCCGTGTGTACCACTGGATCATCGACTGGGCCGTCGGGCTTTCCCCGACGGTGCCTGTCGAGATGTCCACACCGGACGCGGCGAGCCGCTTGCTGTAGCGGATCGCGGTGTGCCCGGAATGCCAGGCGCCGCCCCACAACGCGCCTTCCAACGCGTCGAGGACCAGCTCGGTGCTGACCACACCGGGCCGTTCGTAGGCAAGAATCCTGTGCGCGGACTCGTCGACCACGAACAACGCGCCGTCCACGAAGTCGACGAACCACCGCCGGATCTCCGGGCCGTCGGCGGCCGGACGCGGCCCACCGGAGATCTTCATCTCCCGCATCAGCCGCTCGACCGTGCAGCGGGCCACCTGCAGGCCCTCCTCGTTGAGCCTGCGCCAGATCCGCCGTGAACCCGACGAGGTCTCGGCGAAGACACGGAGGATCTCCCGCTTGAGATCCACGTCCCGCAGCGAGCGCTGCGACGGCGGCCGGGCAACGGCCGCGTAGTACGTCGACGGAGCGATCCCCAGAACCCGGCAGATCGGCTCGACTCCGAACGCGCTCTTGTACTCGTTGACGAACGTGATCAGCCGATCGGTCGCGGGTCGAGCTCCCGCGCGAAAAAAGCCGATGCCGCCTTGAGGATCTCGTTGGAGCGGCGCAGTTGTTGCACTTCCTTGGTCAGCTCGGTGATCCGCCGCTCGGCGGACACGTGCTCACCCGGCGTCTCGCCGTGCAACTCGGCCTGGCGGACCCAGCCGCGCAGTGACTGGTCGCCGATCCCGAGCCGAGCGGCCACCTCGGCGATAACGCCGTAGGAGTTGCCTCTGGCCCGTCTGATGTCGAACACCTGGCGGACGGCTCTCACACGCAGGTCGTCTGGGTACTTCTTCGGTGCGGGCACGCGGCGATCGTGCTTCCGCCTCGTACACGTCCCGCACAATTCGCGTACAAAGCCTACTTACCGGGGCCGGTGAGGATCGCACTCGCGATGACGTCGAAGAGATGGTCGGCGCGTGCCGCGAGCGAGGGCTGGTCGTGCAGCCAAGCCAGCGCCCCGACCAGCGCGAACAGGTCGGTGCCGTCGATGTCGGTCCGCGCCAGGCCCGCGGCTTGGGCTCGGGTGAGCAGTCTGGTCCCTGCTGCGCGCATCGCGACGCACGAGGCGTGCAGCGCGGACTCGGGATCCGCGATGGCAGCCACCATCGAAGCGTGTAAGACTAGCCCATCCGCGCTGATCATGAGGAAACGATGTCGACAACCACGATGAAGGCGATCCGGCTGCACGAGTTCGGCGGCCCTGAAGTCCTGCGGCTCGACGAGATCCCGGTTCCCGAGCCCCAGCCGGGAGAAGTGCTCGTTCGCGTGCACGCGGCGGGCATCAACCCACCCGACTGGTATGTGCGCGGTGGACTGCTGAATGTGCCCGCCGAGCTGCGGCCGCCGTTGAGTCTGCCGCTGACTCCGGGGACGGACGTGTCGGGCGTCGTCGAGGCACTCGGCGCGGATGTGGACGGTTTCGCCGTCGGCGACGAGGTCTTCGGCCTCCTGCGCTTTCCCAGCCTCAAGGGCAGCGGCTACGCCGAGTACGTCACCGCACCCGCGTCAGACCTCGCACGCAAACCGGCCCACATCGATCACGTGCACGCCGCCGGGGCGCCCATGGCGGGGCTCACCGCATGGCAGTTCCTGATCGAACTCGGACACGACCACCCGTCGCCCTTCCAGGCGGAGCGGCATCGTCCTGTGCCGTTGAACTCCGAGACGACGGTACTCGTCAACGGTGCTGCGGGCGGCGTGGGGCACTTCGCGCTGCAGTTGGCCAAATGGAAGGGTGCGCGTGTCATCGCGGTGGCGTCAGGCGCGCACGAGTCGTTCCTGCGTGACCTCGGCGCCGACGAGTTCATCGACTACACCAAGACTCGTCCCGAGGAAGTCGCGCACGACATCGATCTCGTGCTCGACACGGTCGGCGGTCCCGACACCGGTCGGTTCCTGCGCACGATCAAGCGCGGTGGCGCGTTGTTCCCCGTGTTCCTCGGCGGTCACGATCCCGAGGACGCCACGAGGCTCGGTGTCACGGTCTCGATCAGCCAGGTGCGCTCGAACGGCCCGCAACTCGAGGAATTCGGACGCCTGCTCGACGCGGGCACGCTGCGCGTCGCCATAGACAGCACGTTTCCGCTCGCTGATGCCCGAAGTGCCCACGAGCGAGCCGCCCGTGGGCACATCCAAGGCAAGATCGTGCTCACCGTCGCATGAGGACGAGCCGCTAGAACCCGCCGATCGTCACCTTCTCGATCTTCACCGGCTTGGCGGGCAGGCCGTCACCCGGCACCGCCGGATCCGTGTCGATGATGCCGTTCGCGACGATCCTGTCGAGCACGTCCATCCCGCGGACGACCTTGCCCAGCACCGAGTACTTCGGGGCGATGTTGGCGAACGAGTGGACGATGAAGAACTCGCTGCCGTTCGTCCCCGCCCCCTGGTTGCCCATGGCCACGGTGCCGCGCGGATACGTCTCCTTACCGGTGACCTCGTCGGCGAACTTGTACCCGGGCCCGCCCACTTCGGCCTTGATCAGGTCCCCGCACTGCAGGACACCGAGCCGGGCGGAGTTCGTCAGCCGCCAGCACTGGCTCTTGTTGTAGAAGCGCTGCACCACCAGGCTGACCATGTTGTGCACCGCGCAGGGCGCCGCGCCTGCCCTGTTCAGCTCGATCACCACCGGACCGTAGTTGGTCCTGAAGGTGACCTTCTGCGTCCCGACGGTCAGCGCGAACGGCAACGGCCGCAGCACGGGCCGTGGGGACGGGTTCTCCGGCGTCGGCGTGAACTCGCACCGGACGATCGGCTTGTGCCGCTCGGCCTGCGCGGCCTGGGCCGGTGCCGTGGTGACTACGGAGGCCGCCAGTGCGACGACCGTGGTTAAAACCCAACGAAGCCTCATGCGGAGACAATAACGGCTGCAGAGTTGTAGGCGGCTTGTATCGATCCGGGCCAGGATCGAGGCTGTGAAGCATTGGGGAAGACTGCTGCTCGCCGCAGCCACCGTCATCGCCACCGTGACCACCGCCGGGACCGCCCTACCGACCGCCGTGTCGGCAGCGTCGCCGTCCCACGCAGAGAAGATCCTCTTCGACGGTGGCGGCGACGACACACTCAACGGCATCCGCTACCACTCCTTCCGGATCCCCGCGCTGGTCCGGACCAACGCGGACACCCTGATCGCGTTCGTCGAGGGACGGGCCGCGGGCAACGAGGACTACGGCAACATCAACCTGCTGTACAAGCGTTCCACCGACAACGGTGCCACCTGGTCGAAGCTGTCCGAGGTCGTCGGCTCAGGCCAGGGCGTGTGGGGTAATCCCACTCCGGTCGTCGACCGGTCCACCGGCAGGATCTGGCTGTTCATGAACCACCAGCCGGAAGGCCACCATCCTGTCGACTCGTGGGACGACCGGCAGGTGTGGCTGTCCGCCAGCGCCGACGACGGCGTCACCTGGCAGGCGCCCGTCAACATGTCCGACAGCCTCAAGCCGAAGACGCTCGCCACCGGCAAGAGCTGGAACTGGGACGCGGTCGGCCCCGGCGTCGGGATCCAGACGACCGTGCGCAACCCGGGCAGGCTCGTCATTCCCGCCCAGCACCGCACCATCTACAGCGACGACCACGGCACGACCTGGAAGGTCCAGGTCATGAGGACCACGAGCGGTGCCGCCATGGAACAGACCGGCGAGTCCACTGTGCTCGAACTGGCCGACGGCAGGCTGTACCGCAACGACCGGCCGACCTCCGGCAACTGGGAGAACGTCAAACGCCGTTGGGTCGCCCGCGGCACGATCGAGTCCGGGTTCACGCCGTTCACCGGCGCGGACTGCCTGCTCGACCCGCTCAACGAGGCCTCGACCATGCGCTACAACGCCGACGCGCCCGCCCGGCTCGCCTTCGTCAACTCCGCGAGCACGACCACCCGCACCAAGATGCGGATCCGGATGAGCGAGGACGAGGGCAGGACCTGGAGCTACAGCCGTCCGTTCGCCGACGCCCCGCTGCCCGGCGAAAGCTCGACGTACAAGGAAGGCGGGTACTCCAGTATCGCCAAGACCGCCGACTACCACGTCGGCGCGTTGATCGAGGTCAACGAGAACACCGGGAGCAACTCCACCTCGCACCGGTCCATCGCGTTCCGCAAGGTCAACCTGCCGTGGATCCAGGGCGGTGTGCGGGAACCGGGATGCGCGGAGTAGAAAGGAGCATGACCAGCTCCCATCTTGAAGGCGCGATCCAGTTGCCGAACGGGACCTGGATCCGCGGCCGGGGTCTGCGCAACCCCGAGCCACCCGGCGTCAAGCCGGAGTACGGCCTCTATCTGGGGTCGGCGAAGATGCGCCGGAAGCACGAAGCCGCGCTCGACTGGCCACACGACTGGATCGAGTGGCCGGATTTCCTGCTGCCGAAAGACACCGAGGCAGCCATCCGCGCGATCCGCGCCCTGTACGAGACTGCGGGGTCCGGCAAACGCGCCGAAATCGCGTGCGGAGGTGGCGTCGGCCGGACAGGCACAGTGATGTCCTGCCTGGCGATCCTGGCCGGTGTCGCGTCGGCCGACGCCATCCCGTGGGCGCGTGAGCACTACAACCGCCGTGCGGTGGAAACACCGTGGCAGCGCAAGTGGGTCCTGCGGTTCAGCGACCGGGCGTCAGTCGACTGAGGAACCTCGTGATGTCGCCGCGACGGAAGATGGCGACGATCACCGAGGCAAGCAGGAGAATCAAAGGCAGGGTGGCGTCTCCGTTGTCGAGGATCACCAACTCGGTGAGGGAGGCGCCCACCATCACCAGCGCCAGCCCGAGCCCCGCGAGCCCACACAGCCCCGGGATCAGCAGGCCGATCGCGCCCGCCGTCTCCAGCACCCCGGTGACGTACCGCAACCACTGGCCGAAGCCGATGTTGTCGAACTTCTTCACCATTCCAGGCTCGAAGAACAACATATAGGCGCTGTACAGGAAGTACGCGGCCAGCGCGACCTGCAACAGCCACAGCACGATGTTGACGACCAACAACGCACCTTTTGTACCAGTTCCGTCGGACATGGCGACACACTGTACGCATAGTCACCCGACGTCAAGTCCAAACCCGTCGGCCGCATGCGCAAAAGCGCAGGGGTGCGCGCAATACTGCAAGAGCCGAGCCTGCGCGCAAGCGCAGGGGCGTGCGGCGCGCGCGAAGCGCATTAGGGGTGTGTGACGCGCGCGAGAGAGAGCAGGGGCATGCGGCCTGCGCGAGAGCTCGGAGATGTGCGGCTTGCGCGCCAGCGCAGGGGTGTGGTTCGTGGGGTGTCCCTCCCGTATGGCCTGGGCGAAGCCATACCACGGCGTGTCGGGAGGTCGGCCTACGCAACCCAACCCACGGCGCAGGCGATACCGACCTCCCGGCACGTCGTGGTTTCCTTTGGCAGGCCATACGGGAGGGGCGCCCCGCGCCCCCCACTAGACCCGGGAAGTCACGTGGGTTGAGCGAACCGGCTGGGCGAACAGAGTTGTTTGTGTCCCCCTCTTGGAGGCCTGCCCGCCGGCGAGGCATCTTTTTCTTTTCTCTCTTCCCCCGCTGACACGTGAGCGCGGCCATCGCGTGTGTGTGCCGCCGCCACTCTGTGTGCTGTTACCGCCGAAGGCCCGCCTCAGGGACGTGATTGTGATGCCCGCCGTGTCGGGCTTGTTCCCGCCGCTCGGGTTGGCTTGTGGCTTGAACTGCGTGTCCTCGCCGGACGGCAGGCCGCCGAGAGGGAAACCAACCCGTGGTCTGTCCACCCGGTTGGCTCTGCCCACGTGACTTCCCGGGTCCAGTGGTAGAGAGGCGTGGTCGGTTCCCTCCCGTATGTCCTGCCGGAGGAAACCACGGCGTGCCGGGAGGTCGGTATCGCCTCGCGCTGGGCACGCCAGTTTCGTGGGCCGACCTCCCGACACGCCGTGGTGTGGCTGCGCCCAGGCCATACGGGAGGAAACCAACCACGAACCCCACCCATGCGCTATGCGCGCAAGGCCTCATGCGCGCAAGGGCCTGAACAGCTCACGAGGTGTGGTGTGCCGGGGTGGTCACTTCCAACGGGTCGCGTGCGTTTTTCCGTTAGCGGCCGTGGACATTCCCGCCACCTGGCCTGAGGAGTTGATCTGGAAGCCGTCGGCGTTGCCGGGAGCTATCCCGCCGAGGTCGGTTACGGAGCCGTCCGGTGCCCAGCGCACCGCGCGGGTCGAGCCGTCCGTTCCGTACGAGTAGCCGGTGCTGAAACCGGCGTCGTTGTTTCCCCACGCCGATCCGCCGATGTGTCCCGGCAGCGGCTTGAGTTCCTGGACCGTCCCGTCGGCGGACCAGCGCACCGCGCGGTACACCGGGTTCGGGCCCGCGTTGTAGGAATGGCCGACGCCCACGCCGCTGTTGTTGATCCAGCTGGCGTGTGCCGAGTCGTCTCCCCGCAGTGGGCTCAGTCTGGTGTAGACACCGGCGCGGTTCCAGCGAAGTGCGTGCAGTATGCCTCCCGGCATGCCGGAGTAGCCGATGGAGTCACCGCAGTCGTTGATCGCGCCGACGCCGCCCGCTGTGTCGCCTGGGACCGTGGCCAGTTCGCTGATCCGGCCGGTGGCGTCCCACCGCACCGGCCGGTGCACGCCCTCTGGCGTGCTCGAGATGCCGACGATCGAGCCTTCGGCGTTGATCACGTACGCGCGGGTGACGGTGGCCCCGGCAAGGCCTGGCAGCTCGGTGATCCGACCGTTGCCGTCCCATCGCACGGCACGTTCACTCTGCAGCGGGACGACCGACGACGTGCCGACCACTGTCGTTCCGCGCTCGTCGATGGTGTAGGCCTCGCTGCCCTTGTCGCCGGGCAGGGTGCCGAGGTCGATGATCCGGCCGTTGCGTTCCCATCGGGTCGCGTGTCTGGCTCCGCCGGCGTTGTCGGAGAATCCGACGACCGTGCCCGTGTCGTTGATCCCGTAGCCGCCGCTCGTTGTGCCGCCGGGTAATGTGCCCAGGTCGGCGACTTTGACGCTCGCGTTCGCCGGTGCGGTGGCGACGAGAGCCATCGTCGTCACTGTCACTGTCGCGATTGTGACGCGTAGAGATCTCCGTAGCGTCTTCATTCCAGTCCCTCTCCGTCAGTCTGTCCACAATGTCGCGCGAGTGGCTCCCGAACCGGCTGAGAAGCCCACCACCGCGCCGTTTCCGGCGATCGCGAACGCTTCGCTCGGGCTGCCGCCGAGCTCGGTGACGACGCCACGGGGGCTCCACCTGACTGCGCGGGAGATCCCGACGGGTGTCGTCGAATAGCCGATGACCCACCCGTTGTCGTTGACGCCGTATGCCGCGCCTCCGATATCGCCGGGCAGCGGCGCGAGCGGGGTGATGGTGCCGTCCGGGTTCCAGCGCACCGCGTGCGGCGCGGACTCCGCTGTCACAGCCGAACTGCCGACTGCGACACCGTTGTCGTTGACACAGAACGCTTTGCTCCAGTGATGGCCGGGCAACGCCCCCAGCGCTGTCACTTTCGCGCCTGGGCTCCAGCGCACCGCGTGGGTTTCGCCGTCCGCCACCATCGAGATGCCGACCGCCGTGTGATGGGTGTTGATCCAGCCCGCCCCACTCGCGACGTCCCCGGGCAGTGGAAGCAACCGGGTGATCTCGCCGTCCGGGCTCCACCGCAGCGCGTTGAGCCTGCCGTCGGTCACCGAGAAACCGACAGCCGTGCCGTGCTGGTTGATCGCGTACGCGCGGTTGATCGTGGCGCCGGGCAGCCCGGACAGTTCGGTGGCCCTGCCGCTGCGGTCCCACCGCACCGCGCGCTGGTTCTGTCCCGCGACAAAGGATCTGCCGACCACGACACCGCTGGTGTTCGACGTGTACGCGGTGCTCTCGTCGTCCCCAGGCAATGTTCCGAGGTCTGTCACCGCGCCACGCCGGTTCCAGCGGACCGCGTGGTTCTTGCCGTTCGCCGAGTTCGAGAAACCGACCACGGTTCCGAGGTCGTTGATGCCATACGCCCAGCTGACAGTTCCGCCCGGCAGTGTGCCGAGATCGGTGCCGCGTGTGGTGGCCAGGGCTGGACTGGTCGTACCGACGCTCAGCGTGATCGTGACCGTGACAGCCGCGATGATGCTGGAGCGCATCAGTCTGTCCACAAAGCCGCGTGGGTCTTGTTGTCCGTGGCGGTCAGGGAACCGGCTGCCGTGCCGTCGTTGGCGATGCTGTACGCCTCGGACGCGCCGGACGCGTCCGCGGCAAGCGGTGTCACGGTTCCCCACGGGCTCCATCGGACAGCTTGGCGCACGCCGTCCGCGCCGCTGGACCAACCGACGACCGAACCCCGGTTGTTGACGGCGTACGCCGCACTGGCGACGTCACCCGGCAGGGTCGGGAGGGCGCTGATTCGCCTGCCGTCAGTGCTCCAGCGCACGGCGTGGGATATGCCTGTCGCCGAGTAGGAATTGCCCACCGCGACACCGGAATCGTTGATCGCGCTTGCCTGGGATGAGCTGTCGCCCGGCAGATCCGCGAGCTGTCGCACCGCGCCCGTCGAGCTCCAGAGCACCGCCCTGGACACCCCCGCGGCTGTCTTGGAGAACCCGGCGACGGTGTTGCCCTCGTTGACCCACCCCGCACCGGCCGAGGTGTCGCCGGGCAGCGGGGGCAGCTCGGTGGCCGAATCGCCCTGGCCCCACCGCATGGCGTGGAACAGGCCGTCCCCGGCGATCGAGATCCCCGCCGTGACACCGCGGTCGTTGATCGAGTATCCCCTGGCGATGGTGGAACCCGGCACGCCGGGCAGTTCGGTGATCCGTCCGTCACGGTCCCACCGCACGGCCCGGTTGTGCTGCCCGGGAACCACGGATCGGCCGACGACCGTGCCGCTGCTGTTCACCGAGAACGCCGTGCTGTCCGTGTCACCCGGTAGTGCGCCGAGGTCGGTGATCCTGCCGCCGCGATCCCACCGGACCGCGCGGGCCGAGCCCGATGCCGTGCTGGAGTACCCGACCACGACACCCCGGTCGCTGATCGAATAGGCGCCGCTCGTCGCGCCGCCGGGTAACACGCCCAGGTCGGTCACCGGCACCGCCGCCCACACCGGAACGGTGCCGCCGAAAGCCAGTGTGGCCGAGAGGGCAGCGACGCCGAGGCAGCGTGTCGCCCTCCGGCGCCGGGATTTCTGGTTGCTGCGCATACTTTCCTTTCGAGTGGGCCGGTCACTAGTGCCGCCGTTAGGTGCGCGGAGTCAGGTCGAAGGAGTCGGCGAGCAGCTCGTAACACCGCAACCGCGCCTTGTGGTCGTGGATCGAATTCACCAGGATCACTTCCTCGGCGCCGGACACGTCCGCCAGTTCGGTGATGCGCCTGCTGACCTGCTCCGGTGAACCGACGGCGTTACGCACCCACGCCGAGTGCTCCTCCGGGTCGGCGTCGCCGGGGTCGGCCATCAGCGCCACGTCCCGGCCGAGTTCGTCGATCGCCTGCTGTGGCGAGGGAACCTGCGCCAGCACGCCGTTGGCCATCCGGTGCCGGAACAGCCGGTGGCTGGCGAACAACGCGTGTGCCTCGGCCTCGGTGTCGGCGCAGTAGACGCCGATGCCGAGGATGAACCGCGGCGAGTCACCGTCCTGGTGCGGCACGAACGACTCGCGGTAGACGCGCGCCGCCTCGGCTGTGTGGTCCGGGCCGAGGAAATGGGCGTACACGTAGGGAAAGCCGAGTGCGCCGGAGGACTGGGCGCTCGAGCGGCTCGAGCCGAGGATCCACACGTCGGGCGCGCCCGGCATGGCGGGGGAGGGGCGCAGGCCCGCGAACGGGTGCCCTGGCGGGAAGTCCTCGCCGAGGATGAAGGTGCGCAGCTCCTGGACCTTGTCGGTGAAGTCGTCCCCGGCGCCGGGGACGGCCGCGTCCCTGCGCAGCGCCTCGACGACCGGCACTTTGGACAGGTGTGCCTTGCCGACACCGAGATCGACCCGGTCGGGGTACAACGCGTGCAGCACGCGGAAGACCTCGGCGACCCGGTACGGGCTGTAGTAGGGCAGCAGGACACCGCCGGAGCCCACCCGGATCCCCGAGGTCCGGGCCAGGATCTGGCCGATCATGATCTCCGGCGCGGCGCCTGCCTGGAAGACCGACGCGTGGTGCTCGGCGCACCAGTAACGGTGATAACCGAGGCGGTCGGCGAGGACGGCCAGATCCAGGCTGTGCCGCAGCGCGTCCGCCGGGGTCGAGCCCGACGGCACCGGCGACTGGTCGAGTACTGACAGATGCATGCCAACGACTCCCTCGCGAGTACTTTGACCGGCACCGTACGGTCGCGCCCTGGAGTGTTGGTCCAGGATGGCTCGGCCGTTCGTTTATGTGGTAGAAATGGGGTGCGAAAACCGTGGAAACAGAGGGGAAGAAACCTCATGCCGTTCACCGAACACGAGCTCGAGTACCTGCAGGGGCAGCCGCTCGGGCGGCTTGCCACAATCGGCCCGTCCGGTGATCCGCAGAACCGGCCGGTCACGTTCAGTGTCAACACGGAATTGGGCACGATCGATATCGGCGGGTACTCGAACAGGGACACCCAGAAATGGCGGAACATTCTGGCCGATCCACGGGTGGCGCTGGTCGTCGACGACCTCGCGTCGCAGGACCCGTGGACGGTGCGGGGCGTCGAGATCCGCGGCGCCGCCGAGGCGATCCCTGGTCAGACGCCTCGGGACGACGGCCACTACAACGACACGATCCGGATCCGTCCGACGCGGATCGTGGTGTGGGGCGCGGTGGACCCGGCTGACCGGACGACGAAGGCCCGCAACGTCCGGACCTAATTCCCCCGTTGTCGCAGGGCGGATTCGACGAGCGCGTCTCTTGACGCGCTCATCGCCCTGACAAGGGCGGTGCGTGCGGTGGCGCTCAAATGCCCGAAAGACATTTCTTCCAGTCGAGCCCAGGCGTCTCTGATCGCCGGGCAGAGCGCATGACCCGCTTTTGTTATGGTCGCGTCGAGTGCACGTCGGTCAGTGGGCGAGGGTGTGCGGACGATCAGCCCGGCTCGTTCCATCGCCTGGAGTGTTGTACTGACCGTTGAACGGTCCCGGTTGAGAAATCGAACAATATCGCTTTGCGGAAGTGTCCCGTATTCTTCGAGGCGCAGCAGAATCAGTTCCTGCGGCGGGGCGAGACCGATCTCGGCGAGCAGGCTCGTGCCGAGCCGGTGGTGTGCTCGGACCAGTCGCAGCAGCGCCGAGCCGATCGGCGCCTCGGCCACGTGCACTGTGGACTCGGCCGGGTCGCGGGACTCTCGCGGGATCGGACGGCGCATGCGGCAGGGTAACTCGCCACCTGTTCCCGGCAGCCCTCATGGGTGCTTCCGGCGAGCCGTAGCCCGCCCGAAGCACCCATGAGACAGAAGCCCCGGGTCAGCTTGTGGCCACGGGCGCCATCCGCGTGCTCAGGAACTGCTCCAGCGTCAGCAGTTTCGAGTGCTGCTTGCGCAGTGCCGGGATGTCGGCCTGGTAGCCGCTCTCGACGAACCACTCGAACATGCGCTCCTCGATCGGCTGCGGATCGAAGCGCGTCTGGATGCCGGTGATCTTCGTGAAGAGGTCGGCAACGGCGGGGAAGGCGATCTCGTCACCGGCGAGCTCGATCTGCTTGCCGATGAACTCCTCCGGCTTGTCGAAGGCATCCGCGGCGAAGTGGCCGATGTCGTCACTGGCGATCATCTGCATCGGCCTGTTCGGGTCGAGCGGCAGCGCGAGCACCCACTCGCCCGACTCGGGCGGCTGGAAGTACAGCAGGTTGTTCATGAAGAACACCGGCCGCAGGATCGTCGCGGGCAGGCCGATGGCGAGGATGTGCCGCTCGATCTCGGCTTTGCTCTCGAAGTGGTCGATGCCGGTCTCGCGTTCCGCGCCGCCGACCGAGGAGTAGACGAAGTGGCTGACTCCGGCCTGCTTGGCCGCGTCGGCGATGGCCTTGCCCTGCTTGACTTCCGCGACCAGCGTCTCGGGTTCGTGGGCCAGCGCCTGGACGCTGAACACGCCGTACACGCCCTTGACTGCGGCACTCAGGGAAGCGGGGTCCTCGAGGTCCCCCTTGACGAGCACGGCACCCAGTTCCTTGAGTTCCTGGGCTGCGGGCTTCTCCGTGTCACGGACAAGCGCGTGCACCGTCCAGCCACGGGACAACAGGTGACGTGCGGTGGCCCCACCCTGGTTGCCCGTCGCACCCGTCACAAGAACGATCTTGCTGTTGGTCAAAGCGATCTCTCCCCTGGCATTTCCTCGTTAGTCAGATGCTCGGACTGTAGGACTTAAACCTAGGTTTAGGTCAACTACGCTATGTGCGGGAAACGGGTGGCCCGCACAGTCCGGGCCACCCGTCAGGCAATCGGCTTTACCGCCACACGGCCGCGTGGATCTTGTTGTTGCGCGTGGTCGTCACGCCGACCACCGTGCTGCTTTCATTGATCATGTAACCTTCGCTGGGCACGGTGACATCGACCAACAGCGCGATGGTTCCGTCCGGGCTCCACCGCACGGCACGGTGCACGCCGACCGCGTTCATCGAATAACCGTTGATGTATCCGTCGTTGCTGATTCCGTACGCCGCGCCGCCGACGTCGCCCGGCAGCAGCTTGAGCTCACTGACCTTGCCTTCTTTGGTCCACCGGACCGGGTGGCTGAACGCGCCCTTGTCGACCGCTGCGCCGACGGCGAGCCCGTTGTCGTTGACCGCGTACGCCTTGTCGATGGTCGGGCCGGACGCCAGGGTCAGGTTCTCCAGCACCCGGGGCGTCGGGTCCGCTTCCGGGCCCCACAACAGGGCCTCGGTGCCCCAGAACCCGGACGTGACACCGTGGATGTTGACCCAGCTCGCCCCGCTGAACGGCTCACCGGCCTGCGGGCCGCGCAGCTTGGTCAGCGTGCCGTCGGTGTTCCAGCGCACGGCCTGGAACACGTTCAACGAGTTGCTGGAGACGCCGACGACGGTCCCGTGGTCGTTGAGCGCGTACGACCGGTTGAGCTTGGCACCGGGCAGCGTGGGCAGTTCCTTGATCGTGCCCGCGGCGTCCCACACCGTGGCGCGCTCCGAGGTCACGTGCCCGTTGTAGGCCCGCCCGGCGACAACACCCGAGTTGTTGATCGTGAATCCCATGCTCTCGGCGTAGCCGGGCAGCAGGCCGAGGTCGCTGATCTTCCCGCTGCGGTCCCAGCGCACGGCGTGGGACTTGCCGCTGGCGTCCTCGGAGTAGCCGGTGACGACACCACCCTCGTTGATCCCGTATGCCCAGCTGAGGTTGCCACCGGGCAGGGTGCCCAGATCCTTGGTCCGGCCGCCGGCCGCATCCGAGTCCGCACTCGCCGGGGCGGCGACGGCGACAGTGGCGATCGTGGCCGCCATGACGAGCAGTTTCGCCAGTGGTTTGGTACGAGTACCAGTCAGTGTCATTGTCCAATCCCTTTTCGTGGCGCTGGGGAGAGTCGAATGTCGGGACGACCCCCAAGATTTGCCTGTCCCGACCTGTGAAGGACGATCGCAGTCCGGCCTGAAGGCGGGGCGTATAGCTCGCTTGAGGGTCACTCGAGGTGGTCGCGCACTCTCACTGCCCCACGAAGAAGCCAGGCTTTCGTGCTATTTCGATGAATTTCGGACGCAGACCGGCCCTGGTGAAAGCCGCCTCGTAGTCGGCCCGGCCGAACAGGGTGAGCCGGTCGATCTCACTGCGGTGGTGCACGCCGGACGCTCCGTCCGCCGTCACGTAGTGGATCTCCATCCGGGTGGCGTTGCCGTCCCGCGTGGAGTGCGAGACCCGGCTGATGGTGCGGTTGTCCTTGGTGACGGTGTGCCCGGAGACGTGGCCGTCGAGGAAGGTGTCCGGGAAGTACCACGGTTCGATCACCACGACGCCACCCGGCGACAGGTGCCGTGCCATGCTGCTCAGCGCCTTGTCCAGATCGGACGTCGTCGACAGGTAGCCGATGGAGCTGAACATGCACACGATGGCGTCGAACTCGCGGTCGAGACCGAGCTCTCGCATGTCACCGTGGTTGACCGGGACGTTCGGCAGCCGCCGACGGGCGATCTCGATCATCGGCTCGGCCAGGTCGACTCCTTCGACGTGCCGGAACAGGTCCGCGAACGCCTGGAGGTGGATTCCGGTGCCGCAGGCCACGTCCAGCAGTGACTCGGCAGCCGGTTTCCGCGACCGGACGAGTCCCGCGACCAGGTCCGCCTCGGCTCGGTAGTCCTTGCGGTCCTGGTAGAGGATGTCGTACAGGTCGGCCGCGCTGGTGTTCTCGTACATGAGGAAACTCCGCATCGTGGTCATCCGGTAGGCGCGTGTGGATGGTGGGCAGCGGGTCTCGAGGAGCACTTGAAACGGGAGCAGCAGGCCGTTGGTTGGCATGCCAACTACTCTGTTGGCATGCCCACAGTTGAGGTGACGCGTCTCGACCGGAGTCTGGTCGTGCTCGCGGGCGTCGTGGTGGTCGGTGCGATCGCCGCGTTGCTGGACACCACGATCGTCAGCGTCGCGCTGGACGCCATCGGCAGGGACTTCGGCGCGAGCGAGGCGTCGATCCCCTGGATCACCACGTCGTACCTGCTCAGCCTCGCCCTGGTCACACCGGTCGTGGGGTGGACGGCCGACCGGTTCGGCACCAAGACCATGTGGATCTTCGCGATCGTCGTGTTCCTCGTCGGCTCGGTGCTCTGCGCGATCTCGTGGTCGACCACCAGCCTGATCGTCTTCCGGGTCGTGAAGGGCGTCGGCGGCGGCATGGTTCTGCCGCTGTGCCAGACGATCCTGGCCAAGGCGGCCGGGCCGGAGCGGTTCGGCCGGGTGATGAGCATGGTCTCGGTGCCCGCACTGCTCGCGCCGGTGTTCGGGCCGGTGCTCGGCGGGTTCATCGTCGCCGGACTCGGCTGGCGGTGGGTCTTCTTCCTCAACGTGCCGATCTGCCTGGTCGCACTCGTGCTGGCGTGGCGGTTGATGCCGGGCAACGGGCCGCTGCGGATCGTCAGCGTCGACTGGATCGGCCTGCTGTTGCTGCCACCGGGCCTCGCCATGATGGTCTACGGGTTCTCGCGCGCGCCGCAGCCCGCGGGGCTGGGAGATCCCGTCGTCATCGTGACGTTGCTGGTCGGTGCCGCGCTGGTGATCGGCTTCTGCGTGCACGCCCTACGCGTCGAGAACCCGTTGGTGGAGCTGAGACTGTTCCGCTTCCGCGCGTTCTCCGCCGCTGCTGCCCTGACGTTCCTGCACGGCATGGCGACCTTCGCGCCGCTGTTCGTGCTGCCGTTGTTCTTCGCACGGGTCCGCGGCTACGACGCGAACGTCGTCGGCTGGCTGCTGGCACCACAGGGAATCGGCATGTTCGTGACGGTGACGTTCGCCGGGGTGCTGGCCGATCGTTTCGCGGGACGGCCGTTGGTGCTCATCGGCACCACGGCCGTCGTGCTCGGCACGGTCGTGTTCACCCAGCTCGCGTCGGAGCCACACAATGTGCTGCTCGGCGTGTCGTTGTTCGTCCGCGGTCTCGGTCTCGGGCTCATCGGGGTCTCGGTGCTGACCGCCGCGTACCGCGGGATGGCGACCGAGGCCATAGCTCAGGCGACCGGGGTGATCAGCGTCGTCCAACGCCTCGGCGCGTCGGCCGGTACCGCCGTCATCGCCGTCGTTCTCGCGATCACCGTGGCGGGCACGTCGTCGTCCGGCGGCACGACGGAGCTGGCCGGTGCCTACGGCGACACGTTCTGGTGGATGTTGATCATCATGTTGGTGTCGTTCGCCCCCGCGCTCGCACTGCCCCGCAAGCGCTGACGTCGAGCCATCGTCGAGTGCCCCCCGAACGGCGGCGGCGATCGTGCTACCCGCAACAGGCCATCAACCTGCTGGGGGACTCATGGCGGACGGTTTCGGCTCGCGGGCACCGTTGTGGCCGCTGGTCCTGCTGGGGCTGGCGCAGGCCGCCGTCATCAGCTGGCTGGTCGGGACCGCCCTGATCGACCACTGGCCGGTGATCCGGCCGGGCGGCATCGGTGGGGGACATGGTGGACACGGCGGCACGTCGGCGGGACCGGCGCCGATCGCGGACGAACAGACCCTGCACTACCTGGGGCTTGTGGCCTTCGCGGCGCACGCGCTGCTCCCGGCCGTCGCCGTCGCACTGGCGGTCGCCCGTCGGGTGACCGCGCGGTGGAGGCAAGGCCTCGTCGGGCAGGTGGCTTTCGCCGCGGCCGTCGGCGGAGCCGGGGCGGTGGCCGCGGTGTGTACCAGCTGGATCGCTGTGCGCTCGTCCACCGGTGCGCTCGACGGACTGTCGGAGGTCGCGTTGGTCAGCGCCACCGGTGCGTTCCGCTACAGCTTTCTGATGGCTCTTGTCGTGGCGTTGCTCGGCGGAGCCTGGTGCACCCGTGTCATCACCATGCCAGGACAACGGAATCCGGCCGTGCGGCCGGTCGAACTCGCGCAGTGAGGCGGATCATGGCAACTCGCAGAGATTTGTTGAAGCTGGGTGTGGTTGGCGGGGTGGCGGCCGCACTGCCGTTGGAGAGCGCTGTCTCGGCGCTCACCGACGAGTCGGTGTCGGCCTCGGTCACGCCGTTCACATCCGCGATGCCGGTGCCGGTCGTCCTCCGCCCGGCCCGACGCACCAAGGACGCCGACATCTACGACGTCGAGATGATCGAGGCGGCCACCGAGGTGGTCCCCGGCCTGACGACGACGATGCGGACCTACAACGGCACATACCCGGGCGCCACCATCCGGGCGCGCCGGGGACGGTCGGTCATCGTCAGGCAGCGCAACGCCCTCGGTGTCGACACGTCGGTCCACCTGCACGGCGGGCATGTCCCCTCGGCGCACGACGGACACCCGATGGACCTGCTCAAGCCGGGTGCCAGCCGGGAGTACCACTACCCGAACACCCAGCACGCCGCCGCTCTGTGGTACCACGACCACGCACACGGGTCCGAGGCGGAGAACGTCTACCGAGGCCTGCACGCCTCGTACATCCTCACCGACGAGTTCGAACAGGGGCTGCCGCTGCCCAGTGGCAAGTTCGAAGTGGAGCTCCAGATCAGGGACGCCCGCATCGAGACGGACGGCACGCTGCGGTACATCAGGGCCCAGGACCGGCCACACATGCTGGTCAACGGCAAGGAACGGCCGTACTTCCAGGTCGCGGCCCGCAAGTACCGGTTCCGCGTGTACAACGTGTCGGTCGACCGGTTCATGTCGCTGCGGCTGGCCGACGGCTCGGAGTTCACACAGATCGGCTCGGACGGCGGTTTCCTGCCCGCGCCGGTCACGGTCAACGAGATGCGGCTCTCGTCGGCCGAGCGCGCCGACATCGTCATCGACTTCTCCCGCTACAAGCCGGGCACGTCCGTCGTCCTGCAGAACACCTCGGCTCTGGCCACGGAGAACGCCGACGTGCTGCGGTTCGACATCGGCCGCCCGGTGCACGACGACAGCCGTGTGCCCCGTGCGTTGTTCCACTGTCCGCCAACGCCGCCCGCGACCGTCCAGCGTGAGTTCGCGCTGCAGTGGGACGCCGTGCTGGCCAGGTATGCCATCAACGGCAAGACCTACGATCCCAACCGGGTCGACGTGCAGGCCAAGCTGGGTGCGACGGAGATCTGGACGATCAAGAACACCGACAAGCAGGCGCCGCCCCCGAACTTCCACCTCAACCACAACTTCCACACCCACCTGACCCAGTTCCGCGTGCTCGACCGCAACGGAGTCCCGGTCGGACCCACCGAGTCGGGGTGGAAGGACACCGTGATGGTGGCGCCGGGCGACACGGTGCGGATCGCGTTGACGTGGACCGACTACACAGGACGGTTCGTTGTGCACTGCCATCAGCTGCCACATTCGGACTACAGCCAGATGGCCGAGATCGAGATCACCAGCTGAACCGCGGTTCGTGGCCGTCCGCGTGTGGAACCGCGGACGGCCACAGTCGTGTCAGGTCCTGGCCTCGACCGCCTTGCGCAGCTGCGAGACGACCGTCTGCACGTCGGCGTCGTCGAGCCCGGGGTGCAGCGGCAGGCACAGTGTGCGGGAGGCCAGCGCCTCCGTGTTCGGCAGCGTGCCTTCGAAGCTGTACAACGGGACCTTGTGCAACGGCTCGTACCGGAAGGTCGTGTAGATCCCGGCTGTGAAGAGGTCGGCGGCGACGTCGTCCCGTATCCCGTCCGGCAGTTGCACCCAGTAGAAGTAGTACGACGTGCCGTGCCCGGGTGGCAGGCTCGGCGGCGTCCGCAGGCCGTCGATATCCGCGAGCTCCCGGTCGTAGATCTCCACGATCTGCCTGCGCCGTTCGATGAACTCGCCGAGGCGTTGCAACTGGACACTGCCGATGGCCGCGGTGATGTCGTTGCCGATCACCCGCCTGCCGGGCTCGACCACGTCGAGCTTCCACCACTGCCGACGGGACGTGAGCGCCCCGCCGAAACCGCTCAGCTGAGCCAGGCCGTGGTAGGCCAGGCGTCGGACCCGGTGTGCCCTGTCGAGGTCACGAAGCCGGATCATGCCGCCGTCGCCGCAGGTGAGCACCTTCATCGCGTCGAGGCTCCAGATGGCCGAGTCACCGAAGGTTCCGCACGCCTTGCCGTCCACTGTGGACGCTATCGAGCACGCGGAGTCCTCGATCAGTTCGATTCCCCGCTCCCGGCAGTAGATCGCGATCCGTTCGATGTCACCCGGATAGCCCCCGTAGTGCAGCACCACCACCGCTTTCGTCCGCGTGGTGACCACGCTCGCGATGTCCTCGAGGTTCGGGTTGAGCGTCCTGGGGTCCACGTCGCAGAAGACCGGCCGCCCACCACACGAGACGATGGCGTTCGCGGCGGAGATGAAACTGATCGACGGCAGCACGACCTCGTCGCCCGGCTCGAGGTCGAGTGTCTCGATCGCGAGATACAGGCTCGCGCTGCCGGAGGCGAGGAAGACCACTCCCGCCGGGTCCACGCCGAGGTGCTCGGCGAACTCCGCCTCGAACGCGGTGGTCCGTGGCCCGTGACCGATCCACTTGCTGGCAATGACATCGGCGATGGCCGCGAGCTCGCGCTCGCCCACCTGGGGTTGGAACAGGCTGATCATCCACCACTCCCTGATGTGCTCGGCTGACCTGGTTCCAGCGGCCGTGACCACTGGCGCTCCGACCAGCATCTGCCGGGCGGCTTGACAGCGGATGGGCCTTCGCTCAAGGCGGTCGCTGTAGCACGACTTGAGAAGACCACCACCAGCCCTGTCGACACTGGTGGTCACGATCGGAACCGGACGGAAGGGTCTGAGTGTGAAAGGGATCATTCTCGCCGGGGGCAGTGGAACCCGGCTGTATCCGACCACCCTGGGTGTGTCGAAGCAACTGCTGCCGGTCTACGACAAGCCGATGATCTACTACCCGTTGTCGGTGCTGATGCTCGCGAACATCCACGACATCCTCATCATCTCCACCCCCGTCGACCTGCCGCAGTTCCGCAGGCTGCTCGGCGACGGGTCACGGGTTGGCCTGAACATCACCTACGCCGCGCAGCAACAACCCCGGGGTATCGCGGAGGCGTTCCTGATCGGCGCGGACCACATCGGATCCGATCAGGTCGCCATGGTGCTGGGGGACAACGTCTTCCACGGCGCCGCGTTCTCCGAGGTGCTCAGGGCGGCCGCGGCGGACGTCGACGGCTGTGTGCTGTTCGGCTACCCGGTCCACGATCCGGAGCGCTACGGCGTCGCCGAGGTCGACAGGGACGGCAGGATCCTCTCGCTGGAGGAGAAGCCGCAACGGCCACGCTCGAACCGGGCAGTGACCGGGTTGTACTTCTACGACAACGAGGTCGTGCCGATCGCCAGGCAGCAGCGGCCGTCCCGGCGCGGAGAACTGGAGATCACCGACGTAAACCGGGTCTACCTCGACCGAGGCAAGGCGTCCCTTGTGGACCTCGGGCGCGGGTTCGCGTGGCTGGACACCGGGACACACCGGTCGCTGATGGAAGCGGGCAAGTACATCGAGATCCTGGAGAGCCGGCAGGGCGTGAGCATCGCGTGCATCGAGGAAGTGGCACTGCGCATGGGTTTCATCGATGCGCAACAGTGCCACCGGCTCGGTGCCGAACTCGGCGCATCCAGCTACGCCGAGTACGTCACGCGGGTCGCCGAACGCGCGGGCGCGCTGACACCAGTCGACTGACGTCGTCTCAGGCGAAGCAGGTCAGCGGCCCGCCGTGGTAGTCGACCATCTCGTGGAAGATCGCGAGCACGTCCAGCCGGATGCCCTCCGGCTCGCCGCGCTCCTCGGCGTAGGCCCGGTGCAGGTTGCCGACCAGGCGTTCGGAGTCGAGCAGCGCGGCGAACTCGCCATCGCCCCAGTCGGCCTGCCTGGCAGCGGTCAACGGAGACACCCCACGACGGACACCGTCCCGTGCGAGCCGTTGCACCCAGCGCAGATAGGACTCGGTGGCGTCGAGCAGCTCCGGGCCACCGACCGGGCCGTGGCCGGGCACGATCACCGACGCGCCGAGCCCGCGCAACCACTCGACGGTGCGCAGCGATCCGGCCACCGAACCCATGAGACAGAACGGGGTCGCGCCGCTCAGCACGATGTCCCCGGCGAACAGCACCGACCGGTCGGGGATCCACACCACGGTGTCGGTCGTCGTGTGCGCCGGTCCGGGATGCAGAAGTTCGACACGCAGATCACCGACGTACAGCGTCATCTTGTCCTGGTAGGTCAGTGTGGGCAGGGCGAGCCGGACATCGCCCCAGTCGACGTCCGGCCACAGCCCACACATGCCGAGGCCCGCGATGACCGCTTCGGACCGGGCCTGTTCGTGCGCGACGATCGCGGCCCGCGGCCGGAACACGAAGTTGCCGAACGAGTGGTCGCCGTGGAAATGCGTGTTCACCAAGGTTCCCGGTGCGACGGAGGTCACAGCGGCGATCGTGTCCTTCAGGTGCCGGGCCCGTTGCTCGGTGGCTGCCGTGTCGACGAGCACGACATCGTCACCGTGGACGATCACCCCGGCGTTGCTCAGACACCAGCTGCCGTCCAGCTGCACGTACGCGTAGACGTCCGGCGCCACTTCGGTCAACTCGGTGGACAGCACCCGCTCGTCCGGCATCACCATGCGACTTTCCTTTCCACCCAACGCTTCTGGTTCGCGAGCGTGGCCGATCCCGCACCACGCCGCGTCCAGAGCGGCTGGAGTGGTGACCCTCGAACGACGCTACAGCGGGTCTCCAGGTGCCATCAGGGCAGCGCTCAAGGCGGCCCTGCGACGGTGGTCGGCAGCGGTGCCCAACCGGTACCGCACTCGATCGGAGGCGAGTCGGTGCATCGTCGCGTGATGATCACAGGTATGGGGGTGCTGGCTCCCGGAGGTGTGGGTACCAAGGCGTTCTGGACCCTGTTGCGGGAAGGGCGGACCGCGACCCGCAGGATTTCCTTCTTCGACCCATCGGCGTTCCGGTCCCAGGTCGCAGCCGAGATCGACTTCGATCCGGAACTCAACGGACTGGCGCCACAGGAGATCCGGCGGATGGACCGGGCCGCGCAGCTCGCTGTCGTCGCCACACGGGAGGCAGTCGCCGACAGCGGCGTGGAGCCCAGCGAGCTGGATCCGGCCAGGATCGGCGTGACCATCGGCAGTGCCGTCGGCGCGACGATGGGGCTGGACGAGGAATACCGCGTCGTCAGTGACGGCGGGCGGATGTGGCTGGTGGACCACGCGTACTCGGTTCCCCACCTCTACAACTACTTCGTGCCGAGTTCCTTCGCCGCCGAGGTGGCGTGGTCGGTCGGTGCAGAAGGACCGGCGACCGTGGTGTCGACCGGGTGCACGTCCGGACTGGACTCGGTGGCGCACGCCTGCGAGCTGATCCGGGAGGGATCGGCGGACGTGATGATCGCCGGTGCGACGGACGCGCCGATCTCGCCGATCACCGTGGCGTGCTTCGACGCGATCAAGGCGACCACACCCCGCAACGACGACCCCGAACACGCGTCCCGCCCGTTCGACGAAACCCGCAACGGGTTCGTGCTCGGCGAGGGGGCGGCGGTGTTCGTGCTCGAGGAGTACGAGAGCGCCCGCAAGCGCAACGCCCAGATCTACGCCGAGATCTCCGGATACGCCTCGCGCTGCAACGCCTTCCACATGACCGGGTTGCGCCCGGACGGCAGGGAGCTGGCCGAGGCGATCCGGGTCGCGATGGACGAGGCGCGGATCAACCCCGAGGACATCGACTACATCAACGCGCACGGGTCCGGCACCAAACAGAACGACCGGCACGAGACCACCGCGTTCAAGACCAGCATCGGCCACCACGCCCACCGAGTCCCGGTGAGCTCGATCAAGTCGATGATCGGCCACTCGCTCGGCGCGATCGGGTCGATCGAGATCGCCGCGTCCGCACTGGCCATGCGGCACAACGTGGTTCCGCCGACGGCCAACCTGTCGACTCCGGACCCGGAATGCGACCTCGACTACGTGCCGCGTGTGGCGAGGGAGTGGCGTACCGACACAGTGCTCACCGTTGGCAGTGGTTTCGGCGGTTTCCAGACCGCGATGGTGCTGACCACACCGGATCGGGGCGCGGCATGAGCGTGGTGACGGGAATCGGTGTCGCGGCACCCAACGGGCTCGGGACGGCCGACTACTGGTCGGCGACCCTGCGTGGGGACAACGGGATCGGACCGACCACCCGGTTCGCGTCCGAGGGCTATCCGGTACGGCTGGCGGGTGAGGTGCCCGGCTTCGAGGCCAAGCAGCACCTGCCGAGCAGGCTGCTCCCGCAGACCGACCACATGACCAGGCTGGCACTGGTCGCCGCCGACTGGGCGCTCGCCGACGCGGGCGTGGTCCCCAGTGAACTGCCCGAGTTCGACATGGGCGTGGTGACGGCCAGTTCCGCGGGCGGCTTCGAGTTCGGCCAGCGGGAACTGGAGAAGCTCTGGAGCAAGGGCGGCGAGTACGTCAGCGCCTACCAGTCGTTCGCGTGGTTCTACGCCGTCAACAGCGGCCAGATCTCGATTCGCAACGGGATGCGTGGCCCCAGTGGCGTCGTGGTCAGCGACCAGGCTGGCGGGCTCGACGCGGTCGCCCAGGCGCGACGACAGATCCGACGCGGCACCAAGGTGATCGTCACCGGTGGCGTGGACGGGTCGATCTGTCCGTGGGGCTGGGTCGCGCAGCTGGCCGGTGGGCGGCTCAGCACGACCGCCGCGGCCGACCGCGCCTACCTCCCGTTCGACCAGGACGCCAGCGGATACATCCCCGGTGAGGGCGGCGCGATTCTGGTCATGGAGAACGCCGACACCGCGCGTGCGCGTGGGGCGAAGCAGATCTACGGTGAGATCGCCGGGTACGGGTCCACATTCGACCCGAGGCCCGGCAGTGAGCGCGAACCGGGCCTGCGGCGGGCGATCGAGCTGGCACTGGCCGACGCAGGCGCGTCGCCGTCCGAGGTCGACGTGGTGTTCGCCGACGCGGCCGCCCTGCCGGAGCTCGACCGCGTCGAGGCGGACGCGATCACCGCGGTGTTCGGACCCGCCGGGATCCCGGTCACCGCACCGAAGACGATGACCGGACGACTGTACTCGGGCGCGGGCTCACTGGACATCGCCGCCGCCCTGCTGTCGATCCGGGACGGCCTGATCCCGCCGACCACGAACGTGACGGTCGATCCGGCGTACGCGATCGACCTGGTGAGCGGCGCGCCGAGGCCGGGCGCGATCCGCGCCGCACTGGTGCTCGCCAGGGGCTACGGCGGTTTCAACTCCGCAGTGGTGGTAAGGGCTTTCGACCAAGCCGCGTTCTGACGAAGCCGTGTCTTGACCAACCAGTAACGACGAAGACGAGGAGATCGCCATGGCAGGCGAGTCAGTCACCATCGACGACCTCAAACGCATCCTCCGCGAGGGAGCCGGGGTGGACGAGGGCGTCGACCTGGACGGCGACATCATGGACGCCGAGTTCGACGAACTGGGATACGACTCCGTGGCACTGCTGGAGACCGCGTCCCGGATCACACGCGAATACGGCGTCCAGATCGACGACGACATCGCGACCGGTGCCACCACGCCACGGCAGTTGCTCGCGGTCATCAACGGCGGCTGACCGGGATGACGACTGTCGACAGTGGACCACAGCCGCGATCGGTCGATGCCGCAAGCTGGATCGTGTGCTCGGGCTGCAACGCGATGATCTACGTCAAACGACTCGCTCGCAACCAGCACGTGTGTCCCGAATGCTCCAAGCACCACCGGCTGACCGCGCTGGAACGAGTCTGGCAGCTGTTCGACCCGGACGGTCTCGAGCTGCTGGACAGCACGGCGCCCAGCCGGGACGTGCTGGAGTTCCGCGACACGATGCGGTATCCGGACCGGCTCGCCGGGGCGCGGCTGGCGACGGGCATGTACGAGGCCGTGTTGCTCGCGTCCGGCACGATCGCGGGCAATCCGGTGGTCGCGGCCGTGATGGACTTCCGGTTTCTCGGCGGAAGCCTGGGCGCGGCCGTCGGCGAGCTGATCACCAGGGCGGCTGAGCTGGCCCTGGCAACGCGGACGCCGCTGCTGATCGTGTCCGCGTCCGGTGGGGCGCGGATGCAGGAAGGCGCGCTGTCGCTGATGCAGATGGCCAAGACGAGCCAGGCGCTCGGCAGGCTGGACGCGGCAGGCATCCTCACGGTCTCGTTGATCACCGACCCGACCTACGGCGGTGTGGCGGCGTCCTTCTCGACGTTGTGCGACGTGATCGTCTCCGAACCCGGCGCCCGGATGGGCTTCGCCGGTCCACGAGTGATCCGCCAGACCATCCGCCAGACCCTGCCTGAGGGCTTCCAGACCGCGGAGTTCCTGCTGCGGCACGGATTGGTGGACGCCATCTGCCGCCGGGGCGCGTTGCGCCCGATGCTGGCGCGTCTGCTGTCGGCAGTCGGCGGCCACCGGAGCGCGTCCGGTGTGACATCCGACGACATGATCGTGCGCGACCACACCCGGTTGGCGGAAGTCGACGCGTGGCAGACCGTGCAGGCTGCTCGTGCGCTGGAGCGGCCGACCACGCTGGACTACCTCGCGCGGGTTTTCGACGACTTCGAAGAACTGCACGGCGACCGGCTGGGCACGGACTGCCCGGCTGTGGTCGGTGGGATGGCGCGGCTCGACGGCATGCCGGTGATGGTGATCGGCCACCAGAAGGGCCGCACCATCGCGGAACTGACCGAACGCAACTTCGGGATGCCGACGCCCGGCGGGTACCGCAAGGCGGCTCGGCTGATGCGGCTGGCCGAGAAGCTCCGACTGCCGGTGATCACGTTCGTCGACACACCCGGCGCCTACCCGGGGATCGAAGCGGAGGAGCACGGTCAGGCGGTCGCCATCGCGGAGAGCATCCGGCTGATGGCGAGCCTGCGGGTGCCGGTGGTCACGCTGATCTCGGGCGAGGGCGGCAGCGGTGGCGCGTTGGCGCTCGCGGTTGCCAACGAGGTCCTGATCTGCTCCAGCGGGATCTACTCGGTGATCAGCCCGGAGGGCTGCGCCGCGATCCTGTTCGACGACCCGGCCAAGGCACCGGCGGCGGCGACGGCGTTGCGCGTCGACGCGCGGCAGCTGCTTCGGTTCGGCATCGTCGACGGTGTCGTCATGGAGCCGGAAGGCGGCAACCAGGCGGACCACCACGCGGCCGCACAACGAGTTCGGGCGGCACTGAGCACGACGGTGCGCCGGCTGTCCGAAATGGATGACGAGGCGCTGCAGGCGGCCCGGTATGCGAAGTTCCGGTCGTTCGGGGCGTACGTCGACACACCGGAGAGCGAGGAACAGCGTTGATGACCCAGGGCCTGACCAACCATCTCGACCGCGAGTTCGACATTCCGGAGCCGGACGGCGACCGTCCCCGTCCGGTGGCCGAGCTCAACCAACTGCTGGAACGGATGCACGACAACGCACTGCGGTTCATCACCCGGCTGTCCCAGCAGCCGAAGGTGATTCGGGTGCGGGCCGGTGAGGTGTCCATCGAGGTCGAGTGGACCACAGAACAGACCGGCACGCCTCCGGCGTCGGCGCCGCCCCCGGTGGAGAACGTCGAGACACCGGGCCGTTTCCTGATCGCGCCCGCGGTCGGCGTCTTCTACCTCGCGCCCGATCCGAGTTCGCCGCCGTTCGTGCGCGAGGGCGACAGCGTCGTCGTGGGTCAGCAGGTCGGCATCATCGAGGCGATGAAGCTGATGATCCCGGTGCAGGCCGAAACGGCGGGCCAGGTGGCCGAGGTGCTCAAGGGCAACGGTGAACCCGTCGAGTTCGGCGAGCAGCTGTTCCGCCTCGCCCCGGCCGACCCGAGCTGAGGAAGCCGTGTTCAAGAAGGTCCTGATCGCCAATCGCGGCGAGATCGCACTGCGGGTGGCCCGCACGTGCCGGGAGATGGGCATCGAGGTGGTCGCGGTGCACTCCACCGAGGACGCCGGTTCGGCGGTGGTGGCATACGCCGACGAGACCGTCCAGATCGGACCCGCTCCCGCGAAACGCAGCTACCTCAACATCCCGTCGATCATCGAGGCGGCACTGCGCACGGGCGCCGACGCGATCCACCCCGGGTACGGCTTCCTGTCCGAGGACGCCGACTTCGCCGAGGTGTGTGAGGAACACGGGATCGTGTTCGTCGGCCCGCCGCCAGGGGTGACGGCCCGGCTCGGCGACAAGACCGCCGCCCGCAGGCTGATGGCCGACGCGGGGCTGGCGATGCTGCCGGGCAGCCTCGACCCGTTGCGTTCGGTCGAGGACGCGCAGCGGGTCGGCGACGAGATCGGATACCCCGTGATCATCAAGGCGGCCGCGGGCGGCGGCGGGCGAGGCATGCGTGTGGTGACCGACCCTGCCGAGTTCGGCCGCGCCTACCAGGAAACCAGGGCAGGCGCGCAGGCGTTGTTCGGCAACTCACGGGTCTTCGTCGAGCGGTACCTGCCGGTGGCGCGGCACGTGGAGATCCAGGTGCTCGCCGATCAGCACGGCAACGCGATCGAACTCGGCGCGCGGGACTGCTCGGTGCAGCGCAGGCACCAGAAGCTGATCGAGGAGAGCCCGGCGCCGGGGTTGCCCGCCGAGTTGGTCGAGCGGATGGGGCAGGCCGCGGTGCGGGGCGCGCTCGCCGCCGGTTACGTCGGCGCGGGCACGTTCGAGTTCCTGCTCGGTCCGGACGGCGAGTTCTCCTTCATGGAGGTCAACTGCCGGATCCAGGTCGAGCACCCGGTCACCGAGATGGTCACCGGCGTCGACCTGGTGCGGGAACAGCTCCTGATCGCCGCGGGGGAGCCGTTGTCGTTGCGCCAGCAGGACGTCCGGTCGTGGGGCGTGTCGATGGAGTGCCGGATCAACGTGGAGGACCCGGCCAAGGACTTCGCCCCGGCCCCCGGCGTGCTGACGGAGTTCGTGCCTGCGGGCGGACCGTTCGTGCGTGTCGACACGCACGGCTACCCGGGATACCGAGTTCCCGCGTTCTACGACTCGCTGCTGGCCAAACTCGTCGTATGGGCCCCGGACCGGGACCAGGCACTGTCGCGAATGGACAGAGCTTTGGCCGAGTTCGTGGTGCGCGGCCAAGGTGTGCACACCACGACGGAGTTTCTGCGCGAGGTGCTGCGCGACGAGGAGTTCCGCGCCGGTGAACACAGCACAGCAATTGTCGAGCGCGTCCTCGGCCAGAGTATGTCCTGATCAGACAGTCGATGTTGGGAGGAGAGGGCATGGGTGTCGCCATAGTCACGGGAGCCACCAGCGGGATCGGTCTCGCCGTTACCAAGGTGCTCGCCGGGCAAGGGAACAAGGTGTTCCTCTGTTCGCGCACCGCGGACAACGTCACGCTCACCGTCAAGCAGTTGCGCGACGAGGGACACGATGTGGACGGCGCGGTGTGCGACGTCAGCTCGGCCGAGTCCGTGCGCTCGTTCGTCACCGCCGCTGTCGACCGGTACGGGACGATCGACGTCCTGGTCAACAACGCTGGCCGCAGCGGTGGCGGCGTCACCGCCGACATCACCGACGAGCTGTGGTTCGACGTGATCAACACGAACCTCAACAGCGTGTTCCTGATGGCACGGGACGTGCTGAGCATCGGTGGCATGCGGGAGAAGTCACGGGGGCGGATCGTCAACATCGCCTCGACGGCAGGCAAACAGGGCGTTGTGCTCGGCGCACCGTACTCGGCGTCCAAACACGGTGTCGTCGGCTTCACCAAGGCGTTGGGCAACGAGCTGGCCAAGACGGGGATCACGGTGAACGCGGTCTGCCCCGGCTACGTGGAAACGCCGATGGCACAGCGGGTGCGGCAGGGCTACGCGGCCGCGTGGAAGACCACCGAGGACGACATCCTCGACCGTTTCCAGTCCAAGATCCCGCTCGGCCGGTACTCCACCCCCGAGGAGGTCGCGGGCATGGTCGGCTACCTGGTCTCCGACGTCGCGGCCTCGGTCACGTCCCAGGCGATCAACGTCTGCGGCGGTCTTGGCAACTTCTGATCCGCGACCAGAGCACAGGAGGAGAAACATGACCCGCGAGGTGGAGCACGAGATCGAGGTGCGTGCGCCTGCGAAGGTGGTCTACGGCCTGGTCGCCGACGTGGCGAGCTGGCCGCAGATCTTCCCGCCGAGTGTGCACGTCGAGCACCTCGAACGCGGCGAACGCCACGAGCGGATCCAGATCTGGGCCACCGCCAACGGCGAGGCCAAGACCTGGACGTCGCGCCGCGAGCTCGATCCGGACGCGTTGCGCGTGGACTTCCGCCAGGAGGTGTCCCAGCCACCGGTCGCCTCGATGGGCGGCGCGTGGATCGTGGAGCCGACGTCCGACGAGTCGTCAAGGGTGCGCCTGCTGCACGACTACCGGGCGGTCGACGACGACAAGGCCAAGCTCGCCTGGATCGACGAGGCGGTGGACCGCAACAGCCATTCGGAGCTGGCGGCGATGAAGGCGAACGCCGAACGGGCCGTGGGCTCGGCGGAGTCGCTGCTGACGTTCGACGACACCGTGCGGATCAACGCGCCCGCGAAGGCCGTGTACGACTTCCTCAACGAGGCGCAGCTGTGGGAGAAGCGCCTGCCGCACGTGGCGAAGGTGTCCATGGTGGAGAAGACCCCCGGCCTGCAGTGGCTGGAGATGGACACGATGACCAAGGACGGCTCGGTGCACACGACGAAGTCCGTTCGGGTCTGCCTGCCACCCCACAAGATCGTCTACAAGCAGGTCGTGCTGCCCGCGCTGATGAACCTGCACACCGGCCACTGGTCGCTGACGCCGGACGGCGACGGGGTCTCGGTGACCTCCCGGCACACCGTGGTGATCAACGAGTCGAACATCGCCGGGATCCTCGGCGCGAACGCGACGATCCAGGACGCACTCAGGTTCGTGCGGACCGCGTTGAGCACCAACAGCCTGGCGACGCTGGGCCACGCGAAGGACCACGTCGAAAGCTGACCCCGGTGCGGTGTCGGCGAAGCACACATCAGGAAGGACGACCGATGGCCGTCACGAACACGGTTGGGCTGCGGTCCTGGGCCGAGGAGGCCGCGTCGGCGGCCGCGCGGCACGCGGAGGAGGCCGAGACCAACCGGGTGCTGAGCCCAGAGGTCGCCAAGGCGTTGGTGACCGCGGGATTCGCCCGGCACTTCGTGCCAGGCCGGTGGGGCGGCGCCGACGGCGGGGTCATCGAGTTGCTCGAGGCGACCTCGTTGGTCGGCACGCACTGCACGTCGGCCGCCTGGTGCGGTTCGCTGGCCGCCGGTGCCGCACGGATGGGCGTTTTCCTGCCCGAACAGGGCCAGGCGGAGCTGTGGGCGAACGGCCCGGACGCCATGGTGGCGGGTGCGCTCATCCCGTCGGCCATGGCGGAGCCGGTCGCCGACGGCTGGCTGCTGACCGGTGAGTGGGACTTCACCAGCGGTGTCGACTACTCCGACTGGGCGCTGGTGGCGGCTCGCGTGCCCACCGACGACGGTGTCCGGCCGTGGTTCTTCGCGGTTCCCCGCGCGGACTACAGCGTCAAGGACACCTGGTCGCCGGTGGGCATGCGGGGGACCGGCAGCAATACGCTGATGCTGGACGGTGTTCTCGTCCCGCGGCACCGGGCGTTCGACCGCGAGGAGATGCTGCTCGGGCGAGCGGTCGGATCGTCGGCGCCCTGCCACGCGGTCGCGTTGCGGACGGTCAGTGGCATCCTGTTCGCCGCACCCGCACTGGGTGCCGCACGGGGTGCGTTGCGGGAGTGGTCGGCACGGATGTCAGGCAGGACGGGAAAGACCGGGACTCCGATGCGGGAGGACCGGTCGACCCAGCTGACCGCGGCGAGGGTGTCCGCTGAGATCGACATGGCGGAGATGCTGCTGCGCCGGGTCGCGCGGACGTGTGACCGCGGTGGGACGACGAAGATCGACGCCGTGCGCAATCCGCATGACTGCGCGGTGGCCGTCGACGGGTTGGTGGGTGCCGTGGAACGACTGTTCCGCAGCGCCGGGTCACGTGGCCAGCTCGCGGCGAGCCCACTGCAGCGGTTCTGGCGAGATGTCCACTTCCTGTCCAGCCACGTCGCCCTGCAGCTCGAACCGGCCGCGGCGGGGTACGGCGCCCATCTGCTGGAGCACCCGGTGACCTGACCGGATGGCGGAATTGCTCGGTAGTATCTCCGGGTGGCCCGTTTGTCTCATGAATCGACCGAAATCACCATTGGCCAACTGTCAGCCAGAAGTGGTGTCCCGGAATCCGCCCTGCGGTTCTACGAGTCGAAAGGGCTCATCTCCAGCAGGCGCACGCACGGCAACCAACGCCGATACCCGCGCGACATCCTCCGCCGGGTGACGTTCATCCGATTCGCGCAGCGCCTCGGCATTTCACTGACCATGATTCGCGAGGCACTGGCGCTGTTGCCGGAGGAACGCACTCCCACCCGGCTGGACTGGGCGCGGCTGTCGCGTTCATGGCGGCATCAGCTGGATGAGCGGATCAAGTACATGCAACGCCTGCGGGACACCCTCGACGACTGCATCGGCTGTGGTTGCCTGTCGATGGCCCGCTGCAAACTGAGCAACTTCCAGGACGAGCTCGGCGAGCGCGGGGCGGGACCGCACCGACTGGTCGACGACGAGTTCCACCCCGGCTGAGACGCCTGGACCTAGCTGTGGTGGTCGACGGCGCGGGCCAGGTCGTCCCACTCGGCCCATTCGCCGATCCGTTCCCGGTAGACCCGAGGAGCCAGTTCGGCGGCGCTGGTGCCCAGCAGCAGACGCAGCGGCGGCTTCGCACTGTCGAGGACACGCAGCAACGCCGCACCCGCCTTCCTCGGGTCGCCCGGCTGGATGTCCGCGTAGGCACCGGACATTCCGTGCCGCCACTTGGCGAGCACCTCGTCGTACTCCGGCATCGGGGTGGCCCTGGCCATGCTGCCCGCGCTCCACTTGGTACGGAACTCGCCCAGTTCGACGATCGTGACACCGATTCCGAATCCGGCGACCTCACTGGCGAGCGACTCGCTCATCCCGTCGAGTGCCCATTTGCTGGCGCAGTACATTCCCAGGTTCGGATACGTCGCGATCGCGGCGATGCTGGAGATCTGGAAGATGTGGCCGCTGCCCTGAGCGCGCATGACCGGCAGGACCGCCTGGACGCACCACAGCGCGCCGAAGAAGTTGACGTCCATCTGGTCGCGGGCCTGCCGTTCGTCGACCTCCTCGACAGCTCCGGACAGGCCGTAACCGGCGTTGGTGACCAGTACGTCGATTCCCCCGGCGGCACGGGCCGCCTCGGTCACCGTGACGAGAACTTCCGACCTGTTCGTGACGTCAAGGGGCAGGATTGTCAGCCGTTCGCCGTGTTCCCCGGCAAGGTCCTTCAGTGACTCCGGTGTGCGGCTGGTGGCCACGACTGCTTCGCCCGCGTCGAGGGCGGCCTCGGCGAAGGCCCGGCCGAGGCCCTGGGATGCGCCGGTGATCAACCAGGTGCGAATGCGATGGGAGGTCATGTGCCGATTGTCGGATCGAGGCCTCAAGCCGCGGTGCATGCCCATCTCGAGAAAGGCTCGACCTGGTCCGGCGATCCTGGTGGCATGCCAGAGCCAGCGGTCGTGCAGACCGAGCACCAGATCAAAGTGGACGCACCGGCCAGTGCCGTGTACGACCTCGTGGCCGACATAGCCGCGTGGTCGCGGATCTTCCCCGCGTTCGTCCATCTGGAACACCTGGGGACGAGTGCGTCGGCTGACCGGATCGGGATGTGGTCGACGTCCAACGACGAGGTATACCACTGGGTGGCGTTGTGGACCGCGCACCCGAACGAGCTGCGCATCGACTTCCAGCCGGAGGTCGCGCCGCCGCCGATGACCCACCTGCACCGCACCCTGATTGTGGAGCCGTTGTCCGGCAACGACTCGTTGGTGCGGTTGCTGCACACGTGCCGGCTCGCCGAGGCCGATCAGGCGGTGCGGGACTCGATCAGGCAGACGACCGACGAGGTCGGCAATGCCGAGCTGGCCGCGCTGAAAGTCGCGGCCGAGCGTCCCGCCGAACTGCTGATGACCTTCGGTGACGCCGTGCCGATCAACGGCTCGGCACAGGACGTGTACGACTTCCTGCGCGACGCGCAGCAGTGGCCCGAGCGGTTGTCGCACGTGTCACGGGTGTCGCTGCGGGAGGAGACCGAGAATCTCCAGGTGCTGGAGATGGACACCACCGAACGCGACGGCGGCACTCTCACCACGAAGATGGCCCGTGTGTGCCTGCCGCACCGCGGCATCGTGTTCAAGCACCTGTTGCTGCCCCCGCTCGGGGCTTCGCACACGGTCCGGTGGCTGATCGAGGAAAGCGCCGAGGGCGTCACGCTCCGGTCGGAGCACACGGTGGTCATCGACGAGACGGGGATGGCCACGATGCTCGGCGGCGCCGCGGGCCTGGCCAAGGCCAACGAGTTCATCCACAACGAGCTGACCACCAAGACCCGCCTGATCTTCGACCAGGCCAAGGCCTTCGTGGAAGGCTGAGCTCAGAGACCGCGCATCCGCTGGACGTACAGCTCCCTGCGCCGCACATCGTCCACTTCTGACAACAGGGTGTCCAGGTCGTCGGACACCGTGAGGTAGCGGCCATGCAGGGCGTCGTAGTGGCCGGAAGCAAGGTTCACCGCGAGCCGACCGGACAGTTCGACGGGAGTCCAGTCGATGTCAGGGTACTTGACGGCGAACGACTCGGTCAGCGTCGTGCGCACCGTGCCGGGGGCCATCGTGAACACCCGGATCGGGTGGTCGGCCGCGGTGAGGGACGCGGTGAGCGACTCGGTGAACCGCACGAGCGCGTTCTTGCTGAAGGAGTAGGACGACAGCGGACCGGGGAGCACGCCGGAGTCACTGCCGACCGTGATCACCCGGCCGCGTCCTTCGGCGATCATGGTCGGCAGCACGGCACGGGTGCAGACGAGGGGGCCGCGGACGTTGACCTCGAAAGTGCGCCACCACTCGTCGAGGTCGGCCGACCAGAGCGGCGGCTCGCCGGGAGTGAACACCGCCGCGTTGTTGACCAACAACGACACCGGTCCGAAGTGGTCACCGACCTCGGCGACGATCCGCTCCATCGCCTGGTGGTCGGTCATGTCACCGGGCGTGACCAGCACCCGCGACCGGCCTGCCAGCCGTGCGGTTTCCGCCAGTTCCGCTCGGCTGCGCGAAACGACGGCCACCCGCGCGCCCGCGTCGGCAAGCGACAGCGCTATCTGCCGCCCGATGCCGCGTCCGCCTCCGGTCACAATCGCCACCTGGCCGGACAGATCCATGGCTTTCTCCCGTCTCCGTACGTGCTGCGCCGAAACTACCCAGCCGAAACTACCCAGTCGGGCTGAAGGGTCGCTCGAATGTCCACAACGGACTTACCGGGTCCTGGGTTTCTCGAGTGGGCGTCGAGGTGCACCCGGCATCGTCACGACGACCAAGTCGCCGTTGAAGAAACGAGGTCTTCGCGATGCGTGTGCTGTTCGCCGTCTCGCCAGGGCTTGACCATCTGTATCCGGCGATGGGCCTGGCCTGGGCCCTGCGCGCCGCCGGGCACGAACTCGTCGTCGCCAGTTCGGGAGTGACGATCCCGGCCGCGGTCAACGCGGGTCTCACCGCGCGGGAGGTCGCCGATCCCGGCGCCGACTTCGACGCCATCTTCCCCCAGGTCGGCACGGTCGACGAGCGCGCAAAACGGATGCGGGACCGGGGCAGGGCGATGGCCAAGTCCGGGATCACCCCCGAGATCATCCTGGAGAAGTTCGGCAAGGTCAGCGACCTGATGGCGGCCGGGACACTCGAGTTCGCCCGGCAGTGGCGGCCCGATCTCGTGGTCTACTCCCGGTTGCAGGGCGCCGCGCTGCTGACCGCACGGGCACTGGGCATACCCGCGGTGGAGCACGGTTTCAGCTTCCTGCGCGAAGGCACGATCCCACAGCGTTTCCTGCCGCACCTCACGCCGACGTACAAGCGGCTGGGTGTTCCGGTCGAACTGCCCGAGGTCACCCAGGTCTACTTCGCGCCCGACTTCATGATGTTCGGCGAGGGAACCGGCTGGACGATACGTTCCGTGCCGTTCCAGGGCGGTGCCGTGCTCCCGGACTGGATGGTGGCGCCGCGGCGGCCGAGGATATGCGTCACGCTCGGCACGACCGTGCCGCACGTGGCCGGTGTCAGCAGCCTGGGACACCTGCTCGGTGTGGTCGACGGTATGGACGCCGAGATCGTCCTCGCGCTCGGTGACAACCCGGACCTCGCGCCACTGGGCACGTTGCCGGACAACGTCCGGGTCGTCGGGTGGACGCCGATCAGCGCCCTGCTCGCCTACAGCGACGGGATCATCCACCACGGCGGTGCCAACACCACGCTCGCGGCGGCACACGCGGCCGTCCCGCAACTGGTGCTGCCGCACGGGGCCGACAACTGGATCAACGCCGAAATGGTCGAACGGTGCGGGATCGGCCTGACCAGGCAACCGGGCGAGGTCGACCGGCAGGTGCTGGACGCACTCGTCGGGGACGACGGTCTGCGCAAGTCGGCGAGCGCGTTGACCGAACAGTTGGCCGCGCAGCCGACCCCCAGCGAGATCGTGCCGCGGCTGGTGGAACTGGCCGCCCGTGTTCGCGTCTAGGCACGTGTCCCAAGCCCCGTCGGCGCGGGAGAAGTCCCGTTGCCCAGTACCCGAAAGGCAGCAATGACATCGCAGCTGGAAAAGACCGGCGCGTTCGCGCCGGCTGAGCTCTACGCCCAGGTGCAGCAGTTCTACTCCCGCCAGATGGGGCTGCTGGACGACGGGATCGTGGACGCGTGGACCGACACCTTCACCGACGACGCGGTGTTCGAGGACACCGCCGTGCCGGAACCGTTGTACGGCAAGGAAGCGATCCGGACCTCGGTGACGGCGAGGGTCGAGCAGATCAAGGCCGAACGGCTGGAGTTCCGGCACTGGTTCGGCATGCTCAACGTGGAGACGCAGCCCGATGGCAGCGTCCGCACCCGGTACTACGCACTGGCGATCTCGACACCGAGGGGCGGCAAGATCAACGTGCGCGGCAATGTGGTCGGCCGCGACCACCTGGTCCCGGACGGCTCGGGCTGGCTGGTCCGGCACCGGTTCGTCCGGCTGGACGGCGTCGAGGACTGAGGAGCGGAAACAGTGAAGTTCGGAATCGTCTTTTTTCCGACCGTCGGGCCGGGCGACAAACCGGCCACGCGGTACTACGACGAATGCTTCGAGTTGGTCGACCTGGCCGAGGAGCTGGGTTTCGACCACGTGAAGATCGTGGAGCACTACTTCTTCTCCTACGGCGGCTACAGCCCCGACCCGGTCACGTTCCTCGCGGCGGCCGCGGGCCGGACCAAGCGGGTCCGGTTGGGCACCAGCGCGACCATCCCGGCGTTCCAGCATCCGGTGAAGCTCGCCGGGAAACTGGCGATGCTCGACAACATCTCGCACGGGCGGCTCGACGCGGCCTTCGGCCGGGCGTTCCTGCCGGACGAGTTCAAGGCGTTCGGTATCCCGATGGACGAGAGCAAAGCGCGGTTCGTCGAGAACATCGAGGCCATAAAGCTGCTGTGGACCACGGAGAACGCGGTGTGGAACGGCGAGTTCCACCAGTTCGGTCCGGTGACGTTGTTGCCGCGACCGTTCCAGCAGCCGCACCCACCGGTCTTCGTCACCACCGCACGGAGTATCGATTCCTGTGCCGAGGCCGCGCGGGCGGGCCACCACCTGCAGACCGTGCCCAACGCGATGTCCGTCGAGGAACTGGCGGAGCGGGTGACGGTGTTCCGCAGCGAGTGGACGGCCGCCGGGCATCCGGCCGGGGAGGCCAGGATCCACCTGACCTATCCCTGTGTCGTCAGTGAGAACCTCGACGAGGCCAAGAAGAAGGGCGAGTTCGACGAGGGCCGCAACGGCGTGGCGATCAGCGCGGCCGTGCAGGCGTGGCGAACCACCAGCAGCAAGGCCTATCCCGGTTACGAGAAGATCGCGGACATCGGCAAGCGGGACTCGTTCGAGACGAAGCTGGGGGACAACAAGCTCCTGGTCGGCTCGCCGGACACGGTCCGGCAACAGCTCGACGACATCGCGGAGTGGTACGGCGACGACATCACGATCAGCCTGGGTATCCACTCCGGACACCTCACCGTCGAGGACGCGGCCACCTCGATGCGGCTGCTCGCCGACCAGGTGTTCCCCAAGCTGTCGGCCGGGACCACGCCATGAGCCCGGCACGAACCGTGACGGTGATCGGGGCAGGGACGATCGGCCTCGGCTGGACGACCCTGTTCCTGGCCAAGGGCCTGCGGGTCCGGGTCACCAGCAGGCGGCCGGAGGCCGGGCAGATCGTGCGGGACGCGGTGCGGCTGTTCGCTGCCGGAGTTCCGGGCGGCGGTGCCGATCCCGATGAGATGCTGGGGCGGCTGGAGGTCGAGCCCGACCTGGAACGTGCCGTCGACGGCGTGGACGTCGTCCAGGAGAACACGCCCGAGCAGCTACCGCTGAAACAGGAGCTGTTCGAGAAGCTCGGCAAGCTCGTCGAGCCGGGCACACTGCTGCTGTCGTCCACTTCCACCTTGATCCCGGACGACCTCGGCGCGCGGATGGACGACCCGAGCACGGTGATCGTCGGTCACCCGTTCAACCCACCGCACGTGGTTCCCCTGGTGGAGGTCGTCGGCGGCAGCCGGACCGACCAGCAGGCGCTGCACCGGACGGTCCGGTTCTACGAGCAGGTCGGCAAGGTTCCGATCGTGCTGCGCAAACCGATCCACGCCTTCGTGGCGAACAGGTTGCAGTCGGCACTGCTGCAGGAGAGCATCCACCTCGTCCGCGAAGGCGTGGTCACTGTGGCGGAACTGGATGCCGTCGTCACCAACTCGATCGGCCTGCGCTGGGCGACGATCGGCCCGTTCCACGCCTTCCACCTCGGTGGCGGGCACGGCGGGTTGCGCAAGTGGCTGACCACCCTCGGCGCGGGCCTCGAGCAGGGCTGGCGCGGCCTCGGGCAGCCGCCGATGAACGACGAGACCATCAACCTGATCCTGGACCAGGCGGAGGAGGCGTTCGGCGACCGGACGTACGAGGAGCTGTCGGTGGAGCGCGACGCGAAGCACAACGCGGTGCTGACTGCTCTCAAGGGCGGTCAGCAGGGGACGTCGTGAGCGTCTCGGCGCTGACCTACGCGCGTGTCCAGCAGTTCTACGTGCACCAACTCGGGCTGCTCGACCAGGGCCGCCCGGACGACTGGGCCGATCTGTTCACAGTGGACGCGGAGTTCGTCGAGGTGACGCGTGCCAGGCTGCGAGGCAGGGAGGTGATCAGGGCGGCGATGCGTGCCCGAGCCGACCAGGTCGTCGCCAAGGGGATGGACTTCTTCCGGCACTGGCTCGGCATGCTGCACGTCGAACAGTGCGCCGACGGCAGCCTGCGGACCCGTTCGTACGCGATGGCGATGTACACGCCGACGGGCGGGAAGCTGAACGTCTACGCGAATGTCGTCTGCCGGGACGTCCTGGTGCGACAGAGCGGGACATGGCTGGTGCGCAGCCGCGACCTCCGGCTCGACGGCGGATGACGCCAGGCGCCGTGTCCACCTTTCCAGCACGGCGTGTCCACCATTCCGACACAGTGAGATTCCCGCACCGGCACCTCGGCGGGAATCTCACTGTGCTGGAAAGTGTGTTTCGGTGTGCTGGAAAGGTGGACACGCGGGTTGAGGCGGACGGGCATCCCGTCCGCCTTTTGCGTTGACCGGCAACGGGTTCAGCAGTCCTTGAGCGGGAACCTGATCGTGCTCAAGGCTTTTCGGCCAGCCTGGGAGGTGATTTCTAGGAGAGGGAGCGCCGTGTTCCAGCAACTGCCGGAGTTCTACGACTGGTTGGACAAGCGTCGGGCCGCGAACACCTACCAGGTGTCGGTCGTCGACCTCGACCGGCTCGACGGATGGTCCATCGATCCCGACTCGGGCAACCTCGCGCACCGGACCGGCCGGTTCTTCTCGGTCGAGGGTATCGAGGTCAGCACCGACCACCGGGAGGTTCCCGAGTGGACGCAACCGATCATCCTGCAGCCCGAGATCGGCATCCTCGGCATCCTGGTCAGGAAGTTCGGTGGCGTGCCGCACTGCCTGATGCAGGCCAAGATGGAGCCGGGCAACATCAACCTGTTGCAGCTCTCACCGACCGTGCAGGCCACCCGAAGCAACTACACCCAGGTGCACAAGGGAAATCCCGTTCCCTATCTAGAGCACTTCGTGGCACCGCGCAACGGGCGTGTGGTGTTCGACGCGCTGCAGTCCGAGCAGGGATCCTGGTTTCTCAACAAGCGAAACCGAAACATGATCATCGAGATCGACGAGGACATCCCGGTGCTCGACGACTTCTGCTGGCTCAGCGTCGACCAGCTGCGGGAGCTCGTGCACGTGCGCAACCTGGTGAACATGGACTCCCGGACAGTGCTGTCGGGGATGTCGGCCCTTGTCCCGGCCACGGACGACACCGATCCGCTGCACACCATCGAGGAACTGCTCAGCTGGTTCACCGAGGCCAAGGCCCGGTACGTGCTCGACCGCCGGATCATCCGGCTGGCCGAGGTCAAGGGCTGGGTCCGGTCGTCGGAGCGGATCGCGCACGAGCTTGACCTGTTCTTCACGGTGATCGGTGTGGACGTGCGGGCCACCAGCCGGGAGGTGGCGCAGTGGTCCCAGCCGATGCTTGCGCCGTCCTGCCCCGGCGTCATCGCCTTCATCAGCAAGGAGATCAACGGGTCGCAGCACCTGCTTGTGCACGCGAGAACCGAACCGGGCACCGGTGACGTGGTCGAGATGTCGTCCACAGTGAACTGTTCGCCGGACAACTACCGCGAGTTCAACGCCGAGCAGCGGCCGCCGTTCGTGGACTACGTGCTGTCCGCGCCGCCGGAACGGATCATGGTCGACGTCGTGCACTCCGAGGAGGGCGGCCGGTTCTACCACGCCGAGAACCGTTACCTGGTGGTGGCGGCCGACGACGACTTCCCGCTGGACGTGCCGCCGGACTTCGCCTGGATGACCGTGGCACAGCTGAAGAACTTCGTGCGCTACGGCAATCACCTCAACGTCGGCGCGCGTTCGTTGCTCACCTGCATCACCCGGTGAGAGAACCAGGAAGGCTGACGATGACCAACCGAAGCGTAGTCAGTCCGGCGGTCGACGCCGGTCAGTTCAAGGCGGCGCTGGCGCATTTCCCGAGTGGTGTCACCATAGTCACGGCAGTGGACGACGCGGGGATCCCCCATGGACTCACCGCGAGTGCGTTCTGTTCGGTGTCCCTCGACCCGCCGCTGATCTGCGTCTGTGTCGCCCGTTCGGCCCGTTGCCACCCGGTGTTCCTGCGCCACGACCAGTTCGCGGTGAACTTCCTGCGGCCGGAGCACACCGATCTGGCCATGACGTTCGCGGGCAAGCGCGAGGACAAGTTCACAGGCGGACCGTTCCGTCAGACCGACCAGCGCACAGTCGTCCTCGACGACGCGTTGGCGGTGCTGGAGTGCGTTGTGCACAGCAGGCACGACGGAGGCGACCACACGATCCTGGTCGGCGAGGTCCGGCGGGCCGTCCTGACTGCGGGGGAGCCGCTGGTGTTCTTCAACAAGGCCTTCCACCGGGTCGCGGAGCTGGATCGGTGACCGCCCCGGTCAGGTTGGGTCTGATCGGCTGCGCCGACATCGCGTCCCGCCGTGTCCTGCCCGCTGTCGCGGCGGTACCGGAGATCGAGCTCGCGGTGGTGGCCAGCCGGACCCTGGCCAAGGCACGCGCGGTCACCGCGACGTTCGGAGGTGAGGCGGTCGAGGGATACGAGCGGTTGCTCGACCGCGACGACATCGATGCCGTCTACGTTCCGCTCCCGTCCGGTCTGCACGCTCACTGGGTCCGGCGCGCACTCGACGCCGGAAAGCACGTGCTCGCCGAGAAGCCGCTGACGACCGACCTGGCCGGTACGGTCGAACTGGTGTCGCTGGCCCACGCGGCCGGTCTGGTGCTCCGCGAGAACTTCATGTTCGTGCACCACTCGCAGCACGGCCATGTGCTCAAGCTGATCGCCGACGGCGCGATCGGCGAGCTCAGGTCGTTCTCGGCGACCTTCGCCATCCCGTGCCGCCCACCCGGCGACATCCGGCACCTGCCGGAGCTGGGCGGCGGGGCGCTGCTCGACGTGGGCGGGTATCCGTTGCGCGCCGCCCAAATGCTGCTCGGCCAGGACATCGAGGTCGTCGGGGCCTCGCTGCGGGCCAGCAGAGCGTACGGAGTGGACGTCGGTGGCGGCGTCCTGGTCCGGCGCCCGGACGGAGTGACCGGGCACCTGACGTTCGGACTGGACGACCGCTACACCTCGAACTACCACCTGCTGGGCAGCACCGGACGGCTGTCGGTCGACCACGTCTTCACGCCACCGGCCACCCATTTCCCCGTGGTGCGTGTCGAACGGCAGAACCACCATGAGGAGTTCGTGCTCCCGGCCGACAACCAGTGCGTGAACGCGGTCGCCGCGTTCGTGCGCGCGGTGCGAACGAAGCAACTGGCCGACGACACCGTCGTGGTCCAGGCGGGACTCGTCGAAAGCAGCCGCCTGGCAAGTCAACCCGATAGGACAACGCATGGATGACGACAAGAGCTACATCCTGGACCTCGTCCGCAAGTACCACCAGGACCGGTCCACACACCAGTTCGTCCCTGGCGTGACCCAGCTGCTGGCCTCCGGCGCGACCCTCGACGACGACGACCGGGTCGCGCTCGTCGAGGCGGCGCTGGAGATGCGGATCGCCGCGGGCGTGAGCTCACAGCGGTTCGAGCGCCAGTTCGCCCGGTTCTTCGGGCTGCGCAAGGCACATCTGACCAACTCGGGCTCGTCGGCGAACCTGCTCGCGCTGAGCGCGCTCACCTCGCCACTGTTGGAGGAGCACCGGCTGCGGCCGGGCGACGAGGTCGTCACCGTCGCGTCGGGATTCCCCACGACGGTCAACCCGATCGTCAACAACGGCCTGGTGCCGGTGTTCGTCGACATCGAACTGGGCACCTACAACACCACACCCGAGCTGGTGGACGCGGCGACCGGTCCGCGAACCAAAGCGATCATGATCGCCCACTCGCTCGGAAACCCTTACGCGGTGACGGAAATCGCGCAGATCGCGGAGAACAAGGGACTCTTCCTGATCGAGGACAACTGCGACGCCGTCGGATCGACCTACCGCGGCAAGCTCACCGGGACGTTCGGCGACATGGCCACCACGAGCTTCTACCCCGCCCACCACATCACCATGGGCGAGGGCGGCTGTGTGATGACCGACAACCTCGCGCTGGCACGGATCGTGGAGTCCATGCGGGACTGGGGTCGCGACTGCTGGTGCGAACCCGGGCAGGACAACAAGTGCCTCAAACGGTTCGACCAGCAGCTGGGGACGTTGCCGCACGGATACGACCACAAGTACATCTTCTCCCACGTCGGCTACAACCTGAAGTCCACGGACCTGCAGGCCGCACTGGGGCTGAGCCAGCTTGGGCGGGTTGAGGAGTTCGGCGCGCTGCGGCGCCGGAACTGGGCGCTCCTGCGTGAGTCGCTCGACCAGTTGCCCGGCCTGATCATGCCGGAACCGACGCCCGGCAGTGATCCCAGCTGGTTCGGGTTCGTGCTCACGGTCGCGCCGGACGCCGGTTACACCCGCGCGGCTCTCGTCGATCATCTGGAGTCCCAGCGGATCAGCACCCGGCGGTTCTTCGGCGGCAACCTGACCCGGCATCCCGCCTACGCCGACGTCGAGTACCGCGTCAGCGGGACGCTGGACAACAGCGACATCGTCACCGACAGCACTTTCTGGGTGGGTGTCTACCCGAGCCTCACCGTGGAGATGATCGGCTACATCGCGGCCGAGATTCGCGCCTTCGTGCTGGCCAACAGTTGACTTTCCCTTCAGAGCAAAGGAAAACCCCGCCCGGCTGATCGCCGGGCGGGGTCCGAAGTAGTCAGTCACGAGTCCTCGGGCGACAGGCGCTGCGTCATTGCAGCAACTGGCCGTGGAGCTTCTGCGTCTCGGGCGAGGGGTCGATGCCCAGTTCGTCGTCCAGAGTACGCTGCAGGCTCCGGTAGACCCGGAGGGCGTCACTGCGCCGCCCGCTGCGGTCGAGGACCCGCATCAGCTGCTGGTGGAACCATTCGTCAAGCGTGTAGGTGGCGGTCATGGACGTCAGCTCCGCGATGAGTTCCCGATGCAACCCCAGTTCCATTTCGGACTCGATCACCAGCTGGAGTGTGTTGCGTCGCTGCTCCTGCAGATCGACCACGTGCGCGGACAGCTGGCAGCCGAGCTTGACGTTCGCCAGTGGACTGTCGGTGCACAACTTCAGCGCGGCACGCAGGCACGACGATGCCTCGGCGAACCGGCGCTGCGCGAAATACGCTTTCCCGTCCTCCCTGAGGTCCTGGAACGTGTGCAGATCCAGTTGATCCGGCCGGACCAGGAGGATGTAGCCGGGGGCGCGGGTGATCAGCATGTCGTCGCTGCTCTCGGCGAGCTGCTCCCTGTTGATCAGCCTGCGCAGCTGGTAGATGTAGGTCTGGATGGTGGTCAACGCGCTGCGTGGCGGGTTGTCCCCCCACAGTTCCTGGATCAACGACTCGGTTCGGACTGTGCTGTTCGCCCTGACCAGCAGTAGGGCCAGCACCTGGAGCACTTTCGGTGTCTTGGGCGCGCACGCGTTCCTGCCGTTCCAGATCTGCAGTGAGCCCAGCGTTGTGAACTTCACGTGCCGGCCGGGCGTGTCCTGCAGCAGGGTGGGCCCCCTGTCGGAACCCGCGTCGCGCCCACGTAAAGGTACACCTCTGTGCGGAAGAGAGTCTTGTGCGATATCTTTTCTGAACCTCAATTCCGTTCCCCCAGTCGTCTTCGAGTGCCGCACCTGCCTGAGGTCGACCCGCTGATTGCGATGGCAAACCTGGTAAATGGCGTGACGGTACACAGAACTTGGAAGATCATTTTATTGTCGCTCCCCAGGTGGATATATATGTCCCATCTGTCGCAGACAGTTCATCATATCTCGACAGACGGTATCAGGGCTGTGTGGCAATCGGCAAGAAGGTCACAATGGGCCGTGCGTGTTTTGGGTTGCGGCACGGGCGACGGCATGTGAAACCGCTCGTCGATGTCAGCTTCCTACTGGCGGTAGTGCGATGGCGCTCGCGGCCAATAGTGGACACGAATACCGTATTCTGCCGTTTCCCGCCACCCCTGTCATTGCTGTCCCGAAACGTGGGCAACCAGAATTTCCCGATGAGGTTCTCCTCATCGGGTCGCGATTCACCCAGCCGGCACGCCCTGGTCGGCGACCCGGTTGGTTGGTGAGATTTATCGATTGGCGGCGGCTGGATCTATCTGATCTTCCTCCCAGGGGCGAAGAAGTCTGAGAAGTGTGCGGGCGTCAACCGACGGCGGACGGGTGAAGCGGCCCTGGGGTGTGCCGCCCCACCCGTCCAGGAAAGCCGGTCAGTCGACGGTGATGACGACTTTGCCCCGGCCATGCCCGCTGCCCACGTCGCGCTGGGCGTCGGCGGCCTGGTCCAACGGATACGCGGCACGAATGTGCACATCGCACCGACCTTCGGTGTGAAAGCCGAGCATTTCGGCGAGTCCCTCGGCGGTGCGGACCCCGACCCAGTCGCGGATGCCGAGTGCCGCGATCTCCTCGTCGAAGATCATGGTGACGACGCGGTCCTTGTCCTTGGTCACCGCGATCGACGCCCGCAGCCCGTCCACGCCCGATCCCAGTGCGGCGTCCACCCCGTCCGGGGCGACCTCGCGGATCCGGTCGACGAGCCCTTCGCCGTAGGTGAGGGGGATCGCGCCGAGTGCGCGCAGGTGGTCGTGGTTCTCCTCGCGGGCGGTGCCGATCACCGTCGCCGCACCGCGAATCTTGGCCAGCTGGATGGCCATGGTGCCCAGCCCGCCTGCGGCGCCGTTGAGCAGGACCGTATCGCCGGGCTTGATGTCCATCTGCAGCAGCGCGTTGCGGGCGCCCTGCGCGGCACCGGAGAAACCGCCCGCGATGTCCCACGGCATGGCCTCCGGCTTGAGCGCCACCTGGTCGGCGCTCACCACGATGTACTCCGCGTAGGCCCTGAGCGTGGAGTAGCCGAGCACGGCGTCACCTGTCGAGAACCCGGTCACGTCCGCGCCGACCTGGTCGATCACCCCGGCGAACTCGTTGCCGGGCACGATCGGGAAGCTCCCGGTGAGCCTGCTGGGCATCACACCGGCCCGCACCTTGCAGTCGAAGGGCTGTACGCCCGCCACGCGCACACGGACACGCACCTGGCCCGCCGCGGCTTGTGGCTCATCGAGGTCTGCCACGGTGAGCACCTCGGGTGGTCCGAACGATCTCAATGCCGCGGCTCGCACGAGCTCTCTCCTTCGTCGTGGCCTGGCCGTCCGGTCCGATGACCGGGTGCCTCGACAGAACGTAGCAGAATTTTCTATCGGGTGTACTTTTTCTCTCGGGTGATAAGTGTGACTGGTGTAGACTTGCCCCGTGGACGAGCAACCAGGCCTCCGTGAGCGCAAGAAGGACGCGACCAGGCGTCAGCTGTCCAACGCCGCCCTCGACCTGTTCGAGGAACACGGCTTCCACAACGTCTCCTGCGCCGCGATCGCCGACGCAGCGGACGTGTCGAAGAAGACCCTGTTCAACTACTTCTCACTCAAGGCCGACGTCGTACTGGAAGTAGCCCGCAAGCACCACGTCCACGCGGCCGCGACCGTGGTCCGTGAGCGCGAACCGGGGCAGACCCCGCACGGCGCACTGCGCGCGTTCCTGATCAACGCACTGGTCGAGCGCCATCCCATCACCGGACTGAGCGACGACCCCGAGGTGCTGCGGCTCAACCGGCTGATCCACACCACGCCCGTGCTGGCCGAGCGGGAGGCGCAGTACCAGGAGGACAGCAGGCGTCTGCTGGCCGAGGCGCTGATCGAGGAGGGCGCGTCGGAGCTGACCGCCCGGCTGATCGCGGCCCAGATCCAGGGTGTGCACCTGGTCCTCGTCGCCGAGAACACCCGCCGGGTGATGGCGGGCGAGTCTCCCGACGACATCCACCCGGACGCGGTCGCCGCGACCGAACACGCGTTTCACTTGCTCGAAGGCGGTCTCGGCGACCTGCTGCGCAGGCCCGTCCCCGCCCACACCGGCTGAAACCGTCGGCGTCAACCGGCTGAAACGGTGCACCAGCCCGGCCTCTGCGGCCGGTCGGCGGCTGGTCTGCGGCCGGACTCGAGCCGGTCTCGTGGTTGTTCTGGCAGAAACATCCCTTCAGGGCAAAAGTGTGCCCTCCTGGGGAAAGTGGTCTCATGTCAGACAGCCGCCCAATTCCGCACTTATCGTCGTTGACCGGGATGAGGTTCGCGGCAGCGATCCTGGTTTTCCTCGCGCACATAGCATCCGAGTCGAAGTTCACCAGTCCGGAGCTCAACGATTTCCTCTTCAAATATGTCGGCAACTTCGCCTACATCGGCGTCGAATTCTTCTTCATCCTCAGCGGATTCGTGCTCACCTGGTCGGCGCGGCCGGGCGACCGGCCGATCCGGTTCTGGCGTCGCCGGTTCATGAAGATCTACCCGAACCACCTCGTCACCTGGCTGGCGGGCCTGGTGCTGGTGCTCATCGCAGGCAAGGCGGTCACCACGGGGGAGTTCCTGCCGGGATTGTTCCTGGTCAACGCCTGGGTGCCGGTGTACGAGGTGATCCACGGCGTGAACGGGCCCGCCTGGTCGCTGGGTGTCGAGCTGGTGTTCTACCTGTGCTTCCCGGTGCTGTTGGTGCTGCTGAAGAAGATCCGCGGCAACCGGTTGTGGCTGTGGACCGGTGCCCTCGCGCTCAGTGTTCTCGCGCTGCCGCTGGTCGCGAAACTGCTGCTGCCCGACGAGCCGGTCCTGCCAGGCACCTCCTTGTCGTGGTGGCAGTTCTGGTTCACCTACTTCCTGCCGGTGAGCCGGATGTTCGAGTTCGCGGTCGGGATCCTGATGGCCCGGATCGTGCAGGAGGGCCGGTGGATCCGGCTCAGCCACCCCGCGGCACTGCTGACTCTCGTCCCGGGTTTCGCGCTGACGGCGATCCTCCCCGACGCGTTCGGTGTGGTCGCGCCGCTGATCATCCCGTTGGCACTGGTGATCGCCAGCGGGGCGGCCGCCGACGTGGCCGGGCGCCGGACCTGGGCGAGCAGGCCGTCGATGGTCTGGCTCGGTGAGATCTCCTTCGCGTTCTACCTGCTGCACCTGATGGTGGCCTACTACGGGCCGGTGCTGCTGCAGTCGGGCATCCAGTGGGACGTCTACGAGACACTGGGCCGGGTCGCGGTGACGTTCGTGATCACCGTCGTACTCGCGTGGCTGTTGTACCGCCTGGTCGAACTCCCCGCGATCCGCCGGTGGAGCCGTCCCCGCAAGGCAGACAAGACCGATGCCCCTGTCGAGGTCAAGGTCTAGGTCTAGGTCTAGTGTTCCCGTCTCGGACGACATCCCAGGCGTGGGGATGTCCTCCGAGACTCCACCTGTCTAGTCGATCGGCCAGTCGTGCACCGGGGTGTTGGAGTGCATGTTGGTGATGTAGAGGTTCAGCATGGTCCGCAGCGCGGTGTACCGGTCGGTGTTGTCCCGCTGCTCGATCCGGGCGACCTCGCTGACCTGCCAGGTGGCGCCGTTGCGGCCGGTCAGGCATCTGTCCCGGATGATGCCCAGCAGTCTGTCCCGCTCGTCGGGGTGAACGCCCCAGCGGTCAAGGCCTTCATGGGCCAACGGCAACAACCGCCGCAGCACGAGTTCGGCCGCGGGCACGAAACCCACGCCCGGCCAGTAGAGCTGCGCGTCGATCCCGTGCCGGGCGCCGAGGTGGAAGTTCTCCTCGGCCGCGCTGAACGACATCTGCGACCAGATCGGCCGCTCGGCCTCCGCGAGCATCCGGACCACGCCGAAGTAGAACGCCGCGTTGGCCAGTGTGTCCGCGACGGTCGGCCCGGCCGGGAGCACCCGGTTCTCCACGCGCAGGTGCGGGGTGCCGTCGACGACGTCGTACACCGGGCGGTTCCACCGGTAGATCGTGCCGTTGTGCAACCGCAGTTCCGCCAGTGCCGGGACCTTGCCTGCCTCCAGTGCCTCGAACGGGTCTTCCTCGTCCACAATGGGCAGCAGCGCCGGGTACAGCCGGACGTTCTCCTCGAACAGGTCGAACACCGAGGTGATCCACCGCTCGCCGAACCACACGCGCGGCCGCACGCCCTGCGCCTTCAGTTCGTCCGGCCTGGTGTCGGTGGCCTGCTCGAACAACGGCACCCTGGTCTCCTGCCAGAGGTTCTGTCCGAACAGGAACGGCGAGTTCGCGGCCAGCGCGAGCTGCACGCCCGCGATCGCCTGCGCCGCGTTCCAGTACGCGGAGAACTGCATCGGGCTGACCTGCAGGTGCAGCTGTGCGCTCGTACACGCGGCCTCCGGCGCGATCGAGTCGCACGTGACCTCGAGACGCTCGGTGCCCTCGATCGAGATGTGGATGTCCTCGCCGCGTGCGGTGAAGATCTGATCGTTGAGCAGGGCGTAGCGCGGGTTCGCCGACAACGTGTCGCGGGTCAGGTCGGTGGCGCGCAGCGTCGGCAGGATGCCGACCATCACCATGTGCGCACCTTTCGAGCGTGCCTTGTTCTCGCCCGCGTTGAGGCTGTCGCGGACCTGCTTCTCGAACTCGGTGATGCCGCCGCCGGACAGTTCCCGCGGCTGCACGTTGATCTCGATGTTGAACTGGCCGAGTTCGGTGACGAAGTCGGGGTCGGCGATCGCGCCGAGCACCTCCTCGTTGCGCATCGCCGGTTCGGTCTGGTTGGTGACCAGGTTCAGCTCGATCTCCAGCCCGGTCATCGGGCGTTCGAAGTCGAACCGGGACTCCTGCAGCATCCGGGCGAACGCGTCGAGGCAGCGCCTGACCTTGTGACGGTAGCGGGTTCTGTCCTCGCGGCTGAAGGTCCGCCGCTCGACTTCCTTGCCCATGGGTCTGCTCAGCCTTCCTGGATCCAGAGTCCGATCAGGCCGCGGAAGTGCGCGACGAACCGATCATGCTCGGCTGGTGGATACGTGGTGCGCACGGTGTCGACGAGCAGTGCGTCGAAGTCGGGAGAGGACACCCAGTCGCGGACCATGTTGTCCACATTGGGCAGTGAGGTGGCGCAGAACTCGGTGTACGCCGCCGTGTCGAAGTAGTCGTCGGCGAGCTTCAGGTACTCGGCCAGTTTGCCGCGGTAGTCCAGTTCGGAGTCGGCGATCTCGAAGTACCGCCGGGTGTCCAGGTCCAGCCTGGCCCGGCGGCCGGTCACCGCACAGAACACCGACCACTTCAGCAGAGCGCCGATCGCCCAGGGGAAGTAGTAGTGCAGCGAGGTGATCGAGATGTCCGGGCAGGCGTTGGCGTAGTCGATCGGGTAGACCTCGGAGCCGATCACCAGGCTCTCGCACGAGTTGAACTCCCACCGGAAGAACGCGTTGATCAGCCGGGAGATCGCGACGACCTCGGAACCGGCCTGCTCGGACAGGAAACCGTGCTGCACCGCGTAGCGCTCGTGCATCGGCTTCTCCGGCTGGAACCGCATGACCATGCTCTCCGGGCCGATGGTCAGCGACCGGGCGAACGAGTCGTAGCCCTCCACCGAGGCCTGCAGGTGCATCAGCATCTCGCCGGACGAGTCGTACGCCTGGTGCAGCGCGGCCGGATCGGTGATCCGGGAGACGCCACGCCACGCGCCGCCGTCGTAGGGCTTCATGAACAGCGGATAGCCGACCTGGTCGGCCACCGCGTCCAGGTCGAACGGCTTGTTGTACTTCGCCGCGGTGTAGGCGTACTTCGCGTGCTCGACCGGGTTCTTGTACGGCACGAGCCACGTCGGCGGAACCTTCAGGCCCAGGCGCATCATGGCGCAGTAGGCGGCGTGCTTCTCCATGGACTGGAACGTGAACGGGCTGTTGAGCAGGTAGACGTCGTCCATCAGTGCGACCTTCTTCAACCACTCGCGCGGCACGTAGTACCAGTACGCCAGTCGGTCGATCACCAGGTCGTAACGCGGTTTCGCGCGCAGGTCGAACGGTTCGATGGTGATCCGCTCGCAGTCCACTGTGTGCTCGGTGCCCGCCGGGCCGCGCACCGGCCCGAGCCGCGCGACCAGCGCCTCGAACGCGCGCGGCCAGTCCTCCTCGGTGCCCAGCAGCAGTCCGAGCAAGTGCTTTGTCCGGTCCGGCATGCGCGCCTCCGTTTCAGCAGAACCTGGGCAGGTGATGGGCGAGCTGGGCACGCCATGACGGCCAGTCGTGCGGCACGTCGTGCCCCCAGACGTCGAGTTCGCAGCGCAGGCCCTTGTCCTGCAGCAGACCGGCCATGTGTCGGGTGGACGGCAGCGAGCCGGTGCTGTCCTCCCACTGTCCCTGGCCGACGACCAGCAGTACCGACAGCCGGGACCGCAGCCAGTCGAGGTGGTCGCCGCCGAGGTTCGGCACGAAGTCGACCGGGTTGGCGAAGTACGTCGCCGCACCGCGCTCACCCCAGCCGTGCCACGATGACGCGTCGTAGTTGCCGGACAGGCCCAGTGCGAGCGGGAAGAGGTCGGCGCGGCGCAAGGCGAACAGCAACGAGTGGAACGCGCCGAGCGAACACCCCATCGTCCCCACCTCCTGCGGTGTACCGCAGTCAGCGTGGATCATCGGCAGCACGTGATCAAGGACCCACGCCTCGTACGTGCCATGGTGCCTCGCGCGCTCGTCAAGCGGGATCGACCGGTTGGACCAGGACGCGCCGTCGTGGGAGTCGACGCAGTAGAGCTTGACGCGGCCGTCGTCGAGCAGCGGCCGGACCGCGTCGATCATCCCGTTGCTCTCCCAGTCCCACGCGCGGCCCTGCTCGGACGGGAACACGAGGAAAGGCCTGCCGTAGTGGCCGTAGGCGATCACCGTGCCGCCGGCCAGCTCCACCTGGTCACGCCTCAAGATCCCTCCCACACCGTGCGCAGCAGGTCGGCCAGCGCGGGGTCGAACGCGTCCCGCCACCCCACATAGTTGTGTGCGTCCGGCACCTCCACCAGTCCTGTCGGATAACCCCGTGCCACCAGAGCCGCGGCCAGCTGGCGGTTGTTCGCCAGGTTCTCCTCGGCCAGGCCGCACGTGATCGTCACCGGGATCGGCGTGGCCCTGCCCGTGCCCCGCACGATTCCGCCGACGAACCTGGTGATCCGTCCGAACCGGCTGTACCCCGACTCCTGCGGATCCAACCGTCGGTCGAAGAACGACCCCGACTGCAGGAACAACCCGCCGAACAGGCTCGGTCGGCGGCGGTGCGCGTGCAGCATGGCGAGGCCGCCGAGGCTGGCACCCATCCCGACCACGGGTTTCTCGACGGGGACAAGGTTTCGGATGACAGGCAGCAGGTCACGCGCGAGCGTCCGCACGTACTCGGGATTGCCGGAGTACTCGTCGTCACGATCACCCGGCTGGAGCAACGCGACCCGGTGCGGGATGCCGTACCGCTCGGCGAACCACCGGGCGAACCGCGTCAGACCGGCCAGCCGGTCGTACTCCGGGCCGTCGTTGGCGAGCAGCAACGGCATCGGGCCCTCGCCGGGTGACCACAGCTGTGCCTTGATCCCCGGCACATCCAGGTCGGCGCGCTCACCACCGGCTGACGTGTCCAGCCAGCGCGGGGCGGCGTAGTCCGGGAACTCGACCACCGACTTGTCGCCGAACGCGCCCAGTGCGCGCAGATCGTTGCCCGGGTCGCAGATCTCCTCGACGCGGCCGTCACGGTGGCGCAACCGAAGGCGGTATTCCATCCGCCAGACCGGTGGCCGGTTCATCGGCAACGCCCAACAGCCGTCCCCATACGTGAACGCCAAAGCCGCGCCTGGCAGGGACAACGCGGGCAGCAGCTCGACCCCGGCGAGAACAGGCCCGTTGTCGGGCAGCCTGAAGGTCACCGAGCTCGCCGTGACCAGCGGTCCACCTTCGACGGTCGAATCGTCCACGCCGACCACACTCTCACGGCGCCAGCGGTTTCGTGGCATAGTGCGTCGGCGTGAAACCTCATTGGGGGCAGGTTCTCGCGGTGGTCGCTGCTGTCGTCGTGGTCGGCGTGGTCACGGTGTTGCTCGTGGCCAACACCGAACCCGGCGCGGGGCCTCGACCGACAACGATGACCAAACCGACCTCAACTCCTACGCGGGACACCACAGTGCCACCGCCGTCACCGCGTCCGACGCTGACGGTCGATTCCGGCTGCCGGATCGGGAAAGGATCGACACACTTGGTGGCCGTTCCCCGACCGGTGACCGATCGGGTGAACCGGGCGTGGGAACGGATCGAGAAGTGGCTGGCAGCCCATGCGCCCGCGACCGCCGCGACTTTGGCTCCACCGGCCACCCTTGATCAGATCGCCGAGTCGCAGCGGGACATCGGCGTACCCATCCCGGCCGACCTGATCGCGTTCCTGCTCCGGCACGACGGCGCGGGAACCAGCAGGAAGCCAGGTTTCACGTTGCCGCCGTTCTACCAGCCGATGTCCGCCAAGGACATCGTCGCCGAAGCCAAGATGATGTGCGAGGTGCTGATCGGGAGCGGGTACAACGAGAGTGTGGGTTCATGGTGGCACGGCCAGGTCGTGCCGTTCGCGCGGGACGGCGGCGGCGGGAATCTGCTGCTCGACCAACGGCCGGGCCACAACGGCAGACTGGGGGACCACGACGAGGAATCGGACATGTACTTCACCCAGTACCCGCCCACCCTGACCGAGTTGCTCGAACAGACCGCGACCTCGCTGGAGACCAGCCGTGTCGTGGTCGGGTCCTACCGACCCATGGTGGTCGCGGGCGGCGTCCTCGACTGGGACCTGGTCCGCTGAACCGGAGTAGTTGTTCCGATCAGCGGGATACCGATGCGGGTACGGTGGCCGGGTGCCGCCAAGCGATCGGATGCGACGCGATGCCGAGACCAATCTGCGCAGGGTGCTCGACGCGGCGGCGGAGGTGTTCGCCGGTCGCGGGTTGGACGCCACACTGGCCGACGTGGCCGGGCACGCGGGCGTCGGCGTCGGCACGGTCTACCGGCGGTTTGCCAACAAGGACGAGCTGATCTACGAGGTCTACCGCGAGCCGCTCGGCCGGGCCGCGGAACTCGCCCGTGAGGCCAGCGAGGCTGACGACGCCTGGACCGGTTTCGTGCGGTTCTTCGACAGGTCCATCCGCGACCTGGCGGCCGACCGCGGTCTGCGGGAGCTGACCACGGGCGGCTTCACCCACTCGCTGGGCTGGTCGCGGGGAACCCCGCCGACCAGGCTGGCCCAACTGATCGCGGACAACGACCGGACCATGGCCGTGCACCTGGACAGGCTGGTGCGACGCGCCAAACAGGCCGGTGCGTTGCGCGCGGACTTCGAGGCTCGCGACATGAGGCTGCTGTCCGCCGCGGTCCAGGCGACAATCACCGTCAACGACCAGGCCTCCCGGCGTGTCCTCGGCTTCATCCTCGACGGCCTGCGCCCAGCCGCAGCGACCGCGTGTGACTAGTCCGATGTGGACATCAGACCGGTGACCCGGTAGTCGAGCAGCACGAGCCGGTCGTCGACCGTGCTCGTGCCGACGAGGTCCGTGGTCAGCAGGCGATCAGGTGTCCATGGGGGCGCAGGCGATGCGCGTAGACGATCGCCGCCGCCCGGTCCGGGATCCCCAGTTTCGACAGGATCGAGGGAACCTGGTTGCCGACGGTCTTCGTGGCGATGCCCAGCCGTGCCGCGATCGCACTGTTGCCGAAGCCCTCACCGATCAGCCGGAGGATCTCCCGTTGCCGCTCGGTCAGGCCACGCGTCAGGTCCTGCACGGTGCCCGCCGCCATGGACCGCAACCGGGCCGCGATGTGCGGTCCGAGCACGACTTCGCCCGCGGCCACCGACCGGATGGCCCGCAGCACACTCGACGGGGCCGCACTTTGTGCAGATATCCGCGCACTCCCGCCTTGATCGCGTCCCGCACCGACTCGCTGTCGTCACGGGCTGTGAACATCAGCATGGCGGTGCCGGGTACGGCCCTGGCCACCTGGCTGACGCCGGTGATCGGGTCGAAATCACCGACCACGACATCCGGCTGACCAGTCATGACCGCCCGGGCCAGCTCCGATCCACCGTTGACCTGACCGGTGACGGCCATGCCCGCGTGCGTGACGACCACCGCCAGCCCGGCCCGCATGACCGGATCGTTGTCGGCCAGCAAGACTCGCACCATCGAATCCCCTTCACTCACTGACCGAGTGTCACCGGCCGGTGCGGGAGGAACCATCCCTGCGTCCAGGGATTGACCGGTCATACGATCGGATCATGCGGGAACTGGCTGTCGATCCGGGTGTCCAGTCGATAGCCGATTTCGGGACGATGGTCGCCGCCGCCGTCGACAAGCGGATCCGCCACGACGGGTACATCCTCGTCGCGACAGATCCGCTCGACCATACGTTCAGCCTCTACTCAGCCGCGACGGCTACCGGCCCGGCTCGTACAAGCAGTGGCTGCCCGAAGAGATGGGCACTTTCTCGCCGCAGTCGCCGTGTCTGGATGAGTTCGTGTCCTGGTAGCAGCGTCAGCGGTTGCCACGCCCTGATGTCGAGGATGCTGCGCATGTGTCCCGTTTCCCGACCTGTCATGTGGCGTAGATCAAACCGATCGGATGACCTGGCCATGACCAGAGCTTCGTGGTTCTGCTGATCTCATCGGTCAAACTCGCCCGGCACTCCGACCCTGCCGCCTACCTGCTGACCCCGGACAAGTGGGCCGATCAGCCAAGGAGTTTGTGCTGGCGCTGCGAGATTCACTGATCGCGGACACCACGGCTTCCCAAACCGACGCCAAGCAGGACTCGGCGCTATCGCCGCGACCACTCTCGCCGCGTCACGAGAGACTCCCACCTGGGCCACCGATCCCCAGGGAGCGCTCCGCCTCGTGATCCAACCTCAGCGATCAAGGGTGCTTTTCTTAGCCGTTGCGAACTCCTGCCCAGCCTTGGTGCCCCCATCGACCAAGATGTCGACCCCAGTCAGATAGCCGGGTGCTTCACTTGCGCAGAACGCGAGAACAGCCGCGACCTCCTCGGGCCTGCCGAACCGCTTGATCGCTGCCGACTTCACCAGGTCGCCGGCACCGTGGTTCTCCTCCAGACGCCCCATCGCAGTATCGATGCTCCCCGGAGAGACCGAAACGACCCGCGCTCCCCGCTCACCGAACTCGGCCGCAAGGTAACGGCTGTACCAGTGGACGAAGTTCTTGCTGATCGCATAGGCCAGTCCGGGCTTCAGCTTTCGGCCGGCGAACCTCGCACGACTGACGATCGCCTTCTCGAAGTCGTCGGGTCGTCGCTCGGCCAGGCGGAAAGCGCGGAGCGGGATGAGGACCTTGGGAATGCTATGTCCGGCGGTTGATGCCACGTTGACAAGTGCGCCACCGTCCGCAGCCCGCGCGAGGAATGCTCGCGCAATGTTGACGGTGCCGGTTGCGTTTGTGCGAGCAATGCGTTCTGCCGTACCCATGTGCGGACTGATTCCAGCGGCGTGAACTACTGCGCGAACGTGGCTTCCTTCAGACTCCGCGCGCTGAAACAGTTGCTCGACGGATGCCTTGTCGGTGATGTCGCACACCACGCCGATCGCTTCAACTCCGGCCACCGCCAGCTCGCGCACAGCATCATCGAGGCGCGTCCGGTCGAGGTCTGCCAGCACGATTCGGTGGTCGTGACCCATGAGCCTTGCCGTTGCCAGCCCCATGCCGCCGGTCCCGCCGGTGATGATCGCAGGGGGTCGTGTAGTCGACATGTTCGGCCCTTGTCGTTGAGATCGGATTTTCGAGATCAAGTAGATCTGCCCTGCTGGGCTGGACAGGACTATCGGCCGAGTAGTCCTCGGACGAAGGCGGCCTGGCCGACGTGTGCCATGTCGTCGGAGATCACGCTGATCAGCCGGACGGCCAAAGTGACCGGCGGGTCCCACGCCGAGTCGACGATCCGCGGGTAGTCGTCGTCGGTGAGCGTCCCGATGTAGGCGATGGTCTGCTCGTGGGTCGCGTCGTAGTACCCGGCCAGCAGTTCCGCTGTGGCATGGACTGTTCCCACCTGGTCGGCGCTGTGGCCGTACCCGGTGTCGGTGGGGTCGAGCGCGAGGCCGAAGCGGTCGGCCCACCTTTGCTCGGTCCACACCTGCGCGGTGCCCGCCACGTCGGCGATGTGGTCGTCCTGGACGCGTGTCAGGTGCCAGATGAGCCAGGCGATCGAGTTCGCCTTGTCGGTGACGCGGTGGGACAGGTCGTCGGGAGTCAGGCTGTCCAGCGTCGCGTGGACCTCCTCCTTGACCCGGCCGAACGCGTCGGTGAGCAGTTCGACGCCGATCACTTCATCGCCTTCTTTCTGTTGGAGGACACAGAACTCGTTGCCCACGGTAGCGACGGGGTACGACAGTTCACGGGTCGATGCCCTCGACCAGCAATGTCAGGAAACGCTCGACGCTGCCGGTGCTGTGCTCGTTCGCCCACGAGATGGACGCGGTGAGCAGCAGGATCTCGTCGCTCACGAGGTCGGCCCTGACCTCACCGGCCTGCTGGGCGCGGGCGAGCAGTTGCCCGCCCGCCTCCTTGGTGGCGTGGCAGGACGCGTAGAGCTGGGACTGCTCGTTGCGCAGCGTGGCCACGACGGACGCGGGCAGTCCCTCGTAGCGGTTGGAGGATCGGGCGAACTCCAGCAGCCACGAGATCAGGGCGGCGCGCGGCGAGCCGGAGTCCATCAGTGTGCCGCTGAGCTCGACCAGTGCGGCGAAACGGTCGTGCAGCAGGGCTTCCAGCAGTGCGTCCCGGTTGGGGAAGTGCCGGTAGAGGGTGCCGATGCCGACACCGGCGTTGCGGGCGATGTCCTCGAGCGACGCGTCGATGCCGCGGCTGCGGAAGGCGGTCTCGGCCTCGGTGAGCAGTCGTTCGTAGTTCCGGCGTGCATCGGCTCGCATCTGTCCTACCCAATCACATTGCCAAGCGGAGGGTGCCTCCGTATGCTCCCAGTCAACCGGAGGCACCCTCACTTTAATCGGAGAACCAGTGGCTGAAACGCGGAAAGACCCGGGCACGCTCGGAATCTGGACAATGGCGTTCGACCGGCACCCGGCGACGGCAGTCCGCGACGCGGCGGCGGAGCTGGACGAGCTGGGCTACGGCGCGATCTGGTACGGCGAGGCGTTCGGCCGTGACACGATCTCCCAGGCCGCGTTGCTGCTCGACGCGACGAAACACATGGTGCTCGCGAGCGGGATCGCGAACATGTACGTGCGGCACCCGATGGCGATGGCGTCGGCGGAACGCTCGTTGGGCGAGCGGTACCCGGGCAGGTTCGTGCTCGGCCTCGGCGGTCACCGGGTGCCGGGGCCGCCGCTGGAGCTGGGCGGCTACCAGATCCCCTTCAACGGCAAGCCTGTGCAGGGCATCCGCGACTACCTCGACAACCTCGACGAGGTCCCGCTGATCGGCGAGCGATCCGTTCAGCCGCACCGGATCCTCGCGGCGCTCGGGCCGAGGATGCTGGACCTGGCGGCGGAACGAACGTGGGGCGCGCACACCTACTTCGTGCCCGTCCGGCACACCGAGATGGCCAGAAAACGCATGGGCCCCAACGCCTATCTGGCGGTGGAGCAGGGCGTGGTGCTCGACTCGGACAAGGAACGGGTCCGGGAGGTCCAGCGCGCCCAGATGGGCGGCTACCTGCAGGCGCCACACCAGCGCGCCAACCTGCTCCGCCTCGGCTTCACCGAGGACGACTTCGCCGACGGCGGCAGCCGTGAACTGCTCGACGCGGTGATCGTCGGCGGCGACCTCGACGCGATCGCCCAACGCGTCCGTGACCATCTCGACGCGGGCGCGAACCACGTCTGTCTGCAGGTACTGACGGCGATATCGGACGAACTGCCGCTGCGTGAATGGCGTGCGCTGGCTGACCTGATTGCCGAGTTCTGACCGGAAAGCCTTGCTACGTCAGTCCTCTACGCGTGCTCGTGCCTGGCCGCCCTGTCGGCCACGTACTGCTGGTCCATGTTCGTCAGAACGCGCTGGAACCACCGGTTGAGACCGGCACCGGCCAGTCGCTCGACAACCGTGCCGACAAGGGGAATCGGCACGGTGAAGGTGGTCGTCCAGGTCACCTGTGTGCCTGAGGGCAGCGGGTCGAACAGCAGGCGCCCACTTTCGTGGTGGAAGCCGCCGACCCGTGCCGCCATGATGCGGTAGGTCCAGGAGTCCGGCCGGTCGTACTCGAGCACTTCCTCCTGCATCCAGAGGCCTCGAGCGAACTGCACCCGTCGCTGCATGCCCACGCCGTAGCGCTCATGGTGCCCCAGTGTGAGTTCGTCGACCCGTTGAACGCCCTTCAGCCGGGCGAGCCTGGTCGCGTCGGCGAAGGAGTCGAACAGGTAGTCGGCGGGGGCCTTGAGCCGACGTCGGATCGTCAGTGTGTGCATGTCGGGTCTCCCGTCACGGCCTAACTCGCTGGTGGTTTGTATGGACTATGACAGGTGACATAGAAATGGGCAAGGGAAGGTCTCGGAAGGGTCTTCCGGCTTGTTGACAATCTGTCTATCATGACGTCCAGTCTCATTGTGGTGCTCGCCGTGGAGGTCGCGATGGAACCCGAGAACTTGGCGCTCAGGCCGCGTGACGTGCGGTTCGACTGGTCGGCGCTGCCCGCGCACTGGATACCGGGCGAGCCGTTCGCCACCCACGTGTTCAACGTGATGCACCTGCTGCTCCCGGAGGGGGAGCGGTGGTTCGTCAAGGTCTTCAAGGAGGCCCTGCCGTTGATCACCGACGAGCGGCTGAAGGAGGACGTGGTCGGCTTCATCGGCCAGGAGGCGATGCACGCGTCCGCGCACCAGGGCGCACAGGACCACCTGGTCAACCACGGCATCGACCCCACCCCGTACGTCCGGCAGCTCGAATGGTTCTTCCGCGAGCGGCTGGACCGGCCGGACGGTGGCAGGCGCTGGCTGGTGGCCAGGCTGTCGGTCATCGCCGCGGTGGAGCACATGACGGCGTTCCTCGGGCACTGGGTGCTCAACTCGCCCAAGCTCGACGAGGTCGACACCGACCCGACGATGCTGGACCTGCTGCGCTGGCACGGCGCCGAGGAGGTCGAGCACCGTGCCGTGGCCTACGACCTCTTCGCGCACGTCGACGGCAAATTCGTCAACCGGGTCATGGCCATGTTCGTCGCGTTCCCGTTCCTGGTGTGGCTGTGGCTGCGTGGTGTGCGCTACCTGATGGCCCAAGATCCCCGGATCACGCGCAAGCCGCGGTGGCGCGACCTCGTCCGCGCGGGCCGTCGTGGCCTGCTGCCGAGCGTGCCGTATCTGGCGGCCGCCGTGTTCCGTTACTACAAGCCCGGATATCACCCGTCGCAGGAGGCGTCGACGAGTCAGGCCGTGGCCTATCTGGCCACGTCGCCCGCAGCGCTGGCCGCCGAGCAATGAGTGGGCCGCCCGACCTGTACGGCAGACGGCGCCACGATCGGTTGTGGGCCTTCGCGGCACGTGCCGTCAACGCCTTCGAGAAGGTGACGCGGTCGATGGCGGGCGAGGACGAACCGCCGCCGCGACCGGTGGTCAGCCTGAGTACGACACTGGTGGTGCGCAAGGTCAATCCCGAGGCCGAGGACGTCGTCAGCCTCACGATGTCCGCGCCGGACTGGTCACCGCTACCGACCTGGCAGCCCGGCTGTCACGTCGACCTGCGGCTGCCGTCGGGAACCACGCGCCAGTATTCGCTGTGCGGCGACCCCGAGGACCGGTCGACCTACCGGATCGCGGTGCGCAGGCTGGGTACCGGATCCCAGGAAGTGCACGCCCTCGTCGAGGGTGATGTCGTCACAGTCAGGGGGCCGCGCAACGCGTTCCCGTTCATCCAGGTCCCGAGGTACCTGTTCATCGCGGGCGGCATCGGTATCACTCCGATCCTGCCGATGGTCAAGGCCGTGCGGGACAAGGACTGGCACCTTGTCTACTGTGGACGAACGCGCGAGTCGATGCCGTTTCTCGACGAGATCGCCGACCTGGACCCCGACCGGGTCTGGATCCGGCCGGACAGCGAGTTCGGCGTTCCGGTCAGCGGCAAGGAGTTGCTGACGTGGGCGCTGCCCAACACGCACGTCTACTGCTGCGGCCCGCCGAAGATGATCAACGGCGTCCGCGTCGACCGGCGGACCCGGCTGCACTTCGAACGGTTCTCCCCGCCGCCGATCATCGACGGCCGCCCGTTCGAGATCGAACTGGCCCGCAGCGCGACGGTGCTGGACATTCCCGCGGACCGGACCGCGCTCGACGTGATCAGAGACGCCGTGCCCGGCGTCGGCTACTCGTGCAGGCAGGGCTTCTGCGGCACGTGCACCCTGAAGGTGCTCGGCGGCGAGGTCCGGCACCACGACCGCGTGCTCACCGACGACGAGCGGCAGGAGCGGATGGCGATCTGCGTGTCGCGTGGACACGGCCGGATCGTGCTGGACCTGTGATGCGACAATGACACTGGTGAGGACATCGCGGCGGATGGCGCCGGAGCAGCGGCGGATGCACCTGCTGGCGGCGGCGATCGAGTTGTACGGCACCCGCCCGTACGAGCAGGTCTCGATCGACGACATCGCGGCGGCCGCGGACGTCTCCCGTGCGTTGTTCTACCGCTACTTCTCCGGGCCGACGGAGATCTACGTGGCGGCACTGCGGTTCGCCGCCGACAGTCTGATCGCCCGGTTCGCCGCACCGGCCGAAGGCCCGCTGGTCGAACAGTTGCGGTCGCTGATCGAGGAGTTCATCGCGTTCGCCGAGTCGCACGCGATGGCGTTCATCGCGTTGCTCAGGGGAGGGTCGGTCGTGGCGACGGCCGAGACGGGCGCGGTCGTCGACGACGTGCGCAGGCACGCGGTCGCCGAGATCCTGGCACGCACGGGTGTCGGGCAGCCGTCTCCGCTGGCGCTGCTGACGTTGAACTGCTGGACCGCGGTCGTCGAGGGCACAACGCTGACGTGGCTGCAGGAACGCAACCTGCCCCGCGAGGTCCTGGTGAACTGGCTCGTCGACCAACTCCTCGCGATGGTGACGGCGACCGCGAACTACGACGCGGACACCGCGACCGTCATCGATACGGTCGTACGTCCATAGCCGCCATCCCGGCCTGCCTGGCGGCGGCCAGGCCGACGTCGGTGTCCTCGAACACCAGGCACGCGGCCGCGGCGACGTCGAGCAACTCGGCCGCGCGCAAAAAGAGATCAGGCTCGGGCTTGCCGTTCGCGACCTCGTCACGCGTCACCACGACGTCGAACAACGGCCGCAGCCCGGTCGCCGCCAGCAGCGGATCCACGACCGCACGGGAACTGCCTGTCGCGACAGCCAAGGGAAAACGCCGTTCCGCCCAGCGCGCGAACGACACCAGCGCCGGGATCTCCCGCACCTCGTGAACGGATCGCAGCGTCTCGCGTTCGCAGATCTGCTGCAGCTTCGAAACCGGCACGTCCGGGGCGAGCAGGCCTTCGCTGACGAGCAACGCGCACCAGTCGACGAAGCCGGTGCCCTCCGGGGCGGACGGCATGTCATCAGGCCGGATGCCCTGCGTCTCGAACGTCGCGAACAGCGCACGGCGGTTGTTGGCACTGGTGTCGACCAGCGTGCCGTCCAGGTCGAAGATCAACGCCTTGACCTCGGCGAGGCGTTCGGTCCGTTCGGCCAGCGACTCCATCGATCCGACCTTAGCGGTCGGTCGGCTCACCGCGCTGGTGCGTAGGATGATCGCCGGTTGAGAGCCAGCCACCAGACCAACTGGATTCCGGTCACGCAACAGGGGGCCGTGTGGACGTACTGGACGCACCGCCAAGAGTGGGCCAGCCACTGCGGGTGCTGCTCGTCGAGGACGACGACGCAGACGCGTTCCTGGTCGCCGAACTGCTCTCGGAGCTGTCCGACCACGTTCACATGCACCGCGTCGACACCCTCGCCCGTGCGCTGAGCGCGCCCTTGCGCGTCGACTGCGTCCTGCTGGACCTGCAACTACCCGACGCGGTCGGGCTCACGGCGGTGACGCGCCTGACGCAACACGCGCCGGGCACTGCGGTGGTTGTCCTGACTGGCCAGCACGACGAGGCCGTCGGGATCGCGGCGGTGGCCGCCGGTGCGCAGGACTACCTGGTCAAGGATCAGGTCGACGGCCGCCTGCTGGTGAAGGCGCTGCGGTACGCGTGGGAGCGCAAGCGAGCCGAAAAGGCCGAACGGCAGTTGCTGCAGCAGCGGTTGCTGGCCGCCGAGAACCGGCGCCTCGAACGGGGACTGCTGCCCGCTCCGCTGGTGACCGACGCCCGCGTCGGACTGGTCGCGCGGTACCGGCCTGGCCGCGGTGAATCAGTGCTGGGCGGAGATTTCTACGACGCCGTCGAACTGCCGGACGGCACAGTGCACGTGGTCATCGGTGATGTCAGCGGACACGGTCCGGACGAGGCCGCGCTCGGTGTCGCGGTGCGCATCGCGTGGCGGGCACTGGTCGTCGCGGGCCTGCCGACCAGTGAGGTGCTGCGCGCGATCGAGATCGTGTTCCAGCACGAGCGGATCAAGTACGGCTTCGTCACGCTCTGCGCGATCAGCATCGCGCCGGACAGGCGGTCGCTGCGGATGCGGCTGGCCGGCCACCCGCCGCCGTTGCTGATCGACGGGGAATCCGGGCGGTTGCTGCCGATGGACCACCTCGGTGTCCCGCTCGGCCTGCTGCCCGACGCCTCGTGGCGGCCGGTCGACGTCGAACTGCCCGCCGACTGGTCGTTGCTGCTCTACACCGACGGCGTGTTCGAAGGCAAGGTCGAGGGCCGGACCGACCGGCTCGGCCACGAGAACATGGCCGAGCTGCTGCTGGCCGACCTGCGGGCCAACCCGGACTGGCGTTCGGAACCGGAGGCGGTGCTCGACCGGCTGATCGCCGCCGTCGTCGACCTCAACCAGGGCCCGCTCGACGACGATGTGGCGCTGGTGCTGCTGAGCCATCGCACGCCCCGATGAACACCCTGCGCCGCTGGGTGGTGCTGCTGATCGTGCTGGAGGCGATCATGCTCGCGGCCGCGGTCGTCGGCGGCGTGGTCGGGCTGACCCAGCTCGGCGAGGCACGCAGCAGGGTCGTCGACCAGATCGACCCCGAGCTGATCGAGCAGCGCGACCTGGAAACCTCGCTGCTCGACCAGGAAACCGGCCTGCGCGGCTTCCTGCTGACCGGTCGGGCCGACTTCCTCACGCCCTACCGGGACGGCCGGTCCCAGCAGGACAAGGCCGTGGCCGAGATGCGCAGGCTCGGCGCGGTCGACGGGACACCGGCGGGCAGGGACCTCGGCATCGTGCTGGCCGCGGTGGACGAGTGGCAGACGACCGCGGAGCGGATGATCGCCGAGGACGGCGTCGGGCAAAGCCTTGTCGAGACGGGGAAAACCCGGTTCGACGCGGTCCGGTCCGCGCTGAACACGCAGCGCACCAACCTCACCGCCGCACGGGAGGTGGACCGGCAGACGCTGCAGCGGTCGGCCGTGTTGCTGCCCGTCGTGTTCGCCGTCATCGTGCTGCTGCTCGTCATCCTGTTCGTGGCGCTGGCGTGGGGGTTCCACCGTCGGGTGGCGCGTCCGGTCTTCGGGCTGGCCGCCGAGATCAGGGCGGCCACCGACGACATCGACCGTGCCATCCCACTCGGCGACGGCCCGCAGGAGCTCAAGGAACTGGCCAAGGACGTGGAGGCGTTGCGGCAGCGGCTGGTCACCGAGGTCGCCTCGCTCGCCACCCGGACACGGGACCTGCAACGGTCCAATTCGGACCTCGAGCAGTTCGCGTACGTCGCGTCGCACGACCTGCAGGAGCCGCTGCGCAAGATCACCAGTTTCTGCCAGCTGATCCAGCGCCGCTACCAGGGACAGCTGGACGAGCGCGGCGAGGAGTACATCGAGTTCGCTGTGGACGGCGCACGGCGGATGCAGGTCCTGATCAACGACCTGCTCTCGTTCTCCCGTGTCGGACGGCGTACCGGCGAGTTCGGCGACGTCGACATGGAGTCCGTTGTCCGTGCCGCGCTCGGCAACCTCGACCAGCTCGTCGCGGAAACCGGGGCAGAGGTGACGGTCTCCGCGATGCCGACCGTGCACGGCGAGGAGTCGTTGCTGACCACGATGATCCAGAACCTCGTCGGCAACGCTGTCAAGTTCCGCGCCGACGCGCCACCGCGGATCGCCATCGAGAGCGAACAGCAGGCGGACGAATGGGTGTTCTCGGTGAGCGACAACGGGATCGGTATCGACGCCGAGTACGCCGACCGGATCTTCGTGATCTTCCAGCGGCTGCACCCGAGGGCGGCCTATCCGGGCACCGGAATCGGACTGGCGATGGCCCGCAGGATCGTTGAGCACCACGACGGCCGGATCTGGCTGGACACCTCGGCCGCCGCGGGCCGCACGATTTTCCGTTTCACACTGCCCGTCAGGGAGAACGACCGTGCCTGATTCGCTGCACCCGATCGACATCCTGCTCGTCGAGGACGACCCCGGTGACGTGCTGATGACCAGGGAGGCGTTGTCGGACAACAAGGTCCACAACACGCTGCACGTGGTCAGCGACGGTGTCGAGGCCCTGCGGTTCGTGCGCAGGCAGCCGCCGTACGAGGACGTGCCGAGGCCCGGCCTGATCCTGCTCGACCTCAACCTGCCGCGCCGCAACGGCCAGGAAGTGCTGGCGGAGCTCAAGAGCAGCGAGGACCTGCGCACCATCCCGGTGGTCGTCCTCACCACGTCCGAGGCGGAGGAGGACATCCTGCGCAGCTACCAGTCGCACGCCAACGCCTACGTCACCAAGCCGGTCGACTTCGAACAGTTCGTCGCGGCCGTGCGCCAGATCGACGACTTCTTCCTCACGGTGGTCAAGCTGCCCCGCACGTGAGTAGCGTGGAGTTCTACACAGAACTTGGGGGTTCGAGGATGTGCTTGTCCCATGTTGTCGCCGTGCCGACCGAACCGGGGCCGAAGGTCAGCCGCCGCGCCGTTCTGGCGGCCGGGGCGGCGATACCCGTCGCGCTGGCCGGGACTGAGGCGTCAGCCGCGCAGCAGCAGGCCTTCGTCATCTCGAATGTGCGGATCTTCGACGGCAGAAGGGTGATCGACCGCGGCCATGTGGTCGTCGCGGGCGGCCGGATCGTGTCGGTGCTCGACCGCGGTGGCGCGCCCACAGGCCTGGCCGTGCACGACGGGCGCGGCAAAACCCTGCTGCCGGGCCTCATCGACGGGCACCTGCACCACACCGGTCCGGACCGCACGGACGGACCGCGCTTCGGTGTCATGACCGAACTGGACATGGTCAGCGACCCGACCGTGCACGGCCCGTTCAAGCAGCAGCGCAAGTCCTATGCGCCGACTGCGAACTCGGACCTGTGGACGGCGGGCTGGTGGGCGACCGTGCCTGGCGGCCACGGCACCGACTCGGGCGTGAAGTACCCGCTGGTCGAGCCGGACACGGTGGCTGCCGAGTTCGTCGCCGCCCGTCAGGCGGAGGGCTCGGACCACTTGAAGCTCGCGCTGGAGGACGTGAACCTGGTGACCGGGGCACCGATCCCGGTGCTCACAGCAGACCAGACGAAGAAGCTCGTCGCCGCGGCGAAGAAGCTCGGCATGCCCGCGGTGGCGCACGCGACCAAGCACCACCTGGCGCGAGTCGGGCTGCAGGCCGGGCTGACCGGTCTTGTGCACCTGTTCAGTGACGTGCTCGTGCCGGACGACATCCTCGTGCTGGCCCAGCGGACGGGCGCGTTCGTCACTCCCACGCTGACGCTCTGGAGCGCGTTCGAGTCGGCTGCCAACCCGGCGACCAAGGCGGTGGTCAACGATCCGCGCGTGGCGCCGTACATCTCCGCGAAGCAGCGCGCGTTCCTCGACGCCGCATGGGGTTTCGAACGTGCGGGTCTGGCGACGGCGTCGCAGAACGTCAAGATCCTGCACGACGCGGGCGTGCCGATCATCGTGGGCACGGACTCCGGTATCCCCGGCATCGCGCACGGCGTCGGCCTGCTGATCGAGTTGGAACTGCTGGTGCGCGCGGGACTGACGCCCCGCGAGGCGTTGACGGCGGCCACCGCCACACCGGCGTCGATCTACGGATTCGCTGACCGCGGCCGGATCCGGCAGGGGCTGAGGGCCGACCTCGTGCTCGTCGACGGCGACCCGACCACGGACATCACCGCGATGCGCGGAATCTCGGCCGTCTGGAAGAACGGCGCCCCGATCACTCGCTGAACAGGCCGACCAGACGTTCCCGCGGGATAGCGGGGGAGCGGTGGCCAGCGAGGCCGATCATCGTCTCGTTGACGACGAGCGCGTTGACCACCGCCTCCTCCACGGCGTACACGGTCGCCTCGGGGAAACCGTCGATCCCGTGCCACGGCACGAAGTCCACTCGGGACAGTGCCTCCTCCTGCTGGTCCGGCGGGCTGGCGAGCGCGCCGGGATTGCCGCACGAGAAGGCCAGGAAGATGTCGCCGGAGGTGTGCCCGCCGGTGGTGCCGGTCCGGCCCAGTCCGATCGTGGCCCGCCGGGCCAGCGCGGCACATTGCTGGGGCAGCAAAGGAGCGTCGGTGGCGACCACGACGATCGCCGACCCCGAGCCCGGTGGCAGCAACCAGTCGGCCTCCGCCATGGGGTTGTCGTCGGCGAGGAGTTTGCCCAACGCCCGTCCGGCGATGGTCAGCTGACGACGGGAACCGAAGTTGGCCTGGATGAACGCGCCGACGGTGTAGTCCTTGCCCGCGTAGGGGACTTTCCGGGACGCGGTGCCGTTTCCCGCTTTGAAGCCGTAGGCGTTCATCCCGGTTCCGCCGCCGACCGAGCCCTCCTCGATCGGACCGGCTGTGGCGTTGTCGATCGCGTTCACCGCGTGCTGTGGCGTCACGTACGAGCGGCCGATGTCGTTGAGGTAGCCGTCGTAGGTCTCGCCGACCACAGGGAAGTCCCATGGCGCGGTGGTGGGCTGCTCGCGCACCACCCAGTCGATCACACCGCGGTGCACGGGGCCGACGGCGTACGTGTTGGTGATCATCACCGGCCAGCCGAGCAGGCCGGTCTCAGCCAGCCAGTGCGACCCGGTGAGTTCACCGTTGCCGTTGAACGAGTGGAAACCCGACGCACAGCTCACACCGACGCCCTGCTTGCCACGCGGCAGGATCGCAGTCACGCCGGTGCGGATGTCGTCGCCGTCGATGAGCGTCTCGTAGCCGACTTCGACGCCGGGCACGTCGGTGATGGAGTTCAGCGCCGCGGGCTGCCCTTCGAACGGGATGTTCAGTGCGCGCGCCCGTGGTCGGCCCGCCGGGGTGTACAGCCAAGCGTCGGTCATGCGGCCACGATAGCCAGCCCGTCGGAGGCGTCCACCGATTAACTCGCCTGAACCTGCTGTCCCCTCCGCAGCAGGTGCCAGCGGTTTCCAGTTCACCGGTGGCCGCCCGCCACGCCTGGCGGTAGGCGTGGCGGGCGGCCTGGCCGGTTGGCTCAGGTGTTCGGCCGGTCAGTTCCAGGTGGCCCGGATGAACACGTCGAAGCTGCGGTCCCCCAGACCGAGGTGGTCACGCTTGCTGACGATCGCGCACGTCACCTTGGTGCAGTCCAGTTTGTTGCCAGTGCGGGCGATCCGGATCTGGGTGGTGAAGCTGCCGTCCGCCGCGATCGGGGTGGACGGGTTGGTGCCGATCGGGGTGTTGGTGACCCAGGCCGACGGGCCGACACCGCTGCCGCCCTGGCCGTCGCCGCCCTGGCACGGCGTCGGTGCGTCGCCGTACTCGAGGTCGTCCGGCACCTGGCAGAGGGCGACGTAGTAGCCCTTCTTCGGGTCGTAACCCTTGCCGGACACGGTGATCGTCTCTCCGGCCGGGTTGAGGCCGGTGGCGTTCGACGCGGACAGGGTTCTGCCGTTGTGCGAACCCGAGCCCGGAGCAGCGGACGCCGGGGTCGCCAGCGCGAGGACGGCGAACGCCGCCATGCCAAGGGTGAGTGACTTGCGAACCATGAACAGCCCTTCGTAAGGGAGTCGGACCGTGGTGGGAGCCGGGCTAGATTATTAGGTAAGGCTAAGCTAATGTCGAGCCCGTGCTGAGATGGTTTTTCGTTGCCCTGGTCCTGATTGCGGGCTGTTCCGCGCCGTCCGTAGGCACTTCACCACAAAACGTCACAGAGGGCAATGGACCAACAACGGCGGTAGTCGCCCAGTCGGACATCGTGCCGATCTCTCCCGCGCCGCAACCGAAACTGCCGGCCGCGGTCACCGACAACCAAGGCACGAAAGTGACCGTGACCAGCGCGGACCGCATTCTCGCCTTCGACACGTACGGCACGCTCGCCGCCACGGTCTTCGGCCTTGGCCTGGGGGACAGGGTGGTCGGCCGCGACACGTCGACAGGCTTCCCCTCGGCCAGGAAACTGCCGGTGATCACTGCGAACGGTCACCAGCTCAACGCCGAGGCGATCATGGCGCTGCGGCCGACCGTTGTGATCACTGACACTACGCTCGGCCCGTGGGACGTCGTCCTGCAGTTGCGTGACTCCGGAATCCCGGTCGTGGTCACGGATTCCAAGCGGACGATCGACAACGTCGACGACATCATCGGCCAGGTCGCTGCCGCACTGGGCGTGCCGGAGGCAGGTGCCCAGCTGATCGAGCGCACCACCAGGGAGATCACCGGGGCCAAGGCCTCGATCGCCAAACGGGCCAACCCGGAACACAAGCCCCGCATCGTGTTCCTCTATCTGCGTGGCCAGGCCGGGGTCTACTACATGTTCGGCAGGGGCAGCGGGGTCGACTCGCTGATCGAGGCCGTCGGCGGCGTCGACGTCGCGACCGAGGTCGGGATGGACGGGATGAAGCCGATCAACCCGGAGGCGCTGGCCGGTGCGCGGCCGGACGTGATCCTGGTCATGACCAAGGGGCTGCAGTCCGTCGGTGGTGTCGACGGCATCCTGCAACTGCCCGGCGTCGCGCAAACGCCCGCAGGGCAACGCAGGCGTGTCGTCGACATGGACGACACCCAGATACTCGGCTTCGGCCCGCTGACCGCGAACGTGCTCGACGCGCTGGCCAAGGCGCTCTACGGGGACGCCAAGTGAAGCTTCGGGTCGTCGCGTTGTTCGTGACGCTCATCGCGGGTGTTGTCGTGATGGCGTTGGTGTCTGCTTCGGTCGGGCAGTTCCCGGTCCCGCTCGGCGAAGTCGTCCGGTCGGTGTTCGGTGGCGGCGCCGCCGATCCCGCCGCCGAGTCGACGCTGTGGGCCATCCGGTTTCCCCGAGTGGTGATGTCCCTGCTGGTCGGCGCGATGCTCGGCGTCACGGGCGCGCTGATGCAGGGGATCTTCGGAAACCCGCTGGCCGAACCAGGTGTGGTCGGGGTGTCGCTGGGAGCCGCGGTCGGGGCGTGCCTGACGATCGTGTTCCACATCAGTCTGTTCGGCCAGTTCACCACCCCGGTCTTCGCGTTCGTCTTCGGCCTCGGCACGACCATGGCGGTGTACGTGCTGTCCAGGGCGCGCGGGAAAACCGAAGTGGTCACGTTGTTGCTGACCGGGATCGCGGTCAACGCCGTCGCCGGTGCCGCCATCGCGTTCCTGACGTTCCTCGGTGATCAGCAGGCGCGCGAACAGATCGTGTTCTGGCAACTGGGAAGCATTGCCGGATCGCGGTGGCCGTACGTGTGGTCGGTGCTCCCGCTGGCAGCTGTCGGCCTGGTGCTCGCGATGCTGCTGGCTCGCCGGATGGACTTGCTGTCGCTGGGGGAGCGCTCCGCGCGGCACCTCGGGGTGAACGTCGAGGCGTTGCGGGTGGGGGCGATCGTGCTCGTCGCGCTGATGGTCTCGGCGGCGGTGTCGTTCTCCGGGGTCATCGCGTTCGTCGGGCTCGTCGTCCCGCACGCGATCCGCATGATCGTCGGCCCCGGCCACCGGGTGCTGCTGCCCGCCAGTGCCCTGGGCGGCGCGTTGCTTCTGGTCACGGCCGACCTCGGCGCACGCGGCCTGATCCGGTTCGTGGACCTGCCGATCGGGATGCTCACCGCGCTCGTCGGTGGCCCGCTGTTCTTCTGGCTGCTGCGCCGCACCCGGCGCCGGGCAGGGGGCTGGGCATGAAACTGACGTGGGGACTGGGTACACGCGTCGATCTGCCGGACCGGCTCGAACTCGGCAAGGAGGCGCTGAGAGTCGAAGGCGTCACCGTCCACCTCGGCGGCCGTCCGGTGCTCGACGACGTGTCGCTCGACCTGAGGGCCGGTGAGGTGCTCGCGCTCGTCGGCCCGAACGGGTCGGGGAAATCCACGTTGCTCAGCGCGATCGCCGGGGACATCACACCGGACGCCGGAGTGGTCTGGATCGACCGCAGGCCGCTCGCGGAGTGGTCCACCATGGACCTCGCGCGGCGCAGGGCCGTGCTGCCGCAGCGGATCACGTTGTCGTTTCCGTTCACGGTCGGCGAGGTCGTCCGGATGGGCCGCGCGCCGTGGGGCGAGGGCGACGAGGACGACGACGCTGTCGTCGCCGAGGTCATGGCGCTCACCGAGACGACGGAGTTCGAACAGCGCAACTTCAACTCGTTGTCCGGCGGGGAACAGGCTCGCGCGGCGCTGGCGCGTGTTCTCGCCCAGCAGACCGGCATCGTCCTGCTGGACGAGCCCACGGCCGCGCTCGACCTCAAACACGCCGAGTCCGTGCTGGGAATCGCAAGGCAGCGCGCCTCGGTCGGCGACGCGGTCCTCGTCGTCCTGCACGACCTCGGCGTCGCCGCCGCGCACGCCGACCGGATCGCGGTGCTGTCCAACGGCCAGGTGGTCGCGGACGGCCCGCCAGCCGAAGTGTTGACCGAGGACCTGCTCAGCGAGGTCTACCACCACCGGGTCGAGGTGTTCGCACATCCGCGCACCGGCCGACCGGTCGTCATGCCATACCGGGAGGGCTGAATGAGAGCACGAGTACTGATGCACGGTCTGGGCTTGGCCGCAGTGGTTGGCCTCGCCGCCGCTCCGGCGGCCCAGGCTCAAGGCGCTGCCGTCACCGTGTCGCCGACGAGCGCGGACCCGGCGTACGCGACCTCGCTGACCGTGCAGGGCCAGGGTTTCCAGTCCGTCAAGAACGGGCACGGCGGGATCTACGTGTTCTTCGGCTGGGTGTCCGACCCGGCTGGCGGCGCGTGGCGGCCGAGCAAGGGCGGCGCCAGCGGCGCGACCTTCCGGTACGTGCAGGACCGGGAGACCAAGGACAACAACGGCTACCAGCGCTTCGTGGCGTTCCCCGGCAGCGACACCGCGTCGTCGGCCAACGGCGGCCTGCTCAACGAGAACGGGACGTGGAGCACCAAGCTCAACATCCCCGGCGCGAAGTTCAAGGCGGCCGACAGGTCCGGCGGCGTGGCCGAAGTGGACTGCCTGAAGACGCAGTGCGGCGTGATCACCGTCGGCGCGCACGGCGTGGTGAACGCCAACAACGAGACCTTCACACCGATCAGTTTCGCTGTCCCGAACCAGCAGCCCGCACCACCACCTCCAACTCAGGCAACGACACCGGCAACACCACCACCGCCTGTCACCACGACCACCACACCGCCCCCGGCGACGACGTCGACCACAGCCGTGACGACGTCGAGCTCGCAGCCGGAGAGCCAGCCCCAGACCCCGCAACCGGCGGCGCAGTCACAGCCGCTGGGACCGGACAACGGGCCGAACCTCTGGCTGATCATCGGTATCCCAGTGCTGGTCCTGGTGGCACTCGGCGGCTTGGTGGTGTCCCGTCGACGCCTGGCAGCAAGGAAAGAGTCAAGCAATGAGTAGGTTAAGACGCTCGGGTGCGGCCGTGCTGGGGGCGCTGCTGCTCGTCGCGGCGACGCCCTTGGCAGCGGCCGCCGACACGCCGGTGCCGCGCGTCTCCGTGTCCGCCACCAGCGACCTCGCCCCGAAAGAAGCGAAGATCACCGTCTCGGGCACGGCGTTCGACCCGGCGTACGGTGACGGCAAGGGCTACGGCGTCCGGGTCGGTCCACAGCGGACAGGGTGGCGGGACCGGGCGAAGACGAACTTCACCCAGTACAGCAAGCTGCTGAAGGTGGAGAACGGCGGCATCCAGCTGAACCAGGACGGCACCTGGCAGACCGAGCTGAGCGTGGACGCCGAGTACACGGCCGCGGACGGCGAGCAGATCACCGCCGCCAAAGAGCAGTACTACCTGATGATCTTCCCGTGGAACAACCCGGACACGTCGCTCGACATCGTGGTCCCGTTGAACTTCAAGGGAATCACTGTCCCACCGCCGGTCGAGGGAGCGCTGCAGTGGGGATTGAAGTCCTCATGGCGCAACTACGTCGACGGCGGCGGCACCATCACGCCGAGCCAGGGCGCCAACTTCGACACCGCGGGTACACAGGCTCCCTACCCGTACATCTGGTCGTTCAGGACAGCGACCTACGACCCGCGCGCGGGCAAGGGCGAGGCACAGTACGCGGGCAAGGTCAGTTTCGCGTTCGAACAGCACATGATCTGGGACTACACCCTGGCCAACCCGAAGGTCGTGTTCACGCCCGACGGCAAGGGCGTGTTGTACGTGACCGTCAGCTCTGCGTTCCTCGGCACCAAGACCCAGCCAGAGAAGGTGTTCGGGCCGAAGGAGTTGGCCTACGCCGACCTGGAGTTCGACGGCAAGCCCACGGTGTCGGGACGCAACGCCACCGTGAAGATCAAGTCGGCATCGCTGACCGAGGACGGCGCTGCCTCGTTCGCCGGACAGGGCGGCTACAAGAAGGGCACGCAGCTCGACACCGGCACTGTGTCGTTCAGCGCGGACATGCCCTCAGGTTGTGAGGCGAACGGGAAGTACGAGAAGGGGAACCTGTTGTGGGGCTTCAAGCGAAGCTTCCGCGGGTATGTCGGTGGCGGTAAGGGCAATAGCATCGTCGGTTCGGACGGTGCTGTGGTCACGGACCTCGATGTCCAGACCAACCCGAACGGTGTGACCACCGGTGTGCACCAGTATCCGTTCAGGGCTGCGACCTACACATCGGACACCAAGTTCGAGACCTCGTTCGGTGGCGCGATCACCTTCAGTTATCCGGCGCACCAGTTCACGATCGTTCTCGCCAATCCGCGTGTCGTGGCTGATGGCGCGGTGGGTTCGTTGTTCGCGGATGTGGAGTTGAAGGTTGCTGAGGGTGGGCCGGGCAAGCCGACGAAGCTGGTCGGTGTCGAGTTGGCGAAGCTGGACTTCAGCACAGCGAAGGTGACGTCAGCCGAGGGCGTGCTGACGGTCTCGGGTATCGCCTCGACGCTGGCGAGTGATGAGGCTTTCGCCGGGTTCTACGGCAAAGGCGAGAAGCTCGACGATCTGACGGTGAGGATCGGTGCTGCGTGTGCCACGGTGCCGACAACGCCGCCCGCCAACCCTCCGGCCGGGTGTGAGGCGAACGGCAAGTACGAGAAGGGCAATAAGCTGTGGGGCTTCAAGCGAAGCTTCCGCAACTACATCGGTGGCAGCAAGGACAACAGCATCATCGGTTCGGATGGTGCTGTGGTCACGGACGTCGATGTCCAGGCGAATGCGAACGGTGTGGCGACTGGTGTGCACCAGTATCCGTTCAAGGCTGCGACGTACACGTCGAACACGAAGTTCGATGTTTCGTTCGGCGGAGCGATCACGTTCACCTATCCGGCGCACAAGTTCAGTGTTGTGCTTGCGAATCCGCGTGTCGTTGCCGATGGCAATGGGGGTTCGTTGTTCGCGGATGTGGAGTTGGAGGCTGGCGAGGGCGCGCCGGGCAAGCCGACGAAGCTGGTCGGTGTCGAGTTGGCGAAGCTGGACTTCAGCACAGCGAAGGTGACGTCAGCCGAGGGCGTGCTGACGGTGTCGGGTATTGCTTCGACTCTTGCGAGTGCTGAGGCGTTCGCTGGGTTTTATGTGAAGGGCGAGAAGCTCGACGATCTGACGGTCAGGATCGGTGCCGCGTGTGCCACGGTGCCGTCAACGCCGCCGACCACCACTCCTCCGCCGACTGGATGTGAGGCGAACGGGAAGTACGAGAAGGGGAACCTGTTGTGGGGCTTCAAGCGAAGCTTCCGCGGGTATGTCGGTGGCGGTAAGGGCAACGGCATCGTCGGTTCGGATGGTGCTGTGGTCACGGACGTCGATGTCCAGGCGAATGCGAACGGTGTGGCGACTGGTGTGCACCAGTATCCGTTCAAGGCTGCGACGTACACGTCGAACACGAAGTTCGATGTTTCGTTCGGCGGAGCGATCACGTTCACCTATCCGGGGCACAAGTTCAGTGTTGTGCTTGCGAATCCGCGTGTCGTTGCCGATGGCAATGGGGGTTCGTTGTTCGCGGATGTGGAGTTGAAGGCTGGCGAGGGCGCACCGGGCAAACCGACGAAGCTGACTGGTGTCGAGTTGGCGAAGTTGAACTTCGAGGCCGCGAAGGTGACGTCGGCTGACGGTGTACTGACGGTGTCGGGTATTGCTTCGACTCTTGCGAGTGCTGAGGCTTTCGCCGGGTTCTATGTGAAGGGCGACAAGCTCGACGATCTGACGGTCAGGATCGGTGCCGCGTGTGCCACGGTGCCGTCAACGCCACCGACCACCACTCCTCCGCCGACCGACCCTCCGACTACCGACCCGCCAACCACGAACCCACCGACTACCAACCCACCGACTACCAACCCGCCAACCGGGTGTGAGGCGAACGGCAAGTACGAGAAGGGCAACCTGTTGTGGGGCTTCAAACAAAGCTTCCGCAACTATGTCGGTGGCGGTAAGGGCAACAGCATCATCGGCTCGGATGGTGCTGTGGTCACGGACGTCGACGTCCAGGCCAACCCGAACGGCGTGAAGACTGGTCTGCACCAGTATCCGTTCAAGTCGACGACGTTCACATCGAACACCAAGTTCGATGTTTCGTTCGGCGGGACGATCACCTTCACCTACCCGGCGCACCAGTTCAGCGTCGTCCTCGCGAATCCGCGCGTCGTCGCCGACGGCAAAGTGGGCTCCGTGTTCGCGGATGTCGAGTTGAAGGCTGGTGCGGGCGCGCCGGGCAAGCCGACCAAACAGACCGGTGTCGAGTTGGCGAAGTTGAACTTCGAAGCGGCGAAGACAACGTCAGCGAACGGTGTGCTGACGGTCACCGGTGTCGCTTCGACGCTTGCCAGCGACGAGGCTTTCGCCGGGTACTACGGGAAGGGCGAGAAGCTCGACGAGTTGACGGTCACGCTGGGTGCCGCGTGCTCGTCGCTGCCCGCTGCGGGGAACTCGTCGACCGGCGGTGGCAGCGGTGGTGGCGGCGGCGCCTCGGGTTCGTCGGATGACCTGGTGCCACCGCTGAACTTCCGGCCACAGGGCAAGCTGGCCAACACCGGAGCGGCGCCGTTCGGCCTGGTTGCCATGGGTACGTTGTTCCTGCTGTCCGGGGCGTCGATGGTGTACTTCGGACGGAGGGTCAGGCGGTCTTGACCACGCCGCCGTCGATGAGGTAGTCGACGCCGGTGATGTTGTTCGGCGCCGCCGCGAACACGATCAGCTGGGCGACCTCCACCGGTGTGCTGATGCGCCCGGTGGAGATGCCCATCTGCTGCGTCATCTCTTCGACCTGCTGCTCGCGCGTGCGGCCGTGGCTGCGCGCCACCCTGGCGATGAAACCGTTGTCATCGGTCCAGACGCCTGTACTGACCGGGCCGGGGGACACGGTGATCGCCCGGACACCCTGACCGCCGAACTGCTCGGCGGTGATCTTGGTCAACGCGTTCAGGGCGACCTTGGAGACGTTGTAGTTGACCGGCCCGCCGCCGACCAGCCGCGCGCCGATGGACGACACGTTGACCACGACGCCCCTGCGTTCGATCAGGCTGGGCAGCGCGGCCCTCGTGGCACGCAGCGCACTGTAGAAGTGCAGGTTGAACTCGCTTTCCCACGCGCTGTCCGGCAGCGTGAGCAGGGTGTGAGTGGCCCCTTCGACCAGGCTGTCGCTGTCGCCGACGCCGACGTTGTTGACCAGGATGTCGATCCCACCGAGGTGGCCGACCGCTTCGTCGATCAGCCGCTGTGGACCGTCAGAAGTGGACAGGTCGACGGTGACCGCGTGCGCGCCGGTCTCCTTGAGCCCCGAGGTGATCGACCGGGAACCGCTGACGACCTCGACTCCCTCGGCGAGCAGCAGCCGGACGACCTCGAGCCCGATTCCCTTGCTTCCGCCGGTGACGACGGCGGTTTTGCCTGACAACTGCAGATCCACGAAGAGTTCCTCCCAGAAGTGCGGACCGATCGGTCCCGGACCGCTCGGTCCCTATCGTGGTCGAGCTGGCGAATCTGTGTCAACCCAGCACTCACGGACTGAGTGGTCCGAAAGTGGTCGGGTAAGGTGACGGCATGCCTCGTAAGCCGGATCCTGGGGCACGGGACCGAATCCTGGACGCCGCCTGCCGCCTGTTCAACGCGCACGGCGTGCACGCGGTGGGGATGCAGCAGATCGTCGACGAAGCAGGCTGCGGCAAGAACCTGCTGTACCGCGAGTTCGAGACCAAGGACGACCTCGTCGCGGCCTACATCCGACGAGGCAGGCGGTCGTGGAACGAGGATCTGGACGAGACCGCGAAGCAGGTCGAAGGGCCCGCGGACCAGCTGGTGGCCCTCGTCGCGCGGGTAGCCGAGCAGTCGACCGCACCGGGCTTCCGCGGTTGCTTCATCTACAACGCGTACGCCGAATTCCCCGAACCGGACCACCCGGTGAACAAGGCGGCGGCCGAGAACCTCGAGTTCATCAGGGACAGCCTGTTCACGCTGGCACAGCGCACAGGCGCGGCTGATCCCCGGACGCTGGCGGACCGCCTGCTGCTGATCATCGACGGACTGAAGGCCAACGGCGCCGCCATGGGCAGGGCGGGCACGGCAGCGGCCGCAGTGCGGTTCGCCGAGGAGACGGTACGAAGCGCGCTGCGGCCGATCGGTACCTAGCGCTGACCTCGCGCAACCAATGTGGCCTTCGGTGCGCTGGCTGCAACCAAGGCGGCCTTCGTTGCACGGGGCAGCACGGCGATGACGGTGATTGGCGTGTCGTGTCCCTGCAACGAAGGTGGCCTTTGGTGCGTCTCGCGCACCGAAGGCCACCTTCGTTGCGTCACGCGCGCCGCCGTTGGTTAGTCGTTGATGCCGTACACCAGGCAGAACGTGTGCCCGGCCGGGTCGCGGAACACGCGGAACATGTCCTCGCCGATCGCGTCGTGCACTCGTTTCGCGCCGAGTGCGAGAACCTGTCGTTCGGCCTCGTCCGGGTCGTCGACCCGGATGTCCAGGTGGAACTGCTGGGAGCCCTTCGGGTCGGGAAACTCCGGTGGCTCGTACTCGGGGGCGAGCTGGAACGAGAGCCTGTGCCCGGCAGGATCAGTCACCACCACCCAGGTCGGCTCGTCGTGCGTGATCGAGCCGCCGATCAGTTCGGCGTAGAACTCCGCGAGCTTCGACGGCTCCTTGCAGTCCAGTACCACACTTCGCAGTTGTCCGATCATGACTCCAGTGTTGCCTGCCCGGTCGACTCGAAACATCACGACGCCTTGACGACGGCTTTCTCCAGCTCGGCGCGGGTCATCGTGGACCGGCCGCGGATGCCGAGGTCGCGGGCGCGTTTCTCCAGCTCCGCCTTGCTCACCCCGGATCCCTTGCCGGACTTGCGGTTGCCGGTTTTGCGCGTCCTGCCGGACTTGCCGCTGGTGGACTCGACGCTGCGCCGCAGGGCTTCCATCAGGTCGGTGACCTCGGTCGCCTCCGGCGGTTCGGACTCGGCGACGACCTCGTTGCCCTTGGCCTTGTCCTCGACCAGCTGGGTGACCTTCTCGGTGTAGGTGTCGTGGTAGTCCTCGGGTCGCCACGGCTGGCTCATCGACTCGATCAGCGCGGTGGCCATCTTGAGTTCCTTGCCCTTGGCGACACGGACATCGCCCACGGTCTCGACGATCTCGGCCGGATCCCTGATCTCGTCGGCGAAGAAAAGCGTCTCCAGCGCCATGATCTGCCCACGCGGTCGCAGCGCGGTCAGGTACTGCTTGCCGCGCATGACGAACGTGGCGATGCCCGCCCGGTTGCTGTCGGCCATCGCCTTGGCCAGCAACGCGTACGGCTTGGCGTACTCCTTCTTCGCCGGTGCGAGCCAGTAGGTCTTCTGGTAGTGGATCGGGTCGATGTCGTCGAGTGCCACGAAGGCCTCGATCTCGATCGCGCGGGACCGGCCCGGCGCGATGTCGGCAAGCTCGTCCGGCTCGACCAGGACGAACTCACCGCTGTCGACCTCGTTGCCCTTGACGATGTCCGAGTACTCCACTTCCTTGCCGGTCCGTTCGTTCACCCGCTTGTAGCGGATGCGGTCGGACGTCCCGCGCTGGAACTGGTTGAAGTGGACAGTGTGGTCCTCGGTGGCGCTGTAGAGCTCCACCGGGATGCTGACCAGCCCGAAGCTGATCGCTCCGCTCCAGATCGCACGAGCCATGAGCACCGACTACCCGCACTCGGCCGAAACCAATCCCCTGGCGAGCTGCGCCGAACGGGCTAACCGGACGTGACCGGGCTTCAGTACGTTGGGATTCGTCCAACCACCTGGGAGGCGTCGCATGCGGGTTCTGGTAGGCACGGTGTTGGTGGGCCTGGCATTCGGGCTGATCAGTCCCGTCTCGGCGGTGGCGCAGCCGGAGCTGGAACCACGCGCGAGGGCGTGCAGCGAGGAACCGCGTGAGCTGCCGATCAACGAGTTCACCGACTACCGCGAACTCCAGGTCGAGCTGGGCAGGCTGGAACGCGTCAGCAAGGGCAGGCTGAAGGTCGAGTCCGCCGGGCTGTCGACCCGCGGCCGGACCATCCACCGCGCGACGGTCGGCACCGGGCCGAAAGTGCTGCTCGTCAGCAGCGAGATCCACGGCAACGAGAAAACCGGGACCGACGCGCTGCTGCGCGTCCTCGACTACCTCGGCACGTCGGAATCCGCGCACGCCAAGCGGTTACGGTCAGCCGTCACGTTCGTGGCGGTGCCGAAGCTCAACCCGGACGGCGCCGAGTTGGACCGCCGCGGCAACGTCCTGTCGTGGACGGAGGTGCAGCAGAAGTTCCCGCAGCTGGCCGGACGTCCTCCCGCGTGGAACTACATCTCCGGCCAGCAACAGGGTGACGACTACCGCACCCGCCCCGGATTCGACGTCAACCGGGACTTCCACCCGGAGCTCGGCTACGTGCCGACCGCCGCCGACGTGCCAGGATCACCCGACCAGCCCGGCTGGTTCATCACGCCGGAGGCCAGGACACTGCGCGACATCTACCTCGACCTGAAGGCCGAGCGCGGCAAGGTGCCCGACGTCTACGTCGACCTGCACCACCAGGGCGCGTGCGTGCGCCAGGCGGGCAGCGACAGGTTCCTCGACGTGGCCGTGGACTACCCGCCGCTGCCCGACCGGTTCTTCGAGGACGGCCAGAAGTACGCCAAGTACCGTGCCGTGTACACAAAGGACGAATCACGGCAGCTGGCGATCAGTGCGTTCAACGGGATGACCGAAGGTGGGTTCGTCGGCGCGCGTTATCCGCACGCGCCCGACCGTGACCTGCCCGGCCAGGCCCGGTGTGCGTTCGCCCTCAACGGTACGGGAACCGTGCTGTTCGAGGTCCGCGGACAGACCCAGACACTCGGCCAGCAGCACCGGGAACGGTTCACGCGCGCGGTCGTCGCCGGGCTGAACCGGATGATCGCCGACGTCAGTACCGGCGCGGTCGACCGGATCGACCCGGAGAAGTTCGACACCATCCCCGGGACCGCCGGTGCCCAGGCCTTCGACGCACGGCTCGTGGACTAGCTCCAGCTCTAGCCGAGGAACTTCCGAACGTGGGTCACCATGGCCTCGGGCTGCTCCTCGGGGATGTAGTGGCCGGTTTCCGGGATGAGTTCGAACTGCGGGTCGACGACGGACTTGCGCAGGGACGTGACGGTGTAGTCCTCGTCGACCGGCCGTGAGAGCAGTGCCAGTACCGGCTGCGTCAGGGGAGCGTAGGACTTCATGTCGACGGCGTCCTGGCCGAACGTCTGGTACCAGCCGTTCGACGCCCTGATCGCGTCGGGGGAGTCGTAGGCACTGGCGTAGATCTCGCGGTCCTGCTCATCGATGTTGCTCGAGTTGAGCAGCATCAGCTCGCTGAGGTGGTCGACCAGCGGCCGGATCCGGCCTGCCAGCAGGATCTGCGGCAACTCGGTCAGCTGGTTGAAGGCGAACCACCACAGGTGGACCGGCTGGCCGGGCCTGGGCAGCAACGTCATCTCGTACAGGTCCTCGTCCGGGTGCGGCACGTCGACCATCACGAGCTTGCCGACCGTGTCGGGGTGGTTGGCGGCGAGGCTGAACGCCACCATCGCGCCGATGTCGTGCCCGACCACGTCGACCTGGTCGAAACCGAGGTGCCGCACGAGTTCGTGGATGTCACGGGCCATGGTCTTCTTGTCGTAGCCGCCTTCCGGCTTGGCCGACAGGTTCATCCCCCGCAGGTCCACCACGATCACGCGGTAGTGCTCGGCCAGCGGTGGCATGACCTTGTGGAACTCCCACCACGTGTGCGGCCAGCCGCCCAGCAGGACGACCGGCTTGCCCTCGCCGCCGATCACGTAATGCAGGCGAGTGCCGTTGACGTCCGCGTACTCGCTGCGGAAGCCCAACGACTCCGCGAGCTGGGCATCGTTCATGACAGTCATCCAATCTAGAATGAGCGTTCCAATATGAAGGCGTGAAACTAGTCCAGCAGGGACAGCGCAAGATTGACGGCGTCGGTCAACCGCCGCCGGTCCGGCCGGTGGCCCAGTACGCGAAGTCCCTGGGTGAACGTGACCAGGAAACGGGCCAGCGAGTACGGGTCCTTGTCCGCGCTCAGCGTGCCCTGGCTCTGTGCCTGGGCAAGCGCGCCCGCGATGGCCGATTCGAGACCGCCCATGCCGATGTCGACCCGCCGTGCGGCGAGTTCGTCCTGCGGCAGGCACTCCACCGCCGTGTTGGTCACGAAACAGCCCTTGCGGTCCGGGTCGGTCGCCGATTCCTCCGCGAACGACCGGATCAGCTGTTTCACCGCCGCCAGCGCGTCGCCCTGTGGGAAGAGCAGGGCGTTGGCCTTGCCGTTCATCTCCTCGCAGTAGCGGTCGAGGGCGCGCAGGTACAACTCGTGTTTCGTGCCGAACGTGGCGTACAGGCTGGCCCGGCCGACTCCCAGGTGGTCGACAAGGTCCTGGATCGAGGTCGCCTCGTACCCCTTGCGCCAGAACAGGTCCAGCGCGGCGCGCAGCGCCGCGTCGGGATCGAACTCCTTCGTCCTGGCCATGTCGTCACGGTAGCCTGTCTGGAACGAGCGGTCAAGAAAGACTTCCGTCGTCGGTGGATTCCGGATCGCTCGGTCGGGGCCGGACGAGTCGTCATGACGAGTCCGTGGCTCGTGGTGTGACGCGGTGAAGGCGCGACGCTGCTCCATTGGTTGAGCGAAGCCGGTCGACAGGGGGCGTCGGTCACGGAGAATTGCTTCATTGTCGGGAAATGTGCAGGGAAATCACCTGATCCGGCTAGCTCGAACGAGTGAAGCAGCCATGATTGGTCGATGAATGGTGAATCCGTGTTGATGGGGTTCGGCGTTCAGTGCGGCTGGTCGCGGCTACCGTTCGTCGCGTGAGAATGACCGTTGATCGGCATTGCGCGCACTCTGGATAGGTGTCCTTGCGACGTGGAATCCTGACCTGCTTCAATTTGCCCGTGCGTGATCGGGCCCGCTGTGCGGGGCGGTTCTTCGGTGCGCATACAGGGGCGGCTCGCTGCGGGTAACAGCGAGCCGCGTCACCCTGGATCCCTATGGGTATCGCTGAGACACGCAGAAGGGAAACAAGGACATGCTCATTATAGATCCGGTCAACCGGTCGAATCCAGAACAATCCTTCTCGCATTGGCTGGATTTCGTGGCACGGTGTCTGTTTCGCGGCAGGCGCCGCGCCGGAACGGCGAACCGCGGCCGTCCGATGCGCCCGGTCTGGCTGCTCGACCGGGCGCTGCACGCCACGACCTGGGTGCCTGTCATCCGGCTGACGACGCTGGCCACGATGCTGACCGCCGTGCTCAGCGCCGCCGCCGTCCTGATGATCGCGCTGGTGTGCCACGCGTTCGGGCCGGGGGACGACCAGTGACCAACCGGATCGCAACGGTGAAGAAGAAAGACGCGATCGCCGCCGTCATCCGGGACGAGATCATGGCAGGCCGTTATCCGTCCGGCAGTATGCTGCCCAGCGAATCGCGGTTGATGGAGCGGTTCACCGTTTCACGGACACCGGTGCGCGAAGCGATGACGATGCTGAAGTCGGAGGGGCTCATCTCGGTGCACCACGGCAAGGGAGCCGTCGTACGAGTGCACCAGGAGTGGGTCATGCGGTCCCATCCGCGGAAAATCGTCGCGGAAACCGGAAAAGGCGGCGTGCGGACCGGATATTACGACCCCGATCTCGAAGGTTATCAGTGGGATGCCGTCGCCGACCCGATTACCGACCGGGTGCGTGCGACGGCGGCGCTGGCGCTCGTGATCGGCGTCAGGGAGGGTACGGACGTATTCCGGCACGACCGGGTGTTGCACGACGGCAAGGGGCGGCTGATGTTCCACCGGCTGTATCTGCCGTTCGACACCGTGCACGACGTCAGGAAACTCGGTGACCGGAGATTTCGCAGCCCCACTGAGCTCTACGCCATTCTCGCCGCGGCGGGGCACAGGCTGATGTGGCGCGAGACCGTCCGTGCCGTGATGCCCTCGCCGGAGGACGCGGAACGGCTGCGCATCCCCGCTGCCACGCCCATGCTTGTGGCGCAACGGATCGCGGCGGCGCCGGACGGCCATCCGTTCGCGATGGAGGAGACGCGGATCAGCGCCGACAACGCCAAGTTCGTCTACGACCTCGTGTGTGTCACGTCACCGTCCAGTCAGGACACGACCGGGCTGGTGTGATCGCGGTTTTCCCAAGCTGGTCACGGGGTTTTACCGCATGCTGAAAAGTGTTGACCTTTCCTTGTTGATCTCGGTATACATCGCGACTGGGATCTCAGGAGGTAACACATGCGTGCAGGTTTGGCCATTCTCGGCCTGACCGTGTCCATGGTGGTCGCTGTGGGGGACGCGGCGACCGCCCAACCGCCGGATGTGGCCGCTGCCAAGGCCCGCCAACTCGCTGCCGGGGTGCAGATCGTCCCGAAAGGACAGAGTGCGATCGGCGCGGACCCCGCGCTCGCGTTCATGCCCGACTTGTCCGAAGTGGACATCGAGGGGGTCAGGCGGGCGCGTGCGGCGCGTGCGGCCGAGCAGCGCGCGGCCAGGGGAATCACGGCGGGAAAGGACGCCAAGCCGTACACCGAGCGGGAACCGGCAGGTGTCCGCGGACGCAACGACACCGACGCAACGGCCGAGCTGATCGCAGGCTTCGGCACCACGTACGGGCTCAACCCGAAGGTCGCGCTGAGCGGTGGCCTGGTGGCCGACCCGGAGACGCGGACGGTGCCGCCGTTCGCCGAGGACAACGGGTCCATCCCGCTCGCGGCCGCCGTCGGCGCCGGGCGCCGCGTCCGCACCAGTGGTGTGATCGGCGACGGCCCGCACGGCAGCGCGGGCGACGGCAAGGGTGACTTCGACTTCTACAAGGTCTCGGGCCTGTCCGAGGTCACCGTCGACATCGACACCCCGTCCAGCGAGCTCGACTCGGTCGTCTCGGTCTACGGCCCGGCGGGCGAGCAGATCGCCACCAACGACAACGAGGGCGTGAACTCGGGCGACAGCCGACTGACCGTGGCGCTGCCGACCAAGGGCGACTACTACGTCCTGGTCAGCGGTTTCGGGCCGGACGGCAAGACGTTCCCGCAGGACCCGAAGGACTCGGCCAGCGGCGTCGGCGTCGGCTCGGAGGGCTCCTACGACCTGACGTTGTCCGCCATCCCGTCCTACGACGTGGACGTGTATTCCTTCGTCCTGCGTGCGGGCGACGTGCTCGGCGCGTCGGTCACCGGCGGGGCGGGCAGGTTGGAGGTGCATGACCGGACCGGCCGTGAGGTGGTCGGGTCCGCACAGGACTTCGCGTCCATCATCCACCCGGCACAGTCACCGCTGCCTCGTGGCGGCAACGCGGCGGTGGACTTCGTCGCGCCGAAGACGGGCCGCTACACCCTGCACGTGCGCAACGGAGAGACCGCGTACAAGGTCGCGTTGGAGGCCTACCGCCCCGGCACCGAGTCCCTGCCACACGGCACTGTGCAGACGGTCTTCCTGGACTTCAACGGCGCCGACATCGACCCGGCGATCTTCGGCGGACCGGCCGGTGCCCGCCCGTTCACCCCGTTCGCGGCGTTCATCCCCCAGTGGGGCCTGTCGGCAGGGGACGAGAGCGCGCTGGTCGACCGGATCGTGGCCACGGTGCGGGAGAACGTGGAGAAGGACCTCGCCGCCACGTCGACCAACCGGAACTTCGGCATCCGCGTCCTCAACAGCCGTGACCACGCCGACCCGTTCGGCCAGCCGAACGTGACCAGGCTGGTCGTCGGCGGCACCCGCGACGAGCTAGGCCTGCGCACGGTCGGCATCGCCCAGTCGATCGACCCCGGCAACTTCGCGCACGAGGAGACGGCGGTCATCCTGCAGGACGTGCTCAGCGCCCCGGCCGCGCAGAGCCCGACCTCGCTGAACAACTACATCACCCCGGCCAGCGACAAGATCAGGTTCATCGGGACGGGGATCGGCAACATCGCGGCACACGAACTCGGCCACCTCGCGGGCAGCTGGCACCAGGACCAGTTCAACGCCGTGCCCAGTCTGATGGACCAGGGTGGCAACCCGAAGCAGGTGTTCGGCGTCGGGCCGGACGGCATCGGCGGCACGGCCGACGACGCCGACGTCGACTTCGCCGAGGACGTGTTCAACCCGAACGAGAACTTCTCCGGTCACGAGGACGCGCTCAACCGCACCGGCTGGGCCTTCATCCGCGCCTAACGCTTGCTCGGTGTGGCTGGAGCTGCAACGAAGGCCGCCTTCGGTGCGCGAGACCTGGATTCACCGTTGATCTTGGGTTGTGATCTTGGTGGTGGGTGGTTGTGGTGGTGGGCCAGTGGTTTCGGTGTGAGGCGTGCCGGGGTCGCTGGTCTGTCCAGCTTTTCCACTATTGGTCCGGTCGGGCCAGGGGGCGGTGGTGGGCGGGTCAGGCCGGTCGGGGTGGTGGGTGGGTGTGGTGGGTGCCGGTGAAGACGCGCTGCCAGGGGTGTTCGTGGGTCCAGCCTCGGGGCAGATGCAGGGTGAGGCGGCGGGCGGAGCGGGAGATCCGGGCAGCGACGGTGATGAGCCGGCGGCGCAGGGTGGTGGTGCGGGCTCGTGCCTCGGCTCCGCCTGCCAGGCATGCCAGGGCGCGCATGAGGTTGTGGGTCAGGGCGGCGAGTGACAGCCAGGCGGCGTTGGCTTGGAAGTCACCGCTGGGAAAATGGGCGACGGGGCCGGATTGCAGGTCGGCGAAGACGTGCTCGATGGTCCCGGCCCGGCCGCGGTGCTGGGCGTCGGCGGTGAGCGGGTCGAACGGGCTGTTGGTGAGGAAGGCGTGGTAGCGGTGGACGGTGATCAGCTGGCCTTGGCCGTCGAGGGTGGGGATCGGGGTGCGGCGGGCGATGAGCCGTCCGGTGGTTTTCTGGCCGGGGTTGAGGGTGGGGTTGGTGAAGGCGGTGTAAGAGGTTTCGGCGATCTGCGCGGTGGTAACCAGTTCGCCGGTGTCCTCGTCGCGTACGGGGCGGGCGTAGGTGATGGTTGTCCACGCCGACTCGTCGATGGCGGCGATCGCGGCG
>NZ_CDME01000011.1:1440656-1957044 GCF_000826545.1 Kibdelosporangium sp. MJ126-NF4 | reverse complement strand
AAACGAGTCCTGGACGGCGGGACGTGCGAGAACCTGACCCGGTTCAAACACGCCATCCGCCGCGAACTGATCTGGGCCGACCCCGACGGCGAGGAAGAACGGCGCCAGTTGAAGAAAGCCGGGCGGGATGCCGTCAAGTGGCACAAACCCGACGGCACCTCCGCCATCACCATCACCCTGCAACCACACGAAGCCGAACAGGCCTACTCCCAACTGGACCTACTCGCCAAACTCAGCCCCACACCAGGACGCAGCCGAGCACAGGCACGAGCGGACGTGTTCATGGACCTCGTCACCTTCAAGAAGACAGTGGATCGGCCCGCGGCGGCGGTGCATGTACTGGCACCGATGACCACCCTGATGGGCCTCAACCGCGAACCCGGCGAAATCAGCGGCTACGGACCCATCACCGCCGAATACGCCCGCGAACTCGCCCACCACGCCACCTGGCGACGAGTCATCACCGACCCCACCGGACAAGTCCTCGAAGTCAGCCAGAAACGATTCGCCTCACCCGCATTGCGACGACACCTACAACTCCGGGACAGGACCTGCCGCCAACCCGGCTGCGCTGTTCCGGCACAGCGATGCGAAACCGACCACTCCCAGCCCCACAGCCACGGTGGGGTGACCAGCGTGGGGAACCTGGCCATGTTCTGCAAGCGCCACAACCTCATGCGGCAACGCACCAACTGGCAACTCGAACACCCCAAACCCGGCACCCTCATCTTCACCACCCCCAGCAAACAAACCCACGTCACCACACCCCAGGCCCACGACATCCCACCGTTCTAACCCGCCGCTGCGGGATGTGGATGGTGAGCCACGCTCCACTCACCAGTGGGCCACCCACCGCCGTGCCCGGCTTGAACGGATTACCTCTGATTACGTCAACGCTGTTGGTTACGTCGGAGTGCGACTCCCAGCCTCGGCTGACAGTCACAGCGCTGGTTACCCTGCGTTGGTTACGAACCAGCCAGTTCACCTTTTCCAGCTGGCTTGCCCCTTGGTTTCTTTTTCTTTTCTCTTCCTTGCTTCTTTTTCTTTTTTCTTCTAGGCGCCCTTCACCGGCACACGGTTGAGCAGCAGTCCTACTGGCAGGTCCGCTCGACTGCCCACGTTCAGCTTGCGGTACACCCGGGTGAGGTGCTGTTCGACCGTACTAACGGTGATGTACAACATCCGCCCGATCTCCCGGTTGCTGTAACCACGAGCGGCCAACGTTGCGACACGGCGTTCCGCACCGCTCAACGGAGGCACGCCCTCCGACTCCAACCGCTGATCCTTCGTGTCGACGCAACCCCCATGCGACAGCATCTTCGTCAACGGCTCCGCTTGGCACGCCTTGGCCTCAGCGGCAGCACGGCGGGCGTGCATTCTCGCCCTGCTGAACTCGCCGAGTTCCTGGTGCGCTTCGCTGAGGTCGATCAACGCACGGGCCAGCTCCAGCCGGTCACCGCAGGTGTGCAGGTCCTCTATCGCTTCCATCAGCAACCCTGGACGCTGTCGAAGCTCACTGGTCGCAGCAAGCACCCGCAGTGCCGTGCCACGAGTACGTGAGCTGATGGACCTCGGCCGGTCAAGCTGACGACACACCAGCTCCCTGGCCACTTTGCCCTGCCCCAGCAGCAAGTAGGCCTGCGCCAAGTCAGAATGCGCTGGCACGAGCGCTGGCGCGTCGATGTTCCACTCCCGCATCTGCCGATCACACGTCTGGAAGTCATCCAAGGCGGCCAGCGCGCGACCGGTCGCCAAATGGTAGTGGCCGCGAGCGTGCAGCAACCGCAAGCCGATCACGGTGTCAGCCATCCGCTCGGGAACGAACTGCCTGAGCACCTCCGCGGCGGAGTCCATCCGGCCCATAGCGGTGTAGGCAAGCAGCAACGTAGCCCTGGGCAGTCCGATCAGGACACCCCACCCGTCAGCGGGCAACAGCCGCAGCGCGGTGCACGCCTGTGCTTCAGCGAGCCCCAGATCACCTTGCCGTTGCGCGATGTCGGCACGGGCAGCGCTGAGCACAGCCTGCCACGTCCTGGCGTTGCGCCGCTGCGCGTCGTCGGCGAGATTGTCGCACCAGACCACGGCCTTGTCGGACTTGTCCGCGTGGCACAGGGCGATCAGCGCGGAAACGACGACCTCCACCGTGGTGTCGCCGAGGCGGCAGCTCTGCAGGATGTGCTCGGCGCTCCCGGCCACATCCGCGCCACGGCCCTTGATGACCAGCCCTGACAGCTTGGCGCCGACCTGGATCCACGGCGTATTGCTGCCTTCCCCGACAGGCAGGTCCGAACACGAACCATAGAGCCACTCGTACGCCAGGCGCAGCTCGGCAGCGGCCTGCAGGTCCGTCACGGCCGTGAACGCGGCCACTGCGGCGGCCTTGTCCCCATTCCACAAGGCATGCCGTGTCAGCGTGACGGCGTCCCGGCCTTCCAGTGTCCCGTCAGCCAACGCCTCCCGCAAAGCCGTCATGTGCAATGCGGCAGCGGCCGGATTGACCCGCCAATCCGTGCGAGCCAGAGCCTTCGCGAGTTCCCGACGCCTGGCGTCGTCGGTGCAGTCACGCAACGCCAGACGCAGGCACCGACCCGCCCAGACCACGTCGTCGTCGGCCAACGCCCGTTCGGCGGCCTCCGACAGCAACCCGACCGCCCAGACCACGTCCTCGGGACCGAGCACGTCAGCGGCGACGAGATGGCGCGCGATCCCCAGCGCTCCAACGCCGTCCCGATGCAGGCACCGAGCCGCGAGCAGATGCAGCCGAGCCCCGTCGCCGGGCCGCAGGCTACCCAGAATGGTCGACGCGACCACCGGATGCCGGAAGGCCACCCGCTCGAGTATCCCCGCACCGGCAAGCAGATCAAGCGCGGAGGTGACCTCGTCAACCGCCTCCCCCACCAGTTGGGCGACGAGCGCGGGCGTGGCGTGCTCGCCGAGCACGGCGACAGCGCTGGCCACGGCCTGCGGCACGGTGCCCGCGCGATGCAGGCCCGCGAGCACGGCTTGGCCGTAGGCGGTACGCGGGACGAGATCCCCGTTCCGCACATCCTCCAGCAAAGCGTTGACCAGCAACGGGTTCCCACCGGTGAACTGGTGACAGGCCGAGCTGAGCCGAGTGGCTGCCGGGCCGTCGAGGCGTTGTGCGACCAGTTCCCCGACGCCGTCCAGCGTCAACGGACCCAGTGTGATCTTCTCGTGCGGCTGGCGGGTGATCTCCGCGTGGAACGACGGCCAGGTCTGCCGCCGCTGCTCCCAGCCGGACAGGACCAGCAGGATCGACGCGTTCGTCATCCGGCGCCTCAAGTACAGCAGCACACGCAATGTGGCACCGTCGACGAACTGGATGTCGTCGATCCAGACCACCACGGTTCGATGCCTGGCCGCGGCCAGCAGTGCCGCGCACATGTCACGGACCACCGGCGCGTCATGCGGACCGACCACGGCCGGATCAGTGTCGACGTCGTGCCACGACACACTGTCCACGGTGTCCGGGAAACCCGGACCGTGCAGGACCTGACACATCACTCCGAGCTGCAACGACTGCTCGGCACGGGAACCGCTCGCGGACAGCACGAGCGACCCGCTGCGGGCCGCGCAGCCGGTGAACTCGCGCAGCAGTTCGGTCTTGCCCGTCGCCATCCCGCCGGTGACCAGCACGACGCCGCCATGCCCCGCGGCGGCGCGCGTGTGGAGGCGTTCCAACGCTTCCCCAGGGCCATTACGCTCGACCAACTCCATCGCCACAGCCTTTCGTCGCCGTTGTCTCGGCATGAAAAAATGGTCAGCGCTGATCCGAACCTTTTCCAGTGCGAGGATCACCAACATAGGTGTGGCCTTCTCACCACCCGCTGTGAACAACATGTTCGGACCACCGGGAGTCCTTCACAGTGGGTGGACCGGAATTTCATACGGGAGTTCGTGAAGTCACGACTGGCCCGGCATGAGCGGACGGGCGTATACCTTTCTGTGCTGGTGATGCGTCTCGGGGAGGTCACTGGCGCGGCAGCGGAAGCGGGAGCAAGGCGGGCTGCGCCTGCCGGTCGGCACCGGTAGGCCATCCGCCTCAGTGCCGACCACGTCGGGGTGAGCGGTGACTCGATATACATGTTGCGAAACAACGTATTCAGGAAGAATTACCAGTGGCACTTCGCGTGACCGGATGAATACAGCGAGTCCCGGCCCGGTTGGACACCTCGGGAAAGTAGCTCTGCTTTCCCCTAACAGCCGATCCGAATGGCCGCCGAAACCCCTATGATCTCTTGTTGACGGCGATGCTGGAAGGGGGCCACACGATGATCACTGTGATGATCGCCGAGGACATGCACATGGTCCGCGGCGCGCTCGTCGCGTTGCTCAACGTGGAGCCGGACATCGAGGTGGTCGCGGAAATGTCGTCCGGCGACGAGATCCTGCCCGCGGCGCACAAACACCGCCCGGACGTGGCGCTGCTCGACATCGACCTGCCCGGCAAGGACGGCCTCACCGCGGCCGCCGAGATCCGCGCGGCGCTGCCCGAGGTGCGCACCCTGATCCTGACCGGCCTCGGCCGTCCCGGCACGCTGCGCCGGGCATTGTCCGCCCACGTCAGCGGTTTCATGCTGAAGGATGCCCCGGCCAGCGAGCTCGCCGACGCGATCCGCAGTGTCGCCGCCGGGCGCCGCGTTGTCGACAGCCAGCTCGCCCTCGCCGCGTGGGACAGCACCGACTGCCCGTTGACCACCAGGGAAAGCGAAGTGCTGCGGCTGGCCGCGCACGGCGCCGACGCGTCGGAGATAGCCGCGAAGCTGTACCTGTCGGTGGGAACAGTGCGCAATTACCTGACGACCATCGCCGGGAAACTCAACGCCCGCAATCGGGTCGACGCGATCCGGATCGCCACCGAGGCAGGCTGGTTATGACACGACCCGCAATGGCGGGTCGAGGTCGTCGTCCGCACCCTTGGCCCGCTGCTCGGCCAACGGCATGGTTGCACAGAGCCTGAAGCGCTTCTGTGGCAGGAAGTCGGCAACCAGTTCGCCGCCGAGTTCGACCACCCTCGCCGACAGGTTGTGGATCCCGCTCCCGCCCGGTCCACCGTCCTCACGGGAGTCACGCGGGTCGTCGGGCACGCCGTCGTTGAGCATCTCGATCGTCACCGTCGCCGCGTCCTGCCGCAGCGAGATCTCGCAGAACTCGGCCTTGCTGTGCCGCAACAGGTTCGTGATGCCTTCCCGCAACACCGTCGCCAGCACGGTCGAGACCCGCACCGGCAGGTCGCGGTAGTCGACGTCCATCCGCACGTGCACGTCCGCCGCCGCGAGCACCGACCGGGCCGACACACACTCCTCGTCCAGTGACATCTCCCGGTAGCCGCTGGCGACCGCGCGCACGTCGGCCAGTGCCTGGCGGGAGATCTGCAGGATCTCGACCAGTTCCGCACGGGCCCGCGCCGGGTGCTTCAGCACAAGACGATGGGTCAGCTCGCTCTTGAGGGTGATGGCGGAAAGGTTGTAGCCGAGCAGGTCGTGCAGATCCCGCGCGAAACGCAGCCGTTCACGCGCCACCGCCATCTTGGCCAGTTCCTCGCGCGCGGAATGCAACTGCGTTACCAGAGTCGACAACCAGGTCAGCCCGTAAATCAGCAACGCGGTCAGCGTCGTCGACAGTGCTATGTAGAGGATCGGCTCGATCTGGTCGGGGCTGATCGCGGCCTGCGTGAAAGCCATACTCACCACGACCAGCCCGGCCGTGATCCAGCTGTACGGCGGCGACAACACCACCAGCGCGCTGCCTGCCAGGAACCCGGGCAGTCCGACCCAGGATTCCTTGAACTGGAGCAGTGGCAGGTACACCAGGCAGGCCTGGACGAACAGCGCCAGATAGCGCAACAGCGGTGAGAGTTCGCGTGCGCGCCGGGAAGTCCAGAAAACCTGTATCGACAGCAGCACGATCAGGTAGAGCGTCGACAACGCCGTACCTGCGAACCCGACACCGGAAGTCAGCACCCTGACGAAAGCAAGCACTGCTATACAACTGAAGACCGTGGCAACGACCGACCGTGCCACCTTGGGGGCGAGTGTCGAGCTGACGGATAAGTCGATACCGTCCGAATCCCGGCTCATTCTCCCCCCAGGGGCTTCACGCTCTCGGCATGCTACGAGGGTACACGTCAACCTGCGCCGACAGTCCCTGCAGCAAGCTGCAGGGCATCGTCGGGCCGCACCCCGACGACAAACCCACCGACGGTGACTTCGGACGGCCACTGCAGCAGGAACGCGCTGTCCGACACTTCGATATCCCCGACGGAAAGCGCACACGGTGCCAGCCCCATCGCGGTCGCGACAAGATAGAGCGTCTGCTGCAGTACACCGACGTGCCGCAGTGTAGTGGCATACGCGATCCCGTTGTACATCCAGGACACCCGTCCCATCCTGGCGGTCATGGTGATCAGCGCGGGCGGCCGCTGTATTGCGCCAGTCGCCGCCTTGGCGTCGTCCAGTAATTCCCCGACCTTGTCCGGCGACGTGTTGATGAGAGTCAGCGAGTGGCCGAGCGGGTCGTAATGGTATATACCACGCGGCAGATCGTCGCACCGGTCGAGCGTCAGGTACAACTCGAGCTCGTGCAGATTCGCACTGCTCGGATAAGGCCGGTCGGAAACGGCGTAGCCCACCCCACCGCCTTCCGCGGGGCGGACCGAACGAATACGCGCCGACCGGAACAACAACTCGCCGAGGCGCCGCGCGGACAACGGCCGTCGCGCGAACCTGCGAAAGGACCGCCGGTTCTCCATCACCTCGGTGAACTTCGGATCCGCCGCGGTGATTTCGGCGAGAACCGGTTTGTACAACGGATACCGCGGTCCGTCCGGCACCGGTTTGACCGCCGGTGGTGGCGGGAGCTTGCCGGCACCGCCCGGGTACACCGCCCGCTGCGGCGCGTCGGGACGGCTGAGCCTGCTGCGCGAGTGGAACAACAGGTCGCTGTGCGACCAGGCGACCAGCGACGGGTCTGTGTCCTCGGCGAACCGCGCCGTCAGGGCGCTGCCGCCGTTCTCTCCCAACACGATCATCCCCACCGCGGCCACGTACGTGACGATGTCCGCCACCAGCGCCTCGGGAATGTCCAGCGCGGGCGCCAGGTCGGCCACCGTGGTGGCCTTGCCGAGCGAGCCGATCACGCGGGTGGCCAGCGACCGGTGGAACACCACCCGGTGGCGTGCCAACGGCGACTCCAGCACGACCTCGCCGTCACTGGCCCGCATGGCCGCGAACCGCGACAGCCGCACCGGGCGGCGCGCGTCGATCTCCGGCAGCTCGAAGGTGGCCCTGCGGGAGATCGGCACGGCCGACAGCAGGGGACCGCCCATGTCGGCGAGGCCGAGCGAGTGCACCACGCAGCAGCCCAGCTTGGCCAGCACCCGCCGCACCTGCTCGTAGTGGGGATCGTCCTGCACCGGCCGGTGGTGGTTTCCCGGCGTGGCGGGCAGCAGGTTCTCCAGCGACACCGGGCCGAGGCTCATCCGGTAGAGCCATTCGCGCACCACCGGGCTCGGATCGTCGATCTCGATGTCTCCCCACCGGGTGAACACGAGCAACGAGTCGTCCGAGCCGGTCTCCACCAACGCGTCCTCGCGCAGGGACCACAGCCGGACGCGGTCCGGCTCGTCGGTGGGGTGCGGGAACTGCACAGGTACGACTCCTCCCCCGCGGGTTGGCGTCAGATGAACAGTGGGGTCGGGTTGAGGTCGTGGTACGCGGTGGGTTCCGGCTGCCAGCCCAGCCGGACCGGCACGTCGAACAGCCGTCCCGGCGCGAACCGCGCCCAGAAGCTGCGCATCCCCGGCACGACCACCTTGACCACCGGCAGCCCGATGTCCGGCCTGGTCTGGTCGAGGACCAGCACCTCGAGACCGAGTGCCTCGATCAGGCCGCGGACGCGGGTGACGTCGTCGAGCAGGTCACGCGAGGGGGTGTAGCCGTAGTCGGACGGGATCCGTGCCCGCACCGCCGGGTCCGCCACCAGGTACGGCTGGTTGGCCACGGTCGCGTTCTGCCACCAGTTCAGCGGCTCCGGCTCGGTCCAGGTGTAGCCGTCCACCACGACCGGCATGAGCTGGTTCATCTCGGTCAACGCCCGGCGCAGCGCCACCCGGGGATCCAGGTGTGCGCCGAAGCCGAACATGATGTCCTCGTTCCCGCCGTCGATCCGCCGTGACAACGCGACCAGCACGGGGATCCCGGAGTCGGCGGTCACGTCGAGCACCCAGACCTCGCGGTCCAGACCGGCGTAGACCTCCCGAAGCTCGTCGACCCACGGGTCGCCGAACGCGGCCAGGTCCACCTCGGGTCGCCGCGTGCGGTTGTACCACCACATCGCCACCGAATCGCGCTCCACCAGTTCCAGCATTCCCTGCAGGACAGCGTCTTCCAGGCAGCTGCCCGCCGCGTTGCCGTTCGAGTCCGCGTAGAGCGAGACCGAGCCCGCCTCGGGCGGTGCGCCGTAGTACAACATCGCGGTGGGAAGCAGCCGATGCCGCTCACGTGTCAGCGACCATACCGGTGTCCAATCGAGGACCGCGTTGTCGTCGAACGGGTCCGGCACGTGCTGGAACGGCGAATGCGTCGCGTTCCACGCTGACCGGCCCGGATACTGCCGGTCGTCGAAAAGTTGGCAGCTGGACGGGTGGATCGCGCGCCCGCCGAGCGACTTGTAGCTGCCACGGACGCGTTCCTCGTCGCCGTGGAAGAAGCCGGAGTGCCGTTCGAGCGCCTCGCACATCGCGCTCACCCTGCCGTGCAACGGGGTCACGCCCTTGCCGCCGTTCTCCGCGCGTGGCGCGGCGTGCGGGCTGAACAGGCAGCGGCGGCGCACGGCCACGTTGTGCCCGGCGCGGAACGAGTTGAAGAACGCGGGTCCTGTCTCGTGCCGGGTGATCTCCTTGATCACTCCGGTGACCGGGCTGATCAGGTGCTGGTAGGTGTCCAGGACCTGTTGCGGTGGCATCGATCGGTGCCCGCCCGCGTTGTCCGGCGACTTCGGCCGCGACGACAGCAGAACGGGACGGCGAGCCAGGGTGCGCATGGACGTGGGATCACCGCAGAGCGCGCACTGCGGGCGGCGGCGGAACTCGTGGTGGCGGCCGGTCAGGTCGAGGCTGTCGAACGTCAGCACGCCGCGCTGGCCCGGATACCGGTACCCGGCAAGCCATTTGGTGACTTCGAGGGTCATCAGCTGCGCCGCCATCGCGTCCAGCGCGGGCAGTGACGCGACCGGGCGCGACGCCGGGCCCATCCGGCCGAGCGAGGCCTGGACGTGCGCCTCGGCGTCCCGGTGCGCCCACAGCCTGCTGGCCAGGCAGTGCCAGCAGCCCAGTTCCGGCGAGTCGAACACCGGGCCGAGCCACACCTGCGCGCCCGCGAGCTTGGCCAGCAGCCACGGCCTGCGCATGGTCCGGTGGACGGCGTCGATGTCGGCGAGATCCGGCGAGAGGTAGTCGTCGCACAGCACGACCGAAAGGTCGGCCGGGTTGTCGGTGGTCAGCTCGCCCGAACTGATCCGCGCTGTCAGTCCGGCCTGTCGCAACGCGGCGAGCGCGGCGGACGGGTCCGCGTCACCCGCCGCGATCACCTGGACGTGCTTGGCCGCGGTGCTGGCGACGGCGGCATCGGCGTCCGTGCCCGCCGCCTCCCAGTACGCCCTGGTCCGCTCGGCCGACCTGGTACCCGGCGGCGGCCCGAGCGTGATCAGCCCGGCATCGTCCAGCCGGGCGATGAACCGTCCGACCTGCTCAGCCGCCACACCGGCGGGGACATCCCTGAGCAGGGCCGGAAGGTCGCGGGTGCTGTCCAGCAGTGGCGCGAGGGCCTCGGCGTCCGAGCCCTTCAGCGCCGTCACGCCGCGCTCCGAAAAGAGATACACGGCCTCGCCCTTGATCACCTCGACGCGCAGGTGGCGTTTGAACCCGACCACCCGGCCTGCCGTCGCACCCTGTCCGGTCATCGCCCGGTCAACTCCCCACCGGTAACTGCCGCTCGGCGACGAGGACGAGGTTGAAGGTCTGGGTGAACCCGGCGACCGAGTGCACGGGGTTGTGCCACTGGTCGAGTTCGTCGATGACGACGTCCGAGCCGGACGAGCGCAGGTCGACGTCCGCGAAGAAGGTCTCGATGGTGTCGGTCAGGCTGGTGGTGAGTGCGACGATCACAATGTGCCCCAATCTCGGTTTTCCCCGCTCGAATTGCCGTTGCCGAAAAGTTTGCGCCAGCGTCGACGTGGGTACCAGTGTCGCCCTAATCAATGCCCTCGCAGATCCATCACTGCCGGGAACGGGAGAAACCCATACCTGGATCATGAAGATCTCATACCGGTAGCCAGGACAGCGCTCCCGCAGGTCAGACCCTTGATCGCACGGGATGCACACCCGGTGCGCACCCCGTGCCCCACCGTGATCACCCGTGGTGGACCGGGTGAACGACACTAGGCCGGACGCACGCGGAAAGCGGCCATTAAGAATGCGGATACTCACGCGTAACCGTGACGTTCTCAAAAACGCCGTCGCCGCGCGGAAGGGGCCGATTGTCTTGAACGTCTGCATAAGACAGAACCAGGTTGGACGCCAGCGGGACCCCCCGTCGGGTTGGCTGCATTCCAGCCAGCCCGGGCTTCCAGCGTGTTGTGTCGACTCACCTGTGGGTCTCGACCCACCGGGGTTCGTGCGCAGAGCCACTTAGGTGACTCGAGACCCACACGTGCGCAAGACCCCCGGTACGCGAGACCCACACGTGCGCGAGACCCACACGTGCGCAGAGCCACACAGGTGGGTTGGGCCAACACGCTGGGAGCCGCAGCCAGCGGGTGTGCAGCCAGCCGGTGCGCGGTTGCTCAGGTGGATTCGCGGATGAGGAGTTCCGGTTTGAACATGACCTGCTGGTGGTCGTGTGTGTCCGGGTGGTCGCATTCCTCCAGCAGGAGCTCGGCCGCGCTTCGTCCTATGTGGAGAGTGGGTTGCCTGACCGAGGACAGCGGCACCGCGGCGTCGGCGGCGAACTCTATGTCGTCGTAGCCCATGATCGCGATGTCCTGTGGGACACGGCGGCCGGTGCTGACCGCGGCCCGCAGCAGGCCGAGGGCCAGCAGGTCGTTGGCACAGAAGGCCGCCGTGACGTCCGTGTGCCGCTCGAACTCCGCGCGGGCGGCCTGGTAGGCGATCCTGGCTTTCAAGGTGGGCAGTTCGATCACGTCGATCGCGGTGTCCGGGTCGAGGCCCGCGTCGCCGACAGCCGCCCGTAAGCCCGCCAGCCGGTCCGCGCACTGGGGGATGGCCAGCGGCCCGCTGAAGTACGCGATTCGCCGGTGCCCCTTCGCTACCAGGTGGGCGCCCGCCAGTTCGCCGCCGGCCACGTCGTCGACCGCGACCGAACAGCAGTCGATGCGGGGGTCGTGCCGGTCGACCAGCACTGTCGGCGTGCCGCGCCTGCGCAACGCGTCCAGCCGCTCGGAGCTGACCTCGACCGGTGTGATCAGCACTCCCCTGACCCGCTGTTCCTCGAGGACCTGCAGGTAACGGTCCTCGCGCGCGGTCTGCTCGTCGGAGTTGCACAACACCACCGCGTAGCCCAGCTCGGTGGCGATGTCCTCGACGCCCTTGGCCACGTCGTGGAAGAACGGGTTCGCCATGTCCAGCACGATCAGGCCGAGCGACCGGCTGGTGCCCGCGCGCAGTTGCGCGGCCGAGGAGTTGCGGACGAACCCCAGCTCGTCGATGGCGGCGAGCACCTGGTCCCGTGTCGCGTCGGCGACCTTGTCCGGCCGGTTGAGCACATTGGACACCGTGCCGATGGAGACCCCCGCCCGAACGGCGACATCCTTGATACTCGGCGCCATGGCCGAAGCGTATCAACCTCGGGGGCGTTGACCAGGCACCTTGACGCCTCCGGCGGCGCGGGGCTAACTTGGGCGGCGAGCGTGGTGAAACGTTTCAGTGCACTGGAGGGCGGATGGCGGACAGCCAGGCCGTGCGTGCCGCGTTGCGCGCGCAGCGCATCGAGACCCCGTCGTGGGCGTTCGGCAATTCGGGCACCAGGTTCAAGGTCTTCGCCCAGCAGGGCGTGCCGCGCAACGCCTATGAGAAGGTCGACGACGCCGCGACCGTGCACCAGTACACCGGTGTCGCCCCCAGCGTGGCGCTGCACATCCCGTGGGACACGGTCGACGACTACGCAGCGCTGGCCGCGCACGCCCGTGACCGCGGCATCAGCCTCGGCGCGATCAACCCCAACGTCTTCCAGGACGACGACTACCGGCTGGGCAGCGTCTGCAACCCGGATCCGGCTGTCCGCCGCAAGGCGACCGACCACCTGCTGGACTGCGTCGACATCATGGATACCACCGGATCGGATTACCTCTCGCTGTGGTTCGCGGACGGCACGAACTACCCGGGCCAGGACTCGATCGCCGCCCGGCAGGACCGGCTGTCCGCGGCGCTGCACACGGTGTACGAACGGCTGACCGGCGACCAGCGGATGCTGCTGGAGTACAAGCTCTTCGAACCGGCCTTCTACGCGACCGACGTGCCGGACTGGGGAACCAGCTTCGCCCACTGCGTCGACCTCGGGCCGCGCGCGCGGGTGCTGGTGGACACCGGGCACCACGCGCCGGGCACGAACATCGAGTTCATCGTGGCGTTCCTGCTGCACCGCTCCCGGCTGGGCGGGTTCCACTTCAACTCCCGGTTCTACGCCGACGACGACCTGATGGTCGGCGCGGCCGACCCGTTCCAGCTGTTCCGGATCATGACCGAGATCGTGCTGGGCAGCGGCCTCGACCCGGCCGCGGGCGTGGCGTTCATGCTCGACCAGTGCCACAACATCGAGCCGAAGATCCCCGCGCTGATCCGGTCGGTGCTCAACGTCCAGGAGGCGACGGCCAAGGCGCTGCTCGTCGACACCGAGGCGCTGCGACGCTCCCAGATGGACGGTGACGTGCTCGGCGCGAACGAGGTCATGATGGACGCCTACAACACCGACGTCCGGCCGTTGCTGGCGCGGCTGCGCGAGGACATGGGGATCGACCCGGATCCGCTCGGCGCGTACCGGCGTTCGGGGCACCAGGACAGGATCGTGTCCGAACGCCTCGGCGGCAGCGCCGCCGGATGGGGAGCCTGACGTGGACGAACTGCTGGCCAGGGCGCACTCGCTGGGAGCCGATCGGCGCAACACCAACTACGCGGGCGGGAACGTCTCGGCCAAGGGCACCGGGCTCGACCCGGTGACCGGCGCCGAGGTCGACCTGATGTGGGTCAAGGGATCCGGCGGCGACCTGGGCACACTGACTCAGGACGGTCTCGCGGTGCTGCGCCTCGACCGGCTGCGTTCGCTGGTCGGCGTGTATCCGGGCGCGGACCGCGAGGACGAGATGGTCGCCGCGTTCGACCACTGCCTGCACGGCCGCGGCGGCGCGGCGCCGAGCATCGACACGGCCATGCATGGACTGGTTGACGCGCCCCACGTGGACCACCTGCACCCCGACGCGGGGATAGCGCTGGCCACCGCCGTCGACGGCGAGGAACTGACCCGCGAGATCTTCGGCGACCGGGTGGCGTGGGTGCCGTGGCGGCGGCCCGGTTTCCAGCTGGGGCTGGACATCGCCGCGATCAGGGACGCCACCCCGGCCGCGATCGGCTGTGTCCTCGGCGGCCACGGGATCACCGCGTGGGGCCTGAGCAGCGCCGAGTGCGAGGCGAACTCGCTGGAGATCATCCACACCGCGGCGGAGTACCTGGCCCGCAACGGGAAACCAGAGCCGTTCGGGCCCGTCCTGCCCGGCTACGAGGCGCTGCCGGAGAACGAACGACGGGCGTGGGCGGCGGCGCTGTTCCCGGTGCTGCGGCGCCTGGCGTCCACGGACAACCGCCAGGTCGGGCACTACACCGACAGCGAAAACGTCCTCGATTTCCTTGCCCGCGCGGAGCATCCGCGGCTCGCCGCGCTCGGCACGTCCTGCCCCGACCACTTCCTGCGCACCAAGATCGCGCCGCTGGTACTGGACATGCCGCCGACAGCGGACGTGGACGACGTGATCACCCGGCTGGAGGCACTGCACACCCGGTACCGCGAGGACTATGCGGCGTACTACCGGCGGCACGCGACGCCCGACTCGCCGCCGATGCGGGGCGCCGACCCGGCGATCATCCTCGTGCCCGGGATCGGGATGTTCAGCTTCGGGCGGGACAAGCAGACCGCACGGGTCGCGGGCGAGTTCTACGTCAACGCGATCAACGTGCTGCGTGGCGCCGAGTCGGTGTCCCGCTACCAGCCCATTCCCGAGTCGGAGAAGTTCCGGATCGAGTACTGGGAGCTGGAGGAGGCCAAGCTGCGCCGGATGCCACCGCCCCAGCCGCTGGCCACCCGGATCGCGCTGGTCACCGGCGGCGGGTCGGGAATCGGCCGGGCGATCGCGCGCCGCCTCGCGGCTGAGGGCGCGTGCGTGGTCGTGGCCGACCGTGACACGCAGGCGGCCGCGGACGTGGCCGAGGAGATCGGCGGCACCGCCGTCGTCGTGGACGTCACCGCCGAGGACGCGGTCACCGAGGCGGTCGCCACGGCGTGCCTGGCGTACGGCGGCGTGGACCTGGTGGTGAACAACGCCGGGCTGTCGGTGTCGAAATCCCTGCTGGAGACCACGGTCGAGGACTGGGACCGCCAGCACGACGTGATGGCACGCGGGTCGTTCCTGGTTTCCCGCGAGGCCGCGCGGGTGATGATCTCGCAGGGAATGGGCGGCGACATCGTCTACGTCGTCAGCAAGAACTCGGTGTTCGCCGGGCCGAACAACATCGCGTACGGCGCGACCAAGGCCGACCAGGCGCACCAGGTCCGGCTGCTCGCCGCCGAGCTGGGCACGTACGGGATCCGAGTCAACGGCGTGAACCCCGACGGCGTGGTGCGCGGCTCGGGGATCTTCGCCTCGGGCTGGGGCGCGCAGCGGGCCGCGGTCTACGGCGTGCCCGAGGAGAAGCTCGGCGAGTTCTACGCCCAGCGGACCCTGCTGAAGCAGGAGGTGCTGCCCGAACACGTGGCCAACGCGGTGTTCGCGTTGACCGCGGGCGACCTCTCGCACACGACGGGAGTGCACATCCCGGTCGACGCCGGGGTCGCCGCGGCCTTCCTGCGCTGATGTTCGCCGCCGTCGACCTGGGGGCGAGCAGCGGCCGGGTGATGCTCGGCGTCGTGGACGGCGGCGAGGTCACGCTGACCGAGCTGAGCCGTTTCCCTACTGGGCCGCGTGATCGCCCCGGCGGCGGGCTGCGCTGGGACGTCGGGCAGATTCGCGACGCCGTGCTTGCCGGGCTGCGCCTCGCCGGGACACCGGTGTCGATCGGCATCGACTCGTGGGCCATCGACTACGGGCTGCTGGACGCCTCCGGCGAACTGGACGGGGATGTCCGCTGCTACCGCGACTCCCGTGTCGACGGGGTGGCCGAGCGGGTCCGCGCGCTGATCGAGGACGACGAGCTGTACGCGATCACCGGCATCCAGCACCTGCCGTTCACCACGATCTACCAGCTGATGGCCGAACCGCCCGAACGCCTGGCCGGGCACACCATGCTGCTGCTGCCCGACCTGATCGGCCACTGGCTGACCGGGACGGTCGGCGCCGAGGTCACCAACGCCTCCACCACCGGCCTGCTGGACGCCACCACCCGGCAGTGGTCGGCGAGCATCGTGTCCCGCCTCGGTCTTCCCCGTGAGCTGCTGCCGCCGCTGCGCCAGCCCGGCGAACCACTGGGGCACTTCGGATCCAGCCCCTTCGGATCCAGCACAGTCGTGGCCGTCGCCTCGCACGACACCGCGTCCGCTGTCGCCGCCGTCCCGTTCGCCAGTTCCCGGTCCGCGTACATCTCCTGCGGAACCTGGTCGCTGGTCGGGGTGAAGCTGGACGCTCCTGTGCTCAGCGCGGCCGCGCGGGCGGCGAACTTCACCAACGAGTCCGGTGTGGACTCGTCGGTCCGGTTCCTGCACAACACCATGGGACTGTGGTTGCTCAGCGAATGCCTGCGGACGTGGAACACGCCGCTGGCGCCGTTGCTGGTGGCCGCCGAGGAGGCACCGGCGTTCGCTGCCGTTGTCGACCCGGACGACCCGTCGTTCTTCGCTCCCGGTGACATGCCCGCCCGGATAGCCGCGTACTGCGCGCGGACCGGACAACCGGCGCCGCCGTCGCGAGCCGCTGTCGTCCGCACGATCATCGAGTCGCTGGCGCTGGCCCACGCCTGCGCCCTGCGGACCGCCGCGCGCCTGACCGGGAACGACATCGACGTCGTCCACCTGGTCGGCGGCGGGGCACGCAATTCCCTGCTGTGCCAGCTGACCGCGGACGCGTCCGGGCTTCCGGTGCTGGCCGGACCGGTCGAGGCCAGCGCGCTGGGAAACGTTCTCGTCCAGGCACAGGCGGCGGGAGTGCGCGCCACACCGCCGCCCGCGTTCGCCGCGTACCAGCCGAGCCGGTCACGCACGGCGTGGCGCTCGGCGGCGGCCAGGATCGGACTGGAGTACTAGCTTCTGTCGAGGCTGAGCGCGAGTTTCGGGCACAGTGACACGGCTTTGCGCGCGTGTTTGTGCAGTTCCCGTGGCACGGGCGCGTTGGCGAGGACGGGATAGCCCCATTCGTCCATGCCGATCAGCTCGGGCACCAGTTCGGCGCAGACACCGTGGCCGTCGCACGAGATCATGTCGACCTTCAGCTGTTCGCTCATCGCCAGCCCTCGTCTTCTCCAGGTGGGTCGGGAACGGGCAACACCCGTGGGCCGCCGTGGCACGACTGCCCGGACAGGTGACGGCGGATGTCCAGCGCGAACGTCCGCAGCGCGGAGTCGACGAACTTCACGACCCCGTCGGGATGCGCGCACGCTCCCCTGCCGTTGACCACACCGAGCCGGAAGCGCAACCGTTCGTACGCCTGGCGCGAGCCGTCCCTGGCGATCTGTGCGAAGTCGTCGGCGATCGCGGGCAGTCCCTTGAAACACGGGCCGCACTGGCCCGCGGTCTGCGCCGCCATCCACGCGCTGACGCGGACGGTCTCGAACAGGCCGCACGTCCTGGCGGGCAGTGCGACCACGACACCGGCGCCGACGGAGGCGCCCAGCGGTTCGAGGCCTTCCGGCGAGAACGGCCGGTGCAGCTGGGTCGGCGGGATCCACGCGCCGCCGTACCCGCCGACCAGCAGGGCGCAGATCGGTTCACGCACCCCGTTGGCCACCCGCAGGATCGTCTCGCCGCTGACACCGACCGGCAGCTCGTAGACGCCCGGGTTGCGCACCGCGCCACTGACGGTGAACAGGGCCGTGCCGGGCGCGTCCGCGGTTCCGGCCTGGCGGAACCAGTTCGGGCCGTAGCGGGCGATCAGCGCGACGTGCGCAAACGTTTCCACATTGGACACCAGGGTCGGGCGGCCCTCGACACCGGACACCCTGGCCGAGTCGGCCCTCGGCCGTGCCTCACCGCCGCCGACGAAACCGGCGACCGCGGTCGACTCGCTGGAGACGTACCGGCTCGGTGGCTCGGACACGTCGATCCGGACCTCGCCCCACCCGGCGGCGACCCGGTCGGCGATCACGCTCAGCAGGTGCTCGGCCAGCCCGGTGTCGCGGTGCACGGCGACCGTGACCCGGTCGGCGCCGACCGCGAGCGCGGCCAGTTCGGCGCCGTCGAGAACCAGGTGCGGCGCGTGCCGGAGCAGCAGTTTGTCCTTGCCCGAAGCCGGTTCGCTCTCCATCCCGTTCACCACGACGTGCCGGTTGTCCCTGCCGAAGACCGACGCCATCTTGCGACCGCTGGGAAACCAGCCACCGCCACGGCCGCGCAGACCGGACGCGGTGACCATGTCGATCAGCTGCGGGACGACGCTCATCGGCATCGGGCCGACAGCACTCATGTGCTCGGTGAGGGAACCGGCCTGTCTGGCCAGCAGGCGTGGGCGTCCGTCGTAGCGTTGCTGGGGCGCGCTCACAGCGATCGCCTCCGCAGCGACACCACACGCAGGCTGCCGCAGCCCAGCACGAGCGCGACGCTGGCACCGACGGCGATCAGCGTCCACAGCTGGTCCGTGCCGATCCCGATCGTGTGCACGACCGCCACCGGCCAGCTGACGTACGCCGCCCAGTGAATGAGCCGCCACGCGCGATACGGCATGCGTGTGCGCAGCACACCGGTCAGCACCAGCACGAGGATCAGGTCGAGCGCGATGGCGCCGAGGCCGAGGTAGAGCGGTGAGTACGTGCCGACGAACGGCACGAACGCCTCAACGAGACCGATCGACACGTAGGTGTCCAGCACGACCGATCCGATGTGGATCGTCAGGAAGATCAGCGACGCCATCGAGATGCTGCGGTGCAACGACTCCGTCACGAACCGCGGCCAGCGCCGCGAGCTCGCCCTGCCCGCGGTGAGCAGGCCGAGGGAGAACGCCGTCGTGAACAGCACCAGCGAGACGATTCCGCTGCCCCGCGCCAGGTACCAGTACGTGCTTTCGCCAAGGAACGTCATGCCTCCTCCTCGGGCCAGTCGGCCACAGTGGTCACGGCACCACCGGTTGCCACGAGACGCGCGGGAAGCCCGCGCGCGGCCAGCCAGTTCGGCGCACGGTCACCGAGCACGAGCGCGGCGGTCGACGCCGTGTTGGCCGCGACACAGGAGGCCGCGGAAACGCTTGCGTAGCGCCAGATCCGTGTGGCCGGAAATCCGGTCGCCGGGTCGAGGACGTGGTGCAGGTGCCGGTCACCCCGCCGCCAGGAGCGAACGGACACGCTCGACGTGGCCAGTCCGCCGGATTCGATGGCCACCACCTGGCCGCCTTCGTCGCTGGTGTGGTCCGCGGTGACCCGCACGCTCCAGCCGTCCTCCGGCGCCGGACCGGCGACCGCGATGTCCCCGCCGAGGTTCACCAACGCACCCGCGCCGGTCTCCCCGGCGATCCGGGCGGCGGCGACGTCGGCGGCCCACGCCTTCGCGGTGGCACCGAGATCCACGGTGACACCACGGGGAATGGTCACGGCGTCACCGCGAACCGTGATGTCCCGCCACACCTGTCGAGCCGGGGGCGCGTCGATGTCCACTGTGACCGGTGCGCGGCGCGGGACCTCGGCGAACGTGCGGTCGTAGCCGAGCGTGATCAGGTACGAGCCGAGCGACGGATCGACGAGGCCGTCGGTGTCCGCCGCGGCCCGCAGCGCCACGTCGACCGCCTTGGCCAGCAACGGATGCGTGGCGTGGCCTGTGCGGTTCAGTCGGCTCAGCGCGGAGTCGGCACGGAACCGGCTGCACGCCAGGTCGAGTTCGTTGATGAACCAGCGCAGGACCGTCTCGGCGACCGGCAACGCGTCCGGGCGCGTGACCAGCACGTGCGCCGTGGTGCCGATGGCGTCGAACCGCACCCGGGTGGTCACGATCCACCTGACGAGGTGGCCGGGGGCTTGGTGGTCGGCTTCGGCTTCGGCGCCGGTTTCGGCTTCGGCTTTGTGGTCGTCGGCTGCTGGGGCGTCTGGGTCCCCGCGCCGGGGTATGGCTCGTCGGCGACCTCGCCTGGGGGAACCTGCGGGGCCTGTCCCTGGGGGATTGTGTCCGGCGCCTCGGCGGGTGGCTCGACCTGTGCGGACGCTCCGGCGGCTTGCTGGGCCTTCTCGGCCTTGACCATCTCGGAGATGCCGAACCCGAGGCCGACCGTCCCGGCGAGGCCGAGCGCCACGATGCCGGTCGTGATCATCCTGACCCGGCCGACCGCCGCGTCCCGCGCGGCTGGATCCAGTCGCTGCGCCATCGTGCTCCGCCTCCCGGGGTGTCCCGTCCCGACTCGCTTCTCACACGTAGCCGGGCCGCCCTGGGTTCAACACTCCTCGGCGGGCACTCTGCGCAGACGGCCGGTCACCCTCCGGGTGTCGGGGACGTCGGCGCAGGTGCTGGTTGTTGCCGCTCGAGTGGTCCGGTGGCGTAGTACGTCTTGCAGATCGACTGGTCGTAGTCGGTGGTCACCTGCAGCACCGACTTGCCGTCCTTCGACGGCAGCAGGCCGGGGCTGAAGTTGCGGCAGCCCTCGTTGTCCACGCCGACGACGTGGATCGGCGCCGGGATCTCGTACCAGGGGCCATCGCCGAGGTTGTCGTTGGCCAGGATGGTCCCGCCGTTGCCTTCGGCGACCTTGCCGCCGTTGTGCACCAGCATCTCGGTGATCAGCAGGATCGTGCCCTTCGGGCCGGGGCCGGGGCTCCAGGCGGGCACCGGGGTGTGCCGCCCCTGCTTGCCGTCCGCCGTCTTCACCAGTGTGCCGAGGTCGCGGGGATCGCCGTAGTTCCAGCCGTCCGGCGAGCGGCGGAAGTACGCGCTGCAGAGGTGGACCTTGTCGTTGTTGCAGACCTCGTAGGTCATGAAGTAGCTGCCGTCGGGCAGCCTGATCGCGTTGATCATGCCGGGCCGGACGCCCCACACGTCGCTGACCACGGTCTCCTTGTAGTGCGTCCACTGCAGACCGTCGACCGACCGGACCTGGACGAGTTTCTGGTCGTGGTTGTACTTGTCGGTCTCGTCGGAGAAGAAGGCGACCAGGCTGCCGTCGGCGGCCACGGACAGGCTCGGCTCCCAGGTGTTCTGCTCGTTCGGCGCGGCCGCGATGTCGGACAGGAACCGCCAAGTCTGGCCACGGTCCGCGCTGGCCCAGAGCCGCTGCTTGACCCGCTTGTTCTCCAGCGGCGCGGTGTGCCCGGCCGTGCTGGCCCACAACACGGTCCCCTGGGGCAGCGCGCCCAGCGGCGACGGCAGTTCGAACAGGGTCGAGCAGCAGACCCCCCGGCCGTCGACGGCTGCGGGGTCGCGGATCGTCGCGATCTGCTGGAACGTCCGGCCGTCGTCGTCGCTCGCCATGATCACGCCCACGCCCTGCGGGCCGTCGTTGGTGGTGACGCTGGCGAGGACCCTGCCGTTGTCGAGCCGGATGACACGGGGATAACTGCTGCCGCCGTCGTACAGCACATGCCTTTGCACGGCCGCGTCGCCGGGAACCGCCGTCAGCAGCATGATGATCATCAGGACGGCCAGGCTCCGCACGGCGTTCCTCCGATTACTCCGGGTAACGGCGGAATGGTAGCCCTCGATCCCCCACCTCGCATCTAGTGTGGAGTCACCATGCGCACGAATGGGTTACCGGTCGAGGTCGCGTGCGATGAGTCCGGCTCGGAGGGCGGCAATCTCATCGACGCGATAACGGACGTGTTCGCGCACGCGAGCGTGCTCCTTTCGACCGCGTCGGCCGAAGCGTGCATTCGCAGCCTGCGGGAACGAATACGTTCACCCGCGCTCGAGTACAAAGCCAACCACCTGCTGCGGGAGAAACACCGGGCGGTACTGCTGTGGCTGCTCGGACCGGACGGCCCGATGCTCGGGCACGCCATGGTTCACCTGACCGAGAAAACGTTCTTCGTCGCGGGCAAGGTCGTGGAACTGCTCGAACCGGACGGCGACCCGACCGTGATCTACCACGCGGACCGTTCGGTGCTCAGGTCATACAACGACGTTCTGCGCGCGGAGCACCGTGACCACCTCGATCTGCACATTCCGGCGATTGTCCGCGCGGTACGCCGGTGGGGTGGGCACGGCCCGGTCAGCGTCGTGCATGACCGGCAGAACCTGTTGACGGAAGAACGGATCGCCGCGCTGCGGCGGATTCTCGGCGACCGGCTGGCCGGGATGCGGTTCGTGGACTCGCGTGACGACGCGCGTGTGCAGGTAGCCGACTTCCTCGCGGGCGTGGCCATGCGGGTCGCGTCCGACGAACTCAACGGCCGCGGCGACAGCGAACTCGTCGACGCGCTGCGGCCCTATGTGGACCCGTCGTCGATCTGGGGTGACGCGCCGAGCCGCCTGTCATGAGGCCGCCGGGAGCATTGTCCTGATCTGCTCGGTCAGTTCGTCCGCGCCGGCCCATCGCCGCGCCTCGTTCTCCAAGGGGGCCAACCGATCCCGCAGCCGCGTGGACTTGACCGCACGGCTGTGCCGCAACGCCTCGCGGCCGACGTCGACCGCGGTGTCGACGTCGTGCAGCAGCAGCCGGTTGACCGCCAGTGAGATCAGGCAGAACGCCCGGCTGCGGGCCATCCCATCGCCGTATGAGCCGATCGCGGCCTCCAGCGCGGACACGGCCCGCTTGGCGTGGCGGCGATCCACGAACCGGGCGAGGTCGGTGTGGACGGACCCGATCATGGCCACCATGTCGGTCTCGGTGAAGAACGCCGCCCAACTGGGGACGTCGGTGTGGTCGGCGGCGTCGAACTCGGTGCGCGTGGCCGCCAGTGCCTCGATCGCCTCCTCGGCCCGCCCGAGTTTGGCGTAGGCCCAGGCCTGGTTGGCCGACAGGATGGCGGCGGCCAGCGTGCAGTGGGAGGCCAAGGCGTCGGCGCGGCCTCGGTCGAACTCCACGAGCGCCCGTCCCGCCGCGTTGTGGTGCAGGTGGACGCGGCCCATCCGGTACCGGATGTTGGCGATCATCGCCCTGTCCCCCGCGCGTGTCGCGAGGTCCAGCGCGGCCATGAAATGGTGCAGTCCGGCGAGGGCGTCGCCGTTGTCGAACAACGTCCAGCCCGCCACGTTGTGCAGGTCGGCGACCGCAGCGTCCAGCCTGCGGGTGAGCCGCACGGGAACGGTCCCGGCGAGCAATGTTCGCGCGGCGGGCAGTTTCGACAGCGCGGTGCCGTGACAGCTTCCGCCGCCGTACTGGTAGTCCAGTGCCCTGAGATCGCGCACCGCCTGCTCGACCCGCTGCACGTCCGCGACCCCGATTCGCGCTGGTGCTCCGGCTGGACGGCTCCGGTACATGGCACCTCCAAGGGATGGCCCCTTCATCGGGTTGCCACTGCGTGCGGGCGGTAAACGATCGGCACCGCGCCAGCACGGTCCATGATGGACGGTGCTGGCCATGGTCGACACGCATCTGGCCCTATCGCTCACATTCCGACAGGACTACCGTGGACCCCGATTTTCCTGGGCCAATTCAGGGGCCATTTTCGGGAGGCTCGATGACAGCTACCTCGGCCACGAAGCGCGCGGTGGCCGTTCCGGCGCAGCAATCGTCGCCCATACGGCACCGGCCCCGTGTCACGATCGGCACGGACGGCTCGACATGGGGTGATGCCGCCCTGGAGTGGGCGTTGCGGCACGCCTGGCTGGTGAACGCGGGGTTGAAGGTCTACTCGGCCAGGACCAGTGACGACCACGCGATAGCAAAACGGCTCGACGTGTACCGATGGCTGCACGCGTCGGTGACGACGTCGGAGGACACACCGGAGCACACCCTGCTGACCGCGAGCGCGGACACCGACCTGCTGGTGCTGGGACACCACGGGCACAGTCACCACAATCTGGGAATCGGGCACCTCGTCCTGCCCGTGGTGACCAGTAGCCACTGCGACACGGTGGTGGTGCGCGGCGAACCACGCGCGGTCCGCGCCGAACACGGCTGGGTGACCGCTGCGGTCGGCGGCCGCCACGACGAGGCCATCGTCCGCAGGGCAACGGACATCGCGACCCGCTACCGCGACGGGCTGCGCATCGTGCACGCCTGGCCGCTGCCCGGGCCCCGAACGGTCGCGGCGGACAACACCGGCACGCACAACGACGTCCTGGACAGGGCCAAGAGACTGGTCGCCAAGATCGCGCCGACGCTGACACCGAGCACGCACCTGGTCCGGAGCAGGCCACACGAAGCGGTGGAGACCTGCGCCCGAAGCGACCTGCTGGTGATGGGCCCTGGCAGCGACCCGGGCTGTCTCTCCCCCGTGACGAGGACGGCGCTGCACCTCTCGCCCTGCCCAGTCCTGGTGGTTCGCCCTACCTGACCCCGGCCGGGCGGAACTGGATGCTGATCCGAGGGCCGACCGCCCGGCTGCTCTTCGGGACGGCGTGTTCCCACGTCCGCTGACAGGATCCGCCCATCACCAGCAAATCCCCGTGTCCCACCGAAAAACGCACAGTCTCACCGCCGCCACGGGGCCGCAGCCACAATCCGCGCGCGGCCCCGACGGAGAGGATCGCGACCATCGTGTCCTCGGTGGCGCCGCGCCCGATGCGGTCGCCATGCCAGGCCACGCTGTCCTGCGCGTCGCGGTAGTAGCACAGCCCGGCTGTGCGGAACGGCTCACGCAGGTCAGGGAGGTAGTGCTCGGTCAACGCCGTGCGCGCGTCGTCCAGCACCGGGTGCGGTAACGCGTCTCGCTCCGAGTAGAAGCACAGCAACCTCGGCACTGCCACTACCCGGTCGTACATCTGGCGCTGCTCGCCGTACCAGGGCACGTCCGCCACCAACCGGGTGAACAGTTCGTCCGCCCCGCTGAGCCAGCCTGGCAGGAGATCGACCCACGCGCCCTCGGCGAGCGGTGTCCTGCGCAGGCCGGTCAGCGGGCGGAGGCTGATGGTGTCCGCCATGTCGAACAGTGATCCCTGCACACGTCCACAGTACACCGAGATCGAACACCCGTTCGAGCTATTTCGGGGCAGGCACCGTGACCGGGAGGGTGAGGACCTCACCGGTGCACGGCCCGTTGGTCAGCCGGTCCAGGTTGTCGGCGATGCTGTCGGCCATCCGCCATTCGGCGGTCATGATGTACAGGGTCCGCAGGTCGGGGCCGCCGAGCGCCAGCGCGAACGGGGCCTGGTTCTCGGCGAGTTCCACGCTCTGCAGGATCTGCCCGCCCTCGGCGACCCGCACGACCGCGGAGTCGCCGGTCGACGTCCAGATCGCGCCGTCGGCGTCCAGGCAGATGCCGTCGGGCCCCAGGCCGTCGGCGAAGACCCGACGGCGGGACAGCCCGCCGTCCGGGTCGATGTCGAACGCGGTGAGCCGCCCGGCGAACGACTCGGCGATGACAAGTGTTCGCCCGTCGGGCGTGATGACCATGCCGTTCGGGAACTGGATGTCGTCGGCGACCTGGCGGAGCCCGCCGTCCGGCGTGACGAGCTTGATGTAGCCGGGTTTGGGCGCCTCACCACCGGCGAAGTCGAAGTCCGCGCCGTTGATGTACGCGTTGCCCCGGCCGTCCACGACGATCTCGTTCGCGGACTGGTCGGCGTGCACGGCCACCGACCCGTCCGGCTCGTGTCGCCGCAGCTTGTCGCCGGTGGTCAGCAGCCTGCCGTCGGGCAGCCAGTCGATGGACCAGCCCATCGCCCGCTGGACCGGCGATGGCATGACCTCCGGCGTGCCGTCCGCGTCGACCGCCACGATCTGCTGGTCGATCCAGTTACAGAACCACAGTCTGCCGTCGTGCCACCGCGGGGACTCCGGAATCCGCAGGCCACGCAGCAGAACCTCGGGTTGGGACATCACGCCACCTCGTCGTCTCGTACCTCGCTGTCACCTCCTGTACGAACGACCACCACTCATTTCGACAGCTGCGGCCGACGGAGTACCTCGATCAACGCCGTGATGCTGTCGTCCTTGTGCCCGGCGGCCACAGCGCGGCGGACGACCTCGTGCATCCCTTCCTGCCACGAGTTGTCCAGCCCGAACTCGGCTGCCACGGCCGCGTCGTGTGCGATTCCCGCCTCGAACAGGCCGATCGCGGACGCCGGGTCGCCGTAGTGCTTCGAGTCGATCTCCTCGGCGAGGCCCGGCAGTACCGACGCGATCATCTCCAGCCACTTCACCGTGAACCGCACCATGCTCGACGCGGGCAGCCCCCGCGCGGTGACCACAGCCGCGCCCTGGAAGAAACCGAGCAACGCGGGCAACAGGGTGCCGCCGACCGCGTACTCGTACAACGCGGCGAGGTCCGGCTCCTCCCCCAGGTAGACCGTGTCACCGCCGAGGACGCGCAGAACTGGGGAATACCGCTCGTAAACAGCTCGGGAACCGCAGTAGTAGAGCAATGTTTCCGGATGCCCCACCGCGGCGGGAACATTCTTCACCGCGCCGTCAAGGAAATCCGCTCCACGCGCGGCGGCCCACGACGCCATTGCACGCGCACCGGCCGGTTCGCCCGAGTTCAGCGTGACCAGCGTGCGGCCGGACAGGTCGGCGGGTTCGAGCGCCGACCGCGCGTCCTCGTACGTGGTCACGCACACGATGACCAGCGGGCTCGCGGACACAGCCGAGGAAACGTCGTCGGCTTCGTGGTCACGAAGCTGGGGAGCTCTGCCAGGCGTGCGATTCCACACCTTTGTCGGGTGCCCTGCCTTGATGTAGGCCTCAGCCAATGCCCTGCCCATTGCGCCGAGGCCGATCACAGTCACCGGTGTCCGTTGATCCATGCGTCAACCCTCTGGCTTTACAGACATTCGTTCAAGTACCTACAATTTTGTCGGGTACTGACATTTTTGTAGGGGGGCAGGTGCTGAAGAGGCGTGCGTACACGTGCGGTCTCGATGCCGCGCTGGACGTCATGGGCGGCAAGTGGAAGGCGCTGATCCTGTGGGAGCTGACCGACGGTCCGCTGCGGTTCGGTGAGCTGCGCCGCCGGGTCGCCGGTATCTCCGAGCGCGTGCTCATCCTGCAGCTGAAGGAACTGCAGGTGTGCGAGCTCGTCCATCGCGAGCTGTACCACCAGGTTCCGCCCAAGGTCGAGTACACGCTGACCGAACTCGGCGACTCGCTGATCGCGGCCATGACGCCGCTCGGCGCGTGGGGTGAGCGGCACATGACCACCATCGAGGCGCTGGATCGGGGCGACTAGTGCGGTTCGGCATCTTGGGCGGTGTCGAGATCCTTTCGGCACAAGGGGAATCCCTGGCGGTCGGCGGGCCGAGGCAGCGTGCGCTGCTGGCGCTGCTGCTGCTTGACGCCGGGCGGGTGGTGCCCGTCGAGCGGTTGCTGGACGGCCTGTACGGCGACCAGCCGCCGAGTGGCGCGACGGCCGCGTTGCAGTCCCAGGTCTCCCGGTTGCGCAGGACGTTGCCGGACGGGCTGGTCGAGCTCCACCCCGCCGGGTACCGGATCGCGGTCGACCCGGATTCCGTTGACGTGCACCGTTTCGAGCGGCTGGCCAGTGCGGGCGCACGGGCGTTGGCCGAGGGTGACCCGGCTGCCGCCGCGAGCGCGCTCGGCCAGGCGCTGGCCCTGTGGCGAGGCCCGGCGGCCGCGGTGGGTGACGCGGCCTCAGCCCGGTTGGACGAGCTGAGGCACGCGGCGACCGAGGACCTCTTCGACGCCCAGCTCGCGCTGGGCAGGCACACCGCGGTGATCCCGGAACTGCGGGCCCACATCGGCGAGCACCCGCTGCGCGAACGCCCACGCGGCCAGCTCATGCTGGCGTTGCGGGCAGCGGGCCGACCAGCCGAGGCGCTCGCCGAGTTCGACAACGCCCGGCGCACACTGGCCGACGAGCTCGGCGCGGACCCGTCCGCCGAACTGGCCGACATCCACATGACTGTGCTGAGAGGTGGGCACCGGGGAGGCGAACCGCGGACTAGCTCGAATATCCCCGCCCAGCTGACCAGTTTCGTCGGCCGCGCACCGGAACTGGAGCGGATCGCCGAGCTGCTCCGCGCCACCAGGCTGGTCACGATCACCGGCCCCGGCGGCGCGGGCAAGACCCGGCTGGCCGTCGAAGCCAGTCGGGTCCTGCCAGCTCAGCAGGCCGTCGAGACGTGTTTCCTCGACCTGGCGGCGCTGACGCACGGCGCGGACATCCCGCAGACGGTGCTGGCCGCGCTGGGTGTCCGGGACGCGGGCCTGCTGAGGGCCGCGGGCCATGACCCGGTGAACCGGGTGATCGCCGCGCTCGCCGACCGCAGCGTCCTGCTGGTGATGGACAACTGTGAGCACCTGATCGCCGACGCCGCCACACTCGCCCACCGGCTGCTCGCCGCCTGCCCCGGCGTGCGCATCCTGGCCACCAGCAGGGAAGCGCTCGCCATCACCGGCGAGCACCTGTGCCCGTTGCCGTCGCTGCCCGACGCCGCGGCCATGCAGCTGTTCGCCGACCGCGCGGCGGCCGTCTCCCCCGGCTTCCGGGTCACCGAACGGAACTCCGACGCGGTCCGGCGGATCTGCGCCGCACTGGACGGCATCCCGCTGGCGATCGAACTGGCCGCGGCCCGGCTGCGGGCGTTGGAGATCACCGAGATCGCGGCCCGCCTCGACGACCGGTTCGCCCTGCTGTCACGCGGTGAGCGCACCGCGGCCCCGAGGCACCGCACGCTCCGCGCCGCGGTGGAGTGGAGCTGGGACCTGTTGGCCCCGGCCGAGCGGCTGCTGGCCGCCAGGCTCACGGTGTTCACCGGCGGCGCGACCCTGGCGGCCGCCGAACAGGTCTGTGCCGTCCCGGACACCGCGGACCTGGTGGCCGGTCTGGTGGACAAGTCGTTGGTGGAGAACACCGGCGGCCGCTACCGGATGCTGGACACCATCCGCGCGTTCTGCGCCGAGCACCTCACCGAGCCGCCAGGCCGTGCCTCAAAGCCCCCGTCCGCGATAGCCGGGCCGGATGCGGTCCCTGACGCCACCGCGGGAACAGCCAAAGACAACCAGTATTCGCGCCGTCCCCGCGGCGGCGCCAGGAACCGCCCCACTGAGGCCCGACTCCGGCCTCCGGCCGGGGCAGACTCTCATCGAACGGGGACTTCGAGACACGACCTAGACGCGGCGCACGCCCGGTACTTCCACGCGCTGGCCGAGCAGGCGAGCCCGCACCTGCGCGGCGGCGAGCAGTTGGAGTGGCTCGACCGGCTGGACGCCGACCGCGGCAACGTCCACGCCGCCCTGCGGTGGGCCGTGGCCAACGACACCACGTTGGCGTTGCGCATGATCGGTGCCTTCTCGCTGTACTGGTACCTGCGTGGACTGCGCAGCCACGTCGCGCCGCTGGCCACAGACCTGCTCGCCCGGATCGGCACGCATCCGCCCTCGGACCTCGACGAGGAGTACGTGCTGTGCGTGCTGCAGGCGGCGTGGGGCCGGTTGGACGCGGCGCAATGGCAGGACCACCTCAAGCACGCTGAGGAGTTCATGACGACGCCGCGTGGCGCGATCCGCAGGCCGCACAGCGCCTTCCTGTGGGCGGCCGCGACCGGGCCGCCGAAGGGCGAGCCGGTGCGGCCGCTGCTGGACGACGACCTCTGGGCCGAGGCGTTCACCACGCTCGGCACCGCGATGCTGAACTTCTTCGACGGCGAGATCGACGAGGGCGAAGCGAAGATGCGGCGGGCACTGGCCGACTTCCGGCAGACCGGTGACCGGTTCGGCATGGTGCTGGCGCTGGACGCCCTCGCCACCATCGCCGACAACCGGGGTGACCGGCAGACGTTCGTGGCCGCGATCACCGAGGCCATGGACCTGGTCGGGCAACTCGGGTCGATCGACGACACGGTGTCGTTGTTGTGCAGTCGCGCGGAAAACCTGGCCCGCGGCGGCGAACTGGACCTGGCACGAGCCGACTACGAGCAGGCGCTGACGCTCGCCCGACGCAACGGCACGGTCGAGAACCTGGCGTTGGCGTACTGCGGGCTCGGCGAGATCGCCAGGTTCGACGGCGATCTCGCCGCCGCGCGCCGCCTGCAGGAACTCGCGCTGAGCAAATGCACCACCGGCCCGTTCGGCCTGCACGAGTACCGCGCGCGGGTGCTGATCGCGCTCGCCAGGCTGACCGAGCTGGAAGGCGACATCGACGCCGCCCGTCAGCGGTACGACGAGGCCATCAGGGCCGCCATCGCCAGCCGGTCGCTGCCGGTCGTGGCCAGGGCCGCCGCCGGGCTCGCCGGGATGGCGTCGCGTGACGGGGACGGCTGGCTGGCCGCGCTGCTGCTCGGCGCGGGTGCCGCGATCAAGGGCATGCCGTTCGCCGGTGACCCGGAGATCGCCGCGCTGATCGCCGATGTCCGCGCGGCGATCGGCGGTGAGTCGTTCGATGACGCGTTCGGCCGCGGCGCGCGGATGTCGCAGGCCGAGGCGCTCGACATGATCGGGGCACGGCGTCAGCGGGACCGTCAGCGTTTGGTGGGCGGACGGTAAGTGGGCACGGGCACGGTCATGGCCGGGAGGAAATGCCATGACAAACGTGCTCGACGAGACCATCAGCCCCAGCCCCGCACCCAGCCGCGGGTGGTGGCGAAAACCGTGGATCGTGCCGCTGGGCTTCATCGCGGTGGTGTTCATCGCGTTCTCACTGCCGAGGTACCTGACCTTCGACCGCGGCCAGTCCCTTGTCCAGCAGCCGGAGTTCACCTGGCACTATCCGCTGCTGGTGGCGCACGTGAGCTTCGCGTCGATCGCCATGCTGACGTGTGTGCTGCAGGTGTGGCCGTGGTTTCGCGCCCGCTACCGGCACATCCACCGGCTGGCGGGCCGGGTCTACGTGTTCGGTGGCGTGCTGCCCGCCGGGCTGACCGCGCTCGTGATCGGGGCCATCACGCCATTCGGCCCGGCCGCCATGGCCAGCGGTGTGGTGATGGCGCCCCTGTGGCTGATCTTCACGTACAACGGTTACCGCGCAGCGCGGCGGCGGTTGTTCGTCGACCACCGCAAGTGGATGATCCGCAGCTTCGCGCTGACCATGTCGATCATCACCAACCGCCTGTGGGCGGTGGTGTTCGCGCTGTGGCTGGCGCCGCAGTTCGACACGACGTTCCGCGGTGACGAGAAGCTGTTCTCGTACACGCTCGCCGGGGCGACGACCTGGCTGGGCTGGGTGATTCCGCTGCTGATCGCCGAGTGGTGGCTGCAGCGCGACGAGGTGGCACGACGCAGGGCCAAGGCGCGGGTATAAATGTGCCGTGAGCGGGAGAGAACTGCCTGAGGCCAGCAGAGTCGACGAGGCCACCGACGCGTTGGAGGACCTGGAGCTGCTGTGGGCCGCGCTGACGGCCGAGGAACCACTGGACGTGGCACTGCAGCGGCTCGTGGAGGCCGCGTTGAAGGTGGTCGGTGGGGCGGATGCGGTGAGCGTGACTGTCCTGTCGGGTACGAAGCCCTACACCGCGGCGTCGTCCCACGACTGGGCGATCACTGTGGACGACAACCAGTACGCGGCGGGCGACGGCCCCTGCCTGGAGGCCGCGCGGGTACGGGAACCCGTGTTGGTGGCCGGAGCTGAGGCGTTCGAACGGTGGCCGCGGTTCGCCGCGGACGCCGTCCGGTTCGGTGTCCTCGCGTACCTGTCCACGCCGCTGTCGCTGCCCGGGCCGAAAGGCACCGGCCTGATCGGCGCACTGAACGTCTACGGCTTCCGCCAGGACGCGTTCGACCGGTTGGACGAGGCGCTGCTCAAGCTCGTCACCACGACCGCGGCGCTCACCATCAGCAATGCCCAGCGCTACGCCAAGATGCGTGACCTGGCCGAGAACATGCGCACAGCGATGGCGTCCCGTGCCGAGATCGAGCAGGCCAAAGGGGTCCTGATGGCTGTGCACGGCGTCAGCTCCGACGACGCGTTCGCCCGGCTGGTCGACCAGTCACAGCACACGAACACCAAACTGGTGGTCGTCGCGCGTGAATTGCTGTCGTCATTGCGAGTACAGTGAGAATACGGCCGTGAGCAGGGCAAACACCCGGAGAGCGGCGGTATGGTTACCCGCTTCAGTCGACTTCTAACCACTTCTTTCCGTCCAGTTGTGCCCTGGTCACAAGCTCCGTACGGTTGAAGGATCACCACGGTTGAACACACAGCCGCGCAGACGTGTTGAACAACCGGAAGGATTTCCGTGAGCACTCCACACGCAGATTCCGGCATGCTGCTCACTGTCGATGTCCAGCCGCACCCTCGCGGCGTTCCCCTTCTCCGGGTGCTGGGTGACGTGGACCTGGCGACGGCGCCGGTGTTCCAGCAGGCGGTGCGGGAACAGGTGGCACGACGGCACAAGTTCGTTGTGGACATGGACGGCGTCGACTTCCTCAGCTCGGCGGGCCTGGCCGTGCTGGTCGACCTGCGCGAGCAGATGGCCGAGAACAATCTCAAGTGGGCGGTGGTAGCCGGTCGGCAGACCGTGACCAGGCCGCTCGAGATCACCGGCCTGCTGACCATCCTGCCGATCTTCGACACCGTTCCGGCCGCGATGGACGCGATCGCCGTCTGACCATCCTCAGGACGCATCCGCGAGGTCGCCGAGCCACGGCGGCCTCGGGACGGCGTGCTCGTCGCACCAGTCGATCATCCCGATCGTCCACAGCAGAACGTGCGCGAGCACCTCGACGGTCGGCTTGAAACCGTCTTCCCGCAGCGCGAGTTCCACCTGGAAGGACGCCTCGTCGGTGTGTCGGTTGAGCTGGGCGAGCAGTGCTCGGACGGCGGCGCGCACCGGCGGGCTGGTCTGGTCGATGTCCATCTGCGCGTCGTCGTCGTCCATCAGTTCCAGGCCGTACACGTTGTCCTCTTCGGACGTCCCCGACGCGGTGAGCATCATCGTGGCCAGTGCCGAGATCAGCTCGGACACGATCCGGCGCGAGTCGTTGCCGCCGTTCGCCCGGTCGGCGGTGAGTCTCGCCATCTCCAGTACGAGAGTCTCGTCATCGCCTGATCGCATCACACCGACCATGTGACGTGCCTGCGCCCGTGGGCTGTGCTCAGTCATCGGTCCTGCTTCACCCCAACGTGTAGCGGTTGGTGTCGTCCCTGAGCTCATTGATCACAGCTGCAGGGTGGACGGTTCCAGGTGCCCTCAAACCTCGTGCCGGTGTTATGCCGGGGATACGCGGGTAGTCCGTGGACATGACCAACACACTGACTGGACGCCGGATCGCCGTACTCGCGGCGGACGGCGTCGAACAGGCCGAACTCGTCGAACCGGTCAAGGCCGTCCGTGCGGAGGGCGCGACCACGGAACTGCTGTCCATCGGCGATGGCCCGGTCCAGGCGATGAACCACGATGTGGACAAGGCCGACACGTTCCCGGTGGACAAGCAGGTCGCCGAGGCGTCCGTCGACGACTACGACGGCCTCGTCCTGCCCGGCGGCACCACGAACCCGGACAAACTGCGCATGGACGCGTCCGCTGTGGCTTTCGTCAGGTCTTTCGTGGAGTCGGGAAAGCCCGTCGGCGTGATCTGTCACGGTGCGTGGACGCTGGTGGAGGCCGACGTGATCCGCGGTCGCGTGCTCACCTCGTGGCCCAGCATCCGCACCGACATCCGCAACGCGGGCGGCCAGGTGGTGGACAGGGAGGTGGTCGTCGACGGCAACCTCACGTCGAGCCGCTGGCCGGACGACCTGCCCGTGTTCTGCCGCGAGCTCGTGACCCAGTTCGCGCAGGGACGGTTGCACGCCACGACATGACCACGGCAACGAGCACAGGATCGCGACGCTACCGGCAGGCGTGCGACTACCTCGCCGCGAGCATGATCTACCTGCGTGACAACGTCCTGCTGCGGGAAACGCTCAGGCCAGAGCACATCAAGCCGCGCCTGCTGGGCCACTGGGGCACGTGCCCCGGCATCACCTACGTCTACGCGGGCCTGAACGGCTTCGTCGCCAGGACGGGCCAGCGGACACTGCTGGTGACCGGGCCGGGCCACGGTGCTCCGGCCGTACACGCGAACCTGTGGATGGAAGGCACGCACGCGCTGCGCGACCCGGCGCTGTCGCTCGACGAGGCCGGGATGACCGAGCTGGTCACACGGTTCTCCTGGCCAGGTGGCTTCCCCAGTCACCTCTCGCCGCACGTTCCCGGCGTGATCCACGAAGGCGGTGAACTCGGGTACGCGCTGGCCACAGCCGTCGGGGCGGCGCTGGACGATCCGGGGCTGCTGGTGGCGTGCCTGGTCGGTGACGGCGAGGCCGAGACCGGGGCGACCGCCGCGTCCTGGCACGCCACCAAGTTCCTCAACTCGCGCACCGACGGCCGGGTGCTGCCGATCCTGCACCTCAACGGCTACAAGATCTCCTCGCCGACGGTCTACGGCGCGATGAGCGACGAGGAGCTGATCTCGTACTTCCTCGGCGCGGGCTGGTCACCGACCATTGTGGACGTCCGGCTGGCCGTTGATCCCGACCTGGAACTGGCCCGTGCGCTCGACCAGGCGCTGGCCATGCCGAGGCCGATGCTGATCGTGCGGTCGCCGAAGGGCTGGGGCGTGCCGAGTCACGACGCGCACGGCACCCCGCTGGCCGGGACGTTCCACGCACACCAGGTCCCGCTCGCCGAGGTGGCCTCGGACCCGGACCAGCTCGCGGTGCTGGAGTCCTGGCTGCGTTCCTACCGGCCCGACGAGCTGTTCGACGAGCACGGCCGCCCCTTCGACGACCTGCTGCAGGCGCTACCACCGGACAAGCTGCGCATGGGCCGGGTACCGCAGGCCAACGGCGGGACGCTGCGGCGTGACCTGCCGCTGCCGCCGCTCGCCAAGCACCGCGTCGACGTCCTCCACCCCGGCGGTGAGGACGCCAGCGCGAACGAGGCCCTCGCGGGTTGGCTCGCGGAGCTGTTCGACAGCACGGAGGACCGCAGGGACTTCCGGATCGTCTGCCCCGACGAGCTGGAGTCCAACAAGCTCGGCGCCGTGCTCGACGTCACCGACCGCCAGTTCACCTGGCCGGTCCCCGGGTACTCCGAGCACGTCGGCCCGGATGGCCGGGTCGTCGAGGTGCTGTCGGAACACCTGTGCCAGGGGTTGCTACAGGGCTACCTGCTCACCGGCAGGCACGGGCTGTTCCCGTGCTACGAGGCGTTCGCCACCATTGTGGACTCGATGGTCAACCAGTACGCCAAGTTCCTCAAGATGTCGGCCGAGGTGCCGTGGCGCGCACCGGTCGCGAGCCTGAACTACCTGCTGACCAGCGAAGGCTGGCGCCAGGAGCACAACGGCTACAGCCATCAGGGGCCCGGGTTCATCAACAACATGCTCACCAAGAAGGCCTCGGTGGCGAGGATCTACCTGCCGCCGGACGCCAACACGCTGCTGCACACCATGCGGCACTGCCTCGCCGGGACCGGGCGGATCAACGTCGTCGTCGCCGCGAAACAGGACTATCCACAGTGGCTCGACATCGACGCGGCCGAGGAACACTGCCGTGCGGGCGCGGGAGTCTGGCAGTGGGCGGCCGACGACACACGGCCGGAGGTCGTGCTCGCGTCGGCGGGAACCGTGCCGACGCTGGAGACGTTGGCGGCGGTGACATTGCTGCGGCGGCACGCGCCGCGGTTGCGGATCCGGATGACCAACATCGTCGACCTGCTGGCGCTGGCACCGCCCGACCGCCACCCGCACGGCATGGACATCGACGCGTTCACCCGCTGTTTCGGAACCGAGATCCCCGTGGTGGTGGCGTTCCACGGCTACCCGTCGGCGATGCACGAAGTCGTGCACGGCCGCCACGCGCCGGACCGGTTCCACGTGCACGGCTACCGCGAGGAAGGCACCACGACCACTCCGTTCGACCTGTTGGTCAGCAACGGGATGAGCCGTTACGACCTCGCCGCGGACGCTGTCCGGCGCGCGTGGGGAACGAACGGCACGGCCATCGCCGAAGCCCTGATCGCCGAACGCGACTCGTTGCTGCGGGCCGCGTACGAGGATGGCATCGACCCACCCGAGATCACCGATTGGCGTTGGCCGACATGACCGCCGACACAACAGCGGTACTCACCGTCAACCCTGGCTCGCACAGCCTGCGGCTGCACGTGGTCGATACCGGGACCGAGCAGGTACTGGCGTCGGCCACCAGCACGGACAAGCCGGACTCCGAGTCCGCGGCCAGGACACTGGGTGACCTGCTCGACGAGGTGGACCAGCCGGTGGACGCGGTCGGCCACCGGCTCGTCCACGGCGGCCCGCACCTGCGTTCACCGACCGTGGTCGACGACTCGGCGATCGAGCACGCGCGCACGGCCGCCGCACTGGCACCGGCGCACGTCCCGGTCACCTTGGAGATACTGGAGGCCGCGCGCAAGAAGCTGCCCGATGTGCCACATGTGTTGTGCCCGGACACCGCTTTCCACGCCGGTCTGCCGGACGTGTCGGCCACGTACCCGCTTCCCGAGCCGTGGCGCCGGGAGCACGGCCTCCGCCGCTACGGTTTCCACGGGCTGTCCTACGCCTGGGCGACCGCACGGGCCGCTACAGTGTTGAACCGGCCGGTGGAGTCGTTGCACCTCCTGCTCGCACACCTGGGCGGCGGGTGCTCGGTCTGCGCGGTGCGCGAGGGATCCAGTGTGGACACGTCGATGGGCTTCACGCCGCTGGCGGGCGTGCCGATGAGCACCAGGTCGGGCAGCGTCGATCCGGGCATGCTGCTGTGGCTGCTCGACCGGATCCCCGCCGACGAGCTGCGCGACGGCCTGTACCACCGGTCCGGTCTGCTCGGCCTGTCCGGGAGTTCCGGCGACACACGGGATCTCGTGCGTGCCGCGGCGGACGGCGACGACCGGGCCAGGCTCGCGCTCGACGTCTTCACCCGACGGGTCAGCCAGTCGCTCGCCGCGATGGCGGTGGCACTGCCCACACTGGACGCACTGGTGTTCACCGGGGAGATCGGCTGGGACCAGCCGGAAGTGCGCCAGGCGATCTGCCGGGACCTGACCATGCTCGGTGTTCCCGCGAACCTGGCTGGCGGCAATCCCACGACCGACGACGTGCTGTCGTCGCCGCTCGCCCCGGTTCAGGTGCTCGCGGTGCAACCGCGTGAGGAGCTGCAGATCGCCAGGGAGTGTGAACGGGCTGTGACCGGGTAGCCGATGAGTGCAGGAGAAAACAAGACCACTGGAGGCACCCGAGTGACGACCATTCAGGAATCGATCGACGTGCGTGTCCCGGTTTCCACCGCGTACAACCAGTGGACGCAGTTCGAGTCGTTCCCGTACTTCATGGACGGCGTCGACCGTGTCGTCCAGGTGAACGACACGCTGACACACTGGGAGACCACCATCGGCGGTGTCCGCAGGGAGTTCGACGCGCAGATCACCGAACAGCACCCGGAGGAGCGCGTCGCGTGGCGCGCGGTGGACGGGCAGAAGCAGGGCGGTGTGGTGACGTTCCACCGCATCGACGCCGAGAACACCCGCGTGAACGTGCAGATGGAGTACGACCCGGACACGTTCACCGAGAAGGTCGGCGCCGGACTGGGCGTGATCGACCGCAAGGTGAAGGGCGATCTGGCTCGGTTCAAGGAGTTCATCGAAGGCAGGGGTCAGGAGACCGGCGCGTGGCGCGGTGAAGTCGGCCGTGCGCCGCAGCGCGGTGAGTGACCTCTCGTTCAGGTAAGTTCGTTCAGGCAGAGCGAAAGGCGCGCCGGGTGGCGCGCCTTTCGCTGTGCCTGCGGTCGTTGACGGGTTACGGGTAGTTGATCACGTTGACCGGTGTGCCGGTGTTGACCGGGCCCGCGGTGTTGTTGATCAGGCGGTTGATCGTCCCGACTCCCCCGCCCAGTGACACGCCCACCACGTTGTGCAGGCGCACATTCGGGTTGTTCGGCACCTCGAACGCCCGTTCCGCCACGACACTGCGGTTGACGTTGAAGAACACGTAGGAGCCGAGGCCCCACGCCTCATGGCTGGTCACGTTGTCGCCCACTTTGTAGGCGGCCCAGCCTCTGGTCGAGCCGTTCATGTACTCGCCCTGGCTCGGTGGGTCGTAGGGCAGTTCGTTCTGGAAGAAGTACGTCCTGCCGCCCTGGCCGTTCCAGATCACGTTGTACTGCTGGTAGTGCTCGACGAACAGGCCGTAGAACGTGACGTTGTTCCCGTTGACGATCAGGCCGTTGCGACCGGTGTTCTGATACCAGCCGGTCGGGACGCCGTTGTCCGCGTGGTCGGCTCGCCAGACCCACGTGTGGTCACCGATCACGTTGTGGCTGTTGACGGTCAGGCTCGTGGTCGCCTTGCCGACCCAGGGACCGCCGACGCGGAAGAACACGTCGTGCAGTGATGTCGGGTTGGCCGCGTGGTCGGCGTTCGAGCCGGGCGGGCCGACCTCCATCAGCAGGTTAGAGTTGGTCACGTTGGCGTCGAACATGATGCCCGCGACCTTCACACCGTCCACATCGGCCACCGACATCGCGGTGACGCCGTTCTCCGGCACCAGCGTGGCCAGGCCGAGGCCGAGCACGACAGTGTCCGGCCTCGTCACGCGGATGGTCTCGTTGACGCGGTAGACACCCGGCGTGAACAGCAGGTTCTTGCCCGCCGCCAGCTGTGCGTTGATCTGCTGCGCGGTCGCGCCCGGTTTGACGACGTGGAACTGGTCGATCGGCAGCGACTGGCCGGGTTGCGTGCCCTGCCAGGTGATCCCGGTGGTGTTCTGCCGGATCGCGGGCACGAACACCTGGTACTTGCCCGCGCCGTCGATGTACAGGAACGGTTTCTCCCGCACGATCGGTGTCTGGGCGATCCGGGTGTACGGCGGGTTCGGGTAGTTGCCCGCCGGTGCGTTGGCCGCGCCGACGAACACCATGTTCCAGTTCGAGCCGGTCCAGCTGCCCCACTGGGTGTTGCGGGAGACCCACTGCTGCTGGGAGCCGGAGCGGACCTGGCCGTCGATCAGGGAGTCGGACATCCAGCCACCGCTGGACCACCCGCCGTCGTCGAGCAGCAGGTTGCCACGCACGTGCATCCGGCGGTACGGCGCCGCCTGGGACACCGCCCAGCGGTCCGTGCCACCGGTCGGCGTGACCGAGAGGTTCTCCGCCGACCGCCAGAAGTTCTGGGTGGCGTTGCCGCCGAACCAGTCGGCCTCGACGTGCACCGCGCCGTTGATGTTCACAGAGTCGGGGGTGAACCCGAGACCTGCTATCTGGGTGAAGAAGCCGATGTTGGCGTTGACGTTGTAGCTGCCGGGTTTGAACAGCAGCGCCACCCGGTTCTGCCCGAACTGCGCGCGTTCCTGCTGGCCGAACACGGTGTTCAGCCTGCTCTGGATCGCCGAGGAGGACATCGACGGGTCGAAGACGTGGGTGTTCGGGCCGAGGTCGATGTCGCCTCCCGGTGGTGGCTCGCTGCTGACCGGGGTCAGTGTGAACGACTGGGCAGCGGTGTTGTTGCACGTGTACTGCTGCAGTTGCTGGCTGTCCGCAGTGGACGCACCGGGGACGTCGAGGCATTTGCCGCTGTGGCGGGAGACGAAGTGGTAGGCGCCACCGGCCTCCTCCACCGCCTGCCACTGCTGGTTGTTGCCGCCGCCGTAGGCCCACAGGTGGATCGGCGCGCTGTCCGCTGTGGACACGTCGGACACGTCCCAGACCTGCGTGGTGACGTTGCGGGAGTTGACGCGGTGGAAGCCGTTGCTTGTCGGCTGGAACTGCCACTGCTGCGAGCCGGAGTTGTTGCAGGCGTACTGCTGCACGGCGGTGCCGTTGGCGGTGGCGGCGCCGCGCGCGTCCACGCACTTGCCACTGTTGGCACTCGTGACGCTGTACCACTGTGCGGGATCGATTGCCGCGCTCGCCTGGGGTGCTGCCACCACGGTGATCACCGTCAGGTAGGCAGCGACAAAGCCGACAACGGCCATGGCGTAAGTGATGACTCTGGTCGCGCGGGTACGCGCGACCACGGCCAAGAACACGATGGTCCCTCCATCTGCCGCGTCGCTGCGGCTGTCTCGGAGTGCAGGGTGGGCGGATCGTGGTCCCGGACTCTAAGTGGTTCAAACCAATCGTGTCAACGAGTCTAAATAAAAGCTGTAAATAAAGCCTCGTGAGTGTTTGGGCGGGTTCTAACCGGCTTAAACACTCACGAGTCGCGAGCTGGGGATCAGCAGGTGAAGTCCTCGCTGGTGGCCGAGCCGATCAGGCGGAACTTGCGCTGGGTGCGCTGGTAGAAGGTGGTCCGGCCGAGCCGCACCACCTTCGCCGCGCCCGGCAGCGCCATCAGGTCGATCATCGTGCCCGGCTGAACCCGGCCGATCAGCCTGCCGTCCGCCTCCATGGCCACCTCGCTGCTGCCCGCCGCCACCTCCAGCGCGAGCTTCTCGTTCGTCGACAGGAACAGCGCCCGGTTGAACGCCGAGTGCGGCGCCGCGGGCGTCACCAGGAGGCCTTCGGCGCGCGGGGACACGATCGGCCCGCCCGCGGCGAAGTTGTACGCCGTGGAGCCCGTCGGAGTGGCCACCACGACCGCGTCGGCCGCGTACTCCACGAACGGGTGACCTTCGACGTGCAGTATCACCTCGGTCATCCCGTGGCCGGGCACTCTGACCAGCGCGATGTCGTTGAACGCGACGAAGTCCTTCTCGCCCATGGTCGCGCACAAGGCTGATCTCGTCTCGACCGTGAACCGGTGGTCGTCGATCGCGCTCAGCGCGCTGCCGAGCTCCGGGACGTCGACTTCCGCCAGGAAACCGAGCCTGCCGAGGTTCACCCCGAGCACCGGGATCCGGTTGCCGAGGCGGAAAGCGCGGAGCATCGTGCCGTCGCCACCGAGGCTGACGATAAGATCCGCTCGTTCGGGGAGCTCGTCCTCGGTCACCGGCTTCACCAGGCCGTTGGCCCGTACGACCTCCTCGGCCAGGCCGAACACATCGGTCTGCCGGGCCTGCGCCCACGCCGTGATTGTCTCGATCACCGGGACACAGTCCCGGCGAGGGTGCAGAACAAGCCCAATAGCGCGGATCAAACGGATCACCTCGGTAAGAATTGGATAACCCTGGCTACCGCAACGCGAGTTTATGTGGGCAAGATACGGCCGTTCGGGTGACGCGCGCGAGGAGGCAGCAGGGTGAACCCGCAGACGACGCAGGTCGATGATCTGCGACTGGTCGCGTTACCGACCGCTGTGAACTGCGCGGACATGTTCGTCAGATTCGCGCTCACCGAGTGGTCGCTGCGGCAGATGCAGGACGAGGCCAGCGACGTGGCCTGCGAGGTCGTGCGTGCCGTGGTGCGGCGCAGCGACTCGAAAGTACCCGGTTTCATCACATTGCGGTTACGACTGCACGGTGACGTCCTGGTGATCGAGGTCGAGGACGCGGCTCTGCTGCCGCCCGTCGTGCCCGACACGCTGGCAGGCCGGAAAGCCGGGGTGATGTCGCTGCAGGGCGGCGGAAACCTGATCTGGTGCGAGGTGGCCCTGCCGACCGGGATGAACGCCTCAGCGGTGCCGCTACCCCGGCGGGAACGCCGCAAGCCGCCGCAGAGCGCGGGCGGCGGCGCGGAACCGGAGGCCGCGGACGTGGACGACGAGTTCTTCGAGCGGCTGCTGTCCAAGCTGAACCGCCCGGGAGAACCACCCAGGGACGCCGGTCCGCACGGGCTGCGGTAGAACACCCGTGTGAGCAAAGGTTCGACGTCAGACGACCCGTTGCGGGTGGACCGGCGGGTGGCAGGCCTCGCGGTCGTGCTGCACGTGACCGGCGAGATCGACATGAGCACCGCGCCCGTGCTGGCGGAGGCGTGCGACCAGGCGATCGAGTCGGCCAACAGTCGCCTGGTTGTCGACCTGTCCGACGTGACGTTCTTCGGCTCCGCCGGACTCGCCGTGCTGCTGGACGTCCGCCAGCGCGGCGAGCAGGCGGGCGTCCAGGTGCGGCTGGTGGCCGCCGGCCGCGCGGTGCTGCGGTCCATCGAGATCGCCGGTATGCAGGAGATGCTGCCTGTCTACCCCGACCTCGCCGGGGCGCTGGACTGAGCCGTTCCCACCTCGAATCGCTCGACTGACACCTGGCCATCTCGGGATGGCCAGGTGTCAGTCGTCAGCGCATCAGCCGCCCGGCAGCGTGATCACGCTGGACGGCACGGCGGTGTCGTTGCGCAGCGCGTCGAACAGTGCCTTGCACTTGGCCTCGTCCCACACGAGCACCGAGCCGATCTTGGGGACGCTCTTGGTCGCGTTCCACGGCACGCTCGTGCTGACGGTCGATCCGCTGCTGGCGCCCGCGATGGCGAAGCCGAGGCTGGGCAGGTTGTGCAGGTGGTCGCCCTCGCCGAGGGTGATCGCGTCCGGCGCGTCGGCGAGCAGCGGGACCAGCCGGAACGGGTTGAGCACCGTGCCAGGGCTGGCGACCTTGTCCATCAGCGCCGAGATGAACTGGCGCTGCCGGTTCACGCGGTCGAGGTCGGCACGCGGCCCGACTCGCGTCCGGACGTAGCCCAGCGCGTTGGCGCCGTCGAGCTCCTGGCACCCGGCGGGCAGGTCGATCCCGGCGAGCGGGTCCTTGAGCGGCTTGTCGAGGCACATCTCCACGCCGCCGACCGCGTCCACCACGCTGGCGAACCCGCCGAAGCCGATCTCGATGTAGTGGTCGAGGCGCAGGTTGGTGTTCTTCTCCACTGTCTGCGCCAGCAGCTTCGGGCCACCGAAGGAGTACGCGGCGTTCAGCTTGTTCTTGCCCTTGCCTGGAATGTCCACATAGGAGTCACGAAGCAGACTGACCATGGTCGGCTTCTCGTTGTTGTCCGGCAGGTGCAGCAGCATCATCGTGTCGGTGCGCTGTCCCTTGGCGTCCCCTGTGGCCAGTCGCTCCTGCTCCTCGACGTCCAGCCCCTGCCGGCTGTCCGACCCGACGATCAGCCAGTTCGTGCCCGCACCGGCGGCCGGGCGGCCCGGGTACTCCGTCAGCGCGTCGACCCGGTTGAACGCCGACTCGAGGTAGATCCACGTCGCCGCGATCAGCACGACGATGACGAGCAGGATGATCATCAGGATCTTGCCGACTCTGCGCTTGCGCCGCGGCGGACGGGCACTGCCCGAGCCGTACGGCACCTGGCCCGGCGGCTCGTCCGGCGGCGGCTGGCGGTAACCACCCTGTGGCTGCCGCCGGGCTTGCCGCTGGTAGTCCTGGTTCTGCCGGTTGTGGTCCTGGCGCGGCTGCGGTGCCTGTCCCGGAATGCGGAAGGTACCCGCCTGGCCGTCCCTCGGACCGTGCGGCTGCCCGTGACTCATCCTCGTCCTCATATCCGTCCCCCGACCTTTCAAGGATGTTCACAGGACGTGACACCACCGGCCGAGGTTGCGTGCACCCACCCTACGGAGTCACCTGATCACCCTTCGCGCGAGTGCGCCAGCTGACCATGCGTGAACTCCCGTACCAGGTCACGCCACACGCGGGGCTTGCGCAGCAGCGCGTGCGTCTCGCCGTCGACCCACCGGAGATCGACACGATCGGCCACCTCTTCGGCTCGCCGTGCGTAGTCACGGGTCTTGCGGGGATCGGTGACGCGGTCGAGCCTGCCGTGCCCGATGACCACGGCCCGCCCGGCGAGTTGCTGAACCGGATCACTGGGCTCGCACCACGGCGCCAACGCGCACACAGCGGTGACGGCCGGACCGTCGGCGACCCGGAACGCCACCCGCCCGCCCATGGAATGGCCGATGACAACGACGGGAACACCGGGAAAACGGTTGCCGATCTCGTCGAGCGCCCAGCGCGCGTCCCGAACGGCGTCGAGACGGGGCTCGTTCCATCCACGAAGACGGTTGCGGAGTTGGAACACGGCGACGCCGTCGATCCGCGCGAGGTCTCGGGCGAACGGCACCATCCGCAGATAGGCCAGCCCGAAGCGCGGCATCGGCCCAGGGCCGTGCTCGCGGCCGCCGTGCAGCAGGAGCGCGACGACCCGCGGGTCGGGGGAACCGAGCTGGCTCAGATGAGGTCCGGACACGTTAGCCACCCTAACCATTCGGCGCCCGGCCCCGAGCGGCTTGGCGTGATCCCGGGTGGATACTCCATGAGTGATCGAGCACATCGGGATCAGCACGGACCAGGGCAGGTTCGACGCGTTGGCGGCCGGTCCGGACGACGGCAGGGGCGTCCTGCTGCTGCACGGCTTCCCCGAGGCGTCCACGCAGTGGGGGCACCAGCTGGCGACGTTGTCCGCGGCCGGGTACCGGGCGATCGCGCCGGACCAGCGCGGCTACTCCCCCGACGTGCGCCCGGAACGCCCCGAGGACTACCGCATCGAGGACCTGGCCGCCGACGTGGTCCGGATCGCCGACGAGCTGGGCTGGCCGAAGTTCGACCTCGTCGGCCACGACTGGGGCGGCAACGTCGCCTGGCACACGGCGGCCGAGCACCCCGACCGCGTCCGCACGCTCACCGTGGTGTCGATCCCGCATCCCGGCGCCTACGCCAGGGCGCTCAAGACAGACGAGGACCAGCAGCAACGCTCCTCCTACATCCCGACGCTGCAGAACGTCCGCGGCGCGGAGAAACAACTGCTGGCCAACAACGCGGCGGCGCTCAAACAGCTCTACGAGGGCGTCGTGCCCCGCGAGCACGTCCGTGAGTACGTCGAACGCCTCTCCGAACCAGGTGCCCTCGTCGCGGCGCTGAACTGGTACCGGGGCATCAAGTACAGCGGGCGGACGGACAAGGTGAAGGTCCCGACGCTGTACGCGTGGGGCACCGAGGACGTGGCCTTCGGCTCGACGGCGGCGCTGGGCACCGAGGAGTGGGTGGAAGGTCCCTACCGTTTCGAGATGTTCCAGGACATCGGCCACTGGCTGCCGGAGCAGGCGGACGAGGGACTGAGCCGCCTGCTGCTGGAACACCTGTCCGAGCATGGCTGACGTCGCGGGCCTCGTCCTGGCGGCGGGGGCGGGCCGCAGATACGGCATGCCCAAGGCCCGCATCCGCTACCAGGGCGAACTGTTCGTGGAACGAGCGGTCAGAGTCCTCGAGGAAGGCGGCTGCTCCCCCGTGCTCGCGGTACTGGGCGCGGACAGCGAGACCATCCGCGCGCAGGCACCAGCGCTCAACGCGGTGGACAACCCCGACTGGCAACAGGGAATGGGCTCAACCCTCCGAGTCGGTCTGCGGGCAGTCCACGGCGACGCGGTCATCATCCTCCCGGTCGACACCCCGGGAATCCGGTCAGCAGCAATCGACAGGCTCAGAGAACTGGCGAGCCCACAGGCGTTGCTGCGAGCCTCCTACCACGGAGAACCAGGCCATCCGGTGCTGATCGGCCGTGACCACTGGGCCGGGGTGTACGAACTGGCCACAGGTGACGCGGGCGCGCGGGAGTACCTGCGCCGGAACAAGCCGGACCTGATCCCGTGCGACGACGTCTCGGACGGCTCCGATGTGGACAGGCCGGACCAGCTCCCCGCGGAGTGACGGCACGAGGGAAAGCCTTGACGCCTCCTCCACACTGGTATAGACCATTGCGAGGTCGACCGAGGAGGAACTGCGAGCATGGCCGTATTCGGCAACCTGGTCAGGGATCATCTGGTCCAGGTCGAGAAACACAACGCCGACGCGTTGAACAATGTCGCCGATCTGTTCCTCGGCAGTGTCCGTGCCGGTGGCCTGGTGCTGACCGGCGGCGCCGGTCACTCGCTCGCCGTCGTCGCCGAGACGTTCTACCGCGCGGGCGGCCTGGCCTGCGTGTACCCGCTGTACCACCCCCAGATCCAACCGCTGCACGGCGCACGGGCGTCGACCAGCGCGGAGCGGATCACCGGACTGGCAGGCGAGGTCTTCAGCAAGGTCGAGCTGAGCGGCCACGACGTGCTCGTGGTCTTCTCCACCTCCGGCGTCAACCCGTACCCGGTCGAACTGGCCATCGCCGCGCAGAACGCGGACATGCCGGTCGTCGCGGTGACGTCGAGCGCGGCGAACGCGGTCGCGCCCCGGCGGTCGGACACCACGCTCGCCGAGAACGCCGCGATCGTGCTCGACACGCTGGTCGCCCCCGGTGACTCCAGCTACCCGCCGGAGGCACCGGTCACCTCCGCACTGTCCACTGTGGCCAACGCGTTCCTGTGGGGCGAGATCCTCGCCCGGCTCGTGGACAAGGCGGCCGCGGCGGGCGTGGAGATCCCGTTGTGGCGCAGTTCGAACGTGCCCGGTGGCGACGAGGCCAACCAGCGTTACCTAGACCTGTACGGGACCAGGGTCCCGCAACTCTGAGGCGGGCCGGGCGAACTGCGTGTTGTGCAGTTCGGCGTACCGGCCGTCGCGGTTGAGCAGTTCGGTGTGGGTGCCGCGCTCCACGATCCGACCGCCCTCCACCACGAGGATCTGGTCGGCGGCCCGGATCGTGGACAGCCGGTGCGCGATCACGATCGCGGTCCGGCCGTCCAACGCGTGCACCAGCGCCTCCTGCACCGCGGCCTCGGACTCGGAGTCCAGGTGCGCGGTGGCCTCGTCGAGGATCACCACGCGCTGGTCGGCCAGCAGCAGCCGGGCGATGGTCAGCCGTTGCCTTTCCCCGCCGGACAGCCGGTAGCCGCGTTCGCCGACGACGGTGTCCAGTCCGTCCGGCAGCGCCGCGATCAGGTCCGCGAGCCGGGCACGTTCCAGCGCCGACATGACCTCGTCGTCGGTCGCGTCCGGCCGGGCGTAGGCCACGTTGGCCCGGATGGTGTCGTGGAACAGGTGCCCGTCCTGGGTCACCACGCCGACGGTGTCCCGCACCGCGTCGAACGACAGGTCCCGGACGTCCACATCAGACAGCCGGACCGCACCGCTGTCCACATCGTACAAACGCGGGACCAGCGACGCGATCGTCGACTTGCCCGCGCCGGACGAACCGACCAGTGCGACCATCTGGCCGGGCTCGGCCCGGAAGCTGACGCCGTGCAGCACTTCCTTGCCACCACGCGTGTCCAGCGCCGCGACGTCCTCCAGCGACGCCAGCGAGACCTTGTCCGCGGCCGGGTAGGCGAACCGGACGTCGTCGAACAGCACCGACACACCGCCGGTGGGCACCGTGCGGGCGTCCGGCTTCTCGGTGATCATCGGCGGCAGGTCGAGCACCTCGAAGACCCGCTCGAACGACACGAGCGCGGTCATCACGTCGACGCGGACGTTCGCCAGCGCCGTGAGCGGCAAGTACAGCCGCGTGAGCAGCAACGCCAGCGCGACGACCGTGCCGGGCGCGAGATCGCCGCGGATCGCCAGCCAGCCGCCGAGCCCGTAGACCAGGGCCTGCGCCAACGCGGAAACCAGCGTCAGGCTGGTCATGAACCAGCGGGTGGCCATCGCGGTGCGGATACCGATGTCCCTGACCCGGCCCGCCTTCGCGCCGAATTCCGCCGCCTCCGCCTTCGGGCGCCCGAAAAGCTTGACCAGTGTCGCGCCCGGCGCGGAGAACCGTTCGGTCATCTGCGTCGTCATCGACGCGTTCAGGCCCGACGCCTCACGCTGCAAATCGGCAAGCCTGCGCCCGACACGCCTCGCGGGAAGTACGAACACCGGCAGCAACACCAACGCCAACGCGGTCACCTGCCAGGACAGCGTCAGCATCACACCGAGTGAGAGCGCGAGCTGGATCACATTGGCGACAAGGCCCGACAGTGTGGAGGTGAACGCCCGCTGCGCCCCCATTACGTCGTTATTGAGCCGCGAGACGAGAGCACCAGTCCTCGTCCTGGTGAAGAACGCGACCGGCATGCGCTGCACGTGCCCGAAAACAGCGCGGCGCAGGTCGAAGATCAAACTCTCACCGATTCGCGACGACTGCCAGCGCTCAACCAATCCGAGACCGGCGTCCAGTACCGCGAGTGCGGCAATCAGCACGGCGAGCCAAATCACCAAAGACGCGTCACGGCCGCCGACAATGGCGTCCACAACGCGACCGGCAAGCAATGGCGTCGTCACTGCCAGCACTGCCGATGCGACGGTGAGTATCAGAAACGCAATCAGCAACTTTCGGTGTGGTTTCGCAAAACTCAGGACGCGCCGCACTGTGCCTTTCCGAACGCCCTTTGGCGCGTCGGCAGTGCGCGCCGCACCCATCAGCAGACCCCAGGTTCCGTCCACCCCGCACACTCCTGTCTCTCTGGCGGACTCAACACCCCTGAACTGCCGCTGCTTCCCCCTCGGTACAGTTTTCGCTGTGGGCGATCGGCGCAGGGCTCTGGGGTTGGACGTCGCCATCTACGTGGTCTGCGCCGTCTTCGCTGTCGTGACCGCGTTGTGGTCGGAGTTCTACGGCTACCGGATCTGGGGCAACTTCGCGTCCGTGGCCTACATTCTGGGCGCGGCGCACGCGATCTGGTTGCTGACCACCACGGGCACCGGCTGGATGCGCTCCCGGTGGCTCCCGGTCGGACTGGTCGGCGTCGTCGGCATGGTCGCGCCGCTGGTCATGCTGATCTTCCGCAGGCTGACCGGCTCGGACTGGGTGATCACGCCCTTCCAGTGGTCATCCCAGCCGGAGGTGTGGGTGATCGAGCGGTCGGCGAGCCTGCTGTTCGACACCGGGACGCCGTACACGGACATCGCGGCACTGCCACGGCCGCCCGAGGTCAACGACTACACGCCCTACGGCCCGGCGATGACAGTCTTCGGCATGCCACGGGCGCTGCTGGGCGGCGCGATCACCGACGCGCGGATCATGTTCGCCCTGACCGCCATCGCGACCATCGCGCTGAGTCTGAAACTTCTCGGCTGGCCGAAGCCGCCGGTGCGGGCCGCGCACCTGGCCGTCGTCAGTCCGCTGACCGCGCTGACGTTCGCTGTCGCCGGGCCGGACCTGGCGATCATCGGTCTGATCATCCTCGCCGGGGCGCTGGCCGCGCGCCGCAAGGCCGTCTGGTGCGGCTGTCTGCTCGCGATCGTGGTGAGCATGAAGCTCAGTGCGCTGCCGGCCGTGGTGGTGATCGCTTTCCTTGTCGTCACCACCAGGGCCGGCCGCGCGTCTCTGCTCAGGTTCGGCACCGCGGTCATCGGGGTCACCGCGCTGCTGAACATCCCGGTGCTGATCGTCCACCCGGGAGCCTTCGTCGAACACGTGATCAAGTTCCCGTCCGGAACCGGACTGATCACCTCACCGGCGGCGAGCCCTCTGCCTGGGCATCTGATCTCGAGCATGGGCCAAGTGGGGCATGTCGTCGCACTCGTCCTGCTCGGGCTCACCGCGCTGGCGCTGACCGTCTGGCTGTTCGTTGACCCACCGACGACCGGCTCGGACACGATGCTCAAGGCCGCGATCGGCCTCGGCGCCGCCATCCTGATGGTGCCTGCCAGCCGCTGGGGCTACCTGGTGTACCCACTTGTGCTCTGGGGGGCCGCAATGACGTTCGCGGTGGCCGAGCGGGCCGCGTCCCGGCCGGCCGAACCGCATGATCCGACGTTGTCGCAAGCCCGGTAACACCCGGGGTGTGCTGGGAGAACAGGCCAGGCAGCCGCTACTTCTTCTTGGTCCGCGTGGCACCGCCACGGCCACGCAGCTGCACACCGGACTCCGACAGAACCCGGTGCACGAATCCGTACGACCGACCCGTCGACTCGGCCAAAGCGCGGATGCTTGCACCCTTTTCGTACTTCTTCTTCAGATCAGCGGCTAGCTTGTCGCGCGTACTTCCAGTAATGCGCGCGCCTTTCTTGAGGTCAGCCACGTCTCCGCCTTCCGTAGCGAGTAACTAGGGTCACATGCGACCCCTGCGCCCGCAATGATCGAACACGGAAGCGCGGAACGCCAGGCGAGTTGCAAAAATCATCATGAAGTCGCCCACTCGCACTACTCCATCCGAGTGGATCACCGATGATCGAGGCGCATCCGTGCGGGATTCAGGCCAACTGGACCAACTCAAGATAGTCTGGCGACCAATGATCTTCGGTGCCGTCCGGCAGGAGGATCACCCGCTCGGGCTCCAGCGCCTCGACCGCGCCGGGGTCGTGGGTGACGAGGACGACCGCGCCCGAGTAGCGGCGCAACGCGTCCAGAACCTGTTCCCGGCTGGCGGGATCGAGGTTGTTGGTCGGCTCGTCGAGCAGCAACACGTTGGCCGCGCTGGAGACCAGACCGGCCAGCGCGAGCCGGGTCTTCTCACCGCCGGACAACGTCCCCGCCGGCTGGTCCAACTGTTCCCCGGTGAACAGGAATGTGCCCAGCAGCGTGCGAAGTTGCTGCTCAGGGGTGTCCGGAGCGGCGTGCCGGATGTTCTGCCACACGCTCGCCTCGTGGTCGAGGGTCTCGTGTTCCTGCGCGTAGTAGCCCAGCCGCATGCCGTGTCCGGGTAGGACAGTTCCGGCGTCGGCGGCTTCCCGCCCGCCGAGCAGCCGCAACAACGTCGTCTTGCCCGCGCCGTTGAGGCCGAGCACGACGACCTTGGATCCGCGGTCGATGGCCAGGTCGACTCCGGTGAACACCTCGAGCGAGCCGTAGACCTTCGTCAGGCCCTCCGCGGTCAGCGGGGTCTTGCCGCACGGCGCGGGGTCGGGGAACGTGATCCTGGCGACCTTGTCGGACTGACGCTTGTCCTCGAGCCCGGCCAGCAGCTTGCCGGCGCGCTTGGCCATGTTCTGCGCGGCGACGGCCTTCGTCGCCTTCGCGCGCATCTTGTCGGCCTGCGCCATCAGCGCACCGGCCTTCTTCTCCGCGTTGGCGCGTTCGCGGCGGCGGCGTTTCTCGTCGGTGGCACGGGCTTCGAGGTACTTCTTCCAGCCCATGTTGTACAGATCGAGTTCGCTGCGGTTGGCGTCGAGGAACCAGACCTTGTTGACGACCGCCTCGAGCAGTTCGACGTCGTGGCTGATCACGATCAGTCCGCCGTCGTGCGACTTGAGGAAGCCGCGCAGCCAGTTGATCGAGTCCGCGTCGAGGTGGTTGGTCGGTTCGTCGAGCAGCAGGATCGTGCTGGACTTGCCGCCCGCGCCCGCGTCGGAGGCGGCGAACAGGATCCGCGACAGCTCCACCCGGCGCCGCTGGCCACCGGAGAGCGTGCGCAGCGGCTGGGCGAGCACCCGGTCGGCCAGACCGAGGTTGCTGCAGATCCGCGCGGCCTCGCTCTCCGCCGCGTACCCGCCGAGCGCGGCGAACCGCTCCTCCAGCTTGCCGTACTTGACGACCGCCGTGTCCCGCGCGCGCTCGTCGACCAGCTCGGCCATGGCGGTCTGCGCCTTCTCCATCTCGCGCAGCAACTGGTCCAGGCCACGTGCGGACAGCACCCGGTCCTTGGCCGTGACCGACAGGTCGCCTTCGCGGGGGTCCTGCGGCAGGTAGCCGACCTCGCTGGTGCGGCGCACGGCGCCCGCGTACGGCTGGCCCTCGCCGGCCAGCACCCTCAACGAGGTGGTCTTGCCCGCGCCGTTGCGGCCGACCAGGCCGATGCGGTCGCCCGGCTGGACACGCAGTGTCGTTTCCGAGAGCAGGATGCGCGAGCCAGCGCGCAGCTCCAGATCGATAGCAGTGATCACCAGTTGGGCTCCGTAGACAGGTGGCTCGCGGTGGCGACCACAGTTGTCTAGTTTACAGACCCTGGCGAACGAGTTTTGCCACGCCCACGCGACCCGGCGGCCACCGCAACGCGCACTCAGTGTCCACAATAGACGGGCCGGGCCGGGCGCTTCGCACGTTTCGCCGATCGCGTGTCACCATCTTGCGCATGAGCAAGCCGCCCACGAGCAAACCACGCGGCTCCCGGATGGAGCGGATCGGCGAGAGTTCCAGCGCGACCAACCTCGAGCTGTTCTTCGACCTGGTCTTCGTGTTCGCGTTGACGCAGGTCACCGCCCTGATGGCGGAGACACCGACCGGCGAGGGACTGCTGCGCGGGGCGCTGCTGCTCAGCGTGATCTGGTGGTCGTGGATCGGGTACTCCTGGTTGTCCAATTTGGTCAAGGCCGACGAGGGGCCCGCCCGCACGGCGATGCTCGCCGCGATGGCCGCGATGTTCCTGCTCGCGCTCGCCATCCCGGAGGCCTACGTCGACCTGCCCGGTGGCCTGGACGGACCGCTCGTGCTGGCGTTCTGCTACCTGCTGGTCCGCGTGGTGCACGTCTGGCTGTTCTGGCTCGCCGCCGAGGACGACGCCGGGCTGCGTGCCCAGATCCTCCGGTTCGTGCCGTCCATGATCGGCGGGACGACCCTGCTGGCGATCGCGTCCCAGCTGACCGGCCCCGCGCAGATCGCGCTGTGGGCAGCGGCGGGGCTCGCCGACTACGGCGGCACGTTCCTGATCGGCACGAGTGGCTGGCGGCTGAACTCGGCACGGCACTTCGCCGAGCGCTACGGCCTGATCATCATGATCGCGCTGGGCGAGTCGATCGTGGCGATCGGTGTCGGCGTCACCCACCTGGCGATCTCGTGGCCGATCGTGCTGGCGGCGGTGCTCGGCCTGGCCATCGCCGGGGCGCTGTGGTGGTCGTACTTCGACACGCACGTGATCATCTGCGAGCGGGCGCTGGCCGACGCACAGGGCGACGAACGGGTCAGCATGGGCCGCACCGCGTTCACCTACCTGCACCTGCCGCTGATGATCGGCATCGTCCTGCTGGCCCTCGGCCTGAAAAAGGTCCTTGGGTACGTCGGCGGTGAGAACGGCCACACTCTGTCCGACCCGCTCTACGGCGCGCCGCTGTGGGCGATGTACGGCGGTGTGGCGCTGTTCATGTTCGGCTACGCCGGGGTGGCGTGGCGCTGCATCCGCAGCCTGAAGGTGCAGCGGGTGGTCCTCGGCGCCGTGCTGCTGGCCCTGGTGCCGCTGGTGGCCAACCTGCCCGCGATGGCCAGCCTCGGTGTGCTGACCGCGCTGCTGATCGGCCTGGTCGTCTACGAGTGGTTCAAGTACCACGAGCTGCGGCACGAGATCCGGCACGCGCAACACCACTGAACGGGTGGGGCCGGGCGCGGCCCGGCCCCACCGACATCAACTACCCGGCGTGACGAAGCCCGACACGTGCAGTGAGAACGCGCGCAGCGAGCCGGTGTCCCGGTTGGCGGTGTCGCGCACGTGGAGGGTCCATGTGCCGTCCGCCTCGGCCAGGACGCTGTCCAGCGTCTGGGTCGGCCGCCATGTACCGGTGAACGGTGCCTGGTCGGACGTGAGGTTGCCGAACGACTGTGCCGCGTTGTCGTCGAAGACGACCTTGCACAGGTTGTCGCCGCTGGATCCGTTGCCGGAGAACAGCGTCGCCGTGGCACCGCCCGGCGAGCGGAGCGTGCCGACGAGATCGCCCACGAAGGTGTGGTCGATGCCGACGGTCGTCGCGCCGACGTCGGTCGTGCACTGGGTGCCGTCGATCGACAGCGTCACACGGCTGGCCCGGCCGATCCCGCTGACCTGCACCGGCACCGAGACACCGGTCGGGTCGTTGTCCGGGATCGCCAGTGCCGCGCCGGTGTAGGCGAAGTCGCGCACCACAGTGGACGGTTGGCCGACCTTGAAGGAGAACCGGGACGTGGTCGGCGACTGCGAACCGGCGAAGGTCACCTTGGCGTCGAGCACGACCGGCACGCCCAGCGGGTGACCGGTGGGCACGGTGACCGTGAAGTTGTTGATCGCGGTCTGGCCCTTGTCGATGGAACCGTAGAACTTCGACCGCGGCGCGATCGTCACCCCCGCGGTCGGCGAGGAGAGCACGACGCTCGTCGACGCCGCCAGGCCGTCGCCCCGGTTGGTCACCGGCAGGGTGACCGTCGCGGAGTCACCGGGGTCGATGAACGCACCGCCGTCGTTGGCACGCACGGTCGGCGCCTGCGCCTCGGCCAGCGGCTGCGGGCTCGCGCCCGTGTACGCCAGGACCTTGTCGGCCAACAGGATTCCCGAACCGGCCCGGTTGTCGAACCCGCGCTGTTCGATGTCGACGCTCGTGGTGGTGAGCGCCTCGCGGACGTCCGCGGGCGTGATGCCCGGGTTGCCCGACAGCACCAGGCCCGCGATGGCCGCGGCGTGCGGCGCGGCGGCCGAGGTGCCGAAGAACGTCTCGAAGTCCGGTGCGGTCGTGCTCACGCCGTCGGCCGCGGTGATCTCGGGCTTCTGCCTGACCACGCCACCGGTCGACGAGACGTTGCCCGGAGTGATCGGTGTTCCGTCGGCGTTGTAGATGATCCGGCGCGGGCCGTCGGAGGTGAACCGCTCGACCTTGGAGGTCGGGCCGAACGAGCCGGGGAACGGTCCCTTCGGGTTGGGCGGGTCGCCCGGTTCCAGGTCGAACGGCAGCGGGTTGGCCGCGGGGGCCGCCGCGACAGCGAAGGCGTCCTTGGCCGCCGCGTGCCCGAAGATCTCACCCGGGGTGTTGTAGGCGGTCAACACGCCCGCGGTGTCCTTGAACCGGCCGCGCAGCGCCGACAGCGACAGGTAGCGGTTCTCGCCCTTGAACTTCACGATCGCCACCCGCAGGCCCTGCCCGCCGAAGCGTGGTGTCTGCACGCGCTCGTACGGGTCCTGCGCGCCACTTTGGAAGTTCTGGCTCGCGGAGATCACGTTGCCGCCGCGGTCGAGCAGGTACAGGTCGTAGTCGTTGGCCGAGCCGCCGTTCGGGTCCGACCAGTTCAGCAGTACCGGGACGTCGGCGGAGGAGGCGTCGGAGATCGGCTGGTAGATCTGCACACCGTTGGTCCCGGCGAAGTTGTGCGCGGTACCGGCCCACTTGCCGATCGGCAGGCCCGAGTCGACGAAGTCGCCCTCCCAGTGCGCGGCGGTGCCGTCGGCGACGTTGCCCTCGTTGCCCGCGGAGGAGAAGTACAGCGCACCGGCCGCGGTGACGTCGTTGACGGCCTGGGCGATGATCCAGTCCTGGAACACCGACTCCTTGAAGTAGACGACATCGTCGACGATGATGTCGCACTTGGCCTGGAAACGGAGTTTCCTGATGTTGTCGGCGAAGCTGGCGTCCGACCGGAACGCGGTGGCGAAGCCGAGCCTGGCGTTGGGCACGAGGTCGTGGATGATCTCCAGCATCGCGGTGCCCTCGTCGCCGGAGCCGCCCTCGCCGAGCAGCACGTCGACGTCGGCGGGCAGCTCACCGGATGCCTGCGAGGCCCGCAGCGCGTCGACGCCGTCGGACAACGCGCAGATCTTCACGCCGACACCGGTGACGCCGAACTGCTGGCGCGCCTTGTCGGCGTTGTGCGCGCGGTCGCCCTCACTGACCACGGGCTCGGCCTTGACCGACAGCGCCGCTCGCGTGCGCTCGGCGACCAGTTTGGCTTTGGCTTCCTTGCTGGGCTTGTCCTTCGCGGCCTGCTTCCCGTTGGGAGCGGCGAGTTGCCGTGCGGTCATGGCGCCGACAGCGGGCTCGACGAACGTGACGTCCTTACGCGCGGCGATGCCCTCGACGGCGTTGACCGGGACCTCGGCGCGCACCGAGCGGTAGTGCTCGGACACCGACCGGATCCCGGCGCCGACCTTGCGAAGGTGATCGAGCAGGTCACCGGACGCGGTGCCCCGAATGTCCACAGTGACCTTGTCGGCGGGCACACCCGTCTGCAGGGCCGGAACGGCGGCCCGCAGGCCGCGACCGGCGGCCTCGGCACCGCGCTTGGCGACAAGCAGCGACGTGTCCAGTTTGGATTCGGTCGGCGTCTGCGAGCGTTTGAGCTCCTGCAGCGCGGAAATCTGTTGGGCCGCGGTCCGCGCGGCGTCGGCGGCAGCCTTGTCCGCCGGATCCGGCGCGGCAGCTGCGGGCGTGACGATGCCAAGCGAAAGAAGAACACCCAGTGACGCGGCTAAGAATCTTCGATTCAGCCGAACGGCAGCACGCACTAGTCCCCTCCCAGTACTCCGACGCGTGCCCCGACACACGCGGACGATCCCGGGACAGCCCCGGATCGCGCAGACGTTATGTGGCCGAACACGCCCCGAACAGCAGCCGTATGAGTGACTCGGTCCCGGCAGCCGGTCACGGAACGAAGCCCCTGGCCCTCGCCGACGTTCGGCGGTTACGCGAACAGCGTTGGCGGGGCTACGTTGCGGACATGGCAGCTAGGCCGTGTCTCAAAGCCCCCGTCCGCGATAGCCGGGCCGGATGCGGTCCCTGGCGCCACCGCCGCAACAGCCAAAGACAACCAGTATTCGCGCCGTCGCGGCGGCGACGCCAGGAACCGCCCCGATCCCGGCTCTCATCGAACGGGGACTTCGAGACACGACCTAGTGGTTGGCGGTTGGTCGTGCTGGCACTGGTCGCGGCGGGCACGTTCCCGCTCCCGGCCACAGCGGCGGCACCGGAGCAGCCGCCATGTGCGGATTTCGTCCTCGGCAAGGGCGACGCGCTGCACCCGGAGGGCATCGCCCACGACCCCACCAGAAACCAGTTCCTGATCGGCTCGGTGACCCACGGGACAGTGTCGACCGTACGGCCGGATGGCTCAGCCCACACGTTGGTGAACGACCCCAAGCTGCTCACCACCATGGGCCTGACCGTGGACGAACGGCGAGGGCGACTGCTCGCGGTGAACGGCGACATCGGCATCGCCGACGGCTCGACACCGGAGACGAACGGCAAGACGGCGGGACTCGGGATCTACGACCTCCGCTCGGGCAGGCAGATCAGATACCTCGACCTCGGCGCGTTGGACACCACACGGCCCCACTTCGGCAACGACGTGGCACTGGCCCACGACGGCACGGCGTACGTGACCGACTCCCGCAGCGGAGCGATCTACCGCGTCCCGGTGCACGGCGCACCGACGATCCTGGTCCGCGACGACCGTCTGACGCCAGTGGGCGCGGGCAACGGCGCGAACGGGATCATCCTGCACCCCAGCGGTTTCCTACTGGTGGCCAACTCGTCCGGCCGGACACTGTGGCGAATCCCGTTGCGAAACCCGGAGAACATCACCCAGGTGACGGTGAACGAGCCCATCGGCGCGCTGGACGGCCTCCTGTTGTCCGGCCCGACGACACTGGACGGCATCGACAACACCCGAACCAACACCAGGCTGCTCCGGCTGACGTCGACCGACAACTGGCAGACCGCGACCCTCAAGGCACAGATCCCCTGGGCGGACCCAGCCCCGACAACGATGGCCAGGAGCCGCTGCGGGACGTACGTGTTGTCGGGAAGGCTGGATCTACTGCTGAGCGGAACCCGCTCGGACGAGTTCCGCCTCAGGGCTCTGCGCTTCTGACGTCCCTACCGCGGAGCTGGTCCCCTGCGGTCACAGGACGAACGCGTCGGACCATGGCTGACCACTGTGCCCGGACAGGGCGTCCATAAGGGACACTGCCTGCCTGTCGGTGAGGGACGCGACGAAGTCGATGACGGCCCGTCCCCTGGCGAGGCCGTGGATGGCGTCCCGTCCCTGTGGCGCCTCTCCGGTCGCCCCGACGAGCACGCCGGGCTCCGACCGGGCCAGTGCCCCGTACTCCGACGTCGCCAACTCGACGAGGTCGTGCAGCCTGCGTGGCAGCCTGTCCGCCTCGAACCTGTCCCCCAGCCACTGGTCCAGCGCCTCGACCAACTTGGTCACCAGCCGGGCCTGACCACGTTGGTGCAACGCCAGATCCGGGCGCAGCAGCACGAACCTCCGGTGCACGAACTTCAGCACCTGCACCTCGTGCCACTGCTCACGGGCGAGCATCACGTGACCCGAGCGCGTCGGCGGCGCCTGGACCACGGACATCTCCTCGACCAGGCGTGAGGTCCACCGCAGTGAGAACCGGGCCACCGCCTGTTCGGCCTCGACCGATCCGTCGAACGGCGTCGACAGCAGCTCGTCGACCAGTTCCGAGCGGACCCTGGCCACCGCCACGTGGAACGCCTCGTCGCTGACGATCCACGAGTCCTTCTCGTGCAGTCTGCGGCGCAGCAGCTCCAGCGAGCGCCCCGGCATGCGTTCCTGGCGGCGGACCTCCTCGTCCGACAGCCAGGACAGGGTGGCCGAGTTCGCCTGCCACTGCCCGAGTTCGGCCGCGACCGGCGCGTGCTGCAGCACGCCGATCCGGTGGAAGTCCGTGATGTCGTGGATGGCGTACGCGATGTCGTCGGCAGTGTCCATCACGGACGCCTCGACGGTCTGCTGCCAGTCGGCCAGCCTGCCTTCGTACGGCGCACGCGCCTGTTCGAGGTCGTCCAGTTCGGTCACGTACGCGGAGAACTTCCCGGATCCGGTGCCCGGCCCCTCGGACGGCTCGGACGCGCCGCGCGGTGGCTCGGGCATGAACCGCGGGTGCGGCTCGGGGTGGTGCAGGCGGGTCCACGGGTACTTCAGCATCGCGGCGCGCACGGCCGCGGTCAGGTCAAGGCCGACCACGGCGGGACCGCCGACGTCCGTCGTGGTGACGATCCGGAACGACTGCGCGTTGCCCTCGAACCCGTCGGCCAGGCCGAACCGGTGCCGGGCCAGGCGGTCGAGCACCTGCTCGCCCAGGTGTCCGAACGGCGGGTGGCCGAGGTCGTGCGCCAGCGCGGCGGCTTCGGCGACGTCGGGATCGCAGCCGCCGAGCGAGTCGATGATCGCGACGTACTGCGGCGCGGCCCCCAGCCGTTCCGCGATGGCCCGCGCGACCTGCGCGACCTTCACGCTGTGCGTCAGTCGGTTGTGCAGCAGGCCCGAACCACTCGCGCTCACCACCTGGGTGACGCCGCCGAGCCGGGCGAAGAAGGGTGATCCCGCGACCCGGTCCCTGTCCACACGGAAGGGACTGGTCGCCAGGTCGAACGCGGCGGCGGGAGCGCCGTGCGAACGTCGTTCCTCTCTCGGGTCACTCATGGCAGCACGGTACTAGCACCTCGCTCACCAGCGCTTGGACACGGCGTGATCCAATCGGGATATGCCCGACGTCATGATCGCGGGCGCCGGGCCGTCGGGGTGGGCGCTCGCCGCGCACTGTGCCCGGCTGGGGCTGGAGACCACGATCGTGGCTCCTCAGCCGCTGCGGCGGTGGCCCGCGACCTACGGCCTGTGGGGCGACGAGTTGGCGTTGCTGCCGCCGGACGTCACCGCCGCCGAGCCGAGGGTCGTGCGGGCGTACACCACCAAACCGCACGTCGTGGCACGGCACTACGCCATTCTGGACAACGATCGGCTGATGGCCGCGCTGAGCAAGAACGTCACGGTCGTCAGCGGTCGGGTGGTCACCGCGACCGCGACCAGTCTGGAACTGGCCGACGGCCGGGTGCTCACGGCGAAAACCGTTGTGAACGCGATGGGTTCCCGCGGTGGCACGGCCGAACAGACGGCATACGGCGTGATCGTGGACGAGCAGACCGCCGCGCCGGTGGTCGCGCCGGGCGAGGCGATCTTCATGGACTGGCGCTCCGACCACAACACGTTCCTGTACGCGATGCCGCTCGGTGGCGGCAAAGTCCTTCTCGAAGAGACGGCGTTGGCGCGGCGCCCGGCAATGGATTTCCGGGCCCTGCGCCAGGCACTGCGGGAACGCCTTGATCCTTACGGGATAAAGATCGACACCGCCGACGTCGAGCGCGTGCGTTTTCCCATCGACACGCCACGGCCTAAACGAGGTCCGGTGCTTCCGTTCGGCGCGGCGGCCGGTTTTGTGCACCCGGCCGCCGGGTACAGCGTGGGCGAGGCATTCCGGCTCGCGCCGATGATCGCGGCGGTGATCGCCGCAGGCGAGGATCCGTGGCCCGCGCTGTGGACCCGGCGCGCCCGGCTGGTCCATTTCCTCAGGCACTGCGGACTGGAAACACTGTTGTCACTCTCCGCCGCCGAGTCGCTACGATTCTTTGAGTTATTTTTTGACCTACCACCCGACGCACAACGTGGCTATCTTTCCGGCCGGGACGATCCCGGCGCGACGATGGCCGCAATGCTGCGCATCTTCCGGAAAGCATCCGGTCGAACACGCGTGGTGTGCGCCAAATCGGTGATTGCCCGAGTCAGACACATGAACAATCGGTGACGTATTCGTCGAAAGTGGGACTTGTTGGGCAGTATGTGTGCCGTGTCCGCGACGCAAGAAATGAACTTCGCGTTCCAGCCGTTGCTCAGCACACGTACTGGGCGTGTCATCGCCGTAGAAGCGCTCCCGGTGCCGTCGTCCGGCACCATCCACAGCCTGTTCAAGGCTGCCGGCCGGGCGGGGCAGTTGACCAGGACCGACATCGCGCTGGCAGGGCACGCGCTGCTCGCCGCCGAGCGGCAGGATCCGGCGATCCCGCTGCACGTCAACATCCTGGCATCGACAGCGGCTCGCACGGACGAGCTGCTGCACCACCTGCTGCCCGTGCTGCGGCACTCCAACCGGCACAGCAGCGACGTCGTGTTCGAGATCGGCACGCCGTTCTGCCAGGCCCGCCGGGCCGATCTGCTCGAAGGCATCGCCAAGCTGCGTGCCGAGGGGTTCCGGATCGCCCTCGACGGCATCGGCGACGGTGACGTGCCGCTCGCGCTGATCGCCGAGGCCGCGCCGAACATGATCAAGGTCCAGTCGAAGTTGCTGGCCACCCCGGACGACGCGGCAACCACCGCGATGCTCGACGCGCTCGTTCGCCTGGCATCGCGCACCGACTCCCGGCTCGCCGCGGTCAACGTGACCAACGACAACCAGCTCGCCACCCTGAGCAGGCTCGGTGTGCGCGTGGCACAGGGCGAGTACCTCGCCGACTCGATCGTCGACCCGAGCCGCATCCGGACACTGGCCGAGGCGGCGGGCAGGCGTGTCACCGCGGTGAAACCGCCGAAAGTCACCGACTTCCTGCACCCCGCGCTGATGCTCCCGGTCACCGCGACCGCCGAGGAGGTCCGCGCCACGCTCGCCGAACGCCCGGACATCAACGGCATCGTCCTGGTCGACGAGACGTGGCGGCCGCAGTGGTCGATCGACCGCAGCCGGTTCCTGCTGATCGTCGCCGGGCCGTACGGCCACGCGCTGCACGCCAAGCGCGAGGCGTCCCGGCACGCGGACCGGCCGCTGCTGATCGACCGCGAGGCGACCGGCATGGAGTTGCTCGAACTGGTCGGTGACACCGACTGGGAACGCACGGGCGACGACGTGGCAGTCACCGACGAGGGCGGCCGCTGTGTCGGCGTCGTGCGGGCGAGCGACGTGATCCGCGGTGTCGCCGACATGAAGGTGGAGCAGGCCGTCTCGCTCAACCCGCTGACGCGGCTGCCGGGCACGGACTCGGTCGCGCGCGAGGTCGACCGCCGCATCGCCGACAACGAGATGTTCGTCATCGCGTGGCTGGACGTCGACGCGTTCAAGACCGTCAACGACACCATGGGTTTCGCCGCGGGCGACGACCTGATCAGGACCTTCGGCCGCCGGATCACCGAGGCGTCGGCGAGCATGCCGAACGTGCTGGTCGGCCACGTCGGCGGGGACGACTTCCTGCTCGTCACCGACCTCGACGAGATCTCCGCGCTCGCCGGGGTGCTGCTGGACACGGAGTGGTACGCGGAGGGCACGCCGGTCACGGTGTCGCTCGCGTCGCTGGTCTGCGGCGCGAACACCGTTGGCTCCTACCGTGACGCGTCGGCGATGCTGGCACCGCTGAAGAAGCAGGCGAAGGCCGTTCCCGGGTCCAGCTGGGTGCTCGGGCGGCCGGGCACCGACCGGGTGGACGTGCTGCGTGGCCGCCCCGCACGCGGGCCACAACCCCAGGCCCGCCAGCCCGTCGCCTAAACCCCAGGTCACACATCGTGAGTGGGTTGGCCGGTGCTAACCGGCCAAACCACTCACGAGAACTCTTCGCTCGGGGTGCTAACGAACCCACGAGAATACCGATCAGTGTGGGAAAAGGTTGGCACGAGCAGAGGGAGTTGTGGCCCTGGATCGCGGGCCATTCAGGGGGAGTAATGGACCGTTTGACCGACGGCTCCGATCTCGTCGAGGTTCTCGGCGACTGGACGAGCACGTCAGCCGGGCGGGCGCCGCTGTACCGGAGGTTGGCAGAGGCCGTGCGCCGAGCCATCCACGCAGGTGATCTGCATGCCGGTGAGCGGTTGCCGTCCGAGCGTGATCTGGCGCGGGCTCTTGCTGTGAGCCGCGCGACCGTGGTGTCGGCGTACGACGAACTGCGCTCCATCGGCCTGGTCGACAGCAGGCGCGGCAGTGGCACACGGGTGGTCCGCCCACCCGGGTTCCGGCCGAGTGTCGAGGGACGCGTGTTCGGCAGGGCGACGCCGATCATCAACCGCACCAACGAAGGGCCAGGCGAGATCATCTCGCTGGCCAGAGCCTACGACCCCGGCGCGCCGCACCTGCGCGGAGCGCTGCTCGACCTGGTGCACGCGGACCTGCCCGCGCTGCTCAACGGATCGGGCTACCACCCGGCCGGACTGCCGGAGCTCAGATCGGCCGTCGCGGCCCACCTGACCGCGGCGGGACTGCCCACCGAGCCCAAGCAGGTCGTCATCACCACCGGCGCCCAGCAGGCGATCGGCCTGATCACCCAGATGTACCTGAGACGCGGCTGGACGGCGGTGGTGGAGACACCGAGCTGGCCCGGCTGTCTCGACGTGCTCAGGGCCACCGGGGTGCGGCTGGTCGGGGTGGAGTTGGACAACGAGGGCATCAGGGCGGACATCCTCAGCCGGGTGATGGCCGAGCACCAGCCGGATCTGCTGTACGTCATGCCGACGTACCACAATCCGACCGGTGTGATGATGTCCACCAGCAGACGCCGCCGGGTCGTGGAACTGGCCGCGCGGTACGCCGTACCGGTGGTCGAGGACTACGCGTACACCGTCGGCGCCTCCGACGGCGCGCCACCGCCGATCGCCGCTTTCGCAGGCAGCAACGCGGAAGTGATCACGATCGGGTCGCTGGCCAAGTCCGTGTGGGCGGGCCTGCGGATCGGCTGGGTGCGCGCGTCGGTCGAGACCGCCGAGCGGCTGGCCAGGCACAAGGCACTGGCCGACCTCGGCAGCCCGGTGCTGGACCAGGCACTGGCCGCACGGCTGCTGCCGCAACTGCCCGAGCTCGCCGCGACCAGGATCGCGCAGTTGCGGGAACGGCTCGGCCGGGCGCGGGAGCTGCTGACCCAGCATCTGCCCGAATGGCGTTGGCGTACACCGGACGGCGGATCCGCGTTGTGGATCGAGCTGCCGAACACCGATGCCCGCATCTTCGCGCAGACCGCGCTGCGGCACGGCGTCGAAGTCGTTCCCGGCGCGGCGACCGACCCGTCCGGCGCGCACGACAACTTCATCCGTTTCCCGTTCGGGTTCCCCGACGACATCCTCACCGAACTGGTCAACCGCCTCAGCAAGGCATGGGCGGAGGTACGACGCTAGGGCCTAGCCCGGTGTCACGAAGCCCGATTCGTACGCGGTGATCACGGCCTGGGTCCGGTCGCGGGCGTGCAGCTTCGACAGCACGTTGCCCACATGCGTTTTCACCGTCTGCACACTGACGAACAGCCGGTCCGATATCTCCACATTGGACAGCCCGGTGGCCATCAGCCTGAGCACCTCGGCCTCCCGGTCGGTCAGACCTGCCTCCCGCAGGCCTGACCGGCCGGGTTCCAGCCCGCGCCGTTTGGCCAGTGCCCTGATCTTGTCGGGGAACAGCAGCGAGTCACCGGCGACGACCACCTTGACCGCCCGCACGATCTCGGCGGGCCGTGCTCGTTTGAGCAGGAAACCGTTGGCTCCGGCGTGCAGCGCGTCGTAGACGTAGTCGTCGTTCTCGAACGTCGTCACGACGATGATCTTCGGCGGGTTCGGCACGCGGTCGAGGATGTGCCTGGTGGCCTGGATGCCGTCCACCGCGGGCATCCGCACGTCCATCAGCACCACGTCCGGCGCCAGCCTGGTGACCAGCGGCAGCACGTCGGCGCCGTCCTCGGCCTCGCCGACGACACCGAGGTCCGGCTCGGCGTCGATGATCGCCCGCAGGCCTGCCCTGATCAGCTCCTCGTCGTCGACGAGCAGCACCTTGACTGTCACAGCACCGACCTCACAGTGGAATCCTCACAGCGCAATCCTCACAGCGGAATCCTCGCTCTCACCCGCCACGTCCCCGCGTCGGGACCGGCCTCGATCTGTCCACGCAGGACAGTCGCGCGCTCGCGCATGCCCGCGATACCGCGACCACCGCGCGGCGGCGAGGGGTGGCCGGTCAACGGGTTGGCCGCCACCACCTCCAGCGCATCGTGGCCTGCCGCGACTCCCAACGTCACCGTGACCTTTCCCGCGTGTTTCAACGCGTTCGTCAGGCACTCCTGCACGATCCGGTACGCCTCGGTCGACACCGCGAACGGCAGGCCGGGCACGTCACCGGTGATCGTGGTCTCGACGGTGACCCCGGCCAGCCGAATGGTACCGAGCAGGTGATCGAGGTCGGCCAGTGTGTGCTGCGGCTGTGTACCCGGCTTGTCCTCCCTGAGCAGACCGAGGACGTGGTCCAGGTCGGCGAGCGCGGCACGGGCGGACTCCTCGATGGCCGACAGCGCGCGCTGCGCGAACTTCGGGTCGGTGTCGAGCACCCGCCCGGCGGCACTGGCCTGGATGGTGACCACGCTCAGCGCGTGCCCGACCGAGTCGTGCAGTTCCCTGGCCAGCCGGTTGCGTTCGGCGAGTTGCTCGGCGCGCTGCTTGAGTTCGGCGAGGTGGTCGGCGGGGGTCGGGCCGAGCAGCACCTGCGAGAGCTTCGTCATCCCCACTCCGGCCAGGTTCACCAGGTGCACGAGCAGGACCGTCATGACGACGGCGACGGCCGGGATCCACGCCGACTGCCACCCGGCCGGAACGCGCACCGGTGAATCCTGGATGACCAGCCATTCGCCGGTGAAGGGCGCCACGAACGACTGCAGCAGGCCGATCGGGACGAACAGTGTGAGCGCGCCGATGACCGCGCCGACCACGATGTGCACCAGGAACCACTGGCACGTCTTCCACCGCGCCTCCAGGTTCGTTGCCCGCATCGACGCCTGGATGGGCACGCCCGAGCCGAGCAGTTCCCGCGCGGCGGTGCCTTCGACCACCCGCACGGCCGGGATGAACGACGTTCCCGCCGCCCACACGACGATCGCCAGCGCCATCGTCACCGCGACGACCAGCGGCTGTTCGGCGGTGTCGGCGGGCAGCAGCAGGCGCAGCACCGGCGGCACGATCGCCACACCGGCGAACGCGAAGGGCACGATGAGGGCCGCCCCCAGCACGAGATACGTCCACCGCCGGTAGGTCAGCTTCCAGCCGACCGGCCCGAAGATCGCCCTGATCACCCCAACCACAGCGTGATCCTCACACGTCGACCGGGCGGGCGGCTCACTCCCAGGTCTGAAACCGGGTCACCTCATCGGCTGATACGTCCGTCTGGTTGGGTTCCGACCATGTGGTACGTGCTGTTTTCGCTCGTGGGCGTCCTGGTGCTGGTGCTGTCCGCGTGGGTGCTGGTCGTGGGTGCCCGCAAGGTGCTGGGCGTGCGCGTCGGCACGATCCGGGCGGTGCTCGCGGCGTTCGCGGCGTGGAGCACGGCCGGGTTCATCGGCGGCCAGATGCCGACGGTGTTCGAGTCGGGGTCGGAAGAGATCGCCCTGCTGTTCATCATCCCCGTCTTCGGCGGCGTGCTGCTGGTCGCCGTCGCGATCCTGTTCGTGCTGGAGGTGATGAAGCCGACCGGGACCGGGATCTGGTTCGTCGGCGGGCTGCGTTCCCTGCCCGGCCGGATCAGCCGGGCCAGGCGCTACTCCAGGATCACCAGGATCGCTCTCAGGCACGGTCTCGGCCCGGCGCTGCGCGGCCGGTTGCGCACCAGCGACCCGGTCAAACGCTCGCAGGTGGCCCGGTCGCTGCGGCAGGCGCTGGAGGAGGCCGGTGTCACGTTCGTCAAGCTCGGCCAGGTCCTGTCCACCCGCGCCGACCTGCTCCCGCCGGAGTTCGTCGAGGAGCTGAGCAGGCTGCAGGACCAGGTCTCCCCCGCCCCGCGCGAGGAGATCGACACGGTCCTGCGCGACGAACTGGGCGACCCGGACGGCGTGTTCGCCGAGATCGACACGGCGCCGCTGGCGTCCGCGTCGGTCGCCCAGGTCTACCGGGCACAGCTGACCGACGGCACGGATGTCGTGGTGAAGGTGCAGCGACCGGGCATCCGCTCGATCGTCGAACGGGACCTGGACATCATGTACCGCCTCGCGCAGACCCTCGAGGAGCGCACGCAGTGGGCCCGCAGGCTCGGTGTGCTCGCCCTCGCCGACGGGTTCGCCAAGGCCCTGCTGGAGGAGCTCGACTTCCGGGGCGAGGCCAAGAACATCCAGGCGGTCGCGGCCGACGCGGACGTCAAGGTGCCCGTCGTGCACCGCGCGACGACCCGGGTGCTGATCATGAGCAGGCTGGCGGGCACCCCGCTGGGCTCGGCGGGTGCGCTGATCGACGCGCGCGGGCTCGACCGCACCGAACTGGCCCGTTCGCTGCTGCACTGCCTGCTGCGCCAGGTGATGCGCAACGGCGTGTTCCACGCGGACCCGCACCCCGGCAACGTGATGCTGCTGGACGACGGAACGCTCGGCCTGCTGGACTTCGGCTCGGTCGGCAGGCTGGACGGATCGCTGCGCACCGGGCTGCAGAACCTGCTGCTCGCCATCGACCGCGGCGATCCGGCGGCGCTGCGCGACGGGCTGCTCGAAGTGGTGTCCCGGCCGGACGACATCGACGAGCAGAAGCTGGAGCGCGCGCTCGGCCAGTTCATCGCACGGCACTTCACCGGCGGCGCCGCGCCCGACGTCGAGATGTTCACCGACCTGTTCCGCCTGGTCACCAGGTACGGGCTGAGCGTGCCGCCGGAGATCGCGGCGGTGTTCCGCGCACTGGCCACCATGGAGGGAACGCTCGCCGGGCTCGCACCGGGCTTCAACATCGTGGTCGAGTCCCGGGCGTACGCCTCGGTCCGGCTGAGCGAGCAGATGGACCCGGCGTCCCTGCGCAAGACCGTGACCGAGGAGCTGCTGACGCTGCTGCCCGTGCTGCGCAGGCTGCCACGCCGGATCGACCGGATCGGCGGCGCACTGGAGGAAGGCAGGCTGTCGGTCAACGTCCGGCTGTTCGCCGACGAACGCGACCGCCAACTGCTCAACGGCATCGTGCACCAGTTGATGCTCGCGTTCATCGGCGCGACAACGGGAATCATGGCCGTGCTGCTGCTGGGCACCACCGGCGGCCCGCGCCTGGTCGAGGACATCACGCTGTACCAGGTGATCGGCTACAACCTGCTGGTGATCAGCATCCTGATCGGACTGCGACTGCTGTTCGCCGCCTTCCGCGACCAGCGCTAAAAAGACCTCGTGAGTGTTTTCTCCGGTTCTAACCGGCGAAAACACTCACGAGGGTGACCTGGCCTCGCCGAGGCGTTCGATGGTGCGGCGCGTGGTCTGCGGGTCGCCACACGCGTCGACCATCAGGATGTGGTGTTCGACGCCGGACGTGCCGCGGCGCAGGTGTTCCAGGCAGTCCTCGGCGGTGCCGACCGGGCTGATCCGAATCAGGTGCTCGGTGTACCCGGCCGGGTCGTGCGGCTTGCGAGGCCGGTCGTCCACTGTCACATAGCCTTTCAGGCCGGGTCCCAGCCAGCTCGGCATGGCGGCCCGCAGTTCGGCCTCCGCCTGCGCGCGGCTGTCGGCGACGTGCGCGAGCGCCGCGCCGATGTGCCCGCTCGCCCGGCCACCGGCGGCGGTGTAGGCGTCGACCATGGCGGCCTTGCCCCGGTCGTCGAGGTCCATCCCCAGCAGCATCGGCAGGTCGCGTTCGGCGGCGATCGCCACCGTGCCCGGTGACGTGCACGCGACGGTCAGGCGGGGCCGCCGCACGGGTTGCGGCACCATCGGCACCGCACGGAACTCGAACCGGCCGGTGCCCGCCACGCTCGGCTCGGTCAGGCACTCGACCAGCAGGTCGAGGCTCTCGGCGAACCCGTTCTCCCAGCGGTCCAGCCCGGCGCCGAACACCTCAAGATCACGCCACGGCCCGCCGCGCCCCACGCCGAGGTGCAGCCTGCCGCCGGACATCTGGTCGAGCATCGTGACCTGCTCGGCGAGCATCACCGGGTGCGTCGTGGACAGCACGCTGACCGCCGTGCCGACCGTGATCCGCTCGGTACGCCCCAGGGCGTGTGCCGCGAAGGTGATCGCCGACGGGCAGACGCCGTACGACATGAAGTGGTGCTCGGCGATCCACACGTCGTCGAATCCGGCCTGCTCGGCCCACCCGACCGCATCACCGGCCCGCCGCAGCGCGTCCCGGTCGTCCTGCCCGGGAAAGCGTCCTGCCAGGAGAAACACGCCCAGTCTCATGAAGCCAGTCTCTCGGGCGGTGCCCCGGCACGAATGAGGCATACTGGGAGGCCAAGACATCCGATGTCTCATGAGGGGTTGGCCGTGGCGGTAACCGACGACGCGATCCTGCGGGTCCGGGAAATGATCATGTCCGGCGAACTGAAGCCGGGCGACCGCCTGCCGCGAGAGGCCGACCTCGCCGACCGCCTCGGCCTGTCACGCAACTCGCTGCGCGAGGCCGTCCGGGCACTGTCACTGGTCAGGGTGCTCGACGTGCGCCAGGGCGACGGGACGTACGTCTCCAGCCTGCGCGCGGGCGAGTTGCTCGGCGCGCTGTCGTTCGTGCTGGACCTGCACCGCAGCGAGGAGTCGGTGCTGGAGATGCTGGAGGTTCGCCGGATCCTCGAACCCGCGGCCACCGCGACGGCGGCCCTGTCGGTCAGCGAGGAGGACATCGAGGAGCTGCGCAAGCTCTGCGACGCCACCGAGCAGGCCGGGTCGGTCGAGGAACTGGTCGAGCACGACCTGCAGTTCCACCGCCGGATCGTCACCGCGGCGGGCAACAGCTACCTGGCACAGCTGATGGACACGCTGGCCGGTCCCACGGTCCGTGTCCGGATCTGGCGCGGCATCTCGCAGGGCGGCGCGGTGGACCGGACAGTCGCCGAGCACCGCGCGATCGTCGCGGCGCTGGAGGCACGCCAGCCGGAGCTCGCCCGTTCGTGGGCCACGGTGCACGTGGCCGGGGTCGAGCAGTGGCTGCGCGATCTGGGCTGACTGGCCCAAACCTGTCCGGCGGACTGAACCGTTCCAGGCTGGCCACCCGGTGAATCGCGAGTTACTTTCGAGTAACCCTGCTCCCCCACCGGAAGAGAGCTGGCGATGAAGAAACTAATCGTCTTAGCCGCAACCGGATTGACAGTGGCCGCGCTCAGCACGCCCGCAGCACAGGCGAAGAGCGCGGCCACTACGCATTTCGCGGCGACCACCGCGAACGCGGCGAGGGCCGTGACGGCGTTCTGGACGCCTGAACGGATGCGTTCCGCGGCACCGCTCGATCTGCTCAAGGTCGCGCCCGGCGCGGTCAAGGACGTGGCACGCGGGCTGCCTGCCGTGGTCCAGGGCGCGCTCCCGTTGTCCATCCCGAACGGCGGCGCGGCGTGGACCGGCGGCGGCGCGGTCGTCAAGACCGCGGGCCGCGTGTTCTTCACCTATCAGAACCGCACAGCCTCCTGCAGCGGCAACGCGGTGACCAGCGCGAACAAGAGCACGGTCATCACCGCGGGCCATTGTGTGAAGCTGGAGGGCGCGTTCCACACCAACTGGGCGTTCGTGCCCGGCTACGACAACGGGAACACGCCCTACGGCACGTGGACCGCGAAGAGCACCAGCGCCACTCCACAGTGGGTCGCCAGTGAGGACATCAACTACGACGTGGGCGCGGCCGTGGTGAACCAGCTCAACGGCCAGAACCTGACCGACGTCGTCGGCGCTCAGGGCATCGCGTTCAACCAGGCACGCGGGCAGAACATGTACGCGTTCGGCTACCCGGCCGCGGCGCCGTACGACGGGACGAAGCTGATCTACTGCAGCGGTAAGGTGTTCAACGACTTCCTGCTGTCACAGGACATCGGGATGACGTGCAACCAGACCGGCGGTGCCAGCGGCGGGCCGTGGTTCCTGTCGTTCAACGAGGCCGCCGGGACCGGCATCCAGAACTCGGTGAACAGCTTCAAGTACAACTTCTTCGCGAACTGGATGTTCGGCCCGTACTTCGGGGCCGACGCGCAGAACCTGTACAACGCGGCCCAGGCCGGTTAGCACCAGCCCGGGCCATCGCAGAAGAGAGCCCCTGCCAGCCCTCGTCCCTGCCACGAGGGCTGGCAGAGGTGACTAAGTTACCGCGTCCTCCACCAGCCCGCACGGGGACCCACCCCAACAGTGACGGGTGCCATAGTTCACCAGCTCAGGTGCCGTACACCTCGAATTCCCACAGCGAGTATCCCCAGGCCGTGGCCCTCGCCGTGCCGTAGATCCGCACGTAGCGGGCGTTGGTCGGGGTGAACGTGACGTCGTCGGTGCCGCCGTCACTGGCCGACTGCGTGTTCGCAGTGGACCAGCTGGCGTTGTCGGCTGACGTCTCGATCCGGTACGCGCGGCCGTACGCGGCCTCCCACTGCAGCCGGACCCTGGACACCGAGCGGGTCTGGCCGAGGTCGACCGAAATCCACTGTGGGTCGGCGAACTGCGACGACCAGCGGCTGCCGGTGTTGCCGTCGACCGCGTTGGCGGCGCTGTAGGTCGCGTTCTCCACCGACGACGCGATGGCCGGGCGACCACGGGACAGCAGCGTCGGCCCCGGCTGGGTGTCCGGCGCGCAGTCCCCCGGGACCATGCCCGCCACCCAGCGGATCCCGCCGAGCAGCATGGTGCGGAAGTTCGCCTCGGAGTACGAGGCCTGGGTGTGGCCGAGGCCTGAGTACCACGAGCGGCCGCCGCGGTAGTTCTGGCACCAGACAATCGGGTGGTCGGCGCCCATGTTTCCGCCGCTGTACGTGGATTCGTCAAGCCTGGCAAGGACTTTCGCCGCTCCACGCGGGTTGGTGCGGTAGTTGTACAGCTCGTCGGTACGCACCCACGCGGCGGGCAGGTGCGCGGTGGACGGGTGGACCTGGTCGTCCACGCGCACGGTCACCTGTTGGATCGCCGGGTGCGAGTGGAAGTACGCGCCGACCAGTCCACCGTAGAACGGCCAGTCGTACTCGGTGTCCGCCGCCGCGTGCACGCCGACGTACCCGCCACCGCCGGTGACGTACTGCTCGAACGCGGTCTGCTGGGTCGCGTTCAGCACGTCGCCGGTGGTGTTCAGGAACACCACGACTTTGTACTGGGCCAGGTTCGCTGTGCTGAACCGGGTCGAGTCCTCCGTGGCGTCGACCGTGAAGTTGTTGGCAGCGCCCAGGTCTCGCAGCAGCTGGATACCGGCAGGGATGGCGTCGTGGCGGAAGCCTGCCGTCTTGGAGAACACCATGATCCGGTACGGCGGGTCGGCCGCCTGGCTGGTGCCAGTCACGAGGGAAACCATCAGTGTGAGCGCGAGTGCCGCTGCGAGCCCCACCCTGCGCATCGTCTTACGCACCGTAAACCTCCATCTCCCACAGGGAGTAGCCCCATGCCGTGGCTCGGGTGGTTCCGTGGACCCGGACATGCCTTGCGTTCGTGGCGGTGAAGCTGACGTCGTCGGTCCCGCCGTCGCCGGTCGTCGTGGAGTACACGCTGCTCCAGGTGTTCCCGTCGGCGGATGTCTCGATCCGGTAGGCGCGGCCGTACGCCGCCTCCCAGTTCAGCCGGACCCGGGAGACCGACCGGGACTGGCCGAGATCGATGGAAATCCACTGTGGATCGGCGAACTGCGACGACCACCGGGTGGTCGCGCTGCCGTCGGTGACGTTGCCCGGCCCGTAGGTGGCGTTCTCCGACGAGGATGCCGTCGCGGGTTTGCCTGCGGACAGCAGCTCGGGTTGCGGCTGCCCGGACCCGCCGAGCGTGAACTGGTCCACATCGAACAGCGCGCCCGCTCCCCCGGTGAACACAAGGAACAGCTTGGTCGTCCCGGCGGGCGCACCTGCCAGGTTCGCCGTCACGTTGACGAAGTTCTCCCAGCCGCCGGTGTTCGCCACGGTCGCCGTGCCGAGCAGCGGACCGGTCTGCGATCCCGCTCGCACCTGCAACTGGCCACCGGCTCCGCCGGAGGAGACCCGCGCGGTGAAGTTCGGAATCCCCTGCAGGACATAGGGTTCGAACGACACCCAGTCGCCGTTCTCGATGTTGCCGATGGTCTTGCCGCCGTACGCCGCCGGTTTGTCGATCGGGCTGACACCCTGCATCGCCTTGAAGTGTTCGGCCTGCCGGGTACCCGGCTGGGTCACCGACTGCGCGTGCGTGGTGATCGCCGGTTGGCCGTTGGCGCCCTTGTCGGTGTACTCCGCGTCCCACACGCCGAAGAGGTTCGCCGATGTGTCGTGCTCGCCGTCCAGCGGCGTCGCGATGCTTCCGGTGCAGCCGTTCTTAGACGTGATCGCGTGACCGTGGCTGTCGTGGCCGAGGACGTAGGTCATCTTCACGCGGTTGCAGTCGATTGCACCGTCCTCGGGATCGGTGACGCTGATCCGGTACGGGACGGTGTCGCCGAAGGTGAAGACCTGACCGTTGGCGGGAAGCTCAACCGTGACCGTCGGCGCGGTGTTTCCGACGTTGATGATCACGCTGGCGTTGGCCGTCAGGCTCTGGTTGTCGGTGACGGTGACTTGCGCGGTGTACGTGCCGTTCGCGGTGTACGTGTGCGACGGATTCGCCGCTGTCGAGGTGGCTCCGTCGCCGAACGTCCAGCGGTAGGTCAACGGCCCGCCGTCCGGATCGGACGACCCCGCGGACGAGAAGGTCACCGCGAGCGGCGCGGCACCGGATGTCCGGTTGGCACTGGCAGCGGCCACCGGCGGCCGGTTGCCCGACGGGCGGTACTCGATGCGGTACACCGCCGAGTTGGCGTCACCGGCGAACCAGCCTGTGCCGTAGTCCAAGATGTACAGTGCGCCGTCCGGGCCGAACTGGGCGTCCATGATCTGCGTGCCCGACCACGGGAACGGCTGGATCGTGCCGCGTGCCCCGCCGGAGAGGACCTCGATGTCCTTGATCCAGCGCCGTCCGAACTCGGTGGCGAACACGTGACCGTCGAGCGACTGCGGGAACTTGACCGACGACTGCAGGTTCGGGTCGAACCGGTAGACCGGCGCGCCCATCGGCGACTCGGAGCCGCCACCGAACTCCGGCGGTGAACCGCTGTCACCGGCGTACTTGATCCACGCGGGCTGGGCGGGCGGCAGGTTCTTGACACCGGTGTTGTTGCGCGAGTTGTTCACCGCGCCACCGGCGCAGTTGAACTTCGCGCCCGCAGTTGAGGTGTCATAGTTGTACTGCGCGTAGGACTCGGTCGCGGTGTTGCTGCCGGTGCAGTACGGCCAGCCGAAGAAGCCCGGCGCGGTCACGCGGTTGAACTCGACCTGACCGCTGGGGCCGCGGTTGGTGGTCGTCCCGGCGTCCGGCCCGTAGTCGCCGAGGTAGACGATGCCGGTGGCCTTGTCCACGTTCATCCGGAACGGGTTGCGGAAGCCCATCGCGTAGATCTCCGGACGGGTGTTCGCTGTGCCGGGCGCGAACAGGTTGCCCGTGGGGATGGAGTAGCTGCCGTCCGCGTTGACCTTGATCCGCAACAGTTTGCCGCGCAGGTCGTTGGAGTTCGCGGCGCTGCGCTGCGCGTCCACCGCCGGGTTGCGGCTGGGCCGGTCGTCCAGCGGCGCGTATCCGTCGACGAACGGGTTGGAGTCGTCACCCGTGGTCAGGTACAGGTTCCCGGCCGCGTCGAAATCGATGTCACCGCCGACGTGGCAGCACAGGCCACGGCTGGTCGGGACCTCGATGATGGTGCGCTCGCTGGCCGCGTTGAGAGTCAGGTCCGCGTTGAGGGTGTAGCGCGCGAGCCGGTTGACACCGTTGAACCGGGCGAAGTCGGCGGCCGTGCCGCTCAGCGGCGCGTCCCCCGCGGGAGTGGAAAGCGGTGGGGCGTAGAAGAGGTAGACGAACCGGTTGGTGGCGAAGCCCGGGTCGGCGGCGATGCCCTGCAGGCCCTCTTCGTCGTGGCTGTACACCGGGATGGTGCCGATGACCTTGGTGTTGCCCGCCGCGTCGGTGGCGCGCAGTGTGCCGTTTCTGGCTGTGTGCAGGACGGTTCGGTCGGGCAACACCGTCATCGACATCGGTTCGCCCATCTCCGGCTCGCCCTTGGCCAGCGTGATCTGCTGGAAGTCGGCGGGGTTGACCGGTGGCGCGGCCTCGCCGACCACCGCCATCGGACCGGCGGCGACGGCGGCCGCGACGAGTAAACCGGCGGCCAACAGCCGTTTTGGGCGCGCGAGACTGACAGAGTAACCGGAGGTCACGGTTCTCCTTCCGAGATCGGCCCGTGCGTGCAGGGGGCACGGGCGGATCCGGCCAGCGCTGGCGGCGGGGCGTGGTCCGGTATCCATGAGGGAGCGCTCTCCCGCGCCTGAGTGTGACGTGGGTTACTCCTCATGTCAACGGCGGATTTCCGTTGTGGAGACAGGAGTTTAAATAGTTCACATACTAAACAAACTTCGTGCTACGGCCGGCCGCCAGGTGTTCGCGTCACAGCTCGAGACGGTCGGGATCCCAGCCGAGCGTCGGCGGCAGCGCTCCTTCCATGATCAGCAGCCATTGTTTGACCGCGAGGCCGTCCCGGCCCGTTCCCCCGCTGTAGCCACCGAGCCCGTCGCCTGCGATCACCCGGTGGCACGGAACGACGATCGGCACAGGGTTCGAGCCCATGATCGAGCCGATCCCCCGTGCCGGTACCCGATCGCCGCTTCGGGTGGCGAGTTCGCCGTAGGTGACGGACTCACCGTAGTCCACTGTGGAATAAAGGGTCTGCAGAACATCCTGCTGCAGCGAGGATGTCCGCCGCCAGTCGATCGGCACGTCGAACCGCTTTCGCTTGCCCGTGAAGTACTCCGCCAGCTGGCCGAGCACGGGCTCGACGCGGTCCGGGTCGTCGGCGACGGGCAGCCGAACCCGTGGCCGCACCCAGCTCACGTCCGCGAGCCCGTCGCGCGTCATCGCGACGTGCAGTGTGCCAACGGGTGTCTCGAGCGAGCCGACAGCGACATCCTCGGTCAATTCCGGTTCCCCCTATGTCCTTTGTATCCTTGTCACGCCACTTCGCGGGGCACCAGGCAGAAGGCGTGCCCTTCCGGGTCCAGCAGCACTGTCCAGTCCGTACCGCCCGGCTGGAAGTCCGGCTTGGTCGCGCCCGCAGCGAGGAGTTCCTGCTCCGCCGTGGTGATGTCGTCGACTTCGAAGTCGAGGTGGAAGTGCTTGTCCCCATCCGGCCAGCCCGCTGCCTTGTAGTCGGCGACGTACTGGAACGCGAGCCCCACCGGCCCACCGGTGAGTGCGGCGAAGTCGTCCCCGCTCGCGGAGATCTCCCATCCGGTGACGGTGTGGTAGAACCGCGCCAACGCGGCCGGTCCGGCGGTGTCGATCGCAACTGTCGTCAATGTCCTGCTCATGGCGAGAAGTCTCGGCGTCCCGCGCGCGCCGGTCTTGAAGATTCTTGCAGCAGCGCCCGCAGGGCACCCGGCGTACGGCCGACCTGGCCGCTGACCACACGGGACAGGTGCGCCTGGTCGGCGAAGCCGAGTTCGGCCGCGAGACCGGCGAGGTCCCTTTCCCCGTCGGCGATCCGGCTGATCGCCCGGCCCACCCTGACCCGGTTGCGGTACTGCGTCACCGACACCCCGAGCTCGCGCGGGAACGCCCGGCTCAGCCGGTACGGCGAGACGCCGAGCCGGTCGGCCAACGGGAGCAGCCCGCCGGGATCCTCCGTCAGGATCGCCGCACGGGCCGCCGCGAGCATCGTCCGGTCCCCCGGCCCGGTCAGCACCGGAGAACGGCTCGCGGCCGCCAGCAACCCCAGTAACTCGTCCGCCACCGCGTAGTCGACATCCTGGCCGCACACGGCGGCCAGCAACCGGCGATGCGCCAGGTCGACCCGCGCGTCGACGTAGAGCGCGGAGCCCGCCGAGCCGCGCCACAGCTCCGGCGCGACCTCGACCGACGTGCACACATCGCCGCCCGCCGGGTGGGAGAACCGTTCCTCGACATCGGGAACGCTCATGTACCCGACCGTCGTGTCCACATCGATCACGCGCCCGTCCGAAGACCACCGGAACCGGCCGCGCCGGGCCAGCACGAAGCCGAACCGGTCCCTCGGTTCCGGCCGCGACCACCCAGTGTGATCATCTTCGCAGGTCACGGCCTGGATCCTGAATCCAGCACGCCGCGCGAGCACTGTCGACGTCCGCACGCGGACGACGGTAGACCCGGGGTCCGACAGTTTCCGCCAACCATCGCCGAACGCCATGCCCCGATGTTATGAGTGCGCACTTCACCTGGCTGCGACGATCGGCGTGCGGATCCACCCGCGGATCCGCTCATCGGCACGTCAGGAAGGCCCTGCCGGCATTCCCCTGCGGACAGGCGAATACCGCATCGCGGAACCACTAGGGGTTACGTGCCATACCTAGGTCTTATTCGTCATGGCCCGAGGTGTGGACGGGAACATACCTTGATCTACAGCCGGTGCAAACGTGTGCGAAGAGGGGCACCTGAGTGGCCGGGCCGGAGGCGACCGCCACGCCCGCCTCCGGCCCGACCTTCGAGCATCAGACCCCTTGCGGCGCCAGCGCGAAAGCGATCTCGCCCTCGGTGTTCTGCTGGACGTCGAGCACCTTGTCGTCCAGGAACTCGGCGGCCCCGCGTTCGAGGAACACGCTGGCCCCGGTGTCGGTGGTGACGACCTGGTCGCCCTGCTCGGGCTGTTTGGTCACCGCGAGAGCGAGCTGCGCGCCCGCGTCATCGCTGGACTGGAGACTGAACCTGAGCCCGCCTTCGGCTTCCTGCTGACCTTCCTGGCTGGTCAGCGCTTCGATCGCCTGTGCGGCGGCATTCGTGACCGCGAGCATCTCCGCTCCTTCCGGTTTGGTGTCTCTCGCAGTCCCCAACCTATGGGCTGGCACGCTGCCCCGCAGATCAGGCGTGTGACCGCACGTCCAACAGCATGTCGACACCGCTGATGGACAGCACGTTGCCCGCCGGACTACTCGGCGAAGCGACAACGCGCAGCACCCGGCCCGCGTCGCCGAGCCGTCGTCCCTGCTCGGTCAGGACACGCAGGCCAGCGCTGCCGAGCGCGGTCACGTCGTCCAGCACGAGCGTGATCGGCAATCGACTGCCGCCGCGCGCCGCCTCCAGCAGCGCGCTGCGCAACCGGGCCGCCGAGCCGCCGTCGAGCGCACCGGACACCGTGAGCCACAACGAGTCCGGCGCGGACATCCGATTGATGTGCAAATCGTCGGCTTCCTCGTCCCTGGCGGGCGCCACGCGTGTCGCGCCGGTGCGCACCGGACGGCGCACCACCTTGGACATCTCCACCACTGTCCCCTTCGACGTGGTGGCCAGCCGCATCTGGTCCATGGACTCGCGCATCATCAGCATGCCCCGGCCGCGGAAACCCGGTTCGGCGTCCGGCTTCTTCCAGATCCCGGTGTCCGACACCCGGACGTGCAGCCCGCCGACCTCGTCCAGCGACGCCTCGATGTGCACCGCGCCTCCGGAGTCGGTGTACGCGGGGTCGGTGTACGCGTGCTCGACACTGTTGGTCACCGCCTCGATCACGCTCAGCTCGACCGCGACCAGGTCGTCCTCCATCAGCCTCAGCTCGGCCAGCCACTGGCCGAGCTCACGGCGGACCTCGGTGAGCTTCTCCGGCAACGCGGGCACCGCCATCATCAGCGGGTCCACGAACGGCAGCAGCACGGTCACCGCGAGCAGGCTCGCGTCGTCGCGCGGCGCGTGGCCGTTCTCGATCAGCCGCAGACCGCCATGGCAGATCCGATCGGCCAGCGCACGCGGCCCGTTCCCGTTGACCCGCACCACCTGCGCGGAAGACGCGGCCAGCTCGCCGATGCCCTCCACGATCGTCCGGCCGGGCCGCTCCACCGCGCCGTCGGAGTAGAGCACGATCGTCTCCCCCGGCCACAGCACGTCCTGGGCGAACATGAACTCGCCGTCGCCGAACGCCAGCGGCGGGCCGCTTGGCTGGGGAAGCACGCGTGTCTCGCCGTTGGCGCTGACGACAAGCGGTGGTGGGTGGCCGCGTGTGCAGTATTCGAGCGAACCGCTCTGTCTGTCGAGGATCGCCACACAGACCGTCGTGCCGCGTGCCTCCGGTGCGCTGCGCGCGAACGTGTCCAGCGCGTTCACCACGTCACCGAGCTCGGCACCGAGCAGCATCCGCTCGGCCACGATTGCCCGCAGCTGACCCATGATCGCCGACGCCCTCGGGCCGTGTCCGACGACATCGCCGACGATCAGCCCGAGCCGCCTGCCGGGCATCGGGATCACCTCGAACCAGTCACCGCCCGCGGCGTCGTTGGCGCCCGCGGGCAGGTACGCGGCGGCCATGCTGATCTCCGGCAGCACGGGAAGACCGTGCGGGAGGACCGCGAGCTGCAGGTCGAGCGCGACCTCGTGCTCGTCGCGGCGAAAGGGCGGCGGCTGGTCGGACAGCACGATGACCTGCGCGATCAACCCGGTGACGACGTCGTACGCGTCGATCACGGGACGGACGGTGACCAGCGCGTCCGGTTCCTGCACGGACAGGGTCCGGCTCTCGCGGTAGACCTCGTCCAGCATGTCGAGCAGCCGGGTGCCCGGCAACGCCTTGCCCGCCAGCCTGATCGGCATGCCGATCAGGTCGAGGTCACCGACACTCGCCCGAGCGGCGCGGTTCGCGGCCACCACGACGTGCTCGGGGCCTTCCAGCAGCCACACCACAGCCGGTAGATGCTCAAAGGCGTTGGCCACATCGGCCGGATCGCCCCCGATCGCACGTCCCACGAGAGGATCACTCCCTCTTGCCCGGGCGATACCCACGCCCCGGAAGGGTCTACCCCCTACCCAGGCGCCCTAAACCTGAGGTCGCCGACGGATTCGCTGTCCGGACACCACGATGCCCCCGGCGGGCGTTCCACCGGAGGCATCGTGCCGGGTTCAGCGTGTCAGCTTCAGGACGTCGATGCCGCGCGTGCCGTCGGCGACGAAGACGTAGCCCTTGTGCCACGCCGGGTACCAGGACCGGCCGTCGGCCGGGCGGTGGTACGCGATCTGGCGGGGGTTGGTCGGGTCGCTGATGTCCAGGAACCGCGTCCCCTGTCCGTAGAACGATTGCACGAGGACCTTGCCCTCGACGTCGAAGTAGTGCGCGGAGCAGTCGCCGCTGGCCGGGTCGCTGCCTTCCTGGCCTGCCACGCTCCAGCTGCCGATGGTCTTGAGCCGGAACGGCTTGTCCGGTGTCGAGCGCCAGCCCTCACCGTTGTACGAGCCCTTCAGCGAGGCGATCACCAGCACACCGTCACCGGCGCACCCATCCATGAACGACTCCTCAGTCGCATAGACCAGGTCGCCGTTGCGGCCCCACCGCTCGTGGTCGCCGCCGTCCTTCGCACGCCAGCCGACCGGACGGTAGCTGTTGTGCATGAACTTCGACGGAGCGGCGAGCTCGTTCACGCCACCACCGGCGTACGGCACCGGGTCGAGCGCCGTGGCCCTGCGGAACTTGCCCGTGACCGGGTCGCGGTGCCAGCCCTCGGTCCAGAAGCCGCGCACACCACCACGGCCGGACGACCACGCGATGCCCATGGCGTCGACCTGGACGTCGTGGGCGTAGTCGGTCTTGCCGTCGTTGCGGTACAGGTCGATCGGGTTGGGATTGACCTTGGGCTTGCGCGGATTCGTCATGTCGGTCACCCAGATCGGGCGGCCGCCCCAGTCGGCGGGCTGGTCGGCGGCCTTGGCCGGGCCACCTGTCCACACGTACCGGCAGTCGTTGACGCAGCTGGTCGTGTGGCCCGCCGGGACCTTCACGTAGCTGATGACCTCGAGCTTGTCCGGACGCTTGGCGTCGACGGTGTAGATACCGGACTCACCGGTCTGGGTGTTGCCGCCGAAGGCACGAGGATCACGGGCCAGGAAGACGAGCTTGCGCTTCTCGTCGACCTCCGTGTCCTCGCCCTGCCAGAACCCCGGCAGCTTGACTTCCCCGAGCAGCTTCGGCTTGCGCGGGTTGTCCACATCGTAGGACTTCAGGCCGAACGTCCCGGAGACGAACAGCACGTCCTTGTGGCCGTATTTCAGGAACCGGACCGAGGTGGCGCCTGCCGCGTCGGGCACGTTCGCCACGAGGTCGACGTTCTTGACCGCGCTCGACGCGGCCAAGCCCTCCGCCTTGGGTCCAGTATGTCCTGCGTGTGCGGCACTGGACGGGTTGCCGGGATTGCCGAAAACCTCGTCACCGCAAGCTTGGGCGGGCACTGTGCTGACGAACATCAGCGCTACCGCGGACATTGCGACTGAAGAACCGAATAACCACCTACGCACCGCGTCACCCTAAAGGCCTTACTCAACCGGACACAACGGCCATTCGTCGTTCACGAAACCCTCATCTGCTAGGAACTTGCCATGCGCGTCACCACGATCCTGCTCGCCACGGCCGTCATGATCACCGGCTGTAGCGGCACGCCGGACACCGATCCCAGCCCGGAGCCGGGTGTGCTCACTGTCGGTGTCGGCGAGCAGCCGGTGTGGCGGGCGCCGCGCGACCGGATGATCGGCAACGCGCTCTACACCCCGCTGGTCGACTACGACCCGGCCACCGGCAAGATCACGCCACGTGCCGCCGAGTCGGTGACGAGCACCGACCAGATCACCTGGACGATCAAGCTGCGTCCCGGCCAGTACCACGACGGCACCAAGGTCACCGCCACCTCGTATGTGGACGCGTGGGCGACGGCGGCCGAGAAACCGATTTCGTACAAGAACATCGTCCCGGTCGACGACTCGACCATTCAGTTGACCATGGAACGGCCCGCCAGTTACGTGCCCGCGTTCCTCGCCTCGGTGCGGGCACTGCCGGTCCGGTCGGCGAAACCGCTGGACGGCAACGGACCGTTCAAGGTGGAAACACCATGGGACGAGAAGAAAGGCGGCCGCCTGGTCCGCGTCAACCAGGTCGGCGCCAAGGCACAGCGGATCGACCTCAAGGTGTACCCGGACCTGGCCGTGGCATTCGACGAGGTCAAGGCGGGCAAGCTCGATCTGGTCGTGGACTTTCCCGGCAGCAGGCACGCCTCGATGCACCAGGACTTCGCCGCCCGGCACGTGGTGTGGCCGAAGCCTGAGGCCAGTTATCTCCTCTTCGGTCCGGAGCTGGCCGATCCGGTCGCCAGGTACGCGATCGCCATGGCGATCGACCGCAAGGCGGTGACCGAAGGGCCCATGGACAACCAGTACGATCCGGCCGCCCGGCTGTACCCACCTGCCGTCGCGCCCGGCGAACGCTCCGGCACCTGCCGTGCCTGCAACTTCGACCCGGCCGCCGCCAAAACCCTGCGCACCCAGGCCGACCTCACCGCGGCGCGGTTCTCCGATGGCGTCAATCCCGATCTGCCCGCCGTCAGGAGTCAGGTACAGACCAACCTCGGCCTGAAGACCGACACCGGCCCGGCGGTGCGGATCCAGATCCACACCTGGGGCATCGACAGCCCGCATGAACTGTTCGAAGGGCTCGACCTGCCGTCGATCAAGCCGTTCCTCGACGCGGCTGCGGCGTCCGGTGATCCGGTCGTGCAGGCGGAGAACTACCGGCTCGTCGAGAACGAGGTCCTGCGCGAACTGCAGCTCGTTCCACTATGGACCGCACACGGGCACGCGGTGTGGGCCGAGCGGGTGCGTGACGTCAGCACGACGGCCGCGCACGGTGTCGACCTGACGGCGATCACACTGGGTTGATCACACTGGGTTGATCACTGGTCTTCCCAATCGGCACAGGCCAGGCAGCGGAAAACGCTACTGTCGGGCCATGGGGGTTCCACAGCAGCGAGGGCGTTCACGCCATGGCGCGGGGCTGCCCGCGGTCACGGTTGGACGAATCGTGGCCGAGGCCGTCGCGCTGACTGCGGAGAATGGACTGGACAACTGGACCCTGCGGCAGCTGGCCGCGCGGATCGAGGCCTCCCCCGCGGTGGTCTACCACCATGTCGGCGACCGGGAGGCGGTGGTCAGCCTGGTGCTCGACCACGTGGTCCGCGAGCTGACGGTCCCACCGGAGACGTTGCCGTGGCGCGAGTGGTTCGGGCTGTTGCTCGACGACCACCGCGACGTGCTGCGCCGCTATCCCGGTGTCGCCTACCGGCTGGCCATGCACGGCCCACCGGCCTCATGCGGCGGACCGATCATCGACCTGGGCGTGCGGCTGCTGCAGGAAGCCGGGTTCGGCGCCGACAGCGTGCTGGCCTACAACGTCATGATGACCACGGCCTGCCAGTACATCGCGCTGGAGGACGACCAGCGCGGGATCGCCGCTGTGCGCAACGCGCACGCCCGTGAGTACCAGGCGTTCCGTGATCGATCCGACCTCCCTGGCCTCGCCGCGGTCGGTACGTTTGTCGCGGGGATGGCCGGCAGGCCCGAGCGGGTCGCGGACTTCTTCACGGATCTGTTCCAGTACGCCGTCCAACGCTGCCTCGACGGACTGGAACAGCGACTCGGGCTGCTGAGAGAATGGGAAACGAAGTCATGACCGACGACCGGTGGATCCGACGCTTCGTCCAGTCGCCGCAGGCAGCGGCCCGGTTGGTCTGCCTACCGCACGCGGGCGGTTCGGCGAGCTACTACCTGCCGCTGGCCAAGGCACTGGCGCCCAAGGTGGATGTGCTGGCGATCCAGTACCCGGGCAGGCAGGACCGGCGTACCGAGCCCTGCCTCACCTCCTGCCAGGAGATGGCCGACGGGGCGTTGGCGGCGCTGCGGCCGTACCTGGACAAACCGATCACGGTGTTCGGCCACAGCATGGGCGCGTCGGTGGCGTTCGAGCTGACCCGCAGGCTGGAGGACGCCGGTGTGCGGCCGACGGCGCTGTTCGCCTCGGCCAGGCGAGCCCCGAGCCTCGCCAGGGACGAGGCGGTCCACCTGCTCAGCGACAAGGAACTGATCGCCGAGGTGAAACTGCTCGGCGGGGCAGGCTCCCACCTGTTGGACGACGAGGACATCCAGGCCATGGTGCTGCCGTCGATCCGGGGCGACTACCAGGCGGCGGAGACCTACCGCTGGACACCGGGCCCGAAGCTGACCACCCCGGTCTTCGGGTTCGTCGGTGACGCGGACCCGAAGGTGGAAGTGGACGAGGTCCGCGTGTGGGAGGAACACACCAGCGGCGGTTTCGAGCTGAGAGTCTTCCCCGGCGACCACTTCTACATCGACACGAACTCCGACGCGGTGATCACAGCGATCGCCGAGCACATCGAGGCGGATCAAGCCGTCAGGCCGTGACCGCCGTACCCGGTGGGCCCCGGGATCCGCACCCACCCGCGCCTGCGGCGCCCGCCGATGCGGATGCGGACAGTCTGCTCGTACTCGGTGTCGTCGATCCCGACATAGCCGTGCCGGACCACTGACTCGTAGATGTCCTGCGACACGACGAGGACAAGCGGTGCCGTGGTCTGCCGGAGCGTGCGCTTGAGCACCGGCGCGTCCACCAGTCGGGCAGTGACGTCGAGGTCCTCGCCGTACCACCCTCGGCCGTCGTTGTGCACTTCGCCCGCGTGGACGGCGGCCCTCAGCCGGAAGCGGTGGTCGGGTTGTTCGGGGTCGTAGTCCCCGAGCAGTTCGGCCAGCGCGGGGATGACCATGGTCAGCAGAACGGTCTTCGGTGCCTGGTCGACCGGGTGGACGAGGATGAACGCGCCGTCTCCCCGGTCGATCAGATCGCGGTGCTGCTCGCCGATCCCGCCGCGCCGCAGCGCCTCCTCGATCAGCTCGTACATCACTTTGCGCAGCAGTGCGCGTTCCCAGTTCGTCCTGGTGGTGGAGTCTTCGATGTCCACCGCGACGATCGCTCGGTGACGGGGTAGTACAGGGGTGGGTGGCGATGGCGTCGTCATGACGACCCCTTCCGGTCGGTTCAGCCACGCCGCTCGGCGTGTCTCCTGGTGTCCTCCGTCCCTGCCCTGCGAAGGTGTGGCGTGCCGGACCAGTTCTGGGCTTGACTGAAGAATCTGAAATTCAGTAAAGTTGGCTCGACTTCGCTAAGGTTCAGCGTAAAGCCTGTACCGGTAAACCACAATGGCCGCAGGTTTCGGTAACCATGGTGCGTTACATAGGGGTTCCCTCCAGAAGCACACCCGGATGTACACTCCGTCCCCTACGGCTTAAGTGAAGTTCACTGAAAGGTGAAGCTGTGTCCGCCGAAGACGCGCGCCGTGCACTGGCGACCAGGCTGCGGTCGCTGCGCGAGGAGCACTGGCCGGGCCTCGGGATCACACAGCTCCAGCTCGCGGAGGCGTTCGGCGGACGCAAACCACTGAGCATCTCGCTGATCTCCTCGTGGGAGAGCCCGACGAAGTCGCAGGTCCCGCCGACGAGGCGGCTGGAGTCGTACGCGACCTTCTTCGCGACGATGCGGTCGGTGGAGACCGTGCCCTACCGGCTGCTGCTGCCCAGTCAGCTCACCGACAACGAGCGATCGGACCGGGACGCGCTCCGGCAGGAGCTGTTCCAGTTGCGCGACCAGGCGGTCACCGACGCCCCGGAGCCCGTGGTGGCGAGCGAGTCGCCGCTGCCGGGATTCTGGCACTTCGGCGACAACAACATCATCACCATCGTCTGCGCCCGGCTGCCGAACTCGCTGCCGCAGGGCGCCTACGCGGATCCGGACAGCCTGGACTACACGGCGCTCTACACATATGCGGACCTCGACGCGTTGATCGAGCTGTACGGTCACCTCCGCGCTGCCAATCCGACCACCCTGGTGCACTTCAAGCTGGCGCCCGACCTCACGGAGGACGACTACACCTCGCACCTCGTGCTCCTCGGTGGAGTCGACTGGAACTTCGTCACCCGTGACCTGCTCGACCGGGTGGAACTGCCGGTGTGGCAGGTCGCGCGGGCCGAGGAGAGCGACATCGGAGGCTTCGAGGTGAGCCGTGGCGACCGCACGGAGCTGATCAAGCCCCACCTGACGAGCGACGGCAAACTCGTCGAGGACGTCGGCCACTTCTACCGCGGCGTCAACCCGTTCAACGCTCTGCGCACAGTCACCATCTGCAACGGCATGTTCAGCAGGGGCACATACGGCGTGGTCCGCGCGCTGACAGACACCCGGTTCCGCGACCGCAACGCCGCCTTCCTCACCCAGCACTTCAAGGGCGCACAGACCTTCAGCGTGATCACCCGCGTCTCGGTGGTGAACGGCCAGGTCATGACACCCGACTGGACCTTGCCCGAGAACCGGCTGCACGAGTGGGTGGAGAGTCCCGGATGACGATCGCCCCACCGGTGTACGGGGGCGAGCCCAGCAATCACATCCCATCCCACCAGAAGCTGATCACCCGGCATCCCGTCGCGGCCTCGGCGCCGGTCGACGCCATCATCGTGCCGACCGCACGACCGGTGAAGTACCTGCGGACAGCGATGCGACTGGCCCGCGCGCAGAACTGTGTCCTCGTCGCGTTGTGCAGCCAACGCGCCTCGGCCGAAGCCACACTGCGGATGGCGCGGACGGCGCGTGTCGAGACCATCGCGGTGGACGTCGCAGATCTGCGTCCCGGCGTGTTCCCGGAACTGAGAACGTCGGCGGTGATCCGGGGAACCAGGTTCGACCGGCGGACCGACACCAGCATGAAACGCAACTTCGGTCTGCTGCTGGCACAGGTGGCGGGCTGGGAGCGGATCGTGTTCCTCGACGACGACATCGCCGTGCCACGCCCGCAGGACCTCAACGAGGCCGCCGGGCTGCTGACCGACTACGCGGGCGTCGGACTGTCGATCGGCGGATACTGGGACAATTCCGTTGTGTGTCACGCGTTCCGCGACGCCGGTGGCGACCAGGACACGTTCATCGGCGGTGGCGCGCTGGCGATCGGGCGGTCCTCGTACACCTCGTTCTTCCCCAAGATCTACAACGAGGACTGGTTCTTCCTGCTCGACGAGCGGCACCTGCGGCCGTCCGCCATCACCGGGCTGGCCATCCAGGACAGGTACGACCCCTACCGGGACGGCAGGCGGGCCCGGTCGGAGGAGCTCGGCGACTGTCTGGCAGAGGGGCTGTTCGCACTGCTGACCACCGGCCGGGAACTGGGCGAGGCCGACAGTCCCTTGTACTGGCGGACTTTCCTGCACAAGCGCAGGAGCTTCATCGACGACGTGATCGCGATGGTGGCCGCCGCGCCGCTACCCGCCGAGGACAAGGCCCGCATGACCATCGCGTTGAAGGCAGCACGCGGTCGCAACTGGCTGATCGAGCCGGGGATGTGCGTGAGCTACCTGCGCGCGTGGCGCGACGACCGAACTGTCTGGCAGCAGTTCATCAAGGAGTCAGGCGCGGTGTACTCAGCGGACGGGCCGCAGAAGTTACTGGCCGACATCGGCCTCATGCACCGCTACCGCAGCCGTTTGACCATCATGTGACAGATCTCCACGCAACGCTTGCGTGTGCCGTCCGGCAATCGGACATCGTATCGGCACTCGACCGGCGGGTGCGGCCATTGTTCGTAGCCGAGACGCTCGTACAGGCGGTACGCGTCCGGGTTGTCGGTGCGGACCGCCAGTGCGACCCGGGTGTGGCCGCGTTCGACCAGGAGCTTTTCGGCGGCGATGACCAGTTTGGTGCCGATGCGCCTGTTGCGGTAGCCGGAGCGCACCTCGACATGGTTGAGCAGTGGCACGCCAGGAAGGTGCTCGCGTATCTCCGCTTCCTCGGCTCGCTCAAGCCAGACGTACACGGCGCCGATCGGCGTGTCGTGTTCCCACGCCGTCAGCAGGACGCCGTGGTCACTCGTTTGCCTGGCCAGCCGGTCGGCGAAGAAGTCCTCGTCGCCCAAGGCGCTGATCAGCACGACCAGGTCGGCGTCTGTTGCAGGCCTTATCCGCACGCCGCTCATGGGGCTCCCCTCCCAAGTGGGCGAACGACCATCATCGTCGCACTAGACTTACCAGCAATGCGTAAGTGGCGTTGGCACCTGATGGCACTCGCGGGACTGCTCGCGGTCGCGCTGGTCGCGGTCTTCGTCATCGGCGGGGACCAGCAGCAAACGCCTCAGCCGGGGTTACGGCCGCCGGAGAACGTGCCCCGCGTGCTGGTCGCGATGGGTGACAGCACGATCTCCGGCGAAGGCGCCGGTGACTACGAACCGGGCACGAACGGCGAGAACGGTGACTGGTGTCACCGCTCGCGCAACGCCTCCATCCACAAGACCGGCATGACCGACGTCGCGATGACCATCAGCCTCGCGTGCTCCGGCGCGTCGAGCGCGCAGATCGGGCTCGGGGAGGTCAAGCAGTACACCGAACCGTCGCAGGCTGGTCGGCTCGCGGTGGTCGCGCGGCAGAAGCGGGTGGTCGGGGTGGTGGTCGCGGTCGGCGCGAACGACGATCCCTCGTTCGCCAACTCGCTCAACAGCTGTGTCGAGGCGTACTTCGACCGGGGCAAGTCCTCGTGCGGCGACGGTGTCGGCAGGGACTGGCAGCGCCGGATCGACGCGATGACCCCGAAGGTCACCCGTGTGCTGCAGGACATCAGGAAAGTCATGACCGGCGCCGGTTACCAGGACAGTGACTACAGCCTCGTGCTGCAGTCCTACGCGGCCCCGGTCGCGCCCAACGTGCTGGACGACCTGCAGGACCTGTCCGGCTGTCCGTTCCGCAGCGAGGATCTGCAGTGGGTACGGGACATCGCCGTGCCGACGCTGACCACTGGGCTGCGCAAGGCGGCACGGGACGGCGGCGCGCGGTTCCTCGACCTGTCGAACGCGGGCAACGGCCGTGAGGCGTGTTCGTCCACCGACCCGAACAAGGAGTGGTTCCGGCGGTTGTCGGTGCAGTGGACGGACCTGCGCGCGCAGGAACGCGCCAACCACGCGCTGCAGGAGTCCTTCCACCCCAACGCCGCGGGATACGAACAGATCGGCAAGTGCGCGGGCGAGTTCCTCGCCATCGAGGCCCGCGAGGCCAGTTGCCTCGCAGGGCGGGACGGCGAACTGCACGCGGCCCCGACGATCGGCTCATGAACTGGCGGCGCGTTTGCCCCTGAAGTGGTTGAACAGCAGGTTCAACACGACCGCAGACACGGCGCCCGCGCTGATCCCCGACTCCATGACGGTGCGGAACCAGTGCGGGAAGTGGTCGTAGATGGTGGGCACGGCCGTCGGCACCAAGCCGATGGCCAGCGAAACGGCGACCACCATCAGGTTTCCGCTGTCGTCGAACGCGACCTTGGCCAGCATCTTGATGCCGATGGCGGCGACCGTCCCGAACATCACGATGCCCGCCCCGCCGAGCACGGGCGCGGGAACGCGGGCGACGATCTCACCGAGGATCGGGAACAGACCGAGGATCACCAGTATCCCGCCACCGGCCGCGACGACGAACCTGCTGTACACCTTCGTCAGCCCGACCAGGCCCGCGTTCTGCCCGAAAGCCGTGTAGGGAAACGTGTTGAACACGCCACCGAGCACAGTGGACAGCCCGTCCGCGCGCAGCCCGTCGGCGAGGCGCCGGGCGTCGACCGGGCGGCCGGTCATCTCGCCGATCGCGAGGATGTCCCCGGTCGTCTCGGTCATGATCACCAGCATGACCACGACCATCGCGACGATCGCGGCTGGGTGGAAACTCGGCAGTCCGAAGTGGAACGGCGTGCTGACGCCGAAAACCGGCGCGTCCGACACACCGGAGAAGTCCGTGAACCCGAAGGGGATCGCGACGACGGTGCCGAGCACGATCGCGACGAGCACCGAGATCCGACTCAGCGCGGGCGGCGCGAACCGTTGCACCACAAGCACGAGCAGCAGTACGCCGAGTGCGAGCGCCAGGTTGCGCGGCGCGCCGAAACTCGGCGACCCGACACCACCGGCCGCCCAGTTCACCGACACGGGGATGAGCGCGAGGCCGATGATCGTGATCACCGTGCCGGTCACCAACGGCGGGAAGAACCGCAACAGCTTGCCCCACAACGGCGCCAGCAGGATCATCAGCAGGCCGGAGACGATCACCGCGCCGTAGATCGCCGTGATGCCGTCACTCGTGCCGATCAGCACCATCGGGGTGACCGCGGCGAACGTGCAGCCCTGCATCAGCGGCAGCCGCGCGCCGAACCGCCAGACGCCGAGGCACTGGATCAGCGTGGCCACACCGGAGATGAGCAGGTCCGCGTTGATCAGGTAGCCGATGTCCGCCTTCGACATCCCGAGCGCGCTGCCGACGATCAGCGGGACGGCTACCGCGCCCGCGTACATCGCCAGCACGTGCTGCAGGCCCAGCGCGGCGAGCTGCCCGGCTGGTGGGATCTGGTCCACCGGGTGCGCGGAGCGTGTGATCCGGAACATCGACGCATCCTCCCACGCCGTGTTGCGTTGTCCAGGCCCTAAAGGGCCGGTGGACGGCCCTCGTACGGTGTCGAGAGGACGACGGTGGTGCGTGTGGACACTTTCGCGGCCTCGCGGATCTGCCGCAGCAGGTCCTCCAGTTCCGCGGGCGTGCCGACCCGGACCAGGAGGATGTACGACTCGTCACCGGCGACCGAGTAGCACGACTCGATCGCCGGGATGTGCGTGAGCCGCTGTGGGTAGTCGTCCGGTGCGGCCGGGTCGATCGGTGTCAGCGAGATGAACGCCGTCAGCGGCAGGCCGATCGAGTCGGCGTTCAGCCGCGTGGTGTACCCGCGGATCACGCCGCGCTGCTCCAGCCGCCGGACCCGCTGGTGCACAGCGGACACGCTCAGGCCGACCCGCTCGGCCAGGTCGGTGAAGCTGCAGCGGCCATCCGCGGCCAGCTCGCGCACGATGGCCTGGTCGAGCGGTTCCAGGTGTTGGGGTGTGCTCACTCGCCGAGCACCACCAGGTCGTGCGGCCGGTTGTTCAGCGACTCGACGCCGTCGCCCGTGACGACCACGATGTCCTCGATCCGCGCGCCCCAGCGGCCGGACTGGTAGATGCCGGGCTCGACGCTGAAGGCCATGCCCTCCGCGAGCACCAGGTCGTTGCCCTCGACGATGTACGGCTCCTCGTGCACGTCCAGGCCGATGCCGTGGCCGGTGCGGTGGATGAAGTACTCGCCGAAGCCCGCGTCCTCGATCACCGAGCGGGCGGCGCGGTCGATGTCCTGTGCGGCCACGCCGGGCCGGACCGCGTCGACGGCGGCCTGCTGGGCCCGCTGCAGCACGGCGTAGGTCGCGGCGACGTCCTCGTCGCGGGGCGTGCCGATCGCGTACGTCCTGGTGGAGTCCGAGTTGTAGCCCTCGGCGACCGGGCCGCCGATATCGATCACGACCACGTCGCCGTGCTCGATCACGCGGTCGGACGAGCCGTGGTGCGGGCTGGCACCGTTCGGGCCGGAGCCGACGATCACGAACTCGGCCACCGTGTGGCCCTCCGCGACGATGGCCTCGGCGATGTCGGCGGCCACCTCGTTCTCGGTCCGCCCGGCGCGCAGGAACTCGCCCATCCTGGCGTGCACGCGGTCGATCGCGGCACCGGCCTGGCGCAGCGAGTCGATCTCGGAGCCGTCCTTGCGCATCCGCAGCTCACGGATGACCGGACCGGCCAGCTGCTGCTCGACGTCCGCCAGCGCGTCACGCAGGCCGAGCACGTGCATGGCCGGGGTGAAGTCGCTGATCGCGACCCGCTTCGGCGACGAGAGCAGCCTGGCGGCCAACTCGGCCGGGTCGACGCCGTCCACCCAGGTGGCCGCGTTGACGCCGAGCTTGTCGACCAGCAGCGGCTCGTAGCCGGGCAGTTCGAGCTTGGGCACGATCAGCGTCGGGGTGCCCGACACCGGCAGCACCAGGCAGGTCAGCCGCTCGAACGACCCGCCGACCGCGCCGATCAGGTAGCGCAGGTCCGATCCCGGCGTGATGAGCAGTGCGTCGAAGCCCGCGTCCGCGGCGGCTTGCTGGGCACGCTCCAGCCGGCTGCGGAGGATCTCGGGTGCTGGCACAGGCGCGGTAGTGGACGACATGAGGCAGAGCCTAAACCGCCACGGGTTGTCGCGCGGGGGTTGGGATCCGGTGGTCGTCGTCCATCTGCCGCCACACGCGGAACGCGACCGGGCTGAGCGTGATCACGGCGTACGCGGCGGCGAACACGAGCAGGGTGGCCTCCAGTCCGATCCCGTCCAGCAGAACGCCCGCGACCAGCGCGCCGACTGGCATCATCGCCAGCACACCCGCCTCACCGGCGCCGAGCACCCTGGCCCGCAGGTGCGGTGGGATCCGCATCAGCTCGACGGTGACCAGCACGGGGTTGAGGCTGCCCGCGGTCAGCCCGCAGAGGAAGAACCCGAACAGCAGCAGCGGCACCGACGGCTGCATCCACAGCAGCAGGAACCGCGGCGCCCCCGCGCACAGCGCGCACACGGTGAACGTCGCCCACCGGCCCCAGCGCGCGCCCCACCAGCCGTAGAGCACGCTCCCCGCCGCGGCGCCGAGACCGAACACGCCCATCAGCTCGCCGAGCAGCACGCTGCCGTCGATCACGCGCGCGGAGAACGCTGGCTGCAGGACGGCATTGAGGCCCGCGTCGAGCGCGTTCATGATCGCGACCGTGCCGATGATCGCCAGGATCAGCCGGTCGCGGCGGACGTAGCGCAGGCCGGTGGACAGCCAGCCGAAGTACCCGCCCGGCTCGGTCAGCACGACCTCCTCGCGCACCCGGACGAACAACCCGGTCAGCAGCGCGGCGGCCAGGAACGTGGCCGCGTCGAGCAGCAGCACACCGGGGGCGCCGATCACGACGATCATCGTGCCCGCGAGGGGCGCGCCGAGGGTTCGGCCGATGCGGATCATCGCGTCGGCGGCGCCCGATCCGCGTTCGAGCGTCGTCCCGGCCACGAAGATCGCGCCGGGCAGCAACACTCGTTTGGCGGTGTCGCCCGGCGCCCTGGTGAGCCCTGCGAGTCCGGCTAGGACAGTCAGTAGTGGAAGCGATAGGCCGACAGTGGCGTCCGCGAGCGGGATCGTACCGACCGCGACCATCGCGGCCACATCGGCGAGCACGCTGATTCCGCGTGCACCGAACCGGTCGATCACCGGACCGGACAGAATGGACGACGCGAGGAGACCGACCGTCTCCGCCGCCGTCACCACACCGGTCTGCAATCCGCTTCCCGTGGTCTGCAAAACGAACCACGGAATCGCGAGCAGCGTCATGACCGATCCGGCGTGCGAGATTCCGAACGCACCAAGCAACGCAAGCAGCGGCAGGCGCCGTCTCATTTCCCTCCTTCACGACCAACGCACCACTGCACCACGACGGTGGGTCTTCGGCAATGGTCGTTTGTCACGCAACTATGTGTTTCAGAAAACCTGCAAACGTTTACCGCCTGACGTGGAGGTGCGATGACCGGCAAACCCCGACAGCAGCTACGCAGCGCACGCTGGTACGCCGAAACAGGACTGCGGTCGTTCAGCCACCGAACCCGCGCACGGCAGTCGGGCATCGGCGCGGCCGAGCACACCGGCAAGCCCGTGATCGGAATCGTCAACACCTGGAGCGAGGCCAGTTCCCTGATGGAGGACTTCTGCCGCGCGGGCGGCGGACCTGGCGTGCCGGAACACGGCATGTTGCCGAGCCCGCAAAGCCTGCTGCGGCAGGGAATCCGCGATATGGTCAGGATCTCCGATGCCCGGATGAGCGGAACCAGCTTCGGTACGTGTGTACCGCACGTGGCACCGGAGTCGTACGTCGGCGGGCCGCTGGCGCTCGTCGAGAACGGTGATCCGATCACACCGGATGTTCCTGGCTACGCGGCCTTGCACGCCCGAGCCCGGCGCGACATGAGTAGTTCCACGCTGGGCGTGGGTGGGATGCGCCGATAACGTTCGTGCCGAGGTGAGCGGCCCGGCGAACCGGGGGGTACGGCGGGCCACTCACCTCAGCCACTTCCCTGCCACACCAACAGCGCCATCGCCGAATCCAAGCTTGCACGCAAGAGGCAAGTGCGCGAGCGGGCGCGTGGGCAAGCGGCCTTGCGCGTAAGCGCATGGGTGGGCAAGCGGCCTTGCGCGTAAGCGCATGGGTGGGCAAGCGGCCTTGCGCGTAAGCGCATGGGTGGGCAAGCGGCCTTGCGCGTAAGCGCATGGGTGGGCAAGCGGCCTTGCGCGTAAGCGCATGGGTGGGCAAGCGGCCTTGCGCGTAAGCGCATGGGTGGGCAAGCGGCCTTGCGCGTAAGCGCATGGGTGGGGTTCGTGGTTGGTTTCCTCCCGTATGGCCTGGGCGCAGCCATACCACGGCGTGTCGGGAGGTCGGCCTACGCAAACCGACCCACAGCGCAGGCGATACCGACCTCCCGGCACGCCGTGGTTTCCTCCGGCAGGACATACGGGGGGGAACCGACCACGCCCTCACTGGACCCAGGAAATCACGTGAGCAGAGCCAACCGGGTGGGCAGACCACGGGTTGGTTTCCCTCTCGGAGGCCTGCCGTCCGGCGAGGACCTTCTTTTTTCTTGTCACAAAAGAAAAAAGAAATGCCTCGCCGGCGGGCAGGCCTCCAAGAGGGGACACAAACAGAGCTTCGTTTCTCGCCCCGGTTCGCTCAGCCCACGTGACTTCCCGGGTCAAGTGGGGGCGCGGGGCGCCCCTCCCGTATGACCTGCCAAAGGAAACCACGGCGTGCCGGGAGATCGGTACCGCCTGCGCTTGGGGTTGAGTTGCGTAGGCCGACCTCCCGACACGCCGTGGTATGGCTACGCCCAGGCCATACGGGAGGGACACCCCACGAACCACACCCCTGCGCATTGCGCTGCGCGCCACACCGCACACCCCTGCGCTGGCGCGCACGCCGCATGCCCCTGCACACCCCTGCGCTATGCGCGCGAGCCACACGCCGCAGACCCCTCCGTGCTGCCGTGGCCATTCGGATCGCGCGGTCGAGTTCGTGGCCTACTCCGGTGATGACCTCCGCGCGCCTTTGACCGTTTCGATCGCGACGGCGAGCGCCGTGTCCAGTTCGTCTGGGGTGAGTGAATGGAACTCGCTGGTGTTTCCGTTGGGTGTCACCGCTTCGATTCCCGCGGTGACCGCGTGGTCGAGGACGCGCGCGTAGTCTCGCGTGGCCACTGCGCCGTCGGCGTCGAACGGCGTTGCGTTGATCAACACTACCGAGCGGAGCGCGTCCGCGCCTCTTCCCTTCCGCCGCGAAAGGATGTAAACGTTTTCGGTATGTTTCCATCCGCAGGGCCGGACGGTCAACGCGCTGCACGTCGCAGCCGCCGCGCCGACGGGCCGGTACCGGTCCCGTGTTACATCGGCCGGTACGATCCATGCACAGCGACGAGTGGAGGTGTGCCCAGTGGCGGTTACCATCCGCGACGTCGCACGGGAGGCTCAAGTCTCGGTTGCCACAGTCTCGCGCGCGTTGTCCTCTCCGGATCTGGTTCGGCCCGCGACACGTGACCGCGTGCTCAATGCGGCCGCCCAACTGGGTTACCAGCCCAACCGCGCTGCCCGAGGTCTGATCACCGGGCGCACGGGCAATCTCGGCATCGTCGTGCCGGACCTCAACAACCCGTTCTTCACCGGTGTGCTCAAGGGCGTGCAGGCACGTGCCCGGCAGGCCGACTACGCGGTGTTCGTCGCCGACAGCGACGAGGACCGCTCGACCGAGGAGCAGCTCGTCCGCGCGATGGCCAAGCAGGTGGACGGCGTGATCGTCTGCTCGCCCGGCATTGATGACACCCAGCTCTACGAGGCCGCGGGGATCACCTCGCTGGTGATGCTCAACCGGCGGCTGCGCGGTGTGCCCGCGGCGCTGATGAACAGCGCGTCGGGGATGCGTCAGATTATCGATCACCTCGTGGCGCTCGGGCACCGCAAACTGGTGTACCTCAACGGTCCCCGCACTTCGTGGTCGAACAAGGAACGCAGGCGCGGCCTGCGGCTGGCGATCCAGCAGCACGGCGTCGAGCTGATCGAGCTCGGCCCGTTCCCACCGCGCTACGAGGGCGGTCTGCAGGCGTGCGACCTCGCGTTGGCGACCGACCCGACGGCGATCATGGCGTACAACGACATCATGGCGTTGGGTGTCCTCGCACGGCTGCGTGACCGGGGGATCAGCGTGCCGGGTGACGTCAGCGTGACGGGCTTCGACGACCTGATGTTCGCCGAGCTGTGCTCGCCGCCGCTGACCACTGTTGCCATGCCACTGGCACCGGCTGGGACACTCGCGGTCGATCTGCTGCTCGACGGCCTGAACTCCGGTTCGGCCGACGTCCGTCAGGTCGACCTCGACACGCAACTCATCGTCCGTGCCACGACCGCGCCGCCGCCCGCCTAAGCTGCACGCGTGACGCTCGCGCTGCTCGACTCCGCCAGCCTGTACTTCCGCGCGTTCTACGCACTGCCTGACTCCATGCGTGCGCCCGACGGCACGGCGGTGAACGCCGTACGCGGCTTCACCGACACCGTCGCCCGCATCATCACCGATCGCCGACCGACACGCCTGGTGGCCTGTCTGGACGCCGACTGGCGGCCCGCGTTCCGGGTCGAGGCGCTGCCGACGTACAAGGCACACCGGGTGGCCGACGAAGGCGACGGGATCGAGGAGGACGTGCCGGACCTGCTGTCGCCCCAGGTCCCGATCATCCTGGACCTGCTGGACGCGTTCGGCCTGTGCACGGCGGAGGCGATCGGCTACGAGGCCGATGACGTGATCGGCGCGCTGGCGCACCGCGAGGCGACCGATCCCGTCGAGGTCATCTCCGGCGACCGCGACATGTTCCAGGTGGTGCGCCACACCCCCACCCCCGCGACGGTCTGGTACGTCGGACGCGGGTGGAACAAGGTGGAGGTGATCGGACCGGCCGAGCTGGCCGAGAAGTACGACCTGCCGGACGAGGACACCGGCCCCCGCTACGCCGACATGGCCGTGCTGCGCGGCGACCCGTCCGACGGACTGCCCGGTGTTCCGGGAATCGGCGAGAAAACAGCGGCCAAGCTGATCCGCGAGTTCGGCTCACTGCCCGCCCTGCGCGAAGCCGCGGCCGCGGGCGACAAACGCATCCCGAAACGCGCGCAGACGAACCTGCTCGCCTCGGCCGACTACCTGGACGCTGCCCCGACAGTGGTCGCGGTGGCGGTCGACGCCCCGGTCATGCTCGACCGGGAGGACAAAGTGCCGTCCGCGCCCGCGGACATCGACCGCGTGATGGCGCTCAAGAAGCAGTGGGACCTCGGCGCGTCGGTCGACCGCCTGCTCAAGGCGATCAGCGGATAGCTCGGCGGTTCGTCAGAGCAGGACTGTCGGGGTGATGACGGTTCTGCTGGGCGGGCCTTCGAACTGGATGACGATCTGGGTTGTTCCCCTGGGCACGCGGTCGAGGACGAAACGGCCGTCCTCGTCGGATCGAGTGTCGTGGGAGCCGTGCCCGGCGACACGGACCTCGACGGAGTGCTCGCCCGGGGGCACCAGCCAGCCGTCGATCTGGTGGGATTCGCCGATCCTGGTCAGGTTGATCATCACCATCAGGTCACCGACGGTGAACGTGATCGTGCCGTGGTCGCCGCCGCTGCGGACCCCGGCGAACGCGTCCGCCTGCTCCCAGCGGGCCACCTCGACGTCGAGGTCCTCCAGTTCGATCGCGAACTGCACCCGTTCGATCAGGCCCGCGGGCGGCGGGTCGAACTGCTCCATCAGCCTGTCGAGGTCGGCGAGGATCTCGTCGTCCGGATACACCTGTCCCCCCGTCGGATCGATCTTCGTCATCCGCCGCCCCCTTCGGTGTCCAACAGCTGCCTGAGCGTGTTCAGGCAGCGGCCCCGTGTCGGGCCGATGCTGCCGCGCTTCATCCCCGTGGCCTCCGCCACCAGGCGATATTCGGTACGACCGCCGAGCACGGTCAGCCGGAGCAGTTCCTGGCACTTCTCCGGCAGCTCACTGAACGCACGCCACAACCGGACGTCCCGGTCCGCGCGGACCGCCTCGTCCTCCGGCTGGGGCTGGGTGCTCTGCAGCTGCTCGGCCATCTCGTCAGTCAGCGGCAGGTCGTTCGAGCCCTTGGTACGCACCCGCTGGGCCTCCCGGCGGGTGGTGGTGATCAGCCAGCCCGCGAGCGCCTTCGGCTCCTCCAGGGAGTCGAGGTGGCTGAACAACGCGAGCCAGACTGTCTGCACGACATCCTCAGCGAGCGTACGGTCCAAACCGTTACCTCTTGCCACGTGCCAGACCAGCGGCGTGAGGTCCTTGACCAGAGTCGCCCGCGCGATCCGGCTGCCGGCTCTCGCCGCACGCATGCATGCCGCGTACCGCTCGGCGCCGTGCAGGCCGTCCCACGCGGGATCGTCGTCTGCGGTCTGAACGCTGGTCACCACTCTGCCCCTCGTCGCCTGGCATGCAATGCCACCAGCTGCCAGCAAGTACCCAACCGGCAGCAACCACCAGATGATTCTAGTGCGATGACGTTGTCACGGAGTAACCAACGACAAACAAGCAGCGAGTTTGCAATGATCAGCGCTTGACGGCCACGCCCGCGTAAAGGTTCGAACGGGACGCGTCGGTCACGCTCCCCTGCCGGTCGGGCCGCCACTCCGGCGTGTAGACCAGGCCCGGCTCGACAAGGGTGAAATCGCCGAACAACCGCAGGATCTCCGCGTGGGTACGCGGGAAGATCGGGTCGCGGCTGTTCTTGAAGACCTCGATCGCCGCACGCATGCCCTCGGGCGCGTTGTCCCAGGTGAAGGCGGACACGGCCAGGTAGCTGCCGGGCGCGAGAGCAGCTTGGAACTGTTCCGCGATCGCCCACGGGTCGTCCGCGTCCGGGATGAACTGCACGACGCCGACCATCAGCAGGCCGAGTGGCTTCGAGAAGTCGATCAGACGCTTGACGTGCTGGTTGTCCAGGATGACCTCGGGTTGCCGCATGTCGGCTTCGATCGCCGCGGCATTCGGGTTGTCGCGCAGCAGCAACTCGCTGTGCGCGGTGGCCACGGACTCGTTGTCGACGTAGACCACGCGGGCGGCCGGGTTGAGCCTCTGCGCCACTTCGTGGACGTTGCCGACCGTGGGGATCCCCGAGCCGAGGTCGATGAACTGGGTGATGCCTTCCCCGATGAGAAACCGCACGGCACGGGTGAGGTACTGCCGGTTCAGCCTCGCCATGTCACGGGCGGGCAGCACTTTCAGCAGGTTCTCGGCGAGCGCGCGGTCGGCGCTGAAGTTGTGCCCACCGCCGAGCAGGTAGTCGTAGACGCGCGCCGCACTGGGCACTTCCTCGTCAATGCCGGTCGGAACCCATTCGGTCATCGCCTCGGTCATGCCGGAACCTCACCTGTTCGTGGACGGCCGCGACACAGAGCCTAGTGGCGTGGCACCGAGTTGCCCCGTTCCGGAGCGGGGATTAACTCGAACGCGCTACACCGACGCCGAAATCTCAGAAACCAGTACCGCACCACGGGATCGAGTCGGCCTGGAACAACAGGTCGGCACGTGCGGTCGCCGCGGGGTCGTGCACGTCGATCCGGCCGGTCGCCGCGAGAGTCGATGGCGACCACGCGCCGAAATAAAGTGTTCCCAGTGTCGAGACGTCCAGCGTCAGGTCTGGCTGCGCGGAGGTTGCCGTGACGCCGTCACGGGAAATCAGGTATGTGCCCGAGTTCTCCGGCAGGAACGCGTCCTTCACCGCCACCGCAACGGGATCGGCGGCACCGTAGGACCGGGCGTTCAGCGCCGCCGGAACGTCGACAAGGCGGACCCATGCCTCGTCGTCGATGTTCCGGGTGATGCAGGATCGCGAGTCCTCCAGCAACAGTTCCACCGGCTCGTCCACCGGCCTCGCGTGCGCCTGGATGTCCTTGACCAGGTCGATCTCGCACAGGAAGCGCCACAGGTCGTTGCGTGCCGCCTGGTTCGCGCCGACCAGGTCGAAGACCTCGAGCGTCGAACCGAAATCGGTGTTCACATAGGACTCGTCCGGGATCGCCTTGTACAGCACGTACCCGTCGTCACCGTCCGGTCCGGAGTGGACGGCAGCGAGGTACGGCTCGTCGCCGCGCATCGCGCGATCGAACTGGACCGCCCACCAGTCCTTGCCACGGCTCATCATTCCGGTGCGGTACCAGCCGATCCGCCCGTACAGCGACTCAATCTGCGCCTGCGCCTCTGCCGTGGTCAGCATCCGCACACGCCCCGAAACCGGTACGTCCGCACGGATGCGCGGCCTGTGCAGCTGGAGTTCGCGGGACCGGGTGCCGATGCCGTAGCCGAAGCGGCCGTAGATCCCGGACTCGCTGGCGTGCAAAGTGGACAGTATCTGTCCGTTCGACCGCGCGTCGGCGAACTGGAAGCGCATCAACTCGGTCAGCACACCGCGCCTGCGGAAGTCCGCGCGGACGCCGACTCGCGCCAGCCCCGACATCGGCAGCGTCGCGCCGCCCGGCACAGCCATCTCGGAGTCGTAGATGTACGCCGAACCCACGGCGACGCCGTCGGCGAACGCGCCGAAGTACCGCTTCGGCGCGTAGGTGGGTTTGGTCGCCTCCCAGTCCGAATCGCTCATCGGCGGGGAATGCAGAGCGACACGCAGCACCGAGTGGGCTGCTCGTATCTCAGCGTCCTCGGTCAGCACACGAACGGCGAAGTCGGGCATGACAGCGGATGGTGTCACGCCCGACTTCGCGGTTCGACCGAATTACTACTTGGACTGGCTGACTTCGTACTCGGGCTTGTCGCCGTCGGTCTTCACCGTGATCGTCACGGTGCGGGACTCGCCCTTGACCTTGAGGGTGCAGTCGAAGGAGGTGCCGACCTTGACTTCCTTGTCGGCCGGGCACACCACGTCGGAGGCTTCCTCCTGGTAGCGCTCCTTCAGGATCTTCGAGACGCCCTGCTCCAGCGCGGCCTTGTCGAAGACCCGCTTGTTGAAGAATCCGGGTGTCACGAATCCGAGCACAGCCACGGCCGCGACGACAACCACGATCACGGCGATGATGATCCACAGCATCGCGTTGGACTTCTTCTTCGGCTGCTGCCCCGGGTACTGCTGGTAGCCGCCGTACTGCTGCTGCTGTTGGTCGCCGTACGGCTGTTGCTGCTGGCCGTAACCAGGGTACTGCTGCTGTTGCTGGCCGTACTGCGGCTGCTGGGCAGGGAAACCACCACTACCCGGCGTGTTGGGATCCTGCGGCTGGCCGTAGGGCGACTGCTCCTGCGGCTGGTTGTACGGCGCCGTGGGCTGCTGCGGGTAACCACCTTGCTGTGGTTGCTGCGGGTAACCCCCTGGCTGTTGGGCAGGAAAGCCACCAGCCGGTGTGCCGTAGGGCTGCTGAGGTTGCTGAGGTTGCTGCCCCCACTGCTGCGGATCGTTCCCGCCGGGCCCGTACGGGCTGCTCATGCTTTGCCTCCGGTGTCCTTATGCAGCATTCGGCGCGATCCAACCACAGGTCGTGGGGATTTCCCCACTCGACCCGGCAAGCTTGTCCGAGCCGTGGCCGAACACACGCCGTGACGTCGCTGTCTTGTCGTCTCGCTCACGATGTTCCCGCAGCGACCACGCCGCGCCGGATGTCCGACACGGCCTGTGACGCTGTCGCGCCCAGGTCGGAGTTGCCGCCGACCACGTCCTTGATCTGATCGAGCAGGTCGATCACCTGACGGCACCAGCGGACGAAGTCACCGGCGGTGAGCTCCTGACCGGCGGACTCGGCCGCCGTCAGCACCCGTTCCAGCGACTCGCCCCGCGCCCAGCGGAACACCGGCCACGCGAACCCGGCGTCCGGCTGGCGGGTGCGGTCAAGCTTGTGCCGCCGTTCGTCCTCGTTCAGGCCCGCCCACAGCTGCGCGGTCTGTGCCAGCGCCTCGGTCACCGCGCCCTGCGGCACCCTGGCCTCGAACGGCGAGTCCCGGCGTGCCTCGAACACCAACGCCGAGACGACCGCGGCGAGCTCGGCCGGGGTGAGCCCTTCCCAGACGCCCTGGCGCAGGCACTCCGCCGCCAGCAGGTCCGACTCGCCGTAGAGCCGGGCCAGCCTGCGGCCGTGCGACGTGACCTCGTCGTCGCCGCTCTGCTGGCGCCCGCTCGCGAGGTAGTCACGCTCGGTGAGCAGCTTGCGGATCCGATCGAAGCTGCGGGCCAGTGAGTGCGTGGTCGCCGCGACCTTCTGTTCCAGCTGCTGGGTTTCGCCGACCAGGCGGTGGTAGCGCTCGCCCCAACGGGCGTGGTTCTCCCGGTCCTGGCAGCCGTGGCACGGGTGCGCCCGCAGCGCCCTGCGCAACGCGGCGAGGTCGGCGTCGTCGTCCGGTCCCGAGCGCCGCTTGCCGCGGGTGGGCACGCTGATCCCGGCGCCGCGCAGCGTCGACGCGAGGTCCCGGCGCGACCGCGGCGACCGGATGTCGACCTGTTTGGGCAGCCGCACCCGCCCCAGCGACTCGACCGGGTGCGGGAAGTCGGCCACCGACAGCCGCCCGGCCCACCGGTCCTCGGTGATCACCAGCGGACGCGGCTCGCCCATCGGGTCGAGACCGGGGTCGATCACGATCGCCAGCCCGGACCGGCGGCCGCTGGGCACGGCGATCACGTCGCCCTTGCGCAGCCGTTCGAGCGACGCGGCGGCCTCCGCCCTGCGCGCCGACGAGTTCTGCCTGGCCAGCGACTTCTCCCGGTCGGTGAGCTTGCGCCGCATCTCGGCGTACTCGGCGAAGTCACCGAGGTGGCACGTCATCGACTCGGCGTACCCCTCGAGCGCCTCCCGGTTGCGGTCGATCCGACGGGACACGCCGACCACCGAGCGGTCCGCCTGGAACTGCGCGAACGACTGCTCCAACAGGCCGCGTGCGGCCTCGGCGCCCAGCCGGGCGACCAGGTTGACCGCCATGTTGTACCCGGGCCTGAACGACGATTTGAGGGGATATGTCCGGGTCGACGCCAGTCCGGCGACCTGCTTGGGGTCGACACCCGGCTGCCAGAGCACGACCGCGTGCCCCTCGATGTCGATACCCCGGCGTCCGGCACGGCCGGTGAGCTGGGTGTACTCCCCCGCCGTCAGGTCGACGTGCGCCTCGCCGTTGTACTTGACGAGCCGTTCGAGCACAACCGTGCGCGCGGGCATGTTGATGCCCAGCGCCAGCGTCTCGGTCGCGAACACGACCTTGACCAGGCCACGAACGAACAGCTCCTCGACGGTTTCCTTGAACGCGGGCAGCAGGCCCGCGTGGTGACTGGCGAACCCGCGCTCCAGCGCCTCGCGCCACTCCCAGTAGCCCAGCACCCCAAGGTCGCCTTCCGGCAGGTCACGGGTTCGGGCGTTGACGATCCGACGGATCTCGGTGACCTCGGCCTCGGTGTTGAGCCGCACCCCGGACCGGGCGCACTGCAGCACCGCGGCGTCACAGCCCGCCCGGCTGAACACGAAGACGATCGCGGGCAGCAGCCCGGCCGCGTCCAGCTTCTGGGTCGTGTCGATCCGCGACGGCGGCTTGAACCGGGACCTGTTGATCGGCGGACGGCGTTTGCCCCGGCCGACCGACTGCCACGCGTGCATCCGCGTGGTTTCCTCGACCCGGCGCAGCAGCTGCGAGTTGATCCGCAGCTCACCCTGCGGGTCCTCACCCTCGAACAGGTCCATCATCCGCGGGCCGACCATCATGTGCTGCCAGAGCGGGACAGGCCGGTGTTCGTCGACCACCACGGTGGTGTCACCGCGCACCTCGACCAGCCACTCGCCGAACTCCTCGGCATTGCTGACGGTCGCGGAGAGGCTGACCAGCCGGACGTGGTCGGGCAGGTGCAGGATGACTTCCTCCCACACCGCGCCGCGGAACCGGTCGGCCAGGTAGTGCACCTCGTCCATGACGACGTACTGCAGGCCCTTGAGCGCGTTGGAACCCGCGTAGAGCATGTTGCGCAGGACCTCGGTGGTCATCACGACGATCGGCGCGTCGCCGTTGACCGACGAGTCGCCGGTCAGCAGGCCGACCTTGCCCGCGCCGTAGCGCGCGGTCAGGTCTGCGAACTTCTGGTTCGACAGCGCCTTGATGGGCGTCGTGTAGAAGCACTTGCGCCCCTCGGTCAGCGCGAGGTGCACGGCGAACTCGCCAACGACGGTCTTGCCCGCGCCGGTCGGGGCGCAGACGAGCACCGCGTGCCCGGCTTCGAGCGCCTCGCACGCCTCTACCTGGAACGGATCGAGCTCGAAAGAGAGCACGGAGGTGAATTCGGCCAGCTCGGGGTTTTCGGAGCGACGCTTGGCCGCCTGGAAAGCCTCAGCTGGCGTACGCGAAGGGCGTGCGGCCACAGCACTACAGTAACGAATACTGCGAGGACCCGTCGCATCTGTTAGTCAAGACCTCTGACCTGGGACGATGCTGAGTGCTCCGGGCACACACCGCAGGTCGAGCGGCAACTCGCGGACACGCTCCCCGTCGGCGTAGCCGATCCAGCCGCCGTCGGTGCGCAATGTGATCGACTTCGCCCGCAGCGTGGTCACCGCCGGGTGGTCGACGTGCGAGCCGGTCCGCAGACTCGGCAGGATCCGCACCAGGTCCCGGCGGTGGGCCTGGCCGACGACGGTCACGTCGAACCAGCCGTCGGCCGGGTCGGCGTCCGGGCAGACCGGGATTCCGCCGCCGTAGTAGGGCGTGTTGCCGACCGCGACCGAGTTCGCGGGCAGGTCCAGCGTGTCCGACTCGGTCTCGACAACGAGCCGGGACGAGCGCAACGCCGCCAGTTCGGCGACGATCGCGAGGTCGTAGCGGCGAGGGCCGCGTGGCCAGCGCATCCGGTTCACGCGCTCGTTCACCGCCGAGTCGAAGCCCGCGCACAGCACGGTCGCGAACCACGCTCCGCCGTCGACTTTGCCCAGGTCGAAACGCTGCCTGCGGCCGTCGGCGAGCGACGCGGCGACCTGAGCGGCCGCGACAACCGGGTCCTGAGGCAGGCCGAGCGCACGAGCCAGGTCGTTGCCGGTGCCCGCAGGCACGATCCCGAGCGACGTCTCCGTCCCGGCACACGCCTGGACACCGGCGTGCGCGGCGCCGTCACCGCCGACGATCACAACCGCTTCCGCTCCGTCGGCCACCAGGCGGTGCAGGACCGCGTTGGTTTCGTCAGGCGACGCGGGCATGTACTGGTCGAGGTGATCCACTGAGGCACGCAGCGCGGCTGCGACCGTGCCTGAGACACGGGCAGCGGCGCCCAGCCCCGATGCCGGGATCACCACGAGAGCGGCCCGCATTACGTCACATCGTCATAGCCCGTGTAAGGCTTGTCCTGGGGCCTTTCCTGGGACGACGCGGGCGGCGGTGTCGCCGGAGTCGGGCTCGGCTGGTTGTCCTCGTCGCTGTGGGTGTCCATCTTCAGCGGCGACACGTCGTCGTCGCCGAGCTTCGAGTAGTCCTCTTCCGCACCGAGCTCACGCCTGGCCTTGCGCTTGTCGTGCACCCGCGCGACCTGCACAGACGCCTCGAACAACACACACATCGCGAGCGACAGCGCGAGCATCGAGAACGGGTCTGTTCCCGGGGTCGCGATCGCGGCGAAGACGAACAGACCGAAGAAGAAGCCCCGGCGCCAACTCTTGAGCTTCTCGTACGACAGCACGCCGGTCTGGTTGAGCATGATGATCACCAGCGGCAGTTCGAAACTGACACCGAAGATCAGCAGCATCACCAGGATGAACGAGAAGTACTCGTTCGCCTTGAAGAACGTGGTGAACACGTCGCCACCGAAGCCGACTACCACCTCAAGGCCCTGCGGGACGACGTAGTAGGCGAGGAGCGCACCCGCGATGAACAGCAGCGAGGCGAAGAGCACGAACCTGCGGGCGAACTTGCGTTCCTTGTTGTACAGGCCAGGCGCGATGAACGCCCAGATCTGGTACAGCCACAGCGGACTGGTCAGCACCGCACCGGCACCGAGACCCACCTTCATGCGGACGAGGAAACCCTCGAACGGCGTGGTCTGCAGCAGCGTGCACTCACCCGGCGGCCGGGCTTTCGCGGGCAGGCTGCAGTACGGCTCCAGCATGATCTTGGACAGCGAGCCGTTCGGCCAGATCTGCCAACTCCACCAGATGTAGCCGAAGATGGCACCGATCGCTATGAAGGCGATCGCCAGCGTCAGCCGGTGCCTGAGGTCGTACAGGTGATCTCTCAGGCTCATCGTGCCGTCGGGATTGTGCTTGCGGCGTCGAGCGCGCCGCGTCTCCCGACGGTGCGGATCAGGCGCCACCGTGCGAACCGTCTCTCTTGGTTGTCAGGCGTTCTTGGGTGCCTGGGTGGGAGCGCTCTGATCGTTCTTCAGCTTCGCCTGCAGCTCGTCGATCTGCTTCTGCATCTTCTCGACGTCCGACTGCGCGGCGGGCGCGGCCTGCGGCAACTGCACCGGCGCGGCGGGGGCAGGGGTCACGGCAGGGGCGGGCGTCGCGGCCGTGGCGGTGGTGTCCGCCTGCGCGGTGCCTTCCGGCTGCTCGTCCTGCTTCATGCCCTTGGTCTCAGCCTTGATGATGCGCATGGAACGGCCGAGCGAACGGGCCATGTCGGGCATCTTCTTCGCTCCGAAGAGCAGGATGATCACCACCGCGATGATGATCAACTCGGTCGGTCCGAGGTTACCCACGGGACTTCCTCCTGACGCGTCGCACAACTCATCTGCATGTTACCTGTCATCACGCTTCCGTGGACTTCTCGATCTCCGCGCGCCGGAGGCGGTCACGGACAGCGATGCGCAATGCCGCCTTCCGGGCCTTCAGCATGCCCGTCGCGGCGCCCACTTCGGCGTTCACGTGACCACGCGTCATCGCGAACTTCCGTGCCGCCCTGGCGGTTTTCAGCAGCGCCAGAACAAGGATCACCAAGCCGACGGCCAGCAGCACAACGGCCGGTATGTAGTGCACGTGCGGAAGCCTAACCGCATCAGGTTGACGTGAGGTTGCCGGCCAGTTCCAGGGCCTGGCGGGCACGTGTCCTCAGTTGGTCCGCCAGGTCGGGCGGTGATTCGACGCGCAGCTCGCCGCCCTGGCCCAGTAGCAGGCGGACCATCCACGACCGGTCGGTGTAGCGCATCCGGACCCGGATCCGGCCGCCTTCCAGCTCCTCGACGTCCTCGACCGGGTAGTACTCGGCGAGCCAGCGCGCGTCCGGCTCCAGCACGAGCGTGGCCACGAGCTGGTCGGGCTGTGGCGTGAACAGGCCACTGGACACGTCGGTGGGCTCGGCGTACGGCGGCGGCGCGGCCGGTTCGCCGAGCTGGGTCACCTCGTCGACGCGGTCGAGCCGGAACAGGCGCACCGCGTCCGCGCGGCGGCACCAGGCCTCCAGGTAGGACCGGCCTTCGACGATGAGCAGGCGCATCGGGTCGACTGTCCGCTCGGTGATCTCGTCCTTGGACGCCGTGTAGTACGTGATCCGCAGGGCTTTCTGTGCGGTGAGCGCGCCCTGCACGATCCGGCGCACCTCCGCGGTGTCCTCTCCCTCACGCACTCCGAGCCCCACGACGACACCCGCGGGTTGTGCCAGCCCCGCCGCTGTCTCGATCTTCGCGACCGCGCGCCGGACAGCCTCGCCGTCGACGACTCCGGGCGTCTCCCCCAACGCGCGCAACGCGACGAGCAACGCCGTCGCCTCGGCACCGGTCAGCCGCAGCGGACGGCTCATCCCCGCGTCGAACGCGACCGTGATCGTCTCGCCTTCGAAGGACAGGTCGATCAGGTCACCGGGGCCGTAGCCGGGCAGACCGCACATCCAGAGCAGTTCGAGGTCCTTGCGCAGCTGCTTCTCGGTCACACCGAAGTCCGCGGCCGCGTCGTCGACCCGGATCCCGGGCCTGGCAAGCAGATACGGCACCAGCGCGAGCAGCCGGGGCAGGCGATCGGTCATCTCGCCGCCTCCAGCAGCCGCTCGTACACCGACTTGCGCAGCACTTCCGGTTCGAGGACGAGCACATCCGGCCCGAACCCGGCCAGCCACGACGCGGCGGACTCCGGGAACCGCAGTTCCAGTTCGACCTCGTCACCGGCGATCCCGCCGACCTGGCGGCTGCCGAGCACCTTCGACCTGCGCCGGACACCCGCGGCCCGGCCCCGCGCGACCCACACCTTGGCCATCGAGGTGGGCGCGGGCTCGCTGCCCGTGGTGGCGACGAAGTCCAGCAGGTTGATGTCGTCGGGTCGCGGCACCGAGTCGGCGGGGCCGACGACCGTGACGTCACCGACGATCCGCGACAGCCGGAAGCACCGTGGCGCACCGCGGTCGCGGTCGTGCCCGACCACGTACCAGCGGCCACGCCAGGACACCACACCCCACGGCTCGATCGTGCGGGTCCTGAGCTCGGCGGGAATCGGACGGCGGTAGGAGAACGTGACCGCCTTGCCCGCCTGGACCGCGGCCAGCAGCGGGCTGAACGCGGGCTCGGCCGTGCGGACCTTGGGTTCGACGATGGCGGGCGACGACTGGTCCACGTCGACCCCGGCGGCCCTGAGTTTGATGATCGCGCCGTGCGCGGCACCTGTCAGCTCCGGCGAGTCCCACAGGCGCGCGGCGAGGGCGACGGCCGCGGCCTCGTCCGGTTCGAGGTCGATGTCGCCGAGTTCGTAGTCCCGGCGCGCGATGCGGTAGCCGTCGACCGCGTCGAACCCGTCGAAGCCGGTGTTGCGCCCGGTCTCCAGTGGGATGCCCAGTTCGCGCAGCTCGGTCTTGTCCCGCTCGAACATGCGAGAGAAGGCCTCGTTGTTCGGCGCGTCGGCGTATCCCGGCACGATCGAGCGGATCCGCTCAGCGGACAGGAACTGCCGGGTGGACAACAAGCAGAGCACCAGGTTCACCAGGCGTTCCGCGCGGGCGATGGACACGGGCACGACCTTAACGCCACCCGGACAACGCCTGACACCCAACGCGCCAACGAGTCCGTACGAACGGACCGTTGCCTCGACGCGGCACGCCCTCGTGACACGTTCGGGTGGCATCAAGCGCGAAACGAGCCGTGCTGATCCAGGCTACTGCGCGTGTGGATCTCTCTCGTGCTCGTGCTCGGCCTCGCCGCGTACCTCGCTGCCCGGCAGAACGTGCGCTCCCACTCCGCTGGCGAGTCCGACAGGCCGCAACAGCAGGCCCCGACCTGCGTGGCCCTGCGATCCCACCCCACACCACCAGGCCCCCGCCGACCGGCCGGACGCCACCACCGAACCGGCTACATCTCCCCCCGCCGCTGAAACCCTCGTGAGTGTTTGGTCCGGTTCTAACCGGACCAAACACTCACGAGCTTGAGTTGGGGCTAGAGGGAGGCGATCAGGCGCTCGACCCGCTCGTCCACCGCGCGGAACGGGTCCTTGCACAGGACTGTCCGCTGGGCCTGGTCGTTCAGCTTCAGGTGGACCCAGTCCACGGTGAAGTCGCGGCCCGCTTCCTGCGCCGCCGCGATGAAGTCGCCGCGCAGTTTCGCGCGGGTCGTCTGCGGCGGGGTGTCCTTGGCCGCCTCGATCTCGCCGTCGTCGGTCACCCGCTGGACCAGGTCCTTGCGCTGCAGCAGGTCGAAGATGCCCCGGCCGCGGCGGATGTCGTGGTAGGCGAGGTCCAACTGGGCCACACGGGCACTGGACAGCTCCAGGTTGTGCTTGGCCTGGTAGCGCTCGACCAGGCGGTGCTTGATCGCCCAGTCGATCTCGCGGTCGATGCGGGACAGGTCCTCCTGCTCGACCGCGTCCAGCGTGCGGCCCCACAGCTCCATCACACGGTTGGTGATCGGGTTGTCGTCCTTGCGCGCCACGTGCTCGACAGCCTTGTTGAAGTACTCGCGCTGGATGTCCAGCGCGGAGGCCTCCCTGCCGCCCGCCAGCCGGACCAGGCGACGGCCGGTCAGGTCGTGGCTGATCTCGCGGATCGCGCGGATCGGGTTGTCCAGGCTGAAGTCACGGAACTGCACGCCCTCCTCGATCATCTCCAGCACCAGGTTGGCGCTGCCGACCTTGAGCAGGGTGGTCGACTCGGACATGTTCGAGTCGCCGACGATCACGTGCAGCCTGCGGTAACGCTCCGCGTCGGCGTGCGGCTCGTCGCGGGTGTTGATGATCGGCCGCGACCTGGTCGTGGCGCTGGACACACCTTCCCAGATGTGTTCCGCTCGCTGGGACAGGCAGTACACGGCGCCGCGTGGCGTCTGCAGCACCTTGCCCGCGCCGCAGATCAGCTGGCGGGTGACCAGGAACGGCAGCAGCACGTCCGCGATCCGAGAGAACTCGCCTGCCCGCGTGACACAGTAGTTCTCGTGGCAGCCGTAGGAGTTGCCCGCCGAGTCGGTGTTGTTCTTGAACAGGAAGATGTCGCCGCCGATGCCCTCGTCGGCCAGTCGCCGCTCGGCGTCGACGAGCAGGTCCTCCAGGATCCGCTCACCGGCTTTGTCGTGCGTGACCAGCTGCACCAGGTTGTCGCACTCGGCTGTGGCGTACTCAGGATGCGATCCGACGTCCAGGTAGAGGCGCGAGCCGTTGCGCAGGAAGACGTTGGATGAACGCCCCCACGACACGACCCGCCTGAACAGGTACCTGGCCACCTCGTCGGGGCTCAGCCTGCGCTGCCCGTGAAAGGTGCAGGTCACACCGAACTCGGTTTCGATGCCGAAGATCCGCCGCTGCATCCCTTCAGCCTAGGCGGTCACGGGCCCGGCTACCGTGCGCCGTTCGGGGCGACATAGGTCAACTACCCGAAATGAGACATCCGATCGGCGCCCGAACGGCTGTGTCGCTACCGTTCAGAGCGTGCTCCGACGCGTCCGAAGATCATTGCGAGATGTCAGTCAGGTCGACAAACAACTGGTCCGCCGTAGTGCGGAGCTGCCGGAAACCACGGTCGACCGAGCGCTGAAAAAGCTGACGAAATCAGCCAACCGCGGCGTGTTGTGGTTCGGCGTGGCGAGCGTCCTCGCGGTGCGGAAGGGCAAGACACGCCGTGCCGCGCTACGCGGAGTGGTCGCCATCGGCTTCGCAAGCGCCAGCGCCAACCTCATCGGCAAGCAACTGTTCCCCCGGCGCAGGCCCGCCGCTGAGTTGTTGCCCACATACCGGCGGCTGACCAAGCGGCCGACGTCCTCGTCGTTCCCGTCCGGGCATTCGGCGTCCGCGGTCGCGTTCACGACCGCGTTGGCGATGGAGAGCCCGTTGTTGGGTGCGGCGGTGTTGCCGCTGGCGGCAGCGGTCGCATATTCGCGTGTCCACACCGGCGTGCACTGGCCGTCTGACGTGGCCGCGGGCGCCGCTATCGGGGTCGCCGCGGGGATGGTGACACGCCGGTGGTGGCCGCTCGGCGCGGACGAGCCCGCCAGCGCGTACCCGCATTCGGCGTTACCGGCGATCGAGAACGGCGAGGGCGTTCTCGCGCTCGTGAACCCCGGTTCGGGTGTCGACGGCCAGGACTCGACCGAGGAGATCCAGGCGCACTGGCCGAAGGCGACCGTGGTCCACCCGGACGGCGGCGATCTGATCGAGCAGCTGCACAAGGCGATCGACGCCGCCGAGACCCCGCCGAAGGCACTGGCCGTCGCGGGCGGGGACGGCACCGTCGCCGCGGTTTCCTCGGTCGCGGCCGAACGGCACCTGCCGCTCGTCCTCGTCCCGGCAGGCACCCTGAACCACTTCGCCAGGGACGTCGGGATCGACGGCATCCAGAGCGTCGCCGACGCGTTGGCCACGGGTGACGGCGTGCGCGTCGACCTCAGTCACGTCGACGTCGACGACCACCCGCCGCGCTGGTTTCTGAACACGGCGAGCATCGGCGGCTACCCGGACGTGGTGCGGCTGCGCGAGAAGCTGACCAAGCGCTGGGGCAAGTGGCCGGCGGGGGCGCTCGCGCTGGTCCGCGTGCTGTCGAAGTCCATGCCGCTGAGGCTGAGCCTCAACGGCAGGCCGCACCTGGTGTGGATGGTGTTCGTCGGCAACGGCTCCTACCGGCCCAAGGGCTTCGCCCCGACCACCCGTTCCGAGCTGGACAAAGGTCTGATGGACGTCCGCTACATCCGCGCGGACGTGTCGTTCTCGCGGTTGCGGTTCGTTCTCGGTGCCGTGCTCGGCGCCCTGCACCGCAGCCGGACCTACGGCCACCACGAGGTCCGCGAGCTGGACGTGGTCGTGCACGGCAAGCCGATCAGGATCGCCACCGACGGCGAGGTCGGCCCGCTGGGCAATCGGTTCCGGTTCAGTGCCCAGCCCGCCGCGCTGAGCGTCTACCGCTGAGCGCTGGTTGGATCGGTCAAGGTCAACTCGATAGCGCGCCGACCGGACCGGTCGGCGAGGACGGCATGCGGGGGCGGGAGCACAGTCTCGTCCTCGCCTTGGCCCATCTGGACGACCGGCGTACCGAGCTCCTTGAGCGTGTCCAGGATCGGGTCGAACGGTGTGCGTATCCCGCGGACCTGGCGCCGGGCGACGAGCAGGTGCAGACCGATGTCCTTGCCGTGGGGCACCAAGTCGCGCAACGGCTGCAGCGGGTTGCCCGCGCTGGTCGCGACGAGGTCGTAGTCGTCGACCACCAGGTACAGGTCCGGCCCCGACCACCATGACCGGGTCGCCCGCTGCTCAGGGGTGACATCGGCACCTGGCAGCCGTTTGCGTATCGACGAGACGACGTTCGGGACGGCTTCCGTGACCTGCCCCGGCGCGATCGCGTAGCTCAGCAGGCGTTGGTTGTCGAGGTACCCGAGCATGGCGTGCCGGTAGTCGACGACCATGAACAGCGCCTCCTTCTCGGTGCTGTTCTGGACGACGGCGCGCATGAGGGTGCGCAGCACGTTCGACTTGCCGGACTCGCTGTCACCGACGACCAGCAGATGCGGGTCGGCGTCGAAATCCACCAGCACGGGCGACTTGTCGGCGCTGTGCACACCGATCGGGAACCGCCTGCTGACACCCACGTACAGGGACGGCCGCACCAGTGGCGGCACCTGTCCGTGCCAGTGTTGGCGGATCCTGTCCACGGCGTCCCTGGTGCCCGCGTCCACGTCCTCGACCTGCGTCGAGCCGTCGATCCGGGGCAGACCGGCGAGGAAGTGCAGCTTGTCCTTGGTCAGGCCCTGCCCCGGCCGACCGGCGGGTACGCCCACCGCGACCCGGGCGTCCACATCGGACCCGGCCGGTTCGTCGAGCCGCAGTTCGAACCGGGTGCCGATCAGGTCCTTCGTCGCGGGTGGGATGTCGGCCCAACGCTCGGCGGACACCACCACGTGCACGCCGTAGGGCAACCCCTTCGCCACCAGGTCCGTGACCTGGGCTTCGAGCTGCGGGAACCGCTGGCCGAGTGCCTTCCAGCCGTCCACGACGAGGAACACGTCACCGAACGGGTCGTCGGCGACCCGCCTGTCCCGTTTGCGTTCACGGAACACGGTCATCGAGTCGACGGCCTGGTCGCGGAACCGCTGCTCCCTGTCGGCGACCAGCGACGCGAGTTGGTTGACGATCCGCTGCGCCAGGTCCTTGTCCGAGGCGGACGCGACCGCGCCGACATGCGGCAGCTCACGCAGTGCGGCGAGCGTTCCGCCGCCGAGGTCGATGCAGTGGACCTGGGCTTCCAGTGGCGTGTGTGTCACCGCCAGCGACAGCACCAGTGTGCGCAGCAGCATCGACTTGCCCGATCCCGGGTCGCCGACCACCGCGCCATGCCCGCCCGTGTCGGAGAAGTCCGCCCACAGCAGCTCACGCCGTTGCCCGTACGGGTTGTCGACGATGCCAACCGGTGTCTGCAGCCCGCCGACCCACTCCGCGTTGATCGGGGTGAGGCCACGTTCCGGGGCGGGGTTCAGCGCGGCCATCATCGTGTCCAGCGGGGACGGGATCTCCAGCGGTGGCAGCCACACCTCGTGGGCGGGCGGCGCCTGGTGGATCATCCTCGCCACCAGGCTGTCGAGTACCGACGACGGCGTGTCCGGCGTGTCGGCGACCGGTTGGGAGGCCGAAGCCACCGTGAAGCGCCGCGGTGGCGGGTTGTCCTTGAAGTTGTGGGTGTACAGGTACGCGGCCCCAGCATCCGGCGGCAGCTCGGCCGCGTCCGGGATGTCGAGTAGGTCCTGTGACTGCTCGGCCGTCTCCATCCGCAGGCCGATCCGGCAGGTCAGCCGTCCACGGAACTCCTTGAGCAGTTCCTCGTCGGGGTGCTCCGCGGCGAGCAGCAGCTTGAACCCGACGGCCATGCCCGCCCGGCCGAGCATGAGCAGGGTGTCCCGGAAGCCCGGTTTGGCCTCCAGCAGCGCGGAGAACTCGTCGATCACCACGACCAGCGCGGGCAGTGGGTCGAGGTCGGCGCCGTTCTCCCTGGCGGCCTCGTACTCCCAGAAGTTCGTGAAACTGCCTGCCGCGAGCAGGTCCTGACGCCTGCTCAGCTCGCCGACCAGCGCGGACATCAGCCGGTTGAGCAGACGTGGATCGTCACCGAGGTGGCTGAGCGACGCCGAGACCTGCGGCAGGTCCGCCAGCTGCCGGAAGGTGTCACCACCGCTGAAGTCCAGCAGGAGGAAGTTGACCGTGTCCGTCGGGTGCGTCGCGGCGAGGCTCAGCACGATCGTGCGCAGCAACTCCGACTTGCCGGAACCGGGCGCGCCGACGACCAGGCCGTGTGGGCCCATGCCGCCGTCCTTCGCGATCATCTTCAGGTCGAGTTCGACCTTCTGCCCGTTCTCGTCGACGCCGATCGGCACCCGGAAACGGTCGTTCTCGGTGCGTCGCCGCCACGCCAGCCGAGGGTCGAAATCCGCCACCGACGACAGGCCCAGCAGCTGGACCAGGTCGGGCTTGCCGATCCGCGACGGCTCCGTCGCATCGGTTGGCGGCACCACAGGCCTGGCCTTGGCGATCGGCACGTTCACGTCGAACTGGCCCGCTCGCGCGCTCCATCCTCCCGGCAGTTCCCTGCCGAGGTACTGCGACAGGTCGGTGACCGAGATCTGGCCGTCGCCGTCGATGTCCGCGGCACCGGTCTCCAGGCCGCGCACCAGGGTCGCGGTGAGCTGGTTCGTCGCCGTGAACGTGTAGGCGGTGTCGCCGAAGTAGTCGTCGATGTTCAGCGGGAAGTCGATCGAGCAGTCCAGCAGGAGCACCTTCACCCCCGCCTGGCACTGGAACAGCAGGTTCCACAGCACCAGCGACGGAACTGCCGTCGAGTACGGCAACGTCACGTCGGTGCCCACGGTGGCGAAGAACAGGTGGCTGTAGGCGTTCAGGAACGCCCGCCCGGTCAGCTGGATCAGCACCGTGTCCTGGGGCTTGCACTCCCTCAGCAGCCGCTCCAGTTCACGTTCGATCCCCGACTTGGACTCGTTCGCGACCAGGACCACCTCGTCGAACCCGCCCACGTCCGGGTCGAGCAGCAGTTGGCGCAACCGCCTGCCGTCGCCCGGAGGCTCGCGTAGGTCACGCAGACTTGGGTCCGTGTGCTCGCTCGTCGCGACCAGAAACGCGATCCGGCGGGCCGACACGCGCTCCCAGTTCCCGTGGTGCAAGGTTCCCCCTGAAACAAACACCGGACCCGGGAGCACGCCCCCGGGTCCGAGTGTGACGATCGTTCGCTGCGCCTACTTGTCGCTGCGCCTACTTGTCCTTGTCGTCCGCCGGGGCTTCTTCCTCGGCAGGCGGCTCGTCGACCGGCAGCAACGCGATCAGCGCCTCACCGGCGATCCGGCGGAAGGCGCGCCGCGAGTGCGCCCGGCCGAGCCGTTCCCGGTCGAGCACGGCGACTTCGAGGTTCTCGGACGTGAGCAGACCGCCCCCGTTGCCGTTGCTGTTGGCGTTGCCCGGCGTGTTCGACTTGCTCAACGCGCGCACCGCGACATCGACAGCAGTGGACAGGTCCATGCCCTCGCTGTAGGTGTCCTTCAGCGCCGTGACGATCGGGTCGACGTTTCCGCCCATGACCATGTAGCGCGACTCGTCGACGATCGAACCGTCGTAGGTGAGCCGGAACATCTGGTCCTGCTCGGCCGACGTGCCGACCTCGGCGACGCACAGCTCCACTTCGTACGGCTTGAGCTGCTCGGAGAAGATCGCCCCGAGTGCCTGTGCGTAGACGTTCGCCAGTTGGCGCGCGGAGACATCCCTGCGGTCGTACGCGTAGCCCCACAGCTCGGCGTGCCTGATCCCACCGCGGCGCAGGCCTTCGAACTCCGCGTAGCGGCCCGCGGCGGCGAAGCCGATCCGGTCGTAGAGCTCCGAGACCTTGCGCAGCGTGCTCTTGGCCGGGATCTCCGCGACGAACAGCACGCCACCGGCGTACTTCAGCACGACGACACTGCGGCCCCGCGCGATGCCCTTGCGGGCGATCTCGGACTTCTCCCGCATCAACTGCTCGGGCGAGGCGAACAGCGGCATACTCACAGCAGTGGCTCCTGGATCTTGTGCGGACGGGGCGACACGTCGTTAACCACGCGGTCGTTGACTGCGATCGGTGACGACCGCCTCGGCCACCACACCGGTTTGCTCGTCGGGCAGCCGGACCGCGCCGTCCGCCCCGGTGATCGTGATGATGGACGGGAAGATCCGCCGGTGGATGTCCGGCCCGCCGGTCGCGGTGTCGTCCTCGGCCGCGTCGTACAGCGCCTCGACAGCACACCGGATGGCCGCGTCCTGGTCACCGTCCGGGTCGTACATCTTCTTCAACGCCGACTTGGCGAACAGCGACCCCGAGCCGACCGCGTGGAAACCCGCGCGCTCCTCGTAGCGGCCGCCGACCACGTCGTAGGACACGATCCGGCCGCGCGGCTGGTCCGCGTCGACGTCGTAGCCGACGAACAGGGGCACGACGGCCAACCCGTTCATCGCCATGCCCAGGTTCTCGCGCACGGTCGATGCGAGCTTGTTCGCCTTGCCGTCCAAGGACAGCGGCACGCCCTCGATCTTCTCGTAGTGCGCGAGATCCACTGTGTACAGGCGGACCATCTCCACCGCGAGACCCGCGGTGCCCGCTATGCCGACGGCCGAGTAGTCGTCGGTGACGTACACCTTCTCCATGTCGCGCTGCGCGATCAGGTTGCCCGACGTGGCACGCCGGTCACCTGCGAGCAGCACGCCACCTGTGTAGGCCACGGCGACGATGGTCGTGCCGTGGGGGACCTCCGCCAGTGCGGCGTGGTTGGTCAGGTCCGCCGCGCGGGCGCCCGGAAGCATCTCGGGCGCCTGCGAACGCAGGAACTCGGTGAATGACGATGACGCGGCCGAGAGATAGGCAGCCGGTAGCCCGGTGCCCGCCCCTTGGCGGGAGAAGGTGTGGTCCATGCCCTGCTTTCGTCGCTCCGCTGGTTCCTGCCTGGTTTGCCCGTCAGGGCATGACGAGGTTACTCGCCGCCCTTTTGCACATAGGCGCGGACGAAGTCCTCCGCGTTCTCCTCGAGCACGTCGTCGATCTCGTCGAGGATCGTGTCGACGTCCTCGCCGAGCTTCTCCCTGCGTTCCTGACCGGCAGCCGCACCACCGTCGACATCATCGTCGCCGTCGCCGCCGCCCTGGCGCTGGACCTTTTCCTGGGACATCTGGCCTCCCGGTTTTCGACTGGCCTACCTGAAACATTACCCAGGGGGACCGACATGTGTCCCACAGGTTGACCCGTGTTTCTCCACGAGTGAACCGAAACCACCCTTAGCCCCGCGGCGCGCCGGTCAGCGCGTCGACCAGCTCCTCGGCCGTCGAAGCGGCCTCCAACAGGGCTCCGACGTGCGCTTTCGTCCCGCGAAGGGGCTCGAGAGTGGGGATCCGGACCAGCGATTCGCGGCCGAGGTCGAAGATCACCGAGTCCCACGACGCCGCGGCGATCGAGTTCGGGTATTTCTCCAGGCAGCGGCCGCGGAAGAAGGCACGCGTGTCGGTCGGCGGCTCGGTGATCGCCGCCTGCACCTCCTCCTCGGTGACCAGCCGCTTCATCGAGCCGCGGGCCACGAGGCGGTTGTAGAGGCCCTTGTCCAGCCGGACGTCGGAGTACTGCAGGTCGATCAGGGACAGCCGCGGCGAGGACCACTGCAGGTTGTCACGGGCCATGAAGCCCTCCATCAGCCGCAGCTTGGCCGGCCAGTCCAGCCGGTCGGCGCATTCGAGCGGGTCACGGCGCAGCGCGTCGATGATCTCCGCCCAGGTCTGCAGCACGTGCCGGGACACGGCGTCCTGGTCGGTCTTCTCGACGTGCTCCGCGGCCATCTCCATGTACGCCGACTGGATGTCCAACCCGGTGAACTTGCGGCCGTTGGACAGCTCGACCGTCGTCTTGAGCGTCGGGTCGTGGCTGAGGTGGTGCACCGCGCGGACCGGGTCGGCGAGCTTGAGGTGGTCGAACCGGACGCCGGACTCGATCATGTCGATGACCAGCGCGGCCGTACCGACCTTGAGGTACGTGGAGTACTCGGCGAGGTTCGCGTCGCCGATGATCACGTGCAGCCGTCGGTATTTGTCTGCGTCGGCGTGTGGCTCGTCGCGGGTGTTGATGATGCCGCGCTTGAGCGTGGTCTCCAGGCCGACCTCGACCTCGATGTAGTCCGAGCGCTGCGAGAGCTGGAACCCGGCCTCCTCGCCCGCGACGCCGATGCCGACCCGGCCGGAACCGCAGATCACCTGGCGGGACACGAAGAACGGCGTCAACCCGGAGATCACCGAGGTGAACGGCGTGCTCCGGCTCATCAGGTAGTTCTCGTGCGTGCCGTAGCTCGCGCCCTTGCCGTCGACGTTGTTCTTGTACAGCTGCAGCCGGGGCTGACCGGGCACGGTGGCGGCCTTGAGCGCCGCCTCCTCCATCACACGCTCCCCCGCCTTGTCCCAGATCACCGCGTCACGCGCGTTGGTGACCTCGGGCGCGGAGTACTCGGGGTGGGCGTGGTCGACGTACAGTCGCGCGCCGTTGGTCAGGATGACGTTCGCGGCGCCGAGGTCCTCCACGTCCGGGTCGGACGGCGCCATGCTCGGCGCGCCGAGGTCGAACCCGCGCGCGTCGCGCAGCGGCGACTCGACTTCGTAGTCCCAGCGGGCCCGGCGGGCCCTCGGGATGTCGGCAGCCGCCGCGTAGGCGAGCACGACCTGGGTCGATGTCAGTACGGGATTGGCTGTCGCATCGCCGGGAACGGCAATGCCGTACTCGACCTCGGTACCCATGATCCGCCGCATGGGTCAAGCCTATGAGTTGCGTCCAAGGGCCGTTGCAGCGAGTGGTGCGATTCGGGTCACCGCGGCCTTCGCCTTGGCCTCGGTCGTGGCTGTGACGACCACGACCGACAGCACCGGACCGTCGGCCTCCAGCACTGTGCAGGCGGACTGCTTCGAGCTCGTGGCACACCAGCTGACCTGCTTGTCAGTGACGACGGGCGCGCTGACGCGCACGTCGGTCCCGGCCGACTTGTACGTGCCGCACGTGATCTTGGCACGGGCCGCGGCGACGACATCTTCCGCTTTTTCCCGGTATTCCGCGAGGTACTGCCGAACAGTCGAACCAGTCGGATAGGCCCATCCGGCCTGGTAGCCCGACTGGGCGTCGCCCAGTGGCACCTGGCAGTCCGGCAGCGTCGGCTGGACGGTCCGCGTGGGGCTGCCAGAAGGCTGGACACCTTCCGCGGCGAGGTCCTGCGCGGTCATCGCGCGGCCGTCGAGTTCGGCGGCTCTGCGCTGCGTCGTCGGCGCGGCGGCCGGTGACGGAGGCGGCGCGGGCGTCGACGGCGGCGGCGCGCTGGTCGTGGCTGACTCCGGGTCCTGGTAGTACCGGTTGTCCACGAGGTCGTTGGGCCGGTCCGAGCAGCCCGTCAGCAGCAGCGCCGCAGCGACGCCGACGAGCACGTGCACACGACGCAAGGTGTGTCGTCCCTCTTGATTGTGATCTTGGTCTGGTTCCCCCGCGCCAGACCTTAGTAGGGACGGCTCAGCCCACGGAAGGCGGCACGCACCCGGTGAGGAGATTGCCCTTCACCTGCACACCTGGCTTCTTGCGGTGGTCCTCGGCCTGTGCGAGCTCCACAGTCAACGCCGCCGAGACGCCGCCGATGTCCCGCTCAAGGGTGTACGACAGGCGCTGGGAGCCGTCCTGCTTGCGGGAGGTGGCCTTCCACCGCTTGCCTGCCACGGTCTGGATGCGGTCTTCGACGACCTTGAGGTCCGTCGTGTCGGTGACGAAGCCCGCAAGCGGGGCACCCGGTCCGGAACCGCGCCACTGTGCGCCCCGCGTCCCCTCGGCCGGGTTCACGTCACAGCCCGCCAGATCGGTGCTCGGGTAGTCGTCCGGGATCGGCGGTGGTGACGGCAGCCTGTCCGGATCGGCTTTGCCGGGGTCGAGCATCGGCCCGATCCCGACACCCAGCTCACGCACGGCGTCGTAGGCGCTGGCGAGTAGTTGCCGCTGTCGTGGCGCCAGGTCTGGGTCGGCGTTCTGCATGGCGTTCGACAGCGGGTCCCTGGGCACGGCGTCATTGCAGTTGTCCTCGCTGACCGCGGACACCTTGGTGTTCTGGCCATCGGCCGCCACACCGACGATGACTTCGTCCCGGTTGTGGCCGCGGACCAGCAGGAACTCACCTGTCTTGGTCCGGTACGGCTGCCAGCCGCGCGTGACACCGGCAGCGCGCAGCTGTTCGGCGACCTTGGCGACGGGACCGGGCACTGTGTACTCGGCCCGGTAGCGGTGGGAGTCCCGTTCCTCCAGGGGCTTGGAGAAGCAGGTCGAGCCGGTGAAACCCGGCTGCGCACCGCCTGCCACGTCCCGGATCGGCCGCTGGAACTCCACCGGCACCGGGATGTCCTTGATCGACTGTCCACACCCGCTGACGAGCAGGCCGAACACGATGAGCAGCGCTCCCCCAGTCTTACGCACGGCGAGACACTAACCGCATCCACTGTCCGATGTGGCCGATTCGGTCACATCGCCGCTACTGCGGCTCGGCGTCCCGCTTGGCCTGGTACAGCGGGTCGTCGGGGAAGGGATCGTCCGGCCGGTCGGGATGCCCGCAGTTGAACGCGTTCACCGCGGACACCTTCGTGTTCCCGCCGTCTGCCGCGAGCCCGATGATGACCTCGCCCAGCTCGAGCTTGTGGGTCATCAGGAAGGCACCCTGTTTCGAGCGGAACAGCTGCCAGCCCCGGTCCGCCCCTGTTCTGCGCACCTGCTCAGTGGCCTCGTCGAGTGGCGCGGGCACGGTGTACTCCGCTCGATAGCGGTACGACTTGCCTTCCCTCGGAGCGAACACGCAGGTCGAGCCCGTGAACGTCGGCTGTGCGCCGACGGCGACACCCCGGACGAGCCGCTGGAACTCGTCAGGCACGGCAAGATCCTTGGTCTGTGGCCCGCCGCACCCGCTCACGAGCAGGCCGGACACGATGAGCAGTAAGCCCCCAGTCTTTCGCACGGCGGCATGCTAGCCGCCCGCTCTGTCCCTTGTGGCCTGGTTTTCAGTTCCACCGCAGCTGGGAGCGCGTCCACCAGTACTGCTCGGGCGGCTCGGCCAGTTCGCGCAGCAACTCGTGGTCCACGATGTCCAGCTCCATCGGCATCAGGTTGGCGTACAGCTGCGGCACGCTCGCGGCGCCGGTCAGCACGAGATCCGCCCACGGCTCGGCCAGTGCCGCCGCCATCGCGACCGCGTCGGGACCGGCGCCGTGCCGGATGGCGACGTCCGCGACCGGGCCGGGCGGCTGCATCGCGAGCCTGCCGTTGGCCATGACCTCCTTGAGCATCACCCGCGCGCCCCCGGCGTGCGCTTCGGCCAGCGCGGGGCCCGCCGAGGTCTCCAGGACGTTCCATGTGGACTGCACCGAGGAGAACAGCCGCTGCCCGTCGACCTCCAGGTCGAACGCGCGCCGGATGGTGTCGGCCTGCGCCGGGCCGCTGGTGGAGAAGCCCAGTGGGACGCCGATATCCGCCATTCGACGCCACAAGTCACTGTCGGTGAACAACGGACTGTCGGCGGTCAGCGAATGCACCTGGTACAAGCCGACTTCGAGCAGTTCCCGCGTCTCGTTCCACTGACGCTCGAAGCGCGCGAGGGAATGTTCCTTGACTTCGTGTACATCGGCGTCGGGACGCCAGTCCGCTGTGTACTCGTAGCCCCACTTGCTGGACACCGTTATGTCCGTGTGGCCGCGGTCGGCCAGCCAGGCGGACACGAACTCCTCCGCGCGGCCGTAGGACCTCGCCGCGTCGACCCAGCGGATCCCGGCCGCGTACGCGGCGTCCAGCACCTCGAAACTGGCCGCGCGCATCGCGTCGACTGTGCGGTCGGCGGGCAGGGCCGTGTCCCGGCCGAGGTTGATGTACGCGGGCCGTCCCAGTGCCGCCATACCCAGAGCGATGCGCATGCCATCAACGTAAACGAGCGCCGCGGCCAAGGTGGCCGCGGCGCTCGGGTGCTGCCGGGTTTCTACAGGTACTGGCCGGTGTTGGTGGCCGTGTCGATCGCCCGGCCGGACTCCTGGTTCTTGCCGGTGACGAGCGTGCGGATGTAGACGATCCGCTCGCCCTTCTTGCCGGAGATCCTGGCCCAGTCGTCCGGGTTGGTGGTGTTCGGCAGGTCCTCGTTCTCCGCGAACTCGTCCACGATCGCGTCGAGCAGGTGCTGCACGCGCAGCCCCGGCTGCTGGGTCTCCAGCACCGACTTGATCGCGGCCTTCTTCGCCCGGTCGACGATGTTCTGGATCATCGCGCCGGAGTTGAAGTCGCGGAAGTACAGGACCTCCTTGTCCCCGTTGGCGTACGTGACCTCGAGGAACCTGTTGTCCTCGCTCTCCTCGTACATCCGCTCCACGGTGTGCTGGATCATCGCGTCCAGGCACGCGCGGCGGTCCCCGGCGAACTCGTCGAGGTCGTCGCTGTGGATCGGCAACGTGGTGGTCAGGTACTTCGAGAAGATGTCCTTGGCCGCCTCGGCGTCCGGACGCTCGATCTTGATCTTCACGTCCAGTCGGCCCGGGCGCAGGATCGCCGGGTCGATCATGTCCTCGCGGTTGGACGCGCCGATCACAATCACGTTCTCGAGACCTTCGACACCGTCGATCTCGCTGAGCAGCTGCGGCACGATGGTCGTCTCCACATCGGACGACACGCCGCTGCCGCGGGTGCGGAAGATCGAGTCCATCTCGTCGAAGAACACGATCACCGGGGTGCCTTCCGACGCCTTCTCGCGTGCCCGCTGGAAGATCAGCCGGATGTGCCGCTCGGTCTCGCCCACGAACTTGTTGAGCAGTTCGGGACCCTTGATGTTGAGGAAGTACGACTTGGCTTCGCTGTTGTCCTCGCCACGCGCCAACGCCACCTTCTTGGCCAACGAGTTGGCCACGGCCTTGGCGATGAGCGTCTTGCCGCAGCCGGGCGGACCGTAGAGCAGCACGCCCTTCGGCGGGCGCAGCTCGTACTCCCGGTACAGCTCGGCGTGCAGGAACGGCAGTTCCACCGCGTCGCGGATCTGCTCGATCTGCCGGAAGAGGCCACCGATGTCGGCGTAGTCGACGTCCGGCACCTCCTCGAGCACGAGATCCTCGACCTCCGCCTTGGGCACGCGCTCGTACGCGTACCCGGACTTCGAGTCGACCAGGAGGGAATCACCTGGCTTGAGCGGTGCGTCGGCCAGTGGATCGGCCAGCCACACCACCCTTTCCTCATCGGCATGTCCGACCACAAGTGCCCGCAACGAGGCACCGTCGGATCCGGCAGCGAGCAGCTCACGCAACGTGCAGACCTCGCCGGTCTGCTCGAACGTGCCACCCTCCACGACGGTCAGCGCCTCGTTGAGACGCACCGACTGTCCGCGCTTGAGCGTGTCGAGGTCGACAGCGGGCGACACCGCCACCCGCATCCGTCGGCCGGCGGTGAAAACATCCACCGTGCCGTCCTCATGACCGGCCAGGTACACGCCATAGCCGCTGGGCGGCTGCGCTAGCCGATCCACCTCCTCCCGCAACGCCAGCAACTGGCTTCGGGCCTCGCGCAGCGTGTCCACCAGCTTGGTGTTGCGCTCTGTGAGCTGTCCCACTCGTTCAGATGCTTCGGCAAGCCTCTGCTCGAGCAGGCGCACATGGCGAGGCGATTCCGTCAACTTGCGGCGCAGCAGCGCGATTTCCTCTTCGAGGAATCGGATCTGCGCGGACTGACTAGTCTCACGGCCCGCGCCTTCATCGGCGCTGTGGTCGTCGGCCTCCTCAGGCCGACTGCCGGGACGGTCGTGCTGCATGGTCGGCACCTCCTCCCGAACTACGTACCCCATACGGTACCGGTGATCACTGACATTCGGAGCTCATCCAGATGTCGAGATCGGCGCGTCATGGTCAAGAAACCCCCGCTCGGAGGGATTCAATGCTCCATCCCGGTGTAGTACGGAACCGAACACCGGCTACGGTGCGTCCAGTACTAGTCCGATGGCGCCGGGGCGAGCGCTGTTGAAACATGACATGTACACGATCGCCACACCGAGGAGAACGTAATGTCTCAACCGCCGCACCAGCCGGGCGGATTCGGCGAGCAGCCCGGTTACGGCCAGCAACCGGGCTATGGCCAGCAGCCTGGCGGCGGCTACCCCCAGCAGCCAGGCGGCTACCCGCAGCAGCCGGGTGGATACCCACAGCAGCCGGGCGGAGCGTACCCGCCATCTGGACAGCAGCCGATGCAGCCGGGCGGGGCGTACCCGCAGTCCGGGCAGCAGCCCGCGCAGCCGGGCTATGACCCCAACAACCCCTACGGCCAGCAGCCACCCGGCGCATACGGACAGCCCGGTCAATACGGACAGCCGGGATTCCAGCCGCCGAAGAAGAGCCCGCTGCCGTGGATCCTCGTCGGTGGCGCGGTCGTCGTGATCGGTGTCGTCGTCGTGTTGATCTTCACACTCGGTGGCGGCAGCGCGGGGACCGGATCGCCCAGCGCGACCGCGAACACGATCGTCGACGCGATCAACAAGAAGGACAAGGACCTTGCCCAGAAGGTCGCCTGCGACAAGGGCAAGGTGAGCACCGACAAGCTCGACAGCCTGCCCCCGTCGATGAAGTACACCGCCTCCGTCGAAGAGGAGCCGAAGGAGAACGGCGACACCGCGACCGGCAAGATCAAGGTCGACGTCAACGCCGAGGGAACCTCGGTGGTCATGACCATGGACATCAAGCTGCAGAAGAAGGACGGCGACTGGTGCCTCGCCAACATCAGCAACCCCAAGATGCAGAAGAAGTAACGGGGCGCTGACCAGCACGAACCACGAGCCCGGACCGCACAGGCGGTCCGGGCTTCGTCGTAACCGGACGATGACCATCGGGTGACGTATCCCGTTCGTTACCCGATCGTCTCGAGTTCTCGGCCGGAAGTACCGGCGACCGGGCCCCGCGTCACCTACCGTGGCCAGCGATCGCGCCTCCGGACAGCTGGAAGCGCTTCCGAAGACTGGGATGGTCATGACGTATCCGCCGCAGCAGCCAGGGCCCTACGGAGGCCAGCCAGACCCGTACGGCCAGCAACCCGCCTGGCAGGACGGACACGGCCAGCAGCAGCCCGCATGGGGCCAGCAGCCGAACTACGGCGGCTTCCCCGGCGGCCAGCCACCCCAGAAGAGCAAGACGGGCCTGATCGTCGGCCTGGCCATCGCGGGCGTGCTGGTGGTCGGCGGCGGTGTGACCGCGATCATCCTGCTGACCGGCGGCGACGACGAGAAACCCACCCCGGCCGCGCAGACGACACAGGCGGGCAGCGGGGACGACGCGTCCAGCGCGCAGGCCGTCGTCGACAGGGTGATCAAGGCCGTCGACAACAAGGACGCCGACGCCGCGAAGAACACGCTGTGCGACCCGTCCAAGAGGAACCCGGCTTTCCAGCTGAACGACGTCAAGCCGAACGTCACCCTCGAGACCAGCCTCGACGGCAAGGTCAGGGAGTCGAGCGCGGGCGCGGTCGCCAGGCTCACGATCAGGGCGACCGTGGCGGGCAGGTCCGGCTCGGAGACCCGGCCGATGATGCTCACGCTGAAGGACAACGGCGGCAAATGGTGCGTCTCGAACGCCGAGCTCGGCTCCAGTCCGAGCGGTTCGTCGACCGCGCGCAGGCCGTCGTCCACGACACCGACTTATTAGCACTGGCAACAGCTTGTACGGTTGAACCGTGCCAGAGGCCGCCAGACGCCGCTCGACGTCGTTGATCTTCACGGGCATGGTGCTCGGGGGAGTCGGGATGTTGACGTACTTCGTCATGTCCCCGGCGGCCCCGCCGCCCCCGGCACCGGCGCCCGCGGCGTCGGGCGGGCCGACCACGCCGGAGAGCGTGGCGCGAGACGTCGTCACCAAGCTCAACGCCAAGGACCTCGACGGCGTGATCGAGCTCACATGCGCGCAGGGCAAGGTCACCGGCCGTCGCGAGTTGGTGAAGGCCGTTCCGCAGTTGGACCCCGCCGCCCCGGCGAGCACCCGGTCGAAGCCGATCGAATTCGGCCTCGACAGGCTGAGCCAGTTCCAGGAGGGCTACCTCGCCACGTTCACCGTCCAGTACGAGGGCGCCAAGCAGGACGGCGTCATGCGCATCCAACTCAGCGCGGACAAGTGGACATTGTGCGGACTGAACCCGCCGCGTCTCGGCGGGGTGGGGTGACACTCATTTCACAACGGGCGGATACGGTGTGCGCATGGCCGAGCCCGAGAAACCTGAGGCCGAGAAGCCGGCCGACGACGAACCGACCAAGGAGCCGGGCACACAACAGGGCCCGCCCACGTCCAAGGCGAGCAAGGTCCGTCTGATCATCGCCATCGGGCTGGCGGTGCTCGTACTCGCGGGTGGCGGTGTCGCACTGGCGATCGTCGCGTCCCGGCCACGTCCCGAGGACATCGCGCTGCAGCAGGAGAAGACCGCGGCGCGCGAGGTCGTGCAGAGGTTCGCGTCGCTGCTCGAACAGGGCCGCAACGACGGCGCGTTCGCACTGTCCAAGTCGGACGTCAAAGCGCTCGTGTGCGAGAGCGAGCAGGACGCGCTCGAACAGGAATGGCAGGACCGCGAGTCCAAGGAGATCATGCGGTCCTACGCGCCGACTCCCAGCTCGCGGATGTCGATCACGGTCAAGGACGTGCGGATCGAAGGCGACAAGGGCCGGGCAACGCTGTCCGGCGGCGCGGGCAACGCCCGTGCCGAGCAGGACTACGCCCTGGTCAAGGAAAACGCCGTGTGGAAGGTCTGCGGTGTGACGTTCCGGCCGCGGCCGAGCTCCACCAGCGCGCGGCCGACCGAGACGCAGTCGGCGACGAGTGACGCTGCCATCCCGCCTGGCAGCGACTCCTCGACACCGCCGCCGCCGTCGGCCACGGACTCCGGACCGACGCAGTGACCACGCCGAAACGGCCGCGCGCGGCGAAGATGGGGCCGCTGGGCGGCGAGGAGGAAACCAAGCGCCGCAACGGTGTGATCCTGGTCGTCGTCGCGACCGTGATCGTCGTCGTCGCCGCTGTCGGCGGGATCCTGCTGCTGGTAAGCAGTTCCGAGGACGAGCCGACCACAGTCGCACGCAAGTTCACCAGCCTCTACCAGCGCGGGCTCAACACGTCCGGCAGGGACGTCGCCGCGTCCGAGTTCGAACCGTTGGCGTGCAAGGAGATCATGCCGCAGCTGCGGGATGCGTTCGCCGCCAAGGAGAACCCCGTTGTCGGCGCGCCGCAGTTCGCCCTGACGGTCAAGGACGTCAAAACCGACGGCGACAAGGGTTCGTTCACCATGAGCACCAAGGTGACCATGCCAGGCACCCAGGACCAGTCGTCGGACGAGTCCTTCAAACTGGTCAAGGAAGACGGCGACTGGCGCGTGTGCGGGCTCTAGTGCTTGCCTGAGCGGCGCTGCACCCTCGGCGCCACCACTCCGTCGGCCAGCCTGCGCGCGGTCAGCAGGAACGCCGTGTGCGCGACCATCCGGTGGTCCGGGCGGACCGCGAGACCGACGACGTGCCACGGCCGCTGCATCGTCTCCCACGACTGCGGTTCGGTCCAGCACTGCTGTTCCCGCAACGCCTCGGTCACGCGCGACAACTGGGTCACCGTCGCGACGTAGACCACCAGGACACCGCCGGGGATCAGGTTCTGCTTGACCACGTCGAGCATTTCCCACGGTGCCAACATGTCCAGCACGACCCGGTCCACCTCGCCGGTGTGCGTGGCCAGGTCGGCGACGTTCAACGTCCAGTTCGGCGGCTGCTCGCCGAAGAACTGCAACACATTGCGCTGAGCGTGTTCGGCGTGGTCGTCACGGATCTCGTAGGAGGTCACAGTGCCCGACTCGCCGACCGCCCGCAGCAGCGAGCACGTCAACGCTCCTGATCCGGCGCCCGCTTCCAGGACACGGGCGCCCGGGAAGATGTCGCCCCACATGACGATCTGGGCGGCGTCCTTCGGGTAGATCACCTGAGCGCCACGGGGCATGGACAGCACGTAGTCCGGCAGCAGCGGACGCAGCGCGAGGAACGACGTGCCGCCGACCGACGTGACCACCGAGCCTTCCGGCGCTCCGATCAGATCGTCGTGCGCCAGTGCGCCGCGGTGCGTGTGGTACTGGCCGCCGTCTTCGAGCACCAGCGTGTAGTGCCGGCCTTTCGGGTCGGTCAGTTGTACCCGGTCACCCTTACGGAACGGGCCGCTCGCCCTGCTCACCGACACCTGCGCTCTACTTTCCTCGTGGCTCTTCGGCCACATATCGTGGCATCCCACCCGGATCAGGCGTTACGCAGGGCCGCTTTGAGGTCCTCGCGGCGCAGCACACCGGACGGACGGCCTTCCTCGTCGACGACGAGGAACTGCCACGCGGCGGTCTCGTACACCCGCTCGATGATCTCCTCGCCCGGTTCGGAGTCCAACAGGACCATCTCCGGCCGGATCGGTTCGGCGGCCTGCTCCGCCGGGGACAACGGCGAATAGCCGGCCAGTCGCTGCGCGGTGTCCCGGTCGAGCAACCCCGCCGCCACACCGTCCGCCCTGACCAGGACGACACCGCGGCCCGCCGACGCGCCCAGCGCGTCCGCGACCGGGCTCTCGGCGGGCAGTTGCAGCACGGGCTGGACGAGGTCCGCGAGGCGCAGGCCGTCCGGCCAGGTGCGGCGTTGCTCCGCGGCGAACTCACCCGCCGCGCCCGCGACCACGAACCACGCGGTCAGCAGGCACACGCCCAGCCGCAGCCACTTGTCCGGGCTGTCCTCCGCGATGCCGAAGATCGCCCAGACCAGCAGTCCGACCGCGACGAGCCCGCCACCGACCGCGGCGGCCAGGGTGCCGCTCGATCGACGGCCGGTCAGCGCCCAGATCCCCGCCCGCAGCATCCGGCCGCCGTCCAGCGGCAGGCCGGGAAGCAGGTTGAACACGGCGACCACAAGGTTCGCCGCGGTGCATTCGAGCAGCAGGACCCAGACAGCGCCGTCGCCGGGGCCGATGAGCAGCGCCATCCCGAACAGCGCGGCCAGCACGACCGACACAGCCGGTCCCGCGGCGGCCACCAAGCCCTCCTGTGCGGGCTTGCGGGGCGTTCGCGCGACCTCGGAGATCCCGCCGAGCAGGAACAACCGCACCCGCCGGACAGGCAGGCCGAAGCGCAACGCCACCACGCAGTGCCCCAACTCGTGCGCCAGAACGGACGCCCCCAGCAGGACGGCGAACGCGGACGCGAGCAGCAGAGCCGTGCCGTCGCCCACGCCGGGCATCAGCCGATCGACCAGCGGGGTGTAGAGCAGCACCACGGCGAGCGACCCCAGCCACCACGACGGCGCCAGCAGCACGGGCACACCGGCGATCCGGAACAACAGCAGCCCACCGTCGCCCTTGGCGACCTGGCCACTCCGGATCGTCGTCATGGTGTTGAGAGTAGGTGCGGGGATGTTGAACTGCCGTATGCCGCGCGGAGAAATCCACGCTGCGGAATCAATAAGGCACAGAAAAACAATTTCCCACCGCTAGGGAATTCGGCCCAGAAAGGCCACCAGCCGATCCCCCGGCGGCGCCGAGACAGTCATCGGCACCGGCGCGGCGAAGCGGTCCGGGCGGTCATGGCCGGACACGAACAGCTCGGCCAGCCCCAGTAACTGCTCGGCGAGTTCGCCGGGCACCGGCCGGTCCGCGCCACAGGCCCTGGCGACGTCCCAGCCGTGCACGGTGATCTCCACCGCGCCCGCGCAGCTGACGATCACGCCCGTGAGCTGCCGGTCGGCGATGGAGACGGTCTGTCGCGCCGAGTCGGCCCACGCTCCCACGAGATGACACGCGCGGTCCCTGACCTGCGCAGCGAGATCCACCACCAGGTCATCGGCCAGGTAGGTCTCCGCCGCGGGCGGCTCGACACGTCCGCTGTCGACGGCCTCGTGCAACGCGGCCAGCGAGTCGTTCATGTGGCGCAGCAAGGCCTTGAGGTCCCATGAGCGGCAGGGCGTCGGGCGGCTGAGGGCCTCCGGCGTGACGAGCCGGAGGCTGCCGAGCGCGTATCCGACCGCACGCTCCAGCAGCTCGGCCCCGCCGATCAGTGGTGAAGTCACACATACTGAGACGCTCGGCGGCCCGGAAACTCATCGGTGCCCAGTGGTCACGGCCCTGTTAGTCGGCACGGTCGAGCGCCGTCTCCGTGCCGGAGTCCGGTTCGGGCCAGCCGGGGTACTCCGGTGGCGTGCCGCCGAACTCCGGGCAGAACGCCTTGTGGTCGCAGTAGTCGCACAGCCTGCTCTTGTTCGGCCGGAAATCCCCGGTTTTCGCCGAGCGCATGACCGCCTGCCAGATCGCCTCCAGCGTGCGCTCGAACCGTTTGAGCTCGGCCTCGTCGGGCGCGTAGGCCAGCGACTGCCGGTCGGTCAGGTACATCAGGCGCAGCTGCTTCGGCACCACCCCGCGCAGCCGCCACAGCACCAGTGCGTAGAACTTCATCTGGAACAGCGCCTTGGCCTCGCCGATCTCGCGCGGCGCCGCGCCGGTCTTGTAGTCGACCACGCGGATCTCGCCGGTCGGCGCCACGTCCAGCCGGTCGATGTAGCCCCGCAGCAGCACGCCGGACGGCAGCTCGGACTCGACCAGCAACTCGCAGGCCTCCGGTTCGAGCCTGCGCGGGTCCTCAAGGGTGAAGTAGCCGTCGAGCAGCTCACCGGCGGAGTCCAGCCAGTCGTCCAGGCCGTCGCCGTCACCGAAGAGCTGCCCGGCCAGATCCGGGGCCTCCTCGAGCAGCTTGGCCCACGCGGGCCTCAGCAGCTCGTGCGCGGTCTGTGGCACACGCTCGGCCGCGGGCCGGGCGTAGAGCTGTTCCAGCACCGCGTGCACCACCGTGCCACGGACCTGGGCCTTGGTCGGCGTCTCGGGCAGCCGGTCGACAGCACGAAATCTGTAGAGCAACGGACATTGTTTGAAGTCGCTGGCCCGGGATGGGGACAGCGCGGGGCGCCGCCGTACTTCAGTCACCGTCACACACAAAACACTAGGCCAGCCCCCCGACAGTGTTGGATGGCCCTCGCTTCGCGAGTGCAGCCGTGAACACGTGCGCGCGGCCACCCAGGTGAGGAGTGCGCCAGCGGGGTGACGTGGATGTCGCTACAGGCGGCAGGACCTGATGTCGGAGGCGAGGATCGCTTTCGCACCGATCGCGGCCAACTCGTCCATGATCGGGTTGGCCCGCTTGCGTGGCACCATTGCCCGCACCGCAACCCATTCCGGGTTCGCCAGCGGCGCGACGGTCGGCGACTCCAAGCCGGGTGTCACCTCGAGTGCGCTGTCCAGCAACGTCTTCGGGCAGTCGTAGTCCAGCATCATGTACTGCTGCGCGAAGACCACACCCTGCAGACGGGCGGTCAGCTGCTCGGCGTCCGGCGAGGCCTCCGCGGCGGCACGGGTCACGAGCACGGCCTCGGAGACGCAGATCGGCTCGCCGAACGCCACCAGGTTGTGCTGCTTCAGCGTCCGGCCCGAGCCGACGACGTCGGCGATCGCGTCGGCCAGGCCGAGCTGCACCGAGATCTCCACAGCACCGTCGAGCCGGATCACGTCCGCCTTGATGCCGTGCCTGGCCAGGTCGTCACGGACAAGCCGGGGGTACGCGGTCGCCAGGCGCTTGCCGTCGAGGTCGGCGGGCGTCCACTCCCGACCGGCCGGTGCCGCGTAGCGGAACGTCGACGAGCCGAAGCCGAGAGACAGGCGCTCCCGCACGGGCGCGCCGGACTCCTGGGCCAGGTCCCTGCCGGTGATGCCGAGATCGAGGTCGCCAGAGCCGACGTACGCGGCGATGTCCTTGGGACGCAGGAAGAAGAACTCGACCTCGTTGACCGAGTCGAGCACCGTCAGGTCACGCTGCTCGCCCCGCTGCCGGTACCCGGCCTCAGTCAGCATCTCCGACGCGGACGCGGCCAGCGACCCCTTGTTGGGCACGGCAACACGCAACATGGCAAAGGCTCCTCAGAGATAGCGGTAGACGTCGTCAAGGGTCAGTCCGCGCCCGATCATGAGCACTTGGACCCGGTAGAGCAGCTGGGAGACCTCCTCGGCCAGATGCTCGTCGTCCTCATGCTCGGCGGCGATCCAGACCTCGCCCGCCTCCTCAAGCACCTTCTTGCCCTGCGCGTGCACACCCGCATCCAGCGCCGCCACGGTGCCCGACCCCTCGGGCCGGGTCCGCGCGCGCTCACTGAGCTCGGCGAACAGTTCGTCGAACGTCTTCACGCCCCGATCTTTTCATCCACCTGGTCCCGCGCTCAAAGCGCCGAGGGTGAACGCGTCGACACCGACGAGTGATTCGCGGAGCGTCCAGGCCTCGCCCGGCTCGATCGGCACCTCGGCCGGCACGACCAGCACGGTGCAGCCCGCGGCCACCGCCGACCGCATACCCATCAGCGAGTCCTCGACCGCAACGCACTGAGCTGCGGAAACACCGAGCAGGTCGGCGGCCGTCAGATACGGCGCGGGGTCCGGCTTGTTGCGCCCGCCGACCTCGTCACCGCAGATCGTCGCGGCGAAAAAATGCCGCCCGATCGAGTCGAGCGCGACCTCGGTCAGCGACCGCTCGGTCGATGTGACCAACGCCATCGGCACCGCGTGCTCGTGCAGCGACTCCAGCACGGCCCGCGCGCCGGGCCGCCACGGCAGGTCGATCCGGAACAGCTCGGCGGTGCGCTCGGTCAGCCACTGCGCCGCCTTCTGCATCGCGGCGGGCTCGGTCTCGACACCGAGGGAGGAGAAGATCACCCGTATCGTGCTGTCCATGTTGGACCCCACCAGCGAGTCGCGCGTGCGCTGGGACAGTTCGCCGCCGAGCTGGACGGCGAGCTCGTGCAGGCCGATGTCCCAGAGCTTCTCCGAGTCGATCAACGTGCCATCCATGTCCCACAACACGGCCTCGGGCACCTGGGTCAACGAATCCCCCTCGAGCTCTTCCGGACAGTAGTACCGCGGTACCAGTATGCGTCGCTCGATATGGTGAATGTGGTGGACTTCAGGGCGGCTTGGTCACATCATCAGCCGCCGTCGTTGCGTAATGTGCGACCACGCGACACGCTCAGCGAGGGCGCCGAGCAGCGCAGATGGCATGTGGGACGGGTAGGTCGCGGCGCTGTGGTCCAACCGCCCTCGCTAGGTCGTAGGCTTGGCCAGTGACCGATCACGACCCGCAGAGCACCTCCGACCACCCGGCCCTCGTCGAGCCGGTGATGGTTTGTGGATTCGAAGGCTGGAATGACGCCGGAGACGCAGCGAGTACGGCGATCGAGCATCTGCAACTGACCTGGGACGCCTCACCGCTGGCGGACGTCGACCCGGACGACTACTACGACTTCCAGGTGACCCGGCCGAACGTCAAGCTGGTCGACGGGGTCACGCGACGGGTGGAATGGCCGACGACCCGGCTGTCGTACTGCCGTCCGCCCGGCTCGTCGAGGGACATCGTGCTCGTGCACGGCATCGAGCCGAACATGCGCTGGCGAAAGTTCTGTGCGGAACTGCTCGAACACATCGAACGCCTCGGCGTGACCACCGTGGTCACCCTGGGCTCGATGCTGGCCGACACGCCGCACACCCGTCCCGTCCCGGTGACCGGGACGGCGTACGACGCCGCGTCGGCCGCCCGCTTCGGCCTCGAACGGTCCCGCTACCAGGGCCCCACCGGCATCGTCGGCGTGCTGCAGGACATGTGCGTGCAGGCAGGCATCCCGGCGATCTCGCTGTGGGCAGCCGTGCCGCACTACGTGTCCCAGCCGCCGTCGCCCAAGGCCACGCTCGCGCTGCTGCACCGCGTCGAGGAAGTGCTCGACGTCGAGGTGCCGCTGGGGGCGCTGCCGGAGCAGGCCGACGAGTGGCAGCGCACGGTCAGCGAGATGGCCGAGGAGGACGAGGACGTCAGCAACTATGTCCGCGCGCTGGAGGAACGCGGCGACGCGGCGATCACGCTGAACGAGACAAGCGGTGACGTCATCGCCGCGGAGTTCGAGCGCTACCTGCGCAGGCGCCGCCACGGTGGCCCCGGCCCGGGTCCAGGCCGGGGGCCGCGTCAGTCCTAGTCAGTCCTGGCCGTCCTGTCAGATGTCGATGCCGAGCAGGGCGTCGACGGCGTCACGGAAGTGCGTGGGCGCCTCCTGGTCGCCGCCGCGCCCAGCGAGCGCCTCGTCGGCCCACGCGTCGACGGCGCGCAGCGCGTTCGGCGTGTCCAGGTCGTTGGACAGGTGATCACGCAGCCGCGCGATCGTGTCCGTGACGTCCGGGCCGGTGTCCAGCAAGGCGGCGTCACGCCAGCGGCCGAGCCGGTGCAAACCGTCGGCGAGCAGGTCGGCGGTCCACGGACGGTCCTCGCGGTAGTGCCCGGCGAGCAGCGAGAGGCGTACGGCCATCGGGTCGACCTTGTCGGCCCGCAGCCGCGACACGAACACGAGATTGCCCCGTGACTTGGACATCTTCTCGCCATCCAGCCCGATCATCCCGGCGTGCACGTAGTGCCGGGCGAACGGGTACTCCCCGGTGAGCGCCTCCGCGTGCGCGGCGCTGTTCTCGTGGTGCGGGAAGATCAGGTCGGACCCGCCACCCTGGACGTCGAATGCCGACCCGAGCCGGTTGAGCGCGATGACGGAGCACTCGACGTGCCACCCCGGGCGGCCGGCGCCGATCTCGCTCTCCCACGACGGCTCGTCCTGGCGAGCGACCCGCCACAGCAGAGCGTCCAGCGGATGCCGCTTGCCGGGCCGCTCCGGATCCCCACCGCGCTCGGCGAACAGGTCCAGCATGGTCTGCTCGGGATAGCGCGACTCGTAACCGAAGCGCCCGGTGGCGGCGTGATCGAAGTAGATGTCGGGGTAGTCGGGATCGTCGACGCGGTAGGCGTGCCCGGCGGCCAGCAGCTTGCCGATCGCCTCGACAATCTCCGGGATGGCCTCGACGGCGCCGATGTAAGACCGTGGCGGCAGAACACGCAGCGCCGCCATGTCCTCACGGAAGAGAGCGGTCTCACGCATACCGAGCACGACCCAGTCGTCCTGGTCCCGCTGGGCCCGTTCCAGCAGCGGGTCGTCGATGTCGGTGACGTTCTGGACGTAGTTGACGTCGTGGCCGTTGTCCAGCCAGATCCGGTTGATCAGGTCGAACGTGAGGTACGTGGCAGCGTGCCCGAGGTGGGTCGCGTCGTACGGGGTGATGCCGCAGACGTAGAGACCGGCGGTCGTGCCAGGCGCGGTCGGCCGCACCTCACCTGCGGCTGTGTCGTACAGCCGCAGTGGCCGAGGCGTGCCTGGCACGCGTGGAACCGGTGTCGTCGCCCATGTCTGCATGTCAGTCAGGTTAATAGGGATCTCCACGGGCGAGCTGACCGCTCACAGGTTGGGAGAGATCACGCGTCCCAGGTCACCGGCAGGTTGAACAGGCCGTAGATGCTCATCCGGTCCCGGAACCGGACTTCCCCGGCGAGCCTGAGCGACGGCAGCCTGCGCAGCAGCGCGGCGAACGCGATCCGCATCTCGATGCGGGCCAGTTGCTGGCCGAGGCACTGGTGGATGCCGTGGCCGAACGCAAGATGCCCCTGCGCGTGCCTGGTCAGGTCGAGTTCGTCCGGGTTGTCGAACTTGTCGGGGTCGCGGTTGGCGCCTGGCACCGACATCGCGACGGCTTCACCGGCCTTGACCAGGTGCCCGTCGATCTCCACGTCCGCGAGCGCGGTCCTGGTCGGTCCGAAGTGGATGATCGAGAGGTAGCGCAGCAGCTCCTCGACGGCCGTGGCCGGGTCGGCGAGCAGTGCCTGCGCGCGGCCGGGCTGCTGCAGGATCGTGTACGTGCCGAGCGACAGCATGTTCGCCGTCGTCTCGTGCCCGGCGATCAGCAGCACCATGGCGATGGTGATCAGCTCTTCCTTGGTCAGTTCGCCTTCGCTGACCAGGCCGCTGAGCAGGTCGTCGGCGGGTGCCGCCTGTTTGGCGTCGATGATCTCGCCGAGCAGGTCGCGCAGCGACAGCCACGCGGCCGCCGCCTCCTCGGCCCCCGATTCCAGGTTCAGCAACGTGGACGCGTCGCCCTGGAACCGGTCCCTGACGCCGTACGGCACGCCCAGCAGTTCGCAGATCACCAGCGACGGGATCGGCAGCGTGTACGTGGGCACGAGGTCGACGGGCGGTCCGCTGGCGACGATCGCACCGAGGTGTTCGTTGACGATCTGTTCGATCCTCGGCTCGAGGTCCTTCATCCGGCGGACGGTGAACTGGCCGGTCAGCATGCGCCGGATGCGGCCGTGTTCCGGCTCGTCCATCCGGTTGAACATGCCCGGCGGGATCTCGAAGTCGGCCATGCTCTGCATGCGCTTCATCGGGATGACCGGGTGGGTCAGATCGACCCGGTTGCTGAACGACGGGCTGGCCAGGACCGCGCGCACGGCGTGGTGACCGGTCGCGAGCCAGCCGAGGTGACCGTCGGGGAACGTCATGCGCACCATCGCGTCGGTGGCACGCAGTTCGGCGATCTCGTCCGGCGGGTCAAGCGGGTTCGGGCGCTGGGTCGGCAGCCCCTGAATGCTCCCCTGGAGGTTCTCGGTCGTCATGGTTCAAGAACTACACTAGATTCACAAACTTGTGAAGTTAAGGAAACGTCAAGAAGTCACTGAAGGCCGACGTAGTCCGCCATCTGCCCGATGGCGTGCGCGAAGAACGCGTCCGTCGGGTTCACACTGCCCACGAACTGCCCGAACAGCTCGAAGCTGAGCATCCCGAACAGCTGACTCCACACCACGATCGCCCGGCTGAGCAGCTCCGGGTCCATCTCGGGCTCGATGTCCAGCTCCGCCAACTGGGCAGCGAGACCCGGGGGCAACGGCGCCGCGGCATCGAACGCGGGCTTCAGCTCCGCCTCGTCCAGGATCCGGAGCAGCAGCAACGGCACCCGCGCGGCTGCGGCCACTGTGTCCTGCGGCGCCTGGTAGCCGGGAATGGGTGAGCCGTAGATCAGCGAGTACTCATGCGGATGAGCACGGGCCCACCCCCGCATCGCATGACACGCCGCCAGCCACTTCCCCCTCGGCCCCTCCCCCACCGCGCCCTGCTCGGCCGTCTCGCCGATCGCGTTGTAGGCGTCGATGATCAACGCGGTCAACAGCTCGTCCCTGCTGGGGAAGTAGCGGTAGAGCGCGGACGAGACCATGCCCAGCTCCCTGGCCACCGACCGCAGCGACAGTTTCTGGGCACCGTCGACAGCCAACTGCCTGCGTGCCTCGTCCTTGATCTGCTGCGTGAGCTCAGCCCTGGCTCGATCTCGCGCTGTCCGTCCGGCGTTCACACCACCAGCATAGAGCACTGCACACAGACGAGAGCACTGCTCTTGACTTCGCCCACGCGGCCGTGTTCACTGATCTCAACAGAGAGCACTGCTCACAAAGGGAGCCCCGAGATGATCACCGCCCGCAACATCAAGCCGACCAGGGCCGACCGCGTGTTCCAGCCGGTGGCCACGTTCCTGAGCAAGATCGGAATCAGCATCGCGGGCAGCAGACTGCTGGCCGTCCGGGGGCGCAAGAGCGGCGAATGGCGCGTCACGCCGGTCAACCCGTTGACGTACAACGGAGAGCGCTACCTGGTCGCGCCTCGCGGACACACCCAGTGGGTGCGCAACATGCGGGCGGCCGGTGGTGGCGAACTGCGCATCGGCCGCAAGGTCGAGCCGTTCACGGCCGTCGAGGTCGCCGACGAGGACAAGCCGGAGATCCTGCGGCTGTACCTGAAGAAGTGGGGGTGGGAGGTCGGCCGGTTCTTCGACGACGTCACCGCCGAGTCCAGCGACGAACGGCTGCGCGAGATCGCCCCCGGCTTCCCGGTGTTCCGTATCAACTAGCTGGTGGCGGCTGCGCCGGGCGGAACGGCACAGCCGCCGTCCGATCAGCCGACTCGGCCACCCACCACGGGGATGTCGAGGCTGCTGCCGTCCAGCGAGACGGTCAGCGCACCCGCGGCCTGGTCGACCGAGATGTACGACCGGTCGTTGGCCATCAGCACGAGACCGATCCGGTGCCCGGCGGGAACGACATAGTCCTTGCCGTGCAGCTCCCACGAGGCCGTGTAGGTCTGACCAGGCACGAGCGGACTGCCGGAGGACAACGACGAGCGGTTCTTCAGGTCGATCGCGCCACGCGTGATCACCGTGGCGGTGACCGCCTCCGCCCGTGCGGCGAACGGCTCGGCGCAGCCCGTCTTCTGCTCGACGTCCGACAGCGAGCACTCCTGGTTGACCAACTCGTCAGGCGTCATGTCCTGCACGCTGAACGCCGTGCCAGGCCCGTAGTCGACGAGCAGCGCGGTGAGCGGGGCACTGGCGGTGTTCGACCGCACGGTCACGTTCACCTTGGGAGTACCGGACATCCGGGTCTGCTGCGCCAGCTCCGGAGTGACGTAGACGAGCCGGTTCGACGCGGCGGCCGTGTAGTTGGCCATCGCCGTGGCCTCGGTCTGCGTGCGGTTGTCGCTGAAGGTCTGGGTCGACGCGGCCGGACGGGCCGCCTGCAGCGTACCGGCGACACCCGACGCGGCCGGTCCGAAGTTCAGCTTCACCGGGCGGGCGCCCGCGTCCGGCCAGCTGCGGTGCGCCTCCCATGAACCGTTGGGGCGCTGGATGTCGGCCATCGGCTCGTCCATGATGCCGTTGTTCATCCCGAACAGCCAGTGGTCCATCCACCGGTGCATGACGCGCTTCCACTCGTCCGGCCGCGCGCTCACCGGGTCGATGTGCGCGCTGCGGTGCAGCCAGATCTTGCGCGGGACGTTGCGCTGCTGGAGCTGGTCCCACCAGGCGACACCATTGCGCAACTTGACGTTCCAGTCCTCCATGCCATGCACGAGCAGGACCGACGCCTTCACCTTGTCCGCGCTCGGCCGGTAGTCGCGCTCGGCCCAGAAGGGCGTGTAGTCCCAGGTGTCGTCGCCCGCGTTGTCCCCCAACGACTTGATGAAGCTGGCACACCGGGTCTTCGCGGACGAGCTGGCCACGTAGTTGGCGAGGTACTCCGGATACCGGCTGCCCCATCCGCCCTGGTAGCCGATGCCCGCGTCGCGGGTGTAGTCGTACCAGCTGGAGATCGCCGCGATGGGCACGATCGTCTTCAGCCCGTCGACTCCGGTGGCGGCCACGGCGTTGGGCAGCGTTCCGTTGTAGGAGACGCCCGTCAGGCCGACCGCCCCGGTGCTCCAGGACGCGACGGCAGCGGAACCGTTGGCGTAGAAGCCTTTCACCCGACCGTTGAGCCAGTCGACGACCGACTTGATGGACTGCGTGTCCTCGGCGTCACCGGTGGTCGGACAACCGGTCGAGCGGCTGGTGCCCTGCATCTCGGCCTCGATCACAGTGTATCCGCGCGGTACGAAGAACTCGTCGTACCAGTTGCGGAAACCGTATGGCACCTGAGCGGTTCCGGGGGCCTTGTAGTACGGGCTCGGCTCCATCACGACGGGAGTCTTCAGCCCGGTGTTGGTTTCCTTCGGCCGGATGATCTGGATCGCGATCCGGTCGGACTTGCCGTCCTTGTCGCTGTCCATCGGCGCTTCGACGAACACATCCTCACGGATGGCGTCCTGGTAGGAGTAGATCGGCTTGGTCTCTTCGATGTCCTGTGCGGCAGCGGGCACAGGCGTCGCTATCGTGGCCAGCGCCATCCCGAGGGCAGCCGTGACCGCGATTCGTAGTCGTCGCATGGCTTTGAGCGAAGCGACCCCCGGCGCGAACCGGCACGGCCGAAAGGACCGACTCGTTCACATTTTGTTCCCGTTTTTCGATCATCGGCACGGCGGGAAGCGTTGCGCTACAGGTCAAAACCAGACATCAATCGGACAAGACCGCGAACGGGGTGGCAATGCCGTGCCAGAGGCCTGGCAACAGCCGAGCCCGCGTCGAGAAAGCCCACCCGAAAGTGTGACAGCGCGCCACACCAAACTGCCGATAACCTGAACGCATGTGCGAACAGCTGAACCTCCCCTGGCGAACCATCCAGCCGCCACCGGCCATCCCACTGGCCGACATGAACGACGACGAGGTGCTGAACTACCTCACGTTCCACTACCTGGCCCGAGCGAACTCCGACGCCAAGCTCATCCGAGGCTTCGCGAGATTCGCCGAACTCCGAAAACCGAGACGGGGAGGCATCGACCTCGGCGACGGGGCCGCGGAGGAAGTGGCGTTGGAGCTGAGCATCAGCCCCAACACCGCGGCCACCCACCTGACACAGGCCGCATCCATCGTGGCACGGCTACCCGACACGGTGAACGCGTTGGAGGCAGGCGAAATCGACTACACCAGAACGAAAGCGATGCACGACTACACCGCCGACCTGAACGCGGACCACGCGGCCGAGGTGGAGAAGCGCGTGCTGGACGGTGGAAAACGCGAGAACCTGACCCGCTTCAAGCACGTCCTCCGCCGAACAGTGATCAGGGTGGACCCGGCGGGAGCGGACGCAAGACGCCGCGAGGCCATAACCAAGCGTGATGTGACCAGGTGGGACAAGCCAGACGGGACAGCCACACTGAACATCACGCTGGAGCCGCACGAAGCCCACACCGCCTACCAGCAGATCACCGCACTGGCCGCGCGCCTCAAAGCCCCCGGCCGCAGCCTCGCGCACTGCCGTGCGGACGTCTTCATGGATCTCGTGCTGGGCAAGGAGATCAGACGCCCGCCCATCACCGTGAACGTGATGGTGCCGATGACCACCCTGTTGGGCCTGAACCAGGAACCCGGTGAGATAAGCGGCTACGGCCCCATCACAGCCGACTACGCGAGAGAACTGGCCCACGACGCCACCTGGCGACGAGTGATCACAGACCCGGCAGGACACGTCATCGAGGCAAGCAGAAGACGTTTCGCCTCCCCCGCACTGAAGCGCCACCTGGAACTCCGTGACAGAGAATGCCGCCAACCCGGCTGCACAGTCCCAGCCGAGCGCTGCCAAACCGACCACACCACCACCTACGCCACCGGCGGCCTCACCAGCATCGAGAACGCCTCCCTGTTCTGCAAGCACCACAACCTCATGCGTCAGAGATCAGACTGGCACCTGGACCAACCCACCCCAGGAACCCTCGTCTTCCACACCCCAGCCCGCCGAAAGCGAGTAACCACACCAGAACCGTACGAACCAGCCCCCTTCTAGCCGTACTGCCCTGCCAGGTCGCGAACGGAGGACTCGTAGTTCGATGACCTTAAGACGAGGGCGGGCCACCGAGGCTGTGTCGTGGACGAAGGCTGACCGTTGCGCAGTACGGCGAAACGGTTCCAGACCCCGGTGTCCACCGCACACCGCTTCGCCTCCCTCCCAGGCGGCAACGAGAGATCGAGGGAAGGAACATGCACACGCATGCGCGGGGATGTGCGGCTTACGGCGTGCGCGTGGGGGGTGCGCGGCGTGTGGCGTGTGGCGCGCGCAAAGCGCATTAGGGGTGTGTGACGCGCGCGAATGTGCAGGCGCATGTGGCGTGCGCGCGAGCGCAAGTGCTTGCGCGCCTGCGGCCTGTGCGCATGCGCAGGGGTGTGCGGCGTGCGGCTTGCGCGCATAGCGCAGGGGTGTGGTTCGTGGGGTGTCCCTCCCGTATGGCCTGGGCGAAGCCATACCACGGCGTGTCGGGAGGTCGGCCTACGAAACTGGCGTGCCCGGCGCGAGGCGATACCGATCTCCCGGCACGTCGTGGTTTCCTTTGGCAGGTCATACGGGAGGGGCGCCCCGCGCCCCCCACTCGACCCAGGAAATCACGTGAGCTGAGCCAACCGGGGCGAGAAACGAAGCTCTGTTTGTGTCCCCTCTTGGAGGCCTGCCCGCCGGCGAGGCATCTCTTTTTTCTTTTGTGACAAGAAAAAAGAAGGTCCTCGCCGGACGGCAGGCCTCCGAGAGGGAAACCAACACATGGTCTGTCCACCCGGTTGGCTCTGCCCACGTGACTTCCCGGGTCCAGTGGTAGAGAGGCGTGGTCGGTTCCCTCCCGTATGTCCTGCCGGAGGAAACCACGGCGTGCCGGGAGGTCGGTATCGCCTGCGCTGTGGGTCGGTTTGCGTAGGCCGACCTCCCGACACGCCATGGTATGGCTTCGCCCAGGCCATACGGGAGGAAACCAACCACGAACCCCACCCACGCGCTATGCGCGCAAGGCCGCTTGCGCGCAAGGCCGCTTGCGCGCGCAAGGCCCGCGCTGGGCTCGGCTGGGCTGGGCTTGTTGTCCGGCAACGGATCCACTACTCGCGTCGGCGGGCCGATGGCACGGGTACTGGTTAGCGCGATTGCTCCAACTGCCAGTGTTCTTGGCGCAGCAGTTCGACAGTCGAGCCGTCGCGGCGGATACCGGTGACAGTGACTTCTGGTCCGCCGACCATGAAGTCGACGTGGGTGCCTGATTGGTTGATTCCTCGTTGCTCAAGCCGTTCGGTGGTGAGGTCACGCCAGTCCGTCAGGACCGTGGGAATGCCACTGCCCCATGCGAGGTGGCAGGTCGCGTTCTCGTCCAACAGGGTGTCGAGGAAGGTGATGCCGGAACGCCCGATCGGCGAGAGGTCGTCTACCAGGGCGACCTCACCAAACCGGGAGGCGCCGTCGTCGCGCGTGAGTTGGCTTCGCACCACGTCTGCACCCGTTGCGGCGGCGACCTCGGTGATCCTGCCACCGGTGACTGTCAGCCGCAGGTCACGGACGATTGTCTTGTTCAATGCCAATGGCTTGGTGCTGGTAACGTAGCCCTCGACTCGACGGTGGTCGGGTGTCGTGAACACCTCTTCTGTCGGCATGTTCACCATGACAGGATGGCCATGTGGTCCGTCTTGTTCCGACGTCGACCAGTGTGCTCCTGGGATCAGTCCCAGTGTCAGATCTGTGCCAGGTCCGACGAACCGCACAGCGTCGAGGTTGAGTTCCGTGAGCTGTCGGGCTCGGGACCGCAGTTGGTTCATCCGTGCTTGCAGGGCAGCGACGGGATCGGGCTGGTCGAGGTAGAGGAACTGCTCGATGTACGACCACAACCGCTCGACGTCGGGAGTCCCGAACACCGTCTGCGCCCACTGCGCGGTGGGATAGGCGGCTATGGTCCATGCGATCAGCGCGAATCGCTGCGCGTGGTAACGGGAAGCGATAGCGGGCATGCGATCCAGGCCAGCACGTCGTTCGTCCAGCCCCGCGAGCAGATCGGGTTCAGGATCACCGGTGATGACGACCAGCGCGTCGCCCGCGTCCGCGAGACTTTCGTAGCGACGGTTCAGCCAGTCCGGCGTCGCACTCAATGTGTCCTCGGGCGCGTGCCTGATACGGGAACGTTTGGCATACGGATCCCAGTACCAGATGTCGACGTAGTGCGCCCCCATCCGGTAGGCCCGCTCCGCGAGGGCACGTGCCAGTGGCGCATGCTGGAGATCAGCGTTGACAGCCAGTCTCTGTCCTGGCTGCAACCGCACGCCGACCTCGAGGAGCACACTGGCGTACCGGTCGAGGCGGTCGGACATTGTCATTGTGGTTTCCTTTCCACGGCAAGAAGGAGCGCACCGGCGGCACTGACTGTCGCGGCGGCACAGAAGGCAATCGCGAATCCGGCGTACTGGACGACGCCACCGAGCACCATCCCGGCGAGGCCGAACGTGAGGTCGTGGCACGCTGTCAGGACCGCGATCGCGGCGGCGCGGGCCTGTTCGTCGGCATCGCGGGCGACCAAGGTAAGCAGCGCGGGAAAGAGAAACGCTTGGCCAGCGCCCAGAAGCACTGTTCCGGCAAGCAGACCCGCGGGATACGCCACCAGCCCTATTGTCAGGAGCCCTGCCGCGCTCACCGCCAGCGAACAAGCGACAACCCGTTCCGCCGGGAACCGATCAAGCCAACTGGCCGCCGCAAACCGAAGAACCAGCGTTGTGCCTGCCAGCACAGCGAAGTTCAGCGTGGTTTCCCGCTGCCCGATACCGGCCGAGTACATCGGCACGTAGAGCGCGTATCCGTTGGCCCCCAGGGTTCCCGCGACAACGAGCACCGCTGGGAGCCACAGCCTCGCTGGCAGGTCCACCAGCCGTGCACCGGGTCCCGGCAACGTTCGTCGGGGCAGCCGCACTGCCGCCGTCACCCCCGCGGCCATCAGTGCCAACCCGGCCGCGACGAGCCACACACTGGTGAACCCGAACGCTACCCGGACCGTCTCCCCCAACACCGGTCCGATCAGCAGGCCGACAAACAGTGAGACCGTTAGGTAGCTCATAGCCGTGCCGTGTCGCTTGGGCGGCGTCACGTCGTAGACATAGTTGGCGGCCAACGTGAAGAACATCGCGTCGCTGACACCAACGAGCACACGTGACACGTACACAGTGGTCAGCGAGGGCACGGTAAGCAGAGCCGAAGCGCTCGCCAGTATCAGACATCCACCGATCATCACGGTACGGCTGCGGGCGCCGCGCATGACGGGAATCCGGGCGACCAGGGAGGCCACACTGAACGCGAGAGCCGACAGGCCGACCTGAAGCTCCGTCGCGTGCAGCGTCCCGCTCAGATACCTCGGGAGTGTCGGGATCTGCGTACCGACGGCCACGAAGTAGCCGAGCGTGGCCAGGCACAAGAGCACGAACCGCGTCGTCCACAATCGCTGTGCCGTGGCTTCGACCATGATCACACTGTTGCGGGAGTCGACACAGCATCGGTAGACATTCGACTACCGACGAATGTTAGGAGGGCGGATGTCCATCACCCTGACGGTCGCCGCGTCCGACCTGATGCGCTGCCGGTTCGCCGTCTCACCGGTCTGGGAGCTGCAAGGAGCCCTCCGAACCGTTCTGTACCCGGAAAGACACGCCGTGCACCTGCCGTGGACGCGTGCGACCACTCGTCATCAGGACGCTGTCCGAACCAGTGTTCTCGCCCAGCTCATGCCCCGTCGCGGCTACAGCCCGGACTTCCTCAGCCCACCGCCGCTCAGCCCAGTCGCGACCATCGCGGACGACCTGGCGAGGGTCCGGGCGACACCGCCGGATCAGGTCGCCGCCGAACTCGGCAGGGTCGCCGACCAGTTCACCGAAAAGCCCGCGTCCCTGCTCGCCCTGGTCGATGACCCGCTACACGCACGCGACCAACTCGCGACGGCTCTTGAGCACTGGTGGACGCACCTGCTCGCGCCGGACTGGCACCGCGTCCGTGACACGCTCGAGGGCGACATCGCCTATCGGGCCAACCGGCTTGCCCACGGCGGATTCGAACGGCTGGTCGCCGACATCCACGTGGGCGTCCGGTGGGAAGCCGACACCATCGTCGTCGACGGGCTCGACGACAAACGCACCCTCGGCGGGCGCGGGTTGCTGTTCGTGCCCTCAGTGTTCGCTTGGCCCAGCGTCGCGGTGGTGACCGACCCGTACTGGCAACCCACCCTCGTCTACCCGGCGCGCGGAGTAGGTGCGCTGTGGATGCGAAACACCTCTGCCACAAGGAAAAGCATCGCCAACCTGCTCGGTCGAACACGCGCGGCGATCCTGCGCGAACTGGACGAACCACTCTGCACGACTGCGCTCGCGGCACGTCTGGGTCTCAGCCCCAGCACCGCGTCGACCCACCTCACCATCCTCCGCGAAGCCGGGCTCACCGCCTCACACCGAGTGGGTCACCAGGTATGTCACACCCTGACCACACTCGGACGTGAGTTCAGCAACTAGCCGAGCCCACAGTGTTCAAGCAGGTCGCGGAGCCAGGTGTGGGCTGGGTCGTTGGTGAGGGTCGCGTGCCAGAGCGAGTTGATGGTGTAGGTGGGCATCGGTAGCGGCGGGATTGTGGCTGTCAGGCCGAGGATGTCGGCGTAGATGGTGGCCGCGTGGCTGGGGAGGGTTGCCAGGGCGGGCAGCGTCGCCAGGTGCAGGGCGGCTCCGGCGAAGTGGGTGGTCGAGGCGATCACCCGGCGGTTGAGTCCGCGTGCGTCCAGGAGGTCGTCGACGATTCCGCGCCTGCCGTCGTAGGAGATCAGCAGGTGCGGGTGGGCCAGGTAGTCGTCCATGGTGAGCGGGGTCCGCAGCTGCAGCAGCCGCGGGTTGAACAGGCAGGTGTAGCCGGAGGTGAACAGGGTGTGGCTGCGGTGGTCTGGTCCGTGGGCGGGGGCCGCGGCCACACCGAGGTCGATCTCGCCTCGGTCGATCATGCCCGCGACGGTGTTGCGGTTGGCCTGCCGTACGGCCAGGCGGATGCCTGTCTGTTCGGCGGTGGCCTTCAGCAGGCTGGGCAGCAGCGCCGCTTCCAGGTCGTCGGACATGCCCAGGGTGAAGGTGCGCCGCGCGGTGGCCGCGTCGAAGTGGTCTCGGTTGGTCACGACACCGTGGATCAGGCCGAGGGCTGGTTCGATGCCGCGGGCCAGGTCGATGGCGCGTGGGGTGGGCTCGACGCCGCTGCGAGTACGGGTGAACAGTTCGTCGTCGAAGAGTCCGCGCAGGCGGCCGAGGGCAGCACTGGCTGCTCCCTGGCTCATGTGCAGTGCGGCGGCGGCCCGGGTGACGCTGCGCTCGCGCATCAGCGCCGCGAAGACGACCAGCAGATTCAGGTCGGCCTTCCGGAATTCGGTTTCATAGATGTCGATCATCGCGAGGATTAGTTTGCCGTATGACCTGCGGAGTTCCTAGCGTCGAGGGATGACATCCCAACCCAGCCGCACTGTGACCGTCGCCGTCGTCCAGGCGGCCGCCCCACTGTTCGACACAGCGGCCGCCGTCAGCCTGGCGGAAGAACTCATCCGTGAGGCCGCCACCCAACGGGGTGCCGAGGTCATCGTGCTGCCCGAGGCGTTCATCGGCGGCTACCCCAAGGGACTGGACTTCGGCGTCACGGTCGGCAACCGCAGCCCGGCGGGCCGTGATGTCTTCCGCCGCTATCACGCCGCGGCCATCGACGTCCCCGGTCCGGAGGTCGACACCCTGGCCGCCGTCACCCGTGAGCTTGGCTGCCACGTCGTGATCGGCGCGGTCGAGCGTAAGCGTGGCACGCTGTACTGCGTCGCCCTCTTCTTCGGCCCCGACGGCTACCTGGGCCTGCACCGCAAGCTGGTGCCCACGGCGGCCGAGCGCTACCTGTGGGGCCAGGGCGACGGCTCCACCCTGCCCGTCATCGACACCGGCACAGCCCGCATCGGCGCCGCCATCTGCTGGGAGAACTACATGCCGCTCCTGCGCACCACCATGTACGCCAAGGGCGTGGACCTGTGGTGCGCACCGACCGTCGACGACCGCGAAACGTGGGAGACGGCCATGCGGCACATCGCCTTGGAAGGTCGCTGTTTCGTCCTCGGCGCCACTCAGTACATGCGTCGTGACGCCATGCCGGACGACCTCCACCCTGTCCAGGGCGACGCACCGGACACGGTCCTGATCAGCGGCGGTTCCCTGATCGTCTCTCCGCTCGGCGAGATCCTGGCCGGGCCGCTGCGCGACGGCGAGGGCATCCTGACCGCCGAACTCGACCTCGACGACCTGGCCCGCGCCCGCTTCGATCTCGACACCACCGGCCACTACGCCCGCCCGGACGTCTTCACCCTGCACGTCGACGAATCCCCACACCGCACGGTCACCTGACCCGTCGTTCACCGACGATCGATTGGAAAATCGATTATTCGTGTTATGGTCGATCTTAGGTTCAGTTCGACCCGAAAGGAACGACGCGATGAGCGCCAACGACCCGTACGCACGCCTTCCCGAAGTGCCGGGTTTCACCGTCACCAGCACCAGCGTGCAGGACGGACAGCCGCTGCCCGTCGCACAACTGTCCGGCGTGGACGCGAGTCCCCAGTTGTCGTGGAGTGGCGCCCCACTCGGCACGAAGAGTTTCGCCGTGACCGTGTACGACCCGGACGCACCGACGATGTCCGGCTTCTGGCACTGGGCCGTCGTCAACATCCCCGCAACAGTGACGTCGCTGCCGGAGGGGGCCGGTGACGACACCGGGTCGGGGCTTCCCGAGTCGGCGGTTCAGCTGCCCAACGACGCTCGCCTCAGCCGTTTCGTGGGTGCCGCGCCGCCCGCCGGGCACGGTCCGCACCGCTACTTCATCACCGTCCACGCGCTCGATGTCGAGGACATCGGGGTCCCGGCCGACGGCACGCCCGCGTTGCTGGGATTCACCATGGCGTCCCACATCCTCGGCCGCGCCACCCTCGTCGGCACGGCTGAGACTCCGGGCGAGAAGATCGAGCGGGTGGAGGTTTCCCGGCTCGTTCCCTTCACGGCCAGCGATGTCTTCGCGGTGCTGACCGATCCGCAGGGCCACGTGGACATCGACGCGTCGGGCATGCTCCTCGACGCCGAGGGCGAACCGGTCCGGCAGGCGGGCGACCGGTTCCTCGTCCACATGGACCGGGAGGCCCTCGGGGACTTTCCCCTCGGCAAGTACGACGTCGAGGTCGTCATCACCAAGCTTGTCCCGGACGAGGAGATCGCCTGGACCGTCGAGGGCCAGATCCGGCCGCCTGTCCGCCACATCTACGGCTATCGGCTGACACCTGCCGAGGACGGCACTCTCGTCACGTCCTACTACGACTGGTCGGAGGTCGACGAGAAGTGGAAGGGGCGCCTTACTTTCCCGGTGGTGCCCGAGTCCGCGCTCAAAGCCACCCTGGGGATTCTCGAACGCACGGTCCGTCGGCGAACCACCACCTGACCGGGCAGGTGACGGCGCGCCCGGCGCGCCGTCACTCGCGTCATCACGCGAACTGGCCGCCGTGCCAGGCGAGACTCCGCCGCTGAACCATCAGCAGCAGGCGGTTGAGCAGGTAGCCGAGGACGCCGATCAGCACGATCCACGCCCACATTCCCGCCAGGTCCGAGTATCCCTGCGCGTTGTTCAACTGGTAGCCGATCCCGTTGCTGGTGCCGACCAGTTCCGACAGCACCATCAGGATCAGGGCGATCGACAGGCTCAGCCTGAGCCCGGCGAAGATCTTCGGCGCCGCCGCGGGCAGCACGATCCCGAAGAGCCACGACGCTTTCGAGATCCGGAAGGCGCGTGCCGTGTCGATCTTCGTCGCATCCACCGAGCGGGCGCCGTCCACCGCGTTGAGCAGCACCGGCCAGACCGCTCCGGTCACGATGGTGACCAGTTCGGTCTGCGGGCCCAGCGAGAACATCACCATGAACACCGGGACCAGCAGCGGCGGCGGCACCGACCGGGCGAACGCCAGCAGCGCCCCGACGTAGTCCATCGCCTTTCCCGCCCGGCCCAACGCGATGCCCAGCACGATGCCCAACACGGAGGCGATCAGCCAGCCTCCCATCAGCATGCCGAGGCTCGGCAGGATGTCCCCGGTCAGCAACGACGGCGAGAACCACAGATCGCCCGCCCGCTCGGCGATCTGCACCGGCGGCGGGAAGTACACGTTGCCCGCCGCACTGGCAATCGCTTGCCACCCAACGAGAACCGCGGCGACAGCGGCACAGCTCACGACGAGCTGCCAGCGTTGCCTGCCGCTTTCGCCGCCACCGGACGCACCCGACGCGGGCCAGCCCAGCCACCGGCGGTGGGCACCGGCCAGCGCCGTGTTGACCAGCAGTCCGAAGAGGCCTGCCAGCACTGTCACCGCGAGCACTGTGTCCATCCGGCCCGCGCTCAGGCCGTGCACGTAGACGAACTGGCCGACGCCGATGCTGCCGCCGAACAGGAACTCCGTCGCCACGATGGCGATCAGCGCGATCGACGCCGACAGCCGGACACCGGTCAGGATGAACGGCGCCGAGCTGGGCAGCACCACCGTCGAGATCACCCGCAGCCGCGATGTCCGGAAGGCACGGGCGGTTTCGAGCATGTGCCGGTCCACTTCGGCCACCGCGTAGCTGGTGTTGAACAGGATCGGCCATACCGAGGCGAACACCGCCAGGGTGATCTTCGTCTGGGAGCCGACCCCGAGCAGCACGGTGATCAACGGGATCAGTGCCACACCCGGCATCGGCCGCAGGAACTCGATCACCGGTGCCGCCGCCGCGCGCACCACCGGCACCCGGCCGACGATGATGCCGAGCGGCACGGCGATCACGATTGCCAGGCACAACGCGATGAGCCACGACAACAAGGTCGACGCGACATCAGCGCCGAACCTCGGCTCGCTGAACACCGTCAGGCACCTGGCCAGTACCTCGGACGGCGGTGGGATCAACTGCGCGTCAGCGGACCGGCTGGCGACTTCCCACACGATCAGGAAGCCCGCCAGTCCGATCAACGAACGAATCAACCGCACTCAGCTGGCCGGTGCGCTGTAGATGAACGTGCTGGCCTGGATGTCCTGGTTCAGCTGGGACAGCTCGGGGTAGCTGCGCATCAGCGAGATGACCCGCTGCAGTCGCGTGGCGTCCAGCGACGTCGGGAACACACCAATGTTGAGCAACGGCACCGTGGCCGGGTCGACACCGGTCAGCTCGGGCACGACCTTGACGAGGTTGCTGCGGTCGCCTGACGCGCTCTGCGCCTTGGTCATCGCGCGCTGGAACGCCTGGACGGTCTTGGGGTTGGCCTGTGCGAACTTCGTCGGCGAGACGTACCCGCTCAGCGGCATGTCCAGGGTCGGGCCCGCGATCACCTTCAGCACGCGCTGGGAGCCGGTTTCCTTCTCGGCCTTGGTCATGAACGGTTCGATCGCGATGCCCGCGTCGATCTGCTTGGTCTCCAGCGCCTTCGGGATGTTCGGGAACGGCACCGGCACGTAGTTGACCTTGGTCGGGTCCGCGCCGTTGTCCCGCAGCGTCGAGCGGAACAGCAGGTCGCCGATGTTGCCGGGCGGCTGGTGGACGCTGACCTTCTTGCCCTCGAAGTCCTTGGCCGACGAGATGGTCACGTCCTTGCGGGCGAGCATCACGAACGACTCGGGGGTGCCCTGGTAGGCGTCCGCGACGATCTTGGCGTCGAGCTTGTTCTGCGACGCGGCCTGGAAGTACGTCACGTAGTTCATCAGGCTGAAGTCGAGGTCGCCGTTGTTGAGCGCGGGCATGGTCTGCGCCGCCGACTGGAACAGCTTGACCTCCGCGTTCAGGCCCTGTTCCTTGAAGTAACCGTTCACCTCGGCGACCTTGACCGGCGCGTCGTCGATCGACGCGATGATCCCGATGCGCACGTTGGGTTTCTCGACCTGTCCGGATCCGCCGGACGAGTCACTGGACGATCCGTCCAGAATGCCGCACCCGGCGGCCAGCAGCGCAGTGGCTGCAGCAGCCGCGGTGAGACGGAGCATCCCACCGGCATGCTTACCTGCCGTAAACATTCGATCCTCCGAAGATCCGACCTGTGAAGGCGGCTCATGGTAGGCCGAACGAGGTCGATCTTGGCCAGTCGCATCCCGACTGTTCAAGAAATAAACATGCAAATAGGCTGAACAGACCAGCACGTCACGTGACCATACTGGTCCGTTCAGGTGACCATGCCCTCGAAAGTCACGATTTTGCATCACCCAGCGTGAGCCACCTGTGGTAATGGCCACACGCTAACCGATCATGCATCAGGTAACTACCCCACCGGCCACGATCCTCAAACATCACCGCTGCCGGTGTCGCAGATAGTCACTGACCACAGCCGCTCCCAGACCGTCCACATCGGGCGCGACAACCCGGCCGCCACTGCGACGGGCCATGATGTCCACGAACGCTTTCAGCCGCTCGTCCTCGCCGAGCATGAACACCGAGACCGACGCGCCCAGTCTGGCCAGTTTGTCCACTTCGGCCAGTGTGAGCCGCAATGTCCGAGGCAGCGGTGGATAGGTGAACTCCGCGTCCCCGTCCGGCTCGAGATGCGCGGTCGGCTCGCCGTCGGTCACGACGATCACCACCGGCTGCGCGTCCGGGTGTCGCCGGATGTGCCGCCCTGCCAGCAGCAGCGCGTGCTGCAGGTTCGTTCCCTGCTCCCACACGCCCTCCAGCGCGGTCAGCTCCGCCATGTCCACTGTGGTCGCGTACCGGCCGAAGGTGATCAGTTCGAGCGCGTCGCTGCGGAACCGGGTTCTCACCAGGTGGTGCAGGGCGAGAGCGGTCCGTTTCATCGGCAGCCACCGGCCGTCCTGCACCATCGACCACGACGTGTCCACGCACAGCGCGACCGCCGCGCGCGACCGCTGCTCGGTCTCGATCACCTCGACGTCCTCGACGTCCAATGTGACCGTTCCGCCCGAAGCCGCCGATCTCAGCACGGCGTTACGCACGGTCCGGGACACCTCCCACGGTTCGGTGTCGCCGAACTGCCACGGCCGGGACGAGCCCGTCGGTTCCCCTGCCGCACCGGCCCGCGCGGTGTCCCGTTCGCCGCGGCGCGACAGCGACGTGACCACGTCCTTCAACGCGGTCTCGCCGAGACGGCGCATCGCCTTGGGAGACAGCCGCAAAGTACCGTCCGCCGCCCGTTCCAGCAGACCTTCGTCACGCAACGCGCGTTCCAGTTCGGCCAGTCGACGAGCGTCCACAGCCGACTCCTGGCCGAGCTGGCGTTCCAGCGCCTCGAGGTCGATGTCCTCGAGGCGCGCACCGGGATAGGACTGGCCGAGCTGCTCGGCCAGCGCGTCCATCTCGGCGAGGTCCTGCATGGCCTGCGCGCCTTCGCCCATGCCGAACGGGTCGCGGCCGCGGAAGCGGCCACCGGAGTTCCAGTCCTCCCCCGGCCGCAGCGACTGCAGGTGCGCGTCCAGCCTGCTGACCTCGGCCGCCAGCCGTGGATCGCCGAACGCCTGCTGGATCAGCGAACCGAGCTCGGCACGCTGTTGCGCCGACATCGAGTTCATCATCCGCTGCGCGGCGGCGGCACGGGCGGCCAGCGCGTCGATGAGTTCGTCGACGTCGCGCGGGTTCTCCGGGAAGAACTCGCCGTGCTTGCCCATGAAGTCCTCGAAGCGCTGCTGCGTGTCCGCGTCGCCGCGGGCGTGCGCCGCCAGCAGTTCGTTGAGGTCCGACATCATCTCGCGGACCCGCTCGACGTCCTGCGGGGTGGCGTCCTGCAACGCCTGCTTCATGCCGCGGAACCGCGACTCCATCAGCTCCTGACCGAGCAGGTCCTGGATCTTCTGGTAGTTCTCCCGCGCCTGCGGGGACTGCCAGTCGTAGTTCGCCAGCTCCTGCACGGCCGCCGCCGTCCCCGACGGCAACGCGTCCAACTGCGTCTCACGGAACCGGGCGTCGTCCGACGGGTCCGGGAACAGGTGCCTGCGCTCGGCCTCCAGCGCCTCGTCCAGCAGACGCCGTACCTCCTGCAGCGTCCCGTCGAGCCGGTGCCGCCGCTGCAGGCGGGCGCGCTGCTGCCACAGCCGCCTGGTCATGTCGTCGAGGCCTCGGGTGCCCCGGACTCCCTGGCGCAGCAGCTCCTCCAGTGCCGCCCGGGGCGACGAGCCCTCCATCACGTCCCGGCCGATCTGGTCAAGCGCGGCACGCAGATCCACCGGCGGCGCCAGCGGATCGGGACCGTCATGCCAAGGGCGGTACGCGAAGTGGGTCATGGCCCGTACACCGCCGTACCGTCCTCGGCGTCCTTGGCCAGCCTGCGTGACAGGTACAACGCCTCCAGCGCCAGCTCGACGGCGGAGGCGATCCGGCCGGCCGGATCGGTCGGCTGCACACCGACGCGTTCGGCGACCTCGTGCAGCACAGGCAGTTCCGGCAACGCGTTGAGCACGTCGGATGCCGGGATCCGCTCGCCGGTGGTCACGATGCGGCCCTCGCTGATGGCGTCCTCCAGCGGGCTGAGGTCCAGTCCCGCGAACGCGTACCGCGCCGTCTCGGCGACCGCCATCCGCAGCAGGTGCGTCAGGTGCTCGGTCTCGCGCCCTTCCTCGCCCGCCTCGAACTCCAGCTTGCCCCGCAGCACGTCCGGGATCGCGTCGAGGTCGATCGGACGGGCCACCGCCACGTCCTCGCCCGTCAGCGCCGCACGCCGCAACGCGGCCGCCGCGAGGGTCTCCGCCGCGGCCACGGCGAACCGGGCCGACACACCCGAGCGCTGGTCGATGGCCGCCGAGTCACGCAGGTTGCGCACGAACCGGGCGACGACCTCGACCAACGAGTCGGGCACCTCGGCGACCAGGTCGGATTCCTGGCGGACCAGGTTGATCTCGTCCTCGACGTCCAGCGGGTAGTGCGTGCGCACCTCCGCGCCGAACCGGTCCTTGAGCGGCGTGATGATCCGGCCGCGGTTGGTGTAGTCCTCCGGGTTCGCGGTCGCCACGAGCAGCACGTCCAGCGGCAGCCGCATGGTGTAGCCGCGGATCTGGATGTCCCGCTCCTCCATCACGTTGAGCAGGCCGACCTGGATCCGCTCGGCCAGGTCCGGCAGCTCGTTGACCGCGATGATGCCCCGGTGCGCACGCGGGACGAGTCCGAAGTGGATGGTCTCGGGGTCGCCGAGGCTGCGGCCCTGCGCGACCTTCACCGGGTCGACGTCACCGATCAGGTCACCGACGGAGGTGTCCGGTGTCGCCAGTTTCTCGGCGTACCGCTCGGAACGGTGCCGCCACGCGATCGGCAGGTCGTCGCCGAGTTCGGCCGCCCTGCGCCTGGATTCGGCGGTGATCGGCTCGTACGGGTGCTCCCCCAGCTCCGAGCCCTCGATCACCGGGGACCACTCGTCGAGCAGCCCGGTCAGCGTGCGCAGCAGGCGGGTCTTGCCCTGGCCGCGCTCGCCCAGCAACACGATGTCGTGCCCGGCCAGCAGCGCGCGTTCCAGCTGCGGCAGGACGGTACGGTCAAAACCGACAATTCCCGGCCAGGGATCGCCACCGGCACGCAGTATCGCGAGCAAGTTGTCCCTGATCTCGGCCTTCACACCACGCTGCTGATGGCCGGCGGCCTTCAGTTCGCCGACTGTACGTGGCTGGTTTCCACGATTCACCCTCTCGACGCTACGTCGGATCAGCCGCTGCGCCAACGTGGAGTAACTCCGGTCGAGCGCAGCAAGGCCAGTGACGTGTCCAGCGCCGCCTCCAGGTGCTCGATCCGGCCGGTCGACAACAGCACCGTCACACCGCCCTGAACGGCGGCGACGAGCGACGCGGCGACACGGTCCGCGTCGAGGCCTGGATCGATCTCGCCCACCCGCTGCATACCCGTCACGCCCACACGCAGCCGCTCCTGCCACCGTTGCAGCAGCTGCCCGGTCAGTGCCTGCGCCGCCGGTGTCTTGCGCCCCAGTTCGGTGATCAGCACGCCGAGCGGGCAGTGCACACCGAGTTCGCGGTAACGCCCGACCACCACGTCACGCCAGTCCTGCCACGCCTGCCAGCTCGTCAGCGCGCTCAGGTACGGCTCCTGGTCGTCCAGGACCCGCTCGGCCTCGTACGCGGCGACCGCGAGCAGCAGTTCCTCCTTGCCACCGGGGAAGTAGTGGAAGATCTGGCTCTTGCTGGTCGACGTTCGCACGCGGACGTCGTCGAGCGTCGTGGCAGCCGCGCCGTGCTCGCGCACATGGGCCGAGGTTCCCTCGATGATCCGCTGCCGGGTGGCGGCGCCCTTGCGAGTCAGCTCCTGCCGAGTCGGCACACGACACCTCCCCGTAACTGGACCTTCCCATACTGGACTTACTGGTCCATTCTACGGCCGCTGCCCTGAAACCAGTCCACTTCGGCGTTCAGTAGGCTTCCTGTGTGCCATTCCCAAGTGCCACGTTCGCTGTGTGGGGCTCCGCCTGGCTGCATGGAGTCGCAGCGCCTGACGACACTCTCGACGCACTCGCCGTCTGGGCGGAGATGCACGAGGTCGTGGCAGACGACGAAGGAACCGCGACGGCGTTGGAACTGCCCGCCCGTGACGAGCGCGCGGGTCAGCTCGCCGCGCTGCTGGCGGCGCTGCGCAAGGCAGGCGCCAGCACGGCCAGGCTGATCATCCCGGTGCCGGGCGACGTGCGCGGGCTCGGCGGGTCCACCAGGCTCGCCAGTGAGGCCGTCCGCGTGGGTGAGGCGGTCACGCTCCCGGAGGCGGGTGTCGCGATCGTGCCGGAGACGTTGGCCGACAGCGTCATCCGCTGGACAGTGTTCGACCTGCCGACCGCCACACCAGCCGAGCACACACCCTTGGGTGAGGCAGACCACAATCTGTCCACCGCGATGCGTGATGCCCTGGGCACGCTGTCCTCGCTCGACCTGACCAGCAGCCGGTCCGGCGTGCGGCACGAGATCAAGGAACGCCTCGCGGCCAGCGCGCGTGCGCGGTGGCCCATCGGCATGCCGCAGAAGGCGTTGCGTGTGTGGCAACGTGCTGCCGAGGTCGCCGCGATGCTGGACGTGGCATCGGAGGACGACCCCGGCGGCGCGATGTCGTCCTCCGCGACGCTACGACGCTCCGAAGCTCTCCGCCCGCTCTCCAACGCCGTCCGTGTCGCCCGGTGCGCCGCCATCGACGAGGCTGTCCGGGTTCTGTCCGACCACGCCGGACGGCACTGAGCCGACCGCGCTCGTGCGCAGCCGCGTCTTGGCCGTGGTGGACGCGCCGATCGCGTCGAGGCCGAGCAGCGCCGCGCCGACAACCGGGGCGATGTCCACCACCCGGACCTCGGCGCGGGGCGCCACCTCGACGCACTGCTGCTCGATGACATCGATGACATCGCGATGAACACCCGTCATCACGCCGCCGCCGAGGACGATCGTCGGCGCCTCCCCGGTCATCTCGAGTTTGCGGATGGTCGTGGCCACCATCGTGCCGATCTCGTCGACGAGCTGCTTGACCACCCCGGTCGCGACCGCGTCACCGGCGTGCGCGACCTGGAACAGCAGCGGGCACAGCTCGTGGATGACCTCCCGCGGCAGGCTGTTGAAGTGCAGCCGTTCCACCACTTCGAAGATGTCCTTGGCACCGAAGTGGTTCACCACCGCGGGCAGCAGTTCGGTGTACGGGCCACGGCCGTCGCCCGCCCGCACCGCCCACCACAACGCCTCCGACCCGAGCTGGAAACCGCCGCCCCAGTCGCCGGAGATCTTGCCGAGAGCGGGAAACCGGTGCACACGCCCGTCCGCGGCGACACCAACGCAGTTGATGCCCGCGCCGCACACCACCGCGACGCCCACTCCGTCCGTGGTTCCCGCCCGCAGCAGGGCGAACGTGTCGTTGCCGACCACGATGGACGGTGACCAGCCGCGCTCGGTCAGCGCGTGGGACAGCTCTTCCTCTTCCGCGGGAAGGTCCGCACCGGCCAGGTAGGCCGCGGTGTGTGTGCCGTACGGCGGCGTGCCCGGCAGTCCCGCCTGCCGGGCCGCGTCGATCACCAGCTGTTCGAAGACGTCGAGACCTTGGTTGAGGCCAACGACCTGGGGGGACGCGCCACGCCCGCGGGTGCGGCCGAGGATGGCGCCGGACGCGTCGACGAGCATCACGTCCGTCTTGCTGCCACCACCGTCGATGGCGATGACAACCGCGTCCTGGTCGGGCCCGGTCATGCGTTGGCCCACGGCAGATCGGCACGGTTGGCCGCGATCAGCTCGTCGGCCAGCCGGTCGGCGAACTTGTACTGGCCGATCAGCGGATGCGCCAGCAACGCGTCCGCGACCCGGTCGCGACCGCCGTGCAGCGCCGCCTCCAGCGCCAGGAACTCGTACGCGGTCACGTGCGAGATCAGGCCGGAGAACCTCGGCTCGACCGGCTTGATCGGCAGCGGCACCGCGCCGTTGCCGTCCACAGTGGCCGGAACCTCGATCACCGCGTCGTCGGGCAGGAACGGCATGGCTCCGTTGTTGCGCACGTTGACGACGTGCCGTTCGGGTTGCCCGCCACCGGTCAGCGCGTGCACGAGCTGCACGGCGGCCTCGGAGTAGTAGGCTCCGCCGCGTTTGGCCAGGCTCTCCGGTTTGGTCACCACGGCCGGATCGGCGTACAGCTTGAGCAACTCGTTCTCCACCTCGATGACGACGTCGGCTCGGGGCGGGCTCTCCAACTGGTCGGCCAGTATGTCGTCGTGCGCGTAGTAGTACTTCAGGTAGTAGGACGGCACCGCGTTCATCCGGCGCATCCAGTCGACCTGTGAGCCGATCTCGGTCGCCACGTGCTCGCCGAACTCTCCGAGCAGATCCGGCAGGCGGTCGACGGTGCCCGTCGCGGTGGTCACATGAACACCGCGCTCCCACGTGAGGTGGTTGAGCCCGATGTGGTCGAGCCGGACCGCGTCAGTGTCCACATCGAACAGTGCGGCGAACTGCCGCTGCAGGTGGATCGCCACGTTGCACAACCCGACAGCGCGGTGCCCGGCCTGCAGCAACGCTCGCGTCACGATGCCGACCGGATTGGTGAAGTTGACGATCCACGTGTCCTCACCGGCGACCCGGCGGACGCGCTCGGCGATGTCGAGCACGACCGGGACGGTGCGCAGCGCCTTGGCCAGGCCACCGGCACCGGTCGTCTCCTGACCGATACACCCACAGGCATGCGGAAACGTCTCGTCGGACCGCCGTGCCTTCTGCCCGCCGACCCGCAGCTGCAACAGCACCGCCGAGGCGCCTTCGACGCCCTGCTCGAGGCTGGAGGTGGTCAGCACCTTCGCCGGGTGCCCCGCGTGCTCGAGCAGCCGCTGGCAGAAGTCCCCGACGACGCGTAACCGGTGGGTGTCCGGGTCGACGAGCACGATCTCGTCGACGTCCAGACTGGCTCGCCTGCCGGCTATGCCGTCGACCAGCTCCGGCGTGTACGTGGATCCGCCACCCACAACGGTCAGTCTCATCGTCTTCTAACCCTTCACTCCCGTGAACGTGATCCCCTTGACGAACGACTTCTGTGCGAGCACGAACAGCACGATCGCGGGCAGCATCGTCAGCACGGTCGCCGCCATCGTGAGGTTCCACTCGACGTGGTGCATCCCCCTGAAGGACGCGATGGCCAGCGACAACGTCCAGTGCTCGCGCGATTCGCCGGTGTAGAGCAGCGGCCCGAAGTAGTCGTTCCAGGTGAACAGGAAGCAGAACATCGCCGAGGCGGCGATGCCTGGTTTGGCCATCGGGACAAGCACTCTGGTGAGCACCTGCCACTCCGAGCAGCCGTCGATCCGCGCCGCGTCCAGGTAGTCCTTCGGAATCGTCAGGAAGAACTGGCGCAGCAGGAAGATGCTGAACGCGTCGAACAGGAAGTACGGCGCGATCAACGGCACCAGCGTACCCGTCAGACCCATCCGGACCCACATGTCGAACAGCGGGACGATCACCACCTGCGGCGGCAGCATCATCGCGGCGACCACGGCCATGAACGCCCAGGACTGCCCGCGCCACCTGAGTTTCGCCAGCGCGTATGCCGCCGGGATGGCCGACAGCAGGATGCCGAGCGTCGCCAGCAGCGAATAGGTCAAACTGTTGATCAGGTACTGCAGCATCGGCGCGCGGTTGAACACCTCGACGAAGTTCTCGAAGTGCCATTCCCTCGGCCACCAGCTGGCGGTCATCGCCTGGTCGCTCTTCATGAACGACGTCAGCAGCACGAAGATCACCGGCAGGGTGAACATGATCCCCAGCGCCAGCCCGAGGCTGTGGGTGGCGATCCAGTACAGCGTGCGATGCCAGTTCGTCTTGCGGCGCGCCGGGCCGGGCGGGCCGCCCGCGGTTCGTTGTGGCGCAACGGTCACGGCAGTCATGACTGTTCCGCCTCCCCGGATTTTTGCGCTTGGTCACCTTGGCTCGCACCGTTCAGTTCGGTGCGTACCGGTGGCTGGCTTGCGCCACGTTCCCCTGAGGTGCGGTTGGGTGCCAGTCGGCCTGCATGGCCTGCGTTCGATCTTGGGGTTGACACAAGGGGTGTCATGCAGCTTCCTCTACGTGCGACGCCCGGCGCAGCTGCCGGACCAGGATCGCGGTGAACGCGAAGGAGACGATGAACAGCAGTACCGCCATCGCCGCCGCGTACCCCATGTTGGAGTAGCGGAAGCCCTGGACGTACAGCCAGACCGGATACGTCAGCGTCGAGTTCTCCGGATTGCCGATGAACTTGGTGTTGCCCGCCACGTCCGCGGTCCCGGCCGCGGCGGCGCCCGCGACCACCGCCTGGGTGAAGAACTGCAACGCGAAGATCATCGAGTTGACGATGCCGAACAGCAGCACCGGCGAGATGGCGGGCAACGTGATGTGCCAGAACCGGCGCACCGGACCGGCACCGTCCAAAGAGGCCGACTCGTACTGCTCCTGCGGCACGTCGAGCAGCGCGGCGAGGATGATGATCATCAGCTCGCCGGAGCCCCACAGCACCAGCAGGGTCAGCGACGGCTTGGACATCGCGGGGTCGTTGAACCACAGCCCGCCGTCGATCCCGATCGCGCGCAGGAACCGGTTCACCGGACCGAACTCCGGGTTGAACACGAAGACGAACACCAGCGTCGCCGCGGCGGGCGGCGCCAGTGCGGGCAGGTAGCACAGCGTGCGGATCAGGCCGAGGCCGCGCCGCATCCGTGAGATCACCGAGGCGACACCGAGCGAGAAGATCACCCGGCACACCGTCAGCACGATCACCAGCCACAGCGTGTTGTACGCGGCCGTGCCCACCAGCGGTTCGGTCGTGAACATCCGGACGTAGTTGTCGAACCCGATCCAGCTCGGCGGGTTGATCAGGTCGTACTTCGTGAAGGAGAAGTACACCGTGGCGACCAGCGGATAGCCGAAGAAGATCAGGAAACCGACGATCGCGGGGGCCATGAATCCCAGTGCGACCCACCGTCGGCGGGAGCGGACCCGCGCCAGCCCGTTCGCGGGGGCCGGCGGCGAGTCCGTCTCGTTGTGTTGCAGCGTGGCGGTCATATCACCGATCGCTATCTACTTCTGTGCCAGTGCGTCGTTGATCTGCGCGTCGACCTTCTTCAGCGCCGCCTGCAGGTCGGGTTCACTGCCCGCGACCCACTTCTGCGCGAAGTCGTTGACCGCCTTGAGGTGCGCGTCACCGATGGCCGTCGACGGCTTGGCGACCAGCTTGCCGCTGGAGTAGATGTCCAGGAACGTCTTGAACTGCTCGTTCACCTGGAGGTTCGGCGACTTGATCGACTCCTGGGTGGTCGGCATGTTCTTGATCCCGTTGGACAGCTGCACGATCGCGTCGGTGTCCAGCGACATGTGCTTGACCAGTTCCCACGACGCGCTGGGGTTCTTGACGCCCTTCGGCACCGCGATGATCGTGCCGGTGACCAGGCCGCCGCCGTACATCGAGGACTTGGACGCCGACATCGGCGCGGGAGCCGTGCCGTAGTTGACGTTCGGCGCCTGGTCCTTGAGGAACGCCGTACGGAACTCGCCGTCGTACATCATCGCGAGCTTGCCCTTGTGGAACGCGTTGTCCGGGGAGTACTCGTCACCGAGACCGGCCTTGAACCGCTCCAGCTTGTCCTTGCCGTAGAAGTCGACGAGCTTCTTCTGGAACTCGAACAGCTCCTGCCACTCCTTGTTGCCCGCGAGGCCGGACTTGCCCTCGGCGTTGAGGTACTTCGCGCCGAACGACGGCGACCAGACCTCGGCGAGGTTGCCGTAGAACGGCATCGACGGGATGAAACCGGCGACCTCGATCGAACCGTCCGGCCCGAACTTGGTCAGCTTCTTGGTGTACTCAAGGATGTCTTCGGTGGTCTTCGGCGGACCGGGCAACCCGGCCTGTGTGAACAGGTCCTTGTTGTAGTAGAAGCCGAAGACGTCCGCGAGCAGCGGCATCGCACACCGCTTGCCCTTGAACGACGTGTACTCCTTGACCGCCGACGGGATCGCGTCGACGTTGGTCTTGTCCCTGTCGATGTAGGGCTGCAGGTCCTGGAACGCCCCGCTGTTGCACCAGTTGCCGAGGTTGTCGGTGTAGAACGAGATCGCCACGTCCGGCGGGTTGCCTGCCTGGATCGACTGGGTCAGCTTGTCGTCGTCGAGGTTGCCCTTGTGGTCGATCTTGATGTTCGGGAACTTCTTCTTGAGCGTGTCAAGAGTCGCGGTGACCTCTTTGTACTCGCGGTCGGCGAACTTGCTGTACACGACCAGCGTCAGGTCCGCGTCCTTCGCAGGCGCGGCACCGAGTTCGCCGCCACTCGTACCACCGCCGCCTGCCGCGCCCGAACACGACGCGACGAGTAATGCCGTCGAAGCCAGCAGAACTCGGATGGGGGCCTTGCGCATTTGCCCTCCTGGGGACTTGAGAGAACTATTCGGACGCCGTCGCCATCGGACTGGCGTCCAGCCGGCGAGATGGTTCGGTTATGTCGCCGGTCAGCCCGAAAACCTGTTCACGGACCACGGCGAGGGCGGAGTGCAGAGCGCCTGCCCGCACGGCATTGCCGGCAACCGCGCTGAACGCCACCGGAGTGCGGGGCACGACCATCTCCCGCAACTCCGCACTGATCAACCGGCACAGCGTCTCCCCGCCAGCCAGGCCGGTCTTCCCACACAGCAGCACCAGTTCCGGGTCGACCACGCTGACCACGCCAGCGACTCCGGTGGCGACCCGGCGCGCCAGGTCGTTGAGGAACTGCTCCCCTTGCTGTTGTGCGGAAGTACTGTCTTCGGCCGTCGTCATCCCGACGGCCTTGGTCACGGCTGTCCAGCCGTTGCGCGCGGCGATCCCGTGCGCCTTCGCCAGTTTCACCACGTTCTGCGAGCTGACCAGGTCACCGAACCTGGTGCCGGTCGCGGGAATCCCGGTGTCGGCGGTCGCTCGGTCCGGCACGTGCATCCAGTCGATCTCGCCCGCACCGCCGGTCGCGCCGCGCAGCAGTCTGCGGTCGACGACGATCGCGCCACCGATGCCGTGATCCAGCCACACCATCACAAAGCTGCGCGCGGACGTCGCCTGCCCGGCGATCATCTCCTCCAGCGCCACGAGGTTGACGTCGTTCTCGATCGTCACCGGCACACCGAGTTCGGCGCCGATCCGGCCGGGCATGTCGAAGCCCTCCCAGCCGGGCAGGTGCGGCGCGAACCAGAGGTGTCCGGTGCGGGGGTTGACCGCGCCCGGCGTGCCCACCACGACGTGCCGCAGGTCCGTGAGCGTCAGCCCGGCGGCGTGGCACGCGGCGGCCGTGGCGGCCCCGAAGCTGCGCAGCACCTCGTCGGATGTCCCTCTTGGCGGGATGGCTTGCCGGTGTTCGGTCAGCACGGCGCCGGAGATGTCCGCGATCACGATGTCCACCCCGCGCGGCGTCAGGTCGATCGCGGCGACGTGCGCGACCGCGCCCTTGACGGCCCACAGCTGGGCGCGTGGCCCCCTGCCGCCGCCGCGCAGGCCCTCCCTGATCACCACGCCCTCTTCCTCAAGGCGGGCAAGCAGTTGCGCGGTGGCCGGCTTGGACAGGCCGATCGCGTACTCCAGCTCGGACCGCGTCAGCGGCCCGTCGCGCAGCAACGCGTCGATGGCCGCGCGGTCGTTGATCTCGCGCAGCAGCCGCGGACTCCCGGCTCTCAACTCGGCTCCCGGTTTAGGGTCAAATTAATCTGGTAACTTCCCAGACGATTTGTGGTGACGGTAGTCACCGCACCTGGTGCCGGTCAAGAGCGGTGACCGGAGCGAAATGTCGGCCCCCGGGGTTACCGTGCCTCCATGTGGCAACCAAGCGAGGGCGAACAGGAGCTGACGGGCAGGAAAATCGAGTCGGTGATCGGCAACGGCAGGGACGCGGCCAGATTGGGCAACCTGCCCGACGGCTATCAGCCGACCCAGGTCGTGTACTGCACGTGGGGACGTGAGCACGGATCGCCGCCGCTGCCACTGGCCTCGTTCGACTGGTCACCGGAAACGGGTGTCCACTTCACGGTGCTGGACTACGAGCGCGGCCGGTCAGCCCAGCGGTTCATGGCCGAGGGCGCGATGTTCGAGCGCGAGAGACGCGTGGCCATGCCCGAGGAAGGCCCGGTGTTCATGCGGGCGCTGCTCGGACACGGCAACTCGTCGAGCTACTACTGGTTCCTCGACAAAACCCCAGCTCAACCCTCGTGAGTGTTTAAGCCGGTTAGAACCGGTGCAAACACTCACGAGGTTTTGGCTGGGCGTTTGGCGGGTTCGCAGCAGAGTGGGGCGCACGGGGCGCCGTTGACGGTGCAGCCCGCCGCGGTGAAGTCCGAGAGCTTGCGGGGCTCCACGCCGTCGGTGTGTTCGCGGATCAGCTCGACCACCAGCTGCGCGAAGCGCGGGTCGCTGTTCGGCGTGGCCACGCGGGCGAACGCCATGCCGAGTTCGTCCGCTTTCTCGGCGGCTTCGTTGTCCAGGTCCCAGATCACTTCGAGGTGGTCGCTGACGAACCCGATCGGGCACACGGCGACCGCTGTCACGCCCCGCTCGTGCAGTGCCTCGATGTGGTCGACGATGTCCGGGTCCAGCCACGGGATCTGCGGCGGGCCGGACCGCGACTGCCACACCACGTCGTACTCGGCGACCCCGACGGATTCGGCGACCAGCCGGGAGGCTTCCTCGACCTGCTGGGAGTACCGTCCGCCGCCCTCGGACGGCGGTCCCGCGGCCTTGTCGGCCGACACCGGGACCGAGTGCGCGGTGAACACCAATCGGGCTCCGTCGGGCAACGTGGCCAGCGCCCGCCGGGTCGCGTCGGCGAAGGACTCGACGAACAGCGGGTGGTCGAAGAACTGCCGCACCTTCACCAGTTCGGGGGCGTTCGGGCCGACCGCGGCGCGGGCGCGCTCGATGTCCTCGTCGTACTGGCGGCACGCGGAGTAGCCGCCGTACGCGCTCGTCGGGAAGACCAGCGCGCGGTGGACACCGTCGGCGAGCATCGCGCCGACCGTCTCCTCGGCCATCGGGTGCCAGTTGCGGTTGCCGAAGTACACGGGCAGCTTCACGCCCTGCGTGGCCAGTTCGGCCTCGACCGCGGCGATCGCCTCGCGGTTGAGCCGGTTGATCGGCGAGACCCCGCCGAAGTGCTGGTAGTGCTGCTCGACCTCGTCGAGCCGCTCGGGCGGCACCCCTCGGCCCCGCGTCACGTTCTCCAGGAATGGCCGGACGTCGGCTGGTCCTTCCGGTCCGCCGAACGACAGCCACAGCAGCGCGTCGAAACTCACTCCCCCATCCTGCCCCTTGTCATTCGAGCGCCGCACGCCGGGACAGGATCACCAGTGGTTGCGACTGGCGCCTTCCGGGCGTCTCCCGCCCGGAAGGCGGCCTGCACAGCACAATCACATGCCGACTGCGTGGAATCCCCCGTCGACCATGACCATCGAGCCAGTCGTCGCGGGCAGCCAGTCCGACAGCAGCGCGCACACGGACTTGCCGACCGGCTCGGCGTCCTCCAGCTTCCAGCCCAGCGGCGCGCGCACCGACCACTGGTCCTCCAGGTCCTTGAAGCCGGGAATGGACTTGGCGGCCATCGTGCGCACCGGTCCGGCGGCGACCAGGTTCACCCGGACCTGCTTCGGGCCGAGTTCCCTGGCCAGGTAGCGGGTCACGGACTCGAGACCGGCCTTGGCCACGCCCATCCAGTTGTACGCGGGCCACGCCTGGCGTGCGTCGAAGTCCATGCCGACGACCGAGGAGCCCTCGCGCAGCAGCGGCAGCAGGGCCTTGGTCAGCGACATGAACGAGTACGCCGACACCTGCACAGCCGTGGACACGTCCTCCCACGGCGCGTCGAGGAACGGGCTGCCCAGGCAGGAGGCGGGCGCGAACGCGATCGAGTGGACCACACCGTCGAGCCCGTCGACGTGCTCGGAAACCTTGTCCGCCAACGAGTCCAGGTGTTCCTGGTTGGTCACGTCCAGCTCGATCACCGGCGCGGGCTTGGGCAGCCGCTGCGCGATCCGCTGCACCAGGCTCATCCGGCCGAACCCGGTGAGCACCACCTCGGCACCCTGCTCCTGCGCGATGCGGGCCACGGAGAACCCGATGGAGGCGTCCGTGATGATGCCCGTGATCAGCAGGCGCTTGCCTTCGAGCAGTCCGGTCACAGCAATATTCTCCCTTTGTGTTTCAGTGGCCCATGCCGAGGCCGCCGTCGACCGGCAGCACCGCGCCGGTGATGTAGGCGGCCGAGTCGGAGGCGAGGAACGTGACGGCCGACGCGATCTCCGCGGTCTCGGCGTAGCGGCCGAGCGGGACCTGGCCGAGGATCTCCTGCTTGCGCTCCTCCGGGAGCCCAGCGGTCATCTCGGTGGCCACGAAGCCCGGCGTGATCACGTTCGACGTGATGTTGCGGCTGCCCAGTTCCCGCGCGAGCGAACGGGAGAACCCGACCAGACCGGCCTTGCTCGCCGCGTAGTTCGCCTGCCCTGCGCTGCCGCTCAGGCCGACCACCGAGGAGATGAAGACCAGGCGTCCCCACCGCTTGCGCAGCATGCCCCGGCTCGCGCGCTTGGCCACCCGGAACGCGCCGGTGAGGTTCGCGTCCAGAACACGCGCGAACTGCTCCTCGCTCATCCGCAGCAGCAACGTGTCGTCGGTGATGCCCGCGTTGGACACCAGGATCTCGACCGGGCCCTGCTTCTCCTCGACCTCGGCGAACGCGGCGTCCACCTGTTCGGAGTCGGTCACATCGCACTTGACGCCGAGCAGGCCGTCCGGCGTTTCCGAGCCGCGGTGCGTGACCGCGACGTTGTCGCCCTGCTCCGCGAAGGCCCTGGCGATCGCCAGGCCGATGCCGCGGTTACCACCAGTGACCAAAACCGAGCGTGCCACCCTCAACTCCTCGCCGTGCCCGACCGTCTGCCGGTGCCACAGGCTAGCGGCCAACCACCTGCTCCGATGCATCCGGGCCGACACTTGTGGTGGGGCTAACCCCACCACAAATCGTCAGATCCGCACCATGGGCCGGGCACCGTCCGCAGCAATAGCGTCAGGCCACAAACAATCGGCTGAAGATTTGGGACGGACCGCGACCATGCTGCGTCTGACGTTGAGAACACTGCGTTACCGCAAGGGAGGCTTCCTCGCCACGTTCGTCGCGCTGTTCTTCGGCGCGTCGATCGTGATGGCGTGCGGAGGCCTGATGGAGACGGGCATCCGGACAGCCGTCCCGCCGCACCGACTGGCCGGTGCGGACGCCGTGGTGATCGCCGAGCGGTCGATCGCGTTGCCCAAGGACAAGGCGCCGGACGAGGACGGCGACGTCGACTACGAGACGGGGCTGCTGACCGAGGACGTGCGGCTCGACCCGGGCATCGCCGCGAAGGCCGCCGCCGTCCCCGGTGTCGACCGGGTCGTGCAGGACATCGCGTTCCCGGCGACACTCACGGGCACAAGCCCCTCAACCGGGCACAACTGGTCGTCAGCCGTGCTCGCCGGGCTCACCGGCGGTGCGCCACAACCCGGCCAGGTGGTTGTGCCCGAGTCGTCGGGCAGGACGACAGGGTCGCGTGTGGACATCGCGGTACGCGGCCAGGTCTCGCAGTACACGGTGTCCGGTACGTCATCCCAGTCGGTGATGTACTTCGCGGACTCCGACGCCCAGCGCCTCGGTCGTCTGCTCACGCTCGGCGTCGTGGCCTCACCGGGTACGGATTCCGTGGCACTCGGCGAACGTCTGGAGAACGCGCTCGGCGCGTCGGTGTCGGTGCTGACCGGTGAGGAGCGCGGCGCGCCCGAACTGAAGGACGCCGCCAGGCAGAGCGAGTTGCTGATCACGCTGGCCGGGGTGTTCGGCGGGTTCGCCGTGATGATCTCGATGATGGTGGTGTCCAGCACGTTCAGCGTGTCCGTGCAGCAGCGCAAGCGGGAGATCGCCCTGCTGCGGGCGGTCGGCACCACCCCGGGCCAGATCCGGCGGATGATCTTCGCCGAGTCGCTGATCGTGTCGGCACTGGCCACGCTCGCCGCGTGGATCCCGGGGTCGTGGGTCGGCGAGTTCCTGTTCACCCGGCTGACCGACTTCGGCGTGGTCAGCCCGGCGTTCCAGTTCCACCAGGGCTGGATCCCGTCCATCGTCGGCATCGGCACGGCACTGCTGTCCGGGGTGATCGCCGCGCTCGCCGCCGCACGCCACGCGGCCAGGACCCGGCCGACCGAGGCGCTCGCGGAGGCCGCGGTCCAGCGCAAGTGGCTGACGCCGACCCGGCTGATCTTCGCCATCCTCGCCTTCGCCGGTGGCACCGCGCTGGCGATCGTGACCCTCACGGTCATGTCCGGCCCGCTCGCCGCGTCGACCGCCGGTCCGGCCGTGATCTGCTGGGCCACCGGGTTCACGCTGCTCGCACCGGGTGCCACGAAGGCCGTGATGGCAGTGCTGCGGCTGCCGATCAGGGCGCTGACGCGGGTGCCGGGCTCGCTCGCGGCCAGCAACACCAAGGTGCGGGCGGTGCGGCTCGCGTCCGCGGTCGCGCCGGTGATGCTGGCCTCCGGGTTCGCGTTCGCGCAGATCTACCTGCAGACAACGACAGCCGAGTCGTCACGGCGGGCGTACACCGAGGACCTGAGGGCGGACGCGGTGCTGGTCTCGACAACCGGTGGCTTCTCCCCCGACGTGCTCAACACCGTGCGGTCGCTGCCCGGAGTCACCGCCGCCTCGGAGTGGGTCACCAGCACGGCGTTCGTGACGAGCCCGCGCGACAGCGAGCAGGAGGATGACGGCCTGCCCGTGCAGGGCATCACCGCGGCCGGTTCGGCGCTGACCGCGATGCCCGTTCTCTCAGGCAGGTTGTCGGATCTGTCCGGCAACACGGTCGCGTTGCCCGCCAGCCACGCCGAGGCGATGAACGTCATGGTCGGCGACAGCATCACCATGCGTTTCGGTGACGGCGAGTCCGGGCAGGTGAAGGTGGTCGCGCTGATCAAGCCGAGGCAGGGGTTCGACGTCGGCCTGATGCCCGCCCAACTGGTCGCGGCGCACACCAGCGAGGGCGCGCCCGGCCAGATCATGGTTTCCGGCGACGTCTCCAGGCTCGCGGCCAGCGTCCCGAACGCCGTGGTGGCCGACCGGTCGGCACTGACCGAGGCGTACTCCAAGGAGCTGGAAACCTCCGCGATGATCAACTACCTGCTGGCCGGGATGATCGTGCTGTACACGGCGATCTCGGTGATCAACACCCTGGTGGTGGAGACGGCCGACCGGCGCAGGGAGTTCGGCCTGCTGCGGCTGACGGGCGCGCGCCGCGGCCAGGTGCTGCGGATGGTCGGCGTGGAGGGCGTGGCGATCACTCTCGCGGGCATCGTCCTCGGCACCCTGGTCTCCGCGGGCACCCTGGTCCCGTTCAGCCTCTCCGCGTTGGATTCCGTGGTGCCGTACGGCCCGTTCTGGATCTACCTGGTGGTCGCGGGGGCGGCGGGACTGCTGACGATGACCGCCACCATGATTCCCGCGTGGCTCGCGCTGCGCACCCGCCCGGTGGACACCGTCGCCGTGCAGTAATCATTCCGCACGCGTCCGGCCAGGCTCCGCGCCTGGCCGGACGCGGCGTCATCAAGGTCCCGCATACCGCGTTCGAAGATGTCGTCGAGGTCGAGACGCGTGAGTCCGGGCCAACCGATGCTGCAGGCGACTGTGCCGGAACCGGTAGGACGCACCACGTTGGTTCAGGACACCTCGCTGGCGCGCGTCGTCAAGGAACGCGAGCAGCGCCCAGGGCAACCGCCCGGTCAGTGCCAGCCAGCAACGCGCGAGAACCCACCGTCCCCACGTGGTCATGACGGCCGCGAAGCCGAGCCCGCCAACGACTGCGGCGACGAATCCGTAGCCGATCCCGTACGCGAACCCCACCGCCAAGCCGATCACGAGCCCGACAAGGGAGGCCTGGATGGCAGCGGTCCGCCTGGCGATGCTCACCAGGCTGGTGGGGCTGGCGGAGGCCATATCCATTGGCGCTTCAAGGAACGCCGTGAACGCGAACAGCGTCCTGCCGAGCCGCCACCAGGGTAGGTCGCGCGTGCCGCGGCGATCCATGATCCCCGCGAGGTACGACAGCCACCGCCAGGCATGTGCCGAATCCCAGCGCCCCTCGCCCTTGCGCGGGTAGACGGCGGGGATGAGGCTGTCCAGCAGGTGGTTCTCGACGGCTTCGGGCGTGTCGAACTCGACGTCGTCGAGCAGTTCCACCGGGTCGTTGCCGGGGCTGCCATGGACAGTCCTGGCGAGCGCGACCATCCGCGGAGTGCCGAGTGCCGTGATCACCGGATCGCGGGGTGGAGCCCCCAGCCGCCCCAGCACGGGATCCCATGCCTGCGCGCGCCGGGCCGTGCCGGGAAGATACGCACTGAGGTCGGCCAGCGTGATGTCGGTGAGTTCGATGGCGGCCGCGGCCGTCAGCACGTCGGTCTTCGCCGCGGTGGCCGCGTACTCATCCCGGCGGCTGACCAGCACCAGCGGCAGGTTGGTGTCGTTGAGGGCCCGCAAAGCCTGAGCGCGCACCGGGTCGGCGATCTCGTCGAACCCGTCGATCACCGGCAGGACCGCGCCCGCGTCCACCAACTCCGCTGCCAGGCTTCGGCCGCTCGATCCCTTCCCTGCCAACGCGGGATGGTCGTGTTCGAGCCGACTGGACAGCCAGTCCCGCGTCGACATCCTCGCGGGGTCCCACCATCCCGCGTCGAAGATCACCGGCACCGCTTCGCCCTCGGCCCGTGTGGCCAGCAGGTCGAGCGTGAGCCGCATCGCCAGCACGGACTTGCCCGCTCCGGCACGGCCGAGCACCACCAGCCGCCCGGACGGGATCTTCCGGTAAAGGGCGGTGACCTGATCGATCCGGCCGGTCAGGTCCACCGGTCCGGCACTGACTCCGGCTGCCGCGCGGGAAATGTTGGCCCAGTGGTCGGTCAGCAACTCGGGCGCGGCCTGCCAGCGCACCGGGAGCGGGTGTGGGTCGTGCACCCCCAGGTGCTCCTCCTCGCGCCGCCATCGGGCGGCGACGGCCGACGCCAGCTCGTCGGTGGCCGTCGCCAACGACTCCGGCAGTCCGGCGAGGGTGCGCGGGGCTGGCGGCGCGTCGGCGCCACGGTCGAACAACCCCAGGACGTGGACGAGCTGGTCGGGACTGAGTCGCAGCGCTTCGACCAGTTGCCGGACGGTCTCCGGCCTCGGGCTGGCGCCATCGCCGGTCTCCAGTCTGCGGATGACGCGCACGCTCAGTCCGGCACGCTCGGCCAACTGCTCCTGGCTCAATCCCGCTTGGTGCCGCAACTCCCGCAGTCGTTCCCCGAGCAGGTCTGTCATCCGTTCCTCTCAGGTCGACGACACTCCCCAGGCGGACAGTAACGCCGACGGCACCCGGTGAACGGCCGGTTCGCGGCCGATCCCCCGTTCGGCTCAGTTGTCCCACCGTCCTAAGCGACTGTTAGGTCTGGCTTTCGCGCATTGCCCGGGACGGGGTGCACGGCCGACGGTGGGACGCGGTCCGACGAGGAGGTCTGTGCGAGATGGCGATAGCCAGTCAGGAACGGAAACCGGTCAGCGAGCGGCGGGTGATCGGCAACGTCGTCCGCGGGTCGATCGGCAACCTGATCGAATGGTACGACTGGTACGCCTACACCGCGTTCAGTATCTACTTCGCCAGCACGTTCTTCCCCAAGGGCGACCAGACCGCGCAGTTGCTGGACACCGCGGGCATCTTCGCGGTCGGTTTCCTGATGCGGCCGATCGGTGGGTACGTGCTCGGCCGGTTCGCCGACCGGTACGGCAGGCGCAACGCGCTCACCCTCAGCGTCGTCATGATGGCCGTGGGGTCGTTGCTGATCACACTCACTCCCGGCTACGCCACGATCGGCGTCGCCTCCCCGGTCATCCTGCTGATCGCCCGTCTGCTGCAAGGACTTTCCGTCGGCGGCGAGTACGCCACCTCGGCGACGTACCTGTCCGAAGTGGCCACTCCGGGCAAACGCGGCTTCTACTCCAGTTTTCAGTACGTCACGCTGATCTCCGGCCAGCTTGTCGCACTGGGACTGCAGATCGTGCTGCAGCAGGTGCTCACCGAGCACCAGTTGACCACGTGGGGCTGGCGGATCGCGTTCGCGGTCGGCGCGGTCGGCGCGCTCGTCGTGATGTGGCTGCGCCGGGGCATGGACGAATCCGAGAGCTACCAGCGGGAGTCGGCCAAGGACACCGAGCGCGGCACGCTGCGCGTGTTGCTGCGCTACCCCAGGGAATGTCTGATCGTGGTGGGGCTGACGCTCGGCGGCACGGTCGCGTTCTACACGTTCAGCACCTATCTCAAGAACTTCATGGTGAACACGAGCCACATCGACAAGGGCACGGTCACCTGGATCAACTTCATCGCGCTCGCCGTGTTCATGGGTGTCCAGCCGTTGGCCGGGCGGCTGTCGGACCGGATCGGGCGACGGCCGCTGCTGCTGTTCTTCGGCATCGCCGGGACGGTGGCCACGGTGCCGCTGCTGACGATCCTGTCCGGCACGCGCAACCCGGTCGTCGCGTTCCTGCTGATGATGGTCGGCCTGTCGATCGTCACCGGCTACACGTCGATCAACGCGATCGTGAAGGCCGAACTGTTCCCGACCAGGATCAGGGCGCTGGGCGTCGGGTTGCCGTACGCGCTGACCGTCGCGGTCTTCGGCGGCACCGCCGAGTACATCGCGCTCGGCCTGAAGAAGGCGGGCGTCGAGTCGCTTTTCTACTGGTACGTGTCCGCGTGCGTCCTTGTTTCGCTCATCGTGTACTGGACAATGCGGGAGACCTCCTCCTCGTCCGAGTTGGAGAAGACCACGTAAAGGACGACTGCCGTGCGGGTGCTGCTGGTCGAGGACGACGACGGTGTCGGTGACGCGCTGACCGAGGCGCTCGCCGCCCGCGGCCACGTACCGACCAGGGTCCGCCGCGGCGCCGACGCGCTGGCCCGCCACCACGAGGCCGACCTGGTCCTGCTCGACCTCGGCCTGCCCGACGCCGACGGGCTGGACGTGCTGCGGATGCTCCGCAGGGTCGCGGACGTGCCGGTGCTCGTGCTCACCGCGCGCGGCGACGAGCGCTCGGTGGTCCGTGGTTTACGCCTCGGCGCCGATGACTACGTCGTCAAACCGGTGCGGCTGGCCGAGTTGCTGGCCAGAATGGACACCATCGTGCACCGCGCGGCCCGCGCCGCCGCCGTGCCGGTTCGCGCACAGCCGGACGTCGTGCGCGCCGCCGACGTGGAGATCGACATCTCCGCCCGCCGGGTCCGGGTCGCTGGCGGCGAGATCTCGCTGACCACCAAGGAGTTCGAGCTGCTCGCGGTGCTGGCGCGGCGGCTGGGCACCGCGGTCAGCCGCCAGCAGCTGATGGACGAGGTGTGGGGCGACGCCTACCTGGCGATCTCCCGTTCGCTCGACGTGCACATGACCCAGTTGCGGGGCAAGCTCAAACGTCCTGGACTGCTCACCACGATCAGGGGTTTCGGTTATCGGCTGGGTGAATGACATGCGGACGCGCCTGCTGCTGGTGCTGTTCCTGCTCTCCGCCGCGGCGGTCGCGGGTTTCGCGTGGCCGTTGCTGGAAAGCACGGCCTCGTCGCGCACACAGGAGCTGCTGATCTCGCGGACCGCGGAGCTGGACCGGTTCGCCGCGTTGGCGCAGCAGGCCGACGACACCAGGGACACCCAGCAACTGGCCATGGAGGTCCGTTCCTACGCCGACCTGTACGGCGAGGCGGTGCTGGTGGTCGACGCCCGCAAGCGCCAGGTCGTGGCCACCGGCGGCTTGCGGGCCGAGGACGTCGTGCCGTTGATCGACGGTGCGCTGCGCAACCAGTCGGGGCCCGAACCGCCGGAACTGCGGCCGTGGTCCTCGGGGACGTTGTCGCTGGCGCGGCCGGTCGGCGCGGGAACCCGTGTCGCGGGCGCGGTCGTGCTGCGGGCGTCGGTGACCGCGGCGGCGTCCGATGTGGCCCATGACTGGCTGCTGATCGTCGTCGGCGCGTTGGTTGCCGCGTTGGTGTTCGCGCTGCTGGCCCTGGTCGTCTCCCGGTGGGTGCTGAAACCGCTGGCCCAGCTCGAACGTGGCGTGCTCGCGCTGACAGCGGGTGAGCAACGCGCGCACGTGCCCGTCAGCGCCGGGCCGCGTGAACTGCGGGCGCTGGGCACGTCGTTCAACACGATGTCCGACGCCGTCGCCGAGGCCTCCGAGCAGCAACGCAGGCTCGTCGCGGACGCCTCACACCAGCTGCGCAACCCGATGGCCGCGCTCCGACTGCGAGTGGATTCCCTTGCCGGGCAGGTGAACCCGGACGGGATGCGGACCTACAACGGGTGTGTCGCCGAGGTCGAGCGGATGGAGTCGTTGCTCGACGGCCTGCTGGCGCTGGCGACCGCGGACAACGCGGAGTACCGGCAGACAGAGGAGGACACGTGCGACGCGGCGACCGTCCTCGTGGAGCGCCACGACGCCTGGCACGCGGCCGCTGACAAGGCAGGCACCACCCTCACGTTGTCCACCGTGGATCATTTCATCGTGGCGATGCCGGAGAGCGAGCTCGGCCAGGTGCTGGACGTGCTGCTGGACAACGCCGTCAAGTACGCGGGCAGCGGCGCACGCGTCGAACTGACCTGTACAGCAGGAACGATCACAGTGTCCGACGACGGCCCCGGCCTGCCACCGGAGGACCTCGCGCGGGCCACCCAGCGGTTCTGGCGCTCCAGCCAGGTCAGCGCGGGCGGGACCGGGCTCGGCCTCGCCATCGCGGAACGCCTGGTCGCCTCGCGGGACGGCGAGATGGTCGTCGAAGGCGCCGAACCACACGGGCTCACCGTCCGGATCACCCTGCCGTTGGAGTCCCCATGACAGCAACCCGGCGATCAGTGTTGCTCGCCAGTCTCGCCGCGCTCACCGGATGCGGCCAGGGGTACTCGGGTCCATCAAGGACACTGACGATCGCCGCCGGTGAGGAAGGCGGGTTCTACCTCGCGTTCGCCCGGCTGCTCGCCGGGCAGATCAGCTCGGCCGAGCCGGGCCTCGACTGCGCCGCCCTGTCCACATTGGCCAGTCAGGCCAACGTGGAACTGCTGCGGGCAGGCAAGGCCGACCTCGCGCTCGTGCTGGCCGACACCGCGCAGACCGCGCTGACCGGCAGCCGTCCTTACGCGACACAGGTGCCGATGCGGGCGCTCGGCCGCGTGTACGAGAACTACATGCAACTGGTGGTCAGGGCGAACGGCCCGATCCGCGGGATCGCGGACCTGACCGGCCGCGCGGTGTCACTGGGCGCTTCCGGCTCCGGGGCGGCACTGTTCGGTGACCGCCTCGTCGAGGTGGCCGACGTGCGGCCGGGGATCGTGCGCCTGCCGCTGGCCGAGGCGGTCGCGAGCCTCGCGGGTGAGCGGATCGACGCGCTGCTGTGGTCCGGCGGGGTGCCGACGCCCGCGCTGGCCGACCTGGACGCCCACGTCGGGATCAGGCTGCTCTCGCTGGAGGACGTCGCGCCGAGGCTACGGGCCGGACACGGTCCGGTGTACGAGTCCGTCGTGGTGCCGTCCGGCGCGTACCAGTACGTGCGTGATGTTCGGACGATCGGCGTGGCCAACCTGCTGGTCTGCGCGCCGTCCCTGCCCGACGACATCGCGGGCGCGATCGTGTCCGTGCTGGTCAGGAGGGCCGCCGAGCTCGTCCCGCAGCAGGCGCTCGGCACCCAGTTCCTCGACTCCCGCACGCTGATCGCGACCGCGGGCGTGCCGCTGCACCCCGGGGCCGCCGCGATGTACCGCGAGCTGCACGGATAACGGTTTGCATTTTCGAGGTGCCGAACCAGGGAACTCCTGGGACCGTAGGGTAACGATTCCGCGCTCAAAAAGGAGTGTGTGCGATGACCATCGAATCGATCCTCGGCGCGATCGTGATCGGCCTGATCATCGGAGTGCTGGCACGGCTGATCATGCCGGGCAAGCAGAACATCCCGATCTGGCTGACCATCGTCGTCGGTATCGCAGCCGCCTTCATCGGCAGCCTGGTGGCGAAGTGGTTCGGCGTGCAGGACACCCCAGGGATCGACTGGATAGAGCTGCTGTTCCAGCTCGGCGCCGCGATCATCCTCGTCGGCATCGTCTCCGGCGCGATGGGATCACGCAAGGTCAACCGTTAGCTTCCGGACAGAAGTGGGCACCGGGGGCAGCCGCACTGCGGCTGCCCCTTCTCACGTGTTCTGCTCGAACGCCACCGCGAGCCAGTAGCAGACCTCGTCGTCCACGTCCTGGACGCTGCTCAACGGGATCCGGTGGGTCATGGCGTCGTCGCGCAGCACCTTCGCCGACTGCAGGCGCGCGGCGAACCGCTGGTGGCCGCCGGAGAGGTCGACGATCCGCAGGCCAAGGTCGACCCTGGTCTTCGTGGTCGGTTTGACCATCGCGAACTTGCGGCGCCTCGTCCGCAGCGTCACGTACGTCTTCCGGGCCTGGACCTCGACGAGGCCCTGGTGGGCGATGCCGACACCGGCCTCGATCACCTCGTTGAACACCGGGCGCAGGTGCTCCCGGTCGAGGAACTGGTCGGCGACGAGTTCCTCGGCCGTCTTGAGCAGGAACTCCGGGTAGCCGAAGCGCTCCATGATCAGCAGCTGCTGGGCGTACCCGTTGATGTCTCGTGTCCTGAGCCACTGTTGCAGCTCGTCGCGGGAGGTGATGCCGGTTTCCTTGATCCTGGCGTTCCAGTCGTCAACACCATGACCGGTCTGACGCTTGAGCAACTGGGCGGACCATTCGTGCATCTCCCGCCAGTCCTTGGCGTCGACCATCCCGCACTCCCGGATACCGCCCTGTCACGGCAGCCGCTGTCCGATGAACAGCGCACTGGCCGCGGCGCTTATCGCCACGACGGTGCCCAGTATCAACCATGGCCTGCTGGCATCGGTGTCTTTCACCTCGTATCCGATTTGTTCACCCAGCGTGTCGTAGACCTTCCGCAGCTCGTCGGCGGTCGCGGCCTTGTAGAACTCGCCGCCGGACAGCTTCGCGACCTGCTCGAGCGAGTCGTCGTCGACCGGGACCGGGGTGCGCCTGCCGTCGATGTCCACGGTGCCTTCGCTGGTGCCGAACGAGATCGTGGAGACCGGGATCTTCATGTCGGCGGCGGCGCGGGCCGCGGTGAACATGCCGCGCGGGTCGTCCTGGTTGTCGGTCGGGATGGTCTGCTTGCCGTCGCTCATCAGCACGATCCGGGCGGGCGGCGGGCCGTCCTGGCCGCTGACGACCTGCGAGAAGCTCTCGATCGACTGCAGCGAGGAGAAGATCGCCTCACCGGTCGCCGTCGACTGGGCCAGCCGCAGCGTCTCGATCGCCTTGACCACGCCCTGGCGTGACGTCGTCGGCGAGACCAGCACGGTCGCGGTCCCGGCGAACGAGATCAGGCCGAGGTTGATGCCGGGAGTCAGTCCGCTGGCGAACGACTTGGCTGCCGCCTGCGCGGCCTCCAGCCGGTTCGGTTTGACGTCCATGGCCTCCATCGACAACGACACGTCGATCACCAGCATGACGGTCGCCCGGTTGCGCGGCACCCGTGCCTCGGCGGTCGGCCCCGCCAGTGCGATGGTGAACAGCGTCAACGCGGCCAGCAGCAGCGCAATCGGGACGTGTCGCCGCTTGCGGGTCCGCTTCGGCGCGACCTTCTCCAGCAACGCGAGATTGGTGAACCGCATCGTGTTGCGGCGGCGCCTGCGCTGCAACAGCACGTAACCGGCGACCAGCCCGGCGACGGCGATCAGCAGCACGAACCACCAGCCGTCGGCGAACCTGCCGAAGCTCAGGCCGAACATCAGGCAGCACCTCCTCCGGACCAACCACGTTTGCGGGCCACGACGAACCGCACCATGTCGGCCACCCAGTCGGAATCCGTACGCAGTACCAAGTGCCCCGCACCGGCCCGGCGGATCGCCGCCGCGACATCGGCTCGGTGTTGTGCCGCCGCCGCCGCGAACTCGCGGCGCAGCAGCGGAGTGGCGTGCACCTCGCGCTGGCGGCCGCTCTCCGGGTCGGACAGCACGATCGTGCCCACGTCGGGCAGGTCGATGTCACGCGGGTCGATGACCTCGATGGCGATCAGGTCGTGCCTGGCCGACAGGCCGCGCAGCGCCCGCTGCCAGTTCACGTCACCGAGGAAGTCCGAGATCACCACGATCAGCCCGCGGCGGCGGGGCGGCCGTCGCAGCTGCTCGATCAGGGTGGCCAGGTCACCGGCCGTGCCCTCGGGGGCCCTCGGGGTCTCCGCGACCTTGCGGATCAGCCCGCGTGCGTACGCCAGGCCGCCACGCGCGGGCACGCGGGCCGTCTCCGCGCCGGTCGAGACGACCGCGCCGATCCGGTTGCCGCCGCCCCTGGTCAGGTGCGCGACCGCGGCCGTCGCGGCGACCACCAGGTCACGCTTCTCGCACGCGGCCGTGCCGAAGTCCAGGCTCGGGGACAGGTCGATCGCCAGCCACGTCTCCAGCTCGCGGTCCGCGACCGTCTCGCGGATGTGTGGCGTGGTCGTCCGCGCGGTGACCGCCCAGTCCATCCGGCGCACGTCGTCACCGGGCTGGTAGGGCCGGGCCTCCCCCGGCTCGGTGCCCGGACCGGGCACGAGACCGAGGTGGTTGCCCTGCAGCAGGCCGTCCAGCCTGCGCCGGACGTCCAGTTCGAGCAGGCGCAGCCCGGCTTCCATCCGGTCGCCGCGCAGGATCGGCGGCGTCCAGGACGGGCGCTCGGCGCTTTCCTTCTCGCTCACGGCCGGGATGCCACGCCAGCGGGTGCGTGCATGCCCTGCTGCGGCGGGGCCTGCTGGGGCCGCGCCGACACCTGCGGCAACGGCACGGTCTGCAGTACACGCGTGATGATGTGGTCCAACGGGACACCGTCGGCCAGCGCGTCGTACGAGAGCACCAAGCGGTGCCGCAGCACGTCCGGCACGACGTCGACGACGTCCTGCGGGAGCACGTAGTCACGCCCGCGGACCAGCGCCAACGCACGCGAGGCCGCGACGATGCCCAGGCTCGCACGCGGCGAGGCGCCGTACGCGACCCACCCGGCCACGTCGGTCAGGCCGTGCTCGGTCGGCGTCCTGGTCGCCAGGACGAGCCGGACGACGTAGTCGACGAGCGCGTGGTGCACGAACACCTTCGACGCCACGCCCTGCAGCCTGGTCAGCTCGGCGGGCGAGAGCGCCTGGCTCGGCTCCGGGGGCGTGACGCCCATCCGGTAGACGATCTCGCGCTCCTCCTCGGCCGTCGGGTACTCGACGATGATCTTGAACAGGAAACGGTCACGCTGCGCCTCCGGCAGCGGGTAGACGCCCTCGTTCTCGATCGGGTTCTGGGTGGCCAGCACCAGGAACGGGTCCGGCATCGGGAACGTCTTGCCGCCGATGGACACGTGCCGCTCGGCCATCACCTCGAGCATCGCCGACTGGACCTTGGCCGGTGCCCGGTTGATCTCGTCGGCCAGCACGAAGTTGGCCACCACCGGGCCGAGTTCGACGTCGAACGACTCGGAGCCCTGCCGGTAGATCCGGGTGCCGAGGATGTCCGCGGGCACCAGGTCGGGGGTGAACTGCACACGGGAGAACGATCCGCCGACCACCCGTGCGAACGTCTCGACCGCCAGCGTCTTCGCCACACCGGGGACACCTTCGAGCAACAGGTGCCCCTTGGCCAGCAGGCCGACCAGCATCCGCTCGACCAGCCGATCCTGCCCGACGATCACCCGCTTGACCTCGAACACGGTGCGTTCGAGCAACTGCGCGTCACTGGCCGGGGTCTTCGTCCCGACCTCGGGTTCCGTCACGGGCCAACCTCCAACAAGACATGGTTATCCGCCACAACCCATCGAAGCCGATCAGCGGTGTGACCTCTGTGAAGAGCTCGTGAGTGTTTAGGCCGGTTCTAACTCGCCTAAACACTCACGAGGGTTTTAGTTGAGGTAGCGGGCCGCGAGGTCGCCGCCGACGGTGGTGGTGTGGTCGATGACACGGTCGGCGTCCACGTCGATGACGCCGTCGAGCCACGCGGTGACCAGTTCGATGAAGCCGCCGATCCCGAGCAGCACGCTCATCCGGAAGTCGACCGGGTCGATGTCGCGCCGCAGGTAGGGCTGGCCGAGTTCGATGAGCAGGTCCGTGAAGTGCTGCATGGCCTCGCGGCGCAGGCGTTCCAGCACGGTGTTGCCCGCGTGGGCGCCGAATCCGATCCGGCCGAGGCGGGGGTCGGCGGTGAGGTCGCCGACGAACACGGTGAGGGCCGCGCGCAGGCGTTCGATCGGGTCGGACGGCGCCTGCAGGACGGCCTCGACGACGCGGTGGATCGCGTTGTCGCGGATGCGTTCCCACACCGCGGCCAGCAGCGCGTCGACGTCCGTGAAGTTCTCGTAGAAGTAGCGGTCGGTCAGCCCGGCGCGGGCGCACACCCCGCGCATGCTGACCGCGGACCAGCCCTGGTCGCCCCAAATCTCGAACGCGGCGTCCACGAGCTTGTCGCGGCGCTCGGCCTTCCGCTGCTCGGTGCTGCGTCCCGCGTAGATCCCGCGTCGGGTCCGTGTCGCTGCCACTGTCCAATCTTGACAAACTCCTCGCCCATCCTCAATCTGATGTCATGCGCCATCAGAGACGACGGCTGCCATCAGATAGTGCTCGCGTGTCGTGGCAAGCGAGGCTTCTGCTGGTCACGGCATGGGCCACGGCCCGGCCGATGATCGCCGCGCTCCCCCAGAACGAGTTCGGTGTCCGGCTCGGCAGGCGCAGCACCGCCGCGACCTTGGCCGTGCTGTCCCCCGTCCTGGCAGGCGCCGAGATCACCCGCGTGCCCCAGCCACGCGGCGAGTGGGTACGCGCCCCGGGCATAGACGACGACCGCGCCGTGGTGTTCTACCTGCACGGCAGCGCCTACACGATCTGCTCGGCGCGCACCCACCGCGGCATCACGTCCCGTCTGTCGGCCGCCGCCGGGCTGCCGGTGTTCGCCTGCGACTACCGGCTCGCGCCCAGCCACCGGTTCCCCGCCGCCGCCGATGACGTCCGCGCCGCCTACGACTGGCTGCTCGGCCAGGGCTACCGGCCCGAGCAGGTGGTGCTGGCGGGTGACTCGGCCGGTGGTCACCTGGCCATGGACCTGACGTGTGAGCTGATCAGGGCCGGGCTGCCGGTGCCGGGCGGGATGGCGTTGTTCTCGCCCGCGATCGACCTCACCTTCACGCTCAGCGCGCGACGCGGCCCCCGTGACCCGCTGATCTCCGCCGCGCGGGCCCGGCGGCTGGTCGAGCACTACACCCGGGACACCGACCCGGCACACCCCCGGCTGTCGCTCGCCATCCCGGCCGGGTCGCCGTGGCCGCCGACGCTGGTCCAGGCCGGTGGCGCCGAGATGCTCGTCGCCGACGCCGAACACATCCACGACGCCATCCGGGCCGCGGGCGGCGACTGCGACCTGCAGGTGTGGCCCGCGCAGGGGCACGTGTTCCAGGTGTTCGCCGCGCTGCTGCCCGAAGCCCGCGCGGCGCTCGCGGGCGCCGGGCAGTTCATCCGTCGCTGTCTGCCGATCAAGGAGAGGTCATGAGCAGAGGCCGTACCGCCCACGCACGAGCCGTGGTCACGGGCGCGGGTAGCGGCATCGGCCGCGCCTTCGCCGTGGAACTGGCCCGCCGCGGCGGAACCGTGCTGTGCACGGACGTCGACGACACCGCCGCCAAGGAAACCGTCCGGCTGATCGGGAACACTGGCGGCGGCGCGGTCGCCGCGCACTGCGATGTCGCCGATCCCGCCCAGGTCCACGACCTGGCGCAGGCCAGCGAGGGACTGCTGGGCGGCGTACCGACGCTGGTGGTCAACAACGCCGGGATCGGTGCGGGCGGACAGCCGATCGGCGCGACCCCGTTGGCGGACTGGAAACGCACGCTGGACATCAACCTGTGGGGCGTCATCCACGGCTGCCACGAGTTCGTCCCGCTGCTGCGCGCGAACGGTCTCGGCGGCGGGATCATCAACGTCGCCTCCGCCGCCAGTTTCGCCGCAGGGCCGTCGATGGCCGCCTACAACGTCAGCAAGGCCGGTGTGCTGGCCCTGTCGGAGACCCTGGCCGCGGAACTGTCCGGCACCGACATCGCCGTCACGGTGCTGTGCCCGACGTTCGTCAAAACCAACATCATCGACCACGACCGGATCGACGCGGCTGCCGCACGGTTCGCCGACGTGATGATGCGGCTGACCGGGGTGTCCCCGCACCGCGTCGCCCGCACCACGCTCGACGCCCACGACGCGGGCAGGCTGCACGTGGTCCCGCAGTTGGACGCGCGACTGGTCTGGTGGAGCAAGCGCGCGCTGCCCGGCGTCTACACCAGACTCGCTGGTTCGCTCGGCAGGCTGCTGCCGTTCCACGACTGAACTCGTTTCGCCCCTGCACCGGAAGGCTTGAGAAACAATGGCGTTCGACTACGAGAAGATGCTGCAGACGATCAAGGACAAGCAATGGTCGCTTGCCGACATCGACTGGGACGCCCCAGGCGCCGAGACCATCAGCGACAAACAGCGGCCGACGCTCAAGCAGTTCATGGCCGACCTGGTGTGGATCGAGAACATCGGCGCGATGGGTTTCGCCGCGCTGGCCGACAAGGCCCCGAACGACACCATCAAGCAGATCTACCAGTACTTCCACGCCGAGGAGCAGAAACACGCCAACGCCGAACTGGCGCTGATGAAGCGCTGGGGCATGCTGGCGGAAGGCGAGACGCCCGAACCGAACGTCCAGGTCAAGATGGCGATCTGGGTGCTGGACCGCTACAGCGACGACATGCCGCTGACCGGACTGGCCACGCTGATCCCGATGCTGGAGTGCGCGCTGGACGGCGCGCTGGTGAAGTTCCTGCTCGACGAGGTGACCGATCCGGTGTGCCACGAGGTGTTCAAGCACATCAACTCCGACGAGTCGCGGCACATCGCGGTGGACTTCCAGGTGCTGGACCTGGTCGGCGCCGGGCCGACGCGCAAGCTGCTGATCGAGTCGGCCGCGGTCCTCAAGCCGCAGATGCTGCTCGGTCTGCTGGTGGTGTTCGTGCCGCTGCTGAACAAGATGCGCGACAACATCGTCGCGATGGGCCTGTCCGAGCAGAAGCTCTACAACGCGGTGAAACGCTTCGCCAGCAACGGGGACCGCAGCGCCAACACCCGGCGCGTGCCCGCGTACCAGATGTTCAAGCAGCAGGCCAAGATGGTGATCGACCGCACCCATCCGTACCACCGCCTGCTGGCCGACCCGCTGGTGAAACTGACCAACCTGGTCCCGGTCCGGCTGCTGGGCAAGCAGCCGTCGTGGTCGAAGGAACTCACCCACGAACCTGTGGACCGGTGAGGCAGGCCGTGGCCACGAAACGCAACCAGCGCACGACACACACCGAGGTGCTGATCATCGGCGCCGGGTTCTCCGGGCTCGGCACCGCCATCCGCCTCACCCAGGCGGGCGTCACCGACTTCGTCATCTGCGAACGCGCGAGCGACGTCGGCGGCACCTGGCGTGACAACACCTATCCCGGCGCGGCGTGTGACATCCCCTCGCTGGTCTACTCGTACTCGTTCGTGCCGAAACCGGACTGGTCACGTGCCTACTCGGGTGGCGAGGAGATCCTGTCCTACATCAGGCACATGGCCGACCAGTTCGGTCTGCGCGAACGTATCCGCTTCAACACGGCGGTCACCGGTCTGACCTACGACGACGACACCGGCACGTGGACGGCGTCCACACAGGACGGACAGACGTTCACGGCACGCGCGGTGGTGTCGGCGGTCGGCGCGCTGACCGACGCCAGCTATCCCGACATCGACGGCATCGACACCTACCGCGGGCACCGGATGCTCAGCTCGGCGTGGGACCACGGCTACGACTTCACCGGCAAGCACGTCGCGGTGGTCGGCACCGGCGCCAGCGCGGTGCAGATCATCCCCGAACTGGTCAGGACAGCGGCGAACGTGAAGGTCTTCCAGCGCACACCGGGCTGGGTGCTGCCCAAGGCCAATCCCCGGCACCCGGGCTGGCTGACCAGCCTCTTCCGCCGGGTGCCCGGCGCACAGGCCGCGCTGCGACAGGCGTTGTTCTACGGCCACGAGGCGATGGCACTCGGTGTGGTCTGGGACAGCGCGGCCACCAGCGCGCTGCAGACGATCGCCCGGCTCTACCTGCGCCAGTCCGTGGCCGACCCGTGGCTGCGCCGCAGGCTCACGCCGGACTACCGGATGGGCTGCAAACGCATCCTGATCACCAGCGACTACTACCCGGCGCTGCAGGCGGACAACTGCAAACTGATCACCTGGCCGATCTACGCCATCTCGCCCAACGGGATCCGCACGGCCGAGGGAATCGAGCACGAGGTCGACTGCATCGTGTTCGCCACCGGTTTCGACGTGTACAACGCCGGAACCCCGTTCCCGATCACCGGTTCCGGCGGCAGGCTGCTCGGCGACGAGTGGATGACCGGCGCGCAGGCGTACAAGAGCGTGGCGGTGGCCGGATATCCCAACCTGTTCTTCACCGTCGGTCCGAACTCCGGACCAGGCCACAATTCGCTGCTGGTCTACAGCGAGGCCCAGATCGACTACATCGTCAAGGCCATCACGTTCATCAGGCGCGACCGGCTGCGCAGCCTGGACGTGCGCAAGGACGTCCAGGAGGAGTTCAACCGCGAACTGCAGCGGCGCCTGGCCCGCACGACGTGGAACTCGGGCTGCCACAGCTGGTATCTGACCAGTGAGGGCTTCAACGCGGCGATGTACCCGGGATTCGCCACCCAGTACACCCGCGGACTCGCCACCTTCGACCCGAGCGACTACCACACCGCCAAGGCCGGTTAACCGGCCAGAACGGACTCGAACGCGCCGAGCAGCACGGCACGCAGGCGGACACACCGCAGTGCTGCGAGGTCGGATTGTGGCGCTACAGCCGCCACCCCAACTACTTCTTCCAGTGGATGCAGTGGAACGCCTTGGTGCTGGTCAGCCTGCCGCAACTGGTTGACCTCTTCGCAGGGGTGCCGACGCTCGCCGGGATCGTGCTGGTGGTTGGCCTGGCGGGCACGTCCGCGTGCATGTACTGGTGCCTGGTGCGCTACACCGGCGCCGTGCCCGCCGAGTACTACAGCGCGCGGAAACGACCGGCGTACCGCGACTACCAGGCACGGGTGAACAGGTTCGTCCCCTGGCTGCCTCGAGCGGCAGGGCAATGACTCGCCGGTCACCCCGGGAAGTTGGTACATTCCTGGCGTGACCGCCAACTGGACGGACGAGATCCGGGCCCGGGTCCGCGAGCCGCGCGTCTGGTACGTGGCCACCACCAGCGAGGACGGTTCCCCGCACGTGACCCCGATGTGGGTGGACCTGGACGGCGACCTGGTGCTGTTCAACACCACCGTCGGCCGCGTGAAGGAACGCAACCTCCGGCGCGATCCCCGGGTCTGTCTGTCGAACGCCGACACGGCCGATCCGTTCGACCGCATCCAGATCCACGGCCACGCGGTCCGTTTCGTCACCGGTGAGCAGGCCGTCCGCGGAATGGACGCGCTCGCCGGAAAGTACCTGGGCGCCGAGCGTTATGAATGGCTCATCCCCGGCGAACAACGCGTGACCATCTCCATCGAACCGACTCGCATCCGCCGGATCGTCGGTGTCGAACCGCTGCCCGCCGCTGCTCTCGCACCGCTGCCGGAAGGCTGAGTCAGGGCCCTGCGCCATGCCGTGTCCCCCGTCGCTTCGCGCGGGTCGATGAAGCATGGCCGTCAACGGGCCCGTTCAGCACTTTTCCTTCTCAGTTCGCGGTGACAAACAAGGAGCACCCATGTCCTCACAGACTGAGACCGGCGGCGTTGTGGTACGGACCATCGCGTTTCTGCCATGGGGTTCGGCAGATGGTTGTGTGCCGGAACTCCTCATTCCCTCGTTGCCTGTCAGTACAATCAACGACCCCAATGCCCGCTGGCGGGCAAATGTGGTCGTTCGCGCACTGCCGGACGGCACGCCCCTGTTGCGTGCGCCGGACGATCTGTGGGCCCGTTTCGTGGACCGCGTGCGGGTGATCCGGTTGTCCACGCCCATCATGAGCATCGACGTCACCGCGCCCGACGGAGGTCAGGTCCAGGACGTCACCATGGACTCCGAAGGCAACGTGTTCGTGCTCGACAACTCCGGCGGCCTACGCCGCCGACTGCGCCGGTTGCGGCCGGACGGGTCACTCGCCTGGACCAGGGAAGTGCCATCGGAGTACGACGCCCGGTTCATCACTGATGATCAGTGGCGCGTTTTCCTCCCGTGCATGGGCGGCCGTGAGTACAGCACGGCCGCGAGTGAGGGCTTCCTGGTCAGAGTCGACAACGAGTCGTGCCGGGTGGTCGCCAGTCGCGAGGGGTGGTATCCGCACATGCGTCACGATGGGCGGATCTACTTCACGCGCTTGGACGAAACCGACGAACAGTGGCTGTGGACGCGCGTCGACGAGGAAACCGGTGTGACGTCAACATTCGACGCCACCTTCAGCCACACCATGAAAATTCACAAACACATCGGTGACGACAGCGACGGCAACTGGTACGGCACCGGACGTTTCGACAACGCTCTTGTCCGCGTGTCACCGGCCGACGAAATCGACTGGCACCTGGAGAACCGTGGCATCGCGGCCTCCCGGGAGCACGGCGCCGCTGTGCTCATCCACGACCGTGGTTCCGGCACAGTCGTGATCCACCACGAGAACGGCCACTTGGATATGGCCGAACACGGAAAGACTTTCCTGATAGGACGCCGCGACGACGACGGCTACGTCCTGCAAAGGTCGATTGACGACGGCATCGAGATACTGGACCTCGACTCACGCGGAACAGTCGTCGCCACAAGACAGGACGTGGACCGCAGCGAGTTCCACCGCAGCGAACTGCATCTGGCCTCGGACGACAACTGCTCACAGACGACGTCGTCCGTGCGCCCCGACGGCGAGATCCTATCCACTGTGCTCAATTCGGCGGGAGTTCACGTGATCGGCGTCAAGATCACCACTCGCCTGGCGAAGTAGCGCGAGGGCCTCCTCGGACGGGGACCCGGCGGGCGTTGTGCACACGATCAGCACCTGTTGCGGTGAACGGGCGACCGACAGCGTCTGCTGTGTCACCGTCACTGTGCCGACGAGGGGATGGCGTAGGTCGTAGGACGCGGCATCGCACGGTGCCACGCGGTGGTCCGCCCACAGCGCGACAAACTCCGGGCTTTTCATGGTCAGCTCGCCGATCAGCTCCGCCAGCAGGGGATCGTCCGGGTGCCTGCCGACGGCGATCCGCAGGTTGCCGACCACCGCCCGTGCCTTGCGTCTCCAGTCCGCGTACAGCTCACGGCAGTGCGGGTCCAGAAACAGCATCCGGCTCATGTTCGGCCGCCGCGCCGGGTCGTCCGGGCTGTGGAAGTCCAGGTGACCAGCCAGCAAGGCGTGTCCGAGGGTGTTCCACGCCAGCACGTCCGTGCGGCGGCCGAGCACCAGCGCCGGGACGCCGTCGACGGCGCGGAGAAGGTCGCGTGTCTCGTCGGCGAGCTTCTCCGGCCGTGGGCGGCGCACTCGGGGCGCCCGGCGCGCGGCGGCGGCGAGCCGGTCGAGGTGTTCGCGCTCGTGATCGTCGAGCCGCAGAGCACGGCCGATCGCGTCGAGCACCTCCGCCGAGGCACCCCGGGACAGGCCCTGCTCCAGCCGCGTGTAGTACGAGACGCTGACGCCCGCCAACTGGGCCAGTTCCTCCCGCCGGAGTCCGGCCACGCGCCTGCGGGGCCCGAGGTCGCGCAGGCCGACGTCCTCAGGTCGCAGCCGCGCACGCCGTGCGTGCAGGAAGTCGCCGAGCGGGCCAGGTCCGTCCATGACCCCAGTATCGACACACGAGCCGGTCCCAGCCACACCCTGCGAGGGGTACGACAACGCGGGAGTGGTCCGTGCCCAGCCAGGTGGCCAGGCTCGGCCCCATGGATCAAATCACTTTGGGGGACGTCACCGTCACCCGCGTCAAGGAGTTCTACGGCACGGTCGAGATGAACCCGGGGCAGTTCTTTCCGGACAGTCCCGACGGCTCGTGGGACGAGCACCGCGGCTTACTGGCGCCCGACTTCTGGAACCCGCGGACGAACGAGTGCCAGTCGGCGATCCAGTCATGGCTGCTGCGCAGCGAGGGACGCACGATCCTCGTCGACACCGGCGTGGGCAACCACAAGGACCGGCCCTACGCGCCGGTGTGGAGCCGAATGGACACCGAGTACCTCGACAACCTCGCCGCCGCCGGGGTACGGCCCGAGGACGTCGACATCGTGGTCAACACCCACCTGCACATCGACCACGTCGGCTGGAACACCCGGCTCGACGGCCGCGCCTGGGTGCCGACCTTCCCGAACGCCACCTACCTGATGACCCGGCGGGACTTCGACTTCTGGAACCCGGCCAACGAGAACAAGACCGTGTTCGGCCGCGGCAACCAGAACGTCTTCGAGGACAGTGTCACCCCGATCCATCAGGCGGGCCTGGCTCACCTGTGGGAGGGGTCGTACCGGATCGACCGGAACCTGCGTCTCGACCTCGCACCCGGGCACACGCCCGGCTCGTCCGTGCTCACCCTGGAGTCCGGCGGCGACCGGGCCCTGTTCGTCGGGGACCTGGTGCACACCGCGTTGCAGATCGCCGAGCCGGACACCAACTCCTGTTTCTGCGAGGACCCGGCCGAGTCCCGTGCCACCCGGCACAAGCTGCTCGGCCACGCCGCCGAGAACAACGCGCTCGTGTTCCCCGCGCACTTCCCCGGCCAGGGCGCCGCCGAGGTCACGCGCGACGGTTCGAAGTTCGCGATCAAGGAATGGGCGGGCTTCGCCCGCATCTCCTAGAGAGGACGCGTTTCCCTTGTCCCATCAGGCAAATCTGGTTGTCGAGACCGCGTCGGGCACCGTACGTGGCGTCCGCGACGGATCCGGCGAGCTCTACCGTGCCATCCCCTACGCGGCGGCCCCGGTGGGCGCCCGCCGTTTCGCTCCGCCCGTGCCGCACCCGGGCTGGTCCGGTGTCCGCGACGGCACACAGCCCTCGCCCACAGCTCCCCAGCCAGGCCGCGACTTCGGCCGACTCGACATGAGCCCGTACTTCGGGCCAGGCTGGGTGCCCGGCGAGGAGTACCTGACCGTCGACGTCCGCACACCCGCCGCTGACGGCGGCCAACGCCCGGTCATGGTCTTCGTGCACGGCGGCGGGTTCGTCACCGGCTCGACCAGCGCCGCGCTCTATGACGGCAGTGCGTTCGCCCGTGACGGCGTTGTCCTGGTGACGGTGAACTATCGCCTCGGCATCCCTGGTTTCCTTGATCTGGCGGGCGCTCCGGCCAACCGCGGGCTGCTCGATGTGCTCGCGGCGCTCACCTGGGTGCGCGCCACGATCGCGGAGTTCGGCGGTGACCCGGACAACGTGACGGTCTTCGGTCAGTCCGCTGGCGCCACGCTCACCGGCGCGCTGCTGGCGACACCGGAGGCCAAGGGCCTGTTCCGGCGGGCGATCGTGCAGAGCGGCACCGGCACTGGCGCGTTCACGCCGGAGCAGGCGCAGCGGGTCACGGCCGCGGCGGCCGCCGCGCTGGGTGTCGCGCCGACCGCCGAGGCGTTCGGCGCGATCCCGGACGATCGGTTCTTGGCGATCCTGCCCACGCTGGGTGGTATCGACCTGCGCACCAGCACCGCCGCAGACCCGCTGGCCGGGCTCAGCCCGTTCAGCCTGGTTCTGCCGGTACAGCCCGCCGACGGTCTCGCCGACGGCCCGGCTGGCGAGGTCGACCTGCTGATCGGCACCAACACCGAGGAGGGGCGCCTGTATCTGGTACCGAAGGGCGAATCCACCGCGGCAGCGGACGCACTGGGCGAGACCTTGTTCGGAGCCGGTACGGCACGCATGGCGCAGGCCCACGCGCGGATCTCGGGCGGCCGCACGCACGTCTACTCGTTCGGCTACCGCTCGACGGCCCTGGGCGGGCAGCTCGGCGCCGCGCACACCGTCGAACTGCCCTTCGTGTTCGACATCGCCGACGAGCCATGGCTGCACGGTGAGACGGGTCTACTCGGGCCCGCCGCCGCCCCGGCGGGCTTCGCTTCCCGGGTGCACGCCGCCTGGGTCGCGTTCGCCAGGACCGGCGACCCGGGCTGGGCCAGGTTCGTCCCCGAGCGATCCGTCACGCACCTTCTCGTGCCTGCCTAGCACCGCGAGAATCAGGGTCACCGCGACCGACATGGCCGCCATCAGCGTGATCGCCGTGGCCGGGGACGTCAGTTGGGCCAGCGTGCCCGCGACGACAGCGCCGATGCCCTGCATGGCGGTCATGCCGGTGGCGTACAGGCCGAGGGCTTGGCCCGTGAAGTCGTCGGGAGTGCGCGAGAGCAGACGTTCCTGCAGGACCAGGCTCGCGGCGAAGCCGACAGCGGAGACAGCCGCGGCCACGGCTGACAGCACCACTCCCGGATGCAGCACGAAGATCAGGTAAGGAGCCGCCAGCAGCAGGCGCAGCGGCGTCGCGAGACGAGGGCGCATCGCAGGCGGGACAAGGCGGCCCACCGCCATGTCGCCAAGGAACATGCCCAGCGCCCCGAACGCGAACAGCGCGCCCGCAGCGGCAGGAGCGTAAGAGACGAAAAGCGAATCGCCGCCGACGACCAGTCCATTGGGGACCCACAGGCCCAGGTACGTCAGGAGACGGGAACGCGAGGACAACAGGAAGGCGTTGGTGCGCCAGGTCGCCGAGACGGACAGGCGACCGGCGGAGCGCGGTGGTCGTGCCGTCAGACACAGGCGGGTGACAAGGGCCGACGTCAGGTGCATCCCCGCCGCGAGAAGCAGGCAGGTGTACGGAGACAGCAGCGTCAGCAGCGCGCCGCCGGTCGCGAAACCGACCATCTGCGTCAGTCCCCAGAGCATGTTGTACACCGAGCGGCCAAGGACGTAGCCGTCCTTGGACAGGATCTCGTTCAGCAGTCCGCCACGCACTCCGCCGCCCAGCGACGAGACCAGGCCCTGCAACAGGATGACGGCGAAGACCACCCAGACCGGCAGGCCGGGCAACGCGACTGTCGCAGTGCCGGTCGCGAAAACGACGGAGAGACCGGACAGGATCGCGCGCGGCGGCAGGCGGTCGGCGCCCGAGAGCAGGAACATGCTCCCCAACAACTGCGCCAACTGCGGCCCGAACATGCTCACCGCCGACAGCAGCGGCGACCCGGTGGCGCGGAAGACGAGCGTGGCGAGGGCAAGGCCGCCGATCGTCTGCGCCGCGGCGAAAGCGGCAAAGGACAGCAGAAACGGCGTGTACTCCGGGGTACGGAACAGGGAGCGGTAACTGCGCATGCGTCGAAACATATCGACGCACCCCGACATCAAGGACCCGGCCGGCGCACGTGATCTCCGGGCGATCATCGCGCGGCGTGCGTTCTGGACGTTCGGAAGCATACCCTCGGGTGGCATATGGCCGACTAATGAGCGGAGTCGTGCTGTGCAACTTTCCATCCGTCTGGTTTTTTCACCACGAAAAGGACCAATGCATCTCTGTCCGTCCGCACTTCGATTTCCATACCGGCGGTATGGGAACTTTTAAAAATGGGAGGCCCAATCACCTCATTGTCGGTAATGTTGTCAGGGTTGACGGTAGATAAAGTAGACAAATAATCTTCCGTGGTGTAAGGGCGCAGACCTTCGAGCCATTTCTCTTCACTGATCCCGGGAGGATGCGTCACAAAAGCTTTCGCCCACTTCAGAGCGGCCTCAAGAGCCAGTTCCCTGGGACCAGACGGTATCGATGTTGGCGTTTGCGAGGGACTGGTCGCCGGAGCCGGATACGTGGTGGTTGGGTTCACCGTGGGGACTGCCGTAGTCGGCGAGCTCGATGTGATGGCGGTTGGGCTTGGCGTAGTGGCGGTTGGCCGAGCGGGAGGGATGAGTTGCAGCGCCGCGATTGTGGCAGCGACGCCAACGGCCACGGCGCCGGACAGTTTGACGATCGTCGGTACGGTCAGCCAGTTGTTGGGTCTGGATTTTCTCGTGGTGGCGCGCGGTTTTGATTCTTCCGGTGGTGAAGGCGATGGGGTCTCGTAGGCTGGGTTGCGGGTGAGCGCGAGAAAATCGGCGGTCCCGGTGCCGCGCTGACCAGGGAGCGGCAGGTTGCGACTGGACATGTTCGTCCGAAGGCGTCGGTAGATGTCACCGAGGGTCAGGAGTTCCGGCCCGCCTCGTACTCCTTCGCTCAGTAGGTGAATCAACTCGCCGGTGAACGCGGTGTACGTCTCGCCCGGCGGCGCGAGCGCCAGCGCGTTGGCGGGTACCGAGGCCAAGGTGTAGGTGCCGGCGATCTCGACCTGCCCGAGGAACACTTCCTCCGGCTTCGCCATGAAGTCCAGCACGGCGCGGCCGCTGAAACAGCAGTCCAGGATCAGCACTCGGTTGGTGGCGGAGCACTCGCTGAAGAGACCCCGAATCACCTCGAAGGACAGGGCACTGACGGGCAGTTCGTTTACTCCGGTGTCGCTCAGCGCCAGGTACAACTCGTGATGCTTCAGCCCGGTCAGGCCGTGGCCAGCGAAGTAGACGATGAAGGTGTCCTCGGCGCGCTCGGCGTACCCACGAAGGGCGCGGTAGGTTTCGCGAACGGACGCCTGGTCGCCCACGGTGGTGCAGTGCCCGGGCCGCAGACTGCCTCTGGCCGGGTCGGTCAGCGCGGCGGCCAGTCCCTCGAGGTTGTTGCGGACGGCAGGCACGTCCGGCAGCTCGTCCGACTCGTAGGTGCTCGCGCCAATGAGCACCGCGTACGAGTGCTCGGGATCAGGCAGCCGCACCGCCGTTCCTCCAGAACTCGATCAGCGCGATGTCGCCCAGGCTAGCCCACATTATGCAGGCGCAAAATCGGCGGGAAAGCGCAAAGATCATCGGGAACTCACACAAACGCCGGAACGAATCAGAGTAGGCGAGTCGCGTACGGAACAAGGCCGCCATAACGCACTGGCGCGATCCGCACACGGGAACCCGAATAGGGCGCCTCGACCATCTGACCGTTGCCGATGTACATGGCCACGTGGTGGATACGGCCGCCGGTCGCCCAGAACAGCATGTCCCCCGGCGCCATCTGGGACAGCGGCACGCGCCGTCCCGACGTGGCCTGGTATCCGCTGTAGTGCGGCAGTCTGATGCCCACCCCGGCGAAGGCGTAGATCATCAGTCCCGAGCAGTCGAAGCCGACCTTGTTGTAGTCGCCGAACGAGTCGGCCACGCCACCGTCACGGATGCCGCGCGTGGGGCCGTTGCCGTTGCCGCCGCCCCACGCGTACGGAACACCGAGCTGGGACAGCGCACGGGCGATCACCACCGAGGCCGATCCCCCCGAGACGGGCGGGCGTCCGGGAGCCGGGCGGCTCGGTTTCGCGCTGCCTCCGCCACCACCGCCGCCGCTGGGTCGTTGCGCTGCCGCCGCGGCGGCAGCGGCCTTGGCGCGTTCCTCGTCCTCACGCTGTTTCGCCGCCACCCATTCCTGGTAGCGCTGCAGCTGGGACTCCAGGCCGCCGACCTTGGTCTGCGCCTCGGCGAGTTCCTTCTCGGTCTGGTCGCGGAACGCCTCGATCTGGGAGGCCTCACCGGCCTGGTCGCGGCGGGCCTGCTCGGCGACGGCCGTCGCCCGGTCGGCCGCGTGTTTGGCGTTCTGCGCAGCTGCCTGCTTGTCGTCGGCGATGGTGAGTGCCGCACGGGCCCGGGAGTCCTTGTTGGCCTGTTCGACCCGGGCGCGCTGCATCCGGTCGAGTGCGTCGAGTTGGGCGCTGCTCACCGCGTTGAGCAGTCCGGCGCGATCCAGGAGGTCCTTGGGGCTCTTGGCGCCGAAATACGCCGTCATGGAACCGACTGTGCTGCCCTGCCGGAAGCTCGCCGCCGCGAAGTCGTCGACGTCGTCGCGCACCTTCTCGATCGCGGCACCGGCCGCGTCGGCCTCCTGCTTGGCCGCTGCCGCGTCGGCGCGGGCCTGGTCGGCCGCGTCACGGGCGGTCTGCAGGTCGACGAGGGCCTTGTTCGCGTCCTCCATCTTCAGCTCGACGGCGGCCTGCAGGTTGACCAGCTTGGACTCCGCGTCGGCCAGCCTGCTGGTCAGCTCACCGACCTTGCCCGCCTTGCCGTCCCGGTCGGCCTTGCTGTCGTTGATCTCCTGGTCGCTGGGCTTGGGAGGTGGCGGCGGCACGGCGAACGCCGACGGTGTCATGGACAGACTCATGACCACCGACAGCAGCACGGCGAGGATCGGGACGCCCGTTCGACGGACACGCACGGCGCCTCCTCCGCTCAATCACCACATCTGCCACAGCGGTTACTTGCCGTAACAGTGACAACTTAGTCACCGTGCATCACAAATTCCTCTTTGGACAGGCCGGACGTGCGAAATCGACCCGAAAGGGGGATGCCTTCCGGCGGTTGGGACGATGACCGGGTGCGGATATCGATGCCCCGAACAGGGGCTCTAGGGGCAGCCGGCGCGGCGGTCGGCCTCGCGCTCGTCGTGCTCGGCTCGTTCCTGCCATGGGTCCGGTCGGGCTCCGCGCACTACACGAGCTTCCAGTCGCTCGGCATTCTGCGCCATCTCGGCTTCATGGACGCGTTCCCAGTGATGCGGGTACTGCTCGACATCTGGTTGGGGGTAATACCAGCGGCAGCTGTGGCGATTGCCATGTACGCTCTGCGCCTACGCCGGACGGCCGCGGTGCTGGCGGTACTTCTGGCGTTGTTGATGGGAACGATCGCGGGGGCAGTGACCGTCCAAGGGGAAGACAAGGGCGGGGCGATTGGCATCGCAAGCACCGGACCAGCGGTAACGCTGTCGGGTGCGGTGCTCGCACTGCTCGGCGCTGTCGTCATCCTCGTCGCTCAGCGCAACAGGGTTAAGCAGTACCAGCAATCTGGAGGGGACCAGTGACCTATCCGCCTTCCGGCGGCCAGTGGCAGCCGAATGATCCGAACCAGCCCCCGCAGCAGCCGGGGCAGCCGAGCGGTGGGTTCCCGGCACAGCCCGGTGGCTACCCCCAGCAGGGATATCCGCAGCAAGGATATCCACAGGACCCTGGTCAGCAGGGCTACCAGCCGCAGGGCTACCCGCAGGACCCGAACCAGCAGGCTGCCTACCCGCAGCAGGGCTACCAGGATCCCAACCAGCAGGGTTACCCACAGCAGCCCGGCTACCCGCAGCAGGACTTCGGCCAGCAGGCGTACGGCCAGCCCGGTTACCCGCAGCCGCCGAAGAAGAAGACCGGCCTGATCGTCGGCGTGCTCGTGGCCGTGGTCGCGCTCGTCGCGGGTGGTCTGGTGTACTTCCTGGCCATCCGGGAGAGCGACAGCGTCGCCGAGGGCTCGCCGACGCCCGCGGCCGCCGCGCAGAACCTGGTCGACAAGATCAACGCCGGTGACGTCGCCGGTCTGCTGACGGTACTGCCGCCCGCGGAGTCCGCTCTGCTGCGCGACACCAACGCCCAGATGAACGACGAGCTCAAGCGGCTCGGCGTCTACCGGCAGGACGCCGACCCGAACAAGATCGGCGGGCTGAAGGCCACCGGGCTGAAGTTCGACGAGGGCGCCAAGCAGGTCGTCAACGACCACCTCGAGATCAACATGCTGACCGAGGGCCAGCTCGAGATCAACATGGACATGCAGAACCTGCCGTACAACGAGAAGTTCCTCGACGAGGCGTTCCCCAACGGCTTCGACCGCGCGGCAGGCAAGACCCAGACGATCGACATCGCCAAGGTCGTCAAGCAGAACAAGCAGCCGATCCGGATCGCGACGGTGAAGGTCGACGGCGAGTGGCACCCGAGCCTCTTCTACACGATCGCCGACTACGCACTGCAGGCCGGCAAGAGCAGGTGGCCGTCCACCCCGGTCGCGGCCAAGGGCGCAAGCAGCCCGGACGAGGCGGCCAAGCAGTTCGTCGACGCGGCGCTGGACGCCAAGGTCGAGCGGCTGATCGAACTGGTTCCGCCGGACGAGATGGGCGCGCTGCACGACGCGGGCCCCGCGCTGCTCAAGGCGATCGGTGACCTTGAGCCGACCGGTGCGAAGGTCGACAAGCTGGAGACCGAGACCAAGAGCACCAAGGGCGGCACCAAGGTGGTGCTGAAGTCGATCACGCTGACCGTGGAGGGCGAGACGGGCACGATCTCGCGGCAGGGCGACTGCTACGAGGTGAAGGACCCGCAGGGCCAGACCAACAAGTTCTGCGCGGCGGACGCGGCCAAGGGCATCGGTGGGAGCAGGATGCCGAAGGCCGCGGTCACGGCGATGACGCACATCACCGAGAGCGTCTTCAAGGAAGGCGTCGGCGTCGTGACCACCCAGGTCGACGGCAAGTGGTACGTCAGCCCCGGCCGCAGCTTCTTCGAGGTGTTCCTGCAGATCCTGCGCGGTCTGCAGCCGGGCGACATCGAAGGCCTGCTCAAGGGCATGAAGTAACGAGGACTATGTCAGGGCCCGGCACCGGTTTTCCGGTGCCGGGCCCTTTTCACGTGCGGTTGACATCAACTGTGCTTGAAGTTGAAGACTGGGGCACATGGTGGATATCGGAGTGATCCTGCCGTCACTGGCGGTGCAGCAGGGCGAGAAGCTCGACCTGGCGGCGGCCGCGCGGCACGCGGAGGAGATCGGCCTCGCCAGCGTGTGGCACGGCGATCACCTGGCCGTCGGACGGCCCGTGCTGGACTGCGCGATCGGCCTGACCGTGGCGGCGACGGCGACGAGCCGCGTGAAGATCGGCGCGAGCGTGTTCGTCCCGGCGATCAGGCCACTGGCGTGGGCGGCCAAGCAGATCGCGAGCCTGCAGTACGTCTCGCAGGGCCGTCTGGTGCTGGGCCTCGGCTCAGGCGGCGGCGCGAAGCAGTGGACGGCGGCCGGGGTGCCGTTCGCGCAACGCGGCCAGCGCACCGACATGGCCCTGCGCCTGTTGCCACGCCTGCTCGCGGGCGACCACGTCGACGAACTCGGCGTCTCGCTCGCCCCGGCGGTGACCCGCCCACCGTTCTGGATCGGCAACGCCTCCACGATCGCGATCGAGCGTGCCGTGCGCTACGGCGACGGCTGGTTCCCGTCGCTGATCACGCCGGACGACGTCGCCAAGGGCGCGAAGCAGGTCGGCGGACGGCTGACCATCGCCGTGGGAACGACCGGACGCCTCGGCCCGGACGAGGACGCGAGGGCCGAGATCGCCATGGGCATCGCCGAGGCGTACGGCATGCCGATGGACCGGGCGGCCAAGATCCCGATCACGGGCACACCGCGTGAAGCGGCCGAACGCCTCGCGGCCTACGCGGCCGCGGGAGCCGACCACCTGGTGTTCGGCATCTCCGGCACCGACTGGCGCAAGCAGTGCGAACTCCTCGCCGAAGCCCATTCCCTGCTCTGACCGGGCAGCCGTGTCCACCTTTCGGGCATGGTGTGTCGCCCGTTCCAGCACCATGAAATTCCCTCAGCGGCCCCGCCCTCGCCCGCGATCGCGATCTCGGCGTGCCGGAAAGGTCGACACGGTGTGCCGGAGAGGTGGACACGGCGGACGCAGTCGATCTTCAGTGCCGGTCGGACAGGCCACCTGGACGTGGTGAATCATGTCTCTCCACCCCGCCTTGCCGTCGAATACAGGACAAGCGTACTGTTAAGGGCGAAGGTGGGGCCCGGGGTCTGCGAGTCCGGCGGGGATGCGCGAGACTCGGCCTAACCCGAACTGACTTTTTTGCTGCCACCACCGGCGCGCGAGATGGAGTTGGACGTGACTGGACCTGCGAGCAAGGACAGTTTCGGTGCCCGCGGCACGCTGACTGTCGGCGACACCTCATACGAGGTGTTCCGGCTGAACGCGGTCGAGGGCGCCGAGCGCCTGCCGTACAGCCTGAAGATCCTGCTGGAGAACCTGCTCCGGACCGAGGACGGCGCGAACATCACCGCCGACCACGTCCGGGCCCTCGCGGGGTGGGACCCGAGCGCCGAGCCCGCGACCGAGATCCAGTTCACCCCGGCCCGCGTGGTCATGCAGGACTTCACCGGAGTTCCCTGCATCGTCGACCTGGCGACCATGCGCGAGGCCGTCACCCAGCTGGGCGGCGACCCGGACAAGGTCAACCCGCTGGCCCCGGCCGAGCTGGTGATCGACCACTCGGTGATCGCCGACATCTTCGGCCGTCCCGACGCGTTCGAGCGCAACGTCGACCTGGAGTACGAGCGCAACAAGGAGCGTTACCAGTTCCTGCGCTGGGGCCAGACCGCGTTCTCCGAGTTCAAGGTCGTGCCGCCGGGCACCGGCATCGTGCACCAGGTCAACATCGAGCACCTGGCCCGCGTCGTGATGGTCCGCAACGGCCAGGCCTACCCGGACACCCTGGTCGGCACCGACAGCCACACCACGATGGTCAACGGCATCGGCGTGCTGGGCTGGGGCGTCGGCGGTATCGAGGCCGAGGCCGCCATGCTGGGCCAGCCGGTGTCGATGCTGATCCCGCGCGTGGTCGGCTTCAAGCTGCACGGCGAACTGCCCGCGGGCGCCACCGCGACCGACCTGGTGCTGACCATCACCGAGATGCTGCGCAAGCACGGTGTGGTCGGCAAGTTCGTCGAGTTCTACGGCACCGGCGTCGGCGCTGTCCCGCTGGCCAACCGGGCCACGATCGGCAACATGAGCCCCGAGTTCGGCTCGACCTGCGCGATCTTCCCCGTCGACAGCGAGACCATCGACTACCTGAAGCTGACCGGCCGCTCCGCGGAGCAGCTGGCGCTGGTCGAGGCGTACGCCAAGGAACAGGGCATGTGGCACGACCCGTCGGTCGAGGCCACCTACTCCGAGACGCTCGAGCTCGACCTGTCCACTGTGGTCCCGTCGATCGCGGGGCCGAAGCGCCCGCAGGACCGGATCGTGCTGGCCGAGGCGAAGCCCGCCTTCCGCGGCGCGCTGGGCAACTACGTCTCGCACACCGAGGAGCCCGCGAAGTCCGATGTGGACGAGGCGAGCGACGAGTCGTTCCCGGCCAGTGACCCGCCCGCGTTGCACGAGGGCCAGAACGGTGGCGGCAAGCCGCGCGCCGCGCACTCGGCCGCCGAGGGCAGCACGGGCCGTCCGTCCACGCCGACCACGGTCACGGTGGACGGCAACACCTTCGAGCTCGACCACGGTGCCGTCGCGATCGCCGCGATCACCTCGTGCACCAACACCTCGAACCCGTCGGTGATGATCGGTGCCGCGCTGCTGGCCAAGAAGGCCGTGGAGAAGGGTCTCGAGCGCAAGCCGTGGGTGAAGACCACGCTGGCGCCGGGTTCCAAGGTGGTCATGGACTACTACGAGCGCGCCGGTCTGCTGCCGTACCTGGAGAAGCTGGGCTTCCACCTGGTCGGCTACGGCTGCACCACGTGCATCGGCAACTCCGGCCCGCTGCAGGACGAGATCTCACAGGCCGCGCAGGACCAGGACCTCGCGCTGGTGTCGGTGCTGTCCGGCAACCGCAACTTCGAGGGCCGGATCAACCCGGACATCAAGATGAACTACCTGGCCAGCCCGCCGCTGGTGGTGGCGTACGCACTGGCCGGGTCGATGGACATGGACGTCGTCGCCGAGCCGATCGGCACGGGCTCGGACGGCAAGCCGGTGTACCTCGCGGACATCTGGCCCACCCCGCAGGAGATCCAGGAGACGATCGCCTCCTCCATCACCTCGGAGATGTTCACCAACGACTACGCGGACGTGTTCCACGGCGACGACCGGTGGCGTTCGCTGCCGACGCCGACCGGCAACACGTTCGAGTGGGCCGAGGACTCGACGTACGTCCGGAAGCCTCCGTACTTCGAGGGCATGAAGAACGACCCGTCGCCGGTCACGGACATCGGCAACGCCCGTGTGCTCGCGCTGCTGGGTGACTCGGTGACCACGGACCACATCTCCCCCGCCGGTGCGATCAAGCAGGACTCCCCCGCCGGGAAGTACCTGACCGAGCACGGTGTGGAGCGCAAGGACTTCAACTCGTACGGTTCCCGCCGTGGCAACCACGAGGTGATGATCCGCGGTACCTTCGCCAACATCCGGCTGCGCAACCTGCTGCTGGACGACGTGCAGGGCGGCTTCACGCGCAACTTCCTCGTGGACGGCTCGCCGCAGACCACGATCTACGACGCGTCGGTGGCGTACGCCGAGGCCGGTATCCCGTTGGTTGTGTTGGCGGGCAAGGAATACGGCTCGGGTTCGTCGCGTGACTGGGCCGCGAAGGGCACCTCGCTGCTCGGCGTGCGCGCGGTCATCGCGGAGTCGTTCGAGCGCATCCACCGGTCGAACCTGATCGGCATGGGCGTGCTGCCGCTGCAGTTCCCGGTGGGCGAGAACGTCGAGTCCCTCGGCCTGGACGGCACGGAGACGTTCGACTTCAGCGGTGTCACCAAGCTGAACGACGGCGAGACCCCGCGCACGGTCAAGGTCACGGCCACGAAGACCGACGGTGGCAAGGTCGAGTTCGACGCGGTCGTGCGCATCGACACGCCGGGTGAGGCGGACTACTACCGCAACGGCGGCATCATGCAGTACGTGCTGCGCAAGATGGTCCGTTCCTGACCAGTTGAGCGAGGAAACCGCCGAGGCGCTTGTCGCCTCGGCGGTTTTCGCTTGTCAGGCACCGGTGTAGCTGCTGAGCTCCATGCCGTCCTCGACCGGGAACTCCACGCTGACGTACCCGTTGGCCGGGTCGCGGACGTAGGCCAGGTAGTCGGCCATGCTGGGGAGCGTGATGTCGTCCGCGACGACCAGCGCACCGGGCGCGAGCTTGGGTTCGAGCAACCGCAACACGGGAACGCAGAGCTCCTTCCAGCCGTCGAGCAGGACGAGTTCGATCGGACCGGTGATGTCCGCGAACGTTTCGCGGGCATCCCCCGGCAGGACGGTCGCGTGGTCGGCGAGACCGGCCTCCGCGATGTTGTCCCGCGCTGCCTCGACTTTCGCGGTGCTCAGCTCGCTGCCGTAGACGTGACCTGTGCCGTTGTCGGCGATGGCGGCGCCGAGGTAGATCGTGGAGATCCCGTAGGACGTGCCGAACTCGACGACCGTCCGCGGCCGGATCGCCCGGACGAGGGTGTAGAGCAGCTTTCCGCCGTCGGCCGAGATCGGCATGTAGACATCCGCGAGCGCGTCGGCCGCGGCCCGCGCGTCGGACAGGTCCACGGTCACGTTCTGCGACGCGTCGTCCTCGGCGGCCTTGAACAGACGGTCGAGCACAGCGGTGATTCCGGGGTTCGTCAGTGAGTTGGTCATGACGGCTAGAGTAGACGCAACGTTGCGTCCAGTCTAGCGAGTACTAATGTTCGTGCCGTGGAGAGCACACGGCGGCATCACGGCAACCGGCACGGCCGCAGCGAGCTGGCCCGCCAAGCCGTCCTCGACGCCGCGGACGACCTGTTGGCCGAGCGCGGGTTCGCCGGGTTCACGATCGAGGGCGTGGCGGCACGGGCAGGCGTCGCCAAGCAGACGATCTACCGCTGGTGGCCGTCGAAGGTCGACATCCTGATGGACGCCTTCGTCAAGGACGTGCACCAGCACCTGACGCTGCCGGACACCGGCGCGCTGCCGGACGACCTCACCGGTTACCTCAACGACCTGGCCGACTTCCTGGCGCACACCGATCAGGGCGCTGTGTTCCGCGCACTGGCCGGGCAGGCACAGCACGACAGGGCGATCGCCGCGCGGTTTCGGGACGAGTGCGTTGAACCGTTGCGCGCCAAGGAAAGAAGCGTGTTGGAGCGGGCGGTTCAGCGGGGTGAGCTGGCCGGGGACCTCGATGTCGAACTCGCCGTCGACCAGCTTTTCGGGCCGTTGTACTACCGCGTCCTGGTCACCGGGGAGCCTGCTTCACGCGAGCTGACCGAGGCTCTCGTCCGGGACTTCCTCGTTCGGTTTTCCTGAGCGTGTCCGGGTCCTGACCAGGAGCCGCCGTGGGCCGGGAACGTCTCGAGCTGTATCCCCGGCAGTTCGCTCGTTCCGGCCGACACGGCGACCTTACCACCGACCCTACGCGCGATCTGGCCCTTGAGCTCGACAGCCTGGACTCTCGTTTCAGTCCGAGACGTCGAGCAAGTACGCCCGCAGCACACGGTGCAGCTCGCCGGTCAGCTCGGTCAGTTCCCGGCCGGACGCCGCCAGGATCGGCGACAGCAACGCGCCGAAGATCCTCACCGTCACCGTCGCGATCAGCCGTCGTCGGCTCGGGTCCAGCTCAGGCACCCTGGCCGCGATCGTCCGTTCGACGTGCTCGGTCACGGCGGTCCGCAGCTGCTCGCACGGTTGTGCCCAGAGCATCGCTTCGAAGGCGGGGTGCTCGCCCGCGATCCGGATCGCCGGGCCGACCATCCGGTCGATCACGTCGTCCAGCGGGACACCGACGACCTCCGCCTCGGGGTCGTGCACGTCGGCGAGCACCGCCACGTAGCGGTCGGCCAGCGCCGCGGCCATCGACTCCTTGTTCGGGAAGAACTGGTAGAGCGTGCCGGGTGAGACGCCCGCCGCTGCCGCGATCGCGTTGGTGGTCGCCGCGACGAAGCCCTCCGCGGCGAACACTTCCTCCGCGGCGTCCAGCAGCTGCGCCATCCGCCGCCGGCCACGGGCCTGGCGTCTGCGAGGTTTGGTTGTCCCGACCACGGGCCCACCTCCGCGAGATGCAGGGACCTTGCAGCCTAACGATCAGTGGCCGCCACACCAAAACGTGACGGCCACTGTTTCATATCGCTGTCAGGCGCCCAGGATGCGCTCCTGGCCGAGCGGGACTTCGTGCAGGACCAGCCGACTGTGCGCGGAGAGGACACCGTGGTCGGCTTTGAGCCGGTCGATGATGCCCTCCAGTTCGAGCGCGTTCGCACAGATGACGCGCAGCTGGTAGTTGTACTCGCCGGTCACCCTGCTGGCCGCGATCACCTGGGGCACGGCGTCGAGGCCGTGCTCGAACTCGGTGGTGGAGACCGTGTCCCGCAGCCTGATGTCGGTGATGATCTGCATGTCCCGGCCGAGTACGGCGAAGTCGAGCTCGGCGCGGTAGCCGCGGACGACGCCGTCCTTGCGCAGTTTGCGCACCCGGTCGGCGACTGTGTTGGAGGACAGCCGGACCAGGCGGCCCAGCTCCTGGTAGGTGGCCCGGCCGTCGTTGACCAACGCTGCCAGCAACTGCCGATCGATACGGTCCATACGGTGATCCTAGAAAAACTCGGTTACTTCGATCAACAGTCGAGATTCCCACGGCAGGATGGGCCATCCAGCCGTAGATTCCGAGCCAATGTCGGCGACAGCGCTGGCAGGGTCGAAGGCATGGAGGTTCTCCTGCTCAGAGTCACCCTCGCCCCCTGTCTCGTCCTGCTCGCCTCGATCCTCGCCCACCGAATCGGCCCGCGTTTCAGCGGGCGCCTGCTCGGACTTCCCTTGACCACAGGGCCGTTCCTCGCCCTGATCTGTCTCGAAGCCGGACCGGACGCGGCCGCCCGCGCGGCGCACGGCGCCGCGCTGGGACAGCTGACGGTCGTGGTGTTCTGTGTCGCCTACGCCGCCGCGGCCATGCACACCGGGCCGGGCACCGCACTGGCCTTGTCTGTCCCTTGTGGACTGATGGTCGCGGTGTCCGCCGTCCTCGCGGACACCGTGTGGCTCTGCGTCGCCGCGCCGGTCGCGGCGATCCTGTACCGTCCCGCGCTCACCGACCCAGTCGAGCAGCCGCGCCAACGCTCACGCTGGGACCTGCCGATGCGGATGGCGGTGTCCGGCGGGATTGTCCTGCTGCTCACCACGACGGCGCCTTTGCTCGGCCCTGTGCTCGCGGGCGCCGTGGCGTCGTTGCCGCTGCTGTCGCTCGTGCTGGCACCGTCGGTGCACCGCTCGTCCGGCGGGGTGGCCGCCGCCGGGTTGATGACCGGTGTGCTGGTGTCCGCCGCGTCCACCATGGCGTTCCTGGTCGTCGTGAGCCTCACCATGGTTGCGCTGGACCCGGTCGCCGCGTTCGGGCTCGGCGTGGCGGCTCTCGTCGCCACCGACGCGGTAATGGGTGGCCTGGCAAGGGTTCGCCGTGTCTCGCGCGGCAACGCGACCAAGGTGGCCTTCGGTGCGACTGACGCACCGAAGGCCACCTTGGTTGCGGACGAGCGGGATTAGACCGCGCGGGACAGTGACAGGCCGAACCTTTCCCGTGAGTCCGTCCACCAGCGGGTCAGCTCGAAACCGGTGTCGGCCAGGTCCGCTGTGATGCCTTCGCGGCGGAACTTGGCGGAGATCTCGGTGTGCAGTTCCTCGCCGTCGGCGAAGGACACCGTCATCTCCAGCGCCGGAATGGTGACCGTCATGGCGTGGCGGGCACGCAGGCGCATCTCGATCCACTCGTTGTCCGGGTCCCACAGCGCCACGTGGTCGAAGGCGTCGACGTCGAAGTCGGCGCCGAGCTCACGGTTGAGCACGTGCAGGACGTTGCGGTTGAACTCCGCCGTGACACCCGCCGCGTCGTCGTAGGCGACGCGGATGGTCTCCGGGTCCTCCTGCACCAGGCCTGTGCCGAGCAGCAGCCACTCCCCCGGCTGCAGGACGTCCCGCAGCGAGGAGAGGAACTTGGCACGCTCGTCGGGCAGCAGGTTCCCGATCGTGCCGCCGAGGAAGGCCACCACGCGGGGAGCCTCGCCGGGCAGCAGCGCCAGGTGCTCGGTGAAGTCGCCGACGACGCCGTGCACCTCCAGCGCCGAGTAGTCGACGGCCAGTGCTTCGGCCGCGTCCCGCAACGCGGTGCGCGAGACGTCCAGTGGGACGAACTGGTGCAAGGTTCCCGCCGCGTGCAACGCGTCCAGCAGGAGCCTGGCCTTCTCCGACGAGCCGGAGCCGAGTTCCACCAGGGTGTGCGCCTGGCTGGTCGCGGCGATCTCCGCGGCTCGCACGCCGAGGATCTCGCGTTCCGCACGGGTCGGGTAGTACTCGGGCAGACGGGTGATCTGTTCGAACAGGTCACTGCCGCGTGCGTCGTAGAACCACTTGGGCGGCAGTGCTTTCTGAGGCGCGGACAGGCCCGTGCGCGCGTCGGCGGCGAGGGCGCGCGCAGCGTGGTCTTCGGCCAGGTGGACGTCGATCACCGGTTCAGTCATGTTTCCCCGTTGGTCGGGCGCCGAGCGGCTGCACGGCGAGCGAAGGCGGCCCCGGGATTGCCGTGGCCGTCACGATGTGGCGATCAGGAACAGGTGTCCAGCGTGGATCGGTGTCGTACGGCTCGGACGCGATCACCACGGAATCCGCGGTGACCAGCGTGGCGAGCGAATGGGTCCAGGCGGTCGCCACGAGCGTCCGCCCGTCGGTGAGCATCAGGTTCAGCCGCGAGTCCGGAGCCAGTTCCGCGACCTGCAGCACGATGTCGGCGACGGCGTCGCACGGCGACTGCCCGTCCCTCAAGCGGGCCCGGACCAGCGCCCACAGCAGCGCGGCGTCGGTCGGCGCGTCGAGCGTCATCAGGTCCGTCACAGGCAGGCCCGCTGCCAGCGACTCGACCGACGACGGCCAGCCACGAACGACCCCGTTGTGGCTGAACAGCCAGCGGCCGTCGGTGAACGGCGCGGACGCCGTCTCCACGACCGGCATGCCGACCGTCGCGGATCGGACCGCCGCGAGCACACCTGTCGCCCGCAGCGGCCCCAGCAGTCCCGGCAGTGCCGTGTCAGTCCACATCGGACTGGCGCGGCGGTACACGGTCGCGTCCGCACCGGCGAACCATCCGACGCCGAACCCGTCGGCGTTGATGGTCCCGCCGCCGCGCATGTCCGCAGGCGCCCAGCTCTGCCGCAGCAACGAGTGCTGCGGCTGGAGCACCAGGCTTGCTACGGACATGGCAGGGCCGAGGTAACCCAGATGGCGGCACATCTCAGGCGATCTCGTCCAGCCGCGGGTCGCGGGCGAGCCGGAATCCGCTGAAGATCTGCCTGCGGATCGCGTAGTCCCAGTTGCGGAACGTGCCGCGGCAGGCCGCAGCGTCCGCGCCGAACGACCCACCGCGCAGCATCTTGTAGTCGGCCCCGAAGAACACCTCGGAGTACTCCTGGTACGGGAACGCCACGAACCCGGGGTAGGCGTGGAAGTCACTGCTCGTCCACTCCCACACGTCGCCGATCAGCTGGGCGACGCCCAGCGGCGACTCACCGAGCGGGTACGCGCCGATCCGCGCCGGGCGCAGGTGCGCCTGACCCAGGTTGGCGTGCTCGGGCACGGGATCCTCGTCGCCCCACGGGTAACGGCGTGAGCGTCCGGTCGACGGGTCGAAGCGGGCCGCCTTCTCCCACTCCGTCTCGGTGGGCAGCCGTTTGCCCGCCCACGCGGCGAACGCCTCGGCTTCGTGGAAGCAGACGTGCACCACCGGCTCGTCGGGCACGAGCGGCTCCACCACGCCGAAGCAGTCACGCAGCCAGCGGTTCCCGTCGCGCACCCAGAACCGGGGCGCGACCAGCGACGCCTTCTGCCGGTAGGCCCAGCCTTCCTCGCTCCACCACCGCGGCTGGTCGTAGCCGCCGGAGTCGACGAACTCCAGGTACATCGCGTTGGTCACCGGGTACTTGTCGATGACGAACGCGTCCACCTGCACCTGGTGCGCGGGACGCTCGTTGTCCAGCGCCCACGGCTCGACCGAGGTCCCCATGGTGAACGGCCCCGCGGGGACGAGGATCTCCCGGTTCACCACCGGACCGGGCGGCGCGGGCGGCAGCGGGGCGTGCAGCACCGGGGCACCGCTGCGCAGCTGGTGCGTGGCCAGCATGGTCTCGTTGTGCTGCTGCTCGTGCTGCACGATCATGCCGAACGCGAACGCGTTCTCGACCAGTCTGCGGCCTTCCAGCGGCGTGCTGGCCAGCACGTCCATCACCTTGTCGCGCACCTCCCGAACGTACGAGCGGGTCTCGCCCGGGGAGAGCAGCGGAAGCGATGGCCGGTCGACCCGCGCGTTCTGGAACGCGTCGTACATGTTGTCGATGTCCTCGCGCACCGGCTCACGGCCGCCGACGTCCCGGACGAGCCACAGCTCCTCCTGGTTGCCGATGTGCGCGTAGTCCCAGACCAGCGGGGACATCAGTCGGGAGTGCTGACGGACCAGGTCGTCGTCGTCCACCGCGTCGGTCAACGCGGTGCTGCGGGCGCGCGAGCGGGTCAGTTGCCGGGCGACCCGGTCGCGCAGTGTCTCCGTGTCGAGCTCGCCGAACGCCGTCATCCCTGGTTCCTCCCGTCGGTCGACCTGTGCAGCCTGTGTTCGATGTCGCTGGTCACCTTCCGTGCCAGGTCCGGTGTCAGCCCGGTGACGCCGAGCGCCCCGAGGCCGACCTCCGCGAGACTGGCCGCCACGCGGGCCAGTTCGGGATCACGCAGTCCGTCGCGCGCGGCGGTGAGCCAGTCGCCCGCGACGGGCGCGCAGATGTCGATCACCTTGTCGGCCTGGCTGAGCAGGGCGACGAGCAGCGCCGCCGGGGTGAGCCAGCGGTCGCCCTGCTGGGCGTCGATGTAGCGGATCTCCAGGTAGCCCTGCGCCCGGACCGGCGGGAACAGGGTGGAGATGTGGTAGTCGAGGTCGGCGATCGTCGGTTCTCTGCCGAGGTCGGCCACCCCGGCGATCCAGTCGGCGAACGTCACGCCGGGCGGCGCGTCCCAGCAGCCGCCGTCGTTACGCAGGCACAGCAGCGGCGTGTCGAGCACGCGACGCGCCCAGCTCGTTGCCGGGTCGTCGGTGATCTCACTCGGGTACGTCCTGGCCGGATCCGTGCCCAGCACTGTGTGCAGCCGGTTGGACGCCCACCCGTTGCGGTGGCCGAGCATCTGCGGTGAGTTGGCGAACAGTGCGCATAAGGGCGGACCGAGCGCGTGCGCGGCGTGCCAGCGCACGGCGTGGTCCTTGCGCTCGCCCGCGTCCACACAGACCTGGAAGCCCGCGGTGCTGCACATCATGGTGATGCCGTGGCTGCCGAGCGGCTCGAACGCCTTCTCCATCGCCAGGTAGCGAGGAGTCTCGAGCACGCGCTGCGGTGTCCGATATGGATCGATCGCCGACGTGCCCATGGTCAGGCCGCGGGCAGCGAGCAACCCGGCGAGATATTCGGTGTCCGCCGTGACGGTGGCGTAGAGGCTGGTCAGGGAATCCTCCGGCTGAGCCGAGATCTCGACCTGACCGCCTGGCTCGGCGGTGAGCGGTGAGCCACCTGGCAGGGAATTCTGGGGACTGTCGGCGCGCAGTGTGCGTGGCGCGTGATCGCCGAGTGCTCCGGAAAGCACAGCGGCATCCAGCTGACGCTGGGGGTCGTCGGTGTGGTGGACTGTCCATTCGAGCTCGACACCGATCAGTCTCGGTGGGCCGTGTTTGAAACAGACCGACGCCACGTAGGCCTCGGCCTCCACCCGCTCACGCAACGGGCGGAACTCCGGCCCGTCGATGGGGGCGTCTCGCAGTATGGTCACGGTTGCGCTCCTTCGATTCAACCGTCACAAACGCTACCCCCGGGGTCCGACAAAAGCATTGTGACGAGCTTACAGATCACCCTGGACCAGGAGCGATTACGCAGCGCAGCAACACTCCACCGGTACGGAGCAACGCGTTACGCGCGGATGCCAGGTGTGGCCGCATAGTCAGCTTCCCGCAGCACCACGCGGTGCTCGCTGTGCAACGAGAAGGCTTGTGGCGCAAAGAAACAGCCCATCACCACACCGTCCTCAAACGCCTGAAGCGACACGACTGCGCACGAACGAGCGTGATCGTTTGGCTCCAGCAATGAAGATCACATCGGACGGTGTCCGATTCGTCCGTGACCAGACGGATCGCGCCGACCAGTCACCGAAAATCCGGCAAATTCCGCCACGCACAATGCAGGTCCACATCGGACACCCCAACACCGGTATTGACAACGTCACCCGAGAGTGCATATCGAGCGAAATCCGGCGCGCACCACCGCGTCACGTGGCCGAATTCGGGCAAGGCCACCATCATTCGACCGACGGAACACCGCTTCCGTCTACGCCCCACCGGTTTGACGGATTTTGTCGCCCAAGCCGGGGTAGCCCGGTGCACGCAACGCCTTCGGCCGTACCCCCGACACTGTTCCGGCATCCGCCACCCACGCACACCTCCTCCCGGAGAGGCATACTACGAACATAGTTCGGCTCGTAGTATGCTGTCCGGCATGCGAGCCGAACGCCTGGTGGCACTGTTGTTCACCCTGCAGAGCAGGCGCAGCGCGACCATCGCCGAACTGGCCGCCGCGCTGGAGGTGTCCGAGCGCACCATGCACCGGGACGTCGCCACCCTGCAGGCCACCGGCGTCCCGATCTGGACCGAGCCGGGCCGCGGCGGCGGTGTCCGGCTGGTCGACGGCTGGCGCACCAGGCTGGACGGCCTGACCTCACGCGAGGCGGTCGCGATCTTCGCGATGGGCGTGCCACGGGCACTGGCCGACCTCGGCCTCGGCACAGCCGTGTCCGCCGCGCACGCGAAGGTCTCCGCGACGCTCCCGGTATCGCTGCGCGACCAGGCCCAGCACGTCGCCCAGCGTTTCCACCTCGACGCCCCCGGCTGGTTCAAACGCGCGGACGAGGTGGAGTACCTCGCGGAAGTGGCACGTGCGGTGTGGGAGCAACACCAGGTCCGTGTCACGTACGGCCGTGGCGAACGCACGGTCGAGCGCGTCCTCGACCCGCTCGGGCTCGTGCTCAAGGCGGGCGTCTGGTACCTCGTGGCACGCACCGACGGCAGTGTCCGGACCTACCGGGTCAGCCGGATCACCGGGGTGACGGAGCTCGACGGGCGGTTCGACCGGCCGACCGACTTCGACCTCGCGAGCTGGTGGGAGCAGTCGTCGGCCCAGTTCGAGCGGTCGCTGCAGCAGGTCGCGGTCACGGTCCGGCTCAGCCCGACCGGCGTGCGCGCGCTGCCATCCGTGCTGGACGCCGACGCGGCCTCGCAGGCACTCGCCCAGGTCAAGCCGCCCGGCCCGGACGGCTGGAGCGAGGTCGAACTGGGCCTGGAACGCCCGGACATCGCCGCCGGGCAGTTGCTCGCGCTGGGCACCGAGGTGGAGATCGTCGCGCCCGAGGCCGTGCGGGCCGCGTTCGCGGACGCCGCACGGCGAATGTGGGACCGTCACCGATAACCAGTGGTGTCCGGGTCCTTGCCCTGCTCCTGCACCTCGTCGACGTAGCGCCATCCGTCCGGCCTGCTGCCGTCCACATCGTCGACCTCGTAGATCTTGGCCAGCTGGCCGCTGTTGAGCGTCTGACCGGAGAACCGTGCCCTGTCCGGGTCTGCCGCCAGTGCCGCGACCGTGCGACCGGTGAACGTCGGCGTCTCCGAGATCGCGAAGTACGGCTGTGCCTTCAGCGCGTCCCGCCAGTTCTCCTCGGTCACACCGAACGCGTCCAGCATCGCCTCCGACCGCAGCCACCCCGGAGTCATCGCGACCACTGTGGTGCCGTGCTCCCTGGTCTGGTAGGCCTCCCCGATCGCCAGCGGGTGCGACGCGGCCTTCGCCAGGTAGAACCCCAGCGACGTGTCCTTGCGGTACTTCGCGTTGTACTCGGCGGTGCCGTCGGTCATCTCCACGACCAGGCCGCCTGGGTTGCGGATGACCAGCGGGAACAGGAAGTGGCTGGTGATGACGTGCGCGTCGATGCCGAGCCGGATCATCCGCAGTGTCTCGTCCAGCGGCTGCTCCCAGACCGCCTTGCCCCAGCCGATGTAGTTGTCGCCGCCCCAGATGCCGTCGACGAGGATGTCCAGCCGACCGCGCTCCCGGTCGATCCGCTGCGCCAGCCCGGCGACCTGGTCGCGTTCGAGGTGGTCGACCCTGATCGGCACGCCTTTGCCGCCCGCCTGCTCGATCAGCTCGACGGTCTGCTCGATCGTCTCCGGGCGGTCGACCTCGGAACGCGTGCCGTCCGAACTTCGGCCCGTGACGTACACGAACGCGCCCGCACGCCCCAACTCCACCGCGATCGCCCTGCTCGCACCGCGGGTCCCGCCCGCGACCACCGCCACCTTGCCACTCAGATCCGCGTTCATGACGTCAACGATGCGGCCGAACCCTGACAGAGGCTGGCATGGTTTTTCGGACGTGATCGAAAACTACATGTGCAGTACTATTCACAGGTGCCTACGCGCCGTAACGAGATCCTGATCGGGGCCGTCTCCGTGCTGGCGAGGGGCGGGCCGCGGGCGCTCACCCACTTGTCGGTCGACACCGCCGCCGAGTTGCCGAAGGGCAGCACGTCCAACCACTTCCGCACCCGTGACGCGCTGATCCAGGGCGTGCTCGGCCACCTGGTGAAGACCGAGCAGTCACTGCTGGCCGACCTGCTCGGCCGGGTCGAGGGTGTCGTCGACCGCGAGGCGTTCGCCCGTCGGCTGACCGACATGGTGCTCTACATGACCGAGCAGGCCAGGGAGCTGACGCTGGCCCGGCGCGCGATCTTCCTCGAAGCGGCGTGGCGGCCGGAGATCGCCGACCAGATCCTCGGCTGGTCGGTGCGCTACTGGCAGCTCGGCGGGCGCTGGCTGGACCGGCTCGGCTCACCCGACGCCGAGGGACACGCCCGGATCCTGCTCGCCTGCCTGGACGGGCTGATCGCCGAGGTGCTCACCCGGCCGCTCCCCCAACTCGACATCCAGCGCGCCACCCGGCTGATCGTCGACGGCCTACTCGACGAACGCGCCCCCTCCTAACCCCGGTTCTCGTGCAACCAATGTGGCCTTCGGTGCATCCGTGGCCGAGTGCAACCAAGGCGGCCTTCGGTGCGTCTCGTGCACCGAAGGCCACATTGGTTGCGAAAACAGCGCGGGTTGGGTGCTCGGATGACCGGATCGCCGCCAAGGTCCGGCCACCCGAGCGGTCTCACGTCGAGGCGTTCGACCGTCCCCTGAGGACGGTGTTGGCCCCGCTGTTGGCGACGATGGCGTTCTGGATCACGTCAAGGCCACTGGACGAGGTGACGCCCGGCAGCGTCGCCACGTTCACCGAGTACAGCGTGAACGTGTACGGGTTGGTGCTGCCGCCGGGGCACGGACCGAAGTACTTCTGCGCGTTGGCGCCGCTGCCCATCGCCTTCTGCTTGGCGCCGCCCTGGTCGGGCACGGTGAACCCGGCGCCGAGGTTCTCCGGCAACGACAGGGTGGCCGCCGGGATGTCCCAGATGGCCCAGTGCCGTTTGTTGCCGTCGTTGACCCGGTCGGCGAACACGATCGCGTAGCTCTTGGCGTTGGCTTCCTTTCCCCACGCCAGCGGCGGTGACGGGTCCTGGCCCGCCGTTCCGTCGCCCGCACACGTGTGCTTCGCGGGGATCATCGCGTTGTCGGCGAAGGCCGAGCTGGTCAGTTTGAACTCGCCACCGCCCGAGTACTGGATGTCCACGTGCAGGATGCGGTCGTTGTTGTCGGTGCCGTCCTTGTCGGTCGACGTGGTCAGCCAGATGTCTCCGTCGTGGTCGACCTCGACTGTGCGCAGCCGGTTGTACGTGCTCTGGAAGTACGTCTGCTGGTCGACCAGGTTGCTGTTGGCGTCGATGCGCATCCGGTAGACGCGCTGGCCGACCGTGGTCGCCACGAACACGTGGTCGTTGATGATGGTCAGCCCGCTCGGCGATGCCTGGCTGGTCGACCACGTCTTCTTCGGCGCGACGGTCCCGGCGCAGCCGTCACCGGTCGTTCCCTCGCAGTTGGGCCAGCCGTAGTTGCCGCCCTTGGTGATCAGGTTGACCTCGTCCTGGGTGCTGTCGCCGAACTCCGCTTCCCACAGGCGGCCCTGTGAGTCGAAGTCCAGTCCCTGCGGGTTGCGGTGTCCCTTGCTCCACACCGCGTTGCCGAACGGGTTGTCCGACGGGACCGTGCCGTCCGGGTTGATCCGCAGGATCTTGCCGTTGAGGGAGTTGTTGTTCTGCGCGTTGGCCTTGTTCTGCGCGTCACCGACGGACGCGTAGAGCTTGCCGTCCGGGCCGAACCGCAGCCTGCCGCCGTTGTGGAACCGGTTGCGCGCGAGGCCTTGCAGAAGCACCTGGTAGGAGCCCTGCACCAGTTGGCCGTTCTCGTACTTGATCCGGATGATCCGGTTGTCGCCGGAGGTCGTGTGGTAGACGTACAACCAGTGGTCCTGCGCGAACGTCGGCGCGACCTCGAGGCCGAGCAGACCGCCCTCACCGTTGGTGCCCGCCGCCTGGCTGATCTTGCCTGCCAGCTGCTTCGTGCCGCCCTCGGTGATCCGGTAGATGTTGAACGTGTTGCGCTCGCTGAACAACGCCGAGCCGTCGGGCAGGAACACCACGCCCCACGCCACATCCACGCCGCTGGCGATGGTGCTGACCGTGCCGGGGTTCGGCACGCCCGCCGGGCCGCCCTGTGTCGGCGTCGCCGCGATCTCGTTGCTGAAGCCGGAGACGTTGCCTGCCGCGTCACGGGCACGGACCTTGAACCTGTACTCCTTGCCGGTGGTCAGGCCCGCCACGGTGGTGCTGGTCGCCGAGCCGTCGGCCGAGCCGGACTGCGCGCCGTCGGTGAAGATGTCGTATCCGCTGACCTTCTCGTTGTCGGTCGACGCGGTCCACGCCAGGTCCACTGTGGTCGCTGTCTTGCGCGGCGCGGTCAGGTTGCCCGGCACTGTCGGCGGCTCGTTGTCCGGCGGCGCGGGGTCTGTGCGCACGACGACGTTGTTGCTTGCCTGGGAGACGTTGCCCGCCACGTCCTTCGCGAGCACCGTCCAGTCGTACTCGGTGTTGGGCTGCAGTCCCTCGACCGTGGTCGCGAGCACGTTGCCCGCCACGGTCTTCATGAACTGACCATGCTGGTAGACGTCGTAGCCCGCGACGCCCACGTTGTCCGAGGCCGCGTCCCACGCCAGCGACGTCGTCCTGGCGGTCTTGCCCGTGGAGCGCAGGTTCGGCGGCGCGGACGGCGCCTCGTTGTCGGTGATCTGGACCGTCAGCTTGTCCGTGTTGGGTCCGCCGTTGGCGGTGGTCGCCGCGGCCTTGATCTTGTTCGGCCCGGCTGTGAGCGTGGCTTTCACCGTCGCGGTCTGCCAGGTCGTCCAGGCACCGGTGCCCTCGAAGGCCAGTCCGGCCGAGACGACAGTGCCGTTGACCGCGATGTCCATCGGCCGGTTCACCGTGGTTCCGTTGGCGTAACGCAGAACCAGGTCGACCGCGCCCGGCCCGTTCACCGTCCACTCGACCGAACTGCCTGCCACATTGTCGTAGTTGACGAAACCACGCCCGGAGAATCCGGCGTGGTTGGACTCCACGACGCCCTGCGCGATCGTCGCGTCCTCGGCCTCGTGGTCGTTGCCCGCGGGCGGGGCGGCGACGTCGGCGTCGAGGTAGTCCAGGTTGGGTCCGCCAGCCGCGGTGGTCGCGGTCGCCTTGACCTTGTTGGCCCCGGCGGCGAACTGCGTGGTGACCGTCACGTCCTGCCACGTCGTCCACGCACCGGTGCCGTCGAACGCGACGTTCTGCGCGACAACAGTTCCGTTGACCGAGATGTCCATCGGCCGGTTCGTTGTCGTGCCGTTGGCGAACCGGAACTTCAGCGTCGCGGTGCCTGCCTGCGCGGCGTCCGCGGTGAACTCGACGGCACTGCCGACCACGTTGTCGTAGTTGACGAAACCGGTGCCGGAGTGCCCGGCGTGGTTGGACTCCACGACGCCCTGGGTGATCGTGGCGGTTTCGGCTTCGTATTTGGTGGCGGCGGCGCCTGCGGTATCGGCGCTGACGACCGGAGCCAGTGCGAACACGGTCGCAACGGCCGTGGCGCAGGACATTAACGTCCCGCACCATCGGGAACGGGGTGCCACTGAGGCCTCCTACAGGGATTGTCGGGGCGGAGGTACTGCGGCGGATTTCTGGGGCGGATTCACTGCGGACCATAATTAGATAAGAAAGTTTCCTATCTATGAGTGGGATCACACACCTTCGGCGGACCCGCTGTCAATCCCTGTTACTCTGAGTGCGGCCCGGCGATTGCAATCAGTACGTACGGATTGCAATAGTTGCCCAGCACGTGGGACGATCGTTCGATGCCAAGGGTCAGCCAGGACCACCTCGACGCCCGCCGCCGCCAGATCCTCGACGGCGCGCGGACCTGTTTCGCACGCTTCGGCTACGAAGGCGCGACCGTACGCAGGCTCGAAGAGGCCACCGGCCTGTCCCGGGGTGCGATCTTCCACCACTTCCGCGACAAGGAGTCGCTGTTCCTCGCGCTGGCCGAGGACGAGGCGCGCCGGATGGCCGACGTGGTCGCCGAACAAGGTCTCGTCCAGGTGATGCGGGACCTGCTGGCGGCACCGGCGGGACAGGACCACCCGGCCGACTGGCTCGGCACCCGGCTGGAGGTCTCCCGGCGGCTGCGCACCGACCCGGAGTTCCGCGGCCGGTGGGCCGAGCGGTCCGAGGCGCTGACCGAGGCGACCCGGCAGCGTCTGCAGCGTCAGCGTGAAGCCGGGAACCTGCGTGACGACATCGACGTGAAGGTGCTCACGGCGTTCCTCGAACTGGTGCTGGAAGGCCTCGTCTCGCACCTGGCGATGGGCCTGCCCGCCGACGACCTCGAGCCGGTGCTCGACCTGGTCGAGGAGAGCGTACGCAGGCACCGCCGCGGTTCCGACAACTGACCGTCCTCTATAGACAGTCCACTTCGGCGAATCCGGCCATCGGGTGATGGCGACGGTACCAAAGGATGAATCGCCGGTAACGGATGTATGCCAGGATTCAGGCATGCTCACCGACGAACAAGTGGCGGCCCGCACCGACCGGGCGCGTGACGCGGCGGCCGTCGCGGGCCGCGACCTCGGGCTCACGGTCACCGAGCCACAGGTCCTGTACAGCGTGTTCTCCGTCATCGTGCACCTGGCGCCGTCACCGGTGGTCGTCCGGGTGCCGACAGTCCTGCCCGCGTGGACCACACCGGCCGAGCAGCGGGCCACCCAGCGGCGGGAGCTGGCCGTGGCGGGCTGGCTGGCCGACCGCGGGCACCCGGTCGTCGCGCCGAGCCCGCTCGTGCCGCGTGAGCCGGTGGACCACGACGGCTTCTCGATGACGTTCTGGCAGCACGTCAAGCAGGTCAAGGACGCGGAGGTGCCACCGGCCCGTGCCGCCCGGCTCGCGGCGGACCTGCACGAAGCGCTCCGGGAGTACCCGGGTGAGCTGCCGTTCATGGACTCGTTCGGCCCGTTCTTCGACAACTCGTTCGCGTTCCTCGCCGACCGCCGCGACCTGGTCAGCCAGGAGAACCTCGACCACGCGGTCCGGGACTGGGCGACAGTGCAGCCGCTGATCGAAAGCGAGGACGCGTTCAGGACCGCGTTCCCCGACGTGCGACCGCAGGTGATCCACGGCGACGCGCCGCTCTACAACCTCATCGCCACACCGGACGGCGAACTCTGCTCGGACTTCGAGCTGGTCACGCGCGGCCCGGTGGAGTGGGACCTGGCCTTCGCCGGACCGGACGGCGAGCAGGCGTACGCGCAGGCGTCGGGCAGGCCGTTGAACGAGACCGCGCTGCGGCTGATGGAAGGCATCCGGATGCTGCAGGTCGTGGCGTGCCTCGCCCAAGTGCCGGACATGCCGTCGCTGGCCGAGGGCATCCGGCCCGCGATGGACACCTGGCGTGCGATGCCGCCGATCGCGGAAGTCATCTGATCAGGTCACCCGCGCGCAGAACAGTTCGAAGATGTCCATCGCGCCGTACCGAGCAAGGGACCCGTCTCGCGCTTCGGCTGTGGCGACGACGCGGAACCGGCCCTTGGTGGCCGCGATCGTGGTCGTCGCCTCCGTACCCGCGGAAGGGCCCGTACTGACCTCGGACGCCTCGGGCACACCGTGGACAGTCACCGGGTTGGCTTGCCGCAGATCGTCGACGTACTGCTGGTAGTCGCAGGCACCGTCCGCGGTGGCGAACTCGTACAGCGAGTAGGTCTCGCGGCGGTACCGCGCGATGGAATCGGACCCGGACTCGAAAACCCGGGTCCACGCCCCGCGAAAGCCCGCGTCGCGCAGCGCCTTCCGCTCGCCTTCGTCCTGCGGGGCCAGATCCTGGGCGGACATCGCACGGTCCGTGCTCGGCTTGTCGTTGGTGACATACCGGGTCTTGGACGGCATCAACGTGTTCAACGGACCGGAGGCCGCGACCGGCACAGCCCCGCCCTTGCACCGCGTCTGCCCAGTCGATCCAGTCGACTCGGTCGGCACCGCTGTACCGGCAACCTGCGACGTACACCCGACCGCCAGCAGACCACATAACACCACCGTCAAACCGCGCACTCGCATAGCATGAGTGTGCCCTGTCACCTTGAGCTGTCAAGGTAGGGGGTCCAGTAGCGTCGGCCTGTGCGGACGATCCGGCTGTTGCAGCTCACCACGTTCGTGAGCACACTCGACCGGTTCGTGATGCCGCCGATGCTGGTCTCCATCGCCGCCGACCTCGATGTCCCGCTGTCCGAAGTGGTGCGCGCGGCCAGTGTGTACTTCCTTGTCTACGGGCTGATGCAACTGGTGTGGGGCACGGTGTCGGACGCGTTGGGTCTGGTCAGGACGATGCGGCTGACCATGCTCGCCGCGGCGGTCTCGACGATCGCCGCGGCGTTCGTGTCCACTCCGGTCCTGCTCGCGGTGAGCCGTGGCCTTGCCGGTGGTTTCTTCGGCGCGGCCTATCCGGCCAGCCTGGTCTACCTCGGTGACACGGTTGCGGCGCGGGAACGTCAGCCGGAGATCGCCCGGCTGATGGTCGGCACCGCGTTGGGCATCGGGCTCGCGTCGGTCGGCGCGGGGCTGACGGCCCAACTGCTGTCGTGGCGGGCGGGCTTTCGTCGTGACCGGTGTGGCCGCGCTTGCGCTCACCGTGCTGCTCAGGCGTCTGCCGCAGCTGCCGTTGACCCGCAGGGGAAGCGGTGTCGTCAAGGCCGTGGTCGCCGTGGGCAGGACCAGGGCCGCCGTGCTGGTGCTGCTGATGGCCTTCTCTGAAGGCGTTGTGCTGCTGGGTGTTCTCACGTTGCTCCCGCCCGCCGTCGAGCAGTCGGGGAGCACACCGACTGTCGCCGGTGCGGTCACAGCGGTCTTCGGACTGGCCGTGTTCGTGATGACACGCATGATCGTCAGACTCACCAAGCGGTTACACGCCGCCGTGTTCATCGGAGTCGGCGCCGCCTCGGCGGTGCTCGCGTGCGCTCTGCTTGCCATCGAACAGACTCCGGCGATCACGGTGATCGCCGCCGTCCTGCTCGGACTGGCGTGGACGGCGATGCACTCGTCGTTGCAGACGTGGGCGACCGAGGTCGTGCCGGACGCCCGCGCGACGATGATCTCCTTGTTCGCCACGGCTTTGTTCGCGGGCAGCGCGGTCGCCGCCGCGGCCGTCGCCGGGCTCGTCGAGGCAGGCGCCTACGGAACGATCTTCCTCGTCTCCGCCGTCCTCACTGTCCCCTTGGGACTGTTCGCGAGCGTCAGCCGGGCACGGTGGCGCGAACCTTGACCGGCAGCGAGTTCAGGCCGCGCAGGTTGATCCGGTTGTTGTACTCGACCTCGCCGCCCAGTGACAGCTCGGGAAAGCGGTGCACGAGACGGCCGATGGCGATCTGGCCTTCCATCCGGGCCAGCGCCGCGCCGAGGCAGTGGTGCGGGCCCCCGCCGAACGACAGGTGGTTGCGGGCTTTCCCGCGGTCCAGCCGCAGTTCGGCCGCGTCCGCGCCGAACACCCGCTCGTCGCGGTTGGCCGCGGCCAGACAGGCGACCACGAACGATCCGACCGGGATCTCGACGCCCCGCACCGTGTACGGCGTGACGATGATCCTTCTGGTCTGCTGCACCGGAGAGTCGTAGCGCAGGAACTCCTCCACCGCGTTGCCGATCAGGTCCGGCTGTTCGCGCAGCAGGTCGAACTGGCCGGGATCGCGCAGCAGCGCGTGGGTTCCGTTGGCGATCAGGTTCACGGTCGTCTCGTGACCGGCGACGTAGAGCAGGATGATCTGGGCGACCAGTTCGTCCTCGTTGAGCACCTGGCCGTCGTGCTCGGCCGTGATCAACGCGGTCAGCAGGTCGTCGGCCGGGTTGGCCCGTTTCCACGCGACCAGGTCCCTGGTCATCGCGGCCAGCTCGGTCCTCGCCGCCATGATCGCGCGCTCGGTCTCCTCGTCACCGACCACTTCCAGCGACCGCACCAGCGTGCCGGACAGCTCACGGACCCTGGCGCTGTCGACCGGTGGCACGCCGAGCATCCGGGAGATCACCGCGAACGGCAATGGGAAAGCCAGCTGTTCCACCAGGTCCGAGCTACCCTGCTCGGCCATCCGGTCCAGCGCCGCGTCCACCAGTTCGACGATCATCGGTTCGAGCGCGGCGATCGCGCGCCGAGTGAACACCTTCGTGACCAGTGCGCGCAGCCGCGTGTGGTCGGGCGGGTCCCGGTCGAGCATGGACGCGTTCATCACGCTCGTCTCCTCACCGGTGAGCGTCTCGGCCTGCTGCCGCGCCACGCCTTCGCTCATCCGGACCTCCACCGACTGGCCTGCCCGCAGCAGCGCGAGCACGTCCTCGTACCGGCTGAGGAACCAGAACCCCAGCGGGTGGTCCTGCACCGGGTGCTGCTCGGTCAGCTGCCGGTAGTGCGGGTACGGATCTTCGAGAAACCCCGGCAGGTACGGGTTGAACCAGATCTTCTCCGGCTCCGTCATAAGGAGCTCCTCACATACGCGATGTCGGTCACATACACAATGTATGTCCTATGCTTTGCGCATGTCCAGGGTTGCGAGCCGACGCGAGCAGTACTCACAGGCCACCAGGGCGGCGTTGCTGGCGGCGGCCACCCGCAGGTTCGCCGAACAGGGCTTCACCGGCACGGCGCTCGAGGACATCGCGACCGACATCCAGGCCACCCGCGGCGCGATCTACCACCACTTCGCCAACAAGACCGCGCTGTTCGAAGCGGTCTTCGACGAGCTGGAGGCCGACGTACTCGACCAGTGCGCCGCGGCGGCCGCGCAGTCGGCCACGCCACAGGAAGCCGCCTACATGGCGCTGGACGCCTTCCTCGAACGCTGCTGCGATCCCGTGTACGGCAAGCTCGTCTGGCAGGAGGGGCCGATCGCGCTCGGCTGGCCGCAGTGGCTCGCCTCCGAAAAGGTGCTGGCGTACGGTCTGATCGAGCGCATGCTCGACGACCTGATGGCGGCAGGCCATTACGAACGGCAACCGCTCGCGACCGCGACACGGCTGGTCTTCGGGATGCTCACCGCCGCTGCGATGACCTTGGCCAACGCACCCGAACAGGCCAAACCCGCAATGAAGACGGAGTACCTCGGCATGATCAACCGCATGCTCGACGCGTTGAAACCGCAGCCGGGCACGACATCGAAGCAGCCCTGACACCGGACGGCTCCGAATAGCCGCCATGACACCTCAACACCCGGACTGCTCCCGGTTCGCCCGCTGCAAGGAAACCGCAATCGCCGAGGCCAGAATTCCGGCCATGCGCGGCGACCGATTACCGAACCCATCCGTCACGGTCGTGCTCGCCGACCGCGAGGCCAACCTATCCACAATGGACGGAATTGTCGTCGTCGACAGCGCGCGACCCGGCCCGCAGACCATCCGCGCGGTCCTGCGGCACCGCCCTGACGTGGTCGTCCTCGATCCATGCGACGCGGGGATGGACATCATCAGGGACGTGCTGCGCGCAGCGCCGGGCACAGCGGTCCTGGTCGTGTCCGCGCTCGACGACGACGCGTCGATCCGCACGGCAGTCCGCGCCGGTGCGCGTGGCTACCTGGTGAAAGGCACGGACAAGGCCAGTATCGTGCCCGCGATCCGCGGCATGGCGGCGGGTGAGGTGATCTTCGGGGCCGAGATCGCGTCCCGGATCGGCAGCCTGCTCGACGACACCGGCACCGCCGCGCTGACCACGCGGGAACAGCAGATCCTGGACCTGTTGCTGGACGGGCTGTCCACCGCCGCGATCGCCCGCGAACTGCGCCTCGCGCCCAAGACCGTGCGCAACAACCTGTCGTCGATCTACGCCAAGCTCAGGGTGTCCGGCCGTGCCGAGGCGATCGCCGCAAGTACACGGTCATGAGTCCCGGTTGCGGAATTTCTCGTCGATGTCGGGCAGCCAGAACGCCACCTCCAGCGTGCGCAGGTGAGCCCATCGGGCGAGCTTGCGGCCCTGCACGATCAAGCCGACGAAGCCCACGAAGAAGATCACCGCGCACGTCACCGCGAGGCCAGGGCTGCGCCCGGTGAACAGTTCGACGATCGCGATGATCGCCGCGAACAGCAATGGCGGCGCGCAGTTGCGCAACATCAGGCCGGTCGCTCGACTCCTGTTCACGTCGGAGGCGAGTTCGTTGTCGTTCACCTGGATCCCGGTGAGCAGGAGGAACGGGTCGGCCCTGACGTACTCCCGGTCCTTGGCCGCGGGATTGCGCCGGAGGAACGTCTCGGCCGCCCGCTCGTCACGGCGATTCGGCACGAGTTTGTGCGCGAAGTCGCCGACCGGGTAGGCCAAATAGCCGAGCAGGTAGCTCACCAGCACCAGGCCGATGATCAGCAGTACCGACGGTGTCCTCATGACTGCCACGAGGTCGATCCACTGCGCGCGGGCGGCGACGTAGGTGAAGAGGGTGAGGTACAGCGAGCCGGGGATGGCGTAGGTGAACAGCTCGAAGAAGCCGACTGCGATGGTCACCGGGATATCCAAACAGTTGCCCGGTGACCACCAGAGCGTCGGTCACCCGACAAGTCCACGCCGGTAGGCCTGCACGTACCGGCGTGGGACGGCCAGTTTCCGGCCGTCCGGGGTCGTGACCACCACGAGGTCGGGAGCGCTCGCCTTCCACTGCGCCCTGCGGTGCCGGGTGTTGCTGCGGGACATCTTTCGCTTCGGGACGGCCATCAGCGCTTCCTGTCGCCGTAGCGCTGGCGGAACTTCTCGACCCGGCCCGCGCTGTCGACCAGCCGCTGCTTGCCGGTCCAGAACGGGTGGGAGTCGGCGGTCACGTCCACGGCGATCAGCGGGTACGTGTTGCCGTCGGCCCATTCGATCGTCGTGCTCGATGTGGCCGTCGACCTGGTCAGGAACGTCATGCCGGTGGAGCTGTCCTTGAAGACGACCGGGTGGTAGTCGGGGTGGATGCCTGGCTTCATGCCTCAGAGGTTACCCTAGTTGGCAATGGTTGTCGTTTTCAGGAGGTGTCCGGTGGCGAAGAAGTCGAAGATCGCCAAGAACAGTCAGCGCCGGGAGATCGTGGCCAGGTACGCCGAGCGGCGGGCCGAGTTGAAGGAGATCCTGCGCTCGCCCCAGTCCTCGCCGGAGCAGCGCGTGGCCGCCGAGGCCGAGTTGCGTCGCCAGCCACGCGACGCCAGCGCGACCCGGTTGCGCAACCGGGACGTCGTCGACGGACGGCCACGCGGCTACCTGCGTGCCTTCGGGCTGTCCCGGGTCCGGCTGCGGGCCATGGCGCACAACGGCGAACTGCCCGGCGTCCGCAAATCCAGCTGGTAGCAACCAGCCCCAGTTCAGCTCCAGTTCTGCCGCGCCGCCCACTCCTTGAGCGTGGTCGTGCCGCGTCGCACGACGGACGGGTCGGGCAGGGGCGCGGGATGCTCGTACGACCCGGCGATCGCGGCCGCCGCCTCAGATCCCAGGTACGGCAGCAAAAGCGTCTTGTACTCGGCCGGAGTGACGGTCTGCCAGCGCACCAACGGCCCCAGCGCCGCCGCGGCCTCGTCGCCCGTCAGGTCCCGTGGTCCCGCGACGGCCTGGAACCGTGGCGGGACAGGCAGCGTGAGCAGATCCCTGATCGCCACGGCCACGTCACCGGAGGTCACCCATGGCACCGGGAGCCCGGCGGGCAGCGGATAGCGCAACTCCCCCGCCGCGATCAGCGGCGTCGACCACGGCGCCGCCAGGTTCTCCGCGTAGGTCATGGCGGGCGCGACCAACGCGACCGTCTCGACAACGTTCGGGAGTTCGTTGCTCAGCAACACCTTGGCGTCGACGTGCGGCACGCCGATCATCTCGTCGGGCACCGCCGCGCTCCGGTTGAACACGACCCTCGGCACCCGGCTTCGCTCCAGCGCGGACAGTACCGCCTTCGCTTGGGCGAGCGCGGTGTCGTCGAAGATGAGGGGAAGGTGCAGAGCGACGCCGTCCACCCCGGTGTACGCCGCGACCAACGCGTCCACATCGGCAAGGTCGGCGGCAGCAGGCTCGGCGCCGGGAACATCACCGGGCTTGCGGGCCACCGCCCGAACGGTGTGCCCGGCGGCGAGCAGGTCACGCACGACGGCCGACCCCTGGGAGCCGGTCGCGCCGTGCACGGCGATCGTTAGGGAGTTCATACTCTGAAGTTAGTTTCCATAGTGAACCAGTACCCAGAAAGTGGCATAGTTTCGGCATGGAAACCGATCTTGACCAGCAGGTTTACCAGGAGCTGATGGACGCGCGGCACGACCCGGCCCACGCGTGCGGGGTGGCCAGGACCCTGCAGGTGCTGGACGGGAAGTGGACGACGCTGATCGTGCGTGAGCTGCTGGCCGGGCCGTTGCGGTTCACCGAGTTGCGGTCGGCGCTGGACGACGTCAGCGCGAAGACGTTGACCGACCGGCTGCGCGCGTTGGAACACCAGGGCATCCTGACGCGCACGATCCACGCCGAGATCCCGCCGCGCGTGGTCTACGAACTCACCGAACAGGGCCAGAGCCTGCAGGTCGTGCTGCACGCGATGCTGCGCTGGGGCCGCGCCCACCCCGCGTGAGAATCAGCGCGGCATGGTCACGACTGTGCCGCTGCGGCGGGCGTGTTCGGCTGCCCAGACCAGCCGGTGTGAGTCCAGGCTTTCCCTGCCGTCGGTCAGGATGACTCCCGCGTCGCCGGTGCGGACCGCCTCGATGAAGGCGTCCACCAGCCCCTGGTCACCGCCGCCGTGTCCGTCGGCCGCGGTGGCGCCGCCGTAGGCTCCCGGGTCGAACACCTCCGGCCCGGTGAGGAAGTCGTGGACGGCGATGGTCTCCCCGTCGCCGTCGATCGAGCCGCGGGTGCCGAAGATCCTTGTCTTGCGGTGCTCGGCCGGGGCGAACGCCGTCATCGTGAACGACGCCGTCACGCCGTCGGTGTACTCGATGTTGACGACCTGGTGGTCGACCACGTCGTTGTCGCACGAGTACACGCACCGGCCATACGGTCCCTCGCGCAGGGCCGTCATCAGGCCGTCCACCGTGCGGTCCATCGTGACGATGGACAACGGCCAGCCCTTCTTCGGCCGGTCGAGGAACGGCAGGTAGATCCGGGGCGCCGAGTACGGGCAGGTCGGCTCGACAGCGCAGTCCAGGCACCGGTCGGCCGCGCCCTCCGGTTTGCGGTCCGCGCGGAACTCGTACAGCCCGCCGAACGACGAGACCCGTTGCGCGGGCCTGCCGATGACGTACGACAGCCAGTCCAGGTCGTGACAGGACTTGGTCATCAGCATGAAGCTCGACTCGTCCTCGCGCCGCCAGTTGCCGCGCACATAGGAATGCGCCTGGTGCCACCAGCCCACCGGTTCCAGGTGCTCCACGCTGACGATGTCACCGATGCGCCCGCTGTCGACGATCTGCTTGAGCGCGCGCGAGTACGGCGTGTACCGCAGCACGTGACACACCGCCAGCAGCACACCTGCGTCCTCCGCGGCCTGCACGATCCGCTCGCAGTCGGCCTCGGAGGTGGCCATCGGCTTCTCCAGCAGCAGGTGGTAGCCACGCCGGGCGAGCTCGACGGCGGGCTCGACGTGGTCCTTGTCCTGGGTGGCGATCACCGCGACGTCCGCGAGCCTCGGCTTGTCCAGCAGCTGCCGCCAGTCCTCATAGACACCGTCGGCGGGCAGTTCGTGCTGGTCGACGAACAGTCTCCGCGCGTCGGGCCGGGGCTCGGCGACACCGACAATCCGGGCGTGGCCGGTGCGCGCCGCGGCCTCCGCGTAGTTCTTGCCGCGGCTGCCCGCCCCGACGATCACAACACTCACCTGCTCCGGCACCACAACGCCCCGTCCACTCGGCTCCCGCGAAAAACTCCTGCCAGAATTCCTCCCAGGATTCTTCACGGTGATGTCCGGGCCGCGCATCCGGTTTCGACGTCTCCGGCGTACCGCAACCGGAGAGGACCACGACCATGAAGTACATGATCATGCTGATGGGCTCGCAGCGCGACTACGACATGCTCACCGGCAACGGCCCCGCCGACCGGCAGTCCTGGACGCTGGACGAGGTCCAGGCCCTGCACAAGTTCATGGGCGACTGGAACAACGCACTGGTCGAGTCCGGTGAGTTCGTCGACGCCCGAGGCCTGAGCGCCCCCGCGCACACCCGTCGGCTGAGCTCGAAGGACGGTGTGCCGGTGGTGACCGACGGGCCGTACCCGGAGACGCAGGAGGTGCTCGCCGGGTACACGATCGTCGAGTGCGAAAGCCTCGACCGGGCCACCGAGATCGCGGCGAGCCTCATCGACACCCCGCACCCGGAGCACGTCGACCTCGATCGCGCCTGGTACGTCGACATCAGGCCGATCGACGAGCACGCGCCCGAGCCGGAGGCCTGATGCCCGCCGCCGTCGAGGACCTGCTGCGCACCCTCGCGCCGCAGGTCCTCGGCGCGGTCGTACGACGTTACGGCCACTTCGACACCGCTGAGGACGCCGTCCAGGAAGCACTGTTGGCCGCGTCGACGCAGTGGCCGTCCGAGATGCCCAGCAACCCGCTCGGATGGCTGATCACCGTGGCCTCCCGGCGACTGACCGACCTGCTGCGCAAGGAGCAGGCACGCCAGCGGCGGGAGAACACGGTCGCGCAGTGGATGCTGCCCGACGACTGCCTCTCCCCCGCCGCGGACCGGCCGCCGTCGGATTCCGACGACACGCTGATCCTGCTGTTCCTGTGCTGCCACCCGACGCTGACGGCCTCGTCGCAGATCGCGTTGACGCTGCGGGCTGTCGGCGGACTGACGACGGCGGAGATCGCACGCGCCTTCCTGGTGCCGGAGACGACGATGACGCGCCGGATCAGCCGCGCCAAACAGTCCATCAAAGACAGCGGGGTGCCGTTCGCCATGCCGCGGGGAGTCGCGCGGTCCGAGCGGCTCGGCGCGGTGCTGCACACGCTCTACCTGATCTTCAATGAGGGCTACGCGAGCACGCTCGGCCCCGACCTGCAGCGGGCGGACCTCGCGGCGGAGGCGATCCGGCTGACCCGGCTGGTGCACCGCCTGCTGCGCGACGACTGCGACGTCAGCGGGGAAGTAACCGGGCTGCTGGCGTTGATGTTGCTGACCGACGCCCGGCGGCCCGCCCGCACGGCGGCCGACGGCGGACTGGTGCTGCTGGCCGACCAGGACCGGACGGTGTGGGACTCGGCGCTGATCGCCGAGGGTGTCGAGCTGGTCAGCTCGGTCCTGCCGCGTGGCAAGGCCGGGCCGTACCAGATCCAGGCGGCCATCGCGGCCGTGCACGACGAGGCACCGTCCTATGCGGACACGGACTGGGCCCAGATCGTGGCGCTGTACGAGGTTCTGCTGTCCATGTCGGACAGTCCGATGACCGCGCTCGGGCACGTCGTCGCGGTGGCCATGGCGCGTGGCCCGTCCGCCGCGCTGGCCCCGCTGGACGAACTCGCCGAGTCGATCGGTGGGCACTACCGGTACTTCGCCGTCCGTGGGCACGTGCTGGAGATGCTCGGCGACACGGCCGGGGCGCGGGCCGCGTACGTGTCCGCCGGGGAACGCGCCACCAGCGTCCCGATGCAGCGCTACCTCTTCGACAAGGCGTCCGCAGTGGCCACGTGAACGCTCACAGCACCAGCCTGGACCGCAGGTCGGCGGCGCGGGGATCGGCGAGTTCCTCGTACAGCGCCAAAGCCGCGAGCCAGGACTTCTCCGCCAGCCTGGTGTCGCCGACGTCCCGCAGGATGTCGCCTCGGCGGGTCAGCGAGTCCGCCTCGCCCCACCGGTCGCCCACCGCACGCCGGACCTCCAGCGACCGGTCGACGCAGGCCAGCGCCTCGTCGAACTCGCCAAGCGCCACGTGGACGTCGGCCACTCTGACCAGTTTGCGGCCCTGCCCGTAGAGATCGTCGATCTCCTCGCACATCCGCAGCGCTCGCCGCGCCAGGGCGAGTGCCTCCGTCAGCGCGCCGCACATCCGGTGGACCTCGCTCAACGCGACCACGGAGGCGGCCTGTCCCTCGACATCCCCCAATGACGAGAACAACTCCAACGCCTGGCTCGCGTACTGCCGTGCCTGCTCGACCTGGCCGCGGTCGATGGCCAGCGATGCCTGTCCCTCCAGGATCCACGCCTGGCCGTGGGAGTCCCCGATATCCCTGCGGACAGCCATGGCGTCCGCGTACAGGGCCGCGCAGCGGTCGAAGTCACGGACCCAGCGGCAGGCCACCGCCAGGTTGGTCGCCACCCACGCCCTCGCCCGCCGGTCCGGTGTGTCCAGTGCCAGTTCGTGCCCGGTGATCCAGATGCCCCATGGCTTGCGCAGCAGCAGGTAGTCGAACATCGCCACGGCCAGCTGCCACACCGCGTCCTGAAACCCGTGCTCACGCGCCATCCGCGCGACCGGCACCACGTTCGGCAGTTCCGCTTCGCACCACCGTGACGCGGACACCGGGCCGTCGAACGTCATCGTGGTCACGGAGGTCTCCGGCAACGTCAGCACGTGCACGCGGAACGGCGCCAGCGCCTCGTTGGCGGCCATCGCGCTGTGCAGGTACCACTCTGTCAGCTGACGCGTGGCCGTGCGCCGGGCGTTGTCGCTGTCCTCGCGGCGGGAGCATTCCCTGCCGTAGAGCCGAAGCAGATCGTGCAGGCGGTACCAGTCCCGGCCTGCCTGCTCGACGAGATGCATGCCTGCCAAGGATTTCAGCAGTGCCTGGGCGCGCTGGTGCGTCTCGCCGGTCAGCGCGGCGGCCGCCGACACGCACACCACCGTCCCCGGGTGCAGGCTGACCAGCCGGAACATCCGCGCGGCCGACGCGTCGAGACCGCGGTAGGACCAGGAGAACACTGTCCGCACGGCTGAGTCGTCGTCCACGAACGCCAGGTCCGCAGCGAGGTCGCGGACGGGCACTCCCGGCCGGTTGTTCACCTGCTCGGCCGCGATCCGCAGCGCCAGCGGCACATGGGCACAGCGCCGGGACAGTTCGGCCAGCGCCTCGGCGTCGTCGGCGCGGTCGCCGGTGATCATCGCGGTCAGCAGCCCGACGGAGTCGGGAGTGGTCAACGGGCCCAGCGCGATCCGGGTCGCCTGCGTCCGCACCGCCAGCCCGGACAGGCGATTGCGGCTGGTGACCACGACCGCGCACCCGACACCACCCGGGATCAGGTGCTGGACCTGGGTGGAACCGGCCGCGTTGTCCAGCACCACCAGCACCCGGCGGTGCGCGAGCACCGACCGGAACAGTGCGGCCTTGCCGGTCAGCCGCGCGGGGATCTCGTCGGGCGCGACCTCCAGCGCACCGAGGAACTCCTCCAGTGCCTGGTCCGGTGAGACCGGGACGCCGTCGCCGGAGAACCCGTTCAGGTCGAGGTAGAGCTGCCCGTCCGGGAAGTGCTCGGCCACGTCGCCCGCCAGCCGCAAGGCCAGTGCCGTCTTGCCTGTGCCCGGTGGGCCCTCGATCGTGATCACGGGCACCGAGTCACCGGCATCCGTCCGCAACGCCTCCGCCAGCTTGCGCAGCTCGTCCTTGCGCCCGACGAAACTCGCGGTGGCCGCGGGCAGTTGCGCGGGCCGGACCGGCTGCGTTCCCTGGTGTGTCACGCCGGTCAGCGCGATCAGACTGCCGCCAGCCTCCAGGGCCTCGTCGCACCTGCGGGCCAGCTCGGCCGACGGCGGCGCGCCGTTCTTGATCTTGATCAGCCAGCCGGGCGTGTACCCGGTGAGCCTGGCCAGCTTGCGCCACGACAGGCCGCGGCGGGCCAGCAACTGGTCGAGTGCACTGGCGAAGGCCGTCACAGCAGGCCTGCGAGTTCACCGAACGCCTGGTCGAGCGCGTCGGCCGGGTCTCCGCGCGGGTCACGGGCCCAGTCGAGCAGGACACCGAGGCCGACGCCGATCACCGCGTCGGCGACGATCCGCGCGGCCGAGCCGGGCGAGCGGGCCTGCATGGCGTCGGCCAGTTGCCTGCGGCTGCGGGCGATCAGGCCGAGGTTCGCCGCCCACACCTCCGGGATCGTGAGCATGATCAGGTCACGCTCGTAGCGCGCGGCGCGGTCGTGCGGGGACAGCCCGGCGAACACGGCCTTGAAGGCACCACGCAGCGCCGCGACCGGCGAGGCATCGGGCGGCTGGGCCTCGACCGCGCCGCACATGGCGTCGGCGAGCGAGTAGTAGTCGTCCAGCACGGCCAGGTCTTCCTTGGTCGGGAAGTAGCGGAACACCGTGCTCGGCGCGACCTCGGCGGCCTCGGCGATCTGCTCGACCGTGGTCGCCTGGTAGCCGCGCTCCTGGAACAGGCGCAGCGCGTGCTGCTGGATGGTGGTCTTCGTTCTGGCCTTCTTGCGTTCCCGCAGCCCATTCGCTGGTTGGTCCACATGCAGCAGGATAACGCCGCACTGGAGAAGTCTCTCCTTTGACATTCGCCTGTCAAATCGGAGTAGACTCTCAAAATATGATCGAGCCGACCACACCCGTCACCCTGCCCACCGCACGCACACCCGGATGCCCCTTCGACCCACCGCCCGAACTGAGGGAGCTCCCACCGGTCAGCCGGTTGCAGCTGTCCGACGGTCAGCTGGGCTGGCTGGTCACGAGTTACGCCGCGGCACGGACTGTCCTTGTCGACCCACGGTTCAGCACCCGGCCCGAGCTGAAACAACCCGTGTTCGTCTCCCCCCGACCAGGCGGGGTACGCAACCCAGCCGCCCCCGGGTGGTTCATCGGCATGGACGCACCCGAACACACCCGGTACCGGAGGTTGTTGCTGAGCCAGTTCACCGTGCGGCGGATCAAGCAACTCGAACCACGGATCGCCGAGATCACCGAGCAGCGTCTCGACGCGATGGCCGAGGCGGGTCCGCCCGTCGACCTGGTCGAGGCGTTCGCCCTGCCGATCCCCTCGCTGGTGATCTGCGAACTGCTCGGCGTCCCGTACGAGAACCACCTCTTCTTCCAGCAGCAGACCACGATCATGGTCCGCGTCGACAAGACGCAGGACGAGGTCATGGCCGCGCTCGGCAGGCTCACGAAGTACATGGCCGAACTGGTCGCCGCCAAACGCTCACACCCGTCCGACGACCTGATCGGTGGGCTGATGAGCGGCACGGAGTTGACCGATGAGGAACTGACGAACATCGCGCTGGTGCTGCTCGTCGCCGGGCACGAGACGACCGCGAACATGTTGGCGCTGGGGACTTTCGCGTTACTGCGACACCCGGAACAGATCGCGGGACTCGACCGTCCCGACGCCGTCGACGAGTTGCTGCGCCACCTCTCGATCGTCCACTTGGGAGCGCCGTTGCGGGCGGCGCTGACCGACGTCGAACTGGAGGGCACGCTCATCCGGGAGGGCGAGACCGTCGCACTCAGCCTCCCTGCTGTCAACCGCGACCCCGAGCTGTTCGACGAACCCGACGTGCTGCGGCTCGACCGGGCCTCAGCCCGCAGGCACCTCGCGTTCGGTCTCGGCATCCACCAGTGCCTCGGCCAGCAGTTGGCCAGAGTGGAGATGCGGATCGGCTTCCGCAGGCTGTTCGAGCGCTTCCCGACGCTGCGACTCGCGGTGCCCGCCGACGAGATCCGGCTACGGGAAACCTCGGCGGCGTACGGCGTGTGGGCACTGCCCGTTGCGTGGGACGCATAAGCGCGTTTCGTCCATTCGACACGGGAGTTCTACCGCGATGCAATCGTGAGCAGTGTTTCCCGGGCTGGCGCCGGGACCGGCCACTGTGGTCTCATCCGAGGTCCCACGCCGCTCCGCTGCCAAGGAGACACGCGATGCCGCTCACCCGATCTTGGCACACAGTCCTGTTCGGCGCGCTCACACTGGTCGCCGCCGGTTGTTCCGCGCTCGGCTCCGGCGAACCGGGCAGAGCCAGCGATCTTGAACGGACCACCGTCGTCGTCGGCACACTGCCCATTGTGGACGCTGTGCCGCTGGCCATCGCGCAGCAGAAGGGCTACTTCGACCAGGAGGGCCTCGACGTCGAGGTGCGATCGCTGCCCGGCGGCGCGGCCGCGGTGCCCGGCCTGGTCAACGGGGAACTGCAGTTCGCGTTCGGCAACTACGTCTCGTTCTTCGCCGCGCAGTACAAGGGACTGCTCGACGTCAGGCTGGTCGCCGACGGCTACCAGGCCGCGCAGGGGATGTTCCTGATCATGGCGGGCAAGGGCACCCGGATCGACAAACCGGCCGAACTGGTTGGCAGGAGAATCGCGGTCAACACCAAGTCGAACATCGTCGAACTGACCGCGCGGTCGGCACTGGAGGCCAACGGCGTCGACGCGTCGAGCGTGACCTTCATCGAGGTGCCGTTTCCGGACATGCAGTCAGCGGTGGAACGCGGGAATGTCGACGCCGCTTTCATGGTGGAGCCCTACATCACGCAGGGCCAGCGCAAGTCAGGTCTGATGCCGGTGCTGGACGCGGCGACCGGCGCGACCCAGGATGTGCCGATCGCCGCGTGGGCCACCAACGCACGGTTCGCGAAGGCCAACCCCAAGACGACCGCCGCTTTTCAGCGGGCGATCGTCAAGGGACAGCAGGATGCGGCGGACCGGACGCTGGTTGAACAGACCACTACCGCGTATGCCAAGGTGGACAAGGACACTGTCGCTCTGATGAACCTCGGCACTTGGCCGACTTCGATGAGCGCGGTTCGGATGCAGCGGGTGATCGACCTGATGACTCAGTACGGGCTGATGGAGAAGGCCAGGCAGCTCAACCCCGCTTCGCTGATCTTCAGTCCGCCGCAGAGTTAGCGTCCGAGTTTGTCAGGCTGGACTCACGTTGAGCGGCTGTCGACCTGTAGCTCGCATGCTGTGTCGTGTGGTGAGGGGCGCAACGGAGACAGCGGTTGGTGCATCTCGCGCGCCAAGCACCGCATGGGTGGTAGGAGATAGCACCAGGCCGCCCAAGGCTGGCGCGCGGCAGGCTCAGGTGCGGGTAGCCGCTGGCAACCAAGGCGGGCCCTTGGTGCGTTCAGGCAAGGAAGGCCTTCGGTGCATTGCTTCCGTCTCGCAACCAAGCCCACTTGGCGCTTTGGGATGTGGATGGTGAGTCACGCTCTGCCCACCTGTGGGCTACTCGCCGCCGTGCTCGGTTTTGACGGATTACTTTGGTTACCTTAGCGCTGTTGGTTGCGTTGGAGTTCGGTTTCCAGCCTCGGCTTTCCGTTTCAGCGCTGGTTGCCCTGTGTTGGTTACGTACCAGCCAGTTCTGCTCCCCAGCTTGGTTGGGAACAGGTTGGATACAACGCTGTCTCTTCATGCCTCGTTTGCCAGCGCCAGGTAGAGGTCTACTCGGTCGCCGAACCGGTTGGGGTCGCGCCCGGTCAGCTCGGTGATCCGGGTTATCCGGTACCGCAAGGTGTTCACGTGCACGTGCAGCTCGGCGGCGGCCTGTGTCCACGAGCCGGAGTGCTCCAGGAAGATCCGCAATGTCCTTGTCAGTTCCGACTTGTGTTTCTCGTCGTATGTGGACAGTGGGCCGATTATCTGGTTGCGGAAGGTGCGGCGCAGTTCGTCCGGTACGGCTGCGAGCAACAACCGGTGGGAGGCCACTTCGTCGCCAGCCATCACGGTCGCTCGGCCTGGGGAGCGTTCCGCCAGTTTGCGGGCGTATCGGGCTTGCAGGACGGCCGCGCGTAGACCGGTCGCGTCCGCGCACCGGCCTAGTCCGATCACCAGGCTGTCCTGGCCCAGCGCGGGCTGCATGGTGCGGACCATGTCCTTGAGTTCGGCCGCTATCGGGTCTTCGGTGGCCAGTAGGCCGAAGACCTCGTCACCGATCACGCCGACGAGTGCTGGGTGGGCGAAGGTTGACAACAGGTCGTCCACCACGGCGACGGCTTTGCTGTGCGCGCAGACCGTGACGATGCCGGTCGCGCCGATCTCGGTGGCCTCCAGGCGGGATTGGATCTCGTTGTGTGTCGCTTGTTCCGACAACACCAGCCGTAGCAATGGTTCCGCCGCGCGGTTCTCGATCCGGCGTGCCTCGTCCAGCCGTGAGCGCTCCAGCCCGACGAGCGTCGCGAACTCCTCGGCCACCTCCTGGCGTTCCGTTGGCCAGGTTCGGCTGTCACCGGCGATGACGAGGAACCAGCCGAGCACGCGTTGTTTGGCTGTGGTCGCGAACACCGAGCACTCACCGGCCACGACCGGTAGCCGTTCCGGGCGCACCGCTCGTCTGACGAGTTTCGTGACGTCCTGCGGCTCGCTCGTTCCCGCGATCACTCGGCCCGCCGCGCTGATCACCCAGCAGTTCGCGCCGACCTCCGCCGCGCCCGCGGCCAGCAACGCCGACAGGCCGCCTCCGGCCGTGACCGTGGCGACCAGGCGACGGTGCCGGTCGAGGTTCGGTGTGGCCCGTTCCGCTGCCAGGCCCAGGATCACGCGCTCGCTGACCGTCGCGAACGGGATGTGCTCCGGCAGCACCAGCAACGGCAGGCTGTGCCGGGCGCAGGCGTCTATCACGTGTTGTGGCATGACGCCGCCCGACTCCGCGGTGCCCGCGCACAGCGCTGTCACTCCTGCCTCTGCCAGTCCGGCGACGAACTCGTCGGAGTCATCCGGCGTCCGCCACCACTCCATCCCGCTGAGCACCAGCTCGCCGCCGGTCAGGAACCGGCGTGGGTCGCGCAGTGTCGCGGTGAAGACCCTGGTGATCGAGCGGTCTTCGACATCCGTGCCGACGAGCAGCTCGAGGCCGAGCTCCGCGGTGGTGAGCAGTGTCCCCAGATTCACCGCCGGACCTCCCTGCCGTGCTCGCCGCGGCCAGCCTAACTCTCCCTCGTTTGGAGGAATCTCCAAAACAGTACGCCTGCGTTCACCCGCTTTTCATGGTTTTCACCGCTGGCGGTGAGCCGCGCCGGATTGTTGACTGGATCACATCCCGACCGGGTGAGGAGGCCAGGTGCTGCGACGACTGTCCAGCGAGGAGCTGCTGGCGTGCTGTGCGTCGCGCCGGTGGGCGCTGCGGATGGACGCCAACGCGCCCTACCCGGACGTGGGCAAGCTGCTGGCCACCTCGGATACCGAACTCGCTGCCCTCGGCTGGCGGGACGTCCTGGAGGCGCTGGGCGCGCACCCCCGCATCGGTCAGCGGCTGGGCGGGACGAGCCGGGAGGCCGAATGGTCACGGCATGAGCAGTCCGCCGCCACCGGCTCGGACGACGAACTCGTCGCCGCCAACGAGGAGTACGAGCGTAGGTTCGATCGTGTGTTCTTGATCCGCGCCGCGGGCCGTACGGCCGACGAGGTACTCGGTGAACTGCGCCGACGCCTGGGCAACAACGAGGTGACCGAGCGGGACGAGATCCGGCGTGAGCTGGCCGCGATCGTCCGGGGCCGGTTGGTGAGGTGTGTGGAATGAGCCTGTCGACGCATGTGCTCGACGCGGCGTCCGGACGGCCCGCGGCGGGTGTCGTGGTCAGGCTGGAAAGCCGGGACGGCACGCCGCTGGCGGAGGCAAGGACCAACGCGGACGGCCGGATCACCGGCTGGGATCCGCCGCAGGGCGTGCACCGGCTGGTGTTCGAGGTCGACACGCCGTTCTACCCCGAGGTCGTGGTGACCTTCCGGGTCACCGACCCGGCCGAGCACTACCACGTGCCGCTGCTGCTCAGCCCGTACGCGTACTCGACCTATCGAGGCAGTTGACCAGGAAGGATCCCGATGGCCATCGTTCTCGGCGAAAACCAGTACGGGAAGGCCGAAACGCGGCTCGTCCGCGTCGAACGCGATGAGGCGGAGCACCGGCTGGTCGACCTCAGCGTCAGCACCGCCCTGTCCGGGGACCTGGCCGACACCCATCTGACCGGCGCGAACGACAAGGTCCTCGCCACCGACACGCAGAAGAACACCGTGCTGGCGTTCGCCCGTGACGGCGTCGGGCAGATCGAGTCCTTCGGGCTGCGCCTGGCCAAGCACTACGTCGGCCGACTCGACAGCATCCACCGGGCCAGGGTGGAGATCGAGCAGTACCCGTGGACGCGGCTGGGCTCGCACTCGTTCACCCGCTCCGGCGAGGGAACACGGCTGGCCCGCGTCGTTTTCGACGGCGAGGCGACGGTCGAAGGCGGTATCCAGGACCTGACGGTGTTGAACACGACCGACTCGGAGTTCTGGGGCTACCCGCGTGACGAGTACACCACGCTGCCGGAGACCAAGGACCGGATCCTGGCGACGGCGGTGAACGCGCGCTGGCGGTTCGCCACCACCGACGTCGACTGGTCACACGCCTACTCGACCGCGCGTGCGAGTCTGCTCGACGCGTTCGCGGACACCTACAGCTATTCGTTGCAGCAGACACTGTTCGCGATGGGCAAGCGTGTGCTGGAGAGCGTGGCGCAGATCGACAGGATCCAGTTGAGCCTGCCCAACCAGCACCACTATCTGACGGATCTGTCGCCGTTCGGGTTGGACAACCCCGGTGTGGTGTTCCACGTCGGCGACCGTCCGTACGGGCTGATCGAGGCCGAGATCGTGCGGGAGCCGTGATGGATTTCCTCAACCCCGCCACCGTCGCCGAGGCGCTGGAGCTGAAGGCCGCGACGCCGGACGCGGTCCCGATCGCCGGTGGCACGGACGTGATGGTCGAGCTGAACTTCGACCACCGCCGCCCGCCCGCGCTGCTGAACCTCAACCGGATCGGCGAACTGCACACTCACTCCACTGTGGACGGCAAGGTTCGGATCGGCGCGTGCGTGCCCTACAGCCGGATCATCACCGAGCTCGGCTCGGTCCTGCCCGGCCTGGCCATCGCGTCCCGCACGGTCGGCTCGCCACAGATCCGCAACCGCGGCAGCGTCGGCGGCAACCTCGGCGCCGCGTCACCGGCCGGTGACGCGCATCCCGCGCTGCTGGCCACGGACGCGGTCGTGGAGATCGCCTCGACACGAGGTGTGCGGATGGTCCCGGTCAAGGACTTCTACGTCGGTGTGAAGCGCAACGTGCTGGAGCCGGACGAGCTGATCACCGCGGTGCACGTGCCACCGGCGACCGGGCCGCAGCAGTTCAGCAAGGTCGGCACGCGCAACGCCATGGTGATCGCGGTGTGCGCGTTCGCCATCGCGCTGCACCCCGACCAGAAGCGGGTCGGCACCGGGATCGGCTCGGCCGCGCCGACACCGCTGCGGGCCCACGAGGCCGAGGAGTTCCTGAACAACGAGCTGCCGTGGGGTTCGGCCGAGGGCCTGCTCGACTCGCTGAACAGGCGGTTCGGTGAACTGGTGGCGCAGGCGGCGTCGCCGATCGACGATGTGCGCGGCACGGCCTCCTATCGGCGGCACGCGCTGGCCGTGATGGCTCGCCGCACCTTGAGCTGGACGTGGAGTGAGTACAGGAGGTCCGCACAATGCGCGTGAACGTGACCGTCAACGGCGTGGCGCGTCAGGCCGACGATGTGTGGCCGGGCGAGAGCCTGCTGTACGTGCTGCGGGAACGGCTGGGGCTACCTGGCGCGAAGAACGCGTGTGAGCAGGGCGAGTGCGGCTCGTGCACGGTGTACCTCGACGATGTCCCGGTCTGTTCGTGTCTGGTCGCGGCGGGCCAGGCCGAGGGGCGTGACGTCCGCACAGTCGAAGGGCTCGCCGACGGCGAGGACCTGCATCCCGTGCAGCAGGCGTTCGTCGACCAGGGTGCGGTTCAGTGCGGGTTCTGCACTCCCGGGCTGATCGTCGCCGCACACGACCTGCTGGAGCGCACCCCGCAGCCGACGGACGCGCAGATCCGTGAGGCGCTGGCCGGAAACCTGTGCCGCTGCACCGGCTACGAGAAGATCATGGACGCCGTCCGAGAAGCAGCAGCGAAGAAAGCCGGTGTGGTATGACCACCGGCGGGATCGGCGAGAGTCCACTTCGGCCGGACGGCGACCTGAAGGTGCGCGGGCAGTACGCGTACTCCTCGGACCTGTGGCTGGAGAACATGCTGTGGGGCGCGACTTTGCGCAGTCCGCACCCGTCCGCCCGGATCCTCTCCATCGACACCTCGGCGGCGCTCGCGATGCCGGGCGTGCACACGGTGCTGACCTATAAGGACGTGCCCGGCGAGAACGTCTACGGCCTGAAACTGCAGGACACCCCGGTTCTCGCCGAGGAGATCGTGCGCTACCAGGGTGAACCGGTCGCGCTGGTGGCCGCGGAGCACCCGGAGACCGCGCGCCGGGCTGTCAAGGCGATCACGGTGGAGTACGAGGTCTTCGAGCCGGTGCTGGACGCCGAACTGGTCGCCCACTCCCCCGACGCGCCCAAGGTGCACCCGGGTGGCAACCTGGTGCGCCACCAGCTGATCCTCAAGGGCGACCCGGACGTGACCGCTGAGGTCGTGGTCAGCGGCGTGTACGAGATCGGCATGCAGGACCAGGCCTTCCTCGGCCCGGAGTCTGGCCTGGCGGTGCCGGACGGCGACGGCGTGCACCTGTACCTGGCCACGCAGTGGCTGCATGTGGACCAGCGGCAGACCGCCAAGGCGCTGGGCCTGCCGGTGGAGAAGGTCAAGCTGACGATGTCCGGTGTGGGTGGCGCGTTCGGCGGCCGGGAGGACCTGTCGATCCAGGTGCACGCGTGCATGCTCGCGTTACGGACCCAGCGGCCGGTCAAGATGTCCTACAGCCGGGAGGAATCCTTCTTCGGCCACGTGCACCGGCACCCGGCGAAGATGTACTACGAGCACGGCGCCACCGCTGAGGGCGACCTGGTCTACGTGCGGGCGCGGCTGTATTTCGACGGCGGCGCGTACGCCTCGAAGACGCCGGTTGTCGTGGGCAACGGCACGACTCTGGGTGTGGGGCCGTACAACGTTCCGCACGCCCGGATCGAGGCCTGGGGCGTGTACACCAACAATCCGCCGTGCGGCGCGATGCGCGGCCTGGGCGCGGTCCAGCCGACCTACGCCTACGAGTCCCAGATGGACAAACTGGCGGCCGCGCTCGGCATGGACCCGGCCGAGCTGCGGATCCGCAACGCGATGAGCGAGGGCTCGACGACGGTCACCGGTCAGGTGGTGGACTTCCCCGCCCCGGTCGCCGAGTTGATCCAGCGAGTCAAGGACATGCCGCTGCCGGAGCCGTCCGATAGTGACATCCTCCAACTTCCCGGCGGCGCGGCGAACACGACACACGGCGAAGGCGTGGTGCGGGGCGTCGGCTACGGCGTGACCATCAAGAACATTTCGTACGCCGAAGGACTTGACGACTACTCCACGGCACGAGTCCGGCTGGAGGTGATCGACGGCGAGCCCGTCGCGACCGTGCACACCGCGGCGGCGGAGGTCGGGCAGGGCCTGGTCACCGTGCAGCAGCAGATCGCCAGGACCGAACTGGGTATCCAGCACGTCATCCTGCATCCGTGCGACACGGATGTCGGAGACGCCGGATCCAGCTCGGCGTCGCGCCAGACGTACATCACCGGCGGTGCCGTGCGCAACGCGTGCCGTGCCGTTCGCGCACGGCTCCAGGAGATGGCGGGCACAGCGGACATCCCTGATATCGCGGCGGTACTGGGTGCCGAGGTGATCGAGGAGACCAGGGAGTACCACCACCGCAAGACCTATCCGCTGGACCCGGCGACCGGCCAGGGCAACGCCCATGTGCAGTACGGGTTCTCCGCGCACCGGGCGGTCGTCGACGTGGACACCGAACTCGGGCTGGTCAAGGTCGTCCAGCTGGACTGCGCGCAGGACGTGGGCAAGGCGATCAACCCGGACGCGGTCGTCGGCCAGATCCACGGCGGCTCCGCGCAGGGACTCGGTCTGGCGGTGATGGAGGAGATCCAGGTCTCCGGCGGCAGGATCCGCAACCCGTCGTTCACCGACTACCTGATCCCGACCATCCTCGACATGCCGCCGATGACCGTCGACGTGCTCGAACGGCCGGATCCGCACGCGCCCTACGGTGTGCGTGGTGTCGGCGAGCCACCGACGATCTCGGCGACACCGGCGATCGCCAACGCGATCAGGGCCGCGACCGGGCTGGAGCTGCCCCGCGTGCCCATCCGTCCGGAACACATCATCGATCTCACCAACGGGGGCTGACATGTCGGAATCAGAGTGGCTGCGCCGGTGTATCGACCTGGCGACCGAGAACGTCGCCAACGGCGGCGGCCCGTTCGGCGCGCTCGTGGTCAAGGACGGCCAGATCGTCAGCACAGGCGTCAACCTGGTCACGCCCACGCTCGACCCGACCGCACACGCGGAGGTCGTGGCGATCCGCCGCGCCTGCCAGGAGCTGAACACGTTCAAACTGGACGGCTGCGTGCTGGTGTCATCGTGCGAGCCGTGCCCGATGTGCCTGAGCTCCTCGCTGTGGGCGCGGGTCGACCGGATCCTCTACGCGGCCGACCGGCACGACGCGGCCAAGGCCGGTTTCGACGACCTGGCCTTCTACGAACTTTTCGAACACCCCCGGGACACCTGGTCACTACCCGTCCGCCAGGTGTCTGAAGTGGACGGCTTCAGGCCGTTCACGGCATGGCTGGACCGCCCGGACCGGGTCGAGTACTGAGCCCTGCCCGTACGTGCTGACCGGAGCACGGGAAGAGATCGCACACGTTTACCCACCGGCAAGGGGAACGACGGATGACCCAAACGGACAATGACGACCGTTTAACCAGGTGGCTGTCGCCTGCCCTGGATCGGCTTTTCGCCATCACCGGGCGGCAGACCACCGTATCGAGAGAAATCCGCGGCGGGATCACCACCTTCGTCGCGATGGCCTACATCGTCCTGCTGAACCCGCTGATCCTCGGCGCGTCGGCGGACATCACCGGTGCCAGACTCGATCCGGCACAGATCACCACGGCAACCGCGGTGTCCGCCGCGGTGATGACAGTCCTCATGGGACTGATCGGCAACGCGCCGCTCGCACTGGCGGCCGGACTCGGCATCAACGGCGTGGTGGCGTTCCAGATGGCGCCAACCATGACGTGGGCACAGGCCTTCGGACTGGTTGTGCTGGAAGGCGTCTGCATCGTTCTGATGGCCGCGAGCGGCGTCCGGGAACGGATCATGAACGCCATCCCGATGCCGCTCAAGACCGCGATCACGGTCGGCATCGGTCTGTACATCGCACTGGTAGGCCTGGTCAGCGCCGGGTTCGTGACCAGGGTGCCGGACTCGGCGAACTCACCCGTGCCGGTCCGGCTCGGCGAGGGACACCTGGCCGGGTGGCCGATCGCGGTGTTCTGCTTCGGCCTGCTGCTGATGGTGGTCCTGGTGGCCCGCAAGGTCGCCGGTGCGCTGCTGATCAGCATCGCCATCACCACTGTGTTCGCGGTGATCCTGCACGAGGTCTTCCACGTGCCCGAGTGGGGACGCACGGATCCAGCCCTGCCGGATCACATGCTCGGCGCTCCGGACTTCGGCCTCTTCGGCACGGTCGACCTGTTCGGCGGGTTCGTCTCGGCCGGGCCGATCGCCGCCACGGTGTTCCTGTTCACGTTGGTGCTGTCGGGTTTCTTCGACGCGATGGGCACCATCACCAGTGTCTCGCAGGAAGCCGGGCTGTCGAAGGACGGCAAGGTTCCCGGGATGGGCCGGATCCTGTTCGTGGACGGCGCGGGCGCGATCGCAGGCGGTCTGACCGGGTCGTCTCCCAACACCGTGTTCCTGGAGTCGGCCGCGGGCGTCGGTGAAGGCGCGCGGACCGGTTTGGCCAGTGTGGTCACCGGCGGGCTGTTCGCGGTGACGTTGCTGTTCACACCGTTGATGACGGTCGTGCCCGCGCAGGCCGCTGCTCCGGCGCTGGTCGTGATCGGCGGCATGATGATGGCCCAGTGCCGCGGGATTCCGTGGAACGACAGCGACTACACCATCCCCGTGTTCCTCACGGCGGCGATCATCCCGTTCACGTACTCGATCACCAACGGTATCGGCGCGGGCCTGATCTCCTTCGTGCTGATCAAGACGTGCACCGGCAGGTGGCGGGAGGCCGGGTGGCTGCTGACGGTCCTGGCCGCGGTGTTCGCCGTCTACTTCGGTATCCACGGCATCGAACTGCTCTTCAGTTAGGAGTTCCATGGCGCTCATGTTCCTCAACGGCGGCGCGATGCGCGGCGGCCCGTTGCACCATCTGCTCGAGGGCTCACCGTTGATCGGCTCGACCCGGACGGCGGCGAAGTACCGGTTCTACTCGGTGGACGGCGTCTGCCCGGCGCTGCACCCGGTGTCACACGGCGGGGCGGCGGTCGCGGGCGAGCTCTACGACGTACCGCTCGACGTGTTGCGGGACAAGCTGTTGCCTGCCGAACCGCACGTTCTGGAGCTCGGCGTCATCGAGATGGCCGACGGCAGCAGCTCGTTCGCGATGCTGCTGCGCCGCGGCTACTCCGGTTCGCTGACCGACATCACCGACCACGGCGACTGGATGCTGTACCAGTCCAAGAAAGGCGGCACCGATGGGTGACCACGACCTCGCCCTGTACGGAACAGTCATGTCGGCCAGCGACGAGTTCTTCGCCGACAAGGAGAACCTGCTCAACCCGGCACCGGCCACCTTCCACCCGCACACCTTCACCCCCAAAGGCCAGCAGTACGACGGCTGGGAGACCCGGCGCCGGTACGGCCGCGCCGACGGCCACGACTGGGTCCTGCTCCGGTTGGGCACCGCGGGAATCGTGCGGTCGGTGAACGTCGACACCGCGCACTTCCTCGGCAACTTCCCGGAATCGTGTTCGCTGGAGGCAACGTGCGCGGACGGCTATCCCGGACCGGCCGACCTGGTGTCGGCCGACTGGTTCCCGCTCGTGCCGTCGGCGCCGCTGAAAGGCGGGTCGGACAATCTCTTCGATGTGAACGTTCCGTGGCGGGTCACGCACGTGCGGCTGAACATCGTCCCCGACGGCGGGGTGGCCAGGCTGCGGGTGTTCGGCGAGGCCGTCCCCGACCCGCGCGATCTGGAGGACATACCGTTCGACCTGGTGGCCGCGTTGAACGGGGGCACAGTGGTCGGCTGCAGCGACGGGTTCTTCTCACCGCCGTCGAACATGCTGCAGCCGGGCGAATCCCGTTTCATGGCCGACGGGTGGGAGACCGCGCGGCGCCGCTCCCCCGCGCACGACTGGGTCAGCGTCAAACTCGCCTGCCCAGCCGTGCCGGTGGTCGCCGAGATCTCCACGAGGCACTACCGCGGCAACGCGCCGGACCGGATCGCACTGTCCGGTTCGACCGACGGGACGTCGTGGTTCCCTTTGCTCGCTGAGACTCCGGTCCAACCGGACACCTTGCACCGGTTCCGGATCACGGCACCGCACGAGGCCTCGTACGTCAGGCTGGACAGCCACCCGGACGGCGGGATAGCCCGGTTCCGGTTGTACGGCAAGCCCACGTCGTTGGACGACCTGATCGAGCGGTGGAAGGCAACGACACCCTGACCTGCCGATGATCCCATGTATTAATGGGTCTATTTCCGTGATGTCGGCACCGGTAACTTGAACCCGTTGTCGAATTGGGGCCCATGGGATCGAGGTCAGTAATGACGACTGTTTCCCGGCGACGTGTGCTCGGGCTGCTCGGTGCGGCAGGCACATTAACCGTGCTGCCGGGATGCGGCAGCAGTCTGAGTGAGAACTCCGGCGGCGGTTCGGGCGGCGGGGCTGTCAAGGTCGGCCTCGTCGTCTCGCTGTCGGGCACGTACGCCTCGGTCGGCACGGACCTCCAGCGCGGCTGGGAACTCTGGCTGGAGCGCAACGACGGCAAGCTGGGCGGTCGCACGGTCACCACGGTCACCGCCGACGAGGGCGAGACTCCGCAGACGGGCGTCGCGGCCGTGCAGAAGGTCCTGCAGTCCGACCGAGTTGACGTGGTCGTGGGAATCGTGAGTTCCGCGACCGCGTTGGGCTGCGCGCCGCTGGTGGCGGAGTCGAAGAAGCTGATGCTGGTGGCGAACGCGGGCGCGGCGGCGCTCACCGACCCGGGCAAGATCAATCCCTATGTGTGGCGTACCTCGTTCCAGAACGGCCAGGTCGCCTCGGTACTCGGCACCTATCTCGGCAGGGAGCGCAAGCAGGATCCCGTCTACGTGATCGCGCCGGACTACGCCGCGGGCACCGAGGTCGTCACCAGCTTCACCAAGGCGATCACGGCCGCCGGTGGCACCGTCGTGGGCAGCGCGAAGCCGCCGTTCGCCACGACCACCGACTACCAGCCGTTCCTGTCCGGGATCCGCTCGTCCGGGGCCAAGGCGACCTTCTGTTTCTTCTCCGGCACCGAGGCGGTCGCGTTCGTCAAGCAGTATCAGCAGTTCGGGCTCGCCGAGTCCATTCCGCTCTACGGCTCGGGCTTCCTGACCGAGAACGACGTGCTCGCCGCCCAGGGCGACGCCGCGCTGGGCGTGCAGACGTCCCTGCACTACAGCGACCAGTTGGACACCCCGGCGAACAAGGCCTTCGTCGAGGCGTACACCGCCAGGTACACCAAGGCACCCAGCGTGTTCGCCCTGCAGACGTGGGACGCGGCCAACGTGCTCAGCCGGGCGCTGAAGGTGTCGAACGGCGTGGACGGCGATTCGCTCAGCGTGGCACTGGGCGGGATCGGGTCCATTGACGACAGTCCCCGTGGCCCGTGGACGTTCGAGAGCCAGACTCCCCGGCAGAAGATGTACCTGCGGACCGTGCGGCGCAAGGAGGGCAAGCTGGTCAACGCGATCACCGCCGACCTCGGCACGACCAGTCAGTTCAGCTGACCATGGGTGCCTGGCTGGAAGCCAACCTGGTCGGCGTCGTCAACGGGTTCGCCATCGGGTTCCTGCTGTTCATCGTGGCAGTGGGGCTGTCGCTGGTGTTCGGCATGATGGACGTGCTGAACCTGGCACACGGCGCGATCTTCCTCCTCGGCGCGTACGTCGGCGCCGCGTTGGCGGGCGGCGAACCGACGTGGGCCGACTTCCTCGGCGCCCTCGGCCTTTCGGCGCTGCTCGGGCTGGCAGGCGGCGGGCTGCTGTCGGCGATGACCGAGCCGTTGCGCAAGCGTTCCCATCTCGACCAGGCCCTGCTGACGCTCGGTGTCACGCTCGTGGCGGTCGAGACACTGGTGATGGTGTACGGCGACGACCCGCTGGCGGTCGGCGCGCCGCCGGGCCTGGACGGCTCGGTGCCGGTGCTGGGCGCGGCCTATCCCACCTACCGGCTGGCGCTGATCGGGGTCGGGGCGGTGCTGGCCGCAGTGGTCCACCTCGTGGTGGAACGCACCTCGCTGGGCGCGTTGGTCCGTGCCACGGTCGCCGACCGTGACATGGTTGCCGCGCTCGGTGTGGACAATCGGCTGATCCGGGTGGGTGTGTTCGCGTTCGGCTCGATGCTGGCCGCTGTCGCCGGAGTCCTGGGTGGTCCGATCTACGGCGCCCGGCCGGGCCTGGACTCCACGGTGTTGATCCTCGCGTTGGTCGTCGTGGTGATCGGCGGGCTCGGTTCGGTCCGTGGTGCGTTGCTCGGTGCGCTGGTCATCGGTCAGGTCGATTCGCTTGGCCGGACGCTGTTCCCGGACGGCGCGTCGTTCATCCTGTTCGGCGCGTTGGCGTTGGTGCTGGTGCTCAGACCGCAGGGGTTGTTCGGCGGCAAGGCGGGGGCGAGGTCATGACGCGGATAGCGGAACCTCCGGTGACGGTCGAGCCTGTCACTCCACAGCCGAGACACTGGTTGACGCCGATGGTCGTCGCGGTGGTCCTTGTCGTGCTGGCGTTGGCGCCGATGTTCCTGGCTCCCTTCGCGACAAGCACGCTGAGCCGGATTTTGGTGTTCGGGTTGCTCGCGGTGAGCCTGGACCTGCTGGTGGGGATCACGGGCCTGCCGTCGCTGGGACACGCGGCGTACTTCGGTATCGGCGCCTACGCGGCGGGCTGGGTGTCGATCAACGTCACGAGCGCGATCCCGGTGCCGCTGCTGGTCGGGGCGGTGGCCGGGGCGCTCGGCGCCGCGCTCACCGGCTGGATCACGGTCCGCGCACACGGCGTGTTCTTCCTGATGCTCACGCTCGCGATCGGGGAGCTGCTGCACCAGGTCGCCCAGACCTGGGACCCGGTGACCGGCGGCGCCAACGGCATGGCGGCCATCCCGCCTGCCCGTGTCGGGAACGAGCCGCTGGTGCTGTCCGGTTTCGTGCACTGGTACGTCCTGGCGGTCTTCGTGGCCGGATTCGCCGTCGTCTGGCTGGTCAGCCGCTCGCCGTTCGGGGCGGCGCTGCGCGGTATCCGCGACAACGAGCCCCGGATGCGCGCGCTCGGGTACGCCACGCGGGTCTACAAGTACGCGGTGTTCGTGTTCGCCGGGTCGATCGCCGGAATGGCCGGTGCTCTGCTTGCCGCGCAACAACGTCTGGTGACACCAGCTGATGTCGGGTTCGCGACCGCCGCGCTGGCGTTGCTCGCGGTGATCATCGGCGGGGCGGGCACGCTGTGGGGGCCGGTGCTCGGCGCCGCGCTCGTGATCATCATCCGGGACGCGATCGGACCAGGTCTCGACGGGCACGGCGCGCTGCTGCTGGGCCTGGTGTTCATCGCCGTGGTGTACGCCCTTCCCCGCGGCTTCGGCGGACTCGTCCCGAGGAGGCGTCGATGACCCTCTCATGTCACGGTTTGTGTCGCAGCTTCGGAGCCCTGAAGGCCGTCGACGATGTGTCGCTGTCGGTCACGGCCGGTGCGCGGCACGCGTTGATCGGCCCCAACGGCGCGGGCAAGAGCACGGTGTTCAAGCTGATCACCGGCTTGCTGCGGAGCGACAGCGGCCGGGTCGAACTGGCCGGGCAGGACGTGACGAGAGCCTCCGAGGTGCGCCGCTGCCGTCTCGGCATCAGCCAGACCCTGCAGCACGCCAGCCTGTTCCCCACGATGTCGGTGGCCGAGAACGTCACGCTCGCGGTGCGCCGCCACGAGGGCCGCGTCTCGTGGTTGCCGCGTCGGCAGCCGTCGATTGACGCCCGCGCGGACCAGGTGCTCGACCAGGTCGGTCTCGCCGGTCGCGGCCTCGTCACGGTCAGTGCGCTGTCCCACGGCGAACGCAAGCAACTGGAAGTGGCGCTCGCCCTGGCCTGCCGCCCGACGCTGCTGTTGCTCGACGAGCCCGCGGCGGGGATGTCGGCGTCCGAACGCGCCCGGCTGGTCGCGCTGATCGCCCGTCTGCCCCAGGAGATCACGGTGTTGTTCGTCGAGCACGACCTCGATGTGGTGTTCGAACTCGCCGACACGGTGACGGTTCTGAACCTGGGCCGAGTGCTGCTGTCCGGTGACCCGGCGACCGTGCGGGCAAGCGACGAGGTACGCCAGGCGTATCTGGGCGCGGGCAGACGAGAGGACTTGTTCCGATGAGCCCGTTGCTTGATGTGCGCCAGTTGCGTTCCGGTTACGCGGGCAGCACCGTGCTCGACGGCGTCGACCTGACGCTGGACGCGGGCGCCACCCTCGGCCTGCTCGGCCGCAACGGCGTCGGCAAATCCACGCTGATCATGACCTTGATGGGCCTGGTGCCCACCAGGTCCGGCACCGTGCTGCTGGACGGATCCGCACTGCCGAGTCGTCCACATAGGATCGCACGCGCGGGCGTCGCGCTTGTCCCCCAAGGCCGCCGCGTCTGGCCGCCGCTGACCGTCGGCGAACACCTCAAGTTGGCCACCCGACACGCGCAGCCCGGCACGTGGACGACCACGACAGTGCTCGACCTGCTCCCCCGGCTCGCCGAACGCGTCCGCCAGCCCGCGGGCTCGCTGTCCGGCGGTGAACAGCAGATGCTCGCGATCGCGCGGGCCCTGCTCACCAATCCACGTCTTGTCCTGCTCGACGAGCCGTCCGACGGCCTCGCCCCCGCGATCATCCAGTCCATTATGGACATCATCGGGCGGATGCGCGCGGAGGGCGTCGCCGTACTGCTCGTCGAACAGGACCTGCACCTGGCGTTCTCGGTGTGCGACGAGATCGCGGTGATGGACCGCGGAGTGATCGCGCACCGCACCGACACCGAGTCGTTCCGGTCCGATCCGGACACCGCTCACCGCCTGCTCGGCGTCGCGTGACAGTCACTCTTGGGTAGCGGCAGCATTCTCGGTGGTGATCCGGACACCACCGAGGTGCCTCATCTCCACCTGTTTACCTACCGCAACCACGCCCTCCGGCGGCGTGTACGGCACGGTCTCACCAGTGACCATGTTCAAGAGCCCGCTGTTGTGGCGCACCTGCGCCCACTGCCACCCCGGTGGCAGTGCGAACAGCAACTGCTCGTAGACCCAGCGCTCCCAGGGAATGTCCGCCGGGTCGCGGTCGTACAGGAAGTGCACGGCATAGGAGCCGGGTGGGTCGATGATCAGCCGCATCGCCTTCCACGGCCCCTCCATGATCGACAGCAGCTCGCGCAGCAGCGGGTTGATCTCCGGCGCCGGGGTACCCGCCAGCCACTGGCCCGGAGCGTCGGGCATCAGGATGGTGAGCCGGTGCGCGTATCCCACTTGGACGTGCAGGTCGATCCTGACCCAGCCCTCAGGGCCGTCCGCCATCGCCAGTGCGCCGATCTGCCGGATCAGCTCGTCCTCCCGGTCCGTACTCACCGGTGAGATCTTAGGGGACCGACAGCGACGCGGTCGTCAGTGTCCCGGACACGTGCTCGCGCAACACGTTCCGGCGGACCTTCCCGGTCGCGGTCTTCGGCAACTCCTCGAGGGCCACCACCGCGCGCGGCCGTTTGAACGACGACAGGCCTTCACGGCACCAGGCGATCAGCGCGTCAGCGTCCACACTCGCCCCGGCCACGGCGACCACGCACGCGACCGGCTTGTCCAGTCCGTCGGCGTCGGGCGCGGCCACCACGGCCACCTCGGCCACGCTCGGGTGGGCCAGCAGCCGCTCCTCCACCTCCGCGGGCGACACCCAGATCCCGCCTGCTTTGAGCATGTCGTCGGAGCGCCCCAGGCAGCTGTACGTGCCGTCCGCGTTGCGGGTGTACGTGTCCCCGGTGCGCAGCCATTCGCCTTGGAAGACCTGGCGGGTGGTCTCCGCGCGGCACCAGTACCCCGTCGCGACCGACGCTCCGCGCAGGTACAGGTCACCGGGCTGGTCCGCCTCGGTGATCACAGCGTCCTGCTCGTCACGCAGCTCGACGTCGTAGCCCGGGACTTCGACACCCGACGACCCGGGACGTACGGCACCCGGCCGGTTGGACAGGAAGATGTGCAGTGCCTCGGTCGAGCCGATCCCGTCGAGCACTTCGAGGCCGAACCGGTCGCGGATGCGCTGGTAGAGCAACGGCGGCAGCGCCTCACCGGCCGAGATGCCCTGTCGCACCCCAGCGAAGGCGTCGTCGGGGATGTCGCTGTGCAGCAGCGCCGAGTAGAACGTGGGCACCGCGAAGAACAACGTCGGCTGCTCGGCCTTGAGCCGTTGGGCGACCAGGTGCGGCGTCGGCCTGGTCCGTTCGAGGATCGTGCTGGCACCGGCCGCGAACGGGAAGAAGCACGAGTTGCCGATCCCGTAGGCGAAGAACAGCTTGGCCACGGACAGGCAGCGGTCCTGCTCGGCCATGTCCAGCACGCCCTTGCCGTACGCCTCGGCGACCATCCGGATGCTGGAATGCCGGTGCATGGCGGCTTTCGGCACGCCGGTGGTCCCGGACGTGTACAGCCACAGCGCGGGCGAGTCCGGCCAGGTGTCGTACGGCCGTCGCACCGGCTCGTCGTCGAGGTCCAGCCACTGCTGGACACGCACACCACGGCGGGTGCGCAACGGCACCTCCCCATCGAGCAGGACATCCGTCACCTCGGGTGCCGCAGCCAACGCGGTCTGCGCGACACCGGCGAACTCCGTCGACACCGACAACACCCGTGCCCGGGAGTCGGCCAGGACCGTGCCCAGCTCACCGCCGGTGAACATGGTGGAGACCGGGACCGGGACAGCGCCGACGTACATCGCGCCGAGGATGCCCGCGAGCAGTTGGATGTCGTCGGCCATGCAGAACACGACCCGCTCCTCCGGCCGGACACCGACCGCGCGGAACGCGGCCGCGGCGGCGCGCACCTCCTCGCCGAGCTCGCGGTAGGTCAGGGCACCCGACCGGGCCACGACCGCCAGGCGCTCGCCGCGCCCGGCCTTGACGTGCCGGTCGACCAGGTACTCCGCCGCATTGAAGAGGGACACAGCAGTCATGATCGCCCGCCTCGCCCGTCAGTGGAAGTACACGTACTCGTAGTCGAAGGGCTTGCCGTTGATCCCGTTCGTCGGCGGCGCGACCCAGCTGGCGATCTTGCCCGGTTCGTAGACCGGGCGCATCAGCGACCGGACGAACGCGAGGTCCTCGCTGGTCGGCAGCCACTTCTTGCTGGCGCCGCGCCACGTGTCCTCGTCGCCGATCGAGCCGTCGGGGGTGATGTGGAAGCCCGAGTGCAGCCCGACGTGCCGGTTGAACCCGACGTGCGGCAGCGCGAACCTGTGGTCCAGCCCGGCCTCGGTGAGGATCTTGTTCCACCGCTTGATGCCGCTCTGGCAGTCAGCGATGTACTCGCCGCGCAGGTCGAGGTTCAACGCCAGCAGCGCGGACAGCTCGTCGGCCGTCCACGTGCCGTCGGTGTTCGGGCGCTCGATCCGGACGCCGTGCTCGGTCAGCTGGTGGTCGTCCTTGCGGCGCTCCTCCAGCCACCGGCCCTTGAGGCCCGCGGTGAAGTAGTTCGCCGCGTTGGTGGACGTCTCGCTGCCGAACAGGTCGAGCGACACCGTGTAGTGGAAGTTGATGTACTTCTGGATGATGTCCAGCGGGATCCCGCCGTGTTTGCCGATGTCCAGCGTGTCGTGCTCGCGGATCAGCTCGGCGCTGCGGGCCACCACACGGTCGACGCCGGTGGTCCCGACGAACATGTGGTGCGCCTCCTCCTTGAGCATGAACTCGCACGTGCGCGACAGCGGGTCGAACGCGCTCTCCTTCAGCGTGCCGAGCTGGTACTTGCCGTCGCGGTCGGTGAAGTACGTGAACATGTAGAACGCCAGCCAGTCCGCCGTCTCCTCGTTGAACGCGCCGAGGATGCGCGGCGAGTCGGGGCTGCCGGAGTTGCGCACGAGCAGCGCCTCCGCCTCCTCACGGCCCTCCCTGCCGAAGTAGGCGTGCAGCAGGTACACCATCGCCCACAGGTGTCTGCCTTCCTCCACGTTGACCTGGAAGAGGTTGCGCAGGTCGTACAGACTCGGCGCGGTCAGGCCCAGCAGCTTCTGCTGCTCGACCGACGCGGGCTCGGTGTCGCCCTGGATCACGATCAGACGCTGCAGGTCCGCGCGGTACTCGCCGGGGACCTGCTGCCACACCGGCTGTCCCCGGTGCTCGCCGAACGCGATCCGGCGGTCCGTCTTCGGCTCGGCGAGAAAGATGCCCCAGCGGTAGTCCGGCACGTTGACGTGGTCGAAGTGCGCCCAGCCGTCGCGGCCCACCGACACTGCCGTGCGCAGGTAGACGCCGTGTGTCTCCAGGGTGGGGCCCATCTCGCCCCACCAGTTCATGAACTTCGGCTGCCAGCCCTCCAGCGCGCGCTGCAGCCGCCGGTCCGACGAGAGGTCCACGTTGTTGGGGATCTTGTCCTCGTAGTTGATCGACGTCGTCATGCTGCTCACACCCGTTTTCTGTCGAAGATCGCCTTCTGACCGGTGCCGTAGCGGCGTAGCGCGCCTTCCTCTCCCGACGCGTTCGGCCGGGTGAAGATCCAGTTCTGCCAGGCGGACAACCGGCCGAAGATCCTGGTCTCGGTGGTCTCCGGCCCGGTGAACCGCAGGTTGGCCTCAAGGCCGGTGCACGCGTCCGGTGACAGCGCGGCCCGGCTCTCGACGGCCATCCGGATCTCGTCCTCCCAGTCGATGTCGTCGGGGATGTCGGTGACCAGGCCCAGTTCGTTCGCGGCCGCCGGGCTCAGCGGCCGCCCGGTCTCCTTGCGCAGCCACTCGATGTGGTCGGGGTGGCCGTAGAACCGGGACTCCAACCGGGCGATGCCGTTGCCCATCGGGAACAGCCCGAAGTTCGCGTCGGTCAGCGTGATCGACACAGCCGGATCGTCCAACATGTACTGGCGGTCGGCCGCGAACGCCAGTTCGGCCAGCATTCCGGCGCAGCAGCTGTCCGGTTCGATCAACGCGATCAGGCTGCGGCTGGTCACGTCGAGCCGTTTCAGCACACGCTTGTGGTAGCGCAGGATCTCGTCGGCCAGCCAGTGGTCCTGGTTGTCGGCCAGCAGTTGCTCGTAGCCGTCGAGCAGTTCGGCGTCACCGGCGGTTTTCAGGATCCACGTGCCGAGCTTGGTCTCGTTCGTGCGCAGCCGCAGGATCAGGTCGTCCAGCTCACGGGTGACCGCGTGCGGCCAGAAGGACGCGTCGAGCCCGGACATCCCTGGCGGCGCCGGGGTCCGCGGCGCCCGCACGGTGATCGTGACGGTGGACAGGGACCTGTCGTAGTCCGCCGTGACGTGCTCGTAGTGGATCCCGTCGGCGGTGGCGTCCCGGTTGAGCGGCGTGAGCTGGACGCCGTCCGCGTCGCGGGGCCTCGTGGACCGGGCCGCCAGTTCGGCCGCGCGGGCGCGGGTCGCCTGCTCGAACTGACGCGGCTGGGCGAGTTCGTCGACCAGGCGCCACCGCAGCGCGGCCTTGCCCTTCACCCCGTCCGGCCTGGTCGCGAAGACGTCGGCCAGGTCCTTGCGGACCCGGCGTTTGTCGACGACCCTGGTCAGCCCGCCGGTCCCGGGCAGGACGCCGAGCAGCGGCACCTCCGGCAACGACACCGCCGACGAGTTGTCGTCGACGAGCAGGATGTGGTCGCAGGCCAGCGCGAGCTCGTACCCGCCGCCCGCGCAGGATCCGTTGACCGCGGCCAGGTAGGCCTGGCCGACGGTGTCCTCCATCGCGTTGCGGGTCTCGTTGGTGAACTTGCAGAAGTTGACCTTCCACTCGTGCGCGGACGAGGCCAGCATCCGGATGTTCGCGCCCGCGCAGAACACCTTGTCCTTGCCGCTGGTCACGATGACCACGCGCACTTCGGGGTGTTCGAACCGCAGCCGCTGGGTGGCGTCGTACAGCTCGATGTCCACGCCGAGGTCGTAGGAGTTGAGTTTCAGCTCGTAGCCGGGGACGATCCCGCCGGTCTCGTCGACGTCGAGTACCAGCCAGGCGATCTCCCCTTCGGTGCGCAACCGCCAGTGCCGGTAGCTGCTGGGGCGCACGTCGAAGGACACGTCCATGAGGCCTCCTCGGCTCTGACCGTACCGCACCATTTTCTACACAACTATTCCCAGTCGTCAATGTTGTGTAGACAAATGGCCGCGTCGATAGAGTCGGCACCATGATCACCATCGGGGCCCTCACAGCCGCTGACCGCCCGAAGTGGGAACAGTTGTTCGTCGGCTACAACACCTTCTACGAACGCACGATGCCGCAGGAGGTCTACGACCGCGCGTGGCGCGAGTTCCAGTCAGGCGAACGGATGCACGCGCTGGCCGCGAAGCTCGACGGCGAACTGGTCGGCATCGTGCACTTCCTCGTGCACGCCAGCACAACCTCGCCGGACGTCTGCTACCTGCAGGACCTCTTCACCACCGAACAGGCTCGCGGCAAGGGTGTCGCCCGCGCGTTGATCGACGCGGTCAAGGACTGGGCTGTCAAGCAGGGGTGTTCCCGCGTCTACTGGCACACCAAGCAGGACAACCACACCGCGCGTCTGCTCTACGACAAGGTCGCCGAGAACCGCGGTTTCATCCACTACGTCATCCCGCTACAGCCATGAGTCCTTGGCCTACACGGGCACGCCGACGTACTGCTTTCCCGTGGTGGTCTGCACGAGCACTTCGGCGACGTCGGACGGCGGGATCAGCGCCGAACCGTCCACTGTGGTCCCTTCTGGCTTCTCCCTCGGCGGCACGACCCAACTGCCCGCGGACTCGCGTGTGCCGTCCTTGCCGACGATGATCAGCCTGCACGGCTCCCCCGCCGGGATACCGCTGACCGTCGCGCTGACCCGAACCCACCCCGCAGCCGGAGTAATCCGAACGGCCATCCGCGCGCCAGTAGCGCTGTCGGTACCACTGGCGACCTTGACGCCAGGTGGCTGCGTCACAGGGGGGAGAGCGGTCGGCTGGGTGGGCGCGGTGGACTGACCGAGCAGAACACCGCCACCGGCAAGCGCGACCGCGACGACTACGGCTGCCGCCGCTCTGAGAAACCGGGTACGGCGCTGAGTGGCCGACGATTCCTTCCGCATCCGGTGCAGCGTGCGCCGCAGGACGAGGTCCGCGTCCTCCGGATACCCCTCAAGCAGTGCCTCTGGCGGCACTTCGCCGAGAAACTCCTGCATCTGTCGCAATGTGTCCGTCTCCTGCCGGCACTCCGCGCACCCGTCGACGTGCTGACGCACCTCGGCGGCCTGGTCGGGCGGCAACTGGCCGGCGACGAAAGCGTCGATGTCCACATGCTGCTGCTCGGACATGCTCATCAGGCCACCCCTTCGATCCCGGCACCCCGAGCGGTGAACAGGTCACGCAACGCCCGAAGGGCGTAGTACGACCGGGACTTCACCGTTCCCGGCGGTATACCGAGGGTTTCCGCGGTCTCACTGACGCTCTGACCGCGAACATAGATCTCCACAAGCACAGACCGATGCGCATCCGGCAACTGTTCGAGCGCACCGAGCACAACAAGCGAGTTGACGACCTTGTCGGCATGGTCCTTCTCGACCGCGACAGTGAGCGGCGACTCAGCGACCTCCTTGGGCCGAGCATTGCGCGCCCGAACACCGTCGAGCACCAGATTGCGCACCACGGTCAACAACCAGCCCCGAACCGACCCCTTGCCATTGACCAGCGCATCAGGATGCTTCCACGCCCTGATCAACGCCTCCTGCACGACATCCTCAGCCGTGGCACGGTCACCAGTGAGCCGCTGTGCGTACGCGAGCATCGCCCGACCATGCTCCTCGAACAGTGTCCGGACCAGTGCTTCGTCGGCGACTTGACGGTGCCGAGGTCTCACCCCGCCCATCCGTTCCCACCTCCACGGCCTCTTGAGTTCTCGACCCACACGCGCGCGGACAAGAAAAGGCTCACCCAATCTATGTGACACGGGTCACAGAGGCATAGCGCAAGATTTTTGTGAACCAAACCAACCCCAACCCCGTGTGAGCCGCACAGCGGGTCGGCGCCCCGGCCCTCCGGGAAGGAGTTCCCATGGCGCACAGGCAATCCACAGCCCTAGCGGCCCTGCTGACACTCGGCCTCACCGCATGCACCAACCAGGAGCAAGGACAGGACAACCCGACCTTGGCGGTGGAGAAGAACGTACCCGCCAAGGCCGGGCCCACACCCCTACTGCTGGCAGGAACAGCACGGATGTACAACGTCCCACCAGAAGCAACAGGCTGGGCCCAGCTACAAGCAGGCAAGGCAGGCGCCCTGAACCCAGTACTGACCGACGCGACAGGCAGAACCCTCTACCGATCCGACGAAGACAGCGCAAACCCACCACAATCAACCTGCGAAGGAGACTGCGCAGCAGCATGGCCACCGGTAACAGTGGCAGAAAACGGAAGAATCTTCCTGGAAGGCGTGACAAAGTCGGACGTAGGAGTAGCCAGGAGAACCGACGGAAAGCTCCAGATAACAATAGCCGGATGGCCAATCTACAGATACGCAAAAGACACCAAGCCAGGAGAAGCATCCGGCCACGGAGTAGGAACAACATGGTTCGGAGTAACCCCATCAGGAGAAAAAGCAGACAGCACAGTCCTCTTCGACGAACCAGGATTCGCGAACAGTGAAGCAAAACAAGCAGTAGCCCCAACCCAAGGCTGCCAAAACCTGGAAAAACCGAACAGAACATCCTCAGTATCAACAGCAGCCTGGACAACACTATGGACAGAAAGAAACTGCAAAGGAAGATCAGTAACAATAAAAGGAAAGATAGCAGACCTAACCACAGCAAACTTCGACAACAAAACAGCATCAGTATCATTCGAATAGGAAAAAGAAGGCAAAGAAGACAAGCCTCCCACTCCTCAACCAGGCTGGGGAGTAGAACTTGCTGGTACGTAACCAACACAGGGCGACCAGCGCTGTGACTGTCAGCCGAGGCTGGGAACTGAACTCCAACGTAACCAGCAGCGCTAACGCAATCAGAAGTAATCCGTTCAAACCGGGCACGGCGGCGGGTGGCCCATGGGTGAGCGGAGCGTGACTCACCATCCACATCCCACAGCGCTACTTGGGCGATTCACCCGAAAGAGTACGGCGACAGCTGTGTTTCTTCGATAAAATGGACACATGTTCGAACAACTCGTTGTGGCATTCCATGAACGTCAGGCGCCGCCGGATATCCCGGTGTCGCAGATGGACCGCGAACAAACCCGCAACTACATCGCCGACCGTTATCGACAACGGAATGTCGTCGACGCGGAGTTGATCCGGGGTTTGGCGCGTTTCGCGGAACTACACCCACCACAGCGGTCGGGGATCGAGGTGGGTGACGGAGCGGCGGAAGACCTCGCGATCGAACTCTGTCTGAGCCCGGTCACCACCGGCAAGCAGCTGTCTCAAGCGCAGACCTTGGTGACCAGGCTGCCCGCCACGGTCGAGGCGATGGCCGAGGGTGAGGTGGACGTGATGCGGGCCAAGGCCATGCACGACTACACGATCGGCCTGGACGAGGACCAGGCGCTCGCGGTGGAGAAACGGGTCCTGGACGGTGGGAAGTGCGAGAACCTGACCCGGTTCAAACACGCCATCCGCCGCGAACTGATCTGGGCCGACCCCGACGGTGAGGAGGAACGGCGCCAGTTGAAGAAGGGCGGGCGGGATGCTGTCAAGTGGCACAAACCCGACGGCACCTCCGCCATCACGATCACCCTGCAGCCACACGAAGCGGAACAGGCCTACTTCCAGTTGGATTTGCTGGCCAAGCTCAGTTCGAGGCCGGGGCGGAGTCGGGCGCAGGCGCGAGCGGACGTGTTCATGGACCTCGTCACCTTCAAGAAGACAGTGGATCGGCCCGCGGCGGCGGTACATGTACTGGCACCGATGACCACCCTGATGGGACTCAACCGCGAACCCGGCGAAATCAGCGGCTACGGACCCATCACCGCCGAATACGCCCGCGAACTCGCCCACCACGCCACCTGGCGACGAGTCATCACCGACCCCACCGGACAAGTCCTCGAAGTCAGCCAGAAACGATTCGCCTCACCCGCATTGCGACGACACCTCCAGCTACGGGACAGGACCTGCCGCCAACCCGGCTGCGCGGTTCCCGCACAGCGCTGCGAAACCGACCACTCCCAACTCCACAGCCACGGCGGGCTCACCAGCCACGACAACCTGGCCATGTTCTGCAAACGACACAACCTCATGCGACAACGCACCAACTGGCAGCTGGAACACCCCAAACCCGGCACCCTCATCTTCACCACCCCCAGCAAACAAACCCACGTCACCACGCCCCAGGCCCACGACGTCCCGCCGTTCTAACCCGCCGCTGCGGGATGTGGATGGTGAGCCACGCTCCACTCACCAGTGGGCCACCCATCGCCGTGCCCGGCTTGAACGGATTACCTCTGATTGCGTCAGCGCTGTTGGTTACGTCGGAGCGCAACTCCCAGCCTCGGCTCACAGTCACAGCGCTGGTTACCCTGCGTTGGTTACGAACCAGCCAGTTTACCTTTTCCAGCTGGCTTGCCCCTTGGTTTCTTTTCTTTTCTCTTCCTTGCTTCTTTTTCTTTTGTTCTTTTATCCGCCACATTCAATTTAGCGTGACCAGTGCATGGATCGGGAAGTGATCCGACGGGATCTGGCCGTCCACCGCGAACGTGTTGATAGCGGCAAACGTCGTCGTGGCACCCCTCGTCAGGATCCAGTCGATCCGATTGCCGCCAGGCCGAACACCCCGATACCCGTGATACGTCGAGTACAACGGGCTCAACCGCTGCCGAGCCGCAATCCAAGAATCGGCAAACCCACCCTCAGTCACCAACACATGATAACTACGCGACCGCGTCGCGGCGTCATTGAAGTCACCGATCAGCAGCACCGGCAGACCCGGCGCGAACTCGCCGATCTTCTCGCGTACCAAGTAAGCACTACGAACACTCGCTTCCTCGGAATGATTGTCGAAATGAGTGTTGACGGCGGCGAACTCACGACCAGTCCGCAAGTCATGAAACCTCGCCCAAGTCACCATCCGAGGAACGACATTGCCCCACGACCTCGATCCAGGCACATCCGGCGTATCCGACAGCCAGAAATGATGCAACTCCAACGCCTTGAGCCGCAGCGAATCAAAGAACAGCGCGGTGAACTCGTCCCCACTACCCCCATCACGGCCAACGCCGATCCACTCGTAGTACGAAGGCAGATCCCGGTCGACATCCCGCAACTGCTGGTACAGACCTTCCTGCGTACCAAGGATCGTCGGCAGCTCACGGTTGAGCAACTCGGCCATCACCGGGCGGCGCTGTGCCCACGAGTTGGGCTTGTTGTTCGACGCGAACCGAAGGTTGTAGGACATCACGTGCAGCGCGTCGCCCTGTGCCGGGCCGATCACCGGCGCGGGGACGGCGTCCGCCGTGCCCATCAACATCGCGAAGCTGAGCCCCAGTGTGGCCATCAGGCCCAACACCCTGCGTCTTGGTCTTGGCATTCTCAGGCCTGGCGCTTGCAGTCCGAGTACAACTGCTCAGCGACGGCCGCGAGCTGTGTTCCCACCGAGCCGGTCGAGCCGGGATCCATCAGGTCGACCACGCGTCGCCGGACGCTGGCCAGGTGGGTGGGGTAGGCGGATTTGAGCCGGTCGAACCCCGCGGGTGTCAGCACTGCGTTGTACCCCCTGCCGTCGGAGTCCGTCCGGCGTTTCTCCGTCAGTCCCCTGGCCTGGAGGTTGTCGACCACCCTGGTGATCCGGCTCGCCGACAACGCGGTCGCTGTCGCCAGATCGGCCATCCTCAACTGCCGGTTCTCCGCCTCGGACAGGTGCATGAGGACGGAGTAGTCGGTCAGCGACAGGCCGGTGTTGCGCAGCAGGTCGTCGTCGAGTGCTCGTGGAAGCGAAACCATCAACCGCGCGAGCGCCCGCCACAGGGCTTCTTCTCGCGCGGTCAACGGTTGATCGTTCATGCCGGGGAGTATAGCGGTCATGCGTAAGCGTCCACTTATATCAATGGCCGGACCTTTTCGGCCGCGAACCGAACGAATCCCTCCGGGTCCGGTTCGTTCGCGGTTGGCTGCAGGACAACAGTGTCCGCACCGGCCTCGGCCAGCAGCCGCACCGCCGCCGCGACCTGTTCTCCGTTGCCCGCGACTCCCGCTCGCTGGCCTTCGTAGTCGGCCGCGATCCGCTCGGCCGCCGATTCACCGGTCGCCGCCAGCAGGGAGACGATCACATGATGGTGGCCGGTCTTGCCTGCGGCGGCCCTGCCCTCGTCGATGAGTTGCCGTGCCTGGCGCACGCCGTCCGGCGTTGTCGCGGAGGTGAGGATCGTCGCGTCCGCGACCTCACCGGACAGCCGGACCGACTTCGGCCCTGTCGCGCCGACGTACAGCGGCGGCACGTTCTCCGGCGGCCAGCCGAGCTGGACGTCACGCAGCTTCACGTAACGGCCGTCCGTGGTCACGTTCTCCCCCGCCAGCAACGACCGCATCGCGACCGCGTACTCGCGCAGGAGCGTCACGGGCGACTCGGCCCGCGCGCCCACCTGCCCCATCCAGTCCTGCACGCCGTGGCCGAGGCCGATCAGCACCCGGTCGGGGAACAACCGGTACAGCGTCGCGGCTTCCATTGTGGCCAGTGCGACGTTGCGCAGCGGCACGGGAAGCAACCCGACGCCGACCTTCAGCCGGTCGGTCCACGCCAGAGCGGCGGACGCGGTCGCGATCCCGCTCTCCAGGAAGCAGTCCTCCCACACCCACACCTCGTCGAACCCTGCCTCCTCGACCGTGCGGACGTATCCGCGCAACCGTTCCGGCGGCAACTGGGGACGGAAAACCATGGCGAGACTAGTCACAAGATCTTCATACACCATCGGTGAAGGGCCGGTGGTCCGGTTCGCACGTGGTGCCCTCCTGCGGCAACTGCAGGTCGATCAGGTAGCGGGCCATGATCTTCTCGGCGCAGGAGCCGAGGACGGCGTGCCCGTGCCCCTGGGACACGACCAGCCGGGCGTTGCCCATCGCGCGCTGGGCCTTGACGGCCGAGCTCAGCGGCGTCACCGGGTCGAACTTGTTGTTCATCAGCAACGCGGGAACGTCCGATCGCAGCTGCCACGGACCGGTGTGCCGCTGCGGCGGCGTGGGCAACGAGGCGCACGGCTGTCCCGGGTAGAGCCAGTACCGCCCATAGTCCGGCACGTCCGCGTCGATCAGCCTCGCGAACACGGGCCATACGCCCGGCACCTTCGGATGGTCGACGTCGGCGCACGTGATGGCCGTGAACGCGTCCAGGAAGTCCAGCCGGTAGGCCACCGCACCGAGAATCTCCTTGACCACAGCCGGATCACCGTCCGCGCCACGCTCGACCGCGTCGAGCAGCGTGGCCAGCGTGGGCCATCCTTCGCGTGTGTCGTACAACGTGATCACCTGGGCAGGCAGGAGATCCTGGTAGCGGACAGGCACAGCGGCCTCGCCCCGGCCGACCGTGATCGGCCCCTGCTTGAGCCGGGAGAGCAGGGAAGCGTTGCGCCCGGCCACATCCGGGCCCGCGAACGCACAAGCAGGCCTGCCCGCAGCGGTGCACAGCCTGGCGAACTCGGCGAACACCCCGGCCGTGCCGTGTGCCCGTTCCCACGCAGTGTCCAGATTCGACTGGGTGTAGGCAACCGGGTCGATCATCGCGTTGAGCTGCAACGCGCGTACCCGGTCGCCGAACAACGCGCCATAGACCTCGCCGAGATAGCTCGCGTACGAGCCACCGGTGAAGGTGAGCTTCTTGTCACCCACAGCGCGTCGCAGCAGATCCATGTCCCTCGCCACGTCCACAGTGGTCAGATGGCCGATCAGGTCGCCGCTGTGCCGTGCGCAGCCGTCGGCCAGTTCCTTGCTGGTACGCCGGGTCTGCCTCTCCTCGGCCGGGTTGACGGGCGGCATCGGGGCACGCTCCCAGAACCGCGCCTGTTCCTCCGGCGAGGCGAAGCACTTGACCTGACGGCTACGCATGATTCCACGTTGGTCGAACGTGACCACATCGAACCGGCTGGCCACTTCCTCCTGCGCGAGCCTGCCGCGCGCGACGTCGATTCCCGATCCGCCGGGGCCACCGACCGCGGTGAACAGGGTGCCGATCCGCTGGCCGGTGGCACGCTGCCGCAACACCGCCAGCCCCAGTTTCTCGCCGTGCGGCTTCGCGTAGTCCAGTGGCACGTCCGCGGTCGCGCACTCGTACCGCTCAAGTCCATGCTCAGTACATTGTGTCCAGTTCAGTACCGGTGTCGCGGCGGCATCCGCCTGCGCCACCAGGCTGTTCGGCGCCGCGTGGGCGGCGGGAACAGTCAGGCTCGCGGTGAGCGCGCCGATCGTCAGCAGCTTGTGCATCACCTGTCCGAGGATGGCGCAGCCACCCGGTGGGACGCGTCCTACTTTGGAAGTACTGAATTGTGACGAAGGACGGACACGGCGGAGACGGTCTTGTAGCCACGCCATTCCAACTCGGCGGCCGGTGAGTAGCTGGCGAAGTCGACCGTCCAGCCGCCGTCCTGCTGCTGGGCGTCGGCGAGGCGGCGCAGTTCGTCGACGATCACGTCACGGGTGAACAGCCGCCGGGACGGAGTGTCGGGCAACGGCGAGAAGTCCAGTGCCCGCAGTGTTTCCCCGTCCTTGCCACCGGCGACCGGCGCGAGGCCGTCGGCGGGGACGAACTTGCCGATGTGGTCGAGCAAAGCGGCCGCCTCGGGGTACAGCCCGTGCGCCGCGTCGAGCATGTGGACGGCGAAGCACAGTTCGATCGCGAACGGCTGCTCGCGGATCGCCTCGATCTCACGGAAGCAGTACGCGACCGCGTCACGCAGCCACGGATGCCCGGCCACAGCCGGGTCGAACCTGGCCACACGCAGTGCGGTCGCGGTCACGAACGCCGTGCTCTGCAACGCGGACACACCGGGATCAGCCTGCAGCCAGAACGGCGCACACCCCGTGGGATCGGTGACGGGCAACGCGAACGGCACTCCCCCGTCAGGCAGGGAGATCGTGCCGAGCCAATCGCACAGCGCGACCGCGCGCGGAGTCACCGTGTCCACCTCCGCGAACACCTCAAGAGCGTGCAGCGCCCCGCCAGGCTGGCTTTCCGGCGCTCTGAGATCGGCTTCCAGGCCCCAGCCGTACCCGCCGTCGGGATTGCGGTACGCGTCAACGGCGGCGAGCACCGACTCAGCGTCCGTCATGCCCATGAGCAACTCGAAGCGACGCCGGTCGAGCACGCGGGCGTGCGTGGCCATGAACGACGTGGCTTTGGCAATGTCTGCGGTCACATGTCTACTGTGCCTCGTCGGTCTTGAACGGATCGGACACACGCGTGATGGACTGCCACGGGCCGTCGGGCGCCAGGCGGCGCAGCACCGGCACCAGGTCGGCCGGTTCGATCCGCTCCGTGCTGCCGAGCAGTTCCGGCCACGTCCACCAGCGGATGCCGACCAGGGTCTCGGCCTCGGAGTCGGTCAGCGCGGGCTCGACGGTGGCCTGATCGGCGGGGATACGGGCGACGAAGAACTCCTCGCGGCTGCGCAGCCACTTGCCCCACCACACGTAGTCGCGGTGTACTTCGACGCTGTCCTCGCCCATGGCGAGATCGACGAGGCCGATCTCTTCGGCGACTTCACGCCGAGCAGCCTCGATGTGGCTCTCGCCGGGGTCAACGCCACCACCGGTCGGTTCCCACAGGTACTCGCCGTTGTTCGGGTCGTGCCAGTGCATCAGCAGCAGGCGGTCCTGCGAGTCGAGACACAGCACCCGCACGGCGTCCCGCCGCACCTCGGGTTCCGGGCGGCTCACCAGGTCACGCTCCAGCCACTCGTCGACCGCGTCCTTCAGGTCCGCCGCGGACGTGAACGTGTGACCGGTCATCCCGGCCTGCCGGGCCCCTTCGGTGTTCGCGAGCGCGTCGTCGACCATCAGGCAGCGCCTGGCCGCGGCACCCGTGAGCCTGGCCAGCGCGGCGTACACACGTGCGTCCGGTTTGGTCACACCGAGATCCGACGAGCTGACGACGTGGTCGAAGTGGTCGGCGACACCGAGTGCTTCGAGATCCTGGTGCACGCGGTCGGTCGCGTTGCTGATCAGGCAGACGGTCGCGTGCGGACGGACCGCGTCGACGATCGCGAGCACCTCTTCGTCGATGTACCCGGTGTCCCCGAAGCATTCGCGCACGGCGGCCGTCACGTCCACGCCCGGATGACGCTCGGTGAGCACACGGGTGATCTCCGTTTCCCATTCGCGCTGGGTGATTTGCCCAGTCACAGCGGGCGTGAGCAGGTCTGGCAGGAACGCGACCTCGTGCAGACTTCCTTGCGGCAGCCCGGCGTCCTGTTCGCACCGTGCGGCGATCTCCGGGTCACGGTGCCGCAGCACGCCGTCCAAGTCGATCAACAGTGCTCGGGTGACAGTCACACTCGCCAGAATATTCGACCGGTGATTCCGGCCTGATCCACTCATTGACGCAACCGAACGGTTGCCATAGTGTGGCAACCGTTCGGTTGCTACTGGGTGGAGGCATGTCATGGGTGGTCCGGTCACGGCCGTGGACGAGACAGCAGCGGCACCAAGGCTGGACGGCCGCCAGCGGGTGACGCTGCTGATACTGCTCGGCGCCGGGTTCATGCTGTCGGTCGACTTCTCGATCCTGAACGTCGCGTTGCCCGAGGTGGGAGCGGGTGTCGGGCTGCCACCGGACGCGCTGGCGTGGATCGCCTCGGCGTACGCGCTGCCCGCGGCGGGCTTCAGCCTGCTGTTCGGGCGATTGGCGGACCTCTTCGGCCGCCGCAGGCTGTTCCTGGCGGGCATGCTGTTGCTGAGCGGAGCGTCCCTGCTCGGCGGGTTCGCGGCCAATCCCGAGATGCTGCTGGTCGCGCGGGCCCTGCAGGGTTTCGCCACGGCGATGACGATTCCCGCCGGACTCTCACTGATCACCACCACGTTCGCCGAGGGCGCCGTGCGCGACCGCGTGCTCGGCCTCAACGGCGCGCTGCTGTCCGGCGGTTTCACCGTGGGCGCGCTGGTCGGCGGCACGCTGATCAGCTTGCTCGGCTGGCGCTCCGCGTTCTTCATCAACGTGCCCGTGGCCATCGCGGTACTGCTGACCACGCCGTTCGTGATCAAGGAGAGCCTGGCGCCGCAGCGAGCGAAGCTGGACGTGCCAGGCGCCGTCACGGTGACTGGCGGCCTGCTGGCCGTGGTCTACGCGGTGATCGAGCAGAGCATCGTCGTCGGGGCCGTCGGCGTCGCATTCCTCGCCGCGTTCTGGCTGATCGAGCTGCGGTCGCCCGCGCCGCTGGCGCCGGTGCGCATCCTCAGGCTGTCGACGGTGAAGTGGGGCAACTACGCCGGGCTCGTGATCTTCACGATGGAAGGCGGGATGATCTTCCTGCTGACGCTGTACCTGCAGCACGTACTCGGCCTGTCCCCGCTGACAACCGGTCTCGTCTTCGGAATTCCCGGACTGGCGTCCGTCGCGGCGGGGGTGCTCGCCGGGCGGTTCATCGGACGGTTCGGCAGCCGGACGGTACTGATCACCGGATTGCTGACACAGGGACTGGCCACGCTGCCATTGGTGTTCGTCGGCACCGACCTGACGGCGCTCGCGATCGTGGTTCCCGCGCTGTTCATCGGGTTCTTCGGGCATGTCGCGGCGATCGTGGCGTTCACGGTGACCGCGACCTCCGGCCTGCCGGACGGGCAGCAGGGCCTGGCGACCGGCCTGGCGTCGATGACGCAGCAGGTCGCCATCACGGTCGGAATCCCGGTGCTCGGCGCGGTGGCGGCGACACAGGCGGTGGAGCTGTCGGGGATCCGGCTCGCGCTGTGCGTGAACGTGGCCGTCACGGTGGTCAGCGCCGCGCTCGTGCTGACCCGGCTCCGCCGATGACAAAGTGTCCATTGTGGACCAACCGCGGAGAGGTCATAATCCCCCGAAAACGCAAGGGTTTTGCATAAGCAAAGACCTATGTGCGAAGGGATCCGGTTACTCGCTAGCGTCGGCGGCGAATCGCACCGACCGGAGGATTTCCGTTGAGAATTCTTGTAACCGGCGCCACAGGCACGGTGGGCAGGCACGTCGTCGACCAGCTCCTCACCGCGGGCGCGACCGTCCGTGCGCTGACCCGCGACCCGGCGGCCGCGCGCCTGCCCGCCAAGGCCGAGCTCGTCCGCGGCGACCTCGAGTCCCCCGGCCCCGAGCTGTTCGACGGCGTCGACCGGATGTACCTGCTGTCCATCGGCGACCCGCTTGCCACCATCGAGTTGGCCAAAGAGGCCGGAGTGCGGCGAATCGTGACGCTCACGTCCGTCGAGACGACCGAGGACTCGCTGCAGACCGAGCGGGCCGTGGAGAAGTCCGGCATCGAGTGGACCCACGTCCGGCCCGGCATGTTCGCGGCGAACCTGCTCGACTGGGCCGAGGCGATCAGGACGACCGGCGTGGTCAGCGAGCCGTGCGCGGAGGCGAGGCAGACCCCGCTGCACGAGCAGGACATCGCCGCGGTGGCTGCGACCGCACTGCTCTTCGACGGCCACAATGGACAGACCTACACCCTGTCCGGTCCCGAGTCGCTGACCAAACACGAGCAGGTCGCGGCGATCGCCGACGCGGTCGGTCTCGAGGCAAGATTCGAGGAGATCGCCGTGGCCGAGTGGCGTGCGCGCTCCGGCGTTCCCGACTTCGTCGCGGACTTCCTGCTCGACATCTGGCAGCGCGCCACCCTGACCCCGGAACCGGTGCTGTCCTGCGTGGAGGAAGTGCTCGGCCGTCCGGCGAGGACACTCGCCGAATGGGCGACCGACCACATCGGGGACTTCCGGTGACCATCCTGATCACCGGCGCCAACGGCAACGTCGGCTGGTGTGTGACGGCGCTACTCGCGCACCGGCGGCCACGGGTGATGGTCCGCGGGCCGCACGAGTTCCCCTCCGGTGTGGACATCCGGTACGGCGACTTCGACTACCCGGAGACCTGGCCCGAGGTGCTCGACGGCGTGCACAGCGTCTACCTGTATCCCTTCGCGGGCGCGGATTTCGTCGCGGCGGCGAGGAAGGCGGGCGTGCGCAGGTTCGTGGTGCACTCGGCGGCCGCCGCCGGATTCACCATCGACTACGACGGCACGGCGCTCGCCAGGCACCTCGCGGAGGAGCGGGACGGGCACCGGGCCGTCGAGACCGCGGTCGAGGCGTCGGGTGCCGAGTGGACACACCTGCGGCCCGGTCTGCTCGCCACCAACACACTGGGCTGGGCCGAGGCGATCCGGACCGAGCGGGTGGTGCGCGAGCCGTATCCCGGCTCCGGGTATCCGCTGGTGCACGAGGCCGACATCGCCGAGATCGCCGTGGCGGCCCTGCTGACCGACGAACACGTCGGCGCCGCGTACACGCTCACCGGACCGGCCAAGGTCACCCAGGCCGAGCAGGTCGCGGCGATCGGCGCGGCCGTCGGCGCCGAGATCGGCTTCGAGGAGCTCACGCCGGAGCAGGCCGTCGGGAAGTGGCGTGGCGAGAACTGGCCAGAGGAAGACATGCAGTGGCATGTCGAGTTGCTCGCCGACGCGGTCGACGGGCCCGGTTCGCTCCCGGTGTCCGGGACGTTCGAGAAGCTGACCGGCCGCCTGCCGCGGTCCTTCGCCCAGTGGGCACGCGACCACGCTGCTGATTTCTCCTGAGTTCCGCCAGGCGACGTATCGTGGAGACATGGTCGAGCTGTTTCGTTCCAATGATCCGGTGCTGATGTCGTTCGCCGCCTCCGTGCTGAAGGACGCCGGGATCAAGCACAGTCACACCGACAGCCACATGAGCGTGATCGACGGCTCCATCGGCGCTCTGCAGCAGCGGATCCTGGTTGAGGAGGACCAGCGCGAAGAGGCCGAGCGGCTGCTCACCGAAGCGGGCGTGAACCTCACAACCTGACCTTCGCCCAGAGCCGCGTCACCACGGGCGTGAGCAGGAGCAGCAGCAGGGCGTAGTAGTTCACGCGCGGCAGGAGCATGGCCACGATCAGCGCGACGACGATCAGGCCCGTCGTACTGACGGTGCTGATCACGTCCTTGCGGTGCAACGGGTTCTCCGCGTCCTGGATGTCCGGATTGCGGTGGATCAACAGGGTCAGCATCGTCAGGCACACACTGCTCACCCCAACCGTGCCGATGTAGAACGCCATGGTGAAGTGGTCGGGGCCGAACCGGCTGACCATCCCGGTCGGGAAAGGCAGCAGCACCGTGGTGAACAGCCACAGCATGTTCCACCGCATCAGCCTGGCGGTGTACTGACTGACGTGCGCGAAGACCCGGTGGTGTGCCATCCAGAACCGGGCGATCACCACGAAGCTCAGTGCGAAACTGCCCAGCCGGTCCCAGTTGTGCGTGACGATCTCAGCCGGGTGCTCGACGTGTTCGTTGACCAACTCGACGAGCGGGAGCACGAGCAGGGTGATGGCGATGGCCACCACGGCGTCGGTGAACAGGACGAGCCGGTCAGGGTCTCGGGTTGTTGTCGTTGACACGCACGCAACCTAGTCCATTGTGCACGAACCGGAAGCCTCAGAACCTGTCTCGTACCTCGGCGCGGGGAGTAAAATGCTGCCCGGCGACGTCGTGGCGTCCGTCCGCCGGCGACGGCAGCCACGCCAGTGCTGTCTCGGCGCTGTCGAAAACCTCCAGCACCTGGTCAAGCCCCGCGACAGTGAGCACACGCGCGGCGAACGATCCGCCATGTGCCACACGGAGAACGCGGTCGCGCCGCCGTGCCTCCTGGTTCGCCTTCAGCAGCACGTGCAGCGCCGACGATCCGAGGAACGTCACCTCGGCCAGGTTCACCAGCAGTACCGGGGACTGCGTGTCCAACGCACAGGCCAGCGCCTCGGCGAAGTCCTCCTCGCTCGCCAGGTCGATCTCCCCGGCGATGGTCAGAACGACTACGTCGGTGTCTTGCTTCACGTGCCAGTCGAGCAGGCCGTTCTCCGACACCGTGAGGTCCCTTCATGGGTGTTCTCGGCTGCTTGCCGTCCACCCTAGCCGCTCGCGTTCGCTCCTGACAGTCACCCACCGGACACACCGCGTCCTACTCACCCACCATGCCGAGCATCTGCTGGATCTGGCCGGTACGGGACTTCACGACCCGGTCGGCCATCTCCTTCACCGGGGCGCTCGTACCGTCCTTGAGTTCGCGTTGCGCCATCTCCACCGCGGCACCCTGGTGTCCGGTGAACAGGTTGAGGAACATGCTTTCAAACTGTGTGCCCTTGGCCTTCGCCAGTTCCGCGATCACCTCGGGGTTGGTCGCGGGCAGCCCGCCGTGCTCGGCGTGCGCGCTCATGTTGGGGTCCGCCGTGGTCGGTTTGCCCCACTGCGTCAGCCAGCCGGTCATCGTCTTGGCCTCGTCGGCCTGGGTCACGTCGATCGCGTTGACCAGGTCCTTGATCTCCGGCCGCTGCGCCTCCTGCTTGGCCAGCCGGAGCATCTCCATGCCCTGCGTGTGGTGCGGGATCATCATCTGCAGGAACATCACGTCTGTCTCGTTGAACTCGCTCGCGACCCCGGCCATCGGCGCCGCCTGTCCCTGTGGCTGCGCGGGTGGGGCGGCGGGCTCAGTGGAACCACACGCGGTCAGAGTCGTCACTGTCGTCAGGCACACCGCCGCGACGGCAAGGTGGAAGCGCTTCACGAACGTCTTCTCCTGTTCAGGAGGGCCCACGCCGGGCACTCGGCGCGGGCCGTCACGGGTTACCGGGTCAGAGCTTCTGCCAGAGCGCGGGCGTCGCGGTCGGTTCCCAACCGGTCAGCGAGGTGTGGCGCTGGATGATGCGGTAGCGCGTGCCCTGGTAGGTGACCTCCGCGCCGAGCGGGTAGTAGGTGTCCGGCTTCCAGTCGGTGGCGGCCGCGGGCGGCTGCTGCTGGGTCGACGTCGTGGGCTTCGGTGCGCTGGTGGTCGGTTTCGGTGATGACGTCTGGGTGGGCGTCGGTTGCTGGGTGGATGGCGGGTTCGAGCCACCACCGCCGATCTGCAGGTCGACGCACGAGTAGAACGCCATCGGCGTGTCGGCGATGTTCCACACCGCCAGCAGCTTCTGCCGTCCGGTGGCGCCACCGAGGTTGACCTGGTGGGTTTCCACCGCCCCTGGCGCCTGGCCACCGGCGTCGACCTCGGAGATCTTCTTGCCGTTGAGGAAGTACTGGTAGTTCGAGGTCTTGTGGCGTGCGGTGAAGGTCCAGGTGAAGGCGACCGAGCCGCCGCTGACCGACGTCGGCTTCCACGGCTTGCTGTCGTCGTTCAGCTCGGCGAACTGCGACAAACCGCCGTTGCAGCTGTTCAGCCCCTTGGGGCCTTCCACGCTCTGCGGCTCGAACTTGATGGAACCACAGGACACGGTGCCACGGGCGCATTGGGCCTGACGGCTGCCTGGCGTCGAGATGTATCCATGGGCACTCGCCTGTCCGGCAGGCAGCACGGCGAGCAGCACGGGAGCGATCCCGGCGGCCGCCGCGGTGACGGACAGCTTTCGTTTCAGGGACATGGGAAAAGGAACTCCTTGCATCGCGGGCAGAGGGATACCGGCGGCGGACAGCTCGCGCCTGCTGCCCATGACCGTGAAGATCACGATTGGTCTAGACCATACGAAGACCGGAGGCGAACGTCAAGCGAGGACACGTGCCGTCCACTGTGGCCACCTCCACCGCGATCGTCGGTCAGACAGGGCTCGCCGTACTGATGACAACGGACCATGGACCAAAAGGGTTCAATGTCCAGCAGCCATGCACCGGTGACATATCCGACCGCCGCCGACCAGGCCGACCAGCGGTCATCGCCGGATGAAATGGTTTACACCAGTCAAGACCCGGCCCACCGCAACGAACGAGTCCCCGGTTCGACTTCACTCACGTGAGTGACAAACATCGGGGCCATCACCGATTTCTGGGTAAATCTGTTATGGACGTACCACGGAATGGAATGGTCGTGTCGTAGGATCATAACCCTGAATACGTTTCAGAATTGCCACGAAAATGCACTCGACTAAAACTATTGCTCCATCCGTAGGCTTTCCATATGCGGCGATGGGGCTACCCTGCGTGCAGGGCCCGCTACCTGAATGGTCTTGCGTTTGAAAGGTGCCTCAATGATCACTACGATGCTTGCGCTTGCCGTGGCTTTATCCGTTCCCATGGGATCGGCGGCGACTGCTGAAGAGGTCCCGCCCGGACGGGTCACCGTCCACGTCGTGACCGCGAACGGGTCGGGCTGCCCGGTCGGATCGACCGAGGTCTCGGTCGCCGACGACAACTCCGAGTTCACGTTCAGCCATCGCGAGGGATACGTCGCGAAAGTCGGCCCCGGTGCCGAGCCGACCGACGTCAGGAAGAACTGCCAGCTCGTTCTGGACGTCCGGGTACCAGCCGGATTCACCTTCGGGATCGTCCGCGCCGACTACTCCGGCCGCATCAGCCTTGCCCATGGTGCACAGGCCTGGCAGGGCGCGGACTACTACTTCCAGGGAGAAACACCCACTGCCCGCCGGGTCCACCCGTTCAACGGCCCGCTGCGCGACAACTGGTCCACCACCGATCTCACCGACCCGAGCAAGGTCGTCTACGCACCCTGCGGCGAGGACCGCTTCTTCAACGTCAACACCGCGGTGCGCGTGAACGCGGGAGGGTCCAACCCGCAGACCACCGCGAGCTGGATCTCGATGGACTCCCCCGACCGCAACCCCAACGGCCGCTTCCGGTTCGCCTGGAAGCGCTGCTGAGCGCGACACAGGCACGGGCCGCCGTGGCCCTCGCACGGCGGCCCATTCCGCACATTCGCGTCAGAATCGGGCACATCAGCTGACGCGCCACACTGGACACCCCCTTCCTCGTTGCGGGAAGGGGGTTTTCACGTGGGGGTAACCCATTAGGCCTAGGACAAGCGTGTCATGTCGCAGCGTTTCGAGCCGGGTTTACGCTCGATCTTCGCTGGTCCCGCCGCGACGCCCAGCCGCGACGCATACAGGGCCAGTTCTCCCTGCATTGCTTGTGAAAGGTCGCACCATGCGCAGAACCCGGCCGGTGGCGCTGGCCGGAGCGATTCTCATCGTGTTCCCTCTGACCGCCACCGTAGCACCAGCACAACAAGCGTGTTCACCTACTTCCGTCAGGACATTGGACGGCAGTTGCAACAACCTGGCGAATCCGACGTGGGGTCGGACCAACACCTCGTACCTGCGGGTGGCCCCGGCCAACTACGCGGACGGGGTCGGCAGGCCGATCAACGGCCCGGAACCCCGGTTTGTCAGCAACCGGGTGTTCAGCGACCAGTCACAGAACCTCTTCTCCGAGAACAGGGTCACCCAGTGGGGGTTCGTGTGGGGACAGTTCATGGACCACACCTTCGGCCTGCGGCAGGAGGCGGGTGGTGAGAGCGCGCCGATTCGCTTCAACGCCAACGATACGCTCGAACAGTTCCGCAACGACCTCGGCAGCATCGGGTTCACCAGGACACCCGCTGCCCCCGGAACCGGAACGGGTTTCACGACACGCCAGCAGATCAACACGGTGTCCAGCTACATCGACGGGTTCACTGTGTACGGTGGCACCGCGCAGCGGCTGGAATGGCTGCGCGAAGGCCCGGTCGACGGCAACATGGCCAACAACGGCGCGAAGCTGCTGATGGCGAACGGAACGCTGCCGCGCCGCGACGCGCGGGGAAACGTGAGCACCGCCCCGCCGATGGACGCCAACGGCCGCCTGCAGGCCACGCCCGGACGCGCGATGGTCGCCGGTGACGTGCGGGCCAACGAGAACTGGGGCCTGACCGCCACGCAGACGCTGTTCGCGCTCGAGCACAACAGGATCGTCGACCGGTTGCCGAACACCCTGTCGCAGCAGGACAAGTTCGAGATCGCCCGCCGGATCGTCGGCGCGGAGCAGCAGTACATCACGTACAACGAGTTCCTGCCCGCGCTCGGTGTCACGCTGTCGCCGTACAACGGGTACAGGTCGACCGTGAACGCCTCGCTGTCCAACGAGTTCGCTGTGGTCGGCTACCGTGCGCACAGCATGATCCACGGCGAGTTCGAGCCGAGCGCCCCGGTCGGCCGGTACACCGCCGAGCAGCTGGAGCGGTTCGAGGCGGCCGGGATCGAAGTCGAGGACGAAGGCGACGAGGTCGCCCTCGTCGTGCCGCTGAACGTGGCGTTCTTCAATCCCGACCTGCTCGCCGAAGTCGGAATCGGCCCGATGCTCAAGGGTATCGGCGGCGAGGCGGAGTACCGCAACGACGAGCAGATCGACAACCAGCTGCGCAGCGTGCTGTTCCAGGTCCCGGTGCCGGGCAACCCCGGCTGCCTCGACGGGCCGGAGCTGCCGCAGTGCTTCCGCGGCGTGACCGACCTTGGCGCGATCGACATCGCCCGTGCCCGCGACCACGGTCTGCCGACCTACAACGACCTCCGGCGGGCGTACGGCCTCGCGCCGAGATTCGGCTTCACCGCCATCACAGGCGAATCCACCAGCCAGTTCCCGCGTGATCCCGAGATCGACCCGGCCAACGCGATCAACGACCCGGACATCCTCGACTTCGTCCGGCTCAACGACATCCGCGGCCGCGACATCCGGCTGGGCAGCCCGGCCGCCGACTCCCACGCCGTCACCGCCACCCGGCGTTCCTCATTGGCCGCACGGCTGAGCGCCACCTACGGCGGGAACGTCAACAGCCTGGACGCGTTCACCGGCATGATCGCCGAGCGGCACGCGTCCGGCAGGGAGTTCGGCGAGCTGCAGAACGCCATCTGGCGCAAGCAGTTCGAGAACCTGCGGGACGGCGACCGGTTCTTCTACGCCAACGACCCGACCCTCACGTCGATCGAGCGCCAGTACGGCATCACCTACCGGCAGACGCTCGGCCAGATCATCGCCGCGAACACCGGTGTGACGACGCAGGCGAACGTCTTCCTGACCGGCCCGACTCCCGAGTGGGCAGCGGGAATCGCCTATGCCACCGGTGACACCGTCACCGTGGACGACACGACGTTCCGCTGCCGGACGGCGCACCGGTCGCAGGATGACTGGTCGCCGGACGTCACTCCCGCCCTGTGGCAACGAACCACTCCCGCCTTGCGGCAGCGGCTAGCCGACTAGACCGCGCCTGAATGCGTACGTGACCGCCTGCGCGCGGTCACGTACGCCTGTTTTGGCGAAGAGGTTGTTGATGTGCGTCTTGACCGTCGCCTCGGTGATCACCAGGTGTGCGGCGATCTCCGTGTTGGACCGGCCTTCCGCGATCAGCCGCAGCACGTCGGCCTCCCTCGGTGTCAGCCCGTCCGGCAACGCCTCGGTCGTGACCGCTCGGCTGGTGACCTGTTCGGCGAGCCTGCGCTGGATGGCCGGGTCGAACTGGGCCTCGCCACGCCGGACCGCCGCGATGGCCTCGGCGATCTCGCCCGCTCGCGCGTCCTTGGTCAGGTAGCCGCGCGCCCCCGCGCGCAGGGCTGCGAACACGGACTCGTCGTCCGAGTACGTGGTCAGCACGACGACCTGGGTCTCCGGATAGTCCGCACGGATCCGTTTCGTCGCCTCCACACCGTCCATTTTGGGCATCCGGAGGTCCATCAGCACCACGTCGGGCTGGTGGGTCGCGACCATGCGGAGCGCCTCCTCGCCTCCGGCGGCCGAGCCGACCACCTCGACGTCCGGCAGCAGCTGCAGCAGCAGGACAAGGCCTTCCCGGACGACGGTCTGATCGTCCACAACGATCACGCGCGTCACGCCGGTACCCGCAGCCGCACCCGGAATCCGCCACCGGCAGGTCCCGCTTCCAGCGTGCCGCCGATCAGTTCGGCCCGTTCCCGCATTCCCACCAGTCCATAGCCGTTTCCCGCGGATCCTGTCGTCGCCCCGCCGGTGTCCTCGACCTCCAACTCACACCAGTCCGGCGCGCACCGCAAGGCGAGCGTGACCGACGCTTCCGGCGCGTGCTTGTGCGCGTTGGTCAGCGCTTCCTGCGCGGTGCGCACTACAGCCAGCCAGGCCTCCGGTGTCAACTGCCCGGCATCGCCGGTCACCGTGACCTCGCACGTACGTCCCGTGGTCGCCCGGAACTGCTCCGCCAGTTGTTCCAACTGCTCCGCCAGCGGTGTCTGGTCGCCGCGCAGTGCCGCGACCGCCCGTTTGGAATCCTCCAGCCCGGCGCGGGCGAGGTCTCCGGCACGGACAACGCGGTCGAGGACCACGTCACGGTCCCTGCCTTGTTCGAGTAGTAGCCGTGCTCCTTCGAGGTGCACGACCTGAGCGGACAGCGAGTGCGCCAGGATGTCGTGGATCTCGCGGGCCAGCCGCTGCCGCTCCCCCAGCACCGCCGCGTTCGCCTGCGCCTCGGCGATGGCCACGGTCTGCCTTCGCGTCACCCCAAGCTGGTTGAGTACCGCGCCGAGGAAACCAGCCCAGCCAAGCGCGAACCCCAGCCCGAAGATCGCGTACCCCTCCAACGAGACGGCCAAGGACGTGCCGATGAACGCGGCCGTCACGGCCACGGTCAGCGCTATCGCCTGCCACAACCGTGTCCGGAACGGCGCCATCCATACCGCAAGGAACATCAGGCTTGTCCCCGCGAACTGGAGATGGGAATGCTCGGCCAAGCCGAGTGCGGCGGTCACGGCAAGCCACCAGACGCTGTACCTGGCCCAACGGTAGGCAATGAAGCCACACGCCAACCCCAGAACGTGCAGCCCGCCATCGAGTGCCACCCCGCCCCACCCGTGCACACCGGCGGAGTTGATCATGGAACCTACCAGGTCGTAGCCCAGATACAGCACGACCACGGTCCACACCGCGTACCGCCATCTGCTCACGGCGGTCACGGTACCTCCGTTCCCGGACCGGCACCTCCACCCCGGGCTGGAGGCGTCTCCACCTGTCCATGACCCATCCCGGAGCCGATGACCAGGACGTTGTCCACCGGCAGGCTGGTCACCGTGATAGCAGTGCAGAAGCTGAGCAAGAGGTTCGGCGCCGTCGAGGCGGTGACCGACCTGTCGTTCACCGTGCCCGCCGGGGCGGTCACCGGATTCCTCGGCCCGAACGGCGCGGGCAAGACCACCACGCTGCGGATGATCCTCGGCCTGGTCAGCCCGACATCGGGTACGGCGACGATCGACGGCTACCGGTACGTGGACCTGCCCGAGCCGATGCGGTCCGTCGGCGCGGTGCTGGAGTCGACCGCGTTCCACCCCGGCCACACGGCGCATACCCATCTGCGTGTGCTGAGCACGGCGGCGGGGATCACACCGGGACGGGTGAACGAGGTACTGGACCTGGTGGACCTCAAGCAGGCCGCCGACCGCCGGATCGGTGGGTTCTCGCTGGGGATGCGGCAGCGGCTCGCGATCGCCAGCGCGCTGCTGGGCGACCCGCCCGTGCTGATCCTGGACGAACCGGCCAACGGCCTTGACCCGGAAGGCATCCACTGGCTGCGCGGGTTCCTGCGCGCGCTGGCCGTGGACGGGCGGACCGTGCTGGTGTCGAGCCACGTGCTGACCGAGATGGCCAACACCGCGGACAACGTGATCGTCGTCAACCACGGCAGGCTGCTCGCGTCCGGTCCGCTCGCCGAGTTCGGCGTACTGGAGGACACCTACCTGGAGTTGGTGCGGTCATGATCGCGTTGGTGAAGGCCGAGATGCTGCGGATCACCCGGTCGATGCGCCTGCTCGCGGCGCTGGCCGTCGTGCTGTGCGCCGCCTGGGTTGTCCTGCAGGTGGTGGTGTTCATCAAGCCGGAGACGGTGAACGGGCGGGCCGTCGAGTCCGCGTACAGCATGGCCCAGCAGGGGTACGTGTTCGCCTTGATCCTCGGCGTCATCGTGGTCGCCAGCGAGTACCGGCACCGCACGATCACCTGGGCTTTCCTGGTCACGCCGCGGCGTGGTCTCGTGATCACGGCGAAGTTGTTGTCCAGCTCGGTGATCGGGCTCGCTGTGGGACTCGCCGCCGTGGTGGTGACCGCTCCGCTCACAGCGATCCTGCTGTCCGCGTACGACTATCCGGTGTGGACTGCGAACGTTCCGCTGGTGTTGCTGGGGTCTGTGGTGAGTACCGCGCTGTGGTGCCTGTTCGGCGCGGCCCTGGGGGCGTTGATCCGCAACATGGTCGCCGCGATCACGGTCGCGTTCCTGTGGGTGTTCTACGCCGAATGGGCTTTGGTGATGCTGGTTCCGGCGGTCGGCAGGTGGACGCCGACCGGTGTCGGCAAGGCCGCCAGCGGCTGGAACCGCGACGCGCTGGGCTCGTTCGCGCCCGCCGGTGACCTGTTGCCGATGTGGGCCGGTGCCCTGCTGATGATCGGCTACGCCGTCGTCGCGGCCGTCGCAGCCAGGGTGATCAGCGTCCGCCGGGATGTGACATAGCGAACGGGGCCCGCCATGTCGGCAGGCCCCGTCTACGCTGGCGCGAGGGAAGCGGTGGAGCTACTAGTCGTTTAGAGCGAAGAAGGAAGCTCCGCCATGGCCTCGCATGATCATGCTACCACTACTGCGGCACCAGCTTGTTCAGCCGGTCCCTGGTGATCACCTCACTGCCGTCCGGCAGGCCCTCCGGCCGGTCGAGTCCGACGAACACCACCGGCTTGTCCAGCCGCAGGCCCGGCCGCCACAAGGTCACCGATCCCGCCTTCTCCTCCAGCATCTCGACCACATAGGACATCGTCAGGTAGCGCCGCTCGTACATGGCACGCACCAGCTTGCCGGCAATGGACGCGGTACCTTCGAGTTGGTTGAAGTTCAACCGGCTGTTCATGTACAGGTGCATCCAGGTGGCCGACCACGCGCCCTTGCGATCACGACCGAACATGACCGGCAACGCGACCCTGCTGGAGCCGCGCATGTCGGATCGTGTCCGAACCGTGCGCGGCTCGAACGGAGCGCCTTCCTGCCCGCGTTCCCTGGTCATCCAGCCGAACATCGACTCGGCGACCTGGTCGAACCCCTCCCCTGAATAGATGTGCACCTGCGGCACGATGTACGCGGCCGTGACGGTGTCCAGCGTGATGTCGACGAACTCCGTGGCACCATCCTTGGCCTCGATGATGTCACCGGAGTAGACCGCGCCGTCAGTGCCGTAGTTCGTCCACGACACGTGGCCCGCGTACTCGAAGTTCTTGTCCAGCAGCAGAACCGACAGATCGAAGTCGGTACGCTCCGTGCGCTGCCGCCAGTAGGTGAAGAACCGCAGCACGTCACCGTCCACAGGAGATCGTGTACCGCGCGGCAGCACGGCGAAACCGTCCTCCGTGGCCTTGCCGGACAGCGGCAGCGCCACGTCGAGCACGGCCGGGTCCACCACGAGCCTGTCGTAGGCGGGCATCCGGCTGAGCAGTTCGTCGTCCAGCAGGTCCGTCGTGCGGTCGATCACCTTGCTCGGCAACGGCCTCCGGTAGTCGCCAGTCACCCACGCGCGACGGCCGCTCGCGGCGAACACCCTCGCGGATTCCGGCTTCCCACGGTTGACCAGGTGCTCACGCACCGAGCACAACACACGGCCCGACACCGACCCGAGCGACTTCTCCACAAGACCAAGCACCTGCTTGGCCTCCTGCCGACCGGACTCACGCAGCAGCCGGTCCATCGACCGCACCAGCATCCCCGGGGCATCGGCGAGCACGGTGGCCGCGCCGACAGCCCCCTCAGCGAGATAGGCCTGTTCCGCCCGCGCGGTCAGCGACCGGACCTTGCGCTCGCCGCGAGCGACCGCGAAGACGTCCGCCGCGTGCGGGAAGTTCGGGTATTCGTGCGGGTGCAGCCGTTCGCCCAACCGCTTCCACGGCTCGGCGAACCGGGCAACGTCCCCGAGCTTGCCGCTGTTGTCCGCGATCACCGCGTCCAGCGCGCCCAGCAGCGCACGCCGTTCACGCCGCTTGAAGCTGCGAAACCTCGTGCGCTCCCGCAACGTGACGTCGCCGTCGCTGGCCTGACACGCGACGCGCAGCACGTCGGTGGCCGTGTCGACGTACACCAACGGCTCACCGGCCCGCATGCGTACCGCGTTGACGACCGCGCGGTTCTCCCTGACCGGGATGGTCTCCGGCAGGGCGTCCGCCTGGCCCGCGAGGTCCGCCAGCAGCTCCAGGTCGGCCTCACCGAGCGGCGTCACGCTGCCCGCGAGGTCACAGAACAGCCGGGTGGCCTCCTCTTCGAGGGTGCCGCCCAGGTGCACGACGGTGACCCGGTCCTTCACCGACGGGACCAGTTCGTCGTGCGCTGCCAACAGTTCCTGGTAGGTGTGCTGGTAGGTGCCGTACTTCGGCAGCTGGAGCAGGTTGACCCAACCTTCGCCCGTCAGGATGTCGCGCAGTTCGACCTGGGACAGCAGCGCGTCACGCAGGCACTGCACCCAGAACTCCACCGTGTCCGGGACGTTCTTGGGGAAGCTGATGAAGTAGGCGTTGTGCGGCACGTGGTCGCCGACGAGCTTGCGCACCGTGTTGACCACCATGTACGCGATGTTCATCGCGGAGCGGGGCTCGAACCCGGCGACGTGCTCCAGCAGCTCGCGGGTCGCCTTGAAGCCCATTCCGACCAGCGCGGCGTCCATCTGCCGCGCCACACCGGAGCCGTCGCCCGGCTCTCCCTGGCCCTGGGGCACCCGTAAGGTCCTGCGGAACAGCGTCTTCACGTCAGTCATGAGAATCCCCTGGTCAACGGCATGGGCGGAGGGCGCGCGATTCGAACGCGCGCCGGGTTGTGACCCGGACCACGGTTTAGCAAACCGGTGCCTTTCCAGACTCGGCCAGCCCTCCAAACAGGACAGTATCCCTGGCCTGTGTTCAGCGCTGCCCGTCAAGGATTCGAACCTCGGTCTCCGGATTCAGAGTCCGGCGTCCATGCCAACTGGACCAACGGGCACAGCGTGTTTCAGTGAGGAGAGCGAAGGAACTACTGGTGGGCGAGTGACGGTGAGTAGGAAGTTCCTTCATGGCCTCGGGTGCACGGTGAGCGGGAGCGCTATCCCTTCCGACAGGCCTCGCGGCCCAATCGGCCCCTGGTAGCTGTAAGCTCTCCCTTCGCCGTGCGGCACCGAGAGTACGGCCTGGACTTCGCGCGGCTCAACGGAATTAACGCGCTAACCTGAGCGCATGACCCGCTCAGTACGCACCCCCGACGCCGACGACCTGGCCACAGCGTGGAAGCGGGTGTCCGCTGTCCTGTCGCCGTCCCCTCTGGACACCACCGGGGAGATCTGGCTCAAGCTGGAAACCACGCAGCCAGGCGGCTCGTTCAAGATCCGGGGCGCGCTCGCCGCCATCAGTGGCCTCTCCCCTGACGCCGAGGTGGTGGCCGCCTCCGCGGGCAACCACGGTCTCGGCGTCGCGACGGCGTCGGCGATGTTCGGTATCCGTGCCACCATCGTGGTGCCGGGCAACGCCTCGCCGGCGAAGGTCGCCAAGCTGAAGGCGTTCGACAACGTCACGCTCGTGCAGGTGGGCAGTTCCTACGACGAGGCCGAGCAGCACGCCCTGGGGCTCACCCACGGCGTCTACATGTCTCCGTACAACGACCCGGCTGTGATCGCCGGTCAGGCCTCCATCGGTTTCGAGCTCGACAGCCAGGTGGAAGGCCCGACGACCGTGGTGTGCGCGGTCGGCGGCGGTGGGCTCGCCGCCGGGCTGGGCCTCTGGGCAGCCCAGCGCGACGACGTCCGGATCGTCGGGGTCGAGTCGGCCGAGTCCGTCGCGATGTCGGCGACCATCGCGGCCGGGCACGACGTGGAGATCACCGTCGGCGAGACGCTCGCCGACGGGATCACCGGCAACCTTGAACCGGCCTCGGTGACCGTCGGGTTGATCAGGAAGCATGTGCACTCGCTGGTCACAGTCACCGAGGCGGAGTTGCGGCACGCCATGCGCCACCTGGCCGGACACCACGGCATCGTCGCCGAGGGGGCGGGGGCGGTGCCGGTCGCCGCGCTGCTCGCCGGGAAGGTCGACGTCGCCGGACGGCCGGTCGCGATCGTCTCCGGCCGCAACATCGCGCTACCGACGTTGGCGCAGGTGCTCGCCGAAGAACCGGCGGACCGCGCCTAGCACCTGCGACCCGATGTGGCCGACTCCGTCGACCAGGTCGAACGTCACGTCCAGGCCGTGTGACCGGTAGCCGCGTTCCAGCGTCCGCAGCCGTTCGATCCGCGTGCTGCCGGTCTTCTCGACACCGTCCATCCAGTTGGAGTCACCGCGGTTGTCGATCTCCCACGTGTCGGTGTCCGCCGCGCCGACCACCAACTGGACGGGCACCTCGCGCAGCGCGTCGAAGTCGATCGGCGCGCCGAAACGCTGCTCGAAGTCCTTCGTGCCCAGCCACCACGGCAGGGTGTCGTCGAGCTGCGTGATCCGCCCCGGCGCGCCGATCGACGCCGCCGCGAGCCGGTCGGGGTGCAGGTAGAGGAAGCGGTGCGTGAACTGGCCGCCGCCGGAGAAGCCGTGCAGGTAGAACCGCTCCGGCGCGACCGGGAACCGCTCGGCCACCTCGTCCACTATGGACAACAGCATCCGGTCGAACCGAATCCCGCGATACTCGATGAACTTGTAGTTGTGGATGTCGTCCGGGTCGACGAGACCGGCGGGGAAGATCGGCGCGAGGATCACCGCGCCGTGCTCGTCGGCGAACTCGATCATGTTGTCGCGTGACTTGACCGCCGAGCGGTTGGTGCCGTGCTGCATCACGACCAGCGGCGCCTTGTCGCCGTCGGCGATCCCGGCTGGGACGTAGAGGCAGTAGTGCAGCCGCTGGTCCACTTGGGACGCGAAGATCGTCGTCCTGCCGTGCCGGTAGAACTCACTGGCCTGGTCACGCATGGACGTCCTCCTGTGACGCGACGAACGCGGCCCGCAGTTCGGCGACTCGTTCCGGCTGCCATCCCGGGCCGGGCGCCGAGGACAGGAGCATCTCGGTGTAGGGGTGTTCCGGCTGCCGCAACACCGTCTGGGTGTCGCCGTGTTCGACGACCTTGCCCTGGTACATCACCAGCAGTGTGTCCGTGACTTCCGCGGCCACGGCCAGGTCGTGCGTGACGAACACGAGGCTCACTCCCATCTCACCCCGGATCTCGTTGAGCAGAGCCAGGATCCTGGCCTGGACCGAGACGTCCAATGCGGACACTGCCTCGTCGAGGACAAGCACTGCCGGGTCGACCGCGAGCGCCTTGGCGATCGCCACCCGCTGCCGCTGGCCGCCGCTGAGCTGGTGCGGCCGGGACGACTCCAGGTCGGCCGCGAGGCCCACGCTGTCCATCAGGCCCAGCACCGTCTTCTCGCACCGGTGACGTTTGAGCACGTCACGCAGGGCGTCGCCGACCGTGAGCCGCCGGTCCAGCGACCCGTACGGATCCTGGAACACCATCTGCACCTCTTTGGCACGACGGATCCTGGCGGCGCGGCCACGCTCGTGACCGCGTGCCTTGCCGTTGACCGAGACACTCCCGGAGTCCGGCTCGACCAGTCCGGACACCATGCGTGCCACGGTCGTCTTGCCAGAGCCGGACTCCCCCACCACACCGACCGATCCGCCGCGAGCCGCTGTGAAGCTCACGCCGTCGGCGACGCACCGTCCTTTGTAGCTTTTCGTCAGCCCGTCGGCTGTCAGCACGTCAGGCATGCCGTACCTCCCTCGCGGGCAACTGCGGCACGGCCTCGGCCAGTTGCCGGGTGTACGGGTTGGCCGGGTTCACGAAGATCGTGCTCGCTTCCTGATGGTCCACCACGGCTCCGTCCTGCATCACGTACACACGGTCGCAGTACGCGCCCGCGAGGTGCAGGTCGTGCGTGATGAACAGGACGCTCATCTCCCGCTCCTCCTGCAGTCCGCGCAGCACCGCCAGGACCTCCGCCTGCGTGGTCACATCCAGTGCGCTGGTGGCCTCGTCGGCCAGCAGCAGCCTCGGACCGGTGCTCAGCGCGGCCGCGATCACGACCCGCTGCAGCATCCCACCGGACAGCTCGTGCGGATAGCGCCGCAGAACCTGCTCGCTCAGGCCGACCTCGGCCAGCAACGCGCTCACCTTGGCGGTGGCGGCCGGTTTGCTCATGCCGTGCACGCAGACCAGGCGTTCACACGCCGAGTCGCCGATCCTGCGCACGGGGTTGAGCACCCGCCGTGGCTCCTGGAAGATCATCGCCGCCTGGCGGGCGCGGACCTCCTGCAGCACGGCGGGACCACCTCGGACAACGTCGTGGCCGCACACCGAGATCTCGCCGGACACCGTCGCGTTGTCCGGCTGCAGACCGAGCACGGCGCGCGCGGTCGTCGACTTGCCGGACCCGGACTCGCCGACCACGCCGACGACCTCGCCGACCTGGACGTTCAGCGACACGTCACGCAGGATTTGCCGGGACGGCACGGACAACGACAGGTTCTCCACTACCAGAGCTGTCATGTGCGCACCGCCAGCTTGTCGGACAGCCGGACACCGACCACGTTCGTCGCCACCACCACGATCGCGATGGCCAGACCGGGGATGATCGCCGGGGCGAGGTAGCCCTGGATCACACCGGCCCTGCTTTCCTCCACCATCAGCCCCCACTCGGAACTGGGCGGCTGTGAGCCGAACCCGAGGAAGTTCAACGCCGCCAGGCTCATCAGGCCGTCACCGAACAGCACGACGAGGTACCCGGCGAGCGTCGGCAACAAATTCGGGACCACATAACGGAAACAGAGCTCGACACCGCCGACTCCTTGCAATCGGTAGGCGTCCACGTACGGCCTGGCCAGTTCCTCCAGCGCGACCGCCCGGGTGAACTTGGCGATCACGGGCGCGAACGCCAGGCCCATGCCGACCACCGCGGTCGCCGGGCCACGGCCGAACACCGCGATGACCAGCACCACGAACAACAGACCGGGAAACGCGAACATCACGTCGGTGACGCGGGCGAGCACTGTGTCCACCCAGCCGCGTTTCCACGCGGCCACGACTCCGATGAGGACACCCAGCACGGTCGCGAACGCCAGCAGCGCGATCGCGCCGAGCAGGCTCGGCCGGGCGCCGTGGATGACCCGGGACAGAATGTCACGGCCGAGGTGGTCGGTGCCCAGCCAGTGCTCGGCCGACGGCGGCTGCCACAACGCGGAGAAGTCAGCGGCGGACGGCTCGTAGGGCGCGACGAACGGCGCGAACACGGCTGCAGCGACCGCGATCAGGAGCAGACCGACGCAGATCCGGTACAGCCAGGCGGGCCGGGTGCCCGTGGGACGCAGCAGGACTGTCATGCCCGGCTCCTTTCCCTTGTGCGGGCGTCGATCAGCGGATACGCCAGGTCGACGACAGTGGTCACCACCATGTAGGCCACCACCATGTACAGCAGGATCGCCTGCACGACCGGGAAGTCGTGCGTGTTGATGGCCTCGACGAGCAGGCTGCCGACGCCGCTGAGGCCGAACACCTTCTCGATCACGATCGTCCCGGCGAGCATGCTGGCCAGCACCAGCCCGCACATCGTCACGATCGGCCCGAGCGAGTTGCGCAGCACGTGCCGCAGCACGACCTTGTGCGGCGCCAAGCCGAAACTGCGGGCCGCCTCGACGTGGTCCAGCGTCCGCTGTTCCAGCATGGTCTGCCTGGTCACCCGGCTGATCACCGCGAGCGCGCCCAGAGCGAGCGCGATCGCGGGCAACGTCAGGTGGTAGAGCCGGTCGGCGAACCCGGATCCGGCACCGGCCACGTCGAACCAGCCGAGTTGGACCGAGAAGAACGACACCAGCACCAGCGCGGTGACGAAACTGGGCACCGAGTTGAGGAACGTCGTCGCGCCGGTGATGACCGAGTCGAGCGCGGTACCCCGCTTGAGCGCGGAGACCACCCCGAGGGACACACCGAGCAGCACGAACAGCACCGCGGCCATGGCCACGAGCGTCAGTGTGACGCCCAGCCGTGGCCCCATCAGGTCGGAGACCGGCTGGCGGTAGACGAACGACGTGCCGAGGTCACCCTGCAGGACGTTGCCCGCCCAGAGCGCGTACTGCGTCCACACCGGTTCGTCGAGGTGGTACTGGGCCCGGACCGCGGCCACCTTCTCCGGGGTGATGTTCTCCGGGTTGCCGATCAGGAACGTGACCGGATCACCTGGTGCGGCGTACATCGCCGCGAAGATCACGACCGAGCTGAGGACGAGGGTGAGCACCATCGCTCCGAGCCGTCGTGCCACGACCGTGACCATCACTGTCCCTTAGCCCCCAGGTCCGCGGCCCACGGGTAGTACCGGTAGCACCCGGACGCGGGCACTCCGGTGACCTTTGTGGACAACGCCACCGTGCTCGGGCTCTGCAGGAGCGGAATCCACGGCATCCCGTCCGCCCACCGCTTGGCCATGTCGATCGCGATCCCGGAGCGTTGCGCGTCGTCGGTCGCGGCCCGTGCCTTGGGCACCAGCTTGTCGTATTCCGGGTCCTTGAAGACCCAGTTCACCGACGACTTGGACGAGCCGTTCTTGTAGAAGCCGACCGGGTCGTTCTTGGAGATGTAGTAGTCGTCGGCGAACAGGTCGGCCTGTTTGCGCACGTCCGGCTTGATCAGGAAGTCGCCGTAGGTCTGCGTCGGGATCTGGACGATGCTCGCCTGCAGGCCGATCTTCCCGGCCGCGTCGACCAGCGCGTTGGCGATCACGCCCCGGATCGGGCTGCCGTCGCTGGCCACCACGATCGGCTGGGTCGCGCCCACCTCGGCGACGAGTTTCTTGGCCGCCTCGATGTCCGGTGGTACCGGGGAACCGGGCAGTTTGTCGTACGCGGACTGGAACGCGGCCTTCTCGTAGCCCCACGCGCCGGGGCCGACCGGTTCCTTCGCGGGCTGGCCGAGCCCAGCCATGGCAGCGCGGTTGATCCCGTCGCGGTTGATCGCCAGCGACAGGGCCTTGCGCAGCCGGGCGTCCGCGAGAGCACCGCGTTCGGTCGCCATCAGGCTCCACACGCGGGTGTCCGGGCCTTGGCTGATGGTGGTCGCGGTGCCGGTCGCCAGCCGGGTCGCCGCAGCCAGGTTCTCCAGGTACGCCCCGTCGGCCGAGCCGGTGACCAGCGAGTTGACAATGGCGTCGTCCTCGGCCCAGCGGAAGGTGATCCGCCCGGTCTTCGCGGCTTTCGCCTTGTCCCAGTAGTCCGCCGCCTTCGTCAGCACGACGCGGTCGCCGGAGGTCCAGGTGTCCACTGCGAACGGGCCGGAGCACGCGTCCTTCCCGCGCGGGGTGCCGTACTTGTCGCCCTGCTGTTCGACCGCCGCCCGTTCCAGCACCACTCCGGCGTCACCGGCCATGGCCTGGATGAACAACGCGTCCGGCTGCTTGAGTTTGACGGTCACCTCGGCCGGTCCGGTCTTGGCGATCGACGTGACGTTCACGTACTCGTCGGATTCCGCGGCGCCGTCGGCGGCGTGCCGCTGCATGCTCCAGACCACGTCGTCCGCGGTCATCGGCTTTCCGCTGTGGAACGTCACGTCCGCGCGCAGGGTGAACACGAGCGTGTCCGGCGTCGCCCACTTGTACTCGCTGGCCAGGTGGGGTTTCGAGGTCAGGTCCGGTTTGAGCTGCAACAGCCGCTCGCAGACGTTGGCCAGGATCAGGTCGCTCTGCGAGTTCGCCGCGTCCTGGTCGAGGTCCAAGGTGGACGGTTCCTTGGCGATCAGCCAGTTCGCCTCGGCGAGCGGACCGGCCGCGGCAGGAGTGGCGTCGACCATCTTGACGTTCTGCCTGACCTGGTCGGGATCCGCCTTCGAGCCGGAACACCCGGCGACCAGCGTGACAAGGGTGGCCATGGCGAGCCATCGCGGCGCACTGGACATTGATCTTCCTAGTCGTAGAGGTTGAACGGCACTTGGGTGTACGAGTGCTCGCACGGCAGGCCGTGGGTGAGGTAGTAGTCGCCGGTGGTCAGGTCGACGCAGCTGGAGACCAATGTGGACCATTGACGGACCGGTTCGAGCCGGTCGTCGGGGTGCGTGCAGACCGATTCGGGGTGGCCGAGGTGGTCGGACATCGCGGTGTGGATCGCGGTGCGCACGTCCGCCGGTTTCTCGGTGACGGCGGCCGCGGCGAGCCCCCTCCTTGCCTGCGGGACACGCAGCAGGGAGTCCGGCGACATCGGCCGGTAGGTCGCCGCCAGTTGCACGGGAACTCCGGCCTGGTAGTGGTTTCCGTGCACAAGCAAGCCCTTGTCCGGGTACTCCCAGAACACCGCGCCCGGCGTGGTCTCCATGTCGATGGCGAAGCCGGAGGCGTGGGTCAGCAGCGCGTTGCTGGCGATGTGCGCCCTGGTCCTGGACAGGATGCCGATCGCGTCGGCGATGTTCGACGAGTCGAGCACCTGCCTGCGGATGACGGTCTGCGGGACGCCGACGGAGTTGTCGAACCGTCCGCCGAGACCGTTGGCGTTCAACGCGATCCCGGCCGAGTTGGCGCCGTGCCTGCCAATCTGGCCCGCCTCGACCTGCATGATCACGGTCGGCTTCGGCGGCTGCACCACCCGCACGATGATCACGGTGTCGCGTACCTGGTGGCGCCAGTCCCAGTTCTGGCCCGCGTAGACGTGCCCGTCACCTGCAGCGGGCCCGGCGAGCGAGAACGACGTGCAGCCGTCGTTCTGGGTACTGAGTCCGGTGTCGTAGAGGATCTCGCCACGGCAGTTGAGCGCGACGATCTCGGTCAGCCGCACGCCCGCGCCCTCGGCGATGCCGGTCATCTCGGCGAGCATGTCGGGGTAGTCCTTGCCGATCAGGTCCTGCCACGCCACCGCGCGCTCGAGGATGTCGGGCCAGGACAGCCGGGTCTGTTGCTCGAAAGCCCTGGCGTAGTACTCGATCGCGGCCGCGATCTGCCCGGCCGCTGCCTCGCCGTGCTGCCTGCCGCGGTCGTGCGGTTCGCCGGAGATCTCGATCGTCATGATGGACATCGTGTTACCAAACCACCAATTTCGTAACGTCTCTTACACGGCGTAATGTAGAGTACGAAGGTGCAGGCTGATGTAACGAATGCGACACGAAATCCGGCACTGCTCGACCTGCGGTCCCGAATCCGGGACCACTGGGACGAGTTCTCCCCCGCCGCGCGCGGTGTCTGCCGGTCGCTCTCGGCCATCACGCCGGAACGGCTGCTCTACATGTCCGCACAGGACATCGGCGCGGAGAGCAAGACGAGCAACGCCACCGTGATCCGCACTCTCCAAGCACTCGGCTACACCGGGCTGGCCGACCTCAAGGGCAAGGTCGCGGCCCCGTTCACCACCGAGATCGCCCCGGAGGAACGGGCACGCCAGCGCGTCGAGTCCACCGGCGGGGACCTGGCACGCGTGTGGGACCGGGTGGTCAGCGAGGCGCTCGACCGGATCGAGTTGTTGCGCCGCAGCCATTCACTGGAGGCGTACTCGACGGCCGTGCGGATACTGGTGGAGGCACGGCAGGTTCTGACCTACGGCGTCGGCGCGTCCTCGGTGTCGGGCGAGCACCTGTCGTTGAAGCTGCGGCGGACCGGGCTGCGTTCCCGGAGCATCCAGTCGGCGGGCTTCAGGCTCGCCGACGACCTGATGGACATCGAGCAGGGCGACGCGGTGGTCGTGTTCGCGCCGGGCCGGATGCTCGTCGACATGGAGGTGCTCCTGGACCGCGCGCGGACGGTCGGCGCCAAGATCATCCTGGTCACGGACCAACTGGCCGGGGAGTTGGCCGACGAGGTGACCGTGTCGCTGCACGCCCCGCACAGCCCGACCGGGATGTCTGGTGAGTCGTTGACCGGCATGGTGATCGGGGACGCGCTCGCTCAGGCCGTCGCCGCCGCTGACCAGGAACGAACCGTGGAGTCGTCGCACACGCTGACCGTCCTACGACAGCAGCTGGGCTTCTGAGCGGACCGTCGGGCCACGTGGCGCGTCGTGACAGAAATCGGACACGCATTTGTCACATCATGCACAGTTGTCACAGAGCGCACGAGGGGATGAACGAAGATCACCCGACGGGTCACGGGTTCACTCCACTGAGACGCTGCGTAGCTGATGATCAACCGATAGTCTCACCGGCCGAAGGGAGACTGCCCCAACATGACCAATTCGTCCAGCTGTGACTCGTGCGGCCGGCCACACAGCCGGTGGGCCACCGACCGGTTGACCTTGTTGCTGGACAGGTGGGGCTGGGACGAGCAAGCGCCCCACGTACTCGCAGCCTCGCCGTCGACCACGCTGGTCGTGGTCGATCTCGACAACTTCAAAGGCGTGAACGACCGGCACGGGCACGTGGCGGGGGACGCGGTGCTCAAGGCCGTCGCCGACACGCTGAAGCAACGGACGCGCAAGGGCGATCTGGTCGGCCGCTACGGCGGGCACGGCGGTGACGAGTTCCTGATCCTGTTGCCCGATACCGTCCTTGACGAGGCCTTGGCGGTGACCGAACGCGTCCGCAAGGACATCCAGTCGCTCGTGGTGCACGCCCCCACACACGGCGGGACCGTCCGGATCGACACGATCACGGCGTCCTTCGGCGTCGCGGTCGGCAGCCCGGGAACGGACGTCGAGTCCCTGATCGTCGAAGCGGACGCCGCGCTGCGGCAAGCGAAGAAGGCCGGGCGCAACAGGGTCAAGGCGCCGCGGGAGAGGCGTTCGCCGCGCGCGGTTCCGCTCGCGCTGCTCGGCGCGTGCGCCGCGGGCGTCGTCGTGGTCGCTCTGGTGGGCGACGCTCCGAAGGTGGCCCAGGTCGTCGCGGCCGAGCCGCCGCTCAACGCGGTGCTGCCCACCGTCACGATGCCCGCGGTGACCGTGCCGACGACCGTCACGATGACGGCCACCGTTCAGCCGCCGCCTCGCCCGGTGGCGCCTGTGCAGAAGCCGAAGCAGACGCCGACGAAGACGTCGACCGCCCCGGCGACCGAGGAGCCGTCGGCGCGCGCAGCCGAGCGTCCGCCGTCGACGCCGACCAAGACGTCGGCCTGCCCGGTGTGTGACGTGGTGGAGGGCGCTATGGACGAATGGCGGTCGTTCATCCCCCGATAGTGACGTCCCTGGCTCCCAGCAGACCCTCGAAGAACCGCATCGGGTGCATCGTCCGCGCGTGCGCCCGTTCCGCCTCGGTGATCGGCACGGCGTTGATCACCTGGACGGGTCCGGCTCCGGTGTCCAGGTAGCCCGGCTGGCCCTGCATCCACGGCCCGGCAAGGAACAACGCCGAGCAGCCGCCGAACGTCGGCATCTGGCCGCCGAGTGGGACTATCTCGCCCCAGTTGAGCGGTCGGCCGTAGTGCCACGGATAGCCCGCCGTGTTGGCCAGTTGCACGGCGATGCGGCCGTGGTCGTCTGGGTTCAGCGGGCCACGGCGGTGCAGGCGGAGTTCCGCCCGGTTGTCACCCGTCGGCATCGGCTCGATCGACATGCCGATGGTGGCGAAGACCAGCAACGGACCGGTTCGGTGGACCATCACGTCGATCCGGGCCAACGGGCCCGGCCCGTTCTCGAACGTGCTGCCGTCGACCTCCTCGCCGAGTTCCGTCTGGAGCGACCGGTAGACGTCTGACAACACAGCTGCTGCGGGCATGCGGCATGCTATCACGACGTCCTTTTAGGACAGTTGTTTCGGCGGATTCGCGTGACAGATAGAGGTTGCGTCGACAGAACAAGACTGATGTTCGCGTGTTCGTCGTGGTACTCCTGAGAGCGTTCCCGAAAGGAGTCCACCACATGGACACGAACGACCTCGACTGGTCGATCGATGCGGCCGGACAGCAGTGTGTTCCTCTGTGGACACAACTCGTGTACTGGTCCCGGGCGCTCGCCGACCTGACCGTGGCTGAGAGTGTCACTTGGTATTCCATGGAGGTTCTTGCCCGGTCACTGGCCGAGTCGGTCGGGCGGTTCCGGTTCTCGTGGCTGCTGCCCGGCCACGGCGATCGACAGTTGCTGCCGTCTGCGGAGATGGACGTGCGGTGGCGACAGTTGGCTGAGCGGGCTGCCACTGTGCCGTCCCGGCCGATCGACTTCACCGCTGTGCGGTGGTGAGTCTAGGTTGGTTGGGTGAGAGTGGTGGTACTCGCTGACACGCATTCACCTCGCCGTTGGAAGTCGTGCCCGGCGCGGGTGGCTGAGCACTTGCGGGAGGCCGACGTGATCCTGCATGCCGGTGATGTGTGCACGGCGGACGTTCTCGATGAGTTGGCCGTGTTTGCCCCGGTGCACGTTGTGCTCGGCAACAACGATGGGCCGGACGTGGCCGCTTGGGGCGCGCCCGAGACGCTCGTGGTCGACCTTGACGGTTTGAAGGTCGCGATGATCCATGACAGTGGTCAGGCGGCTGGGCGGACCGCACGGATGCGTCGTTTGTTCCCGGAGGCGGACCTGGTCGTGTTCGGCCATTCGCACATCCCGATGGACCGGAGCGGTGATGGTGTGCGGATCTTCAATCCCGGCTCCCCTACCGATCGTAGGCGCCAGCCCCACGGCACCATCGGCGCTCTGGACATCGTTAAGGGGTCACTGGTCGACGCACGAATCATCCCGGTGACGCCCTGACCTGCATCAAGCTGGAAAGCGAAAAGAAAAAGGAAGCAAGGAAGAGAAAGGAAGAAAAGAAACCAAGGGGCAAGCCAGCTGGAAAAGGTAAACTGGCTGGTACGTAACCAACACAGGGTAACCAGCGCTGTGACTGTCAGCCGAGGCTGGGAGTCGCACTCCAACGTAACCAACAGCGCTGACGCAATCAGAAGTAATCCGTTCAAACCGGGCACGGCGGCGGGTGGCCCACTGGTGAGCAGAGCGTGACTCACCATCCACATCCCGCAGCGGCGGGTTAGAACGGCGGGACGTCGTGCGCCTGGGGCTTGGTGACGACGGTTTGCTTGCTGGGGGTGGTGAAGACAAGGGTGCCGGGCTTGGGGTGTTCCAGCTGCCAGTTGGTGCGTTGCCGCATGAGATTGTGGCGTTTGCAGAACATGGCCAGATTCCCCACACTGGTCACCCCACCGCGGCTGTGGGGCTCGGAATGATCGGTCTCGCACCGCTGGGCCGGAACCGCGCAGCCGGGCTGGCGACAGGTCCAGTCCCGTAGCTGGAGGTGTCGTCGCAAGCTGGGTGAGGCAAACCGGTTCCGACTGACCTCCAGGACCTGTCCGGTCGGGTCGGTGATGACTCGTCGCCAGGTGGCATCGCGGGCGAGTTCCCTGGCGTACTCCGCCGTGATCGGCCCATAGCCACTGATCTCCCCAGGCTCCCGGTTGAGGCCCATCAGAGTGGTCATCGGCGCCAGCACATGCACCGCCACCGCAGGACGATCCACTGTCCTCCTGAAGGTGACCAGGTCCATGAACACATCCGCCCGCGCCTGCGCCCGACTCCGCCCCGGCCTGGAGCTGAGCTTGGCCAACAGATCCAGTTGGAAGTAGGCCTGCTCCGCCTCGTGTGGCTGCAGGGTGATCGTGATGGCGGAGGTGCCGTCGGGCTTGTGCCACTTGACAGCATCCCGCCCGCCCTTCTTCAACTGGCGCCGTTCCTCCTCACCGTCCGGATCAGCCCAGATCAGTTCACGGCGGATGGCGTGCTTGAACCGGGTCAGATTCTCGCACTTCCCACCCTCCAGGACCCGTTTCTCCACCGCCAGTGCCTGATCCTCGTCCAGGCCGATCGTGTAGTCATGCATGGCCTTGGCCCGCATCACATCCACCTCACCCTCCGCCATCGCCTCGACCGTGGCAGGAAGCCTCGTCACCAACGCCTGCGCCTGCGACAACTGCTTCCCCGTCGTCACCGGACTCAGACACAACTCAATCGCCAGATCCTCCGCCGCGCCGTCACCCACCTCGATCCCCGACCGCTGCGGTGGATGCAACTCCGCGAAACGCGCCAAACCCCGGATCAACTCCGCATCAACAACATTCCGCTGTCGATAACGGTCCGCGATGTAGTTACGGGTTTGTTCCCGATCCATCTGCGACACCGGAATATCCGGCGGCGCATGACGTTCATGGAATGCCACAGCGAGTTGTTCGAACATGAGTTCAGTTTACCGAAAAAGCACAGCCATGGCCGTACTCTTTCGAGTGAATCGCCCCAGTAGCGCCGTGGGATGTAGATGGTGAGTCACGCTCCGCCCACCCATGGGCCACCCGCCGCCGTGCCCGGTTTGAACGGATTACTTCTGATTGCGTTAGCGCTGTTGGTTACGTTGGAGTTCAGTTTCCAGCCTCGACTTACGGTCCCAGCGCTGATTGCCCTGTGTTGGTTACGTACCAGCAAGTTCTACTCCCCAGCCTGGTTTAGGAGGACTGGGTTATTTTTGTTTATGTCCCTGCTGGTCTTGGCCTTAGTTTTCTTTGCATTCCACGGGCTACTGGCTCGACTACTCTTGCGGCCACTGGGCCTAGCACCGCCATCAACAGCACGTACGCCGTTGCCAGGGCTGCTAGTTGTTCGTCGACCGCTCCTGCTGCTACCGCTAGACCGGCGATGACGATGGAGAACTCTCCTCGGGCCACCAGGGCTGCCCCTGCTCTGGCTCTGCCCATTCGGCCGATTCCTTGCTGGCGTGCCGCGAACCAGCCTGTTGCCACCTTTGTCAGTGTTGTTACGAATGCTAGGGCCACTGCGTATCCGAGGACCGGTGGGATCGTTGTCGGGTTTGTGTTCAGGCCGAAGACTACGAAGAACATCGCCGCGAAGAGGTCTCGGAGTGGTTCCAGTAGTTTCGTTGCGTTCTCTGCCGTTGAGCCTGAGATCGCTATTCCCAGTAGGAATGCTCCTACCGCTGCGGAGACTTGTAGTTGGGAGGCTATTCCTGCTACCAGTAGCGCTGCTCCGAGGACTCTCAGGAGGAATACTTCCGGTTCTGGGCTGTCCACCAGCATTGAGACGTATCTGCCGAACTTCAGCGCCACCACCAGGACGATCGTGATCACTATCAGGGAGACGCCGACCGCTGTCAGGCCTCCCATCAGTGTCGCTCCCGCCAACAACGCTGTCAGGATTGGTAGGTACACCGCCATCGCCAGGTCTTCGAACACCAGGATCGACAGCACTACCGGCGTTTCCCTGTTACCCAGCCTTCCGAGGTCTCCCAGTACCTTGGCGATGATCCCGGATGACGATATGTATGTGACTCCTGCCATCGCTATCGCGCCGACCGGGCCCCAGCCGAGTAGCAGTGCCACGATCGCACCTGGCGCCGCGTTGAGCCCCAGGTCCAGTAGGCCTGCCAGCCATGACCTGCGCAGTCCTGTTACCAGTTCGTTTGCCGAGTACTCCAGGCCCAGCAGCAACAGCAGGAGGATTACGCCGATTTCTCCGGCGAGGGAGGCGAACTCGTCTATTCCGTGCAGTGGGATCAGTCCGCCTGAGCCGAACGCCAGGCCGCCGATCAGGTACAGCGGGATCGGTGAGATTCCGATCTTCCACGCCAGTCGGCCGAGTAGGCCCAGGCCGAAGAAAACCGCTCCCAGTTCGATCAGGGAGATGGCGGTGTCGTGCACTTGTCCCCTTGTGGATCAGGCCGGCTGTCAGCCGGTCTCGAGCACCTCGACGGCTTTGCCCAGTCCTTCGGCCGTGCCGACCGTGACGAGCATGTCGCCGCCGCCGAGCCGGAAGTCCGGCCGGGGAGAGGGATGTGCGGTGCCGCCGCGCACCACGGCGACCACCGATACCGCTGTTCTGGTGCGCAGTGCCGTGTCGCCGAGTGTCTTGCCGTCGTAGGGCGAGCCCGGTGCGAGCGGCAGTTGCCGGGTGGTGATGCCGGAGACGTCGCTGCTCTGCTCTTTGAGCAGGGTGACCAGTTGGGGCGCGCCGAGCAGGGTGGCCAGCGTCGCGCTCTCCTCGACTGTCAACGGGAGCGAGGCGACGCACGAGTCCGGGTCGTCCTGGCTGGAGACGATCATCTCCATCCGGCCGTCGCGATAGGTGATCACCCCGATCCGACGTCCGCCGCGGGAAACGAAGTCCTGACGTGTGCCCAAGCCCGGCAAGGGTGTCACCTCGACGTTCACGCCACCGACTCTACGTTATGGACTGTCCCGTTCCTGCGGTCGCGGGTCCGTCACCGCGCCATTACAGTCCGCGACCATGGCATTGAGCATCCGCAACAAGCTCTCGGGCACCGTGAGCGCCATCCGGGCCGGCGAGGTCATGGCCACGGTCAAGACCCGGCTGGCCGGTGGCCAGGTGGTCACCGCGGCGATCACTCGTGAGGCCGTCGACGAGCTCGGCATCGCCGACGGCTCCCCGGTGAGTGTCCTGGTCAAATCCACTGAGGTGGCGGTGTCCACTGAGCCGGTCTCCGGCATCAGCATCCGCAACCAGCTGCGGGGCGAGGTCGCCGCGATCGCCACCGGTGGGGCGATGGCCACGGTCCGGATCGCTGTGGACGGCGGCGAACTGACCGCCGCGATCACCAAGGAGGCCGTGGACGAGCTCGGGCTGAGCGCGGGTGCCCAGGTCGTAGCGTTGATCAAGTCGACCGAGGTGTCGCTGACCACCGCGTAAGTGGACTGTGTGGCACGGCCGTGCCGCCTGTTGACGCGTGCCCGCGCGAGGAGGCGACAGCGTATGTCTACTTAGGACTTGCATCGGGTCCGCTACTGTGACCGTGAGCGTCACCGGGCGGATCATGGGGGCCACTAGCGTGGAGTTACGGGAAGTGGAGGCCTTCCTCGTCCTGGCCGACGAGCTGAACCTCGACCGGACGGCGGAGCGCCTGCGGGTCACGCAGGGCCGAATCGGCCAGCTGATCAGGTCGCTCGAACGCCAGATCGGCGCGGCCCTGGTCGAACACACCGGTCAGGACGACGTCGTCTTGACCGACCTCGGCACGCGGTTCCACGAGGGCGCGCGGCGAGGTTTCGACGTGCTCTCGGCGGCGATGGCCGACTGCCAGGCGGCGGCCCGCGACACCCAGGTGCGGCTGTCGATCGGGTACATGCCGTCGATCGGCGCGCAGGGCGTCACCCGGATCGTGTCGGCCTTCGAGCACCGCCACCCCGGCTGTGTCGTGCACCTGCGGGCGATGGTCAACTTCGACGTCGGGGCCAGTGGCTACGTGCCACCGGCCGACACCGACGTGGAACTGATCTGGAGTCCCGGCGGGGACGGCAAGGCGCTCGACGCGCCCGGCCGCACGATCGGCCCGGTACTGCACCGCGTGGGGCGCGGTGTGATCGTGCCATCCGGTCATCCGCTGGCCGAGTTCGAGTCGATCAGCGTCGAACAACTCTCCGGTTACGCCCTGCTGAACCCGAGCAACTCGTGGCGGCCGGAGCTGGTGGAGGCGTGGACGCCGAGCGTGACGCCGTCCGGTGCGCCGCTGAACCGGCTGGCCACCGACATCCCGGAGCTGGCCGGCCGCAGGGAGCTGACTCTCGACGACTTCCTGACCGCGGTCGCCCGCGGCCACGGCCTGCACGTCACGATCGAGACGGTGTTCGATCGGATGGTGTTCCCCGGGCTGGAGGTGGTGCCGATCCACGACATGCCCCCGATGGCCGTCGTGCCGATCTGGCGCAGTTCCTCTCGGAACACCGCGATCAGGGCGTTCGTCGACACCGCGCGGGACATTTCGTTCGACCCCGGTCCCTAGCGAACTCAATGAACGCAACCTCTGCGAGCCGGTCCGACTGTGTCTACGGTCACTCCCAGCGCGACGAAGCGCAGCTCGCGGAGGACTCATGCACACAGTTTCGGTCATCACCGCACTCCTGATGGGACTGTCACCGGTCCCCGCTGCCGCCGAACCACCGCCCACGCTTCCCTGCCCGGCGGGCGTGCCGAGCGACGCCACCTGCCACGGCGGCAAGGACAGCAACGGCGCGTACTACTCGATCGCCATCCCCCGCGACTGGAACGGCACGCTGGTGCTGCACACGCACGGCGGGCCGGATCTCGGCGCGCCCACTCAGGACCGCAGTACCGAGGACCTCGCCCGCTTCTCGGTGATGGTGCGTGAGGGATACGCGTGGGCGGGCTCGTCCTACCGGCGTGGCGGGTACGGCACCCAGATGGCCATCGCGGACACCGAGAACCTGCGCGCGCGGTTCACCCGCAGCTTCGGCAAGCCCCGCACCACGCTGCTGCACGGCCAGTCGTGGGGCGGCAACATCGCCGCGAAAGCCGCCGAGCAGTACGACTACGACGGTGTGCTGCTGACCAACGGCGTGCTCGCGGGCGGCAGCCGCGGCTACAACTACCGTGTGGACCTCCGCGTGGTCTACCAGTACTACTGCGGCAACCACCCACGGCCGAGCGAACCGCAGTATCCACTGTGGATGGGCCTGCGCGCGGACTCGACGATGACCGGCGGCGGTCTGCGGGCCCGGCTGCAGGAGTGCACCGGGATCGAGTCGCCGCCCGAGCAGCGCACCGCCCAGCAGGCACAGAACCTCACGGACATCCTCGGGGTGACCAGGCTGCCCGAGCGGACCTTGGCGTCACACCTGAACTTCGCGACGTTCACCTTCCGCGACATCGTGCACAACCGGCTCGGTGGCCGTAACCCGTTCGGCAACATCGGCGTGTGGTACACCGGCTCGCATGACGACGTGGCGCTGAACCGTGGCGTGCAACGGTTCAGGCCCGATCCGTCCGCCGTCCGGGACCTGTCCTACGACAGCGACGTCACCGGTTCGATCTCGGTACCGGTGCTGACGCTGCACGCGATCAACGACCCCACGGCGTTCGTCGAGCACGAGTCCGCCTACCGCGCCTCGGTGACCAACGCGGGCAACTCCCGTTATCTGGTGCAGACTTTCACCCGGGAGAGCGAGCACAGTGTCCTGAGTGACTCAGGGTATGCCGCCGCTGTGTCGGCCCTGGCCACGTGGGTGCGGACGCACCGCAAACCCACGCCCGCGTCGGTGGCCGCGTCCTGCCCGGCGTTCGACGCGAAGTACCACAAGGGATGCTTCCTCGACCCCGGCTTCAGGCCGGACAGCTACGAGTCCAAGGTGTACGCACGGCCGGGCGGCGCGCACTGGCCCGCGCTGACGAGCTTCCAGGCCAAGCTCTGGAAACGGCTCTACCCCGGCGTCGGCATCGCGCCGTGACAGCGCCTACAGAACTGGCGCCAGGACAGGCACTGTGTCGCGCTGCTGCGCTGGGCTCAGGATCCGCAGCGCCTCGGTCAGCACGGCGCACGCGGGACTGACGAGCCCGGCGTCGAGGCGGCTGACGGCCAGGCGGACGCACTCCGCGGCCGCGGCGACCATGGCCGTCTCGCCGATCGCGGCCGTGTAGGCCAGCGCGCCGCGCAGGTTGTCGTGCACAGTTCGCGCATCGGCGGATTGGGACAGCTCGTGCAGTGCGACGCCGACCTCGGTGCGCAGGCGCAGGCCGGGGGCGAGGCTGACGATGGGCCGCGGCGCGTCCCCCAAGTGACTTGTGCTCAAGACGACTCCCCTTGTGGAGGCGGACACCGTTGTCCGCCTTGATCCATTTTCCCGCACGATTGGGGCCCCAAACGATGATCCCCTGAACGAGAGCCTCGACTCCGTGCGATCACACTCGGTGACGAGAGCGGTAACACACATCTCGGTGGACCGAATGGAGGAATAGATTTCGGCTGGAGTGGGTACGCCGATATCGGACTTGTCAGCGAGCCGAAGGTGTAGGCGACGATGCGCACGAAAGCCGCGGTCTCACTCACGGAATGGGAAGCGACGCTGCCGAAGGTGGCGTCGCGGGTCGTCGCCGACGCCGATGTCACCCAACCACACGTCTACCTGCGATTCTCTGCCGATCCGGGCAAGCTGAGGGCGGCCCGGCGGGAGCTGGTGCGCTGGGCGGACCAGCTCCACCTGGGCACCAACCTGACCCAGGACATCGTGCTCGCGCTGGACGAGGCGACCACGAACGCGGTCGAGCACGCCTACCTGGGCCGGACCGGCCCGGTGACGCTGTTCGCCGGGTGTGACCGGTCGGGGCACTGCGCGTGGACGGTCGTGTCCGACAACGGGACATGGCGGACACCACGCACCGGACCGACCACACGAGGGCGTGGCCTGCTGCTGATGGCGGCGCTGGCCGACGAGTTCGACGTGACGTCGATCGCGTCGGGCACGACCGTGGTGCTGGGTTGGCCGATCGGGGACATGCGGCCGATGGGCGGAGACACCTTCGCCTACGCGCAGAAGGTGTCGTGACCCAGTGACACCCGGGTGCGGGCGCACCCGGGTGGATCACCGTCAGCCCTCGTCCTCGCCGCCGCCTTCGTCGCCGCCGAAGCCGTCGAGCATCTCGCCGATCATCATGCCGCCGACGACACCGCCCGCGACACCGGCGACCATGCCACCCATACCGCCGCCACGGCGACCGTGGTGACCCTGGTGACCGCCGTGATACTGGTCGCCATGACCGCCGAACATGCCGCTCCGACGGCTGGCGACACTCTCAAGCCACTCGTGGAACATCTGCGCCCAGTCCAACTCGACGGCCTCGCGGTGCGACGCCTCGAACCGGCCGATCACGTCCTGGCCGCCGCCGAAACCGCCACGCTTGTCGGCCTCGAGAACGACGACGATGCCGTCGTGGGAGGCGACGATGGTCAGTTCGACCTCGTTGATCCGGCCCGCGAACTGCTGCGGCGGATAGAACTCGATCTCCTGGAAGAACGGCAGTTCCTGGCGGATGCCGTAGATCCGGCCTGCTTCGAGGTCGGCGGACTTGAAGCGGAAGCCCAGCTGCCCGAACGCCTCGAGGACAGCGTCCTGCGACTCCGTCGGCAGGACGTAGACGGGGTCGAGGTCGCCCTTGTCGACCGCTTTGGCGATGGACAGTTCGGTGCGCAGGCCCAGGTCCATCCTCGGCAGCCGCTGGCCACCGACCTCGGTGATCGGGGTTTCCCACGGGACCGGGATGCTGAACGGGATGACGCGGTCCTGCTTGGCCGCCAGCTTGGTCGGACCGGCGACGACGACACGGTGGAACTCCACCATGCCCTGCCCACGGTCACCGCGCTCGACCCGGGTGACCAGTGACAACGCGATGTGCTCGACCTCGGCATCGCCCTCGCCGCCCTGGATGCGCACCTCACCGGTGAGCGTCCCGCCGGGCAAGACCCTCGGGTCGGCCAGCACCGTGTCGACGGACGGCCCGCCGACGCCGAGCTTCCGCAACATCTTCTTGAAGACCATCCGGTGGTCGTCTCCTTCGCTTCACGGCAGGGCGGACATAGTGCCAACGCAACTCTAGGGTCCCGAAGTTCCGGACAAACCGCCCACCCAGGTCTTCTTCAGCCGCCGTGGATGCGGTGGCGGTGCTCGTGCCAGCTGAGGGCCGCCCGGTGCAGACGTTGTTTCCAGGGTTGCGGATCGTCGTGGGCGATCTGTTCCCACAGCCTGGCGTTGACCACGGTGAAGATGTCGATCCCGGCGGTCGGCGCATCCTGCCAGGCCGGGATGGTGGCGGCCCAGGCTTCCGCCGCGGCCGGGGTGTGGCCCTCGGCGATCAGCCACAGCGCCGCGCACGCGGGATCAATGAAGGCGGCACCGAGGGTCGGCCATGCCCAGTCCACGATCCGTGCACCATCCAGGGTGATGAGGATGTTGTGCGGGTTGAGATCGGTGTGCAGCAGCCGGTCCCCTGCCAGCAGTGCCAGCTCGCACTCGTCTGCGTGCCCGGCCCAGCGCCGCTCGATCCGCGCCAGCGACACGTCCGGAGCCCGAACCTGGCCGAGTTGGATCAGGGTGCCGGCCAGGGCAGCGAGGTCCTTGGAGCTGGGGCCGAGGTCGGCGGGGTGGCCAGTGAGATGCTCGAAGCCAAGGAGATTCCAGCCGTCGGCCTCGATCTGCCAGCGCAGCGCCGGACCGATGCCGGTGACGTGCGGGGCAAGAGTGGCTTCATTGTGCTGGGTGGCGATGCGTCGGTGATCGGTGGGCAGTCCCTTGATGAACACCGAGGTGCCAGCGGTGTGCAGAACCGCAGCGATCCCGGAGTTCAGACCAGCGCTGATCGTGTCAACCGCGTGGACCCGCCCGGTTTCGGCTTCCACCGCCGCACGGACGGCGGCAGGCAGGTCCTGCCACGGGGTGCGCTCGCGAGTGGAGTGCGGCATGACCTGCGCCGCCGACGTGGTATTCATGCGAGTACCGCAGTGGCGAAGCCGAGTGTGGTCAGACCTTCGGAGCAGAACAGCTGATCCGAGGGACCGTCGGTGGCGGTTTGCAGCAGCTGGTAGGCGGCCTGGTGTTGTTCGCCCCAAGCAACGGCGTGCCGCCACAGGGTGCGGCCGTGTCCGCGGCCACGATGGGCAGGCAACACGCCGAAGTACTGCGGCAGCATCACTGCCGCGCCTTGCCGATCGGTCATCGTCGCGAGTGGCCCGATCGCGCCGATCACCTGCCCATCAGCGATGGCCACGAGGATCGGGCCGTCGACTCCGCACTCGTGCCAGCGGCGATACAGGAAGCCGAATCCCACGTCGGCAAGCTGCTCGGTGAAGTCCGCGAAGGTATCCCTCACCTGCGGCGCGGTGGTATCCAGGTCAACGACCGAAGCGCCCGTCGACGCGTGGGCGCAGGTGATCGGTGGTGTGCCGAAGCCCTTCAGTAGAACGCGAGTCGTCGCGGTTTGGCCAGCGTGCTCGTCAGTCATGGTGTCCGGGTGAAACCAGACGACGCGGCCGACGTAGCCGCCGTGGGCCCTGCACCAGCGTCGGGTCGCCGCGCGCAGCGCATCCGGGTCCGGTCGAGTGGGGCTGTAGACATAGGTCCTGACCGTGCCCCGGCCACGCCGTGACACGGTTGGAATGATCGTGAGGTCCGGGCGGTGCACGATCTCGTCAACCAGCACAGTCTCGGACTTGCGCGCCGACCAGCGGCGGTCCTTGTCGAATGGCAGCATCACTCCGGCCGTGGTGGCGGCGATAACCTCGTCGAAGACCTCCAGGTCGAGGGTGTCCGGGTGCACCGGGCCGAGCGTGGGGACGTAGGGCACATGCAGCACGCGGCGCAGCCACTCCGGACGGAATCGCATGGCGGCACGCTACATGGGACCCCGAGACCATTCGGTGACCACCAGGGTATGACACGCCGGTGGTCACCTGGGCTGGAACAGTCAGTACGGGTTGTCGTCACCGGCGTTGCAGCTGCACTTCGACGATTCGACCAGAACGTCCAGGTCGTCGACGAGCTCGATCTCCTGGACCGGCTCCTCGGGGGCCGGAGGCCGCATCTGGATCTCCACTGGGACAGCGGACACGGGTTCTACCTCCCTCCTGGGCTCGGCTCAATGCTGACAGTAGGCCGACAATGAGGCTTTCGCCTTGCGGTACAAGGTGACCAGCGGCATACACGTACCGCAGGTGCCCTGCAGGCCACAGCCGGCACACCCTCCCTGACGCAACAGCAGCCCGTCAGCAATTCCGCCGAGCCGGGCCAACCCCTCAATGCCCTCTTCCATCAGTGGGATCTGCGGGTCGCGACCGACCTTGCAGATGCTGGCGTTGCCGTGCGGGTCTACGTGGAAGAAGGTGTGCCCGGCCGAGCAGCCGGTAAACGGCTTGCGTTTGCGCAGGTACTCCTGCGACTGCGCGGGCAGGCTCTCAGCACCGCCGTAGATCGTCGGGGACATGTTGGAGAACACGTGGTACGGCAGTTCGTACCGCTCGGCAAGCGCCTTCATCGCGTCCAGCTCGTGCGCGTTGTGCTCGGTGACGATCAGGTTCAGGTTCAGCGGCAGCTCCGCCTCGTGCGCCGCAGCCAGGCCACGGGAGAACTTCGCGAAGGACCCGCGACGCCGCGTCAGCCCGTCATACGCCTCAGCGGTGGCGCCGTAGACGCTGATCGTCAACCGGTATGGCCGCCGGGCTGTCAGCAGGTCGAGGACGGCAGGATTGGCCAGGCGGGAGCCATTGGAGGAGATCGACAGCATCATCCCCAGTTCGAAAGCACGGGCGTAGACGTCGCCGAACAGCTTGTCGATCAACGGTTCGCCACCGGTGAGCTGCAACCACAACACCCCGGCTTTGGCCATGATGTCGAGCAACCGTTCCCGATCCGGCCAGAGCAGACCTTCGAACTTCTTCAGCCCCAGGTAGCAATGCTCGCAATCGTAGTTACAGCCCAGGTTCAGCTCGTAGGAAGCGCGCCCGAACCCGTGGGGCGAGCGAGCCCGGACCAGAACGGTGCCGGCCAGGGGCTGGCCGGAAATGTCGAGGTCCGGCCAGCGCCGCCGAACCGCGTCGGCCAACCAGTCCGGGCACGAACTCGTCGGCGCGGTGTTCTGGAGTTCGCGCCAGTGCCGGTGCGGAAGTTTGATCCCAGACACACGGCCTGGCCGCACGACGAGGAAGTCCTCGAGGAATGGACTGGCGATCAGTGCGTACACGAGCGGGACTCCTCTGATCGGCATGTGAACATGCGTGAGCCCTCCGGTTCTTCGACCGTGCCGCAGCCAGCTCAAGCCGGTCAACTCGATCGGGCAGAACGCACCGAACGGCTCAGCCAGCTCAGTCGAACGGGCGACCACCGGGGAGAATCGTCACGACACGCTGACCGGTGACGCCGATCCTCGTGGCGAGCGGCGTATTCGGTTCCGCTTTCACGCAATCGCGTCCAGCCCGACGACTGTGCAGTCCCGCAGTTCCCGAACCAGGTTCGTTGCACGAACCCACCGGATGGCCGGATCCTCGAACGCCACGATCACGTGCTCGGCCGCCACCAGGTCACGGCCGAACCGGTGGTAACGCGCGCCGCGAACACCGACGATTGGGCATTCCCGTACTCGAACCGCCACTGCTCCCAGCCGCCGCAGCGCGGGGCAGACACGAACGGACAGTCGAGCGCAGGAAAGGCATACCGGCGGATCCACGTCGCCCATGCCGGTGGGCCAGCCGTCCCAGTCGTCGCGGAAGTCCGTCATCAACCACAACACGCCATCCGGATTCCGGTCTGCCGGACCGCCGCAAACCTGGCACAGCAGGCGTCTCATGGCTCGGCGTTGGCGCAACGGGTGTGTCAGGCCGAAATTCGGCCGTCCCTGGTTCGGTCTGGAGAGCATCCGATTCCACAGCACGCCGTCGGAATCGCGGTCGACTGCTGTTTCGTCGAGGTAGCCGATGCCGCCTTCGGGGCGTTCGATCACGGTGAAGGGCAAGGTCAGTTCGTCGCTCCACGACGTGATGTACGGCGCGATGATGCGGGGATTCTCGATCATGTCGGCAGAAGTTAGGAGCGGCCGTGCCGTCGGAGTCAACAAGTTGTTGACATTGACGGTGATTCGCTAGTTCGAGTGAACGCCGAACCTGTTGCGAAGGCTGCTCAACTCCCACTGCGTGGTGCGGGCCCGACCATTCAGCTGGAACAGGAGTTCGCGAGCCATGGGCTCGTGGTGCATCCACTGTGGAGCGGTACGCTCGGCGATGTCCAGATGCCGGACCGCCTCGAAATCTCGCGAACCGCCTTCCTGGGCGAGTGCACGAGCCAGTTCATAGTGCCAACCCGCCACACGATTCGGGCTGCCCGCGAAGGCGCTCAGATCGACCGAGTCGGGCTGCACCTGTTCGAGGGCCGCGCCACCTTCACCCAACTCGGCACCGATCGACAGTGTCCATGCCCGGACATTGGTCGGCCCGAAGTGCATGAACAGATTGTTGCGCTCCCCGGTTCGCTCCGCCAATGCCCTTGCTTCAGCAAGGTGGCTCCGCGCCTGGTCAGTGTGGCCGGAGCGAGCCGCGCCGAGCGCGGAGGTGAGCTGGACCATGCCATAGACCTCGGAGGCGAGTGGCCTGGGCGCGCTGGGATCATCGACCGCGGCAAGGTCGTTCAACGCGGTCGACAAGATCGAAGTGGCGCGCCGCCTGGCCCCGATCCGCAGCAGGACAAGTGAGTAGTACCAGCGCGCATAGCCCAGGAGTGCCGGATCGCCCAAGCGCCGGGCGGCTTCGAGTCCGCGAGTGGCCGCAGCCACCCCGATCTGGGGGTGTCCCATGTTCTTGCTGATAGCGCAGGCGATTTTGCATGCCTCCACGAGCGCTGTGAGCGCTCGGCGCTGCTGCTGTTCGTCACCCGTCGCCACGATGACCTGCAGGTCGACCAGCACCTGCCCCAGTACTCGGCCAGAGATCTCATAGCGAGTGTGGTCGCAATGCAGATGTGCTTCGCGGACAGCTTGTTCCAGTTGCTGGATGGGCGGCACCGGGTGATCTGGTACATCCTCGAGATCACAGTCCAGCAGTGCCAGCTGAATCGGCGGGATGGTCGCAAGCGCACCTGCCGCATCCCTGTCGGCAGGCAGGTACGGCTCACCCGTGACATCCACGATCGAGCACCCGATGGCGTCGCAGATGTCGCTCAACATCCGGCGGTCGGAAATCCGGCGCTCGCCCCTCTCGATCAGCGACAGGTACTGCTTCGTGATTCCGGCAAGGCCAGCCACGACTTCCAGACTCAGACCACGCCTCTTCCGGAACACTCTGACGCGTCGGCCCAGCTCGTTGTCGATTTCCGGAAGCCGTGTACTCCTTCGAGGCGACACCACTAACCTCCTCGCCTGGGTTGCACCCGATGCACTTGAGGGTAGCCAGCACCCGTTCGGGTGACCCGATCCCGGGATGTGGAACGCGGAATAGGCCTGCTGGCACGTCGTTGCAGCCTGTATGTCGAACTTTGCTTCCCAGTGGCAGGAATGGCACGACACCCGCGTGCGGGACCTGGCCGAGCCCTACGGCTGGCTCGCCCTGGTCTCACTCGACTGGCTTGAGGACAAGCCGCGCGCCTACGACGGCCTGCCTGGCCTGTGGTGGCAGGACGCGGACGCCGCCTACGTCGACCCGCAGGGCGGCGAGCTTGTCCACGACGGCAAGCCGATCACCGCTGTCCAGCGGTTCGAACTGGTCAACAGCGGTCCGGGGACTCGGGTGGTCGCCGGTGACGTGGAGGTCGAGGTGGCCAGGCGGTCCGGCTACCTCATCCGCGTGCACGACCCGAAAGCCAAGGCGCTGGCCGATTTCCACGGTGTGCCCGCCTACGAGCCCAAGCCCGAGTGGGTGCTGGAGGGCCGGTACGAGGCCTACGACGAGCCTCGGCCGACGACGGTCGGTGCTGTGGTCGAAGGCCTCAGTCACGTTTATCAGGTGCCTGGTGTCGTGCGGTTCGAGCACGACGGCGCGGAGCACACGCTGGCCGCGTTCAATGGCAGGAAAGGTGGGCTGAGCATCCTGTTCACCGACGCCACCAGCGGTGTCACGACCTATGCCGCTGTGCGGTCGGTCGCGGTGGATCTGCCGAAGGACGGGGACAACGTCCTCATCGACTTCACTCGTGCGACGAACCTGCCGTGCGCGTTCACCGAGTACGCCACGTGCCCGATTCCGCCTGCTGGCAATCGGTTGCCGTTCGCTGTCGAGGCTGGCGAGAAGATCCCTTACTGAGACCGGACGTTCCAGGTCGCGATCTCGGTCCTGGTGGTGTAGCCGAGTTTGCCGAGGATGCTGCGCACGTGCGACTCCACGGTCCGCTCGGACAGCACCAGGCGCTGCGCGATCTGCCTGTTCGACAACGCCTGCCCGATCAGGCCCGCCACTTCCGACTCCCTGCGGGACAACGGGCTTGCCTCGTGGGAGTCGCGCAACACCACGTCCGCTGTGGCCAGCGGGCCTGGCATGTCGAGGCGGCGGAACTCCGCCGCCGCCTCGGCTGCCAGTGTGCGCACTGCCGGGATGTCGGTGTGCTCCGCGCGCTTCAGCAGCGCTCTGGCCAGGCCGAGTTTGCTCAACGCGAGGAACGGCCGCGCGCCGATCCGCGCGTTCATCTCGATCGCCAGCCGGTAGTGCCCGATCGCCTCGACCACGCGTCCGCTGGCCATCGCCAGGTCGCCGAACATCCTGGGGGACGCGCCCGCGCAGAACACCGCGCCCGAACCGTCGGTCATGAAGTCCGGTTCCAACGGCACGAGGACTCGGTAGACCTCGTCGGCTGTCTCGGCGTCGCCGACCAGGACCGCGGTCAGTCCGATGTGGTGCAGGACCGCCGCCCAGCGGGGTCCTATTTGGATCTCCGACGGCAGGTGCCGGAACTCCTCGAACGTGGCGCGGGCCGCGGGGATGTCGCCGGACAGCGCGTGCGTGATCGGGATGAAGATCCTGGCGAGCAGCACATCACGGACCGCGCCCAGGATCCGCAGTGTCGTCGCGGCCTCGTCGGCGTCCAGCACACCGCGCAGGATCGCGATCTGGCTGAGGAACGCGTAGTACAACCCGGCCGTCGAATCCGTGTCGACCCGGTCCGCGATCTGCCGGGCCGCCTCGTTGTGCGCGAGCGCTTGCTCCATGTCGCCGATCAGCGCGGACCTGGTCGCCCGCAGCCGCATCACGTGCCACCAGGCCAGTGCGTGCTGACAGGTCGTGGCGAAGTGTTCGATCTGGCCGAGTTCACGGTCGACCGCCGCCAGGTCCCCGCGCTGGAACGCCGCGTCGATCAGCCAGACATGGCCCCACATGGCCGCGAGCGGCTGTTCGGCGGTTTCTCCCAGCGAGCACGCGCGATGGGCCAACTCCGTCCGCTCGGCGAGGAACTGCGGCGCACACAACGTGAAATGCCTGGCGTGCAGGCCGTCGAGCAAGGCATCCGGATCGCCGCTCGCCTCCGCGATGGCCAGCGCCTGCGCTGAGAGCTCCCGTGCCTGTTCGCAGGCGTTGCCCGAATCCGCGACGGCGATCGCGCGCTGGGCCAGCAACCGTGCCCTGATCGAGTCCGGCTGGGGCACGCGCAGCGCCGCGGCAGCCAGCCTATCCACTGTGGACAGTGTTTTCACGTCCCCGAGCCCCGTGATCACCAGTGCGGCCTCGGCGAGCAGGTCAGGGTCGAGCCTGGCCGCCTGCTCGCAGTGGACCACGCAGGCGCTGATGTTCCCGGCCAGGTACTCCGCCTTGGCCAGCTCCAGCGTCAGCCGGGCGTCCGGGAACTGCAGGGCGAGCCTGGCGAACTCCACCGCCTCGTCATAGGCCAGATCGGCGATCGCGGACGCGGACGCTTTCCGTGCCCAGTGGACGGTTTTCTCGATGTCCCCGGCACGTCGCCAATGGTTGGCGATCGGACCGGCTGCTCCCGTGTCGGCGAGCACCTCGGCTGCCCGCTGGTGCCACGCTTTCCGTTGTGAGGGCACGAGTTGTTCGTACAGTGCGTCACGAACCAGCGCGTGGGCGAACGAATAGGACGGCCGAGCGTGCAGGATCCCGGCCCGGACGGCCTCGTCCAGTGCTTCACCCACGCACTGTTCCGACAGTCCGGAAACCTTTGCCACCAGCGGAAGGTCGATCTCCTCCCCCAGGACGCTCGCCGCGCCCAGCACGTCTCGCGCGCCGTCGGGCACGCGCGCCAGCACCAGTCTGCGCAGCTCGGGATGCTCGCCGAGGTTGAGCCCGCAGTCGACCAGCATCCGCACGTACAGCGGGTTGCCGCTGGTCCTGGCTGCCAGTTCCTCGGCCATGCCGGTGTCCAGCGACTCGATCCGCAGCCACTGCGCGATGTCCGGTGCGGACAGCCCGGTCAGCCGGATCGAACGGGCCTCGCCTGCCCGCAGCAGGTCAGGCAGTTGCTCCGCCAGCGGGGTGCCGTCCGGGTCGCGGAAGGTGCAGAGCACAAGCATCCGTGTCCGGGACAACTCACCGGCCAGGTGCGTCAGCAGCCGCAGTGACGTTCGGTCCGCCCAGTGCAGATCTTCGAGGAGCACCACCAGGCCGGTCTTCGCCGCGTCTGCCAACGCGTCGGTCACGTCGGAGAACATCGCGAACCGGGCTGAGGCCGAGCCCATCGCCGCGTCGACGGCCAGCGCGTCCGTCACGGCAGGAATCTCGCGCGCCAGCCTGCGCCACGGCCACAGTGGCGGCATTCCCGGATCGTCCACTGCGTATCCTCTGGCCACCGGCACGTCGTAGTCGGCCGCCATGTCCGCGACGGCCGCGGCCAGCCGGGTCTTGCCGATCCCGGCCTCGCCGCTGACCAGCGCCAACCTGCCCGACCCGCCGGACGCGGCCAGCAGTGCGGCCCGCAGCTGGCCCAGCTCGTCCGAGCGTCCGACGATCGGCAAGTCCATGCACTGAGTATCGCGGCCAGTGGCGTTTCAGTACCAGTGCTCGGTACTGACGCGGATCCGCTCGCCGCCGGATCGGCTGAGACTGCCTGTCATGCACGCACAACTGACCTTCTTCGACGGCCCCCGCACTCCCGCCGAGCTCGCCGCGGCCGACTACGCCGGACGCAACCGCATCGAGCCCGTCCTCGCCACATTCGCTGTGCGCACCTACGTGTTGCAGCGCGAGGACGGATCGACCGTGATCGTCAGCCTCGCCGACGACGAGCAGACCCTCCTCGACGCCCAGAAAGCGGTGCTGAACACCGAACTGCTGCCGGACGAGGACCCGGCGCTGCTGCCCGGCGCGGACCGGGTCGAGATCTACCCGGTCGTCGCCGTGATGCCGGAAGGGGCATGACATGACCGCCGCACTGACCATGACCACCGGAACGTGGACGGTCGACCCGGCCACCAGCGTCGCCGAGTTCGCCGTGGGCAACCTCGGCGGGCGCGCAACCAAGGTGGCCTTCGGTGCACCAGCCGCAACCAAGGTGGCCTTTGTTGCGTCCCACCCGCTAGACGACGGCACCACTCCCGGTTCGGGCTCGTGGCTTTGCCTTCGTGGATCCGCGTGCTGCGCCTGGGTAACGCCGATCCAGCAGGATGGCCACGGGTCCGGCAGTGGCTACTGTGGACACCGTGCCCGCGACCAGACCGAGCAGCAACGCCAGTGCGAAGTCCGCGAGCGAGCCGTCACCGAGGATGAGCAACGCGCCGAGTACGAAAAGGACACCGATGCCGGTGTTCACCGTGCGCGGCAACGTCTGCAACACCGCCGAGCCCATTGTGCGGGCGAGCGGGTCCTTCGGCCGTCGTCCGCGCAGTTCGCGGACCCGGTCGAAGACCACCACCGAGTCGTTGACCGAGTAGCCGATCACGGTCAGCAGCGCGGCGAGGAACACGCCGTCCATCGTCTTGCCGAGCCACGCGAACACACCGAGGATGATCAGCACGTCCTGGGCGAGCGCGACGACTGTGGCCACGCCGAGCCTCCAGTCGAACCGCACCGCAAGGTAGATCAGCTGCGCGACGATCGCCAGGCCGAGCGCGACGAGCGCCTTGGTCCGCAGTTCGGCGCCCAGGCTCGGGCCGATCTGCTCGTCCCGCATCTTCTCGGCGGTGGTTCCGCCCGCCTTGGTGACGGCGTCGCGGATCTTGTCGGTCGCCGCCTGGTCGACCGGTTCGGTCCGGATCGTGATGGCGTTCTGGCCGCTGGACTGGACGACCGCGCGCGGGAATCCCGCGTCGGACACGGCTTGCCGGACCTGTTCGGCATCGGCCTGCGTGCCGTACTCCAGCACCCGGCCGCCGGTGAACTCGATGCCGAGCCGGGGACCGGCGAACACCAAGCCCGCCAACGCGATCAGCACGGCGACGATCGCACCGGTCATCCATCGCATCGGTTTGCCGAGGAAACCGGGGTCACGCCGGTTGACCCACTTGCGCACCCGGCCGTCCCTGGTCAGGCCGGAGAACCTGGGCGAGCGCACGGCGTAGTGCATCAGCACCCGGGTCATCACGAGCGTGGTGAACAACGCGCCGAGCACACCCAGTGTCAGTGTCACGCCGAAGCCCTGGACCGGCCCGGACGCCAGCACGAACAGCAGACCGGCGGCCAGCAGTGTGGTCACGTTGGAGTCGATGATCGCGCTGAGCGCGCCCTTGAAGCCCTTCTCGATCGCCTTGGGCAACGGGCTTCCGCGTTCTTCGCGGGCCCGTTCGAAGACAAGGACCGTGGCATCGACCGCCATCCCGATCGCCAGGACGAACCCGGCCAGGCCGGGCAGCGTCAGCGTGGCGCCGATCGCGAGCAGGGCGGCGTACGACACGACGGCGTAGCCGAGCAGGGCGAGCACGGCGATCAGGCCGGAGAACCAGTAGACCACCACCAGGAACGCGGCGGTGAGCGCAAGGCCGATGATGGCGGCCCGCGCGCTGTCCTCGATCGCCGCCGCGCCGAGAGTCGGGCCGACGGTCCGCTGCTCGATGATCTCCACCGGCACGGGCAGCGCGCCCGCGTTGATCAGCAACGCAAGGTCTTTCGCCTCGGCCTGGCTGAACTGGCCGGTGATCCGGATCTTGTCGCCGATCATGCCGACCTGACAGCGGGCCTGCGCGTTCACCTCGGGCGACGAGATCACCTTGCCGTCCAACACGATCGCCACCCGCCGCTTCGGATCACCCATCGGTGAACACGCGGCCTGGCCGGTCAGCTGCTCCCACTGCCGGGCCGCGTCGCTGGTGAAGTCGATGCTGACGAAGTAGCCGGGCCCTTCCTGCGGGTTGGTCTCGGCACGGGCGTCCTCCACGCCCTCGCCGGTGAGCGCGACCGGGCCGAGTTCCAGCGGCGCCGCCGTGACGGAGTGGAACTGCAACTGGGCGGTCTTGCCGATCACCTCGATCGCTTCCTTCGGGTCCTGCAGCCCGGGAAGCTCGATGATGATCCGGTTGTCGCCGGAGCGGGCGAGCATCGGCTCGGCCACGCCGAGCTGGTCCACCCGGCGCCGCAACACCTCCAGTGTGCGGTCGGTGGCCTTCTCGTCCGCCGGGGTGGTGGCGCTGGCCTTGGTCTCCAGCACGACCTGCGTGCCGCCACGCAGGTCCAGCCCCAACCGGGGCGCGGTGGTCAGCAACAAGTACACGGACGCGGCGAGCACAATCAGGCACGTGATGACGCGCCCAGTCATGCCCCGCCGCGCGGGAACGCGCGACAAGGGGGTCTCCTAGCTGAGGAAAGTCCGGACAGGTGTCAGAGAACTGGCTGTCCGGCCGGAGGACCTCGGTCGTCGGCGACCGGGAGCGCCGCGTCGCGCGAGAGCGGCGGCACGTCCTCGTCCTGCTCGCCCACCACGACCAGCACCGGTTCGGCGTTGGTCGTCATCTCGGTGAGGCTTTGTACTTTCAACAGCCCGGGTTCGGCCGCGGGCCGCCCGGCGTCACGGATCGGCGGGGTGGCCTTCGTGACCGTCTGCTCGATCGCGACGGTCTCGTTGTCCGCGGGTGGTTGCGTGGGCACGCCGCGAGGCGCGAGAACCAACGACATCAGGACAGCCGCGACCAGCAGCAGGAGCAGTCGCCGGGCTGTCACGGTTCCCAGCGTACTCAATCCGCCCAGACGGCGGCGACGACCGCGCGGACCGGGCCGAGGTCATGCGCGGGAAACGGCTCCGGCGCGCCCAGCAGGCCCAGCGCCATCTCCACGTACCGCTCGGCGAGCTCATCCAAAGTGGACGGGCCCTTCGGCGAGTACCAGCGCGAGATCCCGCTGCACATCTCCAGCAGCGCGAGCCGGGCCACGCTCTGGGCGCTGCGGCGCAGCACGCCTCGGTCGCAGCCGTCGTCGATCGCGTCCTGCCAGCGGGCCTCGTACTCGTCGCGCAACGCGATGATCTCCGGCCGGTGGTCCGGCGAGAGCGCCCGGATCTCGCCGTCGACGACCCTGGTCTCCAGTTGCTGCTCGGCGTGCGTGTAGACGTGCAGCGCGACCAGGTTGGTGATCCGCACGAGCGGGTCCGGCTCGTCGGCTGTGACCTGCTTCGCGGCGCTGACCAGCCGTTCGAGGCTGGTGCGCATGAGCGAGACGAGCAGGTCCTCCTTCGTGCCCATGTAGTGGTACAGGGTCGCCGACGACAGCCCGGCCGCCTCGGCGAGGTCCCGGATCCCGGTCCCGTGGAAGCCTCGGGTGGCGAACAGTTCGATCGCCGCCTGCCGGACCCGGCGCGCTGTGGTCTGCGACATCACGTACCTCGCTCTGTTGACCCACCCGCTGGGCCCGATCTAACCTACCACCTGAATCTATCGATCGATCGATCGAGAGGAGCTCCCGAGGTGGTTGTCGACTACGAATGCCACGACGGCGTCGCCCGCGTGCACCTCAACCGGCCGGAACGCCTGAACGCCGTCACCACCGAACTGACCGAGGGCCTGCTCACGGCGTTGGACAGGGCAGCGGCCGACAGCGCGCGTGCGGTCGTGCTGGCCGGGCGCGGCCGGGCGTTCTGCTCGGGCCACGACCTCAAGGAGCCCATCGAAGCCGAGACCACCATCGGAACCCGGCTGCGCGTCGAGCGCCTCCAGGAAGTCACCCGCCGGATCAGGGCGTTTCCCGGTGTCGTGATCGCCGCTGTGCACGGCTACGCGGTCGGGGCGGGCTGCGAGTTCGCGCTCTGCTGCGACCTGATCATCGCCGACGAGCAGGCCCAGTTCGGATTCCCCGAGGTCGGGCTCGGCCTGAGTGTGACCGGCGGGATCTCCGCGCTGCTGCCCAAGATCGTCGGACTGCCCCCGGCCAAGGAGATGCTGCTGCTCGGTGAACGGTTCCCCGCTGCGCGGGCCGCGGAACTCGGCCTGGTCAACCGAGTGGTCCCGGCAGGCGAGCACGAGAAGGCCGCGCTGGAGTGGGCGGCGCGGATCGCGGATCGCCCCCCGGTGGCGACCGCGTTGGCCAAGCAGGTGCTCAACCAGGGCATGGACGACGGCATGGCCGCAGCACTGGCGACCGAGGTCGACCACGCCGTGCTGACCAGCGTCGCAGGCGAGTACAGCCATGACTGACCTGGTTGAGGTGATCACTGAGGCCGCACGGAAGTGGCCGGAGCGCGTCGCGTGGACGTTCGACCCCGGCGAGAAGTTGACGTTCGCCGAGGTGCATGAGCGGTCCTCGGGCTATGCCCAGGCGTTGCGCGACAAGGGCATCTGCGCGGGCGACCGCGTCGCGGTGTTGCTGCGCAACCAGGCCGAGTTCCCGCTGATCTGGTTCGCGCTGGTCAAACTCGGCGCGGCGATGGTCCCGGTGAACGTGAAGTACCGCTCGGTCGACGCCACCCATTTGCTGTCCTCGTCCGAGGCGGTGGCCGTGGTGACCGCCCGGGAGTTCGCCCCGCTGCTGGAGGCCATCGAGCCGCCGCCGGTGCACTATGTCGAGACGCTGTCCCCGCGACCGGGTTTCCAGCAGGGCCCGGTCAGCCGTGTGGTGAACATCCAGTACACGTCGGGCACGACCGGCAGTCCCAAGGGATGCGTGCTGTCCCACGAGTACTGGCTACGGCTGGCCGACAGCATGGTGTCGTACTTCCCGAACCTGACCGGCGACGACGTCATGCTGACCGCACAGCCGTTCCACTACATCGATCCACAGTGGAACGTGGTGGTCGCGCTGCTCGCCGGGGCGCGGCTGGTGGTACTGGACGGCTTCCACCCGTCGAGCTTCTGGGCCAAGGTCCGCGAGCACGGGGTGACGTACTTCTACTGCCTCGGCGCGATGCCCGCGCTGCTGCTGAAGATGCCGCCGGACGCGGACGAGCGTGACCACCAGGTCCGGGTCGTGCAGGCCTCCGCGATCCCGCCCGCGCTGCACCGGCCACTGGAGCAACGCTGGGGCGTGGGCTGGTATGAGGCGTTCGGGATGACCGAGACCGGCGCCGACATCCGGATCACCGCTGAGGACCACGACGCCTTCGTCGGCACGGGCTGTCTCGGCAGGCCCGCGCCGCACCGCGAGGCGAAGATCGTCGACGGCGAACTGTTGTTGCGCGGCCCGGGAATGATGGACGGGTACCTCGGCCTGCCGGACGTGTTCGACGACGGCTGGTTGCACACCGGTGACCTGGCCCGGATCGGCGAGGACGGGCGCGTGTACCACCTCGGCCGGATCAAGGACATGATCCGGCGCAGCGGCGAGAACATCGCGGCGCACGAAGTGGAGGAAGTCCTGATGAGCCACCCGGGTGTGCGGCTGGCCGCCGTGATCGGGGTGCCCGACGACATCCGCGGCGAGGAGGTCAAGGCGTTCGTCGTCGGCGACGCGTCCGAGGAGGAGCTCGTCTCTTTCTGCGCGCAGCGGCTGGCGGCGTTCAAGGTGCCCCGGTACTGGGAGTTCCGGGCCGAGTTGCCGCTGACGGCGTCCGAGCGGGTGGCCAAGGAGCGGCTGCGGTGAGCTTCACCTGGGACAGCCCGGTCTTCTTCGACGAACTGGACCTGAACGGCACACTGCACAACAGCCGCTTCGCCGTCCATGTCGAACGCGCGCAGTCCGCGTTGTTCGAACAGCTCGGCAAGGGCTGGGGGCGGTTCGGCGAGCGGGACGACGACCTGCGGTACGTGGTGCGGGAACTGCGTGTCGAGTTCCTCGCCGCGTTCACCGCGCCGGGAATCCTGCCGGTGGAACTGACGGCCGAGAAGATCGGCACCACCAGCGCGGTCTACGGATTCCAGTGTGGACCGTATGCGCGCGGCCACCGGGTGATCGTGAAGGTGGACGCCGACGGCAGGCCCGCGCCGTGGAGTGACTGGTATCGGACGATGTTCGCGGAGCTGTGACCCATGATCCAAGCCGACCTGGTACTGACGAACGCCAACGTGGTCACCCTGGATGGTCCCGACGTCTCGTCGGTGGCGATCCTCGGCGACCGAATCGTGGCACTGGAGGACGTCCCGGCCAAGCGCGTGATCGATCTCGACGGCGCGACGGTCACACCGGGCTTCCACGACGCCCACAACCACATGAGCTGGTACGGCCTCACTCTGTCCGAAGTGGACGCTCGGGTGACCGGTCTAGACGCGCTGTACGCGGCGATCGCCGCCGCGCCGGGCGGCGAGTGGATCATCGCGTCCGGCTACGACGACAACAAATGCGGCGGGCACCCCACCCGCGACGGCCTCGACCGCGCCGCCCGTGGCCGCAAAGTACTGGTGAAGCACACGTCCGGGCACATGTGCGTGGTCAACTCCCCTGTGCTGCGGGAACTGGGTATCGCCGAGCGGCCGACAGAAGTGGACGGTGGCCTGGTGGTGACCGACGCGACGGGGAGGCCGACCGGTCTGCTGCAGGAACAGGCCCAGCAGCTGGTGAATCCGCTGATCCTGCCGTACCCGGTGGACACGCTCGTCGACGCGATCGACCGGGCCGGGCGGCGTTACCTCGCCGAAGGCATCACCAGCTGCGTGGAGGCCGGGATCGGCGGCGGCTGGATCGGCAAGAGCCCGGTCGAGCTCGAGGCCTACCACCGCGCCCGTGACCAGGGAAAACTGCACGTCCGCGTGGAGCTGATGGTCGCGGCCGACGTGCTGCACCCGGTGACCGAGCTCGGTCTCGGGCTGGATCTGGGCATCCGGACCGGGTTCGGCGACGACTGGCTGAGCATCGGCCCGGTCAAGGTCTTCTCGGACGGCTCGCTGATCGGCCACACCGCGGCGATGTGCCACGACTTCTCCGACACACCAGGCGAACGCGGCTACCTGCAAGGGGACGCCGACAAGCTGACAGCGACGATCCTGGCCGCGCACAAGGGCGGTTGGCGTGTGGCCACGCACGCGATCGGCGACGCGGCGATCGACCTGGTGCTGGACGCGTACGCGGCGGCCGGGGACCCGTCGCGGCGGCACCGCATCGAGCACTTCGGCGTCGCCCGGCCGGACCAGGTGCTGCGGGCCCGTGAACTCGGTGTCGTCCCGGTGCCGCAAGGGCGTTTCGCCAACGAGATCGGCGACGGCATGCTGCGCGCCCTCGGCCCGGAGCGGTCGACGTGGGCCTACCGTCAGCGGTCCCTGCTGGATGCCGGGATCGTGGTCCCGGGCAGCTCGGACCGGCCGGTCGTGACCGGCGCTCCCCTGCTGGGCATGCACGACATGGTCAACCAGCGGACCGCCGCAGGCGTGCCGTTCAACCCGTCGGAGGCGGTCACCGGGCTGGAGGCGTTGCGCGCCTTCACCTACGGCTCTGCGTACGCGTCCAAACAGGAACACCGGAAAGGCACGATCACCGTGGGCAAGCTGGCGGACCTCGTGGTGCTGTCGGACAGTCCGGCCACTGTGGATCCCGGCCGGATCAAGGACATCGAGGTGCTGCGGACCATGGTCGGCGGGGAGTTCCGGTGAAGCTCGTGCCCGCCGGTTCGCTGACCCGCCCCCAACTCGACCGTGTCCGTGAGATCTACGAGGACGGTTTCGGCGAACGGCTGCGCAGCGCGTTCGATGACTTGCTGGCCGACCGCGCGTTGGTGCTGACCGACGATGGCGCACCGCTCGGCCTGGCCGTGCTGCGTGAGCTGGGGCCGACCGGGTGGGTGTTCCTGCGGTACTTCGTCGTCGGCGACCGCGGCCGCGGGCTCGGTGCCCGACTGTGGGCGGAGATCCGCCGTGAGCTGGCCGAGTTCGACAGGATCGTCTACGACGTCGAGGACCCGGGCGAAGACGGCATCGACGATGCCGAGCGGACTGTTCGCGAGCGCCGGATCGACTTCTACACCCGGCTCGGCGCGGTGCTGCTGCCGATCACCGGCTACCAGCAGCCGGGCGCGCACGAGCCACACCCGATGCTGCTGATGGCCGCCGACCTGACCCGGTCACAAACTGCCCCACTCACCGACGACGACCTGCGCGACACGATCCTGGCCGTCTACCGGTACCGCTACGGTCTGGCCGCCGCGGATTCTTTGGTGAAGCACACAGTGCGCGCATCTGGCCTTTAATTGCCACAGTTTTGCCCTAACATCCCGGCATGCGGATCGACACGGTGAACGCCGAGCAGCTCGGCGGCCTGCGCGCGTCCTTGCACGCGCTGTACCGGCTGTGCTTCGCCGAGCCACCGTGGAACGAGTCGCGAGCCACACTGGACAACTACGCCAACATCCTGACCGGACACCTGGAACGGCCCGGCCTGTTCGGGTCGGTGGCCTGGGACGGGCGGTCGCTGCTGGGTGTGGTGTACGGCTGGCCGATGCCGCCCAAGCTGCCGAACGACGCGTTCCACCGGTTGGTCTCCCAGGTGGTGCCGGTCGAGCAGTTGGTCGCACCGGCGGTGACCATCATCGAGCTGATGGTCGACCCGGCGTCACGGGGCAAGGGCCTCGGCCGCGCACTGCTTGACCACTTCATCGCCGACCATCCCGACGCCTGGCTGGTCACGCATCCCGCGGCACCGGCGTGCGCGTTGTACGACTCCGTGGGCTGGGCCAGGTCGGACGAGTTCCTGAACCCGTTCGGTGACCGGCGGGTCGCGTATGTCCGGACAGCCAGGTCCTGACCGGACGCGGCTACGCAGTAGACTCGGTGGTCTCACGGAGCGTCACCACAGTCCATTCCCGACCGCTCCCGCAGCAAGACGACAGGAGCGGAGTGTTGTCCGCAGAACGCCCGGACGCGGCGGACGTGGTCGCGGCCGCGAACCGGTTCGCCGGAGTCATCGACCCCAGCCCGTTGCAGCGCAACGACCGGCTGTCACGCCGGTACGACCTGGACGTCTGGCTGAAACGGGAGGATCTGCACACGGTCCGCTCGTACAAGGGCCGCGGCGCGTACAACCTGCTCAGTGATCTGACGGCCGGGCAGCGGGAGCGTGGCGTGGTGTGCGCCAGCGCGGGCAACCACGGCCAGGGCGTCGCGTTCGCGTGCGCCTCCCTGGGAATCACGGCCAGGGTGTACCTGCCCAGGACCACGCCCCGGCAGAAGCGCGAGCGCGTCGCCACCCTCGGCGGCAAGTACGTGCAGATCGTCGTGGAGGGCGACACGTACGACGACGCGGCGGCAGCGGCCCACGCACACGCCGAGGCGACCGGAATGACACTGGTGCCCGCGTTCGACGATCCCCGGACCATCGCGGGCCAGGGCACCGTGATCCGCGAGGTGATCGACCAGCTCGGCCGCGCGCCGGACGCGGTCGTCGTGCCGGTCGGCGGCGGCGGGCTGCTCGCCGGAACCCTGGTGTGGCTGCGGGAGAACCACCCCGACGTGCCGGTGATCGGCGCGGAGCCGCTCGGCGCCACCAGCATGGCCGCCGCGCTGGAGCACGGCGCGCCGGTCGACCTCGACCACCTCGACCCGTTCGTCGACGGCGCCGCCGTCCGCAAGGTCGGGCAGCACACGTTCGCGGTGGTCAACGACTGCAAGCCGCGCCTGATCGCCGTGCCGGAAGGCCAGATCTGCGTCGAGATGCTGGACCTGTACCAGTCCGACGGGATCATCAGCGAGCCCGCGGGCGCGCTCGCCCCCACGGCCGTGGGCCTGGATCTCGGCCTCGCACCGGGCGCGACGGTGGTGTGCATCCTGTCCGGCGGCAACAACGACGTCAGCAGGTACGCCGAGATCGTCGAGCGGGCACTGGTCTACGAGGGCCGCAAGCACTACTTCCTCGTCGAGTTCCCGCAGGAACCCGGTGCGCTGCGACGGTTCATCGACGACGCCCTCGGACCGGACGACGACATCACGCTGTTCGAGTATGTCAAGCGCAACAACCGGGAGACCGGGCCCGCGCTGGTCGGGATCGAACTCGGCGCGCCGGAGAACCTCGAGGCGATGCTCAAGCGGATGAACACGGTGCCGCACCGGATCGAGCGTGTCCCTCCTGACAGCCCTTTGTTCATGTTTCTGATCTGAGCAATCAATAGGGTTGTCGGCATGACCGCGACACCGAACCGTAGATCGATTCTCAAGGGGGCGGCGCTCACCGCGGCCGCCATCGCCGGGCCCGTCCGGGTCTTCGACGCCGAGGCCGCGGCGGCACCCGCCGCCGACGGCGTCTTCGGCTACGGCGTGGCCAGTGGGGACCCGCTGTGCGATTCGGTGATCATCTGGACACGGGCGACACCGCCGTGTGAGGGCAACCGGATCGCCGCGCCGGGCAGTGGTCTCGGCCACCCGATGCCGGTGCGGTGGGAAGTCGCCCGCGACGAGGCGTTCCGTGACGTGGTCCGTCGCGGTGTGGCGCTGACGTCCGCCGCATCCGACCACACCGTGAAAGTCGACGTCAGCGGGCTGCGGCCGTACACGCGCTACTTCTACCGGTTCCACGCCGACGGTGAGACGAGCCCAGTCGGCCGGACGCAGACCATTCCCGGCGACGACGACAGCCTGCACTCCCTGCGATTCGCCCTGACCTCGTGCGCCAACTACACCGGTGGCTACTTCGCGGCATACCGCGCAATGGGGCAACGCACGGACCTGGACTTCGTGTTACAGGTCGGCGACTACTACTACGAGCTGGGCAACGGCGACGACCGGTCCGGCCCGCCCGAGCTGATCGGCGTCCGGGACGCCGAGCCGCCGACCGAGACGCTCGACCTGACCGGCTACCGGCTGCGGCACGCGCTGCACAAGGCCGATCCGGACTTGGCGCTCGCACACCGGCAACACCCGTGGATCACGATCTTCGACGACCACGAGGTGGCCGACAACACCTGGAACGACGGCGCGTCCAACCACCAGCCCGACACTGAGGGCCCGTTCAACGCGCGGAAACAAGCGGCCTACCGGGCGTACATGGAGTGGATGCCGTTCCGCCTACCGGACCAGCGACAGACCCCGCACCAGGGCACGCGGTTCTTCCGCGGCTTCAGCTTCGGCCGCCTCGCCGACCTGTCCGTTGTGGACACTCGGCAGAACCGCGCCGAGCAGGTCAGCACACCGCCGTACTCGGGTCGTGGCGGTGGAACCGTCCCGATCGGCCTGAAGCCGGAAGTGGACGCCCAGCTCGCCGATCCGGCACGGCACCTGGTCGAACCGGAGCAGATGGCCTGGCTGAAGAACAACGGCAACGACAAGCCGTGGCACCTGATCGGCAACCAGGTGATTCTCAGCCCACTGCGGATTCCCGGCCCGATACTGGGACACCCGGCGGACGTGACGCTGATCAACTCCGACCAGTGGGACGGCTACCAGGCCCAGCAGGCCGAGCTGATCGGCCACATCGCGGCTCAGTCGAACAACGTGGTGGTGCTGACCGGTGACTTCCACTCGTCGCTGGCGTTCGACATCCCGGCAAAGCCCGAACTGGGCTACACCCCGGTCGGCGTCGAGTTCGTCTGCCCGTCGGTGACCACCGACGGCTTCTACGAGATGGTGCGTGCCAAGCTGCCCAAGGGAACCCCGCCCGAAGCAGTGGTGACCGCGACCAAGACGGTCACGAGCACCGTCAGCGCACGAAACCCGTGGATGAAGATGTTCGACGGCATCTCCCACGGTTACGTGCTGATCGACGTCACACCGGAACGCGTGCAGGCCGACTTCCACCACACAGCGATCCCCACGAGCCTGCAGCACGACCCGCGCATCGACAAGAACGCCACGACGTCACACGCGATCAGCTGGCAGACCCTCGCCGGTTCCCACAAGCTGATCCCGGCTCTCACTCAGGTGGGGCCTCGCTCGGACGAACCGGCCTAGTCCTGTTGTGCCTGAACAGCAGCAGCGCTGTCACCGCGGCCAGCGCTGCCGCTGCCATGTTCAAACCGCCGAACCAGTTCATCGACGCCACCATGGAATCCAGTTCACGCATCGCGGCGTCGTACTCGTTGAGCGAGTAGTACCCCGACACCAGGACACGACTTCCCACGGCATCGCTGAAGCCGCTGGGGATACTGGTCGCCAGCAGCCACACGGCGGGCGCGAGCAACACAATCCCCGCCAGGACAAAGGATTTGCCCCGCTTGAGCGTGACCAGCCCCATGATCACGCCCAGAACCAGCAACGCGAGCAACACCACCACCGACACCGACGCCATCACACTGAAATGACGGTTCCCCATCGCCGCAGCAGCCACACCCAAGGATGCCAGCACCAGGGCAAGCTGCGTCCAGAGCAACCATTTCATCCGATCCGCCGTTCGCTGGGGTTGTGCCGCCTGAACAGGAGCAGCGCTGTCACCACACCGAGCGCTGCTGCCGCCAGCAGCAGCCACCACGCCCAGTTCATCCACGTCAGAACCGCGCTGACCTCGCGTTTCATGTCCTCTACTTCGGAGGGCCCGCCGTAGCTGACCACACCCACAGAAGTGTTGGTGAGTCCGAAGAACGCGGAGTCGACCGATGTCAGGTAGTCGGGCTCCAGCACGGCGCCCGCCAGCACCCACACCGCCGGTGCGAGCAGTACGGCTCCCGCTGGAATGTAGGAGTGGCCGCGACTGATCGCGATCAGTCCCATCACGATGCCCAGGATCAGCAACAACGGCAACAAACCCATGGCCCAGGGCACGACCGCGCCGTATTGGTTCTGGGTCATCGCCAGGACACAGACGCCTACAGCCGCCAACACCAACGCGATTTGTCCCCAGAGTAACCATTTCATCCGGCGACCTTATCGGCTTCCCGTTCCCGCACGACAGCGACGTTGACAGTGCCGGAAAGCCGCTCGTAGGGGGCGGGATCGTCACCGAAGAACACCGCGAGCGGCGCCCAGACACCGACGAGGAACACCGACACGAGCCCACCGGCCGGGATCAGCAGCTGCTCGGGCCGGGCCAGCACGTCCCACTCGTCCACCGACAGCGCGATCCACAGCAACCACAACGGGGACAACAGGATTCCGTAGCGGACCGCGAGTGCGATCGGGCCCGCGCGGTTGCCGTTGGTGCGTTCGACGCGCAGCAGCATCGCGCGTTTTCCCGGTGTCGCGCCGGTGAACGCCGGGACCAGCAGGAACCACACAAGCCCGAGCATCACGACCACCGGCCCCGGTGGTGTACCACCGAGCAGCGTGATGAAGCCCAGCACGAGCCCGACCAGTGCGGCGAAACACACGAGGTCTGTGAGCAGGGCGAACAGGCGTCGGCTCGGGGTGACGCGTTCCGCGTAGCGTTTGCGGTCCCGGTCGGCTTCCAGCGGCGGCAGCAGGCGGCCCAGTGGACCCGTGACCAGCCAGCCGATCGCCGCTCCCGCCGTGTTCAGGATCAGATCGTCCACACTGAACAACCGGTAGGCACACGGGTAGACGAACCACAGCCCGGTCAGCTGGGTCAGCTCGAACAGCAGTGATGTGCCGAAACCGATCGCGGTCGCGGCCAGGAAACGTGCCTTCACCATGTAGCGCAGGAAGAAGCCGAGCGGGAGCAGCAACACCACGTTCAGCGCCGTGGTCCACAGCGCGGGGTTGCGCAGCAACGCACCCGGCGACCACTGGCCCCTGCCCCGCTGGTCGATCACCTCGATGAAGTAGAACGGCCGCAACTGCGGGCTGCTGGCGTAGTTCTGGGTCGCGCAGTACCAGTCCGGATCGCGCGGCAACGGAATCACTGTCTGCAAAGCAGCGGCGAGCAGGTAGAACAGGAAGCAGTAGAAGATCACCGTCGCCCAACCGCCCGCGCGGCCCCTGCGCCGGTAGCTGACCACTGCGACCGGCAGCATCACCACCAGTACGACGATCGGGAACAGCAACAACGCCGTCTTGACTGGCAGGAGATAGGTGGCGACCACGACGCATTGTTACCCAGAGCGCACGGCTACCAAGCCCGGGGTCACCGCATTCCCTCAGACAGGTGAGCGCGCCTCGGTCACAGGCGAGCCGTGGCCCCCGCCCGACGGCGGGAAGGTCCGCAAGGCTTGACTTCGGGGCGACCAGTCGGACACTCTGACATGGAGAGCGCTCTCCCGAACACGGTCCGCGTACACGTCTCGCTCCCAACCCTGCTGGAGCTTCCTCATGCGCCGAGTTCTGTGCTTGGCGCTCGCCGTCGTGCTGTCGCTGTCGTTGGTCGTGACGGCACAAGCGGCGAGTGTCCTGCTGTCCCAAGGAAAAACGACAACGGCGTCATCGGCCGAGAACGACGCGAACGGCGCGGCGGCGGCCACCGACGGCAACCCCGCGACCCGGTGGTCCAGCCAGTTCAGCGATCCGCAGTGGCTGACAGTCGACCTCGGCGCCACCGCCAGGATCGACAGGATCACCCTGTCCTGGGAAGCCGCGTACGCCAGCGCCTTCCGTGTCCAGACCTCCGCCACCGGCCAGGACTGGACCGACATCCACTCGACGACGACCGGCACCGGAGGCACGCAAACCCTTGCGGTGAACGGAAACGGCCGGTACGTGCGGATGCTCGGCACGGCCCGTGGCACCGGCTGGGGCTACTCGCTGTGGGAGTTCCAGGTCTTCGGCGAGTCCAGCTCCGGTCCCCCGGCTGGCACGCTCATCTCGGAGTTCAAGCAGGTCGCCGCGTCGACGTGGGAAGGCGGCAACGCACCGGCCGCCGCGCTGGACGGCCGCGACACCACCCGTTGGTCCAGTCAGTTCACCGACGACCAGTGGATCCGTGTCGACCTCGGCGGCCCGGCGACCGTCACCCAGGTGAAACTGGTCTGGGAGAGCGCGTACGCCAAGGGCTACCGGATCGAGACGTCGAACGACACCACGAACTGGACACCGATCCACACCACCGCGAACGGTTCCGGCGGAACGGAAACGCTCACTGTCACCGGCTCCGGCCGCTACCTCCGGATGCTCGGCACCGCCCGTGGCACCGGCTACGGCTACTCACTGTGGGAGTTCCAGGTCTTCGGCAGCGTGGACACCACGACCACCACACCGCCGCTGCTGTCCCCACCGACCAAGGCACCGGGCAACACCGGCCGGTTCGCGCTGACCGCGCCCGCCGACGGCGCGATGATCACCACCACCCGTCGGCCGGTGCTGTCGTGGGCCGCGGTGCCCGGCGCCACCCGCTACCAGGTGTGGCTCAACGTCAGCCGGGAGGACTACGACTTCGCCGCGCCCGGCGCCCTGCTCGACCTGTACACGAAGGTCGCGGAATCCACTGGCACGAGCTACACGCCGACGTGGGACATCAGCGACCGTTGGACGTACAAGTGGTACGTGGTGGCCAGCGACGGCAGCACATCGAACATCAGGAAGTTCAGCGTTTACGTGCCCACGCTGGAAGACGTGGCCGACGGCGTGCCGATCGTGAACGGCAGCAGGGATCTCAACCGCGACGGCGCGATCCAGACCTATGAGGACTGGCGACAGCCGGTGGAGACCAGGGTGAACGACCTTCTCGGGCGGATGACGGCCGAGGAGAAGGCGTACCAGATGTTCTACAACGCGCAGGCGTTCCCGCGTTCGGGCTGGCACTTCGGCCCGGCCGACCCGCAGGACCTGCACAACACCCTGCTGGCCTCGGCCGGAACCCGGCTCGGTATCCCGTTCGTGTCGGCGGGCGACACGATCTCCGGGTACAAGACGTCCTACCCGACCCAGAGCGCGTTGGCGGCGGGGAAAGACTATCCGCTGGACTACAAACTCGGTGACATGCAACGCCGTGAGCAACTGGAGGTCGGCACACGCGGAGTGCTCGGGCCGCTCGCCGAGGTCGGCACCAAGGTGCTCTATCCGCGTATCCAGGAGGGCAACGGCGAGAACGCCGAAGTGGCGGCGGCGCAGGTACGTGCGCTGGTCGCCGGTCTGCAGGGCGGTCCGGAGCTCAGCCCGTCGTCGGTGCTGGCCACAGTGAAGCACTGGCCCGGTGAGGGCGCGGGCGGCGAGGCGTTGATCGTCTACGACGAGGTCACCATCAAGTACCACATGGTGCCGTTCCGTGCGGCGCTGGAAGCCGGTGCGGTCAACATCATGCCGGGCTACGCGGGCAGTTCGCTGCTGGATCCCGGCGGGCCCGGCGCGGGCGACAGCGCCAAGATCCTGGCCTACCTGCGGCAGAACCTGGGCTTCACCGGGTTGATCACCACGGACTGGCTGCCGTCGGGTGCGTGGATCGGCGCGGCGAACGCGGGTTCGGACGTGATGGGCGGCGCCGATCCCGGCGCGGCCGGGTTCAGCATCGCGGGCTTCCTGGCAGGGGTGCCCGCGGCCAGGATCGATGACGCGGTCCGCCGTGTGCTGCGGCTGAAGTTCCAGCTGGGGCTGTTCGAGAACCCGTACGGCGACCCGGTCAACGGTCCTTACCGCTTCCACACCCCGGCTTACACCGCGTTGGCCAACCAGGCGGCCCGTGAGTCCATGACCGTGTTGAAGAACAACAACGGCACGCTGCCGGTGCGTCTCAACGCGGGTGACAACATCATGGTGGCCGGTCCACGTGCGACGGACTCGAACGCCTGCTGCGTCTGGACAAGCTACTTCCACCAGGAGTACGGCTCGCTGAACATGTTCGACGCCATCAAGGCACGCGCGTCGCGTGCGGGCGTGAACGTCTACCAGGACACCGGTCCCGCGCCGAAGCTGGCGGTGGTCGCGGTCGGCGAGTCCTCCTACACCCACGGCACCAACTGGGTGAAGGAACAGCCCTATCTGCCACCGGATCAGCTGGCGATCATCCAGAACTTCCAGCGGCAGGGCATTCCGGTGGTCGTCGCGCTGGTGATGCCGCGGCCGTACGTCATCACCGAGTGGAACGACCTGGCCAGCGCCATCGTGGTGACCTACCGCGGCGGCGAGGAGATGGGCCCGGCGCTGGCAAGTCTGCTGTTCGGCGACTACACCGCCCGCGGCAGGCTGCCGTGGCAGCTGCCTCGGGCACTGGGTGACGTCCTCCGACCGGGTGGTAGCGACGTCCCCGCCGACGCGACGGAAAACTGGGACCTGCCCTACGACCTCGGCGCGACTCCGGCGCAACGCAACGAGATCAGGGCCAGGATCGACGCGGGCCAGCAACCACCCAGCACATACGGCACCCCGCTGTACCCCTACGGCGCCGGGCTCTGACAGCTACAGTCCGACCATGATCAGCCAAGCGACCAGCGACTACCTCGGCACAGTCGAGGAGATCGTGCGGGAGGCCTACACCAAGTGGGTCGCGGTGATCGGCGGCAAGCCGATACCGATGCAGGCGGACTACGCGGCGCTGATCGACGCGGGCACGGTCTGGCTGCTCGACTCGATGGACGGCCTCATCGTCCTGGTCGACGAGGCGGACGGGGACACGGGCGGCGGCGTTCTGCTGATCGAGAACGTCGCCGTCCGCCCGTCCGCGCAGGGCAAGGGGCTCGGTCGGCAACTGCTGACGTTCGCCGAGGAACAGGCACGCACCCGCGGCCTGACCGCGCTACGCCTGTACACCAACGAGAAGATGACCAGCAACATCGCGCTGTACCTCGCGTTCGGCTATCGGGAGACCGGACGCGAAGTGATCAACGGCCGCCATGTGGTGCACATGCGCAAAGATCTCGGAACCTGATCCCCTGCCGGTCGGAATGCCGTAGGTTGATCATCGCCAGATCCGCCACTGGGGAGGAAACCGCATGTCACGACCCGTCGTCCGGATCTGGCACGGTTTCGTGCCGGTCGACCAGGCGGAACCGTTCCACCAGCACCTGCTGGCCAATGCGATCGCCGAGATGCGCGGTATCGACGGCTTTCTCGACGCGACAGTGCTGCACCAGGCCGACGGCGACCGCGTCCGGATCACGTTGCTGACCACGTGGGCCGACAGCGATGCTGTCCAGCGGTACGCGGGTGACGACGCCGACGCGGCCCGTGACTACCCCGGCGACGACCGTTTCGGGCTGGTGCCTGACCCGCACGTCACCCACTACGAGCTGGCGTACCGGCTCATCGAACAGACCTTCTCGAGCTGAGGGCGGGACCACGTCGATGACCATCGAGATCGTCCAGCCGGACGGCCTGGACAACCCGGAGACCTACAGCCACGTCATCGTCGCGACCGGCAGCCGCATGGTGTTCATCGCGGGCCAGATGTCCGACGACGCCGACGGCAACCTCGTCCACCCGGACGCCCTGGCCGGGCAGGCACAGCAGGTCTTCGCCAACATGGGCCGCGCGCTGCGCGCGGCGGGTGCGCGACCGGACCAGGTCACCAAGATCACGATCTACGTGGTCGGCCACCGCAGGGAGTTCCTGCCCGTCATCGAGCAGGCCAGGGTCACGCTGTTCGGTGCCCACAAACCCACTGACGTCCTGCTCGGGGTGCAGACTCTCGCCGCGCCCGGCTACCTGATCGAGGTGGACGCGATCGCGGTGGTCTAGCCGCTATCTCATCTCGGCGAGTGTGGCCTGGATGGCCCCTGCTCGCGGGTCGGCCAGTTCGAGCATCGTCGTCAGCGCGGCGGCCAGCACATCGCGGGCGATCCGGGGGTGGCCCGCGGCGCTGAGGACCTTGCTGAGATCAGTCAGCACCATCGCCTCCCAGCGGCGGTTGGCCGTGGTCCGGTGAAACGAGATCGACGTCCGCAGCGCGCGCACGGCTCGTGGCGTGTCACTGAGGCCCGCGTACGCCAGACCGAGGTTGTGCTGGTTGAAGGCCTCGGTGATGACGTCCCCCGTCTGCAGGAACCGCTGGTGTGCACGCAGGTGCATCTCCACTGCCTGCGTGTAGTCGCCGGAGACGGTCAACGCCATGCCGAGGTTGTCGAGGTTCTGCGTGATACCGCGCGGGTAGTCCAACTGTTTGTAGAGTTCCAGCGCGTGCACGGCGTAGTCACGGGCCGTCTCACCGTCGCCGAGTTTCGCGTTCGTCATCGACAGGTTGCCCAACGTCATGCCTTGCCCCCGGACGATCCCGAGGCCGCGGAAGCAGGCCAGTGCCTGCTCGAAGTACGACCTCGCCTCGGCGTAGTCGTCCTTGTCCAGGTGGATGCACCCGACCGAGTTCAGCAGGTACGCCTCGCCCGCATGGTGCCCCGCCGCCTTGGCGTCGGCGAGCGCGGTGGCGTAGAAGTTGAGGCCTTCACGCCACGGGATCGCGCTGTCGAAGAACGTCGTCAGCGCCATCGCGGTACGCCACGCGTGCCCGCCCCAGCCGTTGGCCGCCGCCCATGCCGTGATGGACCGCAGCGAGTCGTACTCCTCGTCGATCCACGCCGTGGCCTCCTGCGGGTCGGCGAAGACCGGTGGCGGGACGCGGGCCTTGTGCGGCAGCAGGAAGTCACGGTTGCGGTGCGGGGTCAGCTGCCTGTCCGCCGCGACGGCGGCGTGCAGGTACCAGTCGAGTACGCGCTCGACCGCCTCGTCCCGCTCGACCAGCGGCTCGTACGCCACCGCCATGTTGGTGGCGTACAGCCGGATCAGGTCGTGCAGCTGGTAGCGGCCTGGCCGTGGTTGTTCGAGCAGGTTCGTCGCGATCAACTGGTCGAGCGCGTCCTTCGCGCGGCCGCGGGGCAGCCCACTCAGCGCCGCCGCGGCGTCGAGGCCGATGTCGTTGCTGGGCACCAGCCCGAGTTTGCGGAACATCATCGCGGCCGACTTGCGCAGCGCGCGGTAGGACCAGGACAGCGCCGCCCTCAGATCCGTGTGCGGGTCGTCGTCGCCACTGCCGAGGTTGTCCAGCCGGGCCTTCTCGTCCTCCAACGCGAGGACGACGTCGGCCAGCGAGTCGCTGCGGTGCGCGCGTTCGGCCACGATCGCCAGTGCCAGCGGCAGGTAGTCGCACAACCTGACCAGTCTCGCCGCGGCCTCCGGTTCCTCCGCCACCCGGTGCGGGCCGATCGCCGCCGCCAGCAGGGCGACCGCCTGGGTGTGCGTCATCGGGTTGAGCGTCACGCGGTGGGCACCGTCACGCACGGACAGCCCGCGCAGCTGGTTGCGGCTCGTCACGATCACCAGCGCGGACGTGCCCGGCAGCAGCGGACGCACCTGGCCCGCGTCCCTGGCGTTGTCCAGCAGGAGCAGTGGGCGCCGGTCGGCCAGTTTGCTGCGCAGCAACGCCGACCGCGCGTCCACGTCGGAGGGGATGGCGTCACCGGCGACGCCGAGCTCACGCAGCAACGCCTCGGCCGCCGCGTCCGGCGTCACGGGCTCGCCGGGACCGTAGCCGCGCAGGTTCATGTACAGCTGGACGTCCGAGCAGTGCGCGGCGACCCGGTGCGCCCAGTGCAACGCCAGGACGGTCTTGCCGATGCCCGGCGCGCCGTCGATCGACACGATCACCGGCGCGGTCCCCGTGCCGACCAGCAACGAGTCCAGCCTGGTGAGCTCGTCCCGCCTGCCGGTGAACTTGGCGATGTCGTGCGGCAGCTGACGCGGTGTCGGCGCGCGGCCGCCCGTGCCTTGTCCCCGCTGCACCTCCTGGCGCAGCCGCTGCAGTTCCGCGCCGGGGTCGATGCCGAACTCGTCGCCGAGCACCCGGAAGACCCGCGCGTACGCCTCCAGCGCGTCGGCGCGTCGGCCCGCCTTGTGCAGCGCGGTGATCAACCGGACCCAGAGCGACTCCCGTGTCGGGTACATGCCGGTCAGCTCGTGCAGCTCGGCCAGCAGTGACTCGGGCGGGCGCGTGGCGAGTTCGATGTCGATCCGGCGTTCGGTGGCGGCGAACCACTCCTCGGTCAGCCTCGGCACCACGTCCCGTTCGAGCCAGTCGGACGCCACGTCCGCGAACGGTCTGCCGCGCCACAGCCGCAGCGCCTCGCGCAGCAGCGTCAGCTCGTCCGGCGTGCCCTCACCGGCACGGGCCAGCCGCAGCAGCTCACGGAACCGGTACAGGTCGACGTGGTCGGGCTCGACGCTGAGCTGGTAGCGGCCCGCCGAGACGCGCTGGATGACGTCCTTGCCGAGCAGTTGGCGCAGGCGGCCGACGTAGGTGTGCAGCGAGCCGCGCGCGTTGCCGGGCTGCTCGTCCGGCCAGAGCCGCTCGGTGAGCGTGTCGGTGGTGACCGGCTGGTTGACCGAGATCAGCAACGCCGCCAGCAGGACACGCAGCTGTCCGGGCGGGACCGGCACGATCTCGCCATCGGCATGAATCTCCCACGGGCCGAGCACGTGGATGTCGATTCCCGACCGCGTCACCATCCCCCCGTCCCCTTGCCCCTGCAGGATAGCCAGTACCGCCCGAGCGGGCCGAGACCGGCGCACGACAGGTCACCCGGTGGGGAGATATTGATCCATTCGAACTCCTCGGGCCTCAACGCAAAGGTACCGACCAGTACAGCTCCGTGCCCGGGTCGGCCAGGGAGACTCGGAACGAGCCGCCGAGGCGCGTGGCGCGGACGGACATGTTGTTCAGGCCGCTGCGCCGACCGCCCTCGGGGATTCCGACACCGTCGTCGGTCACGCGCAGAGTCAGCTCCTCGTCGGCCGTGACCTCGATGGACGTTGTCGTCGCGTGGGCGTGTCTGGCCACATTGGACAGTGCTTCGCGCAGAACTGACAGCAGTTGCTTGCCTGCTTCGGCGTGCGCCGACGTGTCGACGGCGCCGAGGAAACGGACCGACGGCGGGAAACCCAGTGTCGGCTCGGCCGCCTTGACCTCGTCGAGGACCAGCGACCGGATGTTCTCGGCAGGCGGGTGCCGCAACGCGAAGACCGTTGTCCTGATCTCCTGGATGGTCGTGTCGAGGTCGTCGACGGCCAGCCGGATGCGGGCACCGGCGTCGCAGGGATCCGCCGCGACCAGCGCCGCGGCCGCCTCCAGTGCCATCCCGGTCGCGAAGATCCGCTGGATGACCAGGTCGTGCAGGTCCCTGGCGATCCGGTCGCGGTCCTCGAACACCACGAGCCGCTGCTGGTCGGCGCGTGCGGCGGCGTACCGCAACGCCAGCGCGGCGTGTGCGGCGAAGTTGCGTAACAGGTCCAGGTCGGACTGTTCGAACAGTGGCTCGTCCCGCATCCGGCACAGCAACAACACACCGAGGATCGCGTCGCCCGCGGTCAACGGGACGATCGCGGCGGAGCCAAGCGGCTTGAGGTCCGTCGGTGCCACCGAGCCGCTGTCGCCCTGCCAGCTCGCGGCGGCGGCACCGTAGTTGTCGATCAGCAGTGGCTTGCCCGAGCTGAAGACCCGGCCGGACGCGGTGCCCTCCGTGGTGATGGACGCGCCGGTCAGGTGCTCGGCGCCCTCGACGACGTGGAAGACCAGCGTTCCCGGCCGTTCGTCGTCCGGCAACGCGATCGCGGCCATCGGCGCACCCGCCACGTCACGGGCGTGCGAGGTGACCAACTGCAGGCCGGATCCGTTGCCTGCCAACAAGGCCGCAGTGATCTCATTGGACGCACGCAGCCACGACTCCCGGCGCCGGGATTCCTCCAGCAGCCGGGCGTACTCACTCGGTGTCTTCTGACCCACACCACACAGAGTAATTGGACTCTGGTCGCACGCACCCCGAACGGACGAGAGTGTCCCCCTACAGCGATGTGCTGTTTGGTATACGAGGAGGGACAGCAGATGCTGATTGCGATCAGGTTCGGCACGCTGGTCCGACTGTTGGGGGCGGTCGCGGTCGTGTCGATCATCCTTTTCCTGTCGTTGACCCACAACGGATCCACCGACACGAGAACCCCACCACCCGCCCAACCGGCGCCGACCGAGAAAGCCTAGAACTTGCGGCGGTTCTGCTTCAGTTCGGTGGCCAGCACGGCGGCCTGGGTACGGCGGCGCATGCCGAGTTTGGCGAGCAGGTTCGACACGTAGTTCTTCACGGTCTTCTCCGCGAGAAACAGCCGCTCGGCGATCTGCCGGTTCGTCAGGCCCTCGCCGATCAGTTCGAGCACCTTGCGCTCCTGCTCGGTCAGGTCGGCGAGTTTGTCGTTCGGCCCCTTGCGCAGACGGGTCAGCACCTGGGCGGTCGCGGTGGCGTCGAGCAACGAGCCGCCCTGCGCCACTGTGCGGATCGCCCGCACCAGGTCGCCGCCGCGGACTTCCTTGAGCACGTAGCCCGCGGCACCGGCCATCACCGACTCGAACAGCGCCTCGTCGTCGGAGTAGGAGGTGAGCATCAGGCATTTCAGCTCCGGCATGTCCGCTCGCAGGTCACGGCAGACCTGGACGCCGTCCCCGTCGGGCAGTCGCACGTCCAGCACGGCCACATCCGGTCTCAGCGCGGGCACCTTGGCCAACGCCTCGGCTGCTGTGGACGCCTCACCGACCACCGTGATATCCGGGTTGGTGCCGAGCAGAGCCGCCACGCCCTTACGGACAACTTCATGGTCGTCGAGCAGAAAGACCTGGATTGTCACCCGCCCACGGTAGTAGCCCCGGCGCGGCCGACGGAACCACATAGTTCACACAAGTGGGCGAACCTTGACGAAGTGCGAGACACCTCGGTTGCAGACGGCGATGTCCGCTAACCGATTAGGGACTTTCGCCTCGGTTGCCGACGAGCGCGAACAGGCAGGATCAGGCCTGATCGGGGGTATGGAAAGGGACAGGGGGTGGGACATGGTGGACTCGGCGGGACTGGAACCGCTCTCAGCACCGGAGTGCTTCCGTTTGCTGGAGAAAGTGCCCTTGGGCAGGGTGGTGTACACCGACCGGGCGCTGCCTGCCGTCCTGCCGGTGACCTTCGCCCTGCACGGAAAAGCAGTGATCATCAGGACGTCGGCGCACAGCAGGCTCGCGCTCGCGGCAACGGGGAAGGTCGTCGCCTTCGAGGCGGACGAGTACAGCGAGAGCCGCGACCGAACTGGATGGAGCGTCGTCGCGATCGGACACGCGGTGAAGGTCACCGACCCGGCTGAGCTGGACGTCGCGCGCCACCTCGGCCTCAAGGCCTGGGCCGGTGACGCGGAGGACTGGTACATCCGGATAGCTGTGGAGATCGTCTCCGGCCGGAGACTTCCCTGCCCGTCCGCCGGATAGGTCACCTGTTGGGATTCCACTCTGGAGAGTGAGGTTTCCTCGGTCCGGTCGCGGCTGGTCAGACGGCAGTGAAAGGCTCAGGACTGTCCTTTCCCGACACAAGAGTCCCGACGGGAAGAAGGTCCTGATGTCACGACCGATCCGGTTGTTGCTTGCCGGTGTGCTCGCCGCGGCCACCTGTGCCGCTACCACGGCCACCACGGCCGCGGCGAGCACACCGGCGCCGCACACGGCCTCTCCGGGCACGCCGAGGGCGATTCCCGGGCAGTACCTGATCACCCTCGACCTTGGCAGCGATATCGACGAGGTGCTCGACCACTTCAATATCCGGCCGATGTTCGTCTACCGCACGGTGACGCTGGGCTTTGCCGCACGCCTCACCGAGTACCAGGCCCAGTTCCTGAGGCACCTGCCCCAGGTGGAAGCGGTGGAGCAGGACAGGGAGATCCGGATCGACACGCCACAGAGCAGCTCGGCCACCGGCGAACCGAGGGCTGCCGCGTCGTGGGGACTCGACCGCATCGACCAACGTGGCCTGCCGCTGGACGGAAACTACTCGCCGAACCACGACGGCTCTCCGGTGACGGCCTACATCCTCGACACCGGAATCCAGCACAACCATCCCGATTTCGGTGGCCGGGCGTCCTTCGGCTACGACGCCATGAACGACGGCCGCCGCGGCGAGGACTGCAACGGCCACGGTACGCACGTGGCAGGAACCGTAGGCAGTGCGACCTACGGCGTCGCCAAGCGGGTCCAACTGGTCAGCGTGCGTGTACTGAATTGTGACGGTAGCGGCTCGTACTCGGGGATCATCGCCGGGTTCGACTGGGTTGCCGCGAACGCGCGAAAGCCCGCTGTACTCAACGCGTCTCTGGGCGGTCCCGGCAGCAGCCAGGTGGACAACGCGGCGAACGCGCTCGCCGACAGCGGCGTGTTCCTCGCGGTCGCTGGCGGAAACGACTCCGCAGACGCGTGTGGCTACAGCCCGGCCAGGGCAGCGCGGGCCTTCACGATCGGCGCGACAACACGCAACGACAGCTACGCGAGCTACAGCAACAAGGGCAAATGCATCCGGTTGCTCGCACCGGGCTCGGAGATCACGTCCACATGGGTCGGCAGTGGCACTCGGGTTCTCAGCGGCACATCGATGGCCTCCCCGCATGTGGCCGGTGTGGCGGCGCTGTACAAACAGGCCAACGGCGACCGTTCCCAGGGCGACGTCATGTACTGGATGGAGCAGAACGGCAGCGGCAGCCGGATCGGCCAGGTCCCGGCCAACACTCCCAACAACCTGCTGAACCTCGGCGGGCTGTGACACCGGACCGGCAATCCCGGTGACATGTGACAGAAATGGGAAACGCCTGGCTGGTCCAACCACTGGACCAGCCGGGTGAGACCGGGCCAACCCCGCGTCACCACGATCCACCTCTTGCCGGAACAGTGTTTCGCGCGGAAGAGTGAGGTTTCCCCGAACCCGTCGCGGTTGGTGGTCGGAGTGCGGCGAAAGTCCACCGGTACGAGTGGTCACACCAGTTGATTCGGGTCAATTGTCATCGATCGTTTCGCCGCATGGCGTACATTCCCGCACAGGTTGCCCGGTTGGGGAATCCCCGAAACCTGATGCCGGTGGAAAACTTCGAATCGGTCCATTCTCGACACTCGAATCTCGACGGTGAGAAGGTTCAGATGTCACGAACGATTCGGATCCTGTTGGCCGCCGCACTCGCGGCGACGACGAGCATCGGTGCCACAGCAGCGACAGCTGCCGCGAAGCCACAGCAATCACCCCAACCGGCCACGTCGACGACGCCACGAGCCATCGCGGGCCAGTACCTGGTCACGCTCAAGTGGGGCAGCGACATCCAGGGACTGCTCGACAAGATCGGCATCCGGCCGTTGTTCACCTACGGCACGGCGGTGTTCGGATTCGCCGCGCGGCTCACCGATCTCCAGGTCCGTCTGCTGCGAGTCGCGCCGGAGGTCGAGGCGGTGGAGAACGACGCGGAAGTCGAGGTCGTCGTTCCGCCGGGCGACCCGCAGACAGGCGAGCCGAGAGCCGTCGACTCCTGGGGCCTCGACCGGATCAACCAGCGCACCCTCCCCCTCGACGGAAACTACTCGCCGAACCACGACGGCTCTCCGGTGACGGCCTACATCCTCGACACCGGAATCCAGCACAACCATCCCGATTTCGGTGGCCGGGCGTCCTTCGGCTACGACGCCATGAACGACGGCCGCCGCGGCGAGGACTGCAACGGCCACGGCACCCACGTGGCAGGAACCGTCGGCGGCAAGGTCTACGGCGTCGCCAAGAACGTCAACCTGGTCAGCGTGCGGGTGCTGGGCTGCGACAGCAGGGGCGCGTGGTCCGGGATCGTCGCCGGTTTCGACTGGGTCGCGGCGAACGCGAAGAAGCCCGCTGTGCTCAACGCCTCTCTCGGTGGCACGCCTGGCGTCAGCCAGGTGGACACGGCAGCCAACTCACTGGCCGACAAGGGCGTGTTCGTGGCGGTCGCGGGCGGCAACGACACCGCCGACGCGTGCAACTACAGCCCAGCAAGGGCGGCGCGGGCGTTCACCATCGGTGCGACAGCCAAGGACGACAGCTACGCGACCTACAGCAACAGGGGCCAGTGCGTCCAGTTGCTCGCGCCCGGAACCGACATCAAATCGACCTGGATCGGAACCAGGGTCAACACCATCAGCGGCACGTCGATGGCCACACCGCACGTGACCGGCGTCGCGGCGCTGTACAAACACGCCAACGGCGACCATGCACAGGGCGACATCATGAACTGGATGTGGCAGAACGCCACCCAGGACCGGATCGGCCAGGTACCGGCCAGCACTCCCAACTACCTGCTGAACCTCGGCGGACTGTGACATCCGGCTGACATCCGGCTGACCAGTCAGGGTGACGTGCCGCGGTTCCCGGCTACAGCGGGAACCGCGGCACAGCACTACTTGGCACCAGGGGCGCAGCCACTGTGGCCTTTCGACCACACCAGGCTGACCGGGTTCATGGTGCCCTCCGCCGTGATGCCGACGATCGGGATCGCCCTGTTCACCTGGTTGCCCGTGTCCTGGTCGAACGCGATGAAGCCGCTCGCACCGGGCACGGCCGAGTTGCAGTCCAGGTTGGCGATGAAGTTGGCGACCGCGCTGGGATCCGTCGCCGGGATGTCCTGCGCCGCCTGCACCGCCGAGGCGACCGCGTCGTGCATGATGATCGCCGTGCCGTCCCAGAGGTCGTCCTGGGCGAACTTGTGCGTACCGAGGAACTTCGCCGAGAAGTTCTCGTAGTTGGTGTGGTACGCCGCCGACTCGGCCACCTGGGGGAAGTTCTTCCACTGGTCGGGGTGGGCCAACGCCGTGTACAGCAGGCGCACCTTGATGTCGCCCGCCAGCGGCAGCGGCGTCCCGACCAGGGTCGCCGCGTCGTCGCCCGTCATCACCGTGACCTCACCGAGTTCCTGACACGCGCCGTCCTTCGACAGTGTGGTGACGAAGGAGCGGACATCCACACCGCGGCCCGCGAAGTAGATCAGGTCCGGTCTCCCGGTGCACACGTCGCTGTGCATCCCCGAGAAGAGCCTTTGCAGCAACTCGTCGCGTGTCGCCCCGTTCGGCTCACTGTCGGGGGACTCGTACTTCTTGGTGAACTCGATCCTGACGTCGGCCCGTCGGGTGAAGGCGTTCGTCAGTGTCGTCGCGTAGATGTTGCCGGGATTGGTGTCCTGGATCAGCATGACCCGCCGGTAGCCCTGCTTCGCGACGTAGTTCGCGGCCGCGTCGGCCTCGTCGGTGTTCGTCGGGCCGACCCGGAAGAAGTTCTTGATCCGCTTGCCCGTCAGGTCGGTGTTCATGCTGTCGGCGGTGACGGTGCCGCCGATGGTGGCGATGCCGTTGCGGGACAGTTCGGCGACGGCCATGCGGCTGTTGGCCAGGCTCATACCGATGCCGACGACCGCGGCGATCCGCTGGCTCGGCGCCGCCGCGACGATCTGGTCGACCGCGGTCCGCCAGTGGTCGGCGTTGCCGCCGAAGTTGGCCAACAGCAGCTTCACGCCGGACGGCTTGTCCTCCCGCGGCCACGCGGCGGCGATCGCGCCTTGGAGCTCGTGCCGCAGGAACGTGATCGGGGTGGTGTCGATGGCCTGGTTGATGGTCATGTTCTCCAGCAGCACCACCGTCCGGTAGTCACCGGTGACCTTGCTGTTGTACCGGGCGATGATCGTGCGCAGGTCGCTCAGCGGGTCGTTGGCCTGCATCGGCGCGGTGTCGAGGTTGAGCCCCACGCAGACGTACGGCGACCCGACGGCCGTCATCCCGGCACCGCAGGGACTCGGCCGAGGTCCTCCCCACGGAGGCGCGACGATTAGCCACGCTCCCAGTGCGACAGCGGCCACACCCGCGATGTGCCAACGGTATCGCGCCAGCCAGTGCCGCGGCTGGACCGGCGGTTGAGGTGTTCTCGGCATCGTCAGTCTCCGATCAGGCGGCCGCGCTTGGCCAACTCGATGGCGTGCAGCAGCGGTTGGATGTCGCCGAGCCGGGAATGGGCGGCCAGGTGGGTGAGCGCGCTGACGATCGTCTCGTCCAGCGCGCGGTCGTGGACCGAGAACCTGTTCTCCAGCAACCATCCCGCGGCGACGAGGCGGGCGAGGCTGTTGCGGATCTCGGTCCGGGCCGGAATCTTCTCGGTGTCGGCCTTGACGACGTTCTTGAGCAGTTCCCGGCTCCGTTCCGACAGCGGCAGCTTGTCGGGCGCGCGCACGACCACCAGGAAGCGGGCCAGCCATTCCTGGTGCGGGATCTCGTCGAACTGCTGCTCGAAGAAGGTCACCACCTCGGCTATGTCCCCCAGCGCGAGTTGGCTGTAGGCCCGGCGGACCGGGTCGTGCCGGGTGTCCGGGTCGTCGCGCAGTGCGGTGAACTGGTCTCCATAGGTCGGATCGGCTGTGTCCGCGTCGCTGTCGCGGTGCAGCAACGCGGACACCAGGTTCAGTTCCACCCACGGGTGCAGGACGGCACGGTCGGGTGTGGTCCCGAGGGAGTCCGACGCGGCCGTGACCCACAACGAAGTTCGCAGTTCGGTCAGGATCGCCCCGACATGCGGCTGGGCGACCCGGGCCTGCGTGGCCACCGGGATCAGCCACGGCGCGGTCGCGAACGGGGCGGCGGTGACGAAGTCCTCGATCCGCACGCCGTCGACGTGCTCGGTCAGCAGCAACGTGGCCAGCCGCGAGCCCGGCGGACCGTTGGCGTCGAGCAGGTCACGGGCACCGCTCTCGATGAACCGGCCGCGAAGGTGCTCGGCCAGGTACGTCACCGCGAGCGGCAGCCCCCGTGTGGCCCGCCAGACGAATGTCGCCTCCGGCGACTCCCGGTCGGCCCGCATGATCTCGGCGATCTGATCGGGCTGGAACGGGTCGAGCATGAGCGGATAATACGGGGACGCCGTCTGGCTCCAGTCGTCGTGATGTGCTTCTCGCAAAGCCGTGAGCGGTCGTGCTTTGTCGCCGGTGACAGCGTGCCGCCACGGCGGCAGCCACTTCACGAAGGCGTCATTCCAGCGGCCGCTCGTCGCAATGACCAGCAGTGGATCGTGCACACCGTGCGGGAGCTGATCTCGCGCGCTGTCCAGGTCGGCGAGAAAGCGCATGCCACCCGGCAAGTGGATGTCATCAAGCAGCACAACCCAGTTGTGAACGTGTTTCCTACCCGTACTGGCGTCACATTTGCAGGGGCTGCCGAGCTCCGGCCCTGACATACGCCGGTGGTTCTCCCGCACGTCCGCGAGAAAAGCGAGGAGGAGCCGCTCGGTCTGCTGGACGGTCGACAGGCCGTTCAGCGCGACGAGCGCGTCCAGCACGTCGCCGCCCCTGGTTTGCGGGAAGTCGGCGAGGTCGCGCATGGCCTTGCGCAACCGCCGCCGCACAGGGCTGATCATCATCGGGAACAGCTCCCTGAACAGGGCGACCACCGACGGATCAAGCAGGTCAGCCGCCTCGGCTCCGTCGGCGACCCGGTTGACGACCGCGCGCAGCGCGGCCTCGCCGGACGCGGACCTGAAGTCCTCGATCAGCGTGCTCAACTGGGCTCTTGCCACGTCGCGGTTGTCCCGGTCGAGCTTGGCGCCGATCGCGAGCAGTGCTATCGAGAACCGCAGAAACCTCGATTTCGCGCGGTTGCGCCAGCGCTGGGAAAAGGCGAAGACGAGCCGGATGAGGATCTCATTCGTCGTCGGCGCGTCGACAGCGCCCTCGCGCCGGTCGGCGAAGCCGAACCGGGCCCTGACAACACCCCATCCCATATCCTTGTCAATTGCTTCGATCACATACGACTTACCCGACCCGACCGGTCCCATGAGAACGATCACGGGTTGTTTGCCCGGCCCGGCTCCGTCCGTTCGGTGGTGCAGCATTCGGCGCGCAAGGAGCACCGCATCAGATTCCAGCGGGGACACCAGATCTCCTCCCAGACATGTGCTTCCACATGCAAATCAAAAGAAATCGTAATCGGCGGTGCGTGCCGACAGTCACCAACAGGAGGAAGTCACCCGATCAGCTGGTCATGAATATGAGTAGCCCCGGACGGCCCAGGTTCACCTTGACGCCAACCGGACCGGCTACACACTTGCCTCGTGACCACCACCGCACTCGCCCGGCGGCGCTTCCTCGCGCTTGCCGGTGTCGCCGCATTGGCGCAGGTACCCGCGCACACTGCAGCCGCGTCACCCAAACCGGGTGACTACCCGTTCAAGCTCGGTGTCGCGAGCGGCGACCCGACCGCGTTCGGGGTGGTGCTGTGGACGCGGCTGGTTCCCGAACCGTTCGCCGCCGGTGGCGGGATGCCCCGGGCCAAGGTGCCGGTCGAGTGGCAGGTCGCCGCGGACGAGCGGTTCCGGCGGGTCGTCGCGCAGGGCACCGCGTGGGCGCTGCCCGACCTGGCGCACTCGGTGCACGTGGAGGTCGACGGTCTCGCGCCGGATCGCGAGTGGTTCTACCGGTTCCGCTACCGCCAGGACACCTCGCCGGTCGGCCGGACCCGCACCACACCGCTCGCGCTCAGGCCGGGCGGGTCGCTGGCGTTCGCGTTCGTGTCCTGCCAGGACTGGGCCAGCGGCTACTACCCGTCGTACCAGCACATGGCGGCCGACGATCTCGACCTCGTCGTGCACCTCGGCGACTACGTCTACGAGGGCGGCATTCCGGCCGACGGCGGCTACCGCAAGACCAGTACCCCCGACGTGCTCCGGCAGGCCCCGCAGGACCTGGAACGCTGGCGGATGCAGTACGCCCTCTACAAGAGCGATCCCGATCTGCAGGCCGCGCACGCCCGGTTCCCCTTCCTGGTCACATGGGATGATCATGAAGTCAAGAACGACTACGCCGGGACGCGTCAGGAGCACGCGGGCGACATCACCGAGTTGCGCGCCGCCGCCTACCAGGCGTGGTACGAGCACCAGCCTGTCCGGATGCGGTCACACATCTACCGGCGGATGCACTGGGGCAGGCTCGCGCAGCTCGACCTGCTCGACGGCCGTCAGTACCGGAGTGTGCCGCCGTGCGGCTGGGGCGAGGCGGACGCGTGCACCGGTGGATACGCCCCGGACGTGACCATGCTCGGTTTCCCGCAGGAGAAGTGGCTCTACCGCGGGCTGGCCACGTCGTCCGCGCGGTGGAACATCCTGGGCAGCAACGTGATGGTGGGCCGACTGGACCACGACGGCGCGAGCGGCAACAAGCTGTGGCACGACGCCTGGGATGGCTACCCCGCCGCGCGCAACCGTCTCACGGACGCGTGGACCCGACATCGGGTGAGCAATCCCGTTGTGGTGACCGGGGATTGGCATTCGACGTTCGTCAACGACATCCACCGGGACTTCGACCGGCCGTCCTCCCCCGTCGTCGCGACCGAGTTCGTCGGCACGTCCATTTCGTCCAATGGGGACGGTGAGGTGTACGGGCCGTACTACGGGCCGATGATCAAGTACAACCCGCACATCAAGTTCTTCGACGGCGACCGGCGCGGCTACTTCCGCTGCCACGTGCGTTCCGCCGAGATGACAGCCGACCTGCGGATCGTCAGCACCGTCAGCAGGCGGGACGCGCCGGAGTCCAGCTACGCCTCCTTCGCCGTGGAATCCGGACGACCTGGTGCCATCAAACGGTAAATCTTTCACCTGTTCGGTCCATTGAGGAACCGGATCATCCCGGCGCACGCTGGGGATCCCTGCATCGACGCCTGGAGGACACCATGCGCCGGTTATCCCTGCTTTCCCTGCTGATCACCGTACTGAGCGTGATCGGCGTGCACACAGCGCAAGCCGCGGCGGGCCCCTACACCGCGTTGGGCGACTCGTATTCGTCGGGCGTGGGTACGCGTACCTACTATTCCGACAGCGGTTCCTGCCAACGCTCGCAGTACGCCTATCCCGTGCTTGTCGCGCAACGCAACGGATCCGCGCTGACGTTCGTGGCGTGTTCGGGCGCGCGGATCGCTGACGTGCAGAACAACCAACTCGGCAGCCTCAACTCCGGCACCGCCTACGTCACGGTGTCCGCGGGTGGGAACGACGCCGGATTCAGTTCGGTGATCACTCAGTGTGCCAAGCCATGGCCGTACACGTGCACCAACGAGATCACCAACGCGAACGCCACCATCCGCAACACCATCCCGGGTCGCCTGGACAGTTTGTACAACGCCATCCGCGGCCGGGCACCGAACGCGAAGGTGGTCGTGGTCGGCTACCCGCGGCTGTTCAACGGCGAGGAGTGCAACGCACTGGCCAGGATCAGCCCCGGTGAGCAGACCGAACTGAACAAGAGCGCGGACCTGCTCGCCGGAGTGATCTCGGCACGGGCCGCCGCGCACGGTTTCACCTTCGTCGACCCACGTTCGGCGTTCGCGGGTCACGCCGTGTGCGACGACACCGAATGGCTCAACGGGTTGTCCAACCCGGTGTCGGAGTCCTACCACCCCAACCGGAATGGCCAGTCCACCGGCTACACGTCGTTGGTCGCCGCCAAGATGTGAGCTCGTTTCCTGACCAACGGGAACGTTTGGCTGGAACAACGGGCAGTCGACACTGCCCGGCCGGGCGTGGGCGGCGGACGGGATTCTCACGCCCGGATCTGGCATCTTCTAGAACCGTGCGCCTCGCCACTGTCACGGATGTCCCGTCGATCGGCACGTTGATGCGTGTCTCGACGGAGCAACTGTTCCCGCTGTTCTACACCGAGGACCAGGCGGCCAGCGCCGTGATCCACCTGACCGAGCCGGATGTCGCGCTGATCGAGGACGGCACGTACTACGTGCACGAGGCCGACGGCGAGGTCGTCGCGTGTGGTGGGTGGAGCAGGCGCAACAAGCTCTACACGGGATCAGGCGCGCAGGCCGACGACGGCCGGATGCTCGATCCCCGCACGGAACCCGCGCGGGTGCGCGCGATGTTCGTGCGCCATGACTGGACCAGGCGTGGACTGGCGAAAACCATCCTCGACGCGTGTGTGCGTGCCGCGCGTGACGAGGGATTTCGTTCGCTCACGCTGATGGCCACGTTGCCCGGTGTGCCGCTCTATCGCGCGTTCGGGTTCTCCGAAACCCGGCAAACCATGCTTCCGCTGCCGGACGGAGTGCGGCTCGAAGGCGTCGAGATGACGCTCTCCCTTCTGTCGTGAACGCTTAACCAGCGGTTTTGCCGCCGCATTTACGGCGAGCCCGGACATACGGGACGTCCGATGATCCTCCACGGCTTGTCAAGGGGTGTGTGATCCTCGTTTCGTACCAGCAGATTCACCCGTTCGGAGTACTAGGCCCCACACCTGCGATGATCATGCAGATCCGCACGTGACGGCCGCAAACCGGGAACACACCGTGCCCGAACTGTGATAGAACTCCCCAGCCATGGTGACGACGAGAGATCCCGACACGGGGCACGACAAGTCCATCAGAAAAAGGCTGACACGAACGGTCCTGATTCCCAGCATCACACTGCTGGTTCTCTGGATCGCCGTCTCGTCCTACTTCGTTTTCAACGGCTTGTACGCCAAACTGGTCGCCGATTCGGTACGACAGGTTTCCATTCCCGCCGTCACCGCGTTGTCCGCGATTCAGCAGGAGCGGCAAATAGGCGTTGAATTCCTGGTGAACACGGGAGTCGGCTTACCCGAGCTCACCGAACGCCAGCAGCAGACCGACCGGAAACTGGCGGAGCTGAACACGGTGTTCGGCCCGGCCATCCAGAGCGCGCCCGACCAGATCGCGTCGCGGATGCGCGAGCTGAAGGCCTCCTTCGACAAGCTGCCGGTGGTACGCAGCCAGATCGGCGTGAAGACCGTGTCGAAGGCACAGGTCAACGAGTTCTACAACGGCATCCTCGATTCCGCCGCGCGGCTGTTCGACGTGCAGGCCCGCATCGTGCCGGACGAGATCGCCGTGCAGGGCGCGATCTCCGCCACCGTGGCGTTCCGTGTGACCGACACGATGTCGCGCGAGGCCTCGCTGGTGACCAGCGCCTACGCCGCGGGCACCATGCCGGGCGACGACTTCGTGCAGTTCACCCAGCTCGCCGGTGCCTACCGGGCCGACCTGGTACAGACCGCGCCGTTCTTCGAACCGGCGGCACGCGCCCGCTACGAGGCCATGGTCGGCACCGACGACTGGAAACGCTTCACCGCCGCCGAGGAGGCGCTGGTCAAGCGTGGCCCGTGGACCGCGCGGGACAAGGCGAACCTGCCGGTCAGCCAGGCCGAGTGGCAGTCGACGAGCACCGCCGTCGCCGCCGCGCTGACCGCGATGACGATCGAGCAGGCCGACAAGGTCTCCGCGGCCGCGATCGTGTCCGGCGAGAACCAGCTGCGCAACGCCATCATCGGCAGTGTCATCGCGTTGCTCGTCTCGGTCGCGTCGGTGGTCATCGCGGTCCGGGTGTCCCGCACACTCGTCGACCGCACTCTGGTGACCCGGCTCGAGCGGCTGCGTGACGATTCGCTGGAACTGGCAGGGCACCGGCTGCCCGACATCGTGCACAGGCTCAAGAGCGGCGAGAACGTCGACGTCACCGAGGAACTCCCCCGGCTCGACCACGGCCGTGACGAGATCGGGCAGGTGGCCGAGGCACTGAACATCGCCCAGCTGACCGCCGTGAACGCCGCGGTCAGCGAGGCGAAGGCCCGCAGCGGTGTGCACAACGTCTTCCTCGGCATCGCGCACCGCAACCAGGTCCTGGTGCACCGCCAGCTGCAGATCCTCGACGAGATGGAGAAGCGCGAGGAGGACTCGTCGCAGCTGGCGTCACTGTTCCAGCTCGACCACCTGGCCACCCGGGCACGGCGGACCACCGAGAACCTGATCATCCTCGGCGGCAAGCAGCCGGGCAGGCGGTGGCGCAACCCGGTGCCGCTGATGGAGGTGCTGCGGGCCGCGGTGTCCGAGACCGAGCACTACGCCCGAGTTCGCGTCGAGGGCATCCCCGAGGTGTCGATCGTCGGCTCGGCCGTCGCCGACACGATCCACCTCGTCGCCGAACTCGTGGACAACGGCACCTCGTTCTCCCCACCCGGTTCCCAGGTCGAGGTGACCGCGACGCCGGTCGCGCGTGGCGTCGTCGTCGAGATCTCCGACCAGGGCCTCGGCATGAAGGACGCGGTCCGCGAGTGGGCCAACGCGATGATGAGCGACGCGCCCGAGTTCGACGCGATGGCGCTGCGCGCCGACACCAGCCTCGGTCTGTTCGTGGTCGCGCGGATCGCGTCCAGGCTCGCGATCACGGTGACCTTCGACCCGTCGCGCTATGGCGGGACGCGCGCCACCGTGCTGATCCCCACGAACGTCCTTGTCGCCGAAGGACAGACCGAGGAGGTGGGCGTGGCGAGTGAACCCGTGCTCCCCGAACGGCGCCTCACGGAGCCGGAGCCCCCAGTTCCGGAGCCGTCGATCCCGGAACCGTCGATCTGGGTGCAACCGCAGGAGGCACCGCACTCCAACGGTGTCCTGCCACGGCCGACCGTCGAACCACGGCCCGCTCCCACTCCGAGCCAACCGCCCGTCGATGCGGCCCCGAGCCCCGGCCGCGCGCCGTTACCCCAGCGTCGGCCGCAGCAGAACCTCGTGTCCCAGCTGCGCGAGGAGCCCGCCGCCCTTGACGATGAGGGGAGTGCCAGTGCCGACCAGGGTGGGTACGGCCAGGCCGGAACGCTGTCGGCGTTCCACAAAGGCACCCGGCGTGGCCGCGAATCCGACGCCACAGCAGACTGATCCACGCACACCAGCAGGGATATCTCTTCCATGAACCAGAAAACCGATCTGAACTGGCTGCTCGACGACATCGTCGGCCGGGTGGTCGGCACCCAGCACGCCATCGTGTTGTCCGCGGACGGACTGCTGCTCGGCCGCTCGGCCGGGATGAACAAGGACGACTCCGACCAGCTCTCCGCGATCGCGTCCAGCCTGCAGAGCCTCGCCAAGGGCGTGAGCAGGCACTTCCACCGCGGGCAGGTGCTGCAGAACCTGATCGAGATGGAACGCGGCTACCTCTTCGTGTCCGCGGCGGGCCACGGCGCGTGCCTCGCCGTGCTCGCCGAGCAGACCGTGGACGTCGAGATGATCGCCTACGAGATGAACCGCCTCGTCAAGCGGGTCGGCGACTACCTCGCCTCGGCGCCACGGGATGCCGTGCAGGCCACGGAAAGGGCGTGAGCGTGGACGACGGCTGGTACGACGAGGCCGCCGGACCGCTGGTCCGGCCGTACGCGATCACCGCGGGCCGCACCCCGGTTCCGTCGGCAGGCGGGAAACTGGACGTCGCCACCCAGGTGATGACGCTGCGGTCGGCGGGGCGGACCGAGCAGACCGGTCTCACCCCGGAACACCTGAAGATCAAGCGGCAGTGCCAGCGGCCGCTGTCCGTCGCCGAACTGGCGGTGCACATGAATCTCCCACTCGGCGTGATCCGGGTACTGTGCGCCGACCTGATCGAACGCGGCGCCGTCATCGTCCGGTCGCCCGCGCAGCGGGCCGAGGCACCCGATCGCGAACTACTACAGGCGGTACTTGATGGACTCTCCAACCTCTGACGGCGGGCCGATGATCCCGACCCCCGTCAAGATCATCGTGGCGGGCGGCTTCGGCGTCGGGAAGACCACGCTGGTCGGATCGGTCAGCGAGATCCCGCCGTTGACCACGGAGGAGGTGCTGACCGTCGCCAGCGACGGCATCGACGACCTCGCGGGTATCGAGGGCAAGACCACCACCACGGTCGCGCTGGACTTCGGGCGGATCACCATCTCGCCGAAGTACGTGCTGTACCTGTTCGGCACGCCGGGCCAGGACCGGTTCTGGTTCATGTGGGACGAGCTGGCCCGCGGCGCGATCGGCTGTGTGGTGCTGGTCGACACCCGTCGGCTGGACAGCAGCTTCGCGGCGATCGACTTCTTCGAGCGGCGCCGGATCCCGTTCATCGTCGCGGTGAACTGTTTCGACGACTCGGAACGCTACGAGGAGAACGAGCTCCGCGCGGCGCTGGCCGTCCCGTCGCACGTGCCGATCATGCTGTGCGACGCGCGCAAACGGGACTCGGCCAAGCTGACCCTGATCAAGCTGATCAAACACGCGATGAGCGAACTCCCGGTGTCGTGAGTGTTCAGTCCGGTTCTAACCGGACTAAACACTCACGATGGGTTCCAGGCGGAGGTTGAAGTGTCGCAGGATCTTCGGCGCGTCGATGATCCGGTAACCGGGGACCTGGCTCGGGTCCTTGGCGATGTCGGCGAGCACGTCGGCCACGTAGTCCAGGTGGGCCTGCGTGTAGACGCGGCGGGGCAGCGCGACTCGGACGAGCTCGAACGGCGCCGGGGTGACCAGCTCGTTGTCGTCGTCGAGCTCGCCGAGGTACAGCGAACCCAGTTCCACGCAACGGATTCCGCCGCGCAGGTACATCTCGCACGCCAACGCGTGGCCGGGGAACCGGCCTGCGGGCAGGTGCTGCAACAGCCGTCCCGCGTTCAGGTACAGCGCGTGCAGGCCGGGCGGCTGCACGATGTCCACACCGGCGTCGTTGGCTTGCTGGGCAAGGCGGACTGCCTCGGCCTCGCGGGTGTGCAGGTAGCCGGGTTCGAGCACTTCCGCGACGCCCTTGGCGACTCGTTCGAGGTCGTGCGCGGCCAGCCCGCCGTAGGTCCGGAACCCCTCGGTGGCGATCAGCAGCGTCTCGCACCGCTTGGCCAGATCGGGGTCGCGCACGCCGATGAACGCGCCCATCGGCGAGATGCCGTCCTTCTTCAGGCTCGCGACGCATCCGTCGACGAGGTCGAACGCCTCCGCGGCGACCTCGCGCGGTGTCTTGTTCTCGTACCCGGGTTCCCTGCGGGTGACCAGCCAGGCGTTCTCCGCGAACCGCGCCGCGTCGAGGAAGATCGGGACTTTGTGCTTGCGGCACAACGCCACCGCCTGGCGGAGGTTGGCCATCGACACGGGCTGGCCACCGCCTCCGTTGTTGGTGATGGTGATCAGGACCATCCCGACCCGGTCGCCGTCCGGGCCGGACAGCGTGTCGGCCAGTCGTGCGATGTCGATGTTGCCCTTGAAGGGTTCGTGGCTGTCGAGGTCGAGGAATCCCTCGCACGGCAGGTCTCTCGCCTCGCAGCCGAGCAGTTCGACGTTGGCCCTCGTGGTGTCGAAGTGCGTGTTGCTGACGCTGATCCGGCCGGGTTTCAGCACACTGGTGAACAGCACCCGTTCCGCGGCCCGGCCCTGGTGCACCGGCAGGACGTGCGGGTAGGACGTCAGGCCGACGACAGCCTGGCGGAACCGGAAGAACGACTCGGATCCCGCGTACGAGCGGTCGGCGGCCGCGGCGGCGGCCTCCTGCCCGGTGGACACCGCACCGGTTCCCGAGTCGGTCAACAGGTCGATGGTGACCATAGTGGACGGAAGGTTGAACGCGTTGTACCCGGCCTGCGCCAGCGCGCGTTCGCGGTCGGCGCGGGTGGTGATCGGGATCTCGGCGACGACCTGGGCCCGGTACGGCGGAAACGCCCGCATGGTTCTCCTCTTCGTAGAGTCAGCCGGTGGAGACGAGCCCGAGCACCGAACGGCGTCTCGGCGGAAGTACGGAACGGGCCTCGGACGAGAGGTAGACGGTGATTCCGGAACCACGGGGACCAAGCCGGAGTGAAATGTGCGGGATCAGCCCGACACCGTCACGAAGGGCGCGCGCCGAAACCGCCGCTATGACCCGGTCCAGTTTTGTCGAATCGAGGTCGAACTGGGCCATGACGGCCAGTACTCTCGCCCGTGCAACCTCGTCGTCGGCGACATAGTCGCGAATCGGGACGTACAGGCTGTAACTACTCGGCTTCACCGAATCGTCCGCACTGAAGGAATAGCTCGAGATCAGCGGTCGACTGCTGAACGGACCATTTCCGGCGCCGGAGATCGCGCAAAACTCGCGTATTCTCTCCGGCGCGATTCCCGGCACGAGCGCGGACGCGCGGACCACGTCCTCGGTTTCCGCTTCCTCGTGCGAGACGTACAGTTTCACGCGTGACTGCGGGGTGTTGTCCAGGTCGAGCGCGAAGAAGCTGAACCGGTCGCGGCCCGCCCTCGTCAGCGCCGCGCCGCGGACGGACTCGTGGGCTCCGGTGATCCCGAGCCTGGCCATCGCCTCCCTGACCAGCTCGTCGGCCAGGCCGACCCCGGCGACCTGCGGATTGAAGTACACCTTCAGCCTCGGCGGCACGCCCGCGCGGAAGATCAGCGAGTACCACAGAGTGAACTCGCCGGCACCGCCGTCCACGCCTGGCATGAAGAGGTTCTGCACCGCGTCGAAGCGGTCGGTGATGAGCCCGAGCCTGCCTGCGACGGCGTCGAGGAAACTCCGCTCCGGGCGGACTCCGACGGATTCGCCGAGGACGCGTACCGCGAATTCGCCGTTCGCGTCGAACGCGACCGAGAATTCAACGGGTGTAGCATCGTCGGAAACGTTGGACGACCAGTCGGGCGATTCACTGAGCCTACTCCGACCCGCCGGGCCGAGCATGAGCCCGAGCAATTCGACAGGGAGTGGGTCATGGGCGAAACCGAGAACCTGGCACAGCCTGCCCAACTGCCCACTGGTGTGCTCATACAGGGAAAAGTCGGCCATGACGTCGCATTCACCGTTCACTCATGTGGTTTACGCCAAACCAGGAGTACGGTATCCAGCTGTTGATCACGTCCGATACCACTGTCAGTGTTGTCTTGTGACGGTATTCGACGCCGGAGCGTCACTCCGCCGACGGAGCCGATGCCCTGAATTCACGATTGACGAACCGTGGTCGCGAGGTTATGGCGCGCCGGACCGCACTCCCCGTGCGGCCCAAGGTGACGACGGCTGAACGGGGTACCGCGAGGACCGTTCGTGGAGCCGTTCACACGCTTGGAGCCACCCGGGAAGGCGGTCGGCGAAGCCATGGCCTGCGACGATGATCAAGTCTGTGACGGGGCACACAGCAGCCGGATCGGACACCACACGTGCCGCCGACGACGCCGGTTTCCGGGCGGGGCCGGGGTTACCGGCTGCTGTTCACTCACTGAACCATTCGCGGGCGTCGTCCGAACCGAACAGGGTGAGCACCGCGATCGCGAGCCCGATCCCGACGACGGCCGTGATCTGGCCGCCGAAGAGGTTGACCACCCCGCCGATCAGCCCGACCACCTCGATCCCGACCACCGTCGGCCGGATCCAGCGCTGCCGTGTCCCCGAGAACAGCGCGCAGGCCAGCAACGTCAGAGCGATCCCGAGCGACAGGAACCCGATGACGTACACCAGGCCGGAGTTCGGTGTGCGGGCACCGTGGCTCGCCCTGCCGGTGATCATGTCGATGATCAGGAACCCGAGGAAACCGTTCGACAGCGCCTGGAAAACCAGGACACCGACGGCCAGCTTCAGCTTGCCGGACATCCGCTGCCGTGAGGTCCCGTTCGCCATTTCGTTCACCGTGCCGTGTGTTGTCTCATTCGCCATGGCCACCACAGTGACGAGCGGGCCGTGACCAGGACAACCGGAAAGTTCCGCTTGCGCGTGCCCACGTTCGGCGTCGACCGTGTGGCGGATCCGGGCAGTTCTTCTTCCGTGCATAATCGTTTCCCGTTGACACCGGCCCGACGACAATGATCGATTCACCGAATCGTCGTACACATCACGCCGATGCCGCGATAGGGGCGTCCACAATGGCCATGCGAGTCAGCTTCCTGCTCGTCGACGACATCGACGGCACCTCGGCACCGGACGTGCACCGGGTCACGTTCGCGCTCGACGGCGCGACCTACGAGATCGACCTGACCTCGGCGAACGCGGCCGAACTGCGCGCAAGACTGGCCGCGTACATCCAGGTCGCGCGGCAGACAGGCCGGGTAGTGTCCGCCGTGTGAGTGAAGTTCACAGTGAAGATCACATGGTGGGGATCGACATCGGCACCACGTCGGTCAAGGTCGTGGCATTCACCGTGAACGGCCACAGGTCGCGCACGTACAGCGCGCCCTATCAGACCGGCAGGCCGCAACCGGGCTGGGCCGTGCAGGATCCGAACTTCTGGCTGAAGGCCACCGAGGACGGCCTGGCCCACATGTCGCAGCACGGCATCTCCGCCCGCTCGACCGGGATCGTCAGCCAGGTCAACACACACGTGTTCGTCGACGAGTCGCTGGAACCGCTGGCGTCGGCGATCATCTGGCAGGACCAGCGCTGCGCCGCGATCGCAGCCGAGCTGGACAACCGGTTCACGGCGGCCGACAAGCAACGGATCTGGGGCGGCCCGATCCGGCTCGACGCGTCGTTCCTGCCCGCCCGCGCGGAGTGGTTCGCCAGGGAACGCCCCGAGTTGTGGGCCCGGACGCGATGGGTGCTGAGCCCGAAGGACTTCGTCACCGCGCGGATGACCGGACGGGTGGCGACGGATCTGCTGTCGTCAGTCCGGATCGCCAACGTGAACGGCTACGTCCCCGAGGCCGTCGCACTGGTCGACGGCCTCGCCGACCGGCTGCCACCGATCCTGCCGATGGAGTCGCGGATGGTCGGCACCATGGACGCGTTCGGTGCGGTCATCGGCACCGGGCTGCCATGGGCCGGGCGGCAGGGCATGTTGATGTGCGGGACGTCGCTGGTCGTCGCCGGGGCGTCCGCGTCGCCGGGCTCGGCGCCCGGGATCGTGACTTTCCCGCCGTACGAAGGGGTTTCGGTGCACGCCGGGCCGACGCAGGCAGCGGGCGACGCGGTGCGCTGGTGGAGCCGGGTGAGCGGCCTCGACCTCAGGTCGGTGTTCGGTTCCGCCGAATCCGGCACCTCCGGCCTGGTCTTCACCCCGCACCTGATGGGCGAACGCGCGCCGCTGTGGGATTCCTCGGCTCGGGCGACGTTCCTCGGCCTGAGTTCGGACACGACGCAGGCGGACATGTCCCGCGCGGTACTGGAAGGCGTGGCCATGTCCGGCAGGCATGTGCTCGAGGCCGTCGAGCAGGCGTGCGGGTTCACGCTGGAGTCCGTGACCTTCACCGGCGGCGGGGCCTACGAATCGTTGTGGGGACAGATCTTCGCCGATGTGCTCGGCCGTCCGGTCGAGCGGTTGGCGGTGCTCGAAAGCGGGGCACTCGGCGCCGCGCTGCTTGGCGCGGTCGACGCAGGGATTTACCCGTCGGTCGCCGAGGCGGCCGCGGCGACGGTCAAAGTGGGCAAGGTGTTCACGCCAATCCGCTCGCTGGACAAGCTGTACTCGGTGTACCGGGATTCCTACGAAGCGCTGCGGGACATCCACGCCCGACTGGTTTGAACGCTGGTTTGAACGCACTGGCCGAGCGGGCACCTGCATGCCATGAAGCGACTGCTCAGTGTCCTGCTCGGCGCGCTGGCCGCCGGTGTCGCCGGGTACATCAAGAGCGGTGACGAGACCGCCGCGACAGGCGTCGCGCTGGCGTTCGCGATCCCCATAGCCATCAACACGATCACACTCCCCGGCCTGCGCGCACTGGTGCCCGCCGCGGTGTACGTGGTGCTGATGCTCGTCTTCGGCCCGACCGAACGCTCGGAAGGCAGCAACATCCTCAGCGACTGGGCGTTCCTGTGGATGTGCTGCACCATCGCGGCCGTCGTGGTGACCGGCTGGATGCTGATCAGCCGCCGCCGCAAGACCACCCGTACGAACTAGCGGCACCAGTAGCTTCCGGCAAGCCTGACGTCCGCTGGCCTATATAGTCCGCTTAGACTATTCTAACCGGACCACAGAGCCAGGGGGCGAACATGCGAACGCTGACCTCGCTGGGGCTCACGGTGTTGCGGCTGCTCGACCAGCAGCCGCAACACCCGTACGAGCTGCGGCAACAGATGCGGGAACAAGGGCTTGACCGGATCGTCAAGGTGACACACGGCGCGCTCTACCACACGGTCGAGACGCTGGCGAAGGCCGAACTGGTCACGCCGACCGAGACGACCAGGGAGGGCAAACGACCGGAACGGACAGTCTACGCGATCACCGAGACCGGTCGGGAGGTGGCGCGGGAACGGCTGCGTGAACTGCTGATCACGGTCACCCCGGAGTATCCGGCGTACCGGACCGCGCTCGCGTTCATGGGAATGCTGCCCGAAAAGGACGCCGCCGATCTCCTCGACCGACGCGCGATCGCGCTGGATGGCGAACTCGCCGCCGTGCAGACTGGCTACGACGCGGCGATCAAGCAAGGCCTGCCCGCGATCGCCCTGGTGGAGATCCAGCACATGCAGGCCCACATCAGGGCCGATGTCGAGCTGACGAAGGCGCTGGCCGACGACATCCGAGGAGGCCGCCTCACATGGCGGTGAAGGGCAACCCATGGGCAGTGCTGATCGCCCTCTGCCTGGGTTTCTTCATGACACTGCTGGACACGACCGTGATCGGCGTGGCGATCCCGGACATTCTCGGCCAGTTGCACATCACCTACAACGAAGTGCTGTGGGTGAGCAACACGTACGTGCTGGTCCTCGCGGTGCTCCTGATCGTCGGCGGCAGGATGGGCGACCTGTTCGGCAAACGCCGGATGTACCTCGTGGGCGTCGCCGTCTTCACGGTGGCGTCGTTGATGTGTGCGCTGGCGCAGGACGCGGCGCAGCTGATCGCGGCGCGCTCCGTGCAGGGACTCGGTGCGGCGCTGCTGATCCCGCAGACGATGTCGATCATCGTGAGCGTGTTCCCGGCCGAACGGCGAGGCTCGGCACTGGGCGTGTGGGGCGCGGTCGCCGGTGTCGCCACGATCACCGGGCCGCCGCTCGGCGGTTTCCTGATCAGCACGTTCGACTGGCGGTGGATCTTCACCATCAACGTCCCCATCGGACTCATCGTTCTCGTCGCGGCTCCGTTGATCATTCCGGCGGGCGGGCGGACACCCCGGTCGGGCCGGTTCGACCTGCGCGGAACAGCGCTGCTGGTCGCGGGCCTGAGCTGCCTGACCTACGGTCTGCAGGAAGGCCAGCGGCTCGACTGGAACCTGACGGTCGAGGTGCTGCTGGTCGCCGGAGTGGTGCTGCTGACGGCATTCGTGCTGTCCGAACGCAGACCGGGTACACGACAGCCGCTCGTCCCGCTGACGTTGTTCGCCAACAGGAACTTCTCGTTGATGAACGCGGCGGCGGTGACGCTGTCGGTGGGCATCATGAGCCTGGCCATCGGGTTTCAGCTGTACGCGCAGTCCGTGCTGGGAATGTCCGCACTGGAGGCGGGCATGGTCAACGCCCCGCTGTCGCTGATGACCGTCCTCATCGGACCATACGCCGGACGGCTCGCGGACTCCTACGGCGGCAAGTTCATCGTGGTGGGTGGCTTGTCGTTGTTCACCGTCGGGATCGTCGCCTTCGGGTTCACGGCCGGTGTGGACAGTTCCGCGTGGAGTCTCCTGCCCAGCCTGCTGGTGATGGGTGTGGGCCTCGGTCTCACGTTCGCGCCGCTGAGCGCGATCGCGATGCACGACGTCCAGCCGACGATGGCCGGTGCGGCCTCGGGGATGATCAACGCGACCCGCCAGTTCGGCTCGGTGATCGGCACCGCCGGATTCGGTGTCCTGTTGCAGAACCAGCTCGTCGGCGCGCTGTCGTCACACGCCAGGAGCGCGGCAGGGGAACTGCCCGCGCAGGCGCGGGAGGGATTCGTCGCGGGAGTTGAGCAAGCGGCCGGGCGGGGCATCGAGTTCGACCAGCTGAGGGACGGAACGGCCGTCGCCGCCCCGGATGGAGCATCCGGCGAGACTGTCCGGATGGTCGGGGACGCCGCACGACGGGTGTTCTCCGGCGGGTTCGTGGACGCGTTCCACGTCTCGCTGGCGTATCCGGTAGTGGCCTTGGTCATCGGAGTGGGCTGTTGCCTACTGGTCAAGGTCGCGCCTGTGCAGAATGACGTCCAGCGGGGAAAGTCACTTCGAGGAGGACGCATCAGATGATCGGTGTACTGGGGCCTGGTGGGATCGGCGGGCTGGTCGCCGCCCGACTGGGGGCCGCCGGACAGGACGTGACGATCGTGGCCAGTGAGTCCACGGCCGCCGAGATCACCGCGCGGGGCCTGAGCTTCACGGCTCCCGGCGCGTCGGCGGTCGTGTCCTGTCCGGCCGCGCAGTCGTACCTGACGCGGCCGGTGGATGTCCTTGTCGTCGCGGTCAAGGCGACGGATCTGCTGCCTGCCGTGCAGCGGGTCCCGGCCAGCGTGGTCGGCAACGCGACGATTGTGCCGTTCCTCAACGGTGTCGACCACGTGCCGCTGTTGCGGGCCGTCTACCCGGAGGCGGAGGTCGTGGCGTCCAGCATCGCGGTCGAGGCCACCCGGCACCGGCCCGGTGTCGTCGAACAGGTCAGTGGGATGGCCGATGTGGTCACCACGGACGAGAAGGTCGCCGAGCTGATGCGCAAGGCGGGCCTCAACGTGGCCACGCATCCCGACGAGAACACTGTTCTCTGGCGCAAACTGGTGTTCCTCGCGCCGTTCGCCCTGTTGACCACGAGCACCAACGCCGCTCTGGGTGAGGCGATGGACAAACGCGGTGAGTGGCTGGGGCCGCTGGCTCAGGAGGCGGCAGCCGCCGCGCGGACGTGGAACGCCGATGTGGACCCCGACGCGGCCGAAGCGCGACTGCGGGGTATGCCCGGCAGCTTCCGCTCGTCCATGCTCAAGGACTTCACCGCCGGGCGTCCGCTGGAGCTCGACGCGATCGCCGGACCGATCATCCGCGCACTCGGCGTGGACAAGGCTCCGACCACCGTGGCAGCCGTCCGCGCGATCCTCGACGCGCGGCAGGCCTGATCACTGCCGTCCGACGCCCTTGAGCAGCGCGTCCACCACGAGGTCCGCTGCCTGGGGCGTCGGCAGCTCCGGGTACTTGTACGCCGCGAGCCGCACCAGGTCGTCCAGCATGCGCCGGACCCAGCCGGGCGGCAGGTCGGCGCGGAACAGCCCTTCGTCGACGCACCTGTCGACGAAGCTGTCCAGGCGACCGCGCAGCGCCTGGCGACGGCGTTGCGTGGCCTCGTCGTCGGGCTCAAGGCAGTGGAACTCGACCGGCCACTGACCGCACGCGGGGAGAATGCCCTCCACATAGCGGTGCAATGCCACCACGACTGGCGCCTCGGTGAGACGCGCGTCGTCCAGCACTCGCTCGGCCGCGTCCAGCTTCACCGTGAACAGCGCCAGCAACAGGGCTTCCCTGGTGGCGAACCTGCGATAGACCGTCCGGCGGTCCATCCCCGCCTCGGCCGCGATCTGCGCGATCGACGCCGCCGGGTCCTTGGCCAGCACCCTGGCACCGGTCCGCAGCAACGTGTCGAGGTTGCGCAAGGCATCTGCTCTCACCTGACGAAGTCTAAGCCGTGTGACACCTCACACCATTTCTGTCACGTCCAGGTCGCTTTACTCGCCATCAAGTGCCCCACTAGTGTGACATTTATGAGTCGAATCCTGGCCGTACTGGCCGTCGGCGCTGGGGTCGTCGCGCTGCTGCAGTCGTTGGTCGGACCAGTTCTGCCCACGATCCAGCAGGAGCTGCACACCACCCAGAACACCGCCACCTGGGTGTTCACCGCGTACCTGCTGTCCGCCTCGGTCTTCACGCCGCTGCTCGGCAGGGTCGGCGACATGATCGGCAAGCGACGCACCCTCGTCGCTGTGATGACCGTGCTCGCGCTCGGCTGTCTGCTCGCCGCGCTGGCGCCGTCCATCGAAGTCCTGATCATCGCCAGGGTGATCCAGGGCGTCGGCGGCGCGACGTTCCCGCTGGCCTACGGCATCGTGAGGGACGAGTTCCCGCCGGAACGGCTGGCCACGACGATCAGTGCGCTGTCCGCGATCATCGCTGTCGCCAGCGGGCTCGGCGTCGTATTGGCCGGTCCGGTCGTTGCCGCGCTGGGCACGCGCTGGCTGTTCTGGATCCCCATGGTGGTCGTGCTCATGGGAGCGCTCGCCGCACACCGCCTCGTTCCCGAGTCGTCCGTACGCACACCGGGCCGGGTCAACTGGGTCGCGACCGGGCTGCTGTCCGGGTGGCTGGTGGCGTTGCTGCTGGGCGTGAGCCAAGGCAGGACATGGGGGTGGACGTCGGTGGGTGTGCTCGGCCTGCTCGCGGCCGCCGTGATCCTCCTGGCCGCCTGGATCCGCCTGGAGTTGCGGTCGACCAACCCGCTGATCGACATGCGGATGATGCGACTGCCCACGGTGTGGACGACCAACGCCGTCACCCTGCTGTTCGGTGCGGCGATGTTCGCCGCGTGGGCGTTCATCCCGCAGTTCGCGCAGACGCCGGTCAGCCAGGGCTACGGCTTCGGCGCCAGCATCAGCCAGGCAGGTCTGCTGATGCTGCCGATGCTGGTCGCGATGTTCCTCGCGGGAATCGTCAGTGGACGGATGGCGCCGGTGTTCAGCTTCCGCGCACAGCTGGCCGCCGGATCCGTGCTGAGCGCCGTCGCGTGCACCGTTCTCGCCGTCGCGCACGCACAGGCGTGGGAAGTGGCCATCGGCTCGGGGTTGCTGGGTCTGGGGATCGGACTGGCGTTCGCGACCATGACCAACCTGGTTGTCCGTGCCGTGCCGCCGACGCAGACCGGAGTGGCCAGCGGGATGAACATCAACATCCGCGCCATCGGCGGCTCGATCGGCGCCGCGGTGATGAGCAGCCTGGTCACCGCTCAGCTCGGGGTCGCGGGCCTGCCACTGGAATCCGGGTACACCACGGGGTTCGCGACCTTCGCGGTGATCGCCGTGGTGGCCGCGGGTGCGACGCTGCTGATCCCGAGGGAACGCAAACCCGAGCTCCAACCCATCCCCGCCTAGCGCTGACCCCGCAACCAATGTGGCCTTCGGTGCGCAGGCCGCAACCAAGGCGGCCTTCGTTGCATCCCATCCGCATGGAAAAGGGGCGTGCCACCTGGGCACGCCCCTTTTCATACAGTCGTCACGAGGTGAGGAGCGTGACCCCGTAGTAGCTCGCCGCGTCGACGACCGGCTGGTAGAACGAGTAGAAGCCGGTCGCGTTGGCGCCCTGGTTGAAGCCGCACTCCGAGTTGCCCGGGCCGCCGGAGGTCATGCCCTGCGCGGTGTTGCCGGAGATGTACGCGCCACCGCTGTCGCCGCCCTCGGTGCAGACCGTCGAGCGGGCCAGGCCGGTGGTGGTCACCGACTCACCCGAGTACTGCACGGACTGGTTGTAGTGCGTGATCTTGCCGCAGGTCCAGCCGGTGGTGTTGCCCGCCTTGCAGATCGTGGTGCCGATCGGCGCCTTCGACGAGCCGGTGACGTTGACCGTCGTGCCGTTCCGGGTGTCCACATAGGCCCGCTGGGTGTCCTCGGCGTCGATGTTCACGATGCCCATGTCCACCGACGGGAAGCGGGTGCCCGCGCCCTTGCCGATGTGGGTGCCGTTGGCGTCGAGGATGTCCGGGTTGCCCTCGACGCAGTGGCCCGCGGTCAGCAGGACCTTGGCGCCGTTGCGCGTGCCGTTGAAGCCGAGCGAGCAGTTGGTTCCCGGGTCGAGATCCATGATCCGGCCGGGCACCACGTCGGCGTTCTTGACCAGCTTGACCGGGCTGGTCTCGACCACCACACCGTCCATCCCGGACAGCTTGCGCACCAGCGCCTCGCTGGCGGCCTGGTCGACGGTGACGACGACGCGGTCGGTCACCACGTCCGGGCCCCATGACTGGACCTGCGCGATGTCCGAACCAGCGACCTCGCGAACCTTGGCGGACAGCGCGTTGAGCGCGCGCTCACCCTTGACACCGGCACGCGGTGTCAGACCGGCGGACCTGGCCCGAGCCGGGTCCGATGTGGTCACGACGAGCGCGCCGGAGTTGTCGAAGTAGGCACCGTCCGTCGCCAGTCCGCTGGCCTGCAGGTCGGTCAGCGTGCGGGACAGCCGCTGCTCGGTCGCCAAGCGCTCCGCCGCCTTCGCGGGCGTGGTGCCCAGTTCGACCGCCGCCGCAGTGACCATCGCCTGGTCGAACTGCGGCGCGATGGCCGCCGCGGGGGCGGCGAACGCGGCGGCACCAACCGCGGCGCCCACCATGAGACAGGCACCGATAATACGCGTCTTCATTTGTTCCAGCCTTCTTCGCAGGGAAAAGAATGCGGGAATCGGCCCTCGGTGAAACATTCCCGTTCCGGTCACCGTAGCTCCGGGATCTGGCCGCCAATACCTTCGAAAGTAGGCCGTTCGGGCCAACGCGTGCGCTGAACGCACAACGACGGCGGGTACGTATGGCATGCTGACACCGCGCCGCCTGTTCGCTTACCGCACACCCCTGCCGTGCCGTCTTGCGGCACAGCGGCCTGCAAGACAGGAGGTCTCCGTGCGAGGATCGACCACCGGAAAACATATTCGCCGTTGGCTATCAATGGCTGTGACCGTCACTACCGGAATGCTTTTCGTTTTCACCGCAACGGCATCGGCCGAACCACCGAAAGCACTGGACTGGAACGCGCCGGGACCAGACCGGTCCTACGAACCGGCGTTCGACTACGACGGTGACGGCTGCTATCCGACACCGGCGATCGGCCGCGACGGCGTCGTCGCGCCGGGCCTGAACCCCGGTGGCGCGGTGAACGGCCAGTGCCACGACCAGTCCGATTTGGACAACACCAACGCCTACTCCCGCGCGAAGTGCAACAACGGCTGGTGTGCCTATCTTTACGCGCTGTACTTCGAGAAGGACCAGGCGGTCGCCGGATCCGGTCTCGGCGGGCACAAGCACGACTGGGAGCACGTCGTAGTGTGGGTGCCGGACGGCGGCTGGCCGCAGTACGTCTCAGCATCCGCGCACGGCAAGTACAACACCAAGTCCCGCAACGACATCCCGTGGGACGACAGCGGAACGCACCCGAGGATCATCTACCACAAGGACGGGATCGGCACGCACTGCTTCCGGTTCGCGGCCTTCGGCGAGCAGCCGGAGAACCACAGGAAGGCGTGGCAGTACCCGCCGTTGATCGGCTGGGACAACTATCCGGCAGGACTGCGGGACAAGCTCACCGGCGCCGACTTCGGCTCAGCACAGCTGGGAATCCGTGCGGGTTCCTTCAGCTACGAGCTGTCCAAGGCCAAGCCAGCCGGAATTCCGTTCGACCCCAACGTGTGACCGCCGGGATGGCCCCGACTCACACCCAGGATTCCGTCGAAGTCGGGCTGTGCGTGCAAGAGCGAGCGCAAGAGGGCGCGCACGCACGCGAGCGGCGTTGCGCGTGAGCGGCCCTTGCGCGTGAGCGCATGGGTGGGCAAGAGGCCTCGCGCGTGAGCGCATGGGTGGGCGAGCGGTCGTGCGCGTTAGCGCATGGGTGTGCAGGAGGCCTTGCGCGCAAAGCGCATGGGTGGGGTTCGTGGTTGGTTTCCTCCCGTATGGCCTGGGCGTAGCCATACCACGGCGTGTCGGGAGGTCGGCCTACGCAAACCGACCCACAGCGCAGGCGATACCGACCTCCCGGCACGCCGTGGTTTCCTCCGGCAGGACATACGGGAGGGGACCGACCACGCCCTTCACTAGACCCAGGAAGCCACGTGAGCAGAGCCAACCGGGTGGGGCGGGAATGGTTGGTTCCCCCTCTTGGAGGCCTGCCGTCCGGCGAGGACCTTCTTTTTTCTTGTCACAAAAGAAAAAAGAGATGCCTCGCCGGCGGGCAGGCCTCCAAGAGGGGACACAAAGACCTCTTCGTCTCTCACGCCGGTTGGCTCAGCTCACGTGACTTCCCGGGTCGAGTGGGGGGCGCGGGGCGCCCCTCCCGTATGACCTGCCAAAGGAAACCACGACGTGCCGGGAGATCGGTACCGCCTCGCGCTGGGCACGCCAGTTTCGTAGGCCGACCTCCCGACACGCCGTGGTATGGCTACGCCCAGGCCATACGGGAGGGACACCCCACGAACCACACCCCTGCGCATTTGCGTGCACACCACACACCCCTGTGCTCACGCGCAAGCCAAGCACCCCTGCGCTCTTGCGCTCTTGCTCTCTTGCGCGCGGCGGCCGCCCTCCAGCCGGAACCCGCACACCACACACAACCGACTTCCCCGACTTTGACTGGCCCCTGCGGCTCACACCGGGTTCATCCCCGCCACACCTCGGCTCCCGCGATGATGTAGATCCGGTCGCCGGACCGCACGGCCGACGTGACCGGAGCTGTCCCGTTCGGGAGAGAGATCGACGTGACTGTCCACTTGTCACCCTCGGCACGGAGGATCTTCACCTGGCCGTTGTCCGACAGGACCTGGGTCAGCCGGTCGTCGAGCGGCGGTGCCAGTTTGTCGGTGTCCTTGACCGGGATCGGCGGCACCCCTGCCAGCCGTGTCCACTTTCCACCTTCCAGACGCCACAGCGCCAGTTTTCCGTCGACGGAACCGGCGGCGCCGCAGACCGAGCCCCAGCAGCGGATCGCCAGTGCGATCGCGATCGTCCCCGCGTCGGGCAACGGTGTCAGCGTCCAGCCGGTGTTGCCCGACGCCGACTGCCACACCACCGGAACCTCACGGCCGCCGGTCAGCCGCATGCCCGCGACCAGGACGCCTTGCCCGAAAGCCGCGACACCGTTGGCGAAACCGAGCGTCTCCCGGTCACTCTCCAGCACAGTCCCGGCTGAGCTCCCGCGTGTCCAGGTGTCGCCGTTGGCGGTCCACACCGCCACGTCCAGACCGGCTTTCGCGCTCTGCCACGAACCGACCAGCATCGGCGCGGTCGGCGCGAGCGCGGCACCGATCAGCTCGCCCGCTCCCCATCCGCCGAACGTGCTGAAGCCCTGCACCTGCTCGGTGATCCCGGCTTCGGTTCCCGTCCACACCGACCATCGCACGTTCGCGTGCGCGCCGCCGCGTTCGCCGCCGATGGCCAGGATCCGACCGCCGCTGGCGTCCATCGCGTACCACTTCGCCAGCAATCCGTACGGGCTCTCGCCGCGTACCGGGATCTCGCTGACGGCACCGTCCTTGTTCGTGCGCAGGACACCCGGTACGACCGGTTGTCCGTCGCGGCGCACACCGATCAGCACATCACCGTCAAATGCCGTCAGGAGCACCGGTTGCGCACCGGCGGGCAGGTCGATCCGGCTGAACGCGGGCGACTCGGACTCCGGCCCGCATCCGCCCACCAGGACAAGCAGAACGCACACCAGCAGCACACGCATCCGCACATCGTCCACGATCGGCGACCCGGCACACCACCACTCGGTTAATCCAGTGGCATGATCGGACAAACAACCCATAGTGTGTCCGAGTGAGTGAGTCGGCCACACCGCGCCAACGCCTGGACACCAGCGCCCCCGGAACACGGATCTTCCTCCGGTTGCTGACCAACACCCTGCTCGTGTCGGTCACCAACTACACCGTGTGGTTCGCGATCACGTTCTACGTGTACCTGGAGACCAGGTCGGTCTTCGCCACCGGTGTGCTGTCCGGCCTGTTCCTCCTGCTGACGTCGGCGACCGGCATCTGGTTCGGCAGCCTGGTCGACCACCACGACAAGAAGACGATGATGACGCTGTCGGGCGTCGTGTCACTGGTGTTCTACGGCCTGTCGTTCGTCGTCTACCTCAGCGCCCCCGACGGGGCGTTCAAGGACCCGCTGAGCATCTGGCTGTGGGCGTTGGTCCTGCTGCTGATGTTCGGTGTGATCGCCGGCAACATCCGCACGATCGCGCTGCCGACCATGGTCACCGTCCTGATCGACGAGGGCACCCGGGACCGGGCCAACGGACTGGTCGGCACCACTTCGGGAGTGTCGTTCCTGGTCACGTCGGTGATCAGCGGTGTGCTCGTGGCACAGGGCGGCATGACGTACGTGCTGGTCGTCGCCCTCGCCGTGTTGACGCTGGCGACCGTTGACATCTCCGCGACCAAGGTGCCGCGGATCGTCGCCTCCGACGGCTCGGACGGGCCCAAACGCGCCGACGTGCGCGGCACGATACGGATCATCCGCGGCATTCCCGGCCTGATGGCCATGGTGCTGTTCGCGACGCTGAACAACTTCCTCGGCGGCGCGTTCATGGCGCTGATGGACCCGTACGGCCTGTCGATGGTGTCGGTCGAGGTGTGGGGCTTCCTGTGGGGCGCGCTGAGCACCGCCATGATCATCGGCGGTCTGGTGATCGCCAGGACCGGGCTCGGCGGCAATCCGGTGCGCACCCTGCTGCTGGTCAACATGGTGCTGTGGACGGTGTCGGTGATCTTCCCGATCCAGCCGTCGCTCGTGCTGCTGATCGGTGGCCTGTTCGTCTACCTGTTCCTGATGCCCGCGGCCGAGGCCGCCGAGCAGACGATCCTGCAGAAGGTCGTGCCGTACGAGCGCCAGGGCCGGGTGTTCGGCTTCGCGCAGAGCGTCGAGCAGGCCGCGTCCCCGCTGACGGCGTTCCTGATCAGTCCGATCGCCCAGTTCGTGTTCATCCCGTTCATGACCACCGGCGCGGGCGTCGACCTGATCGGCGACTGGTTCGGCACCGGGCCGGACCGGGGTATGGCGCTGGTCTTCATCATCGCCGGCATCCTTGGGGTGATCGTCACCGCCGTCGCGTTGCGGTCGCGGCAGTACCGTGGACTGTCGCGCCAGTACCTGACGAAGCCGGAGGTCACGCCGGAGCCGGAAGCCGTACCGCCGTCGACGCACTGAGCTCGATTCCCCACTGCAGGCGCAGGTAGATCTCGAACACCTCGATCAGCGTCTGCTCACGGACCAGCCGGGCGAAGTGCCAGGACAGGCGGGAGTCGTAGGCGTCGGTCAGGTGCACGACCCGCCTGCGCAGCACCGGCCGCAGCTCACCACCGGTGACGACGTACTCCAGGTGGAACAGGGGCTGTTCGACACCGGCCCACTCGTACGCACCGTCCGGTGTCGTCAGGTGGGCCGTTCCCAAGTGGAACACCGCACGCCTGTCCTGGTCGACGAACACCCGCTGGATCACCGGGGTGTAGCGGGACTCGTCCGTCCACAGGCGCTGGTCGGACACCTGGACGAAGTCGGGCTCCTCGGTGGAGTACGTGCGCGCGCTGCCGGGCCTGATCCTGCCGGGCAGATAGGTCTCCGGTGTGTACGCCTTGCGCACCAACATGTCCCACACCATGCTGTGGGTGACGACGACGTCCCCACCGACGCGGTGGTGTCGCCTGATCAGGGCGTTGACGTCCAGTGGCGGGAACTCGACCGGGGTGTTCTCCGCAGCGGTCCACTCCCGGTGGAACTCCGCCGCGTAGTCCTGTGCCAGTTCCGTCGCCATGCCAGGCTCCTGTCCCCGGTCGGACCGCCGATAGTCAGCGACCCTGACTGATCGCGAGGCTAGTCCGGCAAGCCGTTGGCCCACCATGACTCGTACCTCACACAAGCCGCTGACCTGCGGTTTATGTGAGGCACGAGCACGCCACTCAGTCAACTGAACGCAACAGCGGGCACCTGGTTCGTCAGCCGATGTTGCGCTTGATGTGCGCGGCGAAGGCGTTGAGGTACAGGGCGAGGAACTCGGTGGTGGTCTCGTTGGTGACCTCGCCGTCCTCGGTGATCAGGCCGTCACTGAACTGGATGTAGGCCTCCGGCTGGCCGAGCACCGGCGAGTTGGTGAACGCGAGGATGCTCTTGAGGTGCTGCTGGGCGACCGCGGTGGAGATGGCGCCGATCGACGCCCCGATGACGGCGGTGGGCTTGCCGTCCAGCGAGTTCGAGCCCCACGGCCGGGTGGCCCAGTCGATGGCGTTCTTGAGCGCGCCGGGGATGGACCGGTTGTACTCCGGCGTCACGAACAGGATCGCGTCGCTGGACTCGATCGCCGCCTTGAGCTGCTTGCCGACCTCCGGGTAGTCGCCGTCGTAGTCGTGGTTGTACAGCGGCAGCTCGTTGATCGGGATCTCGACGAGTTCGAGGTCGTGCGGCGCGAGCTTGGTCAGCGCCTTCGCGAGCCTGCGGTTGATCGAACGCTGGGACAGACTGCCGACGAGGTAGCCGACGCGGTGGGTCATGACGGTCTCCAGTGGACTGTTTGCTCTCAAGAAGTCAGTGATTCTGACTATGCAGAACGTAGCGGAGGCACGGTTGATCCCCACTGTCGGCCGGATCACAGTTGGTGGCCGCGGAGGAGGGCGCGCTCGCCGACGGCTGATCACCGCGCACCACGCGCGGTGATCAGCCACTGTGGCCTGTCAGGCCAGGTCCGGCACGCGCTCAGCCTCCGGCGGCGGCCCCGGCGGGGTGCCGTCGCCGAACGGCCTGCCGCCGAGCTCCTCGCGGCCGTGCGGCGTCAGCCAGCCGGACTCATCCGGTCCCACCGGCACGATCCGGCTCGGGTTGATCGTCGTGTGCACCACGTAGTAGTGCTCCTTGATCTGCGGGAAGTGAGTGGTGTCACCGAATCCGGGCGTCTGGAACAGGTCGCGCGTGTACGCCCAGAGCACCGGCAGCTCGGTCAGCTTCTGCCGGTTGCACTTGAAGTGCCCGTGGTAGACCGCGTCGAACCGGACCAGCGTGGTGAACAGCCGGACGTCGGCCTCGGTGATCGTGTCACCGACCAGGTAGCGCTGGGTCGCCAGCCGCTCCGACAGCCAGTCCATGCGCTCCCACAGCCGCTCGTACGCCCGCTCGTACGCCTCCTGCGTGCTGGCGAACCCACACCTGTACACGCCGTTGTTGACGTCCTTGAACACCTTCTCGGCCACGTCGTCGATCTCGTCACGCAGCCGGTCCGGGTAGAGCTCGGGCGCGCCCGGCCGGTGGTGGGCCGTCCACTCGGTCGACATGTCGAGGGTGATCTGGGCGAAGTCGTTCGTCACGACCTGGCCGGTCGGGATGTCCACGATCGCCGGGACCGTGATGCCACGCGGGTACTCGGGGTCGCGCTTGAAGAATGCCTCCTGCAGGCGTTCGATGCCCAGCACCGGGTCCTTGCCGCCGGGGTCGAGGTCGAATGTCCAGCTCCGCTCGTCGTGGGTGGGGCCCGCGATCCCCATCGACAGCGCGTCTTCCAGGCCCAGCAGCCTGCGCACGATCGACGCCCGGTTCGCCCACGGGCACGCCCTGGCCACGACCAGGCGATACCTGCCTGACTCCACGGGGTAGCCGTCCCGTCCGTCCGCGGTGATCCGCGTGGTGATGTAGTTCTGGTCGCGCTTGTACTCGCCGTCGCCTGCCATGAGATCAATTCTTGCAGCGTTTGGTCACCGCGCTAGTCCGTTCGTGTCAGACTTCGCGCGTGAGCGAGACCGAACCACTGTTTCCCGAACCGCCTCCCCCCGCGCCCGACGCGCCGAAGCGGCTCCCGTGGTGGCTGTACGCGATCGCCTTGGTGCTGGTCGCGGGTGTCGGCGTCGGCATATGGGTGCTGGTGCGCGGTGACAAGTCGGACGAACGGTCCGCCGTGGAGGTCCAGCGTGACGAGTGCACCCGGACCGTGACCCTGCACTTCAAGAAGGACCAGACCGACGAGCGGATGCGCAAGGGCGCGGAACGGCTGCGCGGCGACTCGAGGTTCGAGTCCCTCACCACCGAGACACAGCAGGAGGCGTACGACCGCTTCCAGCGCATCTTCGCCAGCCAGCCGGAACTGCTCGAGCTCACCCGGAAGGAATCACTGCCCGCCATCGTGCACCTGATGGCGCGCAAGGGCTCGACCGGAGAGCAGGTAGCCCCCGCGCTGCGCCAGGAGTTCGCCGACGACGCCGACGTGATAACGCAGGAGTACTGCCACATGATCGGCCTGCCCACGGAGGGGGTACAGCTACCTGCTCCCACATCCTGAGACCTTCTCGATCGGGATGGTCACTGTGACGAACAATTAGTCGTGGTGGTCGACCGTCGGCCGGAGAGGAGCAACGACTGTGCCGTCGCCCGGACACGCACTGCGCAAACTGGGCTTCCTGACCATCGGGTTGTTCGACGAGGACAACCCGCGGGCCGGGCATGAGTCGACGCTGGACATCATCGCGCTGGGCGAGGAACTGGGATTCGACAGCGCGTGGGTGCGCCACCGTCACCTGCAGTACGGCATCTCGTCGCCGGTCGCCATGCTCGCCGCGGCCTCGCAACGCACCAGCCGGATCAACCTCGGCACCGCGGTCATCCCGCTGGGCTGGGAGAACCCGTTGCGGCTGGCCGAGGACCTCGCCACCGTCGACGTGCTGTCGGGCGGGCGGCTCAACCCGGGCGTCAGCGTCAACCAGCCGATGCGCTACGACGACGTCAAACACGCCCTCTACCCGGACACCGCCGACATCGAGGACTTCGGCTACCCCCGCCTGCGCAGGCTGCTGGACCTGATCAAGGGCGACGCCGTCACGTCCGGGCCGGTCACGGTCGGGATCGAGAAGTTCTCCGACCGGGTCCAGCCGCACTCCCCCGGGCTGATCGACCGGATCTGGTACGGCGGCGGCAGCGAGCGCTCGGCCAGGTGGTCGGCCGAGAACGGGATGAACCTGCTGGTCAGCAACGTCGTCCAGGCCACGGAGAGCCTGGACTTCGCCGAGATCCAGCTGTCGCTCGTGCGGGCGTTCCGGGAACGCAGCCAGGCGCGCGTCTCGCAGGGCCTGGTGGTCATCCCGACCGACACCGCGACGACGGACCAGCGTTCGAAGTACGAGGACTACGTGGCCAAGCGGTCGGCACGCGTCGGCACCGCGCACGGTCCACGCCGGTTCCTGTTCGCGCACGACCTCATCGGCACCTCCGCGCAGATCGCCGAGCAGCTCTACGACGACCCGGCGTTCCGCGAGGTCGAGGAAGTCGCGTTCGCGCTGCCGTTCACGTTCGAGCACGAGGACTACGTGCAGATCCTCACCGACATCGCCACCAGGCTCGGCCCGGAGCTGGGCTGGAAGCCCGCGGACTAACGGAAGATCGCGATCGGGTGCAGCAGCAGCTGCCCGTCCGCGGTCACCTGCTGCGGGCGGGCGAGGCAGCGGGCAGGGAAGGACTCGCTGAGCCGGTCCGGTTCCTGCAGGTACTTGGTGGCGCAGGCGACCCGCAGGTGCCCGGCGACGAACGTGACCTTCTTCTCCCCTGTCTCGGCTGTCTGGAACTTGCCGCGCACGGACAGGAACGCGTCGATGTCGGACAGCAGGACATCCGCGGGCACCCGGCCCTCGGCCATGTCCAGGGCCGCCGACAGCGCCTGGTCGCCGACGACCGTACCCGCGCGCAGGTCCACGTGCACGATGTCGCCCGCTCGTTCGAGGACGTCCATCACGATCCGGAGGATCGTGATGGCCTCGGTGGTCTCCACCCAGCGCCGGAACACCTCGTCCTGGCTACCGCGCCTGGTGTTCACCCTGGCCGGGCCGCCCTCGGCCGCGAGTTCGGTCTCGCTGGTCTTGACCGAGCGTTCCTCGACCTCCTGGCTCAGCGCGGCGCGGTACTTGCCGCCGTACATCTGGTACAGGTTCATCACGTACTTCTCGTCGAGGTAGAACACGCTGCCGTGGGTGTGCGGCGGCGTCCGTCCTCTGCGGTGGGCGCGGACGAACTGGTGGACCGCCACCGCGATCAGGGCGACCGTGACGAACCACAGCAGCAGCCACGGCCACCACTGTCCCCACCATTCGCCGTCAAGGATGGCCATGGAACCCTTCCGCCGGTCAGGATGGGCACTGGCCCACGCGGACGATGAGCCGTTCGAACAGGTCGATACTGGCGGGCAGCAACGCCTTGGTGTCGTCGGTACGGTCGACGGGCGCCGGAACACGATCACTGGCCAGCTGCTCGGTCAACGTCGGGGTGTTGGGCACGTCGTCGGCCGCGACCACCCGGAAACCCAGCTCGACAGCGCGCCTGCGCAGGTCGAGGTCGGTCTCCAGCAGGGTGCCGAGCCGACGACCGTCGGGGTTGAGCGAGATGAATCCCGGCTCGGTCATCAGGCTGGTGTCGGGATAGAGCAGAACCCTTGTGGGATCCGGCTTTCCGGTGGCCCGCACGGCCTGCGCCTGGTACTGCAGGTACTGGTGTTCGTAGAGGACGGTGATCGGCGCCGTCGCCGCGCCGTCGGCCGCGAAGTAGGTCTGTTTGGGGGACTTCAAGGGCAGTCCGGCACCGCGAACGAGCGGCGCGACCAGATCGGCGACCCGGTCGACATCCTGCTCGGTGGCGATCGGCTGTCCCTTGTTCTCCACGTACGCCAGCAGGCCGAGGAAGTTGCCACCGCCGTTGGACGTGCAGACGCTCGACGTGTGGACCGTGATCGGGTTGCGGTTGGTCCTGAGACCGATATCCTGCCAGGTCTTCGGCTCGCGCATCAGGCGGCCCAGCCCGGTGACGTCCACGTCGAAGTAGAGATCGCTGTCGGGCTGTTTCCTCGCCACCTTGGCCTCGATGAGCGCTTCGGCGTAGCGGCGGTAGGTGGCCAGGACCAGCGGACTGGTCAGCACGGGACGGTGTGGCTTCACGTCCGGGTTCCCGGTGGTGCGCCGCTGGACCAGTTCGGCAGTCGGCTGCCCGGACGGGAAGACGAAGTCGTAGCCGTCGAGGCCGGTGGTCGCGACGTCCCGCGACCCCATGGACGTCACGTGCACGCGGATGTGGTGGCGCAGCAGGATTCGCTGCACCTCCGGGTCGTTGAAGTAGTCCTCCTTCGAGCCCATTTTGCCCTGTAACACTGTCAGCGGCTGGAAGGGCAGGGCGGCTGTGCCACCGGCGAGCAGGATCGCGACGCCCGCGATGGCCACCGCCGCCGTGGGGAGAAATACCCGCAGGAAACCACGGCGGAGCAACGGAGGCGCCTGTGGCCGACGAACCTGTAATCGCGGTTCGCTCATCTCGATCCCCCTCGAGCCGTTCTCACCCAGATACTGCCAGGTCCAGGCCGGAAACCGACAGAAGTTCATGAAATCGTGGCGATCCGCGAACCACACGATCCGGTGACTCAACCGTCCATCTTGGATAGTCCACGGTCACCATGGGTACCTGACGTGCGCACACAGCGAAGGGAGCGGACCATGGGGTCTTGGAATGTGGCGGCGGTTGACATCGGTGCGGGGCTCACCGACGCCTGGCGAAGTGTGATGTCGTTCGTGCCGAAGCTCCTGGCCTTCCTGGTCATCATGGTGATCGGCTGGATAGTGGCCAAGCTCGTGGCCAAGGCCGTCGGCAAGCTGCTCGGAAAGATCGGCTTCGACCGGATCGCCCAGCGCGGCGCGCTCAAGCAGACCATGGAGAAGTCCAGCTACACGGCGTCGGACATCGTGGCCAAGCTCGTCTACTACGCGATCCTGCTGATCACGCTGCAGATCGCGTTCGGCGCGTGGGGCCCCAACCCGGTGTCCGCGCTGCTCAACGACATCGTCAACTGGCTGCCGAGGGCCGTGGTGGCGATCATCATCGTCGTGGTCGCAGCGGCGATCGCAGGCGCGGTGAAGGACCTGATCAGCGGAACGCTGGGCAGCCTGTCCTACGGCCGCGTACTGGCGAACATAGCGTCGGTGTTCATCCTCGCGCTCGGCGTGATCGCCGCCCTCAACCAGATCGGCGTCGCCACAACCGTCACCACACCAGTGCTGATCACCGTGCTCGCCACCATCGGCGGTGTCGCGATCGTCGGCGTCGGCGGCGGCCTGATCCGGCCGATGCAGCAGCGCTGGGCAAACTGGCTGGACAAGGCAGAGCACGACATCCCGAAGATGCGCGAAACGGTGGACACCAACGAAACCGGCACAGCGGAAGCACCAACAGCCGACACGGGCCGACGCCCTGCCGGTGGTGTCTGATCCGCTGACACAACACCGAGCGCGGCCCTCCCGTCGGACATCCGGCGGGAGGGCCGCGTCCATTTGATCTACTGTGGACTACAGCACACGGATGATCTCGGCTGTGTGCGTCCACAACAGAGAAGCACCGGCATCCGGCACGATATGCCTGACCGCACCGGGAATTCGGGAGGCCAGTCGTGCCCCTCGGTCCGGCGAGTGGCTTGTGTCGTGCTCGCCGTACCAGATGCCGACCGGGACATCGATCCGCTCCAGGGCCAACGGCCACCGGCCCATCGCCAGCACAGTGTCGCGCGCGTACCCGGCCGTGCCCTGGGCGAAGGCCTCCGCCAGCGCACGCCGATAGGCGGCGGCGAACCCGGGTTCACGGTAGACGACCAGGTCACGCGGATCGGCACTGCCCATCACCATGTCCCACATGGCATCCGCGCTGAACCCGGCGAAGAACTTCTCGGCACCGGCGGGATCGCCCACCACTCTGCCGACCAGGTCCCGCAAGGCAACCGGGAGGTCGACACCCGGCGCGGCGATCTCGTCCGCACCGGAGACGATCACCAGCGCGGACGCCAATCCGGCGCAGGCCAACGCGAAGGGCGCACCCTGTGAGTTGCCGACCACAGCAGGGCGTCCCAGCCCGCGCAGTTCGACCAACTCGCCGATGTCGGCAGCGAAGTCGGCGAACGTGCGACCAGGCTTGGGCGATGAGACACCGATTCCCGGCCGGTCGATCGCGATGACGCGGACCGCGTCAACGTCTCCCATCCCCAGCCACCGGCTGGTCGCGGCCCCGGGGCAGAACAGCACCGGACGAGCGTCGGACGGTCCCCATTCGGCCCAGCCGAGGATCCGGCCGTCAGCCAGCCGCGTCTCCCCCAGCCTGGCGGGATCGCTCACGTAAGTCATGACTTGATCATGGCCGTTTCGTTGTCTCGCAGCCACTGTGTTTCGTCGGTCGAGTTATACCAAGTCGTGGGGCCAGGGGGCACATATGGCTGGTTCCTAATACCTACGAAGGTCTATTGAATGATCAGGCGTTAGGGGTTTACGTTGCGGGTGTCCACTTGGTGAGGTTTGCCCTCGCCGTCACTACCCTGCAAAGTGAAGGACACCATTCATGCTGAAAAAGCTGCTCTCCCGATATGGATTGGCGGTCTTCGCCGGACTCTCGTTGGCGTTCCTCGGCCCCGCTGTCCAGGTCGATCTCGACTCGCATGACTCCTCCGCGCCGCACGCCACGTCGGTGCTCGAGGTCGAGTCGGGCGCGCTGCCCGCGACCCCCGCCGCTCTGCCTGGTGACGTCGGCATCCAGGCATGGCCCGTGCCGTCAAGGCGCAGCTACTACCTCACCTCGTCGTGCCAGTCGCACGCCGCCGCGATCAGGCGGGGCGCGGCCGCATGGCAAGGGCTGACCGAAGGCGGCGGGACTCCGGTGGAGTGCCGCAACAGCTACATCACCGACTGCGGTGGTGGCGGCCGGATCGTCGGCTGCAACTGGGGCCAGGGTCAGCGCATCGCGTTGTACATGGGCGGCGTCGGCGACGACGCTCTGCTGGCAGCACACGAGTTCGGCCACGACTGGTACGGCCACTCCAGCTACCGGTGTGCCGGTTGGGGCAGCGCCGCCGAGGTGATGGCGCCATCCATCTGCACGTTGCGCGGCTCACCCGACGCGCGTCAATAAACCTCTCTCCCCACCCCTGAAAACGGGCGGGCCCGCTCCGGTCATCCCGGCGCGGGCCCGCCCCAGGTGCTGGACCGTCCTCATCGGACAAGGCAGCCGGCGGCGTACGCTTGCTGCCGCTATGAGCACTGAACTGATCGACGACCTGCGCGCGTCCGTCCGAGGCGGCGTCGCGGCCGACACGGGGGCGCGGGCCCTGTACTCCGCGGACGCCTCGAACTACCGCCGGATTCCGCTCGCTGTGGTGTTTCCCCGCGACCGGGCCGATGTGATCGCGGCGGTGGCCGCGTGTCGGAGGCACAGGGCGGCGATCACGTGCCGTGGCGGCGGCACGAGCACGTCCGGCCAGGCTGTTGGTGCGGGTGTTGTGCTGGATTTCTCCCGATACTTCAACAAAGTGCTTTCGGTGGACCCGGCGGCCATGACGGCTGTCGTCGAGCCGGGGATTGTGCTGGACGACCTGCAGGCCGCGGTCGCCGACCACGGCCTGGTGTTCGGGCCCGATCCCTCCACGCACGGCCGGTGCACGGTCGGCGGAATGATCGGCAACAACGCGTGCGGCTCGCATTCCCTGGTGTGGGGAAAGACCAGCGACAATGTGCTGTCGCTCGAAGTCATGACGTATGACGGGACGGTTATCGATGTCGGTCCGTCGACTCGTGCGGAACTCGACGAGGCAATAGCCCAAGGCGGTGAAACCGGCCGGATCCTCGCGGCGGTGCGTGATCTCGCGCTGGAGAATCTCTCCACGATCCGCACCGAGTTCGGCCGCTTTCCCCGGCAGGTGTCCGGGTACTCGCTGGAACACCTGTTGCCGGAGAACCGGTTCGACCTCGCACGGGCACTCGTCGGCACCGAGGGGACCTGCGTGGTGGTGCTGTCGGCCACGCTCCGGCTGGTCGAGCGGCCCGCGCGACGGACCCTGCTGGTGCTGGGCTACCGCGACACGTTCGCCGCCGCGGACGCCGTGCCCGCCCTGGTGGCGTGCGGGCCTTTGACGTTGGAGGGTCTCGACCGCGAACTGACCAGGATGGTCACCCGTCCCGCCGCGCTCGGCCTGCTGCCCGACGGGGACGCGTGGCTGTTCGCGGAGATCGACTCGTCGTTGATCGCTGAGTCATTGACTGCGGCGGCCTCGGCGACCGACGGGTTCACCGGCTCCGAGTTGGCGACACGACCGGCGGACCAGCGTGCGTTGTGGAGCATCCGGGAGGACGGCGCGGGACTGGCCACCCGGCTGCCGGACGGTTCGGAGGCGTGGCCGGGCTGGGAGGACGCCGCCGTCCCGCCCGAGAACCTCGGTGCCTACCTGCGTGAGTTCACCGAGTTGCTGGCCCGGTACTCGCTCAGGGGCGCCACCTACGGGCACTTCGGCGAAGGCTGCCTGCACGTCCGGCTGTCCTTCGACTTCGGCACCGAGCGGGGAACCGTGGCGTTCCGACGGTTCCTCGACGACGCCGCCAGGCTGGTCGCCGCGCACGGCGGATCGCCGTCCGGGGAACACGGCGACGGCCAGGCCCGCTCGGACCTGCTCGGCCTGGTCTACAGCGAGCAGGCGATGGCGCTGATGGCCCGGTTCAAGCGGATCTGGGACCCGGCCGGTCTGCTCAACCCCGGGATGGTCGTGCACGCGCGACCGTCCGATCAGGACCTTCGGGTCTCGCCGTCCCGGATCCCACTGGCGCTGACGACCGCGTTCGCCTATCCCGAGGACGGTGGTGACTTCGCCAAGGCGGCCAGGCGCTGTGTCGGCGTCGGCAAGTGCCGGACCATGTCCGGTTCGGTGATGTGCCCGAGCTACCGGGTGACCCGCGACGAACGCGACTCGACACGCGGCCGTGCGCGGCTGCTGTACGAGATGACCCAGGGCGAGGTGATCACCGACGGCTGGCGTTCGGCTGAGGTGCGTGACGCGTTGGATCTGTGCCTGTCCTGCAAGGCGTGCAGTTCGGACTGCCCGGTCGAGGTGGACATGGCCACCTACAAGTCCGAGTTCCTGTATCACCACTACCGGCACAGGCCGCGCCCGATGTCGCACTACTCGATGGGCTGGCTTCCTTTGTGGTCCCGCCTGGCCGCGCGGGCGCCACGGCTGGTCAACGCTGTGACACAGTCCGCAGTGGCGCCTGTGGTGAAGCGACTCGGTGCGATCGCGCCACAACGGGCTGTTCCCCTGTTCGCTCCGGGAACGTTCCTACGGTGGTTCCGCCGACGCCCGGCAGGGACTGGCCGCCCGGTACTGCTGTGGGTCGACACGTTCAACAACCACTTCACCCCGCATGTGCTGCGCGCGGGCGTCGAAGTGCTGGAATCGGCCGGTTTCCGGGTCATCGTCCCGCCGGGGACCCGCTGCTGCGGGCTGACCTGGCTGACCACCGGCCAGTTGGGCGTCGCACGCCGGGTCATGGTGAGAACTGTGCGTACTCTCGACGAGATCCCCGACATCCCGATCGTCGGCATGGAACCCAGCTGCACGGCCACATTGCATACAGACATGCCGCGACTGCTGGACACACCGGCCGCGCACCGGACCGCAAGCCGGGTGCGCACGTTCGCACAGTTGCTGGTCGAGCACAGCTACCAGCCGCCGGTCCTCGACGCCCGTTCGATCAGCCAGACCCATTGCCACCAGCACGCGGACACCGGGACCGCGGCGGACACCGAGCTGCTCAGCCGGGCGGGCGTGGACAACACCCGGATTCCCGCGAGTTGTTGCGGCCTCGCGGGAAACTTCGGGTTCGAACGAGACCACTACGCGGTCTCCGTCGCCGCGGCCGAGCAGGCCATACTGCCCGCCATCCGCGCGGCGGAGAAGGACACCGTGGTGCTGGCCGACGGTTTCAGTTGCCGGACACAGATCACCCAACTGACTGACCGGACGGCTCTGCATGTCGCGGAACTGCTGGCCCAGCGTGTCCAGAATGGAGTGACACGCCCCGCACCGACCGGACGGTGACCAGGTGTCCCGGGTGATTCCCCAGCGAACACGCCGCCGGAGGTGACTCGCACCATGATCTGGGTTACCGTTGATCCATGGTGCGGGCTCCCCTGACACCCCAGGAACGGGAACGCGGCAAGCAACTGGCCGCAGTGCTACGAGCGGCACGCGGCTCCATGAGCCTGGTGCAGCTGGCAGGCGAAACAGGCCTGTCACACGAGACGTTGCGCAAGATCGAGGCAGGCCGGATTCCGAGCCCGTCGTTCTTCACGGTCGCCGCGATCGCGGACGCGCTCGACATCTCACTGGACTACATCGCATCGCTGTGCGCGGATGTCGGTGAACCCACACAACTACCAGCGTGACCGGGGGATAATCCGTTTCGTGGGCAGCGTGAGTTCCACAGCACGGCCCACGAGCAGCGGCTGTCGCTCGCCTTCCTGCACGAGTACATGTGCGGCAACTACCGAGACCTGTACGCGGCCACGCTCGCGCTCGACATCAACGACCACAACGCGGTCCTCATCGCCCGCGGGCTGCTGGCCACGCCCGGCGAGGTGGACCTGGAGCAGCGGCGCCTGGAAGGACAGCTGATCGGGCGCAGGTTGCGGCGAGTGGCGCCGCAACGGGTGTACGGGTTGTTCCACTGGCTGCGACGGTCGCGTGTGAACAACCGACGGACTCGCGCGATCATGCGGGACTGGCTCGCTCACCGGCCCGACCCGGCGTTCGACGCCGTCAAGTACCGCACCCAGGTCAAGAACGCGGTGCGGCACGCGCATCTGGCGCCGACCGGCGAGGAGCTGGGCGACTTCCTGTTCGCCGACAGAGCCCGCTTCAACACGCCGATTCTGAACGCGTGGCGGCGCGCGCACTACGAGCAGGCCGCCGTCTACGACCTGCCGTACACGGTCGCGGAGGGATTCGCGGCCAAGCACAAGATCGACAGGGCGACCTTCCTCGAACGCATCGCACCCAGGATGACCAGGGTGGAGCTGTTGCGGACACAGGGTTCCGCACGACGCCACGGCGCCGACGTCGCCGTGGACCTCACGACGATGCCGTTGACGAGGCTCGCGTCCTACGTCCTGTCCTTGCCGTTCGCCGAGCGGGCTGATCGGCGTGCCGAGCTGACGCACGCGCTGCGGACGGCGGCGGCACGGGTCGCCGGGCGGGAGGCGGGGCGTTGGGGCCGGGTCGTCGCGGTGCTGGACGACAGCTACTCCACCTACGGGTCCGGCCAGAAGCGCAGGCGTCCGCTGGCCGTCGCGCTCGCCTGTGGCTTCCTGTTCGAAGCGCTGGCGGACAGCTATGTTCCACTGTGGACGTCCGGCCGGACGGACGCGGTGATGTCGTCCCCCTACGGTGTGACGCCGCTGGGTGAGCGTGTCCTCGACGCGCTGGAACACTGCCCGGACCGGCTGGTGATCGTCTCCGACGGGTGGGACAACGCGCCGGACGGGATGGCGGGCGAGGTCCTGCGGGTCTGGCGCACCCGGCTGGATCCGGACCACCGGGTCAGTATCGTGCACCTCAACCCGGAGTTCGACGCGGACGCCTTCGACGTGAAAGCACTCGGGCACGTGCCGACGGTCGGTGTCCGCGACGCCGAGGACGTGCTCGCGCTGGTCGAGTTCGCCCGGTTCACCGAGGGCCGCACCGGCATCACCGAACTGCGGACACACTTCGACGACCGGGTCGCCCGGTTCCTGGAGGGATGATGGCCGCCATCGACCTCACCGGCCTGTCCGTCCAACCATCCCAGGTCTGGGGCGGAGTCCGGCTCGTGCCGCTCGTGCGCGACGAGCCGATCCGCGCGCTGCGGCTGCACGCCAAGGTCTACGGCGACGGCCCTGGCCTCGTCGACGTTCGCGACGGAACTTCGTACATGTCGTACATCCCGCACGGGTTCGTGGCGACATGGACGGGCGACCGTACACCGGCCGCCGCGTACGGCACGGAGATAGTCGACAGCACCAAGCCCCATTCCCACGCGTGCGTGCCGTTGCGGTTGCACCGGGGAATGGCGCGGCGGGCGGACAAGAACCGGTTGCGGTTCCTGCCGATGCACCTGGCCCTGGAGGGGTACCTGGCGCTGCACTTCGGCGGCCCGGAGATCGTGTGGGACGAGTGGTCGCAGCGGGCGGTCCGGACCGGCCTGGCGCCCCGTGCCGAGGAGGCGTACACCGGGGCGGAGGTCACCGGCCTGGCGGATGCGCTGCGGATCTTCGAGATCCATCCCGGACAATGCGGGGTTCTGGTCTACCTGGCCGACGCGCTCGCGGCGGCGTTCGTGGTGCCGCACCCGGACGACTACCGGGCGCTGCACCGCACGCTGATCCAGGACCTGTACGGCGATCTCGTGTACCACTACGCGACGTTCACCGCGCCGGTGCCGCAGTTCCACGCGCGGTTGAGCGACACACACGTGGACACCCTGACGGATCTGCGGGCGGCTGTGGCACGTCAACGCTCGGTGTGGCCAGAGTTCCACACCACAATGGCCTCAGGGCTGCTGGACGCCACCTACGACATGCGCCGCGTGTACCGGATGGGTGACTTCACGCTGAGCCGGTTCCTGCCGGGGTTCCTGCCCAAGCAGGAGAACCACGTCGGTGAGCTGATCACCGACCAGCGCGGCCGGACCGCGTACCTGAAAACGTTCCGCCTGTCGGAAGGGCAGATCCGGCGCGGCTACCTGCTCAACCAGTTGGCGTCACACGACTGGCACCTGCCGAGCGCGGCGGCGGCACTCGGCTCGACCGAGGCCGAGCTGGGTCTGCGTCTGGATTCGGCGGGTTTCGGCTACCTGCTCAAGGAGCACGTGTTGGCGCGATACCGGGCGAATTGGCGAACACTTCGGTCGCAATGACGTCGAGGACGTCCGGGCTGACGACGTCGAGCGCGTGCCGCCAGTGGCGCAGCAGCAGGATCCGGGCGACGGCGTGGCCCGGCCGGTGGTCGACCAGTGCACGCCAGGCTGTGGCCTGGTCGGCGGGATCCGCGATGGACAGTGCGAACGCCTCTGCCCGGTCGAGGCCTTGCTTCTCGGCCAGTGCCGCGGTCACATCCCGGATCGCGCGAGTTCGCGTGTTCCTGTTCCTCACCTCGACCAGCCGTGCCCGCAGGCGATCGACCAGGTCGAATCGCCCGGCGCGCGTGATCAACCAGGTGCAGGCATCGGCGTGGTAGTCGGGATTGAGAATGTGCCCGGCCAGTGCGACAGCCCGGCGGGGATCGGGGTGCCGCTTCACCAGACACAGAAGCGCCTCCGAACGCCTGCCTGGCTGCTCGATCACCGCGGCAAGCGTTTCCGCGTGGTCGAGCAGCTCGTGCTCGACCAGGTGCTTCACCAGCGTGACGAGAGCTTCGGCCCGTCTTCCCTGGTCGTCGATCGTCGTGGCCAGTGCTTCGGCCCTGGTGAACTCCCCATGTGCGGCCAGAGCCTTCACCACTGAACCGAGCATCTCGGCACGGCGACCGGGATGCGGCACGAAGGTGGCGGCCATTTCGGCCCGGCGCAGGAGGTTCTGTGTCAGGGCCGGATGCCGTGGTGTGTTCGTCAGCTCGGCCAGGTGCAGCAAAGCCCGTACTTGGCCGAACGGGCTGTCGATCCGGTTGGCGCACGCCTCCGCCTGATCGAGGTAGTCGCGTGCCAGGTGGTTCTCGCCGAGGTCCAGCAGTGCCTTCGCGTACGCGGCGAAAACGCGGAAACGCCATTCCACCTGCGGGATCCGGTCGACAGCTGCTCGATCGACCATGAGCAGGGGGAAACCGGCAAGCCGGACGAGGGCCTCCGCGTACCAGTAGGAGTTCGTGACCACCGGGAGAATCGATTTCGCGTTGTCAGGGGTCATCAACGCGACAAGGGTTTCCATCCCGAAGGTCTCACCGGAGATCCCCAGTGCGATACCGATTGCGAGTTCCGGGTTCACCGTCCGCAGCTTGATGGCGGTGTCCGCCCATGCCCCTGACCGCTCGGCAGGATTCTCTATCGCCTCGATCCCTTTGGCGATCTGCTCGGCACGAGCACGCACGACGACGCGCGGCGCGCGCGAGCTCAGGGCCGCATCCACGTGTTTCCACGGGTCAGGATGCGCGGCGATCAACTCGACTGCCCTGTCTGTCACGCCGAGGCGGCCCAGGCACTCCTGCAACGTCCTCAAGGGCTCGATGGCTGTCCACTTGGCGGCTACCGGCAGCGCCGTGTCCGCGATTCGCCGCAGCATCGCGTGTGCGCGGCGCAGATCTCCGAACCCCTCGACGGTCTGCACGACGGCGAGCGCCTCCCACACCCAGTGCTCTGTGCTCACCTCGGCGCGACTGGTCTTCTCCGCCCGCACGACCAGCTCACGCGCCCGATCGGCCTTCCCTACAGCGAGTTGCGCCTTGGCCAGCACCACCAGCGCCTCGGCTTGTGCTTTCGCTTCGCCGATCGACTCGATCACCGTGGCGGCGTAGTCGAACTCGCCGGCCTCGGCAGCCGCCGTGACGGCCGAGACCAACGTCGTGTCCTTGTGCGCCTCCTCGGTGATCCCCGCCATCCAGGTCTTGGCCTTGTCCAGGTCGCGAACCGCCACCATGGCGGCGATGGTCAACGCCGTCGGCCCGGAGCGGTACTTGTCGGCGTTCTCGACCACCGACTCGGCCTCTGCGGCCAGCTCGCGAGCCCTGTCCAGGTCACCGGCCTTCGCCACGGCGTGCGCGATCGACGCGAGCATCTCGGCTTCCTCGTCCACACTGGAGATCTGCCGAGCCCACTCCACCGCGTTGTCGAACTGCCCGGTGGCCACGGCCGCGCCGACCATCCGCACCCGACCGTAGATCCCCCTGTTCAGACCGACGATTCGCTGCAGCAACGCCTCTGCCCGGGCACGGTCGCCCGCGGTCACGACCCCGCCCGCGACCCGGATCAGCGCACCGGCCAACAGGTACGGTTCCCTGATACTCGACGCGATCTCCTCGGCGGCGTCGATGAGGTCGACTGCCTGCTGATCGTCGCTGTCCACCAGGGCTTCGGCGAGCTCGACCATCGCCTCCACCTGCCACCCCGCCGACGGCATCCGATGCGGGATCCCGGTCGCGGCGCGCCGGTCACCGCGCTGCACCAGGGGTTTGATCATGGCGACCCGTGCTTCGGCACGGTGTTCCACCGAGATGATCGACGCGGCGACTGCGTCCGCCGCGTCGGCGTCCCCTTCCTCGGCCAATGCCCTGGCGAGTGACACCGCTGCCGGACCCCGCTGTTCGAGATCCGTGATCATCCGGAGCAGGGCTTCGGCACGAGAACGCTGGCCCAGCATCGCCCACAACGCGGGCAGTTCCTCAGGGATGTTGCCGTTGCGGTCGATCAGCCGGTCTCGGTGGATCGCCAGCCGCGCCATCACCGCCAGATCCGGTTCCTCCTGTGCCAGCACGGCTTCCTGGCACGCGGCCAGCTCGGCGATCGCGTCGAGGTCACCGCCGGACAGATCCAGCAGGCGATCCTGGCGTGCCGGATCCGTGGCACAGTCGACCATCCTCGCCAGGTCACCGCGCGCGGTGAGCAGCCGGAAGTACCCGCGCAGCAGGTATTCCGGTGAGTCCTGCGGCCATTTCCGTTGGCGGTAGCCGTCCGCCCAGTCGTGCAGGCGGTCACGGTAGGCCGCGAGGCGTGCCTCGCCGAACTCGTCGACCGCGGTCGCCTGCAGTTCCTCGTGGCCCAGCAGGTAGACGTCCGGACCGTGCCATTGACCCGGCCGGGTGTCGAAGCTGCGGGCGGCGACCGTGCGCAACTGACGGCGGATGACACCGGGAGTGGACTCGGTCAGTTCGGCCAGGTCCGCTCCGCTGAGCCCACCGGCCGCGGCGGTGAGCAGGCCGAGCAGGTCCTGTTCGGCCTGGCTGCCGGTCAGCAGCCGGTCGAGTTCGAGTTCCATGTCGTCACGGATGACTCTGGCCTCGGGTGAGTTCGTGAGCGGCCGGACGATGCCGGGATCGCGCAACGGGTGATCGCGGTCGACGTCCTGCGGCACCGGCGGATTCGGCCGTCCCGCGACGATCACCTTCATCCCGTCCGGCGGTTTGACCGGCAGCAGCGCGGCGATGCTGTGCGACTGTGCGGTGCCCCGGTCCTCGTCGAGACCGTCGACCACGAGCACCAGTTGTTCGCCGTCGCGCAGACACAGTTGCGCGGCCTCGGCGAACATGCCGACCAGGTGGTGTTCCCTGGTGACCTCGGGCAGGAAGGTGGGCAGTGGTTCGCCGAGCAGTTCGGCGAGTTGTTCCAGCACCACGTCGACGAACGCGCCGCGATGGTCCTGACCGGCCAGCCGTCCGGTGACGAAGAACGACACGACCCGCACGCCCGGCGGCGGGTGCAGCACGAACCACGCCATCAACGCGGACTTGCCCGCCCATTTCGTCGCACGCCACCAGGCGTAGGTCCGGGTGCCCGCGCAGAACGCGGCCAACTCGGCCAGTTCGCTGTCCCTGCCGACCAGTTCGGGCGGCGCGATCTGCCGCACCTGTTCGCGGTAGCGCGACCGTGCTGTCGGGTAGGAGTAGATCGACCCGATGTGCACACCGCTGTTGGCGTAGCCACCGGAGGTGGCCTCGGCCGCCCCGGTCCGGTTCGCGTCGATCCTGCGGGGCAGGCGTTCGTCGTCAGCCATCTATGCCGGTGGTGGCCGAACCGCCGTCGGACGCGGTCGCGTCGCCGGTCCGGTCCGCCCGCACACGGCCGGACGCCTCGCCGAGCCGCACACCCGTGTTGGCCGAGCCGTTCCGTCGCGCAGTGGCGTTGCCTGTCCGGGACGCGCGAACGGTGTTACCGGTGTTGGTTCGCAGCGCCGCCCAGATCGCCACACCGACAGCCGCGACCGCGCCCAGCGCGGACGACACTGTCGCGGCGCGGTTGGCCACGTCCCATTGCGCCAGCACGAACCAGCCACCGAGCCCCGCGACAACCAGGCAAGTCAGGATCAGGATCACGCGTCCAGCGGTCACGCCGTCACCTCCCTAGCCGGGCGACCTCCGCCGCCATCGCCCAGTTTCCCACGTGGACGTAAAGATCATGCGCGGAACGCCACGCTTCGCGGGCGGCCTGCGGGTCGGTGTCCGCGTACGCCTTGCCGAGGCTGGTCAGCGCGGTCGCGTGGAACGAGTGCCAGCCGCGACTTCGCCAGAGCGCCACGGACTCCTCCAGGCAGGCGATGGCCTGGGCGGTGTGCCCGTCGGCCAGTTCGATCGAACCGAGGATCTCCAGCGCCTCGGCGAGGTGGTGGCTCATGTTGTAGTCACGGCTGAGCGCGACCGCTGCCGTCGCGGTCGCTCGCGCGGCGCCGTCGCCGACTCGGAAATACAGCCGTGCCAACGCGAGCAGGGTGAGCCCCTCGGTGTAACTGTCGCGGTAGGACCGTGAGATGGTCAGTGACTCGTCCAGCATCCGCCTGCTGGTGTCGAAATGGCCGAGCACACGCTGTCCGATTGCGGCGAACTGCAGCGCGGTCGCCACGCACCGGGCGTTGCCGGTCTCCCGCGCGAGGTCGAGCGCGGTGCCCGCGTGGTTGATCGCGGCCGCGACGTCGTGGTTCTCGTAGTGCGCCAGCGCCAACGAGAGCTCGGCCCGGGCCTGGCCGCTGACGTGGCCGGACCGGGTGGCCAGGTCGAGCGCCTCACCGGCCGCCGCGATGGCGTCAAGGTGGGCGCCGTTCGCGGTCAGCGACCACGAGCACATCAGTGCCGCGTCCGCGCTTCCCTGTGGCAGGCCGAGTTCGGTGAACATCTCCTTCAGGCGCGTCGCCTCGGTGAACTGGCGTGCCATGGCGTCCGTGCTGTCGCCTGCCCACGTCGTGACGTCGATGAGGCCGCGCAGCATGACCGCCTCGCCCAGCGCGTTGCCGGTTTCGCGGCACAGGCGCAGCACGTCGGTGTTGAGCGCGATCCAGTCGGTGTACATCCCGCGCACGTCGAAGTACTTCTCCATCCGCTGCGCCAGGTCGAACGCCAGGTCGGCCATGCCGAGACGGCAGGCCTGGCGCACCCCGGCCAGCAACGCGCCGCGTTCGGCGTCGAACCAGCTGGCGGCCCATTCCGGCCGGAAGTCCGCCAGCACGTGGCCGGTGGGTGGCCGTGCCGCCGGGCTGCTGATCGGCGCGAAACACGGGCCGGGCACGGAGGTGGCCATCCGTTCGGCCAGGCCGAGCCAGCCGCCGAGGCCACGGACCAGCGCGCGGGTCCTGCTGTCCTCGGTTTCCTCGTCCTGCGCCCGTTCCGCGGCGAACAGCCGGACGAGGTCGTGCAGTCGGTACCGGTACTGGCCCGCGGCGTCCGTGCCGGACGTGGTCAGCAGTTGCGCGTCCACCAGTGCCTCGGCGTACTCGGTCGCCTCCGCCACCGGGCAGTCCAGCACCACAGATGCCAGCCACGGCGGGAAATCCGGTGCGCTGAACAGGCCGAGCAGCCGGAACAGCCTGCGCGGCTGCCCGTCCAGGCCGCGGTAGCTCAGTGCCAACGACGCGCGCACCGCCAGATCGCCGACGGCCAACTGGTCCAGCCTTCGCCGCTCGTCGCTGAGCATGGCCGCCAGGTGCGCCAGCCGCCACGACGGCCGGGCTGCCAGCCGGGCCCCGGCGATCCGCACGGCCAACGGCAGCCCACCGCACAGCTCGACGATCTCGGTGGCGGCGGCCAGTTCCGCCGTGACACGGTCCTCGCCGACGATGCGGGTGAGCAGCTCGATGGCCTCGTCCGCGGCGAACACGTCGAGGTCGACGCGGTGCGCGCCCGCCAGCCCGGCCAACCCCGCCCGGCTGGTGACCACGACCGCGCACGTCGGCGTGCCCGGCAACAAGGGCCTGACCTGTTCCTCGGACGCGGCGTCGTCGAGCAGGACCAGGATCCTGCGGCCGTTGACCAGCGTCCGGTACGTCTCCACGCGCCCGTCCACGTCGACGGGGATGGCGCGTTCGGGAACGCCCAGCGCGCGCAGGAACCTCGCCAGCACGTCAGCCGGGCTGGCCGGAGTCGTGCTGGCGCCGTGCAGGTTCGCGAACAACTGGCCGTCTGTGTATGTGGCGGCCGCGTTGTGCGCGGCGTACACACCCAGCGCGGTCTTGCCGATACCGCCCATGCCGACGATCGTGGTGACGGACGCACCCGATCCCCAGCCGTCGCTCAACTGCTTGAACAGCATGGCGTTCTCGGTCATCCGGCCGGTGAAGTCGGGGACGTCACCGGGAAGCAACGCGGGCGCCGACCACGCCCGTGCCTGCTCGCTGTGCTCGGCACGGGGCCGCGCGGGTTCGGCGGTCGCGAGCAGGTCCGGGTCCGCGTCCAGGATTCGCAGGTACAGCCCCTGCAGCTGGGGGCTCGGCGGCACGCCCAGTTCGTCGGCCAGCCGGGAGCGCGTTCCTTCGTAACAGGTCAGCGCCTCGGCCTGGCGGCCATGCCGGTACAGCGCCAGCATCAGTTGTCCCGCAACGCGTTCGTTCATCGGGTCGGCGTCGAACGCGCCGGTCACCTCGGCCAACACCTCGGCGTGCTGGCCGCAGCGCAGCCGCAGGTCACGCAGATCGCTCTCGGCGGACTCGCGTTCCCGCAGCAACGCGGCCCGCTGGCTGTTGAACCACGGGCTGTCGACACCGGCGAACGGCTCCCCGCGCCACAAGTCCAAGGCCTCGTTGAACAACCCGATCGCGGTGCCGGGCTCGTCCGCCGTCCTGGCCTGGGCCATCAGCTGCCGGAACCTGTGCAGGTCCACCGTGACCGGGTTGACCGCGGCGACGTAGCCGCCGGGCTGGCGCACGATCCGCACGTCCTGCTCGACCGCCGCCAGCGCCTGCCGCAGCCGCGACAGGTAGCCGTAGAGCGGAGTCAGCCCGCTGTGCGGGGTGTTCTCGCCCCAGATCCGGGCGGCCAGGTCCGCGATCGGGACCAACCGGTCCGCGTCGACGAGCAGCGCGGCGAGCACGAGCCGTTGCCGGGCGTGCCCCAGGTCGATCTGGTCGGCGTCGGCGCGTGCCTCGATCGCGCCCAACACCCTGAAGTCCACTGCCGTCATCTTCCCCCAGTGCTTTGGCCCACCATCAGGTTAGCCGTACCCTTGCTCCGGCCGCTGACGCGACACCGGGTACCCAGTCCGCAGCGTCATCGCGGGTCACCCGAGGATTCCAGGGTCTTGGCGAAGTGGCGTGAGCTGGGAACCAGTGCGGCGGCGGCCGGTGCGGCGAAGCAGACGACGGCGCAGACCGCGAGCACCGCGGTGGTGCCGAAGGCGTCGATCGCGGGCGCGATCAGGGCGAGGCCGACCGGTGCGAGGCCGTACGACACCAGGAAGTCCAACGACGACACCCGGGCGAGCAGGCGCGGCTCGACCTCCCGCTGGGTGGCGGTGAACCATGGCACGTTGAACAGCTCGATCCCAATGCCGGGCAGGACATACGCCGCGACGACCACCGCCGGACCGAGGTCGACGAGCAGACCGAGCGGGGCGACGCCGTAGCACGCGAGGCCCGCGAACGCGGCCCAGCCCTGATTGCGCGGCCGCCAGCGGGAGATGACCAACGCGCCCACGAGCGCACCGACTGTGTACGCCGTCAACGCCGCCGCGAGGACCGCTTCCGACCCGCTCAACAGCGGCAGGGCAACGACGGTCGCCGAGTACCCGGCGAAGATCACCGCCGACAGCGCGCCGAGACCGGCCATGAACCACGGATGCCTACGTGCTTCCCTGATGCCGTCGGCGAATTCGCTGAGCAGCCGCGGGCGGGCCGCCGCCGCGGTCGTCGGTTCGCCCGAGCCCGCTGGCGGCAGGAGCGCGGCGACCAGCCACAGCAGGCCCGTGCCGACCAGCAGCCAGCCGGTGCTCACGACGGTCGCGAGCAACGCAGTCAGGCCGGGCGCGAGCAGTGTGGTCACCCGCACCGACAAGGTCATGGCCGCGTTCGCCTGCTGGCGGCGTTCGGCGGCGACCACCTCGGCAACCAGCGCCTGGAAAGCCGGACGGCACGCGCCCTGCCCGACACCGACCACCGTCGCCGCCACGGCCATCAGCGGCACCGAACCCACCGCGATCACAGGCGACGCACCGGCTGCGATCAACCCGGACCACAACACGACGGCACGGCGGGAATACCGGTCGGCCAGCACGCCGCCGACCGGGACGGCGATGACGAACCCGATGGTCCGCGCAGCGAGAACAACCCCCAGTGCGACCGGGCTGAGCGTCTTGTCCAGCACCGCGAGGCCCAGGATGAACGGCAGTGCCCATGTGCCCAGCCCGGACGCGGTCATCCCGGTCCACAGCCGGAGAAAACCTGCGTCCAGCACTGTCCCACCCCCATGATAGTGAAAACCATTATCAATGAGATACCGTACTTATCGCAAGCTATCTGCAACAAGGAGGCTCTGGTGATTCGGCCAAGACACGCTTTAGGTACGGTGCTCGCCGCCTCGATCATGGTCGGTGCGTGCGCGGCACCGGCTCAGACGGCCACACCCGGCAAGGCCGCGACCACCATCACCAACTGCGGGCGGCCGCTGGCATTCGAGCAGCCACCGAGCCGGGTCGTCACACTGGAGCAGTCGTCCACCGAGACACTGCTGGCGCTGGGCCTTGGCGACCGCATGGTGGGCACGGCCTTCCGTTCCGGCCGGATCCTGCCCGAGTACCAGGCGGCCTACGACAAGGTCCCGGTCCTCAGCGCGAAGCAGTTGACCGGCGAGCAGTTGCGGGCGGCCACCCCCGACCTCGTGGTCAGCTCGTTCGCGTCGAACTTCACCAAGGACCGGGTCGGTACCCGCGAGGAACTCCAGGAACTCGGCCTGGCCTCGTACGTCAGCGCGGTCGAGTGCCACCGCGAGGAGACCGGGACGCCGTTCGAGCGGTTGTTCCGCGACTACGAGAACCTCGGCAGGATCTTCGGCGTTCCGGACCGGGCGGCCGCGCTGGTCGCCCAGCAACGGGACACGCTGGCCAAAGCCACGCTGGTGTCCGGCAAGCCCACGGTGGTCTACCTGTACTCCGCCGTCAAGGGCTTGCCGTATGTCGCCGGGCACAACGGGATCCCGAGCGACATGAGTCGGATCATCGGTGCTCCCAACGTGTTCGACGACGTCCAGGACGAGTGGCCGGAGGTCCCCTGGGAGGAGATCGCCCGCCGGAATCCCACCGTGTTCGTCGTCGGCGACCTCGCCGACCGGGGCGCGCCGGGCGACAGCGCGGCCGAGAAGATCAAGATCATGCGCGAGCACCCGGTCATCTCCCAGCTGACGGCGGTGCGGGAGAACCGGATCATCCAGGTGCCCGGGATCGAACTCGACCCGACGGTGCGCAGCACCAACTCGCTGCGGCTGATCTCAGAGGGATTGAAGTCGCTCGGTGTCGCGCACTAGACAGCTCACGCTGGCGGGCGCGTCGGTGCTGGCGTTGCTCGTCTCCCTGTTCGCCGCGATCCGGATCGGCGCGACCGGGATCGGCTACGCGGACATCGGCCGCGTGCTCGGCACGCACATCGGCCTGCCGGTGCAGCCACTGCCCCGGCTGACCGACTCGGTGATCTGGCAACTGCGAGTTCCCCGGGTACTGCTGGCCGCGCTGGTCGGCGCCGTGCTCGCGGTCTGCGGAGCCGTGCTGCAGGCGGTCACCCGCAACTCGCTGGCGGATCCGTACCTGCTCGGTGTCTCCAACGGGGCGTCGGCGGGCGCGGTCGCAGTGGTCGTGATTGGGATCGGCGCGGGATCGGTCGGCGTGATGGGCGGCGCGTTCATCGGCGCCGCGCTGGCGTTCGCGCTCATGCTGGTGCTGTTGCGGCGCAGCGCGTTGCACACTGTCCGGATCGTGCTGATCGGCGTGATCGTCGGGCAGTTGTTCGCGGCGATCACGTCGCTGATCCTGATGGCGTCGGCGAATCCGGACACCACGCGCGCGATCACCTACTGGCTGCTGGGTTCCATGTCCTCGGCACGCTGGGACTCGGTCGCGGTAGGCGCGGTCGTGGCGGCGATCGGGCTCACCGTGATCTGGCTGTGCGCACGGTCGCTGGACGCGCTGGCACTCGGTCATGAGACCGCCGCCGGGTTGGGCGTCGACGTCCTCCGCATCCGGATCACCCTGCTCGTGGCGACCGCACTGCTCACGTCCGTCGCGGTGGCATCGGTCGGGGCGATCGGGTTCGTCGGCCTGATCGTGCCGCACGGCGTGCGGTTCCTGACCGGCCCCAAGCACCGCGTTCTGCTGCCGTACACGGCGTTGGTCGGCGCCCTGTTCCTGGTGTGGACCGATGCGCTGGCCCGGGTCGCATACGCACCACAGGAGGTGCCGGTCGGCGTCTTCACCGCGCTGCTCGGCGTCCCGCTGTTCCTGCTCGTGTCCCGCAAACGCGGCGAGCTGTGACCGAGTTCACCGGCCCGCCTGCTCGAACACAGCCTTGACGCTCGCCCGGTCGTGGCCGCTGTTGAGCAACTGGCACAACAGGATCCGCGCCTTCACCGGGTCGAGGAAACCTGCCGAGATCAGGCCGCGGCCCAGCATGTCGGTCTCGGACCCGGGAAAGGCGTACGTCCTGGCCAGCACGGACCCCGCACCGGAACGGGACGCGAGCACGACGGGGATGCGTTGGGTGAGCCTGGTCAGGATGTCCACAACGGCCTCGGGCACGTGCCCGGCCCCGAACGCGGCGACGACCAGACCGTCCACACGGTCCCCGACCGCCTGCAGCGCGGTGCCGGTGTCCCCGAACACCAACGGGACCACGGCCACGTCCGCTTTGGTGTGGTCGTGGGCGGACGCGAGAGTCACGCGGGTCTCCGGCCGGTTGACGATCCGTGGCTCGCCTTCCACGACATAGCCCAGCGGACCGCCGTTGGCGGAGTGAAAGGTGTGGGTACTGGTGCTGTGGGACTTGCGGACGCGGGCAGCGGCGTGGATCTCGTCGGCGAACACCACGAGCGCGCCCAGGCCTCGTGTCGTCTCGGCCGCCGCTGTCTGAACCGCTGCCAGCAGGTTGGCCGGACCGTCCGCGCCCGCCAAGGACGGATTGCGCATCGCGCCTGTCACCACGACCGGTTCGTCCCGGTGGTGGGCGAGGTCAAGCAGATAGGACGTCTCTTCGATGGTGTCGGTGCCCTGAGTGATGACGACACCGTCCGCTCCCCCGTCCAACCGCTGCTCGATCGCGGCCGCGAGCGCGTCCAGATCCTCGAACGACAGCGAGGCACCGGGAATACGGCGGAAGTCGACCACGTCCACCTGCACACCGGTCTCCGCCAGCCCTGGTACCGCCGCGACCAACTGCTCGGCGGACAACGCGGGGACGACGCCCCCACCGGCGTCGGCCGTCATCGAGATGGTTCCGCCAAGTCCGAAAACGACCACGTTCGTCATGCCCCCACTGTAGCCACAGCAGTGGCAGCAAGGTGCCAGAGACCGTTGGTGCCACTGCTGATCACTGTCGCCACCTGCTGGTGTCGAGCAGACTCGGTCCTGTCAGAACACGACAGCAAGGGGAGCCAACGTGATTGTCAAGATCGGCGACGCGGTGTTCGGTTCGGGCGATCTGCCCATCATCTCGGGTCCGTGCTCGGTGGAGCCCGGCTATGTCGAGCACGCCGAGGCGGCGGCGCTGGCAGGGGCGGATGTGTTGCGCGGCTGCGTCTTCAAGCCGCGGTCCGGACCTGACCGGTTCCAGGGCATGGGGGCGGACGCGATCCCGTTGCTGGACAAGGCACGGGCACGGACCGGCCTGCCGATCATCGCCGAGCCGCTCGACGGGTCCGACATCGACCTGCTCAAGTCCCATGTGGACGCTTTCCTGATCGGCGCGCGGTCGATGCGCAACGCGCGGCTGCTGCTCGCGGCGGGCGAAGCGGGACTGCCCGTGGTGCTCAAGCGTTCGTTCGCCGCCACCTACGACGAGTGGATCGGTTCGGCCGACTACATCCGCAGCGCGGGCAACCCGAACGTGATCCTGTGCGAACGCGGCATCCGCACGTTCATCACCGAGACCCGCAACACCCTGGACATCGCTGCTGTTCCGGTGCTGCGCACCAAGACCGACCTGCCGATCATCGTCGACCCCAGTCACGCCGCCGGGCGGAGTGACTGGGTCCTGCCGTTGGCGCTCGCCGGTGTCGCCGTCGGCGCGGACGGCCTGATCGTGGAGAGCCACCCGGTTCCCGGCGAGTCGTGGACCGACTGCGACCAGGCGATCGACACTGCCGCGCTCGGCCACCTCGTGGTCACCGCCCGGCGGATGCGGCAGCTGTCGGGCAGCCTGGATCCCGTTGCGGCATAAGGAGCCCAGCGAATGAAGTTCAGTATCGCGATCATGCACCACCCCGACCGTGCCGCGCAGGCCGCCGCTGTCCAGGCGGCCTGCGCGCCGCTGGCCGCCCGGATCGTCGCCGACCCCGACCCGCACGGTATCCCCAGTCCGTTGCGGACAGCGAAGAAGGCCTGGGCGGCAGTCGATCCGGACGCGACACACCATCTCGTCCTGCAGGACGACGTGACGCTGACCGACGGGTTCGCCGGCCACATCCACCGAGCAGTCGCCGCCCAGCCCGCGGCGGCGATCACGCTGTACGTGAACTGGCACAGCACGCCGAACTCGTACTTCGTCCGCCGCGCGGTCGAAGCGGGCGCCGCGTGGGCGCCGTTGTTCGACGCGTTCGTGCCCACACTCGGGCTCGTGCTCCCCACTCACCAGGCGCGGGCCCTCGCCGAGTACCTCGCCGGGATTCCGGACGACATCCGGCATGACGACCGGGTCATCGCGGAGTTCTGCCGTCAGCGCGGGATCCCGGTTCTCGCCGCGGTTCCGCACCTGCTGGAGCACGGCGCTCTGCGGAGCATCGCGGGCAACGAACTCGACGGCGAACGGCATGCGACAGTCTTCCTGTCACGGTGGTCGGCGCAGGCGAGCTATTGGGAGACGGCACCGCATGTGCTCGCCGCGTCGACGCGACGGGCCGCGCACCGGTCGGCCACGGACTTCTCCGTCGAACTGCACAACTCCGAGACCCGTCTGCGTTTCGCCAGGCCCGCCGCGGGCGAGCACATCTGGCATCCGTTCGGCTGGTACTGGCAGGACTGGTGTCCGCTGATCGGGATGGATCCGGTGGATGTGGTGCACCGCGGCCGACAGGTCATCGGCCGGTACGACGTTCCCGCGCGGCTGGCCGGTGAGATCTGGGCGGCCGGGTACATCCTCGGGTTCGACAGCCTGGACACCGCGGCCACCGGCGAACTGCGCACTGTCCTGCTGCGCAACGCGTTCCGGACCTGGCTCGCGTGCGGCCTGCTGCCGGAGGACCAGGCGGACCTGGACGAGCGCCGCAGAGATCAGCTGATCGACATCGCGGTCGAGGCCGTCGCGCACGGCCGCGAACCAGTACTGGCTGCGAGGAAGGTGTCCTGATGCGGGAAACTGTGATCCGGATGGCCAACCGTGAGGCCGCGGCCCATGTGCTCGCCGCGTCGACGGCGTTGTCCGTACGGATCGAACTCTCCGTGCGGCCGTGTCCGTGGTGTGGCGCCGATGAACGTGACGCGGCCGCCCGGCCGTCGGCCTTGCCGATCCGCGGCTGGAAACCGGGCTACGACTTCGCTCCCGAGTCACACGGCAAGCCACGTCTGGAGATCCTCGGCTGCGAGGCTCTCACCGCGCGGTCGCTGCTGTGCCTCGGCGCGGCCGTGCACCGGTATCCCGCTCTGCGGCACACCACGTTCCGCAGTCGTGCGGTGAACTGGGCCGATCTGCCCGATGTCGGCGAACTGGACGCCGCCGAGGAATGGGTCGACCAGATGCTGCGCGGTGTGCCGTTCACCGACACACAGGATCTGCAGCTACCGGCGGCTTCCCGGACCGTCGTGCCGGGGAAACCGCCGATGGCACCACATTTCGTCACCGCGCACGCCGGACTCCCGACGCTGAACCGGCTTTACCTGGCCACCAGGATGACCGTGGTGCGCGACCTCATCGACGAGCCTCAGCCAGCCGCGTCATGATCGCGTCACGCAGGCCGGGCGTTATCGCGATCGTGCTGGCCGATTCGGACGTGTGCCTGCTGCCGTCGTGGTCGAGGACCAGACCGCCCGCTTCCCGCACCAACAGCACCCCTGCCATGGTGTCCCACGGCTTGTTGGACAGGTTGATCGTCGCGTCCAGCCTGCCCTGCGCCACCCACGCGAGGTCGGTCGCGGCGGTACCGATCATCCGGATGCGCTGCGCGTTGGCGCCGAGTTCGGCAAGCAGTGCGAGCCGCACCCGGTTCTTCGCCGCGGCACCCGCACCGACCGAGAAGTCCCCGATCGAGATCACGGCTTCGGACAGGTCCGTCACCGGCGAGCACCTCATGGGCTCGCCGTTGGCGTACGCCCCGCTTCCCGCTCGTGCCGTGTACCAGGTGTCCATGAACGGCAGGTCGATCGCGGCCAGCACGGCCTGTGTGCCGTCGACCAGTGCGAGGGACACCGCGGACAACGGGATGCCACGCGCGAAGTTCGCCGTCCCGTCGATCGGGTCGAGGACCCACCACAGGGTCGAGTCGGCCGCACCGGACTGCCCTTGTTCCTCGCCGACCAGCCGGATGTCCGGCGTCTCCTTGGCGAGGAAGTTCCGTACGGCTTCCTCGACCGCGAGGTCGACGTCGGTCACCATGTCGCGTTCGCCCTTGGCGGCCACACTGAACGGTGCTCGCTGCTGAATGATCTTACGCGCCATCGACACGGCCTGTGAGGCGATGGGCATGAGTTCCGCGTGATCAGCCATGAGGTCACCTTAGTGGTCAGCAGTACTCTTCAACGGTCGATGAAACCTGCCATCCCCGCAGCCGGGGTGACGTCGAAACCGCGAGGCGGCACAACTGTCGGGCCGCGGTGGCCGCCGCTGGCGCGTCCGCGGTGAGGTGGAACAACACCAGGTCGACCCGGCCGGGGACGGACTTCGCGTGCACGTGTTCCAGGTGGTGGCTCGGTTCGGCCAAGGCCCACAGCAGATCCGCGACCAGGTTGGCGTCGATGTCGGCGCGGGCACTCCGCCTGGTCGCGGTCATGGTCACCAAGGCCATGTACATCTCGCTATTTGTCCCAGTCGAAGCCATCGGCGTGACTGCTGGCAAGGATTGCGTTCGAAGACACAGGAATCGACCCCCAGTTCGTTAGTTCGCCTGCCTTGGAGTCTGCTGACGCCCGTGCCCGCCCGGAACCCGAAACGGCTGGCACCAAGTGCGTGGGCAGCTTGGTGCCAGGCCACGGGTCGTGAGATGCTGGATCGAGTAAGTACGCGGTCACGCTGGGGGGCGGCGCATGCTGGAGGCACTCGGCCTTGACGAGACCACCGAAACGGTCTACCGAGCCATGCTTGCCAACAGGTCATGGGGAGTCGAGCAACTCAGCAGCCACCTCGGGCTGTCGGAGACGCGGGTGCGCGCCACGCTCGACACGCTCGCCGAACTCACGCTCGTCCGGCAGTCGGTGGACGATCCCGGCGAGTTGCGCCTCGTCGACCCGAAGTTCGGGCTCGAATCGCTGCTGCAGGCCCAGCAGGCGCAGTTGCTGCGCCGCCAGCAGGAGTTCGCCGAGAGCCAGGCCGCGATCTCCGGCCTGATCGCCGAACTGGAGTCGGCCGTCCCGCGCACCGAGATGGACCAGTTGCGCGACATCGACGAGATCCAGACCCGCCTCGAGGTGCTGGCCGACCGCGCCACCAGGGAATGTCTGTCCTTCATGCCCGGTGGTGCGCAGTCGCCCGCGAGCATCGAGGCGGGCAGGCCGCTCAACGAATCCGCGTTGCGGCGCGGGGTGGCCATCCGCACGGTGTACCTCGACAGCGTGCGCAACGACATCCCGACGTTCCAGTACGCGCGCTGGCTCACCGAACTCGGCGGCGAAATCCGTACTGTGCCGACACTTCCGGTCAGGCTGCTCGTCGTCGACCGCGAAGTCGCACTGGTACCGGTCAATCCGGACAACGGCCGGGACGGTGCCGTGCAGCTGACCGGAACCGGCATCATCGCCGCGCTGGTCGCGCTGTTCGACCAGACATGGGCGGGCGCCTCCCCGTTCGGCCGGAAGCCCGCACCGGGCCAGGACGGGCTGAGCGCGCAGGAGCGCGAACTGCTCAACCTGCTCGACCAGGGGATGACCGACGAGGCCGCGGGCAAACGGCTGGGCCTGTCGTTGCGGACTGTCCGGCGGATGATGGCCGACCTGATGGAGCGCCTCGATGCCCGCAGCCGGTTCGAGGCAGGTGCGCGTGCGGCCGCCCGCGGATGGCTTCAGTCCACCACAGACTGACCATTATGGACAGTCCGGACGTGTACGTCAGAGCACCGACGACGGCGCCAGCGGAGGCGGCGTCACGGGCCGCATCGCCACGTGGCCGACGTGGTTGCGCCACGCGTGCCGTCCCGACCGGCGCAGGACGTCCACCGCCTCGCCGACGAATCCCTCGTCGTCGAGGTGCGCGGCCAGGATCGAACTGCACCGGGCGCGGTCCTCGACGGGCATGTCCGCCGGGGCGTGGCCGAGGTAGCCGTCGGCGTCACGCGGGCACATGTTGAGCTGCGCGAGCAGCGAGTCCATCCGGCTGTCGAACCTGCGTCGGAACGGCGTGTCCTCGCGGACTGTGCCGACCGCGTGGGCGTTGGCCAGGTTCTCGAGGTTGTCGTCGTGCAATCCGTACCACGGGGCCAGGTCGATCGGGCGAACGTTGTCGATGCTGAACGCGAACTCCTTCGCCACCAGCCGGTCTTTTTCCTTGCGGTAGACGGTGTAGCGGGAGCAGGCCGAGTCGATCCAGTTGCTGCCGCAGAGAAACAGCCCACCCGGGCGCAACAGTGTCGTCGCCCACGCCAGCGCCTTCTCACGGAACGGGTGGTCGAAGTACATGAACACGTTCATGCACCTGATCACGTCGACCCCACCATCCACTGAGTACTCGCCGATCCCGCCGCCGACGAGCTCGAGGTTGCCCGATTCGTAGCGGCGCAAGGGATCGCGGACGAGCTTGCCGCCGTCGTCGGCCACCTCGTCGCCGGATAATCGTGGGAGCAGGCGGTCGAGGATGCCCTGGAACTTCCGCTTGCTGTTGTCCCGGTCGGGGTCATAGGTGCCTGCCTGGTAGTAGCGCAGTCGCAGGTCGTCGTCGTAGCAGGCGTACGCGCCCTCGGTGTCGTACACGGCGTACCGGCTGAAGGCGGGATCGACGCCGATCACGCGCCACTCCGCCAGCCGCTGCGCGGTCTCCATCGTGGTGAACGGCGGGAAACCGCAGCCTATGTCGACAAAAACGCCCTGCCCGGCCGGCCGGTGCCACGGATTTCGCGCGACGTATTCGTCGAGCGTGCGGTGCCTGCCTGCCATGGTGACCGGCGGGACCGTCCCGGACCACGCGCTCGGCACCGTTCTGGGCACGCTGAAGCCGATCAGCCACGCCGTGAACACCGAGAGATCGGTCGGCCGCAACCGCGCGGCCAGCATCAACCGGAAGGCCCGGTCGGCCAGCGCCAAGGCGTCTTCGGACGCGTCGGCCAGTTCACGCAGTTCGGCGAGTACCCCAGTGGAAAGACGGCCGTCGAAGTATGCCGTGTTCCACCGGTCCACGATCTGGACCACACACCACATCTACCGGAAAGAGTCGCCCGCGCGCCACAAAAAAGACAAATGACCAAACCCGGTTTGCGGACCGGCCCGCTCCCACGCCTCAGCCGCGCGAGTCACCCGGGTCGTGCACGCCGTCCATGGCGCGGATCAGGCTCTTGGGCCGCATGTCGGTCCAGTTCCGCTCGACGTAGTCCAGCGCGGACTGCCGGTCGGTCTCCCGCACCGCCACGGTCCAGCCGGATGGCACGTCGGCGAACGACGGCCACAGCGAGTGCTGGCCCTCGTCGTTCACCAGCACGTGGAACGTGCCGTCCGGGTCGTCAAACGGGTTGGTGCTCACGGCGAACCACTCCTTCTGTCCGGCGAAAACCCGGTCACCGAATGTATTCCGGCAGCACGGCCGGTGGCCACGCGGTGTGGTCGAAGATCCCCATCGTGTACACCCTGGAGACAAGGGCCGCCCGGTTGGGCACCTTGAACCTCCTGAGCATCACGTTGACGTGGTATTCGACTCCCTGCCTACTGAGGTAGAGCTCCGAGGCGAGCTGGACCGTCGAAGAACCCGCAGCGACACCTTCAAGGACCTTCGCGCTCAGCACACTCAACATTGTGGTTGAATCCACGACTGATTCGCAGGACATCGGGCTACTCCCCCGAACTGGTATCCCCCCAGCAATGACCGCGTAAACATGTCGCAATGATCTGTCCGGCAAACTCCCATCCCTTGTTCGCCGCCCTCCGCGACGCACCCCTCCGACCATGCCATCGGTACGACAGGCTCGCAAGGTCCGTAAGTAGTGACGCGGTGTGATGTCAGCTATGCCCTGGTCAGCACCGGAATGACGAGGCCGCCCACATAGTGGACCCGCTATGTCGTTTATGACGTTAAACGTCGGCAAAGCGCACCGTAATGGGCGTCCGCCACCAGGATGACATTCCGGGCGCACCGACGGGTGCAACCATCACTGTGTGCCATCGAACATCGGACGTCCCTGCTCGCACAACACCGTTCGGCCCGTTCTCAGCGCGGTCAGCGCGGCCGCCACCCGGCCGGCCAGCCGCTCCTTGAGCAGTGTCCGCGCCTCGGTGAGGGGGTAGAACCCGGCGGAGAGGATCTCGCTGTCGACGAACTCGAAATTGTCCACATCGGACTGGGCGAGGACGCCGCCGTCGAACACGAACATCACCGCCTCGGTCCAGCCGTCGATGGCGGGCACGTAGTCGACGACGAGCAGGCGGCCGGGCGCCCTGCTCAGGCCGAGCTCCTCGGCCAGCTCACGGCTCGCAGTCGCCCACGGGGACTCGTTCTCGTCGACCGCCCCGCCGGGGATCTCCCACTGCGGCTTGTACGACGGCTCCACCAGCAGAACGCGGTCCCCGCCGTCGGTGAACAGGACGCCCGACGCCATCCGTTTCCGGTTCAGGCCGGCCACGAACGTCTCCACCGACCACGCTTCCGCCACGGTGGCCGAGTTTATCGGTGGCGGAGGTTATCGGCCGCGCCGCCCACTCCTGTCGGCACCGGGCCGTGGCCGGGCGATCACCTGCGTCGCCTCCGCGTCACCCCTGGCACCGGGCACCACCCCCAGCACCTGGGTGGCCTCGGGATCCCCGTCCTTGTCCTTGCCCTTCTTGCGCAGGCGCAGCACGACGAACAGCACGACGGCCACCGCGACCGCGGCGATCACGATCCACTGGAAGATCCCGGCGTACTTGTCGACCAGGTACCAGTTCTCGCCCAACTGGTAACCCGCCACCACGAAGATGGTGTTCCACACCAGGCTGCCCGCCGTGGTGAGCAGCAGGAACTTCGGGAAGCTCATCCGTTCGACGCCCGCGGGCAGCGAGATGAAGCTGCGAAACAGCGGGACCATCCGGCCGAAGAACACGGCTTTCGTGCCGTGCCTGGTGAACCACTTCTCGGTCTTGTCGAAGTCGGTCACCTTCACCAGTGGGATCTTGCCGACCAGCGCGCGGGTGCGCTCACGGCCGAGTAACGCACCGGCCAGGTACACGATGACAGCACCGACCACCGATCCCAGCGTGGTCCAGAACAGGGCGCCTGCCAGCGTGAACGCGCCCTTGCTCGCCGAGAACCCGGCCAGCGGCAGCACCAGTTCGCTCGGGATGGGCGGGAACAGGTTGTCCAAGCCGACCACGAGCGCCGCGCCGACACCGCCGAGGGTGTCCATCAGGTCGACCGCCCAGCCGGCCAACCCGCCGATCGGCTCGTGCGTGTTCTCGGCCATGAGGTACACAGACATCGACGCTCTCTTCCAGGAAGCTTTTGGTCACACCAAGCCTAGGAACGCGCTGACGGCGGCAGAATGAAGCGAGCCCCCCACTTCACGGCGCACGACCACACCACGGCTGCTGTGGAAAACCACAACCCGGCCCGTCAGCGTCGACGCACCGCGGCAAGATCCATCCCAGGATAACCCGATTTTCCCAGACCGGTCATCATGGGACATTTCACCCAAGCGTCTCGGGTTTGGCTGGGCACAGCAGGCGTTGGGGCTGTCACCGGGTCAGAGGTCGTGCTCGAGGCCGTACCGCACGGCCTCTGCCCGGTGGCGTACGCCGATCTTGGCGAAGACGTTGTTGATGTGGGTCTTCACGGTCGCCTCGCTGATGAACAGTTCCGCCGCGATCTCCGGGTTGGTCAGTCCCCTGGTGATCAGCCCGAGCACCTCGGTCTCCCGTGCCGTGAGGCCGTCGGGTGGTTCCTGTTTCACGCGCGGGCGGCCGTCGAGCGCGGCCACGAGCCGTTCGGAGACCTTGGCGTCGAAAGTGGACTGGCCGGCCGCTGTCGAGCGCAGTGCCATGGCGATCTGGGCCCGGCCCGCGTCCTTGGTCAGGTAGCCGCGGGCGCCTGCCCTGAGCGCGTCCGCGATGGACGAGTCGTCGGCGTACGTCGTCAGCACGAGCACCGCCGTGCCGGGGTGGTCCCTGGTGATCATCCGGGTGGCCGCCACCCCGTCCAGTTCCGGCATCCGCAGGTCCATCAGCACGACGTCGGCCGGTGTCGCGCGCAGCACGTCCAGCGCCTGGCGGCCGTCGGCGGCGGAGCCGACCACGGTCACGTCGTCGAGCAGGTCGAGCAGTGCCACCAGTCCTTCGCGGACCACCTGCTGGTCGTCCGCCACGATCACCCTGATCACCCTGGTACCTCCGCAACCACTCGCCACTGGCCGTCGCACTGTCCCGAGGTCAGGCTGCCCCCCGCGAGCGCGAGCCGTTCCCGCATCCCGGTCAGGCCGAATCCCCCGCCGACCGGGGCCGATGTGTCCGATGAGGACGGATTCGTCACGGCCAGCCGGACGATGCCCTTGCCGTACGCCAATCTTATGGTGAGCGGCTGTCCCGGCGCGTGCTTGCCCGCGTTGGTCAGCGCCTCACGGGACACGCCCGCCAGCGACACGGTCACCGCCGACGGCAACGGCCGCGGCTGGCCCGAGGTGCCGAAGTCCACCGGGACCTGGTGGTCACGCGTGTGCGCCGCCGCGAGTTCCGCGAGCGCGTCGGGCAGCGGCAGGACGTCCCGCCGCAGCGCGGCGACCGCTTCCCTGGCCTCGACGAGCCCGGCGTTGGCCAGCCGCCGCGAACGCTGGACGGCATTCCGCACACCGTCCAGATCGGACTTCTCGGCGAGCGCTTCGGCCAGCTCCAGCTGGACACTGAGCGCGCCGAGCGAATGCGCGAGCACGTCGTGCAGTTCCCGCGCGAGCCGGGTTCGTTCGTCCAGCGCGGCGGCGCGGGCCTGTTCGGCCTGCGCGAGCCTGGTCTGTTCCAGCAGCCGTCCGGTCTGGATCGCCTGGATCTCGTACTGGCGGCGGTTGAGGCCGAGCAGACCGAGCAGCAGCATGATGCCCGCGTTGCCGAACGCGTCGAGCATGCGGCCACCTGCCAACGCGGTGGAGGCGAGCGCCAGCACCATGTCCAGGACGGTCACGCTCACGATCGCGGCGACGCTCAGGCCGGTCAGCGTCGCGAACCGGCCGACCGAGATCACGCTCAGCAGGATCGCTGAGCTGTCCTGTGCCCAGCCCAGCGCCGCCGCGGGCAGCACACTGGACGCGGCCAGCAGCACCGCGGCGGTCACCGGTCGCCAGTGCGCGGTCGCCACGAACCCGGCCCAGCACGCCGCCGACACCCCGTAGACCGCCCAGATCCCCGGCTGGACCTCCCGCGCGGTGAGCAGGGTCGCGGCCACGAAGAGGGTGCCGAACAGCTGCACCACGAGCCAGCTGGGCGCGATGGTGTCCGGCAGCAGCGGCCGTGTCCGCTTCGGCATCGTCCCCTCCGGCGAGATCCCCTGCAGTGAGATCACTGTCAGCGATGATCGCTGATGGTCGTGATGAGCTCAACCATGATCAGCCGGTAGGCGATGAACCCCGCGAGCACCACCAGTGCCAGCACCACCAGAGCGACCAGCGCCTTCGTGTTCACCTTGCCTCCTCGTACGGCTTCCTGCGCCTTGTCCGCGGCCAGCTTGATCAGCTTGTCCTTGTCCATGGCACGGACCGTACGAACGAACCCGGGTGGATTCGGACCATCGTCAGGTGGAGAACCGGGTGGAGTGCGCGCCGGTCAGGACTCCGCCGAGTAGTGGGCGCCCAGCCGCTCCCGCAGCGCGGCCCGGTTGGGGATGCGGAGCTTGCGGTAGACCCGTGTGAGGTGCTGCTCCACCGTGCTGACGGTGATGTGCAGCTTCACGCTGATCTCCCGGTTGCGGTGCCCGGTTGCGGCGAGGTCCGCGACCCGGCGTTCCGCCATGCTCAACGCACCTTTCCTCGTTCTCTTCGTTTCGCCGTCATGCTCCACAGACTCCATGTTCCGCCCCCAGGTCGACAGCCGTTGTAACGACACCACTGGCAATAACGGACCCCGAGGGCACCGTCAACACGTTCGGCCCCGAACGCGTACCAGAACAGCGTTTCGGAGCCGGTCAAAAAACTGATATCTATATGCTAGTCTCACGCTAGCAACTGAGGGGAGGCGGAGACATGGACAACCACGAGATCACGCTGCGACCGCCGAGCAACCTGGTGGAACGGCGCGCGGTCGGCTGGTGGACGACACAGACGCTGCTGGCAGCGTTATCGCCGGTGCTGGTGTTGGTCCTGCTGGCAGTGCTGATCACGCCCGCGAGGCAGTGGCTGCTGCTGAGTGCCGCGCTGATCGGTGTTCCCGGCCTGGTCGTCACACTGGTGCTGCCTGTGTGGCGGTATCGGGTGCACCGGTGGGAGGTCACCGGCGACGCGGTCTACACCCGGTCCGGCTGGATCAGGCAGACCTGGCGGGTGGCGCCGCTGTCCCGGATCCAGACCGTCGACACCGTCCGGGGGCCGCTGCAACAGGTCTTCAAGCTGTCGGCGGTGACCATCACGACGGCGTCGGCCGCCGGGCCGATCCGGATCGACGGACTGGACCACGAGTTCGCGCGCACGCTCGTCGAGCAGTTGGTCGTGCTCACCCCTGGCACGCAGGGAGACGCGACATGAACACCGAAGAGTCGGTGTGGCAACGGCTCGACCGGCGCGTGGTGTGGTCGAACGGCGCATGGATCGTGGCGCTGCTGATCGCGACGCTGGCGGTGATGTGGTGGCGGGACGCGGCATGGTGGCTGCCCGCCTCGGCCTGTGGCGTGGCGCTGGCCGTGGTCGGCTACGAGGGATTCCGCTGGTTCAAGACCCGCTACCGCGTCAGCGGTGACATGCTCGAACTGACCACCGGGGTGTTGGTCCGTTCGCACCGATCCATTCCACGGCAACGCATCCGCAGCGTCGACGTGACCGCCAACCCGCTGCACCGGATCTTCGGCATCGCGACCGTACGGATCGGCACCGGTCACCGCCTCGGCACAAGCGCCAAGGCAGTGCTCACGCTGGACGCTGTGGCCGTGCCGGAAGCCGACCGGATGCGCACGGGCCTGATCCTGCGCAGCCACACCAGCGACGCGACGACCATCGCGACCGGCGACTGGCGGTGGATCAGGTACGCACCGCTGTCGATCTGGGTGGCGGCGCTCGGCGGCGGCGCGATCGGTGTGGTCTACAAGGCGCTCGACACGATCGGCGCCAACCCCGACAAGGAGCTCATCCCCGCGCTGTTCCGCTGGCTGTCCGGTGTTCCGCTAGCGCCCGTGCTGATCGTGACTGTCGTGGGCACGCTGCTGGTCGGGGTGGTCGGCGCGCTCGGGCTGTCGGTGGAGATGTGGTGGAACTTCCGGCTGACACGGGAATCCGGCGGTGCGCTGCGGGCCGCGCGCGGGTTGTTCGTGACCAGGTCGGTGACGCTGGAGGAGGAACGGCTGCGCGGTGTGGAGGTCGCCGAGCCGTTGCTGCTGCGCTGGGGCGGCGGCGCGTACACGTACGCGGTGGCGACGGGCGCGGGCACCGTGGAGGAGGAGAACAGCGTCTACAACACCAGTGCGCTGCTGCCGCCCGCGCCAATCGGCGAGGCACACCGGGTCGCCGCCGAGGTGCTGCGCGAAGAACAAGCGCCAACGAAGTCGGTCCGGCTCGTCGCGCACACCACGCTCGCGCGAGGGAGGCGGCTGCGTTGGGCGATGCTCATCGCGACGGGTGCCGTGGGCGCGTTGGCGTTGCTCGGCGCGCTGACCACCACGGTCCTGCTGCACGTCGCGTGGATGTCCGCGCTCGTGCTGTACCCGGCAGGTGTGCTGTTCGCGCTCGACGCGTACCGCAACCTCGGGCACGGTCTCACCGGGCGGTATCTCGTGACGCGGCACGGCACGCTCAAGCGCCGCACGATCGCGCTGCGCCGGGACGGCCTGCTCGGCTGGAAGGTCGACCAGTGGGCCTTCCACCGCCGGTCCGGGCTGTGCACGCTGACCGCGATCACCGCGGGCGGCCGGGGCGGGTACCCCGTGAAGGACGTCATCATGACCGACGGCATGGCGTTCGCCGACGAGGCCGTACCCGGTGTGCTGGGCCAGTTCCTGGTCAGGGCGTGACCGGCACACGAAATCGCCCGGCGACTGGACCACGCCTGAGCGGTGCGCCGGACGTAGGTTGGGCGGCATGCGGATCTTCCTCGCGGGTGCCTCCGGTGTGGTCGGTCGCCGGGTGACCTCGTTGCTGACCAGTCAGGGACACCGGGTGATCGGGGCGACCCGGCGCGCGTCGGACCTGCTGGCGAGCCTGGGCGCCGAGGTCAGTGTCGTGGACGTCTACGACCGGGACGCGCTGGCAGACGCGGTCAGGGCGGCGCGGCCGGACGTCGTGATGCACCAGCTGACCGACCTCAGCGACGGCAGCAGGGCGGCGAACGCCAGAGTCCGTGAGGAAGGCACCCGCAACCTGGTCGACGCGGCCATCGGCGCGGGCGTGCGGCGGATCATCGCGCAGAGCATCTCCTGGACCTACGAACCGGGCATCGAACCGGCCACCGAGGACGTCCCGCTCGACCTGGCGGCGGCGTCCGACCGGCTCGACACCGTGCGCGCGGTGGACACGCTGGAGAAAACCGTTCAGCGGATACCGGAGTGGGTGGTCCTGCGCTACGGCCTCTTCTACGGCCCGGACACCTGGTACACGCGCGACGCGCTGATGGCGGAGGTGGCCGCGAAGGGCGAGCTGCCCGCGTACGCGGACGTCACCAGCTTCGTCCACGTGGACGACGCGGCGGCCGCGGCGGTGTCGGCGCTGGAGTGGCCGACCGGTTTCGTGAACGTCTGCGACGACGAACCCGCAGCGGGCTACGACTGGACGCCCGTGTTCTGCCAGGCGGTCGGCGCGCCTGAACCGTCCCGGTCGGATGCTCCGCGTGCGGATTGGGCGCGTGGCGCCGACAACCAGTACGCGCGCCAGAAGTTGGGCTGGACGCCACAGTGGCCGTCCTGGCGGGCCGGTTTCGCGACTCTTTAGCTCTGGACCGGGATTCCGACCAGCACGCGCAAGGTGTTCACAAGCGCGCCGATCGGCAGCTTGGGCTCGACCGAGCGGAACACCCCCAGTCCCACGCCGAGGCTGAGCATGGCGACGCCGATCTGGTCGGCGGGCATCCTCAGGTTGATGCCGTCGGTGTCCTCGAAGCTCTTGACGCCCTGCGCGATCAGATCGCACAGCGCGACGATCCGGGTGGCCAGTTCCTCCCTGAGCGTCTCGTCGGCGCTGGCCTGGACACCGAACTCCAGCTCGAGCCTCGTCCAGCCGGGATCGCCGACCACCTGCTCGGCCCACACCTCGAACAGGTGGACGCGTTCCTCCAGTGTGTCCGCCCGCAGGATGGCCAGGATGTCCTCGACGCGGCGCGCCCTGATCTCGTCGAGCACCGCCATGCAGAGCTCGTCCTTGTTGCGGAAGTTCGAGTAGACCGCTCCCCTGGTGTATCCGGCGGCGTCCGCCACCTTCTCCAGCGAGGTCGTCGCATACCCGTCGCGCAGGAACAGCTCGCCCGCGACTTCCAGCAGTCGGGCCCTGGTCCGCGCCTGGCTCTCGGCGCGCGTCAGTCTCGGCACGTTGACACCCTACCCGACTACGCATACTCTCCGAATCCAGATACAGACTGTATCTGAGCTGGAGGCGCAATGACGCGACGCGGTTTGGTGCTCGGCTGTGGCGGCACTGTCGGCAGTGCCTGGCAGGTCGGCGCGCTGGCGGCCGTCCAGGAACACTGGGGCTGGGACCCACGGGACGCGGCGGTGATCGTCGGGACGTCCGGTGGCGCGAGCCTGGCCACCATGCTGGGTTCGGGAGTCGGCACCGAGGAACTGGTGGCCGGGCAGCGCGGGCAGGAAGCCGCGCGTGAGTCCGTGCGGCGGTTCTTCACCGAGCCACCCGCCGCCCTTCCCGCCTTCCCCGCACTCGGCGGATCGTGGTCGTTGGTCAAGGCCGGGCGACGCGACCGGGCCGGACTGATGACCATGACCGGGCTCGCGCCCACCGGCCGCACGAATCCGGCGTTCCTGGACGCGCTGGTGGATGACCTCGTGAAAGACGACGCTTGGGTTCGGCATCCGGCGGTGTGGGTGGTCGCGATGGACGCCAAGACCGGCGAGCGGACGGCATTCGGGTCAGCGGACGCGCCACGGGTGGCGTTGCGGGACGCGGTGCGCGCCTCGTGGGCGGTCCCCGGCTGGTACCCGCCGGTACGCGTCGACGGGCGCTCCTATTTGGACGGTGGCGTCGCGTCGACGGCGTCCGCGGACCTGCTGATCGGCCAGAACCTGGACGAGGTCGTGGTGCTCGCGCCGATGGCCACGGACGACGGTTCCCGGGTCAGCGGCGTCGGAGGCCTGCTGGAAGGTCTGATGCGCAGGCCGATGAGCCGCGGCCTGGCCCGCGAGGTCGCGGCGCTCGCGGCGGACGGCGCGCGGGTCACGGTGATCTGCCCGTCCACGGCCGAACTCGCGGCGATGGGCCCGAACTTCATGAACCCACGGCGTCGACTGTCCGGTATGCGCACCGCGCTGGCCAACGTGCCCCAACGACTCGGTGCTCCCCTTGGAGGCACGCGATGAGGTACCCGTCCATCAAACTCAACGATGCCGTGGTGCTGGTGACCGGCGGTGGCCGGGGCATCGGCGCCGCCGCGGCTCGGCTGTTCGCCGAGCGCGGCGCAACCGTGTGGCTCGGTGACCTGGACGTGGACGTCGCCGCGACGACAGCACGCGAGATCGGGCCCTCGGCGCACGCGCATCCGTTGGACGTCACCGAACGCGACTCGTTCAGGGCGTTCGCCCAGGCCGCGATCGACCAGCACGACCGGATCGACGTGCTGGTGAACAACGCCGGGGTGATGCCGATCGGCGACTTCATCGACGAACCGGACGCCACCAGCGCGACCACGATCGACGTCAACGTCTGGGGCCTGATCAACGGCATGCGGACGGTGCTGCCGCACATGATCGGCCGCACGCGGGGGCACGTGGTCAACGTCGCGTCCATGGCAGGCAAGTTCCCGGTCCCCGGCCTGGCGGTGTACAACGCCAGCAAGTTCGCCGCGCTCGGGCTGTCCCTTGCTATTCGTGAGGAGTACGCGGACACCGGGGTGAGCGTCAGCGCTGTCCTGCCCTCGGCCGTACGCACCCGGCTGTCCTCAGGCATCCCGCTCGGCCACGGGATGCCGACGGTCGACCCCGACGATGTCGCCCGCGCGATCGTCCGCAGCGTGTCCCGCCGACGTGCCGAGATCCCGGTGCCGGGTTACCTTGCCGGGTGGGACCTGTTGTCCGCGGTCACGCCCGAGCCGGTGATGCGGCTCGCCCGGAAGGCACTCGGTGACCGCCGTGGCCTCACGTCCGTCGACGCGGTCACCAGGGATGCCTACCAGCGCGCCATCGACGGCCAGACCCAGTCCCGCAACCAAGGAGCGGCATCATGACCGCACAACACGAAGCGGTGATCATCGGAGCGGGCTTCGGCGGCATGGGCGCCGCCATCCAGCTCGACCGGCTCGGCATCGGCGACTACGTGATCCTCGACCGCGAGACCGACCTCGGCGGCACCTGGCACGTCAACCGGTATCCGGGACTGGCGGTGGACATCGCGTCGGTGACGTACTCGTACTCCTTCGAGCCCAACCCGAACTGGTCGCGGCTGTTCGCGCCCGGCGCGGAGCTCAAGCGATACGCGGAGCACGTCGCCGACAAGTACGACCTGCGCCGCCGCATGCGGTTCAACACCACCGTCACCGGCGCGCGGTGGGACGAGGACGCCCAACGCTGGCTGGTCAGTGTGGACGGTGCCGAGCCGCTGTCGGCCCGTTATCTCTTCACCGCGACCGGGTTCCTGTCCCAGCCCAAGACGCCGGACATCCCCGGCATCGACACGTTCGCCGGGAAGGTCATCCACAGCGCAGACTGGGACTACGACTACCCGCTGGAGGGCAAGCGGGCCGCGATCATCGGCACGGGCGCGACCGCGGTACAGCTCATCCCGGAGCTCGCCGCGAAGGTCGACGAGCTCACGGTCTACCAGCGCACCCCGATCTGGGTGGTACCGAAGGTGGACACCCGGATCCCCAAGCCGGTGCGCCGCCTGTTCTCGGCCTTCCCTGCCGTGCAGCGCGCCGCTCGGCTGGTCAACTCCGCCGCGCTGGAAGCGTTGTCGACCGTGGGCGTGCTGCACTACCGGCAGGCCCGCCTGGCTGCCCGCGGCGCCGAACTGCTGGCCCGCGCGCACCTGCGTGCCCAGGTCCGCGATCCGGAGACCCGGCGCAAGCTGACTCCCCGCTACTCGTTCGGCTGCAAGCGGCCCACGTTCTCCAACAGCTACTTCCGCACGTTCAACCAACCACACGTGAGCCTGCAGACCTCGACGATCGAACTGGTCCGGCCGAACGCCATCACCACGGCCGACGGGCAGACGACCGAGATCGACCTGCTCGTCCTCGCGACCGGCTTCGACCTGTGGGAGACCAACTTCCCGGCGATCGAGATCATCGGCAAGGAAGGGCGGAACCTGGGCAAGTGGTGGCGGGAAACCAGGTTCCAGTCCTACGAGGGCGTCACGATGCCGCAGTTCCCGAACCTGATCAGCCTCAACAGTCCGTACTCCTACACCGGGCTGTCCTTCTTCTGGACGATCGAGACCCAGATGAAGCACGTCGCCCGGCTGTTCGGCGAGATGCGCCGCCGCGGTGCGACCACCTTCGAGGTCACCCAGCAGGCCAACGACGACTTCCTCGCCCGGATGACCCGCAGGCTCGGGGATTCCGTGTTCTATCACGGGAACTGCTCATCGGCCCGCAGCTACTACTTCAACCCGCACGGCGAGGCGGCGCTGCTGCGGCCCGTCCCGGTCGTCACCGGCAACCGCGACGCCCGACGGTTCCCCCTCGACGACTACACGTTCACCGCGGCAGAGCCGCGCTCTCCTGTGCCGCTGCGGCGAGGCATTGTTCGAGGCGGGTGACGATGCTCGGCGCTCGTGTGGTGTCGAGCCTGCACGTGTAGAGGAACCTCACCAGTGGTTCCTCGACGATCGGCACGGCCACGACGCCCTCGGCGACACCGGCGAGCGCCAGGGTGGGCAGGGGTGCGATGCCCAGGCCGTGGGCGACGAGTCCCAGCACGGTTCGGAAGTCGTCGCCGTCGAAGGCCAGGCGTGGCTTGAATCCCGGTGAGCGGGCCAGTTCGGCGAGTAGTCCGAGATGGACGTCGGTGACCGGTGTCCCGATCCATGACTCGTCGGCGAGGTCGGTGAGACTCACCGATTGCCTGTCCGCCAACGGGTGTGCGGCGGGTAGGGCGACCACGACCGGGTCGCGGTGCAGGGGTGTCCGGCGCAGGCCGGTGGGCTGCGGTTGGGGGAATCGGTCGTAGTCGAACGTCACGGCGAGGTCGACATCGCCGCGCAGCAGACGGTCGTAGCTGTCGGATGTCTCCAGTTGGGTGAGGCTGACGAGCACGCCCGGGTGTGTTTTCCTCAGCATTGCCAGTGCTGCGGGGACGATGCTGTTGGCTGCTGACACGAAGGCACTCAGCCGCACTTCGCCCGCCTGGCCGTCGTCGAGCGCGGTGAGCTCGGCGGTGGCGCGGGACATCGATGCGCGGATCTCCCCGGCGACTCGCAGCAGGATGGTCCCGGCCGCGGTCGGGCGGACCGGCCTGCGGGCGAGGACTCTCAGTCCCGCACGGCGTTCGAGGTCCGCGATCTGTTGGGACACCGCGGACTGGGTGTAGCCGAGTTCTTCCGCCGCCGACGCGAAGGATCCCAGCCGGACGACTGCTTCCAGCGTGGCCAACAGGCGTGGTTCGATCTGCACGAACATCAGCCTAGCTAATGCTGTTGTAAGTTTTCTTCGCTTGTACTTATCCTCAGCCGCGCTGACCATGGGACATGTCCCCGTTCACCGCTGGAAACGAGGTCTCATGGACATCGCGGAACTGGACCGGTTGATCGCGAAGCTGCCCCGCAAGCGCATCGGCTTCTATCCGACTCCGTTCCATCGCCTGGACAACCTGTCGGCGACACATGGCGTCAACTTCTTCCTCAAGCGCGAGGACATGGCCGGGCCGGGCACGATCAGCGGCAGCAAGACGCGCCTGGCCGAGTTCATCCTCGGGCAGGCACTGGTCGACGGCGTCACGCACGTCATCTCGCAGGGTGTCTACCTCACCAACTCCGGGATGCAGTTCGCCGTGGCCTGCCGGGTCGCCGGGCTGACGCCGATCCTGTACCTCACGCGTGATCACGACCGTCACGGCGAGCTCACCGAGTACCGGGGAAACCTGCTGCTGAACAAGATCATGGACGTCGAGGTGCACCATCTGACCAGCCACGGCAGCGCGTACTGGGACGCACCCGAGGAACAGCAGCAGATGCTCGACGCGATGAACGCCCGCAAGGCGGAGCTGGAAGCACTGGGGCACAAGGTGATCATCGTGCCGTCCGGTGGCGCTCACCCGTACGGCTTCGTGGCGCACGCGTTGACGTTCAAGGAGATGCTTGAGCAGGCCGAGGAATCCGGTGTCCGGCTTGACTACGTGTATCACACCGCAGGGACCGGGACCGCGCTACCGGGGCTCGTCGCGGCGAAGCTGATGACCGGCAGTGCGGTGCGGTTCCGGTCGATCGCGATCTGTGCCTACCGCACGGGCGACTGGATCAACGAGGACGTCATCGTCGACCGGGTGAAGCACATCCTGCGGACGCTGGGTTTTCCTGTGCCCGCCGACCATGTCATCCGCGCCGAGATCGACGTCGACCAGCGGTTCATCGGCGAGGACTACGCCGTTCCGTCACCGGAGGGCGTAGCGGCTATCAAGGAACTGGCCACTTCCGACGGCGTGTTCTTGGGCCCGGTGTACACCGGCAAGGGCTTCGCCGGACTGCTCGAACACGTGCGTACCGGCAAGGTCGAACCAGGCAGCAATGTGGCGTTCCTGCACACCGGTGACACGGGAAATCTTTTCGAGATCCCCGAGGTGGTCGGTGCAGTGACATCAATGAGTTAGCGACTCCGGCCGAAAAGGAAAAAGAAGCAAGGAAGAGAAAAGAAAAAGAAACCAAGGGGCAAGCCAGCTGGAAAAGGTAAACTGGCTGGTACGTAACCAACACAGGGTAACCAGCGCTGTGACTGTGAGCCGAGGCTGGGAGTTGCGCTCCAACGTAACCAACAGCGCTAACGCAATCAGAAGTAATCCGTTCAAACCGGGCACGGCGGCGGGTGGCCCACTGGTGAGCAGAGCGTGACTCACCATCCACATCCCGAAGCGGCGGGTTAGAACGGCGGGACGTCGTGGGCCTGGGGCGTGGTGACGTGGGTTTGCTTGCTCGGGGTGGTGAAGACGAGGGTGCCAGGCTTGGGGTGCTCCAGCCGCCAGTTGGTGCGTTGCCGCATGAGATTGTGACGCTGACAAAACATGGCCAAGTTGTCTTGACTGGTCACCCCGCCGTGGCTGTGGGGCTCGGAATGATCGGTCTCGCACCGCTGGGCCGGAACAGCGCAGCCCGGCTGACGACAGGTTCGGTCCCGGAGTTGAAGGTGTCGTCGCAAGCTGGGTGAGGCGAACCGGTTCCGGCTGACCTCCAGGACTTGTCCGGTGGGGTCGGTGATCACGCGTCGCCAGGTGGCGTGTTGGGCGAGTTCCCTGGCGTATTCCGCCGTGATCGGCCCGTAGCCGCTGATCTCGCCGGGTTCGCGGTTGAGGCCCATCAGGGTGGTCATCGGCGCCAGTACATGCACCGCCGCCGCAGGACGATCCACTGTCCTCCTGAAGGTGACCAGGTCCATGAACACGTCCGCTCGCGCCTGCGCCCGGCTCCGGCCCGGCTTGGGGCTGAGTTTGGCCAGTAGGTCCAGTTGGAAGTAGGCCTGTTCCGCCTCGTGTGGTTGCAGGGTGATGGTGATGGCGGAGGTGCCGTCGGGCTTGTGCCACTTGACAGCATCCCGCCCGCCCTTCTTCAACTGGCGCCGTTCCTCCTCACCGTCAGGATCAGCCCAGATCAGTTCACGGCGGATGGCGTGCTTGAACCGGGTCAGGTTCTCGCACTTCCCACCGTCCAGGACCCGTTTCTCCACCGCGAGCGCCTGGTCCTCGTCCAGGCCGATCGTGTAGTCGTGCATGGCCTTGGCCCGCATCACATCCACCTCACCCTCCGCCATCGCACCGACCGTGGCGGGAAGCCTCGTCACCAAGGCCTGCGCTTGAGACAGCTGCTTGCCGGTGGTGACCGGGCTCAGACAGAGTTCGATCGCGAGGTCTTCCGCCGCTCCGTCACCCACTTCGATCCCCGGCCGCTGTGGTGGGTGCAGTTCCGCGAAACGCGCCAAACCCCGGATCAATTCCGCGTCGACAGTGTTCCGTTGTCGGTAGCGGTCGGCGATGTAGTTGCGGGTTTGTTCGCGGTCCATCTGCGACACCGGGATATCCGGCGGTGCCTGGCGTTCATGGAATGCCACAGCGAGCTGTTCGAACATGTGTCCATTTTATCGAAGAAACACACCTATTGCCCGTACTCTTTCGAGTGAATCGCCCAAGTAGCGCTGTGGGATGTGGATGGTGAGTCACGCTCCGCTCACCCATGGGCCACCCGCCGCCGTGCCCGGTTTGAACGGATTACTTCTGATTGCGTTAGCGCTGTTGGTTACGTTGGAGTGCAACTCCCAGCCCCGGCTTACAGTCACAGCGCTGGTTACCCTGTGTTGGTTACGTACCAGCCAGTTGAGGATTTCGATTTGGGTTTTTATTTTACTAGTTCTGTGAATGCCGCCCAGTTTACCTTTGGACGACTCAGCCCTCGCTTTCGTAGGTATTCTTTGGTGTTCTTTCGTCCTTGCCTCAACACGCGCATGTTTGAGCCGATGGGTTCGACGGTCTGCGACGGCGTGAACGTGTCTCCGGCCAGGCGTCCGCGTACCAGCGCCAGCCTCAGGTTTGCCAACATTTCGTCATGGCTGTGCACCAACAGGCTCGCTGGACCGGATTCGAGGTGGATGTCCGATGGGATGTTCACCTGGTATCCGGCTTCGGTTGGCTCGGGTCGCACGCGGATCAGTACCGGTTTGCCGTCCGTGTCCTGTGCGCCGAGCACGGCCGTGTCGAAACTGTCTACAATGGTCTTTCCTGGGCCGGTTCTTGGCTCGCTGACCAGCGTTGGCCTGGTGGTCACTGCTTCCGGTGTGATTGTGATGACCAGGCGCATGTAGTACCAGTCCCCCAACGGCCTCATCAGGGGGCTCAGGTGCGCCTTGCCGGATGGCTGTCGCTCGAACAGCATCGACCAGTATTCGGTCAGTTCGCCCGGCGCTGTGGAGATCTCCTCCGGGCAGCTGGCCGTGCCGCTCACGAACACCTGCTTGGGTGCGTCGAGTCCGCTTCCCGTCGGGTCGGAGAACAGCATGGCGACTCGGTTGTCTCGGCGGACGTTGTACGCCTTCTGCGGGAAGCCTAGTGACGTGGTGAGGACCAGTTTTCCGTCGTCGCGCAGCCATGGGCTTGTCGGCCAGGTTATCGGCGTGCCGTCCTTGGCAAGCGTGGCGAGTTCACACGTCCGGTATGCGGTCACTATCTTCGCGACATCTTCGTCAAGCACCGCGCGAACTTAGCGTCTCCCGATCACCGGGTGAAGTCCTCGCTGGGATACTTCTAACCTGACCGTATGGCTCGTGACATGACCACGGTCGCGGTGACGATGTTCGATGGGGCGCCGCTGTTCGAGACGTCCGTGCCGATCAGCGTGTACGGCGTTGACCGGTGCACCGACGACATACCTCGGTTCACGCTGCTCGCGGTGGCCGCCGAGCCCGGACCGGTCATCACCACCGGTGGCATCCGGATGTACGCGCCGTACTCGCTCGACGCGATCAAAGACGCTGGCATCGTGGTGGTGCCGTCCTGGCGTGACCCGCATGAACGGCCGCCGGAGCCGGTTCTCGAGGCGCTGCGGGAGGCGCACGCGGACGGGGCGTTGATCGTCGGACTGTGCCTCGGCGCGTTCGTTCTGGCCGCAGCCGGGTTGCTCGATGGGCGGCGGGCTTGCACACACTGGGCGTTCGCGCCCACGCTCGCGGCGGCGTATCCCCAGGTCGAGGTCGATCCGAGCGTGCTCTACGTTGACGATGGTGACGTGGTCACCAGCGCTGGTACCACTGCTGGGATCGACGCGTGCCTGCATGTCGTGCGGCGCCTGTGGGGGCCTGCCGCCGCCACCTCGATCGCGCGCACGATGGTTACGCCGCCGCAGCGCAGTGGGGGTCAGGCGCAGTACATCGACCAGCCGGTGCCCGAACGCGCCGAGGACGACGAACTGTCCCGGGCGATGGCGTACGCCGTGGAGCACCTCGATGAGGTGATCGAGGTCGAGGCGCTCGCTGGGCACGTGCACCTGTCCCGTCGCACGTTCGACCGGAAGTTCCGTGCCACCACCGGCGTCTCCCCGCTGCAATGGTTGCTGCACCAACGGATCCTGCGGGCACAGCAGCTGCTCGAGCACACCGACCTGTCGGTCGACACGATCGCGCGGCAGGTTGGGCTCTCGTCGGCGGTGTCGCTGCGGCCGCCGTTCCGGCGGCTGGTCGGGGTCAGTCCGCAGGAGTACCGGACCACTTTTCGGATGGCTGGAATCGATCGGTGAACGACTTCCCGGCCACTCACCGGCTGTCGCGGACCGGACTCAGGATAGGGACATGGCTTCAACCAAGATCCAGTTGATCGGTGGTCCGACCGCGCTCATCGAGTACGGCGGGCTGCGTCTGCTCACCGACCCCACCTTCGACCCGCCGGGCGACTACCCCGTCGGAGACGCGCGCGGCCTGGTCAAGACCGAACAGCCCGCAGTCTCCGTCGACCAGATCGGCCACCTGGACGTCGTCCTGCTGTCGCACGACGAGCACCCGGACAACCTGGACACGACCGGCCGGAAGCTGCTCGCCGACGTCCCGCTCGTGCTGACCACCGTGGGCGGCGCGGAGCGCCTCGGCGGGACAGCGAAGGCGCTGCCGAACTGGCAGAGCACCACGGTGGGCGGTGTGACGATCATCGGTGTCCCCGCGCTGCACGGCCCTCGGGGCGCCGAGGCGGTGGTCGGTGAGGTCATCGGGTTCGTGCTGTCCGGCGATGGACTTCCGACCGTGTACGTCAGCGGCGACAACGCCTCCCTGGAGGTCGTCGAGGAAGTCGCGTACCACACCGGGCCGATCGACGTCGCGGTCCTGTTCGCGGGCGGGGCACGCGTGCCGGTGATGAACGCCTACCTGACGCTCACCAGCGACCACGCCGCCCGTGCCGCCGAGATCCTCGACGCGCAAGCCGTTGTCCCCGTTCATATCGAGGGCTGGGAGCACTTCACGCAGGGGCCCGGCACGATCCGCGACGCCTTCGCCAAGCGCGACCTCGGCGACCGGCTCGTGCTGCTCAAGTCGGGTGAGACAGCCGAGTTCTGATCACCACGCGACGGGCAGTTCGTACAAGCCGTAGACGAACATGTCCTCGCGGTAGCGCAGGTCCTCGACGGGCCGGACCGGCCGCAGGTCGGGGAATTCGGCGAACAGGGCACGCAGCACCACCCGCAGTTCCACGCGGGCAAGGCTCATGCCGAGGCACTGGTGCACGCCGTAGCCGAACGTGATGTGCGGGACCTTCGACTGCTCGACATCGATCGCGTGCGGGCAGCCATACTTGGACTCGTCGCGGTTGGCCGAGGCGAGCAGGCACGTCACCCACTCCCCTTCGGCGATCCGGACGCCGCCGACCTGCACGTCCTCGGTAGCGCGGCGCACGACGCCGTACTGGATCACCGAGTGGATCCGCAGGACCTCCTCCACCAGCCGGTCCGCGCTCTCCGGCGTGGCCAGCTCCTTGATCAGCTCGGTGCGGCCCATCAGGTTCGCCACGCCGACGCCGATCGTGCTCGCCGTGGTCTCGTGCCCGGCGAGCAGCAGGAGCATGGCCATGCCGACCATGTACTCGCGCGACACCGGCTCGCCGTCGATCTCGCCCTGGCCGAGGTGGCTGAGCAGGTCGTCGACCGGGCGGCGTTTCTTCTCGTCGACCACGCCCCGCAGGTACTCGGTCAGCGCGATCGTGGCCTCGTCGACCTGGTCGGGGGTGCTGTGCACGGAACTGCGCACGTGCGTCTGCTGCTGGAAGAACTCCTGGTCGGCGATGGGCACGCCGAGCAGTTCGCAGATGATCGCCGACGGGACCGCGAACGCCAACGCGGGCAACAGGTCGACCGGCGGGCCCTGCTCGCGCATCCTGGCGATGTGCTCGGCGGTGATCGCCTCGATCCTCGGCTCCATCGCCCGCGCCCTGCCCGGCGTCATGTCCTTCATGATCAGCCGACGCCACTTGGTGTGCTCCGGCGGATCCATCGCCACCAGCGAACGCGGCATCATCACCGGCTTGCGGCCGAGCGCGAGCGACGGCGGCATGTTGCCTGCCCGGTCGATGCTGAACCGGTTGTCGGCGAGCACTTCCCGTTGCAGGTCGTAGGTGGTGACCAGCCAGCCCGCCACCCCGTTCGGCCAGACGAACCGGCTGATCGGCGCCTCGTGCCGCAGCGAGGCGTACGCCGGGGGAAGGTCGAACGGATGCGTGACGCGCTCGCGCGGCAGCTTCGGAAGCGCGGACGGCTGAACCACAGGCTGAACCACAGTGACTCCCTGCCATCGAGTACGAGTGAGAGCCACCGTGACACGCGCGCCGTCCCAGCCACATCTACGCCAAGTCCTGTCCGAACGGGAATCCCCAGCAAGATTCCCAGGTGGGTGGGACGTGTGCCTCACGACTGGGTGGCGTTCGCGCTGAATGCTGGGGTGCCGGAACCACCACCGACACCACATGCACAGAAAGCAGGGCAGAGCTCATGGGCGAGGGGCACGCGCCAGACGCAGCGGACGCATTCGCACTCTCGCAGCTGATGTTCCCGACAACCGCGCTGTGCATCTCGGTCGCGGCGCGGCATGGGCTGGCCGATGTGCTGGCGGACGGGAGTATGTCCGTGCGGCACCTCGCCGAGCGAACCGGCACCGATGAGGTGCAGCTCGGCAAGGTGCTCCGGCTGCTCGCCGAGGAGGGCGTCTTCCGGGAGACCGGGCCGGACGTCTTCGCCAACTCACGGCTGTCGCATCTGCTGCGCAAGGGTTTTCCACGCTCCCAGTACTCGATGGCACACCTGGTCGGTGAACCGTGGCTGTGGAACTCGTGGTCCTGTCTCCCCGATGGCCTGACCACGGGGAAGCCGGGTTTCGAACTGGCACACGGCATGTCGTTGTGGGCCTACCTCGGTACGGACCCGGCGGCCGGGTCCGTGTTCAACGACGCGATGCGGGACTTCTCCGAGGCGCTGAGCGACCAGGTTGCCGCCTCGTTCCCGGAGTTCGCCGACAGCGGTGTGATCGCCGACCTCGGCGGCGGCACCGGCACGTACCTGCGGGCGATCCTGGAGACGTATCCCGGTCTCGGTCGGGGGATTCTCGCCGACCTGCCCGCCGTGATCGAGCAGGCCCGCACCAGTGCGGAACTGGCTCCGTTGCTGGCTTCCGGGCGGCTCACCCTGCACGGCGCCGACTTCTTCGAGGCCGTCCCGTCCGGTGTGGACACCTACGTGGTCAAGCAGGTCATGCACAGCTGGCCGGACCAGTCGGTGATCCAGTTGCTGCGCCGCTGCCGGGAGACCTCACCGCAGGCCAAGTTCGTCGCGGCCGAGTTCATCAGGGACACCAAGGCGCCGCGGTTCGTCAAGAACTTCGACCTGGTCATGACGATCACCATGAACGGCAACATTCGCACCGAGGCGCAGTACGCCGCGGTGTTCGCGGCGGCGGGCTACGAGATGACCAGGGTCCTGCCGACGGACACCGCGTTCAGTCTCGTCGAAGCACGGCCGCGGCCATGACCAGCCCGGTCGCCCAGCTCTACCAGTGGCAACCAGGTGAGGGCCTGCTGCCTGGCCACGACGGCGACGCCGAACTGGTGGCCGCGGACTCGTGGCTGGTGCAGGACGGCACCGCGCGCGGCCTGAGCCTGCACCGGACATGTCGAGTTCGCCCGGCCTGCCTGACGGCTGAGTGCGCACCAACCCAAGGGAGAAGAGTCCGTGATCAACCGCAAGATCTGGAAACCGGTCGCACCATTGGCCATCGTGGTACTGGCCGCGACGGTGGTCAGCAGCGCCCAGGCCGCGCCGGAGGACGAGACCGTGAGTGGTGAGCGCCCGATCGCCTCGCCCGCCGCGGTCTCGTTCGCCGACCCGGCGGAGTTCAAGGCGGGCAAGCGATCCTGGTCGGTGGCGTACGCCGACTTCAACGGCGACGGCAAGCTCGACGCGGCGACGGGCAACGGCGGCAACTCGCTGTCGGTGCTGATGGGCAACGGGGACGGCACATTCGGGGCCAGGACCGACTACCCGGCGCCGAAAGAGCCGTACTTCCTGACGTTCGACGTGACCACGGCGGACTTCAACGGCGACGGCAGGCCCGACCTCGCGCTGGCCGGTGGCAACCCGATCGGCAACGTCGGCGTCTACCTCAACAAGGGCGACGGCACGTTCGCCGCGCCCCGGGTCGTTCCGGTCGGCTACGGCCCGAACCAGGTCACGACCGGCGACCTGAACCGGGACGGGAAGGCGGACCTGATCACCGCCAACAACTTCGCCGCGAACATCTCGGTCCGGCTCGGCCGCGGCGACGGCACCTTCGGCCAGGAGAAGCGCTACAACATCGGCCCCGGGCCGCAGGGCGTCACGGTCGCCGACGTCAACGGCGACCGGATCCCGGACGTGCTGACCGGCAACTTCGGCCGGATCGAGGACTCGCTGTCGGTGCTGATCGGCCGCGGTGACGGCACGTTCCGGGACGCGCACAGCTACCCGGCGGGCGAGACCGTCAACGATGTGGTCGTCGGCGACTTCAACCGGGACGGCGTGCCGGACGTGGCCGTGGGCGAGTTCGTCAACAACAAGGTCTCGGTCCTGCTCGGCAGGCGGTGGGGCGGTTTCGGCCCGGCGCGCAAGTACGAGACCGGAACGGGCCTCAACGAGCTGACCGTCGGCGACTTCAACGGCGACGGCGCACTGGACCTGGTGAGCACGGTCTCGCCGGACGCGAACCGCGACCCGAGCGCGCCGCCACCCAACGACCCGAAGGGCGCCGGTGTGTCGGTCCTGCTGGGCAGGGGTGACGGCACCTTCGCCGCCAGGACCCAGTACTCGATGCCGGGAACCGTCGCGGCGGTCAAGACGGCGGACGTCAACAAGGACGGCAAGCCCGACCTGCTGGGCGTGAACCTCGCCAACGAGTCGCTCGTGGTGTGGGTCAACAAGGGCACCACGTGACCGATACCGCACTGCGGACCGACAACCCGGTGGCCGACGCACCCGTGGCACGCACGGTGTTCGTCATGACGGTCACCGGGTTGCTGGTCGTCGGGCAGTTGTACCTGGTGCTGCCGCTGCTGCCAGCGATGGCTCGGGACTGGCACACCTCGGCGACCGCCGCGACCTGGACGGCGACGTCGTTCGGGTTCGCCTACGCCGCCGGGTTCCTGATCACCGGGCCGCTGTCGGACCTGTACGGCCGCAGGCGAATCGTCGTCATCGGACTGACTGTGCTGGCCCTGGCCACCGTCGCGGCCGCGTTCGCCCCCACGCTGCCCACGATGGTCGTCTGCCGGATTGTCCAAGGTGTTGGCGCCGCCGGGTTCTCCCCGGCCGCGTTGGCGTATCTGAGCGAACGGATCCCACCGGCACGGCGCTCGCTGGCCGTCACGTGTCTGGTCACGGCCATGGTCGCGGCCACCGTCACCGGGCAGTTGGTGGCGCAGGCGCTGGAGCCGGTCGCGGGCTGGCGTGGGGTGTTCGGGTTCAACGCGGCTTTCGTTGTCGGGCTCGCGGTGTCGCTGTGGCTGGTGATGCTGCCCGATCTCGCCCGGCGCTCAGACGACGCTCTCGGCGTCTTCTTCGTCGCGACCAAGCGTTTGCTCACACGACCGGTGCTGGTGCTGATCTACCTGGGCGCGTTGACCGTGCTGGGCGTGTTCGTCGCGATGTACACGGCTTTGCAGCTGTACGGACCGTCGGAACTGGACGGCGATCCCGGTGCGATGCTGGCGCTGCGAGCCAGTTCCCTGCCCGCGTTGGTCGCGATTCCTTTCCTGGCCTCGGTTCTCAACCGGGTGCGGCCGACCTTGCGTGCCGCGCTGGCACTGGGGTCCGGTGCGATCACTCCCCTGGTGCTCGGCCTGGTCGGTGATCCGCCCGCGCTGCTGGTGGGCGGGTTGATGTTCCTGTTCGTCGCCAAGATCGCGATGGTGTCACCCGGGCTGACCGAGCTGGTCGGCCAGCTGTCCGGGCAGGCCCGTGGGGCGGGCGTCGCGCTGTACACGTTCTCGTTGCTGGCCGGGGCGAGCCTCGGCCCGCAGTTGGTGTCCGCGCTCGGTGGCCACGGTTTCACCGCCGTGTTGCTGGCGATCGCCGGAGTCGAGCTTGTCGGCACGATACTGCTGCTGGCCGCCGATCGGCTACGAGCTCGGTGATTCGTCGATAGTGGACAGTCGGGTGGTCAGGTCGTCGACGAACCGCTCAAGCAGACGGCCGAAGGTACGCCGGTCCTGCTCCGGCCAGTCGGTGACGGCGTCGGAGATCCAGCCGAGCACGGTCCGCAGGTAACGGGCAGCCACCTCGGCACCGTCCGAGGTCAGCTCGATCAGGCGCGCCCGCTGGTCGTGCAGGTCGGCTATCCGCCGAACCAGGCCGCGGCGCTCCAGATCGTGCAGTTGCCGTGTCACGTGTGGCCCGACGACCTGCATGCGGGTCGCGATCTCGCCGATGCGCAGCGGCTCGCCCGCCATGTGCAGCGTGACGAGCACCGTCAGCCCCGGCCGGTCGAGTGCGATGCCCACCTGTCCCATCGCCCGCTCAACGAGGCCACTGCGGTTGAGCACCGTGCCGAGCCTGGACAGCTGCGGCAACACCGCCATCAAGTCGAACTCGCTGTGGTCCATGTCACCCCGATTAGATACCTAAGTTAGGTATATATTGGCGTCGTACCCAAAAGGATACCTAAGTTAGCTATTCATCGCAGACCGAGGTGACCATCATGACCAAGGGCTCTGTTCTCGTCTCCGGCGCCAGCATCGCCGGTCCCGCCGTGGCGTACTGGCTCGACAGGTACGGCTTCGACGTCACCGTCGTCGAGAAGGCCGCGACCATCCGCGGCGGCGGCTACCCCATCGACGTGCGCGGCACGGCGCTGGACGTCGTCCAGCGGATGGGCATCCACCCCCGACTGCGGGCCGCACACGTCGACACCCGCAGGCTCACCTTCCTGGACCCCGACGGCAGCCTGATCACGTCCGTCCGGCCCGACGCGATAGTCGGCGGCGTCGAGGGCCGCGACCTTGAGGTGCGCCGCGGCGATCTGACGGCAGCGCTGTACGACGCCATCCGGGACACAGTCGACTTCGTGTTCAACGACTCCATCGCCACTCTGCACGAGGACGCCGACGGCGTGGACGTGGTCTTCGTCAGCGGGCGCAAAGGCAGGTTCGACCTGGTCATCGGCGCCGACGGGCTGCACTCGAACACCAGGAGCCTCACGTTCGGGCCCGAGGAACAGTTCCACCGGTACCTCGGCTACTGCTTCGCCGGGTTCACCATGCGCAACGAGTCCGGCCTCGCCCACGAAGGCGTCCTGTGGAACGTGCCCGGCCGGTCCGCGGCCCTGTACGCCGTGGGAGAGAACGAGTACATGCACGGCTTCCTTAACTTCCGCCTCGCCGAGCCGCCGCTGGAGGCCTTCCGCGACCCGGCCGCGCAGCGTGACCTGGTCGCCGACGTGTTCGCCGACGACCAGTGGGAGATCCCGCGCATGGTCGCCGCGATGCGCACGGCCGACGACCTGTTCTTCGACGTCATCAGCCAGATCCACATGCCAACGTGGTCCAAGGGCCGGGTCGCCCTCGTCGGCGACGCCGCACACGCCACGTCCTTCCTGTCCGGGCAGGGAACGAGCACCTCACTGGTGAGCGCGTACATGCTCGCGGGCGCGCTGGCCACCGAACCTGATCACACCTCGGCGTTCGCCGTGTACGAACGCGACACGCGGGAGTTCGCCGAGCTGAACCAAGCACTTTTCCACGTGGGAAGCTCCTCCATCACCCCGGACACCGCCGAAGCACTGGCGCAGCGCAATGCCGCCCTGGTGGACCTCACCTCGCTGCCCGACAGTGGACGGCCTGAGCATTCGGCACTCGTCCTGCCCTCGTTCGCTTAGTACTTCCCGTTGGCCGTGGCCCCGGTGCGCGGACCGTACGGCGCGTGCTCGAGCCACGAGCCCATGCTGGGAATCATCGGGGACAGCGTCGCCGCCGCCTCCTGACGCAGCTTCATCAGCGTGGACGTGGGCCGCATGTGCGACAACGCGAGCCGGGCCGCGTCGCTGTTGAACCGCGCGGCCACACCACGATCGCGGTCGAACTTCCTGATCGCGGCGTCGTCCCCGGTAGCCAGTGCCGACTCGACGGCCTCGGCGGCCGCGGCGCCGTCGGCGAATCCGCTGTTCATGCCCCGTGCGCCGAACGGCGGGAACAGATGAGCCGCCTCGCCGACCAGCAGCACCCGGTTGTTGCTGTCCACAAAGGAGGAAGCGACCACGTGCAGGTAGTGGTACTTCGAGATCCACACCACCTGATCGACGTACCGCTCGTCGACGACCTGCGGCAGCCAGCGCACGACTCCCTCCGGGGTGGCGAACCCGTCGACGTCGTCGTCCGGACCGCACTGCAGGTCCACCTGGAAACCACCGGCGAACGGCACGCGCATCACGTTGCGGCCGCCCAAAGCCGGGTGGCGGTAGTGGAAGACCCGCTCGACCGGCATCGTCCCGCCGTCGAGGATGTCCACGACGACGTGGAAGCCCTCCGAGCGCGTGCCCGCCCAGCTGATTCCGATCTGCTTTCGGACAACGGAATGCGCGCCGTCCGCTGCCACGACGTACTCGGCTCGCCAGTCCCGTCCGTCCTCGGTCCGCAGTGAGACACCGTTCTCGTCCGGGGCGACCGTCTCGACCCGCGCGTTCCAGACGATCTCCACGCCCGCGTCCAGGCAGGCCGCGTGCAGGTGTTTCTCCGTCTCGATCTGGCGGAGGCTGGTGAACCGGGGCACCTGCCCCGGCCGGGCGGGCGGGTACGTCTTCGCGAAGACCTCACGGCCCCGGTAGAAGGTTCGCTTCGTCGACCAGACCGTGCCGTGCCGCACGATCCGTCCCGCCAGACCAGGACTGGCCTTGTCCAGCAGTCCCAACGACTCCTGGTGCACGAACAGCGCGCGGCTGCCAGGCCGGACCCGGTCCTCCGGCTCCGCCTCCAGCAGCGTCACCGGCAACCCACGCGAACGCAACGCCAGCGCCGCCCCGAATCCGGCCGGTCCTGCTCCGACGACCAGGACCGGCCTGTCCTGCGCGGCCATGTCAGCTCGTTGCCGGTTTGTAGCCGCCGACCGGCAGGCGCTGCGTCACGCCGAGCCGGTTCCACGCGTTGATCGCGACGATCGCCATGATGATCTGGCCGAGCGTCGGCTCGTCGAAGTGCTTGGCCGCCGCGGCAAACACCTCGTCGTCGACGCCGCCGTCGGCGATCAGCGTGATCTCCTCGGTCAACGCGAGGACCGCGCGCTCCGCCTCGGAGAAGAACGGGGTCTCGCGCCACGCGCTCAGCGCGTAGATCCGCTGCTCGGTCTCCCCTGCCGCGCGGGCGTCCTTGGTGTGGATGTCCAGGCAGAACGCGCACTGGTTGATCTGCGAGGCGCGGATGTTGATCAGGTCGACGAGGCCACGATCGAGACCCGAGTCGGTGATGGCCGTGTTCAGCACCGACAGCGACGCCTTGCCCTCCGGCCATGCCCTGCCGATGTTGATCCGGACGTTCGACATGTGTTCCCCACTTTCGTTCCCTGTACCGCGTTTCTGTCAGTCCTGGCCGAGCAGACGGATCAGCTCGGGGCGCTGCACCTTCCACGTGGACGTGCGCGGCACCTCGTCGAACGGTAGCCACACCGGGTCGTCCATGGGCGGCAGGTCCTGCGTGGCCAGCCGCCAGCGCGCCGGGTCGAGCGGCCGCTCGCCCTTGGTGCACACCACCGGAACGGGCATGCCGGACGAACCGGCCACGATGGCGATCTCGCGCAGCTCGTCCAGTCGGGACATCAGGATGTCCTCAGCCCTGAGGTTCGAGTCCATCGAGTCGATCTGGTCGACTTCCCTGTCCATCAGGAACACCCGGCCGCCGCGGCCCTTCGAGCCCATGTCGCCCATCCGCCACCACCGGCCGCGGACCTGCTCCGCATAGCGGTCCGGTTCACCGAGGTACGTCAGGATCCTGCTGCGGATCTTGACTTCCAGGTGGCCGACCTCGCCGCGCCGGACCGGCCTGCCGTCGTGTCCGGTGACCCGCAGCCGGACGAATCCCGGCAGTGGGATCCCGATGAACCGCGCGTCGCCCTTGCCCGCGCCGCGCCGGGTGAAGTACCGCGCGCACACCGGTCCGGTCTCCGACTGGCCGTAGAGCTGCAGGAAGATCGGGGACCAGCGGTTGGACGCGGACAGCATCCGTTGGATCGTGCGCGGGTGCATCGCGTCGAACGTGCCGCCGAAGCAACGCACGTTCCCCAGTGGCGCCAGCGGCGCGTCGACCAGTTCCTCCCAGTCGATGTAGGTGTTCGGGTGGGTCTCGACATAGCCGGGACGGGTGCGGGCGAACAGCCTGCCGATCCGTTCGGGATCGTGATCCGCCGCGATCACCATCGGGTTGCCGTAGTCCAGGAACACGCGCAACGCGTTGTAGAAACGGGAGTGCACGAACGTCATGCACAGCGCGGCCGTCTCCTTGCCGCGAATGGGCCACGCCATCAGTTTCTGCGGCAACAGCCTGTGCCACAAGGAGTCACCGCAGTGCACGGCCAGTTTCGGCACACCGGTCGTGCCTGAGCTGTGCGTGATCAGGGCGGGCTGGCGTGGGTGCAGACGGACCGGTTCACGCCGCGCGGCGCCCGCGTATCCGCTCAACGCGGTGGTGCCGGTGACCTCACGCCCGGCGGTGAGCAGCACGCGGTGCGCGGCCTCGACCGGGGCCGCGCCACCGAAGCTGGAGTCGATCTTGTCCGCGTCTGTCAGCAGCCATGGTTTGTCCAGGCGGCGCACCAGTTCCATCGCGATGTGCGGCGGCAGAGCTGGGGACAGCAACGCGGGCACGGCGCCGATCCGGGACACCGCGCAGGCCAGCAGCGCGATGTCGAAGTTGTTGGTCTTGTAGATCGCGACGCGCTCACTCGGCCGCACACCGGCCGCCCACAAGCGTGCGGACAACTCGGTGACCAGGTCAGCGAGCTCTCCCACGGAGGTCTCGGTACCCCGGCTGGGTTCCAGTTGCAGCGGCTGGTCGAGGTGGATCCGGACGGTACCGTTGCGTTCGGCCGCGTCGCCGAACATCCGGCCGATCTCGAAGGTCTTGTCACGCATTGCTGTCCTCCGCGGCTTTCGGGGAGAAGTTCGGTTCCCGCAGCGCGAACCGGCGGAGCTTGCCGGTCGACGTGCGGGGCAGTGCATCGACGAACCGGACCGAGCGCGGCACCTTGTACGGCGCCAGGTTCGCGCGGGCCAGTGCGATCAGTTCGGTGTCGAGGCCGTAGCGCGTGATGCCCGGTTCCGGCACGACGAACGCGCGCAGCCTGCTGGCGCCGAGGTGGTCGGGGACGGCCGCGACCGCGACCTCCCTGACTTTGTGGTGGCTGCGCAGGACGTCCTCGACCTCCATCGGCGACATCGTGATCCCGCCGACCATCTCCAGGTCGTCGGCGCGGGCCACGTGTGTGAACGTCCCGTCGGCGTGCCGCACCACCCGGTCGCGGGTGTGTAGCCAGCCGTCGACCAGCACCTCGGCGGTGGCTTCCCGCCGGTTGAGGTACCCGGACATCAACGCGGGCCCGCGCACCCACAGTCCGCCCTCGACCTCGTCGGCCACCGGGTTGCGGTCGGCGTCACGCACTTCGACGCGGTAGCCGGGAACGGCACGGCCGATTGTGCCGGGAACGTCGCAGTCCAGCGTGTTCATCGTCGCCGCGCACCCGACTTCGGTGGCCCCCAACTGGTTGAGCACGGGAGCGCCGAGGAACCGCGCCGCGCGTTCGGTCATGTCACGGGGAAAGCGTTCGCCGCCGGACACCGCGGCACGGACCGAGTAGAACTGGCTCGGATCGCCTTCGGCGACCACTCGGCCGAACCACGACGGCACGGCGTACAGCAGGGAAACCCGGTGCCGTGCCACGAGTGTCCCGACCGTGGACGGGCTGGGGCGGCCGGAGATGAGCACGGCGGACGAACCGGAGAACAGCGGGAACACCAACGCGTTGCAGAAGCCATAGGTGAAGAACAGTTTCGATACCGACAGCGTCACGTCGTCCGCGCGGACGCCCAGCGCCTGGCCGACCGAATGGTAGTACGCGGCCGGATTTCCCTGGGGGTGCACGACTCCTTTCGGTCGACCGGTGGTTCCCGAGGTGTAGTGCACGTAGAGCGGGACGTCCGTGGGCACGGGCGCGGTGCGGTCCGCGTCGGCAGCGCCCGCCATGAGTTCCCCGATGGTCAAGCAGCGCCGGGTGCCGAACCGGGACACGAGTTCCGGCGTGGTGATCACCAGCCGCGCGTCACAGTCACGGGCCATGAACGCGTGATCGTCCGAGGTCAGCTCCGGATTGACCGGCACCACCGTGCATCCGGCCCGCGCGGCCGCGAGGAACGCCACCACCCAGCCGATTCCGTCCGGAAGCACAACCAGAACACGGTCGCCGGGGCGCAGGCCGATCCGGTTGAGCACGGACACCGCACGGGCCGCGGTGTCGTAAACCTCGCCGTGCGTCCAGATTCCGTCCTCGGTGAGGTACGCGGTCCGCGCGCCCCATTCGTTGCGGTACGCCAAGTCCTCCAGCCCCGCGGCGAAACCCCGGAGTGGCGTGACGAGATCATGCGACAAGGTGACCGCCCTCCTTGACTGGGACCCGCTCCGGGTGCGGGTGCGCCCGCAGCGTCGACGACGCCTTGAGCAGCATCTCCTCGTACTCCTCGACCGGGTCGGAGTCGAGCACGATCGCGCCGCCCGCGCCGACGTGCCACCGGCCGTCGGACAGCACGGCGGTGCGGATCACGATGTTGAGGTCGGCGGTGCCGTCACAACCGAGGAAACCGATCGATCCCGAGTAGACACCACGGGCCTGTGTCTCCAGCGAGTCGATGATCTCCATGGTCCGCAGCTTCGGCGCACCGGTCATCGACCCACCGGGGAAACAGGCGCGGACGCACTCGACGACACTGGTGTCCGTCCTGAGTCGACCGCGCACAGTGGACACGAGCTGGTGCACGGTCGCGTAGGACTCGACGGCCATCAGGCTGGGCACGTGCACGCTGGAGATCTCGCAGACCCGGCCGAGGTCGTTGCGCAGCAGGTCGACGATCATCAGGTTCTCGGCGAAGGTCTTGGTGCTGGTGGCCAGTTCCTTGCGGAGTTGCTCGTCCTCCTGCGGTGTCGTGCCGCGGCGCACGGTTCCCTTGATCGGCTTGGCCTCGACCACCCGATCGCGGTCGACCCGCAGGAACCGCTCCGGCGACGAACAGGCCACGTGCATATCGCCGAACCGCAGGTACGCGCCGTACGGCGCCGGGTTACAGCGGCGCAGTTCGCGGTAGAACTCGTATCCGCCACCCGCTTGGGGGATCTGCACGGCGTTGGTCAGGCAGATCTCGTAGCTCTCACCGAGCAGCAGTTCGTCGCGGCACGCCTCGACGTCCGCGAGGTACTGCTCTCGGTCACGCACCAGCCAGGGCTCGGGCAGCGTCGGGTCCGGGGCCGGTCGGCGTCGTCGCAGCGACCGAGCGTCCGCGGTCGCTGCGACGAACCCTGTGACGACCGCCTGCGCCCGCGTCAGCCAGGCGGTGGCGGCCCGTTCGGTCGCGGGCGTGCCGTCGTCCAGTGCGAGCAGGTATGTCCGGCCCTGCTCGTGGTCGACGGTCAGCGCCCGGTCGGCGAAGATCCATTGGGAGTCCGGGTCGGGTGCGACGTGTCGCGGCTGCGCACCGCAGTCCGCCTTGAGCTCGTACCCGAAGTACCCGACATACCCGCAGGTGAAGTCGGACGGCAGCGGCGGCGCGTCGATCTGCCGCCTGGCGAGCTCACGCCCGAGGTAGTCGAAGATCGATCCCGGCTCGTGCCGGGGGACCATGCCGGTCTGCGCGATCGTCACCCGGCCGTCGCCGACCCGGTAGCGCACCGACTCCCCCAGTGGGCCGGACCGGTCGCCCAGGTGCGAGAACCGGGCGAGCCCCGGCTCCACGTGCGCGCTGTCGAGCCAGAACGCGTCGCGCGACCCGGAGAACAGCGCGGTGAACGCGGCCTCGGTGTCGACGGCGTAGTCGAGTTCGGCGACCCGTAACCGGTAGCGCACCGACTTCTCGTCCGACGCGGTGGCGTCAGCGGTGTCCCGGGCCGGGACACGGACGGTGGTCTGCCGGGTTTCCCTGCGCCGCAGGGTGATGTCACGGAAGTTGGCCAGCAGTTCCCTGCCGTACTCGCTGGCGATCGACTCGGGATGGAACTGCACTCCCCACAGTGGACGTCCCCGGTGCCGCAGTCCCATCACCACGCCGTCCTCGGCCCATGCCGTGGCCACCAGGCCGGGCGGCAGCGGCTCCGGCACCCGCAGCGAGTGGTAGCGGACCGCGGTGAACGTCTCGGGCAGTCCGGCGAACAGGTCGCTGCCGTCGTGAGTCACCGTGGTGAGGTGTCCGTGCCGTGCGCGTGGCGCCGCACCGACGTCCGCACCGGAGGTCGTGGCGATCCCCTGGTGGCCAAGGCAGACGCCCAGCAGTGGGATGGTCGTCCGCTCGATCACCGACGCGCAGATGCCGAAGTCGGCCGGGCGGGCCGGGTGGCCGGGGCCGGGCGAGATGACGATGTTGTCGAAGGCGTCGAGGTCGACCGGCACACCGGCGGCCGGGTTGTTCGGGATCACCACCGGTTCCTCGCCGTTCACCTCGGCGATCAGCTGGAACAGGTTGTAGGTGTACGAGTCGTGGTTGTCGATCAGCAGAGTCCGCATGCTTTGTCCGTCCACTATGTGTTCACGACCAGCAGCGTGGCCGTCGCGGCGAGCAGGAGGTCCGCGATCTCCCGGACGAGGGCGAGGGCCTGCACATCGTTGAGCCGCGGGTCGCACAGCGAGCGGTACCGGTCTGGCAGCTCGGCGAGGTTCGCGCCGCCACCGCCGACGCATTCGGTGACGTCGTCGGCGGCGACCTCGAGGTGCACCCCGCCCGGCCACTGGGACATGTCTGCCATGACCGCGAAGAACCCGTGCACCTCGTCGAGGATGTCCTCGTAGCGCCGGGTCTTCAGGCCGGACGGCGTCTTGATGGTGTTGCCGTGCATCGGGTCGGTCATCCAGATCACCGGGTGGCCCGCCGCGCGGACCGCGTCGACCAGGTCGGGCAGCCGGTCGCGGATCACCATGGCACCGTGCCGCGCGATCAGCGTGAGCCTGCCGGGGATCCGGTCGGGGTCCAGCCGCTCGCACAGCCGCAGCACCTGCTCCGCGTCGACGTCCGGCCCGATCTTGCAGGCGAGCGGATTGGCCACACCGGAGAGGAACATCGCGTGCGCGCCGTCCGGTCTGTTGGTGCGGGCGCCGATCCACGGCAGGTGGGTCGAGGTGAGCAGCCACTCGCCGGTGTCCGGGTCCTGCCGGGTCAGTGGCTCCTCGTAGTCGAGCACGAGCGCCTCGTGGCTCGTCCACAGTCCGTTGTGGACCCATTCCATCCCGGCGCTGTCGCTGCGACCGTAGGTGTCCACTGTGGCAAGTGTTGGCGGCGGTGACGCCCACCAGCCGGGCAGATCGGCGTGCCCGCCGGGGCCGAACCCGCTGGAGAGTCGCTTCAGCTCGGCGTAGACCCGTTGGGCCGTGCGGTAGGCGTCGATCAGGCGGGGCGCGTACGGGTGGCGTTCGGCCTCGGTCGGCGACGGGCCGTTGACGATCAGCCCGTGGAACGACGGCAGAACGCGCCCGCCGACCAGCTCGGTCGGCTCGGAGCGCGGCTTGCCGAACTGGCCTGCCAGCCTGCCGACGGTGAGCACGGGGAGTCCGATGTGGTCGCTGATCGTCTCGGCCATCCGCCCGAGCAACCGGTTCTTGGCGACCGCGCCGTCGACCGCTGCCGACCCGAACGGCTCGGCGCAGTCACCGGCCTGCACGATGAACGCACTGCCTGCCTGCACCGAGGCAAGCGCCCGTGTCAACGCGTGAACGTCCTCAGCGGTGGTCAACGGCGGCAGTGACTGCAGCGCCTGGCGTACCCACGCGATCCCCGGGGAGGCCCAGTTGGGCTGCTGAACGGCCGGGAGGCGGTGCCAGATGCCCGGGTGCCACGGCTCCGGGTCGAATGGGGGACCCTGCCAGCCGGGCGGGAACGGCATCCGGCTGACAGGGAGCTGTGGCGGGGAAGGTGCCTGCCCTGACAAGTTCATCTTCACCACTTTTCGGTAAGGAGCCGGACAGCACCGATCCTCACCGAACGACTTCCCGTGGTCTTGAGTAAACGGTCATGGCACACCTGGGAAATCGCGTCCCCACTCAGCCCGGCTGTGTCCACCATCGCGGCACACCGTGTCCACCATTGCGGCACCATGAAATTCCCCATCCAGCCCGGCTGGGGTACAACTCAGTGTGCTGGAAAGTGCATCTCGTGGTGCCGCAACGGTGGACACGGCATGTCGGAGTGGTGGACACGGGTGTTACTGGTCGATGGTCAGTCCTGCCCGGACCGCGAACACCACGAGTTGCGCGCGGGACCTCGCGTGCAGTTTCACCATCGCCCGGCTGATGTGGGTTCGGACCGTCGCCGGGCTGAGGACCAGTTCCTTGGCTATCTCCTCGTTGGAGTAGCCGGTCGTCACCCACGCGACCATCTGGCGTTCTCGGTCGGTCAGCTCGTCGAGGCCGCCGACCGGCGCCGAACTCGGTGCCACCTGGCGGTTGAACATCGACACCACCCTGCGCGTGACCGACGGGGACAGCAGCGCCTCGCCCTGCGCCACCACGCGAATGGCCCGGACCAGCTCGTCGGGGGCCGTGTCCTTGAGGATGAAGCCCGCCGCGCCTGCCTGCAGCGCCTCGAAGACGTACTGGTCGACCTCGAACGTGGTCACGATGATCACGCGGGTGTGGGACAGGTCCCGGTCCGCCGCGATCCTGCGCAGCGTCTCCAGGCCGTCCATCCCCGGCATCCGCACGTCCAGCAGCAGGATGTCCGGCGGGTCCCGGCGCAGCAGGTCCAGTGCCGCCTGGCCGCTGGACACCTCGCCGGACACGGTCATGTCCTCCTCGCGGTCGATCAGCACCCGCAGGCCCATCCTGACCAGCTCGTGGTCGTCGGCGAGCACCACCTTGATCACCGGTCACCCCCTGTCAACGGCAGGTGCGCCACCACGCGGAACCCACCGCCCGCGCGAGGACCTGCCTCCAGCCTGCCCCCGACATCCTCCACCCTGCCGCGCATCCCCGTCAGACCGCGGCCCCACCGCGGTGCCTGGTCCGGTGTCCCGATGCCCCGGTCGGCGACCTGCACCACCAGTTCGTCCTTCTGACGGCCGATGCGGACGTCCGCCGCCGTGTCCCCGGCGTGCCGCAGCACGTTGGTCAGTGACTCCTGGACGACCCGGTAGGCGACCACGTCGACCTCCTCGGCCAGTGGGGTGCCCACCGGTTCGACGTCGAGGTCCACCAGCAGGCCACCGGCCCGGACCTGCTCGATCAGCTCGGGCAGGCCCGCCAGACCTGTGGCGTCCGAGTCGTCCGGCGCCGCTGTCACGTCCGGCTTCGCCGGGCGCACGGTCTCCAGCATGCTGCGCAGGTCGGTCAGCGACTTCGCGCTCGTGGCCTGGATCGCCTCGAGTGACTTGCGGGCCTGCTCCGGCTGCTCGTCGAACACCAGCAGCGACACCCCGGCCTGCATCGCGACCAGCGCGAATCCGTGCCCGGCGACGTCGTGCACGTCGGCGGCGATCCGCATCCGCTCCTCCAGCGCGACCCGGGCGACGAGTTCCTGGCGGGCCCGTTGCTGGGACGCGGCCACCGCGTGCATCAGCGCGCCGAGCGACCACGGCAGCACGACCCAGGCCAGCCAGGCCAGCGACAGCAGCGCCGGGACGTCGACCTCGCGGGAGAAGCGGGTGGCGACCGTCAGATACGCGACAGCCCCGGCCACGCCACACGCCAGCAGCGAGATCCGCAGCGAGACCTGCCGTGCCACCTCGAACATCGCGATGATCATGCAGAGCTGGACCGGACCGTAGGGGTATCCGGCGAGCAGGTAGCCGCCGGTGGCCGCCATCGCCACCGCGAGCGCCCAGAGCGGCGCCGAGCGTCGCAACGCGACCGTCGCCACCGTCGCGACCACGACGAGCAGGAACGCCAGCACGTCCAGTGGCCTGGCCCGGCCGATCTGCAGCGCCGCCGCGCCGATCGTGCCGAGGACGAACACGACGGCCACCAGGCCCGCGTACCCGAACTCCCGCAGCGACGGCATCCTCAGACCCTACTACCAGCGTCCCTCACCCCGCGACTCCTTGCATGCCAACGACTTTCCGCCCGGCGACGGCCACGTCACGCAGGCAGGCGCGGGCGATCGCGTCGGAGTCGGTGAGGATGACCGACTGCACACCGGGCCGGATGCCCGCCGCGGTCAGCCAGTGCACCGACTCGGTCGGCACACCGAACGCGAACCGCCGGGGATGTGGGCTGCCGGTGGCGTCGACGAGGTGGTACGGCCGCTCGGTCACCGCGAGGCCACCGGTTTCGTAGCCGTCGATCAGGTACGTCCGCGCCTGCCCACCGGCCAGTAAGGACCGCAGCAGCGGATCGTCGGTGCGCCGGATGTCGATCTCCGGCAGCCGCGCCTCGATGACCGAGGTGACCCGCACCGGGTCCTCGTCGATCACGGCCGAGCGGACCAGGAACGCGCCGCCGTCCGGCGCCGGGTCCACCCGGACGTCCGGCCCGATCACGGTCAGCACCCCGGCCCGCATCAACGCGACCATCTCCTCGATGCGTTGCGCGGGCGGGCCGATCGAGACGAACGCGTTCAACGGCGTGTACCAGTCCCGCAGTTCGTCGCGGTACGACCGGCCGGTGAGCCCGCCGTGGTCGACCACCAGCCGGATCTCGTTGCGCAGGTCCCGCAGCACGTCCAGCGCGGCCTTGAGCGGGCTGCTGACGTTGCCGCGCCTGGCCTCGGCGAGATCCTCCCGCAGGTAGTCCAGCAGCCACCGCTGGAAGTCCGCGCCGCGGGCGAAAACCCTGTCACCGTACGGCCGGGCGATCCGCGACCAGTCCCACCGCTCCGCTGGTCGAATGCCGTACCGACTGAGCAGCAACGGGTCCGGCGCGACCAGGTACCGCTCGAGGAACTCGTCCGCCACGTTCCTGCCGAGGCGCTCGGCGATCAGCGTGTGGTAGTAGACCGCGGTGACCTCCCTGGCCACCAACGGCCACACGTCCCGGCGGAACTCGGTGCCACCGGCGTCGCGCAACCGCCGGATCACATCAGGGGTGAGCACGCGCGGCTCGTGCCGCAGTGTCGCGCCTTTCTGGTTCTCGCCACGGGCGTGATACGGGATTCCGCGCCGGGAACCCGCGTACATCACGGGTTCCCGGCCGGACGGACGGTAGGCCAGCGTGCCGTCCGCGTGCCGGGTGAACTCGCCACCGCGCCCAGTGGTCAGCAGTCCCATGTAGTCGAAGAAGTTCAGCCCCATGCCACGCACCATCACCGGCTGACCGGCCGGGACGAACGCGAGATCCACGTCGGCGGGATTGGCGGGCAACTGGTGGCGCACCCGGCCTCCGCTGGCCGCGGCGAACCGCGACAGACGCAGCTCGGCATCGGACGGCTCGGAGTCGATGTGCCCCTGCGCGAGCACCACATAGTCCACATCGGACAGCAGAACGCCGTTGTCCAGCTCGACGGTCTGCGTGTTGCCGTCATGCAAGGCGACGGCGCGGGCCCGGTGCAGCTCGATGCGGACGTGCGCGGGACAGTGCCGGATCAGCAGGCGCAACACCCAGCGCAGGTAGTAGCCGTAGAACGCCCTCGTCGGATAAGAGTCCGGGGTGAGCGCACGCGCCTGTGCCCGGATCGGCGCGGGATAGATCCCGCCGACCGCGACCTCTTTGGCCCACTCGTACAGCGACGGACCGGGCCGGATTGGCCCCTCGCAGTCGACGCTGTCGTCGGTGTACATGGTCACCTGCGACGCGACCGTGTTCATCAGCAGCTGCGCTGGCTGATCGACCCGCCACGCGCGACCGCCGTCCCCCGCGAGCGGATCCACGAGGTGCACGACGGTGTCGACAGCGGTGTCTCCGGCGTTGGCGCAGACACGCTCGACGACGGAGATCCCGCGCGGACCGGCTCCCACAACGCAAATCGTGGTCGTCATGGTGGCTCACACCCAGGTTTCGGCCAGGCCGTTCACCGGCGCGTCTCGGCAGCAGGCTCCCACGTGTAGAAACAGTCGGCCATCGCGTCCTTCGGCGACTGCCAGGTGGGCAGGTAGGGCGTGATGTGCTCGTCGAGCAGTCCGCTGATCCTGGCGAACTCGGGATGCCTGCGGGCCTCGGCCACCGCCTCGTCACCGCGGTCGTCGGTCTCGAGCAGGTGCGCGTACAGGTCACCGAGCCGGTAGAGCGAACGGTGGCGTACCCCGGCGATGTGCGGCAGCTCGGTCCGGTCGGACTCGGCGAACAGCTCCGCGACCCGCTGCTCGGCACCCGGGCGGATCTTCGCGACGATGAGGGTTCTGTGCATGGAGTCGATTCTGGTGATCGCCTTTCCCACGGTCGTGGGGAAAGCGTCCCCGCGACTGCGGGAACCTACGAGCCCAGGCCCGCCCTACGTGCGTACATGGCGGCCTCGCCGCGTTCCACGATGCGCAGCTTCGCGAAGATCCGCGAAACGTAGTTACGCACGGTTTTGACCGACACGTCCAGGTCGTACGCGATCGCGTCGTTGCCGCGGCCGTCGGCGATCAGTTCGAGCACGGCCCGTTCCCTGTCGGTCAGTTCCGGGAACGGTTTACCGCCGTCGGTGTGCGTCTCCTTGAGGTGGTCGATCACCCACTCCGAGACCACCGGCCCGAAGGCGACGCCGCCGCGGCGGACCGTGCCGACCGCGCGGGCGATGTCGTCCACACCGGACCCTTTGAGCAGATACCCGCGCGCTCCCGCGCGCATCGCGGGCAGGAAGGTGTCGCTGTCCTCGAGCACGGTCAGGATCACCACGTCGGTGCCGGGGCACTTGCCCGCGATCGCCTTGGTGGCACTGATCCCGTCGATCCCCGGCACGGCGATGTCCATCAGCACCACGTGCGGCCGCAGCCGGTGGCTCGCCGCGATCGCGTCGGTCCCGGTGCCGACTTCCCCCACCACGTCGAACCGCGCGTCGGCGCCGAGCGCGCCGCGTAGCCCCGACCGGTACAGCGGGTGGTCATCGGCGATGAGCACCCTGGTGCGCCTGGCATCCACATCGATCTCTGCAGTCACGACTCCCCCAGGAATCCGACCGATCAGCGGCCCGCTGATCGCGGACATCTTCGTACATTCGACACTCGGTGCGTTTGTTTCTATCCACTCCGGACACTACCTGGAGCGACGGCGTCGCGGCAAAGCGTCGCGATCGCCCGAACACCCCGCATTTTCGCGGAAAAACAGGGAAAAGCTCATGAATCGGATATCCGCCGTCCCCGCGTGAGCACACCCCCGCCCGCGCCGACCGCCGCTCCCGCGAGCAGTGCGATGGCCAGCACGGATACCGCGGTTTCGGGCAGCGACGCGGCGAATGGTGACACCCCTCTGCTCGACTCGATCAGCACGACCACGGTGAGCAGGGCGTATCCGGTGGTCGCGATCAGAACGAACCGGGTTTTCACCCGGTCGGCCCAGTCCGTGAGGTCCAACAACCATGCCAATCCCGGCAGAACCAGAATCGCGTGCATCGCCACCGCGTGCACGGGTTTCAGCGCACCCGCGGTCGTGTAGGCCAATTGGGCCTGACCGGACCGTGCCTGAACCACACCACGCGCGATCATCACCGCGCCAACGACAAGCGCGACGACAAGAATGACGAAACCCGCTCTTATCGCGATCCGCATGGCCGCCGAGAGTTCACGGGTGCCCGCGATGCTCGCCAGTCCCAGTCCGGCCACGGTCAGGATGATCACGGCACCGCCCACCGCCAGCGTCATCGACACCGTGGTGTCGAACGGGGTCTGGAAGTTGAAGTGCGACGGCACACCACGCCACGCCTGCATGCTGACCAGGCCCGTCTCCACCACACTGACCACCGTGAACGCAGTCAGCAGGAACGACCGCCTGCGTTCGGTGATCCTGAGGTAGGACACCGCCCACGCCACGGTCGCCAGCGTCAGGCCGAACGACATGCCGAACGTGGCCGCCTTGCGCAGCGAGACCGGACCGGTCCAACTGCCCCCAGTCACCAGCAGCACCGCGACAGCGACCAGGCCGGACGCGAACAGCAGCCCGCCGACCACGTACGCGGTGCGTTCGGCTTTCCTGCCGTCACGCCAGATCCTCGTCAGCGCGACACGCAGCGTCGCCGAAACACTCCTCGTCGCGCTTGTCATGGCGCCCATTGTTCGCACGCGGGCACGTGGGCTTCAAGCCGCCGGGCGCGTATCCCGATCAGCGTTTTTGAGGCGCCGTGTACGTAATACTGCGTAGCCGGGATGCCGCTTCCTGTCGGACGCGCCAACTGGCAGCGGCCACCATGCTGGTCACCGTGACCTGTCAACGACCGACGCGAACCACGAATGAGGTCCCCACGCGCTGAGCAGGCCCCGCTGACTGTCGCATCCCACCGAACCATCCACCCCCCCCCCAAAAAAAAAGGAAAAGGCCCGGCACTCCCCAGCGCCGGGCCTTTTCCGCATGTCCGTTCTCCTGAGCTGCGGATGTCCCAGCCCCGGCAGGACCGGCGACTCATGACCGGGGGACCTTCTTGCGCCAGTGTCGACGACGCGCACGCACATCGCACTGGAGGTATGCATGTCCACTCAGGACAACATGGACCTTGTCCGGATGATCACCGAGAAGGGACTCAACCACGGTGATCTGAGCTTCGTCGACGACGTGTTCTCCCCGTACTACGTCGTGCACGTGCGAGACCTGGAGCTGCCGACCGGGCCGGGAGCGTTCGCCGAGGCCGTCGGGTTCTGGCGCAAGTCCTTTCCGGACTTCCACTGCACCATCGAGCACATGATCGGCGACGGCGAGTACGTCGCGCACCGGTTCTCCACCACCGGGACGCACACCGGCCAGCTCGGCCCGATGCCGCCGACCGGCAACCGGTTCACCGTCTCCGGCGTCGACATGCACCGCGTGGTGAACGGCAGGGTCGTCGAGTCGTGGATCAGCGACGACTTCCCGAGGATCCTGATGGAGATCGGCGCGCTCAAGCCCGCGGGCGGGCACTGACATGGGCACGCAACGGCTCGGGTTCATCGGCCTCGGCGCGATGGGCTCGGGGATGGCGAGCCGTCTCGCCGCCGCCGGGTTCACCGTCTCGGTGTACAACCGGACCAGGTCCAAGGCGGAAGCGCTTGCGGCGGAAGGCCTGACGGTCGCCGCGACACCCGCCGAGGCGGCACGGGACGTGGACGTCCTGCTGGTCTGCCTGGCCACCGCGGACGTCGTCGACGACCTCGTGCTCGGTCACGACGGCGCGCTTGCCGCCGCGCCCGCGGCCGTGACAGTCGCGAACATGAGCACGGTTTCCCCTGACGCGGCACGCACTTTCGCCGAGCGGGTGGCGGCGGCAGGGCATCGCGCGCTGGACGCGTGTGTGCTCGGCAACGCCAACCACGCGCGGGACGGCGAGTTGCGGTTCATGATCGGCGGCAACGAGGCCGACGTGGACACCGTCCGGCCGGTGCTGGAGGTGCTGGCCAAGGAGGTCGTGCACCTCGGCGGGCACGGGATGGGCGCGACCGCGAAGGTCGCGATGAACCTGCTGATGGGCGTCCAGATGCAGGCACTGGCCGAGGCGATCGTGTTCGGCGAACGCGCCGGGCTCGACCGCGGCCAGCTGATCAGGATGATCGCCGCCAGCGGGTACAGCTCGCCGGTGATGAAGTTCAAGGCCGGGGTGATGGCCAGGCGCGCGTACGAGCGTGCCGACTTCAAGCTCACGTTGATGCGCAAGGACCTGATGCTGGCCCTGCGCGACGCCGACACGCTCGGCGTCGACATGCCCGCGACCGCGGCCAGTTTCGACGTGCTCACCGCGGCACAGGACGCCGGACTCGGTGACCTGGACTGCGCGGCGGTGCTCACCGAAGTGGAACGCCGGACAACCAAGTAACCCAACCACTTTCCAGGAGGAAATGTGTCCATCGAGAACAGTGCCGAGACGAAGCCGCTCGACGTCGCGTCCGGGCAGGGCCGGGCGATCTGGCACATGGGCGCGCTGATGGTGTTCAAGGCGACCAGCGCCGAGACGGACAACCAGTTCTGGCTGGCCGAGCAGACCTCGAACCTGGGCTACGCCTCACCGGTGCACCTGCACACCCGTGAGGACGAGCTGTTCTACGTGCTCGACGGCGAGCTGAGCATCGAGATCGACGGCGTGATGCACCACCCGGCCACCGGGGGCATGGTCTTCGCGCCGCGTGGCCTCGCGCACTCGTACAAGGTGGAGTCCGAGACCGCCCGCTGGCTGGTGCTCGGCACGCCCGGCGGGTTCGACGGCTGGTTCTTCGACACCGGCAAGCCCGCCGAGCGGCTGGAGGTCCCGGCGTTCAACCCAGCCGACTTCCCCGACTTCGGCGAGGTCATCGCGTCGGTGGAGGCCTACGGCGGCAAGGTGCTCGGCCCGCCACGCGGGATGGGCGACTGATGCGGGCGATCGACGTCCACGGCCACGTCACGTCGCCCGAGTTGTTCAAACGGTTCCCGATGCCGCCGAGTCTCGCCGACATCGACGGCATGATCGAGCAGAAGCTCGCGGTGGGCATCGGGATGACGATCGTCGGCAGCCCGGTCGGCGCGGGGACCATGGTCCCGGTGCCTGGCCTGGACAACTACGCGCAGCCCGCCGACCAGCTTGCCACGTTCCACGATTGGGTCGGCGAGACCGTCCGGTCGCACTGGGACAACCTGCGCGGATACGTGTACGTGAACCCGTTCGGCGACGACGACGCGCTGGCCACGGCGGCCAAGCTGGTGGGACAGCCGGAATTCGTCGGCCTGATCGTGAACACGAGCGTGCGCGGCGAGTACCTGTCGTCGCCGGGTGCGGAGTCGTTCTTCGCGATGGCGCACGAGACCGGGGCGCCGGTGTTGCTGCACCCACCGGCCGAACCCGTCGGCGCGACGGCGATGAACGGCCATCTCGGCCTGGTCGAGCACGTCGTGCGGCCGTGTGACATCACCGCTGGGGTGGCGTCGATCCTGTTCGCGGGCTGGTTGAGCAAGTTCCCGGGGCTGAAGCTGATCGCGGCCAACGCGGGCGGGGCACTGTCCCTGCTGCGCGAAAAGCTGGACCTGGCCCAGCACAGGGCACGACCGGGCGGGCCGCCGGTCAGCGACCAGCTTTCCCTGTTGTACTACGACACCGCGACGCCGAGTGCGGTGTCGCTCCGCGCGGCCGCGTCGGTGTTCGGCGCGGACCGGCTGCTGTTCGGCACGGACTCGCCGCCGCTGACGGCGCCGTTGCCCAGCAGCCTCAACCTGATCGACACGCTGGACGTGACGCCGGAACAACGTGAGCTGGTGCTGTCGGGCACCGCGCGGACGGTGTTCGGCCTGGAGGAGTCATAATGCTCTACACAGGACTGAAGGTCCTGCTCGCCGGTGGCTACGGCGGGATCGGCGCGGCCATCGCCGAGCAGCTCGTCGCGGGCGGCGCGGCGGTCGCGATCGCCGGACGCTCCAAGGACAAGGCCGTCGCACTGGCCGACAAGCTCACCGGCGGTGACGCGCCGGTGGTCGGCGTCGAGCTGGACATCACGTCCAGTTCGTCGATCCGCACGACCGTCGAGGGCGTCGCCGACCAGCTGTCCGGTTTGGACACGCTGGTCAACTGCGCGGGCAAGCTGGAGACGATCCCGGCGGAGAAGTTCCCCGAGCAGGTGTTCCGTGACATCGTCGACGCCAACCTGACCGGGGCTTTCCTGCTGTCCCAGGAGGTCGGCAGGCGGCTGATCGACGAGGGCACGCCAGGCAGGATCGTGCACCTGTCCTCGGTGCGGGGCGCGGCAGGCGGGCGGCGCGGGTTCAGCGCGTACGGCGCGAGCAAGGCCGCGGTCGACCTGCTGGTCAAACAGCTGGCCACGGAATGGGGCAGGCACGGCATCACGGTCAACGCGGTCGCGCCCGGGTTCGTGCGCACCGAACTGGTCGAACAGGCCACACAGGACAACGGTTTCCTGACCATGCTCAAGCAGCGGATCCCGCTCGGCCGGGTCGCCGAGCCGGAGGAGGTGGCGAGCGCGGTGCTGTACCTGCTCTCGCCGCTGGCCCGGTTCGTCACCGGACAGGTCATCTACGTCGACGGCGGAGTCACCGCCAGCCAGTGACTACTTGGTGAGGAGAAGAACAATGGCGATGTGGCACGGATTGCAGTACCCGTTGAAGCCGGGCAGCGAGGAGGCAGTGAAGGAGTTGTTCCGCCGCAGCGGACGGCCTCGGTTCGACGTGACGGACTCGGACGGCAAGGTGGTCGGCAGGCTGCTGGGCACAATGGTGTTCGTCGGCAAGGAGATCGCCGTGCGGATCATCGAGGTGGAGGGCCCGCTGCCGCTGGTGGCCGCGCACATGAGCCGTCAGCCGGAGGTCAAGGACTTCGAGCGCGAGCTGGAGCAGTACCTGGCCGCACCGCGCGACATGGTCACCCCGGACGGCGCACGAGCGTTCTTCCGCGACGCGGCGCTGGAGAACGTGATCGCCCGCAGGCATGACCAGCCACTCAAGCCGGTCGGCTGAGGGAGCGCGTGCGTGGACATCGGAATCGGCCTGCCGAACACGGTGGCGGGCACCAGCGGTAACACACTGCTCGACTGGGCGCGGGAAGGTGAGCGGGCTGGCTTCTCGACGCTGGCCACTCTCGACCGTCTGGTCTACGACAACTATGAATGCCTGACCACGCTGGCCGCGGCGGCCGCCGTTACCGAGCGGATCAGGCTCACCACGGCGATCATGATCGCGCCGGTGCGCGCGGACACAGCCGTGATGGCCAAGCAGGCAGCGACGGTCGACCGGTTGTCCGGTGGACGGTTGACGCTGGGGCTCGCGGTGGGCGCACGGCCGGACGACTTCAAGGCCAACGGGACCTCGCACGCCGGGCGCGGCAGGCGGATGAACGGACAACTGGCGGAGTTCGGTGAGATCTGGTCGGGTCAGCGGCGCGGGTTCGCCGGTGGGATCGGCCCGTCGCCGAGCCGTCCCGGCGGACCGGAGTTGCTGCTCGGCGGCCACTCCCCGGCCGCGATCGTCCGTGCCGCCCGCAGCGGCAACGGCTGGATCTCCGGCAGCGGCGGCCCGGACATGTTCCGGATCGGCGCACAGGCCGTCCAGGCGGCGTGGCAGGAAGCGGGCCGGGACAGCAAGCCCAGGCTGGTAGCCCTGTCGTACTACGCGTTGGGCGATCAGGCCGAGCAGATCGCCGACGACTACATCGGCAACTACTACGGGTTCGCCCCGCCGTACGCACAGCTCGTGCGACGCAACACGGGCGCGGGCTCGGCCGCCGTGGCCGCGGCAATCGACGCGTTCGAGGCGGCCGGGTGTGACGAGGTGATCCTCGTTCCGTGTTCCGCCGACCTGGACCAGCTCAAGCTGCTCACAGCGCTGGTCCAGTGCCGGTCATAGGGTTTCCGCCCAACACGGCGTGTCCGCCTCGGCGGCACGCCGTGTCTCACTCCTCGTGAGTGTTTCGGCCGGTTCTAACCGGCTGGAACGCTCACGAGGGTCTTTGCTGTGCAGCGCCTACGATGGTGCAGGTGACGGTCGGATTGCTACATCCCGGTGCGATGGGCGCGGCTGTCGGCGCGCAGCTCGTCGCGGCCGGGCAGCGGTGCGTGTGGGTGCCGGATGGTCGCGGAGAGGCGACGCGGCGACGTGCTGACGAGGCCGGGCTGGTCGCTCTCGGCAGCTTCGAGGAGCTGGCTGCCTGCGAGGTGGTGCTGAGCATCTGCCCACCGGCGGCCGCGCTCGACGTCGCCCGCCAGGTCGAGCGGACCGGGTTCACCGGGTGTTACGTCGACGCCAACGCCATCAGTCCCAGCCACAGCCGGGACATCGAGGACCTGCTGACGGGTGCCACGGTTGTCGACGGCGGGATCGTCGGCCCGCCGCCGCGCGGGACGAACAGCACACGGCTCTACCTGTCCGGTCCGAGCGAGGCGGTCGCCCGGGTGCACGCCCTGTTCGCCGCAACCGCCATCGCACCGGTCGCCATGGACGGTCCGGTCGGCGCCGCGTCCGCGCTGAAACTCGCCTTCGCCAGCTACAACAAGGTGAGCACCGTGCTCGCCGCGCAGGCGCACGCCCTGGCCCACCAGTACGGTGTGGACGGCGAGCTACGGGAGCTGGCGCAGGCCGTGCTGCCCGGTACTCCATTGGCGACACCGGAACGGCTCGCGTCCGCCGGGCAACGCGCCTGGCGCTGGGCGCCGGAGATGCGTGAGATCGGCGACGCGTGCCGCGCCGCCGATCTGCCCGCCGATCTGCTCGACGCCGCCGAGGCGTTGCTCGGTCACTGGCGTCGGTACAAGGACGACCCGGACGTCACCGTCGACCAGCTTCTTGAGGCGCTGTCCCGACCACCGGAGTGACCGGGTTCTGCCGAACCCGGACGAGTCCCTTGGGTTTGAACACCGACAGGCCGGTCGCGAGCAGGTACAGCACCAGTTGCGCCACCAGGCCGCCGAACACCAGCCACGCGGTCGGCATGTCGGCGGTCTCCGGGATCCTCGGTCCGATCAGGACCGCGGCCAGCGCGAGGTTGACGACGGTGAGTACGAGTTTCTTGAGCACCCACGTGTGTTTGAACAGCCCCCACGGCGAGTAGAGGGCGCTGAGGACGCCGACCAGTACCGCCGTCACCAGCAGGGGGATGCTGAGCACGTACAGGATGTCACTTGCCAGTGCCAGGAACGAGGACTGACCCTCGGTGTCCGGTGTGGACAATCCGAGGGTCAGTACGAGAACGACCGCGAGTGTCGCGCCGATTCCGGAGACCGACGTCAGCACGTGCACCACGACCAGCAGCCTGCGTCGCTGCTGCGTCATGCCGCACCGACGATCGTCACCGTTGTGCGGTACGTCGACGGGTCCTCCGCACGGGTGACCAGGTAGTCGGCCAGGTCGGTGACGCTGACCGGGTGTTCGTTGCGCAGCTGGCCGTCCGGGATCACCTGGTAGGCGTTGGTCGCCGGGGTTTCCCGGACCTTCGCCGAGCGCACGATGCTCCACTCGATGTCCGGGCAGAAGTTGACGAGCTCGTCCTCCACTCGTTCCACGTCGTTGTACGCGTTGCGCTGCTGCTTGTGCACGATGAAACGCAGCCACGCCTTGCGGGTCAGCGGCGCCTTCGGACTGATCACGACCCCCGCGGGGGACACCGAGATCAGCCGTTTGACGCCGTTGGCCCGCATGCCCTTGAGCACAGCGGACACCGTGGTGGAACGCACCACTGTGGACGATGTGCCCGGCATGCCGACCGCGAGGACGACCACGTCCGCCCCGGCGACCGCCGCCTCGGTCACCGACTGCTCCGTCGCGTCGCCCAGGTGCAGTCTGTAGTGCTTGTTGCGGACCGGGGTGCGCGGCTCGTGCCGCGCGACCGCTGTCACTGTGTGGCCTTCGGCCAGTGCGCGGTGCACCACCGCGCTGCCGATCCGGCCCGTTCCACCGAATACCACGATGTTCATCGGTTCGCCCTCCTCAGGCGAGTACGGCGACGAACGCCGCGATGTAGGCACCCAGTGCGCCGATCGCGCCGTAGGTCCGGACCTGGTGTGCGATGTGCCAGTTGACGCGTTTGCGGCCCCAGTCCTGCGCGGTGCGGTCCGGGCTCCAGTGCTCGATCTGCCGCCAGATCGGCCGGTTGAAGCCCTCCGAGGTGATCCCGACGACCACCATGGCGACCGAGCCGACGATGAACAGGGTCGCGATCAGCGCGTTGGGTGAGATCAGCGCCGCCCAGACGCCGATGCCCGCCGCGATCACACCGTTCCACACCGCGATCGGGTGGAACGTGTGCATGTCGATCAGCTGGCACACCACCACGTAGCGGTCGTACTGCAGCTTGTCGAGCATCGGCAGGATCGACAGCTTCATGATCCAGAGCGTGCCCAGTTGCACACCTGCCGCCGCGAGCACCCAGACGGTCAGGATTCCCAGCGTCAAGTCCACGTCACTCCTCCCCCTTCGATGTCTGCTTGTGCACGACGTACCGCTGTGACTTCGGGTTCCGCATGCAGGCGCGCATCGGCTGGACCAGGTCGCGGTGGCCCTGGCTGCGTTCCCATTCCTCGAAGTGCGCCAACGAGGACCACTCGCTGGTGATCAGCCACTGCTCCGGATCGCCCGTCGACTGGCAGACCTGGTCGAGCAGGTGCCCGGGGACGCCCGCCGCCACCTCGAACCGGATCTGGTCGTAGGCGCGGAGGAACTCCTCCGTGCGGGCGGTGGGCACAGTGAACTGGAACACCACGCGCGCTTTGGTCGCGTTGTCGGACATGTCAGCCTCCTGTCGCGGACACGGCGCCGCGGTCATGTGCGCCCCTGGTAGCGGCGCAGCACTACTGAGCTGTGGTAGCCGTCGAAGCCGTGGGCGCTGACCATCGCGACGTCCACCACCGCCTGTTTGGTCTCCGGCACGAACGCCAGGTCGCAGCCGGGCGCCGGGGTGTGCGTCCCCGCGCTGGCCGGGACCGCCTGCCGGTCGATCGCCAGCAGCGCGGTCGCCACGTCCAGCGCCGCACCGCCCTGGTAGATCCGCCCGGTGAGCGCTTTGTGCGTGGACACCGGGACTCCGCCCTCGCCGAACACCTCGGTGATCGCGCCTGCCTCGGTCGCGTCGTTCTCCGGCACTCCCAAGGCGTCCGGGATCAGCAGGTCGACATCCGCCGGTGCGGCCGCCGCCCGGTCCAGCGCCAGGCGCATGGATCGCGTGTACTGGCGCTGCGATCCGCCCGAGCCGCGGACGGTGTGCTCGCCGTCGTGGGTGACGCCCCAGCCCGCGATCTCGCCGTAGATCACCGGCGCGTCGCGGGCAAGCGCGTGTTCGAGGTCCTCGACCACAAGCACCGCACCGCCTTCGCCCGGGACGTAGCCGGAAGCGTCGGCGTCATAGGGCAGGTACGCCGACTCGGGGTCCTTGCGCTCGCTGAGCCTGCCGCTACGCACCTGGCAGGCCAGCGCGTACGGGCTCAGCGGCGCCTCCAGCCCGCCTGCCAGGACCACGGACACGCCACGGTCGATCATCCGCGCGGCGTGCGCGAGGCTGTCCAATCCACCCGCGGTCTCCGAGACCAGCACGTTGCTCGGTCCCTTGGCCTGGTGGCGGATGGACAGCTGGCCGACCGTGGCCGCGTAGAACCACGCGATCGACTGGTACGCGCCGACTGTCCGGTCCGGACGGCTCCACAGCCGCTGCAACTCCTTCTGGCCGAAGGCGTTGCCACCCGACGAGCTCGCCATGATCACCGAGACCCGATACGGGTCCAGTGTGGACAGGTCGAGGGACGCGTCGCCGAGTGCCTGCTCGGCGGCGACGAAGCTCATCCACGTCCACCGGTCGGTCTGCACGACCAGCCTGCCGTCGACCCGGCCGGTGACGTCGAAACCCGCTACCTCACCGGCGATCGTCGTCGGATAGCCGGACGCGTCGAACTGGCTGATCGGCCCGATCCTGCGGCGCCCGCTGGTGATCGTCTCCCAGTGTTCCCCGGTGCTCATCCCGGACGGCGAGACGATGCCGATCCCGGTGATCACCGCCCGGCGCCTCACGCCGCCAGCTCCCTGAGCCGCCGGAAGATCATCGCCGACTGGAATCCGCCGAACCCGCTGCCGACCGACAGTGCCGTGTCGACCGGGAGTGCCCGTGCGGTGTTCGGGGTGTAGTCCAGGTCGCACTCCGGGTCCCGGTTGGCCCAGTTCGCCGTCGGCGGGACGACCCCGTCGACGATCGCCAGCGCGCACGCGGCCATCTCGATCGCGCCGATCGCGCCGAGCGAGTGCCCGACCATGGACTTGATCGAGCTGATCGGCACGTCGTACGCGGCCTCACCGAGCGAGCGCTTGAACGCGGCAGTTTCGTGCCGGTCGTTCTGCCGCGTGCCGGAGCCGTGCGCGCAGATGTAGGAGAACTCGTCCTTGTTCATCCGGGCCTGCGCCATCGCGTCGTCGATCGCCAGCGACATCTCCATGCCGTCCGGACGCAGCCCGGTCATGTGGAAACCGTTGCTGCGCGCGGCATAGCCGGAGACCTCGCAGTAGATCCGGGCACCGCGGGCCCGTGCGTGCTCCAGTTCCTCGAGAATCAGCACCGCGCCGCCCTCGCCGAGCACGAAACCCGTGCGGTCACGGTCGAACGGGCGCGACGCGTGCTCCGGGTCGTCGTTGTCCGGTGTGGTCGCTTTGATCGCGTCGAAGGACGCCGAGGTCACCGGGGACAGCGGCGAGTCGGCCGCGCCGGAGATGATCACGTCCGCCTCGCCGTCCTGCACGAGTTGGAAGGCGTAGCCGATCGCGTCGATGCCCGACGTGCACCCGGTGGACACCACCTGGACCGGCCCGTGCGCGCCGTAGCGCACCGCGACGTCCGCGGCCAGGCTGCTGGGAACCAGTGCCTGGTACAGGAAAGGCCCCGCGTACGCGCTGTCGACCAGCCAGTTCTTGCCGACGTCGCTGAGCACGACGTACTCGTTCTCCAACGCGGTGGTCCCGCCGACCGCCGAGCCGAGCACGACACCGGTGCGGTCCTGCAGGTCCTCGTCGAACTCCAGTCCGCTGTCGACGATCGCCTCACCGGCCGCGGCCAGCGCGAACTGCACGTACCGGTCGCTGCGGCGGATCTCCCGCACCGACAGTCCCGCCTCGACCGGGTCGAAGTCGCACTCGGCGGCCACCTGTGACCGGAACGTCGACGCGTCGAACAGGGAGATCCGCCGGGTCGCGGTGCGCCCTTCGGTCAGGCAGGCCCAGAACGCCTTCCTGGTCACGCCGCCGGGGGCGACGACGCCGACGCCGGTGACGACGACCCGGCGGCCACGTGTGCCGCTCATGCCTGCCTCGTGAAAGCCGTTGCCTCGTCGGCGGTCTCGGTGTCGACGTGGCCGAGTTCCGGCCGTGGCGCGAGCGGGCCGAGGTGGAAGACCGCTTTCACCGGCTCGGTGCCCATGTTGCGCAGCCGGTGGCGGACCTTGATCGGCACGAGCAGACCGGAGTCGGCTTCGACGACGGTCGGCTCGCCGTCGAGGTCGACGGTCAGCGTGCCGGACACCACGTAGAGGAACTCCTCGCTGTACGGGTGGTAGTGCTCGGCGATGCTCTCGCCGGACGCCAGCACCGCGACGCCGAGGAATCCCGACTCACTGCCCACCGTGGCGGGCCCGAGCAGTACGCGGATCTCGGCACCGCGCCGGGTGTTCGGTGGGATGTCTCCCCGGGCGATCGTCTTGTGGGTGGTGGTCATGTCTTCTCGTCTCTCCTCAGCGATGACGGGGAACTTTCAACGCACGGCTGCCGCGCGGGCGGCTGCCTCGACCCGTTCCTTGATCACTTTCAGCTGGCCGGGGCTGTTGGTGTTGATCCGGTCGGTCATGCCCTTGTCGTCGAGCGGCGCGGTGGGCTTCATGTGGAAGTCCTGCTTCCACACCATCCGCACGCCACCCGGCTCCTCGGCGTACGTCCAGTGGATCCGCATGTACTCGAACGGACCGGTCTCGACGCGCTTGGCGTGCACCTCCCGGTTGGCCAGGTCCATCGTGCGCTGGCTGACCCAGCTCCAGACCTTGCCGCTCTCGTCGGGGTGCAGCGCCAGCCGGAACGTCACGGTGTCGCCGTCCCGCTCGATCACCTCGGCCACCGCGTACTCGGTGAACAGGTCCGTCCAGTTGTCGACGTCGTTGGTCATGTCCCAGACAAGCTGGAACGGCGCGTCGATGAGGACGCTCGCCTCCGTGTGGCCCGCCATCGTCAAACCCTCTCTGCCTGTCCGTCGCGGATGAAGGCCGCGATCTGCGGCACGCTCATGGCCAGTGACTCGTCCGGGATGCGGATCTGGTGACGGGTCTGCACGATCGACTGCAGCTCCATCGTCGCCAGCGAGTCGAGGCCGAGTTCGGCCAGCGAGTCGTGCTCGGCGCCGTCGAACGCCGACGGGTCCAGCCCGGCCGCGCTGACCAGGATCTCCCTGATCTCGGTCGCCATGTCCGGCGCGACCGCCGGCTGTTCGTTCTGTACGGTCACTTCGCTTGCCTTTCTGCTCGGTTGCCCTCCGCCTGCACCCGGTCGACCAGACCGGTGCTGTGCCCGGCGGCGCGGAACTCACCGTCGGCGAGCACCCGCCGCAGGAATCCCACGGTGGTCTTCACACCTGGACCGTCCACAGTGAACTCGGCGAGTGCGCGGTCCATCCGGTTGAGCGCCTGGTCGCGGTCCGGCGCCCAGACGATCACCTTGGCCACCATGGAGTCGTAGTACGGGCTGAGCACGTAGCCGGTGAACGCGTGCGTGTCGACGCGGGTGAACGGGCCGCCCGGCGGGTCGAAGCGTTCGAGCACGCCCGCGGTCGGCACGAAGTCGCGGTCGGGATCCTCGCCGTTGACGCGGCACTCCACCGCGACCCCGGACAGCTGGATGTCCTGCTGGGTCAAGGACAGCGAATGGCCTGCAGCGACGAGGATCTGCTCGCGGACCAGGTCGACACCGGTGATCATCTCGGTGACCGGGTGCTCGACCTGGATCCTGGTGTTGATCTCCATGAAGTAGTGGTTCTCGTGCTCGTCGACGAGGAACTCGAAGGTGCAGACGCCGACGTAGCCGACCTTCAGCGCGGCAAGCACGGCCGAGGTGGCCATGTCCGCCGCGATGGCCGCCGACAGCGCGGGCGCGGGTCCCTCCTCGATCAGCTTCTGGTGCCGTCGCTGCACCGAGCAGTCCCTGGTGCCCAGGTGCACGCCGTTGCCGTGGCTGTCGCACAGCACCTGGACCTCCACGTGCCGTGCGCGTTCCAGATACCGCTCCAGGTAGACCCGCTCGTCACCGAACAGGGACGCGGCCACGGCACTTGCCTGCAGGAAGGTTTTCTCCAGGTCCGCGGGTTCCCGGACGACAGCCATGCCTTTCCCGCCGCCGCCCGCGGACGCCTTGATGATCACCGGGTAACCGATCCGCTGCGCGGTGGCCAGCGCGTGCGCCGCGTCCGGTGACGGCTCGACACTTCCCGGCAGCAGCGGCAGACCGGCCTCGCTCATGATCCGCCGCGCGCTCGCTTTGTCACCGAGTGCGGACATCTGCGACGGGGGCGGACCGATGAACACCAGTCCGGCCTCGTCGCAGACCTCGACGAAGTCCGCGTCCTCGGACAGGAAGCCGTATCCCGGGTGGATCGCCTGCGCACCGGTCTGCAGCGCGGCCTCGATGATCGCCGGTGTGCTCTGGTAGCTGCGTTTGCTCTGCGCGGGACCGATCTGCACGACCTCGTCGAAGTGCCGCAGGACACGGGGATCGCGGTCGGCCGTCGAGTACACCCCGACGGTCGCGATTCCCAGTTCCCGGCACGTCCGCGCGACGCGCAGCGCGATCTCGCCCCGGTTGGCGATGAGCACCTTAGTGAACATCGGCCGCCTCGTCCGCTGAGGTCTTCAGCCGCAGCAACGGCTGGTCGAACTCGACCGGCGCGCCGTCGTCGACGAGGAGTTCGATCACCACGCCCGGCTGCTCGGCGACGATCGGGTTGAACAGCTTCATCGCCTCGATGATCAGCACTGTCTGGCCGACCTCGACCATGTCGCCCGCCGTGACGAACGGCGGCTGGTCGGGGCTCGGCGCGTGGTAGACCGTGCCGACCATCGGTGAACAGACCACAATGGATTCGTCGGCCATCTCGGCGGCCAGTTCCACCGCAGGCACGGCGGCGGGGACGAGCACGGCCGGTCCGGTCGCCGCCTCCTGCCATTCCACCTCGATCACCGCGTCGCCGGAGCGGACGCTCAGCCGCCGCAGGGCGCCTGGCAGGTCCCCGGCCAGCCGCAAGGTCTGTGCGCGCAGCCCGGCGAGCATGTCACCGTCGGCTTGCTCGTGTTGTGGCGCCATCTAGCGCACCGATTCCCTTCCGCACTCGCTGATCAGAGTCCCCTGGGCACCGAAGCCGCGAAACCGCGCCCTGCGGTCCCGGATCAGGTCGACGTCCTCGGCCTGTTCCAGCTCCGCGAGCATCCGGGACACCGCGTCCCCCAGTGCTGTGGCCATTTTCTGAGCCCAGCCCGCTTCATGGTCCGTTGTGGACGGTTCGGGCAGTACGCCGTCGACCACGCCCAGTTCGAGCAGGTTGTGCGCGGTGATCCCGAGCGCGCGGGCCGCGGCGGGCGCCGATGCCGCGTCCGGCCACAGGATCGCCGAGCAGCCCTCCGGGGTGATCACCGAGTAGACCGCCCGCTCGAACATCAGCACCCGGTTGGCGACGGCCAGCGCGAGCGCGCCGCCGCTGCCGCCCTCACCGGTGATCACGGTGACCACCGGGGTGCCCAGCTCGAACATGCCGAGGATGCTTTCCGCGATCGCGACGGACTGGCCGTGTTCCTCGGCGTCCCTGCCCGGATACGCTCCCGGTGTGTCCACGATGGACACGACCGGGATGCCGAGCCGGTCGGCGAGGCGCATCACGCGCAACGCCTTGCGGTAGCCCTCCGGCTGGGGCATGCCGAAGTTCCTGCTGACCAGTTCGGCGGTCTGGTGGCCTTTCTGGTGCCCGAGCACCGCGACCGGCCTGCCGTGCAGCCGGGCGAACCCGGCGACGATGGACGGGCAGTCCGCGGCGAGACGGTCGCCGTGCAGTTCGACGAACCCGTCGAAGGCGAGGTCGATGTAGTCCAGCGCGGTCGGCCTGGTGGTGCGGCGCGCGGTGGCGACCGCGTCCCACGCGTCGACCGGGTCGAGCAGCCTCGGATCCCTGATCAGCGGGGCGGTCTTCTCCCGCGCGGACATCCGGGTGATCTCGTCGGCCTCGTCGGCGCAGCGGGTCGCCCACAGCAGGGACCGCAGCCAGCCGCGCAGCTCGTGCCGGTGCTGGACGGTGTCCACCTGCCCGTGGGCGAGCAGGAAGTCGGCGGTCTGGAAGTCCTCCGGCAGCCGCTGCCGGATGGTCTGCTCGATCACCCTCGGGCCCGCGAAGCCCATCCGCGCGCCCTTCTCGATGACCAGCACGTCGCAGTTGGTCGCGAACGACGCCGCCACACCGCCGTAGGTCGGGTCGGTGATCAGGCTGATGCTCAACAGGCCCGCGTCGCGCAGCGCGGCGAGCGCCTGGCTGATCTTGGCCATCTGCATCAGCGCGAGCACGCCCTCCTGCATCCGCGCGCCGCCGGACGCGCTCACGATCAGCAGGGGAACGCTCCGGTCGACGGCCTCCTCGGCGGTCCGCGTGATCAGCTCGCCCACCGCGGCGCCGAGGCTGCCGCCCATGAAACGGAAGTCCATCACCGCCAGCATCAGCGGAACCCCGCCGAGCCTGACAAGTCCACAGTGGACAGCGTCGTCCATTCCGGTCGCCGACCTCGCCTTGGCCAGCCGGTCCGGATACGCCTGCGAGTCGACGAACCCGAGCACGTCGGTGGCCACCACGCGGACGTCGAGCGGCTCGAAGCTGCCGGGGTCGGCCAGCTGCCCGATCCGCTCGGCCGCGGTCAACCGGTGGTGGTGACCGCATTCGGGACACACTCCCATGGCACGCGCGAGTTTCTTCGCGTAGTTCAACTCGCCGCAGCCAGGACAGCGCGTCCAGCTCTGCTGGACCGGCACCCGCTGGAAAACACTGGTCACCGAAAACCTCCTTGCCCGATGTTCCGGCTACCCTGGCGACGATTTCACCCCGCGCCAGTCCCACCGTCTTGAGCCAGCGGTCCCTCGGTACGCGGGATCTGCCTCAGGCAAGGAAGAAACGGTGTCCATTCGGGACACAGCAGAAGGCCCGCCCGGGAGAAACCGGACGGGCCAGCGCACATCAAACCAGCGCGGTTCGGGCGGTCAGTGGCCGAGACCGGCCCTGCGGGCGAGCACCGCGGCCTCGGTCCGGTCGACCACCTGCAGTTTGGCGAAGATCCGCGAGTGGTAGTTGCGCACGGTCTTGATCGACAGTCCCAGTGCGCGCGCGATCGCCACGTTGCCCTGTCCGTCCGCGACGAGTTCCAGCACCGCCCGTTCCCTGTCGGTGAGCTCGGGGAACGGTCGTCTCGTCGCGGGCGGTTTCACCAGGTACTCGACCACCCACTTGGCGACCTCGCTGTCGAAGAACAGGCCGCCTGCCACGATCGTGGTGATCGCCTGGCGGACGTCCTCCGACCCGCTGCCCTTCATCAGGTATCCGCGGGCACCCGCCCGGATGGCCGCGAAGAACGTGTCGCGGTCCTCCAGCATCGTGACCATGACGACGGACGTCTCCGGCATCCTGGCCACGATCGTGCGCGTCACGTCGATCCCCGACATGCCGGGCAGGTTGACGTCCATCAGCACCATCCGCGGCCGCAGCCGATGGGTCAGTGCCAGTGCCTCGTCACCGCTGCGCGCCTCGCCGACCACGACGAAACCGTCGAAGTCCTCAAGCAGGTTGCGCAGCCCGTAGCGGTATACCGGGTGATCGTCGGCGATCAGGAGCTTGATCTGACCGGTCTCGGTGTTCCCCACAGCAGCCATCCCCCTGATCTCAGGCGGACCTGGCCGCTCTGCCCCGCCGTGTCCCGGCGAGCGGCAACGCCGCCAGCGCCACCGCTCCGCTCGGGATCGCCGGCTGCACGGTGCACCAGCCACCGAGTTCGGCGGCCCGGTCGGCCATGTTGCCGACGCCCGAACCGCCGGACTTCAGTGCCCTGCGGGTGCGCACCCTGGTGACCAGGCCAACCCCGTTGTCCTGGACCTGGACGTGCAGGTCCTCGTCGCCGACCCACACCGACACGAGACATCTGTCCGCATAGGAGTGCCGAAGCACGTTGGTGAGCGCCTCGTTGACGATCCAGAAGGCGGCCCAGCCCGCCTCACCCGGCACCCGGTCAAGCCCGTCCCCCAGGTCGAGCGTGATCTCCAGCCGGTCGCCGACAACCGAGCACATCCGGCCGATCATGTTGCGCAGCGCGTCGTCGAAGGCCGCCGACCGGTTCGCGCCGATCGGCCTCGGCCCCCGCCGTCGGCCGTTGTCGCAGGCGCGCCGCTGCTCGGCCGATATCCGGCGCACGGTCGCGACCAGGTCGGTGGTGACGATGTGTGCCTCGCCGACCATCCGCCCGGCACGCTCGATGTCCGACTGCAGCAACCTGCGCACCAGTTCCAGTTGTGCGGTGACCCCCGCCAGCGACGAGCCGACCTCGTCGTGCAGGTCACGCAGGACTCGGGCGAGGTGAACCTGGTGGTCACACGGGTCGCCCGTGTGGGAGCCACCGCAGCGGTCGCCGGCGGGGTCGTCCGGTTCACCCCCCGATTCCTTGTGGCGCTTGGAGAACGGTATTTGTTCTGGATGCGGCAGCCACCCCGCGAGCGCGGCACCCAGACCGGATAAGAGCGACAGGGCGAACAGCGAGATTCTGCGTAAGCGCCGTCCGCCGTGGGACGCGGCAGGCCACAGGGCGGCCACGTCCGAATTCTGGTGATTTCGGTTCGGTTCCATGCAAGTCCTAATCAGGCCGATCGATTCCCGAAACATGCCCGTTACGCGCATCCTGCCCCCAGAGCGCATGTGGAAGAACTGTAACACCGATAATTGAAGATCAAATTGGAGCATACCAGCGGCATCACACACCCCGCAAGAAGTCGACGACTACCGGCACCGGCACAATGGCGGCACTCGTTACCCGCACGGCCATGGCGGCGACGATCATCAATGATCCACGGTTTCCAGCGTGACGAAAACGCGAATAATGCATACAAACTGGACATTTCCCGGACCGGAACGCCAGAAACAGTGACCAGTCGGACCGGGATGAGGCGGTGCGGTAGAAAGGTCTCATAAGGCGGGCACCTCCCTGGTTTCCCACCCCGGCTGGGATTGTCACCCAGTATGACCGGGACTTGGCTCAACAGCGCACGTACCCGTTGCTCAGTGATGACTGGGACCCGATATGCGCACTTGGCCGACGGCATCGGCCCTGCCCAGGGGGAACGGCGGACGGCGGGCCCATCCCGACCACCGCGGGTGACGTCCTTTGGCACCGGCGTCACCCATTTGTCGGCAAGTGGGCATGGTTGCGCACCGTCCGGCCCGTGATTACCTTGACCCCAGGATCGCAGCCCGGTGACACGAAATGAATTCACCCAGGCTGGGACCAACGATAACTGGGGTCATCGCCGTCCGTCCGGATAATCGCCGCGACGGTACTACGCCTATTGCCGGGAAACCGGCAGCGACTGGCCGTGCGTTTCCGGCCCGACAAGGAAGCACTTCCATGACGAAGAATTCTCACGCCGCCGCTTTGGCACCGGACCGGCTGATCGAAATCTACCGGGTTATGCGGACCATCCGCGAGTTCGAGGACCGGGTGCACATCGAGTTCACCGGCAAGGCCATCCCCGGAGCGGTCCATTTGTACGCGGGCCAGGAGGCAGTGGCAGCCGGTGTCTGCTCGGTCCTGTCCGACGACGACTACATCGCCAGCACACACCGCGGCCACGGGCACGCCGTCGCCAAGGGCTGTGAGGTGACCGGCATGATGCTCGAGCTGTACGGCAAGGCGGGCGGCCTGTGCGGCGGCAAGGGCGGCTCGATGCACATCGCGGACTTCGACCGCGGCATGCTCGGCGCGAACGGCGTCGCCGCGGGCGGTGTCCCGCTCGCCGCCGGTGCCGCGCTGTCGGCGAAGGTCCGTGGCACGGACCAGGTTTCCGTCGCGTTCGTCGGTGACGGCGGCGCCAACCAGGGCGCGTTCGCCGAAAGCCTCACGCTGGCGTCGGTCTGGCAGCTGCCGGTGGTGTTCGTGGTGGAGGACAACGGTTTCGCGCAGGCGACCGGCACCCGGTTCCACCTGGCGGGCAAGCAGGTGGCGCTGCGGGGCGAGGCCGTCGGCATCCCGTCGCGTGTGGTGGACGGCTACGACGTGTTCGCCGTGCGCGCGGCGGCGGCCGAGGCCGTCGAACGCGCCCGCTCCGGCGACGGCCCGACCCTGCTCGAATGCAAGGCGGACCGGTTCTACGGCCACATGGAGGGCTGGGACCAGCAGGCCTACCGGCTCACCAGTGAGATCGACGAACTGCGCTCGGCACACGACTGCATCACGGTGTTCACCGAGCGGGTGCTCGCCGAGGGCAGCGTGACCGCGGCCGACCTCGCGGACGTGGACACGGCCGTGCGGGCGCGCGTGAACGCGGCGGTCGAGGAAGCCCGTGACGCCAAGGACCCGGACATCAGCGAACTGCTGACCGACGTCTACGTCAGTTACTGAGGAGGATCGCGTGGCACGAATCCTGTCGTACCTCGATGCCATCGGTGAGGCGCTGACCCAGGAGATGCGCCGCGATCCCGCGGTCGTCGTCTTCGGCGAGGACAACATCGGCGGCACGGGCACCGACGGCAAGCTGGGCAACGCGTGGGGCCCGACCAAGGGCCTCAACGAGATGTTCCCCGACCAGATCTTCGACGCCCCGATCACCGAGGCGGCGTTCGTCGGCGCCGCGGTCGGCGCGGCGGCGACCGGCCTGCGGCCCGTGGCCGACCTGCTGTTCGTCGACTTCGCCGGGGTGTGTTTCGACCAGATCCTCAACCAGGCGGCCAAACTGCGCTACATGGTCGGCGGCAAGGCCAGCGTCCCACTGGTGCTGCGGGCGATGTGGGGCGCGGGCATGCGGCGGGGCGCGCAGCACTCGCAGGCGCTGTACCCGATCTTCGCGCACATCCCCGGCCTGAAGGTGGCCGTGCCGTCGACACCCGCCGACGCCAAGGGCCTGATGACCACCGCGATCAGGGACAACGACCCGGTGATCTTCTTCGAGCACAAAATGTTGTACTTCAGCAGGGGGATCGTGCCGGAGGAGTCGTATGAGATCCCGTTCGGTCAGGCCAGGATCGTCCGTGAGGGTACGGACTGCACGATCGTGGCCATCGGCCGGATGGTCGCCGAGGCCGAGGTCGCGGCCGAACAGCTGGCCGCGGACGGCGTGTCCTGCGAGATCGTCGACCCGCGCACAGTGTCCCCCTTGGACGAGGAGAGCATCTACGCCAGCGTCCGGCGCACCGGTCGGCTGGTCGTGGTCGACGAGTCGAACCCGCGCTGCTCGGTGGCGTCGGACATCGCCTCGCTGGTGGCGCAGAACGCCTTCGACGCGTTGCGCGGGCCGGTGCGGATGATCACCTCGCCGCACGCGCCCACCCCGTTCGCCCCGGCGCTGGAGGACGCGTACGCGCCGAACTCCGCCCAGATCGTCACAGCCGTCGAGGACACCGTGCGCAGCGCGGTCCCCGCATAGTCCACAAAGGAGCAGGCATGACAACCGCCACTTCGGTCGACGAGCACCCGCACGTCCAGTTGCTGAAGAAGGTCTACGCGGCCTTCGGCGTCGGCGACGTCGAGACCGCGGGCACCTACTGGCACGAGGACGCCGTGCACCACTACCCCGGCCGCAACCCGCTGTCGGGCACCCACAAGGGCCTGCAGGAGTCGATCGCGTTCGCCAACAAGATCTTCGAGCTCACCGAGGGCAAGCTGTTCATGCAGGCGTGGGAGATCGGCGCGAGCGAGGGACACGCGTACGCACTGCTGAACACGCGCTACGAGCGCAAGGGCCGGGTGCTGGAGATGCCGTTCGTGAACGTGGCAAGGATCGTGGACGGCCGGATCGCGGAGTTCTGGACCTACCCCAACGACGTGCACGCGACGGACGAGTTCTGGAATTCCTGACAACAGGGGGACACGCAAGCAATGAGTACTGTCACCATCATCGGCGGTAGCGTGCTCGGTCTCGGAGCCGCGATCGCCCTCGCCGACAAGGGACACCAGGTCGAGATCCTGGAACGGTCGGCGGACCCACAACCGTCGACAGTGGACGAGGCCTTCGCCGCGAAGCGCCCGACGGTCCCGCAGGGTGTCCAGTCGCACGCGTTCGCGTCGCTGGGCTGCAACCTGTTACGCGACCGCGCCGCGGACGTGCACGACGAACTGCTCGCCTCCGGCTGCACCGAGGTCCACCTCACCGACTACACCCCGCCGATGCTGGGCAAGGTCGATCCCCGCCCGGAGGACAAGGACCTGCGGATGGTGATCGCCCGCCGGTCGACGTTCGAGCTGGCGCTGCGCAAGCGCGCACAGGCACGGCCGAACATCCGGATCAGCACGGGCAAGACCGTCCGCGGCCTGGTCTCCGAGAACGGCCGGGTCACCGGCGTCCGACTGGAAGGCGGCTACACCCACACGTCCGACATTGTCATCGACGCGACCGGCAGGCGTTCGGCTGCGGAGACCTGGCTGACCGACGCGGGCCTGCCCGCGCCCGCGACGCAGAGCGAGAGCTGCAAGATCACCTACTACACGCGGTTCTACCGGATGACCGCCGACACTCCCCCGGGTCCGATCAACCGCGGCTTCGGCGCGGGCGGGCTGTGGGACCACTACACTGCCGTGCTGTTCCTCGGCGACAACAAGACCTTCTCGATCTCGTTCGGCATCCTGCCCGAGGACAACGCGCTCAAGGGCCTGCGCAACGAGGAGGCGTTCACCGCGGCCGTGCGGGCGACGCCGCTGCTGGCGGGCTGGGTGGCGCCGGGCAACTCCGAGCCGATCTCACCGGTGTACGCGATGGGCAGCCTGGACAACTCGTTGCGCCTGCCCCAGCCGGTGCAGGGCTTCTTCGGCATCGGCGACTCGGTCTGCACCACGAACCCGTCCTACGGCCGCGGTGTGTCGCTGGGCCTGCAGCACGCGTACCTGCTGGCCGACATGCTCGACGAGCACCCCGAGGTCGGCCCCAAGCAGGCACAGGCGTACGTGGAGCTGACCGAACGGCTGCTGCGGCCGTGGTGGGAGGAGGCGGTCGCCAACGACCGCGGCCGGGCGGCCATGTGGGAGGCGACGGTGGCCGGTCAGCCGCCGCAGCGCCCACCGGCCGGAGTGGTCAACTTCGGGATCGCGGTGGCGGCGTCGACGAAGGACGAGGAAGTCTGGCGCCGGGTGGCCACCGTGATGATGATGCTGAAGACCCCGGACACGCTCTACCAGGACCCGGAGATCAAGGCACGGATCGGCAAGGCGCTGGCGGGTGGTCCGCCGCCGCAGTTGCCGGGTGCCTCCCGGGCTGAGCTGGTCGACGTGGTGGCGAAGGCGGGCTGATGCGGATAGCGGTGTTCGGCGCGACGGGCGGCACGGGTGTGGAACTGACCCGCCAAGCCCTGCAGCGCTGGCACGACGTGGTGGTGCTGGCCAGGAATCCGGCTGCGATGCCTGTCCAGCACCCCAGGCTCAGGGTCGAGCGCGGCGACGTGCTCGACCCTGAGCGCGTGTACAAAGTGGTCGACGGTGTCGACGCCGTGGTGTCGGCGCTCGGCATCGGCTACAAGCGGCACGCGACAACCGTGTACTCGGAGGGAACCGGCAACATCCTCACGGCGATGGCCCGCACAGGCGTGCGGCGGCTGCAGGTGGTGTCGACGAGTTCGGTACACATCCCCCCGCCGAGCCAGCCGCTGGAATGGCTCGTGGCCAGGTTCCTGCTGCACCCCCTGCTGCGCAGGCCGTACGCGGACATGATGGAGATGGAACGCCGTGTGCTGGCCAGCGATCGGGACTGGACGATCGTCCGCGCCGCCCGCCTGACCAACGGTGAGCTGACCGCGGACTACCGCACGCGGACCGGGGGCAAGCTCAAGGGCTGCTGGTCGATCTCCCGCGCCGACCTGGCCAGCCACCTCCTCGACACGATCGCCGACGCGAAAACCCACCAGGTCACAACCGAAATCGCTTACTGACACAGGGCCGGGCCGTCACGGCGGGTAGCAGTGGAAGACTGAGGTATGGAGTTCTTCTGCTACCACCGTGATCGGCCCGGTTCCAATCCTCTGCGCGACGAGATGCTGGAGGACCACAGGTCCTACATGGACCGGTACGCGGCCGAGATGATCGCGCGTGGCCCGACCATGGCGGACGACGGCGAGAACGCGACCGGCAGCGTGCACATCCTCGATCTCCCCGATCCCGCCGCGGCCCGTGCGTTCGTCTTCGACGAGCCCACCTACCAGGCCGGTGTGTACCGGGACGTTCTGCTTCGCCGGTGGCACAACCTGTTGGGCCGCAAGATGTGGGACTTCGCCGGTGGCCGCCACGGTGGCAACCGGTACCTGGTGCTCGGGCTCGGCTCGGGGACGGCCGTGGACCTCGCCGTGCCGCAGGACAAGGACGAGCTGATCGCGTACGGGCCGCTGCTGTCCGACGACGAATCGCTGTGGCTGGGGACGGCGGTGTTGCTCAGGGCACCGGACGCACAGGCGGCACGAGCCGTGCTGTCCCAGGACGGGTACGCCGACATCGAGGTGCACAACTGGCAGTTCGGCGGGCGGGAATAGCAAAGCGCCGCTCCCGACCCGCGGTTGCCGGACACCGGGGTCAGGAGCGGCGGGCAGCTGGTCCGCTAGTGGTTGCGACCGCTAGGCCAGCGCCATGGTGTAGCCACCGCCCGCGACGATCGCGAGCACGTCCTTGATGCCTTGCACGGCAACGGGACGCGACCGGTTCTCGGTCGTGCCGTCGCCGAGCTGACCGGCGTCGTTGAGGCCCCACGCCCGCAGGGTCCCGTCCTCCAGCAGCACGACGGTGTGCCCGCCGGGCCCGAACTCGTTGCGGCCACCGCCACCGGCGACGGCTGTCACGCCGCTCAATCCCTCGACCTGAGCGGGCACCGGCCGGTTGTTCGTCGTGCCGTCGCCCAGTTGGCCGCTGTCGTTGTTGCCCCACATCCAGACCGTGCCGTCCGTCGCGAGCACCAGGCTGTGGAAGTAGCCGCCAATGAACTTCTTCACCTCGACGCCATCAAGGCCCTGGACCCGAACCGGGCTCAGCCGGGTCTCGGTGGAGCCGTCACCGACCTGGCCGCGGTCGTTGCGGCCCCACGCCCACACGGTCCCGTCCGCGGTCTTGGCGAGCGTGTGCCCGCCGCCGCCGTGTACCTCGACGACGTTGGGCAGGTCGACCATGACCGGCTCCAGCCGGGTCTCGGTGGTGCCGTCGCCCAGTCCGCCGAACAGGTTGTGGCCCCAGGACCACACGGTTCCGTCGGCGCGCAGCGCGACACCGTGACCGCCGCCCCACGCCACCGAGGTCACATCCCGCAGGCCCTTGACCTTGACCGGCGCGCTCCGGCTGTCGGTGGTCCCGTCACCCAGGTCACCGCGGCCGTTGTGGCCCCACGCCCAGACTGTGCCGTCGTGGGCGAGCGCGAGCGTGTGCCCGCCGCCACCGGACAACTGAGCGACGTCGTCGAGGCCCTCGATCTTCGCGGGCACCGCGCGGTTCTCGTTGGTCCCGTCGCCCACCTGGCCGTGGTCGTTGCGCCCCCAGGCCCACACGGACCGGTCGGCCCGCAGCACCACGCCCTGGCCGCCACCGCCGGTGATGGTCACGACGTCGTCGAGGCCGTCCAGTTTCGCGGGCAGCAGGCGAGGCTCGGTCGTCCCGTCGCACTGCTGGCGGAAGGCGTTGTCACCCCAGATCCACACACTGCCGGTGGCGATCCCGGTTTCGGTGTTCACGACCGTCATCACGTCTCCTGTGTCTCGTTGTCTCGGAACCATCAATTCGCGGGAACACTGGGCCGTGTCTCGACGCCCCCGTCCGCGATAGCCGGGCCGGATGCGGTCCCTGGCGCCACCGCAGGAACACCAAAAGACAACCAGTATTCCGGCGTCCCTGCGGCGGCGCCAGGAACCGCCCCGATCCCGACTCTCATCGAACGGGGGCGTCGAAACACGGCCTAGTGGCGAGATCCGCGAGGTCGAGCAGGCTCGCCACGACGTGGTCAGCGCCCTGCACCGGGGACAGCGCAACCACCTCGTCGGCCTGGCGCAACCGGGCCACATCGGCCGCCGTGACCGCCATGACCGTGAATTCGCAGCCATAGGCCGCGTTCGCCCGCTCCCGTGCCATCCGGACGGTTTCGGACCCGTACGCGCCGACTTCCATGTCGAGGTAGCGGTTCACCCCGACCACGTCGGTCTTGCGCAGCGCGGCGGCCTTGTCCTGCGCGGTCACGACAGAGAGCACCGCGTCGGTCTCGTGCCGCAACCTGGCGAGGCCCTCGGCCGCACCGGGCGGGCGGACCAGTTCGCCGCGCCTGACCAGTACACCGTCCACTTCGAACAGAATCAGCCGCCGTCGCGCCATGCTGACGCCCCTTTCACGTCCATTGCCCCGGCCTCGTGTTCACCGGGGCGAGAATGCCGAGGTCGCTCAGCAGCCGCGGGATGTCGTCGGCGAGCCACGACTCGGCCACCTGTCCGCCGTCGACCCGGTGCACCTCGGTCCCGGTGATCCGGAACCCCTTCTCCGACGCCGGGATGCCCATCAGCGGGCCCAGGTGCGTCCCCACGGCCACGAACCGACTGGTGACCAGGTCACCGGACTCGAAGACGTCCTCGATGGTCACCTGGTAGTCGGGAAACGCGTCCCGCCACTGGCGCACGGACATCTTGAAGGCCTCGGGGCCACGCGGCAGCGACATTCCGGTCTTGTGCGCCACATAGTCCGAAGCGAACAGGTCGTACACAATGGACAAATTGCCGCGGTTGACGACATTCTCCGTGATGTGCCGGACAAGCTGTGCGCCGCTCACGGTTCACCTCCACGTCGTTGCCTGGTCAAGGTTTCCCCAAGCCGGTCCCCGCGTCATGAGTCACTCGTCCCGGCAGTCTGGGAACATCGGGCGATTTCGCCCGCCCGCGGTGCCTCTTCGCGGCATGATTCGGTGAGGAGGAAGGTCGAGTCCAAGGAGTTGTGTGATGACTGATCGCCCGTTCCGGTTCGGCATCGTGGCCGGACAGGTCCCCGACGTGGCCGCGTTGGCGAAACTGGCCGCGCGTGCGGAGGAAGTCGGTTTCGACACGCTGCTGACGCCGGACCCGGTCAGCGAGCACGACCCGCTGGCCCTGCTCGCCGGAGTCGCGGCGTCGACCACCCGGCTGCACTTCGGCACGTTCGTGCTCGCCGAGTCCTTCCGCGACCACAAGAACACCGTCTGGCAGGCCCGTACGCTCAACCGGCTGTCCGGCGGCAGGCTCGAGCTCGGTCTTGGCGCCGGGCGGCCGGGCTCGGAGGCCTGGGCCGCCAGGCTGGGCCGCGAGCTCGGCACACCGGGCGAGCGGATCGCCCGACTGGCCGACCTGGTCGCGCAGCTCAAGCAGGAGCAGGACCGGCCCAGGCTGCTGATCGGCGGCGCGGGCCCGAAGCTGCTCGCACTGGCCGCGCGCGAGGCCGACACGGTCACGTTCACCTGGAAGCCGACCACCACCGAGGACGAAGCACAGTCCATTGTGGATCGCTTCAAGGACGTCGCGGCCGAGCGGTTCGGCGACATCGAGCTCAACATCAACCTGATCGCGGCAGGCCGGGACCTGCCGACCCAGGTGCAGCCGTTCATCGGCGCCAGCGTGGCCGCACTGGCCGAGGCGGGCGCGGTGACCGTGCTCGCGGGCACCGCGGAGCAGATGATCGAGACCGTCCGCAGGCAGCGGGACCGGCTCGGCATCTCCTACTTCACGGTCAACGCGTTCTACCTGGAGAGGTTCGCGCCGGTGGTGGCCGCGCTCAAGGGCGCGTAACCGCCTCGCCGCCTGGGAACCTTGTCCCAGGCGGCGGGGAATTGCGTCCCGGCACCGAGACAACGCCCGCGCCCGGTGTCAGCGTGGATCCGCAGTCGACACAGGGAGCGGATCCATGATCAACCGAAGGACGTTGCTGCGCACGGGATTGGGCACAGCCGGAGCGCTGCTGCTGGCTCCGGCGACGGCAGCAGCAAGCACCCGGCGAACCAGGTGGGAGCGGCTCAGCGGGTGCCTGAGCGGAGACGTCGTACTGCCGAGCGACCCGGCGTACACCCAGGCCCGCCAGCTCGACAGCGCGGCCTTCGACCACGTTCTGCCGCAGGCGATCGCGTACTGCGAGAACGTCGGCGATGTCCGCACCTGTGTGAGGTTCGCGCAGGACAACGACATCGCCGTCGCGGTGCGCAGCGGCGGCCACTCGGCCGCGGGCTACTCCACCACGACCGGGATGGTCCTGGACGTCTCCCGGCTGAGCCGGATCGACGTCGGTGCCTCCTCGGTCCGGCTGGGCCCCGGTGTGCAGGGCATCGACCTGCTGTCCACGCTGAGCCAGCGTGGCCTGTCCGCGATCACGGGCAACTGCCCGACCGTCGGCATGGGCGGCTACCTGCAGGGCGGCGGCGTCGGGCCGTTGTCACGCAAGTACGGCGTGGCCAGCGACCGGCTGCTGTCGGCCGAGGTCGTCCTGGCCGACGGTCGAGTGGCGCGGTGCTCGCCGACGCGCGAACCTGACCTCTTCTGGGCGTTGCGCGGCGGCGGTGGCGGCAACTTCGGCGTGGTCACCCAGTACGAGATCGCGCCGGTGACCACAACACGGACGGTGAGCTTCTCGCTCAGCTGGCCCTATGCCCGCGCCGCCGAGGTGATCGCCGCGTTCCTGCCGTGGCTGGCGTCCGCACCGGACGACCTGACCGCGAACCTGACGGTGATGAACCAGAACGCGGCGCCGGGCAGCCAGCCGTCGTTGTTCGTGTCCGGCAGCTGGTTCGGCGGCCCAGTGGCCACTGTGGACCCCCACTTGACCGCGCTCGTCTCGGCCGTCGGCTCGGCACCGGCCAGCCGGTCCGCCGACGACCTGACGTACTTCGACGCGATGATGCGGATGTTCGGCTGCGGCACGAAGACCGTGCAGCAGTGCCACCGGGTCGGCTACAACCTGGAAGCCACTCTGCCACGGCAGAGTTTCGTGCTCGCGCGCGGGAGGCTGGCCGACCGGCCGATGACCTCGTCAGCGATCGGCGAGGCGCTGGCGGCCTACGAGGCCGACCCGGCGGGCGGCCAGTTCCGGGTGATGAGCTGGGGCGGTCTCGGCGGCCGGATCAACCGCGTCGCCCCGTCGGCCACGGCCTACGCCCATCGCACAGCACAGCACTACTTCACCTACACCGCGGGCGTTCGCACCGCCGCGCCGCCCGACGAGGTGAAGGCGTCGATCGAGTCGTGGACCGCCAAGGGGTTCGCGGTCGCCCGGCGGCACGGCAACGGCGAGGGCCAGGTCAACTTCATCGACTCCACGCTGCCGGACTGGCGCCGGGCGTACTACGGCGGCAACCACAGCAGGCTCCAGTGGATCAAGTGGCGCTACGACCCGCACAGGTTCTTCCGCTTCGCCCAGAGTATCTAAGAACTGGGCATCTAGGAATTGTCGGATTCGTCCGGCACGAGCGGCGGCGGGCCACTGAAGATGGTGGCCCGCCGTCGGCCGTGGAGCCAGAACCACACGTGCACGGCGAGGCTCGCGCCGAACACGGACAGCGGGAAGATCGGCCAGAAGAACTCCATTGGCGCGATCACCCAACGGTAGACCAGCAACGCGGTCAGTCCGACGACCACGGCGATGTGCACGAGAAGCCAGAAGTTGGCGTCCCGCTCGCCGGGGCCGGGCGCCGGGACGTGCCGGACCGGCAGATCGTCGACCAGCCTGCGCAGTTCGTAACGGTAGGTCGCGGTGTAGGCCAGAGCCAGCCGCTGTTCGGCCTCGGCGAGGGACAGTCGCCCCTCGCGGTTGGCTGCCTCGATCCGGTGTGCGGCGTCCTCACGTTCGAGGTCGGAGGCGCGAACCCCGAAGGTCCGCCAAGACTTGTCCACCATGAATCAAGCATCCTGCGTCGCGGTGTGTGGCGCGTCGGGCGCGCGACGACATTTCCGGTACGCGTTCTCGCTCATAGCCATACGCAACCTGCCGTACATCTCATTGCACCCTGCGCAACGGTGTCTCTTTCAGGAAGAGAACGGTGACGACTGCCGCCGCCGCGACGATCGCGGCGATCAGGAACACCGTTGTGACCGATTCGGTGACACCGCTGGAGATCGCGGCCCGCGCGGCCTCGGGCAGCCGCTGGATGTCCTGCGGCGCGGCCTGGATCTCCTGCGCGCTCACCCCACCGGCACCGCTGCCGAGACGGCTGTCCAGCCCACTGGCGAACACCGACCCGAGCACGGCCGAGCCGATCGACGCGCCCAGTGACCGGAAGAAGTTCGCCGACGCGGTCGCGATGCCGATGTCCTGGCGTTCGGCCCCGTTCTGCACCGCGGTCACCAGAACCTGCGCCACCATGCCGAAACCCACACCGAACAGCAGCGCGTAGACGGTCACCGTCAGCTGGGACGTCTCCTGCGTGATCCGCGAGAGCAGGAACCCGACGACGGTCGCGATCATCAGCCCGATCACCGGAAAATGCTTGTACCGCCCGGTCTTCGCGATCAGCTTGCCGGACACCGTCGTGGACAGCGTGATCCCGATCGTCATCGGCAACAGCAGCAGGCCGGTGCTCGTGGCCTTGGCGCCGACGACGATCTGCAGGAACAGTGGCGTGAACATCAGGACCGCGAACATCATGCACGTGGACAGGAACAGCGTCAGCGCCACGACGACGAACACCGGGTTGCGAAACAGCCTCGGCGGCAGGATCGGCTCGGCCGCCCGTCGTTCCCAGAACGCGAAGATACCCAGCAGCACGACGGCTCCGCCGATGAGACTCAGGATCTCCGCAGAGTCCCACGCCGCGCGTTTGCCACCCCACTCGGTGACCATCAGCAGGCAGACCACACCGCCGGTGAGCAGGACCGCGCCCGGCACGTCGACCGACCGTTTCGACCGGGTCTGCGGCAGTTTCAGCTTCGTGATCACGACCAGCAGCGCCACGGCACCGATCGGCAGGTTGACGTAGAACACCCACCGCCACGACGTGATGTCGACCAGCAGCCCGCCGAGAAACGGCCCCAGCACGCTGGCCAGCGTGAAGACCAGCTGCAGATATCCCTGGTAGCGGCCGCGTTCCCGGGGCGCGACGACGTCGGCGAGCACAGCCATCGCCAACGTCATCATCCCGCCCGCGCCGAGCCCCTGGCACGCGCGGAACGCGATCAGCTGGCCGATGTCCTGCGCCAGCCCGCAGAGCGCGGAACTGGCGAGAAACACCACGATCGCGGCCACGAACAAGCGTTTGCGGCCGTAGAGGTCACTGCTGCGGCCCCACAGCGGGGTCGTCGCCGCCGACGCGAGGTGGTAGACGGTGACGATCCAGGACAGTTGCGCCAGGCTGCCCAGATCGCCGGAGATCGACGGCAGCGTGGTGGCGATGATGGTCTGGTCGAGCGACGCGAGGAACATCGCGAGAGCCAGCCCAGCGAACACGATCCGGATCTCCTGTCCCGCCTCCCCGGAATTTCTACGCTTGGTCACCTTTGCGCTGACACCATCCAGTTCAGTGCGTACCGGTGGTTGGCTTGCGCCACGTTCCCCTGAGGTGCGGTTGGGAGGCACTCGGCCTGCTCGATCGTGGGGTTGAGACACGGTGTCAGGCCGACTCGCCTGGGGTGAGGACGATCTTGCCACCGGCCGTGCCCCGTTCCAGTTCCCGCTGCGCGTCCGGCGCCTGCTCCAACGGCACGGTCTTGGCGATGATCGGCGTGATCTTGCCCTGCGCCAACAGGTCCAGCACGGCCGCGAGGTCCTCGCGGTAGGCGTGCGGGTGTGTCTTCTCCAGGCTCCAGGCGTTGTAGAACAGGCTGCGCTTGCCGTTCGGGACCAGCTTCGGCAGCACGATCCCGCCGAGGAATCCGCGTGCGCCCACGGCTTTCTTGGCCTGGCCGTCGACGAGGGCCGCGCTCTGGCCGTACGCGACGAGGATGCCGCCGCGTTCGATCACCGACGAGGACTTGTTGAAGTGCGATCCGCCGATCGCGTCGAACGCCGCGTACACCGAACCACCGGGCAGTGCGCGGATGACGTCCACGAAGTCCTCTGTGCGGTAGTCGATCGGGTGCCCGCCGAACTTGCGGACCAGGTCGAGGTTCGACGCCGACGCGGAGCCGTACACCTCGATCCCGGCGAGCTGGGCCAGCTGCAGGAACGCGACACCGACGCCACCGGACGCGCCGTGCACCAATATTCTCATGCCTGCTTTGACTTCGGCGACTCGGTGGAGCATCTGGTACGCGATGAAGTAGTTGAGCGCCACCGCGGCCGACTCCACCGCGTTCGCGCCCTTGGGCCGTGGCACGAGCCGGTCGGCGGGCACGATCAGGTGTTCGGAGTAGCCGCCGGTCTGCACCAGTGCGGCAACCGGCTGGCCCGGCTCGAGGTTGTCCACACCGGGCCCGACCTTCTCGACGACACCGGCGAAGTCGAACCCGGGCGTGAAGGGAGGTTTCGGGCTGCCGGGGATCACACCGAGCCGGATGAGAATGTCCCCGAAGGACACCCCGGCGGCCTCGATACGCACAAGGGCCTGCCCGTTTCCGGGTTCGCCGATCTGTTCAACGCGCTGGTGCAGCGTTTCCGGTCCACCGATACTGGTTACGCTGAGATGACGAGATTGCATTTCGGGGCCCTCCGTCGTCCGTCGTCGTGACCTGCTTATCAGTCGGATCAGACGCCCGGCAACGAAGTCACAGCGAGATGCGCCGCAATTCCCCGCCCGCACTGACATTTACGCCACGCGACGCAGGGAAATTCCCAGCCTCGCTGGGACACATTTCCCTTGACACGGTTTTTCGATCAGAAATCGACCAGTTCGATCCGCACGGACACGGTGTCGCCGACATCGAGCGCCTCGGCCTTCCGCACGGCCCGCTTGACCGGCAGCACGTAGCAGCCCTCCTTGCTGTCCGGGAAGATCGACGTCCGCCAGGCGGTCGCGCCGACGGTGACGTTCACCCGCACCGACCCGAACCCGCGTCTCGGCCCCGCGGTGATCTCCCGGATCTCCTCGGACACGTCGATCGGCACGCTGACGAACGTCCAGCTCTCGTTGCGCCGTGCGTCCCACAGCCACAGCTCAGCATCGAAATCGATGATCACGCGGGCAGCATGACACAGGGGTACGACAGTCCTATGTGAACGCGGAGACGCTGCCGCCCGGACCCCGGGTCGCCAGCACGATCGTCGGTACGACCGCGCTGGCGTTCCTTGAGTTGCTCATGGAGATCAGAACCCAGTCCTCACAGCCAGCCGAGGCGCAGCAGCACCGACTCGCCCGGCGCCTTGGACACACCGTCGTTGTCCACGACGCCGATCAGCCGCCGGAACGGACCGAGGCCGATCACGGCGAGGCCCTCGGGCTTGTCGTGCGTGGCGCCGCCGCCCGCCCTCAGCGCGGGCAGCAGGTCCCTGACCAGGGTCTTGGCCACCACGGGCTTCTCGGCGCCCGCCGCGACCGGCCGGAGCCCGCCGATGTCGACGCGCTGGACCTTCTTGACCTTGGCCGCGTCACCGCGCTGGTTGTCGCGTTCGAGGACCAGCAACGTGCGGTCGTTCACCGCGGTCACCTCGGACAGGCCGATCCAGGCACCGGCCGGTGCCGCGTCCAGCGGGTACGCCGCGAACGCCCACTCGCCGGTCGCCGGGGTGTAGCGGGCCAGCGTGGCCTGGCCGGGCTTGTCGGCCTTCCACTCCCGCTGCACGGCCAGCCAGACCTGCTCGTTCTTGCCGCGGCCGATCACCGTCACGCCTTCGAACCCGTTGCTCGTGGCCGTCTGCGCGACCGCCTCGGGCAGCGGGATCTCCCGCACGACCGCGCCGGACGCGGCCACCTCGACCAGGAGATTCGGGGACTTCTTGCCGTCGCCCTCGACCGCGATCCAGTAGCCGCCACCCTTGCGGGCCGCGATGCCCTCGCCGTCGTACCCGACCGGCTTTCCGTCCTTGGTCAGGGTGAGTTCGCCGCGGACCCGCGCGGGAGCCGACACGACGTCGATCGTCAGCACCCGGGTCGGGTTGTAGGCCGCGTCGGTCACCGACACCACCTCGTGGAAGTTGCCGGGGATGCTGGAAAGCCCGGACAGGGCACCGAATCCGATGCCGTCGGAGACGATCGACGGCGTGCCCTTGTTCTGCGCCAACGACAACGGCAACGGCGTGTTGGTCAGCCGGTACGCGCTGAGCGAGGACCGGACGCTGTCGGCGGCCGCGTCCTCCTCGGCGGACACGACCAGCGTTCCCGTCGCCGGGATCGGCAGCAGGCCCTCCGGGGCGACGCCGGTCGGCAGCGCCTGCAGGAACCGGGGCTTGCGCGGGTTGCGCACGTCGTACACCGCGACGAGGTTCGCCCGCTCCATGCCGACGAACGCGTACCGCTCACGCCCGAACGTCGCCACGGCCAGGCCTTCGGGCTCGACGCCCTTCTTGCCCGACCGGCCGTCCGGGTACTGGCCCTGGTTGATGGCCACCTGCTGGAGCTCGTTGCCCGAGGAGTAGACGACCGCGCCGGAGTCGGCGTCGAAAACCGTCCAGGTGCGGCTGCCGCCGACGTAGTCGCCCTCGTCGGCCGTGCCGAGCGTGTGGTCGTCGAGCCACGCCACCGCGTCCGGCTCACGGGCCGCGGTGATCGTGCCGGTCGGCGAGATCTTCCCGTCGTCGGCGGTGTCGACGCCGTCGACCGTGGCCGTGCCTGCCGGGAAGTGCTTGGTGATCCGGCCGGTGGGCAGGTCCACGATCGCGATGTGGTTGTTCTCCTGCAGCGTGACCGCGACCTGGTTGCGGCTGTTGATGTTGACGTACTCGGGCTCGGGGTCCTCGGGCGCGACCTGCGCGATCCCGGTCAGCTCGACCTTGCGGGTCTTCCAGTCAGCCGGGCCGCCGATCAGGTCGACGACGGTCAGGTACCCGGCGGGCAGCTGCGGGATCTTGCCGCCGTTGGCCTTCTCGTCCCGCTCGTTCTCGATCGCGATGGCGGCGTAGCGTCCGTCGGCGGAGATGTCGATCGAGTCGGGCTGGCCGCCGAGGTCGTGCGTGGCCACGACTGAGCGCTTGTTCAGGTCAACGACCACCAGCACACCGGACGGCTCGGCGTAGGACTTGGACGTGTTCACCGCGACCAGCGCGAGACGGCCGACGATGTCGACGGACGTCGGCTCGCCGGGCATGGCCAGCACGCCGTCCGGGGTGAGCTCCTTGCCCACCTTGGTGAACCCGATCCGGTGCGCGGGCGAGTCGGTGTACACGACCAGCTTGCCGTCCGCCGTGGCGGCCGCGATCTCCGCCGCTGTGTGCTCGGCCGCCGAGCTGTTGCGGAACACCGACATCGTGTCGAACCGCTCGAACCGCTCACCGACACTCGCCACTGCCGGTGTCACCGACAGGATCAATCCACAGGCAACGAGACCTGCGCCCAACCGGACCAGACGTACCACTGGTTCTCCTACCTCGAACAACGGATGGCGCATTGTGGCCAACCGAAACGACCCGGGGATGAACAGCCGGAGATCACCAGCTGCCATCTCCCCCGGTAGTCGAATGGACACCCGATGTGGTCGCGTCTACTCTTCCGCTGTTACACGATCGAGGTAGGGGGGACATGTCCGGACCTGGCTGGCAGCAGCCACAACCACATCAACAGCCGCATAATCCACAACAACCGCAACAACCTTATCCACCACAGCAGCCTTATCCACCGCAACAGCCTTATCAGCAACAGCAGCCTTACCAGCAGCCGCCCTTCCAGCAGCAGCCGGGGCCGGGCTGGGGGCAGCCGCCGGGACCGCCAGGCAGGGGCTGGCCGCCGGGCGCGCCCAAGCCCAAGAGCAAGGTGCCGAAGATCCTGCTGATCATCGCGCTCGTCCTGGTCGTGCTGGCCGGTGGCGGCCTGGCCACCTGGCGGATCATCTATTCCTCGACCGATGGCGGCGTCGAGGCGACCGGCAGGCAGGCGATCAAGGAATGCGCGGTCAGCCAGCCGGTTCTCGACGCGGCGAAGACGTCGGTGAACACCGGGAGTGGCACCAGCGAAGGCACCCACACGTGCGGCTACGCCACGCTGAAAGGCTCGGACGGCGCCACGCAGGCCACGCTGACCGTGCACATCCGGCAGCTCGACCCGCGAGTGGTGGCCACGGACCCCCGGGCCTTCGAGGACAACGTCTCCGAGTACCGCTCCGGCTACAAGGCCAAGGACGGCCCGAGGATCGGTGACCGCGCGGCCTACCTCTGGGCTGAGCAGAACAACCGGACCTACCTGGTTCTCGCGGTGCTGAAGGGAAACACCCTCGTCAGGATCGCCTACTACGGCTACACCAAGGGGTTCACCGGCGACTCGCCGGTTCCCGCCGACGTGGTGGAGCCGCGCCTGTCGGAGGTCGCCAAGGACCTCGAGCCGCGACTGCCACGGGCGTGACCCGCGAGGATGCGCATCGGCGCCGGTCGCACCCAGTATCATTCGGGTGAGAGCGAGCGAGGGCAGAACCGGTGCGCATCCTGCTTATCCACCCGTCAGCTGGGACATCAGCCGAGCCGACAGTGATCCACCGGCCAGACCTCGTCACCGCGAGTGACGAAGTCGTCGCCCTCGCGATCGACGAACTCAAGCCGGACGCCGTCGTGCGGCCCGACGGGGACGTGGACGCCGCGCTGGCCGCCGCCGAGCGAGACATCGCCGACCGGGTTCCGGTGCCGATGGGGACCACCGGCGACAAGGTCGTCGTGGTGGGCGCCGGGATCGTAAACCTGGTGTCCGCCTTGACTTTGGCCCGTTCCGGCTACCAGGTCGAGGTCTACGACCGCTCCCCCGATCCGCGCGCGGACGCGGACTGGACGGCGTACGGCTGCACCCGCGGCGGCGGGGACGGCCGGATGTTCACCCTCACCGAGGCGGACAGCTACAACAGCCGCTCGTGGCCGGGCGGGGACCTGCTCACCCGGTCGATCACCGACCACGGCTGGCTGGTGGCCAAGCCAGGCGGGTTGTCGGCCGCGGAACTGGAGTGGGCCGACGAGTTCCACCGGATCCCGCCGTGGCTGGCCGACAGCTACACCCAGGACATCTTCGACGCCAACCGCACGGCGGGCGAGGGCTGGGACCGGCTGATGGCGTCGGATCCCGACCTGTTCGACGGCCTCCGCGACGGAATCGTGCGGCTGTACACCGACGACGACTACTACCGCTGGCACGTCGACCGCAACCAACGGCTCGGCGCGACCCGGAAAGTCCTGACGCCCGAACAGGTCCGCACGGGCTATCCGGCGCTGGTGGACGCGCCGGTGGCCGGGGGCATCGAGGTCGTCGGGTTCACCGTGAACATCCACAGTTTCCTGGCCCGGTTGGTGGATCTGCTGGTCGCGGAGGGCGTCCGTTTCCAGTGGGACACACCGGTATCCGGTATCCACTGGGCGTCGCCGGGCGTGCCGGACGGTGTGCTCACTCCCAGCACCGTCCTCCGCGGCGACCACTATGTCCTGTCCCCCGGCGCGTACGGCGAGGAGTTGGTGCGCGGCACCGCCTCGCACGGCCAGATCATGGGAATGCTCGGTGTCTGGCTGACTGTGCCGAACGTCGAGCCGCGACTGGACCACTCGGTGAAGATCGCCCGCAAGGGCCATCGCGCCGAGGAGACCAACGTGACGCTCGGTACCGGACCGGACGGCGAGCCGATCCTGATCTGCGGCGCCGGATACGGCTGGACCGGCACGGATCCGGGCAACATCGACTCGACCGAACTGGAGATGCTGTTCGACGCGCTGGCCGACACGATCCGCCAGTTCTTCCCGAAAGCCTATGCGGCGGCACGGAAAGCGGGCACGCTCGCGGCCAGCCGCAGGCTCTGCGTCCGGCCGTGGACCTCGTCGTGCCTCGGCGTGTTCGAGACCATCGAGACAGCGGGCAGCGGCACGCTCGTCGTGACAGGCGGCCACAACACCGGCGGGTTCACGCAGTCACCCGCCGTCGCGGACGCCGTGCTCGCCGCGCTGCAGGGGCGGCAGCACGCGATGCACACGCGCTTCCACCCCTTGCGGCTGCGGCGGTTCTACTCGGCCGGTGATGGTGACAGTTTGAGAATCACGTCCTGATGCGTGTGGCCGTACTTGCGGTTGAAGTGGTCGAGCGCCATCGCCAGATCGGGTGACGTCTGGTCAAGGGGCGTGAGCAGGTACGCCATCGAGCGGTGCACCTCGCCCTTGGCGTTGCCGTCGACGATCCGGACAGGCAGGCCGTCGATCCCGCTGCGCAGGTTGCGCTCGACGATCTTGCGGCCGCTGACGTAGATCTGCTCGTCCACCGTGACGAACCGGGCCTCGTAGCGTTCGGTCTGGTCATCGAGGGTGAGCGACCAGAACTGGTCGAGCCAGCGGGTGCCGCGGGCCTCCCACAGCTCGTCGAACTTGGTGCCGACGAACTGGCCGAGCTGGGCCTGCGGGCTGGTCTGGTACTGGGCGGCGTTCCACGAGGTCATGTTGACCGGGTAGAACGAGACGATGACGTGATCGTCCACCCGGTACATCTGCACCGGCGGCAGCGCGGAGTAGATGCGCACGTCGAGGTACTTGCGCATCCATTCGGGCAGGTCGCGTTTGAACTCGTTGAGCACGCGCAGGTTGTCCAGGATGTTGTTGACCACGTCGGTCTGCTGCAACAGGTCGTCCGCGCGCTGCTCGGCCGCGCGGGCGTCCGGGTCGAGCAACAGGATCCGGACCTCGACCTTGCGGCTGAGCACTTCCCTCAGCGCGGTGAGGAATTCGTCCTGGTAGCCGCCCTGCAACAGGTCCGTCCACAGCTCCATGATCTTGATCCGGTGCCGAGCGCCCGCGGCCTGCCGGATGAACCCGCGGTGGTTGAACCGGTCGAGCACCGCCTCGTTGAGCCGGTCGGCCTTGGTCAGGAACGGCGCGATCAGGAACAGCACGACGATCGTGCCGATCAGGTCGGCGCCGAGGTTGAGACTGAGATTCTTGCCGTAGTCCGCCAATGACCGCGAAAACAACAGCAGGACAACGGTCACCACGATCAGTGCGGCGGCGATGATGGCGTAGTAGCGCCTTCGCTGAACCCACGCGAAGAAGAAATTCGCAGTCTTCGTCCGCAGCTTGCCCTCGCCCACAAGGCCTCCCCTTCTTGTTCGGCCAGGTGCTCCGATTGGTGATTCTACTGAACCGTTTTCGGCACTGGCAGGCGATCACTGACAGCACCGTGCGAAACTCCGTCACATGACATCGGCGCGCGTTGGTCACGTGGTCGGCGGACGTTACCGGTTGGACGCCGAACTGGGCTCCGGCGGCTTCGGCAGAGTCTGGCGGGCCCACCACGAGACGCTCGGCGTCGATGTGGCAATCAAGGAACTGCGACTGCGGCCGGGAATGTCGCAGGCCGAACAGGACGACCGGCTGGCCCGCGCGACACGGGAGGCCCGCAACGCGGCCAGGCTGCGCAGGCACGAGAACATCGTTGCGATTCATGACATCTTCGTCGAGGACGGCCTGCCGTGGATTGTGATGGACCTGGTCGACGGTTCGTCATTGGACGAGTACGTGAAGGCGCACGGGCCGCTGGCGCCGGACCGGGTGGCGGACATCGCCAGGGCACTGCTGGCGGCGATCGGCGCGGCACACGCCGAAGGCGTCGTACATCGGGATGTCAAACCCGCCAACGTCATGCTGGCCAACGACGGGACAGTTCTGCTGACCGACTTCGGGATAGCGGTGCACGCCAACGATCCCGCGTTGACCACGACCGGCATGTTCATCGGCTCGCCGGAGTTCACCGCGCCGGAAAGGCTGCGGGGCACTGACGGGCTTCCGGCGAGTGACCTGTTCTCCCTCGGCACGACGTTGTACTACGCGGTCGAAGACGTGTCGCCGTTCCGCCGTGGGAGCGAGGCCGCATCCTTCTCGGCGGTGTTGCTGGACGAGCCGCCGCAACCACGACAAGCCGGGCACCTCACGGCGCTCATCACTCGGTTGATGGACAAGGACCCGAATCAGCGAGTCACCGTGGCCGAGGCGTTGGCCATGGTCGGCGGGCAGTCGGCGACTGCCGCCGTACCGGCGAACGGCCGAGCGGGGCGCGGAGCCGACACCAAAGTCGCGACCGAGTGGAAACCTTCGGAAACCCGGCAGGCCAAGGCCCCCGGGAAGATATGGCAGCACAAGGGAATCGCGGCGCTGCTGGTGGTGCTCGCCGCCATCGGCTTCAGCCCCGCGACGGGCAGTGAGATCCAGGGCATTTCCTGGAACCTGTTCTTCTCCTCGCCCCTCGACGTCGTCGCCGTCGTCCTCGTCGCCCTCGCCGGTCTCTCGGGCACAGGCATCGCGCGATTCGTCTCTCCCGGTGCCGGTGCCACGGCCAAAGTCGCCGTCGGTGTGCTCGGATGTGGCCTCGGCAGCATCGGCGCCATCTTCGCGTTCGACGAGGTCGCCAGCACCTACATCGGCATCGGGAAGCCGGACAGCGACGGAGAGGTCGCGACAGTGTCACTCGTCGTCGTCGGCCTCATCGTTCTGCTCATGACCGGCTGGGCGTGGGAGTTGTGGCGGGGCAGGAGAGCACGATCCAGGTGATACCGGTGTGCGTCCCGGACCGCCCGCCTTATAACGTTCCGGTGACGCCAACGGCAAGCCCCAAAGGAAGTCCCCGTGACCACTGATCTGAACAACGACGTGTCAGCCCAGCTCGAAGCCGCGAAGAAGGACTACGCCGCCCTGCTGGACAAGAACCTCAAGCTGGACCTGACCAGGGGCAAGCCGTCGGCGCAACAGCTCGACCTCTCCAACGACCTGCTGGCGCTGCCCGGCGACCACGGTTACCGGGCCGCCGACGGCACGGACTGCCGCAACTACGGCGGCAACCAGGGCCTGCCGGAGCTGCGGCAGATCTTCAGCGACCTGCTGGGTGTCCCCGTCGGCCAGTTGCTCGCGCAGGGCAACTCCAGCCTCGAGCTGATGCACGACAGCGTCGTGCACTCCCTGCTCGGTGTGCTTCCCGGTGCCGAGCGGCGGTGGGCCGACGAGGAGCGTGTCGCGTTCCTCTGCCCGGTTCCCGGGTATGACCGGCATTTCGACCTGTGCCAGCGGTTCGGCATCGAGATGGTCCCGGTGCCGCTGACCGCCGACGGGCCGGACATGGCCGAGGTCGAGCGCCTGGTCGGCGAGGATGCCGGGATCAAGGGCATCTGGTGCGTGCCGAAGTACAGCAACCCGGACGGCACCACCTACAGCGACGAGACCGTGCGCCGCCTCGCCGCCATGACCACGGCGGCCCCCGACTTCAGGATCTTCTGGGACAACGCGTACGCCGTGCACCACCTGACCGACGAGGAGGTCCAGGTCGCCGACATCCTCGGCGCCTGCGCCGAGGCCGGGAACCCGGACCGCGTGTTCGTGTTCGGCTCCACCTCGAAGGTCACGCTCGCCGGGTCCGGTGTGGCGTTCTTCGGCTCGTCCGAGGCCAACGTGAAGTGGCTGCTCGGGCACAGCGGCAAGCGCTCGATCGGACCGGACAAGATCAACCAGCTGCGGCACGCGCTGTTCCTGCGCGACGCCGACGGCGTGCGGGCGCACATGCGCAAGCACCGCGAGATCATCGCGCCGAAGTTCGACGCGGTCCAGCGCGTGTTCGGCGAGCAGCTCGCGGGCCTGGCGACCTGGTCACAGCCGAAGGGCGGCTACTTCATCACCCTCAACGTGCCGGAAGGCTGCGCCAAGGCGGTCGTCGCCAAGGCCAAGGAGGCGGGCATCGCGCTCACCCCGGCAGGCTCGACGCACCCGTACAAGAACGACCCAACGGACTCCGTCATCCGGATCGCCCCGACCTTCCCCGGAATGGACGAGCTGGAGCAGGCCATCGACGGCGTAGCGACCTGCGTCCGCCTGGTCGGCTACCAGAAGCTCGCGTCCGCCTGACCCACCTGGACACGGCGATGGGAGCTAGGCGTAGCGGCTGACGGCGTTCCATCCCGGGTCGGCCGTCACCTCGACGTGCGCGCCCTGCGTCGCCTCGACCCACCTACTCGCGCGGTCGCGTGCGGTCGGGTTCTGGCCGTCCGCGTAGAGGTGGAACGTTCGGATTCCGTCGACTGTGGCCACCGCCGCGAGGACCACGGTGTCGCCGAGGATGGCCAGCAGTTCGTCCTCGGCGGCGCGCAGCGCCTCCAACGCGTCGGGCTCGGGCAACCCGGCCGGGTTGCGGTCGGCGTAGCCGAGTGAGACGGCGATGTGCTGGTCGTACAGCGGGTAGTCGATCCACTTGAGTGGCCGCCGGGCGGTCACGAGCAGCACCGTCCCGTCCTCGGCCTGGCCCTGCAGGATGGACCACTGGTCGTCGGGGTTGCGCTCGGCGATGCCGTCGATGATCTCCGGGAGCGCTTCGGCCGGGAGTGCGTCGGCAGGCCGTTCGGTCACGGCTTCGATCCCGCCGATCCACCGTTCCACGCCGTCCTCGCCGAGCAGCCAGCCCAGGACGAGGAACGCGATCCGGGTGCGGGGTTCGTCCGGCAGCTCGGCGAACAGCGGGTGGTACACGGACACGTCGACCAACTGCCGGTCGTCGTCGATGGAGATCGCCAGCTCGGCCAGGCCGAGCTCGAGGTCGTGCGGGCCGAAGCCCAGCGTCTTGTCGAGTGTGGACGGGTCGGCTGCCCGCGCCGGGCGGTACTCCCATGTCGCGTCGGCCGGTGGGGCCGCACGGAACCAGCGTTCGGCCAGCGGCCGCAGATCCGGGTCGCCGCCGGAGCTGACCACCAGCGCGTGCCGCGCGGCGTTGCCGGGCGCGAGTTCCCACTGCAGCTCCGGGTTCACGGTGTCGACCTGCGCGGAGATCTCGTCGGTGAACTCCGCGACCGCGCCGGTTTCGACCGCGTCGGCGATCGTTCCTGCCCGCTGCTGCCACCACCGCCAGAACCCGGCGATCCGCTCGCTCTCACTCACCGCGCCACCTTAGACAGTTTGCCGCTGGGCGGGAACCACTGTCACCCCGCGCACAGACCGCAACTCGCCCAGTAACGCCGAGCCGACGGTCACCGGATATTCGTCCACCGCGAGCGTAGTGCGCCGCCCGGCATGCCGCACCACGATCCGCACCGGCGTGCTGCCCCGGTGTGCGCGCAGGGTCGAGCGCAGCTCGACGACGGTGTCGCGGTCCACATCGGTCGCGTCCAGCTCCAGCGTCAACGGCGGCTCCTCGGTGACGCTCACGTCCAAGGTGGAGAGGTCCGATCCGAACACGGCCATCTTGTCCTCCCGCCAGTTCACCCTGCCCTTGACCAGCACGACCGCGTCCTCGACCAGTTCGGCGGACAGCACGCTGTAGCTCTTGGGGAAGAACAGCACCTCGATCGCCGCGTCCAGGTCCTCGACGACGGCGATCGCCCAGCTCTCGCCCTTCTTGGTGACCCGCCGTTCCAGTGCCGAGATCATCCCGGCGACGACGACCTCCCCTTCCCGAGGCGGGTTGGCCAGCAGTGCCGCGATCGGTTTCGGCGCGTGCCTGCGCAGGACGTGGTCGGCGCCGTCGAGCGGATGCGCGGAGACGTACAGGCCGAGCATCTCCCGTTCCAGGCCGAGCAGGTGCTTGCGCGGCCATTCGTCGCCGTCGAACCGCAGGTGCGCCACCGGCGACGAGTCGGTTTCCGCCGGTGCGGACCCGAACAGGTCGAACTGGCCCATGGCCTGTCGCCGTTTCAGGCCGACCACGGCGTCGACGGCTTCCTCGTGCGCGTCCAGCAGTGCCTTGCGGGCGTGCCCGAACGAGTCGAACGCGCCTGCCTTGATCAGCGACTCCAGTACCCGCTTGTTGCAGCACACCAGTTCGGACTTCTCCATGAAGTCCGCGAACGAGCTGTACTTCCCCTTGGCCGCACGGGTCTCGGTGATCGAGTCGACCACGTTGGCGCCGACGTTGCGGACCGCGCCGAGGCCGAAGCGGATGTCGTCGCCGACGGCGGAGAAGCGGTGCACGGACTCGTTGACGTCCGGCGGCATGACCTTGATGCCCAGCTGGCGGCACTCGGACAGGTACACCGCGGACTTGTCCTTGTTGTCCGACACCGAGGTCAGCAGCGCCGCCATGTACTCGGCCGGGTAGTTGGCCTTGAGGTACGCGGTCCAGTAGCCGACCAGCGCGTACCCGGCCGCGTGGGACTTGTTGAACGCGTACCCGGCGAACGGCAGGATGGTGTCCCACAACGCCTGCACGGCCGCGTCGGAGAAACCGTTGCCGCGCATGCCGTCGCGGAAGCCCTCGAACTCCTTCTCCAGCACCTCTTTCTTCTTCTTGCCCATCGCCCGGCGCAGCACGTCCGCGCGTCCCATCGAGAATCCCGCGACGCGCTGCGCGATCTGCATGATCTGTTCCTGGTAGACCACCAGGCCGTGGGTCTCGGCGAGGATGTCGCGCAGCGGCTCGGCCAGTTCGGCGTGGATCGGTTCGATCGCCTGCCTGGCGTTCTTGCGGTCGGCGTAGTTGTTGTGGGTGTTCATCGCCATCGGACCGGGGCGGTACAGCGCGTTGACGGCCACGATGTCGCCGAAGCCGGTCGGGCGCATCCGTCGCAACAGGTCACGCATGGCGCCGCCGTCGAGCTGGAACACGCCGAGGCTGTCGCCTCGGGAGAGCAGCTCGTAGGTCTGCTCGTCGTCGGTCCTGAGCACGTCGAGGTCGACCGTCGTGCCCCGGTTCGCCTGGATGTTGTCGATCGCGTCGCCGATCACCGTGAGGTTGCGCAGCCCGAGGAAGTCCATCTTGAGCAGTCCGATGGCCTCGCAGGACGGATAGTCCCACGCGGTGATGATCGCGCCGTCGTCCCTGCGCCACAACGGGATCACGTCGATCAGCGGCTCGGACGACATGATCACCGCGCAGGCGTGCACGCCCGCGTTGCGGATCAGCCCCTCCAGGCCGCGCGCGGTGGAGAAGATCGTGGCGACGTCGGCGTCGGTCTCGATCAGCGCGCGGACCTCGGCCGCCTCCGGGTGGCGTTCGTGCCCGGCGTCGGTGATCCCGGACAGCGGGATGTCCTTGGCCGCCACCGGCGGCGGCAGCGCCTTGGAGATCCGGTCGGCGATCGTGTACCCGGCTTGTCCGAAGTGGACGCGGGCGGCGTCCTTGATCGCCGCCTTGGTCTTGATCCGGCCGAACGTGATCACCTGTGCGATCCGGTCGGCGCCGTACTTCTCGGTGGCGTAGCGGACCATTTCGCCGCGGCGGCGGTCGTCGAAGTCCATGTCGATGTCGGGCATGGACACGCGTTCCGGGTTGAGGAACCGTTCGAACAGCAGGCCGTGCTCGATCGGATCGAGATTCGTGATGCCCATCGCGTACGCCACCAGTGACCCGGCGGCAGAGCCACGGCCAGGGCCGACGCGGATGCCGACCTCGCGGGCGTGGTTCATCAGGTCGGCGGTGATCAGGAAGTACGCCGGGAATCCCTTCTGCACGATGACGTCGATCTCGAACTCGGCACGCCGGACGTACTCCTCGGGCACATCGGCAGATGTGTCACTGTGCAGTCGCCACCGCAGCCCGCGCATCACCTCGGCACGGAACCACGATTGCACGTCGTGTCCGGCCGGTGGCTCGTAGAGCGGCATCCGGTCGCGGTGCTCCCAGATCTCGGCGTAGGACTCGATCCGTTCGGCGATCAGCAGGGTTGTGTCCGCGGCACCGGGCACCTCGGTGTCCCAGTAGGACCGCATCTCCGCCGCGGACTGCAGGTAGTAGCCGTCGCCGTCGAACTTGAACCGGGTGGGGTCGTTGAGCGTCTTGCCCGCCTGGACGCACAGCAGCGCGGCGTGCGCCTCGGCCTGGTCCTTGCTGACGTAGTGCGAGTCGTTGGTGGCCACCGGCCGCAGCCCCAGCTGGGAGCTGATCTCCAGCAGCCCGTCGCGGACGACCTTCTCGATGGCCAGGCCGTGGTCCATCAACTCGACGAAGAAGTTGTCACGGCCGAAGATGTCCCGGTAGTCGGCCGCCGCGCGCAGTGCCTCGTCGCGTTGCCCGAGCCGCAGCCGGGTCTGGACCTCGCCGGATGGGCAGCCGGTGGTCGCGATGATCCCCTCGGCGTGCTCGGCGATCAGCTCGCGGTCCATCCGCGGCTTGCGGTAGTAGCCCTCCATGCTGGCCTGCGAGGACAGCTTGAACAGGTTGCGCAGCCCGGTGGCGTCGCGCGCCAGCATCGTCATGTGGGTGTACGCGCCGCCGCCGGACACGTCTCCGCCGATGACATCGCCGCCGCCCTGGCCCCAGAGCACGGGCTTGCGGTGAAACCTGCTGCCGGGAGCGACGTACGCCTCGATGCCGATGATCGGCTTGATCCCGGTCCTCGCGGCGACCTGGAAGAACTCGTCGGCGCCGGACAGGGTGCCGTGGTCGGTCATCCCCACCGCGGTCATCCCCAGGCGGGCGGCCTCGTCGAACAGTGGACCGATCTTCGCGGCACCGTCGAGCATCGAATACTCGGTGTGCACGTGCAGGTGAACAAAGGAGGAGGACACGGGCGGTATTCGAGCCGAGACGGCAACGCGTGGGCAAACAAACAACACGCTCACCACGACAACGAACAATTGTCCTGCGATGGCAGGTTAATGTGTGCCCGTGAGCGACATCGACCTGGCCGCGGTGCGGGCGTTCGTCGCCGTCGCGGACTTCGGGCACTTCGGCGAGGCCGCGGCCGAACTGGGGATCACGCAGCAGGCGGTGTCGCGGCGGATCGCGAAGCTGGAGGCCGAGCACGGCACGGTGCTGCTGGCGCGGCTGCGGTCCGGGACGACGCTGTCCAAGGAGGGCGCCGCGTTCCTGCCGTACGCGCGCAGCCTGCTTGCCATGGCCGACCAGGCCGCGGACATGTTGCAAGGCAAGCGTTTGCCGTTGCGTGTCGACGTGCTCGACACGCGGGTGGCGTCCACCGCCGTGGTGCGCGGTTTCCACGAGGCGACGGGAGTCGCGCTGGAGATCGTCACCTCACGCGGCCTCAGGGACGCCAGGGAGTCGCTGAAGGCGGGCACAGTGGACGCGGCGTTCGCGCGCGTGGTCGGCTCTCTGGACCAGGACGGGATCGCGGCCATTCCGGCGTACCTCGAGGCGACCCAGGTGCTCGTCAACGCCGACCACCCACTGGCGAAAAGGTCGAGCGTGCCGATGACGGATTTGCGGGATACCCGGATCTGGATGCCCGGAAATGAGCCAGGAAGTGAATGGGCGGATTTCTACGACCGCGTCGGTGAGGAATTCGGACTTGTTATCGATACCAGCGGACCGGATTTCGGGTGGGAGTATTTCGTCGGCCGGTTCGCCGAGTTCCCGGACACCGTCGGCCTGGTCGGCGCGCTGACCGTGCTGCCGCGTCATCCCCGCGTGGTGCGAGTCCCGGTCACGCCGCCCGCGCCGTCCTACCTGTGTTCGCTGCTGTGGCACCGGCGTAAACCCCATTCGGCCCTGCCGAAACTGATCGACTACATCCGCCGCGGCTACCAGCCACCGCGCGCCGGGGAGGTCTGGCTCCCGGAAGCCGACCGACCCAACACGTGATCCAGGTCTCACTCTTCCGGGTTAGCGGGACGCGGCCGGTGCTCGCGACAACTTCTATCGTGATCCATATCGCCGAGCGAGTTGAGCGGCCCGACCTCGCCACGCGAGATCCGAAGGAGGTCTTCGCGTGGCTGTTCGACGAGCACGCGCGGCCGATCCGGAGCTACCTCGCCGGTCGGGTCGGGGCGCACGTGGCCGACGACCTCGTCGCCGAGACGTTCCTCATCGCACTGCGCAGGCGCACGACGTACGACCCGGAGCAGGCCACGGTCCGCAGCTGGCTGTACGGCATCGCCACGAACCTCCTGCGCAACCACATGCGTCAGGAGGAGCGCGGTTTCCGGTTGACCGCGAAGGCGGGCGCGGCCGAGCCGACGGTGGAGAACCATGACTCGGTCGTGGCCGACCGGGTGGACGCGGCGGCGCGGATGCGCACGCTCGCCGCCGCCATGGCCAAGCTCAGCGAACAGGACCGGGACGTGCTGCTGCTGACCTCGTGGGCTGGTCTGGAACCGGCAGAAGTGGCGCAGGCGCTGGGAATCCCGGCCAGCACTGTCCGTTCGCGACTGCACCGCCTGCGCACCCGGCTGCAAACCCTGCTCACGAACTCCGCGAAGGACGTCGCACGATGAAGGAACTCGACGAGGCCTTCGACCTGCTGCACCGCGAGGCCCGCGGCGCTCCCGCCGACCTGGCCGACGCGCGGCAGCGGCTGCTGGACGAGATCGACGGCATCAAGCCGCGACCGGCCAGGCGCAGGTGGATGATCCCGGTGGCAGCGGCGGCCGCTGTCGCCGTGGCAGCGACGGTGGTGACCGTCCGCATCGACTGGTCCGACAAGCCGGAACTCCCACTGGCGGCCGACGTGCTCAACAAGGCCGCGGACATCGCGGCCGTGGGCGCGGTGGACATACCGGTGGGACCGGGCCAGTACCGCTACATCGTCAGTCAGGGGTCGTCGGTCATCACCGTCCCCGGCAGGTCCGGCACCACGGGCCGGGCCGACTACCCATACCTGAGGCAGCAGCGGATCGAACGCTGGATCCCCGCCGACCCGAACGGTCTGCTTCAGGAGCGCAGGACTGCCATCGGCAAGCCCGTGTACATCGGCACCGAACCAGAACCCGCCACTGGTCCGACCCAGGTGAAGAAACTGACCACAACCGAAGACGGAATACGGCAGCGCACCTGTACCTCCGTCGAGGAGCTGTCCGGATATTTCGGGTGCGACGCACCGAACACCTCCGCGTTCTACACCGACACGCTGACCGGGGATCCCGACCTGCTGTACGACAAACTGACCACGCTGACCATGAAGAACGGCGCCAAGCCGACGCCGTCGACGATGTTCGGCACCGGAGTCGACATCCTCAGCAGGGGCCTGATGCCCGCTCAGCTGCGGGCGAAGTGGTACCGGGTGCTCGCCAAGATCCCCGGCGTCAGCGTGATCGACCGCAGGACCATCCCGGACGGACGGACCGGCATCGCGCTCGGCCTCGACGACGAGCGAGGACGACGGGAACTGATCATCGACCCTGCCACCGGCGAGTTCATCGGCGAACACACGGTGGCCGGGCCGAAACCGGAGAACCCGCTGATCAAGCCGGGCACCGTGATGAACACCAGCGCGATCACCACATCGGTGGTCAACGGGCTGGGCCTGACCTCGTGACGTCGATGCTGCCGGTCACGAAGATCTCGTACCACAGGCAGAAGACGAGCACGGTCCAGATCTTGCGGCTGTGGTCGGCGTTGTCCCGCTTGTGTTCGTCCAGCAGACGCCGGACGTAACCGAGGTCGAGCAGGTGACCGGCGTTCGAGGTGCCCAGGATGTGCTGTGCCCACTCGTACATCTCGGCACGCAGCCACACCCTGATCGGTGTGGGGAAGCCGAGCTTCACCCGATTGACGATCTGCGGCGGCACCACGCCGTCCAACGCCCGGCGCAGCGCGTACTTGGTCTCGTTCGAGCGGGGCGGCAGCTTGAGCTCGGCGGGGATCTCGGCGGCGACGTCGAACACCGCGTAGTCCAGGAACGGCACCCGGACCTCCAGCGAGTTCGCCATCGACATCCGGTCGGCTTTCACCAGGATGTCGCCGCGCAGCCACGTGTAGAGGTCCACGTACTGCATCTTCTCCACGTCGCCGAGGTGCGCGGCCTCCGCGTAGACCGGCCCGGTCACGTCGGTGTAGCGCACACTGGAGTCGTACTGCCGCAGCAGCACGGACTTCTCCTGCTCGGTGTACATCCGCGCGTTGCCGTAGTACCGCTGCTCGATCGGTGTCGTGCCGCGCTCCAGGAAGCTCTTTCCCTTCACTCCCTGCGGTATCGCCCTGGACACGGCACGCAGGCCGCGCTGCACACCGGTCGGCAGGTTGGTCACCGCCTTGAGCGACAACGGTTCCCGGTAGACGCGGTACCCCGCGAAGAACTCATCCGATCCCTCACCGGACAACGCCACCGTCACGTGTTCCCGCGCTTTGCGTGCCACGTAGTACAACGGCACGAGCGCGGGATCGGCCACCGGTTCGTCCAGGTGCCAGATGATCCTCGGCAGCGCGTCCATCATCATCTGGGCGTCGACCAGTACGGGATACATCTTCACTCCGAGGTGCCGAGCGCTCTCCTCGGCGACCGGGAGTTCCGAGTAGCCGTCGACCTCCAGTGACGCGGTGAAGGTCAAGATGTCCGGATTGACCTCACGGGCCAGCGCGACCACGGCGGTGGAGTCGATGCCGCTGGACAGGAACGCGCCGACCGGCACGTCCGACCGCATGTGGATGCGGACGCTTTCGCTGAGCGCCTCCCGGATCCGCGAGTACAGCAGTTCCGGGTTGTCCTGCGCCACCGGCCGGAACTCAGGCCGCCAGTAGCGGCGCACGGCCATGCCACTGCCCATGTCACTGTCTGGGCCGCCTGGCCGGTAGGTGAAGGACTCCCCCGACCCGATCCGGCCGATCTGCCGGTGCAGTGTCGCCGGTTCCGGAACGTACTGCAGCGTGAGGTAGTGCGAGAGGCTCGCGTGGTTGATCGTCGCGTCGCCCCACGCGCAGAACGGCAGCAGCGCTTTCTTCTCGCTGGCGAAGAACACACCGTGCTCGGTCACCAGGTGGAACAGCGGCTTGATGCCGAACGGGTCGCGCGCGCCGAACGCCACCCGGTCACGGCGGTCCCAGATCACGAAGGCGAACATGCCGCGCAGGCGCCGGACCGCGGCGGCTCCCCAGTGGTGGTAGGCGGCGACGATCACCTCGGTGTCCCCTTTGGTCCGGAAGGAGACGCCCTGCGCGGCCAGCTCGTCGCGCAGCTCGACGTAGTTGTAGATCTCGCCGTTGAACGTGATGACGTAGCGCCCGTCCGCGTATTCGAGCGGCTGGTCGCTGTTCTCGACGTCGATGATCGACAGGCGTTTGAAGCCCATCACGACGTCGTCGTCGCTGACGTGGACGCCGGTCGCGTCCGGTCCGCGGTGGTGCAGGCTCTCCAGTGCCGTGGTCATCGCCGCGGTCACTGAACCGGCGGTCCCCGATGAGCTGATGTACGTGAGCAGTCCACACATGGTGGTGTCCGCCTCCTGGTCAGGGGATCAGCGCGGGGATGCTCGAGTCGAGCAGCCCACGGGCGGCCAGTTCACCGTAAAGCGGTGTGGTGTCGGGAAAATGTCCCCACGCGTGGTCGCCGGTGCCGTCGCCCGCGTTGCCCAGCAACTGCCGCTGGACCGGGGTGACGGCGTCCCACCACGGTTGTGCGGGCAGGTCGGCGACCTCGTCGCGGATGGTGATCCAGCGGTAGGTGTAGCCGAAGAACGCGACCTTGCGGGTGATGTCGGAGTAGTTGTCCGACCGGGTGTGCCAGATCCTGCGGTCGAAGAACAGCACGTCACCGGGATTGACGGTGACCTGGATGGCACCTTGCGGCTGCGGCCATTCCCGGTCGCGGCGCGGCGGGCCGGGCAGCCAGTTCGCCTTGTGGCTGCCGGGAACGATCGTCAGGTTGCCGCGTCCCGGCTCGGCGAGGTCGGAGAACCAGTAGGCGAGCTTGACCGACAGCCGGGGACGCGGATCGGTCTCGATCTCCCGGTTCTGCCTGCCGCCGTCCTGGTGCCACAGCCACCAGAACGGTTTCCGCTCGGTGATCCGCGGGTGCACGTCGACGTGGGAGTGGTAGACGTGCGCGTTCCAGCCGAGCATCGACCAGACGTGGCCGAAGACGGCCGGGTGGTCGAGCAGACCGGCCAGGTCGGGGCAGTGCCGGACCGCGCTGAGCAGGTGCATCGCCTGGCCGGGGGTGTGCTGCGCGTACACCCGGTCGATGGCCGAACGGTAGAAGTCCACCTCGTCGTGCGACAGCGCGTCACGGATGAGCAGGTAGCCGTCGTTCTCGAACTGGTCGCGTTCGCCCGCGGTCATCGCCCGCCAGGCAAGGTTTGTTGCCGGTGCATTCAACGCCATACCCAGATTTGCCGGTGGGATCGTCGGTATGACAGGAAAACCGGCTTTTGTGAGATGGCTCCGGCCGACTCAACCCCAGTGGGAACCCGGGCGTTGGACAAGTAGGTGAGACTCGTCGGGTGGGCGTGTCGGGCGGCGGGAGGGCATGATGGTGCGATGGCATCGGTCGTGAACGGCGCCCACGGTGCGTGACCAGCGGCAGCTGGAGGACTCCCGCCGCCGGGAGGCGTGGCTGCGCGCGTCCAACGAGATCACAGCCGCCCTGCTCAGTGGGACGTCAGGCAACGAACTGGCGCTGATCGCCCAGCACGCCCGTGAGGTCGCCAACGCCCCGATGGCGGCGATCGCCCTACCTGACGAAGATGGGCATCGGCTGGTCTTCGAGGTGATCCAGGGCGCTCGGAACCTGACCGGCCTGACGGTCCCCATCGACGAGTCGGCGTCGGGACAGGTCTTCCGGACCGGGCAACCGATGCTGATCGACCAGTACGGCGAGGTGGCCTGGCACGGCCTGCCCGCCGAGTTGGTGAAGGAGCTGGGCTCGGCGGCGATCGTGCCGCTCCCGGCGGGCGAGGAGACGCTCGGTGTGCTGGTGCTGGCCCGGATGCGTGACGAGCCGGTGTTCAAGCAGGCGGACCTGGAGCTGCTCAGGAACTTCGCGGCGCACGTGGCGGTGGCCGTGCAGTACTCACGGGCACGGGCGGACCAGGAACGCGTCGCGGTGTTCGAGGACCGCGAGCGCATCGCCCGAGACCTGCACGACCTGGTGATCCAACGGGTGTTCGCGACCGGCCTGACACTGGAGGCGGCAGCGGCGGTGATCGGCGACAACCCGGACGAGGCGGCGAGCCGGGTCCGTGGCGCGGTCGAGGACCTGGACATCACCATCCAGGAGATCAGGACGACCGTGTTCGCCCTGCAGCACGGGGCGACGGAAAGCCTGCGCGCCGAGATACTGTCCACAGTGGAGGATGCACGGAAGGGGCTGGGTTTCGCGCCGTCCGTGCGTTTCCGCGGGCCGGTGGACACGGCGGTGTCGCGTGAGGTCAACGACCAGCTGATCCCCGTGCTGCGCGAGGCACTGTCCAACATGGCCAGACACGCGCACGCGTCGGCGGCGACAGTCGAGGTTGTGCTCGACGAGGACGTGTTGCTGCGCGTCACGGACAACGGTGTCGGGATTCCCGCGTCCGGCCGTCGCAGCGGCCTGGCGCTGATGGCCTCGCGCGCCGAACGCCTCGGCGGCACGTTCACCGCCGACTCGGCCAGCCCAGGCACGGAACTACGCTGGCGCGTCCCGCTTTAGTCGCCCACGGCCGTCGGATCGCCGATCCGGCCGAGGAACAGCGGCGCGCCGGTGGCCGTGTCGGTGATGACGAACAGGAACGGGCGGTCCACGGTCACCGTCTGCGTCATCGGGGCCGATGTGGCCTGCATGTCGGCGCCCGTCGCGGCGGCGGCCTCGGTGCCCTCCTCGTCCACCTGCACGAAAGTCTTGTGCTGCACCGAAGCGATGCGCAACGGCATGTCATCGGCGATCCCGCCGAAGTCGGCGGCCTTGCTGAACGCCTTCGGCATTCCCGCCTGTGCCAGGGTCTCCGCCAGGTCCATCGACGAACGCGTCGTGAACCGGGGCATCGCCAACGCGACAGTCGCCGGGCGCACCTCGCTGAGCAGTTGCGCCACTCCCTTGCCACGCAACGCGTCGAGGGACGCGGGCACGATCACCGAGTATGCCAGCCTGCCGCCCTTGTACGGCAGTGTCACCACTTGGTAGCCGGGTCCTTCGGCGTAGCCGAGTTCGGCATCGGGATCCTTGTGCGGGTCGTTGCGCATCATCGGCACGGTGACCTTCGACCCGTCGGCACGGGTGAAGGGCGCGTCCGCTGTCCTGTTGCGTGGGAACTCCCGCGCCCACGCGGCTTTCAGGTAGAGGGCGTTGGTCAGCACGAGCCGGGTGTCCGCGTTGATCGAGGTCGGCGGGAACAGGTCGGGGATCTTTCCCTGTGTCTGGTCGGCGACCGTCCTGTTGATCCGGTCGCGTGACCCGGTCGGATCGGCGGCGAAGTCGGCGTCGTTGAGCGTGGTGCCGAACTGGTCGCGCACGGTGTCCCGGTACGCGGGCTTGACGTTCAGCCCGCGCTGTGTCCACGCCGTGTTGGCGATCTTCATGTCCGTCTGGTCGAAGGCGGGCAGCCGGGGCCTGGCTCCGTCCGGCAGGTGCAGCACCTTGGTCATCTGCGTCGCCGTGTCCCCCACCGCACCCGCGGCGGCCATCTGCACCACCTGCGAGACGCTCACCGGGGACACGACCAGGTTGGTCCTGTCAGCCAGCACCGGCGAGGCCAGCAGGTCCAGCCCGAACACGTCGGTGGCCGCGATCAGCGCCGCCAGGTCGGACGGCACCTGCCGCGCGACCGGCAGCGGCGGCGGAAGCGGTTCGTCGGGATCCGGTTTCGTGCCGCAGGCAGCGAGCAGCAGGACCAACCCCAGCGCCAAGACCCTCATGCGCCTAGGACGGCGCCCGACCCGGCCCCGGTTGCACGCGCGATCTACAAGTCCGATTCGACATCGGCGATACGTTTCTCGACTCGTCGCGCGTCCGCGTGTCCGACGCGGCGGTAGATGTCCGCCGCGATGCGCAGCCGACGCAAGCCCTGCTTCCGATGGCCGGTGTCGATCAGACATTCGGCGTCGCCTTCCCACGACTCGGCTTGCATGACCGGCACGCCGAATGACCGCGTCATCCGCAGGGCGGTCAGGTGGTGGCCGCGAGCGGTTCGCGGGTCGGTATGGCGAAGCAGGCTCCCCAGCGCGTTGAGAGCACCTGCCTCACCACGGCGGTTGCCGAGCTGACGGAAGATCTCCAGTGCCTCGGCGACGTACACGTGCCCCTGGTCGAGCTCCCCGATGTCGTGACACAGCCACGCCAGGATGTCCAACAGGTCAGCTTCGCCGACCCGGAACCCGACATCTCGCGCCAAGACCAACGCGTTGGTCAACGTCAGCCGTGCGGCTGCGTAGTCACCGGACTCGCGCTGGAAGTTGCCCAATGTCCTGAGCACCGTGGTCTCCCTGACCCGGTCACCGGCCGAACGGGCGAGCCGGAGTGCCTCGTCGAGGGTTGCCTGCCCAGTCGCGTGGTCACCCAGGCGGATGCTGACGTTGGCAACCTCGCTGAGCGCCGCGGCGAGGCTGCTCGCGTCGTCCAGTTCGCGGAGGATCTCGACTGCCCGTAGGTCCCACTCGATGGCTTTCCGATATGTCCCGACGAACCGTTCGGCGACACCGAGCCGGATCAACGTGTCCGCCTTGCCTCTCCGGTCACCGATCTCCTCGTACAACTCCAGCGCCTCGGTCAAGCCGACCAGAGCGCCCGCGAAGTCGCCGAAGTGCACGCGAATAGCGCTGAGGTCGCGCAGTGCGTCCGCCTCGGCGAGGCGATCGCCCGCAGCCGCGGCGGCCGCGTGGGCGACACCGTGCACCTTGGCCGCGACTGCCCACAGTCCCTGCCGCCGCAGGTAGGTGCTCAGCGCACGACTAAGGCGTGCCACCGGGGATCCCCAGCGGGACGCGGCGAACTCAATGGTCGCGACAAGATTGGGCAACTCGGCGGTCAGCCACGCATCCGCTTCGGCATACGTGGTGACACCAAGACTCATGTCAGCTGTGCCGCCGACGCGGATCAGTTTCTCGGCCACGGTCGCGACGGCGAGATAGTGCCGGAGCAGACGGCCTATCGCCGCTTCGGCGTGCACGTCGGGTTCGGCTGAGGCCAGATTCCTCGCATAGTCGCGGATCAGGTCGTGCATCCGGTAGCGACCACGGACCGGTTCGTCGACGAGGTTGTTGTCGTACAGACCGTCAAGTCCGCGTTTGGCTTCCGCGACACCGACTCCGGCCAGCGCCGCGGCCACGGCCGCGTCGAAATCCGATCCGGGATGAACGCCGATTCCACAGAACAACCGCTTCAACTCGGCGGGCAGTGCGGTGTAGGACAGCTCGAACGCGGCCGCGACCGCACGGTTCTCCGCGCTGATGGCGATCGACCGGTCCTCGGTCGCGACCAGCTCGTCGACCAGGTCGTCAACTGTCCACGTAGGACGACTTCGCAACCTCGCGGCCAACAGCCGGATCGCCAGCGGCAGGTATCCGGCCAGGCGGACCAGTTCGCCGACCGCGTCCGGGCGTGGGCCGTCGATCTGTGCCACCCGGGTGAAAAGATCGGCTGCCTGATCGGGCGGCAACGTCTCCAGTGACATCGTGACTCCATCCAGTGCGGTGAGACGGCGTCGGCTGGTGACCACGACACAGCACCCGGAAGTGCCCGGCAGCAGCGGCACGATCTGCTCATGCCCCACCGCGTCATCCAGCAGGATCAGTATCCTGCGCCCCGCGATCCGATCGCGCCACAGCGCCGCGCGCTCGTCAAGCCGCTCGGGAACCGCCCGCGGGTCCACCCCCACCGCGCGCAGCAACGCGCCCAACGCATCCGCAGGGCTCACCGGGGACTGACCGGTGGTGTGCGCGTGCAGGTCGAGGAACAGCTGCCCGTCGGGGAACAGTTTGGCCAGGTGGTGGACCACGCGCACAGCGAGTGCCGTCTTGCCCACGCCTGCCATACCGTCGATCGCGTGGATCCCCACCTGCCCGTTCGCCACGGAACGGGTGATGAAGTCCGTCAGCCGACGTACTTCCGTGACGCGCCCGGTGAACGTGCCGACTTGGTGGGGCAGCGTTCGAGCCATCGCCATCGCCGCTGTCATGGCTGGCAACTGTGCCGGCAGGTGGCGAGTGTGACGCTGAATAGCGTCCAGTTGTCCTTCGAGGTCAGTGTGTTTGCGCTGCCAGCTTTCCAGGCTGGCCAACGCGGGTGGGACGCTGTCCGCCCGGCCGATGTCGTGGGCGAACGACGTGCACGCCTGCACGAAACCAGCCACCATGTGCCAGTCCGGTGCTGTCCTGATCCTCGCGTTGACCAGGTCCGACAGGGTGGAGACGCCGGGACTGCCAGGCATTCGGCGTCGCACCGCCTCGAAGGACGGCTGCCCGGCCGAACGCCGAAGCTCCCGCAGCAGAGCGCAGAAGACGCGTAACGGCTCGGCGGCTGGGCCCGAACGCGCCACGGCGTCCTCCTCGTGTCGGCACTGTTCGGACTCCGATTCCACGTTCGCCGCCGTGACCAGCGGTGTTTCGGACTCCTTCGGCCTGGCACGGACTCAGCCGCCGCGTGCCCGTCCGCCCTGCACATTAACGCCCATGAACGCACAGAACTCACGGGACGCCTGGCTGGTAGCCGGGATCGGTCTGCTCTCCGGGAAGTACTCGACAGGATGGGTGGCCGCGGCCGTGCTCGCGCTCGTCCTGCTCGTGACGTTCCGGCCGTCGCTGCGTCAGGTGGTGGCCGAACTGCGCGGCCTGATCACCAAGGAGTAGCCGGACGGCCGCTTTGGTCAGTTCGTGCTGACCGCGCCGACCACCACCGGCTTCTTCGGTGGGCCGTCCTGGCCCCCGTCGGCGGTCCCGGTCGTGGCGATGCCGGTGAGCGTCGTGATGCCCGCCGCGTCGACCGTGCCGAGCACCGGGTAGTTCGGCGGGATCTTCGAGTCGCCGTAGACGAGGAAGAACTGGCTCCCGTTCGTGTCGGGGCCCGCGTTCGCCATCGCCACGGTCGCGGTCGGGTAGACCACCAAGCCCTCACCGGCCGACTTGAGCTCGGTCGGCTCCTCGTTGGCGTATTCGTAGCCCGGACCACCGCGCCCGGATCCGGTCGGGTCGCCGCACTGCAGGACTTTCAGCGAGTCGCTGGTCGTCAGTCGGTGGCACGGCGTCGCGTCGTAGAACTTCTTCTCGATGAGGAACAGCATGCTGTGCACCGCGCAGGGCGCTTTGCTCCGGTCGAGCCTGACAGGGATGTTTCCCTCGGTGGTCTGCAACGTGATCAGCACTGTTCCCGAGGTCGGGACCTCGGTCGGGTTCGTCGGTACCCCCACGTTCTTGGTCTCCCCGCCGGTGGCCACCTTGTACTCGCAGGCCTTCGGCGCGCCCGAACCGCCGCCGTTCGTGGCCGATGTCGACGGACGGGTGGTTGGCCGCTTGGGTGTCGCCCTGCCGGACGTCGAGGCGGAGCCCTCCTCGCCCGAGCCGTCCGCACCGGCCGCCAGCGCGACACCCTCGACCTTGCCCCGGCTGGGAACCAGGACCGCGATCAGGACCGTTGCCACGACGATCAGCACAGTCGCGAGGACGCCTACGGCCAGTGCCGCCCCCGACTTGCCCGTGCCTGGTCCCTGCGGTGGTGGATACGTCACGGCCCGTCCCTTCCGGAATGTTCGCCTGTCGCTGCCGGACAGGGTACGGGCGCCCGATTCAGCCGAGGAACCGGCCGAGGTGACCGGCCACAATAGAGGGTTGTTCCTCGGCAACGAAATGTCCGCACTCGGCGATCGCGTGCCCGGTCACGTCCTGCGCGTACTCCTCCCAGATGGCCTGGGTCGGCAGCTTGCCGAGCAGCCCGGTCTCGCCCCACAGGGCCAGGACGGGCATGTCCAGCCTGCGCCCGGCGTCGGCGTCGTCGTGCTCGGCGTCGGTGGGGAACGAGGCGCGGTAGTCGTCGAATCCCGCCCGCAGCGCTCCCGGCGCCGAGAACGCGCGGACATATTCGTCCGCCGCATCAAGGCCTTGCCGCTGGTAGGTCCAGCGCTCGAAGAAATATCCCAGATAGCTTGCGATGTCCTGTCCGGCGAGCAGTTCGGGCAGGTCCGGCTGCAGGTGGAACAGCCAGTGCCAGTAGCCGCGGGCGACCTCGCCGTCCATCCGCCGCCACATCTCCCGCGTCGGGATGATGTCGAGCACCGCGAGCCGGGCGACCTCCTCGGGCCGGTCCAGCGCCCAGCGGTGCGCGACCCGGCCGCCCCGGTCGTGCCCGATCACGCTGACCTGCTCGAATCCCAGCGAGCGCACCAGTTCCGAGACGTCGGCGGCCATCGTGCGCTTGTCGTAGCCGTCCCTCGGTTTGTCCGTGCGGCCGTAGCCGCGCAGGTCGGGGGCGATGACGGTGTGCTTCTCGGCGAGGTCGCCGAAGATCTTGTGCCAGCAGTACGAGGTCTGGGGCCAGCCGTGCAGCAGCACGACGGGCGGACCGTCGCCGCCGCGCAGGTAGTGCATCCGGATCCCGTTGACCGTGGCCATTGCCGATTCCATACCTATTTCTAACCCTATGAAGGGGTTAGAATCAACCCGTGGACTGGATCTTCGACGGTGGTCGGCCGTGCCTCGACCTCGTCAACACACTCAGAGACCGCCACCTGGACGGCCGGGAACTGCTGACCGACCCGGCGGCTCTGGACGAGTGGCTGGTGGTGGCCGGGCGGCTGGCACGCCCACGGCACGCCACGGCGGAGGACCTGGCGCTGGCGATCCGGCTGCGCGAAGCCGTCGACCGGCTGACCAGGGGCGCGGCGAAAACGGCCGACGTGCGGCTGGTCAACCGGGTCGCGGCGCAGATACCGGTCCCGCAGTTGCGGGTCGACCAGGACGGGCCGCGGCGGATCCTGCGGTCGGCAGCCGGTCCGGTCCGTGCCGCGCTGGCCGAACTGGCCGCCGACGCGATCGACGTCGTGACCGCCGGATCACTGATCCGTGTCTGCGCGTACGACCACTGTGGTCTGCGGTTCCTTGACGCCTCGCCACAACACAACAGGCAGTGGTGTTCGATGGCCCGCTGCGGCAACCGCGCCAAGGCCCGTGCGCACTACGCGCGCCGCAAGTCTGCCGAGCCTGACACGTGATCAGCTGGTCGAGGCGCCGGTCTGCCGCGTGATCCAGTCCGCGACGACGTCGATGCGGGCGACGGTCTCCCGGCCGGGCTGCGGACAGGTCGGCCCGTCGTTCACGATCGCCACCAACACTCCGGTGCGGTCGTCGTCGGAGGTGAAGAACGGTCCGCCCGAGTCCTGCTTGCACGGGCTGTTCTCGACGGTCTTCTGGGTGACCGACTGGACCTCCATCGTGGCCGCGCTGACCTTCGCCACGGTGAACTCGCCCCGTTTGAGGTGGTCGGACGGCTTGATCACGGTAGGCGAGAGCGAGCCCCACCCGGCGAACCGCAGCTTCTGGCCGGACTTCGGCTTCGCCTCGGCCAGCTTCAGCGGGGTGATGTCGGGGACGGGCGCGCTCAGCTTCACCACCGCGAGGTCGTTGACCTGCGACTGCCGGACGTCGATGACCTCGCCGGTGTACCCGCCTGCGTCGCTGTCCTTGAGTTTCCCGATCACCACTTTCATCGTGTACAGCGGTTTCCCGCTGACCGGCCGGTCCTTCACGTCGTGGAAGCAGTGCCCGGCCGTGACGACCCACTGCGGGGCGACCAGCGATCCGCTGCAGGCACCGCTGCGCACGCCACCACCCGGCTTGGGGATGTTGTCCGAGGTCAGCTTCGCGTTGAACGGCAGAGCCTGGGGCTGTGGAGTCGGCGCGGGTGTCGGCTGCGCGGCCGGTGCGCTGGTCGTTGTCGTCGGGCTGCCGGACACCTGGTCAGGGCTGGAGTACACGTCTTCACCGCGCGCCGCGGCTTGATCACTTTGAGCATTCGTTCGCACTTCCTGGGCCAGCGCGTAGACGAAAGCTGTCCCGGCACCCACCAGGACAGCGGCAGCGATGACCCAGAGCCGTAACAGCGGGCGCCTTCGAGAACTCTTGCTCACACATAGATGTACGAACAAGGGCACCGAACGGTTGCGTGATGGGCATGAACTCGCCTGAGTTGTGTGGTTTGTAACACTGTCAGCCGACCAGATTGAGCGCGGTTGTCGACAGACCGACGGCCCAGTCCGCGCTAGACCATTCGGGTAAACCCTCTGTAACTGCAATCCTGACCAAGGCGATGATTGGTGGCGCGGCGTGAGAAGGAGGTAGCGGTTATCCCCAGCAGAATGTGTCCGCCGGATCACCGTTTATCTCTTCAGCAGGGTAGGCCGATGAGCCACGGGTCATCGTTGCGTGTCGCGGTCGGCAAGTCGCTGAGCCGTGACGGTGCCGCGCGGCGTGACATGCCATCCCTTCGCCCGCCCGTGCCTGCTCTTCACCAGCAGGCCGCGGTCGACGAGCGCTTTCCCGCTTCGACTGATCTGCGCTTCGTGCGCACCGAGTTCGCTGACGATGTCCGCACTGGTGATATGCGGCCGAGCACAGACGAGCACCAGCATCCGCGCCGCCCACGAACTCGGGTCGAGCGTGTCGGCGAGCCGGTTCTGCCGCGCGCGGTCCAGCCCGGCACGAGCGATTTCCGCGAGGGTGACAAGCGACGCCTCCAGTTGCGCCGTCGGCCCGGCGGGGTGCAGACGCATGGCCGCCTGGCGCATCACATCCAGCGCTTGCCGCAGGTTGGGCTCGTCGGCCAGCAGGGTGGCGTCCACCAGCCACCGGCTCACCGCCGCGACCCAGCGGTGCACCGCCGCCTGGTCGCCGAGCACCTTGCCGTCCCCGGTCTCCTGTTTGAGCAGGTCAGCCCAGATCTTCCGGCCCTGATCCAGGCCGGTCGCCGACTCCGTGGCCGTGTTCGCTTCCGCCGCAGACGTGCTCGTACCACTGGCGACCATTCGCGACCACCGCCCATCGTCAAGGAAGTGTTAAGTATGGATCCGGCTGATGCGTATGTCAAGCTCTACGACTTGCTGCGGACGGTCGACGCGAGCGTGCTGAGCGACTGGTCGGACACCGAGCAGGCCAGGGAGATCGCCGACCAGGTCAGGCTGGAGGTCGAGCGCGACGGCTCGCTGTCCGCGCGGGTGCTGCCGGATCCACTGATCGAGAGCCCCGGGGTGTTCGCGGTCCTGCTCGGGCTCGACCTGGCGCTGTTGCACGCCAGCAAGGAGATGGACACCCTGGCGTTCAACCCGCTGGACGGGCTGCGCACCAGACTGACGATGACAGGCAGGCTGAACGACGAGACCAGCGGTTTCCTGGTGTTCAAACGGTCGGTGTCGCTGCGGCCGAACGAGGATCCGGAACACCTCGACGACTTTCTGAACCTGATCCGCGTGTCCCCCTATGACAGCGCGGATCTGCACATGCAGTACGTCCCCGAGCTCTACGACCTGCCCGACATGGAGGCGATCTCGGACGCCGAGGAGCTCGGTTCACCGCCGCCGCTGACCGTCGCGCAACTGCCGTTCCTGGCCGAGCCGGACGACGTGCGGTGGCGGACGTTCGACACGCGGGCAGGTTTCTACTACTCGACGATGCCCGACAGCGAACGGCTGCTGCCGCACCTGACCGACGCACTGACCGCGCTGGACGACAGCGGCGCCGTGCTCGGCATCCTGCCCGAGTCGTGCCTCGACGACACCTTGTTCGGCAAGTGGTGCGAACTGCTCGAATCCACCCCACGGCCGGAAAGCAGCTCGCTGACCTGGATCGTGTTGGGCAGTGGTCCCGTGTCGCGCGCCGGGCCGTCGCTGCAGAGCAACCGCCCGCCCAACCGCGCGGTCCTGGTGCACCGCTCCGGACGGGCACGCCTGCTGCTGACCCAGGACAAGCAGTCCGGCTTCACGTTCACCGTCGACAAGCAGCACGAGTACCGGGTGGATCTCGGCGACGTCAAACGCGACGAGTACATCCCGCACGTCCACCAGCTCACCCTGCTGGAGTCCCGGCTCGGCCGGTTCGGGATCCAGATCTGCGAGGACCTCGGCAGGCCGGAACGCCACCAGCGATTGACGGCCGCCGGGGTGACCCACCTGGTCGTGCCGGTGCTGGCCGCCGCCATGTGGAACCAGGGCTGGCAGGCACGGGCCGGTGAGACACTCGGCGTCCGCAGCGGGATGAAGGTCGTGGTCAGCAACGGCCTCGCGATCCACCGCTTCTTCAACGAGATGCCCGCGCCGACCCTGCTGGTGGTGTCCGGACCGCAGGGCACACAGGACCACTACCTGAAGTCCGAGGAGCTGGTGCGGGTCAGCTCGAACGTGAACGGCAAGACGATGGAGGCACGGGAGGACGCGCTCAAACCCCGCACAGCCCAATGGTAAGGCTCAGCCGAGCTTGGTGATCCGGTCCCTCGGGCCGGGCGCGACCGGTGCGCCCGCGCCGAGGTGGGCCACCAGCGCGTCGATGTCGAAGCCGGGCGCGGTCTCCCGCGCGGTGCCCGCGCCGAACTTCGTGAAGCCGTCACCGCCGTTGGCCAGGAAGTCGTTGCTGGTCACCCGGTAGCTCGCGGCCGGGTCGATCGGCGTACCGGCCAGTGCCATCGCCGACACCCGCTCGCCCGGCGCCTTCGTGCCGTCGTAGGAGTACGTGAACCCGGCCGAGACCTGCAGGATCTTCTGCGTGGTCTGCCCGCCGAACCCGACGAACTGCTGCTCGAGCACCTCCTTGAGCTGGGCACCGGTCAGGGTCTGGGTGACCACGAGGTTGTTGAACGGCTGCACGGTGAACGCCTCGCCGTACGTGACCTCACCCGGCGCCTCGCCGCCCGCCGAGGCCGCGAAGCTCAGGTCCGCGCGGACACCGCCCGGGTTCATCAACGCGAGCTGGGCACCGGCCGACGTGGTGTAGCGGAGTTGGGCGTCGGCGATGACGTCCCCCAGCGCGCTCTCCCCCGCCGGTGTGGCGGCACGGCCGATGTCGGCGGAGATCTTGCCGACCAGGCGGTTGGCGATCGGGGCCACCGCGGCCCGGTACTTGTCGACCACGCGCTTGACGCCCTGGTCCACCAGGTCGGGGTTGCGCAGGAACGCGCCGGACGGGTCCGTGGCCCAGGTGCCGTCCGGTCGTTTCACGCCGTTCTCGACGATCACGTTGCGCGCGGACACCGTGGCGAAGCGCTTGGTGGCGCGGTTGAGCGTGAAGTCGATGTCGGTGACCAGCGTGCCGTTGGTGCCCGCGCTGGTGACGACCGTGTTGGCGCCGGAGGAGTTGGGCAGCGCGCAGCTGTAGAACCGGTGCGTGTGGCCGGAGACGACCACACCGAACTCCGGACGCAGGCCCTTGACGATGCCAGTGATCGGACCGGCGAAGTTCGCGCAGCTGGACGGGTCCTGCACCGCAGGCGGCGGGTTCTGCTGGCCGCCCTCGTGCACCAGCAGCACCAGCGACTTGACGCCGAGCAGGCGCAGCAGGTCGGCGTAGCGGTTGGCCGTCGTCACCTCGTCGAGGAACTCGACGTCCTTGATCCCCGCCGGGTTGACGATGCCGGGCGTGCCCTTCAGCGTCATTCCGACGAACCCGACCGGGACACCGCGGACGAACTTGATGTCGACGGGCGCGAGGATCGGCAGCCGGGTCTTCTTGTCGACCACGTTCGCGGCCAGGTACCGGTAGGCGGCGCCGTCGAAGCCGTCGCCGTCCTGGCAGCCGTCCTTCGGGTGGCAACCGCCGCGCTGCAGGCGTTTGAGCTCGGTGACGCCCTCGTCGAACTCGTGGTTGCCGACCGAGCTGACGTCCAGCCCGAGCTTGGACAGCACCTCGACGCTCGGCTCGTCGTGGAACGCGGCACTGATCAACGGCGTCGCGCCGACCATGTCACCGGCTCCGACCGTGACGACCTGCCTGCCGCCTGCCTCACCGGCCGCGCGCAGGCGCTGGACGTGCGTGGCGAGGTACTCCACGCCACCGGCCGGGGTCCCGTTGATCAGACCGCCGCTGCCGGACGGCGGTTCGAGCGCGCCGTGGAAGTCGTTGAAGCCCAGCAGTTTGCCCTGGACGGCGGCACGGCCGGACACACCGAGTTCGGTGTCGTGACTGACCGCCACCGGGGTCATCGGCGTCCACTGGTCTCCCGGCTGAGCCGCGTCCTGCTGCGACCACGGGACAGCGGCGACGAAAGCCGCCACGATCCCGACGGCCATCCCGGCCCGGACCACCGACCCGACACGTGACACAAGGGCCTCCAACACATCGGCACGCGAAAGCACGCATCTTGCCTTGTCATGCCCCCTGCCTTCTACCCCCACAGGGGGACGACAGGTCCGGCGGCACGACTAGCGTCGAAAGGATTGGCCCTCGTGTGCAGGGAGGCCCCATGGCCGAGTGCGCTGAACGCCTTTTCCCCGTCACCGAGCCCGTCACGTCACTGGCCGACTACATCGGCATCGGCGGCGGGCGCGGTCTCGTCACGGCCGTCGACCGCGGCCCCGACTGGGTGATCGCGGAGCTCGAACGTGCCGGCCTGCGCGGCCGGGACCGAAACGGTGTGCCGATCGGCGCCGCCTGGTCGGCCGCACGCGACCAGGCCACGTACGTCGTCGGCGACGCGACCGACAGCGAGCCCGGTGCCTTCAAGGACCGGTATCTGGTGCGGCGCAATCCGTACCAGATCATGGAAGGGCTCGTGATCGCGGCGATGTGCCTCGGCGCGGCCCGAGCGCTCATCATGGTCAATCGGCGGTTCGAGCACGAGATCGTCGCGTTGCTCACCGCGAAGGATGAACTCGCGGCCGCCGACCTGCTCGGCGCGGTGCCGGTGGGTCTCGTCGCCGACGACCGCCCCGAGAGCCGTTTGGTGACGGAGAACGTCGAGACCCTCGCGCACGTCCCCGAGGTCCTCCGGCTCGGCGCGGAGCGGTTCCGGCTCGACGGCACCGGAAGCTCGCCGGGCACCACGGTGTTCACCATCTCCGGTGATGTCCGCATGCCCGGCGTCTGCGAACTGCCGTTGGGTTTTCCGTTGCGCGGGCTGATCGACCTGGTCGGCGGCGGGACGACCGGGCACCCGGTGAAAGCCGTGTTTCCCGGCGCGGCCGGTGCCCCGCTCGGGCCAGGTCAGCTGGACATCCCGCTGGACTTCGACTCCACGGCCGCGGCTGGGTCCACTTTGGGCAGTTCCGGTTTCGTGGTCTACGACGAGACAACCTGTGTGGTCGCCGCGACGCTCGTGGTCGTCCGGCTGCTGTGCGAGTCCGGCGTCCACGGCGCGGAGCCGATCCGGCACTGCCTCGAACGGATCGAACGGGGCGCGGGCACCGCACGGGATCTGGACATCGTGGCGTCAGGTCCGGCGGACGTGGTGCGCGGGGCGCTGGCCCGGTTCACGGCCGAGTTCACGGCGCACCTGGGCCGTGCCTGCCCGCTGCCGCGTGACCTGCCACTGCCGAGGTTCACCGACTTCGACGAACCGGCCCGCAGGTTCGAGTACGACGAGGAGACAGCGATCGGCGAAGGTCTTTCGGCGTGATCACGTGCCGACCGGGACCACAGCCAGCACTGTGGTTCCGCCACCGGGCCGGGACCGGACGGTGAGTGTGCCACCGATCAGCTCGGCTCGTTCGCTCATGCTCTGCATCCCGTAGCCACCGGTCGCCGCCGTCTCCTGGTCGAACCCCGCGCCGTTGTCGCGGACCTCAAGCCTGGCAGAACCGTGTGCCACAGCGAAGGACAGCCACGCTGTGCTCGCGTCCGCGTGTTTCTGTATGTTCTGCAACGCTTCCTGGGCGATCCGGTACAGCGCGACCTCCACGTGCTCCGGGAGCCTGGCGTCGGACAGCTCCAGTTCGACGGCCAGTTCCGGGGCGGACCGCGCCAGGCTGGCCAGGCCGCCGGTCAGGCCGAGGTCGTCGAGCACCGGCGGGCGCAGCCCACCGATGGCCGCTCTGGCCTCGTCGAAGCACAACGCGGCCAGTTGGCGGGCCAGCACGATCTGCTCGGCGGCGTAGCCGGGATCGTTGGCGACGGTCCGGTCCGCGGCGTCGAGGTGGTAGCCGAGGCTGACCAGCCGCTGCGAGATGCCGTCGTGGATGTCCCCGGCCAGCCTCCTGCGCTCGGCCTCCTGCGCGGCGACGACCTGTGCGACGAACCGCTCCTGCGCGCGTTCCCTGCTGACCAGGCCGCGGTGCAGCCTGGCCTGGTGGACCGCACCGGCGACCAGACGGCCGATCATGGTCAGCAGGCGCAGATCCCGGCCGGTGAACTCCCGGCGCTGCCTGCTGTGCACGGTGAGCACGCCGACAAGACCGGCCACGTCACTGGCCATCGGCACCGAGGCCACCAGCGGCAACCGCGCCTGACCGGCCACGTCGAACGGCGGCGTCGCACCGGCAAGGGTGAGCGACTGGCCCGCGTCGTCGAGCACGTGCACGAAACACGCGTCGGCCGCGATGGCGTCCGCGATCAGCCGGGCAACCGCGGCGGCGAGCGGCTCGACATCCGGCCCCTCCGACGTCGCCTGGATGATCGCCAGCAGCAGCGCGTTCTCCCGTTCGAGCCCGTCGGTCACCGGAAGATCCCCTCCCGCAACGCGACGGCCACCGCACCGGCCCGGTCGGACACCTCCAGCTTGCGGTAGATCGCCCGCAGGTGGCTCTTCACGGTCTCCTCGCCGACCACCAGCCTGCCCGCGATGGCCCGGTTGGACATCCCGGTCACCATGTACGACAGCACCTCGCTCTCCCGGTGCGTCAGCCCCTGCCGCGCGCCGGGCCAGAACTCGCCGCTGGCCAGCCTTGCCGCGGTCTCGACCGCGCGACCGGCGAGCGCGGTGTCGATCACGCGCTCTCCGCCGTGCACTCGTTCGAGCTGGCGGACCAGTTCCTCACCGGTGATCTGCTTGAGCAGGTAGCCGGATGCGCCCGCTCGCAACGCTTGGAAGAGGTACTGCTCGTCGTCGTACACGCTCAGCAGCACGATACGCACGGCAGGATGCCGTTCCAGCAGACGGCGGCACAGGTCCAGTCCGCTCGCGCCTTGGAGGCGTACGTCGCACAGCACGATATCGGGGCTGAGGCCGGACACCACTGTGACCGCGTCATCCGCGTTCCTCGCCTGACCAAGCACTTGGACGCGGCCGCGGAACGGCAGCAGCATCGACTTCAGCCCCTGCAGGATCATTTCGTGGTCGTCCACGAGAACGATGCGCACAGGCGTCTCCGCCATGCGAGAACGGTACCCCGGTCGTGAGTGGTTATCCGCGTTCCAACTCGGATAACCACTCACGAGCGGGTTCAGCGCCGGGAGGGGGTTCGGCGGTTTCGGGCCCGCCGTGCCTCCCGTGCCTCCCACATCGAGCGGGCGTGGGACGCGTAGGTTTCGTAGATCCGTTGTGCCAGGGGGTTGTGTTCGGACACCTTGCGCCACCACTGCGGGGCTATCCGCTCGTGCAGCCAGAGGTAGCCGATCGCGAACCCGGCGCTGATCATCGCCTGGAGGGCGAGGAATCCCGCTATTTTCGGCGGGAGCTCCGGCTTTCCGGTCAGGATCAGCCAGGTCAGCACTTCCTGCAGCAGCCGTGCCAGTGGGAAGGCGAGCAGCCAGAACAGGCACACCGGTGCGAACCCGCCGATCCGTACCTTGCCGAGCGCGATCAGAACGCTGTACGTCCCGCCCAGCAGTCCCAGTGGAATCGCCAGTGTCGCCGCCGCGATCACTGCCCAGCTCCACGGCTGGCCGACCACCAGTGCCATCAGGCCCGCCACCGTTCCCGCGACGAAGCCGATCGCGAAGCCGGGCAGGCCCAACTCCGCCATCTCGCGTACTCGTTCGTACGCCATCAGCCGACGACCACGCCGAACTTGATCAACGAGAAGAGCAGCATGCCGAGGTAGAACACCGCACCGAACGCGATGACCACGTTGGTGTACCACCTCGGCCGGATCGGCCTCGGCAGCATCTTGTTGTTCACCAGCAACAGCACCACGCAGTAGGAGCCCATCGCGAACGTGGACAGGAACGCCAGGATGTCCAGCACCGCTCCTGGCCCGTCCACCGGGCCGAACAGCAGGATGAGGATGCCGAAGGTGATCACGCCCCACAGGAAGCCCGCGTAGAGGTGTGACATCTTGAACCGCTTGGCGCCCTTGACGAAGAAGTACGTCATGTCCGCCTGTCCCCGGGAGAACGAGTCGAACAGGCCGAGCGTTGCGTTCAGTCCGATCAGCGCGATGAAGCCGAGGAAGACCCCGCCGAGGACCGGGCCGCCCGCGAGCGCGAACGCGTCCGACATCGCCGACAGCGCTGCCTCACGCTCACCGCTTTCGATCAGCCCGCGAACATCCTTGTTGGCACGGGCCGCCGACTGGGCGAGCACGGTGAACGAGATCGTCACCAGCATCGTGATGCCCCAGAACAGCAACAGTGCGTCGAAGGTGACCCAGCGCCGCCATCCCCGCCACTTGCGCATCTCCTCGGGGCTGTCGGTGTCGAACATGAAGCCCCGGCTGGGCATCGCCTCTTCCTCACCCGCGTGCCGCAGACCGCGCAGCTTCGGGATGTAGGCACCCATTCCGGCACCGCTGTCACGCAGGTGCAGCGTGTACCACATCTGCTGCATGCCCGACGGGCCCGCGAACGCGATAGAGCCGACCACGATCGGGAACCACGCCTCGGACATCGCGGTGTCCGGGAAATAGCCGAACGCGAACATCCCGGTGATCGTCGACGCGACATCGTCCCAGTTGCCGACAATCGACGCGACGATCGAGGTGCCGAGGACGAGCAGCCCGATCAGGATCGCGAGGATGTTCTCCAGCAGGTTGTAGATCACCCTCGCCAGGCTGAAGAGAATCCCGATCATGATGAGCGCCACGCAGGCTGTCACCACCCACGGTATACCGGTTATCTCCTCGAACGCCGCCGCGCCCGCGGACAGGTGACCTGGCCAGATGTAGACCAGGATCGCCACTATGAAGAAGAACCACATGATCGGTTTGAACACGCGGGCGGCACCCGTGAAGATGCTTTCACCCGTCGCCATTGTGTAGCGGGCCATCTCCAGCATCACGAAGGCCTGCAGCGTCACACCGATCAGGAACAGCCATCTGATGTCCGGTCCGAAGACCAGAACCAGCCTCGGCCACATGTAGGACTCGCCCATCCCGACGCCGAGCGCGACCAGGAAGACCGTGGGTCCCAGCAGGTGGATCGACGGCGGCGGCTCTGGCAGAGTGCGGATCGGCATGGGGTCGAGCCGCCCGGCCCGCCATACCATCTCTCCGCCGGCGGCTAATCGGTGTCCTGCCGCCGGACTTTTCGAGGTTTCCATCTGCGCCTCTCCATTGAGGAATTCGATACAACGTTCCCCGCACGAGAACCCGTTGCCCTCATTTCCCTGCACCGGTAACACAAAACGTGCGTACCGGCGATCACCCGGCGAACACCATAGGCCTACAGGCAGTGAAGTGCCAGAGGCTGTTGATCACAGACTGGACACGGTCGAAATGACCGAGAATCGATCATATTTCGTCCATTGTGGATGATCGAATACAATTCGGGAGCGCTCCCGGAGCCCCTGCCTCAGGAAACGCGATACCGACGAGTGGCGACTGTGTGCCATTAACCGTCGAAAGGAGGAGGCCGAATAGCCGAACACACCGCTGTCGCCGATCATTGGATGATCACCACTTCCCGAAGAATATACCGACCGTTTCCTGTTGACAAGATCTTGTCACTGTCGGTGATATCCCCACTGCCAGTACGGACCTCACGGTTCCGTCGGTGGGAACGACCGGGAACAACCACCTCTTGATTGCGCATACGTGTTCGATGCATGCTTGAAACGTGCAGTTTTGATCACAAGGCTGCACTGACCCTGCTCAACCTCACCGCCGAGGAGAAGGCATGCGCCTACTCGCCGCACTTGTGCTGATCGGGGTGGCCCTGGTGCCGCCACCCGCCGCCTTCGCGGAGACCGCGGGCAACGTCACCGGGTTCACCGGCTCCGGCAGCACGTACACGGTCACCGCCGGTTCGGCGAAAGTGCGCGTGACCTTCGCCAGGTCCGACATTTTCCGGCTGTGGCTCGCGCCGACCGGCACGTTCGCCGACCCGGCGGGCAGCAAGCTCGCGATCCGCACCGACTTCGGCCAGGTCACCACGACCGCCACCGACGAAGGCACCTACCACCGGATCTCCACCGGCGCCCTCACGCTGCGGGTCTACAAGCAGCCGATGCGCTTCGAGTTGTACAAGGCGGACAACGCCACGCCGGTGTGGCGCGAGTCGGCCGGTCTGACGTGGACCAACAACCAGACCACCCAACGCCTGGCCAGAGGCGGCGACGAACAGTTCTACGGAACGGGATTGCGCCTGGGCGAATGGGCGTTGCGGGACAAGAGCGTGCCAGTCGCCGTCGACAACAAGTGGCGTGAGAACAACAACGCGAGCCCGGCACCGTTCTACCTGTCCACGGCCGGATACGGCGTCATGCGCAACACGTGGGCAAAGGGCCAGTACAACTTCGCGTCCACTGTGGCCACGCGGCACGACGAGAACCGGTTCGACGCCTACTACTTCGTCGGCAACTCCCTCAAGGACGTCCTCGGCGACTACACCGACGTCACCGGCAAGCCGTTCCTGGCACCGATCTGGGGACTGGAGATGGGCAACGCGGACTGCTGGAACGCCTCCAACCCGGACTACACCGGCGACCACAACCGGGTACGCCACCAGGTCACACCGGACGTCGTCGGGTACGCCAACGACGCGCGGACCGCGGACATGCCGTCCGGCTGGTTCCTGCCCAACGACGGCTACGGCTGCTCCTACAAGGACCTGCCGAAGACGGTGACCGACCTGAAGGCCAAGGGCTTCCAGACCGGTCTGTGGACGCAGCGCAGCCTGTCCAACATCGACTGGGAGGTCGGGACCGCGGGCACCCGCGCGGTGAAGACCGACGTCGCCTGGGTCGGCGGCGGATACCAGGGCGCGTTCGACGGCGTGCAGTCCGCGGTGGACGGCATCGAGCGCAACGCCGACGCCCGGCGTTTCGTGTGGACGGTCGACGGCTGGGCGGGCACCCAGCGCAACGCCGTCGTCTGGACCGGCGACACGTACGGCACGTGGGACGACATGCGCTGGCACGTCCCGGCCATCGCCGGAGCCGGGTTCTCCGGGTTCAACTACGCGGCCGGTGACGTGGACGGCATCTACTCCGGCTCGCCCAAGACGTTCGTGCGCGACCTGCAGTGGAAGGCGTTCACCCCGTCACTGATGACCATGTCCGGCTGGGGCGCGACGAACCCGCAGTCGGGCTACCACGACAAGCAGCCGTGGCGGTTCTCCGACCCGTACCTGTCGATCAACCGCAAGTACCTCAAGCTGAAGATGCGCCTGACGCCGTACTTCTACACGCTCTCCCGTGCCGCCGCCGACACCGGCGTGCCGACCGTGCGCGCGATGGCGCTGGAGTTCGAGAACGACCCGACCGCGCGCGGCAACGCCACGTCCGGGCAGTTCATGGCGGGCAACGCTTTCCTCGTCGCGCCCGTGGTGTCCGACACCACCACCCGTGACCGGATCTACCTCCCCGCTGGGACGTGGACCGACTACTGGACCGGCAAGGTGTGGACCGGCCCAGGCTGGCTCGACGGGTACAGCGCCCCGCTGGACACGCTGCCGCTGTTCGTGCGTGGCGGCTCGATCGTGCCGATGTGGCCGCAGATGAACTACTCCGGGGAGAAGCCCGCGACCCCGATCTCCTACGACATCTACCCGAACGGCACATCGTCGTTCGACCTGTACGAGGACGACGGCCTGAGCAGGGCGTACAAGAACGGCTCGTTCGCACGGCAGAAGGTCGACGTCTCGGCGCCGACCAGCGGGACAGGTGATGTCCGTGTCACCGTGGGCGCGCTGAACGGCTCGTACACCGGCAAGCTCGCCAACCGGGGCTACGAGTTCGACGTGCACGTCGCCTCCGCGCCCGGTTCGGTCACGCTGGACGGCACCGCGCTGACCAAGTACACGAGCAAGAGCGACTACGACGCCGCCGCATCCGGCTGGTTCTACGACGGTGTGCTGCACACCAAGACCGCCTCGCGACCGACCTCGTCCGGCTTCGCGCTCGTGGCGACCGGTGCCGGGATCCACACGGGCACACCGGTCACCGGGTCGCCGTCGATCCCGAAGTCGGCGTGGAAGGTGAAGGCGGACAGCGAGGAGACCTCCAGCGAGAACGGCGCGGCCGTCAACGCCATCGACGACAAGCCGGAAACCAAGTGGCACACCAGGTACTCGGGCACCGCGGCGCCGCTGCCGCACGAGCTCACCATCGACCTCGGCGCCACCTACGGCGTGGACAGCGTGTCGTACCTGCCCCGGCAGGACGGCGGGACCAACGGGCGGATCGGCCGGTACGAGATCTACGTGTCCGCCGACAACTCCACCTGGGGAACAGCGGTCTCCTCTGGCGAATGGGCGGACACCGCGGCGGTGAAACGAGCGACGTTCACAGCGAAAACGGGGCGATACGTGAAACTGCGGGCGTTGTCGGAAGCGGGTGACAGCGGGCCCTGGACCTCGGCCGCCGAGATCAGCGCGACAGGCCCGGCCCGGTGAGGCGCCGGAACCTGCTCAAAGCAGCCGGTGAGGGCCTGCTGCCGATCAACCTCCAGCAGGCGAACTACCGAACGCTGAAACCCAATTCCGACAAGGAGACCAGACTCGACCTCGGTTCAACGAGAACCATCACGGGCCTGACCTCCCCGTCGGGCTGGTAACAAGACTCGGCCGTCACGGCGCTGTTCCGCCAGTGCCGTGACGGCCGGACCACTCTGCCAAACCCATGAGAACAACCCCAAGTCCAGCCCAGCCCAGCGCAACGCAACCCATCTCAGGCCTTGCGCGCATAGCGCATGGGCGAGCAGGAGGCCTTGCGCGCATAGCGCAAAGGTGGGGTTCGTGGTTGGTTTCCTCCCGTATGGCCTGGGCGAAGCCATACCACGGCGTGTCGGGAGGTCGGCCTACGCAAACCAACCCACAGCGCAGGCGATACCGACCTCCCGGCACGCCGTGGTTTCCTCCGGCAGGCCATACGGGAGGGAACCGACCACGCCCTCTTTTTCCAGGCACAGGAAATCACGTGAGCAGAGCCAACCGGGTGGACAGACCACGTGTTGGTTCCCTCTCGGAGGCCTGCCGTCCGGCGAGGACCTGCTCTTCGTGCCACCAGTGAACTCGAGCGTCGGGAACAAGCCCGACACGGCGGGCACCACAGGCTCGTCCCTGAGGCGAAGGGATCATCGGCGAATCCCGTTGTCCACAACTCGTCGGTAACCCGTTGACCAGGGGTTATTGCCGGTAGACTGGAGCAGGGACGCCCCCCGGGTTGGGCGGGGGGACTGTCTTATGGGGCGTGGAACCAAGGTTTCGGTCACAGTCGGCCAGTCGGTCGCGTGTCACCGGGGTAAAGAGAAAGACACAGATGCCTCGCCGGCGGGCAGGCCTCCAAGAGGGGGACACAAACAGAGCTTCGTTTCTCGCCCGGTTCGCTCAGCCCACGTGACTTCCTGGGTCAAGTGGGGGCGCGGGGCGCCCCTCCCGTATGACCTGCCAAAGGAAACCACGACGTGCCGGGAGGTCGGTAGGGCCTGCGCTTGGGGTTGGGTCGCGTAGGCCGACCTCCCGACACGCCATGGTATGGCTGCGCCCAGGCCATACGGGAGGGACACCCCACGAACCACACCCCTGCGCTGGCGCGCTGGCGCGCAGGCGGCAGGCGCGCAAGCACTTGCGCTCGCGCACGCCGCACACCCCCGCGCCCACGCACAGCCGCAAACCCATGCGCCTTGCGCGCGTACTTCTGGACTTACCGATGGTCCTCTTGGCTCAACCCGGCGTTCGTCACAACGCGCAGTAGGCGTCCAGCGCTGCCTTGCCGATGTCCTGCTGCCCACGCGTTCCACCCAGCATATGGAACTCGTTGGCGGCGACGACCACCTGCTTGCTGCCGTCCTCACTGGTGAGCCACATGCTGTAATACCCGAGCACGGCACCATTGTGGTTCCAGGCCGTCCCACACGACGTCGGCGCGGAGCCCACGCCCAACCCGTAACCACTACCGCCGCCCAACGGCACGGTCGTCTTCAGTTCGGTCATCTGCGCGGGCGGCAGCAGCTTCCCGGAGAACAATGCTCGCTCGAACGCGGCGAGGTCGTTCAGTGTGGACACCATCGCGCCCGCGGGCCCGAAGACCTGCACGTTCGATGCGGTCACGTCCCTGATCAGGAAATTGCCGACCCAGAAGTGTCCACCCAGTGAGTTGGCTGGCATCGCTGGTTCCGCTGTCGGGTACGTGGTGTCCTTCAGGCCCAACGGTTCGACGATGCGGCGCTGCACTTCGACGGCCGGGTCGTTGCCGGTGATCGCCTTGATCGCCATTCCCGCCAGCACGTAGTTCGTGTTGGCGTAGAAGAACTTCTCCCCTGGTGCTCCGACTGGCGCCGCTGACAGTGCGATGTCCACCAGCGTCTGCGGCGGCCATGGCTGGCGTGGGTTGTTGTTCGCGATGTACGGCACGGACACGCGGGTGTCGCCCGCGTAGTCCGGCAGGCCGGATGTGTGGTTGAGCAACTGTCGGATGCTGATCTTTGTTCCGTCGTGGCCGTTTGCCTTCACCGCGTCGGGCAGCCACCTGGCCACGGTGTCGTCGATCGAGAGCTTGCCTTCGCTCTCCAGTTGCAACAGGACCGTCGACACGAACGCCTTGGTGTTGCTGCCGATTCGGAACTTCGCCGTGGGATCCGCTGGGACGCCGGTGAACCGGTTTCCCTGTCCTGCCTTCACCAGATGGCTGGTGGTGCCGTTGCTGACCAGTCCGATCACGCCGGGATACCCGTCGCGGACGCCCAACTCGGCACCCGCCTGCAGGATCTCCGCAGGCGTCGCTGCGCTCGCTGTGGGCGCGAGTGCCACACTCGAAACAGTCAGGACAGCGCCGATCACACTGAGGCGCAAGGACTTCATGAAATGGGTCCTCCGAGACGTTTCATCACCAACGGAATGAAGTGGTTCAGGTCTGCCTGCAGGCACACGTTGTCGTTGTGCTTGCCGGTGCAGCCGGGTGCCCATGCGCTGCCGTCGCCGTAGTCGAGGAAGTCGAACGGGATACCCGCGCTGGTCAGGAACTTAGACGTCACCACGGCCGTTTCTCGCGCCTGGTTCTCGAACACGGCCTGGATCGGGTTGACCGTGAGGTCACCGCCGTTGCCCACATACATCGCCACGCCCATGCCACGCAGCGAACTGACGTGCTGGGCTGGGCTCTGGGCGTTCCATACGCCGTCGAGCGGCCACACCGGTGGGCCGAAGATCGCGTCGATCGCCGCCGTCGGCTTGCCGTAGGACTCCAGTGACTGACTGCCGACCACTGCCCCGCGCATCCCCTGGTTGAGCAGGTCGAGCCCACCGGAGAAACTGCCGAGGTAGCTGAACAGCTCCGGCCGGTGCTCGGCGTAGTGGAACGCGCCGAAGCCGCCCATCGAATGACCGGCGATCGCCCTGCCCGCGCGGCTCGCGATCGTCCTGAGGTTGGCGTCGATCAGCGGGATCACCTGGTCGAGGTGGAAGTTCTCCCAGTTCTGCCTGCCGTGCGCACCCGGGTTCACCCAGTTCGAGTACCAGCTGCGGCCGCCACCGTTGGGCATCACGGTGATCAGCGGAACGCCCGCTGTCGACCGTTCGGTGACTGCCTGGTTGCGAGGGGAGTTCGGGTAGTCCCCTGCGCCGTGCAGCGAGTACAGCACCGGGTAGCGCGTGGGCGCGTCGTTGTCGTACCCGCTTGGCAGGGTGACCGAGATGACATGCTCGCCGGAGACCTGGTTCGCGAGCACCGCGTAGGCCGGGACCTGGTCGGACCGCACGGTGACGGTGAAGGTCCGTTCGTTCGCGTCCACCCACGCGGGTTGGCTGACAACGGTGAGGCCGAAGCCGTCGGCGAACCGCGGCGGTGTACTCGCCGCTCGCGCCGACGGCACGGCGAACCCGAACACAGCGACGACCAGGGCCAGCGCGACCACCAGCCCGCGCGGAGTCGTCGCGTGAGTGCGTGTCATCCCTCAGTCCTCACCAATCACCTTGGGGGCGATGACGACCGACTCGTCCGGCTCATCGAATGGGTCCTCGTCGTGGTCGGTCAGCGCGTACTTCCGCTGGTGTTCCTTGTCTTCCTCCCGTCCGGCGGCCCCCATGCCAGCGGGCGAACCGTACATCCCGGCTCCGGCCGCACCAGCACCGCCAGCGGCACGGCCCGCTGTCATGTCCTTGCCCGGCGCACCGGCGACCGGACCGACGGCCAGGGCGCGGCGGTCACCGGCCATGCTGGAACCACCCGTGGCACCGGCTGGGGCACCGGCGGTCGGCACGACACCCATTCCGCTGCCACCACCGAAACCCGATGGCGTGGACGTGGTCGTCGGGAATCCCGGTGAGGCGCTGGAGGTCCGTGTGTATGTCGGCGCGGCCGCGTCGGCGAACGACCCAGGCCGCGGCATCGAGTTCGTGCCGGTCGACTGCGCGGCGACACGCGGCGATGCCTGACCGGACGGCGAACTGCCTGTCGAGGACGAGCCGCTCGACATCGGAACAGCGCTCGCGGCCGACGTCGGGCTGCCGCTCTGCCGCTCTGCCGCCTCACCCTGGGCCGCTGGGTTCTGCTGTGCCTTGGCTTGGTTCTGCTGTGCCTGGGTCTGCTGGGCGGTGGTCTGCGACTTGTCGTTCGTGGGCTGCTGGGTGCTCTGCTTGCTGATCTGCGACAGCACCTTCTTGACCACGTCGACGACCGCGAGCGCGCCCTTGACGAGCTTGAGCAGGTTCTGCCCGCTGGTCAGCAGTGCCATCATCTTGGCGAGGATCTTCTGGCCACAGTCGACGGCGATCTGCACGCACTGCGGGATCGCCGCGACGATGCTCTGGCCGAAGGTCGGCGGGGCGGAGGCCACCGCCTGCGACATGATCGGGATGATCTTGCCGACCGCCTCGGTCACCAGCTGCGTGATCGCCTCGATCGCCTGCCCGACCACCTCACCGGCGGCGGAGATCGCACTGGCCACGGTCGAGCTGGCCTGGCCGAGCGCGGCGACGCCGTCGGCGTGCTGCGATCCCGCGTCCCGGTAGGCCGACGCGGACGAACCCGACCACGATCCCGTCTGCGAGCCGGTCGACTCCCGATAGGACGACGCGAGCGAGGAGACGCTCTGCCCGGCGTCCTGGAAGTCCTGTGCCCCTGAGGACACCGAGCCAGGGTTGCCGCGCAGCTGGCCGAGCGGCTCTTCGAGGAACGACACGTACGGCGTGAACCAGCCGAGGCCCGAGCCGGACAGCGCGGACAGGGGGCTGGACGACGACCCGAGCATGCCGACGGCCGCGCTGGAACGGCCGAGACCGGCTGCCAGCCAGCTGTTGCCGCTGACCGCGGCGGCCGCCGCGGTCAGTTCGGCGAGCAGTTCCGCCGTGTTCGGCCGGGCGGGCGACATGGCGGTCATGCGGGGTACTCCTGAGTCAGGTTGGTCGCGTTGTACTGCTCGGCGCCCTGGTAGGACTGGGCGGTCCGGTTCAGGCCGGAGCTCAGCTCGTCCACAGCGGACGATGCCTGGTCGGTCGCGGACGCCACCTCGGTCATCGCGGCCCCCAGGCCACTGGCGATGAACGAGGCGAACGAGCCGAGCGCGTCGTCACCGATCCCGGACGGCATCCGCGAGGCGACGGCCGCCAGTTCGTCGGCGACGACGGCGACTGCGCTGGCGTGCCCGCGAATCTCGTCGGGCACGATCTGGTACTGCTGCGGTGTGGTCATGTGCTGATCTCCGGTGGATTGGCGAAGTAGTCCTCGTCGTCGCGGCTCGCGGCCGAGACGGGCTGGTGCTGCCGCACCACGGTCAGCGCGGGTCCGTCACCGAAGTACTCGCTGGTGATGGCGTTGACCTGGTCGCCGACTGACAGCCGGGCCTGCCGCGAGGTGTCCACGATCAGCCTGGCCAGCTCGTCGGCCTCCAGTGACCGGGTGGCCGGTGTCAGCCGCAGTTCCTCGAGCGCGCCGCTGGCGTTGACCTTCACCGTGACGTCACGGCGTGGTGATGTCGCGGTGCCGGTGACCTTCTCCAGCAGCGCTCCCGCTTCCTTGGCCCTGGCCGCGGCGTGGGTGAGGCGCTCGTCATAGCGCGTGAGCCACTGCGCTGGATCCGCTGTGTTCATTGTCTTCCTTTCTGGCAACCAAGGCCAATTCGTGCAGTCCGCGTCGTATGTCGCTGTGCCGCAAAGGGTTCACGCTCACCCAACCGTCAGCGTTGCGGCCGACGCGCACCCTGCCGCGCGGTCCGTCCAACCAGGACAGTTCAGTTCCCGCCCTTGCCGCAGGGGACAACCCGGTGCGCTGGGTCGCACCGAGTTGTCCCCTGCCGGTCAGCCCGGCGAGCAACGCGGTCAGCCGGTCGAGCACTCCCGGGTCACCACCTCCGTCGCTGACCAGGTCCCGCAGGCGCTGTTCGGTCACAGCCACGTCGGTGCCCGCGTCGATGATCCGCAGCGCGGCACGCACCACACCGGGAGGCAGGATGATCGGCATGGCCACCGCCGGGGGGCGTTCGGGCACCATGCCGATCAGCTCTTCGGACAGCGCGGTCTGCGCGACGCGCCGGACCCGCACCGTGTTCGTCGCCTCGCCGGTCAGCCGCTGGTGACAGATCAGCGCCGACGACCGGTAGACCATCGCCACGGCACCGACCGGGCCGTCCGGGCCGATCACCACGAGGTCGACCGTGCCCCGGTGCTCACGCAGCGCCGTCACCAGCTCGGCCGCGTCGGCGAGCGGACCGTGCCCGTCGGCGAGACCGCGTGCCTGCAACGTCAGCCCGGCCGCCTCCAGCAGGACCTCCCGCTCGTCGGTGAAACGCCCGAAGGACGGCACGCGCAGCGGGAACGGCATCGGCACACCGGCGTGCGCGGTGAGCAGGTCCAGTTCGACGAGGCCGAACGACACCGCGTCGTCATCGGCTGTCATTGACACCCTCACCGCTCTTGGTCAGCGTCACCGCCGCGCCCTTGTCGCCGTCCCGGTAACGGTCGGTGGTCGTCCGCAGCGCGCGGTGGAAGCTGTCCAGCTCGGCGTCGGCCGCGCTGACCTCGCCGCTGAGACCGGTCTGCCCGGCGGCGTCCTGCAGCCGTGTCGCCAGGTGCAGCGCGGGCGGCGCGGTCCCCAGCTTCGGCTGCCGCTCGGCCAGTCTGCGCGCGGACGCGACCAGGTCACCGATCTGGCCGACGGCCGTGGCCAGCGCCGCGACCTGCGAGGTCAGCTCGTCGGTCACGACGTCGATCAAGCCGGGTGGCCTGGTGTCCGTCGATGTGTGCTTGGTGTTGTCCGTTGCGGACACAGTTGTCTCCCCTGTCCAAAGAAACCCGCGAATCAGAGACCGATGACGGGAGCGCAGGCGCGCTGCTCGACGGTGAACAGCTGCTGGTCGACGGTCGGCAAGGTGCTGCGACGCACCTCGTCCTTGTCACCGTCGGTCCGTGCGGCCGAGGCGGGCAGCATTCCGCTGGTTCCTGCCGCCCCACGGGTGGCGGCGGCTGCCTCGGCCATCGCGGCCCGTGCCCCCAACGCCATGCCCTGTCCAGGCCCGGCACCCACCGGAGTGGACAGTGGACCGGACCCCCACGTGCTGCCACCGCCGACCAACCGCCGCCACGACTCCCCGCCGGACGCGCCGCCCGACTTCGAACCCGACGAGAAAGGACCGGACGTCCCGTTCACCGGTGGCACCATCCCAGCGCCAGCCGCCGCGGCGGTGGTCAGCTGGGCAGGGCCGTCGACCTGGAAGGCCCGCGCCGAGGTGGCACCGGCGGACGTGATCTGGCCACCGCTGTCGGACAGGCCCGACTCGTAGCGCTGCATCACCCGCACGGCCTCGGCCTTGGTGCCCATGGTCATGGCGTTCTGGTCGAACAAGCTGGTCTGCCCGGCGTCCACCGCGCCGAACGTCATCCCCCACTGCGGTCCTGCCGTGCCGGGGATCTGCATCGGCGCGGGCGGGCCGGCTGACGGGATCTGCATCGGGGCCGGAAGTCCGAAGGCAGCAGCATTGGGCGGCGGCATCGACGCGCGCGCGAAGGCCAGCGCCTCGCCCGCCGCGTTGGTGGCCTGCTGGACCATGTCGGCGCGGGTGCCGATCGCGGCCATCCGCTCGGCGAGCTCGCCGAGCAGCGCCAACGCCTGCTCGGCGGCAGCGCCCTGCCAGGTCGACTCCAATGTGGCCTTCTGCTGACGCAGCTCGTCGGCGTGCGCGGCCAGTTCGGTGCCGTGCCGTCCCCACTCCGCGGCCACCGCGCCGACGTCCCCGACGTCCGCGTCCCGGAACAGCATCTCGTGCAGTTCCTCGTGGGTGTACGCGTCCCAGTTCGTGGCGCTCGGCGGCGCGTCCGCTTTGAGGGAGTTCGCCCACGTGTCGTTCAGGCCGGTCCGCACCCCGATCTCCAGCCCGAGCACTTCCCCGAACGAATCCAGCGCCGCCGTGATCGCGGCAATCAACTCGTCCACTCCCGGCGGCATCCCCGTTGCCCCAGTCATCCCCCGGTGTCCTCCATCGCCCTCAGCCAACCTGACAGGTTGATGGTGGCGGCAGAGGTGGCCGATTCACCAGGTCACGACACCGGCCGTTTATGTCCGGTCGGTCGTGGCCGCGAGATAGTCCTGCAACCGGGCGTGCCGGAACTGGTAGACGGCACCGGCCTGACGCAGCACACCGCGGCGGCAGGCGTCGTCGAGGAACGTGGCGACCTCCCACGGCAGCCGTCCGGTCAACGGCAGCCAGATCCGGGAGAAGACGACCCACTGCCCCCACGCGGTCAACCCGAGCACGTACGCCAGCCCGCCGCCGACGGCACCGAGGAAACCGGCGAGCAGCCCCCACACGGGATCCCACACGAAGGTCAGCCCGAACCGCGCCCCGATCCCCGAGCCCTGCAGCACCCGGATCAGCAGCCAGGTGCCCACACTGATGAACAAGGCGAACACCGGTCCGAACACGAGCAGTTGGAAGCCGACGGTCCGGCGGTTGGAGCTCAACAGATCAGCCGGGCTGACCGCGGAGCTGATGTCCAGTGGCGTCTCGAACAGCGCGACCAACGCGAAGACCGCACCCGCGCCGACCCCGAACACCAACGCGAACAGCAGCGCGTCGATGAACATGAACCACTCAACCGTGCGCAACGCGATCCCGCGCAGTAACCCGTACGAGAACCCGAGCACCATCCCGCCGAGCAGCCCGACCCGGAAGCGGCGAAGGAACTTGGCACGTACCCGCACCGGCCCACCGCGAATGCGGATCCGGACCCGCATCGGTTCGATCGCGCCGCCCGACCGGGCGAACAGGTCATGGGCGATCCCGACAGCCAGCCCGGACACCGACCCGATGACCAACGCGCCGAGCACCGCACCCGCACCCCGCATGACGACGCCCTCGGAGAACCAGTCGACGACGCCGATCAGGATCGCCACCACCAAGCCGACCGCGAGCGTGCGCAACGGCCTGCGGATGCTCGCCCCCAGCTGCCACCAGGCCAGATCACGTGTGCCGAGCCGGTTCATGTGCCGCGCCAGATACCCCAGCCAGTGGTTGACGCGCTCCGGCGCCCAGTCGTGCTCCTGCTGGTGTTGGTAGACCGTGGGCACGAAGCTGGCCAGCAGGTGCTGTTCGATGGCGGCGGCACTGGCGAACTGGTCACTGTCCAGCAGGACCATCGGGTCGCTGCCACCGCTGTCGCTGTGGATGGCTCGCGCGAGCCCAACCATCAACGGCGTGGACAGCACCTCGATCAGGTTGACGGACGCGGCACTGTCCGGTTCGGCACGCAGTTTCGCCAGCACCGGGTCCCACACGGTCGCGTTGGCCGCCGTCTTGCGTGCCGTCCGCGGCAGGTAGTTGACCAGGTCGGTCACCGCGAGGTCGGACAACGTCACCACAGCGGCCGCGGTCAGCACGTCGGCTTCCGCGACGGCCGCGTACTCACTGGGACGACTGGTCAGCAGAAGCGGCAACGTGGTGGCGTTGAGCGCGTCGAACGCGTCGCGGTGCAGCCCCTCGGCGATCTCGTCGAACCCGTCCAGCACCGGCAGGACACGGTCGGCGTCGACCAGCGCGGCTGCCAGGCTCGTCGCACCGGGGCCGGGCGCCGACAACCCGGGAAAATCACGGACCAGCTGACTGATCAGCCAGTCACGGAACAGAGTGGTCGTCGGATTCCAGGACGCCAGCCCGACCACAACCGGCACCGCGCCCGCAGGCTGACGGCTCTTGAGAAGGTCGAGCACAAACCGCACGGCCAGAATCGTCTTGCCGGAGCCAGCCTGGCCGAGCACAACCAACCGCCCGGACGGAACACGCTGGTAGACGGCCACGATCTCGTCGAGCCGACCGCACAACTCGGCCGGTTCGGCAGCCTGACCCGGAGACGTGCGGCAAATGTTGTCCCAGTGGTCCATCAGCCCATCGGCGGCAGGCTCCCAACGGACCGGCAGCGGGAACGGGTCATGGATCCGACGCCGTTCCTCCTCACGCCGCCACCGAGCCGCAACCACCTGAGCGAGATCGTCAGCGGCCCGCGCCACCTGGGGATCCACCGGCGTCCCCGGAACCTCCAGCGGTACAGGCCGAACAGGCGGTGCCTTCCCATCAGCGGCAGCCAGCAGGCGGGCCCGTTCGTCACCATCGAGCCCGAGATGATCGGCCAGCAGCCGCACGGTCCCCATCTGCGGGTTGGTGCTCTCGCCCCGTTCAAGCCGACGGATGGTGCGCACCGCGATACCGGACCGGGCCGCCAGTTCGTCCTGCGTCAGCCCAGCCCGCTGCCGCAACTGCCGCAGCACAGTGTTGAACTGGCTCGTCACCCCAGCCCCTCGGTTGAGCGCCTGTCGGGCACGACCTTATCGGGGCGGGCGGACATAGATGTCCGCCTCGGGCATGAAGCCTGTGACCAGGTGAAACCCGCTACCGAGCGGAGAGGCTCTCCTTGACGAGCCGGAAGCCGGGCAGCATGTTCTCGTGCTCCTCGTTGTCAATCCCACCGACATGCACGAGGACCGTCTTGGCGCCCGGCTTGACCGCGAACGCGGCCTCGTTCTTGCCCGTGTCCTCGGGCGGCGTGGTGACGTAGGTGACCTCAGTACCGTCCGTTCCACCGATCTTGACGGAGGTGTACTTCTCGGCGGAGTCACCGGTGCCCTTGCCCCGGTAGTTCTTCACGAACGACTTGAGCACGGCCTCACTCGACTGGCCGGTGTCCCCGACGAAGACGCGGATGAAGCCGATCATGCCCGCAGGCTTGGCATCCAACTCACAGGCAAGGCTGACATCACCGAGGGTCATCCCCTTGGAGACGGACTGAGCCTTCCACCCATCCGGCAGCTTGAACGTCACCGGCAACGGACAGGCAGACCCATCACCACCGATGGTCTCGGACCCCTTGGCGCTGTTGCTGTTGTTCGAATTGCCCGAGGTGCCACTGTCACAACCAGCCAGCAACACGGCGACGAGCACCACCAGCCCCCACAACTTGCCCACGGTGCGTGTCCTTCCAGAGTGGCTGATGTCCGGCGACAACGTAGCCAACCACCCGGTACCCGGCAACAGGGTTATAACTGAATGTGAGCAGGGGGACAGCCCACACACGAGCTGTCCCCAGGCCCTAGACGTCCAGTGTGGAGCCACCAGTGAAGGCGGCAGCCATCCGCAACCAAGGCGTGGCCTCATCATGACGGCCCTGACGCTGCAGCGTACGACCAAGCATGAGATAGGCGTAGTGCTCAACAGGGTCACGGTCGATGACCGCACGCAACTGCTCCTCAGCACGCCGAAGCTGCGCGGAGTGGTAGTACGCACGAGCCAGCAGCAAACGCGCGGAGACCTGCTCAGGAACCTCGCCAAGCACCACGACAAGCAGGTTCGCAGCAGAAACATAGTCCCTGGCAGCGAACAAAGCCTCAGCCCGCTCCCACCGCTCAGCAACGGTCTCCTCGTGCACGACAGCCACGCCCCCATCGAACAGGTGCGTCGCCGTGACCCAGCGGTCCGCAGCCACCTGACCGTCGGCCTGGTAGTCGTTGAAGTTCTCGATCACAGGACCTCCTCAAATCAACTAGTCAAACCTTCAACAACCCACCGTTGTTCCCCTGGAGCCACACCCGTGCCAACGCTGTACACGTTCCAGCGCCTCACCAGAGTCGAACAGCTGAAGACCGAGGGAACCCTCACAGCGAGCTGGACCGCCCTCAGCCCCTTCGAGCGAGCGGTCTACCCATCGATGGTCGAAGCCATGAGAAAAGCAGGAATCCCAATAAAAAACAACCCACCAATCTGGGCATGGACAGAAAGGCCAACCCTACTGGACGCAGCCCTACTGCTAAACCCAGAACACGAACTCAGCAAAGGATACGCAACCATAGAGTTCGAAGCACCAGAAAACCTAACCCACCTGTCCGACTACAGCGCATGGAACGACCACATGGCAGAGAAACTAAGAAACCCAACCGCAACCTGGAAACAAAAGAGCAAGGAAGGAAACCAAGCAACCCTACCTTGGCTAAGCCAAGAATGGGTAAAAGAAGTCCGCCCCTTACCAACCACAGGCTGGAACAAAACAGAAAACCTAGAAAAACCGGCATAGAAACCAAAAGGAAGCAAGGAGGCAAGGAGGCAAGGCTCCATTCCCCAACCAGGCTGGGGAAAAGAACTTGCTGGTACGTAACCAACACAGGGCAACCAGCGCTCAATACCACTAAGTTAAGGTTGTCGCCCGGATGCGGATGGTAGGCGGCCCATCATGTCGAGTTCCGTGCTGATGCTGTTTCTTGACGGTATAGGAGTTGTGTCGCCATCGTTTAACGACTCGTGGATTGCTCCGGTGCCGTCGAGTACGGGTGCGACGTTCGTTGATTTCGGCGAAGGTTTCCCTTAGCGCTCTCCCGCGCTGTTTAGGGGGAAAAGTCCGCCTGTCCAGTGATATGGCGGCGAATGACTCGGAGAGATCGCATGAACGACAGACGGTCGGGATCT
>NZ_CDME01000011.1:150000-1439649 GCF_000826545.1 Kibdelosporangium sp. MJ126-NF4 | reverse complement strand
TTTGTCGAGCCTGCGTAATCGCAGAAGTCGACGGGACTTTCCAGCTACCCTGCCACGAGCCCATCGATTTCAACGACCCAACGAGCTTACGCATCACCTCTTCGTAGTCGTCATCGAAGAACAAGCACATCGCCTGACAAAAACGCACCACCACATGCGCCGGAAGCAAACGAGTTCGCTGCTCGCGACACCCAGTCTCCGTGAGCACATCCTCGATAACATCACGAGGAAACACTTCAGCGAGAACGCCCAAAGAAATACGATCTGTCAACCGAACGGCCACTGAATCGTCGCCGCGCACTTTCACTTGCCCAACCCGAGCCACCGGGAAACACTACCACATTTTGACCTTAACTTAGTGGTATTGAACCAGCGCTGTGACTGTAAGCCGAGGCTGGGAGTTGCACTCCAACGTAACCAACAGCGCTAACGCAATCAGAAGTAATCCGTTCAAACCGAGCACGGCGGCGGGTGGCCCATGGGTGAGCGGAGCGTGACTCACCATCCACATCCCACAGCGCTACTTGGGCGATTCACCCGAAAGAGTACGGGCAATAGGTGTGTTTCTTCGATAAAATGGACACATGTTCGAACAACTCGCTGTGGCATTCCATGAACGTCAAGCGCCGCCGGATATCCCGGTGTCGCAGATGGACCGCGAACAAACCCGCAACTACATCGCCGACCGTTATCGACAACGGAATACTGTTGATGCGGAGTTGATCCGTGGTTTGGCGCGTTTCGCGGAACTGCACCCACCACAGCGGTCGGGGATCGAAGTGGGTGACGGCGCGGCGGAAGACCTCGCGATCGAACTCTGTCTGAGCCCGGTCACCACCGGCAAGCAGCTGTCTCAAGCGCAGACCTTGGTGACCAGGCTGCCCGCCACGGTCGAGGCGATGGCGGAGGGTGAGGTGGATGTGATGCGGGCCAAGGCCATGCACGACTACACCCTCGGCCTGGACGAGGACCAGGCACTCGCGGTGGAGAAACGAGTCCTGGACGGCGGGACGTGCGAGAACCTGACCCGGTTCAAACACGCCATCCGCCGCGAACTGATCTGGGCTGATCCTGACGGTGAGGAGGAACGGCGCCAGGTGAAGAAAGCCGGACGGGATGCTGTCAAGTGGCACAAACCCGACGGCACCTCCGCCATCACCATCACCCTGCAACCACACGAGGCCGAACAGGCCTACTCCCAACTGGACCTACTCGCCAAACTCAGCCCCAAGCCAGGCCGGAGTCGGGCACAGGCGCGGGCGGACGTGTTCATGGACCTGGTCACCTTCAAGAAGACAGTGGATCGGCCCGCGGCGGCGGTGCATGTACTGGCACCGATGACCACCCTGATGGGCCTCAACCGCGAACCCGGCGAAATCAGCGGCTACGGACCCATCACCGCCGAATACGCCCGCGAACTCGCCCACCACGCCACCTGGCGACGAGTCATCACCGACCCCACCGGACAAGTCCTCGAAGTCAGCCAGAAACGATTCGCCTCACCCGCATTGCGACGACACCTACAACTCCGGGACAGGACCTGCCGCCAGCCGGGCTGCGCTGTTCCGGCCCAGCGATGCGAAACCGACCACTCCCAGCCCCACAGCCACGGTGGGGTGACCAGTGTGGGGAACCTGGCCATGTTCTGCAAACGCCACAACCTCATGCGGCAACGCACCAACTGGCGGCTGGAACACCCCAAGCCCGGCACCCTCGTGTTCACCACCCCGAGCAAGCAAACCCACGTCACCACACCCCAGGCCCACGACGTCCCGCCGTTCTAACCCGCCGCTCCGGGATGTGGATGGTGAGCCACGCTCCACCCACCCATGGGCCACCCGCCGCCGTGCCCGGCTTGAACGGATTACCTCTGATTACGTCAGCGCTGTTGGTTACGTTGGAGCGCAACCCCCAGCCTCGGCTCACAGTCACAGCGCTGGTTACCCTGCGTTGGTTACGAACCAGCCAATTTACCTTTTCCAGCTGGCTTGCCCCTTGGTTTCTTTTTCTTTTCTCTTCCTTGCTTCTTTTTCTTTTATTCCCTTGCGCCTGCGCGCTGTCCTCTGCTTCGCTCTGCGCGTGGAATGGGTTCGGGAGTTCTATTCGAGGACCGGCTCTTGGTGGGCCAAGGCTGACGCGCGGATCACTGAGCGGGATCTTCGCAGAGTACGGCTGCTGAGCGAGCATGGTCCCAGCATCGGCGACGTACTGGAGCTCGGGTCGGGGTATGGCACGACGGCCGCTGCCCTCGCCATGGCCGGGTACTCCGTGACAGCTGTCGAGATCAGTGACCGCGCGGACGTCACCGGAGGGCTTCCCGACGACGTGACACCGGGGTCGCTGACTGTCCTCAAGGCCGACTTCTATGACGTCACGCTGCCTGGGCGGTTCGATGTCGTCTGCTACTGGAACGGTTTCGGGATCGGCTCCGACGCCGACCAGCGCCGACTGCTCAGTCGGATCGCGAGGGAATGGCTCCGGCCGGGTGGGGTCGCGCTGGTGGACGTCTTCAATCCGTTCGTCTGGGCGCAGTGGGACGGCGACGAGGAGCACCTGACACCGAACCCCGAAGCGGGCTACGACCACGACCTGCGGGAGATCACCCGATTCGACCCGGTGACCTGCACCGCGACCGACACCTGGTGGGAGACCTCCAACCCGGACGAGCCGATCACCCAGACCCTCCGCTGCTACACACCAGCAGACCTGTCCCTCCTGCTCACCGGAACAGGACTGAAGCTCACCACGATCATCACCGGAGACGGAGACGGAGACGGAGACCTGCCGCCGTCACCACACCCGAGTCACAGCGCGCTTCTGAAGGAAGAACACGAGTACCTCGCCGTACTACGACACGAGTAACGCCATCAGACACGGTCAGGCATCCATCATGCCGACCTGTAGCTGCGCAGGAAGGTCCGGACGCCCGAGACGGCGATCCCGGTGATCTCCTCATGGGAAAGCGGAAGGGCGCCGTAGAACGTCTGGTGGTTCACGGCGGTGATCGTCAGCAGGGTCAGGTGGGCGGCGGCTCGCTCGGCGTCGTCGATCTCCAACAGGCCACGGTCGGCGATCCGGCGCAGATAGGGCGCGAGCCGCAGGTGCGCGGTCTGGGGGCCCGCGTCGATCCATGCCTTGAGGATCTGCGGCGGGATGCGGAGAACCTCGGCCTCGATGGTCCGCACCAACGCGAAGTGGTCGGGGAAGGCGGCGACCGCCGCGATGCGGTCCATCGAGAAGTCGATCAGGTCCTGTTCCAGGTCGACGATCTTGCGCAGGTGCCGGTCCATGATGTGCGCGATGGCGGCGGTGACCTCGTCCGCGCCTTCCAGCGCGACGGTCTGGAACAGTTGTTCCTTGTCGGCGAAGTGGTTGTAGATCGTTCGCTTGGAGACGCCCGCCTCAGCGGCGATCATGTCGACGCTTGCCCGGCTGTAGCCCTCGCGGCCGAACACCTTGCGCGCGGCCTCGGTGATCGCCCGGCGCTTCTCCGGCCTGCCCTCGTGCCCCTGGCGCGCGGCCATCGACGTCCTTTCCCAGCGGAAACCACTCGGTGCAGTTTACGGCCGTGACTTGCGCACGAGCGCGGTGAGCAGGTCTCGAAGCAGGTCGGCGGAGTGGGAGTCGGTCGGCCAACAAAGTAAACCACACAGTGCATTATTTGCACTAGTCGGTGTACTTTTGCAGTCATGGTCACCCAGATCTCCAGAGACAGCCGCGTCCCCGTACTCGGGCTGGCGCTGCTGGCCACACCCACCGCACTCAGCGCGAACACCACCACGACGGTCATCCCCGGACTGGCGCGCGACCTGGGCGTCACCGTCGCCGAGGCGACCTGGACCGCCACAGCCTTCGGTTGGGGCGCGGTCATCGGCGCCGTCCTCACCGCGACGCTCCTGCGCATCCGCAGCGTGCGAACGACGGTTCTCGTCAACGCCGCCCTCGTCCTGCTCGGGACGGTGCTGGTCGTCTTCGCGCCACACCTGAGCGTCCTGCTCGCCGGACGCGTGGCTCAGGCCATGGGCGGCAGCGGCTTGGTCATCGTGGCCATCAGCCTCGCGGGCACCACGCGGCGAACCGGCGTCGTCACCGCCGGGACCGGCCTGGTTGGCGCGTTCGGACCGCTGGCAGGCGCGGCTCTGTCCGATGTGTCCTGGCGCCTTCCGTTGAGCCTGTCGCTGATCTCCCTGCTCGCCGTGCCTGTCATCCTCGGCCGGGTGTCCGCCGGCGTCGAGGTGCGACCGGTGGACGTCACCGGCATCGCCCTGGTGGCAGGGTTGGTCAGCGCGCTGGTCCTCATCCCCCGGTTCCCGGTAGCCGCACTGACCGCCGCCGCGGTGGCCATCGCGTTCCTCGGCCTGCACATCCACAGGAAGCCGGACGGCTTCGTGCCGCGGTCAGTGTTGCGGTCACGGGTGTTCCTCATGCTGACGGCGACGGTATGCGTGTTGTCGACGTCCTACTTCGTCTCGCTCTACATGGTGCCCCGGCTTCTGGAACCCTATTGGTCCGCAAGCCGAATCGGCACGACCATCCTCATCACGCTCGCAGCGGGCTCCGTGGCCTCCCTGCTGTTCACGCGATACACAACGCACCTGAGCCCGTTGCTCGTGCGGATGGTGATCCTGGGGACGGGAGCACTCGCCCCGGCCTTGCTGATCACCTCGTCACTCACCGCCCACGCAGCCGCGACCACCCTCGCCATCTTCGCGGGAACGGCTGGAATGGCCTGGTACGCAACCAAAGTCGGCAGGGACGTGCCGCACACGCACCGTGTGACGGCGGTCAACTTGTTCACCTTGTCGTACCAACTCGGCGGCGCCTTCGGACCCGCGCTTGTCACCGTCCTGATGTGACACCAATCCGAAGGACGCCGTCCCGAACGACTTCCCTGCCGACCAGGCCCGCGGTTACGCGACCATCGACGCGTAAACCAGCGACAGCATGCTGGCGGGGATCATCAGGATGCCGAGCGCGATCGCTCCGTAAAAGGGCTTGTCCTTCACGACCATCGCGCCCAGCATGCCGACGACGGCGATGATCAGGGCAACCAGCAGCACGAACACGACAACAGACATGCGTGAGTCCTTTTCGGGATGTAGCAAGGGACTCGGCGCGTCAACCAGCCGCGACACACGCGCGGGGGCGCACCGAGTGATGTTCGGGGAAGGTCAGCTCACGCGTCCGGGCGGTGCCCGGCTTGGTGCTGCCGCCGAGGCGGTGTCCGCTGTCCACACTGCTCCGGTGTCGCCGGGGCGCTGCCGCCGCGGGTGAGCGGTCCGGCCGGTGTCCGCCGAGCACAGTGCCCACGGGGAGTCCGGGGCCACAGTGCTCAGCGTGTGCCGTGCCACCGCTGACAGGTGGAGGCGGTTGTGCAGGTCGTCGCGGATGGTCTGGGTGGTCGACGCGGACTCGGCGGTCAGCGACGCCACGGCCCGGCCGCCGCCGGGAGCCACCGCCGCGGTGAGACCCAGCAGCACCAGCAGCAGGCCGAGCAGGAGCCCGAGCCTGCCCGCTTTCGCCGCCGCCCGCATCCGCCGTGCTCCTCTGCCGAAGATCCTCTCAGGTGAGCACAGTTTACGTGGGTACGCGAGATCGGCGAGTTCCTGCCGACAGAATCTCGGGACCACCATTCGACGGGGGCCGACGTGCCAGGGCATTAACGCCCGGAAACGTCAATGACGACTTACCCGGACAAACAACTATCAAGCCGCGGCCAATGAACCGTGTTCACGGTATCCGATAGCGGCACCAACCAGATCGCCATGCGCGGCGAGGTCAGCTAAAATGCCTCTTACTACCGGCGGCCCGGCACCGTTGAAACCGAAAAGATTGACATCGCAACAAGCAACTAGGACTACCGCGTCATTGCGACTCGCGGCCGTGCGCCAAACACTGGGCAACTGCACTCTCGCCCGGTTGACCAGCGGCGACCGGTGCGGCCAGCACACTGTCAGATCACCGCCGTCGTCGAGCCGGACGGACCAGCCACGCGGGCGCGGCAGCACGATCCGATCGAGGTCACCGACCACCGACAGGCCCATATGCAGCAACGATGTCAGCATCACGTCCCTGATTCGCGTTCCGGCTGCGGTGAACTCCATCAGCAGCACCGCGAGCCTGTTTCCCTCCTCTCCCCACACAGATGCTTGTATCCGCAATTGTTTGTCAACGCTCATCCTCACCACCCCCGGTGTCCTCACACCGAGCGTGACGGTAACGCCGAAAAACTGAGACCGAGCACCGCCGAACAGGTGACCCAATCACCAGTACCAAGGGAAACTCATGACAACTTAAACGATTGTTTACTATAGTGACGCGTATCACACTAAGTGGTGACAATTCGTTTACTTAAGGTTACATAGGATCATCTGCTCTGCAGAATGACCGGGGATCTTGGGAGGACGCACAGGCATGTGCGCTACATTTCAGCGCGCTCGAAAAAACCATACAACCGATGGTGTGGCGAGCGATCTTCTGCTGTCGACGGGCCGCTTTCTGACCAGGGAGCAGGTGTCGGACGATCTTCGCGTGGCCTACCGCACGGGCGGCAGGGAGGCGGACGCCTTCTACCGCGACCGGTGGAGCCACGACAAGGTCGTACCGTCGACACACGGTGTGAACTGCACCGGCTCCTGCCGGTGGAACGTCTACGTCAAGGACGGCATCATCACGTGGGAGTCGCAGGACGTCGACTACCCCACCGTCGGCCCGGACCGGCCCGAGTACGAACCGAGAGGCTGCCCGCGCGGGGCATCGTTCTCCTGGTACTCCTACTCGCCGCTGCGCGTCCGATATCCGTACGCCCGCGGTGTCCTCGTCGAGATGTTCCGCGAGGCGCGCCGGACCCACGGCGACCCGGTGACCGCATGGGCCTCCATTGTGGACGACCCGATGAAACGCCGTGCCTACCACCGTGCCAGGGGCAAGGGTGGCCTGGTGCGGGTCACGTGGGACGAGGCGGTCGACATGGTCGCCGCGGCACACGTGCACACGCTCAAGCAGCACGGCCCCGACCGGATCGCCGGGTTCTCGCCCATTCCCGCGATGTCGATGGTGTCGCACGCCGTCGGATCCCGGTTCATGGCGCTGATCGGCGCGCCGATGCTGTCGTTCTACGACTGGTACGCGGACCTGCCGCCCGCCTCCCCGCAGGTCTTCGGCGACCAGACCGACGTGCCGGAGTCCGCGGACTGGTGGGACGCCGCGTACCTGATGATGTGGGGATCCAACGTCCCCGTCACCCGGACACCGGACGCGCACTTCATGACCGAGGCTCGGTACCGCGGGCAGAAGGTCGTGGTCTGCTCCCCCGACTACTCCGACGCCACGAAGTTCGCCGACGAGTGGGTGGCGCCGCATCCCGGCACGGACGCGGCGGTCGCCATGGCGATGGCGCACGTGGTGCTGCGGGAGTGTTTCGTCGAGCGCGAGGTGCCGTTCTTCACCGACTACGTCAAGCGGTACACCGACCTGCCGTTCCTGATCACGCTGGACGAACGCGGAGGCCGTCTCGTCCCCGGCAAGTTCCTCACCGAAGCCGATCTGCCCGGCGAGCCGACCAGAGGCACCGAGTGGAAGACGGTCCTGCTGGACCAGGTCAGCGGCGAACCCGTCGTGCCCAACGGTTCACTGGGTTTCCGTTGGGCCGACGAGCCCGGCAGGTGGAACCTCGACCTCGGGGCCGTCACGCCCGCGCTGTCGGTCTACTCAGGACCGGACGGGGACACAGCCGAGATACTGCTGCCCCGGTTCGACACCCCGGACGGCTCGGCCGGGGCGGTCGTGCGGGGTGTGCCGGTCCGGACGGTCGCCGGTCGGACGGTCACCACGGTGTTCGACCTGCTGCTCGCGCAGTACGGCGTGCACCGCGACGGCCTGCCCGGCGAGTGGCCGCAGGGCTTCGAAGACCCGGACTCCCCCGCCACACCGGCGTGGCAGGAGCAGTTGACCGGCGTCCCCGCCGCACAGGTGACGCGGATCGCCCGCGAGTTCGCCGACACCGCGATCCGGTCGAAGGGCCGGTGCATGATCCTGATGGGCGCCGGGACCAACCACTGGTTCCACTCCGACCTGATCTACCGCTCGTTCCTGACCCTGCTGCTGCTGACCGGCTGCCAGGGACGCAACGGCGGCGGCTGGGCGCACTACGTCGGCCAGGAGAAGGTCCGCCCGTTCACCGGATGGTCCACTTTGGCCGGTGCGCTGGACTGGGCCCGTCCGCCGCGCCAGATGATCGGCACGGCCTACTGGTACACACACACCGACCAGTGGCGCTACGACCGGCTGACCGCGGACACGCTGTCGTGGCCCGGGGCGCCGGGCAAACTGGCGGGCCAGACGGTCTCCGACTGCCTGTCCCAGTCCGCCCGGATGGGCTGGATGCCGTCGTACCCGACGTTCGACCGCAACCCCCTGGATCTCACCGACGAAGCGGAGCAAGCCGGGCTGGATCCGGCCGAGTACCTGCTGTCCCAGGTGAAATCCGGTGAGCTCGGCTTCGCCTGCGAGGACCCGGACGCGCCGGAGAACTGGCCACGGGTGCTGACGGTGTGGCGGGCCAACCTGCTGGGCTCGTCGGCCAAGGGCAACGAGTACTTCCTCAAGCACCTGCTCGGCACCACGTCGTCGATGCGCGCCACCGAGGTCCCCGCCGACGAGCGGCCGAAGTCCGTGCGCTGGCGCGACGATGCGCCCGAGGGCAAGCTCGACATGTTGCTGGCGTTGGACTTCCGGATGACCAGCACGACACTGTTCGCGGACGTCACGCTGCCCGCGGCGACCTGGTACGAGAAGCACGACCTGTCCAGTACCGACATGCACCCGTTCGTACACTCGTTCAACGCGGCCGTGGACCCGCCGTGGCAGGCGCGCACGGACTTCGACGCGTTCCACGCCATCGCGCAGAGGCTGAGCGAGTTCGCCAAGGACCACCTCGGCACCCGGCGGGATCTCGTGGTCACCGCGCTGCAGCACGACACGCCCGGTGAGGTGGCCCAGCCCGGTGGTGTGGCGCGGGACTGGCGTACCGAGGACTACGAACCCGTTCCGGGACAGACGTTCCCGGTGCTCACTGTGGTGGAGCGGGACTACACGGCGATCGCCGCGAAACTCGGCGCGCTCGGGCCGTTGCTGGACAAGGTCGGCACGACCGCCAAGGGTGTCACGGTCGAAGTCGGGCCTGAGCTGGCGTGGCTCGGCGAGGCCAACGGCCTGGCCACCGGCGGCCCGGCGATCGGCCGCCCGTTGATTGACACCGACCGCAAGGCCGCGGACGCCGTGCTGGCACTGTCCGGGACCACGAACGGACGGGTCGCCGACGAGGGCTTCCGTGCGCTGGAGGAACGCGTCGGGCGCCCGTTGCGGCACCTGGTCAGCCACCACCAGGCCCACCGGGTCACGTTCGAGGACACGCGTTCCCGCCCCGCACCCGTGGTGACCAGCCCGGAGTGGTCGGGCGACGAGTCCGGCGGCCGCCGGTACGCGCCGTTCACCATCAACGTCGAGCAGCTCAAACCGTGGCACACGCTCACCGGGCGGCAGCATTTCTTCCTCGACCACGACTGGATCGCCGAGATCGGCGAGCACCTGCCGATCTACCGGCCGCCGCTGGACCTGCACCGGCTGTTCGGCGAGCCGAGGATCGGCCCGAACGGGCCCGAGGTGACCGTCCGGTACCTCACGCCGCACTCGAAGTGGTCGATCCACTCGGAGTTCCAGGACAACCTGATCATGCTGACGTTGTCCCGCGGCGGCCCGACGTTCTGGATCAGCCCGGCTGACGCCGAGGCGATCGGGGTGTCGGACAACGACTGGGTCGAAGCGGTCAACCGCAACGGCGTGGTCGTGGCCAGAGCCGTTGTGTCACACCGGATGCCCACAGGCACGGTGTTCATGTACCACGCACAGGAGCGCACGGTGAACGTGCCCAAGAGCGAGACCACCGGCAAACGCGGCGGTATCCACAACTCGCTCACCCGGCTGCAGATCAAACCGACCCACCTGATCGGCGGGTACGGACAGCTCAGCTTCGCGCTCAACTACTACGGCCCCACCGGCAACCAGCGTGACGAGGTCACCGTGCTGCGGCGCCGCAGCCAGGAGGTGACGTACTGATGCGAGTGATGGCACAGCTCGCGATGGTGATGAACCTGGACAAGTGCATCGGCTGCCACACCTGCTCGGTCACGTGCAAGCAGACGTGGACCAACCGGGGTGGCATGGAGTACGCCTGGTTCAACAACGTCGAGACCAAACCGGGACAGGGGTATCCGCGCCGCTACGAGGACCAGAAGCAGTGGCACGGCGGCTGGAAGCTCGGCCGCAACGGACGGCTGCGACTGGCCTCCGGCAGCCGGGTGAAGCGGCTGCTGTCGCTGTTCGCCAACCCGGACCTGCCGAAGATCGAGGACTACTACGAGCCGTGGACGTACGACTACCGCAACCTCACCGACGCGCCACTGGGTGACGACACACCCACCGCCCGGCCGATTTCCGCAGTGACCGGTAAGCCCACCTCGGTGCGGTGGGGACCGAACTGGGAGGACAGCCTCGGTGGCGCGCCGGAACACGCGACCACCGACCCGGTGGCGGAGGACATGCGCGCACGGCTGGGCAAGGGCATCCAGCTGGAGTACGAGCAGACGTTCATGTTCTACCTGCCGAGGATCTGCGAGCACTGCCTCAACCCGAGCTGTGTCGCGTCCTGCCCGTCGGGCGCGATGTACAAGCGGACCGAGGACGGCATCGTGCTCGTCGACCAGGACAAGTGCCGTGGCTGGCGGATGTGTGTCAGCGGCTGCCCGTACAAGAAGGTCTACTTCAACCACAAGACCGGCAAGGCCGAGAAGTGCACGTTCTGCTATCCCCGCCTGGAGATCGGTCAGCCGACGATCTGCGCGGAGACGTGTGTGGGCAGGCTGCGCTACATCGGCGTCCTGCTCTACGACGCCGACGCCGTCGGCCGGGCCGCGAGTGTCAAGGACGAGCACAAGCTCTACCCGGCGCAGCTGGAGGTGTTCCTCGATCCGCGTGATCCCGAGGTCGTCGCCGCCGCGGAACGCGCGGGGATCCCGCACGACTGGATCACCGCCGCGCAGCGTTCCCCGGTGTACTCGCTGATCGCCGAGCACCGCGTGGCGCTGCCGTTGCACCCGGAGTACCGGACCATGCCGATGGTCTGGTACATCCCGCCGCTGTCGCCCGTCGTGGAAGCCGTGTCCAGCACGGGATTCGACGGCGAGCAGGCCGGGAACCTGTTCGGTGCCATCGACGCGCTGCGGATTCCCGTCGACTACCTGGCCGGGTTGTTCACCGCGGGCGACCCGGACCCCGTGCGGGAGGTGCTGCGCAAGCTCGCGGCGATGCGGACCCACATGCGCTCCATCAACCTGGGTGAACCGCCGGACCGGTACGTGCCCAAGAGCGTCGGGATGACGGCCGAGCAGATCGAGTCGATGTACCGGCTACTGGCCGTGGCCAAGTACGCCGACCGCTACGTCATCCCCACCGCGGGCATCGGCCGTGCGCACGAACTGGAGTCCATCGGCTCCACGTGCAGCCTGGACACCGACGGCGGCCCCGGCATGGGCGGCGGCTCAGGCAATGGATCGGGCAACGGGACCGACCTGTTCACGTGGCGTGACGGAGAGCGTCCGGCGGGGATGTTCCCAACCCTGGAGCGCAAGAAATGAGCCGCGCGACCAGGGTGCTGCAGCAGGTCGCGGCGCACTGCCTGCACTATCCGGACGACGAGCTGTACTCACGGATCCCGCTGCTGCGCCGATGCCTGGCCGAGCTACCGGCCAGACAGGTCGGCGAGATCGCGTCCGTGCTCGACCACTTCGAGCAGACCGCCCCGGTGGACGCGGCACGGCACTACGTCGACGTCTTCGACACCAAACCGGGCCGCTGCCTGTACATGACCTGGTACACCGACGGCGACACCCGGCGCCGGGGCGGTTCGCTCGCGGCAGTGAAAAGCACGTACCGGCAACACGGTTTCCAGCTCGCCGACGGCGAACTACCGGACTACCTGCCCATCCTGCTCGAATTCGGCGCGCTCGCCGGGAAACCGGGTCTGGAACTGCTCGCCCGGTTCCGGCAAGGGATGGAACTGCTGCACAGCAAGCTGTCCGCGATCGACACGCCGTACACCGCGGTGGTCGGCACGGTCATCGCCACCGTGCCACAGTCGCCAGCCGCGCTGCCCGCCGACACGAGGCAGTCGACCGAGCAGGTCGGGCTCGAACCAGTGCTGCTGGGCTATCCGACGGTCCGTCCGCTGGAGGCGACCCGATGAACGACCCGACCGACGTCCTCCTGTGGACCGTGCTGCCCTACCTGACAATCGCCGTGTTCGTCGGCGGCACGGTCTGGCGTTTCAAGTACGACCAGTTCGGCTGGACCACCCGCAGCTCGCAGTTGCACGAGTCAAGGCTGCTGCGGATCGCGAGCCCGTTGTTCCATTTGGGACTGTTCGCGGTGATCGGCGGGCACGTGGTCGGACTGCTCGTCCCGAAATCACTGACCGAATGGCTCGGCGTCCACGAGGAGCTGTACCACGTCGTGTCACTGGCGGCGGGGACCCTGGCGGGCGTCGCCACCGTGGCCGGTCTGGCGATACTGCTGTACCGGAGATGGCGTGTCCCGGCGGTCCGGGGCGCGACGACACACAACGACAAGCTGACCTACCTCCTGCTGGGCACGACGATCCTGGTCGGGATGTACGTGACGGTGGTCATCAACGGGGTGCAGGGCGGCTACGACTACCGGGTCAGCATCGCGCCGTGGTTCCGTGGAATCCTGACGCTGCAACCGGATTCGTCACTGATCGCGGACGCCCCGCTGATGTACCAGCTGCACGCGCTGCTCGGCATGGCCCTGTTCGTGCTGTGGCCGTTCAGCAGGCTGGTGCACGCCTTCAGCGCACCGGTCCGGTACCTCATCCGGCCGTACGTGGTCTACCGCAGCCGTGGCGACGCACTGGCGTCCCGTACCGCACGCCGTGGCTGGGACCAGCGTTGACAGTATCCACACGCGACACTCAACGTACAGCCGTCCACGCCACGATCGGCGCCTTCGTCACCATGGCGCTGATCGGGGCGGAGGCGGTGCTCACCAGGCAGCCGTTGATGTTCCCGTCGCTGGGGCCGACGGCCTTCCTGTTGTTCACCAGGCCGACGCACGCGACCGCCAGCCCACGCAACACCTTGCTCGGCCATCTGATCGGTGTGCTGGCCGGAGTCGTGGGACTGGTCGCGTTCGGCCAGTGGCACAGCGAACCGTCACTGACACACATGACTTTCGCGAGCGCCGGAGCCGCGACACTAGCGCTCGCGCTGACGTGTGGCGCGATGACATTGTTCGGCCTGCCACACCCGCCTGCGGGAGCGACGACGTTGATCATCTCCCTGGGAGTGCTGCACACGCCGTTGCAGCTCGTGCTGATCATGAGCAGTGTGGCCGTGCTGACGTTGCTCGGCGGCGCGATCAATAGGCTCACCGGCACGCGATACCCGCTCTGGCGCGCACGGGAATAGCTCCTCACAACGCCCTGTGAGCAAGCTCACCGCCGCTGCGCGCGTAAAGCAAGCGCAAGACGGCAAGCGCGAAAGCGGCCTTGCGCGAAAGCGGCCTTGCGCGCATAGCGCATGGGTGGGGTTCGTGGTTGGTTTCCTCCCGTATGGCCTGGGCGAAGCCATACCATGGCGTGTCGGGAGGTCGGCCTACGAAACCCAACCCACAGCGCAGGCGATACCGACCTCCCGGCACGTCGTGGTTTCCTCCGGCAGGACATACGGGAGGGAACCGACCACGCCTCTTTTTCCCGGCGCAGGAAATCACGTGAGCAGAGCCAACCGGGTGGACAGACCATGTGTTGGTTTCCCTCTTGGAGGCCTGCCGTCCGGCGAGGACATGCTGTTCGTGCCACGAGCGAACTCGAGCGTCGGGAACGAGCCCGACGCAGCGGGCATCACAGGCTCGTCCGTGAGGCGGGCCTTCGGCGATGGCCGCACACACGGTGCCAGCAGCAGCCACACGCGACAGCAGCAGTCACACGGCGGCTGCACTCACGAGATGGCCGCGCTCACGTGTCAGCGTGGGGAAAGAGAAAGAAAAAGATGCCTCGCCGGCGGGCAGGCCTCCAAGAGGGGACACAACAGACACTTCGTATCTCACGCCGGTTCGCTCAGCCCACGTGATTTCCTGGGTCTAGTGGGGGGCGCGGGGCAATGCCACTTAGCTTAAGTTGATCATGGTGTGGTGGCGTGTCGTTGGGTGTGGTGGGGTGGCTGGTCTGGATGATCGGGTGTTGTGGCACGGAATGGTGTGGTGGCGGGTGGTTCGTTGACCGACTGGGTTTCGATCGGTGTGCTGACCGGGTCGGTGCCGCGGGACGTGGTCGATGAGGCGGTCGCCGCGGCGGGGAAGCAGGCCCGGCGTTCGGGTGGGAAGCTGCCGCCGCATGTGGTGGTGTATTTCGTGATGGCGATGGCGTTGTTCGCTGATGATGATTATGAGGAGATCGCGGTCCGGTTGTCGGAGACGTTGGCGGGGTGGGGGTGTTGGGACGAGGTGTGGTCGCCGCCGAGTTCGGGTGGGATCGCCCAGGCGCGGGCCCGGTTGGGGGCGGAGCCGGTGCGGGCGTTGTTCGAGGCGGTGGCCGTCCCGGTGGCGGGGGAGTTGACGCGGGGTGCGTGGCTGGGGCCGTGGCGGTTGATGGCGATCGATGGGTTTGAGTGGGACGCGCCGGATACCGAGGAGAATGTCGCGGAGTTCGGGTACGGCGGTTCGGTGGAGCATGGAACGCCGTTTCCCAAGGTGCGGGTGGTCACGATCTCCGAGTGCGGGTCGCATGCGGTGGTGGCCGCGGCGATGGCTGGTACGTCGGTCGGGGAGCAGGTGCTGGCCCGGGAGTTGTGGCCGCGGGTGGAATCGGACTGGTTGCTGATCGCGGATCGTAACTTCTTGGGTTGGGCGGATTGGCGTGCCGCCTCGGCGGGGGGTGCGCAGTTGTTGTGGCGGGCCAGGTCCAATCAGCGGCTGCCGGTGCTCGAGGTGTTGCCTGACGGGTCCTATCGGTCGATCATGTTCAGTTCGGCCACTCACAATCAGGGGGTGCGGGCCCGGTTGACCGACGCGGCTGGTCGTGGTGAACCGCTCGATCCTCGCAGGGTCACCGAGGTCCGGGTCGTGGAATACACAGTGGACGACCGCGTGGTGGATGCTGATGGCGAGCCGGAGACGGTCCGACTGGTCACCACGATCACCGACCCGGCCGCCGCGCCGGCGCCACTGCTCGCGCGGGCCTATCACCAGCGGTGGGAACACGAGACCGGCAACAAGCAGCTCAAGACCCATCTCCGCGGCCCCGGCCGGGTGCTGCGATCGAAAAGCCCGGACATGGTCCGCCAGGAGATCTACGGCTACCTGCTCACCCACTACGCGCTCAGCGCCCTGATCTGCCACGCCGCCACCGAGGCCGATATCGACCCTGACCGGGTCAAGTTCCTGCGCACCGTGCGGATCGCCCGCCGCCGGGTCGATGACCCGGCGGCGTTTTCCCCCTGAACACGCACACCACCTCCGCGCGGTGGTGATGACCGACATCACCACCCACCGCAACCTCAACCCGCCCCGACGCCACCGCACCTATCCCCGCGTGGTCAAACGCACCCGCCATGCCCAATACAGAGCCAAACGCGCCACCGACACACCCACCCGACACACCGGGCCACCCACCATCACACTCATCGACAAACACCACAACATGATCAACTTAAGCTAAGTGGCATTGGGGCGCGGGGCGCCCCTCCCGTATGACCTGCCAAAGGAAACCACGACGTGCCGGGAGATCGGTACCGCCTGCGCTTGGGGTTGGGTTTCGTAGGCCGACCTCCCGACACGCCGTGGTATGGCTGCGCCCAGGCCATACGGGAGGGACACCCCACGAACCACACCCCTGCGCATTGCGCGCGCCACATACGCGCGCAACCAGTGCCGCCTTCGTTGCACGCCACGCACCGAAGGCCGCCTTCGTTGCACTGCGCTTGCCGTACAATTGGGTATCATGACTCCCGGAAGCCCGGAAGCCCGGAAGCCCGGAAGCCCGGAAGCCCGACAGGCACGCCAGTGGCCAGGAAGCCCGGAAGCCTTGGCCTGCCTGGCCATTGGCTGACTGTTTCGGCCAGTCGCCGAGTTCTCGCCGTCGTCCGGACTGTCACCACGCTCACCCGTCTTCTCGATGTCCTGGCGTTGCTGGAGAACGACCGTCGGATCGAGGTGTTCTTCACTGTCGACGACGAGAACACCGCCATCCTCAGCTCCGGTGTTCAGCACGCACTCGCTGACCTCAGGGCACACGTCCTGCCGTGGAGTCAGGCCCGCTCGGCCACGTTCGACCTGGCGGTGGCGGCGAGCGAGAACGACCGGCTGGCTGAGCTCGACGCGCCCGTGTTGCTGGTTCCCCACGGCCTCGGCTTCCAGAAGTACTACCCCGGTACGCGTGTCGTGGCCGGAATGGACCCCACACGGCTGGTCCACGACGACGGCAGGGTGATTCCCACAGTCATCGCGTTGTCCCATGACAACCAGCGTGTCCAGCTCCAGCGCGTGTGTCCGTCTGCCGCACAGAACGCTGTCGTGGTCGGAGATCCGTGCCTTGACCACCTGGCCGCGTCCACGCACCACGCACGGCGATATCGCACGCTGCTGGGCGTCGACGGGCGCGAGTTGGTTCTGCTCGCGTCGACATGGGGCCCTGAGTCGTTGTTCGGGCGGATGCCGGATCTCGCGCACCAGATGCTGGCCGAGCTGCCGGTCGACGAGTACGCCGTGGCGTTGGTGCTGCATCCTGGCGTGTACGCGGCCCACAGCACCTGGCAGCTGCGGAGCTGGCTGGCTGATTCTGTCCGATCAGGACTGATCATGGTTCCGCCGGAGGGCGCGTGGCGGCCGGTGCTCGTCGCGGCCGACTGCGTTGTCTCCGATGCGGGATCGCTGGCGCTCTACGCGGCCATACTGGACAAACCGCTGCTGCTCAGCGGCCCGACGACCACTGTCGTCGAGGGTTCGCCCGCCGCGAACCTGCTGTCCCGTTCGTCGCACGTGGACAGCACGGTACCGGCCCTCGGCCAGGTCGCAGCGGCGATCTCCAGTCATGTCACGGGAACCTACGACGACCTCGCCGGTCAGGTCGTGACGCACCCGGGTGGCAGCGCGCGGCGGCTCCGTGAGGTGCTCTACCGGATGATGGGACTCGACCAACCGGACACCGCACCCGGCTTTCCTCCCATGTCCGGGTTTTCCCCGCAGCGAAGCGGGATCTCCGCGTTCGTCGTCGGGGCGGAGGACCTCGACGGAACCATGGTGCTGCGCCGTCATCCCGCGTCGCTCGACAGCGATGTCAAGCTCGACCACCGGCACATCGCGGCTCACCTCGACCTCGCGGCGATCACCGAACTCGACGCCGCCGCGATCCTGTACCTGCCGGGTTCCGGCGGCCACCGGTCAGCTCTGCGCCAGTGGCCGCACGCCGAACTGGCCGCCACCGGCGTATCGGCGACCGAGTGCCTCGTGTGGACACGCCATGATGGCGGGTTTCGGCTGAGCACACCACACACCGGACTGGATCCGCTGCTGTTGGCGTCCGTTGTGCAGGTCCGGCTGAGTCAGGGCGATGTGCCCGCCGCGATCGAGCGGATCAGAGTGGGGCGCCAAGTCATCGACGTTCGAGTTGCCGAAGCCGCGCCAGGTAGCGCTCCGCACGGGGATGACCGGTCCTGAACGCGGCCTCGACCAGACCACGCAGCCGATCCCGCGCCTCGCTCGTGCGCTTCGCGGTGACGGCGTACTCCGCCTCGCACTCCTCCAGCTCCCAGTTGTACTGGGTGGCACCGTCCGCCACCAGGATCGCGTTCGCGGAATCCAGAGCGGCACGCGCGACGGCGAGATTCCCCATGCGGACTTCGGCTTTGGCCATCACCATCCGCAGGCGCGCGAGGTTGCGGCCCGAGCTGACCGTGACGGCCCGCTCCAGCACTGTCCGTGCCTCGCCGGGCCTGCCCGCCTCGATCAACACGTTGGCCAGCATGCGGACGTGAATGCCGAACGCTCGGGTGTCCCCGATGGCCGTGTCGATCTCGATGGCCCGGGTGAAGAAGCCGATCGCTTCAGTGAAGTCGTTCGCACCGCGTGCCTTCGCCCACTCCTCTGCCAGCCGTCCGGCGAACTCCAGAAAGGACGAGCGCAACTGCCGGTCGTCGTCGGGGATCAGCGGCACCGCGGTGTCCAGCTCGGCTTTGGCCTTGTCGAAGATGTTCATCAGCGTGTACACCCTCGCCTGCATCATGTGCACGCGTGCGGCGAGCGCTGTGGCACCTTCCGCGGCGAGCGCGTCGGCGCTGGCCAGGGCGTGCTCGTTGAGGGCGGCATACCAGTGGTAGCCGCCTTTCTTGTTCAGCAGGACCTCAAGCGCCCCGCTGAGCTGGCACACTTCGTGGTGCCAGCCGTACCGGACAGCTTCCCTGGTGAGATCCAGCAACACCGGGCGTTCCCGGTCCAGCCGGGCGAACTCCTCCGCCGCGGTGCCCGAGGCAACGACATCACGGTGCCGGTACCGGCGCAGCCTGTTCGGATCGTCGGCGAGGTCGGCCGCCACGACCCGGTCACAGTAGTGGTCGAGCAGCCGCCGCAGGGCCGCCTCCGGGTCGGTCTGCACGCCCACGTACTTGCGTACGTCGTGGTGCAGGCGTTTGCGGCCGTGGCCGACGGAGCTCAGCACACCCACGTCAGTCAGCCGGTCCAGCAAAGGATCGGCAGAGACACCCAGCAGCGCGGTCGCGCTCTCGTAGGTGAAGTCGGGGCCGGGGTGCGCCGCGAGGATCGCGCAACCCGCCACTGACTCGGCCGGTAGCCCGGCAAAGATCTGGTCCAGTGCCTGGCGCACGACGTCATCCACCTCGGCGACACCGACCGCGTCCAGGCGTTCGACGAAGTCGGCGACCGCGCCCGGTCGGCCACGGCGGCGATCCAGCACCTCCGCCACGCGCGTGATCGCGTGCGGCAGGTGATCACAGATGTCCAACAGCCGTTGGGTGGCAGCAGGTTCGGCCGCCAGCACCGCCGCACCGCACCGGCTCGCGAGCATCGTCCACCCCGCACCCGCGTCCAGTGGGCCGAGCATCGCGTAGCGCGGGTAGGCCATCCTGAGCTCGGTGGTCAACTCGGCCGTGGTGACGATCACCAGGTTCGCGCCGGACCCCACCGCGAAGGGGGCGATTTCCCTTGTCCCCCGAACGTTCCGCAAGATCAGCAGCAGCCGTGTCGTGAGCAGCAGCGATGTCAGCTGGCGATCGAGCGCCCACGCGTCGGACGCGATCTCGCCCGGCGGCACTCCCAAGTCCTTGAGCAGGGACTCCTTCAGCCGGGAGAACGCCAGCGCCTGCCCGTCGCGGTGCTGGTCGAGATCGATCTCGACGGCCGGGAACGGCGATCGCGCCATCCGGTCCGCGGCGATCCTGCGTGCCAGTGCGGTACGGCCGCTGCCGGGCCTGCCCGCGATCACGAAGACACCGGTGTCCGGCGCGTACGTCCTGGCTTCCTCGCGGTCGAAGAACGGGTCGCACGGCGGTTCGACCACCAGTGTGTTCTGTGGTTCCCGGGTTTGGGTCAGCAGCAGGCTGATCCGCTCCGCCCACTCCGGGTCATCCTTGAGGTGCGTGAGAACGGCCTGTTCGAGCCGTTCAGGGCCGAGTTGGCCGCCCACCCGCTCACGAATCGCCTTGACCAGTCGTTTCCCACCGGTGAAAACCGCTCCGGCGACCTCGGCGGTCACCAGTTTCACCGCCTCGGCGGCCACTGCCTCCAACACTGCCATCAGTCGCGAATCCTCCCCGTCATCGCCAACCGCGACAGTCTCCCACCACCGCCTGCCCGGCGCGCGTCAGCTGATCGAGTGCAACTCGGCGAGCACGTCGGCGAAATCCGCCGAGTACTGGGTGACGACATCCTCGCCGATGACACCGTTCGCGTCGCTGTCGTAGTAGGCGACCGGTTCGAGAAAACCCGCCCCGGGCCGCCACCAGTACACATTCGGGCTGAGCGGCCCCGGCCCGGAATCGGCCGCGTGGTAGGAGGCAGCGATCCGCGCGATCTCGCCCATCGCGTACTGAGCACCAGCACCATCGTGCAGAACGTGGAAAACCAGCGTCCCATGAGTGGGCATCGCGACGAGCACACCGTACGGAAGCTCGGGCACACCGGTCACCGCCTCCACCACCCATGGCATGACAAGCACAGCCGAGCCGACGTAGTCACCACCGCTGAGGATGTACACGCCGTTGTTGGTCGCGTACGTCTCCGGCAGTTGACCGCACAGGTTGTCCAGCCCTGCCTGGACAAGCTGTTCGTAGCCGTGCCGCCGCACCTGCTCGTCATTGAGGATGGCGACACGGTCCGGATGGTCGAGCGCGAGCACCATCAGCAGACCGGGCGCGACCTCACGGGCATAGGTCCACCACTCGACCGGACTGCCGTCGACCGGCCGCAACCGCGCGTAGATGCGATCGATCACCGCTTCGACCGGACCGTCCAACTCCGGCGAACCGCCGGTCAACGCGCCGAGAATCCGACGAAGCCGGTCATCGACCAGATCGGCCCACTGATCCACCGGGACACCGACGACGGCGTCGATCAACGGACCAAGCCCGATCTCCAGATCATGCGGCTGGACAACCCGAACCCGATCGTCATGAACCTCGACACGCATGCCAAGGAACGCGGGGCTGCGCCGAACAAGGCGCAACAGCCGCTCGTGCTGATCAACCGTCAACGAGTGCACCGCCCGAAACCTACAAGATCGAGCAGCGACAGACAGGCGCTTCACAACATCCGGTAACGGATGGCCGCGCAGCCATTCCCACTCCCCTCCTCTGAGATCACGAATCCACGAACAGCATGGTTTTGGGTTCGGTCATGGCGTCAACGGCGTGCGGTATGCCTTCGCGGCCGATACCAGCTTGTCCGGTGCCGCCGAACGGCATTGCGTCGGAGCGGTTGTCGCTGGTCCCTCCGATCACCACGCTGCCGACGTCGAGTGCACGGGCAACCTCCAGCGCGGATCCGACGTTGCCCGCGAAGATGCCTGCCTGCACGCCGCCGTCGCCCCGAGTGGCCAGTTCGATGGCCTCCGCCGTGGTCTGGAAGCGCTCGATCACGGTCACAGGGCCGAAGACCTCCTCTTCGGCGAGCGTAGTGCCGCGGGGCAGTTCCTCCACCAGAGTCGGGTGGTATCGCGGACCTTCCGAACCGCCGCCGGTGAGGATGTTCGCCCCGGCCGCGCGCGCCTCGTCGACGATACGGTCGACCCGAGCCAGCGCCGCCGCGTCGATCATGGGACCGATATCCGTCGCCGGGTCTGTCTTCGCCCCTGGACGGACCCGCTGCGTCGCTTCGATGAGCATCGCCCTGGCCTGGTCGTAGTGGTCGGCGTGGATGAGAATCCGCTGTACGTGCAAGCAGTTCTGCCCGGCAGCGGCGAACGCACCATCCACAAGGGCCGGTACCGCTGCCTCGATGTCGGCGTTGGCCATCACTATCGTGGGGCAGATTCCACCCAGTTCCATGACCAGTCGCTTGCCGTCAGCGGCACGGCGTACGAGCGCACCAGTGACGCGTCCACCGGTGAAACTCACCAAACGGACGCGGCGGTCGCTGACCAGCGACTCGGCGACGGTGGCGTACGCGGGTAGCACGCTGAGCCAGCCAGCCGGGACACCGGCCGCCAGCAACTCGACGGCGAGGTGCAACGCCGACAGCGGAGTCCGCGGATCGGGCTTCACGATGACCGGGGCGCCTGCGGCCAGCGCGGGGCCGACCTTGTGCGCGACGAGATTCAGCGGGTCGTTGTACGGAGTTACAGCTGCGACGATCCCCACCGGTTCGCGGCTGACAAAGCCGCGCCAGCCATCACCGGACGCGCTGCGGTCCGCGTGACGAGCCGCGTCTGCGCTGAGCCGGAGCGTGCCGACCGCCCGTCCGACCTCCTGACGGGCCTCGCGGACAGTCTTGATCCCCTCGGCGGCGATCACCGTCGCGAACTTTTCCGCAGAGGCCGCCACCATCCCTGCCGCGGCTTCCAGCACAACAGCGCGCTCGTCAGCGGGCCACTCTCGGCGCATCGTGGCCTTCGCGGCCCGGATCGCGTGCTCGACGTCGTTCGGACCAGCCAGTGCAACCTCGGCGATGGCTTCGCCGGTATCGGGGTCGATCACAGGCGCGGTCGCGCTGCCTTCGGCCCACCAACCGCCGCACAGCAACGGACGAACACCGGTCACGGGTGTTCTCGCAGCCATTGCACGACCTGCTGGGCATGGGTGTCCGGCGGGAAGATCGGGTAGAACACGTGCTCGATCGTCGCGCCACGCAGGACGAGCGTGATCCGCTTGTAGAGCGTCGAGCCGTTCGCCTCGAACGTCGGCAGGTCGAGGATCCGGGACAGGTAGTGATCCGGGTCCGACAGCAGCGGGTAGGGCAGGTGCAGCCTGCGCACGAGCGCCTGCTGGTACTCGGCACGGTCCGACGACAGCGCCACGACCTGGTCGACTCCGCGTTCCCGCAGGTCGTTGAGGCTGTCGCGGAAGCTGCAGGCTTCCTGGCTGCAGCCGCGGGCGCCGGGGATCTCGTTCCAGCCCTGCGGGATGTCGGCCGCCGGGTCGCCGGTGAGCGGGTAGACGAACAGGATCCACCGGCCTGCGGCCACGGCGTCGAGCCGGACCTGGCTGCCATCGGTGGCCAGGAAGGTCAACGGCGGCAGCGTGCGACCTGGCAGGTGCCCGGCGGCGCCGTCGTCGGCCGGGGCGGGCAGGTTGTCGGGCAGCGGATCGGCTGGGGGCAACATCGTGTCCTCCTGTGTGTTGTCGTGGTGTGCGAAGGGCTCTCCCGCCGCGGCGCGCAACTGGTCGACCAGTTGGCCGCGGGTGTGGCTGAGCCGGGCGATGAGACGGTCGGTCGCGCGGATCTTGCGGTCGTACACCGCCAGCGACTCCGGGCACTCGTCCCCGCGGGTGTGCCCGCCACGCAGGCAGTCGAGGAACGGCTCGGTCTCCTTGGGCGAGAGCCCGATCGCCATCAGGGCACGGATCTCGACCGCGAGCCGGACGTCGTCGGGCGAGTACTCCCGGTATCCGTTGGCCAGCCGTCTCGGCACCAGCAGCCCGGCTGACTCGTAGTACCGGAGCGCCTTGCGTGTGACGCCCGCGGCCTTGGCAGCCTCACCAGCCTTCATGCCCACTCCCCTCGCACGGGAACCACGCTAAACCCGACCCCACGGGGCCAGGTCAACGCTGATCCCTTTCCCCGTGTTCCACTACCTTGGGTGTCATGGGTCGTCCCCGGGTTGTCGTGCCAGTGCTCGAAGGATGCCCGCTGTTCGAGCTCGCGGTGCCGTGCGAGGTCTTCGGCCGGGACCGGCGTGATCTGGCACCGGAGTGGTACGAGATGGTCCTGTGCCAGGCCATACCCGGGCAGTACCCGGCACAGACCGGCCTCCTGCTGGAGGCACGCAACGGTCTTGAGGTGATGCGGTCGGCGGATCTCGTCGTGGTGCCCGCGTGCGCCGGTCCGACCTACGAGCCACCGCGGGAGTTGGTGTCCGCGCTTCGAGCCGCTCATGCCAACGGAGCGCGGATCGCCTCGCTGTGCTCGGGTGTTTTCGTGCTCGCCGCCGCAGGCCTGCTCGACGGGTACGAGGTCACGACCCATTGGGTCTACGCCGAGGAGTTGCGGCGTCGCTATCCGCGGATCCACGTCAACGAAAAGGCGTTGTACGTCGACAACGGCGACATCCTCACCAGCGCGGGCACCGCCGCCGCGATCGATCTGTGCCTGCACATCGTCAGGCAGGAGTTCGGGGCGGCGGTCGCCGCTGAGGTCGGCCGCCGGATGGTGATCGCTCCGCACCGTGAAGGCGATCAGGCCCAGTACGTCCCCGCGCCCGCCTCGGTGCGGCCGGACGGGCTCGCACCGGTGCTGGAATGGGCGATGCAGCGCCTGCACGAGCCACTGACCATTCCCCAACTCGCCGACCGGGCGGCGATGAGCACCAGGACCTTCGGCAGGCTGTTCGTCAGGGAAATGGGCGTCACGCCGCTGCGGTGGCTCACTCTGCGGCGGCTGGCGGACGCCCGCGCGCTGCTGGAAACCACCGACCTGCCGGTCGACGTCATCGCGTCCCGAACCGGTTTCACCAACGGAAGCCTTCTCCGACAGCACTTCCAGCGACACCTCAACGTCTCGCCGTCCGCGTACCGCCGCACGTTCCGGGCACCGCCCGACGTTCGCAAGGCTTCCGCAAGCCATCCTCGTTAGCCTCCCGGCGACTCGTCCACTTTGTCGCATGGAGTTCCACTCGTGATCACACGCACGTGCGAAGCAACTGTCCTATCGGGACTGATCGACCAGTTCCTCGAGTTCCTGGCGGCGGCCGTCAGCCGGTTTCCGTCGCGCTATCCCGGTCTTCTCGACCAGGAGATCCTGGTCGACGCGGGCAGCGTCCTCTACGTGAGTCGCTGGCGCAGCGAAGCCGACCTCGTCGAGTACGCGGGAGCACACTGGCGGGAACAACCAGTGGTGCTGCCCGACGAAGGGCGTTTCCTGGCGAAGCCACTCGTCGTCCGGCACTTCACCAGCTACGGCCTGACCAAAATCTAGTGGTATGTGGCGTTTTCGACACTGGTCGGCCCACTGCCCGTGATCGATGCTGGGGTCATGGGCAGTGCTGGGGGAGAAACCGTGAGGTTCAAGGTTCTCGGCCGGATCAGGGTGGAGAACGCCGGAACGGCGGTGCCGTTGGGCGGGCCGAAGCAGCAGGTCGTTCTCGCGTGCCTGATCATGCGGGGCAACACACTCGTGCCGTTCGGCACCTTGGTCGACTCGGTGTGGCTGGGCAATGAGCCGCCGCAGGTCAGACCCACGGTGCACGCCTACGTCTCACGGCTGAGGAAGGCGTTGGCGTGCGGTGTGGGCGCCACCCGGATCAGGTGGGAGACCGGGGGCTACCGGTTGCGGATCGAGCAGGGCGAACTCGACGCGGACGAGTTCGACGCCCGTGTCACGGCGGCGCGGGCAGCGTGGGCCGCCGGAGACCTCGTCGCCGCACGGGCAGGCCTGCGATCCGCGCTGGCCCTGTGGGACGGTCCCGCGCTGTCGGGCATGGCCGGGCCACTGATCGACGCGCATGTGGCGCGGCTCAGCGAGTTGCGGGCCATCGTGTGGGAGGAGTGCGTCGACGTCGACCTCGCTCTGGGCAACCACGTCGAGGTCATTCCGGAACTGTGCACGCTGATCCGCGATCACCCGCTGCGGGAAGGGCTCGCGTCACGACTCATGATCGCCTACTACCGCCATGGCCGGACCGCCGACGCGTTGCGGGTCTACCGGCGCACCAGGGCCGAACTCGTCCGCGAACTCGGCATCGAGCCGGGCCCGGAACTCCGGCGTCTGCACCGACGGATACTCCAGTCCGATCCCACTCTGCGGCCACACCAGTGCGAGGAGAACACATGCCAGAGCCGGGTCCGTTGAACGTCGAGCGTGAGCGGGCCATGGCGTTGCTCACCACGGCATCCGCAGCCGTCGTCCAGCACCACGAGGACGTCGCCGAAGGACCGGTCGCGCCGCCGGTCGACACCGCGGCTGTCCGTGAACGGCTTGCCGCATACGACTTCGCCGCGCCCCGGCCAGGCGACGACGTGCTCGCCGACGTGCTGGGCCTGCTGCGCGAAGGGATGGTGCACACGAGCCATCCCCGCTACTTCGGGTTGTTCAACCCCGCCCCCGACTGGCGGGGAGTGGCCGGAGAACTCGTCGCAGCGGCGGCCAACCCGCAACTGGCGGCCTACTCGCACGCGCACGCGCCGGTGGAGATCGAAAGGCACGTGTTGCGTTTCCTCGCGGGCAGGCTTGGTATGCCGCCCTGGACCACGGGCTCGTTCACGGTCGGCGGCGCGGAGGCCAACCTGACAGCGGTGATCGTCGCGTTGACGAAGCGCTGGCCGGAATACGCCGACAACGGCCTTGGCTCGTTGCCAGGCCGACCACTCATCTACGCCTCTGTGGAAAGCCACCTCGCCTGGCTCAAGATCGCGCACATGACCGGGCTGGGCCGTCAGGCGGTGCGGCTGGTGCCCGTGGACGCCACACACCGGATGGACACGGACTGGCTGCGTGTCCTGCTCGACGCCGACGAGGCAACCGGGCACAAGCCGTTCCTGGTCGTTGCCACGGCGGGCACGACCGGCGGCGGAGCGCTGGATCCGGTGCCTTCCCTTGCCGAACTGGCCCACGAGCGGGGGCTGTACCTGCACGTTGACGCGGCATGGGCCGGTTCAGTCGCCCTGTCGGACCGGCTGCGGCCGCTGCTGTCCGGAGTGGAGCATGCCGACAGCGTCACTGTGGACGCGCACAAGTGGATGTCCGCACCGATGGGCGCCGGGATGTTCCTGACACCGCACGGTGACGCGCTCCGCGCGAGCTTCGACGTGCGCACGTCCTACATGCCCGACGCCGTGGACGGCACGTCCGACCCATACACCTCCAGTGTGCAGTGGTCCCGGCGGTTCATCGGGCTGAAGGTCTTCCTCGCACTGGCCGGGGCGGGCCGGGAGGCGTTCGCACAGCAGGTGGAACGCGATGTCGAACTCGGGACGTTGCTTGCCGAGCGGCTGGCCGCCCGCGGGTGGCGCCGGATCAACGACACACCGCTGCCCGTCGTGTGCGTCGCCGACCCGGAGGTCGACGACGGTGATCCCGACCTCAGCCACGCGTGGCACGCCGCTCTCGCCGACGAGGTCGTCCGGCGTGGGCTGGCGTGGGTCAGCTCGGTGCGGCTGGACGGACGTTCGGCCGTGCGGCTCTGCGTGACCAGCTACCGGACGACATCGGACGACATCGACCTGGTCGCCGACGAGCTCGACGCGTGCCGGGACGCGTTCAACCAGGAGCGCGCAGCCCGTCGAGGATGATCCGCAGGTTGCGGCGCCACTGGTCGGTTCTCGGTTCGAGGCCGATGGTGTGATCCGCCGGTATCGCGGTGGCGAGGGCGAAGGGAACGTCACGCCAGTCGATGTCCTCGCGGATCACCCGTGCGTTCTGCGCACGTTCGACGAGCTCGCGCATCGCCTGCTGGAGCCGGGTGATCCGGGGTTCGAGGTCGAGGTGGCTCCCGGCGCCGGACAACGCGTCGTGCAGCCCGCAACTGGAGGACCGCAGCTGGACGTAGACCTCGGCGAACTCGGTGAAGCCGTGCCACGGGTCGGGGTCGCCGAGCGCGTGCCGCGCGTCGACGGTCGCCTGGTCGATGGTGTCGGTGAGGATCGCCGCCAGCAGGGCGTCCAGTGACGGAATCCGCCGGTAGAGCGTGCCGAGGCCCACTCCGGCGCGGTGCGCCACGTCACGGGTGGTGACGGCGAGGCCGTGTTCGTCGAGCGCCTGGCGTGCGGCGGCGATCAGGCGTTCGGCGTTGCGCCGCGCGTCCGCTCGCGGCTGGTCCTCGCTCTGCGCGAGCAGCGCGTCCACTGCGGAGTCCATTCCCGCAGTCTACCCAACCGGGTCATCGTGTTCCGTTTTCTGGTACTGTCGATAAGTGGAACGTGATGACCCGCTTATGGAGGTGTCGAGATGTCCAAGCCGATCGGTGTCGGAGTCGTGGGGGCCAACCCCGAGCGTGGGTGGGCCATGCGCGCCCACCTGCCCGCGATCACCGCGTCGCCACAGTTCACTCTCGCCGCTGTCGCGACCACTCGCGCGGAGAGCGCTGAGGCGGCACGCGTCCGGTTCGGCGCGCGGCACGCGTTCACCGACGCCCGCAGCCTCGCCGCGCACCCTGACGTCGACCTCGTCGTGGTGACCGTGCAGGTCGCCGCGCACGCCGAACTGGTCGCCGCCGCGCTCGACGCGGGCAAGCACGTCTACTGCGAGTGGCCACTGGCGACCACGGCCGACGAGGCCGCCACGCTCGCCGGGGCAGCGCGGGCCGCCGGAGTCCATCACGTCGTCGGCCTGCAAGCACGCACGGCACCAGCCGTGCTCCGTGCTCGCGCGCTGATCCGGGACGGGCACGTGGGAACCGTGCTGTCCGCCACGGTCTACACCTCACGTGCCTTGGGCAACACGCGGGATGTGCCCGGCTGGACGGCGTACACCTACGAGCGCGGCAGCGGCGCCGGGCGCGTCGAAGTCCTCGGCGGGCACACCCTCGACCTGGTCCAGTACCTGCTCGGCCCGATCCGCGACCTGTCGGCGAGAACAGCCATCCGCATCCCGGAACACCGGATCGTCGAGACCGGGGAAACCATCACCGTCACCGCGCCCGACCACCTGCTGGCCACGGCCGAGGTCGACAGCGGCGCGGTCGTGTCCATTCACCTGCACGATGGCGAAGTGGCCATGCCGAGAACACGGATCGAGATCGCCGGAACCGCCGGAAACCTCGCCATCACCTCCGCCACGCAGGACGACCCGTGGACGGCCCAGCTCCAGATCGGCCGACTGGAGTTACACGAGTCCCGGCCGGACCGGCCGGAGTGGACACCCGTGCCGATCGACGCCGACACCGACGACGTGAGCGCGCTCCCGGCCCAGGCGGCCAACGTCTCCCGGCTCTACCGGTGGATCGCGTCGGACCTGCGTGACGGCACCCACACCGCACCGGACTTCGACGCCGCCCACGACCTGCACCGGCTCGTCGAACTCGCCGGACAGCCGGTCGGCTAGTCAGCTCGCGGCGGCCAGCAAGGTGCGCCAGTGTGCCAGCGTCGGTTCTTCGGCCAGTTCGATGAAGCTGACCTCGACGCCCGCCTCGCGCCACACGTCCACCAGCGACATGATCCGGATCGAGTCGAGGCCGTGGTCGAGCAGGTTGTCGTCGTCCCCGAGCTGGTCTGCCGGAACCTCCAGCAGGTCGGCGAGCTGCGAGCGCAGAGTCTGCTCGTCCATCACTGCACTTCCCCTTCCCATGAGGACACCAGGTCAGCGGTGGTGGTGACGACGCCACAGCGGCTCGCCACGTACTGCAGCGCCATGTCGTGGTCGGCGCGGGAGAAGTCCGCGACCGCGTCCGCCACGAAGAACGACCGGATGTCACGCATGAACGCGTCGGCCGCCGTCATCAGGCAGCCGATGTGGGCGTACACCCCGGTGATCACGAGTTGGTCCCGTCCGCTGTCAGCGAGGAGCTCTGCCAATGAGGTGCTGAAAAAGGCGTTGTAGCGCCATTTCGTCAGCCGCACGTCCCCGTCCGCGGGTTCGACGTCGGCGAGGATCTCCGCGTCCCGCGGGTCCTTGCCGATCCCCTTGCCCCACATGTCCAGTTGCAGGCCGCGTTGCTCGACGGTCTGCCCGCCCGGCTGTGCCGAGTAGGCCACCGGGATTCCCAGCGCGCGGGCATGTCCGGTGAGCCGCCGGACGTTGGCGACCAGCTCGGTCATCGGGGACGCGTTCGGCGTGAACGCGCGCAGGAAGTAGTTCTGCATGTCGTGCACGAGCAGCACCGCCCGGCTCGCGTCGACCGTCCACTCGACACGGTTCACGGGCAGGTCGGCCGCGACCGGCATCGGGTACGGCTCGATCGCGGGCAGGCCGCGAGTTGTGGTGACAGTCACCGCGCCTCAAGTCCTTCCTTGATCGCCTGCGCGAGGGCGCGGCGGGATGTCTTGCCGACACCGGTGTACGGGAACTCGTCGACCAGTTCGATCCGGTCGGGGATCTTGAACGCGGCCAGTCCCCGCTCGCGCAGGAACTTCCGCAGCTCGGCCGCGCTGGGCTCCGGCGAGCGCGGGATCACGAACGCGCAGGTCTTCTCGCCGAGCTGCGGGTCGTCGATCCCGACCAGCACAGCGTCGTGCACGCCGTCGTGCGCGAGCAGGTGGTTCTCGACCTCCTCGGCGGCGACCTTCTCGCCGCCGCGGTTGATCTGGTCCTTCACCCGCCCCGACACGATGATGTGCCCGGACGGCAGCACCCGGACCAGGTCACCGGTGCGGTAGAAACCGTCCGCGGTGAACGCCGTCGCGTTGTGCGCCTCCGCCCGGTAGTAGCCGCGGATCGTGTACGGCCCGCGCGTGAGCAACTGGCCGACCTCGCCCGGCGCGACCTCGACGTCGTCGTGGTCGACGATCCGGATCTCGTCGTGCGGGGAGATCGGTGTGCCCTGGGTCGTGGTGACCAGCTCCGGCGGATCGTCGTCGCGGGTGTAGTTCACCAGGCCCTCGGCCATACCGAACACCTGCTGCAACCGGCAGCCCAGCTCGGTCCCGACGCGTCCGGCCGCCTCGTCGGCCAACCGCGCACCACCGACCTGCAGAACCTCCATACTGGACAGATCGTACCGTTTTCGCGCCGGGGAATCCATCCACAGCAGGGCGATCGGCGGCACCACGCCCGTGATCGTCACCCGTTCCCGCTCGATCAGGGGGAAGGCCACGTCCGGGCTCGGCGCGGGCGTCAGCACGATCCGGGAGCCCGCGTGCAGCGCGCCGAGCACACCCGGCGAGCTCAGCGTGAAGTTGTGCGACACGGGAAGCGTTGCCAGGTAGACGGATTCGCCGCCCAGGCCGCAGATGTCGGCGCTTTCCCTGACGCTGTAGAGGTAGTCGTCGTGGGTACGGGGAATCAGCTTCGGCACGCCGGTGCTGCCACCGGAGAGGTTCAGGAACGCGACCTCGTCGGCGCTGACCTCGGGCAGCGGGCCGGATCCGGCCGTCGGGACCGTGTCCAGCGCGCGGAACTCCCCCGGCTCGCCCGCGACCAGCACGAGCGGCAGGTCCGGGATTCGGGCGGCGAGTGTCCGGTAGTCGAACCCGCCGAACCTGTCGGCGATGACGTACGCCGACGCCTCGGTGAACCGGCAGAAGTACTCGATCTCGCTGAACCTGTGCGCGGGCAGGGCGAACACGGGCAGCGCGCCGATCCGGAACAGCCCGAAGACCACTTCGAAGAACTCGGCGACGTTCGGCAGTTGCACGACGACCCGGTCGCCTTTGCCGATGCCCAGCGCCAGCAGGCCGTGCGCCATACGGGTGGCCCGCTCGTCGAGCTCGCGGTAGGTCCAGCGGTGCTCGCCGCCGACGACGGCTGTCCGCGAGCCGTACGTGGCGGCTCGTTCGGCGAGGAAGTCACCGAGGGTCTGGCCACGCCAGTAGCCCAAATCCCGGTAGCGTTCGGCGAATTCCGGCGGCCACGCCACGAAGTCGGTCACGTCAGGTCACCCAGCCCGATCGCGTCGAGGAAGGTCCGGAACTTGGCGGTCGTCTCGGCCAGTTCCTTGTCCGGGTCCGACCCGGCCACGATTCCCGCGCCCGCGTAGAGGCGCAGCGAGGTCTCGTCGATCACCGCGCAGCGCAACGCGATCGCCCACTCGCCATCGCCTGCCGCGTCGGTCCAGCCGACCAGGCCGGTGTAGAAACCCCGGTCGAACGGCTCAAGCTCGCCGATCAGCGCACGGGCCGGTTCGGTCGGGGTCCCGCAGACCGCCGGGGTCGGGTGCAGCGCCAGCGCCAGGTCCAGCGCGGACACCCCGTCCAGTGGCTCCGCTGTGATCAAAGTGGACAGATGCCACATGGTCCTGGTCGGCAGCAGCTCGGGCGTGGGCGGCACGACCACGCGTTTGCACAATGGCGAGAGGCCTTCGGCGACCGCCGTGACGACGACCGCGTGCTCATGTCTGTCCTTGTCCGAGACCAGCAACCCGGTCGCGTTCCGGCCGTCCTGCACCGGGTCGGCGTGCCGTGGCGCGGATCCCGCGAGCGGGTTGGCCGTCACGAGCCCTTTGCGCCGGGACACCAGCAACTCCGGGCTCGCGCCGACGAGGGATCCCGCGCCCACGTCGGCGGCGAAGGTGTAGCCGTACGGGTCGCGGGCCATCAGCCCCTGTAACAGGTTCGCCGACAGCACCGGGCGGTCGGCGTGCAGGTCGAGCACGCGTGCCAGCACGACTTTGCTCAGGTCGCCCGTGTGGATGCGGTCCAGTGCCGCGCGCACTCCGGCGAGGTAGACCTCCTGGCTGTGGTCACCGCCGGTGAAGTTGGGCCGGTCGAGCGCGGTGAGCGCGGCCGTCTCCCGGTGCCACGGCTGGCCGTGCCGCACGGACCGGTAGAACCCGAGCCGTGCGGGGGCCGTGCGGGCGAACGGCACCGCTCCGGCCACTACCCCACCGGAGGCCAGTGCCTGTTTGGCCGCGGCGATCGTCGTGTGTACCGCGCTCGGCTCGTCGGCGAGCACCACACCAGCGGGCGAGGACAGGAAGAAGTCTCCCGGCTGGTAGTCGCTGAGCAGCTCGGCAGGAGCCCCAGCGGCGACGTCGGCGTGCAGTGTGGGCACTGAGAGCGCTCCTTGGGAAAAAGTCAGGCACGGAGGGTGGCCCCGCCGTCCACGTACAGGTCGTGCATGGTGATGTGGCGGGCCTGGTCGGAGACCAGGAAGAGCACGGCGTCGGCGATGTCGTCGGGATCGGCCAGCCTGCCGAGCGGGATTCCGGTCCGGAAGTCGGGCAGTGATCCGCCGACCACGCCCGCGACCGCCTCGTCCTCGGTGTGGCCCGCCGGCCACAGTGCGCGCTGCATGTCGGTGTCGGTCGAGCCGGGCGAGACGATGTTGCAGCGGATCCCGTACTCGGCCAGCTCGAGGCCGAGACACCGGGTGAACATGGTCGCGGCGGCCTTCGACGCGGCATAGGCGGCCATGCGCTTGCGCGGCACACCGGCGGCGTTGGAACCGACGGTCACGATGCAGCCACAGCGGCGCGGCACCATGCGCTGGGCGACCTCGCGGGCGGTCACGAAAACCGCGTCGGCGTTGACGGCGAACGTCTGGTCCCAGTCGTCGTCGGTCATGTCGAGTACCAGGCCGGGTTTCAGCACACCGGCGACGTTGACCAGGATGGAGATCGGGCCGAGTTCGGTCTCGGCGGCGTCGACGACAGCCGCGACGGCCCCGCGGTCGGCGACGTCCGCCGGATACGTCCGGACGGGGTAGCCCTCGGCCCGCAGTTTCGCCGCCATCTCGGTCAGCGGCTCGTCCAACAGGTCGACAGCGGCGACGGCCACGCCGCTGTGAGCGAGCTTGCGCACCACGGCGGCGCCGATACCGCGCGCCGCCCCGGTGACCAAAGCAACCACGTCGTGTGCAGCGGACTGTGTCACCAGGTTCTCCTTCCCAGGTAGAACGCCTACGTCGGCGTAACTTCCCGGCCAAGAATTACCTTAGGTGAACCTTACCTAAGTACTCAATGCCTACCTAAGTTGCGAACACCACGTATACCCGTCCAGCTCCACCACAGATCCGCGTAACGCCCGCCCGCCGCGAGCAGTTCGTCGTGCGATCCCGACTCCACGACCACACCCCGGTCCAGCACCAGCACCCGGTCGGCCCGTTCGGCCTGGGTGAGCCGGTGCGCGACCACCAGCGTGGTCCGGCCGCGGGTCGCCGCGTCCGCCGCCTCCTCCAGCACCCGCGCACCCGCGCTGCCCGCCTCGGCCGTCGCCTCGTCGAGCACGGCGACCATCGGGTCGGCGAGCACCAGCCGCGCGAGCGCCAACTGCTGTGCCTGTGCCGCGGTCAGTTCGTGCGCGCCCTCACCAACCTGAGTCGCCGGGCCGTCGGGCAACGCGTGCACCCAGCTCGACGCGCCGACAACGTCGAGCGCGGCGAGAACCTCGTCGTCCGTGGCGTCGTCCCGCGCGAGCCGGACGTCGTCGAGCAACGTCCCGTCGAAGACGTGCACTTCCTGGCTGAGCAGGGCGATGTGCTGCCGTACGCGGCTTTCCCCGATGTCGGCGAGGTCGAACCCGCCGAGCCGCACCGCACCGCTCACCGGCTCCAGCACACCGGCCGCGATCCCCGCGAGGGTCGTCTTCCCGGCTCCGGTGGCGCCGACCAACGCCACCCGTTCGCCGGGCTCCAGCCGCAGCGACACGTCGTGCAGCACGGCCGGACCGTCGTAGTGGTGCGTGATCCCGTGCAGTTCCAGGCTCGCGGCCGTCGGCTCGCTCGGTTTGTCCGGCGCTGTCGGCGGATCGATCGACGCGACACCGGCCAGGCGCGCCATGCTCGCGCCCGCGGCCTGGATCTCGTCGAACTCCATGATCAGGAAGCCGATGGGGTTGAACAGCCGGTGGAAGTACAGCGCCGCAGCGGTCACGGCGCCGACGGTCGTCATGTCGCCGCGCACCAACAGGAATCCGACGACGAGCACCGCCGTGAGGCCGACGAACTCCGCGCGGTTGTTGCGTGTGGTGAACCTGGTGAACAGCCGGAACACGTCCAGCGACAGGTTCATCGCCGCCGCCGACCGGTCTGTGAGGCGGTCGGTGTGCGTGTCCTCCAACCGGTACGCCCGAACGGTCGCCTTTCCCCGCAGCGAACTCGCCAACGCCTGGGTGCGTTCGCCGATCGCGATGCGCTCCTTGGCGTAGTACGGCCCGGAACGCGGCAGGTACCACCGCAGGGCCATCACGTACATCGGCACCGCCGCCAGACCGGCCAGGCCGAGACGCCAGTCCAACGTGAACAGTCCGGCGCCGGTCAGCGCGATCGTGAACACGGCCTGCACGAGGTCCGGCACGGTCGACGTGATCGCCCTGGTCACCACCGAAACGTCGTCACCGGCCCTGGACAGCAGGTCACCGATGCCGACCTTCTCCAACGTGCTCGACGGCAGGTGCAGCGCGCGGTCGAGCACCCGTTCCCGGATGCGGGCGAGCACGGTCTCGCCGACCCGCGCGACGAGGGTCGTACCGACACCGATCAACAGTCCCGCGGTCAGCGCCGCACCGACGAGAACGGCGACGATGCCCACGATCCGCCTGTCCCCGGCGCCTGCGGTCACGTCGTCGACGAGCACACCGATCATCCACGGCGCGACCAGACCCGCGGCACTGGCCGCCAGCATCACCAGCAGCGCGACCGACGAGAGCTTGCGCTGGCGCAGCAGTTCGGCGCGCAGCATCGCCCAGGTCTGTCTGGGCGTCGAGACGGGCAGCAGCTCGCTCATCGCAGCACCGCCTTGCGGTAGGTCTCGTCGGACTCGACGAGTTCGGCGTGTGTGCCCATACAGGACACCTGCCCAGCGTCGAGCACGATCACCCGGTCCGCCTTCCCCAGCAGGGCAGGGCTGCTCGTCACGACGAGCGTGCTCTGCCCGGTCCGCTTCGCGGTCAGCCGTTCCGCGATCAGTTCCTCGGTCATCGCGTCCACCGCGGTCGTCGGGTCGTGCAGCACGAGCACGGGCGGTGCCGCGAGTAACGCGCGCGCCAGCCCGATCCGCTGCCGCTGCCCACCGGACAGCGAACTGCCCCGGTCGGTGACCGCGTGGTCCAGTCCGGCCGGGTGGACCTCGACGACGTCCTCGGCCGCCGCCGCCGCGACCGCAGCCAGCACGTCGTCGTCGTTCGCCCGCGTGGTCGCGGAGACGTTGTCCCGCAAGGAGCCCTCGAACAACGCCACGTCGTGCTGCTCGACCAGGACCGCGCGCCGCCGTTCGTCGATGTGCAGGTCCGCCGACGCGATCCCGTTGACCAGCACCGCGCCCTCGTGGTCCGGCACCTGCCCCGCCAACACTGCGAGCAACGCGTCGGCGTCCCGTTGGTCGTAGGCGACCACGCCGACCATCTCGCATGGCGCCACCTCCAGGTCGACCGACCGCAGCGTCCGATACGTCACGCCCCGCAGCGTGAGCGTGACCTCGGTGACGCCGAGATCCCGCGTGCCGTGTTCCACCAGCGGTTCGGCGTCCAGCACCGTGGCCAGCCGCGCGGCCGACGCCCGGGACGTCGCCACCAGCTGGCCGCAGAAACCCAGTGTCCGCAACGGTTCCGCGATGAACTGGGCCAACCCCATCACGGTGACAAGCTCACCGACCGTCAACCGGCCGGACAACGCGAACCAACCCGCGAACCCGGCCACCGCCGCCAGGAACAAGCCGCTCGCCGCGGCCGTGACCGCTTGGTACAGCCCGGTTGTCGTCGCCGCGCGCAGGCTCGCCCGCAACGCGTCCTCGCTGGACTTGCGGTAGCGCGACGCGGCGGTGTGCTGTGCGCCGATCCCCCGCAGGGTGCGCAGTCCGCTCACCAGGTCCGTCGCCAACGCCGTCGTGTGCGCCGCGGCTTCCTGCTGTGCGGCGCTGTGCCGGGTCAGCAGCGGCGCGACCCGTGTCGTGACCAGCACCAGCAACGGCACACCGACCAGCACACCGAGCCCCAGCGGCACGTCGATCGTGAGCAGCGCGACGGATGACACCGCGAGCGCGGTGACAGCGGCGATGCCCATCGCCACCGCGCGGATGATCAGCGCCGCGCGTTCCGCGTCCGACGACGCGATCGACAGCAGCTCACCGGATCTCATGCCCGTGCGCTCACCACGGGGATCCAGCACCCGAGTGGCCACCTGCACGCGCAGGTGGTGCATCTCGCGTTCGAACGCGAGCACGGCTTGCCGCGAGCCCAGCCGGTAGGCGAACGCGAGCACGGTGAACAACACGGCCAGCCCGGCCACCGACCAGGCCAGCGCGCCCCAGTCCCCGGTGGCCACGGCCCGGTCGATCACCAGTCCGATGGCCACCGGGACGGCGGCTTCCGCCGCCTGGTGCACCGACAACAGCAGCACACCGACCAGTAGTCGGCCCCAATGCCGCCGTACAGCGCCTGCGAGCAGCCCCCTCCGCATGGGCTAACCGGCCAACTTCGTGAGCACCTTGTCGAACACCGTCACGAGCTCAAGCCCAGTGCCGAGCGATGCCGTGCCGTTGAGCACCGGGAACACCTTGCCCGCCTTGACCGCAGGCAGTTGCTTCCACAACGCGTTGTTGTTCAGCAGCGCGTTGTCCGGCGAGTCGGCGCCGTCGATGGTCGACGGGACCAGCAAGACGTCGCTCTGCGCCAGCACCCCGAGCTGCTCCAACGAGTACTCCTTCACCTGTTCGGGCTGCGACTTCGACGGCTCCGCCAGCCGCGCACCACAATCCATCAGGACCTTGGTGTCGGTCCACTTCTCGCCCAGCGACAAGAACGTCGTGTCGGACGCGGTCTGAACATAGGTGAACGTGTACTTGCCGAGCACAGCGGCGTGCTTGGTCTTGATCTCCTGCGTGCGCTTGGTGTACTCGGCCAGCAGCGTGTCGGCCTCCGCCCTGCGGCCGAGAATGTCGCCGATCCGGCTGGTCACCTCGGTCAGCAGCAACTTCTGGAAGCTGATCACCGTGGTCGGCGCGATCCCGGTCAGCTGCTTGTAGAGCGCGTCGTCGGTGTCGATCGTGCGCAGGATCACGTCAGGGTCGGTGCCCGCGATCTTCTCCGGATCCGGCTTGGTGAAGTCACCGACCACCGGCACCTTGCCGAGCTTGGGCGCGTACAGCGGGCCTGTCTTGTCGTACCCGCTGCCGCTGACACCGACCGGGATCAGGCCGAGGTCGGCGACGACGAACGCGCCGTAGAAGTCGGCGCACACCACACGCTGTGCCTTCGCGGGCACCTTGATCGTGCCCTTGTCGGTCTGCACATCCCGCTCGCTCGGCGCCGGGGTGGTCGAGCCGCTGTCGCCGCTGTCGCCACACGCACCTAAGACGGTGAGCGCGGCGATTCCTGTGCCAGCGGTGAGGAAACCGCGCCTGCTCACTGATGTTCGACTCACTGGGGCCTCTTTCTGCGATTCATTTCGGCGGTGCAGGCAGTACGGGGCTGGTGGAACCGTTCCGGTCGGCCGTGACGGTGCTGTGGTGGCGGCCTATCGGGACAACCAGGGGCGTGCCGGACACCGGGTCGGGCACGACGCGGTTGGTCAGCTGGAACACCTCGGAGACCAACTCCTGGGTGATCACGCCGGCGGGCTCGCCGAACGAGACCACTTCGCCGTCCTTCATGGCGATCAGGTGATCGCCGTAGCGGCAGGCCAGGTTCAGGTCGTGCAGAACCACCGCGATCGTCGTGCCCTGCGCGTGGTTGAGGTCGGTGAGCAGGTCGAGCACTTCGACCTGGTGGGTGACGTCCAAGTACGTGGTCGGCTCGTCGAGCAGCAGGACGCCGGTGTTCTGGGCGAGCGCCATGGCGATCCAGGCGCGTTGCCGCTGGCCGCCGGACAGCTCGTCGACCGGGCGCTCGGCGAGATCCAGCGTGCCGGTGGCGCGCATCGCCTCGGCCACGGCCACGTCGTCCTTCTGGCTCCAGCGCTGAAACCAGCCGTGGTGCGGATGCCTGCCGCGGCCGACCAGGTCGGTCACGGTGATGCCCTCGGGCGCGACCGGATGCTGTGGCAGGATGCCGAGCTTCACCGCGACCTGCCGGGTCGGCATGCGGTGGATGTCCTGGCCGTCCAACAGGACCGTGCCCGTCTGGGGCGCCAGCAGCCGTGCCATGCCACGCAGCAGCGTCGACTTGCCGCACGCGTTCGGACCCACGATCATCGTGATCTTGCCGTCCGGGATCACCACGGACAGCTCGCGGACGACCTCGCGGCCGTCGTAGCCGAGCGTGATCCCGGTTGCCTCGAGTTTCATCCGGCCCGCCCTGACCTCGTTGCCATCAGCCACAACAGATACGGCGCGCCGAGCACACCGGTCACCACACCAACCGGCAACACCGTGTTGCCCAGCAGGTGCTGCGCCACGAGGTCCGAACCGATCAGCACGACTGCTCCCACGAGCGCGGACGGCACGAGCGCGGAGGTATGTCCGCGGATCAGCCTGCGTGCGATGGGCCCGGACACGAACGCGACGAACGCGACCGGCCCGGCGGCCGCCGTCGCCGCGGCGGCGAGCGCCACTCCACACAGGATGAGACCCAGACGGCGTCGCTCGACCGCCACACCCAGGCCGGTGGCAACGTCGTCGCCGAACTGGATCGCCTTGAGTGACTGGGCTAGTACCAGAACCAGGGGTGCGACGACGGCAAGGATGATCGCGACGGGTGTGACGTCGATCCAGGTCCGGGCGGTCAGGCTGCCGGTGAGCCAGGTCAGTGCCTGCTGCGCGTCTTTCACGTCGGCGCGCGTGATCATGTACGACACGACACTCGACAGCACGGCGGCGATGCCGATGCCGACGAGCACCAAGCGGTAGCCGGTCACGCCGCGGCGCCACGCGAGGACGTAGATCAGCGACGCGGTGGCCAACGCGCCGATGAACGCGCCGCCGGACACCGCCACACCTGTCAGGCCGAGCCCGAGAATGCACACCACGGCGGCGGCGCTCGCACCCATCGTGATGCCGATCACGTCCGGGCTGGCCAGCGGATTGCGCACCAGGTTCTGGAACACGCCGCCCGACAAGCCGAATGCCAGCCCCGCGAGTGCTCCCGTCAGCGCACGTGGCAGCCGTACCTCATTGACGATGTAGGTCGCGCGGCGTGGGGCCTCACCGAACAGCGCCCCGAGAACGTTCCCGGGCGAAATGAAAACGCTGCCCACTGCCAACGCGGTGATGAACAATGCCGCGAGCATGACGAGCAGCACCAACGTCACCAGGCGCACGCGGTTCAGGCCGCGTGTACGCACGGCCGCGACCTTCCTGACGCCGTCCCCGACGTCCCGCACCGCCGTCACAGTTCGGCCAGCTTCCGCCTGCGGACCAGCGCGATGAAGACCGGCGCGCCGATCACCGCGGTCACCACACCGACCTGTACCTCCGCCGGGCTGGTGATGATCCGGCCGACGACGTCCGCGGCCAGCAGCAGCGACGGCGCCAGCACCATCGAGAACGGCAGGATCCACCGGTAGTCCGGGCCGGTGATCAGCCTCGCGACGTGCGGCACGGCAAGACCGATGAACGCGATCGGTCCGGCGATGGCCGTTGCCGTCCCGCTCAGCACGACGACCGCGAGCGCCGCGAACGCCTGCCCGGCTTTGACGTTGACGCCCAACGACTGGGCCACGTCGTCACCCAGTGACAACGCGTTGAGCAACCGGCCACAGATGAGCGCGAGCAGCACGCCCACAGCGAGGAACGGCAGGGCCTGCCCGACGATTCCCATGTCCCGCCCGGCGATCGAACCGACCTGCCAGAACCGGAAACGCTCGAACGCGTCGGTGTCCGTCAACAGGATCGCGGTGGTCAGTGACGCCAGCGCGGCACTCGTCGCGGCGCCCGACAAGGCCAGCTTGACCGGCGTCGCGCCGTCACGCCCCATGGCACCGATGCGGTAGACGAGCAACGCGGCCAGTGCGGCGCCGACGAACCCGAACCACACGTAGCCGGTGACACTCACGACACCGAAAACGCTGATCCCGAACACCACGAACAGCGCCGCGCCCGCGTTCACGCCGAGAATCCCCGGATCGGCCAGCGGGTTGCGTGCCAGTCCCTGCATCACGGCACCGGCGAGACCGAGGGCCGCACCGGCCAGTAGCCCGACGATCGTGCGCGGCAACCGCGACTCACGCACGATCAGGTGTTCGTTGTTCGTCGGGTCGAAGGAGAAGAACGCGTCGAAGGCCGCGCGAGCGGGCACGGACACGGACCCGACTGTGATGCTCAGGACGGTCAGGACGGCCAGCGCGACAATGACTGCGAGCAGCCCGAAAGCAAGCACCGGCCGTCTGGCCGCCACCTGTGGCTTCTCGGGCATTCGCTCGTTTCCTCGGAGTCCTACAGTCAGCAGAGGCTAACCTAACGGATTCGAGTTAGGTTAGGCTAACCGTCGGGTTGACCGATGGGAGGGTGTCAGGCGATGACCGATTCGATACAGGCGCCGACGCAGGAGGCGACCGTGATCGAACCGCCGCAGCAGCGGCCCATGTTCGTCACCGTCACGCAGGTGCGCCGCCTGTCCGAACGGATGGCGCGGATCACAGTGACCGGGGACGACGTCGCCGACTTCCACTACGGCGGACCCGATCACCTGGCCAGGGTGTTCTTCCCGGTCAGCGAGGACTTCCAGCTGCCGGTCACCCCGCAGTGGTGGCCGGAGCTGCAGGCCATGCCCGTCGAGCGGCGCCCTGCCATGCGCAACTACACCGTCCGCCGGATCGACCACGCGCGTGGCGTGATGGACATCGACTTCGTCCTGCACGGCGACAGTGGCCCCGCATCGGCGTGGGCGTGCGCGGCCAAGCCAGGCGACCGGATCGGCGTGCTCAGCGACGGCGCCGAGTACGCGCCCGGCGACGCGGACTGGCAGCTGCTGATCGGCGACGAGACCGCGGTCCCGGCGATCGCGTCCATGCTGGAGACCCTGCGGACACCGGCCACCGTGCTGTTCGAGGTCGCCGACGAACTGGACGAGCTGGACGTCGCCGCACCGGCGACGTGGCTGTACCGCAAGTCGGCAACACGTGGCGCCGAGGTGCTGGATGCGTTGCGCGGCATGATGTTCCCCGAGGGCAAGCCGTACGTCTGGGTGGCCGGGGAGTCCACATTGGCCACATCGGTCCGGCGTTATCTGGTCAACGAGCGGTCGATCGACAAGAAGCAGATCTACTTCTGCGGCTACTGGCGAGCGGACCGTCCGGCGTACGACTGAGTTTCCCGCTCCCCCAGGAGAAACAAATGAACACTGACGACCGGCCGGTTGGCCGGTGGGTTCCGCTCGCCCTGATCGCGACGACGGTGCTCGCCGGTGTGGGCTACGCGTGGGATCTTGCCGGACAAGGATATTCGTACGCCTACTACAGCGCCGCTGCGAAGACCATGGGCAGCGGCGTGCAGGAGTTCCTGTTCGGCACGTACGACCCGGTCGGTGTGCTGACGGTGGACAAGCCGCCGCTCGGGGTCTGGCCGCAGGTGGTCTCGGTCTGGATCTTCGGCCTGCATGGGTGGGCAGTACTGTTGCCGCAGGTCATCGCCGGTGTCGTGGCCGTGCCGCTGCTGGCGTTCACGGTCCGCCGGTTCACCGGCTCGGCGAAGACCGGGCTGCTGGCCGCGGTGATCCTCGCCGTGACTCCGGTGACGATGGTGATCACACGGGACAACGCCCCCGACCCGTGGCTGGTGTTGTGCCTGGTCGCCGCCGCGTACGCACTGTCACGCGCGTTGACCGGGACCGCCGAGACGCGCTGGCTGGTGTTGTCGGCGGCGCTGCTCGGGTGCGGTTTCCTCGTCAAGATGGGGCAGGCTTTGCTTGTCGCACCGGCGTTTCTCGCCGCCTATCTGGTGGGCAGTTCGCTGGCGTGGGGCCGTCGGCTGATCAACGGCGCGGTCGCCGTGGTCACCGTGGTGGTGGCGTCGCTGTGGTGGGTCGTCCTGGTCGACCTGTGGCCGGGCGCGAAACCGTTCATCGGCGGGTCGGCCGACGGATCGGCGTGGGATCTCACGGTCGGGTACAACGGTTTCGGCCGGATCTCCGGGCAAAGCGCGGCGCAGGGCAACGAGGCCAACCCGTTCTACAGCACGCCGGGGATTCTGCGGCTGTTCAGTGATTCGCTTGCCGGACAGGCGGGGTGGCTGCTTCCGTTGGCCCTGCTGGGTGTGGTGATCTTCTTCGTCCGGCCGCGCGCGTCCCGGCTGGCGGTCGCGGGCTGGGTGCTGTTCGGCGGCTGGCTCGTGGTGGGCGGGCTGGTGCTGAGCTTCATGACCGGTGTCTGGTTGCCTTACTACACAAGCATGCTGGTTCCCGCGATCGCCGCGCTGTCCGCGTTCACCATCGCGATGCTGTGGCGCTACCACCAGGCAGGCAATCGCTGGCTGCTGCCCAGTGTTGTCGCTGTCACCGCCGCGTGGGCCTTCTTCGTGATCCAGCGTGACCCGGGTTGGCATGGGTGGCTGCGGATTCCTGTCGCGGTGGCCGCTGTGGTGGCCGTGGTCGCGTTGCTGCTTGGTCTGCGGTTCGCGGTTCCCGGGCTGGTGCTGGGGTTGGTCGCGCTGCTGATCGCACCTGCCACCTGGTCCGCGCTGGCCGTGTCGGGGCGTTGGGTCGGCTGGGCCACGAATCCCGCTGCGGGACCGGTGTCCGCGCAGACGGTGTTCCTGCCCCCGGAGGAGCGGGCCGAGTACGCGGAGTACTTCGCCGGGCGCAAGTCCGCCGAGATCAAGGCCAAGACCGGGACGCTGTCCGACGAGCAGTCCGCGATCCTCAAGCTGGCCCAGTCGTCCACAACGGACATCCAGCTGGCCGCGGAGGGCGGGGCGCTGCAGGTGGCGCCGTTCATCATCCATACGGATCTGCGTGTGGTGGCCATGGGCGGATTCACCACCGACGACCCGGCGCCGTCGGTGGACCAGCTTTCGACCTGGGTCAAGGACAAGCGCGTTCGGTACGTGCTCACCGACAGCGAGAAACGAGCCCGCTCAGACTGGGTCGAAGCGAACTGCCGCCTGATCCCACCAACCGACTACTTCCCCGAAGCAGAGCAGAAGCTGTTCGACTGCGCCTGAAATGCCTCACCCAAAGATCAGTGAGTGGCGGTGGTGTCGAGGAAGCGGCGCCAGGTCGCGGCCGGAAAAGTCAGAATCCCTGCGACAGGATTCTTGGAGTCGCGAACAGCGGCGCCGCGAGGTAGGTGACCGACCTCGACACACGCTGCATCGCTGCCGCCACTGGTGTAGCTGCTCTTGCGCCAGGTAACCCTGGGGTGATCCACGGGGCCTCACTTCTCATCGGATCAGTCGCTCGATCAGTGCGACCGACTCGGTAGGGCTCAGCGCCCCGGCCCGAATCTGGTCGAACAGGATTCTAGCCTGGCGAATCTGGTTTTCCTCCTCGATGTGCAGCGCTCCAGTCGCATACTCGACGTAGAGGAACTCAGGGTCCTCCGGGGAGCAGAAGCCCAACAGGATGAAGCTGCTGTTGGGGACCCGGCATGCCGGGCCCTCTTGGGGAATCACCTGGAGTGTGACCGATGGCATGCTCACGGCAACTTCAACCAACCTTCGCAGCTGTCCGCGCATGACCTCCGGTCCGCCGACCTCATTGTGGAGAGCTGCCTCGTGAACAACAGTGACAAGGCGCAGTGGCCGGTCCCCGCCCAGCAGCCGAGCCTGTCTGATGAACCGGACTTCAATATCCATGTCCAGCTTTTCCGGACTCCGGCGATAAGTGCTCGCGAACAGCGCCCGCATGTAAGCCCCGGTCTGCAGCAAACCGGGCACTTCGAGCAGGGCGAACTCATGGACGTAGTCGGCCTCGGTTTCGACATCGACATAGCCCATGTTCGTCAGTCCGTAGTGTCGGTACCACGGCGTCTTCGCTGCTTCCCTGACCTCGTCCAGCAGGTCTGGGTCGTACTGGTCGTACTTGTCCATCATCGTGCTGACCAGGTGGACATCAGCCTTCGTTTCCCCGGCTTCGATCCTCTGTAGCGCGCTCCTCTTCTTGTCCAGCAACGGCGCCGCTTCCTCGATACTCATCCCCGCTTCTTCTCGCATGCGGCGCAGTTTCGCGCCGAGCTTGCGACGCAGGAACGTCGAGCGACTGTTCTCAGGCATGATTGAGCTCCCGGTGGGTGAACACTGGGTTGTCATAGTGGCATTTCAGAAACCCAACATCGGGTTACCCGGCGTGTAAATGGTTTCGCCGTGGCGACCGTGTGGGATCGACGTAATCCGGCGGGGTAAACCAGGCAACTCCGTCGACCAGTTGCACCGACCATTCACTGCGGTGAATCAACCGATGATGCTGCGAACAGAGGAGAACCAGATTGCCGAGGGCGGTGGGCCCGCCTTGGAGCCAACTCCTGACATGATGACTGTGGGAGACGCTCGCAGGTCGGTCGCAGGCCGGGAAAGCGCAGCCTCGGTCCCGCAGGACGAGGCCACGGCGGATGTGGGCAGGGACGACGTAGGCGGGGACCGCGACATCCAGAGGTTGTGAGTCGCCACCCATGACGACGGGAAGGATATGGGTGTCGCAGGCGATTCGGCGGGCATCCCGCGCTGTCAGGTGGGTTCCTGGCAGCACGCGCTCGTCGACGGACCGGGACAGTTCTTCCATGGAGATGGTGAAGGCGACCTCGGTCTTGTAGCCGTTGTGGGCGGGAAGGTCGGGACAGTTGGCGGCCTTCTGCAGGACGTCGGCGAAGGCATCACCACTCCGCTCGGCAAACCCGCGTGTGTCGCCTGCCTCGCGTTTGTCGAAGGGGGCAAGAACGGCTTCGAACAAGGCAGCGGACTCGGCGTCGAGGCGCCCCTTGAACTCCATCCGGCCATCGCGGAACACGTGCCACCGCAACTCCCGCTCCGGCCGCTGAGGCTCATCATCGTGAGGCGGCTTGCCATCCGGGTCGACAAGGTCGCGCACCCAACGCTCGCCATAGCGCGCCAACGCGTTCGGATCATCTTCTGCGGCCCGCTCGACCATCAGCTTCTCCGCCAAGGCCACCTGCTCCGGCTCCAAGTGGTCGACGCTGGCAATGAACTTGCGGATCACCTCGACCTGACCGAGGCCGACCTCGCCGGTCACGAGTTTCTCGGCGGTCAGAGGCAGGATGGCTTCGACAACGGCGCCGGTAGGCGTCTTCACATCATGCAGGGCGGCGGCATGAGCCAGGCGCTGGTTGGCCTCGCTGCGGGTGATGTTCAACGTATGCAGGAGAAGCGAAGCAGTATTGCTGTACCCCCGCTCGTATGCGGAGCCCCGAGAATCCAATTCGGACAAGAGATCCAGATGCTCGGAGTAGGCCTGACGAAGCCGCGCCTCGGACGCGGTCAGCCGGGAGACCAGTTCCCGATTGCTGACCTGCCAGAGAGAAGCAACAACTTGAGCCATACCTCCAAGATACCGACGCAAAACATGAAAGTCCTTGAAAACAACCAGCTTCACCCAATAGTGAACCGACAAAAACCGACAGAACCCTTGGTAACAAAAGAAAAGACGAAACCGAAAGCACCGGATGCGGAAGTGCGGAGCGAACCCGAGAAGCAGGACCCAAGAAGGAGGACCGAGCGGTGGTGATCCGCCCACGCAAGCCAACCACAGCGGTAGCCATACGGATCACCGCCGTATCCAAGAGCGCGTCAGCGCAAACCCCTGCCTCGTGCTCCCTTCCTCCCGTATGGCCTGGGCGCAGCCCAACCATGGGTGTCAAGGGGTCCGCCTACGCAAGGAAACCACAGCGAAGGCCGAACGGATCCCCTTGACGCCCATGGTTGCCTTCGGCAGGCCATATGGGAGGAAGGGAGTGCGGCCCCCTCTCCTCTTGGAGGCCTGCCAGTCCGGCGAGGACTCTTGTCTTGAAAGCCTGCCCATCCGAAGAAAACTAGCGATGGCCGCCGTGGGTGTTGGTAGCCGGACCGTCCTGCTTCGGAGCCGGAGCCTTGGCGACGGTCGACTCCGGCTGGGGCATCGGATGACCGCCGCGCATCTCGATCTTCATCACCTCGGCGGGCATCACCACGAACGGGCGCATCATGCCCATGTCCTCGTGGTCACGCATGTGGCAATGATGCAGAAAACGACCGCTGTGCTCGAAATGCGCGGCCACTGTGACCAGGTCCCCGTTGTTGACCTGGACAACGTCCTTCCAGCCACCCTCAACACCGGTCAACACCTGTGCCGAGACGAACTCGACCGGGGCCACTGTCCCGCCGCCGATCGTGCGGCCCTTCTCGTCGTGGATGAAGCCGAACTTGTCCCGCACGTTGTAGCTGTGCCGGGACTCGACTGTGAAGTGCGTGGCGTGGATGTGCTGCGGGTGCGGCCAGCCCGCCACGTCCAGGTTGAGCCACGACCACTTCTCCCACGCGCCCGTCTCCACCATGAACTTCACCGGGTCGGCGAAGTGCCTTGCCACGCGCTGGTAGGTGCGGACCTTCCCGTCCTGCCCCTTCACCTGCACGATCCCGTCGATCGGGAGCTGGCCCGGCGGCGGGCCGGGGATCTCGGTCATCTCCCACTGCTCGATCTGGCCGGTGCCCAGCGGCGGGAACACGACCATCCGGTGCGGGGCCTTGTCCAGCTTCGGCACCTTCGGGAACAACGAGTCCAGTGTGGACGGCACACGGTAGTGGCCGCCGGTCCGGCCGCCCACGCGGAACTCCATCACCTCGGGCCACGGGCCCGGGTCGTAGTCGGTGTTCACCAGGCGGACCCGCTTGCCCTTGAGGGCACCGAAGTCGACCAGCAGGTCCACGCGCTCGGCCGCCGCGAGGTAGAGCGGACTGTCCTGCGCCACCGGGGCCTGCAGCAGGCCGCCGTCCGTGCCGACCAGCTTCACGATGCCCGCGGGAACCGGCTTGCCGTCCTCGAACTGCAACTGCAGGTTGTACGGCCGCACGTTGGCAACGTTGGCCAGGCGCAGCCGGTACCACGTCGGTTCGACGTCCGCGTACGGCCAGATCACCCCGTTGACCGTGGTGAACGGGCCGGAGAACGACGTGGCCTGGATCTCCGGGTCCGTCGTGTACAGCACCGTCTTGTACAGCTGGTTCCCGGTCAGCTTGCCCTGGGCGTCGAGGTCGAAGTTCCGGTCGCACAACACAAGTGGGAGCTCGTAGCGGCCCGACGGCAACGCGTCGTCGTTGCGGTCGCGGATGATGTACAGGCCGCTCAGGCCGACGATCGTGGTCCACCGGGCGATCGGCATGGCGTGGTCGTGGTACCACAACATGGTCGCGCGCTGGTTGTTGGCGTACTCCGCGACCTGCACGTCACCCGGGGAGATCCCGGCTTCCGGCCAGCCGTCGTTGCCCTGCCCGGTTTCCGCTCCGTGCAGGTGCACCACTGTCCACGGCGGCAGGTTCGACACGTCCTCCAGCAGCGGCGCGTCGTCGCGGCCGGGACGGTCCCACAGGGGCGGGTCCGCCTGGCGGATCATCGGCGCCACGGCCAGCAGCGGAATCCTGCCGGTGAGGTCGTTGGCCCACCGGACCCGCAGCCTGCGGCCCCGCCTGGCCTCGATGATCGGGCCGTGCACGCTGCCCTCGTAGCCCCAGATCGTGGTCGGTGGCAACTGGGAGTGCAGTTTCGCCTTCGCGGTCCGCATCCGCACGGTGAGCTCGCCGACCTCGCCGGGCGACGGTCGTAAGGTCCGCAGGATCGGCAGTGGGTCGCGGAACGGCTCGATCGGATGCGGGTGCCGGGGCTGCTGCTGGAACGCGACCCGCTTGACGCGCCCGGGGATCGGCGGTGACTGCGGTGACACGACGACACGTGCGCCCGCAGGGAACGCATCCGGTGCCGCCTCAGGGGTTTCGCCTGCGACAAGCCTGGCCAGCGCGGGCAGCGGGCCGCTCGGCAGGACCGTCGGGATCACCACGCCCGCCGCCGCTGTCCCGGCGAGCAGTCGCCGCCGTGACCACGTGCGCTTGTTCTCGCCTGGTGTCGTCATCATTTCTCCTGTTCCAGCAGGACGCCGACGGTCCGGCGGTGGAAGATGTCCCGTGGCGTCAAGGTGATCCCCGCCCGCGCGGCAAGGCCGATCACGCGCATCGACGCGAGGCTGTCGCCGCCGAGCACGAAGAAGTCGTCGTCCAGACCCACTCGCGGTACTCCCAGTGCTTCCGCGAACACGGTGCACAACTGCCGCTGTGCGTCACTTTCCGGCGCCCGGTAGGTCACATCGGAGCTGAACTCCGGACGTGGCAACCGGGTCCGGTCGACCTTACCGTGGCTGGTCAGCGGCAGCTCGTCGAGCACGACGAACGCTGACGGCACCATGAACTCCGGCAGCCTGGCGGCGACCGCGGCCCGCAGCCCTGTGGTGTCCCCCACCACATACGCGGCGAGTCTGCCGTCCACCGCGACCACGACCGCCTGGGCGACGTGTTCGGTCAGCGCCGCCTCGACCTCGCCCAGTTCGACGCGATAGCCACGGATCTTGACCTGGCCGTCGGTCCGGCCGAGGTACTCCAGTGATCCCGCCGGGGTCCATCGCACGAGATCGCCGGTCCGGTACATCCGCTGACCGGCGGCGAACGGGTCCGCGACGAACCGGTCCGCGGTCAGCCCCGGCTGCCCGAGGTAGCCGCGGGCCACCCCTGCCCCGGCGATGTACAACTCCCCTGTGACCCCAGGTGGAAGGAGCGCGAGGTTCGCGTCGAGCACGTACACGCGCGCGTTGTCGACCGGTCTGCCGATCAACGGCCGGTCGCTGTCGGCGGCGAACGCGGCCAGTGTGTCCACTGTGCACTCGGTTGGCCCGTAGAGGTTCACAGCGTCGAGGTTCGAGGCTGGCAGCCGCAGGTCGCGCCACTGTGCCTCGGCGACCGCGTCCCCGCCGAACCCGATCAGCGACAGCCCGTCGAACGCGCCGAGGTCGCCGAGCGGCCCGAGCATCACGGGCGGAACCTCGACGAAGTCGATGCCGTCGGCGGCGATGATCTTCGCCAGTGCCGCCGGGTCGGCGCGCCGGTCCTCCGGGACGATGTGCACCGCGTGGCCGTCGAACATCCACAGCTGCGGCTGCCAGGCGGCGTCGAACCCGAAGGGCCAGGCGTGCGCGACCCGCAGCGCGTCCCGTCCGGTGCGCTGCTTGACCGGTTCGTACAGCGCGCGGCGATGACTGTGGAACAGGTTCGCGATCGACCGGTGCGAAACCAGGACTCCCTTGGGCTTCCCGGTCGACCCCGACGTGTAGATCAGGTACGCCGGGTTGTCCGGGTGCACCTCGGGCAACGGCACGTCCGCCCCGGGCTCGTCCGGGCGCACAGTCCCGAAATCCCGGTCGCTGACCACGGCGACAGGCGCCGCGTCGGCGAGCATCTCGCGGACGCGTTCCGGCGGGTAGTTCGGGTCGATCGGCAGGTACACCGCGCCCGCGCGCAGCACCGCGAGCATCGCCGTCAGCGCGGCCACGGACCGGTCCAGGCTCACCGCGACGATCTGCTCCGGGCCCGCACCGCGTGCGACGAGTGCGGTGGCGAGCCGTTCGGAGTCGGCCGCGAGCTCGGCGAACGTCCGCACGTCCGCACCGCAGACCAGTGCGGGACGGTCCGGGTTGCGCCGAGTCTGCTCGTTGAACAGGTGCGGCAGCAGCGGTCCGGCTGGCTGGCCGGTGTCGTTCCAGTCGACCAGCACCAGTTCCCGCTCGGCGCGGGACGCGGCAGGCAGCCCGGCGACCAGGCCGCGCGGATTGTCCACCATGGACTCGAGGACCTCGCGCAGCCGCGCGCGCAACGCTTCTGCCTGGGAGCGGGTGAACAGGTCCGGCCGGTACTCCAGCACGATCTTCACGCCCGCACCGGGGAAGACCGTGACGGTCAACGGGTAGTGCGTGAGCGACAGGCCACCTGCCACCTCGACGTCGAGTCCGCCCGCGCGTTCGGCGGCCGCCAGCGCGTCCTCGTCGACCGGGAAACTCTCGAACACCAGCAGCGTGTCGAACAGTTCGCGGTGCCCGGCCAGCCGGTGGATCTCGGCGAGACCGGTGTGCTGGTACTCGATCAGCCTGGCCTGTGCCAGTTGCAGATCCGCCAGCGCGTCGTGCACCGGCACGTCCGGTGGCAGCGCCACCCTGACCGGAATGGTGTTGATCATCAGGCCGAGCACGGACTCCACACCGGGCAGGTCGGCGCTGCGGCCGGACACCGTGGCACCGAAGGTCACGTCGTCACGACCGGTCGCCTTGCCGAGCACCACCGCCCAGGCGAACTGCACGACGGTGTTCAGCGTGACGCCGCTGCGGCGCGCCAACGTGGTCAGGCCGGACGTGAGCTCGTCAGTCAGTTCCAGCGGCAGCAGCTCTGCCTCGCCGGACGCCATCGCCCCGCCCCCTGCCGGGGCGAGCAGTGTGGGACCGTTGATGCCGTCCATCGCCGCGCGCCAGGCCTGCCGTGCGGCGTCGTCGTCCTTGCCTGCCAGCCATTCGAGGTAGCCGACGTATCCGTCCGGGACGGTCGGTTCGATGCCCGCGTAGGCCGCGAACAGCTCTCGCCCGAGCAACGGAACGGACCAGCCGTCGAGGATCGTGTGATGGTTGGTGATCACCAGGCGGTGACGTGCGTCCGGGAAACGCAGCAGCAGGAATCGGACCAGCGGCGGCCTGGCCACGTCGAAGCGCTGCTGCCGCGCCGACTCGGCCAGCCGGTCCGCTTCTTCCACTGTGGACACTTCACGGACCGCGAAGTCCACCGGGACATCGGCCGCGATCACCTGGACGACCTGGCCGTCGCGCTGCTCGAAACCGGCCCGCAGCGCCGAATGCCGGTCCATCACACGCTGCGCGGCCGACTTGAGCCGTCCCGGGTCGACGACGCCGCCCACCCGGAGCACGAGCTGCATGGTGTAGATGTCGATGCCGGACTGGTCGTAGCCGGACAGGAACACCATGCCCTGTTGCAGCGCGGTCGCCGGGAGGACGTTGTCGCCGTGGTCGGCACGCCACTCGTCGAGGGAGCCGGTGGCGGTGCGGTTCTCCTTGGCGCGCCTGCCGACCACGGCCAGCGCGGCGACAGTCTTGTACTCGAAGACGTCCTTGGGGTCCAGCGTGAAACCGGCTGCTCGCGCCTTGCCGATCACCTGGATGGAAACGATGCTGTCGCCGCCGAGTTCGGCGAACCCGTCGTGCACGCCGACCTGCTCCAGCCCGAGCACCTCGGCGAAGATCCCGGCGAGGGTGCGTTCGTCCGCGGTGCGTGGCCGGTCGCCGCCGCTGAGCAGGCTCAGGTCCGGCTCGGGCAGCTGGTTGCGGTCGATCTTGCCACTGGGGGTCGTCGGCAGCGCGTCCAGCGTCACGAACACCGACGGCACCTGGTGTTCGGCCAGGTGCGCGGCGGCCGTGGCACGCACCGCCTCGGTGTCCACGTCACCGACGAGGTAGGCGACGACGCGGGCGGGACCGTCCGGTCGCTTGTGGATCCGCACGGCGGCCGCGCGGACACCGTCGGCCCGGCCGAGCACGGACTCGATCTCCGCGGGCTCGACCCGGAAACCGCGGATCTTGACCTGGTCGTCGGTGCGTCCCAGGTAGTCCACGGAGCCGTCCGAGCGCCGCCGCACGAGGTCACCGGTGCGGTACATCCGCTCCCCGTGGGCGAACGGGTCCGCCACGAAACGGGTCGCAGTCAGCCGCGTGTCACCCAGGTAGCCACGTGCCAGGCCCAGTCCGGTGACGTACAACTCCCCCAGCCCGCCGGGCGGGACCTCCCGCAGCCAGCCGTCGAGCACTCGTGCCTCGGTGTTGGCGATCGGCACACCCAGCGCGGACGACGTGCGCGCGTCCCGGCAGTACATGCTGTCGCCGCTGGCTTCCGAGGAGCCGTAGAGGTTGACGACCCGGCCGGACGGGATCGACGCGATGTGCGCGGCGGTCAACGCCTCGCCGCTGGAGACCCACGTCCGCACCGACCCGAGCAGCTCGGCCGCGCTGTCCCCCATGGCCTGCAGCAGGCTCGGCACACCGGTCACCCTGGTCGGCTTGTGCCGGTCGATCAACCTGGCCAGTGCCAACGGGTCCCTGCGGTCCTCGGCCGACGCGAGCACGGCGGGCGCCCCGGCGGCAATGGCGCCGAGCAGTTCGGTCGTGCCGTCGACGAAACTGATGGAACTCTTGACCAGCACCAGATCCCTCGGCTCCAGCGGCTCATGCCGTTGCAACCACTCCAGCCGGTTGGCCAACCCGAGCCGGGTACCAAGCACGCCCCTGGGACGCCCAGTCGACCCGGACGTGTACACGACGTACGCCGGATGCCCAGGCAGAGCTCGTGAGTGTTTAGTCCGGTTAGAACCGGCGTAAACACTCACGAGCATTTCTGGGGCGAGGTTGGTGAGGTTGGCTGGGAGGGCGCCGGTGGTCAGCAGGAGGTCCGGTTTGGCGTCGGTGATCATCTGGCGCAGTCGCTCGGGCGGGTAGCGCAGGTCGAGCGGCAGGTAGCAGGCCCCTGCCTTGAGCACGGCCAGCAGCGCGACGGCCAGTTCGGCGTGGTATCCGGTGGCCACACCGACAATGGACTCCGGGCCGATACCGCGCTCTGCGAGCGCGTCGGCCATGGCGGACGCACGGTCGTCGAGGTCACCGCGGGTGAGCCACACGCCGTCGGCCAGCAGTGCGCGGGTGTCCCGGTCGGTGCGCAGTGTGCGTTCGATCAGACCGGTGAGCTCGGGGAATTCGACGTTCTCCGGCTCGGCCGCCGCTGTCGTCGCGCGCCGCGTGAGTCGGCCGACCGGCGTGCTCGGTTCGTTGACCAGGGTGCTCAGCACAGTCTTCAACCGGGACAGCAGGTGCTCCGCGGTGGCCGAGTCGACACCGCGGTACTTCAGGTCGAGCCTGATCCGGCCGTGGCCGGGGCTGACCATCAGCATCACCGGGTAGTGCGAGCCGTCGTCGCCGAACATGCGCTCGACCCGCAGGCCGGTGCCGCTCTCCGAGCGTTCGAGCGCTTGCTCGTCGACCGGGTAGGTCTCGATGACCAGCAGCGTGTCGAACAGTTCGCCCACCCCGGCGGTCCTGGTGACCGCGGACAGGTCGATGTACTGGTGGTCGAGCATCGAAGTCTGTTCGGTCTGCAACCGGGTCAGGAAGTCCAGGCACCGCTCGGCGTACTCCAGCTTGGCCCGGACCGGCACGGTGTTGATGAACAGTCCGATGATCTCCCCGACCCGGGGTACCTCCGGTGGTCGTCCGGCGACCACCTGCCCGGTCACCACATCGGACGTCCCGGCGAACTCACCCAGCACCGTCAGCCAGGCACCTTGCAGAACGGTGTTGAACGTCAGGCCGTGTTGCCTGGCGAACGTGGACACGTGGTCGTCGATCGTCGCTGTCCGCTGCTCGGCCAGACCGTCCGGACGAGCACCGGAGAACGGTGTGCACGATCTGACGTCCGACAGGACCTGCCGCCAGGCCGCTGTGCTCGCCGCCTTGTCCCGGCCGTCGAGCCAGGCCAGGTAGTCACGGTACTGCGCGGCAGGCGCAAGCCCGGTCCCCCGGTACAACTCGAGCAGTTCGCGGACCAGCAACGCGTTGGACCAGCCGTCCATCATGATGTGGTGGGTGGTGATCACCAGCCGGTGTTGCCGGGAACCCAGCCGCAGCAGGTGGAACCGGAACAGCGGCGGCTGGTCCATGACGAACCGCGTGGCCCGCTGAGTGGCCGCGACGCGGTCCGCCTCGGCTCGCGGATCGGGCAGGCCGGTCAGGTCCAGCTCGGCCCACGGCGGATCGACCGACTCCGGGACGAGCGCCACCGGATGGTCGAGGTCCTCGAACCAGAAGCAGGACCTGAGGTTCGGGTGCCGGTCGAGCAGGGATCGCGCGGCGCCCCGCAGTCGCCCGCTGTCCATGTCCCCGCTCAGGTCCAGCAGCATCTGCGTGGTGTAGGGATCGTCGCCTTCGCTGGAGTAGCTGCTGAGGAACAGCAGTCCTTCCTGCAGCGGCGACAGTGGGAGGATGTCGACGATCGCCGGGGTGCTCACTTCTTCGCCCACCTCGCCTGGATCTTGTCGAGCTGGGACTGGTTGAGCCGCGCCAACGGCACGTCCGCCGGGGTGTAGCCGCCCGCGCCCTGCAGATCGGCGGCCGCCGCGACGGCGCGCAGCCCTCGCTCCCACAAGGCCGCGAACTCGGCCACCGCTGCCTCGGTCAGCACGCCGGACGCGTAGACCCATTCGACGCGGAGCTGGCTGCCGTCGGCTGACAGGGTGGCCTCGATCGTCAACGCGTGATCGACAACGCGTTGCTCGTCGACCGTGCCACCCAGCCCTCCTTCGGTCTGCCAGCCACCGGTCGGCGTTGCCGTGCCCATCCGGCCGAAGTAGTTGAACGCGATCAACGGCGTGGGGCCGTCGTGGAAGGCAGGCAGCAGACCGAAGCCGATCCCGTCGTCGGGGACCTGCCGCAGGTGCTGCTTCACGGTTTTCAGCACGTCGTCGGCTCGTGCCGGATCCTGTTCGGCCGCCGTGACGTCGACACCGGAGGTGGCCAGCCGGACCGGGTAGATCGTGGTGAACAACCCGATGGTCCGTGACAAGTCCGCGCCGGGTACCAACTCCTGCCGACGGCCGTGGCCTTTCAGGTCGAGCAGCAGGTCGTCGTGGCCGGTCCAGCTGCGAGCGGCCAGCGCCAGCCCGGTCAGCAGCACGTCGTTCACGCTCGCCCGGAGTTTGCCGGGAACCGTGCTCAGCAGTTCGCCGACCTCCATCACCCGGCTGACTCTCGACACCGTGGCGATCGTGTCGGCCGCGGTCAACGGGCGGCTGCCGACCGGAGCGGGGCCGGACCCGAGCACGGCACGCCAGTACGCATCCTGATCCTTTGTGGACACCTGGCCGAGTCCGGCAGCCCATGTCCGGAACGAGGTCCGGACCGGGCGCAACTCGGCGCCCGAGTACGCCGACTCCAGGTCGGGCAGCAGGATCCGCCACGACACGCCGTCCATCACCAGGTGGTGGACCAGCACCAGCAACTCGGACGGCGCGTGCGCGCCGTGGTCGAACCACACCGCCTGCACCATCGCGCCGGTCCACGGGTCGAGCCGTTCCCGCGCGGCGAGGAACTCCGATCGGGGAGGTTGTTCGCCCGGTGCGACCCGGACGACCCGCAGACAGTCCTTGGCCTCGTCCGGCACCACGATGCCCAGCCCCGGTTCCAGGCGCGCCCGCAACATGTCGTGCGTCCGCAGCACTGCCCGCAACGCCAGGTCCAGCCGGACCGGGTCGATCCCGGCAGGCAGCTTGAGCAGCATCGACTGCCCGAACTTCTCCACGGCCACGTGCCGGGTCAGGAACCGCCGCATGATCGGTGTCAGCTCGACCGACCCGGCACCGGGGTCGTGCACGTCCGGCCCGTGCCCGGCGAGTTCCGTCGCCACCACGGCGAGATCGCGAACTGTCTTGCGCTCGAACACGTTCCGGGGCGTCAACGCGAGCCCCAGCTCCCGTGCCCTTGCCACCAACTGGATCGACAGGATGCTGTCCCCGCCCAGTTCGAAGAACGCGTCGCCGACCCCGATGTCGTCGCGGCGGAGCAGCTCGCGGAACAGTCGCAGCAGGATCTCCTCACGCCGTCCTTCGGCGGGTAGCGCGGCTTCGGCCGCACGAGCGAAGTCCGGTGTGGGCAACGCGTCCCGGTTGAGCTTGCCCGCGACGCTCAACGGCAGCGAGTCCAGCTGCATCCACTGCGAGGGCACCAGGTACTCCGGCAGCACCTGCGCCACCGCCTCGGTGATCGCGGCGGTGTCCAGCCGGACGTCGGCCACGAGGTAGCCGACGAGCGCACGCCTGCCGTCGGCCTCCCGGACGGCGACCGCGGCGGCCCGCACCGCGGGCAGGTCGATCAGCGCCGCCTCGACCTCGGCGGGTTCGATGCGGTAGCCGCGGACCTTCATCTGTTCGTCCACCCGGCCCAGGTAGTCGATCAGTCCATCGGGTGTCCACCTGGCGAGATCACCGGTCCGGTACATCCGGGTCCCCTGGTGGAACGGATTGGCGACGAACCGGGTACTCGTGCCCCCTGGCTGTCCGAGGTAGCCGCGGGCCAGGCCCGCGCCGCCGAGGTACAGCTCGCCGGTGCCGCCGGGCGGGACCGGACGCAGGTCCGGGCCGAGGATGTAGGCCCGCTTGTTCACGTCCGGGCGGCCGATCGGCAGCACCGGCGCTGCCCAGTCCGGTTCGGCACGCCACAGCGTCGAGTTGACAGTGGCCTCGGTGGGGCCGTACGCGTTGAGGAAGATCCGGCCGCCCGACCACGCGTGCACGAGATCGCGCCGCAGTGCCTCGGTGCCGACGATCAACGTCAGGTCCGAGGGCAGGACCGAGGTGTCCGGCAGCGACGACACCACCGACGGCGGGATCACCATGTGTGTCAGTCGGTTCGCCGTGGCGAACCGGCCGAGTTCCGCACCGGCCCGAGCGTGTTCCGGCAGCAGGTACAGCGCCGCGCCACACAGGATCGAGATGCTCAACTCGGCCAGTGACACGTCGAACGAGAACGACGCGAACTGGCCGACCCGCTTGCCCGGTCCGCTTTCGGACGCACCCGCCATGGTCCGCACCAGGCTCGGCAGGCCGCTGTGCGGGATCGCGACGCCCTTGGGGCGGCCCGTGGACCCGGACGTGTAGATCACGTAGGCCAGCGCGTCCGGCCGGATCGCCACCCGCGGCCGATCGGCGGGCCCGTCCTGCCAGGCCGTGTCGACCGGCAGCAGCGCGACACCTTCCGTTCCCGCCAAAGGCTCCTTGGCGATCACCAGCGCAGGTGTGGCGTCGTCCAGCACGTGCCGGACACGGGCAGCCGGATGCCCGGGGTCGACCGGCAGGTACGCCAGCCCCGCCTTGGCCACCGCGAACATCGCGACAAGGAACTCCGCCGAGCGCGGCAGCGCGATCGCCACCAACGACTCCGGTGGCAGGCCGCGTGCGAGGATCCCTTGCGCCAGCCGGTTGGCAAGCGCCTCCAGTTCGGCGAAGGTGAACCGGCGGTCGCCGTCGACCAGCGCGAGCTCGTCCGGCCGCGCGTCGACCTGGGCCTCGAACAATCCGGCCAACGTCAGGTCCGGCACCTGCTCGGTCGTCTGGTTCCACTCCGACAGCACGAGCTCGCGTTCGCCGCCGGTCAGCACGTCCACAGCGGACAACCGGGCGGTCGGGTCGGCACACAGCACCTGGAGCACATGCGCCAGTCGTTCGACCATGGCCGCGCTCGTGTCCGGCTCGAACAGGTCCAGCGCGTAGTTCAACGCCAGCGAAAGCCATTCGGCGCCACGGGTTTCCCGTACGGTGAAGGTCAGGTCGAACTTGGCGACGACGAAACCGGGGCGGTATGCCGTCGCGGTGGTCCCCGGCAGGCCGAGGTCCTCCTCGTCGATCATCCGGTGGGTCACGACGACCTGGAACAGTGGATGCCGGGACATCGACCGTTCCGGCGACAGGTGCTCGACGAGCCGTTCGAACGGCAGGTCCGCGTGTGCGAAGGCACCGAGATCGGTCGCCCTGACCCGGGCGAGCAGGTCGGTGAAGGTCGGGTTTCCCGCGGTGGAGGTCCGCAGCACCAACGTGTTGACGAAAAACCCGGTCAGATCGTCCAGCGCCGGGTCGGTACGCCCGGCGACCGGCGATCCGAGCGGAATGTCGTCACCGGCGCCGAGTTTGGACAACAGCACGGCCACCGCCGCCTGCACGACCATGTACACCGTGACACCGTTCTCGGTTGCCACACGGCGGATCGTCGCGGCCACGTCATCGGGCAGCCGCAGTTCGACTTCGTCGCCCCGGTACGAGGCTGTCGGCGGACGCGGGTGATCGGTGGGCAGGTTCAGCTCGTCCGGCAAGTCGGCCAAGGTGCGGTCCCAGTAGTCGAGCTGGGTCTGGGACCGGTCCGAGTCGAGCAGTTCACGCTGCCACAGCGCGTAGTCCGCATACTGCACGGGCAACGGGACCCATGCCGGGGCTGAACCGTCGAGCCTGGCGGCGTACGCGATCGCCAAGTCCGTGAACAACGGCCGCGCCGACCACTCGTCGGTCGCGATGTGGTGCACCAGCATGAGCACGACGTGGTCCGCGCCCACGCGGTACACCGTCACCCGGATCGGCAGTTCCTCGGCCAGCCGGAACGGATGGCGCGCCGCCTCGGTCAGCAGCGTCGGCAGCGTTTCCTCGTCCACGTCGACCACGTCGAACGGGACCTCGCCGGTGATCACCCGCTGGGTCGGTGTCGCCGTCTCCGGGTAGATCGTGCGCAGGATCTCGTGCCGTTGGACGACATCGCTGACCGCGGTGCGCAACGCGTCGACGTCCAGTGCGCCGCTGAACCGAGCCGTGAACGGCACGTTGTACGTCTCGTTGGGACCATCCATCCGGTGGATGAACCACAAGCGTTGCTGTGCGGGCGAAAGCGGCATCGGGTCCGGCCTGGCCATCGGAACGAGTGCGGGCCGATCACTCTCCCGTCCCAGCAATGCCGCCATTCCACGCACGGTCGGCGAGTCGAACACGTCGGAAACAGTCATCTGCGTGCCGAACATCGTCCTGATCCGGGACACCAGCCGCACTGCGAGCAGCGAATGCCCGCCGAGGTCGAAGAAGTCGTCCTCGGCGCCGACCGATCGGACGTTCAGCAACTCGGCGACCACCCCGGCGAGCAACTCCTCGGCCGGGTCCCGCAGCGCCGCATCCGCGTGCTTCACGGGCTCAGGCGGTGCCTTGCGACCGATCTCCGCGGTGGGCGGCGACGGCAGTTCGTTGCGAACCGGCGGCGCGGCTTCGCCGGGAAGGCGCACGTCGAACGTGGACAGACGAGTCGCGCGGCCCGCGACTGCCTGTTCGAGCACAAGCAACAGACGGTTGGCCATCGTCTCCACTGTGGACTGGTCGAACATGTCCGACGTGTAGTTGACCGACAGTGCCAGGCCGTCGCTGTCCGGTGGCTGTTCGAACGCGAACGCGAGATCGAGCATGGCCATGTCCGGCTTCGCGGCCATCGCCTCGACGCTCAGCCCTGGCATCGTCGGCACCCGCGGCTGCTGGTAGTGGTGGTTGACCGAAATCTGGAACAGCGGATGCCGGGCACGTGACCGCCGCGGCGCCACTTCTTCGACGATCTGGTCGAACGGCACGTCCTGGTGCGCGTACGCGGCCAGGTCGGTGTCCCTGACCCGGGCGAGCAACTCCTCGAACGACGGGTCTCCGGTCAGGTCGGTCCGCAACACCACTGTGTCGACGAAGAACCCGATCAGGTCCTCCAACGCGGGATCGGGCCGCCCGCCGACCGGTGTGCCCAACGGGATGTCGTATCCGGCGCCGAGTTTCGACAGCAGCACCGCCACCCCCGTGCGCAGGACCATGAACGGTGTCGTCCCGGTCTTCTTCGCCAGCTCCTTGATCCCGGTGTGCAGCCGCGCGGAGAGGTTCCGTTCGACGAAACCGCCTCGGAAGGAAACGCGAGCAGGGCGAGGGCGATCGGTCGGGATGGCCAGTTCGTCCGGCAGCCCGGCCAGGTGCGCGCGCCAGTAGTCGAGCTGCTGCCGGATCTGGCCTTCGCTGGCCAGCTTTTCCTGCCACAACGCGTAGTCCGCGTACTGCACCGGCAGCGGCTCGAACTCGGGTACCTTCGACGACCACCTGGCCCGGTATGCCGTGGCGAGGTCGTTGAACAGCGGTGCCGCCGACAGACCGTCGGACACGATGTGGTGCACCACCACGACAAGCACATGGTCCCGGCGGGAGTCACTGATCAGGTCGACGCGGATCGGCAGCTCGGTGGCCAGATCGAACGTGCGCGCCAGGCACTCGGCGACCGAGTCCGGCCCAGCCCGCCTGGCGCCGAAGGGAATCTCCTCCAGTGGGAGAATTTCCTGGTACGGCTCGCCGTCGTGCTCGACGAACACGGTCCGCAGACTCTCGTGGCGTCGGATCAGGTCCCCGACCGCTTGGCGAAGCGCCGAGACGTTGATCTCGCCGTGCAGCCGCGCGGTGAACGGGATGACATGGGCGGCTTGTGGACCTTCCAGCCTGTCCACGAACCACAGTCCGCGCTGCGAGTAGGACAGCGGGAGCAGTTCCGGCCGCTCGGCGGCGACGAGCGGTGGGCGTGTGCTCCGCTGGTCGTCGAGGTGCTCGGCCAGTGCGCGTGGCGTGGGCGACTCGAACACCGTGCGCAGCGACACTTCACGCTGGAACACCGTGCGGATTCGCGACACCAGTCGCGTTGCCAGCAGCGAGTGCCCACCGTGGTCGAAGAAGTTGTCATCGACGCCGATCGTGCCGACCCCCAGCACCCCACCGAAGATCTGGGCGAGGACCTCCTCGCGGGAACCCGAGAACTCGTCGGCTTCCTCGATGTCCCCGACGGACGCACGCATGTCGCGTAGCGCCTTGCGATCGGTTTTGCCGTTCGGCAGCATCGGGATCTCCGGCACGAGCACGAACGAGGTCGGCACCAGCCCGGCGGGCAGTGCCGTCCGCGCGGCGGCCCGGACAGGTGCGACTTCACGGGCCACGACGTAGGCAACGAGCGCGTGGCCGCTTGCCACGACCGCAGCTGCGGTCACACCGTCCACACTGGTCAGTACGGCCTCGATCTCGGCAGGCTCGATCCGCACGCCACGGACCTTCACCTGGTCGTCGGCCCGCCCCAGCAAGGTGAGCACGCCGTTGCGATCGCGCCGTGCGAGGTCGCCCGTGCGGTACAGCCTGGTGCCGTTCGGTCCGGCCACGAATCGGGTTGCGGTCAGCGAAGCGGACCGGTAGCCACGGGCGATCCCGGCGCCGCTCAGGTACAGCTCGCCTGCCACGCCGGTCGGCACGGGCGCGAGATGACGGTCGAGAACGTGCGCCGTTGTGCCGTCGACGGTCCGCGCGAAGCCCTCGCCATCGGACATCAGGCTGTCGCCACCGGCTTCGGAGCAGCCGTAAAGGTCGACCAGCCGTGTCGCGGGCAGTGCGGCGTACACGCGGGCGGCGAGCGCCGCGGGCAACGCCTCACCGCTGGAAACCCACGTCCGGACGGTCTCCAGCTTGGCCGGGTCGACGTCCAGCAGGACCTGCAGCAGGCTCGGGACGAGCGTCAACCGGCTCGTCTGATGCCGCGCGATCAGATCGGCCAACGCGAACGCGTCCCTGCGTTGCGCCGCGTCGGCGAGCACGACCCGCGCGCCACCGAGCAGCGCACCGACCAGTTCGGTGCTGCCGTCGATGAAACTGATCGAACTCTTGGCGATCACCACGTCCTGCGGGCTCATCGGAAGCACGCGCTGTCCCCAGGCCAGGCGCGCGGCGAGAGCCTCGTGTGTCCCGACAACCGCCTTCGGCCGTCCCGACGAGCCGGAGGTGAACAGCACATAGGCCGGGTGCTGCGGGCGAAGCGGGAATGTGCGCTCCTCATCGGTGACCCGCCCGCCGGGCAGGTCTGCCAACTGTTCGAGAACCCGCTGGTCGTTCAGTGCCACCTTCGGCCCGGACCACAGGTCGAACTCGCTGTTGGTCAGGACCAGGTGCGGCTGTGCGTCGTCCAGCATCAGCCGCAGCCGCGCCTCGGGGTATTCGACGTCGAGCGGCAGGTAGGCCGCGCCTGTCTCCAGGATCGCGAGCAGTCCGACCGCCAACTCGGCCGACGGGTGACACGCCAGACCGACAACGGACTCCGGCCCGATGCCGCGAGTGATCAGCAACCGCGCCAACTGACCGACGCGTTTGGTGAGCTGGCCGTAGGACAACGCGCCGTCGATGGCGATCCGGCCCGCGTTCCGCACGGCCGACAGCCGGAACTGCTCCGGAACAAGCACGCCGTCGTGGTGCGTACGTGGTGCGGGCAGCTGTTCTTTCGGCAGCAGAACGGAATGCGTGCTGATCGGGTTGTCCGGACGCGTCACCAACGCGCCGATCAGTGTCGTGAGGCGGTCGGCGAGATCGGCGACGGTGTCGGCATCGAACAGGTCCGTCGCGTACTCGATCCCGGCGCCAAGGGTGTCCGCCGAGCTGAAGAAGCTGAAGGTCAGGTCGAACTTGGCCTTGTCGAGACCGAACGGCACGGCGTGGCTGAGCAGCCCGCCGACCCCGAGATCCACGTCGAGGTCGTGCTGATGGGTGACCATCACCTGGAACAGCGGGTTACGCGCCAACGACCGGGCCGGGCTGAGCACCTCCACGAGCCGCTCGAACGGGACATCGGCGTGCTCGAAGGCGGCCAGGTCCACGTCCCTCACCCGGCGCAGCAGTTCGGCGAAGGTCGGGTCACCATCGGTCCGCACACGCAGGACAAGCGTGTTCACGAAGAACCCGACCAGGTCCTCCAGCGCGGCCTCGCCACGGCCCGCGATGGGCGACCCGAGCGGGATGTCGTCCCCCGCCCCCATCTTGGACAGCAGGACCGCGACGGCCGTCTGCACGATCATGAACACCGTGACGTCGTTGTCCCTGGCCAGTTTCACCAACGCCTGGTGCACGTCGTCGGACAACTCGTAGAAGTGGTAGCCACCCTCGTCGCTCGCGTTCACCGGGCGTGCCCGGTCGAACGGCAGGACGAGTTCCTCCGGCGCACCGGCCAGCTGCCGACGCCAGTACTCGATCTGCGCCGAGACGTCCAGCTGATCGTGCTGCCAGACCGCGTAGTCCGCGTACTGCACGGACAGTGGAGTCCACTGTGGAGAACCACCGTGCCTGCGCAGCTCGTAGGCGTGCCGCAGGTCCGAGAACAGCGGTCCGACGGACCATTCGTCACTGGCGATGTGGTGCATCAGCACGAGCAGGACGTGCTCGTCCTCGGCGAGCCTGAACACCGTCACCCGGATCGGGATCTCGCGGGCGAGGTCGAAGCCGTGCTCGGCGGCGACTCGCAGCGCCTGCGGCAGTTCGTTCTCGCTCGTCTCGGCGACCTCGAACGGGACATCGCCTGGCGGCAGGATCACCTGCGTGTCCTCGGTGAAGACCGTGCGCAGGCTCTCGTGCCGTTCGACCACATCGGACACCGCGGTTCGCAGTGCGGCCACGTCCAGCTCACCGCTGAGCCGCAGCACCGAGGGGATGTTGTATGCGGCACTCGGGCCGTCGAGCCGGTGCAGGAACCACAACCTGCGCTGGGCGTGGGACATCGGCAACGGGCCGGATCGGTCGGCACGGGCAAGCGCGGGCCGGTCGCTGCCCGCCAGGCGGTTCAGCAGCCCGCGTGGGGTCGGGGCTTCGAACACGTCCCGGATGGCAGCGGTGGCTGCGAACGCCGTGCCGATCCGCGACAGCAACCGAGTGACCAGCAGGGAGTGCCCGCCGAGGGTGAAGAAGCTGTCGTCCGGGCCGACCTCGGGTACCTCAAGGACGACCGCGAACACCCCGCGCATCAGGTCGAGCCGCGGATCTGCATCCGCACGGGCCGGACCGGTCGTGTGCGCCATGGGTTTCGGCAGTGCCGCACGGTCGATCTTCCCGTTGGGGGTCAACGGGAAGGACTCCAGCTCGACGACCACCGACGGCACCATGTGCTCCGGCAGCGACCGGCTCAGCCGTTCGCGCAGGCCCGCGGTCGAGCCGACGACGTACGCGACCAGCCGGGTGCCGAGGTTCTCGTGCTCGTCGGCGACCACCAGCGCGCCGGTCACGTCCGGCTGGGCCATCAGCAGCGACTCGACCTCGCCGGGTTCGACGCGGAAGCCGCGGATCTTGACCTGGTGGTCGGCGCGCCCGGCGAACTCCAACTGGCCGTCGGCACGCCAGCGCACCAGGTCACCGGTGCGGTACAGCCGCGTGCCCGGCTGGAACGGGCTGGCCACGAACCGGGTCGCGGTCAGCCCGGGGTTGCCGGAGTACCCGCGTGCCAGGCCCGTTCCGCCGACGTACAGCTCGCCGACCGCGCCGACCGGCACGATCCGCAGCAGGTCGTCGAGGACGTAGACGCTCGTGTTGTGCACGGGCGTGCCGATCGGCAGCGCCGAACCCGTTGTGCCGTCGATGTCCGCCTCCCACAGTGTGGCGTCCACTGTGGTCTCGGTCGGGCCGTAGGAGTTGAACAGCCGGTGCCCGGCCTCGACCCAGCGCCGCGCCAGTTCGGGCGGGCACGCCTCGCCCGCCACGATCACCACCGCGCCGTCCGGGACGGCGTCGGTGTCCACATCGGCCAGCGCGGACGGCGGCAGGGTCAGGTGTGTGATGCCGTACTCGGCGATGAGCTCCTGCAACGCGCCGCCGAGTCGCCGCTCAGGCGGGGCGATCACGACGGTCGCGCCGGTCGCCAGCGCCATCAGCAGTTCCCAGATGGACGTGTCGAAGCTCTGCGACGCGAACTGCAGGACCCGGTCCCCCGGCTTGGCCCGGAAGTGCTCGGCCACGGTGTGCGCGAGGCTGGGCAGGCCCCGGTGGGTGACGACGACACCCTTGGGACGTCCGGTGGAACCCGAGGTGTAGATGACGTACGCCGCGCTGTCCGGGCTGATCTGGACGACCGGTTCGGTGTCCGGGCCATCCGGGACGTCGGACAGCAGCACGACCGGGGCAGTGCCGGGCAGTAGACCGAGGTACTCGGCCTCAGTGAGGACAAGCGCCGGACGGGCGTCCGACATCAGCAGCGTCACCCGCTCGGCCGGGTACGCCACGTCGACCGGCACGTACACCGCACCGGCCTTGACGATCGCGAGCATCGCCACGACCTGCTCGATCCCGCGCGGCAACACCACGGCAATCGCTTGCTCGGCCTCGACGCCCCGGCTCAGCAGGTAGTCGGCCAGGCGGTTCGCGCGGCCGGTCAACTCGTCGTAGGTCAGCTCAGCGCCTTCGAACACCACCGCCGGATCCGCCGACGGGCGCACCAGGTCACCGAACGTCGTGCCGTGGACTTCGGCAGCGGTCTGATTGCGGGTTTCGACCAGGTCGGTGTACTCCTCGGCCGACACGACAGGAATCCGGCCGACCGGCTGGTCGGGTTCGGCTGCCATCGCCGTGAACAACGCGACGACCCGCTCGGCCACGCGTCGTGCCACCTCACCGGGGATGATCTCGGCGCGGTAGCGGATGTCCAGACGCAAACGTTCGCCGGGCGTGGCCACCACGCCGAGTGGGTAGTGGCTGCCGTCATGTCCGTCCACTGAGGACACCTTCAGCCCGGCGCGTTCGCTGATCCGGTCGAGTTCCTCGGCGTCGACCGGGTAGTTCTCCAGCACGGTGAACGTGTCGAACAGCTCGCCGTCGACCCGGCCCGCCTGGATGTCAGTGAGGCCGAGGTACTGGTGCGAGAGCAACTGGGCCTGGCCGGACTGGATCCGGCCGAGCAGCGCGGCGACGGACTCGCCTGCCCGGAGCGTGACCCGCACCGGGGTGGTGTTGATCAGCAGGCCGACGATCTCCGCCACCCTCGGCAGATCACCGGACCGGCCGGAGCCGGTGAGCCCGAAGGTGACGTCCGCGCGGCCGGTCAGCTCGGCCAGCACCAGCGCCCAGACCGCCTGCAGGACGGTGTTCGTGGTGACCTCGCAACGCCGGGCAAGCGTTTGCACGGCCGTGGTCGTGGCTTCGTCGAGCCAGGTGGTCAGCTCGTCCGGCTCGCTGCGGGCGTGCAGGTCCTGTCCGGCCGCGACCAGTGTCGGTTCGGAGACGCCGTCCAGGTAGCGGTTCCAGGCCGCAAGCGATTTCGTCCTGTCTTGTTTGGACACCCAGACGAGGTGGTCGCGGAACCGCGCGGGCGGCGGCATGCCGACATCCGATCCCGCGGCCGCGTACAGCTCGAACAGTTCCCGCACGAGCAAGGGCACCGACCAGCCGTCGAGCAGGATGTGATGGTGGGTGAACACCAGGGTGAACTCGTTGTCCGAGCGTTTGATCAGCAGGAACCGCAGCAGCGGCGGGCGGCCGAGGTCGAACGGCCTTGCCCGTTCCGCCTCGATCGCGGCACCGGCCTCGTCCCGATCGCTCAGCTCGACTTCGACCCACGGCACGTCGATCTCGGCGGGGATCAACGCGACCGGCTCGCCGGACCGGCGAAACCGGAACCCGGCACGCAGGTTCGGGTACCGCCGCAGTAGCGCCTCCGCGGCAGCCTTGAGCGCCTTGGCCTCCACCGGGCCTTCGAGCTCCAGCGTCTTCTGCACGGTGTAGACGTCACCGGCCGCGCCGCCGTAGGAAGCCCAGAACATCAATCCCTGCTGCAGCGGTGACAGCGGCAGAACGTCCGACAGTCCGGGCTGGGCACTCACGAAGTCCTCCAGAGCTCGTCAAACTCGTCGACCTCGTCCTGGGTGAGGTCGTCGACCAAACCGAAGTCGGACGGTGTGTGGCCGCCCAACCCGTCGTCACACACACTGCGCACCAGTCGCAGCAACTCGGCTTCGAAGGCCGCGGCGAAGGCACGGACCCGATCGGCCGGGACGCTGGGCGCCCAGGCCCAGCGGATCCGCAACCGGCCGGACACGGTGACGACGGTGATGTCCACTGGGAACGGGATCGGTGTGTCCTCGTGCACGTCCCCGGACAGCGGATCGGCCGTGTCGACCGGCTGCCACGGCCGTGTCGCGCCAACGGTGAACCTGCCGAGGTAGTTGAAACGCAGCTGGGGCGTGGGCGCGTCGCGCATAAGCAGGCCGTATCCGATGCCCTTGCCGGGCGTGTCGTGCAAGGTTTCCTTGACACGCTTGACGGCGTCTGCCACACAGAGTCCGTCCACTTCGAACCGGACTGGGTACATCGTGGTGAACCAGCCGATTGTCCGGCTGGTGTCGGCGTCGGCGAACAACTCGTCGACCCGGCCGTGGCCTTCCACCATCACGGTCACGGGGTCCCGCAGCGCCAGTGCCAACGCACTGAGCAGGATCTCCTCCGGTCCGGTGTGGAAGGCCTCGGTGACCTCCCGTGTCAGCGCGTCTGTGTCGGCCTCGGACAGTTCGGCGGTGAGTTCCCGCTGGTTCGCGGCGATGTCACCGGACCGGTCGCCCACCGGCAACAACGGTCTGGTGTCCAGCGCCCACCGCCAGTGGTCCTGCTCGGCGGCCCGGCGGTGTGTTTCCGCTGTCAGCAGCGCGGTCCAGCGGGCGTAGGACGTGCCGACGGGCGCCAGTTCGTCGCCGTCGTAGGCCGCTGCCAGGTCGGGCAGCAGGATTCGCCACGAGACACCGTCGATCACCAGGTGGTGCACGGTGATCATCAAGCCGTCCGGCTGGCGGGCCCACGCCGTCATCACGCCGTTGGCCGGGTCGAGCCGCTCGCCGGAACCCAGTGTCGGGACAGGCCCGTACCCGGGTTCCAGTGTCCGGCCGACCAGGCGTGCGCGCAGGATCGGGTGGCGGTGCACGACCTTCTCGACCGCCTGCCGCAGCCGCTCGTCGGTCGCGCCGTCGGGGAGTCGCACGAGCATCCGCTGGCTGTAGGTGTCCAGCGGGCCGTCCTGGTCCAGCCACCAGTGCGCGATCGGCGTCAGTCCCGACACCGTGTCGTCCTGCTCCGGCACTGTGACTGTGGCCGCGGTGGCAATAGCGGCGAGACCGGCGGGTGTCCGGTGTTCGAAGACGTCCGCGGCGGTGAATCTCAGACCGGCCGCGCGTGCCTTGGCCGACAGTTGGATCGCGAGGATGCTGTCCCCGCCCAGCGCGAAGAAGCTGTCCGACGCGCCCACTGTCGGCAGGTCGAGCACGTGCTTGAACAGTTCGACCAGGGTGGCCTCGCCGTCGGTGGACGGCCGGGTGTCGCCGGGCACAGCCCGCGTGCGCACCACGGCCCTGGTGACCGGGAGCCCTTCGATCCGCTGGTGCAGACCGGCAGCGCAGAGCTCGATCTGTCCGGTGTAGGCGCGCAGGATCCTGGTCGCGTCGGCCTCGGTCACGCAGTCGGTCCGGTACTTCAGCGAGATCCCGATCCGCTCGCCGGGGAACAGCGTCAGCGTGACCGGGTAGTGGGTGGCGTCGTCCGCCTCGATCCCGACCGGGCCGCCAATGGCGCCAAGGGGGTAGTTCTCGAACACGACGAGGCTGTCGAACAGTGGGCCCAGCCCGGCCAGCCGCTGTAGCCGCGCGAGGCCGACGTACTGGTGTTCCACAGTGGACGCCTGTCGGTCCTGCAGGCGGCCGAGGGCGTCGGCCAGTGTGTCACCGGCCGCCAGGCTGACGCGGGCGGGCACGGTGTTGATGAACATGCCGATCGCCGAGTCGATGCCGTCGATCTCCGGTGGCCTGCCGGACACCGTCATCCCGAAGACGACATCGCCGCTGTCCAGCAGCCGCGCGAGCGCCAGCCCCCATGCTCCCTGCATCAGGGTGTTGACGGTCAGCCCGTGTGCGCCCGCCTGTCTGCGGATCGCGTCGGAGGTCGTGGCGTCGAGTTCGACCGTGATCTCGGCGGGTAGGTCGTCGGCCGGGTTGTCCTGTGCGGGAACGAGCATCGACGGCGCGGCGAGGCCGTCGAGCACGGGCCGCCAGGCTTCCAGGTCGGCGTTCTCGTCGCGGCCCGCGAGCCAGGCCAGATACTCCCGGTGAGCGTTCGTTGTGGGTGGCGTGTCGCCTGCGTACAGCGCGAGCAACTCGTTGACCAGCAACGGCGACGACCATCCGTCCCACGCGAGGTGGTGGCCGGTGATGACCAGGGCGTTGTCGCGGTGGCCGAACCGGAACAACGGCGGTGTGGCCAGGTCGAACCGCTCGAACCGGTGCCGTCGGGCCAGGTCCTCGATGTTCTCTGCTGTCTCCATCGTGACCAGGCCGTCCTCATACACCACACCGACGGCCGCGCCGGACTCCAGATACCGGAAGCCGGTGCGCAGTGCGGGATGACGGCTGATCAGTGTGGTCAACGCATCGGTCAGCCGCCGCGGGTCGAGTGTCTCGCCGAAACGCAGGATGATCTGCACGGTGTAGACGTCCAACGCCGCCGGGCGGGTATGGGCCAGCGCGAGCAGTCCTTCCTGCAGCGGCGACACCGGGACGACGTCGAGCCAGTCGCCGTCGAGGCGGTCGATCTCATGCTGCGGCACACCGCGCCTGGTCAGGTCGGACGGTGTGCGGCTGGCCTCAGCCGAGGCGACTTGTTCGGCCAGGTGGCACAGGTTCTCGGCCAGTCGGTCGAGGAACGCGTCAACGACCTCGTCGGAATACTCGGCCGAGTGTCCGAACAGGACTTTCAGAGTGCCGTCGGCGGTGGTGTACGCCGTGAGCTCCAGCGCACCGGCGGGTTCTCCGGCCGGGACGATGTCCTCGTCGCGGCGGCCGAGGAAGTTGACAAGCAGTTCGGGCTGTCCGGTGAACGCGGGCGCGGTCTGCGGATTGAGGTAGCGCAGCATGCCGTAGCCGATGCCGCCGTCGGGCACCGACCTCAGCTGTTCCTTGACGCCCCGCAGCCCGCCGTCGGTCGCGTCGATCCGAACGGGGTACAGCGTGGTGAACCAGCCGACCATTCCGGCGTTGTCGTCGTCTCGGCCGTGTCCTTCGAGTGCGATGATCGCAGTCCCGCCGAGTGCCAACGCGATCGCGGTGACGAGCACGTCCTGCCCGTTGGCGCGGAACTTCCGTTCGGCGTCCGTCCACAGTGTCCCTGCGGGGATCGCGCGTTCGACCAGCCCGGCCTTGCCCGCGCCCTTCGCCAGGACCGCACCGAACTCGATCGAGGCCCAGTACTCGAACTGGGCCAGGACCTCGTGCGACTGTGCTCGTTCCACCAGGTACGAGGCCCAGTCGTGGAACGGCCGCACCCCGGGCAGTTCACGGCCGCGCAGGGCGGCACGCAGGTCGGTGTCGATGACCTGCCACGAGACCGCATCGATCCCGAGGTGGTGCACGGTCACCTCGGCGCGGGTGCCGTCGACCAGCCGCCAGACGCTGCTGCGCCCGATCGACGGGTCCAGTTCGCCGAACGGTTCGACTCGCCGCTCGGGCACATCCAGCGACCAGAAGCCGTCCGGACTGACGCGTAACCGGGCACGCAGCATCTCGTGCCGGTCGACGACCGCGCGGACGGCGGTCTCGAACTGTGCCTCGGTGACAGTGGTGGCGAGGTCGATGACAGCGGTCTGACTGACCGGTCCGCCGTTGTCCCGCAGCCAGTGCAGCATCGGTGTCAGCGGGATCGGCCCGGTCACCGGCCGCCGCGACAATGCTGTCCCCACGGTGTCCGCCGGTTTGAGAGCACGCGCCAGGTCGGTCGCGCTCTGGTGGGCGAACACGTCCTTGACACCGGCCCGCAACCCGGCCGCCCTGAGCTTGGCGACCAGGCTGATCGCCAGAATGCTGTCGCCGCCGAGTGCGAAGAACCCGGTGTCCGAGTCGACCGCGTCGGTGCCGAGCACATCGGCGAACGCGCGCCGCACGACATCCGTCGGCCCGTCCGAGACAACCGGCGGAGCAGCCACAACGGCGTCCGGCAGGGCCTTGCGGTCGAGTTTTCCGTTGGCCGACAGCGGAAGTTCCGCCAGTGGCATGACCACCGCGGGGACGAGCGTCTCCGGGACCACCCCGGCCACGGTTTCCCGAACGTCGTCCGGGACAACATCCGCCGGGACGACGTACCCGACAAGTCGCGTGTTGCCGTTGCGGTCGACCTTCGCGGCGGCTGCGGCGGCGGTCACGCCTGGGTGCCGCAGCAGTGCGCTCTCGACTTCGCCGAGTTCGATCCGGACACCACGGATCTTGACCTGGAAGTCGGTACGCCCCAGGTACTCCAGCACGCCGTCGCGCCTGCGCCGGACCAGGTCACCGGTCCGGTACATTCTGCTGCCCGGGCAGTGCGGATCGGCGACGAACCGGTCCGCGGTCAGGCCCGGCCGATTCAGGTAGGCCATCGCCAACTGCCGACCGGCCAGATACAACTCCCCCGGCACACCGGACGGGCATGGCCGCAGCAGCCGATCCAGCACGTAGGTCGCGGTGTTCCACACGGGACGTCCGATCGGGACGGAATCCGTCTCGGTCACCGGCCACGCGGTCACGTCGACCGCTGCTTCCGTTGGGCCGTAAAGATTGTGCAGCTCGGCGCCGAGCGTGGCCCGGAACTGGGCCGCGGTCTCCCCCGGCAACGCCTCGCCGCTGCAGAACACTCGGCGCAGGCCGGTGCAGGTCCGGGCGTCCGGGTCGGTCAGGAACGCCCGCAGCATCGACGGCACGAAGTGCAGTGTCGTGACGCCCTCACGGTTGATCAGATCGGTGAGATAGGCAGGATCACGGTGGCCGCCGGGCTCGGCGACCACGAGACCGGCGCCGGTGAGCAGCGGCCAGAAGAACTCCCACACCGACACGTCGAAACCGGCCGGTGTCTTCTGCAACACCCGGTCGTCCGTGCCGAGCGGGTACGTGGACTGCATCCACAGCAGGCGGTTGACGATCGCCCTGTGCGACACCACAACACCCTTGGGACGCCCAGTAGACCCCGAGGTGTAGATCACATACGCCGCCTCCCCCGCTTCCCCCGCCTCCCCCGCTTCCAACGCAACGAAGGCCGCCTTGGGTGCGTCAGGCGCACCGAAGGCCACATTGGTTGCACTGTCCGGGTCGAGGAGGGTGCGGATGTGGGGGGCGGTGAGGGTGAGCACTGGTTTGGCGTCGTCGAGCATGAACTGCCTGCGCTCGGCCGGATGGTCCGGGTCCAGCGGCAGATACGCGGCTCCCGCCTTCAGCACCGCGTGCAACGCCACAACCAACTCGACCGACCGCGCGATGTCGACCGCGACGATGGAACCCGGGCCCGCACCACGAGCGCGAAGACCGGCAGCGACACGCGAGGTGTAGTCGTCGAACTGCGCGTAGGTCAGGCTGGTGGCGCCGCACCCGACCGCGAACCGGTCGCCGTGTTCGCGGGCCGCGTCGGCCAGCAGGTCGACGAGAGTCTTGTCGGGGATCGCGACCTGTTCGCCGATCAGCGGCGGGTCGACGGTGGCCCGTACCCGGGACACCGGTTGGTCGGCCCTGCCGGGCAGGTCGGCCAGGACTGTGCCGAGGGCGGCGGCGATGTCGCGCACGCTGTCCTCGGCGAACAGGTCCGCCGAGTACTCCAGTTTGACGTCGATCCCCGTGACACGTTCGGTGAACTTCACCGTCAGGTCGAGTTTCGCGGTGCCGGTGTCGGCCATCCGCACGCGCCCGGTCAGCCCGCCGAGCGTGATCACGTCCCCGGTGCCGTGCTCGTGCACGATCATCACCTGGAACAGCGGGTGTCGTCCCGGCACTCGCGGCGGGTTGACGGCCTCGGCGACCCGGTCGAACGGAAGATCCGCGTTGGCGAACGCCTCCGCGTTCGCCTCCTGCACGCTGGCCAGCAGATGTGTGACGGTCGGGTCGCCGCCGAGGTCGGTGCGCAGCACGACTGTGTTGAGGAAACATCCCACCAGGTCACGCAACTGCTCGTCCGGGCGGCCCGCGACTGGGGTACCCAGCGGCACGTCCTCGCCCGCGCCCAGGCGTTCCAGTGTGATCGCGACCGCGGTCTGCAGTACCGTGAATGTCGTGACACCGGCCGCTTTGGCACAGTCGGCCAATGCCCGGTGTGTGTCCGCGGGGACCGGAAGCGTGACGGTCCCGCCGTCAGCTGTTGGTTCAGTGGGGCGGCTTCGCCGCATCGGCAGGTCGATCTCCACCGGGCTGTCCGCCAGCCGCGCACGCCAGAAGTCGGCCTGCGGCCCGGCCCGGTCGGCCAGGACTCGTTCGAACCACACCGTGTAGTCGCGGTACTGCACCGGCAGCGGCGACCAGTTCGGGGCGGTGCCGGTGATCCTGGCGTCGTAGGCCGTCGCGAGGTCGGCCAGCAGCGGCGCGGTGGAGCCGTGGTCGGCGGCGCTGTGGTGCAGCACGAGCACCAGCACGTCACCTTCGGTCCTGTGCAACAGATGCGCGCGGAACGGCGGTTCGCCCGCCAGGTCGAACGGCACCCGGACGAGTTCGTCGACGTTTCCGCCCACGCCCAGCCGAACCGACGGTTCGACGACAACCTGCCGTCCCTTGGCGTCCTTGTGTTCCAGCAGAGTCCGCAACGACTCATGCCGAGTCACCACGTCGTCGATGGCCGCTGACAACGCCGGTTCGTCGAGCCTGCCGGGGAACCTGAGGATGAAGGGGACGTTGTGCACCGGGCTGGGACCGGCGAGCTGGTCGGCGAAGGAGAACCGGGACTGGGACGGGGAAAGCGGCACCTCACCGTGCGTTCGGCGAGCCACCAGCGGCAGCCTGGTGTCCTCGGAGGACAGCTCGGCCAGTGCGGCGGGGGTGCGGGCGGTGAAGACGGCGCGCAGGTCCGTGTTCAGTGCCGCCGCGAGCCGTCCGGCGAGCAGCGAGTGCCCACCGAGGGCGAAGAAGTCGTCGTCGAGGCCGACCCGTTCCCGGCCGAGCACCTCCGCGAACAGGCGGCAGACCTTGCGCTGCGCCTCAGTCACTGGCTCGCGGTACTCCGCCGCGCCCAACTCCGGCACGGGCAGCGCCCGGACGTCCAGTTTTCCCTGCTCTGTCAGCGGAAGCGACTCAACTTCGACGACCGCTGCCGGAACCATGTAGTCCGGCAGGCCGGTGCGCGCGTGCGCGAGGACCGCCGCTGTGTCCAGTGGACCTGTGGCGACGACGTATGCCACGAGAGCGTTCCCAGATGGAAAAACTCGGGGGACGACGGCACACCGGGCCACTGCCGGGTGACCGGCGAACACGTGCTCGACCTCACGCGGCTCGATCCGGAATCCGCGCAGCTTCACCTGGTCGTCGACTCGGCCGAGGTATTCGATGCCGTGTTCGCCGACCCGGACGAGGTCGCCGGTCCGGTACATCCGCACCCCGTTGCCATATGGGTCAGCCACGAACCGCGCCGCGGTCAGCCCCGGCTGTCCGGTGTACCCACGGGCCACGCCGGGCCCTGCCAGGTACAGCTCACCCGGCGCCCCGGTGGGGACCGGTCGCAGCCGTGGATCGAGCACCAGGCAACGGGTTCGGCCGAGCGGGGATCCGATGTGCGGGCGCACGCCACCGGAGACGATCCCCTGCGTTGCGTCCACTGTGTACTCTGTCGGCCCGTAGGCGTTGACCGCGAGCACATCCGGGTACGCGGCCAGCTTGTCCCATACCTCAGCGGACACCGCCTCGCCGCCGAAGACCACAATCGACGGCCGGTGTTCGTCGAACAGTCCACACGCGAGCAGCTCGGCCAGGTACGTCGGCGTGACGTCCACATAGTCCAGTCGCTCCGTGCGAACCGTGTTCACCAGAGCGCGTGCGTCGCGGTAGTCCTCGACGAGGACGAGTTCGTGCCCGGCGACCATCCACAGCAGGGCGTCGATCGCCGCGTCGAACGAGAACGCCGCCATGTGGCCTATCCGCAGCCGCCTGTCGGTGAACCGGGACATCAGGCCACTGCGGTGGCTCGCCAGCAGGCTTGCCAGCGCGTGGTGGCTGACCTGCACTCCCTTGGGGGTTCCGGTCGAGCCCGATGTGTAGATCGTGTACGCCAGTTCGTCGAGGCGCGGCGTGAAGTCCGTGCGGCCCGTTCCCTCCGGCAGGGCATCGAGTACTAGCGACGCTCCGCTGTCCTCGATCACGCGGCGCTGCCGTTCGGCGGGCTGTGTCGTGTCGAGCGGCAGCCACGCCGCGCCACTGCGCGCCACAGCCAGGATCGCGATGACGTACTCCGCCGACCTGGGCAGCGCCAAAGCGATCACATCGTGTCCGGTCAGCGTTCCGGCCACCCTGGCCGACTCCGCGTCGAGTTCGGCGAACGTCCAGGTGCGGTTCCCGTGCCGGAGCGCGACGGCGTCCGGTGTGCGCACGGCCTGGTCGCGGAACGCCTCGACCACCGACACCGGCGTGTCGGTGCCCGGACCGGCCAGGTGCCCGCCGCGTGCGCGAGCTTCGGTCTGCTCGGCCAGTTCGATCCCGTCGCCGGACAGTCGTTGCACGAATGCCTCGATGTACTCGGCGAACCGGTGTGTGTGCGCGGCGGCTTCGGTCTCGCTGTAGGTCTCGGTGTTGAAGTCCATGTCGACGGCGAACCGGCCGGAGCCGTGATAGACGGACACCGTCACGTCGTCGACCGGTCCGGCGGCGATGTTGTGGAACACGCCGGGCGTGTCGCCGAAAGTGAAGCCGTAGTCGAAGAACTTGATGTTGACGCTCGGGCCGAACAGGGCACGGACGTTCCCGCCGTGGTCGGTGACCAGGTCCTCGATCCGGTACCGCTGGTGCGCACGCAGGCCCTTCAGCCCGTCGGCCACAGTGGACACCACGTCGCCGTCGAGTTTCACCCGCAGCGGCAGCACGTTCGCCGCCATCCCGGGGACGCGCAGCAGCGCGGCACCGACTCGGTCCGTTGTGGGCACTCCGATCCGAACGTCCGGTGTGCCGGTCATCACGCCCAGATAGGACGCGAAAGCAGCGATGGCCACGTCGGCCCAGGTCCGTTTGACCGCCCGGGCTCGCGTGGCCAACTCACCGGACAGCTCGAAACTGTGCCGGGTGAACGCCACCGCCCGTAACGACTGCCTGCCGGACAGCGTGGGCGCGGCTCCGTGCACCTGTCCCGACCAGAACTCGCGGTCCGCCGCGAAATCCGGGGAGTCGCGGTACTCACGGTCGCGGTCGACCAGCAGCCGCAGTGGGGCGAACGGTGACGGGCTACGGTCCTTGCCCGTCGCCATTTCGGTGTAGACCTCGGCGATCCGCTTGCACACCAACGGGAAGCTGTACCCGTCGATCGCGATGTGGTGACAGCGCACGTACCAGCGCCACATGTCCGGGCCGATCCGGTGCAGGGCGGGCGCGAAGACCGGCTCCCACGCGGGGTCGACCGGCCGCGCCATGTCCGCTCGCATCCACGCCTCGGACTCCGCCGGAGTCAGCTCGTGCACGGGCAGCACGCACGAGGTGTCCGTGATCCGCTGGGTGTCGTGCTCGACGCGGATGCGCAGCGTCTCCGCCTCGGTCATCACCTCTTGGCAGGCACGCTCCAGCAGACCCGGGTCGACCCGACCGCGGATCTCCACGTAGCCGCCGACGTTGTAGGCCGGGCTGCCCTGGTCGAGTCGCTGACCGAGCCAGATGCCGAGCTGCGCCGTCGTGAGCGGCAGCACCTCAGGCGCTGACGACACGGCCACTGATCAGTTCGGGATCTCCCGGGACTGGAGCGGCCGGGTCGTCGCCGAGGTCGATGACCTGGTTGTCGGCGTTGACGTGCACGACCTTCGGCCGGTGCGCGTCGAGCACGTCGTCGGCGACCGTCACGTACGTGATCACGATGACGAGGTCACCGGGGTGGACCAGGTGCGCCGCGGCGCCGTTCACACCGATGACACCGCTGCCAGGCTCGCCGGTGATGGCATAGGTCTCCAGCCGGTTGCCGTTGGTGATGTCCACTACCTGCACCCGCTCGCCCTCACGGATGTCGGCCGCCTTCATCAGGTCCTCGTCGATGGTCAGCGATCCGACATAGTGCAGGTCCGCCTGGGTGACGGTGGCCCTGTGAATCTTCCCGTTGAGCACCGTGCGCAGCACTGAACCTTCTCCCTCACACTTAGGTAAGCCTAAATGACCTTAGGTAAGGCTAACCAGCGTCGACGCGAAGGGACAAGTCGCCAACCGGGGCGTGAACAGTGAGAACACCGTGGCCTACCGCACTCTGGCCATTTCGCTGTCCGGTGTATTAAGGTGCGCCGCCTCAGCCTTCATGATCGTTCTTGTCGACCGGCGGAACGACGAGCTCCCTGATCGCGGCGATGATCACGGCCGGCTCGCTGACCGGCACATAGTGCCCGGATTTCGCTGCGATGACGTGCCGTCCGCGCGGGCTGACGGCGACCCGGACGGCGTGCGAGGCGTTGGCGGCGGCCCGAAACCGGGCGTTCATCCCCGCACCTGCGAGTCCCCCGGAGATCACCGTGACCGGCACGTCCCCCAGCTCCGGCGGGCTGTCGCGAAACGCGGCGAGTTCGTCGAGAAACGTCCGGGCCTGGGCGGCGTGCGTGCGCACAATGCCGACCGTGAACCCTTCACGTTGAATATCGCGGGCCGCGTCAACGGGCAACGCCTTGGCCATTCCCCGGTAGGCGACACCGAGCAGACCGGTGTGCGCCAGCACCATGTTCACCCTGATGGCCACCCGCTCCAGCCTGCGGAAACCCGGCCCGAACAGCACGTCGGCGGCCTCGTCGGTCGGATCGACCAGGACGAGCCCGGCGATCCTGTCCGGCTGCGCGGCGGCCGCGAGGCGCACGATCGGCCCGCCCGCGCTGTGCCCGACCAGCACGTATGGGCCCGGCCCGAAGTGGTCGAGCAGTTGACCGAGGTCGTCGGCCATCCGGTGCAGGCTGCGCGACCGCGGGTCCGGCGCGCTGCGGCCGAGGCCGGAGCGGTCGTAGACGATCGCGCGCGCCCACTCGCCGACAGCGGGCTGGACCAGCGCCCACGTCGAGCGGGACGCGGCGGCCCCGGCCTCGAAGACCACGGTCGGCCCGGTACCCGGGCCGGGCAGGACCTGGGCGTAGAGCTCACGACCGTCGCTGGTGGGCACGAGGACCGGCTCGCCCTGGATGTGTCCTGTGTTCCCGGTCGGTGTGTCGCCCATGGGTGCTGTTTCTCCTGTGTCCTGTCATGAACTCGCTGACAACACAGTTGTACCGGCACATGCCAAAGCGTGGGCCGGCGTCCACGGCCCACGCTTTGCTCACCCGGCCGCCGTCAGGACACGGCGACCGCGCTTCGTGAGGCGACCTCGACGCGGTCCAGTTCGACCTGCTTGCGCGGGTAGAACACCCGCAGCAGCGGGCCTGCCATGACCGTGGTGACCACTGCCATGACCACCATGATCGAGTAGAGCCGTTCGTCGATCACCTTCAGTTGCAGGCCGACGCTGAGAATGATCAGTTCCGTCAGCCCGCGCGTGTTCATCAGTGTGGCAAGCGCCGCTGCAGTCCGGCTCGGGACTCGGTTGAGCCGTGCCGCGGTGAACGCGCCGACGAACTTGCCGACGATCGCCACCGCGAGCACCAGCAGCAGTTCGACCGCTCCGGCCGAACCGAGGTTCGCGAGGTTCACCTTGAAGCCGACCGTGATGAAGAAGACCGGCAGCAGCACCACACCGCTGAAGCCGTTGACCTTCGACACCATCTCGGTGCGCAGGTTCTCGTAGCCCTCCTTGGGCAACACCACACCGAACAGGAACGCCCCGAAGATGTAGTGCAGACCGATCCACTCGGTCGCCGCCGCCGAGGCGAGCAGGCCCGCCACCACCGCGGTCATCGACTCCGCCGACAGTGGCTTGTCCTTCATCTTCGTGAGCATCCGCGTGAACAGCGGCCGCACCACCCACAGCATCACCATCAGGTACGGGATGAGCAGGAACAACCGCCACTGTTCCGCACCGCCCGCGCCCGCCACCGCGATCACACCCGCCAGCAGCGACCACGCCAGCACGTCGTCCACCGCCGCGCACGTCAGCGCGAGGCCGCCGAGCACCGTGCGCTGCATCCCCCGGTCGGCGATGATCCTCGCCAACACAGGGAAAGCAGTCACCGACATGGCCGCGCCCATGAACAGCACGAAGCTGAGCTTGTTCGGGCCAGGGTGGTTGGCGTACAGGTACAGCGCCAGTGCCGCGCCGAGGCCGAACGGCAACAGGATCGACCCGACCGACACCGAGGTGGCGATCTTCCCGTTGCCGCGCAGCAGCTTCCTGTCCAGCTCCAAGCCGACGACGAACATGAACACCGCGACGCCGAGGTTCGCCAGCGACGCGAGGTAGCCACGCGTGTCGGCGGGGAACAGCGTGTTGGTGATCGCCCCGTCGAACAGTGTCGGCCCGAGCAGGATGCCCGCCAGGATCTCGCCGATCACCGGCGGTTGATCCAGGCGTTTGGCCACCGCGCCGAGCACCCTCGCCAAGACGATGATCAGGGCGAGACCCAGCAGCAGCGCGGTGACCTGGGCGGCTGTCACAGCGATTCCCTGCGTCCGTCAACGGCTCCCAGCACGACGGCGCTGTTGAACCCGCCGACACCCCGGGCGATGACCAGTGCGGTACGCAGGCGCTGCGGCCGGGTCCGCTCGGTCACCAGGTTGATGCCGTAGTGCTGGCGGGTCAGCTCGGCGTCCGCGTTGACCGTCGGCGGCAGTTCCCCGGTGTGCAGGGCCAACGCTGCCCACGCGACATCGAGCGCGCCCGCGCCGGACATCAACCGGCCCACCATCGTCTTCGGAATGGTGACCGGCAGGTCCGCCAGCCGCCCACCGAACACCGCGCGCAGCGCGTTGGCCTCCCCCGCGTCCGCCTCGGCGTCACCGGCTCCGTCGGCGAACACGACATCCACGTCGTCGGGGCCGACACCGGCACGCTCCAGCGCGTTGCTGATCGCACGGGCGAGCTGACGCCCCTCCGGCGACGGCTTCGACGGGTGGAACGCGTCGTGCGTGGCCGCGTGGCCCAGGAACGCCGCGTAGCCATCGACTCCGCGTGCGGCGGCGCTGGCGGCGTCCTCCAGGATCATGATCGCGCCGCCCTCGCCGGGCACGTACCCCACGCCGCTCGGGTGGAACGGCCGGTACGCCGTCTCCGGCGACGGGTCCGGGTTGAGCTGACGCAGACTCGACTGGCAGGACAAGGCGTACGGCGACAACGGCGCCTCCGTACCGCCGACCAGCACGGCCTTGCCGCCCGAACGCAACACCCTGCGGGCCTGGTTGAGCGCGTCCAGCGCACCGGCCGAGTCGGAGACCACGACCCCGCAGCCACCCTTGAGCTGGTGGCGGATGGAGATCTGGCCGGTGCTGGCCGCGTAGAACCAGCCGATCGACTGGTACGCCGAGACTTTCTTCGGGTGCTGCTTCCACAGCGCCTGGATCTCGCGCTGGCCGAACTCGTTGCCGCCGGACGCGCTCGCCGTCACGACCGACAGGTCGAACGGGTCGTGCTCGTCCACCGACAGCCTGGCGTCGTCGAGCGCCATCTGGGAGGCGGCGAGGGCGAACCAGGTCCACCGGTCGGTCTGCACGCGCACCTTGCTGGGCACGTGCTCCGACTCGACGAACTCGTCGACCTCACCGGCCACCTTGATCGGCGCGTTGCCCGCGTCCGGCCTGCCGAGCGGGCGCAGCCGCCGCACACCGTCCAATGAGGACTGCCAGTGGCCGCTGACGCCGATCCCGGTCGGCGCGATCACGCCGATCCCGGTCACGAGCGGGGCGTTCATCGGACCTCCTCCGGATTGGAGAACACCATCGCCGACTGGAAACCGCCGAACCCGCTGCCCACCGACAGCGCGTGGTCGACCCGCACCTCGCGGGGCACGATCGGGGTGTAGTCCAGGTCGCACTCGGGATCGGAGGTACGCAGGTTGGCCGTCGGCGGGACGATGCCCCGGCTGATCGCCAGCGCGCAGGCGGCCATCTCGATCGAGCCGATCGCGCCGAGCGAGTGCCCGACCACCGACTTGATCGAGCTGATCGGCACCTTGTAGGCGTCGTTGCCCAGCGCCCGCTTGTAGGCGGCGGTCTCGTGCCGGTCGTTCTGCAGCGTGCCGGACCCGTGCGCGCTGATGTAGTCCAGCTCGTCGTTGTTCAGCTCTGCCTGGCCCATCGCCTTGGTGATCGCCTCACCGAGCTCGAGGCCGTCCGGCCGCAGCCCGGTCATGTGGAAGGCGTTGGCACGCGTGGCGTACCCGCGGACCTCGCAGATGATCGGCGCGTTGCGGCGCTTGGCGCGCTCGTACTCCTCCAGGATCAGCACCGCGCAGCCCTCACCGAGCACGAATCCCTTGCGCTCGGCGTCGAACGGGCGCGAGGCGGTGGACGGCGAGTCGTTCGCCGCCGTGGTCGCCTTGATCGCGTCGAAGCACGCCACCGTGATCGGCGAGATCGGCGCGTCACTCGCGCCCGCGATCATGATGTCGGCCTCGCCGTCCTGGATGCTCTGGTACGCCACACCGATCGCGTCGATGCCGGACGTGCAGCCGGTCGAGATCACCCCGGCCGGGCCGTGCGCACCGAACTTGACCGCCAACTCGGTCGCGGCGGACGACGGGACCAGCGACTGGTAGAGGAACGGCAGGCCGTGGTCGGTGTCCACCTCCCAGTCCGCACCGTGGCCACTGACCACCACATACTCGTCCTCGAGCCGGGTCGTCGCGCCGACAGCGGAGCCGAGCGAGACACCCATCTTGTCCGCGTCCGCCTCGTCGGGCCGCAGGCCACTGTGCTCGAGCGCCTCGGCAGCCGCGACGAGTGCGAACTGGGTGAACCGGTCGTTGCGCCGGATCTCCTGCTCGGTAAGGCCGTTCCCCTTCGCGTCGAAGGAGACCTCAGCGGCGATCTGCGACCGGTACTCAGTAGGGTCGAACAGGCTGATCCGCCGGATGGCGGGCCTGCCGGACACGATCCGGTCCCAGAATGCCTCCCGGCCGACGCCGCCGGGTGCGACGACGCCGATGCCGGTCACGACAACCCGACGCATGGCTAAGCTCCTGTTCCGGAACCGACCAGCCCGACCGCTGCCGCGGCGATGGCGGCCGCCTCCTCTTTGGACTCGGTGTCGACGTGGCCGATCTCCGGCCGTGGGGCGAGCGGGCTGAGGAAGAACACCGCGGACACGGGCGCGACACCGGTGTTCACCAGACGGTGCTTGACGTTGCGCGGCACGAACACCGCCTCGCCCTCGCTGACGACACGGGACTCGCCGTCCAGGTCGACGCGCAGCTCACCGGCGACAACGAACAGGTACTCCTCGGAGTACGGGTGGTAGTGCTCGGCGACGGCCTCACCCGGTTCGACGGCGACCGTGCCACCGAAGCCGGAGCTGGTGCCGACGGTGCTGGGCGCCAGCACGGTACGGATGTCGCCGCCGCGGCGGTCGTTGGGCGCGCACTGGTCGCACGCGACGACGTTGCGACGTTCGGCTTCGAGCTTGTCTTTGATGATGCCGAGCTGGACCTTGGAGTTCGTGTTGATCCGGTTCTCCATGCCCGCGTCGTCGATCGGCGCGGTCGGCTTCATCTGGAAGTCCTGCACCCAGCGCATCCGGGTCTGGTCGTCGGAGATCGCCTCGTACTCCCAGAAGATCTTCATGTAGTCGAACGGGCCGGTCTCCACGCGGCGCGCGGTGACCGTGCGGTTCTCCTTGTCCATCTCCCGCTCGGAGACCCACGACCAGACCTTGTCGTTCTCGTCCGGGTGCATGGTCAACCGGAACTTGACCCGGTTGCCCTCCTGCTCGAGGATTTCCGCCGACGCGTACTCGGTGAACAGCGTGGTCCAGTTCGCCACGTCGTTCGTCCGTGCCCACACATAGGTGAGCGGCGCGTTGATGATGATCTCGTTCTCGGTGTGCGCGCTCATCAGACAGTGCTCGCCTTCATCTTCTCGGCGACCTGGCGCCGCATCTCATTGGGGGTCGTTTCCGGCTCGAGCCACTCTTCGAGGTCGACGCCGTAGCGGTCGTCCAGCCGTGAGGCCAGTTCGGCCTGTGCCAGCGACTCGATACCCAAGTCGTCGAACGACTTGTCGAACAGCTCGGGGTTGGCCGGGGGTTCGACGCCGACAGCTAACAGCAACTCCGCCAGTTCGGCGTCGGTCACAACAGGGGTGCTCACGATTCCTCCAGTACTCGAACAGATAAGTGGTCCCAAGGGAGATGTCATGCGGACTTCGGTCGCCCTCCCGCGCCGAGGTACCGCATGCTGGCGGGTGCGTCGGTGCGCAGCCACGCCATCATCGCCTTGAGGCTCGCGATCTCCGGCTTGACGAACCGGTGACCGGGATCCTCGAAACCGAAGCCGGGGGCCAGGAAGTCGGCGCTGACAACCTGCTTCATCAGCTGCTCGCCCGCGTCGGCCGACGACATGGTGCCTTCGTCGACCAGGTCGCAGAGCCGGTTCATCTCCTCGAGCAGCTCGCGGTAGCCGTCGTTGTCCGGCCACCACAAACCGGTGTGCGGCGCGGACTCCATGTCGACGAAGACCTGGTCGTCGCCGGTCTCGGCGAACTTGTCCATCGCCCGTTCCATCCGCAGGTTGCCCGGGATGCCGCCGTAGGCCCAGATCCGGAACACGCCGTTCCACAGCGTGTAGTCCGAGAAGGACACGAACGACGAGTTGACCATCTTGTCGTTGAAGTCCAGCAGGCCCTGTTCCAGCTTCTCGACGTACTTGAACCGCTCGGTCGAGAAGTCGTCGTCGGCCATCGCCGCGATCAGCCGGGGCGCCAGCGCGTTGACCACGTCGGCGGTGTTGGAGATGCCACGGGAGAACAGCGGGTCGAGGAAGCCCGCCGCGTGCGACATCAGACACCAGCGGTGGCCGACCGTCTCCGTGGACGAGTACTGCAGACGCGGCGTGGACACCCAGTCACGGACCGTCTTGGCGTTCTCGAAGATCCGCGCGACAGCCGGGAACCGGTTGGCGTGCTTGTAGAACTCCTCCTCGGGCGTGAGCGAGGGGTCCGGCGGGTAGAGCCGCTCGTCGAACGTCAGGCCGACGCTGACCAACGGGTTGGTCGAGCGCTCCTCGTTGTTGAACGGGATCACCCAGAACCAGCCGCGCTCGAAGATGTGGTGCATCGTGCCCTGGTACCACGGCACCGGGGGCATGTCCGACGGGTCCATGTTCAGGACCTCGTCGCTGGTCTTGAGGTCGATCATGTGCGTGAACAGCGACCGCGAGTGGTGCTTGAAGCGGCACGGCTTGTCGCGCAGGTCCAGTTTGTTCGCCAGCACCGAGCGGAATCCGCTGGCGTCGACGAGGTAGCGGCCTTCGTACCGGGTTCCGTCGACACCGACGACGGTGACGTGGTCCTCTTCGAGCTCGACGTCGGCGACACGGAAGTTCTGCCGCGACGAGGCTCCATAGTGGATGGCGGTGTGCAGCAGGTACGCGTCGCTGTCCTGGCGGAACAGGTGGCTGTTGTCGACGATCTTGGACGGCGCGGACAGCTCGTTGGCCTCGGCCGGGTTCGGCTCCTCGCCGTCGCGGTGCATCAGGAATCCGAAGTGCTTCTTGATGCCGAAGGACCGGCCGACGTTGGCGACGGCGTTCTCGTAGTAGGCGAGGTTCGCCAGCTCCGGCACGTCGAACCGCTTGGACATCAACTTGAGCAGCACACCGGAGTGCGGGGTCGTCGACTCGCCGACGGCGAACCGCGGGTGCGAGCCACCGTCCACAAGCAGCACGTCGACGCCGTGGCGGGCCAGGATCGTGCCAAGCATGCCGCCGGCGATTCCGCTGCCGATCACGATCACGTCATGGCGTTTGGTTGCCGTGGCTGACATGGCATCTCCCCGTTTCTTCGACTGGACGCAGCGGGAGCGCGCAACCGGGCGGCCCGCGGAATGGTGACGATGGCAGGCTATCCAGCGGGCCGTGCCGAATGCTTCCTCCGCGGAGCCGAACTCCGTCCTCATCCACACGGGGGGTTCGTCATCCGCCCGCAGTGGGTTCCGCCGGACGCCGGAATAGTCCAGGTTTGGTACCAGGGCGGATGTATGCCGTCGCCATGTGTTCGAAATACGGAGAACACAGTCCATCCCGACACATTTTCTCGCGAAGGAAACCTTTGTCATGAAGAAGAAACTTGGAATCGGCGCGGTCGCCGCGCTCGCGCTGCTGGCTGTGAGCCCGGTCAGCGCGGCGGCCGGTGACCAGAGCTACTCGCCGATCGAGCGGACGCGGCCCGCGTTCGAGGCACCGTTCCCCTGTGGCGAGACGTGGATGGCCTACACCCACGACTGGCACTGGGACAAGTTCAAGATGTCCGACTGGGACCTGCCCAAGGGCCAGGAGTCCAAGGGCAAGCCGGTGGTCGCGTCGGCCGACGGCGTGATCAAGGAGGCCGGCCGCTACTCGATCGACTCCAACTACCGCGGCGCCTCGTACGTGCTCGTCGACCACGGCCGCGGCTGGAGCACGGTGTACGTGCACGTGATGCTGGAGAGCCTGCCCGCGCCGGGTACCAAGGTCAAGCGCGGCCAGGAGATCGCCAAGGCCGGCGACGTCGGCCTGACGCCGGACGACTGGCACGGTGCGCACCTGCACTACGAGCAGCGCTTCTTCGGCCACACGCAGACGCAGCGCATCCACGGCGAGAAGCTCACGCTCGTGTCGTCGCCGGAGCAGACCGCGATTGTCAGCAAGAACTGCTGACGACAGCGTGAAAAGGCGAGGCGGCTCTCCGGGGAGCCGCCTCGCCTTTCCTTTTCACCAGGGGGATCAGGTCCCGGTGAGCTCGGCGCGGATCCAGTCGCCCATGGACAGCACCCGCGCTTGCCTGTTCAACCTCCGTGCCCACCACCAGCGGCGCAACGGCTGCCGCGTCGACAGCAGCACGGTGTCCGCCCTGTAGCGCGTCGCCAGCACACGGCTGTGTTTGATCGGACTGCCGCAGATCGGCTCGATGTCCCACGACACGTCGACCATCAGCGGTGCCACGGTCAGGAACCAGTCGATCTCGTAGTCGTCGGTCTGCTGCGCGGGCACCGGGCCCATGATCTCGAAACCCCACGACGTCGGCATCGGCAGCGCCAGCACGAGGTGCCTGCCGGTGCTCGCCGCGAGGCGCACCACTTCGCGCAGGTGGGCCACGGTTTCCCGGCCCGAGGTGATGACCATGACGATGGCACCGGCATGCGAACGCACTGGCTGACCGATCTCCGCGTGCTGGCGGCGTCGTGGAATGTTCAGCACGACTCGCCGCCGGTCAGCAGTACCTGGTCCACGAGCGCGGTGTCGTGTCTGCCCGCGCGGAACTCGGGCACACCGAGCAGCCTTCGTGACAACGGGATGGTCGAGCTCATCCCACCGCCTGCGAACTGGAACTCGGCCAGCGCGCGGTCCATCCTGGACAGCGCGGCCTCCCGGTCCGGCGCCCAGACGATCACCTTGGCCATCAGCGAGTCGTAGTGCGCGGGAACCGTGTCGCCCTCGTGGAAGCCGCCGTCGACGCGGACCCACGGGCCCGACGGCGGGCGGAACGCGGTCAGCCTGCCCGGGGTCGGCCGGAAACCGGTGTCCGGGTCCTCGGCGTTGACCCGGCACTCGATCGCCACCCCCTGGTTGGCGATGTCCTGCTGGCCGAAACCGAGCGGCGCACCGGCCGCGACCCTGATCTGGGCCTGCACCAGGTCGATTCCGGTGACCATCTCGGTCACCGGGTGCTCGACCTGGATGCGGGCGTTGATCTCCATGAAGCTGAACTCGCCGTTCGGGGCGACGAGGAACTCCATCGTGGCCGCGCCGCAGTAGTCGAGGCTCTGCACACCACGCACCGCCGCGGCACACAGTTCGCGCCGGGTGGCCTCGTCGATGCCGGGTGCCGGTGACTCCTCGACGAGCTTCTGCCGCCTGCGCTGCAGTGAGCAGTCCCGCTCGCCGAGGTGCACGACGGATCCGTGGGAGTCGGCGAGGATCTGCACCTCGACGTGCCGGGCGCCGACGACGAACCGTTCCAGGTATACGTCGCCGTTGCCGAAGATCGCCCGTGCGGTCGCCACGGTCTCCGTGTAGGCCGTGCGCAGTTCGGCGGCGGACGACGCCAGTGCGATACCGCGGCCGCCACCACCGGCGACCGCCTTGATCACCACCGGGTAGCCGATCCGCTCCGCGATCTCCTCGGCCTCGTCGAGACTGCCGAGCGCCTCGGCACTGCCGGGCAGCACCGGCAGCCCGACGGCCGCCATGTGCTTGCGGATCCGGGCCTTGTCACCGGCCAGCGCCATGGTGTGCGGCGGCGGCCCGATGAACGTCAGGTCGTTCTCCGCGCACACGTTGGCGAAGTCGGGATCCTCGGACAGGAAGCCGTACCCGGGGTGGATGGCGTCGGCGCCGGTGTTGAGGGCGGCGCCGATCACGTTGGGCACGTTGAGATAGCTCCGCTTCGACATCGGCGGTCCGATGTGGATGGCTTCGTCGGCGTAGCGGACCCATGCGGCGTCACGGTCGGCGGTGGAGTACACCGCCACACTGGCGATACCGAGCTCGCGGCAGGCGCGGGCGACCCGGAGCGCGATCTCGCCCCGGTTGGCGATCAGAACCTTGCGGAACACCTGGACTCCTAGGTCAATCAGTCGTCAGCGACGTCGATGACGACAAGCGGCTGATCGAACTCGAGCGGGTCGCCGTCGGCGACCAGCACCTCGACGACCGTGCCGGACCAGTCCGACTGGAGCCTGTTCATCAGCTTCATCGCCTCGACGATTGCGACGTCCTGCCCGGCGGTGACGATGTCACCCGCGCGGACGAAGGGTGCGGCCCCCGGCTCCGGCGCGGCGTAGAAGGTGCCGACGATCGGCGACTTGATCACCTTGTGGCTCGCGGGCGCCTCAACCGGTGCGGCGGCGGCCGCCTCAGCCACCGGTGCGGCAGCCAACGGCTGTGCCAATGGTTGGGCGGCAACCGGTGGCGCGGCGATGGTCTGGACGATCGGTGCCGCCTGTGCCCAGCTGATCTCGACACTGCATTCGCCCACGCGCGCGGTGACCGAGGTGATCGGGCCGGGCAGCGCCTCGATCAGTTCGTTGACCTCGGCGCGCAGTGCTCGCAGCAGATCGTGCGACGGCACCGGCCGCAGGTCGTCCTCAACGGACATCGCTTGTCTCCGTTTCGATTCGGCCGAACGCGCGGAACCGGTCGTTGCGGTGCCTGCGGATCTGGTGTGGGGACAGGGCGGACAGCTCGTCGAGCACCGCGGTCAGCGACTCGCGCATCAGCCGCGCGGCCTCGGCGTGGTCGGCCTGGCTGCCGCCGTCCGGCTCCGGGACGACACCGTCGACGAGACCGAGTTCGAGCAACTGGTCCGCGGTGACGCGCAGGGCCTCCGCCATCGCCTCGGCCCTTTCCGGGCCACCGAACAGGATCGTCGAGCAGCTCTCCGGGCTGATCACCGAGTAGCAGGAGTTCTCCTGCATCAGCACCCGGTTGGACACCGCGACCGCGAGCGCGCCGCCGCTCCCGCCCTCGCCGGTGACCACCGAGACGGTCGGCACCTTCAGCGACGACATCATCGCGATCGCCTCGGAGATGGCGATGGCCTGGCCGCGTTCCTCGGCGCCGAGCCCCGGGTAGGCGCCCTGAGTGTCCACAAGGGTCACCACGGGCAGGCCCCACCGGTCGGCCAGTGCGAACAGCCGCAGCGCCTTGCGGTAGCCCTCCGGGTGCGGCATCCCGAAGTTACGCTTCATCAGTTCCTTGGTGTCGTGGCCTTTCTGGTGGCCCACGATCAGCACGCCGCGGCCGTCGATGGTGGCGAGACCACCGATGATCGCCGGGTCGTCACCGAACACGCGGTCGCCGTGCAGTTCCACGAACGTGTCGCAGATCCGGGCCACGTAGTCCAGCAGCGTCGGCCGGGTGATGTCACGGGCCGTGCGCAGGACCTGCCACGCGCCACGGGTGATCTGCGGCTCGGTGCGCACCGGCGACGGCTCGCCCGCGCGAGCGCTGACCACGTCACGCTTTCCCCACGCGGTCAACATCTTGCCGATCATCGGCCGCAGGTCGTTCCTGGCCGCGACGGCGTCGACCATTCCCTTCTCCAGCAGGTACTCCGCGCGCTGGAAGCCGTCGGGAAGCTTGCGGCCAACGGCTTTCTCCACCACGCGGGGACCGGCGAACCCGATCAGCGCGCCGGGCTCGGCGATCACGACGTCCGACAGCGTCGCGAACGACGCGGACACGCCACCGAAGGTGGGATCGGTGAGCAGCGAGATCGACGGCACGCCGCCCTCGCGCAACGCCATGTACGCCGTGTTGGTCTTGGCCATCTGCATCAGTGACAGCAGGCCTTCCTGCATCCGCGCGCCACCGGAGGCGGTGATCGTGACCAGCGGCACGCGCAGTCGCAGCGCGAGCTCCGCGGCGCGGGTGACCGCCTCGCCGACAGCAGCGCCCATGCTGCCACCGAGGAAACGGAACTCCATCACGACGACGGCGACGTCGTGGCCTTCGATCCGGCCGGTGCCGAACATCACGGCGTCGTCCATGTCGTTGCGCGCGCGGGCGTCACGCAGCCGGTCGGCGTACGGCTTCGTGTCAGTGAAGCTGAGCACGTCGACGCTGCGGATGTCCGGGTCGTGCTGGGCGAAGCTGCCCTCGTCCAGCAGCAGCCCAAGCCGCTCGCGGGCGGAAAGCCTGCCATGGTGCCCACATTCCGGGCAGACGCTCGACAGCCGCTTGAGTTTGGGCAGATACACCAGCTCGCGGCAGGACGGGCAGGCCGCCCACTTCGGACTGTCGTCCCGCACCGGCTCGGGCGCGGCCGCGGTGACCGGAGCGCCCGGTGCCTCGATGTCGGCGACCTGGGCCTCCAGCTGCGGGATCGTCTCGCCGAGGTCCTGGACGGCGGTCATCGCTCGTCTCCGGGGGTCCACCGGTAGAACTCCGTCGCCATCGCGTCGGCCGGGCTGCGCCAGGTGACGGGGTCGTACGGCTTGATGAACGACGACAGGCCCTCGCTGAGCTCCTTGAAGTCCGGGCGCTGCCCCGCCGTGCGCATCGCCGCGGACCCGTCGCCGCCGAACTCGACGTAGTGGAAGTAAAGACCCTGGTATGCGAACAGGTGCCTGCGGCGGACATCCAGATCGTGCGGCAGGTCGGTCGCGTCGGAGTCCGCGAACAACCTGCCGACTTCCCGCTCAGCACCGGGGGTCATTCGAGCGACGATAAGCGCCCGATCGTTCTGCATGATGAATCTCCTCGCGACCATTCATTCATGGAAACCGCGTCGTCACCGTCGAAATCACTCATCGATTTTCGACGTCGACCGCTCAGATTCAAGATATGGAACTCTCGGGCGCTTGTCGCCATCTCTACTCATGAATCGCGGGCTCCGCCTCGCAGCGGATCAGCTAGCCCGCGCGACGGAGCGGCCACCATGCCCCGGGCGGATGTACCCGTTCTCGTAGGCGTAGATGACCACCTCGACGCGGTCGTGCACGCCGAGTTTCTCGTAGATCCGCTGGATGTGGGACTTCACCGTGCTCTCGCCGACCACGAGCGCCGCGGCGATCTCGTCGTTGCGGTAGCCGCAGGCCAGCAGCTTGAACACGTCGGTCTCCCGCGAGGTCAGCCGGTCGATCTGGTCGCCGGACGACGCGGAGATCGCCGGACGGCTGACGATCTCCCTGAACAGCCGGTTGGTCAGCGGCGGGGCCAGCACACCGTGCCCGGCCGACACCGTCCTGACCGCGTCGAGCAGGATGTCCGCCCGCGAATCCTTGAGCATGTAGCCGCTCGCGCCGGACCGCAGCGCGTCGAACACGGTCTCGTCGTCGGCGTGCACGCTCAGCACGATCACCTTCACGTGGGCCAGTTCCGGCTCCGAGAGCATCAGGCGCATCGCCTCGATCCCGGTCATCCCCGGCATCGAGACGTCCATCAGCACCACGTCCGGCTTGTGGATCCGGGCCGCCCTGATCGCGTCGACGCCGTTCTCCGCCTCACCGACGATCCTGATGCCGGACTGCCCCTCCAGCATCATCCGCAGCCCGCCGCGTACCAGCGGCATGTCGTCGACGAGCAGAACATCAGCTTGCTCATGCACAGCAAATCCCCCAATATCTAGTTCGAGCACTTGCCCGGTGTCGAACTCCCCACCAGCGCCGAGCCGGACCCGGGCAAAGCAAAGGTCGCCCGGATCCGGAAGCCGTCCTCGTGATTGTTGACCGAAAGCGTGCCACCCTCCTTGGCGACGATTCGGTACATCAGCGAATTGCCGTGGCCACCGCTGAGAAACTGTCCTATCCCCCGTTGTGGACGGCTTTTGCCGGGCACGGCCGCCGTACGCAGCCTCGACAGCGAGTTGATGGCCAGCGTGATGGTGTCCTCGACGTCGAGGATGACCAGAACCGGCGAGCGCATGTCGTATTTCAACGCGTTGGTCAGCCCCTCCCTGACCACGCGGACCAGCGCGCGCTGGACGTCGTGCCCGACGATGTCCAGCCGTCCCGCCACGGTGAAGTCGACCATCAGCCCGGCTGACCGGAACCGCGAGATGACCTCGGTCAGGCACTCGACCACGGCGGGCGTGCGGCGGACGCTCAACGGCTCGCGCAGCTCGTCGATCATCTCGCGCAGCTCGGCGAGCGACTTCACGGTGGCGTTCTCCATCGCCGCCCATTCCGGGCCGCGGGCGCCTGCCTCCCTCGCCATCCGCACCTGCATCGCGATCACGGCCAGTCCCTGGCCGACCGTGTCGTGCAACGTTCCCGCTATCTGCCTGCGTTCACTTTCCCTTGCCTCGACGTCACCGCCCTGGACGCGCTTGCCCGTGCGCGCCTTGAAAAAACGCCTTGCCCGCCACACCGGCGCGTTGAGCACCACCATGACCAGCGTCGCGTTGAGCGCCCGATCGGAGAAGTCGAGCGTGGGGGTCACGTACTGCCCCGTCATCCCGAACCAGACGATCGCCAGGTGGATTGCCAGGCCCACCACCGAACAGGTGAATCGGACGAACACAGCGCGGTGTGGATGGCGTCTGGCCAGACGCGAACCGCACACCGCGCCGAGTAACAGCGGGATCACAGTCAGGACACAGAGAATTCCGTACACTATTCCCCCGGTATCCGGTCGTCGGTCACGGCCGGTTCCCCCGGTGTTCCCGGAGTCACGTCAGTCTGCCGAGAGCCTGCACGACCTCGGTGATCGGCGGGAGCTTGGCGTAGTCGTCACGGACCTCGGTCACCGCTGCCTTGACCGTCTCGTCGTTGAGCAGTTTCAGCACCCGCTCCCGCACAGCGGCCCGGTCGAGCGCGGCCGGGTCCAGTGTCGGGTACGGCCCCCTGGTGACGTTGGCGAAGCTGGCGCCGAGCCCGAGCCCGGACAGGTGCATGCTGACCACGGGCTGGTCCGCGGCCAGTGGGAAGAAGCCCATCGGCACACCGGCGGCGATCGCGACGAGGATCGCGCTGAAGCTGCCGTGGTTGAGGAACACCGCGCAGTGCCGGATGAACGCCTGGTGGTCGATGAACGGCACCAGCCGAACGTTGTCGGCGACCTCGCCGTACTGCTCCGCGGGCACCGAGCCGATCGTCACGACGAGCCACACGTCCGTGTCGGCCAGTGCCTCGATCACGGCCCGGTTCACCGCGATACCGGCGGGCGAGGACACGAAGTTCGTGCCGAGCGACAGGTGCACGATCGGCTTGCCGTCGGACAGTTCGGCCAGCAGGTCCGGTGGTTGCGGCTCGGCGACGTCGAACATCGCCGGGCGGTAGCGGACGTCTTTGGCCAGTGGCTCACCGAAGACGAAGTCGAGTGAACGCGGCTTGCGATGGATGTAGGTGTGGCTGAACATCCGGCGCAGCTCCGGGTCGGGCTCAAGCCCGTGCACCTCGGCAAGTGCGGAGATCTCCGGCCCGGTGAGCGCGGCCAGCATCGGCCGCGGCGTGCCGATCGCGGAGGAGAAACTCGCCAGCGGAACGCCCGCCTTCTCCGCGGCGACCCAGCCGCCGAACTCCATCGCGTCGCGCACCACCACGTCCGGGGCGAACGCCGCGATGTGCCGGCCGAGGTCGTCGATCATGCCCATGCCCGCGACGCGCGCGAACGACTTGATCTGGGCAGGCCCCGGCTGGTGGAAGTCCGGCATCGTCTCCGGCTTCGCCTGGTCCCAGTCCGGCCCACTTGGCAGCAGTGTGACGTCGAGGCCGTCGAACGCCTTGCGGCCGAAGGTCTCCGCGGTCGCCACCGCGACCTCGTGCCCCTCGGCCAGGCTCGCCTCGATGAGTGGGACAAGTGCGGTGCTGTGCGCCTTGCCCGGTACACAGGTCAAGAGAGTACGCATTGTCTGATCCCCAATCCCCCAGTGTGATACGCGCGCCGGAATCCCCCTGCGTCAGACAGGACCCGCGCGCGAACGTGTCTCAACGCAGACTCGAAGCTGACTCGAAACTGTCTGGACCCGCCATCTGTCTATCACCGGACACGACGGTCGGAAATCCCTCAGGTCGTCCAGCGTGTCTCACTTGGACCGGATGATGGATCCGCCATGATCCATCATGTGGACGTGCTGTCGCTCCGGCTGGTTCCGGACGAGTTGTGGGCATTCGTCGAGCCGTCGCTGCCACCGGCCGGAATGCGCAGGCAGGGCGGTGGCCGGTCGGTCGCGCAGCCGAGGAAGGTGTTCACCGCCATCGTCTTCGTGGTCACCAGCGGCTGCGCGTGGCGGCATCTGCCGCCGTCCTTCGACGTCGCGGTCCCCACCGCGCACCGGTGGTTCGTCACCTGGAGCGCCCACGGGCTCTGGGAACGACTGCGGAACGCCGTGGCCGCCCAGCCGGACGAGGGCGCGTGCGCCGACTGGCTCACGGCGATCATCGACGCGGCGTCCACACGGGCAGGAGCTTTGTCGGACTGAACACAAACGCCTCACGACCAAGTGAGACACGCACTTGGGCCCACTTATAACCCATCTGGTGGAGAAAGTCCGGTCCAAGGCGGAGAAAACCAGGGCCCCTCAGTGGGACGACGGGCCCCCCTTACGGCGCATACCGTGGCTGCCATGACCGCTGGCACCGCAGGCATTCGCAGCGAATCCACAATCGACACAGCCATCGACACGGCCCAGTTGCGTTCGGCCATGGGACGTTTCGCAACTGGTATCGCAGTCGTAACAGCAGCGTCACCGGAACCGATTGGGATGACGGTCAACTCGCTGTGCTCCGTCTCACTCGAACCGCCGATGCTGTTGTTCTGCGTCGGACACCGCAGCCAGTTGCACCGGCGTTTCCGTGACGCGGGGAGCTTCGCCGTGCACGTGCTCAGCACTGCGCAACTGGGTGTGTGCCGCCAGTTCGCCAGGCCCGGCCTCGACCGGTTCGGCGATCTGCCGTGGCAGCCCGGCCGCACCGGCAGTCCACTGCTGACAGACGCGCTCGCCGTCTTCGAATGTGAGACCGCTCAGGTCATCACCGCGGGCGACCACGACATCGTCCTCGGCCGCGTCACGCACCTGCACCCCGTGCGATCCAGCGAACCCCTGCTGTTCTTCGCGGGCGGGTTCCGTGAGCTCATCGACGAGATCGGTCAGTCGTTGGACGTCTGGTAGCCGAACATGTAGCATTCCTTGTTATGCGAGCGGAGCTACTCAAGGGCAACCTGAACGGCATGCTGCTCGCTGTGCTGAGCGTGGGCGAGCTGCACGGCTACGCCATCATCGAGGCGCTGCGCGAACGCAGCGAAGGGCAGGTCAACCTGCCTTCCGGCACCGTGTACCCGGCGCTGCACAGGCTTGAGGCCGCCGGTCTGGTCCGCAGCGGCTGGCAGTCGCAGGGCGGCCGCAAGAAGCGTGTCTACGCCATCACCGCGGCGGGCAAGCGCGCGTTGTCGGACAACCAGAAGACGTGGCAGGAAGTCACGCGCACGATGTCGGCCGTGTTGTTCGGCGGCGACAACGGCAGCGCCGAACACCGCGCCTAGCCAACGTTTTCCTCTGTTTTGTCTCTGGGCGCTTCGCCCATCTGCTTACAGCGCAGTCACTTCGCGTCGGCGCGTGTCGTCAGGTGCCAGGAGTTGCTGACTGTCGTGACGAACAGGAACGCGGTCAGTGCCAAGGAAATCGCTGTCGCGGGCCAGTAGACCTCGCCGTGTGAGGCGATCAGCCGGTAGGTCAGCATCACCGCGACGCACAGCGTGCCGAGGGTGACACCGACGACGGCGAATTTGGGGCCCTCTGTGGACATCGACTCGCGCCTGGAGTGCCGGACCAGCTGGACCGATCCCCAGATCGAGCAGACCAGGCTGCAGTACAGGAAGGCCTGCAGGACCCAGATCAGGCCGGGCTCGCTGGGCCACGGGTCCGGGCTGAGCATCACCACGGCGCCCCAGCCGAGGACCAGCAACGGCAGCAACGCCACGATCCACAGTCCGAGCCTGCGCATCCGCAGCACCCGGGCCGCGCGGTTGAACTGCGCGGCGATCACGTCGACCGGGCCGAAGTTCATCGCGCACTCGGTCTCGGCGCCACGCCGGTCCCATCCCGCGTCGACCAGGTCGTCGACCTCGGCGAGCATGCCGTCCTCGACCTCGTGCAGCACGCGGCGGCGCCACTTGGCCGGTCCGCGCAGCAGGTCCGAGAGCGCCCCGACGTAGCCGGGGATGGTCGCCCATCGTCCGCTCGGAGAATCCACGGCAGCCCCCTCCCGCTCGCCATGTCGGTCACGCCCCCACTGAAAGTACCACTTGGTGGTTGTCCGGTGGGGGCGTTTGTGGCGTACGGAATCCCGGTTCAGGACGGTGATCCGGCCGCCTCGACAGCCGGTAACCGGTGTGCGCGCTCCGGTCGGATGCCGACCGCGACCACTTTGGCCTTGAGGCGGTGCAACGGCCCCAGCCGGAACAGCTTGCGCAGGATGGGCGGCGGGCCGCCACGGTTCTCCGATCGCACAACGGCTGCGAGGAAACGGTCCTGAATGGTCTTCTGGAGTCGTTGCGTGACGACGGTGGGTAATGATCGGCGTTTCTGTACGGCCGCGAGGTCACGCACGGACACCTTGCCCGCGAGCAACTGCCGGTGCAACAGACGCGCGGTGGCCACAGCGTCCTGAATGGCCAGATTGATGCCGACACCGCCGACGACCGACATGGCGTGCGCGCAGTCCCCGATCGCCAGCAGACCGTCGCGGTACCACTGGTCGAGCCGGTCCAACCGGACGTCGAGGACCTTCACGTCATCCCATGACTCGATTTCGACGGTCCGGCCGTCGAACCAGTCGACCAGGCTGTCGAGCCGGTCGCGGAACTCCTGGACCGGGCGTTCACGCCATTGGCCGTACGAGCCCTTGTCGATCACGTAGGCACACTGCCAGTAGTCGTCCCTGTCGATCAGTGCCAGCATGCTCCCCTTCGACAGCCTGCCGAACGAGCCGTGCGGATCGCCCGCCCTGCGCGAGAGCCGGAACCACATCACGTCCATCGGCGCGCCGTGCACGGTCGCGGTCAGGCCCGCGGCCTCCCGTAGGACCGAGTGCCGCCCGTCCGCGGCGACCGTGAGCACGGCCCGCAGCTCGCGCTCCTGCCCGTCCTGCCGGTAGCGCACGCCGGTGACCTTGTCGTTCTCGGTCAGCACCCCGGTCACCTCGGCGGACGTGACCAGCGTGAACCCGGGATAGCGCTCGGCCTGGCCCTGGATGAAGTCGAGGAAGTCCCACTGCGGCAGGTACGCGATGAACGGGTACTTGATCTTCAGTGTGCTGAAGTCGGCGAGCACCAGCTCGCCGTCGTCGGTCTGCGCGCGGACCGCGGTCTCCCGCTGGTGGTTGAGCGCGAGGAACTCGTCAACCACCCCGAGGTCGTCCATCAGTTGAATGGTGGACGAATGCACGGTGTCGCCGCGGAAGTCACGCAGGAAGTCCTTGTGCTTCTCCAGCACGACGACATCGACCCCGGCCCTGGCCAGCAGCCATCCCAGCATCATGCCCGCGGGCCCGCCACCGGCGACACAGCAGGTCGTCGAACTCGGCAGGTCGCCGATCATCTTGGTGTCTCCTTAGTCGGTTGCGACATGTCGGTCAGGCGGCGGGTTCGGCGGCGGCTTTGATGTTGGCGGGCTCCGGCTGCGGCGCGGGTTCGTCTTCACGGACCGCCCCACGCAGCGCGACGAGCACAGCGACCGTGCCCGCGAGCGCGAGCGCGCCGCCGCCGATCAGTGACCACGGGGCACCGAACTCCTCGGCGAACCAGCCCATCAGCGGCGCGCCCAGCGGGGTGCCGCCCATCAGCAGCAACGTGTAGAGCGCCATCATCCGGCCGCGTTTGGCCGGATCGGAGACCAGCTGGAGCCGCGAGTTGGCCGCCGTCATGAAGATCAGCTGGGTGAAGCCGAGCACCGCGAGCGAGACCGCGAACGTGACGTAGCCGGGCATCAGGCCGCAGATGATCTCCACGGTGCAGAACACCACCGCCGCGTACCCGACGAGTTTGTCCGTCGTCACCTTGCGTTTGGCCGAGAACACCGCGCCGACCAGCGACCCGAACGCCAGCACCGAGCTGAGCACACCGAGTTCACCGGCGCCGAGGCCGAACTCCTTGGTGGCCATCAGCGCCGTGGTCAGCTGCGAGTTGAGCGCGAACGTGCCGACGAAGAACGCGATGCCGAGAATCCGCAGCACCTTGCGGTCCCGTACGGCGTACCGTATACCTTCCTTCAGCAGCCCCCGGCCACGGTCCTTCGGCGACGGGTAGAGCTGGCTCGGGTCCAGCCGCACCAGCGCCCACATCGGCACCAGCACGCTCAGCGCGGTCACGGTGAACACCGACCACGTGGTCCACGACGCGATCATCACACCGGCGATGGCCGGTCCGATCACCCTGGCGCCGTTGAACGACGCCGCCGAGAGCCCGACGGCCGAGCTGACCAGGTCGGGGCCGACCAGGTCGGTCACGAACGACTGGATCGTCGGCTGGAACACCGCGTTGGCGCAGCCGAGCAGGAACGCGATCACCACCACGTGCCAGAACGCCACGACGCCGGTGCCGGTGAGCACCGCCATCAGCGCGGCACACCCGCCGATGATCGCCTGGGTGACGAACAGGACCTTGCGTGCGTCGAACCGGTCGGCGATCACCCCGCCGACCGGCGCGAGCAGCAGGAAGGGCAGGAACTGGGCCGCGGTGACGATGCCGAGCGCGGTACCGGACTGGCCGGTCAGCTCGAGCGCGACCCAGTCCTGGGCGACCCGCTGCGCCCAGTTGCCGATGTTGGCCACCGACAGGTGGCTCCACCAGAGCCGGTAGTTGCGTACGCGCAGCACTTCGAAGCCGGGCATGCCTGTCTTCCCCCGTGTCGTTTCTGGCGGGTCGTCGCTACCGTGTGACGGCCGCGTCGGCGTTGGCGCGGAACCACTCGACGCTGCGGGTCACTCCGGTCCGCAGGTCGATCAGCGGCCGGTACCCGATCGTGTCGGCCGCGTACTCGACGTCGGCCCATGACGTGGGCACGTCGCCGTCCTGCACGCCGCCGTACTCCAGGTTCAGCGGCCGCCCGGTGACCTCGCCGACGAGGTCGATCAGCTCGTGCAGCGCCACCACCGAGCCGCTGCCCACGTTGACCACCTCGGCCTGGACGTCGGCGTGCATGGCCAGCCTCGTGGCCCGCACGGTGTCCTCGACGTAGGTGAAGTCGCGCTTCTGGTTGCCGTCGCCGTAGACGGTGAACGTCTCGCCCGACAGCGCGGCCTTGATCATCCGGCTGATCGCCATGTCGTCGCGCTGGCGTGGCCCGTAGACCGTGAAGTAGCGCAACGCGACCACGGACACCTCGCGCTGCGGACGCCTCGCGTACGCCAGCGCGAGCTGCTCAGTGGCCAGTTTGGACACCGCGTACGGCGACATCGGCCTGAGCAGCAAGTCCTCCGAGGACGGCCCACCGGCCGTGCCACCGTACACACTGGACGACGATGGCACGACGACTCGGCGGACGCCCGTGGCGATCGCCGCCTCCATCACGCGCTGGGTGGCGGCGACGTTGCTCGTGACGTACCCGCCGAAGCCGGTCCCCCACGAGGTGCGCACACCGGCCCGCGCGGCGAGGTGGAACACGGTGTCCACGTCGGCGAACAACGGCTCCAACTCGGCCAGCGCCAGGTCCTTGCGGACGAAGGTGAAACCGGGGTGGCCGAGCAACGGGCGGAGGTTGCGCTCGACCACCCACGGCTCGTGCTGGGTGCAGTAGTCGATCCCCAGCACCCGGAAGCCGTCCGCCAGCAGCGACTCGGCCAGGTTGGAGCCGATGAAGCCCGCCGCCCCGGTCACCACGACCGTGGTCGGGTCGGCCGCGCTCATGACTTCGCGGCCCCGTCGGCCAGTCCGGGGACGCCGATCTCGTAGATCGTGCGCTCGACACGGCCTGCCCAGAACTCACGCATCGGCGTGGTGGTCTGCTTGTGCACGGGGGCGTCCTCCCACTCGAGGAACTTCTCCGCGCTGACCCACTGGCCGAGCAGGATGTAGCGGTTGGGGTCCTCGTGGTCGCGCAGCAGCTGGTCGCTGATGTGCCCCGGCGTGCCCTTGACCTTGGCCTGCACCTGGCGGAAGGCCGCCTCGAACTGCGGGCCCGTCTCCGGCTTGACCTTCGCGGACACGACGATGTATGCGGTCATCACTGATCCCTCATGGTGGCGTCCACTAAGGACGAGGTGGATTCCTTGTGGTGCAGGATGGTGCTCACGGTCATCCGCGCGGACTGGCGCAGCCTGCGCAGCCCGGAGGTCACCTCGTCCTGCCTGTTGCTGGTCTCGAACGCCCGGAACGACGGCTCGTCGACCCAGTCGGACGTGATCAGGTACGTGGTCTGCTCACCGTCGAGCCTGGCAAGCGTCTGGCGCACCGATCCCGGCTGGTCGGCGACCCATTCGCTGACCCGCAGCCATTCCCGCTCGAACGCGGGCTCGTCGCCCGTCGCGATGGTCATGGCCAGTTCGGCGCGCAGCATCAGATACCGCCGTCGACGACGATGGTCTGGCCGGACACGAACCGGGACAGGTCGCTGGCCAGGAACAGCACGACCGAGGCGATGTCGTCCGGCTCGCCGAGCCTGCCCAGCGCGGCCAGCTTGGAGTACCGCTCACGGATCTCCGGCGTCAGACCGGCGGTCTGGTCGGTCTCGATGATGCCGGGGGCGACCAGGTTGACCCGGATCCCCAGCGGGCCGAGCTCCTTGCACAGCGAGCGGCTGAAGCCGACCAGCGCGGACTTCGACGCGGTGTAGTGCGTGCGGCCGACCATGCCGATCGACGCGACCGCGGACGAGATCGTCACGATGGACGCGCCCTCGCACAGCGACGGCAGCGCGGACTTCACCACCGACATGACACCGCCGAGGTTGGTGTTCAGCACCCGGTTCCACTCGGCGACGTCCATCTCCTGCAACGTGCTGTGGCTGACCACACCGGCGTTGTTGACGATGACGTCGATGCCGCCGTCCCGCTTCGCCGCGGCCTCGACGAACTCCTGCACCTGCGCGGGGTCGGCGACGTCGACCTGGCTGACCGTGTGCTCGGCGCCGTATCCGGTCAGCGTCTCGCGCAGGTTCTCCACGTCGGCGCTGTCGTTGCGGTAGCAGGTGTGCACGGTGGCGCCCGCCTCGGCGAACGCGAGCACGATGGCACGGCCGATCCCCCGGCTGCCGCCGGTCACCAGGACGCGCTTGCCCTTGAGTTCAAGCATGGTTCCCCTCCAGAAAATGGTCGTGAGTGTTTTGGCCGGTTAGAACCGGCCAAAACACTCACGAGACCGGAACAGCCGCCAGTTCGAACAGCTCCGCCGCGTTGCGCCAGTGGATGAGCTCCCGCTGCTCCTCGGTGAGGAAGTCGGCGGAGCGCACGGCGCCGGTCGCGGTCTCGATGTTGTCCAGCACGGGCGGCGCGTCGGTGCCGAACAGCACCTTGTCCGCGCCGAGCGCCGCGACGTTCGCCGCCAGCTGGTGTCGGCTGGGGTTGGACGTCTCGACGTAGATCGACCCGATCTTGCTGCTGGGCAGCGGATCCCCCGGCTGACGGCCACGCTGGCGGCGGGCCGCCATGTCGATCTTCTCCAGCAGCAGCGCCAGCGCGCCACCACCGGCAGCGGCGATCAGCCTGAGCGACGGGTACTGCTCCAGCCACTTCGCGCTCAGGATCGCCGCGAGGCCCGCGGTCACGTCGCAGTAGCGGCCGACGTGCTCGACCACCCCGAAACCCAGTTGCGCCAAGCTGTCCGCGCCGACCGGCACGGCAGGCGGGTGCAGCAGCACAGGCTTGTCCCACTCCGCCGCGGCGGCGAAGAAGTCCGCCGCCTTCGGCGAGTCGAGGTACTCGCCGTTGATGCTGGTGTTGGCCACCACGCCGACGTACTGCCATTCGGCCAGCAGTTCGGCGGCCTGCGCGAGCATCGCCTCGCCGCCGAACGGGTCGAGGTAGACGTAGCTGCGCAGGTGCTCCGGGTAGGCCGAGACCAGCTCACCCATCAACTCGTTGTGCGCCTTGACCTGGTCGGCGGTCTGGGTGAAGTTGTCCAGCCCCGGCAACGGACGCATGTCCCCCGCGCCGACCGGCGTCCCGATGATCGTCATCGTGATGCCCGCACGGGCTTTGCGTTCGATCATGCCGTCCGGGTCGTGCAGACCCGGTGGGCCGTCACCGGGTTTCTCCCCGAGGGGTCCCAGATGTCCGTGGACGTCGATCAGCACGGTGGTCTCCTCAGTCAGTCGTCACAGCTTGTGCAGCGGCGGCATGCCGGGCGGCGGGGCGGTGAGCGGCGTGTTGAGCTCGAACTGGCCGAGCACCGGCACGGTCACGCCGTAGAGGCCCTCGGCCTGCGGGCTGACCAGGAACTGGATCACCTTGGCGACCACGTCCGGAGTGACCGCGTGGCTGAAGTCCACGTGCGGGCGCTGGGCGCGCGAGTCCGGCGTGTCAGCCATGGTCATCATGACCGTGTTGACGTGCACGCCCTTGTGCTTGACCTCGTGCGCGAAGCTCTTGGCCCACGCGAACAGCGCGGCCTTGCTCGCGCCGTACGCGCTGAAGCCGGGCAGCGGCTCCTCGGCGAGCACGGATCCGACGAAGACCATGTGGCCGCTACCGCTCAGCTGCGGCAGAGTGGCCTGCGCCGCGGTGACCGCGGAGATGAAGTTGACCTTGATCATGTGCTCGTAGGCGTCGGCGTCGGTGAGCGCCACCGGGCCGATCCGGAAGCCGCCGACCAGGTGCACCAGGCCGTCGATCCGGCCGAAGTTCTCCACCGTGGTGGACACGGCCTTGCGGGCGCCCAGCGGGGTGGTGGCGTCCACGACGATCGACTGGACCTGGCCGTCGTTGCCGTGCGCGGCGACGATCTCGCCGAGCTTCTCCTCGTTGCGGCCGGTCACCAGCACCTGGTGGCCTTCGGAGGCCAGGTGCCGGACGACGGACTCGCCCAGCGCTCCCGTACCACCGGTGACCAGAAGGACCTTGGCGTCGCTCACTGTGCCGCCCCGTTCGCTGCTGCGACGCGCACGTCATCCGGCGACCAGCGGGTCACCACGGTGCGCATCATGGCCTTGGCGAAGAACTTGCGAGCGCCCTCGGGGTCGCTCATGTCCCGCTTGTCCTCCTCGACGAGGTACTTGTGCAGTTCGGTCTCGACGTGCTGGATCGTCGGCTCCTGCGACAGGTGCCGCATGACCTTGATCAGGTCGCCCTCGATCTCGAGCATCCGGACGATCGTGGTGCCGTGCATGAACACCGAGGTGCTCACCAGCCGGGTGTCGTCGTCGACTCGCAGGTTCGGCGAGTCGTAGGTCGCGAGCAGTTCCGCGACAGCTTCCTCGGTTCCGGGCCGTACCCGGAACGTCACGGCGTAGCGCTGGATCACCGTTGTTCCCTTCTCGGTGTTGGATTGATGGTGCGGGTCACACGAATGCGGCGATCACGTAGAGCGCGAACCCCACGCAGATGACCGTTGTCCGCCAAGAGTTCGCCCTCGCCCAGTACGCGCGGTGCCCGGCGAGTTCGGAGTCGTCCATGGCCACCGAAACGCCACCCGCGGCGCCGACCGGCGCGGCGACGGCCTCGTAGGCCTTCTTGACCTTCTTGTTGATCGGCACGTTGACCAGTTCGGACAGCAGGGCGAGCGCGATGTTGCAGCACAGCCCGGCGATCCTGAGTACGACGCTTTCCGCGCTGTCGGACATGAACAGCAGCGCGAGTGTGGCCACGCCGGTCGTCAGGTTGAGAAACGGCATGAACCGTTCGATGCTGCGGTCCATGCTGACGTGGATGCGCATCCAGGTCGGGATGTCGACCTTCTTGTAGGTCGGCAGCACTCCCATGTGGAACATGAAGAGCGCGCCTGCCTGTATTCCGCAGCCGAACAGGCTGATGCCTGCCAGTACAGTCGCCAGCATCGCGGCTTCCCTTGCCTTTCGGGGCTTCTTACGGAGGGCTCTTTACGCGGGCACCGGCGCGGGTGCGGTGATCGGCCCGGCATGCACGGGCCTGCCGGGGATGGCGACGTGCCAGCCCGCATCGGTCCACGCCTTGGCGTCGAGGCACAGTCGGCCGTCGACGATCTTGCGACTGGCCACCCACTCCCCCAGCCGCCGCGGGTCCATCTCGCGGAACTCACGCCACTCGGTCAGCACGAGCACCACGTCGGCACCGTCGGCGGCGCCGATGAGCGTGCCCGCGTAGGTCAGTTCCGGCGCGACCCGCCGTGCGTTGCCCATCGCGGCCGGGTCGTGCACGGTGACCCGCGCGCCGAGTTGGTGCAGGCGCCGGGCGATCTCCAGCGACGGCGACTCGCGCACGTCGTCGGAGTCCGGCTTGAAGGCGACACCGAGCACGCAGATCCTGGCGTCCTGCAGGTTGCCGTCGAGCTGGTCCAGTGTCTGCAGGATGACCCGGTCGCGGCAACGGTCGTTGATCTCCCTGACGGTGCGCAGGAAGCCGACGCTGTCCCCGGCGCCGATCGACTCGGCCCACGTCAGCAGGCTCGAGAGGTCCTTGGGCAGGCAGCCGCCGCCGTAGCCGATGCCGGGGCCGAGGTACTGGCGGCCGATGCGCGAGTCGTAGCCGAGCGCGTCCACCAGCGTGGCGACGTCACCGCCGACCTTGTCGCACAGTTCGGCGAGACCGTTGGCGAACGAGATCTTGGTCGCCAGGTAGGTGTTCGCGGCGATCTTGACCAGTTCCGCGGTCACCAGGTCGGCGACCACGACCGGCGTGCCCTCCTCGATCACCGGCGCGAACACCCGGTTGAGCTGGTCGAGCGCCCATTCGGAGCGCACGCCGAACACGAGCCGGTTGGGCCGCAACGTGTCCTCGACCGCGTGCCCCTCGCGCAGGAACTCCGGCTGCCACGCCAGTTCCACTTCGGACCCGGCGGGCGCGAGGTCGGTCAGCAGCTCGGTCATCGCCGCGGCCGTGCCGGGCGGGACCGTCGACTTGCCGACCACAAGGGACTTCCGGTCCAGGTGCGGCGCGAGGTTGGTCACCGCGGCACGCAGGTAGGACAGATCAGCCGAGCCGTCGATGGCGGAAGGCGTTCCCACACAGAGGAAGTGCACATCCGCGTCCTTGGCGGCGGCGTAGTCGGTGGTGAAGGTGATCCGGCCGTGCCGCTGCGCCGACTCGAGCAGTTCCGGCATCCCCGGCTCGTGGAACGGGACCCGGCCCCGGTTGAGCAGGTCGACCTTCTCCGGGTCGATGTCGATCGCGACGACGTCGAACCCGAGGCTGGCCATGCACACGGCGTGGGTGGCGCCGAGGTAACCGGTTCCGATGACACTGACTCTTGGAAGTACGGACATGCGATCCCCCGGGATTCGACCACTCCAGACACTGGAAAACCTATCCAGTGCGGGCTGTCCGGCACTTCCACCGCGGTCCTGAAATCGGACCTCCCCCGCCAGGCGGAGAAGCCACCCGCGCAAGCGGGAGAACTACGGGTTCCGTCCGCCGATCCGCTCGAAAAGGTCGAGCGCGGCACGTTCACCGAGGTAACGCTCGCGGTAGTACCCGGGTTCAGCCAGTAGTCGCTCATGGCTGCCGCGCTGCACAACGTAACCGCCCGACAGAACGACGATCTCGTCGACGGCTTCGAGGCCGCACAGGCGATGGCTGGTCAGCAGCACGGTCCGGCTGTTGGTGGCGTCCATCAGGTCCGCCATCACCCTGTCGGCGGTGAGCGTGTCCAGTGACTCGGTCGGCTCGTCGAGCACCAGCACCGCCGGGGCGGCGAGCAGCACCACGGCGAGGGCCAGGCGTTGTCGTTGCCCGCCGGACACCGTCATGCCGTCGGATCCGATGACCGTGTCCAGGCCGTCGGGCAGGTCGCGTACCCAGTCGCTCGCACCGGCGTCGGCCAGCGCCTGCCACATCTGGTCCTCTGTGGCCGATTGGCTGCCCAGTTCCATGTTCGCCCTGATGGTTCCGGTGAACAGGTAGGCGTACTGGGTCAGGCCGGTGATCAGGCCGGGCCGCAGCTGGTGTGGCGCGATGTCACCGATGTCACGCCCGGCCAGGCGCACCTGTCCGGTGTCCGGCGCCAGCAGTCCCAATGCCAGCGCGAGCGCTGTGCTCTTGCCCGAGCCGCTCGGCCCGACCAACGCCGTTGTCCGTCCCGGTCGCAGCGACAGGTTCATCCCGGTCAGCGCGGGCCGTCCGGCGCCGGGATACGTGTATCCGGCGTCCACGATGTCCAGCTCGGCAGCGGGTTCGACGTGTCCGTCGGCTTCCTTTTCGGACACCGGCTGGAGGATCTCCCGCACACGGGCGAGGCCGGCACGCATGGCGCCGAACTGTTCGGCAGCCAGGTGCAACGGTTGCGCCACCTCGAACACCGCCAGGCACATCAGCGTCACCACGGCGACGTCGATCGGGGAGACCTCACCACGTCCAGCCGCGGCCATGCCGACGAGCGCGACCACCACGGCTGTCCCGAGATGCACGGCGACGCCCGCCGCGGCCAGCACTGCCCGTGCGATTCCACGGCGCCGTTCCAGCGTCGCGACCCGCTGTGCCGAGGACTGCTGGCGCTCCAGCGCCTCGTCCACCGCGTCCAGGACGATCAGGTCCTCGAACCCGTCGAGCAGGTCAACGATCTTGACCGACAGACTGGCCTTGGCGGCGACGAGCCGCCGCCCGGACCGTTCGGACAACAGGGCAGCGAGCGGCGGGAGGACACCGATGGCGATCACCAGGCCCACCGCCATCACGATGCCCGCGTCCGACACCACCGACACGGTGTAGCCGGTTGCCAGTGCGCCGACTCCGACCGCGGCCGTCGCGGGCAACAGCACCCGCAGCAGCAAGTCCTGGATCGTGTCCACATCGGATACCAAGCGGGTGAGCAGGTCACCACGCCGGAAGGCAGCGAGACCGAACGGCGCACGCGGCACGAGCGCGTCGAACACGCGGCCGCGGACCCGCGTCATGATCCGCAGTGTGGCGTCGTGACCGCTGAGGCGTTCGCCGTAGCGCAGAACACCGCGCCCGATCGCGAGCGCGCGCACGGTCACCACGGCGATCGCCAGCGCACCGAGTTGCGGTTGCTCGGAAGCGCGGCAGATCAACCAGGTGGCGAATCCGGTGAGCGCGACCGCGCTGGCCTCACACAACACAGCCGCCACCGCTCCGGCGCCCAGGCGCAGCGCGGGGCCGGTGCCTGTCATGCCGTCACCGCGGCGAGTCGCGCGCCACCCTGCTCGACCACGATGACGTGGTCGGCGTACTCGACGACTCTGGGCCGGTGAGTCACGATGATCACGGTTCCCGCCAGGGCATCCATCGCGGCGAGCACGCCTTCCTCGGTCTCGCCGTCGAGCCGGGCTGTGGGCTCGTCGAGCAGAAGCACAGCCGGATCGCGCACGAGCGCCCTGGCCACGGCCAAGCGCTGCCGCTCCCCCGCCGACAACGTGACGCCGTTCTCGCCGAGGACGGTGTCCAGTCCCTCGGGAAGCCCGCTGACCACGTTCGCGGCTCCGGCACGTTCCAGCGCGTCCCACACCTGGGCCGCCGAGGCCTGTGGCCAGCCGATGCTGATGTTGTCCAACACCGTGCCACCGAACAAATGTGGCCGCTGCGGGACGACACCCAGCACCTGCCGCCACTGCCGCGGGTCGACCGTCGACACGTCCACACCGTCGACGAGGACACGCCCGCCGACCGGGGACATGAGTCCGGCGACCGTGCGCAGGAGCGTGCTCTTGCCCGCGCCGCTCAGACCGACCACCGCGTAGCGCCCACCGGGTTCGAACTCCAGTGACACTCCTGACAGCACGGGCTGCTGCGCCCCCGGCCAGCCGACCGCCAGGTCGTCGAGGACGATCGGGTGCTCGCGGACATCCGCGAGCACCGACCGTTCCGTGACGACAGCGGGTCGCGGGTCCTGTTCGGGCGCGTCGAGCAGGGAGGTCAGTTCACGCAGCGCGACTTTGCCGTCCTCGCTGGCGTGGAACTGGGTGCCGACCATGCGCAGCGGCCGGAACGCCTCGGGCGTCAGCAGCAGCACGGCCAGTCCGGTCGACAGGCCGATCGCGCCGTCGAGCAACCGGAAACCGACCGGCACCGCGATCAACGCGACCGAGAGCGTGGTGAGCGTTTCGAGGACCAGCGAGGACAGGAAGGCCAGGCGCAGAGCGGACATGCTCGCCTTGCGGTGGTCCTCGGCCACTTCCCTGACCCGGGCGGCCGTCCGCCGGTCACGCCCGAGCACCCGCAGAGTCACCAGGCCGGACACCGCTTCCAGGAACTGCCCGCCGAGACGCAGCATCGCCGACCACTGCCGGGCGCTGCGCTCTTTCGTGTGCAATCCGACGAGAGCGAGCAGCAACGGCACGATCGGCAGGACGATCACCACGACGATCGCCGACGGCCAGTCGACGGCGAACAACGTGGCCACCACGGCTGTCGGCACGATCGCCGCCGCGGGCATGAGCCCCATCCCGCCGACGACATACGCGTCGAGTGCGTCGACACCGCGTGTCAGCAGCGTGCCCGCCTTCGCGGCCCCGGTCCCGCCGTCCACAGTGTGCACGTGCGCGAACCCCCTGCCGAGCAGGGAATGCGCCACCTGGTCACGCAGGTCGGCCTTGAGCGCGGCGAGAACATGCTCGTTCCACCAGCGTTCGACGGCCGCCAGCACGATCCTGCCGACAATGACCGCGAGCAACGGCACGACCCACGCCGAGGACAGCGCGGCGGCCGGACTGTCCACGAAGAACACGGCGAGCACGCTCGCGACGCCGATCGACTGCCCGATGACCAGTGCGGCACCGGCGACAGCCAGCACCGACCGGACGGCCAGGTACCGGCGCAGCCGTGGCAGCCGCGCCAGCACCTGCGGATCGATCGGGCCTCGTGTGCCCACCGCGTTCTCCCCCTACAGGCCCATGGTTCAGTAGAACATCGGCTGGCGTTCCTTGCTGCCAGCGAAGATCTTCCAGGCGTAGACCTGGACGGCCAGCACGACCAGCAGGACCGGACCGGCGACCCACGTGACGGCCGCCAACGCGTCGGTGGACGCGGCCACATCGGCCAGTTCCGCGCCCTTGCCGCCCGCGGTGGTCGACGTGACCAGCGTCGGGTACTTGCCCAGCAGCACGCCGATCGGCAGCAGCGCGACCGCGACAACAGTGGTCGCGAACGCCTGCCAGCCCTGGCCCTTGGCCTGACGCCACAGGGTGATCTTCAGTGACACCAGTGCGAGGCCGACCAGGACGATGGCCACCACGGGGTTGCTCATCACGCCCTCGTGCTCGCCGCCGTTGAGTATGCCGATCACCGTGCCCACCGTGAGCAGGCTGGCCGCGATGGCGAGGATGAGCGCGGCCTTCTTGGCCCTGCGTGACACGGCGTCCAAAGACTTGTCGATCGACCGCGCGGTCACGAAGGAGGCTCCGTGCGCGCCCAGCAGCGCGACCGTGGCCAGACCACCTTGGACAGTGGTCAGCGTGAGTGCCTCACCGGCGCCTGTGACGTGGCCTGTCGCGTCCATCGGGTAGCCGACGGCGAACGCGGTGAGGAAGGCTCCCCAGCCGAACGCGGCCGCCAGTCCACCCACGACAGTCAGGAAGTCCCAGAACTTCCGCACACCGGCGGCTTCGTGCCTGCTGCGCAGCTGTACCGCGACGTTGACGACGACCGAACCGGCCACGGCGACGATGAACACCGGATACGAGCCCGCGATCATCCGGCTTTCCAGGCCGGGCAGCGTGCCGATCAGCAGACCGATCGACACCAGCAGCCACGCCTCGTTGGCCAGGAAGAACGGGCCCAGTTGGTTGAGCACGGACCTGCGTTCGCCGTCCGTCTTGGCCAGCCACGGAAGTAAGAGGCTGGTGCCGTAGTTGATGCCCGCGAGGGCAAGGAAACCCGCGAACAGCAAGCCGAACGCGATCAGCCACAGAGTTGCGTACCCCATCAGAACTCCTCAGTCCTTGACCGCGATCAGACCAGGACGCCGTCGCGCCGCGTGTCGGAATGGTCGTCGTCGCTCGACTCGTGGTCCTGGTCGGCCCACAGACCACCGGTGACCTTGTCCGGTCCGCGCAGTGCGATCCGGCCGAGCAGCCACCAGTCCAGCAGCATCAGCAGGCCGATCAGGATGCCGAACACGGTGAGGAACACCGTGGCCTGCCCGGCCGTCAGCCCCGGTGTCATGGCGTCGTTGGTGGTCAGCACGTTCCAGATGGCGAACGGCTGCCTGCCGACCTCGCGGAAGATCCAGCCGGAGATGTTGGCGACGAACGGAAGGAACAGCATCGGCACGAGCAGCCACCGCAGCACTCGCGACTTCGTGGTGATCCGGTCCTTGCGCAGCGCGAACAGCACCCAGATACCGATGATCAGCATGAAGAGGCCGATGATCATCATGGCCTGGCCGGAGAACTCGACCCAGGCGGGCTCCGGCAGCTTGGCGTCCGGTCCGTACTTGGCCGTCAGTTCCTGCTGGCGGAGTGCCAGGTCGTCGCTGGCGCCGATGAACGCCCAGAACTTCGACTTCTGCGCCTCGGTGACCACAATGAACTGCAGCGCGCCGACGCTGACCGCGAGCAGTGAGCCCCATCCGGCGGCGTGTCCGCCGATGCGCATCGACCGCCGCAGGAACTCCTGGTCGGCCCTGCCGCGGCGGAGCAGGATGGAACTGATACCCAGCAGGAAGAATCCCGCGGTCGCGATCGCCGCGGTGAGGATGTGCGGCACGGCGATCCAGAGGTTGACGTTGCCGAGCAGCGCCCCGTAGCTGGTGATCTGCACGACGCCGTCACGGATCTCGTAGCCGACCGGGTTCTGCATGAAGCCGTTGGCCACCAGCGCCCACAGCGCGGACATCCACGCCGCGGCGGTGACCACCCAGATCGTGGCGAGGTGGAACTTCTTGGGCAGCCTGCGCCAGCCGAAGATCCACAGTGCCAGGAACGTCGACTCGGCGAAGAAGGCCACAATGGTCTCGATCGCCAGCGGCGCGCCGAACACGTTGGCGCTGAAGTTCTCCAACCCGGCCCAGTTCGCGCCGAGCTGGAACTCCATCACCAGACCGGCACCGATGCCGACGATGTAGTTCACCACGTAGAGCAGTCCCCAGAACCGCGTCATCCGCAGGTAGACCGGGTCGCCCGTGCGCACCCACTTGGTGTGCAGGATCGCGACCACCAGTACGAGTCCCAGGGTCAGCGCGACGAACAGGTAGTGGAACACCACCGTCAACGCGAACCCTGCTCGAGCAAGTTCGACAGGCCCCATGGTCAGTTACCTCGTGCTCGTTGCGAATCCCCCACCTCGGCGGCACAGACGAGCGGAAGCCGGCCTCGGTCCAACGTGTAGGGATGTTACACATCGGAATCCTACACATCAACCGAGCAGGTCCTTGGGGACGTGTCCGCCGTCACCCGGCAGCCACACGGCATCCGCACTTGACTCACCCTCGCCGCCCCGAATTGGCAGCGGCCGCATTCACGTCGTATTGAAACCCACACGACAGAACGCCGGTGACGCGGCCGTGCGGCCGCGCCACCGGCGCCGATTCACCCAGGATCAGACCGTGTGCCGAATGCGTTCCGAACACCGGCAACGAAACACGTTCCGGACAGCGGAACGAACCGCGTCGTGCTGACCCGGACGTTTACCGCGTCATCAGCCAAATGAGATCGGCGTGTACGCCACAGTGGTGTATGTCGCGTTAACCGCGCCGACCTTGCAACCACCGTCAATGGTCGCGCAATCCACTGTGCCGTAGACCTCACCGGTCTGCGTCTTGCCCTCGTAGGTGGCGTGCACCGTCACGGAGGCAGAGCCGCTACCGGAACCGTCGGCGTTGAAATGGACGGTGCTCGCCCAGTCGCACACGACGACGCCACCGGGATTTGCGCACTGCGCAACGATCACCTCTTCACCAGCAGCGAACCCCGCCACCGCCGCCGAGACGGACTGCCCGTCGACCAGGCCGGTCGAGGGGGTGGCGGTCACCGACGGGGCATCGGCCAGCGCGGCCGGGCCGAAGGCGACGGTCATCCCGAGAACAGCTGCTGCGAGCCCGATTTTCCCACTGAGCTTCATCACGAGTACGGCTTCCCTTTCACATAAGGTGAAACAGCTTTCCTGACTACCGGTGCGATACGTCTTCAGGTTGGTCGGCACCCTCCTCGACTGCGGGCAGGATGATGGGCGCCGAGGTGTGGGGGGCACCTCGGCGCAACCGGGGGGAGGCCGGGAAAACAGGGAATTGAGCGCCGGTGAGCCGAGGACACGAAGCGGCTTGATTCCGGCGTGGGCAGCTGATTCGAGCAAACCCCATGGGGTCCCTGTCCCGTCAACTCCTCACGTAAAACGAAGCTATCGTAACAACGATCAACATGTCAACGAACGCCGATAAGCGCGGTATTAAGTGGCCCATTAGTGTGCATCATCCGAATAACGACGCCATACCCGCCGATGAACCCATATCCGCGCTTGCAAGAGGCGAATCGGAATGCCGAAGCACATCTTCACACGACAGTCACTAGACCAAACGGGTGACGTTACCCGTCCCGGTTGCACACATCACAGAAAACGTAAACTCTCCGCTCACCGTGACGCCGGAGTTGCCGCGTCCGCAGTTCTGTACGGACGTCCCACATTACCCCGAAATAACGGACATCCACACCGGGCCGACTTCTCGCACACCGCCCTCGACCTGCGGATACAGTGAGAATGGGCACACAGCCAGCCGATTGGCCGGTTCCCGTCGCGTTCTCACAACACAGCCACACCGGCACTAGATCCGCTCTTGCGCTTGAGGCAACCGCTTTAGGTCGGGTAACTTGCGCCCATGGCTGGACTGGGGACTGACTTTCGCGCGGGTATACGCACGTGACACCAGCAATTTACCTCACGGTAAGGAAACAGATATCCGTCCCGACAAAGGGCGGATCATCGAGCGTCACGCGGCACGCCCGCGGAGAATACCGTCAATGCGGCGCCCGCCCGCGAGGTAACCCGCCCCCTCGGCAACACCGACAATCGGGGGAATCGTAGCGAGATCGCACCCGAAAGCCTTGACGAAGCACTGACTCTCGGGGAGACTCCGGCGAGTTCCGTCGCTGGTGTACCGTATGACAATGTCGTCGAACGCCCACTGGGGAAACGCAGCCTGCGGACGAGCGGGCAGCGAGTCGGGTGGATACGGGGACAGGTAATAAAGCTGTGTCGGTCGGCGTACTTGGGGGTACCCGGTGACAGTGAGTTCCGCGCAGGGGTCCGTGGGGGAGGATCGTGGCGAAGCTGAGCCTGCAGACCATCTATTCCGGTCATTACGGCCGGGCGGCCATACACGGCCGTGACGAGTACATAGAAAAGATAACGGCGATACTACGCAGAGTGGCTGGCGCGAGCCGGTCCACCACCGTCGTCGTAGAGGGCGCGCCGGGCAGCGGCAAGACGCGGCTGCTCGCGAAGGCGACCGAGCTCGCCGAGAACCAGGGCTTCACCACGTTCACCGGCGTCTACGAACAGCTCGGCCGACCGGAGAAGGCCACGGAGAAAGCCGCAGCGCTCGCCCATGCCGGTGCGCAGGCCCCGACCGGCACCGACCTGATCCCCGTCCCCGAAGGCACGTCCGCGCACGCCAACCAGGCGTACGCGCAACTGGTCGACCTGCTGCCACACAGCCCGGTCCTGGTCCCCCTTGACAACTTCCACCGCGCGGGGCCCGCCGTCATGCTCACCGTCCGGGCACTGATGACGAAGCTGCGCACCCAGCCGGTGGTGTGGCTGCTGTCGTTCCCGCCCGGCAACCGGGGTTCGCTCGCGGCCCTGCTCGGCCACGAGATCACCGAGGCCGAGCAGTTACCCGAGTTGCCACCGCTCGCGCCCGCGGCGATCCGGTCGGTGGCAACGGACCTGCTCGGTGCTATCCCCTCGCCGCCGCTGCTGTCCATTTTGGAGAGCGTGACGATCCCCGGCCCGCTTGTCGAACTGATCCGCGGTCTCGTGGACGACAGGGACGTGGAGATCAACGACGGCGTCGCGGACCTGACACCGCGCGCCACCGGCACCGCGGTCACTGTGCCAGGTCAGCCCGAGGTGGAGCTGCCCGCCGAAACACCGCTGCCCGAACGGTTCGTCACGATGGTCACCGCGAAGCTCGACGCGCTCGCGGCGCCGACGAGGCAGTTGTTGCAGGTGGCCGCCGTGCTCGGCCGAGACTTCACGCCGGTGGACCTGGCCGCGATGCTGGGCAAGTCCCCCGCCGAACTACTTCCGCTCGTCCACGAGGTCATGCACAGCGGGCTGATCACGGTCGACGCGGACGACGCCTTCGCGTTCAGCAGCGCCCCACTGCGGCAGGCCGCGCTGGACACCGTGCCGAAGCCGATCCGGGTGATGCTGCACCGGCAGGCAGCGCAGATCCTGATGGAACGCCCGTCCGGACGTCTCGACGCGGCCATCCACCTGGCCCGGGGCGCGCTGCCCGGTGACGCCGAGGCCACCCGCACGCTCATCGAGGTCTCCGGCGAGCTGCTGGCGGTCGACCCTGCACGCGCCGCCGACCTGGCGACCGGCGGGATGCGGCTGTGCGGCCCCGGTACCACGGAGTACCTCGAACTGGCCGCGATCGCGGCCCAGGCGCTGACCCGCTCGGGCTCGCTGTCCGCCGCGATCCGGTTCTGCCGCCAGTCACTGGAGAACACGGACGCCGACACCCCGCAGACACAGACGCTGCGCCGCTGGCTGGCCACCGCGTTGTTCCTGCGCGGCCACGCCGCTGCCGCGACCGCGACCGCGAAGCGGCTGCTCGAGTCACCGTCCTGTGTGGATCCGATTCGCGAGCAGGTCGAAGTCCTCCGGCTGACCGCCGAGTCCCTGTCGGACGAACGCGCGGCCATGGGGCGCGCCGACGAACTGCTCGTCGGTACCGAGCCGCTCAGCCAGGCGGTGTCCACCGCGGCCCGATCGGTACTCGCGCTTTCCCGCTGGCGCAACGGACAGGTCACCGAGGCGCTCGACATGACCACCGGCAACACCGGTGACGGAGCCTGGTTCAGCAATCCCACCTGGTTACGGGTGAGCCTGCTGACCAGGGCACGCAGGCTCGACGAGGCCACTCACCTGCTCAGCCGGATCGGCGTCGGTCACGAGGACACCGGCTGTGTCATCACCGGGGTTCCCGCGATCCTGTCCGCCGCCATCCTGCTGGCCGACGGGGATTTGCACGAAGCGGCAATAGTGGCCGGACAAGGGCTCACCGCGGCCCAGACTTACGACATGCCTCTGTACGCGCCCCAAGCCGCCGCCGTGCTGGCGATGGTGGCGCTGCACCAAGGCGATCTCGTCGCGGCCAAGCGCCACTGCGGCCAGGCCAACGACCTGCTGGCCCGTGAGGAAGCCCGCCCGTGGTGGGCGGCGAACCTGCTCGTGCAGGGCATGGTCGCGGCGGGCACCGACGATTCGTCGACTGTCGAGAACGTGCTGTCCACCGTGCGCGCCGACGCGGGAATCCGGCGGGAGGTCCTGCTGGAGGACCCGGCGGCAGCCGCCTGGTTTGTCCGCGTCGCCACCGAACACCACGGCACCAGGACCGCCGAGTCCGTAGTGGACACAGCGGAAGCGCTGAGCAGGGCCAATCCGGGCCACGACTTCCTGAAGTACGCGGCATGGCACGCACGCGCGCTGCTCGACGGTGACATCGGCGTGCTCGCCGAAGTGGCCCGCGCGCACGTGGATCCGCTGAGCCGGGCGCACGCCGGTGAGGACCTGGGCACCGCGCTGTGCGACGAGGACCGCGACACCGCCGTCGAGCAGCTCGACCGCGCCATGGACGCCTACTCCGAGATCGACGCGACCTGGCACGCCGCGCGAGTCACGCGCCGCCTGCGCGCTCTCGGTGTCCGGCGCCGCAACTGGAAGCACACCAAGCGCCCGGTGACCGGCTGGGACAGTCTCACCGAGACCGAGCGCAAGGTCGCCACGCTTGTCGCGAAAGGACTGACCAACCGGCAGGCAGCCGGGCACCTGTTCGTCTCACCGCACACCGTCGGCTACCACCTCCGCCAGATATTCCGGAAACTCGAGATCGGATCGCGTATCGAACTCATCAACCTGAAGAACTGACACATTTTCACGGTCCACCACTGTCATCCGAACTCCTGGGGGAGCTCGAGAGAACATGAGCGTGTAATGATGACCAAGACAAGGGAGACCACAGCGAGCCTGCGTGCGCAGCTGCCTGCCGCCTCCTCGCTCGAATTCTGCCTGCGGACAGTGCATTCCCGGCTGTCACCCTGCTTCGCCAGGGCCGAACCGCGGATGCGAGCGCTGAACTACATGTTCGGCCTCGCCAACATCGTCAAGAAGCCGTCAGCGGGACGGCGCAACATCGCGACCTACGAGTCGGAGTACCGTGCCGACGGCGCGCAGCGCCTGCTCACCACAGCACGGTGGGACGACGCGGAAGTCCGCCGAAAACTGCGCGAGATGGCCCGCGCGGCAGCGGCGGAAGGTGGCGACTTCTACATCACCGAGGCGACCTTCGCCAAGAAGGGCAACCGCGCCGTCGCGGTCGACCTGCAGTTCTCCTCGGAGAACGGCCGGGCGCAGAACTGCCAGAACGCGGTGGCGCTGCTGTACGTCAGCCCGGACAGGAAGGTGTTCCTGCTGGACATCGACCTGTACCTGCCACCGGCGTGGTCGGAGAACGAACGGCTGCGCAAACAGGGAAACATCCCACCCGAGGTCCGGCACCGGTCCAAGTCGGCCATCGCCTCCGACATGATCCAGCGGGCGATCGCCGACGACTTCCGGCCGAGACGGATCTACCTGTCGCTCAACTGCCCGAACAAGCTGCGGCTGCTGATGTTGTTGCAGCAACAACAAATACCGCACCTGACCTGGCTCACCTCGGCCGAGCTCGGTCAACTGGAGGAGCCGGTGGTCACCGACGCGCGCGCAGTGGCGGGCGCGCGGACGGAACTGACCGCCCGGCAGATGCCCCGGCAACGCATGTCCCCGATGGCGGTCACCCTGACCCCGAGCCCGGCCTACGCCGCGACCGGGAAACGGGGCAGCACCAGCTACTTCCGGGCCTGTATGCATCATCCCCTCTCCCCCAACGGGATGGGGCACGCGATGGCCGAGATGCGACACCTGGACAGGCGCTGGCGTGCGATCCGCACCCGGTCCCAGCTCGACCGGTACGAGGTGCGGGGCTGGGTCGGCTGGCACCGGCACATGACGCTGGCGATGGCTGTGCAGTTCGCCAGTGAACTGACCGAGGAACCCGTCCCCGTCGGGTGAATCCTCGCCGTGGGTGCCGTGTCGAGCCCGTCTGGTCGGGCGAGACCCGGCGCCCATGGTGGGTTCGCTGATTACCATGGGGACATGCTCACGGTCGAAGTCACCGAAGTCATCGCCTGCACGCCGGACGAGTTGCTCGAGTTCGTGATGGATCCCGAGCGTTACGCCGAAGTGGACACCAAGATCCGGCCCGTCGTCTGGGTACGCCGCGATGGCAATGTCACCGAGTTCAAGTTCCGCTCCAAGCTCGCCGGTCTGCCCGGCCCGCCGACGGTGTCCCGGATGACGCTCACTCCGGGCAAGCGCGTCGACGTCGCGCTCGCGCCGCCGCCTGCCAACCGGTTGGCCCGGCTGGCGTCCGACTTCACCGCGAGTTTCGTGTGCGAACCGGCCGACGGTGGAACGCGGCTGGTCCGCACACTCAACTTCGACTTCAAGCCGTTCATCGGCTGGCTGGCCGAGCCGATGTTGCGCAAGTGGCTGAACACCGACGTGCGCGACGAGGTCCGCCTGGCCAAGGAGTACCTGGAGCGCAAGAAATAACCCCAGGTCAACCCTCGTGAGTGTTTCGGCCGGTACTAACCGGCCGAAACACTCACGAGGTTTTGGTGGTGGCGGAGTGCTTGGCTTCGGCTTCCAGCAGCGCCACTGGAGTGATCTCCAGGTATGCCGCCTCTTCGTACACCGTGGCGACAGTGCGGTCGTAGACCTTCCGTCCCACGCCGTAGGCGTTGACGATGATCTTCGCCGCTCGGGGCTTCTCCTCGTCGGGCAGGATGCGGGCGACACACGGGATGACCGCGCCCACTGGCTTGCCCCGGATGTTCGACGGCGCGAACAGCACCTGGGGGTTGCGGCGAATCCTGCGCACCTTCAACGAGTCGATACCGGTCCGCAGGTACGCGCGGCCGTTGTCCAGGCCGAACCACATCGCGGACGGCACCGGATCGCCGTTGCGCTTGTAGGTGACCATCAGGCAGAACCTGCGGCGTCTGAAGTGCTCGAGGTTCTGCGGCGCTCCCGGTGTCGCCTTGACGTGCCAGGTGATCGGGTCACGCCAGGAGTCGTACATGCGCAGGAACCGCCGCTCCCACCATTCCTTTGTCAACACACGTAACACGAGAATCCCCCAATCTACGGGACGAGTACGACACGGCCCGGCTTGTCGCCCACGCCGGTCTCCAGCACCTGGTGCGCCTTCGCGGCCTCGGCGAGCGGGAGTTCCGCCCGGACCCGGCCGCGCAACCGGCCACTGCGCAGTTCCCGGTTGATGATCTCCGCAGCGGCACGCAGGTCCGCCGCGGAGGCATTGCTGATCACGAAGCCGTGCAGGCTCACGTCCTTGGTGTAGACGGCACCCACTGGCAGCACCGCGCGTGCGCGCAGCCCGGCCATCAGGACGATCCTGCCGCCCAGCGCCATCACCGGCAGCACGGCGTCGAAATCGTGCCGCCCGGAGTTGTCCCAGTATACGTCCACACCGGACGGAGCGAGAGCCGTTATCTCACCGGCGATGTCCGCGGATTCGCGGTCGATCACCGCTGTGGCACCACAGTGCTCCCGGCACCATTCGGCGTTCTCCGCACGGTCGACCGCGATCACCCGGACGCCCGCTGCCGCCGCGAGTTGGCAGACGGCGCTGCCGACGCCACCGCCCGCTCCGACCACCACGATCGTCTCACTCGGACGGATCCGCGCCTCGCGGTACAGTCCGATGTGGGCTGTAGCAGCGGTGTGCAGCACCGACACGGCGGCGATCGGATCGACGCCATCCGGCAGCGCGTACAGCCGCTCCTGCGGGACGGCCACGTACTCCGCGAAGGTCCCTTGCCGTCCATTGTGGCCCATACTGTTGCACCACACCGTTGTGCCATTGGCGAACGAGTCGGTGGCCGAGACGACCGTGCCGACCAGATCACGGCCGATCACGAACGGGAACGTCATCTCGGTGGCGTACGCACCGGACCGGACGAAAGTGTCCACATGGTTCGCCGCCACCGCGGCGACGCGGACGAGGACCTCGCCCGGCCCTGGCACCGGCACCGGCAAGGAACCGACGCCAATGGCGTCGGCGGGCCCGTGCTCGGTGATGTAGGCCGCGATCATCTGCTCGGGAACGGTCATCACTCTTTGACTCCCACGCGCTCGTGCAGCCGCCGTAGGAAGGGCGGCGACCACCAGGCTGTCCGTCCCATCAGCGCGAGGGCACCCGGCACCAGGACACCACGCACCAGGATGGCGTCGATCAGGATCGCCACACCCGCGGCGACACCGAACAGCTGCAGGAAGCTGATCGAGCTGGTCAGGAACGAGAAGAACACGACAGCCAGCATGCCAGCCGCCGCGGACACGATGCGGCCGGTCCGTGCCATCCCCAGGCGCAGTGCCTCGGCGTTGCTCGCGCCGCTGTCGTGCAGCTCCTTGACCCGGCTGATCAGGAACACCTCGTAGTCCATCGAAACACCGAACACGACGCAGAAGATCAGCACGGTGATGGCGGTGTCCACCGGCTGCGCGGTGAATCCGAACATCCCGGCGAGGTGTCCGTCCTGGAAGCCCCACACCACGATGCCGAAAGTCGCGGCCATGCTGACACCGTTGAGGATCAGCGCGCGCACGGGCTGCAGCACGCTGCCGGTGAACAGGAACAGCACGATGAAGGTGATCAGGACGATGATCGCGATCGCCCACGGCAGCCGGTCGCCGATCGCGTGCTGGGTGTCGATCAGCTCCGCGTCCGTCCCGCCGACGAGCACAGTGGTCGAGGGTGGATCCGGCAAGGCGCGCAACGACTTGACGAAGTCCAGTGTGGCGTCGGACTTCGGTTCGTGGCTGCTGGCCACACTGAGCCACTGCGCGTCCGGCTTCCCGCGCACAGCGTCGGTCGGCAGCTTCGCCACGGCGTTGCCCTGGACGAACGCTCCCGCGCTCGACTGCACCCCGGCCACACCGGGCATCGCGGAGATCTGGCCCGCGTACCGGGCGACCGCGGTCTCGTCCATCCGGCCTTCCACCACCACGTCCACAGCGGAGGCGGTGAAGCCATCGAAGCTGTGCCGGACCGTGTCGTTGGCCGAGCGGCTCTCGGTCGACGCGGGCAGCACCCGGTCGTCCACGTTGCCGAACTGCGCGTGCAGGATCGGAACCGCCAGGAACAGCAGCACGAGCACCACCGGGATCACCGCACGCAGCGGCCGTCGGGCAACTCCGGCGGCGAGCTTGCCCCAGAACGGCGCGTCCGAGCCTCGCAGCGACTTCGACCACGGCAGCTTCACCGCGTTCACCCGGTGCCCGAGCAGGTTGAGCAGCGCGGGGATCACGAACAGGCACGCCAGCGCGGCGATGACCACGACACCGACTCCGGCGAACGCCAGTGACCGCAGGTAGAACAAGGGGAAGACCGCCATGGCCGCCAGCGCTGCGGCAACGGTGAAGGCGGAGAACAGGATGGTCCGCCCGGACGTGCGGACGGTGGTCGCGACCGCGTCGGCGACCGTGTCGCCCGCGGTCAGCCGTTCCCTGAACCGCGCGACCATGAACAGCGCGTAGTCGATACCCAGGCCCAGGCCCAGCGCGGTGGTCAGGTTGACGGCGAAAATCGACACATCCGTGACACCGCCGAGCAGCGCGATCTCACCGAACGTGCCGACGATCGCCAGCAGCCCGATCACCAACGGCAGCAGCGCGGCGACCACGCTGCCGAACGCCAGCACCAGCAGCACCAGCGTCACCGGCACCGCGATCGACTCGGCGATGATCAGGCTCCGCTGCACTTCCTCGTAGACGTCCCTGGCCACGCCCTGGACGCCACCGAGCCGGACGGACACCGGCCCGTCCGTGGCGTGGTACTTGTCGTACAGCGCCTGGGTGTTCTTCAGTGACGTGTCCTCGTCGCCCGCGACATGGGCGGCGATCAGGGCCGAGGAGCCGTCGCCGGACCGCAGCGCGGGGACCGCTGCGAAGTAGGAGATGACGTTGCTCAGCGCCGTTTCCCCGGCCAGCGCCTCAGTCAAACGTTTGCCCTCGGCGAGCACCTCGGGCGAGTCCAGCGCACCGGTGTTCGGCTTGACCAGGAAAAGCAGGTTGTACTGGCCGCCGAACCGGGAATCGATCCGCTCGGCCGCCGCACTGGACTCGGAACTCTCGTCCAGGTAGCCGCCGACCTTCACCTTGCCCATCGCCCCGGTCGCCAGCACACCGGCGGCCACCACGAACAGACCACTGATCACCAGGATCAGCCGGGAACGCCGAAGCACGACACCGGCAATCCACCCGAGCATGTCCATTTCCCCCTGCGTGTCCTGTCGATCAGTGCAGTCAGTGCAAGACGAATGCCAGCGCCAGGCCCAGACATCCCAGGTCGACAGAGGAAAGTCCGATGAACCGGGCTTTGCGCCAGTCACTCCGTACCGCACCGTAGTACAACTGCACGGCGTGCAGGACGATGACCGGTATGACGGTCAGTCCCAGCAGAGGGCTGAAACGCGTTGCGGTGAACAGGAGTGCGAGCAATGTGACACTGATGGCGAAAAGCAGGGCGAGAACGGCCTTGAACACCGGTTGCGGCAGCAGAACAGCGAGCGTCCGGCGGGCGACCTTCGCGTCGCCCTCGCGGTCGGAAGCGTTGCCGTAGAACACGATCATCAGGAACCACATGCCCACCAGAGCACCGGTGAGCAGGACTTCCGGATTGAGTGAGCCCGCGATCAGCCAGTACGGCAACAGTGCGATACAGCTGATCACGAAGAAGATCGTCAGTTCCAGTCCGAACGGCCGGTAACTGAGCTTTACTCCGATCGAGTACTGCCATGAACAGAACTGTGCGAAAAGCATCACCAGAACCGCACTTGACGGCGACCGGCCGTCGGTGGTCAACGCCGCCACCAGTCCGGATGCGACGGCGACGGCGGCCATCGCGATTCCGAACCGGACTGCCTGTGTCTCGGTGAGCGCGCCGGTGAGCAACGGTTTCTTGGCCACTGTCTTGGCCGGGCGCCCGGCGTAGTTCTGCGCGTCGCTGCCGTCGCGGTAGCCGCCGAGGTCGTCGGCGGCGCCCCCTGCCCATTGGGTGGTGCACACCATCACCAGCGTCAGCACCGCGGCCGCGATCGTCTGGCCGGTGATCAGTCCGTCCAGGTTGAGCAGCAGCATGGCCAGCACCCAGCCGTAGGCGTGGTGGTAGATGCGTGCCTTGCCGAGACGCATGTAGGCCAGGAACCTGGATCCTGCCGTCGTCGCGGGGCTCACGCTGGTCGCGGTCACCGCGAGTCTCCCGCCACGCCCGTCAGTTCGCGCCGCGCGACCCGGTCGGCGATCGACTTCTTCAGCACCTCCCGCTTGATCTTCCCGGTGACGGTGCGTGGGAACTCCTTGTCCGGGATGATGATCGGCTCGGCCATCGCGGCCAGTCCGCCCGACTCCGCACGCCACTGTCCCGGCGGGAACTCGGTGCCGGGCCGCACCGACAGCACCGGCTGTAGCACGCCGTCGTATTCCAGCACAACCAGTTCGAGGAAGTCGGGGAACTTCTCCAGCAGGATGTCCTCGATCGCGATCCCGCTCTGGGCACCGGAAACGCGCTCGACTGTGCGGTCGATCAGCGTCATCGTGCCGAAGCGCGACTTCGATCCCCAGTCACCGGTGTCCCACCACCGCTTGAGCGGGTAGTTCTTGGACGTCAGGTCCGGCCGGTTGATGTAGCCGGAGAACACACCGGGAGTACGCACGACGATGCGCCCCGGCTGGCCCGCGGGCACCGGCTGGCCCTGCTCGTCGAGGATGCGCACGCGGCAGAACGTGAACCGCATGCCGACACCGTGCCCGCCAAGCAGCTTCTTGCGCCGCAGCATGCCGATCCTCGGCAGTCCCTTGACGTGGCTGCGGATCGCGATCGGGCCGGACTCGTTCTGGCCGTAGACCTCGACACACAGTGCGAACCGGTGCTTGGAGCCCTTGAGCAGCGCACGCACGGTGTCCGGGTGGATCACGTCGAACCCGGCGCCGAAGAACCGCACGGACCTGAACGCCCCGCCTGGCGAAAGGTGCTGCCACGCACGGAAGGTGTTCGGGTGCGTCTCCAGGTACGTCGGCCGGTGCCGTTTGAGCATCCGCTCGACGTTCTCCGGGGAGTCGTCCTCCAGCAGCAGGAACGGGGCCCGCCGCATCAGCCCGGCGAGAATGCCGACGACTGTCCGGCCGTGCACGGGTGAGATCGCCAGTGCCAGGAGGCCGCTCAGCCGCGTGGCCCAGTGGATGACGGCCTGCACCCTGGCGTTGAACTGGATGCTCGCGCTGGAGCACTCCACGAGCTTGGGCACACCGGTGGTGCCGGAGGTGTGCACCACGACGTACGGCGCGTTCGACGCGACCTCACGCGGCCGGGTGAACCGCTTCTGCCGCGGCAGGACTGATGCCACCGCACGCCAGTCCACGTGCTCGATACCCGGCAGCAACTGCTTGGTCTCGGTGTGCCTGCTGTCGGTCGCGATCACCGCGGTGATCCCGGAAACGTTTGCCACCATGGCCTTCAGCGTCGCCCCGTCGAGGCTGGGGCTGATCAGGATGGGGACGGCGTCCAGCGCGGTGATCGCCGCGTACGCCACGATGATGTCGGTCGGCGACTCCAGCCAGACCACACAGCGCCTGCCCGGCACGACGCCACGCGCGAGCAGTGCGGTGGCCGTGCGCGCGGCCGCGTCGGCGACGTCGCCGGGGTGGACCTGCTCGTCGTTCGCCGCGACGATGATCGGCTGGTGGTCGACCACCCATGGCTCGGCGTCGCTGGGCAGCGCCAGCAGCTTGTCGAAGATCATCGCGATCCTCTCCTCAGTGTTCGTCAGGACTCAGGCGTGGACGACTTCGACCAGTTCGTAGCTGACCAGGCCTTCCGGCTCCTCGATCAGCGCCGAAGTGACGGACTTGAGCACGCGGTCCTCGGCGGCCGCGAGTTCCTCCAGTTCCGGGCGTCCCGCCCGGCTGCTCAACGCGAGCAGAACCTGCCCGTCCGCGGTGACGTGGTCATGGGCCTCGCGGAAGAAACGGCGGTGTGCCTCGTACCCGGGGTCGACGTACGCGAGGTCGTGCAGGTGCTCGAGTTCGAGTGTCGGCGGCACCCAGACGTTGTTGGAGTGCCAGTAGACGACGTCGAACCTGGGCGCGTCGGTCAACGCGTCGAACAGGTCACTGTGGACGGCGGTGACGCGGTCGGCGACGCCGAACCGCTGGGCGTTGAGCTCGCTGTTGCGCACCGCTGCCGGGTTGATGTCGCTGGCGTAGACCACCGCGCACCCGGCGCGGGCCGCGCTCACCGCGATCAGCCCGGTACCGGAACCGACCTCCAGGAACGAGCCGCCGACCGGGAACTCCAGCAGGTCGAGGTGGGCGAGGCTGGAGCGGCTGTCCGACGGCGAGAACACGTCGGGCAGCACTGTCCACTGTTCACCGCGCAGGTCGATCTGCCTGACCTCGCGCCCGTTCTCGCGGCTGATCCGGCTGCGGGTCAAGGACTGCGTGTAGTCGTACATTCAGTGCTCCGCGGGGATGGTGTCGTAGTTCTCGACGTCGAACCGGGAAAGGTCGCGGCGCAGCCGGGAGACCGACCACGGCCATGTGACGAAGTTGCGGCCGGACTCGTCCAGGTAGAAACTGCCGCAGCCGCCGCTGTTGTAGACGCTCGGCGCGAGATCACGCTGGACGGCGTCGTTGAACGCGCGGAACGCCTCCGGCCGGATCTCCCACGACGAGATGCCACGGGACTCGGTCGTGCGGATCGCGTCCACGACGTAGTCGAGCTGCGTCTCGGCCAGTGCCAGCAGCGAGTTGTACATCACGATGTTGGGGCCGAGCAGCAGGTACGCGTTGGGCACGGACGGCAGCGTGGTCGCGCGGTAGGCCTGCGGGCTGTGCTGCGCCCACACCTCGGACAGCAACCGGCCGCCCCGGCCGCGGATGCGGCCCGCGATCGGCGGGTGACGCAGTTCGAAGCCGGACGCGAACACGATCACGTCCGCCTCGACGCGGTCGCCGTTCGCGGCCACCAGCTCGTTGCCCTTCACCGCGGCGAGTGCGTGCGGGACGAGTTCGGCGTTGGGCTGGGACATCGCGGGCAGGTAGGTGTTGGACAGCAGCAGCCGCTTGCAGCCGACGGTGAACTTCGGGGTCAGTTTCGCCCGCAGTTCCGGATCACGGACCTGGCGGCGCAGAATGAACCGGCCGACCGGGTTGAGCAGCCGCGCCAGCCGCGCGTTGCGCATGATCCGGCCCAGTGACCGCAGGAGCACGTCGATCGAGCGCCGCAGCAGCTTCTGGGAGGCCGGAACACGCCGAAACAATCGACGGATCGGCTGGGGCATCCGGAAGTCCAGCCTCGGCATGACCCACGCGGCGGTGCGCTGGAACACGTAGAGCTTGTCCACCAAGGGCTGGATCTCCGGCACCAACTGGATCGACGAGCACCCGGTGCCGATCACCGCGACCCGCTTGCCCCGCAGGTCCACGTCATGGTTCCAGCGTGCCGAGTGGAACGCCTCGCCGGTGAACTCGTCCAGCCCGGGAACGTCCGGCAGCCGCGGTTTGTGCAGCAGGCCGGAGGCGAAGATGACGTGCCGTGCGGTGTACCGGCCACGGCTGGTCGTCAGCAGCCACAGTTGCCGCGGCTCGGACCAGGTGGCCTCCAGCAGTTCGGTGCCGAACCGCATCGCCGGGCGCAACCCGAACTTCTCCACCGTGTCGTCGATGTAGCCGAGCAGCTCGGCCTGTCCGGCGAAGTTGCGCGTCCAGTCCGGGTTGGGGTTGAACGAGAAGGAGTAGATCGGCGACGGGATGTCCACCGCGCAGCCGGGATACGTGTTCTCCCGCCACGTCCCGCCGACGCCGTCGGCCTTCTCCAGCACCAGGAAGTCCGAGATCCCGGCGGCGTGCAGTTTCGCGGCCGCCGCGACACCGGACAGGCCCGCGCCGATCACGATGACCTGGGCGTGGTGTTCACCGGATCCGTTCGCCGAGCTCATGTCCGCTCCCCTTCCAGCAACGGCCTGGCGAGCACGTGTTCCCGTTCGACGGATGCTTGCAACGACTGCCGCACGCGCGGTTCGAAGAACCAGCGGACCACCGGGTTGAAGTCGAACGAGATCATCCGGGTGACGCGGATCCCGCCGTCGACCGGAACGCACGAGAACCGGGCGCTGAACTTCGACACCCAGCGGTTGACCATGTTGCGCGCCACCGGGGCCAGCCGGACGTCGACGCGCTCGCCCGGTGTCAGGCTCATCCGGGACACCGCTTTCGGCTCCGGCAGCGACATCCCCGGCAGGCTCGGCCGGAACAGGAAGTCGCAGACGTCGCCCTCCCTGTGCACCCAGCCGATGTCGCCGATCTTGTCGTCGACCTCGCTGTAGCGCTGGGGATCCATCACGAACTCCAGGTAGGTCTCAGCGCTGCACGCGAACACGCTCTCCACTTCGACTTTCACCATGCGTCCCCCTACAGGTAGGCCCGTGCGTGTTTCACGGCGAGTTCGGCCAGTGGACCGTCCGGACGCAGGGAGTCGGGGCTCCCGTGCTTGGACCGTCGGGTGGCGACCCGGCACCACTCGACCAGCGGGCCGCGCAGCACGTCGGTGGCATCTGCGGGACCGGCCTCGTACACACCGTCCGCGCCGGTCAGTTCGAGCCGGAGGGTGTGGTCGGCGGGTGGGCGGACCTTGGCCCTGCCCAGGGCGTAGCGCAGCGTCCGCAGGCCCAGTTCGGCGACGTGCCGTAGGCGGGGCGTCTCGGTGACCGGGATGCCCAGCGCGTCGGTGATGTCCAGGCTGTGTGCCCAGTGCTCCATCAGCCGGGCGACCACGAACGTCCGCGAGGGCATACCGAGTCCCCAGCCGACACGCTCCTGCGCGGTCCGCTGCGCCAGCAGCGCACGCGTTCGGGCGCTGGCCGCGTCCCACCATTCGATCAGGTCAGCCGGGTTGAGCGCGTCGCCGCGTCGGCAGCCCGCGGCCGTGAACTGTTCGGCGGTCTCGTATTGCGAGACCTCGTCGGCGAACGCGCGCGGCCCGCCGGTCAGCGTGTCCGCCGCGACCTCCTCGGTGTCGGCCAGATGCGCCACCTGGTCGCGCAGCGTCCATCCCGCGGCGGCGGAGGGCCGTTTCCATTCGCGGTCGTCGAGTGTGGACAGCAGCTTGGCGAAGGCGCGCTGCTCGGCAACCAGGTCGGCGAGTTCCTCGATCACAGCACTGTCACCTTGCCCGTGGTGCCGTCGACGTTGAGGTCCGATCCAGCGGCCAGCCGTGTCAGCGCCCGTGCGCCGACTCCCGTGACGCAGGGAACGCCCAGTTCCCGCGCGACGATGGCCGCGTGGCACAACATGCCACCTTCGGCGGTGACCAGCGCGGCGGCCTCGGCCATCAGCGGCACCCAGTCCGGATCGGTCTCCTCGGTGAGCAACACGGTCCCGGGCTTCCACGCCGGGTCGGCGACGTCCCGCACCAGCAGCGCCGGTCCGTTCGCCGTACCCGGCGACGCCGGGGTACCGTGCACGACCGCGCTCGATTCCACAATGGATCTCGGTGCCGGTGCGGCGAGGCTGGTGGTGATCGGCCGGAACTGCAGCCACACCAGACCGGACGCCAGCACGGCGAACTCCAGGTCGGCCGGGACATCGAGGCCGCTCTGCAGCGCGAGGCACGCACGGCCGATCGCCGTGCCCTCGTTGGTCAGCTCTCCGGAACCGCCTGTCTTCCCGGCCAGCGTCCATTCCTCCCATTCCGGTGTGACCACACCGGACACCAACGCGTCGCCACGGCCGCGCACCCACTCCAGCCGTCCCTCACCAGCTCCGCGCCCCAGCCACACACCGCTGCACACCGGCGGCTGGAACGGCTGAAGCAGCACGGCCATGCGTACGTCGCCGCTGCGCACGCCCAGACGTTCCCGATAGGAGTGGACGCGGTCACTGTCCGCGGAGGACTGGACCCGTGCGATCGCGTCGGCGAGGTCCGCCGCCGGGACGTCCAGTTCGCTGGCGAACATTCCCGCGTAGGACAACGCGGTCCCGTCCTCGACGCTCGCCGAGCTGCGTACCGCCCAGCGGTCGGCGATCGACGCCAGGGCGTTCAGTTGCCCGGCGCCGGGGCGCGCCCCCACAGGCAGCAGCCACGTCTCGGGGATCCGTGCTCCAGCACGGATCAACGCCGACAACCCGACTGCCTTCCCGCCCACCGACGGACGATCGCCGTCGCCGAGCCCGCCCGTGAGCCGCACCAACCCGTCCATCAGCTTCGCCTTGCCTCTTCGGTGGCCCGGTCGATGTTCAGCGACAGCAACAGGTCCTTGTGCAGTTCCATCCAGATGTCGTGGTAGGACTCGTTCATCACGCCGGTGAACGCCTTCACCTCGCCGCCGCGTACCCGGGCCAACGCGTCGGTGAGCCTGTCGGTGTACCGGCCGAACCGGGCCGTGACCTCGGCGAGGTGGGCGATCACCGCGACGGCCTCGGCGTGGATGCCGCCGAGTTCGTCGACCAGCGCATGGTCGTAGGCGGTGTCGGTGTGGTCGTTGGGTGCGCCCGCGCGCATCTGCCAGCGGGTGCAGGCGTCCTTGAACGTGGTGTTCAACGGCAGGAAACGCTCGTAGGGCGGGTGTAGCCGTTCCCTGGTGCCGCCGATGAGCTGTCCGTCGAGCATTTCGGCATGCCTGGCACGGCCTTCCGCCGTGATCCGCCAGAGACCGCGCTGTGCCATGTGGCTGGCCAGGCCCTCCTCGGTGACCCTGGCCAGCTCCTCGGTGAGCTCGTCACCGTCGACACCGCTGCTGGCCGCGATCGGGCCCGCCTGTGCCATGCCCTTGACGGCCAGTGCGTGCAGGACGTCGAACGCGATGGATATCTTCGACATCTACGCCTCCGTACGCAGCTCGTCGAGCAGCGAAACGAGGTCGCCGACGGTCCGCACGCCCGCGGCGGCCGGATTGTCCACAAGTGACACACCGAACCGCTCTTCCAGAGCCAGCAGGATCTCCAATGTGGCCAGTGAGTCGACCGCGAGGTCCTCGACGATCCGGTCGTCCGGCCGCAGTTCCCTGCTGACCCGCTTGACCTCGCGGTAGACCTCCTCGACCGCCGTCAGTGTCGTGGCGCTCACGCTGTTAGGAGTGCTCAAGGATGGTCACCTCTCCAGTGCTGCCGTTGATGGACACGGCCGTGCCCTGGGGCAGTGCCGCCGCGCCGGGATACCCGACGACGCAGGGAACTCCGTACTCCCTGGCCAGAATCGCGATGTGGGACAGTTCGCTGCCGCGCTCGCTGAGCACGCCCGCGGCGAACGGCAGCAGCGGGGCGATGTCCGCGTCCGCCGAGCTGCAGACGATGATCACGGGCTCGTCGGGCAGGTCACCGTCCGGTGTCATCGCCGCGCCGACACCGATCCCGGGTGCGACACCACGCTGTGCCTGTACGGTCCGCCTCTGCCACGGCCGGAACTCGCCGTCGTCACGCGTCAGGTCCAGGTGTTCGGGCATGGGAACCGTCAACGCCTGACGGCACGCCTCGACACGGGGCAGGGCTCGGTGCACCAGACCGGGCTTGGTGGCCAGTTCCTCGAACTCACTGATCGTGAGGTACGGCCACAGCTCGGCACCGGCGCCGAGCGAGTCCGCCAGGGCGGGCAGCAGCCTGCGGTAGACGTGCAACGTCCGCATGGCCAGTGATTTCGAGTGCTCCCGGCCCGCCATCACCTCGCCGACAGCCACCGCCAGTGCCTGAACCGTACGCCTGCGCCACGGCGAGAGCATGCCCGCCACCGCCTCGGCCGGATCCACAAGGGACACGATGTTCTCGTTGACCTTGGGCGCGACCCGCTTGTGCCGCACGGCGTAGTCCTGCCACGGGTCCGAGCTGTCGGCCACCTCGTAGAACGACGAGTCCAGGAAGTCGCCGGGGCCGAACGGGTCCATGGTGGACGCGGCGGTGTGCAACCTGTCCCACACCAGTTCCCTCGGCCGCGTCAGCCAATCGGCTACCTCGTCACCGTGCCGCACGAGCTTGTTGTAGGCACGGCGCTGCGCCACGCGCATCGGGACACAGCCGGACGTCGTGAGGATGTGCAACTGCCAGGCGTCCTTGAGCACGGGCATCGCGTTCTTCAGCACGCCGAACAGCGCGATCTGGCTGTTGTTGGTGGTCGCCGCGCGCAGCCTCCACTCCAGCTCGGCGACCTTCTCCTCCAGTTCCCGCAGACGCGGGCCGATCTGCCGCAGCTCGTTGAGCAGCATGGTGGCACCGGCAAGCTGCCGTGCCCGGCTAGGCCGCAGCGCGGTGATCTCCGGCGGTGCGTCGATGCCCTCGAAGTAGGCGTCGGTCACGTCACTGGCCGACAGGCCGGGGATCGACCGCGACAGGTGCGAGTAGGCGGCCAGGTTGTGGTACGGGCGGCAGCCGAAGTAGCCGACGAAGACGTAGTGCGCGCCTTCCGCCCACGCAGGCCGTCCCCACAGGCGCTGGGCCAGCGCGCGGGTTCCGCGTTCCATCGGGTCCCCCACCAGCGACCACGACATCGGCGAGAGCCGCTCCGGCGCGACCTCCCCGAAGTTACCGGCGGAGTAGACGCGGAAGTACGGGTGCGCGTCGGTGTCCACTGACAGTGTTTGTCCGTTCTGTGCCAGCTCGGTCATCCGCCGATCCCCCGCCCGGCTCGCACACCCAGCATCGCCTGGCCGGTCGCGGCCAGGTAGTCGGGTTCCGGAATCGGCCACGGCCGGGGGATGTCCTCCAGGATCGCCGGATCCAGCCGGAACCACGGGTCGGTGTACTCGGCGAGTTCGGCGGGCGTGCCCATCCGTTCACCGAAGGCCTTCACGATCCGGTTGAGCGGCTTGGCCTCGAGGATCTTCGGGAACCTCCCCCACGGGCGGCAGACCTCCTCGAAAACGTGCCGCAGTGTCGGCTTGGCCGGGTCGAACCACGACCAGGTGTCCCGGCCGATCGGCGTCGCAGGCTTCGACAAACCCAGCGCCTTGAGCACGACCTCGGCCGCCGAGTACACGTCCGTGACCCACGACGGGAAGTCGCCGCGGCCGGTCAGGTGCACCGGATACCCGGCGAGCAGGTGCGGGAAGACGGCGGGCAGGCCGTGTGAGGTGTCCGGCCGTCCGCCGCGCGGGTCCGGGCCGAGGACCGGTCCGAACCGGACGATGCCGACCGGCAGGTCCAGTGTGTCACGCACATGTCGTTCGGCGCAGTACTTGCCGTACTCGTACCAGTTGCGGAACTTCTGTCCGGTGTAGAGCTCACGGTTGGTCACGCGGCCCTCCGAGCGGCCGAGCGCCAGCAGGGACGAGATATGCACGGCCTGTTCGAGGTGGGGCAATCGGCGCAGGAACTCCAGCGCGGACTTGGTTCCGGCACTGTGTGTCTCCAATGCCTCGCCCGGCCCGGATGTCCACGACACCGACCCGAAGGTGAGCACGACGTGTGTCGTGTCCTGGATCCTGGCCAGTGCGTCGGCCGACAGGCCGAGCCGGGGCATCCGGACGTCGCCGCGCACGCCCTCGCCCACCCAGGCGTTGCCGCTGCGGGACAGCACGCGGACCTGGGCACCAGCGCCGTCACAAGCCTGGGCGACAGCGGCCCCCAGGTAGCCGGAACCTCCGAGAATCAGCACCGTCATGCCTGGAACCTCGACAATCCACGGTCCGATGGCGCCGTCGGTCGCACACTGGCAGGCAGGTCGAACAGCAGCCGGGCGAGCAGTTCGGTGCCGGGCGCGGGCAGCGGCCCGTCCGTCAGCTGAGCGAGACGGCCGCGTTCCATCACCCGGTCAAGCCCGATGTAGCGCAGGCCGATCATGCTGTTGCGCCAGGCCGGGCTCATCGGCAGGAACCGTTCCGCGTTGGCCGACAGCCACAGGATCTTCTCGGCGCTCGCGGGCACGATCCGCACCCACTTGCCGAACTTCACCGGGGACAACGCGCGTGCGGTCTCCAGCAGGCCACGCAGCGACGGCGCTTCGTCCCCGGCGCAGATGTGCGTGAACACCGGCTCGGCACGCGGGCCCGCTCGCACCATCCCAGCCACGGCGTCCAGCAGGATCCCTGCGGCGACATCGCGGGGCAGCACGTCGACGCGGGCGCCCCGCATCACCGGCAGCATCCGCCCTGGCAGGTCGTCCCACCGTTCGGCCAGCAGGTACAGCGAGTTGCGCTTGAGCGTCTTGCCGGTGTGCGAATCGCCGAGCAGCGCGGCCACGCGGGCGATCAGGACGTCCGGCTCGCCTGGCTTGTGCAGCAGCTCCAACTCACGCTCGGCGAGCCATTTGCTGTGCTCGTACGCGGTCCGGTGTCGGTCGGGGCTGAGTGGGCCCTCGGCGATCCGGCCGAGCGCGCCGCCCGCGACGAAGATCGACGAGGCGTACGTGTAGAGAATCCGGCGCCCGGACCGCTTCTGCAGCTCTCGCGCCAGTTCGAAGCCGTTGCGCGCGCCCAGCACGTTGGCCGCGTACAGGTCGCGGCCGAAGCCCGCCCAGTTGGTGTCACCGGCCAGGTTGACCACGACGTCGACGCTCCGCGCGAGCTCGTCTATGTCCTTTTCGGACAGACCGAGCAACGGGTCGCGGATGTCCCCGGTGACGGCGGCGTCGGCGAGCGACGGGAACACGCGGGCGAACGGGACCTTGCCCGAGCGTGCCCGGCGCACCAGCGGCACCACCTGCACTCCGCGCTCCGGTGCCAGCTCGGCTATCGCCGTGCCGAGTTGCCCGGTCACGCCGGTCAGCAGCAGTTTCATCCGACATCGACGCTTTCGTCGTACGCGGCGAAGTCCGGCACCAGCCCGCTGGCCACCAGCTCCCACATCATCTCGTCGCTGCCGCCGCCGAGGCGGGCCAGCCGCGAGTCACGCCACATCCGTGACAGTGGCGTCTCGTCCAGGTAGCCGGGGCCGCCGAACATGTGCATGCACTCGCTCATCACCTCTTCGGCGAAGCGTGCGGCCGTCACCTTCAGCGCAGCGATCTCCCTCGTCCCGCAGGCACCGGGCACAGCCAGTCCCTGCGCGGCCGTGTACACGGCGAAGCGCAACGCCACCAGCCGCGAGGACAGCTCGGCCAGCCGCAGCCGCAGCGCCTGGTGTTCCATCAGCGGCTTGCCGAACTGCTCACGGCGGTGCAGGTGCGCGGTGGTCAGCGCGATCGCCCGTGCGGCACCGCCGACCGTCTGCCCGGCGATGGACAACCGCTCGTGGTTGAGACCGTACGAGGCCGCGAGCAAACCGCCACCGGCCCGGCCGACCAGGGCCTCGGCGGGTACCTCGGCGTCGACCAGCATCCAGGTGGTGTCCAAAGCGGACGTGCCGACCTTGTTCAGCCGCTTGCGCGGAGTCAGTCCCGTGCGGGGCACGGCGAACAGGCCGAGCCTGCCCGCGACCGGGCCCTTGCCCTCGTCGAGACGGCAGAGCAGCAGCGCGAAGTCGCAGACAAGCCCGAGCGAGAGGTACTTCTTCTCCCCCACCACGTGCCAGCCGCCCGGCACCTTGCGCGCGGTGGTGCGCACGCCGTTGAGGTCACTGCCACCGGTCGGTTCCGAGGCGCCCAGGCAGCCGACGAGCAGGCCGTCCAGCGTGCCAGCCAGGTACTCCTGGAGCAGCGACGAGTCCGCGCTGTAGCGCATCAGCACCGAGATCACGGTCTCGCAGTGCAGGCTCAGCCCGACCGACAGGCTGGCCAGCCCGAGACGGCCGCTCTCCTCGGCAATGATCACGCCCTGGCCCGTGTCGCCGTACGGCTCCGGAGCCCAGCGCTCGCGGAAGAGCCCGGTCTCGCCCAGTTCGGTCAACGCGACCCGGGGGAACAGGCCCTCGGCCTCGGCCTGCTCCGCCTTCGGCTCGAACACTTGCCGCAGCAGGCCCGCCACGCGTTTGCGGTACTCCTCGACGCGGTCACCGAACGGCCCGTCGGCGAACAGCGGGCGCGGCTGTGTCACGTGCGCTGTCATGCTTTCACCCGCTCCTTCAACTCACCGGCCACATAGGACAGCCAGAGCGCGCGGCGGCGCGGCTTGCGGCTGGACGTCCTCGGGATCGTGCCGCTCCTGACGTGCAGGACCTCGGCGTTCGCGGCGTCACCGGCGAACGACCGGACGATCGCCAGTGCCGCGTCGAGCTTGTCGCCCAATGGCCGTTCGGAGACGATCAGCACGGTGGGCACCGAACCGGCCATCCCGGCGACGACCGTCGCGTGCTGCCGCGAGATCGTGTCGCCCGCGGCCAGTTCCAGCTCGATGTCCTCGACGAACACGCTCTGCCCGTTGATCTTCACGCTGTCGCCGAGCCGCCCGACCACGTAGAGCTCGCCGTCGAGCATGAATCCGGCGTCACCGGTGAACAGCTTGCCGCCGCTGAGCTTGGCCTGATCATCCGGAGTCGGGTCGAGGTACCCGTCCGCCACCGCCGGGCCCTCGACGTGGATCTCGCCGAGCACGCCCTCCGGCTGCGGTGTGAGTTCCTCGTCCAGGATGTCGACGCGTGTGTCCTCCAGTGCGCGTCCGCAGCTGACCTGCCACAGCCACGGTTCGTCGACGGGGTCGGCGGTCAGCTCGGTGACTTCGCGTATGTCGAGCTTCTCGCCGAGCCTGCGCTCGATCCCGCTCACCTTGACCAGGCGCGGTACCTCGTGGCGGCCGATCCCGGTCACCGCGAGGGTTCCCTCGGCCAGGCCGTAGGCGGGCATCAGGGCGTTCGCCTCGAACCCGTACGGCTCCAGCAGACGCACGAACCGCGACAGCACAGCGGGGTCGATCCGCTCGGCACCGCTGATCACCGAGCGCACGTGCGAGAAGTCCATGCCCTCCAGGTGTTCCGGCTTCGTGCGCGCCAGCACCCGTTCGAACCCGAAGTTGGGCATGCACATGCTCTGGTACGGCGTGTGGCCGTACTCGGTGAGCCAACCCGTGGTGTCCCGGACGAACTGCTCGGGACGCATCAGCGCGTGCTCGAGCTGGCTGGTCAGACCGCCGAGCAGGCCGCCGACCAGCCCCATGTCGTGGTACAGCGGCAGCCACGTGACGGCGCCGTAGTCGGCGTTGGCCATCCAGCCGGAGATCATCCGCAGGTTCGCCGCCAGGTTGGCCACGGTGATACGCAGTCCCCGTGGCGTGCCACGGGATCCGGAGGTGAACTGCAGCACCGCGAGCTCGCCGTGGGCGCGTGGCGCCTCGTCCGCGCGGTCCGCGTGCACGGGCGCCAGCAGCAGCGCGCCGGTCCTCAGCTCCTCGCTGCTTTCCCGAATGACCCCGGCGTAGCGCGGGTCGACGATGATGTGCTTCGGCACGATCCGCCCGGCGATCGCCCGCAGCTGGTTCGTGTACCCCTCGCCGCCGCGGATGGCCTGCGGCAACGGCAGCACGGACGGTGTCGCGCCGATGGCGAGCAGCCCGAAGAACTGCGACACGAAGTCCTCGCCGGTGGGCAGCACCAGCGGCACCACGTCACCCTGGCGCACGCCCGCGTCGGCCAGCGCGGCACCGGCTCGCAGCACACGGTCGGCCAGTTCCCGGTAGGTCAGCCGCGACCACGACCCGTCGTCCTGGCGGAACCGCACGCCACGGTCGTCCACCGGGTCGTCCAGCCAGCCGGTCAGCTGTGCGTGGTCGGCAGTCCTGTCTCGCGACACGTCACTTCACCCCTCGCTCGGCGGTGTCCTGCGCGGACCGCAGAATTCGGGCCAGTTCCAGCCGCTGCACCTTCGCGGTGGCGGTTCTGGGCAGTTCGGACAGCGTCAGCTGCACGGGTGGGCACATCCCCGGCAGGTCCGCGGTGGCTGTCCGCCACTGGGACTCGTCGAGCGGGGAACCGTCCCTGGTCACCACGACCGGTGTCGGCGCGCCGTCGCCGCCGGGGATGACGACTACTTCGAGCAGTTGGTCGAGCCGGGACATCAGCACGTCCTCGGCCTCCAGCGCGCTGCCGAAGCCGTCGATCACGTCGACCTCACGGTCGGACACGTGCAGGCAGCCCCATTTCGTCCGGTGGCCGACGTCGCCCATCCGCCACCAGTCGTTGTCGAGCTGGCCCCGGTAGCGCTCGTCCTCACCGAAGTACGTCAGCGCCCGGCCGTCCGAACGAACCTCCACGTATCCGGGGTTCTGTGCCGACGGCGGGTTTCCGTCGCGGCTGACCACGCGCACTGCCGTCATCCCGGGGAACGGGAACCCGACGCAGCGCCCGTCGGAGGAGGCGACCCGGCGCAGCGAGGTCGCCCGGCCCACGGTCGGCCCGATCTCGCTCTGGCCGTAGAGCTGGACGTGCGCGGGACGGTGGCGCTTCGACGCGCCGAGGATCTTGAGCACTGTCCGCGGGTGGATCGCGTCGAACGTGCTGCTCAGCAGCCTGACGTTGGCCAGCGGCGCGCGCGGGTCGTCGGCCAGTTCCTCCCACTGCACGAACGTGTTCGGGTGTGCTTCCAGGATGCCCGGTCGGGTGTCGGCGAAGATGTCCGCGACCCGCTTGGGGTCGGCGTCACGGACGATCACCATCGGGAAGCCACGGCGCAACGCGATGGCGAGTGCCGTGACCAGCCTGGAGTGCACAAAGGACACGTGCATGGCGACGGTCTCACGGCCACGCACCAACAACCGCACTCCCGCGGCCTGCGGCCGGTACCGCGCACGCAGTGTCCGCGCGGTGTGCACGGCCAGCTTCGGTACGTCCGTGGTGCCCGAGGTGTGGGTCAGCAGCATCGGCTGGCCGGGCTTCGGCCGCGTGAACGGGAAGTGCACCGCCTCGTGGTCCCGTTTCAGCTGCTTGGCCCCGGCGGCCTTGCCGGAGACCAGCAGCACTCCCCTGGCGCGCTTGCGCACCCGCGGCGGTAGTTCGTCGGCGAGCTTGCTCTGGTCGGTGATCAGGTACGGCCAGTCGCAGCGGTCGAGCAGCTTGTCGACGATCTCGCCCTTCAACGCGGGCGAGAGCGCGACGGGGACCGCGCCGATCCGGGACACCGCGCAGGCGAGCAGGAAGATGTCGAAGCTGTCCTGTTTGTAGATCGCGACCTTGTCGCCGGGGCGCACGTTCAGCTCGCGCAACGCCGATGCCAGCTCGGCCACGAGGTTGGCGCACGCGTACACCGTCAGTTCATTGCCGAGTTCCGGCGCGACGTCGAGCTCGTGGTCCAGGGTGATCTTCAGGTACGGGTGGCGGCGGGCCGCGTCGTCGAACAGAGCGCCGAGGAACAGGCCTCTGTTCCCGATTCGCTGCAGAATCACGGTGACTTCCCTTTCCGCGCTTCAGGAGGTGAACTCGACGGCGGCGCGGACACGTTCGATCGACTGCCGCATGTCGCCTTCCAGCTTCTGTGCCCAGTCCACGACGAACCGCCGCTTGCCGTCCTCATCGAGGCCACCGAGGATGCCGCGCATGCCCTCGGTCAGCGCGCCCATCCGGAAGGCGTGAGTGAGCACGCTGCCGCCGTCGCTCGCCTCGACCTCGAACGTCCACACGCTTTCCTGGACGTTGCCCTCACTGTCGAGCATCGCCCAGCTGAACCGCCTCGGTGCCTCGGACTCGACGATCTGGCAGCGGGTCGACCATTCGCCACGGACCACCGGCGCCCACGCGACCACGTCCGGCGACCGGTGGTTGCGCGCGGCGAAGACCGAGCCGACGGCCGCGGGCTCGCCGGAAACCCATTCACCGCCGAGACATTCCGGGCTCCACTCGCCGCTGCGCGGCAGGTCGGTGACGTAGGCGAACACCGCGGCCGGGTCGAGCGCGACCGGGACACTCACCCGCACGGCGAAGGTCTCGACGGCGTCCGAAGTCGTTGAGGACATGCTTGCACCACTCACATTCCGGTCATCCACATCGGACAACATGGCCAGCAGCTGGTCGGTCGTCGCCACCACCGCGCACCGCTCGGCCGCGTAGGTGAGCGCGAGCCGGTGGTAGTCGACGCTGAAGTCGGCGACCGCGTCGGCGACGAAGAAGGGCTGGATGTCGGCGCTGAACGCCTCCACGGCGGTCATCAGGCAGCCGACGTGCGCGTAGATCCCGCACACGATCAGCTGGTCACGGCCCTGCCTGGTGATCAGCTCAGCGAGTTCCGAGCGGGCGAACGCGCTGTAGCGCCACTTGGTCAGCACGGTGTCGCCGTCGGCGGGCGCCAACTCGCCGACAATCCGCCTGTCACTGTCGTCGGTGGACATTCCAGGGCCCCAGAAGTCCATCAGCAGGCCGCGTTGCGCCGCGGTCATCCCACCGGGCTGCGCCGTGTAGACCACCGGGATGCCGAGCTCGTCCGCGGTCTTGCGGATCCGGACGAGGTTGGCCATCAGCTCGGTGAACGGCGAGCCGTCCCGGTCGTAGGGGGCCAGGAAGTACGCCTGGAGGTCATGTAGCAGCAGCACCGCGCGGATCGCGTCGGCGCGCCACGCCACCTGGTTGCGCGGCAGGGTGTCCTCGCCTGGCATCGGGTACGAGGCAATCGGTGCGATCGGCATGTCTCAAACCCCCAGTACCGCGCCGCCGTCGACGCACAGGTCCTGCATGGTGATGTGCCGGGAGTGCTCGGAGGCGAGGAACACCACCGCCTCGGCGATGTCGCCCGGGTCGGCGATCCGGCGCAGCGGGATCCCGGTCTTGTACGTGGCCGTCGACCCGTCGATCGTGGCCTGCCGGTCCTTCTCGTCCGACCACAGCAGCCGCAGCATGTCCGTGTCGGTGGAACCGGGTGACACCACGTTGCAGCGGATGCCGTACTCGGCCAGTTCCAGACCGAGCGTCTTGGTGTACGAGGCCGCGGCGGCCTTGGACGCGCCGTAGGCGGCCATGTGGACGCGCGGCACGCGAGCCGCGTTCGACGCGACGGTGACGATCGAGCCGCGGCGGCGCTGTTTCATCAGCGGCACGACCGCGCGGGCGGTGTTGAAAACACCGTTGAGGTTGACCGAGAACGTGGTCTGCCAGTCCGTCTGCGACAGGTCGGTCGCCGAGCCCATCCGCAGCACACCTGCCGCGTTGACCAGCACGTCGATCGGCCCGAGTTCGGCCTCGATCCGCTCGGCCACATCCGCGATCTGCTCGGCGTCGGTCACGTCCGCCTGGAATCCCCGCGTCACCCGGCCGTCAGCGGTCAGCTTCCCGGTCAGTTCGGCCAGTCGGGACTCGTCGGTGTCCACGACCGCCACGACCGCTCCCCTCACCGCGAGCGCCCATGCGATCGCTGTCCCGATGCCACCAGCCCCGCCGGTCACCATCGCGACCTTGTCGGTGATCGCCCCGGTGATCACCCCAGTGATCACACTGTCCTCGCTCATGATTGCGCTCTTCTCGATCACGGTCGGCCCGCTCCCGCGCCGACGCGCACGGTCCAGGCCATCAGCTCGGCCAGCAGACCGGCGCCGCGCTGCGTGAGCACCGACTCCAGGTGGAACTGGGTGGAGGCGAACCTGGCGCCCCGCAACGCGTGCACCTCGCCGGTCTGCCCGTCGCGGCACACGTCGACGACGCCACGGACACGCGGTGACTCCAGCAGATCCGCGTCGTGCCGTGCGGCATAGGAGTTGTAGAAGCCGACCGGCTCCACCTGGCCGAACAGGTCGATGTCGCGCTGGACTCCCTGGTTCGGCCGCTGCCTGCGGAACAGGCGCAGGCCGAGCAACTCGCACAGCACCTGGTGGGACAGGCATTCCGCGAAGAACGGGATGTCGTTGTCCAGCAGGTGCGACACGAGTTCACGCAGCCGCGCCACCTTCGCGTCGGCGGTGTTGCGCGGGTCGCCGGGGCCGGGGCCGAGCACGACCTGGTCGTAGGCCGCCATGCCCTCCGCTCGCACCGAGTCCCACGAGCGGATGGTGAAGTCCAGCCCGACCGAGCGCAGTTGGTGGCCGAGCATGCCGGTGAACATGTCCTCGCCGTCCACGATCACCACCCGGCCGGTCACCGGCGCGCCGACGTCGATGTCGGCCGGCTTGGCCAGCCAGAACGACGACAGCGTGGCGTTTCGCCGCTCCAGCGCGGAGATCACCTCCGGCTGGTCGGCCAGTGGGCTCGCGGCGGCGCGGGACGGCCGTGCGCCGCGGGCCGAGCGGTCCAGCCCGGTCGCGGCCAGCAGAGCGTCCACTTTGGCCCAGGTCTCGGCGACCTCGCCTTCCGGCCGCGAGTCCCGCACGAGCGTCGCGCCGACGTCGATCCGCAGCTCACCTGTCCGCCGGATGTCCGCGGTGCGGATCATGATCGCCGAGTCGAGGCTGGTCGCGCCGGTCTCGTCGCGTTCGAGCATGGCGAGCGCCCCGCCGTAGTACCCGCGCCCGTTCGGTTCGTGCCGTGCGATGATCCGGCAGGCGTTCTCCAGCGGGCTGCCGATGATGGTCGGCGCGAACATGGTCTCCCGCAGGACATCCCGCACGTCCATCGAGCTCGGGCCTTCCAGCACGTACTCGGTGTGCGCGAGCCTGGCCATCTCGCGCAGGTACGGCCCGTGCACCCGCGCGCCGTGGTCGCAGACCCTGGCCAGCATCTTCAGTTCCTCGTCGACGACCATGAACAGCTCGCCGGTTTCCTTGCGGTCGGCCAGGAAATCCAGCAGGCCGTCCAGCCGGGCACCGGCTGCGGGATACGGGTAGGTGCCGCTGATCGGGTTCATCCGCGCGATGCCACCTGCGACCTGGACGTGCTGTTCGGGCGAGGCGCCGACGAAGGTCCGCTCGCCGGTGTGCACGACGAAGGTCCAGTACGCGTTGCTCTCCATGGTCAGCAGCCGCCGAAAGATCGTCATCGCGACCTGGGGCCGATAGCCTTCCAGAGCTGCCCGAAACGACCGCTTGATCACGAAGTTCGAGCCCTCACCGGTGCGGATCTCGTCGTCGATGATCCGGCTCACCACGCGGCCGTACTCGTCGTCACCGAGGTCGAACCGGCCATCGGTGAGCGTCACGGCCACGTCCGGCAACAGCCGCAGCGCCTCGTCGACCGAGATGGACAGTCGCTGGTTCACCACCAGGGCAAGGATGCGTTCGCTGTCGTCGACGCAGTCGTACCCGCGTTCGGTGATCTGCCGGAACGGGATCGCGGCCAGCACCGCGTCGACGCCATCCCCTGGCAGCGGCAGGTCGGTGAGCGCGGGGAACTCGGCCATATCGCCGGTGAGCACCTCGACGACCTGACCGTCTACTGTGGATCGTCGGAGCAGCGCGAACGGCGTCGAGCCGTCCGCGAGCAGCGACGTGACCAGGTCACGGGCGGTCGTCATACCCGCCGCTCCCGTAGACCGGCCAGCCGGACTCGGATATCGACTGCGTTCGGTGCGACACCATTTCGACCAAACGGGTCACCCCGTTCAACGCAGCCCAACCGGCCGTTCATGAGCAGTTCCCCTCATGTCATGGCAATCCGGACATCTGGGGCACACCACAATTGACGATCGCGGCTCCACCGGCCCGCGTCGAATTCTTTGCCACCATTTTCAACAGGCGGCATATCTCACTTCTCAAGCCCCAGTCGCACGGCCACCGGAAACCTGAAACAGGTCCCAGCCCCGCGCCAGCTGGACAGTAGCAGCGGGTTCCGCACCCTGCAACACGCCCGACTGCGTATCCAATCGGTCACAGAAAGCACACAAGCACTGGAACAAAGCAAATACCAGCGGATATACACGGGACCGAGCAACCCGCCAGCAAACAGTCGTGCAATAGGTAAACAACCACTGCGACAAAGAGTGATACCGCGCATTGACGCAACAAGTGCGGCTTTACGAGTACCGCATGTGACACAAGTGCGGGGTTAGTGCGCGAGACCCTACTGACCGGCGGCAGGTATTCAGGGAATCGAAGCGAACACGTAGGTGGCGCACCCGTCGGCACGGCATTGTTCGACCCATGACCGCGGACAGACCGCAGGAGCTCCGGATCTGCCTGATCGGCGCCGGACCACGGGGGACATCGGTACTGGAACGCTTGTGCGCCAACGTACGTGATCTCGATCGCCCGGTCGTCGTCGACGTGGTCGACCCGGCACCGGCGGGCCCCGGCGCGGTGTGGCGGCCGGACCAGTCGCCGCACCTGCTGATGAACACAGTGGCCTCGCAGGTCAGCCTGTTCACTGACGACAGTGTTACGTGCGACGGTCCACTGGTGACGGGACCGAGCCTGCACGAGTGGTCCACGATGGTGCGCGAAGGTCGGATCAGCGGCGGATACCCGGAACTGGTCACAGCCGAGGCGGACAGACTCGGCCCTGACGACTACCCGACACGCGCGTTCTACGGTCAGTACTTGGCATGGGTGATGAACTGGCTGTGTGCCAACGTCCCAGCGGGACTGTCCATCCGGCACCACACGGCACAGGCCGTCGCGGTGGACGACGCGCCCGACGGCCGCCAGGTCGTCGCACTCCACGACGGCACCGTGCTCCCGGGCTTCGACCAGGTGGTGCTCGCAGTCGGGCACAGCGCGCTGGTCGAGTCCGGCAGCGAGCAGTCGCACCGGGACTTCGCGCAGCGGCACGGCCTGGCCTTCGTCGGCCCGGCCAATCCCGCCGACGTGGACCTGGACGAGGTCAAACCGGGTATGCCGGTGGCGATCCGGGGCATGGGACTGTGCTTTTTCGACTACCTCGGCCTGCTGACCTCCGGCCGCGGCGGTGAGTTCGACCGGGGCGCCGACAGGCTCGTGTACCACCCCTCGGGCCAGGAACCGCTGCTGTACGCCGGATCCCGGCGCGGAATCCCGTACCACGCGCGTGGCGAGAACGAGAAGGGCCCGCACGGCAGGCACATCCCCCGGTTCTTCACTCCCGAGGTGATCGCCCGGCTGCGGTCCGGCCCACCCGCCGGGTTCCGCGAACACATCTGGCCGATCGTGGACGCCGAGGTGCGGACCGTCTACTACGAGACGGTGATCAGGAACCTGTCCGGACAGGCCGCGGCCGAGCAGTTCGTGGCACGTGCCGTTCGCGGCGAGCCGGAGCAGGTCCTGCTGGAGCAGTTCGGCGTCGAGCCGCGATGGGACTGGGCCGAGATCGAGCGGCCCTACCGGGACAGGGCCTTCGCCGACAGCGCGGAGTTCCAGTCATGGCTGCTGGCCTACCTGGCCGACGACGTGGCGCACGCCAGGCTCGGCAACGTCAGCGGCCCGCGCAAGGCCGCCCTCGACGTGCTGCGGGATCTGCGCAACGAGATCAGACAGGTGGTCGACCACGGTGGGATCACCGGCGAGTCCTACCGCGACGAGCTCGACGCGTGGTGGAACCCGGTGAACGCGTTCACCTCCATCGGCCCGCCGGTGCGGCGGATCGAGGAGATGATCGCGCTGGTCGAAGCGGGTGTGCTGCGGCTGCTCGGCCCGGGTATGCGGGTCCGGCTGTCCGACTTCGGCCCGGACAAGCGCTCGTTCCTGGTGGAGTCGAGTGTGGTCCCCGGCGCGCCGGTCGCCGTCGACGGCCTGATCGAGGCCCGGCTGCCCGAAGTGGACATCCGGCGCAGCACCAATCCGCTGCTGCGGCACCTGATGCTGACCGGGCAGGCCACGCCGTACCGGATCGGGCCGTTCGAGAGCGGCGGACTGGCCGTGACCCGGCGCCCCTATCACGTGGTCGACCGCACCGGCCGTGCCCACCCGGCACGCTACGCGTTCGGCATCCCGACCGAAGGCGTGCACTGGGTCACCGCGGCCGGGATCCGTCCCGGTGTCGGATCGGTGACACTGGAGGACGCCGACGCCATCGCCAGAGCGGCACTGGGTGTCACCGCCCATGCCCCACTGTCCTCGGTGCACTGACATGGACGAAGCAGGCCAGGGAGTGGACATGACTGTCGCCGGTACCGACTCGGGCCTGCTCGCCCCCACCTGGGCGGGCAGCCCGGCGGAGGACGAGCTCACCGACGAGGCGTTCCTCCGCGCCATGCTGGCGGCCGAGGCGGCGTTGGCTCGCGCGCAGGCGTCTCTTGGCCTGGTGCCGGAGTACGCGGCCAAGGCCATCAGCGACGCGGCCGAACGGGCACGGCTGAACCTGGTCGCACTGGCCCGCCAGAGCAGAGCGGCCGCCAATCCCGTGGTCGCGATGGTCCCGGCGTTCACCGCGCTGATCGCCGCGGACAACCCGGACGCGGCCGAGTTCGTCCACAGAGGATCAACCAGCCAGGACATCCTGGACACCGCCTGCATGTTGGTGGCCAGCCGAGCCCTGCGACTGATCAGCGCCGACCTGGAACGGATCGCACGCGCGTTGGCGACACTGGCCCGCACACACCGGAAAACACTGCAGGCCGGACGAACGCTGACACAGCACGCCGTGCCCGTGACGTTCGGGCTGAAAGCCGCGACCTGGCTGCAACTCGCGCTGGACGCCCTTGTCCGTGTCCGCGCGATGGTGCTGCCCGCTGAGCTCGGCGGCGCGGCGGGAACTCTCGCCGCGTACGGCGAATACGCGGCACTGGACGGCAATGACCGGTCCGGGCTGCCGCTGGGCGGCGTCGAACTGATGGCTCCCTTCGCCGCCGAACTCGGCCTGGCCGAGCCGGTTCTGCCGTGGCACACCGCACGCACCCCGATCGCGGATCTCGGCGCGGTCCTGCAGTTCGTCACCGGCGCACTCGGCAAGTTCGCTCTGGACGTGCAAACGTTGTCCCGTCCGGAGATCGGCGAGGTGAGCGAGCCGTCCGCGCCGGGACGCGGCGCGTCGTCGGCGATGCCACAGAAACGCAACCCGGTGCTGGCCACGCTTGTCGTCACGGCGGCACGCCAGGTTCCCGCGTACGCACTGGTTCTCGCGCAGTCGATGCTGGCCGAGGACGAACGCCCCGGCGGCGCGTGGCACGCCGAGTGGCAGCCGTTGCGCGAAGCGTTGCGGCTCACTGCCGGTGCCACGCACACCGCAGCCGAACTGGCCGAGGGGCTGCGGGTGTATCCCGACCGCATGTTGGCGAACATCCGACTCTCGGACGGCGCGATCGTCACCGAGCGGCTGAACGTGGCGCTCGCGCCCGCATTGGGCAAGGCCACGGGCAAGCGCGTGCTGACCGAGGCAGCACTGATCGCCGCGGCCACCGGCCAGTCGCTGGCCGACGTCCTCGCCGGACGCGAGGAGCTCGCCGGGGTGATCACGCCGGACCGGCTCGCCGAACTGCTCGATCCGGCAGGCTACGTCGGCGCCGCGGGCCCGCTGGTCGACCGGGTGCTGGCGCGGGCGTCGACGCTGGTCGCCGACTGACTGTCCATTCAGAACACATATAACGCCGACCGGGCGGACATCTGGGGGTATGTCCGCCCGGCGGGCTCTCTCAGGCCGGGCGACCGCGGTTGACGCGGAAGGCCCTGACCAAGGTGGACGGTTTGATCAGCGTGCTCGGGTGGGTCCGCATGTAGGTCACGGAGTTGAACCGCACAGCGGTCCGCTGGTCCACGATGGACGCGTCGACGATCTGGCCGACCAGCCAGCTCGAGAAGCGGTAGCCGCGCGGGTACGGCCCGTGCACGTCCGGCCGCGCCAGGTCGGCCGACGTCGAGATCTGCCACGCGGCGTCCACGACGACGCGCTGCAGCTGGAAGAACCGGAACGCGGGCTCGTCGAGATCCGGCCCGGACCGCAGGTAGTCCGACAACGCCGACGCGTGCAGCGCCGCCGAGGACATTCCCTGTCCGTACACCGGATTGAACGACGCGACCGCGTCACCGACGCTGATCAGCCGCGCGGGAAACCGCCTGAGCAGGTGGAAGTCTCGGCGGCGGCTCTCGGCCTGGCGGTAGGTCAGCAGGTCGCCGACCGGCTCACCGGACGTGGCCTCGCGGTAGACCGGCGGCTGGCCCGCGCACAGGGAGCGGAACTCCTCGACACCGCGGATCGGTTCCTGGCGGCCGTAGTTGGCGATGGTGATCAGCCACCGGTCGCGTTCGATCGCGGTGATGGCGGCCGTGGCCACGCGGGGTGGCGCGCTGGTCGCGGTCCGGTACGCGATGGCCGCGGCCAGCTCGGGATCGCCGGGTTCGCGGGTGAAGAGGCCGGTGGTGTAGTTGATGTCGATGGCCATCCGGCGCATCGCCGGGCGCTGCCAGCCGTTGTCCGCAAGCCAGTCACCGACCTTGCTGGCCCGGCCGGTGGCGTCGACGACGAAGTCGGCCTCCTCGACCCATTCGTCGCTGTCGGTGGCACATCGGACACCCGTGACGGCGTTGCCTTCGACCACAAGGCCTTTCGCCCGGCACGTGATCACCTTGACGTTGGGCAGGTCCAGGGTGCGGCGACGGATCAGGGACTCGAGGAACGGCCTGCTGCTGGAGATCAGGCCCATCCTGCCGTCGCTGACCTTCCGCACGCCGTCGGCGTAGGCACAGATGTTCATGGCCGTGCTGACGATCGCGCCTTCCGCGCGTGCCTGCTCGCCGAAACCGGGGAAGAACCGCTCCAGCTGCATCCGACCGCCGTGCATCAAGGTGTGCAGCTGACCGTCGTGCGGCGTGCCACGGCGGCGTTGCGCCGACGCGGGCAACTCGTCACGCTCGATGAGCACCACGCTCTCGGCGTGCGCGGAAAGTACTCGGGCGGCGAGCAACCCGGCGATGCTTCCGCCGAGGACGACGGCTCGGCCCATGACGACCTCGGTGTTCGCGATCGGCTCGTCGGTGCTGAGCCGGGCGAAGACGCGACCGGCGGATTCGGGCAAGACAACCTCCCCATGGTCCTTCCCTGCACTGACGCTAGATATCGAATACCCTGCGGGCCAAGCGGATCGCCGACGCAGTGCCCTAAATCCACAGTTGTGCCGCGATCCCGGCTACCCTCACACCATGCTGGCTGCCCACGACCTGCTGTTGCTGGTGCTCGACGACGAGACCGGCAAGATCCTGCCCGGCCTGCCCATGGTGGACACCGCATTGGCGGGCGCGGTGCTCGTCGACCTGACCGTCCGCGGTCTGGTCGACCTCACCGGCGAACACGACCACGGCCGAAAGGGCCGCCTGATCATGCGATCGGGCCAGCTGCCGCCGGAACCCGTGATGCAGCAAGGGTTGAACGTCATTTCCCAACTACAGGGCCGAAAACCGGATGCCGCGCTCAAGCCGCTGGCGAAAGGGTTGCGGGATCAGCTGGCCGCCGAGCTGATACACGCGGGCATCCTGCGTCGCGAGGAACACAAAGTGCTGGGCCTGTTCCGCACCAACCGCCTGCCAGCCAACGACAGTTCCTATGAGGCCGAGCTACGTGCCCGCCTGTGGCACGTGCTGTCCGGCGAGGTGGCTCCGGACTGGCGGACTGGGCCGTTGATCGCGTTGCTGCACGCAATGAACGCGGTGACCACGGTCATCTCGGTTCCCAACAAGCGTGCCGCCAAGCGACGCGCGAAGGAGATCGCGTACGGCACCTGGGCATCCGAGGCTGTCCGCAGGGCCGTTCAGGCCATGCAGGCCGCCGTGATCGCGTCGGTCATAGCCGCCACCTCCGCATCGAGCCCAGGCTAGAATGCAAGCGTGCTGACTGCCCACGACCTGCTGTTGCTGATGCTCGATGACGAGACGGGCAAGATCCACGGCCTGTCCCACGCGGACATCGCACTGGCCGGGGCGCTCCTGGTCGATCTGGACATGCACGGTCTCGTCGAGCTCACCGGCGGTCAGGACAGCGGCAAAAGCGGCCGCCTGGTCGTCCGCTCCGCTCCGCAACCGGCGGAACCCGTGCTGCGGCATGGACTCGAAGTCGTCAGGGACTATCAGGGACGCAAGCCGGGAGCCGTGCTCCGTCCACTGTCACACGGGCTGCGCGACCAGTTGGCCGAGGACTTGGTGCATGCCGGAATCCTGCGCTACGAGGAACGTGAGAAACGCACGGCGGTGGGCCTGTTCCGCACCACCGGCCTGCCCGCCAACGACGATTCCCACGAGGCAGAACTGCGAGCCCGGCTCTGGCAGGTGTTCACGGGTGAGGCAGATCCCGACTGGCGAACCGGGCCGTTGATCGGTCTGTTGCACGCGATGGACGCGGCAACCAAGGTCATCTTCTTTCCGGACCGGAATGCGGCCAAGCAGGTGGCTCAGGAAATCTTCTACTACACGTGGGTGCCCGAGGTGGTCCGCACCACCATCGCGGCGTCCGCGATGGCAGGCGGCTGACTCAGACCGGTTTCGGGGCGAACGCGGCGAGGTTCTCGGTGCGCGCGTGGTCGGCCGAATCTCCCGGGGCATTACACCTGGGCCATGGGAGCGAGGTAGTAGTGCTTGACGAACTCGCTCCCATCCGGCCGAGTCCACGGCGCGGTCTCGCTGGCGACACGCCGCCACCCGGTGCGCTCGTAGAACGCCACCGCGGCTGGTGCGTGGTCGACGACGTCCAGCGCGAGGCGCAGTCCACGCCGCGCCGCCTCCTCGCCAACGGCATCCATCAACGCGGCGGCGACCCCTTGGCGGCGGGCGGCCGGAACGACGAGCAGCCTCGCGACGGAGGCCAGACGCTCGGGTTCGACGCCCGCCGCCTCGACGACCGCGGGCACTGAGCCTGCCCCGGCGCCCTGTTGCAGGGCAACGTGTCCCACGATGGCGGAGCCGGACTCGGCGACCCAGGTACCGAGCGAGCCTTCCGGAGTCAGCCACTTACCGGGGTCCGCAGGCCAGTTCGTCGGGTACTGGTCCGTGGCGTGCACTTCTGCCATCGCGGCGACGCACGCGTCGAGGTCGTCGTCGACGCGCGGACGGATGATCAACTCGGGCATTCCGGGGATTCTCGCAGCAGGCCATGCCCGCGTCGCCCGAATAACGAAGTTGCACGAAAAGTCGTGCATGAGTTATCGTGCATTCATGGCTGACTCCTCCGAGCCGCAGGTCGCCGACCTCGGCATGGCCAAGGCGCTGGCGAACCCGGTGCGGCAGCAGATCCTGCGCGAACTGGACCTGGTGGACGAGGCGACCTCGACCACGCTGGCCCAGCGGCTGGCGATGACCACCGGGGCCACCAGCTACAACCTGCGCGTCCTGGCCAAGTACGGGCTGGTCGAGGAGGTGTCCGAGCTGGCCCACGGCCGGGAACGCTGGTGGCGCAAGGTCCGCGTGGACGTCCGGCTCGGCCCGCGCGGCACACAGGGCGAGGACCTGCGGGCGGCCGTCGACCGGCTGAACCAGCTGTGGCTCTCCCAGGACGTCGACCTGTTCGCCCGTTTCCAGGACCGCCGGTCCGAACTGGGCGAGTGGGGCGACGCGGTGCCGTACTCACGTGGCTCGATCACGGTCAGCCTGGCCGAACTGGCGGCCTTCTTCGAGGAATACCTGGCGCTGCTGCGCAAGTACCAGCGCGACAGCGCCGACACACCAGCTGACGCACGCACCGTGCACACCCGTTTCATCGCGTTCCCCGAACCCGACGAGGGTGGCTGAGCAGAACAGATCCTGGGTCACCGAGCGGCAACTCGGTGACCCAGGCACGGAAGGCGTCACACCACCGCCCACAGGGCGGCTGCATCGATGTACCCGCTTCCATCAACAGGAGAACACCGCATGGCTCCCGAGCGCAAACCGCACCGGTTACCCCGGCTTGTCCGCGCCGCCACAGCGTTGGCGCTGGCGGCGACACCATCCGTCCTCACGTCCACCGCGGCCGCGGAACCCGGCGAACCGCGGACCAGCGAAGTCAGTTTCACCAGCGACGGCAACACGTTGCACGGGACCGTGATCGCGCCGCCCGGCAATCCCACCGGCAGGCCGGGCGTCGTCTTCCTGGCAGGCGCGGGATCCACCAGCCGATGGGACTACCGTGCCGAGGCGGAAGCGTTCGCCAGGGCCGGGATCGTGTCCCTGCTCTACGACAAGCGCGCCGGATACTCCCGCGCCACCAGCACGTTCAGCGATCTGGCCGACGACGCGCTCAGCGGCGTCCGGCTGCTGCGCGGCAGGCCGGAGGTGTCGCCGTCGACAGTCGGGCTGTGGGGGCACAGCCAGGGCGGATGGGTGGCGCCGCTGGCCGCGTCGAGGTCCGCTGAGGTGGCCTTCGTGGTGGCCGTCGGCGCGAGCGGGCTGCGCACCGACCGCACACAGCTCTGGAGCAACCGCGCGTACCTGGCGCATGCCGGAGTCACGTCGGGGCTGGTCGGCCCGATCGGCCACAACCTGAGCCGGATGCTGATCGCCTCGGACATGTTCGGGGACACCGGATACGACCCGGCGGCGACGCTGGCCACGGTCCGCCAGCCCCTGCTGGGCGTGTTCGGCCAGTACGACCGCTCGACCGCGCCCGGCGAGAGCCTCGCCGTGTTCCGGCAGGCCCTCGACCAGGGCGGCAACAACCACTACACGTTGCGCGTGGTGGCGGACGCGAACCACAACATGCGGCGCAGCGCGGACGGTTTCGCCAAGACCGAGCGCGGGTCAACGGACTTCGCGCCGGGCTACGTCGACCTGATGACGTCGTGGATCAACGGCCTCGGCACCGGCCCGTCGTCCGCCAGCGCCGACTCACCGCCCGCGCAGAGCGCGCCGAGCGAGCCCGTCACCCCGTTGGCCTGGTACGAATCGCCGGTCCTGCACGTCACCGCGCTGTGCCTGATGCTGCTGGTGTTCCTGGCGTATCCGGTCAGCGCGGCCTGGCGGAGGCTGCGTGGGCATCGATCGACGCCACTGGTGCGTTGGCCCGCGCGACTCGTCGCCACGGGCGGACCGGTCGTCGCGCTCGGCACCGTCGCGTACTTGTTCTTCGTTGTGGCCACTGGCGCGACAGCGGTGACGGGCACCGTGCTCGGACGACCATCACTGTGGCTGGCGCTGCAAGTGGTCGCGCTTGGTGTGGTGGCGGCCGCTGTGGCCACGGTGGTGCGCTGGCGGCGGGTCCGCGCCAAGCTGACCGGCCGGGACCGGCGCAGGCTTGGCCTGGTATTGGCCGGTGCCACGCTGTTCGTGCCGTTCGCCGTCTACTGGGGCCTGTTTACGGTGTGACGGTCCGCCGAGGCGGTGCGGGCCAGCAGGAGCGCGGCGAACGCCGTTACGATCAGTGAGACGAGTGCGTAGATCGCAGGCGCGATGGCCATTTCCGGGCTGTTGAGGAGGTTCACCGCGACGGTCATGGCCAGTGCGCTGTTGTGGATGCCGATCTCGATCGAGATCGCGACGGCCTGCGGGCGCTTCAGCCGAGCGAGCTGAGCCATCCAGTATCCGAGTAGGAGGTTGAGGATGCTGAACGTCGCCGCGACGGGAATGGTGAGGGTGAGCGCGTCGCCGAGGAGCGGCGCGTTGCGCACCAACGCCCCGACGATGGCGGCGGTCAGGCCGACTGCCGAGATGATCCGGACCGGTCTGTGCAGTGCCGTGGCCAGGTTCGGGCGGAAGTGGCGGACGAGCATGCCGAGCACCACCGGAGCCAGCACCACCGCGCCGAGGGTGAGAAGTGTGCCGGGCTGGACGCCGATGTACTGTCCGTCGCCGACGTAGTACGCGGTCGCCGCCCACACCGCCAACGGCAGGGTGACCACGGCCAGCAGTGAGTTCACCGCGGTGAGGGTGATGTTCAGTGCGACGTCACCTTTGGCCAGGTGGCTGTACAGGGCAGCCAGTGTGCCGCCGGGTGACGCGGCGAGCAACAGCATGCCGACCGCGAGAGTGGGCGGCGCGTTCACCACGGTCAGCAGGACGACGCAGACCGCGGGCATCACCAGTATCTGACAGGCCAACGCGATCAGGACCGCTTTGCGTGCGGTGGCCGCCCTGCGGAAGTCCGCCACCGTGAGGTGCAGACCCAGGCCGAGCATGATGATCGCGAGTGCGATGGGAAGGACGACTGTGCTCAGGATATCCGTGTGCATGGACTCGACCTCGTTGTCGGGTTCCGGCAGGACGGGGACTGCTCAGCGGCGCTGGTACTCCCCGGTGGTCTTGGCGAAGAACGCGCGCAACGCCTCCTTGTGGTCGACCGTGTGGAACAACGCGGTGAATTCCTCCACCTGCAACTGGTTCGCGGCGTCGCGGTCGAGGTCGGGTGCTCTGCTCGCACAGCGTTTGGTGGCCTCGACCGACAGCGGTGCCCGTGACGCGACGCGTTGTGCGACGGCCATGGCTCCGGACGTCAGGTCCTGGGGCATGTGGACCTTGGTGACCAGGCCCCAGCGGAACGCCTCCGCCGCCTGGCACCGCTCGCCGGTGAGCAGGATCTGTTTCGCCGGTCCGAGGCCGACGAGCCGGACCAGCCGCCAGAAGTTCGCCATCAGCCCCACGTTCACGCCCGCCGCGACGAAGTAAGCCTCGGTGGACGCGATCCTGATGTCACAGGCCAGCGCGAGTTCGAACCCGCCGCCCACGGCCGGGCCGTTCACGGCGGCGATCACCGGTGCGCGGAATCCCTCGATCCGGTCGAGGATCTCGCCGAAGTCACCGACGAAGTCGTTCAGCCGCACGGATTCCATCGCGAGGTCCTCGGCGAGGTCGGCACCGGCGGTGAACGCGCGGCCCGCGCCGGTGATCACCAACGCCCGCACGTCCTTCTCGTCGTCCAGATCGGCCAGCGCGGTCCGCAGATCGGCACGACTGGCCCACGACAACGTGTTGACCGGCGGGTTGTTCAACGTGATCACCGCGACGTGCGGCTCGGGGCGGGTGATCTCCACGGTTGTCATACCGTCTCCTTGGCGACGTTGGCGGCGAGCAGCGCGTCGATCTGGTCCCGCCGGTATCCGACTTCGGCCAGCACCTCGCGGGTGTGCTGCCCCAGCAGGGGCGCGGGTCTGCGGATGGTCGCCGGGGTGCGGGAGAACTTCACCGGGACGCCGATGTGCGTGACCGTGCCCGCGGTGGGATGGTCGACCTCGACCACCATGTCGCGTGCCCGGACCTGTGGGTCCGCGTAGACCTGGTCGACGGTGTGCACCGGACCGGCCGGAATTCCCAGTGGTGTCAGCCTGTCCACCCAGTACGCCGTGGTGTTCCGGACGAAGTGCGCCTGGAGGTGCCCGGTCAGCGCCGCACGGTTGGCCAGCCGGGCTCCGGGCGTGGTGAACCGGGGATCAGCGGCCAGATCGGGCAGCTCCAGCGCGTCGACCAGTCGTTCCCACAGCCGTTGGTTGGGCGTGCCGATCGTGACCGCGCCGTCGGCGGTGCGGAACGCCTCGTACGGCGCGGCCAGCCGCATCTGCGACCCGACCGGGCCGGACACGTGACCGGTGGAGAAGTAGAGCGCCGACTCCCACACCGTCAACGCGACACCGGCCTCCAGCAGCGACGTGTCCACGTGCTGTCCCAAGCCGGTTCGCAGACGGCAGATGTACGCGGCCAGAACGCCCTGCACCGCCAACAGTCCCGCGTTCAGGTCGCAGACCGGGGCGCCCACCTTGATCAGGCCGCCGTCCGGCTCGCCGGTGATGCTCATCAGGCCGGACATCCCCTGCGCCACCAGGTCGTAGCCGCCTCGACCGGCGTACGGCCCGTCCTGGCCGAAGCCGGAGATGGAGCAGTAGACCAGCCGTGGGTTGCGGTGGGACACGGTGTCGTAGCCCAGGCCCATCCGGTCGAGAGTCCCCGGCCGGAAGTTCTCCACCAGGATGTCGACCTGCTCCGCCATCCGCAGCACTGCTTCGACGCCACGCTCGTCACGCAGGTCGATGGCCACGCCGCGCTTGTTGCGGTTCACGGCCATGTAGGCCGGTGACTGCCCGCCGGGGAAGTCCGCGCCCCAGTTGCGCAGCTCGTCTCCCTCCGGACGTTCCACCTTGATGACGTCCGCGCCGAGGTCCGCCAGCAACGCGGAGCAGTACGCACCCGCCATGACCTGGCTGATGTCGAGAACCCGGACCTGCTCCAGCGGCGACGCCACAATCGCCTCCTTTTGTGCCGCAATGTGGCACACTAGTGCCGTAATTCGACACAATCGTCAGCGGTGGTACACAGGTTTGTCAACGACCACGCATCAGGTCAGAAATCTCCGAAGCGGTCGCGCGCGATCTGCCGAGCCGCGGACACGACCAACTCGCCGTACTCGGTGCGGCGCTCCTCGGTGAGCCGGTAGCTCGGCATCGAGATGCTCACCGCGGCGATCGGATCGCCGGACGGGCCGAGGACCGCGGCGGCGACCGCACTGACATCCGCGCGCCACATCCCGACGTTGATCGCGTACCCACACTCACGGATCTCGTCGAGCAGCGCCGTCAGATGCGAGCGTTCAACCAGACTGGCGTCGGTGTACCGAATCAGCTCGAGCGCCTCGGCACGACTCGGCGGCAGGTTCGCGAGCATCGCCAGCCCGGACGCGGAGGCGTTCAGCGCGACCCGCCCACCGATCCACGACATCGTCCGCACCGCCTGCGTACTGTCCACTTTATCCAACAGCACGACGTGGTCGCCGTCGAGAACAGTGAGGTGGATCGTCTCCTCGGTGCGCGCACCGAGCTCAGCCATGATCGGGGCGGCCGCCTCGCGCAGCAGGCGCTCGCCACGCAGCACATAACCGGCGAGTGTGAGCGGCTTCACCGTGAGAACCCATTTGGTGTGACCGGATGTGGACCACGGGCGGATCCAGCCGCTGTCGTGCAGCACGACAAGACTGCGCTGCACAGTGCTTTTGGGCAGATCGAGGACACGGGCCAGCTCGCCGACACCCACGGGTTGCCGCTCGGCCAGTGCGTCGAGCACTTCGAAGGTCGTGCTCACACTGCGCATCGCCGACACCGCCCTGTCGTATGATCAACCGATATGTCTTATATGGTAGCACTTTTGTGCCGCAACCCGGCACAAATGGAAGGGTGACTATGGCCCCCAAGGACACGGAGTCGTCCACAGTGGATCTATCGAGCCCCGCGCCGCATGTCGCGGTGATCACACTGACGAGCCCACCACGCAACGTCCTGTCCAAAGCCGACCAGTCCAGGATGCGAAAAACCTTGACCTATTTGGACGACGACCCATGGGTTCGTGCGGTGGTCATCACCGGCGGCGGGAATTTCTTCACCGCGGGCGCGGACCCGACCGAGGACGAGGCCGTCCAGCCAGGACAGCTCAGGAACTTCCTGTCCGACTTCGACACGCTCCTCGACAGCATCGAAAGATTCCGCACTCCGGTAATCGCCGCGGTCAACGGACCGGCCGAGGGTGGCGGCTTCGAACTCGCGCTCGCCTGTGACATCAGGGTCGCGTCGACAACGGCGTACTTCGACGCCGCCGGGGTCAACATCGGGCTGGTAGCGCACTTCTGGCGACTGGCGAGGATAACCGGTGTCGGCAAGGCCAAGGACATCCTGCTGACCGGCGACCGCTGTTCGGTGGAGCAGGCTTTGCGCTGGGGTCTGGTGACCAGGGCGTACGCACCGGAGAAACTTCGGTCCGAGGCACTGTCCCTCGCCCAGCGCATCGCGGGCAACGCACCGCTGTCGGTCGAGGCGACCAAACGCTGCACCGGCGTGGCGCTCGACGTCGACCGTGCCAAGGCGACCCGGTTACGAGCCGCCGAGTTCGCCACGCTGTTCCAGACACTCGACCACAAAGAGGCGCTTCGCGCCGCCGCCACCCGGACGCCTGGCAAGTACCACCGGCATTGAAGCCGACAGGCCCCACATTCCGGCGCGGTAAGGGCCTACCGCGCCACGCCGTACAACGTTCGCGGCAGCGCCGCCAGGAACGCGGCCGCCTCCTGCAGCGCCGTCGTGGACACCCGCTCATTCGGCTGATGCATGTACTTTTCCTGGCCCGGGCCGAACAGCAGCGTCGGCAGCCGCCGCGGTGGCGCCAACACCGACGCGTCGCTGAAGTAGGCCGCCCCACGCGCAGGTCGCGACGAACCGAGGACCCGCACAGCAGTCTCCTCGGCCGCACGGATCAGGGGAGCGTCAGCAGCAGTGCCGACCGGCGCACGCACGTGCATCACGCTCACCTCGATGTCCGTTCCGGGCACCTTGGCCGCAGCACGGTCCGCCGCCGCCTGGATCGTCGCCAGGACCTCGTTCTCGTCCGTTCCTGGCACCGTGCGGATGTCCACCACCGCGCGGCAGAGGTCCGGCACGACGTTGATGGCCGTGCCACCCTCGATCGTGTTGACGCTCACGGAAGGCAACCCCAGCAACGGATACGGCACGGTTCCCTCGGGAAACACCCGAAGCCCGGCGATCAGGTCCGACATCGCCACGACCGCGTTCGCGCCCAGTTCCGGAATGGCCCCGTGTGCGGCTTTCCCGTGCGCGACAAGCTGAACCCGAATCGCACCCTTGTGGGCGATCACCAGATCGAGGTCGGTCGGCTCGCCGACGACGAGCCACTCGGCGCCATCGAGAACGTCGGTACCGTCCAGATGGCGTGAGCCCGCACAGTCAACCTCCTCCCCCACAACCGCGGCGAGCACCACATCACCCGGTAGCGCGACATCGGCCTGACGCAACGCGGCCAACGAGGTCAGCATCGCGGCGAGCCCACCCTTCATATCCACCGCGCCACGGCCCCACAGATACCCGTCCCGGATCACGCCACCCAGCGGGTCCTCGTCCCACCCACGAGAATCCGCGGGCACAGTGTCCAGATGACCGCAGTACACCAAAGTCGGCGCGGTCCCGGCACCGGGAAGCCGGACAATGACGTTCGCACGCCGCTCGGCGACCTCCTGCACACTCACCTGCAAGCCCCACGCCCGCGCCTGCTCAGCGAGAACAAGCCCGGCAGCTTCCTCCACACCAGGCGGATTCATACTCGCCGCGCGAACCAGACGCTGCGTGAGCGCAACGACATCGTGTTCCACTACGCCTCCTTCTGTACGAGAAAGACCAGCAACGACACCCAGCGGTGCCAAGTTCCACCACGACGGCGCACGCACTGTCCCCCTGACGGTCACACAGCGGATCTTCTCGTACGCCGACGGCAGCGGGAAGGCCCTTGATGTGGCACGATCGCGCTCGTGACCAGCAAGCCCGCTGATGAGCAGCGTCTGAGCGATCTAGTACGGCTCCGCCGTGTCCGCGACCGGATGGACCGGGACTACGCACAACCGCTGGACGTCGAAGCCCTCGCCCGCGGTGTGCACATGTCGGCCGGACATTTGAGCCGAGAGTTCCGACGCGCCTACGGTGAGTCACCGTACGGGTATTTGATGACCCGGCGGATCGAGCGGGCGATGGCTCTGCTGCGTCGTGGTGACATGAGCGTCACCGAGGTCTGTTTCGCCGTCGGCTGCTCGTCGCTGGGCACGTTCAGCACCCGCTTCACCGAGCTCGTCGGCGTTCCGCCGAGTGTTTACCGGCGTGAGGCGATGGCGACCACGGGTATGCCGTCCTGTGTGGCCAAACAGGTCACCAGGCCGATCCGCGACCGGGAAGCGACCAGTCCCACCTGATCGCCGAACGGGCACCGGGAGCGGCTGTCCGAAGCCGTTCCCGGTGCCCTGTCGTGATCAGCCGGTCAGGTCAGCGCAGATGCCACGATCCGTCCGGTTTCTCCACCTTGTGCGTGTAACTGGCCCCGAACTCCATCTTGCCTTCGAAGTTGAACTTCCCCGCGGCCCGCCGTGCTTCCGGGTTCATCTCCTCCGCACCGAACGGAATGGAGAGGCCACCGCTGACCGTGACACTCCTGTCGCCAAGCGTCTGGGACTTGGAGATCGACCCGCCGACTCCGAAAGCCTTGGCGCCCACCTCCATGTACGAGGAGAACGAGGAGTTGTCCTGCGGCTCCCACGACTTGCTCTGGAACTTCCATGCCACCTTGGGGCCGAACGAGTTGCCGATGCCGCCACCGGCCTTGACAGTGACCGTCTGCGTCCCGTCATCCCAGTCGCAGACCTGTGCGCCACCACCGGGACCGGCGGCCATGGAGGCACTGAAACAATCAGCGGAGGCGACGTAGGCGAAGTTGCTCAACTGCAGGGCGTGCAGACCGTCGATCCGGTTGGCTTCCTTGAGCACAGCCAGGGCCCAGTCACCTGCCGCCTTGCGCCGCTCCTGGTCCGCCTTGAAGTCGGCCGCCGTGAAGTACTGGCAGCTTCCCGCGTACCGTCCACACTCGCTCGGCCGGACCGGCGACCCGTCGGATTTGGTCGGCGTGCCTCGCGGTGCCCTACGGCGCGGATCGTCCCGGCAGGATGAGATACACGAACCATCGGTCGGATATCCGTGCCGTTCCAACGATTTCTTCTGCATCTCGCGTTGGGCGGGCGTCGGATCCCCGCCGGTGACCGGATTGACACCGATGTTGGCGCAGATCGTCCAGTCCTCACGGCACTCCGGGATCGACTTGCCGTCGGGGTCGCTGAAGGTGGCCGGGCTGTTGCGGGCGTACCCGTACGCGGTGAACGTCTGCGGGTCCTTGGAGTCCAGCAACGGGTCCACCGACATGAACCGGCCGGTGTTCGCGTCGTAGTTGCGGGCACCGATCCGAGTCGAACTGCTGGTGCTCTGCTCGGCGCCGCCGACGAAGCCACGGGCGGTCGGCCACACAGGTGATTTGCTTTCCCGTGGTTTGCCGAACGGGTCGAAGCGGCGCTTGGTCACCGCCAGGTTCGTCGCGCTGACCGCGAGACTGTCGGTGCCGTGCTGGTCCGCGAACAGGTACACCAAGCCGCCACTGGACCGTGCGGCGAAGTTGCTGCCCGCCTGGTCGTAGTAGCGCGTGGCCGTGACATTGCCCGCGGAGTCGACGCGCATCCAGGTGTTTCCGATGTACACGGTCGCTTCGCTGTCGTTGCGGGAGACAAGCAGGGTTCCGGCGGCGGTGTAGAGGTGCTTGGTCTTCGTCGCACCGACGGTGACCGACTCCACGTCACCTTCGGCGTTCCAGTCCAGGGTTTCGCCGGGCCGGTTGGTGGTCTGCCCGATCTCGCCATAGGAGTACGAGTCGGTCTTGGTGCCGGTCACCACGGACTGCAGCGCGTGCGGCTTCGGCTTGCCCGGCTCCGGATAGGTGTACGTGCTGACCTTGTCGACCGCCCCGGAAAGCCCATGCTCGTTCACCGACCGCCGGTTACCCGCGTTGTCGTGGGTGTAGGTGTTCCAGTATCCGTACGGTCCACCGACCGAACTTCCCGCGGTGCCACACGTTGCGGCGGTCGTGGTCCACACGTCGGTCATCCTGCGCTGCCCGTCGTAACCGAAGCACTGGACGTCGGCCGTGGTCTCGCCACCCATCCGGTCGGCGATCCTGAGCACGTTGCCCGCGTCGTCATGGGTGTAGTCGGTGTTCTGCACCACCACACCATCGGCCTTGTTCCTGGTCACCAGTGACCGAGTCACCCGCCGAGTCATGTCGTCGTAGTAGATGCTGTGCCACAACGATGTCGCCGACTGGTCACCGAACCGGTACTGCGACGGCTCACCGAACGCCGTGTAGTTGGTGCTGACAACGTAGTTCGCGAGCCCCTTGGTGCCCGACGGCAGACCAAGGTCGTCGTAGAAGTAGTTGAGCGTCTCCTCCTTGAGATCACCCATCTTCGGCATCGTCACCGTGTCCGGGCTGCCGTCGACCTTGTAGGTCTTCCTGGTCGTGTACTTGCCCTTCAGTCCGGTCTCCGAGTCCGGGATGGTGACCGTCGATCCGGTCGCCTGCCCGGACGCGTCATAACCGGTGACCTCCTCGACGTACTTGTTCTGCCCGGAGTAACGGGTCGAGGATGCCTCCAGGCCCTTGCCGCCGGGGGCGGTGTCGTACGTCCACGACGTGAGCAGATCACCCGTGTCCGAGTCGAGTCGTTCCTCGATCTTGCGACCCAGCTCGTCATACCGGTACACGATCGTCTTGCCCCGCGCGTCGGTCTTCGTGCGGACGTTCCCAGCGTTGTCGTACGTGGACGTCGTCGTGCCCGCGTCCGGGTCCGTCCGCTCACGCTCCCTGCCACGCACGTCGTAGGCGTACTTCCAGATGTTGCCCGCGGGGTCGGTGATCGTCTTGCGCTGCCCGTCCGGCGTGTAGCTGTATTTGGTCGTGTCGTAGGCCGCGGTCAGCGTGTTGCCGCGGTGCTGACGCAACTCCTTGACCTTGCCCTGGGCGTCGAGGACCTTGGTCTGCGCCGTTCCACCCACCGGCGTCGCGGTCCTGACCTCGTCACCGACGTAGTCCGTGGTGGTGACCCAGCGTTCCTTGCCCTTGCTCAGCTTGACCTGCCTGGTCGACCGAGCGGCACCGTCGAAGACCGACCTCGTCTGCGCGGGCACCAGGTCGTCATCGACCTTGATCAGACCGGGCCCCGGATCGGACGTCGCACTGTAGGCATCGTTCGACTTGGACACCAACCCACGAGAGTCGTAATAAGTGTCCGTGACCACACGGCCACCACCCCACGCCGGGGCCTGTGTCTGTCGCGGTCGTAGGAAACCGTCGAACAACGCGTACGTGGACACGTAGTTCCCGTTGGCCTTCACCGTCTCGGTCTGGACCGAACTGGCACCGTCGGTGCGGACCTGGTACGCGTACCGCCTGGATGGCCCTTCGTTGGCGTCCTTGCTGCGGCCCGGGCTCCACACGCCCGTCACCCGGCCGAGGCCGTCGTAGGTGACCGACATCTTCCGGTTGTTCTGGTCCACGATCGCCAACGGCTTGTCCCATGCGGACGCATAGGTGGTCGTGGTGCTGAAGCCCCGGGAGTTGCTGACGACACCGCTCACCGGGAGCCCGGTCTGCGGTGTGTAGGCAGTGGTCGTCTTGGCGCCCAGCGCATCCGTGGACTCCAGTATCCGGCCGTAGCGGTCGTACACCGACCGTGCGGTGTCGGAGTACACCGGCTTTCCGTCCCGGTAGTCCGACAACGACTCGACCCGCGTCACCAGACCGCGGGTCGGCGCGACAGCGAGGTCCTTGTCGTCGAAGTAGGTGCGGACATCCGAGATGACGTCAGCCGGGTAGTTCGGCTTCGCCGAACACGGCACGCTCACCGTCTCGACACGGGACTGGCTGCCGACGAAGTTCGCGGACACGTTGTTGGCGAACGTGGTCCGGACGCATTTCTCGTCACCGGTCACGGCGGTGTCACCGGCGTCGTCCTGCTGGCTCACGTTGCCGTAGTCGTCGATGGTCGACTTCGACTCGACGGTTCGCCACTTGTCCACACCGGGCATCGCGGTCCTGGTGATGGTCTTCTCGGTCTTGACCATGTACGCCTCGCGCCCACCGCCCGAGGTGGTCGGGCCGCGCAGCCACGGGTCGGCGATCTCGGAGCTCAGCACCGCGCCGCTCTTGCCGTTGCGTGCGATGGTTTCGCGAGTCGTCCCGGCCAGTGGCCGCTTGTCGTCGAGCTTGCCCCCGCGCGAGTCGGTGACCTGGTCGGTGCGGGTGCCGCCCTGCTCGTTGAGCCGGGTTCCGTGCAGGCCTCGGAAGTAGCGGGTCTCCTTCTCCGACTGCGTTTCGTTGTCGCCGCCGGTTCGCTCGATCACCCGGCCGTAGCCACGCCAGTTCGACCAGGTACGGGACTTCTCCGGGATCAACGGATCGTCGTTGTACACCCACGCCGGGGCTTCCGGGTACTCGTAGAAGGTCTTCTGGTCGGCGGTGGCACCGACGAGGTCCTGCTGCACGGTCGAGGTCACGATGTAGCGCGCGAACCAGTCGTCCACCGGGCCGGACTGCTCCGGCACCCATTTCACCGGGAAGCAGCGCTGTTTGTTGTCGTACTTCGTTGCAGGTTTCGTGTCACAGTCGTGGCCCAGGTAGTTGATCATCACGTGGCCGCCGGACTCGTTGCGGATTCCGCTGATCCTGGGTTTGTCCAACGGCAGCAGGCCGTCGGTGTCCGTGTTGACGCGGTTGGGCAGCATCCGCTCCTCGAACACGGTAGGCGTCGACGCGACCGCTGTCCCGACCAGGCCTTCGCGCTTCATCGAACGCAGCCACAACCCCGGGCTGGTCTTGTCCGGCGGCGCCGGATAGGTCTGCCCAAGGGTCCACTTGTCCACATTCGAGTACTCGTTGTTCTGACCGAGCACCTGAGTGGTCACCGTGGACAGCCGCTTGGTCGACCAGAACGACGGGCTCCGCTTGTCCGAACAGGTCCCGGTCGTGCACTCCTGGTCCCACGGCACATCCGGCCACTGCTCAGGCTTCTTGACCGAGCAGTCCGTATTGGGCACACAACGGTCGGCGGTGTCCAACAGGACCCGTGCCGCCGCCTTGCCGGACACATCACCCCGGACGCCGTACTCGATCCGGCGCAGAGTGCCGCCTCGGGTGTACTCCACCTTGGTGGCACCCATGTTGTACCCGTACGAGTTGTTCTCCTTCTCGTAGAAGTACCGCATCACGTTGCCGTGCCGGTCGACCACCTTGTCCAGGTTCCAGCGCCATCCCTGGGGGCAGTACTCCTTCGTGCAGGCGCCGGTCGGGTCCTTGCCCCGCACGGGAGCTGTCCAGGTCGACTGCGAGTCCGGCTCGGCACCGTAGAAGTACTGGGTGCCGTCCGGAGTGATGGCCTGCCAGTACTCACCGTTGTCGTCCCCGTTGCCGACGCCGGTCAGCCGCTTGATAATGGTCCCGTCGTCACCGGTCAGGCGCCAGCCGTTGGCACCCATGACGATCTCGCCGGACCGGCTGCCCAGCGAGAACGAGGCGTTGTCCTGCCCCCAGCAGAGGTCCCCGGTGTTCGGGTTGCCCGACGCGGTGTCCGTCGCACACGTCTTGTACCGCCGCTCGATCGAGCCCGGCCACAGGTCCCAGCCCTCACCGACCCACGACGGCTGGTTGTTGGTCGACGCGGTGTGCCCGTCCACGGCATTGGTCGAGTAGGTGGCAGTCAGATCCGGCACCAGACCACCGGGCACAGGAGGTACCGGCATCGGGTACGTGGTCGTGAAATCACCACTCTGGGTCGACACCTGCCATGTACTCGACGGCGACAACGATGTCGCCTTGAAGTCACCGTTGCCACTTGACGGCCCGGCCGACACGGCCATCAGCCTGCCGGGGCGCACGGGCACGTCAGCAGTCAGCCGGGACGCCGTGACCTCGTTGCTGGTGGGCACCACGTCGCCGGTACGGCATTCCGGCTTGTCCGGTGTGGACAGCACACACTCCGGCATGTCGACGATCCGCAGGCGAGCGCCGTAGTCACCACCGAACGCGCCCCGGAAGCCCTGGTAGTCAATGTCGACGCCCACCTGGCCGTCAGGCTGACCGTCGACGGGTCGCACGGTGAACACCATGCCCTGGACTCCGGCCCGCTCGGTCGCGGCACGGTCGAGCACCTCGACCTTCACCTTCGCCGGAGCATGCGCCGTGGCGGGCTTACGGACCGACACCGGCAGATTCCCGGCCTGACGGGCCTGCGCGACCGGCTCCACCTCAGCGGACGCGGCCACCGGCCACGCCACCTGCTGATGCCCGACCAACTCAGGCCCACGCGCCGGTGGCGCAACCCGAGGCTCGACCGGCGTGGCCTCCAGCCGCACGTCCGGCTGGCCACCCAGGTCGGTGGCGATGATGTACCCGACGTCGGCGACCATCCCAGCCGCCAACGCGACTGCCGTGACGATCGCTGACGTGCGTCTCTTTCGTAAGCCTGCAGGGGGATTGATCATCACTGTCCTCCGTGGACTCATGGCTTGGCAGGGGGCAACGGGTAAACGCTGGTGGTGTAGCCGAGTGCCTGTTCCGGTGTCAGGCCCTCGCACTCGGCTTCCAGGGAGTCCAGCCGGTCTCCGTCCGCGGTGCGGCATCGGTGCAGTGACAGGCCGAGGCCGTTGTCGCCGCTCGGGTCCTTCGGCCAGACCGCACCGACGGGCCCGACGACGGTGGCGCCTTCACACTTCGGGTCGAGCGAGGAGAAGTAGTCCGACCCCTTCAGGCAGTTCATCAGCGTGGTTGTCCCGGTGGTTCCCGCGTTGGCGACGAACCCCAGCGGTCCTTCCACCGCGTACCTGCCCGGCAGGGCGACCGTGGAACTCGCGTGGTCCCATGGCGCCGATGTGGAGGCGTAGCGGATGAGCATCGCCCCGGCGACCGTGTACCCCATCAAGCCCTCGACCTTGCCGCCCTCGCATTTCGGGTCGTTGGATTCGAAATGGTCACCGACACCGGGCAGCCAGGGACCGTTGCAGCGGTACAACGGTTGCGTGGCCACTCCGGCCGGTGGGTTCTGGTACACGCGGCCGAGCACGCCGAGATACCGCTGCCCCTCACAGTTCGGGTCCGCCGAGGACATCTGCTCGCCGCCGCCCGCGTCACACTTGTAGAGCAGCCTGGTGTCCGGCGCGTCCGCGGGCGCGGGCAGGCCGAGGCCGCGTTCCAGGTGGTACCCGGCAGGCATCGGGCGGTTTCCGGTGGATCGCTCGCCGTTGTGCGTGGTCCACCGGGTGAACTGGTAGTTGTACAGGCTCGTCTGGTCCGGTTTGGTGCCCGCGTCCTGCTTGATCTGGTCGTCGGTGCGGACACCGACATAGGTCCGGACCTGGTCGATGTCCCCGTTCCAGAAGTCCGACGGGCGCTTGTCGTAACGGTCGCGGCCGATCAGCAGGTTGCCCGACGTCAGCTTGGGCACTGCCTCCGGCGGGATCGCGGTCGACCGGATCAGCGCGCCGTCCACGTACAGGCGCAGCTGCCGCGCTGTCAGGTCGTAGACACCGGCGAGCGAGGCCCACTCCCCCGCTCGTGCCAGGTTCGGTGACTCGGCGGCCCCGCCGCCCCAGACCGAGAACGCCCAGCCCTTGGTCTTCGGCCAGTACATCAGGTAGAAGCCGCTGCCGGTGTTGCCGTCCTGGTCGGTGGCGTCCTGGCTGACCGCCGCGCGCGTCCACTCGTCTGTCGTCTTGAGACGGACGTGCGCGGTGACCGTGAAGCTGCCGTCGGTCCGCACTCCGGGCCTGCCGGTGTCGATCGCGCCGCCGGATCCGTCGAAGGAGGCCGCGCCCGGACCGACTCGTCCCTGCGCCCAGCCCACTCCGGAGCCCAGCACACCGGTACGGCCGTTCGCGGACAAGTCCTCGGTGCGGGTGCCTTTGGCCTCGTCGAAGCCCCATTCGCCGTCCAGCACGGTCGGCGTGGTGGCCAAGGCGTGGACCTCGCTGAGGATCTGCTTGTTGCCCTCGTTGCGATCGAGAACTGAGGGCAGCCTGGTGTACAGCTTCACGTCGTCGAGCGCGCCTGCCCAGTAGCTGCCGTACGCACCGCCTGACTTGCCGCGGCCCAACTGGACACTGCCTTGGGCGTCCCAGATGGTCTTGTGGTCGGCCCGGCCGACGAACTCACCGTTGACGTACAGCCGAAGCTCGCGGCCGTTGCCGCGGTCGGCCATGCCCAGCACGTGTGTCCAGACTCCGGGCACCGCGGGTTTGCTGGAGATCGCACGGTCGAGCGCGCCGCCGTCGGACTGCGGCATCACGAACTCGAACGCTTTGCGCTCTCCGTTGTATCCCAACGAGAATCCGCTGGATGAAGTGCCGTCCTGGCTCACCGCGACGCGCGTGGTGCCGTCCGCGTTGTCGAGCTTCACCCAGGCGGACACCGCGAAGGTCTGGTTGGTGAGCACGGTGTGCCCGCCTTCGGTGGACACGTATCCCTGGCCGTTGAGTCGAAGCGCGTCGCCGACACGGCCCGTTGTCCACGTGGCCGCGCCCGCGGGCCCGGCGAGTGGGCCGCTGTGCCTGCCGTACAGGTCCGCCGCGACTGTGTCCGTGCGATGGCCGTCCAGGTTCCAGTGCGCGACCGGCGGTGTGCCCTGGCCGACGAAGAAGTGGAAGTTCACCTCGGGGCCGACGTTGCGCGCCCGGTCCGCGCTGGCGACCCAGACGTCGAAGTCACCTTCCTTGGACGGGGTGATCTCGGCCCACGACCGGCCGCCGAGCTTGTCGGCGGGCACGAATCGGGGTGTCGGCGATTCGCTTGTCCGGTAATAGAACCCGGACACGTCGGCGGTTCCGTTGGCCTCGAAGGTGAAGGAGCCGGTCTGCCCGGCCGAGCCGCTCACCGTACCGTCCTCGGTCGTCGGATCGAACGGCTTGTACACGTCCGAAGTGACCTTCGGCGCGCCAGGCTTGGTCTGGTCGAACGCGATCGTGCACCACGGCGATTCCGGCCCGGCGATCCGGCCGTCACCGGCGATGGAGTTCCAGGCGACCTTGTCGCCGTCCTTGGTGAGCACGCCTTCGGGCAAGGTCATCGACAGCACACTGCCGGAGGACTGCATCGGCCTGGTCAGATACCCGTCCGTGCGGTCGGATCCGACCTTGCGCCACTGGAATCGCGCGTCGACGCTGTCGCCGTCCGGGTCGGTGACGGTGGCGTGCAGGATCGGCCTCGGCGCGTTGGTCGCGATCTCGCCGTTGCACGGCATGTTCGGCGTCAACGGCGTGTCGACGTACAGGTTGGTGGCCTGATACGGCGGCGTGTTGTACGTGACCTCCAGCGAGGCGTTGTTCGCGTCGAACTTCTTCCACGCCAGCGTGTCGCCCTCGTCGGCGGTGACTCGCAGAGTCGTGGTGGTCCACCCTGCCTCGGTGGACGCGCGAACCGCGCCGACCACACCGAAGCCCTCCCACGCCGGGGCGCAGCGCAGGACGCCGTTGTCGTCCACCCAGCCGTGTGCGAAGTCGCGGTACGTGTCGAGCGGCCCGTTGGGCTGGTTCACCCAGTTCGTGCCCTGGCTGATCGCGGGCGTCCGGTCGATGAAGACCCGGCGCGCGTTGCAGCTGGACGACCAGATGTTGTTCAGGTTCAACCCGGCGGAGATGATCTCCTTGCCGCGCAGGTCCGCGGTGTTGAACTGGAAGAAGGTCCGCACCTTGACGACCGGGACCTCCCATTGGGAGTAGCCGACCTTGGCGACCTTGTCGCTGTCGCCGTACCAGTACGTGTTTCCCTGGTACGACGCGGGAGTTCCGTACACCAGCGCCCACGCCGGTCCCTTCGCCGCCCAGCCCGGGTCGATCTCCACCGGGAACTTGGTAGCCGGGTCGGCCAGCAGCTTCTGGTCGGGCCTGAGCACCAGCCGGTCGGCGCCGAGATCGACACCGAGCACGGAGCGCCGCTGCGCGGTCGAGTGTTCCGACGGCGCGGGCCCGCTTTCCGCGTCCCACATGATCGGCGACGGCGCGACGAACACACCTTCACCGGCGGAGTTCGTGACCTCGATGGCACCGGTGTCCTGCTTGCCGAACTTCAGTCCGGTGCCCTTGAGTCCGAACTGGACCTCCCGGAGCGCGGGGTTCGCCGCGGCGGGCGCGGTCTTCACGATCAGCGAGTGGGTGAACCCCTCCGGCGTGGCACGGACGCGGAGGTCCACATCGGGCAGAACGTTCGGGTACGTCGCCACGTCCTTGTCCAGCACGGGCCGGGGCAACGGGGTGGGCCAGCTCAGCGCCATCTCCTCGCCGGGCTTGCCGGGAACACTCATCCGCACCAGGGGATTCGTTCCACCGCCGGACAGCACGACCGGCACAGCGGCGGCTTTCGGACGAACACCGTCGGCGTCCGCGCGCAGCACGGTGTCAACGGGAACCCACCTGTCGCCCTGCTTGGAGCGCACAGGCTGGGGGTGCTGGCGCCAGGTCCTGGTCCCGTCCGGGTTCGCGAACACCTGGGTGGTGGCGTTCGTCAGCTCCGGGATCTCCTCGCGTTGCCCGGAAATCCGGGCCTTCTCCTGCAGGCTGTGCACGGCCGGTGCCTGCGGCGGCGCGGGCGGAGCACCGACTGCCGGTCCCTGCACCAGACCGACGCCGAGTGCGGTCGCACCGAGAATTCCGAACAACTGTCTCAAGCGCGCACGCCGACTGACACCCACAGTGCCTCCCAAGCAATCCCCAGTGTTGCTGGGATGACCATGACAGCAAACGCTGTCCCAGTACAGACACCTAGGTGACATTTGGTTGTCCTGCACGTTGAATCGAGGTGCACCCGGCTCGGATTCAAGGTTTCCCCATGCAGGGCGAAAAACTGGGAGCGTGTCCACAAGGGTCAGTGACCGCGGTTGCCGCCCAACGGGTGAATCTCGTCGGCGATGGCGTGTGCGACAGGACTGTGTGTCACCAGCAGCACAGCGCGATTCCTGGTAGCGGAACGCAAGTCGGCCATCAGGGCTTCGGCCGTGTCATGGTCCAGACCTTCGGTCGGTTCGTCGAGGAGCAGCACCGCCGGATTGGCCAGCAGCGCACGGGCGAGCAGCAGCCGTTGGCGTTGCCCACCCGACATCGACACCCCGACCGCCCCGGCGCGCGTATCCCAACCGTCCGGCAGAGATTCGATCCAGTCGAGCAACCGTGCCTGCCGTGCCACGCGGTCGAGGTCGTTCCCCGTGGCGTCCGGCCTGGCGAACAGCAGGTTGTCCCGGAGGCTCGCGTCGAACACGTGCGCGTCCTGGGTCATCCCTGTGATCAGGGCGCGGACGTCGTCGCCGCGCAGGGACTTCAGTTCGTGCCCGCCGATCGTGGCGCTGCCCTCGTAGTCGGTGAACCGCATCAGGGCTGCCAGCAAGGTCGACTTCCCGATCCCACTCGGGCCCACGATGGCGACCATGCGTCCCGGCACCACCCGGAGGCTGACCGGACCGTCGAGGCGCCCGGGAACGCGGAGTCCACGAACCTCCAGGGTGTGTCCGTCCGTTGTGGCCGGATGCGGTGGTTCCGGGACAGGTTCCGGTGTATCCAGGAGCGCGCCCAGACGTCGGGCCGACGCTCTGGCACCCCGGAGCGCGGTGGCTGCGCCGGACAGTGGTGTGATCACGTCGAACGCGGTCAGCGCCAGCACGACGAGCACGGTGCCCGTGGGCAGATCCGCGTGCCGGACGAACAGGATGACGGCGATCACGGTCACGCCCTGGATGAGCAGGATCGCCGCCGTGGCAAGGCCTGCCGTCACCGCCCTGCGGCGTTCGTGCGCGACGAGTTCGGCGCCGAGTTCACGTGCGGTGGCCAGTGCCTGGCCGGTGGCGTTGAACGCGGCGAGGTCGGCCGCGCCCCGCATGAGATCGGTGGTGTGTGCGGCCAGCGCCGCCCGGGTGTCCTTCTCCCCGTTTGTGCGGCCCGCCGAGGCGAAGACCATGCACGGCATTAGGATTCCCGCGATACCGAGGCCTGCCGCGAGGACGGCCGCGGCCGGGAACGACAGCGTGGCCGTGAACCCGGTCACCGCGACAGTGACCCCGGCGGCGACCGCGGCCGGAATCACGCACCGCAGCACCAGGTCCTGCACCGCGTCGACGTCATCGACCAGGCGGGTGAGCACATCGCCATCTCGGAAGGCGGCCACGCCGTCGGGCGCACGCGGCACCAGCGCCTCGTACACGCGAGCGCGTTGCCGGGATACCGCCGACAGAGCCACATCGTGTCCGAGAAGCCGTTCGGCGTAGCGGAGTACTCCCCGGCCGAGCGCGAGTGCCCGCACGGCGACGACCGCCACCGCCACCGCCGACATCGGCGGATGTTGCGCGGCACGGGCGATCAGCCAGGCAGCGGTCCCCATCAACGCCACGGCGGCCAGTTCGGCCGCGACGGCCGCCGACGCGGCGTACAGCAGTCGCCGCGGCACGATTCCGTGCAGTAGGTGCGAGATCACGCGACCCGCTCCAAGACAAGTCCATTCTGGATGGTGACGACACGGTCGACGTGGTCGAGCAGCGCGGGACGATGGGCGACGACCAGTGCCGTGCGCCCGGCCATCAACCGCGCCGACGCCGCGACGACCGCGGCCTCGCTGTCGGGATCGAGGTGCGCGGTCGCCTCGTCGAGCAGGAGGATCGGGGCGTCACGCAGGAACGCGCGGGCGATCGCGATCCGCTGGCGCTGCCCCATGGACAGGCCGGTCCCGTTCTCGCCGAGCACGGTGTCGTACCCGTCGGGCAGCCGCGTGATGAAGTCGTCGGCCGCGGCCGCGTGTGCGGCCTGCCGGACCTGGTCCGTCGACGCCCCAGGTCGTCCCAGCCGGATGTTGTCGGCGACGGACGCGGCGAACAGGTACGGCCGCTGCGGAACCCACGCGATCTGCTCGCGCCAGGCGTCCACACTCACAGTGGCGAGGTCCTGTCCGCCGACCAGCACCCGGCCGGACTCCGGTTCGACGAAGCCGAGCAGCACCGCGAACAGCGTCGACTTGCCCGCGCCGCTCGGCCCGATCAGGCCGACGCGCTCACCTGGCCGGATCTCCATCGAGATCCGGGCAACCGCGGGCCGGTCGCGCCCCGGATACCGCACGGTGACGCCGTCGAACACCAGGCCGCTGGTCCGCGCGTCCGGCACGTCCGTGCTGACGGGCCGTTGTGGCGTTGGAGCGTCCAGCACGGCGAACACCTGATCGGCGACGGCCACACCTTCCGCGCTGTCGTGGAACGCCGTCCCGACCGCCCGCAACGGCAGATACGCCTCCGGTGCGAGGAACAGCACCAGCAACGCCGTGGTCAGGTCCACATCCGCGCTCATCAACCGCAACCCGACCGGGACAGCCACCACAGCGACCGACAGCGTGGCCACCCACTCCAGGACAAGCGACGACAGGAACGCCAACCGCAAGGTGCGCATGGTCGCCCGTCGGTGCTCGTCCGCCATCCTGCGCACCACGCCGACCTGGTGGCGGGCACGCCCGAATGCCCGCAGCGTCGGCAAACCCGTGACGACATCGAGGAAATGACCGCCGAGCCGCGACAGCAGCGCCCACTGGCGTTCGGTCCGCTGGCGGGTGTGCAGGCCGACCAACGCGCCGAAGAGGGGGATCAGCGGCAACGTGACCACGACGACCAGTGCCGAGATCCAGTCGGTGACCGCGAGGCCGACGATCACCAGCGGCGGCACCACCACGGCCGCGACGAGCTTGGGCAGGTAGCCGGTGAAGTAGGGATCCAGCGCGTCGAGCCCCCGAGTGACCACAGTGGCCAGTTCGCCGTGGCGTTCACGCCCCAGCCGCAACGGCCCCCAGCGCCGAATGTGATCGAGGACGCGTCCCCGCAACTCGGCCTTGACTCTCGCGGCGGCACGCTGTGCGAACAGTTGCCGCGCCCACGCCAGGACGGCCCGCGCGCCGACCACGCCCGCCAGTCCGAGCAGCAGCGACGCTGTCGCACCGGACAGGATCCACGCCAGCAGGATTGCCTGGCCGATGACGACCCCGGCGGTCGCGACCGCCATCAGCCCGGTCACGGCCAGGTGCCGCCGCACCGCGGGGACTTCCCGCGCGAGTCGTCGTTGTGTCGGTGTCACCACGCACCGGCCTCAGAAGTAGGTGGGTGTGGTGTCGCCGACACGGCCGCGAAACAGCCACCAGCTCCACGCCTGGTAGGCGACGATCACCGGAAGCAGCACGATTCCCCACGGCAGCAATACGGCCAGCGTGGAAGCGTCGGCCGCGGCCTGTGCCACGGACACGCCCCGCCCATCCACAGTGGACGCGAGCAGGTACGGATACAGCCCTGCACCGAGCAGCGGCACGGGCAACAGCGCCGCCAACGACGTGGCCGCGAACGCCCACCCGCGACGACCACGGGCCACCAGCAACAGCGCGGCCAGCAGTGACGCGACAAACAGGGCGACCACCAGGAGCGCCACCGTCGACTGGGTGACCGCACTGCCGCCACCCAGCACCGTGGTCACCGTGACGGCCAGGATCGCCGCCAGCAGCAGCGGACGCGCCGCTGCCCGAGCCCGGTCGGCGACGACACCGCTGGCGCGCAGCGTCAGGAACACCGCGCCGTGCCCACCGAGCAGCAGCACGTTGCTCACCCCGGCCATCAACACGAACGGCTGCACGACATCCGCCCAGCCGAGCGTGACGACTCCGTCTGTCCCCATGGGAACGCCGTTGAGCAACACACCGACCACCAAACCCCAGCCCACAGCCGTGACCAGCCCACCGGACACGATCAGCGCGTCCCACACGCGCCGTGCCCGCTCCGCACGGCCCCGCAGCTGAACGGCGGCCTTCCCTGTCACCAGTCCGAGCAACACCAGCACGAACAACGGATACAGGCCCGAGATGAGCGTGCCCTCCAGCAACGGGAACGCGCCGAACAACACCCCGGCGAACGCGATCAGCCAGACCTCGTTGCCGAAGAAGAACGGCCCGAGCGCCGCACGGACCACGCGTCGACCGCGCTCGTCCCTGCCGACGAAGGGATACAGCAGCTGGGTTCCGTAGTCGTAGCCGCCCAGCACGAAATAGCCGCTGAGGACCAGACCCATCAGGACCAGCCACACCATCTGCAGACTCACGACCAGAATCCTTCTCAGAGAACGGGCAGCGGCTCGTCGGCGGTGTCCGGCTCGGCGGGTTCGGCCGCGCCGAGGTGGACACCGTCGGGACCGCGGCGGGCGAAGCGCACGATGAGCGACCAGTTGGCGATCGCGAGTGCGAGCAGGACGGCAAGGAAGGCGATCATCGACACCCACATGGTCGCCGCGCTCACGTGGGACACGGCCTGGTCCACGGTGAGTTCGCCGTAGACGATCCACGGCTGCCGACCGACCTCACGAAACAGCCACCCACCAAGGGAGGCGATGAACGGCAACGGAACGACGGCGACCATCAGCCACGCGAGCCAACGCCACACCCGCTTGCGGAACACCAGCAGCGCCGCGACCACCGTGATGATCGTGAGGGCGTTGCCGAGTTGCAGCATGACGTCCTGCGCGATCGCCATCCAACTCGGCGGGACGTAGTCACCCGGGCCGTGCCGGGCCGCCATCATCGCCTGCAACTGCGAGACGCCTTCGCCCCCTTCCAACGCGGCGAGCTTCATCGGCTGCGTCTTGCCGAGCAGCGGGTACTGCAGCGCGCCTATCTCGTACACGGCGAAGCTCAGCACCGCCGCCGCGACCACGCCGATGCGCAGCCACGGCTGGAAGAACACCCGGTTCCCCTTGAGGACCTGGTACGCGCTGACTCCGGCCACGAACATGCCGCCCGTCGTCAACGCGGCCACGGTGATGTGCGCGAGCGCGAGCAACGCGCTCGGGTTCGTCATCACCGCGCCGAGGTCCGTCAGGTACGCGGTGCCGCCGCGGTTCTCGTAGCCCACGGGGTGTTGCATGAAGCCGTTCGCGACGAGGATGAAGTAGGCCGAGGCGTACGCGGTCAGCGCGACCAGCCAGATCAGCGTGGCGTGCAGCGCGGGCCGCAGGCGGCCCCAGCCGAAGATCCACATCCCGAGGAAGGTGGACTCGGCGAAGAACGCCACCAGCGTCTCCAACGCGATCGGCGCGCCGATGACGTTGCCCATGACCTTGCCGAGCCCGCTCCAGCCGAGCCCGAACTGGAACTCCATCACGAGCCCGGTGACGATGCCGAGCGCGTAGTTGACCACGTAGAGCTGGCCCCAGAACCGGGTCGCCCTGAGCAGTGCGGCCTGGCGTTCCGGGTCGCGGCTGCACACCGCCGCCGTGTGCGTGATCGCCACGACGGGGACCAGTCCCAGCGTCAGGATGACGAACAGCCAGTGGATGCCGGTCGTTCCGGCGAACTGCAGCCGGGCTAGGTCCACAACGTCCATGACCTGGACGCTAGAAGCTCCCGCTTATAACATCCACGACCAAAATCGCCATGAGTTCATGCCTTCCCAAGCATGACGTGTGCCAGGTCGCGTAGCTTCCGCGCCGCCGCGGGCAGATAGGTGTCCGCACGCCACACCAGGCTCACCACGCGTTCACAGCCAGGTGCGTCGAGCTCAAGCCACACCATGGGACCGCGAGTCGGTGTCGGCGCCCCCCGTGACATCTCCGGCACGAGCCCGATGCCAAGCCCGGCACTGATCAGGTCCGCCGACGTGCCCAGCTCGTCGCACTCGCACGCGATCACCGGTCGTGACCCGGTGCCCGCGAACAGCCGTTCCAGCAGCTCCCTCGGCCAGTACCCGGGCCGGGACGTGACGAACGGCTCCCCGGCAAGCTCCTCGACGCCGACACGGTCCCGTCGCGCGAACCGGTGTGTCGGCGGAACAGCGAGCAGTACGTTCTCGCGCAGCAGCTCCGTCGACTCCAGCAGCGGCCCGGTGAGCGGCTGCGAGGCGAAGCACATGTCCACCTCCCGGTCGCCGAGCTGGCGCACCATGGTGTCGGCGTTCGACTGGAACAGCCGCACGTCGACACCGGGGTACTCGGCGCGCAACCGCGCCACCAGCGGGGTGATCGTCAGCAGCGTCTCCGCGGCGACGACGACACGGCCGTGGTCGAGCCCCGCGGCGTCCGCCAGTTCACGGCGTGCCTCGTCCAGCTCGCCGAGCGCCCGGTCGACCCGCCGCAGGAACGCCAGGCCGAACGAGTTGAGCCGGACCTGCCTGCCCCGGCGGTCGAACAGCGGGACACCGAGCTCCTTCTCCAGCCGCGCGATCGTCCGGCTCACCGACGGCTGGGCGACCCGCAGCTCCTCGGCCGCTCTGCTGATGTGCTCATGGCGGGCGACGACCTGGAAGTAGCGCAGTTGCAGCAGGTCCATCGCGCCTCCGGGTAGTCAGCTCTGCAGTTCCTCGTGCAGGCCTTCCAGTGCGGTGACGTCGTCGACGTCGCCGGTGTGGGCACGAGTGAACCAGGCGGTGTACTCGGCGATCTCGCTGAGGCGCCAGTCGAGCTGGAAGCTCGACCATCGGCTGCCGGGCGGTGGCGCCGCCGTAGTCGACGAGGTCGCGTTCCCGTGGGGCGAGCGCCAGCGATTCCCAGTCGACGAACCACAGCCGCTCGGGTGTCCGGATCTGGTTGCGGTGGTGCGGTTCCCCGTGGGTGGCCACCCAGGTGGCGCGGTCGCGCCGCGCCTGCTCGGTGAGGTCGAGATAGCGCGTGGTCCAGCGACCGATGTCGTCGAGCCGCGCGGAGATGGCCACCCTCGCGTCCTCACCGAGCGGCCCCGCCGTCCACGGCTCACGCACGGTCCGGGCGATCTGGGCCGGGAAATCGATGTCGACCCTGGGCTTCCAGACCGGGATGCCCGGTGGCGGTGTGCTGCCGTGCAACGCGTCGAGCGCCGCGAGCACGTGGCGGAGGTGGTCGGGTTCGGTGCCTTCCTCCTCGGTCGGGGTGTGCCCGTCCAGCCACGCGGTCGCGCTGAGCGCTCCGTCGCCGAGCCGGATCGTGAACGTCCCAGTCGAGGCGGGCAGCGACGGCCAGACCGATTCGAGTCCGGCCGCGGCCAGCGCCGCCGCTCCGGCGTACGCGCCTTCCAGTGACCGCTCGGTGTGCCGGGGCGCGAGCGCGTCCAGCGTCACGAACAGTTGCCGCCTGCTGCTACCCCGCACCTGCCAGTGGTGCGCGCCGAAGCCGACCGGCAGGTGGACGGCCTTCTCGGCGTCGTCGAGCCAGTGTTCGCGGACGGAGTCAAGGACGGCGTCGTCGGTCACCGAGTCCGGTGGGGTGAGCATGGCCGCATCCTGGCAGGCAGACGATCATGCCCACCACCGATTTCACGGGGTCAGGGCTGCCTCACCGCTGCAGGACTTCTCCAGCATGCTCAGGTCACGGTGGTTGAGCGACCACACCTTCACCTCACCGCCGAGTCGACGGCCCATCATGCAGTCCTTGCTGTCAGCGCCGGTACGCGCGAACAGTGCCACGCCGACATCGGCACCCTTGACGTGCACGAAGACCTGCGGCGGGATCCCGGCGAGCCCGGTCTGGCTGTCCACCGGCGGCTGGGGCAGACCGGCCGCCAGCGCGGCCTGTACGTCGGCGTCGCTGGGGCTCGCGGGCAGCTTGCCGAGCGTGGCCTCCAGCGCCGGGGCGAAGTCCTGGGGGATGTCCCGTCGCGGCAGCGGCGGCGGCACGTACGGGACGGCGTTCTCAGGACACGTCACCCGATCCGGTCCCGCCGATGCCTCGTAGTAGTTGAACGCGACGCTGTAGCAGGCGTCGATCGCCGGGCTCGTGATCCCCGGGTTGTCGACGGCGTCGTGGTGGATGCGCCAGACCAGGCGGGCCATCGGGTCCTGGGGACCCGCGTGCGTGAGGTCGATGGCCTCCAGCACAGTGAAGCTGGAGGTTTTGCCCAGGTTGGTTGCCAGCGCGGCACGGGCGAAGCCCGCAGCGTTCTCCTGGCGCGGATAGGCGATGGCGTCGGCCAGCGTCCGTGACTGCCGGTCGGTCTCGGCATTGCCCGCGGCCGAGCTGCCGCTGACAGCACCGCAGGACGCCAGGAGCAACCCAAGACCCGACAGTGCCAGGACACGACGTAACGGGACCATGCCGGTCACCGTATCGGCTGACGCCACCCGACCGTGTGCGGATCTTGGAAGAAAAGTGCAAGAACGCTCAGGCACATTGACAATCGCACAGGGTGACGACAGGGGTGTGGACATGCGAGTGACACAGGTGCTGACCGCCTGTGCGGTGCTGTCGCTGACAGCATGCGGCCAAGGATCCGGTTCGACCGGGACAACGCCAGGGGCGGCCCCGCCCGCCGCGCAGAGCGACCGGATCGACATGGCGAGGAAATACGCACCGCTGGTGATCCTCGGCAAGGACGAGCAGCACAAGCCGATCGACGCGACCACGTTCGTCGACAAGTCAGAGCTGCGCTGGAACCGCGACGGCGCCTGCAAGGACACCGAAGTCGACAAGGACCCGACGCCGCAGTCGCTCACCGACCCCAACCGCTACCACCAGAAGAAGTCGTCCGGCGCCCCCTCATGTGACCAGAGTGGACGGGACTACAACACCACCGAGCCAACCCGGCCGTTCGACAACGCGGAACTGGGAGCGCAGGGCTACTTCCTGGAACTGCGCAACGAGGACGACCGCAAAGCAGGCAGCGCCAGCGCCCCGTCCTATGTGCAGTACGTGGACGGCACAGACAAGAACGCCGGGAAGACCGGCTACGTGTACTGGTTCTTCTACCCATGGAACCAGTGGACGAACCCGGCACTGGGTGCGGGCGGAAACCACGAGGCCGACTGGGAACGGGTCACCGTGGTCGTCGACAAGACCACAGGCCCGGAAGCGGTCGTGTTCACGTACCACGGCCACGAATGCAGGCGAAACGTGACCGATGTGGACATGACCGACGGCCGCCCGACGGTGTACTCGGCCGTCGGCACCCACGCCTCCTATCCCGTCGGCGACGCGAAGTACCAGAACAAGGACCTGCCGCCGGGACTGAAGGACTGGGACAAGCTGGCGGACAGCACCAGTAAGACCGGCGAGAAGTGGCAGATCTGGGGCGATCTCAGGGAAGCCGAGCGTGAGCCGTGGTGGGGCTACGCGGGCGGCTGGGGCGAGGTGGGCGGGAACTTCGCGGTGAACGGCATCGACAAGGCAGCCGAGCAGGACCTGCAGAAGCGGCAGACCGGCCCGGCGGGGCCGTCGAAGCACAAGAACGACCAGATCCGCACCGAGGCGTTCACGGACCAGCCATGCCAGGCCCCGGAAGGCGAGCAGGCCAAGCCGAGCGAGTCCGGCACACCGAGCGCGACCCCGGCCCCGGAAGAACCAGCCACCGGCCAGAAAACCAAGGAAGGCGCGATCCAGCGCTACCAGCAGGCCCTGCGTGCACTGGGCAAGCAGGACATGGCGACGGTGTGCGAGATCGCCGCACCGGCAATGAAGAGTGCCAATCTCCCCATGACATGTCCCGAGGCCTTCCAGGTGACCTACAGCATGCTCGCGCCTGCGAAGAGGCAGGCACTGCAGACCGTGACCGTCGATCCGGCGAAAGTGCGGTCGAAGCCATCGGGAGAGTTCGAGATCCCGTCCACTGCGCTGCAGGGCTCGGCGAAGTTCGCCGAAAGCGACCTGGGCACCCAGACGATGACCTACCTGAACGGCAACTGGTTCATCACGGACAACTGACAGGCCTGGTCGCGAGGTTGCAGGGTCCGACCACCGCGACCCCGGCACGCTCAGTAGTCGAAATCACAATGATTTAAGGTAAGCCTTACCTTACTTTTGAGAGGAGTGATGATCTAGGAGAGGGTGTCCGTGAATCGTTCCCTACGCGTGGCCGTGGTCGGTGCCGGGCCCGCCGGTATCTACGCGGCCGACTTCCTGGCCAAGTGCGACACCGAGGTCGACGTCGACATCTTCGAGCGCATGCCCGCACCGTTCGGCCTGATCAGGTACGGCGTCGCGCCCGACCACCCGCGCATCAAAGGCATTGTCGACGCCCTGCACCGGGTACTGGACAAGCCGGGCGTGCGCCTGTTCGGCAACGTCCACTACGGCATGGACCTCAAGCTCGACGACCTGCGCCAGCACTACGACGCGGTGATCTTCGCGACCGGCGCGGTCAACGACCGTCCGCTCGACATCCCCGGCATCGAGCTCGACGGCAGTTACGGTGCCGCAGACTTCGTCTCGTGGTACGACGGCAACCCACACGTGTCACGGACATGGCCGCTGCACGCGGGCAACGTGGCTGTCCTCGGCGTCGGCAACGTGGCGCTCGACATCGCCCGTGTGCTGGCCAAGTCGGCCGACGAGATGCTGTCCACCGAGATCCCCGACAACGTCTTCAGCGGCCTGCTCGGCAGCGCCGTCACCGATGTGCACGTCTTCGGCAGGCGAGGCCCGGCGCAAGCCAAGTTCACCCCGCTCGAGCTGCGCGAGTTGGACCACTCGCCGCACTTCGAGGTCGTCGTCGACCCGGAGGACATCGAGTTCGACGACGGCTCGATGGCCGCGATCCGTTCGTCCAAGCAGGTCGACATGGTGGTCAAAACACTGCAGGAGTGGGCGATCCGCGACCGCCGCCCGCACACCCGGCGGCTGCACCTGCACTTCTTCCACTCCCCCGTCGCCGTGCTCGGGGACAACGGCGTGGTCACCGGACTGCGCACCGAGCGCACGGAACTGACCGGAGACGGCAACGTCCGCGGCACGGGCCGCTACCACGACTGGGACATCCAGGCGGTGTACCGCGCGGTCGGCTACCTCCCGTCACACCTCGCGGACCTGCCGTTCGACCACGACGCCGGGACCGTGCCACACGAGTCCGGCCGGGTGCTGGACATCGACGACAACCAACTCGAAGGCGTGTACGTCACCGGCTGGATCAAGCGCGGCCCGGTCGGCCTGATCGGGCACACCAAGGGGGACGCGTCCGAGACCATCGCCAGCCTGCTCACCGACGCGCCGAACCTGCCGGTGGCGCCGCAGCGTCACCCCGGCGCCATCGAGGAACTGCTCGACGAGCGCGGAATCAGCTACACCACCTGGAACGGCTGGCTGCAGCTCGACGCGTACGAGCGTGCCGTCGGCCAGGAACGCGGACGGGAACGGATCAAGGTCGTCGAGCACGAGGACATGGTGCGGATCTCACGCGGCTGAGGGCAGCACAGTCGGTAGTGTTTCGCCTGCCTCAACCGACCAGGGGGAACAACGGACGTGCGGCTCAAGTGGATGGTGTTCCTGCTGGTGATGGCGTTCGTCGCGCTCGGCGTCGTCGCGGTGGGCAGCCTGCTCGTCGGCTCCCAGCCGGTCGGCGTCGGCTCCGCGTTGCGGGTGCTGTTCGCCGACGACCGCAGCGACGCGGCCGTGATCGTGCACGACCTGCGCATGCCCCGCACACTGCTCGGCATCTGCGCGGGGATGGCACTGGGTCTGGCCGGTGCGCTGATGCAGTCGTTGACACGCAACCCGATCGCCGACCCCGGCATTCTCGGTGTCAACGCAGGGGCGGCGTTCGGTGTGCTGGTCGCCGTCGTGGGATTCGGTGTCGGCCAGTTCACCGGTTACGTCTGGTTCGCGTTCCTCGGCGCGGCGCTGAGCACCACGCTGGTCTACCTGCTCGGCACCGGCGGTCCGCCGACGACCGCGCCGGTCCGGCTGGTCCTCGCCGGGACGGCCGTCGGCGCGGCACTGGTCGCGTGTACCGAGGGCATCGTTTTCCTCGACCCCAAGGCTTTCGACGAGTACCGGTTCTGGATCGTCGGTGACGTCGCCAAACCGGATCTCACGGTCACCGGCCAGTTCGTTCCCTTCCTCGCCGCTGGAATCGTGCTGGCGCTGCTGCTCGGCCCGCCGCTGAACGCCCTCGCGCTCGGCGACGATCTCGGCGGGGCGCTCGGTGTCCGGATCGCCCGGACAAGGATCCTGACCGGGATCGCGGTGCTGCTGCTCGCGGGCTCCGCGACAGCCGCCGCCGGGCCGATCGCGTTCGTCGGGCTCGCCGCGCCACACCTGGCCAGGGCGTTCACCGGGACGGACCAGCGCTGGCTGCTGCCGTTCTCGGCGACCATCGGCGCGGTGGTGATCCTGCTGGCGGACATCCTCGGCCGCGTGGTCCTGCCGTCGGGCGAGCTACGGGTGTCGATCATGACGGCGATCGTGGGCGCTCCCTTCTTCGTGTTCCTCGTCCGCAGGAAACGAGCCGCCGCATGACCGCACGCAGCATCAGGGTCACCAGCTTCTCGGTGCGCTACTCCCCTCGCGCGGTCGTCACGTGCACGTCGCTCGGGATCCTGCTGGTGGTGCTCAGCGGGTACGCGCTGACCGTCGGCAAATTTCCCATCCCCGCCGGGCAGGTGCTGTCGATGCTGACAGGAACGCCTGGGCCGCAAGGTGTCGACTACGTGTTCTGGACCGTGCGGATGCCCCGGGTGCTCACCGCGGTGCTCGTCGGCGTCATGTTCGGTGTCGCCGGGGACATCATCCAGAGCCTGTCCCGCAACCCGCTGGGCAGTCCGGATGTGCTCGGGTTCGGCGGCGGCGCCGCGACCGGTGCGCTGCTGCAGATCCTGGTCTTCGGCGGCGGTGCCATGGCGGTGGCCGGTGGCGCGATCGTCGGCGCCTTCGCCACGGCGACGCTGGTCTACGTGATCGCGTACCGCCGTGGTGTCGTCAGCTACCGGCTTGTGCTCGCCGGGATCGGGATCGCTGCGCTGCTCACCGCGTTCAACCGGTATCTGCTGATCACCGCCGACCTGAACGACGCCTACCGCGCGGCGGTGTGGCTGACCGGCAGCCTGCTCGACCGGACGTGGGACCACGTCACCATCGCGACGGTCGCGGTCGCGGCGCTGGTCCCGGCGGCGCTCGTGATGTCCTCCCGGCTGACGTTGCTGGAGATGGGCGACGACACGAGCGCGAGCCTGGGCGTGACGCCCGAACGCAGCAGGGCCGTGCTGTTCGTGATCGCCGTCGGGCTCACCGGCGCCGCGGTCGCCAGCGCGGGGCCGATCGCGTTCGTCGCGTTGGCCGCGCCGCACATCGCGCGGCGGCTGGTGCGCTCGGCCGGTCCCAGCCTCGCCGGTTCGGCGCTGGTCGGCGCGATCCTGCTGCTGGTCGCGGACCTGGCCTGCCAGCAGGTGTTCCCGACCGGTGACCTGCCCGCCGGGGTGGCCACGGGCGCGCTCGGCGGGCTGTACCTGGCCGTCATGCTCGGCACACGGTGGCGCCGTTCAGTACGTTAGCCCAGCTTGGGCAGGATCCGTTCGATGTCACCGAGCATCGCGTTGGCCGCGGACGTCGAACCGCCGTCCCACCACGATGTCCGTGGCACCTCGAAGACCTTGCCCGCCTGCACGGCGGGTAGCCGCTTCCACAGCTCACCGCCGGTGTACTTGGTGAACGTGGACGTGACCTTGCCGCCGTCGAACGCTCCGCCCCCGTTGAAATGGATGATCACGTCGGCGTCGGCGAGCACACCGACCTGCTCCGGTGACAGCTTGGTGTACGTCTCCCCTGCCTTGGCGGGCGTACTGGAGGGCGTGCGCCGCACGCCCGCGTCGGTGAGCACGCGGGACGGGAAGATGATCGAGTCGGTGATGATCCGCAGCTCGTCGGTGGTGAACCGGAGCAGGACGATCTTCTTCGCGCCGAGCACCTGCGCGTTGCGGGTGCGGAAATCCGCCGCACGGGAACGGTACTCGTCCAGCTTGCGCTGCTGGGCTTCGCGCACGCCGAGGACGTCTGCGACGGTCAGCGCCGCATCGTGCCACTCGACTTTGTCGCGCGTGTTCGCGTAGGCGACCGTGGCCGCGAGGCCGGACACGGCTTGGTACTTGTCCTGCAGGGACGCGGTGTTGCCGATGATCAGGTCAGGTCCGAACGTCGCGAGCTTCTCCACGTCGACCTGCCCGAAGCCCAGGTGCTCGAACTTCCGCGCGGGCAGATAGGGCGGCACCGCCGGGTCCGCGTCCAGTGTGGCCGAGGCGACCAGCGGGATGTCGTGTTCCAGTGCGACCTGCAGCGCCTGCCCGGGATCGAGCGCTATCACCCGTTTCGGGGACACGGGGACGTTGCTCTGGCCGTAGGGGTGGGACACGGGTTTTGTCGCCCCGGCGCCGGGCGCGGACTGCTGACCGCCCGGTCCGCACGCGGCGGAAACCGCGGCAGCGCCTGTCACTGCCAGGAAGGACCGCCTGGTCAGACTGAAACGTGAGTGATCCATAGCCTCTCCCCGAACAGCCGCGGACGTGCGTCCATCCTCCCACGGATCGACCGCGGGAGGACGGATTCCACCACGAGCTACGGGCTACGCGGTCATTTGGGATTGGCCACGCAGCCGCTTCCGGTGATCAGCCGCAGTTGCTTGCGCACGACGTTGAGGTACGCGCAGCCGTCGCGCTTGTTCGGCTCGATGTAGCCGCCCTCGTGCCATTCGTTCCACGCGTACAGCGACACGAAGTTGTCCACAGTAGACGGGCGGGTCGACTCGGCGATGTCGGTGCGGACCGCGGCCAGCACCCGCTCGAAGCCCGCCAGGTCCGCGTCCTCGTACCAGCGGAACCGCTCGCGCAGTGCCGCCGGGTCCGGCCCGGGGTCCTCGATGGCGATGCCGATCCTCGGCCGCTCGTCGAAGTCGGAGGTGGCGCAGCGAACCAGTTTCCCGGGGAAGTAGGTGAAGAACTGGCGCTGGTTCTCCGCGTACTTGCGGTAGGAGCGGGACTCGTCGAACTGGCCGAGGCAGTCGCTGCCGTCGAAGCCGCCACCGCCCGGTGGCACGCCGTTCAACGTGATCAGCACTTCCTCGCCGAGCTTCTCCCGCGCCCGCTTGCGGATCGCGTCGGTGAACTGCCTGGTGTCCTCGACGTCGATGTGGTTGACGTCGCCGCGGCCGACGCCACGCGCGTCACAGATCCCGATCATCGGCCTGCCGTCGTTGGCACGCAGGTAGTTCGGCTGCGTCAGGTAGGTGTCCACGATCGTGCTGGCAGCCTTGTTGATCTGCTCCGCGGGCAGCTTCAGCGAGGTCTCGCCGTCGTTCCACGGATGCAGGCACGGAATGACGTTGAAGTTCATGGCGCCCCGGTTGCGCGCGGCCATGAACGCCTTCAGCCCGCCGATGTAGTTCTCGGCGCCGCCATCCGCCGGGTTCCAGTACCAGTAGAAGCTGAAGTAGCGCAGCCCGGCGCCGGAGGCCTGGGTGATGTGTTTGCGCAGGGTGTCCGGGCGGGAGTCGTCGTAGTACCCGATCGCCGGTTCGCGGTCGGTGAAGTCCTCGTCCGGCCAGTGCCACGCGTTGCGGGTCACACCGGACCCGGCGAAGTCGCGCAGCCCGCCCCACCAGTCACCCTTGCGGTGGTAGACCCGCTCCACCCCGGCGAGCAGCGACTGGTTGGTGTTGCGGTTGAAGGTGCCGAAGTAGATCGCGCCGGTTCGGTGGAACACCGGCCAGCCGTAGCCGAGTTGCTGCTCGATCCGGTAGCCGCGGTCGGCGAACTCGGCCTGCTTGGCCACGGGCACGATCCGCGACTCGGTGCCGTTGGACATCCGGTACAGCGCCTCGGTGCCGTCCTGTCGCTTCGCGGCGATATGACCGAGCACACCGTCCTCAGTGAACCTTCCCGAGTCCACCAAGGACCGCCGCTCGCGTTCCGACGCGGTCAGCAGGTAGTCCGGCTTCTGCTTGCCACGCAGCCGGTACACCGGCTGGCTGCCGGAGAAGGCCTGCCTGCGCAGGTAGCCGAGCTTCGTCGGCTGCGGCGTCATGCCGTGCTGGGACTCCGCGGCAGCGCCCTCGACGTGCGACAGCGTCCAGAACCAACCCGCCTGTTCCGCCGTGCGGAATTCCAGCAGTGGCACCGGATCGGTGACCTTGCTTTCCGCTGTCGCGGCGGCACGGACCACGTCCTGGGCCGCCGCGGCGGTGTTCACCACGTCCCGCTGCTGAGGCGCGGTGAACACCGCGGCCAGTACGCACAACGTGAGCGCCAGCGCGCCTGTGACCACCCAGATCCCGGTTCGTGACCAGGAACGTGGTCTCTGTGAATTTCCAACCCCAGCCGTCACGGGGCAAGAGCGTACATACGGTGACCATCGCCCTCCACCGCTATCGGAAAAGTCGCGAATGAACACTTCGAACGGGAGCGTTCCCGGCCGCATGGGCGCTGACCACGGGAAACTGGCAGGATCGCCGCGCGGGGAAAATTCCTGGCGCGGGATGTCGACCCCGGTGCCCGGCGTTCGACGCGTTGACGACAGCACGACAGAGGCCAACCACAGAGGCCAACCAAGGAGCACACCATGCGCACCCTGATCACCACCGCGTTCGTCTCACTCGACGGCGTCATCGAGGGCCCCGGTGGGGAGCCGGGCTACCGCAACTCGGGCTGGACCTTCCAGGACATCGAGTTCGACGAGGCCGCCTACGAGCTCAAGGGCCGCGAGCAGGGCGAGGCCACCGCCATGATGATGGGCCGCGCCAGCTACGAGGCCTTCGCGCCGGTGTGGCCGGGGATGACCGAGGAGTTCGCCGAGTACAACGCGATGCCCAAGTTCGTCGTGTCGACCACGTTGCAGGACAAGGACCTGGTGACCAACTGGGGTCACACCACCATCCTGCGTTCACTCGACGATGTCGCCGCGCTCAAGGAGACCGACGGCGGGCCGATCATCGTGCACGGCAGCGCGACCCTCAACCGCAACCTGTCCGACGCGGGCCTGATCGACCGCTACCACCTGCTGGTGTTCCCGGTCCTGCTCGGCGCGGGCAAGCGGCTGTTCAGCGGCACCGACAAGGACAAGCAGAGCCTCACGCTCGTCGAGAGCCAGTCCTACGGCAACGGGATCCAGAAACTGGTCTACGACGTCACCCGCTGACCATGCGCGCGGCGGCTCGACTCCGGTCCGCCGCGCGGCGCTCACGGCATCATCGACTGGCCTTGACCAGCTCGGCCACCCTGGCCTTCACCTGCGTCATCTTCGGCACCAGCTTCGCACCGGGGCATTCGGTGGCGACCCATTCACGGTGCAGCGACATCGTGGGCACGGTCTTGCGCTTGTCGGGGAGGAGCGGGTTGACGTAGTTCGTCGTGCCGAGCGGGTCCAGCCCGCAGCGCACACTCAGCACCGCCGCCACCTTGGCCAGGCTCTCCAGCGCGGCAGCGGTGGGCTCGACCGTGCTGAGGTTGTTGATCAGGCAGATGCCGATGTTGGCGGCGTTGTAGTTGACCACGTGGGCGGCGTTGACGGGATTCACGCCGGTGCCCGCGAACACCGGCACGCAGTCGTCACCGGACCACCGGCCCTCGAAGATCACTCCGTCGGAGCCGATGAGCAGGTGATAGCCGATGTCGCCCCAGCCGTTGTCCACGGCCTGCAGCTTGTGGATGCCGCGGACCCGCGCCGCCGGGTCGCCGCCCGTGCCCGCGCCCTCGTGGTGCACGGTCAACGTCTGCGCCTTGAAGTACTCCGGCGGCCAGATCTCCTTGCCGTCCTTGAACCGGTAGCTCTCGTCGGCACCCCACCCCGAGCGGGTGCGCACGGTCACCGCGAGGTTCGGGCTCGCCCGCAGCTCGACATCCGGTCCGCACGCGGCGGCCTGGGCGGTGGGCGCCAAGGCGACTCCGGTGGCGGCGGCTGCTGAGCCGATGAGCAGTGAACGACGGGTGATCATGCGATCTCCCCTTCCGGGTCGGGTGAATGTGAGACTTTCCCGAAACGGTGTCGGCGAGACCTTGCAGTTACCTTGAGACCACGGTCCAGCGTTGATTGGCCCCGTTCGTGGGACGGTAGAGGCCGATCCGGGCGCCGTCCTCGCGTGATTCGCCGATGACGTCCAGCATCTGGCCGGTTCCCACGTTGACGAACGCCCAGGTGGTGTCGCCTGTGGTGGACAGGATCCAGCGCGACGCGGCGTCGTCGGTTCCGGGCGCGGCCAGTGTCACGGCGCCGCCGGAGGCGCTGAGCACCTGCCTGGTCGCGGTGTTGGTGATGGTGAACTGGTCGCGGTTGCCGTGTTGCCCGGTCCGGTTGGTCAACGTCCAACGCTGCGCGGGCGCCGAGGCGTTCGTGGTGCGCTGCACGAGCCCGCCGTGCTCCGCGCTCCACGACTTGCCGCTCTGCACGCCGGTCAGCGAGAACGTCGCGCCCGAGCCGATTCCCGTTCCGGGCGCGGCCGAGCTGACGCCGCTGACGACGAGGCTGGTGACCGAGCGGGCCGGAACCCGGATGGTGGCCTTCTTGTCGACCACCCGCACCGCGGGGCCGGGCTTGAGCGCGCCGCCGACGTCGGTGACGACCGGTGTGACGCTCGCACCGCCGGTGACGTGGGCGAAGCCGGACAGGTCCAGTGTGACGTCACGAGCGGCGGACGAGGAGTTGGTGTGCACCACCGTCGCCAGGTTCTCGCCGCGCATCGCGGCGGTGGAGGCGGTGTTGTTCACGCCGATCAGGCGGTCACCGGGTTTGATGTAGTGGGTGAAGTTGCGCAGCGTGTGGTACTTGGTGTTCGTCCTGATCGGACACGTCAGCAGAGTGGCGTCCGGCGGGCAGTCGAACGGGACCTGGATCTCGCCCCAGTTCATCCCCAGCGGTGACTCGCCGCCCGGCTTCATGTTGTTGTAGTCCTCGATCGGCTGCCAGCTGATCCACGCCGTGGGTTCGAGTTCGCGCAGGTCGCCGGTGATCTGGGTGGCCAGGCCGAGCCCGGGGTCCATGCTGGTGAAGTCCTGGCCGTCCTTCCAGCTGCCGCCGACCTCGCTCATCCACAGCGGTTTCGCCGCGCCCTTGGCCAGATCACGCGGGATCGGCCGGTTCCCGGTGCCGTACGTGTGCACGTTGAGCCGTCCGACCTGGGCACGGGACGCGGCCGACCAGCCGTGCCAGTCGGCGGCGAAGATGTCCGGGTTGGTCTCGTCCGGCGCGGACACGATCGCGCGGGAACCGGTCGAGCGCAACGCCTGTGTCATCGCCGGGATCACCTGGGACTGCAGGCCGGGCCCGATGTGGGCGCCTTCCTGACGGCCGCCGGTCGGGTTGCCGTCGGCGCCGAGCGTGGTCTTCCAGTAGTCGGTGTTCGGCTCGTTGAACGGGTTCACCGAGGCGAAGGTGATGCCGTGTGCCCGTTCGACGGTTCGCGCGGCCTGCGCGAGATAGGCGGTGAAGTCCCCGATCTTGTCGGTGCGCAGCTGGTCGTCGGTGGCCTTGAACCCACCGGAGACATAACCGGAGACGGTGTGGAAGTACGGCGGCGAGTTGCTGAACGCCTCCCATGTGGTCACCCGGTCGCGGATACGGTCCACCCACCAGCGCTGGTTCGGGTCGGCCGCCGGGTCGAACTCGGCCGGATCACCCGGTGTCCACCAGTCCTTGTCGTGGCGCGTGGTGCCATCGGGTGCCTTCCACCAGCCCGGTACCGCACCGCCGGGGCGCAGGTAGGGCGGGACGTCCGGGGCGTTGCCGCCGCCGATGTTGAACCGTGCGATGGTGAAGTTCATCCCGTCCGGCCCGAAGACCATGTCCGCGAGCCGGGTGCGGATCTCGTCGGGGTAGCCGCCGGTCGCCTCGGCCATCCACGCCAGGCTCGCGCCCCACCCTTGGAAGGGCTGCTGCCGGTAGGTGGGATCGGGCCGGACCGTGACCTGTTCGGTTGCCGCCGCGACAGCGGGAACGGCCGCTGCGGCCATCAGAGGAACACAGAGGACGGTGAGGAGTCGACGGAGGTTCACCGGTGAACTTCCCTTCGGTTCAGGATCTTCGGTTCAGGACTCGGTGTGCCCCAGCAGTGGCCGTGGGACGAACCGGGCCTCGGGTTCGATCACGGTGTCCAGTTCGAGGACGGCGATCTCGTTGGTACCGGCTTGGACGACCGGGCTCGGCACGTACAGCGTCCGCTGCGGGCCCCGCCGCCAGTACCGGCCGAGCAGGAAACCGTTGACCCACGCCATTCCCTTCCCCCAGCAGCCGGTGTCCATGAAGAGATCCGACGGCTGTTCCGCATCGAACTTCCCGCGCAGCACGGCCGGACCTGCCGTGCACGCACTGGCAGTGGCGGCGGGCGGCCCCGGCACCTCGGACAGGTCGATCGACAGGACTTCCCATGTGGACAGTGGGCGGTGGTTCAGCGTGGCGCCGCCGATGATGCCCTTGGGCTCGCCGATGCGCGGCCCGTAGTTGACTCTCCCCTGGTCCTCCACCAGCACGAGAAGTTCGCCATTCGCCCTGGGCAGTGCCACCGCGCGGTCGTGGTGTTCCCGCAGCAGCACACCGATCTGCTCGCCGTCGAGGAACACGGTCGCCCGGTCACGGACCTCACCGAAGATCAGGACTCCCGCGTGGTCGCCGGTGATTCTCGTGCGCAGCAACGCAAGGCGTGGCGTGGGGGTGAGTTCGTCCAATGTGGGCAGGTGTGCGTGGGTCTGCCAGGTGCCCCAGCGGTGTGGCGCGTCCAGCAGGCGAACCGGATCGCCCAGCGGCACGGTGAACGCGGGCGCGGGCCGCGCCGCGCCGGGCAGGGTGTCCGGCACTTTGTGGTGGCGGGCGATGACCTCGCGGAAGGCGTGGTACTTGGCCGTCGGGTTGCCCGCTTCGTCCAGTGGAGCGTCGTAGTCGTACGAGGTCACGGTCGGCTGGTAGACGCCCTTGTCGTTCGCGCCGCTGGTGAGGCCGAAGTTGGTGCCGCCGTGGAACATGTAGAGGTTGACCGACGCGCCCGCCGCCAGCAGCGCGTCGAGGTCGGCCGCGGCCTGCGCCGCCGACGTGGTGTGGTGGTGCGCGCCCCAGTGGTCGAACCAGCCGTTCCAGAACTCGCTGCACATCAACGGCCCGGTCGGCTGGTGGGCTCGCAGCGTGGCAAGGCGTTCGGTGCTGCGGGAACCGAAGGACGCGGTCCGGTGCAGTCCGTCGAGACTGCCCGCCGCCAGCATGTCTGGCGTCGGCTGGTCGACGGTGGTGAGCGGGACGGTGATCCCCGCGGCCCGGGTGTGGTCCACGAGCACGGCGAGGTAACGCTTGTCGTCGCCGTACGCGCCGTACTCGTTCTCGATCTGCACCAGCAGGACCGGACCGCCGCGGTCGACCTGGTGCGGCGCGACCACCCGGTAGACGTTGTCGAGGTACTCGCGGACCGCGGCGAGGTACCGGGGCTCGTATCGGCGCACGCCGACCTCCGGGTCGCGCACCAGCCACGTGGGCAGGCCGCCGTTGTCCCACTCGGCACAGATGTACGGCCCTGGCCGGACAATCGCGTGCATCCCGGCCGCCGCGATCAACCGGAGGAACCGGTCGAGGTCGAGGCCGCCGGACAGGTCGAACTCGCCGGGCTCGGGGGCGTGCGCGTTCCACGGGACGTAGGTCTCGATCGTGTTCAGGCCCATCTGCCTGGCCTTCTCGATCCGGTCGGCCCACAGGTCCGGATGCACCCGGAAGTAGTGCAGCGCGCCGGACAGGATTCGCAACGGCCGCCCGTCGAGCAGGAAGTCGGTCTCGCCGATGGCGAAGTCAGGCATCCGGCTCGTCCCTCCGACGCGGCGCATGTTTACGTCAACATGGACGCGCCGAGGCTAACCTGTTCACGTAAACATGTCCAGGACGGCGAGGGAGTCGGCACGCGTGCGCGACAGCGGTGCAAGAGGTCCGTCCATGGCCGACGTGGCCAGGGAGGCCGGGGTCTCGGGCCAGACGGTCTCCCGCGTCGCCAACGGCAGGACGAACGTCGACGACGCCACCAGGGACCGTGTGCTCGCGGCCATGCGCCGCGTCGGCTACCGGCCCAACAGCGCGGCGCGTGCCCTGCGCAACGGTCGGTTCCGCACGATCGGCGTGATCATCTCCGCCGAGCCGAGCCTCGGCAACAGCCGCACGCTCAACGCCATCGCGAGCGCGGTCGTGGCCGAGCGTTTCTCGATCAGCCTGATGCCGGTGAGCGGGCCCACGCAGGGCGAGGTCGCCGGAGCGTTCAGCCGCCTCGACGAGCAGGCGGTCGACGGCGTCATCATCCTGATCGAACAACACCAGTTGGACGAGAGCGAGATCGAACTGCCCGACGGCCTGCCTGTCGTCGTCATCGACTCCAGCGCGCACTACGACTACCCGGTGGTCGACACCGACCAGGCCGAAGGCGCCGCCTCCGCGACCCGGCACCTGCTCGACCTGGGACACAGGACCGTCTGGCACATCGCCGGGCCGCCCCAGTCCTACGCGGCCGAACGGCGCCAGCGCTCATGGCGTTCGACGCTGGAACACGCCGGGCGGGACGTGCCCCCGGTGTCGACCGGTGACTGGTCGGCACGGTCGGGCTACGAGCACGGTCTGCGGCTGGCCGCCGACCCGGCTGTCACAGCGGTGTTCGCCGCGAACGACCAGATGGCGCTCGGCCTGCTGCGGGCGTTGCGTGAACGGGGCCGCGCGGTGCCCGGAGACGTGAGCGTCGTCGGCTTCGACGACATGGAGGAGTCGGCGTACTTCAGCCCGCCCCTCACCACGGTCCGACAGTCGTTCGAGGCCGTCGGACGCCACGCGGTCTCGGCGCTGCTCACCGAGATCACCACGCGCACCCGCGCCGCCGCTCCGGTCAACGTCCCGACTGAGCTGATCGTGCGCGCGAGCACAGCACCACCACGCGGGCAAGCTCTGCCGCACGCGCCTCGGTGACGGACGCGCCCTGTGACCGCGCGAGGTCGGTCACCGCGTTCAACGCCGCGTGCACCCGGAACCGGACCAGCGCGGGCACTTCACCATCCACTATGGATGCGAGGTCCACCCAGGTGTTGACGTGCCCGCGTTGCGCGATCCTGAGCTGCCGCAGGTCGGCGGCGGGCAGGTTGTCGCTCTCCGAGACGTACACCGCCGCCAGATCGGCCTGCTCGAACGTGATCCGCACGTACGTGTCGACCAGACGGGACAGCGCCTGCTCCCGCGTGCCCGCACCGGCGAGCGCCTCGGCGGTGGCGAGCTCGAGGCGGCTGGTGGCCCGGTAGTACGCGGCCGCCAGCAGTTCGGCTTTGCTCGCGTAGTGGCGGTAGACGCTGGAGGCGTTGATCCCGGCCGCCGCGCCGATGTCGGCGATGCTCACCTCGTGGTAGCCGCGCTGGTGGAACAGCCGGATGGCCTCGGACAGCAGCCGTTCACGCCGCGGCAGCAACTCGAGCAGCGCGTCCCCCGCCGGGGAACGCTCCGCGTGGGGTTCCGTCGGCGGAAGGTCGGCCGCGAGCACGGCCATCGCGCAGTCCAAGATGGTCTGTTCCGCCGCTGCTCCGGTGCGCGCGGTCCGGTGCGTGGCAGGACTGGCCACGACGCTCAGCGCCGCGGCGACCAGTACCGAGGCATCCCGTTTGGACAGTTCAGGCCGGGTGTCGAGCAGCATGCCACGCAACGCGCTGACGGCGCTGTCGTACCGTTCGGCGAGCATGGCGCTCGACTCGCGAGAGAGATAACGGCCCTGCCATTGGTAAAGCCGGGTCACCGCACGACGGTCGAAGGTGAACCGCACCAGCGCCGCCAGCGCCACCTGTAGCCGTTCGGCCGAGTGGACACAGTCGACGAAGGCCGCGCTCAGGTCGTCGAGCGCGGCGGCGAGCATGGCCTGTTTGGTCGGGAAGTGCCGGTAGATCGCCGGGCCGGTGATGCCGACCACCTGCGCGACGCTCTCAATGCTGACGTTGTGGAAGCCCCGCGCGCAGAACAACTCCGCCGCGGCAAGCGCGATCGCCGCTTTGCGGTTGCGCGGCCGGGTCGTCGCCATACCCGGATCCTAACACCTCGATGTGAGGGTAAATCTGCACCTTGAATCTATCCATCAGGGTCACTACCTGGTATGAAGACACAATAAGTTAATCGTGATTCGCATAGATTCACCGGGAGGGTGTCCTGTGGTGACAGCATCAGAGATCACCGGAGCGGTCGGCGAGTCGACGCTGCCGAGGTTGCTGCGGCGCAATGCCACCGAGTTCCCCGACCTCCCGGCGTTGACCGGGTCCGACACGCGCTGGACATGGCGCGAACTGCGCGACGAGGTACTCGCGGCGGCACACGGGCTGGCCGCGGTCGGGCTGCGCCGGGGTGACCGCATGCTCATCGCGATGTCCGCGCGGCCGGAGCACTGGGTGGTCGACTTCGCCGCCGTGCACCTCGGCGCGATCCCGTGCACCACCTACGCCACGTTGAGCACGCCCCAGATCCAGCAGGTGGCGCGGCACAGCGGCGCCACGGTGGTGGTGCTGGAAACGGCATCCGATGTGGACCGCTGGCGCCCGGCGCTGGCCGAGATGCCCGCGCTGCGCGCCGTTGTCCTGCTCGACCGGGCAGACGACCCGGACATCCGAGTCGTCGACTACACCGGCCTCGTTGCCCGGGACCATCACCAGCCTGAGCTCGAACAGCAGTGGATCGACTCGGTCCAGCCGGACGATCCGGTGGCGATGATCTACACCTCGGGCACCACCGGCGACCCGAAGGGCGTCGTGCTCTCCCACCGCAACGTGCTCTACCAGTGCGCCTCGACCGAGTTGAACCAGCCGGGGCCCCGGCATCCACGTTCGGTGGCGTACCTGCCGTTGGCGCATGTGGCCGAACGGGTGCTCGGCCTGTACATGCCGGTCTACACGGCCGGGCACGTCACGATCTGCTCGGACCAGACGCGGCTGCTGCCCACTCTGATCGCGGTACGCCCGCACGGGTTCTTCGGGGTGCCACGCGTATGGGAGAAGTTCGCGGCGGGCATCCAGGGCCAGCTGTCCGCATTGGACGATCACGGCCGTGCTGCCGTCGCCGCCGCCAGGAAGTTGGCCGCCCACGCGTACCGGATCGCCTCGACCGGCGACGACGTTCCCGCTGACCTCGCCCGGCGTTTGGCCGTCGCGGACCAGGACGTGCTGCGGCCGTTGCGCGAACGACTCGGCCTGGCCGACGCGGTCCGCCTCGGCAGCGGGTCCGCGCCGGTCCCGGCGGAGGTCCTGGAATTCTTCGGCAGTCTGGGGCTCACCGTGATGGAGGTGTGGGGTCTCTCGGAAACCACCGGAACGGCCACCTCCACCCACCCGGACCACTACCGGGCGGGCACAGTCGGGCTGCCCGTGCCCGGCATGGAGATCCGGCTGGCCGCCGACGGCGAGGTGCTGGTCCGCGGCCCGCTGGTGTTCCTCGGCTATCTCCAGGCCGACGGGCGGGTCGAACCGGCGGTGGACGCGGACGGCTGGCTGGCCACCGGTGATCTCGGCGCTCTTGATCCCGACGGCCTGCTGCGGATCGTGGGCCGCAAGAAGGAGCTGATCATCACGGCCAGTGGCAAGAACATCGCGCCGACCCGCGCGGAGTCGCTGCTGCGGGCCCACCCGTTGATCGACAACGCCGCCGTGATCGGCGACCGCCGCCCGTACCTGACGGCCCTGCTGGTCCTCGACGAGAAAGCCGCCGCGGAAACCCGGATTCACGACGAGTTGACCGCGGTGGTCGACCAGGTCAACGCGGTGCTGTCCCGGCCCGAACAGATCAAGGCCTTCCACGTCGTCGACCGCGTCTGGTCACCGGAAACCGGCGAACTCACGCCCACCCTGAAACTCCGGCGGCAGGTCATCGAGCAGCGGCACGCCGCCGACATCGAAGCGCTCTACCCAGCACCCGCGGAGGCAAGGCCATGACTTCGGCACTGACCGACGAGCAACGCGATCTCGTCGCGGTGATCAACGACTTCTGCCGCCGTGAGCTGGGTGACCGCGAGCAGTGGGACAAGCTGACCGACAGCGGCAAGCACCTGCACAACACCGAGCTGTACGGCAAGATGGCCGAACTCGGCTGGTTGGGGATCGCGACGCCACAGGCCTACGGCGGCGTGGACGGCGGCATGGTCGACCTCGTGCTGTTCCTGGAGACCACCGCCTACTGGCAGGCCCCGATCGGCGGTTTCGCCACCTCGGCGATCACGGCGGCGTCCTACCAGAAGTTCGGCACCGAACAGCAGAAGACCCAGGTACTCGGCGACTTCCTGGCCGGGCGGGTGCTGGCCGTGTCCATGTCCGAACCCGGGGCGGGCTCGGACGTGGCCGCGCTGGCCTGCAAGGCCGAACAGCGGGACGGTGGCTGGGTGATCAACGGCCAGAAGACGTGGTGTTCCAACGCGCACATCGCCGAGCACATCCTGCTCGTCGCCAGAACGTCCACCGACGGCGGCAAACACGACGACCTCACCATGTTCTCGGTGCCCGCGACGGCGTCCGGCCTGACCATCCGCGGCATCGAGACGATGAACGGCCGTGAGGTCAACGACCTCTACTTCACCGACTGCCACGTGGCCGCGGACGCCGTCGTCGGCGAGGTCGGCCAGGGCTGGCGGCAGCTGATGGCCGGGCTGAACCTGGAGCGGATCATCCTCGCCGCGCACATGCTCGGCACCGCACGCCGTGCCTTCGACGACACCGTGGCCTACGTCCGCGAACGCCACCAGTTCGGCCGTCCGATCGGCAGTTTCCAGGCGCTGCGGCACCGGATCGCCGACCACGCGACGGAACTGGCCTGCACCCAGCTGCTGGTGCACGACGTGGCGCGCCGCATCGACGCCAACCCGGACAAGAGCCTGCCGCGTGAGGCGTCGATGGCCAAGCTCAAGGCCACCGAGTTCGCCAAGGCGATGGCGCTGGACGGGATGCAGATGATGGGCGGCTACGGCTACGCGACCGAGTACGGCATGGAACGCCTGCTGCGCGGGACTTTGGCGTCGACCGTGTACGGCGGAACCAGTGAGATCCAGCGCGACATCATCGGGAAGACTTACGGGTTGTGACAGCGGCGGCCTTGATGGCCTGGCGGATCCGGGCGTACGTGCCGCAGCGGCACACGTTGTCGATGGCGTCGATGTCCGCGTCGGTCGGATTCGGCTTCGCGTTGAGCAGGGCGACCGCGGCCATGATCTGTCCGGGCTGGCAGTAGCCGCACTGGGCGACATCGTTGTCCAGCCAGGCTTGCTGGACCGGGTGGAGCTCGTCGCCGTCAGCGAGCCCCTCGATGGTGGTGACCGTCCGCCCGGCCGCCTCGGCGACGGGTACGACGCACGGATTGACGGCCTTGCCGTCGATGTGGCTCGTGCACGCCTTGCACACGTTGATGCCGCAGCCGTATTTGGGTCCGTGGATGCCGAGTTTGTCGCGCAGCACCCACAGCAGGGGCATGTCTGCGGGCGCGTCGACGGTGACACTCGTGCCGTTGACGACAAACGTGTAGCTGGGCATGGGAGCACGTCCCTTCAGCGTGGGAACGGTTCGAAGTCAACCGGGAAGGTGATGGGGAACGTGTGCGGGGTCGTCCCGGTGGCGCGGCGGTAGGCGTTGGCCACCGCGCCGACCGCCGCGGGGACGCCGAGTTCGCCCGCGCCGCCGGGTTCACCGTTGGCGGGCATGACGATCACGGTCACGTCGGTGGGAGTGTCGCGCTGGCGGGCGTAGTGGAACTGGGAGTAACTGCCTTCCAGCGGCAGGCCTTTGTCGATGTGCAGACCGGCGCGCAGGGTGGTGGCGATGGCGTCGGTGAGCCCGCCAAGCATCTGTGCCTGCAGTCCGCGGGGGTTGACCGGGCGTCCGACGTCGACGGCGATGACGGCCTTCGTGACGCGGGGCGCGGCCGGTTTCCTGGCGTCGATCTCGACGAGGCACGCGGTGCAGGACTTGTACTCGTCATGCACGGCAACGCCTTGCGCGAAACCGGACGGCATGGTTCTGCCCCACCGGCCGACGGCGGCGACCTTGTCGAGCACGGCGCGTTGCCGGTCGGTTTTGAGGAACTCCCGGCGGAACGCCACCGGGTCCTTGCCGAGTTCCGCCGCGATCAGGTCGACCATGATCTCCTCGGCGCCCCGGGTGTTACCTGAGTAGACCGAGCGGAAACTGCCGGTGTGCATCCGCAGCGGGATCTCGGTGAGCTGCTGGGTCGTGTTGCCGAAGTGGTAGGGCGAGTGCACCGAGGTCAGGAAGAACGTCTGGGCGAAGCCGGTGTGCGCCACCGGAACGTGCACCGCGGCGGCGGTGAGCAGTTCGCCCATGCCGTGCCGGAAGTCGGTTTCCACACCGGCGATCCGGTGTTCGAAGCTGAGCACTTGGCCCAGCGCGACGGTCGCGCGGATCCGGTGGTAGCTGGCCGGGCGGGCGCGGCCGTGCCGCATGTCGTCGATCCTGCTCCACATCAGCTTGACCGGCCGCCGGATCGCCTTGGCGACCTGGGCGGCCTCCAGTGCGGCGTCGAAGAACAGCCGCCTGCCGAAGGAACCGCCGGACTGGGTCACGTGCACGGTGACGCGGTCGACGGGAAGCCCCAGCGCCAGCGCGATGGTCTGCTTCGCCACAATCGGGGCCTGCAGCCCGGACCAGATCTCGGCCCGGTCGTCGCGCACGTCGGCGATGGCGCAGTTGGTTTCCAGCGGCGCGTGGCTGACGAACGCGAAGTCGAACTCGGCGTCCACGTGCCGCACGAGCGGCAGCGGTGGGGCCAGTCGCGGTGTGGCGGCACGGAGTTTGGCGCGGATGTCCGCGTCGGACACCTCGTCGACCGTGCCGGGATTCCAGGTGACGTCCAGAGCGTCCTTGCCGTCCAACGCTTGACCGAAGGTCTCGGCGGTGACCGCGACACCCGTGGGAATGGTGGTCACGGCCACCACGCCCGGCATCGCCAGCACGGCGGCGCGGTTGCGCACCGTGCGGACCGTGCCGTTGATCGTCGGCGGGCGGCGGACCATCGTCGGCAACGCGCCGGGGACGTCTGTGTCCAGTGTGTAGCGCATCTGCCCGGTCACCATGGCACGAGCGTCCACACGGGACATTGGGGTGCCGACCAGGCGGTGCGCGGATTCAGGTTTGGTTGTGACCGGCGCGGTTTCCAGTGTCCTGTCGGCCGCGGCGGCGGTGAGGGCGCCGAAGGACGCGCTGCGCCCGTCAGGCGCGATGACCGTGCCGTCCCGGGTGTTCAGCCTGCCGACCGGCAGGTTCCACAGGCGTCCCGCGGCGGCGAGCAGCCGGGCGCGGGCGGTCGCCGCGGCCCGGCGGACGGGGCCGTAGAGCGACCTGATGGCGTTCGACCCGCCGGTGAGCTGGTTGAACAGCAACTCCGGCCGGGCATCGGCCAACGTCACCCTGACCGAGTCCAGTGGGGTGTCCAGTTCCTCGGCGATCAGCATGGCCACGGCGGTGGTGATGCCCTGGCCGACCTCCGCCCGTGGCAGCCGCAGCCCCACGACGCCGTCCGCGCCCACCTCGACCACCAGCATGTGCGCTGTCGGCGTGCCCAGCAGGATCCCGATGTCCCCGAGATCGAGGATCTCGGCGGGCGCGGGCAGCGTGGGCACGACCGCGTCCGCCGTCCCGGGGACCGCAACCGTCAGTACGGGTGCGGCCACCAGGAACGTCAGAAACCCGCGCCGCCCAAGGGAATCCATGGTTCAGGACGGCCGGTTGGCGGTCGGCATCTCGATGCTGATCGGACGCCCCGCGCCGAGGAAGAACAAGGTCGCCTTGCGCAGGATCTCGTCGAGCGTCCAGGCGATCTGCGGAACCAGCGGCAACGGGATGAGCCCTTCGCGCAGGGCGACGAAGTGCGGGAAGCCCGCACGGACGGCCGGGTCCCAGAACGGCTCGCGGGGCACGCCGATCCAGTCCGCGACCTGGTCGCCGTTCATGTACCGGATGAGCGCGTTGAGCAGCGGCCGGGACAGTCCGCCGTCCACATCGGAGGCGATCTTGAGGATCGACTCGGTCAGTTCGACACCCTCGCGCGTCGGCCCCATCGCCGGGTCGAGGATCTGCTTGGACTGTTCGTTGGCCGCGTCCCACGAGGCCGGGATGTACTCGTCCCGGACCCCGAGCATGTGCGCGGCCACCTGCCACAGGTGCAGAAACGCCTCGGAGTGGGCCGGTTTGACCGAGATCTTCCAGTCACGCAGCTTGCGCATGACGAACGTGGGCAGGCTGTGCCAGGTGACCAGGATTTCGTTCTGGCTGATCGGGATCTCGCCGCTGCCGGTTTGTGTCCACTGTGGCGACTGCGGCAGCAGGTGCCGCACGGCCGCGTGCACCAGCCTGGTCTTCACCGACGTGACCACCATGCGCCCGTCGGGCTTGTAGGCGTTGAACTGCGTGATGTCGTAGCCGAGCACGCTTGTCTTGGCGATGCGGTCCTTCATCTCCGCGCCGCCCTTGGAGTAGTAGACCGCCAGCGCCTCCCTGGGGATGGCCGGGCTCATCAGTCCGCTGCCCAGCCCGTACAGCGAGTTGACGAAGAACCCCTGCTCCTTGATGAACTCGCCGACCTTGTCCAACTTGGACCAGTCCGTCCACGACGGCAGCTGACGGGCTTTCTCCAGGAATCCCCGCAGATCCGGGGGCAGACCGTCGGGCAGTGGCTGGCCGTTGCGGGTCCACGTCCGCAGCAGTGTGTTGACCTTGGGCACGTCGCCCCGCTCCAGCAGCGAGGCCACCAGCGGATCGGCCTCCTCGTCCCACACCCAGCGCGGATCGACGCCCGCTCCCGATCCGGCGACCGAGCCACTGGGCGCCCATGCCCACGCCTGCGCCGGTCCGGCCACGCCCAACGCCCCCAACGCACCGAGGGCGCCACCACCGGCCAGCAACATGTTGCGCCTGCTAAGCCCTTCCATGCTCCGCACTCCTGTCAGTTCGGACGGTTGATCTCGGGGATGTCGATGTCAGTCTGCTTGCCCTTGGTCAGGTAGAGCAGGATGTAGCGGCGGAACAGCTCGTCGATCACCCAGGCGATCTCGGGGACGAGCGGCAGCGGGATGAGCTTCTCCCGGAACGCCACCAGTTTCGGCCAGGCGGAGCTGACCACCGGGTCCCAGAACGGCTCGCGCGGGATGCGGTCCCAGTCGGCCACCTGGTCACCGACCAGGTAACGGGCCAGCGCGTTGACCATCGGCCGGTTGATCCGGCCGGGACTGGTCTGCTCGGAGAGCATGTTCAGCAGGATGTCGGTCAGTTCGACGCCCTCGCGCGTCGGCCCCATGGCAGGCGGCATCACCTCGTCGTACTGTGTGAAGGCGGTCTCCCACGAGCCCGGCATGTACTCGTCGCGGATGCCGAGCATGTGCCCGGTCAGCTGCCACACGTGCAGGAAGGCGTCGGAGTGGGCGCGGGGCATCGGGATCTGCCATTCGCCCAGCTTGCGCCGGGCGTAGGTGGCCGTGCTGTGCCAGGTGACCAGCATGTCGTGCTGGCTGATCGGGATCTGCTCGCCGCTGGACTGCGACCAGTGCGGCGACTGTGGCAGCAGGTGCCGGACGGCCGCGTGCACGAGCCTGGTCTTCACCGAGTTCGGGACGAACTGCCCGTCGGGCTTGAAGGCGTTCAACGAGGCCACGGCGGCGCCGAGCAGGCTCGTCTTGGCCACGCGGTCGTTCATGTTCGCGCCGCCCTTGGAGTAGTAGACCGCGCGGGCCTCCTTGGGGATGGCGGTGCTCAGCATGCCGCTGCCCGGCCCGCCCAGCACACCGATGTAGAACATCCTGACCTTGTGGAACTCCGCCGCGGTGTCCGTTTTGGACTGATCGGCCCACGGCGGCAACCGACGCGCCTGCTCCATGAAGTCGCGCAGGTCCGACGGCAGGCCGCTGGGCACAGGCTGGTCGTTGCGGGTCCACGTCCGCAGCAGTGTGTTGACCTTCGGTACGTCACCCCGCTCCAGCACGGCGGCCACGACCGGATCCGCTTCCTCGTCCCACACCCACCGGGGGTCGGCGCCCGTCCCGGTACTCGCCACCGAGCCGCTCGCGGCCCATGCCCACGGCTGTCCCGACGCCACCAGCCCCAACGCACCACCGGCGCCAACCACCATCATCCTGCGCCTGTTGAGCCCATCCATACGCCCAACTCCTCCTTGAGTCCGGGGGTCCCTGGTTGGTACTGTGATACAAGTCGCGTAACCGCGTATCATCCCAAGGAGAGCATGATTCGGGCCACAACACCAGACTCAATCTGCGGATCGCAGCGAAAATCCCCCCGGGAAGGCGGGAACTGATGACGGCACCCGGTGCTGAGTCATTGCTGGAACGCGCGTTGGCTGACGCCGTCGGCGGCATCGACGACCACGACGAAACCACCACGCGCATGCTCGACGGTGCCTACGACCAGTTCTGCCGAATGGGCATCCGGCGGTCGACGATGGAGGACGTCGCCAAACAGGCAGGGGTTTCGAGGATCACCGTCTACCGCCGCTTCGCGGGAAAGGACGAGCTGGTCAAGCAGGTGGTGCAGCGTGAGTTCCGCCGGTACTTCGACCAGTTCCTGATCGACATCGAGCACGCCGAAACACTGGCCGACCGCGTGGTCATCGGCTTCGCGAGCGCGCTGCGCGCCATCCGGAAAAACCCGGTCATCGGCGGACTGATCACGGCGGAGCCGGATATCATCCTGCCGTCGATGGTCAGCGACGGTGGCGCGATACTACACGCGGTCCAGCGGTTCGTCGCGGGTCAGCTGCGCCGCGAACAAAGCGCGGGAAATCTGTCGGCTGACGTGGACATCGAACTCGCGGCGGAATTAATGGCGCGGGTGTCCGCGTCATTCCTGGTCACGCCAAGCCGGGTGGTCGACCTCGACGACGAGGAGCAGGTGCGCGCGGTGGCAAGAAAGTTCCTGGTCCCCATGCTGACCGGCTGAGCGAAAAACCAGCTGGTCAGCATGGGCAGCCCGGGATCAGGCAGGCAGGTCGAACTTCCAGCCCTCGGCGGCGAGTTCCGGCAGCAGGCGCTCCATCGCGGCAACGGTCTGACTGCGGTCACCGCCCGCGTCGTGCAGCGTGATCACGCCGGTCTCGGTGATGCCCTCCCTGATCCTGCGGACCAGTTCGTCGGTGCCGGGCAGCTCCCAGTCGCCGGGCATCAACGTCCAGCTCAGGTTCTTGTAGCCGAGTTCGGCGGCGACAGTGGGCGAGGCGCCCCAGTGGCCGTAGGGAGCCCGGAAGTACGGGATCTGGGCGTTCGGAACAGCGCGGCGGATGGTGTCCGTCGTCTGCTTGATGTCCGCGCGGATCTGGTCCGGCGTCAGCGTTTCCATGTCAGCGTGGTGCATCGAGTGGTTGCAGAGGGTGTGCCCCTCGGCGACCATCCGCTTGATCAGCGCGGCGTTCCAGTCGGCCATGTCCCCGACCAGGCAGAAGACCGCCTTGACGTTGTTGCGGCGCAACACGTCCAGCAACTGTGGTGTGTACTGCGGGCTGGGTCCGTCGTCGAAGGTGAACGCGACGTACTTGCCCGTGTTGCGGGTCTTGGTGATGAGCTCAGGCCCTGCGGCTGCCGACGCGACCGGGGCCGCGGTGGCCACCGTGATCAGGGCAGCAAGCAGCACAAGTGCTTTGCGCATAAGGAAAATCCCCTCCGGCCGGGGCATTGGCGGCGTCCGGCCGTGATCAACTCAACCACGGTTGAGCGCCGAGGAACGGGGCTGTTCGGCGCAACACCGGCTGTGACCTTGACCGCATGGGCGACGACAGACCCAACCGGACTGGAACTCTCGGTGAACGTGTAACCACCCGATCGAGCGGAATCCTTCACCCGTGCAGGGCGTCGCGGTGGTGTACGCGCGCGGGAAGCGGCGCGCGTACACAAGCATCAGTGCCATGCAACGGACTCGCCTGCTGGGTGTTCTTGGAGCGGCGACGCTCGTCGCAACGGTCACAGTGACCGCGTTGAGCGTCGCCGATCCCCTACCGGGCGGCCTCGGTCCGTGTGTGGGCGCCGAGTGCCCCGACAAGTTCCCCGGGATCAACAATGGCTCGTTCGCCGGACGCGACGACGCGGTCAACGTCTTCGTCGGCGGTGACTTCCGGGTCCGGCAGAGCGCGGCGGAGGCGGAAGGCCGCGTGGTCGTCGGCGGCGGCTTCGACCAGGACAAGGCGGCGGGCGTGTCAGCGGCGTACAACATCGGCATCGTCGGCGTCGGTTCCCGGGTGCCGCCGCCCGCGGGCTCGGACTTCCTCGTCACCGGCGGATCGGTCACCATCGCCACCGGCCAGCGGCTCCTCGCCGAAGGCGGGACCGTGCACCACGCCGGTCCCCTCACCGGGAACGTGATCGGCACCAAGAAGTCCGACGCCAAGGCCTTCGCGCCGTACGCGGGCCTCGCCGCCCAACTGACCACGGCCAGCACGTGCTACGCGACCGCGAAGACAACAGGAACCGCTGTCAACCAGAACTACCGGACCCTGTTCACCGGCGACGGCAAGTCCACACTCCAGGTGTTCACTGTGGACTTCGACATAGCGGCAGCCAACGGCGGCGCGCAGGGCATCGAGTTCACCGGAGTGCCCGCGGGCGCGACGGTACTGGTGAACCTGGTCGGCCCGGCCCGCAGGATCGCCACCTACACCGGCGAGATCCAGGACGGCGGGCAACTCAACAGCATGCGAGAACGTCTACTGTGGAACTTCCCGGCCGCAGCGGACGTCGGCATCGCAGGCTCGTCCCAGTTCCAGGGCAGCATCCTGGTCGGCAACCCGGCGAGCACCACCACCATCACCGCACCCGGCACCAACGGCCGCTTCTTCACCACCGGTTCGCTCGTCCACGGCGGTACCGGCGGCGGAACAGGCAACGAGCTGCACGCCTATCCGTTCAACGGTGACCTGCCCAGTTGCACCAAGCCGACCACGTCCACGTCGAGCAGCACCACGACAACGAGCACGACAACAACGACCTCGGACCAGCCCACCTCCAGCAGCAGCACCACGTCCGCCACCAGCAGCACCAGCAGTGTGAAAACGTCCAGCTCCATCAGCACAACCCAGCCGGGCGTGGCGCCCACCGAGCCCACGTACATCGGCGGCAAGGACAACGACCTGGCCGGGACCGGGCTGGGCCTCGAGCCGCTGCTGCCGCTCGCCGGACTGTTCCTGGTGAGCGGAGCGATCCTGGTGGTCCTGATAGCCCGCAGGCGCAAGGACTGACCGGCCTGGCCAGCCCGCATTCAGCTCAGCCTAACGGATTGCTTCGAGAGCAAACCTGGATTCGATAGCCCATCAGATATCCATCAAGCGAAAGAGAACCAGTACGCAAGAAGCCTTGCGCGCAAACGCAGAGATGCGCACGTAAGCGCATGGGTGGCAAGAGGCCTTGCGCGTAGGAGGGCAAGCGGGCCAGAGGCCTTGCGCGTAAGAGGGCACGTGGGCAAGTGGCCTTGCGCGCATAGCGCAAGCGGGTGCTTCGTGGTTGGTTTCCTCCCGTATGGCCTGGGCGAAGCCATACCACGGCGTGTCGGGAGGTCGGCCTACGCAAACCAACCCACAGCGCAGGCGATACCGACCTCCCGGCACGCCGTGGTTTCCTCCGGCAGGACATACGGGAGGGAACCGACCACGCCTCTTTTTCCAGGCACAGGAAATCACGTGAGCACAGCCAACCGGGTGGACAGACCACGGGTTGGTTTCCCTCTCGGCGGCCTGCCGTCCGGCGAGGACATGCTCTTCGTGCCACGAGCGAACTCGAGCGTCGGGAACAAGCCCGACACGGCGGGCAGCACAGGCTCGTCCCTGAGGCGAAGGGATCATCGGCGAATCTCGTTGTCCACAACTCGTCGGTAGTCCTTTGACCAGGGGTTATTGCCGGTAGACTGGAGCAGGGACGCCCCCCGGGTTGGGCGGGGGACTGTCTTATGGGGTGCGGGGAAGAGAAAAGACAAAGATGCCTCGCCGGCGGGCAGGCCTCCGAGAGGGGACACAAAGACCTCTTCGTTTCTCGCGCCGGTTGGCTCAGCCCACGTGACTTCCCGGGTCGAGTGGGGGGCGCGGGGCGCCCCTCCCGTATGTCCTGCCAAAGGAAACCACGGCGTGCCGGGAGATCGGTACCGCCTGCGCTTCGGGTTGAGTTTCGTAGGCCGACCTCCCGACACGCCGTGGTATGGCTACGCCCAGGCCATACGGGAGGGACACCCCACGAACCACACCCCTGCGCTGGCGCACAAGCCACGCACTCTGCGGTCGCGCGCACATGACATGCGCGTGCACGTTCGGGCGTCTCGTGTGTCGCGGGACTGACTGCTACATCCGCGTCAGTTTCGCCCATAGCCCGGCACGGGAGTCGATCTCCAGTTTGCGGTAGGTGTTGGTCAGGTGGACCTCGACGGTTCTGCGGCTGACGAACAAGGTCTGGGCGATCTCGCGGTTGGTGGCGCCGTCCGCCGCCAGGCGAGCCACACGCAGTTCGCTCGCGGTGAGGGCCTCGACGCCGGTGAGCGCGTCGCGACGGGGGCGGGCGCCGACAGCGATCAGCTCGGCGTTCGCCTGTGCGACAAGGGGACTCGCGCCACAGCGGGCGGCGAGGTCCAGGCCTGCGCGTAGCGGTTGCTGCGCGCGGGTGCGGTGTCCGGCTCTGCGCAGGGCCGCTCCGTAGTCGACCAGAGCGCGGGCGTGGTCCAGCCGTGCGCCCGAGTCGGCCAACACCGACACCGCTTCCTCGAACAGGTCCAGGTCGCCGCCGTTGGCGAACGCGGCGGACCGCAGTGCGATGCCGAGTCCGCGTGGGGCGCCAAACCGCCGTGCCAGCTCGACTTCCTCCGTGGCGAGTGCCGTGGCTTCCTCCTTGTGGCCCAGGGCCAGGTGGGCCATGACCGCCTCGGCGCGCCAGTGCGCGAACCCGGGGTTGGTGTATCCCTGGCCCGCCAGTGCCCTGCCGCATTCGACGAGGTCGTCGAGCGCGTCGCCGGGCCGGTTCTGGGCCAGGCGCAGCCTGCCTCGGGCCATCAGCAGGAAGTGCTCGATGAGCATGGACACCGGGCGCGGTTTCTCCAGGTCGTGCTCGGCCAGGATGGCCTGCGCCTCGGTGAGCTCACCGCGTTCCACGAGCGCGTTCACCAGTACGGCGACGGCGAGCGGTGACTCCTGTGACTGGTCCACCTCCTGCAGGCTCAACGCCGATCTGCCGTCGGCTTCGGCGTCCAGCAGTTCGCCCGCGTAGAGCGCGGTGTGTGAGCGCAACACGCACAGGTAGCGGAACTCGGTGGCGTCGCCGCGGGACCGGGCGTCGTCGATGCCGCGGTCGAGCAGGTCCAGTGATTCGGGCAGCCGACCGGCCACGGCCAGTCCCGCGTTGGCGAAGTTGACGAGGATCCACCGGTCCCGGTTGGGCAGCGGGCCCCTCGCCGCCGCGGCGGCGAGGCGACCGGTCTCCTCGGCGGACCGGTCACCGGTGACGGCCGCCCAGAAGGACACCGTCGCCAGGATCATCCGGTCTGCCTCGGTGTCGTGGCTGAGGCCGGGCACCAGCCGGTCCAACCGCTCGACCCACGCGCTGGGCGGCAGCCGGTGGGAGAAGTAGCCCATCGCGAGCGCGCCGTGCGGCTGCTGCAGGAACTCCTCGTCGCTGTCGTCGATGGCGCGCCGGACCAGGTCGTAGCTGGCGAGCGTCTCCGCGCCACGACCGGTCTGCAGCATCAACGCGCCCAGTTCCATCGCCAGGTCGGCCCGCAGCCGGGGATCCTCGGCCAGTTCGTACGCCTCGCGCAGCGCGTCGGCGGCCTCGGCCGGTCGGTGGGCCATTCCCATCGCACGGCCCAAAGACGCCAGCAGGTCCACCCGGTCGGCGGCGCGCGGCGGTTCGGCAAGGGCCCGTTGCAGGCAGGTGGCCGCGACCTCGGGCGCACCTCGGGCGAACGCGTCGGCCGCCGCCGTGCGCAGCCAGCCCACGACCGACGAATCGGACTCGGGCTCGGCCGCGAGCAGATGCGGCACGAGTTGCTCGGCCGGGACACCGTCGTCGTACAGCAGCAGCGCGGCACGCTTGTGGCTGGCCGCACGGAGCATGTCACTGCCGTCGGCGTAGACAGCGGTACGCACCAACGGGTGCGTGAACCGGATCGGCCGGGTCGAGGTGACGATGTCCTCACGCGCCAACGTCTCGGCGACGTCGGTGACGTCGGGGATCCCCGCGAGGAGGGCCGCGCGGCGCAGGTCGGCCGCCGGGCCGAGCACGGCGAGCGCCCTGGCCAGCCGGATGGCGTCCGGGCCGAGCCGGGCCAGGCGGGTGAGCACCGCGCGGGAAATGGTCTCGGGACGCAGGCTCACCACGCGGTCCGCCTCGGCCGCCACCGGCCGGACGTGGTCGGCGCGCAGGCTGGTGAGCGCCTCCGCCAACAGGAACGGGTTGCCGCCGCTGGCTCGTGCGCAGGCGCGGCAGAAGGCGTCGTCCGCGTCCTCCGCCATCGAGTCCCGCACGACCTGCCCGACCGCCTGGTCGGTCAACGGCCGCAGGCCGACGAGTTCCGGCGTGGTCCCGGTGAGGGCGCGGTCGAGCCCACCGCCCGCGGGCTGTGGCCTGCCCGCCAGGACGAGCAGCACCGGCAGGTCCGCGATCCGGCGGCCCAGATGCGACAGGAACCGCAGCGACGCCTCGTCGGCCCAGTGCACGTCGTCCACGGCCAGCAGCAACGGCGTCCGCTCGGCCAGGTTCGAGCACACCCAGTAGAGACCGTGGACCACACCGGCCAGTGCGGCCGGGTCACCGGCGTCGGCCTGCCGCCCGTCGAGGCCGAACACCGGGGCGGCCAGGCCCGCGGCGCCGGTCAGCACGTCGTCGGCCGCGTCACGCAGCGACGGCTCGAACAACTGCCGCACGACGGCGAACGGCAGGTCCAGTTCCAGTTCCCCGCCGACGGCTGTGAGCGCGAAGATCCCGAGCAGGGCGGCACGTTCCCGCGCGGCGGCGAGCAACGCCGTCTTGCCGATCCCGGCCGGTCCCTCGACGAGGACGGTCCGGCCGTGCCCGGCCGCGGCCAGCGCGAGCAGGTCGTCCATCCGTGCCAGCTCACGGTCCCGCTCGATCAGGGCCACTCGCAACGCCGCCTCGTCCGCTTGGGCCTGCCTGTCTTATCAGGACAAGTCGGCGCTGCGCGGTGAACGTTACGGCTTGTGCGGCCCTTTCCCCTGTTCGTACCTGTCCCGCAACGGTGGCCATCCGGTAGTTCATCCCGGCTCCTTCTAGAACAGGCGGTCGAGCCAGGTCATCACGCCGTGGAACCACTCGGGCTGTGCCTGGCTGAGGATCAGCAGGAACACACCGGCCGCGATGGCCAGCGACACCAACGTGAACACCAGCCCGACCAGCCGTCCGAGCAGCCCGAACCCGCCCCTGCCCGCCGAGCGGCTGTGGTGGCGGTGGCTGAGGCTGCTGGCGTGCTGCATCGCGTGCTGGCTGGCCATGCTCGCGTGCTGCTGCGAGGCACGGCTGGCCGACGCGGACGCCTGCTGCGAGGCCTGTTGTCCCATGAATCCCGGATTGCTCATCGCGCTTCCCTCTCCCCTGCGTTGTGCACAGACGTACGTGCCCGGTCGAGCAGTTCCACGAGTTCGAGCCAGCCGTCGAAGGACCGCTCGGTCCCGTCGGCGCGCCGGACCCGTCCACGGATGGGGTCGGCGTCCGGCACGAGCTCAACCTCGAGACGGTGAGTTCGGCCACGCGGCTGGGTCATGGGAGAGACACTGCGGCCACAGCACGGTCGGGGGCATTGTGGTACCCACCGAAATCTTTGCCCACCGCGACCGAGTTCGAGTCAGCGCTGCGGAAGCAAAACCCGCAGTACGGCCTCGAACTCGGTCGCGGTGGGCGGCCTGCTGACCACCAGTGCCTGGAGCAGCAGGCCGTCGTAGGCGGCGACGAACGCGGTGACGCGATCCGGGTCGTCGGTGAACCGGCGGGCGACATCGGCCAGCGACCCGAGCCAGCGTTCGGTGGATTCACGCAGCCCCGGGTCCCTTGCCGCGAGCAGGAACAGCTCGAACTCGGCAAGGAGCCTGCCGGGGTCCCGCAGCGCCTCCGCCATCAACTCCGCGACCTCCCGCAGGCTCACCATCCGGCCGAGCCGGTCGGCGTCCTCATTCATGCACGAGGTCAGAGCGGCGGTCAGCAGGTCGTCAATGCCGTCGAAGTAATAGGCGGGCGCGGTCGCGGGCTGCCCAGCCTCCCGAGCGACAGTCCGGTGGCTGACACCGGCAACTCCCTCCCTGGCGACCACCTGGAGCGTGGCGTCGATCAGCTCCTGTTTGCGCCGCTCCCCCTTCAGTTTCCGCCCATCAGTCACAGATCGACGATACCCACAGGAGCCACGGACAGCATGCGACGCCCCAACAACGCCACCAGCAACGCGGCCACCCCAGCAGCGATGGCCACGAAGAAACCACCACCAGGCCCATAACCATCGAGCACCTGACCGGACACAGCGGCACCGAGAGCAACCCCAACACTGATCCCGGTAATGGCCCACGTCATGCCCTCAGTGAGCCGAGAAGCGGGAGTCAACCGCTCCACCAACCCCATCACCACAATCATGGTCGGAGCGAAGAAGGCACCAGAAACAAAAACCGCAACGGCCAACAAAGCCACACTGTCCACAAGCAACATCGGCAACGTAGTGACAGCGGTACCGGCAACACCGATCAGGAACAACCTCGGCAACGGCATCGACAACTTGAGCATCCCGAACGCCAACCCAGCAACACCCGACCCAACGGCATAGGCGGACAACACAATGCCAGCAGCGGCCGGAGCACCCTGCGCCTCAGCGAAGGCGACACTGACCACGTCAACAGTCCCAATGATGGTGCCGCCCGCAACCAAGGTGAGCACCAACACGATCAGCCCAGACGAACGAACAGCCGACCCACCACCATCCACACCATGGGGATGCGTCGCCGGTTCAGTACGGCGTTGAAGCACAAACAACACCACACCAAGCGCGAGCACAGCCGCAGCGACAAGCGGCCCAGCCTCCGGAAACACCATGGTGGACAACGCAACCGACAACGCAGGCCCAACAACGAAAGTCAGTTCATCCACAACGGCCTCCAGCGCCAAAGCCGTGTGCAGTCTCGGCGAATCGCGGTACAACTCAGCCCAGCGAGCACGGACCATAGCGCCCATGTTGGGCATGCACCCGGCAAGAACCGCGAACCCGAACAAGGCCCACATCGGAGCATCCTGCCTGGCACACAAGGAAAGCCCACCCAACCCCAGCACACTGACCGCAGCGGCGGGCAACAGAACACGACGCTGCCCATGCCGATCAACCAGCCGAGAAACCTGAGGACCAATCAGCGCCATGGCCAGCGTGAAGCAAGCAGAAACAGCCCCAGCAAGCCCATACTGCCCACGCAACCCAGCAACCATGGTGACGATCCCAATGCCAGCCATAGACATCGGCGCCCTGGCAACGAAACCAGCAAGAGAGAACGCCACAGCACCAGGAGCAGCAAACAGCTCACGGTACGGATTAGCCACGGTACACACCCCCAGACAGAAACTTGAACGATCGTTAGATTTTCTACCACACCCCCACCCCAACCAACCAAGTGATCCAAGACACGAACAACCACCGAGCCCCCACACCCCCAACCACCAGCCAGTAACCGCCGACCACCACCAACCCAGCCAGCACCCCCGGACAGCCGACAGACAAGAGGCCACGACCAGACAAGCCCGCCCAGACAGCGCAACGACCGAACGGAGACGCCACCCCAATCAGCCACCGGCCGAGAAAACACGAAGCCGAAAAACGCAAAGAAGGAAAAGGAGGCAAGGAGGCAAGGAGGCAAGGAGGCAAGGAGGCAAGGAGGCAAGGCTCCATTCCCCAACCAGGCTGGGGAGTAGAACTTGCTGGTACGTAACCAACACAGGGTAACCAGCGCTGTGACTGTCAGCCGAGGCTGGGAGTTGCACTCCAACGTAACCAACAGCGCTAACGCAATCAGAAGTAATCCGTTCAAACCGGGCACGGCGGCGGGTGGCCCATGGGTGAGCGGAGCGTGACTCACCATCCACATCCCGCAACGCTACTTGGGTGATTCACCCGAAAGAGTACAGCGATAGCCATGTTTCTTCGATAAAATGGACACATGTTCGAACAGCTCGCTGTGGCATTCCATGAACGTCAGGCACCACCGGATATTCCGGTGTCGCAGATGGACCGCGAACAAACCCGCAACTACATCGCCGACCGTTATCGACAACGGAACATTGTCGATGCGGAGTTGATCCGGGGTTTGGCGCGTTTCGCGGAACTGCACCCACCACAGCGGTCGGGGATCGAGGTGGGTGACGGCGCGGCGGAAGACCTCGCGATCGAACTCTGTCTGAGCCCAGTCACCACCGGCAAGCAACTGTCTCAAGCGCAGACCTTGGTGACCAGGCTTCCCGCCACGGTCGAGGCGATGGCGGAGGGTGAGGTGGACATCATGCGAGCCAAGGCCATGCACGACTACACGATCGACCTGGACGAGGACCAGGCACTCACGGTGGAGAAACGAGTCCTGGACGGCGGGACGTGCGAGAACCTGACCCGGTTCAAGCACGCCATCCGCCGCGAACTGATCTGGGCCGACCCCGACGGCGAGGAAGAACGACGCCAGTTGAAGAAGGCCGGGAGGGATGCCGTCAAGTGGCACAAACCCGACGGCACCTCCGCCATCACCATCACCCTGCAACCACACGAAGCCGAACAGGCCTACTTCCAGTTGGATTTGCTGGCCAAGCTCAGTTCGAGGCCGGGGCGGAGTCGGGCGCAGGCGCGGGCGGACGTGTTCATGGACCTGGTCACCTTCAAGAAGACAGTGGATCGGCCTGCGGCGGCGGTGCATGTACTGGCGCCGATGACCACCCTGATGGGACTCAACCGGGAGCCTGGGGAGATCAGCGGCTACGGGCCGATCACCGCCGAGTACGCCAGGGAACTCGCCCACCACGCCACCTGGCGACGCGTGATCACCGACCCCACCGGACAAGTCCTCGAAGTCAGCCAGAAACGGTTCGCCTCACCCGCATTGCGACGACACCTCCAGCTACGGGACAGGACCTGCCGCCAGCCCGGCTGCGCTGTTCCGGCACAACGGTGCGAAACCGACCATTCCCAGCCCCACAGCCACGGCGGGGTGACCAGTCACGACAACCTGGCCATGTTCTGCAAACGCCACAATCTCATGCGGCAACGCACCAACTGGCGGCTGGAGCACCCCAAGCCCGGCACCCTTGTCTTCACCACCCCCAGCAAGCAAACCGTCATCACCACACCACAGGCGCACGACGTCCCGCCGTTCTAACCCGCCGCTGCGGGATGTGGATGGTGAGCCACGCTCCACCCACCCATGGGCCACCCACCGCCGTGCCCGGCTTGAACGGATTACCTCTGATTACGTCAGCGCTGTTGGTTACGTTGGAGCGCAACTCCCAGCCAGGGGTCCCGACAACCAGCGCTGGTTACCCTGTGTTGGTTACGTACCAGCCAGTTTACCTTTTCCAGCTGGCTTGCCCCTTGGTTTCTTTTTCTTTTCTTCTTTTCTCTTCCTTGCTTCTTTTTTCTTTTCAGACGGGCGTAGTCGTCCTGTGCGGCTGGCGTCGACCGCGATACGCACGCTGGCGGCAAGCAGACGAGCAGTACGCACGCGGACGCCCACGCACCCCCGGCGTCACGAACTCCATGCACACCGGACACCTCCGCTGACCGATCTTTTCGTAACACCCGCCCGTCGCAGTTTCGTAACGCCCAACCGCAGCACGGGCCGCGGCAGCCAGGTCCTGTTCCGCGATCCGGCCGCGTGGCGTGCGCTCGACCAAGTGATCGTCCAGGTACGGACACAGCGCCGGATCATCACTGCCGCACACCATCAAGTGCCGCAAATACCCCCGCGCCGCCTGCAACTGCGCGATCCGCTCGTCGAGCCGAGACGCCTGCTCCCCCACTTCCCGGTGCCACCGCTGGTGATCAACACCGGCCGAGGTGACAACAGCCGCGCGATCCAGCGGCATCATGCCGATGACACAGCACAGATACGCCAGCCCAAGCCTGCGCAGATCCTGCTCGTCGTAGCGGCGCCTGCCGTCCACCCGGGTGAGCGGGCCCAGTACGCCCTGCTCCTCCCACCACCGCAGCGTCGACGGAGACAGGCCGTACAAAGCAGCGGCCTCGCTGATCCGAACACCTTCAACCATAAAGCCATTTGACATCAAGTCGACTTGAGCACGCAAGCTTAGGCAAGCCTAACCAACTAGGACCACCATTCCTGGGGGATGCCGATGACCGCCACCAGCACACCCGAACCACGACTGATCGGTTCGAGCGCGCTGACACGGCTACTGCGACCGGTGCGGCGGCACCTGGTCACGTGCGCCGTGCTGTCGGCTATCGGCACCGCCGCCGGTTTCGCGCCGTACATCGCGGTCGCTGAGATCGCGCGTGTAGCCACCACACCGGACCTCGCGACAGGCATGATCTGGGCCTGGGTCGCCATCGGTGCCGGAGGCGCGGCCGTGCGGCTGGTCTGCATGTTCGCTTCGTCGAGGCTCGGCCACTACGCCGACGCCCGAACGTTGCACGACCTGCGGACACGAATGGTGCACAAGCTGGGAACGGTGCCACTGGGGTGGTTGCGCGCCGACGGCTCCAGTGCGGTCAAGAAACGCCTCACCACCGACCTGGAGGAAATGCACCACCTGATCGCGCACGCGTTCGGTGAGGTGGTCGGCGCGGCAACAGCGGTTGCCGTCGGCCTGACCTATCTCGCCTTCGCCAGCTGGCCGATGGCCGCGGTCACCGCAGCCGTCCTTGCCTTGCTGCTGCTGTTCTTCCAGGTCTCCATGCGGTCGATGACAACACACATGAGCCGTCTGCTGACCGCGGAGGGCCGGATCAGCGCGTCAAGCATCGAGTACGCCGACGGAATCACCGTGGTGAAAGCGTTCGGAACCGGCGGTCGAATCATGGCACGGTTCGACGACGCCGTGGCCGAGCACGCGGCGGCGATGAAGACGTGGGTCACCGAGGTGCGTTACAGCTCAGCCGTGTCGAGACTGCTGGCCTCCGAAGTGACGGTACTGGGCGCCATCGCGGTCACCGGCATAGCACTGGTGGCGACAGGACACCTGACCATGGCCGAACTGGTACCCGCGCTGGTAGTCGGAGTCGGACTGCCAACCTCGATCACCCCGGCCGTGCACGGCGCACAGGGAATCCGCAAAGGACGGCTCGCCGCGGGCAACATCGAGCGGCTACTGACCGTGCCACCACTGCCGGAACCGGTACAGCCGCAGACCCCGACAGGAAACCGAGTCGAACTGGACGGTGTCACGTTCTCCTACGACGGGATCACCAACGCCGTCGAGAACGTCACGGCCACACTCGAACCCGGGACCATCACGGCGCTCGTCGGTCCGTCCGGAGCGGGAAAGTCCACTCTGGCCGCACTGGTCCCGCGCTTCCACGACGTGACCGGCGGCGCGATCCGCGTCGGCGGCGTCGACATCCGAGACATCACCTCCACCACACTGCTGTCGTCGATGTCGTTGGTGTTCCAGGAAATCGTGCTGGTGCGCGACACGGTCACCGAGAACCTCCGAATAGGACGGCCGGACGCCACGGACGACGAGGTGCGCGCCGCAGCCAAGGCCGCGCACATCCACCACGTGATCGAGCAACTGCCCGACGGCTACGACACGGTCCTCGGCGAGAGCAGCGGACTGTCCGGCGGCGAACGCCAACGCCTGACGATAGCCAGGGCCATGCTGTCCGGCGCCCCGGTGGTCATCCTCGACGAGGCCACTGCGGCACTGGACCCGGACGGCGAGACCGCCGTGCAGGACGCGTTGGCCGAACTCGCCTCGGGCAAAACGGTTCTGGTGATCGCGCACCGGTTGCACACGATCGTCAGCGCCGACCAGATCCTCGTGCTCGACCACGGCAGGCTCACCGAGCGCGGCACCCACCAGACCCTGCTCGCCCACGACGGCCTGTACACGCGCATGTGGCGAGCCCAGCAGAACGGAACCGAGGCATGATCCGGCACCTGTACTCCCTGCTGTCGCACGCCGGGGCACTGGCCCGGTTCGCCGTCCTGCAGGTCGTGCTCGGTGTCCTGCAGGGACTTCTGCTCGGCCTGCTCGTCCCCCTCTTCCGCGCGCTGATGCGCCCGGAACCCGACTTCGCCGCCGCCGCACCGTGGCTCTGGCTCGGCGGCGCCGGTTTGCTCGCGTACGGTGTGCTCGCGGTGATCACCACCCCGATCGGGTTCGCCGCCAGCATGGGCGTGGCCGGGCAACTGCGGCTGCGCCTGATCCGGCACGTGGCCACACTGCCACTGGGCTGGTTCGGCACCAGGCAGAAGGCGCGGCTGGCCCGCGCGGTCACCGCCGACGCCGGAGCCGTCGGACAGCTCGCGGTGACCATCGGCGGCCCGGCGATCACCTCGGCCGTGGTTCCGATCACGATCGTCGGCGTCAGTTTCGCCGTCGACTGGCGGATGGCACTGCTGTTCGCCCTGATCCTGCCGCTTGCCTGGTTGGCGCTGCGGCACGCGGGCAACGTCGCGTCGGTCGCCGAACGCAACCTGGACGCCGCGGCCACCGAGGTCGCCGGGCGCGCCATCGAGTTCGGCCAAGCCCAGTCGGTGCTGCGCGCAGCAGGACGGGGCAGCACCGGAACCGAGCGGATGCGGACGGCCCTCGACGACCATCGCCGAGTTTACCGGCAGGGGCTGCGTCGTTCCCAGGTGCCCGACCTGTCCTACACCGCGGTGGTACTCGGCGGGTTCGTCGTGGTCCTGATCGCCGGAGTGCTGTTGCTGCTCGACGGGCAACTGATCGTGCCGGACGTCGTCGCGGTGCTCGTGCTCGCGGTGCGCTTCCTCGAACCACTGGGCGCGCAGATCGAACTGATCGGCGCGTTGCGGGCGATGGACAACGCCACGGGCCGTGTCCAGTCCATCATGGACACTCCTGCCCTGCCCGCGGCGGCCGAGCCGGTCAGCGCCCTCGCGGACACAGCCGTCGAGTTCGACGACGTCGGCTTCGACTACCCCGACGGCACACCGGCGCTGTCGGGCGTCAGCTTCCGTTGCCCGCCAGGCTCGGTCACCGCGCTCGTCGGGCCGTCCGGCGCGGGCAAGACGACCGTGATCCGGCTGATCGCCCGGTTCTTCGACACCAGTTCCGGCGCGGTGCGCGTCGGCGGGACCGACGTCCGCGACTTCGACCACTCCGCGCTGCTCGACCAGATCACCATCGTCTTCCAGGACGTGTACCTGTTCGACATGACGATCGAGGAGAACCTGCGCCTCGCGCTCCCGGACGCCACCGACGCCGAACTCCACGCCGCCGCACGCGCGGCCCGGCTGGACGAGGTCGTCGACCGACTGCCCGCCGGGTGGCAGACGCGGGTGGGCGAGGGCGGGCTGCAGTTGTCCGGCGGGGAACGCCAGCGGGTGTCGATCGCACGGGCGTTCCTGAAGAACTCCCCCATTGTGCTGATCGACGAGGCGGCGTCGGCGCTCGATCCGGAGAACGAACGCGCGATCAGCACCGCGATCGCCAACCTGGCCGCGGATCCACGGCGCACGGTCCTCGTGATCGCACACCGCCCGGCCACCCTCGCCGCCGCGAGCCAGGTGGTCGCGCTCACCGACGGGCGTGTGGCGGAAACCGGGACACCAGAACAACTCCGCCACACCGGCGGTGTGTTCGCCCGGCTGGCCGAGCAGTACGAACACGCCCGCAGCTGGCACCTTGCCGCCGCCACGGAGACCCGGGCGTGACCCGCGCGCGGGTAGTACTCCGCACGTATCGCCGGTGATCGCCTAGGCTGGCCATATGACTGTCACGGCTGACGATCTCGACGCGGCGATCGCCAGCGTGGTGACCGCGCTGAGTCCGGTGACCGATCGGGATTGGTCGACAGCGGCGGGCACCGGCGACTGGGATTGCTGGCACACGGCCGAGCACCTCGGCGACTGTCTGCTGTCCTACGCGGCCCAGCTCATCGCCCTGCCCGCCACGCGTTATGTACGTTTCCTTGCCAGCGTTGACAAGGACGCCAGCGCAGCCGAGGTGCTCGAGTTCGCGATGACCGGCACGGGGATGCTGTCGTCCGCGGTGCGGACCGCGGCGCCCTCCGCTCGCGCGTACCACCCGACCGGCACATCGGATCCCGAGGGTTTCGCGGGAATGGGCTGTGTGGAAGCGTTGGTACATGGCGAGGACATGGCACGCGGCCTCGGCGTCACCATCGACCCGCCACGTGACATGTGTGCCCGTGTGCTCGCCCGGATGTTCCCGCACACCACCGCCGACCTCACGTCCGAGGACCCGTGGACGGCGTTGCTGTGGGCCACCGACCGGCTTGAGCTGCCCGGCCATCCTCGGCAGGAAGGATGGCGGTGGCGTGGCAGCCCCTTGGACTGAGACCTCCGCTGGTGGCGACCGGGGTATGTTGGAGGCGACGCCCTCCTAGGACTGAGCCGAAGACAGGAGAGTGAACATGACGCTGTTGCAGATCATGCCGGACCCCGACTCGGGCGTGACCGACGACGCCGTGCTCGACTCGTTGCAGGTCGCGTCATGATCACCGCGGACATCGGCGTGATCGGCGGAAGCGGTTTCTACGAACTGTTCGACAACGCCGAGACCTTGGCTGTCTCCACCCCGTACGGGACGCCGTCCGGCGCGATCACCGTCGGTGAGGTGCATGGACGCAGGGTCGCCTTCGTGCCGCGGCACGGCGCCGGGCACAGCCTTCCGCCGCACCGGATCAACTACCGCGCGAACCTGTGGGCGTTGCGGCAACTCGGCGTCCGGCAGGTACTGGCGCCGTGTGCGGTCGGCTCGCTCGACCCGGCCATCGGGCCGGGCAGCATCGTGGTGCCGGACCAGGTCGTGGACCGGACACAGGGCCGGATCAGCACGTTCTACGACCACGGGGCCGTACACGTGTCGTTCGCCGATCCCTACTGCCCAGTGGGAACGGCCGCCGTGGGCAAGGCGGGCGCGTCGCTGGAGGACGCGCCGAGGCTGGGCGGCACGATGGTCGTCATCCCAGGGCCTCGGTTCTCCAGCCGCGCCGAGTCACAGTGGTACGCGGCGGCGGGCTGGTCGGTGGTGAACATGACCGGTATGCCGGAAGCCGTTCTCGCCAGGGAACTCGCCCAGTGCTACACGTCGATCGCGCTCGTCACGGACGTCGACGCGGGAGTCGACGCGGGTGAGTCCGTCACCCAGACAGACGTGTTCGAGGCGTTCGCGCGCAACGTCAACCGTTTGCGGGACCTGGTGTTCCGCACGATCAGCCACCTTCCTGACGAGCAGAACTGCACATGCGGGCAAGCGCTCGACGATCTGGAGCCGAGCCTGCGCCTGCCCGACTGACCACTCCTCCACTCAGGCCCGCTGTCCACAGTGGCGGGTGGCAAGCACGGTCACCGTGCGGTGGCAGATCTTGCCGGTCCGGCCCAGCGGCAGCTCCGGCAGAGCCAGCAGGAACTCGGGGAGTTTGGCGGTCGCCACTCCGCTCGCCGCGAGGAACGCCGTGAGGTCGGGCAGCGTCGGCGGTTCGTGTCCTTTCCGGATGGTCACGCACGCGCACAGCCGTTCCCCCAGCTCGGTATCCGGGACCGGGACACACGCGACCTCGTCGATGGCCGGGTGGCCGCCGATCGCGTGCTCCACCTCGGCCGGGCCGATCGTGTAGCCGCCGCGGATCACCACGCGTTTGATCCGGCCGGTGACGTGCAGAGCGCCCCCGTCGTCGAGACAACCGTGGTCGCCGGTGCGGATCCAGCCGTCCTCGGCCCGATACATGGCGTCCAGATTCGGCGCGTTGACGTAACACAGTGGTGTCATCGGGCCGCGAGCCTGGATCTCACCGTCCACGATCCGGATGTCACACACCGCAGGGTCCGGCACGCCCGCGCCTTTCTCCGGTGTCCTGGTGTGACAGTTGACGCCGTCGGACGAGCCGTAGACGCTGATCATGTCGACACCGAAGCGGTCGCGGCACCTGTCCAGCGTGGACGCGGGCAGCACGTCACCACTCGACACCATGGCGACAAGCCCTGACGTGTCCACATCGGCCGGATGCCCGGCCATCCGGTGCCACATCGTGGGCACCCCGAAGACGTGGGTCGGGCGGTGCTCGGTGACCAGTCCCAGCGCGGCGCCCGCTTCGAATCGCCCGGTCAGGATCAGTGTTCCCCCGGCACGGCACAGTGTGTACGGCACACCGAACGAGCCGTAGGACGAACTGAGCGAGACCAGCACCAAGTCCCGTGGTACCACTGTCGTGCCATGCACTGCGCGCATGTAGTTGCCGCGTCCGCCAGCGAACGCGTTGTGTGAGTAGGCGACCATCTTCGGTTCCGCTTCAGACCCGGAGGACAGCAGGATCCGTGCCGGTGCCTCCGCATCCGGCCGTTGCCGTCCAGTGCCGCCGACGCGGGGGTGGATGGTGGTGATCTCGCCGTCGGCGATCAGGGTGCTGGCCCTGGCTCGCTCGACCAGGCGCTGTTCGCCAGGTGGCACGGGCAGCACCACGGCGCCGATCGCCAGCACCGCCAGTTCGGCGATCACGGCCACGCGGGTGTTCCCTTCCCGCACACCGATGACGTCCGTCGATCCGCATCCTGCGGCCGTGAGCCGCGCGGCCAGTGCGGTGACCGCGTTGTCCAGTCGCGTGTAGTCCAACGATCCCTCGTCGTCGATGACCGCCGTGCGTCGCGGATGGTCGCGGACCTGGTCACGGAACAACGCGTACAGCTCCCGGTCCTGACAGTGTCCACTACGGACCCAGGATCGGCGGAGTCCGGCGGGAACCAGGTCCCGCAACACCAGACCGGTGGACGACACCCAGCTCATGACGCGAACTCCCACGGCGACGCGACGAGTGTGCACACGTCATGGATCAACGCGCGGGCGAACCGCTGGTCGGCGGCGAGCACGGCGAGGTCGTCACACACCGGAACTGTCCGCGGCGCGGCACATCGCGTGTGCGACCGTGCGTTCAACCGGCAGGCCGCCGACAGCAGCGACGAACCGACGTGACTCGCGCCGCTGGCGAGCGCGGCGACGATCCCGTGGGCACACACGATTCCGCCGAACACGTCGACGATCGTCATCGGCGACGGCGGCACCCCGGCGTACGCCTGTACGGCGAAATCAGTTCCCAGCGGCGGATTCGGCCCCAGTTCGTCACCCCAGCCCGACGCGTACGCGTAGACGATGTTCGGCTGGACCCGTGACAGGTCACGCGCCCGCAGCGACCACCGTTCGGCCTTGCCAGGAGCCCAGTTGTGCAGGAACACGTCCGCGTCGGCCACGAGGTCGAGCAGGTGCCGACGGCCGACCGGACTGGCCAGGTCGATCTCGACGGCCTGCTTGCCCGTGTTGAGCGCGCGGAACCGGGCCGAGGTCTCCCCTGCCATCGGCGGCACCCAGCGCAGCGGGTCACCTCCCGGCGGCTCGACTCGGATCACGTCGGCGCCCAGCAGCCGCAGCAGATGCCCGGCCATCGGTCCCTGAACGCGGCGGCACGACTCGACCACCACCAGACCCGACAACGGAAGCGGCCCCTCAGCCCGGCCAGGCCCTCCGCTCACCGAGCCGCTCAGCGCGAACGGCGGCAGGTGGTCGATCGCGTGCTCGGCCACCCGCACCACGGTCATGCCGACTCGGCGGCCGGTGTCCTCGATCCGCGTGATCGGCTGTGTGGCAAGCAGTTCGTGCAGAGCGGGCGGCAGCGGGCAGGCGGCGGTCGCGAACCGGTGCAGAAACGGCCGCCACCCCCGGGACACGTCGGCGACGCCCGCGCCGAGCTCGGTCCAGAAATGGTTCCACACCAACGGGTCCAGTGCTTCGATCTCGAACCGGACGCCCTCGGTGGAACGAAAGGCAGGCCACCCGGGTACCAGTGGCTCCTCCGCCTCGTCGGCTGTGGCTGCGGCAAGGTACTGGGACACGGCCAGCAGAGCGGCCTGCGCCAACGAGGTGGACACCGTGCGCAGCGGAATGTCCCGTGCCTGCGCCAGTTTCAACGCGGCCAGGCCCAGTTCGGCGAGTTCGGCCGCCACCGCGGACACGTAGTCGAAGCCCAATGGCTTCGGACGCCCAGCGGATCGGCCGTTCACGTGCATGATCCCGCACGCGGCCTGCACGTCCTGTTCGCCCGTCAACGGCAGGTCGACCGGACCGGCGATCGACACCACGTCCGGCGCGACCGTCACCACGGCCGTCTCCCGTGCACGGAATACACGACACACGACGTCGCGTGGAACCGGTCGTCGGCCAGTACCGCTCGCACGTCGGCGAGTTGCTCGTCGGACATGCCCGCCGCGATCAGCTTGTCACGCAGGTGATGCGTGTGATGCACCAGCAGTCGCACACCGGGAGAGCCCGCCCTCCAGGGAAACAGCACGGGAACCGGGTCGATGTCGACCAGTCCCGCGGCGGCCATCGACGCCGGGACACGTCTGCCCCATGTGCCGTCCCCGCCCGCGGCTCGGAACACCGTGTCCTTGGCCGCCAGGAATGTCTCGTAGAGCTCCGCGGACCGGGGATCGGGGGCGAGCAGCACCGGCCCGTAGGAGATGTCGAACTCGTCGATCTGCAGCCAGCCGCCCGGTTTCAGTGCCCGGACGAGTGTGCCGAGTACGGCTTCGCGTTCCGGCAGGTGCTGGAGCACCAGCCGGGCGTGGATCAGGTCGAACTCGTTGTCCGGCAACAGGTCCTTGACGATGTCGTGCCGGATGACGGTCAGGCCGGGCGCGGACGTGACGTGCTCCGGTTTGACGTCCGTGGCGACGACAGACCCGTGGGGCGCCACACGGGAGGCGAGCCAGTGCGCGACGCCGCTGCCGCCCGCACCGACTTCCAGGCAGCGCCAGCCGTCACCGACGCCGGTGTCCGCCAGCCGTGCGAACGTCAGTGGATCGTAGGCTTCGGAGAGGCACCGATGCTGCTCTGTCGCGTGCACGCTGTCGTTGTCGAAGACGTAGACGGCCGTCATGTCCATCTCCCTGATCCGTTGGTGTCGGTCGAGCCCACGACCCGGCCGAGCAGTTCCAGCCGCCGGACCTTGCCGGTCGCGGTGCGCGGCACCTCGTCCCAGCGGAGCACCACCGGTTCGACCATCGGCGGCAGGTCGGCGACCGCCGCCAGCCACTGGTCGGTGTTCAGGCCGTTCTCGCTCACCACCACGGGAATCGGTGGCCGGTCGGCCGCCGCGAGCAGTACGCATTCCATAATGGACGGCACGCGGTCCTCGATCGTGTCCTCGACCGCGAGGCAGCTCAGCCCCGGAACCGAGTCCACTTCCCGGTCCAGCAGTGTCACAGCACCCGTCCTGCTGAGCACACCGAGGTCACCGGTGTTCCACCACGCGCCTTCCGCCTTCGCAGACCAGCGATCCCGTTCGCCGACATACGTCACGCAGCGGGCGCGAGTGCGGGCGAGGATCAGACCGGGAACGCCACGGGGAACCGGTTCGAGGGTCGCCGGATCGACCACGCGCAGTCGCGCGAGCCCCGGCATCGGCCTGCCGAGGTCCCGTGTCGTGTGGGCGGTTCGCCGGGTGAGGAACCGGAACGTCAGCGGTCCTGTCTCGCTCTGCCCCCAGCCCTGCATCCACAGCGGACGACGGCGCTGGGAGGCGTTCAGCATCGTCCTGACCACCGGGGGGTGCATGGCGTCGTAGGTGCTGACGAACCGGCGGACCGCGCGGAAGGGATTGTTCGGCCCGGCAGCGAGCGGCCGCCAGCGCGTGTAGGCCGACGGCAGCGCCTCAAGGACTGTTGGCGGATGGTCTGCGAACACGCGGGCCGCGTTGGCAGGGTCGCTCAGGATCAGCATGTCGCGTGGTGTCAGGCACAGCGCCGACGCCGTCCAGCAGAACGTGCGGCCGTGCGCGTAGGCGCTGGCGTTGGCCAGCACGTCGTCCCGGCGGGTGCCGATGACGGGCCAGCGCACGGCTTCCGGTCTGGCCAGCCGGTCGATGATGGTCCGGGTGGTGTGCACGACCAGTTTCGGTACGCCGGTTGTGCCCGAGGTGTGGCAGATGATCAGTGGTGCGTCGGCGTCCCTGCGACGTGGCGCCGGTGCCGGTGCGGCGGTGAAGTCCTGGATCAGCAGCACGCGCCGGGCAGCGATGTCGGCGCGGTCGGTGACGGCAACGGCGCAGTCAAGGCGTTTCACGAGGATCTCGAGGGTCTCGTCGGGCAGGAGCGCGGACAGCTTCGCTGGGATCGCGCCGATCCGCACCACCGCGCACGCCAGCAGGTCGTAGTCCCAGTGGTTGCGTTTGACGATCGCGACCCGGTCGCCGCGTCGCACCCTGGCCTCGTGCAGCCACCCGGCCACGTCCCGTACCAGCAAGGCCAGCTGCGCGAAGGTGTACGTGTCGCCCCGCTCGGGCGCGATGTCCAACGGCCGGTCCAGCCGAACGACAGTGTCCGCGTTGGCGCACTCGTCGAACACAGTGCCCATGTCGTGTGGTTTCACGCGCGCTCCTTCGCATGCGTCAGCCGGTGTGCCGCCCGCAAACCGGACCGGACGGCCGCCTCGCTGGACGGGCTCAGGAACACCCAGTCGCCCGCGTAGTCGACAAGTCCGCCCAGGCCTGCCTCGAACGAGGGCCGCAGGGCCAGCGCATGGGGTGTCGCCTCGGGCAGCGCGTGCGCGAACCGCCGCACGATCACGCTCGTGGCCGCCGCGCGCAGTCCGGGCACGAGCCGTTCGGCGGCGTCGGTCAGCCGGGTCGCCACGACGTCGTCCGGGGCGTCCATCAGGTCCGGCACCACCGCCGGGTGGGCCATGACGGTGAGCAGGCCACGGCCGTTCGGTGCGCGACCGGCGTGCTTGACGTGGTCGAACATGATCGTGGACACGGTGCCGTTCTCCCTGGTGGGCGCGAGGATCGCGTAGTCCCGGCTGCGCAGCGGACGGTCGAGCAACACATGTGCCTTCACCACGGACGAGAACGAGCACGCGGCCAGGAACTCGGACCCGTGCTCGGGATACAGGTGGCACGCGACCGGCGCGGGCACGGCGAGCACGACCGAGCGGGCGGTGAACTCCGTGCCGCCGCTGAGGATCCGTGCCCTGTGCCCGTCGACAATGACCTGGTCGACGGGAAACGACGTGGTGAGGTCCACGTTCGCGGCGAGCGCCCGTGCGAAGGTGTCCATGCCGTCGCGGTAGGTCCGCCAGGTCGACGACGGTCCGATCGCCGTGAGCAGCGCGAGCAGCGGCGAGGCCGCGGACCGCTCGGGGTGCCAGCCGAAGAAGCCCGACACCACCGGCTGGAACAGGTAGTCCAGCAGGTCGCCATCGGCCGACTCCGTCACCACGTCGTGGGCCGAGTCCTCCGGGCGTTCCAGGTTGTGGCGTTGACGCATGACGGTGAGCAGGTCCCGTCGGGCTCGCAGCGACAGCCCGGCTCCGGTGAGCAGGCCACGCGGGTGCGCGACGCCGGGTCGTGCCCGGCCACGCCACATCGCGATGCCGCCACCGATGCGCGGCACCTCCTGCCTGTCGATGCCCAACTCCGCGAGCAGTTGCCAGGTCTCGGGATAGCCGCGCTCCGGGATCTGCTCGGCGCCGGTGTCGATCAGGTGTCCGTTCAGCCGGAGAGTCGTCATCCGGCCGCCCGGCACCTCGGCCGTCTCGAAGACCCGCACGTCACGGCCGGAGTCACGCAGCCGGTACGCGGTGGTGAGACCCGCGACGCCCGCGCCGATCACGGCGACGTCCATGTCGGTCATGTCCACACCACCAGGTTCACCACCACGAGTGCCAGCACGGTGAGCCGGTGGATGTGGATGCCGAGTTTCCTGGCCCGCAGGATGTCGCCGAGGCCGAACCCGATCCGCAGTTGCCTGACCCGAAGCACGATCGTGGCGAGCAGCGCCAGCGGGAACCACCACGGTCCGCCGAGCACGGGAACCAGCAGAATGAGCACGATCTCGGCGGCGGACACCGCGATCACGAACATCGTGTTGCCACGCCGAGATGTCAGCGCCGCCACCGTGGGGCGGCCGACGCGCCGGTCGCCTTTGACGTCGTTGGTGTTGGAGTAGACGCCGAACAGCAACGGCCCGAGGCCGAACAACAGGGCCTGCGCGAGCACGAAACCGTCCAGCCCGCCGACCGCGAGGCCGTAGGGCGCGAGCACCAGCGCCCAGCCCAGCGCCGCGATGAAGAACTCCTGGAAGCCGTGGTAGCTCAGCTTCACGCCCCACGAGTACTGCAGCGAGAAGAAGTACGTGACAGCGATCAGTACGACAGTCCACACAGGCTGGTGTGGTGCGAGCGCGACGGCGGCGATCCACAGGAACCCGCCGACGAACGCGGTCACCCACGCGAACCGCAGCACCTGCTGCTCGGTCAGCGTTCCCGCCACGAGCGGTTTGCGATAACGCTTGCGTGCCGGGTCGTCCGGGTCGTAGTTGGTGATGTCGCTGCCGTCGCGGTAGCCGGTGAGGTCGTCGAGCGCGACCATCGCGGCGATCACGAACACCTCGCCGAGCAGGAACACCCCGGTGGTGATCAGGACGTTCGGGTCGAACCGCAGCGCGGGCGCCAGCAGCGTCCAGACCACCACGACACCGAGGTAGTAGTCGATGATGTCGAGCTTCGCCAGCCGGACGTAGGCACGGCCACGGTCCAGCGACAACGAGAGCGTGGTCACCGGGAACCCAGGTCGATGAGGGCGGCGAACGAGCGGTCACCGCCGTAGCTGAGCTCACGTCGTTCGATCAGCCGGGAGCCGGGCAACAGGGCGAGGTAGTCGTCCACGTCACGCAGCCGCGAGTACCTGCCGACCGGGATGTCGGCGTGTTCGTACTCGATCAGCACCAGGTTGCGTGCGGCGGCGGAGATCGCCCGGCACGCCTTCGCGAGTTCGTCCTCGTCGAGCACGTGCATCAGCACCCACACGCAGACCGCGACGTCGAACCGCCTGTGCTGCCAGGGAAGCCGTTGCACCGTGGTGCGCAGGAACCGCACGTGCGGCAGTTCGGCGCACTCGACGCGGGCGAGGTCGATCATGCGCGAGGTCATGTCGATCGCGGTCACCTGGCGGGCGTTCCGGGCGATCACGGGGGTGAGCCTGCCCATGCCGCAGCCGATTTCCAGCGCGGTGCGGGTGCCGACCGAACGCAGGTAGTCGCTGACGATCCCGGTGGTCCGCGCGGTCGTGTCGTCGGCGAGGTTGTCGGGCTGTGAGGCGCGCATGACCTTGGCCAGCCCGGTTCGTTTCGCGCGCCTGTCCCATTCCTCGGCGATCTCCCGCACCCCGGGGATCTCGGTTGCCTGCTGCATCACGGCTCCTTCGCGAATCGGCAGACCGCGTCCGCGATGCGTTCCACCTGGGTGTCGGTCAACTGGGGATAGACGGGGATGGCGAGCGTGCGCCGCGCGGCCGACTCGGCCGCGGGCCAGCTGTCCCCCGGCCGCGTGTACGGCGCGAACGCGGCTTGCCGTGGCAAGGGCGCGGGATAGTAGATGTGCGATCCGATGCCGTGCGCGGCAAGGTGGTCATGGAGTTCGTCGCGGCGTTCGGCCAGCAGCGAGTAGACGTAGTAGCAGCGTCCGTCGCGGGTGGACGGTGGCGCGACCACTCCGCGACCGGTGAGCGCGGCGAACCGTTCGGTGTAGTACTCGCCGATGCGGGCCCGGCGCTCCAGCCGCCCGGCCAACGTGTCGAAGCGGTGCAGCTGGAACGCGGCCATGATCTCGTCGAACCGGCTGTTGTAGCCGATCCGGTGGTGCAGGAACCGGGTCCGGCCGTCCTGGCCGTGGTTGCGCAGCATCCGCACGGCCGCGCCGATCTCGCGGTCACGGGTGACGACCATGCCGCCCTCCCCCGGCATCCCGAACGTCTTCACCTGCACGAACGAGTACACGCCCGCGTCTGCGGCCATGCCCGCGGGCGTCCCGGCCAGCGATCCGCCCTGGGCGACGGCGGAGTCCTCCAGCAGCCGCACGCCCGCCGCGTCGGCGATCTCGCGGATCGCGGGCATGTCCGCCATCACCGAGAACATGTGCGCGGGCATGATCACCTTGGTGCGCGGGCCGACCAGGTCGGCGATCCGCGCGGGGTCGGCCACCATGGTCCACGGGTCGATGTCGGCGAACACCGGGGTCGCGCCGAGCAACGCGGGCGCGGCGGCGAGCGGGGCGCAGCCGAACGCGGGCACGATCACCTCGTCACCCGGGCCCACGTCCATCGCACGCAGTACGAGCGTCAGCGCGGACGTTCCACTGCCGCAGGCGATCGCGTCGGCCGCGCCGACCGAGTCGCGGATCGTCTCCTCGAACCGGGCGGTGTGCTCACCGAGGATGAACTTCTGCGCGGGCGCGGTGCCGACGCGTTCGACGATGTCGAGCAGCACGTCACGCTCGTCGTCGAACAGGTCGGGCGGGAAGAACGGCAGCGTCGGCGCAGCCGTCACAGCTGTCACAGCCGCCTCCGGTGGAAGTCGCGGATCTCGGCACAGACCTGGTCGATGTGCGTGGTGGGCATGTCCGGGTAGAACGGCAACGCGAGGGTGTGGCGGCACGCGGCCTCCGCGCGGGGGAAGTCACCGAGTCGGTGCCCCATGTCGGCGAAACACGGCTGCAGGTGCAGTGGCGTCGGGTAGTAGATCTCGGTCTGCACGCCCCGCGTCGCGAGGTGAGCGGCCAGTTCGTCGCGTGCGTCGACCTCGATCACGTAGGTGTAGAACACGCTGGCGGGCCGGACCACGGGCAGCTTGCGGATGCCCGGCATGCCGGTGAGCCAGTCCGTGTAGTACTCGGCCAGCCTGGTGCGGCGGGCGATGTCGGAGTCCAGTGTGGTCAGTTTGGCGAGCAGGACCGACGCCTGGATGTCGTCCATCTTGCTGTTCACGCCGATCAGGCCGGTCTCGGTGTTGATGCCGGGGAAGTTGTCGATCGTGCGGCCGAACCGCCCGTGGTGGCGCAGCGCGCCCGCCGCCTCGGCGACGGCGGGGTCGTCGGTGAGCACCGCGCCCGCGTCGCCGATCGCCCCCAGTGTCTTGGTCGGGAAGAACGACAGGACACCGCCTCGCCCGAACAGACCGGCGTGTGTGCCCCGGTGGCGCATGCCGATCGCCTCGGCGCTGTCCTCGATCACGCCGATACCGAGCCGCCCGGCAGTGTCCAGCACCGCGTCGATGTCCGCGAGTTGGCAGAACAGGTGGACCGGCATGACGAACCGGGTGCGCTCACCCGTCGCGTCCACGATGGAGTCCGGGTCGATGCCGTAGCCGTCCGGCTCGATGTCGGCGAACACCGGGCGGCCACCGGCCAGCACGACCGACGACGCGGTGGCCACGAACGAGAACGCGGGCACGACCACCTCGTCGCCGGGGCGCAGACCGGCCGCGCGCAACAGCAGCACCAGCGCGTCTGTGCCGCTGTTCACCCCGACGACGAACCGCGCCCCGGTGTAGGCGGACAGGGCCCGCTCCAGCTCGGCGACCTTGTGGCCGTGCGAATACTTGCCGTTCTCGATGACGTCCACAATGTTCTGCCGTGTCTTTGTCCACAATTCCGTGAATGTGGTCGATTGCGTGTGGAATGGAACGGACAGCGCACCCACCTCCGGGCCGTGAAAGACGGTTCCGAGCGTAGGACAGCCGATCAGGCCGCCGAACCGGTTCACTCTTCCTGGTCAAGAAAGGCCTGAGAAGTTGACGCACACACGCGGAGTGACACTAATGTCGAAGATCGGTTTCCCAGTCGATACCGATGCGGAAAACGGGGGCTCGAACTGTGCGTTCACTCGTCGTGGGGCTGGGCAGGGCCGGAGCGGGCCTGCACCTGCCGGTACTGGCCAAGGTGCGTGCGCGCGACCAGGGGCTGTTCGACGACGAGCCGATCGTGGCCTGCGATCCACGTGTGGAACCGGCGCGGAGACCGGGCCTGCTGATGATGCCGACGATCCACGCGGCCGCGGCGGTGACGGACCCGGCGGACACGGTCGCGCATATCTGCACGCCACCTGCGGAACGATTCGGGGTGATGACCCAACTGGCCGGTCTCGGATTCCGCAAGCTGGTCGTCGAGAAGCCGCTCGCGGTCGACAACGACGACCTCGCCCGAATTATCCGGTTGCGCCGTAAACACGGCATGCACATCGAGGTCGTCGAGCCGTGGCTCACCAGCACGCTCACCGGCAGGCTGGGCGATCTGATCAGGAACGGCAAGTTCGGCACGCTGAAGACGGTCACCATCGTGCAGAACAAACCACGGTTCCGCCGTTCGCTGAAATCGCCGGACCACCCGACGGCGTTCGACGTCGAACTGCCGCACGGAATCGCGCTCGCGCTGCGCCTGGTGGGCGCGGCACGGGTGACCCACGCCTCCGGGTTCGACCTCGCGATCGGCGGGGCCGTGATCCCCAGGATGGGCGGCGCACGAGTCGGGCTGCGGCACAACCTCGGCGCGCGCACCGAGATCAGCTCGGACCTGACCTGCCCGGTCCGTGAGCGGCGGATCACGATGGACTTCGAGCACGGCATGGCGGTCGGGCACTTCGCGGTCAGCGACGACGACGACCACTCGCAGCTGACGCTGAGCGCCAACGGCCTGCGGGACCACGAGGTGATCAGGGACGACTCGCTGACCGAGTGGATGATCCAGGCGTATCACAAGTTCCACGCGGGCATCGAGCAGACCAAGGGGTTCACCTTCGCGGCCGAGGTGGTGCAGTTGCTGTCGGTGGCCAAGAACATCTGCGCCGAACCGGTGGTTCCCGTGACCAGCGCCGACCACACACCAAGCCATGTCGGCTGACCCTGTGCTCGCCGGGATCGCCGACGAGGCGGGACACGACATCGCCACGCAGACCGCTGTGCTCAGCCAACTCGGGTGGCCCGCGATCGAACTGCGCACAGTCGACCGGATCCCGGTGGCCGAGCTGACCGACGAGCAGTTCGCCGCCGTGGCGAGGACTGTGGCGGCCAACGGTTTGCGCGTGATCTGCCTGGCGTCCCGGATCGGCTGCTGGGGCAGGCCGGTGACCAGCCCGTTCGAGCGGGATCTCGCCGAACTCGACGTGCTCGCCCGGCGCGCGGACATGACCGGGGCCCGCTACATCCGGATCATGTCGTACCCGGCGGACGGTGTGGCAGAGCGGGTGTGGCGGACCCAGGTGATCGCCCGGATCTCGGTGCTCGCCGACCGCGCCGAGCGGTACGGCGTGACCCTGCTGCACGAGAACTGCTCCGGCTGGGCGGGCACGCGGGCGGACCGGATGCTGGAGTTGCTCGACGAGGTGGCGAGTCCGGCGCTGAAGTTGTTGTTCGACACGGGAAACGGCACGGCACACGGCTACGACGGACTCAGCCTGCTGCGCGAGATCGTGAGCCACGTCGAGCATGTGCACGTCAAGGACGGCACCGAGGACGGTTTCACCATCCCCGGCGAGGGGAACGCCCGGGTCTCGGACTGCGTGCGGCTGTTGCGCGACAGCGGCTATCGCGGAGCCTGGTCGTTGGAACCACACACCGCGGTGCTTCCGCACGAGTCCGATGAGCTCGCCGAGGACGCGCCCGCCCGGTTCGTGGCGGCCGGTCGGGCGATGGCCCGGCTCGTCCGGTGATCGACTCTGACCGAGGTTTGCTGCTGCGCCTGCTCGCGCTGCCCACCGCCGGTCCACTGGAGACGCGGGACGAGGTCTTCCTGTGGGACGCGATGCGGGCGTACGCCGACGCGGCGGCCGGGATCGGCTTCGCGGAAGTCCATTTCGCCGCCGCCGACCCGTCGGTGCTGGCACGTCCCGGCGTCCCGGACGTCGTCCGCACGGCTGGCCCGGAGTTCCTTGCCTGCCAACCAAGTCTGATGCTTCGCCTGGGCCCGGCCGAACCGGCTGTCATGTTCAACGTGCACCTGGACACCGTGGCACCGTTCGAACCGGTCGGCTTCGACGGCGAGCGGTTCCACGGCCGGGGCGCGATCGACGCCAAGGGCCCCGCGGTGGCGTTGCTGGCGGGCGTGCGTGCCGCCGTGGTGGCCGATCGGGGAGTCGGGCGTGACATCGGCGTGCTGATCCAGGCCGTGTCCGGTGAGGAAGGCGGCGCGATGGGGACGTTCGGCACCCGTCCTCTGGTGGAGGCCGGGTTCCACGGCAGGCTGAACATCTTCTGCGAGCCGACCGGGCTGCGGTACCTGCCCCGGTGCACCGCGTCGATGACCGCGAGTGTGCTGGTCGACGGTGACGACGCGATCGACGACGAACCACATCGCGGGCACAACGCCACGGTTCTCCTGGGCTTCCTCGCCCAGCACCTGGCGGCCGAACTGGCCGGGATCGGCCAGGTGTGCGTGGCCGGACTGCACACCGGCCACCTGCACAACCGCGTGTACGGCAGCGGTGAGCTGCTGCTCAACATCCCCTACGGCTGCGCGGACACAGCGCACACCATGGCCACCGCGCTGGAGAAGGCGCTGGCGACCGGCCTCGGTGAGTTCACCACGCGATTCCGCGACACGGGGCTGTTTCGCCGCACGGCCGTCGACGCCGCCGCGATCACCAGCCTGCGGTGGCGCAAGCACGGCCTACCCGCACTGCCCCCACAGGACATCCCGTTGCTGGACGCCGTGGTGCCGCGCTGGCCGGACGACGAACCGGCGTTCACGTGCGACGCCATCTGGCTCGCTGACGTCCCGGGCACTCGCACGGCCGTGCTCGGGCCCGGCTCGCTCGGCGCCAACAACGCCCACGCGCGCGGCGAGTACGCCGATGTCGGCGAGCTCGACCGGTTCAGCGACGTCGTGCGTGACATCCTGCTGCGCTTCCGCTCGGATGGAGGAAGGTGACGATGCTGGTTCCGTACCGGTCTCTGCTGTCCACAGTGGCCGCCGTGTTCACCGGGCACGGCATGCCGCCCGACCGGGCTGCGATGGCCGCCGAGGCACTGTGCCACGGCGAGCTGTCCGGCATGACCTCGCACGGCCTGGTCAACCTGACCCGGCTGTACCTGCCGCTGCTGGCCGAAGGCCGGGCGGATCCCGTCGCGGACATGGTGATCAAGTCGGATCACGACGCGAGCGTGCTCGTTGACGCGCGCCGCACGATCGGCCTGTGGTCGGCGTCGCAGGCGATGGAGCTGGCGTGCGACCGGGCGGCGCGTCACGGCATAGCGATGGTGTCGATGAAAGGTGCCACGCACATCGGCTGCGCGGGCTACCACGCGGCCATGGCGTCCGCGCGCGGGATGATCGGCCTGGTCGCGTCCAACTGCGGTGGGCAGCGCATCGCCCGCCCACCTGGCGGCGCCACCCCGATGCTCGGCACGAATCCGCTCGCGCTGGCCTGCCCCGCTGGCGGACGGCATCCGTTCGTGCTGGACATGAGCACCACTGTCGTGCCCACCGGGCGCGTTCGGGCGGCGGCGCGGGCCGGTCGGGCTGTCCCACCGGGCTGGCTCGTCGGCGACGACGGCGCGCCGGTGACCGATCCGGCCGCGTTCGACGAGGGCTCGGCACACCTGTTGTGGCTGGGCAGCGCACCGGAAACCGGTGCGTACAAGGGTTTCGGGCTCGGTTTGCTGGTCGAGATCCTCGCCGCGCTGGTGCCGGGCGCCGCGCTCGGCGCGCTGTCCGACGCTCCTGATCGCGACGACGACATCGGTGTGCTCGCGTTGGCGATCGCGCCGGAGCTGCTGCGGAAGGGATTCGACACCGACGCCGCCGCGCTGTTCGCGGCCGTACGCGGCTGGCCCGCTCTGGACAGCACCGCACCGGTGACCTATCCGGGCTGGAACGAGGGCGAACGCGCGGCACGGTGCCGTGAGCACGGTGTGCCGGTGCCGCCCGCGCTGTACGAGGAGCTGCTGTCGGTGATGGCTGGGGTGGCAGGGTGATCCGGGTCGGAGTCGTCGGCCTCGGTGTCATCGCCCGGTACTACCTCGCCGCGATCGAGCGGTCCCCTGTCGTCACGCTGGCGGCCGTCTGCGACCGCGACCCCGCCGCGTTGGCCGACCGGCATGTCCCCGTCTACTGCGACCATCGCGAGATGCTCGCTGCGGCCGGGCTCGACGCGGTCATCGTGACCACACCGAACGACGTGCACGCGGCGGTGTGCCGGGACGCGATCGACGCCGGACTGCCGGTGTGTGTCGAGAAACCACTCGCCACGACACTCGCCGACGGCGAGGATCTCGTGGCACGGGCGGCACGGCGGGATGTCGCGCTGTTCACCGCGTTTCACCGCCGGTACAACAGCAACGTACTCGCGTTGCGCGACCGGCTCGCGCACGCGGCGCCCATCGAGTCGTTGACCGTGCGGTACCTGGAGCGGATCGAGGAGCATGTCGGCCACGACCGCTGGTATCTCGACACGGAACGCTGCGGCGGTGGCTGTGTCGCCGACAACGGTCCCAACGCGCTCGACCTCGTCCGCCTGTTTCTCGGCCCGGTGTCCCTGCGGGAGACGCGGATCGCGCGTGACGCGTCCGGTGTGGACAGGCAGGCGGTGCTGAGGCTCGACCGGGCCACCGTGCGTCTGGACTGGTCCTATCCCGGCGAGGTCAAGGACGTCGAGGTGACGCTGGCCGACGGCCAGGTGCTGTGCGCGGACATGTTGTCCGGCTGTCAGGAGTTCAAGGGATCGCTCTGGCACGAGTACAACGGTGTCCTGCGCGAGTTCACGGACGCGGTCCGCACCGGCGGATCGTGGCTGGACGGCGGTTTCGCCGCACTGTCGCTTGTGGATGAGGCGTACCGGAGGGAGTGCCATGCGTGAGGACGGGCCGAAGCGGGTGATCACCGCGACCGTGGTCAAAGTGTTGGTGCACCGACGCGACGACCGGGGCATGAGCCTCGAGCCGTTCGCCAGCCGGTGTGTCCGGCAGGGCGAGGTGCACGAACTCGTCACCACCGACCACGACGACACCCGCCCCGGCGCCCGGATCGACCGGGTGGGGTTTCTCGGGTTCGCCGAGATCGAGTGCGCGGGCGTGATCGACCGGGGCGACGAGGTGTGGATCGGCGGTGAGCGCGTGGGGACGGTACTCGGGTTCGACGCGTGCCATTTCCCCAACCACTACAACATCCTGATCCGCACTCCGCAGCCGCGCACCGGCCCTGACCTCGGCATGAAGCCGGACCTCGGTGTGCGGTTCACCCAGTCGTCCTGACCGAGCAGGGCCCCGGCGGTTTCGCCGGGGCCCTGTGCCCTGGTGTGGAGGTCACTTGCCGAGCAGTGGCACGTCCAGCCTGCCCATGTGGTACTCGCGCACGGCGTGCACGAGCTCGTCGACTGTCAGTTTGCCGCTGTTGTCGGCGTCGATGGTGCGGAAGGCCTCGGCGGCTGCGGACGGCTCGACCCCGATGGCGTTCAGCCACCGGCTGAACTCACGCTGGTCCACTTCGCCGTCGCCGTCGGTGTCGCACAGGCCGACAATGGAGGCGATGGTGGGACGCACGACGCGGTTGAACCCGGCGTCGCCCTGTTGGAAGATCTCCGCCTCGATCACCCCGATGAACTGGTCCTCGTTCATCGAGCCGTTCGGGCCGACACCCGCCTTGTTCGCCAGGTACTCGAACATGCCGACGAACGCCTGGGTGACCGCGCGTGCCTGTGGCGACGCCGGGTCCTCGCCGAACGCGTTGATGATCCGGTTCGCCTCGGCCTCGTAGTCGGACCTCTCGATCCGGCCGTTGCCGTTGACATCCCACTTCGCGAACCGCTTCCTGAGCCGTTCGTTCTTGACGGCGGTGGTCATTCGTGCACACTCCTTAGTCACGGAAGGTCGAAAGAAACGGCACTGCCGCCTGCCGGGTTCACGCCCCGGCAGGCACCACTCACAGTCGGACAACCTCCTCTCCGGGAACTCGTCCCGTCGCGTCGAAGAGCAACCGGGCGGTCCTGGCCACCCAGCTGAGGTCGTAGTCGCGGTGTGCGACAAGCAGAACGGCAGCGTCCGCCGCGCGTACCGCGGCAGGTAGGTCCGGCACGGGCGGCCCCAACTCCGGTACCGCGGCGGCCACCGAATCGTGGTACGTCACGTCCGCGCCGAGGGAACGCAACCCGGCGGCGATCTTGATCGCGGCGGACTCACGCACGTCCGGCACGTCAGGCTTGTACGTCACACCCAGCAGGAGAATCCTGGCGCCCGGCAGGGCCGTGCCGTGTCCGGCGAGCATTCTCCGCACACGATCGACGATGTAGGTCGGCATCCGACTGTCCACCTGGCGCGCCGCGTGCACGATGCCGAGCGTGCCGCCCGACCGTTCGGCCTTGTCCAGCAAGTACATCGGGTCGATCGGGATGCAGTGCCCGCCGACGCCGGGGCCGGGCACGAACGGCGCGAACCCGAACGGTTTGGTGGCCGCGCAGTGCAGCACGTCCCACACGTCGATGCCGATCCGGTCGCACAGCATCGCGATCTCGTTGACCAGCGCGATGTTGACATACCGGTAGGTGTTCTCCAACAGCTTGGCCATCTCCGCCTCACGGCTGCCCCGCGCCACCACGACCGTGTCGGTGAACTGCCCGTAGAAAGCGGCGCAGTGCTTGGCACACAACGGGGTGTGCCCACTGATGATCTTCGGGGTGTTGCGGACGCCGTATCTGCGGTTGCCGGGATCGATCCGCTCCGGCGAGTAGGCGAGCTGGAAGTGCTCGCCCGCGACCAGCCCGTGCTGTTCCAGAATCGGCCGCACCACCTCGTCGGTGGTGCCCGGGTAGCTGGTGGATTCCAGCACCACCAGCGTTCCCGGTCTCAGGTGGGTGGCGACCGTGTCCGCCGCGGCGCGGACCGCCCCGAGATCCGGGCCGCCGCCCGCGCCGAGCCCGGTCGGCACGCAGATCACGATCGTCTCGGCGCGGGCGAGCACAGCCGGGTCGGCGGTGACCGTGAAACCCCGTGCCCGCATGGCCCGAAGCTGCATTGTGGACACATCGGGAACGTGGGAACTGCCTGCCGCCACCGCGTCGGCCACAGCGGGGGACGTGTCGTATCCCACCACCGATAGTCCTGCGGCACTGGCGGCGGCGGCAAGCGGCAGACCGACGTAGCCGACACCCACAACGACGAGGTCCATCAGTCCTGTGCCGAGAAAGACCCTGTGCCGGGCATCACGTGAGAGCCTCTGTTCGGTTCGATCGGGACACCCGGCATGAAGCAGAACGGATCACCGTAGGTGTGGACCGTGGAGTCGGTCAGGTTGACGAGCACGTGTGCGGCGGGCGGAAGTTTCTTGCAGCCAACCGGGTTTTTGTAGACTTCCAGCGGCGACTCCTCGAAGGAGAACACGGCCACCGTGCCGGTCGCCGCGTAGGCGGGTACGGCCGATGTCAGCACCAGCGCCGCAGCGGTGGCGAAAACACTTGTTGTCGTGGTAAGGAAACGTTTCATGTCGAGACCCTCCCCGTCGGACCCGTGTCACTTCGGACACTAACAGTCACGCAGAGCGAGCAGACCTTTCCGCCGGAACATCACACGCGCAGGTCACAGTGGACACAAGGAGTCATCCGGATGGTCGCTTCCGGACTTCTGAAGAGTGGTCACAGGGCAAGGCGCTGTTCACGTCAACGAGTGATCCCGACATGAAGAGGGACGGCGTCGAGCACAGCACGCGATCAGTCTGTAAAGGACATAATCGGGTCGGAAAGTGGACGCGCCCTCGGTCCGCTTTCGGCGCACTGGCACCGGTTCGTGAGCCGTGGCACGCGATGCCAGGCTCGCGCGCCGGCCCATCATCGGCCTTCAAGTAACATGAAGGTCAAACCTCGTGAGTGTTTGGGCGAGTTCTAACCGGCCAAAACACTCACGAGGTTTTCAACGGTCGGCGATGAACAGCGTCTGGATGATCCGGCCGCAGTCACCATGGGCGTCCGACAGTTGGCCGACCGCAAGGCCGGAGCCGTCCGGGCTCGCGGTGGTCGCTGTCCGCATGCAGAACCACTCACCGACCGGTTGCCGGTGCAACGCGACGGTCACGTCGGTGTTGATGGCGAACTGGCGGGTGAGGTCGAGTTCGAAGCCCACCGCCCAGCTCGCGTCCGCCACCGTGAGCACACGGGACAGCGGAGTGTCCTCCTCGCCGTCCACCAGGGGAATCCGTTGCCGTGCCCACGCGGCTCCCGGTCCACGGCTGTCGAAGCCGCCGCCGTCGAGGAAACGCCATTCGATGGCCGAGAGGTAGCCGTCCACATAGGCACCGGACATGCCGTGTGGGGGCTGTGGCCCCGGCAGAGCCGGTGGCGGCGGCTCGGCGCGCAGCTCAGGCGTTCCGTCGGGGCTGGGCGACATCCGCCACGCCCTGGCGAGCATCACCGGCTCCCCGTCGGCCAGCAACTGCGCGTCGAGCAGGTCCGTCCGCGCTCCGGAACGCAGCGCACGCACCTCGACCTGGACCTCGCCGACCGGGACCGGCTTCGGTATCTCCACGGTGACGCGGGCGACGCGCAGATCCGTCCGGCCGCCGAAGCTCTGCAACGCCCGCCCCAGCAACGCCGACGGCGGCCCAGCGTGTTGGGTCTTGGGGCTCCACGGGCCCGCCGTGGCCGGGCCGCTGTCGTAGCGGCCGTCTCCCAGACTGCGGTAGAACGCCTCTGCCATTCCCGAATCCTAGGTGGACATCGGGTCCGCCCGGGATGGTGGACATCACTCCACTGTCGCGGTGGTGCTGGGACTCTGTCGTTGGCTGGGGCCAGCCACAAGGCTGGGCGCATGGCCACCACCCAGTACCTCTCCGGCCCGTTCGCGCCGGTCACCGAGGAACTCACCGCGTTCGACCTGCCGGTCACCGGCCGGATCCCGGCTGACCTGTCCGGCCGTTATCTGCGCAACGGCCCCAACCCGCTCGGCGTCGAGGACCCGGCGACGCACATCTGGACCTTCGGCGCGGGAATGGTGCACGGCGTCCGCATCCGCGACGGCAGAGCCGAGTGGTACCGCAACCGCTGGGTCCGGTCGTCGACCGTCAGCGACCACCTCGGCGAGCCCGCCCGCCCGCCGATCCCGAACCTGCTCGACTTCGCCCCCAACGTGCACGTCATCGGACACGCCGGACGGACCTTCGCCCTGGTCGAGGACATGCTGCGGCCCTATGAGCTGGACGACGAACTCGGCACAGTCGGACCGTGCGATCTGGGACTGACCAGCGACGGGTTCTCGGCGAACGCCCACGCCAAACGCGATCCACGCACGGGAGACCTGCATGCGGTCGCGTTCCACACGGGCCGCGACTACGTCAAGCACATCGTCGTCGACGCCGCGGGAACGACGGTCAGTGCCACCGACATCCCCGTTCCCGATGGCCCGTACATGCACGACTTCGCGCTCACCGAGCGCTATGTCATCGTCTACGACCTGCCGCTGACGTTCAGCCTTGCGGCGGTGCAGTCAGGCCGGATCCCGCCGTACGTCTGGAATCCGGGACACCAGGCCAGGGTCGGTCTGCTGCCGCGGGCCGGTGGGCCGGTGCGCTGGCTGGAGGTCGAGCCGTGTTTCGTCGGCCACACCCTCAACGCCTACGACGACGGCGACTCGGTGGTGGTCGACGTGATCCGCTACGGACCCGGTTTCGACCCGAGGGACATCGGCGGCAACCGGCCTGCCCTTGACCGCTGGACCATCGACCTGGCCGAGGGAAAGGTGCGGGAGGAGCGGATCGACGACCAGCCACAGGACTTCCCCCGGATCAACGAGACGAACCTGTCCCGCGCGCACCGCTACGGCTACGCGGCGGCGAACGCCCTGCACGAAACGTTCGCCAACACACTGATCAAACACGACTTCGCCAGAGGCACCAGGGAAGTCCACCGGTTCCCCCGTGACGCCGCGGTGGGGGAAGCGGTGTTCGTGCCGTCGTCCTCGGGGACCGCTGAGGACGACGGCTACCTCATGGCGTACGCGCACAACCCGGAACGCGACGCGGCGGATCTGGTCATCCTCTCCGCACAGGACATCTCCGCCACGCCCGTGGCCCGGATCCACCTGCCCGGCCGGGTACCGCTCGGCTTCCACGGCAGCTGGATCCCGGACCGGTAGCCGCTTTCACCGCACGGGCACACCGGCCTGCACGACGATCCGCTCATCCTGCGCGTTCCACAGGATCTGCGGGTCGTCGAACGGGTTTCCCCGCAGCACCAGCAGGTCCGCGACACAGCCGGGGCGCACCCGGCCCAGGTCCGGGCGGTTGATCAGGTCCGCGTTGACCGACGTGGCCGACCGCAACGTGTTCAGCACGCCGTCGACCTCCGTCTGCAGCCGCAGGCCGTGCAGCTGCTCGTCCTCCAGGCCGCCCATCAGGTCCGTGCCGAACCCGACCGGCACCCCGGCCGCCCTGGCCAGTTCGATCGCGACCCGGCCGAAGTCCAGTACCTCCTTGTTCTTCGCCTTGGACACCTCCGCGAGGCCGAACTCGACGCCCCGCCGGTCGATGGCGTCGTACGCCGCCAGCGTCGGGACCAGGTAGGCGTCGTGGTCGGCCATCAGCTCGGCGGTCGCCTGGTCGAGCAGGTTGCCGTGCTCGATGGAGCGCACCCCGTTCACGACCGAGTGCCGGATCGCCTCCGGCGAGTACGCGTGCGCCGCCACGTAGCTGCCGCGCCGGGTGGCCTCGTCGGTGATGGCCGTGACCTCCTCCGGCGAGTACTGCGGTATCCGGATCGGGTCGGTGAGCGACATGACCCCACCGGACGTCATGATCTTGATGGCGTGCGCGCCGCGCCGGAAACGGTCCCGCACCGCGCGCCGCACCGCGTCGACGCCGTCGACGACCTCGGTCGTGTGGTGGTGGTAGCCGCACAGGTCAGTGTCGGCACCGCGTGGATCGCCGTGTCCGCCTGTCTGACTCAGCGCGGCGCCCGTGTAGAGGTAGCGCGGCGACGCGATCAGTCCCTGGGAGATCGCCGACGCCAGCCCCGGATCGCCGCCCGCCACATCGCGAACGGTCGTGAACCCGCGTGCGAGCGCGCCGGACAGCCGCTTCGACCCGGCCAGCGCCACGTAGCTCAACGGCGTCGACTCGATCTGCTGGCCGTTGAGGCTGATCCCGTACGCGTGGAAGTGGGCGTCGATCAGGCCAGGCAGCACCACGCCCCCGTGAGCGTCAATCACCTGGTCGGACGCGGCTTCTTCCACGATCCGGCCGTCGGCGACGTGCACGGAGCCGGGTCGCAGCTCCTCGGACTCCCCGTCGAACACCAGAGCGTTCACTATCGACAACGCAACCATGCCACGACCGTACCTGGTGTCGATCACACCGGACCGGGACACCGCCGACGTCGTCGTCAAGCGGACGGCGCCTTCGCCAGGTACACCGTGTTCGTGGCTTCGCGGTCCTGCAACGGGTTCATGAAGCTCACGACCTCGGCCCGCACGTCCACGAAAGCCTGTGTCAGCACGGCGGTGAACTCCTCGTCCGGCGGATCGTTCGACCAGAGCGCGAACACCCCGCCCGGATGCAGGAGCGCTGCGATGCGGTACAGCCCGGCGAGCTCGTAGAAGTCGGCGTTGCCGGGGTGCAGCAGGTGCCGCGGCGAGTGGTCGATGTCGACCACGATCGCGTGGAACCGCCGTCCGGGCTCCTGTGGGATCAGTCCCTCCGAGGAGCGCATGAGCGCGAAGAAGTCGCCGTTCACCAGCTCGCAGCGGGAATCGGCGGTCAGCGTCGCGCCCGCCGGGATCAGGCCGCGCTCGTGCCACTCGATGACCTCGCTCAGCGCATCGATCACGACCAGCGACCGCACGCCCGGGTTCTCCAGCACGGTGAGCGCGGTGTAGCCGAGTCCCAGCCCACCGACGACCACGTCGAGACCCGTGCCGGGCAGTTCGGCCAGCGCGAGTCTGGACAACTCCTCCTCGGCCACCGTGAACAGGCTCGACATCAGGAACTCGCCGCCGAGCTTGATCTCGTAGATGTCCTTGCCGTCCAAGGGGTCGCGACGGCGGCGGAGGACGAGCTCACCCAGTGGTGTCGGTCGCCAGTCCAACTCCTGGAAGCGGGCGCTCACCTGGGCGGCCGTGCACGTGACGTCATCCGCGGAGGATACTCGCGGTCAGGGTGGGCTGCCGCTTCCGGTCAACGATCCGGTGAATGTCCCGGCGGTGAACAGCAGGACCGGAAACGCGGTCTCGTCTAGTCCGAGCAGCTCGGTGACCATGGCATCGTCGAAACCTGCCACGGCACAGCACCCGAGTCCCGCCGAAGCGGCCACGAGATACAGGTTCTGTGCCACGATCCCGGCGTCCACGTGCAGTGTCCGGTAGTGCCGGATCGGGTACTTGGCCAGGGTGACGTCCAGTCGGGCCACCACGGCGAGGACAAGCGCGGCCCTGTCGGCGAACTCCGGCTGCACCAAGGCCGAGCGCAAGGCAGAGGTAGGATCACCGCGCCACATGAGGGAAAGCGTTCCTTCCCCGCGATCATACCGGTGCACACCTGCCGGTGCGCCGGAGACATCGCGCACGATGGCGTAAATGTCCAGCGACGGCAGTCCGCCCGCGGACGGCGCCATGTTGAACCGGTGGTCCCGCACCGCACGCTGTGGCCCGACGGCCCAGCCCAGCAGCGTGGCCATGTCCTGTGTGGACATCGAGCTGTACCGGTATGACGACCGTCGCCGCGCCAACGCTTCGGCCAGGCTCCCGTCCAGCGGCTTCTTGTCAGGCAGGGTGAGCGTGCCGCTTTCGGGAGTGAGTCCCGAAGTGTCCACTGTGCGCGTCGATGGACCGTTCAGGAACGAGTGCACACGGGCCAGTGGCTCGGTCATGCGGCGCGCCGCAGCACTGGCGTGATCCACGCGGCGGCCACACCCACCGCCAGCACGCAAAGCCCCACAGCGAGACCACCTCGCGGACCCCAGGCGACGGACGCCGTACCGGCCACCGCCGCCCCCACCGGCTGGCCGACACCCCACGACAGCATCCGGCACGTTGTGTTGACTCTGGACTGCAGCTCGTCCGGGATTTCCTGCTGCCGGAAGGTGATCGCGTTGAGCACGACCGTCGAATGGGCCGCGCCCCACAGCATCGCCGCGGGCAGCGCGACCAGCCAGTAGCCGCTGAGCAGGACAAGCACGCCACACGCCAACGACGCTGGCAGCGCGGCCAGCGTCACCCGCGCGGCTCCGAGTCGTCTGCTCAACGCGGGCACGAGCCGCGACGCAGCCAGACCGCCGACGCCCCAGCAGCTGAACAGGGCCGCGAGCCGGAGATCACCTGACGGCGCGATCCCCAGCACCTTGTCGGCCCACGGCACGAGCATCGCCACCCAGGCACCACCTGCCACCGCGTGCGTCGTCCCCACCAGCGTCAGCGTCCGCACGATCTTGTTCTGCCACAGGAAACGCAATCCTGTGGCGATGTCCGCCTTCGTCCGGACGGGCACCGACAGCGGCGCGCGGATCCCGGCGATCAGCACCGCCGCGGCGACCGCGGTGATCACGTTGACGCTGATCAGGGACGCCGGGGCCAGCGATGCCACAAGCAGACCGGCCAATGCGGGGACGAACAGCTCGATCGACGTGGTGGCCGCGTACAGCGTGGAGAAGGCTGATGTCAGCCGTTGCTTGCCGACGAGGGTGGGCAGCGCGCCGAAATTGGCGGCGTCGAAGAAGACGAAACACGTCTGGACCACGAAGCCGACGACGATCACCTGGGTCGCGGTGAGAACACCGCTGTACCAGGCGATCGGGATGCTCGCCAGCGCGAGGCCGGTGACGACCTCCAGGCGCACCATGAGTTCCCGGCGCCGTACCCGGTCGGCCACCGCGCCCGCCAGCAGGCCGAACAGCAGGTAGGGCGCCGCTTCCGTCGCGGCGACCGCGGCCGTCCAGCCCGAGGAGCCGGTCAGTTGGTAGACCAGGACAGGCAGGGCCACGAGGGAGACCAGGCTGCCGGTCAACGACACGACACGAGCGGCCAGGTAGTGCCGGAAGTCCCGGTCGGTCCGCAGATCCACTCGCGCGTCAGCCAAAGCCACCGACACACCTTATCGAAAACAATTACCGTTTTCATCTATGATGACCATCACATCCCTTCGGGTGTTGAAAATGGTTGTCGTTTGTGGCTGGCTTGGAGGGGAACAAGCCACGAGCCGAGGGAGGTGACAACACATGAAGGACATCTTTGTGAGCGTCGAGGCCGAGCGGGCGCTGCCGCACAACTCCGCCAGCCACAGCAACGCGCTGGTCGAGAACCCGTTCGACGACAACGACGAGTGATCGAAGCGGTGCCGCCCACAACCCGGGAGGGCGGCACCGCGCCACACCCCCGACCGAGACCACGAAGAGGTGCCCATGACTTCCGGCGACGACAGGTTACGGCCGGGAGCCGCGCTGTTTCCCAGTCCGCGCAACGGAATGGCGTTGCGCGACGCGAACGGCAACCTGTTCGACCTCGCGTTGGACGACGACACGTCCACCGCCGTACGCGCCGCGTTGACCGGACACGGGCAACCGCCAGACGAACTCGCCGCGTTCCGCGAAGCGGGACACCTCGGCCATCGACGTCCGTGGCCGGAAGACCGCGCCAGGATCGGCGTGATCGCACAACCGGAGATCACCCAGGCATTGACCGCGCAACTCCGTCGAGCAGGCGCGATCCCGGTGCCCGTCACCGCCGACGCCGTCGACACAACCGGTGTGCACGCCGTGTGCGCCGTGCAGGACGGTCCGGCGCCCGCGTGGTGGACCGAGCTTGATTCCTTGCTGGGCCTGGGCATCGGCTGGCAACGGGTGTACCGCGAAGGACGGCATGTCCTGTTCGAGCCGATCGCGGACGATCTGCCGCACACGGACGTCCGTGCCCGGCGGCTGGCCGCGGCGGGCTCCGGCCACGAGCACCTCACGACGTACTGGACCAGTTGTGCCGCCAAGGAAGCGGTGCTGGGCGACGAGCATCTGACCGCCGCCGAGATCACGCTCGTGTGCGCCATGGCAGCACAGGATCTGGAACGGTGGGCACGAGGGACGGCGCATCGCACGAGCGCGTTGGTGCCCGAAGCCGTCCCGGCGTCACGGCGGTTGCGTGTCGTCGACCTGGACACGGCCGCGATCAGCGACCACCCGGTCCTGCCGGTTCCCCCGTGCGCGCCTTGACGGTGCCGGGCGCGGACCTCGCAGTGACCGTGGTCGAAGCCGAGGCGCCTGGCCCGGTCGTGCTGCTCCGAACACCGTATGGCAGGCAGAACCACCTCGCCGAGGCCGAGGGATGGGCCAGGCGGGGTTTCCCATGCGTGATCGGTGATGTCCGCGGTCGTTTCGACTCCACTGGCGACTTCGAGCCCTACCGGCACGAACGAGCCGACGGCGCGGCCGTGATCGACTGGATAGTCGGTCAGTCCTTTTGCGACGGCCAGGTCATCCCGGTCGGCGGCTCCTACGCCGCCTACTGCGCGATCACGGCCGCGCTCGCCCGGCCCGACCGGGTCCGGGGCGTGATCGCGGCCGTCCCGGCGCTGGGACTGGGTGCGACCATCCGGGAACCCGGCGGCGCGGCCCGGCTGGCGTGCCGGGTCGGCTGGTGGGCCGAACACGGCGACACACGACTCCCCCGCGCACCCCGCGACACACGAGACCTGGTGGGACGCGTCCCGGTCAAGGACATCCACCCGGAATCAACGGGCTGGCAGGAGTTGTGGACGGCACCACGACGCCCTGCGCAGCTGTGGGACGAGATCGCGAGGACCCGGCTTCCGCTGCTGGCCATCGGCGGCCTCGCCGACCCGTTCGCCGCCGACGCCGTGGACCTCGCGCGCACCTGGGGCGGTCCCACTCGGCTACTGCTCGGGCCGTGGGGCCACGAGCTTGACACCCGACAGGCGTTGGGCCACAAGATCGGGCGGGTGTACCTGGACTGGGTGCGCGCGCTCGACCGGCTGGACGGACGCAGAGAGTTGATTGCGGTCACCGGTGACGGCCAATGGCGTCCCATGGCCGTGCCGAGGGCGGAGTTCGCTATGACCGTGGCGAAAGCCGGATTCGTCGCGGACCCGGCCCGGCCATACCCGGAACACCGCGACGACAGTCACGCGGTCCTGCGCACCACGCTCCCGGCAGGCGAGATCCGCGGCCCGTTCAGCGTCGACCTGTCCACCACAGTGGACTGTGCCGACGCGGACTGGTTCGCCCACGTCTGGCTCGGCGACACCTATCTGTGCCACGGGGTCCGGCGAATCCGGGACGGCACGGAACAGTTCACAGTGGACTGTCCGCCAGCTGGCGCGGTTGTCGCGGCTGGTACCGAGCTGACGATCGAGGTCGCCGGGCACAACTGGCCGAGGCACGCCCGCAACCCGCACACCGGCCATGACCCCTTCACCGCCACCGAACTGGTGCCCAGCAGGAGAACAGTGCTCGCCGCGACGGCCGTTCTGCCGTGGGCGCGGGACGACACGGACGCCGCACGAGCCGAGGAGATCGCAGCGTGACACCCTCTAACGAATCCCTGGCCACCTCATCCCTTGTCGATCCGCTGACCGGTGTCGTGCGGCGGCTCGTCGACGTCGAACCCGTGCCGGGCATGCCGTCGAGCTACCTCGGGGTGACGGCCGAGGTCGCCGACGCCCGCAGGCTCGGCGCGTGGCCCGCCGACCGGGTCAGCCTCGGCACCAGCTTCGGCGACCTGCGGACCGCCCGAGCCGCGGCGCTGGGCGAGGCCATCGAACGGTACTGCGGCAACCGGGTGCCGCCCGGCCTGCACCTCGCCAGCGCACGTGATCTGACGGCGGCAGGCCACCGGGTCTTCGGCCCCGACGACCTGCCTTTCTTCGAGCCGTGGCAGTACCAGGCTGAGAGGTTCCCGTACCGGCCGTTCGACGAGGACCTGGAACTGTTCTGGGCGTTGGGAACCGAGAACGGCGAGCCTTGTTACGCGCCCGCGTCCTGGGTGTACCTCAACTACCACACCAGTGAACGACGCAGGCAGCCACGGCTGCATCACCTGAACTACGCGGGCATCGCGACCGGCGTCGGCGAACGTGACGCCTTCGAGCGTGGCCTGCTGGAACTCGTCGAGCGGGACGCGCTCGAACTGTGGTGGCACCTGGGCGCGCCGACAACGGGAATCGACATCGCGTCGGTTCCCGGCCTGCCCGACCGGCTGGCAGGCTCGCGGCTGCGGGTACACCTGGTCCAGTTGCCCAGTGAGCACCCGGTGTCGGTGGTCGCGGCCGTGGTGATCGACCCGGAGACGGGGATCGTCGGCGGTGGCGGCGCGGCGCGGTTCGACCCGGTGCACGCCTGCACCAAGGCGGTTCTGGAGGCCGTGCACACGTGGGTGTTCACGCTGGGGCTGCTCGAGGAGTCGGGCTGGGTGTTCCAGGCCATCGAGGCCGGAGTGCTCGCCGACGGGCTCTACCTGCCACACCGCGCGGATCGCGGCTATCTCGCCGACGCGGGCGAGAACTTCCGGCGCGTGCGTGATCTCGGCGCGCAGGTGCAGATCTGGCTGGATCCGGCCGTGCAGTACCAGTGGCTGCACCGGTTCACGCAGCCTTCGTCTCTTGTGGACGCTTCCAGTCTGCCGACGGGTGACCTGGCGGCGCTCACCGAGAGCATGGCGGGTAACCGGATCGCCACCTTCGACCTGACCACACCGGACGTCGCCGAGACGCCGTTGCGGGTGGTCCGGGTGTGTGCGACCGGACTGGTGCCCAACGCTCCCGCCGCGTTCCGGTATCTCGGGCTGCCCCGCTGGCAGCAGGTGACCGAGGCGCGAGGCTGGGACAACGGCCTCGTCCTGGTTCCCCCACCGTTCCTGTAGAACAGAAAGGCTGGTCATGATCGAGGTTGGACTGGCATCGGTGACACTGCGGCACAAAACTCCCGCGGACGTGGCCGCCATCGCCGCCGACGCCGGGCTGGGCATCGTGGAATGGGGCGGTGACATCCACGTTCCGTCGGGCGATCTCGCCGCGGCCACGCACGCGCGCAAGGTCTGTGACGACAACGGGCTCGCGGTGGGCACATACGGCTCCTACCACAAACTGGGCGACAGCGACCCGGACGAGTTCCCCGAGCTGGTGCGAACCGCTGTGGAGCTGGGCGCGCGGCGCGTCCGGGTCTGGGCGGGCACCCGTGCTTCGGCCGACGCGGGCCCGCAGTACCGCGCCGAGGTGACGTCCGCGCTGCGGCGGTGCGCCGATCTCGCCGGGGACCGGGGACTCGCGGTCACCGTGGAGTACCACGTGGAGTCGCTGACCGACGACATCGACTCGGCGCTGGCCCTGTACGCCGAGGCGGGCCCGGCGGACCTGGTGGCGCACTGGCAGCCCAGGGAGTCCCCGATCGTCGGCCGGTGCCTGGCCGAGATCCGCGCGTTGTTGCCGACGCTGGCGTCGGTGCACGCGTTCTCGTGGGGCCCGGACGGGTACACCGAGCGGCTTGCCCTTGCCGCCCGCGAGGATCTCTGGCGGCCGGTCTTCGACCTGCTGTCCACGAAGGACGACGTGGAGGTGCTGCTGGAGTTCGTGCCGGACGACGACGTCGAAGCGGTGGTGCGGGACGCGGAGACGCTGCGTCAGTTCGCGGCGGTGTCGTAGGAGCACATCGGCTTGCCGGTGAGATCGTCGCGCCACACCCGGCCTTTCACACCGAAGACCGAGTGCAGCAGTTCGGCGTCGACGACCTCACCGGCGGGTCCCTGCGTGTGGACCACGCCGTCGCGCAACGCCACGATCCGGTCCGCGTACCGCGCGGCCTGGCTGAGGTCGTGCAGAACCGTGACGACGCTGAGCCCACGTTCGAGCTGCAACCGGCGTACCAGCTCCAGCACTTCCAGCTGGTGCCGCACGTCGAGGTAGGTTGTCGGTTCGTCCAACAGCAGCACGGGCGCGTCCTGGGCCAGCGCCAACGCCAGCCTGGCGCGTTGCCTTTCACCGCCGGACAGGTGGTCCACCTGCGCGTCGGCAAGATCCAGCATTCCCGTGTCCGCCAAGGCCGTGTGCTCGGCCGTGTCCTGCCCGTTGGCCAGCATGCCCAACGGTCCGCGCACCGCGTACCGGCCCTGCCGCACAAGCTGTCTGACCGTCATCGCGCCGACAGGCGGCATCGACTGGGACAGAATCGCCACTCGGCGCGCGACCTCCCTGCGGGACAAGGACTTCAACTGCTGCCCCTGGACCGTGACGGCACCGTCGAGCGGTGTGAGCAAACCGGCCAGGACACGCAGCAACGTCGACTTCCCGCATCCGTTGCGCCCCACCAGGGCCAGCCACGTACCGCGCTGCACGGTCACCGACACCTTGTCGAGCACCGTTTTCGTGCCGAAGCCGACCGTGACGTCCACTGCCTCGATCACCGGATCGATCGCCGGATCCATCATTGGGGGGTACCTCCCACCGTCGCTGTGGACGTTCGTTTCGCCACCCGCACCATGACCACCGCGCCCACCACCGCTGTGATCGCGCCTGCCGGGAGATTCGCGTTCTGCGCCACGATGTCCGCGGCCGAGACAGTCGCGGCTCCGAGGACGGCGGACACCGGCAGCGCGATCCGCTGGTCACTGCCGACCAGCGCCCGTGCCGCGTGCGGCGCCAGCAGGCCGACGAACACCAGCGCTCCTGTGCTGGCGGCAGCCGCCGAGGTGGTCAGCACGGCCAGCATCAGGACCACGATGCGCCACGGCACCACCGAGACGCCCACGGCCCTGGCGTGGTCGTCGTCGACGGCGAGGACACCAAGCACCGCCGTCACCAGCAGCGCGCCACCGAGCCCGGCGGCAAGGCACGGCCACAGGGCCGTCCAGTGCTCCCAGCTACGCCCGTTCAGGCTCCCGACCAGCCACCGGGTCATCGCCCCCGCGAGCTGAGGGCGTGCGGTCAGCAGGATCAGCGTCGCACCGGAAAGCACCGCGGACAGCAGGATGCCGATCACGGCGAGCCGCAGCGGATCCGGCCCCCGCACGGACGCCACCAGCCACAGCACTCCCCCGCCGAGCAGGCCGCCGAGCAGCGCCACGACGACCATCCCGGTCGGCGAGGACATGTCCCCGCCGAGGACCGTGGCGACGACCGCACCGAGGATCGCGCCGGAGCCGACGCCGGTGACCTCGGGCGACGCCAACGGATTGCGCAACGTCGACTGCAGGATCATCCCGGCCACGCCCAGACACGCACCAGCCCCCAGCCCGACCAGGACACGAGGAACCCGCAGCTCGACGATGATCCGCCTGGCTGTGTCATCGTTGCCGGACAACGCCTTCCACGCCGTGACCGGGGACATCGACGACCCGGTCAACAACTGGACGAACGCGAGCGCTGCCGTCACCACGATCAACACCACAAGCCATCTCACGCGCGCACGCGCCTTCGTCTGCGCACCACCACAAGGACTCCCACCGTGACACCGACCGCCGCGGTCAGCCCGCCGACTGGCAACTCGACCGGGTACAGCACCGTCCGCGCGGCCAGGTCCGCGGCGGCGACGAGCAACGCACCGAACACCATGGACCAGCGCGCCGAGGACGTGGACACCAGGCGAGCCAGTTGCGGTGCGAGGAAACCGATCCAGGCGATCGGCCCGCAGAACCCGACCACGACGGCGATGAGCAGGCAGGCGACCGTGAGCACCAGGACACGGGCGCGCCCGGCGGCCAACCCGGCGGAGGCCGCGGTCTCGTCACCGAGCCGCAGCACAGTCAACGCGGGCAGGCAGAACACCGCCAGCGGCGCAAGGACAGCCAACCCGACGCCGACCACCAGGACGTCGGACCAGTCGGTCCCGGTCAGCGAGCCCAGCAGGTACCGGATCAAAACGCCCTGGTCACGTGCGTCCGCCAAGGCCGCGGCGGCCAGCAGCACCGCCTGCAGAGCGGCGCTCACCGCCGCCCCGATCAGCAGCGTGGCCTCCGGCCCGACCGCGCCACGCACCGCGACGAGCGTCAGCGCGGCCCCGGCGGCCGCGCCGACGAGCGCCGGAACCAGGGGCGCCCCGGGCACGTTCAGTCCGAACACGACACAGATGGTGACCGCCGCGGCCGAACCGCCGGACACTCCCAGCAGTTCCGGCACAGCCAGCGGGTTGCGCAACGACTCCTGCAGCATCAGCCCGGCGACCCCCAGCGCCGCCCCGGCCAGCAGCCCGAGCACCAGCCGAGGCGCCCGCAGTTCGACGACTACGACGTGTTCCAGGCCGCCCGGCGACGAGAGGGCCGCGCCGAGCCGGTTGATGCCGATGAAGGGCGTGCCCAGCATCAGCGAACCAACAACCAGCACCACAGCGAACACGCTGAGCGCGACCCACGTTCCTCGCGTCAAGTCGCGGAGACCTTGGCGACGGCCTCGTCGATCACCGCCGTGAGACTGCGGGTGCCCCGGCCGGAGCCCCACAGCTTCGCGTGCGTTTCGTACACGTGTCCTTGTTGGACAGCGGGAATCCGTTTCCACACCGGGTTGTCCGCGAGTTGGGCACTGAGTGTGCGATCCGTGCTGGAGAACAGCAACGAGTACACGAACACGACGTCCGGCTGCTTGGCCAGCAGTTCCTCGACGCTGTAGTTGCTCGCGGTCGTGGCGTCCGTTCCCTTGGCGGGGAAGGGATACGTGAACAGCTGGCCGAGCAGGTCGCCCTTGAGGGACTGGCCGGTGTCCACGCCGATCGAGTCCGCGCTGCCGTACATCACCAGCACTTTCCGCTTCGCCTGGCCGTTCTGGTGCGTCGCTGTGACCGCGGCGGCGAGCTTGTCACGGAACCGCTGCTCAGCCCTGGTCGCGGCATCCGTGCGGCCGGTGAGCGCACCCACCGCGCGCAACGACTCCAGCGACTGCTGCCAGGTCGCGGGCTCCACCAGCCACAGCGGCGCGAACTTCTCGATCGCCGGGCGCAGCGGGTCGTGCACGCCGGGCAGGCCGATCACCAGGTCGGGCCGCAGCGCGCTGATGCTCTCCACGTCCTCCGAGCCGAAACTCCCCTTGACCACCGGCACCGCGGATCCGCGCTCGCCCAGCAGCGCCGGATGCGTCAGCAGTACCGGGTTGCTCGTCGCGGCCGGGACGATGTCCAGTTCGGCCAGGACGTCGTCGCACAGTCCGTTGAGGCAGACGATCCGCTCCGGTGGCTTGGGCAGCGTCAGTTCACGGCCCGCGACCGTGACCGTGAGGCTGGGCCGCAGCGGCTGGACCGTCCGGTCGACCACCGGGACGTCCGTGCGCTGGTCGGCTGGCCCGCTCTCCGCGACGGGTGCCGAGCACCCCACGACCAGCAGACCGACGGCTAACAGGGCCACACGCTTCACGATCGATCCTCACACTAGTTGGAAACGATCGTCATTATCGTGTTCAACAACGTCCGGGTCAAGCGGGACCGGTCCCCGACGGACGGAGGTACAACCTGTCCATGCGCCGCCACATCACCGTTATCGCCGCTCTCACCCTGGTCGCGACCGGTTGCGGCCGCGAGAACCCGGCCGCCCAGCCACCGTCGACGACCTCGGCCCCGACGACCACTACCGCGACAAGCACACCGACGACGACCACACCGACGACCACTTCCAGTGCCCCGACGACGACTCGGACCACGAATCCGCGCCCGCTCGCCCCGCCGAGCTCGAACGCCAAGGACTGCTTCGACGGCGACTGTGTCCTGGTGTTGTCCAAGCCTGCGACAGTCCGGCTGAACGTCAAGACAGTCGGCTACTCGGCCATCCGCGTGACGGCCATCAGCACGACCAGCCTCACCGTGAACGTCGGCTTTCCCGGCGGCGGTAGCGGCACGTCGACCATGGGACTGGGCATCGGCACTGGGAGCTTTGGCACCACGGGACTGCCCCGGCTCGAAGTCGGCCTGACGACGGTCGACGGCAAACCCGCGCTGGTGCTCCAGCCCGGCCCCGTCACCTAGTACCGAGCGGGGCTCGTCGGGCGCAGGCGGATGGCGTTCGGGGAAGTGGTGTGCCCTTTTTGCCGCCTGAAAGGACGTGACTGGGCGCGACCGCTGGCGTTGTATGGAGGCCATGCGCTATGCGCACGCGCGGGACCCCGAGCCGGGTACCGGACAGCAGCCCCTCACCGGGCCGCGGCCGGACCGTCGGACGTGGCTGGCCGGTGTGGGCGGCAACAACGCCATGGGCCGGATGTTCGTCGTCCAGCGCGACCCGCTCCCCGGTACAACTCCTGGGGCGGCTCCCGCGGCGACGCTGCCGACCGACCAGCAACGCCAACTGCTGGCGGCGTCGGCGACACTGCGGGACGTCCAGCCGCTGCCCGCCGACCAGGAAGCCACCCTCCGACAGGCCATCCCGGCGACACCGCTGCTGCAGATGATCGGCGAACGCGACACGAAGCGGACCGAGCTTCGGGACAGAACCGCTGAGCTGGAACGGATGCGGGACGCGCAGGCCCATCCGCCGGAGAACGGCGCGCCGCCGACGGCGGAGATGGTCGCCCCGGTCGCCACCGCCGTGGAGACGCTCACCGCCGAGGTCACCCGGCTCGACACGATGATCCGCGACGGGCTGCGTCCGCTCGGAGTGGACACCGAGGAGCAGCTCACCGACCTGGTCTCCAACCGGTTCCCCACGCTGTTTCTCAACCGCGGCAAGCAGATCACGTTGGCCGAGCTGCGCCACAACCGCACGATCGCCGAGGCCGAGCTGCGACGGTACGGGCTCGACGCGTGCGTGGACCCGGCCGCGCGCCACGCACTCGTGGCCGCGGCCCGTGACCTGGTCGACCGTGACCGGCAGATCGACGCGCTGCGGGAGCGCCTCACCCAGATCCGGTCCGATGTGGACCTTCCGGACGGCGGCCTGCCGGACCCGGCGCGGATGAGTTCGTCCTACCACGACCTCGGCCCGGCGCAGGAACGACTCGACCAGGCGTCCCGTGAACGCGAGGAGCTCCGCAAACGGTACGCCGTGCAGCACCCGATCCTCCTACGCACCAGCGTCGATCTCACCGCCGTGGCCTCCGGCGACGACACCCGGTTCGACCAGGCGGTCGGCGGACAGCTGCGCCAGGTCGTCGAGGACATCGACCGCACCAGGGAGAACGTCGAAAGTGGACGCCTGAAGGTGTGGAACCTGACCAACATCGTCGAACTGACCAACCAGGACCTCGGCACCGCGCAGAACGAGATCCTGCAGACCGCGCTGCGCAACAAGATCCAGCAGGAACAGGCCGACCAGGCCGCAGTGACCATGGCGGTCGCCGCGCTGGCCATCACGGCCGGTCTGATCGCGACGTTCGCCAGCGGCGGTGTCGCGCTCGCCGGTGCCGTGGCCGCCGTGGGTGTGGGCGGATACCAGGCGTCCGAGTCGGTTCGCAACTTCCTCGCCGAGCGGTCGGCGAACAACGTGGCGCTGGACCCGGCGGTGGCCGATCTGTCACGCCAGGAACCGGAACTCGGGTGGATGCTGCTCGACCTCGTCTCGGTCGGCCTGGACGCGGTGGCCGTGGTGCGCGCGTTCCAGGCGATGCGCGTGGCCGGACACGCACTGGCCGGGACCGGGGACGTCGTCGAGTTCGCCACCCAGGCCCGCCGTGCCGTACCCGGCGCGGGTGCGGACCGGCTGATCGTCAGCGCGAGCAGGCGAGCGGGCACCGGTGGTGGCGCGGGCCGGGTCATGCTCGCCCTGCGCGACTCCACCGCGTTCCGTCCCCACGCCCTGGTCGCCGTGGAGAAGCAGATCCGCAAGGTGTCCGGTGACGCGTGGGCGAAGGTGTTCCAGCGGCTGCGCACCCAGAACCGGGTGCACCCGCTCACCCACGACGCGCTCCGCGCGGTGTTCGGCGAGGAACACGCGCTGCAGATCAGAGCGGCCAACAAAATCGACGCCGACCTGGGCGGGCTGTACGTCGCGGTGGAAGGCTCACCCGGCAACGGGCACCTGTTCCTGGAGAACGCCCGCAAAGAGGCCGTCGCCGAGACGGCGATCCACGAGACCACCCACTACCTGCAGGACGTGAACCAGGTACAGGTCGACAAGGTCACCCACGAGATGCAGGCGTGGCTGGCCCAGGCCGACTACATCACGCGGTACGAGAAGCTCGGCGGCACCCTCACCGACGCCCAGTTGTCGATCGTCGGAGTGCCGCCGGACATGCTCGCCGACACCATTGCCGTGACCTACGGCGTGGAGCCGTTGCGCAGCGCCTATGACGCGTCCAAGGAACTGGAGAAGGTCATGCAGATGGTGCGTGCGTTCAAATAGGCCGGGATCTCACATCCGCCAGCATTGTCCCGAGCAATCCGTGTCCAGCGGCGGCATCCCCTCCCTGGGGAAGATCGGCTCGTCTCGGCAGTCCATGGCGTCACGGTGCAGCCGGGAATGCCGGAGAGCGCCGAAAACGCCCAGCACGATCATCGCGAGGCCGATCCACCCCGCGCCGGGAGGACGTCCTTTCCTGTCGGGCTTCGTCTGTGCAGCGGCCAGTGGAGAATCATTCACACCGCAGAGTCAACCCATCACGCTCAACGTCCGGACAACGTCCGGTGAACCCGCTCGTCAGGGTCGTCGCACCGCCTCGGTGAATCACTGACTCTTTCAGATGGGATTTGGTTGCTGTATGACGAGTAGAGATCCCTGCATTGGAGGCAGCCATATGCGCGTGCTCCTGGTCCCCCTGCTTGTCATCTCCGTCACCCTCAGCGGCGTCGCCGCGTCCGCCGCTGTGCCACCCACCGCCGTGATCAACACCGACTTCCCCGACCCGGACGTGCTCCAGGTCGGCGGCACCTACTACGCGTACTCGACCAGCAGCGCGGCCGGGCGTGTGCAGGTGGCCAGCGCGCCGTCGCCGTCCGGGCCGTGGACGGTGAGAGGTGACGCCCTGCCGACCAGACCGGCGTGGGCAGGCAACGGCGGATTCTGGGCACCGGACGTCTCACGCCGCGACGACGGCCGATACCTGATGTACTTCACCGGCCCGAGCACCGCGGTCGGGCGGATGTGTCTCGGTGCCGCGACGTCGGCCAGCCCGACCGGCCCGTTCCAGGCGACCAGCACCAGTCCCCTTGTCTGCAACGCCGCCGAAGGCGGCGACATCGACCCGAGCAGTTTCGTGGACACCAACGGCAAGCGGTACCTGTTGTACAAGAACGACGGCAACGCCGTCGGCAAGCCCGCGATCGTGTGGCTGCAGCAGGTCCAGGCCGACGGCGTGACGTTCGTCGGCGGCCGGACCGAACTGATCCGCAACGACCGGCCCGAGGAGGGCGGGGTGATCGAGGCACCCGTCCTGGTCCACCGGGCGTCGCAGTACGTGCTGTTCTACTCGGGCAACGGGTATGACAACAACAAGTACTTCACGAGCTACGCCGTCTCGTCGACGATCACCGGCAAGTACACCAAGGCTTACCGGCCATTGATGACCACCGACACGTTCGACGGCGCGGTACAGGGACCCGGTGGCGCGGACGTGCACGCCGACCGCATCTTCTTCCACGGCTGGGTGAACAGGGCGCGCTGGATGTACGTCGCCGAACTGGGGTGGGCCAACGACTATCCCGTGGTGCGTGGCAGCCGGGTCCGGCACGAGGCCGAGCGCGGTGCCATCAACCACGCCGAAGTCCGCACCGGCGTGCCCGGCGCGTCACAGGGCGCGGTCGTCGCCAAGCTCGACTACAACGACAGCTGGGTCGACATCACCGTGTACGCGCCCAGCGCGGGCAACTACACCGCGCATGTGCGTTACGCCGCCGGTTACGGCGACGCGCAGCACACGGTCACAGTGAACGGTGGCACCCAACACGTACTGAACTACCCCGACCACGGCTGGGACAACTGGACCGAGGTCGGCCTGGACGTCACGCTCAGGCCCGGCTGGAACACCCTGCGCTTCCAGTACCGCTCACGGTGGGCCGAACTCGACCACGTCGAACTGGCGTGACCACCTTCAGATGATCTTCGTTCCCCGTCCACCACGCGGTCACCGTGCCCGCGAACCATGGGCACGAACTGATCGAGCCCAGCGGAGGAATCCATGTCCCGTGTACTCACCCTGCTGGTGGCCGTGTTGATCGGCCTCAGTGGGACGCAGGTGGCCCAGGCCCAGGAGGCCGAAAGCGCGGCGGGGCGGCCGGTGATCGGACCGCCCCGGGGCGACGCGCTGCACGTCATGTCGTTCAACCTGCGCTACGCCTCGACCACCGAACCGAACTCGTGGACCGCCAGGCGACCGGTGATGGCCCAGTTGCTGCGCCGTGAACAGCCCACCGTGCTCGGCACCCAGGAAGGGCTCTACGGCCAGCTGAAGGACATCGAGCACGACCTGCCCGGCCACTACGACTGGATCGGCATGGGCCGCGCGGGCGGCAGCCGCGACGAGTTCATGGCCGTCTTCTACGACACCCGGCGGCTGGAACCGCTGGAGTTCGACCACTACTGGCTCTCGGACACCCCGACCGTGATCGGCTCGAAGTCCTGGGGCAACAACGTGATCCGCATGGTCACGTGGGTCAGGTTCAGTGACCGCCGCACCGGCAGGCAGTTCGTGGCCGTCAACACCCACTTCGATCACGAGTCGGAGAACTCCCGCCAGCGCAGCGCGGAACTGGTGCGCGACCGGATCAACGCGGTCGCACCGGGGCTCCCGGTCGTGCTGACGGGCGACTTCAACTCGGCGGCCGAGACCACGCCGACGTACGACATCCTGATGAACGGCGCGGGCCTGACCGACAGCTGGCCCGCCGCGACCGACCGCCGGACACCGCTGTACGCCACGTTCCACGGCTACCGCCCGCTGGTGCCCAACGGTCCGCGGATCGACTGGATCCTCACCCGGGGCGTCCGGACAATTCAGGCCGCGGGCATCAACACCTACACACGCGACAACCAGTTCCCGTCCGACCACCTGCCAGTCCAGGCGTTGCTGGTGATTTGACACCTGTTTTCCCTGCCGTCGGAAATGCCAGGTTCACGTTTCCGTCGCGAACCACACGGAAGTATTGATTATCCGGACAAACGAGACGCGAACCTTCGAACAACGCGACCGGCGGGGTTATGTTTCGGGAGCGTGTGGACGCGGCGCTGCCATGTGGACGTGCCGCGTCCACTCCGGACGGACAGGGAGCGTGGATGAGCCGACAGAAAACGGTCGTGGTCGCGGCCACCGTGCTGAGCAGCCTCTGCCTGAGCACCGGCGTCGCCGCAGCGGGCGACGGCTGGGGCCCGGCGAGGCCGGGCAGCGACGGTGCCAGTGACAGCTACTACCCGCAGGACGGCAACGGCGGGTACGACGTGGCCGACTACAACCTGAAGGTCGGCTACGACCCCGTGACGCACCAGCTCACCGGGAAACAGGCCATTTCCGCGCGGGCGACGCAGTCGCTCAGCTCGTTCAATCTGGACCTGCACGGCCTGACTGTCGACTCGGTGCGGGTCGACAGGCGGGACGCGACGTTCAGCCGCAGCGGGGACCACGAACTGGCGATCACGCCGTCCCGCTCGCTGCGCCGCGGCCAGAGCTTCAACGTCGAGATCGCCTACCACGGTGTGCCCGCGCCGATCAGCGACCCGTCGCTGGGCAACAACGGCTGGCAGTACGCCAAGGCGGGCGGCGCGTTCGTCGCGGGCGAGCCGAAATCGGCCACCACCTGGTACCCGGTCAACGACACCCCGTTGGACAAGGCCACGTTCCACCTCGCGGTCACCGTGCCGGACGAATGGGGCGTGATCGCCAACGGCCGCGAGCGCGGCACGTTCAAAACCCAGGGCGGCACAACGCATGTGTGGGCCGAGGAAACACCGATCGCGCCGTACATGACGACAGTCGCGATCGACAAGTGGACGTTCGACCGCAAGACACGCAAGGACGGCACGCCCATCGTCAGCGCGTTCGCGCCCGGCGTGCCCGACTCGGCCAAGCAGGCCGAGGCCCGGCTGCCGGAGATCCTCGACTTCCTCGAGTCCAAGTTCGGCCGGTACCCGGTCGACGCGGCCGGTGGCATCTTCCTCAACGAGCAAATCGGTTTCTCACTGGAAACCATGAGCCGCCCGATCTACTCCGCCGGGTGGGCGGGCACGGTGCCGGTGATCGTGCACGAGAACGCCCACCAGTGGTACGGCGATTCGGTGGCGGTCGAGCGCTGGCGGGACGTCTGCCTCAACGAGTGCTTCGCCTCCTACGCCGAGTGGCTGTGGGACGAGGCGAAGGAAGGCGTCGACCTCAACGCGCAGTACGCGGAGCAGGCCAAGACGGCGAGCACGAAGTTCTGGAACGGCAAGCTCTACGACATGGGCCCCGGCAACGAGTTCAGCTACGTGTACTCGAAAGGCCCGATGATGTTGCACGCACTGCGCAACTACATCGGACAGCCCGCGTTCGACCTGGTGCTGAAAACGTGGCCCGCGCTGCACCGCGACGGCAACGTGAACATGCAGCAGTTCCAGCGCTACACCGAGATCATCGCGCACCGGAACCTGAAGGGCTTCTTCGACGCGTGGGTGTACGGCACGGGCAAGCCTGCCGACCAGTACCTCTACCCAGGCGGTCTCAAGCCCGCCGCCTGACGGAAACTGTTTCCTGCTCGTGCCCCGAAGGCACGAGCAGGAAACATAAGAATCGGTCATAACATATCTTTCTGTGTATACCGACTAAAGGTGGTACCGCAGGGAGGTGTACGGGAACACGCTTGGTGTACCGGAGAAATCCGGTGCCCGTCACAGACAACGTGACCGGGCCAACCCACTGGTCAGCGCGGTGATCCCGCGCTCCCTGCGAAAGTGAGTTGCCCGTATGCGCAAGATCGTCAAGGGGCGGCGTGTTGTCGCCCGCTCCGCCATCACCCTGATCGCCGGTGTCACAGCCGCCGGTTTCCTCGCCGCTCCAGTCGCTTCCGCGGCGGCCATCGACGGATATTCGCCTGAGGTGGCACAGTCCGCGATCGCCGACCTGACCGCGCGGGACGGTGTCTCGCCGGACGCGGCCGTGCAGATCCTGCGCAAGCAGGACGCCAGTGTGCGGACCGTCGGCCAGGTCACCGACGGCCTCGGCCTCCGTGCCGCGGGCGGATACCTGGACACGAACGGCAATCCGGTGGTGAACGTGCTGGACTCGGCCGCCGCCGAGCAAGTCCGCGCGTCCGGCGCCGAGGCCAAACTGGTGCGGCACTCCAGCACGGCACTCGCGTCCGCCCAGAGCACACTGGAATCGGTGCCCTCGGTGACGCACACGTCGATCGGGCTGGACCCGAAGACCAACCAGATCGTGCTGAGCGTGTCGGACAAGGCGACCGGCGGCGACCTCACCGCGCTGCTGCGCACCGCCGACCGGCTCGGTGCCCAGGTTCGGGTCGAGCGGGTCACCGGCGAGATGCGTCTGGCCATCTACAACGGCGAGGCGATCACCGGCGGCGGCACTCGCTGCTCGGCCGGGTTCAACACCAACAAGGGCGGCCAGAACTACATCGTCGACGCCGGCCACTGCACCCGCGCGGTGTCGCAGTGGAACGTCGGACCGTCACAGGGCGCCAGCTTCCCAACGAACGACTATGGCCTGATCCGCAACACCTCGGGCAGTGGCCCGGGTGCGGTCACCCTGTGGAACGGCTCCACCCAGCGGATCAGCTCGCACGCGGCGGCGACCGTCGGGCAGCGGATCCAGAAGAGCGGCAGCACCACGCGGCTGACCTCGGGGTCGGTGCAGCGGCTGAACGTCACCGTGAACTACGCCGAAGGTTCGGTGCACCAACTGATCCAGACCAACGCGCTGGTCAACCCCGGTGACTCCGGCGGCTGCCTGTTCGCCGGAAGCGTGGGCCTCGGCATCACCTCGGGCAAGGGCGGCAGTTCGTCGTACTTCCAGCCGGTCGGCGAGGCGCTGTCCGCTTATGGAGTGGCGCTGAACAGCTGAGAATCCCCCACCAGCAGGGCCGTGCGTGCTGCACGGCCCTGCTGGACCTCTGTGCCCTCAGCGCGGAACGCCATACTGCCGGAGGATTTCGCGTTCCAGATCGTCGAACCACCGTCCGGCGCGTTCCGGGATTTCGGTGACGCTGCGGTAGGCGTCGGCCGCCGCGTCGCCGATGCCACGGCCCGCCTTGTCGATGATCATCGAACCCATCGGCAGGATGTTGCCCTTGACCAGTTGATAGAGCCGGTTGGTCGCCGGGTCGCGGGACAACGCCAGCGCCAGCACCGGATCCCAGACCGCCCGGTCGGTGGAGAAGGTCGCGATCGGCTTCCATCCACCGCCCGAGAGCCGCGCCAGGTCGGGGATGTAGTCGAGGGCGGCGGAACCACGAGCGGTGGTGCCGGTGTCCAGCACGTCCTGGACGGCGTCCCGTGAGGCCTTGCTGGCCAGTTCGGCCAGCGCGATCGTCTCGGCGTGCCCGCCGAGACGCGCGTCGCCGAAGGTGGTCCACTCCTGGCCGAGCGCGTTGCGGACGTTGATGCCGTGTTCGTTGTAGAAGTCGTGCGCGGTCTTCAGCAGCAGGCTGGCGGCCTTGGGTGCCAGGAACAGCTCGAACGCCTGGATCACGGGCTGGGCGTACTGCGGTGGCATGCCGTCGGCGATCGCGCAGGACCAGCAGGCGTTGGCGATCTGGGTGGCGTTCGCCGAGTAGAAGGCCTCCGCGAGCACCCGGCCGTCCAGTCCGGAGATCAGGTGTCCGGACGCGAACGCGTCGGTGAGGTAGTGGTCGGAGAAGGCGGAGGACAGCCACGCCTGGCCTTCCAGCGCTTCGGCGCTGCTCACACCGTTGAGCGCCGTGTCGGTCCCGGCGACACCTGCCCGTGTGGGCGTCGCGGCGGGATCCGCGCGACCGGGGGCCGCAGCGTGCGCACCGGCGTCGGTCGCCGGGACAGCCGCTGCTCCCCCGCCGTCTGCCGGAGCGGTGCCAGCCCGCGCGCTGGCCGCCTCGCCGCCGCGAATGGGCGCCGCCTCCTGGCCGGGATGCCGCTGGCTCCACGCCTGCCGGGCCAGGTCGAGCGCGAGCTGGTGCTTGGGGGCCCAGTTGAGCCGGATGTTCTCCGGTGAGAAGTGCGCTGCGTTGGACGCGGCCAGGTCCAGGAATCCGGCCTGGATACTCGGGGCGCCGCTTTCGACGTGCTCGCCGTCGGTGACCTGGCCGTGTGCGCCGGTGGCCGCGTTGGCGTCGCCGCCGAGCGCGGGCAGGTTGAACGCGACCCGGTCGTGGCCCGTGGTGGCCATCTCGTAGTCGGCGTTGTTCTTGTTGGCGTCGTCGTCCTTCGGCCGATGGTCGGGACTGGCCGCGGCCTGTTTGCGTTCTCGGTCCATCACGGCGCGAACCTGGTTGAGTTCACTGGCAGACGAGCGCATCAGCGCCTCCGGCGAGCGGTAGAAGTCGCCGGACAGCGCCACGACTTCCCCGTAGGAGAGCGTGATGCCGTTGGGCAGCGTGATCTTCCGCTGGTCGCCACCCTCCGCGTCACCGAGATCCCGGTGCTCCCACGCCTCGTAACGCTGTACCACCAGGCGTGACACCGCGCCGTTGCCTGCGAGTCGTTGCAGGTGCAGCAGCGGCACAGCCGGACTCGCCGGGCCCACCTTCGCGGTGGCCTCGACCTCGGCCGACTCCGACCGTGCCCACTCACGTCCCATGCGGTCGAGCCTGCCGGATCCACCAGCCGATGCGGATCCCCACCGGGGCGGTCTGCCCGAAAGGACTCCCCGAAGGACAGCGAGGCCGGTGTTTCGGCTGGTCGTTGCCACCGGACATGAATGGCAGCCGTTTGGCCTGTCGCCACTGCCACGCCTGGACCCATGATCGCCGCGCCTGCCACGCGGTCAACAGCGCCAAGCGTGCGCTCTGGCCGACGCGGATCTCTACGTCAATGGAGGGATTATGGCTTCAGGGGGTCGCAGCGGCGCGCGGTGGCACATGCGCGCACGACTACGTCTACGCACGATCGCGTTCGTATCGACAATGGCGTTGGCAACCTCGCTGGCGCAAATGGTGGTTTCACCATCCGCCGCAGCGGCGCCACCGAAGGAAGTACCCCGGGACCTGCCGCTGCTGTCGGTGCCGGAGCAGCCAGGACAGGCGGCCAAGCTCCGCCAGGCCACCGCCGCGGAGCAGCCGAAGGCTCGGTTCAAGCCGTTGACCGCGCAGGCCGGGGCCGCGCGAAGACCGGCCGACCCGCCCGCGGCACCGGAGACAACACTGGTCGGCCCGGTCGACAACGCCGTGGTCGCCACCGAAACACCCGCACTCCAAGTCGCCGAGGTCGGCGACGGCATCCTGTACTGCTTCAAAGTCTCCACCGGCTTCGACGGCCGCTCCGGCAGCGTCATCGACTCCGGCTGCCTGCCCACACCGACCTGGACCATCCCCAAACACATCCTGCACGACGGCGGCCGCTACACCTGGACCGTCGGCACCGCCCTGCCCGAAGCGACCACCATGACGCCCGCCCGGTGGGTCGGGCACTTCACCGTCAACCAACGCATCGGCGACCCCGGACCAGCGCCAACCGACCGACTCAACCCGGTCACGGTCAACCTCTTCAACGGCAACGCCCACCTGGAAACCGCCGGGCCCGCGTTCCCCACTGTCGGCGGACCGGCGGGCGTGAGTTTCGCCTACAACTCCCGCCAAGGCGCACCACGCGGTGTCCGCGCCTCCTACTTCAACGACACCGACCACAACGGCACCCCCGACCCGATCCCGGTCATGACCCGCAGCGAATCCCAGGTCAACCTGGACTGGGGCATCGCGTTCAGCGGCAACCCCGACAACCTCCCCTGGCGCGACAACCCCCTCCCCCAAGCCTTGGCCTCCGACTGGTTCGTCATCCGCTGGGAAGGCCACTTCAAAGCCCCGGTCACCGGCGACTACCGGTTCGGCGGCATCCACGCCGACGGCGCCCGCGTCTGGGCCGACGGCAAAGTCGTCTACGACAACCCGAACTCCGCTGAGCTCGGCGACGACTTCCTGCAGCCGGGGCCGAAACAGGACAAGGATGTCCCGCTCAAAGCCGGACAACGCATCCCGCTCAAGATCGAGCTCTACCACCACTCCACCGACCGCCCCCGCATGGTGTTGTGGACCAAAAGCTCCACCGGCGAAGGCGACCAACGCACCCACAACCTCGACCCCCGGATCGTCCCGACGGAGTGGTTGTATTCCGCCGATCCGCAGTCACTCCCCGCCGGATGGACGCTCTCATCCCTGTCCAGCGGCTACAGCTCAGCGGACATGCTCGACGGATCGATCGTGCTCACCGACGGCGCGGGCGGTAAACACACCTACGCGAAGGCCTCCACCGGCGGCTACACAGCCCCACCTGGTGAGGATGGTGTGCTCGGCTTCGACAGCGGCGGGCGGATCACGGTCACCGAGGGCGATGTGGTGTCGGTGTTCAACACCGACGGCACGCTGTCCGCTGTCGCCTCGGTGCTGGACAGCAAGAAACCCGCCGCCCTGCAGTACGCCTACACCGGTACACCAGCCCGCCTGACCCAGATCAAGGACCCCGTGTCCGGCCGGGCACACACGTTGTTCTATAACACCGACAACAGTGACGGCTGCTACGGCGGTGTGTCCCGCCCGCCTGGCTCGGACGCGGCGCCCTTGCAGATGCTGTGCCGCATCCGCTACTGGGACGGCACCGAAACCCGTCTCTGGTACCAGATGGAGACCCTGGCCCGAGTCGAGAATCCCGGCGCGGACATTCTCGACTTCGACTACCAAGGCAGGGCCGCCGCGAAACAACGCTACGACGAGGCCGGAGACAACGAAGAGGAGAGGCAGAAGGCTCTCGACAGCATCGGGCCGCTGACCACGCACCGCAGCGGCCTGGCCTACGACTGGGCCGCCCGCCAACCACCCAACGCCCAAACCGGCTGCACCAACAACAGCGACGACGCCAGCGTCTGCACCGTCATCGGCTACGACCAAGTCATCGAACGACCACAGGAGCCACCGGCCTTGCGGGTGGTCCAAGTGCTGGCACCGTCTCCCGACGGCCGCAACACCCAACGCGCGGAACACTTCTACCAGTACTACCTCGACCGCAAACAAGCCACCGTCGCCGTAGCAGGCGTGTATGACGCCACCCGCTCCCGCACCGTCACCTACGACGACGCGGGCCGCACCCTCAACACCACCGACTTCACCGGCGCCACCATCCACGCCGAATGGAACACCAAAGACAAAGCAACAGCGGCAACCGACAGCGCGGGCCGACGCTCCACCACCATCTACGACCACGCCGACCGACCCATCGACCGGTGGGGTCCCGCTCCAGCATCGTGTTACAACGGCCTGGTACCGACCTCAGCGTGCGCAGCGACGATGCCGCACACCAGCATCGCCTACGACCAGGGACTGACAGGGCTGTCGGCCGCCTATTACGACAACCGGTTCCTGTCCGGTGTTCCGAAGCTGTTCGCCACCGGAGTCGGCACTACCGACGGCACACTGTCACGGTCGTGGGGATCCTCCGCACCCGTCGCCAACACCGAAGGCTGGTCAAGCCGGTTCACCGGCGAAATCCAGTTCCCCGCCAAGGGTGACCACGGACTCGGATTCACCGCCGTCGACGGCGTCCGACTCTGGATCGACGACTACCTCATCCTCGACAGCTGGACCGACAAACCCAGCACCCCGGTCACCGGCAAATACACCAACACCACACCAGGCAGCTGGCACCGCATCCGCGTCGACTACTACAACCGCTCCGGCACAACAGGAGCACTCAACCTCACCTGGACACCACCAGGTGCGGGCGCGCCAGCCACCGTGCCAGGCGCCAACCTGGCACCACGGTACGGACTGGTGACAACCTCGACCACCGAGGACGCCTCCGGTGGCAGTGTCGAGCGGTCGCCGACCAGGCGCGTGGCGAACAGCTACTCCGACCCGGCAGCGGGAATCGACCCGGTGCTCGGACTCGTGGTGTCGAAGACGTCGGATCCCGGCGGCCTCAACCTCGTGGCCCGTTCCGCCCATGAGCGACCAGGTGAAGGGTATCTGCGCAAGCTGGCGGAGGCGTTGCAGGCAGGCGACATCGCCGACCCTGCCAAGCGCAACACCACCGTCTACTACGGAGACACGGAAACCCGCGCCAACCCGTGTGATCCGAGTGCTCCGGCGGCAAACCAGGCCGGGATGGCCAAGACCGTCACCAAGCCCAAACCCAACGACGCACCGGCGATTATCAGCGAGATTGTCTACGACACGGCTGGCCGTGTTGTCGCCCAACGCATCGGCAACGAAGCGTGGACATGCACCGCGTATGACTCGCGTGGCCGAGTCACCAAGAAGAGCGCACCGGCCTCCGGCGGCAAGCCCGCGCGCACAGTGGTCACGGACTACGCCGTCGGCGGCGACCCGCTGACCAACAAGGTGACCGACGAGAACGGATCGATCACCACCGTGATCGACCTACTGGGCCAGGAAGTCAGCTACACCGACGCCAACGGCGTGACGTCGAGTTCCACCTTCGACCAGGTCGGGCGGCTGACCAAGGACACCACCACGGTCAAGGGCGTGACCAGCACCGTCACCTACACCTGGAACGAAGCCTCCCAGTTGGCGGAAGTCAAGGTGGACGGTGTGGTCGTCGCCAAACCCGGCTACGACCCCGCCGCTGAACTGACGAACGTCGCCTACGGCAACGGATCACGCCTGGACAAGGTGGCGCGCAACGCTTCGGGCAAGATGACGGCGGTGACGTGGAAGACCTCCTCGTCCACTGTGGTCGACACAGTGACCCGTTCCCGCGACAACCGCGTCACCGACGATGTGGTGACCGTCGACGGGAAACCCGCGGCGAACTACTCCTACACCTACGACACCGGCGGCCGACTGACCGCGGCGACCGTCCCACACCACCAACTCACCTACCGGTTCGACCAGGCCGACGGATGCGGCCCCAACAAAGCGGCCGGGAAGAACACCAACCGCACCGCGTTCACCGACAGCCGCGACGGCGCACCAGCAGTCACCACCACCTACTGCTACGACGACGCCGACCGACTCCTGTCCACCAACGGCGGCACCACACTGGCGTTCGCCTACGACAACCATGGCAACACGGTGAAAGTCGGCACCGACACCCTCGGCTACGACTCCACCGACCGCCACATGTCCACCACTACCGCCGCAGGCACGTCGATCGCCTACAGCCGTGACCCGCAGAACAGGTTGACCGTCCGTACAGTCACCGGCTCCGGCGACACGTCGAAGAACGGAACCACCCGCTACTCCTACAGTTCCAAGCACGACACCGCCGACCTGATCCTCGATGGCGGCGGCAAGCTCCTGCAGCGGATCGTGCCGTTGCCGGGTGGCGTGCTGCTGACCAAGAACTACGACCAAGCCACCACCAACTGGGCCTATCCCAACCTGCACGGGGATGTGCTGTTCACCGCGGACGGCAGCGCCACCCGCACCGGGGCGATCCACCTCTACGACCCCTACGGCCAGAACATCGACCCCAACACTGGTGTGTTCGGTGCCATCCCGATCGCGGGCACCGCGGCGGGCGGCATGGACTTCGGGTGGCTCGGCCAGCACGAGCGGCCGGTCGAGCACCTGGCCGGGCAACAGGCCATCGAGATGGGCGCCCGCGTCTACCTCCCGGCCCTCGGCCGATTCCTCCAGGTCGATCCGGTCGCGGGCGGCTCGGCCAACGACTACGACTACGTCAACGCCGACCCGATCAACGGACTTGACCTCGCCGGAACGTTCAGCATCAAATCGGTGGTCAAGGTCGCCACCAAGGCGGCCGAAGTAGTGTCCTATGTGCCCGGTCCGGTCGGGACAGTCGGCGCCGGTGTCGCCGTGGCAGGCAACCTCGCTCAGGGCAACTACAAGGCGGCCGCCGCGAGCGCGGTCGGCCTGGTACCCGGCGGCAAACTGGTCGGCGCGGTCGCCAAGGCAGCCGCGGCGAAAGCACCGGCCGTCACGAAAGCCGTGCAGGCGGTGGAGAAGTGCAACTCGTTCGCGCCGGAAACCCTGGTGGTGATGGCGGACGGCACCACCAAACCCATCAAGGACGTCCAAGCCGGTGACCTGGTCAAGGCCATCGACCCCGCCACCGGCGAGACAGTCGCGAAACCCGTCGCGGCCACCATCGTCGGCCAGGGCACGAAACACCTGATCGACATCGGCCTCGACGGACCCGAACCGGCGTCGATCACGGCCACCGCCGAGCACCCGATCTTCGTCGAGGGCCAGGGCTGGGTCGACGCGGGCGACATCAGAACGGGCGACCGGATCCGCGGCCCGGCCGGAGCCGTCGCGGTCACCTCGATCCGTGACCGCGGCGAGGTCGCCGACCAAACCGTCCACAACCTCAGCGTCAGCGAGATCCACACCTTCCTGCTACAGGCAGGCGCCCGGATCATCCTCGTCCACAACTCCTCCTGCCCGAGGTACAACGACCCAGGTCACTTCTGCGGCCCTTCGTGCAAGGGCAACAACATGGGTGAACGCAGGGCAGAACTGGGTCACGCCGAAACGGGACTGCGGGGCCAGCAGTTCCAGGAAAGAACCGAGGCAACCCCCAAGGGGGCGAAAGAGTTGGCCCATGTGGACGACGACAACCCGGGGACCTCACTTGTCCTCGGTGCGGCGGTGCTCGTCAGGGGAATAGCGACCAAGGTGAAGAACCGATGATCCGGCCACAGCTCGTGAGAACCGATGAAGGGACCACACAGGTGGAGAAACGCAGGAGATCCTCGTTGCGGAGGACGACCGTCGTCATGGCGGCGTTATGCGCAACCGTGGGCATCACATCAGGCCCGGCCGCCGCCGCACCCCAGAGCGGCGCGGCCCCCATGGCGCTGGTCCAGCTGACGTTCACGTCCGCCGGTGACGGCAATCGCCTGGACATCAAGAGCAGCACCGGCATCGACAACGGAACTGTCGTAGTCGCACCGGCTCCGGGCGTCGCCCAGTCATGGCGGATCAACACCGGGGCAGGCGACACGGCGTTCGCCATCGTCAACGACAGCACCAACAAGTGCATGGACGCACGTTTCAACCAGGTGCAACAGCAGCCTTGCGACGGGCGCGCGTCCGAGAAGTGGTATTTCCAGCCGGTCTCCGGGGCGACGCCGAAGGCGTTCATGATCCGCCACGAGTCCGACAACACCTGCCTGGGTGTGAAGACGGACTTCATGAACAACAAGGTGGCGGCCATCGAGGCCTGCAACCGGGCGCAGACCCAGCAGTGGACCGTCCCCGAGGACGCCTACTCGGTGGTGTACCACTCGGCCGTCGACTACGCCGCGACCAAGTGCATCAAGGACCGCTCGACCTGTTCCTGGTCCACGATCAGCCAGACCCCACCGATACTGCTGCCCGCGACCTGTGTCTCACCGGTGTGGTTCAACGGCACGTCCACGTCGATTCCGTGGACGTTCACCCTCAACACGTCCACCGGCTGGAAGAACACCATCGGATTCAGCCTGCAGGGCAAGCTGACCGTCGGTGCGCCCCCGCTGCAACTGGAGGTCACCGCGTCGGTCCACGGCGAGGTGTCACTGGACCTCAAGCAGGACTTGGGCAACAGCCTGGTCGTGACCGTGCCGCCACGCCAGTACGGGTGGGTCGCGTTGTCGGAGCTGGCAACGAAGGTCACCGGGAAGTGGACGTTCGACACGCAGGGCTTCCCCTGGACCGCCGAGGACATCATCACGGTGCCCCTCAAGTTCGACCCGGCCGGTGGCGCGAGCATCTACAGCGCCCGCACCAGCCCGACCTTCACCTCGTGTGACGCGACCTCCTGACCAACCCCGGCCGCTGTGACCAGGTGAACGTGGCCCGCGCTGACCAGCCGTCAGCGCGGGCCACGCGGTATGGTCCGGGTCAGTGTTCGCCAACGCCGATTCCCGAGCCGAGCGAGCCGTTCGGCTGCTTCGCGAAGCGCTCCAGAGCAACGATCCACGAGCGCTCGACGCGCCGATCGCGCTGCTCACCAAAGCCGTGCGCAGTGGGAAAGTGAGCGACCCCGGGCGACACCTGACAAACCTCTGTTTCGCGTACCACACGCGTTACACCAAAACCCACCAGCCCGCCGACCTGGACCACGCGATCGTTTTCGGGGAACAGGCGCTCTCGGCGCACACGCGGGACAACCCGGATTTCCTTGGCAACATGTCGAATCTGGCCGCCACCTATCGGCAACGATTCGTACGCACCGGAGTGCTGGATGATCTGCGCCGAGCGATCGCGCTCGGCCACGAGGCGGTCGCCGCGGCGGCGGAGGACGATCCGGACCGGTTGGCCTTCATGTCCAATCTGGGGATCGCCTACACGGACCTGTACGAGCGGACTGCGGACCTGGACGACCTGCGCCGGGGTATGGACCTGGCCGAGCAGACAGCCGCCGCATCCGGTCTCAGTGGCACCCCGGACTGGCCGGGACATCTGGCCACGCTCGGCGCGGCCCATATCCGGATGTACGAGCGCACGCACGAACTGGCGACGCTCGATCGCGCGATCGCCCTCGACGAGCAGGCGCTGGCCGCGCTTCCCGACGGACACCCCAAACGTGTCAAGCCGCTGTCCGACCTGTGCATCGCCTATCGCGAACGGTTCGAGCGGAACGGACAGCTCGCCGACTGCAACCGCGCGCTCGAACTCGGCAAGCAGGCGTACGCGGCGTTGCCCGACGGCCATCCGCGCAGGACGACACCCGCTTCCAGTCTGAATCTCGCCTACCAGAGGCGATACGAGCGAACCGGGGACCTCGCCGACCTGGATCTCGCCATCGACTTCGGCGAGCGCTCTGTCGCGGGTGTGCGGGAGAGCCACCTGTCCCACGCGATGGACCTATCCAACCTCAGCATCGCCTTCCAGCGGCGCTACCAGCGGACTGGGGTGCTCGCCGATCTGCAGCGCGCGATCGACCTCGATGAGCAGTCGCTGGCCGAGACACCGGACGGCCACCCGAGGCGGGCCGTGTCCCTGTCCAACCTGGGTGTCGGATACCGCGACCGGTACGTCCGGACGAACAACGTCGCCGACCTGGAACACGCCATCGAACTGCAGGAACAGGCTCTGGCCGTGACTCCCGACGGGCACCCAGGCCGGGTCACCTCCCTGTCGAGTCTGGGGATCGCCCACCGGCAGCGGTTCGAGCGGACACGGGAGCCCGCCGACCTCGAACGCGCGATCAGCCTGGGTGAGCAAGCACTCGCTGCGATGCCCGAGGGCGACGCGGCCAGGCACATGTACCTGTCGAACCTGCATATCGCGTACCAGCGGCTGTACGAGCACACCGGCGACGTGGCTGATTCGCTACGCGGCATCGGGTTTCAGGAACAGGCGCTCGCGACGCTCCCCGACGACCACGCGGGACTGGCCGTGCACCTGTCGAACCTCGGCGAGGCCTACCGGAGCCTGGTCACCCAGACCAGGCAGCCAATGGACCACGACAAGCTGCGCATGCTCGCCGAGCGTGCCGCACGGACAACGATCGCGTCGCCCGCCGAACAGGTCTGGACGCTCTATGTCGTCGGCTGGCTGGCGAACTCGGCCGGAGACCACCAGCTCGCCGTGCGTCTGCTCGACCGGGCGACCGCGTTGCTGTCCTCTGTTCCGCCACGGGAATCCGGTTGGTCGGACCAGGAGTACCGGCTCCGGCGGTACGCCGGACTGGTCGGTGAGAGTGTCGCCGCGCACTGCGCGACCAACGACCCGGCGGGCGCGGTGCGCGCGGCGGAGCTGGGACGGGGCGTCCTGCTCGCGGCCCAACTGGACTCCCGCACCGATCTCACGGAGCTCCAGCGGGCACACCCCGGTCTGGCCGCGCGGTTCGAGGAAGTCAGGCAGGGGCTCGCGGAGGGCACAGACGTTGACGACCGCCGAGCACTGTGGGAACGGCACGACGCCGTGCTGGCTGAAATCCGCGAGGTGCCGGGCTTCGAGCAGTTCTTGTTGCCGCCCAGGCTTTCCGACTTGCAGCCCGCGGTCTCGGGCGGGTGTGTGGTGCTGGTCAACGCGGGTACGTGGCGTGGTGACGCGGTAATTGTCACCGCGACCAGCGAGCCCGTGCACGTCCGCTTGCCGGATCTGTCCCGCTCCGACGTCGTGGCGCACGCCAGGCGGCTGTGGAACGTCACCAACAGCACGGGCATCGGCGCTGCTGTAGGCCGGATGCGTGTCCTGCCGGAGGTTCTCAGCTGGTTGTGGGACACCATCGTCGAGCCGATCGTGGCAACGGTGCCCGTTCCGCGTGTGTGGTGGATGCCGACCGGCCTCCTGGGACTCTTCCCGCTGCACGCCGCCGGTCACGCCGGTCGGCCCGGCGCGCTCGACTCCGTGGTGTCGTCCTACGTACCGACGTTGCGTGCGCTGGCGCAGACGCGTTCCCGGCCACCGACTCGTTCCCGGCGCCAGCTCACCGTCGCCCTGCACCACACCCCCGGCTTCGCCGAACTGCCGGGAACCGCCGCCGAGGCCGCCCACCTGAGAACGGACGAACTGCTGGCGGACTCAGCCGCGACCACGGACCGGACCACGGCGGCGTTGCCGCGAGCCACATGGGCCCATTTCGCCTGCCACGCCACCGCCGACCCGACAGCACCGTCCGCCAGCGCACTGCACCTGCACGACGGTGCCCTCGCCCTGCCCGCGATCAGCCGCCTGAACCTGGAACAGGCCGAACTGGCCTACCTGTCGGCCTGCTCGACAGCCCAGCTCGGCAGCCAGCACGCGGACGAGTCCCTGCACCTGGCGTCCGCGTTCCAGCTGGCCGGGTTCCGGCACGTGATCGCGAGCCTCTGGCCGCTCGCGGACTCGACAGCGGCCGACACGGCTCGTGCCTTCTACGACCGCCTGCCGGACACACCGACCGCCGACACCGCGGCGCAGGCCCTGCACGAGGTGGTCAAGGAGCTCCGAACACGACACCCTGACCGCCCCGACCTCTGGTCCCCGTTCATCCACAGTGGACCGTGACTCGGCTACTCCCGAAGGCCGATCGCCTCGATCGGCTTGGCGCGCAACGCCACCCGCGTTGACACACCCAGTGACAACAGGCCAAGCAGGACGGCACCGGCGATGATCCCGCCGAAAACGGTTGCCGACCCGGACGGCAGCGGAGTACCGCGTAGCGCGAGATTCAGCAGTACCAGCGGAACTCCCGCGACCACCGTCCCCAGCAGCGCCGCGACACCCACCGTCGCCAGTGCCTCCAGCCGCATCATCCGCACCACCTGACGCTTCGTGGTGCCGACCAGCCGCAACAATGCGAACTCGCGGGAGCGCTGTGCCGTGCTCATCACCAGCGTGTTGGCCACCGAGATCACGACGTAGCCGAGGATCACGCCGACCGCGACCAGGTTCACGTAGAACTGGACCTGGCGCTCACCGCCACCGGGCGCGGCCACCGCCGATCCCGGAGTCACGACCAGGCCCGGATAGCGGACAGCGAGGTCGTTCAGGGCGGCGGTCACGGTCGCGGAGTCGGCATTGGGTTGCCGACGCACCAGCACCGAGTCGTCCAGCCGGTCGGCGGTGTGTGCCCTGGCCAGCTCGGCGGGGAGCACGTAGCGGCCGAACGCCTGGTCGTGGGTGTAGGTGGCGACCAGCCGCAGTTTCGCCGGGGCGCCGTCGCCGAAGTAGAACTCGACCTCGTCGCCGATCTTCCTGTCGTACCAGTCGGCTTCCGATTCGCTCATCGCCACGGTGTCACCGGTCAGGTCGGTGATCGTGCCCGACACGATGCCCAGATCGAGGGTCCCGCGCACCTGATCGCCGGTCAGGCCCTGCGCCGGGTAACGCTCGACCCGCACGCTGTCCTGCTCCTGCACCGTGTTGATCACCTCGGTGCGCACGACCGGGGTCGCGGCGGCGACGCCGGGGATCCGCCGCACAGCCTGCGCCACCTCCGGCGAGAGACCACCGGTACTGCTGGCGAGCACATGGTCGGCGGTGGTCGACCGCACGGTCTCCTCCTGCTGCGCGGCGGCAGCACTGGTCTGGCTGTAGAACATCGTCAGGGCGAACGAGACCGCCAGCATCACCGGGGTCACCGCGGCGGCCAGCCGCCGCGAGTTGGCCTGGCTGTTGGCGGCGGCCAGGTACCCACTGATCCGCGAGGTCCTGGACAGCACCGGGGCGATCAGCCGCGTCATGAACGCGACCACTTTCGGGCCGAGGACGGCCAGCCCGATCACGATCACCAGCGCCGACGATCCCGAAGCCGCGAGCCCCGCGTCACCGCGCACGAACACCGGCACCAGCGATCCCCCGAACCCGAGCACCACCAGCGCACAGCCGATGGTGACGCGAACACGGCCGAGTTCCCGCCGTTCCACCGCGGCCTCGCCGAGCGCCTCCACCGGGCGGATCGACGACGGGCGCCGCGCGGCCGACCACGCGGCCAGCCGGGCCGCACCCAGGCCCATCGCCAGCGCGGCCACGAGCGGAAGGGGGCTGATCGCCAGGTCGAAGTCCGGCGGGATCACCCCGACAGCACCGAAGGCGTTGCGCAGCCCGTAGGCGACCGCCACGCCCAGCCCGCTGCCCAGCAGACCCGCGACCACCGCGACCAGCATGGTCTCGGCACCGATGAGCTTGCGGATCTGCTTGGGCGTCGCCGCGATCGCCCGCAGCAGCGCGAACTCCCGGCGACGCTGGTTGATGACCAGCGCCAGCGTGCTCGCCACGACGAACACCGCGATGAGGATCGCGAAGCCACCGAACGAGCCCGCGAGCGCCAGCAGCAGCATCCTGGTCTGGCTGACGTCGAGGAACTCGACCGTGCTGCGCTCGACCCCGGTTGTCACCGTCACCGCGTGACCGCCGACAGCGGCACGGACCCGGTCGGCAAGATCGTCCGGTGAGACACCCGGCTTGGCCAGCACGCCGATCGCGTGCACCTGGCCGGGCTTCCCGGCGAGTTCGGCGGCCTTCGCCGTGGCGAAGAACACTGTGGACTGCCGGGCGAGGCCGTCGCCGGACTTCGCGGCGGCGATGCCCACGAGCTGAAAGTCCTTCGGTGTCGACCGGCTGGCGATCCGCACGTGCTGCCCCACGGCCACGCCACTGCGGGCCGCCAGGTCGGCGTCGAGCACCACCTCGTCATCACCGGCGGGCGCCCTGCCCGCACGCAGCGAGAACGGCGCCAGTACGGCGGCGTCCCAGTTGTGCCCCAGTGACTGGCCGCCGTCCGGCCCGGTCAACGCCCGGCCGTCGGCCGTCACCACGGTGACGGGAAAGCTCTGCTCCGCCACAGCGCCTCGGACGCCGGGCACCGCGCTGATCGATCCGAGCAGCCGCACGGGTACTGAAGCCTGCTCGCCGACCTGCTGCGTTTCCAGCGCTCCCGCGCCGGGCGGGTCCACCGTCTGCTGACCACCGACCACGACCGCCGCGTCGGCGTACCGCTGGGTCGGGACACCGGCCCGCAGACCGGATTCCATCAGGATGCCGCAGCCCGCGACCAAAGCCGTGCCGCAGAGGATCGCGACGAACGCGCCGACGAAGCCGCTCAGCCGGGTTTTCGTCGTCTGCCATGCCAGTTCCCACATGACGTTCACCACTCCCCGAGGTGGGTCATGCGCTCGGCCACACGTTCCGGCGTGGGCTGCGGGAGGTGACCGGCGAGCTTGCCGTCGGCCAGGAACAGGACGCTGTGCGCGGCCGACGCCGCCACCGGGTCGTGGGTGACCATCAAGACGGTCTGGCCCATGCCGTCGACCACACTGCGGAGCAGATCGAGCACCTGACGGGCGGTGCGGGTGTCCAGCGCGCCGGTGGGCTCGTCGGCGAGGACGACCTCAGGCCGGGTGATCAACGCGCGGGCGATCGCGACGCGCTGCTGCTGGCCCCCGGACAGTTCCGACGGGCGGTGTTCCAGCTTCTTGGCGATCCCGACTCCCTCGACGACCTCCCGCAGCCACCGCGGGTCGGGCTTGCGGTCGGCCAGCCGCATCGGCAGCGTGATGTTCTGCAGCACGTTCAGCGACGGCAGCAGGTTGTACGCCTGGAAGACGAACCCGATCCTGGTCCGGCGGAGTTCGGTCAGCGCCCGCTCCCGCAACCGGCTCAGTTCCGTGTCCCCCAGCAGCACCCGTCCCGAACTCGGCCGGTCCAGTCCGGCCGCGCAGTGCAGGAAGGTGCTCTTGCCCGATCCCGACGGCCCCATCACAGCGGTGAACGTGCCCCTGCGCACCCCCACGGTCACGCCGTCGAGCGCGGTGACCGCGCCGCCGCCCGATCCGTAGACCTTGCTGACGGCTTCCAACTCCACGGCGCACGTGCCCGTTGATCTCATCGTTTCCCCTCGAGGCGTGGTGATCTGTCCACAAGGAAAACTAGGTTCGGCGGCCGTCTCGATCGATCCCACAGGAGAGAGGGTTCGTGGTGGTGCCAGCACCACCTTGGGGTCCTGATGGGACACTGTCGTGGTGAGGACCCGGTTGCGTACCTACTGGTCCGCGATCCGGTACCTGGCGGTCGGCGCGGTCTCGTCGGTGGTCGCCTGGTTCGTTCTCGTCGGCATGCTGTTCGTGCTGATGATGTGCCTGTTCGGCGTCGGGATCCCGGCGTTGCCCGTCGCGCTCAAACTGATCCGGCGCCCGGTCGACTTCGAACGCCGCCGCGCCGCGCGGCGACTCGGCGAGCCGATCCCCGAGCCCTACCGCGACGGGTCACCGCTGAAGGATCCGGCCAGCCGCCGGGACCTCGCCTGGATCGCCCTGCACGGCGCCACCGGGTTCATCGTCGGTGTGTTCGCCATCGCACTGCCGCTCGCTGGTGTGCGCGAGATCATCACGGCGCCGTTCTGGTGGTTGTTCCCCGGCGGGATGCAGTCCCAGTTCGGGCTGGTCGTGACGTCATGGCCGTTGGCAGTGCTCGGCTTCGTCATCGGCGTCGTGTTTGTCGCGACGACGCCGTTGTTGCCGCGAGTCGCCCGCTGGCAGGCGACCAGAGCGCGGGCGTTGCTGGAGCCCGCGCCCGGTGTCGTGCTGACCGACCGGGTCGCCGAGCTGACCGCGTCGCGTGCCGCCGCGCTGGAGGCGCACGGTGCCGAACTCCGCCGTCTCGAACGTGACCTGCACGACGGGGCTCAGGCCAGGATCGCCGCGGTGGTGCTGCAACTCGGGATCGCCGACCAACTCTTCGACAAGGACCCGGCGCGGGCACGGGAGTTGCTCGGCAAGGCGCAGGACACCGCGACGGGCGCGTTGGCCGAACTGCGGACCGTGGTGCGCAGCATCTACCCGCCGCTGCTGACCGACCGCGGTCTCGACGGCGCGGTGACCGCGCTCGCCGACCGCTGCCCGATTCCGTGCACAGTGGACGTCACCAGTCGCGGCCGTCGGCCCGCCGCTGTCGAGGCGGCCACGTACTTCATCGTCGCCGAGATGCTGGCCAACGTGACCAAGCACTCAGGCGCGGACCACGCGTGGATCAGCCTGGGCGGCACCGCCGACACCTTGGTCATCGAGATCCGTGACGACGGGCACGGCGGCGCCGACGAGTCGCACGGCAGCGGGCTCGCCGGGATCCGCAAGCGGGTCGAGGCGTTCGACGGGACCGTCACACTGTCCAGCCCACCCGGTGGACCGACCGAGCTGAAAGTGGAGTTGCCATGCGGGTCATGATCGTCGAGGACGACGCGTTGCTGCGCGAAGGTCTCGTGCTGTTGCTCAACACCGCGGGCATCGACGTCGTCGCAGCCCTCGACAACACCGAGGAGTTCATGGCGACCGTCGCTGGGGATCGGCCCGACGCGGTGATCACAGACGTGCGGCTGCCCCCGACACACACCGACGAGGGCCTGCGTGCGGCGGTTGAGGCCAGGCGGATGCACCCCGGCCTGCCCGTGCTCGTGTTGTCGGCCCACGTGGAGACCAGCTACGCGGCGGAACTGCTCGCCGACGGCAAGGGCGCGGTCGGCTACCTGCTCAAGGAGCGGGTCGGCAAGGTCGAGCGGTTCCTCGACGCATTGGACCGGGTCGTCAAGGGCGGCACGGCGATGGACCCGGAGGTCATCGCCCAGCTGATGGCTCACCGGCGGACGACCGACCCGTTGGCGGCGTTGACCGCGCGGGAGCGGGAGGTGCTGGCGTTGATGGCGGAGGGCTACAACAACACGACCATCGCGGAGCTCTTGGTGGTGAGCGATGGCGCGGTGCACAAACACATCCGCAACATCTTCGCGAAACTCGGTCTGCCTGAGGACAGCGGACACCGGCGGGTGCTGGCCGTTCTCACGTACCTGAGCGGGAAAAGCTGAGTCCACATACGACGCCAAACCACCACCGCCGCGAATCAGCTCAGCGGACAGGCTGCATGGCTGGGGACGGGTAGACGGTGAAGACCCGCTGGCCGTCCAGCCATTCGGTGAGTCGTTGTGCTTCGGCTTGCAACGCGTCGTGAGCCGTCGAGGTGATCTCTTCCAGGAGCCTGAGTTGCACGACAGCGTCGGGGTCCTGCACCCAGACTCCGACTACGCGGCCGTCAACCCAGGCTGTCGTTCCGGCGTTGCCCGCGCTGTCGAACAGCTGGGATCCATGTGGGCCAAGGAAGAACTCTCGTCGCTTCCAGCCCATCACGGTGGGGTCGAGGAGCGGCAGGAGCGCGACCCAGGGTTCTGGGGCGGTGACCGGATCGAGGTCATCGTTTCGCAGCCAGCCGTCCGAACCGTCGTCCAAGGTCACGCGCTGCGCTTCGAGGTCGTCGAGGGCCGTGCGAACGGTGGTCTTGGCGCTGCCGAGCCACCAGGCGATGTCGTCGATGGTGCCGGGCCCGTACGACCACAGCCACCGATCGACCAACTCAGCGTAGCCCTGTCGGCTCTCCAGCGCATCGGGCACATCGGGACCCCACCATGCTTCGGTCGTCGTCCAGGTCGGGCGGCTCGTGTACCAGGCGCCCGCATTGCCCGCCCGAGCCACGACGCCATCCATGCTGAGCTGTGCGAGCACTTTCGGGGCAATGGCCAACTTACCGCCCCAGGCCTTGTCCGGAGCCTGCTCGATGACCCCGCTCACCTCCAGTACCTGCTCGCGAAGTTGGGCTGAGGATCGCCGCACGCCGTCGGCGAGATGGTTCAGGACGGCTTGCTCGGCGGCCTTCAGCCAGGCCGCGCCTTCCCCTTCCGGTACGGAGCCCCAGCGTTCCAGATCTTTGATGAACTGTTTGCGGTAGCCTGCGGCGCTGCGCGCGGCAGCGCTTCCCCAGACGGCCGGGACCAAGTCGCGGGGGAACACGAAGAGCGTTCCGCGCATGGACTGCTGCCGGATCAGTGAGCGGGTGGCGTAGAGCGCCCGTTCGACGTCTTCGACGCTGATCTCGTCGGTACGCGCCCAGCAGGAGAGATGCACGCTCGGGGGATCGGTCGCGTGCAGGCAGACGACCGCACGAGCGGCATCCTCGGGTGACTGCGCTCTGGTCGACTGCGCAAGGGCGTGTCTGATGCCCAGCCGAGCACGACGTTCTTCGCCTGTTACCAACCTCACCATTGAGCATCACTCTCCTGCATCAGGGCGTTTCGTCTTGGCCCGTTAGCGCGGGACAGGGCCACCGTGGCGTTGTCAGTTCAGTTTGCGGGTGTCGGCGGGCAGACCGCCGCCTGCGTAGACGTCTTCGGCCAGTTTGGCCAGTGCGGTGAGCGCGACGTTCTGGCTCCATGGGCCGTAGGAGACACGGGAGACGCCGAGCCGTTGCGCCTCGGCCAGGGAGATCGAGCCCGGGATGCCGATCAGGTTCACTTTGCGCTCGCCCAACGCTTCGACCAGGCGCTCGACCTGGGATGCGTCGAGCCTTCCGGGGACGAAGAAGTTCGACGCGCCCGCGTCCAGGTAGGCACGACCTCGGGCGATGGCTTCGGCGATTATGTCGTCTGGGCCACGGCCGTCCGGCTTGATGAACACGTCCGTGCGGGCGTTGAGCACGAAGTCGATCCCGGCGGACTTTGCGGCGGCGACTGCGGCTTCCACCGCCCGGACCGACTCGTCGAGCGGCTTCATCTGGTCTTCGAGGTTGCATCCCACCGCGCCGACGTCGATCGCCCTGGCGACTGTGCCGCCCGGGTCGCCGTATCCGGCTTCCAGGTCTGCCGTCACTGGCAGGTCACCGGCCGCTCGCACGACCAACGCGACTTCGGCGATCATTTCGTCACGGGGGATTTGTTCGCCGTCCGGGTAGCCGCGGGACGCCGCGATTCCGTGGCTGGGGGTGGCGAGCGCTTGCGTGCCGGGAGTTTCGGCGACCACCTTCGCGGTGATCGCGTCCCAGACGTTGACGACGAGCAACAATTCAGGAGCCGCGTGCAACTCCTGCAGGCGTGTCGCCCGGTCAGCAATGGAGATCATGACCGCCAATGTAGTGGCGCTCCCCGACAGACTCACTCAGCATCCACATGCACAGCGGCTGGCCGCTCCAGTTCTGTTGTTGTGTCGTGTGATGTGGGGCGCAACGGGGTCGGGCCTTTTGGTACATCTCGTGCGCCGAGCACCGCATTGGTGGCAGGAGTCAGCTCCAGGCAGCCCCAGGTTCGTGCATCCCGCGCAACGACGGCCACCTTGGTTGCGTGGCGCAGCGGAGGAGGGGCGTGGCGAGGACGAGGCGTGGCGAGGGCGAGGGCGAGGGTGGCGCCAAGCCCACTTGACGCTTTGGGATGTGGATGGTGAGTCACGCTCTGCTCACCAATGGGCTACTCGCCGCTGTGTGGGATTTAACGAGTATTGCTGGTCAATTCAGCGCTGCTGGTTACGTTGGAGTTCGGCTTCCAGCCTCGGCTTTCCGTTCCAGCGCTGGTTGCCCTGTGTTGGTTGCGTACCAGCCAGTTCTTCTCCCCAGCGTGGTTTTTCAGTCACCTCCCCAGCGTGGTTTGTCGACAGGCAGGGACAGTCCAGCCAGCAGGGAGGAAGGCTTGTTCAGCCACCTTCTTCCCTGCTGGATGGGTATCTCTCGGCCACATTCACATGACGTTCGTCTAGGAGACTGCCTCGGTCAGTGCCCGCCAGATGGTGTCCGCCTGTGCCTTGTCCGACAGTTGGTTGACCACAACGACGATGGTGAGGCCGCGGGTGAGGTCGGTTCCGGCCATCGAGTTGAATCCCACGTACGCGCCGCCGTGGCCCTGCCAGGTGTGTCCCGCCGACTTCGTCTGGTACGTACCCATTCCGTAGCTGCCGTCCGGGGTTTGGCCGGACTGTGGTGTGACGGTGATCATCTGCCGCACCGTCTCAGGGCGCAGCAGTTGTCCGCGGGCGAACAACGCGTCGAGCACCAGGCCTGCCCCCGTCGCGGTACCGGCGAATGCCCCATCGGTGAAGGGCATGCCGTACAGGTCGGTTGGGATGCCCGTCGCTCCGTACGCCGTGAAGAAGTCCTCGAAGGTGCCGTTGTCGAGCGGCGTGTAGCCGTGTGCGAAACGGCTGAGGGCTCGCTGTGAGCGCTCTCCCGTTACCTGGTCCTCGGTCATCGGCACCTGCGGGGTTCCCGCTCGGCGGATGTAGTTGCGGTAGGCGCGCAGGAACGCTTCGTCGCCGCCGGAGATCTTCGACATCACGTGTCCCAGCACGATGAAGCCGGTGTTGGAGTACTCGAAGCGCTTGCCTGGGTCGACCGGTTCGCGGATACCGGCCTTGAGCATCTCGAAGGTGTACGGCCGGTTCGGGTCGTACTGCTTGCCTGGTGGGAACAACGGTTGCGTCGCCGGGTCCCCGTACAGGTCCGGGTAGCCGGATGTGTGTGTCAGCAGCATTCGGATCGTCACGACTCGCGAGCCCGCGACGTCGTCGCCGACGTAGGTCGAGATCGGCTTGTCGAGGTCGAGCGCGCCGTTCTCGACCTGGCTCAGTACGAACGGCGTGAGCATCATCTTGCTGAGACTGGCGTACGAGAACATCGTGCGGTCTGTGACCGGCTTCGACGGCTCGATGACCGCTTTGCCGCGCTTCCCCGACCACACCACTCGGCCGTTTCGGATCACCACGGCCTGGACTCCGGCCGGGCCGAACTGCGCCGCCGCTCGTTCCAGTGTCTCGTCCAGTTTCTTCCCCACATCATGTCCTGCTGGCTCTGCGGCGGCCATCGGCATCGGCATCACAGTGGCTACTCCGACGGCCAGCATGAGAGCGCGACGTCTTATTCTGCGAGTCAAAGCCCCTCCTCCTTGAGGTCGATTGTCCGCACGTCGGTTGTCACCGTGGTGAGGGTGTCCTGGTCGATGACGGCACCGCTGCCCGGTCCGGGCGGGACTTCGATGCAGCCGTCGACCAGTTCGAACCGTTGGGTGATGTCTTGTGCGTAGTAGCGGCTGGTGGCCGAGATGTCGGCGGGCAGGGTGAAGTTGGGCAACGCGGCGAGGGCGAGGTTGGCCGCTCTGCCGACGCCGGACTCCAGCACTCCGCCGCAGAACACCGGGACGCTCTGCGCGCGGCACAGGTCATGGATTGCCCTTGCCTCAAGGTATCCGCCGACTCTGGCCGGTTTTATGTTGATGATGTCGGCCGCGCCCAGTGCCAGGGCGGTGGCCGCTGTTGGCAGGCCGGTGATCGATTCGTCGAGGCAGACCGGGGTGGCGATCCGCTCGGCCAGCCGGGCGTGGGCGACGAGCTCGTCGGCCGGGAACGGCTGTTCGAGCAGCAGCAGGCCAAACTTGTCCATCGCTTGCAGCACAGGCGTGTCGGCGCTGCCGTATGCCTGGTTCGCGTCCACTTGGAGCAGCAGTTCGTCGCCGAAGGCACGGCGTACCGCCGCAACCGGCTCGATGTCCCAGCCTGGGCGGATCTTCAGCTTGACCCGGCGGTAGCCGTCGGCGAGATAGCCCTCGACCCACGTCAGCAGTTCGGCGATGTCGGTCGCGATGCCGACCGAGACCCCCACGGGGATCCGCCGCCGCACGCCGCCCAGGTAGTCGACCAGCGGCATGCCACGGGCACGCAACTCCGCGTCCAGGATCGCGGTCTCCACCGCGGCCTTCGCGAGCACGTTGCCCGGAACCTGCCGCATCGCCTCGTGCGCGCGGGCCGCGGTGACCGGCTCGCCCGTGTCCAGCAGCGGCAGCAGGACGTGCTCGATGACGTGCCTCGCGCCGTCGAGGTACTCGCCGAAGAAGATCGGCGCGGGATCGGCGGCGCACTCGCTCCATCCCTCGCTGTCCGGTCCGATCCACCGCAGCAGCAACAGTTCCCGTTCCGTCTCGACCGCGCGGGACGTCCGAAAAGGACGGACCAGCGGCATCCGGACGGTACGTAGCTCGACCCGCACGCCTGTCATGCGCGGACCAGCGCGTAGCAGCCGTCGCCGGTGATCCCGGCCGGGCGGTAGCCGTCGTCCCAGCCGCGTCGCAACACCGAACGCGCGGCCAGCCGCCACCGCCTCGCCTTGTCCGGATCGGACCGGCGCATGGCCTCGATGTCCGGGGGCACCCATGCCAGCAGGACCGGCGCGGGCGGCGTGGCGTTGACCACGGGCTCGCCGTCGGCGTCGTGGTCGAGGACGCGCGGTCCCGGCCCGCCGCCGCCGGACAGCGGCACCGGGTCGGCCAGGTACCAGGTCGCGACGAGCCGGTCGGTGTGGTCGTCCTGGTTCACCAGATCACGCATGGGCGGGTAGAAATCCTCCCGGTAGTCGGTGACGCGGGCGCCGAGCCGGTTGAGGTTGAAGTACGCGTTGCGCCGCACCAGCGGGTCGAACGTCCACACCATGGTGGCTGCGCCGCGATCGAGCGCCCACAGCCGCTGGGTCTGTTTGAGCGCCATCCCGATGCCGCGGCCCGCGTGTGTTGCCGCCACGGCCGCGACCAATGAGTACAGGCTGTCGGACCCGGGCGCCCCGGCGAGGCCCACCGTGAGCCCGACAACCGTGTCCTCGGCGAACGCCCCGAGCACGCACGCACCGCTGTGCAGGAAGCTCATCAGCAGGTCTGCCGGGATCGGCGGAGCGTCGCGGGGCGTGCCCCACACGTCGGCGAGCAGGTGCTCGGCCGCGACGCACTCGTCGGAGGTGCTCAGTTCCCGAACAGTCCCCTGCCATGTCGACTGCGCGTTGACCGTCACGCCAGCCTCCCGTAGATCGGTTGTGCCCCGGCGACCTGGATCGTCACGCGTCGCTCACCTGGTCTGGCCAACGGATCATGCTCGTCGACGGTCAGCGCGAACGCGCGTTCGATGCCGTTGGCGAGACGGCCGACACCGCTCACGCTGAACCAGCCGTCGGCGGTCTGCAGCCTGCCGAGCCGTACCGAGCCCAGCACGCCCATCGGGCCAACGGCCACGACCGTGCCCGACGCGGTCTGTTGCCCGGCTCGCTGGGTGAGGGTGGCCGCCACAACCGTGGCACCGTGACGTTCACCGGAGCCTTCCAGTGGCCGCACGACTCCCGCCGCAGCCGCCGTGAGGTCCTTGCCGACGTTCTGCGGTCGGGTGGGCATGCTCGACGCGCGCCGCAGCGCCTGCCCTGCGTTGGCGCGGGTCGGCTCGCCACCGGACAGCGCGAGCTTGCCGTTCACGAAAACCCACCGCACGCCAACGGAGTACTGCTTCGGCCGCTCGAACGTCGCCCGATCGCTGATCGTCGCCGGGTCGAAGACCGTCACATCCGCCGCCATGCCCTCGGCCAGGTAGCCGCGGTCGACCATGCCGACCATGGTCGCGGGCAGGCCGGTCATCTTGCGGATCGCCTCCTCCCAGGTCACCAGGCCCCGCTCGCGGACGTAACGGCCGAGCACGCGCGGGTAGCTGCCGTAGGCCCGTGGGTGCGTGTGTTCCTCCTCAGTCACACCGCCGTCGGAGGAGAACGAGACGTACGGGTCTTTGATGAAGTTGGCGAGATCGTCCTCGGACCCGATGTGCATGACGGCCACAACGTTCGCGTTGTGTGCCGTGAGGATGCGCATGACCGCCTCGCCGATCGTCACGTTGCCGAACTCGGCCATGAAGTCGGCGATCGACTTGTTGCCCAGCTCCGGCAGGACGACCTTGTCCGGCGAGCCGACGTCGTCGATCACGAACGCGGTGATCTCCGTGTCGAGACGGGGACGCAGCGCCGGGTCGGCGAACCGCGCGAGCATCGCCGCGCTGCCGCCGTCCTGTGCCCAGGTGGGAACGTAGAACGCGAGTCCGGTCGACGCGGCCGTGTACGGGTACACATCGCCACCGGCGTGCGTGCCCGTCGCTCGTGCCTCGCCGAGCAGTCGCAGCATGGTCGCCGACTTGCCCCAGTTGCGTGGACCGGCGACCTTCATGTGCGTGATCTCCGGCATCAGCCCGGCGGCTTTGCCGATCGCGATGTCCTCCTGGGTGGACTCGACGACAAGGTTCGTCTCGTCACGGATGTGGTCGCTAAAGAACGCCCGCCACGAGCGCGCGCCGCGCACGACGTCGACGACCTCGTTCGTGCGCGCGTAGGCCGCCGGTGGGTAGCCCAGGCCGCCGGACACTCCCCAGGCTCCCTGGCGCATGCCGCTCTCGATGCGATCGCGCATCTGCGCGGACTGGGCCGCGGTCGGGCGGGTGTCGAGTTGGCCCATCGTGGCTTCCCACACGCTGTTGAAGCCGACGTAAGGAGCGACGTTGATGCCCTTCTCCAGCTTGTCGAGCCGCGCGAGCTCCTTGTCGATCTCGTAGGTGGCGCCGCCGTCCGGGCCCTGCATCTCGGTGGTGACGCCTTGGGTGAGCGAGCTTTTCGCGGCGGCCAGCGGTGGACCGGTCTCGGTGTCGGTGTGCGCGTGCACGTCGATGAAGCCCGGTGTGACGTACTGGCCGGTGGCGTCGTACCGGCTGCGCGCACCGACGCGGCGGAGGTCGCCGACGCGGTGGACACGACCGTCCTTGATGCCGATGTCGGCGAACCGGCCGGGCGCGCCGCTGCCGTCGAACACCTTGCCGCCGTGGATGATCGCGTCGAGCTCAGGCCGAGCCGTCGCGTTCGCCGCGACGGCCGAGGACAGCACGAGACCGGCGGCCAGTGCGGCCACCACAGCCCGACGTGGCAGGACATGCATGATGGGGAGTTCCCTTTCTAGGCACCGAGCCGCGAGTGGTGGCGGCTGTAGAGCAGGTACACGGCGAGCGCCAGCGCGAGCCAGCCGCCGAACAGCAGGTAGGTGTCGGCAGGGAGCTGGTAGACCAGGTAGCCACAGCACGCGATCGACAGCAGCGGCACCACCGGGTAGCCGGGCACTGTGAAGCCGCGCTTCAGGTTCGGCTCCCGCCGCCGCAGGATGATCACCCCGATGGACACCACGGCGAACGCCACCAGCGCTCCCATGCTGGTCAGGTTCGCCAACTGCTCCAGCGGGACGACCGCGGCGATCAGTGCGACGAACCCGCCCACCAGCACGGTGCCGGTCACCGGCGTGCCCCGGCGCGGATCGATCCGGCAGAAGACCGTCGGGATGATGCCGTCCCGGCCCATCGAGTACAGGATGCGGGTCTGCCCGTACAGCACGATCAGGATCACGCTGACGACCGAGATCACCACACCCGCCGAGAACACCGGTCCCGGCCAGCCGGTCGTGGTGACGCCCTCCAGGATCGCCGACAGCCCGGCCTTCTGGCCCTCGAACGCCGTCCACGGCTGCGCGCCGATACCGACCAGCGCCACCAACACGTACACCGCGGTGATCACCAGCAGAGCGAACACAATGGCCAACGGCAGCGTCTTGCGCGGGTTGCGCACCTCCTCACCGGCGGTGGACACCGCGTCCAACCCGATGAACGAGTAGAAGATCGTGGCCGCGGCAGCGCCGACACCCGCGATACCCATCGGCGCGAACGGCTCCAGATTCCCCGCGTGGAAACCGGTCGCCCCGACGACCACGAACAACGCGAGGATGCCGAGCTTGAGCAGCACCATGATGGTGTTGACCACCGCCGACTCCCTGGCGCCCCGGACAAGCAGCAGACAGCACAGAACGATCAGGACCACGGCGGGCAGGTTGACGTAGCCGCCGTCGCCGGGCGGCGCGGAGATGGCTGCGGGCATCTGGAAGCCGAACAGCCGCTCGGTCAGGTCGTTGAGGTACTGGCCCCAGGTGACCGCGATGACCGCGCCGGACACGGCGTACTCCAGCAACAGGCACCAGCCCACGGCGACCGCGGCGAGTTCGCCGAGCGTCGCGTAGGCGTAGGAGTACGAGGACCCGGAAACAGGGACGGCGGAGGCGAGTTCGGCGTAGCACAGCGCGGTCAGCGCGGCCGTGACAGCGCCGAGGACGAACGACAGGATCACGGCGGGCCCGGCCAGCGGCACGGTCTGGTTGAGGGCGAAGAAGATGCCGGTGCCGATCGTGCCGCCGATGCCGACCATCGTCAGCTGGAACGTGCCCATCGTTCGGCGCAGGCCCTTGCCCGCCGGGTGGTCCCCGTCGGTTTCGCCGCCGGTTTCGGCGAGGAACGCGTCCACTGGTTTACGCCTGAGCAGTTGGTGACGCAGCGACACACCGATGGTCAAGGTGGCCTCCGTTCCGACGGGTCCGTTGATTCTCTGATTCCGGAAACGCCTCGTCGTTGGCGAAACTGCCTATACTTCGCCGGTGCGGATGACGGAATCGCCAAACGTCGGTGGCACCAGCGAGGAGCTGTACGCCCTCGCCGACGCGATGGCGGCCGTCATCGGCGGCTCGGTGTCCATCGAGGATCTCGACAACCGCGTGCTCGCCTACTCGTCCATTCCCGAGCAGCGCATCGACGAACTGCGGCGCCGGGGCATCCTGGACCGCCGCGTCCCCGACCAGCAGCCCGACCAACCCGACCAGTACCGGCAGGTCCTGGCGGCGACGGGGGTCGTGCGGCTGCCTGTCCTCGCCCCGGACGAGTTGCCCCGCGCGGCCGTCGCCATCCGCGCGGGCGAGCGGCCACTGGGCACGATCTGGGCGATCGAGGGCAAGACACCGATCGACGCCACCGGCGAGTCCGCGCTGCTCGACGGCGCGCGGCTGGCCGCGACACACCTGCTGCGGCACTGGGGCGCCGCCGAGCTCGACCGGCAGACCCGTGAGGAAGCGCTGCGCCGCGCACTGGTCGGCGACGGCCCGGCCAGCGAAACGCGTGTCAGCCTCGACATGCCCGACCCGCCGCGGCTGACACTGCTCGGCCTCGCACCGGCGTACCGCGACGACCCGCCGGACATGCGGCTGAGCACGGCCGCGACCAGGCACTGGGCAGCGGTGTCCGCCGAAGCCGCCATCGCCACGATCAACCGCACGGTCTACGTCCTACTGCTCAACGACCCGCCCGCCACAGCACGCCGACTCGCCGAGCAGGCAGTCGCGGCGCTTGACCAAACGCTGGGCATGCCCGTGCGCTGTGCGCTGAGCCGCTCCACGGGTGACGCCGCCGACCTGCCCGTCCTGCGCGCCGAGGTGGACGACATCCTGCGCGTGACCACGGCAGACCCGGATGGCCGCCCGGTCGCCGCGCTCGGTGAGGTGCACGCCAGCGTGCTCCTCACGCACGTCTCCGACGAACTGGCGCGTCATCCCGGCCTGCGTCACCCGGGCATCGACGCGATGGTCGAGCACGACCGCACCCGCCGTACCCACTACGCGGCGTCGGTCATCGCGTGGCTGGACGCGGCGGGAAATGTCGGGGAGGCGGCCCGGCGGCTGACCGTCCACCCCAACACGCTCAAGTACCGGCTCCGACGCGTCCGGGACCTGTTCGGCGTCGACCTCCTCGGTCACCCCGACGACCGGCTGTCCTGCTGGCTCCAGCTCCGCCTCCAGCAGCAGACAGCCACACCACCCGCTATCCCGTGACGCGTTCGAACACGAGCGAGTACAGCTTGCCCGCGAAGTCGTCCACCATGTAGAACTCGCCCCTGCTGTCGACCCCGAGCGCGGAGACGTCCGGCGGGAACTCCCCGATCGTGGCGCTGCTGTGGGTGCCGTCCGGGTTGGCCCGGACCGCGTACGCGGTGCCCCGGCAGTAGTCGGTGGCGAGGTAGGTGCCGCCTGCCAGGTTGGCGAAGCGCTGACCGCGGTACACGTGGCCGCCGATGACCGCGCAGCCCTCGGTGCCGGACAGGTAGTGGAACACCGGCGCGGTGTACTTGGCGGCCGGGTCACATCGCGTCTCGTCGAACACGACAGGCCCTTCCATGCAGGACCAGCCGAAGTTCACGCCGCCCTGCCGTGCACCGATGTGGTCGACCTCCTCGAACCTGCCCTGGCCGACGTCCCCGATCCACAGTGAGCCGTTGGCCTTGTCGAACGAGAACTTCCACGGGTTGCGCAGTCCCCACGCCCAGATCTCCGCACGCGTCCCGGGGACGCCGACGAACGGGTTGTCCCTCGGCACGCAGTACGCGAGCGGGCCGCACGCGCGGCTCACGTCGAGCCGCAAAATCTTGCCCAGCAACGTGTTCCGGTTCTGCCCGCTGTTGAACGGGTCTCCGCCAGCGCCACCGTCACCGATGCCGAAGTACAGGAAACCGTCGGAGCCGAACGCCAGGTTGCCGCCGTTGTGGTTGCCGAACTCGGCGTGTTCCTGAGCGAGCAGCACCTGTTCGGCGCCGGTGCCGAGCCGGAAGCGGGACAGGGTCACCGCTTCGTCCGACTTGCGCGTGTAGGCCACGTAGATCGTCCCGCTGCGCGGGAAGTCAGCCGCGATGGCGAGGCCGAGCAGGCCACGCTCGTTCTCCGTTTCGCTCACCCTGTCCCGGATGTCGAGCACCGGTTTCTCGGCGAGGCCGGAGCGGGGATGGAACACGCGGATGGTGCCGCGTTTCTCGGTGATCAGCAGCCTGCCGTCGGGCAGCGGGGCGATGGAGGTCGGCCTGGACAGGCCGGTCGCCACCTCGACGTTGCGAACCCGCAGTTGCTCCAACGGAACCTGGCGTGTGGTCGCGGAGGAGACAACCGGCCACATCGTCGCTATCGCGACAGCGGAAAGGACACAAGACAGTGCGCGCCGCAGGGTAGGTCGCGACATGTCAGCTCCCATCATCGTTGAATGGTCTGGTCCAATTCAACAGCAAAGCGGCGCGAAGCGATACCTCCTCGTCCGGCGGGCCAGTCGGCATTTCGGCACAGGTTGGCCGAAACCTGATAGGCCGCCGACCGGCTCACCGGCAACGATGCGACGACACGGACAAGCACCTCGGCCCCGCCGAGGAGATCGAGGAACGCGATGAGCCACCACCCGGACACCCGAACGATCCACGTCCGCCTGCCACGGTTGGCGAGCAGGCCGCTGACCGTACCGCTCTACCAGACGTCGACCTTCGCCTTCGACGACCCGGAAACCTTCAGCGAGCACATGACCAAGCCGGACGGCACCGCGTACACCCGACACGGCAACCCGACCGTCCAGGCGTTGGAACACGCACTCGCCGACCTGGAAGGCGGTACGGGCGCGGTGGCCACCGCGTCGGGCATGGGAGCCATCAGCACCACGCTGCTCGCGTTGCTGCGCAGCGGTGATCACGTGCTCGCGCAGCGGCGGCTCTACGGCGGCACCCACGCCTTGTTCACCGACCTCAAGCAGCGGTTCGGCATCGGGTTCGACTACGTCGACAGCCAGGACCCCGCCACCGTCGCGGCCGCACTACGACCGACCACCCGCCTGCTCTACCTGGAAACCATGGCCAACCCCACCGCACGGGTCACCGACCTGCCCGGGATGCTGCGCGCCGGACGCGAGGCAGGCATCACCACCGTGGTCGACAACACCTTCGCCACACCCGTTCTGTGCCGACCACTTGAGTATGGCGCCGACATCGTCGTGCACTCGACGACCAAGTACCTAGGTGGCCACTCCGACCTGCTCGGCGGAGTGATCATCGCCGCCGACCCGGCCACGCACCACGAACTGTGGCACCACAACGGGGTCATCGGAGCCACCGCCGACCCGTTCGCGGCGTGGCTCGCCATCCGAGGCCTGCACACCCTCGGGCTGCGGGTGCGGCGACACGAGTCGAACGCGATGTTCCTCGCCACCCGGCTCGCCGCGCATCCCGCGGTCGAGGCCGTGCACTACCCGGGACTGTCCGACGACCCGGACCACCGGCTGGCGAAGTCCATGATGGACGGTTACGGCGGGATGCTCGCGTTCACCGTGCGCGGTGCGGCACGGGACGTGCTCACCTCGTTTCGTCTGGCGAGCCTCGCTCCCTCGCTCGGTGGACCGGAAACGCTTGTCAGCCATCCGAGAACCACCACCCACCGCCAACTGTCCACATCGGAAGGCGAAGCGGCGGGCATCACCGACGGCACCATCCGCGTCTCGGTCGGCCTGGAGGATCCGGGTGACATCTGGGACGACTTCCGGCAGGCACTCGACCGCCCCGCCCGGCGCGGATTTCCGCACGACAGTGGTGGATCGGCGTGTGGCGCGTGGTCGGAACCCGATGATCGGGAAATTTCGCGCTGTATCGACACCGATGACAACCTGACGCGGGGAAACCCGGTCGAGCATCACGATTTTTGACCGACGGCCGAAGCCAGGCGGCCACCGAAGCGCTAAACCGACCGGTGGAGCATCGATTCCGGGGTGTTTCGTCGTAGGCCGAACGGCCGGTCGATGTGGTCACTCGCGCCATTCGGAGTTCCTGCGAATGTGGGTTTCCGCTGTTTCGTTTCGGTGGGACAGTTTTACTGCTTGTTTCCCCTGCACTGTCCGTTCACCGCACCCCGGCTGGGATTTCACCAGTCCGGGTCGTTGGCGTATGGACACGAAACGGAGTCACGATGAGAGCACGGTCAATGGTGGTCAGCCTGCTGATCGCGGCGGTCACCGGCATCTCGGGACTGGTCGCACCGGCCGCCACCGCGGCACAACCCGGCCCCGGCGACGTCACCCCGTTCATTGTGGGCGGTCGTCCCGCGAGCGAACCGTATCCCTTCATGGTGTACGTGGGCGGCTGCACCGGTTCGCTGATCAAGGCGAACTGGGCGGTCACCGCGAAGCACTGCTCGACACCGTCCTCGGTCCGGGTCGGCAGCAACAACCGCTCCAGCGGCGGCACAGTGGTCAGCGTCGTGCGCGGCATCGGCCACCCACAAGAGGACACCAAACTGTTGCAGCTGGCCAGTTCGGTGACGCACCAGCCGATCCCGATCCCCACCACGTCCGGTCCGGCGGGCACCGCGACCCGGCTGCTCGGCTGGGGACAGACCTGCCCACAGCCGGGCTGCGGCGGGCTGCCGACGATGAACCAGGAGTTCGACACCTCGATCCTGGCGGACAGCAGGTGTCGAGGCGCTCGCGCGGCGACCGAGATCTGCACCAACAACCCGGGTAACGGCGGCGACTGCTACGGCGACTCCGGCGGCCCCCAGATCACCAAGGTGGCCGGAGTCTGGCAGCTGATCGGCAGCGACAGCCGAGGCACCACCACCAACTGCGGCGCGGGCCCGTCCATCTACGTCGACCTGACCTCGATCCGCACGTGGATCAGCCAGCAGGTGGGCGGACTGTAACAACGAACAGCCGATCCCGACGGCCTGGCGGTCATGGGCCGTCGGGATCGAGCTCAGCGGCGTGGGGAGACGTTCAGCCGCATGAGATCCTTGCCCACAGTCACCTTCCCGCGATAGCCGCCCCGGCTGGCACCGAGCGCGGCCCGCTGCTGCCAGCTGTGGTGCGACTGGAAGTCACCGATGTGACTGAGCACAAGGGAATCGACAGCAGACTGACGTGCCACCGCACCCAGGTCGAGAACATCGGTGTGTGTCGCGCGCATGTGTTTCACGAACTCGTCCGACGCGCCGTGCTCGTGCCACCACTGCGGATCGCTGGCCTCGTGCACAAGGACGTTCGCGCCGCTGGCCAACGTGGGGATGTTGGGAGTCAGCGCGGTGTCCCCGGAGAACACCACCGAACCGTGCTCGGTCTCGAACCGGTACGCCAGGCTGGGAAAGACCACCCCGTGCGACACCAGGATCGCGGTGACCCTGACGTCGTCGTTGCTCATCACGGTGAACGGCTTCATGACCGGCGCCGTGTCGCCGATCGGCGAAGCCCCCACGTCCGGCACCGCGATCTCGTGCACACGCAGGACAGCGGCCGGGTCGAACCCGATCCGCTCGGCGATGAAAGCGTTGCTGGAGTAGGCGAACGCCTCGTTCGAGAGCCTGGTCAAGTCGGCAAGACCGGGTGTGGGACGGTGCGGCGCGACCCATTTCGCGCCCGGAACGTCGGGAAGCGCACCAGCGCTGGGCGGGCCGTAGACGTCGATGCTGGGCAGTTTTCCCGTCTTGGCCAAGGCCGTCGGCGCGAGGAACATCGGGACGTTGAAGTAGTCGGCGATGTGATCGGCATGCAGGTGAGTGACGAAGATACCCTTGAGCCGCGCCGGATCCAAGCCCGCACGCACATACTGCGTCACCGCGCCCCTGCCGCAGTCGACCAGATAGACGTTGCCCCGAACAACAACCGCGCTCGCGATGCCTAACCGCTCGCTCGTGGCGGTCGGGCCAGCGGCGGTGCCCAGCAGGACAAGGTCGGTCCCATCGGTACGCACAGGCGTCGCGTCCACCGCGTTGGCCACGCCGGGCGACAGTGCGCCGACCGTGGCCACCCCGGCCGCGAGCGCACCGGAACGCAGAACCGCCCTCCGGCTCACCGGACCCGACCCATGGGATTTCTCGGAGCGGTTCATGACATCGTCCCCTCGGTTCGGGATGTTCACTGTCGCTTACTGGGGGCGACTCTTCCACGACAGTGGCGGCGTTCGCGTAGGTGACAACTGCCTAATCACCTGCGATCGTGCAGAGTAGGTAGTGTGATCGACCGAATCGTCTCCCTCGCCGAGCAACCCGATCTCACCGACGCGATGTGGGCCGTGCCGGGAGGCTGGCCCGCCTTCATGGATCACGACCCGGTCGCCAACATGTTCTACGAGAAGGTCTCGGAGGAGTTCCCCGAACACCAACTCGTCGCCATCGACGCGTCGGGCACCGCGATCGCCCGGGTCAACGCCGTCCCGTTCGCCTGGACCGGCGCCGACGACGACCTACCGGCACGGGGATGGGACGCGATCCTCGAACGCGCCTTCGCCGAACGCTGGGCCGGACAGACACCAACAGCGGTCTCACTCCTCGAAGCCCGCGTCGCCCCGGGCTGCCGGGGCATGGGGCTGAGCAGCCACCTGCTCACCGCCGCACGGGCCACGACCGCGCGCCTCGGCATGACCGACTTGTTCGGTCCGGTCCGGCCCGCGGGCAAGACCGCCCATCCGCACCTGTCCATGACCGAGTACGCCGCCAGGACCCGCGCGGACGGCCTACCAGCCGACCCATGGATCCGCACCCACGCCCGTCTCGGCGGTCGTGTCGTGGCGGTGTGCCCGCTGTCGATGACCATCACCGGCACCCTGGCCCAATGGCGGAACTGGACCGGACTACCGCTGACCCGATCCGGGCCAGTCACGGTGCCCGGCACTCTCGCCCCTGTGCACGTGTCCGTCGAACACGACCACGCCGTCTACGTCGAAGCCAACGTCTGGATGCACCACCGCATCACCTGAGGTGCTGGTGCCGGGTTTCTCAGTGAGCTGCCACCACATCGGTCAGCACACACGTGATGTTGTCCGGCCCACCATTGCCGTTGGCCAGCGCGACGAGTTGCCGCACCGCTTCCTCTCCGTCCGCCACGGACGCCAACACCTCTCGCACGTCGTCAATGGCCACGTAGTCGGTGAGCCCGTCCGAGCACAACAGGTACCGGTCTCCGAGATTCGCCTGACGCACGGACAGGTCCGGCCCCTGGGAGTCGCCGCCGCTTTGCAGGGCGCGGGTGATGACCGACCGCCGGGGATGCGCCAACGCCTCCTCCGGCGTCAACTGCCCGGCGTCGACCAGCGCCTGCACCAGTGTGTGGTCGTGGGAGAGCTGAGTCAGCACGCTGTCACGCAACAGGTAGGCGCGTGAGTCCCCGATGTGGGCCAGCTGGAAGGTCAGGCCGTCCCAGCGGATCGCCGTGAGCGTGGTGCCACTCCCCTCCGGCGCCTCGAGGTCCAGTCTGCGAGTGATCTCCGTGACGGCGGTACCGAGATCGCCGGGGGAACTCTCCAGCACACCGATCGCGATACCGCTGGCCACCTCACCGGACGCGTGGCCGCCCATCCCGTCGGCGACGGCCTGCAGGTCCAGGGTCGCGCAGTACGCGTCCTCGTTGTGTTCCCGCCGCAACCCTGGATCGGAGGCTACCGCGACCCGAAGCTCGTGTCCCATGACACCAGTAGACCAGTTGTGAATTGACTTCACAAGCACTACGTTGGGCGGATGGACGAGACGGTGAACGCCGGCGACATCGCGCGGCTCGTCGACGTGGGTCGCGCCGCGATCAGCAACTGGCGCAAGCGGTACGACGACTTCCCCCAGCCCGTCGGTGGCACGGCGTCGAGCCCACTGTTCTCGCTCACGCAGGTCGAGGAATGGCTGCGACGCAACGGCAAGCAGTTCACCGTCTCACCGGCCGACCGGTTATGGCACCAGATCAAGGGCGACGACCTGCGCCTCGGCGAACGCATCGCCGAGGCCGGGAAGCACACCGACCCGGCCACCTTCGAGTACCTGCACGAACGATATGTCGAGGCACACTCGCGCCGTCTCGACGTGACCCCGGACGACATCGCCACACTCATGGTCGACCTCGCCGGAGCCGACCACGGCACCGTCATCGACCCGGCGTGCGGAACCGGCACACTGCTCAAGAAGGCGCACGGCACCCTCAAGGGCCAGGAACTGGACCCGACGAGCGCGGAGATCACCCGCGTCCGTCTGCCCGAATCCGAGATCGTCACCGGCGATTCGTTGCGGCACAACGCACTCGGCGACGCCGACGCTGTCGTGTGCCATCCGTCCTTCCACGAACGGTCGTGGGGCCACGACGAGCTGATCGGGGACCCGCGCTGGATCTACGGCCTGCCGCCGCGTGGCGAGGTGGAACTCGCGTGGGCGCAGCACTGTCTTTCGCTCACCAAGCCCGGCGGCAAGGTCGCGATCCTGATGCCGAGCGCGGCCGCGAGCCGCCGCCCCGGCAAACGGATACGCGGCAACCTGCTGCGCGCCGGGGCGCTGCGAGCGATCATCACAGTGGCAGGCAACCGCGACATCTGGGTGCTCCGCCACCCGGTCCCTGGCGAGCGCCCGCCCGAGCACATCCTGGTGCTGGAGGAGTTCCGTCCCGACGTGGAACCGAACACCCGGATCATCGATCTGCTCGACGACAACGTCGACCTGAGTCCGGCCAGGCATCGCCAGATGGACATCGCAGCCGCGTTCCTCCAGGCACGGCAGCGTTTCGAACTGCTGACACCACCGACGCTCAGCGAACGCGCCGCCCCGCCGATGACGACGATCGGCGAGTTGCTGCGCAACGCGCCGGGCGCTGTCGAGGTCGTCTCCCCGGTCGGCGCCGTGTACGAAGTCGACCCGGACCGTCTCGACCCGGACTTCCTGGCCGGGCTGCTCCGCGCGGCGCTGGCCGGCAGTTCGACCGGCTCCAGCCGGATCGACCTCAAACGCGCGCAGGTGCCCAGCCTGCCGATCGACGAACAACGCCGTTACGGCGTGGCGTTCCAGCAACTCAAGGCACTGGAAGAGACAGTGGCCCAAGGCGCGCACCTGGCCCGGCTAGGCTTCGCGGGACTGGTGGGCGGGCAACTCGAGCCGTAGGCCCTGGGAGGAGGTGACATGCTGATCGCCGACCGCTACGAACTCGACGATCTCCCCCTCGGCCAGGGAGGAATGGGTGCCGTTCATCGAGGGCACGACAAGCACCTTGACCGCCGCGTCGCGGTCAAACTGCTCCAACTGCCCGGCGGACACGAAGACGAACTGGCCCACCGATTCGCCAGGGAGGCCCGCATCGTCGCCCGCCTGGAACACCCCGGCGCGCCGGTGCTCTACGACTTCGGCACGCACGAACACCGCCTGTACCAGGTGATGCAGTACATCGAAGGCGTCACCGTCGCGGACCTGGTCAGCGAGTACGGCCCGCTTCCGGTGCCCTGGGCCGCCTCGATCGCGGCACAGGCCTGCGCGGTGTTGGCGGCCGCGCACGCGTTGTCCATCTGCCACCGGGACCTCAAGCCGACCAACCTCATGCTGTGCCCGGACGGCAGCGCGAAGGTCCTCGACTTCGGGCTCGCGATGCTGCGGCAAACCGATGTCGCACAGTTCACCCACGCCGGTCAGCTGATCGGCACACCCGCGTACATGGCTCCCGAACAGATCCAGCGCGGTATCACCGAACCCCGCAGCGATCTCTACGCACTGGGCTGCGTACTGCACGAAATGCTGACGGGCCACCAACTCTTCACCGGACCGACCGCCTACGCGGTGTTCGAGCGGCACGTGAAGGAACGCCCATCGCACATCGGCAACATCCCGCGCGACCTGAACGACCTGGTACAAGTTCTGCTGGAGAAGGAACCCGAGAACCGCCCCGCCGACGCGACCACGTTGTTCGCCGCACTGCAACGGTTCGCGACCAACCTGCCACCGCTGCCCGGTTTCATGGCTCCCTATCCGAGCCCCGGCCGCATGTACGCCCAGGTGGCAGGACGCTGACGGTTCGGCACCGCGGGAGAAGTCAGTCGTCGATGGACTGGTAGGCGCAGGTCCAGAAGTCCTGGATCAGCCGGGGTGTGTCCGCCGTGTCCTGCGCGGCCTGGGTGAGCAGCACTCCGATGAGCTGCCGGGCCGGGTCGGCCTGCACGGACGTGCCGAGCCCGCCGTCCCAGCCGAACTGGCCGAGCGAGGCGAAGCCACGGCGGCGGGTGCGCACTCCCATACCGAAGCCGAAGCCGCCGTGATCGCCGAAGTACGCGTCGAAAAGGTCCTTTTCGGACTTCTGTGCGGCGGTGAGGTGGTCCGTCGTCATCAGTTCGACGGCGGCCCTCGACAAGATCCGGGTACCGGAATGACTGCCGTGGTTCAGCAACATCCGCAGGAACGCGAGATAGTCGTCCACTGTCGACACCAGACCGTCGCCGCCGACGGCGAACGGCGGCGGGGAACTGTATTTGCCACCCTCGGCAGGATCCCAGACCGTGAGCGCGCCGGTCGCCGGATCATGCGCGTAGCTCGTCGACAGCCGGTGCAGCTTGTCCGCAGGAACGTGAAACCCGGTGTCGCGCATGCCAAGCGGGTCAAGCACTCGCTCGGCCAGGAAATTCTCGAACGACTGCCCAGACGCCCGCGCCACCAGGATGCCCAACACATCAGAACCAGTGTTGTACAGCCACCGCTCCCCCGGTTGGCACATCAGCGGCAACGTACCGAGTCGGCGCAACCACACGTCCGGCTCCACCGCGTACGGCGAGGTGCCATCGCTGCCGATCCCCAGGTCCCGCATGGCGCGCTGAATGGGATGGGTGTCCGGCGGGGCGAGCACCATGCCGAAGCCCCAGGTGAACGTCAGCAGGTCACGTACGGTGACCGGCCGGTTCGCGGGTACCGTGCGATCGAGCGGACCGTCCACACTGACCAGTACCTGCCGGTCGGCGAGTTCTGGCAACCATTCGTCGACCGGGTCGTCCAGCCGGAGCATGCACTCCTCCACGAGCACCATGACCGCGGTCGCGGTGACCAGCTTGCTGGCCGAGGCCATCCGGAAAATCGTGTCACGCCGCATCGGCGAGTCCCCGCCATCGTGCTGCACACCGATCGCCTCGACGTTCACCTCGTCTCCCCGGGCAACGAGAGCGACCAGACCCGGTACGACACCAGCGTCGACGTGACCTGTCAGCACCGAGCGCAGACGGCTGGTGTCCAGCATGATGATCTCCCCCTGTGTTGCCCACTACGTCGAGCCGAGCTCAGCGTTCCAGACAGGCATTTCTCGAGACTTTCACGGAGTTCACGAACGGGTACGTGCTCACCGCCGGTGGCCTGCTGCTGCTCGGCGGTCGGCTGGGTGACCTGTTCGGGCGGCGCCGGATGTTCGTCACTGGCGTCGTGGTGTTCGCAGTGGCCTCGCTGTCCTCCGGCCTGGCCACCACCGCTGGGATGCTGGTGGCCAGCCGGTTCGGGCAGGGCGTCGGGGAGGCGCTCGCTTCCCCGGCCGCGCTGTCGATGGTCGCGCTGCTGTTCTCTGACGAGCGGGAGCGGGTCAAGGCGTTCGGAATCTGGGGCGCGGTGACCGGAACCGCGGCGACCGCGGGCGTGATGCTGTCCGGTGTGGTCACCGATCTGGCCGGGTGGCGCTGGTTGTTTCTGGTGAACCTGCCAGTGGCCGCGATCGCGGTGGTGGCGGCGTTCCGGCCGGCCGGGGAGAGCCGGGCGGACGGGACCGGCCGGGTGGACGTGCCGGGGGCGGTGCTGGTGACCGGCGGGCTGCTGGCCGTGGTGGACGGCCTGCTCGCCGCGGCCGAACACGAGTGGGGCAGCACGCGCGTACTGGTCTCACTGCTCGGCGGGATCGGCGCACTGGCGGCGTTCGTAGTGGTCGAGACACGGGCAGCGCATCCCTTGGTGCCGTTGCGGTTCTTCGCCAACCGGGTGCGGGTCTCGGCGAACATGGCAAACGTCTTCCTCGCGGTGGCGATGACCGTGTTCTTCTTCCTGTTCACGCTGTACATGCAGAACGTACTGGGGTTGTCGCCGTTGCGGACCGGGCTGGCCTATCTGCCCTTCTGCGGTACCTGCTTCGTCGGCTACTGGATCTCGGCGCGCCTGATGCGACTGGCCGGACTTCGGGTGACGCTGGTCGGCGGATTCCTTGTCGGGGCGGCGGGAATGCTGTGGCTGGGCGATATCCCGGCGCACGGATCGTTCGTGGCCGAAGTCATGCCTGCCACACTGGTGCTCGGGCTGGGCCTTGGCACGTGTTTCCCGGCACTGGCCGTGGCAGCCCTGCACGGGGTGACCGAACAGGACGCCGGTATCGAATCCGGTGTGCAGACCACCGTGTACCAACTCGGCGGCGCACTCGGCCTGGCGGTGTTCGCCACGCTCGCGTTGCGCCACGAGCGAGGACTGGCGGCGACCGGGATGGACGCGGCCACGGCGGCGACCGGCGGATATCGGCTGGCGTTCGGGATACTGGCAGTGGTGTTCCTCATTGGCGCGGCGTTGTCCCTGCTGACGGGAAACGCTCCGTTGCCCGACCTGCGTCAGGCAGTTGATGCGGCGTTGCTGGCGCACACGATCTTGGCGTGACGGCCCTGTGGAAACATGGGCAGACAGCTGGACGGAGAATGAGGGGCAACGTGGCAGGCCGGTTCGGCACGCTGCTGCGGCAGCTGCGACTGGACGCGGAGCTGACCCAGCAGGAGCTGGGCGAACGCTCCGGGGTGTCGGTACGCGCCATCCGCAGGTTGGAGACCGGTTCCCGCGGTGACCCTCGTGTGGCCACAGTGCGGCTGTTGGCCGATGCCCTGTGCCTGAGCCCGGACATGCGGGAGGAGTTGCTGGCCGCCGCTGCCGGGACCACGCCCGCCGTCGGCGTCAGTGAGCCGACGTCCCCGGTGCCGCGCCAGTTGCCCGCCCAGGCCGAGGTGTTCGTCGGCCGCGGCGACGAGTTGGCTCTGCTGAACGAGGCCTTCGACGCCGCCGAGCCGGGTGGGATGGTCGTGGTGTCGGCGGTGGGCGGCGGCGGGATCGGCAAGACCTGGCTGGCCTTGCGCTGGGCACAGCACAACGTGGATCGGTTCCCGGACGGGCAGCTGTTCGTCGACCTACGCGGTTTCGCCCCGGGTGGCAAGCCGATGGAGCCGACGGAGGCGGTGCGCGGATTCCTGGACGCCCTCGGCGTCAACCCGAGCGTCATCCCTGTCGACCTGGCCTCCCAAACCGGCCTCTACCGCAGCCTCGTCGCCGGTAGGCGGATGCTGATCGTGTTGGACAACGCCGCCGACACCGATCACGTGCTGCCGCTGCTGCCCGGCAGCCCTACCTGCGCGGTGATCGTGACCAGCCGGGACCGGCTGGTCGGCCTGGTCACCACCCGCGGCGCCCGTGCGGTGCCGGTGGACGCGCTCGCCGACACCGACGCCCGGGACCTACTGGCCCGCCGCCTCGGGCAGCGGCGGCTGGCGGCCGAGCCCGCCGCCGTGGACGAACTCCTGGCCTGCTGCGCCGGGCTGCCACTGGCGCTGGCCGTGGTGGCCGCCCGTGCCGCCCTGCAGCCCGGCATCCCCTTGGCCGCGTTGGCCGCCGAGCTGCGCGACACGTCCACCCGGCTGGGCGCCCTGGACACCGGGGACCCGGCTGCCAACGTCCACGCGGCCCTGTCCTGGACCCTCGCCGCGCTGCAACCAGCACACGTCCAAGCGTTCGCCCTGATCGGCCTGGCGCCCGGCCCCCATTTCGGGCTGCTCGCCGCAGCCTCCCTCACCGGCTTGTCCAGCGACCAGACGCGCACGGCACTACGGGCGTTGAACCGCGTATCCCTGCTGCACCAACGCACACTCGACCGCTACCAGCCGCACGACCTCGTCCGCCTGCATGCCGCTGAGCACGCCCGCGACAGTCTGCCCGAAGACGTGCGGCTGGCGGCTTTGCGGCGACTGGTCGACTTCTACCTCCATACCGCCTACTCCGCCGAGCGGCTGCTGGAACCACACCGCGATCCGATCCCCCTCGGGCCTCCGGTCGACGGGTGCCAACCCCAGCCGTTGGACGAGGAGGACGCCGCGCTGGCCTGGCTGGACATCGAGTACCCCAACCTCCTGGCCGCCCAACGTCTCGCGGTCCAGCAGGGCTGGCACGCCCACATCTGGCAGCTGGCCTGGACTATGGACACCTTCCACCTGCGGCGGGGGCACCGGCCGCACCACCTCACGGCCTGGCGGGCCGGAGTGGCCGCGGCCGAAGCGTCCGGTGACCCCCACGCCACAGTCCTGGCCTATCGGTGCGTCGGCCGTGTGTCCGGCAGGGCGGGACTGCACGGGGAGGCGATGACGTACCTGCGCAAGGGCCTGGCCGTGGCCGAGCAGATCGGCGACATCCCGGCTCAGGCCCACATCCACACCACCATCTCCTGGTCATGGGACCAGGAGGGCGACCTGGTGCAAGCCTTGGCACACGCCACTCACGCGTTGCCGCTGTTTCGCAGGTCCGGCGACTCGGTCAAAGAGGCATGGGCGCTCAACGGAGTGGGCTGGTTACACGGACGACTGGGCCACCACGACCAGGCCCGCGTTTCCTGCCAGGCCGCCCTGGAGCTGTACCGCCGCCACGGCGACCGGCACGGCGAAGGCTTCACCCTGGACAGCCTGGGCTACATCGCCCAGGAGGCCGACCGGCACACCGAGGCGCTGGCCTACTTTCACCAGGCCCTTGCCCTTCGCAACAACCTGGGCAGCACCCTCGTGGCCGACACCCTCGACCGGATGGCCAAGACGCTCCTCGCGCTCCATCAACCCGAACGCGCCCGCAACGCCTGGCAGCAGGCCTTCGAGCTGTACCAGGCCCACAACCGCCCCACCGACGCCGAACGAATCCAGTGTCGACTCGACGCGCTGGACCAGCAGCCTGACGACGTGTAGCGACCGTCTACCGGTTTGGCACGGTGCACAAACCCGCGGGGCAATACTTTGCGTGTTCTGCCAGCAGACAATCCGTCACTCTTGGCACATGCTTGTGCACCTGACCAGAACACGCCGTCGATCGGCGCCAATGAGTCTGATCACTGACCGTGATGGAGATCGACAATGGTGTCACAGCTGTCCCGGATCACCGCAATGTCCGCCGCAGTGCTGACAGCCACCGGCCTGCTGGTCGCCGCTGTCCCGATGACCTCCGCAGCAGCCGAGTCACGGGTGCGCGACCGGACCGAGACCGTCCTGGAGACCACCGACGGGATCCGGGTCAGTCATGTCAGCCTGCTCGCGCCGATGCCCGCAGGGACGCCTCCGCACCCGGCCGCCTGCGACTCGATCGGCTACATGCGTTATCGCACGGCCGACGGTCCCACCGATCCACAACGGGCGGAGTCGGTCGTGGTCGCCCAACAGGGAACGTTCGGCAACGCCTACAACTCCGACAGCGTCGCGCGCAACACCGTGCGGGCCGCGCAGCGGGCCGGGCACGCGATCGAGTACTGGACGCTGGCTCGCCGCGGGAACTGCCTCAACGACGACACCGGCTTCGACGCGGCGAAGAAGACCGGCGACTATCACGTCGCCGTGGACTACTACTACCGGGGCAAGGAGATCGGCGGCCGGAAGTTCGCCGGGTTCACCGCCGTGCGCAACGACCCGTTCACCGCCGAACTGGGCCTCGAACGCACCCTGCGCGACCAGTACGACCTGATGCTGCACGAACTGCCCGACCAGGGCGTCCGCCAGTCGAAGGTGTTCTGCGACGGCATCTCCATGGGTGGGCTGGTCACCGGGCTGTTCGCCTCATGGGACTTCGACGGCGACCCGAACACCACCGCCGACGCGGGCCACAACCAGTGCGCCGGGTTCATCGCCCAGGACACCTTCCTGCCCAGCGATCCCTTGTCGCTGAAGGCAGATCCAGTCCTCGCGACGGTGTCCAACCTGATCGTGGGCAAGACCCACGAGGTGGTCAGCGCAGGTTTCCGCAACGGAACGCTGCCGCGCACGCTCGACGGCCTTCCGGTGACCCCTCCCGCGTACTTCCACCTGCAGCGCATGGCCGGGCTGGCCGCCCACCTCGCGCCAGGGCAGGAGAGCGACCTGCTGCGGTCCGTGCCGAAGGATCCGTCGCTGGAGACGATGCTTTCGGTCGCGTACGCGCCGAGTTATGTCGACTTCCTCGCGGGGACGAACGGGATCCGCGACTTCCGGTACACCAATGAGGCGCTGCTGGGCACCTTGGTGGACAACAACTCCGCCAACATCGGCCTGCTGCACGTCAACGTCGGCGCGCTCGCCGGTGGGCCGACCCGGCCGAGGACGTTCCCGCTGCCCGGTGGCCTCAACGTGATCCCGGTGTTCGGCGACCTGCTCAGTGTGGTGACAGGCCCGGAGAAACGCGTCGCACCCGCGAGCCGGACCGCGCTGTACACCTGGCGCAACTACAACGACGTCGCCGGAGTGCCGTTCACGTCCCCGGACCAGGAGGTCAGCGACATCCGTGACCTCGCACGGCAACTCGCCCAAGGCAGCCCGATCGGCTACTGGGAGGAGAACTTCCCACTGAAGCTGCTGGCGGACATCATCCTCGCCTTCGGCGGGGCCCGCGACGGCGAACTGGCCAACATCCGCTACGAGAACGCCGCCCGCGACACCACCAAACCCACGCTGACCGTGCTGGCGGGCAACAGCCCGGTGCGGACGGTGTCGGCGATCTTCCTGCCCAAGAAGACGATCACAGTGCCGGGGTACTCGCACATCGACGTGATCAACGCCGCCGCCGTGCAGAACGACGGCACGCTCGACCCCAGCGGTCGGCACGTCGCCGACTTCGTCATCGCCAACACGTCCCGTTGACCGGCTGAGAATCCTGGAGTCACCGTGACTACACGCGCCATCGCCGTCGTCTGCGCCGTCGCGCTCGCCGGGCCAACAGTCACCGCGGCCTCGGCCGAACCGGCACCCGTGCCGCTGGGAACCGCCGACCAGGTCGTGGAAACGCCGGTCGCCGACGACCCACTGGCCGGAAACGACGTCCTCGTCAGCACAGTCCGGCTGCACTACCCGTCGCCGTACTCGACGATGGCCCATCCCGCCGCCTGCGACTGGATCTCCTATCTTCGGTTCCGGCACAAGGACGGGCCCACGCAGTCCCGGGACGCGGACGCGATCTACATCGGACAGCCGGGCACGCTCACCGGCGCGTCGACCTACCGCGCGCAGGCACCGCAGGTGATCCACAAGGCCGCCGCGCAGGGCAAGCACGTGGAGTACCTCGCGCTGGAGCGACGCGCGAACTGTCTGGAGGACCACACCGGCTACGAGGCCGCCCGACGCACCGGCACCATCCAGACCGGACTGGACTACTACTACCGGGGCAAGGAGGTCAACGGCCGGACCTACCACCGGTACCAGCCCCAAGAGCTCGGCTTTCTCGGCGAATACGGCCTGGCACTGACTCTCGACGACTGGCGTGCGGTGATCACGCACGCCGCACCGGACCCGGCCCAGCGGCGAAAGGTGCTGTGCGGCGGGCATTCCCTCGGCGGATACCTGGTCGGGCCGATGCTCGCGTGGGACTTCGACAAGAACACCCAGACGCAGGACGACGCCGGGTACAACCTCTGCGGCGGTGGCGCCTACGCCTTGGAGGGCATCGCCTTCACCGACCCGTTGGGGCTGCACTCCGCGCCACTGCTGGACAGTCTGATAGCGGCCTTTGGCAACAACATCCTGCGCGCCACGGCGAACACCGCGTTCCGCAACGGGCTGCTGCCGACCATCGACACGCCTTTCTTCAGCGCACCCGAACTCGGCCCGTTGCTCGGGCTCGCCGGGGAAGCATCAGCACGAGCGCCGCACGCCGAAAGCACACTGCTGCGCGACGCGCCGCGTACCTCGTCGATCGACCTCCCGCTGCGCCTTTTCCTGTCGCCGCACTACATCGATCTGATCAACCCGCTCTACGACCCGCGCCGCTACCGGCTGACCAACCGCGCGACGCTGGGCGTCCTGCTGGACAACAACGCCCAGTGGCTGTCCGCGCTGCAGACCGGGATGGGAGCGTTGGACGGCCCGGTCACGGCCAAGACCTTCCCCGCGCCCAACGACCTGGACCGCATCCCCTTCCTCGGCCCACTGTTCAGGATCCCGCAGGTGGGCATCGGATTCGGCCAGAACTACGCCCCGGCGGACCGCAACCGCCTGCACGACTGGATCGACTACGACCGGATCCCCGCGGGCGGCCTGCACAACCCCGCCAACCCCAACGGGAATCCAGTGACCACACCGGACAAGGAAGTCACCAGCTCCACCGACATGTCCGAGATGTTCGCGGGCACCGGCTCGGCCGACATGGTCGAGTGGTACTTCCCCACCCGGATCCTGTCCGACACCGTGTTCGCACTCGGCCTTGGCCGAGGCGACGAACTGGAGCAGTTGAAGTACCGCTCCGGTGGCATCCTGGACTTCCTGTTGCGCGGGGGCACGTGGCAGTCCACCCCGACCGGCACACGACTGCTGACGGTGATCGCCGGGGACGGACCGAACCAGAACGTCGGCATCGGCGGGCTGATCCCGAACAACGCACTGCGCCCGGCGGGCTACCGGCACTTCGACGCGGTCACCGCCGCAGCGAAGCAGAACAACGGGCGGCCTGAGCCCGTCAGCACCGCGCTGGTCGATCTCGCCTTCCCGCCGGACGTCACGCGATGACCACGAGCACTGACACCATGTCGGTCGGCCGGATGTTGTTCGACCGAGCCGCTCGGACACCGCACCGGGAAGCGTTCCGCTACCGCAACGGCACCGGCTGGGGATCGTTGACCTGGGCGGACACCGAGCAGCACGTGCGTAGGCTGGCCGCGGGCCTGATCGCGCTGGGGATCGCGCCCGAACAGCGGGTCGCGATTGTCTCCGGCACCCGGTACGAGTGGATCGCGGCGGATCTCGCGATCATGTGCGCGGGCGCGGCGACCACGACCGTGTACCCGACCACGAACGGCGACGGCGTCGCCTACATCCTGGCTGATTCCGACAGCCAGGTGGTCTTCGCCGAGGACACCGTGCAGCTGGCCAAACTGCGCGAGTACCGTGCCACGATCCCCCAGGTGCACCACGTCGTGCTGCTGGACGGGACGGACACGGACGACGACTGGGTGCTCGGTCTGGCCGAGTTGGAGCGGCTCGGTGACGCCCTGCTCGAGGTGGAGCCGAACGTGGTCGACGCCCGTGTCGAGGCCACCGACTCGGGTCAACTGGCGACGATCATCTACACGTCCGGCACGACCGGCACCCCCAAAGGCGTCCGGCTGCTGCATTCCGGCTGGCACTACCAGGCGACCGCGATCGCCTCCCAGGGATACCTCACCGTCGACGACCTTCAGTTCCTGTGGCTGCCGATGGCCCACGCCTTCGGCAAGGTGCTGCTGTCGTTACAGCTCGCGGTCGGGTTCCCCACCGCCGTGGACGGCAGGGTCGAGCACATCATCGACAACCTCGCGGCCGTCCGACCGACCTGGATGGCCGCGGCGCCACGGATCTTCGAGAAGGCACACGCCCGGATCGTGTCCACGGTCGCGCACCAGGGCGGCATCCGGAAACGCCTCTTCGACTGGGCCTTCGCCGTCGGCACCACCACCTCACGAACCCGACGGGACGGCGTGCGGCCGGGCCCGCTCCTGGCGTTCCCGCACCGGCTCGCCGACCGGCTCGTGCTGGCCAGGATCAGGAAACGCTTCGGCGGCCGGATCCGGTTCCTGGTCTCCGGATCCGCCGCGTTGCACACCGACATCGCCGAGTGGTTCCACGCGGCGGGCATCCTGATCCTGGAGGGCTACGGGCTCACCGAAACCACCGCGGTGGCCACCATCAACCACCCTGACCACTTCCGGTTCGGCACCGTCGGACCACCGCTGCCCGGCACCGAACTGCGGTTCGCCGAGGACGGCGAGATCCTGATCGCCAGCCCTGGCGTGATGGCCGGGTACCACAATCTCGACCAGGACACCGCCGCCACTGTGGCCGCGGACGGCTGGTTGCACACCGGTGACCTCGGCGAGCGGGATCCCGACGGGCTGATCCGGATCACCGGCCGCAAGAAGGACCTGTTCAAGACCTCCGGCGGGAAGTACATCGCCCCGTCGGCGATCGAGAGCAGGTTCATCGCGCTCTGCCCCTACGTGAGCCAGTTCTTCGTGCACGGCGACGGTCGCAACTACTGCACCGCACTGGTGACACTGGACGCCGAAGCCCTCGCCGGATGGGCGCGGCAGCACGGAATGGCCGATCGCGACCACGCCGACCTCGTCGCCTCCAACCACGTCAGCACGCTCGTGAAATCCTATGTGGACAGATTGAACGCCGGGCTGAACCGTTGGGAGACGATCAAGAAGTTCGCTGTGCTGGACCGGGACTTCTCGGTGGAGTCCGGCGAACTGACGCCCAGCCTCAAAGTCCGGCGCACAGTCGTCGAGCGCAACAACCGCGCGACGCTCGACGCCTTCTACGCCACCTAACTCCCGGTTTCCTGGCCGATGATGTCGTGCGCGGTCAGTGCGGCGGCAAGACGGCGGGCGTCCGCGGGCTGAGTCGCGTCGTACCCGGTGAGAGCGCGGACGCGGTCCAGCCGATAGGTGAGCGTGTTGCGGTGCACGTTCAGCGCCGCGGCGGCATCGGACCGGCTGTACCCGGTCGCGACGAACACTCGCAGCGCCTCGATCAGGTGATCGTGGCCCGCCAGCGGGCTGAGCACCTCGGCCAGGGCTGTGCGGGCCGCCCCAGGCTGGGCCAGTTGGTACTCGACGGCCAGGTCGGCGAGCCAGTACTGGCCGGGCGGGCGGCCCAGCCGGTCAGCCAGGGTGAGGACTTCGGTGGCTTGGTCGTGCGCGGCGGGAATCCCGGCGTGTGTGGCCGCGGTGGCGGCCCCGGCCACACACGGGCTGCCCGCCGCCTTGTCGATCCGGGCCAGCAACCGCGCGACCTGTGAGCGCGATTCCCGGTTCGGCGACGGCGTCGCCGGTGCGGGCACGAGCAGGACACCACCGTCGCCCTCGAAGGTCACCAGCACCTCTGGTTCGGCGTCCAACTCGGCCTGAATCGCGCGGAAGAGATTGATCGTCGCTCGAGTGCTGGTGTCGGCCGATGCGGCGCGGACGTGGAACGCCACCACGTCGTAGCGTTCGGCCAGCGTGCGGTTGGATCGTTGCGCGGCGCGGTGCGCTGGCCGCCCGGCCAGGAGGTTGCCTGCCAGGTTCTGGCGATGCTCGCGCTGCTCCCAGTCGATATCCTCCCGTTCCCGCAGGTACGCCTGCGCGACCTGCGGTATCACCACAGCGAGGAACTCGAGGATCTGCTCGGTGAGCGCGATCAGCTCGGACTCGTCGTCGCCCGCCACACTCCGCGCGAGCCGCCAGGCCTCCTGCGCGCCGATCGGATACACCTTGAGCACCGCGTCCAGCGGGAGACCATCCCGCGCGCGTTCGGCGCCCCACGCGATGGGAAGCTCCAACTCCTCCTCGGTGGGCGCCCGACGTTCAGCCACCACCACGGTCAGAAACAGCTCGAGCACGGCACGAGCGTTCGCCACGAGATCGCCGTCGAGCACGCTGACCGGCAACAGCTGATAAGCCGGGATCTCCCGCACAGCCCGAGCGACCACCGCCCCGGCGATCTCGTCGACACGCGACAACACCGCTGCCACAACCGGTGACACTGGCTGGCCCGCTGGATCGGTACCCATGCCGCATTGTCACCGTGCACAAACTCGACAGCAACTTCGACACTCGGTGACGATGACCCCCGGTCGTCACGGCTTACGGGCGTAGACGGCACGGACCCGAGGCACCATGGCTCGCCACAACGGCCGCCACATCCACCCGGGGAGAAAACGGCTGCGTTCCTCGTGCGCGACGCGGCCGCGGGGATGGCCGAGCCAGCGGGCCGGGCCCGGGTCGTAGTCCAGCCGGTACTCGATCGCGCACAGGTGCCGGACGTTCTTGTAGCCGTAGTGCGCGGGTGCCACGAGCCGGGCCGGTGCTCCCTGGTCCGCGCGCAGTGGCTGGCCGTCGAGCGTGTCCGCGATCAGGACATCGTCGGCGAGCGCGTCCTCCAACGACAGGCAGCCGCGGAAGCCGTCCAGCCCGCTGAACGCCACCCAGCGGCAGCGCTGACGTGGGCGAACCTGCGGTGCGAGCATCTCGTGCACGGCACGGAACGGCACTCCGCCCCACAGCAAACCCGGTGAACTCCAGGTGGTGACGCAGTGCAAGTCGCTGCGCTGTTCGCGGTACTCAGGCAGCGCGAGCAGATCCGTGAGGTCGAGCTGGACCGGCTGACGGACCGCTCCGGTCACCCACACGACAGGATTCACGGGCACGGCCGGGCGGATCGCCGCGAAAGACGGCAGCCCGAAGCGTTCCAGCGACGCGGCCTGCTGGCCACGAGGCAGTGCAGGAGACATCGGTATCGCCCTTCCGCGACTCAACGGCAGACGCGCTCAACGCTGAGACAGCTTGTCGAGTTCGGCGACCAATTGCTCCTCGGTGATCGGACCGACGTGCACCGTGTTCGTACCATCCGAGCGAAAGAAAAGTATGGTCGGCACGCCCTTGATTCGTGCTTTGCGGAACAACACATCATCGACGTCCGCGACATGCGGAAAACCATCAAGCTTGTACTCGGCCACGAACTTCCTCATCGCCTCCGGCTTGTCCCAGCCCGCGATACCGACGAAGGCGACCTTGTCCGCGTACGCCTTCGACGTTCTGGCGACAATGTCAGCATCCCGACGGCACTCACCACACCATGGCGCCCAGAACCACAACACCGACGCCTTACCAGCCAGGCTTGCGCCGTTGAACTCCGCACCATCCAACGTCTTCAACGTGAAGTTCAATTTGGCAGGCACACGAACGCTTTCCGGTGTCGCCGACAGCCGCACCGAACTGACGGGCGCCGCGTTTCCCGCAACGACACGCGAAGACCCACACCCCACCAGAAGGAGTAAGGATGTTACTCCTGCCGCGACCAGCTTGAAGACCCCTCTGCCATGCACATGATCAATGTACAGGCGGTGCTAGCGAACGAACTGCTGGACGTAGTCGGCGCCGAGTCCGTTCTTCTCGTAGTGCTCACGGCACATGTCTATCTTGGTGAAGACGTCCTCGTAGCCGATGTGCCTGCTCTGCTCGTCCAGGTAGATCATGGCACCGGTGATGTTGAAGAACGTCACCATCTCCTGGCAGTCCTCCGGCACAGCCAGCGTGTGGATCTCGCCCGGCGGTTCGTAGACGAAGTGCCCGGCCTCGGCCACCCACGGGTGCTCGTAGTAGTGCCACTTGCCCTTGATGACGTAGCCGAACACGGCGCCGGGGTGCCGGTGCCGGGACACGATGCCGGAAGCGGTCACCCGCAACAGGTTGCACCACTGGCCCGTCACGGTGTTGAACAACAGCGGCCGGAACCACACGTTCGGTGCCTGCGGGACCCACACCCGGTCGTCCTCGGGAACCGCGGCGACCGCGAGCTCAGGCGGCAGAAACGAGGTTGTCTTGACGGTACCGGTCATGGGTGTTCTTCCCCTCCCGACTGGGCGTACTGGGAACACCAGAAACTAACCGCTGTTGCCGATCCGGGGTCAAGCGCGAACCTCGAATGCGGGCATCCGGCGCGGCCATACTGCCTGGCCGCGCGGGCAGCGGCCGTTGCCTCACCGTGATCCCGGACTCTAGCCTGGTGATCAGGTGAGGGCCGTTACGAGCAACGTAGCTCGACACGCTGTGAGGTCGCCGATGCTGGGTCCGGATGTTCGACTGGAATGGTTCGTGTCGTTTCTCGCGGTGATCGACACGGGCAGCTTCGTGGCCGCCGCGGAGGTGACCCGCCGCTCCCAGCCCCGGGTCAGCATGCACGTCGCCTCGCTGGAACGGGAGATCGGGCTGCCGCTGTTCGACCGCAGGAAACGCCCGGTGGAACTGACCGACGCCGGAGCCGAACTGGCCGGGCGCGCCAGGGAGATCCTGGCGATGCTGGGCGCCGCCGAGACGGCGATGGCGCCGTGGCGGGGCGGGGCGCGGGGCGTGGTCACGCTCGGTTCGTATCCGAGCGCCAGCGCCGCGTTCGTGCCCTACCTGTTGGAGCATCTGGCCGGAACCAGCCCGGAGGTCAAGATCGTGCTGGTCGAGCGGTCCACACTGGAGCTCGACGATGCGCTGATCGGCGGTGCCGTGGACGTGTACCTACGCCCGATGTCGCCTGCGCCCGCCTCGGCCTCGGTCCGCTGCGAACCGCTGTGGGCCGAGCCGCTCGTGGTCCTGCACCCCGCCAACCACCCACTGGCGCTCGTGCCCGATCCGGTCCCGCTGGACTGCGTGGTGGCGCACCCGATCGTGTCCATCGGCAGGCTCGACGCCCCGGAAACGCTGGACTTCGAGTCCTACCAACTCTTCCGCGAATCCGGCCTCGACATCGAACCGATACAGGCGACGAACCAGCCGCAGACCCTGGTCGAGTTGGTACGCCGGGGCATCGGCGTCGGCGTGACGAACCTGCTCGCCGCGCAGGTCGCGAACACCGACGGAGTCCGGGTGCGCAAACTGCGGGGCCCGCTGCGGCGCCAGGTCGCGGTCTGCTGGGATTCGTCCCGTCCGCTCACACCGGCCGCACGGCGACTGTTACGCAGCATCGTGACCGCGCCCCGCCCGGCAGGGACCGAACCAGTCGAGTAGTTCATTCGTTTCCCGGATGACAGCATCCCCGAATCAGTCTTAACGCACCAACCTCCCGATCTTACGGTTTGCATAGGGCGCCGCCGAGGATGAGAGGAGCGGGGCTTGGCACACCGAGATGGCTTCAGCGCTGGGGAACTTGGTGGCCTGCGAGCGTTGGTCACCGGCGCGGGCAGCGGAATCGGCCGCGCGGTGGCACTCGGTTTCGCCGCGCGTGGCGCGGACCTGGTGCTGCTGTCCGACCGAGACGACCTGGCCGCGGTGGCGCAGGAGGCGACCGCGTCGGGGGCGGCCGTCGACTGCGTCCAGGTCGACCTGACCGACGTTCCCGCGCGCCGCGACGAGATCGACCGGCTACTGGCCCGGCACACCATCGACATCCTCGTCAACAACGCGGGCCGGATCCGCCGCGCGCCGTCGGAGGAGTTCCCCGACGAGGACTGGTATTCGGTGATCGAGCTGAACCTGAACGCCGCGTTCGAGTTGTCCCGTGCGATCGGCGGCCAGATGCTCGACCGCGGTCGCGGCAAGATCGTCAACATCGCGTCGCTGCTGAGCTTCCAGGGTGGCTTGTTCGTGCCGTCCTACGCCGCCAGCAAACACGCCGTGGTTGGCCTGACCCGTGCGCTGGCCAACGAGTGGGCCGGGCGTGGCGTCAACGTCAACGCCGTCGCACCCGGCTACATCACCACCGCGGTCACGGCCGCACTGCGCGCGGACGAACAGCGCAGCAAGGAGATCCTCGCCAGGATCCCGGCCGGGCGCTGGGGCGATCCCTCGGACATCGTCGGCCCGGCGGTGTTCCTGGCCTCCGCGTCGGCGGACTACGTGCACGGCCACGTGCTCGCGGTCGACGGAGGCTGGCTCGCGCGCTGACACCTGGAGTTGAGCATGGTTCGACGCAAACGCCACACCGCCGCCGTGGCGCTGTCGCTGGGCCTCGTGCTCGCCGGGTGCGCCGACTTATCCACAGTGGACGACCCGGTGCCCGGCTACGATACCGCGCCACTGCCTTCGCTGAGCGTGGGATACGTGTCGGCGATCGACCAGATCGGCATGCCGGTCGCGTTGGAGACCGGCATGTTCGAGGAACACGGCCTGGACGTCCGGCTCTCCCAGCCGTTCCCGACCGGCGTGGACGCGCTGAACGCGTTGCAGGCGGGCGAAGTCGACTTCGTCCAGGTCGGCACGCCGGTCCTCGCTGCCGTCCAGAAAGGACTCGACGTGGTACTGGTCGGCAACTACACCGGCTCCGCCTCGGTACGCAGCATCGACGAGACAATGGCCGTGGTGGCCGCACCCCGATCGGGCGTGACGTCGGATCTGTCGACGCTGCGCGGCAAACGGATCGGCGTCTCGGTCGGGTCGATCAACCACCTATACCTGCTGGGACTGCTGCAGAGCATCAAGCTCGACCCGGGCGCGGTCACCGTCGTCAACACGGCGCCACCCGACCTGCCGATCGCGTTGCAGACCGGGGGCATCGACGTGGCGATCGGCTGGGATCCGTGGCCGTTGCTGATGACAAAGCAAGTCAGTGGCGCCAGGGAGATCCTGCGCGGCGGCAGCCATATTCCCTATGTCGGCTACATCGTAGCGCGGCGCGAGTACGTCGAGCGCAACCAGGACGTCGTCCGCCGGATCCTGGCCGCACGCGCGCAGGCCGATCAGTGGATGCGGCAGAACCCCGACAAGGCCGGGGAATCCGCTGCCCGCTGGTTGCCGGGCACACCACTGGAGATCGCGCGCCAGGCCATTCGCAACAACCTCAGGCAGCTCGATCCCCGATTGTCCGTGTGCAACTTCCTCGCACTGGACACCGTCGCCCGACTGCTCGCCGCACAGGGCGTGGTCAAGCCTGGTTTCGACGTCGACCGGTACCTCGCGCCCGACTCGATGGCGCGGGTGGCGGCCGACAATCCCCGGTGGTTCCAGGACCTGCCCGCGGTGCCGTCCACGGCGGTGATCGCGTCGGAATACCGCTACGACCGGGAAACCGCACTGAAGGCGTGTCCGGAATGACGGCGCCACAGTCGAAACGGGCCAAGCGTGCCAAAGCGGCCGCATGGTTCCTCGGGCCTTTCGTCGTCCTGTTCGCGGTGTGGGCGGCCGTGGTGGCGGTGACGGGCACGCCCATGCGCGTCTTTCCTCAGGTGACGGACGTTTTCGGCGCCATCGGGACCATGTGGTCGAGCGGAGAGCTGTTCCGGCACCTCGGCGCGAGCCTGCGACGCGTCGCTCTCGGCAGCTTGCTGGCGATCGTGACAGCGTTGCCGTTCGGGATCGCGCTGGGCGCGAGCCGGGCGCTGTCCGCGTTCTTCACTCCGTTGCTCCGGTTCTCCGTGGCACTGGCCGGTATCGCGTGGATTCCGATCGCCACTCTCTGGCTCGGTTACGGCGACGGCGCGGTGATCTTCATCGTCTGGAACGCGATGTTCTTCGCGTTGGCGTACAACGCGATGCTCGGCGTCCGCCGCATCCCGGTCCCACTGCTGCGCGCGGCACGGAGTATGGGCGCGACCGGGCCGCGAATGTTCTGGGAAGTGCTGTTGCCCGGCGCGCTGCCCAGCGTGGTCACAGGTCTGCGGGTAGGACTCGGCTACGGGTGGCGTGGGCTGGTCGCCGCGGAGATCATCGCCAGCGACGCCGGGCTGGGCTACGCGCTGTTCCTGGCCCAGAAGTCGTTCGACACGGACGTGATCATCGCGTCGATGCTGATCATCGGCGTGTTGTGGCTGCTGATGGACCGCCTGCTGCTGGCACCGCTCGAGCGGCGAACGATCCAGCGCTGGGGCCTCGTGGGGGTGGGTGACTGATGGCGGCACGGTGGACCGGCAACAGCACGGTCCGTACCCTGGGGCCGTTCGTGCCCGTCGTCGCGGTGTGGTGGCTGATCGCCGAACTGGGCGTGTTCCCGGAGTCGTTCTTCGTCGGCCCTGGCGCCGTGCTCGGCGCGTTCGGTGACCTGATCACCAAGGGCGTACTGCCCGGGTACCTGTCGGATTCGTTGACGCGGCTCAGTTACGGCGTGCTCGTCGGTGTCCTCGTCGGACTCCCGCTGGGCTTCGTGATAGCGATGGTCGGCTGGGTCCGCCGGTTCTGCTGGCCGATCCTGCTGTTCTTCCAGGCGATCGCCGACATCGCGTGGCTGCCGATCGTGATCGTGTGGTTCGGGTTCAGCCTCACCGCGGTGACGTTCGTCCTGGTCTACACGATCATGTTCCCGCTGATGCTCAGTGTGGTCGCCGGAGTCGAGCAGGTGCCGAAAGAACTGATCCGCGCGGCACGAAGCCTCGGCGCCAGTCGATGGCGAGTGTTCGTCGAAGTCGTCGTGCCCGGATCGCTGCCGTCCGTGGCGGGCGGCGTGCGCACCGGCCTTGGCTACGGCTGGCGCGCACTCGTCGCAGCCGAGATCATCGTGGGCACGAGCGGCATCGGCTTCATGATGTTCGACGCCCGCCGCGTGGGCGACATCAGTGAGGTGTTCCTGGGAATGATCGTGCTGGGCATCCTGTGGTACGCACTGGACGCGATGATACTGGCGCCATTCGAACGGACCACGGTGGAACGATGGGGACTGGTGCGAAGCATGGAGGACGACAGGTGACCGCGCTGGCGATCGAACGACTGCACAAGAGTTACATCGATTCCCGCAGCGGCGAGCACGTCACCGCGATCGGCGACGTGTCGTTCACTGTGGACGATGGCGAGTTCGTGTCGGTCCTCGGCCCCAGCGGCTGCGGCAAGACGACTGTGCTCAACATCGTCGCCGGTTTCATCGAGCGGACGGAGGGAACAGTCGTCGTGGCGGGCAAACCGGTCGACGGCCCAGGACCGGACCGTGGCGTCGTCTTCCAAAGCCACGCCCTGTTTCCGTGGAAAACGGTGCTCGGCAACGTGGTCTTCGGCCTCCGGATGCGCAAGGTGCCCCGCGCCGAATGCGTCACCCGTGGCACCGAGATGCTGGAACTGGTTGGTCTCGGCGGTTTCGAACACAAGTATCCCCATGAGCTTTCCGGTGGCATGCAGCAACGCCTCGGTGTGGCACGGGTGCTGGCGAACGAACCGGCCGTGATGCTCATGGACGAACCGTTCGCCAGCATCGACGCGCAGACCCGCCGCAAACTTCAGGAAGACCTCACCGAGATCTTCGAAAAACGCCGACCGGCGGTGCTTTTCATCACGCACGACGTCGAGGAGGCCGTGTTCCTGTCCGATCGGGTCGTGGTGCTGTCCTCGCGGCCCAGCCGAGTTCGCGAGATCGTGCCGGTCCACCTGCCACGGCCCCGTAGTTGGCGTGCGGTGGCCGACCTGCCCGAGTTCCGCGAGACCACCAACCGGATCACCGAACTGCTTTCCGGAGACAGCGATGCGACGAACGTTACCGGCTAGGCTCGCTTCGAGCCCCACTGTGCGCAAGATCGCCGTGGTTGTCGCGGTGGTTCTTGCGTACGAGATCTGGTTGGACGTTCAGGCCAGTGGCAAGGTGGCTGACGACGTCGGTCAGGTTCGCAACGAGCGCGGGCGGTACTCCGCCGATGTCGAGATCAAGTTCGCACCGGAGCGCTATCACGTCCTGGAGTTGCAGAAGCACGGCAGGATCGCCGGTACGGACGGCAATGTCGTCCATCTTCGCGGTGTTTCCCCTGCTGGCACTGAGGCGCTGGCCCGGAAGTACTGGATTCGGCGGATCAGCGCCCCCACTGGCTGATTTCGGTCAGGCGCGGAACTCCTGGGCGGCCCGGCCGTTGAGGTCCCACGCCACCGCGCCCGCTCGCAGTGTCAGTTCGCACACGAGCTTCTGGCGGTCGTCCATCCGCATGCCGAAGGAGTCCACGAGCCCGAATCGGCCGTGCTCGCGGCTGAACACCGCGATGTCGGCGGTGGCTCCGACGGACAGGTGGCCGAGTTCCGGGTGTCCGATCGCCTTGGCCGGCCACCATGTCGACCCGGCGATCACGTCGTTCAGCGGCATGCCGAGGCTCAGGAACTTCGACATCACGTTGGCCATGTCCTTCATGCCCGAGTTCATGCTCGTGATGTGCAGGTCCGTGGAGATCAGGTCGGGTGTCAGACCTTCCCGCAACGCCGGGACAGCGATCTTCCAGCCGAAGCTGCCGCCGCCGTGGCCGACTTCCAGGAGCACTCCCCGCCTGCGTCCCGCCCACATTCCGGGGTTGACTCTGCCTTCCGGGGTTTGTTCGCCGCGCAGGCCGGAGTACATGTGCGCGTAGATGTCTCCCGGCCGTAGCTTGTGGGTCAGCAGTACGTCCAGTGGGCGCTGTGGCCAGTTGCGGCCGAAGTCGACCATCACCGGTATCCCCGCGGCCTCACCGGCTTGCACCGATCGCTCGACCGGTGTCCAGTCCGGCCCCTCGTAGTGTGCGGTCTTGATGCCGATGATCAGGTCACGGTGTGCCGCGGCCATCTCCGCGGCCGGTGTGGCGAGCATGTTGGTCAGGTCCTGCTCGAACTGGCCACCGGCCATGCCCTTGCCGACGATGTTCACGAACGCCAGCACCCGGGTTTTCGAGCGGTCGATGACGTTCTTCTTGAACTGGTCGAAGTTCTCCCAGCCGACCGAGCCCGCGTCGACCGCGGTCGTCACGCCCGCGCGCAGCGTGAATCCGTCGGGTGGGACGCAGTTGCCGCCGTCGGCGTAGGCGCTCCCCGGGCCGAAGAACAGGTGGGTGTGCATGTCGACCAGGCCGGGAGTCACGTACATTCCCGGCACGTCCACGATCTTCTTGGCCAGCCGCGGGTTGATCCACGTCCGGATCTCGGCGACCTGCCCGCCGCGCACCGCGACGTCCCGGCGTCCGTTCACACCGTTCTTCGGGTCGATGACGTGCCCGCCGCGCAGCAGCAGGTCGTAGACCGGCTGTTGCGCCGATTCCGCGCTCGCTTCCTGAGCGCCGGAGGCGCCGATGACCACTGGCGCGACCGCGGCCTTGAGGGCCAACCGTCGCGGGAATGCCGAACTCATGTCGACTCCTGTCCGTGCCGGTTCAGCGACAGGCGATGCAGTCGATCTCGACCAGCGAGTCGCCGGGAATGCCCGCCGCGGCGGCAACGGTCGTGCGCACGCCGGGGCGACGCCCGAACCTGCCGAGGTAGACCTCGTTCATCGCCGTGTAGTCCTTGAGGTCGTTGAGGAACACACTGACCTTCAGTACCTTGTCCATCGAGGACCCGACTGCTTTGAGGTTGCGTTCGAGTTCGTTGAGCACGTGATCGGTGTGCGCTTTGATGTCGCCGGGGAAGTGCGCGCCGATCCCGGACAGGAACACCAGGTCGCCGAACGTGGTCACCGGGCTGAAAAGTGGCTTCTCCGGCGGCTTCGAGCCCGGCCAGTGCGCCTCCTTGACCCGTGGCCACCGATGCTGGGCCTGCGCGTCGTCGGTCGCGGCCAGCGCGCTCGCGGGCGTGACCGATGCGGCGACGACCGCGATGCCCGGTGCGGCCTTGATGAAGCCTCGCCTGTTGGACTTGCTCACCTGTCGTCCTCCTTGTGACACTACTGTTTGCGGGCGGTCCACTGAGCGGCGAGGTACTCGCCCATGTCGAGCGTGCCGCTGATCCTGGCGCCGTCGACCTTGCCGGTGAAGGTGAAGCTGAGCGCGTCGCCGTTCTGCTCGCCGTAGGTGCTGCGGATCGAGACGTCGGTGGCGCTGATCGTTCCGGTGAGGTCACGTGTGACGAACTCGCCGGTGTGTGTTCCGGTGATCTTGTTGCCGTTCTGACTCAGCCGAAGCACGTGCTTGGTGGACCTGCCCGCGGCGAAGTCGATCTGCACTGCCCAGTCGCCGGTCAGGTCGGCTGCCGGGGGCAGTGTCGGCGGATTGTTCTGTGGCGGCGGGTTTCGCAGCAGGTCGTGGATCCGGTTGGCGATGATCCGCTCCTCCCCGCCTGCCATCATGTACGGCGTGATGGACAACCCGGTCAGCGGTGGATTGCTGCTGCCGGCCTGGTTCAGCGCGATCCGCGGTTCACCCTGGTAGAGCACGTCTGCAATGGTCTTCCCGGAGACGCGCAACTGCTTCTCGTCCCACAGGATTCGCAACGACGGTGTCCGGTTGGACAGCCCTTCCGGCTGCACGATCGTGGTCTGGACACCTCGGATCCGGGACACCCGGTCGGCGATGTGGTTCAGCCATGACGTCCACTGTCGCCATTCGGCGTCGTGGTCACGCCTTGTCCACATCTGCACGGCCATCAGCATGCCGATGGCTTCCTCCTTGCCGACCTTGAAACCACGGGCGAAGCCGTGGTGCGGTGCACTGTGCACCCACGCGGCACGGACCAGGTCCTTGCGGCCGAGCAGCAGTCCCGCCGACTGCGGTCCACGCAGGCATTTGCCGCCGCTGTAGCCCACCAGCGTCGCGCCGTTGCGCAGGTGCACGTTGGGGATCGTGAGGACCTCGGCGGCGGCGTCCACGAGTATCGGCACGTCGCGGGGATTGGCGATGGCGGCGATCGTCCTGATCGGCAGTTCGCTCTTCTCCTCCTGCGGACCGGCCATGACGTAGACCAACGCGGTCTGCGGACCAAGCGCTCGCTCAAGCTCTGCCCTGGTCGACACCTCGACGACCCGGACACCGACCGCGCTGACCGCGGCCTCGTAGACGTTGCGCGAATGCCGGGGAATGATCACCTCGGTCTTCTCGAAACCGGTCAGATCCGGGATGCGGACGTGCAGATCCGGGTTCCCACCGGCCACACACGCGGCCGTGGCGTGCGTCAGTCCCGCCGCGCAGCCGGAACTGACCAGACCGAACTCGGCGCCGGTCAGTTTCGCCAGTTCCACGCCGACAGCGTCGGCGAGTTCGTCGAGATGAACGAACTGGCGTGCCGCCGCGTCGATCGCCGCACGTACCTCCGGCAACATCCGCGAACCGCTGAGGATCGTGAAGGTGCCCCGTGCGTTGATCATCGGCCGCACGCCGATCGAACGGTAAACGTCCTTGCCCACCTGCGTTTCCACCGCGCTGGCCGCCGTCTCGGTCAGCAACGGCCCCAGTGCCAGCAACCCGCCCAGCGCGCCGCCGCGCCGCAGCAGCCCCCGTCGGTTCAGTGCGTCAGCTCTCATTGCGGCTCCTCAGCTATGCTGTGGTGGCGCTCACGTTACGAGCTGGCTCGCGCCGCATTAAGGGCGTCTTTCGTATGTGGGTATCCAGAACGCTGATCGACGGCTGACTTGGAGGCTGTCCGTGCGCATCGCCGCCGCCCAGGCCAGACCACACTGGCTCGATCCCTCGACCACGACGAAGAAAGTGCTGGCGTGGCTGGAGTCCGCCGCGTCACAGGGTGTCGAACTCATCGCCTTCCCCGAGACCTTCCTGTCGGGCTACCCGTCCTGGCTCGAGCACACCGGCGGTGCCCGGTTCGAGGACGCGATCCAGAAACGAGCTTTCGCGGCGTACCTGGACGCGGCGGTCGAGATGACCGGCCCGGAGTTGAAACTCGTCACCGAAGCCGCACGTGATCTCGGCATCTTCGTATACCTCGGGACGATCGAACGCGACAGAACGGCCGCGCCCGGCACCATCTACTGCACGCTGGTGGCCATCGATCCGCGCACCGGAATGGTGGGAGCCCACCGCAAGCTCATGCCCACCCACGAGGAGCGGCTGGTCTGGGCCATTGGCGACGGACACGGGCTGCGTGTGCACGAGACCGGTGCCACGCGGGTGGGCGGGCTGAACTGTTGGGAGAACTGGATGCCGCAGGCGCGGCACGCTCTCTACGCCCAGGGCGAGGAGCTGCACGTCGGCGTCTGGCCCGGCAACCCACGAAACACTGTCGACATCACGCGATTCATCGCCCGCGAGGGGCGGGTGTTCTCGTTGGCTGCCAGCGGTCTGCTCGGTCTTGCCGATGTCCCATCCGATTTTCCGCTGCGCGAGGCGCTGGAGGAGGCCGGAGTCACTGACTACTGCCTCGGTGGCTCCGCGGTGGCGGCACCGGACGGTACCTGGGTGATCGAGCCGGTTGTCGGCGAGGAACGCTTGATCGTCGTGGACATCGATCCGGGGATGGTGAAGAGAGAGCGGCAGAACATGGACCCAACCGGGCACTACAGCAGACCGGACGTGTTCACCGTGGAGGTCGATCGCCGCCGCCGGACCGCGTCGCGGTTTCTTGACTGACCGCTCGGACAACCGCGGGCGACACGTGACCGATCGGATTCATCCGGAGGGCACTGTCCACCGGAACGCGCGTGACGTGTCGCGGTTGAGGGTGTTGCCGACCACCACACCGGCGTTGTTCAGCGCCGCGGCTTTGGCTGGCACGTCGCCAGGCGTCGGTAGCCCGATGAGGACACCGGCACGCCAGTGAAACGGGTGTGGTTGACCGTCGATCGTCTGCCAACCAACGACATCGCCCCGGTCGTTCACGGCGACCGCTTCGCTCTCACCGGATGTACCGAGGTCCACGAGGCTGCCGTCGCGCCACAGTGTCGCCTTGCGCACACCAGCCTCAAGTCGCCAGCCAACGACCTCACCGCTCTCGTTGACAGCACGAGTGTTGTCGGCGACAGCCGCTGTGTCGCCGGGCAGAACCGTTGGCTGGTCGTTGGTCCAGGTAACCGCCCGGGAGTTCCCGTCAGCGAACCAGGTACCGGCGATGGCATTGGTTTCGTTGAGCGCCGCGACGGCGTAGGTGCCTGTTTGCCCTGCGGCTGGCAGACGGTTGCAGCGGGTAGCGGTGCAGCGGAACACGTAGGAAGCACTGCCGTCACGTGGCTGCCGAGAACCCGCGGTCGTGCCGTTGCTGCTCACAGTTTGGTGGTAGATGTACTGACCTTGCGGCGACAGGGGAACGTCGGCGAACGCTCCCTGCCGCCAGGCTCCCGCGCGGTCGTTGGAGTACGACTCGGGATCGCCCATTCGGTCGTAGGCCAGCGGGATCACACCGGTGTCACTGAGATCGCGGACCGTCATGACACCCGCGCCACGCTGCGGCGGCGTCCGGTCGGCCGCCTGGCCGTTCTCCCACACACTGATGGACGTGACCTGCGCGCCACCCTGTTTGGTGACAACGGGGAACACCACGTCTCCCCGCGTGTTGATGCCCGTCGCGTGCCCCGCTCCCAGAGTCGTGGGACGCGTACCGTCCCAGCTGACGGCACGAAGCGTGCCGGGGTACGGGAACTGCGATGGTGTCCACCCGGACCCCGCAGCCCGCCCCGCTTCGTTGAGCACCGAAACGACTGCGGCGGCCATACCCGACGGCGGTGGCAACTCGTCGAAACCGACCGCGGCAGAGGCAGGCGGCGGCACAAGGACAACCATCGCGATCGCGGCTGGCACGGACAACCATCGCATCCTGGCGCCCCTCACTCACTGATCGGCGACCACTCGACAACCCACCGTAACCACCTCCCCCGGCGCCGGGTCCCACCAAGTGGTCGAAGCACCGGCGAACCACCGACAAGCCACCGAACCTGGTCAGCCCCCGATCCGAAACCGCGCCCGATACTCGCTCGGCGTCGTGTTCAACGTCCGCCGGAAGGACCGGGTCAGCGTCGAGACGGTGCCGAAACCACAGGTGCCCGCGATGCGCGACAAGGTCTCGTCGGTGGTCTCCAGCCGCTGCCGAGCCGCTTCGACTCTGGCGCGCTCGACGTAGGCAGCGGGAGTCATCCCCAGCTCGGCCTTGAACACCCGGGTGATCTGCCGGTCCGTGACGTGCGCGTGAGCTGCGAGGTCGGCAACCGTCAGCGGCTGCGCGAGGTGGGCGGCGATGTGATGGCGCAACTCGTCGACCCGCCGGGTCGCGGACGCCGGTTCCACCGACACGCTGAACTGGCTCTGCCCGCCCGGCCGCCGCAGGAACATCACGAGCTGGCGGGCGACCCGGGAGGCGAGTTCTGGGCCGTGGTCATCGGCCACCAACGCCAGGGCGAGGTCGAGACAGGCGCTCAACCCGGCCCCAGTCCACACGGTGCCGTCGCGGATGAAGATCGGGTCGGCGTCGACGGTGACCTCCGGGTGCTCCGCGGCGAGTTGCCGGGCGGTGGACCAGTGCGTGGTGGCGCGCTTGCCGCCGAGCAGGCCCGCCGCGGCGAGGATGTGCGCCCCGACACAGACCGACGCCACCCGACGGGTGTGCACGGCGAGCTGGCGGACCGTCTCGACCACGTCGGGATCGCACCGGGCGACGATCTCGCGGCTCTCGCCGACCGTCACCGCCCCTGGCACGATCAGGGTGTCGATCGTCTTCCCGGTCAGCTCCCCGAAGGTCACGTCCGGCAGGACGCGTACCCCGGCGGAGGTGGTCACCGGGTCCAGCGTCTCGGCGGCGAGGACCACGCGGTAGCCCGTCGGACGCTCCATTTCCCGCTGGAGCAACGAGAAGACCTCGGCAGGACCGGTCACGTCGAGCAGGTCGATCCGGTCGAACAGCACCACGGCGACGAGCCTCTCGGGTGTCTGCCGTTCCGGTGTTCCCACTGTTCCCCGTTCCGCCGGTCCGACGTCATGTCGGTTTCTGCGCCTTGCATGTCATTGCCGACATCCGCTGTCGAGTCTAGCGTCGGTTGTGCCTGGTCAGCGACCGGGCAGCCGACGATCGAGAGGACATCCGAAGATGGCAAGGACGACGCTGCGGGAGCTGAACGGGCTCGACCAGACCCCCGCGACGCTGGCCGACTCGACGCTGATCATGGTCGACTACCAGAACACCTACACCCGCGGCGTGATGGAACTGGAGGGGTGGCGGCCCGCACTCGCCGCCGCCAAGGAGTTGCTTGCCCACGCCCGCGCCGCCGGGGCGAAGGTGATCCACGTCGTCAACGACGGCGGCGAAGGCACGCCGTACGACGTGCGGGCCGAGATCGGCGCCATCCACCCGGACGTCGCCCCGGCCGAGGGCGAGCCGGTCGTCGTCAAGGGCGCGCCGAACGCCTTCGTGAACACCGACCTGGGTGAGCAGGTCGACGCAGCCGGGCACGAGAACGTGGTCATCGCCGGGTTCATGACCAACATGTGCGTCACCTTCACCGCCGAGGGCGCGTTCCTGCGTGGCAACCACCCGACCGTCGTCGCCGACGCCTGCGCCACCCGGCCGTTGACGACGCCGGTCGCGGAAGTGAGCGCCGAGCAACTGCACAACAGCGCACTGGCCACCATCACCGACCTGTACGGCGTGGTCGTCCCGAGCGCGGCCGACCTGACGTAGCCGGACCGGCCGCCCCGTCAGCGACGACGTTTGAGTGTGCGGTCGTAGTCCTGGAAACGGGCCTTCGCGATCACAGCACGGTCGGCGGTACGCACCACGATGCCTTCCGGTTTGCCTTCCGCACCGTCGTCAAGTGCACTGACTGTCGCAGGCAGGTGCGCAGCCAGGAACTCCCTGGTTTTGAGGATGTCCTGCGGCAGTTCAGCCGAGTCCATTGTGAACAGTCGCGGCGCGAGTTCCAGACCGTCATGGGCCGCCCGTGCGACGAGTTCCGCCTCCGGCAGGTAGTGCTGACCGCCACTCTCCCGCCACGAGGAGATCTCCACGGCGGGTTTGGCCAGCAACTGGGCGTAGTCCGGCTGCACGACCACATCGAACAGGCGATGGCCGATCTGACGCGAACCGGTGTACTGCTTGCTCGCACCAGTCACCTTGCCACCGAACACCTCGAAGTAGTGCACCCTGATCACGTCATCGTCGACGGGCGCCAACCGTTCCGCCACCTGACGCAGTTCCGCCACGATGCCCTGAGCCGGATTGCCGATCAGGTCACCCTTGGCGTACAACAACTCCTCCCGGCTGCCGATCAGATAGCCACCGTCGGGAAGGGACACGATCCGCGCGTTGGTGCCGTCGATCTTCTCGGTACCGACGACCGCACCGGTGAACTCGACAACGGTGTCCACCAAACCACCGTTGGCCGGGTCAAGTTGATGGTAGGTCGGGATCGACGGATATTTGGTCAACGAGTTGATCGCGGCCAAGTCAGCCGTGCGCATGTCGAACGTCATGGTCCCTCCTCGATCCACTGTCAGCTGCGCAGAGTGCCCGATCTATCCCCTTCGGACAACTGAGTTTCGATGCCCGCCGACACCTGCGGTGTCAGGCGTTGCCGTCGAAGAGGCTGGTGACCGAGCCTTCCTCGAAGACCTGGTGTACAGCCTTCGCCAACAGGGGCGCGATAGACAGCACGGTCAATTGCGGGAACGGTACCCCGTCCGGGATGGGCAAGGTGTCGGTGAGGACCATCTCGCGGATACCACTGGCGGACAGGCGATCGGTGGCGCCGGTGGACAGCACTCCGTGCGTGGCGGCGGCGACCACGTCGGACGCGCCCGCGGTGCGCAGGAGCCGGGCGGCGCCGACCATGGTGGCCCCGGTGTCGATCATGTCGTCGACCACGACGCACACTCTGCCCCGCACGTCGCCGACTACCTCCCTGGAGCCGGAGCGGCCCGGATGCAGGGTCTCGCGGCGTTGGATGAACGCGATCGGGCGCCCGCCGAGCAGATCGGCCCATCTCTCGGCCAGCCGGACTCGCCCGGCGTCGGGCGCGACCACGATGATGTCGGCGTCGGCGTATCGGTGGCGGACGTACCCGGCAAGCAGTGGCTGGGCGAGGAGATGGTCGACCGGGCCGTCGAAGAATCCTTGTGCCTGCGTGGTGTGCAGGTCGACGGTCATGATCCGCTGTGCACCCGCGACGGCGAACAGGTCGGCGACCAGCCGGGCGCTGATCGGTTCGCGCCCTCGGTGTTTCTTGTCCTGCCGGGAGTAGGGGTAGAACGGCAGGATCACGGTGATGTGCTTGGCACTGGCACGTTTGAGCGCGTCCACCATGATCAGCTGTTCCAACAACCAGGTGTTGATCGGCGCCGTCGGGGCTTGCAGGACGAACGCGTCGCAGCCGCGGACCGAAGTGTCGAAGCGGACGAAGCGTTCACCGTTGGCGAACTCGTACGCCGTTTGCGGCGTGATCGACACGTCGAGGTGCGTGGCGATCTGGGTGGCCAGGTCGGGATGCGATCCGCTGGTGAAGAACATCAGCCGTTTCGTGACGCTCCCCGACCGGTGCAGGACCGGTGCGCTGGGTGTCACGGTGTCGATACTCCGGTGAGGCGGTGTTTGAGGGCTTCGAGTTCGTCGTGCAACGCGCTGGGGAGTTTGTCGCCGATCGTGGCGAACCATTGTTCGATCAGGGGGATCTCGGCTTGCCATTCGTCGTGGTCGACCGTGAGAGCGGCCTGGATGTCCTCGGCCGGGGTGTCCAGGCCGTCCAGGTCGAGGGCGTTGGCGCTGGGCACGTGACCGATCGCGGTGTGGCTCGCGGTGGCGTGGCCGTCGATGCGTTCGATGGCCCATTTGAGGACGCGAGCGTTTTCGCTGAATCCTGGCCAGAGGAAGCGGCCGTCGGCGCCGCGACGGAACCAGTTGACGTAGAAGATCTTCGGTAGTTTCGCGGTGTCGGCGTGTTTGCCGGTGTCGATCCAGTGCTGGAAGTAGTCGCCGACGTGGTAGCCGATGAACGGCAGCATGGCCATCGGGTCGCGGCGCACGACGCCGACCTGACCGGTGGCCGCGGCGGTGGTCTCCGAGGACAGGGTGGCGGCCAGGAACACGCCGTGCTGCCAGTCACGGGACTCGACCACGAGCGGAACGGTGGTGGCCCGACGGCCGCCGAAGAGGATTGCCGAGATCGGCACCCCGTTGGGGTCGTCCCATTCCGGTGCGGCGATCGGGCACTGGGCGATCGGGGTGCAGTAGCGGGAGTTGGGGTGGGAGGTGAGCTCGTCGCTGGCCAGCGTCCAGCCTTCTCGCTGCCAGGTGGTGAGGTGGTCTGGTGGGGCTTCGGAGTAGCCCTCCCACCAGATGTCGCCGTCGTCGGTGAGCGCGACGTTGGTGAAGATCGAGTTTCCTTTGTAGAGGGTGCGCATCGCGTTGGGGTTGGTCTTCCACCCCGTGCCGGGTGCGACACCGAAGAAGCCGTACTCCGGGTTGACCGCGTACAGCCGACCGTCCTTGCCGAACCGCATCCAGGCGATGTCGTCGCCCAGGGTCTCGACCTTCCAGCCGGGGATGCCGGGTTCGAGCATGGCCAGATTCGTCTTGCCGCAGGCGCTCGGGAAGGCCGCGGCGATGTAGTGGACCTTGTTTTCGGGTGAGGTGAGTTTGAGGATCAGCATGTGTTCGGCCAGCCACCCCTCCTCACGGCCGATCACCGACGCGATCCGCAACGAGTAGCACTTCTTGCCCAGCAACGCGTTGCCGCCGTAGCCGGAGCCGTAGCTCCAGATCATCCGTTCTTCGGGGAACTGGGTGATGTACTTGGTGTGGTCACAGGGCCACGGCACGTCCTGCTGGCCGGGTTTGAGCGGCGCGCCGACCGAGTGCAGACAGCGCACGAACTCGGCGTCGTCGCCGAACAGAGCGAGGGCCTTGCTGCCCATGCGGGTCATGATGTGCATGGAGGCGACCACGTAGGCGGAGTCGGTGATTTCCACGCCCAGCATGGGTTTCTCGGCAGTGAGTGGTCCCATGCAGAACGGGATCACGTACATGGTCCGGCCGGTCATGCTGCCGCGGTAGTGCTCGGTCATGATGACCTTCATGTCGATCGGGTCCATCCAGTTGTTGGTGGGACCCGCGTCGGCCTCGTAGGTCGAACAGATGAAAGTACGGTCCTCGACCCTGGCGACATCGTTGGGATCCGAGGCGCACCAGAACGAGTTGGGTTTCTGGGCCAGCCGCACGAACGTGCCCGCATCGACCAGGCTGTCGGTCAACGTCCGCCACTCCTCGGTCGACCCGTCACACCACACCACCTTCTCCGGGGTGGTCAAGTCGGCGACCTGGCGTACCCAGGCAAGCAACGAGTGGTGTGTGGTCGGAGTCTGGTCGAGGCCGGGGATGGTGGCTGCGGTCATCGTGGTCTCCTTGCGAGCCGCCCTGCGCTTGTCGGCCGGTCAGCTGAAACGTGTGTCGTGCGGGTGGTGGAGAGCGCGGGTCGCGGCGTCGGCGACCCGGCTGGTGAGGACAAGATCCGGGCCGTTGGGTAACCGCAGCTCGGATGGCGTGGCCATCACCAGGGCGAACGCACAGGCGTAGCACACCTCGACATTCGGAGTCGCGCCCCGGATCTTGGTCAGCGCGCGAAGCAGTCCCGGTAGCGCGAGCAGCGGGATGCGTGGGTCGTCTCGGGTGATCACGGCAGGTTCGAAGGGGATTTCGCATGCGGTGGTGAGGCCGCCGAGCAAGTCGATCACGGCGTCAGCGCCGGTGGCGATGCGGTGCAACGGGAACGCGCCGGTGTCAGCGTGGTTCCAGGTGGTGATGTCGCCGATCCCGGTGGTCACCAGCAGCGGGGACAGCATCGGCATGGTGTTCGCGCCCGCGATCACGACGCGGCTGGAGTTCAGTGGGCGACCGGCGTGGGTGAGGGTGGTCAGCAGCGCTGCGGTCAGCGCGATCGCGGTGGTGTCGTGCTCAGTGACCACCGGTGTCTCGCCTGCGGCCAGGCGTGCCATGTGGGCGCGTTCAGGTGTGACGTGCGGCAGAAAGACCGCGCCGACGCTGGACGGGAGGTTGTCCAGTGTGGTGTGCGACTGCCGTGGGGCATCCGCGACGAGCGGCATCACGACAGTCGGTAGGCCAGCCACGTCGCGGATCAGCGCGGAGTACTCGTGCAGCACGGCTTCCACCGAGACGTCCTGGTCAGCGAAAGCGCTGCCGTCGCTGATCACCGCAACCACACGATCCGATCGCCCGTGTGCGATCACGAGGCATGCTCCGATTGCCCCAGGCCGTGAAACAGTCCGGATGTGGCTTGATCCGGCGGCGCACCCACGGTCAGGTCGCGAGGGTCGCGGATTCCAGCACGGCCGGATTCACCCACCCGCCGGTGTCGATGCCGTGCCGGGCGGCCACGTCGAGCAGATCTCGGATTCGGGCGCCGTGCAGATGGGCCTCGTAGTCGAGACCTGCCTGCCGCGCCTTGTCCAGCGTGGTCAGGCCGTCGGCGACCTGGCGACGCAGGACCGTTTCGAACTCGCTCATCGTCCCCGCATCTCTCCGGCGCACCACAACACCAACCTCATCTCGACGATGAATCCATCATCTGCGCATTTAAAGAATTTCGCAACTGTCGGATCGTGCGAGAAGTACCACACTCGCGCCCGGCGTGTCGCGGTTCAGAGGTCGTTGCCTGCGTAGGAGAGGTTGAAGCTCTTGTTGGTCAGTGGGAAGTCCGGGACGATCGTGTCGGCCAGCGCGACGGGGAGCGCGGGCCAGTTGAGGAAGCTCGGGTCGACGATCTTCACGCGGGTCAATGTGCCGTCGGGGCCGAGTTCGACGCGGTGCACGATCGTGCCGCGCCAGCCCTCGACGATGCCCACCCCGGACGACTGGCCGGGTCGAGGCTCGACCGGCTGTGTCGCGGCGGGCGTCAGCGGTCCGTCTGTGTTCTGGACGAGGCTGGTGATCAGTCCGAGCGAGTAGGTGATCTCCTCGGCGCGGACCAGGAACCGGGACAGCACGTCGCCATCGGTGTGAGTGTGCTTGACGCGGAGGAACTCCTCGTCGAGGAATGGGTGGTCGTGGCGGGCGTCGGTGCTCAGGCCGCTGGCGCGGGCGACGTAGCCGAGGGTGCCCAGGTCGGTGGCCTGGGTGGGGGTGAGCACGGCGGTGCCGGTGAACCGGTCCGCGACCACGGTGTTGTCCAGCGCGAGGGTGACGATCTCGCCGATGTCCGCGCCGATCGCGGCCAGACGGCCCAGGTCGGGCAGGGCGGTGATCGTGGCGCCGCCGGGATGGATGGCGCCGCGCATCAACCGATGCCCGGTGACCTCGTCGTTGACGCGCAGCAGTTGCTCTTTGACGCGCCCCGTGTGGGCGTTGAGGATGCCGTAGCCGACGTCGTTGCACAGCGCGCCGATGTCGGTGATGTGGTTGTAGAGCCGTTCCAGCTCCAGCAGGATCGCGCGGATCCGGTGGGTGTGCGCGGACACCGGGGCCTGGCAGGCGTCTTCGACGGCCTGGCAGAAGGCGAGAGAATGCCCAACGGTGGTGTCGCCGCTGACGCGTTCGGCCAGTTCCACCGCCTCGGCGGGTTCGCGCCGCTGGAACAGCTTCTCGATTCCTCTGTGCACGAACCAGAGCCGGGCCTTGAGGTTGAGGATGGTCTCGCCGACCACGGAGAACCGGAAGTGGCCTGGGCCGATCATGCCCGCGTGCACCGGGCCGACCGGGATCTCGTACACCCCAGGACCTTCCACGGTCCTAAAGGGATACGGGCCGTCGAGGTCGCCGAACTGCGGCGGGTCGCCCGCGTCGGCCAGCATCGGATACCAGCCCCGGGGCCAGTGGAAGTGGCGGACCAGCCGCCTCGGCAGCGGGTGATCGATCGGGACGATGCCGAACAGGTCACGCATCTCCCGCTCGAACCGCCCGGCGGGGAAGGACACGGCGGCCAGGCTCGGTACCCGCGGCGTGGCTTTGTCCAACGGGACGTGCAGCTCGACGCGTCGATCCGGGGCAGTGCCGGTGGTGGGGGCGGTGAACAGGTACACCGCGCGCAACCGATCTCCATCGTCGTGACCGGCGACCAGCGCGACCCGGTACCCCTCTTCCAGCAGGGAACGGGCATGTCCGACCAGATCGTCGGATGCGATGGTGAGCGCGGTGCGGTGCTTGCCGACCGGGTCACCGAGTACAGGCGTGTGCGTCGCGGTCGGTGGTGTGGTCGGTGGTGTTGTCATCGTGGTGCCCTCACCAGGGTGTCGGCGGCCAGGTGCAGCAGGGTGGACAGTGGCCCGGCGGTGATTCCCAGCGCGGCGCAGGCCAGCAGCCCGCCGACGAGCGCGACCGCGGTGGGCAGTGGCACGCGTTGCGGTGCGCTGGCCGCGCCGGGGCCGTCCGGTGGGGTGCCGAGCAGCATGCGGCTGGTGTGGCCGACCAGCGCCGCGGCGATGACCAGCACTATGGCCAGCGCGGCGGCGGTCACCCAGCCCATTTCGGCGGCGAATCCGGCACGGGCGATGCCGAGCTCACTGGCGAACAGGCTGAATGGGGGTAGCCCGATCAGCGCGAGCACCCCGGCCCCGACGCACCCGGCCAGGACCGGGTGCTGTCCGGCCAACCCGCGGATGTCGTTGATCCGGCTGGTGCCGGTGACCTGCAGGATCCGCCCGGCCCCGAGGAACAGCACTGCCTTGGCCAGGCCGTGCCCGAGGATGTGCAGCAGCACCGCCGCGAGCGCGAGCGGGCCGCCGAGCGCGGTGCCGAGCGCGACCAGGCCGAGATGTTCGATGCTGGAGTAGGCCAGCATCCGTTTGTAGTCCCGCTGGGCCAGCAACAACGTCGCGGCCACCAGCAGGGACGCCACCGCCATCACGGCCAACACGGTGCGGGCGAACCCGGTCCCGAGCGCGGCGTCGGCGATCACCGTGACCCGCAGGATCGCGTAGAACGCGACCGACAGCAGCACCCCGGACATCAGCGCGGACACCGGTGCCGGGGCCTGGGAGTGCGCGTCGGGCAGCCATGCGTGCAGCGGCGCCAGCCCGGCCTTGGTGCCGAACCCGAGGATCAGCAACACCACCGCGATGCGGGTGACGCCAGGGTCCAGACTGGACGCGTGCGCGGCGAGCGCCGCCAGGTCCAGGCCGATCGCCCCGCCGGGGGCACGGGAGGCGGCGAAGTTGAGCACGATCGTGCCCAACAAGGCCAGTGCGATCCCGGCCGAGCAGATCACCACGTACTTCCAGGCCGCCTCCACCGCCGCCTTGGTACGGCGTTGCCCGACCAGGAACGCGGTCACGATGGTGGTGGCCTCGATCGCCACCCACACCACGCCGAGATTCGCGGCCAGCACCGCCAGTGCCATCGCGGCCAGGAACAGCTGGACAAGCACGCTGTGCCGGGTCGCGGTGCGTGCGGTGGCCCGCTCGGCGTCGATCTCGGCACGCAGGTACGCGGGGGTGGCGATGGTCGCGAGGAGGGCGACCGCGCCGATCACGATGAGCATGAACGCCGACAGCGCGTCCGCCCGCAGCAACCCGCCCAGCACCGTGCGCGGGCCGGAATCGGTGACGTCGACGGCGAGGACGATCGCGGTGACCAGCATGGCGGCAGCGCTGGCCGCACTCACCCAGGCAGTGGAACGGCGCCAGCCGAGCACGACGTAGGTGAGGGCACCGAGGACCGGCGCCACGACCGGAACGAGCAGGGTGATCATCAGTCGCGCAACTCCCGCAGTTCGTCCAGGTCGGTGTCGCCGAACGTCTCGCGCATCCGGGTGGTCAGCACCTGCAGGACCAGCACCGCCAGCAGCACGTCCAGCGACACGCCGAGCTCGACGACCAGGCCGATCCCGGAGGTGGTGAGGAACCCGACCGCGGTGATCCCGTTGTCCATCAACAGGAAACCCACCAGTTGGGAGAGTGCGCGGCGGCGGGTGACCAGCACGAAGAACCCGATCAGCACCACGGTCACGCCGACCGGGATCGCCTGGGTCGCCGCGGACGGCGCCAGTTCCACCAGTGGTCGGGACACCGCGTAGGCCAGCATGGCCAGCACCGCGGCGGCCAGCAGAGAGGCGGCGACGTTCACCAGTGGGCGGGTTTCCCGCCGTGCCTCGCCCGCGGCGGCCAGCGCCCGCCACAGCAGATACGGCAGCACACCCGCACGCAGCACCAGGACCCCGACCGCCACGGCCCACAGTTCGACGGAATCCTCATGTGCGGCCAGGACGCCGACGAGCATCGCGAGCGCGAGCCCTTGCAGCGCGAACACCCGGATGATCACGGCCAGTTCGCGACGCCACAGCACCAGCACCGCGGTCAACAGCAACGCACCGCACGCCAGGTCCAGTAACTGCACGAACACCGAAGACTCGCTTGCGGAGTCGAGCATCGACACTGTCTCGGTCACCGCCATCCCCTTTCAGGCCAGGAAGAACGAAGCGGCGACCGCCAGCAGTGCGAGCACGAACGAACCAGCCAGCAACTCGGGCACCCGGAACAGCCGCAACTTGGCCAGGAACACCTCACCCGCCGCCAACACCACGCCGAGCACACCGACCTTGACCACCAGGGCGAGCACACCGGCCACCACCGCGAGCGGAGCAGCGGTGGTCGCGATTCCCCACGGCAGGAACAAGTTCGCCAGCAACCCCAGGAACACACTCAGTCGCATCGCCGAGGCCAACTCGACCAGCGCCAGGTCCGGGCCTGCGTACTCCAGCACCATCGCCTCGTGCACCATCGTCAGCTCCAGGTGCGTGGACGGGTTGTCCACCGGCAACCGCCCGGTCTCCGCAACGATCACCACGATCAACGCGACCGCGGCCAGCAGACTGACCGGCGAGATCACCCGCGCAGGATCATGCAGTGTCGAGGACACGATCGCGCCGAGGTTGGTCGACCCGACCCGCACGGACAACGCGAAGATCGACAGCAGCAACGTGGGCTCCACCAACGCGAGGATCGTCATCTCCCGGCTGGCGCCCATCCCACCGAACGCGGTCCCGGTGTCCAGCCCGGCCAGCGCGAGCGCCACCGCACCCAGCGCCAGCAGCGCCACCACCGCGAACAGGTCGCTCACCGGGTCGATCGCCGAGTCGGTGGTCACGAATGGCGCCACCACCGCGACCACCAGCGTCGTGGCTACCAGCACCAGCGGCGCGACCCGGAACACCTCGCTCGTGCCCCGCGGTTCGATCCGTTCCTTGCCGAACAGCTTGCGCAGATCCCGCCACGGCTGCATGACCCCCGGCCCCGCACGGCCTTCCAGCCTCGCGCGGACTTGCCGCATCACCCCGACCAACAGGGGCGACCCAGCCACGATGAGCACAGGCTGCGCCACCCCGCCGACGATCCCGAGCGCGCTCACCGGGTCAACGCCAGCAGAACCAACACCGTGCACAAGGTGTAGAAGCCGTACCCGAGATACCGGTGCACGCTCCCGGTGGCCAGCCGCCGACCGACCCGACCCCACGCCGCCGCAGCGGCCAGGACAGGTTCATAGAACCGGCGCTCGATCCGATCGGGCACCTTCCGGCGATACTCGACAGCCCGCACCAGGTATCGCGATTCCTCGTGATGGGTGACGTCCACGTCCTGCTCTGGTCGCACGACGTCGTCGAACACCCGCTGCAACGGCTCGGCGAACGAGGTGGCGGTGTACTCCATCCGCGCTGACATCGGGCCGCCGCCGCAGTCCCACAGTCTCTTCACCGACCCCCTGACGGGGCGGCGCGCCGCGCGTCGTGCCCGTCGAGTAGCCACCACCCGCACCACGGCCACCGCCACCACGAGCGCGGCCAGCAACGCGAGCGTGAGCATCAGCGGCGACAACGACCCGGTGACCCCGGCCAACCGCAGCGTCACCAGCCCGGACACAGCCGGGTCACCAGCTCCCAGCGCGACACCGGACGCGGCCCCCACAGCGGGCAGAACCAGCGTCGGCAACAGTGCCAGCGCCACGCAGGCCAGCCCCGCCATGCCCATCCCGGCCCGCATGGACGGCGGGCCTTCGTGAGCGTGCTCGGCGGCGGCGCTACGGGGTTTGGCCAGGAACCCGACCCCGAACGCCTTGACGAACGTGGCCACCGCCAGCCCGGCGGTCAGCGCCACCGCCGCGACCGCCAACGGCATCGCGATCGCCGCAGCCGTCCCGCCCGTGCTTCCCGCCGTGGGCAGCCCGTGGATCAACGCCTGCAACAGCAGCCACTCCGACACGAACGCCGTCCCCGGAGGCAACGCCGACGCGGCCAACGCCCCCAGCCCGAACGCCCCGGTGGTCCACGGCATCCCCGCCCGCAAACCACCGAGCGCATCCAGATCCCGAGTGCCGGTTGCGTGCAGCACCGACCCAGCCGCCAGGAACAACAACGTCTTGAACGCCGCGTGATTGACCACGTGCAGCAGCGCCGCGGTCAGCGCCACTCCGGCCAGCACCCGGTCTCCGGAGGCCGCGAACAGACCGGCCGCGCCGACCCCGATCAGCACCAGCCCCATGTTCTCCGTCGTCGACTGACCCAGCAGCCGCTTGAGATCGGTGCTCATCGCCGCCTGCAGGATCCCGTACACCGCCGAGACCGCGCCGAGCGCGAGCACCAGCAGCCACCACCACAGCACACCGCCGCCGAGCAGGTCGAACCCGACGCGCACCAGCCCGTACACGCCCAGGTTCACCATGGCCGCGGACATCAGCGCCGACACATGGCTCGGCGCCTCCGGGTGCGCACGCGGCAGCCACGCATGCAGCGGCAGGATCCCCGCCTTCGACGCGAACCCCATGAGCGTGCACACGAACACCACCCCGGCCACCCCCGGCGACACATGCCGACCGGCCTCACGCAACGCGGGAAACGAGTCACTCGCGGCGTGCCCTGCCAGCACCAGCAGACCGATCAGGACCGCCACGAACCCGAGATGGGTCATCACCGCATACCAGCGGCCCGCCTGCGCGACCTCCGGGCGGCGCCGGTGCTCAGCCACCACCAGCAGCAGCGACGTCAGCGCCATCAGCTCCCAGCACACCAGGAACGTGCCCACGCTCGCCGCAACGGGCACCAGCAGCATCGCCGCCACGAACAACGGGAACACCGCCTGCACCGCCCGCGCCCGCAGAGCGTGCGACCGGGCATAGCCAATGCCGTACACACCCGCCGCCACCGAGACGCCCCCGGCCACCGCGACGAACAACCCACCCAGCGCGTCCAGCGTGAGCGACACCCCGGACAGCGGCAACAGCCCCGGCAGCGCGACCGAGAACGACCCACCCGCCATCGCCGCGACACCGGCAACGGCACCAGCCCCACCAGCGAGTGCGGTGCCCACACCGACCACCGTCGACCGCGCCCGACTCGGCACCACAAGTGCCCCCAGCGCAGTAAGAACCGCGACGGCCACGCCGCCGCCGAGGCCCACTGCGCTGATGCTCGACCCTGCAAGCAGGTCCACTGCGCTGATGCTCGACCCTGCAAGCAGGTCCACTGCGCTGATACTCGACCCTGCGAGCAGGTCTTCGGCGCCGATGCTCGACCCTGCGAGCAGGTCTTCGGGCGCGAGGTTCATCGACCAGTCAGCTTCCGCAAACCCTCCACGATCGCCTCCGGCCGTGGCGGGCACCCCGCGATCTCCACATCCACCGGCACGATGTCCCGCACCGCGCCCGCCACCCCGTACGCGCCCGCGAACACGCCGCAGTTGCGTGCGCAATCCCCCACCGCGACCACCAGTTTCGGCCCTGGCACCGCCTCGTAGGTCCGCCGTAACGGCTCGGCCATGTTGCGCGTCACCGGCCCGGTCACCACCAGGGCGTCCGCATGCCGGGGCGAGGCCACCAGGCGGGCGCCGTACCGCTCGGCGTCATACACCGGGCCGAACGCCGAGCCGATCTCGACCTCACAGCCGTTGCACGAACCCGCGTCCACATGCCGGATCTGCACCGACCCACCCAACTCGGCGACGATCGCTGACCGGTCGCCCCCAGGCGAGGGCGGCGCGGGCTCAGCCACCCGCCCGGTCCTGCGCATCTTGCGCAACAAACCCAGCACAGTCAGCTCCCGCGTCGGTTCTGATGGGGATAGAAAGGCGCTGCTCTAGCCACTCGGTGGCGGGGAACCGGACTGGCCACCGCCAGGGTTCACCGTCGAGGACGCCGGAGTGCGCAGGTCTTCCAGCAGTTCGACCTGCCCGGACAACACCCCGGTCAAGATCATGCGGGCGACCGCGAGCAACTCCGCCACGTGCGGGCTGGTCAGCGAGTAGTAGACGTTCGAACCTTCCTTGCGCGTGGTCACCAGCCCCGCGCGGCGCAGCACCGCCAGCTGCTGCGACAGGTTCGCCGCCTCGATCCCGACCTCCGGCAGCATCTCCGCCACCGCGTGCTCCCGTTGAGACAACAGCTCCAGCACCCGGATCCGAGCCGGATGCCCCAACGTCTTGAAGAACTCCGCCTTGAGCTGATAGAGGGGCCTGCTCACCAGCACCCCTCCTCACACGCTCGCGACACGCAACTCGCGCCCTGACCTTCGGTCGTCGTCATCCCGCCGATCCTTCCTGACCTGCACACACAACATGGCAGGACACCTGGTCGCACGGTTCAACAGTTGCTAACCTTAGCAAGTCTGAAAGAGTATGCCGCGAAGGCGTGCCGCTCCACACCGGCGTGGAGGTATCACATGCGCGAGCCGACCGTGGCCGACCTGATGACCCGACGCGTCATCACCGCCATGCCTGACAGGGTGAGTTCCAGGTAGTGCCAGTGTGCTCAGTGTCGTGAATCACCGTCGAGGCCATTCACGCTGCCACTGCGCTGGCCCGTCGTGACTGGTGTCAGCCCGACTCGGTCCAGCTTCTGCCATGGCAGGCGAGCTCCGGCCAACGCGGTCATCACCGACTGCACCACCACCAGGTACATCAGCTGCCGATAGACGAACTGCTGCAACGGCATCGCCAGGAGCGGTGCGAGCGGCTCCCTGTCGAGACGGAACGCCACCACGCCGGGGATCACCTGCAGCACCTGGAAAGCCAGCCAGAAACCGAGTGCGCTCGACCACCCGCCGCTGAGGATGCCGAAAACCGCGGCGACGTCGACGAACGGCGCGGCCAGCGGCAGGATCACCTGGAACAACACCAGATACGGGATGCCGCGGCGGCCCAGCCTGCCAGCGGATCCGCGACCGACCACGGCCCGCCGATGCTTCCACACCGCCTGCAATGTCCCGTAGCACCACCGGTAGCGCTGCTTCCACAACTGACCGAGGGTCGCTGGGGCCTCGGTCCAGACTCGCGCGTTCTGCTCGTACACAACGCGCCAACCCGATCGTTCCAGCGCCATGGTGAGATCGGTGTCCTCCGCGAGAGTATCGACCGGTACGCCGCCCAGTCTCAGCACAGCCGACCGGCGGAACGCACCGACCGCACCGGGCACTGTCGGCATACACTCCAACACGTCGTACATCCTGCGATCGAGATTGAACCCGATCACGTACTCGATGTGCTGCCACTTGCCGAGAATGCCACCCCGGTTGCCGACCTTGGCGTTGCCGGAGACCGCGCCGACACTGGGGTCCGTGAAGTGTCTGACGAGTTCGCCGACGGTGTCCGGTTCGAGCACAGTGTCACCGTCGACCATGACGACGACCTCCGTGCGAGCGGCGGCGAGCCCCGCGTTCAGTGCCACGGCCTTGCCCGCGTTGCGTTGCCGGACAACCCGGACCCGTCGGAGTCGCAGCCGCTCGACGATCTCAGCAGTACCGTCAGTCGATCCGTCGTCCACGACAATCACGTTCACCGGATGGTTGGAGGCCAGGGCGGACCGGACAGTCGCCTCAATGCCCTCCTTCTCGTTGTACGCCGGGATGATCACGGTGACCTGGGTATTCGTCGGGATCAGGCCACGAAACCTGCTGCGGCGCACGTGCACCGCAGTCGTGACAAGCACGAGCAGCGTCCGCAGCCCGGCCAACGCCGCCGACAGCACCAACAGCGCGGCCAGGATTCCGGCAAGCACGTCACCAGCCCAGACCGCGGCGACCAGCAACCAACCACCCACAGTGGACACGACAGGTGCGGGCGAGTTCACCCCGGTCATCCCGACGGTCTGGCTGACGGTGCCGAACTGCCTGCCTTCCGCTCGCAGCACCGGAATCAGACGATCGAGGGCCGCAACGGTCTGCGAGCGATCACCGCCGGCGTCGTGCATGAGCACCACGGCACCACGGGTACCTTTCGGTATCGAATTGACGACGATCTCATCCACACCGGGCCGTCGCCAGTCCTGCGAGTCCACACTGGACATAACTGTCAGCCTGCCGTCCGCGCCCAGCGTCTTCGCCGCCTGCCAGGCGAGGTCGTCCATCGATTCCGGCGTCGCCGAGTAAGGCGGACGGAACAACGACGTCTGCACACCGGCGGCGCTTGCGATGACGACGTCCGTCGCTCGCGTCTCAAGGCTGACACGGAGTGATCCCGCAGCACGCAGGTCCGCATGGGACGCGGTGTGGTTGCCGATCTCGTGCCCCTGCTCGACGATCTGCTTCACCAGCCCCGGATAGCTGGCGACGCTGGTACCGGTGACGAAAAACGTGGCGCGCACGTCGTGTTTGGCGAGTACGTCGAGGACCTTGGGTGTCCATTCGGGATCCGGCCCGTCGTCGAAGGTCAGTGCCACTGTCCCGTCCTTGGGACGCAACGCGACCGGAGTAGCCGTCCGCGCGTCCAGTACCGGACCACCCGAACGGATCTCTTCGGGTACCGAACCAGCCGGTCCCTGCGGAGTGGTTTCATCCGCGTGGAACTTGCTGCCGACAAAGGCGTTGATACTCAGCAACACCACCACCGCGACAAGTATCGCTGTCAGCAGCAGCCAATGCGCTCTCGGTACCGGCCCGCTCACCCGTTGCCGTGCCCACGGTTCTTGCTCTCCGAGTGTCTTGCCAGACCTGGCGGTTCGGACGCCGCGTTGCTGTTGGGCCGGTCGAGCGTGCTTCCCGGAGTGACCGCAGGAGTGACTGGCTGCGTTGGTACAACTACGGAAGTGCCAGCAGGCGCGTTGGTGGTCGCGTGGTTGCCACGAGGGGCGGTGGTCTTCTCAGGCCCGGGATTCCGTTTGGACGTCGGCGTGCCTGGTGGGACACCCTGGTTGCCCCATTCGGTCGGGACGGGTGCCTGCCCGGGTGGCCCGCCCGGCACCGGTAACAGCACGGACTGGGGTATCGGCGCACCGAGCAGTGCGGCAACCACCACCACGCCATAACACAACAGAAGAGCGCATACACCCAGTGCGATACGACGCAGAATCCGGCGCCGTCGCCCGCTTGGGTCGACGAACACAGGCTGCCGGACGTCCTGGAGGTCCTGTTCGGTGAGTGAAGTCTGCATCCTCGGCCTTCTTGAAGTGGCAGCACACTTTAAACAAGACCACGCGGAAAGCAAACCCCTGTCCACGGCCGTCGAAACCACAGCACTGTGGGAAAAATCCTGCCCCGCGCCGTGCTGTGCCCACCGGCCTGACCGGCCAGGGCCGATCGGCCCTATCACCGACCGCTCCACTGCGAAATCCCGATCTTGACGACGGATAGGGCCGTTCGACCCTGTCCGTGCTGACGCCCGGCCCTATCTGCGATCTCCGCAGGCCAGGCAGGGTTGGATCAGTGCGACAGCCATCGCGGAGTAGTGTCGGCGCTGCGACATGGAGGAGTTGGCCATGACCATCAAGGTTTTCCTGCTCGACGACCACGAGGTCGTCCGCCGCGGGCTCCGACAGCTCCTGGAGGCCGAGCCGGACATCGAGGTCATCGGGGAAGCGGGAACCGCGGCCCAGGCGCTCGCCCGTATCCCCGCACTCCGTCCCGATGTGGCCATTCTCGACGTGCGACTGCCCGACGGTGAAGGCGTCACAGTCTGCCGCGACATCCGTGCCGCGGTCGAACCGCCACCGGCCTGCCTGATGCTCACCTCGTACTCCGACGACGAGGCCCTGTTCAGCGCGATCATGGCCGGAGCCGCCGGGTACATGCTCAAACAAGTCAGCGGCAACGACCTGGTCGGCGCGATCCGCACCGTCGCAACCGGTGGCTCCCTGCTCGACGCGAGCGTCACCGCCACCGTCCTCAACCGCCTGCGCAAAGGCGACGAAGAACCGCAAGACCCCCGCTACGCCACCCTCAGCCCGCAGGAACGCCGCATCCTCGACCTGATCGCCGAAGGCATGACCAACCGCCAGATCGCCGCACAGCTCTACCTGGCCGAGAAGACCGTGAAGAACTACGTCTCCTCACTGCTGCACAAACTCGGTTTCGAGCGCCGAACCGAAGCCGCCGTCTACGCAACCCGGCGACGCGACGACCACAAGTCCTGACCTGTCGTTGCGACGATCCACAAAGGGCACAACGACCGCAACCGTCCGGGCCATTGCGATCTGCAAGGTACAACGCCCCGGACGCTTAGTGTGCCAACAGTCTCTGCGCCACGGCCAAGACGCCTGCCTGCGCGCAATGGGGTGACCGGGTTGAGCAGTTCACCCCACGTCCGTGCCTCGACGTTCCCCTTGCCGTGCTGAAAAGATCACAGACCAGGGGATGATGTCTGCTGCTGGGCCGTACGGCCCGGCAGAACCATGCGGTTGTCAGTCGTGGTGTCGCGGTTCGGTGTTGAGCCGCTGCGTCTCGTTGAGTTGCTGTGCCTCGTGGAGTTGGTCCTCGAGGGTGACGATCCTGCAGGCGGCGTCCAGGCCGGTGCCCTGGTCGACCAGTTCCCGCACGCGTCCGGCCAACCGCAGTTGGTAGCGCGAATAACGACGGTGCCCGCCAGCGGAGCGCTGCGGCTCGATCAGCTTGGCTTCGTCCAGGCTGCGCAGGAATCCCGGCGTGGTGCCCAGCATCTCCGCGGCCCGCCCCATGGTGTAGGCGGGGTAATGCTCATCATCGAACTTGTCACCCGCGTTGGGCACGGGTGTGTCACGTGGGTCAGGGATCATCGCGCCTCCACATCACGAAGGGCCCCGGGAGCGCGTATCGCTCCCGGGGCCCCTGGGTTGGGTTCATCATCGTCAACCGGTCGTGTGACCGGCTGGACGTACCCGCGTCCACCCCATGGGCAGACATCGCGGGGATCGCTTGTCAGTAACCGAGAACCACCTACCAATCCGATGGGACTGCGGTACCCGCCCGGCGAACTACAGCCACGGCGGGCGATCAGATGACGTGTCCCTTCCCTTCTCTCTATTCCTTGATCTTGCTGGTTCGGTACTGCTGTGGCGATCACCGTCTGGAACCCCTTGCCTAGATCGGCCCCAGCACGCGTCATACGCCACTGATCAGTGGCCACAACCCCGTCTACTGATCGGCTGCGGCCACCTGACCGTCGTTACTGCTGTCCTCGTACTGCTTCTTCACCACCATCGTGGGCGCACCGTCTCCGCCCACGCCATGCACTTACTTGTTCGCCGGGACCGGTACTGCCTGGAACTTCTGGTCCCGGGTTACTGCGCGGCCGTCAGGACGTTCGTCGAAACCGTCATGACCAACGACCGTTCTGTCTCACCTCGCGGGTAGTTACATCCTCTCCCGCGCCTGCTGGACATTTTCTCTTGGCTACGACGAGAAGACTACACACACCCATAGGCGAATGTCTACCCCAGCCACCATAGATTTTCTTTGTGCTGGTCAGATGGTGGTCTAGGAGCTCCCCGCCGCGTTCGGCTCAGTCACACCGCACGGACATCCGGCCATCGGCGTGGATCCAGGGCTCGTCATCAGTGTGCGGTGAGTCCGCCGTCGACGACGAACTCGGCTCCGGTAACGAACGAGGATTCGTCGCTGGCCAGGAAGAGCATCGTGGGAGCGATCTCGGCGGGGCTGCCCGCGCGGCGCATGGGGGTGCGCACGATGTCGGGTTGTGCATCGCCCTGCTCGTCGAGCAGGTCCTGGATCATCGGGGTGGCGATGACTCCGGGGTGCACCGAGTTGACCCGGACTCCGCGGGTGGCGTATTCGACGGCGGCGGTCTTGGTCAGCAGGCGCACTGCTCCCTTGGTTGCCTGGTAGGCGGCGGCTGCTCCGCTGCCTACCAGGCCGAGCACCGAGGAGGTGTTGATGACGGAGGCGTTGCCGGAGGCGCGCAGCAGGGGCATGGCGGTCTTCATCCCGAGCCAGGTGCCGGTCTGGTTGACCGCGACCACCCGGTCCCAGCCATCCTTTGTGGTCTCTTCGACACCGGGCCAGTCCACGACACCGGCGATGTTGACCAGGACGTCAAGGCGGCCGAAGCGCCGCCGGGCCAGCTCGATCGCCTCGCTCCAGTTCTCCGGCGAGGAGACGTCCAGCCGGGCCGCCAGCACATCGGCGCCCTCGGCTTCCAGGGACGCGGCGAGCCCTTCCACTGCGTCCTGGGCGATGTCGGTGACGACCAGGCTGGCTCCTTCGCGGGCGAACAGTTCCGCGGTGGCTTGTCCGATGCCGCCGGTCGCGCCCGTGATCAACGCGACCTTGCCGACGAGCCGTCCAGGCATGATGTGCTCTTTTCTCTCGTTGTGTCTGCGGGGTGTCAGGCTGCGGTGTAACCGCCGTCGGCCGCGACGACCGCGCCGGTGATGAAGCTGGAGCGGGGCGAGGCCAGGAAGCCGATCACCTCGGCGATCTCCTCGGGTTGCGCGACCCGGCCCAAGGGGTGGGCGTCGCCGAAGGAGCGCAGATACTCCCGGCTGTCGGCCCGGAAGTTGTCGAGCATGTCAGTCTCGATCACACCGGGGGCGACGACGTTGGCACGGATGCCATGCGGGCCGCCTTCCAGCGCGAGAACCTTGGTCAACTGCGCCAGCGCCCCCTTCGACGCGCTGTAGGCCGCGGCGTCGGCCAGGCCGACCGTGCTGGCGAACGAGCCGACGGTGACGATCACACCCCCACCGCGTTCGCGCATCACCCGGAACGACTCCCTGGCGTGCAGAAACGTTCCGCGGGCGTTGATCGACATCAGCTCGTCCCAGTCGGCCGCGGTGGTCTCGGTGATCGGCTTGTTCACCGATCGACCGGCGTTGCCGACCAGGATGTCCATGCCGCCGAACCGGTCGATCGCCGCGGCCACCGACCGCACCGCGGTGTCCTCCCGGGACACATCACCCACCAGAGTGGACACCCGGTCGAATCGGGTGGCGAGATCGTCCACCTCGGGGCGGAGGTCCGTGGCCAGCACTCGCGCGCCGCGGGCGTGCAGCCAGGCGACCGTGGCCGCGCCGACCCCGCGGGCTGCCCCGGTGACCAGCGCGACTTTGCCCTCCAGCTCACGGTCGGAGCGTGGCCCGCTCATCGCGGCGAAGCCGGTGTCGTCCACATGCCCGTCCGCGGTGACCCACATGCCGACCACGTCGATATCGCTCGTCATGCCGACCAGCGTCGGCGACGGCGCAAAGCGATGGCAGGACGTGTGGTGGCTGGGTGTGCCGCACCCAGCCAACCAGGCAGGCAGCGACCTACCCTGGTGCCATGGGCAGTGGTGAACTGGGTGAGTTCCTGCGAGCGCGCCGCGCACAACGATCTCCCGAAGACGCGGGCGTGCTCTACTCCGGCCGACGTAAGGTGACCGGACTGCGCCGCGAAGAAGTCGCCGTGCTCGCCGGGGTGAACGCCGACTACTACACCCGCCTGGAACAGGGCCGTGAGACCCACCCGTCACCGCAAGTGCTCGACGCCCTCTGCCGCGCACTGGATCTCGGCCCCGACGCCCGCGAGCACCTGTACCGGCTGGCAGGCACCACACCGGACAACACACCGGCACCGGTAGCCCAGACCGTGAGCCCCGAACTGCGGCAACTCATGGACGGCTACCCGCACACCCCCGCCTTCGTGCTCAACCACATCCTGGACGTCCTGGACACCAACACCCTCGCCGACGCGCTGTTCTCACCATTCCGCGCGGTGGACAACCTCGCCCGCATGACCTTCCTCGACCCCGCAGGACGACAGTTCTACACACGCTGGGACTGGACAGCACAGGCCACCGTGGCGAACCTGCGGGTAGCAGCGGGCTTCGACCCACATGATCCTGGTCTGCGGCGCCTGGTGGCCGAACTCAGCGAGGGCAGCGCGCACTTCCGCGCCCTGTGGGAAACCCACCAGGTGCGCGGCAAGACCCGCGAACCCAAACACCTCATGCACCCCGACGTCGGCCCGCTCACCCTCACCTACCAGGCATTCGACGTACGCAGCGCCCCCGGCCAACAACTGATCATCTACCACGCCGAACCCGCCACACCCAGCGCTCACACCCTCGCACTGCTGAGCAGCCTCCACGCCTCCACCCAGCACACGCGCACGGTCGACACATAACTCGCGAAAACGGCCCCAAAAGCCGCTCCCACCGGCCGCGACACAAGCGACCTCGCCCTGTGCGGGTCTCCAGCTCACCCGCTCAGTGGATCGTGCGTTCAATGCAGTTCTGCGTGGTTTGGTGTCAGCACCACGACGTCGCGGACACCGGGAACAGCACTGGCGATGACGTCCGCGATGTGCCGGTCAGACTCGTCTCCGTATTCGTCGACCAACGTGGCCACGCCGTCGGTAACCGTCGCCGACCAGTCACCACGCCTGAACGCCCGGCAGAGATGATGACGGACATCCTGTGCAATGGCCGCATCGTCTCGCGCGATGGTGCGCAACAGGTCATGGCGGGTCACGATGCCGACCAGCTTTCCGCCGTCGACGATCGTGATCGCGCGCAGGTGACAACCGAGCATGTCTTCGGCCAACTGCGCGGCGTCGGTGTGCGGCCCGCGTGTGACCACCTCAGCGGTCATCACCTCGCCCACCGTCGGCGGGATCGGCCGTTCCTCGGCGTGCACCGGCCAGTCCTCGTGCATCAGTGCGCGTGGGTCGACGCCGATCCGGTCTCGCAGGATGTCGGCATCGGTCACCACACCAACCAGCGCGCCGTCATGACCGATGACGGGCAGTGTAGTGAAACCGTTGTCCACCAGAAGCTTTGCTGCTTCCTTGGCCGATGTGGACGCTTCGACGGTGACCACAGCGGTGGTCATCACGTCTGATGCTCGCATGGTCACTGGCCTTTCGGCTCGGGGCGCACCACGACGACGGGGACGTTGGAATGCCGCATGCAGGCCGCGCTGACCGAACCCAGCAGTGCCTTGCGCAGCCGTTCACCGCGATGGGTCGCGACGACGAGCATGGCGGCGTTCTCGGCCGCATCGACGAGGGCTGTCGCCGGAGGTCCTTCGACCGCGCGTTCCACGATCGTCGGTACCTCCGCGCGTCCCGCGACGGCCAGGCGCACGGTGCTCGAGAGCTTCTCCTCGGCGATCTTGCGCATCTGTTCGCTGGGCGTCCAGACGAAGTCGGTCGTGGGATCGACAGCCCAGACAGTCACGGCGTGCACCGAGCAGTGCCGGATGTTGGCTTCGTCGATCGCCCATGCCAATGCCGTGCGGGCGGCGTCCGAATCGTCGACGCCGACGACGATCGGCGGGTTCACGTTCTGCTCGACCATGGTCGTCCCACCTTCCAATGAGTTCCTGTCCTCACTGTTGTGGTTGGCCGACAACGGTCGATAGGGCCCAATGGCCCTCGGCCCAGGGCCGGGCGGCTCCAACACCCGACCCCGCCGTGCTCGACACCATCGCCAGGATCATCAAGGCCTGTCCGGTGATCAGCGGGCAAGCTCCGCTGTTCGCCGCAGGACTGTTTCCACCTCAGCCGGTGTGTTCAGGATGGACGTGCTGATCCTGGCGTACGGGATCCGATAGGCCGCGGTGGTGATCTGGATTCCCTGGGACCTCAGGTGGGTGACGACCTGGTCTCCGTTGTGGCCGTTGACGTCGAAGCACGTCATCCCTGCCGACAGGGCTGGGTCACGCGGTGTCCAGAGCACCACGTTCCGCATTCCGGCCAGGCCGTCGCGCAGCTGGCCGCTGAGCGTTGTGACCCGCTGTGCGACCCGGGGACGGCCGATGCGCTGGTGGAATTTGACGGCGGCGGGCACGGCGTACTGGTATTCGAACGCGGTGAAGCCGCCGATGCTGAGGGCCGAGGTGGCGCTGCGGGAGTCGAATGATTGGCCGATCGGCGTGAAGTGGCTGATCATGCCCGGCTTCACCCACAGGAATCCGGTGCCGCGCGGGCCGAACAGCCATTTGTGGGTGCCCGTCGCGAACACGTCCGCGCCCAGTTTCGCGGGGTCGTCGTCGACGGCCGCGAAGCCGTGCACACCGTCCACGATCAGCAGGCAGCGATCCTCCTCCGCACGGCCCCGATTGGCCTCGGCGACCACGTCGGCGAGCACCCGGATCGGCATCTTCACCCCGGTGCTGGACTGCACCCACGTCATCCCGACCACGCGGGTCCTGGAGGTGATGGCCGCACGGAGCTTCCCGGCGATCTCGTCCACAGTGGCCTTGCCGGAATGCGCGTACAACGACACCTCCCGGTAGGTGCCTCCGGCGCGCTCGGCGGCTCGCTGTGCGGCGACCCGGTGCACGGTGTGATCCTGGTCGTTGACCAGTAACTCCTGGCCTGGCTTGATTTTCAGGGTGGCGTAAGCCAGCGTCATGCCGGTGGTGGTGTTCTGGGTGAGCGCGATGTCGTCGGGGCGGCCGCCGATGTAGCCAGCCAGGGCCTCGGCGGTCTCCTGCTGGAGTCGACGCAACGAGTCGTAGGTGATCACGTGCGTGTTCGGTTCGAGCCACCTGCGCAGCCGCTCGATCTCGGCCTGAACCGGCCGGGGATGGGTGGTCAGGAAGAAGTGCGCGAAATTGATGAGATCCGGGTCCAGCGGGAACTGCCGACGTACCGCGTCCCACTCGTCGGCGGCGGACGCCTGGGCTGGGCCGACCAGGATGCCACCGGCGGCGATCCCGGTACCGAGTACGAACTGCCTGCGATCCATGGCACCGAGTTAACCGCATTCTCAACCGCGTGATCAACAGGCGCGGTCGGCCAACTTTGACTCTGTCGGAGTCGCCGAGTTGGTGAAGTCATTGGGAGCGCGACCATCGGCCCGCGTGACACACCCACCGGCTGGCTGCAAACCGTCGGACACGAGAACGAACCGAATCCAGGGGCCATTGACCGGGACACACCGTGCCGTTCGGCCCTGTCCGGCAGTCAGGCGCAGGGCGAGCCTGGGGCCATGAGCAAACCGATCGTGGTCGGAATCGACGGCGGGCCGGGCAACGACATCGCATTGCACTGGGCCATCGCCGAAGCCGCACAGCGCAGCGTTCCCCTCATGGTGTTGCACGCCGACGAGGAGTGGTCCACGTCCGTGGTGCGCACCGGCTCCGTGTTGGAAGCCACATCGAAGTCCGCCAGGAAACTGGTCGACGATGCCGTTGCCGTTGTGCAGGCAATGAATCGGGACATCCATGTTTCGTCGGTCATCTCACCCAACCATCCAGCCGACGCTCTCATCAGTTGGGCGACCGACGCGAGCATGCTCGTGCTCGGCAATCGCGGACGTTCGGCGCTGTCCGCGGCGGTGCGGGGTTCGGTCGGCGCCAGTGTCGTGGCTCAAGCACGGTGCCCGGTGATCATCGCTCGGACCATGCCACCGAGAAGTGCTCCGGTCGTGGTCGGAGTGGACGGATCGCCTGCTTCCAAAGCGGCTGTGGCGTTCGCGTTCGGCTATGCGGCACAACATATGAGTGGCGTGCGCGCCGTGCACGTGTGGCATCGGAGCGTGCTTCCGGGCGCTGGTGACCTGCCCGCGCAACGTCGAGCGCATCTTCGGGTCGTGACGGAGACATTGGCTGACGCTCAACAGCGGCACCCGAATGTTCCGGCTTGGACCGTGTCCACGATCGGCAACGCCCACGAGTTCCTCGCCGAGGAGTCGATGCGGGCGCAGTTGGTGGTGGTCGGCACCCACGGGCGCGGAGCCAGATCCGGGATGCTGCTCGGTTCGGTGAGCCAGGCGCTCCTGCGCAACGCAAGCAGCCCGCTCGCGGTCATTCCATAACGTCGGCAGCACGACCTGCTCCATCGCGTCGAAGCCGGTAAGGCGGACGCGAGGGTAGCTCGGTGGCGATCGTCGAATCGCTTGCCCTGCGAAGGTCCTGCCCAACGCCCCCACCGCACAGGGTCTTTCGCCCCAATCCGCCATCCGGCGTGGCCGACACGATAAGGGCAACACCGAGATACAGGAGGGCTCCATGTCCGCTCACACCGCCCCGATCAACGAAGCCCTGCAGGTTTCCCCGCGCGAAGCCGCGACCACCGCCCCGGCACACGGTGCCGTGATGACCACGACCGCGGGCAAGTGGACGGCCGTGCTGCGGATCGGGACCGGCCTGCTGTTCCTGTGGGCGTTCCTGGACAAGATGTTCGGCTTCGGCTACGCCACCGGTTCGGCCAACGCCTGGATCAGCGGCGGCTCGCCGACCAAGGGCTTCCTCAGCCGCGTCGACGTCGGACCGTTCTCCGAGACACTGCGGGGCTGGGCAGGCGGTTGGCTGGCCGACTGGCTGTTCATGCTCGGTCTGCTCGGTATCGGCGTCGCCGTCACCCTCGGGATCGGTCTGCGGATCTCCGCCATCGCGGGCACGCTCATGATGCTGATGATGTGGGTGGCGGAATGGCCGCTTTCCCGGTTCACCGAGGCCGGTCAACCGAGCATGTCCCCCAACCCGATCATCGACTACCACGTCATCTACGCCATCGCGCTGATCACCCTCGCGGTGACCTACGCGGGCAACACATGGGGCTTTGGACGCCAATGGGCCGACCTTGACCTCGTCCGCAAGAACCACTGGCTGATCTGAGCACCGAGACCGACGAACCGGCGCCCTGTCCCGATGGACAGGGCGCCGGACCCATGCCGTACAGGGCTTTGGACCCTATCCGATTCGCAGCGCGACGAAGCACCGTTGACTCATGGTCGACTCCGCGGGGCTGGAAGTGCTGGGCGAGGACGAGTGCTTCCAGTTGTTGAAAAAGATGCCGGTCGGACGAATCGTGTACAACGACCGGGCACTGCCTGCCGTCCTGCCGGTGAACTTCGCCGTCCTCGATCGCACTGTCGTCATCAGAACCGGAGCCCGCAGCAGGCTCGCCGTCTCCGGCACCAACACTGTCGTCGCCTTCGAAGTGGACGACCTCGCCAGCTATCCCGAGCGCGGCGCATGGAGCGTCGTGGCGATCGGCCTGGCAACCCAGGTGATCGAGCCCGCCGACCTGGACGCAGTGCGGCGTCTCGAGTTGCGACCGTGGGCAGCTGGGGCCAAGGAGTACTACCTGCGGATAGGCATCGAGCAGCTCACGGGCCGAAGGCTGCGCGCACACGAATAGGACAGCAGCTGGTCTCCATGACCTTGACGCCAAACAAACAGCGCAGTGCGGCGATGCTGACGGCGGATCCGTCGACGCCGACGATGATCGGCTTGGTCATGGTGTTCTCCTTGGTTTCCAGTCGCGGATTTCCGGCAGGTCCTCACCCGTGCTCCGGATGTGGTCGTGATGTCGGGCGAGGCGCCCGAGAAGTTCCTGGCGCAGATGCCCGATCCGGCCCTCAAGCCGTGGCACGCGCTCGAGTGCGGCCAGGGCGAGGTGGTAGCGGTCGAGTTCGTTGAGCACGCACATGTCGAACGGGGTCGTGGTGGTGCCGTAGTCGTGGAAGCCCCAGACGTGCAGGTTGTCGTGGCCGGGACGGCGATAGGCCAGGCGGTGGATCAACCACGGGTAGCCGTGGAACGCGAAGATCACCGGCTTGTCCCTGGTGAAGATCTCGCCGTACTCCCGGTCACCGATGCCATGCGGGTGCTGCTCGGGCGAGAACAACCGACCGAGGTCGACCACGTTCACCACACGGATCTTCAGGTCCGGCACCAGGTCGAGCAGCACGTCCTTGGCAGCGAGGGTTTCCTGGGTCGGAACATCCCCCGCGCACGCAAGCACCACGTCGGTGCCGCCGTCGAGGTCGCTGCTCGCCCAGCTCCACACGCCGAGCCCCTGCTCGCAGTGCGCGCGAGCCTCATCAGCTGTCAGGTACTGGTGCGCCGGTTGCTTCCCTGCGACGATCACGTTGACCAGGCCGCGAGTCCGCAGGCAGTGATCGGCCACGCTCAGCAGCGTGTTCGCGTCCGGCGGCAGATACACCCTGGCGACTTCCGGGCGCTTGCTCAGCACGTGGTCGATGAACCCGGGGTCCTGATGGGACGCTCCATTGTGGTCCTGTCGCCACACGTGTGAGGTCAGCAGGTAGTTCAGGCTCGGCACCGGGCGGCGCCACGGGATGTCCGCGGCGGTGTGCAGCCACTTGGCGTGCTGGGCGACCATCGAGTCCACGATGTGCGTGAACGCCTCATAGCTCGAGAGCAACCCGTGCCTGCCGGTCAGCAGGTATCCCTCCAACCAGCCCTGGCACAGGTGCTCGGACAACACCTCGAAGACCCGACCGTCCCTGGCCAGGTGATCGTCGCCTGGCTCGATCGGCAGCTGCCACCGGCGGCCGGTCACGTCAAGGACATCGCCGAGCCGGTTGGACGCGTGCTCGTCCGGCGCGAAGAACAGCAGGTTGTTCATGTTCAGCGTCATCGCGTCACGCAGGTACCCACCGAGCGCACGCGTCGCCTCCGCGGTCCCGTCGGTGTCCACCGTGTACTTTCGCCAGTCCGGCAGGTTCAAGTCGCGCTGCACGTGGCCGCGTGCGATCGGGTTCGCACTCATCCGCCTGGTACCCAACGGATGCCAATACCGGACCAGCGGCGCGGGCGTCCCGTCGGTCTCGAACAGCTCGTCCGGCCGGTAGGACTGCAGCCAGGTCTCCAACTGCGCCAGTCGATGCGGATCCGAACGGATGCCTGTGATCGGCACCTGGTGCGACCGCCACGATCCCTCGACCCGATGCCCGTCGACGGTTTCAGGCCCGGTCCAGCCCTTGGGAGTGCGCAGCACGATCACCGGCCAAGCCGTCGTCCGACTACGGACGCCGCGGCGCGCGTCGCACTGGATCTGCCTGATGTCGGACAGGCACTCTGTGAGAGCTTCGGCGTACGCCTCGTGGACCTCGAACGGATCGGATCCGGCGACTTCGACCGCGCGCCAGCCGTGCCCGCGCAGCAACGCCGCCAGACCTTCCCTCGGAAGACGGGACAACACTGTCGGGTTCGCGATCTTGTAGCCGTTCAAGTGCAGGATCGGCAGCACAGCGCCGTCCGTTGCCGGGTCGAGGAACGCCGGGGCGTGCCAACTCGTGGCCAGCGGACCGGTTTCCGCCTCGCCGTCGCCGATGACGCACGCGACGATCAGGTCGGGGTTGTCCAGTGCCGCCCCAGTGGCGTGTGCGAGGGCATAGCCCAACTCGCCGCCTTCATGGATCGAACCGGGCAGGTGCGCTGAGGCGTGGCTGGGCACACCACCGGGGAACGAGAACTGGCGAAACAGCTCCCGCATCCCAGCCTCGTCCTGGGTGACATGCGGGTACAGCTCCGAATAGGTGCCCTCCAGCCAGGCAGCCGCGTTCAGACCAGCCGCGCCGTGGCCGGGCCCGGTGACCAGGAGCGCGTTGACGTCGTCGCGCATGATCAGGTGGTTGAGGTGGGCGTAGGTCATGGTGATGCCCGGCACGGTCCCCCAGTGCCCGAGCAGGCGCGGCTTGACGTGGTCGGGCTGCAGCGGAACGCGCAGCAACGGGTTGTCCAGCAGGTAGATCTGGCCGACTGACAGGTAGTTGGCCGCTCGCCACCAGGCGTCGACGCGGCGCATCGTGTCGGTGCCCGCCCGGGTTTCGGTGGGCTGTGTGTGGGCGGTCATCGGTTGCCTTCCGTCGAGGTCGTCGACCACAACGCTGCCCGCGTGACCTGCTCCGCCGATACTGCCGCGCGCCCCGACCGACTCGGGACCTTCGCCTCCTTTCCGCATGGCACGCGGCCCTATCCGCCCGGTACCGGCCGCCACCACTGTGGGTGTTCAGCGTGCAGACATTGGAGGAGCGATGACCCGCAGCGCACCGGCGATCCGTCCGGTACCCCAGCAGCGTCCAGTCCGACGGCCACGGGTCGCCGTCGGAACCGACGGAACGCCGTGGGGCGACGCGGCGTTGACGTGGGCTTTGCGCCATGCCGCGTTGCTGAACGCACGGCTGCGCGTGTTCGCCTCGGAATCGTCCGACGACCAGGCGATCGCCCGACGGCTCGACGCCTACCGGTGGCTCTTTGCCTCGGTCACCGTGTCTCCCGACTCGCCGGTCCATACCCTCATCACCGCCAGCAAGGACCATGACCTGGTGATCGTCGGCTACCGCGGCCGCAGGCACGGTCCGTTCGGTCTCGGTCGATCCGTCGTGCCCATCATTTCCGGCGCCCAGTGCGATGCCGTGGTCGTCCGCGGTGAAGCACGCTCGGTACAGGGTGAGCACCGATGGATCACCGCCGCGCTCGGCGGACGCGACGACGAGGCCGTCATCCGCCGCGCGATCCAGTTCGCAGTCCGCACCCGCAGCAGGCTACGACTCATCCACGCCGTTCCATTGCCGGGCGCACACACGGTTCCTGCGAACAGCGACCCAGCCGAAATCCTCGAACGCGCCCACGACCTGGTTCGCGACATCGCCCCTGACGTGATCCCGAGCCTGCATCTGGTGCGCAGTCAGCCACACGAAGCCGTCCGCACATGCGACCGCAGCGATCTGCTCGTGCTCGGCCCCGGCGGCCAACCAGGCAAACTCTCCATGGTCACCGCCACCGCGCTGCACATGGCCCCGTGCCCGGTTCTTGTGGTGAAATCCCCTGACCCGTATTGATTCGTTCACCAGACAACTGCCTTGAGACACCGCACTAATGCGGCGTCTCAAGGCAGTTGCTCACTTGCTCGACAGGCCGACGGCGAGTGTGTGGCGGCTGATAGCCGTAACCGAACCGCAGAACCGCCTGAGGGTATCCCTCGTCACCGAGCAGATCGCGCAGCGCGGAACGGATCCGCGGCGACTCGACCGCCGCCGACAGAAATGACGTACTGACCGTAGCCGCTGTGGCGGTGAGCAGGACCCGCTGCAGAGCCTGACCCGCACGCACGTGGTCGTGTACCTCGTCCCGGTGCGTCACCAGCACACCCAGCAACGGCTCCTGCTCGTACTCTCGCGGTGGCTTCGTCCCGTTCGAACCGTACTGGCGCAGTATCACCAACGGCTCAGTCACTGGCGGCGGCCCTCCTGCCAGAAGCGGAACGCCGTCGAGCCTGGTGAGGTCGGTGGCAACCCACCGCCGCAGCTCGTCCTGGAACTCGGCATCCTGACGCTGCGCGTTCTCAGCCAGCCGCAGAAGCGTGGCCACCGAGTGGTAACGCCCCGGCTTGTCCAGCAACACCAGCCGAGCGCCCTCCTGCAACGCCCCTTGCCGCAGGATCTTCCGGACGGACCCGGGTACAGGATCATCACGGAACGGCCGCCGGTTGGTGTGCCGATGAGGAATTGCCCTGTGCAGCACCAGTTCGTCAGTCTTGGCGGCAAGGTGTCCACTGACCTTCACTCGTGCCAGCAGGTGCGGCCGGTACGGCACGGGCAGAAGGTTCACATGAACCGGCAGCCCTTGCGCGCGCAGCGACATGCGTACGTTGAACAACGCGGCGCCGCAGGACATCCGCGCCTCCCTGCCATCCGGATCGGCAACCGCCAGAATCCGGGACTCGTCCAGCAACACATCCACCTGGCCGTCCGTGACCTCGAAGCGCCACGGCTGTGTGTTGTGTGGGGATGGCGCGAGGACTGCCGCCTCAAGCGCGGCACGCAATTGCGGACACGTCATGACGTCACTCCCTGCTCGATCCGAACCATCGTCAACTCGGCCTGCTTGGCCAGTTCAAGCTCTTCCCGATCCTTGATCATGAAGACGCGCGGCAACTGACCCAGCGGACTGACCACCCGATCGCCGTGCGCGGCCAACAACCGCTTCACCACATCGACATTGAGAACCTCAAGCCCCTGGGCGATCTCCCTGACCAACTCCCAGTTGTGAACCGCCACCCCGCCGGTGAACACAACCGCGTCCAACCGGTCGAGCGACACCGCCAACGCACCGATCTCCCTGCGAATACGGCGCACGTAAACCTCTACCGCCAACGCCGCGTCCTGGTCCCCGCACTTGCGCGCAGCGAGCACGTCCCGCATATCGCCGCTGGTGCCTGTCATCCCGGCCAGACCGGACTGGTGGTAGAGCAGATCGCTCAACTCGTCAACACGACAGATCTTCTGCTCCAACAGATGCACGAGCAGACCGGGATCGACCGAACCGGAACGGGTCGCCATCATCGCGCCCTCCAACGGGGTGAATCCCATACTCGTATCGACACTGCGGCCATTCTTGACCGCGGTGACAGACACCCCTGCTCCCATATGGACACAAAGAGCCTGCGTCCGGTCCGGATTGTTGTGTATCAGCTCGGTGATACGACGCATCGCGTACTGGCATGACAAGCCGTGGAACCCGTATCGGCGCAGTCCGTACTTCTCAGTCAAGTGCCTGGGCAAGCCGTAAACCCGTGCCGCTATGGCCATCGACGCGTGGAACGCGGTGTCGAAGCACGCCACGACGGGAGCCGAACCCCACATCATGACCTTCGCCGCCATCAGCGACCGCGGCTGGTGCAGCGGAGCGAGCGGCACGAAGTCGGTCAGATCGTCCAGAATCCCCTCGTCCAGAACCACTGGCGCGCGCCGATCGCCACCGTGCACGAACCGCACTGCCACCACATCGATCTTCGGCCATTGCGGACGCAGCAGCGGCGCGCAGTCCACGCCATCCCACCGGTCGACGACAGACCGCTCTGTCTCGATGCCGTCCACGACCAGCGACAGCTTGAGGCTGGAGGATCCGGGATTCACCGTCATCACACGCATACCCTCACTGTGACTGGGTGACAGACGTCCGGGTCAGTGGCGATCGGCTCACAACTCAGGGCCGAAAGACCCCACCACCTCGGATCGTCCGGCACTCTCCACCGTCCTGCCGCGCTCACACAATGACGTTGACGAACGCACTACGCCGCCCGCGTCGCCGAGGAACTGGGCGCGGACGTGCCCTTCGGTTTTCTGGGCGCGAATTCGCGCGTTCCGCTCCGCTCCCCACCGCCACACCAGCTTGTCGACCTCCACGACGAAGAACGCCGCCACTCCCGCGGCAAGAATGACCAGCCACACACCACCGGTCAGCGGGGCGGTGTGGAACAAGGTGTTCAGCACCGGCACATAGGTGATCAACGCCTGCAGTCCGACCATCAGACCGATTCCGCCCAACAGCCACCGATTCCACCCGCCCAACCGGAACCGGTCCAGAGACCGGCAACTGATCAGGTAGGCGATCTGCACGACCACGAAGACGTTGATCGCCGCCGTCCGTGCTTCCGCCACTGGCGCACCCATGTCCATCAAGCCTTGGAACATCCAGAAAGCAGCCGTCACAAGGACAAGGGAAACCAGGACGATCCGGCGCACCAGGTCCACCGTGAGCAGCGGCAGACTGGGCGAACGCGGCCGGCGCAGCATGATGCCGGATTCCTTCGGCTCGAACGCCAAGGCCAGCCCCAGGAACACGGCCGTGGTCATGTTGATCCACAGGATCTGCACCGGCAGGATCGGCAGCACCGCACCCGCGACGATCGCCACGAGGATGACCAGCCCTTCAGCGATGTTGGTCGGCAACGTCCAGGCCAGAAACTTGCGCAGGTTGTCGAACACGCCGCGGCCCTCTTCCACCGCGGCTTCGATCGTGGCGAAGTTGTCGTCGGCCAGGACCATGTCCGCGGCCTCCTTCGCCGCCTGCGTGCCACCACGTCCCATCGCCACACCGATGTCGGCCTGCCGCAGCGCGGGCGCGTCGTTCACGCCGTCGCCCGTCATCGCGACCACATGCCCCTTGCGCTGCAACAACTCCACCAGCCGCAGCTTCTGCTCCGGCGAGACGCGTGCGAACACCGACATTCGCGCCAAGTCGTCATCCGGCGTGGCGTTGATCTCTGTCCCCGACACGACGCCCTGGCCCAGGCCGAAGTCGTCGGCAATCGCCCGCGCGGTGGCACCGTGGTCACCAGTGATCATCTTGACTTCGATGCCCGCCTGCCTGCACGCGGCCACCGCCGCGAGCGCTTCCGGCCGCGACGGATCATGCATGACCTGAAAGCCAAGCAGAACAGCACGTCCCGACAGGTCGTCCAACTCGATCCGGTACACCCCGGGCAGCGGCGTGAACCGGGCGAACGCAAGCACACGCAGTCCAGTCGCGGCCCACTGCTCGGCAAGTGAACAGTCACCCCCGCCGGTCAACGCCAGCACCTGTTCGACCGCCCCTTTGATGTAGCCGACCAGACCGTCCGGGCCGCGATGCAACGTGACCATCAACTGCCGTGCCGAATCGAACGGGAGAACATCAATCCGCGAGTACCCGGAGGTGTCGACTCCCGCTTTGGTCGCCGACACCAGCAGCGCCGCCTCCGTCGGGTCGCCAACGACTTCCCAGCCGCCGTCCGCCGGTCGAAGGCTCGTGTCGTTGCACAACGCACCCGCCAACAGACACTCACGCGCGTCCTCATCCAGCCCCTCAACGTGACCGTCCGAGGCATATCCGAGCCCGGTCACCTCATGGCTCCGACTGCCGACCACGACCGCTTTCACGGTCATCTCATTGGCTGTCAGCGTTCCCGTCTTGTCAGTACACACCACGGTCGTCCCACCCAACGTCTCCACCGCGGGCAACCGGCGAACAATCGCGTTCCGCCGAGACATCCGCACCACACCGATCGCCAGCACGATCGTGACCGCCGCGGGCAACCCTTCGGGAATCGCACCAACCGCCAACGCCACAGCGGCGGTGAACATCTCCCCCGCCGGGCTTCCCCGAAACAGCCCGATTCCGAACGTCACCACGGCGAGCCCGACAATGACCAACGCCAACTGCCTGCTGAAACCGGTCAACTTACGCGTCAACGGTGTCCGCGTCGCATTCGCGGCACCGACCAGCTTGTTGACCAAACCCAACTCGGTGTCCACGCCCGTCGCCACAACGACACCGCGCCCCGCACCACGAGTCACCACCGTGCCGGAGTAGGCCATGTTCCGCCGGTCCGCCAGAACCGTACCGTCCGGCAGCACCACATCCTCGTCCTTCGACACAGGCACGGACTCACCCGTCAACGCGGACTCGTCGACCTCCAGCGAGTCGGCCACCACAAGCCGGACATCAGCCGCGACCTTGTCCCCCGCCTGCAACACCACGACATCACCCGGAACCAGATCCTCAGCGGGAACCTTGACCGTGACACCGTCCCGCACCACGGCCGCCTCGGCAGGAATCATCCGAGACAGTGCGTCCAAAGCGGACCGAGCACGCGACTCCTGCACGTATCCGATCACCGCGTTCAGCAGAACGACACCGAGAATGACCCCCGCGTCGACGAAGTGCGCCATGCTCAGCGTTACCGCCACTGAAACGAGCAGCACATACACCAACGGGTCGTGACACTGCCGGACAAACCGCAGAAGAGCACCACCGTCACTCTCCACCGGCAGGATGTTCGGCCCGAACTGAGCCCGACGGCGCTCGACCTGCGCGGCAGACATCCCCTGATCCGGGTCAATGCCCAGCAACTCAGCCAGTTGCCCCGCGCCGATCCGATACGCGTCCGTTGTCACCGATGTGCTCATGCCATCAAGAGTCGTGATCCGAGAAAGACGCCACTAGAGGCGATCAGGGCAAGTCACAGGGTCTTTCGGCCTTACCGACCCGCAAGTCCTGACGATATGCGAGCGCTGGTTCAGCCACTCGCATTCCGTACCGGTGGGCGGCCGACCGGGATACCGCGGAGATGCCCCCGCGCCGTGCTCAGTCAGTGGAGATCGACCACGTCCCTTACGAGTCGTGGCACCGGAACGAGTGGCCAGCTCGCCGCCGTGGGGGGCTCGGACAGATTGAGCAACTGGTAGAGCTCCCGCTGGAGAATGGCGGCGGATTGTCCTTTGACAGTTGAGATCCGGCGGCCGGACACGTCCCACTGGGCGGGTTGTGCCCGCCTGGCTTCGTCCAGCTGTTCGAGCAGCGGTGTTGATGGACACAGCCGCGGGCTCCGGCCGACCAGCTCTGCCATCACTGAGTGCGGGTCTATCTCGTCATGGGCGAAATGACTGAGCAGCAACGGCACCTTCACGCTCGATGCGTACACGGCCAACGAGCTGTGGTCAGCGACCATCACGTCCGCGGAAACCACCAACGCTCGCCAGTCCTGCCCTGCGTCGATGAGGTCCATTCCGGCCGCGCGGGCGTCGCGCAGCCAGGTGCGGACCTGGCGAGAGCCGTGTTGTGACCACACCGCCGGGTGCAGGGTCGCGATGACCCGATGGGTGACTGAAAGTTCGGAAGTCAGTCGCAACAACAGATTCCGCTGGCTGCCCAGCAGTGACTGCTGCCCCCAGGTGGAGGACACGGCGACCAGGGTCTGGGCGTCGCGAACACCCAGCCTCGACCGGTACTTGCCCCTGGCCGACAGGGATGCGCACAGCCGGTCGTAGCACGGATCTCCGGCGATGACCGCCGCCGCGACTGCTTCTGGGCACTGCCGGGTGAGTGTCGCCACGTGGTCGTGGTGCGGGAGCACGATCGAGTCGAAGATCGGCTGGTCGTGCTCGTCGAGCAGGGACCGGCGGTCGAGTCCGTAGACCTGCCGCACGCTGCCAGGCTCATCCGTGGCCCAGGAGGGCCAGAGCTTGTTGTAGCCGGCTCCGTGCGGAGCCGTGAAACGGCGGACAGCGGCCACTTCGCCCATCTGGTGCAGGCTCGCGGAGATGGTCAGGTCGAACGTCTGACAGACGGCCTCCTGCCACGGGATCGTCCGCACTTCGAGCTGCTGGAGCGTCTGCGCCACACCGTTTCCCAGCTGGTCAGGCACCTGGGTGTAGATCAGCTGGACCCGCGGGTCGTGCTCAAGCAGCAGCGTGATGTCCTCGAGCCGCAGCAGGCTTGTCGGGGTGTGAACCCCCACGAGGACAGTGCGTTCCGTGTTCATGGTCGACCAGTTGTGGCGGTTCGCCCTGGCAGTGGGACACGGAACCAGCACGTCAGGTGGGGTGCTGCGCTGGCTCGGGACCGTTGTCCGCCTACCGGCTGGGATGCCCCTACGTGGTGTCAGGCGCCTCGGACCTTCGGTGGCATGGTGGCCGGGGTCGGCCGTTCTCCGGCGGCGGGATCGGGAGGACATGGCGCTACCTGGCTTTCACTGGGGAGGGAAGGAAATACCTGGGACTCGCGATCGCGAGCTCGGCCACTTTTCTGGCGCGGCGGCCCAGGTTGGCCGCCGTACGCAGCACAGAACTCCGGGCACAGGGCGCTTCCGCTCCGCAGATCGATCGACTGACGCATGCACTCCCGAGGATTGGCCTCATTGCCCTCACCGTCTTCGCCTTCGAACGTCACGGGCCTCCCAGTTGAAAGGATACGACTCTTCGATTTGAAGTCAATACTGCTTCAGAACCGACCGTGACATCAAGCTTGAAGATGAAACCGTCCTAGCCACCGACCGTCGTGTCCGCCTTCAGTGCGAAGCCGAGTGCGCCCTGAGCACCCGCCAGGAGGCCGAGCTGCGATCCCACGATCCGAGTCGGCTCGGGGTGGTCGAACATCCCCCGCAGCGCATAGAGGCGCAAGCTCTGTTCGGCGGGCTCGATGAGCAGTTCGGACGCTCGGCTCAGCTCTCCGCCAAGCACGATGATCTCGGGGTTGAGCAGGTTGCACACCCTTGCCAGCGCCAGGCCGATGTTGCGACCGGCGTCGTGCAGCACCCGGCCGCACACCTGATCCCCGCCCTTGGCCTTTTCGATCATGCCTTCCAGCCCGGTGGGCAGGTCTATCCGGTATCCGGAATAGGCCTGCCGCACCTGCTCGACCAGACGCGCGCCGCCGACCAACGTCTCCAGGCAGCCACGATTGCCGCAACGGCAGACGATTCCCGTGGGATCCATGGTCAGATGGCCCAGCTCGCCGGCCAGGCCGTGGCGTCCGCGGTAGATCAGACCGCCGATGATCAGGCCCGATCCGATGCCTGTCGAGGCTTTGACGAACAACATCGTTTCGACGTTCCTGCCAGCGTCCCCCTTGCCCGCGCCGAAGGCGTATTCGCCGTATGCGGCCAGATTGGCCTCGTTGTCGATGATGATCGGCACACCGGGGAAGTGATCACGGAACCTCTCCCGGGGATCGCCACCCAGATTCCACTCGAGCGACGAGGCGACCTGGGTGACCAAGGCGGTACGCGGGTCGACGGCAGCGGGGACACCCAGCCCGATCGACACGATGTGGTCCTCGTCGAGCCCGGTCTTGCGCGCGAGTTCGGTGATCAGCCGGACACTCTCCAAGATCCAGATCCGGCCGCCCTGGTCGGCTCTGAAGTCGACGGTGTCCGACTCCACCCTGGCTGTGTCCACACGCCTCAGTGCCACTGTCAAGCCGGTGTGGTTGACCTCGATGCCCACCGCCAGGCCCCGTACGGCGCCCAGGCGGATCCGTTTCCCGCGCTCGCCTCCACCGGAGTCGACCCGGAAGATCTTCTCCTCCTGGAGTTCGCCCACCACGGTCGATACTGTCGCCTGGGACAGGCCGGTGATGCGGGCGATGTTCACTTGCGTACTGCTCGGATCGAGCATCACGGCCCGAATGATCTTCCGCCGGTTCGCGTCCTTCAGCGAGTCGGACGGCGTCCAGAGCAAGTCACGCGCGTCGTGGTTCGTCCGACTCGTAGATGCCACTGGTCCTCCAGTCAAGGGGCCCACCGACGGAGAGCCATCTTCAATTGGAAGACCTTCTACCATAATCCTGTAGCCAGCGCTTGGCTAGGGTGGCGCGCCTCGGCCAGTTGGAAGAGTCTCGCAGCCGGAATCGTAGGCGTGGTTCCTTGGAGCTTTGCCACCGAGAACTCACGTGTAGGGCCACTAAATAGTGAAGTTCAAACACTGGCGGGTGACAGTTGCGGCGGCTAGACTTTACCAATTGTGACCGGGTTGCGACAGCCCGGAGTCGAGCCTCGGGAGGTGGCTTGTGACTGACGACCGGGTCGAATCGCGCCGCGACGATCAGCCGAGTGAGAGTGGTTACGAACCTCCTGGGATCCATGATTTCGGCCTGGTTCGGGAAGTCACTCACGGAAGCACCGGCGGAAGCGGTGACGCGAGCGCGCAGAAGTTCGACTGACGGAGGGGTGTCGCAAGAGGGAGCAAACGAGTGCGTTTCAGTGGCCGATCGGCAAGAAGTGTCTCAGCGCCGCAGGCCATTGAACTCATTGAATCCGACGAACTTCTGGTCGTTGGTGGACCGATGGGGCGCGCAGTCGTCTTCGGACACTGCTTCGCCTCCCGCGACGAGCTGGAAACCGGCCTCCGCGAGTTCATCGAAACGGGTGCGCCGAAGTGTTTCAACGGTTGGCCCGGATGCTATTCGATCGCTGTTCTCCAGCCGCTCTCCGTCACCCTGCTCACGGATCCGGTCGGCCAGTTCCCGCTCTACCTGGCTCGGGCGGGCGAAGATGTCGTGTTCGGAACGAGTGCGTCCGCGCTGGCGGCTCTTGTCAACGCGGAGCCCGATCGGGTCACGTTGCTGGCCACGCTGACCTCCCCCGAAGCGAGTGACCTCTTCGATGCTCGATCCATGTTCGCCGGGGTCGAGCGACTGGATGCGGGACACATGACCCGCATCACGGACGGCCATGTCAAATCGGAACCGTATCTGCAGCTGCGGCCCAACGCCCAGGTTTCGCTTGCCGAAGCTGCGGCCATGCTTCGATTATCCTTGGCCAGAGCGATCGACGCCAGAGTCAGGGCAGCCGGTTTACTGACGTCCGATTTCAGCGGGGGACTCGATTCCACCTCGCTCGCGTTTCTCGCCGAAATCAGATCTCCTCGGCTTCCAGTTCTCACGTATCTCAACGAGAGCCGACCGGTCACGGACGACGTCGACCACGCTGTCCGCGTTGCGAAACTCGCGAATGGACTGGAGCATCACCTAATCATTGGAACAGATGCGGATCTGCCGTATCAGAACATTGATGCGCTCGCCGAGGAACCGCATTCCTCCGCCGTGGCGACGGGTTCGATGAAGGCGCGGCTGGAGGTGGCCGCCAAACTCGGCTCAGACCTGCATCTCGTAGGTGAAGGCGGCGATATCGTGCTCGGCGCTCCAGCCGCTTATCTGGCAGACTTGGGCAGAAAGCGAGACCTACCCCGACTGTGGCACCACTGTCTCGGCTGGGCGAGGATACGCAACCGTTCGCCGATGTCGCTCCTCTCTCAGGCCATCACCGCGTCGAGAACGAGCCGGAGCACAGCATTTGCCGACCTGGCCGGTCAAATCGCCCGAGGACGACCAACCGGTGCGGTGACCTGGGAGAGGGACAACATTGCCTACTGGACTGTTCCGCATGCCAACTGGCTGACTGCGCCCGCACGGAGGACGCTCGCCGAGCACGTGGACGCGTGTGGGTCCCGCCTCTCAGCAGACGATGAAACTTCAGTTGGTGATGTCGTGACCTCAGCCAGACTCCGTTTGCAGGCTCTGACACAACGTGCGGTTCGGAGTGCAGGTGCGAAGTCTGGCGTTGCGGTACACGCGCCTTACCTCGACACAGATGTCGTTCATGCGTGCCTGGCCCTGTCGGCCTCGCGACGAGCGAGCATCACCACGCCAAAACCGCTCCTACGCGCGGCGCTGTCCGGTCTTGTTCCCGAGTTGGTGCTCACGCGCCCGACCAAGGGCGACTACACGGCAGACGCATACCAAGGCATCCGCCGCGCGGCACCCGTCCTGCGGCGCTTGTTGGAAAATCCGGCGACCGCGGACCACGGACTGATCGAGCCCGCACCTGTCCGTCAGACCGTCGCACGAGCGATCGACGGACTGCCGACGCCGTGGGGCGCGCTGAACCAGTGGATCGCCGTCGAGGTGTGGCTCCGCAACCAGTCTGGAGAGGCAGAGTGAGAGGCAGATTCGTCATCCCCGGGACCGTCCACGCAACACCGGACGACAGAGGGAACTTGACCCTGCTCAACCAGGCGACCGGTCGCTGGCACGTCCTCAACCGGACAGGCGCCGAGTTCTACCAGGCATTGCATGCGCACCAGGACATCCAGACGGCGACCGACTCGTTGGTGCGACGCCACCCCGAGGTGCCAGTCGGTCAGATCCAGCACGACGTCGAACTTCTGGTGTCCGCCTTGGTGGCTCGAGGTCTGCTTGTCCCTGACGAGTCGTTCCGCCGCCAAGCCGCCGGAGTCCTCATGACGCTGCCCCCATCGGTCCAGCCCAACACCTGGAGGCAGGGATTCACCGCGCTCGTCGCGTTCCCCGTGGCACTCCTCTTGCTGAGGATGCCGTTCCGCGTCACCACCGCCGCCGTGACACGCCTGAAACACGGCCTCTGCCGCCGCAAGGCCACAATCGCCGAGGCCCAAGGTGTTCTGGCCGCGGCCCGCCGAGCCGGCAGGTTCCACCCCGGCCGCGTGGCCTGCCTCGAGGAGACCCTGACCGCAGTACTGGCCGCGGCCATCATCGGCTATCGCGTGGACTGGTGCTTCGGCTTCGCTGTCGATCCGCGGTCCTTTCACGCTTGGATCGCCGTCGACGGCAACCCGGTGATCGACAACGCAGACGACCCAGTCGACTCAACCTACCGCCAAGTGCTCCTGATCTAGACGACTGGGTGTCGCGGCGTCGTGTAGCAGGAATGGACCTGGCATGGCTCCGGGGTCGAATGCGTCGCTTGACGCATTCGACCTGTCGTGTCTTGTGTACTTGTAGGAGGCGCTGACCTGTTGGCCTGGGCAGGGAGACCACGATGCACCAGTACCCGACGCATCAGTCCGTGCTGGCATTCGACGTCGAGGGCTTCAGTGATCCCTACCGCGACGACCGCGCCCAGACCGTCATCCGGGCGGAGGTCTACCACGTGTTCCAGGCGGCGTTCGCCTCCGCCAGTGTGCCGTGGGACCTGTGCGTTCACGAGGACCGTGGCGACGGCGCGATCATCGTGGTCCCGCCCGAGGTCTCGAAGGTGCTCCTGCTGGCCCCCCTGCTGAGCAGCGTGTCCGCCGCACTGGTCGACCACAACCGGGTCGCCAAGCTGTCCGAGCGAATCCGACTTCGGGTATCGCTGCACGCCGGAGAAATCGGTCAGGACGAGCACGGCCTGTCCGGGACCGACCTCGTGGTCGCGTGTCGCCTGCTCGACGCGGAGGAACTCAAGCTTGCGCTTCGGCACTCCCCTGTTCCGCTCGCGGCGATCGTCTCGGACGGAATCTACGACGGCATCGTCCGTCACCACTACCGCGACATCGACCCGGCCACCTACCACCCGGTTTCCGTCAGGGTGAAGCGAAGTCGCCTGCACGGATGGATCCATCTACCCGGCACCACGGTCGCACCCGTCATCGCACACGAACCCGGCCCGGTCGACCTACCACGACAGCTACGCGCCCCTGTCGCGACTTTCGTCAACCGGAAACAGGAGCTGCAGGTGCTCAACCGGGCCCGGCAGCTCGTCGTGCTCGCCGGGCCGCCGGGCGTCGGCAAGACGGCCTTCGCGCTGCACTGGGCGCACCGGGTCCACAGCCGGTTCGACGGAGGCCAGTTCTACGCTGACCTCGGTGGCCCCGGCCAGCCGGTCGATCTGGCCGAGGTTCTCGGCCGGTTCCTGCGTGCCCTGGGCGTTGGCCCGGCCGGGGTGCCTGTCGACGCCGACGAGCAGGCGACCATGTTCCGTTCGCTGACCGCAGGCCGACGGGTGCTGGTCCTGCTGGACAACGTCGCATCCGCCGAGCAGGTCCGGGCGCTGCTCCCAGGCTCGCCGTCGAACGTCACCGTGGTGACCAGCAGGTCCCGGCTCGGCGGACTGGCCGCCGAAGGAGCGCATTTCGTCTCGCTCAGCCGGTTGGTCGGCTCCGACGGGGTGGCGTTGCTGGCCAGGACCGTCGGGGCCGCCAGGATCAAGGCAGAACCCGACGCCGCGCGAGAGATCGTGTCGCTGTGCGGCGGCCTGCCCCTCGCCCTCTGCGTGGTGGCGGCACGACTGGTATCACGTCCAAAATGGACAGTAAGGAAGGCAGTCGCCGAACTGGTCGACGAACGTGAGCGGCTCACCAGGTTGACCTTCGGCGACGACTTGTCGGTGAAGGCGGTGTTCGACGTGTCCTATCAGGCGCTCTCCCAACCTGCAGCCCACCTCTACCGCTTGCTCGGGTTGCATCCCGGACCCGATTTCGACACCGGTGTGGCGGCGGCAATGCTCTTGACCACACGCGCGCACGCCGACCAACTGGTGGACGAACTGCTGACCGCGAACCTCGTGGAGGAGGTCGACGAGGAGCACTGCCGGTTTCACGACCTGATCCGCCTGCACGCACAGGAACGAGCACTGGCCGAAGAGTCCGCTGTGGACCGTGCGCGCGGGACGCAGCGGATCCTCGACTGGTACCTCGCCGGTGCGACCGAGGCCGGTCGCGTCATCACCCCCCACCGCCAGGGGCTGCGCCGGGACATCGAGCACGTCCCGGTCGACCGGATCACGTTCGGCGGCCACACCGAGGCACTCGACTGGCTCGACCGGGAAAGGTCCAACCTCTACGCCGCTGCGCGGACCGCCTTCGACCAGGGAATGCGGGCGAAGGCATGGCAACTGGCGGACGCCATGTGGGGCCTGTTCCTCTACCGCACGCACTACCACGACTGGATGCGCTTTGACCTGCTCGCTGTGGAGGCCACCCGGGACGGCCAGGACCGTTCTGCCCAGGCGGAGGCAGAGGACCGGCTCGGCCTGCTCTACCACGCGCTGGGCCGTAATCACGAAGCGCTGCCGCACATGGCCAGCGCCGCGAGGATCTGGCGCGAACTGGGCCAACGACACCGTATGGCCAGTTCCACCGAGCGATTCGGCTTCGCCTACCTCGACCAAGGCGAGGCCAGTCTGGCGATCGAGCACTTTACCCGCGCCTTGGCCGCCTACCGTGAACTGGGCGAACAGCGCAGCGTTGGCCTGGCCCTGATCAGTCTGGGACGCGCGCTGATCACCTCAGGCCGGTTCGCCGACGCTGTCGGTCACCTCCGCGAGGCGTACGCCGAACTCAGCTCCCTCCAGGTCGCCGACCCCTACAACTCCGCCCGCGCGCTGCTCGCACTGGGCCGTGCCGAGAGCGGCGCCGGCGACTGGACATCGGCCCAGGCACGTCTCGAAGCGACTCTCACCGCCATGCGCAGGATGGAAGCGCCCCTCGGTGAAGCGGACGCCTTGTGGGCGCTGGCCGAACTCCACGAGACGATCGGGAACCGCGCGACGGCCCGCCGCTACTACGAGCGCACCGAGGAAATGCTCACCGAACTGGACAACCCCGGGGTGGTCAAGGTCAGAGCACAACTCGCCAGCCTCGACCCCCCGTAGAGGGTCGCTGCTTGGTTACGGTGCCTGCGGCTGGGAGGCTGGTGTCTGGCAGTTCCCTTACGCCAGGGTTACCCCGGGTACGCGTCAGTTGCCCTTCGCCTTCCACTCGATGAATGTCATGATGGTCTTCACCTCGGCGATGGCCAGTTCGATCATCTCGATGAGCTGCTTGATGCTGATTTCGAGGGCCTTGATGGTGTTCTTGATGAAATCGATGTAGTCGTTGACGATCGAGATCACCTCGTCGATCAGGTCGTACCAGGTCTTCGGGTTGAGCGTGACCTCCCGCAGCGCCTTGACGACCTTCTTCACGACCGCCCTGAACCGCACGCCGTAGTACTCCAGCAGCCACAGGCCGTTGGTGATGATCGCCTCGTAGCTGATCGCCGCGTAGTCGAAGCCCTCCTTGTTGAGTTGGGCGATCTCCTTGTACATGGTGCAGCTCAGGATGACCCGGTCACGCATGTGTTTCTCGAACGCGGGCGCCCCGCCGTTCGTGCCCTCGCCGCCCTGCCATTCCGGCATGAGGATGCCCATGCCGAGGTTGAGGTCCGCCTCGATGGCCTCCATCGCCTTCCCGACCTGGTCCCACGCGTCGGCGTGCCTGCGCAACGCGCCCCAGTCGCCCAGGATGACCGGCGTCCACTCGGCGATGATGTCGTACCCGGTGACCTGCTTGACCGGGTCGGTGAAGTCGCCGACCAGCGCCTCGATGCGCTCGTAGACACCCTGCACCAGGTTCTCGTCCTTCGGCGGGGCCATGGCGACGTTCGCGCCCTGCGTGAACGGACCCGCCACCGCGCCGCCGCCCGCCGACGGCGCGCCATCAGACTCGGCTTCGCCGAGGAGATTGCCGAATGCCGACAGCTTGCTCGCGGTGGACTGGTCGATCTTGTCGTACGCGTCCGCGGTGCGCCGCAGGCCGTCGGCGGTACCGGTCAGCCCTTGCCGCAGCTTCCCGATCATCTCCATCCAGGCGTCGACAAGCATCGACTCGACCCACTGGGCCGGTTCCAGCAGGCCGCTGAACCGGTCGAAGTTGCGGCCGTGCGCGCCCGCGTAGTCCGAGACCTGCGCGACGCCGTGGTCGCGGTCGGCCTCGACCTGGCCCGCGTAGCCGCGCAGATACCCGCTGTTGACTCGAAACCCTGACACGTGCCTACCTGCCGTTCCGCATCCGCTGGACCTCGCCGAGCCGTTCGTCGAACAAAGCGCGGATGGCTCTCGCGTCCCGGTCGGTGGTGGTGTCGGAGAACACTTCCTTCCACGGCAGTTCGCCGCTCTCCAGCCTGTCCAGCCCGCCGACCGGGCCGCCGCCGGTGCCGTGCTGGGTGGGCGTGCCGTAACCGGCGACCATCCACGACTCCGGCTGCTCGTCGTCAGCCACCTGCTCGTGAGGTGTCGGCACCTCGGCCACGCGCAGCCGTTCGGCCTCCGCGCGGGTCCGCGCCTGAAGGTCAGCCACTGTCCGGGCCATCACCGCCTGCCTTGCCGCGAACTCCGACCTGAGGCGGTCGAGGCTGTGGCGTGCGTGATCCATGGTTCGTTTCCCCCTGGCAAGGTCATCGTGCCCACACCGTCGTGCAGACCTGCGACACCTTGCCAAATCGAGTTTGCCCCCGGCTTTCACCGCGGCCCGCCCCGTGCAAGAACCGTGCAATGTCCATCGGGGATTGTTCGCCGACTGTGCGGTGTTCGAGAAGGCTCAGTTCACCAGCCGCACCAGATTCGACAAGGCCCAGTTCAGGGACGGGGTACCCTGTACCGGCGTCCTCCCGGATTCAACTGTCCCCAGTTCGCCGCGTTTCGTTGGTGCCGCAGGGAGTTCGGGCGTCGGCGTGCTCGCGGTGGGCGCGGACGGGTACCGGGCGCCGGTCTCCTCCGGCGAGATCTCCCGGGCTCCGGCAACCGGGGCGCGATCCTGGCCGTCGAGCCCACCGGCTAACCCCGAGCGACCTCAGCGGTGTGCGCGGGGGTATAGCGCTCGCCCATCACCTGGTCGCTCAGCGGGTCCAGCGCGGCCAGCGCCTCGGCGTCCAGGGTGAGCTCCAGCGCGGCCGCGTTCTGCTCCAACCGGGCCGGGCTGCGGGTGCCCGGAATGGTCGCCACCGCCACCCCGAGCCGCTCGGCCTGGGCGTACACCCAGGCCAGCGCCACCTGGGCCGGGGTTGCACCCAGCCGGTCGGCCACCTCGCGCACGGTCTGCGCGATCTTCTCGTTGGCCTCGCCCGCCTCGCCGACAAAGCGGGGGTTGGCGCGCCGGAAGTCCTTCTCGCCCAGCGTGGAGCGGTCCAGGGTGCCGGTCAGGAACCCCCGCCCCAACGGCGAGTACGGCACCAACCCGACCCCCAGCTCGGCCATCACCGGGGTGACCGCCTCGACGTTGCGGGTCCACAGCGAGTACTCGCTCTGCACCGCTGTGATCGGGTGCACCGTGTGCGCCCGGCGCAGCAGCTCGCCGTCGACCTCGGACAGGCCCAGGTGGCGGACCTTGCCCGCCTCGACCAGCTCGGCCATCGCCCCGACGGTCTCCTCGATCTCCACGTCCTGGGGCGGGCGGTGGGCGTAGTACAGGTCGATCACCTCGACGCCCAGCCGCAGCAGCGAGGCGTCGCAGGCGCGCAGCACGTAATCCCGGGCACCACGGATGCGACGTGCCCGGTCGCCGCCGCTGCGGTCGATGCCGAACTTGGTGGCCAGCTGCACCTGGTCCCGGCGGCCGTGGATGGCCCGGCCCACCAGCACCTCGTTGTGCCCGGTGCCGTAGGCGTCGGCGGTGTCCAGGAACGTGATGCCCAGCTCCAGGGCCCGGTCGATGGTGGCCAGGCCGCCGTCCCAGTCGGCGGCGCCGTAGCTCTCGCTCATCCCCATGCACCCCAGGCCCATCGCGCTGACGGTGAGACCGGGCGAGCCGAGCGTGGTTCGGGTGATCATGTGCGGATACTCCTCCTGCCCGGCGGGCCGGGCGGTACCTCGAGGGCTGACGAACGCCTCCGACGCTAGGACTTGGAGCGCGCTCCAGGTCAAGCCGGAGGACCGGCCCCCGCCTGGGCGAGATCCTCACCCACGCCGACGCGCCGCTGCGCAGCAGAGTCGCCGCCCGGCCTGTTGCTGCTCCACGCCCAGCCAGTCAGCCGCATCGTCCGTCTCCCCATCGACGACATCATCGAAGATGCCGACCAGGTCCTGATCCGTCTTGGCGACCCGCCTTCGCCTGTCCCGCAAGCTTTTGCCGCACTGCTCCCGGACTACACCGCCAGCCGGACCACCATGAGCACCGCGCCTCCGGCGATCACACACAGCCGCCCGAGGCGGATCAGGGCTGAATGTCCGCGATGATCCGGGTCATACCAACGCAGATCCGGTTCACCGCTCGAACTTATCGCCCGAATTCAATCGCGGTGCGACGATAAGGCCCCACAAACCGAGCAGCACGAACCCCAGCGGTCGGCGAGTCGCGAGATCGACTCCCGCCGACGAAGCCAGTCCCGCCTCGCCACCCACCGCCCAGTAGATATGCAGCACCGCAAAGAGGACACACCACACGCCGCCGAAGTATCCCCAGGCCCGTACACGTGGGAGCGGACGCGGTTCGTCGACCATGGTCACACCCGCGCAACGGTGAACCAGCCAATCAGGTTCCCCACCATGACTGACGATCGTGAGGGATCGAACGCACCGGCATGACCACGGACACGGTCGCCACCTGGTCCTTGGTGCGGCCGATCGTGCGATGTTCGGGCCATCCGCCAGGTGGCGGGTGGCCCGAACGGGTGGTGTCAGCTCGCGGCGACCTTGCGGATCAGGTTGCAGGCGGGGAGGTACATGTTCCCGGCCCCGTCGAGCGTGAACTTCTCCGGGAAGAACAGGTCGGCCAGCACGGCCGGCCCGCCGTCACCCAGGCACGGGTACATGCTCCTGATAATGGCCCGGTCGCCGGGGAACCGGCCCACACCGGCCACCACGTGCACGACACCGTCCGCCCCGACCTTGAGCACGCTCGACAGCGCCGGGAAGTACACGTTGTCCTGCGCGTCGACCTTCACGTCGTAGGCGTAACCCATGTCGATGGCGGTCGCCTGGGCACCGTCCAGGTTGGGGCCTTGCTCGGTGTACTGGCCGGTGCCGGCGAACGTGCTGATCACGCCGTTCGTGTCGACCCGGCGGATGCGGTTGTTGACGAAGTCCGCGATGTAGATCCGACCCTTGCTGTCGACCGCGACGCCGCCGCTCTTCCAGCTGTACGCCCCCTCGAAGGCCAGGTGGGACGCGGTGGCCTGGACACCGTCGGTGCCAGCGCCTGCGACGCCATCACCGGCGACCGTGGTGATCACGCCGTTGGTGTCCACCTTGCGGATCCGGAAGTTGTTGGTGTCCACGATGTACAGGTTGCCGGCGTTGTCGACGGTCAGGTTGCCGGGATAGCCCAGGGTCGCCGCGGTCGCGGGCCCGCCGTCACCGGAGAACCCCGCGACACCGGGCTTACCGGCGACGACTGTCGAGTTGCCCGCGGCGTCGTAGCGGCGGATCGTGCTGTCGCCTTCGGCGGCGTAGAGGTTTCCGTTGCGGTCGAAGGCCATTCCCGCGCGGTTGGTGCCGCCGCGGACGAAGGTGCTGATGACGCCCTGTGGGGTGATCTTGCGGATGTCGGCGAAGTCGTCGCCGAAGAAGACGTTGCCGAACTTGTCCACAGCGACCCCACCGGGGACGCCGATCTCCGCCGAGGTGGCCGGGCCGCCGTCGCCGCTGTGGTAGGACTTGCCGAGGAGCCCGGCGATCCTGGTGATCAACGGCTGCCCCGCGATGGCCCGGACCCGGTTGTTGCTCTGGTCCGCGACGATCACGTTGGCCGCCGGGTCGACGAACACCGCGACCGGGGCGGTCATGGTGGCGAAGGTGGCCGAGCCGTTGTCGCCGGAGAAGCCCGGCGAGCCGGTCCCGGCGAAGGGGCGGCTCCTGCCCATGAAGCTGATGGACCGGACCCGGTTGTTGCCTGTGTCGGCCACGTACACGTTGCCGCCGGGATCGACCGCGATCCCCTTCGGGTGGTTGTACGGCAACGGATCCGCGCCCGGGTCCACCACAGTGGTGCCTTTGAGCACCCGGTTGTTGTCAGTGTCCGCGATCCAGAGCGCTCCCCTGCCGTCGACGGCCACCCCGTGCGGGTGGTTGAGCTGGTCGGCGGCGTTGCCTGCGATCCCGGTGCCCGCGACGGTGGTGATGACACCGCTCGGGTCGACCTTGCGGATACGGTTGGAGTTCGTGTCGGCGATGTAGAGGTTGCCGCCGCCGTCCCGCGTGAGACCGGTGGGGCCGTTGAGCTTCGCCAGCAGCGCGGAGCCGCCGTCGCCGACGTTCCCGCCGGGCGGGATGGTGCCTGCGACGCCCGCGACGGTGCTGATCACACCGTTCGGGGCGACTTTGCGGACCCGGTGGTCACCGGCATCCGAGAAGTACACGTTGCCCTGTGCGTCCGCCACGACACCGAACGGGTTCAGCAGCGGGATCTTGGTGGCCGGTCCGCCGTCCGGGCCGGAGCCGTAGCCGCCGTTACCGGCAATGGTGGTGATGATCCCGTTGGGCGCGATCTTGCGGACGCGGGAACTCCAGTACTCGGTGACATAGGTGTTGCCTGCCGCGTCGCGGGCAACTCCGGACGGGGTGTCGATCCTGGCCTGCGTGGCCGGGCCACCGTCCCCGTTCGGGTCACCGGCAAAGCCGTTACCGGCCAACGTGGTGATCTTGCCGGACGGCGGCTGGGCCGCGTTCGCGGTCGGCGCGACGGCCAGCGTCGCGGTCAGCAGAACGGCGCACATACCCGCCGTTCTGGAAAGAACTCTTCGCATTTCCTTGGCTTCCAGTTGGTTTCACGTCAGATGGGACGGGTGGGCGACCCGAGGTCGCCCACCCGCGGTGGCTCATCGCGTCGCGTACGCCTTGGCAAACCTGGCCTGGAGCTTCAGGTTGTCCGTCGCCTCCTGCAGCAACGGCGATGTCGGCGACTCGGCGCCGCTGGCGATCGCCTGGAAGTGCAGGGCGATCCGGCCGTACAACCGGTCGGCCCGTTGCTTGGCGACCGATGCGAGACAGTCCCCCAGCGCGTCCCGACCGTCCTGTTGGAACGGTCGACAGTCGATCGGCGGGTCACCCTCGTTCCCGTCCGACAACAGCGGCATCGGCAGCGGACCCTTGTACTTGTTGGCCTTGACGGCGAGCGCCGCTTCGGCGTAGGTACTCGCGATCAACGAGTTGGCCTGCATGTTGTTCTCCCGCGTGGCAGGCAGGTTGGCGGGTATCCCGTGTGCGCCGAAGAGCAGCGCCCGCAGCTGGTCGTCGTTCACCTTGGCCCTCGGCATGCCGAGGCTGACGAACGCCTGGTACAGCATCACCAGGTTGTCCAGCTCGTGTGCGCCCAGCGCGGCGTCCCCCTTGCTGGCCACCAGGTTGTAGTAGTCCGCGGTCCGGTCGCTGATCAGGTCACGGACCGGGTCGACTCCCGCCGGTGGGTAGAACCCGCCGTCCTGGATGTCCCTGTTGCGCACGGTCTCGACGCCGCGTTCGGGCTGCGGGGGACCCGTGTAGTCCGGAACGCTCAGCGCCCTCTCGATGGTGTCCGGCGAGATCTCGTCGTTGGCCGAGCACTGGATGGGCCAGTTGGTCGGGGCGGGATCGGTCCTCCCCGTCCACCACTCGCACAACTTGAAATGCTTGCGGGCATGGTGGACGTAGGTCCGGTACGGCCCGCCGGGCGCGTTCTCCATGACCTCGTAGAAGTTCAGGTCGAGCGACCACGTGGACCGGTGCACGCAGCCGGTGCTCATACACGTCCTTGTCCACCCGGGCTGGCTGAACTTGGTCGCCTCGTAGCAGAGGTTGAGCTTCCAGTTGGGGTCAAGGTACCGGCCGATCGACCACTGGTAGCCGGTCTCGGCGCCGGGCGTCGCCGACATGGCCTTCTCCGGCCTGGGAATGTCGAACCTGCCGGGGGTCGGGGTACACGGCTTTGCCGCGTTCGGCAGTTTGCTCAGCTTGTCCATCCCTGCCTGAGGCAGGACGGTCGGCCGGAAGATGTCGTAGTCCCTGCGGTCGAGCGGGAACACGTCGAACCGCATGTCGCGCACGGAGTTCGCGAAGTTGTCCATGCGAGTGCGGTATTCCGTGTCGAGCCCCTTGAAGAGCTTGTTCACCTTGTCGGCCGCTGCGGGGTCGGCCGCGGTGAACTGGGTTGTGCTCGCAGGCATGCCTGCCCCGGCGTTCAGGATCGCGGTCGCCCGTGCCTGCGCCGTGTCCTGCGCCGCCCAGTGCTGGTTCTGCGACGCGATCAGGTAATACGCCCGCGCCGCCTCGGCCCACATGTCCATGTTCGGCTGAGGGGAGCCGAGGTTGGTCGCAAGTCTCGTGCCGAGGTTGTGGTTCGCCCAGTCGGCCAGCCAGTCGGTGGTACCCGCAGTCCCGTACTGCTTCAGCACGTCCTGCGGGTCGGCGATGTCGCCGCCTGCGAGGAACGGCGCCTTGTGGGCGTGGTCCGTCGCCATCGTCATGTACTTGCCGACCTGCAACTCGAACGTGTTGTAGTCGGGGATGGTGCGCCCGCCGTTGTACACCGGGTAGTCGACGTAGGTGCCGACGCTGTCGATGAAACTCTGCTTCTGGAGGTTGCTCAGGGAGTCGAGCGTCGCCTTGCCGAACGCCTCCACCTTCGTCTGCAGCGCAAGCAGGTCCTGGTGGACCTGGTCCACCGAGCCCTGTAGCCGGTAGAGCATGTCGACCACTTGCGCGAACTTGGCCATCATGTCGCCGTAGATCTTGCTCAGGGCCACGTCGATCCGGTTGAACCGGTTGTTCATGGTGGTGTAAATGGCTCGCAGGGTGTTCTGCACCTTGGCGAAGCCGTCGGACAACGCGGACAGGATCTGCCGCTGCGCGGCCTGGTCGCCGCTGCCGTTGAGCAGGCTGGAGATCACCTGCACGAGCCCGACGGCCGCGCCGACAACCGCGCCGATGCCGCCGAAGGTCGCGCCGATACCGGTCGTCGTTGCGAGCGTCTGCACCGCCTTGAGCACCTCGTTGGCGGCCGACGCCAGCTTGTACACGGTCTCAACCCACGTCAGCAGCGTCGTGCTGGCGTCCTTGTCAAAGGACTTCACGCCTTCGACAAGGCCCTCGCCGATCGCCTTGCCCGCGTCCAGGTACTTCTGCCGTGCTTCGAAGTCCTTCTTCGCCTGGTCGAGCGTTGCCGGGTCGGGTGGCGTGGCCTTGGTGCCGCCAGGGGCCGCCTGCGCCGCGTTCGCGCTCACCAGCGCGTCGCTGATCTGGTTGTTGCGGCCAAGGAGGTTGGCCTGCACCGGTGCGTACTGGCGCATCACCTCGGCCACCAACGCGGTCTTGCCCTTTGTGCCCTCGGCGTTGATCTTGTCGAAGTCGAGCACGCCCTGGAACGGCGGCAGCGCCTTCAACTGTGCCGTCGTCGCGGTTGCCGACAGGGCGAACGCCTGGCCGGGCAGCGCGGCGCCGATCTGCTCGGTCCAGATCTGCGCGGCCACCGCGTCGGTTGACGCCCTGGCGCGCAGTGCCTTCCACGCGGCGGTCGACGCCTGAGTGAACTGGACGTCGAGGTCAAGGCGCTGCTGCATGCCGGTGAGCCGGTCCTCGCGGGCCCCGATGGCCTGGTAGAGGTCCCGGCCGGTGGCGACGCCAAGCATGTTGGTCATGTTCGGACCGGTGATCACCGCGTCCGATTGGTCGTAGGTGATGGTGATCAGGCGGCGAATCACGTCGGCGTGTGGCTGCTCGGCCTGCTCAGTGGTGAGCTTGCTGTTGTACGCCGCCCGCATGTTCGCGAGGTGGATCCGGGACGTCCGGGCGTCCGCGGTCGGGTTCTTGGCCCGCCAGTCCACGAACTCCGCCGTGGCGATGGCGTCCTTGTCCAGGGTCAGTCCGCTGGCCTTGGCGTACATCGCCGCACTGAACAGCGCGTCGGCGACCTGTCCGTCGGACAGCTGCACCGGTGGTTCGGCGGCGACGGCCGGTTGGGCCATCCCCACCAGCACCGCGGTCGCTGCCACGACCGAGGTGACACGTCTGAAATGGTGTCGGGTCACGCGGGAAAACCTCCAGATGGCATCTCCACCCCCAGCAATCAGGTAAGGCGTTCACTCGGACGGAACGATGTTCACCCGCCACGACACGCTCGGCGCCGGGCCGGGCTGATAGCTGCAGAACGTGCCGGTCCGGATCGCTGTGTCGAGGTGGTAGCCCAGGCCGGGGTGGATTTCGCTGATTCGGTCGATGGTGGAGCGCAACCTCCTGGTCACGTTGATCCGTGCGCGTTCGGCCGCCGATCCGTTCGGCCTGTCGCGCCCCCGCAGACCGACCGTTCGGGCGAGTTCCCTGACCAGCGCGTCGATCTCGTCCCGCGCTTTCCGGGCACGTTCCAGGTCGTGGTACTCGGTCGCCTCGGCCAGGTCCGCGCGGAGATCGCCCAGCCGCTGCTTGTACGCCGCCTTGGCCCGCGCGTCCAGGTGCGGTCCGAGGTCATCGGTCCCGTTGGGGTGGGTCTCGCCGGCCAGGTGCAGCGCGTGCGTCTCCACGCCGGGCCTGGCCAACAGTCCGGCCAGGTACTCCATGCCCTTGCCGTGCCGCAGCCGGGCGGTGTTGCCCGCGTGGCCGAGCGTCCAGTAGTCGCCCTCGCGGGCCAAAACGACGGTGTCGGGGGACCCGGGCGGCTGGGGCGGTTCGAGGTCGTCGAGCCACAGCCGGGCGCCCATCCGCCGTGCTATGTCCACTGTGGAGCGTCGGTGGAGTTCGGCTTCGGCGGCATCACCCACCATGGTCGCGAGCAGGCTGAGGTAGTGGGACATGGGCGTCCACACGAACAGGACCACGACCTGTGCGTACGGTCGCGCCATCGTCAGGATGTCGGCCGCGTACTCGTCGGCACCGACGAGGTACGCCACCTCGGCGAGGCACGCCAGGCAGGCGAGCCCGCCGCGCCGGTCGATAACCGCGGGCACGCCTTCGGCGAGCAGCTGGTCGAGCGTCAGCCGGGCGTCGGCGAGCCTGCCCATCCGGGCGGCCAGCCGTGCTTCCAGTGCCTGCCACATCGGCCGGGTCCAGTGCGGCGGTGTCGCGGCCACCGAGGCGACGAACCTGGCCTCCGCCTCCGCCGCACCGGCCGTGTCGCCCGCGGCCAGTGCGAGGCTGGCCGCGAACTCGTGCCACATCGGCGTCACCCACGGCACGGCGTCGGCACCGTCGAGCATGGTCCGGGTGATGTCCACGGCGGCGGCGAAATCCCTTTCGAGCCAACGGAGCCGCGCGGTAGCGGTCATGTACAGGTGATGCCACAACGGATTGCGCGTCTGGTTGACGAGCAACCCGCACTCGGCGAGCACCCGCTCGGCGGCGGCCCGCTGCCCCAGTTCCAACAGGCTTTCCAACTGTCGGAGCCGACCCTCCGCCACGGACTCCGGAACACCCGCCCCGGTGCCGAGCTCGACCGCCTCGGCCGCGATCGCCAGTCGTTCGTGGACCGTCTCCGGCCGCCACCTGAGCGTGTCGTGCCGGGCGATCAACGCGGTGATGATCACCTCGGGCTGGTCGACCCGGCGGGCCATGGCGACCGCCTGGCCGGCGACCGCACCGCTGCCGGTGTCCACGGCCAGCCTGGCCAGCAGGCGGGCACGCAACTCGCTGTCGTCGCCGGGCAGGTCGGCCAGTACCCGCTCGATGCCGTGCACCGGCGTCCAGTCGATCTCGCCCAACGGGGACTGGTGGCCGTCGGCGAGCGCGGCCCAACCGGCGGTCTCGTGGTCACCCACGGCCCTGGCAAGCTCCAACGCCTGCCTCGCGGTCGCCATCGCCGCCGCCGGATCACCCGACAGCCGTTGTGCCCCGGCCAGCTCGACCAGCAGCCGCGCCCGCTTGCCGGGGTCGGTCAGCAGGGCGACGGTCTGGTGGAAGTGGCCGACGGCGGCCTCGTACGCACCGGACCGTATCGCCGCCCGCCCCGCCTCGACGCCGTACCGCACGGCCTCCGGCGCGTGGCACGCCCGGCTGAAGTGGGCGGCCAACCGGGCCGCGTCATGGCCGACGACCTCCGCGGCCCGCCGGTGCAACGCGACCTCGTCGGCGGGGGTCAACCGAGCCAGGATCACGTCCCGCATGAGGGTGTACGGGAACTCGACAGTGTGCGCGTCCCCTTGCACGACGACGCCGTCGTCGAACGGCAGCGCCGCCCGGACTGTCATCACCGACTTGTGCGTCATGGCGGCGACCTCACGCAGGTCGAACCGGGCGCCCAGCACGGCGCCCACTGTCAGCAGCTCCATGGCGTCAGGGGACAGGTGGGCGAGGCGACGGTCGAGCACGTGCCTGACAGTCTCCGGAATATGCTTACCCGGGTGGAGGGCGATCTCCGTGACGAGCGAAGGATTTCCGCCCGTGCGCCGATGCACGTGGCCCGCGTCGGACTCGCGACCGGTGAGCGCGTGCAGCAACTCCCTTGTTTCGCCCTCGCTCAACCCACCGAGCGGGACGCGCGTGCCCAACCGGACCAGCTCAGCAGGCAACCGGCCGTCCTCGGTCGTCCCCACCACCACGATCCGGCTGTCCCGCACCTGATGGCCGAGGAACTCCAGGTATCGGAGGGAACCCACATCGGCCCAGTGCAGGTCGTCGACCACGACCAGCTGCGGCCGTTCGGCGGACGACAACAACTGGGTGAACGTGTCGAACAACCGGAAGCGGTCGGTGCCCTCAGCGAACCACTCCCTGTCCACACCTGGTGTCCCGGTGACGACAGCGAACCTGCGTGCCAGCTGCACCAACGCCCAACAGGGCACCTGGTCGTTCGCCCAGCACGTCGCCCACAGCACGTCGAAGCCGGCGGCGGCCTCGCTCACGTGCTGCACGAGCGCGGTCCGGCCGATCCCGGGTTCGCCGCTGATCAGGGCGAACGCGCCCCGACCGGCGCGTGCCTCGGCCAGGAGCCCGACGAGCTGGTCCGTTTCGGCTGCCCGCCCCACGAATCGCGCACCCACAGTCCTCCTCGCTCCGTGGTCACGGTAGGGCCCAGGGCGAGTAGGCCAACTGGCCCTTGGTGCGGTCGATCGTGCGGTGTTCGAGCGAACCTGGCACACCACGATCGGGCCACCCACCCAGGCTTGCCGAAAACCTCATCCGTACTGGTCGGATGCTGTCCATGGTGATGTCGACGCCGTCCACTCACGGCTGGCGGTGCCACAGCAGGATGACTGGCCGTGCTGCTGCGACTGGCATACCTTGGCCTGACCAATACCTTCGCCCTGCTTCGCCTGCTCCCCATGAGCAACCGGACAAGGACATCGAGATCTTGGTGTTTGCGGCACCAGATCGCAGTGCTGCCACAACAACTCGGCGACACGAAGGTGCGGTTCAGTCCGGCTAACAGGGCGTTACTCGCGGCGCTCTTACACCGACTGCCACGCCGGAGCTTGGTGATCCCGGTCAGCGGCGGCCGGTGGCCAGGATGACGAGGAACTGACCGCCACCCTCCTCGATGTTGGCGGTCACCGGCAGCCCTGGTACCAGTCGGGAGAACCGGTCCACCAGCCAATCCGCAGCGTCCTGGGCGTCCTGTTTGGTCGGACAACGGGCCACCATCTCGCGGCCCCCCTTACGCTCCAACCTCCCGGCAACGGTGATCAGCGGCGCGGGCTCGACCACATGCAGCCGGTCCGGCCAGGCGATGACCACCTTGACCGCGCCCTTGCGGGTGTTGCACCCGCGGTGCGCGAGCCGCTCGGCGACCTTGGCCTTCCGGTCAGCGGTCCGGCTGTCGACGCTGGGCCCCCGCGTGTCATTGACCGACATATCGGGGTCGACCAGTTCGTCGCACACCCAGCACCGCCAGCCATCGCGCTCGGCCACATCATCGAGAAGACTCACCCGAGCAAACTAGCCTGACCGGCCGCCGCCCCACACACCGCACTCAGGCAAGCGCCACCAGCCTCCGCAGTCACCAGGCGCGACATCCTCGTCGTCGAAACCGGCGCGCTACCTGACCGCCCAGCAGCAGTTGCGACCTCACTGATCCTCACCGCAACCACTCCCCTGCTACGGGTCCATGACCGCTCGGGATACGGATTTGGCGATATCCCACTACGCTGCCGTCGCTCCAGCGCGCCGTGCTGGCGGCTCCAATAGCTACGGAGTCACAGTCACCGTTGGCCACGCCGTGGTTCACTACGCGGTCTGGGCATCTATCTCCGTCTGAGGGGCGTTTGTGCAGCAGCATGAACCTGACCATCAGGAGCATCAGGGCCAGGATGTGCCGCGCGTGTGCCCTCAGCGCGCTCATGACGGGTCGACCGCCAGTTGCGCCAGCACGTTCTGCGGGTCGCCCAGGTAGGTGTAGCCCTCCTGGCCTGTGGGAAAGCGGCCGAGCAGGTCGGCCAACTGCTGGTACTCGGCGACAGTAAGGGTGACCTTGCGGCGCACCAGGGATGCGGCGAGCCCGTCGACCAGCTCGGCCCATTCGCCTGCTGTGCTCAGCCTGCGGTACTGCGCGACGGTGTCCTGCGGGAGGCGGTCGGCGACTGACTCCAGCAGGGCGCGCGAGTCGGTGTTCAGCTTGACGAGGTCCACTGTGCTCCTAGCGGGACTGTCCTCAGCTGTTGAGGAGCTTGTCGAGGTTGGTGAGGCTGTTGATCAGGCCGAGGACGTACGTGGTGATCCGGCCGACCCACTTGACGACCGCCGCCGCGATCTGCGTCGCGATGACTGGGATGGTGACGACGAAGACCGCCTCCGCCACCCACACGATCACCTTGGCCACCAGGTCGGCGATCAGGTCGCGGACGATCTCCCTGGTCAGCTCGACCAGCCCGCCCGCGCCCTCGGTCGCCGCCGCCATCGCCGCGGAGATCGCGGCCAGCCCGCCGAGGGCTTCGACGTTGTTGACCATCAGCGCGCGGTAGGCGTCGGCGGATCCGCCGTGCCAGTCCGGGGTGTCCTGGTCAAGGTGATTGCCCAGCTCGTCGCTCATCGCGTACAGCTCGGTCGCCATGTTGTTCCAGGTGGCGGCGTGCGAGCGGACCACGTCCGGCTTGCCGGTCAACTCGTCGAGGATCTCCCGTAGCGGCTCGAAGTACTCCATCGCCCAGCCGATGCCGTTGGCCAGCAACGCGCTGATCGGGTCCATGACCGTGGCGGCGACCTCGAGGCCGAGACCGAGCCCGGCCAGCGCGTCGTCCACCCAGCCATCCGAGCGCACCGCGTCGACCAGGCCCTCGATGCTGTCGGCCAAGCCGGAGCCGGTCCACTCCTCGCGGGTGGACTCGACCGGCGCCACCAGCCCTCCGTCTGCCAACACCTTTCTCCGGCGATCGAGGCGAGCTTCGAGGCGCTGGACCAAAGGTCAAAGTCCTCGTCCTCGTCCTCGTCCGCCGCCGGTGGTGGCGTGCCCCGCAGGTGCTGGCCGACTCGCTCGGCGATGGCCCGCCCGGCAGCTGAGTCCGGGCCCATCGTCTCGGCGATGACCTCCTGCGACTGTTCCGCCACCTGTCCGCGAGCCTGCTGCAGCAGGGACATGACCGCCTGGGCGACGGTGTCCGGATCGAGAATGCCCCCACTCATCGACTTCCCGTCCTTCCTGGCCACTACTGCCCGAAGGCTAAGGGATGTCTCGTAACCCGATGGCAGACGCGGCGCCGTGATCGTTGATCGTGGTGGGATGCAGGTGATCACGGCATCACGCCCGGAGTGGATCGCACCGTTCACCGGCCTACAGCCTGGCCAGTTCCGCAAGCTCGTTCGCGTCGTGGCCCAGCGCGGCAGGGACGAGATCACCGACGGCCGCCCTGGCCGGCAATGGCGACTGGACCTAGCCGACCGCGTGCTACTGGTCGACGCCTACTGGCGCACCAACCTCACGATGCGCCAGATCGGACCGCTGTTCGGCGTCTCGCACTCCGCGCCCATCGCGTGATCGACACCCTCGGCCCGCTACTGGCACTGGCCCCGTTCCGGCGCACCAATTCCGATATCGGTGCTGCGCTCACCGTTCGGCCGTCGGTCGCCGGCGCGACCGAGCCGTCCACCGCGTGCACCAGAGCCTGGTAGAGCAGATGCGAGCCGGCGCCGCTGTAACGCCCGCCGAACACCGTGCCCCATTGGAAGTGTCGCCGTTATCGTTGACCGCTGATCGGCAACCTTGAGACGTTCCAGGACGAGCTGACCGCCAGCGGGTTTCCGCCGCTGGTCAACAAGCTGGCCGGGGCCGGCTTCCGGGGCCGGATCGCCACCCGCGACCTCGGGCCGCTGCGGCTGGTCTCCCTCGACACGCCAGAGAGCGCCTGCATCGGGCGGGAGCGCGCCGCCTCCGACGGCGAGAACCTGGCGATCAAGGTGATGACCCGGGGCCAGACGCGGATCAAGCAGGGGCGCGGCGACGCCGAACTCGGGCCGACCGACCTGGTGCTGCTCGATCCCACGAGGACGATCCGGTTCGAGAGCACCGCCGCAGCGCACGTCACCATCCTGGTACCGCGCCGGGAGCTTCGGATCCGGCCCGCGCAGATCGACCGGCTCATCGGCGTACGCATCGACGGCAGCCACGGCCCGGGCGCTCTCGTCTCCGTGCTGGCCCGGGAGTCGGCGCGGTCGGCGACCGAGTTCCGCGAGGCGGAAGCGCTGCGGTCGCGCTGGAGGCTCGGCTGGGCGACGGACAACCGGCCCCGGACGAGCGGCTGCGGGACCGGATCACCGGCTACATCGAGGCCCCGGCTGGCTGATCCCGATCTGTCCCCGCCCAGAATCGCCGCCGCCCACCACATCTCCGTACGTCGGCTGCACAAGCTGTTCGAGGACCAGCCGCTCACCGTCGCGGCCCCTGATCCGCCGTCGCCGCCTTGAGCGCTGCCGAGCCGAGCTGACCGGAAGCGGACGTACGGTCACCGCCGTGGCCGCCCGGTGGGGATTCTCCGATCCCACCCATTTCAGCAAGCTCTTCAAAGCGACGTACGGCTACAACGCCCGTGCACTGGTAACCAGCAACCGTGCACAGACGACCAAGACGCGCACAGTCGGCCCGGAACAGGATGGTGGTCACCAAGGTCGGCAATAGATAGGAAAAGTCGTGGCGAAGGTAAACATCGTCCGCCCCGGTGAGGGCGAGATCCTCGGCAGCGGGGCGCAGCAGATCCGGATCCTGGAGAACGGCGAGCACACCGACCACCGGCTGGGGTTCGCCGAGATCACCATTCCGCCGGGTACTCCGAGCCCGTTGCAGCATCGCCACGCCCAGCACGACGAGGGCTTCTACGTGCTGGCGGGTACGTTCCGTTTCACCGTCGGCGAGGACCAATACGACGCCGGGCCGGGCACCTGGGTCATCGTGCCGACCGGGGCGCCGCACACGTTCGCCAACGTCGGCGACGAGAACGCGGTCATGCTGAACACCTTCACGCCGGACCTGTACGTGCAGTACTTCCGCGACTTCAAGGCCATGATCGATTCCGGGCAGCCGGTCAACGCCGAGACCATGAAACCGCTCTGGAAGAACTACGCCACCGAGATCTCGAACGAATACGCCTCGTGAAGCGCCTTCAGTACGACCGCTACGGCGGCCCGGAGGTGATGCGGCTGGCAGAGTTCGAGCCACCACGACCGGGTCCGGATGAGGTTCTCGTCCGCGTCCGGGCGGCAGCTTCCAACGCGCTGGACTGGAAGATGCGCAACGGCGAGATGAAGCTGATGACCGGTCGCTCCTTCCCCGGGCGATGGGGCACGACTTCGCCGGGGTCGTCGAGGCGGTCGGCACCAGCGTCACCCGCCTGAAGGCTGGCGACGCGGTACTCGGCGTGGCTCGGTTCCGGCACGCAGGTGCGTTCGCCGAGATGGTGACGGCCTCGGAGAAGGCGGTCGTGCTCAAACCGGTGGACCTTTCGTACGAGCAGGCCGCCGCGCTGCCGACCGTGGGCGTGACCGCCTACCAGGCCACAGCGGAGGTCCGGCCCGGGCAGGCGGTCCTCGTCAACGGGTGCCTGGGCGGTGTGGGCCGGGCCGCCGCCCAGTTCGCCCAGGCGCGGGGAGCCTCGGTCGCCGGCAGCTGCCGCAACCCTGCGGCTGACGAGGCCCGCGAGCTCGGCATCGAACCGGTCGTGGGTTTCGGCTTCAACCCGGCCACCCTCGCGGAACGGTTCGATCTCGTCCTCGACACGCCCGGCATGCTTCCCTTCGCCGCAGCCCGAACGCTGCTGAAGCCCGGCGGAACCATCGTCGACATCGTCCCGGCCCCGGCCAAAATGATCAGAAGCGCACTGCCCGGCCCGTTCCGGGCGATGATGGGCCGGCCGGTGACCGCCGACCTGGAGGAGGTGGCCCGGACCCTGCGCCTACCCATCGCCCGTACGGTCCCGTTGGCCGAGGCGATCCAGGCCCTGACGGAGCTGGAACGCGAGCAGCGCCCGAAGGGCGGCAAATTGGTCATCGCCATGGCCGGAAGCTAAGCCGGGCCGAGCTAAAGGTGTCTCGTGACTGCTCTTGGTAGTGACCACTGACCGACTCGCGGTCAGCCCGTGAGGGCGATGTTGTGCAGGTGGGCGATGCCCGCGGCGGTCGGCCAGGGTGCTGGCCGCGCGTCGGTAGTCCCGCAGGATTTTCCAGCGCTTCATCTGCGCCAGCACGTGTTCGACGCGGGCGCGGACCTTGCGGTGGATGGCGTTGAGATCGTCCTGCCAGTCGGTCAGTGTCCCGTCGGCGGGTTTACGGTAGGGCATGATCACGTCGGGGTTGCCCTGCTAACCGCCGTCAGCCATCACCGGAAGCCCGGCCAGTTTCTGGTCGATGCCGGAGGTGCGGTAGACGGTGCAGTCGTTGCGGTTGCCCGGTTGTGGGTCGCCGGTGGCGACGACCAGGCGGGTGTCGACGTCGATGCCACCTGCACATTGGCGGAGTAGCGGTAATTCTTGCTGGGTGCGGCCAGTCGGTGGTCACGAGTGGGGACCAAGGTGCCGTCGACGATGGCGACCTGGTCGATCGGGCGCCGGACCGGGGCCAGTGCCAGTAGCGGGCCGAGGGTGTCGATCACGCGATGGGCGCGGAGTGCCGACCAGGGCGGCCGTCGGTGATCTCGTCCCTGCCGCGCTGGGCCACGACGCGAACGAGCTTGCGGAACTGGCCAGGCTGTAGGCCGGTGAACGGTGCGATCCACTCCGGGCGTGATGCCGTGATCACCTGCATCCCACCACGATCAACGATCACGGCGCCGCGTCTGCCATCGGGTTACGAGACATCCCTTAGCCCGTAGTCACTCAGTTAGTCACTCAGGTCCCCACATGGTCCCCGAACAAGATCACCATCATGATCACGAAGGGGCATGAGAAAGGCCCTCTGACCAGGCGTTGAGCCTTGGCCAGAGGGCCTTTTCTCGGCCGTCGGGACGACAGGATTTGAACCTGCGACCCCTTGACCCCCAGCACAAGTGGTCACGTTCTACCTGCGAAAACAGCGGAACGACGCGACTCCGCGCTTCGCTCGATCCCTCGACTTCGCTGGCATCGCTGGCGTTCTGGTCCACAGATGGTCCACAACAGACCTGCACCGACCCGCGTTCCGCAGCGACGGTCGCTGTCCGCGCGACGACAGGCACCTAAGCTTTGACTCAAAGCGCAAGTGCGCAGAGTGGCTTGGTTCTCAGAATGCCCCCGCCGCTGGCTTCAGGGACGATCGCGCAGTGAGCGCGAACATCGACAAAGTCCTCCTGCGACGAGCGGCGATGATGTGGGCCTTCGTTGTCCAGCTTCAAGCCGATCGCCTGTACGAATCCGTCAGTGAGTTCAACACAGCGGCTATCGACCAAGAATTTCTCGACGCCCGCGCCAAAGGCAGGCTTCCCGATGATTGGAAGCCCTACGTCCAGGAGAAGGTCGGCAGCGGGCTGAGCTGGGCTGTGGCATGGACAGCTGGCGCCGATCATTACTTCTTCCTGTCGGCCGCCGCCCAACTCCACAAGTGTGTCTCGCGACTGAGCGACGACGGGCTGCCAGAGCCACCAAACGCCAGGATGATCATGCTGCTGCGCAACTTCACGGAGCATTGGGAGGATCCAGCAGGGCGGTCGGCGGTCGAGCTTCGCACGACGATCCCTGATGCCGTTCCCGGCCGGCTGGCCTACACGAAGCACGACATCGAGATCGAAGGTGTGTCGATGTACGGCATCGTCGAGTGGTCCACGGACGCTGCGCGCCAATGCCGCGCAAACAGGAGAGAGCTTGCCGGACTCGAACCAACCCGGCGGACTTGAGTAGTCAACTGCCGCGAGTTCACAAGTCGCGTTGATGGAGAGACCCACAGCGGAGATGCCCCTCCGCCGATGTGGGCACCCACACTGAAGCGTCCTCCCTGACATTTCACATAACACTACAGACTGTGACCGTCGCCAGGCTCGCGTTCATGCCGACTACGTTCCGCTTGAGCAAACCCACGAATCAAACCCGCAAACCCGCAAACCCGCCAAACACCTCTTAAGCAGTAAGAACTCTCGCGGGTTTCTCGCGGGTTTGCGGGTTTGTTGAGTGGCGGAGGGGCATCTCCTCCCTTGACGCGGGTTTCAAACCCGCAACCCGCGAACCAAACCCGCAAACCACCTTCCCAGCTCACGCACCATGTCGCGGGTTTGCGGGTTTGCGGATCCGTTTCAGCCCACCGGTCTGCGTAGGACCACACGAGGCACCACGGAAGGTCACCCACAGTGTCAGGCAGTACCAACAGCACCTGTCTGGCGGTAGTCCGCAGGACAGGACTCGGCACACTGTCCGCGTAGGCTTGCTTGTTGGTCATCCCGGTTCCGCAAACTCCTGGGGAGGGCGTGATGAGGGTCCGAGAGTTGATCTGGTTGCCGATCCGTGTGGTGTGGGCCGTGGTCAAGGCCTGCGCTATCCCCGCCGCGGTGACGGCGCTCGCCTGGTGGCTGCTGCCCGACAGTTGGGCCAAGTGGGCCACGATCGCCATGCTCGTGTGGGCGGCCATCGTCGTCGTGCTCATCGCAGCCAAAGTGTCCGGACATCTGCGCTCCCTGCAGCGCGGCCCGTTCTACATCCGCAGCCTCGACGAAGACTGGCTATAGAACATTCATCCGCCCGTGCAAGTCGCTATGCCGAGGACCATTCCGAGCCCGAAACTACGAGCATGATCATTTCATTGGTCTAAGGTATCGTCGTCGCAATGAAACCTTAGGTTTCACAGGGAGATCGAGCTTGACCACTTTGTCGCGACCGTGGTTGTGACCGACACCGCTATCGGTCACTTTGTCAGCCGCATCTGTCACCAAGATCAAGATGAAGGCGTCCCGACTGTGCCTGTGACCGTCCGGGACAACAACGCGCGCACGCAGGATGTGTTCGTCCGATACAGCGGATGCGACGCCCACGGCTTCGACGATGGCCATACCCGTCGGCGACTCACCCCCGACGCACTCCAGCCTCTGCTTTCCGGACCGCACCAACCACAACATGGCCTGCAACGCACCGTCGCCGAGCTCCTGTGGCCAAGAACGTGAACCGGCGCCCGGCCGCGCACCACCGTCCCCCGTCCCGGTCACCGAAAATGAGTGATCGGGCGAGCGGGACCAGGGGTCATTTGACGCCTGTGTTCTGAATGGTGTGGATCCACCATGTGTTCTCCTTCTTGATCAGTACCCACGTGCCGACGTTGGAGAAGGTGCCTTCAGCCAGGCTTACCTGTTGCCGGACCCAGACGACGGCCACGTCTGTCGTTGGAAAAGCCAGACGATCGATGGTGTAGTGGCTACGGTAGCCATCGGGCGCGGCGGCCAGCGCTTGTTGGTGATAGGCGGTGATGTCTTCCCAACCCACGAACCGTTGCCCAGCGGGTGTCGTGAAAACCGCATCAGCGGTGAACCGCGCGTCAAACCTCGTGGCATCGAGATCGGCCAGGGCCGCATCCATCTCTGCCACGATCTCTCTGACACGCTGGTGGTCTTTCTCGTCCACGGGTTGCTGCATGATCGGCCGAGCTGCCATGCCCACTGTCACTTCCCTTGAGACGCCAGAGAACCCAACCTAGAACCTCAACTGTGCTTGAGGTAAAGACGAGCCGGTATTCCGCCGGCGCCTCACCCCGATTGCCCGACCCGCCAGAACGCTCGGATACCCAGACCGCAGTCGAATCAGCCAAGCCACCGGCACCGCGCTTACCAACCCGCGCCTCGAAGCGCACCAGGCCACGCACGCTCGTCGGCAAAAGAGTGCGTCTGCGGTGCCCCGCTGGCTTCCGCGCTTGCCTGTCGGGTTTTGTGACAGCTGCGTTGGCAGCACCGCTTGGTGACAACTATGACTGGCCGTTTGTGACAACTACCGCTGACGAGGCAGCGCGGAGGCCCAGGCGGGGCAGACTCAGCGGTGACAGGTAACTCTGTCGGTCACAGTGGTCCGCACGTAACGGCAGGACAATAAGCCTGTCTGCGGGTAGCCGAGTCCGCAGGTGTGCTGCCAGCGACATCACCACGGATCGGGACGGGCACAATGAACGGCATGAGCGTCCCTCTCTACTCCCGCAACCACACCGCCCGGCCCGGCCACGCCCTGCTGACGTCACTCGAACCTGTCAGCTCCCGCCCGGGAGCCTCCTCCACCGCTGTGTCTACGACCGCGACGACGATGACCATGGCTTCCGCCACCTGATCCGAACAGTCCGCCACTACCCCCGCCAACTTGCCCGGAATCCGCCAGGTGCATCCGGAAAGGACACGAGCGGACGGGACAAGAGCTGTCCGGTCGCGACACGTCGGGAGATTTCTGGCGACTGCTGTCGCCAGTATATTCCTCCGAGTCGGCCGGACGGGTGGGCGAAGCCCTCAGCTTGCGATGGATTACTGACCAGTCCGGCTGCAGTTGAAGACGGCGTGGTTGTGGCAGTTGAAACCTGAGGTTTCGGGTATCCGGCGGGGATACCTTAGTGCAAGACCGGACAGCATTCGTTTCAGATGATCGCCATGCCAGCCCTACCCGACGACGCGCGGGCAGGGCTGTGACTGTCCTGGAGTTGGTCGTGGTGACGGTTGTCAATGACGCTGCGAAGCAGAATTCCGACGCACCAGCCGGGGCCGGAACACCTCGCCCCCGGCCATCGTGCGCAGGGCGCGATCACGTGTATCGCTGTACTGGCGCAGCGGCCGTGCCGGTGTGAGTGGGACTGGCGACACGGCGGACGACCAGGCGCGAATCGAGTCCGGCTCGAACGTGACGGTGCCATCGCCGCGGTCCACTCGCCGCAATCGGCGACCGGGCCATCGGGCGGCGGCTGAGGTCAGCGCAGCAGTGACCTCGCGCTGTGCGCGGCGCTGACGGGCCTGTTCGACGCGGGCCTCGGCTCCAGCAGCAGGCAAGCTGGTACGGGCTGTGTCCACCTCGTGTCGACGCGCCCACTTGCCCACGGCCTGGCCGCTGACACCGCCCAGCGCCCCGCCGATCTGGGCCCACGAATGGCCACGCGGCGGACGGCGACGGGCCGCCAGGATGGCGAGCTCGATCTGCCGGTCTGCGAGGCCGACTATCTCTGGCCGAGCGTGGTGCGCGGCCTGTACACGCGCCAGCTCGGCGCTCTCGCCGCCAGGTCGCTGTGGAGTCTGTTGTGCCAGTACGTCCACGTAATGGACCAGCGCAGCCTCCAGATCATCGCGGGCCAGCCGTCGTACCCGATCCTGTTCGTCGACAAGTTCACCGGCGCGCATCCTCTCCCCACTCTCGTCGGTCCCTCCATGACACCGCTGATTCCACCCCATACTGCTGGCGGTGTCCGCGAACGCGCAGCATGAGCTGGTCCGACTCGCCGACGAAACATCTACGGCGAACCCAAAATCATTCGCGTAAGGTCAACATTGGCTTAACCGGTACGCGACCAGCATGAACGATTGGGGGTTCTGACGTGGATGATCGTTCCGCGCACCGACAAGCCGAGCCAAGAAGGGAACTGGCAGGCTCCCGCCCCGCTGTCAAACAGCCGGTCGGGTTGGAGCGCGCGGGGCCGACGGATTCGTCCCCCGGCAGCGAACGTCGCAGGCCGACATCGAGCGCGCTGTAGGTATAAGGAAAATGTGAAGTCAGACGATTCGCAGTTACAGGAAGGAGATCGACGAGCTCCCGTATCCGCGCAGCGTGGAGCATCGGAGGATCCAGCGATGACGGCGCGATCCTCCAAGGATGAGCTTCTATCGATGATCGACAGGCTGGCGTCCGTTGTGGATGGCCTGATCGACATCGTTGAGGCTCGGCGCGACAAGAGATAGCGCAGCCCATCTGGGCTGCGGGAGGTTGCCGTGGCGTGCGCTGGGTTAGACGCACCCAAGCTCACCGCCTCCCCCGCGGCGACCCTCCCGCTCACCTCTTCGTCTCGTAGGATCGTCTGGTGGATATTGGTGCGCTGTGGGACGACCTGCAGGAGTCCCTGACCCCGTTGCTCGGCAGCTTCCGGGCCCGTCTCGACGACCTTGACGTTTCAACCAAGGCTGACCACACGCTGCTCTCCGAAGCCGACATCGCGGTTCAGGAACACATCGTCTCGAAGATCCTGGCGGTGGATCCGACGGCGCACATCGTCGCCGAGGAAGAGCAGGAAGCGCTGGAGGGCAACACAGGCAGCGGATCCGGCCGTACATGGATCATCGACCCGATCGACGGCACCGCACAGTTCGTCCGGCCAGACGACGTCGAGTTCTGCAGCGTCATCTGTCTCCTCCAGGACCGCCGCCCGGTCGCCGCGTTTGTTCTCGCACCTGAGCTCGGTCCAGAGCGCAGCCCTATACGCGTGTCGGTCGCAGGAATTGGGCGCCCCATCGAGGTGAACGGCCACAAAGCTGCCGCCCGCGCGGCCGACGAGCCGCTGCGTGCCTCGGTGACTCGGAGCTCGGGAACTCAGCCCCGGCCATGGGAGCAGACGCTGCTCGATGCCGGGTTCGAACTCAAGACTCGGACGACATCCCAGACTCTCGACATGGTCCGCACCTGCGTCGACCTGTCTGAGGTCACAGAGCCGAAGCTCAACCAGTTCGCCCTCTTCTACCGGGAACGTCAGAAGGTCTGGGACGGCGCAGCGGGCATGTGCCTCGCTCAGGCCAGCGGACTGCGAGTATCTGACCGCAACGGCGTCGACCGGCCGGTCATCGACCTGGACTTCAACGTCGCCGAACCTCAGTTCCCGAGCACCTTGGTCACGTTGCCGACACTGCCCGCAGCGATCGTTGACGCCTTTGCCGAATAGCTACTGGTCTTCGTCGTTCGGCTGGTCTTCCAGGCTGGACAACCACTCGTCGACGATCTTTGCCTCTGGATCATTCTCGCCGAGAGGTCGCTGAATCAGGAGCTCGTACGCGTCCATCAGCGACCGCGCCGCCGCCACGATGTCGCCGAGTTGCTTCTGGACTCGGCCCCGTGCCGCAAGCGCATGCGCCCTGCTGTTGGGGTCGTTCACATCGTGCTGGAACGCCTCGGCGCATTGGCTGTACAAGTCCACAGCAGATTCGAACTGTCCCTGGTCTCGGCGTAGTTCGGCCAGACGGCGAAGTGAGAACCCCTTCAACCGGCCGTGACGTGCCTTGCCCCGGTCGTCGAGCGAGGCCCCGTAGTCCAGGCTTGCCCGGAAGCACGGCTCAGCCTCGTCATCCTGCCCGTTGATCCTGTAGGCGATTCCAAGGGCAAGCCGAAGCGACGCGAGACCATTCTCGTTCTCCAACTCGACGTATACCGCCTCAGCAGCTCGGTATGCGGCGATCGCCTTCTGGATGGTGTCGTCCGGCGCATTCTGATCAACCTCCAGACGGTAGGCGTCGGCGAGCTCGCGAAGCGTGGTGGCTTCTCCCGCTCGGGCGTGCCTCCGCCCATGTTCGAGGTACTCCGCGTGGTACAGATCGCGGCTCTGTTCGAGCAGGGTGATCGCCTGCTCGCAGGAACCCGCTTGAGCCGGCTCGTCTTCAGCCTTCAGTCGCTCTTGCTCCGCCAGCACACCGATCATGGCCAGCCGGCCGCGGTTGCGCAGCGACCGCGCACGGTCGGCGCGAGACGATGCCGTCCGCTCCCCTATTTCCTCCACTCGGCGCCAGTCCGCCAGGTGGCCCCCGATCTCCAGGAAGTAGAACAAGCTGGTGGCGAACCGGGAGGCCAGCTCCAATTCGTTGTCGGCGGCGGCCTGGACGAGCGCCACGAGGTTCCCCTGTTCTGTGGCGAACCAACTCGTCGGCGAACTGGCCATGTCGACTGCCTCGACGCCGTCAGGGGTGCTCTGGCGCCAGGTACGGAGATACTCCGTGTCGACCATCGGGTTGTTGTGGTTCTGCCGGTCAAAAGCGTGGTTGACGCAGCCGTAGTAGGCACGAACAAGGCGCTCCAGTGCGGCGCGGCGGCCCGAACTGGTGTCATGCTTTTCAACCAGCTCCCTGCTGTAGAGCCGAAGCAGGTCGTGCATGCCGAAGCGGCCATCCGCACCGCGGGCGACGAGTGACCGTCGCTGGAGCAACTCGATCTGCTCCAGAGCCGAGTCCAAATCCGTATCCAAGAGCACGGAAACCGCGAAGACGTCAGTGGTCTGCCCGGCGGCTGGATGCAGACCCAAGAGACGGAACGTCCGCTGCGCTTCGTCAGGGAGCCCTCGATAGGACCACGAAAACACCGCTCGAACGTTGGTAGGCGGGTCATCTGGGTTGCCAAGTCGACGCAGCCGACGCTGCTCGTCGGCAAGTTGGTGAACCAGGTCGGAGACGGAAACACCTGGATCCGCGGCGGCCCGGCTGCCCGCTACACGAAGCGCGAGGGGCAGGTACGCACAAAGCTTGGCGAGCTCACTGGCTGCCTGCTCATCGGCATCGACCCGCTCACCGATCAGTTTGCGCAGCAGTTCCTTTGCGTCTGCTGGCGGCAACAGATCAAGGCTCATGGGGCGGGCGCCCTCCGTAATGAGTCCGTCCAAGCGTTCGCGGCTTGTCACGATCACAAGGCACGACTCAGTGGCGGGCAACAGTGGTCGGATCTGGTCGGCGGTGGCCGCGTTGTCGAGTACCAGCAGCATCCGCTTACCGGCGATCTTGCTGCGAAAAAGCGCCATCCTTGCGTCAAGCCCGTCCGGGATACGGTCGATGCCCCACACACTCGTCAGCCAGTCAGCGAGCACTTCCTTGGGCGCCAAGGGCTTTTCATCTGGAGCGTAACCGCGTAGATCATGGAACAGCTGGCCGTCGGGAAACTGGTCGCTGACTTCATGCGCCCAGTACAGAGCCAGACCAGTTTTGCCAACGCCAGCAGTACCAGACACGACCGCGACCACTGTTGCGGTTTGAGCTGCTCGTTCCGCCATAAGGCTGGTCAGCTTCCGGACCTCACGCTCACGGCCGGTGAAGTGGCTCGGCTTCGGCCCCAACTGGCGCGGAACTTGATGACCAGCCGCCGGTAGCTCCGTCGGTCGTTCCAACGCGTCAGCGAGGCGAGCGTGCTCGCGTCGCCAGTAGGCCAGGTCGGAGGTCACCGTCATCGGGCGACGCTTTTCCTTGGCAGCCAATCGGCACACGTCGATCCAGGCCCGGACGATGCTCCAGTCCGGTGCTTTCCTGATCTTCACACCGCGTTCGATCTCGTTGGCTCGTACCGGGCTGAGCTTCCGGTCCTTCATCGCGGCTGTCATGCGCTCCGAGAAGATGCTGAGCGAAAGCCCTGCGTCCTCCCGGAGCTGCTTCAGGTCTGCGCAGAACCGAACCAGGACCTCGTTCGGCTCGGAAGCGGCGGCCATGGCCTCACCTCAGCGTTCGATGCAGCTTCGACGCCTGCTGCGTTCATTCGGCTCTGACGTGCGCGTTTCTTGGTTCCTTGTTCGACGTCGTTCGACATTCCGCCCATGTCGACGGTCGGCAAGTCACCGTAAAACCATGACGCAAGGTGATCCACCGACTCGTGAGCAGCAGGTACCAACCGGTAGCCCATTGCTCGAAGCTATCGATCGGCTGGCCGAGCGCGTCGATGCCCTCATCGCCGCTCGGTCGGGGCTTCGTTACCCGCCTGGATGTCGTCGACTCGATGAGTGAGCTCGTCCAGGTTGGACTTCATCGTCGCGGCGGTCTCGTCTTGGTTGAGAACTCGCTGGCGCAACTCCGCGAGCTCGGCCCGAATGGCGTGAAGCTCATCCAGCACGTCGTCGTCGGAGACGCTCGCGGTCGAAGTAGGAACCTCACGGACAAAGGTTCCGCGACCGGACGTCGAGACCAGGATGCCGTCGCGTTGTAGTTCGCGGACAGCCGTGTGCACGGTGAGCTCAGCCACCTCGTATTGCGTGGCAAGCGCACGAAGCGATGGAAAACGCTCCCCTACAGGCCACTCGCCGCTGGAGATTCGAAGCAGCAGGTCGTCCTTGATCTGCACGTTAAGCGGACGAGGGTCCTCCGAGTTCAGAGCCACAGGACTCAGCCTAACCGTCGCAAGCAGGGTGCAGCAGGGCACATCAGGCACAGGTGTTGACTACCACAAGCACTTGTGGCACCTTAGGGCACATAAGGCATTTAGCAACTAGGGCGAATCTCGCGAAAACAGAGAGGCCCTGACGGTGCTGGAACACCGCCAGGGCCGATTGACCACACCGAACATCTGGAGGGTTCGATGCAGAACGAGGGTAACCAGCCGGACCTCGTCAACATGCTTCGGCAAGTGCTCGGCATGACGGCGACTCCCGCGAAGCAGGAGGAAGCAGAGGAGCGCACGGAGCCGTACAAGGTCAGAGAGTTGGCCAAGGCGCTCAACGTGAACGTTTCCACGATTTACCGCGACATCGAGTCCGGGAAGCTGCCCTCGATTCGTGTCGGAGCCGGTCGCGGTACGTACCGCGTCGAGGTCGAGGACTTCGCCGAGTACCGCAAGCGCCTGAAGTCCGGAGGAGTCGCGAAGCCGGATGGCGAGGTGGCGTGATGGCTGCCGCGGTGCCGTTTCGGCTGGATCGTCGGTACGACGTGGATCAGGCCAGTGATGGGGTTTCGCGCTACGGCGCGTACCTGGCGCAGCACCGGGGCTTGTTCTTCGACTCCGCCGAGGAGGAGTTGACCCAGGAGCGGTTGGAGTTCGCCGCAGCGGCGTGGCGGGTGGCGAGCTCGCCGATCATGTCGCCGTCGTTTGTGAAGCCGCACCCGCGTGTGCAGTCGGCCGAGGTGATGTGGGACGAGTACGGCCGGATGGCGGTCGACGTGGTGATCGCGACCGACCAGGAACCGCCGCTGCCGCGCGAACTGCGGTTCAAGGCCAGGGGCTGGGAGCGGGACGCGCTGTCGCCCGGTCCTTGGTATGACCCGCAGGACCCGCGACACCTGACAGTGCTTCCGACGCTGCTGATCCGGGTGCCGATCACGCCCGATGTCGTGGTCGAACCGCGGTACATCAACGGGAATCCCGCGACCACGGTCGCGCAGGACGCGGTTCAGGGCATGTGTGACGTGCTCAACCGGACGGTGTCGGGGGTGCTCGATGGCCTCGACTAGCCCGGTTGTGGCGTCGCCACAGGTGTGGTTGGCCGCCGGGCCAGCCGAGACCGAGGTTCCGAGTCCGGCGGCCGTGGGTGTGGACACGGTTCGGGATGACCAGTTGCGCGTGTGGTGCTGCGGCGAGGGCGACTGGTGGCACACGGCCGACGGCCTTCATCACGTGACGTGGCGCGAACTGCACGTCCGATTCGACTTGGTGGAGGTGAACCAGTGATGACTGCGAGCACGCCCGGTGGTGTCACCCGGGACGAGATCGCCGCCGTGATCCACCGCGCTCAATGCGGCTGCACCATCGGCCTGAACTCGGCGAGGAACCATTTCCTGACGCCGATCCACTACCCCGACTACATGGAGGCCGCTGACGCTGTCGTGGCGTTGCTGCGTGGTGAGAAGAGCAAGGCCGACGACGCGGCTGTGTTGGACGAGTTCGCGCGGGACATCTTGGGCCGCTGCCGTATCGCGATCCGTGACTACGGCGGGCGGGTCAACCCGGCCTGGTCCACGGGCGAGAAGCTGGCCGTGGCCTTGGTGTTGCGTGACAAGGCCACTGTGGACGAGATGGGGTACTCCGTGCGGGAGGCCGCTGAGCGTGTCGCGGGTGGCATGTGGTCGCCGCCTCGTGACATGAAGGCCTGGCTGGACACGATCCGCGTCCGGCTTGGTCGCGCCACTGTGGACCGGGAGGCGTGAGCGATGACGTGGCTTGACAAGCGGATCGACCGGCTTCTGCTGCGGCTGATGCCGACGTTCGCCAGGGTGCTGTGGTGGCTGCCTGAGCTGCTCGCCATCTGTCTGTTCGGGGCGGCGGCCGTGGTGACCGCGTCGCCGATCCCTGCCCTGCCGGGCGTGATCGTGCTGGCACTGGCTATCTGGCACGCCATCGCGGTGCGTCGCGCGAACCACCGCGCCTTAGCCAAGGCCGCACCGGCCGACGTCGACGACCAGGCCGCGGCCGAGGACACCGACATGAGCGGAGTGTCCCTATGACAACCACGAACGAGCTGTCCTTCGGATCGCCAACGGGCACGCAGATGGACGACCAGGCCGAGCAGTTCGTCGACCAACACGAAGTCGAGGTCGATCAGTTGTATGTCGTGGAACGACCTGACGACGAGGTGCCGCCCGCACCGTCGCCGGACGTTACGGATGCCGATACAGCAAGCCTTGCGGCCATTGAGGACGATGCCGCGCTGGCGGAGCCTGAGCAGCACGCGCGTTCGGCCTGGCTGCTGAGTGTCGACGGCGGAACGCCGTGGACAGGGGCGGCGTTGGCGGAGCGGTTTGGTAAGCCTGCGGGGTGGGGCTGGGCCCGGATCGCCGAGGTGTACGAAGCCAGGGGCCCACGCGAGTTCGCGCGCATTGTCTGGCAGGCGAGTGTGGCCGCGGGGACGCCGTTGACCGGTCGCGAGTTGGCCGAGGTGTTTCGCCGGTCGGAGCGGTGGGGGCGTGACCGTATCGCCGAGGCCCGGCAAGCATCCGGCGACGGCACGACCGAGACGGCCACGGCACGCCGTTCCCGGACCGGCAAGCCCACGAACGGCAAACCCCGCCCGGCAGCAAACGGCAACGCCCACCGGCACACGACCGAGCAGCCGACAGAGGACAGTGGCACGCCCGACACCGTTGCCGTGGAGCAGGTGCCGCACGACGCACCGACCCGCCGGGACGAGCCGACGACCGACACGGCAGCCACAACGGCAAAGGACGTGCCGTTGCCGGGTGGTGCCCGGTTGGTGGCGTGGGCGGGGTTCCTGTTCGGCACGGCCATCTCGGTCGCGGCGAACGTGCTCTACGCCTGGCTGCCGACGCTCTCCGGTAGGGCAGGGCCGCCGGGGTTGGCGCCGCAGATCGGTGCGGCGGTGTGGCCGATCGCGCTGGTGATCAGCGTTGAGGTGCTCTCCCGGGTGGCGTGGCGGCCGGGGTGGGCGTGGCAGTTGGCGCGCTACGGCGGTGCTGGTGTGGTCGCGCTCGGCGCGGCGGTGATCAGCTACGGCCACCTGTCCGGCGTGCTGACCCACTGGGGGTACGGCACAACCGGCGCCGCCGTTGGCCCCCTGGTGGTCGACGGTCTGATGACGATCTCCGGGTTCGCGTTGCTGGCGATGAGCCACAGCGGCACAACCAGCGGCAAGGAGGCAGGGCGATGACCACGACCAAGTCGCGTGCCGCCGAGTGTGCCGTGCGTGCCGTCGGGTCGGTGCTGGTGTGGGGGTGGGTGGTGCTGTGCCTGCTCGGCCGCGTGCTGATGCCGCGTTCGCGTGCCGTGCGGCGGGTGCTGGTTGGGCTGCTGCTCGTGGTCTGCCGCGTGCTGGTGGCCCTGGCGCAGGGCATCGCGTTCGTGGCCGGGCCGGTGGATGAGTTGGTGACGGCATGGCTCGGGATCGCGCCGGTGCTGCCGCGTGTGCGGCGGTGGTGCCGCGTGACGGCAACCGAGTGGCGCGCGCACCGGGTCGGCGCGATCGAGGGCGAAGTCATGGACGGAGTGTGGCGATGAACGACAACAGGCCAAGCCGGGACCGAAGGTTGGACGAGCTGGCGAAGATCGAGTTCACCGGGTCGCTGGGCGAGGCGTTCGGCCAGTACGCCGCCGCGCTGCGCGCGGTCTCCAACCGGTGGAACACCGAACTGGAACTGGCCTCCACCGACGTGCGGGCCGCGCTGGGCTCGATGCGGGGCCGGTGGTTGGGGCTGGACGCGGCAGCACGCCGGATGAAGGCCCGGCGGGTCGCGCGCCGGTTGAAGCGGGCACAAACCCTGGCCGCGAGCCTGACCAGCCAGGCCGAGCGGTTCCCGAGGGAGTACGCGCGCCAGTTCCTGTCCACTCTGGATGCCGCGAAGGACCAGGCCAGGCGCATCAACAACCCGGAAGGTGGCCAGTCGTGAGCACCGCTGAGCAGCGCATCGACCAGATCGCCGACTGCGAGTTCACCGGCAAGGACGTGCCCAGCCGGATCGCCCGCTACGCCCAGCTCAACCAGCAGCTCGCGCACGACATCGCCCGGGAGCTGTCCACGGCCGAGGAGGCCGCGCACGCGGCGATGCTCCAGCTCAAGGGGCATCCGATGCTGGCCGGGGTCGACGTGCGGTGGCGCGCGCGGCGAGTGGCGAGGGTGTTGCGGGAGGCCCGCGAGCTGTGCCAGGGGATCTCGGCGGAGTGCGTGGCGTTCAACCTGCAGTTCCGCACCGAGTTCGCCGAGGCCCTGCGGGTCGATCGTGGCGTGAAAACCAAGGAATACCGAGGGAAGGTGCAGCCCTGATGCGACGGACCACAGTCACCGTCCCCGCGGACACCGACACCGAGGCGACCGGCCGGTTGTGGGCGCGGATCCTGTCCAAACTGGCCGTTCTCGTGCCGCCGTGGGTGCTGCTCGGCGTGACCGCCGGGGCCGGGGCGGTGTCGCACGCAGTGTGGGGACAGCCTCCCGAGGTGACATGGGTGGCGATGGCCTCTCTCGGCGGCACCATCGGCCTGACCGGCCTGACCTGGGCCATCACCCACGCCCGCCGGATGCTGGGCCGGGTGCACGCCACCGCGACCACCGCCGCCGTCGGTGGCTGGCTGACCGTCGTCACCGTGACCGGGTTCGGCCCGGACGTCGTCACCGGCGCGTTGTGGTGGGGCGGCGGATTCCTGGCCCTGTCCTGGAACATGCGCGCGGTCATCCGCCACACCGAACCCGACCAGGGCAGCGGCGGGGACGCGCTCGGCACGCTGTTTGACCGGGCCAAGGAACAGGCCGGGCTCAAAGGCGCGCGGGCACGGGCCAAGGAGGTCACAGACCGCAAGATCAAGGGCACGCTGGCGCTGCCGCCTGGGCAGGCCACGGTCGGCGAGGCCCAGCGCGCGATCGGCAAGCTGGAATCCGGGATGCAGGTCCCGCCCGGCACCATCGCCCTGGCCGCCGACCCCGACCGCGCCGACCTGGCCGAGATCACCGTGTCCGACCCGAGGATCCTGCGTCAGCCGATCCCGTGGCCGGGTCCGTCCCGGCCGGGCGCGTCGATCAATGAGCCGCTCCGGGTTGGGGTGTGGCAGGACGGTGACGACTGCGAGTTCCGCCTGCGTCGGCATCTACAGAAGATGGGCACCAACGGCTCCGGTAAGTCCATCGGTGGGGCATGGAACGTCCTCGGCGAGACCATGACCCGCAACGACGTCGCCATCATCGCCATCGACACCTCCAAAGACGACCAGACCCTCGGCCCGCTGCGCAAAGGCCTCGCCCGGCTGGACACCAACAAGACCGACGCGGTGCGGGTACTGCGCGCGGTGCACGAACGGATTCCGAAGCGCACCAAGTGGCTGGCCCAGAACAACTTCAGCAACTGGGAGCCAGGTTGCGGGTTGACCTACTGGGTGCTGTGGATCGAGGAAGCCGCCAAGTTCATCAGCAGTCTGTCCAGCAAGGACGAGGAACGCCTGGAAGAGATCGTGAAAGAGCTCCGGTCGGCGGGCGGAACGATCGTGTTGTCGTTGCAGCGCAGCGACTACACCCAGATGCCCACTCTGGTACGAGGTCAGCTGGCGAAGATGTGCTTCGGTCTGTCCAGCGCGGAGGACGCCAAGTGGGGTCTGTCCACCCGCCAGCAGAAGGTCGACACCGTCGAACCGGAGCTCTGGGACGCCAACTACCCCGGCATGGCCTACCTCGACGCCCCTGGCGTGTCGGAGAAGCACGCCTACATGCCGCTGCGCACCTTCGACTGGGGCACCGACGGACGCGCGGCCATGGCCGCCCACGCCCACGAGTACGCACACGCCCGGCGGCAGGTCGACCCGTTCACCGCCGAACTCATCGCCCTGCCCACCACCACAGCCAGCGCGACCAGCGACACCACTCTGGACGGAGACGACGACATGCCCCTCGACGACGAGCTCGGTACGGACGAGGAGTTCGACGTAGCCGGAGATGTGCTCGACGAAGCCGCCCGGATGGACCAGGAGCTGGCCGACCCGGACCCGGCCGTGACCGCCACTGCCCGGCCCGACACACCGGTCCAGCAGCCCACCAGCGAGGAGAACGAGGCCCTGGACGCCGAGACATCCGCACTGCGGCTCTCGCCCGAGGAAACGCGCGCCAAGGTGCACGCCTGGCTGGCCGAGCGGGCCGCCACCGGCCAGCGCTCGTTCAAGGCCAGCGACGACGGCTTGACCGAACTGCGCCACCAGGTCGGCATGAAACGGGGCTGGACCTACAAAGTCCTGCGCGAACTGGTCGACGACGGCCGTCTCACCGTCGAGGACGGCGTGTACACCATCGTCGTCGAGGACGCCGTTGACGACGACCAGGCCGCCGCGTAGCGCGCGGCTGCGCGTAGGAACCAGCAGCAGCCCAAAGTTGATCTTGTCACGCAGGTGTCACGGGCGCGGTCACGCACCTGTCACGCGGGGTGTCACGCCACGTGTCACGGGCCGTGACACCGGCCCTGAGCTGTAACTCTCCACCCCAGCCCCTCCCCGCGTGACACACCACCTGTCACGCCCCCTCCACAACCACACACCGACGCGGGACCCGCCATCAGGCGCGGCCCCTGGCCGACCACACCCAAAAACCGGAAGAGAGAACGTTTCATGACCGAGCAGTCCCGATATCGCGACCACCAGGTCGACTGGCGCCGTCTCCTCCTGACGGTCACCGCCTGCGGCCTCGCCGCAGCCCTCTTCTACGCGGTCGGCATCCCCTGGCTCGCTCTGGGCGCCACCTGCCTGGGACTCGTCCTGCTGGCCGCCGGGCGCCACCACGCGTGCCTCGCCCGACGCGACCGCCGATACAGGGTGCGGCGGTGGTCGCGATGAACCACCCCACGACCACACCCGCAGACCGCCAGATCGACCCGCACCGGCTGCAGGTCGCGGTCCACGAACTCGGCCACTGGGTCGTCTGGCGCACCATCCCCGGCGCCCGCGTCGTCACCGTCCACCTCACCGGCCACGGCCGCGGCACCGAAGGCACGGTGGAGGTCGACTGGGCGAAGTCCGAGCAGTCACCCGAAGCGAACCGTGCCTACCTCGCCGGGTTGCTGGCCGGCCGCGAAGCAGACGCTCTCTGGGCTGAGGCGACCGGCACCCGGCAGGACACCAGCGGATGCAGCCACGACCTCGCCGTCTACCACCGCGTCCGCCGCACCCACCCGCCATCCGGGCAGTTCACCACCACCGAGATCCGAGTCCACGCCCGCCGCCTCGTCCGCGCGAGCTGGAACGAGATCACCCGGCTCGCTCCCCGCCTCGCAACACGCGGCCACCTGTAACCCCCACTCCACGACCACCTCACACAGGAAAGACGCCGGTCATGACCGACACCAGCAGGTTGATCAGCCACAAGTTCGACACCGTGAACGGCAAGTCCATCTACGGCGCCCCTCACACGGACCAGCAGCTCGACCCGCACCGCCTCCAAGCCGCCGCCCACGAACTCGGCCACCTACGAGTCTGGCGCGCCGCAGGTATCACCGTCGCCTACGCGAAAATCACCGGCCACGGCCCCGACGTCTCCGGCCGCGCACACACCGGCCGCCAGACACTCACCACCCTCGACCAGGCCCGCGCCTACCTCGTCGGCCTCCTCGCTGGAGAGCAGGCCGAGATCATCTGGTGCGACCAGAACGGAACGCGCTACAACGACACCGCCGCCGTCGGGGACATGGAGCGCTATCACACGTTCCGGCGCCGCTACCACGCGACGCTCCCGCCCTCGTTCACCCTCACCGACCTCAAACGCGACGCCGCCGCCGCTGTGCGCAAGCAGTGGCGGGCGATCGAGCGACAGATCCCCACCCTCGCCAGGAACGGGCGGATCCGGTGATGGCCGATCCCTACCGGCTCGCCCTGGCCGCTCACGAACTCGGCCACGCCGTCGCATGGCGCGCGGGTGGCTTCGAGGTCGACGAGATCTGGATCAAAGGGCACGGCACCCGCGCCCACGGTCACGTGTGGATCGCCGCGACCGACGACGACATCCGCACCGTCGAGGCCGAACACGCCGTCCAGGCCGGGCTGCTCGCCGGGCGCGAAGCACAACTCCACTGGTGTGCCGAAACCGGCGTCACCGGCGTGGACATCAGCGCCGAGCACGACATGACCCTCTACCAACGACGACGCCGCACCCGCCTCGGCCGACAGTGCGACAGCGCCGACGTCCAGGCCACGGCACGCCGACTGGTTCGGCACAACTGGCCGACCATCACCCAACTCACCCCAGTCCTGGCCAAGGCAGGCCGTCTCCAGCCGCGACTCTTGCCCGCGCCCCGCACCTGAACCGTCGCTCACCTCAACCAGATTGGAGATTCACCATGAGCACACCCACCATCACCACGAAGCGGACCGTCGATGACGAGGTCATCGACCTCTACGTCGACGACGCGTCCTGGCCGGAACCAGCCGCCAACCCAGCGGAGCACGCCGCGGGCACGCTCGCGGCCTACGTCGACGTGTTCCTGGTCGGCGACGACGAGTGCCCCGAAACCGACCGTGTCACGGTGATGACCAGCAAGGTCCAGCAGGCCTACGAACTCATCGAGTCACTGCCCTGCCTGTGCGACAACAACCCCAGCGACAACCTCGCCGAGGCCGACGACCGTTGCCGCCGGTGCCGCGTCATCGGCGAACACACCCCACAACACGACACCACGCACACCGCGACCAGCACGGTGGACATCGTCGCCCGGACCCTGGTGCAGCTCGGCCTGGCCGCCGATCTCGACAGCGCGCACAAAGCCACCCACGCGCTCACGATGGCGCTGTGGTCCGAGCGGATGCTCATCGGCTCCGACGAGGCCGACGCGACCATGCGCGACGAAAACACGCTGCTGCACCAGCAACTCGCCACGATCACGCAGGGATACCACGAAACCGACACGGAACTGTGCGAAGCCTGCGACGCCATGCCCAACCGGGGCCCGTGCCCGTTCCACAACGGACACACATCCGGCGCGCTGCACCTGGCCGAGATCATCGGCGCGGTGTGCGACGACCCCGACCTCGCCGACCGCGTCAGTGACCTGATCGCCGACCGCGACGACAGCTGATCCCACCCCGCTGTCCACACACGTCGGCCCTCGGCTCGACAAGCAAGCCGAGGGCCGCGCAAGCCGCCGGGTGACCTGCGTAGACCGCCGACCAAAGCAATGTCGCGCAGGCCACTCGGCTCCCACCCACCTCCCGCATCACCGAGAAGGAGCGGATCCCCAGTGTCTCACCACACCCGCCGCCACAGGCCAGGCGACCGGCGCACCATCGGCAGCACTCCCGTGATGGCTCCCCCGGACAACGTGGCCGGGGTCTACGCCCGGCAAGCCGACGAACTGGCCGCGATCGTCGAGACGTTGATGAGCGACGAACGACGCCGTCACGCCAGGACCATGCGCACGCTCCAGACCCTGGCCGCGTCGCTGGGTGAGCAGCACGGCGAGCTCGACGAGCTGGCCGCGCAACTCGCGGGCGGTGACCCGCGATGACGTTCACCGAGAAGACCGCGCGGGAGCTGTACCGGGAACGGGCGCGGCTGGTGGCGTTCCTGGCTGCGCTCTACCCGGCGGTGCGCTCGTCGAACGACCCGCACGACGACCGCACCGTGGTCTACATCCAGACCCCCACCGGCCAACTGAGCTGGCACATCGACCCCGCAGACGTCGCACTGCTCGCTCACGCGCCAGCGGTGCCCGGCGACGACCCCCGCGCCCGCTGGGACGGCCACACCACCGACCAGAAACACATCCGACTGGCCACGCTGACCCAGCTCCACCTCGCCGTGGGACTGGCCGACCCGGTCGACGGAGGTGAGTCGTGATGGAACAGCTCGGTCTGTTCGGTGAAGCACACGCGATCCCCGTCGCACCGTCGCAACCGGCGTGCACGGCACGCCCGGACATCACGTTCGCGGTGCTGAACGCGGTGTTGCACGGCCTGGTCGATCTCAACGGTCGGCACAAGCACGGCGAGTTCGGTCCGGAGCACCTGGAGGCCGTGGCCTACCTGCACGCCGAGAAGCTCATGTACCCCGGCAGGGGCCCACAGGCCGGCAGGTTCGTGCTCACACCCCGCGGCCGCGAGATGGCCCGAACGGCCCAGCGCCGTCACCACTCCCACCGGGAGGAGCGCAGCGGTGACTAACTGGCGCGACGACGCGGCCTGCCGAGACCAAGACCCCGAACTGTTCTTCCCCATCGGCAACCAAGGCCAGGCAACCCAGGACCAGATCGACGAGGCGAAAGCCGTGTGCTGGCGGTGCCCGGTGCGGGCGGCGTGCCTGCAGGAGGCGTTGGACAACGGTGAGGACGCCGGGGTGTGGGGCGGGTGGACAGCGGCCGAACGTCGGGAATTCCGGCGCACCGGTCGCCGCGTCGGTGACGCTGCCCGCCCCGGCGTCGACGAGGAACGGGTGGCCGCGCTGATGCGCGGGGCGCGGATCCGTTCGTCGCGCGCGGACAAGAAAGCAGCCGCTCAACGACTGTTCGCGTCCGGCAAGACCAAAACCGAGATCACCCGCCTGCTGCGGATCGCCGGATCAACGCTCAACACGTTGCTGACACCCGAACGGCAGCAACGTGCCGTGCGGGTCGGCTGACCATCACCGCCGAAACCTGATCCCGCACCACGCGGCCATCAACACGTGACACGCACACCGAAGTACCGACCTGGAAGGAAATCCCTGTGACCGGCTCACGGCTAGCCACGTCAGGTGCCGCCTCGGTGGCGCTGTGGATGGCCGCCCATCGAGGGTGGCGGGTCCTGCCGCTCAACCCCGGCACCAAGAAACCGTTGGGTGGCTGCTCCGCCTGTCCCGCAGGCGACCACCCGCCCGGCGACTGTCCGTGCCTGGCCCGCGCCGACGGTGCCCTCTGCCACGGGGTGTGGGCGGCCAGCAACGACCCCGCGATCGTCACCCGGTGGGCTCGACGGCGCCGCCCGAGCGACGTGTGGGGCCTGCACCTGGGCGCGTCCGGGCTGCTCGCCGTGGACCTGGACGCACACGGCGGCACCGCGCCCCGCCACCCTCTCAACGGCCTGGACTGGCCGGACGCGACACCGGCCCCCGTCGACGGGATCGACGTGTTCGCCGCGCTGGCCGGGCTGCACGGGGCCGGGTTCGACGACCACCGGACACTGTGCACCCAAACCCCATCCGGTGGCCTGCACCTGATTTACGCCGCCGAGCCCGGCCGGTGGAAATCCAGCTCCGGACGCGCCCGCCCGGGCGAGGACACGGTCCGCACCGGGATCGGCTGGCAGATCGACATCAAGTCCTACGCCGGGTACGTCGTCATCCCCAGCAGCACCACGACCACCGGCCACTACGAACGCGTCTCTCCCACGGTCGACGTGATCGGGCTACCGGCCTGGCTGACCGCCGTGCTGGTCCGCACCGGCCACGACCGCCACGCACAACCAGCCCCAGCACCGGGCCCGCCCGTCGAGGTCACCGTCCGCGCCGAGGCCGGACGGGACGGCGCGTACGCGGCGGGCGCGTTGCGCTCGGCGTGCGCGGAGCTGGCCGGGATGGCCCCGGACACCGGCCGCAACCGCAAACTGTTCCGCTCCGCCAGCAGGATGGCCGGGATGGTCGAGGCCGGGTGGATCGACCGCGACCAGGTCGACGCCGCCCTCACCGAGGCCGCCCGCCAGGCCGGGCTGCCCGCCGGGGAGATCACCTACACGCTCGCGTCCGGATTCCGGAATCCCCGCTCGCCCGAACCGCGACGGAGCGCCGCGTGACCAGCACCACCGAACCCGCCACCGACCAGGCCGCCCCCGGAAATCCGATCACCGGTGTCGACAGTGCCGACAGCGTCACCAGCATCGTCGGCGACACCGTGACCGACACCGTGGACGGCGTGGCGGTGGCGGCCTGGGCACAAGGCTGCGACGCCATTCCCGCCCGCTACCGCGTCAGCGAGAACTACGAGATCACCGAGTACGGCGTGTACACCATCAAAACCACCAAAGACGGCGAGCAACGCACCCGGGTCACCTACGCCCCGCTGCTGCCGGTCGGCGTGTTCATTGCCCCCGACGGCGGGCAAATGCTGGAACTGGTGTGGAAAGACCACCAACGCTGGGTCAACCGGGTCGTGGCCCGCTCGATCGCCAAAAGCGGCCGCAAACTCATCGCCGCCCTCGGCGACGCCGGACTGCCCGCCGTGGACGCCGACGCCAAAGCCCTGGAACGCTGGCTGGCCGCCGCCGAAGCCACCAACCGGTGGGTCATCCCGCGCCGCCCCCTGGCCCGTTGGCTGGGCTGGCAACCCGACGGCACCTTCGTCTCCGCGGCCGGGCAGCCCACCCGGGTGGAACCGGTCTACGACGACCAGGCCGCCGCGATCGCCGCCCACCACGAACACGGCACCCTCGCCGACTGGCAGGCCGGTCTGGCCGTGATCGAGCCCTATCCGGTCGCCAAAGTCGCCGTCTACGCCGGGTTCGCCGCCTGCCTGCTGCAGCTGGTCGGCGTGGACTCGTTCACCATCGACATCTCCGGGCGCTCCACCCGGGGCAAGACCACCGCCGCCAAGCTCGGCCTGTCGGTATGGGCCGACCCCGCCGAGAAAGGCGACGGCCTGTTCTCCTGGCGCAGCAGCCTCATCGCGATCGAGAAACGCCTGAACATCTGCCGTGGCCTGCCCGTGGTCATCGACGAAACCCGCGTCGTGAAGTTCCCCGAACTGGTCGACCAGGTCATCTACCAAGTCCCGAAAAACCACGGCCAAGCCCGCGGCGGAGGCTGGCCCAACCTGCTGCCCTGGTCCACGATCGTGATCTCCACCGGGGAACAGTCCGCCCTGTCGTTCACCACCCACCAAGGCGCCGCCGCCCGCGTGCTGTCCCTGCAACGACCACCGTTCTCCGGCGGCGACGACGACGGCCTGGCCGCCTCCACCGTCGGCAAAGCCGTCGACGACAACTACGGCCTCGCCGGACCGGCATTCATCGCCCGCCTGCACCACCTCCTCGCCCCACCCAACAAGCAACAACAGTTGCGTGCCCGGCACACCGAGTTGACCGCGCAGTTCCGGGGCGAGACCGACATGTCCGGCCGCCGCGCGCCCATGGTCGCGTGCATCGCGCTGGCCGCCGAACTCGTCCACCAATGGGGACTGGTCCCCTTCGAACCCCTGCCCGAGCAGACCTGGCAGGAGTTGTTCACCACCACCGAAACCACCGACGACCGACCACAAATGGCCCTGGACGTCGTCCGCGAATTCGTCGCCGCCCACGCCAACCAACTCTGGCGCCCCGGCACGACCGAACACTCCCAACCCAGCACCGGGTGGATCGGTCGGCACTACGAGCTCGACAACCAGCCCACCGTCGCCCTACTCCCCGAGCGGTTGCGCGACGCCCTTAACCGCTCCGGCTACGTCCTGGACGCTGTCCTGCCCGGCTGGCAAGAACTCCGCTACCTCGCCAAGTTCGGCCACGGCCACGGCGCCTACCAACCCGTCCGCGCCATCGCCGGAGCCAAAACCCGCATGTACGTGTTCACCCCCGGCATCGTCCTCGACGACCACGACGACGAGCACTCCAACACAACCCGAAAGACACCTGTCATGACCGACCAATCCCCCAAGGCCCTCACGATCGACGACCTGGACGACACGAGGTGACGCTCCGTGGCACACCATCTCCTGCCGACAGCAAGCACACCCTCTCCGGTGTTGCCCGTGTTGCCGTCCCTTTCTTCTCTCTATCACTCCAGTTCAGAAAGACAAACAAGGGCAACACAAGCGGCAACACCACCGGCAACACGGCAACACCAATCCAGCCACGGCAACACAGATCACCAAGAGCCCGTGTTGCCGCACCCGCCGACATATCCGCGCAGGTCAACCTCTGTCTGGACAGGGGGGAAACCACGGCAACACGCAGAGACCCAAGACAGGGAGCGTTTTTCCTTTGTCGTCAACCACACCGACTACAGGCAGTACCCGACGGCCCTACTAGCCCCCGGGCTAGGCAGCGCTAGTAGGGCTGCTTTGTCTGGGCCACAAGGAATCTCAGGAAGTCACCACCAACCAAGCACTGGCTGAGCGGTCGTCCACGGCCGCCCGGAACTGTCGGTCGCTGCCGCCACACTCGTCACCGACTTGTGGCAGAGCACGGACCGACCGCCAACGAGCAGGAAGGCTCACCCGATGACAGCAAACACCCGCGGCTACTTCGGTTCCCTGGTCCTGGCCGACGAGGTCGGACTGGCCCGGTGGCAGTTCGAGCGCGCCGAAGCCGCCGGAATGCTGCCGAAACCGGGACACGCTCGCGGCTGGCTGCCCGAGCAGCTCGACGCCGTGCGCCAGCTGGTGCCCGTCATCGTCGAAAAGTTCGGCTCGGAACACCCGATCGGTGCCAGCCGGTGCGCGGACCGGCTCGGCCAGCGCCTGGACCTGACCGTCGAGCCCGCCGACATAGCCGCCCTCGCCAAGGCGGGCCACCTGACCGTCGCCGACGTGTTCGAGAAGAAGGGCCGCAGCTACGACCTGTACGCACCGGCCGACATCGACGCACTGACCACCGAGCAAGTGCAGCCGGTGATCGACGAGCGGGCCACGTGGCTGGACCGCTCGCTGTCGCTCGACGAGGCCGCGACAACACTGGGCTGGCACTACCGAGAACTGAACACCGTCATCACCCAGCGCGGTATCGAGGTCCGGCTGCGCCGCGTCGCGCGCGCCGACGTGGACGCGCTCGCCGACGACGAGCAACTGCGCGCGGATCGACTGGTGACCGCCGACAACGCCGCAGCGCTCCTCGATGCCGACCGGAGGCACTTCGACATCTGCGTCGAAGCCGGGTGGATCACCCCGAAAACCCACCACGACAAGGAAATCAGCCGCTACAGCACGGTGTCGGTGCCGCTCTACCGCACTGGCGACGTCGAAGCGCTGCTCGATCTCCCGGACGTCAACTGGCACGAGGTTCGCGAGACCCCGAAAGGCAAACGTTCCCCGCTGCTGGATCTGGTCGGCGGCCGCGCCCCGACCCGAGCGAAGGTGATCCGCGCGTTTCTGCGGGACTACGGCACCGAGCACTCGATCGAGATGTGGGCCTGGTGGGTGCCTGGCCCGGACGTATGGGAGATCGACTGGGAGCGTGTCGACGGCGGCCCCGACAAGCCAGACGTGCTCGCCGCGATCCAGGCCCGCCCCGCGGTGCACCGCTACCTCGGCGACATGCAACTGCACTCCGCGGCCGGCGCCGCAGTGCGGTTCGCCCGCGCGATGCTGGAGCCCGGCCGCGCGGTCATCCTCGACACCGAGACCACCGACCTGCACGGCGCGATCTGCGAGATCGCCGTGATCGACGCCTGCACCGGCAAGACGCTGCTCGACACCCTGGTCAACCCCGGCGTGCCGATCCAGCCCGGCGCCCAGGCGGTGCACGGCATCCTCGACAGCGAGGTCACCGCCCCCGGCGTGCCGGACTGGCCCACCGTCTACAAGCGACTTCTCCGAGTGACGAAAGACCGGATCGTGTTGGCCTACAACGCCGACTACGACCGCGGTGTCATCACGGCCGACTGCCACAAGCACGGCATCCGCCGCACCCGGCTGGCCGACCTCGGGCACTGGGCTGATGTCATGCTGCCCCGCTCCGACCACGCTCACTCCCGCCGGTGGCTGCCCAACGGCGGCGGCCACCGCGCCCTCGGCGACGTCGAGCAGACCCGTCAGCACCTGCTCCGCATGACCGCACCCTGAGCGCCGTTTAGCCGTCTACGGCCTGGTCGTCCCCGCGCACGCGGGGTAGCACCTGTCTGGCGGTGGTTCGAAGGCCAGGACTCGGCACACTGTCGGCGTAAGCTTGCTTTTTTGGTCATCCCGGTTCCGCAGACTCCTGGGGAGGGCGTGATGAGGGTCCGAGAGTTGATCTGGTTGCCGATCCGTGTGGTGTGGGCTGTAGTCAAGGCCTGCGCTATCCCCGCTGCGGTGACGGCGCTCGCCTGGTGGTTGCTGCCGGATGCTTGGGCCAAGTGGGTCACCATCGCCATGGTCGTGTGGGCGGGCATCGTTGTCGTGCTCATCGCAGCCAAGGTGTCCGGGCATATGCGCTCGCTGCAGCGCGGCCCGTTCTACTTCCGCAGTCTCGATGACGAGTGGCTGTAGTCCGAGCACAGTGGCAGTAGACGCGGTCGTATGCGAGGTGGCTGAACGAGTCCGATGATCCGGACTTGGGCGAGCTTGTGACACGTCGGTTGGTCCACGTCCCGCGCGGCGATCACGACCGGTCAGCACGCCGCCTAATCAGGTGACGACCGGCGTCGGGGGTACCGCGCTCCCGGGAAGGTGTCTACCTTGGAAGACCAAGAATGCCCCGTGTGCCTGGGCTCCGGGCTGGCACCGAACAGGAAGGACTACTGCCGCAACTGTGGCGGACTCGGTCGTGTCCCAAAGTAAGTGCCCTGTCTGCGAAGACGAGGGCATTTTGACCTGGACACAACCCGGCCCGGATGGCAACGGGGGCACGATCCATCTTGAAATGACGATGCCGTGCCCGCATGGCTGCGGGCCCGGCTGGAAACACCCTGCTGCCGAGAACCACCGCGTGATCGCCACCGACGGCTCCGACGACCGGCCCCACCGAGCGCGGGGCGAGGTCGACGCCATGGAAGCCGGCGGCCGCGGCAGCGGGTACGGCGAGTTTCTGCACCAAGCCCTCGGCCGATCGGGCTACACGTGGCGGAACGGCCGTCGACAATCGTGATTCACTCGCTCGCTACGGCTCGTGGCGGTGTTCGAACAGCCAAGCGGCGATCTGGTGCAGTTTCCATGTTGCTGCGTCGAGAAGACTCGACCAGCAATGGGAGAGCTCTACCTGACCAGCCATCACGACCACGCACACTGTTTAGAGCTTCCCCACCCACCAACCAGCTCAACGACACCTGACACACCTCTTGCACTGCAGTGCGCGGTTTCGTTCTGACGAAATGCGCGGGCAGGTTGGAGCGCCCGCGCGGCGGGGTTCGAACTCGCCCAGGACAAGACCTTGACCCGCCACTTGGGCGCGTGGTTATCGGCGGCGCGACGGTGTGGAGGCGAGTTGGTCCAGGCCGCCGGGGTGGGCTTGGCCCAGCGCCGTCACGGCGTGTACCAACGCGGTATACAGCTTCTGGTGGTGCCAGTGGTTGGTCGCCGTGACGTGTTTCGGATCCGCGAGCTGGGCCGTGAGTCGCTCGAGCAGTTCGGCCCAGTGCCGTCCGGTCGTGGGCTCGATCAGTTCCGCGGTCAGCCGCGAGATGGGCGCTGGTCGCGCACGCACGACTACCGTCTCGCGGTCGACGACCTCCCGCACCACCGAGGGCCGGGGATCGCCACGACCGAGTTGCCGGGTGGCCTGGCGCAACGCCCATGCACGTTGACGACATGCGTCCGAGCAGTACTTCGGCGGCCGACCCTGCCCGGACAGCGCGAACGACGTGCCGCAGGCCTCGCACTCCCGCTCCACAACACGTTCACGCACCTGCGTCGACAACACGACTTCGGCCGCCACATCGGGATTGGGCACAGGTTGCGTCATAACGGAAATACTGCCAGCACGGTCTAAGGTATCGCCGTCACCGAGGTGACCTGCGCAGGTCAGTACCCACATCGAATGCCTTCCGTGAGAACGAAAGTAGGAGCACTGTTGCACCAAGGTATCCCCACCGGGATACCGGACATTTCGACCTCATCGCACGGTGTGAGACTCCTGCCGGTGTCGGTTTGAACCAACACTTTTGACACCAAACGGCGTGGGCTGGCCCCGTTGGTCGCCCGGTTGTTCAACTCCTGGGGAGGGTGTAGCTGCTGGGGTGCTGCGGCTGAATGACTGCCGTGATGACTGCGAAAACCCGCCAGCGGCAGACACAAGAGCCATCACAAACAGCGATCCGGTCTCCTTGACCAGGGCAAACCACCCCAAAGGGTGAGGCGCAGCAGCCTTGTAAGCGAAAGGTTACGGGTTCGAGTCCCGTCACCGGCTCGGGACTGTGGTGGGCTGGTCGACGCTTTGGCTCGCCGGTCGGCCCTGTGTCTTCTGGGGGCCGAGCCCCCAGACCCCCACGGTGCGAGCTCCTTCCGACCCAGCGCTGGGCGCGTTGGGTTTGACCAGCGTCCGTTCGACCTCGAAGTTTGGGCTGTGGTCATGTTGGGGCAAGTTTGTGGTCATGGGGGTTGGGGGTTGGTTGCTTACGTTGCGCGTGAGGGCGTGAGACGTAAGGAGTTTTCAGGTTATGGATCGCAGGGCTTTTATGGCGGCTACCGGTGGTGCGGTGGCTGGGGCTGCGTTGGTGCCTGGGGCGGCGGAGGCGCAGACAGCTGAGGTTCAGGCGGAGGGGTACTGGGGGCCGGTTGTTCGGTTCAATGTGCTCAGTGATGTTCAGGGGGATCTCGCTGATTTCGGGCGGGCGTTGGATGATCTTGCTGTGGTCAATCCCGGGAGTGCCGGGTTGGGGATTGCCGGGGACATCACGCCGCGGGGGTACGACTTCGAGTACGCCCAGGTGCGGGAGACGCTGGAGAAGCATCCGCGTCCGCGCAAGGTTGCCTGGGCTGTTGGCAACCATGAGTTCTATGTGCCGAAGTGGCGGGATCCGGACACGCTCGCTCAGGAGACCTGGCCGAACGGGACCACTGAGGACTCGCTGTTTCGCAGCTTCTATCGGTTCGCTGGGCGCAACACCGTTTACTCCGAGACGTCGTTCGGTGGCGTTCCCGTTCTCTGTCTTGGTACCGAGCGTTATGCCAAGTACCACGATCCGAAGCTGTGGGACGAGGTGTGGATCAGCGACCAGCAGTTCGCCTGGCTTGAGCAGCGGTTGAAGTACTGGGCGAACTGGCGCAAGCCGGTGATGGTGCTGACCCATCACCCGCTGCCGAACACCGTCTCCGGTACGCACAACAAGCTTTACCGGTCCGACTATCTACAACCTGATCGGCTGCTGTCGATCCTTGGTCGCTACCCGGATGTGTTCCTCTTTTCTGGGCACACGCACTGGGACCTCACCCTGTCCGACTGGGTGGTGCGCAGGGTTGTGCCCGGCAGCGGCAACCTCGAAGGCTTCACTGTGGTCAACACCGCTGCTGTTCAGGTCGGGTGGGTTGACGACGGCAAGGGTGGGGAGGTGTCCCTCGGCGGTGCGTTCAACCAGGGGCTCCAGGTTGAGGTGTCCAGTCGCTCGGTTGTCATCAAGGCTCGGGACTTCACCACCCGCACCTGGTTGAAGCAGATCACCGTTCCTTTGCACACGCCTGGGTGGTGAGTGGACGTAGCGTGCCGCGAACGGCTCAGCTGATCGCCTGGATGTTGGCTGGAACGTGTTTGTGCCACGGTGTTCCGGCGATCGGGTCGCGCCAGGCCGAGTCCGTCAGTTCGTTCGGTGCCGCGCCTGTCTGTTTGCGTTCGTAGTCCAGGCCGAGGCCGTTGGGCAGTGACACGTGTCCCGGTTGCATCCGGTCGCTGATCTCGACAGCGGCTTCGACCGAGCCCCGTGACGTTGTCACGCGGGCAAGGCCTTCGCTGTGCAGCCCCAAGGATTCCGCGTCCTCGGGGCTCACCCGCAGCGCGCCGAGGCCGTCGCGTTTGCGCCACGCCGGATCGCGGATGATCGTGTTGGCGGTGAACGACCGCCGCTCGCCCGCCGACAGCACGAACGGGAACTCCGTGCTCGTCCATACCTTCGGGGTGTCCAGTGCGCGGATCTCGTCGAGCAGGGACGGGATCGCGAGGTGCATGCGCCCGTCGTCGGTTCCGACATAACGCCAGGCGTCGGCGTACTCGTCCAGCGTGATCGTCACGCCGGAACGTGAGGTCAGAATCGCTTCGAACAGGGCCTCGCCGTCTGCGTGCCCCGCGCGTTTCACCGCCTCCGGGTACGTCATCGCGCACTTGTGCGCGGCCAACCACAGTACTGCGGCCGAAGCGGCGTTGTCCGGTAGCGTCGGGCCGAGCGTCTCGTAGGCCACGAACGGTGCCAGCGGCGCGAGTTTCCCGGACAACACCTGGAACATGGCCAGCGCGTAGGCCTGGCGGTTCTCTGCTTCGTGCAACGGCGCCAGGTCCTCTGCGGTGACGAGGTCGAGTGCGCGGATCAGCCGGGCGTAGATCTCGGCTTCGGGGAGTGTGCCCGGCAGCGGGTCGACCACCGGCGCGCGCAGGTGGAACGTGTTGCGTGGGAACTCCAGGTTGAAGAACGTGGCCTCCCACTTCTCGAACTGGCTCGACGCGGGCAGGACGTAGTCGGCGTGCCGTGCCGTCTCGGTCATCGCGACGTCGATCACGACCACGAGGTCGAGCGCGTCCAGTGCCGCGCGGAACCGTCGGGAGTCGGCGATGGAATGCGCCGGGTTGGACGACTCGACGATCATCGCCCGGAACCGCTTCGGGTGGCCGGTCAGGATCTCGTCCGGAATCACGTTGCACGGCACCAGGTTCGCCAGCATCGGGGTGCCGGTCACCGGCGTGCGGCGCTCCCGTTTCGGATCGTGCCGCGCCAGCGGCACCAGCCACGAGTGCGCGTTCATCGCGCCCTGCTTGGCGAAGTTGCCGGTGAGCAGCCACAGCAGCTTGTTCACGTACGAGTTCATCGTGCTGTGCGGCGCCTGCTGGATGCCGAGGTCCTCGAAGACGGACACGCTTCCTGCCGCCGCGATCCGCCTGGCAGCGGCGACGATGAGCGCCTCGTCGACGCCGCAGCGGTCGGCGAAGTCCGCGATCTTCGTCTGGGCCAGCGTGTCGAGCACCTCGGCCGCGCCGGTGGTGTGCTCGGCGATGAAGGCGTGGTCGACCAGGTCCTCCTGGACGAGCACGGCGGCCATCGCGGTCAGGCACCACGCGTCCGTGCCCGGCTTGACCCGAAGGTGGAAGTCGGCGAGGTCGGCCGTCTCGGTGCGGACCGGGTCGATGACGATCAGCGTCCGCGCCGGATCACGGGCGATCTCCCTGAGCACGACCCTTGCCCTCGGGAAGCTGTGCGACTGCCACGGGTTCTTGCCGACGAACACCGCGACCTCGGCGTGCTCGAAGTCGCCCCTGGTGTGTCCTTTGTAGAGCTGGGAGTCCACCCAGAACTCGCCGGTCTTCTCCTGCGCCAGCGCGTTCGACCGGTGCCACGAGCCAAGACCGCGCAGCAGCGCCGTGCTGTAGGCGCCGCCGAGGTGGTTGCCCTGACCGCCGCCTCCGTAGAAGAAGATCGTGTCGCCGCCGTGGGTGTCGCGGACGTGCTTGAGGCGTTCGGCGATCTCGGCGATCGCGGTGTCCCAGCTGATCTCCTCGTAGTCGCCGTTGTCGTTGCGGCGCAACGGAGTACTCAGTCGGTGCGGGCCGTTCTGGTAGTGCTCAAGGCGGAGCGCCTTGTTGCACGTGTAGCCCTCGGAGGCGACGTGGTCCTTGTCGCCGCGGATCCGTTTGAACAGCCGGTCCTCGGTGAGCACCTCGATACCGCAGTTGCACTCACAGAGGATGCACGCCGACTTGTGCCACTGGTCCACCCGATCCGCGTGCTCCATGCCGAACCCCCGCGAGAGTCGATTATGCTAACTAGCATAATCGGCGCGCCGGGTGGCCACGTCAAGCCGAGTCGACCAGCAAGTGTCCGATCATCCTGATCATCTCCCGTTCGACCCGGTCGAGCGCGTGCGAGGTCTGCTGTGCCCGGGCCAGCACGACCGCCCCCTCGGTCGCGGCGATCAGCAGCGTGGCCGCGGACACCGCCCGATCCTCGGTGACACCACGGCTGACCAGCAGGTCTGCCAGCACTCGCTGCCATTTGTCGAACACCTCGCGGGCGGCCTGGTACGCGCCGGACGACTCGGTCTCGGCCAGCGCGGCGGCCAGCACCGGGCAGCCCGCGCGCGGGTCCCTGGCCAGCTCGGCGCGCCAGAACCCGAAGAGGGCGCCGACCACTTCGACCGGATCGCCGGTCTCGCCGATCATCCTGGTCATCACCCCGCCCGCCCACGCGGTCGCCTCGGCGGCGAGTTGGTTCTTCCCGCCGGGGAAGTGGTGGTAGATCGAGCCGCGCGGCGCCCCGCTGTGTTCGAGGACGTCGGCGAGCGACGTCCCGGCGATCCCGCGCTCCCGGAACAGCGTGGCAGCGCTGCGAATCATCATCCTGCGGACGTCGCGAGCCATGCCGTCAGCCTACTATGCTGTTCGGCATAGTCCAGTCTGTGCATCCAATACCGGCCCATTTCCGTGAGTCGAATTGAATACGCCGGAGAATGCGGTCAAGGGATGTGCGCCGCCGGAATACTGCAATTGAGATCACGGGGGATCTTCGCCATTGCTCCGGCCGCACTGAGTATCATGCCTCTGACCAGCGGGGACGCGTAGTACCCACGTGACCGCTGCAGGGCGGGAGGCGTCGTGGCTGAGGAACAGGACCCGGTTGACCGGGTGGTGGCGCAGGCGGGCAGGTTCGCGGGCTGGGTGGCGAGAACGAGCTGGCAGGCGGCGGGCCGCCTGCCCGGCGGCGAGGCCGCGCAGCGCCAGTTCCGGAAAGCCGAGAAGGCCGTCATCGAGCAGTTCCGCAAACGGCTCGACGAGGAAGGCACGTTCACCGGGCCGTTGATCGAGGCCGGTCCGTCGGTGGTGGACGGCGAGGTCGACACGGTCCGCTCGGCCATGGCCGACCTGCTGCGGCTGTCCTCGGAACTGGACCGCGACCAGGGCCGCCACCACCTGTTCATGGCCATCGTCCGCCAGCTCGTGCCCGACGAGGCGCGGATCCTCGCTGCGCTCAGCGGGGACGAGGTGTACGCCGTCGTGCACGTGGCCGGTCGTCCGTCATTGGGCGGGCCACAGCGAATCGTGCTGCGCAACGCGTCGTCCGTCGGCCGTGCGGCCGGGGTGATGCTGCCGGATCTCGTGCCCGACTACGTCACGCGCCTGGTCGGCCTCGGGGTGGTCACGGTCGGCCCGGACAACCCCAGCCTGTCCACGCAGTACGACATCCTGCTGACCGACGACCGGGTCCGCGCGGCCGAGGCCGAGGTTCGCACTGTTCACAAGCTCACCCCGCGCTACGTGCGGCGGACGTTGCGGCTCTCCACGCTGGGCACCGTGTTCTGGGACGCGGCCCAGCCGCGATGATCAGCGCGATCTTCGCCGACTTCCAGCGCAACTGGCTGGTCTACGCCTCGATGCCGGTCATCGCCGCGCTGATCGGCTACGTCACCAAGGTCGTCGCCATCCGGATGATGTTCCGGCCGATCGAGTTCCGCGGCATCCGGCCGTTCTTCGGCTGGCAGGGCATCGTGCCGCGGAAGGCCGCCAGGATGGCCGCGATCGCGTGCGACACCATGACCGACCGGCTGATCACCGCGGGCGAGGTCGTCCGGCGGCTCGACGCCGACCGGATCGCCAAGGAGCTCGAACGCCCGCTGCTCGAAGCGGTCGAGGAGATCGTGCGGGAGATCGCCGGGGAGTTCCAGCCGACGCTGTGGGAGTCGCTGCCGCCGCAGGTGCAGGACCTGATCGTGCGGCGCGTCCAGGCCGAGGCGCCCAAGGTCATCAAGGGCATCCTGGCCACCGTCCAGTCGGATGTGGACTCGGTGTTCGACCTCAAGGGCATGGTGGTCGGCAACCTGGTCAAGGACAAGGAGCTGCTCAACCGGATCTTCCTCGAGGCGGGGCGCAAGGAGTTCCAGTTCATCGCCCGCTCCGGCATCGTGTTCGGCTTCGTCATCGGGCTGATCCAGATGTTCGCGTGGGCCACCCTGCACTCGCCGTGGGTGATGCCCATCTTCGGGGGGCTGACCGGCTGGTTCACCGACTGGCTGGCGCTCAAGATGATCTTCAGTCCGCGTGAGCCGACGCGCTACCTCGGCCTGTTCACCTGGCAGGGGCTGTTTCTCAAGCGCCGCAAGGAGGTCGCCGCCGACTACGGCGCGCTGATCGCCAAGGAGATCATCACACCGGACAACGTCCTGCAGGCCGTGCTGCGCGGGCCGCTGGCCGACCGGCTGTTCACCGTGGTGGAGCGGCAGATCACCAAGTCGCTGGACCGGCAGACCCGGCTCGCCCGCCCGCTCGTCGCGCTCACCGTCGGCAGCAGGCGCTACCAGGAGCTCAAGCACAGCGTCGCCGAGAAAGTCATGCGCCGGATGCCGGATACCCTTGCGTTCATCGAGGACTACGCCGAAGAGGCGATGGATATCCGCAACACACTCGTCCAGAAGATGCAGGAGCTGACCGCCGAGGAGTTCGAGGAACTGATCAGGCCGGCCTTCAAGCAGGACGAATGGATGCTGATCACCGTCGGCGCCGTGCTCGGCTTCGCCGTCGGCGAGCTGCAGGTTTTCCTGGTCGAGCACCTGGCCAACTGAGCCGCTTTATCCGTGTGCCACTATTGCGGACAGTCCGCGGAAACGCGTCGATGGGTCCGGTGGTCGCATTCTCGGGCCGGCTCGACAATCGGCGAGGTGGGAAAGATCATTCCTAGGAGAGTGGCCGGTGGGGCACTGCCGTACCCACAGACGAGCCTGCTCGGGCGGCTGTCGGAACGGACGAGGGAGGATTTCCTCGCCGTCGGCGTTTCGGAAAGCCGACCGGCCGGCGTGACAATCATCAACCAGGGTGAAAACGATTCATCGGCACTGCTGTTGCTGCACGGGTCGGTGAAAGTGCTGGCCACGGACCCGGCCGGGGAACGGACACTGCTCGCGATCAGGGTCGGTGGTGATCTCGTCGGCGAGATGGCCGCGCTCGACGTCGGCCCGAGATCGGCGACGGTGACCGCGTGCACCGACATTTTCTACAAGCGGATGACCAAGGCGGAGCTGCGCAACTTCCTCGCCAGGCGCCCGGACGCGGCCATCGAGGTGGCCACCATGTTGAGCGAACGATTGCGGTGGGCCGACCGCCGAAGAATCGAACACGGCCGTCCGGCGAGCGTGCGCGTCGCGCGTGTTCTCGTCGATCTTTACGAGGCATATGGAACAAGATCGAGTGGTCATTGGGATCTGACCGTTCCGTTGACAAGGGACGAGCTCGCGTCGATCGCCGGTATCAAGCTGTCGACAGCGGAGAAGATAATTCGCGCCTTCCAGCAGGAAGGCCTGGTCAGCGGGCGATACCGGGGCATCGCCGTGCTCGATATGGCCAGGCTCAGGGTGCGCGCCGAAATAACGTGACCCTTGTACTGTTAAAAAATTGGTCCAATCGGACCCGGGTATTCGGTGAAAAGCTGGCGAACCCGTACCAGTGCCGCTTTCAGCCGGACGAACTACTGCATGCTTACACAGAGCACCATCATCCCTCGGATCCGTACTCGAAGGGTCTAATTGTATGCCAGATACCGGCTTCCGACGGTCGCTCTATGTCGGAGTTGATATTCGTGGGTACGGCGCCGCACCGGAGCAGCGTCAACAGAAATGGCAGGAGATCCTGCTGCGGTCGCTCGATCGGGCGGCGTCGTCGGTCGGCCTGAACCGGGCGCACTGGACCCGTCAGCAGCAGGGCGACGCGGAACTGGCGGTCGTTCCCCATCACGAGCCCGAGCCGGTCATCGTCGACGGGTTCACCCGGCGGCTGGAAGCCGAACTGCGCCAGCACAACGCGGACGTGTTGCCCTGTGCGAGGCTGCGGTTGCGGATGGCCGTGCACCACGGCGTGGTCGTCAACGGCCCCAACGGATTTCCCGGCAGGGACGCGGTGGTGGTCGGCAGGCTGCTCGACTCGAAGCCACTGCGCGGTGTGCTGGCACAGTGGCCGGAGGCCAACCTCGCGGTGATGCTGTCCGAACTGGTCTACCGCTCGGTGGTCGAGGCGGGGCACACGTCGCTGCGCACCGACCAGTTCCGCAGGCTTGCCGTGCGGGAGAAGGAATTCAAGGGCTATGGGTGGCTGTGGCTGCCCGGCTGCTCGGACTCGATCGACATGTACGCACGTCCGATCGTGCCGAGGTGGGACTCCGCCGATGTCCGCGCGCGGCCCTATGTGGTCCGTGCCGAAGAGGTGTCCGAAGTTGTCGTCCGAGGGCGGCACAGGGCCACGGCCCAGCGCGGGTACATCGGCGGTTGAGGTCGGGGTGGCCTTGCCCCCATTGCCGGGCCACCTCGCCTCGTGCCGCGTGATCCCAGTCCCTTTCGCCTTGCTGGGAGATCAAATTGTTCCTGGCGGTGGCGCCGGGAAGTCGCGAATACTGGTTGTCTTTGGACTTCCCGGCCGGTGCCGCCAGGGACGATTTGAGCCCCAGCAAGGCCAAGGGACTGGGATCACGCGGCACTGTTGACCTATATTCGCGACCGTGGTGTACCGAGCCGACGAGCGGCGATACGACAATGCGGAATTCCGGCGCAGCGGGCGCAGCGGCCTCAAACTGCCGCTGATCTCACTGGGGCTGTGGCAGAACTTCGGCGGTTCCCGGCCGTACGAGCACGGCAGGCAGATCGCCCGGCGCGCGTTCGACCTCGGCGTGACGCACTTCGACCTGGCCAACAACTACGGCCCGCCCTACGGCTCGGCCGAGGAGAACTTCGGCCGGATCCTGCGCGACGACCTGCGGCCGTACCGCGACGAGCTGCTGATCTCCACCAAGGCGGGCTACGACATGTGGCCGGGACCGTACGGTGACTTCGGCTCGCGCAAGTACCTGCTGGCCTCGCTGGACCAGTCGCTCGGCCGGATGGGGCTGGACTACGTCGACATCTTCTACTCGCACCGGTTCGACCCGGACACACCGCTGGAAGAGACGGTGGGCGCGCTGGTCAGCGCGGTGCAGCAGGGCAAGGCCCTCTACGTCGGCATCTCCTCCTACTCGCCTGCCAAGACCAAGGAGGCCGCGGACCTGCTCAGGCAGGCGGGCGTGCCGCTGCTGATCCACCAGCCGTCGTACTCGATGCTCAACCGCTGGATCGAGCCGGAACTGCTGGACACCCTCGCGGAGGTCGGCGCGGGCTGCATCGCGTTCTCCCCGCTCGGCCAGGGCCTGCTCACAGACAGGTACCTCAACGGCGTGCCCGAGGGATCGCGCGCCACGCAGCAGGGGTCGTTGCATCAGGAGCACCTGTCGGAGGAGAATCTCGACCGGGTCCGCGGGCTGAACGGGATCGCTCAGCGGCGCGGCCAGAAGCTCTCGCAGCTGGCGCTCGCCTGGGTGCTGCGGGACCCGAGGGTCACCTCCGCGTTGATCGGTGTGAGCTCTGTCGAGCAGCTGGAGGAGAACCTCGCCGCGCTGGACTCGGCACCGCTGACCGCGGACGAGCTGGCGGAGGTCGACAAGTACGCCGTCGAGTCCGGACTGGATCTGTGGCGGCCGTCACGTGTAGCGGGCTGACGTTCTGGGAACGCGCGTGCGCGCGACGCTATTCGGGCGCGCACGCGCTGATCAACACTCTGTACTGATCACCACAGTGCGTTTCGCATTCCCCCAGGTGCACGGCCGGATCCACGTTCCGGTGAGCTGACCGGGCGAAACACCTCTGTTACGTTCCCTTGGCATGTCCGGAAAAACCTTCGGCCAGGCAGTAGTGGATGTGCCGTCCACATCGGACGGCGCGGGTATGTGGCGGCTGGCGCGGGATTCGCGCTCGCTCGACCTGAACTCTTCGTACTCCTACCTGCTGTGGTGCAGAGATTTCGCCGGTACCTCCGCGGTCATGCGCGTCGATGACGACGTGATCGGCTTTGTCACCGGGTATCTGCGCCCCAACCAGGCTGACACGCTGGTGATCTGGCAGATCGCTGTCGCCGACGAGCACCGCGGCAGAGGTTTCGCCGCCACCATGCTCGACGCCCTGGTCCGCCGGACCGGCGCGAGACATCTCGAAGCGACTGTCACCTCGGACAACGACGCGTCCATCGCGATGTTCCGGGCACTCGCCACACGCTGGGGTGCGGGGCTGACCGGCAACCAGCTGTTCAGCGCCGACCAGTTCCCTGACGACCACGCGCCCGAGTTCCTCTTCCGGATCGGCCCGTTCCTGTCCGTCAGCGCGCCGTCCCCACTCTCCTGAGCCTGCCCAGATCACCTGCGCACTGCTCCCTCGAACACAACGCGGAGAACCGTGACCATTTTCGAGACACTCGAATCCGAGGTCCGCAGCTACTGCCGTGGCTGGCCGACCACCTTCGACAAGGCCACCGGCAGCGTGCTGCACGACGAGTCCGGCAAGGAGTACCTGGACTTCTTCGCCGGTGCCGGCGCTCTCAACTACGGGCACAACAACCCGTCGCTGAAACGGGCCGTGCTCGACTACATGCTCGCCGACGGCGTCATCCACTCGCTCGACATGAACACCGTGGCAAAGCGTGACCTGCTCGAGTCCTTTCAGGACATCGTGCTCAAGCCGCGCGAGCTCGACTACAAGGTGATGTTCCCCGGACCGGCCGGCGCGAACGCGGTCGAGGCCGCGCTGAAGCTGGCCCGCAAGGTGACCGGCCGCGAGTCGATCATCAACTTCACCAACGCGTTCCACGGCATGACGCTCGGCGCGTTGTCGGTCACCGGCAACTCGATGAAGCGCGGTGGTGCGGGAATCCCGCTCGTGCACGCCACGCCCATGCCGTACGACAACTACTTCGACGGCCAGACCCCGGATTTCCTGTTCTTCGAAAGGCTTCTCGAAGACAGCGGCAGCGGACTGAACGAACCGGCGGCCGTGATCGTCGAGACCGTCCAGGGCGAGGGCGGCATCAACGCCGCTCGGGTCGAATGGCTGCGCGGGCTGTCGGATCTCTGCAAGCGGCACTCGATCCTGCTGATCGTCGACGACGTCCAGATGGGCTGCGGCCGGACCGGGCCGTTCTTCAGCTTCGAGGCCGCGGGGATCGAGCCCGACATCGTCTGCCTGTCCAAGTCCATTGGCGGGTACGGACTTCCGCTCGCGCTGACCTTGTTCAAGCCGGAGCTGGACGTGTGGGAGCCCGGCGAGCACAACGGGACCTTCCGCGGCATCAACCCGGCTTTCGTCGCCGCGACCGAGGCGCTGAAGGTGTACTGGCAGGACGACAAGCTGGAGAAGAGCACCCTGGCCAAGGGCGAGCAGGTCGGCCGGGCGCTGACCGGACTCGTCGAGTCCTATTCGGACAAGGCAGGGATGCGTGCGAAAGGCCGTGGCCTGGCACGAGGTCTGCAGTTCGACGACGCCGCGCTCGCCGACAAGGTGTGCAGCGTCGCCTTCGAGCGCGGCCTGCTGATGGAGACGTCCGGCCCCGACGGTGAGGTCGTGAAGCTGATGCCGCCGTTGACTATCACCGACGACGAACTGGAGCATGGACTGGGCATCGTCGCACAGTCCGTGAAGGGAGCACTGGCTTGATCGTCCGCACGACCAACGACGTCACCGACACCGATCGGGACGTGCAGACGCCGAACTGGCGCAGCAAGAGAATCATCCTCGCCGGTGAGCAGGTCGGCTTCTCCGTGCACGAGACAACGCTGTACGCGGGAACAGTCAACGACTTCTGGTACGCCAACCACGTCGAGGCCGTCTTCGTCGTCGAGGGCGAGGGCGAACTGGAGGACAAGGAAACCGGCACGGTGTACCAACTCACGCCGGGCTCGCTCTACCTGCTCAACGGCCACGAGCGCCACCAGTTGCGGCCGCGTACCCAGATGCGCACGGTCTGCGTGTTCAACCCACCCGTGACCGGCCGCGAAGTCCATGACGAAAACGGCGTCTACCCCCTGATCGTGGAAGGAGCCACATGACTCTGACCGGCATCCGGCCCGTTGACCGCTACCCGACCCGGGTCATCGGCGAACCTGGTCTGATCGACCGAACCGACCCCACGGTGTGGGCGGACACGCCCGGCCCGGTGGACGCCGCCACCCTGGCGTCGCACGAGGCCAAGGGGTACTCGATCGACGACGCCGTGCTGAGCAAGCAGGAGGTCCAGACGTACTGGCAGGAACTGGTACGACTGACCGGCGACCCCGAGCTGCACTCGGACGAGCGCGTGGTGATCGAGAAGGAGTCGCAGGAGATCCGGTCGATCTTCGAGGTGCACCGGATCAGCCAGCTGATCGCCGAGCTGATCAGGGACCCGAGGATCCTCGACCGGGCGCGGCAACTGCTCGGCTCCGAGGTCTACGTGCACCAGAGCCGGGTGAACTTCATGCCTGGCTTCAAGGGCAAGGGCTTCTACTGGCACTCGGACTTCGAGACGTGGCACGCCGAGGACGGCATGCCCGCGCCGCGCGCGGTCAGCATGTCGCTCGCGCTGACCGACAACTACCCCTTCAACGGCGGACTGATGGTCATGCCGGGCTCGCACCGGACATTCGTGCCGTGCACCGGCGAGACACCGGCGAACCACTACCGGGAGTCGTTGAAGGAGCAGGAGATCGGCGTGCCGAGCCGGGAGAACATCACCCAGCTCGCCGCCAAGCACGGCATCGACCAGTTCACCGGCGAAGCCGGGTCCGCGCTGTGGTTCGACGCGAACATCATGCACGGCTCCGGCAACAACATCACGCCGTTCCCGCGGTCGAACATCTTCGTTGTGTTCAACAGCGTTGAGAACGCCTTGCAGGAGCCGTACGCGGCGCCCGCGCCGCGGCCGACCTTCATCGCGGCCCGCGATTTCACCCCTTTGACGCGGTCGACCCGGGTGTGATGGATCACATGCGCTCTGTTACATTTGAGACGCATGGATCTCGCTCAGCCGGATGACGGTCGCGGGTGAGTCGGTCCCCCACTCGGGGTGGGGTCGGCGAAACCCGTGATCAGGCCGTGTGAGTGTGGCCCCTTGCCAACCGGATCGGGACCGGTCGGCAAGGGGCCGACTTGTGACTGGGCCTTCTGGCCGAATGATGAGTAAACCTTTACTTAACCCCCCGGTGTCGACTTACCTTGGTCACCGGTAGTAAGGACCCGGGGGAGGGTTGTTGTGAGTACGGGGGAGAATGACGAGGAGGACCATGCCGTCGTTCGGTTCGGAGTGCTGGGACCGGTGCAGGCGGTGGTCAACGGGGAACCGGTCGCGCTCGGCGGGCCGGGCGTGCGTGGCCTGTTGGCGATGCTTCTGTTACGTCCCAACGAGGTCGTTCCGGTAGAGGACATCCTCGACGGGCTGTGGGGCGAGGACCCGCCACTGACCGCGCGGACCATAGTGCAGAACTACGTTTCCCGGCTGCGCAGGCAGCTGCGCCTGGTCGACCCGACCGGGTCGGTGTGGATCGACACACAGTTACCCGGCTACCAGTTGATCGTCGACGAGGACCTGATCGACGCCACTCGCGCCACCGGGCTGCTCACCCGCGCCAGACACGAACATCCGGTCCGCCGGGCGGAAATGCTGCGCGAGGCGCTCGGGTTGTGGCGTGGCCCGGTGCTCGCCGACGTCTCGCCCCGGATCAGCGCACCGGAACTGGACGATCTGCGGTTCGCCGTGCTGGAGGCACGGGTCGAGGCCGACCTCGACCTGGGCAGGCACGCCGAGCTGATCGGCGAGCTGGCGACGTTCGCCGAGGCGTACCCGTTCCGGGAACAGATGATCGCCCACCTGCTGCTCGCGTTGTACCGGACCGGCAGGCGCGCGGACGCTCTTGAGGCGTACCAACGGTTTGCCCGGCGCGCCGCGGACGACCTCGGTATCGATCCAGGCCCGGCCTTGCGGGAACTGCACGAGCGCGTGCTCAACGACGACTCCACGTTGCTGCTGCCCGCGCCCGCTCCGCTCGTGCCGCCGAAGGTCGGTGTGCTCGTGCCCGGCCAGCTGCCGCCCGCGCCGGTCGGCTTCCACGGCCGCGACGAGGAGTTGGTGTGGCTCGACCAGTTGCTCGCCGAGGACCACGGTGAGGCCACACCGATCGGTGTGCTCGGTGGGCCCGCAGGGATCGGCAAGACCGCGTTGGCGACAATGTGGGGCCGGATGGTCGGCCACGAGTTCCCCGACGGCCAGCTGTTCGCCGGGCTGCGCGGGTTCCACTCGGAGCACACACCGCTGGAGCCGGGCGACGTGCTCACCCAGTTCCTGCTCACGCTCGGCGTGCCTGCCACCGAGATCCCGGCGGACACCGACGACCGCGCCGCGCTCTACCGTTCGCTGCTGGCGCACCGGCGGGTGCTCGTACTGCTCGACGACGCACGGGATTCCGCGCAGGTCCGGCTGTTGCTGCCGGGTGGTTCGCGCGCCCTCGTGCTGATCACCAGCCGGGTCCGGCTCGAGGCGATGGTCGCCCGCAGTGGGGCGCGACTGCTTGACCTGCAACCACTTCCGGCGGCCGACTCGGTGCGCGTGATCGACTCCATCACCGGTCACGGGCGGATGGACAGGTCCAGACTTGAGCAACTGGCGTCGTTGTCCGGTGGTTTGCCGCTGGCGCTGCGGATCGTCGGTGCCCGCCTGGCCGCGCGCCAGGACTGGATCGCCGACGAGCTGATCGCCGAACTCGGCGATGAGTCCACCAGGCTGACCGCGCTGGCGGCGGAGCACTCCGACACGAGCGTGCGCGCCGCTTTCGACCTGACGTATCGCCGTCTCGCCGAGCCGGACGCCTTCCGGCTGCTCGGGCTGGTCCCCGGTCCGTCGGTCAGCCCGGCCGCCACCGCTGTGCTGCAATCGGTCGACACCGCGACGGCCCGCCGGAGCCTGCGCGAGCTCGCCGACGCGTACCTCGTGTCCGAGACCAGCCGGGACGTGTTCGTCATGCACGATCTCGTTCGATTACACGCCAAGGAACTCGCGCCCGTCGGCGAGGAGCGGGCGGCCGCGGTCGACCGGCTCGTCACGTACTACCTCAACGCCGCCAACACGGCACGGCACTTCCTGGGGCCGGTGGCGTTTCCCCTGGAGAAAACAGACAACTCGGGTATCGGATCGGCTTTCCACGCGGTGGAGTGGTTCGAGCGGGAGTGGGCCAACCTCGTTGCTGTGCTGGATGTCGCGGCGCCGGGTGACGTGTGGCGGCTCGCCCGCATGGCCCACGACTTCCGGGTGGTACACCCCGTGTGGCAGCCGTGGCAGGCGATCGTCCATAAAGGACTAAGCAGCGCCGTCTCCGCTGGTGATCTTGAGGGTGAGGCCTGGTCACGCCACAGCATGTGCGCCATGTACGCGCAGTTCGGCCGTGCCGGAGAGACCCTCGACGAGGCCACGCGGATCGGGGAGATCGCGGCGGAACTGGGCGACTCCCGACTGGCCTCGGTGGGCGAGGAGGCGCTCGCGGCTGCCCACTATGGACTCGGCAACCACCGCGAAGCCGTTGTCGCGTACGAGAAAGCCATCGAGCGCTACCGGGATTCCGGTGACGACGAGCTCTCGGTGTTCGCCGTCGGCAGGCTCGCCTTGCTGCACGGGGAAATGGGCGACGAACAGGCCGCTGAACGACATGCCCGCGCCGCGGTCGCACTGTCCGCCGCGGTGTTCGCCGAGGCTGTCAGCCGCGAGATCCTCGGCGCGGTGCTGTCCGCGCAGGGCGCGCAATCGGCTGCGCGCCAACAACGGGAGCGATCTGCTGAGCTGTACGCGCAGGTCAAATCGGCCAAGGCGGAAGAAATGCGGGATCTGACCGACGACGTTTAGCGCACGGTTAGTGATGTTGTTCGCCGAACTGGCAGGCTACGCCGGGCGCCACCGGGGGCGGCCGGCACGCCGAGGGGGAGTGCCGGCCGGGCTGCTCAACTCTTCTGACAATCCGACATGTCACCGAGCGGGCGCAGCTCAGGACGCTTGGGCTGCACACCGTCCCCCATGGACTCGCCACGCAGCTGGCGCTTGACCCACGGCACCAGGTGCACCCGCGTCCAGTCGAGATCGGCTTTGCGCATCTTCAACCAGGAGGTGTCCCGCTCCTGCGGCGGCCACGGCTCGCGCCAGTCCTCCTCGGTGGGTATACCGAGCACCTCGGCGGTGCGCAACGCTATCCGTCGGTGCCCCTCCGCGGAGAAGTGCAGACGGTCGTCACTCCACGCCCGCTCGTCGCCGAGGACGTGCATGGCCCACAGGTCGACGATCATCGCCCCGTGCCGGTCCGCGATCGCGTGCAGGTGCTCGTTGAAAATGGCCACCTTCGCCCGAACCCGCCGCATGATCGGCATCGCCTTGGGGTCGGGACCGGCGAAGATCAGCACCGAGCTGCCGGCGGCCTGCAGGTCCACAATGGCCTGCTCAAGCCGGGCGGCGAGCTCGTCCGCGTCACTGCCGGGCACGATCAGGTCATTGCCACCGGCACAGAACGTGACCAGGTCCGGGTTGGCCTCGATGGCCAGCGGCACCTGCTCGTCGATGATCTCGTCCATCATCTTCCCGCGAATCGCGAGATTGGCGTACCGGAAGTTCGGATCCCGGTCACCCATCAGCTCGGCAAGGCGATCCGCCCAGCCCCGAAAGCCCCCATCATCATCAACGTCGTTCAGCCCCTCGGTGAAGCTGTCCCCCACCGCGACCCAGCTGCCCCATCCCACGCCATCCCTCCCGAAGGCCGTTGTCACGCACAACTAAACCATCAGGATGCCTAATGGACACCTACCTACGCCACCGTCGGTTGCGAGAAGTGACATCAATGTCACACACAGTGTATTATCACTGTCCCATCACGACTCCGTGTGCATGCGGGAACCGATCACGCGATTCTCACATCACAGTTACCATGCGGGGTTGGAGAGGGTACGCCTAAATGGGGGACACGATGCCGGAAGGATCGCAGCAACCAGTCGACCCACGCTCGCAGCACGCGAGCGAGAAGATGGACGACTGGAACGCCCAGCACCCCGACGGAAGCGGGGGCTGGCTGGGCGGGATCTTCAACACCGTCAACGACATGATGGCCGCTGCCAACGCGGGTGCGTTCGCGATCTCGCCGGACGTGGCCCAGGAAGTCGTGAAGCAGCTCACCAAGATCCAGGACCAGGTCGCCGACATGAAGATGAGCGGTCTGTTGGGAGGCACCGACCAGCGTTTGGGCGGCGGATACGCGACCGACGTCGCTGCCTTCAACAAACAGGTGAACGCGGAAGGGCCGGGCAAGCTGCTTGACCAGTTCACCGAGCAACTGGCTCAGCTCAAAGAGGCGGTCAGCAAGAGCATCGCCAACTACTCCAGGTCTGACAGTGGCAACCGGCAACGCGTCGACGGTGCAGGAGGGGGACTGTGAACTTGATGGGCGCACGCGCCAAGCTCGGGCTGATCGCAGGGGGGTGCATGACACTGGTCGCTCTGTCTGGCTGCTCCACGCCAGAGCCGGGAACTCCCACCGCGACCGCTGAGCAGACGACAGGCAGCGCTTCGCAATCACCAACCACCAAAGCGCCCAGTGCGACTTCGAGTGCCGACAAGATCGATCCCTGCTCGTTGTTCCCCGATTCCGAGGCAACGAAGCTTGGTCTTGCCACTCCTGGCCAGACCAAGAGCAGGAACGGGATACCGGAGTGCAGGTGGACCGCCTCAGGGCAGTTCATTGCAGCCGTCTCTTCTGCCAAGAATCGTTTGGACAACTTCAAGGGCGAGACCGTCACGCTTCCCAAGCACAAGGCGCTCCAGGTTGTCGATCTCGACGAGTTCCGGGGATGCGTGATCCTCATGGAGGTGTCCGACGACGTGATTGCCACCGCCGCCGTGACGCCGGTCGGTAACACGCCGGGGGCGCAGATGTGTCCGCGTGCACTCGAAGTAGCCAAGATTGTTGATTCAAAGCTGCCGTAAGGGGTGGGTGACATGGGTGGTGGGGGACCTCAGGTTCCACGTCCCAACCAGAACGTCGCAGGCCAGAGCCATCCGGCCCTGAAGGGGTGGACGGACGAGGGACAGGCCGCAGACGCTGAGGCGATGGCTCAGTCCTGGAAGGAAATGGGCCGGGGCTTCAACGAGGCGGCCGAGGGCCTGATGATCGCGGTCTTCGGCTCCGAGGAGGGCTGGAAGGGCCAGGCGGCCAATGCGATGCGGTCGCAGCTGAAGAAGGTCGCCGAGTGGAGCCGCAAGACCGGGGACGGCGTCAACAAGGCCAGCGACGCGTTCGTGCAGCAGGGCGAGGCGGTGGGGACCGCCAAGAACTCGATGCCCGCGCCGGTGGACTACAACCCGGAGAAGATGATCGTCGACGCCGCCAAGGGCGGCCTGGTCGACCTGGTCATGCTGCCGGGGGAGATGCAGAAGCAGCACCAGGCGCAGCAGCAGGCCCACCAGGAGGCCATCCAGGTCGTCGCGCAGCGTGACGTCACCCTGGCCGCCGCCGCTGCGGCCATCCCGCCGTTCGAGCCGCCGCCGACGTTCGCCGCTGGTGAGATCAACAACCCGGGCCCTGGTGACCCGAAGATGCCGGGCGACGGCGGTTTCCAGCCGCGTCCGCCTGGCTCGGGCAGCCGGGGCGGGATCGGCGGTACCTCGAACAACTTCCAGGGCGGGAACACCGGCGGCACCAACGGTGGGAGCAAGCCGGGCACCATTCCCGGCTTCAACGGCAACCCCAACGGTCCCGGCAACGGTGGCCTGAACACACCGCCTGGTTCGCACATTCCGCCGCCGTCCATCAACACCGGGACGGCCGGGTACACGCCACCTCCGCCTCCGTCGAACACGAACTTCAACGGCTCCAACCCGCCGTTCGGTGGCGGTGGCGGGCCGAACACCGGTAGTGGCTTCGGCGGCCCGATGGGGTCGGGCGGCTTCGGTCCGGGTGGTAGTGGTTACGGGCCTGGTGGCGGCGGTGGGCCGCGGCCCGGTGGTGGGTTTGGTCCCACGGGCTCGGGTCCGGCCGCTGGTGCCGCGGGTTCCAACGCCGGGTCTGGTCCGCCCGGGTCCGGTGGCATGGGCGGTGGTCCCGGCCGGGGCGGTGCGGCCGGTGGCCGCGGCGGTATGGGCGCCGGTGGCATGGGTGGTGGCGGTGCTCGGGGTGAAGGTGGCGAGGACGAGGAGCACCAGCGTCCGTCGTATCTCGTCGAGCCGGACCCCGACGCGACGTTCGGTTCCGACCAGATGACCGCGCCTCCGGTGATCGGCGGATGATCCGTGAACTTTCGCTGCCGGCCATCGACACGCTGTGGGAGGACCTGAGGCTCGGGTCCATCCCGTTCCCGCTGGAGGTGCGCTCGCACGGCGAGACCATCGAGGAACGCATGCGGATCAAGGCCGCGGTGTACTCCGACCTGGAGGCACGCGGTCTTGCCCGCAGCCGCCGGATCGAGCCAGAGCTCGAGGACACCCTCACCCTGCTCGCCCGGCCCGCGATCTGCGTCGACACCGTCGCCATGCTGGACATGCGCGACCGGAAGTCGGTCAAGGCCATGGCCGTGGCGACTGGCCGCCAGGCCATGCTGGTCGTCCAGCGCGACCTCAAGATCAGCTTCACGCCGATCCGTGAGACCGCACTGGCCGCGTCCATCGTGGAGATCCTGCCGCACGTCAAGGCCGCGCCCGGCCAGCCGATGACGGTCCCGGTCGACGCGTTGAGCGGCGGCAGCCACCGCAGGCCGGATCCCGAGCACCGGATGATCACCCAACGCCTGCAGACCGTGATGCAGCGCCCGGTCCTGCGTGCGGGACAGTTCGGCGTCACGGTCCGCGACAGGCAGGGCCGGACCACTCGGCTGCCCGGCATCGGCTGGTTCGACACGGACGCCGGTCGCTACATGAACCTCGTCCGCCAGGCGCACGGCACCGAGGCGTGGGTCACACTCACCCCGGCCGACAACCCGCGGATCGCACACCGGATCTCCGAAGAGCTCCTCAGGGCGCTACAAAATTAGGCATGCCTAAGGCAGGCTGGGAAGGGTGAACAAGCGGGAGTCACTCGGTGATGTGCTCGGCGGGCGCCGGGGCGCGCTGGATGCGAGCATTCCGCCGTTGGCCTTCGTCATCGCGTGGCTGGTGGCGGATCAGTCCATCGGTATCGGTGCGGCCGCGGCACTGGGCGTCAGCGTCGTCGTCGCCGCGTATCGCCTGATCAGGGGCGGCAGGATCACCAGTCTGGTGGTGAGTGTCGCGCTGGTCGCCGCGGCGGCGCTGATCGCGTTGCACACCGGCCGGGCGCAGGACTTCTTCCTGCTCAGGCTGATGTCCAACGTCGCGAGCGCGCTGCTGTGGTCGGCGAGCATCGTGGTGCGCTGGCCGCTGCTCGGCGTCGTCGTCGGTGTCGTCATCGGGCAGAAGACCAGCTGGCGCAAGGATCCTGACCTGCTGAAAGCCTATTCGCGGGCGAGCTGGGTCTGGGTGTTGTTGCAGTACACGCTGCGGGTGGTCGTCTGGGGCCTGCTGTGGTGGGCGGGCGAGGTGGTCGCGCTGAGCGTGGTCACGTTCGTCATGTCGTGGCCACTTGTGGCGGCGACGGTCGCGGTGAGCGGAGTGGTGCTGTTCCGCTCACTGCCCGAGGACCACCCGGGGTTGCGTCACCCGCGCACGAGCTCCGACGGCCGAGGCGCCGACGGGCCGAGCACGTCGACAGCGGCCAGCCAGACGGCGCCGGTCGCGCCCTCGGTCGAGAAGTAGATCGGCAGGTCGCCGAGCCGTTCCCGGAGCAGCACACCGACCGGGCTCTCCGGCCCGGCCACGCTGCCGATCATCACGACCGGGCTGCGGTCGTCCTCGCCGGAGCGGGTGTCGGCGACCATCCCCGCGAGCACGTCGACCGTCCGCGTGACGATGTCGGTGGCCACCGGGTCGTCCGCGGCGTGGGCGGCCGACACGAACGGTGCGAACCGGGCGAGCCGGATCGGCTGTTCGGCGTTGGCGGCCGTGATCAACCGCGACCACAGCTTCTGGTGGTCGCCGACGGTCGTCCCGACGGCCTCGGTGAGCACGGCCTTGGCCAGTTCACCGGTCGGCACGTGGGTTTCCAGCAGCCTCAGCACGGCGCGGACGGCCTCGCGGCCCATCCAGTACGCCGAGCCCTCGTCGCCGAGCAGCCAGCCGATGCCGCCGACGATCCGGGCGGCGCGGTGGTTCTCGATCCGGGAGGCGATCGAGCCGGTGCCCGCGACCAGGATCGTGCCGGACGTCTCGGACGTCATCGACGCGAACGCGGCCTCCTGGTCGGTGATCACCCGGACCTCGCAGCCGAGCCCGAGTTCGCGCCATGTGTCGTGGAACACCTTGGCGACGTCGGGGTCGCTGAGTTTGGAGGATCCGGCCATCCCGACGACGCAGGCGCGGCAGTCGGCCGGGGCGAGGTCGCGGATGGCCAGCGAGATCGCCTCGGTGATCCGGGCGGCGGCCACGTCATAGGGATGGGAGTTGGGGTTCGCGCCCCCCGACGCGCCCCGGCCGAGCCGATAACCCGCCAGATCGACGGCCAGTGCCCTGCTGCCGGTGCCGCCTGCGTCCACGCCGACCACGTAGCTCACTGCTGCTCCATTCGGAGTAGTATCCACTCTGCCCGCTTCGTCTTACCCCCTCGGCGAAGCGGGTTTCTCACGTCACGACTCGGAATCTCGTCAATTATTAACTAGACTCGACGGACTGTTCGCCGATACGCTAGCACTGGTCTGGACCAATTGGAGGGGAAGTTTGAGTACTGTCCTCGCCGCACAGAAGGCCCTGATCGGCCGCGGCTTCACCGGCCCGGTTTCCGTCCACATCGAGGACGGCCGGATCGCAGACGTCACCGAAGGGGCGGACGGTGACGCGGCGAGCGGCCTGCTCACCCCCGGTCTTGTCGACATCCAGGTCAACGGCGCGTTCGGCGCCGACTTCGCCGAGATCGACAACGATGGCATGCGCAGAATTGTCCGCAACCTGCCGCGAACGGGTGTCACCAGGTTCCTGCCGACGCTGATCACGGCCGACCTGCACCGGTTGCTCGAGCAGGCACGCACCGTGCTGGCCGCTGTGTCCACAGTGAACGGTTCCGGCGCTCGATCGCTTGGCGTGCACCTGGAAGGCCCATTCCTGTCACCCAAACGGCCGGGTGTGCACGACCCGTCGCTGATGGTCGAGCCGACGGCCGAACGCATCAACGCGGTACTCGAACTGCGTGACGCGCTGCGGATGGTCACGCTCGCGCCCGAGCTGCCCGGCGGCTTCGAAGCGGTCAAAAGGCTTACCGAGGCCGGTGTTCTCGTCGCGGTCGGCCACACGGACGCGACCGGCGCGGAGACCGCGAAGGCCGCGGACCTCGGCGCGCAGATGGTGACGCACCTGTTCAACGCCCAGCGCGGGCTCGGCCACCGGGAACCGGGCGTACCGGGCGTCGCGCTCGTCGACGAGCGCTACACCCTCGGCCTGATCGCCGACCTCGCCCACGTCGGCGCGGATGCGTGCCGACTGGTCTTCAAGGCGGCGGGCGACCGGGTCGCACTGGTCACCGATGCCGTGGCGGCGGCGGGAATGCCGCCTGGCGTGTACCGGCTCGGCGGCGCGGACGTGCTGCTGTCCGACGACGGGGTGCCCCGCTCGGCCGAGGGAACCATCGCAGGCAGCGCGTTGACGCTGGACCGGGCGATCCGCAACGTCATCTCGATCGGCGTCGACCCGGTCACGGCGTTCCGCGCCGCGACGGTCGTGCCCGCCGACGCCATCGGCGAGTCCGCGATGGGCCGGATCGAGCCGGGCGCGCTGGCCGATCTCGTTCTGTGGGACGACGAGCTGCGGCCGAGCAAGGTATGGGTGGAAGGCAAGCTGGTCTACGACGCGCAGACCGCCCAGCCGGACGCCACGCTCCCACCACATCGTGAGGCAGCGGGCCAGCCGTCGTGAGTGGTTGGGCCGGTTCTAACCGGCCCAACCACTCACGAGGCGTCACCGGGTCCGGGTGACCTTCGACAGGCCTCGCGGGTTGTCCGGGTCGCCGCCGCGCGCCAGCGAGAGCCCGAGCGCGAGTCGTTGCAACGGCAGGACTTCCAGGATCGGGGCGACTTCCTCCGCGGTCTCCGGCAGCACGACCCGCGAGGTGGCCGGGACGTCGGCCGCGGCGGAGCCGACGGCGAGCACGTCCGCGCCGCGCTGGCGCACGGTGTCGACGACGTCACGCATCGCCTCGCCGCCCTTGCCCGCGCTGGTGACCGCGACGACGCCGGTGTCGGAGTCGATCGCGGCGACCGGTCCGTGCAGCAGGTCCGCCCCGCTGTACGCGCGTGCGGCGAGGTAGCTGGTCTCCGCGAGCTTCAACGCGCCTTCCGCGGCGGTGGCCGACGAGTAGCCGCGCCCGGTCGTCACCATCCGTTCGACGAACCGGTACCGGGCGACCGCCTCGTCGACCGGCGAGTCGATCGTGGACAGCGCCTGTGCCGCCAGTTCGGGAAGGGCAGCGGCTTTCTCGCCCTGTCCACCCTGGACGGAGTCGATCAGCAGGTACAGGGCGAGCAGGGTCGCGGTGTACGTCTTGGTCGCGGCGACCGCCGTCTCCACGCCCGCGTTGACGTCGACGGCCAGCTCGGCGGCCCCGGCCAGTTCGGAATCCGGGTTGTTGGTGACGGCGACGGTGAGCGCGCCGCGGTCACGTGCCGCGGCTGTCGCCTCGATCAGGTCGGGCGAGCCGCCGCTCTGGCTGACGGTGATGTAGAGGACGTCGTGCAGGTCGGGCTTGGCGTTGTACAGCGTCGTCGTCGACGCCGAGACGAGGCCGGTCGGGATCTCCAGCAGGACCTCTATCAGGTATTTCGCGTACAGCGCCGCGTGGTCGCTCGACCCGCGGGCGGCCAGCAGGGCGAAGCGTGGCCTGCGTTCGGCGATCACCCCGCCGACCGAGGCGATCAGCGGGCGGCTGGCGGTGACCGCTGCGAACACCTCCGGCTGCTGAGCGATCTCGGCACTCATGTGCCTGCCGGGCGTTTCGTCGGTCATCGGCCCTCCCGTAGTAGGTCTAGACCAATCCTAATGGGCAGGCGGCACTGCCCGCCACGTGAGACGATGTGATGCCAGTTTGTCACTCCAATGGGCAACGGTGGTGCGTGAACTAGCTCCCTATGCATGAAAATGGAGCGAATTCGCACACCGCCAGGTGGGGTTTGATCGCATCTCAGCCGGTGGCAGGGCATGCTATGGGGGTACGCCTTGAGGAGGAGGCCATGCTGGAGACATCGTCCGCCGCGACATCGGACGCCGCTGCGGCCGCGCGCCTGCAGCGCGAGCCGAAGTACTGGGGTTTGAAGCGGCATCTGCTTGATCTGTTGAGTGCGCTGCCCCCGGGCTCGCCGATCCCGACCGAGCGTTCGCTCGCCTCGGAGTTCGACGTCTCGCGGACCACCGTGCGCCAGGCGCTCGCCGAACTGACCGTCGAGGGCAGGCTGCTGCGCGTCCAGGGCAAGGGCACCTTCGCGGCCGAACCCAAAGTGGCGCAGCGACTGCACCTTTCGTCCTACACCGAGGACATGCGAGCACAGGGGCGTGAGCCGTCCTCACGTCTGCTCGAGGTGTCCGAGCTGCCCGTCGAGGCGGAACTCGCCCGGCTGCTGGGGATCCGGGCGGGCGCGAAAATACTGCGGCTGCACCGCCTGCGCTTCGCCGACGGCGAGCCGATGGCGCTGGAGACCACCCACCTGCCACTCGGCCGCTTCCGCGGCCTGCGCAGGTACATCACCAGCGGCGGGTCGCTGTACCAGGTGCTGCGGGAGCGCTTCGGGGTGGAGCTGGGGCACGCCGAGGAGACCATCGAGACGGGGCTGGCCGGGCCGCAGGAGGCGGAGCTGCTGGGTGCGGACGTGGGCATGCCGATGTTGTTGCTGTCCCGGCACTCCTTCGGCACGGACGGGCGTCCGGTCGAGTGGGTGCGTTCGGTCTACCGCGGTGACCGGTACAAGTTCGTCGCGACCCTGAACCGTCCAAACGGGTGACTGGCTTCCCGGCGTCGGTGATCCACATGCGACGCCGGGGCGTGGTGTCGTCTCTCCCACGCCAACAGGACGGATGTTGAGCGGCTGAACTGGGCGCGGGCGGCGCGGGCAGGCGCGGCCCGGGTACGGATACGCTGTTTCCGCACGGTTCGGTGCGGCTGAAAGGACGCCGAAGTGACCATCCGCGAGGGCGGCCGATGAGCATCCGCTGGGGTACTCCGGTCGCCCGGGGTGTCCTGGCCACCACCATCATGGCGTCGGGCATGGCGATGCTCGACGGCACGGTCGTCAACGTCGCGCTGCCGCGGATCGGCAAGGAGCTCGACGCGTCCGTCGCCGGTCTGCAGTGGATCCTCGACGGCTACCTGCTCTCGCTGGCATCACTCATTCTGATCGCCGGTTCGCTCGGTGACCGCTACGGCCGCCGCAAGGTCTACGTGCTCGGCATCGTCTGGTTCGGGCTGGCGTCGCTGCTCTGCGGCATCGCGCCGACCACCGAGCTGCTCGTCGCCGCACGGATCCTGCAGGGCATCGGCGGCGCGCTGCTGACGCCGGGCTCGCTGGCGATCCTGCAGTCCTCTTTCGACCGTGCGGACCGGGCCCGCGCGATCGGCGCGTGGTCCGGTTTGGGGGGAATCGCCGCTGCTGTCGGGCCTTTGGTCGGTGGCCTGCTCGTGCAGGCGTGGTCGTGGCGGCTGGCGTTCCTGATCAACCTGCCGGTCGCCGTCGTCTGCGTCTGGATGGCCCGCAAGTACGTTCCCGAATCGCGGGACGAGCAGATGCGCGGCCATCCCGACATCGTCAGTTCCGCGCTCGGTGCCGTCGGGCTCGCCGGTCTCACGGCGGCGCTGGTGGAAGCGCCGGTGCGGGGCGTCGGCGACCCGATTGTCCTGGTTGCCGGGATTCTGGGGATCGCCGGGCTGACGTCGTTCGTCGTCATGCAGATCAAGTCGCGGGAACCGCTCGTGCCGCCGGAGATGTTCCGCGACCGCACGTTCACGCTGTCCAACGCGCTCACGTTCGTGGTCTACACCGCGCTCGGTGGCGTGATGATGCTGCTCGTCCTGCAACTGCAGGTCTCGCTCGGCTACGGGCCGACCGCGGCGGGCGTGGCCGGGCTGCCCATCACCGTCATCATGCTGCTGACGTCGTCGTTGTCCGGGCGGATCGCGCAGAAGACCGGGCCACGGCTGCAACTCGTGGTCGGGCCGTTCGTCATCGCCGTCGGCATGCTGCTGATGATGCGGATCGGGCCGGGCGCCTCCTACCTCACCGAGGTCCTGCCCGCGGTTGTCGTCTTCGGCCTCGGCCTGACGACCGTGGTCGCTCCCGTGACGGCGACCGTGCTCGCGGCGGCCGAGGACAGGCACGCGGGCGTGGCGTCAGGGGTGAACAACGCGATCGCACGGACAGGCGGGCTGCTCGCCGTCGCGGTGCTGCCCGCGGTGGCGGGCCTCAACGGCGCCGCCTACACCGATCCCACAGCTCTCACGAGCGCGTGGCGTACCTCGTTGACCATCTGTGCGGTGCTGGCCGCGGTGGGCGGGCTGGTGGCGCTGGGGGTGCGCAACGACGTCCTCGGCGGGCCGCCGGAGCCGCTGCACGAGGCACCGGCTCCTGGCGAGTGCCTGCACTGCGGCGTCGAGGGCCCGCCGACGCACATCAGGTCGACAGGATCTCCTGAAGCATCTGTGGATTGACGTTCCCGCCGGACACGATGACCGCGGTGCGGCCCGCCGGAACGGCACCTTTCAGGTACGCGGCCAGCGCCGTCGCGCCGCTGGGCTCGGCGACCAGGTGCGACTGGTGGGCCAGTACGCGCATGGCGTCACGGATCTCGTCCTCGGAGACCGTGACCATGCCGTCGACGACCTTCTGCAGGTGCGCGAACGTCAGATCGGACGGCTGAGAGCGCAGGCCGTCGGCGATGGTGCGGTTGCGGTCGGCCACCGGCCAGTCGACCCGGTGACCCGCTGCCAGGCCCTCGGTGGTGTCCGCCGCGAACTCAGGCTCGACGCCGTAGACGCGTGCGTCCGGGCACAGCGCCTTGATCGCCGTGCCGACGCCGGAGGCCAGTCCGCCGCCGCTGACCGGGACCAGCACGATCTCCACGTCCGGCAGGTCGTGCGCGATCTCCAGGCCCGCGGTGCCCTGACCGGCGATCACGTCGGGGTGGTCGAACGGCGGAACCAGCACGCCACCGGTCTTCTCGACCAGGTCGGCGGCGTACTCCTCGCGCTTGCCGACCGGGCACAGCACGACCTCGGCGCCGTACTCCCTGGTCTTGTCGACCTTGATCGACGGTGTGTCCTCCGGCATGACGATGTACGAGGGAACACCGAACGCGCGTGCTGCGTACGCGACCGCCTGCGCGTGGTTGCCGCTGGAGTACGCGACGACGCCACGGGCGCGGACGGGGTCGTCCAGGCGCGCCAACGTGTTGAAGGCTCCCCGGATCTTGAACGCGCCGATCGGCTGCAGGTTCTCCGGTTTGATCCATAGTGGACGGTCGGAGGGTGCCCACGGTGCGGGCAGCAGCGGCGTTCGCACGACCGATTCGCGCACCCGGTCGGCAGCGGCTTTGATGTCGTCGATAGTTACCAGTTCCACATGCGTATTCTGCCCTGCTCGGGACCGCTGCGTGTACTGTCCATTGTGGACTTTGATGGTGGCGGTGCTCACGTTCGGGCAACGGTTCACCGATCCGTCACGTCAACCCTGACGATGAGTGCGGAGAAGAAAAGCGGATTCCATCCGAGTCAGGTCGGTGTCGCGGCGCTCGCGGCCGTGACCGCGGCGATCCTCGGCTCGACACTCGGTGTCGCCGGAACGGTACTGGGCGCAGCAATTGGCGCCATCGTGACGACCGTCGCCGCGGAGCTATACGCGCGGTCCATTGACCGCGTTCGTAGCCGAGTTGCCAAGTCCGAACCGGACTCACCGGGTGACAAAACAGAGAAGCCGCCACGGGGCGTGCGCTGGCAATTACTCACCGCTGGTGCACTCGCCGCATTCGTTCTTGGCATGGTTGTGATCACCGGTATCGAATGGGTACGCGGTGAACCACTTTCCGGTGACGCTAAGACCACGATTGGTGGCGTTCTGCATCCGCCGGATCAGGGCGGTCGGAAATCAACTCCGCCGCAAAAGACACCGCCGCCGTCCACTCTCACCGTTACCGAAACGCCGTCACGGCCACCGGTGACGACCACGACGACGCCGCCGCCGCCGACGACCGGATCGAGCTCGTCCAGCTCCCCGCCGACGACCACGTCGACTACTGATCCGGTTCAGTCGGACACGCCAGGTACTCAACCGCCCTCGCCGTGAGGCGCTCTGTCCAGGCGTGATTACTGTGCGTACAAATGCGGTGTGATTTGGAACACAGTTTCGCCCTGGTTGGGCCATTGTGTAACGCGCACACGATTCTTACGCTCGCTTGCGGAGGGTAACCCGGAAGAGTGACGCTCGAACAGGTGCCGGGGTGAGTCGACCACCCCGGCACCTATTCCTTGAAAGCCCGTAAGCCGGCCCTGCATCCGGCTCACGGGTCCCTGCACCCAAGGAGACGACATGAACCCAAGGAAAACGTTCCGGTTAACCGGTACCGTCCTCATTGCCGCCGCCATGGCTGTGATGCACAGTCTACCCGCGTCCGCAGCCCCTATGGGTGGCGCTTCTGCAACAGATTTGGCCACCGCGCAGTTCGAGGCCGAAAATCCCGGACTGCTGGAGGCCATGCAGCGGGACCTCGGACTCGATGTGACAGCGGCGCGTGATCTCGTCGCTACGCAAGAGATCGCGGCCGCGACGGAGAATTCGCTGCGTACGGCGTTGGGCGACAGTTTCGGTGGCGCATACTTCGACGGTGCGGCAAGGAAACTCGTCGTCGGCGTGACCGACGCGAGCAAAGCGGCGACGGTGACGGCCACCGGTGCGACAGTGAAAATGGTGGCCCGCAGTGCGGCCCAGTTGGACTCGGCAGTGGCGCAGCTGAACGCTCGCGAGAGCAGCGCACCGTCCACGGTGACCGGTTGGTACGCAGACACTGTGACCAACGAGATAGTCGTGACAGCGTTGCCGGGCACCGCACCGGCCGCGAAGTCGTTCGCCGGATCCAACGTGCGGGTCGTCGAGGCCGAAGCCCCGCAGTTGTTCCTCAAGGGCGGCGACGCCTACACCATCGGCGGCAGCTCCCGCTGCTCCGTCGGCCTGACCGTCCGGGGCGGCTTCGTCACGGCAGGGCACTGCGCGAGCGCAGGCCAGCCCAGCAACGGCACCTGGGGCGGCTCGTCCTTCCCGGGCAACGACTACGGGTGGGTGCGCACCAACTCCGGTGTCACGCTCGAGCCGCGAGTGGCAGCGGTGACGGTCAAGGGCTCGACCTCGGCCGCGACCGGCTCCGCAGTCTGCAAGGCCGGTTCGACCACCGGTTACACCTGCGGCACCGTCGGCGCCAAGAACCAGACCGTCCGGTACCCGCAGGGTTCCGTGTCCGGCCTGACCGCGTCGAACGTGCGCTGCCAGCCCGGTGACTCCGGCGGCGGCTTCATCACCAGCGCGGGCCAGGGCCAGGGTGTCGTGTCCGGCGGCAACACGAGCGTGTGCTACTTCCAGCCGCTCGGCGAGATCCTGTCCGTCTACAGCCTGACCCTGCTCACCGGCTGAAGAACCTCGTGAGTGGTTGGTCCGGTTAGAACCGGACTAACCACTCACGAGCTTTTCTTTCAGCTGGCTGGCGGCGGTGCGGGGGTCTGCTGCCTCGGTGATCGCGCGCACGACCACCGCGCGGGACGCGCCCGCTGCCAGCACTTCCGGCAACCTGTCGGAGTCGATACCGCCGATGGCGAACCACGGCCGTGCCGGGTTTTCCTCGGCGGTTCGTCGTACCAGGTCGAGACCCGGCGCCGGGCGGCCCGGCTTGGTGGGCGTCGGCCAGCACGGGCCCGTGCAGAAGTAGTCGACGCCGTGCTCGGTCGCGGCGGCGCGCGCCTGCGCCACGTCGTGGGTGGAGCGGCCGATGAGCATGTCCTCGCCGACGATCCGCCGCGCGTACTTCACCGGCAGGTCGTCCTGGCCCAGGTGCAGCACGTCCGCGCCGATGGCCGCCGCTATGTCCGCACGGTCGTTGACCGACAGCAGCGCGCCGTGTTTCGCGCAGATCCCGGCGATCTCCTCCAGCGCGGCGATCTCCTGACGCGCCTCCAGTGTCTTCGCGCGCAGCTGCACGATGTCCACGCCGCCCGCGAGCGCCGCGTCCACGAAGTCGGCGAGGTCGTCACGGATGTCGGTGCACAGGTAGAGCCGTGCTTCGGCGAGCTTGCGCCTGAGGTCTGTCCCACTGAGTCCGAGCATACCTTGATTTCTACGCTATTCTGGTCACTGGTCCGCACGGGAGCCTGGCGACACCGGGCTGAGAGGGAGCTTGTGGAAGCTCCGACCGTCGAACCTGATCCGGGTCATGCCGGCGCAGGGAGCGTGTAGTGGTCAAGGGAAAGATCGTCGTCGTCGGGGCAGGCGTGATCGGCCTGTCGGTCGCCTGGCGCGCCACGAATTCCGGATGGCGGACAGTTGTGGTCGACCCACAACCGTGTTCCGGTGCGTCCTGGGTGGCGGGCGGCATGCTCGCGCCGACAACCGAGGCGTGGCCGGGCGAGGAACCGTTGCTGGAGCTGGGCGAGGCGTCGCTGCGGGCGTGGCCGGAGTTCGCCGCCGAGTTGGGCGACGTCGGGCTGCGCACGGAAGGCACTGTGGTCGCGGCGTTCGACTCGGCCGACGCCGACCAGTTGGCGATACTGGCCGAGCACCTGGCTTCCATCGGGCGCGACGTCGAGCGGCTGACCGGTCCGCGGCTGCGCGCGCTGGAGCCGACGCTGTCCACGTCCGTTCGAAGTGGACTGAGTGTGCCCGGTGATCTGGCTGTGGACAACAGGAAGCTGCTCGACGTACTGAGGTCGAAGGCGGACTTCCTGCACGCCGAGGTGAAATCGGTCCGTGCGGGTGCCGTCGAGCTCGAAGATTCCACTGTGGACTGTGACGCCGTCGTCATCGCGGCCGGTGCGTGGAGCAGCGCGCTGCACCCGAGGCTGACGTCGTTGATCCGGCCGGTGAAGGGCGAGATCCTGCGGCTCAAACCCGGCCGGGGCGCGCTGCCGCTCGGCCGCACCATCCGCGCGCTGGTCGAGTCCCGGCCGGTGTACCTGGTTCCCCGGGACACCGGGGAGGTCGTACTCGGCGCGACCCAGTACGAGGCGGGTTACGACTTTCAGGTGACAGTTCGCGGCGTGCGGGACCTGCTGCTCGACGCGGAACGAGTCGTACCGGGAATTTCCGAGTATGTCCTGGTGGAGAGCGCGGCGGGGGTCCGCGCGTCGAGCCGGGACAACCTGCCGGTGATCGACTGGCTGGAACCGGGCGTGCTCGTGGCCAGCGGGCACCACCGCAACGGCCTGCTGCTCGCCCCGATCACCGCGACGGCGGTGGTGGCGTTGCTCAACGGTGAACCGGTCCCCGACGCGGCTCAGGCAGCCGGATTGGAGTCACGAGGATGAAGGCTCGCGTGAACGGCGTCGAGCGTGAGCTCGACGACGGCGCGACGGTGGCCGATGTGCTGCGGCTGCTGGAAATTTCCCAGAACGGTGTCGCGGTTGCCGTCGACGGCGAGGTCGTGCCGCGCGCCAAACACCCGGACACCGTCGTCGTCGACGGCGCGGATGTCGAAGTGCTGACCGCTGTGCAGGGAGGCTGACATGGATGATCCCTTCGTCCTCGCCGGCCGGGAGTACTCGTCCCGGCTGATCATGGGCACCGGCGGCGCGGCCAACCTCGCCGTCCTGGAACGCGCGCTGGTCGCCTCCGGCACCGAGCTGACGACGGTGGCAATCCGCCGCGTCGACTCGGACGGCGGCACGGGTGTGCTGGAAACCTTGCGACGGCTGGGGATCGATCCGCTGCCGAACACCGCGGGCTGCCGGACCGCGGCGGAAGCCGTGCTCACGGCCCAGTTGGCACGGGAGGCGTTGGGCACCAACTTGATCAAGGTCGAGGTGGTGGCCGATGATCGGACGTTACTCCCCGATCCCGTTGAGCTGCTTGACGCCGTGCGCGCGCTGGTCGCCGACGGGTTCGTCGCGCTGGCGTACACCAACGACGACCCCGTGCTGGCGCTGCGGCTGGAGGAAGCCGGTGCCTCGGCGGTGATGCCGCTCGGGTCCCCGATCGGAACGGGACTGGGTATCAGGAATCCGCACAACATCGAGCTGATCGTTGCCAGGGCATCGGTTCCGGTCGTGCTGGACGCCGGTATCGGCACTGCGTCGGACGCCGCGCTGGCGATGGAACTGGGGTGTGACGCGGTGATGCTGGCCACGGCGGTGACCCGCGCGAGCGATCCGGAGAAGATGGCCGCGGCCATGCGCAGCGGCGTTGTCGCAGGTAGATTGGCGCGGTCGGCTGGGCGTATACCGCAACGATTCTGGGCACAGGCATCCAGCCCTCCTCGGTAACCTGAGCAGGGACAGTCATCATTGTCCGATGCACCTTGCACGAGGGAGGGCAAATGATGATGCCTTCGGCTGCTGAGGACGTGCCCGCACGGCTCTATCTCGCCATCGGGCGCCTGTCGCGGTCACTGCGCCGCAGCGGGACCCCGGGGCTGGGGCACGGCTCCATCTCCGCGTTGTCCACGCTGACCGGCTGCGGCGAGATGCGCCTCGGCGACCTGGCGACCAAGGAAGGCGTTGCCGCGCCGACCATGTCGCGGATCGTCGCCGGGCTTGTCGAAGCCAAGTACGTGCAGCGTGAACCCGATCCGGTCGATCGAAGGGCGTGGCTGGTCAAGGCCACGCCGGACGGCGAACGGATGGTCTCCGGACTGCGCTCGACCCGCGTGCAGGAACTGCGCAGGCGGATCGAGCGGCTGCCGTCGGACAAACAGACTCAGTTGATCAACGCCATCCCGGTGCTCGAGGATCTGCTCACCGAGGACTGAGTCTCTGGTCGGTGGTCTTCCGGTGTCCCTGGCGAAGATCGACTTGCAACGATTCACTCACGGGCGGCGCGCAGGTCGGCGATCTCGGCGCGCAGCGCCCGGATCTCGGTGAGCAGCAGCTGGTCGGACGCCTTCTGCTCGGCCGCGTGCTTTTCCTCCGCCTCGACCAGTTCCTCGGTCATGCCGCGGTCCATCCCGTTGACGACCACCGCGATGAACATGTTCAGCACGGCGAAGCTGGACACGACGATGTACGCGACGAAGAAGATCCACGCCATCGGCGCCTGTTTCATCAGGTCGCGAGCGATGTCCGGCCAGCCCTCCCCGGTCATGGTCTGGAACAGGGTGAACAGCGTGCTGCCCAGATCGCCGAAGTTGTCCGGCTGCAGGTGCTGGAACAGCTTCGTGGCCATCACGCCCGCGACGTACAGCACGAGCGCGAGCAACGCGGCGATCGAGGCCAAGCCCGGCACGGCGGCCAGCAGGCCGCTCACCACGCGGCGCATCGACGGCACGACAGAGATCAGCCGGAGCACGCGCAGGATTCGCAGCGCCCGCAGCACCGAGAACTCACCGGTCGCGGGCACCACCGCGAAGCCGATGATCACCAGGTCGAAGATGTTCCACGAGTCCTTGAAGAACGACCAGCCGAACGCGTAGATCCGGAGCAGCAGCTCCACGACGAAGATCGCCAACGCGAGGCGGTCGGCGACATGCAGGAGGCTGCCGAACTTCGCGACGACTGTCGGTGAGGTCTCGAACCCGAGCGTGATCGCGTTGAACACGATCACGGCGATGATGAAGCGCTGGAAGCCCTTGCGGCTCACCAAGGTGCGCACTTGTTCCCGAAAGATCACGATGGGCAGCGTAGGCGACGGCTGGGACGGCGTCGCCACGTCCGATTCTCGGCAAAGCCCCGGCGACCTGGCGGTGAACTGTGGCTGAAGAGCACAGCGTGCGGGCTGATTCAGCCGTCCGGGGGAATTATGTTGACCGTTCCGGAGCTGGCGCTGGGGAGGCGTTTGATGGATCTGGACTTATGGGCGCTCGTCCTGTCGGTCGTCGGTCTCGGCGTGCCCCTCTTCGCCTTTCTGTGGGAGTTCTTCTTCGTCGGCCGCAAGCGGCTCGGCTACCGGGTGCAGATGGACACCACCGTGATGGACGAGATGAGCACCAAGCTCGCCGGGGTGCTCGCCCGGATGAAGCGGGAGAACGGCACCGCGCTGGTGAACCCGTCGTTCGTGCTCGTGCGGGTCGAGAACGACGGCGCGACCACCATCGACTCCAGCGACTACCAGGTCATTCCCGAGGTCAAGGCGGGTATCCGGATCATGTTCCCCGGCCGCACGGTCTCCGGGATGGTGGTGACCGAGCTGAGCAAACCGGATCTGCGGCAGAACTTCGACGAGGAGGCCAGCGGCCTGAGCAGCCGTGACATCGTCAACGGCGCGGGCGAGCCGACGGGCGTGGTCGACCTGCCGCGAGTGCCGTTGAACCGTAACGACCACTACAAGGTCCTGGTCATCCTGGAACGCGCGGAGGGCCGCGCCAGTGTCGACGCCAGTGCCGACGCCGACGCCAAGCCCAAGGACCCCACCGTGGAGGCCGGGATCAAGGGCGGCAGCGTGCGGGAGACCACGTCACGCACCGGCGTGCCGCGCCGAGCGCTCGCGATGCTGGCGTTCCTGACCGCCGTCATCGTCGGTCTCGGCCTGTTCACGGTGTTCAACAAGGACTCGCCATTGGACTGTGCGAGCGGGACGATCAAGCTGACCGGCTCGACGGCGATCGAGGCGGTCATGCGGGAAGCCGGAGCCATGTACGCGGACACGTGTTCCGGCGCGAGCTTCGGCTTCGAGTTCCAAGGCAGCTCGGCCGGTCTGAACACCTTGCAGGAGGCCGGGAACCAGGCGAAGGCGTCGCCGGACGTGCTCGCGTTCTCCGACGGGGCCAAGGCCGACCTGCAGCCGCAGCTGTTGCCGAGGCCGGTCGCGTTCATGCTGTTCACGCTGGTCGTGAACAAGGACGCGGGCATCGGCGACCTGACCATCGACCAGGTCAGGCGGCTCTACGCCGGGCAGGTCGCCAACTGGAAGGACATCGGCGGCAACGACATGCCGGTCACGTTGATCAGCCGCAAGCCCGGATCCGGTACCAGAACGACGTTCCAGCACCAGATCCTGCAGGGCAAGCGGGAACCCGCGACCAACTCCGACAACTGCCGGACGCGGGACAGCGGCGGCGAACCCGGCATCATCCGCTGCGAACGGGACCGGACCGACGACCTGCTCACCGGCGTCGCCAACACCAGCGGGGCGTTGGGATACACCGAACTCGGCGCGGCGACAAGGCGAACCGACCTGGTGGTGGTGCGCATCGACGGCCAGAAGGCGACGCTGGAGGCGGCCGCACACGGCGCGTACCCGTTCTGGGAGACCGAGTTCGCGTACACCTACCAGGAGCCGAAGGCGAACTCGCTCGCCGCCAGTTTCCTGCGCTACCTGACCAACCAGGTCGGCAAGGACATCATTCGCTCACACGGCAACCGCCCGTGCGACGAACTGGAGAACCCCGTTCTGTGCCGCCCGGCTCGCTAGCGCGTGTTTCATATATCCGATCGCGATAGCCGGGCCGGATGCGGTCCCTGACGCCACCGCCGGAACGCCCAAAGACAACCAGTATTCGCGGCATTCCGGCGGCGACGCCAGGAACCGCCCCGATCCCGGCTCTCATCGACCGGACATATGAAACACGCGCTAGACCTCCTCTGTGGACAGTCGCCAGAACGGTGAAACCGGGCCGTGGCCTTTGCCGAGCGGGTACGAGTCGCGCACCGAACGGACGATGAACCGCTTGCCGAACGCGACCGCCTCCGGCACCGGCAGGCCACGGGCGAGCGCCGACGACGTGGCCGAGGCCAGTGTGTCGCCGCTGCCGTGGGTGTTGCCGGTGTCGAAGCGCGGGCCGGGCAGTTCGTGGAAGTCCGAGCCGTTGTAGAGCAGGTCGACGCAGTCGTCCACGTTCTTCATGTGGCCCGCCTTGACCAGCACCCATTCCGGGCCGTAGTCGTAGAGCGCCTTGGCCGCGTCGCGCTGGGTGGCCATGTCGGTCACCTCGATCCCGGTCAGCAGCCGCACCTCGTCGAGGTTCGGCGTGATGATCGTGGCGCGGGGGAACAGCTCGGACCGCAGCGCCTCCAGCGCCTCGTCGCGCAGCAGTTGGTCGCCGCCCATCGAGGCGGACACCGGGTCCACCACGAACGGGATGCCGCCGCCCCGGCCGAGTCCGACCCGGTCGGCGGCACCGGCGATGGCCACGATGATGTCCGCGTTCGCGAGCATGCCCGTCTTGGCCGCGTCGATGCCGATGTCGACCGCCACCACCTCGATCTGGGCGGCGACCGCGTCCGGCGGGATCTCGACGATCCCGCTGACGCCGACCGAGTTCTGGATGGTCACCGCGGTGATCGCGGTCATCCCGTGCACGCCGCAGGCGAACAGGGTGCGCAGGTCGGCCTGGATGCCCGCACCACCGCCGGAATCACTTCCGGCGATGGTGAGGACCGTGGGTGGGGTCATGATTCAGTCAACTCTGTCGATTCTCGACCCTGGCGAGCAGGTCTTCGGCAGGGAGGTAAACCTTGTTTCCCTGCTGGGCGAACTCCTCCGACATCTCGGTCATCCCGGCCTCGATGGCGTCCACTGTGGACAGATTGTGCTCCTCGGCGTACCTGCGCACGTCGTGGGTGATCTTCATCGAGCAGAACTTCGGCCCGCACATCGAGCAGAAGTGCGCGGTCTTCGCCGGTTCGGCGGGCAGTGTCTCGTCGTGGAACGACCGCGCGGTGTCCGGGTCGAGCGACAGGTTGAACTGGTCGACCCAACGGAACTCGAAGCGTGCCGTGGACAACGCGTCGTCCCAGTCCTGCGCTCCCGGGTGGCCCTTGGCCAGGTCGGCCGAGTGCGCCGCGATCTTGTACGTGATCACGCCGGTCTTCACGTCGTCCCGGTTGGGCAGCCCGAGGTGCTCCTTCGGGGTGACGTAGCAGAGCATCGCGGTCCCGGCCCAGCCGATCTGCGCGGCGCCGATCGCCGAGGTGATGTGGTCGTAGGCGGGCGCGATGTCGGTCGCGAGCGGGCCGAGGGTGTAGAACGGCGCCTCGCCGCACCACTCCTCCTCCAGCCGGACGTTCTCGATGATCTTGTGCATCGGCACGTGACCGGGGCCCTCGATCATCACCTGGACGTCCTTGGCACGCGCGATGTGGGTCAACTCCCCGAGCGTGCGCAGTTCGGCGAACTGGGCCTCGTCGTTGGCGTCGGCGATCGACCCCGGCCGCAGCCCGTCACCCAGTGAGAAGGTCACGTCATAGGTGCGCAGGATGTCGCAGAGATCCTCGTAGTGGGTGTAGAGGAAGCTCTCCTTGTGGTGCGCCAGGCACCAGGCCGCCATGATCGAGCCGCCGCGGGAGACGATCCCGGTGACCCGCTTGGCGGTCATCGGGATGTAGCGCAGCAGCACGCCCGCGTGCACGGTCATGTAGTCGACACCCTGCTCGGCCTGTTCGATCACGGTGTCCCGGTAGACGCTCCAGCTCAGCTTGGCCGGATCGCCGTTGACCTTCTCCAGCGCCTGGTAGATCGGCACGGTGCCGACCGGCACCGGCGAGTTGCGCATGATCCACTCGCGGGTCTCGTGGATCCGCTTGCCGGTGGACAGATCCATGATGGCGTCCGCGCCCCATCGGGTGGCCCAGACCATCTTGTCCACCTCGTCCTCGATCGACGAGGACACCGCGGAGTTGCCGATGTTGGCGTTGATCTTGACGAGGAAGTTCTTGCCGATGATCGCGGGCTCGGACTCCGGGTGGTTGCGGTTGACCGGGATGACCGCCCGGCCGATGGCAACCTCCGAACGGACGAATTCCGGGTCCATGTTCTCGCGGGCCGCGACGAACCGCATCTCGTTGGTGATGATTCCGGCCTTGGCGTAGGCCAATTGGGTCACCGCGCCGTTGACGGGGTCGAGCGCCCAGCTCTCCCGGATCCGGGCTAGTCCACTGTGGACGTCAATGGTCGCGCTGGTGTCGGTGTACGGGCCAGAGGTGTCATAGAGGTCGACGTGCTCGCCGTTGGTGAGCTCCACCCTGCGGAAGGGCACCTTGATGCCGTCGCCGACATCCCGGTATTCCTTGTGCGAGCCGGAGATCGGCCCGGTCGTGATGGTCGGCTGGACAGAGCGGTCTTCAAGCGCCGTCATGGAACGCCTACCTTCCCTACGCCGGCATTACCCGGTCAGGTTCATGCGGTCGGCGGCACCGGGTCCTCAATGGACACCAAGCCGCCCTCTCAGCCCGCCTGAGCGCGAGCTCCCGCGACGTTTGGTCAATCTTCTCGACCATAACCAGCATGACCGCGCGTTGCCAAGACAACTGGCGTACCGTTTCGCTGTGACGTCCGCACCGGGCTTGCGTCAGCTGGCCAGACCCGACGCGGTCGAACCATGCGCTGACTGCGGCGAACTCGCTGGCCGCGGGTATCCGCGGTGCCCGGCGTGCGAGGACTTCGTCGACCGGTACTGGGCCGCGGACTGGCTCAACGCGCTGGCAGGAACCCCGTCCGACCTGATCGCGGCGGTGCTGTCGGACGACGGCGACACCTACCCGTGGACCTGTCTGGACTGGGCGCTGCGGCTGTCGAACTGCGCGGGCTGCGGCCGTGAGGCCACCACCGGCGAGATCGAGTGCGCGTACTGCGCCATCGCCGAGGAGAAGCGCTGGCTGGCCGGCGGCGCCATGACCCCGAACGAGCAGTTGTTACGCCAGGCCCGGGTGGTCCTGCGGGCGCCGCACCGGCACCGGGCCTCACAGGTCGCGTACTGGCGCCTGGTGCTGCCCTTCCTGCTGACCGGCCACTGCTTCACCGCACGGCAGGCACAGCGGCTGAGGTCGTTCCTGATCGCGGGCCGTTACGACGAGCTCGCGATCAGTACGTCGTACGACGAACTGGCCTCGTTGCCGGATCTGCCGTGGCGCCAGAACACGGTCACTAGCCTGGGAGCATGAAGATCGGAATCGGCGCCCCGGTCTCGGGCGCATGGGCGACCCCGGGCAACGTCACGCGCTTCGCCGAGCTGGCGGAGAACCTGGGCTACTCGTCGCTGTGGACCTTCCACAAGTTGCTCGTCTCGGCTGCGCAGGAGACCGGCCCGACCTACCGCAGCGTGCTGGACCCGACGGTGGCCCTGTCGTTCATGGCGGCGAGGACGTCCCGGATCCGCCTCGGCGTCTCGGTGATCAACCTGCCGTTCGTGTCGCCGACCTACCTGGCCAAGCAGATGTCGTCGCTGGACGTGCTGTCCGGTGGTCGTCTCGACCTCGGGCTCGGCATCGGCGGCGTGGACGAGGACTTCGTCGCGACCGGCGTCACCAAGGCCCGGCGCGGCCCACGGACGCGCGAATACCTGGCGGTCCTGCGTGCGCACTGGGCCGACGAGGTCGGCAGCTTCGACGGCGAGTTCTTCACGGTGCCGCCGACGCGGATGACCCCGAGGCCGGTGCAGAGGCCCGGTCCGCCCGTGCTGCTCGGCGGTTTCGTGCAGGCGGCGTTGCAGCGCGCGGGGCGGCTGGCGGACGGGTGGGTGTCGAGTGCCGAGGCCGATCTGGACACCATCGCCTCGCAGATCGCCATCGTTCGTACCGCCGCTGCCGAAGCGGGCAAGGACCCGGCGGCCGTTCGCGTGGTGTCCCGTGGCGTCGTGCGTCCCGGCGAGCGCGTGGGCAGGCTGTCCGGCTCGTACTCGCAGATCCGCGCGGACGCCGAGTGGCTGGGCGAGCAGGGCGTGACCGAGCTGTTCTACGACCTCAACTGGGATCCGCGGATCGGCAACCCGGATGTGTCGGCGGAAAGTGCGACCGAGGTGGCCCAGGAGATCATCGAGGCCCTCAAGCCCTAGGTGACGATCACGTAGCCGTTGTCGACCAGTTTCGAGATGGTCGGATACCCGGCGACGTAGTCGACGATGATGGTCGACCGGCGCCGGTATCCGGACGGGATCCGTCGCCGGAAGTCCACCACCATCGGCACAGTGCCGAACAGCAGCGCGGCGCACGACGCCCAGAAGGTCGCCTGCCAGCCGAGCGAGACGGCGGAGACCCCGGCGACGAGGACCCCTGCGACGACGACCACAGCGGCGATCAGCGCGGTCGCGAAGACAACGAAATCCGCCGTCGCCATCGGCAGTTTCGGTATGGGTGTCTTGCAGGAACTGCACTCCGGGATGGTGACGATGTGCGGCGGGGCGCCTGCCTTTTCCAGTCTGACTTCCAGCCGCGGCCAGCCGTCGCGCCATTTGCACTTCCAGCACGGGCCCGGCGTCCAGTCCCTGACCGGCCGCCGTGGGTCCGGCGTGTACTGCCTGTACGGGCGGGACGCCCGTGACTCGGTGCGTGGCTGCTCCGGCCTTGGCGCTTGTCTTTGCCTGGGTACCCGCGACGACGGTCGGGTGAGGTCGTACCTCGCGCGCTTGTCCGGGTCGATCAGGGTTTCGTACGCCAGCCGGACGAGCCGGAACCGCTCCTCGTCGGCGCCGTCGCCCACGTCGGGGTGGTACTGCTTCGACAGTCGGCGTTGTGCCGAGCGGATCTCGTTGTCCGAGGCGGTCCTCGACACTCCCAAGATCCCGTAGAAGTCGGGTTGAGCCACACTTCCCCCTGGCCGGACCACCTGTCACGGAGCGTCCGGGTTGCCGGGCCGCTCCATGAACGACGATATGCCGCTTCGGAGTTCACCGGCAACGTCCGACCGGCCCCAGCCCGCCAGAGTCACCCAAGCCCCGCTGAGCTACCTGGACCTTGGGTTGTATTCCTTCGCCACGATGACAATGAGTCCTGGCTCGGCAAGCTGAAGAGCCTCGAACCGGGGTTCTACTCGGAGCTCAAACTCATCGGCGAGGTCCTTGGCTCCACCCTCTTCCGCAGTGCCGGGGCTGTAATAGACAGTCGTAACTGCAATTTTTCCTTGCCAGCTACCGACTTCGGCAATATTCCAGCCCGCTTTGCGGAAATCTTCGGCTGCTCTGTCGGCCAAGCCTTGGATGACGCTGTTGTTGTACACCGTGACCGGCTGCGATCTGTCAGACCTTGATGACGTTGTCGTGTTTTGCGGCGGTAGGCCGGGTGGCTCTCCGGATTTCTGCTGCGGCGGAGGTGGTGAGGTGGTGGTGCTGGGTGTCTGCGATGTGGTCGTTGAGAACCCGGTGGATCCTGAATCCGCCGAGTTCTGCTGACTCGATGCGATGATGACGAGCCAGGAGGCCAGCACAATCGTGACGGACAGGCTGATTATCGAGCGGCGGGGTTTGATGATCTTCCACCGTCGTGGCTTGGCGGACGGAAAATCCGAGATCGAGATTGTCGCGTTCTGTTCTGAAACGGGCGGTGCAGGCTGCTGGTGTGCGGGGTTGCGGGCGAGCGCCAACTGGTCGGTGCTGTCCGTTCCCCGCTGTCCTGGCGTCGGATAGCCCTTGCTCGTCAACCTTCTGGCCAGGTGCGCGTAGAGAGTTCGCAGGCTGAGCAGCTCGGGACCGTCCGGGATGCCCTGCTCGAACAGGCCGAGGAGTTCCTCGGTGAACGCCGTGTAGTTCGCGCCGACCGGGGCGAGCGACAACGAGTTCGGCGGCACCGACGTCAACGTGTACGTGCCCGCGATCTCCACCTGGCCCAGCGTCGGCTCGCCCATGAATCCGCGCGCCGCCCGGCCGCTGTAGCAACAGTCGAGGATCAGCACCCGATTGACCGCGGGGCAGTCCAGGAACACCTCTCTGATCAACTCGAACGAAAGAGCACTCAGTCCGAGTGCGTTCGTCTCCGTGTCGCCGAGGGCCAGATAAAGATCGTTGTGAGCCTGCCCGGTCAGCCCGTGCCCGGCGAAGTACACGACGAATGTGTCCTCGGCTCGGGCCGCCTGTTCTCGCAACAGCAGATACGCGCCGCGAGCCACGGCTGAATCGCCGATCATCGAACAATGGTCCCTGCGGAAGCCGCCCCACCGCTCGTCGGTCAGGGCGGCGACCATACCTTCAAGATTGTTCTTGACCGCCGGTAAGTCGGGCAGGTTCGGCGACTGGTACTTGCTCGCGCCGATCAGTACCGCGTGGGAACGGTCGGGATCCGGCAGCCGTGACATCTACTCGCATTTCCTGGGGGAAGTGCACGGGCTGCCGAATCATACGTCAGTCCTGGAACGGATCCGGCTGGGTCGACGGGTCCCACGACAGTCCCGGAACGCCCCAGCCGTTGTGCTTGAGCATTTTCTTCGACTGCTTCGCGTAGCGGCCGATCAGACGGTCCAGGTAGAGCAGGCCGTCGAGGTGGTCGGTCTCGTGCTGAAGGCAGCGGGCGAGGAAGCCGGTGCCCTCGACGGTGATCTCGTTGCCGTCGATGTCCTGGCCGGTGACGCGGGCCCAGGTCGCGCGGCCGGTCGGGTAGGTCTCGCCCGGCACCGACAGACAGCCCTCGAAGTCGTCGTCGGGGTCGGGCATCGTCTCCGGCCGTTCCGAGGTCTCCAGCACCGGGTTGACGACCAGGCCGCGGTGGCGCACGCCTTCGTCGTCCGGGCAGTCGTAGACGAACAGCCGCTGGGGGATGCCGATCTGGTTCGCTGCGAGGCCTACTCCGTTGGCTGCCGCCATCGTTTCGAACATGTCTTCGACCAGCTGCTGAAGTTCGGCGTCGAATGTGGCAACTTTGTCGGTGGGGTTGTGGAGAACAGGGTCACCGACGACGCGGATGGGATGCACAGCCATGACCGGCACTCTATCCAGCGGCGTCGCCATGATCCGGACGCGCCGGGTGACATGGCCGACAGTCTCCGGCGGGGGCGTGATGTAATGACACAGCGGAAATCACATGCGTGTGATTCCCGGACGGGCACGGGTTTCCCGACCGCGAACCGAGGAGCCGGAGGATGGACGCCGCAGAGGCACTGGTCCCCGAGGGCGGGCCGCACGACGGCCTGACCGAACGGGAACGGGTGATCCTCGCCTTCGAGCGCCAGTGGTGGAAGTACGCGGGCGCCAAGGACCAGGCGATCAGGGAGATTTTCGGCATCTCGCCGACCCGTTACTACCAGTTGGTCAATGACCTCATCGAAAAGCACGAGGCCCTGATGGCCGATCCGTTGCTGGTGAAGCGCCTTCGCCGGTTGCGCAGCGGTCGCGTCCGGGTCCGTGGAGCACGAAGGCTGGGTGTCAACAAAACATGAGCACCCCGGAGCAGCCGTCAGGACCGACCCGGCCGGCGCGCCTGGCTGGGCTTGGCCTGCTCGCGCTCGCACTCGTAGCGGTGGTGATCGGCATCATCCAACTGGTCGGGGGTGATGAACCGGATCCGGCCGCACAGCCCCCGGCGTCCTCCGAATCGCAACAACCTCCGCCAGCGTCAAGCGGTCCGCCGAGCGTGCCCAGCAGCGCGCCGCAGCCGCCTCCACCGCCGCCGTCCAGCAGCGAGAGCACGCTCGCGCCGCCGACGACGAGCGCTGCTCCGCCGCCTCCGGCGTCCCAGACGCCCGCGCCGCCGCAGCCGCCGAACCGGTCCGAGCCGGTGCGCGTCTACAACAACAGCTTCGTCGAACACTTGGCTGAGCGCGCAGCGAACGACTTCCGTTCTGGTGGCTGGAACGTGGTCGACACGGGCCCGCACCAGGGCAAAGTTGCTGTCACGACGGTCTACTACCGGCCAGGCACGGCCGAGGAGGCGCAGGCCAAGGAGCTGGCGCAGCAGTTCGGCCTGCGGCCGGAACCGCGGTTCGACGGCATCAAGGACGCCTCGCCGGGCATCATCGTGATCGTCACCAAGGAGTACAACCCGAAGTCCAAGTAGGGATCCGCTGCTCAGCAGGTCCGTGGAACACGCGCGCCCAGGTAACGTTGTGAATGGGTGCAACGGTGTAATCACGGCAATGGGCGGTGGTGGCTGTGGACGAGTACTCCCGGACAGTGATCTCCGTCGCCAGATCGGTGACTCCGCACGTCGCGAGCGTGCGGCTGGACAACGGCAGCGGCTCGGCCGTGGTGTTCGAGAACGGCCGAATGCTCACGAACGCGCACGTCGTCGGTTCGGCGAGACGCGGAACGGCCACGTTCGCGGACGGCAGTGACACGTCGTTCGAGGTCGTCGGCTCGGATCCGTTGTCGGACCTGGCTGTGCTGAGCGCCCGCGGCGACATCCCGCCGCCCGCGACGCTCGGCAACGCCGACGACCTCGAAGTCGGCCAGCTCGTCGTGGCGGTCGGCAACCCGCTCGGCCTCAACGGCTCGGTCACGGCCGGTGTGGTGAGCGCGCTCGGCCGGGCTTTGCCGGTGCGCCAAGGCAAAGCGGCCCGCGTGATCGAGGACGTGATCCAGACCGACGCGGCGCTCAACCCCGGCAACTCCGGTGGCGCGCTGGCCGACTGGCAGGGCCACGTGGTCGGGATCAACACGGCCGTCGCCGGATTCGGCCTCGGCCTCGCGGTGCCGGTGAACGTCACGACCATGCGGATCGTGCGGACGCTGATCACCGACGGCCGGGTCCGGCGGGCCTTCCTCGGCCTGGTCAGCATGCCCGCGCCGCTACCGGAGGACGTCGCCGCGCGGACCGGCCAGAAGGCGGGCCTGCGGGTGGTCGAGGTGGTGGCGGGCAGCCCGGCGCACCGGGCCGGTCTGCACGCGGGCGACCTCGTGCTCACGGTCGGGCGCAAGCAGGTCAGCGACGCGCAGGGCATCCAGAAACAGCTTTTCGCCGAGGCGATCGGCGCCGAGCTGCCGGTGACCGTGCTGCGCGGCGGGGCGATGGTCGACGTCTTCGCGACGCCGACCGAACTCTCCGTCCGCTGAGCTGTGCCCCCAATGTGGCCTTCGGTGCACCTGGCGCACCGAAGGCCGCCTTGGTTGCGTCGAGGACGGATTAGCGGGACTTGGCGTACGCCTCCAGTGACGCCAACTGGGCGGGGTCGAGGGACGGCCGGACGGTCTCCCTCGCCTTGTCCAGGTGCGCGCCCGTGACCACGGAGGCGTCGAGGGATTCACGCATGGCCGTCAACGCCGCCTCGCGGATCAGGGCCGCGCAGTCCGCCGCCGAGTAGCGGTCGAGGTTCTCTGCCAACGCGTCCAGGTCGACGTCGTCGGCCAGCGGTGTGTTGCGGGCCGACGAGCGCAGGACCGCGGCGCGTGCCTCGCCGTCGGGCGGCGGCACGTAGATGATCCGCTCCAATCGGCCTGGCCGCAGCAAAGCCGGGTCGATCAGCTCGGGCCGGTTGGTCGCGCCGACCACGATCACGTCCCGCAACGGCTCGACGCCGTCCAATTCCGTGAGCAACGCGGCGACTACGCGGTCACCGACGCCCGAGTCGCTGGACTGGCCACGGCGTGGCGCCAGGGCGTCGACCTCGTCGAGGAAAACCATGGTCGGTGAGGCTTCCGCGGCACGGCGGAACAACTCACGCACCGCCCGCTCGGACTCGCCGACCCACTTGTCCATCAGCTCCGCGCCCTTGACCGACAGCACGTTCAACCGGCCGCTGCCAGCCAGCGCGCGGATCAGGAACGTCTTGCCGCAGCCGGGCGGCCCGTACAGCAGCACCCCGCGTGGCGGCTGAACACCCAGCCGGGCAAAGGAATCCGGGTACTGCAACGGCCACAGCACGGCCTCGGTGAGCGACTGCTTGACCTCGGCCATGTCGCCGACGGCGTCCAGCGTCAGCCCGCCGGTCTGCAGGTTGTCCGAAGAGGACATCGACGTTGGTCGCACGGTCTCCAGCGCGCCGACCATGTCCTCCGACGAGATCTTCGGCTCTGGCGCGTCCTTCTGGCGCAACGCGGCGCGCACTGACGCCTCCCGGCGCAACGCGACGAGGTCCGCGACCACGAAGCCCGGTGTGCGGTCGGCGACCGTACTGAAGTCCACATTGGACTCCGTTGGCACGTCACGCATCAGCACGCGCAACAGTTCGGTCCTGGTTTTGCTTGTGGGCAAAGGAAGCGCGAGTTCACGGTCGAGCAGTTCCACTGTGCGCAGCCGCGGGTCGATGGCCTCGGGGTGCGCGGTCGTCGCGACGATCGCCAGCCGTGGCGTGTTCACCGCTTTGTGCAGCGAGTCCAGCACGATCGTGGCGACCGGCGGGGGACTGGTCGCGGGCAGCAACGCGTCCACATCGGTCAGCAGCAGCACGGCCGGTGTGTCGCGCTCGGCCTCGGCGATGGCTGCGCGGATCTGTGCCGCGGCGGCGTTGGCCTCCAGTACGGCGATCGACGGCGCGGCGACCTCGACGATCTTGGCGTCCACCGCGTTCGCCACCGAGCGGACCAGGGTCGCCTTGCCGACGCCCTCAGGGCCGCTGACCAAAGCGCCGAGCCGGGGCGCCGCCCCGAGCTTCTGCAGCAGTTCGGGGCGCTGGAAGGCCAGGTCCAGCCATTCGGTGAGCTTGCGGGCCGCGTCGACCGCGCCGACCAGGTCGGCGACCGGCAGCGGCGCTGCCGCGGGGGACGTGTCGAGCCGCTCGGCGACGATCACCGCGTCCTCGGTGATCTGGCTCTGCGCAGTTGTCTGGGCGGTGGCCTGCGTGGTGCCCGAGGTGATCTGGGCGGCCTCCGCGCCGCCGCGTGCGCCGTCCCGCCAGTTGACCACTGTGGACGGTGTGACGGCCACGGCGCCGTCCGGGTCGGACGCGGTGATGGTGATCAGCTCGTTCGTCCAGGTCATGCCGATGGCCTGGGACAGCCGCTGCCGCGCCGCGGTCACGTCCGCCTCGGGCGGCGGCGCGAGGTCCTGCGGCAGCAGGGAGACCGCGTCGCCGACCGTGAACACCTTGCCCATCAACGCCAGCCGCAGCGTCTGCGGGGTGACCGAGGTCGTGGCCAGGCGTGACCCGGAGACGGTGACGGACCTCGCGCCCGACACGGTCACCGGCGAGACGACGACCTCCGAACCTTCGACGATGCCGAGGTTCGTCAGCGTGATGTCGTCCAGCAGGGCGACACCGGGGAGGCTGTCGCTCGCGGCGGCCAGTGCGACGCTGACCCGCGCGCCGATCAGCTTGACCGCGTCCCACTGCCGCAGGCCGAGGGCGTCAAGGACTTCCGGGTGCAGCCGCACGACACCCCGCCGGGTGTCGATGGCCGAAGGGGAAATGCGCGCGGTGAGCGTGATCTGCGGGGACGTCACGCACGCGAGCCTACGGGTTCTGGTGCGATGTCGAGTGCTGGGTTCACGATCATGATGTGTGCCGTGGCGTGCCGCCAGAGCTCCTGGCTGGCGCTGTTGTCCATCAGCGCGGGCAGCCCGCCGTGGCGTGGCGCGCCGACCACGATGGCCCTGGCGCCGAGCCGGTCGGCGTACTCCGCGATCAGCCTGCCCACGTCACCGTGATCCGTGACACCGGTCAGCACCTTTCCGACCGCGCCCTTGACCTTGGCGACCTGGCGGTCGACCAGCGCCTGCGCTGCCAGCGGGTCCTCGCCGACGGTCTCGGCCTGCTCCTGGACGTGCACCACGTGGACAGTCCGGTTGTTCACCCGTGCGATCCGAGTCGCCATGTCGACAACGGCCGCCGCTGTGGGCGAGTCGTCGATCGCGGCGACGATGGCGTTGCCGCGCGCGGCCGCCACCGGCTCGCTGTCCTCGGCCTGCACCTGCTCTGCCTCGGCGAGTTCCTTGCGTGCGAACGAAAGGATGCCGATACCGAGGACGAGCACACCGGACGCGATGTAGAACGGCACATGCACGTTCGTGGCCTCGACCAGCTTGCCCGCCGCGAACGGGGCCAGGCCGCCGCCGATGAACCGCACGAAGCCGTAGGCCGCCGAGGCGACTGGCCGCTCGACCGGGGCGATGGTCATCACGGCCTGGGTGGTCACGGTGTTGTTGACGCCGATGAAGACACCGGCCACGATCACCAGCACGACGAGCGTGGTCGTCGAGTCGGTCCCGATCGCGATGCCCAGCACCACCAGTGCGAACAGGGCCAGGTTCAGGTACAGCGTGCGGGCGATGCCGAACCTGCGCTGCAACCAGGGAGCCCCGAAGACCGAGAACACGGCTACGAGCACACCCCACCCGAAGAACACGAAGCCGAGTTCGATCGCGCCGAGGTGCATCGGGAACGGTGCGTAGCCCAGCACGGTGAAGAATGCCCAGTTGTAGCAGAGCGCGGTCAGCGACAGGATCAACAAACCCCGGTGCCGCAACGCTTTCAACGGCGCCGTGATGGATGTTTTCCGCTGTGGCTTCGGTAGCGGCTCGACCAGCACGATCGTCGCGATCATGGCGATCGCCATCAGCCCGGCCACACCGAAGAACGGGCCACGCCAGCTGATCTCGCCGAGCAGCCCGCCGAGCAACGGCCCGACCGCGATACCCAGGCCGAGCGCGGTCTCGTACAGGATGATCGCGCCGACGAACCCGCCGGTCGCCGATGCCACGATCACCGCGAGCGAGGTCGCGATGAACAAGGCGTTGCCGACGCCCCAGCCTGCTCGGAACCCGACGATCCCGCCGATGCTGTCGGTCGCGCCCGCCAGCGCGCTGAACGCCACGATGATCGCCAGGCCGATGATCATCGTCTTCTTCGCGCCGATCCGGCTGGACACCCAGCCGGTGACCAGCATCGCCACGGCCATGATCACCAGGTAGCTGGTGAACAGCAGGGTCACCTGGCTCGGGGTGGCGTGCAGGTCCTCGGAGATGGCGGGAAGGATCGGGTCGACCAGCCCGATCCCCATGAACGACACGACACACGCGAAGGCGACCGCGAAAACGGCCTTCGGCTGCCGGAACGGACTGCTGGTACTGCTTTTCATGCCGTGACCCCCGAGAGTTCGGTCAGTGCGTTGATCGCGGGAATCGCGGCGGTCAACGCTTCGTGGTGTGCCGGGTCGAGCTCGCTCAGCAGCTCTTCGAGCCGTTCGGTCTTGACCTGTCGGCGATAGGCGAGCTGGGCGCGGCCCGCGTCGGTGATGTGCAACTGGACGGCGCGGCGGTCGGTGTCGTCGGCCACGCGTTCGACGAGCCCGGCGTCGCCGAGCCGCGAGATCAGCTGGGTCATCGCGGGCTGCGAGACGTTCTCCGACGCGGCCAGCTCGGTCAGCCGACGGGGCCCCAGCCGGTCGAGGGTCGACAGCACCCCGGCCGCGGTGATCGACATCCCCGTGCCCTGGCTGAGCTGTTTCATCAGCCGTGTCACGCTCTCGATCGCCACGACCAGGTCGGCGGCAGGAAGAGTCACACAAAAAGTTGTATCACGCACTTATGTAAATGGGAAAGTGTCGGGGAGTGGCCTGCGCCACGACGGCGGATCAGGGCCTGCGGGCCTCGAACAACGTCCGACTGCTGTGCGCCACGAATGGGCCGTCGGCCGCGATCTGCTCATGCAACTCACGCAACCGCGGCAGGTACGCGGCCGAGGTGAAGCCCGGCACCATCCAGATCACCTTGCGCAGGAAGTGCACGACCGCGCCGACGTCGAAGAACTCCATCCGCAGCCGCTCGGTGCGCAGGTCGACGATCTCCAGCCCGGCTGCCTCGGCCTCGGCCCGTTCCAGGTCGGGATGGCGGCCCGCACGCGTCTCGTCGGGCAACGGGCCGAGGAAGTACTCGACCACCTCGAACACGCTCGCCGGGCCGACGTGCTGTGCGAAGTACGTGCCTCCGGGGCGCAGAACCCGTGCGATCTCGTCGAAGTACGGCCGCACCGGATGCCTGCTGACCACGAGGTCGAAGGCGCCGTCCGCGAAAGGCAGCGGCGGTTCCTCCGGATCGGCCACGACCACCGCGCCCAACGGGTGCAGCAACGCCGTCGCCTTGGCCACGTTCGGCGGCCATGCTTCCGTGGCGGCACAGACAGGCGGGAGTTTCGGGACACCGGCGAGGACTTCGCCACCACCGGTCTGGATGTCCAGCGCGGCACTCGCCGCGGCCATCCGTTCGCCCATGGACCGCTGATATCCCCACGAAGGCCGGGCTTCCGTCGCCCGGCCTTCGAACCACGAGAAGTCCCAGCCCTCGGTGGGCTCGGCGTCCGCCTCCGCTACCAGTTCCTCAAACGAGCGCATGACTCGATCATGCGGTGTGGTGCAAGTCGAATTCTGGGCGAAATCGAATTCAGCGGTCGCGCGGCGGGCGCGGCTGACGGCGTAGTCCGATCCGGCGCCAGCTGCGCCGCTTGGGCGTCGGCCCGATCACGCGCGGATGCTGCTCCGGCGGGAGGTACGACTGCCAACCGGCGTGCAACTGGTCGTTCTCGTCCGTGCGTCGGCCGCCGATCCGGACTCGGCGGGCCACCCCGGCGACTCGGCGGCGCAGCGGTGGGCGCAGTCCGAGGCGGCGGGCCTGGCTGCGGATCGCGCGGCGCTCGCGGGGCGGCACGTCCCAGGCCTCGGGGTGCTTGGCCAGCCAGTGTTTCCTGCGCACCGCGTACGGGATGTGCAGCAGGTAGACGATCAGGAAGATGCCCAGCGCCGCGATCGGGTACGTGACCACAGCCGCGGCCAGTGCCGTGACACTGACCAGGACCGGCACGACCATCCGCGGCGGCACCCGCACTGTCTTCACCGACAGCGTGGGGATACGGCTGATCAGCAACGCCGCCACCGCGACTGTCCACACCATCACCACACGCTGGTCGCTCCACCAGCCCTCGGACCGGTCGAACTCCAGCCACACGATCATCGGCAGCAACGCGAGCATGCCGCCCGCGGGCGCGGGTACGCCGACGAAGAACTCCTTGGCGTACGGCGGCTGGTTGGTGTCCTCGAGCAGCGTGTTGAAGCGCGCCAGGCGAAGGATCATGCAGACCGCGAACACCAGCGCGAAGATCCAGCCGAGACGGTTGGCGTCCTCGCCGAGTTTCCAGTGGTACAGCACGAGAGCGGGCGCCACGCCGAACGCGATCGCGTCGGACAGCGAGTCCAGCTCGGCGCCCATCTTCGTGGTCGCGTCCAGCAGCCGGGCGATCCGGCCGTCCAGGCTGTCCAGTATCGCCGCGGCGAAGATCGACGCGAGCACGGCCGAGTAGTTGCCGTGCAACGCGAACTGCACGGCCGACAGGCCCGCGCACATCGCGAGCACCGTGATCGCGTTGGGTAGTAGTCGAACTCCAGGGGCGGTACGCGCCGCCATTGGCTCAGCCTCCCAGTTCGGCGAGCACGGTCTCGCCACCGATCGTCCGTTGGCCCGGTTCGACCAGCACACGGCTGCCGCGGGGCACATAGGTGTCCACACGGGAACCGAACCGGATCAGGCCGTACGTGGCACCGGCCGTGACCTTCTCGCCCTCGTCGACGTGGCACACGATCCGCCGCGCCACGAGACCGGCGATCTGCACGACGACCAGCTGGTGGCCGTCCACGGTGCGCAGCAGCAGCGTGTTGCGCTCGTTCTCCTCGCTGGCCTTGTCCAGGTCCGCCGAGAGGAACTTGCCGGGGTGGTAGATCTTGCGCAGCACCTCGCCGGAGGCGGGCACGCGCTGGACATGCACGTCGAACACCGAGAGGAACACACTCACCCGCAGCATCGGGGTGTCGCCGAGGCCGAGCTCCGGCGGCGCGACGACCTCGGCGACCTGCGAAACCATGCCGTCAGCCGGAGCCACCGCCAGACCGGAGCGGCTCGGGGTGACTCGTTTCGGCTCGCGGAAGAACCACGCCGTCCAGCCGGTGAGCACCGCGCCGACGACACCGAGCGGCCGCCAGATTCTGCGCAGCACGAGCGTGAGCGCGGCGGCGGCGAGAACGAACGGGCGGCCCGCCGGGTTCATGGGTGGCACGATCCCGCGCGCCAGCTCGACGAAGTGGGCGACGGGACGTTGCGGGGAAGAAGTCACTGCGGCCTTTTCCTGAATCACGACGGGTGAGGTGCCCCCAAGTCTGCCCGACTTGGTCGAACCAGGTGCCGATGCATCCCCCCGACGATGCACCGGCACCCATCGGGTCATCCACGTGAATTACCCGGTCGGTGAATTCTAGTGCCCGGAAAAGGTGGGATCAATGGCTCTTCGTATGCGACCGGTCACGGAGTGAGCATGAGCAGCTGGACATCCCCGCCCTCGGGCACCTCGGTGACGTCCTCGGGGATTTCGATCAGGCAGTTGGCCTGAGCGAAGGCCATCAGCAGGTGCGACCCCGGCCCGCCGACCGGCACGGCCTGCACCGACCCGGCCTCGTGGTGGCCCCGCCGGTACTGCTTGCGCCCGGCCGGGGACTTCATCGCGCTGCTGGCCTTGGCGCGCACACGTTTGCGGTCGACGTCCGGGCGTCCCATCGCGCGCAGCAACGCGGGCCGTACGAACAGCTCGAACGACAGCGCCGCGCTGACCGGGTTGCCGGGCAGTGTGACAACGGGCAACCCCATGTATGTGCCGAATCCCTGCGGCCCGCCGGGCTGCACGGCGACCTTGACGAACTCCACGCCCTCACCAGCCAGGGCGTCCTTGACCACCTCGTACGCGCCAGCGCTCACCCCGCCGGTGGTGATCAGCAGGTCGTGGTCCTTCAGATGCGGCTCAAGCGCGCTGTACAGCGCGTCGACATCGTCCGGGACTGACCGCAGCACGTGCGTGACCCCACCGATCTCCTGCACGGCGGCGGCGAGGTGCACGCTGTTGGACTCGTAGATCTGCCCATGCGTCAGCGGTGTCCCCGGCGGCACGAGCTCCGTGCCCGTGGACAGGATCAGCACGCGCGGGCGGCGCTGTACGGGCAGGTGGGACAACCCGAGCGCGGCCAGGAACCCGAGTTGGGGCGGCGCGAGGACGGTCCCCTTGGTCAGGACCGTCGCGCCCTCGCGCACGTCCTCGCCCGTCCTGCGCAGGTGGGTGCCAACGTTGACAGGCGAGAAGACACGCACCTTCGTCACGCCCGAGTCCGTCAGCTCGACCTTGACGACCGAGTCCGCGCCCGGCGGCAGCGGGGCGCCGGTCATGATCCGGTGCGCGGTTCCCGGCAGCAGCGGCACCACGTCGGTCCGCCCGGCCGGGATGTCCTCGAGCACCGGCAACTCGACCGGGCTGTCCTCGCTCGCACCGACCACGTCGACGGAGCGCACCGCGTAGCCGTCCATGGCGGAGTTGTCGAACGGCGGCAGCGCGATGGGTGCCGTCAGGTCCTCGGCGAGTACGAGCCCGAGGCAGTCCGCCACCGGGAGCCGCTCGATCGGCAGGTCGGTCACCAGTGCGCGGATGGTCGCACGGTAAGAATCGACGCTGCGGAGTCTGGTCGCTGTGTTCGGCACGCATGCATCCTGCCTCGTCGCGCACCGCGATGACACCGTGACGACAGCGTGACGTGTAAGACTCTGACCGCGACGCACGCGTGAACACGGAGGGGAACGTTGCAGGTCCGGACCCGACATACCCCTGCGTACGGCGTGGCCAGGCTCTTACTGGCGCCCGGCGAGGCGATCCAGGCCGACTACGACCTGATGCTCTCCGCGAGCTACGGCGTGCAGATCGACGTGCGCCCCCGGGGCGGTGTGCGCGGCAAGCGGTCCCACCCGACGCTGTTCACCGCGCCGCCGGAAGGCGGGTGGGTGGACGTGGCGCCCGCGCTGCCCGGCGAGGTGTACACGCTCGAACTGGAGGGCATCACGGGCTGGTGCGTGACGCGTGGCTGCTCGCTGGCCGCGTCGAGCACGATCCAGTACGAGACGAGCTGGCAGGCCTTCCGGCCGATGTTCGGCGCCGAGACCGGCTTTCTCGAGCACGTCTCCGGCCAGGGCTCCGTGGTGCTCGCCTCATGCGGCGCGCTGGACGTGATCAACCTGGAACCAGGCGCGGCGATCACCGTCACACCGGCGTCTCTCGTCGCCTACACCGAGGGCACCCAGACCCGGCTGCGGGCGGTCAGCCAGTCGGTTCCGCAGTCCATGCGCACCGGTGAGGGCCTGCTGCTCGACTTCGCCGGTCCCGGCCAGGTGCTCACCCAGACGCGCAAACCTCAGACCATGATCGCGGCACTCTCCTAACCAATTGGCGGATACGTCCACGTGCGGCTGAGTGCGGACGTTAGGCTGCGCTCCGTGTCGGAGGACCTCACCGGGCGTCGCCTAGGGCATTACCGGATCGACGGTGTGCTTGGCCGTGGCGGCATGAGCGTCATGTACAAGGCCACCGACGTCCGGCTCGGTCGGAAGGTGGCCCTCAAGGTCATCGGCGAGCACCTGGGTGAGGACGCGGAGTTCCGGGAGCGGTTCGTCGACGAGGCGAGAAACACCTCCGCGATCGACCACGCCAACGTCGTGCCGCTGTACGACTTCGGTGAGGTCGACGGCCTGCTCTACATCGCCATGCGGCTGGTCGACGGCTCCGACATGGCCAGCATCATCCGGGACGGCCCGATCGCGCCGGAGCGCACGCTCTCGCTGCTCGGGCAGGTCGCCGAGGCGCTGGACACGCTGCACGACCGCGGCCTGGTGCACCTGGACGTCAAACCGGCGAACGTGCTGGTGACCAGCAGGGAGACCTCGACCGAGCACGTCTACCTCGCCGACTTCGGCCTGACCAGGCGCGGTGCCACCGGTCACCGCACCCGCAGCGGGGACTTCCTCGGCTCGCCGACGTACGCCGCGCCGGAGCACCTGCGCGGTGAGCCGGTGGACGGCCGCACGGACGCGTACTCGCTGGCGTGTGTGCTGTTCGCCTGCCTGACCGGGCGGCCGCCGTACCAGGGCAAGGTCCCCGAGGTCATCCAGGGCCACCTCAATCTGGACCCGCCCGCGGTCACCGGCATCGTCGCGCTGCCCGCGGCGATCGACGAGGTGATCCGCCGGGGCATGGCCAAGGACCCGAAGGTCCGCTACGCCGACTGCAAGGCGCTGGTCGGCGCGGCCCGTCAGGCGCTGCAGCAGGCCCAGCGCAGCGAGCCGCCGCGCCCGGCGAGCGCGCAGCCGACGCCTCAGCAGCAGGCCTACCGACCGCCCCAGGGACCGCAGCAGGCCCAGCAGCAGCCGCCGGTCCAGCAACAGCAACAACAGCAGCAGGCTCCTGGCGACTTCCACCGGGTGCGCCCGCCGACCCCGGTCGGTTCGTCGGCGTTCACCGGCGACAAGGGCGGCAAGCGCTGGCTGGTGCCCGTGCTGGTCGGTCTGGTCGCGATCGCCGTCGTCGTGCTGGTCGTCGTGCTGCTGTCCAGCAAGGGCGGTGGCGGTGGTGGTGGCGGCGGCTCCGAGGAGACCGGCACGTCCAAGCCGCAGATCCCGGTCGGCGAGAACCCCTCGAGCACGACCAGGCGAACTCAGGGCGGCGTGGTGACGACCAGGCGGCCGCTGCCGACACTCACCGGAATCCCACCCAGCTGACCAGCGTTTCTTGCACTCGCCCCGGCCGAGTGCTAAACACGTGTTAGCACTCGCTAGAGTTGAGTGCTAGTCGGGATGGTGAGACCGGGTCACCCTCGGTCGTCCGTCGCGGGCGCCACACCTGGCTGAGCAGTGTTCGTCGTGAGGCATGCCCTCACGACCCCCAACGTAAGCAAGCAGGCGGAGGACACACCGCAATGGCCAAACTGATCGCGTTTGACGAGGACGCGCGCCGCGGACTCGAGCGCGGCCTCAACATCCTCGCCGACGCCGTCAAGGTGACGCTCGGCCCGAGGGGCCGCAACGTCGTGCTCGAGAAAAAGTGGGGCGCGCCGACGATCACCAACGACGGCGTCTCCATCGCCAAGGAGATCGAGCTCGAGGACCCGTGGGAGAAAATCGGGGCCGAGCTGGTCAAAGAGGTCGCCAAGAAGACTGACGACGTCGCCGGCGATGGCACCACCACCGCCACCGTGCTGGCACAGGCGCTCGTTCGCGAGGGCCTGCGCAACGTCGCGGCCGGCGCCGACCCGCTGTCGCTCAAGCGCGGCATCGAGCAGGCTGTCGAGGCCGTGACCGAGCAGCTGCACAAGGCTGCCAAGGAGATCGAGACCAAGGAGCAGATCGCTGCCACGGCCTCCATCTCCGCCGCTGACACCACGATCGGCGAGCTGATCGCCGAGGCGCTGGACAAGGTCGGCAAGGAAGGCGTCATCACCGTCGAGGAGAGCAACACCCTGGGCCTCGAGCTCGAGCTCACCGAGGGTATGCGCTTCGACAAGGGCTTCATCTCCGGTTACTTCGTGACCGACCCGGAGCGCCAGGAAGCCGTGCTGGAGGACCCGTACATCCTCCTGTTCGGCTCCAAGATCTCCACGGTCAAGGACCTGCTCTCGCTCCTGGAGAAGGTCATGCAGTCGGGCAAGCCGCTGCTGATCATCGCCGAGGACGTCGAGGGCGAGGCGCTGGCCACCCTGATCGTCAACAAGCTGAAGGGCACCTTCAAGTCCGTCGCCGTCAAGGCGCCTGGCTTCGGTGACCGTCGCAAGGCGATGCTGCAGGACATGGCCACCCTGACCGGCGGCCAGGTCATCAGCGAGGACGTGGGCCTCAAGCTGGACAACGCCGACATCTCGCTGCTGGGCCAGGCCCGCAAGGTCGTCGTGACCAAGGACGAGACCACGATCGTCGAGGGTGCGGGTGACGCCGAGCAGATCCAGGGCCGCGTCAACCAGATCCGTGCGGAGATCGAGAAGAGCGACTCGGACTACGACCGCGAGAAGCTGCAGGAGCGCCTGGCCAAGCTGGCCGGCGGTGTCGCGGTGATCAAGGCGGGCGCGGCCACCGAGGTCGAGCTCAAGGAGCGCAAGCACCGCATCGAGGACGCTGTGCGCAACGCCAAGGCCGCCGTCGAGGAGGGCATCGTCGCCGGTGGTGGCGTGGCTCTGCTGCAGGCAGCCGAGGTCGCCTTCGCCAGCCTGAAGCTGACGGGTGACGAGGCCACCGGCGCCAACATCGTCAAGGTCGCCGTCGAGGCGCCGCTGAAGCAGATCGCGATCAACGCCGGTCTCGAAGGCGGAGTCGTGGTGGAGAAGGTCAAGGGCCTCAAGCAAGGCGAGGGCCTGGACGCCGCCACCGGCGAGTACCGCAACCTGATCGACGCGGGCATCCTCGACCCGGCCAAGGTCACCCGCTCGGCGCTGCAGAACGCGGCATCGATCGCGGCGCTGTTCCTCACCACCGAGGCAGTAGTGGCCGACAAGCCGGAGAAGGCCGCCGCGGCCCCCGCAGGCGACCCGACCGGCGGCATGGACTTCTGATCTAGTCCAACCACCGCAAGGCCAAGAACGCGCCCCAGGAGAACCTTCCTGGGGCGCGTTCGCGCGCGTGCGCGTGTCCACCATTGCGGTGCGTGAGTTGATCCGTGCGCGGCGCGAAGCGAAAAGTGCGAAAGCTGAAAGTGAGTCGGATGGATAACTCACGCTAATCCGCAATGGTGGACACGCGAAAAAACGCTGGAAAGTAGCCACCTCGGCACACAGAGCCCCGCAGGTAGGGGAATCTCGATGTGCCGCAAAGGTCGACACGGTGTGCTGGAAGGTGGACACGGTGTGCCGGAAAGGTGGACACGCCGGTCAGTTCGGCGAGGGAACTGCCTTCTCCGCAGCACGGCTGACCTCTTCCCAACCAGCCCAAGTTTCCATGCGCTGCCGGGAAATGCTGAACGCGACGTCATAAACCATGCTGCCAAGAAGCAGCCGCAGCGGCGGATCATCGCTGGCGACCAGCGCCATCACCGCCACCGCAGCCAACCGAGGTTCACTGTCAACCGACCCCTCCGCCCACTGCGCCGCCAACTCCTCGCGCAGTGGCTCGTAAACGGGATCCGGCTCCGTAGCAGTGCTGCTGGTGTAGAGATCTGTCCAGTAACCGCCCGGCTGAACGATGGTGACTTTTACGCCAAACTGAGCAGCCTCGGCAGCCAATGCCTCACTCATCCCTTCCAGCGCGAACTTGCTCGCGCTGTAAAGCCCAGTACTGGGAAAACCACCAAGCGCCCCAATGCTGGAAATCTGCAGGATGTGCCCGCTGCCCTGCGCCCGCAGGTGAGGCATGACGGCCTGGCTCACCCACAGCGAGCCGAAGAAGTTGACCTCCATCTGAGCCCTGGCCTGTGCTTCGGAGAACTCCTCCACCATCCCGGCGAACAGCGCCCCCGCGTTGTTCACGACAACATCGAGCCTGCCGAAGTACCGGACCGCCTCGGCAACCACATCGACCACTGCGGAGCGGTCCGTCACGTCGAGCCTTAAGGCCAGCATCTGCTCCGGGTACCGAGCGACGAGGCCATCGAGCGGTGTGACATCGCGTGCCGCGCCGACCACCCGGTCACCGGCCTCGAGCGCGGCCTCGGTGAAGGCACGGCCGAGACCGCGACTGGCGCCGGTGATGAACCAGACACGAGACGCGGTAGCACCTGAGATCTGCACAATGTCCTCCCAAAACAAGACGAGACGAACCGTTCCGTCTCGCGAACGACTCGTACAGTACACCGCCATGCCGTCAAGTCAAGACGGACCGTCTCGTCTCGTCTTTTGCTAGAGTCCGGAGCGTGTCACAGAAGGCCACCCCGGACGCCAGCCGCCGCAGCGACTCAGCGCGGCGAGCCATCCTCGCCGCAGCGCTCGACCTGGTCGGCAAGGTCGGCTACGCGAAGCTCTCGATCGAGGGAATCGCCACAGCCGCAGGCGTCGGCAAACAGACGATCTACCGCTGGTGGCCGTCAAAGGGGGCGTTGCTGTTCGACGCCTTCCTGACGCTCACCACCGACGGACAGGACGACCAGCCCGGCGGCCTGCCGGACACCGGAGACCTGGCCGCCGACCTGAAACTCGTGCTGCGCGCCACCGTCGACGAACTGAACGACCCGCGCTTCGACCTGCCCATGCGCGCACTGCACACCGAGATCGTCCTCGATCCCACCCTGGCGGCCGACTACGCGAAGCGGCTGGACGAGCCGGTGCGAGTGGTCAAGAAGAACCGACTGCGCGCCGCACAACGCGCCGGGCAGCTAGCCGAGGGCGTCGACCTCGACGTAGCCATCGACATGCTGTTCGGGCCGGTCCTCAACAGGTGGCTGCAGCGCACCGGCCCGCTCACACACGAATACACCGACCAGGTGGTGGACACGGCGTTGCGCGGCCTCCAGCCACGTATGCCCTGACCCGTCAGGTCTCAGCACCGATCCCGCTTGCGCTGCGGGAAGCACGCCCTGATGAGCCGTTCGATGCTGGCGACGGGGATCCGCCACCGGTGGTGGGCCACCAGAGCGAGGCAGAACAGCAGCAGCCGAGCCGCTGCGAGCAGGGGAACGACCAGGAGCGCGCCGTTGAGGAAGCCGGACATGCGCTGCCAACCCCGGCTCGCGGCGACTATGACGGTGGTTCACTCGATCGGACCACGGATTGTGGCGTCATCATCAGGGTTCTCGCGGGTTCTTGTCGCATGACCCAGGTTTCCGATCCGGACGCGGACCTGATCACCGCGGTTCGCGGCGGTGATGTGACGGCGTACGGAACACTGTACGAACGACATGTCAGGTCGGCCGCGAATCTCGCCCGGCAGTTGAGCCGGTCGCGCATCGAAGCCGACGACCTGGTGTCCGAGGCGTTCGCCAGGGTGCTCGACACCCTGCGCGACGGCCGCGGACCCGACGCGGCGTTCCGGCCGTATCTGCTCACGGCGCTACGACACCTCGCCTATGACAGGACTGACGCGGAACGCAGGGTCCGCACCGCCGAGGACGTGACGAAGGCGGCGCCGGTCGAGTCGGTCAGCGTGCCGTTCACAGACACCGCGCTGGCGGGGCTGGAACGTTCGCTGGCGGCCAGGGCGTTCGCACGCCTGCCCGAACGGTGGCAGATGGTGTTGTGGCACACCGAAGTCGAGGAGGAGTCACCGGCGGACGTGGCGCCGCTGCTCGGCCTCACGCCGAACGGTGTATCGGCACTGGCCTACCGGGCCCGTGAAGGACTGAAACAGGCGTACCTCCAAGTGCACCTTGCCGAGACGACCGAGGACGGCTGTCGGGCCGCCACGGATCTGTTGGGCGCGTGGACAAGGGCCGGGTTGTCCCGGCGGGAAACGACGCTCGTCCGGGCGCACCTGGACGAGTGTGTGCGGTGCAGCGCACTCGCGGCCGAGTTGGCGGACGTCAACAGCCGCCTGCGGACCTGTGTCGCACCACTGGTTTTCGGCGCCAGTGCCGCCGGATCCGCGTCCGGCGGTCTCGCGGCCAAAGCGGTGGGCGCCGGAGTCGCCGGTTCCGGACCTGCTGGCCTTGCCGTCAAGGTACTGGTGGCGGTGGGCAGCGCCGTGGCCGTGCTCGCCTACGCCGTCTGGCGGATAGTGAAGCCGTTCCTGTTGCCCGCCATGGCATTCCTTGTGGCGGTTGCGATAGCGCTGATGGTGGTCATGTTCCAGCCGGACACCACGGCGCCGCCGGTCGCTCCGCCCACAGTGACCACCACGCGCTGAGTGCTCATGCCGCGATGACCACCATCAGCAGCGCTGTCACGATCGCGCCGAGCACCAGCGTGCCGCAGCCCAACGCGAGGACCTTGCCCATTGCCTTGGCGCGAATGGAGATGATCACCGCTCCCACGGCCGTCGCGATCGGCACCAGCGCGCACAGGATCAACGCGCCGGTGCTGGGGCGTGCCGAGGCGCCGAGGACGGCGGCGAGGATCTCGGTGGCGAAGAACGCGCTGAACGCGCCGACGGTGGCCAGCCCGAACGCGCACAGCAGGACGACCAGCCGTGCGGCACCGGTATTGGGAGAAGGGCCTTCGTCTTCCATGGAACAAAGCTTAGTGCGATCCGCAATAATCGCTGCTATTGTGGTCGTTCGCGGCACAGAAAAGTACATGAAAAAATACACCAGCGAATTGACTCTAGCGTGATTTTAGCGAAAGGAAAGCCGGTTGTCAAGCGGGGAAATTGAGCTGGAACAACGGATCGTGTCGATGCTCTACGGTCGTCTCGACGATCTGCGTGCGCGGACATCCGGCCAGTTGGCCAAGGTACTCAAGGATTCCAGCGGCACCCCGCAGGCGCGCACCGAGCGGGAAGCCGCCACCGGCATGTACTCCCAGCAGTTGGCGCAGTACAACTCCGTGGAAAACGGACTCTGCTTCGGCAGGCTCGATTTCGACGACAGGACGCGTCAGCACATCGGCCGAATCGGGATCTTCGACGAGGACAACGACTACGAACCGCTGCTGATGGACTGGCGAGCCCCCGCTGCCAGGCCTTTCTACCTCGCCACCGCCGCCGCGCCGGACGGGGTGCGGCGGCGCAGGCACATCCGCACCAGCATGCGCAAGGTCACCGCGATCGACGACGAGGTGCTCGACCTCGACGCCGCCGACCCCGCGCGGCACGAGGGCCTCACCGGCGAGGCCGCGCTGCTCGCGGCCGTGAACGCCAGCCGGACCGGCCGGATGAACGACATCGTGCAGACCATCCAGGCCGAGCAGGACAAGATCATCCGTTCCGGGCTGAACGGCGTCCTCGTGGTCCAGGGCGGACCGGGCACGGGCAAGACCGCGGTCGCGCTGCACCGCGCGGCCTACCTGATGTACACCTACCGCGAACAGTTGTCCCGGCGCGGTGTGCTCGTCGTCGGTCCCAACTCGACCTTCCTGCGTTACATCGGCCAGGTGCTGCCGTCGCTCGGCGAGACCGGTGTCCTGTTGTCCACTGTGGGCGAACTGTTCCCCGGGATGGCGCCCGACCGGACGGAATCCGTTCACATCGCCGAGATCAAGGGCCGCGTGGAGATGGCCGACGTGCTCGCCGCCGCCGTGCGCGACCGCCAGCGGGTGCCCGACGACCACATCGAGATCGAGTTCGAGGGCGAGATACTCAGGCTGGACAAGAAGACCTGCGTGCAGGCCCGTGCCGTGGCCCGCCGCTCCCGGCGGGTGCACAACAAGGCCAAGCCGTTGATCGTGCCGACGATCCTCGACGCGCTGGCCCGCCAATACGCCGACCGGATCGGCGCGGATCCCCTTGGCGGCGCCAACTTGCTGGAGGACGCCGACATCGAGGAGATCCGGCGCGAACTGCGTGAGTCGCCCGAGGTGCAGGAGGCGATCGACTGGCTCTGGCCGATCCTGACGCCCCAGCAACTGCTGGCGGACCTGTTCGACTCGCCGGACCTGCTGGCCTCCGCCGCACCGGATTTCCCCGAGCTGCAACGGGAACCGGGCGGTTGGACAGCGGCCGACGCCGCGTTGCTCGACGAGGCGGCCGAGCTGCTCGGTGTCGACGACTCGAAGGTCAAGGCGGCCGACGAGCGCAGGCGGCAGGAGGAGATCGACTACGCCAGCGGCGTGCTCGACATCCTCGACCTCGACGACGCGGCCGATCCCGAGATCCTGATGGCCACCGACCTGATCGACGCGGGCAGGCTGGCCGGGCGGCACGAGGAAACCGACTACCGCACGGCCGCGGAACGTGCTGCGGCGGACCGTGAATGGGCGTTCGGGCACGTGATCGTCGACGAGGCACAGGAACTGTCGGCGATGGCGTGGCGAGTGCTGATGCGCCGCTGTCCCAGCAGATCCATGACGCTCGTCGGCGACGTCGCCCAGACCGGGGACCCGGCGGGAACGACATCGTGGAACGCCGTGCTGGAACCGTATGTCGAGGACCGCTGGCGGATGGAGCACCTGACTGTCAACTACCGCACGCCGTCGGAGATCATGGCCGTCGCGGCGGACGTCCTCGGCCCCGAGGTCGAGACGCCGACGTCGGTCCGCGAATCCGGGCTGGCTCCGTGGCACCGCGAGGTTCCGGACGTCCGGGAGCGGCTGCCGGAGATCATCGCCAAGGAGGCGGCCGAGATCGGCGAGGGCAGACTCGCGGTGATCGTCCCCGCCGGGTTCGCCGGTGCCGTGCCGGAGGTCGACCTGGAAAGCCAGGTCTCGATGCTGACGGTGTGGCAGGCGAAGGGACTGGAGTTCGACTCGGTGCTCGTGGTCGACCCGGCCCGGATCCTCGGTGACTCACCGAGAGGCGCCAACGACCTGTACGTCGCGCTCACCCGTGCGACGCAACGACTCGGCGTCATCCACCCCGGTGAGCTGCCGAAATCCCTCTCCCGCCTCACAAAAACCTCGTGAGTGGTTAGTCCGCCTCTAACCGGACCAACCACTCACGAGCGTTTTCAGAGCAGGACTGTGGGGGTGACGACGGTTCGGGCGGGCGGTCCGTCGAGCTGGATGATGATCTGCGTGGTGCCACGCGGGACGCCGTCCAGCACGAACCGGCCGCCTTCGTCCGCCGTGGTCTCCCGCGACCCGTGCTCGGCGACCCTGACCTCCACCGAATGCTCACCGGCGGGCACGAGCCAGCCGTCGATCCGGTTGTTCTCGCCGATCCTGGTCAGGTTGATCATCACGGTCAGGTCGCTCACCGTGAACGTGATCGTGCCCTGGTCGCCACCGCGGACCCCGGCGAGCGAGTCGTCCCGCTCCCAGCGGGCCACCTCCACGTCCAGGTCCTCCAGCGCGATGGCGAACTGGATCCGTTCGACCAGCCCGACCGGGGGCGGGTCGAACTCGTCGAGCATCCTGTCCAGGTCCGCCAGCAGGGCCTCGTCGCCGGGATGCGCCTGGCCTCCCGTCGGATCGATCTTCGTCATCCGCCGCCCCCTTCGGTGTCCAAGAGCTCCCTCAGCGTGGTCAGGCACCGGCCCCTGGTCGGGCCGATGCTGCCACGCTTCATCCGCATGGCCTCGGCTACCAGGCTGTATTCGGTTCGGCCCGCGAGCACGGTCAGCCGGAGCAGCTCCTGGCACCTCTCCGGCAGTTCGCTGAACGCGCGCCACAGCCTGGTGTCGCGGTCCGCTCGCAGCACCTCGTCCTCGGGGTGCGGCTGGGTACTCGTCAGCTGCTCGGCCATCTCGTCGGTGAGCGGCAGGTCGGTGGCGCTCTTGGCACGCGTGCGCTGAGCTTCCCTGCGTGTGGTGGTGATCAGCCAGCCCGCCAGCGCCTTCGGCTCGGCGAGGGAGTCGATGTGGCTGAACAACGCGAGCCAGACGGTCTGCACGACGTCCTCGGCCATGGTGCGGTCAAGACCGTTGCCCCGCGCGACGTGCCAGACCAACGGGGTGAGGTCCTTGACCAGAGTCGCCCGCGCGACCCGGCTGCCTGCTCTCGCCGCGTGCAGGCACGCCGCGTAGCGCTCGGCGCCGTTCAGACCCTCCCATGGCGGGTCCGCCTCCGCGGTTCGAACATCAGTCACCACGCCCACCCCATCCCGGGTGTCGTCCTTCAGCTGGCGACGGAAGTATCGCGACCATCGTGAAGTACATGAACGGCCAGTTCCCGTCTGGATACGTAAGTCACCTGAATAGAGTATCCGCCCTGAACGTAACGGCGTCCGCGAACGGATCGTCACCGAACAGGCCGTCACAGCTCGCTCACTTGGCGGATGCCCAGGCCGACTGGCCCCCGGGCGGCGTGACAGTCGATGTGACGACGCGGGCCGGCCGTGGCTGTTCGCCCGGCCGGCCCGCGCCGCCCCCATCCCCCCGGCGCCCCCGATTTCCCCTCGGCACATCCGGTGAGTCCCATTCGGTGCTGTCTCCCTGGTGAGGAGACGGTGACCGGCAACCCCCCTCGAGCTGCCGGCCACCATCTCCGTTGTGCGGCCCCCCTCGGCCCGTCTCAGTGGCATCTCTAGACGATCAACTGGTCGATCTGCCCGTCGGAATCCTCGTGGAAATCGACGGTCAGGTGGTCGTGTGTGGCCGCTCCGGCCAGCAAGGTCATGTGCGTGTGCCCGGATCGGCTGGCCGGGGACAACCGCTTCCATCCGACGTGGTCGACGAGCACCCACACCCCGGAGGCGTCCTCATAGGACCACAGGTCGGAGATGGTGCGCCCGATGTGCCAGCCGGACTGGACCGGGTGGTGCGAGCAAAGGCCTGGCTGTGGGCTGACCGTGGCGTCGCCGTACGGTGCCCAGTCCTCTGGCCTGTCGAGCACGGCGTACGTGCCCGGTACCGGTGGTTGTCCAGTCATCAGTCCGCCACCTGCACTGTGGAGAGTTCGTTGCCGTTGATGAACGGAGTGACCGTGTGGCCACTCGCGCGAGCGTGCGTCAGCATCGCGAGCTTGTTCGTGGTGCTGTGCGGTCCGCCTGCCAGGTGCGTCCAGCCCAGGTTCTCCAGGTACGCCCAGCCGTTCGCGTCGTTGGCCGTGGCGAACAGCCGGAGCGCGCGCTGCGCGGGCAGCCAGGCCCGGAGATGCACTGCCGTGCAACCGAGAACCGACGGGCGCGGGCTTGGGTAGTCCTCGATGAAGCACTCGCCGTAGCCGATGCGGAAGAAGCCGCCATCGCCCCAGCCGGTGCCCCACGAGTTCTTCCCGATCCAGCACTGCGCGTCGTCGTCCCACCCGATCAGAACCACACAGTGACCGCCCACGTGCCGTCCGGCTGTGTGCCGGTACACCCCGTTGCGATAGTGGAAAAAGTCGCTGTGGACGACGAAACACGCTGCCACGGCGCCGTATCCGAAGATGTGCTGCTTGATCGCGGCCGGGTTGCCGGTCAGGTCGGTCGCTCCCGCTGCCTTGGCGAGGCGGTTCGGCCAGTCGGCGTTGGCCGTACCGGAACCGTTGTCCCGGTAGGGGAAGTAGTCCTCGAAGGTGACGCCGGTGCGGACCGCGTCGTCGAGCAGGTCCGCGGGCCACGCACCGGATTCGCTGGTGTAGCCGCGTGCACGGGCGTGGTTGTGGAAGAGGTGCGCCTCGGACAGGTCGAGGTTCAACCCGGGCACGCCACGGGTGAACGCGGCGGTGGTCTCCAGCGCGGCCAACAGGCCGAAGGCGGCACCGGCCGCGCAGTCGCCCTGGTCCTTGACCGAGGTGACGAAGTCACGGCCACGCACATCCCTGAGATCGAAGGACTTCGGCAGTGTCGACGCGGGCGCGGTCGCGGAAACCACCTGCTGGCCAACGGCTTCGAGCGCGGCGGTGACCATCCGGTCAGCCTGGCCCGCGCGGGCGGCGACGTCGGCCTGATCGGGCGCGGGCACCCCGAGACGCAGCAGACGCGCCCGTTCCGGCAGCAGGCTGAGCCGCGTTTCCCCGGCCTGCCAAGGATGGCCGAGCGCCGCCAGAGAGACGCGGATGTCCGCGATCTCGGGCTCGTGCGATCGGCTCATCATGCCTCCAGGTCGAACGGGTCTTCGCTGTCACAAGAGCGTCAGACCGATACCTGGATACACGGAAAGCCAGAAAAAACTGCGGTGTGTCGCGCGTCACTATCACTGCGTGACGAAAACGGGGTCACCAGTCGGCGGCAGGTTCCTGGGGCATCAGGATCCAGCAGATCACGTACAGGACCGCGCCGGTGCCGAAGCCGAGGATCGCGGCAGCGACGAGCAGGATGCGCAGCAGGGCGGCGTCCACACCGAGAACGTGCGCCCACCCGCCACAGACACCGGCGACCATGCGGTCGGTACGGCTGCGGCGGAGCTTGCGGGTGTAGATCTCGTTCGTCATGGTTCAAGGATCAGGTTTCGGGTGCGTCGTTACATCCGGGAGCGGCCCTGGTAGTCCCCGGATCCGCTGACCCTGACCTACCCTCAGCTGGTGACCTGGATCTCCGTGCCCACCCCCCGGGACCTGGCCGACGCGCTCGACCGCGTCGGCTATCTGGCCGACGACGGGCTGGCGACGGCCGCGTTCCTCTCCTTGCGGATGCACCGGCCGTTGTTCTGCGAGGGCGAGCCGGGGACCGGCAAGACGGCGCTGGCCACGTCGCTCGCGCGGGCGCTCGGGGTTCCCCTGATCCGGCTGCAGTGCCACGAGGGGATCGACGCGTCCCAGGCGCTCTACGACTGGGACTTTCCCCGGCAGTTGTTGCACCTGCGGGCCATGGAGGCGGCGTCGGCGGGGGAGTTGGACGCCGACGCGGCCGAGCAGTCGCTCTACACCGAACGGTTCCTGCTGGCGCGTCCGCTGCTCAGGGCGTTGCGGGAGGCGCCGTGTGTGCTGCTGGTCGACGAGATCGACCGCGCGGACGACGAGTTCGAGGCGTTCCTGCTCGAAGTGCTCAGTGAGAACGCCGTGACCCTGCCCGAGATCGGGGAGGTGCGTGCCGAGGTGCCGCCGCTGGTGGTCCTCACCTCGAACCGGACCCGCGAAGTGCACGACGCGTTGAAGCGCCGCTGCCTCTACCACTGGCTTGAACACCCGGATCTGGCGCGTGAGGTGCGGATCCTCAAGCGACGGCTGCCGGGCGTCTCGGACCGTCTCGCCACGCAGGTGGCCAACGCCGTCCGGCTGCTCAGGGCCGCTGAGCTGCTCAAGCCACCGGGTGTCGCGGAGACCATCGACTGGGCGGAGGCGCTGCTGGCGCTGGGCCGGACCGAGTTGGACGCCGAGGCGGCGGCGGTCACGCTGGGCGCGGTGCTGAAGTACCGCGAGGACGCGGACCGCGTGCGAGTGGACCTCGATTCGTTGCTGGCGGGGTGAGCGGTGGACCCTGTGCCGGGCCTGGTCGGCTTCGCGGCGACGCTGAGAGCGGCGGGACTGGCGTGTGAGCCGGAGCGGGTCCAGGCATATCTGGCAGCGGTGGAACACATCGATCTCACCGTCCCCGACCAGTTGTACTGGGCGGGCAGGCTCACGCTCTGCGGCGAACCCGACGACCTGCCGCGCTACGACGAGGCGTTCCAGGCCTGGTTCACCGGCCAGGCGCCCCGGCCCAGCCCCAGACAGGAAACGGCACAGCCGCGGCCGAGCGTGATCGCGGCGATGCTGCCGACGACTCAGGACAGCGGATCGCCCGCGGCACCGGACGAGCTCGGAGTGGCGGCCAGTGACACGGAAGTGCTGCGGCACAGGGACATGAGTGACCTGAGTGCGGCCGAGCGGGCGCATCTGCGTGAGCTGATGGTCCTGCTGCGGCCCGATCCGCCGATGCGTTCCACGTTCCGAAAGCGACCGCACCGGCGCGGCGAACTGGACCCGCGCCGCACGCTGCGGGCGATGCGTGCCACCGGTGAGCCGATCAACTTGCGCTATCGAAGGAAGGGAAAGCGTCCCCGGCGGGTTGTACTGCTCGTGGACGTCTCCGGCTCGATGAGCCCGTACGCCGACGCGTTGCTGCGGTTCGCGCACGCGGTCGCGCGGCGTACTCACGCGGAGGTGTTCACGCTGGGCACGCGCCTGACCCGCGTTTCACGTCAGCTCCGCCAGCGTGATCCCGAGGTCGCGCTGGCGGCTGCGGCTCGTGCCGTGCCGGACTTCGCGGGCGGAACCCGGCTCGGTGAGGGGCTGCGAGCCTTCCTCGACCGGTGGGGCCAACGCGGCGTGGCACGTCAGGCTGTGGTGGTGGTGTTCTCGGACGGATGGGAACGCGGCGACCCCGGGCTGCTCGGTGCGCAGATGGCGAGGTTGCGCCGGTTGGCACACGCCGTGTTCTGGGTGAATCCGCACGCGGGACGCGACGGCTACCGTCCGGTGCAGTCGGGGATCGTCGCGGCACAGCGGCACATCGAGAAACTGCTCGCCGGGCACAGCCTGGCGACATTGGAGGAACTGTTGGTGGAGGTACGCCGTGCGTGACGTGCTCGACGAACTGGTCAAGCGCTACGAGGCAGGCGAGACGGTCGGTTTGGCGACAGTTGTCGCGACGTTCAGCTCGGCTCCGCGCGCGCCGGGCGCGGCCATGATGGTGACCGAACGCGACGAGGCGTTCGGCAGCGTCTCCGGCGGTTGTGTGGAAGGCGCGGTCTACGACCTCGGCCAGACCGTGATCGCGGACGGGAAACCGGTGCTGCAGCGCTACGGCGTCAGCGACGACGACGCCTTCGCGGTCGGCCTGACCTGCGGCGGCATCCTGGACGTCTACGTCGAGTCGATCAACCGGGCCACGTTCGGTGAGTTCCCGCGACTGGCCGAGGCGATCGCCTCGGAGCAGGCGGTCGCACTGGCGACGGTGATCGAGCACCCGGACGAAGACCGGCTGGGCAGGCGCATGATCATCTGGCCGGACCGGGTGTCCGGCGACCTCGGCTCGGCCAGGACGAACGACGCCGTCGCCGACGACGCACGGGGCATGCTCGCCACCGGCCGCACCGGCACCATGCACTACGGTCCCGACGGCCAGCGCCGGGGCGAGGGAATGGCCGTGTTCGTGGCGTCCTTCGAACCGCCGCCCCGAATGCTGGTCTTCGGTGCGATCGACTTCGCGTCGGCCATGGCACGGCTGGGTTCCTTCCTCGGCTACCGGGTGACCGTGTGCGACGCGCGTCCGGTCTTCGCCACCAAGAGCCGGTTCCCGGAGGCGGACGAGGTCGTGGTCGACTGGCCGCACCGGTATCTGTCGGCGGAGGCCGAAGCGGGACGCGTCGACGCCCGCACTGTGGTCGCTGTGCTGACACATGACCCGAAGTTCGACGTACCCGTGCTGCAGGTGGCGCTGCGGATGGATCTGGGCTACGTGGGGGCGATGGGTTCTCGGCGTACCCACGAGGATCGGCTGGAACGGTTGCGTGAGGCGGGAATGACCGAGACGGAGCTGTCTGGTTTGTCCTCACCGATCGGGCTGGATCTCGGCGCCCGTACTCCGGAGGAGACGGCCGTTTCGATCGCCGCGGAAATCATCTCGTTGCGCTGGGGCGGCCGCGGCGAACGGCTGACGGCGACTGCGGGGCCGATCCACGCCGACCAGTAGGACATCAACCCTGGGGCGGATGCGGAACGTGCGGCCGTGGTCCGATGTGGCGTGTGCCGTGATGCGCGACTCTCGACTGCGTGAATCCACTACGAAAACTGGTCCGGCTCACGCTGTTGACGCTCACGGCGGCGGCCGTGGTGTCGCCGGTGGTCGCGTCGGCACAGCCGGTTGGGCACGAGGAACCGCGATGGCATGACTGCGTGGCCATACCGGGTGTACCGATGGAGAAGTTGCGGTGCGCCACGGTCGAGGTCCCGCTGAACTACGCCGATCCGGCCGGTCGGCGCATCTCGATCGAGATTTCCCTGCGCCAGGCCGACAATCCGGCGCAACGACGTGGCGTGCTGCTGATGAATCCCGGCGGTCCGGGCAACGCGGCGCTCCCGATACCGTTGCGGCTCGAGGCCCTCCCCGGCACGGAGGCGGTGCGCGCCGGTTACGACGTGATCGCGTTCGACCCGCGTGGGGTCGGCTTGAGCGCACCGGTCACCTGTCACCTGGGTCCGGATCAGCGGGCCGTCGAGTCCAGCCCGTACCCGCGTGACGCGGCGGATGTCGACCGGCATGCGCGGCGCGCCCGCGAGATCGCCCAGCAGTGCGCCAAGCACGCCGACAGAAACCTGTTGCCGCACATCACCACCGCGAACACTGCCCGCGACATGGACCGCATCCGTGCGGCAGTGGGCGTTGCGAAGATCTCCTACTACGGCACCTCGTATGGCAGCCATCTCGGTGCTGTCTACGCCACCATGTTCCCGTGGAACACCGACCGCGTGGTGCTGGACGCGGTGACTGGCCCCGGTGGGGAGGACGTGGCGGGAGTGCGGCGGTTCGGCCAGGGATTCGACGACAGTTTCCCGGACTTCGCGGCGTGGGCGGCGGCCAGGCATGACATCTATCAGCTCGGTGCGACGCCGCAAGCGGTGACCGGCAAGTACTTCGCACTGGCCGCGCGCCTGGATCGCGCCCCGGTGGCCGAATTCGACGGGGCCACCTTCCGTGCGACCACCAACAGTGTGCTCTACAACGACAGCCGGTTCCCGGATCTGGCCGCCAAGTGGCATACCCTCGACCAGGGCGTGACACCATCGTCGCGGGACAGTTCGCCCGGCGCTGCCGGGTATCCGGATCCCGAGAACCGGGCCGCGGCCCAGCTACACGTGATGTGCAACGACGCCGACTGGCCGGAGAACGTCGACTACTACAAGCGCGCGGTGCGACAGGAACGAGTGCTGCACCCCATGTTCGGCCCTGCCGCCGCCAACATCCACCCGTGCGCGTTCTGGCCGGTCGACCCGAGCGAACGTCCGGTGCGGATCACGTCACGCGGACCGTCGAACGTGCTTCTCGTGCAGAACCTGCGTGATCCGGGCACCCCGTTGGCGGGAGCCGAGTTGATGCGTGCCGCGCTGGGTCGGCGTGCCGGTTTGGTCACCGTGGACCAGGGTGGGCACGGTGTGCTGACCAACCGGAACGCCTGCGGCCGGGACGCCGCTCTGCGCTTCCTCACCGGCAACCAGCCACCACAGGACGGGCACTGCCCGCGCGTCACTTCCCTGGGCGGGTGAGGCCCTGCTTCCCGGCGTCGCGGGACAGGATGACGTCGTCGGTCCGCTTCGCCGCCTCGCTCTGCCGTGCGTCGCCCGCTGATCCCTGTGTCAGGTCGACCAGCCGGATCGGCGGGCCGAGGTTGATCAGGGTGGGCAGGTACTCGGCCTTGTCCACGGCCCATCCGGAGCCGCTGCGGGCGAAGTGGAACCGGGCGATGGCCCCCTCCTCGGACACGCCACGGGGGTCCGAGTGCCGGGCGATCAGGTTGCCGAGCCCGTAGGCGACCCACTTCCCGTTGACCTTCTCGAACGGCTGCACCACGTGCGCGTGATGGCCGATGATCAGGTCGATGTTGGGGTCGTTGAGCAGCTTCTGCGCGTCCTTGGTCTGCGAGGGGATGGGGGGATGGACGAACTCGGTGCCCCAGTGCAGGCTGGCGATGACGACCTCGGCGCCCGCCGCCTTCGCCGCCTTGGCCGCCGCGATCACGTCGTCCGCCTTGAGAGTGTTGGACAGCCACGATTTCCCGGCGGGCAGCAGCTTGCCGTTGAAGCCGAACGTGTACGACACGTGCCCGACCTTCGTGCCCTTCACGTCGATGATCAGCGGTGCCTTGGCCTCGTCGGCCGACCGCGCCGAGCCGGTGTGCTTGATGCCCGCCTTGTCCAGGGTGTCCAGCGTCCTGGCCACTCCGGCCTCGCCGACGTCCAGCGTGTGGTTGGACGCCGTCGAGCAGTCGTCGTAGCCGGTGTCGGCCAGTGCGGCCGCCACTTCCGGCGGCGCGCTGAACTCGGGGTAGCCCTTGAACGGGCCCTCCGGTGCCGCCAGCGGCGTCTCCAGGTGGCAGATCGCCAGGTCGGCCCCGCTGATCACCGGTTTGATACCGGCGAAGATCTGCCGGTAGTCGCGCTTCCCGCCGCCGTCCTGGGTTGCCTGGTCGGTCAGCGCCGGGTGGATCAGCACGTCACCGGTCGCCACGACGGTGAAGCCTGGTGCCTCCGGCTTGGCGGTGCCGGATGCCAGCCCTTCGGCCGACGGCGCGTCGGGGACGGAGATCTTCGGGTCCGCGGCAGTGCCGGTCGAGCACGCCGCGGCGATCAGGGCGGTCGCGCAACATGTCGCGAGCAAGGACCGGCGCATGCGCGCCATCCTGCCAGTAGATTATTTGCGCCGTCGGCGGGCTATCAGAAACAGCACCACGAGAGCGACCGCGATCAGCGGCAACACGCGTTTGAGCACGGGCGAACCGGCGTACTCCAGCAGGTCGATCGCGTCGGCTTCCTCGGGCGGGGGCACAGCCCGTAACGGCTCGGACACTTCGGGTCGCGCCGATTTCCCTTGTGCATCCGGTGCATCCGAAGCGTTCGGGGCTTCCGGGGCGACGAGTTCGGCGAGGTTGTGCGCGAAGGTGTCGAGGATCTTGCCGCCGACCTCTGCGATCATCCCACGTCCGAACTGCGCCGGTTTCCCGGTGATGGTCAGCTGAGTCGTCACCGCACCGGTGGTCTTTCCGTCCTTTTCGGACAGTACGACGGTCACGTCGGCCGACGCCGTGCCGCTGCGCGCGTCCTTGCCCGCCGCGGAGATCAGCAGTGTCCGCGTTGCCTCGTCGGTGCCGGTGAACTCGCCCTTGCCTTTGTACAACAGGGAGATCGGGCCGAGCCTGACCTTGACCGACCCGGCGAACGCGGTGCCGTCGACACTGGTCAGGGCGGCGCCGGGCATGCACGGCGCCACCCTTTCCGGATCGAGCAGGGCCTGCCACACGACGTCAACCGGCGCTTCGACGGTGAACTGATGGTCCAGCTGCACAGGCCCAGTCTCCTTACCCGATTGCGGCGGTCAACGCACGTCCGGTGAGCACACGAGCAAGATGGCTACGGTACTCGCCGTCGGCGTTGCCGTCACTGGTCGGACTTGTGCCGTCTGCGGCGTTCGCGGCCGCTGCCCGGATGTTCTCCGCCGTCGCGGCCTGGCCGACCAGCGCGTCCTCCACCGCACGTGCCCGCACGGGCACCGAGGCCATGTTGGTCAGTCCGACGCGCGCCTCCGCGATGGTTCCGCCGTCGGTGCGGACCATCGCGGCGACCGCGACCATCGACCACGCCTGCGCGACCCGGTTGAACTTCTCGTAGTGCGCGCGCCAACCGGTGCGCTTGGGCAGTCGCACCTCGACGAGCAGTTCGGCCGGTGCCATCGCCGTGGTGAAGAAGTCGACGAAGTACTCGGCTGCGGCCACCGAACGGCGGCCGTCCATGCCCGCGACGACCATCTCCGCGTCCATCGCCAGCGCCGGGGCGAGCAGGTCACCCGCCGGGTCGGCGTGGGCGATCGAGCCGCCGAACGTGCCGCGGTGGCGGACCTGGGGATCGGCAACGGTGTCGGTCGCCGCCGCGACCATCGCGGCGTGCTCACGCACCAGCGGATCCCGCTGCACCTCGTAGTGCGTGGTCATCGCGCCGATCACGATCGCGTCGCCGTCGTCGCGGATCCCGCGCAGCTCAGCGATCTTGCCGATGTCCACCAGTACCGACGGTGCCGCGAGGCGCATCCGCAGCACGGGCAGCAGGCTCTGGCCGCCCGCGATGACCTTGCCGTCCTCGCCCGCGTCGGCGAGTGCACGGACCGCTTCGTCCACTGTGGCCGGTGCGACGTAGTCGAACTGCGCCGGGATCATCGCGCACCTCCCTGGATCGCTTGCCACACGCGCATCGGCGAGCACGGCATCTCGACGTCGCGCACGCCCATGTGCCTGACCGCGTCGACGATCGCGTTGACGACGGCCGGTGTGGAGGCGATCGTGCCCGCCTCGCCGACACCCTTGACGCCCAACGGGTTCGTCGTCGACGGCGTCTCGGTGCGGTCGGTCACGAACGTCGGCATGTCCGCCGCGGACGGCAGGTAGTAGTCGGCGAACGTGCCCGTGGTCAGCGTTCCGCTTTCGTCGTGCACCGCTTCCTCGTACAGCGCCTGGGCGATGCCCTGCGCCAGGCCGCCGTGCACCTGGCCTTCGACGATCAACGGGTTGACGACCTTCCCGACGTCGTCCACGCAGACGTACGACCGGATCGTCACGCGCCCGGTCTCAGTGTCCACTTCGGTCGCACACAGGTGTGTCCCGTGTGGGTAGGAGAAGTTGTCCGGGTCGAAGGTGGCGTCGGAGTCGAGGTTGGCCTCGAAACCGTCCGGCAGGTCGTGCGCGGCGAACACGGCGAGCGCGATGTCCTGGATGCCGACCGACTTGTCGGTGCCCTGCACGGCGAACTTGCCGCCGGTGAACTCGATGTCGTCGACCGAGCACTCCATGATGTGCGCCGCGACCGGTTTTGCCTTGTCGACCACCCGGTGTGCGGCGAGGACCAGCGCGGTCCCACCGACCGTGAGCGACCGGGAACCGTAGGTGTCCATGCCTCTCGGCGAGAACTGTGTGTCGCCGTGCAGAACTTCGATGTCCTCGAACGGAATCCCGAGCTGGTCGGCCACGATCTGGCTCCACGCCGTCTCGTGCCCTTGGCCGTGTGCGGACGATCCGGTCACCACCTCGACCTTGCCCGTCGGCAGCATGCGGATCGCCGCGTGCTCCCAGCCGCCCGCGCCGTACGCCAACGAGCCGAGCACGCGCGACGGCGCCAGGCCACACATCTCTGTGTACGTCGAGATGCCGATGCCCAGCTGGACGGGATCGTTCGAAGCACGGCGCTCCTGCTGTTCGCGCCGCAGCCCGTCGTAGTCGAACAGCTGCATGGCCCGTTCGGTCGCGGCCTCGTAGTTGCCGGAGTCGTAGGTCAGCCCGGCGACCGTGGTGTACGGGAACTCCTCGTGTTTGATCCAGTTCTTCTCCCGCAGCGCCAACGGATCCATGCCGAGCTCGACGGCGAGCTCGTCCATGATCCGCTCGATCGCGAACGTGGCCTCCGGACGCCCGGCGCCGCGGTAGGCGTCGGTGATCGTCTTGTTGGTGAACACGTTGGTGCACGCGAACCGGTACGCGGGGATCTTGTAGATGGCGTTGAACATGAACGCGCCCAGCAGCGGCACTCCTGGCGCGACCACGCCGAGGTACGCGCCCATGTCGGCGAGCAGGTCGACCTTCAGTCCGGTGATCGTGCCGTCGCGTGTCGCGGTGATGGTGATGTCCTGGATCTGGTCGCGGCCGTGGTGCGCGGTGATCATGCAGTCGGACCGGCTTTCGTTCCACTTCACCGGTTTGCCGAGTCGCTGGGCGACCAGGATGGCCATCAGCTCCTCGGGCAGCACGCCGATCTTGCCGCCGAAACCGCCGCCGACGTCCGGCGCGATCACTCGGAGCTTGTGTTCCGGCACGCCGAGAGTCAGCGCGGTCATCACCCGCAGGATGTGCGGGATCTGGGTGGACGACCAGACGGTCAGCTGTGGCCCGGTCGGGTCGACGACCGTGGCGCGCGGCTCCATGAAAGCCGGGATCAGCCGCTGCTGGCGGAACCGGCGGGTGATGGTGACCCCGGATGTCGCAGCGTCCTGGATGGCCTGCTGGACGTTGCCGCCGGTGCCCGCCTCGCCGGAGTCGAAGACCCACACGGCGTTCTCGTTCGTGCCGAGGTCCTCGTGGATGACCGTGGTGCCCTCGGCCAGCGCGGCCTCCATGTCCAGGACGACCGGGAGGTCCTCGTACTCGACGTCGATGGCCTCCAGCGCGTCCTCGGCTTCTGCGGCGCTGCGCGCGGCCACCACGGCGACGCCCTCACCGGCGAAGTTCACCTTGTCGGCGGCCAGGACCGGGCGTCTCGGGTGCTTCATGTCCGGCGTGACCGGCCACGCGCACGGCAGGCCGATCTCTCCGGCTGGATCGAGGTCCGTGCCGGTGAACACCGCGATGACACCGGGCATCTCGCGGGCCGCGGCCGTGTCGATGCTCGCGATCCTGGCGTGTGCCAGTGGACTGCGCAGCACGGCGAGGTGCAGCATGCCGGGCAGCGTGATGTTGTCCGTCCACCGGGTTCGTCCGGTGACCAGCCGCTCGTCCTCTTTGCGTAGACGTGCCTTGCCTACTTCCGGCTCGGCGGTGGCGGTCATCAGTTACCGCCTCCCGTGTGGCTGGCCGCGCGGGAAGTGATCTCCGAGTCGGACACTTGCTCGGCGGCGGGACCTGCGCCGGGCGCCATCTTCGACGCGGCGTCGCGGACCGCGCGCACGATGTTCTGGTAACCGGTGCAGCGGCAGAGGTTTCCCTCGAGGCCGTGCCGGACGGCGTTGTCGTCGGGGTCGGGATCGTCGGCGAGCAGGTCGATCGCCTGCATGATCATCCCGGGCGTGCAGAAACCACACTGCAGAGCGTGGTTGTCGTGGAACGCCTGTTGCACGGGGTGCATCCGGCCGTCACGGGCCAGGCCCTCGATCGTGGTGACCTCGCAGCCGTCGGCCTGGACCGCGAGGACTGAGCAGGACTTCACGCTGTGACCGTCCAGATGCACGGTACAAGCCCCGCAGTTGCTGGTGTCGCATCCGACCACGGTTCCGGTTTTGCCGAGCCGCTCTCGCAAGTAGTGCACAAGCAACATGCGGGGCTCGACATCGTCCGTGTACCTGGTCCCGTCGACGCCGACGGTGATCCGCATAGCGTCTCCAACGTTGGCTCGGTGGTGGGCTCGGGAACGCGTGCGAGCGTGATCACGCTCACACCCGTCCGAGACTGCTACCGATTGCGCGGTCAATCAACCCCGCGCCGACCACGGTCAATATCTGCGGAGCGAAAGGCACTTTTCCACCGAATCCACGGATCAATTCGGCCGAACGTTCTAACCGTCGGCGGTGGTCGCGCGGCGTACCCGGGCGCTGTGCGGCATCGTGCTGTTCATGGACAACATGTCACGGGAACAGTGGTGGGCCTTCGCCTCGGACGGCACCCGCACGGGCAAGCTCGCCACTGTCCGGGCCAACGGAGCTGCCCACATCGCCCCGATCTGGTTCCTGCTCAACGACCAGGACGGCCACGACGAGATCATCTTCAACACCGGCGCCGAGACGGTGAAGGGCAAGGCACTACGGCGTGACCCGCGGTTCTCGATCTGCGTGGACGTCTCCGAGCCGCCCTACTCCTACGTGGTCATCCAGGCCGAGGCCGTCATCTCGGAGGACCTGGACGAGTCACTGGTCTGGGCCACCCGGCTGGCCGCGCGCTACATGGGGGAGGACAAGGCCGAGGTGTTCGGCAAGCGCAACGCCGTCCCCGGTGAGCTGTTGGTCCGTGGGCGGATAACCAAGGTCATCGCCCACGCCAACGTCGCCGACTAGCGCGGTTCGCGCAACGAAGGCCACCTTGGGTGCGGCCAGCGCACCGAAGGCCACCTTGGTTGCGTGTCAGAACGGTCAGCTCTTGCCTTGGTCGAGGCAGAGTGTCGTGGCCGGTTCGGAGTAGACGGCGGCCAGGTTTCCCCTGCCGCAGGCCGTTTTCTCCGCCTTGCCGGTCACGACCTTGAGCACTTTGTACGCACCGCTCGTGCCGCACGCGACCCGCTCGTCGGCCTGGCTGCCGCCGCCGGTCGGGATCTTGAAGCAGTCGCCTTCCTTGGCGTTGAGCATCAGGCAGAGCTTCATCGTGTCGCCGCGTTTGCGCCGGGTCCACTCGGTGTAGTCGCCCTTCGGGCACGAGCTGGCCGAGCTGTCGAGCTTCTTGGCCACCTTGTACACGGCTTCCTGCGTGCCGCAGTCGGCTTTCTCCGCGTCGGCGCTCGACGCGCTGACGACCTTGATGCAGTCGCCCGCCTCGGCCGCTGCGGCGCCTGTGCCCCAGTTGATGATCCCGAAGACGACCAGGCCGACGACAGCGAGCGCCACGATGCCGATCCCGACCTTGCGACCGGCCGAGGCCTTGCGCGGGATGGGTGGCGGCAGGTTCGGCGGCGGCGTGAAGCCACCTTGCTGTGGGTATCCGCCCGGGTCGGCTGGCGGCGGGTACTGCTGCTGCGGGAACCCGCTCGGGTCCGACGGCGGCGGATACTGCTGCTGGGGCCCGCCAGGCGGCGGGTACCCGGGCTGCGGTTGGTACTGCTGTTGGCCTGGGTACTGGTACCCGGGTTGCGGTGGTGGCGGGTAGCCCTGGGGCGGCGGGTACTGTCCCGGCCCCTGAGGAGGGTAGGTCATCGAATCCCCAGCTTGATCAGTCACGATTCGCGCCAACCGTACTCGCCCGACGGCACCCCGCATGCCGGAACGGCGGGGATTTTTGCCGCTGGTCACCGTGTTGGCACACTGGGGGGTGGCCCCGCGGATGAGGAGATGGTTCACACAGTGACCGACGGCCCTTTGATCGTGCAGTCCGACAAGACGCTGCTGCTGGAAGTCGATCATCCACAGTCCGGCGAGGCGCGGATGGCCATCGCGCCGTTCGCCGAGCTGGAGCGCGCGCCCGAGCACGTGCACACCTACCGGGTGACGCCGCTCGCGCTGTGGAACGCCCGTGCCGCCGGGCACGACGCCGAACAGGTCGTCGACGCCCTCACGCGGTTCTCGCGGTACCCGGTGCCTCAGCCGTTGCTGATCGACGTCGTGGACACGATGGGCAGGTTCGGCAGGCTGCAGCTGCTGCACAGCCCGGCGCACGGCCTGGTGATGAACGCGAACGACCGCGCGGTGCTGGAGGAGGTGCTGCGCCACAAGAAGGTCTCGCCGATGCTGGGTGCCCGGATCGACGACGACACGGTCATCGTGCATCCGAGCGAGCGCGGCCGTCTCAAGCAGGTCCTGCTGAAGGTCGGCTGGCCCGCCGAGGACCTGGCGGGCTATGTCGACGGCGAGGCGCACGCGATCGCCCTGGAGGAGGACGGCTGGCAGCTGCGTGACTACCAGCGCATGGCGGCGCAGACGTTCTGGGCCGGTGGCTCCGGAGTCGTGGTCCTGCCGTGTGGCGCGGGCAAGACGCTCGTCGGCGCGGCGGCGATGGCCGAGGCGCAGGCGACGACGTTGATCCTGGTGACGAACACCGTCGCCGGGCGGCAGTGGAAGCGTGAACTGATCGCGCGGACCTCGCTGACCGAGGAGGAGATCGGCGAGTACTCCGGTGAACGCAAGGAGATCCGGCCGGTCACCATCGCGACCTACCAGGTCATCACGCGCAAGACCAGGGGCGAGTACCGGCACCTCGAGCTGTTCGACTCCCGAGACTGGGGCCTGATCGTCTACGACGAGGTGCACCTGCTGCCCGCGCCGGTCTTCCGGATGACGGCGGACCTGCAGTCCCGCCGCCGCCTGGGGCTGACGGCGACGCTGGTGCGTGAGGACGGCCGTGAAGGAGACGTGTTCTCCCTGATCGGCCCGAAGCGTTACGACGTGCCGTGGCGTGACATCGAGGCGCAGGGCTGGATCGCCCCGGCGGAGTGCACCGAGGTCCGCGTGACACTGACGGACGCCGAGCGTCTGAAGTACGCGACAGCCGAACCGGAGGAGCGCTACAAGCTCTGCTCGACGGCCCGCACGAAGCTGCCGGTCGTCCGCAGCATCCTGGACAAGCACCCGGGAGAACCGGCGCTGGTGATCGGCGCCTACCTCGACCAGCTCGACGAGCTCGGCGCGGAGCTGAACGCCCCGATCGTGCAGGGCTCGACGAAGAACAAGGAGCGCGAGGCCCTCTTCGACGCGTTCCGCAACGGCGAACTGCCGACCCTGGTGGTCTCGAAGGTCGCGAACTTCTCGATCGACCTGCCGGAGGCCTCGGTGGCGGTGCAGGTGTCCGGAACCTTCGGCTCCCGCCAGGAGGAAGCCCAGCGCCTCGGCAGGCTCCTGCGCCCCAAGGCGGACGGACGCCAGGCCCACTTCTACTCGGTGGTCTCCCGGGACACCCTGGACACGGAGTACGCCGCCCACCGCCAACGCTTCCTGGCCGAACAGGGCTACGCCTACACGATCATGGATGCCGACGACCTCCTCGGCCCTCCGATCCCAGAGGTGAGCTGAAGGAGCAGATCACCGCCCTCGCGCAGCGAGGGCCACCCGACATTGTCGGACCCTTCGGATAGCGTTATATTCGAACACACGTTCGAGGCGAGGGGTACGCGATGACGGCTATGACGATCGCTCCGGCGGCACTGGGCAGCTGGCACGGGGAGATCTGGTTGACCGACGCGGTGCTGACCGATCCGCATTCCTATCTTGACCGGGTCGCTGACTACTCCCGAACCCGGTTGTGGCCGGTGCTCGTGCCGTCCGGGGGGCTCGGCATCCCGCCGGAGGCCGGTTTCGTGCCCGAGGCGGCGCGGCGCGCGGTCGATCGGCACGACCCGCAGGCCGAGGCGGGCATCGCGGGTGCGGTGATGATCGCCAACAAGCGTCCGGCCTATCGTCTCGGCCTGGTGGAGGCCACCCGCCCGGCTGATGTGCCTGCCCGCCTCGGCAGGCCCGCGATGTCGGCGATCCTGCGCAGCTGGGAGGACAGGTTCGGCGCGACCCTGGTGGTGCTGGGTGCGCGCGAGATGATGCTGTCGGTGTCGGCGCCGCCAACCGAACTGCACCACGCCCTGGTCGTCGCGAACGAGCACCGGTCGTTCTGTCCTCGGCTTCCCGGGACCCTGCCGCAGCTTTCCCGCGGCCTGGTCCGGATGCGACGGTGGCATTTCCGCTGGCGCTGAGACGGCGATCCCTCCCGGACAGCTCATCCGGGAGGGAACACGAATACCCGAGAACGCCCGCCCACCCGCGCTGACCCGCGCAACCAAGGTGGCCTTCGGTGCACTGGCCGCAACCAAGGCGGCCTTCGGTGCATCCCGGCTACATCAGCTGGCCGCCGGTTTGAAGATCATCGCGTCGATGTCGATCTTCGCGTTCGGCTCGAGCATCTTGTACTGCTTCATCAGGTCCACGGTCCGTTGCAGGCGTGTGCGGTCCACACTGGTCGGGAACGTGCCGATCCGGACCAGTTTGGCCACTTCCTTGTCGATCTTGACGAACTGGGTGACCGCCTTCTCCACTTCCTCGCGGTTGCGGGCGGTTTCCGACGCCTTCTGCAGCGCCTTGCGGAAGGCCTCCGTGGTTTTCGGGTTGTCGATGGTGAACTTCGACAGTCCCGTGTAGCCGGAGATGGGGAAGTTCGCCGTCGGGCCCTGCGAGGTGTCGACGATCGGTGTCGCGCCGATCTCCCTGGCCGCCTGGGTGACGAACGGTTCGAGGATCACCGCCGCGTCGATCTGTCCGGCGGCCAGCTTCGCCTGCATGTCCGGGAACGGGAACTCGAACCAGGTGATCTTCGACTGGTCCACGCCCGCCGTCTCCATCGCGGATTTCGCCAGCAGGTCGGTGATGCTGTTCTTCGTGTTCGTCGCGATCCGCGCGCCCGCGAGGTCCTTCGGGGTCTTGATCCGCGAGTCCTTGCCAACCATGATCACGAAGATGTTCTCGGCGGTCTGGTAGCTGTCGGCGACGAACTTGAAGTCACCGTTGCCCTTGGCCTGCGACTGGAACACCGGCACGTAGGCGCCGTAGGTGAACTGCAGTTCGTTGGAGAGCAGTTTCGGGATCGCCGTCGCCGCGCCGGTCACGGTCTCCAGTTCGACCTCGAGCCCGACTTCCTTGAAGTACCCCTTCTGCTGTGCGAGGTGCACCGGGGTCGAGTCGATGATCGGCATCGCGCCGACCCGGATCTTCGTCCGTTCGAGCTGTCCGTTGCCGTTGTTGGTGTTGCCACTGTCGCTCGAACCGCCGATGAGCCCGCAACCGCTCAGCGCCGCGACAAGGGCCGCGGACCCCAGGATGCCGATGGCGGTTCTGCGGGTGTGCACAGACCTACTGCCTCTTCCAAGCATGTGCTGCCTTATCTGGGAGTGGGGATCTCCGAACAGATGGACGCGGGGCCCAAATCGTGCCGTGTTTTCCGCTGCGGTGCTTTATACACCACTAGATCGACTTGTAGGGAGATCGATCACGGGAGCTCTCCGTTGGCAAGTGGCCGATAAATACGATCATTACTGCAGGGGGACGCATTTACTGGTAGTTTTCGTACCGCCGTTTGAACTGTCCTATATAGACGAAAAAGGCCCGCGCACCGTGCGCGGGCCTTTTCGTTTCCGTACGGGATCAGCCGGTGCTGGCGTCGCTGCGGCGCCGGGCCTGCTCGCGCTCGGCTTCGAGGAACCGCTGTGCCGCACCCGCTTCCTGCGCCGGGGTGGGCCGCTTGACCGGCTCGTGCTGGACGGCGGGCTGGTTGTGCAGCAGCCGGGCGACCTCACCGCGCAGCGTGACGAAGTTCTTCGACTCACGCGTGGTGATCTGGTCGCGCTGGGCGGGCAGGTCCACGGGCAGGTCAGCGACGATCGACGCGGGCGACTTGGACAGCACCAGCACCCGGTCGCCGAGGTACACGCTTTCGTCGATGTCGTGCGTGACGAGCAGAACGGTGCTCGAGTGCTCGCGCCGCACGCGCAGCAGCAGGTCCTCCAGTTCGAACCTGGTCTGCGCGTCGACCGACGCGAACGGCTCGTCCATCAGCAGCAGCGAAGGCTGGCACGCCAGCGCACGCGCGATCGACACGCGCTGCTGCATACCGCCCGACAACTGCCACGGGTACTTCGCACCCGCGCCCGTCAGACCGACCCACTCCAGTGCCTCGGCGGCACGCTTGCGGCGGTCGGCGCGCGAGACGCCACGCGACCGCAACGGGAACTCCACGTTCCCGCGCACCGAAAGCCACGGGAACAACGAGCGGCTGTAGTCCTGGAAGACCACAGCCAGGTCCTCCGGTGTGCGGTCGATCTTGTCCCCGTGCAGCGAGACTGTGCCGTCGGACGGCTTGATCAGTCCGGCGATGCACCGCAGCAGCGTCGACTTGCCGCAGCCCGACGGGCCGACGATGCACGCCAGCTCACCCGTGGCCACCTCGAAGGTGAGGTTCTGCACCGCGGTGTGCGCGGCGGGCCCGGAGCCGTACGTGTGCCGCAGGTCGGCGACTTCCAGCATGGGCGTCATTGAGTTCAGCCTCCGGCCTTGACAGTACTGGTTTGCGCGTTACGGGTGGGTTGCCAGGAGAGCACGCGCCGCTCCAGCGCCAGCAACAAAGTGTTCAGGACGTAGCCGAGTACGCCGAGCAGGACGATGCCCGCCCACATGTTCGGGTAGTCGTACTGCCGTTGGGCGTCGGTGAGCTGGGTGCCCAGTCCGGTCGCCGCGCCGACGAGTTCGGAGATCACCATCAGCACCAGTGCCAGTGACAGTGACACCCGCAGTCCGGCGAAGATCTTCGGCAGCGCCGCGGGCAGCACCACCATGGTGATCCACTGTGTCCTCGGGATGCGGAACGACCGCGCGGTGTCGGTCTTCACCGCGTCGACCGAACGGGCGCCGTCGACCGTGTTGAGCAGGACCGGCCACAGCGTGCCGAAGGCGATCAGTGCGATCTTCTGCGGCGAGTCGATGCCGAAGATCACCATGAAGAACGGCAGCAGCAGCACCGGCGGGATCGAACGCAGGAACGCGAACAGCGGACCGAAGTACTCGATGCCGTGCTTGGAGCGGCCGAGCGCGATGCCTGCGGCGACACCGATGACCGCGGCGCCGAGCCAGCCGGTCAGCAGCCTGCCGAGACTGGGCAGGACGTGAGTGAACACGTTGTCGTGCAACCAAAGCTGTGATGCCGGGCCGCCGAGCCACAGTCCGCCTGCCGCTTGGACGATCGCCACCGGCGTCGGGAAGTACTTGGCCTCGCTCGCCATCGTCAGCAGCTGCCAGACCACCAGTGCGCCGACGAACACCACCCAGCGCTGGGCGAATCCCCGGAGGCGTGTCATTTCGCGGCCTCCACGGTGTTCCACTTGAACAGCACTCGCTGGAGCTTCAGGAAGCCGCCGTCCAGCAGGACGCCGATCACCCCGGAGAGGAGCGTCACGGCGAGGATCACGTCCTGCCTGCCCGATCCGCTCGCCCATTCCAGAGTGAACTTCCCGATCCCGACCCGGCCACCTGCCAGGTACTCGACGCTGATCACCACGATCAGGATGACCGCGCTGGCCAGCCGGATGCCCGTGAAGACGAACGGCGCGGCGTGCGGCAGGCCGACGGTGAACATCGTGCGCGCCTTGCCGAGGCCGAACGATCGCGCGGTGTCCAGCAGCAGCGGGTCGATCTCGTCCAGCGCGTAGATCGTGTTGAACAGGATCGGCCAGATCGCCGCGTACACCGCGAGGGTGATCTTGGTTTCCGGTCCGGAGCCCAGCATGATGATGATCAGCGGGATGATCGCGACCGACGGGATCGGCCGGAGGAACTCCACGATGGCCCGCGTCGCGATCCGCACGGCGGGGATGCTGCCGAGCAACAGCCCGGCGGGCACCGCGATCCCGACCGCGATCAGCAGGGCGAGCAGCCAGGTCAGCATGGTCGCGACCAGGTCGTCGATGAAGTGGCTGCTCGTGCTGCTGGTGTCGGCGACGTTGAACGTCGGCCCGAACAGCTCGAACATCCGGGGCAGGACCGTGGTCGGCGGCGGGATGTAGTCAGCGGGGAACAGCCCGGTGATCGACCCGAGCTGCCACAGGGCGAGGACGAACACGATCCCCACCAGGCCGCGGAGGAACCTGATCACCCCGGTTCACCGACTACTACGGACAAAGGCGCGGCGTCGAGCGGCGACGCTGCAGAGATGGACACACCGAACTCCATGAGCGGTTGGAAGGCGGGTCACCCGGCGATGCCAGGGGGTCACTCTAAAGACTGACGAGGGTTTTCGACAAACTACTCACGTGACGTCAAGCCGTCACGGTGTGGAAAACCGGCCGTTCGGCCTAGTCGGCCGGGAGTAGCGCCTTGCTCCGAATGGCGTTACACCGCTGCTGCGCTCGACCCATCATCGGCTGAGTAGACGAAGAAGCCCGGGGACGTGTGATCCCCGGGCTTGACATCGCGCGCGCGTCCGTCACTTCGACGCGGTCTGCTCCAACAGCATCTTGGAGACGTCCAGCTTCTCGGGGATGACGTTGAACTCCTTCATCAGGTCGGCCACCCGCTGCAGCCGGACGGCGTCCGCCCGCTCCGGGTAGTCCGCGATGGTCACCAGCGGTGCGGTGGCCTCGTCGATCTTGATGAACTTGGTCAGGATCGGTTCGAGCTGCGTCCGGTCCTTCTTCACGTCGGCGATGCCCTTGGCCAGCCCACGCTGGAACGCCGCGAACGTGTGCGGGTTCGCGCTGGTCACCTTGTCCATGGCGGCCCAGCCGGACATCGAGATGTTCTGTGTCGGGCCGGACGAGACGTCCACGATCGGCACCGCGCCGTTCTCCTTGGCCGTCCTGGTGACCCACGGCTCGGCGACCACCGCGCCGTCGATGTTGCCGTTCTTCATCGCCGTGCCCATGTCGGTGAACGGCATCGGCGTCCACTGGATCTTGGACACGTCGACGCCCTGCGAGCTCAGCACGGACATCACGCCGAGGTCGGAGATGGAGCCCTTGCTGGTCACGGCGATTTTCTTGCCCGCGGCCTCCTCGGGCCTCTTCAGCGACGAGTTCGGTGTGGCGACCAGGGCGAGGTGCCCGGGGCGGGCGGCGTAGGCGTCCGCGACGATCTTCAGGTTGGCCGCGCCCTTCGACTGGGCGACGAACGCACCCGGGTAGCTGGTGAACGCGATGTCGATCTCGCCGGAGATCACGCTCTCCACGGCTTTCGGGCCGCTGTTGACGACGATCGGCTCGACGTCGAGGCCTTCCTGCTTGAAGTAGCCCTTCTCGACCGCCTGGTACAGCGGAGCGACGTCGACCACCGGTAGCAGGCCGACCTTGAGCTTGGGTTTCTCGATCGGTCCGGCCGCACCGGAGCTGCCACCACTCGGGTTGTTGGACGAACCGTCGAGTGCTCCGCAGCCGCTCAGTGCGGTCACCAGTGCGACGGTGGCAGAGATGATCGGAATCAACACGCGCGACCGGGTGTCGCCGCGTCTAGGCATTGCCTCTCCTCGATTTCTTGCTGCTGTGAATGTTTCGCAAGGTCGCTCCCCGACGTACCGGCGAGACTCTAGGGCCGATCCCAGTTGGTCACAATGGGTTGTCGACCGGTTTCTCTTCGCCAAATTGATCACTCTTTCGGGGCAAAACGCCAAATGGAGTAATCGTCTGCGTGGTCTGGGGGTGGTGTTTTTCCCACGGACGGCTGTATCCGGCTTGGACGTATCGCGGCTGGTGGCGGACGTCGCTGGTGGCGCGGACAACCCCTGCTGTGATCATCGGATGTCGGTGATCGACAATTGCGCCGGAGCCCGCTCGACGATCTTCGGTGAACCCGGTCGGGAAACGATCACCAACAGCCCGAAGTGTCAGGGAATTCCGAACGATGTCGAGGTGTCGGTATTTACTTGATCACCGGGACGGGTGCTGTCGTCGTGGTGATCCACACGGCTCGGCGCGCATCGGAAATGATCGAGACGGACGCACCTTCGGTCCGAGAAAAATGGATCATGAAATCCGGTCGTTGTCCCTTGGTCGATTTTCGGAAGGGGAGCGATCGGCGTCGGACGCGGCCGTGGACGGCGGATCGTCGGATGATCTTCCGGTCGGCACGCCTCCCGGTCTCCGAGTCATGGCCCCGAGTCGGGTGCCCTGAGTCGCGGAGTCCCGGAGTCCGGGTGATCGCGTCGACCTGGGTGGCTGCCGGTCGGCGGACGCTCGCCGCGGCGTGGCCGTCTGCCGGAATTATCCGGATTGCCGAGTGATTCGAGGGCGGCCGGTGTGAGAACCGCCACCCGGGAGATCGTTATGCATGCTCGGCCGAATGGGCGACGCCACATTTCCGCACCTCGCCGCGGTGGCCTTGATCAACTCGCGGTGGTCGGCCGAGGGGCGGTGTGACAATGGGTGTCCGGCCCGTTGCACCTGGGCGCGCGAGGCGCTCAAACGGACGAACGCACCCCGCCGAAGAGGCTATTCGGATACAAAACGATCGTTATGATCGGACTTGATCCGCCGCTGGTGGGACGTCAATCTGCGTCAGACCTCCCCGATAGGCTTACATCGGCGCATACTTTTCGCTACCTTCTGTGCCCACAGTGAGGTGGAGCGCCACCGATGTAGTGAGGAGGCTGCGCGGGTGCGGGTCGGCGGCTTTGTGCCGTCGCGCTCACAGCCATGCAGGTTTCGAGGGGAACACCAGTGGCTGCCGAGGGCGACCCAGGTCGGGATGGGTTGACCTAGGTGGCCTTGGGCCGCGATGCTTCGCGCCGGTTGGTTTTCGCATGCGCGAAAGCCGACAGGTTCGAGGTGGAGTGGATTGGGTGCCGCGAGCCGGACCGACAGGTTGTGAGGACTGGAGCTATGTGACCTGACGTTTCGGTGACGGACGGGACCAGGAGTCCCGTTCGGTGTCCTACTCATTGCGGTAATCGTCCGTTCGAGCTGGCCTTCCGGGTACCGGGCTACTGGCTCAAACGCAGGGAGTGTGCTGGGAGTGCCCGACCAGAACGCTGGGGTCGCAGGTAGCTCGGGGATCGGTCGCCAGGCGGTGCTGCCAGGCGGCGAACAGGCCACCACAGGTGCCAGGCCCCAGGGGGCTCGTGTGCCCGGCGGCAAGTACGCCCGTGCGGGGTCGCCATGGCGCATGCGCAACTGGCGGCTGCGTACCAAGGTCCTCGCTGTGCTCATCGTCCCGACTTTGACAGCACTCGCGCTTGGTGGACTGCGCGCGCAGGAGGACCTGCAGCGCGCGGACGACTTCCGCCAGACGGTCAACCAGGTGGACCTGGCCCGCAACGTCACCGAACTCGTGCACGAGCTGCAGAAGGAACGCACGCTCGCGGTCGACAACGTGGCGCGAGCCACCGCCCGCGGCGGCAGCGACCGCACCGGCGACCGGGCTGTACTGGACGGCCAGGTCAACCGGGTCAGCGAAGCGCAGCGCAAGCTCAGCGCGGCCGCGGACCGGGTGAACAGCGACGACGCCGCCGCTGTCGAGCGCTACCGGCGCGGTCTGCAGCGGCTGGCAGGTCTGGACGCGCTGCGCCAGGCCGCGAAGGAGACGCAGTACCCGCACCTCGCGGTCAAGGCCGCGTACACCTCGATCATCGAGGCGCTGGTCCAGCTCGGCCGTGAGGTCAACACCGCGGTCACCGACCGGGACCTGCTGCGTCAGGCCGCCACGGTCCAGTCGCTGTCGGAGACCAAGGAATTCGCCTCGCAGGAGAACGCGGCGCTGCAGATCGCCGCACAGGCCGGGAGTTTCCCGTCCGGCCTGCTGGAGGAGACGCGCGCGGCCGAGGCGAGCTTCCTCGCCGCAGCGGCCGGGTTCCGCGCCAACGCGACCCCGCAGGAACTGCAGTACTTCTCCGACACCGTGTCCGGTCCCGAGGTCGACAACCGGGAACGGATCAAGTCGACAGCGTTCAACCAGGCCGAGGGCGACGGGCAGCTGCTCCAGATCGACAAGTCCAAGCTGATCGAGGACGGCACGGCCACCGTCGACAAGTTGCGCCTGGTCGAGGACAGCCTGCTGACCAGCCTGCGGGCGAGCGCCGACAAGCTGGCCACCACGCGGACCAACGCGGCGTGGACCAACGCGGCCATCGTGCTCGCGCTGCTGGTCGCCGCGCTGATCCTGATGGCGATGGTGACCCGCTCGATCCTGAAGCCGCTGCGTGTCCTGCGCACCAACGCGCTGGACGTGGCCTACACCAGGCTGCCGGAGACGGTGCAGCGCATCCTCGCCGACCCGGACCCCGTCGCGGCGTCCAAACAGGCGATCGAGCCGATGCCGGTGTTCACCCGTGAGGAAACCGGTGAAGTCGCCCGGTCCTTCGACGCGGTCCACGAACAGGCCGTCCGAATGGCCGCCGAGCAGGCGCTGTTGCGCGACAACGTGAACTCGATCTTCGTCAACCTCTCCCGCCGCTCGCAGGCGCTGGTCGAACGCCAGCTGAACCTGATCGACCGGCTCGAGCAGGACGAGCAGGACCCCGACCAGCTGGCCAGCCTGTTCGAGCTCGACCACCTGGCCACCCGGATGCGGCGCAACTCCGAAAGCCTGCTGGTGCTCTCCGGTACCGGCCTGTCGCGCCAGCTGACCAGGCCGGTGCCGTCGGCCGACGTGGTCGGAGCCGCGGTGTCCGAGGTCGAGCAGTACGCCCGCATCGAGGTGCTCTCCGCGCCCGAGGTGGCGGTCCAGGGCCGCGCGGTCAACGACCTCGTGCACCTGATCGCCGAGCTGCTCGACAACGCGACCTCGTTCTCCGAGCCGGAGAAGAAGGTCACCGTCCGGATGGCGGCCACCCGCAAGAAGGAACTGGCCATCCAGATCACCGACCAGGGTGTCGGCATGTCGCCGGACGAGATCGAGGCGTCCAACCGGCGCCTGGCCGACCCGCCGGACATGGACGTGTCGGTGACCAGGCGAATGGGCCTCTACGTGGTCGCCAGGCTGGCACAGCGGCACAACATCCAGGTCCGCCTGCGGGACAACGAGGACATCGACGGCGGCCTGATCGCGCGGATCATCGTGCCCGCGTCGCTGATCCAGTCCTCGCGCAGCGTGCAGGCGACGAACCTGACGCCGACCGGTGGCATCCCGACGATCGCCCCGTCCATGGAGTCCACCATGGGCGGCACCGGGAGCATGGGCGGATCGATGGGCGGCCAGCGCACGCCCCCGCCGCCGTCCCGGCCGGGCGGCAGCATCGCCAGCGCGTTCACCGGCAGCCTGCCGAGGGTCGGCGGCCCGGAGGAATCCACGGACTTCGGTTCGATGCCGTCCTACCCGTCGGCGCAGTACCCGCCGGTCACCGAGCAGCACGCCACCAACGGCAGCGTGCCCGGCACCGGCGAGTCCACCCTGCGGTGGTCGCCGGACCAACTCGACCAGCCACCGATGCAGCCGTCGCACGACGACGCGCCGACGCACATCCAGCCGTTGCCGGAGCCGACGGAGCAGCCCGCGACGTCGTCGCTGTTCGGTGACGCGTTCGCCGCCGAGAAGGCCGCGCGGGAAGCCGCGAACCCAAGGCCGACGCCACCGGCGCCGCCCGCGGCGAACCAGGACCTGGACGCGCCGACCGAGCGTCTGCCGATCTACGAGGCGGTGCTGTCCCAGTGGTTCGAGGACGGCGACGGCGAGAAGCGCCCGGCCGCGGCGCCCTCCGAGCGCGGCAGGCCGGTGCCCACGCCGGAACCGGCAGTCGAACCGCCTGCGCCGCGCAGCGAGGTACCGCCACCGCCTCCGCCGCCTGCCCACGTGGAGACCCTGAACGGGGACACTCCGCACGCCGAGCGGCACATCGAGCCGGAACCGGAACCGCTGCCCGAGCCGGAGCCGCAACCGGAGCCCGAGCCCGAGTCGGCCACGTCGCAGTCGGCGTGGCAGTCGCCCGGCGACGAGGGCTGGCAGGCCGCCCAGTCGCTCACCAAGGCCAAGCCCGAGGTGGTCACCTCGGCCGGTCTGCCCAAGCGTGTGCCCAAGGCACAGTTGATCCCCGGATCCGCGCCGAGCAGGCCGTCGTCCAACCAGCAGCAGGCTCAGCGCTCTCCCGCGTTGCCGCCGCGCTCGGCTGACGCCGTGAGAGGCAGGATGTCGAGTTTTCAGCAAGGGATCCGCCGTGGTCGACACGCACTTGTCGAGACTTACGCTGGAGACCAGGATTCAGTCGAGAGCCGTCGAGACGAGGAGCAGGAGTGACGACCGCGACGACTAACCAGCCAGGCAGTTTCGGCTGGCTGATCACCGATTTCGTTCGGCAGGTGCCCGGAGTCGCGCACGCGGTGGTGGTTTCGGCGGACGGCCTGCTGTTGGCCGGGTCTCAGGGCTTGCCCCGTGACCGCGCCGAGCAACTGTCCGCGGTGGCGTCCGGGCTGGTCAGCCTGACCGCGGGTGCCGCACGGTGTTTCGAGGCAGGCACTGTCAACCAGACCGTCGTCGAGATGGACAGGGGATATCTCTTCCTGATGTCGATCTCGGACGGGTCGTGTCTCGCCGTGCTCGCCGCGCCCAACTGCGACATAGGCTTGATTGCCTACGAGATGACGCTTCTGGTCGAGCGAGTCGGCCAGCAGATGACGCCCGAACTACGGGCGCAGCTGCAAGGCGTGCAGCGAAGATAAGCCGGGTTGGCGGGGTGAGAGCAGATGGCTAGAGGTCACCGAGCCTCAGGCGGTCGGTTCGGCGCGGACTTTTCGTATCAGGACTGGGCATCCGCCGGGTTCCGATTCGACGAGCCCGACGCGGGAGGCCCCGACGACGAGGACGACGCCGCGCCCGACGTGGCTGTTTATCACGAGCCCGATGAGGCGTTGGACGAGCAGGACCATCGGCTGCCGAGCCGGCCGGAGCGGAGGCAAGAGGAAATGCCGGAGCGAGGTTGGGAGGACCTGCCCGAGCACGGACTTGGGGATCCACCGAACAGGATCGATCTGGACGGTTACCGAGCGAGGTTGTTCGGTGGGCCAGGCGCCAGCCTGTACGGCGACCCGGGGGTGCCAAGGCAGAACGACTGGAACTCCGACCAGCTCCCCGCGGTGTCAGCCACTGCGGAGTGGGAGGAGCCAGTCAGGCCCGAACCCATCGCGGAGACCGGTTCGATGGTTCGCCCGTACACCAAGACGGGCGGCCGCACACGGTCCGACTACGATCTGGCCATCGAGGCGCTGGTGTCCACCAGTGACCGAGGACGGCTGCCCGAGGCGGCGGTGTTGCCCGAGCACAGGTCGATCTGCGGACTGTGCCTGGACACGCGGTCGGTCGCCGAGGTGGCCGCGCACCTGCGTCTGCCACTCGGCGTGGCTCGGGTGTTGATCGGTGACATGGCGGGCATGGGGCTCGTGCTGATCCACCAGAGCGGCATGGTTGTCGGTGACCGGCCGTCGATCGAGTTCATGGAAAGGGTGCTCAGTGGGCTCCGCAGGCTCTAGTCCTCACAACCCGCGGGCCGTGGCGCGTCAGGCGACAACGTCCGCGAAGATCGTCGTCGCCGGTGGTTTCGGCGTCGGTAAGACCACGTTCGTCGGAGCGGTCTCCGAGATCGTGCCGCTGACCACCGAGGCGGTGATGACCGAAGCGAGCCAGGACGTCGACGACCTGTCGGCGACGCCGAACAAGACCACCACCACGGTGGCGATGGACTTCGGTCGTGTCTCGCTGGATTCGGATCTGATCCTGTACCTGTTCGGAACGCCCGGCCAGCACCGCTTCTGGTTCATGTGGGACGACCTGGTGCGCGGTGCGATCGGCGCGATCGTGCTCGTCGACACCCGGAGGCTGGCCGACGCGTTCGCGGCGATCGACTTCTTCGAAGACCGGCAACTGCCGTACATCGTGGCGATCAACTGCTTCGAGCGCGTGCTGCACCACCGAGTGGAGGACGTGCGCGACGCGTTGACGATCGAGCCGTCCGTGCCGGTGGTGACGTGTGACGCGCGTGATCGGGAATCCACCAAGGAAAGCCTGATCACGTTGGTCGAGCACGCGATGCACCAGCGGATGTCGGCCCGCGCGGTCTGATCTGCTCACAAGTGGCTGTCGCCCTACTCAGGGCGGCGGCCATTTCGGTGTGTCCGGAGGTCGGCGAGGACGGCGCCGGTGATGTCGTGGAATCGTTCCAATCTCGTTCGCGGCCATGGTGACCAGCATCAAGCTGGACTGAGGGTTCCAGCGTGCCTCCTCGTGAGTGGTTTGTCCCACCAAGGCGAACAAGCCGCTCACGACAACCCTGACCAGCCGCGCTGGGTAGCGTGTCGTGAGCGGCTTGTTCGGTGACTGTCTATGCGGAAGCGCGGGACAAACCACTCACGAGGACTCCCTGCCCAGGTACTTCTTCACCCGGTCGGCCGCCGCCTGCGCGTCCGCGATCGCGCGACCGGCGTCACCGACGACCTTGCCGTCCTTCTTCAACGGCACGCCGTTCACGAACACCCACTGCACATTCGCAGGCTGAGTGTTGAATACAACCTGAGCAGGCCAGTCCACCTTCGGCGCGAAGTTCAACGCCTGCGTGTCGATCACCACCAGGTCCGCCTTCTTGCCCGGGGTCAGCGAACCGATCTCCTTCTCCAGCCCGAGCACCTCGGCGCCGCCGAGAGTCGCCATCCGCAACACGTCCGTCGGCGTGGGGTACTGCGCCGGATCTGTCGACTGCGCGCGCTGCAGGCCAACCGCGGCCCGCATGTTGTTGAACATGTCCGACGTGTCGTTCGTGCCGCCGTCCAGGCCGAGACCGACCTTCATGTTCCGGGTCTTCATGTCCGGCACCCGCGCGATACCCGAGGCCAGCCGCATGTTCGACAGCGGGTTGTGCGCCACCCGGACGTCATGCGCTGCCAGCTCGTCCAGCTCGGCGTCGGTCATCTGGATCGTGTGGTTGGTCAACAACCCCGGCCGCAACGCGCCCGCCCGGCGCAGCGCGTCCATCTGGCCGGTCGCCGGGTCCGCCTTGGACTCGTGCAGGTGCACGTTCAGCGACACACCGAGCTCCTCGGCCAGCTTCTCCGACGCGAGCGTGTTCTCGTAGTTCCCGGTCGTCGGGTGTGTGCCGATCATCAGGTGCGCCAACGGATTCGAGTCGATCACTTCCTTCTTCACGCGCCGGATCTCCGGATTGATGGCAGGATCCTTGCCGCCCGCGTACGAGAACACGAACCGCTGCTTGGAATCCACCAGCGCCTGCAGGTTGCCGCGCGCGAAGTCCGCGTTGAACGCGTGCGACCAGTCCGTCACCGTGGTGACACCGGTGGACAACGAGTCCAACGTCGACAACCTCGCACCCGCATAGGCATCCGCCCCGTTCACCGGCGAGCCGTACAGTGGCAGCACACATCCGCCGAGCCAGCCGTTGAGCTCCTTGTCCGTGGCACAGCCACGGATCAGCGACTGCCACAGGTGCGTGTGCAGGTCGACGAAGCCAGGCAGGACAATCTTGCCGCGACCATCGACAACCTTGGCGCCGCCCGACTGCAGCCCCCGGCCGACTGCCACGATCCGGTCACCATCCATGAGCACGTCGGCGTTCTCCACCGTGCCCACCTGAGGATCCATGGTGATCACCATGGACGCGTTGCGGATGACGGTCCCGCCACCAGCCGCCTCACCGACATCCTGCCTGCCCAGACTGAGCAGGAAAACACTGCCGATGACCAGCGCAAACGTCAGTACGAACAGTTTCTTGGCCACAGTGACCGAAACTATCCACATCAGAGCAGGAAAGCGCGCGGTTTTACCTCTTCGTGAAACCTGCTCCCGCCCGGCGCCAAAGCCCAGGATTCAGAAAAACCGGGTACTCGTGAGCACCGCAGACACGTGAGCACCGCAGACACGCGGGTGCGGCAGACACGGGGGTGCGGCAGACGTGTGGGTGCGGTGGTCTGGTGGGTTGCGCACACTGCGCGAGAGTGGGCTTCGTGGGTTGTTCCTTCCGTATGGCCTGGGCGAAGCCAAACCACGACGGGTCAGGAGGTCGGCCTATGCGACTGGCGTGCCCAGCGCAGGCCTTACCGACCTCTTGACGCGTTGTGGTTTCCTCTGGCGGGCCATACGGAAGGGACAGCCCGCGCCCTCAATACCCACCAAGTCACGCGACCACGACACCACGACTCGACCGACCACCTTTGTGCCCCCTTCTGGTGGCCTGTCTTTTCGTCTTGTACCCGAGACACGATCTACCTCAGGCCGCCCCAGCAATACGCAACCCCCGGGACTCCACCGGCACTACCCCACAGCCGAGCGGCTTGGTGGCTTGACAAGCATGTCCCTCGCCGGGAGGCAGGCCGCCAAAAGGGGAACACAGGATCTAGAGCCGCTGGCTCGTCGTTCTAGTGTTTTTGTTGGTCGGGTGGTGGCGGGCGTGTTCCCTTCCGTATGTCCTGCCGGAGGAAACCACGGCGTGCCGGGAGGTCGGTATCGCCTGCGCTGTGGGTTGGTTTGCGTGGGCCGACCTCCCGACACGCCGTGGTATGGCTTCGCCCAGGCCATACGGAAGGGAACACACCCGAAGCCCACCCATGCGCTTGCGCGCTGGCCACTATCGGGATCTGGTGTACCGGTGCGGGGTGGTGCGGTGTGGTGCAGTGTGGCGGTCACTGGGCCGCCGAGGGCGAGTGCGCGTGTACCCACATTCTGCTCATGTCAAACTTGATCTGTGCATCCAGTTATGCGTCTTGTCTCACGTCGTCATGCCGATGGCAGCCGTCCCGGTTACCGGGCCGACGGCCATCGGATCGCACTGGCGATCGAAGGGGGCAGCAGCAGGGGCACGTACTCGAGCGGGATGGTCATGGCGATCGAGGAGCTTGGCCTGACCAGGTGTTTCGATGCGGTGTACGGCTCGTCTGCCGGTGCGCTCAACGGCGCGTGGCTGTTATCGGGCCGTGCTTTGTCCGGAATGCGTGGCTGGTGGGATCCGGACATCATGCGGGAGGTGATCAACCCGTGGCGTTTTCTGCGCGGGAAACCCGTTGTCGACACACGGTATCTCGTCGATACCGTATACCAGGAGCTGACGCCGATGGACTTTCCGGCGATCCTGGCGAATCCGGTGTCCTACCACCCGATGGCCACTGACGCGGAGACCGGCGAACCGGTGGATCTGCGGCCCTACATCCGCCAGGTCGACGACCTGAAAACAGCCTTGCGGGCCACGGCCTGCATGCCGGTCCTCGCGGGCAAGCCGGTTTTCCTGGCAGGACGCCGTTTCGTCGACGGCGGCGTGGCCGACCCGTTGCCGTTCCGGACCGCGTTGGCCAACGGCGCGACGCACGTGCTGATGCTCCGCACCCGACGGGCCACCGAGCGGCCGACCAAACCCCGCCGGATGCACAGCATGGTCGTGCCACGTGCGTTGCCCGGCCTGCGAAGCGTGTGGGTCCAGCAGTACCCGCGAGACCTGGCCGACGAGCAACTACTGACCGAACTTCCCACGGTCATGTCGATCCGCCCACCCACGGACGCCCCTTCGGTGTCCGCGCTGGAACGCGACACCACGCTGTTGCGCAAAGCCGTGATGATGGGCCGCCAAGCCGTCCTCGACGCCCTGTCCTAGCCCCACCCACCCCGCCGTGTCCACCACACCGGCACACCGTGTCCACCTTTCCGGCACACCGAGATGCACTTTCCGGCACACCGAAACTCACTTCCGGCACCACACGGGGAATTTCATGGTGCTGGAAAGGTGGACACGCCGTGCTGGAAAGGTGGACACGGCGTTCTAGTCCTCCACTAGGGACACTGATGTTATTCGGTGCAGGGCGAATCGGTGTGTCTCCGAGCGGGTCGAGTCCAGTCCTTCCAGGACACCGGCGCCGACTCTGATCGGTTCGATCACGCGCTGGCTCGCGGTTCCGTGCGCGTCGACGTACCCGATGTACACGTTGCGTCCGTTGGTTACGGCTTCCTGAAGCAGCGCAAGGGTTTCTGACGTGTCCGCGCCGCGTCCACCGGCCAGTGCGACCGTCCTGCCGCGACGGGTCCCCGCAGCTTTGTCACCCGCGCGCATCGAGCTGACGAGATCGGCGAGCTGGTCCGGACTGGCCGGTTTGGGCAGTGCGTTGCTCCTGGGCCGTTGCCTCAGCGGCACACGCAGTCCGCTCGGCCTCAGGTCCATCAACCGGCCGTCGGAGTCTTCCGCCGACGGCGCGAAACCCGCCGCACGCAACTCCTCCAACACATCCGCCAGCGGCACCGGGCTGACCAGCACGCCCGGTGCGATCTTGCGCAGCTCCAGCCGGGTGCCCACCGGGCTCGCCGCCACCTCCGCCAGCAATGCCCCGTCGTCGCAGCGCAGGAAGGACATCGCGGCGCCACCGCGCAGCTGCCCGTGCCGCCGTGCCACGTCGTCGATCATGTACGTCAATCCCTGCGGGACCGGCGTGCGTGACCGCGTCCGGAACAGCTCGTGCAGGTCCGTCGACGTCCGCCCGGCGTCCAACGCACGCCTGATCGACGTCTCGCTGACGCGGTAGACCGTTGCGCCACCGGCGGATTCGACGTCCGCCACCAGGTTGATCTCGTGTCCAAGCGCTTGCTCGAGCGGACCGGGTGCGACCACGGTCAGGTCCGCCTGCACCAGCACGTGGTCCACCGGCGTGGGCATCGCCTCGGCCATCCGCTTGGCCGCGATCGCGGGGCCTTCCTCCAGCAACGCCCGCGCGGCCGACGTCAGCGTCCCGAACGCGACCAGGCCGAGCGCCTGCGCCTCGCGGACTGTCCAGATCACCAGTTCGTCGCGCAGCCGCCCGCCTCTGCGCGGGGCCCGCCAGGCCAGCAGACCGGCGAGTTCCTCTGTGGAATCCACGCCGGTGCCCGGCTCGAACTCGCCGAGCACGTCCAGCACCCGCCGCCGGGCGGACGGCGCGAGCGGGCGCCGCAACTCCTCGGACAGGGGAGCGATCACCTTGTCCCGCAAGTCCTTGCTGCCCGCGAGGCCGGGCAGTCGGGGCAGCTCGAGCCAGACCGAGGCCAGCGTGGCCCATCGGTGCGGCGGGGTGGCGGCCAGCCAGACGTCCACCTGCGTCGTCGGCGCCCACTGCGGCGACGACGTGTCCGTCGCGACCACCAGACCGGCGCCGAGCGCCACCTCCACGATCAGCGTGCAGCGCACCTCGTCGGCCTGCAGCTCACGGGCGAGCCTGCGGATGTCCCGCACGCCGAGACCGCCGGACCGCAGTACCGCCGGTGGTTCCGCCGACCACAACGAGATCAGCGCCTCGGTGTGCCGGATCAGCTCCATCGCCTCACCGGCCGCGGTGGCGTCCACTGTGGAAAGTCTGTGTGCGGTCGTCTGCACCGGTGGCGGGCTCGCCTTGACCTGGCCCATCGGGTTCGCGCCGCGCAGCGCCAGCCCGACCTGCCTCGGCAACTCGACCGTGTCGGCGTCCAGCCGCAGCAGCAGGCCGCGGGCCAGCAGCCGCTGCACCGGGGTCTGTGCCTGTTCCAGCGGGACGACCGAGTTCGCGTCCCGGCTGCGACCGGTCGGCTGGCCGTCGGCCAGCGTGGCCAGCAGCCGCCGTTCCGGTTCGGACAGCTCCGCCAACGCCGCCGTCAGGTCGCGGGCGTCCAGTTCGGCCGACCGCCTGCCGAGGCCACCGGGGAACATCCCGGCTGCCTCCCTGGCCGACGGGACCACGCTCAACTCGTCGTCCTTGCCCCACGCGAGGGCCAGAGCGACCAGGGTGTCGACGGCTTCGCGGACGCGTTTGCGCGGCACCTTCGCGCCGAGCATCGCGACCACGTCGGCGAGCGTGACCGGGCGGGTGTCGGCGTCGCACAGCAGAAGCGCGTCGAGGACCGTCAGCGTGAACGTGTCCAGCGCTTCGGCCGCGCGCGCGACGGATGCCCTGCTGCCCGCCCGGGTCGCGAGAACGGACGTGTCCGCAGGTATCGGCGTCGCCAGGTCCGGCCGCTCACCGAGCAGCCGGGCCAACGCGGCGTCGTCCCGCTCGCGCAGCCACTCGGTTAACGTGGAGACTGACACCCTGACCACGGTATACGCGCGTGCTCCGGCAGGTGCGAGGTCGGGTACCGTACGGGCGGATTTCCGCATCGACATGCGGGTCGTACTTCGAGGAGGAGTCGGTGGCCAAGGGCAACCCGGACCGGATCGACCCAACCTGGCCCGAGAAGCCGGCGAACGCCGCGCATCCGGTCAGTGAACTCGCTGCCGACAGGCAGGGCGCGCTGTCGCCGTTCGGCGACGTGACCTTCCCCCTGCCGGCCGAGGACCTGGGCTACGAGCACCCGGTCACGGAGATCAACAAATAAATCGGTCATTCGCGGGGAGAACAGAACAATGCCAGTACCCGGTCCTGGTTATTCGATCACCATCCGGGTCGAGGCCCCGCCGTCGGCGAGCGCCGCTGGCGACCTGACCTCGGCAGTCGGCCGGGTCGGTGGCGTCATCACGGCGTTCGACGTCGTCGAGTCGCACGCCGACCAGGTGGTCGTGGACATCACGTGCAACGCGACGTCCGCCGAACACGCCAACGAGATCACCGCCGCTCTGGGGGAGCTGCCGGGTGTCGCGGTGCGAAAGGTCTCGGACCGTACCTTCCTGATCCACCTCGGCGGCAAGCTCGAGGTGCGCTCCAAAGTCGCGCTGCGCAACCGTGACGACCTCTCCCGCGCCTACACCCCCGGTGTCGCGCGGGTCTGCCAGGCCATCGCGGCCAACCCGGAGGACGCGCGGCGCCTGACCATCAAGCGCAACACGGTCGCGGTCGTCACCGACGGCTCGGCTGTGCTGGGCCTCGGCAACATCGGCCCGGCCGCGGCCCTCCCCGTGATGGAGGGCAAGGCGGTCCTATTCAAGAAGTTCGCGGACGTGGACGCGTGGCCGATCGTGCTGGACACGCAGGACACCGACGAGATCATCCGGACCGTCGAGCTGATCGCCCCGGCGTACGCGGGCATCAACCTCGAGGACATCGCGGCGCCGCGGTGCTTCGAGATCGAGGCCCGGCTGCGCGAGAAACTGGACATCCCGGTCTTCCACGACGACCAGCACGGCACCGCGATCGTGGTGGTCGCCGCGCTGCGCAACGCGCTGAAGGTCGTCAACAAGTCGCTCGACCAGTGCAAGATCGTGGTCTGTGGCGTCGGCGCGGCCGGTTCGGCGATCATCCGCCTGCTGCTGCACCGCAAGCCCGGCGACATCATCGCGGTCGACATCAACGGCATCGTGCACGCCGACCGCGGCGACCTGGACTCGAACCTCGAGCAGATCGCGGCGAACACCAACAAGGACGGCATGTCGGGCACGTTGCACGACGCGCTGGTCGGCGCGGACGTGTTCATCGGCGTCTCGGCGCCGAACCTGTTCGGTGCCGAGCAGGTCAAGACGATGGCGTCGGACGCGGTGGTCTTCGCGCTGGCCAACCCGGACCCGGAGATCGACCCGCTGGAAGCGCAGCAGCACGCGGCGATCGTCGCGACCGGGCGCAGCGACTACCCGAACCAGATCAACAACGTCCTCGCCTTCCCCGGTGTGTTCCGCGGCCTGCTGGACGCACAGGCCCACACGATCACGGACTCGCTGCTGCTCGCGGCGGCCGACGCGATCGCCGACGTGGCCGACGGGGACCGGATCAACGCGTCGTTCATCGTGCCGAGCGTCTTCGACGCGGCGGTCGCCCCGGCGGTGGCCGAAGCCGTCCGGAAGGCGGCGACCAGTAAGGCGACCAGTAAGGACTGATGTGCCGATGAGCAACACGGCGCGGGTGATCACAGCATCGAACCGGGCGGCGGCGGGCGTCTACGAGGATCGGACAGGCCCGATCATCGTCGACTGGCTGCGGGTCCGGGGTTATGACGTGCCCGCGCCGGTCGTCGTCCCCGACGGCGGCCCGGTGGCGGCCGCGCTCCGCGAGGCTGTCGCGGCCGGGGTCAACGTCGTCATCACGACCGGCGGCACCGGCATCACCCCGACGGACCGCACCCCCGAGGCCACCTCGTCGGTGCTGGACTACGAGATCCCCGGCCTGGCCGACGCGGTGCGAGCCGCCGGGCTGCCCGAGGTCCCCACAGCCGCGCTGTCGCGCGGCCTGGCCGGTGTCGCCGGGGGCACCCTCGTCATCAACCTGCCCGGGTCAACCGGTGGCGTGCGGGACGGTCTCGGTGTCCTGGACCCGGTGCTCGACCACGCCGTGGATCAGCTCGGCGGCGGCGACCACGCTCGGCAGGTCGGCCAGATCGTGCCCGCGAAGGTCGTCCGGGCGGTCGTGAGTGAGTCGCCGCTGTCGCTCGACGAGCACGCCGAGCTTGTCGCCGACCGCGCGGCGGGAGCCGTGGTGACCTTCGGCGGTGTGGTGCGTGACCACGACCACAACAAGGCTGTCCGTGAGCTGTCCTACAGCGGCCATCCCAGCGCGGCGGACGTCATCGAGCGTGTGGCGACCGAGGTCGCCTCATCCCGGCCAGGACTGCGGGGAATAGCGGTCAGCCACCGGATCGGCGACCTGCAGATCGGCGATGTGGCGCTGGCGTGCGCGGTCTCGGCGGAACACCGCGCGGAAGCCTTCGCGGCCTGCTCGGACCTGGTCGACGAGGTGAAACGCCAGCTGCCGATCTGGAAGCACCAGACCTTCGCCGACGGCACCGACGAATGGGTCAACTGTCCATAGCAACCAAGGTGGCCTTCGGTGCGCGAGCTGCTACCAAGGTGGCCTTCGGTGCGTGAGCCGCAACCAAGGTGGCCTTCGGTGCGTGAGCTGCAACCAAGGTGGCCTTCGGTGCGTTGGGCTTGGGTTGCAACGAAGGTGGCCTTCGTTGCGTGAGCTGCAACCAAGGTGGCCTTCGGTGCGTTGGGCTTGGGTTGCAACGAAGGTGGCCTTCGGTGCGTGAGCTGCAACCAAGGTGGCCTTCGGTGCGTGAGCTGCAACCAAGGTGGCCTTCGGTGCGTTGGGCTTGGGTTGCAACGAAGGTGGCCTTCGTTGCGCGCGGGACATGAGTGAAGCCCAGGATCCAGTCGTGTCACTGGATCCTGGGCTTCGTCGTTAGTGAACAGAGTTCACTTGGCGACCGATGTCACTTGGTGGTCAGCTTCTGACCCGGGAAGATCAGGTTCGGGTTGCTGACGCTGCCCGCGTTCTTGTCGGCCAGAGTCTTCCAGCCGCCCTGAACGTTCAGCTTGTGGGCGATGCCGGACAGGGTGTCGCCGATGACCACGGTGTAGTCGCCGGTGTTCGCCTGTGCCTGCGCCGGGGCTGCGGGCTTCGGGGCGCTGGCAGGCTTCGGGGCCGCCTTCTTGACCGCCGGAGCCGGGGCAGTGGCCTTCTTCGGGGTGGCCTTCTTGGCCGGAGCAGCACCGCCACCGAGGCCCTTGGGACCACAGACCGGCCATGCCTTGATGCCCTGCGACTTCAGCACGTTCTCGGCGACGCGGATCTGCTCCTCGCGGGAAGCGTTGGCCGCGTTGCCCTTGCCGCCGTTGGCGGCCCAGGTCTTCGGGTGGAACTGCAGGCCGCCTGTGTAGCCGTTGCCGGTGGCGGTGTTCCACTTGCCACCGCTCTCGCACTGGGCGACAGCGTCCCAGTTGACGCCTTCAGCCTGCGCCGGTGCCGCTGCGATCGCCAGTGGCGCGCCGACCGCGAGGCCAGCGATGGCGACGCGAGCGATGGTGCGGGTGGCGAGGGTCGGCCTGCGGTGCTTGCCGGAGTTAGTCATTTCGCTCTCACCTCCAGCGCCTGCTGGTCCTGCTGTGCGGGAGAGGTCACTCGGGGTTCGCTCTCCTGCCCCCGTCCGGAAGTTGTCTCTCACTCGGGGCTGGGTCCTGCGAGCCCACCGGACGGGGTTCGGCGCTGCGGGCTCTCAGGTCTTGCGGGCTGGTCGGGTCCAACCCGAGAGCGACCGTACGTAACCAGAACCGAGATCGGAAATTTATCTGGGCGTGACCTAGGTCACAGTAACGTCATGCAACCCCCTGCGATGAGTCTTATATCCCCTGGTGGGACTGCCGTTATCGGTTCGTTTCCTTGCCGAGATTTTTCACGCTAAGTGAGACCTGGGTCTCGCGTGTCGCGGCCCGATTGGGCCGTTCGTGAACGCCCGTTTAGCCGCCGGCAAACGGCGGGAGGACATCCAGCTGGGTTCCGTCGGACAGTCGCGTCGTGTGCGAGCGGACCGCGATCCCGTCGAGCAGGTAGCTGCACGCCGTCAGCACGCCGCTGAGTTTCTCGCCGTGCCGTTCCGCGATGGTCCTGGCCGCGTCGGCCACGGTCGCGCCTGCTGGGAGGGCGATGTGCTCCTCCTGGATGCCGGATGCGGCGCGGGCGCCTGCGAAATACCGGACATGGACTGTGACCTTGTCACTCACTTGCGTGATTCTAGTCTCGGATAGACATACATACGGCATGTATGTTTTTATCGATGGCATGGCGACCATGAAGTCGGCCCGGCTGAGCCGGGCGACCATTGACTACCGAGAGTATGGCGAGGGGTCACCGGTTGTGTTCGTGCACGGCCTGCTGGTCAACTCGAACCTGTGGCGCACGGTCGCGCCACTCGTCGCGGACGCCGGAAACCGTTGCATAGCACCGGATTGGCCGTTGGGAGGGCACTCGAGGCCGGTGCCGGGAGCCGACCTGACCCCACCGGGATTCGCCGATCTGATCGCCGAGTTTCTGGACAGTTTGGACTTGACCGACGTCACGCTCGTCGCCAACGACACCGGCGGTGCGCTCGTTCAGCTTCTGCTGACACGGAATCCGGACCGCGTCGGCCGGGTCGTGCTGACCCCGTCGGACTGCTTCGGCCACTTCTTCCCGCCGATGTTCGCGCCGCTGCCGAAGCTCGCCCACGTGCCGGGCTTCGGCTGGCTGCTGGTCAACGCGATCCGCTCGCGCCGGATCCAGCGCTCGCCGCTCGGCTTCGGCGCACTGGTGAAACGTCCTGTTCCTAACGAGATCGCCGATTCGTACCTGCTGCCGAGCCGCACCAACCCGGCCGTGCGCGCCGACATGACGCGCTTCATCAAGACCGTCCACAAACGCCACACCATCGACGCGGCACGCAAGCTCGCCGACTTCACCAAGCCGGTGCTGCTCGCGTGGGCGAAACAGGACAAGGTGTTCCCGATCGAGCTGGCCCACCGGCTGGCCGCGATCCTGCCGAACGCGACCGTGGTCGAGATGGCCGACACCCTGACGTTCGTCCCGGAGGACAAGCCGGCGGAACTGGCTGACCTGATTGTGGAGTTCGTCAAGGCAAACTAGGCCCTATGCCTCGTACGCAGCAGGACCGATCGAACGCGACGAGGGCCGCGTTGATGAAGGTGGCGCGCCCGATGTTCGCCGAGCGCGGCTACGCGAACGTCGCCGCCGACGAGATCGTGGCGGCCGCCGGGCTGACCAGAGGCGCGCTGCACCACCACTTCAAGGACAAGCAGGGCCTGTTCCGTGCGGTGTTCGAGCAGGTGGAGACCGAGCTGTCGGACGAGATCGAAGCCGCGATCGGGATGGCGGACGACACGCCGACCCGGATGGCGATCAGCCTGCGGACGTTCCTCGACGTGTGCGAACGCCCTGAGGTGCTGCGGATCGCGCTACTGGACGCGCCGACCGTGCTCGGCTGGGACACCTGGCGTGAGATCGAGTCCGAGCACGGGCTCAAGCTGATCAACCAGCTGATGACGCAAGCGGCCTCGGAAGGCGTGCTCGCGCACGAGCCTTCCGAGGTGCTTGTCCGGTTCGTCTTCAGTGTGCTGGTCGAGGCCGTGATGGTGATCGCGCACGCCGACGACGCGGCTGCCGCGCGCGCTCAGGTCGAGTTGTCGCTCGGCATCGTGCTGTCCGGTTTGTTCAGTGCGCCGCCTGGTTGAGCTGGTCGGCGGTCAGCCTGCGCGGCAGCATCAGGCTCAGCAGCGCCACGGCGACCAGCGTGCCGACGGCGTACCAGGTCGTGTCGCGGAAGCTCGCTATATAAGTAGTGACGTCCGGCGTTGAGCCGAGCGCGTCGAAGAACAGCACACCGAGCACCGCGATGCCGATCGAGCCGCCGAGTTGGTCGGCCGCGTTGAGCGTGCCGGAGGCCGCGCCCGCGTCGTTGCCGCCGATCTCCGCACCGGCCATGGCGAAGATCGGCCCGACGACCGCGCCCATCCCGATCCCGCCGATCAGCAGCCACAGCGCCAGTTCCCAGAACCCGACGCCCTGCTCCATCGTGATCACCAGCATGGCGAGCGCGCCGCCCATCATGAGCGCGCCGACGGTCGTGACGTACCGGCCGAACCGCATGACGAGCGCGTTGCCCGGAACGACCGACACGACCACACCGATCGAGAAGGGCAGTGACGTCAGCCCGGACTCCATCGGTGAGAAGCCGAGCCCGAGTTGCAGCGTCAAAGAATAAGGAAGGAAGAACCCGGCCATCGCGGCGAAGAACAACAGCGCGACGGCCGAGCCCGCACTGAACCCGCGAGAGCGGAACAGCCGCATCGGCACGAGCGCCGAACCGCCACGCGCGCGGGAGCTGTATATGAACAGTGCGAACACCGGCACCGACGCGGCCATGGACACGAAGCTCCACAGTGGCCAGCCCAGTTCGCGGCCCTGCACCAGCGGCACCAGAATCAGCGCCAACGCGGCCGAGACCAGCAGCATGCCGCGCAGGTCCGGTTTGATCGCGTCGGCCGAGCGGGTCTCCGGGATCACCGTGGCCGCGACCACCAGCGTGACCAGCCCGACCGGGACGTTCACCAGGAAGATCGCGCGCCAGCCGAGGCCCCACAGGTCGTGCTCGACGAGCAGGCCGGACGCGAGCGGCCCGACGACGGCCGCGAGTCCGGCGATCCCGCCGAACAGCCCGCCTGCCGAGGCCCGCTCCGACGGCGGGAATGTGGCGTACATCGTGCTCAGCACCTGCGGGATCATCGTCGCCGCGGCCAGGCCTTGCAGCACGCGCGCGGCGACGAGCACCTCCGGCGTCCACGCAAGGCCACAGAGCAGCGAGAACACGGTGAAGCCGACCATCCCGAGCAGGAACATCCGTTTTCGGCCGTACAGGTCGCCGAGTCTGCCGCCGGTGATCAGCCCGACCGCGAACGCCAGCGTGTACCCGGCGGCGACCCACTGCACGGCCGACGGCCCGGCGCGCAGGTCGTTGCTGATCGCGGGCAGCGCCACGTTGACGATCGTGGTGTCGAGCAGGTCCATGAATCCGGCGATCATCAGCACGGCCAGTGCGGCCCAGCGGCGCGGGTGCCCGGTGGCGTTGGTCTCGGACAGCGGCGCGGCGAGCGTGCTGCTCATGGGTGATTCCTCCGGTTATGATGCCTTTAGGAATGGAAGCTTGCCAGTAACTAAGTCTCTTAGTTAGTAAGATAACCGGAGACTAAGAGGAGTGGTGTGCCATGTCAACCTCGACCGAGCCCGGCCCATACCCGGTGCCCACGGACGAGCTGGCCCGGTTCGCCACCATGGCCCGCGAGATGAGCGGGCTGACCGTGCTGTTCCACTCCCGGATCGCCGAGCAGATGGGCGTGTCGGCCACCGACTACAAGTGCCTCGACATCGCCATGCGCGTGGACGAACCGCTGACCGCCGGGCAGATCGCCAAGATGTCCGGCCTGTCGACGGGCGCGGTGACCGGCGTGATCGACCGGCTGGAGAAGCACGGGTTCGTGCGGCGCGTGCGTGACCCACACGACCGCCGGAAGGTGCTCGTCGAGGTCACGAAGACGGACGAGTCCAAGTACCACCACCTGTTCAGGGGCGCCATGGAGAGCATGCAGGGCGTGCTGTCCCAGTTCTCCCCGGAGGAACGCGTGATCATCGAACGGTTCCAGCGCGTGTCGGTCGACCAGTTCCGCCATCAGGCGTTCGCCGGGTTGGACAAGGGCTGATGCCGCGCTTCAGGTTCGCCGAGGCCGCCAAGCTGCTCGGCGTGAGCGACGACACCATTCGGCGCTGGGTGGACGCGGGCGAGCTCGGCTCGGGCCTCGACGCGTCCGGCCGCAAGGTCGTCGACGGGGCGGAACTGGCCGAGTTCGCCAGGGCACACGCCAACGAAGTGCCCGATCCGTCCGGAATCGGCCGTTCTGCCCGCAACCGGTTCGTCGGACTGGTCACCGCGATCGTGATCGACAAGGTGATGGCGCAGGTGGAAATGCAGTGCGGGCCGCATCGGGTGGTGTCCCTGATGTCCGCCGAGGCCGTGCGGGAACTTGGTCTTGAACCGGGCTCGCTCGCGGTCGCTGTGGTGAAGGCGACCACCGTGATGGTGGAAACCCCTTAGTCCACGTCGGATACCTTCTCTGTATGGGTTTCCTGGGGCGCATCAAGCGGGGGTTCGGCCGGGGGCGCACACCCGAAGAACAGTTCACCGACGACTTCGTGGCGACCATCAACCGGTTGCCGGGGATCGCGAAGATCACCAGAACGGACGGCTTCGGCATCGACGTGCGCAGAGCGGGCGAGCCCGGCGCGCACTCGATCTTCCTCGGCAACCTGTTCGCCGAGGTCAGCCACCTCTCATCGGCTGAGCGGAAGGAAGCGGTACGCCAGTTCGTCGCCGCGATGTTCTCGCAGCCGGACGAGCCGGAAAGCTGGGAGGCGGCGGCGCCGCGCCTGCGGCCGGTGCTGCGCACGGCGTCGTACGCGCAGGCCGGGCAGGTCGGCGGGATCACGGTGGCCAGCCGTCCGTCGATGCGGCACCTGGTCGAGATGCTCGTGATCGACCACGAGCACCGGATGAGCCTGGTGAATTCGGACAGCCTCGAGGAGTGGGGCGTCACCTTCGACGAGGCCTACCAGCGCGGCGCGCAGAACCTGATGGTCGAGGGCACTCATCTGGCCCGTTTGGACAACGGAGTGCTGGCAGTGGCCAGTGAGGACACCTACGAGTCCTCCCGGCTGGTGGTGCCGGGCTGGCTGGCCGGTCTCGGCGACGAAGTGGGCATCCAGCCGGTGGCGGTGGTGCCGTCGCGGGACATGATGCTGATCGCCGACGAGCGCGACGACGCCGCAGTGCTGTGGATGCTCGACGAGGGACTGAAGATCTTCGCCGACCACCCGCGCTGGCTCTCCCCGGCACCATACAAAGCGGACGAGGACGGCGACATCGTCGCCTGGAAGCCGCAGCGGGGCCACCCGGCCTACGCGGCGGTCCGCCTGGCGGAACGAACACTGGAGACCTACGAGTACCGCGAGCAGCGCACCCGGATGGAGAAGCTGTTCCGGCAGGCGGGCGAAGACCTCGAGGTCACCGAGTACGAGATGGGCACCGGAGCGGACGGGACGGCCCGCAGCGTGACGACATGGCCCCAGGGACACGACGCCCTGCTGCCGTACGCGGACGACATCCTCTTCCCAGCCGACAGCGAACCGTTCCGGGTCCCCTGGAAGGCCGCAGCGGACGTGCTCACCGACGAGTGGGAGGAAGCGCTGACCACACCGCCACGCCGCCGGACACTGCGATGGCCGGACGAGCAGGTGCTGGCGCGGCTACGCTCCCAGTCCTCCGGCGTGTAAACGCCCTCCATCGAAGTCGGGCTTTGCGCGCAGAGCAGCGCGAAGGACAAGCGCGCAAGCGCGCAAGCGCGCAAGCGCATGGGTGGGCAAGAGGCCTAGCGCGCAAAGCGCAAGCGGGTGCTTCGTGGTTGGTTTCCTCCCGTATGGCCTGGGCGAAGCCATACCACGGCGTGTCGGGAGGTCGGCCTACGCAAACCAACCCACAGCGCAGGCGATACCGACCTCCCGGCACGCCGTGGTTTCCTCCGGCAGGTCATACGGGAGGGAACCGACCACGCCTCTCTACCACTGGACCCGGGAAATCACGTGAGCAGAGCCAACCGGGCGGGCAGACCACGGGTTGGTTTCCCTCTCGGAGGCCTGCCGTCCGGCGAGGACATGCTCTTCGAGCCACAAGCCAACCCGAGCGTCGGGAACAAGCCCGACACACCGGGCATCACAATCACGTCCCTGAGGCAGGCCTACAGCGATCGCAGCACACGGTGGCAGCAGCGCGGGCTGCGGCACTCACACGGCGGCTGCACTCACGCGGTGCTGGTCAGTCCTCCGGCGTGTAAGGCAACGGAACAATCAGGCACGGACCGCCGACGAACAGACCGCCGTCGATGCCGAGCACCTTGCCGCCCGCGTACTCGTAAGGCGCCTCCACCTGCGCGGGCAGGATGCCGAGCTGGTCGGCGATGACGCTGTGGCCGTGCACGATCTGCTTGCCGCCGAGAATGTCCATCAGCTGCTCGGCCACCTCAGGCCCCTGCGGCCCGCGGAACGAGTACCGCGTGGTCATCCGGCGCCAGCACTCCCACCACTCGGCCAGGTCGTCGGACCGCAGCAGCTCCAGCACGGCCTCGTTGATCTGCTCGACCGTCTCGCCCCACTGCAGGTATTCGATCGTGTCCGAGTGCATCAGCAGGTGGTCCGCCACCAGCGCCAGCACTGGCCGTGACGTGAGCCACTCCAGGTGCTCCGCGGTCAGCGCCTCCTGGTCGCTCTCCTGGCCGCCGTTGATCTCCCAGCTGCGGGCGAAGCTGCGCGGGCCGAAGTCGGACGGGACGTCCGTGTCGCCGAACCTGTGCATCCCCAGCAGCAGGATCTCGTGGTTGCCCAGCAGGCTGTCGACGTGCCCGCCCGCTTGTTTCGCCTGCTCGCACAGGCTCATGACCAGGTCGATCACGCCGACGCCGTCCGGTCCGCGGTCCACGAAGTCGCCGAGGAACCACAGGTGGTCCTCGCCGCCCGACCAGTTCGCGTCCTCGTCGACCAGGCCTCGGGCACGAAGCGCGCCCGCCAGCTCGGCGCGGTGTCCGTGCACGTCCCCGATCACGTAGGTCCGTCGCTCATCCCGCACACCTCCAGACGATACGAGCACTCGCTAACCGAACGGATTCAAGGTGTGCCCAATCAGGTCGGCGATCGAGTTGATCACCCTGGTCGGCCGGTACGGGAACTGCTCGGCGGTGGTCTCACCCGAGATCCCGGTCATCACCAGGATGGTGGCCAGTCCGGCCTCAAGACCGGCCCTGACGTCGGTGTCCATCCGGTCGCCGATCATCAGTGTGTTCTCCGAGTGGGCGCCGAGCGACCGCAGCGCCGAGCGCATCATCAGCGGGTTCGGCTTGCCGACGAAGTACGGCTTGAAGCCGGTGGCCCGCTCGATCAGCGCGGCGACGGACCCGGTGGCGGGCAGCGAGCCCTCCCGGCTCGGGCCGGTGGCGTCCGGGTTCGTCGCGATGAACTTCGCGCCGGTTTCCACCAGCCGGATCGCCCGCGTGATCGCTTCGAAGCTGTAGGTTCTTGTTTCGCCGAGCACGACGTAATCCGGGTCACGATCGGTCAGCACGTAGCCGATCTCGTGCAACGCCGTTGTCAGGCCCGCTTCACCGATCACGAACGCCGAACCGCCTGGTCGTTGGGAGTCCAGGAACTTCGCGGTCGCCAGTGCGGAGGTCCAGATCGATGTCTCGGGTACGTCAAGACCTGTGCGAAGCAGCCGCGCGCGCAGGTCGCGTGGCGTAAAAATAGAGTTGTTGGTCAGTACGTGGAACCGGACGTCGTTGGCACGCAGTTCAGCGAGGAACTCGTCCACACCGGGCACGAGGTGTTCTTCGTGGACAAGCACACCGTCCATGTCCATCAGATAGTTCCAGGTCATGGGGACATGATCGCAGTGTCGCGAGCCGCAAGCCCTTTCCGCCGCACCGGTGGGCTTGACCGGCCATCCGGCGGACGATAGTAATGGCGACTGGAGTAACGGCGAGGAGTTGAGTTGGGTCGCAGGCACAAGCCGAGTCGCTGGCCGGTCAACTGGACCGTCGTCAGCATTGCCGCTGTGCTCACCCTGATCATCGGCATCGGTATCGCGTTCCTGTCCAGCGCGGACAAGCGCAGCGGCATCGTGGTGCCGCAGCCCAGCACGCCGCCGCCCGCGTTGGTCAAGCCCTCCGGCTTCACCGCGGAGCTCGACCCCACCGTCAGCGTGACGATCTTGCCACGGCGGTAGGAACTGGCTCTAAGGTGAGATGGACCACATCGTTGGGGAGGCTCGCCGTGTCAGTTCCTAGCTACGCCTCGGGTACGTCGACAGTGCCGCTGCTCGGGCAGACCATTGGGGACAACTTCGACCGCACGGTCGCCGCGTACCCGGACCGGGACGCGCTCGTCGACCGGGCGTCCGGCCGCCGGTGGACCTACCGCGAACTGTCGGACGAGGTCGACGCGGTCGCGCTCGGCCTGCTGGCCAGCGGTGTGCGCAAGGGCGACCGGGTCGGCATCTGGTCGCCCAACTGTGCCGAGTGGACCTTTGTCCAGTACGCCACGGCGAAGATCGGCGCGATTCTCGTCAACATCAACCCGTCGTACCGGGTGCACGAGCTTTCCTATGTGCTCAACCAGTCCGGGATCCGCACGCTGGTCTCCGCGTCGGCCTTCAAGACGTCCGACTACGCCGCCATGATCGCCGAGGCCCGGCCGGGCTGCCCCGAACTGGCCGACGTCGTGCTCCTCGACAGTCCTGAGTGGACTGAACTGGTGCGCGCCGGTCGCGCGGCCGATCCGGCGCCGCTGGCCGAGATCGCGCTGTCACCGGATGATCCGATCAACATCCAGTACACGTCCGGCACGACCGGCTTCCCCAAGGGCGCGACGCTCTCGCACCACAACATCCTCAACAACGGCTTCTTCGTTGGCGAGACCTGCGGGTACACCGAGCAGGACAGGGTCTGCATCCCGGTCCCGTTCTACCACTGCTTCGGGATGGTGATGGGAAATCTGGCGTGCACGTCGCACGGCGCGTGCATGGTCATCCCAGCGCCGTCGTTCCAGCCCGCCGAGACGCTCGCCGCCGCGGCCGAGGAGAAGTGCACGTCCCTGTACGGCGTGCCGACGATGTTCATCGCGATGCTGGCCGACGCGGACTTCGAGTCCCACGACCTGTCGAGCCTGCGCACCGGGATCATGGCCGGATCGCCGTGCCCGGTCGAAGTGATGAAGCAGGTCATCGAGCGGATGGGGATGAACGAGGTCACCATCTGCTACGGCATGACCGAGACGTCACCGGTGTCGACGCAGACCACGGCAGCGGACACGCTGGACCGTCGTGTGTCCACAGTGGGCAGAGTGCACCCGCACCTCGAGGTCAAGGTGGTCGATCCGGAGACAGGGCTGACCGTGCCACGGGGAACGCCCGGCGAGTTCTGCACGCGCGGCTACTCGGTGATGCTCGGCTACTGGGAGGAACCGGAGAAGACCGCGGAGGCCATCGACGCGGCGCGCTGGATGCACACCGGTGACCTCGCGGTGATGGACGACGAGGGCTACCTCGGCATCACCGGCCGGATCAAGGACATGGTGATCCGCGGCGGCGAGAACGTCTACCCGCGTGAGATCGAGGAATTCCTCTACACGCACCCGGACATCCTTGACGCGCAGGTGATCGGCGTGCCGGACGAGCGCTACGGCGAGGAGCTGATGGCCTGGGTCCGGATGCGCGAAGGCGCGAAGGCGTTGACAGCGGAGGCGTTGAAGGAGTTCTGCGCCGGGAAACTCGCGCACTACAAGGTTCCCCGGTACGTGCACGTGGTCGACGAGTTCCCGATGACGGTCACCGGCAAGATCCGCAAGGTCGAGATGCGCGAGGCGGCCAAGGACATCCTCGGCCTGTGAGGGCGGACCGGCTCGACACTGCTTTCCCGGTGGTGGCATAGGCTGGGCGAGTGACCAAATGGGGAGTGGTGGCCACCGGCCGGATCGCGGACGTCGTGACATCGGACATGGCGCTGGTGCCGGACGCCGAGGTGCTCGCGGTTTCCTCGCGCAGCACGCCGAAAGCCGAGGAGTTCGCGAAGAAACACGGCATACCCAGGTTCTACGGCGACTACCACGACCTGCTCGCCGACCCGGACGTGGAGGTCGTCTACGTCGCCACCCCGCACAGCAGCCACTACATCGTGGCGCGCAACGCCTTGCTGGCGGGCAAGGCCGTGCTGTGCGAGAAGCCGATCACGGTCGGCCTGAAGGACGCCGAGAAGCTCGTCGCCCTGGCCCGCAAGCAGAACGTCTTCCTGATGGAGGCGATGTGGACCCGGTTCAACCCGTTGGTGAAGCTCATCCGCGAACTGGTCGCCGACGGCGCGATCGGCACGGTCCGCAGTGTCCACGCGGACTTCGGCGCTCCCTTCGCGCACGATCCCGCGCACCGGTTGTGGGATCCGGCCGCGGGCGGTGGATCACTGCTGGACCTGGGCATCTACCCGGTCTCCTTCGCGCACATGCTCCTCGGCGAGCCGAGAAGCATTGCCGTGCAAGGAACTCTGATCGACGGCGTGGACGCGGAAGCCGCGCTTCTGTTGCGCTACCCCAACGGTGTCTTCGCGCAGCTGTCGTCCTCGTTGGTGGGCTACTACCCGATCGCGGCGACGATCGTCGGCACGGCCGGGCGGATCGAGATCCCGCCCGTGTTCTACCGGCCGACCGAGTTCACCATCGTCCGGCCCGGCCAGGCCGACGAGAAGCACGCGCTGGAACTGGAAGGTCACGGCTACCAGTACCAGATCGCCGAGGTCGGCAAGCGCGTCAGGGCAGGCCAGGCCGAGAGCCCGGACATGCCGCTCGACGAGACTCTCGCCGTGATGCGGACTCTGACCGAAGCGCTGGACAAACTCGGCGTCAGCTACCCGTGACGGTGAGATAGATCAGCGCCAGGTTCAGTGCGATCACCAGCGCGGCGATCACCCACGCCAGCACGGTGGTGACCCGGTGGTTGACGTTCATGCCCATCAGGCCGCGTGCGGACGTCAGCCGTACCAACGGGATCAGCGCGAACGGGATGCCGAACGACAGCACCACCTGGGAGATCACCAGCGCCCACGACGGATCCACGTTGAACGCCAGCAACACGACAGCGGGCAGCAGGGTGAGCAACCGGCGCGTCAGCAACGGGATTCGCTTGCGCAGCAGCCCGCCCATCACCACCGCCCCGGCGTAGCAGCCGACCGAGGTCGACGCCAGGCCGGAGGCCAGCAGGCCGATGGCGAACAACAACGCGATGCCCTGGCCGAGGTGTTGCCCGATCGCGTTGTGCACGCCGGACAACGTGTCCACACCGTCGATTCCGGACAGTGCGCTGGCGGCCAGCAGCAGCATCGCGAGGTTCACCGCACCGGCGAAGACCATGGCGAGGCCGACGTCGTAGCGGGTGGCGCCCAGCAGACGGCCCAGTGTCGGACCGGTCTGCTTGCCGTGCCGGTCGCGGGCCAGCGCCGAGTGCAGGTACACCGCGTGTGGCATCACGGTCGCGCCCAGCATCCCGGCGGCCAGCAGGACGCTCTCCGACCCGGCGAACTGGGGCAACAACCCGCCGAGTACACCGGGACCGGACGGTGGGTCGACGAACAGCCCGGCGGCGAAACCGATCGCGATGATCAGCAGCAGACCGGTGATCACGCGCTCGAACGGCCGTTGCCCGGCGCGGTCCTGCACCAGCAGCAGCGCGGTGGACACCACGCCGGTGATCAGGCCACCGAGCAGCAGTGGCAGGTCGAACAGCAGGTTCAACGCGATCGCGCCGCCGAGCACTTCGGCCAGGTCCGTGGCCATCGCCACGATCTCGGCCTGTGCCCAGTAGGCCAGCCGGGTCGGGGTGGACAGCCGGTCGCGGACCGCCTCAGGCAGCGACAGCCCGGTGACCAGCCCGAGTTTCGCGGACAGGTACTGCACGAGCCCGGCCATCACGTTCGCCACGACGACCACCCACACCAGCAGGTAGCCGAATGTGGCACCGGCGGCTGTGTTCGTGGCCACGTTGCCCGGGTCCACGTAGGCGATCGCCGCGACGAACGCGGGCCCTAAGAGCGCGGCTCCTGCTCGGAAACGGGTGATCCTCGGTTTGATAGCACTGGCGAGCGACAAACGGACCTCCCACGACGAACCGGCCAGCGAGCACGGGGTGGGCCCAGCTTACTGCAAACCGTTTGCAACAACTTCGGCGAAGACCTTCGCGTCCTCCTCGCCGAACTGCTCTTCCAGCGCCTCGGGCGAGTAGTCCAGGTCGATCTGGGCGACCGGCGTGCCCCGGGCCGACGAGATGGCACCGAGCCGCCGCTGGGCGCGGTCACCAGCGTAAAGGACGTACTCCTGTGGATCGGTCTCGAACGGGCGCGGCTCTTCGAACTGGTTGCCGACCCACTCGATCATGTTCAGTGCGATCGGCAGCAGTTCGCCCATTCGCTCGGTGACCGCGTCGAACAGCGACTCGTCCGCGGCGACGTGCCTGCGGCAGGTGAACGTGCCCCACGCCATGTGCCTGCGCTCGTCGTCGCCGATCCGCCGGACCAGTTCCTGCATACCGGGCAGGATGCCGCGGCCGGTGCAGATCTTCTGCCACGCGTAGTAGCCGGTGAGCGCCAGTGTGCCCTCGATCACATGGTTGTACGTCACCGACGCGCGGATCTGGTTGCGTGGGCTGGGATCGTGCTCGAGGATCGCCAGCGAGCCGGGCAGCTCCTCGTAGAAAAGCTTGCGGTAGTAGGGATTCTCCGCGACGAACGGGTGCAGGTCGTCGGTCAGCCCGACCGCGTCCATCCAGCGCCGGAACACCTCGGTGTGCTTGGCCTCCTCGAAGCAGAACTGCGTGAGGTACATCTCGTCGGAGATCCGGCCCTCGGCGGCCATCGCCCGCATGAACGGCTGGATGTCCTCGGTCACCGCCTCCTCGCCCGCGATGAACTGGGCGCAGAGGTACGTCGCCGACCGGCGTTCCTCGTCGGTGAGCGACTCCCAGTCCGCGCGGTCGCGGGAGAAGTCGATGTCCGCTGGGTTCCAGAACCTGGCGTTGCCCTTGACGAAGAGCCTGAGCGGGAACGAGTCCCAGTTCAGTCCACCTTTGCGCAGCGACGCGAACCCGCTGCGCAGTTCGGCTGTTGTTCCTGTCATGTCCGGCTCCTTTGCCTGGGGACACTGCCTGGAAACACTGATCGTCAGGAATAGGCGTCGATCGCGGGCAGCACCACCGCGCAGACCGCGTCGGCGGCCTCGGCGGGCGTGCCGCCGGGCAGCATCATGTGGCTGATCGACAGCCGCACGATGGTCTCCGCGATCAGCGTGACGGGGTGCCGTGGCAGTGTCGGGACCCGTTCGGTCAGGTTGCGGACGGCGTGCTCGACCGCGGGCCGCAGGATCGGCTCGGCCCTGGTGGTCAGCAGCGGCAACAGGTCCTCGGCCTGCGCGCCGCCGAGAACCGAGGCGACCAGCCGGTTCTCCCGGCCGTGTCGGACGGTGTACTCGACCATCGCGTGCAGGCCGTCCGCCACAGTCGTGGTGGAGCGCCAGAGCTCCTCGCTGCCGTCGAGGAATTCCGAGACCGTCCGCAACGCGACCGCGTCGACCAACGCGGACTTGCCGCCGAACTCGTTGTAGACGGTCTGCCTGCTGACTCCGGCGCCGGTGGCCACATCGACCATCCGCAGGCCCGCGAAACCGTGCTCGGCCAGCAGTTCCGCCGCCGCGTCCAGCAGCGTCTCGCGCAAAGACGTCCGCACTCGATCCGAGAACGGTGTGATCTCGGTCATGCCCCGAGTGTTGACACGGATAGCGAGTCTGTCAACTGTCTGTACTCGATCAGCGCAGCTGTAAACCCGTGGAGGAGATGCCTAGGGTGATGGGATGACCGTGACCGTCGGCTTCGACCTCGACCTGACGCTGATCGACCCCCGCCCCGGCATCATCAGGGCCATGGCCGCCCTGTCCGCCGAGACGGGCCTGGTGCTGGACGGCGAGTACATCGCGGCCAACATGGGTCCGCCGCTGCGCGACATGTTCCAGACCATCGGCATCCCGGAGGCCAGGATCGACTGGTGCGTGACCCGGTTCAGGGCGACGTACCCGCAGATCGTGATCCCGACGACGGTGCCGATGCCCGGCGCGGTCGCCGCGCTCGACGCGGTCAGGGCGATCGGCGGGCGGTCGGTGATCGTCACCGGCAAGTACCAGCGCAACGCCGAACTGCACATCGAGGCCCTCGGCTGGGACATCGACCACCTGGTCGGCGACCTGTGGTCGGCGGGCAAGGCCGAGGCGCTGAAGCTGCACGGCGCGGGCGTGTACGTCGGGGACCACATCGGCGACATGAAGGGCGCGGTCGCGGCCGGGGCACTCGCGGTCGGTGTCACCACCGGACCGTGCGACGAGGCGATGCTGACCGAGGCGGGCGCGGACGTCGTGCTGTCCAGTCTCGACGACTTCCCCGCCTGGTTCAGCGACGCCGTACCACGCTGAGGATCCCCAGCCCGAGCCCGACCGGCGCCAGCATGGCCGCGACATAAAGCCACACGGACGCCTCGGTGCGGCCAGTGGCGTACAACACGAACACCGCGATGATCGCGAGCAGGCCCACGGCGAACATCGTCATGGCGACTGGCATCAGACTGAACTTCGGCACAGCGAGCAGACTATGCGTTACGCCGGAACCTCGATTTGGCCTAGGCTGGTACGACGCGTCCTGGGCGTGCCCGGGGCGCGTTAGTCGTGCGGCACGCAAGTCTGGAGCCGTGGGGCTGATGGAGTCGACGAGGGAACGGTGAGAGCTGTGCCGACCGGACGGGTCAAGTGGTACGACTCGGAGAAGGGCTTCGGGTTCGTCACGCAGGAAGGCGGGGAGGACGTGTACGTCCGCGCATCCGCGCTGCCTCCTGGCGTGACGGGACTCAAGGCGGGACAACGCATTGAGTTCGGGGTGGCGGATGGTCGCCGTGGCCCGCAGGCGCTTTCGGTCCGGCTGATCGACCCGATGCCGTCGGTCGTCGAGGCGCATCGCCGCCCGGCCGAGGAGTTGCACGGCCTCGTCGAAGACATGATCAAGATGCTGGAAGCCAAGATTCAGCCGGACCTGCGGCGCGGCCGCTACCCGGATCGCAAGTCCACCAAGCGAATCGCCGAAGTAGTCCGCGCCGTAGCGCGGGAGCTCGACCCCTAAAGAACCTCGTGAGTGTTTAGGCCGGTTAGAACTCGCCCAAACACTCACGAGGCTTTGGTCAGATCTTCGAGCCGTTGCTGTAGACGGTCGGCTTCGCTGGTACGGCGCTGGATTCGGCATAGGTCCAGCGCACGACGCCATGCCGTCACAGCTTCGGCTGTGCTGCCGTGCGCCAGGCATGCCCGGCCCAGCTGGATCAGGGTCGTCGCGGTGTTGTAGTCGTCGCCGCGGTCTCGGAAGATCGCGATCGCGTCGTGGTACCAGTCGATGGCCTCGGCGAGCTTGCCGGTCTGTTCGGCGATGAAGCCGAGGCTGTCCTGGGGTTCGCCGCTCAGCGCGTTTTCCGCGCGCTGGATCGCCAGCGCGCTGAGGCAGTGCTCGTGCGCCTTCTCGTGCTGGCCCAGCAAGGCTTCCACCCAGCCGAGTTGGTTGAGCGCCTGTGCTTCGCTGAGCGGATTGCCGGTCGCGCGGTAGTGCTCCAGTGCCTGCGTGGCATGTTCCAGCGCGCGCTCGTTGTCGCCTTGCTGGCCCCATGTTTGCGCGAGGGTGTTGTGCGCGTGCGCCAGCATCACGATGTCGCCGTTCTGCTCGGCCAGCACGATCGCGCGTTCGAGGTGCTCGACGGACTCGGCGGGCAGTTGGGCGCGGGCGGCGACCTGGCCGAGGTTGACGTGCAACCTGGTCCGCACCGCCGGATCACTGGCGGCCGTGACGGCTGTGCGCAAGGTGGCGAGGTGGTCGGCGAACATGCCCTGACGGGCGTGCAGCGTGTCGGTCACGAACGACACCTCCCACACCTGCGCGTGCCACCCGCGATCGGCGGCGAGCTGCTGCGTGGCGATCAGGCACGCGTGTTCGACGGTCAGCCATGCCAGCGCCTCCGCCTCGTCGTGCAGCGGGGACGGCTGCGCCAGCGGGGGCCCACTGATGGTGAACGGCGGCCGTCGCGGGTCGAGCAGACGGTCCGCCGCCTGCCCGGTACGCAGGTAGAAGTCGATCAGGCGACGCAACGCGGGCGCTGAATCCAGTTCGGCGGCGCGCTCGACCGCGTCCAGCCTGACCAGGTCGTGCATCCGGAACCGGCCGGGCGTGAACCGCGAGACCAGGTGCACCGACTCCAGCTCGTCCAGCAGCGCCGCGGCGTCCTGCCCGGCCAGCGCGGACGCGGCGGCCAGCGAGATGTCCGGGCCCGGTGCCAGGCCAAGCAGGCAGGCGAGCCGGGCGGCGTCGGCGGAGAGCACCTGGTACGACAACGCGAACGCCGCGCGAAGGTTGACATTCGCCTCACCGGCGTCCAAACCGTCGAGACGCGTCCTGTGCGAACGCAGTTGCGCCGCGAGGTCGGCCAGACACATGTCCGGGGACACGACCGCCCGCGCGGCGATGATCGCCACGGCCAACGGCAGACCGCCGCAGTGTTCCACCAGCTCGGTCACGACATCCGGCTCGGCGGCCAGCCGTCCGGCCCCGAGTCTGCGGCTCAGCAGCTCGCGCGCCTCGCTGTCGCTGAGCACGTCCAGCGGCACCGCCTGGGCGCCGTGCATGACCACCAGCCCGGTGAGCGGGTGTCGGCTGGTGACGAGCGTGGTGACCGAATTGCTGCCCGGCAACAACTGGGTGACCTGCGCGGTGTCCACGGCGTTGTCCAGCAGCACCAGCATCCGGCGGTCCGCCACGATGCTGCGGTACAGCGCGGCCTGCCCGTCCAGGTCAGCGGGCATGTCGGTGACGCCAAGGGCGGTCAGGAACCCGCGCAGCGCGGCCGACGGCGTCGCCGGTCGGCCGCTCGGGTCGAACCCGCGGAGGTTGACGAACAGCTGCCCGTCGGGGAACTCCTCGGCGTGCAGGTGCGCCCAGTGCAGGGCCAGTGAGGTCTTGCCGATCCCGCCGTAGCCGCCGATCGCGTGGATGACGACGGTGCCCGCGTCGGTGCCGAGCCGGTCGGTCAGGCTGTCGAGTTCGGCCTGGCGTCCGGTGAACGGCCGGGGCGGCGCGGGCAGCTGCCGGGGCGGCCTGGCCTGTGGCCGTCCCGGTGCGAGCAGCACCTGGTCGGCGGTCAGGATCTGGTGGTGCAGGTCGCGCAGTGGCTGCCCGGGGTCGGCGCCGAGCTCGTCGGCCAGTAGCCGCTGGAAGTGCTGGTAGTGGGCGACCGCGTCGGCCTGCCTGCCGGTCCGGTACAGCGCGAGGATGATCTGCCCGGCCAGCCGCTCGTCCAGCGGGTGCGTGGCCGCCTTGGCGAGCAGTTCGGCCACCAGTTCGGCGTGCTCGCCCAGCCGCAGCCGCACGTCGGTGTGGTCGAGTTCGGCCGCGTACCGCCTGCGGTGCAGCAACGCTCGCATGTCGTTGGCCCACGGCGTGTCCAGGCGGGGCAGTGGTTCGCCGCGCCACAGCTCGAACGCCTGCGCGTAGGTCCGGGCCGCCAGCTGGTCGTCCGCGGTGGCGTTGGCCTTGGCGATCAGGGCGTCGAACCGGGTGAGGTCGAGGTCGTCCGGCTCGATCGTGATCTGGTAGCCACCGGCCCGCCGTTCGATCGGGACCGGGGCCAGCGCCTGGCGCAGCCGCGTCAGGTACGTCGAGAGCGTGCCGCGCGCGGTCTGTGGTGGACGGTCACCCCAGACCCGGTCAAGCAGCTGATCTGCGGAAACGGGCCGGTTCGCGTCGAAGAGCAGCGCGGCGAGCACACTGCTCTGCCGGGAGTGCCCGATGTCGACAGCCTTGCCAGGGCAGCCTGGGAGCGTAACCAGCACCTCGCCCAGTAGTCCGAACTCCATCGTGCTCCCAGTCATCGCCCGGCTATCGAAACACCGGGACCAGCGAGGTTCAATATTCTCTCAATATCGACACCTGATGGTTCCGGTTATGGCCGGAAAGAGATCCGGGGCGCTCGCGTGCGCCCTGTTAGTCCTGTTCAGCGGGTTGTCACCCGCGCACGCTGAGCAACCGTCACCCGCCAGGCAGCGGGCGGAGGTCACCGAGCTGACCACGCCGACAACGCAGGTGTTCGCCGAGCCGGACGGCACCTTCACCATGGAGACGCGTCCGGCGCCCGTGCGCGGCCGCAAGAACGGCTCGTGGGCCCCGATCGACACCGCGTTGAGGTTCACCGGTAACGGTACCGTCGAGACGACCGTCGGTGCGGTCGAACAGGCATTCTCGGCGGGCGGCGACGGTCCGCTCGTCCGTGTGGCCGAAGGGACCAACCAGGTCGAGCTGACCTGGCCACACCGGCTGCCCCAGCCCGAACTCGCCGGGGACACCGCGATCTACCGCGAGGTCCTGCCCGGTGTGGACCTCAAGCTCCGCGCGCTGCGGACCGGCTACGCGAAAGTCCTCGTCGTCAAGGACCGCGCCGCGGCGCTCAACCCGGAACTGCGCAAGCTCTCGTTCGGGATGCGCACCAAGGGCGTGACGGTCCAGCCGCAGCAGGACGGCACCGCGGCGGCCGTGGACGGCGTGGGCAACCAGGTGTTCCGGACCGGCAAGGCCGTGATGTGGGACGCCACCCGCAAGATCACTCCGGTGCCGATGGGGGTGGGCACGGACGAGCTCTCGCTGGTGCCCGACCAGGCTCTGCTGACCGGCCCGGACACCCAGTACCCGGTCGAGATCGACCCGGACTGGGGCGTCGGCAAGTCCGCGTGGGCGCTGGTCTACGGCATCCCCGACCGCTACCGCGGCCAGTCGTACTGGTGGGGTGATGGCGACGGCGTGGCCAAGGTCGGCTACAGCCAGTGGGAAGACCCGGTCGTGCAGGCCCGCAGCTACTTCCAGTTCGACGTGTCCGGACTGTTCGGCAAGCACATCCTGTCGGCCGAGTTCAACGCGCTGGAGACGTACGCGCCCAGCTGCTCGGCCCGTGAGGTCGGGCTGCACGAGACCGGTGCGATCACGCCCGGCACGACGTGGAACGCGCAGCCGTGGATCGGCCAGCAGCTGGGTAGGGTGAACACCGCCAACGGCTGGGGCCCGAACTGCCCGGCGAAGTGGCTCGGCTTCAACGTGATCGGCGCCGTGGGCAACTCGGTGAACACCCGCACGCCGACCACCACGCTGATGCTCAAGGCCGTCGACGAAGGCGACACGTACGCGTGGAAGAAGTTCGACCCGAACCCGTCGCTGGTCGTGCGGTACAACAGCATTCCCGGCGCGCCGCTGTACAAGACCACGGACGGCAAGGACTGCACTGTCGTCCCGTCGCAGGCGTACACCGCCAAGACCGGCCCGGCGCTCCGGGCCCGCCCGAGCGACCCGGACGGCGGCAGCGTCCAGGTGAAGTTCGAGTGGTACCTCAAGAACGGCGCCAAGCGCGGCGAGACGACCACCCTGCCGCAGACCCAGAACACCGACTTCGGCATCACACTCGCCACGGACACGTTCAAGAACGGCGAGACGATGTCCTGGCGTGCGCAGACCTTCGACGGCACCGACTGGAGTCCGTGGTCGAACTGGTGTGACGCGACCATCGACACCAGCAGACCGGTCCAACCCACAGTGTCCTCTTCGGACTACCCGGAGAACGGCGTCGGCGGTGGCGTCGGGCAGACCGGGAAGTTCCAGCTGCGCTCCACTGGCGGCGATGTCGTCGCCTACGAGTACGACCTGCACGACCATCCCAAACGGCGGGTCAACGCCAACGCGGACGGCACGGCGGAGGTGCTGATCACCCCACCGGACGACAGGTGGACAGACTTCTACGCCCGCGCCATCGACCGCGCCGGGAACCCCAGTGACCTGCGCCGCTACCACTTCCGTGCCGGAGCGGGCACACCACCTGCGAGCCAGTGGCGGATGGACAACTTCCCGATGGCGACCACCGCACCCGACGGCACAGCCAAGGGCAACGACGCCACGCTGACCCCGGCCAAGGCGGGAACCCAGGTCGGGAGATGGACGGTCGGACGGCACGGCGACGCGCTCCAACTCGACGGCAACGGCTGGCTGAGCACGAACGGACCGGCCGTGCGCACGGACAACACGTTCACCGTGGCCGCGTGGGTGCGCACAGACGCGTTGGACACCACCTACTGGCGTACCGCGGTGAGCCAGGAGGGAAGCGTGATGAGCGCGTTCTTCCTGCAGCTGAGCCCGAAGGACAACAAGTGGCGGTTCATGATGCCGCTGGCTGACCAGGATGGCGCCCGCCCGTCGATCGCCTCGGACGTACCGGCTGTGGTCGGCCGGTGGACACACCTGGCAGGCGTGTTCGACAAGTCCACCACCACGATGTCGTTGTACGTCGACGGCGTCAAACAGCAGCAGACCGCGCAGAACCCGACGCCGTGGAACGCCACCGGCCCGGTCCAGATCGGCCGGGCGCTGGCCGCCCGCAACAAGGTCGACTTCTTCCGCGGCGCCGTCGACGACGTGCGGATCTACGACCGGATGCTGTCCGAGCAGGAGCTGCACGACCTGGCCGGTGTGCCCACTGTGGACGAAGGATTCTGGCAGCTGGACGAGAAGTCCGGCACCGCTGCCGCGGACGTGTCCGGGAACAAGCGGCAGGGCAGGCTGACCGGTGGCGCGTCCTGGTCTGACATCTCCGTGGCCGGTGGCGGCGCGGTGCACCTGGACGGCCAGACCGGTCAGGTCGAGACCGGCGTGCACGCGGTGCGTACCGACAGCAGCTTCACCGTCGCCGCGCACGTTCGGCTCCTGGACGCCAACGGTTCCTGGCAGACGGCCGTCAGCCAGGACGCCACCAGGGGATCGGGGTGGGCTTTGCGCTACCGCCCGGACACCAAGGCCTGGTCGTTCGGGGTGTCGCCGCAGGACGCCGACCAGCCCGCGTACATCGCGGCGAACTCGCCGGGACTGGCCCAGGTCGGCGAATGGGTGCAGCTGACCGGCGTCCACGACCAGGCCGCGCGGGAGGTCCGGCTGTACGTCAACAGCGTCCCGGTCGCCACCACCCCGATCCCGGCCGGGACTGTGCTCCCCGAACTGCCCGGCAACCTGGTGATCGGCCGGGGCAAACTGAACGGCGCACCGGGCCGGTTCTGGGGCGGCGAGGTCGACCAGGTCCGCGTCTTCACCGGCGTGCGCACCGAGGACCAGATCGCCGACGACGCCCGCGACCCCAGGCCACCGGCGCCGACGCTCTACAAGGGACAGTTCAGCCGCTGGGTCACGCACAACTGGGAACACACGACCAGCAACGGCGTCATGCCGCGCGGCTACCACTTCGAGGCGCCGCTCGGCTTCCCCGCGCCCGCCGACGCCCCGAACACCAGGATGCTGTACTCCTGCGTGTCCGGTTCGGACGAGTTCACCTCGACCGATCCGGCCTGCGAGGGCAAGCCCGTGCTCGGCGAACTCGGCCGCGTCTACACCGAGATCCCAGCCGACACGCCGGTGTTCTCGATGTACCGCTGTGCGATCAAGGGATCCAACGAGCTGTTCGTGTCACAGCACGCGGACTGCGAAGGCCAGCAGGTGCAGTCGCTGCTCGGCTACTCGGTGAACCGGAAGTACCTGACCCGGTACCGCGACGCCGACACAGGGGACCTGCGTTCCACGGCACACACCGTGTCCGGCAGCTACGGACCGGAGTCCTCGCTGGGCATCGTGGCGGACAAGCTCGCGCCGTCCGGGACGCACGGGCTGATGTCGTGCCGTTCGGGCAAGGACTACTTCCTGTCCGCGCAGGGCGACTGCGAGGGCAAGCAGGTCGTCGAGTGGATCGGCGTGGCATGGGACGCGCCGACCGACGCGGCCACGGTGGAGCTGTTGCGGTGCAAGGCGATTGGCAGCAACGAGGTGTTCGAGTCGGTGGACCCTGGCTGTGAGGGCGGCGTTCGCGACCGCAGCCTCGGCTACGTCATGCCGAACCTGGAGGGCAAACGCAGATGATCCGGAAGAGATCCGGTGCGACGGCCGTCACCGTCGCGTTGGCGGCGACGTTGGTGGTGAGCACACCGTCGGCGTTCGCGGCCCCAGCGGTGCAACCCAAGAAGGCGCAACAGGTGACATCGGTGCCGGGCGGCACGGTGCCGGTCAAACCGCTCACGGCGAGCACAGCCGACGAGCTGAAAGCCGCGCCGCAGGTGACGTGGCCGTCAGCGGGATCGGCGGAGGTCGCACTGGGTAGGGCGACCCAGGCGGGTTCGTTGCCCGTCCAGGTGAGCGGCGCTGAGGGCACGGTGCGTGTGGAGGTGCTCGGCCAGGACGAGTCCGCCAAAGCCGGTGTCGCCGGTCTGCTGGTCCGGCTCGCCAGGACCGACACTGCCAAAGCCGACACAGTGGCGCCGTTGTCGCTTTCGGTGAACTACAACGGTTTCCGGTACGCGTACGGCGGTGACTGGGCGTCCCGACTGCGGTTCGTCCCGCTCAACGGCGCCCCGGCGACGGGCAAGGTGCACAACAACCACAAGACCGGTGTGCTGTCCGCCGAGATCCCCGCAGCGGCTCAAGGCGCGACCTACGCGGTGGCGGCCGACCCCGAAGGCCCGACCGGTGACTACAAGGCGACGTCGGTCGCGCCGAGCTCGGACTGGAAGGTGAGCCAGCAGAACGGCTCGTTCAGCTGGAACTACCCGATGCGGGTGCCGCCGGTGCCCGGTGGTCTCGCGCCCACGCTGAAGGCGTCCTACGACTCCGGTTCGGTAGACGGCCGCGTGGCCACGACCAACAACCAGACCTCGGCGCTCGGCGAAGGCTGGGAGCTGTCGTCGTCCGGCTTCATCGAGCGCAGCTACAAGGGATGCGCGGACGACCCGGGCAACCAGGGCACGACCAAGACCGGCGACATGTGCTGGGCGACCGAGAACGCCACGCTCACCCTCGAAGGCCACAGCGGCCAGCTGGTCAAGCAAGAGGGAACCCGGTTCTGGCGGTTGAAGAACGACGACGGCAGCCGGATCGAGCAGTTCTGGGGCAGTGACGGCACCGACAACGGCGACGACAACCGCGAGTACTGGCGGCTGACGACCACCGACGGCACCCAGTACACCTTCGGCCTGAACAAGATCCCTGGCCGGGCGGACAGCAACTCGGTGTGGACGGTTCCAGTCGCGGGCAACAACGACAAGGAACCGTGCCACCAGTCCACCTACGACGCCTCGTTCTGCAAGCAGGCGTACCGCTGGAACCTGGACTACGTCAAGGACCGGCACGGCAACACGATGGTCTACACGTACGCGCCGGAGACCAACAAGTACGGCCGCAACCTCGGCAAGACCACGGACACCTACACCCGTGGCGGCAACCTGCTGCGGATCGAGTACGGCACGGTGCACGGCGTGGCCGGGGACGCGCCCGCGAAGGTCGAGTTCACCCTGTCCGACCGGTGCCTGCCCAGCTCCAACTGCGCGTCCAAGACCCCGAACGAATGGCCGGACGTGCCGTGGGACCGCGACTGCTCCGGCGCGACCTGTGGACAGCTGTGGGCACCGACGTTCTGGACCACCAAACGGCTGACCGCCGTGACCACGACCATCAAGAGCGCGGCCGGGTACGAGCCGGTGGAGCGCTGGACGTTGGACCAGAGCTTCCCCAAACCCGGCGACAACACCAGCCCGGCCTTGTGGCTCAAGGGAATCGGGCACACCGGTCTGATCGGCGACGACGTGTCGCTGCCCGCGGTGACGTTCACAGAGGATCCCGAGCACAAGGGCAACCGGGTCGATGCCCGCGAGGACGGCATGCCGCCGGGCAACAAGAACCGGATCCACCACATCGACACCGAGTCCGGTGGCCAGGTCGTGGTGAACTACAAGGAGCTCAACTGCGCCGCCGGTGCGTTCCCCGCCGAGGACACGAACGGGCAGCGGTGTTTCCCTGTGCGGTGGGCGCCGGACAAGGTCGAGCCGATCAACGACTGGTTCCACAAACGAGTCGTCTCCTCGGTCGCTCTGGTCGACCGTGTCGGCGGCGGGCCGACCCAGTTCACCAGCTACGACTACGAAGGCGGCGCCGCGTGGGCGTACCGCGACGACCCGCTGGTCGACGTGAAGTACCGGACGTGGAACGACTGGCGCGGCTACGAGAAGGTCAAGGTCCGCAAGGGCGATCCGGCCAACTCCGGTGACCGGACCGAGACCGTGCTGGCCTACCAGTACTTCCGCGGCATGAACGGCGACAAGCGGAAACCCGAAGGCACCAAGCAGTTCAAGGTCGGGGGAGTCGACGACGACCCACAGCTGAACGGTTTCCTGCATGAGCAGATCTCGTACAACGGTGTCAACGGCGCTGAAGTCGCGGGCACGGTCAGCAAGCCGTGGAGCAGACAGACCGGGGCGTACGCGAACCTGAAGGCGCACATCGTCAGGACCGGTGACACGTTCGACCGGTCGGCGCTGGAAGGCGGCGGGTTCCGGCGCGTCGAGACGCACACCACGTTCGACGGCATCGGGCAGCCGCTGACTGTCAACGACCTCGGTGACATGGCGGACCCGAACGACGACCAGTGCGCGACGACGACGTACGTGACCAACGTCGGCGACTGGGTGCTGTCCCTGCCGAGCCGTGTCATCAAGGTCGGGGCGGCCTGCGGTGGCACACCGACGTACCCGCGTGACGCCATCTCCGATGTGCGGACGTACTACGACGGCCTGTCCATCGGGATGGCGAACAAAGGCAACGTGACCAAGGTGGAGGAGCTGTCGGCACACGACGGCACGCCCCAGCACATCACCACGAAACGGGCTTCGTACGACGACTTCGGCCGTGAGGTGGAAACCTTCGACGCGATGGACCGCAAGTCCACCAAGGCCTACACCCAGACCAACGGCCTGGTCACGTCCACCAAGGACACCAACGCGGTCGGTCACGTGGCGACCACGAAGGTCGACCCCGCCTACGGCTTGCCGCTGTCCGTTGAGGACCCGAATCTCAGCCGGACGGACTCGGCCTACGACGCGCTCGGCCGGGTGACCAAGGTGTGGGCACCCGGGCGTTCCCAGGCTTCCGGCCAGGGGCCGACAGTCCGGTTCGCGTACGGCGTCCGCAACGACGGCGCGTCGTGGACGTCCACCGAGAAGCTCATGCCGAACTCCAACTACGTCACCTCGTACCAGCTCTACGACGGATTCATGCGCGAGCGGCAGACCCAGGCGCCGAGCCCACAGGGCGGCCGGGTGCTCACGGACAAGCTGTACAACACCCGTGGCCTCGTCGGTGCGACGAACGCCAAGTACTACAACGATATCGCGCCGGGGACCACCCTGTTCGCGCCGCAGGACAACCAGATTCCCAACCAGACCGTCACCGTCTACGACGGCGCCGAGCGCAAGACCAAGGAGACCTACGAGAAGCTGAACGAGCCGCAGTGGGCGACCACGACGGCCTACAGCGGCGACCACGTCACGGTCACACCGCCGGCCGGTGGCATCCCGACCGCGACGTACACCAACGCCCGGGGCCTGACGACCGAGGTGCGCCAGTTCGCCGACGGTGGCGTCACCGCGACGAAACGGGTCTACACCAAGGCCGGTGAGCTGGCGAAGATCACCGACGCCGTCGGCAACGTGTGGACCAACGACTACGACGCCGCCGGTCGCAAGCTCAGCGCGGTCGACCCGGACAAGGGCGCGACCGCCCTCACGTACAACAAAGCCGACGAGGTAGTGACCACAAAGGACGCTCGTGGTCAGCTGACCTGGCGCAAGTACGACGACCTCGGCAGGCAGACCGAGCTGCGCAAGGACTCGGAGACCGGTGACCTGCTGGCCAGCTGGACGTACGACACGGTCAAGAAGGGGCAGCTGAGCTCGACCACGCGTTACGTCGGCGGCAACGCCTACGTCAACGCCACGACCTCCTACGACGCGGCCAACCGTCCGCTGGACGTGTCGGTGACCATTCCGGACAGTGAAGGCGATCTCAAAGGCACCTACAATACGCGCACGACGTACCTCGCGGACGGCAGTGTCGCGTCAGTGCAGTTGCCCGCGCTGGGCCCGGCGATGCCAAGCGAAACGGTGGTCTACACCTACACCCCGCTCGGTCTGCCCAAGACCGTCAAGGCAGGCGGAAGTCCGGTGGTCACCGCGACCACGTACACCGCACTCGGTGAGGTCACCCAGGTCCAGCAAGGTGCGGACGGCAAACGCGCGTGGACGACCATGTACTACCAGGAAGGCACCCGACGGCTGGCGGACTCGTTGGTGGAGCGGGAGACCGCCACCGACGTGCAGACCGACCAGGCCACGTACGCCTACGACCCGGCAGGCAACGTCAAGAAGATCGAGACCCGCACCGCGGGTGCCGCGCTCGACCGGCAGTGCATGACCTACGACGGCATGCGCAGGCTGACCGAGGCGTGGACGTCCACATCGGACTGCGCGGCTCCCGGTACGGCCATCGGTGGACCGGCGCCGTACTGGAACACCTACCGGCCGGACGTCGTCGGCAGGCGGACTTCCCAGACACAGCACGGGATCAACGGCGCCGCGGACACCACGACGACGATCACGTACCCGGCGGTGGGCCAACCGCAGCCGCACGCACCGGACAGCATCACGGTGTCCGGACCGTCGTCGCGGAGCACGGCCGCGGCCGGTGACTTCGACTACGACAAGACCGGCAACACGGTCGGCAAGCCCGGTACGGCCGGTGCCCAGCAGTACACATGGGACACCGAAGGGCAGCTGTCCTCCGTGACGTCCGGCGGGATCAGGACCGACTACGTCAACACCCCGGACAACACCCGGTTGCTGGCCAGGCAAACCGGCTCGGCCACGCTGTACCTGACCAGCGGCGAGCTCAAACTGGACAAGGCCACGAGGAAACTCACCGGCACCAGGTACTACCTGCACGGCAACAGCGTCGTCGCAGCCAGGACCGGCGGTGTGCTGAGCTACGTCTCCGGAGACCACCAGGGCACCGGGACGTTGACGGTCGACGCGGGCACGCTGGCGTTCACCAAACGCCGGTTCGACCCGTTCGGCGTGGACCGCGGGCCGGTGCCCGCGAACTGGCCGGTGTCCAAGGGATTCGTCGGTGGCACAGCCGATCAGGCGACCGGCCTGACCAGGCTGGGTGTCCGGGACTACGACCCGGCGCTCGGGAAGTTCCTCTCGGTCGACCCGTTGCTCAACGACGAGAGCCCGCAGAGCCTGGACGCGTACGTCTACTCCCGCGGCAACCCGGCCACCTTCAGCGACCCGGGTGGCGAGATGGACTGGGAGGAGCAGAAGTCGATGCAGGCGCTCAAGCTCGACTCCCAGGGACGGCACGACGACGCCAACCGCGTCCGCCGGCAGATCGACCAGCGGCGCAACGCCCCGGTGACCAACGGCGGCCGTGAGGAGTCGATCCCGGTCGGCAAGCGCGCCACCACCAACTGGCAGCGCAAGCAGGCCCAGTACCGGCAGCAGGTCTACGAGGCACGGCAACGCAGGATCCGGGACAACGCCATCAACAGCGAGGCCCGGAAGGTGGCCGCGAAGATCTTCAACGGCAAGCACCTGGAGGTCGATCCGACGCTGCTGCTCGACGGCAAGGTCGGTTCGTTCTCGGTCTGCGGCTCGGCGTCCGTCGGCGGCGGGATGGGTGCTGTCGGCGCCGAGTTGTGTCTGAACATGGACACGACCGGGATCGCGATCAGCGGCACCCTCAACGGTGGTGCGGAGATCGGCGCCGGGATCGGCTCGGACTGGGTGTACCGGCTCAACTCGGAGTCGGCCGACCAGGTCGGCGCGGGCTTCACGTGGTCGTGGGACGCCGGTGTGGAGATCAAAGTCGAAGGCGGTGGCGGGGCGAAGTACACCCGTGAGTACAACATCGTCGACGACAAGTGGGCCGATTCCGCCTCGGTGCAGACGGGAATCGGGTTCAAGGGCAAGATCGCCGGGTTCTACCTCAACTACGGGCAGAACTCCGGCTACCTGGTCCGCTGGGACGACGTGCTGAAAGCCGATCCGCTCGGCCTCAACTAAAAGCCCACCCTCGTGAGTGGTTTGGCCGGTTACAACCGGCCAAACCACTCACGAGGAGGTGGTCAGGGCCCAGCTGGCGTCGACGACGTAGTCGACCTCCTGCTGGGCGTTCAGGCCCATCCCGCCGATGCGCTGCACTTCCACGTGCATCAACTGGTCGCCCGCGGTGGGCATCCGGAGCGTGTACGCGAACGAGTCACCCGGACGGAAAAACGCCGAGCGGGCTTTCTGCACGGAACCGTCGGCGGCGCGGTAGCGGAACACGACGAGCCACGGTGCTTCGGCGACCTGCTTGGGCACGCTGATGCTCAACGGCTTGCCACCGGGCACGGTCAACCGGCCGGTCGGCTTGCACTCCTCCAGCGTCGAGTCACAGGTGGGCGACGGCGTGATCCGCACGGTCTCGCCGTCCGCGAAGAACGTGACCTCGGGATCGTGGGACGCGGAGCAACCGGCGAGCAGCAGACCGCCCGCCACCAGCGAGGCAATTCCAGTTCGACGCACGAAAGCAGCCTACGGACTCAGTGTCCGGCTAGCGTGCCGGGGTGGGCCTGCGAACCAGGTTGAGCAGCGAATTCCCCTTCGTCGCCATGATCGTCTGGACCATGCCGAGTGCCAGCAGGAGCGAGATCACCAGGAACCCGATCCAGAACGTGCTCGGCAGCAACACACCCAGCGCGCCACCGAACACCCAGCCCATCTGGAGCACCGTTTCCGAACGGCCGAACGCCGACGCGCGCGACTCCTCCGGCAGGTCGTCCTGGATCACCGCGTCCAGGCTGTTCTTGGCCAGTGCGGCGGCCGTCGACGCGATCAGGCCGACGATCGCCATCGTGCCGATGCCCGGCAGGATCGTGGCGACCACCGTGGCGGTCACACACGCGATCACGCAGCCGAGCACCATCTGGTCGGGCCTGGCCACGTGCAGTCGCGCGCCGATCGCGTTGCCGCCGAAGCTGCCGATCCCGGCGGCGGCCGCGATGATGCCGAGCAGCAGCACCTGCTGGAACGCTTGGCCCTCGGTCTCGGCGCGGATGGCGAACGCCGAGAACATCATCAGGAAGCCGGTCAGCACCTTGACGGTGCCGTTGGCCCACAACGAGATCACCACGTGCTGGCCCATGGGCTGGCGTTTCGGTCTCGTCGGCGTCGCCGACAGCGTCGCGGGCACCTCGCCCTCGGTGACCTCGACCCACGCGGGGATCCGCATGCCCTGCACGGCACCGACGACACAGATGGCCGCGGTGAACCACAACGCGCCCGGCGAGTCGAACATCTGCGTCAGCCCGGCCGCGATACCGCCGAACACCACGCCCGCCGCCAGACCGAACACCGTCAGCCGGGCGTTGGTCTTGGACAGCGTGATCTCCGGTGGCAGCACTCTCGGCGTGACCGCCGCCTTGAGGACCGTGAACGACTTGGACAGCACCATCTTGCCGAGCGCGGCCGGGTAGAGCAGCCACGAGTTGAAGTTGGTCGCCATCACGACGCACATCAGCGCCTGGCCCGCCGAGGCAACGCACATCGCCAGCCTGCGGCCGCGCTGCAGCCTGTCGAGCGCCGGGCCGATCACCGGCGCGACCAGCGCGAACGGCGCCACGGTGATCAGCAGGTAGAGCGCGATCTTGCCCTTGCTGCTGTCCGCGCTCGCGGCGGCAAAGAAGAGGGTGTTCGCCAGCGCGACGGCCATCGCCGCGTCGCTGGCGTAGTTCAGCATCGTGGCGTACGTCAGCGAGGTCAGGCCCGACTTGTCGGCGCCGTCGGCGTTCGCGGCCCGCCGGAACGCGTGCACGGCCTGCTGGGTCAACTGCTTGCTGCGCAGCGCCGCGACCCGGGTGACCGTGAGCTTCTTGGGCATCTGCGGGACGCCGCCGCGCGGCAGGACACCGGCCTCGGCACCGTGGTTCGCCTCGGGCTCGGGTTCCGGCTGCCGCGCCGGTCGCTGCTGGGCCGGTCGCTGCTGGGGCGGCGGTTCCTGGTCGTAGAAGTCGTACCCGCCGGTGTGGCCGGTTCGGGGCACCGGGTAGCCGTCCGGGCCGTACCGGGTCGACGGCGGCGGCGGCTGCTCCCGACGCAACGGCGTGGTCTGCCGGAACTCCTCGGGCAGCGGCGGTGGCGGAGGCGGCGGCTGGCGCCGGGTGGGCGGAGGTGGCGTCACCGGTGGCGGCTGGTGCCGGGTGAACTGTTCCGGCTGCCTCCCGGTCCACTTCCGACCTTTGGACCGGCTCTTGGCAGGCCGGTCCCCGCCGTTGTCGTCAGAGCCGGAGCGAAGCACCTCTCCATCCTGCCTTAGCGACTGCCGAGTCACACACGGAGTTGTCCAAGAGACGGACCTGTCTAAGACACAGTGACGAACTTCACCCGGAACATCTTCGGCCACAGCTTGCCGGTGACCAGGAACTCGTCCGTGCCGCGGACGGCGGCGATCCCGTTGAGCACGTCCGCGCCCGCCCGGTCCTCCTGGCTGAGCAGCCCGGCCAGGTCGACCGTGGCGGTGACAGCCCCGGACGCCGGGTCGATGCGGACAACGGTGTCGGTCTGCCACACGTTCGCGTAGACGCCGCCTGGCGTGCACTCCAGCTCGTTCAGCTGGGTCACCGGCTGGCCCGCTGACCGCACCAGCACCTCGCCGACCTGCGCGAAGCTCGTCGGATCGCGGAACGTCAGCTTGTCCGTGCCATCGCTCATCACCAGGCGTTGCCCGTCGTGGCACAGCCCCCAGCCCTCGCCGCTGTACTGCACGCGCCCGACCTCGGCGAGCGTCTGCTTGTCGCGCTGGATCGCGACGCCGTCCTTCCAGGTCAACTGCCAGATCGTCGACCCGGCGACGGTCACGCCCTCACCGAACATGGGGGACGGCAGGTCGACTTTCCGCTCCACGCGCGCGGTCCTCGGGTCCACCGTGCGCACGCTGGACTGGCCTTCGAGGCCGGTGCCCTCGTAGAGCTTGTCGCCGTCGAGTTCGAGGCCCTGGGTGAACGCCTTCGGGTCGTGCGGCAGGACCTCCAGCACCTCGGCGCGCATCTTCACGGGGCCCGATGCCCCGGTGTCCGGGGCAGTGCCGGCGCCACAGGACGCGACCAAAAGGCAGGCCGTGAGAACAGGGAGCACCTTCACGCCGGAAGCGTGACACACGTGGTGCACAATCTTCATAATGAGCACGACGCCGGAATCAGACGCTGCCCTTGCCGGAGCAGTGGAGCGCGCACGCGCCGCTGCTCGTGAAGAAGCCGGTGACGAGGTCGGAGCGCACGTAGGTGTGCAGCCGGAGGACGCCGCCGCTGTCACCCACCGCTTCGACGCGGACAAACCCGGCTACCGCGGCTGGCACTGGGCCGTCACGGTGGCCAACTCCGGCCCGGGAACCGAGGTGACGGTCAGCGAGGTTGTGCTCGTGCCCGGCCCCGACGCGCTCGTGGCTCCGGCGTGGGTGCCGTGGCAGCAGCGGGTGCAGGCCGGGGACCTCGGTGTCGGTGACCTGCTGCCGACCGCCCCCGACGATCCCAGACTCGTACCCACGTATGTGCAGTCCGACGACGAGGCCGTGGAGGAGGTCGCGCGCGAGATCGGCCTTGGCCGAGTGCGCGTGATGTCCCGCCCGGCCCGGCTGGAGGCGGCGACCCGCTGGCAGGACAGCGAGTTCGGGCCACGCTCCGACATGGCCCGCAGCGCGCCGGAGCACTGCGGCACCTGTGGCTTCTACCTGCCGGTCGCCGGATCCCTGCGGTCCGCGTTCGGCGTCTGCGGCAACGAGATCTCCCCGGCCGACGGGCACGCGGTGCACGTGCAGTACGGCTGCGGCGCGCACTCGGAACTGCGGATCGACCAGGGATCGCCGGTGCTCGTCGCCGACCTGATCTACGACGACTCGCTGCTCGACGTCGAGCGGGCATCAGCGGAGTGAACGACCCGTTCGGTACCCAGCGCTTACGCGAGGCAGTGCTGGCGGCGTGGAGTGCCTCGCCGACGCGGTTCAGGGAAGACGCCAACGCCGAGGAGGACCTGCGGCTCGGCGCGTACCGCGATCGTCTGCTGGTCGAGCTCGCGCAGAACGCGGCCGACGCCGCCGGGTTCTCCGGGCGACTCCGCTTGTCCATTGTGGATGGCGAGTTGCGTGCGGCGAACACGGGCACGCCGCTGGACGCCGACGGCGTCGCGGCGCTGGCGTCGTTGCGCGCGTCGTCCAAGCGGGATGTCCTCGGCACGGTCGGCCAGTTCGGTGTGGGGTTCTCCGCCGTGCTGTCGGTGACCGACGAGCCGGAGGTGGTCTCCAGGACCGGTTCGGTGCGCTTCTCCGCACAGCGGACCAGGGAGATCCCCGAGATCCGCGAGCACGTGGCCGCCCGCTCGGGCCAGGTGCCCGTGCTGCGCCTGGTCTGGCCATCGGATTCCGTGCCGCCGGAGGGCTACGACACCGAGATCCGGCTGCCGCTGCGCCCGGACATCGACCAGGCAGCGCTGCTGGACAGCTTCCGTGCGCAGGCGCCCGACCTGCTGCTGGCGTTACCCGGCCTGGCGTCCATCGAGGTCGACGGCTCGCGCTGGACCAGCAGCGACTCCGGCGACACGGTGGTGCTGACCGGGCCGCGGGGCACGACCAGGTGGATGCTGCGGCGGGCGTCGGGCAAGCTCACGGACACCGTCGGCCTCGGCATGGAGACCAGCGCGGAATGGCTGGTGTGCTGGGCCATCCCGGTGACCGACGCCGGTGTGCCGCAACCGCTCACCGAGGACGTGCTGCACGCCCCGACCCCGACTGACGAGCGGCTTTCGTTGCCCGCCAGGCTGATCGCCAGCCTGCCGATCGAGGCGTCCCGGCGCAGGGTGATGTCCTCACCGGCGGTGGCCGAGGTGCTGGTCGAGGCCGCGAGGATCTATCCGTCACTGGTCTTCGGCATCGCCGAGCAGCACCGCACGGCACTGGTGCCGGTCCCCGGCTTCCCCCGGTCCGATGTGGACGCCCGACTGCGTGACCTGATCATCGCCGAACTGCGGACCCAGGCATGGCTGCCGGGAGTCACGGAATCGCTGACCCCCGCCACGGCCCGCGTACTGGAGATCCCGTCGGACGAACTGGCCGACCTGCTGTCCGACATCGTGCCCAACATCGCCTCGGCCCGACTGGCGACGCCCGAGCACGCACACGCCCTGGCAGCGCTGGAGATCTCCCGGCTGCGCGTCCCCGAAGTGGTCGCGGCGCTGACCGGAATCTCCCAGGAACCGTCGTGGTGGCGTCAGATCTACGCGGCGCTCTCGCCGTTCGCCGACAACGACGGCACGATCCGCGAGAACCTCAGCGGCCTGCCGGTCCCGTTGGCGGACGGCCGGACGCTGCCGGGACCACGCGGAACACTGCTCGCCGACGAACCGGAGTTCCTGTCGGACCTGGACGTCCCCGGTCTGCGGCTGGTGCACCCGGACGCGGCGCACCCGTTGCTGGAACGGCTCGGCGCCCGGCACGCCGGTGCGTCGGAAGTGCTGGAATCGTTACAGGAGGCCGTCGAACGCAGTGTCGCCGACGCCTCGGCTGGCCTGATCGTCTCCGGCCTCGCGCACGCCGTACTCGGTCTGGTCGGCCAGGCCGGGGGACGGCCATGGCTGCGGTCGCTGGCACTGCCGGACTCCTCGGGCGACTGGCGGGCCGCGGACGAACTCGCGCTGCCGGGCTCGCGGTTCCTCGAAGTGCTCGACCCGGAGTCACCGCTCGGCATGCTCGACCCCGAGTTCGCCGAACGGTGGTCGGCGGACGTGCTGTCGGCGGTGGGAGTGCTGACCGGCTTCGCGGTGATCGTCGACGAGGAACCGATCGGTCCCGAACACGACCTGGCCGACGAGGACGAGTGGTGGAGCTTCGGCGAGGAGCCCAAGCGGGTGCTGGCCGTCCGCGACCTCGACCTGGTCGCCGACGACAAATGGCCGGAAGCCCTGCGCCTGCTGGCGTTGGAACCCGCGACCTGGCAGGCCCTGCGCGAGCCGGGCGGCTACACAGCCTGGTGGATCGCCCGTTACGCGCTGCTGGAAGGCCGGGCGCCCCGGTTCTGGCGGACAGCGTCCGCCTCGGACCTGGTCGGCCTCTACGACCCGCTCCCACTCGACCTCGGCGACGACCTGGCGGCAGCGGCGGGAGTCCGCACCCACCTGGAGATCAAGGACGCCTCCGACGCGGCGGACCTGCTGGACCGCCTCGGCGACACCGCCCGCACGGTCTCGCACGGCGTTTCCCTGCGCGCCCACGCGGCCCTGGCCGGATCAGTGGACGTGTCGCTGCTCGACGCACCGGAACACGTCCGCGTCCTGTCCGGCGAAGCCGTGGACGCGGAGGACTGCGTGGTTCTCGACGCGCCATGGCTGCTCGCGGTACTGCCCCCGGAGCGAGTCGTGGCAGCACTGGACGACGACGCCGCGGAAGGCCTCGCCGAACTGCTCGACCTGCCACTGGCCTCCGAGTCGGCGGGGGACGTCACCGGCGGCGACCTGGTCCCGTGGGCCGAACTGGGCGCGGTGGTCGTCGCGGCCGACCTGCTGGGCTTCGACCTGCCGCTGGAAGGCGTGATCGTCCACGACGAGCTCACCGCCAACGGCCAGCGCGTGCACTGGTGGGTCGACCGCCAGAACCGCGTGCACTGCGAGGACACCCCCGACGGCCTCGCCAGGGCACTGGCCTGGGCATCGGACCACTGGATCGAGCGGCACGTGATCCACGCCATCCTCGAAGACCCAGACCCGCGAACAGTGTTGTCCTAAAGACCTTGCTGTGCGGTTTTCGAGCCGCGACGGGCGGCGGAACGCTGCCAGGTCATGATGGCCATGCCGATGCCGCCGAGCACCATGCCGGTGACGGCGGTCCACGCCAGGATCGACGGTCCGGTGAACAGGGCGACCACCAGGACGCCGAGCCAGACGACCTGGCCGACTACCACGATCCGGAACAGGTCGACCAGCCGCGCCGGTGGGGGTGGCGGCGGCGGAAGCGACTTGCCGGATTCGGCAGGCGACTGGGGTTCCTCAGTGGACTCCACACCAGGAAGGCTACCCGCCACACCACGACGACAGCGTCACCACCGGGTCCTGCCCAGCGCGGACCCCGGTGGCTGAGGTCACGCGCTGACCTGCCGGTTACTCTTCCGCCGACACCGGCGCCGAGGGATTGGCGAAACCATGGCCACCAGCAGGATCGACCGCTTCTTCAAGATCACCGAGCGCGGTTCGACCACCGGCCGCGAGATCAGGGGCGGGCTGGTCACGTTCGTCACGATGGCGTACATCGTCGTGCTCAACCCCTTGATCATCGGCTCGTTCGCCGCCGACGGCCCGTCCGCGCACCGCGATGTGCTCGGCAACGTCCTTGCGGTCGACCAGGTCGCCGCGGTGACGGCTTTGGTCGCCGGGGTGTTGACGATCTTGTTCGGGGTGGTCGCCAACTATCCGTTCGCGCTGGCCACCGGGCTGGGGATCAACAGCTTCCTTGCCGTCACCCTCGCTCCGCAGATGTCCTGGCCCGAGGCGATGGGCCTGGTTGTGCTGAACGGCCTCGTGGTCATGGTGCTCGTGCTGACGGGTGTCCGCACTGCCGTGTTCAACGCTGTGCCGCAGCCGTTGAAGGCCGCGATCGCCGTCGGTATCGGCTTGTTCATCACGCTCATCGGCCTGGTGGACGCCGGGTTCGTGCGGCGGATCCCGGACGCGGCCAACACGACGGTTCCGGTCGGGCTGGGCATCTCCGGGTCGATCGCGTCCTGGCCGACGCTGGTGTTCGTCGTCGGCCTGCTCGTCACCGGCATCCTTGTGGTGAAACGGGTCAAGGGCGCGATCCTGATCGGTGTCCTGTTCACCACCGTGTTCGCGATCGTGCTGGAGGCGATCGTCCAGGCCGGTCCGTCCCGCGGGGTGAACCCGAGGGGCTGGAACCTCGGCTACCCGGCGATGCCCGACCAGGTCGCGGGTCTGCCCGATCTGTCGCTGCTCGGCGAGTTCTCGTTCGGCGCGTGGAGCCGGGTGCCCGCGCTGACCCTGTGCCTGTTGCTGTTCACGTTGATCCTCACCGACTTCTTCGACTCGGTCGGCACGATGACCGGTCTCGGCAAGGAAGCCGGGCTGATCGGCAAGGACGGACAGCTGCCGGGTGTCGGCAAGGCGTTGTTCATCGACTCGGTCGGCGCCGTCGCCGGTGGTGCGTCGTCGAGCAGTTCCAACACCGTGTACATCGAGTCGGCGGCCGGGATCGCCGAGGGTGCGCGGACCGGGCTGGCGAACGTGGTCACCGGCCTGCTGTTCATCGCCGCGATGTTCTTCACGCCGCTGTACCAGGTGGTCCCGGTCGAGGCCGCGGCCCCGGCGCTGGTGATCGTCGGTGTGCTGATGATGGCGCAGATCAAGGAGATCGACTTCACCGACTTCTCGCTGGCGTTGCCCGCGTTCCTGACCATCGTGGTCATGCCGTTCACGTACTCGATCGCCAACGGCATCGGGGCGGGCTTCATCAGCTTCGTGGTGTTGCGGGTCGTATCCGGTCGGGCGAGGACCGTCCACCCGTTGCTCTGGGTGATCGCTGCGGCGTTCGTGGCGTTCTTCGCTGTCGGCCCGATTCAGAGTGTGATCGGGTGACCGTGCGATCGGGTGACGTTGCGTGACGTCGCAGGCGAACCCGAATTCATGAGGTATGCTAAGTAAGTGTCCGGTTTCGCCGATGAGCACTCGCTGACCAGCCGACTGCGACTGTCGGTGATGCGGCTCAACCGCAGACTCCGGGCACAAAGGACAACCGAGTCGGTCACGTTGAGCCAGATCTCGGCGCTGTCGAGCCTGCACAAGTGCGGCCCGATGACGCCCGGCGAACTGGCGGCGCGGGAAGGCGTGCAACCGCCCTCGATGACGAGGGTGATCGCCGCGCTCGAGGACATGGGCTACATCAGCAAACGCGCCCACCCGAACGACGGCAGACAAGTGATCGTCGAACTGACCGAGCGGGGGCTCGGCTACATCGAGGCGTCCGTCGCCGCGCGCGAGGCGTGGCTGCACGCCCGACTGTCCGAACTGGACGATACCGAGCGGGAGACGCTGTCCCGCGCGGCCGAGATCATCGACAGGATGGCGGGGCAATAAAGAGGTGCTGACCGGCGCGGGTGGGACCCGAGAGAAGAGGAACCAGACCTTCGACTCAGACCTACCCCCACCGCCGGAGCAGCCCAAGCAGGGCACCTTCGCGTCCTTACGCATCCGCAACTACCGGCTGTTCTTCTCCGGCCAGATCATCTCCAACGTCGGTACCTGGATGAACCGGATCGCCCAGGACTGGCTGATCTTCACCCTCACCGGCAACAACCCCGTCGCACTCGGCGTCGCGGCCGCGTTGCAGTTCGCGCCGACGCTGTTCCTCTCGCTGTACGCGGGAGTCCTGGCCGACCGGCTCGACAAACGCAAACTGCTGATCGCGTTGCAGGCCGCGATGGCGGGCTGTGCGGTGATCCTCGGTGTGCTCGACGTCTCCGGCTGGGTCGAGGTCTGGCACGTGTACGTGCTGTGCTTCGTGTTCGGGTGTTTCGTCGCGCTGGAAACGCCGGTCCGGCAGTCGTTCACCAGCGAGATGGTCGGCATCGCGCAGATCACCAACGCGGTCGCGCTGAACTCGTCGTCGTTCAACCTCGCCCGCGTGGTCGGCCCGGCGGTGGCCGGTGTGCTGATCATCTGGGTCGGCACCGGCACGGTGTTCCTGATCAACGCGGTCACCACGATCGCGGTGATCACCGGTCTGCTGATGATGCGGCCGTCGGAGCTGCACCGGGGTCCGGCCGTGCCGCGCGGGAAAGGGCAGTTGCGGGAAGGACTTCGTTACGTCCGCGGCCGCCCGGACCTGGTGGTCGTGCTGGCACTGGTGTTCAGCGTGAGCACGTTCGGCATCACGTTCTTCACCACGCTGGCGATCATGGCCGCGAACGTCTTCCACAAGGAGGCCGACGGCTACGGCCTGCTGTCCACGATGCTCGCGGTCGGCACGCTCGCGGGCGCGCTGCTCGCGGCCCGTCGCAGCGTGCGGGGGACACCGAGGTTGCGGATGGTGTTCGGCTCGGCGCTGCTGTTCGGGGTGCTGGAGATCGGCGCGGGCCTGATGCCGACGTACCTGTCGTTCGCGCTCGCCCTGATCCCGGTCGGCCTCGTCCTGATGACGTTCATGAACACGGCGAACACCACCGTGCAGATGTCGGTGGACCAGGAGATGCGCGGCCGGGTGATGGGCCTGTACATGCTGGCGTTCCTCGGCGGCAACCCGATCGCCGGGCCGATGTCGGGCTGGCTGGCCGACCAGTTCGGCGGGCGCACGACGTTCTTCTTCGGCGGCGCGGTGTCCATCTTGGCCGTGCTCGTGCTCGGCCTGATCCTGCGCTGGCGGACGCGCGCCGGCGTTACGCTGCCCGTGGAAGATCGGTCGGCGGTTCAGGGGGACGTCCATGGGACTCTTCGGCAGGAAAAGGGCGGCGCTGCCCAGACGTGAGGTCATCTGGGGGCACTGCTACGAGGACGACCTGCTCGACGCGGCGGAGGCGGAGCTGCGGGAGGGCAAGCTCAACGCCGCCGTGACCGTACTCGTGGACAGCCGCGACGACCCCGAGTCCCGCTGCCTGCGGCTGGACGAGCTGGGTCACCACCTGGTCGGGAGTGCCGACGAGATCGCCGAACTGGCGGCGCAGCACCGTGACCCGGAGCTGATGCTGCTGGCCGGGGATGCCTACATCGGGGAGGCGTGGGCGATCCGGGGCAGCGGCTGGGGATCGAGCGTCGGCGAGGACCGCGCGAAGATGTTCCTCGGCACGCTGGAGAAGGCACGCGGGCCACTGGAGACGGCGGCGGAGCTGGTGCCCGACGACCCGGCGCCCTGGGCCCAGCTGCTGACGATGGCCATGGGCCTCGGCCTGGACCGGGCGGAGCAGGACGCGATCTGGGCGGAGACAGTCAAGCGCGGCCCGACGCTGTACCCGGCGCACTGGACAAGGCTGCAGGTGCTGGCCGCGAAGTGGTACGGCTCCCACGAGGAAATGGCCCAGTTCGCGATCGACACGGCGAACAACGCCCCAGTCGGCGACCCGGTGACAGCGATGGTCGTGGTGGCCCACTTCGAGCTGTTCATCCAGGCGGCGGCCCAGGCCGAGCGCGAGTCGAGGAACCCGAACCTGCTGGCGATGGCGGAACGAGCCTTCAAGAAGCGCCAGCAGGACATCGAAGCCGCGTCGAACCGCTGGCTGCAGGACGAACGACCGCACCCCCGAACCTTCGAAGCGCACAACTACTTCGCGGCGGCCAGCGGCCTCGCGGGCGACAAAGACCGTGCCTTCCTGCACCTGCTCGGCATGCACGATCGGCTGTCCGGCAGGCCGTGGAACATCTTCGCCGACGATCCGGAAGAGGCGTACCAGCGGATGGTCCAGCGGTATTGGCGCCCTGACCTGGCACAAGGGCTCTAGGTATCACTCGTACGGGGCATGTCGCGCATACGCCTGTTGCGGACCAAGTGAGGGTAGGCTAACCTCATACATGTCCGCTTCGTGGTGGGAGCGGCAGTCAGTTCGGGAACAGTGAGAGCCCCAGCCCGCCGGCTGGGGCTCTCATCCATCTCCACCAAAGCCCATAAAGCCAACTCAACCCAGCAGACGCGAAAGCGCGAAAGCGCGAAAGCGCGCAGGTGCGCAGGTGCGCAGGTGCGCAGGTGCGCAGGTGCGCAGGTGCAGGCGCATGGGCATGTGGCTTGCGCGCCAGCGCAGGGGTGTGGTTCGTGGGGTGTCCCTCCCGTATGGCCTGGGCGTAGCCATACCATGGCGTGTCGGGAGGTCGGCCTACGCGACTGGCGTGCCCGGCGTGAGGCGGTACCGATCTCCCGGCGCGTCGTGGTTTCCTTTGGCAGGTCATACGGGAGGGGCGCCCCGCGCCCCAATGCCACTTAGCTTAAGTTGATCATGTTGTGGTGTTTGTCGATGAGTGTGATGGTGGGTGGCCCGGTGTGTCGGGTGGGTGTGTCGGTGGCGCGTTTGGCTCTGTATTGGGCATGGCGGGTGCGTTTGACCACGCGGGGATAGGTGCGGTGGCGTCGGGGCGGGTTGAGGTTGCGGTGGGTGGTGATGTCGGTCATCACCACCGCGCGGAGGTGGTGTGCGTGTTCAGGGGGAAAACGCCGCCGGGTCATCGACCCGGCGGCGGGCGATCCGCACGGTGCGCAGGAACTTGACCCGGTCAGGGTCGATATCGGCCTCGGTGGCGGCGTGGCAGATCAGGGCGCTGAGCGCGTAGTGGGTGAGCAGGTAGCCGTAGATCTCCTGGCGGACCATGTCCGGGCTTTTCGATCGCAGCACCCGGCCGGGGCCGCGGAGATGGGTCTTGAGCTGCTTGTTGCCGGTCTCGTGTTCCCACCGCTGGTGATAGGCCCGCGCGAGCAGTGGCGCCGGCGCGGCGGCCGGGTCGGTGATCGTGGTGACCAGTCGGACCGTCTCCGGCTCGCCATCAGCATCCACCACGCGGTCGTCCACTGTGTATTCCACGACCCGGACCTCGGTGACCCTGCGAGGATCGAGCGGTTCACCACGACCAGCCGCGTCGGTCAACCGGGCCCGCACCCCCTGATTGTGAGTGGCCGAACTGAACATGATCGACCGATAGGACCCGTCAGGCAACACCTCGAGCACCGGCAGCCGCTGATTGGACCTGGCCCGCCACAACAACTGCGCACCCCCCGCCGAGGCGGCACGCCAATCCGCCCAACCCAAGAAGTTACGATCCGCGATCAGCAACCAGTCCGATTCCACCCGCGGCCACAACTCCCGGGCCAGCACCTGCTCCCCGACCGACGTACCAGCCATCGCCGCGGCCACCACCGCATGCGACCCGCACTCGGAGATCGTGACCACCCGCACCTTGGGAAACGGCGTTCCATGCTCCACCGAACCGCCGTACCCGAACTCCGCGACATTCTCCTCGGTATCCGGCGCGTCCCACTCAAACCCATCGATCGCCATCAACCGCCACGGCCCCAGCCACGCACCCCGCGTCAACTCCCCCGCCACCGGGACGGCCACCGCCTCGAACAACGCCCGCACCGGCTCCGCCCCCAACCGGGCCCGCGCCTGGGCGATCCCACCCGAACTCGGCGGCGACCACACCTCGTCCCAACACCCCCACCCCGCCAACGTCTCCGACAACCGGACCGCGATCTCCTCATAATCATCATCAGCGAACAACGCCATCGCCATCACGAAATACACCACCACATGCGGCGGCAGCTTCCCACCCGAACGCCGGGCCTGCTTCCCCGCCGCGGCGACCGCCTCATCGACCACGTCCCGCGGCACCGACCCGGTCAGCACACCGATCGAAACCCAGTCGGTCAACGAACCACCCGCCACCACACCATTCCGTGCCACAACACCCGATCATCCAGACCAGCCACCCCACCACACCCAACGACACGCCACCACACCATGATCAACTTAAGCTAAGTGGCATTGCCCCGCGCCCCCCACTAGACCCGGGAAGTCACGTGGGTTGAGCGAACCGGCTGGGCGAACAGAGTTTGTGTGTGTCCCTCTTGGAGGCCTGCCCGCCGGCGAGGCATCTGTGTCTTTTCTCTTTCCCCCGGTGACACGCGACCGACTGGCCGACTGTGACGGAAACCTTGGTTCCATGCCCCATAAGACAGTCCCCCACCCAACCCGGGGGGCGTCCCTGCTCCAGTCTACCGGCAATAACCCCTGGTCAAAGGGCTACCAGCGAGTTGTGGACAACGAGATTCGCCGATGATCCCTTCGCCTCAGGGACGAGCCTGTGGTGCCCGCCGTGTCGGGCTCGTTCCCGACACTCGAGTTCGCTCGTGGCACAAAAAGAAGGTCCTCGCCGGACGGCAGGCCTCCAAGAGGGGAACCAACCCGTGGTCTGTCCACCCGGTTGGCTGTGCTCACGTGATTTCCTGTGCCTGGAAAAAGAGGCGTGGTTGGTTCCCTCCCGTATGGCCTGCCGGAGGAAACCACGGCGTGCCGGGAGGTCGGTATCGCCTGCGCTGTGGGTTGGTTTGCGTGGGCCGACCTCCCGACACGCCGTGGTATGGCTTCGCCCAGGCCATACGGGAGGAAACCAACCACGAACCCCACCCATGCGCTATGCGCGCGCAGCAGTCCTTCTCTTCTCCTGTCCCATGCACGGCGAAAGCCCCCGGCCGTGCTGTGCCGGGGGCTTTCACCCGTGTGGCAGCTTCGCTTGTCGGAGCATCCGCCGCCAGGTCTTGGGACGATCAGGCCTGCGGGACGCGCAGACCGTTCAGCCCGTTGCGGGCATCGACGAAGCGCTGGTTGACGTCCTCCCAGTTGACGACGTTCCAGAGCGCGTTGATGTAGTCCGCTTTCACGTTGCGGTACTGCAGGTAGTAGGCGTGCTCCCACACGTCGAACGCCAGCAGCGGGGTTGTGGCGATCGAGAGGTTCGCGTGGTGGTCCTTCAGCTGCTGGGTCAGCAGTCGCTCGCCGATCGGGTCCCAGGACAGGATGCCCCAGCCGGAGCCCTGGATCGTGGTGGCTGCCGCGTTCAGCTGGGCACGCAGTTTGTCGAACGAGCCGAAGAACTCGTCGATCGCCGCTGCCAGCTCGCCGGTCGGCTTGTCGCCGCCGTTCGGGCTCAGGTTCTTCCACCACACCTGGTGCAGCGAGTGCCCCGCCAGGTTGAACGCCAGCGTGGTCTGCAGACCGACGATGGACCCGAACTCGCCCTTGTCACGCGCCTCGTCGATCTTCTCGATCGTGTCGTTGGCGCCCTTGACGTACGCGGCGTGGTGCTTGCTGTGGTGCAGCTCGTTGATTTCGCCGATGATGGCCGGTTCGAGGTCGCCGTAGTCGTAGTCCAGGTCCGGCAGGACGTACTGGGCCATCGGCCCTCCTCACGGGTAGGTATCCACAAGTATTTGGTACCTGCAACCTACTCGCAATAGAAGGCCGTCGCCGGACCGGCCCAAGGTGATGATCGTCAACTCAGGACATGGAATACCGGGGCATGTCCTCGGCAAGTGCGGTGAACACGCCGACGTTGAGCTCGTACGCGCGGACGCTCTCCATGATGAAGCGCTTGCGGTCGGCCGCGTCCCATGGCGCGGTGTTCAGCAACTCCCGGTAGTTGTCCCGGAACTTCGGCGCGCTCGGGATCTGGTCGAACACGTAGAACATCGAGCCTGGGCCGGTCACGCCGTGCAGGTTCTTCAGCTTGTGCCGGATGACCTGGCCGCCTGCGATGTCGCCGAGGTAGCGCGTGTAGTGGTGCGCCACGAAGCCGCCGGACCACGAGGTGCCTGCCTCGCGGATGCGGTCGCAGTACGCCGCCGTCGCGGGCAGCGGCTTGACCTCCGACTCCCAGTCGGGGCCGAAGTAGTACGTCATGTCCTCGCGCAGCGCCGCCCTGCGGTTGAGCTCCGGGAACACGAACTTGCCCGCGATCGGGTCGTCGCTCACCTGCTCGGCCACGTCCTCGAGCGCCGAGTAGACGAAGTACAGCTGGCTGGCCAACGCGGCGAACGCGTCGACTGACAGTTCCCCGCCGAGCAGGGCTGAGATGTACGGCGAGTGGTTTGCCTGCTCGTGGACGGGCAACGTCGCAGCTCGCAGGGTCTCCGAGAAGGTCGGGCTCATGCGTACGTCTCCTTTATCTGACACCGCTGTCAGAAAAGGATAGGGGATCAGCCTCGGTTAGGCCACCCTAACTCCGACGGCTCTCAAGATGAAGCGCACGGCGGTCTCGATCGTGTCGTCCAGTTCCGTGCCCGCGTCGACGACCTCACGGGACGCCAGGCTCGCGGTGATCATCGTGACCAGCACGTCCACGTCCTCGGCGACCATCTGACCCGAGGCGATCCCCTCGGTCAGGATCGACCGCAGCTCGGCGGTGATCGGGTCGACGTGCTCGGCCATCCGCTGGTACGCCTCCGGCGAGAGCAGCGCGTTGAGCTTCGCGCCCGGCGGCGCGTGCCGTCCGGCGAGTACCCGCAGTTGCATCCGGACGAACATCGACAGCGCCTCGACCGGGTCCTGTACTTCTGCCAGCGTCTCGCGCAGCCGGATCACGTACTGCGAGGTCTCGTGCTCGACGAACGCGACGAGCAACGACTCCCGGTCGGGGAAGTGGTTGTAGATCGCCGTCCGGCCGACCCCGGCGGCCGTGGCCACACCGGACAACGTGATCGCGTCGAAACCACGCGTGTACAGCAGCGTGCGCATCGCGTCGAACACCTTCGCTCGAACCTGTGAGCGGTGCTCGGCCAGCGACTCGCCGAGAATCTTCGGCATCCGTCGAGAGTAGCGGTTACGACCGGAGATCCGTCAGAGGTCTCGACGCCCAGCGGAAACCTGGATCCGCCGAATACCTCCAACGGATCTCCGGTCGCAACCGCTAGCCGACCGGCCACGTGTGTACAGGCTCACCTGTGTGCATCAGTTCGATGTACGCCCGCAGCATGCCGACCAGCGCCCGGTCCCTGCTCATCCCGCGCTGCTCCATCCTGGCCACGGTCTCCCGCTGCCACGAGGCGCCGTTGCGCCGGGCGACGCAGCGCTGCTCGATGATGCCCAGATACCGCTCCCGCGCGGTGTCCGAGACGCCACAGTCGCGCAAACCCTCGTGCGCCATGGGAAGCAGTCTGCGCAACACGAGCTCGTCCGGCGGGATCCAGCCGATGCCCGGCCAGTACAGCTGGGCGCCGAGGCCGTGCCTGGCGGCGGAGTACAGGTTCTCCTCGGCCGCCTGGAACGACATCTGCGTCCAGAGTGGACGGTCCTCGTTGACCAGTGCGCGCTGCGCGCCGTAGAAGAACGCGGCGTTGGCGATCAGGTCCACAACGGTCGGTCCGGCAGGCAGGACCCGGTTCTCCACACGCAGGTGCGGGACGCCGTCGACGACGTCGTAGACCGGCCGGTTCCACCGCCACACGGTTCCGTTGTGCAGCCGCAGTTCCCGCAATGTGGGCGCCCGGCCCTCGGCCAGCTCGGCCATCGGGTCCTCGTCCTCGATCTCCGGCAACAGTCCGGGGAAGTACCGGACGTTCTCCTCGAAGAGGTCGAAGATGGACGTGATCCACCGCTCGCCGAACCACACTCTCGGTCGGACACCCTGGTTCTTGAGCTCCTCCGAACGGGTGTCGGTCGCCTGCTCGAACAGCGGAATCCTGGTCTCGTGCCAGAGTGCCTTGCCCAGCAGGAAAGGTGAGTTCGCCCCGAGTGCGACCTGCGGCCCGGCCAGGCACTGCGCCGCGTTCCAGTGCGCGGCGAAGTCCTCGGGCGCGACCTGCAGGTGCAGCTGCGCCGACGTGCACGCGGCCTCCGGCAGGATCGACTCGACGTAGCAGCGCAGCCGCTCCGGCTGGCGGCCGGGGATCGGGTCGCCTTCCATGTTCAGCAGCATTTCCTCGCCGCGTGCGGCGAAGATCCGCTCGTTGAGCACGCGGTAGCGGCCTTTCGGTGACAGCCAGCGCGCGTCGAAGTGCTCTTCCCGCACTGTGGGAAGGATTCCGATCATCACCAGGTCGGAGCCAGCGTCGTGCGCCTTGGAGTTGGCTCTGGTCAACGAGGCCCTGATGTCCTTCTCCAGCTCGATCGCCCCGGTGCCGTCGAGCGGCCTCGGCCGGACGTTGAGTTCGAGGTTGTGCTGCCCCAGTTCCAGCGTGAAGTCCGGGTCGTCGATCTTCTCCAGCACGACGGAGTTGGTCATCGCGGGGGACAGCCGGTCGTCGACAAGGTTGAGTTCGATCTCAAGGCCGATGTGCCTGCGGTGGAACGCAAACGTCTCGCTGTTGAGCATCGCGGCCAACGCGTCGAGGCACCGCTGGACTTTGCGGCGATATCCCTGGCGATCCTCCCGGGTCCTCGTCCCGGTCGTCACGTCCCTTCCCATGCCGCCTCCCCTTCGCTCGGCTCGGCGTCACCAGCGGGAAATCCAACGTTGACACAACAACTAGCGGGATAGCTAGCGGCCAAATCGGTGCTGTCAGTCACCCGGGTATAACGCTCCGCTGTAGCAGGGCTCTCGGACACAGCGGGGTTTCCCGTCAGGTGGGAGCCCTAACCATGGGAAGATCAGTGATGTGGCCGACGTGATCCGGATAACAGACCCAGCCGATCCGAGACTGGACGACTTCCGTGACCTCACCACGGCCGACCGCAGGCCGGACCGGCCCGGTGGAAAGGGCCTGGTCATCGCGGAAGGAGTGGTGGTCGTCCGGCGGCTGCTGGCCTCGCCGTACCCGGTGCGCGCACTGCTGGGCGTGCAGCGCCGGATCGCCGAACTGGATGCCGAAGTGGACAGTGCGGTCCCCGCATACGTCACATCAGCCGATGTCATGGCCGAGGTCGTCGGCTTCCACCTCAACCGCGGTGTGCTCGCGGTCGCCGACCGCGCGCGGCCGTGGGAACTGGCCGACCTCGCGGGCCTGCGCAGGCTCGTTGTCCTGGAAGGCGTTGGCGATCACGAGAACCTCGGGTCGCTGTTCCGCAACGTGGCAGCGCTCGGTTTCGGCGGCGTGGTGCTCGGGCCCGGCTGCAGTGATCCGTTGTACCGCCGCAGTGTGCGCGTTTCCATGGGGCACGTGCTCGCGATCCCGTTCACCGGCGTGACCGAGTGGCCCGGTGCGGTGAAGTACTTGCGGGAAAACGGATTCCAGGTTCTCGCGTTGACACCGAGAGCGGACTCCCTGCCCTTGGCCGATGTCAGCACGGACGGCAAGGTGGCCGTGCTCCTCGGCTCGGAGGGACCGGGCCTGACCGACGAGGCGATCGACGCGGCCGACCACGCCGTGCGCATCCCCATGTCGGGCGGTGTCGACTCGCTGAACATCGCGACAGCCGGTGCCGTCGCCTTCTACGCGTTGGGGGCTGGTTAGCTGTGCCGGTGGAACTGCGCACGAACGGTGAACGGGTGGAGCTGGTCGCGCCCGATGACGGGGTGATCGACCCTCGGGTGCTCGACGTCCCCGACGAGCTGATCACCGCGCTGAACGAGTGGGCACATGTGGTGGCCGCAATGCAGCGCGCAGACGCGCCCGAGGACGCCTCGGCCGCTGTCCTCGTGTCCCGCCGTGGCATGCAGCTGGCCGACCGGTTGTCCGGGGCGCTGGAGACCACTGTTCGGTACCACGACCCGCTGACCGGGGAAATCCTGTTCGTGGACGCCGTCCCGGCCACGCCCGCGCCGCGGCGGCAAGCCCCGCAGCCCGAGCCCACGCCGTGGCTGACCGGGCTGACGGTGAGCGCGCTGATGGCCCTGGTGACCCTGTCGGCTGTGCTGACGTTGGCGATCACGTTGAGCGACACGAGCGCGTTGCTCGCGATCGGCGCCAATGTCGTGGTCACGGCCGGGCTCGCGCCGTCGATCTGGCTGGCTCGCCGGGTCCTGATCTGGCGGTGGGTCGCGCTCGGGGTCGTGTCCGGCCTCGCACTGGGCTGGATCTCCCTGGTGATCGTCCTGCTTTAACGCCCGCGCCTCGCCGGGTCGGACGCAACGAAGGCCGCCTTGGTTGCATCTGGCGCACCGAAGGCCACATTGGTTGCGCGTGTCGGCGGCACTAGTGAATGCGAGGGCCGGTTTTCGTTGTGCACCGGAATTCGGCGCGGACCTTGAGTTCCGGCAGTTCCAGTGCCTGCCGCAGCCGGGGCAGGCCGTCGTCGTTGATCCGTCGCCGGATGTCGGCGAGGTCGGCGTCCTGGTTGGCCCGGATCAGCAGGACGAGCAGGGGCGAATCCGGCTTTCCGGTCATTCTGGCGTCCACCGTGTGCACACCGGGGTAGCCGTGCACTTCCGCGGCGAACGGCTCGACGGCCACAGCACCGGGCAGCGTCGTGTGGCCACGGCCAGTGGTGCTGGTCAACCGCCAGGTCGTGGTCTTCGGCTTGCGGTTGAGCTGGGCGCCGAGCCAGCCGACACACAGCAGGCCCGCCAACGCGGTTCCCACGGCGATCACGACCAGCACCCACGTCGGCGGCAGCGTGGTTCCGGGGATCAGTGGCGTGGACCGGCCCATGAAGTGCGCGGCGAGGGCGAGGCCGCCCGCGGCGAGCAGGACCAGTCCGCACAGCGCCAGCACTGACCGGTTCAGCCTGGCCGGCCGGTTGAGGCTGCTCATGGCGTGCTCCTTGGTGCTTTCACCGACACGGTGACCTGGTGTTGCCTGGCGAGGCCGACGTGGTCGAGGCGCTGTTCGACAGCGGCGCGGACCGCGTCGGCGAGACCGTCGGTGACGGTCCGGTCAGTGCGGACGGCCGTGCGCACACGGCCCCGGCGCAGCTTGACCTTGGCCGCGGTGACGCCGTCGACCTTGGCCGCGTCGCGCAGCGTCGTGCGCAGGCTTGTCCGGGAGATCGCGGCGTCCAGCGTGCTGTCGTCCGGTGTCAGCCCGAGTATCCGCGACCTGCCGGGGATGATCGCGGCGAGCACCAGCAGCAACCCGAGGAAAGCCGCGACGCCACCGGCGATCGCGGGCACCAGATCGGTCCACTGTGTCTGGTTGGCACGGGTCGCCACCGCGTCGAAACTGATCAGCGGTGGCTGGCCGAGTGCGAGCTGGACGGCGCACACGGCCACGATGCCGAAGGCGCCGAGCAGGACGACGGCGGTCAGCACGGCGGGGATGCCGCGACGAGGCCTGCGGATCATTGAACCCTCCGGTGCTCCTTGCGATCGGACGTCAGCGCGGTGATCGCGATGTCCACTTGCGACACGGACATGCCGGTCAGCTGCTCGACCCGGTCGACCAGGTGGCCGCGCAACCGCTCGGTCGACGCGCCGACCGGCGCGGGATAGCGCAGGCCGACCCGGATGTCGAGCGCGGCCGTCGTCCCGGTGACGCGCGCGCTCGTCTTGGCCGACACCACGTCCTGGTCCTCCGCGGCCGCTGCCTGCGCGATGCGGGAGACCACCCGGTCGGCCACCGAGGTCCGGCCGCGGTCGATCTCGTTCGGCAGCGCGGTCGCCAGTGTGGCTGTCATGTGTCAGTCCCTGTCCCGGCCGAGCAACTGGGCGAGGTCCAGCTTGCCGTCCGCGACACGCCCGGCGAGCAGACCGAGCGCGCCGAACACGAGGACCAACAGGAACGCGGTGAACCCGCCGAACGCGGCGGCGAGGCCTAGAGCGAGCCCGGTGAGCAGGCCCAAAGTCGTGCCACTCATGGTCTTCCTCCTTGCTGGGACAATGGGGCCGCTGCCGCCACAGTGCCGGGCAGCGACCCCCTTCTCACTCGCTGGGCACTCACTGGACGCGGCTGTTCTCCGGCTCGTCCTCATCGTCGTCGCCGGGCAGGTGCACGTCGTTGACGTTGATGTTGACCTCGACCACCTCGAGGCCGGTGATCTGCTCGATCGCGGTGATCACGTTTCGGCGCACGGTCTTGGCCAGGTCGTTGATGGCCACGCCGTAGTCGACGACGATCTCGAGGTCCACGGCGGCCTGCTTCTCGCCGACCTCGACCGACACGCCCTGGCCGACGCTCGCCGAGGCGCCCGGGATGCGGTCACGGATCGCGCCGAGCATCCGCGCGGTGCCGCCGCCGAGCGCGTACACACCACTGACCTCGCGAGTCGCGAGACCCGCGATCTTCTGCACGACGACGTCGGCGATGGTGGTGTTGCCGTCCTCGGTGAGCAGCCCGCCGGTGCGCTTGGCGAGCGCGTTGCCCGGCTCGTTGCCCTGGGTCTTCTGGGCGGACTGAGCCTTCTCTGCGGTGGAGTTCGTCATGGGTACTCGTCTCCGTTTCTCATCGAGGCCTGTGCGGCCTCTGGACTGGCACTGATTGGACCCGGCTGGTCGTTCGTTCGTCACGCTCCGCTTCTGTGACGACTGTCGCGTTTGAAAGCCGCACGGTCCACATCGGTCACGACGATCTCCAGCCGCGCGCTCGCCCACTCGGTCTTGGCCAGCACCGGGCGGATCACGGCGTTCGCCTTGCCGAGCAGCGCGGGCAGCGGCAGCTGTGTCGCCACGACCTGAACGCGGACAACGTCTTCGCTGATGTCGACGGCCAGGCCGTCCCAGTCCAGCGGGACCCACGACGCGGCCGCGACTCCCGATGGAGTCGACGGCCGCAGTCCGTCCACTTTGTTCAGCGCGGCCAGCACGGCCTGTGTCGTGTCGTCCTTTGCGCTCACGATGGCCGCCTTGGCACGTCGATGTCGAGGATCGAGACCAGCACGGAGGAGACCACGAGACCGGTCGCGGTACACACGGCCGCGGTCACGGCGTCCTGGACCAGCCGGGCCGTCACCGCGGCCTGGTCCTGGCCGGAGATGGCGATGTTGACCTCGACGGCCGCGCTGCCGTCCGGCCCGAACCGCACCCGGACACCCTCGGTTGGCGCCGGGTCAAGGCCTTTCACGCGCTGGCGTGCCAGTCGCGCGACGGAACCCACGAGGTCGCCCAGTCCTGGTTGCACACGCACTCCGGACACGCCGTTGGCCGCGTTCACCGCGACGGCGGCGACGACCGAGCCCGATACAACACTCTCGAACACGCACACTCCCTCTTCGTCACGTGTCAAACACGTCGGCCACAACGATGTCGAGCTTGTCGAGCCGCACGCCGATCCGTGCGGACACCGCGCTGGTCACCCGTTCGCGCACCAGGTCGTACGCTCCCGCGGCCAGGCCGCGGTAGCTGACAGCGATGCTCAGTTCGACTTCGATGCTGTCCGGCGCGTCGGATTGGTGAACCTTGCACCCGCGCGCCCGAACTCCCTCGACCGTGTCAGCGGCGAACCGCAGCACCGAGGCGATCGCCTGTGCGCTGATCCTCGCCTCGTTGGGCTCCTGGCTCGGCAACGGCACCATGTCGCGGCGCCTCGCGTCGGCGCGGACCGCCGACATGATCCGTCCGACCAGGTCGGTGGGTGGTTCGACCTCCTCGGTGGCCATCTCGTCGACCGCCGAGCGCAGCGCGCGCAGGCTGTCACGGGTCGCGGTGCAGTGCGGGCAGGACAGGTCGTGCTCGTCGGCGTCTCCGGCGTCCACAGTGGTCAGTCGGTCCCACACGGTTTCCACATCCCGCCCGCAGGGCAGCATGTAGTCCGCGTCGTTCATCGCCATGGCGCCATCACCTCCGCCAGTTGCGCGCGGGCACGGGCAATTCGCCCCCGCACCGCCTGCGTCGTGGTGCCGAGCGCCTGCGCGATCTCGTCGTATGACCGACCGTGCACTTCTCTCAGCAGCCAGCAGGCTCTTTGTTCAGGGGTGAGGTCCGCCAGGGCATGACCCAACGCGGTCATCTGTTCGCTGACTTCCGCCGCGTGCTCCGGCCGTGTCCGAGTGTTGGTCGACTCGTGCTCGTCCAGTTCGACGTCGGCCTGCGGCCGTCGCGAGCGGATCACGTTCAGACAGCGGTTGGTGGTGGTCCGGTACAGCCAGCCGACGAAGGCCCGGTCCTCCTGCAACTGCGGCAGCCTGCGCCACGCCGTGAGGAACACTTCCTGGACCGCGTCCTCGGCGTCGCCGCTGCTGCCGAGCATGCGCAGCGCGAGCCGGTACATCGGCCCCTGGTAGCGGCGTACGAGAGCCTCGTAGGACTGCGTGTCCCCGTCCCTGGACCGCGCCACCAGTGTGGCGTCGTCCAGGACGACCTCGGCCTGTGTCACCATCCGCCCGCGTTCCTCCTCCGACATGACCTCACAGTTGCCCTGACACTGCTCGCGCCGAAACGTCACGCGGTCGCCATCATCAGTCCGGGTGAGCGCTGTCACCCGGATTACTCCCCGATCGGGGCGTGACGGTCGTGTCGCGTCAGTGTCCTAAGAGGGCACAAGCGACCAAGGGAGAAGCCATGGCACTGGACGACAAGATCACCGGTAAGGCCAAGGAAGCCGCGGGAAAGGTGACCGGCGACGAGGAGATGGCCCAGGAGGGCAAGGCCGACCAGCTCAAGGCGAAGTTCGAGGACGCTGTGGAAGACGTCAAGGACACGGTCAGCGGCCTCGCGGCCAAGGTGAAGGACAAGCTCGGCAAATAACGCAGCAAACCCCTCGTGAGTGTTTAGGCGAGTTAGAACCGGCCTAAACACTCACGAGGTCTTTTGTGGGTCAGGCCAGGGACTCCAGCCAGGCCCGGTGCAGGGCGGCGAACTCGCCACGGCCCTCGGCGACCAGGTCGGCGGGGGAGCCGTCCTCGACGATCCGGCCGCCCTCGACCACCAGCACACGGTCGGCGATCAGCACGGTCGACAGCCGGTGCGCGATGATCAACGCGGTCCGGTCGGTCAGCACGGTCTCCAGGGCCGCCTGCACGGCCCGCTCGCCGGGCACGTCGAGGCTGGACGTGGCCTCGTCGAGCACCAGCACGGCAGGATCGGCCAGAAACGCTCGGGCGAACGCGACCAGCTGGCGTTGACCAGCGGAAAGTCGCCCACCGCGCTTGCGGACGTCGGTGTCGTAGCCCTCCGGCAGCGCCGCGATGAACTCGTGTGCGCCGACCGCGGCGGCCGCCGACTCGATCTCGCCCCGCATGGCCGTGGGCCTGCCGAGCGCGATGTTGTCCGCGACCGACCCGGAGAACAGGAAGTTCTCCTGGGTCACCATGACGACCCTGGATCTCAGATCCACGTCGGACGCGTCCCGCAGATCCACTCCGGACAGTCGCACGGACCCGGCCGACGGGTCGTAGAACCGGGCGACCAGCTTGGCGATCGTGGACTTGCCCGCACCGGTCGCGCCGACGAGCGCGACCGTCTGACCTGCGGGGATGGTCAGGTCGAAGCTCGGCAGCACCACGGGGCTGTCCGCGTTGTACCGGAACTCCACCTGGTCGAACTCGATGGTGCCGCCCGAGGGCAGTGGCGTCGGCTGCACGGCCTCGACGACCGTCGGCCGCTCCTCGAGGACACCGGAGATCTTCTCCAGTGCCGCGCTGGCCGAGGCGTAGGAGTTGGCCACCTGCGCCAGTTCGTCCAGCGGGTCGTAGAAGCGACGCAGGTACAGCGTGAACGCGGTCAGCACGCCGAGTTCCATGTTGCCGCCGGTGACCCGCCACGCACCGACGCCCAGCACGATCGCCAGCGACAGGTTGCCGATGAACCGCACGCTCGCCGCGAACACCGCGACCGCGTTGATCGCCGCGTAGTTGGCGTCCCGGTAGTTGACGTTCTCGGCGTCCATGATGGACTCGTTGCGGCGCTCCCTGCGGAACGCCTGCACCGCGCGGATCCCGTTCATCGTCTCGACGAACTGGACGATCACCTTGGCGATCGCGCCACGCGTCTTCCGGTACGCCCGGCCCGACGTGCGCCGGAACCAGCGCAGCATCAGCACCAGCGGGACGAATCCGGCCATCACGACCAGCGCGAGCGGCACGTCGAGGACGAGCAGCAGGGTGCCGATGAACGCCAGCGACAGCAGTGCGTTGAGCAGGTTGTCCAGGCCGTCCTTCAGCAGCTTGCCGATCGACTCCATGTCCGCGGTCAGCCGGGAGATGACCTTGCCGGACGTGTAGGACTCGTGGAACGACAGGGAAAGCCGCTGCACGTGCCGGAAGAGCCGCGCACGCAGGTCGAGCAGGACGTCCTGGCTGATCCGGGCGGACAGCCGCAGGAACGCCATCAGCAGCAGCGAGTTGGCGACCGAACTGGCCGCGTACCCGCCGATGCACCAGGCCAGGACGCTGGTGTCGCCCCTGATCGCCGACGGGATCCCGTTGTCGATCGCCGCGGCGATCAGCAACGGGCCCGCCAGCGACGCCAGGTTCTGCAGGACCACCAGCGCCAGCGCGGCCGACGCCACCAGGAGGTGCGGCCGGATGAGCGAACCGAGCAGCCTGCGCGACCGGGCCTGCAGCTTGGCGCCGACGAGCGCGTCGAGATCGCTGACCTCCTCGGCGGCCACACCGCGCCACGAATCCTCGGCACTCATGCCTTCACCTCCTCGTTCTCCTCCAAAGTGGACAGCAGTTTCCGGTACGCCGGGTTGCCCGCCAGCAGTTCCGAGTGCGTGCCGACGGCGGCGACCCGGCCGTCGGCCAGCATGGCGACCCGGTCGGCGAGCTGGACCGTGCTCGGCCGGTGCGCCACGACGAGCGCGGTCACCCCGGACAACACCTCCCGCAACGCGCGCTCGACCTCGGCCTCGGTGTGTACGTCCAAAGCGGACAGCGGGTCGTCCAGCACCAGGATCTCCGGCCTGCCGACGATGGCACGGGCCAGCGCGAGCCGCTGTCGTTGCCCACCGGACAACGACAGGCCCTGCTCACCGATCCTGGTGTCCAGCCCCCACGGCAACGCCTCGACGAACCTGTCGGCCTGCGCGATCCGCAGCGCCTCCCAGACCTGCTCGTCCGACGCGTCCACTGAACCCAGGGCGATGTTCTCGCGCACGCTGGCGGAGAACAGGACCGGCTCCTCGAACGCCATCGACACCAGCGTCCGCAGGTCGGCCAGCCGCATGTCGGCGACGTTCACGCCGTCGACCGTGATCCGGCCTTCGGTCACGTCGGCCAGTCGCGGCACCAGTGCGGTGAGCGTGGTCTTGCCCGTGCCGGTCGCGCCGACGAGCGCGACGGTCTCGCCCGGCCGGACTTCGAGGTCCACCCCGCGCAGGATCTCCTTGCCGCCCTCCGCATGTCTGAAGTGGACGTTCTCGAACCGCAGCAGGCCATTGGCCGGGGCGGCCGGTGGCGTCGGGTCGGCCGGGTCGGCGACGGTGACCGGCGAGTCCAGCGCCTCGAAGTACCGGTCCGCGGCCGCGGCCGTCTGGTTGGTCTCGGCGAGCAGCCAGCCGATCGAGTCCGTCGGCCACCGCAGGTACGCCGCGACGGTCACGGCGGCGACCAGCGTGCCGACGGTCATCGTGCCGTTGACGATCCCGGACGTGCCGACCAGCAGCTGACCGGCGATGCCGATCTCCGGGAGGAGCACGATCGCGCCCCACAACAGGGACTGGATCCGCACTTTGCGCAACTCGGTACCGCGCAACAGCATGGCCTGACCGGTGAACTTGCGGGCCAGGTGCGGACCGCGGCCGAACGCCTTGAGCACGCGGATGCCCAGCGCGGACTCCTCGACCGTGGTGGCCAGGTCGCCGTCCTGGTCCTGCGCCAGCCGGGCGACCACCTTGTACTTGCGCTCGAACACCGTGGAGACCGCGATCAGCGGCAGCGCGGCGAGCAGCACCATCAGCCCGAGCCAGAAGTCGAGGGTGAACAGCACGACCAGCCCGCCGATCAGGGTCAGGCTGTTGACGACGAGGAAGATCCCGACGAATGCGAAGAACCCGCGGATAGTGGACAGGTCAGCCACCGCGCGGGACAGCAACTGCCCGGACTGCCAGCGGTCGTGGAACGCGACCGGCAGCCGCTGCAGGTGCGCGTAGAGGTCACGGCGCATCTGCGCCTCGATGTGCGTTGTCGGCCGGGCGAGCATCTTGCGGCGACAGTAGAAAAGCCCGGCCTCCGTGAGACCGAGCAACGCGATTCCCAGCACCGGCCAGATCAGGCCGGTCGTCTCGCCTCGGGCGATCGGACCGTCCAGGATGTTCTGGATCATCAGCGGGATCGTCAGACCGGCGGCCATCGCGAAGACCGTCGTGACCATCGCGAGTACCAGGTAGCGGCGCCAAGGCCGGGCGTACGGGCCCAGGCGCCAGAGGGATCGATAGGCCGAGCTCGGTTGCTCCGCCTTGTCCATCACTTGCCCCCAAACTTCTCGATGCCAGCCTTCGACGTTACAAAGCAACGCCGTGCACGTGCATCCGAATTTCCCGCTCGTGAACGCCAGGATGCGACCTCAAGCACAGTCGAGGTCAAATCGCCCGCAAATTAACTCGATGCAACCGGACCGAGCGCCGTGCATGTCTCCCAGTCGTGATGGTGCTGACCCCGACAACCAAGCGACTTCGGCCGAACGTGACGGACGCGTTCGTCATCGGCTGCTATGTCCTGGCCGCCGTCCTGCTCTACATCGACATGTGGACGGATCTGCGGCACGGCTACCTGTACAACAGCATGCAGGACCAGAACATGTTCGAGTGGTTCTTCGCGGTCGCGGCGAAGTCGCCGGGCGACGCGCTGTTCACCACGCTGCAGAACCACCCGCTCGGCGTGAACATGATGGCCAACACGTCCATGTTGGGACTGGGGATCCCGCTCGCGCCGGTGACCTGGCTGTTCGGCACGACGACGACATGGACCGTCGTGCTCACCGGGGGTGTCGCCGGGAGCGCCGCCGGTTGGTACTGGGTGCTTTCGCGGCATCTGGTGGACAGCCGGACCGCGGCGGCGGTCGGCGGCGCGTTCTGCGCGTTCGCGCCGCCGATGATCTCCCACGCCAACGCACACCCGAACTTCACCGCTCTGTTCGTGCTGCCCTTCATCGTCGGCCGGGTGATCATGTTGGCGCGGGGCGGGAGCCTGCTGCGCAACGGGTTCATCCTTGGCTTGCTGGTGGCGTATCAAATCTTCCTCGGCGAGGAGCCGCTGCTGATCGCCGCCGCGGCGCTGGTGGTCTACGCCATGGCCCGGCCGTCGGTGCTGAGCGCGCACCTCCTGAAAGGTGTCGGCATCGCCGCGCTGGTGACGCTGCCCCTTGTGGCGTATCCGTTGTGGAGCCAGTTCTTCGGGCCGCAGAGCTACAGCAGCATGGGCCATGGCGGCGCGGGCAACGACCTGGCCACGTTGACCGCGTTCAGCAGTTACTCGATCGCGGGTGATCCCGAGACGGCGGGCCGGATCGCCATCAACCCCACCGAGGAGAACGCCTTCTTCGGCTGGCCGCTGGTGATTCTGGTGGTCGTGCTGGCGATCTGGCTGTGGCGGGTGGCCGCCGCGCGGGCGTTGGTGATCACCGCGGGGGTGATGGCCGCGCTGTCGTTGGGCTGGCTGATCACGGTCGACGGCGAACAGACCGCGATTCCCGGACCGTGGGTGTTCGTGTCGCAGCTGCCGCTGTTCGACTCGTTGCTGGGCTCGCGGATGTCCATGGCGTGCGTCCCGGTCATCGGCATCCTGCTTGCCATGGCGTGCCAGCGAATCGTCACGCTCGCCGCCAACGCGACGCACATCCCGTTGCGCCTGCTGTGGTTCGGCACGCTCGCCGCGGTGCTGCTGCCGATCGCGCCGACGCCGTTGGAGGTCATCGAACGGCCCGAGACACCCGCCTACTTCACCGAGCACATGTGGCGTGACCAAGCCGGGCCGGACCGGTCGGTGGTGACGGTGCCAGTCGCCAGTCCGGGCAACTCGCTGCCGCTGTACTGGCAGGCCGACTCGGGCATGGGCTTCGCGCTGGCCGAGGGCTACTTCGTCGGGCCGGGTGGCAAGAACCGCAAGGGCCACTACGGCGCGGTGCAGCGGCCCACGTCCCGGTTGCTCGACGCGGTCGCCCGCGGTGAGCACCGCGACATCGGCCCCGCCGAGCGCGCACAGGCCCAGCAGGACCTGCGGTTCTGGCGGGCAGGCGTTGTCGTGCTCGGCCCACACGAACGACAGGACCAGCTGCGCGACGCGTGCGAGGCGCTGTTCGGTCCCGGGAGCTACCGTGGAGGTGTTTGGACATGGCCCACGTGACTGTCCATGTGACCGGAGTCACACAACCGATCTCGATACCGGCGCTGTCTCCGAGGCGAAGGGGGTGGGCTGTGCGAGCATCCGACGAGGAGCACTACACCGAGTACGTCACGGCGCGGCTGCCCACGCTACGCAGGATCGCCTACCTGCTCTGCGGGGACAGCCATCGTGCCGACGACATCGTGCAGACCGCGATCACCAGGTTGTACGTGCACTGGCGCAAGGCACGCACCGCCGACAACCTCGACGCCTACGTGCGGACGATCGTGGTCCGGACGTTCCTGAACGAGCAGCGCACCAGCTGGTTCTCCCGGACCCGCCTGGTCGACGAGACTCCCGACGCCCCATCCCCGCAGGGATCGGACGTGGAAACAACGCAGGTCCTGCACACCGCGTTGCGGCGGGTCCCGCCCAAACAGCGGGCCGTGCTGGTGCTGCGGTTCCTCTACGACATGTCCGTTGCCGAGGTCGCGAGCGCGTTGGGCTGCTCGACGGGCAACGTCAAGAGCCAGACCTCGCACGGACTGGCCTCGCTCCGAAAACAGCTGGGTGACCACACGTTGAACCTGTTGGGTGGGAGGTGACGAGCATGGATCGCAACGAGGACGACGGCCTGCTGCTGCTCGCGCCGTTGCGTGACGCCGAACCGGACATCCGGACCGGCGTGGACATCGACAAGGCCAAACGTGTCGGCCGCCGTACGGTCAAGAACCGGATGATCGCCAGCGTCGCGGCGGTGGTGAGCCTCGTGGTGCTCGCCGGTGTCGCCGTGAACGCGATCGGCTCGATGCCGGAGTCGGTGGCTCCGGCGAAAGGCCCGTTCGACGTGTTCAGGCAAGTGATCACGGTCGGTACGGCCGGTGGGTTCACGCCCGACTCGTACGAGAGCAGGCCCGACATGCAGATCGTCACCCTGCGCCGGACCGACGACGGCCCGGGAACCGTCCGGGTCGAGGTGGTCCGGGAAGACCGCGCGGTGAGCACTGAGACCGCGGAGGAAGCCGGAATCGTCTACGGTCTACCAGCCCACTGGATCGGGACACAGCGCACGACGCTCCAGTGGAGGCTGGCGAACGGCGTGGTCGCTCAGGCCAGTTCTGACGTGCAGTTGCCTGACATCCAGAACAAGCTGCACAAGGTCGCCGAGGCCGTACAGCCCGCCGACCGGCCGTTGTCCATGCCGTTCACGCTGCCACGTGACGACAGCGTGGAGCTGGTGTCGATGTGGGTCAAAGCGGCCACCGCCGAGTCGCTGCTGACCTTCAAGCACAACGGCCCAACCGGCCGGGCGACCGTGGAAGTGGGCCTGAAACCGAACGACTCGAACCTGCTCAAGAACCACACGAGCTACAACGGCAGTCAACTCGTCGTGTCCGATCCGGCGGCCGGGAACTCCTCCGCTGTCCTCCTGGACGTTGCCCCAGGCCTGATGGCGTTCGCCCATTCCACCGACTGGGCGCCGGAGCCGCAGGTGGTCAACATGCTCGCCAGCGAACTCAAGCCCGCACCGAACCTCGCCGACCGCTCGACCTGGCCGACGACCGTCTGGCGCTAGAAAAAACCTCGTGAGTGTTTCGGCCGGTTCTAACCGGCCGAAACACTCACGAAGTTGTCCTTAGCCCCGGTTGGAGCGGACGCCCAGCAGGACGTCCTCCCAGGCGGGCACCACCGGGTGGTTCTTCTTCTTGCCGCGCCGGGGCGCTGGCTTGTCCTTGGCCGCGTCCGGCTTCGGCTCCGGGACCAGCTCCTCCTGCACAGGCTTGGTCTCCGCCGCCGGAGCGGGCTCCGACTGTGCCGCAGGAGGCTCCGCGACCGGCTGGGGGTCGGCCGCGGGCGGCTCCTCCGGCTGGGCAGGTGCCTGCGGGACCGGTGCCTGCGGGGCCTGGGCCGCCGCTGCGGGCGGCTGGGCCTGGACAGGGGCGGGCTCCGGCGCGGGCTGGTGCACCGGCTCGGCCTGGGTCGGCTGGGCCTGGCTTTGCTGTGCCGGAGCTTGTTGGGCTGGGCTTGGTGGACGGGGGCTTGGTGGGCTGGGGTCTGCTGGGCGGGAGCCTGGTAGGCCGGGGCTGGCTGGGCTGGCGCCTGGGGCTGGGCCTGGTAGGCCTGGGCCTGTTCCGGCGCGGGCTCGGCGTACACCGGGTCCGCGGCGGCGGGCTGCGGACGCTGCTGGGCCTCGACCGCAAGCGCTTGCCTGGCCAGCTCGGTCACCGGCCGCACAGTCCGCAACGACCTGCTCGGGTTTGGGTCAAGCAGGTCGTGCGCGTGGTCGTCGAGCGGGGTGACCGTGCCGCCGTGCGCTCCGGGGTGGAAGGACCAGTGGGCGTGGTTGTCCGAGTGGCCCGCTGTCCAGCGCAGCTGGACGACCCACTTGTTCTCCTCGTTCTTCCACGAGTCCCACACCGCTTCGGAGTACTCCTGGCCGCGCAGGCCGAACGCGTGCGCGCAGACCTCGCCGAGCGTCTGCACGTCCGGCCCGTCCTCGCGGACCGGGTGGGCGCGCTGGGCCAGGTCGGCTGTGCGGGAGCGTTCGAGCAGCACCGGGTAGGCGAACCGCTCGACCTTGTCCTCGGGCAGACCGGACGCCTCAGCGACCTGTGCGACGTTCTCACCCGCGCGAATGCGGGCCTGGATTTCACGTGGGCGCATCTGGCTCTCCAGCTCGATTTCGATCTGGCCGAGTCTGGTGACGTCGCCACGGGCAGCCGCACGCAGCCGCTCGTCCGCAGGCAGTTGGAAACGCTCGCCACGCATCGAGTCTTCGAGGATGACAGTCTTGCCATCCTCTCCGAGCCCGACAACTCGCAGCGCGCGCACCTCAAGCCTCCCGAATGACTTCACCTCGCTGACTTTGTGACGTTATTACGGCGCGTCCCCTTGACGACGGAGGCGCGCCGCGCCTCAGCGAGATACTCACCATCGATCTTCCCGCATCCACAGCGGATTCGCACACCCTTAGTTCGTACTTTGGTTGAACGGTAGGGAGGAAAGCGAGTTCGGTCACGTATCGGACGAAGTCCGGTGTTCACCGGGCGTCGAATCGACCGGCCCGGATCACGTTGTCAACCAGGCACTTCATCGCCCGTTCAGCGGGTTGTCCGTTGACTCGCGGCGAGTTGGGTCGATGATGATGATCACTTCGTTGACACTGTTCGTGATTCGGCGTACCGGTTAGGCCGTTCGGGGGCGTAACGGCGTTGCGTGGCAGTTATCCGCCAACCGGGGCCGGACTGCCCGCCACGGAGTGCGACGGCGGCAGCATGATCCGCATATCCAGCCCGCCGGACGGCCGTGCCGCGACACCGATCGACCCGTCGTGCGCCTTGACCACCGAACGCACGATCGACAGACCCAATCCGGAGCCGCCCGACGTCGCCGTGCGCTCCAGCCTGCGGAACGGCTCGAACAGGCCGGGCAGCGCGTCGGCAGGCACCACCGGGCCGGTGTTGACCACGCGGACCGCGGGCGAGTCGCCCACTTCGACGGTCACCGTGCCACCGGGCACGTTGTAGCGGATCGCGTTGTGCACGAGGTTGGTGATCAGGCGTTCCAGCAACACAGGGTCACCGGCGACGGTCCGTGGCCGGATGGTCTTGTGGATCGTCACGTTGTGCTCGTCGGCCATGCCGATACAGCCGACCAGGACCGTCTCGGTCACCTTGTCCACCTGGACCGGGACGCGGCCGCGCAGGCCGCGGTCGCTGCGCGCGAGCACCAGCAGGCCCTCGATCAGGCGTTCGCTGCGTTCGTTGGTGGCCAGCAGGTGCTGGCCGAGCCTGCGCAGCTCCGGCGTGGCCGCCGGGTCGGCCATGGCCACCTCGACCAGCGTGCGCTGCACGGCCAGTGGCGTGCGCAGCTCGTGGGAGGCGTTGGCCACGAAATGGGTCTGGCTGTCGAAGGCCGACGCGAGCCGGTCGAGCATCCCGTCGAACGTGTTCGCCAGTTCCTTCAGTTCGTCGTCCGGGCCGCCGAGGTGGATGCGCCTGCTCAGGCTCTCCGCGCCGAGGCGGCGCGCGGTCGCCGTGATCGTGTGCACCGGACGCAACACACGCCCGGCGATGTACCAGGACGCGAGTGCCGCGATCCCGCCCGCGACCAGCAGGGCGATGCCCGAGGACAGCAGCAGGGTCTGGATCGTGGACGCCCGGTAGTCCGCCGCCGCGATCTCGATGGTCTGCTGCACCGGATACCGTTGGATCGCGATCCCGCCGGTGGCGTCCATCGGGATCCCCTGTGTGGTGCTCCATGGCGCCTCGGACAGGGGCGTTGCGGTCCTCATCGCCGTGGCGAACGACGCCGGCTGGGGCAATACGCCCAGCACCAGCAGGTAATTGACCGCCACGAGCACGATGCCGACGCCCATGAAGACGACGCCGTAGATCACCGTCAGCCGGGTACGCACAGACCAGCGCTTCATCGCAGTTGATACCCCGCTCCGGGCAGTGTCTCGATCACCGGCGGGTCACCGAGTTTGCGCCGCAGGGTCATCACCGCCACACGGACGGCGTTGGTGAACGGGTCGGCGTGCTCGTCCCACGCCTTCTCCAGCAGGGCCTCGGCGCTGACCACGGCACCGTCCGCGCGCATCAGCACTTCGAGCACGGCGAACTCCTTCGGCGAGAGGGCCAGGTGCCTGCCGTCGCGGGATGCCTGGTGGCGGGGCAGGTCCAGGACCACCCCGGAGCGTTCGAGCACGGGCGGGAGCGCCGGGCGCACGCGGCGCGCAAGCGCTTGCACCCTGGCGACCAGCTCGTCGAAGGCGAACGGTTTGGTCAGGTAGTCGTCGGCGCCCAGCCGCAGGCCCGCCACCCGGTCGGTCACGTCACCGGCGGCGGTCAGCATCAGCACCTTGGCCTCGCCGCCAGCACCGACAAGCGACCGGCACACGTCGTCGCCGTGCACTTTCGGCAGGTCGCGGTCCAGCACCACCACGTCGTAGTCGTGCACGTGGACGCGTTCGAGCGCCTCGTCGCCGTCGTAGCAGACGTCCACCGCCATGGACAGCCGCCGCAGCCCCTCAGCCAGGGTGTCGGCGAGCAGCCGCTCGTCCTCGACGACCAGTACTCGCATGTGGACAGTGTCCCGGATCCGGGGTTAAGCGCGAGATAAGCGCATTCGCTTAGCGGCCCCGAATCACCCGATCCCTAGAAATGGGCACCGGTGGGTCCGGGCTGTCGGGGGCCGGACCCACCCGGACGAAGGGAGATTCCATGAGGGCCACATGGCGACTGGCGGCCGTGACCGCGCTGCTCACCCTCGCGACAGCGTGCGGCGGCGGCGACTCCGGCGGCGACAAGGTCGCGTCGCTGGGCGGCGACAAGGACAAGGGCGGCGCCGCTGCCGCGCAGAACGACGACAAGTCCGACGAGGACAAGTTCCGCGAGTACCGCAAGTGCATGCGTGAGCAGGGCATCGACATGCCCGAGCCGGATCCCAACAGCGGTATGGCCGAAGCGATGAAGGTCGAGGACGTGGACAAGATGAAGAAGGCCGGGGAGGTGTGCGACAAGATCCTGCCCAACGGCGGCAAGCCCAAACCGCTCAGCCCCGAGGACCTGGACAAGCAGCGCCAGCAGGCCAAGTGCATGCGCGAGCACGGCATCAACATGCCCGACCCGGACCCGAACAACCCCGGTATGTCCATCACTCTCGACGGCGGCGGCGACAAGGACAAGATGGACAAGGCCTTCAAGGAGTGCGGCATGGGAATGGCGGCACCTCGAGGCGGCGGAAATTGAGCGACCAGGGACCACGGCGGCTGCACAAGCGCCGCCGGACGCGTTGGATGATCGCCGGGTCGGCCACGGTCGTCGCACTCGGTGTCGGCTCGGCGGTCGTGCTGACCCAGGTCAGCACCGGCTCCGCCACCGCCGCGCCGCAGGCACCGGCGAAGGCCGAGACGGCCGAGGTGGTCAAGGCGGACCTGGCGGACCGGCGCAGCGTGAGCGGCAAGCTCGGCTACGGCGGCGAAACCGCGCTCGCCGGGCGCAAACAGGGCACCATCACCGGCCTGCCGTCCGTGGGTGACGTGCTGGACCGCGGCAAGTCCGTCTACCAGGTGGACGCCAAGCCGGTTCCGCTGTTCTACGGCCAGATCCCGATGTACCGGCCGGTCGGACCGGGTGCCACCAACGGCCCGGACGTCAGACTGATCGAGGAGAACCTGAAAGCACTGGGCTACGGCGGGTTCGGCACACCGGACGAGAAGTTCACCGACGCCACCGCGAACGCGATCAAGAAGTGGCAGAAGGCGAACAAGCTCGACCAGAACGGCACGATCGCGATCGGCGACGTGGTGATCACCCCCGACTCGTTCCGTGTCAACACCGTCGTCGCGTCGCTGGGCGCGCAGGGCGGCACCGACGTGCTGAAGTACACCGGCGTGAACCGGGGCGTGATCGCGCAGATCAAGGCGGAGCAGCGGGACAGCGCCAAGCCCGGCTCGAAGGTGACGGTGAACGTCGGCGGCAGGACGGTGACCGGGACGGTCAAGCAGGTCACCCTCGCGGCGCCGGACAACAACTCGGCGCCCGGCCAGCAGCCGGAGACCAAGTTCGACGTGTCGATCACGCTGGACGACCCGGCCGGGACCACCGCGCCCGACGGGAGTTCGGTGGACGTCCGGTTCACCGTGCAGAGCCAGCAGGGCGTGCTGACCGTGCCGGTCGGCGCGTTGCTCGCGCTGGCCGAGGGCGGGTACGCGCTCGAGGTCGTCGACGGCCAGTCGCGGCGGCTGATCCCGGTGAAGACGGGCCTGTTCGCCGACGGCAAGGTCGAGGTGAGCGGTCCGGACGTGCGCGAAGGCCTCCGGGTGGTGACCACGTCGTGACCCCGGTACTGGCCGTCCGCAACGCCGAGAAGACGTATCCCGGTGGCGTGCGGGCACTTCGGGACGTCTCGCTGACCGTCGAGCAGGGGGAGATGCTCGCCATCGTCGGGCCGTCCGGTTCGGGCAAGTCCACGTTGCTGCAGCTGATGGGCACCCTGGACAAGCCGTCGTCCGGCCGGGTCGAGATCCACGGGCACGACGTTGCCCGGTTGGGCGACCGCAGGCTCTCGGCGCTGCGGTCGCGGTGGATCGGGTTCGTGTTCCAGCAGTTCTTCCTGACCGACGGCCTGCCCGCGGTGGAGAACGTCGCCACCGGGCTGCTGTACGCGGGTGTCTCGGCTCGGCGCAGGCAGAAGATCGCGTTGGGCGCGTTGGAACAGGTCGGGCTCGCCGAGCGGGCGTGGCACCTGCCGAACGAGCTGTCCGGCGGTGAACGGCAACGAGTCGCGATCGCGCGGGCGGTGGTCAACCGCCCGGCGATCCTGCTCGCCGACGAGCCGACCGGGAACCTCGACACCACCACCGGAACCGGGATCCTGTCGCTGCTGTACCAGTTGAACGCGACCGGGACGACGATCGTGATCATCACGCACGACAACGACATCGCCGCGGCGGCGCCCCGGCGGGTCGAGATGCGCGACGGCGTGTTGCGCCTGGACACCGGGGTGGCCGCATGACTGTCGTAGTCGACCGCCCGTCGGACGCACAGCCGCTGCCGTCCCCGCGACGGCTCGGCGCCAAGGACATGCTTCGCCTTGGCGCACACGGTATGCGGACCCGGCCGTTGCGAGCGGTGTTGTCAGCGCTGGGAATCGCGATCGGGATTGCCGCGATGATCGCGGTGGTCAGCATCCCGGCGTCCAGCAGCAAGGCGCTCGCCGACCAGATCGCCGCGCTCGGGCCGAACCTGCTCGTGGCCAAGCCGGGCAAGTCGTTCTTCGGCGAGGACGCGAAACTGCCGGAGAGCGCGGTGCCGATGGTGCGCCGGATCGGGCCGGTGACCGGCGCGTCGGCGACCGGGAACGTCAAGGCGACCGTGCGCCGCACCGACCAGGTGGCGGCGAACGAGACCTCCGGCCTCGCCGTGTACGCGGCCACACCGGACCTGCTCGGCGTGCTGAACGGGACTGTCCACAGTGGCAAGTTCCTGGACGCCGCGTCGGGGAGGTTTCCCGCCGTGGTGCTCGGCTCCGTCGCGGCGACCCGGCTCGGCATCGACCGGGTCGACCCCGCGGCACCGCCGCAGGTGTGGATCGGCGGGCAGTGGTTCACCGTGGTCGGCGTGCTGAACGCGATGCCGCTGGCGCCGGAGATCGAACGGTCCGTGCTGGTCGGCTGGGACGCCGCGAAGGAGCGCCTCGGCTTCGACGGCCACCCCACCACGGTGTACGCCCGCGCGCAGGACTCCCAGGTCGAGTCCGTCCGTGGCATCCTCGCCGCGACGGCGAGCCCGGAGCACCCCAACGAGGTCGAGGTCGCGCTGCCGTCGGAGGCGTTGGCCGCACAGAAACTCGTCGACAAGTCGTTCAGCGCGTTGTTCCTGGCACTGGGCGGTGTCGCGCTGCTCGTCGGCGGGGTCGGTGTCGCCAACACGATGGTGATCTCGGTGCTGGAAAGACGCAGGGAGATCGGCCTGCGGCGGGCGCTCGGCGCGACCCGCGGCCAGATCCGCAGCCAGTTCCTCGCCGAGTCGGTGCTGTTGTCGGGGCTCGGTGGACTCGTCGGTGTGGTCATCGGTGTCGGCGTCACGGCCGCGTACGCGCTGAGTCAGGGGTGGCCCGCCGTGCTGCCGCCGTTGGCACTGATCGGCGGAGTCGGGATATCGGCGCTGGTCGGGGCCATCGCAGGGGCCTATCCCGCGATGCGTGCCGCGCGACTGACACCCACGTCCGCGCTGGCGTGAACGGAGCCCTGGAGACCGTGCCGTGGTTCAGGTCCACGGTCTCCAGGGCAACGGCTTTGCACTAGTTACCCGCGTGTCTTTCAGGCCATTGCTGCGGCGAACGGCACGGGCATAGCGTCGGTCCAGCTCCCTCGATGATCATCGGCCAGGGACACAGCCTTCGATGTCTCGACCGGAGTCACTCACTCGAACCAAGGAGTCGCCGGTGCGAACTCGAAGTAAGCTGACCGCGATCGGCGCCGCGTTCGCGGCGGTCGCGGCGACAACCGTCCTGGGTGGTGCCACCTCTGCCGCCGCGGCCGGTCCCGACAGCCTTCCCCTGTCGATCACCAACGACACCGGTCGCACGGATGCCGTCTACCTGTACGTGTTCGGCAACGTCGGTGGCAAGCCCGGTTACCTCAACGCCAGTGGCGCCTTCACGCCGTGGAACGGCGGTGGCGCTCCACCGACCCCGACACCCGACGCCTCGATCGCCGGTCCCGCCAACGGAAAGAGCACCACGGTCCAGGTGCCGAGGGGGATGGAAAGCGGCCGTGTCTACTTCTCCTTCGGCGAGCGACTGAAGTTCTTCCTCGCGCCGGGCGGCGCACTGGTGCAGCCCGCGCCGTGGGCCGACGGCGACCCGAACCGCGACATCCTCTTCGACTGGAGCGAGTTCACCTACAACGACGGCGGGCTGTTCCTGAACAGCACTCAGGTGGACATGTTCGCCATCCCGAACACCCTGAGCGTCACCAACGACTCCGGCGAGAAGATATCCACTCGCAGCCCGTCCGCGGGCTTCCGCAACAAGGTCGTCGACGGCATCAAGGCCCAGTCCGGGTGGGGCGGTTCCGTCCAGACCCGCAAGGACGGCACGGTGCTGCGTGTGCTGGCTCCCGGCAAAGCGGCGGAAACGGGAAGGCTCAGCGGCAACTACCTGGACCCGTACATCAACTCCGCCTGGAACGCCTACACCGGCAAGGCGCTGACCGTGATCCCGTTCGGCGACCAGCCGAACGCCAAGTTCTTCGGCAAGACGTCGGGCGATGTCATGAACTTCACCGACGGCGGGGGCAAGCAGGTGGCTTCGTTCAAGAAGCCGAGCTCGGCCAACGTCTGGGGTTGTGACGGCGCCCTCGCCGCTCCGAACGACAAGGTCGTCGGCCCGATCGCCCGCACGCTGTGCGCCGCGCTCAACCGCGGCACGCTGGGCACGATCGACACGCAGCCGGGCGGCAAACCCGGTGACTTCTACAAGAACAAGCCGACCAACGAGTACGCGAAGCTGATCCACGAGAACATCCCTGACGGCAAGGCCTACGCGTTCCCCTTCGACGACGTCAGCAACGGCGAGTCACTGGTGCACGGGGCGAAACCCAAGTCCGCGGGCATCACGCTGAACAGCCTCACCGGTGGTGGCGGTGGCGACTCGAACCCGCCGCCCCCGGCCGACCCTCCGGCCGACCCGCCTGCCAATCCTCCGGCTGACCCGCCCGCGTCGGGGTCGGGAAGCAAGCTCGTCAGCGACTGGCAGGGCAAGTGCATCGACGTGCCGTCCGCGGAGTTCTCCGACGGCATCCGGCTGCAGGTGCACCACTGCAACGGCACCCCCGCCCAGGACTGGGTCTTCAAGGACGGGACGCTGAAGACGATGAACAACCTGTGCATGGACGTCGCATGGGGCCTGCCGTTCAACGGGACGGGCATCCAGATCGCCACCTGCAGCGGCAACCCGGCACAGCAGTTCGTGCTCAGCGAGGCGGGCGATCTCGTCAACCCGCAGGCCAACAAGTGCGTGGACATCAAGGACTGGAACTCCGCGGACTGGGGAGCGCAGCTCCAGTTGTGGGACTGCGCGGGAACCGCGAACCAGAAGTGGAAGCGGGCCTGACTCCCGAACAGCGTCGACGAGTGGGGCCCGGCACGCCGGGCCCCACTCGTGCTTTCGAGGTCTAGCCTGGAAAGCATGGGGATCAGGACCTTGCGGCCGCGGCTGCGGCTGCTGACACTGAAGTTCGGTCAGGCGTACCTGTGGCAGGACAGCGAAGACGACGTCACGTTGATCGACACGGGTGTTCCCGGTTGCGGCGAGGAGATCGCCGCGGCGGTGCGGGACACCTCGGTGATCCGCCGGGTCGTGGTCACCCACTGCCACGAGGACCATTTCGGCTCAGCCGCCGACGTGCGCTCGTGGCACGGCGCGCCAGTCCACGTGCACAGCGCGGACGCCGCTGTCGTGCGTGGTGAGCGGCAGCGAAACGAACCCGTGCTCACCGAGTTCGACCAGCCGTTGTGGGAACACGTGAAATCCCTTGGTGTCCCGGAGACACATCCCCCGGCCTGCCCGGTGGACGTCGAGCTGGCCGACGGCGACGTGCTGGATTTCGGCGGTGGCGCCCACATCCTGAACCTGCCGGGGCACACCGCTGGCAGCATCGCCGTCCACCTGCCGGAACACCGGGTGCTGTTCACCGGCGACACCGTCGCCGAAGTCAACGGCGCTGTCATCCAGGGCGTGTTCAACCAGGACGAGGACCAGATGATCGCCGACGTCCGCCGCCTTGCCACGCTGGACGTGGAAACCGCGTGTTTCGGACACGGCGAACCGGTCGTCGCCGACGCCGCCGCGGTGTTGCGGGAAACCTCGAAATCACACCAAAGACGCCGCCGGATCTAGAACAATGAGTGCGTGACCGATGTGGACGCCACCTTCACCGAAGCCGTGCGTTTGCTCACCGGACTGGTATCCGGTGAGGTCAACCCGGCAGAGGCAGCCAACTGGGCATCGCCGAGATACGCCGACGAATCGGCGGGCTACCACCAGCACGACGCGCTCTGGACCGCACTCGGCGCACTGGTGCTGGCGGACATGCCCGCGGGCAGGGGCAGGTACCTCTACGGTCCCGCGGACTACCAGGACTGGCTTGACGAAGCGCTCGCTTAGAGAGCGTCCAGCAGGTCCAGGTAGCCCCTGGTCACCGACCACAAGGCGTCCGCGACCGGCTCCAGCTTGCCCGGTGCCCAGCGTTTCTCCTCGTAGATCGCCGTGTGTGAGCGCAGCGCGGCCAGGCTGATCGCGAGCTCCACGTCGAGCTGAGCGGCCGACTCCTCGGGACTGGGCGCGGCCTGCTGGACGGTTCCTGCCTCGCCGTCCCGGATGGCGGCGAGCGCGGTGGCGGTCACGCCATGGTCCCCGCTCCACACCTGCACCGGCCGGACCACGGTGTGGTTCCAGACCGGTATTCCGGCCGATCGCCACACCGGCGTGAACGGGTTGCGTGACAGCCGGGTCGCGTTGGCCCAGTGCGACGCGCCCGACGGTGTCGAGAGCCACGGGATCTCCGGCAGGTCGACCTCCAGTGCCACGTCCACCGTGTCCAGATCCGCGCGAGATTCCACAAACGGGCCGAAAACCCACAGCCGGATCACCGGAAACGGCAGTGTCCTTGCCTTGTCGCAGGCCTCAGCCAGCGCTTCGACGTGCTGGTATGCGCGTGTCCACTTCATCCGGATAGTCTCCCCATAGACCGTGTTGATGCCCTAGGTGTGGGCCGTTGACGGGCGTGACAAGCGAGAATCACGACATGCTGCCTACCACTGAGCTGGCCCTGCTTCGCCGCGTCGCGCACGAGCAGGCCACGTGTCGTGCCCCGTCTCTGGTCGCCGCGGTGGTGCGTGCGGACGGCCTGGTGTGGTCCGGCGCACGCGGCCGGGTCGACGGCGAGCTGCCCGGCCCGGACACCCAGTACCGGATCGGGTCGATCACCAAGACGTTCATCGCCATGCTCGTCATGCGCCTGCGTGACGAGGGAAAACTAGACCTCAACGACTCGCTGGACAAGCACGTGCCGGGCACAGTCGTCGGTGACCGCACGATCGCGCAGCTGCTTTCGCACACGTCCGGCCTGACGTCGGAGTCGCCGGGCAAGTGGTGGGAGCGCTCCCCGGGGGCGGACTGGGCGGCACTGCACGCCAGTCTCGGCCCCGAGACGGTGGTGTTGCGCGCCGGGAGCAAGCTGCACTACTCCAACGTCGGCTTCGGCGTGCTCGGCGAGCTCGTGGCCCGCCACCGGGGGATGAGCTGGCTCGACGCGGTCCGCGCGGAGCTGCTCGCGCCGCTGGAGATGACCCGCACGACCCCGCACCCGCAGGCCCCGAACGCGTTGGGCTGGGCGGTGCACCCGCACGCCGACGTGCTGCTGCCCGAGCCGACACCGGACGCGGGCGCGATGGCACCGGCCGGGCAACTCTGGTCGACACTTAACGACCTGTCGCGCTGGTTGCGGCTGATCGCCGGAGACACCGGCGACGTGCTGCACCCTGACACCGTGGCCGAGATGCGCGCACCCGCGATGGTGGACGACGGGGACAACTGGCTGATGGGCTTCGGCCTCGGCCTGCAGATCGCCCGTGACTCCGGGCGCAGGATGGCCGGGCACACCGGCTCGATGCCCGGCTTCCTCGCGTGCGCGCTGACCGACACCGGCAGCGGCACGGGCGCGCTCGTCCTGGCCAACTGCACGGCCGGTGTCGGCGTCGTCGGACTTTCATACGATCTGATGAAAATCGCGGACGAGCACGAGCCGCTGCTGCCCGCCGAATGGGCACCGGCCAGCACCGTGAACCAGGATCTGCTGGACCTCACCGGCGTGTGGTACTGGGGCCCGGCGGTGTACCAGTTGCGCCTGCTCGACCAGGCGTGGCTCGAACTGGTGCCGATCCAGGGCGCCGGGCGTGCCTCCCGCTTCCGCCCGGCCGGTGACGGCACGTGGACCGGCATCGACGCGTACTACGCTGGGGAAACCCTCAAGGTAACCCGGGATTCGGACGGCGGGGTGTCCCATTTGGACCTGGCGACGTTCATTTTCACCCGCAGGCCGTACGACCCGGCCGGGCCGATCCCCGGAGGTGTCGACCCTCACGGGTGGGGTACGCGTCGGTGAGGCGCGTGACAAGATGACAGCCTGGTTACCTCCCGGCAACGGCGCCGGTACCGCCGCAGTTCGTTTCGATCCAGATGAGATCCCAAAAGAGGCGCCATGACGCAGACCGTTGATCCGACCACGCTGCAGTTGCCCGCCGAGCTCAAGCCGTCCGACGGCCGTTTCGGCTGTGGCCCGTCCAAGGTCCGGCCGGAGCAGCTGGCCCGTCTGGCCGCCGAGGGCGCCGAGTACCTGGGCACCTCGCACCGGCAGAAGCCGGTCAAGTCCCTGGTCGGCCGCGTCCGCTCGGGCCTGCGTGAGCTGTTCTCGCTGCCGGACGGCTACGAGGTCGTGCTCGGCAACGGCGGCACCACCGCGTTCTGGGACGCGGCCGCGTTCGGACTGGTGAACGACAAGGCACAGCACTTCACCAACGGTGAGTTCTCCTCGAAGTTCGCCAAGGTCACCCAGACCGCGCCGTTCCTGTCCGACTCGATCGTGGTCAAGGCCGAGCCGGGCACCGCGCCGGAGATCACGTACGCCGAAGGCGCCGACCTGGTCGGCTGGGCGCAGAACGAGACGTCCACCGGTGTGGCCATGCCGGTGCTGCGACCGGCCGGGTCGGGCGACGCGCTGATCGCGGTCGACGCGACCAGCGCGGCAGGCGGTCTTCCGGTCAAGGCGGAGGACTTCGACGTCTACTACTTCGCGCCGCAGAAGAACTTCGCGTCCGACGGCGGACTGTGGATCGCGCTGATGTCCCCGGCGGCGCTGGAGCGGATCTCCTCGATCGCCGCGAGCGGCCGGTGGGTGCCGGAGTTCCTGTCCCTGCCGACGGCGTTGGACAACTCGGTGAAGGACCAGACGTACAACACGCCGTCGGTGGCGACGTTGTTCCTGCTGGCCGACCAGATCGAGTGGATCAACGGCAACGGCGGGCTGGCCTGGGCGACCGGCCGGACTCATGACTCGTCGTCGCGGCTCTACACCTGGGCGGAGAAGACCGCGTACACGACGCCGTACGTCGCGGACCCGGCGGACCGCTCGCAGGTCGTCGGCACGATCGACTTCGCCGACGACGTGGACGCGTCTGCTGTGGCGAAGGCGTTGCGCGCCAACGGGATCGTCGACGTCGAGCCGTATCGCAAGCTGGGCCGCAACCAACTGCGGGTGGCGATGTTCCCGGCCATCGAGCCGGACGACGTGACCGCGCTGACCAACTCCATCGAATGGGTCGTCGACCAACTCGGCTAGAAACCCCTCGTGAGTGTTTCGGCCGGTTCTAACCGGTCGAAACACTCACGAGGTTTTACAGGGCACCTTGTTCCATCGCTGTGGTGACGGCCGCGGTTCGGTCGGAGACGCCGAGCTTGTTGAACACGCGCAGCAGGTGCGTTTTCACGGTGGTCTCGCTGATGTGCAGCGACGCACCGATCTCGGCGTTCGTCTGTCCTTTCGCGACCAGCCGGAGCACCTGGATCTCCCGCGCGGTCAGTGTCTGTTGCGCGGGTTGACGGATCCGTCGCATGAGCCGTCCGGCGACCGACGGTGCCAGAACGGTTTCGCCGCGGGTCGCGGCTCTGATCGCCCCGGCCAGTTCGGCGCGGGAGGCGTCCTTGAGCAGGTACCCGGTCGCGCCCGCCTCGACGGCCCGCAGGATGTCCGCGTCGGTCTCGTACGTGGTGAGCACGATGACCCGGCTGCCGGTCCCGGCGGACATGATCTTCTCGGTGGCGCCCGCGCCGTCGAGCCCCGGCATCCGCAGGTCCATCAGGATCACGTCCGGACGGGCGGACGCGGCCAGCGCGACGGCTTCCTCGCCCGATCCGGCCTCGCCGACCACCGTCAGGTCGGGCTCCGCCTCCAGCATGCCGCGCAACCCTTCCCGCACAACGGGATGGTCGTCGACGAGGATCACCCTGATCACGTGCAGACCTCCAGTTCGACCGTGGTGCCCGACCCCGGCGCACTGGTCACCGACACCGAGCCGCCGACCTGCTCGATCCGCGACCGCATCCCGCGCAGGCCGAACCCGCTGGTCGGCGCGTCCGGGTCGAAGCCGTCGCCGTCGTCGGACACGAGTACGACGACCGATTCATCCTGATAGGACAGTACAATCTCGACAGAGCTGGCGTGTGCGTGCTTGCGCACGTTGGACAGCGATTCCTGAACTGTGCGCAGCAGCACCACGTCGATGCTCGTCGGCAACGGCCGCCGGGCGCCCTGCACGACGACCTCGGCCGCGATCCCGGTCTCCTCGGCGATTCTGGCCGCCTGCCGCCGGATCGCGTCCAGCACCGAGCTCTCGGTCAGTTCCGCCGGTGCCAGCGCGGCCACCAGCGCACGGGACTCCGCCAGGTTCTCCCGAGCGGTCCGCAGTGCGAGCCCCAAGTGCCTGCGCACCTGGGGTTCGTCGCGGCCGAGTTCCGATTCCGCCGCCTGCACCAGGGTGATGATGCTGGTGAAGCCCTGGGCGAGGGTGTCGTGGATCTCGCCTGCCAACCGCTCCCGCTCACCGGCGACGCCCGTTTCGTGCGACAGCCTGCTCACCTCGGCCTGGGTATCCTCGAGCTTCTTGATCAACTCGGCCCGTTCGGTGCTCTGCTTGATCACCTTGTCGATCCAGACACCGATGCTGACCGAGAAGATCACGCTGATGACGATCGCCGCCACGCTGTTGTACCAGTTCGGGTCCGGGGCGTTCGCCGTGGCGAACAGGGTCGTCATGACGATCGCCGCCGCGACCGTCAGGATCGCCAAGGTCAGCTGCAGGCTCATGAACAGCAGCGGGATCACGCCGAAGAACGCGTACTGCGAGTAGGGGACGAGGTACGCGGCCCCGGCGATGCAGACGAACAGGACGCCCACGAACACGTTGAGCTGCCAGCCGAACCGCTCCTCCATGATGTACCGCTTGCCGAACGTGGCATAGCAGACCGCGATCACTGTCAGCAGCGCGATCGCTCCCACGCGTGCCGCTGTGGTCGGCTCCTTGGCCATGAAAACGGCCAGGAAGACGACCGTGGCGTAGACGAACGCGAAGAAGGCGTCCCACAGCCAGAAGTAGCGCTCGACCGCGTCGGTCACTTTCGCCGGTCGCTCCACCGGAACGTCACCAGGCACAGTGCGAGCCCGACGACGCACCAGGCGCCGAGAACCAGTGCGGTCCTGCCCAGTTCCCATGTTCCCGCCATCTCGTACTTCGCCATGCTGTCCGGCAGGAACACCGACCGGAAGCCCTGTGCCACCCACTTGACCGGGAAGAACGAGGCCACCGTGACCATACCCGCGGGCAGCGCGGTGATCGGGTTCATGTAGACGCCGGAGACGAACTGCAGGCCGATGTACGGCAGTTGCGCCACGGCCGACGCGCTCTGCGCGGACTTCGCCAGCGACGAGGCGAAAATACCGATCAACGAACAGCTGACCACGGCGAGCACGAACACCCACGCGAACGTCAGCCACTTGACTGGGTCGGTCGGCAGGTCCACGCCGAACATCCCGACGCCGACGGCGAGCACCAGCGCCGTTTCCGCGAGGCTGGCGACGAGCACGAGGATGATCTTGCCGATGAAGTAGGACACCGCGGGCATCGGCGTGCCCCGCAGCCGCGACAGCGTGCCGTCATCCCGGTCGGCCGCGACACTGATGCTCAGGTTCACGAACGACGTCGCGATGATGCCCGCGCCGACCATGCTCGCGGTGAGCACGTGGGCCGAACTGACACCGGTGCCCTCGTAGGTCCGGCTGAACACCGAGCCGAGCACGGCAAGGATGCCCGCCGGGAACAGGAACGTGAAGACCGCCTGTTCCTTCTGGCGGAAGAACAGCTTCAGCTCGGTCAGGCCACGGGCCAGCCCGATCGCCAGCGGTGAGGGCAGCTGCAGGGTGGTGCTCATCGGGCTTCTCCGACCAGGTCGAGGTAGATGTCTTCGAGTGACGGGCGGGTGACGGTCAGACCGGTGAGCTCCCCACCCCCACGGGAGAGCTCACCGATCATCTTCGTGGGCGTCGACGTGCGGACCGACTGTTCGCCGTTGTGGTCGACCCAGCGCACAGTCGCTTCCCGCTGCGCACGTCCACCCAGATCCCCGGGCGTGCCATGGGCGACGACTTCGCCCCTCGCGATCACCGCGACCCGGTCGGCCAACGCCTCGGCCTCGTCGAGGTAGTGCGTGGTCAACAGGATCGTGGTGCCGTCCGCGGCCAGCTTCTGGATCAGGCTCCAGAACTGCCTGCGTGCCTCGGGATCGAAGCCGGTGGTCGGTTCGTCGAGGAACAGCAGCTCAGGCGTGCCGATGATGCCGAGCGCGACATCGAGCCGCCTGCGCTGCCCGCCGGAGAGCCCTTTCACCCGTGCGCCCGCTTTCTCTTTCAGGCCACAGAGTTCGATCACCTCCTCGGGCTGGCGGGGACGCGGGTAGTAGCGCGCGAAGTGCCGGATCGTCTCCCGCACGGACAGTTCGGCGGCGTCGGTGGCGGTCTGCAGCACCATGCCGAGCCGCGCCCGCCACTCACGCCCGGCGGTACCGGGGTCCGCACCGAGCACGGACACCGTGCCCTCATCGCGTTTGCGGTGCCCCTCAAGGATTTCCACGGTCGTGGTCTTGCCTGCCCCGTTCGGGCCGAGCAACGCGAACACCTCGCCGCGTTCGATGTCCAGGTCGACCCCGGCGACCGCCTGGACTTTCGGGTAGGCCTTGCGCAGGCCCCGGACTCGTATCGCCGTCATGTCCACAATGCTCGCCGCACACGGCCCGAGCAGGGACGACCGCAGGACTGAATCCTCCTGTCCATCGAACGGTGGACAGGAGGCCCTACACGACTTCGTAGGTGAGATGCGTCGCCTGCGGTGACTCGATGACCTCCCGCTGGACCAGCGTCGTCCGTCCGACGAGGTCGAACAGCCGAGTTCCGCCGCCGATCACCACCGGCGACAGGTGAATACGGAGCTCGTCGACCAATCCCGCCGCGAGGCTCTGGTCGATGACGTTCGCACCGCCCATGACGACGACGTCCTTGTCACCCGCGGCCACCCGGGCCTGGTCGACGGCGGCCGCCACTCCCTCGGTCACGAACCGGAACCTGGACACCAGCCGCACCTGGGCGGGCGGTTGATGAGTGACGACATAGCACGGCGGCGCAAAGGACTGATCTTGGTCATGTCCGTACCCCATGTCCTCGCCCCAGCCCTTCGGGCCGTCCACGATGTCGAACAGCCGCCGTCCCAACACCACAGCGCCGGTCCTCTCGAAGCTGTCCGCCAGTATCGCGTCGTCGACAGGGGACCGGGGCTCCTCCAGCACCCAGCCGTGAATCGCCTCGCCGTCGACGCCGAGGCCGTGCTCCAGATCCACACCACCCGCGGTGACGTATCCGTCCAGCGACATCGAGATGTCGGCGATCACCTTGGTCACGTTCACTCCTCCGCGTCTTCTGACTGTCTCGCCAACGCGTCGAACGGGAGGCCGCGCTGTCGACATCCGACTTCAAACTTTTTCGACATCTCCCTGCGCTGCTGGTCGGCCACTGTCGATGCTGTTCGATCTCGCGGCTACGCGGCCACGGGAACCCGCAGGTAGCCGCGGACGATGACGGACTTGCGGCGGACCGGCTCGCCCGCGAGGCGGAGCTTCGGGAACCGCTCGGCCAGCGCCCGGAACGCGACATCACCTTCCAGACGGGACAGCGGGGCGCCGAGGCAGTAGTGCGCGCCGCCGCCGAACGCCAGGTGCTCGACGGCCTCGGGCCGGGTGATGTCGAACCGGTGCGGGTCGGGAAACACCTGGGGGTCGCGGTTGGCGGCGGCGGTGATGAACACGACGCCCCGGTTCACCGGGATCGTGTGGCCGCCGATCTCGAACGGCTCGTGCGGATGGCGGTAGATCAGCGGCAGCGGGGACTCGAACCGCAGCACCTCCTCGACCGCGCCGGGAGCCAGATCCGGCTGCTGCCTCAGCAACTCCCACTGGTCGGGGTGCCTGTCGAAGAGGACAGCCGCGTTGCCGATCAGGTTGACGGTGGTCTCGAACCCAGCGATCAGCAGCAGACGGCACGTGGCGATCAGCTCGTCGGCGGTCATCTTCTCGTCGGTCTCGGCGGCGACGAGCAGGCTGATCACGTCCTCGCCGGGATCGGCACGCCGTTCGGCCATCAGCCGCGTGAACAGCTCCTGCAGATCGGCCACAGCGGCCGTGTACTCCCGCAGCTGCGCGGGGTTGCCGAGCCCGTCGAACGCCCGGCCGACGATCTGGCCGTAGTGCGCGAACCGCGTCCGGTCGGCAGGGGGAACGCCAAGCAGGTCGCTGATCACCGAGATGGGCAGCGGCGCGGCGAAGTCCCGCATCAGGTCGAACTCGTCCCCCAGTTGATCGAGCAGGCGATGGGTGGTGGCCTCGACGCCGGTCCGCATCTGCCGCATGAGCCTGGGCCGGAAGGCAGGAGCGGCAAGTTTCCGCAGCCGCCCGTGGTCAGGCTCGTCCACGGACACGAACGTGTCCGCGAGCGCGTTGGTGGCCTCCCCGAACAGCCGCCCAGTCGTCGTGCGCACCCCCATCCGCGGATCGCGGAGAGCGCTGGAGCAGTGGGCGTGCGAGGTGAGCGCATAGGTACCGGAAGGCCCCCTGTAGACAGGACCCCTGGCCCGGATGCGCTCGTACAGCGGATAGGGATCCTCTTGGTGGCGTGGGCTTTCCAGCGCACAGACCAGGTCACCCGCCTCGGCGAGCACGCGGGTCGTGCCGCGTATGGCGAGTGAGCCCGCGATGGTTCGAACCTCACTGAAAGACAACACTGTTACCCTCCCGTTGGTGAACAGCTCTGTTCACAACTGTACAGAAATGTTCACGAGAGAGTGGTCAGTGCGACGCGGGCAGTGCTGAGCCGGTCGTGACACACCAGAATGCCCCCGACCGCCAGGTCGGGGGCACAGGTTCGGGCGCTGGCTAGTTGATGCTCTCCCAGCCTTCTACTTCTTCGGGCTTGCGCGCGTCCGGTCCCGTGTACCGGGCCGACGGCCGGATCAGCCTGCCGGTCCGCTTCTGCTCCAGCACGTGCGCACACCACCCCGCCGTCCGTGCACACGTGAACATCGACGGCATCATGTGCGGCGGGACCTCGGCGAAGTCCAGGATCACCGCGGCCCAGAACTCCACGTTCGTCTCGATCGCCCGGTCCGGCCTGCGTTCCCGCAACTCCGCCAACGCCGCCTGCTCCAGCGCCGCCGCGGCCTCGTATCGCGAAGCGCCCAGCTCCCGGCAGGTCCGGCGCAACACGCGGGCACGCGGGTCCTCCGCCCGGTAAACCCTGTGTCCGAAGCCCATCAGGCGCTCGCCGCGGTCCAGCACGCCTTTCACGTATCCCTGCGCGTCCCCGTCCCGCTCGACGGCTTCGATCATCGGCAGGACGCGGGCGGGGGCACCGCCGTGCAACGGCCCGGACATCGCGCCGATTCCGCCCGACAGTGCCGCTGCCACGTCCGCGCCGGTCGACGCGATCACGCGCGCGGTGAATGTCGACGCGTTCATCCCGTGCTCGGCCGCGGACACCCAGTACGCGTCGATTGCCTTGGTGTGTGCGGGATCCGGCTCGCCGCGCCACCGGGTCATGAAACGTTCGGTGATTGTTCGGCATTCGTTTATCCGGCTTTCCGGGACCGCCGGGTGGCCGATGCCCCTGGCCGACTGGGCCACATAGGACAGTGCCATCACCGAGGCGCGGGCCAGCTGTGCCCGTGCTTCGAGGTCCGTGATGTCCAGCAGCGGCTGGAATCCCCAGATCGGCGCGAGCATCGCCAGCGCCGCCTGCACGTCGACCCGGACGTCACCGGTGTGCACCGGGATCGGGAACGGCTCGGCGGGTGGCAGGCCGGGGCCGAACCGGCCGTCGACCAGCAGTGCCCACACGTTTCCGAAGGTCACGCGGCCGACCAGGTCCTCGATGTCCACGCCCCGGTAGCGCAACGCACCGCCGTCCCGGTCGGGCTCGGCGATCTCCGTCCGAAACGCGATGACGCCTTCGAGTCCCGGCTTGTAGCCGTCATCCTCGACATCGGCGTGCGATGGGTTCACTGTTGGTGTCGACATGCGCTGTGGCCTTTCCGAAATACCCCGACTTGGTGCGCGCCGCGCCGGCATCCGGGTAAGAGTCGGCGACACTGCGCGGCCTCATCGTCAAACACTTCACCTCGGCGGCCTGTGTCGCAACGACACACACCGTGGCTTGAGTCACGATTCCGTGAACGATTCAGTGTGCTACTCCTGGCCGAATGCGAATCCTGTCAGCGGCCGACGTCCACCGGGCGTTGCCGATGAACGACTGCGTCGAAGTGATGGCGGACGCCCTCAAAGCCAGGGCGGACGGACTGGTCGAGCAGCCACTGCGCCAAGCGTTCAAACCGTCGGCGACCAGCGCGTTCGGGGTGTGGATGCCCGCGTACCGCGGTGGCGGCCAGCCCGTCTTCGGCACCAAACTCCTGTGCATCGTGCCGGACAATCCCGCACGGGGACTGGATTCCCACCAGGGCGCGGTGATGCTGTTCGACGGTGTCACCGGTGAACCGCTTGCCCTGATGAACGCCTCCGCGGTGACGGAGATCCGCACCGCCGCGGTGTCCGCGCTCGCCACCCGCGCACTGGCGCGTGAGAACGCGGAATCCCTCGCGATCATCGGCGCGGGTGTGCAGGCCGAGGCGCATCTGCGCGCCCTTCCGCTTGTCCGGGAGATCAAGCACGCCAGGGTGTTCTCGCCGCGGTCCGCGGCCGCGTTCGTCGAACGGGTGGACGTCCCGTTCGAACTCGAAGCCGCCGCGAGCGCCGAGGAAGCCGTGCGGGACGCCGACATCGTCGTCACGGTCACGACGTCGACCGAGCCCGTGCTGCGCAGGGAGTGGATCAGGCCCGGCACGCATGTCAACGCCGCCGGTGCGAGCACCGTGCGCCACCAGGAAGTCGACGACGAGACCATGTTCGCGGCCGAGGTCTACGTGGACGCGATGCAGTCCGTGCTCGGCGAGGCCAAGGAGTTCCAGGACGACCCGCCCCCGGTCCGCGGCGAACTCGGCGACGTGCTGACCGGCCGGGCACCGGGCCGTTCCGGGCCCGAGGCGATCACCGTGTTCCGGTCGCTCGGCATCGCCACCGAGGACCTGTTCGCCGCCGACCACATCCTGCGCAGGGCGGCCGAACTGGGCATCGGGGTGGATGCACCCATCTGAGTTACACGTGTGTTTCAAGATCGGGTCATTGAGCCTTGCGGTGATAGACCTGTCCGCATGCACCTGACCCCGCACGAACGGGACAAGCTGCTGATCCACGTGGCGGCCGACGTCGCACGCAGGCGGCTGGACCGTGGCGTGAAGCTGAACTACCCGGAAGCGGTCGCCCTGATCACCGACCACGTCCTGGAAGGCGCGCGCGACGGCCGCACGGTGACCGATCTGGTCGCCAGCGGACGGCACGTGCTCTCCCGCGAGCAGGTGCTCGACGGCGTGCCGGAGATGGTGGACGCCGTCCAGGTCGAGGCCACGTTCCCGGACGGCACGAAGCTCGTCACCGTGCACGACCCGATCATCTAGGGAGCTCAGGTGCGTCCAGGCGAGATCATCCCGGCCGACGAGCCGGTCGAACTGAACCCGGGCAGGCCGCGGCTCCGGCTGCGCGTGCGCAACACCGCGGACCGGCCGGTGCAGGTCGGTTCGCACTACCACTTCGCCGCGGTCAATCCCGGTCTCGAGTTCGACCGCGAGGCCGCGTGGGGTCACCGGCTGGACATCCCCGCCGGTACGTCCGTGCGGTTCGAGCCGGGTGTGGAGCGCGAGGTCGGGCTGGTGCCGATCGCCGGTCGACGTGTTGTTCCAGGGCTGAGGAAGGAGTGGGCTGGTGACCTCGATCGACCGTGACCGGTACGCGGAGCTGTTCGGGCCGACGACGGGCGACCGGATCCGGCTGGCGGACACGAACCTGCTGATCGAGGTCACCGAGGACCGCAGCAGGGGCGCGGGCGCCGGTGACGAGGTGATCTTCGGCGGCGGCAAGGTGATCCGCGAGTCGATGGGCCAGGGCATGGTCACCCGTGCGCAGGGCGCGCCGGACCTGGTGATCACCGGCGTGGTGATCCTCGACCACTGGGGCGTGGTCAAGGCCGACGTGGGTGTGCGGGACGGGAAGATCGTCGCGATCGGCAAGGCGGGCAACCCGGACGTGATGGACGGCGTCGACCCGGCGCTGGTGATCGGGCCGTCCACCGAGATCCTCGCGGGCAACGGCAAGATCCTCACCGCCGGTGGCATCGACTGCCACGTGCACTTCATCTGCCCGCAGCTGACCGACCAGGCGCTGGCGTCCGGCCTGACCACGATGATCGGCGGCGGCACCGGCCCGGTCGAGGGCAGCAAGGCCACCACGGTCACGCCCGGCGCGTGGAACATCGGCCGGATGCTGCAGGCGATGCAGCACCAGCCCGTCAACGTTCTCCTGCTGGGCAAGGGAAACACCGTCAGCCACGAGGGTCTGCGCGAGCAGCTCGTCGCGGGCGCGGGCGGTTTCAAGCTGCACGAGGACTGGGGGACGACGCCCGCCGCGATCGACGCGTGCCTGACGGTCGCCGACGAATCCGGTGTGCAGGTCGCGATCCACACGGACACGTTGAACGAAGCCGGTTTCGTAGAGTCCACATTGGAGGCCATCGGCGGCCGGTCGATCAACGCCTACCACACCGAGGGTGCGGGCGGCGGGCACGCGCCGGACATCATCCGCGTGGTCTCCGAGGCGAACGTGCTGCCGTCGTCGACGAACCCGACGCGCCCGCACACCGCGAACACCCTGGAAGAGCACCTGGACATGCTCATGGTGTGCCACCACCTGAACCCGTCCGTGCCGGAGGACCTCGCGTTCGCCGAGTCGCGGATCCGGCCGACCACGATCGCCGCCGAGGACGTCCTGCACGACCTCGGCGCGATCTCGATGATCAGCTCGGACTCCCAGGCGATGGGCCGGATCGGCGAGGTGGTCATCCGGACGTGGCAGACCGCGCACGTCATGAAGGCCCGGCGCGGCGCGCTGCCCGGCGACGCGGCCGCGGACAACCTGCGGGCCCGTCGATATGTCGCCAAATACACGATCAACCCCGCGATCGCGCACGGTATCGACACCTGGGTCGGCTCGGTCGAGGTCGGCAAACTCGCGGATCTCGTGCTGTGGGAACCGAAGTTCTTCGGTGTCCGGCCGCACGTGGTGCTGAAGGCCGGGTTCACCGCGTGGGCGGCGATGGGGGACGCGAACGCCTCGATCCCGACGCCGCAGCCGGTGTACGCCCGGCCGATGTTCGGTGCGGCGCCGTCGGTCGCGGTCGACAGCGGGCTGCACTTCGTCGCACAGGAGGCGGTGGACTCCGACGTGGCCGACACGTTCCGCATCGAGCGGAAACTGGCGGCGGTGACCGGCACCCGCGGTGTCACCAAGGCGGACATGCTGCTCAACGACGCGATGCCGGACGTGCGGGTCGACGCGGACAGTTTCGCGGTGCACGTGGACGGCGAGCTGATCGAGCCGCATCCGGTGGACGAACTGCCCATGGCACAGCGTTACTTCCTGTTCTGATGCACACCGTCGCGCTCGTCCTGTCCGACTCCCGGTTCCCGGGCGGTGGACACGTGCACTCCGGCGGGCTTGAGGAGGCCGCCGCGCGCGGGCTCGTCACCGACATCCCCTCGCTGGGCCTGTTCCTGGCCGGGCGGCTGCGTACAGCGGGGGAGCTGGCCGCGATCTTCGCCGCGGTGGCGGTGAAACGCGCCGAATGGTCCATTGTGGACGATGAACTGGACGCGCGGACGCCGTCGCCCGCGCAGCGCGAAGCATCGCGGGCCCAAGGACGAGCGACGCTCAGAGCGGGCCGCGCCGCGTGGCCATCACCTGTGCTGGATGCCTTGGTACGAGCCACACCCAGGCCGCATCACGCCATCGTCGTCGGTGCGTTGACCGGAATCGCAGGAGGTTCGTCGGCCGACGCCGCGTTGACGGCCGCGTACCTCTCGGTCAGCGGGCCCGCGAGCGCCGCGGTCCGGCTGTTGGGGCTGGACCCGTTCGCGGCCAACGCGGAAGTGACCAAGCTGGGCGACGCCATGCACGCCGTCGCCGAGCGCGCCGTGCTCGCGGCGGACCTGCCGCTCGAGGACCTGCCCGGCCCCGGCGGACCAGGGCTCGATCTGCTGGCCGAGGCGCATCTGCGCCACCACAAGGAAGAGGTACGGCTCTTTGCAAGCTGATCACAGTGACATTCCGACCCCCACAGAGGGGGTCGCCCACCCCCACCGGCACACGCACCCGGTGAACTTCGACCCCACCTGGTCGGAGCCGGACCACCACACGCAGTCCCCGTCGGCGGGCCGCGCCTACCGGATCGGCATCGGCGGGCCGGTCGGCAGCGGGAAGACCGCGCTGACGGCCGCGCTGTGCCGAGCGTTCCGGGGCGAGATGAACCTCGCCGTGGTCACCAACGACATCTACACCACCGAGGACGCGGACTTCCTGCGCCGAGCGGGCGTGCTCGACACCGACCGGATCGAGGCGGTGCAGACCGGCTGCTGCCCGCACACCGCGATCCGCGACGACATCACCGCGAACCTGGACGCGGTCGAGACCCTGGAGGAGCGCCACCCCGGCCTGGATCTGGTGATCATCGAGAGCGGCGGCGACAACCTGACCGCCGTGTTCAGCCGGGGACTGGTCGACCGGCAGATCTTCGTCGTGGACGTGGCCGGTGGTGACAAGGTGCCCCGCAAGGGCGGCCCCGGTGTGACGACGGCGGACCTGTTGGTGATCAACAAGATCGACCTTGCCCCGCTGGTCGGGGCAGACCTGGAGGTGATGGCGGGGGACGCGGCCCGGATGCGCGGCGACCTGCCGGTGATCCGGCAGTCCCTGACCGAGACGCCAGACGCGCCCGCGGTGGCCGACTGGGTCCGCGCCCAGGTACCGGTCAGGTCTGGGTGAAGGCACACGCGCGGGTTGTCGCCGAGTCGGTCGGCGGGCGGACAGTGTTGCGGGAACTGCGCTCCTGTTCGCCGCTGACCCTCGTCCCGCACCGCGCGAAGCCAGGCATGGTGCACCTGGTGAACTCGGCGTCGGCGCCGCTCGGCGGTGACGAGCTCGACCTGACGCTCGTCGCCGGGCCGGGCGCCTGGCTGCGGGTGGCCGGTGTGGCCGCCAGCCTCGTCCTGCCGGGCGCCAGACCGGCGCTCAGCCGGTTCACCGTGCGCGTCGAGGCAGCGGACGGGTCCACAGTGGAGTACCTGCCCGACGCCACGATCGTCACGCAGCGTGCACGCCACCTGGCCGTGTTCACCGGTTCGTTGGAATCGGGTGCCCGGCTGCGCACCCGCGAAATGCTCGTACTCGGCAGGGAAGGCGAGCAGCCGGGCAGTCTGAGCGTCGAGACGGTCGTCCGCCGCGGCGGAAGGCCGCTGCTCAACCAACGGCTGGAGATCGACTCGCTGATCGCCAGCCCGGCCGTTCTCGCGGGCAGGCGCGTGCTCGCGACGGATCTCCGTGTGGGCTATGAAGATCCGCTCGCCGCGGTGGCCGAGGAATGGTGTTCGCTCGTGCCGTTGGCCGCAGGCGGGTCGCTGGCCACCGCGCTGGCCCACGACGCGGTCACCGCGCAGCACATGATCGGCGTACTGAATCGATCTGGTTGATCGATCTGGTGGCTCCGCGTGGGTGTAATCACCATTCGTGCTGTTTCTCCGCGCGTGCGGACCCCGTAACGTCCTTGGGAACCAAGGAGATCCCGAGGCGGAGGGTGATACGCATGGCGGACGCCGACAGCACGTCCAACGTCACACTCGACCTACCGACTATGCGTGCCCACTACGAAGGCGGCAGTCTCGACGAGTCCGAGCTGGCCAAGACGTGGCACGATCAGTTGCAGTACTGGCTTGACCAGGCGGCGCAGCAGGGTGTGGTCGAACCGAACGCGATGGTGCTCGCCACCGCCGATCCCCAGGGCAGGCCCTCGTCACGGACAGTGCTGGCCAAGGGGCTCGACTCGCGGGGCGTGGTGTTCTTCACCAACTACACGTCCACCAAGAGCCACGAGCTCGCCGCCACCCGATACGCCTCGGCCACCTTCCCTTGGTACTCCCTGCAGCGCCAGGCCCACGTCCGCGGCACCGTCGAGAAGGTCGACGTCACCGAGACGGCGGCCTACTGGGCCAGCAGGCCGCGTGAGTCGCAGCTCGGCGCGTGGGCGTCGCCGCAGTCAGTCGTAGTACACAGCCGCAACACCCTGGACTCCTCGCTGGCCAACATCCAGCGCCAGTTCGCCGACGCCGAGGAAGTACCTGTGCCCCCACACTGGGGCGGCTGGCGGATCCGCCCCGAGGTAGTCGAGTTCTGGCAGGGCCGCCGAAACCGCATGCACGACCGCCTGCGCTACAAGCTGACGCGCGACGGCTGGAAGGTCGAGCGCCTCGGCCCCTGACCAAACCCCTCGTGAGTGTTTCAGCCGGTTAGAACCGGCCGAAACACTCACGAGGTTTACCAGGTTGGTGGGCGGGTAAAATCACGTTCGGTCAGTTGCTTAGGGCCCCTAAGCTTATGGGTTGTGGCCCTACGCGACTTGGTGATGGACGTCCGACCGCTGCGCGTAGTGCCGTATCGACGGTTATGGATGTCCACCGCGGTCACGTCCATCGGCGCCCAGCTCACCGCGGTCGCCGTGCCCAAGCAGGTGTTCGACCTGACCGGGTCGTCCGGCTACGTCGGCCTGACCGGAGCGGTCGCCCTGGTTCCGCTGCTGGTGTTCGGGCTGTGGGGCGGGGCCATCGCCGACATGATGGACCGGCGAAAACTCCTGCTGATCACCAACGCCGGGATCGCACTGAGCTCGATCCTGCTCTGGGCGCAGGCCGCGACCGGGCTGAACTCGGTCTGGGTGGTCCTGGTGTTGCTCGGGCTGCAACAGTCGTTCTTCGCGGTCAACATGCCGACCCGGTCGGCGGCGATCTCCCGGCTGGTGCCCGCCGAGCTGATGCCGTCCGCGATGGCGCTCGGCTCGACCATCTTCACCTTCGGCGCGGTGCTGGGCCCGCTGCTCGCCGGTGCGCTGCTGCCGGTCGTCGGTCTGTCCACTTTGTACTTGGTTGACTCGGTCGCGCTGGTGCTGGCGATGTGGGCGGTGTGGCGGTTGCCGCCGCTGCCCCCGCTGAGCGGGGAGATCCGGCGCGCCGGGTTGCGTGACGTGATCGACGGGTTCCGTTATCTGGCAGGGCAGACTGTGCTGCTCGCGTCGTTCCTCGTCGACGTCATCGCGATGGTCGCGGGCATGCCGCGTGCGTTGTTCCCCGAGATGGCCGAACGCACGTTCGGCGACCCGGTGGGTGGCGGCAGCGCGCTGGGCTGGCTGTACGCGGCCATTCCGCTCGGCGCGTTCGCGTTGGGGCTGTCGTCGGGCTGGCTGCACAAGGTCAAGCGGCACGGTGTCGGCGTGATCGTCTCGGTGTGCGTGTGGGGCCTCGCGATGGTCGGGTTCGGCCTGAGCGGTTCGCTGTGGCTGGCCGTGGTGTTCTTGGCGATCGGCGGCGCGGCCGACATGGTCAGTGCCGTCTACCGCTCGTCGATCCTGCAGATGGCAGCACCGGACGAGATGCGCGGCCGGATGCAGGGCGTTTTCACCGTCGTCGTCGCTGGTGGGCCGCGGTTGGCGGACCTCACGCACGGCTGGACGGCGGCGGGCGCGGGGACCGCTGTCGCCTCGACCGGTGGCGGGATCCTGGTGGTCGTCCTGACGATCGCGTCGGCGGTCTGGCTGTCTGCTTTCTGGCGTTATCGAGCTGATAAGGAAGGTTCCGCCGTAATGGAGTGATGTCGTTACCCGATTTTCCGGTGACATCCGGCACACTCCAGGGATGACCGAAGGGATCAAGGAACACGCACCCGGGCAACCGGAGCTCAAGCGGGCCATCGGGCCGAAACTGCTGCTGTTCTTCGTAGTGGGGGACATCCTCGGGACCGGCATCTACGCGCTGACCGGGCAGGTGGCCGGCAGAGTCGGTGGTGCGCTGTGGTTGCCCTTCCTGCTCGCCTTCGTGATCGCGTTCCTGACCGCGTTCAGCTACCTGGAACTGGTCGGCAAGTTCCCGCAGGCCGCGGGCGCCGCGCTGTACACACACCGGGCGTTCAAGATCCAGTTTCTGACGTTCATGGTCGCGTTCGCGGTGATGTGCTCGGGGATCACGTCCGCGTCGTCGGCCGCGATCGCGTTCGGCGGGACGTATCTGCCGAAGACGTTCGGGCTCACCGCGACCATGACACTGACCACGGTCCTCGCGATCGTGTTCGTCCTGCTCGTGGCGGCGGTGAACTTCCGGGGCGTCAGCGAGTCGGTCAAGGCCAACGTCGTGCTGACGTGCATCGAGCTGGCCGGGCTGCTGATCATCATCGCGGTCGGCATCTCCGCCGTGGCAAGCGGCGACGGTGATCCCGGCAGGCTGACCCAGGTCGACACGCACGACCAGACCTGGCTGGTGGCCATCACTTCGGCGACCTCGCTGGCGTTCTTCGCGATGGTCGGTTTCGAGGACTCGGTGAACATGGCCGAGGAGTGCAAGGACCCGGTTCGGATCTTCCCGAAGGCGATGCTCTGGGGCATGGTGGTCGCTGCGACGATCTACATCCTGGTCTCTGTGACATCCTCGCTGCTTGTGCCCGCAGACGAACTGCAGAAGGCGGGCAGCAACGCGTTGCTGAAGGTGCTTGACGTCGGCGCGCCGGGCTTCCCACACGTCGTGTTCTCCGCGATCGGCATGTTCGCCGTGATCAACTCGGCGCTGATCAACATGATGATGGCAAGCCGCCTGCTCTACGGAATGGCGAACGAGCGGATCATCCCGCGCCAGCTGGGCACCGTGCACCCGTTCCGCAGGACCCCGTGGGTGTCCATCCTGTTCACGACGGCCATCGCGGTGGTCCTCGTGTCCACAGTGGATATCAGTGTGCTCGGCGGCACGACCGCGTTGTTGCTGCTGGTGGTCTTCGCCATCGTCAATATCGCCTTGCTGGTCCTGCGCAAGACCAAGGTCTCGCACCCGCACTTCCGCACACCGACCGCCATTCCGGTGATCGCGGCGGTGCTGTGCCTGTACCTCGCCAGCCCACTGTCCGGCCGCCCGGCCCGCGACTACTTCGTCGCGGCGATCCTGCTCGGCGCCGGGCTGATCCTGTGGATCATCAACTACTTCGTCAACCGCGCGACGGGTCAGCACGTGGAGCTGGACCCGGAGGCGCTGAGCAAGGGCGGAGACTAGCGATACTGCTCCAGTCCGGCCGGGTCGTGCGCGCAGAACAGCTCGATCCGGCCGGACTGGTCACGCGCCAGGTCCCGTAGCCGATCCTGGTTACGCAGCCGCGGTGCGCGCTCGGCCTCGACGATCCTCTGGAACAGCGTGAGAAACGGCGGGCAGTGCGGGCGCACGGGATCCATTTCGCCGTGGTGGAAGTAGCTGTCGCCGCAGTGCAACAGCCACTTCTCACCGGTGTCGACGGCGACCCCGGCATGCCCGGCGGTGTGCCCGCGCAGGGGGACGACAAGAATCTCGTCCGGCAGTCCCTTGAGGTTGCGCACAGCCTGGAAACCGAACCAGTCCTCGCCGCTGGTCTGGTAGCTCTCGAAATCCGCGTGTTGCCACTGGACCTTGCGGAACCGGCTGCGGTCCTTCCTGGTCGCCTGCGCCTGCGCGACACGCAACTCCTCGGCGTACACATGCACCTTGGCGTTCGGGAAGTCCCGGAACCCACCGGCGTGGTCGAGGTCGAGGTGGGTGGGAACGATGTGCCGGACGTCCTCGACCTGGTAGCCGAGCTCGACGACCTGCCGCGCGGCGGTTTCACGCACGTCGAGCACGGGATTGGCGGCGAGCAGGAACTCCCGGGTGAGCGAGGAACGGGGGTCCTGGATGTCGTCGGAGCCGATCCCGGTGTCGACGAGAACAAGCCCGTCCTCGGTCTCGATGAGCAGGCAGTGGCAGATCATGGTGCCACGGCGGAGAAAACCCGGCCCGCCGTCGAGCAACTTGCCGCCGAGCGGGCGCATGGTCCCGCAGTTGAGGTGGTGGACACGCATGGCGTTCACTCCTTGAAGATCAAAATCCGCAGGTGTTCCCCGACCTGAAGAAGAGGCGTGACATCCTTGCGAGTCCTGGAAAGCAGCAGAGCACCCTCGACAGCGGAAAGCACGGTTGTCGCCAACGCCTCAGCGTCGGCAACCCCCTGACCTACCAGATAGTCGGCGATCACGCGCTCCCATGACTGATAGGCGCTGTCACACGCCTCCCGAATCGACTCGCTCTCACCAGCCGCGTCCAGTGCGACAGTCGCGACCGGACAACCATCCCGAAAGTCCGACTCCACCAGCCGTCGAGCCAGGAGTTCGAGAACGTCGTCGAGTGACTGGGCAAGTCGGAGCTGTTCGCACAGCTCGCCACCGGAAAGCTGCAAGGACTCGACGGCGAGTTGCTCCTTGCCGCCGGGGAAGTGGAAGTAGAGAGATCCCTTGGGAGCACCACCTTCGGCAAGAACCTGGTTGAGGCCAGTCGCGTGATACCCCTGAGCACGGAAGAGAGTGGCCGCTGTTCTCAGCACCCTGTCCCGCGTGTCGCTCTTCTTGGCCATGACGCCGACTATACAGACTGGTCTATTAGGCCGCGAGAGAGCACTTCACGAAGGTCATGCGGCCTGCGCGCCAGCGCAGGGGTGTGGTTCGTGGGGTGTCCCTCCCGTATGGCCTGGGCGTAGCCATACCACGGCGTGTCGGGAGGTCGGCCTACGAAACTGGCGTGCCCGGCGCGAGGCGGTACCGACCTCCCGGCACGTCGTGGTTTCCTTTGGCAGGTCATACGGGAGGGGCGCCCCGCGCCCCAATGCCACTTAGCTTAAGTTGATCATGGTGTGGTGGCGTGTCGTTGGGTGTGGTGGGGTGGCTGGTCTGGATGATCGGGTGTTGTGGCACGGAATGGTGTGGTGGCGGGTGGTTCGTTGACCGACTGGGTTTCGATCGGTGTGCTGACCGGGTCGGTGCCGCGGGACGTGGTCGATGAGGCGGTCGCCGCGGCGGGGAAGCAGGCCCGGCGTTCGGGTGGGAAGCTGCCGCCGCATGTGGTGGTGTATTTCGTGATGGCGATGGCGTTGTTCGCTGATGATGATTATGAGGAGATCGCGGTCCGGTTGTCGGAGACGTTGGCGGGGTGGGGGTGTTGGGACGAGGTGTGGTCGCCGCCGAGTTCGGGTGGGATCGCCCAGGCGCGGGCCCGGTTGGGGGCGGAGCCGGTGCGGGCGTTGTTCGAGGCGGTGGCCGTCCCGGTGGCGGGGGAGTTGACGCGGGGTGCGTGGCTGGGGCCGTGGCGGTTGATGGCGATCGATGGGTTTGAGTGGGACGCGCCGGATACCGAGGAGAATGTCGCGGAGTTCGGGTACGGCGGTTCGGTGGAGCATGGAACGCCGTTTCCCAAGGTGCGGGTGGTCACGATCTCCGAGTGCGGGTCGCATGCGGTGGTGGCCGCGGCGATGGCTGGTACGTCGGTCGGGGAGCAGGTGCTGGCCCGGGAGTTGTGGCCGCGGGTGGAATCGGACTGGTTGCTGATCGCGGATCGTAACTTCTTGGGTTGGGCGGATTGGCGTGCCGCCTCGGCGGGGGGTGCGCAGTTGTTGTGGCGGGCCAGGTCCAATCAGCGGCTGCCGGTGCTCGAGGTGTTGCCTGACGGGTCCTATCGGTCGATCATGTTCAGTTCGGCCACTCACAATCAGGGGGTGCGGGCCCGGTTGACCGACGCGGCTGGTCGTGGTGAACCGCTCGATCCTCGCAGGGTCACCGAGGTCCGGGTCGTGGAATACACAGTGGACGACCGCGTGGTGGATGCTGATGGCGAGCCGGAGACGGTCCGACTGGTCACCACGATCACCGACCCGGCCGCCGCGCCGGCGCCACTGCTCGCGCGGGCCTATCACCAGCGGTGGGAACACGAGACCGGCAACAAGCAGCTCAAGACCCATCTCCGCGGCCCCGGCCGGGTGCTGCGATCGAAAAGCCCGGACATGGTCCGCCAGGAGATCTACGGCTACCTGCTCACCCACTACGCGCTCAGCGCCCTGATCTGCCACGCCGCCACCGAGGCCGATATCGACCCTGACCGGGTCAAGTTCCTGCGCACCGTGCGGATCGCCCGCCGCCGGGTCGATGACCCGGCGGCGTTTTCCCCCTGAACACGCACACCACCTCCGCGCGGTGGTGATGACCGACATCACCACCCACCGCAACCTCAACCCGCCCCGACGCCACCGCACCTATCCCCGCGTGGTCAAACGCACCCGCCATGCCCAATACAGAGCCAAACGCGCCACCGACACACCCACCCGACACACCGGGCCACCCACCATCACACTCATCGACAAACACCACAACATGATCAACTTAAGCTAAGTGGCATTGCCCCGCGCCCCCCACTCGACCCGGGAAGCCACGTGGGTTAAGCGAACCGGCTCGGCGAACAGAGTTGTTTGTGTCCCCTCTTGGAGGCCTGCCCGCCGGCGAGGCATCTGTGTCTTTTTTCTTTCCCACACTGACACGCGACCGACTGGCCAACTGTGACCGAAACCTTGGTTCCACGCCCAATAAAACAGTCCCCCGCCCAACCGGCAGGGTTCCGTCAAAGTCGGGCGGTCGGCCGATCGTGTGGGTGCCGGTCGTGGTTGGGGTGGTGTGCGCGGGGTCCGGCTGGAAGACGGTTGTCGCGCGTAGGAGCGCAAGAGCGCAGGGTGTGTGGTGTGCGCGCCAGCGCAGGGGTGTGGTTCGTGGGGTGTCCCTCCCGTATGGCCTGGGCGTAGCCATACCATGGCGTGTCGGGAGGTCGGCCTACGCAAACCGACCCACAGCGCAGGCCCTACCGATCTCCCGGCACGTCGTGGTTTCCTCCGGCAGGCCATACGGGAGGGGCGCCCCGCGCCCCCACTCGACCCGGGAAATCACGTGGGTTAAGCGAACCGGCTGGGCGAACAGAGTTGTTTGTGTCCCCTCTTGGAGGCCTGCCCGCCGGCGAGGCATCTTTTTCCTTTTCTCTTCCCCCGATGACACGCGACCGACTGGCCGACTGTGACCGAAACCTTGGTTCCACGCCCCATAAGACAGTCCCCCGCCCAACCCGGGGGGCGTCCCTGCTCCAGTCTACAACCAGTAACCCCTGGTCAACGGATTACCGGCGAGTTGTGGACAACGGGATTCGCCGATGATCCCTTCGCTTCAGGGACGAGCCTGTGCTGCCCGCTGTGTCGGGCTTGTTCCCGACGCTCGAGTTCGCTCGTGGCACAAAGAGAATGTCCTCGCCGGACGGCAGGCCTCCAAGAGGGAAACCAACACATGGTCCGCCCACCCGGTTGGCTCAGCCCACGTGACTTCCCGGGTCCAGTGGTAGAGAGGCGTGGTTGGTTTCCTCCCGAGGTCCTGCCGGAGGAAACCACGGCGTGCCGGGAGGTCGGTATCGCCTGCGCTGTGGGTCGGTTTGCGTAGGCCGACCTCCCGACACGCCATGGTATGGCTTCGCCCAGGCCATACGGGAGGGACACCCCACGAACCACACCCACGCGCTCACGCGCAAGACCTCTCGCCCGCTTGCCCACTTACGCGCAAGGTCGCTTACGCGCTTGCTCTCTTGTGCCTTCTTTGCGCGCGCAGTGATCCACGCTCGGTGCTGCAAGTCCCGAGTTGTTCAGGTTCGGCTGCGTTCGGGCTTGCATGACACGCCACGAACCAGCGCGCAGACAGCGAACTGCCCCTGGATGGCGGGGTTCTTCGCTGTCCAGGGGCAGGTTCGTGAAGTCGCTTACTGGGGCAGGGTGCAGCCCGGTGCTGTCAGGGTGAACTGGTTTCCCGCGCCGATGCAGGCTGGGATGTTGTAGATCTGCTGGCCGTACTTGTAGCCGTTGCGGACCGTGACCTGGCCGTTCTGGGTGACCTCGCAGGGGTTGTTCAGCGTGCAGCGGCCGCCGCTTTCGTTCGCGGTGTTGTTGACCGCCACCACCTTGCCTGATGACGTGTCGATCACGGGTGAGCCTGAGGTTCCCCCGATCGTGTTGCAGGTCGATGCCGAGGCGTAGCGCACCGAGTCGCGCCACGTCCACACGTCTTCCTTCAACTGGTATGCGAAGCCGTCCACGCTGCAGTTGTAGATCCGCTTCCAGTAGCCCGACACGACCTGGATGCTCGATCCCGTCGCCGGCCTGGTCGTTGTCATCTCCAGCGCGCGGGAGCTGTATTGCTGCTGGATCTGGGCGTACGTCTGGCTCAGCTGGTAGAAGGACACGTCTGTGTCCTTCATGGTCGCGTAGGCCAGTTTCGTCGCGCGCAGGGTTCCCAGGTTCGAGCCTGAGCTGGTCAGCAGTGTGAAGGTCCGGGTCGACGACTGGTTCTTGATGACCTCGTTGGCTCCCATGAACTTCACGCAGTGGCCGTTCGACATCACCAGTGCCGGGTCGGTGTCCTTCGCCGTCGGTGGGCGGACCACCGAGCCCGAGCAGTTGTTCAGCGCGACGATGCCCGTGAAGTCCGCCTGGACGGCGTTCGCCGGCGCCGCTGCCAGTGCTCCGATGGCCAGTGCCGCGAAGAGCGTGCCAGCTACACGCTTGATCATTGTCGGGGTCCTTCCGATCGCAGGGACTTCCCAGCGTCAACGCTGCGCGGTCGGAGTACCACCCGCCGTTAGGCTGCAAATCATGACCTTGGAGATCGTGCACGGCGCCGCTCGGGCCGTGGTCACCGAAACCGGGGCGGGACTGCAGGCCTATGAGGTCGACGGCGTTCCGTTCAGTGAGACGTTCGGGTACGGCGAGACGCCGCCGCTCGGTTCCGGTGCCGTCCTTGTGCCGTGGCCGAATCGGACAGCCGGGGCGCAGTGGCCGCTCGACGGTGAGCTTCAGCAGTTGGAGGTGACCGAGCCCGCCCGTGGCAACGCCATCCACGGCCTCGTTCGCCGTCTACAGTGGAAGGTCCTTGAGCACCTCGGCTCCTCCGTCTCGCTCGAGGTCATGATCGAGCCGCAGCCCGGGTGGCCGGTGCGGTTGCGGACCACGATCGCCTACTCGCTGGACGACACCGGGCTCACCGTCACGCACGGAGTACATAACGTCGGTGACCGCGAGACGCCGTTCGGCGTCGGCACGCACCCGTATCCCCGCGCGGGCGGCAACTCGACGGACTCGTGCACGTTGCAGCTGGCCGCGACCACTGTCCTGCCGCTGGACCCGTCGCGGATGGTGCCGAGCGGGCCCGCTGTTCCCGTCGCGGGCACCGAGTACGACTTCCTTACCGCACGGCCGTTGCGGGAGGTTCACCTGGACACTCCTTTCGGCGGATGCCTGCCTGGGCAAGATGGGCTCGTCCGGCACGTCCTCTCCGGTCCGTCCGGCGGGGTCGAACTGTGGGCCGACCCGGACTTCAAGTGGGTCCAGGTGTTCACCCCCGGTGAGTTCCCCGGCAGGGGCAGGGCGATCGCCATCGAGCCGATGACGTGCCCGCCGGACGCGCTGAACTCGGGCACCGACCTGATCACGCTCGCCCCCGGTGCCTCATGGGCGGGACGCTGGGGAATCACCCCGATAAGTACCTGAAGTACTTGACGTACCTGACCCTCTCGGGAGAAAATGGAAACCGACCGAGAGGGAACGTCATGCACTTCGACAGTTACACCGACGCCCGCACCCACCTCAAGGACTTGCTGGACGCGGCGGAGAAAGGCCGGGTGGCGACCATCCGCCGCGATCACGCGCGCACCGCGGTGGTCGATGTCGTTCGGCTGCAACATGTCCTGGTGTCCATGAACCAGCCGAGGGCACACGTGGTCGCCGAGTCCGACGGCTGGTCGGTCTTCATCCCCGGCTTACCCATCTCGGCTGACGGGGCGACGTTCGACGAGGCCATCGCCGAGATGATCACGTCGTTGCGCGAGTACGCCGAAGACTGGCAGGAGCGGCTGTTGGAAACCCCGAACCACCGCGACAACTGGGGTCTCGTCCAGTTGATCGGTCTGAGTGACGATGCTCAGCTCCGTGAATGGCTGGTTGGGGTCGCCGAGTGACCGGGCACTCGCCGACCCCGGTGGCCCATGACCGCTTCTGTCAGATCGAAGGATGGATAGGCGTCCGTTCAGGCACCCACATCACTTACGAACTCGGCCTGCCGGACGGTCGAGTCCTGCGTACCCGCCTGTCGGAACGCGACAGCTACGGGCCGGACCTGTGGCGCCACATCCTGCGTGACCAACTCGAAGTCGACGAGTCAGCCTTCTGGGCCTGCGTCAACGAGGAGGAGAAGCCGGATCGGGGCATAGCGAAGCCCAGGCCCGACGCGCTCCCGGTGGACCTCGTCCATCTCCTCCTCACCCGCCTCGGTCTGACCGAACGGGCAGTTGCCGCCATGACAAGGAAGGACGCCATCGCCCGGATCGACGCGTACTGGGAACAAGCCGACGGCGCATCGTGACCGCAGCCGAGTAGGCATCCAGTCCGAGCGAAGCCGGGCATGCTCCGCTCAGTCAGTCCGACACGACCCAGTGGGGCGGTCGCCAGGTCCAACCTGGGTGTGTCGCCAGGAACAACAAACAGAAAACCAATCGAACCGCTGTGGGTGCTGCGGGCGGCTTGATGGAGTCGTTCTGGGCTCTCGCATGAGAGGATGAAGGTATGCCCGATGACGACAACCTTGAGCGCAAGATGAGGAAGCTTGCTATCGAGCACGCGGAGACGCGTTGGCTGGCGCTTCGGGTTGACGACGACGTCAAGGAGCTTCGCGAAGACCTCCGGGCAGTGCGTGCTACCCAGAAGGAGCACACCGAGCTCTTGAGGGAACACTCGACCGTGTTGCAGGAACACACGGGACTGCTGCAGGAACACACAGCGCGGTTCGACTCGGTCGACAGTCAACTGAGGTCGCTGACCCAGTTGGTCGGCCAGGTACTCGAACGGCTGCCTGAAGAGCGCCGCGAGGGCTGACCGCAGTCTCAGCTGCACTGGACTCCGACGAGGCTGTAGTCGGAGCCGACACTCTCCAGCCCAGCACTTTCCAACACTCTCTTGTCTTGTGGCTTTCAAGATTCCCCTTGCCGGGAGGCAGGCCGCCAAAAGGGGAACACAGGATCTGGAGCCATAGTCGTTCTAGTGTTTTTGTGGGTCGGGTGGAGGCGGGTGTGTTCCCTTCCGTATGTCGGCGGAGGAAACCACAACGGGTCAAGAGGTCGGTAGGGCCTGCGCTGTGGGTTGGGTTGGGTGGGCCGACCTCCTGACCCGTCGTGGTTTGGCTGCGCCCAGGCCATACGGAAGGGAACACACCCGAAGGCCACCTCCACGCTTTGCGCGCGGGCTGCTCTGCGCTGGCGCGCAAGCCATCAACACCCCGATGACTGTGGCGGTCTCGGCCGACACCGTTCGAAGGTCATCACCGACACCACGTCACGACTGTGCCAGTTGATGTTGGTCAGCGTCGTCGACACTACCCGCGAGAGTCGTAGGGCTCAGCGTGGGTTCGGGCGCGCGCGTGGTCCGATTCCTTTACTCGCAGTCATGCGTCTACATGTTCGTGAGCGACGACAGAGGACGAGCACCAGAACGAGACGTGAGTGCGTTGGGAACCGACGTGGTCAAGGCGCACTTCGAGCACCTGGGGCGCGAGATGCATCCTGATATGTCATTGGATGCCTGGCGTGATGTGGTCGAGCGCTACGGCGACGTTACCGCCGAGCCAGGCGGGGTCGACTACGACGAGGTCGAGCTCCGTGGTCTGGCCGCCATGTGGGCGACCCCCAAGCAGGCACACGATCGCGGTGTGATCCTGTGTTTTCATGGGGGTGGGTTCGCCACATGCTCGATGTACACGCACCGAAAGCTGTTTGGGCATCTCGCCAAGGCGACGGGGTTCCGCGCGCTGATCCTCGACTATCGGCGGTCACCGGAGCACCGGCACCCGGCTCAGGTCGAGGACGCTGTCTCGGCGTATGCCTGGGTACTGGAGCAGGGCTATGCCCCGGAGTGGACCACGCTTGCCGGTGACTCTGCTGGTGGCGGACTCTGCGTGACCGCGATGCTCCGAGCACGCGAGCGGGGGTTGCCGCTCCCGGCGGCAGCGATGTTGCTGTCGCCGTGGGTGGACATGGAGCGGACCAGTGCATCGCTGGAGTACAACCGCGAGCGGGATGTGCTGTTGGGTGATCCCGAGATCGGTCAGACACTCATCGGCATGCTCCTGGGCGAGAGCGGCGACCCGCGGGATCCATCCGTGAACCCGCTCTATGCTGACTTGGCGGGGCTCTCGCCGTTGTATGTCCAGGCCGGGAGCGACGAGGCGATTGTGGACGATGCCCGCCGACTCGCCCAGCGCGCCCGCGATGCGGGAGTCGACACGCGGCTGGACGTGTTCGATGGCCAGCAGCACACCTTCCAGCTCGGCGCCGGACGCTCACCGACCGCCGACGAGGCGCTTGGCCGACTTGCCTCGTGGGCCCTCGCCAAAGTCGGGTCCCCACCACTTGCGGAAGTGGAGGACGGGGCACCATGACGCAGGTGGACACCAGTTCGGCGGCGGACTTTGCTGATGTGACAGAACCCCATCGGCGGGAACTGCTGGCGCATTGCTACCGGATGCTCGGCTCGGTGGATGAAGCCGAGGACCTCGTGCAAGAGACGTACCTGAAGGCGTGGCGTGCACGAGATGAATTCGAGCACCGGTCATCGATTCGCACCTGGCTCTACCGCATTGCCACCAACTCGTGCCTGTCGGCGCTACGCCGACACGACCGTCGTGTCCTGCCCTCAGGTCTCGGCACGGCCGAAGAGGAGGCCCTGTGGGTGCAACTGATCCCCGACGGTCTGATTGTTGGCGAGTCCGGTGATGATCCGGCGGAGGCAAGCGTGGCCCGGGAAAGTGTGCGGCTGGCGCTGATCGCCTGTGTGCAGCACCTGCCACCGCTGCAACGGGCGGTCTTCTTGCTTCGTGAAGTACTCGAATTCAAGGCGAGCGAGGTGGCGCACATTTTGGGCAGCAGCACACCTGCGGTCAAGAGTGCGTTGCAGCGAGCCAGGACACGCGTGCAGGACCTCGACCCTTCTGTCCTGACCGCTGAGGTCCCGAGCGCATTGGAGGAGCGTGAACTGTTGGACGCCTTCATCACCGCGTTCGAGACCGCAGACATCGAGACGTTCACGCGGCTTCTGAGCAGCGACGCCGCCCTTGAGATTCCCCCGTCCACGACCTGGTACTCCGGGCTGGCAGCCTGCCTGCCAGTGCTGGAACGGGCTGTCGGCCGACCAGGGGACTGGGTGTTGGTTCCCAGCGCCGCCAACGGCCAGCCCGCCGCCGCGTCCTATCGTCGCGACGCAGATGGCGTCTACCGTGCTTTCGGTGCAGCTGTCCTCACCGTAGACGGATCGCGCATCGTCAGAATCGTCTCCTACGACGACGCCTCCCTGGTGAGCCGGTTCGGGCTGCCGGCCGTTCACAGCGGGGCCGTCCGATGAGACGCCTGCACGCCGCAGCGCTGGTCACCCTCGACGGGGTGATTCAGGATCCGGGAGGCTTTGGGGAGACGGCCGATGGTGGCTGGGCCGGCGGCTACTTCGACGACGAGGCCGTGGCGGACTCGATCGAGCAGCTTGCTGGCTGCGACACGTTCCTGTGTGGCCGGGTGACCTACGAGTTGCTGTCACGGACTTGGAGTGGTGCCGACGGGGAGTACCTCGAACGGATCAATTCGATGCCGAAGCTCGTCGCCTCCACCACTTTGGCCGGGCGGCTCGACTGGAATGCCGAAGTTATCGGCGGCGATGTGATCGAGCGGATCTCCTCGCTCAAGCACGAGCCCGGCAAGGACATCATCATGTACGGAAGCGCCACCCTCATGCGTCACCTCGCAGACCATGACCTGGTTGACACCTACAAGCTGTCGATCTTCCCCATCACACTCGGCCGGGGCCGAAGACTGTTTCCTGACAAGGGACTGAGGCAGCAGGCGCTGAGCCTCACGAACGTCAAGACCCTCCAGACCGGGGTCGTCATGCTCACCTACACGCGTGACAGCGCCGGTAGCCGACACAGTGGCCGCGGCGCTGACGGCGGCGTGGCCGAAGCCACCTGAACCGCAGCCGAAACGGGGCTCGCGACTGGACGACTACAAGCCGGTGATCGACGGCTGGCTTCGTGACGACCTGGACGCACCGCGCAAACAACGGCATACCACGACGCGGATCTTCGACCGGCTGATCGACGAGCACCACGCCACCGATGTGTCGATCACCGCTCGGCAGCAGGTCTGGCGCAAGCGGCCAGACCTGCCCAGGTCACGGCAACAGGCCCTAGCTCAAGCGGTGGGCGAGCCAGGTCAGGGCCAGCGGTTGGCGGTACTCGATCGCGAAGTGGCCGCCGTCGAACAGTTCGAAGTGGATGTTCTCATCGGCTACTCCTGCTTCGGTCACTGCTTTGTTCAGGGCCAGGGCGCCGAGGTCGAGGAACCATTCGTCGCTGGTTCCCGCGTCGATCCAGATCGCGCGCATGGATCGCAGGTCCGACGCGTGGTTCGGGGCCATTCGGACTGGGTCCCAGTTCAGCCAGCGCTGCCAGGTCTCCGGTTCCAGTGCTCCTGTCACCGGGTCGAAGGGCAGTTGTGGTTTTCCGTCAGTGTCCGGGGAGAAGCAGGCTGACACGCCGAGGATTTCCAGCAGGCGCATGTCTTCTTCCTTGGTGAAGGAGACACGGGACCGGAAGTCCTTCCACCAGGCGAAGATGTCCCCGTCGTAGGCGCGTAGGTGCCGTGCAGCCATGAGGAAGTGGGGGATGTACTGCGCTTCCGACAGCGAGTCGCCGGAGTGGGTGGCGAACGCGCCGAACAGGTCCGGGCGCAGCATCGACGTGACCACGGCGCCGAGGCCGCCGCTGGACTTGCCTGCGATGGCTCGATGATCGCGGTGTGCCTGTGTGCGGTAGTGGGCGTCGACCCACGGCACGATCTCCTCGCACAGGTACGAGTGATAGCGGCCGGTTCCGGCCGAGTCGATGTACTGGCTGCCGCCGTAGGTTGTCCAGGCGTCCACGAACACCAGGATCATCGGCGGGGCCTCGCCACGGGCGAATGTCTCGTCCATCGCGACCGGCACCGACTTGCGGTACGCCAGTGGCTGGTTGCTCCACATGGGCACTGTTCCGGTGAAGCCGAGCAGCAGGTAGACGACTGGGTAGCGGCGTTCTGGCTCGTTGTCGTACCCCGGTGGCGTGTAGACCCACAGTGGCCTGCGGTGTGGGTCGCCCAATGGGTTGTCGCGCAGCAGTTCGCTGTCGATGGTGTGCTCGTCGATCCGTCCGGCGAAGCCGGGTGGCCAGAGCGGCATGGAACCCCCAGTTTTACTACGAAATCATATTATTTGAAATGATAGTATCAGCTGTGGCCGATTCCGTTGATCAACACATCGCCTACTGGTCGAGGCAGGTGCCCGACCTCGATGTGCACGTCGAAGGCACGGTCACCCGGATGCAGGGGCTTGTCCGGCTGCTGCAGCGGCGCCGGGCGGCCGGGCTCGCCGCCCGCGACCTCAAGGGCTGGGAGTACGACATCCTGTGGCGGATCCGCTCGGCCGGGCCGCCGTACCAGGTCAGCCCGACCTGGCTGGCCAAGGCGCTGGACACGCACCCCGCCACGCTCACCAGCAGACTGGAGCGGCTGGAGAACTCGGGCCACCTCATCCGGATCCAGGACCCGGCCGACCGGCGACGGCTGCTGGTCGGCCTCACCGACCTCGGCCACCACAAGTGGGAGGCCACGATCGAGGACCAGGCGGCGACCGAACACGCGCTGCTCGCGGTCCTCACCGACGGCGAACTCGAGCAACTGTCCACGCTGCTCCGCAAGGTCGTCACGGCCGCGGAGGAGCATGAACCGCCCTTGATGCCGCCCGTTGAGGGTGCGCGCTAGTGCGCGGTTACCTCTGGCCTGCTGCGCTCGTCATCGTTCATGACGGGATTCGATCGAGGAAGGTGACACCATGACCGGATCAGGCCCGGAGGCGACTGTGGCCGAAGCCTTCGAGGAGCAGCGGGGGCGTCTGGTGGCAGTGGCGCAGCGGATGCTCGGATCGCGGGCGGACGCCGAGGACGCTGTGCAGGAGGCGTGGCTGCGGTTGTCGCGTCAGGACACGGGCGCGATCGACAACCTCGCCGGTTGGCTGACCACGGTGGTGGGGCGCGTCTGCATCGACGTCCTGCGGTCACGCAAGTCCCGGCCTGAGGCGTCCTATGACGATCAGGTGCTTGACCTCGTGGTGGTCGCGGACGACGGGACAGATCCCGAGGACGACGCGCTGCTCACCGAGTCGGTCGGCCTGGCGCTGCTGGTGGTGCTCGACGCCCTGCGGCCCGCCGAGCGGCTGGCGTTCGTGCTGCACGACATGTTCGCGGTGCCGTTCGACGAGATCGGCCAGATCCTCGGCAAGTCGACGGACGCGACCAAGATGCTCGCCAGCCGCGCCCGCCGGAAAGTGCAGGGCGCCCGGCGCTCGACTGAGGAACGCGCGCAGCAGCGTGCCGTGGTCACCGCGTTTCTCACGGCGGCGCGGGAAGGCGACTTCGAAGGGCTGCTCCAGGTTCTCGACCCGGACGTGACATGGCGCACGCACACCACGCGTGGCGAGGTCGTCGTTCGGTTGGGGGCGGCCGAGATCGCGGCCAGGGCCCAGCGTGGCGCTCGCGCCAAGGTGGCCGCGCGCCCGGTGCTCGTCAACGGCGAGCCCGGAATCGCCGCGTGGGCACCGAACGGCAAGCTGCTCAGCGTGATGGCGTGCACTGTCGTCGACGGCCGGATCACTGAGATCCAGTCGATCAGCGACCCGAAGCGGCTGGCGTCGGTGGAACTGGCCGCGCCTGGGGAGTAGAAGTTGTTACCTCTTGCCGGGCCTGCTCGTCGAAGTAGGTGACAGCACCTACAACGCAGGAGATCACCATGCAGGCTCGGCTCAACTTCTTCAACACCCAGACCGGACCGAAGCTCGTGAAGTACTTCGTCGGGGCCGGCAAGGCCACCGCCGACGCGGGGCTGCCACCGGCGACCGCGCAACTGGTGATGATCCGCGCCAGCCAGATCAACGGCTGCGCGGGCTGTCTCGACATGCACACCAAGGATGCCCTGCACGCGGGGGAGACGGCACTGCGGCTGAACCTGGTCGCGACGTGGCGGGAGGCGACGGTGTTCACCGACGCGGAACGGGCCGCGCTGGAACTCACCGAGCAGGGCACCCGCCTCGCCGACGCCGGCGACGTCACCGACGAGGTGTGGGCGAACGCGGCCAAACACTTTGACGAGGAACAACTTGTGGCCCTCGTGACGACGATCGCGCTCATCAACGCGTTCAACCGGCTGAACGTCATCACCCGGCAGCCCGGCGGCGACTACAAGGTCGGGCAGCACGGGTAAACCGGTCTGGGCATGGGCGGGCGCGCAGGTGGCGCCTGCCCGCTGACCACTGTTCGTGACCGCGGCGACCGCGCGTTCTGTTCGCCTATCTGAAGTGCCTGCTCGGAACGTTCACATCGGGGCTTACACCGCCAAGTCATCGGATGAATACCGTTACATCGCGACAAAGTCCTGGTAATAGCCCCTGATTCATCGTATGTTTCTGCCGTGGCGGATGTGTCAAGGCGGACATTCCTGGGGGCCGCGGCCCTCACCAGCGGTTGGGTGGCCGGAGATCCGGTCGCGTGGGCCGAGCCGGTCAACCGGCCTGCCCCAGGGCGTGACTCAGTACACGAACAGATCGTCACCGATGCCCGCATGGTCTGGCGGCGCGTACCCACCGGGTGGGACAACGCTCCCTTTCTCGGCAACGGTTTCCTCGGTGTCCAGGTCTACCGCGGGCCGGAGCCCAACGTCCTGCGGTTCATGCTCAGTCACAGTCTCGTGCAGGACCAGCGTGCGCAGTGGGAGGCGGCGGTCGGCTTGTCCCGGCTGCCGATCGGCTACCTCACGCTCACCCTGCCCGGCGCCGTGACCGCGGTCGACTGGACGCTCGACCTGTGGAACGCCGAACTCGGCGGCACGGTCACCACGACGCAGGGCAGCCTGAAGTTCGAAGCGTTGGTGCACAACGAGACCGGCGTTCTCATGATCTCCACGACCGGCGACGGCCAGTGGGGCTTCGCTCCGCTGCCCTCGCACACCACGCGCACGATCCGCATCCCGCCGGACTACGTCGGGAACCCGGCGCCGAGGATCGGCCGCAACTATGTCGAGCAGCCGCTCGTCGCGGGCGGCGGCTACAGCACGGCGTGGCAGGAAAGGCGTTTCGGCACACGGAAGATCCTGACCGCGACCGTCCACTATGGCTATCCGAACTCGACCGGGCTGGCCGAGGCGCTCGCCAAGGTGATGATCCCGCCGATTGTCGCGACCCACCGCGCGTGGTGGAACGCCTACTACACCCGCAGCCTGGTTTCCGTGCCGGACAAGTGGGTGCAGCGCTTCTACTGGATCCAGCTGTACAAGATGGCCTGTGCGACAAGGCGGAACGCGCCGGTCGTGACCGAGTGGGGGCCGTGGTTCCCCGACGGCGGCGGCAGTTGGACCGCGGTGTGGTGGAACCTCAACGTCCAGGTCTCGTACCCGCTGGTGAACGGATCGAACCACCCGGAGCTGGACGCCGTCACCGAGACTTTCCGGCGCTACCACGAGAATCTCACGCTCTCCGTGCCGCCGGACTACCGCGACGGCAAAACGTACGCGCTGGCCCATCCCGGCGACCGGACCCTGCGGTCCGGCGGCCCCAAGCTGGGCGCGCAGATCCCCGGCAACGCCACCGTCGGCAGGCCGGGCACGAGCACCAAGACCGACCAGACCGGCAACCTGATCTGGGCCATGCACGGCGTGTGGGTCTCCTACCAGCACACCAGGGAACGCTGGGTGCTGCAGGACGTGCTGTTCCCGATCCTGACCAAGGCCCTCAACTTCTACCTGCACTTCCTCGTCGAGGGCGCCGACGGCAAGCTGCACCTGCCGCTGACCCGTTCGCCGGAGATCCACGACGCCGAGGACTGCACGTACGACCTGTCGTTGATCCGTTGGGCGGCGGGCATCCTGCCGCAACTCGCCGAGGAACTGCGGGTCAAGCCCGATCCGCGGTGGCGTGACGTGGCGACAAGGCTGACGCCGTACCACGAGAACGCGCAGGGCGTCATGATCGGCAAGGACGTCGCGCTCACCCAATCCCACCGGCACTTCTCGCACATGCTGTGGATGCACCCGTTGCGGGAGAAGACCTGGGACAACCCCGCCGACCGCGACAGCATCCGCCGCACCTTCGAGCACTGGTCGAGCATGCGCTCGGCATGGGCCGGGTACAGCTATCCGGCCGCGTCGTCGATGTCCTCGATGATGGGCCAACCGGAGCAGGCGTTGTCGTACCTGCGTCACCTGCTGGACGGCAACGTCATCGGGATCGCCCAGCTGATGCCCAACACCATGTACAAGGAGGGCACAAACCTCGCGATCGAGAGCCCGCTGACGGCCGCGCAGTCCGTTTTGGACATGCTCGTCGACAGCGACCCCGGTGTGGTGAAGGTCTTCCCCGCGCTGCCATGGCCGGACGCTGCCATCGACAACCTGCGGGTACAAGGCGCGTTCGACGTCAGCGCGGCACGCCGAGCCGGTCGCACCGAGTGGATCACTGTCCGCAGCCATGCGGGCGCGCCTTTGTCGTTGCGGCACGGGATTTCCGGTGAACTGGACGTACGGGACGAACACGGGCGCAGGCTGCCGTGGCGGGAGACGGCACCGGGCACGGCCGAGATCCGGCTCAGGCGAGGCGAAACCGCAGTTGTCGCCCCTCGGGGCAGCCGACCGGACGTCCGGCCGAGGGATGTGCCCGCAGCCACTACCGCCCCTCGGTGGGGCATGAGCTAGTACGGTGTCCATCCGTGACAGTAGTGGCAATCACGGGTGGATACGTTGTTCCAGTAACGAGCGAGCCCATCGACGGCGGCACCGTGCTGATCGAGGACGGCCGGATCGTCGCGGTCGGTGCGGACGCCGATGTCGATGTGCCTGACGACGCCGAGATCGTGGACGCCTCCGGGACCTGGGTCCTGCCCGGGTTCGTGGAGGCGCACGGGCACGCCGGGATCGGCGAGGACGGCATCGGCTGGGAAGGCCGCGACTACAACGAGATGACCGACCCGAACGGGGCCAGGCTGCGGGCGGTCGACGGGTTCAACCCCGACGACATGGGCCTGCGGGACGCGCTGGCCGGTGGCGTGACGACGATCGTCGCCAAGCCCGGTTCGGGAAATCCGATCGGCGGGCAGACCGCGGCACTGAAAACCTGGGGACGCACGGTCGAGGACATGTTGTTGCGGACGCCCGCCAGCGTGAAAAGCGCGTTGGGCGAAAACCCGAAACGCGTATACGGCGATCAGAAAAAGCTGCCGTCGACGCGGATGGGTGTCGCGGCGATCATTCGGGACGCGTTGACCAAGGCACAGGACTACGTCAAGAAACGCGACCAGGCCGAAGCGGAGAACAAGCCGTTCGACCGCGACAACACAATGGAAATCCTCGCCAAGGTGCTCAGCGGTGAAGTGCCGTGGTGCCAGCACACGCACCGCGCCGACGACATCGCGACGGCAATCCGGCTGGCCGACGAATTCGGCTACCGGCTGGTGGTCAACCACGGCACCGAAGGCCACCTGATGGCCGACACGCTGGCCGAGCGGAACATTCCGGTGATCGTCGGCCCGCTGATGGTCGGCCGCGGCAAGATCGAGACGGCCCGCCGCACGTTGAAGGGCCCGGGAATCATGGCGCGGGCCGGTGTGAAGATCGCGCTGACCACCGACCACCCGGTCGTGCCGATCGACTTCCTCGTCCACCAGGCGACGCTGTGCGTGAAGGAAGGCCTGGACACCGACACGGCACTGCGGTCGATCACCATCAACCCGGCGGAGATCCTCGGCCTCGACGACCGCGTCGGCGCGCTCGCCGCAGGTCTCGACGCCGACGTGGTGATCTGGTCGGGTGACCCGTTGGACGTGATGAGCCGCGCGGTGCGTGTGTTCATCGAGGGCAACGAGGTCTACCACTACGACGACGTCAAGGGCGAGGGCGTCACGAAGAACCCGTTCTACAGCGAGTCCTGACCGGGCTGTGCTGACCGCGATCATCGCCCTGTCCACCGTGGCAGGGCTGCTCGGACGGCCCCGGGTTCGGGGCCGTCCGAGGTGGGGACAGTGGCGCCTGCTCGTCTGCGCCGTGGTCGACTGGGCTCGCAGGAGATCAGGCGTTGCGTAGTTCCCTGGCGATCACCATGCGCTGGATCTGGTTGGTGCCCTCGAAGATCTGCGGCACCTTCGCCTCACGCATGTAGCGCTCGACCGGGTAGTCCTTGGTGTACCCGGCACCGCCGAGGACCTGCACCGCGTCGGTGGTCACCTTCATCGCCGCCTCGGTGGCCACGAGTTTGGCGACCGACGCCTGGCGTTTGAACGGCAGTCCCCGGTCGCGGCGCCGGGCGGCTTCCAGGTACATCGCACGCGCGGACTCCACGGCGGCGGCCATGTCGGCCAGCAGGAACTCCATGCCCTGGAACTCGATGATCGCCCGGCCGAACTGGCTGCGCTCCTTGGCGTACCGCACCGACTCGTCCAGCGCGGCCTGTGCCAGGCCGACCGCGCACGCGGCGATGCCGAGACGCCCCGAGTTCAGCGCTGTCAGCGCCATCTTCAGGCCGCTGCCCTCTTCACCGAGCAGTCGCGACGCCGGGACCCTGGCCTCGGCGAAGTTCATCTGCGCGGTCGTCGACGCGGTCATGCCCATCTTGCGTTCCGGCGCGCCCGCGGACAGACCGGGCGTGTCGGCGGGGACGAGCAGGCAACTGATGCCCCGGCCGCCGTCGGGCGAGGTCCGGACCATGGTCGTGTAGAAGTCCGCCTCGCCGCCGTGCGTGATCCACGCCTTCGTTCCGGTCACCACGTAGTCGGAGCCGTCGAGCACGGCACGCGTGGACAGCGCGGCCGCGTCGGAGCCCGCGTGCGTTTCCGACAGGGCGTACGCGCCGAGCAGATCACCGCCCAGCATGTCGGGCAGGAACCGGTCACGCTGCTCGTCGGTGCCGTGTTCGGCGAGTGCGTAACAGGACATGGTGTGCACCGACAGGCCGACGCCCACGGTCATCCACGCGGCTGCGATCTCTTCGAGGACCTGCAGGTACACCTCGTAGGACACGCCGTGGCCGCCCCATTTTTCCGGGTAGGGCAGGCCGAGCAGGCCCGAGCGGCCGAGCAGGCGGAACTCGTCACGAGGGAAAAGGTCTTTTTCCTCGTACTCGCTGGCCCTTGGCGCCAGTTCGTTGGCGGCTATGTCGTGCACCAAGGCGATGAGGTCTTCCGCCTCGGTGTCCGGGAGTAGACGTTCGACTGCCATCGCGGGGTCTCCGTATGCATGCAGTGCTAGAGGACAGCTCAGGTTACCGTTCGAGGTAGGTTGTCGGCCGTGATTGTTGTCGCTGGTGAGGCGCTGGTCGACCTGGTGCCCGCGAAGTCCACACTCGACGGTGAACCGGGCGCGTTGCTGCCGAGGCTGGGCGGCGGCCCGTACAACGTCGCCGTCACGGTCGGTCGTCTGGGGACTCCGGTGAGTTTCCTGTCCAGGATCTCGCGCGACGACTTCGGCGACGCGCTCGTCGAACGACTCAGGGTGTCCAATGTGGACACTTCATGGCTGCAACGTGGGCCGGAGCCGACGACGCTCGCGGTGACCAGCCTCGGGCCGGACGGTGGCGCCCGGTACACGTTCTACGCCGAGGGCACGGCGGACCGGCTGTTCGAGGTGCCCGACAGCCTGCCGGAGACCACAGCCATCCTGTCGCTGGGCACGCTCTCACTCGTCCTCGAACCGGGCGCCAGCGCGTACGAGCAGGTCATGCGGCAGACCGACGCCCTGGTCGCGCTCGACCCGAATGTCCGTCCGGTGCTCATCGCCGACCCCGACGCCTACCGCGCCCGGTTCGCGAGCTGGCTGCCGGACGTCGGCCTGCTCAAGCTGTCCGAGGAGGACGCCGAGTGGCTCGCCGGGACGGACGCCGTCGAGGCGGCCCGGCAATGGCAGCGACAAGGACCCGCCGCCGTGGTGCTCACGCGCGGCTCGAATGGGCTGTCCGTTATTACCGGGTCGGGTGATCTTGTCGAGGTTTCGGCTACGGAAACGAACGTTGTCGACACGATCGGTGCCGGAGACACGGTGCACGGGGCATTGCTCAGCTGGCTGTACGCAAAAGGTGTCCGGTCAGCGGAACATCTGCGTGCGCTCGACGGGCAGGAGTGGCGAACGGCGTTGCGATTCGCCGGTGCGGCAGCCGCGATAACCGTGTCGAGGGCCGGTGCGGAACCGCCATTCGCCGCTGAGCTGGATCCGATCACGGGTCCGATCATCTGAATCGATCTGTGAATCGATGTGAGAAGCGTCCCACCAGCGTGTCTTAACTTACGCCGCACTGGGCGATTCGCTCCCGGCGCACTAGCGTTGGGACTTGACAGGACCCCAATGGGGCGGTGCTGCGGTGCGGCGATCGATCAGACCGCGTGCACGTGGCTTGATTCGCCAGATCCACCGCCCTGACCGATCGGGAGAGGGACGTTCATGCCCGACGCGACGACCGCGCCGCAATCCGGTACTCGTACCGTCGCGCTGCACCATGACGGCGGAGAGCTCGAAATGGCGGTAGTGCCCGCCACCGAGGGCTCGAACGGAATCGAGCTCGGCAAACTGCTGGCGAAAACCGGACTGGTCACACTGGACCCCGGCTTCGTCAACACCGCCGCCTGCTCATCGGAGATCACGTACATCGACGGCGACGCGGGAATTCTGCGCTACCGCGGATATCCGATCGAGCAGCTCGCCGAGCACTCCACCTTCATCGAAGTCAGCTACTTGCTCATCTACGGCGAGCTGCCGTCCCAGGCGCAGCTCACCGACTTCACCACCAAGATCAGCAGGCACACCCTGCTGCACGAGGACCTGAAGAGGTTCTTCGACGGCTTCCCGCGGGACGCGCACCCGATGCCGGTGCTGTCCTCCGCGGTGTCCGCACTGTCCACGTTCTACCCGGAGACCCTCAAGCCGGTCACCGACGAACGCACCGAGATCGCCACCATCCGGCTGCTGGCCAAGCTGCCGACCATCGCGGCCTACGCGTACAAGAAGTCGGTCGGCCAGCCGTTCCTCTACCCGGACAACTCGCTCGGGCTGGTGGAGAACTTCCTGCGGATGACGTTCGGCTTCCCGGCTGAGCCGTACGACGTGGACCCTGCGCTGGCTCGCGCACTGGACCTGCTGTTCATCCTGCACGCCGACCACGAGCAGAACTGCTCGACGTCGACCGTGCGGCTGGTCGGCTCGTCCGAGGCGAACCTGTTCGCCAGCATCTCGGCGGGCATCAACGCCCTGTTCGGTCCGCTGCACGGCGGCGCGAACAGCGCGGTGCTGGAGATGCTCGAGGGCATCCGTGACTCCGGCGGCGACGTCAAGTCGTTCGTCAACAAGGTCAAGAACAAGGAAGACGGCGTCAAGCTGATGGGCTTCGGCCACCGGGTCTACAAGAACTACGACCCGCGTGCCGCGATCATCAAGAAGACCGCCGACGAGATCCTCAGCAAGCTCGGCGGCGACGACAGCCTGCTGGACATCGCCAAGCAGCTGGAGGAGCACGCGCTGGCGGACGACTACTTCGTCCAGCGCAAGCTGTACCCGAACGTGGACTTCTACACCGGGTTGATCTACCGCGCGATGGGCTTCCCGACGAAGTTCTTCACCGTGCTGTTCGCGCTGGGCCGCCTGCCCGGCTGGATCGCGCACTGGCGGGAGATGACCAACGACGAGGCGACCAAGATCGGCCGCCCGCGTCAGGTCTACATCGGACCGAAGCAGCGCGACTACCTCTCGATGGACGCTCGCTGACGTCTGCCTGAGCACGCCCCCGGCAACGGCACCGCCGTTGCCGGGGGCGTTCTGTTCGGCGTCCGGATCTCACGCACGGTAGCGTTGTCGGATGACTTCCGTCGTCTGGTTCCGCCGTGACCTGCGGACCAGGGACCTCCCGACGCTGCTGTCCGCCGACCGGGACGCTCTCGGCCTGTTCGTGCTCGACAAGCGGCTGACCGAGCCGTCCGGTGCGCCGAGGCTCGCCTTTCTTTACCGCTGCCTGCGGGATCTCAACGAGCAGCTGGACGACCGGCTGCTGGTCGTCTCCGGCGACCCGGTCGAGCTCGTGCCCAGGATCGCCAAGCAGGTCGGCGCCACCGGCGTGCACGTCTCCGCGGACTACGCGCCCTACGGCCGGTGTCGCGACGAGATGGTCGAGGAGGCGCTGGGGGACATCGACTTCGTCCGGTCCGGTTCGCCCTACGCGGTCGCGCCCGGTCGTGTCACGAAGCCGGACGGCACGCCGTACAAGGTCTTCACACCGTTCTCCCGGGCATGGGCCGATCACGGCTGGCGCGAACCCGCCGACACCAACGCGTCCAGTGTGGACTGGATCGAGCCGCCGAGGAAAAGCCACATCCCCCGGGATCCCCGGGCGCCTGAGCTGCCCGAGGCGGGCGAGCAGGCCGCACTGGACGCCTGGGAGCGGTTCCGCGACGAGAAGCTCGACGACTACGCGGAGAACCGCGACCGGCCGGACAGGCCGGGAACCAGCTGGATGTCGCCGTACCTGCGCTGGGGCTGCGTGCACCCGCGAACACTGCTGGCGGACCTCAAGCCCAGTCAGTACCGCACCGAGCTCGCATGGCGTGAGTTCTACGCGGACGTGTTGTGGCACAGGCCGGACAGCGCGCACCAGAATCTCGACCGACGGTTCGACAAGATCGAACTCGACGGCGACCGGGACGCGTTCGAAGCGTGGTGCCATGGCACGACCGGTTATCCCATTGTGGACGCGGGCATGCGGCAACTGCTGGAGCTGGGCTGGATGCACAACCGGGTCCGGATGATCGTGGCCAGCTTCCTGGTCAAGGACCTGCACCTGCCGTGGTGGTGGGGAGCGCGGCACTTCATGCGCCACCTCGTCGACGGCGACCTGGCGTCCAACCAGCACAACTGGCAGTGGGCTGCGGGCAGCGGAACCGATGCGGCGCCGTACTTCCGCGTGTTCAACCCGACCACGCAGGGCGAGAAGTTCGACCCGAACGGTGACTACGTGCGCCGGTTCGTCCCGGAACTGCGGGACATCACGGGAAAGCGCGTGCACAAGCCGTGGGAGATCGACGGTCTCGACTACCCCAAGCCGATCGTCGACCACGGGCACGAGCGCGAAGTCGCGCTCGCCCGCTACACAGCAATCAAGAACCGGAACTGAAGGCTTCGCGCAGCTTCACGCGGCTTCCGGTGCGCAGCACGGCGTTGCGGTAGATCCGGCCGCCGAGCCATGCCACCAGCGCGATCCCGCCGAACGACAACAGGATCGCCACCGCCTGCAGCCAGATCGGCGCGAGTCCGAGCGCGGTCAGCCCCGGCATCAGGATCGGCGCGAACGGCGGCAGGATCGCCATCACCATGGTGAGCGTGCTGTCGCTGTTGCTGATCAACAGGTTGATCGCGAAGATGAAGCCGATCACGATCACCATGGTGACCGGGGTGAGCACGCTCTGGGTGTCCTCCTGCCGCGACACCAGCGAGCCGAGCGCGGCGAAGATGGTGGCGTAGAAGAAGAATCCCACCAGGTACCAGAACACCCCGGCCAGCACACCGCCGATCGCCGCGCCGGAGATGGTCAGCGCGCCGGTCGCGAGGCCCGCGACGAGCCCGACCGCCGAGATCACCGCGAACTGGATCAGCCCGACCACGCCGAGGCCGAGCACCTTGCCCGCCAGCAGCTGCCACGGCCGCACGGTGGCGAGCAGGATCTCCACCACCCGGCTCGACTTCTCCTCGACCACGCCCTGCGCGACCATCTGGCCGTAGATCATCAGTGCCATGTAGAGCAGGAACGCCACGATCAGGCCGATCGCCAGCCGTTGGCCCTCGTCGTCGCCGCGCGGTTCCAGCTGGGTGACCTTCACCTGCGCGCCCGCCGCGGTGCCGAGCACCTCCTTGGGGTCGAGGTCGGCCGCGGCCAGTTCGGAGGTGAGGATCTGCTGGCGCATCAGGCTGTTGAGCGTGTTGCGCAGTTCGGTGTTCAGCTTGTCCTTGACTGTCACCTGTAGCGACCCGACCGGCCCGGTGACCAGCGCGTCCAGGTCGTTGTCCTTGACCTGCTGCTCGCCCTGTGCCGGGTCGGCGATGTCCACGATCGAGACCTGGTGGCCGATCCCCCTGGCCGACTCGACGATCTGCGGCCCCAGCGCGGTCGCCTGGCCGCTCAGCCCGATCCGGCTGCGGCTGCCCTCGTCGAACGAGGAACTCTGCAGCAGCACGAACGCCGCGAGTACGACGACCGACACGATCGTGCTGATCACAAAGGACCGCGTGCGCAGCTTGGTGTTCAGCTCGCGGCCCGCGACCAGCAGCACGCCCTGGAGGGGCTTCGGCTCGTGGGTCATTGCCCACCCTCCTTGACGACGTTGCGGAACAGGTCGGCCAGTGACGGGTGGCGTCTGCTGAACTCGTGCACCGGCCCGGTGTCCAGCGCGGCCCGCAGGACCTGCTGGTCGTCGATGCCGTCGTCGATCCGCAGCGTGGTGTGCCCGTCCTCTTGGGACACCACGGTCACGCCGGGGATCGCAGAGGCCCACCCGGCGGGCGCCCGTGGCGCGTGCACGACAAGCTCGGACACGCCGGACGAGCGCAGCGCCTCGACCGTGTCACAGGCCACCATCGAGCCCTTGTTCACGATCCCGACACGGTCACACAACCTCTGCACAAGATCGAGTTGGTGGCTGGAGAACACAACGGGAATCCCGTCGGCGGCCTTCTCCTTGAGCACCTGGCTCATCACGTCGACCGCGACCGGGTCGAGCCCGGAGAACGGCTCGTCCAGCACGAGCACCCGCGGGTCGTGCACCAGCGCCGCGGCCAGCTGCACGCGCTGCTGGTTGCCGAGGCTCAGTTTCTGCACCTCGTCGAGCCGCCGCTCGCGCAGTCCGAGCCGGACGATCCAGTCCTCGGCCGCGCGATGGGCGTCGTTGGTCGGCATCCCGTGCAGCCTGGCCAGGTAGACCAACTGGTCCAGCACTTTCATCTTCGGGTACAGGCCGCGTTCCTCAGGCATGTACCCGAAGCGGCGGCGGGTGCTCAACGTGATCGGCTCACCGGCCCAGCGCACGGCACCGGCGTCCGCTTCGAGCACGCCGAGGGCGATCCGCATCGTCGTGGTCTTGCCCGCGCCGTTACTACCGACGAAACCGAAGAGTTCACCGGGCCGTACGTCGAACGTCATGTCGGACAGGGCGACGACGTCGCCGTAGCGTTTGGAGACTCGGTCGATCTCCAGTCCCGCCTCAGGCACCATCGATCCTTCCTCGCTGGACATCCCCCCGCAGTATCCAGCCTGAGCCCGGCTCGCGCTCAGGAACCACAGATGGGGTTACGCGGGTGGGCGCCCGCGTAGTCACCCACGATGTCTACCAGGGCGTTTCCCTCAGCGGAAACCAGGCCCACGCGACTGCGCCGGTGCAGCACGTCCTCGGCGTCGAGTGCGCCCTCGTGCTCGACGGCCCAGAGCACTTCGGCCGCGGTCAGATCGGGGTGCAGCCCGGTCGGGTCCAGCCGGGCGACGGCGGGCGCTTCCGTGCCGTACTTGGCGATCAGCCTAGCCGGTGCGTCGATTCGGGTGAGTCGCTCACGGGCTGTCGCGCCCACGAGCGGAATGTCCTTGGTGCGGGCGGAAACCGTGGTGAGCTTCGTCGCGTCCACCGCGTCGGCCGCCATCCGGCGATACGTCGTGAACTTGCCGCCGACCACCGTGATCACACCGTTGGCGGCCGTCAGCACGGCGTGCCGACGGGACAGGTCGGCACTGGAGCCTTCGGCCTGCAGCAAAGGACGCAGACCGGCGAAGGCACCGAGCACGTCGTCGCGGGTGAGTGGGCGTTGCATGACCGAGGACGCGGCCGACAGCAGGAAGTCCACATCGGAGTCCGGGACGCTCGGCACGTCCGGGATCTCACCGTCGACCGGCTCGTCGGTCAGCCCGACGTAGACCCGGCCGTCGAGCTGGGGCAGGACGAGCACGAACCGGTTGTGGGAACCGGGAATCGGCACGGTCAGCGAGGTCCCCGTCAGACCGTGTGACGCGAGCACGATGTGCGTACCCCGTGACGGCCGCAGCCGCACGGACGGCACGAGTTGGCCTGCCCACACGCCCGTCGCGTTGATCACTTTCCTGGCGCGGACGTCGAACTGTGCGCCGGTCAGCGTGTCCTGCAGCCGCGCGCCGTCGCCGTCGACCGTCAGAGCCCTGGTCCTGGTCAGGATCCTCGCGCCGTACCCAGCCGCGGTCCTGGCCAGCGCGACGACGAACCGCGCGTCGTCGACCACCTGCCCGTCGTAGGACAGCAGGCCGCCGCGCAGCCCTTCCCGCTTGAGCCCCGGTGCCAGCGCGAGGGCTTCCGCGGCGGGAATCCGCCGTGGCCGCGGCAGCAGGCTGGACGGTGTGCGGGCGAACCGGCGCAGCAGGTCGCCCGCGCGCAGACCGGTCATCGTGAGCGCGCTGGGAACGCCGTCGTGCAAGGGAACCAGCTGGGGCAGCGGGCGGGTGAGGTGCGGCGCTGTGCGTGTCATCACGATGCCCCGTTCGACCGCGCTCTCGTAGGCGATCCCCACGTCGCCGTTCGCGAGGTAGCGCAGTCCACCGTGGATCAGCTTGCTCGACCACCTCGACGTGCCGAACGCCAGGTCGTGCGCCTCGGCGAGGACGACGGTCAGGCCACGAGACGCGGCGTCCAGCGCGACACCCGCGCCGGTCACGCCGCCGCCGACGACCAGCACGTCGACGACGTCCTTCGCCGCCGCGGCCAGGTCCTCGTCGCGTCGGCGTGCGTTGAGCGAGGTGTTCACCGGGACTCCAAGGCACCGTCGAGCTGCGTGGCCAGTTCGGCGAGCAGGGCCTCGCTGTCCACATCGGATGTCGCCGGTCGCATGGACAGCACGAAGGACTGGACGACCAGCAGGACCACACGGGACTGGGTGGGCACGTCGGCCGCCCTGACCGAGCCGTCGTGGTGCCCGGCCTTGAGCTGGTCGGCGATGAACTGCTCGGTCAGCCGCTGGGTGCTGCCCAGGCGCTGCACCACGTACGGCAGCAGCAGCTCGGGTTCCAGGTCGAGAGCGGCGCGCATGATCGGGTTGTCCACAAGCGCCCGTACGCCGGTGACCAGCCCGGTCACCAGCCTTTCCCGAGCGGTCGGGCCGGTCAGCGACGCGGAGATCCCGCCGAGCAGCCCGCCGAACTCCCTGGTCATCAGGGCCGCGATCAGGCTGCGGACGTCCGGGAAGCGCCGGTACAGCGTCATCCGGCTGACCTGCGCGCGCCGGGCGACCTCGGTGAGCGTGGTCCGGCCGACGCCGATGGCCAGCACGCAGCTGCGCGCCGCGTCCAGCAGCACGTCGTCGTCCACTCGATAACTGTGACGTTGTGACGTCATGTGTCACACTGTACCTATGGCGAACCGAACTGACCAGCTCCTGCGGTCCGCGTGGACCGCCGAACCGCCTCAGCTACCGCCGCACGCCCTGCGTTGGCTGCGCCAGGAGACTGGGCTGACGGACGCCTGGACGCCCACGCGCGGGCTCACCGCCCCGCCATCGGAACTGCCGGACAAGGCCCGTGAGGTGCTCGACGGGATCGTCGGCGCCGACCACGTGCTGACCGACGGGCCGGACCGGCTCGGCCGCACCGGCGGCCTGTCATACCTGGATCTGCTTGCCCACAAGGGAGTCGGCGAAGTGTCCGTGCCGGACGCGGTCGTGCTGCCGGGCACTCCCGTCGAGGTCGCCGACGTGCTGCGCGCGTGCTCCGAACTGGGTCTGGTCGTCGTCCCGTTCGGCGGCGGGACCTCCGTGGTCGGCGGAGTGAAGGCGACGAACCGGTCGATCGTGCTCGACCTCGCCCGCCTGGACCAGCTGGTGTTGGTCGACGAGGTGTCGCGGCTCGCGGTCCTGCAGGCGGGCATGCGCGCGCCGGACGCGGAGAAAGCGCTGGCGGAGTACGGGTTCACGCTCGGCCACGTGCCGCAGTCGTTCGAGCGGGCCACGATCGGCGGGTTCGCCGCGACCCGGTCGGCCGGGCAGGCCTCCTCGGGCTACGGCCGGTTCGAGGACATGGTCGAAGGCGTCCGGGTGGCCACGCCTCGCGGCGAGGTGCGGTTCGGCGTCGCGCCCGCGTCAGCGGCCGGGCCCGACCTGCGGCAGCTGATGGTCGGCAGCGAGGGCGCGTTCGGCGTGATCACCGAGGTGACCGTGCGGATCCGGCCGGTGCCGAGGATCCGCCGCTACGAGGGCTTCGTGGTGGACGGCTGGGACCAGGGCACCGAGCTGGTCCGCGCGCTGGCGCAGGACCGCGTGCTCGCCGACGTCACCCGTCTGTCCGATGTGGACGAGTCGAGGGTGTCCTTCGCGCTGACCGGCGGGCTGAAGGCCGAGGCGCTGAAGACCTACCTGAAAGCACGGGGCGTGCGACAGCCGTGCGTGCTGATCCTCGGCTGGGAGGTGCAGGACCGGCGTGAGCTGGCGATGCGCCGGGCCGCGACGGTCCGCAGGCTGCACGGTGCCGTGCGGCTGGGTCGGGTGCTCGGCGAAGCCTGGCGGCACGGGCGGTTCAACGGGCCACGCCAGCGCGACGCGCTGATGAACGCGGGCGTGTGCGTCGAGACGCTCGAAACCGCGGCGCACTGGTCGCAGCTGCATGAACTGTACGAGAAGGTGCGGCAGGCGTTGACCACGTCGCTGGAGCGGCCGATTGTCATGTGCCACATCTCGCACGCGTACGAGACCGGCGCGTCGCTGTACTTCACCGTGATCGCGGCGCGGTCGGCCGACGACCCGGCGGGCCAGTGGCAGCGCGCGAAAACGGCGGCGTGCGAGGCGATCGCCGGGATCGGCACGATCTCGCACCACCACGCCGTCGGCGCCGACCACGCGCCCTATCTGCCGGGCGAGATCGGCGACCTCGGCGTGGAAGTGCTCGCCGCGGTGAAGAACACGCTCGACCCGGCCGGGATCCTCAACCCCGGAAAGCTCATAGCTCCTTAGCAGATTCGTTGGCGGCGTCGGTCGCCTTGGTGCACGGGTCCGAGGCGTTGACGGCCTCGATCCGCGTGGTGAAGTAGGACTGTTCGAGCACTGGCCGGACCATCACCATCACCATGCACCGGTCCTTCGCGCCGTCCTCCTGGTGGCGCATGCCCTCCATGCCGCCGACGGCCAGCGGTTCGCCGTGCGCGTGCCCGGCCATGTTCTCGATCTCGTAGCTGATCAACAAGGTCCCGTTTGGTCCGGTCAGCTCACAGTTGATCAACGTGGGCCGCTTGGCTTTCGTCAGCGCGCCGATCTGCCTGGTGAACTGGTCGGCGGGCTGGCACGGGTCCTTGCCGTGGAACGGCGACGCGGCCTGGTTCTGCGGCGGGGACTTCAGCTGCGCGGCGACCGCGGTGGCCACTTCACGGGCCTGCGCGCACTGCTTGTCGTAGTCCGTGCCCTCGATGGAGATGCTGATCCCCAGGTCACCCGCGGTCTTGACGGTCAGCGTGCAGCCGCTGTCCTGGACGGCGGTCATCCCGGCGATGTCGACGGGTTTGGCGTCCTGCGTCGGCCGTTCGCCGACGAACGCCCGTGCCACGAGCGGCGTTCCGTCCGGCTGGGTGAGCGTGACGACACAGTTGTGCGCGCTCGCACCGCTGAAGGTGCGGGCACCGACCTTCCCGATCTTCGACAGCGCGTTCTCGTCGAGGATCGCGCAGGAGTCGACGTTGCGGAACGAGGCCCATTCGTCCGGCGGCAGTGGCACGGACGCGGCCGGCTGGGCCGCTGGTTCTGCGGAGCACCCCGCGAGCAGGAGCAGGGCGACGATCACGGTCTGCGGTCGAACCCTCATACACCGTGATGCTACCTACTGGTCCAGACCTATTCGAGCCCTGATTTTCGCGGCCGCCGGACAGCGCCGAGCCAGACCCACCCGAGCATCCCGCCGAAGAACAGCGTCCACGCGGGCAACGTGCGCGCGTCGATACCGCGATCGCACATCGAGACGTACTCGGCGAGGACTGGTTTCTCCGGGGCGCCAAGGCTCGCGGCCAGGCGTGGCGTCTCCACCCCGCCGAGGGTGTTGCCGCAGCTCACCCTGACCGTCGTGGCGGTGTCCAGCGTCGAGACGCGGACCGGGAGCAGGCCGAGAACGAGGCCCACGACCAGCGCGATGGACGCCAGTGCCGCGACGAAGACCCGCGGCGACAACGTGATCTTGGCCAGCGGGTCTTCTACCGTGTCCGGCCGCGTGACCGGCGGGAGGATCTCTGTCGACATGCCGACAGGGTGCCTGCTCACACCGGCACACGGGTAAGGAACGGACCTATTTGTAATAAGCGCTACCGTCGATTGAGCCCTTCTGACAGACCGAGCCGAAGTCGAACGCGACCGTGAACGGCTCGGTCTCGTCCGGCGGGATCACCTTCGCGCCTGTGGACGCGGGCTCGCACGGGCCGTCGGTCGGCTCGCTGCCGTCCGGCACCGCGCCCCAGTGCAGGTTCTTGTGTGCCTTCTGGCCCGGTTCGAGGGTGACCAGCGCGGGAGCGGGATCCGGCTTGCGGGTCAGCTTGGTCGGCGTCGGAGACCCGTTGGCGCCGGTCAGCTGCAAACCGCCGTAACCGTACAAAGTGCACGCTTTGGAGCTGGTGTTGGTGACGACCAGCTTGGCGTAGCGGTTGCCCGCGGCCGCGTCACCGCTGGAGATCTCGCCCTTCAGTGCAGTGGGGCCACAGCGCGCGACCTGGGTGCTACGCACCACGCTGTCCGGCCGTTCCGGGGTCGTTGACGTGGGCGGCGCCGACGGCGGCGGTGTCTGCGTCACCGTCACGGTCTGTGGAGGCTGCGCGGTCGTGTTCCCGTCGCCGCATGCGGCCAGCGAGCCGAGGACAACCAGCGTCGCCCCTGCCGCGAGCACTGTCTGTCGGACCATGTGCCACCTCCCGAAACGTCGTTACCCGTCCTATCAGGAAGGACGGGTACTCGCACGCCGGGTCGCTGGCGCTCACACGCTCAGGCGAATCTCCACAGGTAGGTCCAGCAGACCGTGCCGTCCGACAGCACCACCCTGATCCGCCGGTATTCGTCACCTTCGTACGAATCCACAGTGGCCAGTGCGGCCCGGGTGTCCCGCAGGGGCAACACCCAGCCGGGAACCCGGTCGGTGCCGCGCTTGAGGCCCGGGTAGCCGAAGCCAGTGTCGAACACCTCGCCCGCGATGCTGGACTGGTACGGCTCGCCGTGCACCCACGGCTCGACCAGTTCCCACGCCGACTCGCCGGGTTTCAGCGTGCCGTAGACGAAAAGCCGCGCGGGGAACTCGTCCGGATCGGGTGCGCCCTCCACAACGGACACGTCGAGGCCCATCACCGGCGCCGCCGTGCCGACGAGGCCCTTGGCCTGCGCCTGTGCCAGGTCCGCGCACCGCACCGGAGCGCCGTCCACCAGCAGCGGCCAGCGGATCTCGCCCTTGCCGGTGTACGCGAGCAGCCCGTCCCACACCGCGCCGTCCTCAAGCTCGACACGGCCGGAGTGCAGCCGGGACAGCTGATACCGCTCACCTCGGCCCTCGCACACGTCCAGCACGGAGATCTGGGCCGGATCCGCCATCCAGACGGCGTGTGTCTCGGCCACGCCCGGCATCGCGGCCAGCGTCACCGGCCGCTGTGTGTCCACCACGCGCAACCCGGCCGCCCAGACCGCGGACAGTCCGGTGCACCGCGCGCGCAGGACGACAACCGGCCCGTCAAGGCCGAGGTTCTCCCGTAGCCACGTGATCTTGCTGGGATTGGCGTTCGAGCCGTAGGTCAGGACAGGCACGCGGTCGGCGAGCACCGGGGCGTTGTGTTTGGTCAGCCACTCGTCCAGGTCGTCGTCCGGCGTGATCCGGTGCCCCTTGCCGTCGAGGTGGACGTAGGAGAACGGCGGACGGGTGCCCGGGTAGGGCTTGGCGGGGTATTCGGCGTCGGTGAACGCGCTCACTTGGCCACTTTGCGCTGGTCGTAGTCGAGCTGTGCCTGCTCGATCTCCGTCCACCGGTCGGCGAGCAGGTCGAACAGGGTGTGCACCGCGCGGGCTGCCTGGGTGCCCAGGTCGGTGAGGCTGTAGTCGACGTGCGGCGGGATCACGGGATGCACGAACCGGCTGACGACGCCGTCGCGTTCGAGCGCCTGCAGCGTCTGGGCGAGCATCTTCTCGCTCACGCCACCGATCGCCCTGCGCAGTTCGCTGAACCGCATGGTGCCCTCGCGCAGCAGCATGATCTGGATCAGGACACCCCAGCGGCTGGACAGGTGTTCCATCACGGCGCGGGACGGACAGTTCAAGTCGAACACGTCGACCGCGACACTTTCCATACGGCCAGTATAGGTCGTCGGGTAAGCCCATTACACTTCCTTGAAGGTAAGTACACTACTTCTAAGTGGGTACTTTCCATGGGTTAGTACCCGACATATGGTGAGTGTCATGACTCTTCTGTTGACCGGCGCTGGCGGCCAGCTCGGAACGTTGATCAAGAAGCACCTGGCGGAGCGCGGAGCGTCCTTCGTGGAGGGTTCACGTCAGCCGTCGCCGGACGGCCGCCGTGTCGACTTCTCGGACCCGGCGGGCCTCGCGCAGGCGTTCGACGGCGTCACCAAGCTGATCCTGATCTCCACCAGCTCCGAGGACCGGCTCACCCAACACCGCAACGCCGTCCAGGCCGCCCAGCAGGCCGGTGTCCGGCACATCATCTACACGAGCGTGACCGAGGCGCCGCAGTCGACGCTGGTGCTGGCCGCCGACCACAAGGCAACGGAGGAGGCGATCCGCGCGACCGGCATCCCTTTTACGTTCCTGCGCAACAACATGTACCACGAGAACTACACGGCACAGCTCGCACACACCAAGGACACCTTCCTGACGTCAGCGGGGTCCGGCCTGCTCGCGTCGGCCTCCCGTGACGACTTCGCGCTGGCGGCCGCGGTCGTCGCGACAACGCCCGGCCACGAGAACGTGGCGTACGAGCTCACCGGCTCGACCGCGTGGACCTTCGACGAATTCGCGGCGAAGGTCGCGGAAATCTCCGGCAAACCGTTCACGCACAAGAGCATTCCCCCGGACGACCTGCGTGCCGGATACGTGTCCGCCGGTCTGCCCGCGCCCGCCGCCGACCTCTACACGGACATCCACGTGCACATCGGCCGCGGTGTGCTCGGCGAGGTGCGGCCGGACCTGGAGAAGCTGATCGGACGGCCGAGCGCACCGCTCGCCGACGCGATCCGTGCCGCCCTGGCTTGATCGGAAACTGTTGTCCGAGACTGCGGACGGCGTTCACCCCGCCGTCGGCAGTCCGCAAAGTTGAGCACTTCCATGCTGTCCGAGCTCAAGTTTGTGCTCACGTCCACAATAGATTTCCGGGTACCGACCATCGGAGTAGTGACTTTTCTTCACGTTCTCCGGCACTATCAGCCCCATGGCGAATCTGAGCCGCCGCCGTCTGCTGACGGCCACCGGCGCACTGGGTCTGCTCGCCGCCACACCGGCGCAGGCACGCGACAAAGCGTTGCGGGAAACCGTCAAGCGCACGGTCAGCCCGGCGGGGACCACGCTGGAGGTCGTCGGCACGCCCGTGGGCGCCACCGGCTTCCGGCGGCTGGCGGCGGGCCCCGGCTGGCCGCTCGTGGTGCGACCCGACCTCGTCGAGCCGTCGTCCGGCCGGGACGACCGGCGCACCGCGCTGACGTCGTTCGTACAGCTCACCGACATGCACGTGATCGACGCGCAGAGCCCTGCCCGGGTGGAGTTCCTGCACCCGTTCATCGGCTCGGCGCATCGTCCACAAGAGACCTTGGGAACGCAGGGCGCCGCCGCGCTCGTGCGGCGGGTGAACGCGCTGCGTGGCCCGTACACCGGCCGGTCGTTCGACTTCGTGCTCAGCACCGGTGACAACACCGACAACCACGAGACCGTCGAGCTTGAGTGGTTCCTCACGATCCTCAACGGCGGCACGGTCATCCCCAACACGGGTGACCCCGCTCGTTTCGAGGGCGTGCAGAACTCGCGTTCGACGCTGTACTGGAATCCCGGCGACGCCGTGGCGGACATGTACAAGGCCAAGGGGTTCCCGCTGATGCCGGAGCTGCTCGCGCACGCCATCAAGTCGTTCACCAGTCCCGGCCTCGACCGGCCCTGGTACAGCGTTTTCGGCAACCACGACGACAGCGTCCAGGGCACGTTCCCCAGCGGTGTGCCGTTGGTCGACGCCATCTACACCGGCTCGCACAAGCTGGAGGGCCTCTCGTCGACCGCCGAGGCGGAGAAGCTGGCCAAGGCCATGAAGACCTCGCCGCTCAAGGCCACCGAACTGCTGCTCGGCCTGTCCGGCCCGGTCCGCACAGTCACCAGGGATGCCCGCCGCAGGCCGTTCACGACGAAGGAATACGTGGCCGCGCACCGCAACCCGGCGAACACCGGCCCCGGGCCGGTCGGCCACGGCTTCGGCCCGGCCAACGCCGACGGTCGAGATCTCTACTACACCTTCGAGATCGCGCCCGGCGTCGTCGGCATCGGCATGGACACCACCAACCGGGTCGGCCTCGCCGACGGTTCGCTGGGTGACGGCCAGTTCAGGTGGATCGAGCGCACCTTGAAGGCGGGCAGCTCCCGGTACTACGACAAGATGGGCAACCTGGTCCGCGCCAGTGCGGCGGACACGTTGTTCATCCTGTTCAGCCACCACACCAGCACGTCGATGGGCAACGTGCTGCCTGACCCGACGAACCTGCTCGAACCACGCCGGGACGGCGCCGCGTTGGTCGCGTTGCTCACCAGGTTCCCGAATGTGGTGGCGTGGGTGAACGGCCACTCGCACCGCAACCAGATCACCGCACACCGCGGTGCCACGGCCGAGCAGGGCTTCTGGGAGATCAACACGGCATCGCACATCGACTACCCGCAGCACGCGCGGATCCTCGAACTGGTCGACAACGGCGACAGGACACTGTCCCTGTTCACGACGCTCATCGAGGCCGACGCACCGTACGAGGCTCCGTACGACGACGCCTCGCCGTCCGGCCTCGCCTCGTTGTACCGGCAGATCTCCCTCAACGACTTGCACATGGACCCCGGCCTGCTGGGCGCGGCCGTGGACCACAACACGGAGCTGGTACTGGCCAAACCGTTCTGACCGGGCGCGGGCGGCGTGACTGTGATGGCATAGGGAGGGCGCAATCGCCGAGTGATCGATATGGTCAGGGCGATTGCTCCCAGGAGGTGACCCCGCTGCCCGCCGACTCCGTCGAGCCGCCCGCCGGACGGTCGCGCAAGCTGAACGCGACCTCCTATGTCGTGCTTGGCATGCTCTCGTTCGGTCCAGCCACGAGCTACCAGCTCAAACAGCGGGTTGGCCAGACCATCGGGAACTTCTGGGCGTTCGCGCACTCCCAGCTGTACGACGAGCCCGCGAGGCTGGCCGCCGCGGGCCTGGTCAGCCAGTCCACCGAAGAGGGCGGCAGGCGCAAGAGGACGTACGCGATCACCGACGAGGGCCGCGAGGCGCTGGCGGAGTGGCTCGCGGAGCCGACGCTGGAGCAGACCGAGGTCAGGGACACCGGTCTGCTCAAGCTGTTCTTCGGCTGCGGCGCGAGCGCCGACGACATCCGCAAGCTCGCCAAGGACCGCTACCAGTCCCATCGCGCCCGTGCGGACGGGTATATCCAGCAGCGCGCGGAGATCGAGGCCATCGCGGACCGCTGGCAGCTCAAGACCCTCGAACTGGGGATGCGCTACGAGCGCACGGTGGAGAGGTTCTGGAAGGACTTCATGGAGGAGCTGGACCGCGAGCCGCCCTGACGGACAATCCACCCCGGTAGCGGTTTACATGATCTACGACAATGATGAAAATGTCTCCCACCCGGTCGAGGGAGGCGTCATGACCCGCTTAGCCCTGCTAACCATTGCCACGCTGCTCGCGTTACCCGCCCTGCCCGCGGCAGCCCAGGCCGAGCCCCAGTCACGGCCACAGGTGCCTGTCGACTACCACTCGTGGCAGTCGCACGACTTCTTCTACGCGGGCCAGCGCGACGGGCTGGTCCCGACGTTGCGCGGGCTGCGCATCGGACGCCCAGCCGGTACGACCGACCACACCGAGCCGGGCATCGGCACGCGCACGTACGAGTACGGCACGTGGACGTCGCCGTTCTACCGTCAGGGCTTCGACGCGACACAGCTTGTGGCGTCGTGGAACGCGACCACGCCGAAGGGGACGTGGCTGAGCGTCGACATGCGCGGCCGTACGGCATCGGGAGCCGAGACGATCTGGTACGGCATGGGCCGCTGGGCGCTGCACGACACCGACATCCGCCGCACGAGCCTGCCACAGCAGTCCGACGACCACGGCTACATCGACGTCGACACGTTCGTCGCGAAGTCCACCCTGCGCGGCTACCAGTTGCGTGTCACGCTCTACCGCGCGGCGGGCACCGGCGAATCGCCGACGCTGTCCATGGCGGGCGCGATGACGTCCGCGATCCCCGACCGCTTCACGGTGCCGACAAGCCCGAGCGGTGGCGCGTGGGGCAAGGAGTTGAAGGTTCCGCCGTACTCCCAGAACATCCACGTTGGACAGTACCCGGAATACGGTGGTGGCGGGGAGGCGTGGTGCAGCCCGACGTCGACCCAGATGGTCGTCGAATACTGGGGCAAGCGCCCGTCCAAAGAGGATCTCTCGTGGGTCGACCCGTCCTACGCCGATCCGGCGGTCGACCACGCGGCCCGGTACACCTACGACAAGGACTACGACGGGACCGGCAACTGGCCGTTCAACACCGCCTACGCCGCGACGTACGGCCTGAAGGCGCACATCACGCGGCTGAGCTCGTTGACGGAACTGGAGCGGTACATCAAGCGCGGAATTCCGGTTATCACGTCACAGTCGTTTCTCTCAGCGGAACTGGACGGCGCCGGATATGGCACGTCCGGTCACATCATGGTGGTCATCGGCTTCACGAAAGACGGTGACGTGATCGTCAACGACCCGGCGTCATCGAGCAACGACCAGGTCCGCAACGTCTACAAGCGCTCCCAGTTCGAGAACATCTGGCAGCGCACAAAGCGTTACCGCGCAGACGGTTCAGTGGCGAGTGGGCCAGGTGGAGTCGTCTACGTCATCACGCCGTAGGTTCATCACGGGTTTATAACGCAGGCCAACCTCGCGAACTCCCAAACGACTCTACTTGTGAGAGTTGGGGACAGGGGCAGCCGCCAGTCGAGCTGCCCCACATACAGGGAGAAAACCCATGAGAATGCGCAAGTTTGTTTATGCTGCCCTTTTGACGGCGGGTGTGTTCGCGGCCGCCGCGCCGGTCGCCGGTGCGACGCCGACGACTGCTCCGAGGCCGACCCCGACGACTGCCCCGACGATTGCCCCGACGACCGCTCCCACCTCGGAGCCGACCGACGTCAAGGGCTCGATCAAGGTCACCCCGGGTGTGGCGAAGCCAGGTCAGAAGGTCACGGTCACGTTGACGTGTCTCGGCCCGACAGGCGCCAGCAACGGCAAGGTCGTCGCGCCGGTTCTCACCATCGCTGGCTTCAGCCAAACGGGAGAGAACAGCCCGTACGTGAGCGCCGCGACGGTGAAGGCGAACACCAAACCGGGCACGTACCCCGTCGGGGTCGAGTGCTATGGATACCCGTTCAAGACCACGCTCAAGGTCGTGGGTGACAACGACAAGCAGCAGGCGCCGACGCCGCAGGTCAAGGTGAAGCCGAAGGGCGCGGCGCAGACCGGCGGCGGGGCAACCGCTCTCTGAGCAGTTCCACCAAACTTTTCACAGGCGCGACCGGGGGATGGTCGGCAACGCGGCGGGCTTCTGGAGGGGAGCCCGCCGCGTTCTTTCATAGACCTTGTGCCACAACGGTTCTACTGCAGGTGCGTGACATCCAGCTTGCCTTCGGCGTACGCCGCCCGCAGCCGCTTCTTGTCGAACTTGCCGACGCTGGTCTTGGGCACCTCGTCGATGTACGTGTAGTTCTCCGGCAGCTGCCAGCGCGCGACCCGGCTTTCCAGGAACTCGCGCAGTTCCTCCGGCCGCACGCTTTGCCCGTCCCGCACCACGATCGCGACCAGCGGGCGCTCGTCCCACTTCACGTCGGGGATGCCGACCACCGCCGCCTCGGCGACCGCCGGGTGCGCCATCACCTGGTTCTCCAGCTCCACCGACGAGATCCACTCACCGCCGGACTTGATCACGTCCTTGGAGCGGTCGGTCAGCTTCAGGTATCCCTCCGGCGTGAACGCCCCGACGTCGCCGGTGCGCAGCCAGCCGTCGTGGAACTTCTCCGCGCCGTCACCGTCCTCGTCCTGCCGGTAGTACGAGCCGGTGATCCACGGGCCGCGGACCTCGAGTTCGCCGACGCTCTCGCCGTCCCACGGGACTTCGTTGCCGTCGTCGTCGATGAGCCGCGCGCTCACCGACGCGGGCGGACGGCCCTGCGTGTAGCGGTACGGCCATTCGGCGTCACCGGTCACTCCGCTGGGCGGCAACGCCACGCTGCCGAGCGGTGACGTCTCGGTCATGCCCCACGCCTGCGTGATGCGCACGCCGTGACGCTCGAAGAACGCGTGCATCAACGCGGGCGGGCACGCCGAACCGCCGACAATGGTGTTACGCAACGACGACACGTCGCCGGAGTTGGCGTCCAGGTGTGCCAGCAACCCCTGCCAGATCGTCGGGACCGCACCGGCGAACGTGGGACGCTCGGCCGCGATCATCGCGGCGAGCGGCTCCGGCTGCAGGAACCGGTCCGGCATCAGCATCGACGCGCCGATCAACATCGACGCGTACGGGATGCCCCACGACATCGCGTGGAACATCGGCACGATCAGCAGTGACTTGTCCGAGCCGTCCAGTCCCATGCTGTCGGCCATGCAGATCTGCATCGAGTGCAGGTAGATCGAGCGGTGCGAGTAGACGACGCCCTTCGGGTTGCCGGTCGTGCCGGACGTGTAGCACATCGCGGCGGCCTGGCGTTCGTCCACTTCCGGCCACTCGATCTCCTCCGGCTGCCCGGACAGCAGCTCGTCGTACGAGTGCACCTCGATCCCGGCGGGCACCTCCAGCGCCTCGACCGGCCCGTTGGCCACCACGACGTGCTTGACCGTCTCGAACGTCGGCAGGACGCGCGCGAACAAAGGGGCCAGCGAGGCGTCGACGATCACCACGTGGTCAGCCGCGTGGTTGGTGATGTAGGTCAGCTGCTCGGGGAACAGCCGCAGGTTCAGGGTGTGCAGGACCGCACCCATCGACGGCACGGCGAGGTAGGCCTGCAGGTGCTCGGCGTTGTTCCACATGAACGTGCCGACTCGCTGGTCACCGGTGACGCCGAGACCGCGCAGCGCGTGCGCGAGCTGAGCTGCCCGCCGCCCGGTCTGCCCGTACTGCTCCCGCCTGGCCTCCGCACCGGTCCAGGTGATGACCTCACTGGACGAGTACGTGCCTGTTCCGTGGCGGACCAACCGTCCGATCGTGAGAGGGGTGTCCTGCATGGTGCTCAACATGGGCTCTCCCGCTGTGTCCTGCGTCACCGCATCGTGCGCCTTACTGCACAGTAGATGGTCGTTCCCCCCGGACGGTGAGGCTCGTGTCACGGTCACAGGTTGCGACCGACCCCGGCGTGAGGTAGCTGACACCCATTCCGAACTTCCCCAGGAAGAGGCCAAAAAACCGGGGGAAACACGCGGTGATCACCGGAGGCATAGGTGGTTCCGCGGAGGCCGGAAAACCGCCCTTGCGGGTGAATTACAGAGGGTTGTGCCTGGTCGGTGCCGGGTTGATCGGCGGAAAGTCCCGCGTGTCGGGGGTATGTTCCGCAGGTGGGTGTCGTTTACTGGTCGCGTCGCAAGGCGTGATCGGGCCCAAAAAAGGGCGGTGGAAATCGCGCCGGCGACCCCAGACCTCGACATAGGAAGGAACAGCACGTTGGCTCTGCCTACGTTGACTCCCGAGCAGCGCGCTGATGCGTTGGCCAAGGCAGCCGAGGCACGCAAGGCGCGCTCCGAGCTGCTTGCTTCGATCAAGGCCGGCAAGACCACCATCGACAAGGTGCTTGCCAAGGCCAAGGAGGACAAGACCATCGGAAAGACCAAGGTCAAGCAGCTGCTGATGGCAGTCCCGGGTCTTGGCGCGGTGAAGGTCGCCTCCTTGCTGGAGAAGGCCGGCATCGACGTCGAGCGCAGGGCCGCAGGCCTTGGCGACCGTCAGCGCGGCGCGCTGATCGACGCGCTGAAGTAGCCCCGGTCACCCCACTGACCTGGGGCTGACGAATCGTGCCGAAGGTGGCCCTCGCCATGACGAGGGCCACCTTCAGCAGTTTCAGGGCCGGTCGGCGGGGCACGATAGAGGTGGGCGGGCCCGATGAGAGGTGTGGACGTGGAGCTGACCGACCAGTACCGACCAGGAGCCTTCTTCTTCGCCACTCCCGAGCGCACGCTGCTGGCCGACGAGCCGAGGCACGTGCTCTCCGAGAAGGACACCGACGCACTGTCCGTGCAGGTCAACGACGCGCTGACGGAGTTCGGCGGGATCGCGGTCGGCGCGCTGCCCTACGACCACACCGGTGAGGCGCACGTGCTGCTGCCGACGTCGGTGTCCTGGTCAGGCCCGAGCCGCCCGGCCAGACACCAGGCCATGGTGCTCCCCGGCCACCAGGTCACGCCGGAGCCCGAGCCGTCGGAGTACGAGCGCCAGGTCGCCAGGGCGCTGACACTGCTCGACGACAGCCCGCTCGGCAAGGTCGTCCTGGCTCGGACGCTCCGGATCGATCTCGACGAGCCCATCGACATGCGGCGAATGCTGGCCAGTCTCGCCGCGATGAACACGCACGGTTACACCCTCGCGGCCCCGCTACCCACCCCTGGAGTGACCCTCGTCAGCGCGAGTCCGGAACTTCTGGTCCGCCGAACCGGAATGAAATTCGTGTCCCGGCCGCTGGCCGGGTCGCAGCCGCGCGGCAAGGACCCGGTGACCGACCGGGACAACGCGCAGCGGCTGCTGGCGTCCCGCAAGGACCACGACGAGCACCGCTGGGTGGTGGAGGCCGAGGTCGAGGCCCTGCGGCCGTTCTGCGGGCGGTTGGACGTGCCGCGCGCGCCCTCCCTGCTGAGCACACCGAGCATGTGGCACCTGGCCACGAAGATCACCGGTGAGCTGGCCGACCGGGACGTGACGGCGTTGACACTGGCGGCCGCGTTGCACCCGACCCCGGCGGTCTGCGGTTCGCCGACCGACGCCGCCCGTGCCGCCATCGCGCAGATCGAGTCCTTCGACCGCGGCTTCTACTCCGGTGCGGTCGGCTGGGTCGACGCGAACGGCGACGGCGAATGGGCGGTGGCGATCCGGTCGGCCGACGTCACCGACCACTGGCTGCGGCTCTACGCCGGTGCGGGGATCGTGCACGGGTCGGTACCGTCGCTCGAACTGGCGGAAACGTCGGCGAAGTTCCAGACCTTGTTGCGCGGCATGGGACTTGATCTAACGCTGTAGCTTTGATCCATGCATCCGTATGTCGTGGCCGACGTCTTCACCGACCGGCCGCTGATGGGCAACCCCGTCGCCGTGTTCACCGCAGGTCAGGACGTGGCGGGCGAGCACATGCAGGCGATCGCGCGGGAGACCAACCTCTCGGAGACAGTGTTCGTGCTCCCACCGGCCGACGGCGGCGACGCCAAGGTCCGGATCTTCACGCCCTCGGTCGAACTGCCCTTCGCGGGGCACCCGATCCTGGGCACGGCGTACGTGCTCGGCCAGTCGTTTCGCGGGGACGTGATCAGGCTGGAGACGGGCAAGGGGATCGTGCCCGTCGCGCTGACCCGTGACGCGGACGGCCGGATCACCTCCGGCCGGATGACGCAGCCGATCCCGACGTGGCAGGAGTTCGCGAACGCGAGCGAACTGCTGGCGGCGCTGGGCGTGCGGTACTCGGTGCTGCCCGTCGACGTCTACACGAACGGGCCGAGGCACCTGTACGTGATGCTGGACACGATGGACGCGGTGGCGGCACTGCGGCCGGACATGTCGGTGCTGTCCCAGCTACCGGGAATCGGCGTGAACTGTTTCGCCGGTTCGGGCCTGCGGTGGAAGACCAGGATGTTCGGCCCGTCGCTCGGCGTGAACGAGGACCCGGCGACCGGTTCGGCCGCGGGCCCGCTCGCCGTGCACCTCGCCCGCTACGGCCGGATCCCCTTCGGCGAGGACGTCGAGATCAGCCAGGGCGCGGAGATCCACCGGCCGTCGACGATCCTGGCCCGCGTCGAGGGCGAGGGCGAGCGGATCGACAAGGTCGAGGTCGCGGGCACAGCGGTGATCGTCGCGCGGGGCACACTCGAGCTCTGACCACGTCCACAGTGGCCGGTTCGGCGAACCGGACTCTGTTTCGTGGCAGGTAGATGACCGGCGCGATGCATCCGCGCCGGTCACGTCGACCGGAATTCAGGGGAGCTTGACGACGGTGAGGTCGTAGTTGACCTCGCTGGCGAAGCTTCCGCTGCTGCCCTTGACCGACAGCCTGTGCTCGCCGGGCGCCAGCGGCTCGACGCGCAGCCACAGGCCGCAGCTGAACCCCTCCTGGGTGCCCTTCTCGGTCTCGTACGTGATCTTGGTCGGCGCCATCTTGTCCAGCCGCACCGGTTTGCCGTCCAACTGGGCCTCGCCCTTGGCGGCGTCCAGGAACGCGGCACAGCCCTTCTCGTCCTTGGTCACCTGTGCCGCGGCGGGACCCGCGAGCGGCAGCGTGGACGGGACCTGGCAGTGCCGGTCGGCCGTGCCGGTCGACGTGCTCGCGATCAGCCAGACGCCGAACGGCTGGCTGTCACCGCAGTACTGGCCGGTGGGGTCCTCGACGGGGTTCTGGCCAGGCTCGGCCGAGCTCGTCCAGCTCCACCACATGGTCTGCAACCGCTGCGGTGTCAACGGTTCCGTTTTCACCTGATCGGCTGGTGGCGGCTCCGCGGCCGCAGGCGGTGGGGCTGGCGCTGGTGTGCTGGAGCATCCGGCCATGAGCAGGGCGGCACCGATCACCAGAGGGCTGATCAACACAGGGCGTCGGATCACCGGCGAATCGTAGCGGGCCCGACACAGGCGCCGAGTCGGCGTAGCCCTTCGTCGATATCGGACAGTTCGACCGCGCCGTAGCCGAGCACCAGCCCCGGCGGCCCGGACGATTGGATCCTGAAGGGGGACAAGGTGTACACGCCGACACCGAGTGCTCTCGCGCGCTGGTACACCGCGAGTTCGTCGGACGAATCGGGCAGATAGGCGCACAGGTGCATCCCGGCCGCGACCGGGCGCGGGTCGAGCACGTCGGCGAAGTCGCGGCGCAACACCGTCAGTATTCGATCGTGCCGGGCCTGGTACTCCTTTCGGGTTCGCCGGATGTGCCTGGCCAGCAGTCCCTCGTCGATGAAGTCGGCGAGCGCCGCCTGGATCGGCCGGTTGGACTGCCAGTCGGTGACGTACTTCGCCGCCCGCAGCGCGGCCCGCAGTCCGTCCGGCGCGATCAGGAAGCCGAGCCGGAGGTTCGGCAGTAGCACTTTGGACAGTGAGCCGACGTAGACGACCCGCCCGGCCCGGTCGAGGTTCTGCAACGGCTCGATCGGGCGACCGCCGTAGCGGAACTCGCTGTCGTAGTCGTCCTCGATGATGACAGCGCCGGTCCGCTCGGCCCATTCGAGCAACGCGGTCCGCCGCGCGAGCGACATCGGCACGCCCAGCGGGAACTGGTGCGACGGGGTCACGTACACGATCCGCGCGGTCGACGGAATGGCCGAGACGTCGATGCCCTCGTCGTCGACGGGCACACCGACGACCCGCGCGCCGTGCGACCGGAACAGGTGCAGCGGCCCGAAGTAGCCGGGGTCCTCAACGGCCACAACGGTTCCCGGGTCGACGAGGACCCGGCAGACCAGGTCGATCGCCTGCTGGGCGCCATGCGTGACGAGCACGTCGTCGGCGGTCGCCCGCACCGCCCGCGAGACGCCGACGTGCCGGGCGAGCGCGGCGGTGAGGCCGGGATGAGCGGCGGCGGCGTCGTGCGCGAGCGAGCCGATGGCCGTCGGAGTGAACTGCTTGGCCAGCAGCCGCCGCCACGCGGCGTACGGGAACAGCTTGGCGTCGGGGATCCCGGCCCGGAAGTCGTAGCGGACCGGCAGGGGATTGTGCTCGGGTGCCTGCAGGTCGTCCCACACCGCCTTGGGGCGAGGGCCGGGCCCGGCGGCGGGGCGCGGCGGCTGGGAGAATCCCGTGGCCTGGACGAACGTGCCCGCCCCGGTCCGCGCGGCGACGAAACCCTCCGCGGTGAGCCGGTCGTAGGCGGCGCTGACGGTGTTGCGGGAGACCGCGAGCCGGGTGGCGAGTTCCCTTGTCGGCGGGAGCGCGTCGCCGGTGCGCAGCCTGCCGTCCAGTATCGCGGCCTTGACCTGCTGGTAGATCTGGCCGGTCTTGTCAGCGCGGCCGATCAGGCTGACATGGAAGTCCACCGGGCGAGCTTACCCGGATTGGCCCAGTCGAACTTCGAGGTTTTGGACCTTCCATGGGGCCGCTGGTCGTTCCTAGGGTCATGGCGTGGATGCGAGGGAGTTCGACCGCCAGGCGATGAAAATCGTGGGCGAGGTGATCGGCCAGGTCAGGCCGGAGCATCTCCGACTGCCGACGCCGTGTGCCGACTGGACACTGCACGGCTTGCTGCGCCACCTGGTGAGCGAGGACACGGCTTTCGCCGCGGCGACGACCGCGGGGACCGAATGGTCCGATGTGGACTGGAATGCGGGCAGTCTCGGGACGGATCCGGTCGCGGCCTACCGGAAGGCGGCGGAGGGGTATCTCGCGGCTTTCGAGCCGGATGCGGTGCTGCAGCGTCGGATGCGTGTCAACGTGTTCGGCGTGGTGTCGGGTTCGACCGCGGTGACCATGCATCTGATCGACACTGTCGTGCACGGGTGGGATGTGGCGAAGACGATCGGTGTGGGTTATTCACCTGATGAGCAGTTGTGCGCTGTGGCGTTGGCGGCCATGCGGCGTTTTCCGGCTGATCGGCCTTCGGTTTCTTTCGACATGGTGGTTGCTGTTGACGACGACGCCAGTGAACTGGACAAGCTCGTCGCCTACGTTGGCCGGGATCCGAACTGGGTGTGAGTCGCCGGGTCTTGGCGTGCTTGGTCGCAGCGGTCCTGGGGGTCCGTTGTCGGCTCGCGCGTCCTGGGTCGGCGGGGCCATACTGTTCGACAACCGAACAGTGGAGGCTGCCGTGACCGATGTCCCCGCGACGCCCGACCGGATTACTTGGCTGGAGTGGGTTGGTGTTGGGGCGGGGGTCGCCGCGGTGGTTGTGAGCTTCCTGCCGTGGTTCCGCGCCCCGGACTCCAGAGTCGCACAGCTGCGTGAACAGGGTGTGGACACGTGGATTCCTGTGTGGCAGGGGAACTTTCTTGCCTGGTTCCCCACCGTGCTGTTGCTCGCGGTGAGCGTTCTGCTTCTGTGGCAGCGGTTTGGCAAGCCTGTTCAGATGCTTTCTTCGTTGTGGGTTACGTTGGCCGTGCTGGCTCTGGTGATGATTCTGCTTCGGTGGGTCACGCTTCCCAGTGCGATTGTTGGTGGGATCGGGCTTTACTTGGGGATCGTTGTTGCTGTCGGGTCCGGGTTGGCTGGTTTCGCTGCTTTTCGGCGTCAGCAGCGGGGGGCTGCTGGTTGAGCCTGGCCGCTTCCCGTCGCTCTCTTGCCTTTGGCTTGGCAAGACGGTCCTCGCCGGACGGCAGGCCGCCAGACTTGACAAGCAGGTCCCTCGCCGGGAGGCAGGCCGCCAAAAGGGGAACACAGGATCTCTAGCCATAGGCTCATCGTTCTAGTGTTTTTGTGGGTCGGGTGGTGGCGGGTGTGTTCCCTTCCGTATGGCCTGCCGGAGGAAACCACAACGCGTCAAGAGGTCGGTATCGCCTGCGCTTGGGGTTGCAATGCCGCGTAGTTAGCGTTTTAGCTGGTCGGGCAAGTTGTGGCGAGTTCAAGATCGACAAGGCAACGGGACTCCTTGTAGAACTGGTGATCTTCCACAATCGCCTGTTCAGGAGCCCCGTTGCGTGTCCAGTCTGCCATCGTCTCGATCATGTGCCGTGTCCGGTCGTTCAGTGGACGTGTTCGCCGCTGGCCATCTGGGTGAGCTGACCCAGTATCTGCCAGTCGAACTGGTGGATGACGTGCTGGCCCAGACCAAACCACACAGCGCCGGTTACGTGACCTGCCCTCCCGGGTCGGGGTGTACTTCCTGCTGGCGCTGGGGTTGTTTCCCGGGCTGGGATACCTCAGGGTCTGGGACAAACTCACCGCCGGACTGCCCGGGACGCGACGTCCGTCGGAGAAGGCCCTGCGCGATCTGCGGCGCCGGTTGGGACCCGCGCCGCTGCGCGCGTTGTTCGACATCCTCGCCGGACCGATAGGCCAACCCAGAACACCGGGAGTGTGTTACCGAGGGCTGCGCACGGTCGCGTTCGATGGGCTGAACTCAGTGAAAGTCCCGGACACCGACCGCAACCGCGGCTGGCTCGGCCGGATCAAATACCACTTCGGCTGGGCTGGGTATCCCACCCTGCGAGTGATGGCCCTGGTCGAGACCGGCACCCGGGCACTGCTGGGCGCGAGCCTGGGCAGCGCGGACAACCGCGACGAACTGAAGCTGGCCACTGACCTGCTCGGCTTGCTGCGGCCAGGGATGCTGATGCTCGGCGACCGGGCATTCGACGCCAACGCCTTCCTCAACCGTGTCGCCCAGACCGGCGCGATGCTGCTCATCCGCTCCAGAAACACCCGCAAACCACGAGTACTGCGCCACCTCCCGGACGGGTCCTACCTGTCGCTGGTGGACGGCATGAAAGTCCGGATCGTCGAAGCCGCGGTGGTCATGACCGGCACCGACGGCAGCCGGACCGGTGACCGTTACCGCCTGATCACCACTCTGCTCGATCACCACCGCCACCCCGCGACCGACCTGGCCAAGCTCTATCACGAACGCTGGGAAATCGAGACCGCGTTCCTCGCCCTGCGCCACACCATCCTCAAAGGACACATACTGCGCTCCGGCGACCGGCCCGGCCTGGAACAAGAACTCTGGGCCCTGCTCACCGTCTATCAACTGCTGCGCATGGCGATGGTCACCGCGACCGAAACCCAGCCCGGCACCGACCCCGACCGGGCCAGCTTCACCACCGCCCTGGAAACCGCCCGCGACCAACTCACCGCCGCCCACGCAATCCACCCCACCGAACCAGTCGACCTACTCGGCGCCATCGGCCGAGCCATCCTGCGCACACTGCTACCCCCACGCCGTCCCCGCTTCAGCGCCCGCACCGTCAAATCCGCCACATCCCGCTACATCACCCGCGACGACACCCGCCCCACACACTCCACCACCGTCACCAGCATCGACATCACCCCGCGCACCCCACCCCTGACCCCACCCCCACCACCACGCCCACCCCGCGACCGAACACCCCAACCCAACACCCGCAGAGCACAGGTCATCCAACTCATGAACACCCAACCCAACCACGCCTGGAACGGCAGACACCTCGCCCAACAACTCGGCATCCCACCCCGACACCTCCTCACCCAACTCGCCGAATGGACACGATGGGGCCACTTCACCAAAACCACCAAAGGCCACTACACCCTCACCCACCCACCCACCTCGACAACACCACCAACCCCCTAACTACGCGGCATTGCTTGGGGTTGGGTTGCGTGGGCCGACCTCCTGACCCGTCGTGGTTTGGCTGCGCCCAGGCCATACGGAAGGGAACACACCCGAAGCACCCCTCCGCGCTTGCGCGCAAGCCGCCAGCACCTCCGAGTGCAGTTGCGCGCGAGCCGCCGGTTCAGGGGTTGAGCAATGGCCGCGCACACTGTGGTGCGCGAGCCACAAACACCCCCTGATTGCGCATACGCGCAAGCCGCCAACACTCCCTGACCGCGCATACGTGCGAGCCACCAACCGAAGCCGAGCGGATCGCGGGGCACAGCTGTCGTGGCGCGTGAGTCGCCAGCACCCCGACTGCGCTTGCGCGAGCCACCAGCACCCGCCGACTGCTTTTGCGCGCGAGCCACTTAGCCAAACCTCTGCGCCTGCACGTGGGGTGGGGTGCAACGAAGGCCGCCTTGGTTGCGGCGGGTGCACCGAAGGCCACCTTCGTTGCGTGTGTGGGCGTGGGCTGGGTCAGGATTTGCCGGAGATTACTCGGCTGAGGGCTGCGAAGAAGATCTCGTTGATCTTTGTCGGGTCTGCTGTGCTGAAGGTTTGGCCGCCGGTTGCCTTGGACATCGCGTTCAGTTCGTCGACGTCCACGTCCGGGCCGATGCCGATGAACACTATGGGCAGGGGGCGGTTCGGGTCCTGCATCTTTCCCAGCTCGGTCAGGAGGGCGTCTCTGCTGATGCCTCGGCCGTCGTCGTCGTTCTTGCCGTCGGTCAGGATCAGGACGAGGTTGATTCGGCCCGGTTCCCAGTTTTGGCGTGCGGAGGTGTACGCGGCCAGTGTTGTGTCGTACAGGCCTGTGCGGCCGGTGGGGGTTGCCTTGACGGAGCGGAGTTTCTCCAGTGCGCCGTTGGGCAGTGACTCGCTCAGGGGGAGTACCGGCAGGACTTCTTGGTAGTCCTTCTCCGCGTCCAGTTCTGCTGAGAAGACCCAGATCCCCAGTTTTGTCCTGGGGTTCATCAGTCTGATCCCGCCTTCCGATGCTTCCAGCGTGACCTGCATCCTTGTCTTGCCGGAGCCGGGGATCACGCCGTTCATCGAGCCGGACACGTCGAGCACCGCCTGGATCCGGGACGCCCTGCTGATTCCGGCCCAGGTGTTCAGTACCTGGTCGAGTTGGGCTGTTCCTGGTGGTGCTACTGGGTTGAGCCTGCGCACCACTGTGCGGTTGTCGGTTGGCGGGTAGCCGGGGACGCGGCCGTCGGGGAAGCGCAGGCCGTTGGCGGACAGCGAATCGCGGACGTTCTGGGACAGCAGCGCGGAGCGGAACTTCCCGGCGGCCTCGGCGACCTTGCCGGACGAGGGGAGCACTGTGTACGGGTAGTCCAGCGATGGCGCGGCTGGCTCCGCGTAGACCGCGACGAGTTGCTCTTCCTTGCGCTTGGCGTTGTTGTCCAGCAGTGCTCGTTCCGAGGTGGGGAAGGCGGTGATCGCTGGGCCTGTCGCTGTTTGGCTGGTTCTGGCGAACAGCTCCGATGAGCCGGATGTCGCGTTCGGGGAGAGCTTGCGCAGCACGGCCACGTTGTTGGCTGCCGGATCCGAGGTCAACGCCGTCACGTCGCGTACCGCGATCAGTGCCGAGACGCCCACCGCGTCCGCCGACGGGTCGACCATGCCCACGTTCAGGTCCGCGCCGCCCGCGCCGATCACGTCGGCCCAGGTCAGTTGCTTCTCCGGCCAGTTGCGTTGTTTCGCGGCCGGTTCGGCCAACGCCATCACCACGGGCGAGCTCGCGATCGACGAGCCGCTCTCGGGCACCTGCGCGGCGCCTTTCTCCCGTGCCCGGCGCAGCCACACCGACGAGTCCGGGATCCAGACCGTCGGTGGGTTCGCTGGTTTGGGCGCGGCGAGCTGGTCGGCTGTCGCGGACGAGTCGGCGACGATCATCTCCACGCGGTAGCACGTCTGCTCGTCGGTCGGGTTCAGGCCGCGGGCGACCTGGTCGACCACCGGCGCGATGTCCGGCGCGGCCACCACGTTCAGCACGGCGGGATCGACGCACTCCGCGCTCGACGAGTCACGCAGCCTGTCGACTGCGAACCACGCGACGCCCGCGACCACCGCGCCGATCAACACGATGATCAGCATCGTGTTGGCTTTCCGCCGGTTGCGTCGGTCGATGTCGTGCCGGCCCATCTTTACTCCTCACGGTGTCGCCGGCATTTCCGGCCAATCACACAGGACTTCCTGGAATGTACTGCCACGAATGGCGTCGACGAATACGCCGACTGCAGTAACACCGGGTTTCGTCAATGATTGTCGAGACGTGAGGCTTGATCGTTGGCAATGGGACCAGCGTCCCTGCGACAAAGGGAGCTGTCGCAGGGCGTGGCGTCACAATTCGTAGCCTTATGAGTACAAAGCATCCACGTCCGAGGAGAAGTCCTTCATGATGACCGACCGCTTCAGCTTCAGCGACGGCGTCAGGTGGCCGGTCTCCGGGCTGAACTCGGTCGTCAGGATCCGGAACCTGCGCACCGACTCCGCCTTCGACACCGCGAGGTTGCCCTCGTCGACCGCGCGCTGGATCTCGGCGTTCAGGTCGGGGTCGTCGACCAGGTCCGTGACGGTCGCCGACTCGGGCTTGCCCGTCGTGGACTTCCAGTACGTGAAGTAGTCCGGCTCGATGGTGATCAGCGCCGCGATGTAGCTCTTGCCGTCGCCGACCACCATGGCCTGGCCGACCAGCGGGTGCGCGGCGATCCGGTCCTCGATCACGGCGGGCGCGACGTTCTTGCCGCCGCTGGTCACCAGGATCTCCTTCTTGCGCCCGGTGATCTTCAGGAAGCCCTCGTCGTCCAGTTCGCCGAGGTCACCGGTGGCGAACCAGCCATCACTGTCCAGCGAGGCCTTCGTGGCGTCCTCGTTCTGCCAGTAACCGGGGAAGACCTGGCCGCCCTTGACCTGGACCTCACCGTCGTCGGCGATCCGCACGGCGGTGTTGGGCAGCGGGTGGCCGACGGTGCCCGGCTTGAACTTCTCCGGCGAGTTCACCGTCGCCGCCGCGCACGTCTCGGTCAGGCCGTAGCCCTCGAACACGACCAGCCCGACACCGCGGAAGAAGTGCGTCAGCCGCAGGCCGAGCGCCGCGCCGCCGGAGATCGCGTACTTGGCCTGCCCGCCGAGCGCCGCACGCAGCTTCGAGTAGACCAGCTTGTCGAACACCGCGTGCTTGATCTTCAGGCCGAGCCCGGCCTTGCCGTCCGCCTCGCTGTAGGCGATGGCCACCGCGGCGGCGGCGTCGAAGATCTTGCCCTTGCCGCCCGAGTGGGCCTTCTGCCGCGCGCCGTTGTAGACCTTCTCCAGCACGTACGGCACGGACAGGATGAACGTCGGCTTGAACGTGGCCAGGTCCTCGGTGACCTTCTTGATGTCCGCGGTGTGGCCGAGCCGGGTCCGCGCCATGATCGTGCCGACTTCCACCATCCGCCCGAAGACGTGCGCGAGCGGCAGGAACAGCAGCGTGGAGGTCTGCTCGGGGCCGAGGCCCTTGAACACCGGCGCCAGCATCTCCACCACATTGCCGCCTTCGGAGTGGAAGTTGGCGTGGGTGAGCACGCAGCCCTTCGGTCGCCCCGTGGTGCCGGACGTGTAGATCAGCGTGGCGACATCGGACGCCTGCACGGCCGTGCGGCGCGCGTCGACCGCGTCGTCGGTCTCGTTCGCGCCCGCCGCGACGACCTCGTCGACCGCGCCTTTCTCGATGTTCCACACGTGCTTGAGCGCGGGGGTGTTCGAGCGGACGCTCTCCACCTTCGCCAGCAACTCGTCGTTCTCGGCGACCACCGCGACCGCGCCGGAGTCGGACAGGATCCACTGGATCTGCTCGTCCGACGACGTCACGTAGATCGGCACGGGCACGCCACCGGCCGCCCAGATGGCGAAGTCGAACAGGGTCCACTCGTACCGCGTCGCCGCCAGGATCGCGACCCGCTCACCGGCGCCGACACCTGAGCCGATCAGGCCCTTGGCGACCGCGAGCACCTCGTCCTTGAACTGGGCCGCGGTCACGTCCTGCCAGGTCCCGCCGACGTTGCGGCTGATGATGACGGTGGTGGGCGCCTCGGCCGCGTTGGTGTAGATGAGGTCGGCCAGTCCACCGCCGTAGGGCTCCACCAAGGGGGCGACTGCGATCTCGCGCATACCTCACTCCTCCGACCTGCTACTACTCGGTAACCAGGGTGACATAGTGCCTCCCCGCAGGAGGAACGGCCAGCCTCGCAGCCGAATCGGTACTTACCGGGCAGGCCCCCGGGTGATGATCCCGCACCGGTGTACGAACGGTAGCCCGCCGGACACATCGGGAAACGTTTCCTAGATCACAGTAAAAAATGCACGCCCGGCATTGTTCGGACGGATGTTTTTCAGCTCACCCTGATCTCGCCGGAGTCGCGGAACACGCGGGCGATCTCGGTGCGGTCGGCGCCTGCCGAGACCAGAACGTGCAACAGGACGCGCGCTTTGAAGGGGTCGAGAAAACCGGCGTTGATGAGACCCCTTGACAACAGGTCCTGTTCGGATCCGGGATATCCGTATGTGCGTGTCAGCACCGGGCCGGAACTGGTGCGTGACGCCAGGACGACCGGTTTCGCCCCGGCGAGTTCGGCCAGCAGCGGCACCAGCCGGGACGGCACGTGCCCGCCGCCGAATCCGGCGATGACCAGGCCGTCGGTGTGCTCGGCGAACGGGCGCAGCCAGTCGCCGTCGTCGCCGAGAGCGGCGTGCACCATGCCGATCGACGTGTCGGGCAACCCCGGTTGGCGCGGCAGCGGTTCGTAGGGCCGCGGCCTGGACAGCAGAACCAGTTCCTGTTCGACGATGCGACCGATCGGCGCCGCGTTGGGCGAGGTGAACGCGCCGGTGCTGGTGCTGTGGGACTTGCGCACGTAACGGGCCGCGTGCACCTCGTCGGACATCACGACGACGGTGCCGAGCCCGCGAGCCTGCGGATCGGCCGCGACCACCATGGCCGCCAGCAGGTTGGCCGGGCCGTCCGGGCCCGCCTGCTGCGGGTGGCGCATCGCTCCGGTCATCACGATCGGCACGTCCCCGCCGATGGTGCGGTCGAGGAAGTAGGACGACTCCTCGATGGTGTCGGTGCCCTGCGTGACCACGATCCCGGTCGCGCCCGCGGCGATCTCCGCTTCGATCTTCGTGGCCAGCGCGGCCAGGTCGGTGAAGCCGATGTCCGGGCTCGGCAGCTGCCGAAAGTCGTGCGTGACCAGGTCGACGTCCAGTTCCGGCAAGGTCGCGAGCAGGTCGGCGGCGTCCAGTTTCGGCACCACCGCGCCGGACGCGCTCGCCGAGGTCATCGCGATCGTCCCGCCGAGAGTCAGCATCGACAGCTTGGGTTTGTCCGTCACGACCGGGACTTTATGTCGTACCCCTGTGGTTGCATCGGTTCATGAGACGGAAAACGCTTCTCACACTGGCAACAGTGTTCGGGCTGGTGGCGTCCCCTGTGGTGGCGTCCGCCGGTCAGCCTGGGGGCTGGGAAGGCACGTGGACGACCTCAGCCCAGAAACCCAACGACGGCTTCGCGCCGAACTGGTCGGTGAAAGGCTTCGCCGACCAGACCGTCCGCCAGGTCGTCCGGGTCAGCCAGGGCGGCCCGGCGATCCGTATCCAGTTCAGCAACAAGTACGGCAGCACTCCGCTGGCCATCGCCGGTGCGACGGTCGGCCGCGCGGGCCAGGGTGCCGCAGTGGATTCGTTGCGGCCGTTGACCTTCAACCACCGCGACGGCGGTGTGATCCCGCCGGGCGGTCAGCTCGCCAGTGATCTGGCGTTCCTGCCGGTGCGGCCGTTGGAGGAGCTGTCGGTCACGCTGTACTTCGCCAAGCCGACCGGCCCGGTGACCTACCACTTCGCGTCGCTCTCCACCTCGTATCGGGCATCCGGTGACCACCGCGCCGACCGTGACGGCAAGGCGTTCACCGAAACCTCGGCATCGTGGTACGCGCTGTCGAGTGTGCAGGTGGTGGACCCGAACCCGCGCCGTGACGTCGTTGTGGCGTTCGGTGACTCGATCACCGACGGTGTCGGCGCTGCGGAGAACTCCGACGACCGCTACCCGGACGAGCTCGCCGAGCGGGTCCGTGGCCGGTTCGGTGTGCTGAACCAGGGCATCGGCGCCAACCAGGTGCTGTTCGACACGGACCTGGGCGGTGACGCCGGTGTCAAGCGGCTCAAGACCGATGTGCTCGACCAGCCGCACGTGCGGACGGTGATCATCCTGGAGGGCATCAACGACATCGGCATCTCCGATTTCTCGTTCCCCGGTTTCCCGCCGAGGCCGCACGTGACCCCGGAGCAGTTGATCGCGGGCCACAAGGAGCTCATCCGCCAGGCGCGGGCGAAGGGCGTACGGGTCATCGGTGCCACGCTGCTGCCGTACAAGGGCGCCGGGTACTACACCGAGCGCGGCGAGAAGGTCCGCGACGAGGTGAACACGTGGATCCGGACGTCCGGTCTGTATGACGCGGTCGTCGACTACGACAAGGTGATGGCCGACCCGAAGGACGCGGACTCGATCAACCCCGCGTACGACTCCGGGGACAAGCTGCACCCCAACGGCGCCGGTTACCGGGCGATGGCCGCCGCGATCGATCTGGGGTCCTTGTAATACTGCCCGCATGACTCAGGTTGCTGTGATCACCGGGGCCGGTTCGGGAATTGGCCGGGCTGTTGCCGTCGACCTGCTTGACGCCGGGTACACGGTCGTTCTGGCAGGCAGGCGCGAGGAGAAGCTGAAGGAAACCGCCTCGCTCGGCAACGGCCCGGCGCTGACCGTTCCCACCGACGTGGCCGACCCGGACTCGGTTCGAGCGCTGTTCGCCCAGGTCCGGGACCGGTACGGCCGCGTCGACGTGCTGTTCAACAACGCGGGCCTGAACATCTCGGGAACCGTGGCGGACCTGCCGATCGAGGACTGGCGGCACGTGATCGACGTCAACCTGACCGGGTCGTTCCTGTGCGCGCAGGAGGCGTTCAGGCTCATGCGCGACCAGGACCCGCAGGGCGGCCGGATCATCAACAACGGGTCGATCTCCGCGCACAGCCCACGACCGGCCACCCCGGCGTACGCGGCCTCGAAGCACGCGATCACCGGCCTGACCAAGTCGATCTCACTGGACGGCAGGCCGTACGGGATCGCGTGTGGACAGATCGACATCGGCAACGCCACAACCGAGATGTCCCACATCTTCGCCAGCGGTGTGCCGCAGGCCAACGGGAGCATCGCGCCAGAGCCGACTTTCGACGTCAAGCACGTCGCCGCGGCCGTGCGTCAGATGGCGGGCCTGCCGCTGGACACCAACGTCCAGTTCATGACGATCATGGCGACGGCGATGCCATTCGTCGGCAGAGGCTGACTGCCAGGGGATGACGGTTGTCATGGGTGAAGTCGCGATGCGCGACACTTACCACCCACGGCGGTGTTTCCTAGCGTCGAGGGATGGACACACGCTTCGACCGGGTGAGCTACCGATACGGATCGGTGCGGGCGCTCACCGACATCAGCTTCATTGTCCCCAGTGGACAGACGGCGGCCTTGCTCGGCGCCAACGGCGCGGGCAAGTCCACCGCGGTGGACCTGCTGCTCGGCCTGAAACGGCCGCGTGACGGGACTGTCACCGTCCTCGGCGGGCCCGCGTACGAGGCCGTCGCGCGCGGCAGAGTCGGCGCGATGCTGCAGACAGGCGGTCTGCCAACGGATTCGACCGTGCACGAGATCGCCGCCCTCGCCTGCGGCCTGTACGGCAACCGTCGCAGCGTCGCGGAAGTCCTTGACCTGGCCGGTCTTCGGGACATCAAGCGCCGCAAGATCGACGCGTTGTCCGGCGGGCAGGCGCAACGAGTGCAGTTCGCCGTCGCCATGGCCGGAAAACCCGAACTGCTGTTCCTCGACGAGCCGACGGTGGCACTGGATTTCAAGGCACGCAGGCAGTTCTGGCGTGTGGTCAAGGCGGAAGGCAACACGGTCGTGTTCGCCACGCACTACCTCGACGAGGCCGACGAGTACGCCGACCGTGTGATCGTGATCGACCAGGGCCGTGTCATCGCCGACGGGCCGCCCGCGCAGATCAAGGGCGACAAGACCTTGGAGCACGCGCTCGTCGCGCTGACCGAGGAGACGCAATGATCGCGTACGCGAAGTTCGAGGTGCTGCGCACCCTGCACAACATCCGGTTTCTCGTGTTCGTCGTGCTGATGCCGGTGGTGTTCGAGCTGATCTGGAGCAAGCAGGGCCCGGGGGTCACCGCGGCGATGGCCGTGTACGCGGCGACCGGCGCCGGTCTGCTGGGCAGCGGCAACGCCATCGCGGAGGACCGGGCCACCGGCTGGCTGCGGCAGTTGCGGGTGACGCCGTTGTCGGACCGCGCGTGGCTGGTCGGCAAGATCACCCAGGGCCTGCTGACGGTGATCCCCGGGGTGCTGCTGGTCAGCCTGATCGGCGCGGTCACCATGCACGTCGAACGCTGGCCGTTGCTTGTCGCGGTAGCTGTGGTCGGTTCGTTGCCGTTCGTCCTGATCGGGGTGTTCGCCGGGACTCTGTTCCGTGGCAAGACGGCCGTGGTCGCGCTGTCGGTGCTGTTCTTCGCGTTGATGTTCATCGGTGGGGTGATCGGCGGTGACACGATCTGGTCGTTCGCCCCGACCGCCAGCCTGCTGACAGTCGGGCTGGACGTGCTCAAGAGCCAGCCGCTCGGGCTGGAACCGCTGCTCAACCTGGGTGTGTGGACCGTGGCGGCGACCGCCGCGGTGTTGCTGCGGTGGCGCCGGGCCTGACAATGGACGGCGTGGACGTGACCGACGAGCAAGTCCGGGTGTGGTGGAACCGGCGCAAGTGGTCGCGGTACATCGCCATGTACGTGACGCTGGTCGCGTCGTCGGTGTTCTACTTCCTCGGCAAGCCGCCGTTCTGGGAGGCCGTTGTCGTCATGGCGACGGCACTCGTCACGACGGTGCTCGGCATGCGGACCACGTTCGAAGCGCCCCTCCCGCTGCTGCGGCTGTTGCCGTTCTGGCCGTCCTACGGGCTGCTGCTCGTGCTCTGTGTGGCGTTGCCCGCGTTCGCCGGTTCGGAGTGGACGTTCAACTCCGTCTGGGCCAGCGCCGCCACCGGCTGGATCGGTGGCCGGTGGATGCTCGCGCGGCTGGTCGGGATCGGTGTCGTCCTCGCCGCTCTCGCCTGGGCCCAGGGCCTGGAGTGGGTGCTGATCGCCTGGCTGATGCTGGTCGGGTTGATGGTCGGCTTCTTCAGCAGCCAGGCCCGTCAGCAGTTCGAGTTGTTCACCGAGCTGCGGGACAGCCGCAGGGAGCGGGCCAGGCTCGCGGTCGCCGACGAACGCGCCCGGATCGCCCGCGACCTGCACGACCTGGTCGGCCACAGCCTGTCGGTGATCGCGGTGAAGACCGAACTGGCCCGCCGCCTGGTCTCGATCGACGTCACCAAGGCCGAGCAGGAGCTCGCCGACATCGACACGGTCGTCCGGCGCGCACTGGCCGAGGTACGCCAGGCAGTCACCAACTACCGCCAGCCCACGCTGGCAGGCGAACTGGCCTCCGCGCAACGCGCCGCCGCGTCGGCGGGCATCGACTGCCGGGTCGAGTCGCCGGACTCGTGGTCGCTGCCCCCGGCGGTGGACGGCACACTGGCGTGGACCGTGCGGGAGGGCGTGACCAACGTGCTGCGCCACAGCCAGGCGCGGCACTGCACGATCACGGTGTCCCTCACGGATTCCTACGTGGCGGTCGCGATCGCCGACGACGGTGTCGGCCCCGGTGAGACAGGCCGAGGCAACGGTCTTGCCGGGCTGACCGAGCGCGCACAGGCGCTCGGTGGCACCCTCAGTTCCGGTCCGTGCGAGGACCACGGTTTCCACGTCCGAGTGCAGGTACCCGCATGATCACGTTGTTGCTGGCAGAGGACCAGACCATGTTCCGCGGTGCGATGGCCGCACTGCTCGACCTCGAACCGGACCTGGAGGTCGTCGTCCAGCTCGGCCGTGGCGACGAGGTGGTCGGCGCGGCCGAGGCGTTCAAGCCGGACGTGGCGTTGCTGGACATCGAGATGCCCGGGATGGACGGCCTTGCGGCGGCCCGGTTGCTGCGTGCCCGCGTGCCCGCGACCAGGGTGATGATCCTGACGACGTTCGGCCGTCCCGGCTACCTGCACTCGGCGATCGCGGCCGGAGTGGCCGGGTTCCTGCTCAAGGACGCGCCGGTGACCGAACTCGCCGTGGCGATCAGGAAAGTCGCGGCCGGACACCAGGCGGTGGACCCAGGACTGGCGCTCGCGGCGCTCAGCGAGGGCGCGAGTCCGTTGACACCACGGGAAACCGAGATCCTCGCCGCGTCACGCGGGCACGGCACGATCGCGGAGATGGCACGCGGCCTGCACCTGTCACCGGGAACCGTGCGCAACCACCTGTCCGCGGCGATCCAGAAACTCGGCGCCCGAACCCGAGCCGAAGCACTCGAAACAGCAGAAGCCAAAGGCTGGCTCCAAAAACCCTCGTGAGTGTTTTGGCCGGTTAGAACCGGCCAAAACACTCACGAGGTGACCAGGGTGGCGAGGAGTTCGCGTTCGGGCTCTGGCAGGCAGATCGCGTAGTAGTCGTACAGGGCCTGCCGGGCCAGCTGTGCGGCCAGCGAGCCGTCACGGTCACGGATTGCTTGCAGGACTTCGGAATGGTGCTGGAGATAGGCGCGCATCAACGCCTGCCGGTCGGCCGCGGCGGCGAGGGCGTCGGCGATGGAGTCGAGCACGACACCCCGGACGACGTTGCTGCACACCACGATCAGCGTGTTCTGTGTCGCGCGGGCGACCGCGTCGTGGAACGCCACGTCGGCGGCGCTGAACTCCGCGTGCCCGGTCGCGTCCGCCATGGCACGCAGCGCCGTTTCCATATCGGCGAGCTGGACGTCGGTGCGCAACCGGGCCGCCAGTTGGTACGCCGAGCCTTCGATCAGCATCCGGAACTGCAGCAGTTCCGCCAGTGACATGGATTCCGACCGCACCAGCCGGGACATCGACTTCGACAACGTCTTCGGCGACGGCGGCAGCACCTCGGGGCCACGCGGATCGCCCGCGCGGGACTGGACCATTCCGTTGCTCTGCAGCACCCGCAGCGCCTCGCGCACCGTCGAGCGGCTGACCCCGAACTGGGTCATCAGGTCCCGCTCACTGGGCAGCCGCGCGCCGGGCTTGAGCCTGCCCGCGAACACGGCCTGTTCGATCTGCTCGACCACTCGCTCGTACGCCCTGACCGGGCTGACCGGCTCGAACATCGATGACCGCCCCTCTTGACCGATGCGGCAGAGAAGTGCCAGTCTACTGGTCAGACCAGCGTACTAGGTAGGTGAAGCCAGTGCGGGTGTTGGGCGCGGTGGTTGTCCTCGTGCTGCTGGCTGCCACGGCGTGCTCGGCAGGGTCGAGCGTGTCGGTTCCGGCCGATCCCGACGCGATCTCGATCGGGTTCACCGCCGAACCGGCGAACCTCGACTTCACCAGGACCGACGGCTCCGCCATCCCGCAGGCGTTGCTGTACAACGTCTACGAGGGCCTGGTGAAGCTCGACGCGGACGGCCGGATCGTGCCGCTGCTCGCTCGCGAGTGGACAGTCAGCGACGACCGCACGACGTACGACTTCCAGCTGCGCGAGGGCGTCACGTTCAGCAACGGCAGGCCGTTCACCGCGGCGGACGTGAAGTTCTCGGTCGAACGGGTGCGCACGGACTGGACCATCTCGCTGAAGTCCAAGATGGACGTCGTGGACCGGGTGGACGTCGTCAGCCCGACGCACGCGAAGGTGGTGCTGAAACGGCCGAGCAACAACTGGCTGTTCGACATGACCACGCGTGTCGGCGCGATGTTCAGCCCGTCCGGTGTCGCCGACCTGGCCAACAACCCGGTCGGCACCGGGCCGTACGTGTTCACCGCCCGCAAACGCGGCGACTCGATCATCCTGCGCGCGAACCCGTCCTACTGGGGCCGCAGGCCCGCGTACACCACGGTCTACCTGAAGTACTACAAGGACCCGACCGCGCTGAACAACGCCTTGCTCAGCAACGGCATCGACGTGATCTCCGCGATCACCACGCCCGACTCGATCGGCCAGTTCGAGACCGACACCCGGTTCACCGTCCTGCAGGGAACCACGAACTCCGAAGTGACGCTCTCGTTCAACAACGCGCGAGCGCCGTTGAACGACAAACGCGTGCGGCAGGCGCTGTTGTACGCGATCGACCGCAAAGCAGTGATGGCCACGGTCGCGGCCGACCGGGGAACACTGATCGGCAGCATGGTCCCGCCGACCGACCCCTGGTACGAGGACCTGTCCGGCATCTACCCGCACGACCCGGGACGGGCGAGAACGCTGCTCGCCGAGGCGGGACAGCCACACCCGCGACTTCGGCTGCGGGTGGCGAACCTGCCGTACGCGGTGTCGTCCGCGCAGGTCGTGGCGTCGCAGTTGGCCGACGTCGGCGTGAGCGTGAGCATCGAGCCGCTGGACTTCCCCGCGGTCTGGCTCAAACAGGTCTTCACCGACCACGACTTCGACATGTCCATCATCCAGCACGTCGAGGCCCGCGACATCGTCACGTTCGGCAATCCCAAGTACTACTGGGGCTACCACAACCCCAGGGTGAAGAACCTGCTGGCCACGGCCGACACCGGCACACCGGACGACCAGATCACGGCGATGCGCCAGGTCGCGCGGACGCTCGCCGAGGACGCGGCCGCGGACTGGCTGTTCCTGTTCCCCAACGTGATCGCCGCCAAGACCAAGGTGACCGGGTTGTCCCGCAACCTGGTCAGCGAGTCGTTCGACCTGACGGGGTTGGGCCGCCGATGATCCTCGCTGTCCTGCGCCGAACCGGCATCCTCCTCGTCAGCGTCGCCGCCGCGTCGGTCGCGGTGTTCCTGTTCATGGCCGTCCTGCCCGGGGACCCGGCGCAGGTAGCGCTGGGCATCAACGCCACGCCGGAGCTGATCGCCAAGACCAGGGCCGAGTTCGGCATCGACCGTCCACTCACGACGCAGTACTTCGACTGGATCTCCCGTGTGCTGACCGGTGACTTCGGCCGCTCCTACGTCACCCGTGACCTGATCGGGCCGCAGCTGGCGGACCGGCTCGGCGTGACGCTGTGGCTGGTCGGCGCGGCGATGGTGATCGCGATGGTGATCGCGGTCCCGCTCGGCTCGTTCGCCGCCGTTCGGCACCGCAAGCTCAGCGGCACGGTCATCTCCGGCGCGTCCCAGCTGGGTGTCGCCGTGCCCGCGTTCCTCGCCGGAATCCTGCTGGTGCAGGTCTTCGCAGTGCAGTGGCGGCTGTTGCCGTCCGGTGGCTGGACACCGCCGAACCAGGACTTCGGCGAGTTCCTGCGTGGCCTGGTCCTGCCCGCGCTGGCGCTCGGCCTGGTCCAGGGTGCCGTGCTCACGAGGTATGTCCGGTCCGCTGTTCTGGACACGTTGCGCGAGGACTACTTGCGCACGGCGCGTGCCAAAGGTCTGAGGCCCGGCCAGGCGTTGGTGCGTCACGGCCTGCGCAACGCCGCCGTGCCCGTGGTGACTGTGCTGGGGCTGCAGCTCACGACGTTGCTGATCGGCGCGGTCGTGGTCGAGCGAGTGTTCGTGTTGCCTGGACTGGGAAGCATGCTGCTGGACTCGGTCGCCGCGCGTGACCTGTTGACTGTGCAGGGGATCGTGCTGGTTCTGGTGATCGCCGCGCTGCTGGTGAACTTCCTGGTCGACCTGCTCTACACGGTCATCGACCCACGGCTGCGGAGGTCGTGATGACAACGGTCACCCAACGCCGGACGCCCACGCTGACCGTGGGCGCGATCCTCGTCGGCCTGGTGGTCCTGGTCGCGCTGGTGTCGTTCATCTGGACGCCGCACGACCCGACACGAGTCGACGCGGCGGTCCGGCTGCTCGGGCCGACCGGCGACCACCTGTTCGGCACCGACAAGTTCGGCCGTGACCTGGTCAGCCAGATCATGGTCGGCGCGCGGACAACGCTGTACGTCGGCGTGATCGCGGTCGGTGTGGCGGCGCTGATCGGCACCCCGCTCGGCATCCTCGCCGCGATGAGCCCACGCTGGCTCGGCGAGTTCATCATGCGTGCCAACGACTTGGTGCTCGCGTTTCCCGCGCTGCTGCTGGCGATCATGTTCGGCGCGGTGTTCGGGGCCAGCACGTTGACCGCGATGGTCGCGATCGGCATCGCGACCGTGCCCTCGTTCGCCCGGATCGCCCGCTCTGGGACGTTGCAGGTGATGAGCACGGAGTACGTCCTCGCCGCGCGGGCGGCGGGCCGGTCGCGGTTCTCGATCGCGCGCAGGCACGTCCTGCCGAACATCGCCGGTCTGCTGATCGTGCAGAGCTCGGTGTCGTTCGCCATCGCCGTCCTCGCCGAAGCGGCCTTGTCGTTCCTCGGCTTCGGGACAAGGCCGCCGACGCCGTCCTGGGGCCGAATGCTGCAGGAATCCCAGGAACTGCTGGCCGTGCAGCCCCGGCTGGCGATAGTGCCCGGTATCGCGATCGCGATCGCCGTGCTCGGCTTCAACCTGCTCGGCGACGGCCTGCGCGACCGGCTCGACCCGCGACTGGCAGGCCGCCGATGAGTGTTTTGACCGTGACCGGCCTGAGCGTTTCGGTGGGCGACACCGACCTGGTGAAGGATGTGTCGCTGGAGATCGACGCGGGGGAGCGGGTCGGGCTGATCGGCGAGTCCGGGTCGGGCAAGTCACTGACCGCGTCGGCCGTGATGGGCCTGCTGCCGGAGGAACTGACCGCGACCGGCTCGGTGCGGCTCGGCGACCGCGAACTCCTCGGCATGCCGGAACGGGAACTGTCTCGGGCGCGTGGCCGCGAGATGAGCATGGTGTTCCAGGAGCCGATGACCGCGCTGAACCCGACCATGCAGGTCGGCACGCAGGTCGCGGAGGTCATGCGGTTGCACCGCACCCGCCCTGACCGGCGCTCGGCGCGTGTGGCGGCGGTGGACCTGCTCGACCGCGTCCGCCTGCCGGATCCCCGACGGGCCGCGAAGGCGTACCCGCATCAGCTGTCCGGCGGTCAACGACAGCGCGTGATGCTGGCGATCGCCCTGGCCAACAACCCGTCGCTGCTGATCTGCGACGAACCGACGACCGCGCTGGATGTGACCGTCCAGGCACAGATCCTCGACCTGATCCTGGCGAACACGCGAGAATCGGCGCTGCTGTTCATCACCCACGACCTGGCCGTGGTGGCCACGGTGTGCGAGCGGGTGCTGGTCATGTACGACGGCGAGATCGTCGAGTCAGGACTGGTGCGTGACGTGTTCACCACGCCACAACACCGCTACACCAAGCAGTTGCTGGCATGTTCGGATCTCGAGTCCACCGACGAGAACGGCAGGCTCTGGACGGTGTCCCATGATTGAGGTCCGTGACCTGCACCGGGCCTACCGCGGTCGGCTGGGCCGCCCGCCCGTGCAGGCACTGCGCGGAGTCAGCTTCGACGTCACCGCCGGGCAGCGGTTCGGCATCGTCGGCGAGTCGGGCTCCGGAAAGTCCACTTTGGTCAGATTGCTCGCCGCGCTCGACACGCCGACGAGCGGGACGATCTCGTTCCGCGGCACCCGGATCGACAACCTGCCCGAGCGGCGGCTGAGGTTCCTGCGCGACGAGCTGCAGATCGTGTTCCAGGACCCGATGGGCTCGCTGGACCCGAGGATGCGCGTCCGCGACATCATCTGTGAGCCGCTGACAAGGCCGGACACCGAGCGGCTCAGCGAGCTGCTGGACGCGGTCGGGCTGCCCCAGGACGCGGCTTCCCGCTACCCGCACCAGTTCTCGGGCGGGCAACGGCAACGGATCTCGATCGCCCGCGCGCTCGCGCCGAACCCGAAGGTGCTGGTCGCCGACGAGCCGGTGAGCGCGCTGGACGTGTCGGTCCGGGCCCAGATCCTGAACCTGTTGGCGGACTTGGTGGAGCGCTACGACCTCACGCTGGTGTTCGTCTCGCACGACCTGTCCGTGGTGCGGCACGTGTGCGACACGGTCGCCGTGATGCGCCGGGGCGAGATCGTCGAACTCGGTGACGTCGAACAGGTCTACCAACAGCCGTCGCACGAGTACACGCGTGACCTGATCGCCGCCGCGCCCACACTGCGGTCCGCGCTCGCGAGATTCCAGGAAGGATGAGCATGTTCCAGCCGCCGTATCCACCTGGGCTGCCGGTCGGCCATGACTGGGTTCCCGTGCCCGACACAGCACCAGTTGTCTTTCCCTACGACGGAACGATCGTCGCACAGGCCCCTGTCGGCACAGTCGACCTCGCCCGCCGCGCGGTCGATGAGGCTGTCGCGGTCAGGAAAACGGCCGCGGCGATGTCGTCCCGTGCCCGCAGGCAGATCCTGACGTCCGTGGCGGACACGATCGCCGCGCAGCGCGGGGCGTTCGAGGACCTGCTGGTCGCGGAGAGCGGGAAACCCCTGGTGGACTGCCGGATCGAGGTCGCGCGGACGATCGTGACCCTGCAGGCCTCGGCCGAGGAGGTCTCCTGGCTGCACGGCGAGACCGTGCCGCTGGACCTGTTGCCGTCCGGTGACGGCATGATCGGCTACTGGACGCGGCGCCCGATCGGCGTGGTCGTCGGGATCGCGGGCTTCAACTACCCGCTTCTGCTTGCCTCGCACAAGATCGCGCCCGCCGTCGCGGCCGGATGCCCGGTCGTGGCCAAGCCCGCTCCGGCGACACCGTTGGCGACACTGTGGCTGGTCGACCTGTTCCGCACGGCAGCGGTCGAAGCGGGCGCGCCCGCCTCCCTTGTCCAGTTGGTGACCGGCGATGCCGAGGTCGGTTCGGCGCTGGTGACGGACCCGAGGATCGGCGCGGTGTCGTTCACCGGCTCGTCCGCGGTGGGGCACCGGATCGCCAGGGATGCGGCGCCGACCAAGACCTTGCTTGAGCTCGGCTCCAACGCGGCGATGGTGGTCGCGGACGACGCGGACCTGGACGCGGCCGTGGATGCCGTCCTGCGCGGCGGTTTCTACGCCTCCGGCCAGGCGTGCATCTCGGTGCAGCGGCTGGTCGTGCACGAGGCCGTCGCGGCGGAGTTCTCGTCGAGACTGACCGACCGGCTCGGCGAAGTCGTGACCGGGGATCCCCGCGACGAGAAGACCCGGGTGTCCGCGTTGATCGACTCCCGATCCACCCAGCGCGTCCTTGACTGGGTCGACGCGGCCGTGGCCGCGGGAGCTCGCCTGGTCAGCGGTGGTGGCGTGGATGGTGGTGTGATCAGACCGACCGTGCTCGCCGATGTTCCGTCCGGCGCTTCCTGCTGGGACGACGAGATCTTCGGGCCGGTCGTGTGCCTCCGCACGGTGTCCACCATGGACGAGGCGTTCGACGTCGTGAACGACTCCCGCTACGGGCTGAACGCCTCGGTGTTCACACGCTCGCTGGCCACCACGCACAAGGCGATCGACGAGTTGGAAGTCGGTGCGGTCGTGGTGAACGAAGTCCCCGGGTTCCGGTCGGACACGATGCCGTACGGCGGCGTGAAGGACTCCGGCATCGGCAGGGAAGGCCCACGGTTCGCCATCGAGGAGCTCACTGTGACCAGGATGGCGGTGATCCGGCCGTCATGACCGACTACACGGGACTGTTCCGGCTGGACGGACGCAACGCTGTCGTGCTCGGCGCGGGAAGCGGGATCGGCCGTGAGTCCGCGCTGGCGCTCGCCGCTCACGGAGCCTCGGTGACCTGCGCGGACGTGAACATCGTGGCAGCGCGGGAAACCGCGTCGATGATCGACGCCGATGCCTATGAGATCAACCTCCTCGACTCGCAGGCCGTCACCGAGGCCGCGACCGCGCTCGGCGAGGTGGACGTGGTCGTGCTGACCGCGGCGATGAACGTCCGCAAGCGCTTGCTCGACTACAGCAAGGACGAGTTCGAGCGCGTCGTCGCGCTGAACCTGGGCGCGACCTTCGACGTGGTGCGCGCGTTCGGTGCCCGGATGGTCGAACGCGGCCGGGGCAGCATCATCGGGTTCTCGTCGATCAGGGGCACGACGGTCGAACCGGGCCAGGGTGTCTACGCGGCCACCAAAGCCGGGCTGGTGCAGCTGTTCCGCACGGCCGCCGCCGAGTTCGGCCCGTCCGGTGTCCGGGTGAACGCGATCGCGCCCGGTGTCGTGGAAACCCCGCTGACCGCCCAGATCAAGGCTGATCCCGGCTGGTACCAGGCCTACGCCGACAAGGGAGCGCTCGGCCGGTGGGCCAGGCCGTCGGAGATGGCCGGTGCCGTGGTGTACCTGGCCTCGGACGCGGCCAGTTTCGTGACCGGTGCCGTGCTCGCGGTCGACGGCGGCTGGACCGCGGTCGACGGCCGATTCAACCCGCCAGCGTGAAAGGAAAGACATGACTGACTTGGCAGATCTGACCGCGGTCGAACTGCTCGCCGAGTACCGCTCGGGACTGTCGCCGGTCGAGGTCGCCGAAGCGGTCCTCGCGCGGATCGCGACACACGAACCCACGCTGAAGGCGTTCTACACGCACGACCCGGACGCGGTACTGGCGGCCGCACGTGAGTCCGAGCGGCGCTGGCGATCGGGAAGTCCACAAGGGACTCTGGACGGCGTGCCGGTGACGATCAAGGAGAACATCGCCACCCAGGGAACGCCGGTCCCGTTGGGTACCGCCGCGACCGAACTGGTGCCCGCCGCGGCCGACGCCCCGGCGGCGGCGCGGCTGCGGGAGGCCGGTGCGATCACGCTCGGCAAGACCACGATGCCGGACTACGGCATGCTCACGTCCGGCCTGTCCAGCTTCCACGAGGCCTCCCGCAACCCGTGGGACACAGCGCGAACGCCCGGCGGATCGAGCGCGGGCGCGGGGGCGGCGGGAGCGGCCGGGTACGGGCCGTTGCACGTCGGCACGGACATCGGCGGCTCGATCCGGCTCCCGGCCGCGTTCTGCGGACTGGTCGGGCTGAAGCCGAGTTTCGGCCGCGTGCCGGTGGACCCGCCGTACATCGGCCGCGTCGTCGGGCCGATGACCAGGACAGTCGCCGACACGGCGCTGCTGATGCGCGTGTTGTCCCAACCGGACTCCCGCGACTTCATGAGCCTGCCGCCGAACGACATCGACTGGCAGTCACTGGCAGTCGAACCGGCCGGGCTGCGCGTCGGCCTGCACCTGGACGCCGGTGTCGGGCTGGACGTCGAACCGGAGATCGCCGCGGCGGTCACCGAGGCCGTCCGGCTGTTCGAGCGTGCCGGTGTGTCCGCCGAGCCGGTGGATCCCTTCGTCACCAGGGAGATGCTCGACGGGCTCGACCTGTTCTGGCGGACTCGGCTGTGGACGGACCTGATGGCGTTGCCCGCCGAGCGGTTCGAGCGTGTGCTGCCGTACATCTCGGAGTGGGCCCGTGCGGGTGGCGACTCGACGGGCGTGGACGTGTACCGGGGTTTCGCACAGATCGACAAGATGACCGCGGCCGCACTGCGGGCCACCGAGCCGTACGACTTCGTGCTGTCGCCGACCACACCGATGTCGGCTTTCCCAGCCGAGTGGCCGTCGCCGGTCAACGACCCCGCGCGGCCCTTCGAGCACATCGGTTTCACCGTCCCGTTCAACATGTCCGGGCAGCCGTCGGTGTCGATCAACTGCGGGTACACCTCCGAAGGGCAGCCGATCGGCCTGCAGATCACCGGCCGCCGGTTCGACGACCTCGGCGTGCTCAGGATGGCTGCCCTGTTCGAACAACTGCGACCGGAACAGCGGACAGCCGTCTGATCAGCACACCGATGATGCCGACGTCCATCCCGAGCACGAACCGTTCGGCGATCCCGCTGTAGTCGCGCCAGCCGGGCACGACGAAGGTGGACACGAAGATCGCGAGCGCGACGAAGCTCGCGATCGAGAAAGGCCGGAGCAGCGGCCATTGCCGGGACAGCAGCAAACCGGCGAGCGGCAGCGTGAGCATGCCTGCCAGCGCGGAGTACCGGTGGATGGCGCCGTGCCACGTCAGCGCCTGGTCGGCGGGCTCCTGCGGGAAGATCGCCAGCACCGCGAGGCCGATCCCCCACACCAGGATCAGCCAGTACGCGGACCGCGGACCGCCCGCCGACCACAGCGCGCCCGCCGCCGCCAACGAGGAGAACCCGACCGCCAGCATCGCGATCCCGGCGAGACGGGCGCCCTGGCCTGTGTAAACGTACTCGCTGAAGGTCTGGTGGACGGTGCCCGCGTAGACGATCTCCAGGTAGATCGCCACGACGATGCCGACGACCATCCAGAGCAGCGCGGAACCGGCCAGCAGCCGGGTCATTCGCTCGTTCATGGCGTTGAGCCTGCCGCTGTACGCCGTGTGGGGCGTCCCGCTGTGGCGGTGTCTTGCCGTACCTCTGCGGAGCTACGGGTATTTCCCTGATATCGGCTCGGTGACGGGTTGGCTAGCGTCAGGGGATGGGGATGCGCAAGGCCTTGCTGACCGGCCGTGACCGTGACATGGGCCCGCCGCTCGGCTGGTGGCGCGGGCCCACGTGGCTCGGCTGGGCGCTGTTGCTGGTAGCGCTGTGTTCCTGGGCGTTCAACATGTGGGTGGTCTGGATCAACATGACCCACATGGTGACCGGGACGCTCGTGGTGCTCGTGTTGTTCGCCGCCGTGCTGATGGCCCGTTACAGGCCGTTGACCGCAGCGCGACTGACCGCTTTCGGCACCGTGTTCGCGGCGGTCGTCACCCGGCCGATCGAGAACTCGTTTGGCATCGTGCACAGCTGGCCACTGGATGCCTACCTGATTCCGGCCGCACCGGTTGTCGCGCTGGCGATCGCTCGCGCCCGGCGTCAGGACATGGGCGGCATCGCCTCCATGGCTTGTGCGGCGATGGCAGCCGCCACGGGGCCGGTGGCGGGACGGTACGGCCTCGGCGTGATGGCAGGCCCGCTCGTCGGCCTCGTCGCTGTCATCATCGCCGGGTATGTGCTCAACGATGCCCGCAGAGCCAGGCTGGAAACCGAACAGGAACGGCTGAAACGCTCGCATCTGCAGCAGCGGGCCAGGATCGCCCGTGAACTGCACGACGTGATCGGGCACCATCTTTCGATGATCGCCGTGCGCACCGACAGCGCGCGCTACCGGATCGCCGGTGTGACTCCGGAGATCCATGACGAGTTCACCGCGCTCGGGACGGCCGCGCGGGAGGCGTTGACCGAGGCCCGCAGGCTGATCGGAGTGCTGCGCGAGGACAACGCCGATGCCGAGCACTTTCCGCAGCCGACCGTGGACGATATTCCCGACCTCGTGCGATCCGCGGTGGCCTCGGGTGCTTCCGCCCGGTTGGAGGTCGATGAACCGATGCCCGACGTGCCCGCGGTCGTCGGACTGGCGGCGTACCGGATCGTGCAGGAGTCGTTGAGCAATGCCATGCGGCACAGCCCAGGCGCGCCGATCACGGTGTGGCTCCGGGCATCCGGCAAGGACATCGAGCTGTCCGTCGACAATGGACCTTCCGGTCGTGTGGCGACCGCTGGTGGGGGAACCGGCCTCGCCGGGATCGAGGAACGCGTCGGCATGATCGGCGGGGAGTGCACGGCAGGACGCCGTGCGGACGGGGGATTCCAGGTATGGGCGAGACTGCCCGGTTGATCAGGGTGTTCGTGGTCGACGACCAGGCGATGGTGCGGGAGAGCTTCGCGGCCGTGCTCGGCGCGCAGCCGGACATCACCGTCGTCGGCACGGCGGGCGACGGCGCCGAAGCGGTCGCCGCGATCCCGGCGGCCGAGCCGGACGTCGTGCTGATGGACATCCGAATGCCCACAATGGACGGTCTGGAGGCGACACGGCGGCTGCTCGCGGACCCGGTGCCGTACCGGGTGGTCGTGCTGACCACGTTCCACCTCGACGAGTACGTCTACGACGCGCTGCGTGCCGGTGCCAGCGGCTTCCTGTTGAAGGACGCGCCATCGGCGGACCTGATCAACGCCGTGCGCGTGGTCGCGGCCGGTGACGCACTGCTCGCGCCCGCTGTGACCCGGCGCCTGATCGCGGACCTGGTGAAGGGCGCGCCGCGCAAGCGGATCCGGCCGGCGGGGCTGTCGCGGCTGACCGACCGCGAGGCCGAGGTGCTCACCCTGATCGCCCGTGGCCTGTCCAACGCCGAGATCGCGGGAGAATTCGTGCTCTCCGAGCAGACGGTCAAGACGCATGTGGGCCGTATCCTGGGAAAACTCGGTCTGCGTGATCGCGCACAAGCGATCGTGCTTGCCTACGAGTCCGGGTTGGTCCAACCAGGACATGGTTAGAGTGCCCCCATGTCCGAACTTCGTGCGGTGCTTGACGACCTGCTCGCCGAGGGCCAGTCCCTCGATGACCTGGTAGCCGGTTTGCCCAGCGAGGCATGGGCGACGATGACCCCGGCGGAAGGCTGGACCGTCGCCCACCAGATCGCCCACCTTGCGTGGACCGATGACGGCAGCATCCTGGCCGCGACCGACGCGGCGGCCTTCCAGGAAGTGGTGACCGAGGCCTGGAAGAACCCGACCGGTTTCGTGGACGACGGCGCCGAGCAGCTGTCGCGCACCCCTCCGGCGCAACTGCTGGAACGCTGGCGCACCGGACGGACAGCGCTGGCCGACGCGTTGGCAGCGGTACCGGCGGGCACGAAACTGCCGTGGTTCGGGCCGCCGATGAGCCCGATGTCGATGGCCACCGCCCGCATCATGGAGACCTGGGCACACGGCCTGGACGTCGCCGACGCGCTCGGCGTCTCGCGTGAACCGACCATGCGGCTGCGGCATGTGGCGCACATCTCGGTGCGTACCAGGGACTTCGCGTACAACGTGCACAGCCTGACGCCCCCGGCCGAGCCGTTCTACGTGGCCTTGACAGCGCCGGACGGCTCGACGTGGACATGGGGCCCGCAGGACGCGGCCCAGACCGTCACCGGACCTGCCCTGGACCTGTGCCTCATCGCGACCCAACGGCGGCACCGCGCGGACACGGCACTGGTCGCGACCGGCCCCGACGCGGACAAGTGGCTCGACATCGCCCAAGCCTTCGCTGGCCTGCCCGGCAACGGCCGCCAGCCATCCTCCTGACACCCGTCGTGTCCACCATTCCGGCACGGTGAGTCAAACTGCTCGACTCGCTTTCAGCCTGGTGGGCTTTCGCTTCGCGCCGCTCGCCGGTTCAACTCACCATGCCGGAGCCGGTGGACACGCGCGGGCTAAAACAAGCACGCTTGCTTGTTTTGCGTCCGGCTGGCATGCTGGCGGCATGTCGGCGATCAGGATCGGCAACGCGTCCGGGTTCTACGGTGACCGGTTCAGCGCGGTGCGCGAGATGCTCACCGGTGGGCCGCTCGACGTGCTCACCGGCGACTACCTGGCCGAGCTGACCATGCTCATCCTCGGCCGCGACCGGATGAAGGACCCGAAACTCGGCTACGCCAAGACGTTCCTGCGCCAGCTGGAGGACGGCCTCGGCCTCGCCGTCGACCACGGCGTCAAGATCGTCGCGAACGCGGGCGGGCTCAACCCGTCCGGCCTCGCCGACGCGATCAGGGAACTGGCCGCAAAACTCGGGCTCGACGTGCGGGTCGCGCACGTCGAAGGCGACGACCTGGTCAGTCGCGCCGACGAGCTCGGCCTCGGCCAACCGTTGACAGCCAACGCCTATCTCGGCGCGTTCGGCATCGCGGAGTGCCTGAAAGCCGGTGCCGACGTCGTGGTGACCGGCCGCGTGACCGACGCGTCGGTGATCGTCGGCCCGGCCATCGCCCGGTTCGGCTGGCAGCGAGAAGACTTCGACCAGCTCGCCGGTGCCGTGGCGGCCGGGCACGTGATCGAGTGCGGCGCGCAGGCGACCGGCGGGAACTACTCGTTCTTCCGTGAGCACGACATCCGCTACCCGGGCTTCCCGATCGCGGAGATCGAGGCCGACGGCAGCAGCGTGATCACCAAGCACGACAGCACAGGCGGCGCGGTGACCGTCGGAACCGTGACAGCCCAACTGCTCTACGAGATCTCCGGCGCGCGCTACGCGGGGCCGGACGTGACCGCCCGCTTCGACACCGTCGAACTGTCCCAGGAGGACACCGACCGCGTCCGGATCAGCGGCGTCCGCGGCGAACCGCCGCCCCCTTCGTTGAAGGTCTCGACGAACACCCTCGGCGGCTTCCGCAACGAGACGGTGTTCGTCCTGACCGGCCTCGACATCGAGGCCAAGGCCGAGTTGGTCAAGCAGCAGCTCACGTTCGCCAAGCCACCCGCCGAGATCAAGTGGACGCTGGCCCGTACCGACCGTCAGGACGCGGACGTCGAGGAAGAGGCGAGTGCGTTGCTGCGGTGCGTGGTCAAGGACAGCGACCCGAAGGTCGTCGGCCGCGCGTTCTCCAGTGCCGCCATCGAGATCGCGCTCGCCAGCTACCCCGGCTTCCACGTCACCGCGCCACCCGGCGACGCCTCGCCGTTCGGCCTGTTCACACCGGCTTTCGTTGACGCGAAACAGGTCGAGCACGTTGCCGTGGTGGACGGACAGCGGATCCCCATCCCGCCATCGGCGCAGACGCTGGAACTGGCAGCGGCCCCGGAGCCCGCGCTGCCCGAGCCGCTCACCGGCCCGACCAGGCGCGCGCCGCTCGGCCTGGTGGCCGGTGCCCGCAGTGGGGACAAGGGCGGTGACGCGAACGTCGGTGTCTGGGTGCGTACCGACGACGCGTGGCGTTGGCTGGTGCACGCGCTGACCGTCGACGAGTTCCGCAGGCTGCTGCCGGAGACGGCGTCGTTGCCGGTGACCAGGCACGTGTTCGGGAATCTGAAGGCGGTGAACTTCGTGGTCTCAGGCATCCTCGGCGACGGCGTCGCGTCGCAGGCCCGGTTCGATCCCCAGGCCAAGGCGCTCGGCGAATGGCTGCGGTCGCGGCACATCGACATCCCGGAGGTACTGCTGTGACGACGTTGAAGTCCACACTGGACACGGCGTCGGACGAGTACGCCGCCAACCGCGACTCGATGCTCGGCAAACTCGCCGACCTGGACGTCGAGCACGCCAAGGCGATCGCGGGCGGCGGCCCGAAGTACGTCGAACGCCACCGCAAGCGCGGCAAGCTGCTGGCCAGGGAGCGGATCGAGCTGCTGATCGACCCGGACTCGGCCTTCCTCGAACTGTCCACACTGGCCGCGTACGGCAGCAACTTCGCCGTCGGCGGCAGCGTGGTGACCGGGATCGGCTTCGTCGAGGGCGTCGAATGCATGATCATGGCGAACGACCCGACCATCCGAGGCGGGTCGAGCAACCCGTGGACAGCCAGGAAAGTCGGCCGCGCGATGGACATCGCGGTGGAGAACCGGCTGCCGATGATCAACCTCGGTGAGTCCGGCGGCGCGGACCTGCCGTCACAGAAGGAGATCTTCATCCCCGGCGGCCGGATGTTCCGCGACCTGACCAGGATGTCCGCCGCCGGGATTCCGACGATCGCGCTCGTGTTCGGCAACGCGACGGCCGGTGGTGCGTACGTGCCGGGCATGTCCGACCACGTGGTGATGGTCAAGGGCCAGTCCAAGGTGTTCCTCGGCGGGCCGCCGCTGGTCAAGATGGCCACCGGTGAGGAGTCGGACGACGAGTCGCTGGGCGGGGCGGAGATGCACGCCCGCACGTCCGGCCTCGCCGACTACTTCGCGGTGGACGAGCAGGACGCGATCCGCATCGGGCGCCGAATCGTGGCCAGGCTGAACTGGCGGAAAACCGGTTCGCGCCCGGCCGCGTTCACCGCGCCGCGCTACGACGAGGAAGAACTGCTCGGCATCGTGCCCGGCGACCTGAAGATCCCGTTCGACCCGCGCGAAGTGATCGCCCGCGTGGTCGACGGCTCGGACTTCGACGAGTTCAAACCGTTGTACGGCGGCAGTCTCGCCACCGGCTGGGCCTCGCTGCACGGGTACCCGGTCGGGATCCTCGCCAACGCGCGTGGCGTGCTGTTCAGCGAGGAGTCGCAGAAGGCGGCGCAGTTCATCCAGCTGGCCAACCAGTCGGACACGCCGTTGATCTTCCTGCACAACACCACCGGCTACATGGTCGGCAAGGACTTCGAGCAGGGCGGGATCATCAAGCACGGCTCGATGATGATCAACGCGGTGTCGAACTCGAAGGTGCCGCACCTCTCGGTCCTGATGGGCGCGTCCTACGGAGCCGGGCACTACGGGATGTGCGGGCGTGCCTACGACCCCCGGTTCCTCTTCTCCTGGCCGAGCGCGAAGTCGGCGGTGATGGGGCCACAGCAGCTGGCCGGTGTTCTGTCCATTGTGGCCAGAGCTGCGGCGCAGTCCCGCGGCCAGGAGTACAGCGAGGAGAACGACGCGGCGATGCGCGCGATGGTCGAGGCGCAGATCGAAGCCGAGTCGCTGCCGATGTTCCTGTCCGGCATGCTGTACGACGACGGCGTGATCGATCCGCGTGACACCCGCACGATCCTCGGGCTCTGCCTGTCGGTGATCCACACAACGCCAGTGGCCGGCACCGACGGCTTCGGCGTCTTCCGGATGTGAGGGCGATGATCACAAGTGTGCTGGTGGCCAACCGGGGCGAGATCGCCCGGCGGGTGTTCCGTTCCTGCCGGGCGCTCGGCATCGGCTGCGTGGCGGTCTACTCGGACGCGGACGCCGACTCCCCGCACGTGGCCGAGGCGGACGCGGCGGTCCGTCTGCCGGGCAACTCGCCGACGGAGACGTACCTGCGAGCCGCGTTGATCATCGACGCGGCCCACCGCGCGGGAGCGGACGCGATCCACCCTGGCTACGGCTTCCTGTCGGAGAACGCGGACTTCGCCCGAGCGGTGATCGAAGCGGGACTGACCTGGATCGGCCCGTCGCCGGAAGCGATCGACCAGATGGGCTCGAAGATAGCGGCGAAGAAGCTGATGGCGGCGGCAGGCGTGCCAACGCTGTCCGAAGTAGACAAAGTAACCGAGGCGGACCTGCCGGTGCTGATCAAGGCATCGGCAGGCGGCGGCGGACGGGGAATGCGGATAGTCCGCGCGCTGGCGGACCTGGAAGCGGAACTGGAAGCGGCCCGCTCGGAAGCCCAGTCGGCCTTCGGCGACCCGACGGTGTTCTGCGAGCCCTACCTGGAAACCGGACGCCACATCGAAGTCCAGATCATGGCGGACACCCACGCGACAGTGTGGGCAGTGGGCGAGCGCGAGTGCTCCATCCAGCGCAGGCACCAGAAAGTGATCGAAGAAGCCCCCTCACCCCTGGTCGAACGAACCCCGGGAATGCGCGAGAAACTGTTCGAAGCAGCTCGCGCGGCAGCCAAAGCGATCGACTACACCGGCGCGGGCACGGTGGAGTTCCTCGGCGACAACCAAGGTCGCTTCTACTTCCTGGAAATGAACACCCGCCTGCAGGTCGAACACCCGGTGACCGAGTGCACAACGGGCCTGGACCTGGTCAGGCTCCAGATCCTGGTGGCACAGGGCGCTCACCTGCCGGCAGTCTCACCCCACACCGTGCTCACCACAAGCCCAGCCTCTTCCGCAACAGCAATTCCCGCAGGGGGACCCCTGATTTCAACGCTACCGGAGGGGTCCGACAGTTTTGGGCCGCCGGAGGCGCGGGGGCACGCGATCGAGGTGCGGCTCTACGCGGAAGATCCCGCGCAGGACTGGCGGCCACAGAGCGGGACCGTTCACCGGCTGGCTGTCCCGGGAGTGAGCACGGAGTTCGCTGTCCCGGCTGGGCCTGGGCTGCGGCTGGACAGCGGTGTGCGGGACGGGTCCGTTGTCAGCGTCTTCTACGACCCGATGCTGGCCAAGGTGATCTCGTTCGCGCCGACGCGGGATGAGGCCGCGTTGGCGTTGGCGGGGGCGTTGGCACGTGCGGAGATCCATGGGCTGACCACGAACCGGGATCTGCTTGTCCGTGTGCTGCGGCACCCGGAGTTCCTCGCGGGTGACACGGACACCGCGTTCCTTGACCGGCATGGGTTGTCGGTTCTCGCTGAGCCGCTGGCCGACAAGGACGCCGAGGCGCTCAGTGCGTTGGCCGCCGCGTTGGCTGATGCAGCGGGGCGTCGTGCCACGGATGTGCCGAGCGGGTGGCGGAATGTGCCGTCGCAGCCGCAGCGGAAGGTGTACGGCACCGCGTCCGGGGAGGTGGAGGTCACCTATCGGCACACCCGGGCCGGTCTGGTCGCTGACGGGCATCCCGGCCTGCGGTTGCTCAGTGCCGAGCCGGACCAGGTCGTGGTGGAGGCCGACGGCGTGCGGCGTGTGTTCCGTGTCGCGGTGTACCTGGATGTGGTGTGCGTGGACTCACCACTGGGACCGGTCGCGCTCACGCCTGTGCCGAGGTTCACCGACCCGTCCGCGCAGGCCGCTCCGGGGTCGCTGCTGGCGCCGATGCCCGGCACCGTCGTGCGGGTCGCGGTTTCCGAGGGTGACCAGGTCGAACAGGGCCAGCCGCTGCTGTGGCTGGAGGCCATGAAGATGGAGCACAAGATCACCGCTCCCGCCTCGGGCACGCTCACCTCGTTGCCTGTCTCCGCAGGCCAGCAGGTTGATCTCGGCGCCGTCCTCGCGGTGGTGGCACCTCCGGAATGAAGTAGGTCTAACACCACTGGCCAACGGCCGGTCACGTACCAGAATGGACGCATGAGTTCACCGCGTCCGGCGCCGCCGACCAGGGCCCAGCTGTTCGGCTGGTCCGTGGCGCTGATCGGCATGATGCCCGTGATCTACGTGCTGATGTCGTTCCTGTTCACCTCGATCGGGCTGATCACGATCTGGGTTGGCATCCCGTTCACCCTCGGGATGCTGGCCCTGCTGCGGAAGTTCGCCGACGTGCACCGCAGGCGGGCGGCCTGGGTCCTCGGTACCGAGGTCGAGCGGCCCTACCGGGCCCGGGTGCCTGAGCACGGCCTGATCCGCCGCGTGCTGGACACGCTGGCCGACCCGGCGACCTGGCGCGATGTCGGATGGCTGTTCGTCCAGGGCTCGGCGGGCTCCGCGCTGGCGATCATCAACGTGGCCCTGCCGCTCGGTGCGATCGGCTACGTCACGCTGGCAACCTGGTGGTGGGCGCTGCCGGACGACGCCGAGGTCAACTTCGTCGGCTTCCTCACGGTGAGCTCGACCGAGACCGCGCTCATCGTGGGTATCCCGCTCGGCCTGGTGTACGCGGCTGTCTGGTACGCGGTCTCACCGCGCCTCATGCGGGCGCACGCCCGGCTGACGGCATCCATACTGGCGCCGACCGAAGCAGCGCGGTTGGCCAACCGTGTGCAGGAGCTGACAGTGTCACGCGCGGACACTGTGGACACGCAGGCCGCCGAACTCAGGCGCATCGAGCGAGACCTGCACGACGGCGCGCAGGCCCGGCTGGTGGCGTTGGGCATGAGCCTCGGCATGGCCGAGGAAACGGTGGCACGCGACCCAGCCGCCGCGCAGGAACTGCTGGCCGAGGCCCGTGCGGCCAGTTCACAGGCACTGTCCGAACTGCGGGACCTGGTCCGCGGCATCCACCCGCCGGTACTGGCCGACCGCGGCCTCGACGGCGCCATCCAGGCACTGGTGCTGGCCAACCCGTTGCGGACCGATGTGGACATCGACATCCCCGGACGGCTGTCCGCGCCGGTGGAGTCGGCCGCGTACTTCGCCGTCGCGGAAACACTGACCAACGTCGTCAAGCACGCGTCCGCGAACAAGGCGTGGATCCGGCTGACCTACGACGAAGGCAAACTCGTCATCCTCATCGGGGACGACGGCCAGGGCGGCGCCGACGCGAGCGGTGGGACTGGTCTGCGGGGCATTGAGCGTCGACTGTCCGCTTTCGACGGCACACTGGTGGTGAGCAGCCCGCTCGGCGGCCCGACCGTGGTCGTGATGTCCGTGCCCTGCGAACTGGTCTCGGGGAACTGATCCCGCCGGACAGTCGTTGAGCGGTGTACACACTGTCCGGCACAGGCTGTGCGATTGTGTGTTCGTTCCGTGTGGTGCCCATTCCTAATGTGCTGCGCCTGGGTGAAACCCGACATTGATCACCCAGTCCCGCATACCAAGGAGAACTGAGGCACGTGAGCACATACTCGACCAACCCGACCCATGGCGGGCAGGCCATGACGGCGCCGTCCAGGCCGGGGACCCTGGTGGCAGCATTGGGCGCGGCGGCACTGGCAGGCCTTCTCGCGGTGATCAACGGCGTGTACGTCCTCGCCACCGGTGGTGCCAAGGTGGCGGCCGAGATGGTGGGCTCCCTCGTGGCCAGCGAGGAGATCCCTGGCGTCGATCCGGAGCTGGCGAAGTCCGTCGCCGCGCAGGCGAGCACGGCCGCCGGGGCGGTGGCGGGAGACCTGCTGGAGAACAGGGCCTACCTGTTTCTGGGCGCCGGTGTCCTGCTGTTGCTGTTCGGCCTGCTGATGGTCAAGGCGAACACCGGGATCCGCATCGTGACGACGATCTTCGCGGTCATCACGGTCGCCGTCGCCGGGTTCTTCACCCTGGACTACGGAAGTCTCGCTCCCTCGATGATGGCCATCACCGGCTGGGGAGCCGCCATCCTCGCGATCGCGGCCATCGTGCTGACGTGGCTGCCCGCCAACGGCTCCTACGCCAAGGCCCTCAAGCAGCGCGCCTGATGAAACCTGGCCACTCGGGGGAGGGTCGGACGGTCACGGGGTACGTCCGACCCTTGGGTCGTGTATCGAAGTCCTCGACCACAACGGACGGGACCAGATGAGGGGCTGTTGTTTCGCGGCCGGGGAACACCGGACTGGCACAGGCGTTCGGGACGTCCACGACAACGTCACGAACACGTCTGCCGGAGCGGGGGAGCCGTTCATCGAACGGGGGCTTCGATGCACGACCTGGGGGCCGGTGTCGTGAGATTCAGCATGAGTTTCAACAGGATCGCGGTGTTGGTGTCCCGGGGGTCGCCGAGGCGTTCGGCCTCGGCGCGGGCCGCCCGCGCCGCGAGACTGTCGTGCTGGCAGTCGTAGGCCGCGGCCAACAGACCGAGGGTGATCCTGGTCGCCAGCGTGCTGCCCATTTCCCGGTACTGCTCAAGGCAGTCGCGCAGAACCGGGATCGCCTCGCCGACGCGGCCCTCACCGATCCAGGACGCGGCGATCGCCCGGGTACAGGATATTTCCCTCGGCCGCTCGGTGAGTTCCCGTGCGATGTCGCGGGCCTCCCGGAAGGCAAGGACCGAGTCCGCACGCCTGCCAAGGCCTGCCAGGATCGCTCCCCGGGTACGCAGGGACTTGGCGAGCAACGACGACCGCGGGCCGACTGACCGCAACAACGTGACTGCCTGCTCGGCGAGTTCGTCGGCCCGTTCCAGGCTTTCGCCGCCGAGCACGTGCCCCCACGCCTTGTCGTGCAGTGCCATCGCCAGTTGCCTCGGTTCGCCTGCCTCCTCGGCCAACGCGAGCGCCTCGGTCTCGATCCGCGCGGACTCCTCGGTGCGCCCCAGCCGGTTGAGCGCAGCGATCTGAGTACGCAGCACGACTCCGACGGCGAACAGGTCGTCACGCAACTCGACCCGAGCCGACTCCATCAGCTCAGCCGACTCCTCCGACCGGCCGACCGCGATCAGGCACGCGGCCAAGTTCGTGTGCACCCACGCCAGGGCCTCGTGCTCGCCGAGCTCAGCCAGCTCACGTGCACTGGCCCGATACTCCTGCGCCGCCTCGTCGTACTGCCCGCGGCTGTGCCTGAGCAACGCGAGTACGGACCGCGCGCGTGCCGCTACCCGTGGATTCTGTTGTTCCGCCGCGTCAGCGATGCTCTGGTACGCCACGCGCATGTCCGCGTAGTACCCCTGGGTCCACAGGTACACCGACAGCCGGTCCATCAACAACAGTGCGTCGGTGTGCCAGCCGAGTGAGCTCATCTTCGGCACGCCGCTGAGCAGGTTCACCCGCTCGGCGGCGAACCACGCCTCCGAGTTGGCGGTGAGCCGCTCGACGAGATCGCTCGCCAGTGGCTGCGCGGGGATCGGACCGCGCAGCCGCGGCATCGGCAGCGTCCACGGCAGACGGCGAGCCGCGACGTCCGCGATACCGATGACGGCGTCGATGATCATTCGCGCGGCCGTGTGCCGCTCACGCGTGCTGTCCTCCAACACCGCCCGTTCGAGCGCGAACACCCGCACGAGGTCGTGCAGCCGGTATCGCGGTTCGCCGGTCTCGTCCGTGCCGGTCGGCTCCAGCAGACCGGACTCCACCAGGTCCTCCACCACGGACTCGGACGGAGACGAGTCGAGCAGCGTGCTGATCCGCCACTCGGGCAGATCGACCGTGTTGACCAAACCCAACCGGCGCAACGCGGCCCGGGCTGTGGTGTTCAGCGCGGCGTAGCTGAGCGTCAGGCTCGCCCGCACCTGGAGATCGCTGACTTCGAGCTCGTCCAGTCTCCTCCCTTCGTCCTCCAGTCGATCCGCCAGCAGCCCCAGCCGCATGTTCGGCCGCAGCGCCAGCCTCGTCCCGGCGATGCGCAGGGCGAGCGGCAGGTTGCCGCACGCCTCGGCGATCCGGGCGGCATCCGCGTACTCGGCGGAAACCCTTGCCCGGCCGATGATCCGTTCCAGGAGGCCGAGCGCCTCCTTGCCGGTCAACGGCCCGACCGGGATCCGGCTCGCCCCGGCCAGCCCACTCAGCCGCTTGCGGCTGGTGATCAGGACCGCGCAGCCACGCGTCCCGGGCAGCAGTGGCCGCACCTGTCCTGGGTCGGCCGCGTCGTCCAGCACCACGAGCACCTTGCGGTCGGTCAGCAGCCCCCGGTACATCGCCGCCCGTGCCTGCAGGTCGTCCGGGATCGCCGGACCGTTGACCCCCAGCCCGCGCAGCAGGTCCGCCAGCACGGCCCCGGTGTCCCTCGGATCATCCACACCGGACAGCGAGACGAACAGCTGCCCGTCGGGGAACACCGACCGCAACTGGTGCGACGCGCCGATCGACAGGCTCGTCTTGCCCGCACCAGGCTCGCCGTTGAGCACCACCACCGGAACACTGTGCCCGCCCGGGTTGAGCAGGCCGGTCACCTCGGCCAGTTGCCGCTCGCGCCCGGAGAAGTCCGCGGCGACAGCGGGCAGCTGGCAGATCGGCCATGTCGGCCGCGGCAACGGCTCGCCGCCACCGTCACCACGCAGCATCGACGAGTGCAACCGCCGCAACGCGGTCCCCGGCTCGACACCGAGCTCGTCGATGAGCGTGGTCCGCGTCGCCCGGTACACCTCAAGCGCTTCCGCCTGCCGCCCCGAGTGCTGCAGCGCCAGCATCAGCTGACCGGCCAGCCGTTCCCGCAACGGGTGCGCCGCCAACGCCGCCTGTAACTCGGCCGCGAGCTCCGCGTGCCATCCCGCCGCCAGTTCAGCGTCCGCGCAGTCCTCGAACACCGCCAGCCGCTCGGACTCCAGCCTGCCGAGCTCGGCTTCCAGCGCCGGGACGTGCACGTCGGTCAGTGCGTGACTTCGCCACTGCGCCAACGCTTTGCGGAGAAAAGTGGACGCCTTCTCCGGGTGGCCTGCCCGTGCCGCGCTCCGTCCGGCCGCCGCGGCCTCCCGGAACACCAGCAGGTCGACGTCGTCGATCGCGACCTGCAACCGGTAGCCGCGACCCACCAGATCGATCCGCACCCCGGGAAGCCTCGCCCGCAGCCGGGACACATACGTGTGCAGGTTGGACGCGTACGACTTCGGCGGCATCTCCGGCCACAGCGCACTGACCAACAAGTCGGTTGTCACAGGCCGGTTGGCATGGAACAGCAGCATGGCCAGCAGGACTCGCTGGTGCTCTCCGCGTAATCGAATCTCCCCGTCTGGGCCGGCCACTGTCAGCGGCCCCAGTACACCGAATCTCACAGTGTTGTCGCCTTCCCCACCAGATGGGCGGAGTGCAGCTTAGCCACTGTCAGGGGTGAACGCGCAACCAGGTTCGAAAACAACCCGTAAAAGAGCAACCCATGCAGGTGATTCAGCGTATCTGAACGCGACTCACGATGCACCGCCTGCCATGTTCCGGCAAGTGCGGCAAGCCATCCGAGTCCGCGAGGTCGTCGCGGCCGGGTGGGTGAGCCCGCGTCAGGTGACTGCGTCATGTACGGTCGGGCGGATCGAATGCGGTGTCCAACGGTGGCACAGCAATGGAGGAGCGCTCCCAAACATTCTCCTCTCCTTGTGGTTTGCGGTGTTTGATGGTGTGGGACGCGTACTGTTGTTTTGGATCTTGAAATTCCGGGTCGGCCGTGCCTCCTGTCATCGGATGTGGATCGGGCGGGGCCTGTGGCGTGCACACGGTGTGATCGGCCCGGTGATCGGCCCGGTGTTCGGCTCAGCGGGCGCGGTCGTCGATGGGCGTCGGAGCCTCCTCGCGAGGTGGATTTCGGTGGTGTGGTGAGGTTTCGAGTGGGTCGCGGTCGCCAGAGGCTGGACGGGACCTGGCGGGCGGTCGCAAGAATTCTGATTCCCGTCTGTGTCTCCTTTCGTTGGTGCGCTTGCTGGACGTTGTCGTGATGGTGTGGGACTGCTTGATGGCTCTCGATTTCCTCCAGGTCGGGTGCGTGGATGCGCTCCGGGCGAAGAGACTCCGGCGAGGGTGCGGCTCACCGGAGGCGGGTGTCACGGCGGCGGGCGTGGTGGCGAGGCGGCCATCACGGCGCTCCGGGCACCGGGACAAAGGCATGGCCGGGCGCGTCCGGATCACAGCCGATCCGCAGCAGGCGGGCGCGGATCGATCCGGTCGTGCGGCCGAAGCGGTCCGCGAGGATCCGGCGCAGCGCGGGGGCGCTGTACGTGTCGCCCGCCGCGGTCCACCGTTCGAGCAGTTCGTCGTCCTGCTCCTTGGTCCACGGCGCCGAGGCGTTCGACGGGCTCGCGGCCGATCGTCCGCTCAATGTGGACAGTCCGGAGAGCACCTGGCCGATCAGTTTGCCGACAGCCGCGAGGTTGTCGGCGGGCAGGGTGAACGATCCGCACTCGGTGGCCGATCCAGCCGGATCGCGGTCGGTGAGCGCGATCTCGATGCGCGGGCCGTCGCCCTCCGTCCTCGGCAGGGTCGCCGCCCTGACGGTGTACTTGCGGTCGCCTGCCTGGATGTCCGCGCTGCAGTCGACGATTCCCATGTCGGTCTCCCTTGGTCGGGCTCGGTGGGGCCCTGGTGAGCCCCGCGCCGACAGCATCGCGGGACCGACCGACAGTTTTGTCCGGCCCCGGCCGGGTCAGCGTGCGGAACAGTCATTTCGGATCGGGGTTTGAGCTGCGGGTTCAGGCTGGGTATCCCTCGGATGGGTGTACTTGCGGAGGCGGATATGAAGCGACCAACGATCAGCGACATCGCCCGGCGCGCGGGCCTGTCCAAGGCGGCGGTGTCCTACGCGCTCAACGGCCGTCCCGGCGTGTCCGACCAGACCAGGGAACGGGTGTCGCGGATAGCCCACACGCTGGGCTGGCGGCCCAACACGGCGGCACTGGCGTTGTCGGCGGACCGGTCGGGCGTCGTGGGACTGGTCGTCGCGGGTGAGGTGCCGTGGCCGACAGTCGAGGGAATCGAACGGGAACTCGCCGGGGCGGGCGTGACGCTGCAGCTCGCGATAGCCGCCGACGCCGAGGAGACCTACCGGGACTGGTGGGCGTCCGGCCGCGTGGACGGCATGGTGCTGATCGACCCGCGCCCGGACGATCCCCGCATCGTCTGGCTGGAAACGCTGACGATCCCGGCGGTCCTGATCGGCGCGAGCCACCCGGGCATGTCGTCGGTCCTGGTGGACAAGGCCAAGGCGTGCGACGAGGTGACCAGTCACCTCACCCGGCGCGGGCACAGCAGGATCAGCCGTGTCACCGTCGGTCCGGACGACGTCATCGCCGCCGCAGGCGCGATGGGGGACGCCACGGCGGTGATCTACGACGACCCGATGGCCGCCGCGAAGGTCGTGGCGCACGCGAGCGTGTTGAACAAGCGCATCCCCACAGACCTGGCTGTGGTCACCATGAACGACTCGGCTGTCTGCCGGATGGTGTTTCCCCAGGTGACGGCGGTCCGCCACGACCACGCGGCGGAGGGCGCGCTCGCTGCCCGACTGCTGCTCGGCCAGCTCGGCACAGGCGTTCCCGAACAACGGGTGACCAGGACGAGCGAACTCATCGTCCGTGGAACGACCTAGGTGCGCTGACCACTACTGATACCGCTAGTGTCACGCACAGTGTCAAAGTGGTGACAAGAGGGGCGGACGTGCACGGCGAGGAGTTCGAAGCCGGCCAGCGGGCTCGCGAGTGGTTCCACTCGATGACCGTGCCACCGGGAGCGTGGACGATCCTGCGGGTCGACGGCCGCAGCTTCTCGCGGTTCACCGAGCAGCGGTACGACAAGCCGTTCGACTTACGCTTCTCGCAGCTGATGACGGAAGCCGCGCGGGTGTTGCTGGTGGAGTTCGGCGGCCGCTACGCGTACACCGAGAGCGACGAGATCTCGGTGCTGCTCGACCCGAACTCGCAGATCTTCGGCCGCGGCGTGGAGAAACTGGTGTCGTTGTCGGCCAGTGTCACCGCCGCCGCCTTCACGAACGCGGTCGGCGAACCGGCGCACTTCGACAGCCGGGTGTGGATCGGGACCGGTCCCGCCGACGTGGTCGACTACTTCTCCTGGCGCCAGGCCGACGCGGCCCGTTCGGCGCTCAACGGCTGGTGCTACTGGACTCTGCGCAACGGTGGCAAGAACAGGCAGGAGGCCACGAAGGCACTGGACGGCGCGAACGCCTCGGCCAAGAACGAACTGCTGCACCGGTACGGCGTGAACTTCAACGAGCTGCCTGCGTGGCAGCGCCGGGGCGTCGGCCTGTGGTGGGAGACCTACGAACGCCCCGGCTACGACCCGCTGCGGGCGATACCGGTGACGGCGACCCGCCGCCGGGTGCGTGAGGAGCGGGAACTTCCGATGAAGGAGCCATACCGGAAGTTCCTCGCCGACCTCATCACCGGGAAGTCCTAAATCACTTCTTCCCGAAACCGGCGCGTCGCAGCGCGTCGGCCATGGAGCCGCTCGCGGGCGGCTCGTTGCGGCGCTGCTGTTGCTGCCGCTGCTGACCGCCTCCGCCGCCACCGCGACGCTGCTGGCCGCCGCCTTGCTCACGACGGCCGCCGCCACCACTCTGCGGTTGTGGCTTGCCGACCTCGTCGTCCAGCCGCAGCGTCAGGCCGATCCGCTTGCGCGGGATGTCGACCTCCAACACCTTGACCTTCACGATGTCACCGGGTTTCGCCACGTCACGCGGGTCCTTGACGAAGTTGCGCGACATCGCGGACACGTGCACGAGGCCGTCCTGATGCACGCCGATGTCCACGAACGCGCCGAACGCCGCCACGTTCGTGACCACGCCCTCCAACGTCATCCCCGGCCTGAGGTCGGCGATCTTCTCGACGCCGTCGGCGAAGGTCGCGGTCTTGAACGCCGGTCGCGGGTCACGGCCCGGCTTGTCCAGCTCGGCCAGGATGTCGGTGACGGTCGGCAGACCGAACTTCTCGTCGGCGAAGTCCTGCGGCCGCAGCTTGCGCAGTGTCTGGCTGCCGATCAGCGCCCGCACGTCGGTCTGGGTGGCGTCCAGGATCCGCCGGACCACCGGGTAGGCCTCCGGGTGCACGCTGGACGCGTCGAGCGGGTCGTCGCCGTCGGGGATCTTGAGGAAGCCCGCGCACTGTTCGAAGGCCTTGGGGCCGAGCCTGGCCACGTTCTTCAACGCCGTCCGCGACCGGAACGGCCCGTTGCTGTCGCGGTGCAGCACGATGTTCTCGGCCAGGCCCTCGCCGATGCCCGACACGCGCGTGAGCAGCGGCGCGGAGGCGGTGTTGACGTCCACGCCGACCGCGTTCACACAGTCCTCGACGACCGCGTCGAGCGAACGCGACAGCTTTCCCTCGGACAGGTCGTGCTGGTACTGGCCGACACCGATGGACTTCGGGTCGATCTTCACCAGCTCGGCCAGCGGGTCCTGCAGCCGCCGCGCGATGGAGACCGCGCCACGCAGCGAGACGTCCAGGCCGGGCAGTTCGGCCGAGGCGTACGCCGACGCGGAGTACACCGACGCACCGGCCTCGGACACCATGACCTTGGTCAGCCGCAGGTCGGCGTGGGCTTTGAGCAGGTCCGCCGCGAGCTTGTCGGTCTCGCGGGAGGCGGTGCCGTTGCCGATCGCGATCAGCTCGACGTTGTGCTGCTTGCACAGGAACGCCAGCTTGTGGATCGACTCGTCCCACGCGCGCCGAGGCTCGTGCGGGTAGATCGTGTCGGTCGCGACGACCTTGCCGGTGCCGTCGACCACCGCGACCTTCACACCGGTGCGGAAGCCGGGGTCGAGGCCCATGGTCGCCCTGGTGCCCGCGGGCGCGGCCAGCAGGAGGTCACGCAGGTTGGCGGCGAAGACGCGGACCGCTTCCTCCTCGGCCGCGTTGCGCAGGCGCATCCGCAGGTCGATGCCCAGGTGCACGAGGATCCTGGTGCGCCAGGCCCAGCGGACCGTGTCGGTCAGCCACTTGTCGGCCGCACGGCCCTGGTCGTCGATGCCGAACTTGGCGGCGATCCGGATCTCGTAGTCGCTCGGCCCGGTCGCGGGCTCGTCGTTCGGCTCCGGGCTGAGGGTGAGATCGAGGATTTCCTCCTTCTCGCCGCGGAACATCGCCAGGATCCGGTGCGACGGCAGCTTGGTGAGCGGCTCGGCGAAGTCGAAGTAGTCGGAGAACTTGGCGCCCTCCTCTTCCTTGCCCTCGCGGACCTTGGCCGCGAGGCGGCCGCGCGACCACATGTGCTCGCGCAGGTCGCCGATCAGGTCGGCGTCCTCACCGAAGCGCTCGACCAGGATCGACCGCGCGCCTTCCAGCGCGGCGGCCACGTCGGCGACGTTCTTCTCCGGGTCGACGAACCCGGCGGCCGTGGCCTGCGGATCCAGCGTCGGGTCGGCGAACAGCTGGTCGGCGAGCGGTTCGAGACCCGCTTCGCGCGCGATCTGTGCCTTGGTGCGCCGCTTGGGCTTGTACGGCAGGTAGATGTCCTCGAGGCGGGCCTTGGAATCCGCTGTGCGGATCTGTTCCTCGAGCTCGTCGGTCAGTTTCCCTTGCGATCGCACCGACTCCAGGATCGCCACCCGCCGCTCTTCGAGCTCGCGCAGGTAACGCAGCCGTTCTTCGAGTGTGCGCAGTTGCGCGTCGTCGAGCGTGCCGGTCACCTCCTTGCGGTACCGGGCGATGAACGGCACGGTCGCGCCGCCGTCGAGCAGGTCGACCGCGGCCTTCACCTGGTTTTCGCGGACGCCCAACTCCTCGGCGATCCGCTGGTCTATCGACAAAGTCACGCCCTGCATTGTGCCCCCAGGTCAACGGGGCACCGGTCAATGGGCCCCGGCAGGGGTGCGGGGGCGTCGCTGTACCCGAGGGGCCGCCGCGCGGTCCCCGCTGTCGGTGGATCGCCGGGACGGGTGAATCTACGGCCGTGTAGGTTACTCGGCCGTAACTTCCAGGGTGGTCACGCGTTGTGCCGGGTACGTGACACCCAATGGAGGGTATATGCGCAGCTCACGGATGGTTTCCCTGCTGACCGCCGTGACGGTGGCCAGTGCCGTGCTCGCCCCGGCGGCGGCGACAGCCGCGCCGTCGTTCGGTGCCGACATCTCGTATCAGACGATTCCCGGCGAGGGCGGCACGCCGATCCGTGGCTTCGTGGTGACCCCGACCGGGCGCGGCAACGGGCCGTTCCCGTTGTTGGTGATGCCGTCCAGTTGGGGTGCTCCGAACCTGGAGTACGTCGGCGCGGCCCGCAAGCTCGCGGCGGAGAGCGGTGACGTCGTCGTCAGCTACACCAGTCGCGGTTTCTACGACTCGGGCGGCGAGATCGACGTGGCGGGCCCGGACACTGTCAACGACGTCAGCAGGGTGATCGACTGGGCGCTGGCCAACACACCGTCCGACGGGCAGAAGATCGGGGTCGCCGGGATCTCGTACGGAGCAGGCACGGGCCTGCTGGCCGCGGCCAATGACAAGCGCATCAAGGCCGTCGCGTCGATGAGCACGTGGGCCGACCTGGAGGCCTCGCTCTACCCGAACCAGACGATCAGCCAGACGTCCGCGGGTGCGCTGCTGGCAGTCGCCCAGGTGACCGGGCGCCCCGGACCCGACCTGCGCAGGATCACGTCGGAGTTCCTGCAGGGGAAGATCGACTACGCCAGGGAGCTGGCGCCGTCGCGTTCGGCGAGCACCAAGCTCGACCGGATCAACGCCAACGGAACCGCGGTCTTCATCGCGAACTCGTGGCAGGACGCCATTTTCCCGCCGAACCAGGCCGCGGACTTCTACGACCGGCTGGCCACGCCGAAGCGCCTGCTGCTGCAGGGCGGCGACCACGCGACGTCGGAGCTGCTCGGCGCTGTCGGGCTGTCCAACGACGTGTGGGACGCCGCGACGGACTGGTTCGACCGATACCTCAACGGGACCGACAACGGGATCGACCGCACGCAGCCGGTCCAGCTGATGTCGGCCAACGCCGGACAGTGGCGCGGGTATGGGTCCTTGGCTTCGGCCGCGACGACCGCGGACACGATCTCCTTGGGCAGCAAGGCTTTCGGTTCCGGCGTCGACAGTCTGGCCAGCAGTGGGATTCCGATCCTCAGCGGCGCTTTGCAGGGATACTTCAAGATTCCTGTCGGTGTGTTCGTCCCCGCTGTCGGCCCGGCGGCCGCCGTCTGGAACGGCCCGGCCTACGCGACGGCCACAACCGTTGTGGGCAAACCGAAAATGTCCGCGACGGTGACGTCGACCAACGTCGACACGACCTTGGTGGCGTACCTCTACGACGTGAGTCCGGCGGGCTTTGGCGCACTGATCTCGTACAAGCCTTACACGATCAGGGGAACCAAGACCGCGACGATCGATTTCGCGCTGGAGTCGATCTCGTGGGACGTGCCCGCGGGGCACCATCTGGCACTGGTGGTGGACAGCGCGGACTTGCGGTACGCGAGCGAAAGCAAGGTGGGCCTGGTGAAGGTCAGCGGCACGCTGACCGTACCCAGGAGGTGAGACCCGAGGCTGGGACGGGAAGGTCCTCGGGTCGAGGGCCTTCCCGTCGGGCTCAGTCGTCCGCGAGGAAACGGCGTACCAGGTCGGCGATCTCGGTCGGGTGCGTGCTCAGCAGCCCGTGATGGCCGGGGAACTCGATCACCTGCCGCCCGGCGAGGTCGGCGAGAACTCCCTTGCGGACAGCGGTGTAGAACTCGGCGAACGGTTCCTGGGCCGACATGAGCTCCGTGGCGACAACGGCGACGACAGGTGCGGTCACGTCGTCGTAGAGGTCGCGCACGCTGCCGTTGTCGGTGAGCTCGCGCAGAGCGACGTGGTGTGGCGGCATGTTCTCGGCCATCGCGTCGAACACCTCGGCGAGCTTGGCGCGCCACACGGCTACTTCGGCCTCACTGAGCCCGGGGTAGGTCGATGGCCAGCCGTGACCGTCCAGGTTGACGACACCGGGGCACTCGGGGTGCCGTTTCGCCCAGCGGACGCCGAGCGCGCCGCCGAGGGACGCGCCGACGACGACCGGGTTGTCCAGGTCGAGCCCGTCGAGGTGGTCGAGCATCGCCTCCCAGGTGGTCAGCCCGTTCAGATCCGGTGCCACGCAGTGGAAGTCGGGCATCAGCGGGATGAACTTGTCCCAGTTCGCCGGTTGCCCGCCCGCGCCGTGCAGCAGTAACAGGTCCTTCATGGTCGGTGTCCCCTCAGCTGAATCCGTTCCCGGATGGACGTCACGGTGACGCCTCCGTCGGGGTGGCGGGCGAGCTTGTCGCGGGTGACCAGGTCGTGCACGCCTTGCCGGGTGATGCCGAGCATCGCGCCCGCGAGCGCGTACGACACCGCCTCGCGGCCGGGGTAGCCCATGCGGAGCAGGGTGACCTGTCCCAGCGGGGTCTGCCACCAGTCCGCGGGTGGATCGAACACGCCGTCGCCCGGGTACAGGGCGGCGACGATGCTCGCGACCGCGAAGGTGCCGTCCGGGCCGAGCAGGCGTGCCGCCCATGACTCGGCGGCACGCTCGCACCGCTCCCGCAGATCCGTGACCGGATCGTCCAGCAGGATCTCCAGTGGGTCCAGCAGCCTGCTCCCCATGATCGCGATCAGCTGCTGTGCCAGTGGTCCGGTCACACGCCCACCTCCCTTGACGTCCAGTGTCAAGTACTTGACGGCTGGTGTCAAGGAGCGATTCGGATGACCAGTTTGCCCATGCCGAGCCGCTGGCGGCTCTGCGTTCCTGGGTGGAGGACAACCCGCATCGCGTTCCGTCCCTATAGTGGGGACGCGTGGCCTTGGTGACGATCGAGCAGGGGCGGCTCAACGGGCTGCAGGGCGATGGTTGTGTTGTCTGGCGCGGGATTCCGTACGCGCAACCGCCGGTCGGCGAGCTGCGCTGGCGCGCGCCGATGCCGGTGTCTCGCTGGGCGGGAACCTGGCCCGCCACCGACTACGGTCCGCAGTCCTTGCAACCGCAGGAGATCGGCGTCGCCGCCGCTCCGTCCAGTGAGGACTGCCTGTACCTGAACGTGTGCGCGCCCCAGGGAACGCCGCCACCTGGTGGCTGGCCGGTGCTGTTCTGGCTGCATGGCGGCGGCTACCGGACCGGCAGCGGGATCCAGGCCGGTGAGGGCGAGGCGTTCGCCCGTGCCGGGATCGTCGTGGTGACGGTCAACTACCGGCTCGGTGCGCTCGGGATGACCTATCTCGCCGGTGTCCTCGGCCCGGCCGAACAGGACGCGGGCTTGTGTGCCCTGCTCGACCAGATCGCCGCGCTGCGCTGGGTCCGCGGCAACATCCGCGCGTTCGGCGGGAATCCCCAGCGGATCACGGTTTACGGTGTTTCCGCCGGTGCGAAGAGCGTGGGCAACCTGATGGCGAGCCCGCTGAGCCGCAACCTGTTCTCGCAGGCCATCGTCAGCAGCGGCGGTGACCACGTCGCCAGTCCCGAGCAGGGCACGGTGATCGCCAAGCGGCTGATCCGCGAACTCGGCGGCCCACGCCATCTGCGCTCGGTGCCCGCCGAGGACGTTCTCGCGGCGCAGGAACGGATCCTGACCGGGATGTCGGCCGTGTGGCTGTGGCGCCCGACGATCCATCCGACGGTCCTGCCCGCGATGCCGACGTCCCTCATCGCGGCGGGAAGCGCGGCCGGAATCCGACTGATGATCGGCCACAACGGCAACGAGTCGGCGACGTTCTCCGCGTTCCTCGGCGAGCAGGCGACCGCGCCCGTCCACGACGTGCTGACCGAGGTCTTCGGCGACACCAGAGTGCTCGACACCTACCGCGACACGCGCGGCGCGGACATGGCGGAGGCCGCCGTCATGAGCGACGAGCGCTACGGCATACCCACGCAACGACTCGCCGACGCGCAGGCCCGGCACAGCCGCGTCTACCGGTACCGCATCGACATCGCGCAGCCGGGCGTCCCGGACTTCCTCGACGGTGCACACGGTATGGAACTCGGCATGGTGTGGAACCCGCCCTCGCAGGTCACGTTGCCCCGGGAGGTCACGGCCGCACAGATCCACCAGGCGTGGGTGAGTTTCATCGAGGACGGCATCCCCTTGCCCAGCTGGCCGCCGTACGGTGAGACACGGCCGGTGCTGGTCTTCGACGAGGACAGTCACGTCGAGTACGACCCGAACCGGCGGGAGCGCCTGGCCTGGGGTGACGTCTCGTGGCAGCCAGGCGCGTGGTTCCGGTTCTGGTGATTACGACGGGCTGTCCGGTTCCAGGCCCCTGGCGAGGCGCAACAGGGCGTCTCGCAGGCGGATGGGCATCTCGCCGTGCCGGACGAGGCTTTCGCTGAGCCACATCAGTTCGGCGATGTTGTACGCGGTGGACGGCGCGACCGCGGTGAGGTATTCGGCTGTGCTCTGCGCCCACATTCCTGTGAGTACAGCGACTTCGTGGTCCTCGCGGCCGAGCAGCCGGGTCAGTGGACCTTCCGGCACGACTCGCCAGACGCCGGGTGCGGCCTTGCGGCCCAGTTCTCGTAATCGGTCGGACGCCGTCCGGATCTCCTCGGCCGCCAACCTGCTCTCGCGCTCGAACACGTGTTCGATCTTCTGGGGTGTCGGGTGGTGTGGGCAAATCCCGCTAACCCTTTCGGGGGAGTAACGGCTGCTCAGTGGGAGTGTCGGAGACGGCTACGCTGATCAGGGGCCGGTGTGAGCGGAGGAGATGACATGAGTGTGACCGTCGGTGACCTGGTGGAGGACTTCGAGCTGCCGGACGAGACGGGAACGTCACGGCGACTGGCCGAGTTCCTCGAGAAGGGCCCGGTCGTGCTGTTCTTCTACCCGGCTGCGATGACCAAGGGCTGCACCATCGAATCCTGTCACTTCCGTGACCTGGCAGCGGAGTTCGCGCAGCACAACGCCCAGCGCGTCGGCATCAGCGGGGACACGGTGGGCAAGCAACGCGAGTTCTCCGACAAGCACAGCTTCGACTACCCTCTGCTGTCCGACGTGGACGGTAACGTCGCCACACAGCTCGGCGTCCGCCGCAAAATGGGCATAGGTCCGCTCAAGACCCGTCGGATGACGTTCGTGATCGACACGGACCGCAGGGTCCTCGCGGTGATCCGCTCGGAACTGGACATGAACGGCCACGCCGACCGCGCACTGGAGACTCTCGCCGCCCGGAAATGATCCCGGCGGATGTGCGATACCGTGGGCAAGGTGGCGATGATCTTGGTGACGGGTATGTCGGGAACGGGAAAGTCCACCGTGCTGAACCACTTGGCACAGCGCGGATACCGAGCGATCGACACCGACGACGGCGACTGGATCGAAAACGCCCCGCTGCCCGACGGAACCGGAATGGAACCGCAGTGGCGCGAGGACAGAATAGACGCGTTGCTCACCAGTCATGAGCAGTCAGGCGAGCCGCTGTTCATCCAGGGCACGGTCCACAACCAGAGCACGTTCTACCCGCGCTTCACCGAGATCGTGTTGTTCACCGCGCCCCTGGACGTGATGCTCGACCGCATCGCCACCCGCGACACGAACCCGTTCGGCAAAACTGCCGAGGAACGCCAACGAATCATGGCGGACAAGGAAGAAATCGAACCGCTGCTGCGAGAGTCGGCCACCGTGGAGATAGACACCACGAAACCGCTGCAGGACGTGGTCGACCAGTTGGCAGCTCTGGCCGGTTCCAGCGCACATCCTCGTGAGTGGTTTGTCCACCGAGGCGAACAAACCGCTCACGACGACTGAGCCAGCCGGGCTGGGAAATCTTTCGTGAGCGGTTTGTTCGGTGATCGGCCCCAGGGACGCGCGGGACAAACCACTCACGAGGACCTGGGCCTGTCAGGCTGGCTGGGGGATCAGGGTGGCGAAGGGAGTTTCTTTGCCGTGCTGGAACTCTGCGGTGAAAGTTTCCTCGCCGAGACTGGCTTGGGCTGTTGCCGCTATGCGGTCCACGTCGTGGCGTTGGCCTGGCGGTAGGGGGCTGCCGACGGATTCGCGGGCCTGTGCCGCTGCGCCGAGAAGGCGGGCTGCTGAGGTGGCGTTTCCGGCTGTCGCTTCTGTTCCCGCCAGGCCTTCCAATGCCAGCGCCACCGCGCGGATGTCGTCTGTCGCGCTCGCCATCGCATAGCCCTCGAGGTGCAGGGACAGCGCTTGGGAGATATCTCCACGTTGTTCTGCCACGAAGCCCAGTTCCGCCAGGATGAGGGAGCCTCCCACCTCGTAGCGCTGGTTTCGGTGCCAGGCCAGGATGTTCAGGAGGTGTTTCTCCGCTTTCGCCAGGTCCCCTGTTTGGCGGGCTCCCAGTGCCAGGCCGGTTTCCGCGTACATTTCCGCCGGTTTCAGGCCGTGCTCCGCGCCGATCGCGTGTGCTCGCTCGTGCAGGTCCTGGGCTTTGGCGTGGTTTCCTTTGAGGAGTTCTATTCTGCCGAGCCAGGACAGCTGGTAGGAGACTTCCGGGGTCAGGCCCAGTTCCTCTGCCATGCGCAGGCCGTCGAGGTGGACCTCCGTCGCGCGGTCGTAGTCGCCCGCGATCTCGGCGAGAGTTCCCTTGCTGAAGCTGACCTGCAACTGCCCCCAGCGTTCGCCGAGCGGTTCGAGGAGGGCGGCGCTTCTGGCTGTGTCGCGGTGGGCTGCGGCGAAGTCGCCGCGGTAGCGGTGCAGCATCACGCGGTCGATCAGAGCGACGGCGATGCCCCAGGTGTGGTTCAGCGCCTCGAACTCGGTGAGCGCCTGGTTGCCGAGGGTCTCGCTGGGCTCGACGCCACCCATCGTCGTGGTCACGTAGCCGAGGAACCACAGGGCCATCGCGCGGTCGGTCGGATCCTTGATCTCGTACGCCACGGTGAGCGTTGCGTTGTCGATGGCCTCGCCCGCCAGGATGGCCAGCCCGGCGTCCCAGGCGAGGACCGTCGAGCGTAGGTCCGGCGGCGAGCCGGGGACGTCCAGGGCCTGGCGGATGGTCCTTCGCGCCTCGGTGAGACGGCCGCGCAGGTACCAGTACCACGTCATCGCCTTGACCAGGCGCAGCGCCAGGGCGGCGTTCTCCTGCTGTAGCGCGGTTTCCAGGGCTCTGCGCAGGTTGGCCGATTCGAGGTCGAGACGGTCGAGCCACGACCGTTGGGAGCTGGCGCGCAGGTTCACGTCGGCCTGCTCGGCGAGGCTGACGTAGTACTCCGCGTGCCGCAGACGCATGGCGTCGAGTTCGCCCGCCGCCTGGAGTTGCTCGACGCAGTACGCCACAACGGATTCCAGCAGGCGGTAGCGCGGCCCGGACCCGCTGACCACCAGCGACCTGTCGACCAGGTCGGCCACGTGCGACAGCACGTCCTCGGGACGTACCTCACCACCGGCGCACAACGCCTCCGCTGCAGCCAGGCTCGCGCCTTCGGCGTGCACGGCCAGCCTGCGCAGCACGACCTGTTCCGAAGGCGACAGCAGCTGCCAGCTCCAGTCGATCATCGCGCGCAGTGTCCGCTGCCGCGGCGGCCCGCCGCGGTTTCCGCCTGCCAGCAACCGGAACCGGTCATCGAGCCGGACCAGCAACTCGTGTGTGCCCAGCGCGTGGACGCGGGTCGCGGCCAGTTCCAGCGCCAGCGGGATGCCGTCCAGCCGACGGCAGATCGCCGCGATGTCCGCGGAGTTGCTCGCGTCCAGCACGAAACCGGGCGTCGTGGCCGAGGCGCGTGCCACGAACAGCTGCACGGCGCTGAACGCGCGCACGTCGGAAGCGGCGACGCTGGCCGCGCTCGGCACCTCCAGCGGCGGGACGTGCCACACCACCTCGCCCGCCACACCGAGCGGCTCCTGGCTGGTGGCCAGGATGCGCAGCCCCGGCGCGGCCCGCAGCAGCCGGGCCGCCATCGTGGCGATCGGCTCGATCAGGCCTTCGCAGTTGTCCAGCACGAGCAGGACGTCCTTGGCGTACAGGTACTCGGCCAGTCGGTCCGGCAGCGCGCCCTGCTCCTCGTGGATGCCGAGAGTGGCCGCGGTGACCTCGGCGACCAGGTCGTCGCGTGGGCAGGACTCGGGGGTGCCGTGCTGGTCCATGCCGGTGAACTCGACCAGCCAGGCCTCCGGCACCTGCCGCGCGGTCTGGATCGCCAGCCGTGTCTTGCCCACGCCGCCGGGGCCGGTGAGCGTCACCAGCCGCGTCTCGCCGATCAGCGACAGCACCGAACGCACGGCCGTGTCCCGGCCGACCAGCTCGGTCAACGGCTCGGGCAGGTTCGTGCGCACCGCCGACGGGCTGCCCAGCGCCGAGTCCTGCCGAAGGATCCGCGAGTGCAACTCGACCAGGTCCGGACTGGGTGTCAGGCCCAGCTCCTCGTCGAGCAGCGAGACCAGCTGCCGGTAGCTGTCCAACGCCTCGGTCTGCCGACCCGCGCCGTAGAGCGCACGCAACTGGAGCGCGCGTAACCGCTCACGTAACGGATGCTCGGCGACCAGTTCGGCGAGCTCGCTGGTCAACGACGTGTGCTCGCCCAGCTCCAGCCGCGCCGACGCCCACTCCTCGAACGCGGCCAGCCGCTCCTCGGTCAGCCGCTGGATCACCGGAACCGCGAACGGCTCGTCGGCGAAATCCGCCAGCGCCGGACCCCGCCACAAACCCAGCGCGTCGGACAACAACGCCGCCCGCGTCCGCGGATCCGCAACCTCACCGGCACGCGCGGTCAGCTCCCTGAACCGCGACACGTCCACATCGACCCGCATCAGGTAACCACCGGACTGGTGGGACACCAGCAGCCGCCCACCCGGCTGCGCGTCCTCCAGCGCCCGGCGCAGCTGCGAGACCTTGGTCTGCAGCGTGTTCGTGGGATTCCCGGGCTGCCGCTCGCCCCACAGGTCCTCGGCCAGCCGGTCAGCCGGGACCGGCCGTCCTTCGTGGACCAGCAGGTCCGCCAGCAGCGTGCGGACCTTCGCCTCGGGCACGCGCACCTCGCGCCCGTCGGCAGTCCACACGGCCAGCGGCCCCAGCAGTCCAAACCTCACTCTTCAAACCTAGCCGCACCCACCGACAGTTTTCCGTGCGTGGACCCCCAGTGATCCGTGCGTGGAGGTGCGCAGAGTGGGGGCATGCCAGATCTCAGCAAGCCCGCAGTCACCGTTCTCGGGGTCGGTGACATGGGATCCGCCCTGGCCAGGGCGCTGCTCAAGGCCGGATACCCGACGACTGTGTGGAACCGCACACCCGAGAAGACGAAGCCGCTGGTCGAGGCGGGCGCGACGCACGCGACCACCGTGGCCGAGGCGGTCGGCGCGAGCAGGCTGGTGATCGTCTGCCTGCTCGACTACAAGTCCGTGACAGACGTGCTCGACACCGCCAGCGACGCGCTGACCGGCAAGGTCCTGGTCAACCTGACCAACGGCACGCCCGGCCAGGCGCGTGAGGTGGAGCTCAGGTACGACGTCGACTACCTCGACGGCGGCATCATGGCGATTCCGCCGATGATCGGGGCGCCTCCGGCGTACGTGTTCTACAGCGGCTCACGCAGCGCCTTCGACACCAACAAGCACGTGTTCGAAGCCTTCGGCGGCACGAACTACGTCAGCACCGACGCCGGGTTCGCCGCGCTGTACGACATCGGGTTGCTGAGCGGCATGTACGGCATGTTCGCCGGGGCACTGCACTCGCTCGCGCTGGTCACGTCCGCAGGAGTCTCCGCAACGGAGTTCGCGCCGCTGCTCAAGCAATACGTCACAGCGATGCTCAGGGCCGTCGACGGGATGGCCGAGCAGATCGACAAGCAGGACTACGCGATCGACGTCGTGTCGAACATCGGCATGCAGTCCGCGGGTTACGTGAACCTCACGTTGTCCGCGCAGGAACTGGGAATGAGCCCCGAGTTGCTCGCTCCGCTCGGCCCGTTGATGGCGCGCCGGGTCGCGGACGGGCATGGCCACGAGGACATCGCCGGTGTCGTCGAACTGTTGAAGAAAGGGAACAAGTGATTACTGTCATTGGCCTCGGGCCGATGGGCCAGGCGATGGTCCGGAGCTACCGCAAGGCGGGCCACGAAGTCACGGTGTGGAACCGCACCGCGTCACGAGCCGAGGGCCTGGATGCCACGCTCGCGCCGACGGTCGCCGACGCGTTGGCAGCCAGCGAGTTGGTGGTCCTGAGCCTCACCGACTACAAGGCGATGTACGACATCCTTGACGGCGAGACCATCAAGGACAAGGTGATCGTCAACCTCAGCTCGGACACGCCCAACAAGACCAGGGCGGCCGCGCAATGGGCGACCGAGCGCGGCGCGACCTTCGTCGGCGGTGGCGTGATGGTCCCCGCCGAACTGGTCGGCACGGACAAGGCGTACGTGTTCTACAGCGGCCCGGAAGACGTCGTCCGGCGGCTTGAGCCGGAGCTGGGCGTCATCGGCGCGGTGAAGTACGTCGGCGCGGATCCCACACTGGGACAGCTGTTCTACCAGGCGCAGCTGGACATCTTCCTGACCTCGTTGGCGTCCTACCTGCACGCCACCGCGCTGATCGAGGCCGCGGGCGTCCCCGCAGCCGAGTTCCTGCCGTACGCGGTGGAGAACTTCGACATGATCTCGTACTACCTTGAGGGCGCGGCAAAGGACATCAAGGAAGGCAAGTACCCCGGTGACGCGGCCAACGTGATCATGATGGGTGCCACAGCCGACCACATCGTCGGGGCCAGCAACGAGTCCGGAGTGGACTCCGCACTGCCGTACGCGGTGAAGTCCATGTACGACAAGGCGATCGCCACCGGCCACGGCCGCGACAGCTGGACCAGCCTCTACGAGGTGGTCAGGTCTGCGGCAGGAGATCGTCCGGCACAGGGACGGTGAGAGCACTGAGGAACTCGGCCGTCCTGACCTCGACGAAGGACTCCACGTCGTCCTCGTCCTCGTCGTCGCCCCATTTCTGGGGCTCGTCCTCGGCGAGGAAGTCGACCAGGTCGTCCGAGGTGACAGGCGAGACGCCGAGTTCCTCACGCCACGCGGCGAGCCCCTCGGCCTCACGGGCGGTGTCCGTGGGCGCCGAGGCGTTCTCGTCGCCGAAGTACGCCCGTGGCGTGCAGCCGATGTACGCGACACCGGTGCCGGGACCAGCCGGGTGGTAGCTGATGGTGGCGATGTCGCTGTCGTGGATGTCGACCATCAGCCACGGCCCGTCCGTCTCCGGCTGGACGTCGACGTCATGCGGTGTCCACTTGTCACCGTCGTACAGATAAGTCCCGAATAGCCCCACACCGGCAACTCTAAGTCCGACTGGTTCCGGTGTCACGGAAAGCCCCGACTGACTCGATCCCGGACGAAGTCACGCGCGCTGGTACGCCCCTGGCGTGATGCCGTAGTAGCGCCGGAACCACCTGGTCAGGTGGGCCTGGTCGGCGAAGCCGGACTGGCTGGCGGCTTCGGCGGGCGCGACGCCCGCGACGATCAGGCGCCGGGCGGCACGCAGCCGCAGTTGCCGTTGGTAATCACTGGGGGACATGCCGTAGGCGGCCTTGAACGCCCGGTACAGGGCGAACCGGCTGCATCCGGCCACAGCGGCGAGTTCGTCGGCGCCCAACGGATCCAGATACGCCTCGTCGAGCAGGCCACGGGCGCGACGGACGCTGGGCGCGGGAACGGCGGACTCGGTGGGCGGGTGCAGCGCGGCCCGACGGACGAGCGCGGCGACGGTGTCGGCGAGCGCCTCGTCCTTGGCGAGAGTGGTCGCTTCGGGGGAGAGGCTGCGGTACATCCGGTCGAGCGCTCCGGCCAGCACCGGGTCGTGCAGCACGGGCTCGGCGAACAACGGCAGCCCGGCCGGGCGACCGGCACGGTCGGACAGCACGTCGGTGATCAGCGACGGGTCGATGTGGATGATCCGGTAGGTGAAGCCGAGTTCGTTCCCGGCGTGCCCGTCGTGCGGCTCGTCCGGGTTGAACGCCATCACCATGCCCGCCGCGCTGGTCCGGCGTGACCCACGGCAGCCGAAGACCTGCGCGCCGTGCTCGGTCAGGCCGAACGAGTACGTGTCGTGGCTGTGCAGGTGGTAGCTGTGCTGCTCGAAATGGGCGTGCATCGCCTCGACCGGACGATCCGCCAGCCGCCGGTAACGAACCCACTCCATGTGTCCATTGTGCCCTGCGCACGAGCGTTCAATACCCCGCCCGCGTCGCGGCACAGGATGGGTCACTGTGCGTACGTATCTGATGCTGGTGCTGGTCATGGCGTTCTGGGGGAGTGCGTTCGCCCTGTCGAAGGTCTCTGTGCACGAGGTCCCGCCGCAAGTGGCGGCGCTGCTGCGGTTCGGGCTCGGCGCCGTGGTTCTGCTGTTGTTGCACAGCGTGGTGGTCCGTAAGCGCGTTGGTGCCAAGGATCTCGGCAAGCTCGCCGGGCTCGGCATGGCCGGGATGTTCGCCTACAACTCGTGTTTCTTCCTGGCGCTGTCGTTGGCGCCGTCGGCGGACGGCAGCGTGATCATCCCGGTGTGTTCACCGGTGATCACCGTGGCGGTGACCGCGTTGCTGGGCCGCCGCAGGTTGACGGCCCGTGCGATGTCCGGGTTGGGGGTGGCGGTTGCCGGGGCGGCGGTGTTCTTCGTCGGCATTCCCGGCGGTGGGTCGGGGCGCGTTCTCGGCGACCTGTTGTTCGTGGGGGCGGCTGTGTGCTGGGCGGTGTACACGATCTGTGGCGCGCCTTTGCTCGCCCGGTTGCCCGCGCTCACGGTGACCACGTTCGCGGCTGTCGCGGGCGCTGTGGCGTTGGGCGCGTTGGCCGTGCCGTTCCTCGGCGGTGTTGAGTGGTCTGCCTTGGACGGTGGATTCTGGCTCAACCAGGCGTATTTGGCGACGTTGCCCACGGCGTTGGCGTACGTCATGTACTACCAGGCGGTGAGGAAGGTCGGTCCGGCCACGGCTTCGTCGGCGATGTTCCTGGTGCCGGTGTTCGGTTTGCTCGGGTCGTGGGTGGTTCTCGGCGAGTCGATCACGCCGGTGCAGGCGATCGGGGCGGCCGGGATGTTGGCCGGGGCGTGGTTCGCGACCGTGAGCGGCCCCGTGCGCATTCGCCGGGGCCGCTCTAAGCCTGCGGTCAGTGCTGCTTCAGCAGCGAAGTGAACTGACGCCAGCTGGCGGTGGGGATGGTGAAAGAGGCGCTGGGATTCTTGGTGTCCCGCACCTCGCCCCACGGCGCAACCTCAACACACTCGTTCTGCCCCGCGCCGCTGAAACTCGACTTCTTCCATGTCGTCCATCGCGTCGGTGGACGTAAGTGAAGATCCATGTTCCTCCAACCGTGCTACCCCCACTTCTTGATGAAGCGGACGCTGTCCTGCGGGGACATCGCCACTTCGTGGAGGGCGGTGAACCGGCGATTCATCTCGCTGACGGTGGCTTCGTCGTCGATGAAGCCACCGCCTACAAGATATTCGAGGTACACGGCTGGCATGGATACTTCGGGATCGAAATCGAGTAGTACGAATCCCCCTGTCATCGACACATGCATGCCTGTGTCGAACGGGAGGATCTGGAAGACGACGTTCGGCCGCTCGCTCATCTCGATCAGATGGCGCACCTGGGCCTTCGCATAGGGCGCACTGGCCATGCGCCGGACAGCGGCTTCAGAGCACACGGCGTGCAGTCGCAGGGGTTCTTCCTTGTCGAACAGTCGTTGCTGTCGCCGCGCACGCACATTGACGATGCGGTCGATGTCGGTGGCTCCAAGGAGCTTGTTGAGGTCGCGGATGTACTCCTCGGTCTGGAGCAGGCCGGGCACGATCTCCAGCGTGAACGTGCTCAGTGTCTTCGCGTCGGTCTCCGCGCCAACGTAGGTCTGCATGTACGGCGGCAGCTTCGCCGTCGACCACCAGCCTGGTTTGGATGCTTTCTTCCTGATCTCCTCGAGGACCGCCAGCTCGGCCGTGCCGCCGCCGTAAAGCCTGACCAGCGCGGACAGTTCCGTCTTCTTGGCGACGTTGCGACCGTTCTCGATGTGTCTGACCTTCGCCTCCGAGCAGTCGAGTTCCGCTGCGGCGACGGCCGTGTTCATCTCGGCGGCCTCGCGCAGCCTGCGGAGTTCCTTGCCGAGGGCGCGCTTTCGCATCGTGGGACTGACTGGTCGTGGCATGGCTCCAACCGTATCGCGACTTGGTATCACTCAATCGTGTACTTCTCTTGGTATCAGTACGTCAGATAGGTTCTGGCCCATGTCTGACGAGATCGAAATGGAAGTGGATGAGCGCTCAGCGGCGATTGTAGCCGCTCAAGCGCCGAGGGTGTTCGCCGCTGTCATCGCGCGCCCGGACGACGGTGTCCAGGTGCTCGGCTGGGGAATGGAGTTCGACGACGGCGCGTACATGATCACGGCCGACGGTCGCAACTACTTCGCGCTCGCCGAGGCGGAGAACGCGTTGCGGTATATCCGCTGCGAGCCGGGCGCGATCACGGATCTGGTCTGGGTCGGACCGGCGACACCCGAAAGTATCCACAGTGGACAGTAAGGAAACGGTGTACGTCTGTCGGTGACTCCGGGGGCTGATCCCGCCGCACCCGCTACTGTGCGCGGTGATCACGCGATATATACCGAACCAGGGGGTTTGTGTGCACATGGCAAGGCAGAACATCTCGTCCGGTGGGGCGTTCGAGCCGGTTTTCGGCTACAGCCGGGCGGTTCGCGTCGGCAACCAGATCTTCGTGTCGGGAACCACGGCCCGTGACCCGCACCTGGACGGCACCGACAGCTACCAGCAGGCCAAGGCGGCGCTGGAGATCATCACGACCGCGTTGGCCGAGGCCGGGTCCAGCCCGGCGGCCGTCGTGCGAACGGTGACGTACGTGACCGACATCGCCGACGCCCAGCTCGTTGCCAAGGCGCACAGCGAGGTGTTCGGTGACGTGCTGCCCGCGGCCACGATGGTCGAGATCTCCGGCCTGATCGACCCGAGGATGAAGGTGGAGATCGAGGCGCACGCGGTCGAAGAATAAGATCCGGCAATGCGATTAGGACAGATCACGTGTCCGTCCGGTCATCTGGTCGTCGCTGACGGGGGCTACCTGGGCGCGTGGTCGGGCGAGCGTTCGCCCGCCGAGATCGACCCGGTGCTGCTCGAGATCGACGACCCGAGGCTGGCCAAGGAGATCTCCGGGGCGGTCGACTTCGCCATAGCCGGGCCGGACGCGGAAGCGGCGGCGGCCGCGTACGACCGGCAGGCAGGCGTTTCGCTGTACGACATCCCGATGTCGCACGTGCGGGACATGCCCGAGCAGTTCGCGGAGTTCTGCCAGGACCAGGGCTTCGACGCACGTGCCGAGCCGGAGCCTGGACGCGTGCCGCACCGCGAACGCGTCCGGCGCAGCATCGCCCGCGGCGACGGTGGTTTCTTCATGTTCGGCATACCGGTCGTGACGGTTGGTGGACTGCCGACCGACCGTCCGTTACCGGTCGAAGCAACCACGCACGACTACGGCGAGCACGGCGTCCGGCTCAAGGAGGTCGCCGTGCGGGTCAGCGAGGAACCCGTGACCCGCAGCGAGTTCCTCGGCCGGATCGGGGTGGACTGGGCGCGGCTGGCGTTCGCCGACGCGGACGCGCTGGGTGCGTGGCGGCACCTGCGACCGGTCGACGGCAAGGCAGATGTGGCCTTCTGGGGCCGGGACGCCGACGAGGCCGCCGCTGTGCACGAGGCGACCACGCTGCCCGAAGGCGTGCACGGCTGGGAGAACCTCGGTCTGGAAGAGGCGATCGAGCGCTACGAGACCGTGGAGGCGTGGCAGACCGCCAACGACAAGCTGTTCAAGCTCGACTTCCGGCCGCATTCGCACCACTGGCAGGTGATGCGGGACGTGCGGGCCGCCGAGACGGAGTCCGGCGAGATCGAGGTCGGCGGCGCCCGGATCGTGTTCGCGATGACTTCATGGGGCGACGGTTTCTACCCGACCTACGCCGACTACGCGGGTGACCAGCTCGTGGCCGTCCGGACGAAACTGGACATTCACGCCTAGCGCTGCCGTGGATGGGATGCAACGAAGGCCGCCTTGGGTGCGGCCAGTGCACCGAAGGCCACATTGGTTGCACGGAGCGGTGGGCGAGGATGGCTTTGGCGTGTCGCGTGTCGAGCAACGAAGGCGGCTTTCGGTGCGTCTCGTGCAACAAAGGCCACATTGGTTGCGGGTGTCAGCGTGAGTCGAGGTAGGCGCCGAGCGCGGCCGCGGCTGTGAGCATCGCCCGGCCGCGCCGAACATGCTGGTCACGCCAGTCGTCCAGAACGGACTGGAGCGGCTCGACACCGCCTGCTGTCCGCACCTGCTCCAGCACCTCGGCGATCTGGCCGAGCAGGTAGCCGCCGCGCCTGAGCTGGTGGGTCAGTTCGGCGTCACGGACGTCGGCCGCCGAGTAGACGCGGTAACCCGTCCGGCGGTCGCGCCGTGGCCGGACCAGGCCCGCCTCTTCCCACTTCCGCAAGGTCGCTGGGCGGATCCCGAGCTGGTGGGCGAGCGCGCCGATGGATTCCGCGTCGGACTCAGTGGGTGGCGTCAGTTCCTTGAGCGCGCCTGTCACGGCGACCAGCGTTTGCCGGTCGCGGCGCAGCTGGTCGTGGCTGTCATCGACGAGCGCCAGTGCGCGGTCGATCGCGCCGTCGTTCACTGCCTGCATGATCGCCGTCGCGGCCTGGTGGCCGTGTGCCGGGATCAGGGCGAGGAACGTGCCCAGCGCCTGTGCGTGCAGCGGTGTGTACATGCGATAGCCGCTCGGCGTGCGCTGCGCGGGCGGCAGGATTCCGGTGTTCTCGTAGTTCCTGACCGCCTGTGTGGACAGGTCATACTGCCTGGCCAGATCTATCGGCCTGCTCATGGTGTTGAAGGTTCTCCTGCGGTTTTCGTGCGTTCGCCGAGAAAAGGTTTCATCGGAAGTTCAACGATACGGTAAAGGGCATGCTGATTGAGGAAGCCGGGATGGCGATTGCCGAAGATGTCGGGCCAGCGATCAACGCGTTTCTGGAGACACGGCCCGTGCGCCCACGTGTGCTCGGGTTGGGGGAGCCGACGCACGGCCTGGAGTCGCTGACGCGACTGCGTCAGCGGGTCTTCCAACACCTCGTCGAGAAGCACGGCTACCGCGCGCTCGCGATGGAGAGCTGCTGCCTGAAGGGACTGATCGTCGACGACTACGTCGTGCACGGCACCGGGACGCTGGACGAGGTGGTGCGTGAGGGGATCAGCCACGAGTGGGGCAAATACGAGTCCAGCCGTGAGCTGATCGCCTGGATGCGGGAGTACAACACGACCCATGAGGAACCGGTCAGGTTCTACGGCTTCGACGGGCCACTGGAGATAACCGAGGCTGCCAGTCCACGGCAGGCGATCACCCGGCTGAACGCGTACCTCGGCTCACCGTACACAGTGGACGAACTGCTCGGGCCGGACGAGCGCTGGACCAATCCCGACGCGGCGATGAACCCGACCGTGTCGGTCGGCTCGTCCGACGACGTCAAAGAACTCCGGTTGATCGTCGACGACCTGACGGGCAGGCTCATCGCCGACAAACCGCGGCTGATGGCGCAGTCCCGTGCCGACTACTGGCTTGCCCAGCTGTACGCGCGCACAGCCAACGGCCTGCTGCGCTATCACACGCAGATGGCCTGGAACTCGCCGCAGCGGATCGCGCAGCTGCTGGCCATCCGAGACTCGATGATGGCGCAGAACCTGCTGGCCATCGCGGAGCGCGGCAAGGTGTTCGTCCACGCGCACAACACCCACCTGCAACGGAATGCTGGCTGCTGGCAGTTCGCCGGTGCCTTGCAGGAATGGTGGCCAGCGGGCGCGATCGTCAGCGCCGAACTCGGCGACCAGTACACCTTCCTGGCCACCGCGATCGGCACCGCGCCCGAGTACGACATCGGCGAGCCCGCCCCGGACACGCTGGAAGGCTTGCTGCCCGGCGACTGTGTCCTGGAGTCCAGCCGCGTCGACACGACCGGCCTGAGGAAGCGCACCGACAACGACTACCGCTGGTTCCCCCTTGATCCCGCCCACGTCAAGGACACGGACGGGATCGTGTTCATCAAGAACGTTCTGCCGCCGTCCGACTGGGCATCAGCAGCAACGCCACGACGCTGAGCGCCGAGATGAGGATCATCGAGAAGAAGACGTTGTGCGTGGCGTCGTAGAGCGCGCCACGCACGAACGTCGCCACCGGGGAATCGTCGTGGGCGCCAAGCACGACACTTGTCGCGTCGACGCTGGCAGGCAGTTTCCCCGCGACTTCAGCGGGCGGGTTGGCGAACCGGTCGGCGAGTGTGGCGTTGGCGATCGCGCCGAACACGGCCACACCGACCGCGCTGCCCAGTGACCGGCTGAACATGTTGGTGCCGGTGGCGACACCACGCCGTTCCCATCCGACCGACACCTGTACCGCGATCGTCGACGGGCTGGACGCCAGGCCGAGGCCGACACCGACCACGAACGCGAACGCACCAGCCACCCAGACAGCGGTCTGCGGCCCGAGCGTGCTCACCAGCACCGAGCCGGTGATCGCGAACACCGCGCCGATCAGTGCCGTGTTGCGCAGGCCGATCCGCATGTACGCGTGCCCGGACATGGTGGCCGCGAGCGGCCAGCCGATGGTCATCGCGGCCAGCGTGAACCCGGCGACCAGCGCACCCGTGCCCAGCACGCCCTCGGCGAACGTCGGCAGGTAGGAACTGAGGCCCATCATCAGCGCGCCGACGATCAGCGACATCAGGTTCCCGCCGACGATCGTGCGGTTCTGGAACACCCAGAGCGGCAACACCGGTTCAGCGGCTTTGCGTTCGACGAAACCGAAAGCGACCAACGTGAGCACACCGACCGTGAAGATCAGCACGCTCGGCACCGAGTTCCACGCCCACGCGACGCCGCCTTCGAGCAGCCCCAACAGAACCAGCGACATTCCGACGGTCAGCAGAACCGAGCCGAGATAGTCGATCTTGTGCTTGCTCCTGGTGATCTTCTCGTTGAACTTGCGCACCAGGACCAGCACGGCCAGCGCGCCGATCGGCAGGTTGATGAAGAAGATCCAGCGCCACGACACGTATTCGGCGAACACACCACCGAGCGCCGGTCCGATCAGCGACGACACGGCCCACACGCTCGTCGCGTACCCCTGCACCCTGGCGCGCTCTTCCAACGTGTACAGGTCGCCGAGCATGGTCATGCTGATCGGCTGCACGGCACCCGCGCCGATGCCCTGGATCGCGCGTGCGGCGATCAGCACAGGCATGCTCCACGCGGCACCGCACAGCACCGAACCGAGCAGGAACACGCCGATGCCGAACAACAGCACCGGCTTTCGGCCGAACAAATCGGCGAACTTTCCGTAGAGCGGAGTCGTGACGGCCTGAGTCAACAGGTAAATGGAGAACAACCAGGGAAACTGCGAAAATCCGCCCAAATCGGCTACAACGGACGGAACGGCGGTCGCGATGATGGTCGTGTCCAGCGCGACAAGCGCGGTGGCCAGCATGATCGAACCAAGAACTGGTCCGCGTTCCGAGCGCAGCCCGACGGCAGTGCGCGCGACCTGAGTCATGGATTTCCTCCCAGTAGACCCAACCATGATCTACCTGGAGCAATTCCAGAAGCGGTGTGAACTGCGCTACTTTTCACACTCTTCCGACTTCGCGTCAAAAACCGACATCATCTGGACGGAGCCCAGATCTCCCCGCCGGTAGCCTGGTGACAGCACCGGACGAGGGGAGCGCCGATGTCGAATGTCGTACTCGCACAGCTCGGGGGCTCGAACGACCCGATCTTCAACCCCGTCGCGCTGGTGCGGGACGAGGCCCGTGTGGAAGGCAACCAGGTCCTCGCCGAGGTCCGTGCCCAGGCCAAGGCACAGGCCGACCAACTGGTCATGGAGACCCGTGCCGACCTGGAGATCCAGCGGGCACAGGTGCGGCAGGAACTGAGCCCGGAGGTCTCCCGGATCGCGGTCGAGCTCGCCAGCCGGGTGCTGGGCGAGTCCGCCGCGGACGTGGAAACCGACGCCCGCCGCCGTGGCACCGTCGACCGGTTCATGGCCGAGCAGTGATCGACCTCAGCGGAGAACTCGTGGAGTTCTGGCGGGAACGCCACCTCTGCACGCTCACCACCATCCGGCCCAACGGCACACCGCACGTCGTCCCCGTCGGCGCGACGCTGGACGTCGACGCGGGGATCGTGCGTGTCATCACCTCGGGGGACTCAGCCAAAGCACGCCGTGTCCGTGCCGCCGGAGCAACCGGTGTGCCCGCCGCCATCTGTCAGGTCGACGGTCGCCGTTGGTCGACCATCGAAGGCACAGCGGTTGTCCGTGAGGACGCCGACTCGGTGCGTGACGCCGAAGAACGCTACGCCCAGCGCTACCGCACGCCACGCGTCAACCCGAGGCGAGTCGTCCTGGAGATCACGATCAGCCGTGTTATCGGCACGGTCCGCTGAGCCCTTCGAGTGAAGGTCCTGCTGACCATGGACAGTCTCCGGCAGCATGAGGAGCCATGCACGAACAGGCGATCGCGCAACTGCGTGACGCAGGGCAACGCCGGTCGTTCGACCGCACCGACCGCCTGATGACCATCGGCGCGGCCAGTGAGGAAGTGCTGCTGATCGAGTCCGGTGCGGTGAAGGTGCTGTTGTCGGCCGGAGACGGCTCCGAGTTGATCGTCGACCTGTACGGCCGAGGTGAGCTGATCGGCGAACTGGGTGTGCTGAGCGGACGACCGCGCAGTGCCACGGTCGTCGGGCACATGGCCGGTGTGGCCGTGCACATCCCCGGCGGCAGATTCCGGGAACTGGCCAGACGGCACGCCTACGTGCTGCTGCTGGTGAACGAAACGCTGGACCGGCGGCTGCGCAACGCGGACTGCAGGCAACTCGCCATGGCCTCCCGTGAGGTGCCGAGCCGTGTCGCCTACCAACTGCTGTCCTGGGCCAGGGCGCACGGCGAACACACCCGCGACGGCCTGCGAGTCCAGGGCATCACCCAGCGGGAGTTGGCGCAGACGGTCAACGCGTCGGAGAAATCCGTGGACGCGGCGCTGCGTTTGTTGCGTTCGGACAACCTCGTCCGCACCGGCAGATGCCTGTACCTGCTGCCGGACGCGCGGCGGCTCGCGGAGAAACTCGACCAGCCCAACTGGAAGCCAGGCCGCTGAGGCTTCCCCCGGATTTCCGGGAGACCACCCGGCGTCGCCTTCCGCACACTCATCGTTTCCCCAGGCGACGATGGAGGTGCGATGAATCCCCTGCCCCGGCATCAGGCACTGCTCGGTGTGGACGTGATCGGATCAGCCCGCAACCCCGGACACTACCTCGAAGCGCTCAAGACGACCACCGACACGATGCTGCGCACCGCGTTGACAGACACCGGAATCGGGCCGATTCCGGCGGCCGACTGGGAATCGACCGGCGACGGCGCGCTGCTGACGTTGCCAAGCAGTGACCTCGGCGCACTGTTCGACGCCGCGAGCAGGCTGGAAACCCTTGCCGCGCAGCACAACCGATGGAACAAGCCGGACGTCCGGCTGCGCATCGCCGTGCACGTCGGCCCGGTCGGCCCGCGATCCGGTTACTACGAGCCGAAGATCGCGCACAGCAGGCTGCTCAACGCGCCCATCTTCAAACAGGTCGTCGAGCAGTGCCTGGCCGAACGCCCGGCGGACACGGTCAACACAGGCCTGATCGTGTCCGACGACGCCTACCGCGCGGTGTTCGGCGGCGACCACACCAACCTGGTGAACAAGGCCGACTTCGCATCCGTCGTGGTGGCCGACAAGGAGTTCGAGCAGCCCGCGTGGATCAGGGTGCCTGGCTTCGAGGCCAAGAGCCTCACCAGCTTCACCAAGCCCGAGCCCCGCACGCAACCCACGGCGGGGATGACCATGCACAACACCATCAGCGGCTCGGACAACGGTGTCGTCCAGGCTCGTGAGATCAGCGGCAACATCACGTTCGGGTCAGGCCGCTGATGACCACAACCGAGCAACCCTCCCCCGAGACAGAGCAGTCGATGACCAACGAGGTCACCGGATCCGGAAACGGTGTCTTCCAGGCAGGCGAGATCAGCGGCGACATCACCATGATCAACGCCATGCCCGCCAAAGCGGACCTGGTCACCCTGTGGCTCAACGAACAAGAGATCGACGACCTCAAAGAGCAGTTCGTGCCCGGCTCACAGTTCGACCGGGCGTGCACCGTGCTGCGTGACAGCCCGGTGATCGTCGTGTGCGGAACCGGGACAGGACGGACGTTCACCGGTCACAAACTTCTACTGCACCACGGCCACAGTCAGATCGCGCACCTCAACTCCGCCAGAGGCCTCGACACGATCGAGGAGTCGGAACTGCGTCACGGCGCCGGATATCTGTGGCGGGCAGGCGAAGTGGATGCCACGGCGTTCACCGGCAGCCAGTTGGAGAACGCCGTCCGCGTGATGCGGTCGACCGAGAGTCGACTGGTGATCACCGTCGACCACGAGTCACGCGTGCCGCACGAAGCAGGTTTTCGCACAGTGCGGCTGACACCGCCGGACGCGTGGACCATTGCCCGCGCGACCATCGGCCGCCAGGGCGAAGGCATCCAGGCCGCCGCGATGGCCGAGTTGGACGGGGAACTCGGCCATCTGCTCAACGAGGACGACCCGCCTGAGAAAGCAGTGCGTGTCGCGGAGCAGGCCGTGGCCGTTGCCAGGGGCGAACTGGACTCCGCTGCGGCGGTGCAGATGCTGACGATGGGCATCGACCAGACCATCGCGGCGATCTACCAGGACTGGACGGGCATCGAGTTCTCGATGCTGCTGGCCGTGGCGGTCCTGGAGAACAAGCCGTACGACGAGGTCGCCGAACACGCCTACCGCCTCGACGAGATGGTGCGCACGGCCGAACTGCCGCCGGACGAGAAACTGTGCCCGCGCGAGGTCTTCACCAAGCCCAAGAAGGAACTGCTGCGCGACATCTGTGCCATGACTGAAGAACGGAAACACCCGCAGCACTCGGGCCTTCAGGAGGAGACCGTCCGGTTCACCCGGTCGGACTGGGCGGAGGCCGTGCTGTGCCACGTCTGGCGTGAGTTCCTGCCGGTGCACCACGTCCTGCTGAGCTGGCTGTGCGAACCGGCGCTGCTCGACCGTTTCCCGTCGGCCTGCGTCGACGCGCTGTGCGCGATCATCGTCCGGACGCCCGCACACCAGCCGTTGCGCATGATCGATCACCTCGCCGTGAGCCCCGCGGCGGGGAAACGCCAAGTCGCCAGCTGGATGTTGGTGCGACTGGCCAAGGACACCGAGCGGCGGCCCGTGGTCGACGAGACTCTGACCGGCTGGGTGGACAAGGGGTCACCGCGGCGGAAGGCCATCGCCGCGGTGACGTACGCCCTGCGGTTCAGCGAGTCCGAGCCGGACACCGTGATCGACAAGCTGCACCGGATCGCGGCCGGGACCACCAGCGCGAACGTGCGGATGGCTGTGGTCTATTCGCTGTTGTACGCGTTGGAGAAATCGTCGGACAATCGGCCCGCCGTGTTCGATGCCCTGTGTGTCTGGGCCAGGGCGACGCGCGGGACCGGCGAGGCGGACGGTCCACGACAGGTCGCGTTGAAGGTCGGGATGTGGGTCAGTGGCCTGACCCCGAACCCGGAGGGGAAGTACGTCAAGGCGGCGGACATGATCGCCGAGCACCCTGCCGAGGTCAGCGTGCTGCTCGACCGCGTCCTACGGGACGACGAGGTCGGCCCACAGGCGCTCAACCGCCTGTTCACCTTGGCAGACAAGGCTTCTCGTGGTGAAGCCGACGACGCGGACGAGCCGTCGGGCGCGCAACTCTTGCGGATCCTCACTCTGCTCACACCCGACCTGCGCTGGTGGCCCAGCCGTCACACGGTGACCGCGCTCGTCGAACACCACCTCGACCGCCGCAAACAGATCCGGTGGATCTTCACAGTCGCCAGGCGGGTGAAACCTACGGCCTGAACCAGACCTCGGCCGCGTTCTGGCCGAACGTCCGTGTCCCGTCGGTCAGGTCCCACAGGTCCTTGGTGCGGCTTGTCGGCATCGTGTACAGGCCACCGGACGCGTGCCCTGCCTCCTCACGCACCCGGAACCACGAGCCTGGCTGCGTTTCCGAACTGGGATCGGGCACGCTCGTCAGCCACACCCCGCCCGCGCCACGGGTACCGCACTTCCCGTACTGGCCCGTGGCGTTGGTGCTCCACCCCACGAGCAGCTCGTCGCCCCGGAAAGCCAGTGAGGAGAAGGTTCCCCGCGCCGAGTCGCCGTCCGGGTTGTACACACTGGACCGATGGGACGTCGGCGGAGTGAAGCTGATGTCACGGATCACCGTGATCTTCGGCCCCTTCTTGCTGCAATCAGTCCCTGTCGTCCAGGCAACGCGTGTGCCGTCCGCGGACACCGCGATCCGGCCGGGGTACTCGGGCGGATCGGCGTTCACGTTCATCGTCGCGCCGCTGTTGTCCGCGACGAGCACCCGGCCGCTTTCCGGTTCCCACAGCACAAACGTGCCAGCTCCGGCGGCGGCCATGACGACCTGCGCGCTGCCCGAGTCGTGGTCACGGTCGATGTCCGACTTGAGCGTCACAGTCCGGACCGGCTGGTCACCCTTGGCCGGGTCGAAGACGACGATCTCGCCCTTACTGTTCAGCGAGACCGCCTGCTTGTCCTGGTTGAACGCGACTCCCATGCACTCGCAGGCCACGGTCCTCGTTCTGGTCGGATCCTTGGCGTCCACGAACACGATCTTCTTGAAGCCGGACGCGGCGAGCCACGCGCCGTCCGGACTGAACGCCACCTGCGAGGCGCTGCGGGAACCTTCGACACCGGGGATGGGCACCTTCCTGCCGCCTCCGGTGACCATCCACAGTTCCTCCGGCCCGGACTCCGGCGCCGACAGATAGGCCGCGACGAGTGCGTTCGGGTCCTTGCCCGGCACGTCGTCGAAGGTCACGTTGGCACGCACGTACTCCGCGACGACCGACGCTGTCGCGGTGTGTCCTTTTTGGTTCGGATGGAACGACCGCTTCAGGTAGAACCTGTGGCCCGATTCGTTCTTGTCGAACTGGACACCGTTGATCCAGTCCTCCTTCGTGCACCGGCCGTGCCGGTTCTCGGGCTTGTCGTCCAGCTCGTAGGGGTTGTGCGCGATGTCGACGAAGTGGAACTTGATGCCGGGATGCCGGAAGTTCGCGGCCGTCACAGCGTTGCGGATCTGCTCGTTGAGGTAGCCGCCGACCTTCCTGAGCATCGACGCGTCGGATTTCTTGATCAGGGCACAGAGGGTGCGAAAGCGCGACCAACGCGATGGATCCTCGAGCAGGTTCGGATAGCCGAGCACGATCACGTCCCCACCAGGGGCGACCACGTCGGTCATGCTGTCGAACAGGGAGGGCAGGGTCTTCTGGCCCGCGTACTCGGCCGGGACGATCGGGGTCTGGCCGACGAGCATGTCGATCCGCTTGCGCATCTGCTCTTCGGTCTCCACACAGCCGGTCGGCCGGTATCCCTGCCACGCCTCCGTCCTGAGGTTGAGGCAGCCGTAGATCACGTCTGAGAACTTGATGTTGTTGCCGCCGAAGCTGAACGACACCAGGTCCCACTTGGTCCGGCCGGTGCCTTCGGCCTGTTCGGCCTCGCGTGCCTCCGCGATCTCCGCGGGAGCGTCGTCGATGATCGCGCCGGTACAGGCGACGAACCGCTGCGTGCTCATCCCGAACTTGCCACGGACCTGCTGGTACGCCCCAGCGCCCCACGCCGTCTGCGGGACTCCGTTGCCGGTGGCGCGCATACACTCCCTGCCGAAGTGCGAACTGAACGACGGCGGCGTGTTGCTGATGCCCTCGCCGGACGAGTACGAGTCACCCAACGCCAGCCACGCCCGCCCCTGCGGCTGTTGGGCAGCCGCGTTGCCGGGGAGCAGGGCCAGCAGCATCGCGACTGCCAGCGCGCGGATCACCGGCGTATCCCGAGCGCGTCCAGCCTGGACTGTACTTTCCGGACCGCCTCGTCGAGGCCCTCGTTCTTCTGGCATGCCGCCAGCGTCAGGCCGAGGGCTTCGCGTTCCTCGGCCATGTACGCCTCCAGTTCACCGTCCTCGATCGATCCCGCCAGCAGGCCTGCCTGGTCAGGCGGGGCCTCGCGGTTCAGCCGCGCGATGGCAGCAGGGCAGTCGACCGTCCCGGTGGCGACGGCTTGCGCGACCTCGTGCATGGTCAGCAAGGGTGCACCATCGCCCTTGAGGAATTCTTGCGTTCGCTGCTCGGCACCACGGTCGGGCTCCTGGCTCGAGTCGCTCGACCGTGTGATGAGGACGATCGCCACCGCCGCGCCCAGTGCCACGACCGCGGCGGCGACCCAGATCAGTGTCCGGCGCTTGACTGCTGTTCCCCCGCTCATTCGCATCACGTTAAGCCATGTAGAGCATGAGGAGGTAGAGGGCGATGATCGAGCCACAGATCAACGCGTGTGCGATCTTGTTCTCCCGCAGCAGCGCGATGCACTCCCGCAGGAACGCGCTGGGCAGGTAGTAGCCCGCGGTCGGAGCGCCGATAGCCTCGAACGGCAGCCCCAGCCTGCGCGCGATGACGGCGGCACGGAACGCGTGGTAGTTGTTGGTGACCGCCGCGATCGAGCCGCCTGTGTTGTGGCGTGCCAACAGCTCCGCGCTGAACCTGAGGTTCTCCTCCGTCGTCGTCGACTTGTCCTCGGCCAGCACCGCGGTCTCCGGGATTCCGATGTGGACCAGGTACTTCCGCATCGCGGCCGCCTCGGACGTCACCTCGTCCTCGCCCTGGCCACCGGAGACGACCAGCATCGGCTTGGCCTGCTGGGCGAGGTAGATCCGGGCGCCGCGGTCGAGCCGGTTGGCCAGCAGCTTCGGCACGCGATCGCCGATCACCCGGGCACCGAGCACGATCAGCGCGGAGTACTGCCTGCCGCGCAACGTGATCGAGTACAGGCCCGAGTAGAGCAGGATGCTCGCGCAGAAGAAGCCGACGTAGCCCGCGGCGATCACACCGAGCCCGAGCGTGGACATCAGCGTGCTGCTGCCGGTGCCGATGCCGACGACGAACGAGATGTCCAGCGCGATGATCGCCAGACCGGTGATGAACGACAACAGGTTGCCCAGGCTCCTGCTCTCCCGGCGGAGCATCTCCAGTCCGTTGAAGACCAGCCCGATCGGCAGCAGCACACCGAGACCGAGCATCAACAACGCGAAGGCGTAGCCCGCGAGCGGTGACGTGCTGAGCGTCGCCGACAGGACAAGCGTGATGCCGAGCCACATCGCGTTGGACACCCGCCGCCGGTCACGCCGGAAACCACGGACGAAGAACGCGGCCGGGACCAGCGCGATCAACCATTGCACTGGGAAGACACTAGTTGACGGGTGCCATCCACAGCCCGACGAGCGCGTCGACCAGTCCGTCCGCGGTGTCCTGCCAGGTGGAGCGGGCCGTGGGCGTGCCGTCGGCCAGTGCGCGTTCCCGTTCGGCGACCATGTGCACCATCAGCAGCCGGGCCATGGCCCGGCGCTCAGTGCGGACGTCGTCGGGCAGATCGGGCAGGCAGCGGTGGATCCCGGCGAGGATCCGGACGAGCGACGGCGACGAGTGGCATTCCTCGACCATGATCTCCCGCAGCGCCGGGTCGGTCATCGCCTGCGCGTTGAACCGGGCGAACCACGTAGGGCTGCCCTGTTCGGCCAGGTGCTCGGTGGTCGGCCGGATCAGGCAGGAGATCCACGCCCGCAGGTCGGCGTCCTCGTCGAGGTCGGCGAGCATCCGCTGGCGGATCTCCTCGATCTGCGCGGAGTGCTTGCGGGCGATCGCGCGCACCAGGTCGTTCTTGGTGCCGAAGTGGTAGCCGACCGCCGTGTTGTTGCCCTGCTCGGCGGCCTCGCTGACCTGCCGGTTGGACACCGCGAACACGCCGTTCTCGGCGAACAGCCGCTCGGCCGCGGTCAGGATGAGTTCCCTGGTCGCGTCTGCCCGTGTCGTTCTCATGGTCACCCCTGTGGTCACCGCCGTTGTCTGCCCGGTCACAGAGTTAAGTCAATCAGCTGACTTAACCTAGGATCGAGAAGCGTACCCGGGGGCTGGAGGCTTCGCATGTCCGAATTGTCCGCGCCAAGGCCACGGCCGAACGTGATCGTGCCGGTGCTGGCGCTCGGCGGCGTGCTGGTCGCGGTGATGCAGACGCTGGTGGTCCCGCTGCTGCCGGTGCTGCCGAAGCTGATCGGCGCGACCCCGGCCGACACCTCGTGGGCGATCACGGCCACCCTGCTCGCGGGCGCGGTCGCGACACCGGTGGTGGGCCGCCTCGGCGACATGTACGGCAAACGCCGGATGCTGCTGATCTGCCTGGTGATCCTGGTGGGCGGATCGGTGGTCGCCGCGTTGTCGTCGACGCTGGTGCCGCTGGTCGTCGGACGTGCGCTGCAGGGTGCCGCCATTCCCGCCATCCCCTTGGGAATCAGCATCATGCGTGACGAACTGCCCGCCGAACGGCTCGGCTCGGCGACCGCCGTGATGAGCGCGTCCCTCGGCGTCGGTGGCTCGCTCGGCCTCCCGGCGGCGGCGATCCTCGCCGAGAACACCAGCTGGCACATGCTCTTCTGGACGTCGGCCGGTCTCGGCGTCGTGGTTTTCGCACTGATCCTCCTGTGTGTGCCGGAGTCGAGCGTGCGCACGGGCGGCCGCTTCGACGTCATCGGCGCGATCGGCCTGTCCGTGGCGCTGATCTGCCTGCTACTGGCAATCTCCAAGGGGGCCGACTGGTCGGCCGGGCTGACGTACACCCTGTTCGGCGTGGCGGTCGTCGTGTTCGCCGTGTGGGGATGGTGGGAGTTGCGGACGCGGGACGCACTGGTGGACCTGCGCACCACCGCACGCCGTCAGGTCCTGCTGACCAACGGCGCGTCCATTGTGCTGGCGTTCTCGATGTTCGTGATGTCCCTGGCGTTTCCACAGATTCTGCAGCTGCCGACGGCGACCGGTTACGGGCTGGGGCAGTCCATGCTGAACACCGGCCTCGTGCTCGTGCCGTCCGGCCTGGTGATGATGGCCGTCGCGCCGTACTCCGCGCGGCTGTCGCGGGCACGCGGCCCCAAGGTGACACTGATGCTCGGCTCCGCGATCGTCGCGGTCTCCTACGGCCTCGGTGCCGTCATGATGTCCGAGATCTGGCAGCTCGTGCTCGTGTCCGCGCTGATCGGCTCGGGGATCGGGCTCGCGTACGGCGCGATGCCCGCGCTCATCATGGCGGCTGTCCCACTGTCCGAGACGGCTGCCGCCAACGGCCTCAACTCGCTGATGCGGTCCATCGGCACGTCGATCTCCAGCGCAGTGGCCGGGGTGATCCTCGCGCACATGACCATCTCGTTCGGGCCGGTGAGTGTGCCGTCGCAGAACGGTTTCCGCCTGATCATGGCGATCGGCGCCGCCACCGCGCTCGCCGCGGCGGCCGTCGCCGCCTTCATCCCCGGACGCCGCGCCGACACGAAGGGAACAACACCCGTTCGTGCGGCGGTCCCGGCGACTCGATAGTCCATTTGCGAGTGATCGTCCATCGTCAGAGTTAATGCTGTGACCTACGGTGATAACGCTCCACCCATGCGGTTAATTGCCCGCCCTATGCGCTTCCCCGTACGTTCGTACTTATCCACGAACGGAAGGGAAATCCCATGCGCAGGCTCATCGTGTCCGGTGTGGCATCGCTGTTTATGGTGGTCGCATTCGCGCCAAGTGCCACGGCTGCACAGGCCAGACCGCCGATGTGCGACGCGCGCTACTTCGGTTTGGGCAGCGGCGAAGGAGTGTCTGTGTTCTGCGACTACGGCCCGTCGGACAGATTCCGCGTCATCGCGCACTGCGACTCCGGATTCAGCTCATGGAGCGACTACGGCCACGTCGGCTACACCGGATTCGAGGCGTCGCAGGCGGAATGCCACGGCCCATTGCTCGGCAGTGCTCGTGTCGGTGGATATCACGTCGACTGGATGTAGGACATTCACCCGTGCGCATGTTTCGATAATAGAATTCCTGCATGGGACAGCGTGTCGAATTCGCGCAACGCGGGCTGGACGGCGGCTCCGACGGCGAGGACGAACAGGACCGACGCGAGAATCGCGAACGCCGTCTGTGGCCCCAGGTGGTCGACGAGCGGGCCACCGATGAGATAGCCGACGGGGCCGCCGACATACCCGGCGGACGTCATGATCCCCATCACCCGTCCCCGTGTCTCCTCGGTGGAACGCAACTGCGAAGCCAGGTTCATCAACGGCCCGACCGGGCCCGCGGCCATCCCGACGATGGCCGCGAGCGCCAACAGCACGCCGTACGCGGGCAACACCGACATCACCAGCAGACCGGCCGCGCCGGTGAGCATCGCGACGACGAAAGTGCTTCTGCGGCCGACTTTGTGGCCCCAGAAGGTGTAGCCGAGCGCACCGGCGATGCCGCCGACCGCGAACGTCACGTTCAGCAGACCGAGGCGTTCCGGTGCGTTCTGCGCGTTGAAGTACGTCGGCAGTACGATGCCGACGATCGGCAGGTACGCCATGTACAGGGCGACGCCGGTCAGCGCGGTCAACCGCAGCAGCGGATCACACCAGACCGCGGACAGGCCGTCCGCCGCGCCGCGCCACGTTGTCCGGAAAGGAGACGGGCCAAACGATCCGCGACCGGAGCCCGGCAACGGGAGCAGCACAGTGGACAGTGCGGCGAGCGCGGGCGCGCTGGCGGCCACGGCCAGTGCGGTCGAGACTCCGGCTGAGCCGATCAGCAGGCCGCCCAACGCGGGCCCGGCCACCAGCGCGGTCGCCTTGACCAGTTCGTGAATCCCGTTGACGGTCTCCAGCCGCTTGCCCGCGCGCGTGGCGACCGTCGGCAGGAGGACTTTGCGCGCCGTCACACCGGACAGGTCGAACAACGACCCGACGAAAGCCAGTACCGCCAACACCTGCAGCGAGAACCCGCCAGTGAGGTCCATCACCGCGATGGCGGTGACCGACCCGGCGGACAGCACGTCCGCGGTGATCGCCGTCCGGCGGCTGCCGATCAGGTCGACGATGGTGCCCGCGAACACGGACCCGAGCAGCATCGGAAGCGTTGTCGCCGCGGCGATCACACCGGCGAACGCGGGACTGCCGGTGCGTTCCAGCACCAGCCACGGCAGAGCCAGCGCGACCATGGCGTTGGCGCATGTGGACAGTCCGGCGGCGCTTTCGAGCAGAACCAGTGGCAGCACGGACTTCCGCGTGACCTGGTTGCCCATCGACCGCACCTGCCTCATCCATGTGCGGGGGCCGTCCGGTCGGGGTGCGCGAGCCGCACCCCGACCGTCACGGCCGTCGGGCCCGGATCACCACGTCCACCTCGGCTGCCGCCCCCAGGTCTGACATCCGATGTGGACATGACGATATCCGGTCCTCGACGAGGATCCCCCAGCTTTGAAGATCCATCATGGACCCAGGCGATTCCTTGACGCAGCGTGCGCGTGGCACCCCCCAGTGTGCCGCGAGCACCCCGGCGCCCCCACCCTCCCCTTTGTCCTGATGCTCCCCAGTTCGAACCCTTCACAGCTGTGAAGATTGGGTTCGACAGCAGTGTAGGAAGTCCGATCCGGCCGCGTCAACCGCTGTGAAGATAACAGTGTCGTGAACCCTGAATGTGAAGATCACCGTGGTCGTGCCGTCGATGCGATCTTCACGGCTGTTGAAGCGATCGGGCGTGACCGTTTAGACTACGAGCGGTACACACCTACTCGAGTGACGTGCGGACCAGGGGGAAGCACGCCCGCCAGACTCATCCGAGGTGCCCGTGGCTGACAAGCCGATGCCGCCGCTGGCAGATCTGCTGAACCTGCTGTTCGACAAGCGCCGCAGGCCGGACGGGCGTCCGTACAGCAACGAGGACGTCGCGTCGGCCATCCGCGCCGCCGAGGGCCAGATCACGCAGAGCTACATCTGGATGCTGCGCCGCGGCACGCGGGAGGACCCCAAGATCAGCCACCTGAAGATGCTCGCCGACTTCTTCGAGGTGCCGTCCGGGTTCTTCCTCGACCCGGACGTGTACGAGACCACGCTCGCCGAACTGTCCGGCGAACCGGCTCCCGACAACCCGGACGGCAAGCTGGAGCGTGTGATGCTGCGCAGGGTCAGCGAGATGTCCCCGGAGAGCCGCAAACTGGTCATCTCGATGATCCGGCACGTCAGCGAGCTCGACCGGGCGGGCGACGAGACCAAACAGGACAAGGCCGATGACTGACGACAGCCGCCCCGGCCGGGCGAGGCGGCTGATGCGCAAGGTCACCGGGCGCACCGGCGAGCAGGCGGACCAGCCGCCGCCGCGGCCGGGCGAACCGATCGTGGACATCGAGCAGGTCCGCGCGGTCGTCGACGCCCTGCCCCTGCCCGATCCCTTCGACGTCAGGGAACTCTGCGAACTCGTCGCGCGGCAGCGCGGCCGGGCGATCAAGGTGCTGCCCTATCCGCAGCGGGTGGTGACCGAAGCCAGGCGAATGCGTGAGCCACTGCCGTACGGGATGTGGCTGCCCGGTGAACGGGCGGACTACATCTACTACCGAGAGGACACCAGCTTGGCTCACCAGCAACACGTCATCCTGCACGAGCTCGGTCACCTGTGCTGCCGCCACTACGACGACACCTTCGACGACGAGTCGATCGAGTCGTTCCACGAGGCCGGGCGGACCGTCGAAGGCGGGCTCAAGCGGACCGTGTACTCCGACGACCAGGAGCGCGCCGCGGAGATGTTCGCCTACCTGGTCGAGGAGCGGCTGGGCCCGGTGCGCGTGGATGCCGGTGAGCGGGACGTCGATCCGGCATACGCTCCTGTTGTGGACAGGTACCGCACTACATTGGAGCAATGAGCCTGGCGTTAGTTGTCCAATATCTGGCGATAGCCGCGCTCACCGCCGTGTGCGTGTTCTGGGGCAGGTCGTGGTGGCGCCGCAGACAGCCGAACGCCCTCGCGCTGTTCCTGTGTCTGGTCAGCCTCGAAGTGGCCTTCGTGATCACCGCGAACTACTACTGGTTCACCACGCTGATCCGGGTGCCCGCGCTGACCCAGGTGATCATGCACACCGCCGTGCTGTCCTGTGTGTTCTGGCTCCAGGTGTTCACGCTTTATCTCGGCTCCTCGCCCGAGACGGTGAACCGCAAGTCCCGCGTCCGGCTTGTGATTCTCACCGCTTGCCTGCTCGCGCTGTACGTGCTGTACCTGCTCGGTCCGCTGCCGCAAGGGCTGCCCGCGATCAACGGCAGCTACGGCGATCGTCCGTACGTCCTGTCCTACCTTTCTGTCTTCTCCCTGTCGCTGGCATGGGCGATCGGTGACATCGCGTGGGCGACCCGGTTCGCCAGACACGTCCCGGACAGATACCTCAGGCTCGGCCTGCACTTCATCCGCTACGGCTCGGTCTTCGGCCTGGTCTTCGCGCTGCACAAGTTCGCGCAGACGCTCGCCAAGGCGCTCGGGACGCCACTGCCCTGGCTGGAGTACAGCGAGTGGACGGGCGTGTCGACGTATCTGCTGAGCATCGGCACCTTCCTGTGCCTGACCGGTTTCATGCTCCCGTCGCTCGGCCCGCGTTGGGAACGCGGACGCACCCTGCGTCGGCTCGAACCGCTGTGGCGCGCGCTGACCGAGCAAGCGCCCGAGCTGGTGTTCTCGACGAACACAAAGGACACCGCTGACAGGCTGCGCAACCGGATCACGGAGATCCGGGACGTGCTGGTCGGCCCGCTGCAGCCGTACCTGCACCCGACCGTCGCCGACCGTGCCACCGAACTCGCCATCGCCGAAGGGCTCGAGGGGGAGCAGTTGCAGGCCACAGTGGAGGCCGCGACGGTCGCGGTCGGGCTGGAAGCCAGGAAGCACGACATCCCCGCGCCGATCACTGCGGCTATCGTGTTCAACGGCCCGGACGCGGCCGACCACGGCGTGGAAGCGGCGTGGCTGGCCAAGGTGTCGACCGCGTTCACGGGTTCAGGCGTTGTCCGCACAGTCGTGCGTGAGTTCACCGAGCAGGAGATCGACCGTGCACACAACTGATACAGCTGAAGCCGCACCCGCGACCGCCCGCCACAAGGTCGCGCGGATCGCCACCGAGGCGCTGGCGCCCTGGGTGTGGCTGGTCGCGATGCCCTACGCGATCGCCTGGCTCGGCACGCACCACGTGGGCAAAACGCTGCTGTGGGGGACTGTGTTGACGGTCACCGGCTCGGTGATCCCGATGGGTGTGATCCTGTACGGCGCCAAGCGCGGCAAGTACGACAGCCACCACGTCAACAACCGTGAAGGCAGGCTGGTTCCGCTCCTCGTCGCCCTGGTCTCCCAGATCCTCGGCCTGGTGCTGCTGATCGCCACGGACAATCCCGTGGTGATGTGGAAGCTGACCGCGGGCATCGTCGCGGTCGGGTTCTTCAGCCTCGCCATCACCGTCGGCCTGCGGTGGAAGATCTCACTGCACGCGGCGGGATCGGCGGGCAGCGTCGTCCTGCTCGTGATCGGCTACGGCTGGTGGACGGCGCTGCTGGCCCCGCTGGTCGCCCTGGTCTGCTGGTCCCGTGTGGAACTGCGGCACCACACGCTCCAGCAGGTGCTCGCCGGTGTCCTGCTCGGCGTTGTCGCGGCAGGCGCCGGGTACTGGGTCGCCGACGCGTTCATCGCGTAGGGTCCGGCCACGTGGAAGCGACGAACTTCATCTGGGGCACCGCCGCGTCCGCGGTGCAGACCGACGGCTCGTCCCCGGCCTCCGACTGGTGGGAGTGGGAGCAGGCCGGGCGGGCGCCCGCATCCGGCGACGGGAACGGTCACGCCACCCGGTTCGCGGACGACTTCACCCTGTTGCGCGAGTGGGGATTCGGCCACCACCGGCTCTCACTGGACTGGGCACGTCTCGAACCGGAGCAGGGCAAACACGACCAGGCCGCTGTCGAACACTACCGCCAGGTTCTCACCGCTGGCCGGGACGCGGGGCTGAACCTGTGGGTCTGCCTGCTGCACACCGCGCTGCCCACGTGGTTCGCGCGGACCGGCGGGTTCCTTGACCCGTCGGCGGAGCGGACATGGGCCGCGCACGTCGAGTTCGTCGCCGAGACCTTCGGTGACCTGGTGTACGGGTGGAAGCCGGTCAACGGACCGACCAGCCACGCCGTCAAGGGATACCTCACGGGCGAGTTCCCGCCTGGACACCAGTCCCGCGACGAGCTCGGGCGGGCACTGAAGGCGATCCACAAGGCCAACTTCGACGCCGCGTTGCGTCTTCGGTCAGGCGGACAACCGGTCGCGAGCGTGCAGGCCGTCACCCCGTTGTTCCCGGACGACAACGACACCGCACGCCAGGCGGCGGGAATGCTCGACCAGCTGCAGTGGGCGTCATGGCTTGGCTTCGCCCGGCACGACCACTACGCGGACGCCTTCGACTACCACGGTTTCTCGTACTACTACGCCACATCCGTTGACGCGCAAGGCAATCCGGGGGTCTATCCGTCGGACCACGCCGTGAACGCGCTGGGCTATGCGCCATGGGCATCCGGTATCCAGGCTGTGCTGAGCCGTCTCGCCACCGAGCTTCCGGGAAGCCGTTTCCTGGTGTCCGAACTGGGCTATGGCGGTCAGGACGACGCTCAGCGCGCCGAGTACCTCACGCGGGCCGTGGGGCTCGTGTGGGACGCCATCCGTGACGGTGTCGATGTCGCTGGGATCTTCTTCTGGACCGGAATCGACAACTACGAGTGGACCAACGGCTTCGACGTGCCCTTCGGCCTGTTCGACACCTCCCGCGCACCACGGCCGAGCGCGTACGTGGTCCGCGATCTCATAGCCGGGAAATGAGATCCGTCGCGCGGGCGTGTCCGGCCACAATGGCCGAACGCGTCACGTTGATCGGCGTGTACAGGCCCTTGCCGATCCACAGCTCGGGATGACTGGTGTCGTCGAGGTGTGCCGCCAGGTACGCCTCGGCGTCCAGCCAGACACGCGCGGGCACAGAAACATGTGCTGCCAACGCATTCAGTGCGAGGACCGCGTACGCTGTCTCCTCGGCGTTGCCGCCGCCGAGGCCCCATGATCCGTCGGCGTGCTGCGTGTCGATCAGCCACTGGCCGGTGAGCGGCCAGGTCGTGCGGCTGTCGGCGACTCGGGACAGCCCGAAAACCGTGTTGGCGGTGGCGTAGTACACGGACAGATGCCACTTGTCACGCCACCACGCGCCCTCTTTGCGTTGGCCGATCAGATAATCGACCGTCTTGTCCACCTGCTTGCGGTAGTGATCGCCGCGATGGCTGAGCGCCTGCAACACGCGGGCGTTGGGCGTGACGGAAGCCTGCCGTTCGAACGGGTAGGTCAGGAAACAGTCGTCGCCTTCGAACTCCAGCAGCAGGTCCAGCAGATCTCCGACGGCGCGGCCTTCGTCGAGCAGGACGTTGAGACACATCGCCGTGGAATCGGGATCGGGTAACGGAAAGAACGTGCTGAACCCGACGGTCTCGCCCACTCGCAGCAGATCCTCCAGCCGCCGCAGCACAGGAAGGTGGTCGTCGCCGTCGAGCAGCCCGGCGCGCTGGAAGTTGTGCAGCGTCCACGCCTGGGAAAACACGTCCAGTGGGTGGAACTCGGGGAATCCACCGTCCGGATTGCGCACAGCCCGCAGGTACTTCTCCACAGTGGGCTCACCGCTGGCCAACCAGGCCCCGACGCTCGCCGACGGCGAACCGGCCATCGACCCGTCGCAGGAGACGAACCGGTCGAAGTCGTCCCCGAACATCGGGCGAACCGCTTCGAACGAGTACAGCAAGGTGGTGGGCTGGGCATTGATCAGCGCACGCGGGAACATCCGCAGCTTGCCGTCGCGGACCGCACTGAGGCCGTCGAACAGCGGAACGTCAAGCCCCAGCGTTCTTGCCTCGTCAGCCAGTACAGGAACGATCAAGTCGAAGGCGAGAGTCTTCGCCTCCCTGCCACGCCACTGCTCACCATGCCCCCGAAGATAGTCACACCCTTGGGTAACCGCGTGTTCATGGCCGGGTAACTCGGCGAGCGCGACCACCGCGGCCAATGTGGACACCGTGCGGTCGTACGGACTCTCGATCCGCCCACCCCACGAACCATCCGGCCACTGGTTGCGCCGAAGCCAGTCCACCGCGTCGGGGAAGGATCCCACCCGCGCGGCCCACGCGGTGGAGTACGCATTGGACAGGACCATGCCGTCCGGCGCCTCGTCGAGCAGCGCCTGGACGCGCTCCCAGCCAGCAGGATTCGAGGCCAATTCACTACCTCTTCAGGACGTGGATTCGTGGACTTTCAGCAGAGCGCTAGACCCCCGCAGTCATCTTTGTCCACTTGTTGGCCACCGGACAAGAGGCATTACACATGATGTACCGCTCAGTGGCGCACCAGTACCCCCGCAGGTAGCAGCAGGTAAGCAAGCGATTACCCAAGGCGGGCGTTGATCGTTCGTTGCTCGGATGTTGAGCGCTCCGGGTTGGCTTGCCCTGGTTCTCGAGTCCCGCGTCCACGCGAGATCGTTACTGAGCAGAGAAAGACGACCGAAGAGTGACTCAATCCCAACCGACCGCCACGACCGCGATGACTGCGACCTTGGGGCGGGCGATGAAACGCCGCTCGCCGCTCGCCGTGTGGCTCGGCCTGCCCGTGATCACGCTGGGGATCTACGGGTTCGTTTGGTACTACAAGATTCACCGTGAGATGGCGGACTTCCACCGCAAGCCTGATTCGCCGACCACCGGGCCACTGCTGGTGATGGTGTTGCTCGGCGCGACCCTGGTGGCGCCGCTGATCTCGTTCTACCGCACTGGCCAGCGCATCCAGTACGCGCAGCAGCGGGCCGGTATCGAGCAGACCTGCAGTCCTGTAGTGGGAACGCTGCTCGGGCTGGTGCTGGGCGCCGGTGTGGCCTACTACCAGAGCGAGCTCAACAAAATTGTTGACAGCTATGGGAAGCCGGAAGGCGCCGAGGTCCCTCTGCACGGAACTCCCTGACCCGACGGAAGCAGGTACGCCTGGGCCGCGGACCAGGCGTACCTGCTTTTCCGCCATTGCCGCTGTGTCACGCGGATCCGGCAAGCTCGACCGACCAAAGGAAAGACATGAGATTCAACGGTGCCGTCAAGGTCATCGGTGCGGCAGTGGTCCTCAGCGTGATCACGACCGCGAGCTTGATGCTGTACAGCGCGGAAAGAAACGAAGGTCGAGGCAGCACCACCCTGGGGGACACCGCGAACCCCAACCGGGTGGACATCGGGGTGTTCGTGTTGAAGGTGGACGCCGCGACCGAGGAGATCTCAGCGCAAGTGCAGGTCGTCCCGCAAGGAGCGGTGGCCGACGCCGAAAGCGGGTTGCTCGCGCACGACCTGACGGTCTACACCAACGGCATCAAGGGCGACACCCTCACCTTCAAGGCGGGAAAGCTACCCAGCGTCGCGGACCTGAAGGTGGGCCTGAACGGTGAGGACAGCAACGGGGTCATCACCGACTACCCGTTCGACAGCTACAAGGCCGACTTCGTGTTCGCCGCCGAGTCCGACGGAAAAGCGGTGCCGGTCAACGTGACCATCGCGAGCTCGGACTCGTTCTTCCGACTCAAACCAGGCAAGTCCAAAGTAGATGACGACGTGCTGAGCTTCTCCGCCGCGGCGGAGCGGTCAACGGGCACGTTCATGTTCGCCCTGTTCATCATGGTGTTCATGTGGTTCCTGTGCCTGGCAGCGGTGATCGCGGCGGTGTTCGCCATCAGTGGCAAACGCGGCCTGCTGTGGCCGTCACTGAGCTTCATGGGTGCCCTGTTGTTCGCACTGATCCCATTGCGCAACGCGGTCCCCGGCGCACCGCCAATCGGCTCGGTCATCGACTTCGGAGCGTTCTTCATAGCCGAAGCGCTCATCTCGCTGTCATTGATCAGCACGGTGATCGTCGGCTTCCGCACCGAACGAAAGAACGAGAAGGACAAGGACACCGAGCCCACCACCCCGCCCCTGCCCCCGTCCCCGGCACCGGAACCCGTGCCGATGGCCGGAGTGCCCGCGTGGCACGCCTCCGCTCCGAACCTAGCCGAGAGGTGGCCGGGCACACCGAACCGGTGACAGCCACCGGACTCGGAACGCACAGCCGGACCCAGCCGGACATAGCCGGGCAACAAGTTAGCGGCCCCCTACCTGCATTGCTGCTGGTAGGGGGCCGTTTCGCCCGGTGAAAGACGAGTGCCCCCGGCAGGAATCGAACCTGCGACACACGGTTTAGGAAACCGATGCTCTATCCCCTGAGCTACGAGGGCGCTGCTCTGGGTCGATCATAGTAGGTCGATCATAGTCGACCCGGAACAGCCTAGCTTGTCCTGTCCAGTGGGTTGTCAGTGGGCGTAGAGCTCCAGCTCGTAGATGCTGTAGCCCCACTTCGTTGCTCGTTGGAGGCCGGTGAAACGGACATACCGGGCGATCACCGCTGGGAAGGTGGCGGTGTCCACGCCGCCGTCGCCGGTGGTGGTCGTGTGGACGGTCTGCCAGGTCGTTCCGTCTGTTGAGGTTTCCAGGCGGTAGGACTTTCCGTAGGCCACTTCCCAGTGGATCACTGCTCGGGATACCCGCTGGATTGCTGTCAGGTCGACTGTCAGGGACTGGTTGTCGGTCCAGTCGCTTGCCCAGCGGGTTTTCCTGTCGCCGTCCACCGCGTTTCTTGCCGGGGATGGGTAGAAGCCTGTTTCCGCGCTTGTCGCCGATACCGGTCGGGTCAGGGACAGGTTTTCCACGTTTTCGCCTCTGCGGGCCGGGAATTCCGCTACTTGCTGGAAGGTTGGCCGGTTCTGCCAGGTGATCTTGTCATGGGTTATTCCGCCGAGCGGGTTTTGTATCACCGTGTCCGCGCACCATTGGTCTCCCGCTCCGCAGTTTCCGTCTCCCGGGTAGACCTGGTTCAACGGGGCTGCCACTGCCTGGGTCAGGGATGTCATCAGCACTCCTCGGCAGCCCGCCACTGTTCCACCGCCGCAGTACTTCTGGGCGAGGGGGCCCGCCACCTGGTCGCCCAGTACCGACCTCAGGTCTTTCTGGACGTAGCCCCACCAGCCCGACTGGAAGGACGAACCCTTGTGCGGCTGGCCGGTGTGGAAGTCTGGTTGTCCATTTTGGAATCCTGAGGGGGATTCGTTGATCCCGATCGTTCCGACCAGTGCGTTGTACGTCGCGTCGCCGAGGCCGGGGTGGAACTGGGCACGCACCAGCAGGGGCCACCAGGCGTCGAGGATCTTGATCGCGTCCGCGTGTGCGTACTTGTGGCTGCTCTGCGCTGTTTCCTTGCGCAGTGAGCCGCTGGCCGTCCATGTCTTCAGCAACGACACCGCGTTGGCGAGGCCTGGGTCTGTGATCGGCTGGCTTTCCAGTACTCGCAGCAGGTAGGGCAGTACGCGTTCCGCTCGCAGGTCTGCCAGGGCCGCGTCTGCCATTGCCTGTGTCAGGTTCACGCGGGTGACCTTCTTGCCTCCGGTGATCAGGGCACGGACTCTGCTGTCCAGTAGGTCACCGCGGTGTACTGCGCTCTTCTCGTAACCCGCGTTGGCGTAGTCCTTTGCCTGTGCGTTGTTCCAGGAGACGAAGTAGTCCTGGTTCACCGCTTGCGGGTGTTGTTCGTACGGTGTGTAGTTCGCGCTGTTCGTTGCCGGGACCCAGCCGTTCCATTCGTAGGCGGGCGCCGCGAGGACGGGCATGCTGGGGTCCACAGTGGCCTTGCGGGACGGGTTCGCTCCTGAGTTGAAGTACGCCGTGTCCCTTGAGTCCACGTAGAACCAGTTGAAGGTGTAGTTCACGTTCGCCGCCGCGCGCTGGAAGTCCTGCGCCGACTTGATCATCGCCGGGTCGTTGAACTGCTGGAAGCCGATGATCGAGTCGATCTCGTGCTGGTAGGTCGACCGCAGGCTCGTGTACGCCACCGGCTTGCCGCCGACCGTCGCGCGGTGTGTGATCGGGCCGTAGGCCGTGCGGAAGCTGACCAGGCGGTATGAGCCTGCTGGTGTTCCGTCGGCGACCGTCGGCGACCACGCGTTCTTGCGTTCCAGCGTCTCGATCGGGGTGCACTGGCCACGCAGCAGGTAGTGCGTCGAGTCCTTTGCCGGGGGCTTGCCCGTCGGGTCGCACAGCTCCACCGCGTACGTGTCGATGATGTCCTGCCCCGACGTGGTCGCGCTCCACGAGTAGTCCTGGCCGCGCCCCAGCAACACGTAGAAGCTGATGCCCGCGAAGGACGCGCCACGCGCGCTCACGCCCGGCCCCTGGAGTTCCTGCAGGACCAGCAGCTGCGGCGCGAAATACCCGGTCTGCGGCCCGAACACGGCCACCGGGTTGCCACTTTCCGTGTGCTGGCCGGACACCACCAGTGCGTTGGACATGCCGTGCTTCTCGCTCACCAGGTTGCCTGGCAGAACACCGTCATCAAACACGCCACGCGCCGGTTCCAGCTGTTCCGGGGCTGGGACCTTCACCGGCGCCGCTGACGCGGACCCGGCCGAACCAGTGGGGTCGAACACCAGCTGCTGCGAGGTCACCGAGCCCTTGTCGGGCATGGCGACACCAGCCGGGTTCGCCGGGGACTGGGCGTACGGGAAGCTCTGGCCGTTGTGCAGCGTGTTGACCGTCTCCGGGTCGTTCTGCGAGCGGAACGCCTGCCAGGCCTTCTCGCCGTCGGCGAGGCCGTAGCGCTCGTGGAACGCCATCCGCGTGATCGCGGACTGCACCTCGCCGCCGCCTCCGCCGCCGAACTGCGCGCCGACGACCGCCGCGAGGACGACCAGGTCGGGGAGGGTGAACGGGTCGATCCTGCCTTCGTTGGTGATCGCGTTGACGTGCCCGGTCAGCACGTACTCGCCGGGGAAGTAGCGGCCGCTGTGCGACTGCTGGATGTACAGGTTGAGGCCATCGAGGTACGCCTTCGCGTCCGCGAGGGCCTGGGCGCCCTGTGGGCTGGAGGCGGCGGCGCGGTCGATCTGCGCCTGCAGCTCGGCCTCGTTGTAGGGGGCCGCGCGGAAGAAGTCCTGTTCGAGTTGACGGTTGGACGGCGCGCCGCCCGCGAACGGGGTCAGCTGGCCGCGTCCCACCCGGCGGAACAGGTCCATCAGCCAGAGCCGGTCCTGCGCCGCCGCGTACCCGGCGCCGTACATCGTTCCGGCCCTGGTGGTGCCGGTGATGTGGGGCATGCCGAGCTGCTTGTCACGCACGATCGTCACGTCCGGCCGCGGCTTGGTGGTGCTCTCCACCTGGTCCGCGGGCACGCCGAATGAGGAGTCGTTGAAGAACTGTCCGATTTTCTCGGTCGTGAGCGTGCTGTAACCGGCTGCAAGGGTGTCGTACTTGGCCAATTGGTCGGACGAATGCGCTGGTCTGGTGCCCAGCACCCGGTGGGCGAGGATGTCGGCCAGCGTGGCGTTGCCGTTGGCTCCCGGCGGCAGAACGTCACCGCACTGGCTCAGACAGAAGTCGATGGGGGCCGCGTCTACCTGGGGTTCCGCGTTTCCGGACGGTGCGGCGGCGACGAGTCCGGTGACGGTGGCGAGGGCGGATAAGACGGCGAGTAGGCGTCCGCGCGTCATTGCAGGGCTCCTCTCAATGCGTGACGCAGGCCACGTTACCCCCGAGTAGCTCTATTGCGAAAGAGCCTCACATTTAACCGTCAGCTACAGGCTAGGATCACTCAGTAGACATTTGTGACACGTTAGGGATTGACCTTCAGCCTATTGGGTGAGAAAAAGGGCCATTGGACTCCAGTGAGGCCGAGCGAACCGGCTTGACAGGACCCGACCGGGGAGGCTCCAAGGTGATCAAGGTGCTGCTCGCGGACGACGAGGACCTCGTCCGCTCGGGACTTCGCACGATCCTGACCAGCGCGGGGGACATCGAGGTGGTCGCCGAGACCGATGACGGTCTGCACGTGGCCGACCTCGCCAGACAACACCGGCCGCACGTGGCACTGCTGGACATCCGAATGCGCTCCGCGGACGGCCTGTTCGCCCTGCGCAGGCTGCGTGCCCTGCCGGAACCCCCGAAGGTCGCCATGCTCACCACGTTCGACGTGGACGAGTACGTCACGGAGGCGCTGCGCATCGGCGCGAGCGGCTTCCTGCTCAAGGACACCGAACCGGCGGTGCTGGTCCGCGCGGTCCGGGACCTGGCGTCCGGCGGCGCTGTACTCGACCCGGGCGTCGCGGCTCGGGTGTTGTCCCAGGTCGCGGACGGTGAGCGGGCCGCGGAACCAGCCAGGCGGTTGCTGGCATCGCTCTCGGAACGTGAGCGCGAGGTCGTCGGCCTGATCGGCCAGGGCCTGTCCAACGCCGAGATCGGCAGCGCGCTGCACCTGTCCGAGGCGACCGTCAAGGGCTACGTCTCCGCTGTGCTCGGCAAGATCGGCGCGGTCAACCGCGTCCAGGCCGCGCTCGTCGCCTACCGGGGCGGGCTCATCGCCTGATCGAGGTCCGGCCATTCGACGCGGTTGCGGCCGTTGCGTTTGGCCAGGTACAAGGCCGTGTCCGCGGCGGCGAAGAGATGTTCGAGGCTGCCGCGGCCACTGGCCACGCCGATGCTCACGGTGGGGCGCCGTGCCGCGCCGAGCCGTGAGCGCCAGTCGTGCCCGTCGACGGCCGCCCTGATCCGTTCGGCCACAGCCAGCCCGAGCTGTTCCTCGCCGACGAGCAGGATGATGAACTCGTCGCCCGCCCAGCGCGCCACCAGGTCACCCGTGCGGCACTCACCCCGCAGCAGTTCGGCGATCTCGCGCAGCGCGCTGTCGCCGACGGCGTGCCCGGCGTCGTCGTTGATCTCCTTGAACCAGTCGACGTCGATCACGATCAGCCACGGGGTCGCGCCGGTCGCAGCCGCGTTCGTGAGCAGACCGGGCGCGGTGCGTTCCAGACCGAGGCGGTTGGTCAGCCCGGTCAGCGGATCCCGCACCGCCGCCTCCTGTGCCACGGTCGCCAGCCGTTGCGCCTGGATGGCGAACCGGCGCTGTTCCAACGCCAGGCCAAGGCCTTCCTGCATGATGGACATCGCCGTGGTGCGGGCCCTGACGTTGCGCCGCAGCGCCGTCGCCTCGCCCGCGAAGTCGTTGAGCTGCGCGCAGATGTCCGCGAGGTCGGCGGAGAACCGTTGTACGAGCGGCACGTCGTTGATCATTTCGATGTTGCGCAGCGCATTGCTCGCAAAGGTCCGCGCTTCGACGAGATTGCCCTGGCGGCGGCGTACGAGGGCCAGCACCCAGTTGCCGGCGGCGAGGCACCACCGGTCGCCCGCGGACCGTCCTGCCTCGATCGTCTCAAACGCGGCTTTCTCGCCCGCTTCGAACTCCCCGCAGCCCACCAGCGCGGAGCTGTACGCGCCGAGCAGCGTACGACTGGTCTGTGCGGCGGTCTTGTCCAGCGCCAGTCCTTCGGAGAGCAGCGCACGCCCCTCGGCGAACATGGGCATCGCCTCCGCGGGCGGCAGGTTCATCGCCCACAAGGTGAGCCCTCCGCCGAGTCGCTGCAACGCCACACCCAGTTCGACGACGTCACCGCTGGCTCGCGCGGTGTCCAGGGCCGCGCGGAGCATCGGTTCGGCGGCGCGGAGGTGCCCGATGCTGTTGAGCAGGTAGCCGAGTTGGCCCATCGCGTTCGCCGCACGAGCTCCCGACGGCGGCTCGCTGTCGATGTCCGCCCATCCCTCCGCGGCCAGTTCGATGGCGAGCGGGATTCGGCCGAGGCGCCACGCGATGACCGCCCGTCCGGTCATGATCGCCGCCCGTGACCAGGTGTCCGTGTCGGCGGGCATGACTTCGAGCGACCTGTCGAGCCTGGCGGCGGCCTCCGTGAGCTGGTCAGTGCCCAGCAGGACGTAGATCTCCCGGTCCTCCCGGAGGATTTCGCCAGCCTCGTCCTGCTCGTTGTCGTCCAAACCCGGCCTCGGCAACCTGTGTGTAAGCCCCTCATACCCCGGAGCCGAGATTACCCGCGGATGCCACCGCACCGGCAGCACGACCGGACAACGCGTTTGATCTATAACTCTTTCGGACTAACGGCGGCTCGGTGACGGATAGGGCAACAGCGCCATCTCCCTGGCGTTCTTGATTGCCGTGGCAACTTCCTGCTGCAGGCGCGGTGTCAGGCCGGTGACCCGGCGTGACCTGATCCTGCCACGGTCCGAGATGAACTCGCGCAACAGCGTGGCGTCCTTCCAATCTACTGTGGACACGCCAGTGCGGAGCAGGGGACTGCCCCGTCGCCGCTCGTTCCTACGCGCGTGTCGCAATCTCACCGCTCCTCGCGGAAGTCGACGTGCCGCCGCGCGATCGGGTCGTACTTGCGCAGCACTATCCGATCGGGATCGTTGCGGCGGTTCTTGCGGGTCACATACGTGTACCCGGTGCCCGCGGTGGACCTGAGCTTCACGATCGGCCGAATGTCGTTGCGGGCCATCAGACGCGCACTCCCCTGCGGCGCAGTTCGGCGACGACCGACTCGATCCCCCTGCGGTCGATGGTCTTGATGCCCTTGGCCGAGACCGTGAGCGCGATCCGGCGGCCTTCCGACGGCAGCCAGTAGTGACGTCGTTGCACGTTCGGGTCCCAGCGTCGTTTCGTGCGCCTGTGCGAGTGCGAGACCTGGTTGCCGAAGCCCGGTTTGCGGCCGGTGACCTGGCAGATCGCGGACATCAGACCTCCTGAAAATGGAATTCGTTTTCAACTAGGATAGCATGGTGGTCGTGGAAGGGAATGAGATGTCACGGATTGCGCTGGTGGTCGTGGCCGGTCTGCCGCGCAGGCAGGCCTCGGCGGTGGCGACGAGGCTGATGCACTGCGTGCCTGGGAGCGTTGTCGTGCACCACGATCTACGCGATATCGCCCGAGGTTTCGTTGTGCGCAGGCAGAAGTCGGCGGCCGGTGAACACGTTGTCCGGCTGGAACTCGCGCATGGTTGCGTCTCCTGCACCCTGCGGGAGGACTTGCTGCCGTTGCTGGCGAAACTGGCCGAATCGGACGGTGTGCACCGGATCGTCCTGCACCTCGATCCGACCATCGAGCCGGAGCCCGTCTGCTGGGCTGTGCGAACGCTCCCAGTCCGAGTGGCCGGAGTGGTCACCGTTGTCGACATGGATACCTGGCTGACCGAGGCCACCGGTGACGAGGAACTCGCGGAGCGTGGATTCGGTGTAGCGGAAGGGGATGACCGCACGGTCGCGCAGGTCGCCGTCGGCCAGGCCGAGTTCGCCGACGCGCTCGTGCTGTGCGGCGCCGGTGCGGACGCGTGGACCACCGCCCGGACCTCGGCTGTGCTGACCAGGATCGCGCCACGCGCAAACAGGGTTTCCTTTGCGGACGCCGTGTACGCGCTACGTGACCTTCCGAAGGGCGCCCGGCGCGGCCGAGTGGACCGCTGGTTCGATCCGCTCCTGAATGGACAGCCGCCGCTGGAGTCCGACTGCGGGGTCTCGCTGACCGTGTTCGCCGAGCGGCGGCCGTTCCACCCGCACCGCCTGCACGACGCGATCGGCGAGCTGCTCGAGGGCGTTGTGCGCGTTCGGGGCCGGTTCTGGATCGCCAGCCAGCCGGACATCGCGCTGTGGTTCGAGTCGGCCGGTGGCGCGCTGCGGATCGGCCATGGCGGGCCCTGGCTGGCCACAGTGGACGACTGGAGCGGCGAATGCCCGCAGCGGACCGCGAAGGCGTCACTGGAGTGGCACCCGAGGTTCGGCGATCGCGCACAGGAGCTGACGATCGTCGCGCACCAGGCGATCCCGGACGAGCTCACGGCCGCGCTGCGGGCCGCACTGCTGACCGACGAGGAACTCGCCGAGGGGGAGGAAGCCTGGCGGCGCTATCCGGATCCCCTTGTGGCTATTGAGTAGTGCCGTCCGGCGACGGGCGCCACTGCGGGAACGGCCGGTCCAGGCTCCACGTCCGCCCGGTCAGGGTGAGGATCCTCGGGTCGACCTGGTGCGGATTGGACAGTGACTCGAACAGGTCGACGCTCCACGAGAACACACGCCTGCACAACAGCCGCATCGTCAGCCCGTGCGTCACCAGCAGGACGGTCTCCGGGTGCTCGGGATCCTCCCGCATCCGGTCCCTGAGCTCGGTCAGGAACGCGGCCACCCGGTCGTCCACATCGGCACCGGACTCGCCGTGCGCCAGCCGGTAGAAGAAGTGCCCGAACTCGTGCCGCTTGAGCTTCTGGATCTCCTGCTCCACCGGGTCCTGCAGGTTTCCCCAGTCCTGCTCGCGCAGCCGCGGCTCGGCCACCGTCCTGGTGACCACGTCGCCGAGTTCCAGCAACTGCAGCGTGCGCTGGGTGCGCACGTACGGGCTGACATAAACCGCCACCGGACCGGGGCCGACCAACTCGCGCACGACCGGTCCGGCGTCGCGAGCCTGCTCCTCGCCCTTCGTGGTCAGCGGCAACGCGTGGTCGGGGATACGGCAGTACGCGAGTTCGTCGATGTTCCCGAGGCTCTCGGCATGCCGTAAGAGGATGATCCGCACCTCTTCATCGTGCCGTCACCGGCCATAGCCCGCCTGGGTGAGCCGGATCACGGTCGACGCGTCACCGACGACGGCCTTGTCCACCGAACGCGGCACCGCCCGCGTGTGCGCGCCGCTGCGAACACCGAGCACCTTGCCGATCTCGTTGGCGACACCGACCATTCCGGACTTGAACGGGTGGTACTGGATCGCCTTGAACAGGTTGTTCTCCTTGCCCTGGATCCACGCGGCACGTCCGGCGCACGCGTCATGGCCGAGCGACGCGGGGTACATGTCGACGAAGGTCGTGCGCCCGTCGGCGTCGGCCGCGTCCTCCAGCCCCTGGTTGAGCGCCTGCTCGACATCGTCGAGCCAACGCAGGTCCCCATCGGCGATCGGCAGCACGCTCGGGCAGTTGCCGCGCGGCGGCGCGATCCTCGGGTAACCGATCAGCAGAACCTTGGCGGCAGGGGAGCGTTCGTGCACGCCCGCGAGCACCGCGCGGACCCGTTCCCCGGTCATGGCCACCTTCTGCTTCATGGTGTCCACGCCGTTCACCGTGAACCTCTCGCGGCACGGTGATCCGGTCGGGTCCGTCGCGCGCAGCCCCGGGCACGTGCCGGTCAGCTCACCGAAAACACCGAAATCGTTGCCGCCTATGCCGATCGTGACCAGATCGGTGTCCGGGCGCAGGAAGCTGAACTGGGCCGGATGCGTGCCCAGCGGCAGCGGCGGCGTCTGCGGGACGAGCATGTTCGTGGTGTCCGCGCCGCCACAGCTGCCGTCGGTGTACGACCGCAGCCCGAGGTCGTCGGCCAGCAGCGCGGGATAGTTGTTCGTCGAGGTGTAGCAGGCCAGCCGGTCCAGCCGCGGCCAGAGGACGCCCGGAGCGGAGGTGTAGGAGTCGCCGAGCGCGACGTAACGGTGGTATGCCGGGGCCGCGTTCGCGACCGGGGCCAGCAGCAGGGAGGCGAGCAGGGAGACCATGATCACGCGTAGTGTGTTCACCGTCACACTTCATCATCGGTTCTGGCCGTTTGTCCAGGTCAGTCGCCCGGTCGGAGCTATTTAGACTCGTTTGCCATGCTCTTGGTAGTTCTCGACCTGCTGGGGATCGCGGTGTTCGCCACTTCGGGTGCACTCGCCGGGGTGAGGGCGCGGCTGGACACCTTCGGCGTCGTCGTACTCGGCATGACCACCGCGCTGGGTGGCGGAATCATCCGTGACGTGCTGCTGGGCATCCATCCGCCGACGACTCTGCGGGACTGGCGCTACCTGCTCGTGCCGGTCGTCACGTCGCTTGTGGTGTTCTGGCTGCACCCGAAGTTCGCCAAGCTGCGGCGGGGCGTGCTGCTCGCCGACGCCGTCGGGCTGGGGCTGTTCACCGTGACCGGCACGGCGACCGCGCTGGCCCACGACGTCCCGGCGTACACCGCGTGCCTGATCGGGATGACCACGGGCATCGGCGGCGGTGCGCTGCGTGACGTGCTGCTCCGCGAGATCCCGATGGTGCTGCGCAAGGAGATCTACGCGCTCGCCGCGCTGGCGGGCGGGGCGGTGGTCGTGCTCGGCGCGCGGCTCGGGCTCCCGGCCGCGCCGACGGCCGTCGTGGGCGCTGCCCTAATCGTGACCATTCGCCTGATCGCGCTCTGGCGCAGGTGGAACGCGCCGGTCGCGCCGGGTATGAGCACCTGATCAGTGCTTTTCTCAGGCATATCTCAGTCCGACCAGACACACTGGCCGCATGCGCATACTCGTAGTGGACGACGACAGGGCTGTTCGCGAGTCCTTGCGGCGGTCGCTGCAGTTCAACGGATACCAGGTTGACACGGCGAGCGACGGCCAGCAGGCCCTCGACAGCATCAAAGGCGGCGGACGACCGGACGCGCTGGTGCTGGACGTGATGATGCCGAGGCTCGATGGCCTCGAGGTGTGCCGTCAGCTCCGCAGCTCCGGTGACGATCTGCCGATCCTCGTGCTGACCGCGCGGGACCTGGTCTCCGACCGGGTGGCCGGTCTGGACGCGGGTGCCGACGACTACCTGCCGAAGCCCTTCGCGTTGGAGGAGTTGCTCGCCCGGCTGCGTGCCCTGCTGCGGCGCACCGCGGCGGACGCGGTCGCGGCCGAGAAGCAGGAGCCGTCGCTGAAGTTCGCCGACCTGGAGCTGGACCCCGGGACACGGGAGGTCCGCCGCGGCGACCGGTCGATGAGCCTGACCCGAACCGAGTTCTCCCTGCTCGAGCTGCTGCTGACGCACCCGAAGCAGGTGCTGACCCGCAGCCGCATCCTCGAGGAGGTCTGGGGCTACGACTTCCCGACGTCGGGCAACGCGCTGGAGGTCTACATCGGCTACCTGCGGCGCAAGACCGAGGCCGCCGGGGAGCCGCGGCTGATCCACACCGTGCGGGGCGTCGGGTACGTGCTGCGGGAGACCCCGCCGTGATCTTCTCCTCCCAAGGGGACAGTCACAGGCAACGCGTATCGCTGAGAAGTCGAGTAACACTGCTGGCCGCGATCTGCGTGGCCGGTGCGGTGGCGCTCGTCTCGCTCGGCGCGTACCTGACTGTCCAGCAGAACCTCTACCAGCAGGTCGACCAGAACCTGAAGGACCGCGCGAAGAACGCGCTGAGTGGCCGCAACAGCTTCGACGTCCAGAACAACAACCAGACCACATTGGACGCGCTGGCGCTGGCGCTGAGCGACGTGAAGTTCACGATCATCGACGAGGACGGCACCCCGGTGATCAACCAGCCGGGAATGGCGCGTCCGCCGTCGGGCGACGACGAGCGCCTGGTCGCCGTGGGCACAAGGCCGGAGTGGTTCCGCACCGATCCGAGGACGGACTACCGGATCTACTCGATCCACATCTTCGTCGCCGGGGAGCCCGGTGCGCTGGTCGTGGCGCAGCGCCTCGCACCGACCAAACAACTGCTCAACGACCTGGCCCTGGTGCTGGTGCTGATCAGCGGCGCCGGTGTGGTGGTCGCCGCACTGGCCGGAACGGCGGTCGCGCGTACCGGTCTGCGGCCGGTGCAACGGCTCATGCGGGCGACCGAACGCGTGGCCAGGACCGGTGACCTGCGGCCGATCCAGGTCAGCGGTGACGACGAGCTCGCCAGGCTGTCGCACAGCTTCAACACGATGCTCGGCGCGGTGTCCGTCGCCCGCGACCGGCAGCGCAATCTCGTCGCCGACGCGGGACACGAGCTGCGGACGCCGCTGACCTCGTTGCGCACCAACCTGGAACTGCTGATGGCCTCCGAGGCGCCCGGCGCGCCGACACTGTCCGATGAGGACAAAGTGGAGATCCAGGACGACCTGCGCGGCCAGCTGGACGAGCTGACCACGTTGATCGGCGACCTCGTCGAACTGGCCCGTGAGGACGGTGCACAGGCGTTGTGGGAGCCGGTCGAGCTGGTCGAGGTCGTCGAGCAGGCGCTCGACCGGGCTCGCCGCCGGGCCGGTGACATCGAGTTCGACGTGTCGCTGCAGCCGTGGCGGCTGATCGGCGACGAGGGCGCGCTGGAGCGCGCGGTACTGAACCTGTTGGACAACGCGGTGAAGTTCAGTCCGCCGGGAGGCACCGTCCGGGTCCGGCTCGGCTCGGCAGGCGACGGTTTCGCCGTGCTCGAAGTGGCCGACCAGGGCCCGGGTATCGACGACGTGGACCTGCCGCGCGTGTTCGACCGGTTCTACCGTTCGCAGGAGGCACGGACGCTGCCCGGCTCCGGGCTGGGCCTCGCGATCGTGCAGCAGGCGGCGTTGCGGCACGGCGGTGAGGTGCTCGCGGGACGGTCGCCGGAGGGCGGTGCGCTGTTCAGCCTGCGGCTGCCGGGCATACCGGGCTGAGGCGACCAGTGGTTGTCGGTCGTGGCGACTAATGTTGCCCGGCATGGCGGTTGACGCGATCGAAAGCAAGCTGGACGAGATACAGCAGTGGGCGGCGGGACGGCCGGTCGACCGCGACGAACTGCGGCTGATCCTCGAACTGGCCCGTGACCACCTCGGGCACGAGTCGCCCGGCGCCTTCGAACTGGGCGACATCGACGAGCTGCTGCTGGAGATCTATCCCAGCCGGGTGCTCATCCCCACCGAGGACGACGCCGTGCACGTCGTCGAGGCGGCGCGTGATCTCGTCGACTTCATCGAGGAGACCACCGACACGTCCGGTGAGCTGCGCGACGAACTGGAAGGCGCCGTGCCGGACTTCCTCGACGCGGTCATGGAGGACATGCCGGACGGCAACGGCCTGGTCACCCTGCTTGACGAGCTCGGGCTGCCGAGTGACCGGATGCCTGGCGTCCGGCTGCCGTCCGAGCAGGAGCTGCTGGCCGCCGCGCGGCGGAGTCCGTTGCTGGCCAAGGCGCACGAGTTCGCCGCGTGGGCCGGGGACGGCAAGCCGGTCGACGCGGACGCCGAACTGCTCACCGACGAGGCCGCCGCGGACGCGGCGAAAGCGCTGGGCGTCGACGACCGGATCGACCTCGCCGTGCTGCAGGACCTCGCGGAGTTCACCGGCTTCGCCAGGACCGAGTCGCTGCGGGTCGGCCGTGGCGCGCGGTTCGACCAGTGGCCGGACGGCGACGAGGTCGACGAGATCTGGCAGGCCGGGTTCGTCTCGATGCTCGGGTTCGTGCTCGACCGCGCCGCGGACGTGCACGGCTACGAGATCGACTTCGCTGACGTGGCACCGAATCTGTTGATCATGCTGTTCATGGCGCGTGACATCGGCGTGCCGCGCGAAGAGGTCAGCGAGGTGATCCACGAGCTCACCGAGCCGGAGTGGCACGGCTACACCGACGCGCACGGCGACCCGGCGGACCTGCTGATCCGTGTCCTCACCGAACTCGGCGCCGTCGAGCCGGTCGGCGAGAACGTCCGGTACACGCCGTTGGGGATGAACTCCGTGCGGGAGCAGATGATCGAGAACGGCGTCGAGGTGCCGTTGCTGCCCCCGGTCGAGGAGATGACCGCCGAGCACCTGGCCTCGCTCGCGGTGGTGCTCGCCAGCGCGGAGGGGCATTCGGAGGCGTCCGCGTGGCTGGCTGTCCGGGAGATCGTGCCCGCGGCGCGTGAGCTGCTCGCGGTCGCGGCCGCCGGATCAGGCAAGGTCCGGGTCTGGGCGACGAGCTTCGTGACCGGTCTCGGTGACGAGGTCGCGCCGGTCTGGCAGGAGGCGCTCGACAACGACGTCCTGCGGCCGTACGCGCGGTACGCGTTGGGCGAGGAGGACTTGGAGCTGTCCGAGCTCGGATGGATCACGCTGGACACGCTGTCGTTGTTCGTCGAGGCGGCCGAACAGGGCGTGCCCGAGGTGTCGGAGGCCCTGGTGCCGTTGCTGCCGCCGGGCCGTGAGCAGGAACTGCTCGACGTCATGTGGCGGTTGCCGCACCCGGATGTCGTGGCGACGCTGCACTTGCTCGGCGCGCAGTACCCGGACAAGAAGGTCGCCAAGCACGCCCGCAAGGTGGCGCACAAGGCCGTCACCGCTCAGCACAGCGGCTGACCGAAACGGCGGCTGACCGAAACGGCGCCGCAGCGGAGAACCGCTGCGGCGCCGATCACACTGAGCGAACGTCCTGATCAGTCGGGCTGACCGACCTGGGTGTTGGCCAGGTCGAGACCGATCGCGAAGTCCGCCGAGTAGCCGGTTCCGGCGGCTACCGGGCGCAGCGTCATCTGGGCGCCGCCCCTGAGGTAGATGAAGTCCCTGTTGTTGGGGGTGTCCGCCGGTCCCTTGCGCCGGTACGGCTCGGTCCGCAGGTAGGCCGCGCCGAACTCGGTCGTGAAGTACAGCTGGGACGTGAACTCGTACGGACGGCCGTTGGTGCCGGTTGTCCGGATCTTGATGTGAATGTGCAGCGTCCTGCCCGTGTACCACCCGGGCAGAATGGTGATGAACTGGGCTTTCCCTTCCTGGTTGGTGTTCTGGTATCCGCGCAGGAACCGCCGTCCGGAACTGCCCTGCGACGGGATGTCCGAGTACAGCCCGAACGCGTCGCACTGCCAGATGTCCACCATGGCGGACGGCAGGGGCGTGCACTGCTGCGCGCGGATCTGCTGGACGGTGAAGTTGAGCGTCAGCGCAGTGCCAGCCACCGGCTGGCTGCTGCCGGGCTCGGTGCGGATGTCGGAGCGGTTGAGCCTTTCGTCTACGAAGTAGGGACCTTCCATCTGCTCCGGCTTGGCGACACAGTCCAGTGCGCAGACCTCGGGACCGCCAGGGGACGTTGTGGTGGTGGCACCGGCCACGGACGTCCCCGCGGCTGTGAGCGTCGCGCCGGCGGCGCCGAGCAGGATCAGCGCCTGCCGTCGGCCGAGTACACGGCCTACCGGCTCATCGTCGTCGTGCATGGAGTTTTCCTTTCGGGCATACCGTTCGCTGTGGTGGGAAACGGAAATGCACGCGGTGAGTGGCTCGGTTGCAGGGGAACCACGCACAACGGACTGTCCAAGATGATCGTGGGCGCTGTCGAGGAGATTCACCCACCTGCAGTCATCGCGAAAAGCTATTCGTGGAACTGATAGGGCAATGACCGGAAACCCGCAGGTCGTTGCGCATGGAGCAACGCCCTGGTCCGGACCCGTTCCCAGTTTTGTCGGTGGTCGGGTGCAGGATGATCCGCGTCACACTGGACGGCTCATGGAGCGGACATGGCACACGCGATCCTCGCGGACGGCCTGGTCAAGCGCTACGGCTCGATCGTCGCGCTGGACGGACTGGATCTGGAGGTCCCCGAAGGCACCGTCATGGCCCTGCTCGGCCCCAACGGGGCCGGGAAGACAACGGCTGTACGGGTCTTCACAACACTCTTACCCCCGGACGGCGGCACAGCGACTGTCGCCGGGCTCGACGTGGTGGCGGACGCCCGCGCGTTGCGCGGCCAGATCGGCGTCTCCGGGCAGTACGCGGCTGTCGACGAGTACCTGACCGGGTTCGAGAACCTGGACATGGTCGGCCGCCTCTACCACCTCGGTGCCCGGCGCAGCCGGGAGCGGGCGCGGGAACTGCTGGCGGCCTTCGACCTCGTGGAAGCCGGTGACCGGCCGGTGCGCGGCTACTCCGGCGGGATGCGACGGCGGCTGGACCTCGCAGGCGCGCTGGTCGGCGGCGGCAAGGTGCTGTTCCTCGACGAACCGACGACCGGGCTGGACCCCCGTGCCCGGTTCGGCCTCTGGGACGTGGTCGAGGACCTGGTCCGCGGTGGCGTGACGCTGCTGCTCACCACGCAGTACATGGAGGAGGCCGAACGGCTCGCCGACCGGATCGCGGTGATCGACCACGGCAAGGTGATCGCACTGGGCACGTCGGACGAGCTGAAAGGTCAGGTCGGCGGCGAGCGGCTGGAGTTGACGCTGGCCGACGCGGCGGACCTGGAGACCGCGCACACCGCGCTGCTGCCGATCGCGGTCGGCGAGATCCAGAGCGACACGGGCACCCGCCGGTTGACGGTCCCGGTGACGGGCGGCTCAGCCGTGCTGATCGACGGTCTCGGCAGGCTGGCCGAGAAATCGGTGAAAGTACAGGACGTCGGGCTGCGACGGCCCACCTTGGACGATGTGTTCCTTGCCCTGACCGGGCACCAGGCCGAGGCGGAAGGAGAAGGCGAATGAGTGCGATCGCGCTGGCGTTCGGCGACGGCATGACCATCGCCCGCCGCAACCTGATCAAGATCAAGCGGGTGCCGGACCTGCTGGTGTTCACGACCGTGTCACCGATCATGTTCGTGCTGCTGTTCGCGTATGTCTTCGGCAGCGCCATCTCGATCCCCGGCGTGTCCTACCGCGAGTTCCTGATGGCCGGGATCTTCGTGCAGACGGCGGTGTTCGGCGCGACCTGGACCGGACTGGGCCTGGCCGAGGACATCCAGAAAGGCATCGTCGACCGGTTCCGTTCCCTGCCGATGGCCCGCTCGGCCGTGCTGATCGGCCGCACCACGAGCGACGTCGCGATCAACCTGATCAGCCTGGTGGTGATGTCGCTGACCGGCCTGCTCGTCGGCTGGCGCGTGCACACGTCGTTGGCGGAGGCGTTGGCGGGCTTCGCGTTGCTGCTGCTGTTCGCGTACGCGCTGTCGTGGATGATGGCGGTGATCGGGCTGTGGATCCGCAGTCCCGAGGTGTTCAACAACGCCAGCTTCATGGTCATCTTCCCGTTGACGTTCATCGCCAACACGTTCGTGCCGTCGAACAACCTGCCCGGCCCGCTGAAGGCGATCGCCGAGTGGAACCCGGTGTCCGCGATCACCCAGGCCTCTCGGAACCTGTTCGGCAACACACACCCCGCGTTACCCGCGCCGGACGTGTGGCCCCTGCAGAACCCGGTACTGGCCACGCTGGGCTGGACAGCGATCATCCTGCTGGTCTTCGTGCCGTTCGCGATCAACCGGTACCGCAAGGCGGTGAGCAGGTGACGGCCTAGTCGTTGACCTTGATCTTCTTCATGGTGAGGTGGGAGATCACCCGTGCCACGCCTGGGATGCCGATGATCTTCTCGGTCTGGAAGTGTTCGTAGGCCTCGTGGTCGGCGACCATCACGCGCATGTGGTAGTCGGGCGTGCCGAACAGCCGCCGGAACTCGATCACCTCCTCGTAGCCCGCGATGGTGGTTTCCAGGTCGGCCAGTGTCTTCTTGTCGCTGATGCTCACCTCGACGGACACGATCACCTCCAGCGGCCGTCCGGTCACCGCCGGGTTGACCTGTGCCCGGTAGCCGGTGATCACGCCCTGCTCCTCCAGTCGCTTGACCCGGCGCAGGCAGGGCGGCGGGGTGAGGCCGACCCGGTCGGCCAGTTCGACGTTGCTCAACCGACCGTCTCGTTGGAGGTGAAACAATATTTCGCGATCGATGGCATCAGGTGTGTATTTGTTGCCCACGAGCGGAAATTAGCACAATAATTGGACATCGGGTGCCGTCTCGACCGTCCTAACATTGCCGCCATGACTGACGTGAACGCGTGGGTGGAGCAGCGGGCCGACGAGATGGCGGAGCTTCTGGTCCGGCTGATCGCCGTCGATTCGGAGAACCCACCGGGCCGTGCGCTTGGCCGGTGCGCCGAGGTGGTGCGCGAGGCGATGACCGGGCTCGGCATCTCGGCGGAGGTCATCGCGGTGGGCCCGGCGCGGGATCTCGACGAGCCGTGTGTCGTCCGTGGCGTTGTCGGGGGCGGGGCGAAAACCCTGTACTTCCACGGGCATTTCGACGTCGTCCCCGCGCAGAGCCGTGACCAGTTCACCGCTCGGCGCAGGGACGGCCGGATCATCGGCCGGGGCAGCGCGGACATGAAAGGTGGCATCGTCAGCATGCTGTACGGCGCCGCCGCCGCGAAGGAGCTCAATCTGGTGGCAGACGGGCGGATTGTGCTGCACCTGGTGTGCGACGAGGAGACCGGCAGCGTGACCGGCGCGGGTCACCTCAGGGGGACCGGCATGCTCGATCCGAGCGCGGTGGCCATGGTGACCGCTGAGCCCAGCGGCGGGCGGATCTGGAACGCGGCCCGTGGCGCGCTGTCGCTGCGTGTCTCGGTGCGCGGGAAGGAAGCGCATGTGGGACAAGCGGACCGTGGTGTGAACGCGTTCCACCACATGCTGCACATCGCGCGGCCCGTCGAGGCCTACGCGCGCGAGATGGCCGCGCAGCGCTCCATGGTCGTGCCTGGTGGGCTGTTCGGCGGCGGCTCGAACTTCAACGTGGTTCCCGGCGACGCGTTCTTCACCGTCGACGGCCGCTATCACCCGCAGGTGGATCTCGACCGGGAACTGAAGCGGCTGAGCGGGATCATCGACCAGGCGGCTGACGAGATCGGCGCGGACGTGTCGATCGAGGTGACCCAACGGCAACCCGCCGCCTACACCGACCCTGCGCATCCCGCGGCGGTCGCGTTGGCGCGGGCGGTGGGGGAGACGGCGGCTTTCGAGCTGTGCGAGGGAATCCTGGAGACCCGGTGGTACGACCAGCTCGGCATTCCCGCGTTCGGCTACGGCGCGGGGACCTTGGATGTCTCCCACGGTCCGGACGAATACATCGACGAGGCCGCCATGCGTCGCTGTGCCGTCGTGTACGCGCGGTACGCGGAGCTGATGCTGACCGGTGACGCGGACGAACCGCGCCACCGGTGACGGAGGGCTATGCCAGTGCGGCGGTGACGTACCCGATGCTGATCGAGTCGTAGGCCAGCCCGATGTGTCCGACGAAGACGCCGGGATGTTCGTCCTGGATGACGATGTTGCGCACGTCCGGTCCGGTCAGGAAAGACGTGGAGATCGGCGTGACCAGGAAGTCCGTTGTGCTCACGATGACCGTGTACCGCACGCCTGGCTGTGTCTCGCCGCCCGCGTTGAGTTCGCGGACGAAGTCCGAGTCCCTGATCAGCTGCAGGCACGCCTTGCACAGTCCGCCGACGAGCAGTTCGGCCGCGCCGGGGAACAGTTTGGCCAACTCGGCGATGCCGCTCATCGTCGTACCGTGGTTGGGCGGTGCCAGTGCGACGAAGTGGTTCACCTTCGCCGCGCCGCCGTAGTTCTTCAGGTAGTAGCGCGGCATGATGCCGCCTTCGGAGTGCCCGACCACGTCCACTTTGGCCGCACCGGTCTCGGCGAGCACCTTGTCGACGTAGCCGCCGAATTCCTTCGCGGAGTTCTGGACGTAGTCCGTGCCACCGATTCCGGGGAGCACGGACTGGCCGTAGGTCGGCGTGAACACGCAGTAGCCCTTGGCCGCGAGCGCGGGGCCGATGGCGAGGAAGTTGCCCGGCCCGTTGCCGAACAGGCCGTGCGCGGTCACGACCGGCCGGGGGTGGGCCGCGGCCGGGCGGCAGGACCAGTCGTTGAAACCGCCGGACGGCGCCGCAGTGGCAGGGACCGCTGTGAACATCAGACCGGCGGCGGACAGGGCGAGGATCCGCCGGACTACCCGATTCATCTGCACTCCTCACTGAGCGTGGGAACCCGGTTACGCGCCGGACGCTACACCTGATTTGGAAGATCTTCCAAGAACAATGTCCAAGAAATTTGTTCGGTACCGTTCCAGGTATGGCTCGCAACCGACGCAAACAGCCCCGCCGGGACGCACTGCTGGCCGCCGCCGTCGAAGTGGTCGGCGAAAGGGGAGTGGCGGGAACGACGCACAGAGCGGTGACCGAACGCGCCGAGGTGCCGTTGGCGACCGCGAGCTACTACTTCTCCTCGATCGACGAGCTGATCGCCGAGGCACTGACCGCGTTCGTCAGACAGCGCGCCGAGGAGATCGGCCTGCCGCATCGTGACGACGTTTCCCCCGCGACGGTCGCCGAGTGGTACGCCGAACAGGTCATGGGTCTGGACAAGTCGAAACGGCTGGCGTTCTACGAGGTCCTGCTGAACGCCGCCCGCACACCGGAACTGGCCGAGGCCGCCCGCAACGCGATGACGAGCTACCAGGACTGGGCGGTCGCCGGGCTCAACGCGGCCGGGGCGCCGAGGGGAGTAGGCGCGGCGCGGGCGTTCGTCGCATTGGGACTCGGCTTCGGTCTGCTCCATTTGGTCGAGGAGCGGGAAAGCGACACCGAGGACTTGTTCACCGCATTGCGGGACCTGTTCATCGGTAGCGTGCTGGATCCGGACGAACACGCCGTATGGACCGACCGACTGAGCCCGGACACGGCCTAGGCGAAACGAAATCGACAGGTTGCTCTCACCCAAATCCCAGCCTGGATCCATAGCTTTGCTCCTGTGTCCCCCTTGGGTCGAAGAGCCATCCTCAGCGGTTACCTGGTGGGTGTGATCGTCCTGGTGGCGCCAACCCCGGCGACGTCGGTTGCCCCGGCCGACCCCGCAACCGCCGTGGCGTCGGCGCCACCGGTCACGATCGAGCCGTCACCCGAGCCAGGTGAACCGTCGGCGGAACCGCTCGCACAGGCACCGCAGGCGACGAACGTCGCTGCCGCGATGGTCGACGCGGCGAGCGCGGCCGTACCCAAGGGGGGCACCTACGGTATTTCGGTGCTGGACTTGCGGACCGGGCAACTGGCTGTCGCGGGCACCGAAGAGTTCTATTCGGCCTCACTGAGCAAACTCATGCTCGTCGTGGACATGCTCGACCGGGACGTCGAGCTGACACCGACCGTGCACACGTTGATCGACCGCGCACTCGGCCCGAGCGACGACGACGCGATGAACTCCTTATGGGTCAGGTTCGACGGCCCGGAAGCGATCACCCGAGTGGCCACGTCCCTTGGCATGGTCGCGACCGAGACGTCCGACGACCCCAGCCAGTGGGGCGAGGTCAAGGTCTCGCCCGCGGGCTACGCCCGGCTGTACCACCACATCATGACCGAAATGGATCCCGGTGACCGGGATGCCGTCGTCACCGCGCTGAGCGCGGCCCCCGCCACGGCGGCGGACGGGTTCAACCAGTACTTCGGTCTGTTGGGCGGCCCGCTGAACGCGTTCGCCAAACAGGGCTGGATGTACTACGGCAACAGGCTCTATCTGCACAGCGCCGGTGTCGTGGGCACCTACGTCGTCGTGCTCATGTCGAGCCAGGTGCCGTCGGCCGGAGTGGCCCGCGCCAACCTCTCCGCCATCGCCGCCGCCATGTCTCCTGTGGACAATCAGGCCACGAAGTAGCGTGGTACAGGCTCACTGAGCAGTCGCCGCGTGGTTTCCAGGCCCCAGTCGTCGAGCTGGTCGATGGCGTCCGACGAACCGCGCAGCCCGCCGAACAGGGACACGTGCTCCGCCCATGCCTCGCGCCGCTCGATGCCCGGCCTGGCGACGACACAGTCCGGGTCGTTGACCCAGAACCGCCCGTGCTGGAACGCCCGTGACTCGCCGTTGAGCACCGCGCCCCACTGGCCCGGCATGGAGATGTCGTTGGCAGGCGGCAGGTACGTCGGCGCGATGTCCGGGCTGACGCGCATCGCGTCCACCAGGCCGATCGACGGCAGTTGCGGCGCGCCGCACCCCAACAGGTACGCCTCCTCGCCGATCGCGTCCCTGATCAGCCGCAACGCGTCCCGATAGGCCTGGATCGGCGACACATCGGCGTAGCGCCTGCCGAACAGGGCTCCCGCGTAGATGAAGTCGATCTTGTGGAAGTCGATGCCCCAGTCCCGGAACGTTCGGTACACGTCCGTCAGGTACTCCGCCGCGCCCGGATGCGTGCTGTCGAGCGCGTAGAGCTTCTGGTCCCAGTTGTGGCCCGCGCTCACCGGGGAGTCGTCGTAGTTGCGTACCAACCAGTCCGGGTGCTCGGACGCGACCCGTGAGCGCGCGCCGACGAGGAACGGTGCCGTCCAGATACCGGCCCGTCGTCCCGAGTCGGTGATCCGCGCGAACAGGCCGGGCACGTCGGCGAAGTCGCCGGACGGCACCAGCCAGTCGCCGATCTCGGCCTGGTAGCCGTCGTCGACCTGGACCACGTCGACCGGGATCCGGTCCATCAGCGCGAGGTTCGAGGTCACGTTGGCCTCGGTGACCTTGGTGAAGTACTGGTACCAGGAACACCAGATCGTCGGCGCGGGCCGGGGATCCGGCAGCGCCAGCGAGGACACCACGGAGTCGGCCCAGCGAGCCAACGCCTCCTGCACGGACCCCGCATGGGTCTGGACGGTCACCTCGTCGGCCGCGGTCAGCACGGCCGTGGAGTCCATGATGGACACGTCGATGGCCGGGACGGAGTTCACCGGGTCGGCCGAGGCGATCACGTGCACCGGGCCGTCGCCGGGGTCGACCGCGATCAGGCCCTCGCCGCGATAGACCTCCGGCGCTGGCAGGGACTCCGCGCGCCACGCCCCGATCCGCCGGACATCGTTCGACGGCCGGTGTGCGGGCTCGCCGGGACGGTACGACGTGGACGGTGACCAGGACTGCCAGCCCTGTTCGTGGATGACGGCACGAGTGGGGTCGATGGGGATCTCGGCCACCGGTCGCACAGATATCAGCCTTTCGTCGATCCCAGGGTGAGTCCGCCGACGAACTGCCGCTGCAGCGCGAAGAACACCACGAGACAGGGCAGTGCGACCAGCAGCGAACCGGCGGCGAGCAGGTTGTAGTCGGTGAAGAACTGGCCTCTGAGGTTGGACAGCGCGGACGTGATCGGCATCTTGTCCCCGGTCTGGATCAACACGATCGCCCAGAAGAAGTCGTTGTAGATCCAGGTGAACTCGAGCGTGGCCAACGCGCCGAGCGCGGGACGGCACAGCGGCAGGATCACCTGCCAGTACTGGCGGAACACCCCGGCGCCGTCCACCCGCGCCGCCTCGGTCAGCTCGTTCGGGATGGTCTTCATGTAGTTGCTCAGCACGAACGTGCAGAACCCGACCTGGAACGCGATGTGGATCAGGATCAGCCCGAGCTGGGTGTCCAGCAGCGTTTCCTTGTAGTTCAGCCACTCCGGCACCGGGGTCAGCCGGAACAGCCGGTACAGCGGGGTGATGATCACCTGCTGCGGCAACAGGTTGCCCGCGGTGAACAGCATCAGCAGCGCCAGGTTGAACTTGAAGTTGAACCTGGTCACGCCGAACGCGACGAACGAGCTGAACAGCAGCGTGATCACCAGCGCCGGAACGGTGATGGCCAGCGTGTTCCAGAAGTAGTTCGGCAGGTCCGCGGTCTGCCAGGCCTTGCCGAAGTTGCTCAACGTCAACTCGGACGGCAGCGAGAAGTAGCCGTTGGCGGCCGTGTCCTCGTACGTGCGCAGCGACGCGAACACCGTCCACAGCAACGGCGCCAGCCAGATCAGGCACACCGCGACCAGGAACGTGTGCAGCGCGATCCGGCTGGCCCGCAGCCGTGCGCCCTTCTTCTCCCGTTCGCCGCCGCTGCCCGTTTTCCGCACCGGCGGCCGGTCCAACGTCGTGGTCACGAGCGTTCCTCCCGACGGAAGACCTGCACCAGATAGGTGATGATGAAGCCGAGCGAGATCACCAGCAGGATCACCGCCAGCGCGGAGCCCCAGCCGATCCGGCTGGACTCACCGATGATGTTGTCGGTGATCAGCACGGACACCAGTTCCAGCCCGTTGCGGCCGCGGTTGATCGCGTACACGATGTCGAACGCCCGCAGGCCCTCGATCACGGTGATCACCAGCACGATCACGTTGATCGGCTTGAGCACGGGGAAGGTGACCTGCCAGAACGTCTGCCAGCCGGTCGCGCCGTCCAGTGCCGCGGCCTCCTTCAGCGACGGGTCGAACGACTTCAGCCCGGCCAGGTACAGCAGCATCACGTACCCGGTGTGCTTCCACCCCGCGGCGATCAGCACCGCGTAGATGTTGACGTCCGAGTCGCCGAGCCAGTCGACCGGGCCGGACTGCGCGATCCCCAGCACGTTGTTGACCAGGCCGAGGTTCGGCTCGTACATCAGCTGCCAGATGAAGCCGACCATGGCCAGCGCCAGCACCACCGGCAGGTACAGGATCGACTGGTAGACCCTGGTGAACTTCAGCTTCCGGTCGAGCAGCACCGCGAGCAGCAGCCCGAAACTGGTCGGCAGCACGATCAGGAACGCCAGCCAGATCAGGTTGTGCTGCACCGCGGGCCAGAACCGGGGGTATGCGGTAAAGATGTCGATGTAGTTGCGCGTGCCGACGAACTTGATCTGGTCGAGGTCGCCGATGCCGTCCCACGAGGTGAACGACAACAACACCGAGGACAACGTCGGCACCCACACCAGCGCGAGGTGCAGCAGCGTGGGCACACCGACCATGAGCAGCAGCACGATCCGGTCGGTCCCGGACAGCGCCGTGGCTCCGCGTCGTTTCACCCTGGGCCGTCCCTTGCGGCTCGGCGTCGGGTCGACGTGAGGCGGGTTCTCGAGAGCAGTCATTACTTCTGGAAGTACTGCTTGGACTGGCTTGCGATCTTCTTCACCAGGCCGTCGATGTCGTTCGGGTTCTTGATGAAGTCGTTGACGCTGTTGATCGCGACCTCACTGGCGAAGCCCGGGTCGGTGTCGCGGTCGAGGAACTGCGTGATGTGCTTGGCGTCGTTGACGAACTTCACGCACTTCTGCTGAAGCTTGTTGTACGCGGCCGAATCCGCCTTGTTGCTGGCCGCGATGCTCGTCGGGTCCGACTTCAGGTACGTCTGCTGCGCCTGGGCGGTGGCGATGTAGGTCAGCAGTTTGTCCGCGTCCGGCTTGGAACGCGGCTTGACCGCCTGGCAGAAGCCGTCGATCGGGGCCTCGATGGTGTCCTGGCCGTGCGCGGGGTCGATCTCCGGGAAGGCGAAGAAGTCCAGGTCGTCGAGCTTGCCGCCGGTGCTGAACTGCTGGCCGATCTGCTGGCTGCCGACCACCATCATCCCGGCCTCGCCCTTGAGCACCGACTGCGCGGCCTCCTGCCAGTCCCGGCCGAGCGAGTTGGGCTGGTAGAACTCCATCAGCCGCTTCCAGTTGTCGAAGGTCGCCTTCACCTTCGGCCCGGCCCAGTCCTCCTTGCCCGCCATCAGGTCGACGTGGAACTGGTAGCCGTTGGTCCGGAAGTTGATCTGGTCGAACGTGCCCAGCTGCGGCCAGCCGTTCTTCTGGCCCGCGGCCATCGGGGCGATGCTGTCGGCCTTCATCTTCCCGGCGAGCGCGATCATCTCGTCGAACGTCTTCGGGACCGCGTAGCCCTTCTGCTGGAAGATGCTCGGCCGGTAGAACACGGCCCACGGGTAGGAGTAGAACGGCACGAAGTACTGCTTGCCGTCGGCGCCGGTCGACGCTTCCTTCTGCGCGGGTGTGTAGTTGCTCTCCAGCGACTTCCACAGCTCGGAGACGTCGCCGACGAGCTGCTTGGACGCGAAGAACCGCAACCGGAATCCGGCGAACCACGACCAGACGTCGTCCGCGCCTGCCTGCAGGTACGAGTTGATCTGCTGCTGGAAGGCCTCGTGGTCCTTGGTGTTGATGTTCACCTTGGTGCCCTGGGCCTGGGTGAAGGCCTTGATCACCTCGTCGAGCGCGCCCTTGGGCACCGCGTCGGAGTAGTTCGAGCCGAGGCTGACGGTGCCCGTGCCGCCACCACCGCCGGAGGACCCGGAGTCACCACAGGCGCTCAGGCCGGGGACGGCCGCGAGACCCATGGTGGCGAACAGACCCTTGATGGCCGTCCTGCGTCCGATCGTCGCATCGATGCGGTTCATATATCGCTCCAAACCCACGGACTCAAACAAGAGTGCTCACAATCTTGTATTGGTCCGACGTCCTGTCAAGTCCCGTTACGGACCTGTTAACCCGGTCGGATCAGCATTGTCCAGGTAGAATCGGTGATGTACCGGTGATTGGAGCTCGGTTCGACCCGCCCGAACATCCAACAACTTCGGTCGGGTCGGATGTTTGAGTATGTTGTGTTGTCGCCTATGCTCACGGCGACCGGCACGGTCTGGAAGGGGTGTGCGGTGCTCGCGCGGCAGCGGCAGGCGATGATCCTCGAAGAGGTCAAGAAGACAGGGGCGGTCCGCGTCAGCGAACTGGTCGACCGGCTGGGCGTCTCGGACATGACCGTACGCCGTGACCTCGAGGTTCTGTCGCGCCGAGGCCTGGTGGAGAAGGTGTACGGCGGCGCGACCGCGGTCGTCGGCCGGAGCACCGACGAGCCGGGCTTCGAGGCCAAGTCGGTCCAACAGCTGCCGCAGAAGGAAGCCATCTCCGCACTGGCAGCGACCCTGGCCAAGCCGGGCACCGCGATCGGGCTGTCGGCAGGCACCACCACCTGGACGTTGGCCAGGTACCTCGACGACGTGCCCGACCTGACCGTGGTCACCAACTCGATCCGCGTCGCCGACGTCCTGCAACGCACCGGGCGTTCGGACAGGACAGTCGTGCTGACCGGTGGCGTGCGCACGCCGTCGGACGCCCTTGTCGGTCCGGTTGCGGTGCACACGCTGAGGTCGTTGCATCTGGACATGGTGTTCCTCGGTGTGCACGGGATGGCGGCGGGACCGGGTCTGACGACGCCGAACCTGAACGAGAGCGAGACCAACCGCGCGCTGGTGGAGGCCGGTGGACGGCTGGTCGTGCTCGCCGACCACACGAAGTGGGGGACCGTCGGGATCTCCACCATCGCCGACCTCGAGGACGCCGACGTGCTGGTCACCGACGACGGACTGAGCCAGGAAGGCAGGGAGTTCCTGGCCGAGCGCGTCGGTGAGCTGATGATCGCCGACGTCGACGAGGACGGGATGTCCGACACCGGAGGGGAAACCGCGTGAGGCGCACCACGGCCCGGCTGGCCGACGGCCGGGAGATCGTGTATTTCGACGACACACCGAGCGCGCCCGCCCGCACCGCGGCCGACACGAGAGACCTGCCCCCGTTCCAGCCCAGCTCGGAGATCCGCCGCGATCCGCTGACCGACGAGTGGGTCGCGCTGGCCGCGCACCGGCAGACACGCACGTACAAGCCACCGGCCGAGACGTGCCCGCTGTGCCCGAGTCTGCCGGGGCGGCCGACCGAGATCCCCGAGTCCAGCTACGACGTCGTGGTCTTCGAGAACCGCTTTCCCTCGTTCTCGCACATGGGCAACGGCTCGGAGCTGTCCACTGTGGAGGGGATGGAGCTGGTGCCGCGCGCGCCGGGCAACGGCCGGTGCGAGGTCGTCTGCTTCACCTCCGACCACAACACCTCGTTCGGCGAGCTGACCGTGCCGCGGATCCGGACGGTCGTCGACGTGTGGGCCGACCGGACCGAGGCGATGTCCGCGCTGCCGTACGTGGCGCAGGTCTTCCCGTTCGAGAACCGCGGCGAGGAGATCGGGGTGACGCTGAGCCACCCGCACGGCCAGATCTACGGCTACCCCTTCATCACCCCGCGCACCGAGCGGATGCTCGAAGTGGCGTCCGCTTATCTGGACAAGCACGGCCGTCCGGTGATGGCGGACGTGCTCGCCGCCGAGCGTGAAGCCGGGACCAGGGTGATCGAGTCGTCCGAGCACTGGACGGCGTTCGTGCCCGCCGCGGCGCGTTGGCCGGTCGAGGTGCACGTCGTGCCACACCGGCAGGTCCCCGACCTGCCCGCGTTGACCGGCGCCGAGCGTGACGACTTCGCCAGCCTGTACGCCCGCGTACTCAAGCACCTCGACTCGCTGTACGACCGTCCGCTGCCCTACATTGCGGCGTGGCATCAGGCGCCCGTGCGAGAAGGCCGTGACCTGGCGTGGCTGCACCTCGAGGTGTTCTCGGTGCTGCGGACCAGGGACAAGCTGAAGTACCTCGCCGGTTCCGAGTCGGGGATGGCGGTGTGGATCAACGACGTGACCCCGGAGGCCGTCGCCGAGCGGCTGAGGAACGCTTCGTGAGAATGTGCGGACAAGTCCAAGGTTCATCTCAGGCGGTTCTCAGGAGATGACGGCAAGCTAGAGCCATGACCGAGAACACCCCCGGCCCGCAGGATCCGCAGGACGCGTACTGGCGTCCGCAGGAGCCCGCCAAGCAGGAGGCAGCACAGCCTGAGTCTGCTCCGGCGCAACCGGCTCAGCCGGTGGGTGCGACCCAGGACATGCCTGCCCATGAGCAGCCCCACTGGCAGCCGGAGGCACCGGCCGAGCCGTGGACGGCCAGGCCGACCGGGCAGGAGCAGGTGCTGTTCGGGTCCGCGGTGCCTGGTCAGGGACAGCCGGGCGTGTACGTTCCGCCCCCCACGACACAGACGTACCCGACGCCACCACCTCCGGCGTCGCCGCCAAGGCGGGCGGGCGGCCTCGTAGCCGGGGTCGCCGTGCTCGCTCTGCTGGTCGGTGGTGGCGCGGGTGCCCTCGGCGGCTACCTCGTCGCCGACCGCAACACCGCGTCCGCGCCGTCCTCGCTGGACGTGCCGAAACCGGCGTCACAGGCAGCGGCCAACGCGCCGGACGGCACGGTCGAGGCCGTCGCGAACAAGCTGCTGCCCAGCGTGGTCCAGCTGCGCACACAGAACGGCGAGGGCTCCGGCTTCGTGATCCGCCAGGACGGCCTGGTCGTCACGAACAACCACGTGATCGAACAAGCCGCCGACGGCGGGTCGTTGAAGGTCGTCTACCAGGACGGCCAGATCGCGGACGCCACGGTCATCGGCCGTGACCCGACATCGGACCTGGCAGTCGTGCAGTCCAAGGGCGTGTCCGGCAAGGCACCGGTCGTGCTGGGCAGTTCCGAAAACCTCAAGGTCGGTCAGGCCGTGGTCGCGATCGGCTCGCCGTTCGAGCTCTCCGGCACCGTGACCTCCGGAATCGTCAGCTCGCTGCACCGGCCGACCAGGGCAGGCGGCGACAACGGCTCGGAGGCGACGGTGATGGACGCCATCCAGACCGACGCGGCGATCAACCCGGGCAACTCCGGCGGGCCGCTGGTGAACATGGCAGGGCAGGTCGTCGGCATCAACTCGGCGATCTACAGTCCCGGCAGCAGCCAGCGCCAGCAGGGCGGCTCGGTCGGCATCGGCTTCGCCATCCCGATCGACCAGGCCCGCAGGACGGCTGACGAGATCGTCAAGACCGGCAAGGCGACCCAGACCGTGCTCGGCGTGAAGGTGCAGACCGACCAGAACGGCGGCGCGAAGGTGAGCGAGGTGTCGCCGGGTGGCGCGGCGCAGGCGGCCGGAATCGCCGCGGGCGACGTGGTGACCAAACTCGACGACCGCCGGATCGACACCTCGGACGCCCTGGTGGCCGCGGTCCGCTCGAAGGCACCGGGCGACAAGGTGACACTGACTATTGGCAACGGGACAAGGACGGTGACCGCGACTCTCGGCGGCGCACCGGTTCCGACGAACTAATGGTTGCGACCGGTGGTTCGTCAGGGGTCTCGACGGCCCAGCTTCCCGCTGGCCGCACGGCCGAAAGGCACTGGTACAACCCGATACAAGCCCCTTCCGGCCGCACGCCCAGCGGAAACCTGGATCCGCCGAATGCCCCAACGAACCACCGGTCGCAACCAAAGACGCTCGGCCGTAGCAACGGCCGAGACCAGCTCTCCTCTGCTGAGGCCCGCTTGTTGCAGGGCAAGCAGTCGCCTCGCGAGGAGACACCGGTGGTCACAACCGGAGGTTCTGCAGGGGAGCTTCCGGTTGTGACCCCACCGGGGAAGAAAGCTCCGGCCCTGTCGGGTGGGTCGGAACCACCGATCTCCCTGGGAGATCGGCCACCGGCTCACTGCCCCTGAGCCGGTCAGGTGCCGAGCCGCACGCGACGGATACCCCCTCATCCGTCGACGTGCGGCTCAGGCGTTTTCCGGGCCTGTCGGTGCCTTGTGTCATCCTGCTGCACATGACTTCGACCGCTCACGACTACACCTGGTTCGCCGAGCAGTTTCCCGCACTGCGCGAGGCGTACTGCATCACTCTCGTGCGCGGACTGACCGCCGAAGAGGTGCTGCACATCCTCAAGGCCGAGGACATCACCGTGGTGACGGGTAACGACAGTCTCCAGCAAGCGGCGGCGGACGCCTGGGATGAGCACGATGGCGACCCCTTGCTCGTCGGGGTGACCACAGTGGGTGAGTACGCGCTGATGGTCGAGTCGAACGGCTACATCGGGGTCACACCTGAGTTCTACACACCGCTGTCACGCGGAACGCGTCTCGTCGCGTACTTCAGGAACGTCAATGCCGACTGCCACTTCTGCTGGGTCGAGGACGAGGACGTGAAACTGACGTTCGAGCCGCTGTTCCCCACCCAGCGCCACGGGTCGGATCCCGATGGCCTTGCCGACGTCATGCAACAGGTGGGCTTCGACTTCGACGGGGGCCACACGCTGCACACCGAAGCCACGTTCGCGCTCGCCGAGCACCTCACGCAGGTTCGGCTGACGCCCGAACTACTCCGGTCCGCCGAGTACATGTGCGGCACGGTGTCGCTGCCTTAGCCGCTTCCACACCACGCTCCCCAGCACGAGCAACCACACCACGCCCAAGCTGATCGCGAGTCCGAGCCAGTAGTTCCGATCGTGCAAGCCGGGGTTCGTGGGTACTTGTGCCTGCCACAGCAAGGGAATCGCGAGCAGGACGAGAATCCCGGAGACCACGGTGCCGGTCTTCACCGGCCCCCTCAACGCGAGCCCGGCAAGACCGACAACGGGTGCGAGCACGAAGTCGTGCAGGATCGGGCCTGCCAGGAACCACGCGCCGAACTCGACGATCTGCGGAACCTCGAAGGCCAGCACAGCGCCCCACGCCATCATCGCCAGCCCGACCGCGCCGAGCAGAAACCGTGTCCTCACAGCACCTCCAGCCGATTGACCCACTTGGTCTGCAGCACACCCGGCCGACTCGGCGCGATGATCCGGCACGGATACCCGTGATCCAGGTCCAGCACCTCGCCGTTGCACCGCAAAGCCAGCAGCGTCAACGGATCACGAGTGTGCTCGCCGGGCAGTGTGCTCGTCCGGTACAGCCCTTCTCGTTCCATCGAGTGGACGCGCACCGGCGCTCCGGGCTGGGCGCCCGCGGCCGTCAGCAGGTCGGACACAGTGACTCCGGTCCACGACGCGGACTGGCTCCACCCTTCGACGCAGGCGATCGGCAGGTCCGCCGTGGTCTGCGGCATGGCGTTCAACTGCTCCAGTGTGAAACGCCGACCCGCGACGTCCAGGGACCACGACGGATCCTTGACCACGCCCGCGGCCGCGGCCGTCCGGTTCACCGGAACGCCCTGTGGCCCTTTGTCCGAGCGCCACGCCAACGTCGAAACGGTCCTGAGCAAGGGAACTGTCACGCCTGCGGTCGCGATGACCGCCGCGCCCGAGGCCAGCCACGTTGTCCTGAGGAAGGCGCGGCGGGACGGGTCGGGCAGCGGATCGCGTCGCAAAGCCCGGCGGACGACCGGGAGTTTCACCCCGATGTGCACCAGGATCGACCCGACAGCGACCCAGGCGACCGCGTAGTGCGCGTCCGGGAAGTAGAAACTCCACAGGTAGTTCTGCCCGACGTTGAAGATCCCGGTGACCAGTTCGAAGAACGCCGCCCCGGACAGCACCAGGATCGAGCCGCGTTCCAGTGCGTGCGGCAACGACTTCACCAGCGGGCGCTCGAACAGCTTCGGGTAGACCGACCAGAGCTTGGCCAGCAGCAGCGGAACCGCCGCGACGCCCGAGACCACGTGCACACCCTGGGTGACCCGGTACAGGTTGACCGGCCGCGACGGCCAGAAGAACCACGACGGCGGGTGCTGGATCGCGTGACTGATCAACCCCGTGACGAAGCACGTGAGAAACGCGATCCCCAGCCACAAACCGATCCGGGCGGTGGCCTTCTCGTGGTGCGCGGCACTGGTGAACCTCATCGCGGCACCAGTTCGGTGAACCACCGGTCGCCGCCCTCGGCGACCCACCGGACCGCGAAACCGGCCTGTTGCGCTGTGTGCGCGACGGCGTCCGCGTCCAGCCACGCCCACGGGAACCACGCGCCTGATCCGTTGACACGAACCGACTGGTTGCGCAGGCCTGTTCCCGGCGGGTCGAGTTCCACCAGCACCCTGCCTGTCGGGGAAAGCAGCCGACGGATCCGGGTCAGCAGCCGGACCGGGTCGCCGCCGATCCCGATGTTCCCGTCCGCCAGCAGCACACTGTGCCAGCGCCTTTCCCCTGGCAACGGGTCGAACACGTCCCGCCGCAACGCGACCGCACCACGGGCCAGGGTGAGCGCGACAGCGACAGGGGAGACGTCGACACCGAGGACAGGGACCGCACGGTTGGCCAACGCACTGGTCAGCCGACCCGGACCGCATCCGATGTCCAGCGTTGGCCCTGAGCAGTGGGCGAGCAGCATCTCGTCACTGGGTTCCGTTGCGCGCCAACGCTGAACCGGCAGCTGGACGCGGGTGCCGTTGGCCAGTTCCAGCCAGCACTCGGCGCCTCTCAACGCCAGGTCGAAGTCACTCATCGGGCACCGACCGCCGACGCGAACCGGCCGCTGGTCTGCCCGGCGACCCGCTCCGCGTCCGCCATGGTGTCCACATCGGACAACACCGGCAGGTGGCCGATCCGCAGATGACTCAGTGCGAGCCAGGTCAGACTTCCGGTGTCCGGCTGGGACATCGGCACGGAACGCAACACGTCCGCCGCCAGCGGATCACGCAAGCCGAGCGCCCACCACCCGCCGTCCGAGGCGTGGCCGAGCACGGCCTCCAGTTCGGTCAGCCGGTCGAACGCGCTGATCAACAGCGCCGGTGTCACCTGGGGTGTGTCCATTCCGATCTGGAGCACCGGCCCCAGACCTGCGACATCAGCGTGCGCGTTGGCCAGCCGTTCGCCGAATGTGCCACCCCGCTGAGGAATCACAGTGGTTCGGCCCAGTGCCTCGGTCAGTTCGGCTCGTCGGGCCGCCTGTCCGAGATCGCCGGTGAACGCGACAACCGGTGTCACGTCAGGCACCGCGAGGACGGCGTCCAGGGTGTCCAGCAACGCGGCGGCCGCGATGTCCGCTGCTTCACCTGGTGTGGCCGGTGGGCAGAGCCTTGTCTTGGCCAGGCCCGCGACCGGGGCCTTGGCGATCACGAGCAGGCATGTCATCGCAGCACTCCCGCCATGTCACGGACGGCACGCAGTGTGCCCTTGACCGAACCGGAAACCTTGGACTTCGTCCCGGCCGCGCGTTCCCGGTACGCGACCTTGTGCTCCACGATCCGCCAATCGTGTTTTCCCGCTCGTATCAACAACTCCAGCGGGTAGCCGAACGCCCGGTCCTCGATGCCGAGTGCGAGCAGCTTGACGCGGTCGGCGACCCGCATCGGCGCGATGTCCGTGACCGGCAGGCCCCGGCTCCGCAACACGGCTGAGAGCACGGCGTTGCCCGCTCGGGCGTGCCACGGCCAGACGTTCCCGCTCACCGGCATCCGGCGGGCGACAGCGAGGTCGGCACCGGCTCGGACGCTGGCCACCAGGCGCGGCAGGTCCGCCGGGTCGAGCGAGGCGTCCGCGTCCATGAAGCACACCAGCTCCGAGCTCGCGTACTCCAGTCCTGTGTGGACCGCAGCGCCATAACCCTTGCGGGGCTCGTGGATCACCGTGGCTCCGAGGCTCGCGGCTATCTCCGGCGAGCCGTCTCGCGACCCGTTGTCCACCACGATCGCCCGGTAGCCGTCGGGCATCGCGCCCAGCACTGACGGCAGCGCAGCGGCCTCGTCCAGACAGGGCAGCACGACATCGGTCATGTCCATGGATGCAAGTCAAGTCCATCATGGATATCCGTGAACCCGTTGTGGCGCTTACCGAATTATGACGTCTGCGGAACTCCTTACGGAGTTGTGACGGCGGCGCGTCCGGGACTGCGGCCGAGTCGTCGCGGTACTACGGTTCGGCTCGTGTCCCGCGCTGTGAAGATACGCGGCGATGTGGTCGCACTCGCCCTGTTGGTCGCCGCCATCGCCGTCGGTTTCGGTTTCGGCATCCGGTTGTCCGGAAGCAACCACTTTCCCGGCGCGCCGGACACGTTCGGTGAATGGCCTGTTCTCGGTGAATGGCTGCCGCACATCGGCATCGGCACGCCCTTGTCGATCATGGTCGCGATCGCTGTCGTCGCGTGGGGGCCCGGCCTGGCGTCCCGGCTGCGGTGGCGTACCGCGTTGGTGGTCGGGTACGTGGCCAGCGTCGGCTGGATCCTGTCACTCGCGTTGATCGACGGCTGGCAGCGTGGCGTCGCCGGGCAGCTGACCAGTCAGGACGAGTACCTGAGCGCCGTGCCCGCGATCACCGACGTCGGCGTGTTCCTGCGGACGTTCAGCTCGCGGATCCTGGACTTCCAGCCCGACTCGCTGATCACCCACGTCGCCGGACATCCGCCTGGGGCCACGCTCGTGTTCGTGGGGCTGGACCGGTTGGGCCTGTCCGGTGGTGGCTGGGCAGCTGTGCTGTGTGTCCTCGTCGGGGCGCTCACGGCGGTTGCCGTGCCGGTGGCTGTCGCAGCGCTGGGCAAGCCCGAGTTGGCGCGGGCGACGCTGCCGTTCATCGTCCTGTTTCCCGGTGCGGTGTGGATGGGCGTCTCGGCGGACGCGCTGTTCGCCGGTGTCACGGCGTGCGGGATCGCGCTGCTCGCGCTGCGGACGCGGGTGTCTGCCATGGTAGGCGGGGTGTTGCTCGGCTTCGGCGCGTTTTTGTCGTACGGCCTTGCTTTAATCGCGGTGCTGGCGTTGGTGGTGTGTATCGCGGTTCGGAGCTGGCGGACTCTGGGCCTCGCGGTGCTCGCGGCCTGCGTCGTCGTGGCGGTGTTCGCGTGGGCGGGGTTCTGGTGGTTCGACGGCTATCACCTGGTCGTCGAGCGGTACTACCAGGGCATCGCGAACGACCGGCCGTACTGGTACTGGGTGTGGGCGAACCTGGCGTGCCTCACGCTGGTCATCGGGCCCGCGGTCGCCGCCGGGCTGCCCCGTGCCTGGCGGTTTCCGCTGGTGGCGGCCGCGATCGTGGTCGTGCTGCTCGCGGACGTCTCCGGGCTGTCCAAATCGGAGGTCGAACGGATCTGGCTGCCGTTCGCCGTCTGGCTGGTGCCCGCGGCCGGGTTCCTGCCCCGGCAGCGGTGGTGGTTGGCGGCGCAGGCGGCGACCGCGCTTATGGTGAACCACCTGCTGCTGACGAACTGGTGAGGGCGATGAGCGAACAGGGTCACGTGCTGGTGGTCGACGACGACGAGACGGTCCGCGACGTCGTCCGGCGCTACCTGGAACTGGCCGGGCACCAGGTGACTCTCGCCGGAGACGGCGAGCGGGCGCTCGACCTGCTCACCCGGTCCGAACCCGACCTGATCGTGCTCGACCTGATGCTGCCGGGCATCGACGGTCTCGAAGTGTGCCGCCGGATCCGCCAGCGCAGCGCGGTCCCCGTGGTGATGCTGACCGCGCTCGGCGAGGAGGAGAACAGGATCGCGGGCCTGCAACTCGGCGCCGACGACTACGTCACGAAACCCTTCAGCCCCAGGGAACTGGCGCTGCGCGTCGGCTCCGTGCTGCGGCGCGCGCGTGCCGTGCCCGCCGCGCCGGTCAGCCAGGTCATCACCGACGGAGACCTGACGCTGGAGGTCGGCGCCCGCAAGGCGGTGTTGCGCGGCAGCGAACTGCCGTTGACCACCAGGGAGTTCGACCTGCTCGTGTTCCTGCTGACCAACGCGGGCACGGCGTACTCCCGTGTCGAACTGCTGGCCAAGGTGTGGGGATGGGACTTCGGCGACCAGTCCACTGTGACCGTCCACGTGCGACGGTTGCGGGAGAAGATCGAGGCCGAACCGGCGAAACCGGTCCGGATCGCGACCGTGTGGGGAGTGGGGTACCGCTATGACCGCGCCTGACATGATCGGCTCCACCGAGCCGTTCAGCGCGATGGTCGAGCACGCGCTGCACATCCTGCCGTTCGCGCTCGCGTTCACCGTGCCTGTCACGCTCGTCGGCCTTCTTGTGCTGTACCTGCTGCGCAAGGGACGGCTCGCGACGAACCTGACCGTGCTGGTGCTCATCCCCGTGGCGGCTGTCGTGGTCGGGGTGCTTGGCGTGAGCGGGTTCATGTTCACCACGACCCTCACCACGATGCTGCTCGTGTGCCTGCTGGTCATGGTCGTCACGCTGCCCGCGGCGATCCTGCTCGGGCGGATGATCGCGGCTCGCAGCGTGTGGGAACGGGAGGCGCGCGAGCGGGAACGCGCGGCCGAGGCGTCCCGGCGTGAACTGGTCGCGTGGATCAGCCACGACCTGCGGACCCCGCTCGCCGGAATCCGGGCGATGGCCGAGGCGCTCGCCGACGGCGTGGTCGCCGAGCCGCGTGAGATCGCCGAGTACGCCAGCCGGATCGGCGGGCAGACCCGCAGGCTGTCCGGCATGGTCGACGACCTGTTCGAGCTGTCCCGGATCACCGCAGGGGCGCTGGAACTGACGTTGTCCGAGGTGGCGCTGCAGGACGTGGTCAGCGACGCGCTCGCGGGCCAGCAGCCGGTGGCCGACCGCAAGAAGGTCCGGCTGGTGGCCGACGCCCGGCAGTGGCCGGTCGTGCTGGGCAGTGACCCCGAACTGGCCCGGATCGTGCGCAACCTGGTGTCGAACGCGATCAGGCACACGCCACCGGACGGCACGGTCGCCGTGCAACTCGGCGTGGACGGCACGAGCGCGGTGCTCTCCGTGGACGACTCGTGCGGAGGGATCCCCGAACAGGAAATCGGCCGCGTCTTCGACGTGGCCTTCCGCGGCAGCGCGGCCCGTACCCCGGCGCCTCGAGGCGACGAGCCAGTCGGCGCCGGACTGGGCCTGGCGATAGCGAAAGGCCTGGTCGAAGCGCACCGCGGCCGGATCACCGCACTCAATCACGGGCCCGGCTGCCGCTTCGAAGTCCGCCTGCCGCTGGCCGTCTAGGACATGTGAACACGGCCTAGCCGCCGTGGTGCGGCGGCTTGTTGCGCAGGTACCAGTCGTCGTCGCGCTTGCCGGGCTCAGACTCCGGGTCGCGCTCGTCCTTGGTCGTGTCCGGAAGGACGTCGCCGAAGATCTCGTCGATCTTGCGGCGCCGCTCCTCGGGGGTCAGTTCCCGTCCCATCCCGACAGCTCCCCGATCACGTAGGGGACCAGCGAGGACAGCGTGGCCATGCCGTCGCGCACAGCGGCGCGGGAGCCGGCCAGGTTCACCACGAGGGTGCTGCCCGACACGCCGACCAGGCCACGCGAGATGCCCGCGTCCACGGCGCCCGCGGCCAGACCCGACGAGCGCAGCGCCTCGGCGATCCCGGGGATTCGCTTGTCCAGCACGCCCTGGGTGGCGTCCGGTGTGACGTCACGCGGCAGCAGACCCGTGCCACCGACGGTGACGACAAGGTCGACACCACCGATCACGGCGGTGTTCAACGCGTTGCGGATGTCCACGACCTCACCGGCGACCGCGACTGTCCCGTCGACGATGAAACCGGCCTCTTCCAGCAGTTCGGTCACGAGCGGACCCGGTGATTCCTCGATCTCACCGTGCGCGATCCGGTCGTCGACGACGACGATGAGAGCCCTGCCCAACCGCTGCGCGCTGCGTTCCATGGGCCTAAACATATCCGTTTCGAGATCTGACCGTTCCATGACGTCTGACCCGTGTGGGCTGTGCGGGGGTGATAACGGCCATACCGTCGGTCACATGCGCGTACTGCTCACCGGCGGGGCCGGGTTCATCGGGTCTCATATCGCTGATTTGCTGGCCCGGCGCGGGCACGAGGTGGTCCTGTTGGACAACTTGTTGCCACAAGCCCACACGAGTGTTCCGGAGTGGACGTCCGGTCTTGTAAGGGGCGACGTGCAGGATCTTGACCTGGTGACGCGGTTGCTGCGCGGTGTGGACGCGGTGTGTCACCAGGCTGCCGTCGTCGGGCACGGTCTTGACCCGTCGGACGCGCCGCTTTATGTGAGCAACAACGATCATGGGACGGCCGTGGTGCTCGCCGCCATGCACGCGGCCGGTGTCCGCAAGCTTGTGCTGGCCTCGTCGATGGTTGTGTACGGCGAAGGGCGGTACGTGTGTGCGTTCCACGGTGACGTACGGCCAGGTCCCCGGCAGCTCGCGGACCTGCAGAGCGGGCGATATGAGCCCACATGCCCCGTTTGTGGCGACTCGCTCGTGTCCGAGCTGATCGACGAGGACGCGCCGTTGGACCCGCGCAGCACCTACGCGGCGACCAAGGTCGCTCAGGAGCACCTCGCGTCGGCGTGGTCGCGTCAGGCTGGCGGCAACGTATGGGCGTTGCGCTACCACAACGTGTACGGGCCTCGTATGCCCCGTGACACGCCCTACGCGGGGGTCGCGTCGCTGTTTCGGTCCGCGCTGCAGCGCGGCGAGGCGCCAACCGTGTTGGAGGACGGCAACCAGCGCCGTGACTTCGTGCACGTCCGGGATGTGGCCATGGCCAACGTGCTGGCGTTGGAGGCTCCCGTTTCCGGGTTCGTGCCGGTGAATGTGTGTTCCGGTTCGCCACACACCGTCGGCGAGTTGGCTTACGAACTCGCCGCGGCGTACGGCGGTCCCTTGCCTCGGATCATCGGTGGCGCGCGGCCCGGTGACGTCCGGCATGTGGTGGCTTCTCCGGCGCGGGCACGTGTGGTTCTGGGCTATACAGCCGAAGTCGGGTTCGCGGACGGCGTGAAGGGCTTCGCTACCGATCCGTTGCGCGCTTGACCTTCGCCCGGAACGCCCGGCGTGCGATCGGGCCGAGTTCGTCGACGACCTCGACGAGGACGGCCAGTTGGTCGAGGGTGTCCAGCGCCTGTGCCGCTCCGTGCGGGTCGACGCCTTCGTACAGTTCGAGGCCGATGAACGCGGCCGACACCGCCCTGGCGAGGCCCTTGGTGTCGACCAGGTCCTTCGCGGGCGAGGTGGCCAGCACGCGGGTCAGCACCTGCTCGATCGCGTCGATCCACAGGCCCAGGGCCGTCCTGGTGGTCTCCGCGAGCGACTCGTCGTTCTGCGAACCTGCCAGCATCTGCGCGAGGACGGTCACGTTGCCGACCTCGGTCTGCTTGACGTGCAGGTCGCGGCCGACCGCGAGCAGCTCCTTGAGCGTGCCCACCTTGTCCAGCTTCGGCTGGAAACGCTCGACGGCGGCGTGTGTGTGCGTCACGCAGGCCGCTCCGAGCAGGTCGTGCACGCTGCCGAAGTGGTAGAAAACAAGCGCTTGGTTGACACCGGCGGCCGCCGCTATCGACCGGGCCGAGACACCACTGATGCCCGCGGTGCGCACGGTCTCGATGGCCCCGTCGATCAGCTTGCGCCGTGTGTCGGACACGCCGTCATTCTCTCGCTTGTCCCCGAGCGGTTTCCTGGGGGATCCGGCCGCTCCCCTTCCGGCGGATCCCCCAGCCCCCTCTTGAGCAGTTGCTCAAACCAGAGCCTAGCCGACATTTGAGCAACTGCTCAAGTCCAACCTGTCAAATCACAGAGGCGGATCAAGGGCCAGTTGTCCACAGCCAACGACCTGTCCACAGCCACGGGCAGTCCCCCTGTCGACCGACCCGAAAACCCGGCAGCGTGGAAGCATGAAGCGATTGACCCAAGCACTCCGAACCCAGGGCTGGGTCCGGACGGTTGCCCTCCGGCGGATCGCCGCAGTGGTCCTGCTCCTGCTCGCGGTGGCCCTGATGGTGCGGCCCAACCAGTCGGCGGAGGCCGAGATGCTGGTCGCCACGCACGACCTCGCCCCGGGCACCACGCTGTCCGCGTCGGACCTGAAGCTCGTCAGAGCGCCACCGGCGGTGGTCCCCCGAGCAGCGTTGACGGACGTGTCCGCCGTGGCCGGGCAGCTGCTGACGGGCGCGGCGTCGGCCGGTGAGCCGATCACGTCGGCGCGTCTGCTCGGGCCGGAGAACACCCGTCTGACAGCGAGATCGCCAGACGCGACCGCGGTCCCGATTCGACTGGCCGACGAAGGGGTAGCCGGGTTGTTGATGCCGGGAGTGCGTGTCGACATCGTCGCGCTGGACCAGACCGTGCTCGCGTCGGAGGCGACCGTGGTGACGGTGCGATCGACCGAGCCGTCGGCCGGACGCCAGCGTGAGCAAGGTCGGCTGGTCGTGGTGGCTCTGCCGCGAGACCTCGCGCCGCGGGTGGCGGCGGCCGCACTTGCCAGGGAGGTGACCGTTACTCTCCGGTGAATCTCTGTTCGGCTGAGTGAGGAGTTGTGCCGTGCTGAAGGGTTTCAAAGACTTCATCATGCGCGGGAACGTGCTGGAACTGGCGGTCGCGGTGGTCATGGGCACCGCGTTCACGGCAGTGGTCACTGCGGTGGTGAACAGCGTCCTGAACCCCCTGATCGCGTCGATCGGCGGTTCGAACGTATCCGGTTTGTCCTGGACGATCGTCGAAGGCAACGCGAAATCCACCATGGACTTCGCGGCGGTGATCACCGCGATCATCAACTTCATCCTGATCGCGGCGGTGGTCTACTTCGCACTGGTGCTGCCGATGAAGAAGATCCAGGACCGCCGCAAGCGCGGCGAGGAGCCCGGCCCAGCCGAGCCAACCCAGGTCGAACTCCTCGCGGAGATCCGCGACCTGCTCCAGTCCCAGCAGCGCCCCGCCCAAGCCCCCGGTCAAGCTCCCGGTCAAGCCCCAGGCCAGTTCCCCGGCCAGGCCCCCGGCCAAGGCCCCGGTCAGTTCCCCGGCGGTCCCCGCCGCTGAACGCACAAGAAAGGCGCGCCGACAAACCCACCACCGCGCCCCGAACGCACCATCCGATCCAAGGCCAGCGCCCGCCACTGCACGAGACAGCGACCGCTACCTCAGGACAGCGAGTGCCATCGCGAGATGGTGACCGCCTCCGGCAGGACAGCCACCGTGGCCGTGGCGGGATGACCCGCGCCGAGTGACAGGGGTAGCTGTCTCGCATACGGGCTGCAGTGGCCATTGCCCGAGACAGTGGCCACTGCTGCAGGCTGCGAGTGTCTTCACTCCGGTCCATGCCTGCTGCTGGGCTGGGAGTGCTGTCACATGGTGCGGGTACCCCCGCCGTTGCGGGCTGGACTATCGCCTGACATGCGGACGGGCTGTCACCGCATAGGTGGGCGCGGCTGTCGTAGTTGGGGCGGTGGCTTGCGCCGAGTGGCGGGGATAGGCATCGCGAATGCAGGTAGGTGGCTGTCATCCCAGGAGACGGTGGCTGCTGCTGGCCGCGAGTGTTGTCACTCTGGTTCGAGTACCCGCCGAGCACGCTCGGCTGTCGTCGGACAGGTGTCGGCGGGATTGTCGGCGCACGTGTGGGCGGTGCGGCTGCCGTGACCGTCGCTGCAGGACGGCGAATACCGCCTGGTTCTGCCTGTGCGATGCGACTGTGGGCGAGCCCGCTGAAGGTTGAGCTCTTCGCGGCGATCCGCTGTGACGCCTGGGAAGGCTTGCCCGGGGCGTGCCTTGGAGCGGACGTACAACGTCGGCCCAGCGCACGTTCGTCAAAGCGCTCGCCTCGGCGTGGCCGGAAATCACGGAAGACAGCCGCCACCGCGGTCGTCGATCCCGCGGAAACGTTGCCCATGACGCTCGCACGGCAAGTCTCCGGCGCCATGGGCGCGCCCGACCTCGTCGCGATCGACCGCGACAACTACTCGGCGTTCACCGAGCCTGGGGACAGCAGCGATTACGACATCTGAGTGCCGAGGTCGTCGGGGTGCGATCACGAAGGTGTTTGGGCGCTCGGCCCCGCCAGGAGGGTGCTGTCGCTCGTCGTCGATGGTCTCCGCGCGCACCGCCCCTGAGACGAACGACATCAACATCCACGCACAAACGATGCTGGCTTGCCGCAGCCACTGCCGCCACCATGGGCGAGCAAGCGGGCACTCGGCTCGAGAGCCTGGCGGCTACCCCAGGCCTGGCGGTTGCCGGAGCGGGGGCCGTCAGAGCAGCCTGGCGGATACCGAAACGACCGGTGCCCCCGGGCTGCGTTCAGCCTGGGGGCACCCGGGGATGTCTTTGCCGCTGTCAGGAGGCTTTTGCCGCCGGGGTGCTGCTGGAGCTGGAGCTCGAGGATGAGCTTGAGCTGGAGGACGACTCCGACTTCGTGCCGCTGCTCGAGGACGACGATGATCCCGAGGAGGCTGTGGAGCTTTCGGCTTTCGCCGTGCTCTTCTCGGCGCTTCCGCCGTCGGTGCTTGTCGCCTTTGACCGGCTGTCCGTTCGGTAGAAGCCGCTTCCCTTGAACACGACGCCCACTGAGCCGTAGAGCTTGCGCAGCTTTCCGGTGCACTCGGGGCATACGGTCAGCGAAGGGTCGGTGAAGGCCTGGACCTGCTCGAACCGGTGATCGCACACGGTGCACGCGTACTGATAGGTCGGCACGGACTTCTCTCCTTTTGGGACCGCGACTTTCCGACTAGCAGTCTAGCATGCAGAGTGCTAAGGGTTTGTGGGCTCGACCACGCCTTTCCCCGGCGTCAGGATCGCGGTCATCCGCACGTCGTGCCGGTCAGCGGGCAGTCGGGGCAGGAACTCCTGGTCTCGGACCACGCCGATCAGCGACGTCCCCGCCGCCGCGAACACGAGCGAACGGTCATAGTGACCAGCACCACGTCCCAGGCGCACACCTGCCCTGTCCACCGCCAACGCGGGGACCAGCACCAGGCTCGCGGCCTTTATCGCCGCTGGTCCCAGGCGTCGGCCTGGTGGTTGCACGAGCCTGTGGGGGCCTGGCTCCAGTGCCCCCTCGTAGGCCGCCCAGTCCAGCGGCTCCCGTCCCGTCACGACCGGCAGGAGCACTTGCGCGCCTTTCTCCACCAGCTTGTCCAGTACTTGGCCGGATCCCGGCTCGGTGCCGACCGGTACGTAGGCGCATAGCGTCTGGCCTGCGTGAACCAGGCTCAGGATGGTCTCGGCCAGCGCTTCCGCCTCGGCTTCGCGGACTTCGGCCGGAACGTCCCGGCGCGCCGCCAGCAAGCGTTTGCGCCATTCGTCCTTGGTAGTCGGAAGGTCGGACACACCATGAGGTTAGGCTCACAATCCATGAGCCCGTCGCTCGCATTCAAGACAGCAATCGTGCCCGCCGCTGGGCTTGGCACGCGTTTCCTGCCCACCACCAAAGCCGTGCCCAAGGAACTGCTGCCGGTGGTCGACACCCCGGGCATCGAACTCGTCGCAAGCGAGGCCGCCGAAGCGGGCGCGTCCCGGCTGGTGATCGTCACCTCGCCGGGCAAGGACGCGGTGGCCGCCTACTTCCGCCCGCAGCCCGAGCTCGAGCAGACCCTCGAGGCCCGCGGCAAGACCGCCCTGCTCGCCAAGGTCCGCCGGGCGCCCGCGTTGCTCAACGTGGAGACCGCCATCCAGGAGCAGGCGCTGGGCCTCGGCCACGCGGTCGCCTGCGCCGAGCCCAACCTCGACGGGGACGACGACGCGGTCGCCGTGCTGCTGCCCGACGACCTGGTGCTGCCGACCGGCGTCCTCAAACGGATGGCGGACGTGCGCGCCGAGCACGGCGGCAGCGTGCTGTGCGCGTTCGACATCCCCCGGGAGCAGATCTCGGCCTACGGCGTGTTCGACGTCGAGGACACGTCCGACGACGACGTCAAGATCGTGCGCGGCATGGTCGAGAAGCCCCCGGCCGACCAGGCCCCGTCCACCTACGCCGCCGCCGGTCGCTACCTGCTCGACCGGGCGGTCTTCGACGCGTTGAAGCGGATCACGCCGGGCGCGGGCGGTGAGCTGCAGCTGACCGACGCGATCGCGTTGTTGATCACCGAAGGTCACCCCGTGCACGTCGTCGTGCACCGCGGCGGACGTCACGACCTGGGCAATCCTGGCGGTTTTCTGCGTGCCGCCGTGGACTTCGCACTCGATGACCCTGAGTATGGGCCCGGTCTGCATGCGTGGTTGCGCGAGCGGGTCAAGGACTAACACGAAGGTCGGGTGGATGAGGTCAGTCGACGAGCAGCTCGCCAGGGCGTTGGCCGCCGCGGTGCGGCCCGCGCCCGTGCGTGTGGCGATCTCCGAGGCACAGGGCCTGCTCTGTGCCGAGGAGGTCGTCGCCGAACACGCCCTCCCTGGCTTCGACCAGGCAGCGGTGGACGGCTACGCGGTGCGCAGCGTCGACGTGCAGTCGGCAGGCCGGGAGCCGGTGGTGCTCCCGGTGGTCGGCGAGATCCCGGCCGGGTCGCGGCAGCCGCGCAGGCTGCAGCCAGGCCAGGCCGTCCGGGTGGACACGGGCGCGCCCCTGCCCACATTGGCCGACGCGGTCGTGCCGCTCGGTTACACCGATGAGCACCCAGCACGGGTGACCATCAACCAGCCCATCCCGTCGGCCGCGTACGTGCGCCGCACCGGCGAGGACGTGCAGACCGGTGACGTCGCTGTCCGCAGGGGCGCCACCATCGGCTCGGCCCAGGTCGGCCTGCTCGCCGCCGTCGGCAGGGCCAAGGTGCTCGTGTATCCGCGTCCTCGCGTGTCGATCATCTCGATCGGCGACGAGCTCGTGGACATCGACCGCGCGCCCAGTCAGGGCCAGGTCTACGACGTGAACTCGTACGCGCTCGCCGCCGCGGCCCGCGACGCGGGCGCGGAGGTCACCAGGGTCGGGATCGTCGGCCCGGACCAGCGCAAAGTGCGGGAGATCGTCGAGTCACGCCTGCTGCTGTCGGAGATCGTGGTGCTGGCCGGTGGCGTCGGCGGGACCACCGGGGACGAGATCCGCGCCGCGCTGTCGGAACTGGGCGACGTGGACATGACCAGGGTCGCCATGCATCCCGGTTCGGTGCAGGGCTTCGGCAGGCTCGGCCAGGACGCGGTGCCCACGTTCGTGCTGCCGGGCAACCCGATGAGCGCGCTGGTGGTCTTCGAGGTCGTCGTCCGCCCGCTGATCCGGGCCGCGCAGGGCAAACGCAACCCGCGCCGCAGGCTCGTGACGGCCCGGCTGCTCTCCCCGGTCTCGTCGACCAAGGGCCGCCGCGGCTTCCTGCGCGGCCAACTGCTGCGCGACGAGACCAACGGCCAGTACCTCGTCCAGCCGCTCGGCCTGTCCGGGGCGCACCTGCTCGCCTCGCTCGCCGAGGCCAACTGCCTGATCCTCGTCGACGAGGACACGACCGAAGTGGCAGTGGGCGACGAGGTCCAAGTCAGCTTCCTAGCCCAGCGCGGGTGACGTGATGGACGTGCCGGGCCCGCAGGGACGGCATCCCGGCTGGCCGGCCAGACTGGGGCCGTTGCGGGTCAACGCCGGCCTTGTCGCCGTCCGCGGCCCGCGGTTGTTCGACGCGTCGGCGTGGAGCCGGACCCGGTTACGCGACCGAGAACACCTGGAGCGCTGGGAACCTGCCGCCCCCGGCTCGTGGGAGGACCGCAACGGCACGCTCGCCTGGCCCGGCCAGTGGTCCTCGCTGCGCGCGCTGGCCAGACGCGGGATGACCCTGCCGTTCGTGATCACAGTGGACGATCAACTCGCCGGGCAGGTCACCGTCGGCAACGTGATCAGGGGTTCGCTCTGCTCGGCATGGGTCGGGTACTGGGTCGCGTCGCACCTGATCGGCGGCGGAGTGGCGCCCGCGGCGGTCGCGCTCGTCGTCGACCACTGCTTCATGGTGGCCGGGCTGCACCGCATCGAAGCGACCGTGCGCCCGGAGAACATCGCAAGCCTGCGCGTGCTCGAGAAACTCGCCTTTCGCCAGGAGGGGCTGTTCAAGCGCTACCTCGACGTGGCGGGCGGCTGGCGGGACCATTTGTGCCTCGCGATCACGACCGAGGACGTGCCAGATGGACTGGTCCGCCATCTCGTTTCCGAAGGCCGTGCCGCTATCCCCCAATAGGGGGAATTTCGTTGTCCGACTTCAGGCCTGTGCCCCACGAAAACGCCTGAAAGGACCTTGCGCCCGACGATCGGACCCGGCGCGCCTCCGTCACACCTGTGACTGTTGTGACTAGCGTGGTCAATTGCAACGGATCGGGGGAGGTGACGAAGCATGCCGAGCTCACTCATCGTGGTGGCGCTGGTACTGGCGTGGCTGGTTGTCCTCGTCCCGATGATCGTGCGCAAGCGCCAGGAGATCGCCAGGACCGCGGACTCCGCACTCGCCGCACGGGTCGTGCGGAAGGGCGGTGCCGAGGAGGCCGACATGCGCGACACCGCCGAGATCGACGACGACGACATCCACCACCACTCACACGGCCCGGAAGCCGCGGACGACGACGCCGACGATATGGATTCGGCCACGGAACACCCCGAAGCCCTCGACACGGCAGACGAAGCGGACGATCGTGACCCCGTGGCCACGGACAGTGTCGCCCCGCAGTCGCAATCAGCACAGCCCCGCCCCTACCGGCCGGGCCGAGGCGGATTCGACCCGGAAGCCGCCGCGCTGACAGCGCGCGCGAAATACGCCTTCCGCCAGCGAGTCGTAGTCGCCATGCTCCTGCTCACCGTGGGCAGCGCGGTCGTGGGCGCGGTGATGTACGCCCAAGCCTGGTGGATCCACGGCGCGGTGGACATCACACTCGTCGGCTACCTGACATACCTGCGCAGGCAAGTGCGCATCGAAGAGGAAATCCGACAACGCCGTACCGCCCGCATAGCCCAAGCAAGGCGGGCACAGCTGGCAGAATCGGACTACCGGGAAGACCTCAACGACGGGCACGAGTACAGCGACGAGCACGAAACCGCCGAATACATCGACGAGCCCGCCGAGCGCCCAGAGCCCACCCCAGTCGCCAGGACGACCCCGCCGCCGCGCATCACCCACCCCCACGCGGTCGTTGTGGACATCGACGACGAAGACCCCATGTTCGACGAGCTCGAAGAGCCCGACAGCCTCCGGTACCGCCGAGCAGTGGGGGAGTGAAAACCCGCTCCAAAGCACCTGATAAGCTTCTGGAGCACCAAGGGGCTGTAGCGCAGTTGGTAGCGCGTCTCGTTCGCATCGAGAAGGTCAGGGGTTCGATTCCCCTCAGCTCCACAGAAGTATTTTGGACATGTCGCTGCGATCTGAGTCGGTTTCGTTATAGTCGGACCGATCGGTGCTGGCGAGTGGACGTTGCAGCACACGCGTACCCCAATCGTCGAGGTCGGTGCGGTGCTTTAACCGATCAGAACTGGCCCCGCAGCTGGTTGATGCTCTCGCCTCCACGACAGATACCGCGGGCGTATCGACAGGCAGGCTGATCGGTTGGGCCGATGCGCCGATGGAGTCAGAACTGGGTTCCGACGCTGACGCTTCCGCCGCTACCCCCTCGCTGCTTGCGGCCGGGGATTGTGCTGGCCGAGTCGTCGTTGGTGCGACCTATCGTGCGGTGGCGCTGGCGGCGACCAGGGTGAGGATGATCTCTTTCAGCCGCGATGGCCAGCGCGGTCAGCAGCGGGCGTGTGCGCTTACGTTCGTTTCGTTTTGATCTTCAGTAGCATGTTCAGGATCTTCAGACCGGTCTTCCGGCGGGTGTCATTTTTGAGTGATCAAGGTAATGAACGCCACCGTCAGCACGGTCAGTGCATAGAGGCCGCCGATCCCGATGGTCGATGGCGACCAGTGGCGCTGCTGCTTGCCCATGCCCTGTGAATCTCGTGGTCAGGATACCCGGCACAATGTGGGGCACCGAAGGCTGGCTGGTGGGAGATTGTTGGTGGCAGGCAGGGCTGCTCGGGACACACACATCTCGCGAGGCAAGATCAAAGAGAGTGTCAGGCTGGCGCTCTGGGGTCGTAGTGCAGGGCGTTGCACGATCTGTAACCGTCGACTTCTAGGTGATTCGCGCACTTTTTTGCACTCGGTGGCCGCCGCGGAGTTGGCCCACAACATCGGCGCGACCAGCGGTAGCGCGTCACCGCGTGCCGAAGCCGCGGTCTCCGGGATGGACCGGGAGGGCGAGGAGAACCTGCTGCTGGTCTGCCACGACTGCCATCGCATCATCGACCATGAGGATCATGTCCGGTTCTTCCCGCCGGAGAAGCTGCGTGCGCTCAAGCAAGCCCATGAGTTGCACATCGAGATGGCCACCGCGCAGGGCGAACTCACCCGCACGGCGGTCATCCGCGTGGGCTCGTACATCCGCGGTGCGTACTCGATCGCCTCCCGACGGGAAGTCGCCGAGACACTGTTCTCGCTCAACTATCTAGGCTTGGTCGAAAGCCAGTGGAGTGGCGACTTCACGTGCAGCATCACGGCAAAAGCTGGCGGAAAGGGCTTCTGGCAGGCCGGAGAACAGCGGATCGACGACACTTTGTCGCGGGTCAAGCAGGCGATCGAACACGGCGACGTCGAGCACATCTCAGTGTTCCCGTTCGCCCCGATCCCGCTGCTCGTCTACCTGGGCTCTCATCTTGACGATAAGACGACCACGAGGATCTTTCAGAAGCATCGTGGCCAGGGCGCTGGTTGGTCCTGGGCCGAAGACGGCCAGACCGTCGAATTCGCCACAGACGCGGTCGAGTCGCACGATTCGGACACTGAAGTGGTCCTCCTGTGCGAGATCAGCAGCCCGGTCAATCCGGAGAACCTGCCGGTCGAGCTTCGAGAACTTCCCCGGCGCATCCTTCGGCCGGTTGGGCAGGCACCATCGCCGGTCCTGATCACCGGCGAGCAGAGCTTGACCAACTTCGCCTCGACATGGCGGACATTGTTGGCCGAGGTGGAGTCAGCCTATCCTCGGGCCACTCGGTCGCATGTGGTCGCGTCAGTTCCGGTCTCCGTCGCCGTGGAGTTGGGGCGGGCGTTCATGCGTGACGCTCAGCCGCCGGTGACGGTCTACGAGCGCACCAACGCGGGCTATCTGGCCGTACTGGACGTCAATATCTGACACCGGATATCGCCCACGACGGTGTCGGCCTCGGCACGAGGAACTGCCGGTGGGCAGCGGAACAACCGTTCGGACCGTCCCTGTCGCGACCGTTGGCTGGACGTTTTTCGACATCCTGTCAGTCGGGCTGAACAAAGGTGTGCGACGGTCCGACGGGTGAATGCGGCAACGCGACCAAATGTGTTCCCGAAACCGGCTCTGCGGCTGCCAGATGCGTCCCGAGCAGGCTCGTGAGCGTCGCGGCCACGGCCGCCATGTCCGCTGCCGAGCCGTGGAAGGTGGGGACGGAGCAACCGCGGGTAGGGATCAGCTCGTCCTCGGCAGGGGTGTCGGTCCAGAAGGTATGGAACGGTTCAAGACTGCCGTTCTGTAGCACTTTCTGGCCGACGCGCCGGTCGATTTCATTGGCTCCGGTCGGCGTGCCAGATGGGCTGATGGTCAAGATGCCCAAGGTGCCGCTCTTGACGTCGGTGGCGACCTGGGCGTGCAGCGGCCGGTTGTCGATGGTCGTCAGGCCGTCGAGGAACTGGCCGATCGCGTGGGAGATGGTGGCATCGATGATGACGTCTGCGTTCGCAAAGGTCGTGGTGAGATCGTCCGGTGTGGCACCGGTGTGGACGTCGACCTCGATGTCGTCGCGGAGTGCGAGGATTCGGTCCCGGAGGGCCGTGGCCTTGCTGTTGCCGATATCCAGTTCGGTGAAATTCTGGCGGACCAGCAGACCGCCGGTGATGGTGCCGGGATCGCACAGGATCAGTCGGTGGGCGCCGGCGCGGGCGACGAACTCGGCGATCCATGAGCCGAGGCCGCCGCAGCCCCAAAGGTGCACGGTCTTGCCGTGGAAGGCGTTCACCGGCCGGGCTGCGTCGCGCCGGGTGGTCACGCTGTCTCGTTCGTCGGACACGGGACACCACTCCACAGGGGTTTCGGGGTCAAACGCGGTAGGGCTGACGTCGATCAGATGGCTGTGGCGTTGGCGTACGTGGCGCCGGAGTTGGTCGGCGACCTCAGCGGGAAGACGGCCGGCGAGCAGGTACGGCGGTCCGCCGGTCGGGTGCGGCACGGTGAGGATGAACATCTGGGCGCTGCCGTCGGGCATCCGGGACGCGCTGGCCGCCAGGGCGGTGAGGAATCCGGGTGCCTGCGGCGGGTGTTTGGGAAAGCTGTTCTGCCACCGGTCGGCGAGTGGATCATCGAGCCGGGCGAGTACCTCGGTGAAGGTGTGTCCGATCCCGAGCGGCAGGGGCATCACCAGACCGATCACCGGAATCTGGATCTGCTCGGTGTCGGTACGGGTGAAGTGCAAGTCCCGCCGGTGGTTGGTGCGGCGGGTGAGGTATCCGGACTGGGCGACCACTCCCGCTGTGTGTTCGCGGACCACGATGGTGGGTAGCCCGCTGGAGCCGTAGGAGACGCCGCCGACCGCGTGGAACAGCGATGTGTCCGGGTCGAACCGGTTGGCTGCCGCGTCGGCTAGCCAGTTGTACAGCCTGTCCAGCGCGCTGCCCATACCGTCGCGGGGGTTCCACTCCCGTGCCGGGTCGAGGTAGATACACAAGCTGCGTCCGTGCAGGACGTGAGGGAACCCGACGAATCGGTTGTGCTCGACCTCGACGAGGGGCGGCGAGAACGGCGATGGACTGATCCACAGCACGAAGTCCTCGTGGTCGCCCAACGGGAGCCCGCCGGGCTGGCGCTCCAGTTCGGTGAGCGTGAGCCGGATCGGGGCCTGGACGTAGCCCCGATAGCCCAGATTCGGCCGGCTTCGGAGGCGAAGGTCGTCCGGGAGCACCGCTGCGAGTGCCCGCAACTCCCGGACTGCGGTGTGCTGCCAGGCCGAGGGCTGCTGGGTTGGCCGGCGGGTCACCCGGCGCGGCCCGACCGGCTGGACGAGGCGATCGGATATGTACCTCCCGCGCTGGCTGCACCGGCCGCGGTGAACTTCGTGTTGCTGGCGGCGGTTTCGGCTGGCTGGAACTTGTCCCCGAACAGGGCCTGCCACTTGGTGATGCTGCGGGCCTCGTTGGTCTCGTGGTAGGCGTCCGCGATCTCGGCGGCGTGAACGTGGATGCGGTCGCAGAAGTAGGAGTAGGTCTCCGGGCTCCACCGATGATCGAACGTGACGCCCGAGCCAGACGGGTCCATGATCGACGGCTTGTTCTCGTTGGCCTGGAGCCAGTCATCGAGGTCGGAGACGAGGTGTAGCAGGGACGTGGGCAGGTCCGAGTAGTAACCCGGCGTGGTGAACTTCTTCCACCAGGAGACCTGCTCGCCGAGCAGAGTGGTAATCAGGATCGACTTGGTGCCCGTGAAGGAGTTCTTGTGGTCACGCAGGAACTTCAGCAGGCGGATGACCTTGCGGAGATGACCGTTGGTGATCTTGTCGCGGTCACGCATCCACTCGGTGAACCCGGCCGGGTCGGTCCGCTCCCAGCAGTTGTCGTCGCGATTGATGATGTTCTGACTGCCGTCGGCACGCACCACGAACGGCACGATGTCGACGTGCATCGCGTTCTCGGCATACTCGACGTACACACAGCGGCACTTCCTACCGTGCGGCATCTTCCCGTACATGGGGTGGTCATCCAGTGCCCCGTAGACGGCTGCGGCGTACTTCTTGAGGACGTACGCCCAGTCCGACTCCTCCTTCATCTGGAGCAGGAAGTCCGCATCGAACGGTTTGCCATTCTGCGGACTGATGATCGTCCGCTGTGCCCAGGAGCCCTGCGGGATCTTCTTGACGATCCTGGACCCGAGGTCGGGGTCGGCCTTGAGCGCCGCGTAGATCGAGTCGACCCGTCCTTCGAGGGTGTCAAGTCTGGGCTGACTCAGGTTGACCGTGTTCTTCAGGAAGTTGTTGAAGTAATTCGTGTGCCTCACGCTGTCTCCGGTATGTGCTCGGTCATTGGCCTTGGCGTCGGGACGCCTTGTTACCTAGGTTTGACGTCACACCGTGCGGATCGTCCGGATGTGCCGTCGCACCTGGACGCCTTTCGGGTACTCAGGACGATTCCTCGACGCAGCTACGGCAGGTTGGGCTGTTGCCGTTAAACCGTGAGGGCGGCCACTTGAGGAAGCAGGTGTCGCATTGGCGGTCGGCCTGCACGCGGGCGGAGGTGCACCCGCAGTGACCGTTCGGGCATCGAGGGGTACGACAGCGCGTGCAGGCGGGCTCGGTGATCCGGAAGGTCTCACTGCAGGTCTCAGTCTCACAGGTCCACCATGAGCCGAAGCGGGAGCGAGCCGTGTCCGGTCGCGGTGGCGCGAAGGGACGCCACGCGGCGTTGTCCGAGACGAGTACCGCAATGAGGTAGTCCTCGTCGCACCAGGCTGCTTGCCCGTACAGCGTGTCGCTGGTGGAGCCGTTACGGAACGCGACGAAGGTGTTGTCGCGTTCAACCGTTGCCGAGGCGCGTAGCGCGGCGCCAATCAACGGGGTGGCTGATTGGTCAGAGCCTCTCGCAGGCGGGAGCATTCCTCGCTGTGCAGCGAAGGTCACGGTGCCGGCAGCGTCGAGCAGGGCGACGATGCCACCGCCCGTCAGGTACTCGGCAGCACGGACACAGCACGCCTCACGGGATGCCTGGGAGCTGCGAAACAAGTCGACGACGGCAGGTGCTGCTGGTCCTCGAACGTCGATGACACCCCGAACGCGATCGTCAGGAAGGAGCACCCGAGCCGCGAAGGCGTCACACGCGGAGTCTTCGAATGCCTCGGAGTCCTGGTAGGCGAACAGGGGCTGCCCCAGGTCCGGATCGGTCTGCTGAAGATGGTGGCCAAGCTCGTGGAGCCCGGTGAATCCACGGCGCCGATGTGACCGGGACGCGCCGACCACGAGGGTCGGTGGTTTGGTGTCGTCCCGGTAGCTGCCAGCAACCGAGCACCGACCACCGTCATTCCCTTCGGGAACCAACTCGACAACTATATCCGGCCAATTCCCTAGCTCATCCAAGGGGCTCTCTCGCAGTGCGACCAGTGCACCGGGGTGTAGCCGCTCGACCACGGCGATCATGGCCTCAGCTTGATCAACGGCCTCTTCTGCGAAACGACCTTGCATCACGCACCGCCTGGGCCGAGTTCCTCGTCGGACAAAAAGCGCCGAAGCCTCTCGTCCCAGTCTCGCTCCTTACCGCCAGTCTCCCGCGCGGCGAGGGCGAAAGTCCCGTAACTTCCCGAGAACCGGGCTTCCGCCTCACCGATGTGCTGCCGACGCGCTCGATCGCGCCAGACGTGTCGCCATCGAGGATGCTCCGCAGCGACCACGAGACCGAACGGCAGAGGACGCACCGTCTGTGCGATCTTTTCCGCGGCCTGGCCAGTGACTCGTGCAATGGTGTCGATCTGTTCGGCCGTCAGAGGGACCTTGCCCCTGAGAAGTTTCATCACCTCCGGCTGACGCATCCCGAGCGAAGAACACAACAACGCGAGATCGAGCTGATCGCCTAGCAACGAGGCTAGGTCCGGCGTTGTCGTTCCTGGGGCCTCCGTAGGCAACCCCGGCGCCTGCTGCAACAACTCCATGTCGTCCGCAAGCTCTGCACGGAGCGACGCGACGGGATCAAGTTCCGACTCGCCCCCATGACCGTGCCGCGTGCCCGCTGGCGCTGGCTCTGACAGCCCCTGCGTCATCGTCGAGGTCCAGTGAGCAACGTCGCCGCCCCACGTGTCTATCGCTCGATCCAACACTCGGATAGGCACGGACGCGGTCAAGGCGGCCCACACCGTCGCGTCGACCCCGAACGCGGTGGACGAACCATCTACGACCAGACAATGACTGTCTTCTGCTGGCGGATCGACCGTCACCGGCGCAGCCAGGACCTCGCGATCCTCAACGGCCAAGACCACCACCAGGACGCTGACCTGATCCCACCGGGCCCGCCATACCTGCCCGGCGTGAATCTTCGTCTCGCCCGGTTCGCCGAATCGTTCTCGTAGCCCCAGATCAGTCAGTGCACGTGGCCCAACTTGGTTAGCAAGATCAAGAAACCTCTGTGGCACGTCAGGGTCACTCATGGTGTCCTCCCGTATCACTCGACCGAGTAGGTCGCCACCAGGACCTGACGTCGTAACCCGGAAGGTGTCCGGACACGTAGGTGATCATTCCTCGCTTGCCGGGCCGCCACATAGTCGGATCACCTCCAGCCCCACTGCGCGCACATCGTCACTGTCGCCGACCAGTTGCGTCAGCTTCTCTCTCAGCCGCTTCACCTGGTGATATGCCTGGGTCCGGCCGCAGTTGAGCAGAGCCTGGATTGCTGGGATATCACCGAAATGGCGCACAATTTCGCGCTCCTGGGGAGACAGCATCGCCACGATACCTACCGCGCTCGCCGCGGCGTCGACCTCATCCTCGACCGCGATCACCTGCTCCTCCGGAGTCAGTGCTGCTCGATCGGGAGCGTCGAGTTCCATCGCGTCTGGGAGGGGAACAGTTGTAGGATCAAGAACCACTGGGAACCGAGCGACAAACACCTCGACCAACTGGGCGATCTCCAGTGATCCCTCTGCTGCCGTCAGCACCGCATGTATCACCGCCGCGATCGATGCTCGGTTCGCCATCGGAGGGCGGCGCGTCGTACTCGACCACTTCGGGATCTTGACATTCGGCACGGCGCGAGCCGCTGTCACGAGGTCGTCGATGACGCCTGACCAGGGCTCCACTGCTGTGCTAGCTAGCCTCCATCGGCCTGCGCCCGGTTCGCCCGACGATACCTGCTCGAAGTCCTTCTCGTCGTCGGCCAACACCTTCTCCACCGCGCGCCGGACAGCCCCGACAGCAGTCTGGCGCGCCTGATCGATCAGCCAGTACCGAATCGACTTCCGCAGTAGCCGGCCCACCGAGGCGTCGTCGCTGGCCAGGGCTAGGAGGTTAGCCGTAACCTTCTCTAAACGCTCAGTGAGAAATTTCCCTAGTAGATCTTCTAAATCCGCTGCCTGCCAACCACTCTTCGGGGTAAGCGCAGGAAACCGCGCAACTTCTTCCCGAATCAGCTTGTTGATCAACTTCAGGCACTCACGGCCCAGATGCCCGAAGTCTCGTAGCTCCTCGAACGCGGAGATGACCCACCTCCTCAACCATGGCGGTCAACCGTATGCATCGTCGCAGAAGATCTGGGAACAACCCGCCGAGATACCGTGGGAGCGATTTGGTCAAGCTGACACAAGCGCACTCGCCCCACCCTGGTTAGATACGATATCGGTGGCCAGACGGGACTCTCGGACGGCCTGCGCTCGTGCTTCCGCTCGCACGAGTGCAACGAGGTGTCGGGACCTTTTGGCACCAACCTCCAACTGCCTCCCTCAGCGTCTCCGCCGAGATCGGTCGCTGGTAGATGGCTCGGTGGCGCGCGTCTTCCTGCCGAGCACGTTCGAGTAGGTCGTCGTCGCTGATCGTCGACCGCTGTTGGCCAGCGAGATCGCTATCGGACGCCACCCGGTGCCTATGAGCGGCAACCTGGCGGCTCGCCATACCGCCTGCCTTCGACATCGCGTCGACCACACAAGCTGAGTCCGCTGCCGAACTGGGCGCGCCCTTCGGTTCAGATGGTCCATGGCTGACGGCGGTGATGGCATGCAGCAATCCAGGACCGACCTCGGCCCAGCCGATGAGCAGGAGTGGGCCGACGGCGTCGAATGCGGCCTTGCCGTAGTCCCCGGCGACGATTGGTTCGGCGATGTTCAGGGCGAGGCTGGCGAAGATGAGCAGTCGGCGGGCTGGATGAAGCTGTTCCGGGGTAGCGCCGTGGAGGGCCAGGTGCCGGGTGCCGAGTAGGAGGCCGAGGATGGACAGGTCGACAGCTGCGACCAGGGGCGCGACCCAGACCGTGACTCCGAGCCGGAGCGCAAGGTTGAGAACGTTGCCGAAGCCGAACAGAAAAGTGAGGCCGACGACGACGCCCATGACCACGGTGACGGCCTTCACGACAGTGGCCCGCCCGAACCTGATCGAGTCGACATAGCTGCAGGCCGGTTCATCGGGTACCACCTGCTTCGACGCGCGGGCGTCCGTGGGTGTCGCGGGTGGGGATGCCGCGTTCGCGCAGCTTGTTCAGCACGGTGGTGTGGTTGACGCCGAGGTGGTCGCCGACTCGTGCGAGGGACCAGCCGAGGTTGTAGAGGTGGATGGCGTGGTCGACCTGGTCAGGTGAGAGGCCGCGGCGGCGCATCGGCACGCCGTGTCGGTGGAGGATGTTGCTGACCGTTCGATGCCGAACCGGTCGCTGAGTTCGTACACCGTCGCGCCGGACTGGTAGTCGGCGATCAGTTGCTCGACTTGCTCGGTGCCGAGTTGCCGGGCGCGGCCGGACAGGTCGCGCTTGATCGACGGCGGCTCGGGGGTATCGAGGCTGGGAAGCTTCTCGTGGAGTTCTTCCAGTGCTCTGACCTGGTCTTTTATGTTCGAGTTAGGTGCCCCAACCTCCACCGAGAATTCGATTTTTGCATTGCGACCTGCGGCTTTGTACGCCAAGATACCCTCTCCCTCATGACATGAGCGAGAGGGTTTTTGCTGGCCAGCGGCTGTTTCCGGGTTTTAATCCCGTAAGGTGTCGTGCTTGTTGGGGCCTGGTGTTGTCTAGGTCAGAGGTGCTAGTGGCCACGGCTCGTGGTCAGCGATGTCGTCCTTGGCGAGTGTGACGAAGGCGTTGGTGATCTGCTGTTGGCTGACGGTGGTGTAGTAGCGCTCGACGGCTTGTTCAGCGACGGCGACGTTCACGCAAGGCGCTGGGCAGGTGCCCTGTTGTCGGTTGTGGCAAAGAAGTAGGTGTATTCGTTGCCGCGACGGGTGACGGTGTGTGCTGAGTGATCATCCGTCCGCTGTTATCTGCCCTGTGGCAGTGTCCGCAGTACAGGGTGCCCTTGAGGTAGTGGCCGCCGTTCTCCGGAGGTGGCGCGGTCGTCGAGGACGTCTTGGACGCGGTCGAACAGGTGCTGGTCGATGAGCGGTTCGTGCCGGCAGGGAGCTCTTCTCCTCGATAGTGACGCAGCCGAGGTAGTAGCGGTCTAGCAGCATCCGGGGCCAGCTTGCTGATCGACACGCGCTGCGCGGTATCAGGCAGTGGGGCGTGCGCGCAGTCCTCGCTGGAAAGTCGCTCGGATAGTTGGTCGAGGGTGAGGTTGCCGGCGACGAACAGTTCAAAACCGAGCCGGACCAAGGGTGCACGCTCAGGGTCGATGATGATGGCGGATTTCGCGGCCGTTGGTGCGGTCGATGTGGTTAAGGTAGCCGAGCCGGGCGCGCCCGGTGGTGCTACCGCTGCGGGCCTTCTGCCCCATCTCGTAGGCGATGTCGGCGCCGGATTCTCGGGATCGGTACTTGTTGAACGTGGCCAGGATGCCATCCTTCAGTTGCCCGACCGGTGTGTCGTCGACGGGCTCGGTGGCCGAGATCAGCGTGACGCCACGCTCTCGCAGGTCGGCCATGACGATCGCGTCATCTACCCGGTTACGAGCCAGCCGGGACAACTTGTACACAATCACCTGATCAACATCGCCTGTGTCACGGACGCGAGCGAGCATTCGCTGGAACGCGGCGCGCTTGGACATCTCCAGCGTCGACTGTCCAGGCTCGACGTACTCGTCCACGATCGTCAAGCCGCGCTGTTCGGCCTTGCGACGGCATGCCTCGCGCTGCGCAGGAATCGATATCCCCTCCTGGTCGTGATCCCGTCCGACTTGCCGCGTGTCGTCGCTCACGGGATTCCCGGTCGCCGCGCTCACCAGAATCCCCACCTTGCCGTCTTGCGGGCGTGCGTCGGACATCCCAAACGGCGGGTCCTCGTTCGCCGGGCTCCCCACCGGGATCACGAGCGAGCGGCCCCGGCCGGCGCGGCATTCGCAACTGGGCTTGGCACGAGGTTCGCGTCCCGGGCCACCGGGCCCCAGCTCTCCCGGTGGCCCGGTGCTGGATGCGAGCCAGCGCGGCATCCTTTGCCCGCCAAGGAGTCGCGGGCGCGGCGGGTCGGCTGCCGCGTGCCGAACACGAGTCCGGTGTGAGGTCTTGCCGTCGTGGCGCCCAGTTCACAGTGGCGAGGCGACGTGCGCTCCTCGGCGAAGCGCTGGTCATCGTGACCACGCGGATCCCGAGCGCACGGCCCGTCGTCCCGGTGCGGAAACCTGTGAGCGCGGCGACCGGGAAACCCCTTGAGCGGAAATGGCCCTCCGCTGGGGAATTACTTGAGCGCTGACACCGCATCGACGACACCCGGAGACAGATCACTGCCCTGCCGTCCGGAGGTATCGGCCGAGGAACGGATCGGCGGCAGCGGGGCGCGATAACGTGACACCATTGTTCATAGCGGTGAAATAGACAACGCTATGCATTCAGCGCGACTGGGTCCACGCCTGACGATTAGATTCACGTTATCGTGGAACGTTGACTCTGGTAGGACTTATGCGGTGAACAACAATGAGCATCCTGAACAGCGCCACCGGGGCATGCGTACTTGGGTCAAAGCGATGGTGTGCAAGGCATCGTTCAACTTGCGATCGCCTTATCGGGACCGTCGAGGCCATGCTTTGTCGGCGCTGGCGATCTCAATCCTTGCCTACTGTGAAACGTCAACTGTCCAGTGGTTTCGTTGGTTAAACACAGCTCGTAGTCCCTCGTTGTCGGAGAGACGAGCTGCCAGCATCGAACGGGCGAGTTCAGCGGGCAGCGCTTCGTTGAACTTCAGTTCGGTGAGTGCTTCGACAGTAGGGGTAGGTGTCGGAGGCTCCTCCAACGACCGCAGCTTATCGAGCGCCGCGGTCAGCTGCTCACGTGTCACTCCGGGCAACAGGCGAAGGCGGTCGTACCGTTGCCGCTGCACTGGGTCAATCAGGCCAGGCAATCCAGCCTGCAACATCGTATTGACGGCATCGCCAGCCCAGGTCCACCACGACGGTCCTCCGTCGCGCCTCGCGACAACCATGTCTTCAGGATCTGCTGTCGCCGCGAGGTCCTCACGCACCCTTGCCAGCCCTTTGGCGCCGCGCTTTGTAAGCGTTACGGGTGAATTCGCGCCCAGAAGGACATCGCGCACGGCGCGGCTCACCGTGAACGACAACCCCTGGGTCTGGCCCTGCCAGCGCACAGTACCGCCGCCAGCGACTGGTTCGACGAAACATCGGTGCCGCCGCCAGTCGATGTAGTTCACTCTCCAGGATCGGCCAGCCAGCAACAGCACCCTGGGTACGCCCGCTGGGAGCTTGATGAAGAGGTTCGTTGGATGTGTTTGGCCGATCTCGCTTCGTCCGTGCAGCAATGTGAACGCGGGCTCAGAGGTGAATACTGAGGTCAGCTCCATGAAGTGGCGCCGTCCGAAGGAGGACTCGGCGGCGGCCCCGATCGAGTACATGCCCTCCTCGACGTGGAGGAAGCCCTCGCTGACAAGGTGATCGGCGATTTCAGCCGCGCGATTCATGAGCGGAAGTCCGGCCCACCACTGCGGCCAGGTTGCGCTTCCGACCCGTCCTTCCTGTAGGGCGAGGGCCAAAAGCTGTTGCGCAGCTATATGATGCGGCTCTGGAGGCGCGGTGACTGGCTCGACCCAGCCCTTTCCCCACAGGTGCAGCAGTCCATACGCCTTGAGAAGTGCCTCCTCGTCGAGCGCGAGGAACAGGCAGTTGCGGATTGTGTCGGCGCGGCGCCCAGTTCGCCCTATCCGTTGCAGGAACGAAGCAACGGTGGCTGGAGCGTCCAGTTGAATGACCCGATCGAGGTCGCCAATGTCGATACCGAGTTCGAGTGTCGACGTCGCGACGATCACGCAGTCCCGCTCGGACACGAAGGCTTCTTCCGACCGCCGTCGCTCTGCGGCCGACAAGGAAGAGTGCGATACGAAGGTCGTCACTCCGCGGGCCCTCAATGCGCTCGTCAGCTGCTCGGTCCGTCGACGGGAGTCACAGAATACCAACCGTTTCTCGCCCGCGTGTAGTGCGGCGATCACGGTGGCCGCGTTGTCGACTGAGTGCACCAAGTCAACAACAACCTCAGGCGAGGCAAGGCCTGCCAACACCGGCGGATTGACAACGACGGCCGGTCGTCGGCCTCGCCCGCTTCCCTGTAGCCAGGCAAGCAGCTCGCTGGGATTGCCGACGGTCGCAGACAGCCCGACCCGTTGTATCGCTCGGCCGGCCAGTCGCTGCAACCGTTCGAGTACGGCCAGCAGGTGCCAGCCGCGGTCATCGCCTGCGAACGCGTGCACCTCGTCGACGACGACGGTCTGAAGGTTGGCGAAGAGCTCGCGAGGAGTCACCCTCGTCGACACCAGCATCGCTTCCAGCGATTCAGGGGTGATCAGCAAGATGTCAGGCGGGTCCCTCAGGATCTGTCTACGCACTGAATCGGCCGTGTCCCCGTGCCACAACATCGCGCGGCGCCCCAGCCAGGAAGCGTAGGAATCCAACCGCGGCTGCAGGTTGTTCAGCAAGGCACGCAACGGAGTCACGTAGAGGACCGAGAGCCCACGCCAGTCTCGATTCCCCATGGTCGACAGCACGGGAAAGATGGCCGCTTCGGTCTTTCCTCCGGCTGTGGGTGCCAGCAACAGACAGTCATCGCCGTCCATGACGGGGTTGATGGCAGCCTGCTGGAGTGGTCGTAGTTCGGGCCACCCCAGCGTGTTGACCACGTGATGCAGTACCACCGGATGCAGCCGATCCGCAGTAGACATGTGGACTCAGATGTCCAGGTTCACGTCGTCGGCACTGGCTGCCTGCGGCACATGGAGGGTTCCGGCAGCGGCAGCGGCATTCTGCTCCACATCGGACAGCTCGTTGACCGAGAGTGTGAGCTTGTAGTCTCGACGTGGATCGAAATCCTCGTGTTCGTCGACCCTGTCCAGCACGTCGTTGACAAGCTTCTTGAGAAAGACCCGTGGTGCCACCCCGACGCGGCCGGCGAGGCTGCCTGCCACCGCGGATGCCAACTGCTCGATGTAGGTGTCGTCCACGCAGGCCCGCACCCGATCAGCCGCTTCTGAGCCGTCAACAAACAGGTTCCTGACCTTTCTCCCCAGTTCTCCCAATGACTCCAGAGTGAAGCCCGGCAGTCGGAGTTGCGGTGAACGTGCCGTGTCGAATCGTGGATCCGTGCCGAAATCGGAGGCCAACCGTTGTGCCAGTGGGGCAAGCCGCTGCATTCCCTGTGGACCGTCATAGAAGGCAGGTGTGCCGGTAATCAGGAGGTAAAGTCCGGGAAACCGGCCCGCGTCGATCTCGTCGACCAACTGGCGGAGCGCATTGAGGGCCTTGTCTCTGACGTCACCGCGAACCCTCTGCAGGGTCTCCACCTCATCGAGAACCACCAGCAACCCGGCCTGACCACTGTCTTTGAGCACAGCCAGTAGTCCCTGCAGTGAGCTCATCGCACCGAAATGATCGAGGTCGCCTTTGACACCGGCGAAGCGCTTCACCGCGCTGGACACGTGCGGCTGAGCACCAAGCCAGGCGACGATTCCTTCCGCGATCATGTTGTCTCCGGCTGCGGACGCGCGTCGAAATGCCCGCAGCGCAGTCGCAAGCTGAGGGGCTGACCGGGCTACCTCGCCGAGTCGGCGTTCCATCAGTCCGTCGACGGCACTGGTGAGTGCCGTCTCGTCGGTCTCACTCACCCCGCCTTCGGCAAGGGCATCCTCTTCCAAGGTGAAAATCCAGGAGTCCAGCACCGACCGCAAAGCAGAAGGGCGAAACTCCGCCGTCGACAGGCTTTCGGTGATTCGCCGATACACGGTCTCCAAGCGGTGCAGCGGCGTCTCGGTCTCCGAGATCTGGACCTCAGCGACCGCGAATCCACGCTGCTTGGCGCGCTCAGCAAGCCATCGGGAGAAGAAAGTCTTGCCCGACCCATACTCGCCACGCACTGCCTTGAACACAGCTCCAGAGGAGGCAACCACATCCAGTTGCTCATCAAGGCTGCTCTCAAATCGCGAGAGTCCGACAGCAAGGACGTCAAGACCCTGCTGGGGGACCGTTCCTCGGCGCAACGCATCGATCACCTCGCGGCGGCGGCGTTCACTGATCAAGTCACTCACAGTGGCACCCCGAACTGCTCAGACAGCAAGGCCAGGTCCAGTACGACGGTCACACCATCCCGGTCGAAACCAATGACCTGGTAACCCTCCACGTTGAGCAGTCGTTGCAGGGCCGCCATAGTCTGCCGAAGCCGCGCGACTGGAATGCCAGCTACACCAGCCAACGTAGTGGCGTGCAAGCGACCACCGCTGGCCATAAGAGCTTGCAGCACCGTATGGACACGTTCCTTGGACAAGGCGCCACGGGCGATGCGCTTGGCCTGTGCCCGGTATACCTCGCTGCTGAGTACCTGTGTGACCGGAGAGACAGGCGAGTCTGTCACCGGTTTGCTCTGTCCGACGTCGAACAGCCCACCATCACCAGGCTCGTACCGGTACTCGATGGCGACCGGTTCCTCGGCAGCGGTCGCCACCGGCATTGGGGAGTACCACCAACGTGGCTCGATGGCGGAGGCCTCCTGCCAGCCACGGAGCTGGACGGTGGCGTCCCTGACATATACCAGCAACGGCGCGACGACCTCGGCTGGCGCGGCTCCTCCGTGATAACCGGCCCTGCGCGCGGTGTAGCGCACCGACTCTCGCCATGGCAGGACCACCCGCCCGCTCTCAGTCAGCACTCGTCGACCGTGGAATTCCAGTTCGCCATCGCCCAAGGGGGAGGTCGCAGGCCTCCAGCGCGCAGACACAGCGGACGCGTTCGAGCGCAACTCGCCGTCGTCCCGGTGCAGCACATGGCCATGGTCTGCCGCGACGACGACCGCCCGGCCTGCCATGAACGCCCGGTGTAGCAGATCCCGTAGCGGGCGCAGTGCCTCCAGATCCCAGTGCATCCTCATCGCGCTCTTGCTGTGCACCGCGTCATCGACAGCGTTGAGCACGACGGCAACCACTGGAGCCTGCGGATCGTCGATTGCCCGGACGATGTCGGAGGGGAGGCTGCGCCCAGCACCAGCATCGAGATCGCCTTTGTGGAATACAACAGAACCCACGCCTGCGGCATCGGCGAACCCGGCCTTCTCGTCTGCGACGACTCCAGTGGCCAAGTGGCCGAGAAGGAGACTGGCCCTACTGGACTCGGTGAGTGAAGGAAGCGTCGAAAGGACTCCGGCCCGATTGCCGGTAGTAGTCCGGACCAGTTCGGTCCAGCCCACCCGGCTGATCGCCTCACCCAGCTGAGTAGCGACCGCAGTGCTCATCCCATCGGCTATGACGAGCAGTACCCCACCCGTCTGCTTAGCGAGCGGGACCACGACTTTCGACAGCACCGACTCCACGACGAGCAGCCCGCCGGGGTCAACGTCGTCTCCCGTGGCCTGTGCCAGTAGCTCGGCAAAGCGTTGATCCTCAACGGTGCGCCGCCGCGCCACAGCGCGGTATATCCGTTGGTATGCCTCGGCTATCCGTTCGTCGCCGTGGCCGAGCCACACCGAGTCCCTCGCCCGATCAACCCAGCCCGACAGCACCGACTGCAGGGTTGCCGCCTCGGTCAGCGACTTGGCGTCGGCCGTGGGTGTGCTCAGCCATCGAAGGCAGCGCATTGCCATTTCTGCTTGCTCACGCTCGCCCGAGAGCGCCGCTAGTACGTGTCCCTGCACCACACGCAGCGCCTCTTCGACATCCACGAGGCGATCCGCCGCGACACTGCCTGTTTCCGATGCCGGCAGCACAGCCAGCACAGCTTCGGCCAACGTGCGAAGGCGAGCCGCGAGGCCGCCTGGCAGCAGCGTGGACAATCCGGCCAGCGGTCCGGCGTGCAGATCGTGGTCGAGGATGCGTTGCGCTTGCGCGAGGACGATGTCGGCACCGTGTTCATCGGAGGCGATAACGCGTTCGGCCCACGCGCGTGCGGCCATCGCCCACGCGCGTGCGTGCGCTTCGGCAATCACTTCCCCGCCGACCTTACCGAGGAAGAACCCTTGTGCTCTGGTACGCAACGTGGCCTGTTCGCGTGGCTCCTTGCTGCTATCCATCAGCCACAGGACATCGGCCACAATACCCAGCGGTAGCGCATCTCCACCGTGCCCGGCCTTGGCTGCCTCGAACACCCATTTGGCGACCGGGCCCGCCATGGAACTGATCCACTCGGCGAGCCCGTTCTGCAGCGGACGGGGCAAAGCCTCGAACCTCCGCAGCCGGGTAAGGTCGTTGCTCCACTGCAGCACGGCCGCGGCATCAAGCCCCTCAGCGTCCATCCCCAGCAGTTCGTGAACCAAGGAGCCCAGAGCGTGGTCCCGGGTCAGCACCCCACCGGGGGCAGGTGGCCACCCGGCGACTGGCGCGTATTCAACCAACGCTTGCGCAGCCCAGTCACCGAGTAGGGCAAGCCGGGCGTCGATATGGTTGTCTGCACGCACCTGGAACCGAGCGCGTACCGCGTCCCACAGTTGTACTGGGATCGCGCGTCGCTCGATGCAGTGGGCGAGGATGCCCGAACCAAGGTCGGCGTCTTCACGGTCGGTGAGGACAACGAGGACCTCGCCTGGGTTGAGGCCGACCATGGCCTCTCTTACCGCGAGAGCCGATACGCAGGGCTCTACCCGTACTCTGCGCTGGCCGGCGAGGAACTCCTTGGGGCCATTCCAGACCGGGCGGGTCCTGATCACCAGGACCCGATCGTGGTGGCCTTTGGTGGGGGCCTGCTCAACCAGGCTGCGGATGTACTGCTCGGTCGCCAGCGGCAACGGTGATTCGGCGCGTTGAGTTGTCGAGGTCACTCAAGCACCTCCCAGTGCACCCGTACCTGCTTACCCTCAGCACTGATAGACCGAATGCCGTCGAGCAAAACGGTGATCTCCTCGTCGGAAGACACTGTGCGTTCGCCCCGCTCCGGCAACCGTGGTCCGCCGATCGGTTTGGTGGGCAGGATAGGAGGCGTCGGACCGATTGGAGGAACTACTGGGGCCGCTTCCGTGAGCAAGTCTGTCGCCTCCAGCTGGGCGGTTTCCAGCGCGGGCGCCAGCTTCTCGTGCCGCTCTTCCCGCGCGGCGACCTCCCGCAACCTGGTCAGCACATCGGTGGCCTTGACAGCACGATGGTCATTGGCGTCGATGAGTACCTCAAGGCTCGACAGCAACTGCCACCGCACGTCCACCAAGGCGCGCCGAAGCGAAGGAGCGCTGCTGATCGCGGTGCCGACAACCTCCTCGGTGGACGGCAGTTCGACCAAAGCAAGCATCCGGATCCGTGCGTTGTCGTCTGGAGCGGTGACCAGTTCGTCCAGCAGTTTCTGGACCGCCTCGGCGGTACGCAGCCTGGCCGATGCCGTGTCAAGTCCGAGCAGACCGGCCCGGTCGCGCAGGAGCTGGGCAAGTTCGCGACTGTCGCCAATGTATCGCTGAGCGGCCTCCTTTACCTCGGTCGCGAGCTGGGTGACGTTCTTCGTCGACAGCTGGGGTGCGACAGTGATCCCCAGCAGCTTCGCGGCCTTGGTGCGCGCTTGTGTCCAGTCTTCTACCTCCGGGCGGACCGACTCACGCAGCTCCATATCGCTGATGTCGCGGTCGAGGCCGACCACGCGCACTGGACCACCATGCTGATACCAGACCAGATCCTCTTTGGCCGCAAACGCCATGATGACGAAGTTGGCAACCAGACGGTCCAGACCACGCGGTTCGGGGGTATCGAGCCCCTTGCGCAGCAGCTCCACCGGGTAGACTCCCGGCTTGCATCCTTCGGCAGCCGCGAGCTTGCGGAAGTGCGTCGACCACCACATTGTGGTGGTATCAACCAACAGTTTGTTCTCCAGCATCTCGCCGACCCTGAGCTGGTTGCAGATCCGGCGAAGAGTCGGCCGGTCGCTGACCTCCACGGCGGCAGCACTGTTCGACTCCGCCACTGCCTTGGTCACGTACTCAAGCGCCTTCTTCAACTCACCGATTTTCACTTCGGAGCCGAAATCGGGATGCCCCGGCCAGGTGTGCTTGAACGCCTTGTCCAGTACCGCGGTGAACACGCTTTTGATGTCGGCGCCAGCAGACGGATTGGGTTGAAATCCTGGATCGAGGGTAGTGAACACATCCGAACTGGCGTGCTCGACATCGATATCGGCTTCAGTACGCGCCGCGGCACCGTACGCCTGCTTCAGGACCCCGAGGATGCCCTGACGCAGCGTGCTCTGCTGTGATTCCAACAGAATCTTCGCCTGCATCCGATCCTGCGGTGACAGGTGGGACGACGCCGCGTTGAACCGGTCATTGGAGGAGAGCACGTGGTCGAGAACCACCAGCCTGCCGAGGTCACGCATTCGATCGGCGGTGAGGAACGACGGCAGCCAGCACACTGTCTGGCTGGATACGCCAGTGTTCCGCATGTCAGTGATGCGGGAGAAGTCGTCGGAGACTCCCCGGGTGTTCTCGTCGAACGGGAAGTCGATGACAACTTTCCAGCGGTCCCCCTCTGCCAGGAGCGTGGATTCTGGCAGCTCGGACCGATCCCGCACATTGCCGAACACAAGATCAACAACGTTCCGGCGACCGCGCCAGAGATAGGTCATCGACTGGTTGCCGTAGAGACTCTCGTTGACCTCGAGTCCAAGCTCGCGCCATACCAGCTTCCGAACTAGCTGCCGCCGGGCACCGTAGTTGGCGGCGTCCGCCGTACGGGCGTTCTCCAGCACCGACTCGTAGTCGACGTTGGTGAGTACAACACTGATCGAGGGGTTGTCACCGTCCCCGACACGGATCTCGCCGATCCCCGAAGCCGCCAGCTTACGAATTTTGTCGAGCACAATGCTTCGTTCCTCGCCAGGCAAGGGCGAGATGATGGTGCCGTGGTTGAGTGCAGCCAACTTGCCTGCATCCAGGTTCCGCAACACTGGGGTATCCGGTACAAGGGCCGACAACAGCAACGTCTTGACCAAGCGATCGTCCACTCGGAACGGATGGGTACGCGCCAGCCCTACCGCTGTGTCCTCAGTAAGACCGTGCTGACGGAGCAGTGCGGGCCTCAGTCGTTGCTGATAGAGCTTACGCGCCTCTTCCACATGCTTTTGCAAGGGGCCGAACACCGACTCGATCGGCGTGTCGACGACCACGTCGAAGATATCGCCCACTGGCACCAGATCGGTGACAGTCAGTTCGTCGCGTTGGTCAATCAGGATCTGCAGCATGATCTTCAGGGCGGTACGTTCCCGCTGCAGGATTTGCGACAGCGCCACGAGGGCAGCGACGAGCGCAGGGCTGAACGGGTACGTCTGGCGGAAGGACTTCTCGTCGTCGCCGGCAGTGGAGCCGTCCTGCTGCGTGCCGGTGAGCAACACGTCCCAAACGTCGGGGCGTTTGGGGATCCCGTCGAACGCCGCGCGGAAGACTCGGGCGGCTTCCTCGGCTTTCTCGGGCTTCGGCCGTAGTAGTCGCTTCTCGGCGATGGCAGGCAAGTTACGATCTTCGAGTTTGACCGGATCGAACCGGTCCTCGAACCATCGGAAGGTCTCGCTGAACGCTACCTGCTGAGCACCAGGAACGTGGTCGCCCAGAAAGTCCTTCAAATCCCGCTGCCTGGCAACGAAGGACACCAGGGGCACGGGTCGGTGCTGCTCGGCACTTTCGACCAGCTTGGCGACCTTGGCGGCCTCGCTGGAGACGAAGGCGGGGTCGGCAACCTTGTTCGCCAGCCACAACACGAGCTCATCGAGGAACAGCACCACCACGTCGTAGCCGAGGTTTTTGGCGTGCGCCGATATTGCCTGCAAGCCCTCGTCGATGGACCGGTAGGAGCCGCCTTGGACGAACGAGGTGAAATACGACTTGACAAGGGCGTCTACCAGCCGTGCGCGGCTCGGATCATCCGGAGCCCCCGCCGCAGCTTGGTCAAAGGAAGCCGCGGTCCACGGCTTCCCGATCTTGCCCCAGGCCGGGATGTTGGGGAGTCCCGCGAAGAACGCCTCGTCTCCTAGCTTGGACCGCAAAGCCCGTGCGTCGGAAAGCAGACTGTCGGAGTGATGAACACTGGGCAGCTCGGCCGTGGGGTGCAGCGTGCGGATCTGCTTGATGTACTCGCTGAAGATCCTTTCTTCCAGCGATTCCGCACCCACCATGTGAAAGTTGAGCCGGAGGACCTTGCGACCGGACAGCCACTGGTCGTGTTTACCGATCACCGTGGACAGCTCAGGGATCATCCTGGCGTCCGCGTCGTGGCCAAGCAACGCGTGCAGTACGGCCATGAAGTGGCTCTTACCGGAACCGAACGAGCCGTGGATGAACGCGGCTTGGGACTTTGAGCTCTGTACGGCCGCGCGTACGACGCCGAGCGCCTGGTCGAACGCCTTCTCTAGTTGCTCGGTCACGACGTAGTCGTCAAGGGTGCGCTTGTCGCCCAACTGTTCGGCGAGCACTGTCACGAAGTCACGCGTCGAGAGCTGCTCGGGGATATCGATCAGTTCACGCAGCAGCGTCATGATTGCCGATCCTGCCTTACTGCTTCGCGGCGCGGCCGCGCCGGGTCGGGGCCTCGGGTCGCCAAGCGGCCAGGTGCTCGCGGGTGAGCGCCAGTCGTTCTAGTCGGTTGTTTAGGAACGCTTTGTACGTGCCCGCGCTACCACGCTCGTCGCCAGTTTCGTACCACTGGTTAAGCCAGGGGTCGAGCTCGGCAAGTCCGGCCAGCAGCGGCTTGAGCTTGTCGGCTCCCCACCCGTCATCGTCAGTACGCTCGATGACCAGGACACCGAGAGCCTGGGCACGATCGAGGTGGTCCCATCCTGCCCAACCCAGCACCAGAGACTTGTCGGTGTCCCGCTCGGCGCCCGGGTAGGAGACAAAGCGCTCCTTGGGCACGTCGAGCTTGCCCCGATGACGCCAATAGAAGTCCTTGCGGAAGTCAGCTTTACCGTATTTCGGCGGTACCGTGATCGGGTCCGCGAGTACCTCTCCAGCGTCTTCCTTGCGCTGCAAGTCCCAGGTGCTCTCCCACTCCCGCCGTACGTCCATGCCAGAGTCGGAGTAGCGGAGAGCCGCCAGGAACGGCACGTGCTCCTGCTCTACCAACCGGGCAACCTCGGTGGTCAGGTCATAGTCAGGGCGGCCAACGTAGAGGGCAAGCACTTCGCGGAACTCGGAGTCGCCCGAGAGCAGATCAGCCAGCTGGGCCACCGAGCGCGCAGTTGCTCGTTCCTGTTCGCGCCACAGCTCCGGGTCCTCCAGGCGGTTGAGCAGCCAGTCGTTAAGAGCGTCCTGCTCCATGTCTTCCCAGGTCGGCGACGACCAGCGCCGCTTGTTCTCGGGGCGCTCCAGCAGACCGATGTCCTGCCGTGATTCGATCAGCTCGATACGCCGCTCGACAAGTTCGCGATAGGCGGCCGGCCAGTGCGCGGGAATCTGCGTGATGGGCTTGGAGCCATGGCGCTCGAACCAGGCCGTGTCCTCTCCGTACTTCTGCTTGCGCGCCAGCACGATCTCGAAGGCCCGCTCACCGAGCGCTATGCCGGGAACATCGTCGCCCGAGTAGGTCCAGTCTTCGTCGAGCAGCTTGTAGAGCCGATAGATCTCCCAGTCCAGCTCCTCCTGCAGGAAGATCATCTCCTCCCGGATCGTCTGCCACCGCTCCTGCGCCTTATCGAGCCCTACCCGAGTCGGTGTGCCAGCCTTGGAGACCCCAGTCGGGGTCACTTCCTGCAAGTCTGCACCCAACCGATCCAACGCCTGAGCCCGTTCCGTCGGAGATCCATTTGGCAGGGGAAACTTCTTCAGTTTTGCAACGTCCGAAGCATACCGATTTTCCCACTCTTCATCTTGCACGCCGCGCCCGATGCCGCTTCCAGATTTAGGTTGAATCATTTGCTTAATCCAAAAACATGCAACAGATGAATTGAGTACACCTAGCAATTCGAAATGCTTGGCTTCTGTAGCGCCCACCTCCAGTTTGATCACGGGAGCAGATTGCTTGAATACAACGCCACCTCGACTCAGAACAAAGTGGTTGTGCGTAGATATTTCCGCGTAGGAAATTAGAAATGGAGCGCGAAAGCGCTCCTTGAAAAACATTGAGTACTCAAACCATTCGAGGCCGCGGTTAGTCTGACTTAGACCGTAAGCAACACGTTCAACAAGAACCCGCTTATATGGCCATGCAAATCGCAGTGTTCCATCGGCAGCCCACGCCCTCAGCGTACGACTCTCGTATGGCCACAACGATACAATAGCTCCGCTCGATATCGCCCAGTCGCGGACAACATCCCCTTCAACCAAGGGAATCTGCTGAGAGTCGGGGATCCCTGACCTACCTAGCGCGCCACCACCTATCATAAAAGCGCTATCTTCACGCGTGACCGCGCCGGAACCGATCTCGTCTACAGCCGAATAAAGAGTACACCGCCCTTCCTTTTCGATAAATTCTCTAAGTTCAACTGCGCCGCCACCAGATAGAGACCATGGGTGGGTCGCCAACAGATCGCGCCGAATGTCCATTACCGTCAAATATCGGTTTGCTGTTCCAGGGAACTCCAACATCTCAACAATTGATCGCCAAACCGCCCCTTGCTTAGGGTCGTCAGGCTGACCGGACTCGCTTTGCGCGCCGAGCAATGCCCGCACGGTTGGCGTTTTCCACGGACGCCGCCGGCCCACAAGAATTACCGTCGGCGTCCCGTGGCCCGGAATGTAAGCTCCAGAGGTATCAATCACATAGGTTAGATCGGTATGAACATGAAGAAAATCCTCGACTATTTTCCTACCAAACTCACGCTTCATGAATGAGCTTGCCGTGATCTGCCCAGAAAATCCGGATCGTCCGTTCTCTTCGCGCGACCGTATCAACTGAAAGAATCGTTCGATAAATGGAACCGATAGAGCATACTGGCGATGACATGCCTTGTAGATATCGCGATAGCGTTCGTTGAGTGCACTATCTTTGACAGTGATATATGGCGGGTTCCCCACGGAAACGGTGTACTGGCCAGGACGGAGATAACTGGCCAGGATCCCTGCATCCTCGGTGTAGAGGGCGAACTCGCGACCTTCCTCGGCAAACATGTCGCCCTGGCCTCCTGAGGTCAGGTGCCATTGCAGAAGGGAGTCGCCGGTGGCTAGCCTGATCGGATACTCGGGGGCGTCTGCAAGTCGATGCAACTTCTCGGCCTGCATCGCCATGAGCACGAGCCGAAAGCGAGCGATGGCTACTGCGAAGGGATTGATGTCGACACCTGTGATCTGCTTCAGTGCCATGAAGATACGCTCGCGGGTCGACATTCCCGGCTTCTCGACCGCCCACTTGGTAAGCAGTCGATCGAATGCGCCGAGCAGGAAGTGGCCAGAGCCGCAGGTTGGGTCGATTACCGAGGTCTCAGCGAGGCCATACTCGGTGACCGAAGGCTCCAATGTCAGGTCGAGCAGGAATTCCTCGATGAATACAGGCGTCTGTCGCAGTGCATAGCGCTTCTGAGCGTCGACACTCAGATTTTCATAGAGGTCGCCAAGGAAACGGGTCGCCATACCGTCGCGGGTCAGGTCGTGCTTGATTTCGCCATCGTTGGTGCTTCGCCAGAAGCTGATCACCTCGGCGGCTGCGTCAGCACTGATTTCCAGGGCAAACAGCGGGTTGTGCATCTCGTCGAACAGTGCGGCAGCCGCCGGGAATCCCGTGAGGTGGTCGAACGCCGCGAGGATCCAGTCCCGCTCGTTTTCACGGGGATGGCGCTGGATGTATTCGATCTGACGCTCGGCTGCGTAGTTGGCCCGCTTGCCCGGTCCGGACAGCCATGGTTCGTCAATGAGTCCGTTGTCCTCACAGAACCGTACGAACACGGTGCCGAGCACCCATGCGACGGACGCAAGGGTGCTGCGTTCGTTGCGCCAGTCCAACCAGGAAGCTGCGGTCCGCTTGCGGCGCAACGCCTCCTGCCACTCGATCTCCAGCGGGCCACGTAGCTCCGGCTCGGCGTCAAGTCGAGCCCGAAGATCGATCTCCAGCCGGGTAACCAGCCGCTGAAGGTCTTTGGTCAGGGCCTGATCCGGGGGCAGTACCTTTCCCTTGCTCGACGCTCGCGCCGTCACGAGGCTCTCCTGTTTCTTGCGTTCAACCACGCTGTCGGCAGCGTGAGCCACTGCGTGGTGGAGTTCACCGGCACGGGCTTTCCGTCCAGCATCGGGGTTGCTGCCCGATCATCGGCTGGCACCAGCAGCACACCGGGGCGGGGCACCGTACCGTCGGTGATCCACGACTCGAGCTTGCCCAGCCAGCCATAGCGAACCAGCGGCGCTGCCTCGGTGAGCAAGACCGGACCGGGCGCGGCCGTCAGCTCACCAGGCAGCCGGTCCAGTGCCATGTTCACCAGCTGAAGCAACAGGGTCCAATCGGTACTGGATCGATCTGCGGCATCCGCTCGCAGCACCACAGTCCAGTCTTCGATCTCGTTCTCGTCGGCGAGCCTGTGCAGCGTGCGTAGACAGAATTCGGTCACGTCGATCTCACGCAGCCCGAACACGTCGATCAACGACTGGCGTGCCACGTCGAGCAGACGTGCCGGAACGTCGGTGGTCAGGAGCCGGCCCTCAGCCAGCGCCTCGCCGATGCGACGATCGACATCCTGCAGGGCGATGGCCTCGGGACTACCGGCAGGCACGGTCGCGAGCCTCGACGAGTACCGGGTCGCACTCCGCAACAGCGATACGAGGTCGTCCCGTGGCTTGTATCGATCTTCGACCCACATCAACGGAAGTTCTGCGTCCCGCAGCACCCGGTCGAGTTCTGGTCGATCCGGCAGGGGCTGAGCTTCCGGAAAACGGGCAGAGACCCGCTCGGCGAGTTGCCTGGGCGTGATCCCGGCCTGGCCGATGCCGACGGCCGCCTGGGCAAGGACAAGTGCTCTGCCCGCATCGAGCCCTCGCGGATATATCTGTCCAGTCGAGGTTACTGCGGCGCCGCCGACGGCAGCAGCCAGTTGGACCAACCGAGCTTCGTCGAGCACATCCATACCGTCGGGCACCGGCTCCTGACGGAGCCGCCGCACTGCTCCAGCCGGCGGCAACAGCGGATCGGCGACCGCCAAGTCGGCGGCAACTGCACCAAGCGCGTGGCCGTACTCGAGACGTTTGGCTGCCGCCAACCCCCACGGGTCGTCTCGCTCTCGCCCAACAAGCACTACATCGGCGTGACGCGCGTAGTCCAGTAGTGCGTCACCCCCACGTTCAAGCTCGGTTTCAACCACCGCACGCACGAGGCCCAAGGCTTGGCTGCTTCGCGCCGGCTCGTCAGCATGCGATCCCATGGCAGACAACAATGCTGTGGCCAACTCGCCCCCGGTCATCACCCCGCCGTTCACGTCCAGCAACTTGATGACGTCATCCCGGACCATGCCCAACAGCGGACTCTCTGGCCAGGTGTTGCGAACTGCCTTGAGCCGCACGCGCTGAACCTGTCCGGCTGAGGTTCCCGTTCCCAACAGCGCAGCCACCTGCTTGGTGTCCGGCCATTCCAGTGGAGCCCCGCTTTCATCGGGGAGCCCGAGAAGCAACGACAGTGCACGCAGATCGATCTTGTTGCGGATCTTCGTCTCCGTCAGCAGCCCGGACAGCGTGGCGTCGATACCGAGCCTTCCCAGCACCATCTCGACGTCGGGTTCGTTCGACGCATCCGCCTCTGGACCGAAGAACACGACACGCCACTGCTTGGCCACCCGCGTGAGCTCACTCTTGGTGGCCTGATTGACACCTTGGCCCCGAGCCAGCTCCATGGGCGGGATCGCGAGCAGCTCCCGCACCGTCGTCGCCCCGAACCGTTCGGCCGCCGCCAGAGCGCGGCGAGTCAGCCCGGTCTCGCTCAGCACGGTATCCAAAGTGAGACCAACCACGGGCGTGCTGCCCTCGCTGCGGGCTGGTTCAACCGAATCGAAGGCCGCCTTCCACGCGCGTGCCATCTCTTCCACAGTTGCATGCCGCTGCTTGGCTTGCCGAGCCAGCGCCTTTTGAAAGAACTCAGTCAGCGGCGTCCGCACCCCGACGTCGATGCGCTCGGAGTCCACAGCGACTTCCACGTCGACAGCGCTCGGGTTGCTGGCGTCATCCCCCCAGATTGGTCTGGTTCCGACCGCCATCTCGTACAGGGTCACCGCAACCGCAAAACGTTCGGCGGCATCGTCGTACCGAGACCGTGCAGTGCCGAGGAACGGGTCGAGGTAGGGCGGCGTTCCCGCGTGAATGTCAGTAGCGGAGATGCGAGCCATCGAGAAGTCGTAGAGCACGAGATGAGGTTTTCGATCACTACGGTTGGGCCGGATGCCAAGGTTGTCCGGCTTGATGTCTCGGTGCCAGGTCCCCTTGGTGTCCAAATGCGCGGCGATCTCCAGCAAGTCGTGACCGAACCGCTGTAGCTGGTCGATGTGCAGCCGATCGTGCCGCAGCCGCTGACCGAGCGTGTCCTCCCCGCCGTACTCCAGCACAAGCGTTCGGCGCTCTCCCACGTACCGGGGTCCGTCAAGGAGTTTGACGATCCGCCAGTCGTCGAGCTGGCGAAGGGCCTCCTCCTCCGCGTCCAATCGCGAATCCTTCTCGTGGTCGAGTGCAACCTTGAGCACGACGGAGTCAGCTGAGGGGTCGTCGAGCCGACTGACCAGCAGCGCCACCGCAGTGGACCCCCTACCCAGTCTGCGCTCGACCCGAAACAGTCCGTCGAGAATGTCTCCTCGATGGGCATCCAGAGGATCCACAACGGCCTCGGGAGCCTCAGCCAACAAACCATGCTCGACTTCATCAAGCTTGGCCAGGAACAGTTTCACATCCGCAAGCCGATCCGAGACCGCGCCGAAGGTCGCCGCATAGACGAGAAACTGCAGCTCCCCGTCAACTACGTCCATGACCTCACTCAGATCGAGCCCACCAACTCGATTGATCAGTTCCTGCAACTCAGCCTGGGTCGAGGCAGGCGGCCGACCGGCCATGATCGTGTAACCGAGTGCGCCAAGCGAGAACACGTCGACGGCGGGACCGGTCGATGACGGATCGGTGACGAGCTCCGGTGCCTGATAGCTGCGGTTGGTAACGTCAACGAGGTAGTCGAGGTGGCTGGTCCCCGCCAAAAGGCTGGCCGGTCCGTTGAGGCTTGCTGAATCACGGCCACCGGTCTGCCAGTCGGTGATCACCAACTGTGGATTGGTGTCGGGGTTGCGCACGTAGATCGCTTTCGGGCAAAGAGCCCGGTGGTAGAGGTGCCGGGTATGTGCGTACTGGAGCGTCTCCGCAAGCTGTCGAATCAGGCCGAGTCGCTGCTCGATCGTCAGAGTGTCCTGGCGCTCGGCAAGGTAAAGATCGAACCGCTGTTGCTCGCCTTCGTGCTCATAGATCAGTGCCGTGCCGGAATCGTGCTCGTACAAGTCCAGCGGCTTGGCGATGCTCGGGTGCGTGATCCCCTGCATGAGGTGGATTTCGCGCTCAGCCGCTCGAGAGACAGTTTTCCGCTCCTCCGCGGAGGCCCCCCGGCTGGGCCTGAAGATCCGGACGCGACGTCGGAGGCTGGTCGAGCTGATGTTGTGTCCCAGGTACTCCTGCCACCTCGCCCCCTCCGCATGCGGCTCCGGATCTTCGATCTGGACAGAGCCGACCGTCAGGTTCGCCGTCGATGGCAGAAAGCCAAGACCGTCCACCAGATTGGCCAGTTGGTTCGACCTACTCGCATCAAGGGCCTTCGAGGGGTCTCCCGCAGGCTTGGCCAGCAGGTCAGTAACGATCAAGGGCAGCCGGTTCCCGCGAACCCCCTCCAACCCGTACACCCACTGGCGACCAACATCGTCCAGCGCGCTCACAACATTGGGATTGTGCAGAAAGGTTGCAGCTTGAAAGTACGGGATCAGGCCGCGCCCGCGATCACCGAGAACCCTCGCCGCCTCTTTGATCAACAGGGACTTGAGTCGCTGCACTTTGGAGTTGGTCAGCAGCAACGGGTTGGGTCGGTTCCTGCGTTCGTTCTCGATACGCCAGGCTTGTCCGTTTCCGGTGACACGCCCGCCCCACATCTTGAGCTCGACCATGAACAGGCCAGCCGGACCAATCAGAAGCAGGTCAACCTCGTTGACCGAGCCGTCAAGCGCGAGGAACTGCAGGTTCGACCACGCATGGAACGGAGCAGTATCCGGCAGGTGGTCCCGAACGTGGTCGAGACCGGCCCTCTCGTGCGCAAACCTCGACGGGGACACCTCACGCCAGCGCTTGCTACTTGCGTCCACCCTTGCAACCTCACGCTTCGTGACTGTGGTTGGACATCCTGTGTGGCTCCGCGCCGGTCACTGACCAGTGCTTCCGCCACCGCGGCGACGCAGTCATGTCCTCGCTCTCACCTCATAACCTAGATAGACCACTTACTCAGTGTGATCATTTCACTGCGTGTCGCACTGGACCGTCAACCTTACGTAACCCAACTTCTCACAACATCGCCTGGCCGAGGGGAGTGTTTCAGCCGGTCGTGATGGTCAGAACTGGGTCCAGAGCGCGGGCCCGCGATCGAGCGAAACGGTCCATGTCGGCTGGACCAGGGACCGCCGACGACTGCGATTCTCCAAGTCGGGAACCCGAACATCGAGCGGGCGCACCGCATCCACTGGGTACCGCCGAAGCCCAACGCGAACACGAACCGCGGCGCAGACTGAGCCGACGATGGCCTGCCTCAGTGCCGGGAAACGCCGGGATCAGCGCGCGACACGGCAGTGAGACGCTGGTTAGCTTCGTCGAGGGCAAAGTGAGTGGGATCGAACTGGCCGCGGTTGTCGAGGCCGAGCCAGCCGAGCGTGTCCTGGTGCTCCTCATAACCGGGATCGGTGAGGATCTGGACCAGCCGCGCATAGCCCGGCCAGCCTCCGGCGTCCTCGGGTGGACAGGCGCCCTGGCCCGCGACACACAGCGGGTAACTCATGCCAGGCTCGGCGACGGCCGCTTCCTCGATGGTGATGTCGTGTTCCCAGTCGTCGCCGAAGTCGTAGGTGTACCGGAGGCCGTCGCCCGGCTTCATCAGGTCGTTCAACCTCGTTGTGCGTTCGTCCCGGTACCGCAGGTCGGGATCGGGAACGCCGTAGTAGGTCCGCCCATCGATGAAGGCGTGGTGGTGGGCGTTCTGCCAGCCCACCGCGGCCTGGATGACCTCGTGCAGGCGGTCGAGCCGGACGGCGGCCGGCACCAGCACTCGCCGCCACACCGGTGGATTCTCCACCCCCATCAGGGTGACCTTCACCTGGTAGATGGAGTCGCCGGGCTCTGGCTCGCCCAGCAGCCGGCGGATACCGCTCCGGCCGAGCTCGGTCAGCTCCACCACTCCATCCTCGATCGTCACCGCGCCCAACCGACACAGGACAGCGAGCGCCCGCTCTGTGTCGCGGTCGTTGCAGGCGTGCCAGTGCTTGAGCTGGGTCTCGGTGTATGGTGCGGTCACGACCTCCCAAGCCGTCGCACAGAGGCTCGCCGTGGCGACGGCACCATCGGCGCGGTACAACGAGGTCAACACGGAGCGGATGCCGGTGGGGAATTCCCGGCGCAGGAGCGACTCGCCCATACCGGCGGGCAGGAACGCCCCACCCACCTGGTCGAACACCGTGAACAGCTCGAGCCACAGCAGCGGCGCGTCATCGAGTAGCGCCGCGTTCTTCTTCACCGACACCAGCCGGTTACCTGTCTTGCGGACAAGCCGCGCCGACCTGGCCCACTCCACGACGAGCGTCAGGTGAAGCAGTTCCTGACTCGAGGTGGGCCGGAACACGCGATCGCCGATCATCGGGTCGATCACGTCGTCGGTGCCCAGCGCCTGCACCAGCATCCGTGCGTCAGCCAGGGTGATACGCCCGGTCTGGGTGAGCTTGCGACCCGCGCCCACCCAGTCGACGAACGCACGCACCTGCCCGATCAGCTCCGGCTTCGCCGCCGCAAGATCCATGCCACCTTCTCATCCTCATCCGAGCGGGCAGCGTAGGTGCGCGGATGCCAAGCTATTCGTGTCGTGCACATCCCAGATCTCGTGGCGAACCGGATCGACCAGCTGCGACATGCCCTTCTCCAGGTGGGCTGACAAATGCGTTTGGGCTGCAGCGGATCGAGACGTCCCATAAACTTCACCCTTCGACGACCGTGCGGCTGCCGTCGGTGCCAGGCGTTACGGCTCCTATCCTGGCTAAAGCGACTCGTTTGTCGGCCCTGGCGACATCAACTCTGACACCCGCTTGAGCGCTTCGGCGGCACGTGCGTCCCGCTCTTCTTTCGGCAATCTGACGACGGTCAGCTCCGACTCGCACCGTTCGCGCAGGTCGTCTCGGTCGAACCAGCGCAATGGGTGACGAGGGTCGGCGAGGTCGTAGATGCCTTGCCCGAATGCTTCCATGATCTGCAGGTCGTACCTGCGGTGGTTGTGGCTTTCGTCGGGTGGGAGGAGGACTCTCGCCATGCGGTTCATCCACTCCTCACGGATGGCCGCTTCGTCGTCAGGATCGTCCACGTCGGGGTCATAGCCGAACACGGCTTCCGCGTCTCGCAGTCCGGGGAAGGTGACGAGAATGTCGTTGATCTGAGGCGGGTCGATGTTCTGGATGACGAGCCACAGTGCGTACTCGTCGGCGAGGCACTGCGGGCGGGGGATGCGCCCTTTGTCGAGTTCGCTGCCGATCCGCATGATGCGCTCGCCCATGCGTACCAGCCAGTGGGTATTTGACCTGAGTGAGCGCCAGTTCGGGCAGGTCGCACAGCAAACCGACGTCCCGGATGGTCGACTCGCCCCTTAGGTAGGCGGCGAACTCGTAGCCGAATGAGTTGTCCAGGTGCAGCCTGCCGTCCAGGGCAGGCGCGAGGTCGGAGAAATCGACGGTGGTGGACAGTGTCACGGCGTCTGCCGGGGTGAGCGGGTCGCCGGTGAACGAACTGTTGAACAGTCGCACGACGTCGACGGTTTGCCGGTCGACGACGGCGGGCTCCTCGCTCTCGCTCGCCTCCGCTTCGTCGGGGGATTCAGTATTGGCCGACCGTCGTAGTGTCGCGACGCTGAGCTTCAGTGCCCGTGCGAACCCTTGCAGGTTGTCCGTCCGGAACCCGTCCAGCGCGCCGACATCGCCTGCTGTGTTCTCGAAGCGTCGCCAAGTCGCCAGAGATACGTCGCACGCCGCGCTGCCTCCTGCTGGGTGAGGTTCAGCTCTGCGCGACGCTGCTTGACTGGGTTGTTTGCTGCCTTGTTGGCCATACGTCTCCTGGATGCTTGTTGAGCACTCTCAAGAGTGGCACTCATTGAGTGCTCGCGACCAACAGCGTCCATGCTGATGGTGACGGCCTAAATGACTGAGGCTTCGTCCGAACTTGATCGAGTTAACAATCTATTAGCTGCTGGCCGGGTCACCAGCCTTGGTACGTGGGCGTCCCTGGGCGTCGCGCATCGTTACTCCGCGTTCGAGGAGTCGTTTGCGTACTGTGTCTGCGGTGACATCCATCCGGGTGCCGATCCGCGCGAGTAACCAGCCCTGGCGGTAGAGCCGTGCGGCGTCCTCAGCCTGATCGTCGGAGAGACCGCAGCGTCTCCATGGGTACGTCGTGGCGCTGCAGGATGGCGCTGACGGTGCGGCGTTCGATTCCGAACACCTCGGCCAGCTCATACATGGTCGGAACCGGACTTGTAGTCGGCGATCAGCCGTTGGAGGTGGTCGTGACCGAGTTGCCGGGCGCGTCGAGGGCGGTTCCGTTCGATCGGTGTCGGCTCGGGTGTGTCGACGCCGGGGAGCTTCTCATAGAGCGCCTCTAGGGCTCTGACCTGGTCTTTCAGGTTGTAATAAACTCCCACAAGGTCCACTCGACTCGGGACGACCTTGCTCAGTTGCTTCGCAACTTTCGCCGGGTCGTCTCGGATTTCTTCTGGGGGCCGAGCCCCCAGACCTCCACGGTGCGAGCTCCTTCTGAACCAGCGCTGGGTGCGTCTCGCTTTGACCAGCGCGACTTTGTGCGGACCGCCTCGATCAGCAGCTCAGGCCCATGCGCTGTGGCTTCGCTAGCTCCTTTCGAACCAGCGTGGTTGCGTTGGTCTTGGCCAGCGCCAGTTCTGGGTTGTAACAAGGTCCCCTGAGGTGCATCAAGTATTCGATTGTCGTGCTCTGACCAGCAATTTTGGATCCGTGGTCAGGGCCTGTTTTGTGTTTCTGGCACCGTAGGGCGAGGCTGGCGCCGCACGTCGTCGATGGCGCGGGCGAACGGTCCTGATCAGGTGCGTTCGCGGCGATGTCGATGATCGTGCGCAGTGGAGTGGTCACCCGGTATCCCGAGCGTGCCGGGACGTCATCGGTGGGAAGCTCGGCGTAGTGAACTCGCCATGTGGTGTGAGGGTGGCCGTCTCTTTGCTGGGCGTCGGCGCGGGTCCCGGGGATTGTGTGGGTGATGTGGCCTGTGCCGGATGTCGTGGACGCACACCGTGAGTGGCTGGGCGGGTCGCGCCTTCACACCTTCTGCTGATTCGCACGCAAAATGGCTGGGGTCGCGGCGTATTTGGGGTGTAGGACATCGACCAAGGAGGAATCAGGTGTCTGATCAATCCGCGTCGCCCGGCATTCTCACATCGTCGAACCTGTTCAGTTCCATCGATGCGGAGCTCGCGTCAGTGGCCGAATCGGTGGTGGTCGTCGAACCGGACGCCTGCGCTCCCGGTACCCCGACTACGGCCGTGACCGCCGCTCTTGCTCGGGAGATCGTGCGCGAGGAGGTGTGTGATCCGCTCCGTGACGCCATCTGGGCCACGCTGGTGCGCCGGGCGGTGACGCAGCCGCGATTGTGGCAGCGAATCGCGATCTGGACAGCGCTGCCGGGCTTGCGCGTCATCGTGAACCGGCTACATCGGATATGGCGCACCGATCTTGAGGATCTGCGTTCGGAGGTCGTGCTCGGCTTCCTCGAAGCGCTTCGGCGGGCCGACCCCGACCAGTCGCACCTTGGCTCGCGCTTGTGGTGGAACACCTATCGGCTGGCCCGCCAGATGTGTCAGCGGGCGACCTCGGAATGTGTCGCCGAGAACATGGATCTGCTTGCCGGACAATTCGCGATGGCCGATCGGGCGGTGCCGCAGGCGGTTGCGCCAGTCGACCCCGGTTCGATCAGGCCGGGTCGGCATGATCGGTTGACGGTGGAGAGTGAGCGGCTGGGATCGCTGGCTGCCAGGCTGGGATTGCGCGCTGTGCTCAACAAGGGGCCGTCCGACGTTGGCAGGGTCATCTTCTTGTCCGAGGACCGCGTCATGCCGCCGTCGAGTGTGAGTAACACCCGTGGCAATGGGTCGGGCGAGGCCGCGTGACGCACCTTGCTCTGTCGCGACGGCACGGCGCGGCGGTGGGAACAATGACGTTTCCCGAGTTGTTCCGGTTGCCGGCCACGGTCGACCTGACGACAGCGGCCAAAGCTCTTGGCATTCATGTCAACACCGCGTACAAGCTCCTGCGACGTGACGCGTTTCCCTGTCCGGTGCTTCGATTGGGCTGGCGGTACCGCGTTCCCACCAGGGCATTGCTGGTGGCGCTGCGCATCGAGGAGATACCGGTCCGGCTCGATGATGCCGTCACCGGAGCCGACTTCGCCGCGCGGTACATCGAAAACTGACTTCTCATCGAAGGAATGCGATGCATGAACGACAACGGTCCTGCCTGGACCTGACCGAAGACCAGTTCCGCGCGCTGTCCCAGCGTCCGGCACCCGTCACCATCGATGGATGCCACGTTTCGCGCGGTCTGCCACCTCGAAGTGTCGGACTCAACGAGCTCCGGGTCATCATGCTCAAGCGCCGTACCTGTGACCAGCTCAAGGATGCGGTCTGGTCCCATCTGGTGCGGATGAGCCATACCCGACCCGATCCGTGGGTGCTCGCCGCGGCAGGCATGATGCTTCCCGGCCTTAAGGCAATCGCGGCCAGGATGCGCGGTTGCTACCCGTACGACGCCTGTGACCTCGACTCGGAGATCCTTGAAGCGTTTCTCCATGAACTCGGCAGGCTGGATCCCCGCCAGCCAGCGCCGTACATGCAGCTGTACCTGGCGGCGTCGCGGCGTGGTGAGCAGCTCTGCCGGCGGGAAGCGCGCCGGGCGGGGAGGTGCGTGCCGCTGCCGGAGGGCCTTGCTGATCGCCGTGCTGGTAACCCGGACATCGCCCTCGCACGTGCTGTGCTCGACGGTGTGGTCACAGCCAAACAGGCGGCTCTCGTCTCGCGCGTGCACCTCGACTCCGCTCTGCGTGGTGATGTGGCCCGTCAGTTGGGCATGAGCCGAGACCGTGCCCGGCGCGAGCTGACCATTGCCACCCGGGGACTGGCCAACTACCTGGCCATCGCATGACACCTGGTGCGCCCGCACAGCCCGGTTGAAGCCCATCGCAGCCTGGATGACCCCATGTACGCGGTCGAGCCCGGATGGCGGCGGGAACCAGCACTCGCCGCCACACCGGTGGATTTTCCAGCCCGGGTCAGTGTGATCTTGACCTGTGGATGGGTTCGCCGGGCGCTGGTTCACCCAGGAGTCGGCGATGCCCGGCTTGGCCAAATTCGGTCAGCTCAACCGCATCATCGTCGATCGTCACCGCGTCCCACCGGCCGAAGGGCGCCGACTACCCGCTCCGTGTCGCGGTCGTTGCAGGCATGCCAGTGCGCGGGCCTGGGGCTCACTGCCCGATGAACGGCTTCGCTCGGAAACTCGAGTCGTCGCCAAGGTGGAAGAACAGGTGCCCCTCGATCATCTCGTCGTCGACCAGGACCGCCCAGCGGCGGCCGTTGTCGAAGCTGTAGTCGTGTCCGGAGGCCGTCCAGATGGAGCTTTCGGTTTTGATGAAGAAGGTGACGGGCACAAGGAACACGACGATGATGGCCAGGTCTGGCCGGGTTAACACGAGAAGGTCGGCGAAGAAGGTGCACTCTTATGTGCTCGCCCTTGCGACAGTAATAGCACTCGCTGGTCGCACCACGTTGCTCAAGGTGGCTGGTGGTGGGACAGCGGTTCGCGCCGCTGTCCCGCCTGTCCGTTTTGCTCAGTCGGCGTAACGGAATCGTCCTGGTAAGGACACGGCTGTGCCGGTCTTCACCTCTTTTGCCTTACCCGAGTACTGCTTGGTGCCCTCCGCGAACTTCCAGCCGCCGAAGACCTTTCCGTCCATCTTGACCCCGTAGACCGCGGCCACTCGGGTCGAGACCTCCTCGTAGGACATGCCGCTCCAGTTCGACGGCGTGTCCGCTGCGGCGCGGGCGTTCGACTTCAGGTTCCACAGGGTGAAGTGCACGTGTGCGCCGGAACTCGAGCCGCCACAGGGCAATGCGTTGCCCGTGTTGCCGAGCAATGTTCCGGCGGAGACCGTCTGCCCGTCCCGCACTCGGATCTTTTCCAGGTGGTAGTAGCCGGTTCGCCAACCGTCAGCGTGGTCGATCGCCACCCAGTCGCCACCCGAACAATGCTGTAGCCGGACGACGCCCTTACGCGCCGCTCGCGCCAGTCCATCCGAAGGCGACAGGTCGAGTGCGTTCTGCACGCCGCTGGAGCCGTTGTTCGAGTGGATACCCGCCGAGTACGTGTACTGCCCGGCCTTGAAAGGCAGCCTGAAGGTGGGGAACTTCGCCGCACTCTCGAGCTCGGCGCTGTCGTTCGGTGCCGCGGCGACCGCGGCACCCGACGACAGCAGGCCCGCGACCGCCGCGACCGCGATCACCAGACCTCGGCTTCGTCGCGAGCGGGATGAAACCAGGGACATGAAACTCCTTCCGTGAGATGGCCGACTGGAGCCCGCCCGCCGCACCGGGGGCGCCCAGTCGTCGCAGAAGGTAGTGATTCACCCGTCCGGGTGACACCTACTTTCGCATGGTGTCACGATTCAATTACGTCCCCTCTACGCCGAATGGCTTTACCGAAAGCCTGATCGGCCTAGCAGGGAGAGGCTGAATGCGACTGTGCGTACCGGTTGGTATTCACACTGTCGCCCAACCGTGGTAGTTGTCGGCACCGTGTTCATAACGAGGCCAAATCGTAAATCACTGAGCGTAGTCATTGGTGCCGCTGTTATCGCTGGGTGTGTTCTCCTGCCCGGCCGGTCGGAGAGCGCTGAAACGTCGGAGATCGGCGTGACCAACGTGGCCGTCCAGACACCGCTACAAGCCGAGGACGCGAGCGCGTCCGTGGCGCTGAGTCCCGCCGATGGGGAAGCTCTGGCGGCTGCGAAGAAGCTCACCGACATCGTGATCGAGAAGGTGAACAAGGAGCGCAAGAGCGCGGGTTGTCAGCCGGTTGCCAAGAACTCCGCGCTGACCACCGCCGCCCAGCGGCATACCGACGACATGTCGAAGCGCGACTACTTCTCGCACACCACCCCCGAAGGCGTGACGTTCGACAAGCGCATCAAGAACGCGGGCTATCCACGCCCCGGCGCGGAGAACATCGCCAAGGGTGCGACGACCGCGACCAAGGTGATGTCGATGTGGATGAAGTCTGCCGGGCACCGGCAGAACATCCTCAACTGCAGCCTCAAGAAGATCGGCGTCGGACTGGCCAAGGATGGCTGGTACTGGACGCAGGACTTCGGCTACTGACCCACCTCCGGCCGACCTGAGGCAATCGCCGGACATGGCCTCGTCGCTGCCTGATGCCCAGCATCTCCAGACAGGGAGTAGGGGACATCGCTTGTCCAGTGGCTGCGTGGACGACCACAGTGGACTGGTGCGGGAGTGGTGTTCCGGATGGCGGGCTGGTTGCTTCGTTGGGTGAGGCGACTTTGTGCCACCAGGTCTGGCGGTTCTGGTGCAACCGGCTGTGTCGTCACTCGTCTTTGCTTGTGAGGATCATGGAAGACGAGGGGATGAACGGTTATGCGTATCAGGTCGTTGAAGGTCGTCACGGTTGGTTTCGCGGTCGCCGCGGGTGCGTTGTTGTCGGCGTGTTCCGGTCAGGACGCGGCTGCTCCGTCTGAGAGTGTGAATGCCTCGACGAAGAACCAGGCGCAGCAGTTGCATGGCAATGCCGCGGCGAAGGACAAGGCGGGCAAGGACGTCAACTGCAGTGTGAACGGTGGCAAGGTGGGGCCGCACAAGGTCGATCTGATCGCCGTGGAGACCAAATCCGGCATCGTGGGGTGTACCGAGGCGTTCAACGTGATCACCGAGTACTACAAGAACGCGGGCAAGTCCGAGGGGACTGGTCGGAACCTGAAGGTTCAGGGCTGGCAGTGCTCGGCGGACACCGGTGCGCAGGGGACCGGTTCGATCGGGTGTGACAAGGACGGCCTGTCGTTCCACACCAGCGCTGTCAGCTTGAGTCGGCAGGATGAGGGCACCGGTTCCGGTGGTGTGAAGGTGGACAAGCCTGCCCCGAAAACCGAGAAGCCAGCCCCGAAGCCGGACAAGCCCGCTGGTTCGCCTGCCGAGGACATCAACTGCAGCCAGCTCACCGGGAGCAAGGTCGGCCTGGCCGGGGGCCCGGAGGTGGACGCGATCGCCATCGGCAACGTGAACGGCAACCCGGGCTGTGACATGACCTTCAACGTCCTCACCGAGTACTTCACCAAGGCCCCGCACGGCGAAGGCCCCGGTCAGCGGGTGCTGAACATCCAGGGCCGCTGGAGCTGCGCGAAGGCCGCCGAGCCCGAGGGCAGTCAGGGCGTCGTGTATTGCGGCCAGGACGGTCCTGACGGTCTGTCCATCGAGACCGCGCCAGCCAAGTAGGCCGCGTACGCGGACAGAAGTCCACAGATACACGGACAGTCGCCGACGCAGGAGCCCCAAAGGCTTCCTGCGTCGGCGTTTTCGTTTCGCCGGTGGAGTGGCCGCCGATGTTACTCATCGGTAACTTATTGTCAGTGTATGGAAAACCGCATACGTGCTGGCAACGTCCCGCTGGTTTGACTGCGGGGCATGACCTACCGCGAACCAGTGCGACCGAGGGACAGTCGCACCCGATCACCGGTGTCGTCTTCGGACGTCTCGACCATGGGTCTGACGATTTACGGGTGCGGGCAGGACGAGGCCGTTTTGTTTCGCGAGATGGCGCCTCGCTGTGGTGTTGTGCCGACCATCACCGACGCGGCGGTGTGCGAGGACAATGTCGAGCTGGCGTTCGGGAACCGGTGTATCAGCGTTGGTCACAAGAATCGGATCACCAACTCCACCCTTCTTGCGCTGAGTCGGGCTGGTGTCGGGTATATCTCCACGCGGAGCATCGGGTACAACCACATCGATGTGGACTATGCGTTACGTGTCGGTATCTCTGTCGAGAATGTCGCCTATTCGCCTGACAGTGTTGCCGACTACACGATCATGCTGATGTTGATGGCCGTGCGGCACGCGAAATCCACGATCAGGCGCTCGGACGTTCATGACTACAGGTTGAACGACGTGCGGGGGAAAGAGCTGCGGGACCTGACCATCGGGGTTGTCGGGACAGGGCGCATCGGCTCTGCCGTCATTGACAGGCTGTGGGGTTTCGGCTGCCAGAAACTGGCCTACGACATTCGGCCAAGGACTTCCGCGGACTACGTTCCTCTCGATGAACTGCTGCAGCAGAGCGACATCGTCACGCTGCACGCCCCGCTCACCGCGGACACACACCACCTTCTTGATCGTCGACGTATCGAGCAGATGAAGCACGGCGCGTTCGTCATCAACACCGGGCGCGGCCCGCTCATTGATACCGAGGCCCTCGTTCTGGCGCTGGAAAGCGGCCGGTTGGGCGGCGCGGCGTTGGATGTCCTCGAAGGCGAGGAGGAAATCTTCTACGCCGACTGCAGGGACACGCCCATCGACAACAAGTCACTGATGCGGCTGCACAGCATGCCGAATGTGCTCATCAGTCCGCACACTGCGTATTACACGGACCACGCGCTGAGTGACACCGTGGAAAACAGTCTCGTCAACTGCGTGAACTTCGAAAGCGGGAAACCAGTATGGACAGGGTGAAGGTCGGAGTCGTCTTCGGGGGATCGTCCGAGGAACATCCCGTCTCCGTCAAGTCTGCGCAGGAGGTCGCCAAGCACCTCGATGCCGACAAGTACGAACTGTTCTGGATCGGGATCACGAAAGACGGCGCCTGGAAGCTGTGTGACGGCCCCGACGCCGATCTGGAGAACGACGGTTGCCGTCCGGCCATGCTGTCACCGGACAGCAGCGTCCGCGGGTTGCTTGTCCTTGAGCAGGGACAGCACGAAGTGATCAGTCTCGACCTCGTGTTCCCCGTTCTGCACGGCAAGCTCGGCGAGGACGGCGCGATCCAGGGTTTGTTGGAGCTCTCCGGTATCCCCTACGTCGGCTGCGATGTCCAGAGTTCCGCTCTGTGCATGGACAAGTCGCTCGCCTACATCGTCGCCGGGCACGCCGGAATCGCCACGCCGAATTTCTGGATCGTCCCGGCGAACGGGGACATCGACTTTGAGCTCCCCTATCCCGTCTACGTCAAGCCTGCCCGTTCGGGGTCGTCCTTCGGCGTCACGAAGGTCTCCGGCAAGGAGGACCTGCTGAGTGCGGTGGAGGCCGCGCAACAGTACGACTCCAAGGTGTTGATCGAGGAAGGCGTCGTCGCCAGCGAGGTGGGGTGCGCGATCCTGGGGAACGACCAGGATCTGATCGCGGGCGAGCCGGACCGCATCACTCTCTCCCACGGGATTTTCCGAATCCACCAGGAGGACAACCCCGAAAGCGGTTCCGAGAACTCGACGATCACCATTCCTGCTGGTATTTCGGCGGAGTCGCGCTCGCTCGTCCAGGAAACGGCCAAGGCCGTCTATCGCGCTCTGGGGTGCAAGGGACTGGCACGTGTCGACCTGTTCCTGAAGGAAGACGGAACTGTGGTCCTCAACGAGGTCAACACGCTGCCCGGTCTGACCTCGTACAGCCGGTACCCACCCATGATGGCCGCCGCGGGGCTGCCGCTTGCCGAAGTGATCGACCAGCTCGTGTTGTTGGCACTGACGGGGAAGGCGCAGTGAAGGACGACTTTGTCTTCGTTGACGAGTTCGTGCCCGGCATCCGCTGGGATGCCAAGTACGCCACATGGGACAACTTCACCGGCAGGCCCGTGGACGGATACCTGGCCAATCGAATCGTCGGCACCACGGCTCTGTGTACGGCCATTGAGAGTGCGCAGGACAAGGCGGCAACTCTCGGCTTCGGCCTTCTGCTGTGGGACGGTTACCGCCCACAACGTGCCGTGGACTGCTTTCTACGCTGGTCGACACAGCCGGAGGACGGCCGGACGAAGCTGCGACACTATCCGAACATCGAAAGAGCCGAGATGTTCGACAAAGGATATGTCGCCGCCAAGTCGGGCCACAGTCGGGGCAGCACAGTCGACCTGACGCTGTACCACCTGGCGACCGGTGAACTCGCGGCCATGGGCGGTGACCATGACCTGATGGATTCGATCTCACATCATGGAGCGCGCGGAATCGGGCGCGTCGAAGCGGGCAACCGTCACTACCTCCGCTCCGTCATGGAGGCCTGCGGCTTCAGCTCGTACGAACGCGAGTGGTGGCACTACACGCTGAAGGACGAGCCATATCCGGACACCTATTTCGATTTTCCCATCACGTGACCTCGGCACAGCGGCAACGAAGGAGGCAGGCGTGACGGCACCGCGCGTCGTTGTCGCCGGTGGCCATTCGGCCGGGCACATCGAGCCCATGATGAACTTCGCCGACGCGGTGCGTCGGCTGGAGCCCACGGCTGAGATCACCGCCCTCGGCACCGTCCGCGGCCTGGACACCACGCTGATCCCGGCCCGCGGCTACCCGCTCGAACTCATCCCGCCGGTGCCGCTGCCGCGCACGCTGAACCGGGCCCTGCTGCAGACGCCGGGCAGGCTGCGCGACTCGGTGCGGGCGGCCGGGGCGGTGCTCGACCGCGTGCGGGCCGAGGTCGTGGTGGGCTTCGGTGGCTACGTGGCCATGCCTGCCTACCTCGCCGCACGCAGCCGGGGCCTGCCGATCGTCGTCCACGAGGCGAACGCCCAGCCCGGAGTGGCCAACCGGCTGGCCGCCCGGATGACGACACACGTGTTCACCGCCGCGCCGAGTGTCCGGCTGGCACACGCCACCGCCATCGGCATCCCGCTGCGGCCGACGATCACCGGGCTCAACCGGCCCGCACTGCGCCCCGCCGCCCGGCACCGGTTCGGCCTCCGACTCGACGCACCGGTCCTGATGGTCACCGGCGGCTCGCAAGGCGCCAAGGCGATCAACGCCGCAGTGTCCGGCGCGGCCCCGTCGTTACGGGCGGCGGGCATACAGGTACTGCACATCACCGGGCCGAAGCACACGGTCGAGGTGCCGGACGGCGACCCGCCCTACGTGGTCGTCCCCTATGTCGACGAGATGCAGTACGCCTACGCTGCGGCCGACTTCGTGATCTGCCGCTCGGGGGCGATGACGTGCGCCGAACTGGCCGCTGTCGGGCTGCCCGCCGCGTACGTCCCGCTGCCGCTGCGCGGTGGTGAGCAGCGGCTGAACGCCGAGCCGGTCGTCGCGGCCGGTGGGGCATTGCTGGTCGACGATGCCGACCTCACACCGGGCTGGATCGTGAACACCCTGATTCCCGTGCTGATCGATCACGAGCGGCTCGCGGCGATGTCGGGCCACGCGTGGGCGATCGGCGCGTCTGACGCGGACGTTGTCCTGGCCCAGCACGTGCTCACCACGGTCGCCGAGCGACGTGTGGTCTCCTCGTGAGGAGGCGTCATCTGACAGCGTGCGGTGGCTCGGTGGGGAGGTGCACCGTGACATGGAGCCCGCCGCCTGTGCGGGGGGTGAGGGTGAGGGTTCCGTCGTGGGCCTGGGTGATGCTTTTGACGATGGCGAGGCCGAGGCCCACCCCTGCGTGGTCGGCGCGTACGCGTTCGGTGCCGCGCTGAAATGGTTCGACCAGCGTCGAAACCAGCTGGGGGGCGAGTTTCTCACCGGTGTTCTCGACCGTGAGCACCGCGGTCCCTGGGTTGACGCTGGTCGTGACCCGCACGGTGCCCTGGTCAGGCAGGTTGTGGACGATCGCGTTGTGCACGAGGTTCGTCGTCATCTGCAGCAGCAGCACGTGTGAGCCGACGGTGGGGGCCATGTCGCCGGAGGTCTCGATGGTGACGCCACGCTGTTCCGCGAGGGGGAGCAGCGTTTCAGTGGCTTCTTCCGCGGTCAGCGACAGGTCGACGGGCACTCGGGTGAAGGACCGCTGGTTGGCGCGGCTGAGCAGGAGCAATGCCTCGGTGAGGTCGATCGCCCTGGTGTTGACGAAACGGAGGCGGTCGACGAGTCCGCCGATGTCGCGGTTCGGATCCTTGCGGGCCACGTCGAGCAGTGTCTGCGTGATCGCCAGCGGGGTGCGCAGTTCGTGCGAGGCGTTGGCCGCGAACCTCTGCTGTTCGGCGTCGTGTGCTTCCAGGCGCGTGAGCATGGTGTCGAAGGCGTCGGCGAGTTCGCGGAACTCGTCTTCGCGGCCTTCCAGATGGATCCGGTGGGAGAGCGAGCCGTTCGTGGCCAGCCGGGTGGCGTGGGTGATGCGGGTCAGCGGCGAGAGCATGCTGCCCGCGAGGATCCAGCCTCCCACGAGGCCGAAGGCCAGCAGGCCCACCAGCGCCATGGCGGCCTTGGGGACGAAGGCGGCCACCAGTTCTTCACGGTCGGGTACGGACATCGATGGCATTCCCGGCGTCCCGGGAGGAGTCACGGTCGGCGGGGAGTAGATCCGCTCGGGCACGTAACGCAGCAGGAACACCCACACCACGGCGAGCAGCAAGCCACCCGCGAGCATGAGGAACCCGGCATAGCTGAGCGTCAGTTTGAGGCGGACGCTCAAGCCCGGCTGTCTATCCACTGTCCCCTCCCGCGCGTTCGGCGTCGGGCTCCGCGTCGATGCGGTAGCCGACGCCTGCCACGGTGGCGATGATCCCAGGTTCCCCGAGGCGTTTGCGCAGTGCCGAGACTGTGATGCGGACGGCGTTGGTGAAGGGGTCGGCGTTCTCGTCCCACGCCCGTTCCAGCAGCTCCTCGGCGCTGACGACACCGCCTTCGGCTGCGACGAGGACCTCGAGCACGGCGAACTGTTTGCGGGTGAGCGCTACGTAGCGGCCGTCGCGGTAGACCTCGCGGCGGAACGGATCCAGCCGCAGGCCTGCGATCTCCCGCACGGGCGGTCTGCTGTGGGCGCGCCTGCGGTCGAGTGCTCGGAGTCGGAGCACGAGTTCTCGCAGGTCGAACGGCTTGGTGAGGTAGTCGTCGGCCCCGAGCCCGAACCCGGAGGCCTTGTCGTCGAGCCGGTCGGCAGCGGTGAGCATCAGGATCGGCATGCCGCTCCCGGAAGCGACGATGATCTGGGCGATCTCGTCGCCGGAGGGCCCGGGAATGTCGCGGTCGAGCACGGCGATGTCGTAGGCGTTCACGCTCAACAGCTCAAGGGCGGTGTCACCGTCACCGGCGATGTCCGCCGCGATCGCTTCCAGGCGCAGCCCATCGCGGATGGCCTCGGCCATGTAGGGCTCGTCCTCGACGACCAACACGCGCATGGTCACGACGTTACGAACCGGCGCGTATCGTCGGCATATTGAAAACCGCGTACGTGCTGGCAACACCACGTTGCCTTTTCTGGAGGCATGTCCTACAGCGAACCAGCACGAACAGCGGCCCGCCGCACCCGGTCGCTGGCCCTTGGCGAGGCACATGGCGCTGTCCCCGTCCCCCTGACGGTCTTCGACGACGAGACTCCGGCCGTGGCCAACCTCGATCCCGACCTGCTCCGTGCCCTGCGCCGAGCCGCCACCGACGCCGCGCGCCGCGGGGTCGAGTTCTTCGTCAACGGCGGCTGGCGGTCCCCGGAATACCAGGAACACCTATTCCGCCAGGCGGTCTCGAAGTACGGCTCGGAACGGGAAGCTTCCCGATGGGTGGCCACGTCCGACACGTCCGCTCACGTGACGGGGGACGCGGTCGACATCGGGTCCACCGATGCCAGGGCGTGGCTGTCCGAGCACGGCGCCGGGTACGGGCTGTGCCAGATCTACCGCAACGAACCCTGGCACTACGAACTTCGCCCCGAAGCCGTCATCGACGGCTGCCCGCCCATGTATGCCGACCCTTCGCACGATCCGAGGATGCGGCGGTGACGGTACCGGGACGCTGAGTGGATTTGGCGCGTCCACGTTTCTCACGGCGGAATGGGAATTGTTTGGCTTGCGGATGTCCTTCTTCTGCTCCTTGTTATTTTTAGGGACAAAACTGGCGACAGTGGCAAGCTGACAGTCATGCGTGTCGATTTCCTGGGGCCGGTGCGGATCGCGACGCCTGCCGGGGCGATGCCGGTGAACCCGGCGAAGCTGCGCGTCGTTCTCGCCGCCCTGCTGGTGCGGGGCGGGAATCCACTGCACGTCGACGATTTGGTCGAGCGGGTGTGGCCGGTGCGGCCGCCGGAGAACCCCCGTGCCACCGTGCAGAGCTACGTCCGGCGGCTGCGCAGGTTGCTGCCCGACCCGGCGGCGATCGTCGTCGAGGGCCGCACCTATCGGATCGACCTGCCCGGCGACCGGACCGATCTGGGGGAGTTCCGTCGGCTGGTCGACGAAGGGCGGTCGGCCGCGGACGTGGCCGCCGCGGCCAGGGTGCTGCGGCAGGCACTGGCTCTGTGGCGCGGAAACCCGGTCGCGGACGTCGACGCCGACCTGGTGCGCGACGACGCCATGGCGCTCACCGCGGAGTGGCTGCAGGCCGTCGAGTACCGGGTGGACGCCGATCTGCGTCTCGGCAGGCACGCCGAGGTGGTTCCGGAGTTGCGCGACCTGGTCGCCCGACACCCGCTGCGGGAACGCCTGTGGGCACAGCTGATCACAGCCTTGCGGGAGGACGGACAGCGCGCGGAGGCGCTGCACGCCTTCGCGCACGTCGCGCGTGTGCTCCGGCACGAGCTGGGTGTCGATCCCGGGGACGAACTGGCCAGGATGCACAGCCTCCTGCTCGCCGACGAGGTTACGTCTACAGTGGACTGGCGGCCGGTTTTCCAGCTGCCGCCGCCGGTTTCGCCGTTCGTCGGCCGTGCGACGCTGGCCGATCGGGCGATGGAGCTGCTGCTGGTGCCGGACGAGGTGCCGGTGGTGGCGCTGACCGGGCCACCGGGCGTCGGGAAGTCCGCGTTGGCCGTCATGGTCGCACGCCGAGTGCGTGACCACTTTCCGGACGGTCAGCTGTACCTGTCGATGCGCACACATGGTGCCACACCCAAATCGGCACACGAGGCACTCGGAGACCTGCTGCGGGCTACGGGTGTCACGGTGATCCCGGCGACGACCGAGGACCGCACCGGCGAGCTGCGGTCGAGGCTGTCCGACCGGCGGGTGCTGATCGTCGTCGACGACGTCGCCGACGCCAGGGCGGTCCGGCCGCTGCTGCCCGGTTCTCCCGGCTCCGCCGTTCTGGTCACCAGCCGCGACGGGCTCAAAGGACTGGTCGCGTTGGAAGGCGCACACCGGCTTCTGGTGTCCACGCTCGGCTCGGACGAGGCAGGGGCGATGCTGTCCGAGTTGCTCGGCGACAAGGCGACAGGCGCCTGCCCGGCACTGACAGCCGAACTGGCCCAGCTGTGCGGCGGACTGCCGCTGGCGATCCGGATCGCCGCCGCGCACATCGCCTCCGACGCCACACCGACGTTCGACGAATGCGTGGCACGGCTACGCGGCCCGAACCGGCTGGCCGAGTTGGCGATCGAGGGCGATCCGGACGCGGCCGTCCGGATCGCCTTCGACCGCTCCTACGAACGGCTCGACCCCCAGGCACAGGACCTGTTCCGGCGGATCGGCTGCGACCCGGCCCCCGAGGTCACCGTCGATGCGGACTTCCTTGCCGCGGCGCGAAGACTCGTGGCCGCGCACCTGATCGAGGAAACCGGCATGAACCACTACCGCATGCACGACCTGTTACGCGCCTATGCGACTGACAGGTCCACTGTGGAATCAAACCGCCGCCCCGCGTGAACATCAGTGCTTGTCGCGCCAGGCCCACCCGTACTCGAGCCCTGACATCACGGGGAAGTCGGGCAGGAAGCTCATTTTGGGAGGGCCGAAGGAAAGCGCCGCGCCGTAGGTCGTGTTGTCGAGGTCCAAGCCGCTCATCGGCTTGAGCGCGTCCCGCCAGCTCCCGATGTTCTTGGAAGCCCCCACGTCGATCCCCATGCCGCCGCGGAGCGGAATGCTGCCCGACACCCCACGCGACCAACCGGCCTGGTTCTCGACCTTCCCCGGGCCGACCTTGACACCGATGGTGCCGTTCACCGAGCCTGGGAAACTCTTGACGGACGCCATGGTGCCCGAGCCGCTGCGGTCCTTGCCGCGGCAGACCTCACCGCCGATCACGTACAGGTTGACACCAACGCACACCATACTGGTGGACTCGGGTATCCGGGCCCGTCGTTCCCGTTCCTGCTGTGCTCTGACTTCCTGCTCGTGCTTCTTCTCCGCGTCCTCGCGGTCCGCGGGGACAGTCACTCGCCGGAGGTCACCGGGATCCGTGCAGTTCATCACGTAGGCCTCGTAGGAGATCACGTACGAGTCGCACTGGCTCGTGTCGAACATGCCTGCCAGCACGTCCGCCAGCGTCACCTTCGGCATGGGCGGCGCGACCGGCTTCGGTTTGGGGGCCGGAGCCGCGCCGGGCTTGGTGTTCTTCGGCACACCTTTCGACCCGCCGCCGCCGGACCCGCCGCTGTTCGCCGGGGGAGTGGGCTCGTAACCGTGCTCGTAGGGCCAGCCTTGACCGTCGTTGCACATGTCGCACCACAGTCCGCTCGGGTCGGACATGGTGACGGGGCTGTTGTTGCTGTACGTGTACCCGTTGAGCTGCTGTGGGTCCGAATTGCCCCGGATCGGGTCCACGGAAAGGAACCGGCCGTTCGCCGCGTCGTACTGGCGGGCGCCGAGCGCGGTCAGGCCGATCGAGTCGTCCTTCGTCCCACCGACGAACCCGCGCTCACCCGGCGTCGTGCCGGTGCCGCGGGCCTCGCCGAACGGCGTCTGGCTCTGCCGGGTGACTTTCAGCGTCGCGGCGTCGATGGCCAGGTTGGTGGTGCCCTGGTGGTCGGGGGAGAGCCAGGTCAGGGCACCACCGGTGCGCATCGCCATGGTGGCGGACCCGAGGCGGTAGTACCTCGTGGCGGTCAACCCGCTTGGCGTGATGCGCAGTTCCTGGTCGCCGAGGTACACCGTGGTGCCGGACGGATCCTCGCGGAGAAGTCGGCTGCCGTCGGCGCCGTAGGTGAACGTGGTCGTCTTGGTGCCCTCGGTCACCGTGTTGAGGCGACCTGCCTCGTCCCAGTCGAGTGTCTGGGTTCTGCCCGCCACGGTGCGGCTTTTCACGCCGCCCCGGTTGTCGTAGCCGTAGGACTCCGTGGTGGTTCCGTTGACCTTCACGGAATCGAGCCGGTGCGCGGTACCCGGCACGGATGTGCGGACAGTGTTGCCCGCTGCCGCGCGCGCGGTGACGGTCTCGCGGTTGCCTCGGTTGTCATAGGTGTAGGAGTGCCAGTATGGCGCGGGACCGTCCAGCGCGGCCACCGACGGATCGGCCGCGCAGTCAGTCTTGGGTGTCCACGCCTGCGTCAACTGACGCAGCTGGTCGTAGCGGAAACACTGGTTGTCCTTGGCCGCGACGTCGCTGATGCCGGTGAAATTGCCCGAGTCGTCCTGGCTGTAGCGGATGTCGCTCTGCATCGGCGACGCCGTTTCGGTGTCCACGATGGACCGCTCGATCCGCCGGGTGTTGGCGTTGCGGTACGTGGAGATCCACACCCGGGTGCCCGGATCGGTGGGCGTCTTGGGCGGCTCGTTGAGCTGCATCCGTTGGGCTTCGCGGTAACGGGAGTAGCCGATCTCGGAGACGTACTCGATCGGAGTGCCGCCGCTCAGCCCGCCGACGAGCTTGGTCTGCAGGCCGAGAGCGTTGTACTCAGTGTTGACCGTTTCCTTCGGCAGGTCGCCGATCGCCGGGTACGTGATGCCTCGCTGGCTTCCGTCCACGTTGTACGCCATGATCGTTTCGTACGTCCGCCCGGTTTCCGGCAACGTGATCTTCGCTCCGGTCGACTGGTACAACTCGCTGTAGCCACGGACCTCGGTCTTGTACTCCTTGTTGTTGGCGTACCGCGTGGCCGACGCGAGCTGGCCTTTGGCGAACAGCACGGTGTCGTAGGTGTTCCGAAGGAGCACCTTGTTGTCACGTGACACGGTCGCGGCACGGCCGAGCGTGTCATAGGTGTGCGTCAGCGTCACCCCACGCGCGTCTGTCGAGGTCGAGAGCTGCCCCGCGTCGTCGTAGGTGGATGTGGTCACGCCCCGGTCCGGGTCCTCGTCTCGGACCAGTCTGCCGCGCAGGTCGTACTTCTTGGTCCACTTCTGGTTGCCAGGGTCGGTCACGGTCTCCAGCTGACCGTCCGGGGTGTAGGTGTATTTCGTGCTCGTGTAGCCGGATTCCTTGGCCTGGCGCAGTTCCGTGGTCTGGCCCTGCGCGTTGGTGTACGTGGTTGTGGCGATGCCGCCCAGTGGTGGGGTGACGGTCGTGTGGTCACCGAAGTGCTCGGTCCTCGTGCTCCACAACGTCGTGGCGCCGCCCTTGACCGTGGACGTCACCTGGCGCCCGGCGCCGTCGAACGAGCTGGTGGTCTGGCTCGGGATGTCGACGTCCGAGGCGACCCACAGGGTGTCGTCGATGTCCTTGTCGTTGAAGTACTGCGAGGTGACCGCACGGGTGCGTCCCTGCGAGTCGTACCGGGTGTCGGTGAGCAGCCGCCCGCCGCCGGGCGCCCGCTCCTGGGTCTGCCGCGGCCGGTACAGGCCGTCGTACAGGGTTTTCGTGGTGACGTACTCGCCTTGTGGGCCGAGCTTGTCGGTGGTGACGACCGACGGCGCGTCGTTGCGGACGTTATAGGTCACCTTGACGCTGCCGCTGTCCGGATTGGTGTTCCGGTCCCGGTTGGCCTGCCAGGACTGGACCATCCGGCCGAGGCTGTCGAACGCCTGCTCGGTGACGAAGTTGTTGGCGTCCGTGGTTTTCCGCACGGCACCGTTGCCTGGTTCCAGTTCGACCGTGGTGATGTGGCCGAGCCCGTTGGTGACCATGGTCCTGGTGGTCGGTCCGCCGGTCTGCGGGGTGTACGCGGTCGTGGTGGGCCGCTCCAGTTCGTCGAGCGTCTTCGTGACCCTGCCGTGCGCGTCGTAGACCGTCGTGGTGGGCGGCGCGTACACCGCCGGGCTGTTCGCCGGGTGTTCGGCCAGCACCTTGGACCGCGTCGCCAACCCGCGGGTCGGGGCCACGCCGAAGCCCTTGTCGTCGTACGCGGTCTGGACGTCGGAGATGGCCTGGTCCGGGTACTTCACTGGGTCGCCGCACTTGACGGCCACGGTGTCGGTCTGCGATGGGTAGGACAGCAGCCACGCGCCGTCGTTGCGTACGTACCGCGTGATTGTGCAGCGGTCGTCGGTTGCCACGGCGACGTCACCACGGTCGTCGGCCTTCGTCACCAGGCCACGGTCGTCGTAGTCGTTGATGGCCTCGGTGGTCCGCCACGCGTTGCCGACCTTGGTGTAGTTGCGGGTGGTGCCTGTCCGCACGAGGTACGACTTGAGCTCGCCACGCGACACGTGCGAGTCCAGCGTCCACGGCATCGTGATCTTCTTGCTGACGACCGTGGTCGCGTCGAGGTACGTCGCCGTCTCACGGGTGAACCCGCGCAGCCAGTTGTGGTCCTTGTTCTGGTCGCTGTCCACAGTGCCCGCGGAGTCCGAGACCGTGTCCTCGCGGGGCCCGGCGGGGGCTTTCCGCTTGTCGCCGTACATGCCTCGGTAGAAACGGTTTTCCGTCATCGTCACCGGGCCGCTGATGTCCACCTCGGCACCGCGGTGCACCCGGACCCGGCCGTAGCCGCGGTACTCCGTCCATGACTTCTTGTCGTCCTTGACGAACTCCGTCATGTCGAAGTGCCAGGCCGCGCCGTCCAGGTACTCGTAACGGGTCTCGTCCGACGAACTGCCCGCCAGCCGGTCGGACTGGATCACCTTCTTCACCACGTACTTGTGGAACCAGTCGGTGCGTTCGGCGAAGTCCTTCTTCGACCACCGCGCCTGGTAGCAGCGCAGTGTGTTCGTCGACGGCTCGGCCGGTGCGCTGGTGCAGTCCGGTGCCTCGTACACCACGGAGAGCACGCCACCGCCCGCCGAGACGATGCCGGTGATCCGGTACCGGTTCAGCGGGGACAGGCCCGGCTCGGTGACCACGCGGTTGGCCATCGAGGTGCCCTCGAACGTCACCGGGTTCTCCCTGATGTCCGGCGCGCCACCGAGATGTCCGGTGTGGGTGATGGAACGCAGCCACAGGCTGGCGTCCTCACCCGTGCCCGGCCGGGGGTACTGGTGTTCGAGTTCCCACGAGTCGACCGGGTCGTAGGCCGTGCCGGTCCACACCGACGCGGTGATCCTCGCGAGCCGTTTGGTGCTCCAGAACGACGGTGAGTAGCGGTCCTTGCAGGTCGCTGTGTCGCACTTGTAGTCCCACGGCACGTCCGGCCAGCTCGTCTTGTTGCCCGGCTTGCAGTCGGTTCCCGGCACGCACCGGTCGGCCGGGGTGAACTCGACCTGGCCGGTCGCGTGGACGCCGTTCAGGATCCCGTACTCGACCTTGGACAGGTATCCGCCGCGGATGTAGGAGACCGCGGGGTCCTTGCCCGCCGCGCCGTAGGAGTTGCTCTCTGTCTCGTAGCTGTAGAGGGTGGTGTTGCCGCGTGGGTCGATGACCTTGTCCAGGTTCCACCGCCACGGCTGGTCACACTTCGACAGCGCGAATCCGCCGTTGTTGTGGCACGGCTCGTTCGTGTCGTCGCCGTACACCGGTACGGTCCACACGGACTTCGCGGTCTGCTGGGACCCGAAGAAGTACTGGGTGCCGTCAACCGTGGTGATCTTCCAGGACTCGCCGTCGTGTGCGCCGTTGCCGGAGTTGAGGACCCGCTCGATCCGGGAACCGTCGTCGGACTCGGACCGCCACCGGCCGGTGTCCCTGTTCTCCTCGATCAGCACGCCCCCGCCGCTGTCGAACGACGCGGTGGCGTTGTGGTTCTTCCAGCAGAGGTCACCGACCTGGTCGGGTTTCGCGTCCCCCTCGGTGTCGGCCATGCAGGGGCCGTAGGTGCGTTCGACGAAACCGGGCTCCAGGTTCCACCCGTCACCCACCCACGACGACTGGTTGTTCGTCGCGCTCGTTCTTCCGTCCACTGTGGAGGATTTGTAGGACAGGGCGAGCTTCGGTTCCGACCCGCCGGGGGCCGGGGGCACCCGCAACGGGTACGACCAGGTGAAGTCCCCGGCGTTCAGTCCGACGTTCCACGTCGCCGACGGTGCCAGTGACGTCGCCTTGCCGGTGCCGCCGCCGTCCAACGCGGCCCCGGCGGGCGGCGGGTTCCGCACGTCCTTGCTCACGCCGTCCTCGGGGCGCCCGGCCATTCCCGGCGACGTCACCGCGGTCGACTTGATGTCCGGAATCGGGACCGAGGGGCCGGAGGCCGCGGCCAGCGCCGACCCGGCCATCGCGGTGACCGTGCTCGTGGCGAGGCAGGTGGCCAGCAGAAGTGTGCGCAGCTTTCTCATGAGGCCACCCGCACCGGGTCGATCGGGAGGAAGCCGAGGTCGGCCTCCTTGGTGTACCCGGCGCAGTCCGTCGCCGCGTGCATGAAACGTTCCCCCTCATTGGTCACGCATCGGGACAGGCTGCGGCTGGGCAGGCCGTCCGGCGCCTGCGTCCAGATGTGGCCGCTGGGCCCGAGTACCTTCTTGCCACCGCAGTCCGCGTCCAGCGACAGGAACTGGTCGTAGCCGTCGATACAGCTCACCAACGGCTTCGTGCCCGGCAGCGCGGTCAGTGCGGCGTAGCCCAGGTTGCCTTCCACCCGGTAGCCCGCGGTGGGTCCGTCCACCGACGCCCAGTGGTCGCCCTTGTCGTTGACCGTCCGCATGACGGCGGCGTAGCCCGGCAGGTACCCCATGACGCCTTCGACAGTGGCGCCCTCACACTTCGGGTCACGGGACTCGAAGTGGTCCGCGCCGCTGTTGCAGCGGTAGATCGCGGTGCCGCCGGACGCGGGGGACTGGTCGTAGGCCCGGCCGATCGTGCCGATCACCGGGTAGCCCTCGCAGTTGGCCGCCAGCGAGGTGAAACTGTCGTTGTTGAACTGGCAGTTGTACATCAGGTGCGTGCCCGGCTCGTCGTCGGACACGGCCAGCCCGAGCGCCGCCTCGAACCGGTAGCCCGGCCGCGGTGTCGCGGACGTCAACGCGGTGTACCGGTCGCCTATGTCGTTGACGAACCGGCCGAGCTGGCCCGGCGCCGGGACCGGCCACGTCGCCCGGTACGCGATCTCCGTTGCGGGTACCACACCCAGGTCCATCTTGACCTCGTCCACCGTGCCGGTGACCATCTCGGCAGGGGCGCCGAACGCCTTGCCCCGTCCGATAGTCAGGCCGCCCGACGCGGGCCACAGCCCGACACCGTCCTTGACACCAGCCAGTTTCCCGTCGACGTACAGCCGCAGTTGGCGGGCCGGGTAGTCGTAGACACCCGCGATGTGGGTCCACCGGCCGACCGCCGCACTCGTCGTGGTTTCCGTGGCGTACGGCAGATCCACGCCGTCGGCGTCCTGCGCCGGTCCACCGAACAGCCAGCGGTTCAGGCCCGGCCGGTACTGCAGGACGAACCCGCTCGTGCGGGAACCGTCCTGACCGACGACCGTCTGGATCTGGTCCAGCCGGTCCAGCTTTGCCCACGCGGACACCGTGAAGCTGTCCCGCATGCCCGTGCCCGGGTACTTGCTGACCGCGTAGCCGGTGCCGTCCAGCTTGAGGCCCTTGCCGTCGATGCCCGGCACGCTCGACGTGCCACCGGACAACGTGGCGTCGTTGATCCAGCTGGAGTCCTTGCCCGTGCCGTCGGTGAACCGCCATGTGCCGATCGCCGGGTTGGCCACGTCGTCGTGCACCGCGCGGACCTCACCCGGCGACAGCGTCCGGGAGAACACCCGCACGTCGTCGACGAGGCCGAGGAACCGGCCTGCGGTGGAACTGCCGTTGAACTTGCCCTGGCCGATGGTGAACGGGCCGGTCGACGCGGGCACCTGGACCCCGACCTGCGCGGTTTCCAGCGCCCCGTTGACGTACAACCGGACCTGGCGCACCGTCGGGTCGTAGGCCACCGTCAGGTTCACCCAGTCACCCAGTGCCGCACCGACATTCGAGGTGACCGTGGTGACCTGTGGGTTGTCGATGTCGGCTCGGTTGGGCACCACGAGGGCCCACCGTTTCGTGTCGGCGACGTAGCCGACGCTGAACGCGCTCGCCCGAGAACCGTCCTGGCCCAACACAAGCCGGGTCGTGGTCGTGTCACGCAGGTACACCCAGGACGAAACGGTGAAGCCCCGCGTGGTGTCCAGCACCGGGCCCGCGGTCTGCGCGTACTGCGCCGAACCGTCGAAGTTCACCGCATGGCCGTTGCGGCCGCCGTTCCACGTGGGGTTGCCGGTGAACGTCAACGGGTGGGCCGAGATGGCCGAGTCGGCGCCGCTCTGGTCCAGCTTCCACTGCCCGGCGTCGGCCGACGGCAGGGACGCGGCAGGCGACTCCGCCGGGAACGAGTGGAAGAAGCCGTTCACCCGCTGCTTCTCCCACGCTCCACTGTGGATTCGGACGTCGTCGACAAGGCCCTTCCACTTCGAGCCGTACGTACCGTTCGCCAAGGACTGGCCGATGTTCAGTTTCGTGCCGAACGAGCTGACAGTCCGCAGCACGCCGTCACCGACGCGTAGCCCGTCGACGTACAGCAGCAACTGCTTGGCCCTGGCGTCGTAGACACCCGTCAGGTGCACCCACTTCGGCGGCTCGCCCGGCCTGCTGACCTCACCGGGCTCGACCGACACCGCGGCCTTGGTGACCTGCGCGCCGTCCGCGTCGCTCTCCGGCATCTCGAAGTACCAGTGGCCGTCGCGGTTCTGGCCCCGGTCGATCCGGTGGCCGAGCCGGAACTTGCTGCCGCGCGACCCGGCGAGGCTGACCGCGTCCATCCGGCACTCGGTCTTCGTTGTCAGGTCGCAGTACTCGTTGCCGTCGAGGCTCACCCACGTGGTGACCGTGAAGTCCTTGTCGGTGCTCACGTCCACGCCACCGGTGGTGACCGCGCCGGAACCGTTGAGCCGCACGGCGTTGCCGACTCGGCCCGGCGCGAACGACGCGCCACTGGTCAGCGCGCCCGGCCGGGTGCCGATGCTGTCGGCGGCGTTGGTTCCGCTGGGCTCGTCCAGCTTCCAGTAGTGCACCTGGGACAGGTCACGACCGCTCAGCGCCCGGATTTCCGTGGCGAACATCTGCCTGCCGTACGCGGTCACGTCGTCCACCGCGCCCGCGAGGAAGAACCCGGGCGCCCCCGCGTTGCGCCCTCGGCCGATCTGCAGCCCACCGGCGGCGTTCCAGCCGGTCTGGTGCGCCGCCGAGGCCGTCAGCACACCGTTGACGTACAGGTGGATCTGCTTGGCACCAGGCTGGTACACGCCCACCAGGTGCGTCCACGCGCCAACCTGCGCGGTGCCGCCGGTCGCGCTGTCGACGACGGCGCCGTCCTTGTCCGCGCTCGGCAGGCCGAACGTCCACTTGCCGTCCTTCGTCGACCCCAACCGGAATCCGCTGAGCCGGGTGCCGTCCTGGGACACCACGGCCGCGTCGCTTGCCTTGTCCAGCCTGGCCCACGCGGTCACGGTGAAACCGCGGTCGGTGTCCACGGTGTGCGGGGCACTGACCGCGTCGTCCACGCCGTCGAGTTGCACAGCGAGGTCGGTGGGCACGGGATACGCGCTCTGGCCGCCGGTCCACACCGGACCGCCGTTGAGCGCGCCGTCGCGGTTGCGGCCGGACGCGTCGGTCGCGTCCCCGTCGAGCGTCCACGACCCGGCGGCCACGCCGTCCCGGCTGACCAGTCCCTGGATCTCGTCGTCGCCGATGGCCCAGCCGTACATCCGAAGCTCGTCGACCGCGCCGTTGAAGAAACCGCCGACGGTCCCGTTCACCCGCGAGCGGCCCACCTGCAGTTCCCCGGCCGCGTTGAACACCTCGGTCCGCGCCGCCCTGCCCGCCAACGCTCCGTCCACGTACAGCCGGATTTCCTTGGCGGTGGCGTCGTACACGCCGGTCAGGTGCGTCCACGTGCCGGTCTTGGCAGCGACGTCACCGCGGACCGTGACGAGCTTCGTACCCGCCTTGTCCGACGCCAGCTGCCATTCCCACTTGCCGCCGTCCACGTTGCGGTAGCCGAGGGAGAACCCGCTGACGGTCTGGTCGTCCTGGGAGACCGCGGTCGCCGAGTCGCTCGCGCCGTCCAGCCGTACCCAGGTGGCGACCGCGAAGCTCTGGTCGGTCCGGACAACGGGGCCGCCGGTACCGGCGTAGTCCTCCGGTTTCTCCAGTTTCACCGCGCCGTTGACCGCGCCGTCCTGGACGAACCTGGCGCCGCCCTGCAGCACGATCGCGTTGCCGCCCGGCATGCCGTTGATCGCGGTGGTGCCGGTGGTCTCGTCGAACTTCCACTGTCCCAGTTGGACGTTGTCCTGGCGTACCTGGTTGCCGACCTCCACCTCGGTCAGCGGCCGGTCGTAGGCCTTGACCTCGTCGACCATGCCGGGCCACCAGTTGGCCGCCGCACCGTTCTCGCGGCCGTGGCCGATCACGAAGGCGTTCCTGGAGTTGACGGCAGGAGTGGTCCGGACTGCCGAGCCTGCGAGCACTCCGTTGACGTAGAGCCGCATTTCCTTCTTGGCCGCGTCGTACACGGCGGCCAAGTGGGTGGGTGTGTTCAGGGTGGCGGTGACATCGCTGCGGACCGTGAGGTCACCGGTGTGCGTCGCGGTGTCCGTGCCGGGGGCCGTGACCTCCCACACCGCCCGGTCGGCCAGCTTGCGGTAGCCGAGCTGGAAACCGCTCGTGGCCTCGCCGTCCTGGGACACGGCGGTGAAAAGTCCGTTGACCGCCGGTTCCTTGGTCGCCTTCACCCACGTCGACACCGAGTAGCCCGCGTCGGTCCGCAGAGTGTTGGGCGCGGTCATCTGGTCGTCGACGCCGTCGAGGTTGAGCGCCTGGCCGACCGCGCCAGGACCGAAGACCGCGCCACCGAGGACACTGCCGTTGCGGTCGCCGAGGTACGCGGAGTCCTTCGCGTCGCCGTCGAGTGACCACTGTGCCTGCGCGCCGTTGCCGGGACGCACATAGATGCGGTAGTTGGTCACCGGGCTTCTGTGTCCTGCCCGGTCGACACTCTGTACGACCAGCGTGCGGGGACCGTCGCCGGGCGTGGGGAGTTCGATGCTCGCGCCGCCACCGAGCGCGGTGGCGTCCAGCTTCTCCGTCGGCGTGTCCCAGCCGTAGAGGTAGTGGTCGATGTCGCCGACACCGGCCGCGCCGAACGTGAACGTGCCGGGAATGCGCGCACCGCCGTGCCAACGGCCGTCACTCGGGTACTGCACACTGTCCACAGTGGGCGCTGTGGTCACCGGAGTCCGGTCCACCACGAACGTCGTGAAGGCGGCCCAACTGCTGGTGTCCGCGCGATTGTGGTTGGCGTCGTGGTCCTGCGCCAGCACCCACACATCCACTGTCTTGCCATCAGCGCCGCGCAGGTCGATGGGCGTGTCGTGGAACGCGCCGGAGGACTGGATCGAGCCCCAGCGCTCCGCCATCACCCCGTTGATCCAGATCCGCCACAGCGGTGCGAGCTGGTCGTTGTCCGGGTCGGTCAGCCGTGCGCGAGCGGTGATCCACTCGTCGCCGATGTACGCTTTGCCGCCGCACCACCGGCACGGCACCGGGATGTTCGGCGCGGTACCCAGGTTCGACGGCACGTTCGGCGGGGTGTTGTAGTCGACAGCAAGGAGGACGTAGCCAGGGTCGTACTTGCGCCACGCCATCTGGTCGTTGGAGTCGCCCGCTTTCAGGAAGAACGTGAAGACACCGCCGATCCCTGTGTAGGGGTCGTTGAAGGGGAAGTTCGCTTCCTTGTTCCCCGGGCAGTTGCCGTTCACGTTCGGCACGACCGCGAAGCCGATCGTGTTGCCCTGCGGGCGGTTGTTCCAGGTCATGCCGGGGTGGACCTGACCGTTCGCGATGTGCAGCTCGTGCCCGCGGGTCTCGTTGCACGCCCAGCTCGGGCCGTAGACCAGCGACGTGCGCAGCGTTGAGCTCCTGATCCGCTTACCGGCGAGGAATCCGGTGTCGAACTGGAAGTACGACCACATCTCGCCGATGCCGTTGCAGGTGCCTTCGGCGGCGTAGCACTGCCCGACCTGGATCTTGCCCTGCGGGTCGGCGCTGGACAACCAGAAGGTCTGGTTCGGCTTGCCGGACGACGCCGAGCCCCACGCGACCTTGGTGAAGTCCCGCCAGGCCGGGTCGACCGTCACCGGGAACGTGGCCGCCGGGTCGTGCAGCAAACCGTTGTCCGGCAGCAGAACCAGGTGTCCGGCGGTCAGCTCGACCTTGACCGGTGCCTGTTTTCCGGCGGCGTCCCACATCAGCGACGGCGGCGAGGCGAACACGGTCTGCCCGGTCTCGTCGGCCGCGGTGAGGACACCGGCTGTGTCGGCGGCCAACGTCAGCTTCTCGGTCCGCGTGGGCAGTGAAATCCTTGCCAACGAGGGGTTTGCGGCCGCCTTGGCCGTCTTGACCACCAGGTGCTGGTCGTAGCCGGAGTCGTTGGCCCGCATCCGCAGGTCGACGCCGGGCAGCACCTCGGGGTAGGTCGCGGTGTCCCCGTCGACGACGGGCTTGGGCAGGGTGCCCGGCCAGTACAGCTCGAAGACCTTGTCGTCGCGGACCAAGCGCGCCAGCGGGAGTCGGTCACCACCACCGGACAGCGTCAGCCCACCGATGGCTGCCTTGGGGGTGATCGTGCCATTGGGCTGCGTGGCCAGGTGCGTGTCGATCGGCACCCAGCTGTCGTCCTTCTTCACCTGGCGTGGGACCGCGGACAGTTCGGCGGTCAGGTGGCCGTCCGGCTTCGCGTACACCGTCCGCGTCGGCGTGGTCATGTCGCCTACCGCGACCCGGCTGCCCTGTGCGACCGCGGCGGTCATCGCCTCCGCCACGCTGGGGGCAGTGTCCACCGGTTCGGGTGTGTCCCGTCGTTCCGGGTTAACCACCAGTACAAGTGTCGCGGCGATCATCATGAAGGCGATTGCCCAGCCGATTGCCCGTCTCACTCCAGGCCCCCAGTTCGTTCGTGCCGACGCGGAGATCCGAAAATGGTCTGCTTTCGCGCGGTCAGAACGCGGCCAGAACGCGGTCATCGAACGGGAAGTGGGGACTGTTTTCCCCAGGCGTGTCCGGGAACTTACGAACCGTGTTTTTCCTGGTGGTCAAGGTGATTCACGATCGGGTGAATCCCGCTGTAGAACGCTCCTTCGTGGGTCGGAATCGCTGATTGTGTCAATCGACTCGGCCGTTTGGCGCACTGCCTTCCTTGGCCTTTATCTCACGGTCGACGTCGCAGATGTCGTGGTTCTTCAGGATCTGTTTGATGTCCCGGTGCAGGTAGGGGCATTCGGTGACCGGCTCCTCGTTCGGGCACTTCAGGAAGTGGACGAGGAACGCCTCGGCCCTCGCCAGGCGCTGCTGTTGCTCGTGCACCGCCGCCAGCCTGCTCTCCACCGCCGCGCGCCAGTCGCCACCGGACAGGTTGCCGCGGACGACCGCCGATATCTCGTCGATGCTGAGCAACCCGGTGTCCTGCAACAGCTTCGCCACTGCCAGGCGGCGCAGTTCGTCGTCGCCGTAGAAGCGGTGGCCGGACTTGCGGGCCGCCGGGGCGACCAGGCCGCGCTCGTCCCAGTACCGCAGTGTCGACACCGCGACACCCAGCTTCCTCGCCGTTTCGCCAATGGACCACATGTGGTCAGTTGACCTCAAGTCGGCTTGAGATAGCAAGCTCGCCGACATGATCCAGCAGGACACGATCTCCACCAAACGGCCAGCGGCCATGCTGACCGCGCTGTTCCTCGGCACCTTCATGGCGCTGCTCGACGTCAGCATCGTCACCATCGCGCTGCCCAGCATCCAGGCTGACCTGCACGCGTCGCTGGCCGACCTGCAATGGGTCCTCGACGGGTACGTTGTCGCGCTGGCCGCCGTGATGCTCACCGGTGGCGCGCTCGCGGACCGCTTCGGGCGCAAGCGCGTGTTCCTCATGGGTCTGAGCGTGTTCACGCTCGCTTCGCTCGCGTGTGGCCTTGCTCCCAGCGTAGAGATGCTCATCACCGCGCGGGTGGTGCAGGGCGCGGCCGCGTCCGTTGTCACGCCGGGCGCCATGTCGTTGATCGCGCAGGCGTTCCCACAGCCCGCCGAGCGGGCACGGGTGATCGGGCTGTGGGCGAGCGTCGCGGGCATGGCTCTTGTGCTCGGGCCGCTGCTCGGCGGCCCGTTGACCGAGGCGCTCGGCTGGCAGAGCGTGTTCCTCATCAACATCCCGCTCGGCGTTGTCGTCGTCGCGATCGGCCTGCGCACACTCAGGGAGTCCGCGGATCCCGAGCACTCGTCGCTGGACCTGGCCGGTCAGGTGCTCGCCATCGTGTGGATCGGTGCGCTGGCCTACGCGATGATCGAAGCGGGGCACGCGGGCTGGTCGAGCGCCGGTGTCCTGGTGACGCTCGCCGTCGCCGTGGTCGGTCTCGCCGCGTTCGTCGTGGTGGAACTGCGGCAGGACAAGCCGATGCTGCCGATCCGGCTGCTGGGCCGCCGGGAGTTCGGCCTGATCAACCTCGCCTCGTTCACCATCGGGTTCGGCGCGTTCGCCACGTTCTTCTTCCTGTCGATCTACCTGCAGGACGTGCGTGGCGCGTCGCCGACCGAGGCCGGTCTGCAGTTCCTGCCGTACGTGCTGGCAAACAGCGTGCTGTCCCTGGTCAGTGGCCGTCTCGTCGGCAGGTTCGGGCCGCTCAAGCCATTGTTGACCGGGTACGCGCTGCTGACCGTGTCACAGTTGGGGATGATGACGCTCACGGCCACCACGCCGTACCCGGTGGTCGCGGGGCTGTTCCTGCTCGCGGGCCTCGCGCTCAACCTGGCAGGCGTGCCCACCAACACGATCGCGCTGCACGCCGTTCCCCGTGAGCGCTCAGGCATCGCGGCCGCGACCGTGAACGCGACCCGTCAGACCGGGACCGCACTGGGCGTCGCCGTCCTCGGTGGACTGATCGCCTCCGGTGCGACCTTTGTGGACGGGCTGCACCGGGCACTGCTCGTGGCGGGGCTGGTCACCGGAGTGGTCACCGTGGCCGTGGCGATCTTCGTACGGGACAAGGCCCCGGTCACAGCGCCAGCGCCTTGATCGCGATCCTGGTCGCCTCGGCCAACAGTGCGTTGTCCGGCTTGGCTTCCTTGGCCTTCTTGTCGGTGAGGATCGCGATCACGATCGGCTTGTCCGGGGACGGCCAGGTGACAGCCACGTCGTTGGCCGTGCCCCACACGCCGCCGGTCCCGGTCTTGTCGCCGGTGACCCAACCGCTCGGCAGGCCCGCGCGGATCCGCTCCGCACCCGTTGTGCTGGCCAACAGCCAGTTCTTCAACTGGGTGCGTTCCGGTACGCCGAGCGTGTCGCCGACGACGAGTGACCGGTAGGCGTTGCCGATCGCAGCGGGAGACGTGGTGTCCTGTTCCGTGCCAGGGGGAACCACGTTCAGATCGGTCTCCCAGCGGTCGAGTCGGGTCTTTGGATCGCCGACGGACCGCGCGAACTCGGTCAGTTTCGTCGGCCCGCCAAGGAGTTTGAGCATCAGGTTGCCCGCTGTGTTGTCGCTCCTGGTGATCGCGGCCTCGCAGATCGCGGCCACGGTCATCCCGGTGTCGACGTGCTTCTCGGTCACCGGCGAGTTGTCGACGAGGTCGGCCTTGGTGTACTTGATCGTCTGGTTGAAGAACCCCGTGTCCAGCGGGTGGGCCTTGAGCAGCGCGCCGGCGGCGTAGCCCTTGAACACCGAGAGGAGCGCGAAGGTCTCGTTCTCCCTGTGCGCCACGGCCTTCCCGGATGTCACGTCCACTGCGACCAGTCCGAGGCGCGCGCCGAACCGGGTCTCCAACGCGGTGAAGTCGGTGGTGACGGCAGGTGTCGCCGTGGTTGTCGTGGCCGGTGGCGGCGGTGGGTTCTGGACGGCCGTCGCGGTGCATCCGACGAGCGGGACGGTCACGAGCGCGGCGAGCAGGATCCGGCGGTTGATCTTCATGGTTCCTACCGAATCACCGTCACGGTGATAGCGCCAATACGAATCGCTACCGCCTTCGATAGCAAATCACTATCAGAGGCGGCCCGAGCGGAGGTCGGTGACGGCGATCCGGGCCGCGTCGCCGATCGCCGTGTCCACAGCGGGCAGCGCGGGATCGGCACGCGCGGCGAACGTGAACACCGCGACAGCGATGGGAAGCTCACCGCTGTACTCGACGACGGCGACCTCGTTGCGGACCGCGCCGATGGTGCCGGTCTTGCCGGACACCTGGACGTCGCCGAACGGGAACCCGGTACGGATCCGGTGCGACCACACCTGCTTGCCCATCAGTTGCCGGATGAACGCACACTGCTCGTCGGACGCCACGGAGTCCGACCAGATCAGCGCCAGCAGCCGTGTCATGTCCCGTGGCGTGGTGGCGCTCGTGTACGCGGGGTCGTACGCGCTGACCGTGCGGACCTCGTCGTTGTCGCTGATCAGGGCGAACGCCTGAGCGGTCGTCGCCGTTCCGGTCTCGCGCATCAGCGTCGCCGAGACGTCCGCGGTGCCGCCGACGATCCTGGTGCCGGACAGCTCCAGCTCCAGCAGCGTCCGCTGGACCACGTCCAGGCCGACCTCGCCGAGGATGACGTCGGCGGCGGCGCTGTCCGACACGATCATCATCGACGCGGCCAGATCACGCCACGACATCGTGATCGGGTCGAGGAAGGTGGAGATCCCGGTCGGACCGGGCGTGCACGACGCCGGGTTGATCCGGACTGTCGACAGTGGATCGATCCGGCCCGCGTCGAACTGGCGGCACAGCGCGACCAGCAAGGGAAGTTTGTACACCGACGCCATCACCACGGGTTCGTCGGCGTCGACGTCCACTTGGCGGCCGGTCGCGCCGAGCTGGATCGCGTGCAGCCAGCCCGCGGTACCGGCGTCACGGAAGACCGAGCGGACACGGTCCGCGATCACGTCAGCGCTCCGGTGATCGCGCCCAGCACGTCCGCGGCGAGTACTCGCCAGACGAGCCGGACCCGCAGCCAGAACTCCTCGTCCACGGCGATCCGATCCACGCCGGGCGCCCGCACATGCGGGTCGCAGGTCATGCCGAACGCGCGTCCGGCGGCGACCGCGGCGAGGATCTGCCGCTCGTCCGAAGCCGGTACGAAGCCGGGATCGAGCCCGGCGGCGCGCAGCCGGTCCGCGAACAGGTCGAACGCCGCCGTGCCGTGACTGCGTGGGGCCGCCGCGAACGGCAGGCCACGCAGGTCCGTGAGCGCGTGGACCTCGTGCCCCGACGGGACAAGAGCCCAGCTGGGGATCTTGAGGACCGGCCCGCACTCCAACGAGTTCACCAGCGCGGGGTGGTGCACGGCGGCGCAGTCGAGCTCGCCGGACGCCACGGCCTCAACAAGTTCCACAGTGGACGCCGTGGTGACCGTGACCGTCGCAGTGGCGGCGACGGCGGCCACGTGCCACGAACTCAACTGCGGGATCATTCCCACCCGGATGGCGCGGCTGCGCAGCCTGCCCGCCTCGTCGACGAACCGTTCGGCGTCACCGAGCAGGGCGTATGCCTGCGGCAGCAGTTCCGTGCCCGCCGGGGTCAGCCCGACGCCCCGCGTGCCGCGGCTGAACAACTGGACACCGAGACGGCGTTCCAGCCGTTGCACGCCTTGGGAAACCGGCGGCTGGGTCATGCCGAGCCGTTCCGCGGCCTTGCCGAAATGCCCCTCTTCGGCGACAACTACGAATTTTTGAAGTGCTTCTAGCAAGCCTGTGAGCTGCATCTATGTCAACCTCCGCCACGACATGCGACAGCATGAGGGAGACCTCTCCCCAGCGGACCAGGTCTGTGAACGACGCATGGAGGTAACGCTAGCTGGGCGCACAGATCTGCTCCCGGCAAGCCGCCGCCTCAAGCAACGACCAACGCTGCAATGACTTGTCGCGTAAGGACCACGTATGACCTGCCGAGCGTCCAGCGGGCGAGCGTGCAGGCGGTATCAGACTTCTGGTTGGCGCTCCATGCTCCCGGGAGTAGGTCACGGACTGCGGCCATCGATCGCGGTCTGCCGACGCTCCCTCAGCATTTTGATCGTGGCACGGGGGCTCAACGCAACTGATTGCAGGCTGTCAAAAACCTCTTTGAGTCGAATCTGGTCTTTCTCTGTTCGCACTTCGGTTCGACCAAGTGGACTGTCAACGCAAGCACTTTCCGGGGACTCTTCGTGTTCAAAGTAAAAGAGGCTAAACGGCCCTCGGAGTCCGAGATGTGACTGAGCCGGGAAGGGAATGATCTGGATGGTTATGTTTCGATGCTGTGAAACTCTGACCAGGTGGTTGAGTTGGACCTGATCCATCAGTTCATGTGCGAGAGTGGCCTCATGTATTACAGCATGAAATTTCATTTCTCGTTTCCCCTGCAAACGCTCCTGTCGTCGCATCCTCGCATCCACAAGGGTGTCGACTCTGTCTGCCGCGCACGACCATCCCGGAGAATTCAGTACGGCACGTGCGTACTCTTCTGTCTGTAGAAGTTCTGGCACATAGCTCAGCTGGAACTCTTCTTTGCGATACGCGGCATCCTCCATCTTGGTTTCCCATAGATCTCCGCCCTTCAGGCCATAGCCGTGCCACCAGGGAGTGATCTTTGCCATTTCAAGCAACTCGGCATACTTTTCCCACTCTTCGGGGGGTGTATCGTATTCCTTGAGGAAAGCCAGCATTTCGTAGTAGTTGGGCAGTTGCCCCTGCTCGATTCGGCTGATTCTTTGTGTGGTCGTATGCATGCGGTCTGCGACCTCAGTTTGAGTCAGCCCCGCTTTTGTTCGAGCTGCTTTTAGGTCAAGCACAAGTCGGTGGCCGTAGTAGCTGTTCGGTATTGAGGCTGCCATCGCCTAGGGTTTTCCTTCGTCTCGATAGTTGAACACCTCTCGCAGATCGAGTCAGCGAGAGGTGTTCGTGTGAGCAGAACAGGGCCGCTGAGCTACTTCTCAGACGGCTTTAGGTTGCATGGTCACCTCCAATAGGATCTTTTAGCCAAGCGAGAGCGGCTATGGTGTTCCGGACAAACTTGTCCACGTCGAATTGGTCCCAGTATTCAGCCTCTTGCTCAAGGTGTGTGTACGTCAGCGCAAGTGCGTCAATGACGTCAGCGTCCCTTAGTAGGGCATTGCCGCGCTTGCTCATCGCATTGGCCGCCTTCGCTTGGTGGGCGCTACGCGCTCGAATCGATCCTGCCAATTCGTGATACGCGCGAATGCGAAGACTGTCGGTGAACTCGCCATTGAGAACCGACTGCGGCAATTTCTCGGCGCTGCGGTTGTGGTTCTGCGTCACCATCGTGGCCGCATACAGATTTGATCTGTCAAGAGGAGTAGTTGGATCAACTCACGGACCTTCACGGCATGCCTTATAGCGTCGGCTCGTCGTTCTGGTGCGACGCGGCCGATCTCGTCGAAAATGGTGGCCGCGCACTCCAACCATGGAACCCACTCATCGTTTAGCGCGGCGCCGGTCGGGCACGAACTTAGCAGGGAAGCGATATCCCGTTTCAACGTATCCGGGTAGGCATTCCCGGTCATGAGGTCAAACCAATCTTTGTGCATTCCCGCCTGCCTAGAATTGGCCGTGAACGTCAGTAGGGGTCGAAGGAACGCCATTCGATACAACTGGGTCGCCTGCGAGTTTGTAGCCATTCGATTAAAGCTCGACGTGCGTTACTCACCGATATGAGTGCTGTACGCGGAAAGACCATTCCAGTTTTCCCGTTGAATATTAGATCGAACGGTGGCGGCGGGCGCTGCGGATTGTGAGAATTGGCGACGGAGCCTTGATCCATGTGGTTTAGCGCCGCGACGCCAGAAGATGGGCGAACGCTGACCCGCATCTGATGATCTGGAATCGGCCCATCCGTCGACTGGTAGAACTCGTGATCACCGATATAGAGGCAACTTTCTTGATAGTCGTGATCGAGCACTAGGATTTCATCAACCAGAAGGACCGATTCGCGAATGCCGTGCGTCACTCTGGCACCTCCCTTGGTGAGCGAAGCCGTCACGACAATCATTTCCTCGTTGTTTGCGGAGTCCATCGAAGGCGGCTACCTACCTCTAACATGGTTTCGGCTAGGAACTGAAAATCCCGTCATTAACTGTCTGGCACGCTATGCGACCGTGTCTATATCAACATTTGAATGCCGGTAATCATGCTGGGAATACCGCAGATGAGAGCGTCAGGCCAATGAGCAGGTTCACCCGCATGGTGTACGCTTAGCGGCGGATGCAAGCTGGCCAAAGGCGGGTAGAGCAAGCGCAGCACAGTGCGGGGGCGAAGATGAGCGTTCCTGGACCAAGAGGACGGTTCGCTAGCGGTGTTAGATGCTGTGCTGCTTGTGGTTCTCCGCTTGATGCCGAAAACACGGCGGCTATGTGCAGCAAGTGCTTGCACAACCAGCGCGACCAGCTTTCAGGACCGCCTACCGACCTTCGCCCAGAGTTCTTTCAGACTGACGAATTTAGGGCCGCGTTCGAGGCTCAGCACATAGGTAGGGTGTTCAGGGCATACCGAAATCATGTGCGTTGGCTCAAACTGCAAGGCAAACCAATCAGTCAAGACACACTAGGTCGATGGCTGGGCCTTAACCAAGGCCAGATTAGCAAGTTGGAAAAAGGGTCGCCGGAGTACAATATTCTGGCTTTGCGGGAGTATGCGGAAAAACTGCGCCTGCCGCGTCACATGCTTTGGTTTTTGTTTCCTGGGGAGGGGCGCATTGAAGTTTCGGAGAGCGCTCCGGGCTTCGCTGCAACGCCGAAAGGTTCTTTGGTTCCGGCTTCAACGATCTCGCCGTCAATCGCTGAGCTTTGCGGGGTCCTAGCCGACTACGGTTTCAGTACCCTACGATTCAGTTCACATCAGCTGGACTCAATCCCATCAATCGATGTCCTTGAACGTGATCTAAGGATCGCTTTCGACGCGTATCAGCAGTCGAGATTTACAGCAGCAGCTACTCGAATATCTACCCTTCTTGCCGACGTTCAAATAGCTGCTCGCGAGTGTAGAGACTCAGAGCGAGTTAGGGTCTTCCGAGTGCTCGCTCTCTCTTATCAGGCGGCCGCGTCAGTATTGATTAAAGTGGGTCAACGAGACATGGCGTGGATTGCTGCCGAGCGCGGAATGAACGCGGCTGAGTCGGCGGATAGTCCAGCTATTCGTGGCTCCCTGATTCGGTCAGTTGCGTTTGCGCTGGTCTCGACGAGTCGCCTTGAAGCTGCTATGAGACTAGTTGAGTCCGGCGCGGAATACCTCGAAAACGAGATCTCTGATGATAATGCTGCGCTATCTGTCTACGGGACGCTTTACCTCGTTGGTTCGATGGCAGCGGCCCGTTTTGGCGACAGGTCTAAGACTGTTGACTATCTGAATGAAGCAAACACTGCAGCACGACGTCTGGATAAGGACGCGAACCATCTATGGACGGCTTTTGGTCCTACCAATGTTGCGATACATCGAGTTAACACGGCTGCGGAACTGGGCGACGTCCAGACGATACTTAACTCACCCCTCACGCTGAACCCGCAAGCTGTTCCGGTTGAACGCCAAGTGCGTTACCTCCTGGATGTTGCACGAGCACACAGCCTGGTGGGTAATCGAGATGATGCGCTTGGTGTGATGATGACAGTAGAAAGGATGGCCCCTGAACAGGTTCGTCAACACCATTTGAGCAAAAAGGTAGTCGCGACCCTGATTCAAAGTGGGGCCGGTAAACCGTCCATCGAACTCGATAAGCTTGCCCAACGCGTGAATGCCCGAGGTGAAATCTGATGGAAGACCCGGCCGCCAAGTTCGCGACACCGCGACTTGCATCCGGCGCGCTTTTCGTAAAGGGCGAGGAGATTCTCCTTGTCCGCAAGACCTACGGCGGCCGAAAGTGGGACATCCCGGGTGGCTATGTCGACCATGGTGAATCTCCCGCGACCGCATGCGAGCGCGAGCTCAAGGAAGAACTTGGGCTTTGCCGAACTGTCCGACGTCTCTTGGTTCATGATTGGGCGCCCAGTGAGGCTGAAGGCGACAAGATTCTGTACGTGTTTGATTGCGGCGAGCTTGGGTATGATGAAAACAACATGCGACCCGACGGCGTTGAGGTAGAAACGGCCGAGTGGGTGCCTGTTACTAACCTGGCAAACTACGTGACACAGCGGCTCACCCGTCGCTTGACTGCCGCCTATAGTGCGCACGTGTCTGGAGAAGTGTTTTACCTGGAGCACGGTCTAACGCGCGGTGAGATGGAGTAGCGTTAGAAGGTCCCCGGACGTTCAATGTGTGCTCATCCTACGTCGTTGACACGTGCGCGTAGCCTGATCAACATCCCCGCCGGGAATACTGCATTCTTCTTCTGAATGTTGGTCAATGACGTCATGACTCTGAGCTGCGGATATTCTCAGGCTGAATTTCGCATTCACTATTTACCATAGTGGATTTTCATGGTGCCGGTCTTACTTGAGGCAGCGGCTCGCATCCCGCGAGTCGCAGCCAAGAGTGAAGGACCAATTAACCATGACAAGCAACATTTCTCGTGATTCGCGCTGCTTGCTTTCTATCGCTGAGGTTGCGTGGCTGCTGGGTGTTGAGAACTCCCGTGTGTGCCGTGCGATCCGTCAGGGTCGTGTGCAGGTGGTTCGCCGTCGGGGTCGGGTGCTGATTCCCGCTCGTGCCGTTGCGCATTTGGCGGACGGGGGTGCGCGATGACCACGCCTGCGGATGAGCGTTGGTTGATAGATGTCGCCTGGCGATTGGACCGGTTGCGTTGGGTTCCGCGTGAGTTCCTCGCCGCGATCGTGATGGAAAAGGGCGAGTGCGTGTGGGAGTACACGTGCGGCGATGTGCCGGAGTGGACCGGTCGGGACGCGACCGACAGGGAGTTGGCCGCCCGGCTGTGTGATCGGTGTCCCGTGCAAGAGGAGTGTCTGGAGCTCGAACTCCGTACGGCCGGTGAGTTGACGGTCGGTGTGTGGGGCGCACTGGGCGAAGAGGATCGGCGGGCGTTGTACCCGCATTGGCTGCAACGCGGTGAACGCGCGACGAGTGACCTGGTTGACCTCTGCGATGAGGCAGAGGGAGGCGAGGGCCGATGACTGGGTTGACGCTCACGCCGGTTGAGATCCTCGCCGGGGCCGGTGCGCTGGTCGTGCTGTTCACGGGTCTGGCGGGTGAGTGTGCGCCGGGCGCGTGCCGCAGCTGCTGCGGCACGGAGTGGTGCCCGGTTGTTGTCGCTGGCCGGTCGGGTGGCGTTCACGGCGGCGCTGATCGTGGGTGTGCAGTGGATCGTGATCACGTACGCGACGAGCAACCGGTCCCTGTTGTTGGCCGTGTTGGGTCTTCCGGCGTTGGTCGCCGCCTACACGCTCACGAGAGCGTTGACGGTGACCACGATGGACACCAACACGCGTCGGGGCGGTGGTCGATGATGAGCACACCCCACGACGTGGCCAGGGTGCGCGTACAAGTCGACCGGCTGTGCTGGACGGCGATTGGACTCGGCCTCGCGTTCACGATGACCAACGTTCAGCAGTTCGCCGCAGCGGGCGCGGTGGTGTGGTCGTTGCCGTGGCTGGCGGCGTGGCTGCTGGACCCCACGGTGTCACTGGCACTGCTGGCGATCCTGCGAGCGGAGCAGGTCACCGCGCGCTATCAGATACGGACCGGCCCATGGGTGCGACGGGCGAAGTGGTTCACCATGGCAGCCACGTACGTCATGAACACGTGGAGTTCCTACGCAGCGGGGTCGTTGTCGGGCATCGTGTTGCACTCGGTGCCGCCCCTGCTGGTGTTCGTGGCCGCAGAAGCGGTGACCGACCTGCGGGACAAGCTGACACAGGCGGTGCTCGTCGCGCACACGGATGCCGCCGGGCACCGCCCGCCGTTCACGGCGGACACGCGCGACACGGCGCCGTTCACGACCGGCACGCCGGTCACGGCCGGACCGGAGCAGGTGGCCGCACCTGAGGTTCCTGAACCCGCCGTATCGCCTCCGGTGCGGGCGCGTCGGATTACGGCGGCGGAGTACCTCACGCGGGCACGGGCGGCGTGGACACCGGATGTCGTGATCACGCCCGCGTGGGTGCGGGAGGTCACCGGCTGTTCGCGTGGCCTCTCGTCCCGGCTGGCGGTCGCACTGTCCACAGAGGTGACCGGCGACGGCACCGAGACGGCACAGGCGACCGTGAACGACGGCGGGGGGCGTTCATGAACGCCCCATTCATGAACGGTCCCGTGAACGGCCCCGTGAACGGTGGCGGTGACCGGTCGGACGATAGCCCGGGTGTCGAGATTGAACGGAAGGTCTACGACGGCGAAGTCGTGAACGACGGTCCCGACCGTGGGGTGTCGCGTCCGACTCCGCCACCGTGGTCCCCGTGCGGTTCCCGGCAGACGTGGTGGCGCCGAGTGTGCACGTGGCTGGCCATGGTCGTGGTGACGGTGTGGCGGTCGGACTCGGTGGCGCGGGTGCGTTCCGTGGCCGGGTACCGGCTGCGCAAGGCACCGTGGGATATCGCGCGTTTGGCGTGGTTTGCCGTCCGTGGACATGGGCGATGGGTCGCGAAGTTCTGGTGTTGGGCAACGTATGCCGACCTTCGGGCGGATGCTCGTCGAGCGCGGCTGGCCGGTGACGCGGAGGCACGGCGGGCCGCACAGGAGTTGATCCGGGCGGACGGCCGGGCACGTTGGGCGCGACTTGGTATGTGTCTACATTGGGTGGTCATGGTGGCCAGGGTGGTCACTCCGGTCGCGCTTCTGTTGTGGGCGTTGGACTCATGGATGGACCGTGAGGACATGTGGCCGTGGCTGGCGAACGTCTACAACGGACTTGACACGACGTGGACGGTGGTCACCGCGGTAGCGCCGACGATCATGATGATCATACTCGCCGGGTGGTTGATCGCGGCTGCTTTTGAAGGTAGACAACGTGATCCGGGCGCGGGTTGGTTGATCCGACCGGACCGTGACGACGCTGATTCGTGGATCGATGAGCGGATGATTTCCAAAGCGTTGGCACACCTGGGAATCACGCCGTTGAACAAGTTCTTCCGCGACGGCGGGGCATTGGGTTACACCGTGCCCGCACGGCGAGACGGAGATGGCACCTATGCGCAGGTTCGTTTGCCGTTGGGTGTCACGGCGGACATGGTGGCAGGGCAACGGCCGAAACTGGCGGCGAACTTGGGGCGTGCCGCGTTGGAAACGTGGCCTACCAAGGGCGATGAGGACGGAATCCTTGATCTGTGGGTTGCCGACAAGGGCGTGCTGAGCAGTGGCGCAGGTGACTGGCCGCTGCTGTATGACGGCACGGTCGACATCTTCGACGGTGTCCCGTTCGGGCTGTCTCAGCGCGGATTGGTGATCAACGCGCCGTTGATCGGTAGTTCCTGGTTGGTCGGTGGCCGTCCCGGACAAGGGAAATCCGCGTGCCTGCGCACGCTGATGCTCGGTGCGGCACTGGACCCGACGGCGGAATTGTGGGCGTTCGTCATGGGCGAGTCGCCTGATTTCAAGCCGTTCGAGCCGCGTTTGTCCCGCTACCGCATGGGAATGGATGACTCGGTGGCCGAAGCGGCCACGCAGGCGTTGTCCGACCTGATCGATGAAATGGAGCGACGCGGGCGCGTCCTGAGCCAGCAGCCGGGCAGCCCGCCGAAGGTGTCGCGCAAGCTGGCGAACGACAAGCGACTCGGCTTGCACCCGATCATTGTCGCGATCGACGAGTGTCACGAACTGTTCCAACATCCCAAGTGCGGCAAGAAAGCCGCCGAGTTGGCTGTCCGGTTGATCAAACGGGCACGCAAGTACGCCATTGTGTTGCTGCTCGCCACCCAATCGCCCACAAAGGACAGTTTGCCTCGGGAGGTGACCCGCAACATCGGGTGCGGCGTGGCGTATTCCGTAGCCGATCAGGTCGCCAACGACGGGCTGCTCGGTTCCGGCCGATACCGGGCCGGTATCCGCGCGACTGACCTGCGCATGCACACCGACCGGGGAACCTGCGTCGCAGTCGGTGTCACCGATGGGCCGTTCGAACTGGTGCGGACGTTCTACATTCCGTTCGAGGATGAAGCCGACGAGGTCACACCGGTCATCGTCCGCGCGCTGGGCCTGGTCGCCGAGACCGGCCGGGCCATCGATCACACACACCGGCTGGAGATCGAGGCAGCACCGTCGGTTGATCACCTGGCCGACATCGCCCACGTGATGGGCGGCGAACGACGCGTGCGGACACAGGTAGTCCTGTCGCGACTGGCCGCACACGACGCTGCCGAGTACGAGGGCTGGTCACCCGGCGACCTGAGCGCAGCACTTGCCGAGGACGGCATCACGCCACGCAAGACGGGCGGGGTCATGGTCGTGCGCGCGGAGGACGTGGCGCACGCACTCGTCACCCGGGAGACGGACACACCGCAGGACGGGGAGACCGACAGGGAAGCATCAGGGAAGCAGGGAGTTCTCCCCGACGCTTCCCGCGCCGAAACTCCCTCCGGTGACCAGCGCCAACACCCGACAGGGAGACGTACGGGCCACTCCGCGCAACAGGCCAAAACCCCCGGAAAACGCGGTGCGCGGCGCACACCTGCCGACTCCCTCCCTGCCCCCGCCGACGAGGGCGACAGGGACGGTGGTGGCGATGGCGAGTAGCGACGCACCGCACGACACCACACGGACACAGGACACCACGCACCGGAGCGACGAGCATGACCACCACGCACCCACCGACACACCCGACAGGCAGGACCACGCCCCCGCCGACCCCGGCGCCCACACCGATCCTGACGCCCACGCCATCCCAAGCCCCCGGCAGAGCGCCTCCACAGAATCGTCTCAGCGGTCCGCTCAGCGCCCAAAGCCACGCAGGAGGCGCAACCACACCACCAGAGCGGCCAACGTCGCAGAGAGCCGCACAGCGTCCGACGCGCCAACACCGGAGGAATGGGCGGCTCAACAGTTGAAGAACGCTCCCCCTCGTTCGGCGGAGTGGGCGAGGTCCGTAGCAGCCATCTACGGCCTTCAGGTACCGACGAAGTAGCACCCGCGCTACAGGCCCGATAACGACGAAGAGACTCCCGGACGAGCATCCGGGAGTCTCTTCGTTTACCGCGTGGGTTGTTAGTTGTCGCGACGGAAAACGACGGTGATCTGATCGGGGTGGAACTTGCGAGTTCCCTTGCCGACTGGGTGAATGACAATGGTGGTCAACGTTTTCGCGATCGCGGCGTGTTTTTGATCCATGGTGAAGGACGGCGAGTTCCATATCTTGCCCAGGCTTGCGACCGACGAGGTCTGCAAGCTCTGTTGTGCCGAATACTTGCGTTGCTCGTTGCGAAGGTTCTTCAACGTCGCTTCCATGCGCGTCAAGCTAGGGAAATAGTGCTCCCCTGGATAGTTTCCCGCTTCGTACTGCTGTGCTGACTCGCTAATCCGGGCCTCTAGGTCTGCGAGCTCTTTCTCTTTTGGCCACGGGGGCAAGTCGTCGGGCTTCACCGCTGAGATTCGCTCATGGTCGGCGATGACGAGCGCGGTCACATACTCTTCAATCTCCGTCCCCACTCGACCTACACCGTTGCAGCCGCCATTTGCCTTGGCTGGGCATATATAACGAACCTGCCTGCCCTTTGTGCCCCTTGCCGGTAGTTCCTTGCCGTTCATTCGGGCGTTACATTTTCCGCATCGAACAAACGGCGCCAACAGGTGCTTCGTTCGGTGGCCGGTCCCCTTGGCACCAAGGCGGGATGAAACCGGGCCCGGTCCCCACGCCGCCACCACCGCTTCATACTGCTCCAATGTGAGAATCGGCTCCCAGCAGCCGCGCACCGGAACGCCCTTCTCGTCTCGCATAATCTCGTCGCGGTACGTGACCATGCCGCAGATGCGTGGTCGAGTGAACATGTTCCTAATGGTCGTAGCTCGCCACTTGCCGCCGCTAACCGTTGGAACCTCTTTCTGGTTCCACTCTTTTGCCAACGTGATCGCTGTGATACCGCTATTGATGATTCGTTCCGCAGCGTCGCGTAGGCGTTGTGCCTCCCGCTTGTTCAATCGCACCCTGTCTTTTCGCCACCCGTACGGGCGAAATCGGCCGCCGTGGTTCTTGCCTTTCGCGGCTGCCTTGCGCTTTCCGCGCGCAACACGACGTGACGTATTCCGAGACTCGTCATTGCGCTGGCCAACCAGGCGACGCGCGGAAGAAATCCCCTCGTCAGTGGTCAAGTCAATATTGCCGGTCATGCTGACGATATACGCGCCGTACAGTTCGACAATGTCGATCAAGTCTTCCAGAATGCGGGGGTCACGCGTGGCGCGGTCGATATCTACTGCGGCAAGCGCGTTGCACTCGCCACGACGCAGCGCAGTCATGAGCCGTTCCCAGTCCGGCCGCACGACCCGGTAGCCGAACGTCCCGTCTGGAAGCATTACCTTGCGGCGCTTGAAGGACGACACGTTCGGCTCGGCGACCTCCAGACCGATCCGACCACCGATGCCCTTCACGAACTTGCGTAGGTCGCTGAGCTGATACGCGACCTGCCCCTCGTCGTCCGGGTCATCCTTGGCAACGGTCCTGGACTCCCGGGCGGACAGAGCCCAAACTAGCTGGTCAGGGTCGCGCGCGATGACAGTGCGACCCCACTCACGACGTGGCGCAGTACCCATGACACGAAGTATGCAGTAAAAGATTCATAGCTACCGCGACGAAGAAGCCCAGATGTCGCAACAGGTCCATTACCTGCGTGGTCCCAGTCGGCTGACCGCGTCACGCACGAAGGCGGTGTAGCGCGCCCGGAACTCGGGATCGCTCGCCTCGACACCGAAGAGTTTCTTGACCATGTCCGGCATCACGTGCGGCGCGGTGGTCATCGCCATCATCCCGAGCAGCACGCAGGCCGGGTCGAGGTCCGGGTCGAGGTCGCCGGTCTGCTGACGGGCGATGATCCCGCTGAGGTCCTGCACCGGCTCCTCGTCGGGGGTCTGCTCCCCCTCGGCGTAGCTCAGGCCGCGCCAGACCATCAACCGTGTGCTGCGCGGGTCGTCCAGTCCGCTGTTCAGATAGGACGTGGCGACGTCGGTGGCGGAGCGTTCGGGGTCGTGGAAGGACTCCTCGTACTTGAGCCACTGGCTCTGCAGCGTGCGGTAGAGGCCTTCCTTGCCGCCGAAGTAGTAGTTGATCAACTGCTTGTTCACCTTGGCCCGCGCCGCGATCTCGTGCACCCGCGCGCCCGCGTAGCCCTTGTGGGCGAACTCCTCGTACGCCGCCTCAAGCAGGACCCGTCTGGTCCGGTCGGCGTCCACCTGACGCTCTTCCGGTGCTGGTGAGCGCCGTGGCTTGGCTGGTTCGGGCATGGCCCGGATGGTATCAGTCAACTATTTGGTTGACGCCGTTTAACAGATGGTTGAAACTAGCGGTATGACCATTCTGGTAACCGGGGCGACCGGGAACGTGGGCCGCTCCGTCGTCACACAGCTGCTCGAAGCCGGTGCTCAGGTCCGCGCCACCTCCCGCAACCCGGAGTCCGCCGGGCTGCCCGTCGAGGTGCTGGCCGCCGACCTGGCCAAGCCCGCGTCGTTCGAGCAGGCGCTCGACGGCGTGCACGAGGTGTTCCTCTTCCCCAGCCCGGAGGGCGCGCAGGGCTTCGTCGACCTGGCGAAAGCCAAGGGCGTCCAGCGGATCGTGCTGCTGTCCTCCCAGGCCGCGGCGCACGAGTACTACGGCGACGCGCCGATGCGGACCATGCACCTGGTCGTGGAGCAGGTCCTGGAGCGCTCCGGCATCGACTGGACGTTCCTGCGTCCCGGCGGATTCGCCACCAACACCCTGCTGTGGGCCCAGTCCATCAAGGACACGGGCCGAGTCCTGGTGCCCTACGCGGAGTCCAACACCAACTCGATCCACGAGGCGGACATCGCGGCGGTGGCCGTCGCTGCCCTGCTGCAGGACGGGCACGTCGGCCAGGCCTACGAGCTGACCGGCCCCGAGTCGCTGACCCAACGGCGGCAGCTCGAACTGATCGGCGCGGCGATCGGCCGCGAGATCGAGGTGGTCGACCAGCAGGGCGAGGAGGCACGGGCAGCGCTGATCGAACAGTTCGGCGGGTGGGGGACCGTCGAGTTCGTCGACGCGATGATCCGGATCCAGCAGAACACCATCGGCAAGCCCGCCGACCTCGCGGACGGCGTGCAGAAGGTACTCGGCAGGCCCGCGCGCACGTTCGCCGAGTGGACCGAGGACCACAAGGCAGACTTCACGCCCTGAACCCCCGCCGTGTCCACCACACCGGCACCATGAAACACACTTTCCGGCACAGTGAGATGCACGTTCCGGCATCGTGAGTCCCACTCGGTGTGCCGGAACGTGCAACTCGGTGTGCCGGAATGGTGGACACACCGTGCTGGAATGGTGGACACGGCTGTGGCTAGGTGGGCACGGTGAGGGTGGCGATGGTTGGGCCGCCTGGGGGGCTGGTGAGGGTGAAGGTTCCGTCGAAGGTCGCCAGTCTTCGTTGCAGGCCAAGCAGTCCTGTTCCGGTTTCCGGACTGGCGGCGCCCTTGCCGTCGTCGACGACCGAGATCTCCAGTGCCGTGTCCGAGTGTCTGATGTGCAGGACGACCCGGGTCGCGTCGGCGTGCTTGGCCACGTTCGTCAGCAGTTCGTTCACCGCGAAGTAGACCGCTGACTCCACGGGGGAGGAGAGGCGCGTGGTGAGCTCGCCCTCCACTCGGATCTGCAGTGGGCTGTCCAGCGCCAGTGCTCGCAGCGCGTCGCCGAGGCCGCGTTCCGCCAGCACGGGCGGGTGGATTCCCCTGACCAGGTCGCGCAGTTCGGTCAGTGCCTTCGCCGACGCGTCCTTGGTCCTGGCCACCAGCGACTTCGCCTTCGCCGGGTCCTGGTCGATCAACTGCTCCACCGCGCTCAGGTGCAGGCCCATCGCCACCAGACGGGCCTGGGCTCCGTCGTGCAGGTCGCGTTCGATTCTGCGGAGTTCCGCCGCCTGGGCGTCGGTGGCGTCGGCACGGGTTGTGGTCAGCTGCCGTACCCGTTGTGCCAGAACGGCGTTCGCGGTCGGAGCGAGCAGCAGACGGGACACTCGCGCCTGCGCTCGCAACGCCCAGGCGGGGGCGACCAGTGCGACCGGCATCGCAATCAGGCCGAAGAGGGCGTCCACAATGCTGGAACCGAAGTCACGCCACGTCGCCGCGTCGGTCATGATCCAGCGGTAACGGGCGATGCGGAGATAGCCCTGGGGCGTCTTGTACAGCTGTGTCCCGTGCCGGTAGGTGCCGTCCGGGCGGGGACGCGGGAGCGTCGGCGGCGGCAGGTACGGCGTGTCGATCTCCAGGCCGGACCACTCGCTGATCGACCTCCGGCGGTAGGCGGTCACCTCACGCATGCCCAGCACCAGCGGAACCCACAGGAAGACCCACAGTCCCCAGATGTGGATCGGGAACACCCCGACCGTCAGCACCAGGACCGACAACACCGTCGTGGCCAGCGCCACCAGGAAATGGGCGACGACGAACCACAACAGCCGCAACCGGGCACGCACCGCGGCCCAGAACCGGAACATCACGCCGTCGTGCTTGGCGCGCAACATCATCGACGTCCACCGGTCGTGCAGGGCGACCAACCCCGGCGCGGCCAGGATGCCCACGGCGACGGGCACCGCCGCGACCGGCCACCACGACGTGAACGCGAGCCAGATCCCGGTGCCGACCAGGCCGGGGGCGGCGAGGCCCAGCAGGCCGCCGACGACCGGATTCACCATCAGCCAGGTCAGGTCGCGGCGGGCGCCCGGGTCGTCGGTGTACCAGTCGAGCAGCCGGTCGAACTCGTTGAACCACGACGGTTTGCCGACCGCCCGGTCACCGACCGTGTAAAGGCCGTCCTCGTCCGGCTGCAACGGGGGCATGGGCGGCCAGTACACGCCCACGTTCGACACCCCGGCGAACCGCCTGGCCAGGGTGGGCAGCCAGCGGGACCACCTGAGCACCGACGGCGCCGGGACCACCAGCAGGAGACCGACGCACGCCACGGCGAAAACCGGCACGCAGGCCACCGCGACGGCGAGCGCCTGCACGCTCCGCCAGATCGCCCTGCTCTGCCGCATCCTGCCCTCCCGTGATCACTCACAGTGTGACTGACCACGGACCGGCGTCGCATTGCTCGCAGACCCAGTCGTCAGGTGGGCCTAGCCCCACCTCAGCGCTCGGCGCGCCTGCTCGGCGTTCGCCTCCTGGCGGGCGTGCAGCAGGCCGAACGTGAACCCGTTCTCGCCCGCCGCGTGTGCCTGCAGGCCCAGCGTGCGCAGCAGCGGCTGGGCGACCACGCTGTCCTGGTACTCACCGGCCTGCTTGGTGAACGCCTTGGCACGTTTGCGTGCCTTGTCGGCGGGCTCGCCCAGCGCGGGGACGGCCACCTCCAGGCCGTAGCGCAGCCGCTTGGCCGCCTTGCGGGCGCGGTGGATCTCGCCGATGTCGAGCCGGGCGCCGACCTTGGCCTCGGCGCGGTCGATGTGCTTGGGCAGTTCCTTCTTGGCCTTGCGGCCCGCCTTCTTCGTCGACGGCTCGGTGCCGACCAGCGTGGCCAGTTCGTCGAGCAGCCGCAGGTAGCGCTTGCTGCGCAGCGTCCGCAGCACGCCCTTGCGGGCGTTCGCCTGTTCGGGGCCGAAGTGCCTGGTCAGGCGGGCCTGGACGGGGCCGACCACGAGCTCGGCCGGGAGCTGCGACACGAGCTCCGTGAGCCGTTCGGACTGCACTTCGAGGTCACGGGCCGGGCTGAGCTGCCTGCCGAGCCACTGCAGCTCGACGTCCAGCTCGCCACTCGGCAGGACCTTGCGGTAGACGCGCAGGGCGCTGCGCAGCCGCCGGATCGCCACCCGCAGCTGGTGCACCGAGTCGTCGACGTCCTGGCGGACCAGGATGTCGTAGTACTTGATCTTCTCGACCTGGGCGGTGACGTAGGCCAGCACGACCATGCCCGCGGTGCGGCCCGGTTCGACCCGCGCCGACTTGGTCCGCAGCACCCTGGCGAGCTTGGACGGCAGTTGCGATCGCCGGAACCCGGCCGACCGCAACGGTTTCTCGGCCTTGTCGAGCGCGTCCGGGTCGCCTTCGACCTCGATCTCCCGCCAGACCATGGTTTTCACGCCCGAAGTGGCCGCGTCCGGTTTGGACGCTGTGACGTGGTCGTCGGTCAGCTCGGCGCCGTGGATCTCCCAGCGGGTCCGCTCGGTCTGGATCCGGGCGACCGGCAGCAGCTCCGCGCCGAGCGTGTAACCGAGCGTCAGGTCCGCGAACTCCTTCGGCGGCTTGTTCTTTCCGTTCAGCGGCAGGTGGATCTCGTCGCGGGTGTCCTGGCCGACCGGGACTTTCAGGTGCCAGCCCTCGTCGTCGCCGCCCTCGCGGCGGCGCAGCGTCAGACCGCCTTTGATGAGCCGCAGATCGGCGGTGTCGTAGTAGGTCGCGTCGAGGGTCTCGTGGTGCGGGCCCGCCACGACGCCGGGAAGCTTCGGCAGGTCCGCCCCGGGATCGGCTTCGTACTTGCGCTCGACTTCTCGATGGGTCCGCATGGTGTTCACCTACCCTGGCAGTGTGATCGTGAAACAGGCCCCGCCTTCCGGTGCGGGCCCCGCGCCGATCCTACCGCCCATCCGCGTCACCAGCCCGTGCACGATCGCCAGCCCCAGCCCGCTGCCGACCGGGCGGATGCCCTGGTAACGGCGGTACAGCGCGCCGCGGTCGAACGCGACCCGATAGTCCTCTTCGGACAGGCCCGGTCCGCCGTCGCGGACCTGCAGCACCCGCCCCGGCAGGTGGGCGAGCACGATCGGCTGCCCGGCCGGGGTCACCCGCAGCGCGTTCTCCATCAGCCCGTCCAGCGCCTGGCGCAGCCGCCGCGGATCGGTGTGCACGCCCACCACGCCGTCGGTGCCCTCCAGCCGGAACTCCACGCCTTCCCTGGCGCACCGCGCCGACCACACGTCCGCTGTCTCCCGCAGCACACCGGACAGGTCCACCGGGATGATGTCCAGCCGGAAGTCGTCGGCCGAGAGCCTGGCCAGGTCGAGCAGGTCGCCGACCAGCCGTTCCAGCCGGTGGGCCTCGCTCTCGATGGTGCGGCCGACCTCGGCCGCCTGCGGGCCGGTGACCACGCCGTCGGCCAGCGACTCGGCGAACCCGCGCACCGCAGTGAGCGGCGTGCGCAGTTCGTGCGACACCGACAGCAGGAAGTCACGCTGCCGGGATTCACTGCGCTGCAACGCATCCGCCAACGCGTTGACCGAACCGGCGACGTCGGCGACCTCACGCGGGCCTTCCACGGGCACCCGCAGATCACGGCGGCCCTCCCGCATGGTGTGCGCGACCTGCGCGGTACGTCGCAGCGGCCGGGCGAGCAACCGGCCGAGCACGACACCGGCCACCGCCGCGACCAGCAGGCCGATTCCCAGCGCCAGCAGGATGTTGCCGATCAGCCGCCGGAAGGTCGACCGGTCGTCCGACGGCTGCAGCACCAACACGAAACTGCCACGCGGGGCGTCCCGCGCCTCCACCAGGTACGTCCGCCCACCGGTCTCCACGGTCTTCGACACGCGCCCGCCGTCGACCGCTTTCGCCTGCTTGGCGGCGGTGACCGCGTTCACCTCGCCGACGACGGTGCCGCGCTGCCCGACGGTGACGACAGCGATCCGTTGTCCCTCAAGGATGTCCACGATCCGGCGGCGCCCGGCGAGCCCGCCGTCGGACTCGAACAGCTGAGCGGCAAGCACATCTGCCTGGTTGGCCAGCACACCCCTGGTCACGTCCAGCGATGTCGTGGACACCAGCCGGAACAGCACGAGCCCGGCGACCAGCGCGGAGATCCCGGCGACGGCCAGGCACACGACGATGATCCGGGCCGCCAGCGAGCGCATCACCGGGCCTCCGCCGAGTACCCGACGCCCCGGACTGTCCTGATCGGACTGTCGTCGCCGAGCTTGGCGCGCAGCTGCGCGATGTGCACGTCGACCGTGCGCGTCCCGGCCGCCGCCTGGTAGCCCCACACAGCACTGAGCAGCTGGTCACGCGCGTAGACCCGGCCGGGGGAGCGCATCAGGTGTTCGAGCAGGTCGAACTCGGTCGAGGTGAGCGCGACCTCCCGGCCGCCCGCCCACACCCGGCGCTGGTCGACGTTCACCTCGACAGTGCCCGCCCTGAGCACGTCCGCCGCCGACGGCGCGCCCCGGCGCAGCACCGCGCGCACCCGCGCGACCAGCTCACGAGGGCTGAACGGCTTCGTGACGTAGTCGTCGGCACCCATCTCCAGGCCGAGGATCCGGTCCACCTCGTCGTCACGGGCGGTCACGAACAGCACCGGGGTCCAGTCCTCCGCGGCCCGCAGCGAACGGCACACCTCGATGCCGTCCATCCCGGGCAGGCCGATGTCGAGCACGACGGCGACCGGGCGCAACCGGCGTACGGCAGCCAGCGCGCCCGGTCCGTCGGTCTCCACGTGCACGCCGAACCCGTCCCGGCGCAGGTACATCCCGACCAGGTCGGCGATCGACCGCTCGTCCTCGGCGACGAGAACGAGTCCCCTATGGCTCATCCAGCTCCGACTCGACACTGTTGAGTGTGGACTCGACGGAGTCTAGGTCACCCTGGGGCGGATCCTGCTCCCGTTGGCAGCCACCCAGCAGAAACCCGAACGCGATCACCGCAACCAATGTGGCCTTTGGTGCACGGCGCGCAGCGAAGGCGGCCTTCGTTGCACGGGTCATTTGCCACCGCAGTACTTCTGCTTGTAGGCGGAGAGCCGCTCCTGGGTCTTCTTGAGCACGTCGACGCGCTGGGAGCGGTGGTCGGCCTTGCCGTTGAGCCAGTCCTTCTGTGCCGGGTCGGTGGCGCGCTCGGCGCGTGCCCGCAGGTTGGCGACCGAACCGCGCACGTCGGCGCCGCCGTTGATCCTGGTCAGCGCTTTGTTCGCGCGGTTCTCCAGCTTGGGGATCCGCTGCTGGCAGACCTTGTTCACGTCGAAGGTCGGCTGCGCGGGCGTGGCGGACTGTGCGCTGGCGGTCGTGGTCAGCAGTGCGAGGCCCATGACGAGCGTGCCGCTCGCGGCGGCGATGCGGTGTGTCCATTTCATGTCCGTCACTCTGCCGACCGGCGGTGAGCACAACGTCCGGCGAATGTTCGGGTTGTGTAAGGGCGTGTCAGCGGCGGCGTCGGGCGAGTCGGCCGGTGAGGAAGACCGCGACGATCGACACCGCGCCGGTGACGATGATCGCGGCGCCCTGCGTCGGAGCGTCATGGGCGACGAAGTACATGGCGAGCAACGCCAGGACCACGACGGTGCTGAACGCGCACACCTGCGCGAAGACGCGTGATCGCAGCTCGGCTCGTTCCATCCGGCGGCGGTGGTTCTCCTCGCGCTCGACTTCGGCCATCAGCCGGGCGAACGTTCCCGGTGCGACGTCTTCCCACTGTTTAGCCTGGACAGGCGTGGGGATCCGGACGCCCGGCGCCGTGCGTCGCTGCGGGGTTCGCTGCTCGCCGCTCACCGGGCTTCCCTCCCGTTCGCGGGGTTGTCGGGCAGTTGGCCGTATTTCTCGGCGAGTAGCTGCTCAAGGCGTTCCCAGGCGGTGTCCCGCCGGGGGCGAGGGGCTCTGGTGGCGGTGCCGGTGATGTCGAAGACGCTGCCGATCCCGTCGGCGACGGCGCGCCACCTCGATGAGCGACGAGGTCGTGTCGGGAAGTCCGGCCCGCCTGCCTGGCGCTCCCACAGGTCGAAGTCCTCCGGTACCAGAGTGGGGGCGTCCGCAAGCGAGGGCGCCGGGAGCGGCCCCAGCCGGACATCCGGTTTGTACTCGTGTGACAGCGCGTCGTCGAGCAGACTGCGGGCCTCGGCGAGGCTCGGCCGCTCGTTCGGGTCCTTGCTCAACAGCCGGGTGATCAGCGGGCCGATCCCGCCCGCGTGCCCCGGCGGGGAGAACGACGCGGAACTGACCGCGGCCAGCGTGGCGGCCAGGGTGTCCCGGCGGAACGGTGACGAGCCCTTGACCGCTTCGTACAACGTCGCGCCGAGCGAGAACAGGTCACTGGCCAGCGTGACGGCCTGGCCGTCAAGCTGCTCGGGGGCGAGGTACTCCAGTGTCCCGAAAATGGCGCCGGTACTGGTCAGCGTGGTGCCGTCCGGCCCGAGTGTGCTGCCGAAATCGGTCAGCAGTACGCCACCGTCATCGGTCAGCAGCACATGCCTCGGCTTCAGGTCCCCATGTCGGATTCCCGAGGCGTCCGCCGCGGCCAGCGCGTCGAGGAGGGCGGCGGCGATCACACGCACAGTCCTGACAGGCAGAGGGCCGTGTTCCCGCAGCCGCCTGTCGAGGGAATGCCCGCGTACCAACGGCATCACGATCCAGAGCGTTTCCTCGGCTTCGATCACGTCGTAGATCGGGAGGATGTGTTGGTTCAGCAACCGGGCGGCGCTGCGGGCCGCGCGCCCCGCCCTGTCCAGAACGACAGCCCGCTCGCTCGCCGGGATCGTGTCGGGCGGTCGGATCTCCTTGAGCGCCACTTCCCTGCCGCGTGAGTCGCGCGCCTGCCAGATCCGGCTCCAACCGCCGGAATCCACCTGGGTGCCGAGGTGATACTGCCCGGCGACGGGCATCTCCTGTCCCATGCTGACAGTGTGCACTCCCAAGCCCGTGCAAGGGCGTGTCAGCGAGCGCTCAACGGGATGAAAGCTGTGCGCGCAAGCCTCCTGCCATGAGAAAGTCCGCGATCGCGGTATCCGGCCTGCGCAAGGCGTACGGCGAGCAGGTCGTGCTCGGTGGCATCGATCTCGATGTCACCGAGGGCACGGTGTTCTCCCTGCTCGGCCCGAACGGTGCGGGCAAGACCACCGCCGTGAAGATCCTGTCCACCCTCACCTCCGCCGACGCGGGCACGGCCCGGATAGCCGGGCACGACCTGGCAGGCGACCCCGGCTCGGTTCGCGCCGCGATCGGCGTGACCGGTCAGTTCTCCGCGGTCGACAACCTGCTGACCGGCCGGGAGAACCTGGTCATGATGGCCGACCTGTACCGGGTTCGGGACTCCCGTGCGAAGGCCGCCGAGCTGCTGGAGCGGTTCGGGTTGGCCGACGCGGCCGACAAGTTCGTGATGACGTACTCCGGCGGCATGCGCAGGCGGCTCGACCTCGCGATGACGCTCACCGGACAGCCACGGGTGATCTTCCTCGACGAGCCGACGACCGGGCTCGACCCGCGCAGCAGGCACATGATGTGGCAGCTCGTCCGCGACCTCGTCGCCGACGGCGTCACGGTCTTCCTGACCACCCAGTACCTGGACGAGGCCGACGAACTCGCCGATCGGATCGCCGTGCTCGACCACGGCCGGATCGTCGCCGAGGGCACCCCGGCCGAGCTCAAGCGCCGCATCCCCGGCGGGCACATCCTGCTGCGGTTCCACGACGTCCACGCGCTCGACCAGGCGGCCCGCGTGCTCGGCGCGGCAGGGCGGGACGACGAGGCGCTCACCTTGCAGGTGCCCAGCGACGGCGACGTGAAGGCGTTGCGATCCGTACTCGACCAGCTCGAACACGTCGACCTGGCCGGGCTGACCGTGCACACGCCAGACCTCGACGACGTGTTCTTCGCACTCACCGGGGAGGCCACACGATGAGCATCGTCGACGCCCGCGTAATGCTGCGCCGCCAGTACAAACACGACCTGCGTTACCCGGCGGGGACGGTCAGCGCGCTGCTGATGCCGTTGGCCTTCCTGCTGTTGTTCGGCTACGTCTTCGGCGGCCAGATGGGCATGGGTGTCCCGGATGGCACGGACTACGTCGACTACATCGTGCCGGGCGTGCTGTTCATGTGTATCAGCGGTGGCGCGTCGCAGGCCGCGATCGGGGCCGCGATGGACATGAACGAGGGGATCATCGCGCGGTTCAGAACCATGCCGATCTCCCGTGGCGCGGTGCTCACAGCGCATGCCGTGGCCAACGTGCTCAGGGGCCTGGCCGCCATCGTGGTCATCCTCGGTGTGGCACTGCTGATGGGGTTCAGCCCGTCGGCCGGGATTCTCGACTGGCTCGCGTTCGGCGGTGTGGTCGTGCTGTACGCCTTGATGGTCAGCTGGCTCGGGGTGGCGTTCGGGTTGTCGGCCAAGAACGTCGAAGGCGCCAACGCCAAGACGCTGCCGCTGCTGTTTTTGCCGTTCATCAGCAGTGCTTTCGTTCAGGTCGACTCGACCGCGTCCGGTGTCCGGTGGTTCATCGAGTACCAGCCCTTCACCGCGATGATCGACACCATCCGTGGCCTGTTGCTCGGCACGCCGATCGGGGCGAGCCTGATCGTCTCGGTGGTGTGGGCGGTCGCCTTCACCCTGATCGGCTACGTCTGGGCGCTACGGCTGTACAACCGGGATCGCTAACGTCGGGTTCGCGATGTCCAGCAGGGTATGGACAGTCGCGGCCGCACCGGCACGCGTTGCCTCGGCGAACTCGGTTTCGCTGAGCGCGGCGCGTGCCTCGGCGTGGATGCGCGTGACGTCCGGGTGCGTCATGTCCGCCGATCCCCGAACGGCGTCGCTGGCCGCGAGCAGCCGGGCCGCCTGTGCCGGATCCCCTTGCCGCAACGCCAGATCGGCGACGCCGACGACCACCTGCGCGATCCACATCGAGTTGGGCGCGCCCAAGGTCATGCCGAGCGCGTAGGAATGACGGGCACGCGCCGAGACGAGATCACCGGTCATCGCGTCGAGGTAGCCCCACTGGGTGGCCACCGCGCAGGTGACGCTCCAGTTGTGGTCCACCAAGGTTTCCGCTGTGGTCAGCCTGGCGCGCGCGGTCGTCAGGTCACCGGTCCACCGCGCGATCTCGGCCGCGCCGTGCTCCACCATCGCCATGGCCGACGGCGATCCCAACCGGGCCGCGTCCCGCCGGGCCGCGACGATCGCCGCCGCACAGCCGGGTTCGTCCCCGTTGAGCAGCCGTAACTGGGCCTGCCGCAACCTGTTCTGCACGAGGTCCTCGCTGACGCCCAGTTCGGCGCCGACAGCGAGGGCCTCGTCGGAGCAGAGCAGCGCTTCGGACACGTCTCCCTGGCGGGCGCGCAGGTCGGCCAGGTTGCTCAACCCGACCATGCTGCCCCACCGGTCCCCGGCTTCCCGGAAGCCCGCCACCGCGCGGCCAAGGTCGACCTCGATCTCGTCCTGCCTGTCACCACGGGACATCAGCACGGCGGAACGCGCCAGACAGGCCGCCGCCCGCTCCCAGCCGGTGTCCGGATCGTCCGCCGGTTCGCCGTCCAGTACCCGGCCGAGCCACCTGACCAGTCGCAGCAGCGGGGAACCGGTCGGCCCGGTGAACCGCCGTGCCGCGTCGAAGAAGGCGGTGATGTCGGTCCAGTTGTCCTGTGTGGCAAGGGAAAGCAACGAGCCGACGGCGTAGGCCACCGCTCGGGTCTCCTCGCTCACCGGGCCCGGACGTCGCAGCGCGGTTTCGGTCAGCTCCAGGCCGGTGCGGTGGCGCCCGCTCAGCCACCAGTACCAGCCTGCCGCGCCGACCAGCCGCAACGCTGTCTCGGTGTCGGCCGAACGCAGTGCGGCGTCGATGTTGCCCTGGTCCGCGGCCAGCCGGTCGAGCCACGCCAACTGGTCGGGGCCACGCAGCCGGGCGTCGGCGGTCATGGTCAGGGCGAGGAAGTACTCGGCGTGTGCCTGCCGGATCTGTTCTGTCTCACCGGCTTCGCCGAGCCGCTCCAGGCCGTACGCCTTGATGGTGTCCAGCATCCGGTAGCGCTCGCCCGCCACCAGCAACGACTTGTCCGCCAACGCGGTGAGCACGTCGAACACGTCCTCGCCACAGACGTGTTCGGCTGCGTCCGGTGTCACTCCGCCCGTGAACACGGCGAGCCGCCGCAGAACGGTCCTTTCGCGCTCGGACAACAGCTCCCAGCTCCAGTCGACCACCGCACGCAGGGTCTGGTGCCGGGGCAGGGCGACCCGGCTGCCGCCGGTCAGCAGCCGGAACCGGTCGCCGAGCCGCTCGGCCAGCTGGCCGGTCGTCATCGAACGCAGCCGTGCCGCGGAAAGCTCGATGGCCAACGGGATTCCCTCGACCGCCCGGCAGATCCGGACCACATCGGCGAGAGTGCCGTCGTCGAGCGCGAAACCCGGGCGCACGGCCCGCGCGCGCTCGTGCAACAGAATCACCGACGGGCAACGCTGTGCCTCGGCGAGAGTGGCGTTCGGCTCCGGCAGCGCCAGCGGCTCGACGGGCCAGAGCGCTTCCCCCGTGATCCCCAGGGGTTCCCGGCTGGTGGCGAGGATTCGCAGCCGGGGACAGTCGCCGAGCAACCGCTCGGTCAAGCCTGCGGCCGCGTCCAGCACGTGCTCGCAGTTGTCCAGTACCAGCACGGTTTCCCTGCCGACGAGCGCGGCCGCGAGCCGGGCGACCGGCTCGACCGGTCCGGTGAACACCGTCTGGTCCCGCAGTCCGAGCGTGCTCAACACGGTCTGCGCGATGTCGGTGTCCTTGCCGGTCGCCGCGAGCTCGACCAGCCAGACGCCGTCCGGCGTCCGGTCGAGCAGGTGCCGGGCGGCCTCGACCGACAGCCGCGTCTTGCCTGCGCCGCCGAAGCCGGTGAGCGTGGTCAGCCGGTACTCGCCCACCATCCGCACCACCTCGGCGACGTCGTCGTCACGGCCGACGAAGCTGGTCAGCCCGGCACGCAGGTTCGTTCTCGGCCGCTGTGTCGTGCCGCGCAGGATCGACGTGTGCAGCGCGGACAGCTCCGCCGACGGGTCGGTGCCGAGTTCGTCGGCCAGCGCCTGACGTGTCGTCTCGTAGACCGCCACTGCCTCGTTCGTCCGGTCGTGCGCGCACAGGGCACGCATCAGCGCCCCGGCCAGGCGTTCGCGCGTGGGATGGCGTGCGGCCAGTGCGGACAGTTCGGCGGACGGGTCGTGGCCCAGCCGGGTCTCGGCGTCGGCACAGTCCTCGATCGCGGTCAGCCGCAGCTCGGTCAGCCTGGTCACGTGTGGCTGGAAGAACTCCTGACCGTCGACGTCCTGCAGGGCCTGGCCACGCCACAGCTCCAGCGCCTCCCGCAGCTGCGCCGCCCGCACCGGGTCGGCGGCGGGGCGAGCAGCGGACACCAGGCGCTCGAACCGGGACGCGTCGACCTCGTCCGGGTCGATGACCAGCCGGTAGCCCACCGGATGCGACTCGATCACCACGTCGAGGCCCTTGCGCAGCCGGGAGACCAGCACCTGCAGCGCGTTCGTCGCCCGCGCGGGCGGATCGTCTCCCCAGACGCCGTCGATCAGACGGCTGACCGGCACCACCCGGCCGGGCTCCAACGCGAGCACGATCAGCAGCGCGCGCAGCCGGGAACCCGAGACGACGCCGCTGACCAGCAGCGGCCCGAGCAGCCCGATCCGCATGAGCAGAGCTTATTCGTCCGTGATGCTCAACCTGAGTTGCGACTGCACCCACGCCTGTCGGGAGTCGGCGGGCGGCATGGCCAGCGTCAGCGCCTCCAGTGCCTCCTGGTCGGGCGTCGCGCGGACGAACGAGTGCAGGGCGTCCAGGTCTCGTCGTTCGAGCACGAGTCTGCGCAGCTGGGTGAGCGTCTGCTCGCGTTCCGATCGCACACCCGGGGCGTTGGAGCGGGGCAGCAGCGGGCCGCGCCACAACGCCACCGCGTCGCGGACTCGCCGCTCCCGCAGCGGTCGGCGGACGTTGATGAAGTCCGCGTCGACCTCGGCGTCAAGGCGGTAGGGCTTGGTGCCGATCGCGGACGCGCCGAGCTGCGTGCGCAGCCGGTGGATCTCCGCGCGTGCGGTGACCGGGTTGCCGTACTCCCCGTACAGCACCAGCGCCAGCTGTTCGGCGGTCATTCCCTTGGGGTGCAGGGCAAGCAAGGTAAGGATCTCGGCGTGCCGCAGCGTCAGCGGGATCTCCCTGCCGTCCAGCAGCGCCCTGGTGTCGTCGGCGCCGAGAAACCGCAGCGACAGCAACGGCGGGCGGCGACCGGCCGGTCCCGGGGCGATCCGCAGCAGGAACCCCTCGGCCAGCGGTTCGACGACCGCCTCGCGGCCGTCCGGCAGCCACAGCGTGTGCCGCCCGCCCATGATGTCCACTCTGGACGGAAGGCTGCCGCAGGACTCGGCCGCCACCACCCGGCCGGTCGGCGTGACCAGCGCGCCGGGGCCGCCGCGCAGATGACGGGCGTTGCGCGTGCGGAACCTGTCGTCGCGCAGGGTCATCCGCGCCTGCAACTGGCTTTCGGCCAGCTGGGCGGCCGCGGAGACGAGGGCGAGCGTCGACGGGTGCATTGTGGACAGTGGGCCGGTGATGTCGATGACTCCGAGCACCGAACCGGTGTCCGGGTCGTGCACCGGCGCCGCCGCGCACGTCCACGGGTGGTAGAGCCGGACGAGGTGCTCGCCGCCGTGGATCACCACCGGTCCGTCGACGGCCAGCGCGGTGCCCATCGCGTTGGTGCCGATGGATTCCTCTGTCCACCGGGTGCCTTCGGTGAGCAGCACCTTGTCCGCCTGGTGGCGAACAGCGGCACTGCCCTCCCGCCACAGCAGGTGCCCGGCCGCGTCCGTGACCAGCATGATGTGCTCGGCCTCGTCGGCGATGCTGACCAGCATCGCCCGTAACGCGGGCATCACCGCGGCCAGTGGGTGGTCCGCGCGCAGATCCGGCACGTCGTTCTCGGCGTAGACCACCGGCGGCAGGCCGTGCTCCGGGTCGATGCTGGCGTCGAGTGAACGCTGCCACGACGCGGAAACAAGCGCGCGGGGCCTGTCGGCGCGCGCTGCGGGTAAGCCCGCACGCAACTGGCTGACCAGGAATGTGTACGCCTTCGCGTCCTTCATGTGCCACGCCCTTGGAACGCGCTGTCCAACGTCACTGCAACGTCACTGCAACCCAGCGTCTTCTACCGTCCGCCACTTGTACCCATGAAAGCATGCCGGGGAGGCGTGAAGCATGAGTAGATATGCCGCACCAGGAGAACCAGGTTGTGTGGTGCGGTACGCGGGCCGATACGACCATTTCGTCGGCGGCGAATATGTGCCGCCCGCAAGTGGCCGGTACTTTTCCAACCGGAGCCCGTTGACGGGTCGGACCTTCACCGAGATCGCCGCGTCCACCCCCGATGACCTGCGACGGGCCGTCGACGACGGCCGTGGCGCAGCGGCGGGCTGGTCGCGGACGGCGCTCGCCGAACGGGCGGTGATCCTCAACGAGATAGCCGATCGCGTCGAGGACAACCTGGAAGCGCTCGCGGTGGCTGAGAGCTGGGACACAGGAAAGCCGATCAGGCAGACGCTCGGCGCGGATGTGCCGTTGGCCGCAGATCATTTCCGGTATTTCGCGGGGGCGATCCGCGCGGCCGAAGGTGTCCGTTCCGAGATCCACGACGACACTGTGGTGCACGGGTTTCGTGAGCCACTCGGCGTCATTGTCCGCGCGCTCGGCTGGGACTACCCGTTGCTCGGGGCAGCGTGGTGTCTCGCACCCGCCCTCGCGACCGGGAACACCGTCGTCCTCAAGCCCGCGGCGCAGGCGCCCGCGTCGGTGCACGCCCTGCTGAGCGTGATCAACGACCTGGTGCCGCCCGGTGTGGTCAACGTGGTGAACGGGTTCACCGCCGTCACGCCACGGGGACTGAGTCCCTCGGTGTTCTTCGCCGACCTGGACGGGGCACTGCACGACAGGGCGCTGGACGGCTTCGCCACCGGGACGTCGGTGGCGTTCGTCCAGAACGGCCGCTACGAGGAGTTCCTCGACGCCGCGGTGGAACGGGTGGAGCGGCTCGTCACGGGCCACCCGCTCGACACCTCGACCACGCTCGGCGCGCTGGTCAGCGAGGGCGAACTGGCCAGGACCACCGCGCACATCGAGACCGCGGTCCGCTCGGGCGCGCGGCTGCGTTCGGGCGGCGGTCGCGCGTCGCTCGGCGGCGACCTGGACGGCGGGTTCTTCCTTGAGCCGACCGTGATCGAGGGCGACAAGAACCACGGTCTTCCTGCCGCGCCGGTGATCTCCGTGGTCGGCTTCAACGACTTCGACGACGCGGTCAAGCTCGTCAACGAGACCGAGACCGGCACGGGTGTGTCGGTGTGGACGCGGGACACCGGCGTGGGCTACCGCGCGGCACGGGCCATCAACGCGGCCAGGATCTGGGTCAACAGCGACCACTCCCACCCGGCCGAGGCCGCGTTCAGCCGCGAAAGCCGCAGCACCCTGCTCGCCGGATACTGGCGGGACAAGCGCATCACCATGACCTACTCGTGAGTGTTTGGGCCGGTTAGAACCGGCCCAAACACTCACGAGGTCTTTTTTAGCTGGGCCAGGGGATTTGGGGTGAGCGGTAGAAGTTCACTCCCTGGAGTTCCCAGCGTTGGCCCTGCTGGGCCAGTCGTTCGCGGAACGAGGCCCAGCCGTGGGTCGACCACGGCGACCAGCCCAGTTCGGCCACGGCAGGCAGCCTCGGGAACGCCATGAACTCGATGTCGTCGGAGTCCTCGAGGGTTTCCGACCACAGCGGCGCCTCGACACCCAGCACGCTCGACTCGGGCACGCCGCGCACGAACGAGCCCGGGTTCCAGCCGTAGGCGACGTCCACCTCGATGAACCCGGCCCAGTCCAGGCCGAGCGGGGTGTTCTTGTCGTACTTCATGTCCAGGTAGCTCTTGTGCGCGGGGGAGAGCACGATCTTGTTGCCCCGCGCGGCCGCGGCGGCCACGTCCTCGTCCACGTCGTCGGTGCCCCAGTACTGCGGGACCGCCGAGGCGACCGGGTGGGCCTTCACGAACTCGTGCCAGCCCGCGACCTTCTTGCCGTGCTTGGCCACGATCGGCAGCACGCGCTGCATGAACTTCAGGTAGTCGGCGGGTTTGGTGGCGTGTGCCTCGTCGCCGCCGATGTGGATGTACTCGCCTGGCGTGAGCTCGGCCAGCTCACGGACCACGTCGTCGATGAACTTGTACGTGATGTCCTTGTCGATGCAGAACGAGCTGAACCCGACCTCGGTGCCGGTGTACAGCGGCGGCGCCACGCCGTCGCAGTTCAGCTCGGCGTACGAGGCCAGCGCCGCGTTCGTGTGCCCTGGCATGTCGATCTCGGGGATGATCGTGACGAACTTCGACTTCGCGTACGCGACCAGGTCGAGGTACTGGCGCTTGGTGTAGTGGCCGCCCGGCCCGCCGCCGACCTCGGTGCTGCCGCCGTGGCTGGTCAGCCTCGGCCAGCCTGGGATCTCGATCCGCCAGCCCTGGTCGTCGGACAGGTGCAGGTGCAGCCGGTTGATCTTGTACTGGGCGATCTGGTCGATGTAGCTCCTGACCTCGCGGACGTCGAAGAAGTGCCGGGACACGTCGAGCATGGCGCCGCGGTGGGCGAACCGGGGGAAGTCGACGATCCTCCCGCCGGGCACGGTCCACGGTCCTTTGTGGCGTGACCTGCTCTCCACACTCGACGGCAGCAGCTGCCGCAGCGTCTGCGTGCCCGCGAACAGACCGGCCGGGGTGTTGGCGCGGATCACGACCTGGTCGCGCTGCACCTTGAGCTGGTAGCCCTCCTGGCCGACGCGCGGGTCCGCGCCGCCGAGCAACAGCGAGATGCCGGTGCCGTGCACGAACGCGGGCAGGACCGGCAGCGGGTAGCCGGTCGACGGTCTGAGCACGTCGGCCAGCTGTTTGCCGACCGCCGCCGCCTCACGCGAGCCGCGCTGCGTGAGGATCACCGTTCCCCAGTTCAGCCTGAATGCCTGCCGCGCATCCGGCTGGGTGACCGCGGGCGCCGGAATGACACTCGTCAGGCTCTTGCCGGTCTCGAGGTTCTCATTGGCGCTCGCAGACGCCCCAGTCGAAGGTAAAACCGACAGCGCGGTTGTGGCGGTTGTCACCACCATCACCGCAAGGAATCGACGTACGTGCACAGGGCCTCCCAGCGTAATTCCCGCGGCGGCGACGAATTAGGTATAGACCACTCACCCACGCGTCACAACGGCCGATTGTCTTGGGTGTGGCTGGATGCCACCCTGGTGCGCGTGTCGCGTGCTGGCGTTTTCGTGGGCGGTGTGGTTGCCGCCGTGGTCCTGGCGGGGTGTGGTGCCAAGCCGGTGCCGCCGAGCGGGCCGGTCGACCTGCCGGAGAAACCAGCGGACTTCGTCGGCGTCTTCACCTGGTCGCAGGGTGTTCCCGCAGGTGCACGGCCATTGTCGACTGTCTTCAAAGGTCCGCACTTCTCGTACGTGTTCGGTGCGCTCGCGGTGCGGCCCGACCTGGACGCGACCAGTGGCGGCCTGGAGGCGGGCCCGTCCCGTGCCGCGTCCGGCCACGAGTTCCTGGTGCTCTACCGGCTGCAGGGCGACGACACGTACGCGCCGCCGCCGCAGACCCCGCTGGCGGTCGACGTCGTGGTGGGGGCGTCCCGCAAACGCTTGCCGAGGTCGCTGGAGCGGGGGACGGGCCTGATCGTCAGCGTCCCGGTCGGCGGCGATGCCACCATCGAGGTGACCGACGACAAGCCGTACAAGTACAACGTCCGCAGCGGGCAGGGCGGCGACACGCCCACCACCACGACACCCGGCGGCGGCACGCCGAAGTCCACCGGCCAGGTCCACTGGCAGGGCAGCCTCTACAGCGGCACCGGCACCTACCAGGGCGTCCGCACCTCGGGGCCGTTGGGCGTGACGCTCGACCTCGGCACCCGCAGCGAGCTCGCGAACTCGCTGCCCGGCGTCGGCGACGCCCCGGCCAAGCAGCTCTGGCTACGCCTGCCCGACGCGACGATCAGCACCGACGACGCGGACCTCAAGGTCGACCTGGCCCGCAGCGTCAGCCTGGCGCTGCCGGGCGGCGGCAAGGCCTCACCACGGCAGTCCTCGACCGGCCTGCTGTTCGCGGTGCCGGAGCCCTTCACCGGCGGCACGCTGACCGTCGCGCCCGAGTTCCCGGCGACCAGCACCGCGAAGTGGACGCAGAAGCCCGAGTCCAAGCAGACCGTGCTGAACGTGTCCTGACCCCGGCGCGGGTGGGATGCAACAAAGGCCACCTTGGTTGCGGCTGGTGCACCGAAGGTGGCCTTTGTTGCACGTAAGCACCCATGCGCGGTGTGCAACGAAGGCCACCTTGGTTGCGCGCGTCAGCGTGAGCGCAGCACCGGGCGCAGCGCGTCCAGCACGGCCGGGTCCTCGATGGTGGACGGCACGGGCTCGTCGCGGCCGTCGGCGATACCACGCATGGTCTTGCGCAGGATCTTGCCCGAGCGGGTCTTGGGCAGGCCCGCGACGACCGAGACGTCCCGGAACGCCGCCACCGGGCCGATGTCCCGGCGGACCGCGGCGACCAACTCGTCGCGCAGCACCTCCTCGTGCACCTCGACACCGGCCTTGAGCACCACGAAACCGCGCGGCAGCTGCCCTTTCAGCGAGTCGTGCACGCCGATCACGGCGCATTCGGCGACCGCGGGGTGCGCGGCGAGGACGGCCTCCATCGCGCCCGTGGACAACCGGTGCCCGGCGACGTTGATCACGTCGTCGGTGCGGCCCATCACGAAGACGTACCCGTCCTCGTCGACGAAACCGCCGTCACCGGTGAGGTAGTAGCCGTCGTATGTGGACAGATACGACCGCACGTACCGCTCGTCGTCGCCCCACAGCGTCGGCAGCGTGCCCGGGGGCAACGGCAGCCTGATCGCGATCGCACCCTCGCCACCTGCGGGAACCTCGTCGCCGGACGAGTCGAGGACGCGCACGTCGTAGCCGGGCACCGGCACAGTCGGCGAACCGGGCTTGATCGGCATCGGTTCGAGCCCGCGCAGGTTGGCACAGATCGGCCAGCCCGTCTCGGTCTGCCACCAGTGGTCGACCACCGGCACGCCGAGCTTGTCGGTCGCCCAGTGGTACGTCTCCGGGTCCAGCCGTTCACCGGCCAGGAACAGCGTCCGGAACGCCGACAGGTCGTGTCCTTGCAACAGAGCCGCGTCCGGGTCGACGCGTTTGATGGCGCGGAACGCTGTGGGCGCGGTGAACAGCGCCTTCACGCCGTGTTCGGCGATCACCCGCCAGAACGCGCCCGCGTCCGGGGTGCCGACCGGTTTCCCTTCGTAGAGCAGGGTTGTCGCGCCCGCGAGCAGCGGGGCGTAGACGATGTACGAGTGCCCGACCACCCAGCCGACGTCTGAGGCCGTCCAGAACACGTCACCCGGGCCGATGTCGTAGATCGCCCGCAGCGACCACGTCAACGCGACCGCGTGCCCGCCGTTGTCGCGCACGACTCCCTTGGGGCGCCCGGTCGTGCCGGACGTGTACAGGATGTACAGCGGATCTGTGGCCAGCACCGGCACACAGTCGTGTGGCTGCGCGGTCTCGACGAGCGCGTCCCAGTCGACGTCCCGCGCGCCCATCTCGGCGGCCTGCTCGGGCCGCTGGGTGATCACGACGTGGTCGGGCTGGTGCGTGGTGGTGGCCAGCGCCTCGTCGATGATCGGCTTGTACGCCACGACTCTGGTCGGCTCGATCCCGCACGAGGCCGCGACGATCACCTTCGGCTTCGCGTCCTCGATCCGACCGGCCAGCTCCTTGGGCGCGAATCCGCCGAATACCACGGAGTGCACCGCGCCGAGCCGGGCACAGGCCAGCATCGCCACCACCGCGCGTGGGACCATGGGCATATAGATGATCACTCGGTCACCCTTGCCGACGCCCAGGCTCGCCAGTGCCCCGGCGAACACCGCGACCTCGTCGCGAAGTTCGCGGTACGTGTACGAAGCCTTGCTGCCCGTGACCGGCGAGTCGTAGACCAGCGCGGTGCGGCCGCTGTCCACGTGCCGGTCGAGCGCGTTGTGGCAGGTGTTCAGCCGCGCGTCGGGAAACCACCGGTAGAAGGGCGCACGGGACGCGTCGAGCGCGCGTTGCGGCGGCGTGAGCCAGTCGATCGCACCGGCCGCTGCCAGCCAGAACGCGTCGGGGTCGGTCAGGCTGCGATGATATGCGTCCCGATAGTCACCCATGGAGTCACTCTGCCATTGGGGGCAACCTCCTGCCTATGGGTGCGTCTGGAGGAGCGGGGGCCACGGTGTGCCTCACCGCTCCGGCGTCGCTGGACATATGGTGGGTTGGTGCTCACATCGGGTGAGTAAGCACGAGGAGGGAAACCGTGGACGGGTTCGTACGAATGGCAGCTGGCTTGTTGTCGTTCGCGCATACCGTCTTTGGGCCTGCGTTCTGGCCAGGTGACTGGGTGTGGGCGACCATGGCGGCCGGGTTCCTGATCATGATTTTCCCCGTGCTGGCGTCGTTCAGCGCCGCGGTGATCCGCAAGGGCACCGGGAATGCTTACAACCCGGTCACAATCACCGTGTTCGGGGTGATCGGGCTGGTGTTCGCGTTGGTCCTGCCGTGGCTGATGGCCAACGGGATCTCCACGATCTTCAACGCCTCCCAGTCCGGGACCGACCCGTACGGCGTAGGCATCACCTCCGCGTTCGCCTCGCAGGACTACCCAGTCGTCGGCAAGCAGGCCCCATACCTCGGCACCGGGCTCAACGTCTACGAGACGCTCACCCGAGCCAGCGGCGTCAATGTCGCGTTGGGCGTCGCCAAGCTCGTGGTCCTGCCGGGCATCGCCGCGCTTTTCGTGATCCTGCAGGCGCGGGCGGCGTTCCGGCGCGGCCCGACCTGGCCGGGCAGGCTGATCTGGCTGTCGTTCATCGCGTTCCTGGTGTTCAGCGTGGGCCTGCAGGCCAACGTCGCGTTCCTGCTGTACCTCGGCATGGTCCCGGCGGCCGTGCTCGGCCTGATCCCGATCCTGGTGATCGGCGCGCCCAGCTGGAGCACGATCAACCGGTCGGTGCAGGAGCAGCAGCCGCCCCCGCCGCAGCAGATGTCGGCGCACAACCAGCAGCAGCAGCCGCCCCGGCAGCTTTCCCAGCACAACCAGCAGCCCGCCCCGCCGCCGTCCGCGCAGCAGCAGAAACCGCCGCCGTACGTTCCCGAGCCTGTTCCGCCGCCGTACCGGCCGGACGGCGCGGGCCCTGGCCTGCTGTCCGGCCAGGCGCCTGGTCAGGAACTGCTGAGTGGGCGTCCGGGCAACCTGGCCGACACTCCCGGCCCGTTGCCGTTCCCGCTCGGCGGCCCGGTTGCCGCCGGTGGCGCGCCGAAACCGCCGACCAGGGCGATGCCCGCGGGCGCGGGCAACAGCATGTGGACGCGGAGCGGCGGCCGGTTCAAGAAGATCAAGGCACTCGGCCACGGCGGTTTCGGCACCGTCTGGCTGGCGATGGACACCCAGCTCGACCGGACGGTCGCGGTGAAGATCGCGCACGCACCGGACGCCGAGACCGAGGAGCGCATGCTGCGCGAGGCCCGCGCGCTCGCGGCCGTGCGGCACCCGAACTGCGTGCGTGTCTACGACATCGTGCAGGACGAGGACGGCCTTGGCCTCGTGATGGAGTACATCGAGGGCAACGCGCTCGCGGACGTCGTCCACGACACCGGCAAGCTCGACGACCTCGCGGCCGCGCGGCTCTGGGTGACCATGGCGGGCGCGCTGTCGGCGGCGCACGCGAAGGGCGTGCTGCACCGTGACATCAAGCCGTCGAACATCATGATCGACCCGTCCGGCATGCCGCACCTGATCGACTTCGGCATCGCCCGCTCGAAGGGCGACTCCACGCTGACCCAGACCGGCATGATGGTCGGTACCCCGGACTTCCTCGCCCCGGAGACCGCGGCCGGTTCACCGGCCACGCCCGCGTCCGACGCGTGGCAGCTCGCGGCGACGGTGTGCTACGCGCTGACGGGCGAGCCGCCGCGCGGAACCCGTGACAACCCCATGGCGGCGCTGATGGCCGCGGCCAAGGCCGAGCGTGTCACGCACCTGCCGAACGCCAGCGTCCACCTGCGCCTGCTGACCGCCGCGCTCGGCCAGGACCCGGCCGTCAGGCCGACGCTCGACACCGTGATCCGGCAGACCGGCGGCTGGCTGTCCAAGGGCGGTCACGCCGAGGACGGGCCGGTCACGAAGATCGTCAAGCGCGAGGACCTCGAAGCGCTCGACCGCACGAAGGTGACCGCGCCGCCCGCCGACCGCACCAAGGTCACCGACCCGGAGCGGACGATCACGGACCGCGAGCGGACGAAGCTCACCGACCCGGAGCGGACGTCGTTCACCGATCCCGAGCGCACCACGTCGACGGGCCCGCCGAAGCGGCCGCCAGCCGGTCAGCAGCAGCAACCGCCGCAGGACCTTGAGCGGACCCGGCCGACGCAGCCGAAGTACAACCCCACGCGCCGTTTCGGTTCGTGACGGGACCGCTCAGCGCCAGGACGGGAGCCAGAGTTCGGCCTGCCAGCGCGCGTTGGTGATCGGGTCGCCGTTGAGGATCGGCCACAGCCAGATGAAGTTGGCCACCACCAGCCCGACGTAGATCGCCACCACCAGCAGGCCGGTGCCCCTGCGTTCGTAGCCGTCCTTCGCCCTGCCGAGGATCTGGCCGAGCGCGAGCACGATACCGAGGATGAGGAACGCCGAGACCGGCGTCATGTAGAAGAAGTACATCTGCCGGTCGAGGTTGAGAAACCACGGCAGCAGACCGGCGAAGTAGGCCACGAGCACGGCGGCGTAGCGCCAGTCGAGCCTGCCGAACATCCGCCACAGGCCCCACGCCAGCACCGGGAACGCCAGCCACCACATGGCCGGGGTGCCGATCAGCATGGTCGCGCTGACGCACTGGGCCTCGCCGCACCCGCCGATCGAGTTGTTCCAGTGGTAGAGCATCGGCCGCAGCCCCATCGGCCACGTCCACGGCTTGGACTCCCACGGGTGCTGCTCGCCGGGCTTGGTCAGCAGCGTCTCGTGGAAGTTGAGCACGTTGCCGGAGTACTCCCACAGCGACCGCAGCGCGGGCCCGAACGGGCCCCACCACCCCGACACCAGGTGCCGGTCGACGGCGGTCTCGCTGGCGAACCACGCCCACCACGTGCCCACGTACACCAGGATCGGGATCGCGACCAGCGCCCACAGACCGGGCAGCAGGTCACGGCGGACCGCGCCGATCCACGGGTGCGTCACCCCGGCCGACCGGCGGGCGGTCGCGTCCCAGATGACGGTCATCAGGCCGAACGCCGCGACCCAGTACAGGCCGGACCACTTCGACCCGCACGCGAGACCGAGGCTGACCCCGGCGGCGAACCGCCACCAGCGGAACCCGAGCCGCGGGCCGTAGACGGAGTCGTTGACCCAGCCCTCACGGATGGAGATCGCCAGGCGTTGCCGCATCTGGTCCCGGTCGAGCAGGAGACAGCCGAACGCGGCGAGGACGAAGATGGCGATGAAGATGTCCAGCATCCCCATCCGGCTCATCAGGTGCAGCACGCCATCGCAGATCATCAGGATCCCGGCGACCGCGCCGAGCAGCGTCGAGCGGGTCAGTCGGCGCGCGATCCGGATGACCATCAGGATCATCAGCGTGCCGCAGACAGCGGCGGCGAACCGCCAGCCCCAGCCGTTGTAGCCGAAGAGCCACTCACCGATGGCGATCATCTGCTTGGTCAGCGGAGGATGGACCGTCAGCTCATAGCCCGGGTTGTCCTCGTAACCGCCGTTGCGCAGTATCTGCCACGCCTGGGGCGTGTAGTGCTTCTCGTCGAACACGGGCGTGCCGTTGACCGTGGGGAAGCCGAGGTTCTGCAGCCGGACGATCCCACCGATCACGGCAAGCACACCTGCGACGACCCAGCCACGCAGACGGTCGGTCGGCATCGGCCCGCCGAGCAGGCCAGCCGCCGGATCGGCACCCGGCGATGATGCCTGGGGAGCCTCCTCAGCTTGCTCGTCCGACTGGCGGTCGGACCCGGTCACGAGGGCAGTCACGCGCCCGATCGTAGGCTGAGCGATGTGAACCCTGTATCCGGTTCCGGCCGACTGGTGCTCGCGGCCACTCCGCTCGGTGACTCCCGTGACGCCTCAGCACGCCTGATCGACGCCCTGGCCGGGGCAGACGTGATCGCGGCTGAGGACACCAGACGGCTGCGCGCGCTCGCCACCGCTCTCGGCGTGTCGCCGTCGGGCAAGGTGGTCAGCTTCTACGACGCGGTCGAGACCAGCCGGATTCCAGGCTTGGTCGAGGCCATGCGAGACGGCTCAACCGTGCTGCTGGTGACGGACGCGGGGATGCCCAGCGTGTCCGACCCGGGGTATCGGCTGGTCACCGCGTGCATAGCCGAGGACCTGCCAGTGACGTGCTTGCCCGGCCCGTCGGCGGTGACCACCGCGCTGGCTGTGTCCGGCTTGCCGTGTGACCGGTTCACGTTCGAGGGCTTCGCGCCTCGCAAGGCGGGTGAGCGCGGGCGTTGGCTTGGTGAGCTCGTCGGTGAACGGCGTACGGCGGTGTTCTTCGAGTCTCCTCATCGGCTGGCGGATACGCTCGCCCAGGCAGTCGAGGTGCTGGGCGGGGACCGGTCGGCGGCTGTGTGCCGTGAGCTGACCAAGACGTACGAGGAAGTTCGCCGAGGTGGGTTGGCCGAGCTCGCCGCGTGGGCGGCGGATGGTGTCCGTGGCGAGATCACCGTTGTCGTCGGCCCGGCCGCGCCCGCGACGACGGATATCCCGGCTTTGGTTGTTGAGGTTCGGGCTCGGGTTGAGCAGGGGGAACGGCTCAAGACCGTGGTCGCCGAGATTGCCGAGGCCGCTGGTGTGAGCAAGAAGGTTCTGTACGACGCCAGTCTTTGACGAGTTCGTGCGGTCGGTGGCTTTTTGGTGGGTTTGTGCACTTGTTTGCGTCTGGTGTTTGGTGGGTTTCACAAGCAGGTCCCTCGCCGGGGGAGGCAAGGCCGCCAGTCTTGACAAGCAGGTCCTCGCCGGACGGCAGGCCGCCAAAAGGGGAACACAGGATCTCTAGCCGCTGGCTCGTCGTTCTAGTGTTTTTGTGGGTCGGGTGGAGGCGGGTGTGTGCCCTTCCGTATGGCCTGCCGGAGGAAACCACAACGGGTCAAGAGGTCGGTAGGGCCTGCGCTGTGGGTTGGGTTGCGTGGGCCGACCTCCTGACCCGTCGTGGTTTGGCTGCGCCCAGGCCATACGGAAGGGAACACACCCGAAGGCCTCTTTTGCGCTTGCGCGCGAGCTCACCGGTCGGGGATTCGGTGGCACTGCGCGTTACTGTCGTTGCCCGTAGCGTGGCCTCATGGTTCGAGTTGTGGCTACTGAGGAGATTGCGCCTGTTACTGGCGCTGTCACGCGCAAGTTTGGCATCCATGCCACCGACTTGGGCATTCTCTGGGACAACGGGCAGGGCAGGCTTCTGGTTGCTTTTGGTGATACCTATGGTGCTGGTTGGGGCGGCAATGGCGCCGGTCCTCCGGATGGTTCCGACTGGCGCTGCAACGTTCTCGCGTCCGCCACCAACCGGGACCTGGATACTGGGCTGCTGCTTGACTCGGTGGTGCCGAGGGCGGATGGCACAGCAGCGCAGATCCTGGAGCGTGACGGGGATGCCGACGAGAACACGGTTATTCCGAACTCTGGCATTGCCGTTGGTGGCTACAACTACCTGCACTACATGTCCGTGCGGAAGTGGGGCCCCGGCGGGAAGTGGGATACCAACTATGCCGGTGTCGCTGTGTCCGCTGACGGTGGCGACACGTGGACCAAGCCGTCGGGTGCGCGTTGGCCGAACTCGCCTGACGGCGATCACCCGTTTCAGATCTGTGCCTTCGCCGCCGAAGGTGACCATGTCTACCTCATGGGTACGACAAACGGCAGGTTCGGCCCCGCTTACCTGGGCAGATGTGGTCGGTTCGATGTGCTCAGCCCAGCTTCCTACACCTACTTCTCGGACGGCGAGTGGGTCAGGGACCCGTTTGCGGCGACTCCGGTGATGAGTGGGCCTGTCGGTGAGCTGTCGGTCGAGTACAACAACCGGTTCGGTCAGTGGATCGCGTTGCACCTCGATGAGGAGCGGTCCGCGATTGTGCTGCGCTGGGCTCCGGAGTTGACTGGGCCGTGGGCGGATGGCCAGGTCGTCGCCGATGGCAGGGACTATCCCGCGCCCTACGGCGGTTATCTGCATCCTTGGGCCAACGATGGCGAGATCGTCTACTTCACGCTGTCCCAGTGGGGCCCTTACAACGTCAAGCTGCTTCGGACGCGGCTTAAATCGGATGCGCCTCGGCGCGACTCTGTCTAGAGTGGCTCTGACTTCGTGAGAAAGGGGAGGTGTGTAGCCGTGACTGTCTTTGTCGATGCCGCATGTCTGCTCCCCGCTTCTTCTCTCGAAGGGTTTACCCGAGGTGACCTCGTTTGACCTGACCACGCTCGGCTGGGACGACTCTTTCTCCGCCGACCTGCCCGCCGGATCGGTCCCCGGCAAGATCTCCCGCGTTCATTCCAGCGGCGCGGTGGTCATCGTCGATGGCCAGGAACAGCACATCGAGTACTCGTCCCGGATCACGTTGCCCTGCGTCGGCGACTGGGTCGCGGTGCACGACGGCACCATTGTCACGGTTCTTCCTCGCCGGACCGCGCTCGTGCGCGGTGGTGTCGCGGAGGATTCGCTCAGTCAGACCTTGGCGTCCAACGTGGACGTCATCTTCGTTGTCGAACCGTCGTCGCTGGAAGGGCGGAAGGGCGATCCGAATCTCGGCCGGATTGAGCGGTTGCTCGCGCTGGCGTGGGAAAGCGGCGCGACTCCGGTCGTGCTGCTGACCAAGTCCGACCTCGTCGGCGAACGCGTCGGCGAGATCGTGTCCACGGTGATGGGCGCGGCGCCCGGTGTGGACGTGCACCCGGTTTGTTCGACGACTGGGGACGGCGTCGACATTGTGGCGTCCTATCTGGGAACCGGTCGCACGGCGGTGCTCGTCGGGCCGTCCGGTGCCGGTAAGTCTACTTTGGTCAATGCGCTGGCCGGGGTGGATGTGATGGAGACACAACAGGTCCGTGCGTCCGATGGTCGGGGGAAGCACACTACTGTGCACCGGGAGTTGCTCGTGCTTCCGCGCGGTGGCCTGATCATCGACACGCCGGGTATCCGTCGGGTGTCGCTGTCGGGCGACGGTGGCGAAGGCCTCGAAGCGGTGTTCAGTGACATCGAGGAGTTCGCTGAGCACTGCCGCTTCGACGACTGCGCGCACACCGGTGAGCCGGGATGCGCTGTGCTGGAGGCGGTCGAGTCCGGCGAGTTGCCGCAACGCAGGCTCGACAGCTGGTTCAAGCTCAACCGTGAGGCGGAGTGGGTCGCCAGCCGGACGGACGCGCGCCTGCGTCAGGAACGCGGCCGCCGCTGGAAGGTGATCCACAAGGAGATGCGCCGCTCCGGGCGGAACAGGCCTTGATCACCGACGGTCGCCCTTCCTTTCCCTGCGTGGCGGGAGGAAGGGCGACCGGTCAGGCGTTCGCGCGGACGAACGACCGCGTGCCCCACGCCAGGCCGAGTGCGGCCAGCGCGATCACCGCGATGCCTCCGGCGAGCACCGAACTCGACGCGAAGTTCCCGGCGATCACCGCGCGGATGCCGTCCGCGATGTGACTGAACGGGTTGATCCGCGAGAGCGTGTACAGCCAGCCCGGACCTTGGTCCATCGGCAGCAGCACACCGGACAGCAGCATGATCGGCATCACGGTCGAGCTGAGCACGGGCGCGAACGCGTACTCGTGCTTGAGTTTCAGTGCCAGCGTGTACGACACCGAGCCGACCGCGACGCCCATGAGGATCGCGAATACCAGCCCTGCCAACACATACCCGATCGAAGCGCGGAATCCGAACGCGGTCGAGACCGACAGCAGTAGCGCACACTGCACGACCAGCATGGTCACGTCGTGCATGACGCGGCCGAGCAGCAGCGCGACTCGGCTGACCGGCGTGACGCGCATCCTTTCCAGTGCTCCGGAACGGATCTCGGGGATCAGGCCGAAACCGGCGTACGCGGTGCCGAACAGTCCCATCTGGATGATCAGGCCGGGCACGAACCACTGCCACGAGCCGGATCCGGCGAGCAGCGGACCGAACAGCAGCAGGAACAGCAACGGCTGCATCAGGCCGAACATGATGATGACCGGATTGCGCAGCGTCGGTCGAGCGGTGCGCAGGAACACCAGCCAGGTGTCACGCATAGGACTCCTCCCGCAGTGAACGTCCGGTCATGGTCAGGAAGACGTCGTCGAGCGTCGGCCGGTGGACCTGCACGGACATCAGGCTGACGTCCGCGTGGTCGAGGGCGCGGAGCAGGCCGGGCAGTTGGGTGTCCCCACGCGGGACGCGGAACCGCACGATGTTGCCGTCGGTCTGGAGTTCCCGTGCGCCGTCGACTTTCGCCGCGATCTCGGCGGCGACGGCAGGCGTGTCCGTCTCGAACTGGACGAGGTCGCCGGAGACCTGACTCTTCAACGAGTCCGGTGATCCCTCGCCGACGATCTTGCCGTTGTCGATGACGAGGATCCGGTCGCACAGCGCGTCGGCCTCGTCAAGATAGTGCGTGGTCAGGAAAATCGTGGTGCCGTCCCGGTGCAGGGTACGGATGTGCTCCCACAGGTTGCCTCGGCTCTGCGGGTCGAGCCCGGCGGACGGCTCGTCGAGGAACAGCAGCCTCGGCTCGTGCAGGATTCCCATCACGATGTCGAGGCGGCGTTTCTGCCCACCGGACAGCCTGCCCGCGACCCGCTCGGCGAACTCCTTGAGTTCGAAGCGTTCGAACAGTTCGGAGGTACGGCGTCGGGCGTCGGCGGCGGACAGACCGTAGAAGCGGGCCTGGGACTCGGCTTCCTGAAACACCTTCTGCTCGTCGCCGGAGCCATGTCCCTGTGCCACGTAACCGATCCGCTTGCGGACACCGGCAGGATCGGACAGCAGATCGCACCCCGCGACCGTGGAGTCTCCGGCGGTGGGACGCAGAAGCGTGGTGAGCATGCGCAGGGTCGTGCTCTTGCCCGCACCGTTGGGGCCGAGAAAGCCGACGAGCTCACCGGGCTGGACGTCGATGTCGACGCCCTGGACAGCGTCGACCGTGTGGCCGCGCGTCCGGAACTGGCGCGCGAGACCGCGTGCCTTGATCACGGGAATCCTCCCTCTTGCCAGCTAGTCAATTTTGACTAGCGTTGGACAGGGGAGGAGTGTGACAGTGATAGGCCCGCTAGTCAAACTTGACTAGCAAGAGCTGTGGGGAGGTGCTCAGCCGGGCGGGTTGCCGAAGGCGTTCGCGTCATCATCGGCCAACGTGTACTCACCAGCCTCGAGCCTGCCAACCAGATCTCGCAGCCAACCCAGCTCGGCCTCGACGCTGACCAGCCAGTAAGTGAACATCTCCCGGACATGCGGGGGTTTGCCCGGCTCGCCATGCGCCGGGGCGATGCCCTGGTCGAGCAGCAGTCGGGTGTGCTCGGCGGTGGCCGAGACCTGCTGAATCCGGTTGCGCAGCAGAAAGATCAGACTCCCACGGTCCAACGTCGTGATGAACGGCAAGGCCGCGTTGAACATCGCCGCGCCGGTCTCCGTGTCACTGATCGCCTTGTTCAGCAGGAAGAAGAACTCGCCTTCGCCCTGCTGGGTGATCCGGTAGAGGACTCGCTCCGGACCAAGGCCGGTCTCCTGTGTCGCCACCTCCTCCAGGAGGTTGTCGGCGGCGAGCTTCTTCAACGCGTGGTAGATCGAGCCGGGTTTGGTGTTCGCCCACCGGTCCGCTGCCCACATCAACAGGTCCTGGCGCACCTGATAGCCGTGCGCCTCGCCGCGCATCCGGACCACACCGAGGACGAGCAATCGCGTCGCTGACACGTCATTAGGCTATGCGCAGTGACCCCACGAAAAGGTGAGCGGCCGCCGCTGCCAGAGCCGTTGCCCGTGTCGACGGTCGACGCGCACACGCACTTGGACGCGTGCGGCGCGAAGGACGCCTCGGACGTGTCCACACTGGTCGACCGGGCCGAGTCGGTCGGTATCGGCCGTGTCGTCACGGTCGCCGACGACCTCGCGGCCGCGGTCTGGGCCGCCGACGCGGCCGAGTGGGACGAGCGGGTGTTCGCCGCGACCGCCGTGCATCCGACGCGCACCGCCCAGTTCACCGACGAGGACAAGGCGGTGCTGGAGGAGCTGGCGACGAGGCCGCGTGTGGTGGCGATCGGGGAGACCGGGCTGGACTACTACTGGGACTACTCCCCGCCCGCCGCCCAGCAGGAAGCGTTCCGGTGGCACATCGACCTGGCCAAGCGGGTCGGCAAGCCGCTGATGATCCACGACCGCGACGCCCACGACGACATCATGCGCATCCTGCATGAGGAGGGCGCGCCCGAACGAGTGGTCTTCCACTGCTTCTCCGGCGACGAGGAATTCGCTCGAAAGTGCGTCGACGCGGGCTATGTGCTCTCGTTCGCCGGTGCTGTGACGTTCCGCAACGCGAAGGAGCTCAGGGCCGCGGCCCGGCTCGTTCCCGGTGATCAGATGCTTGTCGAGACGGACGCGCCGTATCTGACGCCGCATCCGTTCCGCGGCCGCCCGAACGAGCCCTACTGCGCCGCGTACACCGTGCGGGACCTGGCAGAACTGCGTGGGGAGGATGTGGGTGACGTCGCTGCGGCCGTCCGGGACACCGCAGAGCGGGTGTTTCGGCTTCCCTCTGTGACATCCCATGATTCGGGTGGTGCTCAAGTCACCTGATCGGCCTAACGGGTGCGTCTTTCGAGCTGTGGCGCAAGTCACAAGATGTCTGGGGGTGTTTGCGCAACCTCACGGGACCCGTTACGGTCCCGTGACCGTACCCAGTGGATGTCGAACCGGGTGCAGCCCGCAGTCAAAGCCAGCGTGCGTCGGGGCCGGGATATTCCCGGAAAACGTCGGTGGTGGCTAAGGGAGTCGGACTGACAGCGACAAGGCGCACCCCGCGCCGGACGTATTCGGAGGACCAGCCAGGCCCGTAGTCGCTCGACCAGTTCAAGCAACTGCGCGCCACCGCCGGCTGCGCCCCTCCCGGAGGAACGACCCTGTGACTGACAGCGAACATCAGATGCGCGATGGCTTCGACAGCGACACCGACTGGTTCACGCCGGTAGCCCAGCCGTCGACCGCCACCGCCACCATGGAGCCGGAGTACGAGTACGCGGACTCCATCGACGTGGTCCCGCAGGACATCTACGCGGCGCTCGGCCCCCAGGCCGATGAGCTGATGGCTTCCGTCGACGTCGACGTCGACGAGCTGATCCGGCTCATCAACGCCGAGACCACGATGCTGCCGCCGATCCTGGACGTCCCGGACGACCTCTCCGGCGACCGCACGATCGGCCAGCCGCAGACCCAGGCCAAAGAGGCCCCCTCGGGCCTGCTGACCGCGGTCAAGACGTGGAAGCGGACCTTCCTGCGCAGCGCCATCGCGGCCGTGCTGTTCTCGCTGACCGGTGGCGGCGCCGCCGCGATCGCGATGAACAAGTCCGTCACGGTCGACATCGACGGCACCGAGCACAACGTCCGCACCTACTCCGGCACGGTCGGCGAGGTGCTTGAGGACGAGGGCATCACTGTCGGCGAGCACGACACGATGAGCCCGTCGCCCACCGCTGGCGTCGGCGACGGCGGCAAGATCGTCGTCCAGCGCGGCAAGCTGCTGAAGTACAAGGTCGACGGCCAGGTCCAGGAGAAGTGGGTCCGGGGCGTCAAGACCCTCGGCGACGGCCTGCGCCAGGCCGGTGCGCCGATGGACGGCAAGATCTCCGGCGACCTGAACTCGGCCATGCCGCTCGAGGGCATGTCGGTCGACATCGCCACCTTCAAGAACGTCACGATCAACGACGGCGGCAACGCGCCGAAGCAGATCCGGACCACCGCGGTCACGGTCGACGAGCTGCTCAAGGAGCTGCAGACGTCGCTGGGCGCGGAGGACTCGGTGAGCATGGCAGCCGACGTCAAGATCACCGACGGCGCGGTCGTCACGATCACCCGCAACGGCGTCACCGTGGTCAACAAGGCGGAGAGCATCCCGCCGCCTCTTGAAGAGGTCAAAGACGAGACCATGGACAAGGGCAAGACCGAGGTCGTCGAGGCCGGTGCCCCCGGCGAGAAGATGGTCACCTGGCGCGTGACCATGAAGAACGGCAAGGAGACCAACCGCGAGAAGATCGGCGAGCAGGTCACCAAGGAGCCGGTCAAGAAGGTCGTCAAGATCGGCGCGAAGAAGCCGGTGAACCCGCCGATCTCGGACGCCGCGGTCTGGGACCGCCTGGCGCACTGTGAGGCCACCGGCAACTGGGCGATCAACTCGGGCAACGGCTACTACGGCGGCCTGCAGTTCGACGCCGGTACGTGGCGGTCCAACGGCGGCACGGCATACGCGGCGCTGCCGCACCAGGCCACCCGTGAGCAGCAGATCGCGATCGCGACCAAGGTCCGCGACGCCCGCGGCGGCTACAGCGCATGGCCCGGCTGCGCCAAGAAGCTCGGCCTCCCCCGCTAAACCCCAGCCAGACCTTCGTGAGTGGTTAGTCCGGTTCTAACCGGACCAACCACTCACGAGCTGTTTTCAGGGGTTGTGAGAGGGTTTGGCGGTGACATCGCTTCTTGGGCCTGCCGAGGTACGCAGGCTGGCCGGTGAGCTGGACGTGCGGCCGACCAAGAAGCTCGGCCAGAACTTCGTGCACGATCCCAACACGGTCCGGCGGATCGTCACGACCGCCGAGGTGGGCCCCGACGACGTGGTGCTCGAAGTGGGCCCGGGGCTGGGCTCCCTCACGCTGGCGCTGCTGCCCGCGTGCCGTGAGGTGGTCGCTGTGGAGATCGACCCCGTACTGGCCCGCAAACTGCCCGAGACGGCCGCGGAGCGCGCGCCGGAGGGGAAGCTGACGGTCATCGAGGCGGACGCCCTGCGGGTGACGCAGGAGCAGATCGGCGAGCCGACGGCGCTCGTGGCCAACCTGCCGTACAACGTGGCCGTGCCGGTCGTGCTGCACCTGCTGGCGGTCCTGCCGAGCCTGCGGACCGGCCTGGTGATGGTCCAGGCCGAGGTCGCCGACCGGATGGCCGCGAGCCCCGGCGGCCGCGTGTACGGCATACCGAGTGTGAAGCTGGCCTGGTACGCCGAGGTCAAGCGGGCCGCGACGGTGTCGCGATCGGTGTTCTGGCCGGTGCCGAACGTCGACTCGGCGCTCGTGCGGATGGTCCGCCGCCCGCCACCGGCCGATGTCGACCGTGAGCGGCTGTTCGCGCTCGTGGACGCGGCCTTCGCGCAGCGCCGCAAGACGCTGCGGGCCGCGCTCGGCACGTGGGCCGGATCACCCACCCGAGCGGCCGAGATCCTCACCGCCGCCGGGGTCGACCCCGGGCTGCGCGGCGAGCAGCTCACGGTCGTCGACTTCTCTCGCATTCTGGAATCAGCCGACCACCATCTGTGAAACCCCGGGCCGTGAGCGCTGGTCCGTCGGTGTGATGTAGCGCCCAGGACTTGCGCCGGGGCCGTCCGGTCGGTTTCAATGCAAGTGCATCCATCCCGAGCGGCCGAGAGACCTGGCTCCGCGACGCCGCAGCAACCACCCACGTGGGCAGGTGCTACCGCCAGGACCGATGGAGGATTCCGTGGTCGCGAAAATGCTCACACAGCGCCGGGTGATAGATCAGGGCAGGCGGACAGTCACCGCATGTCGTAGCCACACCGCCTGATCTCCCCAATTCACACCCGAACACCGCCTCCGTCCTATGAGGACGGTCCCTGAAGGACGTCGGACGGCCATCACCGTGGCCGAGCCGTGTGCTGCGCTGGAGTAACCGTGATCACCGTAGAGAATGTCAGCAAGTCGTTCTGGAACCGAACCGGCAACGTGGTCGCACTGGATGCCGTTTCCCTCGAGGTCGCCGCGGGCGCCGCGCTCGGCGTCGTCGGCCCCGAGGGCTCCGGCAAGTCCACTTTGGCCCGTTGCATCTCGTTGCAGGAGCGCCCCGACTCCGGTGTGGTGCGCCTCGACGGACTGAACACCGCGACTCTCGACACCCGCGGCCTGCGTGCCACCCGGCGTCAGATCGGTGTGGTCGCAGGGGATTCCCAGCTTTTCCGGCAGCGCACCGCGGCGGGCAACATCGCACTGCCGCTCGAGCAGTCCGGAGTGGACGGTCCGCAGCGCAGGACGCGCGTCGGCAGGCTGCTCGACCTGATCGGCCTGACCGAGAAGGCGGCCGCCTACCCCGACGACCTGACCGAGGGACAGCGCCGCCGCGTTGCCGTTGCCCGTGCACTCGTCGGCGAGCCCGGCCTGTTGCTGGCCGACGACCCGACCGCGAACCTGGACGCCGACGGCGCGGCGGGCGTGCTCGCCGTCCTCGACCGGGCGCGTGCCGAACTCGGCGTGACGCTGCTCGTCGCCACACAGGACACCTCGGTCGTGCGCCGGATCTGCGACGACATCGCGCTGCTCGACGCGGGCAGGCTGCTGGAGCACGGCAACCTGTTCGACCTGCTGCGTGACCCGGAAAGCCGTGCTGTGCGGGAACTTCTGCCGGTCATCGACGCCACGGCATCGGTCGGGCAGGACCGGATAGCCGACATCGTGCTGATCGGCTTCGCCGCCGTCGGCGCGCTGCTGCCGGAGGCCGCGTCCCGGTTCGGCGTTCAGGTGTCGGTCCTCGGCGGCGGCCTGACCAGGCTCGGTGAGACCCCGGTCGCCCGGTTCCGGATCGGACTGCGCGGCGAGCGCTCGGACGGCGCGCTGGCGTGGATCGGCGACCGCGGCGGCATTGTGCACCAGCCGCTGGCCGGGCCGCAGGGCGTCGCGGCCTGACGGCCGGGTATATCAGCCTCGAAGGGCATCTGGACGACGGCGAGTACACGGACACGTAGGCTGCACTTGTGCTCGCTGTCGTTCCCCCACCTGTGACCGTACGTGTGCCGTCGAAGGTCAACCTGCACCTCGCCGTCGGCGACGTGCGACCGGACGGCTATCACGAGCTGGCCACGGTGTTCCAGGCGCTGTCGCTGACCGACGAGGTGACGGTCGCGGTGACCGACGATCCCGGTGTGGAAGTCGTCGGTGAGGGCGCCGACGAGGTGCCGACCGGCCCGAGCAACCTCGCCTGGCGCGCGGTGCAGGCGCTGGCCGAGCACGTCGGCAAGGACCACACCGAGCCCAAGATCCGGGTGGTGATCCGCAAGGGCATCCCGGTGGCCGGTGGCATGGCGGGTGGCAGCGCGGACGCGGCCGCCGCGCTCGTCGGCCTCGCGGCCCTGTGGCGGCTGGAGATCGGCCGCGACGAGCTGTCCACGGTGGCCGCCAAGGTCGGCAGCGACGTCCCTTTCGTGCTGCACGGGGGTACCGCGCTCGGCACAGGCCGTGGCGAGCAGCTGATCCCGGTGCTGACCAGGCACCAGTTCCACTGGGTGATCGCGTTCGACCGGCGTGGCCTGTCGACGCCCAAGGTGTTCGAGGAGCTCGACCGGCTGCGCAGCGAGGGTGACCCGCCGCGCATCGGTGCTGTCGAGCCCGTACTGGAGGCGCTGGCCTCCGGTGACCCGCGTCAGCTGGCCCTGTTGCTGGGCAACGACCTGCAGTCCGCGGCGATCTCACTGCGCCCCGGCCTGCGGCGGACGCTGCGCGCGGGCGTGAACGCGGGCGCACTGGCCGGAACCGTCTCCGGCTCCGGCCCGACATGCGCGTTCCTGTGCTCCGACGGCGAGTCCGCGCTGCGTGTCGCGGCCGAACTCGCCGGTGCCGGTGTGTGCCGGACGGTCCGCGTCGCACACGGTCCCGTTCCCGGTGCCCGTGTGATCGGCGGTGACGAGGCACCCCGTCCGGCCCCGCCGGAGGTACACGCCTGACGTCACTCAGGCAGGAGCTGAACCTCGGCGCCCTCCGAAACGTTGTAGCGCTCAGGGATCCTGTTGAGCTGCATCTGGTAGTACAGGATGCCGAGTCCGAACACGAGCATCAGCAGGGTGCCGACGGCGGGGCTGCACGTGTCCTGGATGCCCGCGCGGCGCTGGGCGTAGACGATCCGCTTGCCGGTGTTGAAGAACGTCCAGAAGTAGCCGACGACCGTCCAGCTGAGAAAGATCAGGACCAGCAGCGGTCCGGCGACCGGCGAGTCCGGCTTGCGGTGGAACTCGGCCATCTCCTTGTGGATCTTGTAGTACCAGACGAACGAGTAGATGCCGAGCGTGATCAGCGGCCAGATCAACCAGACGAGCACAGCGCTGCGCTGCTTGAACATCCGGCCGGTCGGTGCGTACGGGGCGGGGTGCAACGGTGGTCCTTCCCAAGGGCAATTGAGCGCCGTATGCATACCGGTGATTCGGGACATGAGTTCCGAAAAGCGGCGGTTCGTGATCAACTAGAGATATATCCGCACTTTCGTGCCGATTTCGTCGCCGGAGCGTGGTCAGGGAGCGGTTGCACAGCACGGCACGTAACCGGTTCGCACCGGCCTAATACCCTGGTCGGGAGATACAGCCACGAGGGAAGCGCGGGTAGATGGCCAACCTGGTCAACCTGGAGTCGGTCAGCAAGTCGTACGGGGTCCGCCCGTTGCTTGACGCCGTCTCACTGGGAGTCGGTGAGGGCGACCGGATTGGTGTCGTCGGCTTGAACGGCGGCGGCAAGACGACGCTGCTGGAAGTGCTCGCGGGCATCGAGCCCGCGGACAGCGGACGCGTCAGCCGGACGCGGGATCTGCGGATGGCCGTGGTGACCCAGCGAACGGAGTTGCCGCCGGGCGGGACTGTGCGCAACGCCGTGCTGGATCCGCTCGGGTTCACCGCCGATCACGAGTGGGCGGCGGACGCGAAGGTCCGCGCGGTGCTCGACGGGATCGGTCTCTCGGCGCTCGGCCTGGACGCCCCGCTCGACCGGATGTCCGGTGGTGAACGGCGGCGGGTCGCGTTGGCGGCCGCGCTGGTTCAGGAGCTCGACCTGGTGATACTCGACGAGCCGACCAACCATCTCGACATCGAGGGCGTGCGGTGGCTGGCGGACCACCTGCTGGCCAGGCGGACCGCGCTGGTCGTCGTCACGCACGACCGCTGGTTCCTCGACACGGTCTGCTCACGCACCTGGGAGGTGCAGAACGGCCGCGTCGAGCAGTACGAAGGCGGCTACGCGGACTGGGCGTTCGCGCGCGCCGAGCGTGCGCGGCTGTCGGACACGCTGGAGGAGAAGCGCCGCAACCTCGCGGCGAAGGAACTCGCGTGGCTGCGCCGTGGCGCACCGGCCAGGACGTCCAAGCCCCGGTACCGCATCGAGGCCGCCGAGGCGTTGATCGCGAACGTGCCGCCGCCGCGGGATGGCGTCGAGCTGATGGCGTTCGCCAAGCGCAGGCTCGGCAAGACCGTGATCGAGCTGGAGGACGTGAGCCTCAGCGTGCCCGGCCGCACACTGCTCGACCACGTCACGTGGCGGATCGGGCCGGGTGACCGGATTGGGCTCGTCGGCGTGAACGGGTCGGGCAAGACCACGCTGCTGCGGCTGCTCGCGGGCGAGTCGGAGCCGGAGACCGGCAAGCGGCTGCAGGGCCAGACCGTGCGGCTGGCGTACCTCAGCCAGGAACTCGCCGACCTGCCCGGCGAGCTGCGTGTGCTGGAGGCGGTCGAGGAGATCGCCCGCCGGGTCACGCTGGGCAAGCAGGAGATGTCCGCGTCACAGCTGGCGGAGAAGTTCGGTTTTCCGCCGAACCGGCAGTGGACGCCCGTCTCGGACCTCTCCGGTGGTGAACGCCGCCGGTTGCAGCTGTCGCGGCTGCTGATGGCCGAGCCGAACGTGCTGCTGCTCGACGAGCCGACCAACGACCTGGACATCGACACGTTGCAGCAGCTGGAGGATGTGCTCGACTCGTGGCCGGGCACGCTTGTGGTCGTCTCGCACGACCGGTACCTGGTCGAACGCGTCTGTGACGAGGTGTACGCGCTGTTCGGCGACGGCCGCGCGAAGCACCTGCCGGGCGGGATCGACGAGTACCTGTCCCGCCGTACGGCGATGATCGCCGCGCCCGCCCCGGCCGCTGCCGAGAAAGCGCCGAAGCCGAAGTCCAATGCGTCCGACCAGCGTGCGGCGGGCAAGGAACTCGCACGCCTGGAACGGTCGCTGGGCAAGCTCGACAAGCGTGAAGCGGAGCTGCACACGGCGCTGGCCGAGGCCGCGACCGATCCCGACCGGCTGCTGGAGCTGGACGCGCAGCTCAGGGACCTGGTGAAGGAGAAGGCCGAGGTCGAGGAGCGTTGGTTGGAGATCGCTGACAGCGTCGAGTAGTGACACTTTGTCAGTAACGACCAACACTGACCCTTTAGAGTGCGCCGTATGAGTCGGTTCGTGGACGCCCTGCTGGGCAACGCCGTCACCCGCGGCAAGGTCAAGGGGATCGTCACGGGGGAGCCCGGAGATCCCGTGCGCCGGTCGTGGGAGCAGGTGCACCATGAGGCCCGTGCGATGGCGGGTGCGCTGGTGGAAGGCGGTCTCGGACCGCGCAGTGCGGTCGCTGTGCTCGCCGCCGACCCCGTCTTGATCGCCCCGGCGATCCAGGCGGTCTGGCTCGCGGGCGGCAGCGTGACGATGCTGCACCAGCCGACGCCGCGCACGGATCTCGCGATGTGGGCCGAGGACACGCTGCGTGTTCTCACCATGATCGATTCGAAGCTGGTGCTGCTGGGCGCGCCGTTCGACCAGCTCGCGCCGGTGCTGACCGAGCACGGCATCCCGTACCGGCTGCTGACGGACCTGACCGACGGCACGCCGCTCGCCGAGCCGGTGCACGTCGGTGAGGACGTGCACGCGTTGCTGCAGCTGACAAGTGGTTCGACGGCCGACCCGAAGGCCGTCCGGATCACGCACGGCAACCTGATGGCCAACATCGACGCGATGGCCGAGAAGGCCGCGCTGGACTGGGAGAACGACACGATGGTGTCGTGGCTCCCGCTGTTCCACGACATGGGCATGGTCGGCTTCCTGACCACGCCGATGACGCTGGGCATCGACCTGGTGAAGGTCACGCCGGTGGACTTCCTGCGCGCCCCGCTGCTGTGGATGGACCTGATCAGCCGCTACCGCGCGACCATCACGGCGGCGCCGAACTTCGCGTACGCCATGGTGGGCAAGCGGATGGGCAACGCCAACGACGGTGACTACGACCTGTCGACGTTGCGCCTGGCGCTCAACGGCGCCGAGCCGATCGACGCGTCCGCGGTGAAGACCTTCACCGACGCGGGAGCGCGGTTCAAGATGCCGTGGGAATGCGTGTTCCCCGCGTACGGCATGGCGGAATGCACGTTGGCGGTGTCGTTCGCGCCACTGTTCACCGGTTTGACGTTGGACTACATCGACCCGCACGCGCTGGAGGTCGACCGGCGCGCGGTGCCGGTGGAGCCGAGTGACGACGTGCGGTCGTTCGCCGTGCTGGGCAAGCCTTTGCCGGGAGTCGAGGCCCGCGTGATCACCGAGGACGGTGAGATCCGCGGCAACCGCGAGGTCGGCGAGATCCAGTTGCGCGGCTCGTCGGTGACACCGGGCTACCTGACCGTGGACGGCCCGAGGACGATCCAGGGCGAGGACGGCTGGATGTCCACGGGGGACATCGGCTACCAGATCGACGGCGAGATCGTGGTGTGCGGCAGGGAAAAGGACGTGATCATCCTCGGCGGCCGCAACATCTACCCGACGGACATCGAACGCGCGGCGACGAGCGTCGACGGCGTGCGCGCCGGGAACGCGGTGGCCGTGCGGCTGGACGCGGGCAGCAGGCGCGAGCGGTTCGCCGTCGTCGTCGAGTCCAAACTGGCTGGCGAGTCGGACGAGGAAGCACGGCTGCGCAAGGAAGTCGCGAGCCGGGTTTTCGAGGCTGTGGAGGCCCGTCCGGTCGCGGTGCTGGTGCTGTCGCCGGGATCGTTGCCCAAGACGCCGTCCGGCAAGCTCCGCCGGGCCGCGGCAGGCGAGCAGTTGGCCGAGAGCATCCGCAGCACCGAGCGCTAACCAGCTCGGGCCTTATGCAACCAAGGTGGCCTTTGGTGCGCGGGATGCACCAAAGGCCACCTTGGTTGCGCGCGATTCGAAAAGAGCGGGCGGCTCAGGTGGCGTGGAAGGCGTTCTGCGCGGCTTCCAGGCCGTTGTTGACCAGTGCCTCGGTGGCGTCGGCGGCGCGGTCGAAGACGAACGGCAGCTCTTTGCGTTCGATCACCGAGAAGTCCTTGAGGACGTAGTCGGCCGGGTCCATCCGGCCGGGCGGGCGGCCGATGCCGACCCTGATGCGGTGGTAGTCCTTGGTGCCCAGGGACTTGGAGATGGACCGCAGGCCGTTGTGGCCGTTCTCGCCGCCGCCGAGCTTGAGCCGGACTGTGCCGAACGGCAGGTCGAGCTCGTCGTAGATGACCACGATGTCAGCGGGTTGGACCTTGAAGAACTTGGCGACGCCCGAGACAGGCCCGCCGGAGACGTTCATGAACGAGCGCGGCTTCATCAGCACCGCGCGCGTGCCGCCGAGCCGCCCTTCCAGGACGTCGGCCAGGCCCTTGTGGGCCTTGAACTTGCCGCCGACCCGGTCGCCCAGTTCGTCGAGCACCATGGCACCGACGTTGTGGCGGTTGGCCGCATAGCGAGGGCCGGGGTTGCCGAGGCCAACAACGACCACGGTCCCCGGCCCGTCGCTCATGAGAATCAGGCCTCTTCGTCGGCAGCGGACTCTTCGGCCGGTGCCTCGCCGGTGTCGCCCTCGAGCTGCTCGGCGGTCGGGGCAGCGTTGATAGCGACGACCAGCGCCTCAGGGTCGCCTGCCAGGGTTGCGCCCAGCGGCAGCTTGATGTCGGCCGCGGTGAGCAGGGTGCCTGGGGTGGCGCCCTCGATCGACAGCTCGAACTGGTCGGGGATGTGCAGCGCCTCGACCTCGACGGTGATCACAGTCACTTCCTGGGTGACCAGGGTGGCGGCGGCTGCGGCACCGGTCAGCACGATCGGCACCTCGACGCTGACCTTCTCGCCACGCTGGACGAGCAGCAGGTCGACGTGCTCGATGTAGTTCTTGATCGGGTGGGTGGTGACGGTCTTGGTCAGCGCCAGCTCGGACTTGGAGTCCACATCCAGCGTCAGTACGGCGTTCTGGCCGTGCTCACGGACTACACGGGCGAACTCGAGCGCCGGCAGAGCCAGGTGCTTCGGGTCGGAACCGTGGCCGTAGAGCACCGCGGGGATCTTGCCGGCGCGGCGGGTACGGCGAGCGGCGCCCTTGCCGAATTCGGTACGCGACTCGGCGGCAAGACGGACCTCGGACACGGTGATGCTCTCCTTCAACGAAAAACGCAAAGTAGGGGTCGTCACCGCGGCGGAGGCAGGCGCGAAGACACACGGCTACCAAACCAGCCGCGTCGATCACGCCAGACCCTGAAAGGCCCAGCCTCGCCGAGACAACCCGGATAGTTTACGTCAGCTTCATCCCAGCATCGCCGGGGGGCTCGAAATTGGGTTGCCACACGGTCTTCAGCTGGGTGTGGACGGCGGTGGCGGGGTGGTTGCGCGGGTGGTCATCGGGTAGGTCCCCGGCGCGACGGTCGTGGGGTTCGGCTGCGGTGTGCCCTGCTGGTGCGCGGCCACCGTCAGGTGGCAGCCGGTGGTGAGAGCGAAGACCGTGTTCTTCACCGTGCCGAAGTGGATCTGTGCGCCGTAATCGTCCTGAAAGATGACTGCGTGATCGCTCGGGCGGTTGATCACCACTCCGGGGCCGTCGAATCCGTACTCGCGGGCGATCTCGGCGACGACCGAGACGGCTCTGTCCCACTTGTCGTCCGGTAGGTTCCCTGCAGAGATCCATCGAGGCAGATATCGAACTTCGCCGGTGCTGCTGTTGATCTCCGACCAGGATGGTGTTGAGCTGCTCTGGCAGCCCATGGCATCCGAACTGTCTTTCTCTTCGACCCAACCGGTGGCGAGCTCCGCCGTTGTCAATCGTGTTCGGATCTTCGCGCGCATTTCCTCGTAGCGTTGGGCAGCTGTCTCGATATCCGGCCGCTTCCGCAACTCGGCGAACTGGCTTTTCACTCGCTCGTCCTTGTCTCTCGGGTTCGGTCCGGTAGTGCAGCCACTCGCCAGGACAGCAAGGACTGCGATGCTGGAGCCCAGCAGTCGCACTACGTTTCCCTTCATCGGGCCGGAATGACTCGGTCGTTCATGCCTGCGACGATCATGGCCATGTTGTATTGACTTGTCGTGTCACCCCAGGTGTATTGGCTGTGCCCGATTGATGCTTTCAGCGGTCGGCCGTCCGGTGTCATGGCGTCGTGGGTGGACAGTTGCGGGATGGGTAGCAAGCTCGGGTCGGCGCCATGGCCTGCGGGATGTCCGAGATCGGCGACGAAGTCCTCGTCTGCCTCGATGTTGTACAGGTGCCCGGGGGTCACCTGGATCTTTGCCGGGTCGCTTGTACCCAGTCCGGGAGAACCGAACACGATCGCCTCGTCCACCCCGGTCTTCTGCTGAAGTGCAAGGCCGGTGGTGAGCGACCCGTATGAGTGGCCCAGCGCGGTCAGGTGCGGGTCTTTGTCCCGCGACGCGTCGATCCCGTTCAGGAAAGGCGCCAATCGGTTCGCGCCATCTCGTGCGAGCCCTTCGCCGAGTAGGTCCTGCGGATTCTCGCCCCCACTGGGCGGTTCATAGCCAAGCCAGGCGACAGCGGCCACGGTTGCGCCATTGCCGACCTTCTTCATTTCTTGCTCTGCGAGTACTCGGAGTTGGTTCGCGTCGCGCACGTAGCCTTCAAGGTTGCCGTTCACGGTGGAGTTCATTCCGGGTGTGTACACAGCCACATGATCGGCTGTGTCGATATTTCCTGTGCCGATCGCCGCTTTCGCTCGATCGCCAGACATGTCCAGTAGCAGTAGTTGTCTCTCATTTGACTTGCTCAGAATTCCGGATATTGCGTCAATCGATGCCAGTTTGGCCTTGATCTTCATGTACTCGGTGTGTTCGGGTAGAGAGAGTTCGCGCAGCCTCGCCTCCAGTTCGTCGAGCTGTTTCTGGATCGCGGCGCGTTCGCCGGGCAGCCGGGCGCGGTTGGCGGCGTCTCGGGCGGCGGCGGGGACACCGTCCAGGTTGCCGATCCACTCGGGGTGTTCCTTGATGATTCGCTGCTTCTCAGCATCCGAGAGCGCGTCCCACCAGCCTGCGTTGTCGAACGGGCTCCCACCTGCCGGTGGTCCGTTCGTCAACCCGCCACTGGCAGTTCCGGCTTGGGCCGCGCTGGTCAGGCCGTCCACGTCACCGTCGAGGGTCTGGCTCGTCCTGGCGCGGTTGACGACCGTGGTCAGGTCCTCGTCGATCGCATTTGCCCGCCGCATCACCTGCTCGACCCGGTCGGCCAACTCAACTTTCACCCGATCGAGGTCGTGGACCACGCCTGCCCAGTCCTGGTTGACGATTGCCCCGTTGTCCGCGACCAAGAGCCCGTTGGCTCGCGCCAGGCTGTCGATTTCCGCGATCGCGTGGTGCAGGCCGGTGATCGCGTCCGCCGTCTCGGCCAACGCCCGCCGCACCGCGGCCACCCCGGCGACCTGTTCCTCCAGGCGGTCGGTTCGCTTACGCGCCGACGTGGCCGCGTTGTACGCCGCGTCGCCGACCCAGCCGCTCGGCTGGCACGCGGCGGCCAACTCGTCGGCGAGACCCATCAGTTGGTCGTATCGGCGGTTCAGCTCGCCGACCGCCGTGTTCAGCGGTTCGGCGTTCCACCTGCGCACGTCACCCAAGGTCGCCATCAGGACGGCCGCATTCCGTCGCCGGTGACGCGCAGATCGGTCGCGGCTGCGCCTTCGTTCGTGCTGTACAACTCGGCGGACGCGCCGAGGTCGCGGGAGAACTGGGCGGCCGAGTCGCTGATCGACTGGACGGCTCCGCGCCACAGCTCGCCGAGGCCTTTGAGCGCTGGGCCCGCGCTGGTTCCTGGGAGCGCGGCATTCAATGTCGAGACCGGTGCGTCCAGGTCCACCGCACGCAGTTGTGTGCTCAGGTCGTTGGCGGCTTTCGACGAGCGTCTCAGCGCGTCGATCACCACCGCGTAGCCACTCATCCGATCTTCCTCCCCGGTAGTCGGTTGGTCACACTCTGACGCAACACGGACCGGTCAGGAACCGTCGTACACCCAAGATGAGTAGTCCTACGCGTGAGGGCCGCCGTCCAACTGGACGGCGGCCCTCAGGCGGAAAGCGGGTCAGGCGTTGCCGTCGAAGAGGCTCGTCACCGAGCCGTCCTCGAAGACCGCCTCGATCGCGCGGGCCAGCAGCGGCGCGATCGACAACACGGTCATCCCCGGGAAACGCTTCTCCTCGGGGATCGGCAGCGTGTTGGTGAAGACAATCTCCCTGGCCTTGCAGTTGGCCAGGCGCTCCGGTGCCGGGTTGGACAGGATGCCGTGCGTCGCCGCGATCACCACGTCCGACGCACCGCCCTCGATCAGCGCGTCGCACGCCTTCACGATCGTGCCACCGGTGTCGATCATGTCGTCGACGAGCACGCACAGCCTGCCGGACACCTCGCCGACGACACGGTTCGCGACCGCCTCGTTCGGCTTGAGCGGGTCGCGGGTCTTGTGGATGAACGCGATCGGGCGGTCGCCCAGCTGGGTGGCCCACTTCTCAGCCAGCCGCACGCGGCCGGAGTCGGGCGAGACGACCGTGATGTCCGCCGAGCCGTACGCGTTCTTGACGTGTTGGGCCAGCAGCGACTGCGCGAACAGGTGGTCGACCGGCCCGTCGAAGAAGCCCTGGATCTGCGCGGTGTGCAGGTCGACCGTCATGATCCGGTCGGCTCCCGCGGTCTTGAACATGTCCGCGATCAGTCGTGCCGAGATCGGCTCGCGGCCCTTGTGCTTCTTGTCCTGCCGCGCGTACGGGTAGAACGGCATGATCACGGTGATCCGCTTGGCCGACGCGCGCTTCAACGCGTCCACCATCAGCAGCTGCTCCATCACCCACTGGTTGATCGGGGTGGTGTGCGACTGGATCACGAACGCGTCCGTGCCGCGGACCGACTCGTTGAACCGCACGAAGATCTCACCGTTGGCGAAGTCGTACGCCGCCTGTGGCGTGATCTCCAGGTTCAGTTCCCGTGCCACCTGCTCGGCCAGCTCCGGGTGAGCACGGCCGGAGAAGAGCATCAGGTGCTTCTTCGGTGTCCCGGATTTGGCGTTCATTGCTGCTGCTCCTCGACTTTTTGTGCGGCCAGTGCCGCTTCAGCCGCCGCAGTGCCTGGGCGGCGGTTGACCACCCAGCCTTCGAGATTGCGCTGCGGACCGCCGGAAACTGCGAGCGCGCCCGGCGGTACGTCCCGCCGGATCACGGTGCCAGCGCCGCTGTAGGCGCCGTCGCCGACCGTCACCGGTGCCACGAACATGTTGTCGCAGCCGGTACGGACGTGTGAGCCGATCGTCGTGCGATTCTTGCTCACCCCGTCGTAGTTCACCGTGACGCTGGCGGCACCGACGTTGCTGTGCTCGCCGATGGTCGCGTCGCCGATGTACGACAGGTGCGGGACCTTCGTTCCCGCCCCGATCTGGGAGTTCTTGACCTCGACGAACGTGCCGATCTTGCCCTTCTCGCCGAGCGTGGTGCCCGGCCGCAGGTAGGCGAAGGGACCGACGGACGCGCCTGCGCCGATGGCCGAGTCCGAGCCGTGAGTACGGATGACTTTCGCCCCCTCGGCCACGGTCACGTTGGTCAGCGTCGTGTCGGGGCCAATGGTGGCGCTCTCGCCGACACTGGTCGAACCGCGCAGTTGGACGTTCGGCTCGATCAGCACGTCCCTGGCCAGCGTCACCCCGGCGTCCAGCCAGACACTGCCGGTGTCGACGACCGAGACACCCTCGCGCATCCAGCGCTCCAGCAGCCTGCGGTTGAGCTCGGCGCCCAGGTTGGCCAGCTGCACGCGGTCGTTCACGCCTTCGACCTGCCACGCGTCGACACAGACCAACGCGCCGACGCCGCGGCCGTCGCCACGCGCGATGCTCAGCACGTCCGTCAGGTACAGCTCGCCCTGCGCGTTGTCCGTGCTCAGCCGGGACAGGCCGTCGGTGAGCACGGCGGCGTCGAACGCGTAGATCCCCGAGTTGATCTCGGTGATCTCCAGCTGGTCCTCGTCGGCGTCCTTGTGCTCGACGATCGAGGTCACGCCACCGTCCGTGTCGCGCACGATCCGGCCGTAGCCGGTCGGGTCCTCGACGACGGCCGTCAGCACCGTCACCGCGTTGCCCGACGAGGTGTGCTCGGCCAGTAACGCCGAAAGCGTTTCCGTCTCAAGCAAAGGCACGTCGCCGTAGGTGACGATCACCGTGCCGCTCAAGGAGGGCGGCAACTCGGACAGGCCACAGGACACGGCGTGCCCTGTGCCTTTCTGCTCGGCCTGCACCGCTGTGGTCACCTTGCGGTCCAGCGCGGTGGTGAGGCCTTCCAGATGCTCGGTCACCGCCGCTCGGCCGTGACCGACGACGACGACCAGATGCTCGGGGTCGAGCCCGGCAACCGCGCGCACCGCGTGCTCGACCAGCGGCCTGCCTGCGATCGGGTGCAGCACCTTCGGGGTCGACGAACGCATCCGAGTGCCTTCGCCAGCGGCGAGAACAACGGTGCTGAGCTGGGCGTGACCACCCTGGGGCATCAGCGATCTCCCTGAGGAATCCGTACGGATAACACCAGGTAACGATCCTACGTTGCCTCCGGCATGACCCACGCGGGGTCATCGGTAAAGCGTCCGGACTGTGCGGTGTCGGTGCTCATCGTGACGGCCGCGACTCCGTTGCCGCCACTGCGTTTCGCTTCGTACATCGCCGCGTCGGCTCGGGCGAGCGCACGCGCTGCGGTCTCATTCTGACGCAGCGCGACGACGCCGACGGACAACGTCACACCGTGGGAAAGATCATGGGGCAGTCTGGAGACGGCATGCACCGCGCGGCCGAGCGCCGCCTCGGCGGCGTGCAGCGGCGCGCCGGGCAGCAGGACCACGAACTCGTCGCCGCCGTAGCGGGCGACCATGTCCCCGCCGCGCAGCGTGTCCCGGACCGTGCTCGCGACCACGCGCAGCACGTCGTCGCCGTCGGCGTGGGAGAACTGGTCGTTCACCTCTTTGAACCCGTCGAGGTCCACGAGCGCCAATGCCATCGGGTGGTTGTCGGCCGCCGCGGACAGTGCTTCGAGACGTTCGTCGAGCGCGCGGCGGTTCGGCAGGCCTGTCAGCGAGTCCTGCATCGCCTGCCGCTCGGTCTCGCCGTGTTTGCGCGTCAGCCGTTCGTGTTCACGTCGGGTGTTGAGCGTGGCGATCCGCGATTCGCGCATTTCCCACAGCTGCGTCTCGAGTTCGTGCGCGTAGCTCTCCAGCGCGCTCATCGTGCGTTCACCGCCGTCCGGCCCTGACAGCCGGGCGAACTCGCGGATCAGGCAGAGCCGCAGCGTCGGCTCGGACGGGTCGTCCTCCAGATCGACGCGGGCGTCGGCGAGCACGTCGACGGCCTCGCTGACCAGACCGGTCTGTTCGAGGCACCGGGCGAGCGCGATCGCGGTGATGATCAGCTCACGGGCGTACTTCGCGTTTGGCTTGATCTCGAACAGCCGCTCGACGTGGTCCGGCGACGGGTCCGAGAGCGCGAGGGCGGCGGCGATGACCGGCACCTGCTCGGCGGCGGTCTTGTCGGCCTTGCGGGGAAAGAGCGATTCGCGGAACGGGCCTTCGACGGCCTCCGAGATGGCCGCGGCGGTCCGGAACTTCTCCCGTGCGGTCTCCGACTGGTCGACGCGCTCCAGCCGCAGTCCCCAGCCGACGAGCATCCGGATCCGGTTGACGAGGTGCACCGAGATCTGGTGCGGCGCGGGGGTGTCGCGGATGTAGCGGCTCGCCCGGTTCATCGCCTGGTCGGCTTCCTCGTACACGCCGAGTTGCGTGAGCACCAGGCCGATGTCCATCAGGGTGGACGACACCAGCAGGTTCCACGCGCGCCTGCTGAGCGTCCCGTCCGGGATGAGGGGGTCGTCGAGCATCGCCAGCGCGATGGCCGCCTCGGTGAGCGCGACGTCCTCGGCGCCCGCCATCAGCATCAGGCGGCCGAGCAGGGCGTGCGCGTCGGCTTCCAGCACGAGCAGGCCGTGCCTGCGGGTGTGCAGCATCATCTCGTCGAGGAACGGCTGGGCGGTGCTGGCCTCGCCGGAGGTCACCAGGCGAATGGCGACGGCGGACCGCAGAAGTTGGGCGACCATCCGCGGCTCGCCCCGATGCTGTGCCTCGGCCAGCATGCTGTCGACCTCGCGGACGTTCTGAACCTGCTCGGCGTGTTCAGCGCCCTGCGTGACCGCCAGCAGTTCGCTGGCGCGACCGACCAGCCACGCGTCGGACTTCTCATCCAGCGCGGGCGGGTGCCCCTCGTCCGACTCGTTGCGCAGAGTGCACCCCCTGCCCGTGTCAACCGTCTCCAGCCTTGACCGCTCCGCCGCCAGGGATCGAACCTGGACCATCAGAACCAAAATCTGAGGTGCTGCCTTTACACCACGGCGGATCAGAGCCGGTGAGGCTCACGGTTGGACATCGTCGCACGAGAGGGGTGGGCGGGCGACAGACACCCGGGGGATTTGTGCACGGGCACTACCCGAATGGACGTTAGCAGCGTCACAAGCGGGTATGTCTGTAGTCGTGGTAGCCGATCAGATCACGGTTTGCAGGGTGGCGCGGAGCCGGGAAGGCAACCTACCCTGTCGTAAGTTACGACATCGTAGGTAAGGCTGACCTAAGGCACCCGTGAGGTGGGCGAATGACGACAACCCTCGACAAATCCGAGGAACAGGAGGCTTCGGGCGGCGGTCCGAGGCCACTGTTCGAGGGCAAGCGGAATCTGGCGACGCAGATCGCGGTGTACGTGTTCATCCTGGTGCCGTTCGCGGCGCTGATCGCGGCCGTTCCGCTGCTGTGGGGTTGGGGGTTGAGCTGGCTCGACGTCGGCTTGGCGCTGTTCTTCTTCTACTTCAGCGGGCTCGGCGTCACTGTCGGTTACCACCGCCTGTTCACGCACAACTCGTTCAAGGCCAAGCGGCCGATGCGGATCATGCTGGCGGTCATGGGCAGCATGGCGGTCCAGTCGCCGCCGATCACCTGGGTGGCCGACCACCGCAGGCACCACGCGTTCTCCGACCGCGAGGGCGACCCGCACTCGCCGTGGCTGTTCGGCACGTCGCCGTGGGCGCTGGCCCGTGGTTTCTGGCACGCGCACATGGGCTGGATCTTCGAGAACAACGTCACCAACAAGCAGCGCTTCGCGCCCGACCTGATGGCCGACAAGGACATCGTCCGGGTAAACAAGCTGTTCATCCCGCTGACCGTCGCCACGTTCCTGCTGCCCGCCCTGATCGGCGGCCTGGCCACGATGTCCTGGTGGGGCGCGCTGACCGCGTTCTTCTGGGCCGGTTTCGTGCGGGTGGCGATCCTGCACCACGTGACGTGGTCGACCAACTCGATCTGCCACATGATCGGTGAGCGGCCGTTCAAGAGCCGCGACAAGGCGGCCAACTTCTGGCCGCTGGCGATCCTGTCGTTCGGCGAGTCGTGGCACAACCTGCACCACGCCGACCCGACCTGCGCCAGGCACGGCGTGCAGCGCGGCCAGATCGACACCTCGGCGAGGCTGATCTGGATCTTCGAGAGGTTCGGTTGGGTGTACGACGTGCGCTGGCCGACCGAACAACGACTGGCCCGTTTGGCCGTAGGCAAGGACTGACCTGGTTACTGTGTGCAGGTGAGACGTAACGAGGCAAGGCAGCCGACGGCGGGTCGGGTCCGGATGACCGGCACCCAGCGCCGTCGGCAGCTGCTCGACGTCGCCCGCGCGCTGTTTGCCGAGAAAGGCTTCGACGGCGCGTCGATCGAGGAGATCGCGCACCGCGCCGGAGTGAGCAAACCGGTGGTGTACGAGCATTTCGGCGGCAAGGAAGGCATCTACGCGGTGGTCGTCGACCGCGAGATGGACCACCTGCTGTCGGCGATCACGGAGTCGTTGTCGGAGGACATGCATCCCCGCGCGCTGCTCGACCACGCGGCGACCGCCCTGTTGGACTATGTGGACACCTCGACCGACGGATTCCGGATTCTGGTGCGGGATTCGCCGGTGGCAAGCTCACACGGCACGTTCTCGAGCCTGTTGTCCGACATCGCGAGTCACGTCGAGCACATCCTCGGCGTGCATTTCAGCTCACGGGGATACGACGCCAAGCTGGCCGGGCTCTACGCGCAGGCGCTGGTCGGCATGGTCGCGTTGACCGGGCAGTGGTGGCTGGACGTCCGCAAGCCGCGCAAGGCGGACGTCGCCGCGCACCTGGTGAACCTGGCGTGGAACGGCCTGTCCCACCTGGAGCACAAGCCCACCGTCCACCGCTGACGTGCTGTGCGAAGGTCTATGCAGGTGGGGTGGCTTCCTTGCGCTGAGTCAGGCGTTCGAGATAGATCTCGAAGATCGAGCGTGGTGGGTTGTCACCGGCCGGGTGAACCTCGATCCCGCCGCCTTCGTTGAGAACGACCTGACGGCCTGGGTAGGTGCGCCGAGCTGTCTTCAGGTCGCGTTCGTCGAACTGGCCTGAGAAGACCAGGACGCCGGAGACGAGCTCGGCCTTCCAGGTTCCGCTCGGCCAGCGGTGCTGCCACGCATCGATGTCGAACAATTCGTGCGGCTCGGGTAGGTTTGGGCCGTTCATGGAACGATTCTGTTGGTGTCTCGGGCCAGCCGCTAGTCACCCAATAGGGCTTGCTTGTCGGGCTTGCCGCTCGGGGCGAGTGGCACCGCGTCCACGAACGTGATCCTGGACGGCACGCTGTCGGCGCCGAGTTCGTCACGCACCAAAGTGGACAGTTCGGTGTGGTCGGGTTGCCTGCCGGGGTGGGGGATCACGAACGCGTGCAGTACGCCGTCCGGGTCGAGCACGTACGCCTGGTCGACGTCCGGGTGGTCGGCGAGGACGCGTTCGATCGGTCCGGCGTAGATCGGGTAGCCGTTGACGATGACCACGTCCCTCGCGCGGCCGGTCAGGTGCAGGTATCCGTCGCGCAGCTCGCCGAGGTCACGGGTGCGGATCCAGCCGTCCACCACGACTTCCGCTGTCTCGGACGGGTTTTCCCAGTACTCGCGCATCATCCACGGGTTGCGGGCCCAGATCTCGCCGTCCCTGATCTCGATTTCCACGCCACCGTGCGGTTTTCCCACTGTGTCGGTGCGCCCGGTGGCGATCTCGGACGGCGGGATGATGGTCAGGCCGCCGGTTTCGCTCAGGCCGTAGTGGTGGTAGATCACCGGCCCGATCCGGTCCATCGCCTCGCTCAACCGGTGCGGCGCGAGCGGTGATCCGGCGACGAGCATGCCGCGCAGGGCGCTCAGGTCGATCGGGTTGTCCCGCAACGAGTCCAGTATCGCGTACAGCCGCGGCACGTTCATGATCGTGTACGTGATCCGCAGGTCCGCCAGCACGCCGGGGAACTCCAGCCGGGTGGGGATCACCGCGGTTCCGCCGTGCAGCAGGCACAACGCGAGGTAGTCCTGCACGACCGCGCTGGCCAGGCTGCCGAACAGCAGGAACCGGTCGCAGGCCGCAGCCATCGCGGTGATCGCGGCATCCCAGCTGTCCGGATTCCACGTGTAGTGCGCCGACATTGCCTCGTAGGTCTGCACGCAGGCCTTGGGCAGGCCGGTGCTCCCGCTGGTGTAGACCAGCCGGGCCACGTCGGCGGGCCGGGAGGTCAGCAGCAGCGGCTCGTCCTCGGCGGCCAGCAGATCGGGCAGGTCGGCGTCGGTCACGACCAGGTCGAGACCGCCGCCGAGGATGTGGTCGAGCTGCTTGTCGCTGAACCCCGGCCGGATCCCGACGACCCGCGCACCCAGCGCCCACGCGGCCAGATAGGCGGCCAGTGCCTCCGGCGTCACGTCGGTGATCATCGCGATCCCCGAACCGCGCTTCACCCCGGCCGCACGCATGCCCGCAGCGATCCGGCTGGTCAGGCGCAGCAACTCGGCGCGGGTGACCTCCCGTGTCCCGTGTTCGACGGCGATTCGTGCCGATTCGGTGCGCAGAACAGTGAAGACCGCGTCGGGAAAGGACATGTGGCTCAGCCTAGGGTCACGCGCAGCAGCTTGTCGTCTGTGCCGTTGGACGTGGTGATGTACAGCGCGCCGTCCGGTCCCTGGCGTGCGGCGCGCAGCCTGCCGTAGTCGTCGTCGAACTCCGGCGGAACGGACACCGACTGCACCTTGCCCGCGTCGTCCAGCTTGAACAGCAGGAGTTTCGCGCCTTTCAACGCGGTCACCACGAGCGAGCCGTTCAGCTCACGCCACTGCGGGCCGTCGAGGAACGCCGCCGCGCAGACCGCTTCGGTGCGGTCGCCGGACTCCCACAGCGCGGGGACCGCGTCGGGGAAGCGTTGCAGGTCCGTCATGGGGACGTCCTCGTCGTACCTGGTGACCTTGCCGCCCTGTGAGGGATCCCAGCCGTAGTTCCGGCCGGGCAGTTCGATGTTGATCTCGTCGTTCTTGTCGGGGCCGTGTTCGGCGGTGATCACCTGGCCGCTGCCCGGCCGGATCGCCACGCCCTGCACGTTGCGGTGGCCGTAGGTGTAGAGCCGCTGCTCAACGGCGTTCTGGGCGGTCGCGAACGGGTTGCCGGGCGCGGGAGCGCCGGTCTTGGCGTCCAGGCGCAGGACCTTGCCGCCGAGGTTCGTGCGGTCCTGGGAGAGGGCCGGTCGTGCCGTGTCACCGGTGCCGACCAGCAGCGCTCCGTCCGGTCCGATGGTCGGACGGCAGCCGGAGTGCCTGCCGCCGGACACGACCGGGAAACCCGACAGCATCACGTTCACGCGCTGCGCGCTGCCGCCGTCCGGCGAGAGCCGCCAGCGGATCAGCCGGATGTCCTTGGCCGCGCCGTTCTCCTTGTACGTCTGGCACGTGACGAACTCGCGGGTGGCGGCGAAGTCCGGGTCGATCACCATGCCCATCAGGCCGCCTTCACCGGCCGCGAGCACGTCGTTGAAATCGGCCTGGACCTGCGTGACCGTCGCGCCCTGCTGGGTGGACGACAGCAGGGCGAGCTTGCCGGGGCGCTGCGTGACCAGTGCTTTGCCGTCCGGCAGGAAGCCGATGTCCCAGCCGTGTTCGAGGCCGCCTGCGACCGTCTCGATCTTCAGGCCGGGTGCTTTGGACTCCTGCGGCGTGCTCGGCTGGCCGGTCGCCCCCGTCGGCGGCGGCACTCTGCCCGCGGTGGACTCGGTGCACGCGGTCAGGGCGGCGAGTGTGACGAGGAGCACGGCAGTTCGTCGCATGAGGACCAGCATGCGCCGATCAATGTCCGGTTCGTGTGTGGTTACGCACGTGTCGCATAGGTCGTGACGTGTCACGCTGGGGGCGTGCATCTCAGGATGGAGACGGCGGGGGCCGTCGCGACGCTGACGATCGACCGGCCGGACAAGCGCAACGCGCTGAGCCTGGACATGTGGGCGGCGATCCCCGGGCTGCTCGGCTCGCTGGGCTCCGACGTGCGCGTGCTGCTGGTCCAGGGCGGCGAGCACTTCTCGGCGGGCGCGGACATCGCCGAGTTCCAGACGCTGCGCTCCGGCGCCGACGGCGCGGCCCGCTACGGCGAGACCGTGCACGCGGCCGAGCGCGCGATCGCCGAGTTCCCGCAGCCGACGATCGCGGTGATCAACGGCTTCTGCATCGGCGGCGGCTGCGAGATCGCACTGGCCTGTGACCTGCGGATCGCCGCGGACAACGCGCGGTTCGGGATCACCCCGGCCAAGCTCGGCATCGTCTACAACTTCACCTCGACCAAGCAGTTGGTCGACGCGGTGGGCAAGGCATGGGCCAAGCAGATCCTGTTCAGCGGCGAGATCATCGACGCGGCGACAGCGTTGCGGATCGGCCTGGTCAACGAACTGCACCCGACCGATGACCTGGAAGCCCGCGCCAAGGACCTCGCGGACACGATCGCGGGCCGCGCCCAGGTCAGCGTCCGGGGCTCGAAGAAGATCATCAACCGGATCGCCGACGCCGAGCACGAGGACGACAGTGTCCGCGCGTTGTACGACGAGGCCGTACACAGCGCGGACTACGCCGAAGGTGTGCGAGCGTTCCTGGAGAAGCGGGCCCCGAAGTTCTAGCGGCTTGTTTCCAGACGTGCTGCTCGCCGCGGCAGCACCGCGATGATTCCCGCGATCAAGGCAGCGGTCAGCCCGCCGAGCATGAGCAGTGTGGCGCCGAAGTCGACCACCTCCGACGGTGTGCCCAACCGCGCGACCCCGCCCTGGCTCAACAAGCCCTCCAGGAACGCGGCCGACATCACGATGCTGATCATGATCATGAACCGGTGTCGCACGACGGGAATGAGCAGTGCCATCACGATGAACACGATCGCGATGGGGCGCTCGAGTTTCAGCCCGAAGATCATGGCGTTGCCGATCGCGAAGACCAACAGTCCCACCGAGGTGACGACAACCGGGGTGCTGCGCTCGAGGTTCGGCTCGGTCGGCCGCGCGGTCGCCATCGCGACGACTGCGGCGATCACCGAGACCACGAGTCCGGCGACCATCACCCAGTTGCCGATCAGCACGATGTCCTTTGTGGACGTCAGGCCTTTGATCAGCGGCCCGCCGCTCAGCCCGCCGAGAAAGATCCACCCCGACATCGCGACCGCGCCCATCGGCGCCCACCTCGACCGCCGTTCCAGCAGGAGGATCGCGATCGCTCCGGCGACGTAGAGCAGACCGGGCGGCAGCGCCTGGGGGTAGTTCAGCCACTGGAGCCCGATCCCGATCGTCGCGACTACCTGTCCAGCAAGACATATCCACGCATTTCGGGTCATGTCCGCCAGACTGCCCATTTCGGGACGGCCTTTCGTACGTCAGGCGTGTACTCCTGGCCTACGCCCCCGGGCGTACGAGGTTCTCAGCGAGGCAGGTCGAAGATGCCGAGCTTCTGGCCCTGGGTGTGGGAGTCCCATTCGTCGTGGGTGAAGGTGAGGGTGCCTGCGTCGGGGCGGTGGGAGTTGCGCACGAGCACCTCGGTGTCGGTCAGCATCACCTCCACGCAGTTGTTGCCCCCAGAGGAGAACTTTGTCCACACGTGGGGCTCCAGCGACATAGTTCCCTCGCTTCACTGACGACTCGCGATTTCCTCAATCATATCGAGGCTGGTCAGTGGATCCAGCGCCTTAAGTCGCACATCGTCGAACCGCTGGATCGCATCGACGACCATCGAGTCACGGTCGAGGAAGTGCTCGTTGATATTCGTGTCGACGCTGGCCAACTCGGCCAGGTTGTCAACCTTGTAGATGGTCACGGTGGCGCCGAGCATTTCGTGCTCGCGGGAACTCAACGGCAGCACCTGAACAGTGACGTTGGGCCGCTGCTTGCAGAGCTTGGCGACATGCCACAGCTGCTCGCGCATCACCGCGTAGCCGCCAATGTTCTTGTGCAGTGCGGCTTCACCGACCACGGCCCACAGCTTGAGTGCGTCTTCTTCGCGGGTCAGGACTTCACCCAGGGTCAACCGGAAGTTGAGTCGGGCTTGCAGCTTGTTGGTCATGTGGCCGGTCGGTGTCAGGATCGCTTGGGCGTAGCCTCTGGCCTGGAGGACTCCCGGGAAGACTTCCGGGCTGTAGTACCAGATCTTCGTTGCGGCGTTGATCAGGTCCGCGGATCGGCGCTGGTGCGGTTGGATTTCGCCGCCCCGGGGCACGCGAACCACTGAGCGATGTGCTTCGCGGTTGACTTCCATCAGGTCTGTGGCCTGGTCTTCGGGCACGCCGTAGAGGTCGAGCAACAGCGCCAGCTTGGTGTGGGCGATCTTGGTGCGGCCCTGCTCCATGTTGCTGAACGTCGTCGGTGAGATGCCGAGTTTCTCGGCTGGTACCTCTCTGCCGAAGCCTGCTTCCAGGCGCATTCGTTTGAGAGTGGTGCCGATTTGGATGCGTTCGGCGGTTCGACGCTGACCGGAAGGCATCAAGTTCACCCTTTCGAGTACCAGACCTAAGCGCGCTCGCACCCTATGCTGATCGCTCAGGGTCGCTTGCGACTGAGCTTAACAAGGCTCGGTCCTCATCGAATGGAGTGGTCGGCGTGCGCAACAACGGGGTTTTGGTCAGCGCCTGGGTCAAGATCGAGAGCGGGTGTGCCATCGAGTACCGGATGGGCGGGGCCAACGAAGTCGAGTTCACGCTCGGCGGGTGTGCCAACGGTTTCGAGTTCGTGGCAACCGAGGACGGCCTTGAGCGACTGGTCGCGGCCGGGAGTCAGGCGCTGCGGGAGTTGCATTCGGGTGACGAGGAGGAATAGGCGACGGGCCTTGGGCAGTCGCTGCCCAAGGCCCGCCGGGTCAGGCGGGGATCTCGCCTGCGGTGATCCGGCCGGAGTGCCAGTACTCGATCAGGACGTTGCGTCCCGGTGGGTAGATCCAGACGTCGTCACCGGTGTCCATCAGTGTTTCCGCGTTGGCTGCCGCCAGCGCGGCGGAGATGCCGATCGTGGGAATGACCACGTTTCCCCAGAAGACGACCACTTCGGACTCCGGCGAGGCGTACCTCAGCACTGTCTCGCCGAGCCGCACGGCCGCATCCTCGTAATCCTCCTCCACGACCTGCTCGAACACCCGGACGCCGGAGAAATCCCGTGCGCCTGACCAGTTCTTGTCGATCGGGAACCGGTTGATGCTGGCATTCCCGTATTCCTCGTCCTCGGCAAGCGTGAACACGCGCACCTCGGCCGGGCCGACAGCGTCGAGCAGATCCCGCAGAGCCTGGGGATGCGTACCGTACGGCGACTTCACGGCTAGATGTTACCTTTCAGGATCGTCTCGAACTCCGCCATCGTTCCCGGCCATTTGATCGCCCATTTCTGGCCGGTGTTCCCCTTGCCGACCGTCACGTTGATGTGCGGGCCCTTGACCGGGTCGTAGTCCAGCCTGAAGCGCTTGTGCACGCCGTTCACCCTGGTCTCGAAGCCGCAGACCTTCCCGAACGTCGACTGCGCCGTCTCCATCCGGCCGACGTACGGCACGCGGGTCGCCTGGTCGATCTCGCCGAGCTTGTCGAGCGCCTGGTTGCGGGCGTTCTCCCAACTCGAGGTGGCGATCTCGATTTCCCTGGTCTTCTTCGGGACCGGCGTTTCGCCGGCCTCGCAGATCTCGTCCTTGCCACCCGCCAGCGGTGCGGCGGCGACCTTCTTCACGCAGTCGTACTTGGCGTTCTTGATGAGCTTGCGCGTCGCGGCGAGGATCTTGCGGCCGATCGCGCTGCCCTCAAGGAACTTCGTCATCCCGGCGACCACCTTGGCGATCGCCGCCGTCACCGCGGGCAGCTTCGCGACCATCACGACCAGCGATCCGGCGTTGAGCACCGTCCACAGGCAGGCGGCCACGTCGCCCTCGGTGAAGCACTTCTTGGCGTCGGTGTACCCGATCAGGTCGAGCAGGATCTCGGCGCCGTTGGCCTTCAGGTAGTCCAGTACGCCGTTCTTGGCCCGGCTGAAGGCGTTGTTGTATTCGTTGAGGGAATCCGGGCCGCCCTCCATGAACAGGATCTCCTCGTCTTCGACGGAGATCTGCTGTTCACCGTCGTCGTCGGAGGCTTCCTGCTTGCGCTTCTGGATTTCGGCCTGGCGTGCCTGTTCCTCGGCGCGGTCGGCTGCCTTGCCCGCGTCCACGGCCTGCTCGTAGGCGTGCTCCGCCAGTTTCGCCGCTGCGTCGGCAGCCGCCTGGGCGTTGTCAGCCGCGGTCTTGGCCAGTGCGGCATAGCCTTCGGCCTTTGTCGCGGCTTCTCGTGCCGCTGACGCGTCGATTTCCGCCTGGGTGGCGGCTTCTCGTGCGGCGGACGCGTCCTTCTCTGCCGCTGCCGCCGACTTTCCGGCGAGCGCGGCGTCGTTGGCTGCCTGGTTGGCCGCTTGCCGTGCTATCCGTGCGTCTTCACGGGCTTGGGCGTCGGCCTGGTTCGCGCTGGCCGCCGCTTCCCGTGCCGCTGCGCCGTCGGCTGCTGCCTCTGCCGCCGCTTTCTGTGCCTCGGCCGCGGAACGTGCTGCGTCCGCTGCGGACTCGGCGGCCTTCGCGGCTGCCTCGTACGCGGGCTTGACCTCGTCCTTTGCCTCGTTTGCCGCCTTCCTGGCCGCCTTGGCCGCTTCGAGCGCCTGGTTGGCGAACGTGTTCGCCGCTGCCGCTTGCTCCGCGCCGACCTTCTTTGCCTGCTCGGCGACCAGGATCACGAAGTCCGCGTCGATGTCCTGGCCGGTGAACGGGGCCACGACGGTGATCGCTGTGTTGGCCGGTTCGATGGTCGCCGCGGATGACGCCTTCGCCGCCGTCGACGCCTGCACCGCCAGACTTGCCTGTGTCGCAGCGGAAACCGCTTCCTGTGCGGCTGCTTCCGACTCGGCCTTGGTGCGATCGGCGGCCATCAGCGACTGCATCGCCTCGTTCGCCGCCTGGTTGGCCAGGCTCACCGCGCTCTGCGCCGCCTCGGACGCCCTGGCTTCCTGGTGCGTCGCCTCCGTCGCCGCCGCGTTCGCCCGCTGCGCCGCATGGTGGGTGGCCGCTGCCTCGGATTCGGCCCTGGACGCCGCAAGGTCCGCGTTCTTCGCCGCTGCCTCCGCTGCCTGTGCGGCCGCACGGGCACGAGCAGCCGCGCGGGTGGCTTCCGTTGCCGCACCACGTGCTGCGGCCGCCGCGCCGGTGGCGATGTTGGCGGCGTTGCGGGCACTGGCGGCAGCGGACGCGGCCGTGTTGGCTTCACCGCGTGCCTGGTTGGCCGCGCTCTGCGCGGCGTTCTTCTCGTCGTTGGTCTTCGCTGCCGCTACGGCCGCGTCCAACGCCGCTACTTTGGCTTCAGCCGCGCGCTGCTCGCGTTCCAACGCGTACGCCTTGTCGCGTGCCGCGCTGGCCTTGCCGTCCTCCGTGATGGCGTTGCTCAGTGCGGTATTAGCCGCTCCCTCCGCTGTCAGCGCGCCTTGGAGAGCGTTGTACGCGATGCCTGCCTGCCGCTCGGCCTCGCCACGCATCGAGTGCGCCACCGCTGCCTGCTGCTCGGCGGTCTGCCGGTGCTGTGCCGCGTTGGCGCGTTCCCGCTCGGCGATCTTCCGCTGCTCCGCGGCGATACCCGCCTGCTTCTCGGCTTCGAGCCGCTGCTCACGGGTCCGCTTGGCTCCCGCCCACGCCTCGTCCCTGGCCTGTTCGGCGGCCTGGCGTGCGGTCTTCGTGCGGGCAGCCGCGTCCTTGGCCGCGTCCATCTGCACACGTGCCGCATCGGCAAGGTTGGCCGCCGCGTCGGCGTGTGCCTTGGCGTGCGCACCCCACTTCTTGGCCTGCTCGGCGTGCCGTTCCGCCTTTTCCTGTGCGTTCTTGGCCTGGTCGGTGTACGCCGCCGCGTCGGTCGAGTGTGACGCGGTCTCGACTGCCGACGTCGCCGCCTTCGCGGCCTGTGCCATGCCGTAGGCCATCTGGGCCCACTGCGTGCCATACGGCAGTTGGACCTCGACCAGCACGTCTGCCTGGACCTTCGCCTTGCCCGCCGCGATGTTCGCGTCGCTCGCCGCCGATTTCGCGTTCGACAGCTGACGGGCGACCTCGGCCTTGACCCCGTTGAACGCGTCCAACGGGTGCTGGCCGCTCGCGTTGTTCGCGGCCAGGATCTGCTCGGCCTTACGGGCCTCGTTGCCCGCCAGGATCATGGCGTTGGCCGACCGCTGCAGCGCACGGATGCCGTTTCCGTGCTCCACCATCAGGATCTTGCGGGCCTCGTTCGCCCGTGCCGAGCGCTTCGCCAGGTCCGAGAGTGCCTCGGCGGCCCGCTGCCTGTCTTCCTCGTCCTTGATGAACTGCTCGCGGGTGGCGGCGTCCGTCTTGGCCGCCTCCAGGTACCCCTTGGCGAGGTACTGCTCGATCGCGGCGTCACCGGCGTCCAACGCGGCCTTCGCGGTGCGCCTGATCTCCGGCCCGCCCACGGTGACGAGCATCTGCACCCTGGCGCGGTTCTGTGCCGCACGGTCCTTGGCGCTCTGCACCGTCGCCGCGTCGCGCTGTTCGGCGATCGCCTTGCCGTAGATGACGAACTGTTTGCGGGCAAGGGGATCGGCCGCGAGGACACGCTCCACTTCCGCCTGCAGGTACGGGCCGCTCCTGCCGCGCAGCGCCTCGATCGTTGTCCGGTTGTTCTTGTCCTCCAGTTCTTTGCGCTCCTTGGCCTGCTGCCTGGCCGTGTTCTGGCCGCCGGGAATGAACGCCTTGATCCCCGGGGTGCCCTTGGCCAGCGCGTCCTTCGCCGCGTCGCGGACCTCGACGTCCTCGTCGAGTTCGGCGATGTCCGCGACCAGGTCGCGCATCCGCGGGTCACCGGTGTCCGGGACGCCCGTCTTGCCGTCCCATTCCTTGTACGGATCGGGCGGCATCGGCCGCGGTGGCGGATCCTCGGCGGTGGCCGAGGCCTGAACCGGTGCAGCGGTCGCGGGATGTACGAGCCCCGCGAACAAGGCGAGCGTCATCGACGCCACCACTGCTCTTCGGATGAGTCGCATACACGTCTCCTGAAAGGAAAAGCCTCGTGAGTGTTTTGGCCGGTTAGAACCGGCCGAAACACTCACGAGGCTGTGGAGGTCAGGATTTGGCGTCCCAGGTGTTGCCGGTGGACGGGTCGTGCCAGATGTAGCCGTGCTCGAACGTGCTTCGGCGCAGCGAGCCGACCTGCTCCTCGTCGGTGGTCGGGTAGCCGAGGTACGACTTCTCCCAGCCGAGCGACTCCCACTTCGCGCGGATCGAGCCGTAGATCAGGTGTGCGCCGGTCGTCTGCGTCCAGTAGATCGAGATGCCGTCGGCGAAATGGCTGTAGACGCCGCGCTGGTCCGGTGTGCCGTACGAGTCCTGGATCGGCAGCTTGAACTTGTGGCCGCCGAGCTCCAGGTACTTGGTCCGGATGTGTGCCCACACGTTGTGCACGCCGTAGGCCTGGCTCCAGTACGCGCGGTTGCTGTTGGCGAAGTCGCGGTAGCGGATGCCGTCGACAAGCACCTCACCGGTGTTCATCGGACTGCCGATGAACAGACGCCAGTTGTCGTCGTTGAACCAGCGGTTCATGATCTGGGTGAGGACCATCGGGTCGGGGACGTCGACGGAGAACGTGGCGTCCTCGTTGAAGCGGTCCGGGGTGTCGATGACGTACTCGCCGGTCGCGTTGGCCGCCCACACCTGCGTGCTCCAGTGCCGCAGGAACCGGCCGGGGTACGACTTGGACTCCAGCGTGACGCCGAACCCGGCCTTGCCCGGCTTCGGGCACCAGGTGGCGGCCACCTTGAACGCGTCGCTGCCGTCGTTGGCCTTCAGCATCACCTGCATCGGCTGCAGCATCAGGTAGCTGCCGACACGAGTGCCGGACTCGAACGAGACGCAGGTGGGATCGGCGAGACCGTCGACGACCTTCCAGGTCACGTCGCCGATCAGCGAGTCGGCCGCCGTGGTGCTCTGGTTTCCGGCGGTGATCATCGTCTTGCCGCCGCCGGACTGCACGTGCCAGTTCCTGACTCCTGGCGTGACCGCCATCAGCGACTGGTTCAGCACGTTGTACTGCGTGTCCGACAGGAACGTCAGGACATCGGCGTGCGTGCCCGCCAGCGCCTTGTCCGCCGCGGCGACCAGACGTGGGCGGACGCGGAGATTATCGGCCTTCGCCCTGATCACACGGACCTTGTCGCGGTCGGCGTTTTCGCGTTGCTGCCGATCGCGCTCGGCGTCGCGCTTGTCGGCCGCGGCCAGACCGGTCTCGATGAACGCCTTCCAGTCGGCCGGGTTCGTGCTGAGGTTGGCGACCTCCGCGGCCTTGCGCACCTCGGCGTGCCGCGGGTCCGCCAGCTCCGGCGTGGCCAGCAGCGTGCGGATGAAGTTGTCGTTCGTCATCTGCCACAAGGCGTCGTTCTCCGGCCTGGAGATGCCCACCGTGGCGGCGGCGTTCTTCTTGTCGAGGACGGCTTTGAGCCTGTCGCCCGCCTCCTGGCCCTCCTTTTCGGCCTTCGCGATCGCGTCGTCCTGGTCCTGGTGGTGCAGGGTGTAGAGCGTGGTGTTGATGAACGTCGTCCACGCGGCGGCGTCACCGCCCCAGGCGGCCGCGGCGCCGTCCCTCAGCTTCGGTCCCTTGCCCTGCCTCGCCACCTGGTAGACGAAGTTCTGGTCGGTGCCGCGCAGAATCGTTTCGTCGAAGGTGAGTTCCGCGTAGATGGCGCCCTTCTTGCGGGCCTCGTACGCCCTGTGGGCATCTTCCTGGCGACCGGCGTACGCGATGCGGTCGCGAGCGGCGAAGTCCTTGATTCCAGTGCGGATGAACGCGGTCGCGTCCGGTGCGTCCGGCTTGCCGACCACGACCTTGTACACCCGGTAGGCCTCGCCCTTGGTCAGCGGGAACCTGTCCGGGTCGACCTTGTCGTAGACGCGGAAGACGAAGTTCGGGTCCGACAGCCCCAGCCACGACGGCAGGTCGTCGCCCTGCTTCTCGATCTCCTGGAGAGCCTTGTACTTCTCGTCCTGCGTCGCCTCGGGCAGCTCGGTCGCGCCGGGTTCCGGCGTCTGCTGCGGGATCGGCGGTGACTGCGGCGCCGGTGCGCTCGACGTCGGCGGGAGTGGCGGTCCGGCGTGCGCGACCACCGGGGCCATCAGGCCGGTGACGAGCGCGGCGACGGCAGCGCCACGCGCCAGCCGTCTACTGTGGATAGCTGTTCTTCGCATTCGGTTTCCTTTTTTGGGCATGGCAAAGCAGCCGTTTCACAACGGATGCCCCGGTGCTTCTCAGAGAGAGTTCTTGACTCGCGTTTCGCCGTCGATCGCCTGCTGCAGCAACCCGTTCCAGTACGTGGTCTGCTGGGACGCGACGGTCTTCTCGGTCTCCCACGCGTTGATGGTGGTTTTCGCGGGATCGATGATCGACGACCAGTTGGGGCCCTGCGCCGCCTGTGCGGCCTCCAGCACGGCGTGCCAGTTCTGTGCCTGCTGCTGCGCGAACTCCTGTGCCTGGGACCAGCTCGACCGCGCGGGCTGCGTCTGCTCGCCGACCTGCTGCCACGCGCGGGCAGCCGCGGACTTGGCCTGCTCCTTGGCTTCCTCGGACGCCTCCAGCGCCGTCTTCTCGGCCAGTTGGGCGTCGGCGATCAGCTGGGTGATCGTGGCCCGCCACTTCATGGTGTTGTTCGCGTGCCGCACCCTGGTCGCCTCGATGTCCATCCGCGCACCCAGCGACCAGCTGAACGCGAAGAACTCGACCAGGTCGTCGTCGGTCGCGCCCTCGCGGACCGCGTACGCGGCCACCTGCCGCACCTGCTCGCCCGGGTCGCTGCCCGCGAGTGTGCGGACGAAGTCCCGGTCGCGCTGTACCAGCGCCTGCTTCTGCGCCGCGAGCTCGTCGCGATACGACCGGTCACGCGCCTTCGCCGCCGCGTAGCCGTACTGGACGAACGCCTCCCGCTCGGAATCCGGCACGCCGGAGCCGAGCAACCGTCCCGCCTCGCTGTGCACCTCGGGCGAGTACTCCGTCGTCGTGGTGTCGTAGACCCGCTGGATGAAGTACAAGTTCTGCTGCTTGCGCTGCTCGCCCAGCTTGCGGGCGAAGTCGTAGCCGCCGTCCTTCTTCGAGAAGTACGCGTAGGCCGCAGGCTTGTCACTGCTTGTGCGCACGTCCCACGCCGCCATGCGAACCGTGGCGTACGGGTGGTACAGCGACAACGATTCGACCCACTGCCAGTCGCTTTCGGACGGCGGCTGGTCGGCGTTGACGGTGACCGCTGGCGCGCCGTAGGCCGCGACAGGTGCCGTCACCGAGAAGGCTGCCATCACGCAGGCAGCACAAAGTAAGACCCGCTTCACCTCTTGAAACCCCCAGTCGTCGGGCCCTCACCCGAGTTGAAAGTTAGCAGTGATCAAGACGGTCACAAGAGGGCTGAGTCACAGTGTTACAGGTACCTACTTTCGTCGTGGGCCACCTGTCCGAAAAGTGTTCACAATGCCTGAACGATCTCGGCGAAACGCCTGGCCAAGGCCGCTTTTGTGGGTGCGCTCCCAGCCATCTGGAGCGAGCACAATCAGCACTGTCGGTGGGCGGACGTAAGCTTGTCGGGTCCGACTCTTCGGCAAGGGGAACTTCCGTGTCTCACGCTCCGCTGACTGGTCTGTTGGCCGGCCTGTCCGCTGATCCCGCGGTCACGGCTGTCGCCGAAGCCGCCGACGCACTTGTCTACGACCTCGAAGGCCCACCCTCGGTCCGCCCGGTGGTCGCCGCGACGCTCGCCGCGCGCTCGACGGTCCTCGCTGTCACCGCGACAGGGCGCGAGGCCGACGATCTGACGGCCGCCTTGCGGGATTTGCTCGGCAGAGACGCGGTTGCGGAGTTCCCGTCGTGGGAGACGTTGCCGCACGAACGTTTGTCACCGCGCGCCGACACGGTCGCCCAACGCCTGTCCGTGCTGCGCAAGCTCGCGCACCCGGACGGTCCGCCGGTCAAGGTCATCGTCTCGACTGTGCGCAGCCTGATCCAGCCGATGGCGCCCGGTCTCGGCGAGCTCGCCCCCGTCTTTCTCAAGACCGGCGAGGAGCAGGACTTCGAGGAACTGATCGAGCGACTCGTCGTGCTCGCGTACACCCGCGTCGACATGGTCGAGAAGCGCGGCGAGTTCGCGGTGCGCGGCGGTATCCTCGACCTGTTCCCGCCCACCGCCGAGCACCCGTACCGCGTCGAGTTCTGGGGCGACGAGGTCAGCGAGATCCGGCCGTTCGCCGTGGCCGACCAGCGCTCGCTGCCGACGAAGGTCACCGAGGTGACCGCGTCGCCGTGCCGTGAGCTGCTGCTCACCGAGGCGGTGCAGCGCCGCGCGGCCGACCTGGCGACCGACCACGCGTCCGACGCGCACCTGGCCGAGATGCTGACCAAGCTCTCCGGCGGTATCCCCGTCGAGGGGATGGAGGCGCTGATCCCGGTGCTCTGCGACGGTGAGCTCGAACTGCTCACCGACGTCCTGCCGGTCGGCTCGCACGTGCTGGTGATCGACCCGGAGAAGATCCGCACCCGGGCGCACGACCTGGTCCGCACCGGCCAGGAGTTCCTCGAGGCCTCGTGGATGGTGGCCGCGAGCGGCGGCAAGGCGCCGATCGACCTCGGCGCGTCGGCGTACCGCGAGCTGGGCGAGATCGTGACGCACGCGCGGGACACCGGCCGCAAGTGGTGGACGCTCAGCCAGCTCACCGGCGCCGACGACGTGCTGTCCCTCGGTATCAAGCCAGTCGACTCCTACCGCGGCGACATCGAGCGCGCGTTCACCGACCTGCGCGCGCACACCGCCGCCGGGGGAGCGGCTGTCCTCGTTGTGCCTGGCACCGGCACGGCGCAGCGCGCGGTCGAGCAGCTTGGTGAGGCCGAGGTCCCGGCCAGGTTCGCGGCCGACGGGCTGACCGAGGCCCCGGCGGCCGGTGTCGTCACGGTCGTGCGTGGCGCGCTGGAGGACGGCTTCATGGCGCCGGACTCCGCGCTCGTCGTGCTCACCGAGACCGACCTGACCGGCGGGCGGCACGGGACGTCCACAAAGGACATGTCGGCGAAGATGCCGTCCCGCCGCCGCAACGCCGTCGACCCGCTGGCGCTCAGGACCGGCGACTACGTGGTGCACGAGCAGCACGGCATCGGCAAGTACATCGAGATGGTCCAGCGCACGACCAAGGACACCGCGGGCGCCTCTGCGACACGGGAGTACCTCGTGCTGGAGTACGCGTCCTCCAAGCGTGGCCAGCCGGGCGACCGGCTGTTCGTGCCGACCGACCAGCTCGACGAGGTCTCCCGCTACGTCGGCGGCGAGCTGCCGACGCTGAACAAGCTCGGCGGCTCGGACTGGAAGAACACCAAAGCCAAGGCGCGCAAGGCCGTCAAGCAGATCGCGGCCGAGCTCGTGCAGCTATACGCGGCCCGCCAGTCCGCGCCGGGGCACCCGTTCGGCCCGGACACGCCGTGGCAGCGCGAACTGGAGGACGCGTTCCCGTTCACCGAGACCGTCGACCAGATGGCCGCGATCAACGAGGTCAAGGCCGACATGGAACGCGGTGTCCCGATGGACCGCGTGATCTGCGGTGACGTCGGCTACGGCAAGACCGAGATCGCCGTGCGCGCGGCGTTCAAGGCGGTGCAGGACGGCAAGCAGGTCGTCGTGCTCGTCCCGACCACCCTGCTGGCCCAGCAGCACCTGAACACGTTTGTGGAGCGGATGCGGTCGTTCCCGGTGGTCGTCAAGGGCCTGTCGCGGTTCACCGACGCGATGGAGTCCGAGCAGACCATCGCGGCCCTGGCTGACGGCGAGGTCGACATCGTGATCGGCACGCACCGGCTGCTGCAGACCGGCATCCGCTACAAGGACCTCGGCCTGGTGATCGTCGACGAGGAGCAGCGCTTCGGCGTCGAACACAAGGAGCACATCAAGGCGCTGCGCACGCACGTGGACGTGCTGACCATGTCCGCGACGCCGATCCCGCGCACGCTGGAGATGTCGCTGGCGGGCATCCGGGAGATGTCCACGATCCTGACTCCGCCGGAGGACCGGCACCCGATCCTGACCTACGTCGGCGGCTTCGACGAGAAGCAGGTGGGTGCCGCGATCCGCCGTGAGCTGCTGCGCGACGGCCAGGTGTTCTTCGTGCACAACCGGGTCTCGTCGATCGAACGCGCGGCCAAGCGGCTGCGGGAGCTCGTGCCCGAGGCGCGCGTGGTCACCGCGCACGGCCAGATGAACGAGGACCGCCTCGAGAAGATCATCCAGGGCTTCTGGGAACGCGAGCACGACGTGCTGGTGTCCACCACGATCGTCGAGACCGGACTGGACATCTCCAACGCCAACACGCTGATCGTCGAACGCGGTGACCTGCTCGGCCTCGCCCAGCTGCACCAGCTGCGCGGCCGCGTCGGCCGTGGCCGTGAGCGCGGCTACGCGTACTTCCTGTACCCGCCGGAGGCCCCGCTCACCGAGACCGCGCACGACCGGCTCGCCACGATCGCGCAGAACACCGAGCTCGGCGCCGGTATGGCGGTGGCCATGAAGGACCTGGAGATCCGCGGCGCGGGCAACATCCTCGGCGCCGAGCAGTCCGGGCACATCGCGGGCGTCGGCTTCGACCTCTATGTCCGGCTCGTCGGCGAGGCCGTCGAGGCGTTCCGCAGGCACGCGGGCGCGGACGTGCCGGAAGGCGAGGAGGAACTCGCCGACGTCCGGGTGGACCTGCCGGTCGACGCGCACATCCCGCACGACTACGTACCGGGTGAGCGGCTGCGGCTGGAGGCGTACCGCAAGATCGCCGCGGCCCGTGACGCCGACGAACTCGCGGGCGTGCTGGAGGAGCTCAAGGACCGCTACGGCGCGCCGCCGCTGCCGGTCGAGCGGCTGTTCGCGGTGGCCACTTTCCGTCAGACCTGCCGTGAGCACGGTGTCACCGAGGTGGCCACCCAGAGCTCGTCCATCCGGTTCGCTCCGCTGGACCTGCGTGACTCCCAGATCGTGCGGCTCAAGCGGCTGCACCCGAAGGCCACCTACAAAGCGGTCACCAACACCGTCTCGGTGCCGCGCCCGACCGAGGGACCCGCCGGTGGCCGGATCGGCGCGCCGCAGCTGCGTGACCAGGAGCTGCTCACATGGTGTGCGGGTTTCCTGGCCAGCCTGGTGATCGCCCCGGCCCCAGTCGGGTGAACCGAACCGCTGTGAGAGGCTAATCACCGTGACGACTGCCATGCGCCGCTCAATCGGGATGCTCGCCGCGACCACCCTGCTCGTGGCCGGATGCAGTGCCGGACAGGGAAACCCCAAGGTCGCGCTGACCGTCGGCGGTGTGCAGGTGTCCACCGTCGACCAGGTCCAGCAGAAGCTCAACGACCTGCTGGCCACCAACAAGGCCGCGCAGGAGCAGGCCAAGCAGCGCAAGCTGGGCGAGATCTCCCGCGGCATCGTCGCGGAGCAGGCGCTGCACCAGATCACCGGGCAGGCGATGCAGCGCCTGGGCATCACCATCCCCGAGGAGCTCGTCGAGCAGGCGATCCCGACCCTGACCGGCCCGCAGGCCACCCAGGGCGACCCGTTCCAGTCGATCGTGGACGCCGCCTTCCCGGCCAAGGACATCGCCCGCAACAGGCTGGCGCTGATCGAGCTGGGCGGCCGCTCGGTCGGCCGCACCGCCGTCACCTTCGACGCCGCGTTCCCGCAGAACCTCGAGGACGCGCGCAAGCTGGCCGCGAAGGTCGCGGCGAACCCGGCCGAGTCCGGCAAGCTGATGCAGGAGGCGCCGAACCCGGCACAGGAAGCGATCATCGGCCAGACCCAGGACCCGTCGAAGGCCCGTGACCCGCAGCAGCTGATGCAGGCCGCGGCGTCGCCGCTGTTCACCCTGCCCGCCGGGTCGGTCGTGGCCACTCGGCTGGGCGGCGAGCAGGGCGGCTACGTCGTCTTCTACCTCAAGAGCAAGCAGTCCGCGCAGCCGCCGCAGGACTTCGACCCCACGTCGGTCGAGCCGCTGCAGCTCGCCCAGGTCGGCAGGGCCCAGCTGGTGTCGGTGGCCCAGCAGGCGGGCGTCCAGCTGAACCCGCGGTTCGGCACGTGGGACCCGGTCACCCTGAAGGCCCTCTCCGGCGAGGAAGCCTCGACGGTCAGCTCGCTCCTGCAGGTCAAGACCCCGAAGCCGTGACGCCGGGGGAGAAACTGCTCGAAGCGGTGGCGGTCATGGACCGTCTCCGCTCGCCGGGCGGCTGCCCGTGGGACGCCGAGCAGACCCACGAGTCGCTGCGGCAGTACCTGATCGAGGAATGCTTCGAGCTGATCGAGGCGATCGAGGACGGCGACCGCGCCGCGTTGCGCGAGGAACTCGGCGACGTGCTGCTGCAGGTCCTGTTCCACGCCAGGGTCGCCCAGGAGGACCAGGACGACCCGTTCACCATCGACGACGTGGCCGCGGTCCTGTCGGCGAAACTGGTCGGCCGCCACCCGCACGTCTTCGCGTCCGACCCGGCAGTCCGCGACTCCGCCACGCAGGAGAAGCGCTGGGAGGAGCTCAAGCAGGACGAGAAGAAGCGCGAGTCCAGCATCGACGGTGTCGCGCTCGGCGCGCCCGCGCTGGCACTGGCCGCGAAACTGGCCCAGCGCACCGCCCGCGCCGGTTTCCCCGTCGACCTGCTGCCGTCCGGGGACAGCCCGGCTGAGCGGCTTTTCGCCACGGCCGCCCGCGCCAAGATCGCGGGCGAGGAACCCGAAGGGGACGTCCGCGGGGTGGCCCGCAAGTTCGCCGAGGACGTCCGAACGGCCGAACGCGCGGCAAAGGACGCCGGTTTCGACCCGGCCTCCTTGTCGGAGGAGGAGTGGCGTCGCTTCTGGCCCAGGTAAGTTGGGTCGAGTGAGTAACGCGTATCTGCGGTTTCCCCATCTGCACGGCGATCTGGTCACGTTCGTCGCGGAGGACGACGTCTGGCTGGCGCCGATGGACGGGGGCCGTGCGTGGCGGGTGTCCGCCGACCAGGTCCCGGTCACCAGGCCGCGGATCTCGCCGGACGGACAGCACGTCGTGTGGACAAGCACCCGTGACGTCGAGCCCGAGGTCTACGTGGCCCCGGTGGACGGTGGGGAAAGTCGCAGGCTCACGTACTGGGGATCGGTCAGGACGTCCGCGCTTGGCTGGAACCCGGCCGGTGAGGTGCTCGCGACCAGTTCCGTCTCGCAGGCCCAGTTCCGCCGGACATGGGCGTACGCGATCCCGCTCGGCGGTCGGCCGCGGCAACTGCCGTGGGGCCCGCTCGGCGACATCACCTACCGCGAGGACGGCGCGGTGGTGCTGCAGACGCGGGAATCGGTCGAGCCCGCGTGGTGGAAGCGGTACCGCGGCGGGACAGTGGGCCGGTTCTGGGTGGACCTCGGCGGTTCCGGCGAGTTCACCCGCGTGCTGCCCGAACTGGACTCCAGCCTGGTCTCCCCGATGTGGGTGGGCGAGCGGATCGCGTTCCTGTCCGACCACGAGGGAATCGGCAGCGTCTACTCGTGCCTGCCGGACGGTACAGACATCAAACGGCACACCGAGCACGAGTTCTACGCCCGCAACGCGTCCACGGACGGCACCCGTGTCGTGTACCACTCGGCGGGCGATCTGTGGATCCTCGACAGCCTGGACGCGCAGCCACGCCCACTGCCGGTCAAGCTCGGCGGATCACGGGTTTCCCGCCAGCAGTACCCGATCTCGGCCCGGTACTCGCTCAACGAGGCCGCACCGGACCACACTGGCCGCGCGAGCGCCGTCGAGGTCCGTGGAACCGTGCACTGGCTGACCCATCAGGACGGTCCCGCGCGGACACTGGCCGCCGAACCCGGTGTGCGAGCCCGGCTTCCCCAGGTCCTCGGCACAACCGAGCACGTGATGTGGGTGACCGACGCCGAAGGCGACGAGGCGCTGGAGATCCTGCCGGTCGAAGGTGGTGATCCACGGCGGATCGGTGCGGGCCGAATCGGCCGGGTGCACGAGCTCGTCGCGGCACCGGACGGCAAGCGCGCCGGGATCGTCACCAACGACGGCCGTGTCCTGCTCGTCGACGTGGAAAGCGGCGAGATCAGGACCGTGACGCAGGTGCGTGACGGCGACCCGACCGGGCTGCAGTTCTCACCGGACTCGAGCTGGCTGGCGTGGTCACACCCCGGTCCGCCGCCCCTGCGCCAGATCAAGATGGCAGACACGACAAACCTGTCCATTGTAGACGTAACACCCCTGCGGTTCGACGACCACGAACCGGTCTTCACCACCGACGGCAAATACCTGGCGTTCCTGTCGGCACGCAGCTTCGACCCGCACTACGACGTGCACGTGTTCGACATGTACTTCGCGGGTGGGGCGCGGCCGTACCTGGTTCCCCTGTCGGCGAGCACGCCTTCGCCGTTCGCGCCACAGGTCCAGGGCCGCCCGGTGACCGAACCGGACGACGACAAGGACTCCGACGACGACGAGACGCCCCGCGTTTCCGTTGACGTGGAAGGCATCGAAGACCGCCTGGTAGCTTTCCCGGTCGCGTCGGCGCGATACTGGTCGCTGTACGCGGCCAAGGACAGTGTGCTGTGGATGACCAGGCCGTTGTCCGGCGAACTCGGCCACGACCTGGCGTCGACGGACGAAAGCCCACCCCGGCCGTCCCTGGAACGCTTCGACTTCACCAAACGCCGCGCGGAGATCCTCGTCGACACACTCGACGAGTTCAGAGTAAGCGGAGACGGAAAGCGAATCGTGGTGCAGGACGGCCGTTCCCTGCGTGTCCTGCCGTCGGAACACAAGGCCGACGACGACAGCCAGGACAACGTGGACGTCGACCTCTCCCGAATTCGAGTAACGGTGGACCCGCCCGCGGAGTGGCGCCAGTCCTACGACGAGGCCGGACGCCTGATGCGAGACCACTTCTGGCGCAGCGACATGGGCGGCCTGGACTGGGCAGCAGAGCTGGAGCGATACCGATTCCTGCTGCCAAGGCTGGCGTCCTACGACGATCTCGTAGACCTGATCTGGGAAGTACAGGGAGAACTCGGAACCTCCCACGCCTACGTGTTCGCAACAACCGACTCCCCAGACGCACGCGTCCGCGTCGGCCTACTCGGCGCAGACCTGTCCCCAGACTCAGCCGGACAGTGGCGAATCGACCGAATCCTGCCAGCAGAAACATCAGACCCGGAAGCGCGCTCCCCACTGCGAGCCCCAGGCGTAGCAGCACGAGCAGGCGACGCGATCCTGGCAGTGGACGGCCGCCCCGTCGGTGAAGCAGGCCCAGCCCCGTTACTCGCAGGCTCAGCAGGCAAACCCGTCGAGCTAACCCTCAGCCCCAGCTCAGGCGGCGCACCACGCCGAGTGGTCGTAGTGCCCCTGCTGGATGACACGCCCCTGCGATACCACGCCTGGGTGACAGACCGACGCGAGCACGTGCACACATCGTCGGAAGGCCGAGTCGGCTACCTGCACGTACCGGACATGATGTCGGCAGGATGGGCACAGCTCCACCGAGATCTCCGCCTGGAGATGCGCAGGGACGCGCTGGTCGTCGACATCCGAGAGAACAGAGGCGGACACCTCTCCCAGCTGGTGATCGAAAAACTGGCGAGAAGAGTAATCGGCTGGCAGGTGGCAAGAGACGGAACCCGCCCGGAAACCTACCCCCAGGACGCCCCACGAGGCCCAATCGTCGCAGTAGCAGACGAACAAGCCGGATCCGACGGCGACATAGTGAACGCAGCCATCAAAGCACTGGGCCTCGGACCCGTCGTCGGCATGCGCACATGGGGCGGAACCATCGGCATCGACATGCGCTACAACCTCATCGACGGAACCGTTGTCACACAACCCTGCTACGCCACCTGGCTGGAAGGACCAGGCTGGGGAGTGGAGAACTACGGCGTCGACCCGGACGTCGAAGTACCGACCACCCCCATGGACTACGCAGCCGGACGCGACCCTCAACTCGACACAGCTGTGCGCCTTGCCTTGGAAGCACTGGAAAGCAGGCCACCGGTAGGCCCGCCAGAGCTTCCCGGAATCTGATGCTGTGAACGGAACAGCGCTGGTGGGCTGGGGTCACGTGTCCTGCAGGGGAAGACAAAGAGATGCCTCGCCGGCGGGCAGGCCTCCAAGAGGGGACACAAAGAACTCTGTTCGCCGAGCCGGTTCGCTTAACCTACGTGGCTTCCTGGGTCGAGTGGGGGGCGTGGGGCGCCCCTCCCGTATGTCCTGCCGGAGGAAACCACGGCGTGCCGGGAGGTCGGTAGGGCCTGCGCTTGGGGTTGGGTTTCGTGGGCCGACCTCCCGACACGCCGTGGTATGGCTTCGCCCAGGCCATACGGGAGGGACACCCCACGAACCACACCCCTGCGCTTCGCGCGCACACCGCGAGGCCGCAGGCGGGGGCACTCATATCCCTTTTCGTCTCGGTGTAGAAAGCTACAGTGTTAGACCGGTTTGCTGTGTGAATGCACAGGGCAAGTCAAGTCGGTATAGATCTCATGCGGCTGCGGAGAACAGGCAACCGCAGTCGGGGGTGCTGGTGGCTTGCGCGCCAGCGCATGGGGGTGCTTCGGGTGTGTTCCCTTCCGTATGGCCTGGGCGCAGCCAAACCACGACGGGTCAGGAGGTCGGCCTACGCAACCCAAGCCACAGCGCGGGCCCTACCGACCTCTTGACGCGTTGTGGTTTCCTCTGGCAGGCCATACGGAAGGGGACACGCCCGGCCTCCACCCGACCCACAAAAGTACTAGAACGATGGGCCAGCGGCTAGAGATCCTGTGTTCCCCTTTTGGCGGCCTGCCGTCCGGCGAGGACCTGCTTGTCAAGCCAAAAGACACGAGAGTGTTGGGAAGTACCGGACTGGAGAGTGTCGGTTACGAAGCCGCTGGCGCGACCCGGGCCGAAAGCTGATGGGAGCGAAGCAGTGACTCGGCGACGAAACCGGAGGCTTTCAGGTCCTCCACGACCGCGTGCAAGAACTGAACCGTCTCAGGCCCCCGAGCCTTCGTAGCCCCCACTGCCTGCTGAATCAGCATGAAAGCCTCATCGATAACCCGCAACCCAGACTGCCCAGCAACAAAATCGGTAACCGGCTGACGAATCCCAGCGGCAACATCGAGACTCTCCGACTGAAAGACCGCAGTCCCCTCAACGCCACGCACGATGGTCGCGTGCCGCAGCGTCCTGGTCAAATAGAGGTCGTAGGCCGATCCCTGCTTCACGCCGATCCGAACACCCGAACGATCCACATCGGACACGGACAGCAGCGGAGAGTCGGCCCGAACCGCGAACACACCTTCGATCAGCGCATAAGGCGCGGTAAACGAGACTTCCGCGGCCCTGGCGGGCTCAATGGCGAGGAAACAGATGTCGGCCAGCCCAGACGTCAGAGCCTCAAAAGACTTGCGAGCAGCGTCAAAGCAGATGAACTCCACCGGCAAACCCAAGCGCCTGCCCAACTCGTGTGCAATGTCCACAGTCACACCCGACGGAGCGTCAGCCGTCCCCTGTGCCAGAACCGGGTTGCCGAGATTGATCGAGGCGCGCAGCACCCCGGAAGGTGCCAGATCAGCAGCGATGCTCATGCCCCCGATTATCGCCCAAACAGTGTCTCGCCCCAGTAACCACCCTCACGAACCCCCGGCGGCACGGCGAAATGCCCCGAACCGTTGTGCTCCAAGTACTCCATCATCTCGTCCTTGCTGGACAGCGCCAACTGCATCGGCACGAACTGCTGCTGAGTCCGCCGATTGAACGCGACAAAGAACAAACCGGCGTCCAAGTGCCCGAAACCATCCGACCCGTCGGTGAAGTTGTACCCCCGCCGAAGGATCTTCACGCCACCGAGAGCCTCCGCCGAAGCCAACCGGATGTGAGCGTTCTCCGCGATGACCGGCTCACCACCAGCCCCACGCACATGCAGGTCCTTCTCGTCGAACTCGTCCACCTGCCCCAGCGCAGCCCCCGCACCCTTGGACCGCCCGACGATCATCTCCTGCTCCTGCAGCGAAGTCCGATCCCAGATCTCGATGTGCATCCGGATCCGCCGCGCCACCAGGTACGTCCCGTCGACCAGCCACTCCGGCCCGTCACCAGCAGCCACCCACACGTGCTCGGCGAGCCCCTGCGGATCCTCGGCCTTGAGATTGTTGGTGCCGTCCTTGAAACCGAACAGGTTACGTGGAGTCGCCTGAGCCGTGCTCGTCGACGAAGTCCGGCCGAAACCCAGCTGGGACCAACGGACCGCCACCTTGCCGAAGCCAATCCTGGCGAGGTTGCGGATCGCGTGCACCGCCACCTGCGGGTCGTTCGCGCACGCCTGCACGCAGATGTCCCCACCACTGCGCTTCGGGTCGATGTCGTCACCGGGGAACACCGGCAGATCGATCAGGCCCGGCGGTTTCCGGTCGGCCAGCCCGAACCGCGCGTCGAACAGCGACCCGCCAAAACCGATGGTCAGTGTCAGCGCCGACGCGGGCAGCCCCAGCGCCTCACCGGTGTCCGCGGGAGGCGCTGCCTTGTGTCCGCCTATCGCGCCCTTGTCCGCGGCCTCCAGCCCCGCTGTCATCCGCGCGGCGGCCGCCGTCCACGCCTTCAGCAGCGCGACCAGTTCCACCTTGTCCTTGGTGGTCACGTCGAATGCCACGAAGTGCATGCGGTCCTGTGCGGGGGTGACGATCCCCGCCTGCCGCTGCCCGTGGAAGGGCACCGCGTCCGCCAGCCCGGCCGCCGGAATGACCTCCGGCGACTCCGTGACCAGCTGCGCGCCGACGACACCGGCCGCCACGCCTGCCGCGCCCGCGCCGACCAGACCGAACAGTTGCCGTCGGGTCGTCATTTCTGTGCCACCACCTCGGCGACCTTGCTGACCGGCTCGCCCAGCGCGTCCACCGCCTCGGCGAGGCCCTTCTTGTCCGCGTCGGTCAGGTCCGTGTACAGCTTGAAGCCGTCGCCGCTGCGATACTTCTCCAGCAACGCGTCCAGCGCGCCGAACTTCGCGTCCAAGGTCGCTGCCAGGTCCTTGTCGCGTTCCTGCACGACCGGGCGCAGCGCCGCGACCGCGGCCTGTGATCCATCCACATTGGACCGGAAGTCCCACAGGTCGGTGTGCGAGTAACGGTCCTCCTCGCCGGTGATCTTGCCGGTGGCGACCTCGTCGAGCAGCTCCTTGGCCCCGTTGGCCAGCTGCACCGGCGTCAGCTCGACCGCCGTCGCCTTGGTGACCAGTTCCTTGACGTCCGCGAGCAGCTGGTCGGCGATCTTCGCCGAGTCCGGCTGCAGCCCGCTCACCCACAGGTCGCGCTCCAGCCGGTGGAACCCGGTGAACTCCTGGCCGGGCTCCAGCCCGTCCTCGCGCGCGTCGATCTTCGGGTCGATGTCGCCGAAGCTCTCGGCGACCGGCTCGATCCGCTCCCAGTAGATCCTCGCCACCGGGTAGAGCGCCTTGGCCTCGTCGACCTTGCCCGCCTTCACCGCGTTGACGAACTCGGCTGTCCTGGTCTGCAGCGAGTCCGTCTGCGAATTGACGTACCGCTGGTAGCTCCTGGTGGCCTCGGCCAGCTTGGCGTTCGCGTCGACCTGCTTCTGTGCCCCGCCGGACACGGTGAAGTCCGCGCGGATGCCGTCCCCCTTCATGCCCGGTTTGCAGGCGGTCTGGAACTTGCCGGACTCGGCGACCTCGACGATCAGCTTGCGGGTCAGGCCCGGCCCGATGTTCTCGACCTCGCCCATGATCCGGTCACCCTCGCCGTAGAGGTAGAACTCGGTCACCTTGCTGCCCTTGTTGCTGACCTCGAAGGTGATGTTGCCCGCGTCCGCGGAGGCGCGGGCGACCTTGCACGAGTCGTCACCCGCTTCGACGGCGATCGGCCCGCCCGGTGCTTGGTCCTGCTTGCTGGTACACGCGGCGAGCAGGACGAGGGGTACCACCAGCAGTGCGGCGGGACGAGTGTTCACGGAGTGCTCCTAACCAGGCCTGGCTTGTCCGCGGTCACCTTGCGGGGCCACAGGAAGAACGTCAGGACGACAGCGACGTACGCCACCCAGGCGATCGCCTGCAGCACTGTCGTCTTCTCGGAGTAGTTGAAGATCCCTTTCAGCAGCGTGCCGTACCAGGAGGACTCCGGGATCGGGCCGGACAGGTCGAACGCCAGCGTGGTCAGTCCCGGCAGGAACCGGGCCTCCTGCAGGTCGTGGATGCCGTACGCCAGCACACCGGCCGCGACGACGATCAGCGCGATCCCGGTGTAGGAGAAGAACTTCGTCAGGTTCAGCCGCACCGCGCCCAGGTACAGCAGGAAACCGAGAACGATTGCGACGGCGATGCCCAGCAGGAAGCCGATCAGCGGCTGAACTGTCTCCTTCCCCGCGGTCTGCACCGCCGAGTAGAAGAACAGCGACGTCTCGATGCCCTCGCGGCCGACCGAAAGAAATGCGACAACTATCACCGCAACCGGACCGAGGCGCAAAGCGTCGGAGAGTTTCTCGCGCAGCTGCGCCGAGATGGTCCGCGCCGCGCTGCGCATCCAGAAGATCATGCCCGTGACCAGGGTGACAGCCAGGATCGACAGTCCACCGCCGACGAGTTCCGCTGTCTCGAAACTCATCGTCGCGGTGCCGTAGGTGAGGGCGAAACCGATGCCGACCGACAGGGCGACGGCCACGCCGACACCGGTCCACACCCATTTCAGCGCACCGCGGTTCTTCGTCTTGATCAAGTAGGCCACTAGGATGCTGACGACGAGAGCCGCCTCGAATCCCTCGCGGAGCCCGATCAGGGCGTTGCTGAAAACCACCGGGCGCCTCCTGGACAGTCGACTGAATTTAGGTAAGCCTCGCCTGCGCTGTCCAGTCGGATGTCGGGTTGGCCGGAAAGGTCTGTTTTCGCGGGGGAGGACCTGGATTGCGTAGTGTGGGGTTCGATGACTTCTTCACCGCCGATAGCACCATCCACCCCCGAGCGACCCCGGCCCAAGCGCCGCGGCCTGCCCACGATGTTGGTCATCGGACTTGTGCTGGGCGTCGTCGTGGCCGCGTACCTGGTGATGCGGGACGACGACACCCCCAAGAAGCCCGCACGGCAGCCGCAGTTCGCCCTGCCCGTGCTCACGCCCGAGGCGCGCACCACCCTGCCGTTTCAGGCGCCCCCGATCGACATGGCGGCGGTGCCGGAGATCAGCCGCCGGATGCAGATCCCCGAGCGGTCGCTGATCGCCTACGCCAAGGCCGAGCAACGCCAGCGGGAGACGAACGCGGAGTGCGGCATCTCGTGGACCATGCTCGCCGGGATCGGGCGCAAGGAGTCGTTCCACGGCCGGATCAACGGCACCACCATCAACCCGGACGGCACGCTGTCCAAACCCATCATCGGCGTCCCGCTCGACGGCTCACCCGGCTTCAAGGCCATCAAGGACACTGACCAAGGCGTGCTGGACAAGGACACCACCTGGGACCGTGCGGTCGGCTCGATGCAGTTCCTGCCGACCACGTGGAAGCGGTGGGGCGTGCGGGCCAGCGGTGACGGCAAGCCCGCGGACCCACAGAACGTCGACGACGCGGCCGCGACAGCGGCCCGGTACCTCTGCGACTCCGGCGGCAACAACCTCACCAGTGCGGCGGGCTGGTGGCAGGCGGTGCTGACGTACAACGAGTCCGTCGCCTACGGCCAGGCCGTCTTCAGCAACCAGGAGGCGTACGCCAAGGCCGTCAAGCCCCAGTAGGCGAGTACTTGCCTCCCGGGCGTGTCCGGACGACCTGGCAGCGGCTGTTTGGCGACGGTAGTCGCAACCCGTTTGGCGCAACGCGTACCGCTGATCACCTCCCGTTAATCCACTCCGCGTGTGGCGTTCACCGTGCACACGCCGTGGCGTCCACCCATGGGATGAATTGTCGGCCCCGACTGGGGACGGGTTTTCCGTCCGCGGTCGGGGAGGGGACATGGCGAGATTCCAATGTTTCAGATCCGATTCCAGTGGCGTGAGATGGCGGCTGCTCGGCGGCAACAACAGGGTGCTGGGAGTGTCGGTCCGGGGGCATGCCGACCACGGCGCCGCCGTCCGCGAACTGGACCTACTTCGAGAGGAGGCAGGCTCGGCGCGACTGGACTTCGAACGGTCGCTGTCCGGGCACTGGTGGTGGCAACTGTCCGTTTCGGACATACCGGTCGCGAGGTCGGCTCAGGGCTTCGCCCGCAGGATCGACGCCGACCTGGCGGCCAAGCGGTTCACCCGCCGGGTCGCCGAGGCGACGCTCGACTCGTCGGTGATGGTCTTCCAGGCAGGGCATCGCGGCCGGACGGCCAACGTCGTTAATTGACAACCACATGAACGCACCGCCTGCCGGTCACGGCTGGCCGGGGAACACCCGTCCGGGCGGGTTTCCTTCGGTCGCAACGGGTTCGAAGATTCTTCCGCAGCTACACGAATGGAGGAATCATGAAGACACGAATCGTGACCGGACTGGTTGGCGGCTTGCTCGTGCTCGGTGTCGGCGCGTCGCCCGCGTTGGCGGAGACCGGCACGACGGCCACCCAGCAGGCGGCGTTCCACAACCAGCAGACCGTGGTCACTGTCGACTCGGGTGCCGCCACGGCCCTTGAGTTCTTCAACATCAAGCTGGACGCGTTAAGACCCGCCTTCGGCACCGCCACCACCAACTACACCTTCCCTGCCTGCACGCGAAACGGCGTGACAGAACTGTCCGGCGGGCTGAAGTTCGCAGCGAACGACAAGACCGTCAAGGTGACCTCGATCGTCATCAACACGAACACCAAGGCTGTCAAGGCATCGCTCAACGGCCGCCGGACCGACGTGTTCTCGCTCGACGGCCAGAACCTCGTGCTGACGGCCGCGGGCGCGACCGCGTTGAACACGGGCCTCGGCTTCGACGGGCTGTTCGCCGAGGGCTTCCTCTTCGGCGGGTTCACCACCAACAAGTAAGTAGCGCCAACAAAGTATCCGTGTGGCCGCAGCGGCGCGTTGGGTGTGCGTTCACCTGACGTGCCGCAGCCGGTCATCGCCGCAGGCTTCGCTGTTGTCGCGAGAGATCCCCGAACCTGGAGGACAACCAGCTGATGACCACGCAAGTCGACCGGCCACGCCCGGTGCGGCCATCAGTGCCCGTGTCGGACCGGGTGTTCCGGGGGGTGGTGCGGGCCAGCGGCGCCGTGGTGCTGCTGATCATGGGTTCGATCGGCCTGTTCCTTGCCTACCAGGCGATCCCGACGCTGCGGCAGTTCGGCTGGGGCTTCTTCACCGAGCCGTCGTTCGTGCCCGACCACCCGCAGCTGGGCATCGCCGCCGTCGGCCTGTTCACGCTCCAGGTCGCCGGAGTCGCGATCGTCCTGGCGTTCCCGCTGGCACTGGCGACCGCGCTGTACATCTCGGAGTACGCGCCCGCGCGGCTGAGGCCGACGCTGATCGCGATGCTCGACCTGATGGCCGCGATCCCTAGCGTGGTCTACGGCCTGTTCGGGTTCGTCTTCCTGACACCGGAGATCATCTACCTGTCCCGCTGGCTGTCGCAGTACCTCGGTTTCCTGCCGTTCTTCGACGTCGACACCGACGTGCACGCGGCAGTCTGGGAACAGTCGATGTACACGTCCTCGCCGTTCATCGCGGGTTTCGTCGTGGCCTTGATGACGCTGCCGTTCGCTGCGTCGATCATGCGCGAGGTCTTCGCCCAGGCGCCGCTGGGTGAGCGGGAAGGTGCGCTGGCACTGGGATCCACCCGCTGGGGGATGGTCCGTTCGGTCGTGCTGCCGTTCGGCAAGGGCGGCATCATCGGTGGTTCGATGCTCGCGCTCGGCCGTGCGCTCGGCGAGACGATCGCGGTGGTGATGATCCTCGCGCCGGTGTTCGACATCAGGTTCCGGGTGCTGGAGAACGGCGGCGTGACGATCTCCTCGCTGATCGCGCTGCGGTTCGGCGAGGCCACCCCCGCCCAGCTGTCCGCGCTGCTGGCAGCGGGCCTGATGCTGTTCCTCTTCACGCTCGCGGTCAACACAGTCGCGTCGATGATCGTGGCCCGGACCCGCAGCGGTTCCGCCACCGAGATCTAGGGGATACCAGTGGCCGCGCCCACCACCGAAAAACCACTGACACCACCGGAAGAAGCCGTCACGATCGATCCCGTCGAGCCCCTGGAACCAGAGGCCGAGCCGGAGGAGGACGACGAGCCACGCAAGCGGGACCTAGGCACCACGACACTGGACGACGTGCTCGCGGCGCTCGGGTCGATCTTCGGCGCGCTCAGCCTGGTGTGGGTGGCCTACCAGCACCTGCTGCCCACCTCGGGCACGCTCGGCTTCCTGGTGAGCTGGTTCGTCGTGTTCCTCGTGCTGTACGCGGGAGTCACGGCGATGCGCCACCCGCGGACAGTGATGGCCGACCGGGTCACCGCCGCGATCATCCACGCCTTTGCCGGGCTGGTCGGCGTCGCCCTGTTGTTCGTGATCGGCTACACGGTGTACCGCGGCGCGGACGCGTTGGGATACGGCAACTTCTTCACCTCCGACCTCAGCGCGGCCGGTCCGCTCGACCCGCTCAGCGTCGGTGGCGTCCTGCACGCGGTGGTCGGCACGCTCATCGAGATCGGCATCGCGGTCGCGATCACGTTGCCGCTCGGCGTCGGGTGCGCGATCTACCTCAACGAGGTCGGCGGCAAGTTCTCCCGCGTGGTGCGCACGGTCGTCGAGGCGATGACAGCGTTGCCGTCCATTGTGGCCGGTCTGTTCATCTTCACGACCGTGCTGCTGATGGCTGGCCTGCCGCGCAGCGGCTTCGCGGCGGCACTGGCGATCAGCGTGATGATGCTGCCGATCATCGCGCGGTCGGCCGAGGTCGTCCTGCGCGTCGTTCCCGGTGGTCTGCGGGAGGCCAGCCTCGCGCTGGGCGCGTCGCAATGGCAGACCGTGTGGCGGGTCGTGCTGCCGACCGCACGGCCTTCCCTTGCCACAGCGCTGATCCTCGGTATCGCACGGGGCATCGGTGAGACGTCACCCGTGCTGCTCACCGCCGGATACACCACGTACCTGACGTTCGATCCGTCGTCGGGGCCGATGGTGTCGCTGCCGTTGATGACCTACCAGCTGTCCCGCTCCTCCGAAGCGGTCGACCAGTCGCGCGCGTTCGGCGCCGCGACGGTGTTGCTGCTGCTCGTGTTGCTGTTGTTCGTGGTCGCCCGCCTGGTGGCGCGGCGATCGAAGACTGGAAGGCGTTGATCATGGTCAGGCGGATCGTCGCGGTCGTGGCCTGTGCTGTCCTGCTCGCACTGAGTTCGGCGACCGGCCCGGCGCACGCACAGGGCTACGTCCCGGTCAACGGCTCCGGCTCGACCTGGAGCGCCAACGCGATCGCGCAGTGGGTCGCCGACGTGCGCAGCGTCGGCATGCAGGTGAACTACAGCTCAGTCGGCTCCAGCCGGGGCAGGCAGGACTTCGCTGCCAACCTCACCCACTTCGGCGTCTCCGAGATCCCTTACGGGGTCACGGACAACAACGGCAACACCGACGGCCCGCAGGGCCGTCCGTACGCCTACATGCCGATCGTGGCCGGTGGCACGGCGTTCATGTACCACCTCAAGATCGGCGGTCAGCTGGTCCGCAACCTGCGGCTGTCCGGCGAGACGATCACGAAGATCTTCACCGGCCAGATCACCAACTGGGCCGACGACGTGATCACCGCCGACAACAACGGCCGCAAGCTGCCGTCCAAGAAGATCATCCCGCTGATCCGCTCGGACGGCTCCGGCACCTCGGCGCAGTTCACCATGTGGATGTCCAAGCAGCACGGCAACATCTGGACCAAGGGGATCACGTCGTACTTCCCGAGCTTCAACGGCTCGGTGGCCAAGGGCAACTCGACCGAGATGGCCACGTACATCTCGGCGCAGTACGGCGAAGGCACGATCGGCTACGTCGAGTACTCCTACGCCCGCGCGCAGAACTTCCCGGTCGCGAAGGTGCTCAACAAGTCCGGGTACTTCACCGAACCCACCGACTACAACGTCGCGGTCGCGTTGACCCAGGCCCAGATCAACGAGTCCAACCCGAACGACCCGAGCACGTACCTCACGCAGATCCTGGACGGCGTCTACAACAACGCGGACAAACGGACCTACCCGCTGTCCTCGTACTCGTACATGATCCTGCCGACCGCGGTGAGCGGGCAGTTCAACGAGGCCACAGGCAAGACACTGGGCGCGTTCGCGTACTACTTCCTCTGCCAGGGCCAGCAGAAGGCCGGACCTCTCGGCTATTCGCCGTTGCCGCTCAACCTGGTCCAGGCGGGCTACAAACAGGTCCACAAGATCCCGGGCTCGGAGAAGAAGGGCCTGGACGCGGCAGGATGCAACAACCCCACCTTCGACCCGGCCAACCCGGGCTCGAACAAGATGGCCGCCACTGCACCCAACCCGCAGGACTGTGACCAGGTCGGCAAAGGCCCGTGCGGTGGTGGCGGTGGCGCGGGTGGTGGCGCTGGTGGCGGTGGCGCCGCGGGCGGCGCTGCCGGTGGCGCCAACGGCGCGGGCGGTGCTGGCGGCGCTGGCAGCGCAGGTGGCGCGGGTGGTGCTGGTGGCGCAGGGGATCCCAACAACCCCAACGCCGCAGGCGGTGGAGCGGGAGATCCCAACAACCCCAACGGCGGCGGCGCGATCGACCCGCTCACCGGCGAGCCCATCGGGGCTTCCGGTGGTGGCAGTGGCGGCGGTGCGAGCGCGGTCTCGACCGAACTGGCCGCCAGCAGGGCCGCGACCGACACCGCACTCGGCGTCCTCGCCGTCGCCGAACTGCTCCTCGTCCTGGTAGTGCCCGTATTCGTGGCCAGAAGTGTCAGCAAACGGCGTGCGGCTCGCGCCGAGCAAGAGGGGACATACTGATGCGCTCCGCGCTCCCATGGCTGGCGTTGACCAGCGTCGTCGCGTTACTCGCGGCCGGGCTCGTGATGTTCGTGCCGATGACAGCGGTGGGACAGCAGGAATCCTCCGCGGTCACCGAAACCCACCAACTGGACCCCGGCTACAGCAACACCGAACCGAACAGGTACGCCGCCACCGTCACGGTGTCGCAGACGAAGGGCCTGGTTCGCCAGCGCGTGAAGGTGTCGTGGTCCGGGCTCAAGCAGTCCGGCAGCATCAACCTCGGCCCCAGCGCGGCGTACCCGGTTGTGATCATGCAGTGCTGGGGCAAGAAGGAGGAAGTGACCCAGCAGACCTGTTGGAACGCCGGTACGAACGTCGGCACCAACGTCCTCAACGGCGCCGCGCAGATCGAACCGTTCCCGTACAAGCCGGAGATCTTCGGGCCAAACCCTCCTGCCAACTACACGAACTCGACGGTGCCGTTCAAGGCAAGGGACGACGGGAAGCTGTACAGCACCGTGAGTATCACGGGATGGCCCGCGGGCGCGGTCAACGGCATCGCTCCGTCCGCGTTCGGTGAGGCGACCCGAAACGCGATCATGCCCAACAACTACCTCGGGTACACGGGGCCGGACGGCACCGGCGAGGCGGACATCGAGTTGCTGACCGCACTGGAGAACCCGCATCTCGGCTGTGGCGCCACCACCGCGTGCTCACTCGTCGTGATCCCGGTGGGGGATCCGACCTGCAAGATCGATGAGGAACTGCCCGCGAGCAAGAAAGGGCAGTGCAAGAAGCCACAGTCCACACTGCGCAACTCGGCGACATGGCCGACGCAGACCAACTGGGGGCGCAAGTTCGCGTTCGACCTGTCCTTCCGGGAGTCGCCGAGCAGTTGCGCCATCGACAACCGGCCGGAGACCGGCTTCGTGGGCTCCTATCCCGCCTTCCAGTTGATGAACAACAGCTGGCGGCCCAAGTTCTGCCACGACGAGAAGCTGTTCAAACTCGGGTACACCGCGTTGAGCGATGGAGAAGCGCGCAGTCAGTACTCGGCCGCGCTCGGCAGCCCCTGGGTCGACGGGTCGACGAACGCGTTGCTGACATCCCGGGCTGTGGAAGGCGACCTCGCCAAACCCACGGTGTACGCACCGGTAACGGTCAGCGCGGTCGCGATCTCGTTCGTTCTCGACAACGAGAACGGCAAAGAGGTCACCGAACTGAAACTGAACGCCCGGTTGCTGGCCAAGATGCTCACCCAGTCCTACCGAACGATCAGCACAGTGCTCGAATCTCACCCCGGCCTGCAGGGCAACCCGACCTGGTGGGGCAGGGACCCGGAGTTCCTCGCGCTGAACCCAGGACTGGCCAAGGCGACGGAAGGCAACTCCGGCAGGGACGCGTCGGCCTACCCGGTGATCTCACTCGGTGACCTCGACGCCGTCCACGCGCTCACGTCCTACATCGCCGCGGACAAGGACGCGATGGCCTGGCTGGGTGGCGCGGACGACGGGTACGGCATGTTCGTCAACCCTGAGTTCCACAACTACAAGCTGCCGGTCGGCCTGCTCGAGCTCCGTGACGACTACAAGGGAACCAGTCGCCCGTTCAAGGACCAGATCCTGCTCTCGCAGTTCGCCAACGTCTCGGACAACCTGTACAACGCGGCAATCGCGTTGACGCAGGCGTGGCCGTTCGCCAACCTCAGTGAGAGTTGCGCTGACATCAGCAAGCCTGAAACGTGCGTGCTCAAGCGGGCCGAGGTGCGCCAGGCTGGTGGATCCCGAGCGATGCTGGCGATCACCACGCTGGGCGACTCGCGGGTGTTCGGCCTGCGCCAGGCGGCGTTGCAGACCAAGGGCGCCAAGTTCACCAAGCCCACCGAGTACTCGATCGCCCTGGCCCTGCGCGGCACCAAGCTCGACGAGAAGACTGGCGTGCTGACACCGGACATCCCCAAGACGCACCCGGACGCGTACCCGGGAATGTCCGTTGTCTACGCCGCGGTGCCGACCACCGGACTGAGCGCGCCCACCGCGGCCGACTACGCGAAGTTCCTGGAGTACGCCGCGGGACCAGGTCAGGTGCGTGGACACGCGACCGGTGACCTGCCCGACGGGTACGTGAAGTTGAGCGATCCGCTGATCGAGCAGACCAGGAACGCTGCCAAGGCGGTCGCTGAGCAGAAGGGTGAGATTCCCCCGCCGCCACCGGGTCTGACCGAGGACCCGGCGCAGGGTCTCGTCCCACCGGGCGACACCACCGGACTGAACGGCGACCAGAGCGGCAGCGGCACCGGCGACGGCTTTGGTGGTGGTGGCAATGGAAACGGCAACACGCCTGCCGCCGCCGGGGCGGGAGCAGCCGCTCCCGCTGCCGCGTCGACCCCGCCCACCAGTGCCACGACCGCGCCGCCGACTGTGGACAAGGCCGCGACCTCGGTGGCGACCCGCACCGAACAGTCCGGCTTCGCGAAGTGGGCGCTGCCCGGCCTGCTCGGCATCGCGGTGCTCGCCGGGGTGATCGCGTTCGGTGCGATGGTGTCGACCCAGCCCAACCATCCGGTCCGCCGCTGGATCCGGCGATTGAGAACCCGATGACGAAAACCCGTCTGCTGACGCAGGCGCTGCTGGTCCTGGCAGCGCTTGCGTTGGGGTTCGCCGCATATTTGCTGCTGCTTTCCCCGATCCAGTACGACCGCGCGCAGAGCCTGCTGTACGCGAAGGCTCGGGAGTCGCTGGCGGACACCACGATGCCGACCGGCGGCAAGATCGACGCGGGCACACCGGTCGCCGTGCTGGAGATCCCCGGCCTGGCGCTGAACCAGATCGTGGTCGAAGGCACCTCGGGTAGCCAGCTTGCTCTCGGCCCCGGGCACGGGCGGACCAGCCCGCTGCCCGGCCAGCCGGGCACGTCCGTCCTCATGGGACGCGCGCAGTCGTATGGCGCGCCGTTCAAGGAGATCGGCAAGCTCCAGCCGGGCGACGAGGTCAACGCGACCACGGCGCAGGGCAAGTTCACCTACCGTGTCGAGCGGGTGCGCCGCGAAGGCGATCCGCAGCCGCCTGTGGCGGGGCGAGGCCGACTGATGCTGATCAGCGCGGAAGGCGGCGACCTGACCGGGCCGGAACGCACGATATTCGTGGACACGACGCTCACCGGCGACACGGTCGCGGCACCACGTGGCAGGTCGACGACGCTGCTGCCGGAGGAGGCCGCGCTCAAACGCGATTCCGGCGTGCTGATCGACCTCGTGCTGTGGCTGCAGGTGCTCGCGTTGGCGATCGGGCTGTTCGTCTGGGCCCGAATGCGGTGGGGCCGCTGGGAGACGTGGCTGGTCGGCACACCGGTGGTGGTGGCCGCGACCTGGCAGGTGTACCAGTCCGCGGCCGTCGCCGTGCTGCCGAACTTGCTTTAGCCGAACCGGCCGTTGACGTAGTCGGCGGTGCGCGGGTCGACCGGGTTCTCGAAGATGTCCCCGGTCGGCCCCGCCTCGACGATCTGGCCGGGCGTTCCGGCCTCGGCGAGGAAGAACGCGCACTGCTGGGACACCCGGGCCGCCTGCTGCATGTTGTGCGTGACGATCACGATCGTGACCTCGTTGCGCAGTTCGGCGATCGTCTCCTCGATCCGCCGGGTCGAGGTCGGGTCCAGTGCCGAACACGGTTCGTCCATCAACAGCACGTCCGGCTGCACGGCCAGCGACCGCGCGATGCACAGCCGCTGCTGCTGACCGCCGGACAACGCGCCGCCGGGCTGCTTGAGCCGGTCGCGGACTTCCTTCCACAGCCCGGCTTTCGTCAGGCACCGCTCGATCAGGTACGCCTTCTCGTCGCGGGATGTCCTGGCGCCGGTCAGCTTCAGGCCCGCGGTCACGTTGTCGGCGATGGACATCGCGGGGAACGGGTTCGGCTTCTGGAACACCATGCCGATCCGCCTGCGCGTCTCGGTGATCCGGCCGCCCGGCGTGTAGATGTCGACCCCGTCGAGCAGCACCTCACCGGCCAGCGCCGCACTGGCCACCAGTTCGTGCATCCGGTTGAGAATCCGCAGGAACGTCGATTTGCCACACCCGGACGGACCGATCAGCGCGGTCACGCTGCCCGGCGGCATGGTCAGGGAAACCCGTTGCAGCACCTTGTGCTTCCCGAACCAGGCGGACACGTCGACCGCTTCCAGTTCGCTGCCACGGAAGTCCTGTTCGGTCGGCAGTGGTAGTTCCTCGGTGGTCGACACGGCACTCCTTTTCGGACACATTCCTCGATCCGCCACGCTATGCGGTCGGCCGTGCCGAATGGTGAACGACGGGTTCACCCCGCATGACGCCCTGGGTTGTTTGTTGCGCGTTCAGTAGTTAGGCGTGTGGCGGGAAACCAGACTTCGCCGATCACCACTGGTCCGGATCTTGGTCCTGCGGAACGGTTGTTATAGCTCCACTCGGGGCAAAACGTTGAAGGACAAGGAGAATCTCGATGCGCTCCATCCTTGGGAAGGCAGCGGTCACCCTCGGTGCCGCCGCGGCTGTGCTCGGACTGGCCGCGGGCAACGCGGTCGCCGACCCCGGCTTCACGCCGCTGACCGGCGACCTCGTGGGTGTCGGCTCGGACACCTCGCAGGATGTGCTCGACAGCCTTGCCGCTCAGTACAACAGCGAGAACGGGCGCCCGGCCGACTGGGTCGCCTCGTGGAAGGCCACCGGCTCGGCGACCATCACGCCGAAGACCGGTGCCGCCGCGATCACCCGCCCGAACGGCTCCAGCGCGGGCATCAACGCGCTGATCGCCGACGGCAACGCCCACACCATCGACTTCGCGCGCTCCTCGCGCTGGGTCGGCACCAACCCGGCTGAGGCCAACTACAGCTTCCTGCAGTTCGCGCGGGACGGCCTGACCTTCGCCACGGCCACCACGAGCAACGTTCCGGCCACCCGGACCACCGCTCAGCTCAACGACATCTACAAGCGCAGCACCCCGAACTGCGTGCCGCTGGTCAAGCCGTTCATCCCGCAGGCGGGTTCCGGCACGCGCCAGTTCTTCCTCGCGAGCATCGGCCTGACCGAGGCCACCCTCGGCAACTGCGCCACCGCCGTGCAGGAGCACGACGCCACGCCGGTCGTCGGCGACGCGAACGCGATCGTTCCGTTCTCCGTTGCCCGCGGCTGGGGTGTCGCCGGTCTGCGTCTCGGCAACCTTGACGACTCGCAGCGCCCGGCCGGTGTTCCGGCCAACCTGATCGCGCAGGACACCCCGCCCAACGGTGCCGTCGCGACGATCAACGTCTACGACCGTGGTCTGTACAACGTGGTCCGCACCTCGGACGTGAACCTGCCGAAGTACGACAACGTGTTCGGCCAGAACGGCTGGATCTGCACCTCCGCCGACGCTCAGGCCATCATCACCGGCCAGCACTTCCGTCTCGCCGACTCGCTCGACTGCGGCCAGCACGTGAAGTAAGGCGTTCGCCTGACAAACATGGCCGCCCCGGTCTTCGGCTCGGGGCGGCCATTCCCATCCCCACGCGTGTCCACCACTCCGACACCATGAGATGCACTTTCCGGCACCACGAGTTGCCCGTGCCGGTCCTGCTTGGGGAATTTCGGTGTGCCGGAGCGGTGGACACACCGTGCTGGAGTGGTGGACACGGGTGGGGTCAGTCCACGTCGTCGTTCAGCGCTATTCGCGCGTTGACCTCGCTGAGGGCTTCCTGGTACTCGGGGATCGGATGCAGTGCCGTCGCCAGCCGCAGCTGGCGCCTGGCCTCGGTGTACCGGCTCTGCCGCTGTAAGGCTCGGCCCAGCGCGAAACGGGCGTAGTGGTCGTTGGGATCCAGGTCGATCACCTTCCGGAACGCCTCCTCGGCCCTGCGCAGTTGCGCCGAGCCCAGGTAGGCGCGACCGGCCAGCAGTTGCACGCTCGGCTTGTCCGGTTCCGCCTCCAGCACCGGCGCCAACGCCGCCAGCGCGTCGAGCGGTCTGCGCATGGCCACGAGCTGCTCGGCCTGCCGGAATGCCGCAACCATGTCGCTCATCCACTTCATTTTACGGAGCGGGACCACCTGAGGGCGAGTGCGCCGCGCGGAGTACCTCCAGCTGGGAAGCGTGCCTTCAGCAGGGCTGATCCACGGCACCACTAGGCTGTCCGGGGACAGGGAAGATGAGCCGGGAGGGAAACCAGTGGCGGTAATCGAGCAGGTCGGAGCCCGCGAGATCCTCGACTCGCGTGGCAACCCCACGGTCGAGGTGGAGGTGGCGCTCGACGACGGCACCCTGGCCCGCGCGGCTGTTCCGTCAGGTGCGTCGACCGGTGAGCACGAGGCCGTCGAGCTGCGCGACGGCGACAGCAACCGCTACAACGGCAAGGGCGTCGAGAAGGCCGTCACCGCCGTCCTCGACGAGATCGGGCCCGAGCTGACCGGGATCGAGGCCGTCGAGCAGCGCGTGGTCGACCAGAAGCTCGTCGACCTCGACGGCACGTCGGACAAGTCGCGGCTGGGTGCCAACTCCATCCTCGGCGTCAGCCTCGCTGTCGCCAAGGCCGCGGCCGAGTCCAGCGGGCTCGAGCTGTTCCGCTACATCGGCGGGCCGAACGCGCACGTCCTGCCCGTGCCGATGCTCAACATCCTCAACGGCGGCGCGCACGCCGACACCGATGTGGACATCCAGGAGTTCATGATCGCCCCGATCGGCGCCGACTCGTTCCGCGAGGCGCTGCGCTGGGGCACCGAGGTGTACCACTCGCTCAAGTCCGTCCTCAAGAGCCGCGGCCTGGCCACCGGTCTCGGTGACGAGGGCGGTTTCGCGCCCAGCCTCGGCAACAACCGCGAGGCGCTCGACCTGATCCTCGTCGCCATCGAGAAGGCCGGGTACCGCCCCGGCCGGGAGATCGCGCTCGCGCTCGACGTCGCCGCCACCGAGTTCTTCAACGACGGCTCGTACACCTTCGAGGGCGAGAAGCGCAGCGCCGAGCAGATGGCCGCGTACTACAAGGAGCTGGTGGACAACTACCCGCTCGTGTCCATCGAGGACCCGCTGTCGGAGGACGACTGGGACGGCTGGGTGCGGATGACCGCCGAGCTCGGCGAGCGCGTCCAGCTGGTCGGCGACGACCTGTTCGTCACCAACCCCGAGCGGCTGGAGGAGGGCATCTCCCGGCGCGCGGCGAACGCGCTGCTGGTGAAGGTCAACCAGATCGGCACGCTTTCCGAGACGCTCGACGCCGTGTCGCTGGCGACATCCTTCGGCTACAAGAGCATGATGAGCCACCGGTCCGGTGAGACCGAGGACACCACCATCGCCGACCTCGCGGTCGCGACCGGTGTCGGCCAGATCAAGACCGGCGCGCCCGCGCGCAGCGAGCGTGTCGCCAAGTACAACCAGCTGCTGCGCATCGAGGAGACCCTCGGCGACGCCGCACGCTACGCGGGGGACCTCGCGTTCCCGCGGTTCAACCCGGAGAGCTGATGGCTGACGAGCCCGCTGAGGTTCCGCAGCGCCCGGAGCGGAAGTCTTCGCGGCGCGGCCGGTTCACGCGCGGGCTCGTCACGTCGGCGAAGTCCGACGACAAGCCCGAGGGCGCCGAACGTCCGGACCGGCGTGGCCGGTTCGGCCGCCGCCCCGGCGCAGGCTCGGATCGGGCGTCCGATCGGGCGTCGGCGCGGGGATCAGCGCGGGGATCGACGCGGGAACCGGGCCGGACATCGACCAGGGCGGACGGCGACGCACCGCCGCGGCGCAGGCGTCCCGCCGCCAAGCCGCGCTCGCGGTTCGCCAAGACCCTGATGGGTCAGGCGACCACGCGCCGTGCGGCCGTGCTGGCGACGGTGGTCTGTGCGCTGGCGTTGTCCATCGCGGTGCCGCTCCGGACGTACCTGTCCCAGCGCGACGACGTGGCCACGCAGGAGCGCCGCCAAGCGCAGTTGCGCGCTCAGGTGCAGGAGCTCGAGGCGCGTAAGGCCCAGCTGTCGGACCCCGCCCAGATCCAGGCCGAGGCTCGCAAGCGTTTGCGTTACGTGATGCCCGGCGAAACCCCGTACATGGTCCAGTTGCCCGGCGACGCCGGTGCCCAGTCCGGTCAGCAGCCTGTCGCGCCACCAGGGCCGCAGCAGCCGTGGTTCCAGTCGCTCTGGGACTCGATCAAGGAAAGTAGATAGGTGCAGTTCGAGCCAGTCACCGATGCTGACCGCGCGGTCGTGGCGGCCCAGCTCGGCAGGCCGCCGCGCGCGCTGCGCGCTGTCGCGGCCCGGTGCCCCAGCGGCCACGTCGCCGTCGTCCAGACCGACCCGAGGCTGGAGGACGGCACGCCGTTCCCGACCTTGTACTACCTGACGTGCCCACGGCTGACGTCGCTGTGCAGCACGCTCGAGGCCGACGGCGTGATGAAGGAGATGACCGCGCGCCTGGCCGAGGACGAGGAGCTGGCTGGGCGCTACGAGCAGGCGCACCAGTCGTACCTCGCCCAGCGCGACGCCATCGAGTCCCTCGGTACCCAGGTCAGCGCGGGCGGGATGCCTGGGCGGGTGAAGTGCCTGCACGTCCACCTGGCGCACGCACTGGCCTGCGGGCCCGGCGTGAACCCGTTCGGCGACGAGACGCTGCGGCTGATCGAGGACCAGTGGCCTGCGGGGGACTGCCGGGCCGTCGGCGACGCTCGATAGATATGGCACGTTCGAGTGAGTCGGCGTCCCCGAATTGCTCATGATCGGCTAACTACGCATGTCTGGTAAGTGTCGAAGAACATGAGATTACCCCAGACGGAGTAGTGGCCAGTGAAAAGTTCGCTCGAATAAGGCACGCTATGGAACCGGAGCCACAGGAGAGCCGAAACCGGGGAGGCCGGTCCGTGTCGTTCGTGCCAGCGCCTGCGAATAGGGCTGCCCGACGGAAACTGATGCGCTACCTGCGACGCCAGCGCGGGCTGGCGGCGGTGACGGCGGCGTTGCTGCTGGTGCCCGCCGCGCTCGCGGGGGATGCCGTCAGCGGGTGGAGTGTCGAGGACCGTTCCATCACGCCACTGGCCAACGGCCTGGGTCGGGGGTTCTTCGGCATCGACCTGGAGGATCTCGGCGCCAGCGGCCAGCTGCCCGAGGTCGACGGGCTGTCGGACGAGCTGATGAAGATCGTCGGCGATCCGAACGCACTGGCCACCGCGGGCGACCCGATCAACACCCCGGCCGGTGTGCTCAACATCCCCGGCAGCGCGCTGGCGGCGTACAAGAAGGCCGAGTCGCTGCTGGCCGCCTCGCAACCGGGCTGCAAGCTGCACTGGTCGCTGCTGGCGAGCATCGGCCGGATCGAGTCCAACCACGGCCGTGGTGGCGCGGTGGACGCCAAGGGCAACACGATCGAGCGGATCCTCGGCCCGGTGCTCAACGGCGCGGGCTTCGCCGCGATCCAGGACACCGACGGCGGCGCGCTCGACGGTGACCCGCAGTGGGACCGTGCGGTCGGCCCGATGCAGTTCATCCCGGGGACCTGGAACGGATACGCCGCCGACGGCAACGGCGACGGCGTCAAGAGCCCACACAACTTCTACGACGCGGCGCTCGCGGCTGGGAAGTACCTCTGCTCCGGCGGTCTCGACCTGAGCAACGACCAGCAGCGCGGCATCGCGGTGTTCCGCTACAACCACTCGGAGAGCTACGTCCGGACCGTGCTGATCTGGGCGAAGGCGTACGAGGCCGGTGTCAACCCGATCCCCGACGGCACGGGCGTGGGCCCGGGCACGGGCGGCACCAACACGAACCCGAACGCGCAGGCCGCGCCGCCCGCACAGACGCCGATCGCGACCACTCCGGCGCCGCCACCTCCGCCACCGCCACCGCCGCCACCTCCGCCTCCGACGGGTGGCAACGAGACGACGATCACGCCGAAGCCACCGGTCAGTCCGCCGACGAGGCCACCGGTCACCACGACCACGCCGCCGGTGACGACCACCACTCCGGGGACGACCACTACGCCGGTGACGACCGAGCCCTCGACGAGCAAGCCCGCGGACACCACGTCCGCGGAGACCACGTCCGCGTCGAGCACCGGTGGCTCGGCGAGCGGCGACAAGAAGTAGCCGGTCGGCGTTGGATAGTAGGTTGGTGGCATGCCAAGGGTTGCTGCCATCGACTGCGGGACTAACTCGATCCGTCTGCTCGTCGCGGACGTGACCAAGCGGGACGACGGCACGTCCTGGCTGCGGGACGTGCACCGCGAACAGCGGGTGGTCCGGCTCGGCCAGGGCGTGGACGCGACCGGCATGCTCAACCCGGAAGCCTTGGAGCGCACCAGGGTCGCGCTCGTCGACTACACCGCGATCCTGCGCCGTAAGGGCGCCGAGAGCGTCCGCATGGTCGCGACGTCGGCGACGCGGGACGCGGGCAACCGCGACGACTTCTTCGGCATGACCGAGGCGGTGCTGGGTGTGCCCGCCGAGGTGATCTCCGGTGACGAGGAGGCGCGGCTGTCGTTCACCGGCGCGGTCGGCGATCTCGACCCGGAGGACGGGCCGTTCCTGGTTGTGGACGTCGGTGGCGGCTCGACCGAACTCGTCCTCGGCACGTGGGACGGCGTGCAGGCCACCCCAATGGCCGCGCGTTCGACGGACATCGGCTGTGTCCGGATCACCGAGCGCTGCCTGCGCAGCGACCCGCCGACGGCCGAGGAGATCGTGGCGGCCCGTGCGCTGGCCGGGCAGGTGCTGCAGGGCGCGTTCGACGTCGTCCCGGTCGAGCAGGCCAGGACGTGGGTCGGCGTGGCCGGTACCGCGACCACGATGGCGGCGATCGCGCTCGGGTTGCCGGAGTACGACTCCGACGCGATCCACCTTTCCCGTATTCCCAAGGAAAAACTGGTCAGGACGAGCGAGGAGCTGCTCGGCCTGAACCACGAGCAGCGCGCCGCGAACCCGGTGATCCACCCCGGCCGGGTCGACGTGATCGGCGGCGGGAGCCTGATCTTCCAGGTGCTGGCCGAGCGGCTGACCGGCGTGCACGAGCTCACCGTCAGTGAGCACGACATCCTGGACGGTATAGCACTCGCCCAGCTGTGATGCCGTTCACAACTTTCGTACTGAGCCAAGAGAGTGACCTGACTCACATCGTCACTCTTTTGTGACTGCTTGTGTCCTGAAAGCCACTCAACGCCCAAGTTAACGTCCTCTCACACTTCGGACGGAGGACTTCATGGGCACAAGGGCGGGTGCGCTGACGGCTGCGCCGTTGGCACTGGTCTTGGTTCTCACGGGTTGTGGCGGTGGTGGCGGCGCACCTGCGAACAACGCGACCGCCGACGCCACGATCACGATCTACGGCACCAATCCGCCGGGGAACATGTTGCCGGCCAACGCGACCGACGCCGGGTCCGCCAAGATGCAGGAGGGCGTGTACTCGCAGCTGGTCGGGTACGGGCCCGCGGACGGCAAGCCCTTCAACCAGGTCGCCGAGTCGATCACGTCGACCGACTCCAAGGTGTACAACGTCAAGCTCCGCAAGGGCTGGAAGTTCCACGACGGCACCGAGGTCAAGGCCAACAACTTCGTCGACGCGTGGAACTGGGGCGCGTACGGCCCGAACGCCCAGCTGAGCGCCACCTGGTTCAAGCAGATCGACGGCTTCGACGAGGTGTACACCAAGGACCCCGACGGCCCCTCCGGCCCGCAGAAGCCCGCAGCGCCCGCGTCGAAGACCATGAAGGGCCTCAAGGTCATCGGCGACCACGAGTTCGAGATCACGCTGAAGGCACCGTTCTCGGTCTTCACCACGGTGATCGGCTACACCCCGTTCGCGCCGCTGCCGGACAAGTTCTTCGCCGACCCCGAGGCCTTCGCCAAGGCGCCGATCGGCAACGGCCCGCTGAAGTTCGTGTCGTTCACGCCGAACGTCGACATCAAACTGACCCGCTACGACGACTTCCCGTTGGAGCAGAAGAAGGTCAGGTTCAAGAACCTGACCGTCAAGATCTACTCGCAGCAGGAGGCCGCGTACAAGGACCTGCTGTCCGGGCAGCTGGACTTCATGGAGGCACTGCCGCCGTCGGCCAAGGCCGGTGGGAAGTACAAGAGCGAGCTCGGTGACCGGTTGCTGACGGCCAAGCTGCTGTCGATCTCCACGTTGAGCGTCCCCGACTACCTGCCCGAGTACCGGAGTCTCGACCTGCGCAGGGCGATCTCGCTGGCGATCAACAGGGAGCAGATCACCAAGACGGTCCTCGCCGAGACCTACGTGCCCGCCGACGGCTGGGTGAACGACAACATCGAGGGCTACGAGAAGGACGTCTGCGGCGAGTTCTGCAGGTACGATCCGGTCAAGGCCAAGGAGTACTACGCGAAGTCGGGTCACAGCGGCAAGATCACCATCCAGTCCAATGCGGACGGCGGCCGCAAGGAGCCGCTCGAGGCCGCGTGCAACAGCATCAAGAACGCGATCGGCGTCGAGTGCACCTTCGTCGGCGCGACCAACTTCGGTGAGTTCCGCAACATCATCGACGGCCAGAAGCTGACCGGTCTCGGCCGGTCGGACTGGGGCGCGGACTACGCGGAGATCGAGAACTTTCTGAACCCGCTGCACCGCACCGGCGGATCGTCCAACGACTCGAAGACGTCCAACCCGCAGCTCGACTCGCTGCTGGCGGCAGCGGACGCGACGGCGCAGCGAGCCGACGCGATCAAGCTCTACCAGCAGGCCCACCACCTGCTTCCGACGTACTTCCCGACCATCCCGGTCTGGATGGAGCGCGGTGTCGGCGCGAAGTCGAACAACCTGGAGACCGCGACGCTGAACTTCAAGCGGCGGCTGGAGTACTCCTCGGTCGTCGTCAAGGCCAAGGGCTGATCGATCGATCCCCACAAGCCGGGCCAGGTCCCGTTGCCCTGTCAGGGGACCTGGCCCGGTGGTCTGTTCATAGGAGCATGTGATGGGTCGCTATCTGCTGCGGCGGCTGCTGCAGTTCGTCCCGGTCTTCGTCGGCACGACCTTCATCGTCTACACGCTCGTCTGGGCCGTTCCCGGTGATCCGTTCGCGGGCAAGTGCGGCGAACGGCAGTGCCCCGAGACGTTCGTGTCGCTGATGACCGAGCGCTACGGGCTGGATGATCCGCTGGTCGTCCAGTACGTCACGTATCTGGGCAAGGTCGTGTCCGGCAACCTCGGCGAGACGTTCAGCGGTGTGTCCATTTCGGAGCAGCTGCTCAACTCGGCGCCGATCACCATCCGGCTGGCGATCGTCGCGTTGCTGATCCAGATCGTCATCGGCGTGGTCGCCGGTGTGCTGACCGGTATCCGCGGCCGCGGCTACCTCGACAACCTCGTGCTGATCTCCACGCTGTTCCTGATCTCGCTGCCGACGTTCGTCACCGGTTCGGTGCTGCAGATCCTGCTCGGCGTCGAGTGGGGGATCATCGACCCGACGGTGTCGCCCGAGGCCACGTGGGGTGAGCTGATCGTGCCGGGCTTCGTCCTCGGTGCCATCTCGATGGCCTACGTGACCAGGCTGACCCGCACCAGCATCGCCGAGAACAGACGGGCCGACTACGTCCGCACCGCGATCGCGAAAGGACAGCCCACCCGGCGCGTGGTGTTCGTGCACCTGCTGCGCAACTCGGCGATCCCGGTGGTCACGTTCCTCGGCACGGACCTCGGCTCGCTGATGGGCGGCGCGATCGTGACCGAGGGCGTGTTCAACATCAACGGCATCGGCGGGCTGATCTTCCGCAACATCGCGGAGAAGGAAGGCGTCATGGTGACCACCATCGTGACCCTGCTGGTGCTGGTGTACCTGCTGATGAGCCTGATCGTCGACCTGCTTTACGCCGTCCTTGACCCGAGGATCCGCTATGACTGACCCAGGTTCCGTCGGCGGTGGCCCGGCGCTGGAGAGTTTCGCCAGTGACGGGGTCGCCGACCTGGCGGCGGCCGAAACCGGCCAGCAGCAACGGAAACCACGCAGCCTGTGGGGCGACGCGTGGATCCAGTTGCGCCGCAAGCCGATGTTCCACATCTCCGCGGTGATCATCCTCGTGGTGGTGCTGATGGCCGCGTTCCCCGGCCTGTTCACCTCACGGCCCGCGGACTTCAACAACCTGGACTTCGCCAGCCGTCCGCCGTCCGCGTCAGCCTGGTTCGGGTATTCCTTCCAGGGCTACGACATCTGGGCGCGGGCCGTGCACGGCGCACGGGCGACGCTGCTCGTCGGGATCTTCGCCACGCTGCTGACTGTCCTGATCGGTTCGTTGATGGGCATCATCGCCGGGTTCCACGGCCGGTTCGTCGACGCGTTCGTCTCCCGGTTCGGCGACGTCTTCGCCGGGCTGCCGTTCGTGCTCGGCGCGATCGTCATCCTGACCACGTTCAACCCGCCCGGCTCGGAGCCGAGCGGGACGGCGATCCTCGTCCAGGTGATCGTGTCGATCAGCGTCCTGTCGTGGCCGGTGTCCATGCGGATCATGCGGTCCGCGACGATCGTGGCCAAACAGCTGGACTACGTCAAGGCGGCGCGGGCGCTGGGCGCGAGCACCCGGCGGATCATCTTCCGGCACATGCTGCCCAACACGATCGCCCCTGTCCTGGTGTACGCCACGATCGCACTCGGCGCGTTCATCGCCGTCGAGGCGACACTGGCGTACCTGGGCATCGGTGTGCGGCCGCCGGTGGTGTCGTGGGGCGTGATGATCAACGACGGCAAGGACTACGTGCAGACCTCGCCGCACGAACTGCTGTTCCCCGCCGGTCTGGTGACGATCACCGTGCTGGCCTTCGTCATGCTCGGCGACGCGGTCCGCGACGCACTCGACCCCAAGTCACGGTAGGAGTTTCGCGTGTCCACAGTGTACGACGGGGAGAAGGGCGAGTTCGTCGCCGAACCTGGTCCCACGCCGGTGCCACTGCTCGAAGTCGACGACCTGCGGGTGGAGTTCCGCACGAACGACGGCGTGGCCAAGGTGCTCAACGGCGTCTCGTACCACGTCAACGCCGGGGAAACCCTTGCTGTGCTTGGTGAGTCCGGCTCGGGCAAGAGCGTGACCGCACAGACCGTGATGGGCATCCTGGACACACCGCCCGCGGTGGTGCTCGGCGGCCAGGTGCGGTTCCACGGCGAGGACCTGCTCTCGGCACGGCCGGTGCGCCGGATGGAGGTCCGCGGTGCGGGCATCGCGATGATCTTCCAGGACGCGCTGTCCGCGTTGAACCCGGTCTTCACGGTCGGCTTCCAGATCGCCGAGCAGCTGCGGATCCGGCGCGGGCTGACCAGGGCGGAGGCGCGCAAGGGCACGGTCGACCTGCTGGACCTGGTGAAGATCCCGCACGCGAGACAGCGGCTGCGCAGCTACCCGCACGAGTTCTCCGGCGGGATGCGGCAGCGGGCGATGATCGCGATGGCGCTGGCGCTCGACCCGGAGCTGCTGATCGCCGACGAGCCGACGACCGCGCTGGACGTGACCGTGCAGGCGCAGATCATGGACCTGCTGCGGGACATCCAGCGCGAACGCGAGATGGGCCTGATCCTGATCACCCACGACCTCGGGGTGGTCGCCGAGGTCGCCGACCGGATCGCGGTGATGTACGCGGGCCGGATCGTCGAACAGGCGGACGTGTACGCGTTGTTCCGCACACCGGCACATCCGTACACCGAGGCCCTGCTGCAGTCGCTGCCCCGGCTGGAGGAGAAGGGCCAGGTGCTCAGGGCGATCAAGGGCCTGCCGCCGAGCCTCACCCACATCCCGCCAGGCTGCCCGTTCCACCCGCGCTGCCCCCGCGCGGCCGACCGCTGCTCGAAGGACGTCCCCGACTTCCACCAACTGCCAGGAAACCGCTACTCCGCCTGCCACTTCGCCCAAGAAATGCTCGTGAGTGTTTCGGCCGGTTCTAACCGGCCAAAACACTCACGAGGCTCCAGCTGGGAGGAGGGCTCGTGAGCGAGGTGATTCTCGAGGTTCGTGACCTGGTCAAGCACTTCCCTGTCCGGGTCGGGGTGCTGTTCAAGCGCACGATCGGGCACGTCAAAGCGGTCGACGGGGTTTCCTTCGAGCTGCGCAAGGGGGAGACGCTCGGCATCGTCGGCGAGTCCGGCTGCGGCAAGTCCACACTGGCCCAGGTGCTGATGCGGCTCGAACCGCCGACGAGTGGGACGGCGTTGTTCGACGGCGCGGACATGTTCGCGCTGCGGGGCGCCGGGCTGCGGCGGCTGCGCCGCGACATCCAGATCGTCCTGCAGGACCCGTACACCTCGCTCAACCCGAGGATGACGGTCGGCGACATCATCGGCGAACCGTTCGAGATTCACCCAGAGGTCGCGCCGAAGGGCTCACGTGAGGGCAAGGTCCGCGAGCTGCTCGACGTCGTGGGGCTGAATCCCGAACACATCAACCGCTATCCGCACCAGTTCTCCGGCGGCCAGCGGCAGCGGATCGGCATCGCCCGCGCGCTCGCGCTGCGGCCGCGAGTGGTCGTCTGCGACGAGCCGGTGTCCGCATTGGACGTCTCGATCCAGGCGCAGGTGCTGAACCTGCTCGGCGAGCTGCAGCGCGACCTCGGTCTGTCCTATGTGTTCATCGCACACGACCTGTCTGTGGTCAGGCACCTTTCCGACCGGGTCGCCGTGATGTACCTGGGCAAAGTTGTCGAAATCGGTACGGAGGCCGAAATTTACGGCCAGCCGTCACATCCGTACACGCAGGCACTGCTTTCCGCCGTTCCGGTGCCGGATCCTGGGCTGCGTGGCCGACGGGAGGTGATCCGGTTGGCCGGTGACGTGCCGAGTCCGGTTGATCCACCCTCCGGTTGTCGGTTCCGTACGCGGTGTTGGAAGGCGCAGGATGTCTGCGCAGAGGAGGAGCCGGAACTCATCACCCGGGTGGCGGGGCACCCGAGCGCCTGTCATTTCGCTGAGGCGCATGTCGTAGTAGGGGCAGAAAGGGAGAATTCGTGAGACGCAAAACCGTGTTGGCGGTGGCGGCATTGCCGTTGTTCGCCGCACTGACCGCCGTGACGGCGCCGACAGCATCGGCGTTACCGCGGTTGCAAGGAAAGAGCGTCGACTACAACGTTCTCGCCGCACCGGGCGTGGGCGTCGAGACGATCACGGCCGCCGCGCGGGCGGCCGGGGGCCAGGTCGTGTCGAGCAACGCCGCCGTCGGACTGATCACGGTCACCGCACCGGAACAAGGCTTCACCGAGCGTGTCAGCAGGGCACAGGGCGTGACGGCGGCGGCGAGGAGTCGCGCCGTCGGCCACGCGCCGAAGGCCGCGACCGCGCCGAAGCCGGACGACGTGGAGAAGGAAGCCGCGGGCCTCGCACCCTCGCTGAGCCCGGCGTTGCAGAAAGCGGCGAAAGCCAAGGAGACCAAGGACCAGGCGCAGCCGCGGTCGCTCGGCGACACGCAGTCGGTCGGCATGGACCCCCTCGACGGCAACCTGTGGGGCCTGACCTCGATCCGCGCGGACCTGGCGCGGGACAAGACGATCGGGGACAGGCGCGTCAAGGTCGGCATCCTCGACACGGGCGTGGACGGCAAGCACCCCGACATCGCGCCCAACTTCGACCGCGCGTTGTCGCGCAACTTCGCCAAGGACATCCCGGTCGACGAGCTCGGCCAGGTCGTGGACGGTCCGTGTGAGTTCCGCGGCTGCGTCGACCCGTCGGACTGGGACGACCACGGCCACGGCACGCACGTCGCGGGCACCGTCGCGGCGGCCGCGGACGGCTTCGGCCTGTCCGGTGTCGCGCCGGGCGTCTCGATCGTCAACATCCGCGGCGCGCAGGACTCGGGCTCGTTCTTCCTCCAGCCGGTCGTCAACGCGATCACCTACTCCGGCGACGCCGGGCTCGACGTGGTCAACATGTCGTTCTTCGTCGACCCGTGGCTCTACAACTGCGACAACAACGCTGCCGACACCCCGGAGCAGCAGGCGCAGCAGCGGACCATCAAGGCCGCGATCTCCCGCGCGCTGGACTACGCGTACCGCAAGGGCGTGACCCAGGTCGTGTCGCTGGGCAACCAGCACACCGACATGGCCAACCCGATCCCGGACGCCAGCAGCCCGAACTACCCGGCGGGCACGGCACACAACCGCACCATCGACAACGCCTCCTGCCTGTCGCTGCCGATCGAGGGCCCACACACCGTGGGTGTCGGCTCGTACGGCCCGTCCGGTGCGAAGGCCGACTACTCCAACTGGGGCACCGAGCAGATCTCCGTGTCGGCGCCCGGTGGCTACATCCGTGACTACTTCGGCACCCCGTGGCACTTCGCGCGGGAGAACGCCGTCCTGTCGACCTACCCGCGCAATGTGGCGCTGGCCAACGGCCACATCGACGCGGCGGGCAACATCACCCAGGCCGGTGCGAACCTGAAGATCCAGAAGCAGGTCAAGCCGGACGGCACGGCCGCGTACTACCAGTGGCTGCAGGGCACCTCGATGGCCTCGCCGCACGCCGCCGGTGTCGCCGCGCTGGTCGTCAGCCAGTTCGGCAACTACGACGCCCGCGGTGGCGTCACGCTGAACCCCGACCGGGTCGAGCGTGTGCTGCAGGGCACCGCGACGAAGACACCGTGCCCGACCCCGCGGACCGTCGACTACCTCAAGGAGGGCCGGGACGCGTCGTGGACCGCGACCTGCTTGGGTGGTCCGGAGTTCAACAGTTTCTACGGTGCCGGTCAGGTCGATGCCTTCCAGGCACTGGTGAGTGGAGCAGACTTCCTATGAGAAAGACAGTCATCGCCATCTCGGCTCTGCCGTTGCTGGTGACGCTCGTGGCCGCGCCGACCGTGTCGGCGCAGCCGGAGCTGTCCGGTGCGCCGGTCGAGTTCAACGTCCTGGCGAAGGACGGTGCCTCGGTGACGGCCGTCGAGCAGGCCGTGAAGGCCGCGGGCGGCACGGTCGTCGAACGCAACGACGCTGTCGGCCTGCTGACCGCCAAGGCACCGGTGAACGGTTTCCGTGAGCGCCTCTCGCAGAGCAACGCCGTGCTGTCGGCGGCCAAGGTGCAGTCGATCGGCCAGGCGCCGGACCGTGCCGCGACGAAGCGCAAGACCGAAGCGGTCGAGAAGGACCGCGGCAACGGCAACAAGGCGCAGAACCAGGCCAGGACCCCGGTCGGGCTCGACCCGCTGGACGAGCAGCTGTGGGGCCTGAAGTCCATTCGCGCGGACCTGGCGCGGGACAAGACGATCGGGGACAAGCGGGTCAAGGTCGGCATCCTCGACACGGGCGTGGACGGCAAGCACCCCGACATCGCGCCGAACTTCGACCGCGCCCTGTCGCGCAACTTCACCAAGGACATCCCGTTCGACGAGCTCGGCCAGGAAGTCGACGGGCCGTGTGAGTTCCGCGGCTGCATCGATCCATCCGATGTGGACAACGGCGGCCACGGCACGCACGTGGCGGGCACAGTCGCCGCGGCGGCCAACGGCTTCGGCCTGTCCGGTGTGGCACCTGGTGTGTCCATTGTGAACATTCGAGGCGGCCAGGACTCCGGCTTCTTCTTCCTGCAGCCCGTGGTCAACGCGCTGACCTACGCCGGTGACGTCGGCCTCGACGTGGTCAACATGTCGTTCTACGTCGACCCGTGGCTGTACAACTGCGACAACAACCCGGCTGACACGCCGGAGCAGCGTGTGCAGCAGCGGACCGTCAAGGCGGCTGTCACCCGCGCCCTGCGTTACGCCCACAACAAGGGCGTCACGCTGATCTCGGCGTACGGCAACAACGCCACGGACGCGGGTAAGCCGAAGCCGGACACGTCCAGCCCGGACTTCCCGGCGGGCACGGCGCACAACCGCACCATCGACAACGCGACCTGCCAGTCGATGCCGTCGGAAGACCCGAACGTCATCAACGTGTCGTCCTACGGCCCGTCCGGCGCGAAGTCCGACTTCTCGTCGTACGGCCTCGAGCAGATCTCGGTGTCCGCGCCGGGTGGCTTCCGCCGCGACTACTTCGGTACGCCCTGGTACAACAGCCTCGACAACATGATCCTCTCGACGTACCCGCAGAACGTGCTGGTCACCGAGGGACTCGTGGACGCGGCGGGCAACGTCACCCCCGATGGTGTCCGGGTCGGCGTGGTCAAGCTCGACCGGGCGGGTGCGTACTACCGACCGCTGCAGGGCACGTCGATGGCGGCCCCGCACGCGGCCGGTGTCGCCGCGCTGATCGTCAGCCAGTTCGGCAAGGTCAGGGGCGGCGACGCCAGCCTCGCCCCGGACAAGGTCCGTAGCGTGCTGGAGAACACGGCGACGCCGACACCGTGCCCGACCCCGCGCACGGTCGACTACACCCACTTGGACCGTCCGGCTGACTGGACGGCGACGTGTGAGGGCGACCTGAACTTCAACGGCTTCTACGGCCACGGCCAGATCGACGCCTACCAGGCACTCGTCGACGGAGCGAAGTTCGCCAAGTAGCACAGCGACAGCAAAGGCCGGGCCCCACGCGGGGCCCGGCCTTTCGCGTCGAGCGGGATGCAACGAAGGCCACCTTGGTGGCACCTGACGCACCAAAGGCCACCTTGGTTGCACGTGCTGCAGGTGCAGCAGGTGCTGCGCCTCGTGCACCAAAGGCCACCTTGGTTGCGGCCCACGCACCGAAGGCCGCCTTGGTTGCGGCTAGTTGAAGATTATGGCGTGGCCGGATGTGATGCTGAGCAGACAGGCCTCGTGCAGGGCGATCCAGGCCTGCCACTCGGACTGGTAGGGCGTGTCCAGCGCGTTGATCCGGTCTGCCTCGGCGTCGGACAGCGTGCCGTCCTCGGCCAGCCGGATGCCCAGCGGCTCGGCGCAGAACCGCAGCTCGGCGAGCAAGCGCTGGCTTGAGCCGACGAACTGCTCGTCGACCACCTCGGGCGTCTCGAAGTCCACCGGGACGTAGTAGCCGTCAGCGTCCGAGTGGCACAACAGGTGCGACTCGAACATCTCCGCCTCGTCGGCCACGACATGGCTGTCCTGCTCCATGTCCGGGATGGTGAACACCGGTGTGACCGGTCGGCCCGCCTTCGTCAACGCGTACGCCCGGCGCAGGAAATGCACTGTGGAATACCCGAACGACGTGTGGGTCGCCCGTCCAGTCAGGTGCTCCCGGACGGGCGGCGCACTCCACTCGATGCCCAGTTCCTTCAGCCCGGCACTGAGATCGTCGAATTCCTCGTCGTAGTCTTCGGGTCCCACCGAGATCGCTAATCCCATGCGGGGAATCTAGTGGTTCACGTCAGAGGTTCGAGGCGTTTCGCACGAACGCGGCCAGGTCCTCGGACTGCCGCAGCCTGCTGGGCTCGTGGACGTACATCATGTGCCCGGCGGGGTAGTACTTCGTCTCGATGTTGCCCCGCAGTTCCTCCGGGATGGCCAGGTGCGCCAGCACGTGCTCGGCGGCGTAGTACGGCGTCGCGCCGTCGTGGTAGCCGGACGCCACATGCACCTTGAGGTTGTTGTTGGCGCGGATGGCCGCGGCGAGCTTGTTCGCCACGGTGACCGAGGCGTTCTCGAACTCCTTGTAGGACCACGGGTGCACGTTGCCGGTGAGGATCTCGTACGGCAGGTCGTTGGCGTATTCCAGCTCCGCGCGGATGTAGTGGTTCAGCGCGGCGGTGTACGGGCCGAGGATGGCCGAATAGGACGGGTCCTCGCTGAACAACTCGCGACCGTAGTCGCTGTCCCAGCCCACGAAACGCGCGTCCAGCCGCCCGGTCACCCTGCGCTTGTCCCGCAGCACCTCGGTGAAGAAGCGGACGTGCTCGATCCGCAGGTTCACCCGGTCGACATAGTCGGCGGAGAGGCCGGTCAGACTGGCGATCTTGTCCACGATGGACTGCCGGTCACCCAGCCGCGAACCCTGCGCCAGCGCCCACGGGTAGTCGCGGGACGCGAACTCCTCCGCCTCGGCGAGAACGTCTTCGAGCGAGCGGTCCCCGTGCAGGCCGTGGTAGTGCGCGATCGCCGCGTAGGTCGGCAGGAACAGCACGTACGGCAGGTCGTTGCCCTCGCTGAACTCGACCGTGCCGAAGTCGAGTATCGACGAGATGAGCATGATTCCGTTGAGGTACATGCCATGCCGTGTCTGTAGGTGGTCCGCGAGGCCCGCCGCGCGGAGCGTGCCATAGGACTCACCGGCGAGGAACTTCGGCGACAGCCACCGCTGGTTGCGCGACGTCCACAGCCGGATGATCTCGCCGACCGACTCCAGGTCCGCGCCGAACCCGTGGAACTCGCCGGGCTTCTCGCCTTTCGCCGCCCGCGAGTAGCCGGTCGACACCGGGTCGATGAAGACGAGATCGCTGTGCCTGAGCAGCGTCTCGGTGTTGTCGACGAGCTGGTACGGCGGTGTGGCCAGGTCCCCGGCGTCGCCGGAGAGCACTCGGCGCGGGCCGAAGACGCCGAGGTGCAGCCAGACACTGGACGATCCCGGGCCGCCGTTGAACGCGAACGTCACCGGCCGCGTGGCCGGGTCGGCGCCGTCGACGGTGTAGCTGGTCATGAAGACCTCGGCCTTGGCCAGGTGGCCGTCGGCCTTGCCGTCGGTGACGACCTCGCGGCGCAGGACCACTCGGCCCGCGGTCGCGGTGTACGCCAGGTCACCGAGCACGTGACTGGTCGTGACGAGATCGTCGGTCGGGTCGGCCGGTTTGGGCTGCTCCTCGGTGTCTGCCATGTCCAAACCTTATGTGGTGAAGAATCATGACTGTGTCCCTTGTCGAACTGGACCAGGCGGTTGCCGACTGTCGTGCCTGCCCCCGGCTGGTGAGTTGGCGTGAACAGGTGGCCAGGGAGAAACGCGCGGCCTTCCGCGACCAGACCTACTGGGGCAGAGCGGTCCCCGGCTTCGGCCCGGCGGACGCCCGGATCGCGATCGTCGGCCTGGCCCCGGCGGCACACGGCGCGAACAGGACCGGGCGGATGTTCACCGGCGACCGCTCGGGCGATTTCCTTTACGCGGCACTGCACGCCGTGGGTCTGGCGAGCCAGGCGACGTCGCACCACATCGGAGACGGCTTGGAACTGCGCGGAGTTCGCATCACCGCGCCGGTGAAATGCGCCCCGCCGGAGAACAAGCCGACCCCGGCCGAGCGGGACATGTGCCGCCCGTGGCTGGTTCGTGAGTTCGCACTGCTCCGGCCGACCCTGCGCTGTGTCGTGGTGCTCGGCGCGTTCGGCTGGCAGGCGCTGCTGCCCGCGTTGGCCAACTGGACGGTGCCGACTCCGCGTCCCAAGTTCGGCCACGGCGTCACGGTCACGCTGCCCGCCGCGGACGACGGCCCTGATCTCACGCTGATCGGCTGCTACCACGTCAGCCAACAGAACACGTTCACCGGCAAGCTCACCCCGGCGATGCTGGAGGACGTTCTCAGCAAGGCCAAGGCTGTGTGGTAACTCATTTTCCTCCAACGTCGAAAACCTGCGATTCTTTGGCGATGGCGGATCACACCAACTACGTGCTGGTCGAGCGGGACGGTTGGCAGCTGTACCGCTCGACCTGGCGTTCGCGGATCCTGGACGTCGATCTCGTGTCCGGCCCGGCGGCGGCGATCCGCTGCATCCGGGCGCAGGAGACCACGGATGTCTGGTACGACGACGGCATCTGTGAGGGCGCCGTGCTCGTGGACGTCACACGCCGTGTGGTGCTGTTCTTCACCTGCCAGCTCAACGACTACGCCCACCGGGCCGCGTTGCTCACGGTGCTCGCGCGGACGTGGCGAGGCTGGCACGTGCAGTGGGCGTTCGACGGGGTGGCGGACCTCGTCGCGTACGTCGGGCTGGAGCGGGCGATGGTTCGGGACTCCGGACTGGTCGACGCGGTTCTGGCGGCCGAGGACGACGACGTCGACCAGCTCGTGACCCTCCGGCGGGAGGACGGCGGGCACGAGGCCTACGGGTTCTCGCTCGACCTGTTCGACGTCCTGCGCTACGGCCCGGAGATGGTGGGCCTGCTGCCCCAGGAGGCGCGGATCGAGACGTGTCCGTTTCCCCGCAGCGGTGTGCACATCGACCTGGCGGACCGGCACCTCGGGCTGTGGGCCTTCGACCCGTTGCGGGGAATGGCCGAATGGCTTCCCCCGGCGTGGCCTGGCTGGCGGATCGAACTGTGGGCGGACCGGTACACCGAACACCTCGGCCGCAGCGCTGTCCCTGTCGGGGAGTGGGACCGGTCCGCTGGTCTGGACTTCCTCGCCGGACGCGTGGACCTGCACGCCGACGAGCCCGCCAAGGTGTGGGCCGCGATCGCTGATCTGCGGGCGTGAAACCGGCCCCATTCGGTCGGAGTTTTTGGGATGCTCACCGGATGAAAGTCCGATTGCCGGTGGCACTCGCGGTCGCGGCCTTCCTGCTGCTGGCCGTGGTGGCATCCAAGGGAAGTTCAGGGATACCAACTGGCATCGTGCGGCCGGGGACTGGTCCCACAGTGCCCATCGGGGACGGCCCGCTGATCGGGCCGCCGGGCGGGGGCGACCCGTTCGTCACCTACAGTGCTGGCGCCATCGTCGTCCTCGTGTTCGTCGCAGCGCTGTTCGGGCTGGCCATCTTGGTGTTCATGCTGGGCGGGATCCGGTTTCACCGGCGACGCAAGCGAATGCGGGTCCAGACCGTCGTCGCCGACGACGTGGTGGACGGCGGCGAACCGTGGCTCGTGCGGGCCGGACAGCGCGCGTTGCTCGAAATGGACCGCAAGACAGGCGGGCCGCCGTCGGACGCGGTCGTCGCGGCCTGGATCCACCTGGAACGGTCCGCGGCCGAGACAGGCCTTGAACGCCAACCACACCAGACGCCCACCGAGTTCACCGCCGCCGTGCTCGCCGGGCAGAACGCCGACGAGCAGGCGTTGTCGACACTGCGCAAGCTGTACCACCGTGCCAGGTTCGGGCAACCGGGCAGCGTCACCGACGACGACGCGAGACAGGCCCGGCGGGCACTGGAACAGCTCGCATGAGGCCGTTGACCGCCATCCTCGTCGCGGCCGCCGCCGGGGTGCTCACGACCGTGCTCGCGAGTTGGCTGATGATGATGCCGTTGTTCTGGGCGGTTGTCGTGGCGATCCCGATCGCCACGGTCACGGCGATGGCCACGATGGTCGTCGGCATGGCCGCGCCGATGTGGACGGCGTTGCCCGCGCCGGAGGAAACGCTGACAACGCATCAGGCGAGCGCGTTGTCGACACGTTTCGCGGAAGCCGCGAGGGATCCGGACCGGTTCCGCAACCGGGTCCAGCCGAGGCTGCGCAAGCTGGCGGCGGACACGTTGCGGCACAGGGGAATCAACCTGGAAGACGACCGAGCCCGGGTGGAACTCGGCGACGAGCTGTACGCACTGATCACCGACCGGGACGCGCGGTTGCCGTCCCCGCGACGGCTGAGCGAGCTGCTCGGCCGACTGGAGGCGAAGTGACCACATCAGACGTCCACGAAGGACTGGGTGTGACCGCGATCGCGGCCGAGTGCCGAGCGGTCCTCGACACCGTCGGCACTGTGGTCGTCGGCGGCGCGCGGACCGCGCGGCTGGCGCTCGCCGCCGTGCTGGCAGGTGGCCACGTTCTGCTGGAAGACATGCCAGGGCTGGGAAAAACACTGCTGGCCCGTACTCTCGCGCAGGCACTCGGCCTGGATTTCCGTCGGCTGCAGTGCACTCCGGACCTGCTGCCCGCCGACGTGACCGGTTCGTACCTCTACGACCCGACCGAGCGGGAGTTCAGCTTCCGGGCCGGCCCGGTGTTCACCGGCCTGCTGCTGGCAGACGAGATCAACCGCACGCCACCGAAAACCCAGTCCGCGTTGCTGGAAGCCATGCAGGAGCGCCAGGTCACCGTCGAGGGCCACACACACCAGTTGGAGCGCCCGTTCCACGTACTGGCGACCGCGAACCCCGTCGAGTACGAAGGCACGTACCCGTTGCCGGAGGCGCAGCTCGACCGGTTCCTGCTGCGCCTGGACGTCGGCTACCCGCCCGCCGACGAGGAAGCCGAGGTGCTGCGCCGCAGACTGGCCCGGCGCAAGGAGGAGACCGAGGTCGCGCCGGTCGTCGACGCGCGACGGCTGCGTGCGCTGCAGGCGGGTGTCGAACTCGTCGACGTCGATCCGGGCGTGCTGCGCTACTGCGTCGACCTCGCCGCCGCCACCCGGCGGCACCCCTCGGTCGAGATCGGTGCGTCCCCACGGGGGTCGCAGGCGTTGCTGCTGGTCTCCCGAAGCCTCGCGGTCCTCGACGGCCGCGAGTTCGTGCTTCCCGAGGACGTCAAGGACTGCGCGGTGGCCGCGCTGGCGCACCGGATGACGCTCCGCGCGGAGACGTGGAGCACGGGCGCGACGGCCGTCCAGGTCGTCACCGAACTGCTCGGCACAGTGCCAGGACCGGCGAGCACCCGATGAGCAACCGCGTCCTGCGCTGGGTCCGCTCCCAGCGGGACACCGGCAGCTGGCGCAACACCGACGCGATGTACCGCGCGGTCGTCGTCGGCGTCGGGCTGATCGTCGCCGGTGTCCTGGTGCACGAGCTCACGCTGGTTTTGTTTGGTGCCCCGCTGCTGATCAGCGCGCTGCTGGCGATGGCAGGCCCGGCGCCCGGCGAACCGGTCGTCGACCAGCCCCGGCTGCCCCGCGCCCTGGAACAGGCACAACTGGCCGAGGCGGTCTTCGAGATCGACGCGGGGCCCGGCGTCGAACTGACCGCGCTGCGGGCCCCACACGGCAGGACACGCGGTGCCGGGTCCGTTCACCTGCTGCCCGGAGGCGTCCGGGAGGTCCGGACCACCCTGGGGCACGGTGGCTGGGGCGAAGGCGTGGACCTGCGCCTTGACCGGCTGTTCGCCGGGCCGGACGCGCTGCGTGTGTTCGGCCCGATCGTCGGCACCGAGGGGCGCAGGACGATCTTGCCGCCAGTGCTGCCGCTGCCCGCGGGGCCGTTGCCGCCCCGATCGGCCGGACTGGTCGGCGTGCACCGCTCGCCACGGCCCGGCGACAGCACCGAATTGCGCGACATCAGGGCTTTCCAGCCTGGTGACCGGCTGCGACGCGTCGACTGGCGGGTGTCGCTGCGCGCGTCGGCGGCCGCGGGCGGTGTGCTGTCGCCGAGCATGCTGCACGTCCGCGAACGGCACGCCGACGCCGACGCCTCGCTCGTGCTCGCAATCGACACCCGTGTGGACGTCGTCGCGGAACTGGCGGACTGGGCGACTGTCATGACCGGCAACGGGATCCGGCCGGGTGGTTCGCTCGACACCGCCGTGCGGGCGGCCGCCTCGCTGGCCGCGAGCTACCTGCGGCAAGGGGATCGCGTCGGACTGGTGGACCTGGGGCGCCCGCAGCTGAGCCTCGCACCGGGATCGGGACAGCGGCAGCTGTTGCGGCTGCGCCACCAGCTGGTGATCTGCTCCCGCTCAGCGGGATGGGCGCAGAAGCCGGTGCTGCGCCCGCGTCAGGCGCCCGCCGGGTCGCTGGTGATGGTGCTCTCCCCGTTCGTCGACGACGCGATGGTGGAGCTCACCGCGACCGTGGCCCGGCGCGGAATCCGAGTGCTGGCAATGGATCTGATGCCGGATCCGCTCGTGCCCGCCGAGCGCGACCCGTGGGGCGACGCGGTGCTGAAGCTGCTGCGCGCCGAGCACGCGGTGCGGGTGGAAACGTTGCGGGAACACGGGATCCCGGTGCTGCGGTGGGGCGATGAGGCGTCGGCCACACTGCGTCGGCTGGCAAGGGGGCGGCGATGAATCTCACGGCCGGAGTGCCCGCGTGGACCTTGCGCGGGGTGGTGCTGTGTGCCGTCGCGCTGATCCTGGTCCTGCAGGCGGCACAAGGAGTCGGGGTGTTCCCGCTGTGCGTCGTCGCCTTGCTGGGAGTGTTGTCCGTCACGGCCCCCGGCACGCCCGCGCCCGCGTTCCTGATCGTCGCGACGGCCGTCGCGGCCGTCGTGGTCAGCGAAAACGCCTTCAGCGTCGGTGTTCTGGCGCTGATCCCGCTCGTCCACCTGGTCCACATCGGATGCGCGCTCGCCGCTGTGATCCCAGGCACTGCCCGCGTGCACCTGTCGGCGCTGCGCCCGGCCGCTGTCCGATTCGTGCTGGTTCAGCTGGTCGTCGCCGGGCTGGCCGGTGTCGCCGCACTGGTGCCGGAAACCGTTACCCCGGCGGCATTGGAGGTGCTCGCACTCCTTGGTGGCGCGGCACTCGCGGTGCTCGCCACCCGGTTGATCATGAAGCGTCCACAGTGAACGCAAGAAGGGCTTCGCGACCAGCGTCACACCTGACCAGGGGTGACGCGCGGGGTCGCGTGGATGGTGCGACCATAGAGCCATGGCCAAGGGCAAGAAGCAGCCGAAGCGGATCCTCATCGTCGGCGGTGGCTATGTCGGGCTGTACACCGCGTTGGGCCTGCAGAAGAAACTGCGGTCGTTCGAAGCGTCGGTGACAGTGGTCGACCCACAGCCGCACATGACGTACCAGCCGTTCCTCCCGGAGGCGGCAGCCGGATCCATCGAGCCGCGGCACGTCGTCGTGCCGCTGCGCAATGTGCTGCGCCGCTGCCACGTGCTCACCGGGCGCGTGACCAAGATCGACCACGCGACGAAGACGGCGACTGTCGTGTCCCTCGACGGGCACACCGACCAGGTCGAATACGACCTGTTGATCAGTGCGCTCGGGTCGGTGTCGCGGCTGCTGCCGATCCCCGGTCTCGAGGAGCGGGGCATCGGGTTCAAGACGGTCGGCGAGGCGATCTACCTCCGCAACCACGTGCTGTCCCGGCTGGACCAGGCCGCCACCACCAGCGACCCCGAGCTGCGCCGCAAGATGCTGACCTTCGTGGTCATCGGCGGCGGGTATGCCGGTGTCGAGGCGCTGGCCGAGCTGGAGGACATGGCCCGCTACGCCATCCGCTACTACGAGGGGCTCAGCGCGAAGGACATGCGCTGGGTGCTTGTCGAGGCGTCCAACCGGATCATGCCCGAGGTGAGCGCCAAGATGGGCGTCTACACCGTCAAGGTGCTCGAGAAGCGTGGGATCGAGGTCTACCTCGACACGCGGGCCAAGACGCTGGAGGGCGGGCACGTCGTGCTCGACGACGGCACCGAGTTCGACGCCGATACGATCATCTGGACCGCGGGCGTGAAGGCCAACCCGATGCTCGCCAACACCGACCTGCCGCTGGATCAGCGCGGCCGCGTCCGGTGCACGGCCGAACTGCAGATCGAGGGCCTCTCGGACGCGTGGGCGGCCGGTGACAACGCCGCCGTGCCGGACCTGTCGCGCACCGCCGAGGACCCGACGGCCACGTGCAGCCCGTCGGCGCAGCACGCGGTCCGCCAGGCCAAGCGGCTGGTGCCCAACGTGCTGGCCGCGCTGCGCGGCAACAAGCAGAAGCCGTACGTCCACAAGTACCAGGGCTCAGTGGCCTCCCTGGGGCTGTATAAAGGTGTTACGGACGTGCTCGGGGTGATCCGGCTGAAGGGCTTCCTCGCATGGGCGCTGCACCGGGCGTACCACCTGTCCCGGATGCCCACCTTCAACCGGAAGGTCCGGATCATGTTCGACTGGCTCGGCGCATTCGTCTTCCGGCGTGAGGTGATCTCCATGGGACAGATCCAGGATCCGAAGACTGAATTCACCCGCGCGGCTAAGAGCTGACCGGACCAATTCGATAGGCCAGCCGGATGAGTTCGAGCAAAGTGGCTCCAAAGGGAGCGCCGGAACGCTTAGGCTTCTCGCGCCCCCGTAGCCCAACAGGCAGAGGCAAGCCCCTTAAAAGGGTTGGAGTGCCGGTTCGAATCCGGTCGGGGGCACGTTGACCGGGTAGTTCATGTCCATGAATCGCTATGGACGTGGGCTACCCGTTCTCATGTCCGGACCGTCTCCCATTCACGCCGGGCAATCGAATGAAAACGCTCCGTATTGATATCACTTACGGCGGTCAAACGGCGACTGGTCGTATTCGTCTGGTACAAAACATTTCCAAAACGTTATGCGGAGATTGAGGCGTCCGATCATCGGACGGACGGGTCCGGGCGGGCGGGCTGTGCGACCCTGTGAGGCGTGGCAGACCAAGAGCTGAGCCCACAGGTGATCCACCTGGCCCAACAGGCCTTCACCGCCGCCCGCACGGGCGCGGCCGAGGACCTGGCGGCCGCGATCGACCAGGGCGTGCCGGTGAACCTGCACAACGAGGCCGGCGACACCCTGATCATGCTGGCGGCCTACCACGGCCACGCGCCGACGGTGGCCAGACTGGTCGACCTCGGCGCGGACGCCAACAGGGCGAACGACAAGGGCCAGACTCCGCTCGCCGGTGCGGTGTTCAAGGCCGAGGACGAGGTCGTCAAGGCTCTGCTGGACGGCGGGGCGGACCCGTTCGCGGGCACACCGTCGGCGGTGGACACCGCGCGGATGTTCGGCCGTCTCGAGTTGCTCGCGCTGTTCGAGCGCAAGGGCTGACGGGAACTACTCGGGTACTACAAGCGACTAGGTAGACATGGACTGTGGGACGTGCAAGGAGGCCCTGTCCGCCCGGCTGGACGGCGAGCAAGAGCCGGTACCGGTAGCCGAGGTGGACGCGCACCTGGAGACGTGCGCGTCCTGCGAGGACTGGTACAACGCGGCGGCAGCGCTCAACCGCCGTGTGCGGGTGCGCGAGTTCGTGGCGACGCCCGACCTTGTCGCGGCGGTGCTCACCGAGGCACAACCGCGCCGCCGCCCGATGGCGCGCCTGGCGCTGGCGGGCATCGGCCTGGTCCAGCTGCTGCTGGCAGTGGGCCAGCTGTTCGGGACGTCGGACGCGCACGCGACGCACGGTGTGGCGTTGACACCTCACCTGATCAGCGAGGGCGCGGCCTGGAACCTCGCGCTGGGACTGGCGATGCTCGCGGCCGCGTGGCAGACCAGGCGGGCCAGCGGCCTGCTGCCCGCCGTCGGCGTGTTCGTGGCGGCACTGGTCGTGTTCTCCGTGATCGACCTGGCCACCGTCGGCGTCCCCGCTTCACGGCTGCTGTCACACATTCCGCTGGTGGCAGGGGTTGCGCTGCTGTACCTCGTCCAGCGTGAGCACAAGCGCGGCGGAGACTCCACACCCACAGCGGGGGACAGCGAGGACGAGTCGTCGACGCAGGCACCGGCCACACCGGCCGATGACCGCCGCGCGGGGCCCAGCCGTCCCTGGCTACGCCCCGCCAGCCACCACCGTCGCGCCGCCTAGCGCCCTTGTGGGTGGGCTGCAACGAAGGCCACATTGGTTGCGTGCGTCAGCTCTCGGCGGGGATGGGCTCGGCCTCCTCGGCCGGGGTTGTCAGCCGCCGCTGGATCCACCAGACCAGCTCGACCAGGACCACACCGATCGCCGCGATCACGATCGCGAGGGTGGTGTACTCGCTGTTGCCCGGGTCCAGCAGGAAGAACTTCTGGGTGAACGGCAGCACGAACAGCAGCAGCGACGCCGCCGTCATCAGCGTGATCAGGCCGATCTTCCACCACTTGTAGGGCCGCGCCACGATCCCCAGCACCCACAGCGCCACGATCATCAAGGTGATCAGCGCGGTCGTGCCCGACTGCTCACTGGTGGCCTTGGTGTGGACCATCATGTACGCGACGAAGGTCGCGGTCGCGATGATCGCCCCCGAGGGGATCGCCATCCGCATCACCCGGCGGACGAACCCGGTGCGGGCCCGCTCGTTGTTGGGGGCCAGCGACAGCACGAACGCCGGGATGCCGATGGTGAACCAGGCGATCACCGTGACGTGCCGGGGCAGGAACGGGTAGTTGACCTGCGCGATCCCGACCATGAGGGCGAGGATCACCGAGTAGACCGTCTTGGTCAGGAACAGGTTCGAGACGCGCTCGATGTTGCCGATCACCCGCCTGCCCTCGCCGACGACGTGCGGCAGGGTGGCGAACTTGTTGTCCAGCAGGACGATCTGGGCGACCGCGCGGGTCGCCGGGCTGCCGGAGCCCATCGCCACGCCGATGTCGGCGTCCTTGAGCGCCAGGACGTCGTTCACGCCGTCACCGGTCATGGCGACTGTGTGATTGCGGGACTGCAACGCGCCGACCATGGCACGTTTCTGCGCCGGGGTGACGCGGCCGAAGACCGCGCGTTCCTCCAGGACGTCGGCCAGCTCCTCCTTGCCGTCAGGCAGGGTGCGGGCGTCCATCGGGTCCGCGGAGTTGGGCAGGTCGAGCGACGCGGCGACCGCGCCGACTGACAGGGCGTTGTCGCCGGAGATCACCTTCACGGTGACGTTCTGCGAGGCGAAGTAGTCCAAGGTGCCCTTGGCGTCCGGCCGGACCTTCTGCTCCAGCACCACCAGCGCGGCGGCCTGCACAGTCCCCGGTGCGGCCGCGGAGTCGACGGCGATGTCCGTCCTGCCGAGCAGGAGGACACGCAATCCCTGCGAGCCGACCAGTTCAGCCTCGGCGCGGGTCGCGTCGCCCGACGGCAGCAGCACGTCCGGCGCGCCCAGCACCCAATGGCCGTGGTCGGTGAAGCTGGCGCCGCTCCACTTGCGGGCGGAGGAGAACGGCGCGACGGCGGTGGCGTGCCAGCCTGGATCGTCCGGGTAGGCCTCCGCGATCGCCTGCAGGCTGGCGTTCGGGCGCGCCTCGGTCCGTGCCAGTGCGGCCAGCGCGAGCGCCACCGAGTCGTCCCCGTTCGTGTTGCGGACCTCCGAGAGCCGCATGCCGTTCTCGGTCAGCGTGCCCGTCTTGTCCGCGCACACGACGTCCACGCGGGCCAGGCCTTCGATCGCGGGCAGTTCCTGCACGAGGCACTGGCGCTGGCCCAGGCGGATCACACCGACGGCGAACGCGATGCTCGTCATCAGGATGAGCCCCTCCGGCACCATCGGCACGAGCGCGGCGACCATCCCGCGCAGGGCGTCGGCGAGCGACTCGTTGACGTTGAACAGCTGGTTGTAGATGGTCAGCGCGCCCGCAGGGATCAGCAGGAAGGTGATGAACTTCAGGATCTTGTCGATCCCGGACCGCAGCTCCGACTTGACCAGCGTGAACTTGCTGGCCTCCTCGGCCAGCTTGGCCGCGTACGCGTCCTTGCCGACCTTGGTCGCCCGGTAGGCGCCGCCGCCCGCGACCACGAAACTGCCGGACATCACCTGGTCACCGAGGTGTTTCACGACCGGGTCCGACTCGCCGGTGAGCAGCGACTCGTCGATCTCCAGCGCGTCCGCGGCCAGCACGGCGCCGTCCACCACGATCTTGTCGCCGGGGCCGAGTTCGATCACGTCGTCGAGGACGATCTCGTGCGGCGGGATCTCGACTGCGGCGCCGTCCCGCCGGACGGTCGGCCGTGCCTGGCCGACGATGGCCAGCTTCTCCAGTGTGCGTTTCGCACGCAGTTCCTGGATCATGCCGATCCCGCTGTTGAAGATGATCAACAGGCCGAACATGCCGTCGAGGAAGTACCCGGTCGACATGATGATCGCGAAGAGCACACCGTAGATCGCGTTGATCCGGGTGAACACGTTGGCGCGGACGATCTGGCCGACAGTGCGGCTGGCCCGCGCGGGCACATCGTTGGTCTTGCCCGCGGCGACCCGCTCGGCCACCTCGGCGGAGCTCAGCCCGCCGTCGACCGTGCCGAGCGCGGTGTCCTCGGCTGTGTTGTCAATCGACATACCTCAAGACAGTAGGCCCACCCTCTGTCAGTCCGCGTCAACCCACGGTAGGACCAGCCCATAGAGGGATGGGCCGGTCCTACCGGGATGGTCACTTCACCCGATACGCGCGGATCACCGTCTGGGAGACGGCGTTGCCGTCCGGATAGGACGCCTGGGCCCGCAGCGACACGAACCCGTCGGCCGGATTCCACACGACGGCCCACCATTGGCCGTGCGCCTGTACCAGCGGCGCCGAGCGCCAGGTCGTGCCGTCGTCAGTGGACACCTCGACCTTGTCGACCACACCGCCCTTGCCGGGGCGCACCGGAATGGCCGCGTACGTCCCGCCTTTGGCCGCGTTGTTGTTGTCCACCTTCGGGTCGAGCGCGATCGATGGCAGCGCGCCGGTCTGCACCGAGCGGAACCCGCCACTCTGCGGAGACCTTTGTGGACAGTTGCCAGGACGGATTGTCCCGTGTCGCCTCCGTGGTGAGCCGGTACTGGGCCGGGCCGCCCACGGTGAACTGTCCGAAGCCGGGCACGCCGCTGCGCCCGATCTCCTTGCCGTCGGCGTACAACACCGTGTCACCCTTGTCGGCACGGGCAGGCAGCCCGACATGCTGTCCGACATCGGTGAACAACGGCAGCGTCGCGGTCAGCGTGTTCTCCGCGCGGCCCAGCGTGGCACCGCCAGGACCGAGCACGGCCTTGTAGGTGTCCGTCGTGCCCGCAGGACCACGCTTGTAGACCTTCGGATCGCCGACGTTGTCGTACTGCCGCGCCACGTACGACGTCTGCCGCCACGCGACCGTGTCCGGCGTGTAGTACTCGGTCCGGCTGGTCGGCAACGGGATTTGCGGGCCGCCCACGCCCGACATCACGAACCCGTCCGCGATCGGGTCCGCGAACACGTCCGCCGCCGGTCCGACCGCGCGGTAGGTGGCACGGACCTCGGCCAGGTCCTTGGTGCGGGCCTGGTGCGTCAGGGTGGCCGGGATCGAGCCATGGCTGGGGTAGTTGAGCTCGTAGTGGTACGGGCTCGTCACGATCCCCGTCACCCGCACGCTCGCCGTGCCCAGCTTCGCCAGCCGCGGTCCCTGGTCGTCCAACGGGTACAGCGTCGGCAGCGGGGGCGGCTCGGTCAGCGCTGCCCCGGCGCTGTCGGTGAAGTAGAAGAACGCGGCCGCGGCGCCCGCACTGTGCAGCGCCTTGAGCCGTGGGACGAACTGCTCCTCCTCACCCGCCCCGATGGTGAACACCGCGAGCTTGCCGCGGACGTCGCGCTGCGCCAGATCCTCCGGCCTGGCCCTGACAACGTCCACAGCGGACAGGTCACGGCTGTCGGTGATCTTCGGCGCACCCGGCACCCAGTCGACCACCGGCTCGAACTGTTCGGGCTGGATGACCGCCAGCCGGATCAGCGGCTGCTCGAAGGCCGCGCCGTCGAAGTACATCAAATGATCGTGCTTGCCGCTGGTCGGCACGGCATAGAGGTTGCCGCCCGAGATCCCGCCGCTGGTGGTGTCGCCCACCTTGAACAACAGGCCGGAGAGGTTGCCGGTCGCCCTGGCGTCCGCGCGGTCGACCGTCGTGCTGACCGGCACACCGGGCCGGGCGTCCAGTTCCACCGTGCCGTCGGCCTTGACCTGGAACTCGGGATTGGTCACCCAGGTCGCCGACGCCTGCGGGACGGCCGGGGTGATCACGAGCGAGATCATGGCGTAGCGCCCGGCGGGCACGCGGACCGTGTCGCCGGGGAACACCGGGAAGAACGAGACTTCCGGCTTGTCGAGGTTCTGCAGCTGCCCGATGCCGCCGCCGTTCACGGCGCCGTCGCGGTCGATCGTGCGTACCGTCAGGTCGTAGCTCTCCGGCTCCTTGGTCGCCCCGACGGCGGTGCGGACCTCGGTCGGCCCACTCTTGGCCAGCACCAGGCCGCCGTACGACGCGGGCTTGGCCTGCGCTCCGTCGAACGAGACCGTCACGGTCGCCTCACCACCCGCTGGCACTGTCACCTCGGTGGCGCTGAGCCTGAACGCGGGATCGCTGGACGACAACGCGAGCGTGACCGGTGCTGTGCCGGAGTTCTTGTACGTCACCGGCTTGCTGAGCACGGTGCCCGGCTCCGGCCACTTGATGTACCCGAGACTGAGGCTGCCGGTGTTCGCGGTGATGCTCTGGCTGACCGCGCGGCCTACGTCCAGCCGTCCCGTTCCCTGCTGGTAGATGGTGGCGTTGGCGATCGGATGCGCACTGCCCATCAACGCGGTCTTGATCTGCTGGCCGGTCCAGTCGGGGTGTTGTGCGGCAACGATCGCGGCTGCTCCGGCGACGTGCGGCGTGGCCATCGAGGTGCCGCTGATCTTGGCGTAGAACTCGTTGACAGCGACGTCGCCGAGCGTTCCCTCGGCACGTGCGGCCACGATGTCCTCGCCGGGCGCGGCGATGTCCGGTTTGACCGCGTAGTCCTTGTACCTGGGGCCTGGCGAGGAGAACGGGCTGAGCACGTCCTTCTTGTTCACGCTGCCCACGGCCAGCGCGGCATCAGCCGCAGCAGGGGAGGAGACCTTCTGGAACGGCGAGTTGCCCGCAGCGATCACGAACAGCGTGCCCTTCTCCGCCGAGATACGGTTCACTGCCGTCTCGATCGGGTCCGTGCCGTCGCCCTGGCCACCGCCGAGGCTCATGTTGACGACTTTGGCTCCGTTGTCGGCGGCCCACTGCATGCCGTCCAGGATCGCGTCGAACGGGCAGCCGAACCGTGCGCAGACCTTGCCGACCAAGAGGTTCGCGCCCTTGGCGACGCCGGTGTACCTGCCGTTGGAGGCTGTGCCGCGGCCCGCTGCGGTCGAGGCGACGTGGGTGCCGTGGCCGACGATGTCCTGGATGCCTTCGTTGACGAAGTCCTTCTCGCCCTTGACGATTCCGGCTAGATCGGGATGGCCCTTGTCGTAGCCGGTGTCGAGCACGGCGATCGTGGCGCCAACGCCTGTGTGGCCCTGCTGCCACGCGGTGGGCGCGCCCACTTGGGGCACGCTCTGGTCCAGCGTGGGGAACGCTTTGCCGTTCAGCCAGACCTTGTGGTTCTTCGCGATCTCGAATGCCTTGGCCGCGTCGCGTTTCGGCGTGGCGACCGCGGTCATCCCGGCCGCAGACAGGTTCCGCGTGACCGTGCCGAGCGCGGCGACACTGCGCCGTGCCTGGTCGGAGCGGGACTCCACAAGCAACGGGATGTCCGGTGTGTGCGCGTCGTCGTAGCCGAGTTCGACCAGCCTGGTCACGTCGAACAACGCGCGGTCGAGCTGCCCCGAACGAACGAGCGGCGCGGCCGACACGGGAACGACCGTGACCCCGTCCGGCCCCGCGTGCTGCAGGAAGCCTTCCCGCACACCGAATCTCGCCGCCGGTTCGACACGGACGTCCCAGCCTCGCCCCTGTCTGGCGATGGTCACGCGGTCACCGGTGATGAGGGTGACCGTGGTGGATCTCTCGTGGACCGAAGGTGTTTTCCGTTGTTCCGCAGTCGCTGGAGCGACGACCACACCGCTGATGAGCACGGCAAGGACCGCCGCGTGGACAAGCACGCGCATGAAAAGAACTCCCCTCGAGAGTCAGCCGCCCCCAGCTATCGACCCGTCACCCACCGTACCGGGTTGATCATGAAGCGTCACCCCTCGAGGGAAGTTCTTCGCTCACCGAACTCGAATCACGTTATTTGACGCGGTACGCCCGGATGACGGTCTGGTTGACCGAGTTACCGTCCTTGTCGGAAGCGCTGGCACGCAACGACACGAACCCGCTCGCCGGGTTGTGCACAAGCGCCCACCACTGCCCGTTGACCGAGACGACCGGTGCGCCGCGCCATGTCGTGCCGTCGTCCGTTGAGGTTTCCACCGTACGCAACGACGTCGCGCCGCCCGCCGCACCCGGCTGTCGGTCAACCCGCACGGGGATCGCGAGCACCCCGTTGGCCCGTGCGTGGTTGGTGATGTCCAGTTTCGGGTCGAAGCCGACGGTCAGCAACGGCAGCGGCGTTGCCTTGTCGGTGTGGCCGGACCGGAACGTCCATTCCGCACTGACCTTTGTGGATATCGGCCAGAGCGGGCTCGCCCTGGTCACGTCGGACGTGAGCCGGTAGTCCGCAGCTGCGGCGGGAACGGTGAACTTCCCGTCGCCAGGCAGGCCACTGCGGCCGATCTCCTTGCCGTTGGCGTACAGGACGGTGTCGCCCTTGTCGGCGAAGCTGTACTCCTCCGGGCTGGGGAAACCGGAGTGCCGTGCCGCGTCGGACAGCAACGGAAGCGTCGCACGGACCGCGTCGCCTTCGCGGTACGCCAGGTGCGGCAGACCGGTGTACAGCGCGTCGGACACCGATATGCCCGGCCCGACCACCGACTTGCCGAACTCGGCCGTCAGGCGCTCACCGGCGCGATAGGTTCGCTCACCGGTGATGTAGCCGTGCTCGTTGCCACCGTCCGGGCCAGGCGCGGAACGGAACGAGTTCTGCCACGTGACCGGCGAGTAGTACACGGTCCGCTGCAACGGCAATGGAACGACCGTGGACCAGATGTAACTGCTCATGTCCAGGTCGCCCGACTTGGTGAGGTAGTCGACGTAGCCGATGCCGCCGTCGATCAGGCTGTGGTACTTCGTGTCGACCGTGGCCAGGTCCTTGTGGCGTGGCTGGTAGGAGAGGTTGCCGGGAATCCCGCCGTGATGCGGGAAAGCCAGCTCGTAGCGGTACGGGCTCGCGGGCTGCCCGGTCAGTTTCGCAGTGGCGTCGCCGTTCTTGGCCAGGTCGGCGAGGCGCTTGCCTGTTCCGTGCTGGGTGTACGCCACCGGAACCGGCGGTTTCTCGTCGACGCCGATCGAGCCCGAGTCGGAGAAGTAGAACAGGATGGCGGCCGCCCCGGCGGCGCCGAGCGCCTGCACCCTGCCGTCGTACTGGTCCTCCTCACCCGGGCCGAGTGTGAACACCGCGAGTTTGCCCTTGAGGTCGTGGGCCGCGATCTCCTCAGGTGTGGCGTGCCCGGCGTCGACAGCGCTGTATTCCTTGCTGTCCTGGGTAATCGGCGAGCGCGGCGCCCAGTCGACCGGAATCTCGAACGACTCCGGCCTGGTCGCGGCCAGTTGGACCGGCGGCCGCTCCCACTGCATCCGGTTGTAGTACCTGAAGTGGCTGTGGTTGCCCTTCGTCGGCACGGCGTAGGACTCGTCGCCGAGGCCACCCGTGTAGCCGACATCCAGGCCGTAAGGGCCGCCGGTCACCACAGTCGAGGTGATACCGGTGGCCATGCGTGCGTCCTTCTCCTCCACCTTGGCGTCGACCTTGATGCCAGGGCGTGCGTCCAGCGTCACCGCCGTGTCCTTGCGTACGTCGAACTCCGGCTCGGCGACCGTTGTCAGTGACGGGTTGGACTGCCCCGCGATCGGCGTCTGAACGAATCCGAACAAGGCGTACTTGCCGACTGGCAGACGCACCGGCTGGTTGCTGCGCACGACGCCGTAATCGGTGCCGTCGAGGCGTTTCCAGAGCACGGTGCTACGACTGTCCGGCTGTTGCTCGACGCCGTCGCGGCCGATCAGCTTCGCCGTGAGCGAGTAGCTTTCCGGCTCCTTGGTGGCGCCGATCGCGGTCTGCACCACGATGTCGCCGCTGCGGGCGGTGAGCCTGCCGCTGTACTCGGCGGTGCCGCCCGCGGCCGGGTCGTACGTGACGTTCACGGTCGCTTCGCCCTGCGCCGGAACGGTGATCTGGTTGACGTCGGTGCTGAACACGCCCGCGTTCTGGAGGTCAAGGGTGAGCGTGACCGGGGCGGTGGCAGAGTTCTTGTACGTGACCGGTTTGGTCACCTTGTCCGTGCTGTGTGGCCATTTGATGAAGCCCATGCTCAGGCTTCCGGTGGTGGACGTGACGGTCTGGGTGACCGCACGGCCGACGTCGAGCCGTCCTGCGCCCTGCTGGTAGATGGTGGCGTCCGCGCCGGGGTGTGCGCTGGCCATCAACGCGGTCTTGATCTGTTGGCCGGTCCAGTCGGGGTGTTGTGCGGCAACAATGGCCGCTGCTCCGGCGACGTGCGGTGTGGCCATGGAGGTACCGCTGATCTTGGCGTGGAACTCGTCGACAGCGGCGTTCTCGAGCGTTCCCTTGGCGCGTGCGGCGATGATGTCCTCGCCGGGTGCCGCGATGTCAGGCTTCACGGCGAAGTCGTTGATCCGTGGGCCAGGGCTGCTGAACGGGCTGCCCACGTCCTTCTTGTTCACGCTGCCAACGGCCAGTGCCGCGTCGGCGGCTGCGGGGGTGGAAACCTTGTGACGTGGGCCGTCGTTGCCTGCGGCGATGACGAACAGGGTGCCTTTCTCGGCCGAGATGCGGTTCACGGCGGTCTCGATCGGGTCGGTGCCGTCGCCGGGCTGACCGCCGAGGCTCATGTTGACGACCTTGGCGCCGCTGTCGGCGGCCCACTGCATGCCGTCGAGGATCGCGTCGAAGGTACAGCCGTAGACCTCGCAGACCTTGCCGATCAGCAGATTCGAGCCCTTGGCCACGCCCGTGTACTTGCCGCCCGACGCGACACCTCGGCCCGCCGCGGTGGCCGCGACGTGCGTGCCGTGGCCGACGATGTCCTGGATGCCCTCTGGGGTGAAGTCCTTCTCGCCCTTGACGATCCCAGTCAGGTCGGGATGGCCCTTGTCATACCCGGTGTCCAGCACGGCGATCGTGGCGCCCGCACCGGTCTGCCCGGCCTGCCACGCAGCGGGTGCCCCGACTTGCGGGACGCTCTGGTCCAGCGTGGGGAACAATCTGCCGTTGAGCCAGATCTTGTGGGACTTGGCTGCCTGGAACACGTCCGCTGCCCGCTGCTTGGGCGTCGAGACGGCTGTCATCTTGGCCGCGGGCAGGTCGCGGGTGACCTTGCCGAGCGCGGCGATGCTCTGTCTGCTCGTGGAGGACTCCACGAGCAGCGGGATTTCCTGGGTGCTCGCGTCGTCGTAGCCGAGCTTGATCAGGCCGGTGACGTCGAACAGTGCCTTGTCGAGCTTGCCTGACGCGACGAGTGGGACCGCTTCGGCGGGGATGACGGTGACTTCGTCGGCGCTGACCGCCTTGACGAAACCGGGCAACGCACCGATCCGTTTCGCGGGCAGGATGGTGGCGTCCCATGTGTCGCCGCGTCTGGTCACAGTCACCTTGTCACCGGTGATCAGCGTGACCGTCTTCGCGGGCTCTGGCTTCGCCGAGGAGGTTCTCGCAGGGTCAGCGGCCGCCGGTGGTCCGGCGAGCCCGCTGATGAGCACGGCCAACGCAGCCGTGTAGATGGTTCCGCGCACAGTGGGATACCCCTCTGTCGTGTTGGAAAATTCCCAGCATCTACACGACACCTGGCAGGGGTGTGAGGTTGGCCGAAATACCAAGAAACCACTGGGCCGGACGAGTGATCATGGCTGAACTCCAGTGGCACACCGTCACCGGAGTTCAGCCTGCGCTACGGGGTTTTCTGCCGCGACGGACGGGTGATCGCGCCGACCAGCAGGAGCACGCAGCCACCGGCGGTGTTCCAGAAACCCTGCTTGAACTGGGAAGCCAGCGCCTCCACCTGCATCTGCTGGCCGAGGAACACCGCGAACACGACAACCGCGAGGAACGCGCCGAGCCCCAACAGCCACCGCCGCCCGATGACCATGCCGGTCACGCACAGCACGATCGCCAGCGCCAGCGGCACGAACAGCGAGTTGATCATGTCGGTGGTGGTCGGCGTGACGCCGTTCCACAGTTCGCTCAGCGGAATCTGCCTGCCCTGCCGGTCCCGGTACCAGGGCAGGAACGTGCTGTACCCGACCGCGGCGGCACCCGCCACGGTGGCCACTGTCGCGATCACCATCCGCATAAGACTTAGCATGCCAGGGTGGCCGACTATCGGATCGACGACCTGGCCAGGGTGAGTGGCACGACCGTGCGCAACATCCGGGTCTACCAGGATCGCGGCCTGCTGCCGTCGCCCATCCGCAGGGGCAGGACCGCGATCTACACCGACGCGCACCTGTCCCGGCTGCGGCTGGTGACCAACATGCTCGGCCGCGGCTACGCGTTCGCGCAGATCGCCGAGATGCTGGCGGCGTGGGAGTCCGGCCGCAGCCTCGCCGACGTGCTCGGCCTGGAGGAGGCCATGGGCGTGCCGTGGTCGTCGGAGCTGCCCGCGCCGATCACGGTCCGCGAACTGCGCCGGATGTTCGGCACCCAGCTCACACCCGGCAACACGCGCAAGGCGCTGCAACTCGGCCTGCTGCGCCGTCAGGGCGCCGGGCTGGTCGTGCCGAGCCCACAGCTGCTGGAGGCCGGGTACGAGCTGGTGAAGCTCGGTGTCCCGCTGGACGAGGTGATCGAGCTGGCCGGGGTGCTGCAGCGGGAGGTCGACCACGTCGCCGCGCTGATGGTCGGCCTGGTGCGGCGGTACGTGCTTGATCCCAAGGGCGAGGACTGGCTGCCCAGCGGCGACGAGGTGCCGTTCTACGCCGACGTCCTGCGCCGCCTGCCGCCCGTGGTGATCTCCGCGCTGACCGCCGCCGTGGCCCGCTCGACCGAGCGCGTCATCCCGGACATGGTCGGCGACCGGCTCGAAGCCCTGCTCAGGTCAAGCGGGCAGGCGAGCAACCACTAGCGCCGCGCTTGGTCACGGCCGGCGGGGCGGCCAGCTCGCGTGCGGCCCGTTCGGCTTGCTCCGCGCCTGACAGCCTGGTGCGCCGGGAGTCCTTGATGGACTCCGGGGTCGGCAGCGTGACCAGCGGCGCGTCCCAGGTGTGTACCTCGACGTCGTCGAACACCGTCCGGACGATGTCCGGCGCCTCCTCGGCGTCGAACGGGCTGGACAGGCGCACACGGTCCAGCATCCTCCCGCTGCTGCGGAACTACTCTTCCGGGCAGGAAATCTACTCGCAGTAACCCTATTTGACCTGCGGAAACAATGTTTGGCCATTGCAAGGGTGTCAATGGCCGTTGTAACGTTTTCGAGCGGTGTCAGCGACGACGGGAGCGCACATGCGGACGGTCCAATCTGGTGACGTGTCCCTGGCGGTGTACGAGCAGGGTGACCCTGCCCGGCCGACCGTGCTGCTGGTGCACGGCTACCCGGACAACCACGTGATGTGGGACGGTGTCGCGGCCCTGCTCGCCGAGCGGTTCCACGTCGTGACCTACGACGTCCGCGGCGCCGGTCAGTCCAGCAAGCCGCGCGCCGTTGCCGACTACGAGATCTCCAAGCTGGCAGCGGACCTGTTCGCGGTGGTCGACGCCATCAGTCCGACGAAACCCGTGCACGTCGTCGCGCACGACTGGGGCTCGGTCCAGGCATGGCACGCGGTGACCGAGGACAGCCCCCGGATCGCCTCGTACACGACGATCTCCGGGCCCGCTATCGACCACATAGGACACTGGGTGCGGCGGCGGCTCGCTCGCCCGACCCCCGGCAACCTGCTCAAGGTCGCCAAGCAGCAACTGAGCTCCTGGTACATCGTGGCCTTCCACCTGCCGGTCCTGCCGGGCCTGGTCTGGCGGTTCGGCGCGACCAAGCTGGTCGCCGCCGTCGAGGGGCTCGACCGCGTTCCGTCCGTTGAGGACGCACTGCACGGGATGAAGCTCTACCGGGCCAACATCTTCCAGCGGGTCAGCTCGCCGGAGCGGCGGAGCACGTCGATTCCCGTGCAGCTGATCGTGCCGACCGGTGACCGGTTCCTCTCGCCGGAGCTGTACTCCGACCTGGCCGACTGGGCGCCGAACCTGTGGCGTCGCAAGGTGATCGGCAGGCACTGGGTCGCGTCGGCCAGGCCGGGCGTGATCGCGAGAATGGTGGACGAGTTCGTGTCGCATGTGGAGGGAAAGCCGGTGTCCCGGGGTCTGCGGCGCGCGCTCGACCCGGAGTCCATCGCGAACCGCCTTGTGCTGATCACCGGCGCGGGCAGTGGCATCGGCAGGGAGACGGCGATCGCGTTCGCCAAGGCGGGCGCCGAGGTGATCGTCACGGACGTCGACCTGTCGTCGGCCAAGGAAACGGCCGCCCTGATCGGCTCGGCCGCGTCGGCGTACCAGTTGGACGTGACCGACGAGTCGGCGATGCGGCTGCTCGCCGACAAGGTCGAAACCGACCATGGCGTGCCCGACGTGGTCGTGAACAACGCGGGGATCGCGATGGCCGGGTCCTTCCTGGACATGACGGCCAAACAGCTGCGGAAGATCGTGGACGTGAACCTGCTCGGCGTGGCGTACGGCTGCCAGGTCTTCGGCGCGAAGATGGCCGAGTCCGGCGTGGGCGGGCACATCGTGAACATCGCCTCCGCCGCCGCGTACACGCCTTCTCGTGAGCTGCCCGCGTACGCGGCGACGAAAGCGGCCGTGTTGTCGCTCTCGGAGTCGCTGCGAGCGGACTTCGCGTCGAAGGGGATCGGCGTCACGGCGATCTGCCCGGGGATTGTGGACACGCCGATCACGCGTGCGACGACCTTCGTCGGCGTCGACGAGTCCAAACAGGAGGCACTGCGCAGCAGGGCCGCCAAGGCCTACGGACGGCGTAACTTCCCGCCGTCCAAGGTCGCCTCGGCGATCGTGGATGCGGTCAAGGACAACAGGGCCGTTGTGCCGGTGACCGTCGAAGCCAAGGTAGGACTGCTCATCTCACGGTTCGCGCCGGGACTTTCCCGGCGCCTGGCACGAATCCGGGTGAACAAGTGACCATCTCGTTCGAACGGCGCGGTTCGGGTAGCCCACTTGTGCTACTGCACGGCATTGGGCATCGGTGGCAGGCATGGGAACCGGTGATCGGCCGGTTGGCCGAGTCGCACGACGTGATCGCGGTCGACCTGCCCGGCTTCGGAAAGTCGCCGTCACTGCCGGAACCGTATAGCGTCGAGGCGTCCCTTGAGGCTACAGTGGACGCTCTGAAGTCGATGGGCATCACCCGGCCGCACATCGCGGGCAACTCGTTGGGCGGCATGCTGGCGCTGGAACTGGCGTCCGCGGGGCACGCCAGTTCCGTGACAGCACTGTCGCCCGCGGGGTTCTGGCGAACCGCCCGCGGCCGGGCGTGGGCGCTGCGCGTGCTCGGCACGATTCGCACCACCGGTCGGCTGTCCCCGCAGGCGCAGAAGGTCGTGATGTCGCTGAAGCCGTTCCGGCTGGCGAGCGGGAGCCTGCTGTTCGGCCACCCGTCCCGCGTCCCGCTGCAGGTCATGCTCGACGACCTGGCCGCGATGGCCGCGGCGCCGGGCTTCGACGCCGTGGCGCGCGCGGGCAAGGACTACTTCTTCACCTGCCCGGAACCGGTTGTGCCGGTGACGATCGCGTGGGGGACACGGGACCGGATCCTGTGGCCGTCCCAGGCCCGCAGGTCCGCCGAACTGCTGCCCGCGGCGCGACAGGTCTCGCTGCCCGAATGCGGACACGTCCCGATGCACGACGAACCCGAACTCGTGGCACGAACGATCCTCGAAACCTGCGCACGTGCCGAAGCGGCCGAGCCGAGCGAGAAAGCCGCCAAACCCGCATAGGACAAGCGCACTGCCGTTGATCTTGTAGGTTTCGTGCATTGCCGGTGCCCCCACGGTTCGGTGACGCTGGTGGCATGACGACGCTGCTGGAAGACCTGGTCACCAAGGCGATGCGGCGCGAGCGCCCGACGCGTCCGGAGGCCCTCGCGGTGCTCTCCGGCGCGGCGGAACTGCTCGACGTCGTCGCGGCGGGATCGAAGGTGCGCCGGACGTTCTTCGGCAAGCGGGTGAAGCTCAACACCATCATCAACATGAAGAGCGGCCTCTGCCCCGAGGACTGCTCGTACTGCTCACAGCGGCTGGGCTCGGCGTCGGACATCCTGAAGTACTCGTGGATCGACCCGGGGAAAGCGGCGGAGACGGCACAGGCGGCGGTCCAGGCGGGCGCGAAGCGCGTCTGCCTGGTCGCCAGCGGCAGGGGACCGGGAAACCGGGACATCACCCGGATCGAGAACACCATCGCGGCCATCAAGGACGACAACCCGGACGTGGAAGTCTGCGTCTGTCTCGGCCTGCTCAGCGACGGCCAGGCCGAGCGACTGGCCGCGGCGGGCGCGCACGCGTACAACAACAACCTCAACACCAGCGAGGAACGTTACGCGGACATCTGCACGACGCACACCTTCGCCGACCGCGTCGACACTCTGAAACGCGCTGGCACAGCCGGACTGTCGCCCTGCTCCGGCGCCATCTTCGGGATGGGCGAGACCGACGACGACATCGTCGACCTGGCCATGGCGCTGCGGGAGCTCGACCCGGACTCGGTCCCGGTGAACTTCCTCATCCCGTTCGACGGCACACCACTGGGCGGACGCTGGGAGCTGACCCCGGACCGCTGTCTGCGCATCCTCGCGGTGTTCCGGTTCTTCTTCCCCGACGTGGAGGTTCGGCTGGCGGGCGGACGGGAGATCCACCTACGCGGCATGCAGCCGCTGGCCCTGCACCTGGCCAACTCGATCTTCCTCGGCGACTACCTGACCAGTGAGGGCCAGCCGGGCGCCGACGACCGCCAGATGATCGCCGACGCGGGCTTCACCGTCGAAGGCGTCGACGAACAGACACTGCCGGAGGCACGCCACGACCTGGTCACCGTCCGCCGGAGGGGAGCGGGAACAGACCTGCCTTCCAACACCTAGTGCGCTAGTGGTCACGACCGGAAGTCTGTCGGGGGTCTCGACGGCCCAGCTTCCCGCTGGACGCACCGGCCAAAGGCGCCGGTACAACAGAGGTACCGGCCCCTTCGTCCGGCACGCACAGCGGAAACCTGGATCCGCCGAATACCCCCAACGAACTTCCGGTCGTAACCACTAGTTCGAAGGCTGCTTGCCCGCGATGATCTCCGCCTCGGTGTCCAACGGCTCCAGCAGGTTCGAGCTCTGCGTCAGCAGCTGACCGGTCTCCCGCAGGCGCTCGGACACGCGCTGGCGCAACCCGGTCAGCTGGTCGATCTTCTGCTGGGCCTCGGTCGTCCGGCGGTGTGCCTCCGCCGTCGCGTCGGCGACGAGCTTCTCCGCCTCGCGCTGGCTGGTGATCCGCCGGTCGGCCACTTCCTGGTCCAGCGCCGCGCGCCTGGCCGCCATCGCCGACTCGAACTCCTGCTCGACCTGGCGGTGCTGCGCGTCGGCCTGCTCGCCGAACGTGCTCCGGCGGTTCTCCGCCTCCGACGACATCCGGGTCAGGTCCGTGCGCGTCTGCTCCAGCGCCGCCTGGTGCTCGGTCTGCAGTTGCGTCTGCTGGGCTTCCAGGTCTGCGAGCAGGAACTCGTAACGGCTGCGCAGCGCCGTTGTGGCCTGCTGGGCGGTCGTGAACGTCTGCTCGGCCGCGGCCTGGGCCCGTGCGGTGATTTCCAGTGCTTCCGCGCGGGTCACGTCGAGCATGACGCGCAGCTGCTTGTGCACCTCTGCGGACGTCTTGATCGGCTGGGTCGAGCCGGTGACCTGGTCGCGCAGTTTCGTCAGTTCCGCGCGCAACGCGTCTGTTTGCCTGCTTTGCTCCGCGGCCTGTGCGCGTGCGTTGTCGCGGTCCGCGGTCAGCCGCCGCAGGTTGGACTCCAGATTGGCGATGTGCTGCTGTACTTGTGCGCGGTCGTATCCGTGGCGGACCACGTCGAAACCGAGCGGTATAGGGGCGTCGGCGGGGGCCATGCGGCGAGGCTACCTGTCGTGTCCAGATCTACCAGTGGAACCCTCTGGTGAGTCTGACCAGTGCGGCCGCCGCTGCCGACAGTTTCCGTTCACCCTTGCCGAACTTGACACGCCCGGCGCCGCCCGCGGCCGTCGAGTCGGGAAACACCCGGTATCCCTGGTACGCGACCGCGTCGACCAGGCCAGGAGCCAGCGCGTACGCGCTCTGGATCAGCAGTCCGGTCGGGGTGCCGACGTGCTTGGGACGGTCACGCAACGCGTCCATCACCATGTCCGCCGCCTGATCGGGTGATTTCGCCGGGAAGGCGTCGTAGAGCTTCGTCGGTCGGATCATCGGAGTACGCACGAGAGGCATATGCACGGTCGTGAACGTGATCCCGGCGCCGTGTGTCTCGGTCGCGGCGATCCTGCTGAAGTAGTCGAGCGCCGCCTTGGACGCCACATATGCCGAGAATCGCGGCGCGATTCCCTGCACGCCGATCGACGACACGTTCACGATGTGCCCGAAACGCCGCTCGGTCATGTGCGGCAGCAGCGCCAGAATCAACCGGACAGCCCCGAAGTAGTTGATTGCCATCGCGCGTTCGTAGTCGTGGAAACGGTCGTGCGACAGCCTGATGGACCGCCGGATCGACCGCCCGGCATTGTTGACGAGCATGTCGACGCCCGGCTGTTGGTCGAGCATCAGCGCGACGGTCTTGGTCACCGACTCGGCGTCGGTCAGGTCACACGGGTACGCGTACGCCTGCCCGCCCGCGGCGACGATCTCGGCGCGCAGCTCGGCCAGCTCCGCCGCGCGCCGGGCCACCAGCAGCGGAATCCCGCCTGCCGCCGCGACCTTCAACGCGGTCGCCCGGCCGATGCCCGACGACGCGCCGGTGATCACGATCCGCCTGCCGTCGAGCTTCCCGTGTCGTCCCGACCGGCGCGCCCGGAACGGGTCCAGGTGCTCGCGCCAGTAGCGCCACAGCGCGTCCGCGTACGAGTCCAGGTCCGGGACCTCGAATCCGGGCAGCTCGGCGCTGGTGGCGGCCGAGGAGAACGTCGACGGGAAGGTCAGCGTGGACAGCACGGCAGGGGGAATGCCCAGTCGGTCGAGCACCGCGTCCCTGGCGAGCATCAAGCCGGGCACGTAGTCGCTGAGCTTCGCCAAGTCGACCAAGGGCTTGCTCAGCCTGGCGCCGAGCTCGAAACCGACAGTGGGCGCGCCCGCGGCACGGGCGAGCGCGTTGTACACGGACTTCGCCGACTGCGGCGACGGATTGACCAGGTGGAACGTCCGCCCGTCCAGGCCGGGCGCCGCGACGAGGTGCGCCAACGCGTCGGCGACGTAGTCGACCGGCACGATGTTGGTGTCGCCGATGTCCGGCGCGACGACCGGCACGCTCGGCAGACCGGCCAGCCGGGACAGCGCGGGGAAGAAGTAGTACGGGCCGTCGACCTTGTCCATCTCGCCGGTCCGCGAGTGCCCGACCACGACCGCGGGCCGGTACACGCGCCACGGCACGGCGTCCTGCTCGCGCACCAGCCGTTCGGACTCGAACTTCGTCCGGTGATACGGCGTGACCAGGCGCTGCCCGACGTCGAACATGTCCTCGGTGAACTCGCCCGCGTAGTCACCGGCGACCGCGACCGACGACACGTGGTGCAGGCACCCGGCCTCGATGTCCTCGGCCAGGTCGATCACGTGCCGTGTGCCTTCGACGTTCGCCGCGGTGCTGTCCTCGTCGTCGGCCGCCATGTCGTAGAGCGCGGCGAGGTGCACGACGTTGTCCACCCGCCCGCGCAGCGTGGTCACTTCACGCTCGGAGATCCCCAACCCGGGCCGGGAGATGTCCCCGACGAGCACGGTCACCCTGTTGGGCGACGGCCATGACCGCACCAGTTTGGCCAGTCTGTCCTGCGACGAGGCCCGCACGACCAGCCAGATCCGCTCGACGTCGGCCGTCTCCAGCAGGCGTTGGGTGAAATGCCTGCCGATCAGCCCGGTCGCACCTGTCGCCAGATAGGTCGCCATGACCGGTGATTCTGCCCCCTATGCGGCTGTACCGGCAGCCGCATAGGAGGCGTGCGTCAGCAGTCGCGCAGCTCCGGGCTCTGGTTGAGCAGCTGGCCACGCGGCGAGATGAACTTGCGGTACCGGTCACCGTCCACAGCGGACGGCAGGAACGCGGCGACGCGGTGGCAGTTCTGGAAGCTGAGCTTCACGCCGAAGTGGCGCTCCAGGCCGCCGCGGATCGCGTCGGACGCCAGCGCGCGCAGCAACTGGCCACGCTCGGTCTCGCTGGGCGGCGGCGTCTGGTTGTCGGCGAACTCGTCGGTGCCCTCCTTGGCCCGCGCGGCCACCTCGCTGATCAGATCCCACGCGTAGGGCAGGGACACACGGACGCAGTCGACGAACTCGGCGTCGGTGACATCGCCCCGTTCAGCCTTCTCCAGCAACGCGGTTGGCACGTCCAAGGACATGGATACCTCCGTGTTTCTGCGGTTGGTGTCATCCAGCGTTGACGGCCGAGCCCGCCAGCGGGACCGCCCCAAGAGTGAACTCCGGGTCGATCTGCTCGGCGAGGTCCCTGCCGGTGCGCTCGTTGGCCCACGCCTTGGCGTTGCGCAGGTGGAACTGCACGGCCTGGTCCTGGTACTTGCGCCAGTCCTGCGTGGTTTCGTCGACCAGGGACTGCATGGTGCGCAGTGCCTCGCGGTTCTCCGGCTCGAACGCGTCGATCGGCCGGACGTCGCCGCGCTCGGCCGCACGCACGTGCCCCGAACGCGTGACCCACGTCAGCAGGTCGTCGCCGACGTGCTCGCGCAGGAAGGCCAGGTCCTCGTCGTCGGAGATCTTGTTGCCGACGACCGCGACCCGGACACCGAAGTCCTTGGCGTAGCCGAGGTACTGCCGGTACACGCCGATGCTGCGCACGGTCGGCTCGCAGACCAGGAACGTCACGTCGAACCGGGTGAACAGGCCGGAGGCGAACGAGTCCGCGCCCGCGGTCATGTCGACCACGACGTACTCGCCGGAGCCGTCGACCATGTGGTTGAGCATCAACTCGACCGCGCCGACCTTGGAGTGGTAGCAGGCGACGCCCAGGTCGTCCTCGCCGAACGGGCCGGTCACCGCCAGCCGCACACCGTCGATCTCGCGCACGCAGGCCGCGTAGATCGGGTTGTCCTCGACCACGCCCAGCAGGCGTGAGCCGCGTCCGGCAGGGGTCGTCTTGACCATCTCGGCGGTCGAGGTGATGCGGGGGTTGTCGCCGCGCAGGTAGTCCTTGATCAGCGGCAGGTGGTCACCGAGCGTCGGCAGCGCGAGCGTCTCCGGCTCCGAGGCGCCCAACGCGCCTGCCAGGTGCTGGTTGATGTCGGCGTCCACAGCCAGGACCGGCTGCTTGGCGGCGCCGAGGTGGCGGAGGAAGAGGGAGGCGAGCGTGGTCTTGCCGCTGCCTCCCTTTCCGACGAAAGCGATCTTCACCCCGACATTGATATCGGTTTTCATTATCCGGAGCAAGTCGGGGCCGCCGGTTCACCCGGTCGGGATCACCACTTCACGCCCTGCAACTGGATCATCTTGAAGATGTCCTGGTCGGTGAGCGGGACAGTCGTACTGGTGTGGGTGTACCCGGTCTGGGCGGAATCGGGTGCCGCGTTGTCGACATCGACACGGACCCGGGTGCCGTCCGGCTTCTTCGCGAAGACGATGGTCTTGCGGTACCCGGCGTTGGTCGTGTACCCGCCGCTGTTGCGGCCCTCGTACCTGGCCACGGCGGCGACTGTGCCGCCGGGAAGGTTCTCGTCCGTGCAGCCGACGAACTCAAGCGTCTTCTCGTTCTGGGCGTGGGGATTGCGGACTTCCCATGCAGCCGGGTCGGCCGAGGCGCACGTGCCGTCCGTGCCCTTGTCGTTCACCTGAACGCCAACACGGCCGAAGCCGGTCGAGTCGTTGCCGATGTAGGCAGAGCCGAGGTAGGCCCCCTTGTACGTTTCGTCCCCGGTCATGTGGAGGAACAGGAACGGCTCCTCACGCCCGCCGATCCAGGGTCGCGCGGACATCTTGTTGAACCGCACGACGAGGCCCGCGGGGACGAACTGGCCCTGACCCTGCTGGAGCGCGCCGGTCAGCGCGCGGGACCTGTCGTCCTCCTCACGGCCCCACTCCGGGCAGGGCTCATCCTGCTTGCAGTTGATTTCCCGCGCGGTTACTCCCCCGGATGACCTGGTGCTCGGCTGGGCCGCGACGCTGACCTCCTCGGCCGGTTGTGGCCCTGGCCTGGCCAACGCGGTGAAGAACAACATGCCCACCACGCCCATCGCCACGCCGCCGAACACCGCCGACCGCGCGATCACCTGACGGCGGCGGGCCTTGCCGACCAGTGCCGCCGAAGTCGTGCTGACGGGCGGTTCGTCGCCGATCATCAGGCCGAGGATCTCTCTGGCCTCTGTCCTGTCGTCGATCATCTCTGTCCTTCCAGGTGTCCGGACACCAGCGCGCGCAGCTTGTCCAAACCCTTGGCGCACTGGCTTTTCACGGTTCCCTCGGCGCAGCCCAGGATGTGGGCCACTTCCGCGATCGGAAGGTCCTCCCAGTACCGCAGCACCACGGCCGCGCGCTGCTTGGGCGGCAACTCGGCCATGGCGCGGCGCAGGTCCATGGAGACGTCGTGGTCGGTGTCCGTCGCCGTGAAGTCCGGCATCGGGTACGTCGGTTTCTCCCGGTGCCAGAACCGGCGTGACTCGTCGATCGTCGTGTTGATCAGCGTCTGCCGCGCGTAGGCCAGCGGCGAGTCGGACATCCGTGACCACGACCGGTACACCTTCAGCAACGCCGCCTGGACCAGGTCCTCCGCGCGATGCCAGTCCCCGCACAGCAGGAACGCCGTGCGTCTGAGCCGTGCCGTGTTCGCGTCGACGAACTCCGCGAACTCCCTGTCACGTGCCCCCATGTCTGGGACTCCCTTCTCCTCGCACTGATCGACGAGGTGGGGAACACCAGAAGTTGCCTCAGGTCTGTGCGGCCGGTTGTTTGCGCAGCTGGTCGAGCACGGCCGGGTCCTGCAGGTCCAGCCACTTGATCACGTCGGAGAACGTGGTGCACACCGTCTCCGGCTTCGTGCAGACCTCGCTCATGAACTGTTCGGCCGCCACGCCGAAGCCGCCGCCCGCCCAGTCGGTGAAGTGGTTGCCGATCGGCAGTGGCGCCCGGTTGCCGCGCAGCGTCGCGTCGTACGCGGCGCGGTAGACCTCCAGCGTCGCCCGTGCGAACTCGTCCCGCTTGGACTTGTCGTCCTTCGAGCGGTTGAGCGCCTCCCAGAGCTGGTAGTCCACCATTGTGACCTTTTTGTTGTTCACCGCGGGCAGGCGCACCATCGGCATGGCGAACTCCCAGATGTCCTTCTCCTTGGTCGGCCACAACACGCCGTCGGAGACCTGGCTGGAGTCGTAGGTCAGGCCGCGGCTGCGCATCGCGTCGAACACCGCGTCGAAATTGCCCTCCAGGCAGGGCAGGCGGCTGCCCCGGATGGCCGTCGCGTCGAGCTTCAGGCCCTGGACACCGGCTTGGTCGACGAACTGGACGAACTGCTGCAGCTCGGTCTGCCACTGCTGGGTGGTCCACTTCGGGCTGCAGTAGTGCCCGTTGTAGTGGGTGCCGATCTCGATGCCGCGCTGCGTCGCCGTGTTCAGGTCGTTGATCCTGGTCCTGACCTGGTCGAGTGATCCCCCGAACGAGATCGACGACTGGCCCTGTGGGTGGCCGGGCGCGGTGTACTGCTTGCGCTGGTCGTCGGCCAGCAGGTAGACGCCGGACAGGAACGCGGTGAACCGCGCGTTCGACCGACCGGCCAGGTCGAGCAGCCGCTGCCACTGCTCGTGCGAACCCGCGCCGTCGTAGGAGAACAACACGAACTGCGGTGGCCGCTCGCCGGATGTGATCTTGCGCATCCACTCCTGCGGCGTCGTTGTCGCGACCGGGTCCGGCTCGGTCGCGTCGGGGTTGCGCATCCCGATGACGAGCAGGATCACAAAGGTCACGATCAGCGCGACACCCAGCGTGATCGGCCGCCAGTTCCTCGCTCCTCGTGCACCCATCACCCACAAGGTAGACGCCCGGTTCAGTGACGTCACAGGTGGGCGAAAACAGCAGGTGAAGGTTACGAACGGAACACACTGCCCGAACGGGACGCGTTAGGCTGCGCAAGGACCTGATCGATTTGGCTGGATCGATCGGAGTAAAATCCGCTTTACCCGACGGGAACACACGGGCACGTTCGGCCGTTGGACCCGGTGAAGGCCACAACAGGCCCATGGAGGATCAGGTGCGTTCTTCGAGCAACCCCGCGTTCCGCAACCTCGCGGCCCGCGGCAACGTTGGCTACGCGGGCTTCGGCAGCCCGCAGGGCTCCTCACACGGTGGGGTCCCCGGATATGGCGTTGACCAGGCGCCGCCGAGCGAGGCGGACCGCCCGATCACCGTCGACGACGTCGTGATGAAGACGGCGACGACGCTGGGCGTCGCCCTGCTGACCGGCGTCATCACGTCCGTCCTTGTGCTGAGCGGATCGATCAGCCCGTGGGCGCCGATGATCATCGGCTTCCTGGTCGGCCTGGTGGTCTCGCTGATCGTCATCTTCAAGCAGACCCCGAACCCGGCGCTGATCCTGACGTACTCGGCCGCGGAAGGTGTCGCGCTCGGCGCGTTGACCGGCGTGGTCGAGATGTTCGCGCCAGGCGTCGGCCTGCAGGCGCTGCTGGGCACCGCGCTGGTGTTCGGCGTGATGCTGGTGGTCTACCGGACCGGTGCGGTCAAGGTGACCCCGAAGCTGACCAAGTGGATCATCGGCGCCGCCGGTGGCGCGCTCCTGCTGATGCTGCTCAACCTCGTGCTCGGCCTCTTCGGCGTGAACATGGGCATCCGGTCCGCGGGGCCGCTCGGCATCATCTTCAGCATCGTCGTGATCGGCATCGCCGCGTTCATGCTGCTGCTCGACTTCGACCTGGCGGACCAGATGATCCGCCAGGGCCTGCCGTCGAAGTGGGCGTGGTACGCCGCGTTCGGCCTGATGACCACCTTGGTCTGGCTGTACGTGGAGATCCTGCGCTTGCTCTGGATGCTCAACAGCAGCGACTAGCAGCGGTCGGTCCCACCCGATCCGAAAACCGGACCCCGGCCACCGTGCCGGGGTCCGGTTTTTCCATGCCCGGCGACCACGACTTTGGGACAGGATTGACACCATGACCCTCTCCATCCCCGGACCAAGGACAGTGTTCGGCTGGGCGCTGCGGACCGCGACCACGGCGATCTCGATCCCCGGTCGCGTGCTCGGCCTGCTCACCGCGGCCGAACAGGCCGTGAGCCGAGCGAACGAACTGGTCGCCAGGACGGACGCGGTCGTCACCTCAGCCGAAGCCGCGGTCGAGCACGCCCGACGCGTCACCACCGCGGCCGAGGAAGTCGTCGAGGCGACAAAACCCATGCTCCGCTTCGCCGCGGAGATGTCAGTGCACGAGATAGAAGCAGCCATCCGCCTGGTCGACGAGCTGCCCAAGCTCGCGGAGCACATGACCGAGGACATCATGCCGATCCTCGGCACCCTCGACCGAGTCGGCCCGGACATCCACGAACTGCTCGACGTGGCCAAGGACGTCAGGCAGGCGATCCTCGGCATCCCCGGCTTCGACTACCTCCGCCGCCGCGGCGAGGAGAAGGACCAGGAGTCCTGAAGGCGCGTCACAGACCGAGTACGAGCCGGGGAGACGCGGCGCGCGAAACACAGACCATCATCGTGTCGTGAGCGTTCTGTTCCTCGGGAGTGAGCACGGAGTCGCGGTGGTCGACGACGCCCTCGAGAACCTCGGTCTCGCACGTCCCGCACGTCCCCTCCCGGCACGAGGTGGGAACCGCGATCCCGGCCTCCTCGATGACCTGGAGCACGGACTTCTCCGGCGAGATCGATGTGTGCGCCCGGCGACCACGGGGGCAGCGCCGCGCCGTCGGGCCGTCGCAGCTCCAGGGAAATGACCGCGTGCGCCTCATCGACACGACGGGCGACCACGAGGTCGGTGTCGGTCATTGAGGTCCCTTCGGCCGGGACGGGGAGTCGTGCGGGTTGTGGGCGCGCACGGCCGCTGCCATCGCTGTGTCGTCGGCCTGTCCACGAGCGGTGAGACCTGCGACGACTCCCTCGACGTTCTCGCTCGGCTGGTTCTGGCTGAGCTTGAAACTGGCTTCGATCCGGGTGATCGCCAGCTCGATGCCGACGATGCCGCGCAGTTGCCGCTCGATGAACTTCGCCGGAGCCTGGTCGACCGACCACGGCTCGGCGTACGACGCCTCGTGCCGGTCGGTCAGGCGGCGGATCTGCCGTTCCGTCCATTCGGGATCGTCACGCACGATCATCCGGCCGTGGACGTGTGCGGTGACGTAGTTCCAGGTCGGCACCACGCGGTGGTGCTCAAGCTTGGTCGCGTACCACGTGGGCGTCACGTACGCGTCGGGGCCGCGGACGATGACGAGGGCCTCGCCGATCACCGGTTCCTGCCACTGCTTGTTGGCGCGTGCCATGTGACCGATGAGCGTGCCGCGCTCGCCGATCTCCGGAGCGTGCACGAGAGGGAGCGGTGTGGCCAGCAGCCCTTGTGCCGTCATCGTGACCAGGTCGGCCGCGCCCAGATTGGTCAACAGCTCGTGGACGGAGGCGTCGTCGGGCGCAAAAGGTTTGGGGATGAACACAATCGACTTCTTTCGCTTTGCCGGGACAACCGGGTCTCAGTGGTTGTCGCGCAGCCAGGTGAGGACTTGGTGGGCGTGCTCGTCCGGCGGGAAGATCGGGTAGAAGGCGTGCTCGATCACGCCGTCGCGGATGACGAACGTCAGCCGCTTGAACAACGTGCTGCCGTCGACGTCGAACGTGGGCAGCCCGAGGGCATCGGCGAGGCTCAGCGTTGGATCGGAGAGGATCCCGAAGGGCAGGCCGAGCCGTTCGACCACCTCGCGCTGGTATTCACTGTCCTGACTGGACAGACCGAACACGCGTCCGGCGCCCGCGGCGAGCAGATCCTGGAAGTGGTCGCGGAAGGCGCACGACTCCGGCGTGCAGCCGCGGGCCCCGGGGATGGAGTTCCAGCCCTCCGGCAGGTCGACGCCGGGACGACCGGTGAGGGGATACACGTAGATCACCGTGCGGCCGGGACCGAGTGCGTCCAGCCGGACCGGCTTGCCGTCGGTGGTGGGCAGCGTGATGTGCGGGGCCGGTGTGCCGGGCAGGTGGTCCGCCGCGCCGTCGTCATCGGGAACGGGCAGGCCCGACGGCAGCGTCAGGTAGTCGTCACGGCCATCGGCGGAGGCCACCACGCTGTTGCGGTGGGCGGCGACGTTGAGTTGGGAGATCAGCGCCGATCGGCGGGCGGTCAGCTGCAGGACGCGCTCGGTCAGCTCGTCGATGGCCTCGCGGTAGCTCGCCAGCGAGGCGGGGCAGTCGTCGGCGTGCCGCTGCCCGGCCGCGAGGCACTCGAGGAACGGGCGGGTGCGCTCGACCGGGATCCCCAGCTGGTTCAGCGTCCTGATCTCCCTGACCAGGCGGACGTCCGCATCGCCGTAGTCGCGGTAGCCGTTGGCCAGGCGCTCGGGAACGATCAGGCCGAGCGACTCGTAGTACCGCACAGCCTTCGTCGTCACGCCGCCCAGTCGGGCGAGCTCACTGATCTTCATGTCGATCACCTCGCTCGAAACGCTAAACCTTGCCCCAAGGGGGAAAGTCAAGTCACTCGGGCGGGGGATGGGGTCCGCAGTCCACCGCGGACCCCATTCGATCAGCTCAGGCGCTCCAGCACCATCGCCATGCCCTGCCCGCCACCGACGCACATGGTCTCGAGACCGAACTGCTTGTCGTGGTGCTGCAAGGAGTTGATCAACGTGGTGGCGATCCGGGCGCCGGTCATCCCGAACGGGTGCCCCACCGCGATCGCGCCACCGTTGACGTTCAACCGGTCGATGTCGATGCCCAGATCCCGGTAGGACGGAATGACCTGCGCCGCGAAGGCCTCGTTGATCTCGACCAGGTCGATGTCGTCGATCGACAGCCCGGCCTTGGCCAGCGCCCGCTGGGACGCCTCCACCGGCCCGAGACCCATGATCTCCGGCGAGAGACCGGACACGCCCGTCGACACGATCCGCGCCAGCGGAGTCAGGCCGAGCTCCTTCGCCTTGTCCGAGCTCATGATCACCAGTGCCGCCGCGCCGTCGTTCAACGGGCAGCAGTTGCCCGCCGTCACGCGGCCGTTGGGGCGGAAGACCGGCTTCAGCGTCGCGGTCTTCTCGTAGGTGATGCCCGGCCGCGGGCCGTCGTCGGCGGACACCACCGTGCCGTCCGGCAACGTCACCGGGGTGATCTCCTTGGCCCAGAAGCCGTCCGCGATCGCCTTCTCCGCCAGGTTCTGCGACCGCACACCGAAGTGGTCCATGTCCTCACGGGACACGTCCTTCAGCAGCGCCAGGTTCTCCGCGGTCTGGCCCATCGCGATGTACACGTCCGGGACCTGGTTGTCCTCGCGGGGATCGTGCCAGGACTCCGCGCCCGACTCCGCCGTCGACACCGTCCGCGCCTCCGCGTCGGCGAACAGCGGGTTGTGGGTGTCGGGCCAGGAGTCCGAGCTGCCCTTCGCGAAGCGCGACACGGTCTCGACGCCCGCGCTGACGAACACGTCGCCCTCGCCCGCCTTGATCGCGTGGAAGGCCATCCGGGTCGACTGCAGGCTCGACGCGCAGTAGCGCGTGACCGTGCACCCGGGCAGGTGGTCGTAGCCCAGCTCCACCGCCAGTATCCGGCCGAGGTTGAAGCCCTGCTCACCGCCGGGCAGGCCGCAGCCGAGGATCAGGTCGTCGATCTGCTTCGGGTCGAGCTGCGGCACCTTGTCCAGTGCCGCGCGCACGATCTGACCGGCGAGGTCGTCCGGCCGGATGCTGACCAGTGATCCTTTGCCGGCACGTCCGATCGGCGACCGGGCGGCGGAGACGATGACGGCCTCGGGCATGGCGCAGCTCCTTTGCTCCCACTAAGCGTCAAGTTACTCACCAGTCAGCCTAGGGGCACCTGCCAACTTCGCCAGGGGAGCTAGATCACTGCCGAGCAGAGAGGCGCCAGCAGGATCTCCGAAGCGTGCCGGTAACCGGCCCCGTTCGGGTGGAACATGTCCGGGCTGAACAGCTCCGAATACCGCTGGTGGAACTCCGACGAGATCAGATCGCCCATCGGCACCGGCACGCCACCCGCCCGCAACACCGCATGCCGCTGCGCCTTCGCGAGCATCCGGCCCCAGCGGCGGACCACCCACCGCAGCGGCTGCGGAATCGGCCTGACCGTGCCGAAATCCGGGCACGTCGCCACCACGACGGCCGCACCCGCGGCCCGCAGCCTGGCGACCTCGACGCCCAGCAGCGCGGCCGACGTGCTGACGCGCATCTTCCCGGTCACGTCGTTGCCGCCGACGATCACCAGCGCCAGGTCCGGCGGGTCCGTCACCGCCTGGTCCACCTGGGAGACGAACGTCCTCGTGTTCGCGCCGACCCTCGCGTACGTCGTCAGACGCACCGACCGGCCGGTCTCCTCGGCGAGCCCGCGCGCGAGCATCACGCCCGGCAGCAGGTCGGCGTTCTCCGCGCCCAGCCCGGCTGCCAGCGAGTCGCCCAACACGGCGAACCTCAGTTGTCCCACACCGGATCCCGGGTACACGCCGTCCGCCCGGTGTGGGTCGCCTGTGGACCGCCCGATCAACGTCCGCGCCCGCTTGCCCTGCCCGGTGAGCAGTCCGTACATCGCGCCGGACAGCCCACCCACTCCGCAGAGTGCCATCGCGGTGACCCGAATCCCTCGCAACGCCCCCATGGTCGACTCCCCTCGACACCCTGATCCCACTAATACACGGACAGGGCCGCCTGGGGCACCCGAATTGTCCCCTAATGGGGTTTCCGTAGGGGCAGACCTTCGGTCCGCGGCGACGGAACGGAGCAGGTCGGGATGGGTTTGCGGGCGAAGCCCACCTCGAAGCCCCGCCGCCGGATCCTGGTCACGTGGTGCAGCAGGTTCACCTTCGTCAGGAACGGCAACGCTCCCGGCGGATCCAGCGCGTAGACGAACCGCGGCTCACCGGCTGTCCAGTCCGGCCAGTTCGCGTGGTGGATCGCGGCCAGTTCCTCCCGGCAGTGCGACCATTCGCGGTAACGCTTGGCGGTCGCGCTGGCCCGCGCGAGGCTCTGCGTGGTGAACACCAGATCCATGTCCCTGGTCAGCAGATCGGCGTGGTGCGCGAGCGCGACACACGGCTGCAGCGCGATTTCCCCTGTCACGTCGGGGATCGCGGCCAGCTTGCCCTCCAGCGCGGCCAGCAGCTGGCGGTCGACGAGGAACCAGTGGTTCTCGGCGAACACGTAGAACTCGCCGCGGTGGCGCAGTTCCGGCTCCTGCAGCCCCACGTTCAGCCCGGCCCGCATGCGGTGCCGCAGCGTCAGATCGAGCTGCCCGACCACGTTCGACCGCGTCGGCACCGCGTGCACGATGTCCAGCAGCGGCGCCTCCGTGCGGTACCTGTCCGAGGTGTACCGGGCGAGCAGTTCCGTGAGCAGTTCCGGCAGTGGCTGTCTCGGTTCGACGTGCAGCGCGTGCGAGCCCGTCATGCCGCGCACCAGCCCGTCGTGGGCCAGCGCGCGGAACCACTCCGGATCGAGTCCGATCGCGGGCAGGTAGATCGAGTTGGCAGCGACTCTGATGCCGAAGTCGGGGACGAGCAGTTCCCGTGGGGGAGTGGGTCCCACCGCGAACAGTCGTCCGCCGATGTCGTGTGTGTCGGGCTGGTCCGCTTTGTCTACATACAGGTGCACGCTCAGTTTCATGCGCAACACCCCCTGTGACGAAACCATACGGTCGCGTAGGACTTCGGTGAAGATCCGGAAGAGTGAAAACCGCAGGTTGAGTACGCTCGCGGCCGTGAACCTGGCTGATTTCTACCGCGATCTGCACGAGCACCCGGAGCTGTCCCAGCACGAGCACCGGACGGCTGGACTGGTCGCCGACGCGCTCACTCCGTTGGGCTACGAAGTCACCGCAGGGGTGGGCGGAACGGGTGTCGTGGCGTTGCTCCGCAACGGTGACGGCCCGACGGTCATGGTGCGCGCGGACATGGACGCACTGCCGGTCACGGAGAGCACAGGCCTGCCGTATTCAAGCAAGGTCCCTGGCGTGATGCACGCCTGCGGCCACGACATGCACGTCACCTGTCTGATCGGCGCCGCGGCGAAACTGGTGGCGGACAAGGAATCCTGGACCGGCACGCTGATGCTCGTGTGCCAGCCCGCCGAAGAGACCGCCTCGGGGGCGCGGGCGATGGTCGCCGACGGCCTGTTCGAGCGGTTCGGCAAGCCGGACATCGTGCTGGGCCAGCACGTCTGCCCGCTGCCCGCCGGGATGATCGGCTACGGCACCGGCCCGGTGATGGCGGGCACGGACTCCGTCCAGGTCACGCTGTACGGCCGTGGTGGGCACGGGTCCCGCCCGGAGACCACGGTCGACCCGGTGTTGATGGCCGCCAACGTCGTCGTGCGGCTGCAGGGCATCGTCGCCCGCGAGGTCCCGCCCGCCGAGACCGCGGTCGTCACGGTCGGCAAGCTGCACGCGGGCACGAGGGACAACATCATCCCGGAGACGGCCGAGCTGAGCATCAACATGCGCACGTACACCAGGCAGACCCACGACCTGGTGCGTGCCGCGATCGAGCGGATCGTCCGCGCGGAGGCCATGGCCAGCGGCGCGCCGAAGGAGCCCGAGTTCGACTGGCACGACAGCGCGCCCGTGCTCGTCAGCGACCCGGCCAGCACCACGAGGACGGTCGAGGCCTTCACCGGGCACTTCGGTGCCGACAAGGTGATGGTGATGCCGGTGATCACCGGCAGCGAGGACGTCGGCATCTTCGGCGAGGCCGCCGGTGTGCCGACCGTCTTCTGGTTCTGGGGCGGCCTCGAGTTCGACGTGGTGGTCAGGGCGTTGCAGGAGGGCGGGGTGGAGGCGTTGCCGAGCAACCACTCGCCGGTGTTCGCGCCGCTGATCGAACCGACGCTGACCACGGGTGTCGACGCACTCCACGTCGCCGCTCTGACCTGGCTCGGGAGCGCGAGTTAGGCTGGCGCGAGCGAAGGCCTCACCGGGCGGCCAGAAGGAGACATTGGTGGAGTACGTCGAGCACGTGGTCGATCTGATCGGCAACACGCCGCTGGTCCGGCTGAACTCGGTCACCGACGGCCTCGCGCCGCTGGTGCTGGCCAAGGTCGAGTACGTCAACCCCGGCGGCAGCGTGAAGGACCGCATCGCCGAGCGGATGATCGAGGCGGCCGAGAAGTCCGGCGAGCTCAGGCCCGGTGGCACGATCGTCGAGCCGACCTCCGGCAACACCGGTGTCGGGCTGGCCATGATCGCTCAGCGCAAGGGCTACAACTGTGTCTTCGTCTGCCCCGACAAGGTCAGCGAGGACAAGCGCAACGTGCTCAAGGCGTACGGTGCGCGCGTCGTGGTGTGCCCGACGGCTGTGCCGCCCGAGCACCCGGACTCGTACTACAACGTCTCCGACCGCCTGGTGCGTGAGATCGACGGCGCGTGGAAGCCCAACCAGTACGCCAACCCGCAGAACCCGGTGAGCCACTACGAGACGACCGGTCCCGAGCTGTGGAAGCAGACCGAAGGCAGGATCACGCACTTCGTCGCGGGCGTCGGCACGGGCGGCACGATCTCCGGCACCGGCCGGTACCTCAAGGAGGTCTCCGGCGGCAAGGTCAAGATCGTCGGCGCGGACCCGGAGGGCTCGGTGTACTCCGGCGGCACCGGCCGTCCGTACCTGGTCGAAGGCGTCGGCGAGGACTTCTGGCCGGAGACCTACGACCGTGCCATCGCCGACGAGATCATCGAGGTCTCCGACGCCGACTCGTTCACGATGACCCGCCGCCTCGCCCGTGAGGAGGCGCTGCTGGTCGGCGGCTCGTGCGGGATGGCCGCCGCGGCGGCGCTCAAGCTCGCCGAGCGGTGCGGCCCGGACGACGTGATCGTCGTCCTGCTGCCCGACGGCGGCCGCGGCTACCTGTCCAAGGTCTTCAACGACCGCTGGATGGCGTCGTACGGTTTCCTGCCGCCCGAGCACAGCGGCGCGACGGTCGGTGACGTGCTCCGCCGCAAGGACGGCCGGATTCCCGAGCTGGTGCACGCGCACCCGACCGAGACGGTCGCGGACGCCGTGGCCTACCTGCGTGAGTTCTCCGTCAGCCAGATGCCCGTGGTCAGTGCCGAGCCGCCGGTGATGGCCGCCGAGGTGGTCGGCGCGGTCAACGAGCGGGACCTGCTGGACGCGTTGTTCACCGGCAAGGCCGCGCTGGCCGACCGGCTGGACAAGCACATGACGGCCCCCCTGCCGACGATCGGCGCGGGCGAGCAGATCAACGTCGCGATGAAGGCACTGGCCGGTGCCGACGGAGCGCTGGTGCTCATCGACGGCAAGCCCGCCGGGGTCGTGACCCGTCAGGATCTGCTCGGCTACCTGGCCGGGAGCTGATTGTCCGCCCCGACGTCCAATCGGTTAGCGTGTTGCCCCAGCAGAGCGTGCCGACCGCAGGGGGATACGCCCGATGAGTGCTCCGCAGAACCCGAACCAGCCACCGCAGCAGCCACCTGGCGCTCTGGCGAACCCGGAGCCGACGATCGCGATCGGCGGTCCCGGCAGTCCGCCGCAGAACCAGGCCCAGAATCCGGCCCAGAACCAGGCCCAGAATCCGAACCCGGAGGCCACCCAGGTGGTCCGGCCGAGTGACCACGACCAGCCGGAGGCCACCCAGGTGGTCCGGCCCGGTCAGGTTCCTGCTGCGCCGCCGGAGGCCACCCAGGTGGTGCAGCCCGGTCAGGGCGCTGCCCAGCCGCCGTTCGGCCAGCAGCCTCCGCAGGCACCCCCGGCGCAGCAACCCGGTCAGCCTGGCCAGCCGGGTCAACCGCAGCAGCCTGGCCAGCTGCAGCAGCCAGGTCAGCCGGGCCAACCAGGGCAAGCAGGCCAGCCGGGCCAGGCGCAGCAGCCGGGTCAACCTGGTCAGCCACCGCAGGGCTTCGGCCAGCAGCAGCCGCCCGGGTACCCGCCGCAGCAGCCGCCTGGCTACGGCCAGCAGCCGGGATACCCGCCGCAGCAGCCCGGCTTCGGGCAGCAACTCGGCCAGCAGCCCCCGCCCGGATACCCGCCCCAGCAGCCGCCGCAGGGCTACCCCCAGCAGCAGCCCGGTGGATATCCGGCCGCGCCCTACCAGTACGGCGGCGCCCACCAGTACGCGAGCTGGGGCCAGCGGTTCGTCGGCGGCCTGATCGACTACGGCCTGATGCTGGTGTTCGGTGTCGGTATCACCGTCATCGCGATCAGCTCGGGAACCTTCGCGCTGAGCGGCCTCGGCAGCCTGGTCAACCTGTTCCTGTTGTTCTACAACGTCTGCTACCTCGGCGGGACCAAGGGACAGACGTGGGGCAAGAAGGTCGCGGGGATCAGGCTGGTCCGCGAGGACAGCGGCCAGGTGATCGGCTTCGGCCTCGCGTTCGGCCGCCAGTTCCTGCACATCGTCGACGCGCTGCCGCTCTACATCGGCTTCCTCGCTCCGCTGTGGGACGCCAAGCGGCAAACCTGGGCTGACAAGATCGTGAACACCATCGTGATCGAGGCGCCGCAGGCCCAGGCGGGCTACCAGGCTTACGGACAGCAACCGCAGTACGGACAGCCGCCGCAGCAGTGGTGACCTGCGCATTCGCTGTGATGGGGCTCGTTGGGTGATACCGGCGGGCCCCATTTTCGTGACCGTGGGACACTCAGGCCATTACAGATCAATCGTCTTGATCTGGACTAGCGTTACACCCGAAAGAGGACGACTTCAGGCCAGAGGAGTTGTAGGCGATGAGTGCTCCGCAGCCGCCGAACGAGCCAGTGCCGGGCGGTCAGCCACCTCACGAGCAGGACGGCGCGCTGCAGGTGCCGGAAAGCACGCAGGTGTTGCGGCCAGGGCAGCAGGCCCCACAGCAGCAGGACCAGGCGCCGGAGGCGACCCAGGTGGTCCAGCCGGGCCAGGTCCAGCAGCAGCCCCAGCAGGGTGAGTCCACCCAGATGGTGCCGCCGGGATCGATGCCGCCACCGCCGCCGCAGTACGAGCCCCCGCCCAGCGCGGCCGACCAGCCGCCGTCCGGTGGCTTCGCGCAGCCGCTCGGCCAGCAACAGCAGACGCAGGCGATCGGCGGGTACGACCAGTCGTCCCAGTTCGGCCAGCCGTCCCAGTTCGACCAGTCGGGCCAGCAGGGCCAGTTCGGCCAGCAGCCCCCGCCGGGCTTCGCACCGCCGCCCGGGTACCAACAGCCGGGGGCGTACGGCCAGCCCGGTCCCTACGGTCAGCCGCAGTACGGCCGCCCAGGTGGCAACTCGCAGGTGATCAGCTGGATCATCGCCGGTGTGGCCGCGATCCTCGGCCTGGTCACGTTGATCATGGTGATCGTCGACATCAGCGACATCTTCGACTACGCCGATGCCTACTCGAGGGCGTCGGACGCGGTCAAGGACAAGATCAAAGCCCCATCCGGGCCGATGCTCCTGATCACGTCCCTGGGCACGGGCGTCGGTGGTCTCCTCGCGGTCGGCGCCGGTGTGATGGTCTTCCTGAAGAACAAGATCGGCGCGACGCTGCTGCTCATCGGCGGTGGTCTGATGGTCGTCCTCACGGTGGTGTTCCTGATCGTCCAGGGTGATCTGCCGCTCGATGGAGGAGTGAGCGACTGGGTCATCCTCGGCCTGATCGCGGGCATCGTCGTCGCCGGTCTCGGCGCGCTGCAGTTCTTCCCCGGCACGAAGGCGTTCGTCGGCGCGGGTCCGGCGCAGGCTGTCGGCGGGTTCCAGCAACCGCCGCCACCCGGGTTCGGCCCGGCGCCGTACGGCCAGCAGCCCCCGCCCGGCTACGGCCAGCAGGCACCGCCTCCCGGTTACGGTCAGCAGCCGCCGCCGGGCTACGGCCAGCCGGGTCAGCCGCCCCAGCCCGGTCAGCCCCAGCCAGGGCAGCCGGGGCAGCAGCCGCCGCCGGGCTACGGCCAGCAGCCGCCCGGATACGGTCAGCAGCCGCCACAGCAGTGGTGATCAGGAGGGGCGTCCCGGGCGGGCGCCCCTCTTGCCCGTTGGTGCCGACTGTTCAGTACTCCTTTGCTGAAACCGGCCTGATCTGGGGTGAACTGGTTTATGGTCGTGGCCACTAGAGGCCAACCGGCCTAGCGGTTCGGGGAGAACAGTCGTGAGCTATCCACAGCAGGGCGGGTACCCGCAGCAGCCTTACCCACAGCAGCAGCCGTACCAAGCTGCGCCCTCCGGCGGCGGCAATCCGGCCACCGCGATCATCGCGGGCCTGCTCGCGCTCGCAGTCGCCGGGTTCGCGACCGTCGTGCTCGTCAACATGTTCGACGCGATCGGCGGCCGGGAGATGCCGGGCGAGATGATCACGATCGTCTCGCTGTACGGGGTGGGCGGGTTGCTGTTGCTCGTCGGCGCGATCCTGACGTTCCTCCGCAAGGTGGCGGGCGCGGTGCTGATCATCATCGGCGCGATCGTCGGGCTCGCGGCCATGCTGACCGAGCCGCTGCTGATGCGCATCGGAGTCGACTACGGCGTCTATATGGAGTTCGTCTTCCAGTTCGAGCAGGCGGAAGGCACGTTCCGGGCGCTTACGCTGATCGTCGCTCCGTTGGCGCTGATCGTCGCCGTGCTGCCGCCGACCTTCAAGTACCTGCGCGGCAGCAGCAACGATGGCTACGCGAGCTACGGCGGCTACCCGCAGCAGCCCGGCTACCCGGTCGACCCGAACTCCGGCGGGTTCCCGCAGCAGGGCTATCCGGCCAACCCCGGTTCGGGTGGATTCCCCCAGCAGAGTTACCCGCAGCAAGGTGGTTACCCCCAGCAACAGCAAGGTGGCGGTCACCCGCAGCAGCCTGGCTGGTGAGCGGTCGTCCGGCCGGGTGAACCATCCCACGATCTGGTCACTCGACTGGTCCCACGTAGGATTGCGCCATGTCAGAAGGGGACTCCAAGCTGGGGTTTGAGACCCGGGCAATCCACGTGGGACAGCAGCCGGATCCGCGCACCGGCGCGGTCATCCCGCCGATCTACGCGACATCCACCTTCGCCCAGGACGGCGTCGGCGGCTTGCGCGAAGGCGGCTACGAGTATTCGCGGACACGCAATCCCACGAGGACAGCGCTGGAGGAGTGTCTGGCTTCGCTGGAAGGCGGACGGCACGCGCAGGCGTTCCCCTCGGGCATGGCGGCCAGTGATGTCGCGCTGCGGACGATGTTGCGTCCCGGCGACCACGTGGTGATCCCGGACGACGCGTATGGCGGCACGTTCCGCCTGGTCGACAAGGTTCTGAAGCTGTGGGGCATCGAGCACACGCCGGTGCACCAGCCGGACCTCGCCGCGGTCAGGGCAGCGGTTCGGCCGAACACCAAGGTGATCTGGTGTGAGACGCCGACCAACCCGCTGCTGGCGATCACGGACCTGGCGGGTCTGGCGCAGATCGCGGCGGAGGCGGGCGCCCGGCTCGTCGTGGACAACACTTTCGCCACGCCGTACCTGCAGTCCCCGCTGGGGCTGGGCGCGGACGTGGTGCTGCACTCGACGACCAAGTACCTCGGCGGCCACTCCGACGTCGTCGGCGGCGCGCTGATCACGTCGGACGACGAGCTGAACGAGCAGTTCGCCTTCCTGCGCAACGCTTCCGGCTCGGTACCCGGCCCGTTCGACGCGTGGCTGACGCTGCGCGGCGTGAAGACCCTCGCGGTGCGCATGGAGCGGCACTCGGACAACGCCGAGCGCGTCGTCGAGGCGCTGCTCGGACACGATCGCGTCGAGCGCGTCTACTACCCGGGCCTGCGGGAACACCAGGGGCACGAGATCGCGGCCAAGCAGATGCGCCGGTTCGGCGGCATGGTGTCGTTCACCGTGGCCGGTGGCGAGCAGGCCGCGCTGAAGGTGACGGCGAAGACCAAACTCTTCATCCTGGCCGAGTCCCTCGGCGGAGTGGAGTCACTGATCGAGCACCCGCACAAGATGACGCACGCCAGCGTGGCGGGCTCGGCGCTGGAAGTGCCGGACAACCTGGTGCGCCTGTCGGTCGGCATCGAGGACGGCACAGACCTGGTCCAGGACCTGCTGCAGGCCCTCTCGTGAGTGTTTTGGCCGGTTAGAACCGGCCCAACCGCTCACGACACTCTTCCCAGCTCCGCTGGCACGTATGTCGTGAGCGGTTGGGCCGAGCGGTTCTAACCGGCCAAAACACTCACGATGGACGACGAGGTCATTGCTGCTGGTAGCCCGCTGGTTCGCCGACGTGATGACCGGGGGCGGGTGGCGCCGGGGGCAGGTCGCGGGTGTCGATGCAGCCGCCGACCAGTTCGATGTAGCCGTCGCGCTGGACGTACTGGCCTGGGCTGGCGCATCCGGCGCTGGACGCACTGAACACAGCGACGCCCGCGAGCGCGGCGGCAGCGGCCAGGGCACCGACCAGCGGCACTATTCCAGCGGCCCGGGTTGCACGTGCCATCGCTTACTCTGCCCCTTGTCGGCGACTACTCGTTGTTGCCGAGGATACCTGCCCGCATGCCCGGATGTGTCGTTGCGGCCACAATGACAGGATTCCTTAAGGGAAGCGGTGCCGTTTCGTGGAACGTACCGGCTGAATGGCCTACTTCTTCGGTCGGTATCCGGCAGGCAGGCCACCGGTGACGATGTCGCGGTACGCGTCGACGGCGTCGGTCGGCTGCCGCGCCAGCGTCCGGTCGGTCTCGATGTCCACTGTGTACAGACCGAACCTCGGCCGGTACGTGCCCCACTCGAAGTTGTCGGTGAGGCTCCAGTAGTTGTAGCCGAGTACGGTGACGCCCTCCGACTGGGCTCGTTGCATCCAGTACACGTGGTCGCGCAGATGGTCGGCGCGGGTGTACCCGTCCGGCCTCGGATGCCCGTTGTCCGTCGGCATCCCGTTCTCCACGATGTACAGCGGCAGTCGCGGGAACCTGCGGGCGTAGTGCCGCAGCGCGCGGTAGATCCCCTTCGGCTCCGGGTCGATCCGGTACAGCTCGCCGGTCGCGCCACGCAGCGCGGTGAGGTTGTGCGGCGTGACGTCGTAGTAGTAGTCGATCCCCACGAAGTCCAGACTCCCGGCGATCCAGTCGAGAAAACCGAAGTCCGCCAACCTGTTCACCACCGGGATGTACGCGACGTTGCTGGACACCAGCGCATCCGGGTCGGTCTCGTGGATCAGCCGGTACGCAGCCCTGTGCGCCCGCACCATCCGGCTCGGCATCATCGGGCTGAACCGGCCGAGCCGGATCTCCTGTGCCAGATAGACAGTCGGCTCGTTGAAGGTGATCCAGACAGTTCCGTTGCCCGCGTAGCGCTTCACGACGCGATCGGCGTTCGCCAGCCAGAGCTCGGTCATCCGGGGGTTGCGCCAGCCGCCCGTCCACGCGGGGTACACCCAGTGGTCCAGTGTGATCATCGGCCGCATCCCGGCCGCGCGGACACGCGCGATGACGTCGTCGTAGAACTCGAAGTCCCACTCACCGGGAACCTGTTGGACGCGTGCCCACTCCACGCACAGCCGGAAGACCTGGACGCCGAGGTCCGCGGCCAGTTCGATGTCCTGCGGATAGCGGTGCAGGAAGTCGGCGGCATCGCGGTAGCCCGTCGCGAACCGCGACCAGTTGCTGTCCGGCGCCGAACCCTCGGACTGGTACCCGGCACCGGCGACACCCCACAGGAACATGACCACCAGGCTATCGACCGCGTGGCGGTGACGGGATGTAATCGCCGGGTCGCCCAGTCGTGGCGACGGGTAACGCCTTCCGGCGAACCTGGCCGTTCGGTGTTTCGTCTCGGCCCTGCCAAGCGTCCAGTCTTATGTGAGCGCAGAGATCTACGATCTGGGGATTCCTCGTCGGCTGAGCCGGGCCGAGCTGACCCTGCTGTGTCAGCAGAACCGCGCCTGGCTGTTGGCGTACTGCCAGAAACGCGTCGGCAACCAGCACGACGCGGAGGACACGGTGCAGGCGGTCTTCGAGAAACTCCAGCGCAGACCACCGAGGCACCCGATCGTGAACTCACGGGTCTTCCTCGCGACCGTGGCGCTCAACCTGATCAAGGACGCGGCCCGCAGCGAGGCGCGGTCGCCGCGGTCCGCGTCCTACGCGATGGAACTGCTCGACCAACTGGCCGCCGAGGACGAGGTCGGCAAGACCAGCTCGCTGGACGCCAAGCGGTTCATCGAGATGGCCAAACCGATGCTGACCGCGCGCCAGCTCGACGTGCTCGCCTGCTACCTCGCGCTGGAAGGCGGCGTGCTGACCGAGCAGGAAGCGGCGCTCGAACTCAAGCTCAAACCGTCGGCGCTGCGCGGGACGTTCCAGCGCCTCCCCGAGGACGTCGGCGAGGCGATCGTGGCCGCGACGCTGTCGGCGGACGACTCGATGCGCTGTCCTGGCGTGACCAAGGCCGTCCGTGATGCCGGTCCGCACGGCAGGCTCGGCTCGCGCATCAACCGGCACGTCAAAAGCTGCACGGTGTGCCGGGAAAGGCAGGCCGAGACGCTCGAAGGCGTGCACAAGGCCGTGTTCGTCGTGCCGATCGGGATGCTCGGCACGTTCCTCACGCTGAAGAAGACGGCATCCGCCGCTGTTGTCGCGGTCGCGGCGGTGACCAGTGCCCTGATCATCACCCACGGCGGCACGACGACCGAGCAGGGCGTGGCGATGCCAGTCACGTCAGCACGCATCGCCTCACCGGCGGCGCAACCGGAGAACACCACCCCGCCGCCGGTCACCACGTCCACTGTGGTCACAAAACCGCCGGTTGCGACGACTGTTTCGCCAGCGCCCCAACCTGTTCGGCCGCCCGCGCCACCGCCGCCTCCGCCACCCGCCGGACACGGGCAGGCGCGCGCGGGTGAGCCCCCGACGATCGCCGCCGGACCGGACGCGATCGAGTACCGGCAGATCGGCACCAGGGGCCGTTGCCGGTCCTCCACGAGGGTCAAGGTCGGTGTCACCGCGCCGGACGGGGTCGCGTCGGTGCGGATGTCCGTGCACGTCAGGGACACCACGCTGGCGATCCCGATGTTCAACCTGGGTGGGACCTGGTACAGCCAGGTCGGCCCGTTCCCGCACCGCTACGCCGGGCACAACGCGGACGTCACGGTCGAGGCCGTCGGCCGCAACGGCCAGTCCGCGACGAAGAGCCTCGGCAGTGTCGCGGTCACCGAATGCTGAAGGCGGCGTTTTGCCTTGCCACGCTAGGGCAAAACGCCGCCGCTCGGCGCCACTCCACAGGTCTGGGGACTACAGGTTTCCCCTGCGCTCCTGCTCGCGCTCGATCGCCTCGAACAGTGCCTTGAAGTTGCCCTTGCCGAAGCCGAGCGAGCCGTGCCGCTCGATCAGTTCGTAGAACACCGTCGGCCGGTCACCGATCGGTTTGGTGAAGATCTGCAGCAGGTAGCCGTCCTCGTCGCGGTCGACCAGGATCTTGTGCTCCTTGAGCTTCTCGATCGGCACACGCACCTCGCCGATCCGCGCCCGCAGCTCCGGGTCTTCGTAGTAGGAGTTGGGCGTGTCGAGGAACTCGACGCCCGCGGCGGCCATCGCGGTCACTGTGGCGATGATGTCGTTGGTGGCCAACGCGATGTGCTGCACACCGGCGCCCTCGTAGAACTCGAGGTACTCGTCGATCTGCGACTTCTTCTTCGCGATCGCGGGCTCGTTGAGCGGGAACTTCACCCGGTGGTTGCCGTTGGACACCACCTTGGACATCAGCGCGGAGTAGTCCGTGGCGATGTCGTCCCCGACGAACTCCGCCATGTTCACGAAGCCCATCACGCGGTTGTACCACTCGACCCAGTAGTCCATCTTGCCCAGTTCCACGTTGCCGACGCAGTGGTCGACGGCCTGGAACAAGCGCTTGGGCGCACCTTCGGGGCGCTGCACCGTGCTTTCCTTGGCCACGTAGCCGGGCAGGTACGGGCCGGTGTAGCGGGAGCGGTCGACCAGGGTGTGGCGGGTCTCGCCGTACGCCGCGATCGCCGCGATCCGCACTGAGCCGTGCTCGTCTGAGACGTCGTGCGGCTCCTCGAGCACGGTCGCGCCCTGCTTGCGGGCGTGGTCAACGCACTGATCGACATCGCCGACCTCGAGCGCCAGATCGGTCACGCCGTCGCCGTGCCTGCGGTGGTGGTCGAGCAGCGGGCTGTCCGGTGCCACCCCACCGTTGATCACGAACCGGGCCGAACCGGACTTGAGCACGTAGGACTTGTAGTCCCGGTTGCCGGTCTCCGGGCCGGAGTACGCGACGAGGCTCATGCCGAACGCGACCTGGTAGAACCAGGCGGTCTGGGTGGCGTTGCCGACGACGAACACCACCGCGTCCATCGACCTGACCGGGAACGGGTCCTTGGCCGAGTCGTAGTCCACCAGGCCGACCAGCTGCCTGAGCTGGTCGAAGCTCACATCATCCAGCTGCGATTCGGGGCGTCCCAAAGTGTCGGTCATGTACACCAGGATCGACTTGCAGCCGCAGAATGAGCAAGCGTCGGAAATTTCACTGGACAACCTGCTCAGTGTCGCCCGGTCACGAATCAGGGCCCTGTGCAATAAGACCAGCGTCACTCCTCCTCAACTTGCATAGCGCTCACAACCAGCGAATGCTTGGGTCAGGCAACTAGTTGTAAAAAACAAGCATTTACGGCGGAGCGCGGGTCATGGCTGACCAAGCACAGGACCTCGTCGTCGCGGAGGAGCTCGGGCATCAGTTGGTCCGGCTGCTGACCATGGTCGGCAGAGCCAAAGCCCAGTTCTCGCACACGACGGGTGACAGCATCGAACGAGCGGCGTACGCGCTGCTCGCGCACCTGGTGAAGGAAGGTCCGAAGCGGATCACCGCGCTTGCCGACGCGGTGCACTCCGACACGTCCACGGTCTCGCGGCAGACGAGCTCGCTGGTGGCGCACGGCCTGGTCGAGCGGATGGCCGACCCGGAGGACGGCAGGGCCTGCCTGCTGGTGGCCACCGACGAGGGCCGAGGCACGTTCGACCGGGCCAGGGCCGAGCGGACCAGGCACATCGCCGCCGTGCTGGCCGAATGGCCGTCGGGGGAGCGGCGCACACTGGTCATGCTGCTCGACCGGCTGAACACAGACTTCGAGAACTACCACCCAGTTGGGGAAGCCCGATGACCGAAACCGCCGTCGTCGCGCCACCGCAGGCGCCATCGGCACAGCTTTCGCACCGCCAGATCCTGGTGATCCTCAGCGGCCTGATGCTGGGCATGTTCCTGGCCGCGCTGGACCAGACCATCGTCGGCACGTCGATCAGGACGATCGCCGACGACCTCGACGGGCTGAGCCTGCAGGCGTGGGCGACCACCGCGTACCTGATCACCTCGACGATCACCACGCCGATCTACGGCAAGCTGTCCGACATCTACGGCCGCAAGCCGTTCTACCTGCTGGCGATCTCGTTGTTCGTCATCGGTTCGCTGGCATGCACGTTCTCCCAGTCGATGTACCAGCTCGCGGCCTTCCGCGCGCTGCAGGGACTCGGCGCCGGTGGCCTGATGTCGCTGGCGTTCACGATCATCGCCGACATCGTCTCGCCGCGGGAGCGCGCCAAGTACCAGGGCTACTTCATGGCGGTGTTCGGCACCTCCAGCGTGCTCGGCCCGGTGCTCGGCGGTTTCCTCGCCGGGCACCAGGAAATACTCAGCATCGACGGCTGGCGCTGGGTGTTCCTGGTGAACGTGCCGATCGGCATCGTCGCGCTGTTCGTGGTGGCGCGCGTGCTGAACGTGCCGCACGAGCGGCACGACCACAAGATCGACTGGTTCGGTGCGTTCACGCTGGTCATCGGAGTCGTGCCGCTGCTGATCATCGCCGAGCAGGGCCGCGAGTGGGGCTGGACCTCGCAGCGCGCGATCCTCTGCTACGTCGTCGGTGTCGTCGGCCTGATCGCGTTCGTCCTGGTCGAGGCCAAGATGAAGGACGCCGCACTGATCCCGTTGCGGCTGTTCCGAAACTCGACGTTCTCGATGGTGATCCTCGCCGGTGTCATCCTCGGTGTCGGCATGTTCGGCGGGATCACGATGGTGCCGCAGTACCTGCAGATCGTGAAGGGCGAAACGCCCACTTCGGCGGGTCTGCTGATGCTGCCGCTGATGGTCGGCATCATGATCGCGTCGTTCACCTCGGGCAAGATCACCTCGAAGACCGGGCGCTACAAGATCTTCCCGATCATCGGCAGTCTGTTCCTGATCGCAGGGATGGGCCTGTTCTACACGATCGAAGTGGACAGTCCACTGTGGCAGCCGATGGTCTACATGGGAGTGTTCGGCCTCGGGCTCGGCCTGTCGATGCAGACGCTGACGATCGCGGCGCAGAACGCGGCGCCACCGCGCGACATGGGCGTCTCGACCGCGTCGGCCACGTTCTTCCGGCAGATGGGTGGCACGGTCGGTGTCGCGGTGTTCCTGTCGCTGATGTTCAGCACGGTCGGCGACAAGATCAGGGAGGCGTTCGAGCGGATCGCGCCCACCGCGGCCTTCCAGCAGGCGGTGACCGACCCGGCGGTGCTGGCCAACCCGCAGAACGCGCAGGTGATCAACGGACTGCAGGGCGGTGGCGTCGGCAACGTGCTGCAGGACTCGTCGTTCCTGCAGCAGATCGACCCGAGGCTGGCGCGGCCGTTCCTCGAGGGCTTCACCGACTCGATCCAGACGGTGTTCCTGGTCGCGATGTTCGTGATGGTGCTGGCGTTCATCGTCTCCCTGTTCATCAAGGAGATCCCGCTGCGCTCCGGCAACGCTGTCCAGGCGGCGATGGTCGAGGGCGGCGAGGCGATGCTCCCGCAGGAGCCGGAGGAGCAGTCCTCCCAGGGCAGGCACGTGAAGGCGGACGTCATCCCGCTGCCGCTGAACGGCCACCAGCCGGTGATCGGCGCGATCCACAACGGCGAGGGCACGGCGGTCGGCGGCGCGATCCTGACCCTGATCGACAGTTCCGGGCAGCAGGTGGCCCGCGGCAACGCGGACGCGTCCGGCCGCTACCACCTGCAGGCGCCCGGCCAGGGCGCGTACGTGCTGATCGCGTCGGCGCCAGGGCACCAGCCGTCCGCGTCGTCGCTGAAGCTCGACTCCCAGCCACTGGTGGTCGACCTGACGCTGATCGGCGCGGGTGAGGTCGCCGGTGTCATCCGCACGGCCCGACTGGGCGGACCGGTGCAGGCCGCGATCGTGACTCTCACCGACCGCTCCGGGAACGTCGTCGGCTCACACCGCAGCGCGTCCGACGGCACGTACCGCTTCACGAGCGTCGGCGCTGGCGCGTACACGCTGGTGGTGAATGCGGACGGCTACCGCCCGGCCGCGGTGCCGCTTGCCGTGCCCGAGGTGGGCGAGGTGCGCCAGGACGTACAGCTGACCAGCGGCGCGGAGCTGTGCGGTGTCGCGCGCAACCACCGGGGCGTGCCCGTCTCGGAGGCGCGGATCACGGTCATCGACAAGGACGGCCAGGTGATCAGCGTGACCACGACCGACGACGACGGCCGCTACCGCATCACCGAACTCGGGCCGGGCGAGTACACGGTCATCGCCAGCGGGTACTCGCCGACAGTCGATCACCTGCGCCTCGGCGACGGTGAGCACATGAGCCACGACGTGACCCTAGGGTTCGAGGAGTGGAAGTAACACCGATCGACCCACTGGACGCCCGGCTGCTGCTGTTGCTCACCGACGAGCCGCGGCTGGGTGTCCTGGAGTGCTCCCGCCGTCTGGGCGTTGCCCGCGGCACGGTTCAGGCAAGGCTGGACCGGCTGGTCAGGACTGGTGTGCTGACGGGTTTCCCGCCTGCGCTGAATCTCGAGGCGATGGGCTACGGCCTGACGGCGTTCGCGGTCGTGGAGATCGCCCAGGGATACCGCGGCCCGGTCACCGAGGGGCTCGCGTCGATCGACGAGGTGTGCGAGGTGCACGCGACGACTGGACAGGGCGACCTGCTTGTCAGGATGGTCGCCCGGTCCAACGAAGACCTGCAACGAGTGATCGACGAGGTCGTCAACGTCGCGGGCGTGCAGCGGATGTCCACCTCCATCGCGCTGTCGACGCCCATCCCACTGCGTTCCCGCCCACTGCTCGAACGAGTGGCCAAATCAGGCGACTAGGTGGGCGGTTTCTGCCCGATCCACACACCCACCCAGCCGCATGAGACGTTTCACTTCAGCCGTCGTACGGAACTGCCTTGATCAGGGTGACCTTCTGGGACGCGCCGCTGGGCAACTCGTACTCGCGAGTCTCGCCTTCCTTGGCACCGAGCAACGCGCGGCCAAGCGGGGACTCAGGGGAGAACACGTCGAGGTCGCCCTCGGCGCCCTCCTCGCGGGTGGCGAGCAGGAACTGCTCCGTGTCGTCATCGCCGTCGTAACGGATTGTGAGCACTTTGCCCGGCTCGGCCAGGCCGTCGTTCTTGGGCGCCTCGCCCACCTTGGCGTTGCGCAGCAACTCCTGGAGGTGCCGGATCCGTGCCTCGGCCTGTCCCTGCTCCTCACGTGCCGCGTGGTAGCCACCGTTCTCCTTGAGGTCGCCCTCTTCGCGGCTGGCGTTGATCTTCGCTGCGATGACCGGGCGGTTCTCGATCGCCTCGTCAAGCTCCTGCTTGAGGCGGTTATAGGCTTCCTGCGTCAGCCAGGTCACCTTGCTATCGCTCACGGCCACCAACTCCTCGTCTTGCTCCCCGGGATCCGCGGATGCGGACCGGTGTTCCCGTACCCGGGGGTCCGGAACGTCAAAACACGGCCCGCCAGGGGCCGTGCCGGTATAAGAGGATAACACGATCAGTAGCGATCAAGTATCCTAAATGTCCGTTTTGTCGCCTCTCGGCTTAGGTTTCACTCCGTTGGCGGCGCCTCCGTGGACAGGTACGCGGGCACCTGGTACGAGCACCCGTACACGTCGGCGGTGACAGGCTCGCCGGAGCTCTTGATCACGGTCGAAATCGTACTCTCACCTGGTGGAATGAGCACTTCCTTCCGTCCGCCCTCCGAGCCGTCCCGTACCCGGGCCCGCACGACGCACACCGCCTGTCTACCGGGGTCGTCGCGGGTCACGGCGAACGTGATCCGCACCGAATCGGGGCCAGCCGGACTGAACGCCGTTCGCTCCCCTTCGATGGGCGCGCTGCCGAGGTTGCGGTAGGCGACGAACGCGGCACCGGCGGCCAGTAACAGCCCCACGCCGGTCAGCACCCATTTCCGCGTGCGGCTCAGCTGCCGGGTCCGTGACCCGTAGCGGCCCTCGGGCAAGGTGACGCGGCTCTCCAAAACGGGGTCTCCCGGCAATTGGACTCGCCCACACGGGAACAATGTGGGTGACGTACTTGTCGAGTATCCGTGGGGACCCGAAGCGTCGGCACGCGGGGTACAAGAGAGAGGGACCATGGCGGAGAAGCTGCGGTTGATGGCGGTACACGCACACCCGGACGACGAATCGAGCAAGGGTGCCGCGACGATGGCCAAATACGTGGCTGAGGGGCACGAGGTCATGGTCGTCACGCTCACCGGTGGTGAACGCGGCAGCATCCTCAACCCGGCCATGGACCGGCCGGACGTGCTCGAGAACATGAGCGACATCAGACGGGCCGAGATGGCCGAGGCCGCGCGCATCCTGGGCGTCGAGCACCGCTGGCTCGGCTACGTCGACTCGGGCCTGCCGGAGGGCGACCCGCTGCCGCCGTTGCCGGACGGCTGCTTCGCGCTGGTCCCCACCGAGGAGGCGGCGGAGAAGCTGGTCGAGGTCGTGCGCGAGTTCCGGCCGCACGTGATCGTCACCTACGACGAGAACGGTGGCTACCCGCACCCCGACCACATCAAGTGCCACGAGGTCTCGGTGGCGGCCTTCGACGCGGCAGGCGACCCGGAGCGGTTCCCCGAAGCGGGCGAGCCGTGGACGCCGTTGAAGCTGTACTACTCGCACGGCTTCTCGCGCAAACGCCTGCAGACGATGCACGACGCGATGCTCTCCCGCGGCATGGACTCGCCGTACGAGGAGTGGCTGAAGAGGTGGACCGACGACAAGGGCGACAACGCCGACCGCATCACCACGAGGGTCGAGTGCGGCGTGTACTTCCACATCAGGGACGATGCGTTGCGGGCGCACGCGACCCAGATCGATCCCAACAGCCGCTGGTTCGCCATACCCTTGGAGCTCCAGCTTGAGGTGTGGCCGTTCGAGGAGTACGAGCTGGCCCGCTCGCTGGTGGACACGACGCTGCCGGAGGACGACCTGTTCACCGGCATCAACGAGAAGGTGACTGCATGACCTTCACGGCACTGGTGGCACAGCCGCCACCCATGCCAGACGACCCCGGTGGCCGGGGCGAGGACTTCGGCAAGTCCTCACCGGTGGGCCTGCTGGTCCTGCTGGTGTTCATCGTCGCGGTGGTGTTCCTGGCCCGCTCGATGAGCAAGCACCTCAAGCGGGTCCCGGCCAGCTTCGACAAGCCGGAGGACAAGGAGACCGCCGAGGCCACCGACAAGGCCACGGACGGAGCCGCGGACGAGGCCACCGACGGGGACGCCCCGGCGGCGGAGCCGAAGCAGGAAGAACAGAAGAACGGCGCAGCCTCTTCCTAGCGCCATGCCCCGAAGGCCGCCTTGGTTGCGGCCAGCGCACCGAAGGCCGCCTTGGTTGCGCGGGGTTCGGGGTGCAACGAAGGTGGCCTTTGTTGCGACTCGTGCTCCGAAGGCCACATTGGGTGCGTTACCCGCACCGAAGGCCACATTGGTTGCGGGGGTCAGCGCGAGGTGGGGCCGCGGAAGGTCGCGCGGTAGGCGGTCGGTGACACGCCCAGCGCGTCCTGCAGGTGCAGCCGCAGCGAGCCGCCGGTCCCGAAGCCTGCCTGCTCGGCGACCCGGTCGACCGGCATGTCGGTGCGTTCGAGCAGTTGACGTGCGCGAACGAGCCGCTGCTGGGTGAGCCACTGCATCGGCGACATGCCGGTCTCGTCGCGGAACCGCCTGGTCAGCGTGCGCTTGCTCAGCCCCGACCGGCGTGCGATCCCGTCGAGGTCGATCCCGTGGCCGAGGTGGTCGAGCAGCCACGTCCGGATCCCGGTGGTGGACGACGCGCCGTCGTCGGCCACCGGTCGTTCGATGAACTGCGCCTGACCGCCGTCGCGGTGCGGCGGCACGACGTTGCGCCGTGCCACGTCGACAGCGACGGCCGCGCCGAAGTCCCGCCGGATCAGGTGCAGGCACAGGTCGATCCCGGCCGCGCCTCCTGCCGAGGTCAGCACGTCCCCGTCGTCGGTGTACAGCACGTCCGCGTCGAGGTGGACCTCGGGAAACGTCCGCCGGAACGCGTCCGCGTCCTCCCAGTGCGTGGTCGCGGGACGCCCGTCGAGCAGCCCGGCGGCAGCCAGAACGAACGCCCCCGTGCACACGGACGCGATCCGTGCCCCTGGCCGGATCATGCTCATCGCGGTGGCCAAACGCCCGGTCAGTGGTGCGGTGAGGATGTTGTCGTGCGGGTCGTACGCCGCCGGAATCACGACGGTGTCGGCGTTCGCCAAAGCCTCGGGGCCGTGCTCGACCATGAGCGCGAAGTCCGCCTTCACCCGCACCTGCCCGGCGGCGAGCCCGCACGTGATCACCTCGTACCGGCCGCCCGCCGCGTTGAACAGCGAGTGGATCAGGCCAAGCTCCAACGGCAGCACACCGGGACGGGCCAGCACGACGACGCGATGAGCCATGGCCCGATTCTCGCACATGTTGTCTTCGGGCCAACTCAGCCGAGCGACGTGACCAGTTCGTCGACCGTGGTCACCGGCCGGTCGCAGACATACCCGCGGCACACGTAGGCAGCTGGTTGTCCGTCAACCAACGGACGGTCGGCGAGCAGCGGCGACGAGTCGGGCTCGCCCGCGAGCACGATGGCGCCGCCGTGGGCCGCGCGGACAGCTGTGGCGAGCAGCGCGGGACTGTCCCCGACGATGGCGACCTGCACGGGCCCCTGCGCCAACGCCTCGGCGACGCCGAGCCAGTGCCCGGCGAACCGGGGTGCGCGCTCGGCGAGCAGCCCGGCGCGGGCGACGGCCAGCTCGGCGGCCTCCCGGTACGCACCGGCACGCTCATGGCCGACCAGCGCGGACGCCGTGAGCAGGGCGGAGGCCAAAGCCGACGCGCCGGACGGGCTGGCGTTGTCCGACGGATCCGCGGGCCGGTGCACCAGCACCTCGGCGTCGTCGGCCGTGTCGAAGAAGGCCCCGGGATTCGCCGGGTCCGCGAACCGTTCCACGGCGATGTCGAGCAACGACACCGCCGCGTCCAACCAGCGCTGCTCCCCGGTCGCCTGGTACAGCGCGAGCAGGCCGTCGGCGAGACAGGCGTAGTCCTCCAGCACACCGGCAGACGTGCCGACCTCGCCGTCACGGGACGTGCGCCGCAACCGGTCGCCCACCATGTGCAGGCTCAGCAGCAGATCGGCGGCGCGAGCCGCCGCCACCACCCACTCCGGCCGCTCGAAGTACACGCCCGCCTGTGCCAAAGCCGTGATCGCCTGGCCGTTCCAGGCGGCAACGACCTTGTCGTCCCGGCCCGGCTGCGGCCGTTGCGCGCGAACGGCCGACAGTCGTGAACGCACGCTTTCGAACCGGTCGAGATCCTCCGGCTCCCGCTTCAGCTGCAGTGTGGACGTGCCGTGCTCGAACGTGCCCTGCTCGGTCACCTCGAACAGGTCCGCCGCCCAGTCGGCGTCGTCCCCGAGCACCTCGGCGAACTGGGCCGGGGTCCAGACGTACGTCAGGCCTTCGACCCCGTCGGTGTCCGCGTCGAGCGACGAGGCGAACCCGCCTTCCGGCGTGCCGAGGTCCCTGATCAGGAACTCGGCGGTCTCGACAGCGACCCGCCGATAGGCCGGGCCGTCGGTCAGCCGGGCGAGGTGCGTGTAAACACCGAGCAGCAAAGCGTTGTCGTACAACATTTTCTCGAAGTGCGGCACGACCCACGACGGGTCGACGCTGTAGCGGGCGAACCCGCCCGCGAGCTGGTCGTAGAGCCCGCCTGCCGCCATCGCGCCCGCCGTCGCCTCGGCCATGGACAGCACCTCGGTCGTCGCGTTCCGCTCGTAGTGCCTGATCAGGAACTCCAGCACCATCGACGGCGGGAACTTCGGCGCACCACCGAATCCGCCGTTGCGCCGGTCGAAGTCGCCGAGCAGCGAGGCGACCGCGCCGTCGAGCACCGCGGTGTCCACAGCGGACGCGGGCAGCGCGGCGGAGTGCCTGGCCAGTGAGGCGACGAGCTTGCCCGCGGCCGTCCGGACCTCGTCCGCCCGCTCGTCCCACGCCTCCACGATCGCGGCGAGCAACTGCTTGAACGACGGCATTCCGCCGTGCGGGTTCGGCGGGTAGTAGGTGCCGCAGTGGAACGGTTCGCCGGACGGCGTGAGGAAACACGTCATCGGCCAGCCGCCCTGCCCGGTCATGGCCTGCGTGGCGGTCATATAGACGGCGTCGACGTCCGGCCGTTCCTCGCGGTCCACCTTGATGTTCACGAAGTGCCGGTTCATCAGCTCGGCCGTGTCGGCGTCCTCGAAGGACTCGTGCGCCATCACATGGCACCAGTGGCACGCGGCGTAGCCGATCGACAGCAGGACCGGCACGTTCCGCTCAGCGGCCTCGGCGAACGCCTCCGGACCCCACGGCCACCAGTCGACCGGGTTGTCGGCGTGCTGCAGCAGGTAGGGGCTGGTGGCCTGAGCCAGTCGGTTCGCCATGCTCCCAGCCTAGTTACACAAACAAGGTGAACGGTGACGGCCGATGCGGGACACTCACGCGGTGCTACTGACCTTGACCACGACACGTCAACCCGCAACCGACCTTGGCTTCCTGCTGCACAAGCATCCAGGCAAAGCCCAATCCTTCCCCGTCGCGGCAGGCATGGCACACGTGTTCTACCCCACGGCAGGCGAGGACGAGTGCACCGCGGCGCTGCTGCTCGACATCGACCCGGTCGAGCTGGTCCGCGGCAGGCACGACCGCGCTTTCACGCTGAACCAGTACGTCAACGACCGGCCGTACGCGGCCGGATCGATGATGGCGGTCGCGTTGAGCACGGTGTTCAAGACCGCGATGAACGGCATCGCCAAGTTCCACCAGGAGCTCGCCGACACCGCCATCCCGCTGCGGATCCACGTCCCCGCTGTGCCGTCGCGCGGCGGCCCGGACCTGGTCAGGCAGCTGTTCGAACCGCTCGGCTGGGAGGTGGACGCCCGGACGGTGCCGCTGGACGAGAAATTCCCGGAGTGGGGCGACTCGCCGTACATCGACCTGCGGCTGACCGGCACCCACCGGGTTTCCGAGGCGCTGCGGCACCTGTACGTGCTGCTGCCCGTGCTGGACAACGCCAAGCACTACTGGGTGACCGAGGAGGAGGTCACCAAGCTGCTGCGGGCAGGCGAGGGCTGGCTGGCCGACCACCCGTCGCGCGAGCTGATCAGCCAGCGCTACCTCAAGCACCGCAAGGCGTACGTGCGCTTCGCGCTGAGCAGGCTCGCCGAGGCGGAGGAGACCGACGAGGACGAGTTGGACAACGCGCTCGACGAGCCGGTCGTCGCGGAGGAGCCGGACCGCCCGGTGCCGCTGGCGACCCAGCGCAGGGGAAGCGTCGTCGCAGTGCTGAAAGCCGCTGGCGCGAAACGGGTTCTCGACCTCGGCTGCGGTGGTGGCGCGCTGCTGCGTGACCTGGTCAAGGAACCGTCGTTCACCGAGATCGTCGGGGTGGACGTGTCCGCGCGCGCGTTGGAGGTCGCCGCGCGCCGTTTCGAGCGGACGCCGGAACGTGTGCGCGACAGGGTGACACTGCGACAGTCCGCGTTGACCTATGTGGACCAGTCGCTGGCCGGGTACGACGCCGCTGTCCTGATGGAGGTGATCGAGCACGTTGACGAACCGAGGCTGCCTGCCTTGGAGCGCAGTGTGTTCGGTGCCGCGCGCCCGTCGACGGTCGTGGTCACCACGCCGAACGTCGAGTACAACGTCCGGTTCGAAGGCCTGCCCGCAGGCCGGATGCGGCACACCGACCATCGTTTCGAGTGGACTCGCGCGCAGTTCCGCGCGTGGGCCGACGGCGTCGCCGAACGCCATGACTACCGTGTCCGTTACCTTCCGGTCGGCCAGGATGATCCCGAAGTGGGCCCGCCGACCCAGCTCGCCGTGTTCGAGGTGGCCCGATGAAACTGTCCATTCCAGACATGGCGCTCGTCGCGCTCGTCGGCGCGTCCGGCTCGGGCAAGTCCACGTTCGCCCGCAGGAACTTCAAGCCGACGCAGGTGCTGTCGAGCGACTACTTCCGAGGCCTGGTGTCCGACGACGAGACCAGCCAGGCCGCGTCCGGACCGGCCTTCGAGGCGTTGCACTTCGTCGCGGAGAAGCGGATGGCCGCGGGCCTGGTGACCGTGATCGACGCGACCAACGTGCAGCGCGCGCCGCGTGGCCAGCTCGTCGCGTTGGCCAGGAAGCACAACGTCCTTCCGGTCGCGATCGTGCTCGACATGCCCGAGGCGCTGTGCGTCGAGCGCAATGCCACGCGTGCGGACCGGGATTTCGGCGCGCACGTGATCCGCAGGCACCGCACCGAACTGCGCAAGTCGATCCGTTCCTTGGAGAAGGAAGGCTTCAAGCGGGTGTACGTGCTGCGCACGCCCGACGACGTCGACGCGGCCGAGATCGAGATCGAGCCGCTGCTCAACGACAAGCGCTCGGAGACCGGACCGTTCGACGTGATCGGTGACGTGCACGGCTGCCGCGTGGAACTGGAGGAACTGCTCGAGAAGCTGGGCTACGCGCTGGACCGGGATGGCGAAGGCCGCCCGGTCGGTGCCGCGCACCCGGAGGGCCGTCGCGCGGTGTTCGTCGGCGACCTGGTGGACCGTGGGCCGGACACGCCAGGCGTGCTACGGCTCGTGATGGGCATGGTCGACGCGGGAAACGCCTTCTGCGTCTGCGGAAACCACGAGCAGAAACTGACCAGGGCGTTGCGCGGGCGCAATGTCCGCGTGTCGCACGGGCTCGCTGAGTCACTGGAGCAACTGGGCGCGGAGACGGCGGACTTCCGCAAGCGCGCCGAGGATTTCTGCGGCGGCTTGATCGCGCACTACGTGCTGGACAACGGAAACCTCGTGGTGTCACACGCGGGTCTGCCGGAGCACTACCACGGCCGCGCGTCCGGCACGGTTCGGAGTTTCGCGCTGTACGGCGACTCGACCGGCGAGACCGACGAGTACGGCCTGCCGGTGCGCTACCCGTGGGCCAACGACTACCGCGGCCGCGCGATGGTCCTGTACGGGCACACGCCGACGCCGACCGCGGAGTGGATCAACGGAACCATGTGCCTGGACACGGGTGTCGTGTTCGGTGGGCGCCTGACAGCACTGCGCTACCCGGAGAAGGACATCGTCTCCGTAGCGGCACACAAGGTCTGGTACGAGCCGGTCAGGCCGCTGTTGCCGCCGGAGGAGCTGCCTCCGCCCGCGGTGGCTCGCCGCGACCCGGACGTGCTCGACCTCGGTGACGTCACGGGACAGCGCATCGTCGAGACGAAGCACCACGGTCGCGTCTCGGTGCGCCCGGAGCAGGCCGCGGCGGCACTGGAGGTGATGAGCCGGTTCGCGGTGGACCCGCGCTGGCTGATGTACCTCCCGCCGACGATGAGCCCGGTTGCCACGTCAGCGCTGGAGGACATGCTCGAACACCCGCGCGAAGCCTTCGACGCCTACCGTACCGACGGAGTGCAGAGCGTGGTGTGCGAGGAGAAGCACATGGGCTCGCGCGCGGTTGTGTTGGTGTGCCGGGATTCCGGTGCGGCCCGGTTCGGGATCGACGGACCGGGCGCGGTGTACACGCGGACCGGCCGGTCGTTCTTCGAGCCGGACCTGACCGAACAGTTGCTCGGGCGAGTCCGGGCGGCCTGCGCGGGCCTCTGGGACGAGCTGGGCACCGACTGGCTGTTGCTGGACGCGGAACTGATGCCGTGGAGCGCCAAGGCAGGCGGCCTGATCACGCAGCAGTACGCCCCCGTCGGCGCGGCGTCGTCGGCGGCGCTCGCCGCGGCACTGACCGAACTGTCCACAGCGGACAGTCGTGGTGTCGACGTCGGCGAACTGTTGGCGACAACGCGGTCCCGTGCCGAGAACGCGTCCGGTTACCGTGCCGCGTACCAGCGGTACTGCTGGCCGACCTCGGGGCTGGACGGCGTCACGATCGCGCCGTTCCAGCTGCTGGCGACCGAAGGCCGCTCGTACGCCTACGAGCCGCACTCGTGGCACCTCGACTTTGCCGACCGGCTGGTGGCGGCGGATCCCTCGCTGTTCACCACCACCAAGCGGTTGTTCGTGGACACGACCGACGACGACGCGGTCGCGGCCGCGACCGACTGGTGGCAGGAGATGACCGGGGCGGGCGGCGAGGGCATGGTGGTCAAACCGGCCGCGAACCTCGTCCGAGGCCAACGAGGGCTGGTCCAGCCGGGGATGAAGGTGCGCGGAAGGGAGTACCTCCGGATCATCTACGGCCCGGACTACACCGAACCACGCCACCTCAAGCGCCTCAAGCAACGCAACCTCGGCCGCAAACGCTCCTTGGCCGCTCGTGAGTACGCACTGGGCATGGAAGCGCTCGACTGCGTCGCCCGAGGCGAGCCGCTGTGGCGCGTACACGAATGCGTGTTCGCCGTGCTGGCACTGGAATCCGAGCCAGTCGACCCACGCCTGTGAAAGACCTCGTGAGTGTTTAGGCCGGTTCTAACTGGTTTAAACACTCACGAGGTGAGGTGGGCGTCCAGTCCGGTTCGCGTCGGGGCGATGTGCGGCAGCAGCACGAAGTTCTCGTCGTAGTCGCCACCATGCTGTGTGCGGTACGGGATGGGGGCCGCGGTCTCCGCGTCCGCCAGTCGGGTGCGTAGCTCGGCCGCCACCTCCGCATATCCCTGCTCGGACAGACGGTCGGCGCTGTAGATCGTCACCGGCGGCAGGGGTTGCATGCCTGTGTAGAAGAACGTGCCGTGCAGCAGCGGGAACAGCACGTCGTTCAGTTCGCCTTCCAGGCCGCGTGGCTGGTGGCCCTCCGGCCTGGTCCCCAAGGTCACCACAGCCAACGCGCGCTTGCCTGCCAGCCCACCTGTGCCGTAGCGCAGACTGCCACCCGGCCGGTCCGGATCGGGGATGCCGTAGGCGTAGCCGCGGACGAAGACCCGGTCGATCCATCCCTTGAGGATCGCGGGCACTCCGAACCACCACAGCGGGAACTGCATCACCAGCAGGTCCGCCCGGTCGAGCTTCGCCTGCTCGGCGCGGACGTCCTGGCTCAGCGTCCGTGAGTCGTACGCCTGCTTCGAGGCGTGCGGGACGCGCAGGCGCTCGTCGTCGATCCCGTAGTCGTCCCGGTCGACAACCGGGTTCCACTTCATCGCGTACAGGTCGGAGACCTCGACGGCGTGACCGGCCTCGGTCAGCGCGGCGACGCCCTCCCGGTGCAGCGAGCCGTTCAGCGACCGCGCCTCCGGATGAGCCAGTACCCACAAGACGTTCATGGTGCCCACCCTGCCCAGCCACGGCGTCGCAGACCATTGGCTCGAAGACAACATGCGTGAAAATCGGGCCAGCTCCGCTGAGAGAGAACGCCCTGTCCAGTACCGCTCTACACGCGTAGCTTGAGTAGTGATGTAATGATGTAATCAAGGAGCTGCGCATGTTTGGAGTACGACACATGGGACGTGGTGGCTGGCAGGGACGCGGCGGGTACAAGGGCCGTGGCGGGTGGCAACAGTCGGACCTGCCGTCGGCCGACGACGCGGCTGCCTGGTTCGCAGGGCGACTGCCCGACGGATGGTTCACCGAACCGCCCACGGTGACGACGGACCGCGAGGAGATCATCCTCGTCGGTACCCTGCCGCCGGTGGAGGGCGACTTCGAGGACGACGCGGCCCGAGCGGCGGCGGAGTCCGGCCGGATCAGCCGGTTCCGCGAGGAGACGAGAGACGAGCGGATCGACATCGCCCGCCAGGCCGAGCACCGTTACGGTCGCAAGGTCGCCTGGGGCGCGAAGGTCGGATCGACCGAGGAACTGTTCACCACGCTGTCCGCGCCGGTGATGACCAGGCTGCGCCAGCCGGAACGGCTGATCCTGGACACCCTGGTCGACGCGGGCGTGGCGCGGTCCCGCTCGGAAGCGCTGGCGTGGGCGGTGCGCCTGGTCGGCGAGCACGCCGACACGTGGCTGGCGGAGCTGCGGTCGGCCATGTCCAAGGTGGACGACCTGCGGGCCAAAGGCCCCGAATTCGATTCCTGATCCACTCCGCACACGACGCCCGCCCGTAGCGTGAACGACGAAAGGCCGTCACCAGGAACATGGCCTGGTGACGGCCTTGGCAAGATCGAAGAGGGTAAAGCCGCAGCTAGGGGTACATGGCCAGCCAGATCGCGATGTAGTGGCAGATCGCGGCGAGGATCGTGGCGGCGTGGAAGAACTCGTGGTGGCCGAAGTGGCCGGGCCACGGGTTGGGCCACTTCGTGGCGTAGAAGACCGCGCCGACTGTGTACAGCAGGCCACCGGCCAGGATCAGCACCAGCGCCGCCAGGCCCGCGTTCTCGAGCAGGTCCGGCAGGACGAACACCGCCACCCAGCCGAGTGCGATGTAGATCGGGGTGCCCAGCCAGCGGGGGGCGTGCGGCCAGATCAGCTTCAGCGCCACGCCGCCGAACGCGCCGCCCCAGACCACCGCGAGCACGATCAGTCCGGTGTCGCGAGGCATCGCCAGCAGGGAGAACGGCGTGTAGGTGCCCGCGATGAAGAGGAAGATCATCGAGTGGTCCAGGCGCTTCATCCACACCCGCGCCCGCTCGGTCTCCCACCATGTCCGGTGGTACAGGGCGCTCACGCCGAACAGGCCGAGCACCGTGGCGCCGTAAATCGATGTCGCGAGGGCGGCTGTGGCCGATACCGTCGACGCTGCGAGCGAGATGAGTACGGCCCCGGTGGCGATCGAGACGAAGAACGACCAGAAGTGGAGCTTCCCCCGCATGCTCGGCTTGTCGGCCGGTGTGGGCCGTTCGAGTGTCGCTGCGGTCACGAGACTCAAGGCTACGGGACCGTAACGGTGCGCCAAAGGCCCAGTCCTGGTTCCACAGCGACTTCACAGGTTTACTCTGCGCGACAACGAATGCACGTGCGGCATAGCCGCTGTCCATCTTGGTCCGGTCGGCCCAGCCGCCGTCTCTCAGGTTGATCCCGTTACCCTGGTTCGTCGTGGGTCGACGGAGTTGGATCAGAAGGCGTGCCGCGGATGTCGTGTACCGCCTGTACGAGGCACGACTGACGTCTCAGGTGAACGGCGCCCAAAGGCGACCGAAACACATTGGTCTGGTGCTGGACGGCAACCGCCGGTGGGCACGTGCCGCCGGGTTCACGGACGTCGCCGACGGCCACCGCGAGGGCGGCGCCAAGATCGCGAAGCTGCTCGAGTGGTGCCAGGAAGCGGGCATCGAAGTTGTCACGCTGTGGCTGCTGTCCACCGACAACCTCAACCGCCCCGACTCCGAGGTCGTCCCCCTGCTGGAGATCATCGGTGACGTCGTCGACGGGCTCGCCGAGCCGGACATGCCGTGGCAGGTCAGCATTCTCGGCGCGTTGGACAAGCTGCCGCCGGACACCGCACACCGGCTGATCGACGCCTCGGCCCGCACGAAGGGCAAGACCGGCCTGAAGGTGAACGCCGCCGTCGGCTACGGCGGCCGCCAGGAGATCGCCGACGCCGTCCGCAAGCTGCTGCTCAAGCACGCGGAGCAGGGCACCACCTTCGAGGAACTGGCCGACGTGCTCGATGTCGACCACATCGCCGAGCACCTCTACACGTCCGGTCAACCCGACCCCGACCTGGTCATCCGCACCTCGGGCGAGCAGCGGATGTCCGGTTTCCTGCTCTGGCAGTCCGCGCAGTCGGAGATGTGGTTCTGCGAGGCCTACTGGCCCGACTTCCGGCGCACGGACTTCCTGCGCGCGCTGCGCGACTACGCCGTCCGGCACCGCCGCTTCGGCTCCTGACTCCGACCGGGGGTGACCCGGCGAACATGGCGAAGCGCCGGGAGCATGCCCTTCTCCCGGCGCTCACGCATACCGACTGCGGATCAGTCGTCGAAGATGCCTGCTGTGTCGCCGCAGTCGTCGAACGGGACAGGGGACAACACCGGCACGCCCGCGCTGATGCCGCAGACGAACGCACCCACGTTGATGTTCCAGTCGTTGGCGATGCCGACGCCCTGGATGTTGACCAGGCCGATCTGGGGGGCGGCCCCGTTCACGACGTCGGGGTCGGCGAACGCGGGCCCGCCGAGCATCAGCAATCCGGCTGCCGCAGCGGTGACGATACCCAGTTTCTTCATTTCGCACTCTCCTTGTCCAGGGCGGGTACTGCAATGAACTTACAACTGGGATCGTGGGTTCGATGCGCCCGTTCCCCTATCGTGTGAATGCATCGCCTGTATTTTTCGTGGACACAAAAACGCGCGGGAGTGGTGGAATCGTGCTCCGCCACTCCCGCGCGTCGGTCTTTCTGGTCTAGCGACTCACACCTTCGATCAGTGGTCGAAGATGCCGCTCTCCTCGACGCAGTCGTCGAACGGGATCGGGGACATGACCGGGGCGGACAGGCCCTGGACGCCACAGACGCCCGCGTTCACGTTGATGTTCCAGTCGTTGGCGATGCCAACGCCCTGGATGTTCACCAGGCCGACCTGCTTGTCGGCCCAGTTGATGACCTCGGGGTCGGCGAACGCGGGCGCGCCCAGCATCAGCAGACCGGCTGCCGCAGCGGCGACAAACCCAGCTTTCTTCATCTTGAATACTCCTAAGTCCAGGGCTATATATCGATGCGAGCAGGGGATGAGTTCACTGCTCACGCGAAGAACCTACAGCTGGCGACCCGGATTCGGGATACCTGTCCCACTATCGTGTGATGCTGTTTCGAGAACAATCGCCCGGTTCGGTGATCTTTCATTTATCCGACCAGAAGGTGTTTCTCGCTTGACCTGACCTTCACCTGGAAAAACTGAGCCCTGGGCGTCGCGATGGACGCTGTGGTCGATGACGCTGGGTTGGTCGGTTACCCGATAGTGCAACCGCTGTTCTCGGTGCACACGAAAAAGCGCGCGGGAGTACTGGAATCGTGTTTCCAGTACTCCCGCGCGCTGGTCCTGTGGGTCTAGCGACTCACGCCTCTTCGTCAGTGATCGAAGATGCCGCTGTCGGTGACGCACTCGTGGAACGGAATCGGCGACGCGACCGGGGCGGACAGGCCCTGGATGCCGCAGACGCCCGCGTTCACGTTGATGTTCCAGTCGTTGGCGATGCCGACGCCCTGGATGTTCACCAGGCCGACCTGCTTGTCAGCCCAGTTCACGACGTCGGGGCCGCCGTGGCCATCGCCGGGGCCGGGGCCACCGTTGCCGGGCTCGCCAGCGAATGCCGGGCCACCGATCATCAGCAATCCTGCCGCGGCGGCGGCAACGATCAATCCAGCCTTCTTCACCACTTCACACTCCTCGTTAGGGGATCTGTCGAGAACAAACCGAGAGTTCTTGACCCCCTCCGTTCTCTGGGAAGAAGCTACTAGTGATCATCACCGAATGCCTGCCCAGTCCACTATTGTGTGACCCAGTTTTTCCGGATGTCCCCCGATCCGGTGTCCGTGGTTTTCCGGAAATCGGATACCGTTTCGTGACATCGGACGGTGTTTGCCCTGCTACCGAACGAAGTCGGGGTGAGGCGCGGCGGCTCGGATGGCCGGGGCGGGCCGACGAGATCAACTACTGTATGTGATCACCATCGCCCGCGCGGGGGACGTTCGAAGTGTGGTGCCGGGCCGTCCTGTCCGCCCTGAAACCCCGTCTGAACTGCGCAGATAACCCTCTGACATGGCCAGGAGCCGATGCTGATCATGTGTCGGGCGGATGACGAATTGGCGAATCACCTGTGTGGCAGCCTGCGCCACCCACCGAAACGCAGGTAACTTTCGGAAGTGATGGGTCGTGCGCATGCGATCCGTCCCGGGAGGCCCTGGTCGTGGCAGTGACGAGCACGAAGGGGCCGGCACCGGGCCCCTATGGGCGATCCGCCTGATCCACCAGGCGTAGGTCGTCCAACCAGGGGCCAGGACCGGCCCAACGAGGAAAGCGGACGCCGTGCCGCGTTCGTCAGGGAGTTGCCGTGACCGCACCGCGTTCGGCCAGGCGTTCCGCCGGCCAAGGTTCTTCCCGCAGTTCCTCCCGCGGCGCCTCGCGTCGTACCACCCCCACCCGTCACGTCTACGTGCTGGACACCTCCGTGCTGCTCTCGGACCCCTGGGCGCTGACCAGGTTCGCCGAGCACAGCGTGGTGCTCCCGCTCGTGGTGATCAGCGAACTGGAGGGAAAGCGGCACCACCCCGAACTGGGCTGGTTCGCCAGGACCGCCCTGCGCATGCTGGACGACCTGCGGGTCAAGTACGGCAGGCTGGACAAGCCGATCCCGATCGGCGACACCGACGGCACGCTGCACGTCGAGCTCAACCACTCGGACCCGTCGGTCCTGCCTGCCGGGTTCCGAACCGACTCCAACGACGCCAGGATCCTGGCGTGCGCGCTCAACCTGGCTGCCGAGGACGCCGGCCAGATCGTCACCCTGGTCACCAAGGACATCCCGCTGCGGGTGAAAGCCGCCGCGGTGGGCCTGAACGCGGACGAGTACCGCGCGCAGGAGGTCACGCCGTCCGGCTGGACGGGGATGGCCGATGTCGACGTGTCCCAGGACGTCGTCGACGCGCTGTTCGCGCAGGGCGTCGTCGACCTGGCTGACCACGGCGTGGACGAGGCGGCCGAACTGCGCGGTGACACCGAACTGCCCTGTAACACCGGTCTGCGACTGCTGGCCGGAACGTCCAGCGCACTCGGCCGCGTCACGCCCGACAAGAAGGTCCGGCTGGTGCGCGGCGACCGCGAGGTCTTCGGCCTGCACGGCCGTTCCGCCGAGCAGCGGATCGCGCTCGACCTGCTGATGGACCCGGACGTGGGCATCGTGTCGCTGGGCGGCCGGGCCGGAACGGGCAAGTCGGCGCTGGCGCTGTGCGCGGGCCTCGAGTCGGTGATGGAACGCGGCCTGCACCGCAAGGTGGTCGTGTTCCGCCCGGTCTACGCGGTCGGCGGACAGGAACTGGGCTACCTGCCCGGGTCCGAGAGCGAGAAGATGCAGCCGTGGGCGCAGGCGGTCTTCGACACGCTCGACGGGCTGGTCAGCCCACCGGTGATCGAGGAGGTGCTCGACCGCGGCATGCTCGAAGTGCTGCCGTTGACCCACATCCGCGGCCGGTCGCTGCACGACGCGTTCGTCATCGTCGACGAGGCGCAGTCACTGGAGCGCAACGTGCTGCTCACGGTGCTGTCCCGGCTGGGAAGCGGCTCGCGCGTGGTCCTCACGCACGACGTCGCCCAGCGTGACAACCTCCGAGTCGGACGACACGACGGCGTGGCCGCCGTGATCGAGAAGCTCAAGGGGCACCCGCTGTTCGCGCACGTCACGCTGACGCGCTCGGAGCGTTCGCCGATCGCGGCGCTGGTCACCGAGATGCTGGAGGACTACCCCGGCTGAGCTGGTCCCGGCCCTGGTGGACGGCCCACCAGGGCCGGGATCGTGCCCGAACAGCCGGAAGTCCGAGCGTTGTGACACTCGGTGACTGCCGAGACGATTCCCTCTGGTCGACGAACAAGGGGGAGATCATGCGCAGGGCTCTGCTTGGCCTGACAGCCGCGATAGTCACGACGTGCGTGGGCTGCACCGCCTCTCCGGTGCTTCCCGGCCCCGTGGCGACATCGCTGCGGGGCAAATCGGACGTCAAGGTCCGGTTCGTCGTGCTGCTCACGCCCGACGGCAAACCGATCGACATCACCGCAGGCGAACACGCCATGCCACGCGAAGGCGCCAGCGGGCTGAAGTCCGGCAGCGTGACCGACTACGTGGAGTTTCCGACCAGGTCGCTCTCGGTGGTCGCGCACGAGGGCGGCGCACTGCTGCAGAACATCGACATCTTCAGCGACTCCAGCGACGCGGCCAGGTACACCGTCGTGCTCGGGGTGTCCGACGGCGATGTCGAGGCCATCGGGTTCAAGGAGCGGGACGGCAAGGTCGCGATGCAACAGCTCCCGGTCGAGGCGCCCGCCGACAAGGCCGTGCTGTTCAGCACGTCAGCGGGGATCCAACCAGGCAGCGGGCCCAAGGACCCGTTTCCCTCGCTCGGCGCCGGTGTCGCCAAGTGCTTCACCACCGAGCCCAACCTCGGGACCGACTTCCTGAAAACCCTCAGCCTGAGCACGACCAGCAGCCACTACTACATCGCAGTCGATCCCGGCGAGCACGATCTGGCCTGGTACTCCAAGAAGCAGAAGTACGCCGACGAGAAGTGCGCGCAGCCCATCACCGGCAACGGCAAGATCAACCTGGCCGCCGGGCAGCACGCGTACGTCCTGCCGTGGCTGGCCGACCCGACTCACTTCGAGGCGATGATCGTGCCGGTCACCGCGGACGGCAAGGGCGACGCGGGCGTGGTGAACCTCCCCACCGGGCCCGCCTACCAAGTGGACTAGTGGTTACGACCGCTAGGCCTTTCCCGGCAGTAAGGCGCGGACCGCGTCGATGGTGTCCGCGTCGGCGGGGTCCTTGTCCGGGCGGTAGCGGACCACTCGCGCGAACCGTAGCGCCACACCGCCCGGATACCGAGTGCTCACCTGTGCTCCGTCCAGTTCGATCTCCACGACGAACTCCGGTCGGACGTACACGGTGTAGCCGTCCCGATGGGACTCGATGGTCTGGAGTTCCGTTGTCTGCCAGGCAAGCAGCTCGTCGGTCATGCCCTTGAAGGTCTTGCCGACCATGATCGGATCGCCGCCGTCCGGGTCGCGGGCGCCGAGGTGCAGATTGGACAGATAGCCCGTTCTCCTGCCGTGGCCCCATTCCGCCGCGAGCACGACGAGATCGAGGGTGTGCTCCGGTTTGACCTTCTGCCACGCGCGGCCGCGGCGCCCGGCCGCGTAGAGCGAGTCAAGCGCCTTGACCATCACGCCTTCATGGCCCGCGGCAAGGGAATCGGCCAGGATCTGATCGGCTTCGCTTGTCCCGCCGGGGATGAGGTGGTCGCCGACCGCGCGGCGCAGCGCCTCGTTGCGTTCCCGCAGCGGTGTGTCGAGCAGGTCGACGCCGTCGAGGTGCAGGCAGTCGAAGAAATACGGGCGCAGCAACAGTTCCCGCTGGTTTGTCGCCCCGAACCGGCTCATCGTCTCCTGGAACGGCCGGGGTTTGCCGTCGTCGCGCAGAGCCAGCGTCTCCCCGTCGAGCACGACCGAGCGGCACGGCAGGCCGAGTACGAGCTCGACCAACTCCGGCACACTCGCGGTGATCTCCCTGAGCGTCCTGGTGTAGACGTGGACGTCGTCGCCGTCCTTGTGCACCTGGATCCGCGCGCCATCCATCTTGTACTCGACGATCACCTCGCCGAGTTCGGCGAGCGCCGCATCGAGGCTCTCGGCCGGGGAGGCGAGCATCGGCCGGACCGGCCTGCCGACTTCGAGCCTGAACGCGCCGAGCGCGCCCGCACCACCGGTCAACGCGGCCACGGCGGTGACCGTCAGCCTGCCCGAGAGCATGAACGCACGCCGGACCACCTCACCCGGCACTTCGGCCGCGGCGGCGATCGCGTCCACCATCACGCCCTCAAGCGCGCCCTGCCGCAGCTCACCCGTCATCAACCGGCGCAGGAACTCCTGCTCGACCATCGTCGCCGCCCCGAACAGTGCGCTGAGCACCTCGGCCCGCTTCTGCACCGACCCCTTGCCCGAGGTCCCGGCAAGCTGTTCGAGCAGCTCGTCGGTGCGCTCCACAGTCAGGCCAGGTTCGTCGGCTGGCCGCACGTCGAGGTCGTAGAGCGTGCGCCAGCCCGACCCGATCCGTCCCTGCCGGGGCGCACCGGCCAGGAACGCCACAGCGGGCTCGATCGCACCGGGACCGGCCTGCGAGAGCAGGCTGGCCAGCGCCTTGACCTTGGCCAGCCGCGACCTCGTCGCCGCGACCGCGGCCGATGTGGTGACTACGTCGGCGAGCAGCATGCCGACATCCTGCACCTGACCACCGACAATTCGCAGGACTGAAGAATCAGACACGGCTTGAGGCGACCAGGCCCGCCCGAGCGGAGCGAGGGCAGAAAACTCAGACTTTGGTCTGATACGGGCGCTACCAACGGCGAATGGTCCGGGACCGGCCCGGCGGGGCATAGTTGCGGATGTGAGTCACGCGATCTCCCACCGGCTGCAACTGCGCCTGCGTCCGCCCGCCAACCAGGTCCACCCGAGGGCCGTGCTCTGGTGGACCCTGCAGACCGGGGCGCAGTGGGCGGTGCTGCTCGTCGGTGGTGGTGTCGCGCTGTTCTTCACCAAGGCTCCACAGTGGCTGGTCATCATCGAGGCCGCGGTCGCCGCACTGGCGATTCTCGACCTGGTGATCACGCCACGGCTGCAGTACCGCGCGCACCGGTGGGAGGTCACCGACCAGGCGGTGTACGTCCAGTCCGGCGTTCTTGTCCGTGAATGGCGGATTGCCCCGCTTTCCCGGGTGCAGACCGTCGACAGCGAGCGCGGGCCCCTGCAGCAGTCGCTGAAACTGGCCACGGTCACGGTCACCACGGCGTCCGCGTCGGGGCCGCTGAAGATCAAGGGGCTCGGCCAGGACGAGGCCGCCGAGCTGGTCGACCAGCTGACCGCGATCACTGAGGCGACGCCAGGGGACGCGACATGACGGCCGCGACCTGGCAGCAGCTGGACCGCAGGACCATCTTCGTCGCCCCGCTGATGCCGCTGCTGTCCGTGATCGGCGCGGTCACGGTGATCGTGCTGTTCCGAGGGTGGGAGAAGGTCGGATTCTGGGAGCCGGCGATCGCCGGGGGTATCGCCGTAGCCCTGTTCGTCGGTAACGCGTGGCACTGGAAGACCACGCGTTACCGCGTCACCGACACGCACGTCGAGCTGCACATCGGCCTGATCGTGCGCAAACACCGGTCGCTGCCCAAGGACAGGGTGCGCGCGGTGGACATGTCGGCCAACGTGTTCCACCGGATGTTCGGGCTGAGCGTCGTCACGATCGGCACAGGCCGTCACGTCGCCGAGTCGGACGACGAGCTGAAGCTGGAGGCGGTGTCCGCGGGGGAGGCCGAAAGGCTGCGGACACTGCTTCTGCACCGCGCCGACACGCCCGTGCAGCACCAGCGGCAGACGGGCACGCTGACGAAGTTCAGTCCGACGTGGATGCGCTACGCGCCGCTGACGCTGTTCGGGTTCATCGCCGTCGCCGTGCTGGTCGGCGGTCTGTTCCAGCTGGCCAGGACGATCGACCTGGACCTGTGGGAGTCCGGCCCGATCCGGACGCTGGCGCACTGGTACGAGAGCACGCCGCTGGTCCTGTCGATCCTGGTGTCGGCCGTGGTCGTGCTGCTGCTCACCACGTTGCTGTCGGTCCTGCTGTACGTGGTCTTCTACTGGGGTTTCGAGCTGACCCGCCAGAACGGCACCCTGCGCGTCCAGTACGGACTGATCAACAAGCGGTCGGTGTCCATTGAGGAACAACGGCTGCGCGGTATCCGCGTGGACGAACCGCTTCTGGTCAGGGCGACCGGCGGCGCGCGCGTCAAGGCTGTCGCGACGGGCCTGAACAAGAAGAAGGACGACGACGACAAGTGGGAGCTTGACGCCGACCTGCTGTTGCCGCAGGCACCGATCGCGGAGGCGCGCAAGGTCGTGGCGGCTGTGCTGGGCGTCAGCCCGGCGCCGACCGAAGCGACGCTCGTCAGCCATCCGTTCGCCGCGGCCCGCCGGTTGGTGATGTGGCACGCGATCGGCGGCGCGGTCCCGGCGGTCACGCTCGGGATCCTGTCGGTGCTCGACCTCACGCCGTGGTGGATCGCGCAGGTGCTGCTCGTGCTGATCCCGATCTCCGCGCTGCTCGGCTACGGCGAGTACCGCGGCCTCGGGCACACCGTCGACGGCGACTTCCTGGTGGTCAGGTGGGGCCTCGCGCCACGGGCGACGGTCGCGTTGCAGCGCACCGGGGTGATCGGCTGGAAGATCAGGCAGTCGTTCTTCCAGCGCAGGGCCAAGCTGATCAGCGTCACTGCGACGGTCGCCGCGGGCAGCGGCGCGTACACGATCCGGTACGCCGACCAGCACGGCGCGCTCCAGGTGGCCGACACGGCGGTTCCCGGCTTGCTGGAGCCGTTCCTCGTCAAGGACTGAGCTTTTCTGGTTGCGTCTCGCGATTGGATTGAACCAGGTTCGTTACCTGATCGTATCCATGAGTGAGGCGCAGGGAGGACCAGAGGAGTGGTGTATGTCCCTGTTCGGAAGCAATGGCAGGCACCGCAAGCGCGCGACCATAGGCGTGGCAGCGGTTGTGGGTGTCGCGGGGATCGCGGCGGCGACGTTTGCCTTCAGCGGCGGCAGTAGCGAGGCCGCCGAGTCCTGCCAGGGACTGGACACCGCGTTACAGAACAACCTGAACTTCGTCGCTGGTCAGCAGGCGAATCCGGATGCGCAGTCGGCGGCGCGGGTCGCCAACCGGCAGGCTGTCGTCGACCAGATTCAGCAACGCCGTCAGGCCGCTGGGTGCAGCGGTCGCGTTGTCGCGCAACCTATCAACACCGGCGGGTCGGGCGAGTCGTGTGCCGGGCTGGACAAGGCCCTGCAGAACAACCTGAACTTCATTGCCGGGCAACGGGCGAATCCGGATGCGCAGTCGGCGGCGCGGATCGCCAACCGGCAGGCTGTCGTCGACCTGATCCAGCAACGCCGCCAGGCCGCTGGCTGCACGGGAGACGGCGCCGCTGAAGAACCCGACGGCAACGACAACGCAGGTGGCGGCGACAACGCTGGAGGCAACGGCGATGCTGGTGATGTTGGCGATGGCAATGCCGGTGGCGGTAACACTGGTGGCGGTGGCAATGCCGGTGGCGATGACAACAGCGGTGGCGGCAACGCGGGCGGCGACGCCGCGACCGGCGACGCCGCGACCGGCGAAGTCGTCTGCCAGGGCGCTACCGTCACGCTCTCCGGTGAGGGCGGTGCTCCTGCCGCTTCCAGCAACCAGTTCCCGCTCGGCACCCGGCTGCGGGTGACCAACCTGGACAACAACAAGTCCACGACCGTCGAGGTCGCCTCGGTGTCCGGCAGCTGCGCGTTGCTGAACGACGCGGCTTTCGAACAGGTCCGTGAGGCTGGGAAGTTCCTGATCCGGCGCGCCAGGATCGAGCGCGTCGGCTCCTGAAGCCCTCCACAGGGGGACCCCTCATGGCCCCTGCTTCATGAGGGGTTCAAGCCTTCTCCTGCTGCGGCAACGAATTCGTCGACGGCGGCGCGGAGGCGATCGGGTGTGAGCGTCGCGTAGCCGACTACCAGACCGGGGAAGGTCGGTTGTGTCGAGTAGTCGGCCAACGCGGGCGCGTTCACACCGCGGGCGGCGAGCGCCTGCGACAGCAGGCGGTCGTCGACCCCGTCCGGTAGCCGGATCACCAGGTGCAGCCCGGCCGCGATCCCGATCGTCTGCCAGCCGGGAAGCTTGCGCGCCAACGCTTCCAGGAACGCGTCACGACGCCGTCGATACAACGACCTGGTCCGCCGCAGGTGCCGGTCGTACCCGCCGGATCGCAGCATGTGTGCGAAAGCCGCCTGTGGCAAGGTCGCGCAGCCCATGTCGGTGATCCGTTTGCGGACGATGACGTTGGCGCGCAATCGATCCGGCAGTACAGTCCAGCCGAGCCGGAGTGCGGGTGCCAGTACTTTGCTGACGCTGCCCTGGTAGATGACGCGGGACGGGTCGAGCGCCTGCATCGCGCCGAGCGCGGGCCGGTCGTAGCGGTGTTCGGCGTCGTAGTCGTCCTCGACGATGAACCCGTCGACATCGCGGGCCCAGGCGAGCAAAGCCCTGCGCCGCTCGGGATCCAACACTGTCCCCAGTGGAAACTGGTGTGCCGAGGTGACGAGCACCGCCCGGCAGTCCGTCTTCGCGAGTTCGGGCACACGCAGGCCGTCACAGTCGACAGGCACCGGGACGGGCTCAAGGCCGTGCGCCGAAACGAGTTCCCACTCGCCCGGGTGGCACGGATCCTCCAGTGCGATCTTCGTGTGCCCGGTCAGCCGCAGCTGTTCGCAGACCAGCCGCAACCCGTCGGCGGAGCCGTTGGTGATCACGATCTGTTCCGCCGTCACCGAAACCGCGCGCACCCGGCCGAGATAGCTGGCCAGTTCGTTGCGCAACGGGCCGAATCCGGCCGGGTCGGGGTAGTCCAGGTCCTCGTCGGGCAGGTCGGCGAGGGCGGCGCGGTGCGCGGCGATCCACTCGGCACGGGGAAACGCCGACAACGCGGGCACACCCGTGCGCAGATCCAGCCGCCACGGCCGCCTTTTCTCCGACGCGTCGCACGTCTCGATGGCACCGATGGTCGCCACCGTCGTACCGGAGCCGTGCCTGGACAACAGGTAGCCCTCGGCGACGAGTTGGGCGTACGCGGACGTGATCGTCCCTCGGGCGACGCCCAACTGACCGGCCAGGTCCCGACTGGACGGCAGCCGGACACCGGGCTGCAGGCGGCCGTCGCGGATCGCGTCCCGCAGCGACGACTCGATCGCCCGGCCGCGGGTGGGGCCGTCCGGCAGCAGGAGCTCGCGCAAAGTGGTCCAGTTCGCGGCCATGGAAGTGGAGCTTAAAGGTAGACCACATCTCCGCGACGATCCTTTTCGTGAACAAGGCGATGGGGGCGGCCGCACTGGCGTGTGTGCTGGTGGGGGCTTCGGTACCGATCACGGGCATGCTCGACGGCTACCCGATCCTGGCCGGTCAGGCGATCCGGTACGCGGTGGGAGCGCTGGCCCTCCTGCTGTGGCTGCGTGGGCGGCTGAAGATGCCCTCGTGGCGGGACGCGCCCGGCCTGGTCGGCATGATCGGCGCCGGAATGCTCGGCTTCAACGCCGGGATCCTGGTGGCCCAGCGCTACGCCACGCCCGGTTTCGTCGCCGCCGTCCTCGGCGCCAGCCCGCTCGTGCTCGCGGTCATCGCGCCCGCACTGGCCGGGAGGATGCCGAACTTCCGTGTGGTCGCCGGGGCGCTGCTGGTCGTGACCGGCGTTGTCGTGCTGACCGGAGGCGGTTCGTGGCACGGCCCCGGGCTGGTGCTGTCGTTGCTCGTGCTGGCCGGAGAGGCCTCGTTCACGCTGGCCGGGGTTGGTGTGGTGCGCAGGATCGGCCCGGCGGCCGCGTCCACCTGGGCGTGTGTCGGGGCAGCGGTGGGTGGATCGGTGATCACGACGTGGCAGGGCGAGTGGGCACTGCCGACCTGGCAGCAGGCTGTGGCGTTGGTGCTGCTGGGCGTCCTGGTCACAGCGGTCGGCTTCGTCTTCTGGTACCGGGGCGTCTCCGCGCTCGGCGCGGATCGGGTCGGTGTCCTGATCGGCTTGATGCCGCTGTCCGGACTGGGGGTCGCGGTGATCGTCGGCGCGCAGACGCTGACGATCACCGCGCTTGTCGGAGCTCTTGTGGTGGCACTTGGCTGCGCGGCCGGTCTCAGCGGAAGCCGTGATAAATCGCGGACATATCGGCGTCGCCGTGCCCCCGTTGGGACGCCCGAGCCAGCACCGAGCCGATCGCCTTCATGATCGCGGGGTCCGTTCCCGCGTCCTGCATGGCCGCGGCGATCAGTCCGGCGTCCTTGACCGCGCCTTCCAGGGTGAACGCGGCGGTGAAGTCGCCTGCCAGTGTCGCCTTGCCCTTGGCCTGGGCGTACGCCGAGTCGGTCGCGCCACCGGCGATGCTGTCCAGGAACAGTTGCGGGTCGAGGCCGAGGCCCTCGGCGAACGTGAGGGCCTGGCCGGTACCGGCGACGATGGACAACACCCACGAGTTGAGCACCAGCTTGAGCCGGGTGGCGTCACCCGGCTTGTCCGACACCCACAGCGTCCGCTGGCCGACGGCGTCGAACACCGGCTGGGCCTGCGAGCGCACCGATTCCGGGCCGGACGCGAGCACCAGCAGCGTGCCGTTCTCGGCGGGCTGTTTGGTACCGAGCACCGGCGCGTCGACGTAGGTGTCACTCGACGCGGCCAGGCGGAGCGTCGCGTCCACGCCGATGGTGCCCATCTGCAGCCACACCGCGTTCGGCGCCGCCTGGATGTCCTGGACGACCGAGTCCACGGCGTCCGCGTCGAACAGCATCGTCACCACGACGTCGGCGCCCGCGACGGCCTCCGCGGGCGTGTCGGTGACCGTGGCGATGTCGGCCAGTGGTTCGGCCTTGTCGCGTGAACGGTTCCACACCCGCAACGGCAGGCCTGCCTTGGCGATGTTGCGGGCCATCCCGGCACCCATGATGCCGGTGCCCAGTAGAGCAATCACTTGTTTCCTCCGCGCGCCATCCGCAGCACGTCCAGTGCCTCGTCGAGTTGCTCGACTGTCAGCTTGCCGGACTCGACGTGACCGCGCTCGATGACGACCTCGCGGATGGTCCTGCGCTCCTTGAGCGACTGCTTGGCGATCGAAGCCGCTTCCTCGTAACCGATGTAGCGGTTCAACGGGGTCACAATGGACGGTGAGGACTCGGCGTACTCACTGGTCCGCTCGGTGTCCACTTCGGTCCCGTCGAGGACCTTGTCGGCCAGCAGCCTGGACACCGCCGCGATCAGCCGCGCGGACTCCAGCACGTTGCGGGCGATCACCGGCAGCATCACGTTGAGCTGGAAGTTGCCCTGGCTGCCCGCGAACGCCACCGCCGCGTCGTTGCCGATCACCTGCGCCACCACCATCATCGTGGCCTCGGAGATCACCGGGTTGACCTTGCCGGGCATGATCGACGACCCCGGCTGCAGATCCGGCAGCCGCAGCTCGGCCAGACCGGTCCTCGGCCCGGAACCCAGCCACCGCAGGTCGTTCGCGATCTTGAACAGCGACACCGCGACCGTCCGCAACTGCCCCGAAGTCTCCACGACGCCGTCCTGCGTCGCCTGCGCCTCGAAGTGGTCACGTGCCTCGGTCAGCGGCAGACCCGTCGCTGCTGCCAGCTCAGCCGAGACCAGCGCGCCGAAGTTCGCCGGTGCGTTCAGGCCGCTGCCCACGGCCGTGCCACCGATCGGCAGCTCGGCGAGCCGGGGCAGGGAGGCGTTCAGCCGCTCGATGCCGTACCGGACCTGGGCCGCCCACGCGCCAGCCTCCTGGCCGAGGGTGATCGGCACCGCGTCCATCAGGTGCGTGCGGCCCGACTTGACGACGTCCGCCCAGTCCTCGGCACGCCGCTCCAGCGCCTGCGCCAGGTGCTCAAGTGCGGGTATGACGTCTTTGACGACCGCTTCGGTGGCCGCGACACGGATCGTGGTCGGGAAGGTGTCGTTCGACGACTGCGACGCGTTGACGTGGTCGTTCGGGTGCACGTCCGAACCGTGCGCACGGGTGGCCAGGGTGGCGATGACCTCGTTGGCGTTCATGTTCGACGAGGTGCCCGAGCCGGTCTGGAACACGTCGATCGGGAAATGCTCGTCGTGCTTGCCGTCGGCGACCTCCTCAGCCGCCTGTGCGATCGCGTCGGCCAGGCCGCCGTCCAGCACACCGAGCTGCTTGTTCACCCGCGCGGCCGCGCCCTTGAGCAGGCCGAGCGCCCTGATCTGGGCCCGTTCGAGGCCACGGCCGGAGATCGGGAAGTTCTCGACGGCTCGCTGCGTCTGCGCGCGCCACAGCGCGTCCACCGGCACCCGGACCTCACCCATGGTGTCATGTTCGACGCGATACTCACGTTCTGCCATACACCAGAGTCTTCACCCTATTGCCCCGGTTGCGCTCGTCGTACGCTCGTGATCGTTCCCACCACCACGGGGGTGTCTGTTGACAGACGTCGACTTGTTGATCGTCGGAGCCGGACCGACCGGCCTGTTCGCCGCCTACTACGCGGGTTTCCGAGACCTCTCCACCGCGATCGTGGACTCACTGCCGGAACCGGGCGGCCAGGTGACCGCGATGTACCCGGAGAAGCAGATCTTCGACGTGGCCGGTTTCCCGGCCGTGCGCGGTCGTGACCTGGTAGCGGCGCTGGTCGAGCAGGCCGCGCAGTGGAAACCGACATACCTGTTGGGGCGCAAGGCAAGCACCCTGACACCGGTGGACGGCGGCGGCTTCGATGTCGGGCTCGGCGACGGAGCCGCCGTCCGGGCCGGAGCGGTGCTGATCACCGCGGGCATCGGTGAGTTCACACCGCGGCCGTTGCCCGCCGGTGACGGCTGGCTGGGCCGCGGCATGGTGCACTTCGTGCCGGAGTTGGATGTCTACCGGGACAAGCACGTCGTCGTTGTCGGCGGCGGCGACTCGGCCTTCGACTGGGCGCTGGCGCTGCACCCGATCGCCGCGAGCGTGAAACTCGTGCACCGGCGTGCGAAGTTCCGCGCGCACCCGCCGACCGTCCGCCAGGTGGAGGCGCTCGGCGTGCCGATCATCACCGACGCCGAGGTCACGGTGCTGCGTGGCGAGCCGACCGTGCGGGAGGTCGAGATCACCGTCAAGGGCCAGGACCCGACGGTCCACCAGGCTGACGTGGTGGTCGCGGCGCTCGGGTTCACCGCCGACCTCGGGCCGATCGAGTCGTGGGGCCTGAAACTCAGCCACCGCGCGATCGACGTGGACAGCACGGGCAGGACGGCCATCGACCGCGTGTACGCCGCCGGTGACGTGGCCAACTACCCCGGCAAGGTCAAGCTCATCGCCACCGGGTTCGGCGAGGCGGCGACAGCGGTGAACAACATCGCGGTCGCGTTGAACCCGGAAGCCCACCTCTTCCCCGGCCACTCCAGCAACGAGGGCTGAAAACCTCGTGAGTGTTTCAGCCGGTTTGAACCGGCCGAAACACTCACGAGCTTTTCAGGGCTTTCACGACCGCGTTCGTCGCGTCACCCAGCACTTCGACCTGTTCGCGGGTCAGGTGGTCGAAGAAGTGCCTGCGCACCGACTCGACGTGCAGCGGGGCCGCTGCCTCGATGGCTTCGCGGCCTGCCTTGGTGAGCATGATGGTCGCGCCGCGGGCGTCGTCGGCGCACTCCTCGCGGGTGACCAGGCCGCGTTGCTCCATGCGCGTGACGTGGTGCGACAGCCTGCTTTGCGACCACAGCATGTGTTCGGCCAGTTTCTTGAGCCGGTAGCGGTGGTTCTTCGCCTCCGACAACGTCGACAGCACGTCGTAGTCCGGCTCCGACAGGCCGGACTCGTGCGCCAGGTCGCGGTTCACCTGCGCGTTGAGCAGCAGGAACATCTGCCGGTAGCCACGCCACGCGCGCTCCTCGGCCTCGTCGAGCCAACGCGGTTGCACCATGCTCGCCACTGTATCGTTTGTTGACATGTCATGTACGTTGCGAGCATGGACGAAAAGCTGAGGGATCTTGTTGTCACCAGTACGAAAGGCGTGCTTGTGACGCTCAAGCGGGACGGGCGGCCGCAGCTGTCGAACGTCAGCTACAAGTTCACCGACGGGGTCATCCGCGTCTCGGTCACCGACGGCCGCGCCAAGACCAAGAACCTGCTGCGCGACCCGCGTGCGAGCTTCTACGTCACCAACGACACGTTCGGCCGGTACGCGGTCGCGGAAGGCACGGCAACGCTGTCCGACGTCGCGACAGCGCCGGACGACGCCGCTGCAGACGAGCTCGTCGAGCTGTACCGGTCGATCGCGGGGGAGCACCCGGACTGGGACGAGTACCGCGCGGCGATGGTCGCCGACGGCCGTCGTGTCGTGCGCATCCCGGTCGACCGGATCTACGGCCTGGCGATGGACTAAGCGACCACCTGCACGCCCGCTTTCGGCGCCAGTGCGTCGAAGAAGATCTTGGCAACCTCGGGAGACAGGTGCACGCACCCGTGCGACTGCTCGGTCAGCGGGCCCTCGTGGAAGGCGATTCCGCCGGACGCGAAGAACACCGAGTGCGGCATCGGCAGGCCGTAGATGCTGGACGTGTGCACGGCGTCCTTCCAGGCCACTCTGAACGTCCCTGTCGGCGTCTCGTGGCCGGGTTTGCCGTGCGTGACGGGCACCGGCCCGTACTCGACTCCGCCGTCCTTCATCAGCCACGCCAGGTTCTGCGACAGGCTCACGCACGCGCGCACCTGTGCCGTGCAGGGCGGCGCCGGAGCTGCGACGGGCTGCGGTTCAGGTGGCGGCGTGCTGGTCGTGGTCGGTGGCGCTGTCGACATGCTCGGCGGCGGTGCATGGACAGCCTGTTGTGGCGGTGGCGTACCGGAACAGGCGGTGAGCACCAGGGCCGCCACCGGGAGAACCAAGGCCAAGCGCATGAAAAAACCTTCCCTCTGACGCGTGCAGAATTACTCACGCCCCGGAGGGAAGGTCGGTTGCAAGACTCAGGTGTTACCTGACGACCTCGACGACGTCACCGATGGCCAGCGAGCCGAAGTACTTCTGCGAGGCGGCCATCGACAGGTGGATACAGCCGTGCGACTTCTCCTTGAGGCTGCCCTGGTGGAACGCGATCCCGCCGTTGAAGAACACCGAGTTCGGCATCGGCGCGTTGTTGAAGATGCTGCTCTTGTGGTTCTTGTTCTTGAACTGAACCCGGAACGTGCCGGGCGGCGTGGGGTAGCCCTTGCGGCCGTGCGTGATCGGCACCGGCCCGTAGACGACCTTGCCGTCTTCCATCAGCCACGACTGGTTGGTCGACAGCTTGATGCACGCCTTCGCCGCGGTGCTGCACGGCGCCTCGGCCGACTGCTCCGGCTTCGGCGTGGTCGGCTTGGGGGTGGTCTTGCTCGTCGTCGGCTTCGGGGTCGTGGTCTTCGTCGACGACGGAGCCGAGGACGAGGACGTCGGCGCGGAACTGCTGGTCGGCGGCGTGGTCGTGGTCGTGGTGTCGCTCGTGATCGGCACGACCTGCTTGCCCGCGGTCAGGTCGACCGGCTGCGGCGACGAACAGGCGCTGAGCACGGCCGCCGCGGCTACTGCCGCCCCCACAATCAGCTTGCGTACCCGCATTGTCTCTCCCTCAGACCGGTGATCCCTATGCCATAGAAGACGACTATGCGTACCGCTGGGTTGCGTTGAAAAGGTCTCAAGCGGATCTCAGTGCCGTTACGTGGTTTGCGTGTTGATCCAGTCCACATAGGCTCCCGCACTGGTGTATATGGACGGTCCGGTGGCGCAGACCATCCCGTCGTCGCCTGCTCTGCTGGTCACGCCGACCAGACGCCAGCCAGCCTCGTCCTTGACGATCTGCGGGCCGCCCGAGTCGCCGTGGCACGCGCCCGCGACGCCGCCGGGGCTCTCCGTGCACAGTTCCAGCGTCCCGTCGATGTCGAGGCACCTTGCCGACTCGAGCAGCCGGGTGTCGAGCTGCTGGAGCTTCGCGGACGGGCCGCACTCGCCGAGCCGGGGACAGGTCTGGCCCCAGCCGAGCAGCCTGGTCGCCGTGCCGACGGGTGCGGTGCCGATCGGCACGGGTGCCGCCTGGACCGGCTTCGCGAGCTTGACCAGCGCGATGTCGTTGCCCGGCCGCATCCCGTCGTAGCCGGGATGCACGACGACCTTCGTCACCGCCGTCACCTCGCCGCCCTGCAGCAGGTCGTTGCTGCCGGTCCGTGCCCTGATGTCCTCCGGCGGATCGTTCTGTACGCAGTGGGCCGCGGTGAGCACCCAGTCGCTCCTGACCAGCGAACCTCCGCAGAAGTGCCCGCCGGAGGCGTCCTGGATCGATGCCATGAACGTGTACGGCTGGTCGGCGTCCTGCCCGCCGACGATCGGCATGACCAGGGTGGACATTCCGATGATCAGAGCGCGGAGCACTGTTCGAACCTACGCCGTGTCGCCGTGGTGCGCGATCAGGCCGCCGAATGATTCACCGACCGCCGGATCGCGGTCGGTCACCGTCGATTCATCACATCGAGCGAGCCGTTACGGCAGCGGGGGGAAGGTTTCCTCGTCGTCGGCGTGCTTCGGCTCGAAGTCGACTGTGGAGTACTCGCGCAGCTTGGTCAGTCGGTGGAAGCCGTCGATCATCCGCACGGTGCCGGACTTCGAGCGCATCACGATGGACTGCGTGGTGCAGCCGCCGGAGCGGTAGTGCACGCCGCGCAGCAGGTCGCCGTCGGTGATCCCGGTCGCGCAGAAGAAGACGTTCTCGCCGCTGACCAGGTCGTCGGTGGACAGCACGCGCTCGAGGTCGTGTCCCGCGGCGATCGCGCGTTCGCGTTCGGCGTCGTCCTGCGGCCACAGCCGGGCCTGGATCGCGCCGCCCATGCACTTGAGCGCGGCCGCGGCGATGATGCCCTCCGGTGTGCCGCCGATGCCGAGCAGCAGGTCGACACCGGTGTTCGGCCGGGCCGCGGAGATCGCCCCGGCGACGTCGCCGTCGGAGATGAAGTGGATCCGGGCACCGGCCCGCCGCACCTCGGTGACCAACTGCTCGTGCCTCGGGCGGTCCAAAATGCACACTGTGACGTCGGAAACGTCGGTGTGTTTGGCCTTCGCGACTCTGCGGATGTTCTCGGCGACCGGCGCGGTGAGGTCGATCACGTCGGCGGCCTCCGGGCCGACGGCGATCTTCTCCATGTAGAACACGGCGGACGGGTCGAACATCGCACCGCGCTCGGCGACCGCGAGCACCGCGATGGCGTTCGGCATCCCTTTGGCCATCAGGGTTGTGCCGTCGATCGGGTCGACGGCGACGTCGCAGGCCGGGCCGTTGCCGTCGCCGACCTCCTCGCCGTTGAACAGCATCGGGGCTTCGTCCTTCTCGCCCTCGCCGATCACCACGACGCCCTTCATGGAGACCGTGCCGATCAGCTTGCGCATGGCGTCCACGGCGGCGCCGTCGCCCCCGTTCTTGTCGCCGCGGCCCACCCAGCGTCCCGCCGACATGGCGGCGGCCTCGGTCACCCTGACCAGTTCGAGTGCGAGGTTGCGGTCCGGCAATTCACGCCTGCTCGTGGCATTCGCTGTCGTCATCTTCGGCTCCCTGGTCTGGTCGTCGCGACCTGTCGATCCTCGCAGATCGGGCGGGGCCCGAGGAAACAGTGTGTGACGCGTACTGCGACGATGAGGGAGTGTCGGCACCATCCCGGTTCAAGACAAGCGCGCGCGACATGGTGTTGTCGCTCGTGGTACTGCTCGCGATCGTCGGCTCGATCGTGTGGCTGACGCAGGGATGTGAGTTCAGTCCCAGCGGCCCGAAGGTCGACCCGAGCGCGGCCCCGACGGTGGACGCGGCGAAGGAGCTGGGCGGCGCGGCCCGCCGGGTGGACTTCGCGGTCCGCCTGCCCGCGGTGCCCGCGGACTGGCACGCGAACTCGTCGAACACGGTCCCACTGGGCGTGGGAGCGGCACGGACGACTGCGGTGCGAGTCGGCTGGATCACACCGGGCGGGAAGTACCTGCGCCTGAGCCAGTCGAAGGCACCGGTCGACGACCTGGTGGTGATGGAGGCGGGCGGCAGCGTGCCGTCGTCCAGCACAGGCTCGGTCGACGTCGCCGGAACGAAGTGGGCGAAACACCGCGGCAAAGGCGACGAGCCGTCATGGGTGCTCTCGGTGGACGGCGTCCAACTGCTGATTACCGGCAGTGGGACTGAGGACGAGTACCGCACCCTCGCGACGGCGGCGCAGGAAGCCAAACCGATCACGCGGTCCTGAATTCAGACCGCAGGGAATTAGTTCGCAGGAATTCGGCAGGCAGAGAAAAACGGCCCGAGTCGGGGAACGGGCCGTTTTCCTGTGCCGTTTTGCCTGCGCAGTTTTTCTGGGGGCGTTTCTGGGGGCGGTGGTCAGAGGTTGGCGGCGAGGCCCTTGCCGAGCGCGGTGGCGGTCTGGACCGAAAGGCCCTCGACGGTGTGCAGGTGGTCGGCGATCCGGGCGGCGGCCTCGTCCTGCGGGACGCCCTCGATCTTGATGCTCTCGATGAAGTCGGCGAGCTTCGGCGCCCACTCCTTGATCAGGGAAGCGATCGGCTTGAAGATGAGGTCGTTGATGGCGCCGCCGACCTCGGGGATGAGGGTCAGGCCCGCGCCGATGATCTCCAGGATCCCCGCGGCGATCGGGCCGCCGTAGCGCAGGGCGGCGACCAGCACCGGCTGGAGGAACTTCAGGAGCTCCTTGAACGCGGCGATCAGGTCGATGTCCTGGGTGGCCACCGTGGACAGCCCGGCCTTGGCGTCGGCCAGCGCGGTGACAGTGGCGGTGTCACCCGCGGCGGCGGCCTGCTCGGCCAGCGCGTCCACCCGCTCGGTCGTCGTGGCCTGGCGCAGGGTGTCCAGCAGCTGCTGCGCCTTGTCCTGCTGCGCCGCGGTGATCGCGGTGATCGCGGCACGCGCCTGGTCGATTTCGGTCGCGGCGACAGCCGTCGGCGCGAAACCGGAGATGAGAATCGCGGACGTCACAACCGCGGCAATCGGTTTGATAATGGTGCGCGTCATTGTTTTCTCCTAGCGGCGGGGAATCGTGGCCGAACGCTATGGCGCCGAAGTCGTGCCGGTCATCGACTTGTGGCGTAACACTCAGTGCTCGTCCGATTGCGCCCCGCGCATAGGCCCCTTCAGCCAGCGGTTTTTACGGGCGTACACGTTCGCGTAACACATCTGTCCCCGAATTCGGGGTAACCCGCAGGGGTTAGCGACCACGCACAAGGAGATGGATTTCCCGAGGAAACGCGCTACGACTTGTCCTCTTTGTCTGCTGCGGCGAGTGCTGTTTCGACGCGTTCGCGGGCACCGGCCAGATGCCGGTCGCAGATCTTCGCCAGCGCCTCGCCGCGTTCCCACAGGGCCAGCGAGTCCTCCAACGACAGCCCGCCGGCCTCCAGCTTCGCCACCACGTCCGCGAGTTCGTCGCGGGCCTGCTCGTACCCGAGTTGTTCGTCGCTCACTTGATCATGCTCCCAACACGGACCACGGCGGTGGCAACAGCCTCGTCGTACCCGACGAAAGCCTCCGCGAACTCCGCGCCGTCGCGATCGACGATCGCGTCCTCGATGCGTTCCCGGGCGAGGGTGATTCGGGCGCGCAGACGGGAGCCGTCGCCGTACCACCACGCTGTGCCCGCGTAGGCCGCTGTCGCGTCGGCCAGTTGGCGCAGGCGCTGGGGGAGTACCCGTCGGCCTGGGGAGTCACAGCCGCCCAGCAGCGCCGCCCAGCACTCCGCCGCTGCCGCGTTCGCCTGCTCGGCGCTGACACGCACCATTTCGGCGCCAGTGGATGTCGCCGCAGTCATCGTCGACGGGAGGAAGGCCGGTCTAGTCGCCGGTCGAATCGTCACTGCTGCCTCCCCTCCCCGACTCGGATGATTCCTGCTCCTCGGTCACGGTCGCGTGCACGGCGCCGTCGCCGACCCGCACCCGCAGACGGGTGCCGGGTGACGCGTCGGTCACCGACCGTAGAACCCTGAGATTTTCATCCAGAGTGACGAATTGCACAACCGCGTATCCCCGGGCCAGAGTGGCGGCTGGACCGAGGGTCGTCAAGCGGGCTTTGGTCCCGTCGATCGCGGACTGTTCGGCCTTGACCAGCGAGATGATCTCCCTGCGAGCACGCTGCCGCGCCACTTGTACCTGTTCAGCGTGCCTTTCCAGCGGCTTGAGCGGGTCGGCGAGAACTGGCCTGCTGCGCAGTTGGTCGAGCAGGCGCCGTTCACGATCCACCCAGCCGTGTAGTGCCCGGCGGGCGCGGTCGCGCAGGGTGCGGATCCGCGTGATCTCCTCGGCCACGTCCGGGACGACCCGTTTGCCCGCGTCCGTCGGCGTCGAGCACCGCAGGTCGGCCACGTAGTCGAGCAGCGGCGTGTCCGGTTCGTGGCCGATCGCGCTGACGACCGGCGTGCGGCACGTGTACACCGCGCGGCACAGCGTCTCGTCGGAGAACGGCAGCAGGTCCTCGACGCTGCCGCCGCCACGGGCGATCACGATCACGTCGACCCGCTCGTCACGGTCCAGTGCGGACAGTGCTTCCAGGATCTGCGGCACCGCGAGAACGCCTTGCACCGCAACGTTTTCCACGCGAATGTCGACAGCGGGCCACCGGGCGCGCGCGTTGACGAGCACGTCCCGTTCGGCCGCCGACGCCCGGCCGGTGATCAGTCCGACAGCGCGCGGCAGGAACGGCGGCCTGCGTTTGCGGGACCGTTCGAACAGCCCTTCGGCGGCCAGCAGACGACGCAGCCGTTCGATCCGGGCGAGCAGCTCACCGATGCCGACTGCCCTGATCTCGTCGGCGCGCAGACTGATCGTGCCGCGGTTCATGAAGAACGTCGGCCGGGCGTGCACGATCACCCGCGCGCCTTCGGTCAGCGGCGGCTGGAAGTCACGCAGCAGCTGACCAGTGCAGGTCACGGTCATCGACACGTCCGCGGCGGGATCGCGCAACGTCAGGAACGCGGTCTGGTTGCCCGGCCGCAGCGACAGCTGGGTGACCTGCCCCTCCACCCACACCGCGCCGAGGCGCGAGATCCACTCGTTGATCTTGCGAGCGACCGTGCGGACCGGCCACGGCTGCTCAGCTGTTGTCTGTTCGGTCACTGCTGATCGGGCGGCGAGGTGGCCGAGACGGACGCGATCCGCCGGGTCAGCATGCCGACGAACGACGGACGCGCGGCGTTCGCTTCCTCATACCGCAGTAATTCCTCGAGCTCCGCCTGGGTGAACGTCCGCAGCCGCGCCCGCAGCTGGGGCAGCGACAGCTCGTCGTAGTTGGGCACACCGGCGGGCGGCGGGGACTGCTCGGCCCCGGCATCCGCTTCGGCGATCGCCGACTCCTCCATCTGCCACGGGTCGACCGCGGCCGCGCCGTTGGCCTCCGGGTCGGCGGGCGCGGGCCGACTGACGTCGTACGCGTCGATGTCCTCGTCGAACGTCGCCCACTCGGGCGTCTCGTCGACCGGGCGCAGCGACGCGAGCACCTCGTCGCCCTTGATGGCCAGCGTGGTGATCTCCTGCTGCACCCGCATGGACAGCTGCATCGCTTGACTGGCAACGGTTACCGGCAGTCCGACGAGTTTTTCCGGCAGTTCACGCGCGCGCTCGATGGCGGTCGCGGCGAGACCGGCAGCGACCCGGAACGGCAGCGGCAAAGGCGTCATGGGCATAGCCTGCCGCAGATCACCCCGAAGACCCAACTAGGACCCAGATCACTCCGAGTGTCGCCGTACCCTGGGTCGTATGAGCGATACGACCAAACGGGTACTGCTGGCCAAGCCACGTGGTTACTGCGCGGGGGTGGACCGGGCAGTGGTGACCGTGGAGAAGGCGCTCGAGAAGTACGGACCACCGGTCTATGTCCGCAAGGAGATCGTGCACAACGTGCACGTGGTCGAGACGCTCCGCGACCGGGGCGTGATCTTCGTCGAGGAGACCGACGAGGTGCCCGAGGGCGCGCTGGTGGTGTTCTCCGCGCACGGCGTGTCCCCGCAGGTGCACAAGGAGGCGGCGGAGCGCGGGCTGCGCACGATCGACGCGACCTGTCCGCTCGTCACCAAGGTGCACAAGGAAGCGGTGCGGTTCGCCAAAGAGGACTACGACATCCTGCTGATCGGCCACGAGGGCCACGAGGAGGTCGAGGGCACCGCCGGTGAGGCCCCCGAACACATCCAGCTCGTCGACACCGCGGACGACGCGGACAAGGTGCAGGTGCGCGACCCCAGCAAGGTGATCTGGCTGTCGCAGACGACGCTGTCGGTCGACGAGACCATGGAGCGGGTGGACCAGCTGAAGTCGCGGTTCCCAATGCTGTCCGACCCGCCGAGCGACGACATCTGCTACGCCACGTCGAACCGGCAGTTCGCGGTGAAGACGATGGCGCCGGAGTGCGACCTGGTGATCGTGGTCGGCTCACAGAACTCGTCGAACTCCAAGCGGCTCGTCGAGGTCGCGCTGCTGGCCGGTGCCAAGGCCTCCTACCTGGTCGACTACGCCAACCAGATCGACGAGGCCTGGCTGGACGGGGTGTCGACGGTCGGGGTGACCTCCGGCGCGTCGGTGCCGGACAACCTGGTGATGGACGTGCTCGCGTTCCTGGCCGAGCGGGACTACCTGGACGTCCAGGAGATCACCACGGCGAACGAGAAGATCGCGTTCTCCCTGCCGAAGGAACTGCGCAAGGACCTCAAGACTGGCTGAGTGTCGCAGACACGAGAAAGGGGCTGCCCGGTTCGCCGGGCAGCCCCTTTTGCGCGTGTGTCCAGTACTCAGTAGTCCTCGCGTGGACGGCGTCGTGGCTGCTGCTGCGAACCGCGCGGACGGCCACCGCCCTGGTCTCGTGGGCGCTGGGGATTGCGCCGTGGCGGATTCTCGCCACGGTCGCGCCTGCCGTCCTGCTCGCGTGCCGGTCGGCGGGTCGGCGGCTGGTCGCGTTTGCCTGGGGCTCGATCGTCCCGCGCTGCCCGTGACCGGTCGCGCTCACGGGCGGCGACGCGCCGCGCGGCAACGATGGCGTCGTCGTCGACGTCTTCGGCCCGGTTGCGGGAGCGGGGACGGCGTGCCGGACGCTCGTCCTCGTCGGCGTCTAAGCTGCCCGCCCGCCCGTCCGGGTTGCGCTGCAGGAACAGGCGGATCGCGCCGAGCACGATCGTCGCGGCCGTGGCACCGGCCATCCACGGGAACGAGCTGGCCAGCGGCAGTGCGACCTCGAAGATCAGTTTGCGGGTGCCGGACTCCGGCGCCGCGGCGGCCGCCTCCCGCGCCATGAACTGGACCGGGATGAACGTCACGGCGAAGATCAGCGGCGGCTGCACCATCGGCCCGAACAGGTTGCGCCGCTGCACGCCGACCACCGCCAGCAGACACCCGGCCAGGAACAGCGCGTGGTACAGGCCGAACCCGGTCAGCCGCTGATCATCGACAAGTCTGCCCTTGTCGATCACCGCGCCCGCTGTGGTCAGCAGGAGGGGCAGCAGGACGGCGCCCCACCAAGGCAGCCCACGGCGGTTGCCGATCATGGGACGTTCGTCCCACGCGGCCTCGGCCGCGTCCATGTCAAGATCGCTGTCGCGATCGCGCGTGGCGGTCACGCTTTTACACGGTAGACGCTCGTGCGGGAGGGTTCTCGTACCAGCCGTCAATAGCCGCCGGGTTTAGCCCGTTCGGTGTGATTTCCGCCACTCCGTAGACCTGAGTTGTGTCTGATTTGACCTGATATCGCTCCCGATCGTGTGGATTGTCCCTGTTACTACTCCCTGAACCTGCCGCGAGGTTCACTCAGTCGACGATCGCTTCCCCCTCGCGTTCGGAGACGCCTGTCGTGACCTCGTCCGCGCGCCGGACGGTCGTGATGGGGGTTGGGCTCGCCGACGCGTCGGTCAGCGGCCCGACAGAGGCGCGGAAGCCCTCCAGTGCGTCCAGCTCGCGGCGCCGCGCGGACAGGAACCGCTGCAGGTGCGTACTGGACAGGTTGACCGCGTCGATGGCCGCTCCGGCCATGCGGTGCGCATTGGCGGCCGTGGTGCGCACGGCTTCGACGTCCGCGGCCAGCGCGCGCTCGGTGGCGGCGAACAGCGCGCCCGAGGCCACGACGGCGAAACCGGTTGGCCCGCACAGGAAGACACGCCGGTCCAGCAGCCAGCGCAGCAGGTTCGGGTCCGTGTCCAGCGCTGCGACGACCGCCGCGTCCGACGGCACGAACATGATCGTGCCGTAGATCGCGTCCGCCCATCGCTGGTAGCCCTTGCCCGCCAGTTCCGCTGCGCGGGAACGGATGTTGCGGACGTGTACGCGCAACGCGTCGAGCCGCTCCTCCGCGTCGGACGTCTCGATGGCCTCGGCCCAGATCGCCATGGATGCCTTGGCGTCAACGGGAACGCGCCGCCCGTCGCCGACCAGCAGGACGAGGTCGGGCCGGACCGAACCGCCGCCTGCCAGGTCCGTCTGCAGCGTGAAGTGGATGCCTTCGCGTAACCCGAGCGCCCTGGCTGTCTCGACGAGCACCTGCTCGCCGAGTTCGCCGCGGCCCGAGATGGACGCGAACGCCACCTCGTAGCGCCGCAGCGCCGTGTGCTGCTCGTCGGAGCGCACGCGCGCGGCCGCGAGCTGCTGCATCGCCGCCTCCGTGCGCCGCATCCCGTCGGTGTAGAGCTTCCACAGCGCCACCACCGCACCGACGAGCAGCAGGGACAGAACAACCACCGCCCAAGCCACTGAAGATCCTTTCCGTGAGTGAGTCGCGCCATCATCGCTCAGAGGTACGACAGTTTTGGTTTCTCTCTAGTTCTAGCTGGGAGTTTCACTCTGTCGTGCTGACACGCCGGGGGTGGTGCCGGGGATTGTCGGCGTCGCCCCCTAACTTGGTGCCATGAGGCTGCTGCACACGTCCGACTGGCACGTGGGGCGGACCTTCCACGGCGCGGACCTGCTCGCCGACCAGGAGTCGGTGCTCAGCGGCCTCGCGGACGTGGTCGCGGACGAGCGGATCGACGTCGTGGTGGTCGCGGGAGACATCTACGACCGCGCGGTTCCCTCGGCCGAAGCGGTGCAGACGTATGAGCGTGTGCTGGTGCGCATCCGCGAGGCGGGCGCCCGGTTGGTGGTCACGCCGGGAAACCACGACTCGGCGCCCAGGCTCGGCGCGGGCGGGACCTTCGCCGAGGCGGGCGGTCTGCACATGCGCACGAGGATCAAGGACATCGACCGCCCGGTGCTGCTGCGCGACGACCACGGCGACGTAGCGTTGTACGGAATCCCTTATCTGGAGCCGGAAGTCGCCAGGCACTCGCTGGGCATCACCGAACGCGGGCACACCGGTGTGCTGTCCGAGGCGATGCGCCGGATCCGTGCCGACCTGGCGACCAGGCAGGCGCGGTCGGTGGTGCTGGCGCACGCGTTCGTGACCGGCGGCGAGGCGTGCGACTCCGAACGGCCGATCGCGGTCGGCGGCGTCGAACAGGTGCCGGGATCGACGTTCGACGGCGTCGACTACGTCGCACTGGGGCACCTGCACGGCGCGCAGGAACTCGCCGGGCACCTGAGGTACTCCGGCAGCCCGCTGGCGTACTCGTTCTCCGAGGCACGGCAGCACAAGTCGGTGTGGCTGGTGGACATCGACGAGGCGGGGCTCGCCGGTGTCGAGCGCCGGACGCTGCCGGTGCCACGGCCGCTGGCCAAGCTCGACGGCCTGATGAAGGACCTGCTCGACGACCCGGCGAACGACCGGTTCCACGACCACTACCTGTCCGTGACGGTCACCGACCGGATCAGGCCGGTGGATGCCTTGCGGCGCCTGCAGGACCGCTACCCGTACGCGGTGCACATGGAGTGGCAGCCCGCGGGCGGCCGCAACGCCGAGTCCTCGCGCTACAGCGAAGCCGTGCGCGGCCGGGACGACCTCGACGTGGCGTGCTGTTTCGTCGAGCACGCGCGCGGCGGCGAACCGAACGAGCGTGAGAACGGCTGGCTGAGGGAAGCGCTGGAGACCGTCACCGCGGCGGAGAGCGAGAAGGAGCGATGAGGCTGCACAAGCTGGAGGTGACCGCCTTCGGCCCGTATCCGGGTACCGAGGTGGTCGACTTCGACGTGCTCGGCGCGGACGGACTGTTCCTGCTGCACGGCGAAACCGGCGCGGGCAAGACAACTCTGCTCGACGCGATCGCGTTCGCCCTGTTCGGCAAGGTTCCCGGCGTGCGCAACGACGCACGGCGGCTGCGTTGCGACTACGCGGACAACGACACCCTGACCGAGGTCACGCTGGAGCTGACGGTTCAGGGGCACCGCCTGAAGGTGGTGCGCGGACCGGAGTACGAGCGGCCGAAGAAGCGCGGCGAGGGAACCACGAGGCAGCAGGCCAGGGCGTCGCTGACGTGGGTGGGCGACCCGCCCGGCGGCTACGAGCGCGACGGCCTGATCAGGATCGACGAGGTCAGCCGCACGGTCGAGCGGCTGCTCGGGATGAGCGCGGAGCAGTTCTTCCAGGTCGTGCTGTTGCCGCAGGGCGAGTTCGCCAGGTTCCTCCGCGCGGACACCCAGGAACGCGAGCAGCTGCTGGAGAAACTCTTCAGCACCTACCGGTTCGCGGACGTCGAGCGCTGGTTCCGCGACCGCAGGACCGAACGCTTCCGCGACCTGGAAAACCGCCGGGCGGGCGCGATGCGGCTGGTGGCGCGCGTGGCTCAGGCCGCTGGCAACGAGCCGCCGGAGGACCAGTCGGCCGACGGCGACTGGCTCGACCTGGTGGCGTCCCGTCTAGCCGAGGCCGAGACGGCGGCACGCGAGAAGGCGAACCTGGCAGGCGTCGCCGCGGCCACGGCCGAGCAGGCGATGACCAAGGCCCGTGAGCTCGCCGAGCGCGTGCGCAGGCTGCGCAACGCCCGCGCCGAACTCGCCGAGTGCGAGCGGATGCGTCCGCAGCAACAGGACTGGAACGCCGAACGAGCCAAGGCACGCCGAGCGGTCGGGGTAGTTGCAGCCAACCGCGGTGCCGCGCAACTGAAGGCCGAACTGGAGCACGCGACCCGCGCCGAGGAGGAGGCGATCCTCGCGGCGCGCAAGGCGGGCTTCCACCGGATCGACGCGGACGAGGCCTTCCTGCGTACGGAATCCGCGCGGCTGACCGAGGAAGCGGGCGGACTGGCCCAGCTGCTGGAGGAAGCCAAGCAGCAGAAGAAGGCCAAGCAGCGGCTGACCAGGCTGATCGACGCGGGCTGGGCGGCCGAGGAGAAAGTGACCAGCCTCGAAGCGGAACTGGTCGCGTTGCCCGAGCAGATCACGGTGGCGGCGGAACAACTGGCACAGGCTCGGGAGGCGGCGGCACGGCTGGACGGCCTGAAGGCCAAGAAAGCCGAGCTGACGCAGCGAGTGCGGCTGACCGAGCGGCTCGGCGAGACGCAGGAGCGGGTCAAGAACGCCGAAGCGGTGCTGATCAAGACGGTCGACGCGCACCAGCAAGCCCGTGACCACTCGCTGACGATCAGGGCCCGCCGTCTCGACGGAATGGCGGCAGAACTGGCCAGCGGCCTGGAAACCGGTGGGGCCTGCCCGGTGTGCGGCTCGGCTGAGCACCCGGCTCCGGCACGGCCGGTGCCCGGCGCGGTCAGCGAGGCGGAGGAGGCGGCGGCGCTCGCGGTCGAGCAGGACGCGCAGAACGAGCGAGCGAAGGCAGAGCGTGCGCACCAGGCGGCGATCGCCGACCTGACCGCGTTGCAGGAACGGATCGCGTCGAGTGACGACTCGTCCGATCTGTCCGAAGTGGACAGATTGTTGACCGAGACGGCGGAACTGGCCGCCCGGCGCGGACCACAGAGCGAACTGGTCGGCGAGTTGGACAAGCGGTCGGCGTCGATCTCAGCCGAGTTGTCGGCGGCGAAGCAGGAGCTGGCGAGCCTGCGCACGGAACGCGAGCAGCTCGGCAAAACGGTGGAGATGCGGCAGAAACGTCTCGATCCGGCGCGAGGTGAGTACTCGGACGTGCGAGTGCGCCGGGAACACGTGCTGCTTTCGGCGGCGGCGGTGACGGAACTGCTGAGTGCTCGTGGACAGCGGGAGCAGCTGTCGAAACGGCTGACCGCGCAGCAGACCGAGGTGCACGACGCGGCGATCTCGGCGGGATTCGTCGAGGTGACGGCCGCGCTGGAGGCGGCGCGGGATGAGCTGCGCCTCGCTGATCTCGACCGGATGATCGGCTCGCTGGAGAACAAGGAAGCGGCGGCGAAGGCGGCGCTCGCTGAACCGGATCTGGCCGATGTCGACCCGGAGACTCGGATTGATCTTGACGTCATGGCGGCCGCGCTGACCAGGGCCCGGGAGGTCGCGGACGCGGAAGTGGCTGTGTTGCGGGAAGCCGAGCGGCGCTCGGCCGACGTGAAAGCTCTCGCCGCGCGGTTGCGGGCGGAATGGGCCGCTCTTGAGCCGGTGGAGGCGGAGTACGCGGAACTCGCTGCGCTGACGGACGTGGTGAACGGCCGTGGACAGAACTCCCGCAGGATGTCTTTGCGCTCTTATGTTCTGGCTGCTCGGCTGGAGGAAGTCGCGATTTCGGCGACCGCTCGGCTGTCTCGGATGAGCCAGGGCCGGTACTCGTTCGTGCACTCTGATGCACGGGGGTCGCACGGGACTCGGGGTGGTTTGGGGCTTGACGTTCTCGACGACTACTCCGGCAAGATCCGACCGGCGAAGACGTTGTCGGGTGGGGAGTCCTTCCTTGCCTCGCTGGCGTTGGCGTTGGGGTTGGCTGACGTGGTGGCTGCTGAGACCGGTGGGGCTTTGCTGGACACGTTGTTCGTCGATGAAGGGTTCGGCACTCTCGACGCCGACACTCTCGACGAGGTGATGGACACTCTGGACGAGTTGCGCGCCGGTGGGCGGGTGGTCGGCCTGGTGTCGCATGTGGAGGAACTGCGTCAGCGGATTCCGGTGCGGCTGCGGGTACGCAAGGCACGCACCGGTTCTCGGCTTGAGGTTATTGCGTGAGTAGTTGCTCGAGTAAGTGATTCGTGGCTCAGTGTCTTTCCGTCGCTCTCTTGTCTTTTGGCTTGACAAGACGGGTCCCTCGCCGGGAGGCAGGCCGCCAAAAGGGGAACACAGGATCTGGAGCCATGGGCTCGTCGTTCTAGTGTTTTTGTGGGTCAGGTGGAGGCGGGTGTGTCCCCTTCCGTATGGCCTGCCGGAGGAAACCACAACGGGTCAAGAGGTCGGTATAGCCTGCGCTGTGGGTCGGTTTGGGTAGGCCGACCTCCTGACCCGTCGTGGTTTGGCTGCGCCCAGGCCATACGGAAGGGAACACACCCGAAGCACCCCTCCGCGCTGGCGCGCGAGCCGCCAGCACCCCTCTGCGCTAGCGCGCAGGAGCCACCGGTCGTTGTTCATGCTCCAGCAGCCACCGTTTTGCTGGTACGCCCCAGCGGAAGCCTCCTATTCCGCCGTCGGTCCGCAGGACTCGGTGGCACGGAACGAAAAGCGCGATCGGATTGCGTGCACAAGCGCTGGCTGCGGCCCGAACTGCAACAGGGCGCCCGGCGAGCTCGGCGAACTGCGCGTACGTCACGGGCTCTCCGGCGGGGACCGTTCGCAGCACCTTCCATGCTTGCTGGATGAACTCGCCGGAGCGCTGGTTCACCGGGATATCCTCGATGGCGGAGACGTTGCCCGAGTGGTACTCGGTTACGGCTTTGGTGATCCGGCCGAGGTCGTGCAGTTCCCGTGCCTCGGTTGGCCGGAGTGTGGGGTGGATCAGGCCGAGCAGGTCGTTGACGTCGCCGGTCCATCCGGAGGCGAGTACCTCGTCGTCTCGCACTACTGCGGTGAACGGGCCGATTGGTGTGTCCACAACAGAATAGGAAGTCATGATGTCCTCAAGTCTGCTCGCCACAGGTGCATGCCCGCGTATGAGCGCCAAGGCGCCCACGCCGCGGACCGCGTGGCGAGGTCGGTGATACCCAGTTTCTCCGCTCCCTTGCGCAGCGCTACGTCGCCGGGCAGCAGCATGTCAGGGGCTCCCAGTACTCGCATCCGCACGTAGCTCGATGTCCATGGGCCGATGCCGCTGAACGCTTCCAGTTGGGTTGCGAGCTCGTCGGGGTCGGCGCCCACGTGTACGTCGAGGTCGCCGGATGCGATCGCTGCGCTGACGGTCACGATCGTTTCGATTCGCTTGCGTGGGCCGGTCAGTACCTCTGCGCCGTGTTCTGCGATCGCTGCGGGCGTGGGGAACAGTGTTGTGAGGGTGCCGTCTGGTGCTTCGAGGCGCTCGCCGAGGGCGTCGGTGAGGCGGCTCAGGGCTGTGCGGGCGGCTGCGACCGTGATCTGTTGGCCGATGAGGGCGCGCAACACGATCTCCGGGCCGTCCACGCTGCCGGGGACTCGGATGCCTGGTGTCTTGAGCACCCATGGTTCGAGTGCCTGGTCCTTGACCAGCAGTTCGTCGACTGCGCAGGGGTCGGCGTCCAGGTCGAACAGCCTGCGGAGCCTGGCTACCGCGCTGCCGAGGTCACGCATGTCCGACAGGCGCAGCGTGCAGTCGATGTGGTCGGGCGTCGGGTACATCCTTGCTGTCCCGGTGCCGTGTGGCAGGCGCAGCGTCCGTGCGTAGCCGCCGTCGGCGTCCTCGACTCCGTTGACTGCTCGTGCTTTGAGGAATTCGAGGACTCCGGTGCCGTCGTAGGGCTGTCGGAACGCCAGTCGCAGGTTGACCTTCCCGGCCGTCGACAGTGGACGGTGGCGTTTCGCGCCGACGCGCAGTTGGGTCGGTGTGGCCGCGAACACCGCGCGGATGGTGTCGTTGAACTGCCGGATGCTCGCGAACCCGGCCGCGAACGCCACGTCGGCGAAGGACAGCGGCGTGGTCTCGATCAACAGCCGTGCCGAATGCGCCCTATGTGCCCTGGCCAGTGCCAACGGGCTCGCGCCGAGTTCGGCGGTGAGCATCCGGGTGACGTGCCGTTCCGAGTAGCCGAGGCGGGCGGCCAGTCCGGGGACGCCCTCGCGCTCCACGATCCCGTCCGAGATCAGTCGCATCGCCCGTCCGGCCAGGTCGGCCCGCAGATTCCACTCCGGCGAGCCGGGCACCGCGTCCGGCAGGCATCGGCGACAGGCCCGGTACCCGGCCGCCTGGGCAGCCGCTGCTGTCGCGTAGAACTCGACGTTGCGGCGCTTGGGGGTGGTCGCGGGGCATGAGGGCCTGCAGTAGATGCCGGTGGTACGGACCGCGAGGATGAACTGGCCGTCGAACCGGGGATCCCGGGAAGCGACGGCTCGGTACCCGCGTTCCGTGTCGATGAACATGCCTCGACCGTACGTCCGTCGCACCGGCTGGACTAGCGGAAATCAGACATTGCCGTCGATGGTTCGTCGCGACGAGGTTGAGCAGGGAAGATAATAAGAAGGATATATAAATCTCCTCCTATATACAGGGTCGTTAGACTGGTTCGTCGTGAGCCTCACCCTTGGGATCGTCGGCCTGCCGAACGTCGGCAAGTCCACCCTGTTCAACGCGCTGACCAACAACGACGTGCTGGCGGCGAACTACCCGTTCGCGACGATCGAGCCGAACGTCGGTGTCGTCCCGCTGCCCGACCCGCGGCTGGACAAGCTCGCCGAGGTGTTCTCGTCCGAGCGGACCGTGCCCGCGGTGGTGTCGTTCGTGGACATCGCGGGCATCGTCAAGGGTGCGTCGGAAGGCGAGGGGCTCGGCAACAAGTTCCTGGCGAACATCCGTGAGGCCAACGCGATCTGCCAGGTGATCCGCGTCTTCGACGACCCGGACGTGGTTCACGTCGCCGGTACGGTCGACCCGTTGAGCGACATCGAGACGATCAACACGGAACTGATCCTCGCGGACCTGCAGACGATCGACAAAGCCCTGTCGCGCCTGGAGAAGGAGGCGCGCACCCGCAAGGAGGCCAAGCCCGCCCTCGACGCGGCGAAGAACGCGCAGGAGATCCTCAACTCGGGCAAGACCCTCTTCTCGGCGGACGTCGACGCGACCCTGCTGCGCGAGCTGAGCCTGTTGACGCTCAAGCCGTTCCTGTACGTCTTCAACGCCGACGAGGCAGTGCTGACCGACCCGGCACGGCGCGCGGAACTGGAGAAGCTCGTCGCCCCGGCCGACGCGGTCTTCCTCGACGCCAAGGTGGAAGCGGAACTGCTGGAGCTGGACGACGAGTCCCGCCGCGAACTCCTCGAGTCGATCGGTCAGGACGAGCCGGGCCTGTACTCACTGGCCCGCGCCGGTTTCCACACGCTCGGCCTGCAGACGTACCTGACCGCAGGGCCGAAGGAAGCCCGCGCGTGGACCATCCGCACAGGCGACACCGCCCCCCAGGCCGCCGGTGTCATCCACACCGACTTCGAGCGCGGCTTCATCAAGGCCGAGATCGTCTCGTACGACGACCTCATCGCCGCGGGCTCGATGGCCGCCGCCAAGGCCGCGGGCAAGGTCCGCATGGAAGGCAAGGGCTACGTCATGGCCGACGGCGACGTCGTGGAGTTCAGGTTCAACGTATAGCCGAAAAACGCCAAGGCCATGCCAGGCCTGGCGGGAACTGTCAAACCAGCTGGTAGTGGCATAAGACCCGCTATGGCATCCCCGGTGTGTCATAGCGGGTTCCCGTCTGTTCCCGCGCTGAAGCAGCCATCCGGACATTCATCTCCGGGGTAGTACATCGCGCCCGGTTCGCCAGCGAGTCCGATATCAAGTACGGGTGCTGATGGTCCGATGTTGGGGATTGCTTGAACGATCAGGCGTGCTCCTTGCGAAACCGCCGGAATTCATCGTGGCGCACACCGGAGCCCACCCGGCGAGTGGGTGATCGTTTCGGCCTTCCCATCGTCACGGATGAAGTCGCAGGCCTGGCGCGGATTCACCTCATCGAGTCGTGGGAAGCCTCGTGGAGGTGGTTTTGACAAATCGGACCTGTAACGCTTTCGGTGTCGTGGTAGGCGGACACTGACCCTCCGGACGTAGCTTCCGCCTCGAATGGGGCTGAATGGCCGAGGTTGTTGTGTGTCACAGTTTCCGAAGACTACCTTGCGGGCATGAGGAAAAAATTGAGTTTCCTGAATTCGACTGTGCTCGGGATGGTCCTTGTCCTGTCAGCGGGCTTCTTTGCGGCGCCGACCGCCGCTGCCGCCGACAGATCTGTCTTTGTGCGGGTGGAATACCATTACGGGGGTACCAGCACGCCAAGTCGCTATGACGTCGAGGTGACGGCAGAGGTCACCAGAGACGGCAACAGGTACGAGATCAAAGGGAACGTCATAGGAAAGTGTAACGCTGGCGAAAACCCTGTCACGCCTTGGCTGGGTGTCCAGTACGGGTCCAGCAAGGAAGCGTGGAAGACGAGTGAGGGCAAGTGTCCTGGAGGTGAGGGCCGCGACATGCCGTTCGAAGGTTCGGGAGATTTGGACACGGACGGGAAGATGCACGTCCGGGCCGGTGCGTGGGCTGTGTCCTGGGGGTGGAGCGATACTCGGGTGGTTGTGGTGACCTGACTGTCGTCGGAACTGATCGTTCGACCTGGAGCACCCGCTGACCGGGCGCTACACGCTACGCCAGGTCAGCGGGTGCTCCCGGCATGGTGCGGATCATCTGACCCAAGGCCTCTTCATACACAGCTGAAGTGTCCGGGTTGGATTTGCCTTTGTCATCCAGGGCGGCTATGTACTTCGCGGTCTTCTGTATCATCAAGTAGGCGGCATCGATTGCCACAGGTGCAAACATGGAGGTCACGGCACGCTCTCGCCATAGGCGATCCAACGCGGCAAGCAAACCACGCTCGGCGGCAGTCAGCTGCTTGCGACCTGGACAAACTCATATTTCCGGGACCCCTGGCCCGGCGGCCCGCCAACAACAACAAACATCGAACCAGCTGTTCAATCCAGCCGGATCAATCATTCGCAGCCTTCTCGGACCTCACGTTCGCTGCGTAAACGCTGACCCTGCACGCCCGTGTGTCGCCCGATGGTGTCGTTTTCGGCGCTGGGTGGGGTTTCGCGTTGACTGCGGCTGTTGCCTGAGTCACGTTCTCCCGGACCATCCGGGTGTCCTGGTGACTGGGAGACGATGTGACCGAGCTCGACCATGCGCTCGCGCAGGGGGCCGTGGATGTCCGCGGGCGTCTGGCGCTGCTGCTGGAGAACGCGGAGCGGGATCCCGCTCTCGCGGAGTCGACTGACGAGCTCGCCGCCTCCGGTGCGGCCGATCTGCTTGCCGAACTGCTCGCGCCCGCACCAGATCTGACTGCCACCAGCTTCCTCGTGCGGCTGTCATCGGGTGACGACGCGGCCGAGTTCACCAGTCCGATCGAGGCCTGGGAGGAGTTCCGCACGAGCCCGCCAGGTACCGAGCTGGTGTCGGTCGCCGACGATGTCCGGCGCAAGGTCGCGGTGCTCGAACCGGACGGTGACCTGTGCTTTGTCCGGATCGGCGAGGACGCTTTGACAGGCCCTGCCGCCGAGGACACGCTGACCGCGTGGCGGGAGTTCGCCGCCGAGCAGCAGGCAAAGGACAAGAAGCCTGGCCGGGTCGCCGAGTTCGTGGCTCGGCTGCGCGAGGGCGACCGGTGGAGCTGGGCCTATCTCGTGCTCGGGCTCGTCGCGTTCGCGATGAGCTTCGTTCTCATTCGGTCTACTTTGGATGACTCGTTCATCACGTGGCGCTACGGCGAGACGCTGATCCAATCAGGACGGTGGAACTGGAACGCCGACGGGCCGCTGGTCGAGGCGTACACGAACCCGCTGTACGCCATCGCCTCGATCGTTCCCGCGTTGCTGGGCATCTCGGCCGAGCTGTTCTTCAAGCTCGTCTCGCTCGGCATCGTCGCGGGCTACGTCGTGGTCGTGCGGCAGTTCGGCCTGCCGAAGCGGCAGGAGTTCCTGCTGCTCGCGGTCGCGCTGGCCAGCCCCGTGTTCTTCCTGCAGCTCTACCACGGCCTGGAGACGGCATCGTTCGCGTTGCTGATCGGTTGGCTGTTCGCGCTGGTCCACCGCACGGGACAGCTCGGCACGACCGGGTTCCTGGTCGCCGGTGCCGTCGCGCTGAGCAGGCCGGAGGGCATCGTCTTCACCGCGTCCGCGATCGGACTCGTGTTGCTGACGGACCGCTCGCGCGCCACTGTCAAGGGCGCGATCGCGGTACTCGGTGGGTGGGCGGTCTACTGGTTGATCCGCTGGATCTACTTCGGAAAGTTCTTCCCGAACAGCTTCTACCAGAAGTCCGCTGTGGATCGTCCATTTGGGATGAAGGTGATCGACACCGCTGCCGCGCTGGCGCCTGCTCTCGGCGTCGCGGTGCTCGCCGCACTGGTGTGCCTAGTGCTCTACCGGCGCGCCGACGACGCACCTCGCCCCGACCGGGCCACCCTGGTCCGCGACCTCGCCCCACTCCTGCTCGCGGTGTTGTCCGCTGCCGTCGTGCTCGGGCTGTACAAGAACTCCAACCTGGTGATGGACCCGGCGCACCGGTACTACTGGCAGTTGCTCTTCCCGGTTGTGCTGGTCGCCCTCAGTCGTCCGCTGATCGGCGGGGACGAGAACGGCGACCCCGCGCGGTCGCTCGGCGCCCTGCTGGCCGTCGGCGTGGCCATGGTGACCGTGTTGGCGTGGGAACCACTGGACCTCAAGACGGCCGTCGTGCCGCTTCTCGTGGGTGTGGTCGTGCTCGCCGCCGTGATCTGTGGTGTCGCGCTGCGGGTCCGTGGCGCGCTGGGCGTGGCCACGGTGGGGCTCGCGCTGGGCATCGGCTTCATGAGCGTGAGCGACATGATGTCGTGGACCGCGTACCGGTACCGCCTCGAATACGCGCACGAGGCGCTCGGTGCGGCCATCGCGAGCGTCAAGCTGCCGCCGGGCGCCATCGCGGTCGGCGACGCGGGCGTCCTGCCCTACGAAATCCGCAACCGGGTCATCGACGTCGTCGGACTCGCCAGTCCCGAGTTCACCGACGGCCCGACCGAGCCACGGCACCTCGACGAGGCGAACCTGAAGATGGCCATCCTCGGCAGCGGCGGCCCTGGCCTCGACCAGATCTGGCGCTCGGGCCCGTCGTCCACGGTCGACTTCTATGCCCGCACACACCAGTTCTGGTCCTCCACCGGCGCCAAGTTCGGTGAGGGCTACCACCTCAACTACTGGATCAGTCCGGACTGGGCGGCGACCGGCCTGCCCGACGTGATCGCCGAGGTGAACCGGAAGTCCGTGACGGAGAACGGCAAGCCCGACGCGATGATCTTCCTGGACAACTTCTGGTCCTTCCCGTTCCTCCGGTAGGCCGTCATGGAGCCCGGCGATACCCATTCGGGCTACTGGTTGAACGGGATATCGACAGGTTGGCCTGACTGCTGACGATGAATACGGTGAATGGCCGAGTTGCGCGCTGGCCTGGCCTTTGGAGGTTTTGACGATCACCGCAGTGGCAACTCCATAGACGTCCCCAATGGAGGTGTCATGATCATTCTCGGTGCGATCCTGCTCGTCATCGGCCTGCTAGCTGGAATCTCGATCCTGACGACGATCGGCGGGATCCTGCTGGTGGTGGGCCTGATCCTCACTGTGCTCGGCGCCGTCGGACGTCCGATCGGCCGCAAGACGTACTTCTAGCTGCGACAAAGGCCCTGCCGATTTCTCGGCAGGGCCTTTGGTTCTTCGCTCAGTGTCGCAAAAGGTCGTACGCCGCCGCGCCGATCAGTTCGAGCGAAACCTGAAGGCGCTCAAGGCTGACGTTGTCGTCAATCGTGTCCTCTGGCGTGTGGTAGGTCGGTTCCAGCAGTGCCGGGCCGCCTTCTCCGCGCCAACTGAAGTTCGCCGCGGGAATTCCTTTCTCGTGGAACGGCACGTGGTCACTGGAACCTCGGGCGACCGGGCCCTTGGTCCGCGGCTCGTAACCGAGGCGTTTCGCCGCTGCCGCAACGGCTTGCGTGGTGGCGTTGTTCGCGCCGTCCACCGACAGCAACCAGTAGATGAACGCCGGGTCGTACGCTGTCGCGACCATGTCGTTCTGGAACGTCCCCGTGATCCGTTTGATGTCCGGTTCGGACAGGTGTGACACGTAGTGCCGCGAACCGATCAGGCCGTACTCCTCCGAGCCCCACAGGGCGAAGCGGATGGTTTTCCTGGTCGGCAGATGTCGTAGCACCCGAGCCAGTTCCAGGCACAACACCGTTCCGCTGCCGTCGTCGTTGGCGCCCGGTGAGCCGGGAACACTGTCGTAGTGCGCGGTCACCATGACGACTTTGTTGTCCGGGTTCGGGAATGTCGCCGGTCGTTCCGCGATCACGTTGTAGGACGTCAGGTTCTTGTGCTGAACCGACGTGACGGTGACCTTCACCGTCCCCTTTGCCAGGCGCTCACGCAGCCGCTCCACTTGGACCTGCGCCAGACCGAGCACCGGGATGGTGACCGCGGTCGGCAAGGTCGGGGAGAACGCCGACAGCCTGCGCAGCGGGTCCGCGCCGATCCGGCCGATCAACACCGCCGCCGCGCCGCCCTGCGCCGCCCTCAGGTACGCGTCGGCCACGTTCGTGACCGCCGCGATGAACACGATCTTCCCGGTCACGTCGGCCGGGATGGTCGAGCCGTCGGCCACGTCCACCACGACGCCTTCCCGCGTCGCGTCCGCCAGCCCCTGCGGCGACGAGCCGGTCTGCCAGGTGTCCCTGCCCACCTTCAACGAGCCGAGGAACTTGTCCGCGACCGGGAACGGCTGCAGGGTGACCTGGTAGCGCAGCTCACGCAGGACGCGGGCGATGTAGTCCTTCGCTCGCAGTTCCCCCTGGGTGCCCGCGATCCGCGGGCCGATCTTGTCGCTGAGTACCCGCAGGTGCTCCATCGCGCGACGTGCCCGGACGCGCGCGACCACCGGGAAGTCGCCGAAGTCCAGCGCCGGCGCGTTCTGCGCGCCGATCCGCTGCCGTGTCGCCTGCGCCGCCGCGACCGGGTTGAGTCCGATCGTCGCAGCTCCGGCCAGTGCCACCGCGCCGGTGAACACCCTGCGTCTGCTCAGATCAGCCATGAAACATCCCTCGCTTCCGTGAAACCCCCATCCACGTAGCGAACCGGCAGAATCCGGGCGGGAACAACCTCCGATCGGCCCTTTTTCCGGCGGGCAACCGGAGGTATGGCCTGGTCAGGCGAGTGTGTCGAGGACCGAGTCGATCTCGGTGGCCAGCGCGGTGTCCTTCGCGGTCAGGCCACCGGCGGAATGGGTGCTCAGTGCGAACGTCAGCGTGCGCCATCGGATGTCGATGTCCGGGTGGTGGTCGTCGTTCTCGGCGATCTCCGCGACCCGGTTCACCACCTGGATCGCCTGCGGGAAGCTCGCCAGCTCCACGCTGCGCACGATGGTCGACCCGTCGCGCCGCCAGGAGGACAGGTGGTCGAGCGCCGAGGTCAGCTCGTCTTCGGTCAGCAGTTCGGCCATGTGTCCATGGTGCCTCTATGCTCACGGTTCTGCCACGGGAGTCCGGTGCGTCCGGGCTGAGAGGAGGGCGAAACCAGCCCTCGACCGTATGAACCTGATCCGGGTCATTCCGGCGCAGGGACGGGAGGATGCAAGTGCGGAAAGCCGCGATCGCGATGCTCGTGCTGCTCACGGCGGCCGGGTGTTCGCTGGCCACCGAGCAGAAGCCAGGTGACCAGCAGGGCCAGAAGGTCACCCTGGTCACCCACGACTCGTTCAACGTCCGCAAGGAGCTGCTCGACGAGTTCCGGAAGACCAGCGGGATCACCGTCGAGGTCCGCAAGTCGGGGGACGCGGGCGCGCTGACCAACCAGCTCGTGCTGACCAAGGCCAACCCGATCGGCGACATCGCGTTCGGCGTGGACTCCACGTTCGCCTCGCGGGCGCTCAACGAGAACGTGTTCCAGCCGTATCAGAGCCCGGACGCCGCCAAGGGCGCGCAGCGCTACCAGCCGGACGCCACCAACAGGCTCACCGCGATCGACGTCGGCGACGTCTGCGTCAACGTGCACACCTCGGGCCTCAAGGGCGTCCCGGAGCCGAAGTCGTTCGAGGACCTCGCCGACCCGAAGTACAAGGACATGCTGGTCGTGCAGAGCCCGGCCACGTCGTCGCCCGGCCTCGCGTTCCTGCTCGGCACGGTCATGCACTTCGGCGAGAACGGCTGGAAGGACTACTGGACGAAGCTGAAGGCCAACGGCGTCAAGGTCGTCAGTGGCTGGGAGGAGGCCTACAACCAGGACTTCTCCGGCACCGGCAAGGGAACGAAGCCGCTCGTGGTCTCCTACGCCTCTAGCCCGGCCGCGACGCCGGACACCAAGGCGCTGCTGGACACCTGCTACCGCCAGGTCGAGTACGCCGGGGTCGTCCAGGGCGCCAAGAACGCCGACGGCGCGAAGAAGGTACTGGACTTCATGCTGTCCCAGCAGTTCCAGACCGAGGTGCCGGACCAGATGTACGTCTACCCGGTGCGCGAGGGCGTCGCACTGCCCGAGGCCTGGCAGAAGTCCGCTCCGCTGCCGGGTGACCCGGAGACGACGTTGTCCGCACAGGACGTCGACCGCAACCGGGAGAGCTGGGTCAACCAGTGGCGCTCGCTCGTCCAAGGCTAGGTGTTGTGCTGGTGGCGTTGGTGCCACTGGCTTTCCTCACCTTGTTCTTCGCGTGGCCGGTGGTCGCGATCGTCGGCCTCGGCGCGCGCTCGGCCATGCTCGACACGCTGACCAGCGCGGACACCTGGCAGCTTGTCGGGTTCACGCTCGGCCAGGCCGCCGCGTCCACTGTGGTCGCTGTGCTGGCAGGGATGCCGCTGGCGTTCCTGCTCGCTCGGTGCAAGCTGCCGGGGCGTGGGCTGGTGCAGGCGATTGTGCTCGTTCCCTTCGTGCTGCCGACCGTTGTCGTGGGACTGGCGTTCCGCAGTCTGCTGCCGGACGGCGGTGTCTGGGCGATCATCCTGGCCAACGCGTTCTTCAACGTCGCCGTGGTCGCGCGGACGGTCAGCGGTCTCTGGGCGGGCATCGACCGGCGCGCCGAGGACGCGGCCCGCGCGCTGGGCGCCACGAAGTTCCGTGCGTTCACAGCGGTGACGCTGCCCGCGTTGACACCGGCGATAGGCTCCGCCGCCGCGGTGGTGTTCCTGTTCTGCTCCACCAGTTTCGGCGTGGTGCTGATCCTCGGCGGCGCCGAGTACCGGACCCTGGAAACCGAGATCTACCTGCGCACTGTGCAGCTGTTCGACCTGCCGGGCGCGGCGGCGTTGTCGATCCTCCAACTGGCCGCGGTGGTCGCCGCGCTGGTGATCGGCGCGGTGGCACGCAAACGGCGGCAGGCCGCGCTCCGACTGCGCGGCAACCGGGACACCGCGCGCAGGCCGGTCGGCGGCGAGTGGATCGTGGTCGGCCTGGCGTACGGGGTGGTCGCGCTCCTGCTGACCCCGATCGTCAACCTGGTCAGCCAGTCCAGCCTGGCGGGTTTCCGTGCCCTGTCGAGCACCGGACACGACAACAGCCTGGAAGTCACCGGTTTCCGGGCCGCGTTGAACTCGATGAGCACGGCGACCGACGCGACCGTGCTCGCGCTCATCCTCGGGGTGCTGTCCTCGGTGGCGTTGACGCGACTGGGCCGAACCGCCGAACTCGTCGACGTGGCGATGATGTTGCCGCTGGGCGTCTCGGCGGTCACGGTCGGCTTCGGATACCTGATCACGCTGGACGCGCTGCCCGGCGATCTGCGGACGTCACCGCTGCTCGTGCCGCTCGCGCAGGCGATCGTCGTGACCCCGTTGATCATCCGGATCCTGTTGCCGGTGCTGAGATCCATCGACGAGCGGCTCCGGCAGGCCGCCGGGACGCTCGGCGCGGGCCCGGTCCGGGTCTGGTTCGAGGTCGACGTCCCGCTGGCCGCGCGTTCCCTGGTCACGGCGGCGGCCTTCGGGTACGTCGTCGCGCTGGGCGAGTTCGGCGCGACCAGTTTCCTGGCCAGGCCGGACGCGCCGACCCTGCCGATCGCGATCGGCAGGTTGATCTCGCGCCCCGGCGAACTGAACAACCAGATGGCGTACGCCGCGTGCACGTTGCTGGTGGTGGTGACGGTCGCGGTCGCTGTGCTGATCGAGCGCTTCCGGACCACCGTGGAGGAGTTCTGATGCGGATCAGGGATCTCACCGTCGACTTCGGCCCGACCAGGGCCGTCGACCACGTCGACCTCGACATCGGTGACGGCGAGGTGGTCGCGTTGCTCGGGCCGTCCGGTTGCGGCAAGTCGACGCTGCTGCGGGCCGTCGCGGGCCTGGAACCGCAGGCGGCGGGCACGATCAGCCGAGGCGGCGAGGACCTGACCAGAACGCCGGTGCACAAGCGTGGCATCGGCCTGGTGTTCCAGGACGGCCAGCTCTTCCCGCACCGCGACGTCGCCGGGAACGTCCGCTTCGGCCTGCGGATGCACAAGATCGACGACCCGCACCGGGTGGGCGAGTTGCTTGACCTGGTCGGCCTGGGCGGCTACCAGCGCAGGAAGGTCACCGAGCTGTCCGGTGGCGAGCAGCAGCGCGTTGCCCTTGCCCGAGCGCTTGCTCCCAGACCACGCCTGCTCCTGCTGGACGAGCCGCTGTCCGCGCTGGACCGGGCACTGCGCGAACAGCTGGCGCTCGATCTGGCCCGGCTGCTCCGCAAGGCGGGCACGTCCGCGCTCGTGGTCACCCACGACCACGACGAGGCCTTCACGCTGGCCGACCGTGTTGCCCTGATGCGCAAGGGAAAGATCGTCCAGACGGGCACAGCGGAGCAGGTCTGGCGATATCCCGTCGACGAGCCGACGGCGGCCTTCCTCGGCTGCGGCCTGATCCTCGACGCGGAGATCACCGGTGGCACAGCCAGGTTCGACCTCGGCGAGATCACCGTGCCGTGGGCGCCGGAGGGAAAACAGCGGATCGGCCTGCGTCCGCACGCGCTCGTCGCCGATCCGAACGGCCCGCTGGAAGGCGAGGTGAGCGGACGCGTGCACCGCCGTGACCACGTGCGTCTGCTGGTGAAACTCGAACACCGCGAAGTGGACGCGGTCGCGAGCATCACCGACGCGCCCGAACCCGGCCAACCAGTGCGGCTGCGCCTCGATCCGGACGGATTTGCCCTGGTAGGACCTCGTGAGTAGAAAAGCGAGTTCTAACCGGCCTAAACACTCACGAGGTTTTCTAGCTGTCCTTGGTGACCATGCGGGCCAGGGCGAGTGAGTAGCCGATCACGATGTAGCAGACCGCTCGCAGCAGTCCCGTCGTCAGGCCGTCCAACGGCATCGGGTCACGCAGGACGTCCACAATGGATTCCCAGTTCTCGGTGATCAGGAACGGGTGCAGCCAGTCCAGCACCGGGATCCTGCTGAGCAGGCCGAACACGAACAGCCCGCCGATCACCGACGCCAGCACCAGCAGCGGGTGCTCGGTCGCCGCGGACACCGCGAGCGCGATCGCGCCGATCGCCCACATCTGCACGATGACCCACCCGGTCGCCACCGTGACCCGCCAGAGCCCCTCGCCGACCGGCAGGGTCGCACCGGAGATGGACACCAGGCTGTCCGGGCCCGCGATGATCAACCCGGTGACGAACGCGATCAGCGCGGTCATCACCGCCGCCGCCGCGGACACCACCGCGACACCGAACGCCTTGACCGCCAGCAGCCTGACCCGGCTGACCGGCGCCAGCAGCAGGCCACGCAGCGTGCCGTGCGACGCCTCACCGGCCAGCGCGTCGGACGCGGTCATGGTCGTGCCGAGTGGCAGGAAGAAGACCATCGTGGTGGACAGCACGATCACCGGGAGGATGAGCGCGTTGCCCGCGACCGCCGAGACGAACGACTGGTCGCCGTTGGCCCGGATCGGCGCGTCGACCAGCTGGGTGCCCACGCCGAACAGGATCGGGTACAGCGCCAACAGCCCGAGCAGGATCAACGTCCGCGGCCGCCGGTAGATCCAGCGCAGCTCCGAGCGCAGCAGGCGACCGATCGGCGCGCGCACTGGTGCTGTCATGACGTCTCCGTGAGCTGGGCGAACAGGTCTTCAAGGCCGGTGCGCTGCTTGTGCACCTCGTACACCGGGATGTCGGCACGCACCAACGTGGCCACCACCTCGGGCGCCGTGCTGGACGTCAGGTCGACCAGCAGCCCGTCCGGCACGGCACGGGCCGGGATCCGGTTGTCCCGCAGCGCGTCGACCGCCGCCGCGACCTCCGGTGTGGACACCAGCAGGCCCGGGTTGGACGCTTCGAGCATGTCCCTGAGCTCGCCCTGGGCGACCACGGTTCCCTGGTGCAGCACGGCGACGTGCGTGCACGTGGCCTCCACTTCGGACAACAGGTGCGACGACACCAGCACGGTGGTCCCGGCCGCGTGCAGGTCCGCGATCACCGAGCGCACCTCCCGCGTCCCGGCCGGGTCGAGGCCGTTGGTCGGCTCGTCGAGCACCACGAACCGCCGGGGCACCAGCAGCGCCGCCGCCAGGCCCATGCGTTGCTTCATGCCGAGCGAGTAGCCGCGGTAGCGGCGGCCCGCCGCGTCGGTCAGGCCGACCCGCTCCAGCGCCTGGTCCACCGCGGCGGTGATCGCCGACGAGGCCAGCAGCGGCTCGGCCGCGGCACAGCGCAGCAGGTTCTCCCGCCCGGACAGGAACGGGTGGAAGCCCGGTCCTTCGACGAGCGCCCCGACCTGCGGCAGCACGGCCTGGGCGGCCTCGGGCAGCCGGGCGCCGAACAACTCGATCTCACCGGCCGTCGGCGTGGTCAGGCCGAGCATCATCCGGATGGTGGTGGTCTTGCCCGACCCGTTCGGGCCGAGCATGCCCAGCACCGCGCCCTCCGGGACGTCGAGGTCGACGTGGTCGACCGCGACGGTGTTGCGGTACAGCTTGCGCAGGCCGCGTGTCCTGGCGGCCAACACAGGGGTGGGCACGGCCTCAGCCGTGCCCACCCCTGCTGTGTCAGCGAACGTCACTTAACCTGTCCGATTGCCTCGGTGAGCACCTGCTCCGGGACGGCGCCGATCGCCACCCGGCCGTCGGTGGTCACCAACGCGGTCGCCACCTTCGTGGAGAAAACGTACCCGGTGCCCCACGGGCCCGAGGTCTCCTTGCCGAAGGACTTCAGCAACGAGGTGACATCGAAGTTGCCACGGCCCATGCCCGGGGCCTTGTCGCCCTGGACCTTGCCGGCCAGCGAGTTCAGGTCACCAGGCAGCTTGGCCACGAGCGTGGTGTCCCAGCCGTCGCCGACGGTCTGCAGGTTCAGGCTGCCGATCAGGTCCTGGAAGCCCTTGCGGCCCTCAGCCGAGTCCTTCTGCGGGTGGTCGGCCTTGGTCTTGTCCTGGACCGTCGCACCCTGCGGAGGCGCGAACTGGAACAGCTTGGCGTCCTGCGGGCCGACGTTCAGCTCGGTGAACTCGACCTTCAGTGCGGGCTCGGCCTGGCCGTTGGCCAGCACCTGCAGCCGCAGCGGCAGCCTGGTCTCCGAGTCGACCGCGACCCGGATCTCACGCAGCAGCGTCCGCTCGGTCGGCTTCGGCGTCACGACCAGCTCGTACGCGGGCCGCGTCGCCACGCGGGCGGTGCCGTCCACCTTGACGTCGCTGTACTGGCGGACCAGGTTCAGCACGTCCTTGCCGAGGGCTGCCGGGTCCTTGCCGGCCAGCTTCTCCGGCGTCGCCTTGTCACCGTGCTCGAACTTGGTGACCGTGTTCTTCTGCGAGTCCCAGCTCCAGAACGTGCTGCCGTCCTCGACGAAGGTCTTCTCCGAGGACTTGCCCGGCAGCGTGGCCCGGAACCGGTGCTGGCCGTCGGACCAGACCGACGCCGACCCGATGCCGTCCAGCAGCTTGATCGGCAGGCCGAGGTTCTCGGTCGCCGACACCTTGCCCGCGAGTGCGGGGATCTTGGCGTTCGCGACCGACTCGACCAACTGGTCGGCGCTGATCTGTGGCAGTTCGGGTGGCGGCTCGTTGGCGCCGGCCGGGACGGCGAGCACACCGAGCCCGATCACACCGGCGAGAACGCCCGTCCCCGCGACGGCCAATGCCGCCCTTTTGGTGTTCATCTTCGCTACTCCCCGTTTTCGCGTCATGTGTTGTTCCCGCACCACAGAGACTGCCCAACGGCACCTGAGATGGGGCTGAGACGCTGAGAGAAAGCTCAGAAATCCCCGCTGCGAAGCTGAGAGACGGGCATGCTGTGCCGGTGAGACCTCGGGTGCTTGTGGTTGACGACGAACCGGGCGTGCGCCGGGCGCTGCAACGTGGCCTGACCGCGGAAGGCATGGACATCGTGGTGGCGGCGGACGGCCCCAGCGCGCTGCACGTCGCGCGGACCGGCTCGTTCGACGCCATCCTGCTGGACATCATGCTGCCGGGTTTGTCCGGTTATCGCGTGTTGCAGGCGCTGCGGGCTGAGGGTGTGCGCACGCCCGTGCTGCTGGTGTCGGCCAAGGACGGTGAGATCGACCAGGCCGACGGGCTGGACCTCGGCGCCGACGGCTACCTGGTCAAACCGTTCTCCTTCGTGGTGCTGGTCGCGCAGGTGCGGGCGTTGCTGAGACGAGGTGCGGTCGAGGGCGGCGGCCAGCGGCTGCGGCTGGGCGAACTCGTGGTGGACCGGGCGTCGCGGCAGGTCAGCATGGCCGGTGAGCCCATCTCGTTGAGCCCGCGTGAGTTCGCCGTGCTGGACGTGCTGGCCAGCCGGGCGGGCTCGGTGGTCACCAAGGACGAGTTGCTGAGGGCGGTCTGGGGCGACGAGCAGGCGGCCACCCGCAACGCCGTCGAGGTGTACGTCGGCTACCTGCGGCGCAAGCTGGAGGCGGTCGGCGCGGGCTCGGTCGTCCGCACGGTTCGTGGTCACGGCTACCTGGCGTCCACCGGTGAGATCGACGCCGTGATGGGCACATGAGACGACTCAAGGAGGCCTGGTTCCGCCGGTCCATCAGGTTCCGGATCGCGACCATGGCCACCGTGGCCACTCTGGTCATCCTGCTCGGCCTGGCCTGGTACAGCGGGCGGGGGATCGGCGGGCTGCTGATCGCGTCGACCGACCGTGAGCTGCAGCCGATCCTCGACGCCGCGATCGCGGACGTCACCGCAGGCCGGACTCCGCACCCGAGCACGCCGTACGTGCAGGTCAGAGTGCTGGACACGGCCGGAGCGCCGCTGGACGGGCTGCCCGACCCCGGGCTGCGGGAGTGGGCGATCCGGGAGCTCAAGGGCGCGGAGCCGGTGCTGCTGACCTCCGGTGACTCGCCGACCCGCTGGATCGGCACGGTCGCCACCGCGCCGGACGGGGCGCAGCGCCTGGTCGTCGCGGGCACCGGACTCGCCGGATACGGCGAGGCGCAGCGGCACGGCCTGAAGTGGCTGCTGATCGCCGGGCTGTTCGGCGCGGCCGCGACCGGGATCGCCACCTGGTTCTCCGTGCGGTCGTCGCTGCGGCCGGTGGAGCGGATGCGGCTGGCGGCCGCTCGTCTGCCCGCCGGGCAGCGATTGCCGCTGCCGGACTCACACGACGAACTGCGGTCACTCGCCGGTGCGCTCAACGGCCTGCTCGACCGCCGGGACGAGGCGACCGAACGCCTTCGCCGCTTCACCGGGGACGCCGCGCACGAACTGCGCTCGCCGGTCGCGTCGATCAGGGTGCAGGCCGAGGTGGCCGTCGCCAACCCTGATCCCGTTCTGTCGCAGGAGGTTCTCGCGGACATCGTGCAGGAGTCCGAGCGGCTGTCCACATTGGTGGACGGGCTGCTCACCCTTGCCCGGTCGGACGCGGGCGAACTGCCGACGGCACAACCGGTCGACCTGGTCGCCGCTGCGGGCGCGGCGATCTCCCGGCGCAACGGCGCCGCGCCCCGCATGACGTTGCAGGCGCCCACCGGGTCGGCGTGGGTGCTGGCCGCACCGGCCGAAGTGGATCTCGTGCTGGACAACCTGCTGCGCAACGCCGTGCTGTACGCGCGGGCCCAGGTCACCGTCGCGGTGCTGCCCGCGGGCGGGTTCATCCGGCTGGTCGTCGACGACGACGGCCCGGGGATCGCGCCGGAGCACCGGGAGAGGGTGTTCGACCGGTTCTACCGGGTGCAGGACGACCGGGCGAGACAGACCGGTGGCTCCGGTCTGGGTCTCGCCCTCGTCGCCGAACTCGTCCGCAGGCGCAACGGATCGGTCCTGGTCACCGAGTCGCCGGACGGCGGCGCGCGGTTCCAGGTCCGCTGGAAGTCCCCTGCGGCCGTCAGGGTGTGACTGCGCTCAGGTCGCCAGGAGCTTGACGGCGCCGGACGGGCACAGCGTGGCGGCTTGCCGGACCACGTCCTCCTCGCCCGCGCTCGGCTCGTCGTGCAGCACCGTCACGATGCCGTCGTCGTCCTGGTCGAACACCTCGGGCGCGGTCAGCACACACATCCCCGCCCCGACGCACACATCACGATCACCTTCAACGTGCATATCCCACTCCTACCACTACTGACGCCCGGCTGACCCGGTTGTCAGGACATCGTCAGGAAACGGCTTCACCACGTCACCGGCAGTGCGTTGACTCCTTGGATCGTCATGATCGGGCGGAGTTCGAGCTGGTCGACCGGGACGGCCAGGCGCAGCGCCGGTACACGGTCGAACAACGCCGAGAGGGCCAGTCGCAGTTCCGAGCGCGCCAGGTTCTGCCCGAGGCACTGGTGCACGCCGAAGCCGAACGCGACGTGGTGCGTTGCGGACCTGGCGAGATCGAAGCGGTCCGGGTCGTCGAACGCCTCCCCGGCGCGGTTGACCAGAGCGTTGGCGATCACGATGCCCTCGCCGGCTCTGACGACCTCGCCCGCGATCTCGATGTCGGCGAGCGCGACCCGCAGCGTGGACTCCACGATCGACGCGACCCGCAACAGTTCCTCGACCGAGTTCGGCACGGTGTCCGTGGCCGACCGGAACGCGGCGAGCTGCTCGGGGTGTTCGAGCAGGGCGATCACCGAGAGCGTGATCATCGACGCCGTGGTCTCGTGGCCCGCGCCGAGCAGCAGCAGCGCCGTCATGACCAGGTCTTCCATGGTCATCGCGCCCGTGCCGACCTGGTCCTGTTTGAGCCTGGCGATCAGTCCCGGTGGCGGGTCCTGTGCCAGCCCGGACATGTAGGCGATCAGCTCCTGAGTGGCCTCGACACCTTCCTGTGGCTTGCCCCGCAGGATGGTGCTTGTCGCCTTCTCGAAGAACTCGTGGTCGGAGTAGGGAACTCCGAGCAGGTGGCTGATCACCAACGACGGCACCGGCAACGAGAACGCGGTGACCAGGTCGGCCGGTGGTCCGGCGTCGAGCATGGCGTCGATGGTGCTGTGCACGATCTTCTCGATCTCCGGCTCGAGTTCCCTGAGCCGCCGCACGGTGAACTCGGAGATCAGCATGCGTCGGATCCGGTTGTGCTCGGGGTCGTCGCGCACCAGGAACGGCCGGTTCGGTGAGGTCTGGAGGGCTGCGACGGCCTGCGGCACGATCATCGGAAAGCCGGTGTTGGTGCGGTCGGCAGACACACGCGGGTCGGCGAGCAGGGAGCGGGCCTGCTCGTGGCCGGTGACGACCCACGCCTCCTGGCCGTTCACCAATCGGACCTTGCGCAACGGTGTGCCGTCGCGCAGTTCGCCGTAACCTGAGGAGGGGTGATACGGGCACGTGCGTTGTTGTGGGTAAGTGATCATTACTTCCCCCTGTCGCTCGGTACCACTACTGTGACAATTATTCTACGCGTGTTTAATTGTAGAATGCAACGATGTGATGGTCGGTGAATCAGCAGGTCACCGGCCATTTTCTGACGCCTTGGCCTATGCTGGTGGCGTGGATTTTGATCATCGGAAGGGGCCTCGTCGGCGTGGCGAGGCGCTGGAAGAGGCGATCATGCAGGCGGCCGTCGAGGAACTCGCCGCGGTGGGTTACACCGCTGTGAGCATGGAACGGATCGCGATCAGGGCGCGCACCAGCAAGGCTGCGCTCTACCGGCGCTGGCCCGGCCGGGCGGACTTGATCGTGGACGCGTACTCGCGGTTTTCCGCGCAGCAGATCGAGCCGCCGGATACTGGAAGCCTGCGCGCTGATGTCATCGCGTTGCTGCGTCGGATTGCTGACCGTGCCACGCCTGAGACGTTGCACCTGTTCTTTGGTGTCCTGGCTGATGCGGGTGAGGAGCTGCGGGGCCGGATTCGGGAGCGGTTCGTGTCGACGAATCCGGCGCGGATGGCCGCGATCCTGCTTCGGGCCGAGGAGCGTGGTGAGGTGCGGTCCGGGCTGTCCGACCGGCTGCGGACGCTGCCTCTTGACTTGATGCGTGTCGAGATTCTGCAGTCCGGCGGTGGTTCTGCCGTGTCGGATCAGGTTATCGAGGCAATTGTCGACGAAGTTTTCCTGCCGCTGGTGCGTCCCTGATGCCCGCTGTGCGGACGACCGCGCTGATCGATGCTCCCTCGCGGACGGTGGTGGGGGCGGCGATTGAGCTGGTTTCTCGGCGGGCGCACTTGGTTTCGGTTTCCGAGCGGGAGATTGCGGCTGTGCTGCCGGGGAGGACTTTTCGTGCTGCGCGGCTGACTGCTTCGTGTGTGTCCACTGTGGCTGGGGCTTTGTTGATGTGTGAGCTGTCCTGGTTGTCTCCCAATGCTTTCGTGGATGGCATCGCCGTGCGCAAACCGGCGTTGTCGCTGCTGGGGTCGGTTGTTGATGGTGTGCGCGGGCGGGCTGTGGAACTGGTTGACGCTGCTGTCATCGTGGGCACGGCGATTGTTCGGGACGGGCGGATTTTGGCTCAGCAGCGGGCTTTTCCCGCCGATGTCGCTGGGCTTTGGGAGTTGCCCGGCGGTCGTGTCGAGCCGGGGGAGAGCGACCGGGCTGCTGTGCGGCGGGAGTGCCAGGAGGAGTTGGGCATCGAGGTGGTTCCCGGCGACGCTGTCGGGCCGGACATCGTGCTGCCCGGCGGCAAGCTGCTGCGGATCTATCGTGCCGAGACGGCCGACGAACCGGTCGCGGTTGAGCACAAGGCGGTTCGGTGGCTGAGGAGTGACGAACTCGGCGATGTCGAGTGGCTGCCCGCAGACCGCATCCTGCTGCCCGTGTTCCGTGCCTACCTCAACCAGGAATGAACCCACCCGTCCAGCACACCGTGTCCACCCTTCCGGCACCATGAAATTCCCGTACGGGCCGCATGCGGTGTAACCCGGTGTGCCGGAAAGTGCATCTCGGTGTGCCGGAAAGGTGGACACGGCGTGTTGGAAAGGTGGACACGGCGTGCCTGGGTTCAGCCGATTCCGGCCAGGCGGTTCACTGCCGCCAGCCTGTGGCGGCCACGTTCCGCCGCTCGTTCCGCTCCGGTCGCCCTGATCCGGTCGAGCTCGGCCGGATCTGCCAGCAGGTCCTCGACACGTCCGCGCACCTCCCGCAGCTCCTCGATCACCGCGTCGGCCGTGGTCTCCTTCAGCACGCGGTACGAGTCGATGCCGTCGGCCACGTCCTGCGGCGAACGTCCTGTGCACGCGCTGAGGATCTCCAGCAGGTTCGCCACGCCGGGTTGTTCCTCCGGCCGGTACTCGACGCTGTTGACCGTGTCTGTCACCGCGCGCTGGAACTTGCGGCGGATCATGTCCGGGCTGTCCAGTACGAACACCACCCCGGCCTCGTCGCGTGCCGACTTGGCCATCTTCCTGTCGGGTGATGCCAGGTCACGGATGCGCGCCGCGACCTTCGGCGTGATTGCCTTCGGCACCACGAACGCCTCGCCGTACGTGCTGTTGAACCGCCTGGCGAGCGCGCGTGCCAGTTCCACGTGCTGGGCCTGGTCCTCGCCGACCGGGACCTCGTCCGCTCCTGGCAGCAGGATGTCGGCCGCCATCAGCACCGGATACGTCAGCAGGCCCAGTCGGACCGTTTTGGCGCCTGCCGACTTCTCCTTGAACTGGATCATCCTGGCCACCTCGCCGAACGTGCACGTGCACTCCAGCACCCAGGTCAGCGCGGTCAGCTGGCTGGCGATGTCCGACTGGACGAACACCCGCTCCGGTTTGATGCCCGCGCCGAGCAGCACGGCGAGCATCTCCCGGCTGAGGGCTCTGAGTCGTTGCGGGTTGTACGCCGTCGTCATCGCGTGCATGTCGCTGACGAAGTACAGATCGTCGTCGGCGCCCTCACGGGCCCACTGCCGGATCGCCCCCAGGTAGTTGCCCAACTGGGCCCGTCCGGACGGGGTCGCGCCTGACAGTCTGGTCATCGGTGTTCTCCCTCTCGACGAGGCCGCCGCCGGGGGAGACGAAAAAGGCCGCCCGGTGGGGCGGCCCTGGCTTGTCAGCGCACAGCAGGATGGCCGCCTGTCGCGGCCCACCACATCCCGGTGTTGCTGTGCATGCGCTCAGCGTAGCAGGGGCGTATAAAGAACGTGTATATGCCGCACCGATTTGATTCCCGTGCTGCTATGTCGGGCGTACCTTAATTGGTATGTACATCGTGATGCTGGCCTACAAGGCGCCCATAGAAGAGATCGACTATCTACTACCCGATCATATGGAATGGCTCAGCAAGCACTACGAGTCCGGATACTTTCTGTGTTCGGGCCGCCAGCCGACGCGGGCCGGTCGCGTCATCATCACCCGGCCGATGCCCCGTGCGAAGCTGGAAGCCTTGCTGGCCAGCGATCCCCTGGACATGGCGCGCATGGTCCGGCACGAGGTCGTCGAGTTCGAGGCCACCAGGACAGCGCCGGAACTGGCCAGGGTGAACGAGGCGCTCGCCAGTTGACGAAACTGTTGAAAACATAACACCGGTACTGTGATTCGGCATGAACCGAACTGCCCGGATCGACCGTCAAAGCCGGTCCGGGCCGACCATCGAGAAATGGGCTTTTGAATATCTGTTTACCTGTCCTGTGCACAATTGTGGTACCGCGTTTCGGTGACGCTGTGGGTAACCCGGTCACAGGCCGTTACGCACGCGGTCGGCTGGGGCGGTGTGACGGGAACGTCAGTGTGATCTCGGCCGAGATGAACTCTTCGCGAAACACGGGCGAACGAGGTCTCAGGCCGCGGCCTTGGCCTTGCGCAGTGCGAGGACCGGGCACTTGCCGCAGCGGTCCTTCGACTTGCAGCACTTCTTCTTGACCTTGCCCGCCTTCATCAGGTTGCGCACCGTTTCCGCGGGCGTCTTGCCCACGTACTTGGCCTTGATCTTCTTGTTGCCCACGCGCGCTCCCACTTCGGCTTCGAATCGAAGTAAGGCTAGGTTAACCTTTCCCTTGGATCCCTGTGCGGCTGGTCACACCACAGGTCAGGGTAACCTTTCTGCTGGGCCTCGTCCGCACGGATGCGGGAGGCCACCCCGTTTCCGAGGTACAGGAGCCTTCGCGTGCCCGCATCAGCCACTGCCAGCAGGACCAGGACGGACCTGCGCAACGTCGCGATCGTGGCGCACGTCGACCACGGCAAGACAACCCTCGTCGACGCCATGCTGCGTCAGTCCGGCGCATTCGCCGCGCGCGCCGAGGTCGTCGACCGCGTGATGGACTCCGGTGAACTCGAGCGGGAGAAGGGCATCACGATCCTGGCCAAGAACACCGCTGTCCGCAGGCAGACGCCGGACGGTGTGGTGACCATCAACGTGGTCGACACCCCCGGGCACGCGGACTTCGGCGGCGAGGTCGAGCGTGGCCTCTCCATGGTGGACGGCGTGCTGCTGCTCGTCGACGCCAGCGAGGGCCCGCTGCCGCAGACCCGGTTCGTGCTGCGCAAGGCGCTGGCCGCCGGTCTGCCGGTCGTCCTCGTGGTGAACAAGGTCGACCGCCCGGACGCCCGGATCGAGGAGGTCGTCAGCGAGAGCCACGACCTGCTGCTCGACCTCGCGGGCGACCTGGAGCTGGAAGACCTCGACGCCGTGCTGGACCTGCCGGTCGTCTACGCCTCCGCCCGCGCGGGCCGCGCCTCGCTGACCCAGCCGGAAGACGGCGGCCTGCCCGACAGCGAGAACCTGGACCCGCTGTTCGACGTGCTGCTCACGCACATCCCGACGCCGACCGGTGACCCGGACGCGTCGCTTCAAGCACTTGTCACCAACCTGGACGCGTCCAGCTTCCTCGGCCGGATCGCGCTCTGCCGCATCCACGCGGGCAAGCTGCGCAAGGGCCAGACCGTGGCGTGGTGCCGCGCGGACGGCACGGTCGCCAACGTCCGCATCGCCGAGCTGCTGATCACCGAGGCCCTGGACCGCGTGCCCGCCGAGCAGGCCCAGGCCGGTGACCTCGTCGCCATCTCCGGCATCCCCGAGATCACCATCGGCGACACCCTCGCCGACGTGGAGAACCCGGTCCCGCTGCCCCGGATCACGGTCGACGAGCCCGCGATCGCGATGACCATCGGTGTGAACACCTCGCCGCTGGCCGGTCGCAACGGCGGCACCAAGCTGACCGCCCGCGTGCTCAAGGCCCGGCTGGACGCCGAGCTCGTCGGCAACGTGAGCATCAAGGTCCTGCCGACCGAGCGCCCGGACACCTGGGAGGTCCAGGGCCGTGGCGAGCTCGCGCTGGCGATCCTGGTCGAGACCATGCGCCGGGAGGGCTTCGAGCTGACCGTCGGCAAGCCGCAGGTGGTCACCAGGACCATCGACGGCAAGCTGTGCGAGCCGTTCGAGCGGCTGACCATCGACGCGCCCGAAGAGCACCTCGGCGCGATCACGCAGCTCGCGGCCGCCCGCAAGGGCAGGCTTGAGCACATGGGCGGGCACGGCACCGGCCGGATCCGCGTCGAGTACGTGATCCCGGCCCGCGGCCTGATCGGCTTCCGCACCGAGTTCCTCACCGAGACCCGCGGCACCGGTATCGCCAACCACGTGTTCGAGGGCTACTTCCCGTGGGTGGGCGAGCTGCGCACCCGGCACAGCGGATCCCTTGTCGCCGACCGGACCGGCCCGATCACCGCGTACGCGATGATCCAGCTGGCCGACCGCGGCACGTTCTTCGTCGAGCCCGGCCAGGACGCCTACGAGGGCATGGTCGTCGGCGAGAACCCGCGCGCCGAGGACCTGGACGTGAACGTGGCCAGGGAGAAGAAGCTCACCAACATGCGCCAGTCCTCCGCCGACGTGATGGAGACCCTGGCCCGGCCGCGCAAGCTGGGCCTCGAGGCCGCGCTGGAGTTCTGTGCCAGCGACGAATGCGTCGAAGTGGCCCCGAGCGTCGTGCGGGTCCGCAAGCTGATCCTGGACTCCACCCAGCGCGCCAGGGCCCGTTCCCGCGCGAAAACCCAAGGCTGAACCTCGTGAGTGTTTTGGCCGGTTAGAACCGGCCAAAACACTCACGAAGAGGGTGCGGGGCTGGAAAACTCGGGTGCGTGGGTACTTGGACAATGGCATCCTCAGGTTCAAGGGGGTGTCGAGCCATGCGAATGGCCGTCGCGGTTGTCGCTGCGCTGGCAATGCTTGCTGCCTGCTCGAACACGCCACCGCCACCGGTGGTCGGCACGGTCGCGCCGAGACCGTCGGCGCCCGCGGCGAAGCCGGGCGAGATCGTGGTCGGTGTCGACAGCATCGCGGGCGGCTACAACCCGCACGTGCTGGCCGACCAGTCCACTATCACCACCGCGCTGTCCACGATGCTGCTGCCCAGCGCCTTCCGCACGGCACCGGACGGCAGCCCGCAGCTGGACAAGACCCTCATGGTCTCGGCGGACGTCACCAAGACCGAGCCCTACACCGTCACCTACCGCCTGCGCGGCGACGCTTCGTGGTCGGACGGCGCGCCGATCGCCGCCGAGGACTTCCTCTACCTGCGCCAGCAGATGCGCGACGAGCCCGGCGGCGTCGACTCCGCCGGCTACCGGCTGATCACCGACATCAAGTCCGAGGACAGCGGCAAGGTCGTCCAGGTCACCTTCGGCTCCGCCTACCCCGGTTGGCGGTCGCTGTTCGCCAACCTGCTGCCCGCCCACCTGCTCAAGGACGCCCCCGGCGGCTGGGACCAGGTGCTGGAGAGCGGGTTCCCGGCCACCGCCGGGCCGTTCTCGATCAAGCAGTTGGACACCCCGCGCGGCGAGATCGTGCTGGAACGCAACGAGCGCTACTGGGAGCAGCCAGCGGTCGCCGATCGGGTGACCCTGCGACGCGCCGACCCGGCCGGGCTGACCGACGCCCTGCGTACCGGGCACGACCAGCTGGTCGTCGCCAGGACGGACGCCGGTGGCGTGGCCATGCTCCAGGCGCTGGGGGACAAGGTCGCGCTGAAGGCCGCGCCGCGGCCGACGGTCGTCAGCCTGTTCCTCAGGCCGGGCGGGGACATCACCGACGAACGGGTACGCACCGCGCTGGTGAACCTGATCGACCGGGACGAGGTCATCAAGGTCGGCACCGGCGGCGGGCCGAGTACCCGCGCGGACGCGTTGGTCCTCGCGCCGTCCCAGGCCGGATATGCCCCCACGGGCCCGCTGCCGCATGATCCCGCCGCGGCGCAGTCCCAGCTCACCCAAGCCGGTTACTCGCTCATATCGGGCATATGGGTACGAGAGGGACGCCCTCTGGCGGTGACGCTGGGTGCACCAGCCGACAAGGAGCCGTACCTGTCCGTGGCCAAGGAGGTCCAGCGGCAACTCGTCGCGGCCGGTGTCCAGGTCACGCTCGTCACCCCGGCCGCCGACCAGCTGATGCGCGCCGGTGGCACCAACACCGGCCCGAACATCCTGGTCGGGCCGCGTCCGGTCGGTGACAACCCGGCCGGGACGCTGGCCTCGATCTACGGCTGCACCACGCCCCCGACCGGGACCACGACCGGGGGAACCGGCACGTCCGAAAGCGGCGCGAAGCCGCTGGGCAACGTGATCGGCCTGTGCGACCAGAGCCTGCAGCCGACCATCGACGCCGCGGTGAACGGGTCGAAGTCATTGGCTGAGGTGATCGGCATCGTCGAGCCACGGCTATGGCGCCAAGCGGTCGCCGTCCCGCTGTTCCAGTCGGCCGATTCGGTTGCCGCCCGCGCGGAATTGACAGCCGGCGATCTGACCGCTCCGCTCAACGCGCCGTTCGCGTCCGCGGTCCGGTGGCAACGGAAGCAGAATTAGCTCTCCGTGGTTGACCGGTTTCGAAATAACGCCGCCGGGTAACGGATGGGTTGCCGACTGCTATCACCGTGTCACCCTTTGGTCACGATCGGACCGGCATTGGTGACCCACGACCTTTTGACTTCCTAGCGTTCCACGGCAGTGCGCGGCTCACGGCAGTTGGGCGCGTCTTAGAGTCATGGGTGCTCTTCAAGCGACAGATCGGCTTGCGGAGATGACCCTGTGCTAGGAGGGCACGTGTCAATGAGGAGATCAAAGGCAGTCTCCGCGATTGCGCTGTTCGCCGCGGCGAGCATGGTGCTCGGGGCTTGCGGCTCCGGGTCGGACAGCTCGAGCGGCGGCGGGGCCAACCAGCAGAACCAGAAGCCTGGCGAGATCGGCGGCGAGGACAAGGTCTACAAGCGCCCCCAGGTTCCGGACATCGGCACCATCACCACGGTGACCGAGGAGAACTTCCACGACTTCAACAACCTGATCGGCGCGACCAACAACGCGTCGAACCTGCTGATGACGGTGGCCACGCTCCCGTCGCCGTACATCGGCGTCTTCGAGAACGGCCAGTTCCAGCAGCAGATCGACGGCGACCTGATGGAGTCGGTCAAGGTCACCTCCACCAATCCGCAGGTCGTGGAGTACAAGTTCCAGAAGGCTGCCGTCTGGGACGATGGCGCCCCGATCGGCTGCAAGGACATCTACCTGCAGTTCCTGACCCGCGGCAAGGACACCGGCAAGAAGTTCGACTCGTCGACCGCCGGGTACGAGGACATCAAGGAAGTCAAGTGCTCCGAGGACCTCAAGACCGCCACGGTCAGCTTCGACAAGCCGGTCGCTGACTACCGCGGCCTGTTCTCCTTCACGAACAACGACGCCCTGCTGCCCGCGCACATCGTGGAGAAGCAGACGGGCATCGCGGACCTCACCAAGCTCACCCGCTCCAGCCCCGAGCTGCTCGCGGACAAGGTCGTGAAGTTCTACACGGAGGGCTGGCTCGGCTGGAAGAAGGAAATCGCCCCGTCGGCCGGTCCGTTCAAGATCGAGAGCACCGACCTGCGTGACGAGCTCGTCCTGGTGCGCAACGACAAGTACTGGGGCGCGAAGTCCGGTCCGGCCAAGGTGATCGTGCGGACCAACACCAACGCCCAGTCGGCGTCGCAGCAGCTGCAGAACAAGGAAGTCCAGTCGGTCGACGTGCAGGCGGACGGCCCGACGGCCATCCAGCTCAAGAACATCCCGTCGGTGAAGGTGTTCGCTCAGGGTGGCCAGACCTATGAGCACATCGACTTCAACATGTCGCGTCCGCTGTTCAAGGACAACCCCGAGATCCGCAAGGCCGTCGCGACCTGCATCGACCGCAACGCGATCGTCGACAACCTGGTCAAGGACATCGACCCGAACGCCAAGCCGCTGAGCAACTTCGTCTTCATGCCGAACGAGGCCGGATACGAGGAGCACTACAACGGCATCGGTGAGGGCAAGGTCGCGGACGCCAAGAAGCTGCTCGAGGAGAAGGGCTGGACGCTCGGCACCGACGGCGTCTACGCCAAGGGCGGCACCCGCGCCGAGTTCACCCTCGGCTACAAGACGGTCGACCGTCGGCACAAGACCTGGCAGCTGGTCAGCCAGAAGTGCAAGGAAGCCGGCATCCAGATCAACAGCGGCCAGAAGGACCAGTTCAACGCGGACGACCTGCCGGCGAGCGCCTTCGACGCCGCGCTGTTCGCGTGGGTGGGCGGCCTGACCAAGTCCAGCGCCTTCCAGAACTACCAGACGAAGGAAAAGGGCGGCAACGCCAACTACAACCTGTACTCCAACCCGGAGGTCGACCGCATCTGGGCGGAGGCCAACAGCAACCTCGACTTCGCTGCCCGCACCAAGCAGCTCAACGAGGTCGACAAGCTGATGGCAGCCGACCTGCACTCGATCCCGCTGTTCCAGCTGCCGGACTTCACCGCATCGGATTCATCCATTGGTGTGATGAGTCCGGACGGCAAAGTCGGTGACATCTCCTACCTGAACTTCCAGGGTGGGCAGACTTGGAACCTTTGGGCCTGGGTCAAGCGCTGATGTTGTTCTAAGTTGCTGAACCGGGCTTGAAGGGGGCCGGTGTCGCAGGCCGTGACATGGCCTGGGGCACCGGCCCCTGCTCGCGTTCCAATTCATGGCTACCCTGGCCACCGCTGGGAGCCGGGCCCTAGGAGTAAGCGAAGTGTTCCGTTATGTGGTGCGGCGGATCCTGATCACGATTCCGCTGCTGCTCGTCGGCTCGTTTCTGGTGTTCGCGCTCGTGCAGGGCATGGGCGATCCGCTCGGAGAGTGGAAACTCCAGAAACCGCGTACGCCGGACGAGATCGCGCTCGCATACGAGCGCACGGGTTACAACGACCCTTTCCTCGAGCGTTACGCCAACTGGGTAGGCGGGTTCGTCCAGGGTGACTGGGGAACGACCGTCATTCCAGGTGCTGGTTCGAAGGACGTCCAGACTGAGGTGCTCAACGGCCTGTGGGTCACGTTCCGCCTGGTCATCGGCGCGGAGATCCTCGCGCTGCTGATCGGCATGGCGGTGGGGGTGATCGGTGCTGTCCGCCAGTACTCGATTTTCGACTACTCGGCGACGAGCGTGGCGTTCGTGCTCTTCTCGATGCCGGTGTTCTGCATCGGCCTGATGCTCAAGAGCGCCGCGATCCCGTTCAACAACTTCCTCGAGTCCATCGGCATGAACAGGTGGATCACTACAGCCGGGCCGCCACCGGGCGGCTTCTCGGGCAGTTTCGGAAACCAGATCACCCAGTACATCGGTACGTTCATGCTGCCGACAATCGCGCTGCTGGCGATCCAGTTCGCGTTGTACAGCCGGTTCCAGCGGGCGTCCATGTTGGATGTTCTCGGTCAGGACTACGTGCGCACGGCACAGGCCAAGGGCCTGTCGCAGGGCCGGGTGGTCTTCCGGCACGCCTTCCGCAACGGCCTCATTCCGGTCGTCACGGTGTTCGCGGTCAACTTCGGCCAGCTCGTCGGCGGCGCGGTGATCACCGAAACGGTGTTCAACTGGTCCGGGATGGGCAAGTTGTTGATCCGCAGCATCTACGAGAAAGAGCCCTACATGGTGCTCGGTGTGGTCATGCTGACGGCGATCGGCATCGTCGTGTCCAACCTCATCGCCGACATCCTGTACGCACGCCTTGACCCGAGGATTCGCCTTGGCTGACACCACTACCACCACGACCGCGGCGGCGAGCGGCATCGAGATCGCCAAGCCCCGCAAGCAATGGCAGGTCGTCCTGCGCCGGTTCTTCCGGCACAAGGCAGCCATCGCAGGGTTGATCATCTTCGTGCTGCTCGTCCTGGTCACCATCTTCGGTCCGATGCTGTGGAAGTACGCGGCATCCGACCTCAACCTCGGCCGCTACAAGGCCCCGAGTGCCGACCACCCCTTCGGCACCGGCCAGATCGGCGACGACCTGTTCGCCAAGGTGCTCAGCGGTACCGGGTTCTCGATGCAGATCGCGATCGTCGCCGCGTTGATCAACACCGTCGTCGGCGTCGTGCTCGGCGCGATCGCGGGGTACTACCGCGGCTGGGTCGACAGCGGCGTCTCGCGGTTGACCGACCTCGTGCTGATGATCCCGACCTTCCTCATCGCCGCGGTGCTGTCGCGCAGCACGTTCTCCACCGAGGAGATCGCCAAGGGCGGTGGGTCCAGCAACTGGTTGCAGGTGGCCATCATCCTCGGCCTGACCAACTGGATGATCGTCGCGCGCACCGTCCGAGGCATGGTGCTCTCGCTGCGGGAGAAGGAGTTCGTCGAGGCCGCGAAGGCACTCGGCGGCGGCCCGGGCCGGGTGATCTTCAGGCACATCCTGCCGAACACGATGGACGTGGTGATCGTCAACGCCACGATCTGCGTGGCACAGGCGGTGCTGCTGGAGTCCGCGCTGTCCTTCGTCGGGCTGGGCGTCCAGTACCCGGACACCTCGCTCGGCCTGCTGATCAGTGAGAACCAGAACGAGTTGCTCGTGCATCCTTGGCTGTTCTACTTCCCGTTCATCTTCATCGTGCTGATCTCGTTGTCGGTCAACTTCATCGGTGACGGACTGCGTGACGCGTTCGACCCACGGCAGAAGCGGGTGCGGGCATGACGGACTTCTCAGACTTCGGCGACACCGCGCTCAAGGGCGCACGGCCGGAGGACAACGCGACCGGCAAACTGCTGGACGTCGCCGACCTCTCGGTGGACTTCAACACCGAGGACGGCGCCGTGCACGCGGTGCGCAATGTGTCGTTCTCCTTGGGACAGCGGGAGGTTCTCGGCATCGTCGGCGAGTCGGGCTCCGGCAAGTCGGTCTCGTCGATGGCGATCATGGGGCTGCTTCCCAAGACCGCCACGGTCACCGGCTCGATCAAGTTCCAGGGTGAGGAACTCGTCGGCCTGACGTACAAGCAGATGCGGGGTTACCGCGGCAACAAGATCGCCATGATCTTCCAGGATCCGATGACTTCGCTCAACCCGGTTTTCACGGTCGGGTACCAACTGGCCGAGGCCTACCGGGCGCACCACAACGTCTCGAAGGCGGCCGCCTGGTCCAAGGCGGTGGAAACACTCGCACTGGTGGGCATTCCGCAGCCGGACCGGCGGGCCAAGCAGTATCCGCACGAGTTCTCCGGCGGTATGCGCCAGCGTGCGGTGATCGGCATGTCGATCATCAACGATCCCGAGCTGATCATCGCCGACGAGCCGACCACCGCGCTCGACGTGACCGTGCAGGCGCAGATCCTCGAGACGCTGCTGAGCATCCGCGACGAGACCAACGCCGCGATCGTGATGATCACCCACGACCTGGGTGTCGTCGCGGGCATGGTCGACCGCGTGCAGGTGATGTACGGCGGCACCATCGTGGAGACCGGGGGCGTGCACGACGTCTTCGAGTCGCCGCGGATGCCGTACACCGTCGGCCTGCTCGGCTCCATCCCCAACCCGGCGCAGCTGGGCAGGCGGCTCACCCCGATCAAGGGCGCGCCGCCGTCGCTGATGAACCTGCCAAGCGGGTGCGTGTTCTCGCCGCGTTGCCCGCTCGTCACCGACGAGTGCCAGTCCGGTGAACCGCCGCTCGTGCAGACCGGCAACAACAGCCACAGCGCGCGCTGCATCCGGTGGGAGCACCTCGCCGGGATCGACGACCCGCGCAAGCTCTTCGCCACCGAGGAGATCGGTGTCGTGGAGAATCCGGCCGCCCTCGTCGAGGAGGCACCGGATCTGGTGCAGGTCGAGGATCTGGCCGACGTGGAGAAGCGGCTGGACGAGCAGCGGGCGGAGGAATCATGAGCGCACAGGCTCTTGAAAAGACGAAGGACACCGGTACCGCGCCCTTGCTTGAGGTCAAGGACCTGGTCAAGACCTTCCCGGTGCGCGGCGGTGGGATCATCCCGCGCACGATCGGCCACGTGCACGCCGTGTCCGGCCTGAGCTTCTCGCTGGCGCAGGGCGAAACCCTCGGCCTGGTCGGCGAGTCCGGCTGTGGCAAGTCCACGACCGGCCGTGCCGTGCTGCAGCTGCACAAGCCGACGTCGGGCTCGGTGAAGTTCGACGGCAAGGAACTGACCACACTGGGCACACGCGACATGCGCGCGGTCCGCAGGGACATGCAGATCGTGTTCCAGGACCCGTACGCGTCGCTGAACCCGCGCTGGCAGATCAACGACATCGTGTCGGAACCGTTCAACATCCACGGTTTCCAGGGATCCGACACGGAACGCCAGCACCGGGTGGACGAACTGCTCGAACTCGTCGGCCTCAACCCGGAGCACCGCAACCGCTACGGCCACGAGTTCTCCGGTGGTCAGCGGCAGCGCATCGGCATCGCCCGCGCGCTGGCGCTCAACCCGCGGATGGTCGTACTGGACGAGCCGGTGTCCGCGTTGGACGTCTCGGTGCAGGCCGGTGTGGTGAACCTGCTCGAGGAACTGCAGGAACGCTTCGAGCTGGCGTACCTGTTCGTGGCACACGACCTGTCCGTGGTGCGGCACATCTCGCACCGGGTCGCGGTGATGTACCTGGGCAAGATCGTGGAGATAGGGCCGAGGGAGGACATCTACCACCGTCCGACCCACCCGTACACGCAGGCGTTGCTGTCCGCGGTGCCGGTGCCCGATCCGCGTCTGGAGCGGGAACGGCAGCGGATCGTGCTCACCGGCGACGTGCCCAGCCCGGTCAACCCGCCGTCGGGCTGCCGGTTCCGGACACGGTGCTGGAAGGCACAGGACATCTGCGCGAACGAGGAGCCACCGCTGGTCCCGCACGGTTCCGGCGGGCTCGTGTCGGCCTGTCACTTCGCTGAGGAACGCCAGGTGCTCTGAGCTGCGGGGCGTTTCATAGGCTGGTGCGGTGATGCTGACTGCTCCACCGAGGTTGCTGCTGGTGCACGCCCATCCGGACGACGAGAGTCTCTGGACGGGCGGCACCATCGCCAGGTACGCGGCCAACGGCGCCCATGTCACCCTCGTGACCTGCACGTTGGGCGAGGAGGGCGAGATCATTCCGGACGGTCTCGCCCTGCTCGCCGCCGCCGAGTCCGACCAGCTCGGCGGGTACCGCAACGGCGAGCTGCGGGCGGCCTGCGCCGCGCTGGGCGTCGTCGACCACCGCTACCTCGGCGGGATCGGCCGCTGGCGGGATTCCGGGATGGCCGGTGTGCCGTCCAACCAGCACCCGAGGGCGTTCGTCAACGGGGACTTCACCGAACAGGCCGAGCAGTTGCTGGCGATCCTGCGCGAGGTCAAGCCGGACGTGGTCGTCACCTACGGGCCCGACGGCGGCTACGGCCACCCCGACCACATCCGCGCACACGAGGTCACGACCGTGGCGTGCGCGCAGGCCGATGTGCGCCGGGTCTTCCACGTGGTGACGTCCGAACGGGCCACCAACGAGGGCGTGCGGGAACTGACCGCGGTCGCCGACCTGCCCTACCGGCTGCCGGAGCCGGGCGAACTGCCGGTCACCCCGGACGACGAGATCACCACGGTCGTGCCGATCGCCGACCACCTCGACGCGAAGCTGCGCGCGCTGCGCGCACACCAGACACAGGTCACCGTCTGGCAGGACGACTCCGGGTCCTGCTGCTACGCGTTGTCCAACGACATCGCGCAGCCGATCGTCGGCCACGAGTACTACATCCTGGCCAGTGGACGGCCCGACGACGCGGAGAACGACCTGTTCGGAGGTCTGGGGTGAGCGGGCTGAACTGGACGCGGCTGATCAGTCTGCTGCTGGCCAGCGCCGTGCTGGCAGCGGTCGAACTGCTTTACCTGCCGCTGCGCTTCGACGGCCTGCTGCTGCCCGTGATCGACGGCGGTGAGTTGCTCGGGCCCGCCATTCCGTTCCCGATCTCCGCTGTGGTCGCGGCGGTGACGCTGCCGTGGCTGGTCCGGCGCGCCGGTCGGATCTCGTCCCGGCTGCTGGTCGCCGGGTCACCGCTGTGGGTCTGGCTGCTGTGCGTGCTCGCCTCGGCCTTCCCCGGCCCCGGCGGCGACGTCGTGCTGCTCGGCGACTGGCGGGCGTTGCTGCTGCTCGGTTGTGGCGCACTGTCGGGCGCGGTGGCGTTGGGCAGCCTCCTCGGCAAGGCGGCGGCAGCCGGGAGAGTTTCCCGACTGGGCTAGGGAATCTCTCCGCCGCCAACGAGTCCACATTGGATGTTGTGCTGTCGGGCGTCGCGATCGGCATTGCCGCACGGGGTGAAATCGCTGCGGCGACCGAGGGATGGAACTACGCTGCTGAGCCGTGGCAGAGGCGATCAGCGATCAACATGTGGCCGTTGTCCTGCGTGTGTTCATCCGCAGGTGCGACCCGATGCTGGTGCGGCTGCGCGATGACGGCGAACCGGTCGAGGTGGACGAAACTGAGGAGGGCGTTGACCGGTCCATCTTGGACAAGGTCAAGTCCGTCGTCGCCAGCATCAAACGGCCGGGCATGAAGGGCTGGGGTCAGCTGCCGATCGACGAGCGGGTGGATTGGTGGATCAGCCGTGTCGGCCGGTTCACGTCCCTTCTGGCGTCGGTGACCGGCCTGGCCGGGGTGTGGGGTGACCGGTTGCCGTTGCAGGACATGCTCGGTTCGGCCAGCCAGGGCCTGCTGCTGTGTGCGATCGCTTCCGAGCGCGGCGTGGACGACATCGGCGTGAAGGTCCGGCTGCTTGGCTCGGTGCTGTTCGACCGGGACATCGACCCGGTGGTCGCCAGGGGCAAGGGCGACGCGGTTGCCGACGAGGAGATGGTCGCCAAGATGACTGAGGGTGACGAACCTCTCGAAGAGGTCGAGGAACCGCCGAAGGGCAGGAAGTACAAGCTCAAGGCCGGATTCAAGTGGCTGTGGCGGCAGGCCAGGATCCTCCTCTCGATCACCGGTGAGCTGGAGAAACGCCCGCAGGGCCGCTTCTACCACAAGGCGTTGGGCATGCTGCCCATCTTCGGCATGGCCGGTGACTACCTCGGTGAGCGCTCGGCGTTGAAGCGTGCCGCGAAACGTGGCAGCAAGTGGCTCACTCAGCAGGGGGTCCAGTAGCGGTAGCGGTGGTGCTCAGTGCACCCGAACGCCTCGTACAGGCGGATCGCGGCGGTGTTGTGTTCAGCAACCTGCAGCGCCTGCCGGGTGGCTCCCTTGGCGTGCGCCCATGTGTAGAGCGTCCTGAGCAACCCGGCGGCCAGTCCCTGCCGACGGTACGCCGGGCGCACAGCCAAACGCGCCACGTGCAGCAGGTCGCCCACCACTGCCCCGCGCACAGCCGCGACCACCTGGCCGTCCTGCTCCAGCACGCCGTATCCGACTCCGGGTGACGAGGACAGCACGTGTCGCTGGGCGGGGGTCGGCGTGGTGGTGCCCGCGGCCAGCTCCCACCATTCAGTTGACGGAGTCTCGTCGATGTGGGCGCCGTCGTGGTGCGCCGGGTCGAGCGGGCCGGTCATCACCATGGACTCGGCCCCGCCGGGATGGTCGAGGTTGACCGTCCAGCCCAATTGGGCGATCTCGGCGTCCAGCTCCGTGTTCATCACCACGTGCGCGGTCGGCCGGATGCCGTTGCGCTCGGCGAACCCGGCGGCCCCGCGCAGCGCCGTCGGCACGTCGACTCCGGGGTCTCCGCAGGTCAGAGTGCTGTTCGCGCGTCCGGTGAAGCCTCCGGCCGCGCGCATCCGCCAGTCACCCAGCCGTTGGTCCACCAGCGCGGGCCATGCCTGCGCGCAGTCGTGTTCCAGCTGGGTGACGGTGTCCATGCCGGGATTGTGCAGGGATCAGTCCTTCGGGGTTGCTGAGATCCCTGTCACCCTCTGACACCGGTTAGTCGTCGGCACCGTGGACGGGGGATACTTGCGTCAACGCGTACTTCCCGAACGCGCGTGTACCAGGTTTCTCAAAGGAGCAGAGCACCGTGACCTACGTCATCGCCGAGCCCTGCGTCGACTTGCTCGACAAGGCGTGCATCGAGGAGTGCCCAGTCGACTGTATTTACGAGGGCGACAGGATGCTCTACATCCACCCTGACGAGTGCGTCGACTGCGGTGCCTGCGAGCCAGTCTGCCCGGTGGAGGCCATCTACTACGAGGACGACGTCCCCGACCAGTGGAAGGACTACACCAAGGCCAACGTCGACTTCTTCGACGAACTCGGCTCGCCCGGCGGGGCGTCCAAGGTCGGCAAGGTCTCGGCCGACCCGCAGTGGATCAAGGACCTGGAGCAGCGCGAGACCGAGCATTGATCTCCGGTCTGCCTGATTTTCCGTGGGACTCGCTCGCGGGTCCCACGGCCAGGGCGCGTGAGCACCCCGACGGGGTGGTCGACCTGTCGGTCGGCACGCCCGTCGACCCGGTCCCCGACCAGATCAGAGCGGCGCTCGCGGCTGTGTCCGACCGTGCCGGTTATCCCACCACACACGGCACGCCGGAGCTGCGCGAAGCCGCCGTCCAGGCCCTCGGCCGCCGGTTCGGCGTCGGCACGGTCGCGGCACAGGACGTGCTGCCCACGATCGGGTCGAAGGAGCTGGTGGCCTGGCTGCCCACGCTGCTGGGCACGAGCCCCGGCTCGATCGTCGTGATCCCGGAGCTGGCGTACCCGACCTACGAGGTCGGCGCGCTGCTGGCCGGGGCGACGGTGGTCAGGGCGGACGGCCTGATGGCGCTGGGCCCGCAGAAACCCTCGATCATCTGGCTGAACTCCCCGTCGAACCCGACTGGCCAGGTGCTGCCGGTGGCGCACCTGCGCAAGGTGGTCGCGTGGGCGCGGGAGCGTGGCGCGACGGTGATCTCCGACGAGTGCTACCTGTCACTGGGCTGGGAGACCGACCCGGTGTCGGTGCTGCACCCCTCGGTGAACGAGGGAAGCATGACGGGGATCCTGTCGGTGCACTCGCTGTCGAAGTCGTCGAGCCTGGCCGGGTACCGCGCCGGTTTCGTGACCGGTGATCCCAAGCTGGTGGCCTGGCTGCTGTCGGTTCGGAAACACGCCGGAATGATCGTTCCGCGTCCGGTCCAGGAGGCGATGACGGTGGCGTTGTCCGACGACGACCACGTGGTCGCGCAGAAGCAGCGCTACCGGGCGAGGCGGGAGACGCTGAAGGCGGCGTTGACCGGGGCAGGGTTCCGGATCGACCACTCCGAAGCGGGTCTCTACCTCTGGGTGACCAGGGAAGAGGACGCCTGGGACACGGTTGACTGGTTCGCCGACCGGGGAATCCTGGTCGCACCCGGGGTCTTCTACGGGCCGACAGGTAAGCAGCATGTCCGCGTCGCGCTGACGGCGACGGACGAACGGGTGTCGGCGGCGGCGGGCCGTCTCACGGGCTGAGAATCAGCCTTTGCGGTTGAAATCGGGCGCGGCGGCGGCGACGGCGTCCCACTTGTCCCGCCACTGGGACCGGTAGGCCAGCCGCCGGGCGTGTTCCCGCTCGACCAGCCGCCCCGCGACGAAGATGACAGCGGGATCGTCCTGCTCGGCGACGAGCCGACGGATGGTCTCCTCGGCGACGGCGGCGTCCTGGTGCTCGCCGAGGACCTCCTGGAAGGCCTTCGTCGCCTTGATCAACTGCTTGACCGGCTCCTTGCCCGCGGCACCGACCAGCTCGGCGGCGTACCGCAACCGCTTGCCCTTGATTCGCAGCGCGTGCAGCTGCTCGTCCGGCGGGTCCTCGCCCAGCGCCGACACGGCCTTGAAAAGCTTGCGGTACGGCCGGTAGATCACACTGATCACGGCAGCGGCCGCCTGGCCCTCACTGTCCGAAGTGGCCTCCGGCGCCGACGCGGTCGCCGACGCCAACGAGGTCAACAGGCTGCTGTAGCGCTTGGTGCGCAACGCCGCCAGCATCCGGCGCCGTGCTGCCTTGCGCTCCGCGATCAGGTCGCCGAGCAGGCGTTCGACCGCGGCGCGTTCGTCGTCGTCGAAACCGGCGGCCTCGGCCCGCAGCCGGTCGAGCTGCACGTCGATGTCCCTGACCGGGCCGAGGGCGTTGCCGAGCCACTTGAGGTCGATCTGCAGCGGTGGCGCGATCTCACCGAGCCCGGCGCCGTCCGCGTTGACCGCCGCGCGCAGCCGCCGGATGGTGACGCGCATCTGGTGCAGGTCCTCAGGGTCCACTCCGGACCGAGTGCCTTCCTCGTGGGAGAGCAACGCGCGCAGCTGATTGTCCAGCCGCACACGGACATGCACGGCGGGCGGATCCTTCCGGCGTGCGCTGGTCGGTTCTGCGGGCAGCCCAAGGTCTACTGGTGTAACAGTCACATGTCTGATGTTAGGTGAACCGAGAGTTAATCGTTGGCATGCAAAGCGGCGTTCAGATGAACACCGGATCCGCTGCGCTCGACGACCTCGACGGTGCCGGTGCTGGAGTTGCGCCGGAAGAGCAGGTTGTTCCCGCCCGAGAGGTCGCGGGCTTTGACCAGCTTGCCGTCGGGCAGTGTGACCTTCGTTCCCGCGGTGACGTACAGGCCTGCCTCGACCACACAGTCGTCGCCGAGCGAGATGCCGATCCCGGCGTTCGCGCCGACCAGGCAGCGTTCGCCGATCACGATCGTCTCCTTGCCGCCGCCGGACAGCGTGCCCATGATCGACGCGCCGCCGCCGACGTCCGAGCCGTCGCCGACGACAACGCCCTGGGAGATCCGGCCCTCGACCATCGACGAGCCCAGCGTGCCCGCGTTGAAGTTGACGAAGCCCTCGTGCATGACGGTCGTGCCACTCGCCAGGTACGCGCCCAGCCGGACGCGGTCCGCGTCCGCGATCCGGACACCGCTGGGCACGACGTAGTCCACCATTCGAGGGAACTTGTCGATGCCGTGCACGGTCACCGCGCCACGAGCACGCAGCGCCAGCCGCGTCGCCGCGAAGTTCTCCACCGGGCACGGGCCGTGGTTGGTCCACACGACGTTGGCCAGCAGGCCGAAGATGCCGTCGAGATTGAGGCCGTTGGGCGTGGCAAGCCGCGAGGACAGCAGGTGCAGCCGCAGGTAGACGTCGTACGCGCTGTTCGGTGGCTCAGCCAGGGCATTGATCCCGGTACGCACCGCGATGATCTCGACACCACGGGCGTCATCCGGCCCGAGCATGGCGGAGATCCCGTTGCCGAGCTCCTCGGCCGCCTCCATTTCGGACAGGTGCTGCGTCCCTGGTGCGGGCGCGTCCCCCAGCTTGGGCTTGGGAAACCAGCAGTCCAGAACGGTGCCATCAGTGGTGACTGTTGCAAGGCCGACGCCGTACGCGCCGCTCGACTCGGGGTTCACGCTCACACCCAAACGGTAACCAACGAGCGGTCAGGACTCGACGAACGGGTTGCGGATGGTGAGCGCTCCGATGGTCTGCCCGTGCTGCATGTCCTCGGTCAACAGCGTCGTGGCACCGGAGCGAAGCGCGGCCTCGATGATCAACGCGTCCCACCAGTTGAGTTGGTACCGCTCGCTCAAGACGCTTGCCGTGACCAGTAATTGCGTGTCGGTGTCCATGGCGCACCATTCACCGTAGGCCGAGATGACCTCGCGTGCTCTCGTGGGTGAGTAGCTGAGTTTGCGAGTGGCTACCGAGTAGAACTCTTGCAGGACCTGCGTGCTCAGCGCTCCTGTATCTGTGTTCCACAGCTTGTCCAACGTGGCTCTTGCGATCTCGTTCTTGGTCTGGTCCTCTCCGTCGTGGGCGTAGATGAGGACGTTGGTGTCGATGAAGACCAGTTCGGGGATTGCGCCTGTCACTCGGTGGTTCCCTCTGCTTCCTTACGATTCCACCCGCGGTCGCCGTAGATTTCCTCGCGAGTCCACGTCAGCTTCTCGCCTTCGCCGGGACGTCGGAGGCTGCTGAGCTCCTCCATCAGGGCGAGGGCGCGCTGTTTGGCCGCCTCGTAGCGAGTTACCTCCTCGGCCAGCTTGGTGACTTGCTGGGTGAGGAGAGCGCTGACGGACGTTCCGCGCCGGGCTGCCAGCACCTTCGCCTTGTCGATGACTTCTTCGTCTAACTGGACGGTGATGTTCCTCTTCATGGCCTAACGGTACCACGTGGATCTCACGTGGTCCACGTTACTTTCACGTGGACCACGTGAAACGCACGTGACGAGTAGCGTGCTGGTGTGACCGTTGAACTTGATCTCAATGCCGACCCAGTCGAGCTGACCGCTGTCCTCGTCGACATCCCGAGCGTCTCGGAGAACGAAGCCGACCTGGCCGACGCCGTCGAACGAGCCCTGCGCAAGCTCGGCCATCTGGAAGTCGCCCGATCGGGCAACACGGTCCTGGCGCGCACGAACCTCGGCAGGCAGCGCCGGGTCGTCTTCGCTGGTCACATCGACACGGTGCCGATCAACGACAACCTGCCGTCCCGGCGCGAAGGCGGGATCCTGCACGGCTGCGGCACGGTCGACATGAAAGGCGGCGACGCGGTCATGCTGCACCTGGCCGCGACCGTCACCGACCCACGCCACGACCTCACGTTCGTCTTCTATGACTGTGAGGAGATCGACGCCAGCCGCAACGGCCTCGGCCGGATCGAACGCGGCGAGCTCAAGGACTGGCTGCTCGGCGACGTCGCCGTGGTCTGCGAACCGTCCAACGGAGTGATCGAGGCCGGGTGCCAGGGCACTATGCGCATCGAGATCCGCACCACCGGCAAACGCGCCCACACCGCGCGCGCGTGGATGGGCGTCAACGCGATCCACGCGCTCGGCGAGGCGCTGCGCAGGCTGGAGGCCTACGAGTCGCGGATCGTGGACATCGACGGCTGCACGTACCGCGAAGGCCTGCAGGCGGTGAAGATCGAGGGCGGTGTCGCGGGCAACGTCGTGCCCGACGAGGCCGTGCTGACGATCAACCACCGGTTCGCGCCCGACCGCAGCCTCGCGGACGCCGAGAAGCACCTGCGTGAGATCTTCGACGGCTTCGAGGTCACGGTCGTCGACCACGCGTCGGGTGCGCTTCCCGGCCTGCAGTCGCCTGCCGCGCAGGAGCTCGTCGAGGTGGCCGGGGGAGCGCCGGTCGCCAAGCTGGGCTGGACGGACGTCGCCCGGTTCGCCGCGCTCGGCATGCCCGCGGTCAACTTCGGTCCCGGCGACCCGACCCTCGCACACACCCAGCAGGAGCACGTGCACGTCCAGCAGATCACCGACTGTGCGCGTGTGCTCGGCCAGTGGCTGGTGGTCCCGACCGGAGGTTAGTCGGGGGTCTCGACGGCCCAGCTTCCCGCTGGACGCACGGCCGAAAGGCACTAGTACAACCCGGTACAAGCCCCTTCCGGCCGCACGCCCAGCGGAAACCTGGATCCGCCGACTACCCCCAACGAACCTCCGGTCGGGACCACTAGCCCACTGATCACCGGACAGTCACCATGCCGAGCCGAACTGGTCACCGGTTGGGCGGACGATCACAACTAGAATTGAGCCGGTGACGATGAACGAGGATCGCCCCAAAGAGAAGCAACGGGGCCCGGTGACCTTGCGCCGTGGGCGCAGCGAGGAATCGACCACCACAGACCAGCGCCTGCTCGACTCGCGTGGCCCGTCGGCATGGGTGCACACAGACCCGTGGCGCGTGATGCGCATCCAGGCGGAGTTCGTGGAGGGGTTCGGCGCGCTCGCGGAGGTCCCCCGCGCGGTGACCGTCTTCGGGTCCGCCCGCACCGCGCGTGACCACCCCGAATACGAGCTGGGCCGCAAGATCGGCGCGGCGCTGGCCGAGGCGGGTTTCGCGGCGCTGACCGGCGGTGGCCCCGGCACGATGGAGGCGGTGAACCGGGGCGCGTCGGAGGCCGGTGGCCTGTCGATCGGGCTGGGCATCGAGCTGCCGTTCGAGCAGGGCCTGAACCCGTGGGTGGACCTCGGGGTGAACTTCCGGTACTTCTTCGTCCGCAAGACGATGTTCATCAAGTACGCGCAGGCCTTCATCTGCCTGCCCGGTGGCTTCGGCACGCTCGACGAGCTGTTCGAGGCGCTGACGCTGGTGCAGACCAAGAAGGTCACGAAGTTCCCGATCGTGCTGTTCGGCAGTGACTACTGGGGTGGCCTGCACGACTGGCTGCAGGACGTGGTGTTCAAGACGGGCAAGGTCGGCGAGAAGGACCTGGCGCTGATCCACGTGACCGACGACGTCGACGACGCGATCAGCGTGGTCGAGAACGCCTACCGCGCCTGGGAGGAAGTCCACTAGTGCGGATCTGCGTGTTCTGCGGCTCGAGGCCCGGCCGCACGCCCCGGTACGCCTCGGTCGCGGCCGACCTGGGCACGCTGCTGGCCAAGCGTGGGATCGCGCTGGTCTACGGCGGCGCGTCGGTCGGCACGATGGGCATCATCGCGGACGCGACGCTGGCGGCCGGTGGCCAGGTCATCGGTGTGATCCCGACGAGCATGGTCGACAGGGAACTGGCGCACCAGGGCCTGACCGAGCTGCACGTGGTCGGCAGCATGCACGAGCGCAAAGCCATGATGGCCGAGCTGTCCGACGGCTTCCTGGCGTTGCCCGGCGGCGCGGGAACACTGGACGAGCTGTTCGAGATCTGGACGTGGGCCCAGATCGGACTGCACACGAAACCCATCGGGATCGTGGACACCGACGGTTTCTACCAGCCGCTGGTCGCCATGGTCGAGCACATGGTGGCCGAGGGCTTCATCAGCCAGGCCTACCGCGATTTCATCAGTGTGGACAGCGACCCGGTACGACTGGTCGACCAGTTCACGGGCGATTCGAGATAGCCAGTGTCGTGTGGCCCTTCTCCCTTGAGCCTTGCCGGGTGATCAAATTGTTCCTAGCGGTGCCGCCGGGACGGCGCGAATACTGGTTGTCTTTCGGCGTTTCGGCGGTGCCGTCAGGGACGATTTGAGCCCCGGCAAGGCCAAGGGAGCGGGGTCACACGACACTGGGCCCGGCACGAGCCGGGCCCTTGAATCATCTTCGGATCAGATCAGTCACATGTCGCGGTCATCCTGCGAGAGCGCGCAAAGTGCTGAGTGACGGTGCGAAAGCATAGACAGTCCCCTCGGTGCGCACGAACTGTGCGAAATGGAGTTTCTTTCCTTCTGGTTTCGTGTCGAGCTTCAGGTTGACGTCGGTGTCCTTGCCGATCACCGGGTCGTTGCCTGTTCCGGTCTGCAGGAAGTCGGCGTTGTTGATCCACGCCTGCTGCAGGAACTCGAACTGGATCGCCAGGTCCGACATGTAGGCGATGAAAACGAGGCCGCGGTCGGCGTCCGGGCCGTGCCCCGCGCCTGCGGCCGGGTCGAAAGGCTGGCCGTACGGAATTCCCCTGCGGATGATCCGCCTGGTGTCGGCCGGGGTGAAGTCCCCGCCGATTCCGTCACGCGGGTTGGTCTTCCTGATGTGGGCGAAATGCGGTGTGGTGTGCCCTTCGTCGTCTCCCACGTAGCTGATCAGGTTGTCATCGGGCGCTCCCGGTTTCGTCGGTGGTTCCGCGTTCGGGTTGTGCGCGACGGACGCGCCCGAACGCCACCGGCCGACCGCGCGTGCGGCCAGCCATTCAGTGCCGGTGCCGGGCGGCAACTCGATCCCCTCCTTGTCGAGTTGCCGACGCGCGGCACCGGCCTGCGCCCACCAGGCGGGCACGTCCTGTGCCAGCCTGCGCACCACCTGGAATGAGCCGTTCCTCGTCCATTCCGGGAGTGGGGGCGCGTCCCCGGTCAGCTTCGGGTGGCCGACCACGAACTCGCCTGCGGGCAGGATCCGGGTGCCCGGTTTGCCGTCGACGTGGATCGGGTCGCGGGGGTCGGGCCGGTCGAACTCGCGCACGCCCGGCTGGCTGATCCCGTCCTTGAACCCGAAGTGCTCGTGACCTCGTGCTTCGCCCGGCAGTGTGCCGCCGACCTGCTCGAACGTGACCGTCATGCCCGCGCGGGCGGCACCGACCCGCAGTTCGGACGCCCGGACGTCGAGCTTCGCCTGGTCGTCGGAGCCGATCATGATCATCGCGTGCACCGGCTGGTCGGAGCGGCCGAACAGCCACTGGTCCGGTGCGCTGTCGCCGTCGTCGCCGTTGATCCCCGCTCGGGCGAAGGCACCCTGCACGAAGGCCTGCACGCCGTCGGGCCGCTGGTCGGGGAAGGGCTCGGTGCCCATCAGGAACCGCAGCCCGGCGTAGGTCAGGCTGACGTTCACCCATGTCGCGCTCAGTGCGGCCGGGTCCGTTCCGGCGAGGTTGTGCCGTGCCGAGCTGAATTCGCTGTTGAACGCGGCGACCTGGCGAGTCGTCGCGATCTGCGGGATCAGCCTGCGCAGCCATTTCCGCACGGGTTCATGATCATCCGGAAACCGCAGGAGCAGGACGGTCACGTGGTCCTTGCGAAATCCGGCGAGAATGTCCCCCTGTATGTCCTCGGAATGGCGGAGCGGCAGTGTGCGGGCAGCCGCGTCCGCATCTTGATCACTCATGAATCCCCCTGGATTCCCCCTGGTCGCGGTGGACGGCTCCCCACGTGCCGTCCCCTACTTCCAGTGAGCCCGAACGGGGCAGCACCTTCAAGGCAATTCACTCGATTGGCGGAATATCAGGCCAATTGGTCCGCACGAAATTCTACGCTGCGCAGCGAAAGCGGTGTTCGGTTCGTCCGATCTTGTGACGACCGTTCACGAGAACGGTCCAGCCGCCTGTGGTATAAGGCGTCAGGCCGCGTCCGGCAGTTTGTGGTAAACGTCCACGTATTCCTGGCCGGACAGTTCCATGATCGAATACATGATCTCGTCGGTCACCGCGCGGCGAATGGCGGGCGAACCGGCCATTCCGTCATACCGAGAAAAGTCCAGTGCCTTGCCGATTCGGATGGTGACCCGAGCGGGCCGCGGAAAGCGCTGGCCGGGAGGCTGGATCTGGTCGGTGCCGATCACCGCCATCGGCACAACGGGCACACCGCAGCTGAGCGCGAGCTGGCCGACGCCGGTGTGGCCGCGGTGCAGCCGCAGGTCGCGTGACCGCGTGCCCTCCGGGTAGATCCCGAAGGCGTAGCCGCTCTCCAGCACCTTGCTCGCGACCTCAAGCGCCGCGACCCCCGCGCGTGCCTGCCCGCGCTGCACCGGGACCTGGCCGATCGCGCGCATGAACGCGGCACGCAGGCGGTGGTAGGGCGAGCGGCCGGTGAAGTACTCCTCCTTGGCCAGGAAGTTGACCTGCCGCGTCACCACCAGCGGGATCAGGATGCTGTCGAACACCGACAGGTGGTTGCTCGCCAGGATCACTCCGCCCTTGGCGGGAATGTTCTCCAGGCCCTCGACCTTCGGCCGGAACAGCACCTTGGCGAGGACGACGCACACAGCACGCAGCGCGCGGTAGAACAACGGGAGCCTCCTGCGGTGGGGGAACAGGTCCACTCTAGAAGCATCACTGTCAAATCGACCCTCGCGGTAAGTAACTTCACGGGTCTGCGTGGCACGATCGCTGGGTGCTACCGCTCAAGTTCGGTGCCCGCCGGGTGGCCGACGACCGTGCCCTGGTGATGGCGATTGTCAACCGCACCAGGGATTCCTTCTACGACCGCGGTGCCACGTTCAGCGACGAGGCCGCGATGGCCGCGGTCGCCACGGCGGTCGCAGACGGCGCCGACATCGTCGACATCGGCGGAGTGCGAGCGGGATCACACGGCGAGGTCGTGGACACCGCGGAGGAAACACGCCGGGTGGTCCCTTTTGTCGAGGCTGTCCGTACCCAGTTCCCTGACGTGGTGATCAGCGTCGACACCTGGCGGCACGAAGTCGCCGAAGCGGCCTGCGCGGCGGGCGCGGACCTGCTCAACGACACGTGGGCGGGCGCCGACCCGCGCCTGGCGGAGGTCGCGGCCGAGTTCGGCGTCGGAATCGTCTGTTCGCACACGGGCGGGGCGCGGCCGAGGACCGATCCGCATCGGGTCCGGTACGCCGACGTGGTCGCCGAGGTCGCGGACGAGCTGGTGCGGCGGGCGGACCGGATGGTCGAACTCGGTGTGCCCGCGGCGGGCGTGCTGATCGACCCGACGCACGACTTCGGCAAGAACACGTGGCACGGCTTGGAGCTGCTGCGGCGGCTGGACGAACTGGTGGCCACCGGCTGGCCGGTGCTGATGGCACTGTCCAACAAGGATTTCGTCGGCGAGACGCTCGGCGTCGAACTGGCCGACCGGGTGGACGGTACGTTGGCGGCGACCTCGGTCGCGGCGTGGACGGGCGCGCGTGTCTTCCGGGCGCACCAGGTGCGGCAGACCAGGAAGGTGGTCGAGATGGTGGCCAGTATCGCGGGCACACGCCCGCCGTCCCGCGTGCTGCGGGCGCTCGCGTGAACCCGTCGGCCGCGGCCTGGTTCGCCGAGCGGACCTGGCAGGATCCACAGTGGACTGTCCAGGAGCTCGTCGACGCGCTGGCCGGGCGGACCGTCAGCGTGGTCCTGCCCGCGCTGAACGAGGAAGAGACCGTCGGTGGCGTCGTGCGCACGGTCCGGCCGTTGCTCGGCACGCTGGTGGACGAGATCGTCGTGATGGACTCCGGGTCGACCGACCGGACCGCCGCGGTGGCCACGGCCGCCGGTGCGCGGGTGGTTCGCCGCGAGGACGTCCTGCCGGAGCTGGAACCGGTGCCCGGCAAGGGCGAGGTGCTCTGGCGTTCACTGGCCGCGACGAGTGGGGACCTGGTCGTCTTCCTGGACGCCGACCTGGTCGACCCGGATCCCGCGTTCGTGCCCGCGCTGCTCGGGCCGCTGTTGACCGAGGACGTCCACCTGGTCAAGGGCTTCTACCGGCGGCCGCTGCGGCTGGAGACCGAGGACTACGGGACGGGCGGTGGCCGGGTGACCGAGCTGCTGGCCCGGCCGCTGCTGAACGCCGTGCGGCCAGACCTGTCCGGGCTCGTCCAGCCGCTCGGCGGCGAGTACGCCGCGACCAGGCAGTTCCTGGAGTCCGTGTCGTTCGCTGCCGGTTACGCGGTGGAGATCGGGTTGCTGCTCGACGCGCACTCGCTGTACGGGCTGGCCGGTATCGCCCAGGTGAACCTCGGGGTTCGCAAGCACCGCAACCGGAACCTGCTGCAGCTCGGGGTGATGGCCAGCCAGATCCTCGGCACGGTGCTGCGGCGCTGTGGACTGGACACCCCAGCCGAGCTGACCCAGTTCGTCCAGGTCGGTGGCGAATGGGTGCCGGACCTCACCGAGTTCGTCCTGCAGGACAGGCCCGCCATGCGATCAGTGCGGTAACGGGATGCAACGAAGGCCGCCTTCGGTGCGCGAGACGCACCAAAGGCCACCTTCGTTGCAGGGACATGACACCGCCATCGCCGTGCTGCTCTGTGCAACGAAGGCCACCTTGGTTGCAGCTGGTGCACCGAAGGCCACATTGGTTGCAGCGTCAGCACGGCGCTAGCAGCATCTCGACTTCCTCGATGGATTCGTCGCGGGGAAGCGCTCCGGTTCGTCCGGTTCGGCGGAAGCCGAGTTTGGTGTAGAAACGCTCGGCCGACGGGTTCTGCACGCCGACCCACAGCGTCACGGTCCTGCCCTTCGCCCAGTCGAGCACCGCGCCGACCGTTTCGGCCGCGAGACCCGTTCCCCGGGAGTCGGGGTGTGCCCAGATCCTGATCAGCTCGACCTCGTCGCTGTCGAGCGGGTACGCCGACGCGATTGCCTGGACCTTGCCGTCGCGGCTGCCGAGGAAGACCACTGAGGTGGTGAGCTTGCGCCGCCACTCCGCCTCGGGGTGCTCCGCCTCCTCGCGCAGCGTTGAGCCGAAGGCGTCCGGGGTGTCGGCCAGTGCCGCCAGGCGGACGTCGCGGAACGCCGCCCAGTCCTCCGGCAGGGCCTGCCTGACCTCGTTCATCCGGCGAGCACCTCCGCGTAGTCCACAAGGGAGGCACGGGCCTCGGCCAGCGCGGTGTGCAGCTTCTCCACCATGGACACATCGAAGCCGGAGGCACGCCACTTGTCGAACGAGATACCGAAGCCGAGCCGCTCCCACAGTTCCGCGTTGCGTTTCTCGTGTGCGCCGAACGGTTCGAGCAGCACGGTCGGTGTCGCCGACCAGAGCGAGTCCAGGAGCGTGCCGCCACCCGGCTTGCTCACCGTGGCGATCACCGAACGTGTCAGGTCGAACGAGCCGTGATGTCCTTGGCCCCGGGTGAACGGGGTTCCGATCTCCCCGAACGGCGGGTAGCCGTCGTCGTGCCACGGATGCCAGTCCGGGTCCATCATGAAGTGCCGGATCGCCGGATCCGGCCGCACGTCTCGCTGTTCGTAGGCGATCACGTCGAGTGCGAAGCCGTGTGCCCTCAGCTCCGCCGCGCGTTCCCGGTAGGTTCCCATTCCCCAGCCGCCGCCGTGCACCAGCAGCCGCCGTTCGCGGGCGTGCCACGGGATCGGCGGTTCGTGTGTCACCGGAATGCTGTACGGCAGCTTGCCCTTTTCCGCGTTCGCCAACCAGATCTCACGTGGGTTCAGCGTTGTTTCGACCTTCCGGAACGACGGCGACACCACCGAGTCCACGTGGCAGATGTCCACGTCCGCGTTCGGGTACCGCTCGAGGATCGGCAGCCAGAAACCGGAGAACACGACGAACTTGCTGACGTCACGGGACTTCCACGCGGCCAGCACCGCGTCCTGTGCGTCGGCGGGGACGGCGACCGAGGCGTCCCTGGCCACGCGTTGGCCTGCCAGCGCCACCCGGAAGTCCCGGTGGAACGCCCACTTCATCTTCGTGGTCGTGGCCAGGGTCTCGTCGGGCAGCAACCGCTCCAGCACCGAGACGGTGACGTCCGCGCCGCGTTCGCGCAGCCGGTCCGCCAGCAGCAGGCCCGGCACGTGCACTCCCAGTGCCACACCGGAAGTCAGGATCTCGATCACAGCTTCGCCGCCGCCTGTTCCAGGTTGCGGACCACCAGCCTGCGCATCCCCGTGTCCGTGCTGCCGCGGGGGACGGACTCGACCAGCATGATCAGGTACAGGTACACCTGGTAGCAGGCGAGGCGGAAGCGCACTGACTCGGTGAACTTCAGCGGCCGGTAGCCGTCGAGGAAGGCCCTGTCGTCGCGGATGTCCTTGAACAGGGCCAGCGAGACCAGTTCCGCGACCGGATCGCCCCAGAACGCCCGCTCGCCGTCGATCAGTCCGCTCACGCCGGTGTCCCCGTCCAGCAGGATGTTGCCGTCCCACAGATCGAAGTGGACGAGGACCGGGTAGTCGACCTCGTCGAACGTCTCCGAGTCCAGCGCCGCCATGATCTTGTCCCGCGAGACGGGCAGAGCGACCGAGTAGCGTTCGGCGTCGGCCAGCAGTGACGTCACCATCAGGCGGAAGGCCGACCGCCACGAGTCGCACAGGCCCATCTGCGGGTAGCCGAAGCCGGTGCCGGTGATCTTGTGCAGACCGGCCACGATCCCGCCGAGTTCGCCGCGCAGCCGGGCCCGCGCGTCCGCCCGGGGCTTGTCCGGGTACCACGGACGGCCGGGGATCTCGCTCATCAGCAGGAAGTCCGGTTCCGCGTGGATCACGTCCGGAACGGGCAGCCCGGCGGCTTCCCGGTAGAACAGCGCCTCGGTGTTCATCAGGCCGCGTTCGTAGGTCAGCGACGGCGCGTCCGGGTCGGGGGCGACTTTCAGGACGTAACCCGTGTCCGCGGTTCGCAGGCGGTAGGCCGTGTTGTACGTGCCCTCGGTGAGTTCCTGGCGGGACAGCACCGTGGACGGATCGATTCCGCAGGTCTTCAGCACGGTGTCCAGTTCGCTGGACGACAGTGTCCGCTTGGTCACGATTTCCTCCATGGCAGGGACGCGCAGATCGCCAGTGCCCGTTCCTGGGGCCAGCCGATCCCGTCCCCGCTGAGATGGGCGAACAGCTCACCTTCCCCGGTGCGCCGGAACCTGATGTCGAACCGGGCCGCGCGTCCGATGTCGCGGGAGCCCGCCGCGTCGATCACAGCACCGACCGCCTCGCCGAACGCCAGCGCCTGCGGGCGTGAATCGATGATGTACTCGACGAACGGAGACGACGCGTCGTCTGTTGGCGGGTCCATCACGTGGTGCTGGGCGGCGAGCACCACATCACGCACTGCGGCGACGTAGTCCCCGGTCAGCGACGCGGGCGGTCGTGGCAGAGGTAGGTAGGCGGGGACTGTGCACGGGCCGGGCAAGGCACGCCATTCAATCCGGTTTCGGCGGCTGAACAAGGTGTTGAACAGTACGGTGTCTCCTGGGCCGAGGTACGGCAGCGCTGCGCACGCCACGGCGGCCAGCAGCGAGATGAGCACGGTGCTGCGGTTCCTGCGGGAGAACCGTTCCAGTTCGGACAGTTCGTCCGCGGTGAGGATTCGTTGCCGCAGGGCGTACTGGCCCTCAGGTGTGACGGCGGGCGAGGCCGACGGGCCGGATACCTTTCGCCACCATGCTTCGGCGGCTGTGCGGCCGTCCGCGATCAACCGTCCTTGATCCTCGGCATACTGCCAGAACTGTGCCAGTGGAGCGGGCAGCGGTCCCCGGTACAGCGCCGCGAGCTCGTTCAGCACTATCCACAGTGTCGCCGGATCCGCCAGCATGTGGTGCAGGTGTAGGCACAGCAGGTGCCTGCCGGGTTCGGGCGCGGCGAGCCGAAGTCGGATCGGGCTCATCGCGGTGAACTCGACCGGTGCGAACAACAACTCGTCGGAGTCGGACTCGTCGACGAGTTCCAGTTCGGTCGGGACCTCGGGCCGGATGACCTGTTCGCCGTCCTCGATTCGGGTACGCAGCACGTCATTGCGGTCGACCAGTTGCCGGAAGGCCTGGTCGAGTCGTCGAACGTCCAGCGGCCCGCGGATCTCGACCACGGCGTTCAGGGTGAACCACTGTCCGGTCGCCCAGCCTGGGCGGTTGTTCTCGAAGCCGAGTGCGAACCTCTGCCAGGCCGCCAGGGGTTTCCTCATCGGACCAGAGCTTCCCCAGTAGATGAACACTGTGCTGCCGCGTAAATCCCGGCCATCAACGCGATCCGTTCGCCGGGCGCGTCCGGCTCGGCGAACAGCCGGTCCAGTTGTGCCTGGTAGTAGTCGACCGGCGGGAAGGACCGGATCTCGGACGCGGCTGCCTTGATCGCCAGGTTCAGCGGCAACGCGGCCACGGTGGGCCTGAGCATGTTCCGCAGCCGCACCGAGGCGGACTCGAAGAAGAACTCGATCTCGGCGACGTGCTTCTCGCCGACCGCGCAGTCCACAGTGGCCACTCGGCCGTCGGCCCAGCTCAAGGTGGCGAGGAAGGACGTGTCGGTCCCGTTCGGGCCGTCGAACGCGGATTCGCCCGTGCCGGTCGCCCCCGCCAAGCCCGCAGTCGACTGCACGGCCTGCAACCAGTAGCTCGCACAGTCGAAGAAGATCCCGCCGCCGAGCTCCGGCCGGGTGCGGTAGGTCCCGTCGGCCGGTGTCAGGAACCGGATCCTGGTGTGGATCCGCCGCAGTGCGCCGAACTCGCCGGTGTCGATCATCCGCCGGACGGCCGCCTGCCACGGGTGACCGGCGGTCGGGATCGCCTCGACGACCTGGACGCCGTTGGCCTTCGCGGTGTCGCTGATCTCCGTGTACTCCGCTGCGGTCAGGCACAGCGGCTTCTCGACGATCACATGCTTTCCTTGCGCCGCTGCGCGAACAGCCCACTCGTGGTGGGCGGAGTTGTACAGTGACACGTACACCACGTTGATGTCCGGATCGCGGACCAGCGACTCGTAGTCCTCGTGGACGCGTCCGATGCCATTCCTGGCTGCGAATTCGTGAGCACGGCCGACGTCGCTCGCGGCCACGGCACGGACGGTCACGTCGGCACGGTTACGAGCGGGCGTGAGGATCGCGCGTTCGGCGATCTTCGTGGCTCCGATCAGGCCGATGTCAAGCCGCATGGGCGACTCCTCTGATCGTCATGCCCGCCGCGGCAACAGCGTCGAGCACACGCTGCCGCAACACATCGGGCTGATGCGAGAACAAAGCGACATAGACCCGGCCGCCCGGTGCTGTGAGTGTGCTGCCGTTGAGTACGAGTACGCCTTCACTCTCGCCGCCGGTGTAACGGATATCAGCCAGCGCCTGGCACACGGACGTGATCCCGCCGCCCGCCGGGACGGTCAGTTCGAGCTGTGACAGGTGGGCCGCCAAGCCCTGCGCGGCGGCGCGCTCGTGCAGCGTCAACGACAGCAGTCCCAACGAATGCCTGGCGTTGATCTCCAGGACCGGCACGAGTGTGCCGTCCCGCAGCAGCATCGAATCGACCCCGAACGGCCCGTGATAACCCGCCTTCGCCACCTTCTCGGCGACGGAGTCGATGACCTCGTAGTAGCTCTTTTCCCAGAGCAGCTCGGTGAATTCGGGCGTCGGGGGCGACGAGCCCATGTGCCGCAGGCCCCGGTTGGTCATCACCTGGACGCCGCGGTGCTGCCAGGTGCCGTCCAGCGAGATCAGCACATGCGCCGAGAAGTCCGTTCGCACGTCGTACTTCTCCTGGACGAGCAGCTCGATCCGCTTGTCCTGCTTGGTCAGCGTCCGCTCGATGGCCCGCAGCACGCCCGGCGACTCCACGACCAAGGCCGCGCGCCCGGAAACCCCGTACGGGTCCTTGACGATGGCCGACGGGAACCGCGCGACCGCCGCGGACAACTCCGCCTCTGACCGGACGACGATGCCCGTACCAGGCAGGTTCATGGACTGCGCCAATGTGTTCGACCAGGTCTTTGAGTTCACCTCGGCGGTGACAACGTTGTCAGGCAATGAATCGGACAGCTGAATCGTCTCCGCGAGCACGGCGTACGGCTCGACAACGAAACCGTCGACCAGGTCACGGGAGACGTTCCGCTCGAACGGCTCGTCCGGGCCGTCGACGGTCAGGTGCTCGAACGTGATCCCGGCCGCCGCGAGCCCGTCTCGGATCGGGTCAGCCATCCGATAGCGGGTGATCAGTCGGTCACCGGGCGCGCAGAATCCCGCGAGGAGTTCGTCCATCGCGGCGACGGCCTCGTCGGAACCGGCTCGCGTGATCGCTGGGAGCGTGGCCAGGTCTGTTGGCCGCCACCATTTCTCCGCGTCGAACGTGCCCAGGCGTGCTGCCCTCATCCGGCCGCGTACGCGTTGATCGACGTGATGTACGCGGTGAACTGGTTGACCGAGCGCAGGTGGTCGAGTTCGAGCGTCTCGTAGTCCAGTTCCAGGTCGAACGCGTCCTCGATGCCCAGCAGGAACGAGATCGTCTGGAGCGAGTCGAGCCCGTACTCCTCGACCAGGTCGGCGTCCGAGCGGATCTGCTCGGGCGTGATCCCGGAGCCGAGCACAGTTGCCAGCACGGTCTTGATGGTGAACTCGGTGTCGGGCATGGGTTTCACACTCCGTTCAGGTAGAGCAGGATGCACTTCGAGCAGACCGGCATCATGCCGTTGGCCGAGAGGATCTGGCGGACCTCACGAAAGTCCTTGCTCTGCCACAGCTCCTCGACCGGGGTGTCGTAGAGGTTGCCGACCACGAACTCGGGGAAGAACTTGCACGAGCTGACCGCGCCGTCCGCGTGCACCTCCATCCGGTTGGACACCGCGAGGCACTTGTTGCGGTGCTGCGCCGGACGGGACGTGCCCCGGATGAAGTCCTCGACCTCGTCGGCGGCCAGTTGGGGCTGGTAGCGGACACGCACGCGCCACGATCGGGAAGCCAGGCGTGCCATGGATTCCCGCAGTACCGGGATCTGGTCCTCAGGCAGCTGGTAGGTGTACGAGTGCCAGGTCGGCTGCTTGGTCTTCGTGTCCGGATCGAGCCACGCGAAGGACTCCGCGTACACCTTGTCCATCGCCTGCGCCACTTCCGGGCTGATGAACCACGGGAACTGGAAGTAGACCGTGTTGACGCCGAGTTCCTCGGCCCACTCCATGAACTCGTACATCTTGTACACCGTCACGTGCGAGACCATGCAGGACAACGATATCTCGCCGTCGAACTTCCCCTCGCGCTTGAGGTCCAGCATCAGCTGGATGTTCTCCATGGTGCGCTTGAAGGTGCCCTTGCCGCGCAACGCCTCGTGGTCGTCGCCGAGACCGTCCAGGCTGATCAGCAGGTTGAGGTTCTCGCCGATGCGCAGCAGGTCGTCCAGCTTGCGCTTGAACAGCAGGCCGTTCGTGCACATGTTGACTGTGCGCGGATAGCGTTCCAGCAGTTCGGCGACCTCGTTGAACTTGGTGTGCATGAGCGGCTCGCCGCCCCAGAGGAACGTCTTGGATCGGACCGGTGCCGTGGTGCGCAGGACCTGCTCGACGACGTCGACCTCCAGTTCGGTGCGCTGCCGCTGGATGCTGAAGTCGCGGAAGAACCCCTGCTCGTTCCACTGGTAGCAGTGCGTGCAACGCAGGTTGCACTTGTACGTCAGCTGCAGGCTCACTTCCTGGGGCAGTGGCGCCGCGTACCCGGGGTCTGCCAGCAGGCTCTTGCGTGCCCGCGAGCGGATCGCCACGGTGTGCTTGATGTCAGCGAACTCCTTGGCGTTCAACGTTCGTGTGGTGGACGGGTGCATTCGATCCTCCTCCTTGCGTTGTGGCCTGTTCAGGAAGCTTGTGGGGGACATCGCGCAGCACCAGCACGCTGGCCGCGGTGCACGCCCCGCCGATCGCCAGCACGACGACGAGACCCGTCGGCGTGCCGAACCAGGACGCCAGCAGGCCTGCGGCGAAACCGGAGACCATGGAGCCGAGCGGGATCGTCGACGAGGCCATCGTCCGTGCGGTCGCGTGCACAGTGGACTGTTCGCCCGGCGGGGTGAGTGACTGGCGGATGCTGGTCGTCAGCACGTTCCACACCGGCAGCCAGAACGCGGAGCAGACCCGGATCGCCACCAGGACCACGACCGGCGCGGTGAGCAGCGTGATCGGGACGGCCAGCCACACCAGGCCCTCGAACGCGCTGGCCAGAAGCGCTGTCCGGACGCCGACGCGCACGGCGATCCGCTGGGTCAGCAGCGCGCCGAGCAGCGCGCCGACCGCCCCGGCGGCCAGCAGGAATCCGCCGCCCACACTGGACAGACCCAGCACGCGGTACGCGAACAGCAGCAGGACCGCGTCCACGACGCCGGTGCCGAACCCGCGGACCGCCGTCGCGCAGACCACTTGCCGCAGCAGCGGCTGGCTCCACACGTAGGTCACACCGACACGGATCCGGTTGGCGAACGACTCTCGTGTCGATGCCCGGGGTGGCAGGTCCTCCACGACGTCGATCCGCGTCCTGCCGACTGCGGAGAGCAGGAACGGCAACGCGTTCACGGCGATGGCGGTGACCCCGCCGAGCAGGTTCATCACCGCGCCCGCCAGTGCGGGGCCGACCAGTTTGGACAGACTGTCGGAGCCCTGCAGCCGTGAGTTGGCGGCGAACAGGTGGCTCGGGGCCACCAGTGTCGGCAGGTAGGACTGGCTCGCGATGTCCACGAAAACCGTTGCGATCCCGGCGATGGCGACGACGACCACCATCTGCGTGACGCTCAGCCACCCGGCCAGCGCGGCCAGCGGGATGCTCACGAACGCCACGAACCGCACCAGCTCACCGGCGATCATCACCCCGCGACGGCGGCGACCGGCCAACACCGCCCCGGCGACCATGCCGAACGCGGGATACGCCAGCCAGCCGGCCGCGGAAACCAGTCCCACCTGGGCGCTGGACGCGTTGAGCACGAGGATCGCCACGCTCGGCACCGCGAAACCGGTCAGTCGGTCGCCGACGAAGCTCATCGTCTGGCTGCCCCAGAACCAGCGGAACGCGACAGGGAGGACAGTTGCTGGTGACGTCGTTCGCATCGTCCCCCTCGCGGTGCCAAACCATGGCAGGGCCGTGGTTCGCGGAACTGTCGGTGATCCCCCTGATGCGGTGCGTTCTGGTTGACACTCAACTGACCAGGCTTCCTTCAAGCAAGGAATTTAGTGCTTGTGTGATCCACGTCACCAGCATTGGACCTGTTCAACGGTGTTATCCGGCCAGAATTCGCCACATCGCGGGCGGATGTTCGGCTGGTGATCGACCATGTGTCGTCGGGCTATGCATCAATCGGAGTCATCGCTCAATCTGGCACAAACCATTGGGCCGTGTGACGTTGAACCCGTAGACTCGCTACGTATGAAGCCCGACGTGTTGCGTGGCCACCTCGACGCGCTACTGCTCGCCACTCTCGACGGCAGGCGACTGCACGGGTACGCGATCATCGAGGCGCTCCAACTGCGTAGTGGCGGCGCGCTCGACCTGCCGACTGGCACGGTCTACCCGGCGTTGCGCCGGTTGGAGCGCGCCGGTTACGTCACAAGCGAGTGGAGTACCGTCTCGGGCCGTCAACGCCGTACTTACCATCTGACGAAGGCCGGGCAACGCGCGTTGGTCCAGGAGCGGACCGCGTGGCGTGAATTCACGGCTGCCATCGAGGGTGTGCTCGGGGAGGGCCCATGGCCGGCGCAAGCTTGATCGACGACTACGTCGCCGATCTGGACTCGCGGTTACGGGGAGTTCGAAAGGTCAAGCTTGATCTGCTGACCGAGGTGCGTGACAGCCTCGAAGACGCCGCCGACTGCTACCGGGCGACGGGGATCGCCGACGAGGACGCGCAACGCAAGGCAGTCGCCGAGTTCGGCACGGTCAGCGAGATCGCCGACGACTACCAAGGCGAACTCGCCGTCGCGTACGGCGCGCGCACGCTGCGAGCCATCCTGTTCGTCCTACCTGTCATGCACTTCCTCTGGGAGGGCGTCAGGATGGTCTTGCTGGGACCGTGGGACTCGATGTCCGGCGGCCCGATGCCTTCCTGGTACATCCCGTTCGCGGAGATCAACGACAGCATCGCGTGGCTCGTTGTCATCGCGACCGCGCTCGCGTTGCTGCTCGGCCGTCAGATGTCGCGCAGTGCCGCGGACAGTCGTCTGATCGCGCGTTGCGTGGCCACGATCGCGCTCGTCACGGTGAGCGTCGCGCTCCTGGCGAACGTGTCGCTGAGCATCGCGACGGTGATCGTCAAGCCAGGGCTGTCCGCCGCGATGCCGCTGTGCTGGGTGTCGTCCGTGGTCGCGGTGTTCGTGTTGTCCCGGCTGACGGTGATGGCACGGAAGGCGGTCCGGTTCGCCGGGTAGTGGCAAGATTGCTCGGGTGACCACCGCCCTGTTCTATCTCGTCGTCATGGTCTTCGTCGCGGCTGTGGTGTTCCTGCTTGTCTCGGTGCTGTTCGGCCGGGGTGAGGAACTGCCGCCGCTCCCGCCGGGTGCGTCGCCGACCAGACTGCCCGCCGAGGACATCACGTCCGACGACGTCGGCAGGGTGAAGTTCCAGATGGTGCTGCGCGGCTACAAGATGTCCGAGGTCGACTGGGTGCTGCGTCGGCTCGGCACGGAGGTCGACGACCTGCGCACCCGGGTTGCCGAGCTCGAGCGCCAGCTCGAGGACAAGGCGGCCGCGCAGTGACGAAACCTCCAGGGACCAAGCCTTCGGTGACCAGGCCTCGCGGGACCAAGGAACTCGTTCGCTGCGCCTGGGGCGACTCGACGCCGGATTACGTGGCCTACCACGACGAGGAGTGGGGCACCGAGCTACACGGCGTGAACGCGATGTACGAACGGCTCTGCCTAGAGTCCTTTCAGTCGGGGCTGTCCTGGATCACGATTTTGCGCAAAAGGGAGAACTTCCGCGCCGCCTTCGCCGGGTTCGACCCGAAGCGGGTCGCGGAATTCGGCGACGCCGACGTGGCCAGGCTGATGGGCGACGCGGGCATCGTGCGCAACCGGGCGAAGATCGACGCGGCCATCCGCAACGCGGGCGCTGTGCTGTCGCTGGACGTCCCGCTGGACGAGTTGTTGTGGTCGTTCAAGCCCGCCAAGCACAAGCGGCCGCGGACGATGGCCGACGTCCCGGCGGTGACCGACGAGTCGAAGGCGATGGCCAAGGAGCTCAAACGCCGTGGTTTCGCGTTCCTCGGACCGACCACGTGTTACGCGCTGATGCAGGCGACCGGGATCGTCGACGACCATATCGCCGCGTGCTGGCGGGCGAAGTGAAATGCCGGGCGAAATCGACGCTGTCCACAGTGACCGGACGCGTGACCATCTCGTTACCAAAAAAGGGGAAAATAGTGCGGCGTGTCGCGCTACGGCGTGTCGCACCGTGAAGTCGGTGAAGCCGCATCCGCACGCGCTGCGTCGAATCTGTCACACCAGGTCGGTGAGTGGTCGCCAAACGACACGCAAAAGATCGGTTCGATTTCGTCGCGGTGAGCGGATAGGAGAGAATGACGTAAGCCGAGGCTGGTGGACCCGGCCTGCGGTGGGCAGGCTATGACGGAGGGAGCACGCTATGGCGGCCATGAAGCCCCGGACCGGTGACGGTCCCCTCGAGGTGACTAAGGAGGGTCGGGGCATCGTGATGCGCGTCCCACTGGAGGGTGGTGGACGCCTGGTGGTGGAGATGACACCGGACGAGGCCAGCGCTCTTGGCGACGCGTTGAAGGCCGCCGCCGGCTGACTGGAGTTTCCCAGGCGGGCCCCGGTATCCGCGAGTGGAGCCGGGGCCGCGTCACGTCTTGAAGCGAGCCGCAGGAGGTCTTGCGTTGCGCACGCCCGTGCCGTCATTACCCAGTCAGCTGCCCGAGGTCGAGGTGGCAGTGGCACCTCGCCGTGGCCTACCCGTCGCGGTCGTGGCGCAGGCGGGTGAGTCGCCCGAGTTCGGACCGGGCGGCGCGGACCTGAGCGCCGAATGGGCGACGGCGATCGGCCTGACGGGCAAAGCGGGCGAGGTTCACATCGCCACAGGCCAGGGCATCCGCTGGGTCGCAGGAATCGGCGACGGCTCCGCGGCGGACTGGCGCAAGGCAGGCGCGGCGCTGGTACGCGCGGTCGAAGCACGAGCGGAAGCCGACGCCGACGCGGGCCGCAAGGTGGCGAAGGCCCTGCAGCTGACGCTGCCGCAGGACACGTCGCCGGAGCAGATCTCGGCACTGGTGCTCGGGGTGTCGCTGGGCGGCTACCGCTACAAGGTCACCTCGGCGGAGAAACCCCGCCTGAAGACGCTGCGCCTGGTCACCGACGCGGCGGACGAGCTGCGCCCAGCGGCCGACCGCGCGCAGGCGTACGCACAGGGCACAGTGGCCACACGTGACATGGGCAACACCCCGTCGAACGTGAAGGACCCAGCCTGGCTGGCCGCGACAGCGGTACGCCTGGCAGCACAGTTGCCGGGACTGAAGGTAGAGGTCCGCGACGAGCACTGGCTGGCCGAGCAGGGCTTCGGCGGCCTGTTGGCGGTGGGTGGAGGTTCGGCGAGCCCGCCGAGGTTCGTGGAACTGACCTGGCGGCCAAGTCGAGCAGTCGGTCCGCACATCGCGTACGTCGGCAAGGGCATCACGTTCGACACAGGCGGCATCTCACTGAAGCCCGCGGACGGCATGCACCTGATGCGAACAGACATGTGCGGCGGCGCCTCGGTGATCGCAGCCATAGTGACCATCGCCCGACTCGGCCTGCCGGTCCGCGTGACCGGCCTGGTGCCAATCGCGGAGAACCACGTTTCCGGCTCCTCATACCGGCCGGGCGACGTGATCCGCCACTACGACGGCCAGACAACAGAGGTGACGAACACCGACGCGGAAGGCCGAATGGTCCTGGCCGACGCGATCGGCTACGCGGTGCGGCGCGTGAAGCCGGACCTGATCGTCGACGTGGCGACACTGACCGGGGCAATGAAGGTGTCCCTCGGCGTGCGAACCGGCGGTCTGTTCAGCACATCTGACGAGCTCGCCGCACGTGTCGTCGACGCGGGTACGCGCGCGGGCGAGGCTTGGTGGCGTATGCCGTTGTCGGCGGACCTGGAGGCCGAGGTCGCCAGTGAGATCGCCGACTGGCGGCAGTGCCCGCCGGGGCCTGGTGGGATCACCGCCGCGTTGTTCCTGCGGAAGTTCACCGCCGGTATTCCTTGGGCTCACATGGATATCGCTGGACCGGCTCGGGCCGAGAAGACGTATGACGAGGTTGTTCCTGGCGCTACCGGGTTCTCCACGCGGACGCTGGTTGAGTTGGCCGCTTCGTACCTTCCTTGAGGTTTGGGTCTTCGTTTCGGCTTTGGTTTCTGGATGTTCCTCGGCTTGACAAGACAGTCCCTCGCCGGGAGGCAGGCCGCCAAAAGGGGAACACAGGATCTCTGGCCGCTGGCTCATCGTTCTAGTGCTTTTGTGGGTCGGGTGGAGGCGGGCGTGTCCCCTTCCGTATGGCCTGCCGGAGGAAACCACAACGCGTCAAGAGGTCGGTAGGGCCTGCGCTGGGCCCGCCAGTTCCGTAGGCCGACCTCCTGACCCGTCGTGGTTTGGCTGCGCCCAGGCCATACGGAAGGGAACACACCCGAAGGCCACCCCTGCGCAGGCGCGCGAGCCACCAGCACTCCTCAGCCGCGCATGCGCGCGAGCCACCCAAGCCGAGGCCGAGCGATCGCAGGGCACAGCCGTGGCGCGCGAGTCACCAGCTGCACGTCAATGCAGGGGCATGCGGCCTGCGCGCGAACGCGCAGGGGTGTGGTTCGTGGGGTGTCCCTCCCGTATGGCCTGGGCGAAGCCATACCACGGCGTGTCGGGAGGTCGGCCTACGCGACCCGGCCCACGGCGCAGGCGGTACCGATCTCCCGGCACGTCGTGGTTTCCTTTGGCAGGCCATGCGGGAGGGGCGCCCCGCGCTCTCACTGGACCCGGGAAGTCACGTGGGTTGAGCGAACCGGCTCGGCGAACAGAGTTTGTTTGTGTCCCTCTTGGCGGCCTGCCCGCCGGCGAGGCATCTCTTTGTCTTTCACGTACGTGGAAGTGCGAAGTCACGAAAGCTGCGAACGGCCGGAGTCAGCTGGTCGTGAGCGGGCCACACCAAGGCGAGGGTGCGGTACACCCGAGGGCTGAGTGAAATCTCGACCAGCCCCGGTGTGCGTAGTTCCGCCTCCGGAAGGATCGCCACACCGAGGCCGGAGAGCACCAACCCGCGAACGGTGTCCGACTCCTGTCCCTCGAAAGCCATTCGTGGAGCGAATCCGGCGGCGGCGCACAGGTCGTCGGTGATCTGGCGCATGCCGAAGCCGTGCTCCAGGCCGACGATGTCCTCGTTCGCCAGTTCCGTCACCTCGACTGACGCGCGCGTGGCCAGCCGGTGTGTGTCCGGGAGCACGAGCTTGAGTTCCTGTTCCTGCACCGGTGCCCATGCGAGTTCGGGCTCGTTCGGGGGTGGGCTGTAGAGCGCCAGGTCCACGTCTCCTGCTGCCATTCGGGCGATGATCTCCGCACGGGAGGACTGCAACAGTCCGAATCGGACTTGCGGGTGGGTGAACCGGTAGGCCCGCAGCAGTTCCGGCACCAGCGACCGGCCGAGCATGTGCAGGAAGCCCAGTGCCACTCGGCCGCTGCCCGGGTCGATCTCCTCGATCACCTGCCGGGTTCCTGTTTCCAGCGCGCTCATCGCGGACGTCGCCGCCGACGCCAGCAGCCGCCCCGCCCTGGTCAGCTGCACTCGGCGGCCGTCCTTCACCACGACAGGTGCCCCGATCGACGAGGACAACGCGGCCAGCCAGCGACTCACTGTCGGCTGCGGGACGCCCAGGTGGGCGGCCACTCTTGTGACATTGCCCTCCACCGCCAGCAGGCGCAGCACGGCCAGCCGCGGCGCTATGGACGCTGCCAGTGATTCATTCGCCTGTGTATCGATTGTGACATCATTCCGTATTGGACGTATGAATGGAAGGTGCTTAACGTCCAGGCACGTGGACAGGTTGACGATCGGCATCGCCGCCGGTGGGCTGGCGAGTTTCGCGCTCCTCTACGCCCCGCAGCCGGTTCTTCCGCTGCTGGCGCAGGAGTTCCAGATCACTCCTGGGCACGCGGCGCTCACCGTCGGGGTCGCCACCGGCGCCATGGCCGTCGCGGTGCTGCCGATGTCCCTGCTGTCGGAGGTGGTCGGGCGGCGGCCGGTCATCCTGGCCTCGGTCGTCGTGTCCGCGTTGATCGGGCTGTGTCTTCCCTTCGTCGGCGACTTCCGGTTTCTCGTCGTCCTGCGGGCTGTTCAGGGCGTCGCGCTCGCCGGGTTTCCCGCCGTCGCGATGGCGTATCTCGCTGAACAGGGGCGGCTCAAGGCGATCGGCATGCTGATCGCGGGCAACACCTTCGGCGGAATGGTCGGCCGTCTGCTCGCCGGACAGGTCGGTACGTATCGCGGCGGCGTCGGGCTTGTCGCGGTCGTCGCCGCCGCTGCCACCGGACTGCTCATCTGGTCGCTGCCCAAACAGGACGCGATACCCACCAAGCGAATGGCCGGGGGCTTGAGATCCGCGGTCAGCCAGCCGTTTCTGTGGTCGCTGTACGCCGTCGCGTTCCTGGGCATGGGCGCGTTCGTGGCGCTGTACAACGCGATCGGGTTCCGGCTCGCCGCGCCGCCGCTGGAACTGAGCCCGCAGGTCGCCTCGCTCGTCTTCGTCGCCTACGCGATCGGCGGCCTCAACTCCGCGACTCTCGGCAGCCAGTCGAACCGGCGGCGAGTCCTCTTCGGAATGCTCGGTCTCACCGCGGTCGGCGTGATCATCACGATCCCCACCAACCTCGTGTCGATCGCGATCGGGTTCGTTCTGCTCACCGCCGGATGGTTCGCGGGACACGCCGCCGCCGGTGCCTGGGTGAACGCGGAGGCGCCGAGCAAAGGCCCAGCGTCCGGGCTGTACACCGGCGCCTACTACGCCGGGGCGTCCGTCGGCGGCACGGTCGGAACGTCGATCTACGCGGCGTGGGGCTGGACCGTGCTCGCCTTGGTCTCGCTGTCCTGGTTGTCGCTCGGCGCGTCGGGTGTCTGGTTGGCCTTGCGGCGGAACACGCGGTCCAACGCGAAGAACTTGAGCAAGAACACCGGCGCGCCACTGGCCAGGTAGGAGAGCACAAGCGCGAACGCGTGCCAGCCGCGGTCCTCGATCAGTGGATCCAGCGCCCAGTCCATCAGTGTCGTGATAGCGATGGACAACGCGCCGCCCGCCGCCGTCACCAGGACGTACGCCAGGATCTCGGCCTGCCTGCCCGCGCTGCCCTTGTTGCCCCACGCCCAGCGGCGGATCAGCAGGAAGTGCGGCACGGCGCCGACCAGGAACGCGATGGTGCTGGCGGCCATGGCGCCCATCTCCCACGACCAGTACAGCGCCAGCAGCACCACCTGACTGATGCCGGTGGCGAGCAGCGAGGCCAGCGTGTATCGGGTGAAGACGCGCGTCACACTTCGAGAATTCCTGTTATTCACTGAGGGCGCCCTCAGGCAGGACCACCCTGTAGACATCGACAGTTTGCTGCGCGACGGTCGACCACGCGAAGTCCCGCACCGCGCGGTCCCGCCCGGCCACGCCCAGCGCCGCGGCCCGAGCCGGATCGCCGACCAACTCGTTGACCTTCCTGGCCAGGCCCGCGCGGAACTCGTCGATGTCGTGCTCGTCGTAGTGCACGAGCAAGCCTGTCCGGCCGTCGGTGACGACCTCGGGGATGCCGCCGACGTCCGAGGCGACAACGGCCGTGCCACATGCCATCGCCTCCAGGTTCACGATGCCCAGCGGCTCGTACACCGACGGGCAGACGAACACCGTCGCGTGGCTCAGGATCTGCCGTACCTCGGCCGGTTGCAGCATCTGCTGGATCCAGAACACCCCCGGCCGCTTCGCCGCCAGCTCGGAGACGGCCTGTTTGGTCTCCTCCGCGATCTCGGGCGTGTCCGGCGCGCCCGCACACAGCACGAGCTGGGCGTCCGGGTCGATGCTGTGCCCGGCCGCGATCAGGTGCCCGACGCCCTTCTGCCGCGTGATCCGCCCGACGAACGCCACGATCGGACGCTTGGGGTCGATGCCGTAGTGCTCAAGCGCGTCCGTCTCGGTGACCGGGTGGTACGCGTTCGTGTCGATACCGTTGCGGACCACGTGCACGCGCGCCGGGTCCAGCGCCGGGTAGCAGTCGAGCACGTCGGTCCGCATGCCCTCGCTGACCGCGATGATCGCGTCGGCGGCCTCGTAGGAGGTCCGTTCCACCCACGAGGACAACCGGTATCCGCCCTTGAGCTGCTCGGCCTTCCACGGTCTGCGTGGTTCCAGCGAGTGCGCGGTCACCACGTGCGGCACACCGTGCAGGATCTTGCCGAGATGACCGGCCATGTTCGCGTACCAGGTGTGCGAGTGCAGCAGGTCCACGCCGTCGGTCGCGGCGGTCATCGCCAGGTCGACCGACAACGTCCGCAGCGCCGCGTTGGCGTGCTCAAGGCCGGGCGCGGGCACATGGGAATGCGCGTCCGCCCTCGGCCCACCGAACGCGTGCACATCCACCTCGATCAGTTCGCGCAACCGCGGGACGAGGAAACCGACATGCACGCCCGCCCCGCCGTAGACCTCAGGCGGGTACTCGCGTGTCAGCAGACCGATTCGCACAGGTGGTAACCGTAGTTGGCGATGCGGCGCTCAGGTGAACGTCACGCCAATCGTGCAGGTCTGTCTGGCAGTGATCGTGGTCATCACACTAGTGTTCGCAGCGTGACAGGCCAGCCGAAGGTGCTCGGGATCGTGCTGGCGGGCGGCGAGGGCAAACGCCTCTGGCCCCTGACCGCGGACCGGGCCAAGCCAGCTGTTCCGTTTGCCGGGAACTACCGGTTAGTCGACTTCGTACTGTCCAACTTGGTCAACGCCGGGTATCACCGGCTGTGCGTGCTGACCCAGTACAAGTCGCACTCGCTGGACAGGCACATCTCCACGACCTGGCGGTTGTCCAACATCCTCGGCCAGTACGTCACCCCGGTCCCGGCGCAGCAGCGCCTCGGCCCACGGTGGTACACCGGCAGCGCGGACGCGATCTTCCAGTCGCTCAACCTGGTCTACGACGAACGCCCCGACCACATCGCGGTCTTCGGCGCCGACCACGTGTACCGGATGGACCCGTCCCAGATGGTCGCCCAGCACGTCGACTCCGGTCTCGGCGTGACGGTCGCTGGCATCAGGGTGCCGCGCGCGGAGGCGCACGCCTTCGGCTGCATCGACTCCGACGACACCGGCAAGATCACCCGGTTCCTGGAGAAACCCAAAGACCCGCCGCACGTGCCCGGCGACCCCACTGTGACGTTCGCCTCGATGGGAAACTACGTCTTCCGCACCGAGGTGCTGCTCGAAGCCCTGCGGGCGGACGCGGCCAACCCCGACTCCGACCACGACATGGGCGGCGACATCATCCCCATGCTCGTGGACGACTCCAACGCGGCCGTCTACGACTTCGACGACAACGTCGTGCCAGGTGCGACCGAACGCGACTGCGGCTACTGGCGTGACGTCGGGACGCTCGACGCCTACTACGACGCCCACATGGACCTGGTGTCCGTGCACCCGGTGTTCAACCTCTACAACCAGGCGTGGCCGATCCGGACCGCGACGCCGCCACTGCCGCCCGCCAAGTTCGTCAACTCGGGTTCGGCGGTCGAGTCGATCGTCGGCCCCGGCACGATCGTGTCCGGCGCCCAGGTGCGGGAGTCCGTGGTGAGCGCGGACGTGGTCGTCGAAGACGGCGCCGTGGTCGAGGGCAGCGTGCTGCTGCCCGGCGTACGCATCGGCAAGGGCGCGATCGTGCGCAAGGCGATCCTGGACAAGAACGTGGTGGTCGCGGACGGCGCCCAGATCGGCGTGGACCTGGACGCCGACCGGGAGAAGTACACCGTCAGCACCGGTGGCGTGATCGTCCTCGGCAAGGGCGCCCAGGTCCTCTCGTGAGTGTTTTGGCCGGTTCTAACCGGCCAAAACACTCACGAGGTTTTTGCTGCCACCAGCAGTCCGTCGCCGACTGGCAGCAGCACGGGCACCAGCCGATCGTCGTTCTTGACCAGTTGGGTGACCTCACGCAGCGCGTTCGTGCTCACGTCCTGGTCGTTCGGGTCGGCCACGCGGCCTCGCCAGAGCACGTTGTCGAACGCGAGCACACCGCCTGGTCGCAGCAGCCGCACGCCGTGCTCGTAGTAGGCCGGGTACTCCGTCTTCGCGGCGTCCACGAAGATCAGGTCGTATCCGGCGTCGGTCAACCTGGGCAGCACGTCGAGGGCGCTGCCCATGATCAGCCTGGTCCGGCCGGGCGCGATGCCCGCCCCGGCGAACGCCTGCCGGGCGGCCGCCTGGTGTTGGGGCTCGACGTCGATCGACGTCAGCACGCCGTCCGCGGCCATCCCGCGCAGCAGGTAGAGGCCGCTCAGTCCGGCACCAGTGCCGACCTCGACGACCGCCTTGGCCTGCAGCGCGGTGGCAAGGAACCGCAGCGCGGCGCCACCGGCCACGCCGATCGGCACGCAGCCGAGTTCACTGCCGCGAGCTCGCGCGGCACTCAGGGTCTCGTCCTCGGCCAGGTAGTCCTCGACGTAGTCACGCAGCCCGGCCGGCCATTCGGGTGTCACGCCTGGCGAGGTTAGCGCCGTCTGGTCGGAATCCGGGCGAACGCGCCGATCGGATGGATTCTCAGGTTCGTCTTAGCTGACTCTCACCCGCCCCATAACGCCGTACACCAAGCTGACGACATCAAGGGGAGTCGCACAGCCGAAGTGGGGAACACCGTGAACGAGTCCGTCGTTACACCAGACAGTGGGCAGACGAGTCTGCGGGAGGGTACCCACCTGATGAGCGATTCCGACGTCGCGTTGGCGGCGCCAGTCGAGCTGGACGACCAGCCCGTGTGGACACCGCCGACCTGGGACGAGGTCGTGCGCGAGCACGGTGACCGGGTCTACCGGCTCGCCTACCGCCTGACCGGCAACTCGCACGACGCCGAGGACCTCACCCAGGAGACCTTCATCCGGGTGTTCCGCTCGCTGGCGTCGTACAAGCCGGGTACCTTCGAGGGCTGGCTGCACCGCATCACCACGAACCTGTTCCTCGACATGGCGCGCCGCCGTTCGCGGCTGCGCATGGAGGGGCTGCCCGAGGACACCGACCGCCTCGCCGGTGACGACCCGTCGCCCGAGCAGGTCTACACCGAGACCCACCTGGACCCAGACCTGCAGGAAGCGCTCGACGAGCTGCCGCCGGAGTTCCGTGCCGCCGTTGTCCTGTGCGACGTGGAAGGCCTGTCGTACGAGGAGATCGGCGCGACTCTCGGGGTCAAGCTGGGCACTGTCCGCAGCAGGATCCACCGCGGTCGCCAGGCCCTGCGCGTCTCGCTTGAGCGTCGCCGTGCGATGACCAGGGAGGCATCCGCATGACCGACCTGCGCGGGTGGAACCTCCCCGAGCAGCATCTGATGCCGGACGCTGTCGTGGCGTTCGTGGACGGAGAGCTGTCCGCGGGAGCACGGGACAGGGTGGCCACGCACATGATCAACTGTGCGCTGTGCGCCACGGAGATCGCGGCGCAGCGGCAGGCACGCGCGGCTGTCCGTGGCGCGAACGCCCCGTCGATGCCAGCGGGCCTGCTGGCCAGCCTGCAGGCGATCCCGCAGAACACCGAGCTACCGGCAATGCCGGACGGACTGGCCATGAGCAAGGACGGCCAGCTCGTCGCCGTCCAGCGGCCGGACCGCGTGGGCAGCGCCGCAACCACTCCGCTGGGCTCGCAGCCCGCGTTGGGCTCGCAGCCCCGCCTCGGCGAGGGCCCGAACGTGCTCGGCCGAGGCCGCCGCACAGCCCAGGGCGCCGGGATGGTCGTCTCCGGCCTGGTGCTGGGAGCGCTCGCGCTCGTCGCCCCGTCCGGTGCGCCGCCGGTCTCAACCGGCGAGTCCGCGGCGCCACCCGCCGCACGGACGCCCGCCAGGGCGCCTGTTGTGCAAGTCGCGCCAGTCCTCGTCGGACCTGGCCCGATCATTCGCTGACTTTTTTCCTAGGACACGAGGCCCCCGTCGAAGAACGGGGGCTTCGCGGCGTTCAGAGCGACTTGAGCCACGTGGTGTGCGGGAAGACCAACACACCTGCACCAGGATTCTTGCTGTCCCGGACGGCGAACGAGCCATCAGCCAGTGCGGCAACCTCAACACAGTTGCCACCAGTGGCGTCACCGCCGCCGGAGAAGCTGCTCTTGCGCCACTCGGCGCTGGCCAAGAGGTCGTTGTCGATCATCATCCCTCGCCCTCCTCTTGCGGATCACGGATACCCGTTTGCGGCCTCCGCGATCAGGCTTACCGAATCAGCTTGGGTCAGAGCACGCTCAGTGAGAATGCCCCATCTGAGAGTACAAGTGCGGACCTTGCTGCGGTCCTCGATGTAGGCCGCTCCGCCTGGCCCTTCGGCGTAACCGAAGTCAGGAATGGGATCGGGCAGAGTGAGAATCGAGAAGGGGCCGACCAGGCCGGGGCTGGCGCCGGTCGCCTTGGGCAGGACCTGCAGTGTGATGTGGTCGGCCTTGGCCTTGTCGACTAGGCCAAAGAGTTGACCGCGCATGACGGCCGGGCCGCCGACCGGTCGTTCAAGGACGGATTCGTCAAGGATCACGTGGTATCGAAGTGGGTTCACCCTGGTGAGCACCTGTTGGCGGGCCATGCGGGCCATTACCCGGCGTTCCACCACATCAGCGGCCAGCCCTGGATTGACACCGTTGATCACACTGCGAGCGAAGTCGATGGTTTGCAGCAGGCCGGGCACGAGCATCGTTTCGAACTGGCGCAGTCCCACGAGTGCGGCTTCGACACTGAGAAAGCCGTGAAAGCCCTCAGGGTGATCTTTGCGGATCGTCTGCCAGTAGCCGCGCTCGTGTGCGTTGACAGCGAGATCGAGCAGCCAGATCCGCAGCTCCATGTCCGTCACCTGGTACAGGTCGAGCAGGACGCCGACCTCGTGGCTTTGCACGCTTTGCTCACGGTTTTCGATCCGGGAGATCTTCGAGCGCGACCACTTCCCGACCTTCGCCGTGCGCAACTGCTCTACAGCCTGGTCGATGGTCAGCCCAGCGCGCTCGCGCAACTGCCGCAGGGTCTCGGTGAGCTGCCACCTCCGCACGGTCGCGCTGACGACATCGGCGTTGTCTTGGCTCATCACAACTCTCTCGAATCCAGGAACGCTGGTGAGCGCTCATAATCCAATCGGGTGGCATACCGGTCTTTCGCTTGAAAAGGCGGTATCCCGTCGCAACCATGGGTCTTGGTCGACGTAATCGACTACTTCGATGCCATGGAGGAGCTCATGCTACCCACAACCCATCGGTCCGGCTCAACCAGGCATGAGCGCTACTCGGCGCTGATAGCGGCATACGAGCACATGGTGCACGATCCGTCCACGCTCACCCCGCTGTACGGCGAGGCGGAGTTCGCCAAGCAGATGGAAGGCCTGGTCGCCGACGAGGCGCCTCGGCTGTTCGCCGTGGTGCAGGAGTACGGCGAGCGCGTCGACGGCCGGATTGCCGCCTGGGGCATGGCCTTCGACGGCTGCGCCGACGTCATCGCCACGGAGGACGGTTCACGGGTGAACGTGCGCGATCCGGAGAGCGCGCTGCACCTGTTCGCTGTCGGCACTCGTATCCGTGCTCACCTGGTGTGGGTCAACCCGGAGGCCGCCACGCGTGACGAAGGCGACTGAGGCCACCCGTTTACTGCGCTTTCACCACCGGGAAGGCACGCTGGGCGGCGATGAGCCAGCACCCTGAGCAAGACCCGACCCCTGAGCCTGACCGGCTCGGTCCGCGCCCATTGCGCAGGCCGGCGGTCGATCCTGCTCAGGCTGCCGTGTTCGGCAGGCCAGCCGGTGTGGACAGCGCGTTCGCCGGACGCAACGGCAGCCACCCAGGCCCAGCCAGTTCCGGACCAGCACTGCGCACAGCGCCGCCGCCCGCCGCCGCGTTGGCCGAGGCGTTCAGCCGGACGCCGCAGGACGCCGACGTGGTGCTGCAGCGCCCACCGGGCGAGAACGGCGAGCACCCCGAGGACTCCCCGCTGTGGTCGGGCAAGGACAGCGACCCGTGGCGTGACCCGGGCGCGGGCGCCATGATCGGCCCGCCCGCGCTGGACAAGCCGGAGCCGGAGGCCAAGGAGAAGACGGCAACCGAGTCTGGGCGCCTGCTCAGCGTGCCCGAGCTGCTGTTCGGGCGTCGGGTGAAGACGAGCGCGTTGATCATCCTGGCCGTGGTCGTGCTGGTGATCGGCGGCGCAGGTGGCGTGGTCGGCTGGTTGATCGCCCGCGCGGGCGACTCGCTGACCAGCGACGTGACGTTGGCCGAGGTCCAGCCGAACATCGAACGCCCGCCGGGCTCGATCGCCGACATAGCCAAGCGAGTGGCGCCCGCCGTGGTCACCATCGAGCTGCGTGGGTCCACAGGCGGAGCTTTCGGCTCCGGCGCTGTGATCGACGGCACGGGGTACATCATCACCAACAACCACGTCATCGCGCCTGGTGTGCGTGACCAGTCGTTGAAGATGTCCGTGGTGTTCACCGATGGCAGGCGGGCGGACGCCAAGGTGGTCGGTCGGGACCCGAAGACCGACATCGCAGTGCTCAAGGTCGATGTCCCCAACCTGACCGTGCTCCAGTTCGGCGACTCCGAGGCCGTCGCGGCGGGCGATTCCGTGATCGCACTGGGATCGCCCCGCGGCCTGCCGAACACAGTCACCGACGGCATCATCAGCGCGCTGCACAGGCCACGCCTGATAGCTGGCGAAGGCGGCGACCCCCCTGTGGCCTACGACGCGATCCAGACCGACGCGGCGATCAACCCCGGCAACTCCGGCGGCCCACTGATCAACTCCGCCGGGGCGATCATCGGCATCAACTCGTTCATCATCCCCTCAGGCGGCGACGAGCCCGGGTCGATCGGTCTCGGCTTCGCCATCCCGTCCAACTACGCCCGCAAGATCGCCCAGGCCCTGATCAAGGACGGGCAGGTCAAGCACGCGGAGCTTGGCGTCAACGCGGTGACGGACGTGAGCGCCGAGTCCTCACAGGGCGCCCGCGCGGCGAACGTGATGGAGAACAGCGCCGCCCAGAAGGCAGGGATCCGCGAAGGTGACATCATCACGAAGGTCGGCGACCGCATCGTGCGGAACTCGGCCGAGCTGACCGTCGCGGTACGAGGACATGAAATTGGGGCGAAAGTTCCGGTTCTCCTTGTCCGAGACGGCAGAGAGCTGACTATCGACGTGGTCCTGCAGTCCGACTGAGTCGGTAAGCTGAAGCTGCTGACTTGGTGGAGGTTGCGGCATGTTCGAGAGCATCGGGTGGCTGGAGATCCTTGTCCTGCTGATGGCGGGGCTGTTCATCCTGGGCCCGGAACGCCTCCCAGCGGCGGCGTCCTGGATAGGCAAGAGCATCCGGAAGGTCAAGGACTTCGCAACGGGCGCCCGCGACCAACTCAAGAACGAGATGGGCCCGGAGTTCGACGAGCTGCGCAAACCCCTGGAAAACCTCAGGGAGCTCCGCAGTTTCGACCCGAAACGAATGGTGACCCAACACCTGTTCAACGACGAGCCAGCCAACGGCTCCAAGCCCAACGGCTACACACCCCCACCCCCCGCCGCCACCCCGCCGCCCCCAGCGAGCCCAGCCAGGCCGCCGTTGAACCCAGGCGAGAAGCCCCCGTTCGACCCCGACGCGACCTGAGGCTCTTCGTGAGTGGTTTGTCCCCTCAAGGCGAACAAACCGCTCACGACAACCCGAACCAGCCGGGCTGGGAAACGTATTCGTGAGCGGTTTGTTCGGTGGCTACCCCGAGGGGTAGCGGGGGACAAACCACTCACGAAGACACAAAGCAGTCAGCGCCCAGCAGGAGTAACCGAAAGCATCCGACCGGAAAGCCCGCGAGCCCGAACGGTCAACCGCTTGGCGACGTCCCGCAGCACGATGGAAGCCGGAGCCTCCGGATCCAGCGTGACCAGCGGAGTCCCAGCGTCCCCGCCCTCGCGCAACCGAGGATCCAACGGAACCTGCCCCAGCAACGGCACCTCGGATCCCACCGCTCGCGAAAGCGAATCGGAAACCCTCTGGCCGCCGCCCTCGCCGAAGATGTCCATCCGCGAACCATCCGGCATCTGCAGCCAGGACATGTTCTCGATGACACCGGCGATCCGCTGACGAGTCTGCAGCGCGATAGCGCCCGCCCGCTCAGCAACCTCCGCCGCGGCCTGCTGAGGAGTCGTCACCACCAGAATCTCGGCATTCGGGATCAACTGCGCCACCGAGATAGCGATGTCACCCGTCCCCGGCGGCAGATCGAGCAACAGAATATCCAGGTCACCCCAGAAAACGTCAGCCAGGAACTGCTGCAGCGCCCGGTGCAGCATCGGCCCGCGCCACACGACCGGCGTGTTTCCCGGCGTGAACATCCCGATCGAGATCACTTTCACACCGTTGGCCTGCGGCGGCATGATCATTTGCTCGACCTTCGTCGGCTTGCCGGTCGCGCCGAGCATCCGGGGCACCGAGTGGCCGTAGATGTCCGCGTCGACCACGCCGACCGACAGGCCACGTTCGGCCATCGCCACGGCGAGGTTGACCGTCACGCTCGACTTGCCGACGCCGCCCTTGCCGGACGCCACGCAGTACACGCGGGTCAGGGAGCCTGGTTCGGCGAAGGGGATCTTCGGTTCGTCGCCGCGCAGCGACTTGCGCATGGCCGTGCGTTGCTCGTCGTTCATCACGTCCAGTTCGACGCGGACGTCACGCACGCCTTCCAGCGCGGACACCGCGTCGGTCACGTCACGGGTGATCTTGTCGCGCAACGGGCAACCGGCCACGGTCAGGTACACGGCGACATCGACGAGGCCGTCCGGGTGCACCGTGACGTCCTTGACCATGCCGAGGTCCGTGATCGGGCGGTGGATCTCCGGGTCCTGCACGCCTGCGAGCGCCTTGCGGACCGCTTCGACAGTGGGTATCACCTCCTCATGCTACGGCGAGTAGAGCGAAACGCCTGGATCGCCCTGATGTACCAGGGCACCGTGCTTGCAGTTGCGCGCATTCCGTAGCATCAGGTTGTGCCGGAGTTAGGTGCAACCCGGTTGCCCACCCGAAGCGAGATGGACGCCTGGCGTTCATTTCTGCGGGCGCACGCCAAGATCACCAGGTGTCTCGAGGCCGAACTGCTCGCTGAGCAGCGGCTTTCCCTCGGTGCCTACGACGTGCTGGCCGAACTCGCCGCCGCACAGGGTCACTGCCTGCGGATGGCCGAGTTGGCCGAGGCCGTGCTGCTCTCCCGATCGGGTGTCACCCGTCTGGTTGATCGGTTGGAGCGTGCGGGCCTCGTCGTCAGGGAACGTGTCGACGGTGACGGCCGCGGTGTGGTTGCCCGGTTGACGGTCGCGGGCCTGAATCGGCTCGGAACGGCGTCTCGAACGCACCTGGCTGGTGTCGTTCGCCACTTCGTCGAGTTGCTCGACGAGCACGAGCTGAACACGCTGGGAATCCTGTCGCAGCGGGTGGCCGACGCTCAGCCGTGACTGTCGTGCCAGGCCGGGTTGTCCTTGATGGTGTCCGCCGACGCTTTGCGGCGGGGTTTGGCGTTCAGGTCGTGCCGGAGCCGGTCGAGTTCGCTGCGCAGGTAGTCCCGGGTCGCGACCTCGCCGACGGCGATCCGCAACGCGGCCAGCTCGCGCGCCAGGTACTCGGTGTCCGCCTTGGTCTGGGCGGCTCGTTTGCGGTCTTCCTCAAGTGAGATCCGGTCCCGGTCGTCCTGCCGGTTCTGCGCCAGCAGGATCAACGGCGCCGCGTACGCCGCCTGCGTCGAGAAGGCCAGGTTGAGCAGGATGAACGGGTACGGGTCCCACTGTAGCGACGCTGCCGTGAGGTTCAGCACGATCCAGATGATCACGATCAGCGTCTGCCAGAACAGGAACTTGCCGGTGCCGAGCAGGCGCGCCAGCCGCTCGGAGAACCGGCCGAACGCCTCGGGGTCGATCTCGAACCGCAGGAACCGGCGTGACCTGCCGGGCTGGTCGAGCCTGCGGCGGGGCAGCAGCTCAGGCATCGGTGGTGGCCTCCCACAACCCGTTCTCCCGCCAGCCTTCCGGCAGCAGGTGGTCGAGCACGTCGTCAACGGTGACCGCGCCGAGCAGGTGCTCGGTCTCGTCCACGACCGGCGCGCAGACCAGGTTGTACGCGGCGAAGTACCTGGTCACCTCGGCCAGTGAGGCGGTCGGCGGCAGCTTGGCCAGCTCAGTGTCCAACACGCCCGCGACCAGGTCCGACGGCGGCTCACGCAACAGCCGCTGGATGTGCACGCAGCCCAGGTACCGGCCGGTCGGAGTCGCGGACGGCGGCCGGGTCACGAACACCAAGCTGGCCAACGCGGGCGTCAGGTCGGGATTGCGCACGCGTGCGAGCGCCTCCGCGATCGTCGCGTCGGGCGCCAGCACGATCGGCTCCGGGGTCATCAGACCACCGGCGGACTCGGCCGAGTACTCCAGCAACCGCTTGACCGGCTCGGACTCCTCCGGCTCCATCAGCTCCAGCAGCCGGTTCTTGTCCAGTTCGGACAACTCGGCCAGCAGGTCGGCCGCGTCGTCGGGATCCATCGCCTCGAGGATGTCCGCCGCGCGCTCGTCGTCGAGGTGGGCGAGCAGGTCCTTCTGGTCCTCGTCGCCGAGTTCCTCGATCACGTCCGCGAGGCGCTCGTCGTCCAGCGCGTCCGCGACCTCGTAGCGGCGCTTGACCGGCAGGCTGCGCAGGACGGTCGCGACGTCCGCCGCGCGCATGCCTTCGAAGGTGGCCAGAAGTTGTTGCGCGCCTTGGGGTTGCGCTTCCAGTTCGAGGACCCCGGGGCCGCGGACGTCCTCCCACTTCAGTACGCGGACCGGGGCGCGCCTGCTGAACCGCCCGGTGCGTTCCCGCAGCGCCACACGGCCGAGCACCCAGTCACGGGTCCGCGTCGGCTCCATGCCGATGTCGTCGACGACCGCGTTCGCCCCGCTCGCCTCGATCGTGACGTGCGCGTCGAGCAACTGCCCGACAACGAGGACTTCGTTGGGGCGCTGGTGAAAGTGCCGCAGGTTGACCGAACCGGTGGACAGCGTGACCGCGTTCGCCTCGATGGACGTGACCCGCAGCATGGGCACGAAGATGCGGCGCCGGGTCGCCAACTCGACGACCACACCGAGCACCCTCGGCGGAAGCCGGTCCGACCGCAGCCCGGCGACCAGGTCACGGACCCGTCCGATGCGTTCGCCGTCCGGCCCGAACACGGCGAGACCGGCCAGCTGACCCGCGAAAACCCGGTTGGTGGCGCCCACACGGTCAGGTTAGTGGCCGGAGATCGGCAACGCCGTGCGGGCGCGCGACGTCACATCGGGCATGCAGACTGGGACGTGGCACATGGTGATAGAGGAGAACGCGAACACCTCTCGGGAGCCCCTGGATCGCCACCCGGAACGGTTGAGGCACCTGACGCGTCCACCTCAGCATGACGAACATGGGCGGACTGCAGGATTTCCCTCCGTATCCGGTCGGCAGCCAGTGGTTCGTCCTGATCGAGGAGAACGTGGGCTGGCAACAAGGCACGCGGTGGATGCTCACACACGCCACGTCGTACCCCAATCGCGACGCCGCGCTCGCGTCCGCAGTCTGGGCGACCAAGTGGTACAAGCCGGAAAACCCCAGAAGCGAGCAACACCGGACGGCCTACCGATCTGGTGAGGACGTGTGGACCATCCAGGTGCAGGGGGCGTTCAGCTCGTTTCATTTCCGGGTCTCGTTGGCACAACTCGCGACGTGATTTCCGGCGTAGCATCAGGTCCACCGGATGGTGGTGGTACCGATGCTCATCGAACTTCTCACCGGGGCGGTCGCCGTCGGCGGCGCGTGGCTCGGCATGTCGGCGAGAGTGATCAACCAGTACGAGCGGGGACTGGTGCTGCGCTGGGGCAAGGTGCACCGCCAGCCGCGTGAGCCTGGGCTGACGATGATGATGCCGATCGCGGACCGGATGCGGAAAGTCAACATGCAGATCGTCGCGATGCCGGTGCCCGCGCAGGACGGCATCACGCGCGACAACGTGACGGTCAAAGTGGACGCCGTGGTGTATTTCAAGGTCATCGATCCGGTGCAGGCGATCATCGCGGTCGAGGACTACCGGTACGCCATCGGGCAGGTCGCGCAGACTTCGCTGCGATCGATCATCGGCAAGAGTGAACTCGACGACCTGCTCGCCAACCGTGAACAGCTCAACCAGGGCCTCGAGGTGATGATCGACAGCCCGGCGCTGGAATGGGGAATCCACATCGACCGGGTGGAGATCAAGGACGTCGCGTTGCCGGAGTCGATGAAACGCTCGATGTCCCGGCAGGCCGAGGCCGAGCGGGAACGCCGGGCGCGGGTGATCGCGGCCGACGGCGAGTTCCAGGCGTCGCAGAAGCTGTCGGCGGCGGCCGCCGTGATGGCCGACACCCCGGCGGCGTTGCAACTGCGGCTGCTGGAAACCGTTGTCGAGGTCGCGGCCGAGAAGAATTCCACTCTCGTTCTACCGTTCCCCGTCGAGTTACTCAGATTCCTGGAGAACGCGTCGAAGGTCACAGAGCGATCACCGGAGAAAACCGAGTAATCACTCGCTGTACCAGGTTGCTATGAGCACGCCCACAAAAGGCGTGATCAATTTGTATTTCAGGGGCACCGGCTGGCAACCCTTGGCGACATGAGCAAACGCATTCGGATCTTCCGCCGACGCTCGGCCGACGACCTGCTCGAACGCAGCATGCGGACCTGCCCCGGCTGTCAGCGTGACGTGCACGTGTTCGCCGCGGGCTGTCGGCACTGCGGCCAGGAGCTCGAAATCGCCGGTTGAGAGCCGCTTCACACTGCGAGACTCGGCGAAAGCGCGATACTGGCCGGTAACTGTCATCGACGCCACCCGGGAGCGAAACCATGGCTCGCCTTGCCCAGACAGCCGGACTGACCGACATCCAGAGCGAGATCCTGGCGACGGTCCGGGGTTTCGTGGACAAGGAAGTCATCCCGCACGCGCAGGCGCTCGAGCACGCCGACGAGTACCCGGCCGACATCGTCGAGGGCATGAAGGAGATGGGCCTGTTCGGCCTGACGATCCCGGAGGAGTACGGCGGCCTCGGCGAGTCCCTGCTGACGTACGCGCTGGTCGTCGAGGAGATCGCCCGAGGCTGGATGAGCGTCTCCGGTGTGATCAACACCCACTTCATCGTCGCCCACATGATCAGGCAGCACGGTACGGACGAGCAGAAGCAGTACTTCCTGCCGAAGATGGCCACCGGCGAGACGCGCGGCTCGTTCTCCATGTCGGAGCCGGATCTCGGCTCGGACGTCGCCGCGATCAAGACGAAAGCCAAGCGCGACGGCGACGACTACGTGATCGACGGCCAGAAGATGTGGCTGACCAACGGTGGAACGTCCACTTTGATCGCACTGCTGGCCAAAACCGACGAGGGCGCACCGAAGGCGCACCAGAACCTGACGGCGTTCCTGGTCGAGAAGCCGTCGGGCTTCGGCGAGGTGGCCCCCGGGCTGACGATCCCAGGAAAGATCGACAAAATGGGCTACAAAGGCGTGGACACAACGGAAGCCGTGTTCGACGGCTACCGGATCCCCGCCACGCGGGTACTCGGTGACGCGCCAGGCAAGGGATTCGCGCAGATGATGGACGGCGTCGAAGTCGGCCGCGTGAACGTGGCCGCGCGCGCCTGTGGCATCGCGGTCCGCGCCTTCGAGCTGGCGGTCGAATACGCCCAGCAGCGCAAGACCTTCGGCAAGGCGATCGCCGAACACCAGGCGATCGCGTTCAAACTGGCCGAGATGGCGACGAAGGTCGAGGCGGCGCACCTGATGATGGTGAACGCCGCGCGACTGAAGGACTCCGGCGCCCGCAACGACGTGGAAGCCGGGATGGCCAAGCTGATCGCGTCCGAGTACTGCGCCGAGGTGACCCAGGAGTCATTCCGGATCCACGGCGGGTACGGATATTCCAAGGAGTACGAGATCGAGCGGCTGATGCGGGAAGCGCCGTTCCTGCTGATCGGCGAAGGCACCAGCGAGATCCAGAAGACCATCATCAGCCGCGGTCTGTTGCGGGAGTACAAGTCCCGCGGCTGAAACCAGCCCTAGCGCGCAAGTGGGCGAGAGAGGCCGTGTGCGCAAGCGGGCAAGCGGGCGAGAGGTCTTGCGCGTAAGCGACCTTGCGCGTAAGTGGGCAAGCGGGCTAGAGGTCCTGCGCTTCGCGCTGGCCGCAAGCCGTTGCGCCTGCACATTCGCGCGCCCCCTGCACATTGTGCGCAGATCGTTGATCCCATTTGCTCGGTCAGTACTCGTCGCGGAGTTGGACGCGGGTCCAGGTTGGCTCCTGCGGCCAGCCTTCTGGTGAGTCCTCCCAGACTTCCTTGCGGCCGTAGGGCGTGAGGTCGAGGAGGTTCAAGTCGGTGCGCAAGCGGTCGACGCCTCGTCCGGCCGTGTAGTACGTGCGGAAGATCTCGCCTGCGTCCTGGAGGAACACGCTCAGGCCGAAGCCTCCTCCCAGGGCGAGGTCGTCGTAGAACGTGTTGCCGTACGCCGAATACCACGGCAGTGTCCAGCCGAATCGGGACCGCACACCGGCTATCTGCGACTGGGGCGCCGGGGACATCAGGACCAGGCGGGTGTCTCGGGCGTTGAGGTGGGTTTGGTCCTGCGCGAGGTTGTCCGTGAACGAGCCGCAGCCGCCGCAGACGTGGTCGCTGTCCGGCTGCAGCATGAAGTGGTAGACGACCAGTTGTTGTTTGCCGTCGAACAGGTCGATGAACCGTGCTGTCGAGCCGTCCGGTGCGGTGAACTCGTAGTTCGTCGACAGTTGCACCATGGGCAGCCTGCGTCGCTGCGCCGCCAGTGCGTCCAACGCCCTGGTGTGTTGCTTTTCCTTCACCAGTAGGGCATCCCTTGCTGTCTGCCACTCTGCTGCCGACACCACTGGTGGACGGTTCATCAGGCGCTCCAGTTCCTTGAGGGAACCCAACCGTACAAGTTCCCTCAGGGAACTCGCAAGGGGTAATCTTCGATTCATGCAGCGGACCCAGTTCGGTGAGATGGCCTGTTCGATCGCTCGCACCCTCGATGTCGTCGGGGAGCCGTGGACTCCACTGATTCTTCGGGACATCTACGTCGGCATCTCGCGCTTCGACCGGATCCAGCAGGATCTCGGTATCTCGCGCAAGGTGCTCACCGAACGACTCAAGTGGCTCGCCGCCAACGACGTGATCGAGCGGCGCCTCTACTCCGGCGGCCGGTTCGAGTACGTGCTCACCGGCAAGGGGTTTGAACTGGTCGAACTGCTGCTCGTGATGGTCAAGTGGGGCGACCGGTGGACCTCCGGGCACGCGGGCCCTCCTGTGCTCTACCGGCATCACGCGTGTGGTCGGATCAGTCATGTCGAGCTGGTCTGCTCCGACTGCCACCAGCCGATGACCCCCACTGACATCGACATTCTTCCGGGCCCGGGGACAGCCGGGTTCGCGTCCTGATGTTCGGCTTGGCAGGATGGAAGTACAGCTTTGCGGCGTGGAGAGGTGAACTGTCGTGGCCGGTGGTTTTTCTGGGCAAGGGCGGCCCAACCCGGGTTTGCCGCGGTTGCCGACGCCGCCATCGGGCTGGCCGATCGGCTCCTACGAGACCTACGAGGGTGCTCAACGTGCGGTCGAGCACCTCGCCGGTGCGGACTTCCCGGTCACCGAGGTGACCATCGTCGGCGTCGACCTGATGCTCGTCGAACGCATCGTCGGTCGGCTGACCTGGGGAAAGGTGCTCGGGACCGGCGCGCTGTCCGGTGCGTGGTTCGGCTTGTTCGTCGGCATCCTGCTCGCGTACTTCTCCAACCAGGGCGTGTCACTCGTCCCGGTGCTTGTCGGAGTCGCCGCAGGTGTGTTGTTCGGCCTGACATTCGCGGCCGTCAGCTACATGTCGACACGGGGACGGCGCGACTTCGCGTCGGCGAGCCAGCTCGTCGCTGGCCGCTATGACGTGCTCTGCCAGCCGCGAAACGCCGAACGTGGCCGTGACCTGCTGGCGAAGCTGTCAATGCGCCCATCGGGTGGTACCCGTTAAATCATTGACATAACCGTTTCTGCACACAACGGCCATTCGCTTGCGAGGGGTGATCAACCCGCCTAAGTTCAGTGGGCCCGAGCGCGTTACGGGTGAGGTTGGGCACACCGCGTTCGGGGGCACACCGAGGTGCCGGGCGCGCGGTAGGGGGCATGCCCGGTTTTCTCGTACAACGAGGAGGCAGGGTTCATGCGCAGCGCCAGTCGCACCGCGCGAACACGCCTTGTCGCGGCACTGGGGGCGGCGATCATCGCCACGCCGCTCGTGGCCGCGTGCGGATCTGAGTCGGGCACCACGATCAACGTGTATTACTCGCCCGAAGAGGTCTTCGACAAGGTTGTCGCGAAGTGCAACGAGAAGGCAAACGGCCGTTACACCATCGTCTACAACAAGCTGCCCCGAGAGGGTGACGGGCAGCGCGAGCAGATGGTCCGCAGGCTGGCCGCGAACGATTCCGAAATGGACGTTCTCGGCCTCGACGTCGTGTGGGTCGCGGAGTTCGCCGAGGCCGGGTGGATTCTGGAGTGGACGGGGCAGAACAAGGCCGAGGCGGAACGGGATGTCTTCCCCGGACCGCTGAGCACCGCGCAGTGGAACGGGAAGCTCTACTCGGCCACGAAGAACACCAACGTCCAACTGCTCTGGTACGACGACCGGCTCACGCCGACGCCGCCGAGGACGTTCGACGAGATGATCTCGATGTCCGAGCAGCTCAAGAAGGACAGGAAGCCGTACCAGATCCTGTTGACGGCGGCCGAATACGAAGGCCTGGTGGTCAACTACAACACCATCGTCAACTCCGCGGGCGGGCACATCCTGTCCGACGACGGCAAGAGCGTGGTGATGGACGAGGGTGCGGTCAAGGGCCTCGAGATCCTCAAGCGACTCGCCACTGCCGGAGTCACCGCCTCCGACCTGAACGCGTCGAAGGAACAGCACGTGCAGCTGGGCTTCCAGCAGGCCAACAGCCAGGCCGCGTTCCAGCTCAACTGGCCGTTCGTGTACGCGAGCATCAAGTCGTCCGCCCCCGACCGCTTCGCGCACCTGAAGTGGACGCAGTACCCGGGCGTGAATCCCGGCCAGCCGTCGAAGCCGACGATCGGTGGCTTCAACCTCGCGGTCAGCAAGTACTCGCGCCACCCGCAGGAGTCCTTCGAGGCCGCGCTGTGCCTGCGCAACGCGGAGAGCCAGAAGTTCCAGGCCATCAACGAGTCGCTGCCGCCGACCATCCAGTCGGTGTACGACGACGAGACGCCGGTCGACAAGGACAAGCCCGTCGACGAGAAGACGAATCCCACGATGGAGATGGCGTACCCGATGAAGGACGCCGTGTTCCAGTCGCTGAAGTCCTCCGAGTCGCGGCCGCTCACCCCGGCCTACCAGAACGCGTCGACAGTGATCTCGACGATCCTGGCGCCGCCATCCGCCATCGACCCACCGGCCACCGCTGCCCGCCTACGCCGTGAGCTGCAGGACGCGATCGAGTCGAAGGGGATCATTCCGTGACCGAGACCGCGGTCAAGTCCGCACCGGCCAGGGCCGGGAAGAAACCGAAACCGGAACTCAGCGAGGGCAAACGGGCCGAGCGCAAACTCGGCCTGCTGCTGTGCGCGCCCGCCGCGATCGTGATGATCGCGGTCACCGGCTGGCCGATCATCTACTCGATCTGGCTGTCCATGCAGCGCTACGACCTGCGGTTCCCCAACCAGAGCGAGTTCGTCTTCCTCGACAACTACGCCACTGTGCTCGGCAACGAGTACTGGTGGACCGCGTTCGGACTGACCACGCTGATCACGGTCGTGTCGGTGATCATCGAGTTGGTGCTCGGCATGTGCCTCGCGCTGATCATGCACCGCACGATCGTCGCCCGCGGCCTGGTCCGCACGGTTTCGCTGATCCCGTACGGCATCGTGACCGTGGTCGCGGCGTTCTCGTGGCGCTATGCGTGGGACGACAAGACGGGCTATCTCAAGGCCCTCCTGTCGCCGAACGCGTCAGTGTTGACCGAGCAGACGCCCGTGTTCTTCACCGTCGTACTCGCCGAGGTGTGGAAGACCACGCCGTTCATGGCGTTGCTGCTGATGGCAGGCCTGGCGCTGGTGCCGGACGACCTGCTCAAAGCCGCGTCGATGGACGGCGCGGGGCCGTGGCAGCGGTTCACCAAGGTGATGGTCCCGGTGATGAAGCCCGCGATCCTCGTGGCGCTGCTGTTCCGCACGCTCGACGCGTTCCGCATCTTCGACAACCTCTTCGTGCTCGCGCAGGGCACATCGTCGGTGTCGATCCAGACCTACAACAACCTGATCAAGGGACTGAACCTCGGGATCGGCTCGACCATGTCGGTGCTGATCTTCATCACGGTGGCGATCATCGCGTTCATCTTCATCAAGGTGTTCGGCACGGCAGCACCAGGTTCCGACCCGGGAGGTAAGCGCTGATGGCCATGATGACGACCAGGACACCGGGCCGGGTGACCCGGTGGACGTTGATCGACATCGTCGTGGTGGTCTACGCACTGGTCCCGGTGCTGTGGATCCTTTCGCTGTCGCTCAAGACCAAGACGGCGATCACCGACAAGAGCTTCATCCCGACCGAGTGGACGCTGCAGAACTACGTCGACATCTTCAAGACCACCGACTTCCTGCGGGCACTGGCGAACTCGATCGGTATCGCCGTGATCGCCACGGTGATCGCGGTGGTCCTCGGCACGATGGCCGCGTACGCCATCGCCCGGCTGGACTTCCCCGGCAAACGGGCGCTGGTCGGCGTCTCGCTGCTGATCGCGATGTTCCCGCAGGTGTCGCTGGTGTCCCCGCTGTTCGACATGGAGCGGGCGCTCGGCCTGTTCGACACGTGGCCCGGCCTGATCCTGCCGTACATCACGTTCGCGCTGCCGCTGTCGATCTACACGCTGTCGGCGTTCTTCCGCGAGATCCCGTGGGAGCTGGAGAAGGCCGCCAAGATGGACGGCGCGACGCCGGGACAGGCGTTCCGCAAGGTGATCGCGCCACTGGCCGCGCCGGGCGTGTTCACCACGGCGATCCTGGTGTTCATCTTCTGCTGGAACGACTTCCTCTTCGCCATCTCGTTGACGTCGACGAACGCGTCGAGGACAGTGCCCGCGGCGCTGCAGTTCTTCACCGGTGCCTCGTACTTCGAGGACCCGACCGGGACGGTGTCGGCGGCGGCTGTCGTGATCACCATCCCGATCATCCTGTTCGTGTTGTTCTTCCAGCGCCGCATCGTCGCGGGGCTGACCTCCGGTGCGGTAAAGGGTTGATCAATGGCTGAAATCGTGCTTGACAAGGTGACGAAGCGGTACCCGGACGGTGCCCTTGCTGTGTCCGAAGTGGACATCACGATCGCCGACGGCGAGTTCATCATCCTGGTCGGCCCGTCCGGCTGCGGGAAGTCGACCACGCTGAACATGATCGCGGGCCTCGAGGACATCTCCGACGGGGAGCTGCGCATCGACGGCAAGCGGGTGAACGAGAAGGCGCCGAAGGACCGTGACATCGCGATGGTGTTCCAGTCGTACGCGCTGTACCCGCACATGAGCGTGCGGGAGAACATGGCGTTCCCGCTGCGGCTGGCCAAAGTGGACGACAAGATCGTCCGGCAGAAGGTCGAGGACGCCGCGGCGACGCTCGACCTGACGCAGCACCTCGACCGCAAGCCGGGCAACCTCTCCGGTGGCCAGCGGCAGCGTGTCGCGATGGGCCGGGCGATCGTGCGCAGCCCCAAGGCGTTCCTGATGGACGAGCCGCTGTCCAACTTGGACGCGAAGCTGCGCGTGCAGATGCGGACGTCCCTGTCCAAGCTGCAGAAGCAGCTCGGCACCACGACGGTGTACGTGACACACGACCAGACCGAGGCGATGACCCTCGGCGACCGGGTCGTGGTGCTGCGCGGTGGGCTCGTGCAGCAGATCGGCTCGCCGCAGTTCCTGTACGAGCAGCCCGCGAACCTGTTCGTGGCCGGGTTCATCGGCTCGCCGTCGATGAACTTCCTGCCCGCGACTCTTGCCGACAACGAGGTCAACTCGCCGCTCGGCAAGTTCGCGCTGACCGACCGGGTGCGGTCGCTCGTCGAGGCCGCTGGTGCCGGTCGTGAGGTGATCCTCGGCATCCGGCCGGAGCACTTCGAGGACGCTCACCTGCTCGACGACTCGGCCAAGTCCGGCGGCGCGACGTTCACCGCGTCGGTGGACGTGCTCGAGTCGATGGGCTCGGACAAGTACGCCTACTTCACCGTCGAGGGCGACCAGGCGACGTCGCAGGAACTGGAGGAGTTGGCGGCCGACTCCGGGTCGGCCGACGTGCCGGACAGCGGTTCCCAGGTCGTCACGCGGCTGTCCGCGGCCTCCGGGGCGCGCGCAGGCCAGCCGCTCGACATCTGGTTCGACGCCGACAAGGTGCAACTCTTCGACCCGTCGAACGGGAAGAACCTCACCTTCTCCGGATGACATCACGCTAGCACTGTGCTTGCATGCTGTCGCTGTGATAGCATGCAAGCATGGCGCAGGTGAGCTGGCGAGCAGAAGACGCGTTAGTGGAACGAGTCCGCAAGGCAGCCGCGGCTCAGCGGCGCAGCATGAACGACTTCATGACCTTGGTGCTGGAAGCGGCGACCAATCCGGACCTGGTCGGTGACGAGTACACCAGGATCAGGGAGCGACTCAGTCGAGTGGACCTGGTGGTCACTCCTGTGCAGATCTACGTGGACAACGAAGGGCTTGAACGGCACAGCGTTCCTCCCTCTCACGAGGAAATCGAGGAGGCGATGGAGGCGGCTGGCAAGGGGACCAGCCTGTCCGACATTGTGATCGAGGAGCGGCGTAGATGACGGTTTTCGCGGACTCCTCCGCGCTGGTGAAGCGCTACGCGAAGGAGGACGGTCATGAGCTCGTTCGGCAGGTCCCCCTTCTCGTGATCTCGTATGTCGCGCGTGTGGAGGTGCCGTCAGCGTTGTGGCGCAAACATCGAATGGGAGAGCTCTCGCTGCGGCAAGCTGAGCTGTTGCTTTCCTTGTTTGAGAAGGACTTCTTCGAGGCCGATGATCAACCTCCATTCGTCGTTGTCGGAATGACGCCGGTGGTCCTTGAGGCCGCAGCTCGCCTGACTCGTCGCTATCCGCTCGCGGGTTACGACGCGGTCCAACTTGCCTCGGCAGTGCTTGCGGCCGAGGCAGATCCGGACATCACCGAGTTCGCGGTGTGGGACAAGCAGTTGCGTACGGCGGCTGAGAAGGAGGGATTCACGCTGTTCCCTCCGTAACCGTTCTGACCAGGTAAAAGCACTCGTTCGGCCCCTGAAACCGGCACTGCTCGGATGTCATCCTGTACTCGGGGTGATCGATCATGGCCGAGAATGTCACTGTCGGTTGGCAGGTTGGTGCGGATGTCACCGACTGGCAGTTGACGGTCGAGTCGCGGGCGCGGCGGGTTCGGGCCGATCTGGCTGCGTTGCCGTCCGTTCCGGCAGCGGAGGTCGCGCGCAGGGCGGCCGAGGTTTCGCTGGCGATTGTGGACGCGGCGCTGCGCAGTGCGGACAACAAGTGGTGGCGGTCCGGTGCGTCGTGGTGGTCGGGGTGGCACATCGAGCGGGCATGGCGTGCGCTGCACGAGGCTGAGATCTATCTCGCTGCGGCGGATCCCGATCTGCCCGCCAGACTGCCTGGCCTGCGGGCACGGGTGCGGATGTACCTGGACGAAGGGGATCCGCGGCGCACGGCGATGGAGGCCGACGACCCGGATCGGGCCACGGTCGTCGACGCGATGCGAGCTGCCTTCGACGCTTCCGACGACGCGCACGCGGCCGCGAGAGCGTTGCGCAACAAGCTGATCGTCATCAGCATGGCCCTGTTCGTGCTGAACACCGCGTTGGGCCTGGTCGGTGTGCTCAAGCCCGGTCTCGTGCCGATGTGCATGCCGCAGAATCTCGCTGTGCTGCAACCGTTGTGCCCGACGGGAACCGGCACCGCGAGCGGCTGGGATGTCTGGATGGTCCAGCTGTTCGGGGCCTTGGGGGCGACGATTTCCGTTGTGCTGCTGCTGATCCGGCGCAGACCGGACCTGTCGCCGTATGTCCTGGTCGGGTACCAGGCGTTGGTGAAGATCCTGCTGGGCGCGACGCTGTCCGTGGTCGGCCTGCTCGCGTTGGGAGCGGGGCTGGTCAGCGGGATCGTGTATGTCGGGTCGCAGGCCGCGCTGCTGCTGTGGGCCGTGCTGTTCGGTTACGCGCAACAGGTCGGCACACGACTGCTCGACAACTACGCGGACCGGTTGATGGACGAGGTCAGGCCGTTGCCCGACCGGGTCACCACGGTGGGCGGGAAACGCTAGGAATATCCGTCACTTTCCCTTGCGTAGAGCGGAGATCACGTCGTCGTCCCAGCGGTGTGTTCGCATCAGCCGGTAGCGCTGCTCGCCGACGGCCAGGTACGCCTCTGCCTCGGTCCGGTCGCCGATCAGCCCGGCCTGCCGGAGCATGCCGACCACCGGCTCGAACTCCTCGGCGTAGAACCGGTCGGCGACCTCGGCGCGGGTGAGGAACCGGCACTCGTCCTGCATCAGCCGGAAGCCCCATGCCTCAACGGTTTCGCTCAGCACCGTGTACTGCCACGGGTCGCTGACCACCAGCGCCGCCCTGGCCGCGCCGGACAACGGCACCCGTTCGAGGAACAGGCGGCGGTCGTTCTTGACGATCAGGTCGCCGCGGAAGCGGATGCCGTCGGCCGAGATCTTGGTCCTGATCTCCGTGACGTACGCCTCGATCGTGTCCAGCCGCAACGCGATCGCCACCGACACGCGGTGGTGCCCGTCGGAGACGAAGTGCAGGTCGCCGACGCGGTACACCTCGATCGGCGGGATCGGCTCGCCGCGGCGCTGCGCGCGGGCCAGGCGCTCCCAGCGTTCCCGCAGCCTGCCGGAGGTCGGCCGGAACCGGCGGTCGAAGTCCCGTGTCCGGTCCACGCTGCCGACGACCGAGTCCAGCCTGATCACCTGCGGGCCCAGCCTGCGTTCACCGGTCCGGCCGAGCGCGCCGACCACCTCGTCGAACGGCAGCATGATGTTCACGTCGTCGGGCTCGCGACGCAGCCAGGCCGCCAACCGGGACAGCACCTGCCCGCGACGCGCACGCAGGAAGTCGTTCTCCGCGTCCGCGTGCGGGAAACCCGTGTCGCCTTGCACCGTCATCCTCCCGGCGTGATGTCCAGGATCCGGTAGCCGACCGTGTTGACGATCCTGGTCTGATCCAGCCGCCGTTCGGGAATGGTCTCGCCGTGCGGATGGATATGCCCGTGTAGCAGCCATGCCGGACGCATCCGGCGCACCGCGTCGTGCAGGCAGGCGAAGCCTCGGTGCGGGGGATCCTCGCGGTCTCCGACGCCCAGCGGCGGTGCGTGTGTCAGCAGCACGTCGACGCCTCGCCGATCTTGACGGTACCGACGCTGAGCGGCGCGGGCGAGTGATTTCACCCGCCGCGCCTGCTGCCGTTCCGTCCACTGGTTCGGGCCGTTGCTGTACCGGATCGACCCGCCAAGACCGGCGATCCGCAGGCCTGCGACGTCCACGACCCGCCCGTCGGTGTCCACCCAGCCCTGTGGGCCCGGCCAGCGCGCCGGGAACCCGTCCCGCAGCCAGAGCCCGCGCCGCCGGGCGAAGCCACCCAGGTCGGCGTCGTGATTGCCCGGTACGAGCACGCACGGCAGTTCGAGCGCGTTGGCGATGTACTCGAGATAGTCGAACGGCAGGTCCCCAGCGGCCAGGACGAGGTCCACCGAATGCCGCTGGACCTGGTCGGTCCACAGCGACTCGACCACCTCATCCGACACGGACAGCACCTTGGGCACGCACCGAGACTACGACCGCGATTCAGCCGCCGCGCTGCGACAACTATCCGGGACAACTATCCGGGACAACTGTCCGGGACAGCTATCTGGCGAACTGGGACTGCGGGGCTTGCAGGGAGTGCGCGCGGGCGCCTTCCGGGTTGTCGGCGATGGACAGCGTGATCAGGACGAGCCACGCGGCGATGACCGTGACGAGCCAGAACATGGGGTTGAGCAGGAACCGGGACACGATGGCCTCCTCAGTGCTGTGGGAGGTGGGCTGGGCAGGGACCGCTGGTCAGCCGGGCAGCGTCGCCCGGCTAGAGCCATCGGTTCTTGCGCAACACCCGGTAGAGCCACGCGCACACGGTCACGATCAGCAGGATTATCAGCGGATAGCCGAACTTCCAGCGCAGTTCCGGCATGAAGTCGAAGTTCATCCCGTACACGCCGACCACCATGGTCGGGATCGAGATGATCGCGGCCCACGCGGTGATCTTGCGGATGTCGGTGTTCTGCTGCAGCGTGATCTTGGCGAGGGTGGCGTCGATCAGCGTGTTCAGCATCTCGTCGAACGCCGTCACCCGCTCGGTCACCGTCGTGAGGTGGTCGTCGACGTCGCGGAAGTACGAGCGGATCTGCTCGGGCACCAGCGGCGTGTAGCCCTCCGCCAAGCGGCGCAACGGGTTCGCCAACGGGGTCACCGCGCGGCGCAGTTCGAGCACCTCGCGCTTCATCAGGTAGATCTGCTCCGCGCTGACCTGGGTGCTCGGCTGGAAGATGGTGGTTTCCATCTCCTCGATGTCGTCCTCGAACCGGTCGGAGACATCCAGGTAGCTGTCCACGACCCGGTCGGCGATCGCGTGCAGCACCGCGGCCGGGCCCGCCTTGAGCCGCTCCGGCTCCCGGTCCAGCTCGGCGCGCAGCGACGCCAGCCCGGAGTGGTTGCCGTGCCGGACCGTGACGATGAAGTCCTTGCCGAGGAACGCCATCAGCTCGCCGGTCTCGACGATCTCGTTGGCCGTGGTGGGCGACGCGTGCTCGACGAAACGGACCGTCTTGAGCACCATGAACAGCGTGTCGTCGTAGCGCTCCAGCTTGGGCCGCTGGTGCGCCTGCACCGCGTCCTCCACGGCCAGCTCGTGCAGGCCGAACGTCTCGGCGATGCCCGTGATCTGCTCGGAGTCCGGCTCGTGCAGTCCGATCCAGACGAAACCGTCGCTGTGCTTGCGCACCTCGGTGATCGCCTCGGCGTGCGTCCAGCGGCCGGGTACGCGGGTGCCGTCGCGGTAGATCCCGCAGTTCACCACGTAGGCGGAGACAGGAACAGGAAGGCGCGGCTGTGCGTTGTTGCGGTCCTGCTTACCGCGCAGGCCGCCGAGCGGACGGATCGCAGCCATGAGGCCTCCCAACAGGGTCGTGCTACGGGCGTGCAACGCGCCGGAGGGAACCGATGTCCACCCCGGCCTCGTGAGCGTCCCGGCCGGTACCGCGGGGCCTAGCTTGCGAGGCAGACCCTTCCGGTGGGGACGCTGTTGGTACTCGGCGCGCTATCTGTGCCACTCACAGCTGTCCTCACCTCCCAGGGTCGGGTCGTGCGAGCGGTGGAGTCGCTCACACACCAGTTGCACAGAATACTCCCTGTGCAACCACACTGTCGTCCTCGCCCATCGGCAGCGTTACACGGAGGTAGTTCAAGTGCAGTTCGGTCGCTACTTCGAAGAGTTCGAGATCGGCGCGGTGTACAAGCACTGGCCTGGCAAAACGGTGACCGAGTACGACGATCACCTGTTCTGTCTGATCACCATGAACCACCATCCGCTGCACATGGACGCGCACTATGCGGCGGAGACCACCGACTTCGGCAGGAACGTCGTGGTCGGCAACTACATCTACTCGCTGCTGCTCGGCATGTCGGTGCCCGACGTGTCCGGCAAGGCGATCGCCAATCTCGAGGTGGAATCGCTCAAACACGTCAAACCGACCTTCCACGGTGACACGATCTACGGTGAGACCGAAGTACTGGACAAGACACCGTCGAAGTCCAAGGACGACCGTGGGGTGGTCTACGTGGAGACTCGTGGGTACAAACAGGACGGGACGATCGTGTGCGTCTTCCGCCGCAAGGTGATGGTTCCCAAACGTTCATACGGTGAGGCGCGGGGTGGCGAGCAGCCGGGTCGTCCGGAGCCCGTCGCCTGATGGCCTCGCTCGAACTGGCCAAGACACGGCTGACCAACTTCGCTGTGCACGAGGCCGCCGGGATCTCGCCGCTGTACGAGTTACTGGCCGACCGCGCGAAGGACGACGACGAGGTGGCCGCGCTGCTGGCCGCCGCGCCGGAGAACTTCGCGCACGGCACGCTGTTCTTCGCCGCCGCGCAACGTCTCGTTCAGGCTGAGCCGTGGATCGAGCTGGCCAGCTACTACCTGACGATGGGCGGCAGCTTCGGCCCGGACGAGCGGGTGTGGCCGTTGTTCCGCGAGTTCGTGCTCGAGCGCGCGGACAAGATGCGGGAGCTGATCTCGACGCGGACCACGCAGACCAACGAGGTCCGCAGGGCCGCGCCGATGTTCCCGGCGATCGCGCAGGCGGCGAAGGAGGCCGCCAAGGTGAGCAAGGGCCCGATCGGGCTGCTGGAGGTCGGTGCCAGCGCGGGCCTGCTGCTCGGCGTGGACCGCTACGGCTTCCGCTACCAGAACGAGTCAGGGGACCAGGTCAACGCCGGGCCCGCCAAGACGCCGCTGGTGCTGACCTGTGCCGTGTCCGGGCAGCCGCTGCCCAAGCTGCCCAAGAAGCTCGCGGTCGGCGCCAAGGTCGGCCTCGACCGCAGGCCGATCGACCTGGCCGACGAGGAGGAACTGGCCTGGCTGGAGGCCTGCGTGTGGGCCGACCAGCCGGACCGGTCCCGCACGCTGCGGGTCGCCGCCGACATGCAGGCCAAGGACCGGCCGACGCTGGTGGCCGGGGACGCGGTCGACGGACTGGCCGACGCGGCCGCGCAGGTGCCGGTCGAGCTGCCCCTGGTCGTTCTGACGAGCCATGTGCTGCCGTACATGTCGGATGATCGGAGGCGTCAGTTCGTGGCCGCTGTGGCCGATCTGGCGGCCAGACGGCCGCTCTGGTGGGTCAGTCAGGAGCACTACCTCGCCGCGATGACCTACCTGGTGCCGGGGCGCGCGGAGTTCGAGGACGACTCCAGGGGCGAGTGGGCCGTGCTGGCTCTCGTCAGGTGGGAATCCGGCAAGCCGGAGACCAGCCTGCTCGGCCGTGCCGGTGCCCACGGCCAGTCGCTCGTCTGGCGGTGAAACCTATGCACGGGGCAGCATGTTCCAGTCCCGAAGTGTGGGAGCGAGGTCGACGGTGAGCAAATTCGTCCGTTCGAGTGTGGTGAAGGTCGCGAGGTTGATCCACTCGGCCTCGGTGGCGTCGTCTCCCGGCCTCAGAACACCGCCGATCACCTGGCATTCGTAGTCGAAGATCTCGTACGAACCGCTCGGCGCCGGGCGGATCACGGTGCCGACCAGACGGCCGGGCGAAACGCTCAAACCGGTCTCTTCGCGCAGCTCACGGGCCACGGCGGCGGCGTCGGACTCCCCGGGTTCGACCCGCCCGCCTGGCAGTGACCACAGGCCCTGACCAGGGGCGTTGGCACGTCTAATCATCAAAAGACGGCCATATGTGTCGTGTGTCACCCCTCCGACGCACCTGATCATACGAACCTGCTCACCCTGCACGGACACGCAGCGTAGCGCGATCGGCCAGGGGTTCTGAGCGCATGCTCCGAGTGCTGTACAACTCTCGTCAGGTGACCGCCTCGTGCGGTACAACGGTTTTCAACAGGCGCCATTGGGTGCGAGAAGGACGGGGTTGGTCGTCGTGAACACGAAGAAAATTCTCGTGTTGACCGGAGTCGCGTTGCTCGTGTTCTTCCTGGTAACTCAACCGACGCAGTCGGCGGGCATCGTGACATCCATCATCGACACGCTGAAGGACGCTGCGGAGGCGGTAATTCTCTTCGTCCGTAGTGTCTTTAACGGGTAGGCGCGAGATACTGGACACATGTTCGCGCCCAGGGACCCAGACGAGTACCTACTCGACTCCGAACGAAGAGTGATCCGGGTTCGCCGGCACTGGGCGGTGTTGGCGTGGGACGTCTTCGAGGCGGCGGCTCTGCTCGCTGTCGCTGTGATGATTTCCTACATCCTGCCGTCGTCGATGTGGTTACTGCAGAACGTGCTCTGGTACGCGGCGTTGATCGTGCTGCTCCGGTTCGCCTACCTCGTGCTCGAATGGTGGGTGGAGCGGATCGTGGTGACCGACAAACGGTTCATGATGACCACCGGCGTGTTCACCACGAAGGTCCTGATGATGCCGATCGGCAAGGTGACGGACCTCACGTACGAACGGTCGTGGGTTGGCAGGCTGTTCGGTTACGGCACGATGATCGTCGAGTCGGCCGGTCAGATCCAGGCTCTCAACCGGATCAACTACCTGCCGAAACCGGAGCAGGTCTACGACGCCATCTCGGAGCTGGTGTTCGGTGACAAGAAGGCGCAGGCCGAGCGCTTCTCGATGATCAAGGCGAAGAAGGCTGCCTTGGGCAAGAAGGGCACCGCCTAGACAGCGCCTTGGTGGTGAGAGCCATGCCATGCAGCACACTGGATGGCATGGTGATCGATCTGCATACGCACTCGTCCGTCTCGGATGGCACAGACACGCCGACGGAACTGGTCACCACGGCGGCGGCTGCCGGGCTGTCGGTGGTCGCGTTGACCGACCACGACACCACGGCGGGCTGGGCCGAAGCCGAGGCGGCGCTGCCGCATGGCCTGTCCCTCGTCCGAGGCGCCGAGCTGTCCTGCGCCTCGCCCAACGGGCGCGGTGGCACGGCCACCGTGCATCTGTTGGCGTACCTGTTCGACCCCGCCGCGCCCGAGATCGTGGCCGAGCAGTCCCGGCTGCGCGCCGCGCGGCGGACGCGGCTGTACAAGATGGCTGAGCGGATGGCCGCCGACGGCTACCCCGTCGACGCCGACGAGCTGATGGCCTCGCTCCCGGCGGACTCACCCGCCGGTCGTCCGCACTTGGCCATGGCGTTGGTCCAAGCGGGTGTTGTCGGCACGGTCGACGAGGCTTTCGCGGCGCTGCTCAACTCCCGCGGCCGGTTCGCTGTCAGCCGCCGGGACACCCCCGTGCACACCGCCATCCAGATGATCGCCGACGCCGGTGGCGTGACCGTGCTGGCGCACGCGTTCGCCCATCACCGCGGCCCGACCATCACCGCGGGCGTGATCAAGGAGCTGGCGGCGGCCGGACTGACCGGCCTCGAGGTCGACCACCCCGACCACGACCAGGCCACCCGTGTCGAGCTCGCCGAGCTGGCCGAGGACCTGCGACTGGTCCGGACCGGGTCGAGCGACTACCACGGGACGAACAAGACGATCCGGATCGGCCAGGAGTCCACCTCGCCCGAGGCGCTGGACGACCTGGTCTCCCGCACGTCCGGCGTTCCCGTGCTGCAAGGAGTCATGTCAGCCGGCTGAGCAACCGGTGTGCCAGCGTGACCAGGCCGTGGTCCAGACGGCGGAAGTACGTGGCCCGGCTCAGATGCAGCTGGGCGGCGACGCCGATGTGGTCACGTCGTCGCCGCAGGTAGTACGCGTGCAGGATGTGCCCGGCCTGGGACGTCGTCTGGTTGCCCGCGCTCGCCAGCTCGGTGATGGCCGTGGTGAGGAACGTGTGCAGGGCCTGCGGTGTGCCGGTCACCGCGACCAACGGGCTGCGCGCGAGTCGCCTCGGGTCGTCGACGGTCTCCAGCGCCTTGCGGATCTCCGCTGCGCACCACCGGACGTCGGTGGGTACCGGTGGGGCGATGCCCACCGCGGCGAGCTGGTCCAGCCAGCCCGTGACGCGGTCCCAGGTGACGAAGTCCTGTGTGTAGATCTCCGAATCCCGGCCGCAGCCGTAGGGGTCGTGTCGCGCGGCGCCGGGGTGGTTGAACCCGAGCCGGTGGGACAACGCCTGGTACTGCGGCGACGGCGTCGCGATCACGAGCCCGCCGTGTTCGACGCCGACGGCGAGGACGTGACGCAACAGCGCGGCGTGCGCGGCCGGCTGGCGCGGGTCGCAGACCGCCATGCCGATGAACGCGCCGTCGACGAGATCGTCCGTGTGCTGCTGGGTGATCGGCTCGATCACCGCGGCCGCCCGGTCGGTGATCTTCGGCGTGAAGTTCATCCCGACCGGTTCGCCGTCCGACCCGCAGACCAGGTGGAAACCGTCGTCCGTGTGCGTGAGCCAGTCGTCGAGCATCTGGTCGCACCTGGCCGCGTTGAGCCCGCCCTGCCGGGCCCATTCACGCATGAACGCGGCGATGCGGTCGTAATCGTCGGCGGAAGCCTTGCGTACCACGGGATTCTGCTGCGACGGCGGGAACAGCGACTGGCGGATGAGCGGATCGTCGGTGAGGAACAGCGAGTGTTCCGTGAGCGCACGGCGCGTGTCGCTGTCGGGCGCGGCGGCGAGCAGCCTGCGGTTGCGGACCGTCGCCTTGGTGAGGGACGTGCGGTGCGCGACCGGTTTGCGCCAGCGGTGCCGCAGGTCGAGCAAGGTCCGGAACGGCTCGATCACCGCGAGCCCGGTCCTGGTCGCGGTGACCAGGCTCGAGTCGGCCAGTTCGCCGAACAGGTCGTGCCCCGGCGGGACTTCGACCAGGTCGACCAGCAACTCCTCGTCGGCGCAGCCGACCACGGCCAGTTCCGCGAGCGCCGTGGCGAAGCGCGGCTGGAACTTCATATCCCGCAACGCCCGGTCGGCCACGGCACCCGGGACGTGGGCTGGCGTGTCCCGCAACACCCGGCACACGCTGCGGGCCACCAAGGGGAGTCCGCCGGACAGGAACACGACGAGGTCGTCGCTGATGCCGAACTCGCCTGCCAGCTCCATGACCTCGGCTGTGCTCCAGCGCGGGACGTCGACCACCGCACCGCGCACTGGTTCGCGACTGGCCGCGACCACGGGAGAGTCGTACGGGCCGATCTCGGCGGGGTCGTCGAGGAAGGTCACTCGCTGTGGCAGGCCGTCGTCCTCGGCCAGTGCGGCGAGGATGGTCGATTTGCCGACACCGATCGGGCCGACCAGGTTGATCACGCTCGTTCCGTCCGCCAGCAGCGATTTGACCTGGTCGGACACTGCCGCTTGGCTCGCGCTCAGCCCCATGCCACGTTGTAAGCGGGACCGGTGAATTGGTTACCGGCCCATCGCGGTCTTCACTCGAACGGCCTAATAGGGCGACCCGTCCGCAACTACCCGCTCACCCCCGGGAGCGGACGGGCCGCCGGTTGTCCGCTCGGACCGGGAAACTGGGGGTCAACCCGGGCCTTGCGAACGTTTGCCGAACACCGCAGACGATATGCGCCGAACGCGTCCGTGGCGTCTCATCGAAGTCTCAACCCGCGCGGAGTGTCCTTCGACACTGCTGTGAACAGCGGCGATGCCCGGCTCGGCGAATCGGCTGCCGTCCTGTTTGGATGTGCGGGTGGCACTGACCGACTACTTCGACGCGCGGATGTTCACCGCGACCACGATCACGCTCGTGGTGATCATGGATCCGCCGGGCACCATCCCGGTCTTCCTCAGTCTGGTCGGTCGCAAAACGCGGGCGGCGCGGGCCAAAGCGGCCCGGCAGGCCGTGCTCGTCTCGCTCGCGGTGATCTCGCTGTTCGCGATCGGCGGCCAGGCGATCCTGTCGTACCTGCACATCGGCATCCCCGCACTCCAGGGCGCCGGTGGCCTGCTGCTGTTGATCATCGCGCTCGATCTGTTGCACGGCAGCGGACACACCGAGGCGCAGGAGGTCGAGGACGTCAACATCGCACTGGTCCCACTGGGCACGCCGTTGCTGGCCGGACCGGGTGCGATCGCGGCGACGATCGTGTTCGTCCGGCAGGCGGAGGGCAAGACGGGGTCGTACGTGGCGCTGGGGCTGGCGATCCTGGCCGTGCACTTCCTGTTGTGGATCTGCCTGCGGTTCTCCGGCGTGGTGATCAGGCTGATCAAGGAAAGCGGCATCACCCTGCTCGCCAAGATCGCGGGCCTGTTGCTCGCGGCGATCGCGGTCCAGCTGTTGGCCGACTCCGTGCGCGGTTTTGTCAGTGGCTCAGGGTAACTTTGTACGAATGCAGGGCCAGCTCGGATTCGACAGCATGCCGAAGAAGCTCGTGCGGGTCACGCCGTCGAAGCTGGCGACGTGGGTGGACTGCCCGCGCCGCTACCGGATGACGTACGTGGACCGCCCGGCTCCGCAGCGCGGTGGCGCGTATGCCCACTCGACGCTGGGTGCCGTGGTGCACAACGCGTTGCGGGCGTTCTTCGACCTGCCGCTGGAGAAGCGAACGCCGGAGACAGGCGCCGCGCTCGTGACAACCCATTGGAAGGACGACGGTTTCGCCGACGGCGCGCAAGCCGCGGTGTACCGCGACCGCGCCCGCGAGTGGGTGGCTCGCTACCTCGCGGAGACGGACGTGACCGTCGACCCGATCGGGCTGGAACGCTGGGTCTCCGCCCCGGCGGGCACGATCGTGGCCGAAGGGCGAGTCGACCGCATCGACGACCGCGACGGCGAACTGGTCATCATCGACTACAAGACCGGTCGCAGCGCGCTGACCACGGACGACGCCCGCGGCTCGCAGGCGCTCGCGATGTACGCGATCGCGACGACGCGAACCCTGCGCCGCAAGTGCCGCCGCGTGGAACTTCACCATCTGCCCACAGGCGATGTCGCAGTCTGGGAGCACACAGACGAGTCGCTGGCGCGCCACCAGGCGCGTGCGGAGGAGACAGCGGAGGAACTGAAACTCGCCACGGACACACTCGACGCGGGCGGCGACGTGGACGTCCTGTTCCCGCCGCAAGTGGGAAGGCAATGCTCATGGTGCGACTTCCGTCGGCACTGTCCAGAAGGTCAAGCAGCGGGCCCGCCGACCGCCCCGTGGGGGATGCTGGCACCGTGACATCCGAGCAGGTCACAGACAAACTCCCGACGGGGAACGCGAAACGGGTGACAGTCGAGCTCCGCGTGCGGCGTGCGCCGGTGGCGGACAAGCCCTTGCCTCGCAAGGGCCGTCTGTGGCGTGAACTGTCCGGTGCGTTGACCGCGGGCCTGGTGCTGCTGGCCATCGCGGTTCTCGTACTGCAGATCATCTCCTGGAGCAACGGCGTTCCCGGCCTTGGCGCTGTCGAGTTGGTCGGCCACATCGTCGCGGCGGGCCTTGCCGTGTACGCCCAACGCGTGATCGATCGCAGGCCAGGCCGTCCGGCGTTGATCGCGGGGCTGGGCATGGCCGTGATCGTCACGGCTGTGCTCGTGCTGTTCTGGTGGACCTGAGTCAGCGCAGGTCGCGTTCGAAGCAGAGCGAGATCGCCGAGCCGATGTAGTTGCCGTACAGGGGAATCTGGCGGTAGCCCGAACGCTGGTAGAAGCGGATGGCGTCGGGCTGCTCGGTGCCCGTCTCCAGGCGGAGCGTGTACCAGCGCCGTTCGATCGCGGCTGCTTCCAGCGCGCGCAGCAGCCCGGTCGCGAGTCCGGTGCCGCGCATCCGCGGTACGACGTACATCCGCTTGACCTCCGCCGAGGTGGCGCTCAGCTGGCGCAGGGCGCCGCACGCGATGGCTTCCGCGGTGCCGCTGTCGACTGCCACGAGGAACACGTCGACGTCCGCCGCGGAGGGCAAGGGGCCTGGTTCGTGGTCGTCGGTGCCGTAGCGGGCGTCGAGTTCGACGCGCTGCAGCCGCCGCAGCTCCGAACCGGCCGGGTCGTCCCAAGGCCGTGCCTCGATCGTCCACCGGTGAGAGTCCAGCATGGCACGCTCCTCGCTTCGTAACATCTGTTACGGTAACAGGCGTTACGAGTGAGAGGGTGTGCGATCCGTGTCACGAACCGCCGACATGCCCGCGCAGCAGGCGCAGCTGTCCCGTGCCGTGTGGGATGTGTTGGCCGAGCAGGGAATCGAACGGCTCACGATCCGGGCGGTCGCCGCGGCCGCCGGGTGCACGACCGGACTGGTGATGCACCGGTTCCCCCACCGCCGCGCGTTGCTGCTGCACGCTCGTCAGCTCCTGCACGAGCGGACGAGGGAACGCGCCGAGAACCTCGAAGCCGACGCGCCGGACGCGCAGGCCGCTCTGCGGGCTGTGCTCGCGCAGGGTATGGCGCTCGACGCCCGGACGTCGGCGGAAAGCGTTGTGTGGGTGGGGTTTCTGGCCGCCGCCGTCGGTGATGACGAGCTGATTGGCCTGCACCGGGCCAACAACCGGGCCTGGCGGGAACGGATCGGCAGGCTCGTGGCGGCGGTCCGGCCCGACTGGTCGGCCGACCAGGTGCGCACGGCGGCGTACGCGCTGATCGCGATGGTGGAGGGGACCGCGGCCCTCGGGTCGACCGATCCGGCCGCCTACCCGCCGGACACACAGTGGGCGATGCTCGACACCACCCTCGCCGCACTTGGCCTCAGGCCAGCCACATCCGCCAGGTGGCCGTGAGGACACCCAGCAGCGCCTCGGGGTTCTCCATCACCGGTGAGTGCCGGGCGCCGGGGATCACGGCGAAGTCGGCGTCCAGCCGCTCGGCCATGTCGCGCTGGGCCGGGACGGGCCAGGCGTCGTCGTCGGCCCCGCACGCCACGAGGCAGGGCGTGCCGGTGGTTTCCAGTTGACGGGCCAGGCTGTCCGCGAGGTCCGGCTCGGTCCGCAACCCCACCGCCATGCCCAGCAGGCATTCGGCGCTGGACCGCCGGAACCGCGCGTCCAGGAAGTCCCGCAGCTCGGCGGGCAGCTTCCGCCACAGCGGATCGTTCTGGTACATCGCCAGCCGGAAGTTCGCCAGCACCTCGATGCCCTGCTCACGCAGCACGGGCTCGGCCAGATCGAGCATCTTGCGCCGTGGCCCCACCGGCAGTTCACTCGGGCCGCTGCTGAGCAGCGTCAACCCGCGCACCGGAGCCCCGCTGAGCACGGCCGCGCGGGCCACCAGCCCGCCGTAGGAGTGGCCCATCAGCAGGATCGGCCGTCCCTCGGCCGCCAGTTTCCCGACGAGTTCGGCCACCAGCCCGCCGAGCGAGGCGGGCAGGTACGCGTCCAGTTCCCGCGGCCCGGGGGACTCGTACTGTCCCGGCAGGTCGATCGCGATCGGTTCGACGCCCGCCGCCGCGATCGGGTCGATCAGCGGTACGAAGTCCTCTTTGGACCCGGTGTAGCCCGGCACCATCAGCACGATGGGCGCGCCGGGCACCTTACGGCGCAGCGCGGCCAGGTGGCCGTCCCTGCCGGGCAGGTCGACGTGGTCCGCGCCGTGCCGGTCGATCTGGGAGCCGGTCATCGCAGCGCGACCAGGGTCGGGCCGCGCTGTTCCAACACCATCGGGCCCAGTGCGGACATCTGCACTGGCCCGTTGTACCCGTCGCGGTTCACCGGTGTCTGCGTGACACGCGTGCCGCTCAGCTGGTCGACCACCAGGTACCCGTCCTTCACCGGGAGCAGCAGGTAACCGGCGAACACCACACCGGAGCCGAGTGTGCCCTCCGTTGTCCACAGTGGACGAAAGTCCGCCAGGGACAGTGCGATGGTCTTGCTGCCGGTGAACCAGAACACCACGTCGTGGCCCCGGGTGACCGGGGCCACGCCGCGCGCCGGGTCTCGTGCCATGTCCGTGTCCGGTATGGACACCGGGTACTCCTGGACCTTGTTGCCGCCGCTGTCGTACACGACGATCCGGCTCGGGTTCGGCAGCGCGATCGCGGTGTAGGTCTCGTTCAGCGCGATCACCTGGGCGCGTTCGCCGCCGACGGTGAGGCTGAAGTTGACCTCGGGCGTGTCGCTCTCGTTGTCCTTGCCGGTCGGTTTGTACACCGTGAGCCGGTCGTCACCTGTCACGCTCGGGTCGCTCTTGGCCGGACACCGCTCGATCACGCCGATCCGGCCCTGCGTCACGGCCACCGAGCCGTACGTGCACCCGACGCGCGGCTGCTTGTCCGGGTTCTGCATGTCCGGGACCTGGCCGTACTCCATGGTCTGCACCAGGTCGCTGCGCCAGCTGTTGATCAGGCGTTTGCCGGTCACGGTGGCCAGCGTGCCGTCGAACAGCAGCTGGGTGTCCAGTTCGGCGTCACCGTTGCGCTGGTGCGCGCGCTCGCCGGTCTCCGGTTTCAGCGAGGTCACCTCGCTGCAGGTGCCGCCGCTGTTCGGGTCCTTCGACGGCAGTGACGTGGAAGTCCTGCGGTACATCGAGATCACTTCGTTCCACGCGACACCGATTGTGCACAGTGGAATGTCACGGGCGTAGCGCCAGCGCTGCTTGCCGGTGTACGGATTGCGCCCGACGACTTCGTTGCCGTCGCCGGTGACCACGGTCGGGCCGACGGCGACGGGCAGCTGTGTGGCCCCGCTGGGCGCCCGCCACGCCTCGCCGAAGGACGGCGGAAGCGTGCTGGGCGACTCGGGGACCGGGAGGTCGTCCGGCGCGGTCTCCGACGTTGTCGCGGCGAAGTCGCTGGACGCGCCGATCAGGGCCCATCCGGCGACCACCGCGACGACGATGACGATGACCGCGACGAAGTCCCTGCGCCGGTGGAACGACGTGCGCGGCGGACGCGGGGGCTGGTCGGGGATCGGCCCGTCCAACACGTCCTCGCCGCCGACAGCTGTCCCGTGCTCGGCGGTCTCCGGCACGTCGTCCTCCTCGTCAAGCTCGCGAAGCTTTCACTTCACGGTACTCATGAGGTTTCGCCTGCGTCACGGGCCACCTCGACACCGCTGCGGCGGCGCGTGCGCTGGCGTCGTGGCTGGTCGGCGTCCTTCTTGTGCTCGCTCGTGTCCGGTGTGGCCGGTGTCTCAGTGGCGGGGACGTCCTCGCCCGCCCGGCGACGCCTGCGCTGGCGCTGCCTCGGCGGCCGCTCCTCACCGCTGTCACTCGTCGGTGCCTCCTTGGCCCGCGGCGCGGCCGAACGCGTCCGCGTGCCACCACCACCGCTACCGCTACCGCTACCACCACGACGGCGTTTCTTCTTGCCGCCGGAGAGGTCTTCCTCGTGCTCGGCGTCCAGACCCGCGCGGGTCTGCATGCCCTCGGGCAGCCTGCCCGTCGCGTCCTCGGGGATGCCGAGGTCGGCGAACAGGTGCTCGGAGGTGGAGTACGTCTCCACCGGACCGGGCATGTCGAGCTTGAGCGCGTCGTTGATGGTCTTCCAGCGGTACTCCTCGTCCCAGTCGACGAGGGTGATCGCGACGCCGGTGCGCCCGGCGCGGCCGGTGCGGCCGATCCGGTGGACGTAGGTCTTCTCGTCCTCCGGGCACTGGAAGTTGATCACGTGCGTGACGTCGTCGATGTCGATGCCGCGAGCGGCCACATCGGTCGCGACCAGCACGTCGACCTTGCCGGAGCGGAACGCGCGCAGCGCCTTCTCCCGCGCGCCCTGGCCGAGGTCACCGTGCACGGCCGCGGCGGCGAACCCGCGCTCGGCCAGGTCGTCGGCGACTTTCTGGGCGGTCCGCTTGGTCCGCGCGAAGACCATCGTCAGGCCGCGGTCGGCGGACTGCAGGGCGCGCGCGACGATCTCCTCCTTGTCCAGCGAGTGCGCGCGGTAGACGAACTGCCGGGTGCGCTCGTGGATCGCACCCTGGTCGTTCTCCTCGGCGCGGATGTGCGTCGGCTGGTGCAGGAACGTGCGGGCCAGCGTGATGATCGGGCCGGGCATCGTCGCCGAGAACAGCATCGTCTGCCGCTCGTCCGGGACCATGCCGAGGATCCGCTCGATGTCGGGCAGGAACCCGAGGTCGAGCATCTCGTCCGCCTCGTCCAGCACCAACGAGCGGACCTTGCCGAGCACCAGGTGACGCTGTTCGGCCAGGTCGAGCAGGCGGCCGGGGGTGCCGACGACCACGTCGACGCCCCTGCGCAGCGCGGAGATCTGCTGCTCGTACGGACGGCCGCCGTAGATGGCCAGCATGCGCACGCCCAAGTGCTTGCTGGCGTCGGTGAGGTCGTGCGTGACCTGGAGGCACAGCTCGCGGGTCGGCACGACGACGAGCGCCTGCGGGGTGCCGTCACCAGGGGTGTCCAGCCGGTGCAGGACCGGGACGCCGAAGCCGAGGGTCTTGCCCATACCGGTCCTGGCCTGGCCGATGATGTCCTCACCGGACATCGCCAGCGGGAGCGTCAGCTCCTGGATGGCGAACGTGCGTTCGATGCCGGCGGCCGTCAGTGCCTTGACGATCTCCTCGCGCACGCCGAACTCGGCGAACGTGGGGGAGTCGCCGCTTACCGGGGCGTCCGCCAGCAGTGGGTGGGACGTGTCAGTGTCGGGAACGCCGGCTTCGCTGTGTTCCAGTGCCAGCGGATCCAGTTCCTCGTTGTGGATTGAGCTCAGGGTGATCGCCTCTCTTTACCAGTGCGCACTGCCCTGGTTGGGCCGCTCGACCGCTGCCGGGCGCTGGGTGGCGTCGGCGCGGGAGGGCCAGCGTGGCGTGCACACACCCTCCGTGTGACGGGCCTTGGCCGTCACTGTCTTGAACGTCGCCTCACGGCGTTGGGATACGCCGGGCGTCACACCGAGTCTACCTGGGCAGTCCTGCCGTTACGCTCACCGCCATGAGCGAGGCTGATTCTGTGGTGGACTCCGCACGGCTGCAGGACGGAGTTGTTGATCTACTGGGGGTGCTGGCCTACGGCGAACTTTCCGCGTTCGACCGGCTGTCGGAGGACGCGCGAAGCGCCCCGACGCTGGCCGGACGCGCGGCGCTCGCGGTGATGGCGGCCGCCGAGATCGGGCACTACAGCAGGATCGAGCAGTACCTCACACGGCACGGCGTCCAGCCGACCGAGGCGATGGAACCGTTCATCCAGCACTTCGAGAACTTCCACGCCTCGACGCCGCCGCGCAGCTGGCTCGAGTCGCTCGTGAAGGCGTACGTGTTCGACGGCCTCGCGGCGGACCTCTACAGCCAGCTGGCGAACTGGCTGGACGAGTCGACCAAGGAGCTGGTGCTCGCCGTGCTGGCCGACACGGGCCACTCGACGTTCGCTGAGCGCGAAGTCCGCGCGGCCTGCGAGGCGGACCGGCGGGTGCGCGACCGGCTGACGCTGTGGGGCCGCAGGCTGCTCGGCGAAGGATTGACGCAGGCCCAGTACATCGTGGCCGAGCGGGACGGGCTGACCGAGCTGATCGTGACCGGCTCCGGCGACCTCGCCGGGATCGCCGCGCTGTTCCGTCGGCTGCAGCAGGCGCACGGCAAGCGGATGACAGCGCTCGGACTCGGATAACCTTGCGTCATTACCAAGAGTGGGGACAAGGTGGAGGTCAGCGTGGAGGTCAAGATCGGCGTGGTGGACAGCCCCAGGGAGCTGCTCCTCACGAGCAACCTGTCGCCCGACGAGGTTGAGGCGCTGGTGGCCGACGCGCTGAAGAACCCGGCGGGTCAGCTGACCCTCGTGGACGACAAGGGCCGCCGTTACATCATCCCGGCTGGTCGGGTCGCGTACGTGGAGATCGGCACCGCGGACACCCGGAAGGTCGGCTTCTCGGTCAAGACCTGAGGCCACCTGTCGTGAGTGGTTAGTCCGGTTAGAACCGGCCGAACCACTCACGACACTCTTTCTCAGCTGGACTGGTTGCGTTTGTCGTGAGTGGTTCGGCCGCGCGGTTCTAACCGGACTAACCACTCACGAGGTCGGTCGTGAACGGCGGCCTGCTGGTGCCCATCACCCGGTAGCGGTTCCACGGGTCCGGATCGGACAGTTCGGCGACGGCCTCGCCCTCGGGCGTGCGCACGGTCGCCTTGAGCTTCTTGCCGCCCGCGAGCTCGGACAGTTCGGCGTTCTCGGTGATCCGGCCGTACCAGCGGTAGAAGCCGTCGATCGGCTGGAAGTGGCCGCGCAGCTGTATCTCGACCGTCAGCTCCTTGTCGCCGACCAGTAGCGTCGCCGGGCCGGTGTAGCCCTCTTCGTCGTGCTCGTCGCTCATCGGGCTCTCCTCAGCTGGACCACTTTGTTGATCTCGATCGGCTTGTCCGGATCGATCTGGATGTCGTGCTGGCGCAGGAAGCCGTCGATCGCCGACCAGATGATCGTGGTCAGGTACTCCACGAGCGCGTCGCGCGTCATCGACCGGCGGTCCAGCCACCACTCGCCGGTCGTCTGCACCATGCCGACGATCGAGTACGCCCAAGGCTCTGCGGCCCCCGAGTCGAGGCCGAGCGCGCGCATGTAGTCGCCGAGCAGGCTGGCCAGCGCCGCCGCGATCATCTCCTTGTCTTCCCTGACCGGGTCCGAGTCGACCGGGCGCCCGCCGAAGGACTTGCGGGCCAGCATGCGGTAGAGGTTCGGGTGGTCCTCGATCACGCTGAAGAAGGCGTCGAGGCTCTTGCGGATCCGGGGGACCGGGGCCTCCTCGCGGTTGATCGCCGGGATCAGCCGCTCGAACAGGATCTCCGTGCCGCGCTGGCCCAGCGCGACGAACAGATCGGCCTTGTCGGTGAAGTGCCGGTACAACACCGGTTTGGTCACGCCCGCCGCAACCGCCACGTGCTCCATGGCGAGGTCGGGGCCGTGTTCGTCGAGTGCTTTGAGTGCCGCTTCCACGAACTCCGCACGGCGGGTGGCGCGGTGTTCGCGCCAGCGCTCTCGCCGAGCGTCGCCCTCTCTCTTGACACCTTCGCCCATGCGGCTGCATGCTACCAGAAGTAACTGTTACTTCAGGTAACACTAAAGGGGTGTTCCGGATGAGCCGCGCGTTGCGAGTTGCTGAGGGTTCCGACCGCGAGAAGACCGCGGAGCGGCTGCTGAACTCGTCGGCCGACAAGTTCTACGATCCCGAAGTCGACATCGACTGGAACGCCCCGCTCAAGGACGGCATGTACTACGTGCCGGACCACCGCGTCTCCCTCTACGGCACCGAGCTGTGGGACCAGCTCACGCCCGAGCAGCGGATCGAGCTGAGCAAGCACGAGGTCGCCAGCGTCGCCAGCAACGGCATCTGGTTCGAGGTGCTGCTGATGCAGATGCTGCTCAAGGACGTCTACCGGATCGACCCGACCACCCGGCACGCCCAGTACGCGCTGACCGAGATCGCCGACGAGTGTCGTCACTCGACCATGTTCGCCCGGTTCGTCGAGCGAGTCGGCGCGCCCGCGTACGGTCCGCCCGCGATCCTGAAGAAACTGGGCAAACTCCTGCCGGTGATCGGCTACGGCCCCGCGCTGTACGGCTCGATCCTGGTGGCCGAGGAGATCCTCGACCGCCTCCAGCGCGAAAGCATGGCGGACCCCAACGTGCAGCCGCTGGTCCGGATGGTCAACCGGATCCACGTCCTGGAGGAGGCGCGGCACGTCACGTTCGCGCGCCAGGAGGTCGTGCGCGGCATGAAGGAGCTGCGCAAGTGGGAGCTGCCCTACCAGCAGCTGCTGATCGCGGCTGTCTCCTACGGCATCACCAGCAGCCTGATCAACCCGCGCGTGTACAAGGCCGTCGGCCTCGACCCGAGGCACGCCGCCAAGGTCGCGCGGAACAACCCGTACTTCCGGGAGACGCTGCACTGGTCGGGTGAGCGGATCATGAAGTTCCTCGACGAGGCCGGACTGGTCGGCGCGCCGGGCATGAAGTTCTGGAAGGCGTCGTTCCTGGTCAACCGCTGACCACGACTGTCCACTTGCACCTCGTGTTGACGTCGAGGAAGAACTCGCCCGTCTTGTGGAAACTCTGGACGTCCGAGCCCTTCTGACCGGTATGGGTGGCTCGCCGACCCGCGTACTCGTACTCCTTGCCCACCGTTCTCGCGATCATTTCGAACGTGTCGTACGAAACCGTGCCGACGTCGATGCCCGCGCAGTCGTAGCTCCAGGCGACTTCCCACGACGAGCCCACCGCGAACTTTTCGGTCTGTTTGGAGCCGTTGCCGGAGAACTCCGCGATCTTCTTCTTTCCGCCGGACGGCGCCGCCGGTGGTGGAGGCGTGGACGAGGATGTGGTCTGGGACGTGATCGGAGGCGCGGGCAAGGACGACGGCGTGTTCAACACGCTGCTCAGGCCCTCGCCCGCCCTGCCCAGTTCCTCAAGGGATTTGTCCAGCTCCCGCCCGGCCTGCGCCAGCTCCTTCCCGGCTTGCTCCAGATCGCGCCGGGCCTGCTGAGCCGCACTGTTCTTCTCCGTGGTCCGCGCGGAGGTCCAGAACGTGAGTGCCACCGCCAGCACGCCGATCGCGACACCGGTGATCGCGGCGCCGTTGTTGCTGGCACTGCCTCTCTTCACGCGGGATCTGCCGATCAGCCCGCAGGCCACCGAGAGCGCGGCGACCGGTAAGGCGACGTAGAACATCACCGGGATCAGCGACAGGACTCCGGCGAGGAGGCCCAGCACCATCGCCGCGTTGCCGTAGCCGTTGCGGCGGTCGTTGTAGGCGTAGCTCATGGATCTTCCCCCTGTGGGCCGAGGTGTGACTATTCAGATCTAAGCGACTGGCTGTGAGCGCTGTCAACAAGCATGAGGGCGGCTGCGGTATGTTGGGCGTCGAATGTGAACCCTCGGGAGAGCCTCGTGAACGAACCGACCGTGTCCGCGTCCGACATCGCGCGGCTTGCCGGGGTCGGCAGGGCGGCCGTCAGCAACTGGCGACGCCGGTACGAGGACTTCCCCACACCGCTGGAAGGCACGTCGTCCAACCCCCGTTTCGTGCTCGCCCACGTCGAGAAGTGGCTTGCCGAACAAGGGAAGCTACAGCCGGGCGCGCACTGGGAGCGGTTGTGGCGCGTGGTCGAGGCCTATCGCGGCGCGCGGGAACCCGCCGACGTCCTCGGCCGGATCGGGGCGTACCTGGTCCGCGGCGAACCGGGTGGGCTGGCTCCGCAACTGCTGACCGAGGTCGCCGAACTGGCCGGGACGCACGGCGGGAGCGAGACGTATGAGGGCCTGTGGCAACGGTTTCTGCGCGACAACGCCCGCTGGGTGTCCGGCACGCCACCGGAGATCGCCTCGCTGATGGTCGCGCTGACCGGCGTGCGCTCCGGCGTCGTGCTGGATCCCGCGTGTGGCGCCGGATCGGTGCTCGCCGAGGTACCCGGCCGGGTCCGGCTGCTCGGTCAGGAGATCGACAAGGACATGGCCGCCATCGGCGCGGCCAGGCTGGCACTGCGCGGCGCCGACGCCAACCTGCGGATCGGCGATTCGCTGCTGGCCGACGCGCACCGCGGCCAGGTCGCCGACGCCGTCGTGTGCGACCCGCCGTTCAACGAACGACACTGGGGCCACGACGAACTGATCCAGGATCCACGCTGGCAGTACGGGATCCCGCCGCGGATGGAGTCCGAACTCGCCTGGGCACAGCACGTCGTCGCGCACCTCAAACCCGGCGGTGTCGCGGTGATGACCATGCCGCCGTCCGTCGCGTCCCGCAGGTCCGGCCGCCGGATCCGGGCCGAGCTGGTTCGCAGCGGCGTGCTCAGGGCGGTGATCTCCTTGCCGCCCATCGCCTCCGCCGTACCCGCGCACCTGTGGGTACTCCGCGGCGCGCCCGCCCCCGTGGCTGAGAGCGTGCTGGTCGTCGACGCGGAAGGCGTGGACCGGCGGCGGCTGGCGGAGATCGTGGTCACCGCGTGGCGGCAGTTCGACAAGGCCACGGTCAGCGAACAGCCCGGCGTCGTCCGCGCCGTCCCGGTGCTCGACCTGCTGCGCGCGGAAGTGGATCTCACGCCAGTCCGCAATCTCCCCGTCCACTCCGCACTCAACACCCCCGAACGGCTGGGGGCCAAGCGGAACGAGCTCGTGGCGCGGCTCGAACAGCTGGCGCCGGGTCTGCTGCCGACGCACTGGGGGCCCGCGGAACACCGGGCCATGTCCACCGTCGGCGAACTGATCGCGAGCGGAGCGGTGAACCTGTTGCAGGCCAACGTGCCTGACCAGAGCGACGGTCCGGTCCCGTTGCTGCGGACGGAAGACCTGCTCACCGGCGGCAGACCGTCCGGGCGGGCGGACGGGGGATACGTGACCGCGCAGCCGGGAGACGTGGTGATCCCCGCGACGGGACGGCAGTTCACCGTCAGGGTGATGGCCGAGCCGGTCGTCCTCGGCCGCGGACTGTGCCTGTTGCGGCCCAACCCGAAGGTGCTCGACCCGTGGTTCCTCGCCGGGTTCCTCGGCAGTTCGGCCAACGCCCGCCAGGCCGTGAGCCACCTGTCGACCGGGAGCAGACTGGACGTCAAGCGCTGCCAGATTCCCCGAATGCCGTTGGCGGAACAACAACGCTACGCCGACGTGTACCGTCGCGTCGGGGCGTTCGCCGACGCGGTGGACGATGTGCGGGAACTCGCCCACTCGGTGATCCAGGGCATGACCGACGGGATGGCGGAAGGCGTGATCACGCCGAGATGAACAGAATGATCGGCGACCGGTACCGGTTGAGCAGGCCGCTGGGCAGCGGCGGGATGGGCGAGGTCTGGGAGGCGGTGGACACCCGGCTCGACCGCAAGGTCGCGGTGAAACTGCTGCGCCCGGCCTCCGCTTCGGACGACGTGAACGTGCTGATCACCCGGTTCAAACGGGAAGCACAGCTGACGGCGCGGATGAACCACCACGGCGTGCCCGTCGTGCACGACACCGGGGCCGACGGAACCGACCTGTACCTGGTGATGCAGCTGGTCGAAGGCGCCGACCTGGCGGACTTCCAGGCCGAGAACGAGCCGGTGTCGGCAGGCTGGATCGCCGCGGTCGGCACACAGATCGCGTCGGTGCTGGCCGCTGCGCACGCCGCCGGGCTGATCCACCGGGACCTGAAGCCCCGCAACGTGATGATCACCGACGCCGGTGAGGTGAAGGTGCTGGACTTCGGGATCGCGGCGCTCCGCGGCGGGGACGGCACCAGCGAGATCACCCGGCTCACGCGTACGTCGGAGTCGGTGGGGACGCCCGCGTACATGGCGCCGGAGCAGGCGATGCACGGCGTCGCCAGTCCAGGCAGCGACCTGTACTCGTTGGGCTGTGTCCTTTACGAACTCGCCGCGGGCAACCCGGTGTTCGAGGGCGGCACGCCGTTGGCGTTGATGCACCAGCACTATTCGGCCGAACCGGTACCGCTCTCACAACGGCGTCCGGACTTACCGGTGGACCTGACCGCGCTCGTCGATCAGCTGTTGGCCAAACAACCCGAGCACCGCCCGGTGAGCGCGATCGAGGTGCGGGAACGGCTGGTGCCGTTCGTGGACCACAGCGCCGATCCCGGCGCGGTTGTGCCGATGGACCCGACCCGACCGTTGCGCGAGGCGCCTCGCAAGCCGAACTACCCGCGTACCGCCAAGCTGCCTGTGCCCGACCTGCCCCCACCGACGACGCCGGTGCGCGAGTCGCCGCCGCTGATGCCCGCGCCGATCATGCCCGCGCCGATCATGCCGCCGCCGCGGGTCGTCGCGCAGCGGGCGGCAAAGCATCCGGGCCTGATGGAAAGCTCGCTGATCGTCGGCGGACTGGCGTTTCCACCGTTCATGCTCACCGATGGCTCGATCAGGTGGGCGGACCTCGTGCCGTCGAAGCTGGGCCTGCTCCTCGCGGTCGCGTTCGCCATCGTCTACACGGGCGCGGCGATGCGTCAGCGCAGGCTCGGCCTGCCGCAGCTGTGGTCGATCGAGAACGGCCTGCGCTGGACACACCCGCCGCGGCCGGGCAACCGGAACCTGGAGGTCGCACTGCTCGTCGCGACAGCCTTCTTCCTGGTCGGCCTGTTCGCGCGGGAGTACACGCTCAGAGCTCTGGTCGTCGCCCTCGCACTGGGGATTCCGGCCGCGATCCTGCGCCAACGACGGCTGGGCAAGGAGTACCCCTGGTCGCGCTAGGTGTGATGCCTAGTGCGGGTGCAGCGGGTAGCCGCCGCCGATACCGCGCCACGCCAGCGTCGAGATCAGCTTCACGGCCTCGTGTTTGTCGATCGGCCGGTTGCTGGCCAGCCACGACTGGGCCGCGATCGTGCTGGCGCCGACCAGGCCGACGGCGAGCAGGCGCGCCCGCTCCTCGTCCAGGCCCGCGTCCGCGGTGATGGTCGCGGTGATCGCGTCCACACACGCCTTCGTCGCGCGTTCGATCGTCTCGTGCACGACCGGTTCGCCGCGGATGTCCGACTGGAACACCAGGCGGAACGCCTCGCCCTCGTTGTCCACGAAATCGAAGTACGCGCCGACGGCTGCCTGCACACGCAGCTTGTTGTCCGTTGTCGAGTGCAACGCACCCGTCACGCCCGCGATCAAGTCGTCGGCGTGGGTCTGCAGCAGCGCCATGTACAGCTCGAGCTTGCCGGGGAAGTGCTGGTAGAGCACTGGTTTGCTGACACCGGCCCGCTCGGCGATCTCGTCCATCGCGGCTGCGTGGTAGCCGTTGGCGGCGAACACGTCCTGGGCCGCGGCGAGCAGTTGCGCGCGCCGGGCAGTCCTGGGCAGCCTGGCGCTCTTGGTGCCCTGCTGCACGGTTTCCGACATACGGCCTCCTCGCTTCTCCTCAACCTTACTCGCCGGTATGTCCGCTGGACCCCCGTCTCGGCATTCGAGCCAACAGGCAAGTCACGGCGCGCATGCACACTGGACGGATGAGTGTCGTCAGTGAGCGGGCCCCGTTGACCAGAGTTCCGTTGTCGGACGCGCCGCGCCCGCCACTGGACACCACCCAGCCGCCCTGGCCGGGCGAGCACGTCGAAGCGGGCGGCGTCCGGCTGCATTTGCGCAGGACACCGGGCCCGGCCGACGAGACAGCGGTGTACGTGCACGGGCTCGGCGGATCGTCGATGAACTGGACGGACCTGGCCGGGCAGCTGTCGCTGCACGCGCAGGGCATCGCCGTCGACATGCCGGGAGCGGGCCGGACCGAGCCGCCCACCGGGTACAGCTTCGACCTGGCCGAGCAGGCCGAGACACTGGCGGCGTTCCTGCGTGGCCTTGGTCACGGTCCGGTGCACCTGTTCGGCAACTCGCTGGGCGGTGCGGTGGTGCTGATCCTCGCGGCCCGCCACCCGGACCTGGTGAAGACGCTGACGCTGGTCTCGCCCGCGGTGCCGGACCTGCGGCCGTTCCCGAGCAGGATGTCGGACCGGCGGATCCCGTTCGCGATGATGCCGATCGTCGGCGCGCGGTTCAGACGCCAGCTCGCCCAGCTGACGCCTATGCAGCGCGCGCAACAACTGGTGAACCTGTGTTTCGCGGACCCGTCGACGGTCCCGCCGCACCGGATGCACGAGACCGCGAACGAGTTCGTCGAACGGTCGAAGATCTCATGGGCGGCGCAGGCGCTGATGAGCCTGACGCTCGGCTTGTTCCGTGCCTGGCTGGTGCCGCCGTCGCAGTCGCTGTGGCGGCTGATGCCGCGGATCTCCGCGCCGACGCTGGTGATCTGGGGTACCGAGGACAAGCTGGTGACTGTCCGTAAGGCCCCGCGAACAGCGCAGCTGCTGCCCCGCGGGCGGCTGCTGGTGCTGCCGAGGACGGGGCATGTCGCGCAAATGGAGCGGCCAGAGACGGTGGCGCGGGCCGCGTTGGGACTGTGGGAGGCCGAGCGGGACGGATCTTGGTAGTCCGGCCAGTCGCGTCATCGTAATCAAAGAGTGATGTGGCACTCTGTAGGCGTGAGCCGGATGACCCAAGGAGGAGACGTCTCGCCCCCGAAAAAGTCACGCTCCGGAGCACCACGCACGGCCTCGAGAGGATCCAGCGGACGCCGTACGGGTGACGACCGCTACAAGCGTGGCACGCGCCGGTCGGCCGGTGAGCCGCTGGCCGCGGCGTGGAACCCGGACGCCGACAACGCCGAGGAGTCGTACCGGCGGATCAAGGCGGTGCCCAAGCGCGGCATCCTGGCGGTGTACGGCTGGCGGCTGTACGCGATCCCGATCCTGCTGGTGATCACCGCGCTCGTCGTGTGGGACACCACGAAGGCCGGGTCGCCGAGCCAGGCGCAGGCGGTGGGCAACACGGCGGCCGCCATCGGCGGCAACGAGGTGCCCACGGACACGCCGGACGCCACCGAGAAGCCGGTGACCCCGATCGACGCCAAGATCCCGACAGCGGACCTGCCGCCCGGCCGCGACTTCACCCAGACCGGTCCGGAGACGTACCGGGTGGTCCCAGGCAACGGCCCCAAGGTCGGCCAAGGCACGCAGAAGACGTACACGTACACGATCGAGATCGAGAACGGCATCAACGCCACGGACGTGGGCGGCGGTGACGACGCCTTCGCGGGCCTGGTCGACACGACGCTCGCGGACCCACGCGGCTGGACCAGCGATCCACGCATCGCCGTGCAGCGCGTGACTGACAAGCCGCTAGTTCGCATCACGCTGGCCACGCCGGAAACGACGCACAAGCTGTGCGGCCGGTCTATCCCGTATGAGTCGTCCTGCCGGTTGTCGCGTGACGGTCGCGTGGTCATCAACCTCGCTCGCTGGGTGCGCGGCGCGTTGGCGTTCAACGGTGACATCGGGACCTACCGCGTCTACGCGATCAACCATGAGGTTGGTCACGCCTTCGGCCGCGGCCACGAGGGCTGCCAGCAGAACGACGCGCTCGCGCCGGTGATGATGCAGCAGTCGTTCGGCGTGAACAACAACTACGTCGCCCAGCTCAACGATGCCGTCCAGGGCACCAAGGACCCGGTCAAGGCGGACGGGAAGGTCTGTAAGACCAACCCGTACCCCAATCCGCAGGGGAAGCCACCCGGCTCCTGATCCCGCTATGTGGGCACCGCGGAAGCAACCGGCCCGTGGCGGTGTTGGATTGTGGCGGACGCTTAGGAGGAGTCGATGCCAGGTAGTTCGCTACCGCCGCTGGTGGAGCCCGCTGCGGAGCTGACCAAGGACGAGGTGGCCCGCTACAGCAGGCACCTGATCATCCCAGATGTTGGAGTCGACGGTCAGAAGCGGCTGAAGAACGCGCGCGTGCTCGTCGTCGGCGCGGGCGGCCTCGGCAGCCCGGCGCTGTTGTACCTGGCGGCCGCGGGCGTGGGCACGCTCGGCGTCGTGGACTTCGACATCGTGGACGAGTCGAACCTGCAGCGCCAGGTGATCCACGGAGTGTCGGACGTCGGCAAGCCGAAGGCGGTCTCGGCCCGCGAGTCGATCGCGGAGATCAACCCGTTCGTCAAGGTGAACCTGCACGAGGCGCACCTGAACTCGGAGAACGCCCTCGAGATCTTCCGGGACTACGACCTGATCCTGGACGGTACGGACAACTTCGCCACCCGGTACCTGGTGAACGACGCCGCGGTGCTGCTGGGCAAGCCGTACGTGTGGGGGTCGATCTTCCGGTTCGAAGGCCAGGTCAGCGTGTTCTGGGAGGACGCGCCGAACGGCCAGGGCCTCAACTACCGGGACCTCTACCCGGAACCGCCGCCACCGGGCATGGTCCCGTCCTGCGCGGAAGGTGGCGTGCTCGGCGTGCTCTGCGCGTCGATCGGCTCAGTCATGGTGACCGAGGCGATCAAACTGCTGACGGGCATAGGAGAGCCCCTGCTCGGCAGGCTGATGGTCTACGACGCACTGGAGATGAGCTACCGGACGATCAAGATCCGCAAGGACCCGGAAAGCCCGAAGATCACCGAGCTGATCGACTACGAGGCATTCTGCGGAGTGGTCTCCGACGACGCGCAGAAAGCAGCGGCAGGATCGACGATCACGCCACGTGAACTGAAGGAGAAGTTCGACAGGGGCGACAACTTCGCGCTGATCGACGTCCGTGAACAGCACGAGTACGAGATCGTCTCGATCCCGGGCGCCGTGCTGATCCCGAAGGACAAGATCCTGTCCGGAGAAGCACTGGCAGAACTCCCACAGGACAAGCCGATAGTGCTGCACTGCAAGTCGGGCGCAAGGTCGGCAGAAGCACTGGCGGCATTGCACAAGGCAGGATTCGCCGACGCCGTACACGTGGGCAGCGGTGTTCTCGGCTGGGCAAGGGACGTGGACCCAAGCCTGCCGACGTACTGACAAGAAAAGAAGCCAAAAGGACCCCACGAAAAGCTCGTGGGGTCCTTTCATGTGCAAAACCAGGCTGGGGAGATGAACTGGCTGGCACGTAACCAACACAGGGTAACCAGCGCTGGTTGTCAGGGTCCCGGCTGGAAGACGAACTCCAACGTAACCAGCAGCGCTAAGGTAACCAAAGTAATCCGTTAAAACCCCAGCGCAGCGGCGGGTAGCCCATTGGTGAGTGGAGCGTGACTCACCATGCACATCCCGAAGCGAAAAGGCCTAGAAGGGCGGCATATCGTAGGCCTCGGGCCGCGTGACAACGGAATGCCCGGTGGGCGTGGTGAACACGAGCACACCCGGTGTGAGGTGCTGGAGTTGCCAGCGGGTGCGAACCCGCATCAGGTTGTGGCGTTTGCACAGCAGCGAGAGATTCCCGGCACTGCTGAGTCCGCCGTGAGCGTGAGGAATGCCGTGGTCGGTTTCGCACCGTTCAGCGGGGACAGCGCATCCAGGTTGGCGGCAGACGCGGTCCCGTATCTGGATGTGCCGTTTCAACGCTGGTGAGGGGAACCGCCGCCTGCTTACTTCCAGCACTTGTCCGGTGGGGTCGGTGATGATTCGTCGCCAGGTGGCGTTCTTGGCGAGTTCGCGGGCGTAGTCGGCGGTGATCGGGCCGTAGCCGCTGATCTCACCGGGCGCCTGGTTCAGGCCCATGAGCGTGGTCATCGGGGCGAGCACGTTCATGGTGACCGCAGGTCGGTCTGGTGTCTTGCCGTTGATGAGGTCCATGAACACGTCGGCGCGTTTCTGTGCCCGGTTTCGCCCAGGCGCGGTGCAGTGGCGTGCGAGCAGATCCAGCTGGCAGTAGGCGAGTTCGGCTTCATGCGGCTGGAGAGTGATGGTCAGCGTTGAGGTGCCGTCGGGCTTGTGCCATTTGGTGATGTCCCGCCGGGCTTTGACAAGTTGGCGGCGTTCTTCTTCGCCCTCTGGGTCGACGTGGATGACTTCCCGGCGCAGGGCGTGTTTGAACTGGGTCAGGTTCTCCCGCACGCCATCGTCCAGGACACGTTGTTCGACGCGGGATGCTTGGTCGTCGTCGAGGTAAGTGGTGTAGTCGCGCATGGCTTTGGCGCGCATGACGTCCACCTCGCCGGTCACCATCGCGTTCACGGTGGCGGAAAGGCGGGATACGAGCTCCTGGGCTTCGCAGAGGTGTTTGGCGATGGTGTTCGGGCTGAGGTTCAGGTCCAGCGCGAGTTCTTCGGCGACACCGTCGGCGAGGTCTGTTTTTGGGCGTCGGGGTGAGGTGAGAGTGGTGAGTTGGGCGTAGGCCTGGATGATTTCGCCGTCGACGCGGTTGCGTTGCTGGTGGCGTTCTACCAGGTAGTCACGGAGCTGGTCCCTGGTCATTTCGGTCACGGGCATGTTCGGCACTGGCCGTCGTTTCCGGAATGGGACCATGAGTTGTTCGCCCATGTGTTCATGTTACCAGAAACACCGTTATCATTCCAGCTTGTTGAGTAAAGGGGCGCTCATTAGACCTGTTCTTTTTGTGGTCCCTTGTCGCCCAGCGAAGTAAGCAGGTTTCGCAGCAGACTTGTCAGCTGATTTCGGTCGTTTGGCTCCAGTGTGACGAGGAGACGGGCTTCGTTTGCCACGTGGGCTTCGATGATGTTGTCGATCAGCGTCCTGCCTTCGCCGGTCAGGCGGACTCGGACCGATCGGCGGTCCTGCTCGTCGGGGACGCGCTCGACGAGGGCTCGGGCTGTCAGTCGGTCGATTCGGTTGGTGATGGCTCCGGAGGTCACCATCGCGGTCTGGATTAGCGCTCCTGCCGTCAGCTCGTACGGCGGTCCTGACCTGCGAAGTGTGGCCAGCACGTCGAACTCCCAGCGTTCCAGGCCGTGTCCGGCGAAGAACTCCTTGAGCTCGCGGTCGAGCACGCGGGCCAGGCGGGAGATCCTGCCGACGATTCCCATTGGCCATGGGTCGATGTCCGGGCGTTCGGTCCGCCACTGGATCAGGATTTCGTCCACCGCGTCGCTCATCGGCCACCCAACTATCTCAATGTTCATCTACTTGACGTGAAGGCTACCTCGCCACGTATCAGCTGGTCACCGGCCCGGCGTTTGTCAACGACATCACCTTCGCCCATGGCGTCGCGTGGGTCACCGACTCCACCAACCCGGTGCTCTACAAGCTGCGGGGCGGGCACGTCGAGCGCATCCCGCTCACCGGCGACATGGCGTACCGCGACGGCTTCAACGCCAACGGAATCACGCCGACTCCCGACGGCCGCGCCCTGCTCGTCGTGCAGTCGAACACCGGTGGACTGTTCCGTGTCGGTTTCGACGGCGTGACTCGGCGGGTGGAGCTGCACGGCGATTCGCTGGTCGACGGGGACGGCATGCTGCTGCGTGACCGCACGTTGTACGCGGTGCAGAACCGGAGCAACACCGTGGCCGTCCTGCGGCTCAACGCTGAGGGGCCGAGGGCCGTGTTGTGCGGCGCGTGACCGACTCGCGGTTCGACGTGCCCGCGACCGTCGCCGAGTTCGGTTCACGCCTGTACCTGGCCAATGCTCGCTTCAGCTTCACCTCGCCGCCGGTCCCGCCGACACCGGACATGTGGTACAACGCGGTCGCCATTCCTCGTCCTTGACCGGTGCCGTAAGAGACAAGTGGCGTGGCGGGGCGCTGGAATCCGGCTCGGACGCGGTAGCGTGCCTGCCGATGGGTACTCCGCAGCCGCCTCCACCACACGTCCGCGCCGCGTTCGGCGCCAGGGACGCGGAGCCGGAGTTGATTGACGCCGGTCCGTTGTGGCGATGCGGGGACGGCGCCTTCAAGCCGGCCAACAGCCCCGCCGAAGCGGCATGGGTCGCGAAGGCGCTGGGCGAACTGCACGTGCCCGGCCTGCGGATCGGGCGGCCGTTACGCAGCACCGACGGCCGTTGGGTGGTTGGCGGCTGGGCTGCCTACCGGTTCATCGAGGGACACGCCGAGCCACGGCACGACGAGGTCATCTCCGTTTCGCTCACGCTGCACGAGGCGTTGCGCACTCTGCCGCGTCCCCGGTTCATCGACGCGCGGCAGGACGTGTTCGCGGTCGCCGACCGGGTCGCCGGTGGCGAGCTCGACATGCCGCTGAAGGCCGACCGGGGCGGTGAGCTGTTCGACGCGCTCAGCGCCAAGCGCAAGCCCACCACTCTGACCAAACAGGTCGTCCACGGTGACCTGTTCGGCAACGTTCTCTTCGTCGGCGAGGCCGACCCCGGGCTCATTGACTTCCGGCCGTACTGGCGGCCGCCGGAGTGGGCGGCCGCCGTGGTCGTCGTCGACTCGCTGGCGTGGGGCGGCGCGGACGACGGCATCATCGGCCGTTGGTCCCACCTGGCCGAGTGGCCACAGACGATGCTGCAGGCGTTGCTGTTCCGGCTCGCCGTGCACGCTCTGCACTCACGGTCCACAGCCGAGTCGTTGCGGGGTCTCACGCGGGTCGCCGAGTCGGTCGACCAGTTGCTCTAAGTGCGTGTAACGGGCCGACCTGACACCCTCACGGTCGAAAAAGTTCCGCTGAGCAGGCAACGTCGCATACTCGAAACATGCCCGCATTGGCAGGTAACAACGGCTCCTTAGCGTCTTGCCCGTGATGGCCGAGACGCATTGCCCGTACTGCGCGCTGCAGTGTGCGATGACACTGGACGGTGCCCAGGTCACGCCACGCGAGTTCCCCACGAACCGCGGTGGGTTGTGCCAGAAGGGCTGGACGTCCGGAGCGTTGCTCAGCAGTCCTGTCAGGCTGACCACGCCACTGCTGCACGGCCGTCCAGTGAGCTGGGACACGGCGTTCGACTTCATCACTGAGCGCATTGGACGCATCCAGCGCAAGTACGGGCGTGACGGCATGGCTGTCTTCGGCGGCGGTGGGCTCACGAATGAGAAGGCCTACGCGCTGGGGAAGTTCGCGCGGGTCGCGCTGCGGACGTCACAGATCGACTACAACGGCCGGTTCTGCATGTCCTCTGCCGCCGCCGCGGGCAACAAGGCGTTCGGGGTGGACCGTGGGTTGCCCTTTCCTGTCACCGACCTCGACGACGCCGACGTCATCCTCCTGGTCGGCGCCAACCCGGCGGAGACGATGCCGCCGTTCATGCAGCACGTCAAAGCCGGTCTGATCGTGGTGGATCCCCGCCGCACAGCCACTGCCGAGCGCGCGACGCTGCACCTGCGGCCCGCTCCCGGCACCGACCTGGCCCTCGCGCTCGGGATTCTGCACGCGGTGTTCAGCGAGGGATACACGCAGCACCAGTACATCGACGACCGAACTCACGGCTTTGCCGACGCCTGGCGGATCGCGGCGGCATGGTGGCCGGAGCGAGTGGAGCGTGTCACCGGGGTCGCGGCGACCGACCAGCGCGCCGTGGCCAGAATGCTCGCGGAGGCCAAGAACGCCTACATCCTCACCGCACGCGGAACGGAACAGCACGCGAGTGGGACCGATATGGTCAGCGCCTGGATCAACTTGGCGCTGGCGCTGGGCCTGCCGGGCACACCCGGCAGCGGCTACGGCTGCCTGACCGGACAGGGAAACGGCCAGGGCGGCAGGGAACACGGCCAGAAAGCCGACCAACTCCCCGGCTACCGCAAGATCGACGACCCGGCGGCGCGCGAGCACGTCGCGGCGGTGTGGGGCGTGGACCCACGTTCCTTACCAGGGCCCGGTCGGTCGGCGTATGAGCTGCTCGACGCGCTGGGCCGCCCAGGTGGGCCACAGGGGCTGCTTGTCTTCGGCAGCAACCCGGTCGTCTCAGCGCCACGCGCGACGCACGTCACCGAGCGCCTGAAAGCCCTTGACCTGCTTGTGGTCGCGGACTTCGTGCCGAACGAGACCACGGCGCTGGCCCACGTGGTGCTGCCCGTGACGCAGTGGGCCGAGGAGGAAGGCACGTTGACCAACCTCGAAGGCCGTGTCCTGCACCGCAGGCCCGCGCTGGCGCCGCCGCCCGGTGTCCGGTCGGACCTGGAAGTCCTGCAGGAACTGGCGATCAGGCTCGGCACACCGGCGAAGATGTTCCCCACCATCGCCGAGGAGGTGTTCGACGAGCTGGCCGTGGCGTCCGAAGGCGGGATCGCGGACTACTCCGGCATCAGCTACGCGCGGCTGCGTGACGGCGAGGCACTGCACTGGCCGGTGCCGAACCGGCAACATCCCGGCACACCACGGCTTTTCACCGACAAGTTCGGGCATCCGGACGGCCGGGCCCGGTTCGTCGCTGTCGACCACAAAGGACCAGCCGAGCCACCGGACGACCAGTTCCCGCTTGTCGCGACCACCGGCCGCGTCCTCGCGCACTACCAGTCCGGTGCGCAGACCCGGCGGATCGACGAGCTCGTCGACGCCGTCCCCGAGTCCTATGTGGAGATCCACCCGGACACGGCGGGCCGGGCTGGTCTCGCCGACGGTGACATGGCCAGAGTCGAGTCGCGACGCGGCGATGTCCGTGCCCGCGTGCGATGTGTGGCGTCGATGCGGCCGGACACCGTCTTCCTCCCTTTTCACTTTCCCGGTGAGAACAGTGCGAACCGGTTGACCAATCCGGCGCTCGACCCGACGAGTCGGATGCCCGAGTTCAAAGTCTGCGCGGTCCGGCTACTCGATGGGGGCATGGAATGATCCCACGTCAGGTCGTTGTCGCTGGGTACGGAATGGCCGGTGCCCGACTGGCCGAGGAAATACTCAAGCGTGACAAAGAAGGTGGACACATAGCACTGACAATCCTCGGTGAGGAAACGCACATTGCCTACAATCGTGTGTTGCTGTCCGGGGTTGTCGCGGGCACCATGAAGCCGGAGAACGTCACGCTGCACAGCGAGGAATGGCGCGAGAAAGTCCGGCTCGGCATGAGTGTCACGGGGATCGACCGGGGCGCGCGGAAAGTCACGCTCTCAGACGGCAGCACGATCGGCTACGACGTGCTCGTGCTGGCGACTGGCAGCAGGGCGTGGATTCCGCCTGTGGACGGCCTGAGCCTGCAAACCCCTGGTGTGCACACCTTCCGGACGCTCGACGACTGCGCCGGGATCCTCGACGCGGCCCGGCCCGGCGCGCCGGTGGCCGTGCTCGGCGGTGGGCTGCTGGGAATCGAGGCGGCACGCGGCCTGGTCGCCAGGGGCTGCCAGGTGACGGTCGTGCACCCGGTCGGCCACCTGATGGAACGCCAACTCGACGAGGCCGCCGGCCGGGTGCTCGCCAAGCAACTGTCCACATTGGGCGTCGAGGTCCGGATCAACGCCAAGGTCGTCGGCTACGCACCCGGTGACGGGCTGCGCCTGGCCGACGGACTGGTGCCCGCGGACATGGTCGTGGTGACCGCGGGCGTGAAACCCGAGACCGACCTTGCCGTCGCGGCAGGGCTGGACGTCGACCGCGGCATCCTGGTCGACGACTGCCTGCGCACGAGCGACCCGAGGATCCATGCGATCGGCGACTGCGCGCAGCACCCGGGAACGACGGCCGGGCTCGTGCAGTCGGCGTGGGAACAGGCCGAGGTCCTCGCGGACCTGCTGACCGGCTCGAACGTCGCCAAGCGATACCGGGGGACACCGGTCGTGACGCGGCTCAAGGCCAGGGATGTCGACCTCGCCGCGCTCGGCGACGTGCACGTGGACATCGACTCGACCGAGGCGGAAGTGCTGTGCCTGCACGATCCCGTGCGCGGCCGGTACACCAAGCTGGTGATCAGGGAGGACCGGGTCGCCGGGGCGATCATGATCGGCGCCCCGGACGCGGCCGCCACGATCACCCAGCTCTACGACAGCAGGGTACCCGTTCCGTCCGACCGCCTCGCGGTCCTTTTAGGACGAGCGCTGCCCACGGCCGCGACACCCGCCGGTAGCCCGGCCGAGTTGCCCGCGACCGCACTGGTGTGCCGCTGCAACTCCGTGACGAAGGCACAACTGATCACAGCGTGGCGCTCCGGCGCCACCGACGTACGAGGCCTGGCGTCGGCCACCAGGGCGACGACCGGGTGCGGCAGCTGTAGGGACGCGGTCTGCGGCATCGCCGAATGGCTCTCCAACAGGACATGAGGACGGACATGAAGCGTATCGGTGGAAGGTGGATCGACCAGTGGGACCCGGAGGACCAGACGTTCTGGGACAGCAGCGGGAAACGGATCGCCACACGCAACCTGTGGTTCTCGATCTTCGCTGAGCACCTCGGGTTCTCCATCTGGACACTGTGGTCGGTCATGGTGCTGTTCATGGGACCGCAGTACGGCCTGTCCGCGGCGGACAAGTTCCTGCTGGTGTCCACGCCGACCGTGGTCGGTGCCCTGATCCGGATCCCCTACACGTTCGCGCCCGCCAAGTTCGGCGGACGCAACTGGACGATATTCTCGGCGGGCCTGCTGCTGATCCCGACCGTCCTCGCGGCCGTCGTGATGCAGCCGGGGACATCGCTGGGCACGTTCATGCTCGTCGCCGCGCTCGGGGGCGTCGGCGGCGGGAACTTCGCCTCGTCCATGGCCAACATCAACGCCTTCTACCCCGAGCGCAGCAAGGGCTGGGCGCTCGGCCTGAACGCGGGCGGCGGAAACCTCGGTGTGGCCGCGATCCAGCTGATTGGCCTGCTGGTGATCAGCACCGCGGGCGCGAGTGCGCCGCGGATCGTGCTGTACGTCTACGTCCCGTTGCTGATCCTCGCGGCCATCGGCGCGTTGCTGTTCATGGACAACCTCGGCACGATGAGCGGGGACACCAAGGCGTTGCGGGAAGTGGTCAAGGACCCGCAGTCGTGGGTGATGTCGTTCCTCTACATCGGCACGTTCGGCTCGTTCATCGGCTACAGCTTCGCTTTCGGCCTGGTGCTGCAGAACCAGTTCGGCCGCACGCCACTGCAGGCAGCGTCGCTGACGTTCCTCGGGCCGCTGGTCGGTTCGCTGATCCGGCCGGTCGGCGGCTGGCTGTCCGACCGGATCGGCGGGGCGAAGGTCACACTGTGGACGTTCCTCGCGCTGGGCGTCGGGACCGCCGCCACCATCGTCGCGTCGAACGCGAAGTCGCTGCCGATGTTCGTCGCCGCGTTCATCTCGCTGTTCGTCTTCTCCGGGCTGGGCAACGGATCGACGTACAAGATGATCCCGGCTATCTTCCGCGCCAAGGCCCAGTCGGCGATCGAGGCCGGTGCCGAGGAGAAAACGGCGCTGTTGCGCGCCCGGCGGCTTTCCGGCGCCCTGATCGGGCTGGCCGGTGCGATCGGCGCGCTGGGCGGGCTGTTCATCAACCTGGCGTTCCGCGAGTCCTTCACGACCGCCAAGAGCGGTGTTCCCGCGTTCGCCGCGTTCCTGGCCTTCTACGCGGTCTGTTTCGTTGTCACGTGGGCGGTCTACCTGCGCAAACCGGCGTCGGTCAAGCAGCGGGAGCACGCCCTCGCAGGCCTGTGACCTGCGCGGAGAGTGTCCTTTAACGCGTCGGAAACACGGGTGAACCCGGTTCGACACGCTCGCGATCCAGCATGGGACGTGCCAAACAGGGAGGACTCACCGGTATGACGCGGACATTGGTCATCGTCGGGCACGGCATGGTCGGCCATCGCCTGGCACAGGCGATGCGCGACCGTGACGGGCTCGGCGCCTGGCGAATCGAAGTGCTCGCTGAGGAATCACGCCCGGCCTACGACCGGGTCGCCCTGTCCTCCTATGTGGACACCTGGGACGCCGCGGACCTGGAACTGCCCGGCATCGACGGCGTCACCATCCGGTTCGGCGAGACCGCGCTGGAGATCGACAGGGCGAACCGGGAGATCATCACCAGCAAGGGCGAACGCGTCCACTACGACGCGCTCGTCCTTGCCACCGGCTCGACACCCTTCGTGCCACCGGTTCCCGGCCGCGATCTGCCGGGATGCTTCGTGTACCGGACGATCGACGACCTCGACGCGATCCGCGTGGCCGTCGATTCGGCCGGGAGCACCGGCCGCCGCGCCGGGATGGTGCTCGGCGGCGGCCTGCTCGGCCTCGAGGCCGCGAACGCGCTGCGCGGGATGGGACTCTCCCCGCACGTGGTCGAGCTCGCGCCGAGACTGATGCCGATCCAGGTCGACGACGGCGGAGCCGGTCTGCTCAAGAACCTCGTCCAGAAGCTGGGCCTGACTGTCCACACCGGAACCTCTGCCGAGCTGATCGAACGCGACGGTCGGCGCATGATCGTCAAACTCACCAGCGGTGTCGAACTCGACGTCGACGTGGTGGTCTTCTCGGCCGGTATCCGTCCCCGTGACGAACTGGCCAGGGCCATGGGCCTCACGGTCGGCGCACGCGGCGGCGTCGTGGTGGACGAAGGGTGTCGCACCGACGACGAGAACATCTACGCCATCGGTGAATGCGCGTGCGTCGGCGGAATGGTCTACGGCCTCGTCGCGCCCGGGTACGCCATGGCCGAGGTCGTGGCCGATCGGCTGCTGGGCGGGACGGCCACCTTCCCCGGCGCGGACACCTCGACCAAGTTGAAGCTCCTTGGAGTGGATGTCGCCAGCTTCGGCGACGCGCACGCCGCCACCGAAGGCGCGCTCGAGGTCGTCTTCAACGACGCCGTGGCCGGAACGTACGCCAAGGTCGTGGTGTCGGACGACGCGAAAACGCTGCTCGGCGGCATCCTGGTCGGCGACGCGAGCGCGTACACCATGCTGCGCCCGATGGTCGGTCGTGCGATCTCCGGCGACCCGGCCGCGCTCATCGCCCCGGCGGGGACCGAGGTCGCGATGGGCTCGCTGCCCGGCGACGCCCAGGTCTGCTCCTGCAACGCGGTGACCAAGGCCACGATCACGGGCGCCATCGCCGAAGGCTGCGCGGACGTGCCCGCGTTGAAGGGATGTACCAGGGCGGGCACGGCGTGCGGCTCGTGCGTGCCGATGCTCAAGCAGTTGCTTGCCGAGGCCGGGGTCGTGCAGTCGAAGGCACTGTGCGAGCACTTCGAGCACAGCCGGGCCGAGCTGTTCGAGATCGTCGCGAGCGCGGAGGTCCGGACGTTCACCGAGCTGATCACCAAGTACGGCACGGGATCCGGCTGCGACATCTGCAAGCCGGTGGTCGCGTCGATCCTCGCGTCGCTCGGCACCGGGCACGTGCTGGACGGCGAGCAGGCCTCGCTGCAGGACACCAACGACCACTTCCTGGCCAACCTGCAACGCAACGGGACCTACTCGGTCGTGCCGAGGATCCCCGGCGGCGAGATCACCCCGGACAAGCTGATGGTGATCGCCGAAGTGGCCAGGGACTACGGGCTGTACACGAAGATCACCGGCGGGCAGCGGATCGACCTGTTCGGCGCCACAGTGGACCAGTTGCCGCACATCTGGCGGCGGCTGGTCGACGCGGGAATGGAATCCGGCCACGCCTACGGCAAGGCGCTGCGGACAGTGAAGTCGTGTGTCGGCACGACGTGGTGCCGGTATGGCGTGCAGGACTCGGTCGCGTTGGCGATCCGGCTGGAACTGCGCTACCGGGGGCTGCGGTCGCCGCACAAGCTCAAGTCGGCGGTGTCCGGCTGTGCCAGGGAATGCGCCGAGGCACGCAGCAAGGACTTCGGCGTGATCGCCACCGAGCACGGCTGGAACCTGTACGTGGGCGGCAACGGTGGCTTCCGACCGCGACACGCGGACCTGCTCGTCTCCGATGTGGACACCGAGAAGCTGGTCAGGCTGATCGACCGGTTCCTGATGTTCTACGTTCGCACGGCCGACCGGTTGCAGCGCACAGCCGCGTGGATCGAGGCGATGGAAGGCGGTCTCGACCACCTGCGTGAGGTCGTCGTCGACGACAGTCTCGGCATCTGCGCCGACCTGGAGGCCGCGATGGACCGGCACGTCGGGGCCTACGCCGACGAGTGGCGCGGCGTGCTGGAGGATCCCGAGAAACTCGCCCGGTTCACGTCGTTCGTCAACGCGCCGGACGCGCCCGACCCGACGATCTCGTTCCGCGAGGAGCGGGGCCAGCGCGTCCCGGTCCAGCTGGGAATCCCGGAGGTGGTGTCGCCATGAGCGTGACGTTCCCCCTGACCCGCCTGCTGCCCAACCGGGGCGTGGCCGCGTTGCTGCCCGGCGACGTGCAGGTCGCGGTGTTCCGCACCACGGACGACCAGGTGTTCGCACTGTCCAACATAGACCCGTTCTCCCGCGCGGCGGTCATGTCCCGCGGCATCGTCGGCGATCGCGGTGGTGTGCCGGTCGCCGTGTCACCCATGCACAAGAACGCCTTCGACCTGCGGACGGGGGTGTGCGTCGACGACCCGGCCGTGTCGCTTGCGGTCTATCCGGTGCGGGTGGACGCGGGCATGGTCATGGTCGGGGCGCCATGACGCTCATGGTCGAGACTGAGGTTCCACTCCTGGCTGGTTACACGGTCGGTGTCACGGCCGCCCGCCGCGCGGACGAACTCGGAGTCCTGCTGGAACGGCGTGGTGCCAACGTCCTGCAGGGGCCCGCGATCCGGATCGTGCCGCTGCCGGACGACGCGCGGTTGCGGGCGGCGACCGAGGACATGATCGCGGATCCGGTCGACTACGTCGTCGTCACCACGGGAATCGGCTTCCGCGGCTGGGTGGAGGCGGCCGAGGGATGGGGCCTCGGCTCGGATCTGCTCGATGTGCTCGCCCATGCGGACGTGTTCGCCCGCGGGCCGAAGTCCAAGGGCGCTGTTCGGGCCGCGGGACTGGTGGAGAGCTGGTCACCGGTGTCGGAAAGCAACTCCGAGGTGCTGGAGCACCTGCTCGCGTCCGGAGTGGACGGCAAGCGGATCGCGGTCCAGCTGCACGGTGAGCCGTTGCCGCACTTCGTCAGCAGCCTGCTGGCCGCCGGGGCGGACGTCGTCGAGATCTCGGTGTACCGCTGGACGTTGCCCGCCGATCCCGGCCCGCTCGAGCGGTTGCTCGACGCGGTCATGGCCGGTCAGGTCGACGCGTTGACGTTCACCAGCGCGCCCGCGGCGGCGAGTGTGCTGGCCATGGCCCGGCGACAAGGCCGTGCCGAGGAGTTGCTGAACGCTCTGCGTGGGCCGGTGCTGTGTGTCTGCGTTGGGTCCGTGACGGCTGGACCGTTGGTGGCGTTGGGCATTCCGGTGATCCAGCCTGAACGGCCGCGGATCGGCGCACTGGCCAGGACGGTCGCGACCGAGCTGCCCGCGCGGGCGACCCGGCTGCGGATCGGCGACTGTGGGCTGGAACTGCGCGGACAGGCCGTTGTGGTCGGTGGGGTGTTGCGGGTCGTGCCGCCCGCGCCGATGGCCGTGCTGCGTGCGCTGACGGCGACGCCCGGCCGTGTGTTGTCCCGGCCGATGCTGATCGGTGTGCTGCGCAGGCATTCCGGCCGTGATGACAATGTGGACGCGCACGCCGTCGAGACGGCCATCGCTCGTCTGCGGTCGGCACTGGGCGATTCGTCGTTGGTGCAGACCGTTGTCAAACGCGGCTACAGGTTAGCGATCCCGGTATGACATTGGTTCTGGTCGCGCACGGCACTCGTGACCCCGCAGGCAGCTGGGTCGTGCACGAGTTGGCTGAGCAGGTCCGTGTCCGGTTGCCTGATGTGGCAGTGCGGATCGCGTTCGCTGATGTCCGTTCGCCGAACGTGACGGATGTTCTGCGCACCGTCCACGGCCCTGCGGTGGTGGTCCCGGCGTTCCTGGCGTCCGGATATCACGTCAGGGTGGACATTCCGGGGCAGGTGGCGGAATCTGGGCATCCGTCCACAGTGACGACTGACCCGTTCGGTCCGGCACCGTCGCTTGTGGCCGCCGTGCGCGAACGGCTCGTCGAGGCCGGGTGGGTGGGCGAACCGATCGTGTTCGCCGCAGCGGGATCGTCGGACGCACGCGCACTGGCCGATGTCAGGCGCGCGGCACGGCTGTTGCGATCGATGACCGGGGTGGATGTCGAAGTCGGGTACGTGACGACGGCCAGTCCACGGGTCGCGGACCTGGTCCGCGGCCGGAACGTCGCGATCGCTCCGTGGTTGCTGGCGCCGGGACTGTTCCACCGGGTTCTGCGTGACACGGGCGCCAGCGTGGTGGCAGCACCGATCGGGGCCCACCGCCACGCCGTCGACCTCGTCGTCCGGCGGTACCTCGGTACCCAGTGGCCTGCTGGTCAGGCGGAGGCGAGCAGGATGACGACGATGATGAGCCAGAGGAACTAGTGGTCACGAACGGAAGTCTGTCAGGGGTCTCGACGGCCCAGCTTCCCGCTGACCGCACCGGCCAAAGGCGCCGGTACAACAGAGGTACCGGCCCCTTCGTCCGGCACGCCCAGCGGAAACCTGGATCCGCCGAATACCCCCAACGAACTTCCGTTCGCAACCACTAGAACAAGCTGGGTGGCTCGGTGTCTTGCTGCTTCGTTGCCTCGGCCCATCGGTACTCGCGCATGTTCACACGGTTGCCGTCCGCCAGAACACCTTCGGCCCGCAGACGCTCCAGCTGTTCCTCTTCCAGGTGCGGTGCCGGTGTGCCGTCCGCGCGCAGGATCCGGTGCCATGGCAGGTCGTGGCCGTCCTCGGCGAGGATCCGGCCGACCAACCGGGGCGACGGGGCGCCCGCGACGGCCGCCACATCCCCGTAGCTGGCCACGGAACCCGGCGGGACGCTTTCGATCACTTCACGTACGCGCTCGTGCAGTTTCTCGTCCATGTCAGCCGTTCATGTCGTTCAGGTAGGCCAGCACCGCCCGCACGCGCCGGTTGTCGTCCTCCGACGGCGGCAGCATCAGCTTGCTGAAGATGTTGTTGGTGTGCTTGCTGATCGCCTTCTCCGTGACGAACATCCGGGCCGCGATCGCCGCGTTGGAACGGCCTTCGGCCATCAGCGACAGCACTTCCCGTTCCCTCGGCGTCAACGTGCCGAGCGGCTCGTCGCGTTCCCGGCGTGCCAGCAGCTGCGAGATCACGTCGGGGTCCATCGCCGTGCCTCCCGCGGCCACCCGGCGTACCGCGTCGACGAACTGGCCGACCTCGGAGACCCGGTCCTTCAACAGGTAGCCGACACCTCCGGCCCGGTCGGAGAGCAGTTCCCTGGCGTACAGCTGCTCGACGTACTGCGACAGCACCAGGATCGGCAGGCCGGGTACCCGCTTGCGTGCCTCGATCGAGGCCTTCAGGCCCTCGTCGGTGAACGTCGGCGGCATCCGGACGTCCACCACCGCGACATCCGGCTTGTGCCGCAGCAGCGCCTCCAGCAGCGTGGGACCGCTGTCCACGGCCTCGACCACCTCGAAGCCGTGCGCGGTCAACAACCGGATCAGCCCGTCACGCAGCAGGGCCAGATCCTCCCCAAGGACAACTCGCACGAGGAGACCCTACCGTGACGCTGCTAGCGGCCGAGGAAGTCCATGATGTGCTGGGCGGTGTCCACCGGGCGTTCGAGGTGCAGCGTGTGGCCGCTGTCGACCTCGACTGTGGTCAGGTTGTCCCGCAGGGTGGCCCGGCAGGCCTGGACGAACGTGGGCCGGACGAACTGCGAGCGCTTCGCCGAGATGAGCAGTGTTCGCGTGTCCGGTGGTGGGAGCTGCGCGGCACGGGTCATCTCGCTCCACGCCGTGGTCGTGGCCGCGTAGCTGTACCTGGGCAGCCAGCTACCGCCCATCTGCACGAAGTTCTCGTGCAGTTCCTCCTCCACATCGAACACGCCGACCTCCGCCCACTCCTCGCGCAGCCAGTCGGCCGCCTGTGCCGCGGTCTGGAAGACCCGGGGCCACGGCGGCATCGTGTCCATCGCGAACTGCGGGTCGAGGCCGATCGCCGGGTCGAGCAGGATCAGCTTGGTGACCCGCTGCGGAGCCAGCCTGGCGAGGTGGATCGCCGCCGCGGCGCCGAAGGAGAAGCCGACGACCGGCAGGCCGGTCACCGCGAGGCTGTCCAAAACGGACAGCAGGTCCGCCGCGTGCTGCTCGAGCGTCCACGGTGGAAGGTGCGTGGAGTTCCCGTGCCCGCGCAGATCCGGCGCTATCACCCGGTGGCCGTCGATGAAGTACTCGGCGAGGCGTTTCCAGTGTCCACCGTGGCCGGTCACGCCGTGCAGCATCAGCAACGGCATACCGTCCTCGCGACCGTACTGGCGCACATGCAACGTCGAGCTCACCGCACCATGATCCCATGCCACCGGATGATCCCTTTTTTCGGCTGTTTCCGGATTTCCGCCGCAGCCATTACGGTAAGGGGGACGGCTCCAGGTGTGGAGGTCAAGCCGATGTCCCGAAAGCTTGCCGTGGCCAGTGTCCTCATCGTGATCGCCCTGTTCCTTCCGGTTCCGGCCGGGGCGGCCGCCATGCGTCAGCAGACCGCCGTTCCGGCATATTGGGGACCGGATACTCCGGAAGGCATGGCGATCTTCAACCGGTTGGCGCAGAACCGGCCGACAAATGGGATTGTCGTGCTCAACGGCAGCCGCAGCAGGCCGGAGTTGCCGTTCAACCCGGCGTGGGCGACGGCGATCGGCAAACTCGCCGCGTCCGGAACGAAAACACTGGTATACGTCGACACCGGCTATCTCGGGATCGACTTCGGCCACGGCAGTCACAAGACGAGGGACGGCGGAACCTCGGTTCCGGAATGGCTGGCCCAAATCCACCGCGACATCGACGACTGGTACGACACGTACGGCGCGAGTGGGATCAGCGGGATATTCCTTGATCAGACGATTCTGCTCTGCGGCCCCGACGGCGAGTACGTGCGGCACTACGAATCGATTCGTGATCACATCAAGGCGCGGCACGCGGACGCGTACATCGTGATCAATCCCGGCGTACCGGCCGAACAGTGTTACGAGAACGTGGCGGACACCATGGTCTCGTTCGAAGGCGACATCGCCACCTATCTCACGCACACTTCGCCGGACTGGCAGCGTGATCATCCGAATCCCCGCAAGTTCTGGCACCTCGTCCACAACGTGCCGACCGAGGACGACATGCGGGCCGTTGTCGCCCGCAGCAAGAGCAACAACGCGGGATTCGTGTACACCACCGAGCTGAGCATGAAACCTTATCCGTGGAGCGGGCTCACGTCCTATTGGGACGCGCAGCTCGTCGCGGCGGCCGGGATCACCGACACGACACCGCCGCAGGCGCCCACCGGGCTGACCGCCACCACCCGCTCCGACCCGTCAGCCACCCGCGTCCGACTGTCATGGCAGACACCCGTCGACGACGTCGCGGTGTCCGGCTACGAGGTGTACGTCAATCGGGTCAAGATCGCCGACATCCACGACAACACCTATCAGATAACGGGTCTTCCGCACGGAACACCATACGAATTCGCGGTCAGGGCGCGGGATGCCGCCGGGAATCTGTCGGCCGAGAGCACGCCATTGATGATCACCACGCCGTCCGCGGCGCCGCCGCTGTCGGAAGCGTCCGCGTGCCTGAGTCCCGGCTTCGCGGAATACCGGGTGAGTTTCGGTGCGCTGTTCGGGCACCACCGTGTGTTCATCAACTCCGACGACAATCCGGCGACCGGATGGAAGCTGCCACCGGGACTGCCCGACGGTGTCGACTTCTTGATCGAGAACTCGTTTCTGTACCGGTATACCGGGCCTGGCTGGGCATGGGAACTAGTACCGGACGTGCACCCTCTGGTAGGGGAATTCGGAGGTTCTTTCACCTGGCGTGTCCCGGTGGCCGGTCAGCCGAGGCAGGTGGTCGTGTTCAGCGGATTCACCTCGGCCGACCCGCCTGACGAGTACAGCCCGGTGTTGACCGTCGATCAGGTTCCGACCTGCTGAGTTCACTCGGCAGGACTAATCGAAAACTGCTAACAACTCCTTGGTCGATGCCGACGAACTCATTGGCCGGTGTCAAAAATCCCCGAGGAGTGAGCGTGACTGTTCACATGCCGGATTTACGCAGAATCGGCATCGTAGGAATGGGCTATGTCGGCTTGACGCTGGCGGCCGCGATGGCCCGCAAGGGCTTCGAAGTACACGGGGTCGACACCGACCCGTTCGTGCTCGAATCGCTGTCCCAGGGAAAACCGCACATCTTCGAGCCCGGTGTGGCCGAGACGTTCGCCGAACTGATCGGCAGGAACATCTTCATCGCACGGGAACTGCCGGCGGACGGCGTCGACGCGGCGATCATCTGCGTGTCCACGCCGGTCGACGAAACGACCCATGAACCCAGGTTGAAGAACCTGGCCGCGGCCGCCGAGCACGTCGCCGACCGGTGCACGCCGACCACGCTGGTCGTTGTCCGCAGCACGGTCCCGGTCGGTGCGAGCCGCGCGGTCGTGTTGCCGCCGTTGGTCGAGAAGTGGGGCGGGGCACGGCTGGTGATGGCGCCGGAGCGCACGATCCAGGGCCAGGCGCTGCGCGAACTCGTCGAACTGCCCCAGGTCGTCGGCGGGCTCGACGAGGAAAGCCGAGACCTCGGCGTGCGGCTGTTCGCCGGGCTGGCGTCCCAGGTCGTTGCCGTGTCGACACTGGAGACCGCCGAGCTGGTCAAGCTCACCAACAACTGCCACACCGACGTGATCTACTCGTTCGGCAACGAGATCGCGATGCTCACCGAGCGGCTCGGCCTCGATCCGCTCGAGGTCCTGATGGCCACCAACATCGACTACCCGAGGCCGGACATCGCCAAGCCGGGCTACGTCGGCGGCGGCTGCCTGTCGAAGGACCCGTACATCATGCTCACCAGCGGCGAACGTAACGGCTACGTACCGAAGCTTATCGCCGCGGCCCGAACCCTCAACGAGAAAACACCGGTACACGTGGCGCACCGGATGGTGGAGCTGATGTCCGGCGGCGGGACACTGCTGGTGCTCGGCTGGGCCTACAAAGGACATCCGCCGACCGACGACATGCGCGGGACGCCGATCGTGTCGATGATGCCGGTGTTCACGCAGGCCGGAATCCGGGTGCTCGGCCACGATCCGCTCGTACTGCCCCGGGTGATCAGGGAGTACGGCGGCGAACCGGTCACCGTCGCCGACGGCTTCCGCACCGCCGACGCCGTGCTGGTGATCACCGACCACCCCGACTACAAGGCGATCGACGTCGACGAGGTGCTGCCGGGCGGGAAGGTCCGGGTGATCTACGACTCGTGGCGCATCCTGGCCGAGGACAAGGTCACCGGCCACGGCGTGCACTACGCGGCCCTGGGTTATGAGACACCGGGCTACGAGGTGTCGGCATGAGGGCGCTGGTACTCGGTGGCGCCGGTTTCATCGGCCTGCACCTGACCAGGCGTTTGCTTGCCGAGGGGCACGACGTCACGGTGGTCGACGACTTCTCCCGCGGCCGCAACGATCCCGACCTGGCCGCGCTCGACGTCCCGGTGATCTCGGCCGACCTGACCGACAGCGAGTCGTTCGACCGGCTCCCGCACGGCTGGGACCAAGTCTACCTGCTCGCGGCGGTCGTCGGCGTGCGCAACGTGGAGAAGGATCCCGGCAAGGTGGTCCGGGTCAACACGCTGGTCGTGCTGAACACCCTTGACTGGATCCGGCCGGAGGAGAAGCTCTTCTTCGCGTCGACCAGCGAGGTCTACGCCGGTGGCGTGAGCGCGGGCATCGTGCAGGTCCCGACGCCGGAGACGGTGCCGGTGATGATCGACGACGTCACGGCACCGCGGTTCGCGTACGCGGCGAGCAAGCTGCTCGGCGAGGAAGCGGTTGTCCACATCGGACGATCCAAGGGTGTCCCGTACGTGATCGGCCGGTTCCACAACGTATACGGTCCGAGGATGGGCGCCGACCACGTGATCCCGGAACTCTCGCTGCGGGCGGCCCGCCGCGAGGACCCGTTCAAGGTCTACGGCACCGACCAGTACCGGGCGTTCTGTCACGTCGACGACGCGGTGGCGGCCATGCTGCTGTCGATGGACAAGATCACCGGTGAGATCGTCCACATCGGAAACGACGAGGAGACGAACATCGGCGACCTGACCAAGCTGGTGTTGCGGATCGCCGGTCACGACCCGGTGCTCGACGTCGAGAGCGCACCGGCCGGGTCGGTCGCGCGGCGCTGCCCGGATCTGGCGAAGCTGCGCGCGCTCACCGGGTACGAGCCCGCGGTGTCCTTGGAAGAGGGAGTCAGGCGGACGTTCGAATGGTATCGCGGGAACGCGTGACCCATCCGGGTGGCGGGCCGGTCGCGTTCTACTACGGAACCGACGAGATCGACCGGCTCGCCGCGTTCGACCGTGTGGTGCTACAGGGCGAGGCGTACTCCGAACAGGACATCGCCTCGCTCGTGGTACGGGGTGTGCGCCCGTTGTGCTACCTGTCGCTGACCGAGGACACCGGGCCATCCGCGGAGTGGCAGCGCTCCGACCGCAATCCCGACTGGGGCGGGAACTTCGTCCACGTCGGACACCCAGGCTGGAGCGAACACGTCCTCGGCCGGACGAGCGAGATGCGCAGGAGAGGATTCCGCGGTTTCTTCCTTGACACGTTGAACATCGAGCTGACCTTCCCGGACGACCTGCCGCACCTGTTGACACTGGTCGCGGCGGTCAGGGAACTGACCTATCCGGACTACCTGCTGGCCAACCGGGGCTTCGGACTGTTGCCCCAACTGGCCGAGCTGGTCGACGGTGTGCTGTTCGAGTCGTTCACGTCCCGGTGGGTCGATGAGGGGTACGCGCCGTGGCCGCCGGACGTTCTCGACGTGCACGCGCGGTACGCGGAAATGCTGCTCGGGCTGGACGTGGAGGTGTTCGCGCTCGACTACGCGGACACCCCACGGCTGGCCCAGTACGCACGGGAACGGGCGGCCCGGTTCGGCATGCCCTGTTTCGTCAGCACCCGCGATCTGGGAACCCTGCCCGCCGCGTGACGCGGCGGGCAGGGCGTTTCACCAGAGCGCACGGATCGACGACCGCAGGTCGTGTCGCGGCCGCCAGCCCAGCGCGGCGGTGATCCGTGAGATGTCGGCCGCGATCCACGTGACCGCGCCGGACCGGTGCACCGGCGGATCTGCCTCGGAGATCTCGCCGGTGTACCCGGCGACTTCGGCGAGCAGTTTCACCGCGTCCCTGATCAGGACCGGCCGTCCACTGCCGACGTTCAGCACCCGGTGGGGCACGTCGTCCGCGTGCACGACCGCCGCGATCGCGCCCGCCACGTCCCGTACGTCGACGAAGTCGCGGTACGAGCCGAGCGGGCCGAGCAGGATCTTGTTCTCGCCGTGGTGCAACGCCGTGCGGATGCTCGCCACAGCCCGGCCGAGCACGGTGTCCGCGCCGATACCGGCCCCGATCGGGTTGAACACCCGCAACGCCACAGCATCCACAGTAGACATGGCAATCATGGTTGTACTGGCGAGCTTGGTGGCGCCGTAGGTCGCCACCGGGACGGTCGGGCTGTCCTCGGTGACCGGTGTGCCGACCGGGACCACGCCGTACTCCCCGGCCGAGCCGAGCACCACCAGTCTGGCTCGCGGTGCGGCCATGCCGACCGCGTCGAGCAGATGAGCGGTGGTGACCACGTTGGCCGACACCAGTTCCGTCGCGGAGCCGGACAACAAGCCGGTGCAGTTCACCACGACATCGGGTTTGATCTCCCGCAGCAGAGCCATCAGCTTGCCGTTGTCGTCGTTGACCAGATCGTGCCGCAGCGCGGCCCGGCGGCCCGCCTGCACCAACTCGACCCGTCCGGCCAGCTCGGCGGCCACCCTGCCACCGAGGAAACCGCTGCCGCCGAAGAGCAGGACCCGTTTCATCAAACCGCCTCCACCGGCCCGGGAACCAGCAACGGCCGCAGCCGCTCGAACTCGCGGTTGGCCTCGTCGTAGTCGTCCGGCCGCCCGATGTCCAGCCAGTACCCGCCGAAGTCGTAGGCCGCGGGCGGCTCGTCCTTGGCCAACAGGTCGAGCACCAGCTCGTCGAGTCCGAAGGGGACATTGCGCGGATAGGGAGCGAGTGTCTTGCGGGACATCGCGTAGACGCCCATGCTGACACCGTAGGACAGCGTCGGTTTCTCCACGAACCGCACGATCCGGCCGTCCTCCGTTTCCAGCGTGCCGAAGTCGATCTTCACCTGGCGCTGGTACGTGGCGATGGTCAGCGGCGCCCCGGTCTCGGTGTGGTGGTTGAGCAGCGCCACGTAGTCGAGATCGGTCAGCACGTCACCGTTCATCACCAGGAAGTTCTCCGGCAACAGGTCGAGGAAGTTCAGCAGCGGCCCGATCGTCGACAACGGCGAGGTTTCCTCGGAGTAGTCGACCGCGATGTCCCACCGCGAGCCGTCGCCGACGAAAGCCCGGATCAGCGAGCCGAGGTGGCCGATCGCCAGCGTCGCCCTGGTGAAGCCCTGGGCTTTGAGCTGCTGCATGATGATGTCCAGGATCGCGTACTCCTCGCCGATCGGCACCAGCGGCTTCGGTAACGCCGTCGTGTAGGGCCGCAGTCGTACCCCCCGCCCCCCAGCGAGTATCACCGCGTGCATGGTGTGCCTCCTTTGGTCATCGGTAACGCCGGACCTCACCGGCGGTCGCCAGTGAGGTCACCAGGAACAACACGAGCAAGGCGGCACAGCCCGAGAGGAAGACCGGGATCTCGTGTCCGGGTGCGAAGTGGTTGACGAGCACGTTGGCACTGACCACGACCGGCATGATCGCCAGCAGCCAGCGCAGCCCCTCGTAGCGCATCAACACGAACCCGAGGAAGAACACGCCACCGAGCACGACATGCGCGTCGACGAGCAGCGATCCCCGGGTGGTGAGCAGGCCGGACTGGGCGAGCACGCCGAGCAGTGCCAGGGCGATCCCGCCAAGGATCACCAGGCAGCAGGCCAGTTCCCTGACCAGCAGCCGCTGGGTGGCCCGCCGGAACGCCGCGACGGTCCGGCTGTGCTCCAACTGGTCGAGCGCCTGCTCGGAGTACCGGTGTGCCCGCCACTCCACCGCACCCATGCCGAGTACCAGTGGCGCGACGGCCAGTCCGAGATCCAGGTCGGCCAACACGAACCGTGCGTCCGTGTTCAGCAGGAACGCCGCGCACAGTGCCGAATACGCCACACTGGGCGCGGACAGCCTGAGCAGCACGGGCATGCGCGGCGGTTTTCGGGTGTCCGGCTGGCTCAGGCCGGTCTCGCGCCACGACGCGACCAGAATGAGCACAATGGACAGTGCGCCGCAGCCGAGCGCCACGGGCATCACGTCGAGAAGCAGGTGTGCGGCCCCGCCCACACACGCCGGGATCATCAGCACGGCGAGGCGTGCTTCCCGTTTGTGGATGACCAGCACGCACGACGAGACCTGGAATCCCATCTGTGCCAGGCAGAACATCCACAGCCGGGTGTCGATCAGCAGAGAGCCCGCCGCGACCAGGCCGAGTCCGATGCCGCCGGACAGCCGCAGCGACCGCCCGGCCGCGCGGTCGAGACCATGGCCGAGCAAGCGGTAGGCCACCAGGCTCATGCCCATCGCCCACCACCAGCCGATCGCGGTGGTGAAGACCAGGCCGCGGACCATGGTCAGCCCGCCGAGCCAGTCGTAGACCGCCGGATAGGACAAGCTCGGCAACAGGAAAAGCAGCCCGTGCGACAGCACCCGGAACGTTCTCCGCGCGCGTTGCTCGTCCTGCTGTGTCTCCACCGCCCGGGGCAGGCGCTGGAACACCGCGCCCGCCAAGGCGAAGACATCCTTGACGCCGTAGCGTTCCCTGGCGACCTGGTCGGTGAACCCCTGGCTTTCCAGCACCGCGGCGATCTGTAGTTCGTCCACCGCCCGGCCGACCATCGGCGCTACCCGGTTCGCGAGTTCGTCGACCGCCTCGATCTCGTTCATCGCGTCACCAGCTCGGTGTAGATGTCGCGGTAGCTGTCGTTCCACTGCTGCAAGGTGAAGTTGTCCAACACCCGCTGCCGGGCGACGCGGCCGAGCTTGCGACGCAACGACGTGTCGGTGAGCAGCTTGACGCACGCTCGCGCGACCGCCGCGTGATCACGCGGCGGGACAACGAACCCGGCGTCGCCGACGGCCTCGGAAACGCCGCCGACATTCGTGCACACCTGGGGCCGCCCGGCCGACATCGACTCGACGACGGTGAACGGGAATCCCTCGGACACACTGGTCAACGCGACCAGGTGGCCAGCGTGGTACGCGTCGATCTGCCGGGGGACACGGCCTTCGAACGTCGCGGCCCCGGTCAGCCCCAACTGGTCGATCAGCTCGACGCAGCTGGTGTGGTACCCCTCGTTGACAGGGGTGACCGGCCCGAACATCCGCAGCACCGCGTCCGGGATCTCCGCGTGCACCAAGTGGAACGCGCGGATCAGGGTGTGCAGGTCCTTCAACGGGTCGATCCGGCCGACGAACACGATCGTCGGCCGGTCCGGCTCGTGCTCGACCGGCGGGAAGTCCGCCGGGTCGATGCCGTTGTACATCGTGCGCATGCGGGTGACGTCCGCGCCGTTGTGCAGCTGCCACCGCCGGTTGTAGCTGGAGTGCGGTGCGAGCATGTCCGCCACCCGGTAGGCGGCGCCCGCCAACGCGCGAAAAAAGCTGAGCAGCAACACTTTCACCGAGTGCGGCGCGGGCTCGTTGACGATGCCGAGATAACGTTCCCGCAGGTACACGCCATGCTCGGACATCAGGATGGGAGTTCCGTACGTCCACTTGGCACCCATCGCGACCAGCGCGCTGAGCCCGTTCATGGACAGGTGGCAGATGTCGGCCTTGATCGGGGGATACGACAACGGCCGCAGCATGTGCTCCAGCAGGTCCGACGCGGTCAGCGCGTCACGCAGGCTGAGCGGTTCGGTCCACAGTGTCATCAGACGGTCGATGGAGTCGTTGGACACCATGGCCATGCTCAGGTCCGCGGTCTGCGCGTACTCGAACACGTCAGGCAACGCTTCCAGCAGCGCGTCGGGATTTCCCGGTGGCCGCAGTGCTTCGAGGAGCGCCGAGTGGATGGCCGCGAAGCCATGCCGTTTCCGCCTGGCCTGCGGCTGTGTGCCCCAGAGCGGAAGGTTCACGACCTGTGCCAGGTTGTCCGGCGCGGGCCATGTGCTGCGTTCCGACCCGTCGACGGTCAGTGCGACAGCGGTGAACTTGTGCTCGGGCATCCCGTTGATCAGCTGGTCGCACCACAGGCTGACGCCGCCGGGATGAAACGGGTAGGCGCCTTCGGCGATCAGTGCGACCCGCAGGCTGCGCCGTGCCGTTCCGGCAGGCTTGGGCAGGGTGAGACGCTCGGGTGCGGTCATGGCTGTTCCGCCTCCCCGGAGTTTTTACGCTTGGTCACCTTGGGCTGGCACCCGTTCAGTTCGGTGCGTACTTGTGGCTGGTTTGCGCCACGTTCCCCTGAGGTGCGGTTGGGAGGCGCTAGGCCTGCGTTGAACACGGGGTCCGTCATGGCCGTTGACTCGCGGTTACTGTTATCGATTGGCCACCGGTCACACCGAGCCGGGAGACCGCGTCGGTGCCGTAGATCTCGGCATCGTCGGGTCCTTTTTGGTCTTCCTCGGTCGCCTCCCTCGTCTGGATGCCGGTGACGAACAGCGATCCGTTCGTCTTCGGGGTGTAGGTCACGGCGTTCGTGACGCGGTTGAACACCGCGTCCTCGGCCAGGTGAGCGAAGTGGGACGTGCGCTGCTCGACGTAGTCGCCGAGCGTGACCCAGTCCGTGTTCTTCAACGGCACCCGGTAGTAGGAGCTGTATCCGGCCAGTACCGCATCGATCCAGTCGAACGCGAGGCTTTTGCCCTGCCCGTACTGGTGCAGGTTTCCCTGGTGCAGCGTGTGGACGTACGCCGAGCCGCTCATCACGTGCTGCAAGGCCACTTCCGCCTCGCCCGAGACGATCGCCTCGTAGGTGTGCTCACCGTATTCGGCGTTGTACAGAGCTTTCTGCTCGTCCGGCGTGACCGCCTCGAACGCGATGTTGGTCGGCCAGTCCGGCACGACGAACACGTCCGGCTGCAGCGGGTGGTGGATGCCGCAGTTGAAACAGGGCGGCCGGTGCCCGGCGAAGGACATGTTGCCCTGCACGTACTTCACGCCCAGATCGCGCGCGGCCCTGAGCATCTCCTTGTTGGACCCGGCGAGACCGTGGTCGGTCGGCGGGTCCGGGGACTCCGGGTCCGGGTTGTACACGCCGAGCCCGGAGTACTCCGGTGTCTTGAGCACCGAGTGGGGCACCGGCAGCCCGCCGAGCGCGGCATCGGTGAGGTTGCGCCGGATCTCGGTGTTGCTGCGCTCGTAGGACGTGTCGTTCATCTGCGGGTGCGTGCTGGTGTGGTTGATCCACCGGAACTCACCGGCAAGGCACTTGGTGTAGCTGCTCAGCGGTTCGGTGGTGTCCTGCGAGCACGTGGCGGGCGCTCGCGCGTCGAACTTGCTGGCGTTGTAGGGCAGGTTGAGCGTGAAGTCCTTGGCGAGCGGGTGGTCCCGGCGGGCCTTGCGCTGCTGGTCCACCACCTGGGCGGCCTCGCTGCCGGTCAGCCGGTAGACGTCCTTGGTGCCGTCCGGGCGCATCCGCAGTGTGCTGCTGAACCAGTCGTCCACGTCCACGCCGAACCAGTGCCGTTGTTCACCGAGGAACACACCCCTGGTCGCCCACCGCACCAGGCCGAACCCGAGCAGCTTGGTCGACACGGCGTCGGGTCCGACCGAGAACGTCAACGCGGCTCGTTCCCGGCCGTCCTGTGCGCTGACCACACCGACGACGTCCGCACCGACGGTCAGCACAGGCTCGGCCGCACAGCCCAGTTTCGCGCGGTACAGGTAGGACTGGACGATCGGGATCTTCGCGTCGGTGGCCAGGTAGTCGAACACCTGGCTGCCCATGCCGGTCACCGCGGCCAGTTCCGGCGTGGTTCCGACGGATCCCTCACGCACCGGCCGCAGGCAGTAGTCCTCGGGCGACTGCCCGGGGAACGTGTTCAGCGAGACCTGCCGTACCTGGAACGCGCGTTCGTAGTCCCATAACGCGTTCCACTCCTGCGCGTCGAACGCGGCCACGTAGCTGCCGTTGTTCGGGTAGAGCAAGGCGTTGTTGGTCAACAGGATCGCGCTGTAGCGGCCGACGCCGTCGGGCCGCACCAACCGGGCTGAGTCCACCCGCTCGGTGCGGGCCAACAGGACGTCGTAGGGTGTGCCGATCCCGTCGAGCACCGACTTCCACGCGGCCAGGCCGAAATCGTCCGCGTCCGTCGCCACCACCAGTTGTCGCAGGGCGACGCGTGTCCCGGGCCCGGTGTCGGCGTTCTGGGCCCGGATCGGGACGCGCTGCTTGCGAGGCAGCGGCGGCTGCTCCGGCAACGCGGGTTGCGTGGACGCGCCCGTGTCGTGTGGAGCCTCGAGCCCGGACGGGCTGGCCAGTGTGAAGGCCACCAGTCCGAGCGCGACGACGATCAGCAACGGAACGGGCAGGGTGCGGCCCAGCCTGCGTGGATTCATCGGCGGTTACCTCGGCTGGGCGACCAGCGTCTGGCCGAGGCCGGGACGCACGGCCAGTGGCGTGATCAGGTCGGTGCCATACCGTTCGGACGGCACGAGCAGGCCGCCCGCGCCGGTGACGAACAGCGTCCCGGTGGTGTCGGCATTGATGGTCAGGACGTTGGTCTGCCGGTTCCACTGCACGTCCGGTCCGGCTTTGATCTCGTTGAAGTGCGTGGTCCGCGCCTTCGAGTAGGTCGCGACCGAGTTCCAGTCCGGGCCGCGCAGCGGCACGGTGTAGAAGCTGTCGTACTGGCGCACGACTTCCTCGACCCAGTCGAACGCCAGGCTCTTGCCGGGCGCGTAGTGGTGTGCGTTGCCCTGGTGGAAGGTGTGCACGTACACCGAGCCGGACAGCACGTGTTCGAGGCCGACCTCCGCCTCCAGTGCGAGGATCTCCGGGTAGGTCAGGTTCCTCGGGTGGGTCGGGAACTGGCCGCCGGGGCCGTACAGGCTGTTGTACAGATAGGTTTCCTCGTCGGGTGTGGTGACCTGGTAGCCGATGTTGACCGGCCAGTCGGGCACTACCGACACCGTGGGTTCAAGCGGGTGCGTGATCGCGCAGTTGAAGCACGACGGCTGGTGGCCTTCGAAGGACATGTTGCCGTGCAGGACCTTCACACCGAGGTCCTTCGCGGCCCGCAGCAGCTCCTTGTTGGAGGCGGCAAGGCCGAAGTCCTTCAGTGGCCCGTTCGGGGTGGGCGAGTACACGCCGAGCCCCGAATAGGCCGGGGTCTTGAGGATCTCGGTGGGGACGACCAGACCGGCGCCCCGCGCGACGGTCAGGTTGTCGCGGATCTCCGCGACGTTCTCGGCGTACGTGGTGGTGTCCAGCGCCGGGTGCTCCAGCGTGTGGTTGATCCACCGGAAGTTGTTGCCCGCACAGCGGGAGAAGCTGCTCAGCGGGTCGGGGGTGTTCATCGCGCTGCAGCGGGACGGCGCGGTGGGGACAAGCCCGCCGCCGTTGTACGGGATGTTCAGGTTGAACTCGCCCGCCACCGGATACCGGTCGCGCAACGAGTTCTGCTGCGCGTGCGTGGCCGAGACCTCGGGACCGGAGAGCCGGTAGCCGGGGCTGGTCTCCAAGCGGCCGTCCGGGTACAGGTGCGCGGTGTGGTTGAACCAGTCGTCGACGTCGATGTTGAGGAAGTGCTGCTGCTCGCCGAGGAAGACGCCATGCGTCGCCCACCGCAGCAGCCCGTAACCCAGCAGATCGGTGTGCACCTGGTACTCGCCGGAGGAGAACGTCAGCGCGGCGCGTTCGCGTCCGTCGGCGGTGGTGGCGGTCACCGCGTACACGTCACTGCCGACGGTCAGCAGCGGCTGGGCCGAACATCCCGCCTGTAAACGCGACCGGTAGACGTACGCCTGTGAGATGGGAATTCGGGCCGACGCTTTCAGGTAGTCGAAGAACTGGCTTCCCTGCTGTGTCAAAGCGGCCTGAACGGGTGTGGTGATGGGACCTTCGGTGCCCGGTCGGAGGCAGTAGTCCTCCGGGTACGTACCATATGAGGTGTACAACGAGACCTGTCGGATCCCATGCGTCCTTTCATAGGACCAGAGCACCGACCACTCCGTTGAATCGAATGCGCTGGTTCCCTCGCTGCTCAGCGCGTTGTCGGTGAGCAGCACGGCGCTGTATTTCGCTGTTCCGTCGGCGTTCGCGAGGTGGCCGGCCTGCAGTGTCGTGTTCTTCGCGAGTATCACGTCGTACGGCTGGCCGATCCGCTCCAGCGTCGACTTCCACGTGGGCAGCCCGAAATCACTGGCCGAACTGGCGATGACCAGCACGCGCAGCGCCACCTTGGTGGTCGCGTTCACGGCCACGTCCCGTGAACGGGCGGCCGTGGCCATTACCGGGCCATTCACGACCGGCAGCTTGGGTGCCGGTGCCTGTTTCGGGCGTGCCACCGCCGCGCGGATCAGCGGATGTTCGTGCGCGTGTTCGATGTGCCCGTCACCAGCGGGTGCGCTGCTCGCGGGGCTGGCAGTGCTGACGGCGGAGCCGGTGACAACGGCGGCGGCTAGCAGGACAGGCAGAACCCTCGCCCTGATCCTCTTCATGGACGGACCCCTCTAGTGGCGTCGTTATTCGGGCATGACGGCATAGCGAGCGCGCCCACTCGCGAAGTGGATGAGAACTGTTCCCAATAGGCGGGACCGCGCGAAAGCGCTCAGCCGGGCATGAGCCTCCCAGGTGCAGGCCGGGGCAGCATTGATCAAAAAGGCGTGACGCACTTAGGGGTTCGTCATTCCATGTCCGCTTGTTACATGCTGACAATCGTGACTTTTCAGTGGATCATTCCCGATATCGAGGTACTTGATTCGGCAACAATGGCGGCCCGTCGTCCAACGTGCGCTTTCTCCGAGGTGGTGACGGTCGCGTGCCCCGTTCGGCGGTTGCCGCGTTGACCTGCCCGGTCGTGCCGTCACTCGTATGGATGGCTCATTCGGCAGCTCTCCGCCGATCGGGTGACAATTGTCTGCTCTTGGTTGTTTCTATGACCGAAAAAGGACCTGATCAATAAATTGTCCAATGGCAACTGGGAATGACGTTTGCCATCTGTGTCGTGCTGCGCCAGGATGACCCCCTCTTGGAGGGAACCATGCTTGTCACTCAACTCGATGACTGCTGTCCGCAGTGCGACACCCGTTTGGCGCAACGGCTTACGCAACCACCGTGGTGTGGGGCCTGTGAGTGGAACCTGTCCACCTACGAGCCTGACGCCGATATCCCCGGTGGCCGACGAAGACTCGTCGCGTTCAGCCACCGAATGGGCTACCGCCTGGACGCCGCTTTGTTCGCCGCGTCGGTCGGCAAGCAAGCGGCAAGGCCGGGCTGGAACCGCGGCCGGGTGCTGTTGGTCGCGGTGTCCGCGGTGCTGCTCGCGCTCGTGCTGGCCTGCGCCGGATACGGGGTGCGGCTGGTGATCGACGACTTCCCGAGCTTCGGCATCCTGCCCGGCGCGCTGCTGCTGTTGGTGGCGTGGGGACTGCGGCCGAGGCTCGGGCGCTACCGCGACGAGTGGGGCACGATCGACGCCGCCAAGGCACCGAGGCTGCACGCGCTGGTCGCCGAAGTCGCCGCGGCCGCCGGGACTCCCGTGCCGGACCGGATCGTGGTCGACTCGACCTACAACGCCTCGGCGGGACAGACGGGGCTGCGCCGCCGTCGCACGCTCCGCCTTGGCCTGACGCTGTGGTGCAGTCTCACGCCTCAGGAACGCGTCGCGCTGCTCGGGCACGAACTCGGGCACTTCGTCAACAACGATCCCGCACGGCGACTGGCCACGCAGCCTGCTTTGACTGTGTTCGGCACCCTTGCCCACGCGTTGCAGCCGCATCCGGACATCGACGGCTACGGGTTGCTGCACAAGCTGACGTACCAGATCGTCAAGCCCGTGCTGTGGCTGTTATCCCGGATCCTGGTCACCATCCACGTCAGCCTGCTGTCGGTGTCGATGCGCGACAGCCACCGCGCCGAGTACCGCGCCGATTTCGTCGGCTCCCAGGTCTCGGGTACAGCAGCGATGGTGAGCCTGCAGGACGCCATGCTGCTGGCCGAGTCGACCATCGACGCGTTACGGTCCGCTGTGCGTTCGCCCACACCGGATGCGCGGCCATGGCACGAGATCGCCGCTGCGGTGCGCGCCGACCACGCGGACACGCTTTCTCTGTTGCGGCAGTTCTCGGTGCGGGAGGACGCGTCCTTGTTCGCGAGCCACCCGCCCAGCGGGTACCGGGCCCGGATGATCGAGGCGCTGCCCGCCCAGGATCCCTCCGTCGTGCTGTCAGCGGAGGACGCCGACACGATCGACGCGGAACTGGCCGAGTGGTACCGCCGGGCCCGCAGGGACATCGCGAACTGAGTGATCAACTTTCCGGTCCGGGTCTATGGACTGATGAGGGTTAAGTTGAACCCTGGTGTGTACTAAGGACTTCAAGTGAGCGTTATGATCGGTTGGTGAACCTCAAGGAGTGGGCGATCGCGAATGGTGTGCATCCGCATGCCACCTATCGCTGGTTCCGCGAGGGCGTGCTTCCGGTCCCTACTGAACGGGTCAGGCCGCGCACGATCCTGGTGAACGTCGAGGCACGGCGGCCGGGTCAAGGCGTGTCGGCTGGTGGCCGATCCGGCCGTGACCACTGTGGTGGTGGAGCACAAGGACCGGCTTGGTCGCGTGAATGTGGAGCTGATCGAGGCGGCGCTGTCGGCGACTGGTCGTGCTTGATGAGGTCGAGAGCGATCTCGTGCGGGACATGGTTGAGGTGCTGAAGTCGTTGTGCGCTCGCTTGTATGGGCCCCGATCGGCGAAGAACCGCGCGAAGAAGACTCTGCGAGCGGCGGCTGCCGATGGCTGAGCGGCTGGAGAGGCTTCGCCCGATCGACACGCCGTTCGTGGCTTCAGGGCCGTCCGGTGTCGCAGTACGCGACCGGCTCAAGCAGCTCACGCCTGCCGATGAGAGAGTTTTGCGTCTGATTGGCGGGCATCTGGGGCGACTGGCATCCCTTGATCTCAAGCAGCGGTGCGTAGACGGCCTGGGACATTCCACGGATGCGTGGGCGGTGCGCAAGCGGGAACTGACCGTGGAGTCGTCGTCGCGGTGGGCTGGGTCGATTACGAAGGCCACGCATGATCAGTGGGCGCGTGCCCGGCGCTGCCAGGCCGCGCACATCCAGGCTCTGGAGGCTGGCGTGCGCATCCTGGGGCACCGGCTGTCACTGCCGATCGGCCAGAAGGGCACCAAACGCGCACCGGGCGGTTACCGGTCGCGGCGGGAGTGGTTTCACAAATCCCGCCGCCTGGCCAGCCTGGGAACTCGTCTTGAGCAGGAGCGAGCCGATCGTGAGGCTGGTGTCGTGCACGTGGTGCGTGGCGGCAAGAAGGTGGCCCGTACCCGGCACAACCTTGACGCGGCCGGGCTCACCGAAGCCGAGTGGCGGGAACGCTGGGAAGTCGAACGCTGGTTCCTGGCCGCCGATGGCGAGTCCGGGAAACGCTGGGGCAACGAAACCATCCGCGTCACACCCGACGGTGAGGTGTCGATCAGGCTCCCTGCCCCGCTGGCGTATCTTGCGAACGCCGCCCACGGCCGCTACGTCCTCGCCGCTCGCGTCCAGTTCGCGCACCGTGGCACCGAGTGGCGTGACCGGATCGAGGGCAACCAGGCGGTCGCATACCGCATCCATCTGGACGTGGACCGTGGCCGCTGGTATCTGACCGCTTCCTGGCAGCGCCCCGCCGTCCACACGATCTCACTGGAGACGGCCCGCGCCCGTGGCATGGTGGGCGTGGATTTCAACGCCGACCACCTGGCCTGCTTTCAGCTCGACGTGCACGGCAACCCGATCGGCGACCCACGCCGGTTCGTCTATGACCTGTCTGGTTCGGCCGATCACCGCGATGCCCAAGTCCGGCACGCCATCACCCGCCTGCTGCATTGGGCCACGCGGACCGGTGTCGCCGCGGTCGGGATCGAGGGCCTGGACTTCACTGCCGAGAAGACCCGTGAGAAACACGGCCGCCGTAAGCGGTTCCGGCAGTTGATTTCCGGGATGCCCACCGGGAAACTCAAGGCCCGGTTGGTCTCGATGGCCGCCGAGGCCGGTCTCGCGATCGTCGCGGTCGACCCCGCCTACACCTCCAAATGGGGCGCGCAGCACTGGCAGAAACCACTGAGCACGCCTCACCGCACACTGTCCCGGCACGATGCCGCGAGCATCGCGATCGGACGACGCGCCCTCGGGCACCCGATCCGGCGACGGACGACACCGCCCCGTACCCACCAGAGCGATGGGTACGGGCATCGGACCGTCCAGGCTGATCGTGGTGTCCGGGGGCGTGACGGAACCCGTCCACCCGCCACGGATCACGCCCACCGAAGCGTGCCGCCGAACGGGACGCGAAAACGGGAACCGAGCACGCCCAACACCGTTCGGGGCGTACCAGTGCAACCTATGTTCACTGATCAGGAACGGTGTCGCTCACTCGGATGTCGGAGTGTTGTGATTCCATCGTGACGTGGTGACGAAGTCCGCGCCGCTGCTCGTCCGGGCTCCGCGCCGCCCCCGTGCGGGTCTGACCTGGGACGATGCGGCCGTCCAGCTGCTCGAGGGTGGTGGCGGCTTTTGTCGTGTGCTCGGTGGGCCTGGGACCGGCAAGACGACTCTGCTCGCGCACAGCGCGGCGCGGCGGATCGCCGAGGGCGTCGACCCGGAGACCATGTTGCTGCTCACCACCAACCGGCGAGCAGCCACCGCGCTGCGTACGCACATCGCGAGCCTGCTCGTCGACGGTGGCATGCGCACCGCGCGGGAACCGCTTGTGCGCACGGTGCACTCCTACGCGTTCGCGGTGCTCCGGCTGCAGGCGTCGCTGCGTGACGAGCCGCGGCCGCGGCTGCTGAGCGGGCCGGAGCAGGACTCGGTCTTCCGTGACCTGTTGGAAGGCGACCTGGAGCGTGGCGCCGACTACTGGCCGAAACGGCTGCGGCCCGCGCTGACCATGCCCGGCTTCGCCGACGAACTGCGTGACCTGCTGCTGCGCGCCGCCGAGCGGGGGATCGGCCCGGACGACCTCGCCGAGCTGGGAAAGCGGTATGCGCGGGATGAATGGGTCGCGGCGGGCCGGTTCGGCAGGCAGTACGAGCAGGTGACGTTGCTGGCGGGCGCGGCGGACACCGGTGTCGCGCAGGCGAGCGGGCCCGCGCTGGACGCGGCCGAACTGGTCGACAGCGCGCTCGTCGCGTTCGAGACCGACGACGAGGTGCTCGACCAGGAACGCACCCGGGTCCGTCACCTCTACGTCGACGACGCGCAGCACCTGGATCCCTTGCAGTACCAGCTGGTCACCACGCTGGCCGAGGGGGCGGCCGAGTTCGTCCTCGCCGGTGACCCGGACCAGGCCATCTTCTCCTTCCGCGGCGCCGATCCCCGGCTGCTCGTCGACGCGGACCCCGACGGGCACAGCACGATCGTGCTCACCACCGGCCACCGGATGTCCACCCAGGTCAGGGAGGCGGTCGGCCGACTGGCCGCGCGCCTGCCGGGAACGGGGCCACAGCGCCAGATCAAGGAAGGCCAGACCGTCGCTGCGGACGGCAGCGTGGCGGTTCGGCTGCATCCGTCGGCCGCGGCGGAGGCGAACTGGGTCGCCGACCAGCTTCGGCGCGCGCACCTGATCGACGAGGTGCCGTGGTCGGAGATGGCCGTGGTCGTCCGCTCGGCGACACGGTCGATTCCGGTGCTGTACCGGGCTTTGGCGTCGGCCGGTGTGCCCGTCGCGATCCCCACCGACGAGGTGCCGCTGGCGCAACAACCCGCTGTACGGCCGTTCCTGGCGTTGCTGGAGTGCGCGGCCGACCACACGGCGCTGGACGCCGAGGTGGCCGCGATGCTGCTGTCCTCGCCGCTCGGTGGCGCGGATCCGATGGCGTTGCGACGGTTGCGGCGCGGTTTGCGCCGTCTCGAACTCGCCGCCGACGGGGACCGTTCCAGTGACGAGTTGCTTGTCGAGGCGCTCGACACATACGACACGCTCGCCGCGTTGGAGGACGCCGAGGCCGCGCCGCTGCGTCGGGTGGCCGCGTTGCTCGCGGGGGCGCGCAAGGCGATCGCCGAGGGCGCGGGCGTCGAGCAGGTGCTGTGGGGGATCTGGCAGAGCAGCGGGCTGGAACGGCGCTGGGTCGCACAGACCGAACGCGGCGGCACCAGCGGCAAGCAGGCCGACCGTGACCTCGACGCGATCGTCGGACTGTTCGACGCGGCGGCGAAGTACGCCGACCGGCTGCCCGGTGCCGGTGTCGCCCGGTTCGCCGACTACCTGACCGGGCAACAGATCGCCGGGGACAGCCTCGCCGCGAAGGCACCGACCGGCGAGTCCGTCGCGTTGCTCACCGCGCACGCCGCCGCGGGCCGCGAATGGACGGTCGTCGCCGTGCCGGGCGTACAGGAGGGCGCGTGGCCGGACCTGCGGCTGCGTGGCTCGTTGCTGGGCGTGGAGCAGATGGTGGACGTGCTCAACGGCGCGGACCCGTACGAGTACGTGTCGATGACGGCTCCGCTGCTGGCCGAGGAACGCCGGTTGTTCATGGTCGCCGCCAGCCGGGCCCGCTGGCGGCTGCTGGTCAGCGCGATCCGCGGCGAGGAGGAGCAGCCGTCGCGGTTCCTCGGTGAACTGGCCGAGTTCGAGGACGAGGAGCTGGCGTTCGTCTCGCTGTCGGCCACCCGTTCGCTCGTGCTCGCCGACCTGGTCGGTGAGCTGCGCAAAGTGGTGTGCGACGGCGAGCAGCCCGCGCCGCGCCGTCGTCGTGCGGCCCGGCAGCTGGCCAGGCTGGCCGAGGCCGGGGTGCCCGGCGCGCACCCGGATTCCTGGTACGGCCTCGTGGAACTGTCCAGCGCCACCGCGTTGCGCGAGAAGACCGAGCCGGTCAAGGTCTCACCGTCCACTGTGGACGTACTGGCGAAGTGTCCGTTGCGCTGGGTGGTCGAGCGGCACGGCGGCCAGGACCCGGTCGAGCTGCACGTGATCACCGGCACGCTGGTGCACGCGCTGGCGCAGGCCGCGGCGGAAGGCGCGAACGAGCGGGAACTGCGCGCCCAGCTCGACGAAACGTGGAAACAGGTCGACGCGGGCGCGCCCTGGTACTCCAAGCGTGAGAAGCAACGCGTGCACGGCATGCTCGACACGTTCCTCAGCTGGCTGACCGGCTCACGCTCCCAGCTCACCCAGGTCGCGATCGAGCACGACGTGAACGTCGAGCTGCCGCCGGAGGAGGACGGCCCACAGATCCGGCTGCGCGGCCGCGTCGACCGTCTGGAGGCGGACGCGGAGAAACGCCCGGTCGTGATCGACATCAAGAGCGGCAAAACCCCGGTCAGCAAAGACGAGGCGGCACAGCACCCGCAGCTCGCGGTGTACCAGCTCGCCGCGGCCTACGGCGCGTTCGTGCAACTGGGTCTCGACACGGACTCCGGCGGCGCGCGCCTGGTGTTCGTGGCGAAGAAGGACCGCAAGACCGGCGCGGCGGAACGCGTCCAGGAACCGGTCGAGGGGGAAGCTGTCCAGGAGTGGCTGACGGTCGTCCGCAAGGCCGCCGCCGACAGCATCGGCCCCGACTACGACGCACGCGAGAACCCCGACTGCCCCCGCTGCCCAGCCAGGACCAGTTGCCCGTTGCACCCGGCCGGACGGCAGGTCACGGAGTAATGGATGGACGTTTGCCCATGTAGGGTCGGGTCGCCGTGAACTTCGAAGCCGTCAGATCCGACCGGATGACCCCCAGGCAGCTGGCCGCTGCGCTGGGGCTGCCCGCGCCGACCGACGAGCAGGCGACCGTGATCGCGGCGCCTGCCGAACCGGCGTTGGTGGTCGCGGGCGCGGGGGCGGGCAAGACGGAGACGATGGCGGGCCGGGTGGTGTGGCTGGTCGCCAACGGCCTGGTGGTGCCGGAGCGCATTCTGGGCCTGACGTTCACGCGCAAGGCCGCCCGTCAGCTGGCCGACCGTGTCCGGGCCCGGCTGCGCAGGCTGGCCGGGTCGGGAGTGCTGGAGCGGCTGGATCCGAGCGGCGAACGCAAGGCCGCGGTGATCACGGGCGAGCCGACGATCCTGACGTACCACGCCTACGCCGGGCGGCTCGTCAGTGAGCACGGCCTCAGGTTGCCGGTCGAGCCCGCGGCGCGGTTGCTGACCGAGACCTCCTCGTGGCAGCTGGCGCACCGGCTGGTCAGCACGTGGACCCAGGACCTGGACACCGACCGGGTCCCCGCCACGATCACCAAGTACGTGCTCGACCTGGCTGGGGAGCTGGGGGAGCACCTGGTCGACGAGGACAAGCTCGTCGAGCACGCCGAACGGCTCTGCCAGCTGATCGAGGCCGCGCCACGTGGCCCCCGGCAGGCCGCGGAGCCGTCCCAGAAGCTCAAGGAGATCATTGCCGCGCAACGGTTCCGCGTGGCGATGCTGCCGTTGGTGAAGGCGTACGCCGAGCGCAAGCGCCGGGACGGTGTGCTCGACTTCGCCGACCAGATGGCGATCGCGGCACGCCTCGCACGCGACCACCCGGAGGTCGTCAAGGGCGAGCGCGTCAAGTACGGCGCCGTCCTGCTGGACGAATACCAGGACACCGGGCACGCGCAACGGGTGCTGCTGCGGTCGTTGTACGGCCGCGACGAGCCGATGCCTGTCACCGCGGTGGGTGACCCCGCGCAGGCGATCTACGGCTGGCGTGGCGCGAGTGCGGCCAACTTGCCGCGCTTCACCACGGACTTCCCGAACGAGGACAAGCGACCAGCCACCCGGTACGGCCTGCTCACCAGCTTCCGCAACCCGCCCGAAGTGCTCACACTCGCCAACCGGGTCTCCGATCCGTTGCGCCGCACCGGTCTTGAGGTCGACGAACTGCGCGCACGCGAGGACGCGCCCGAGGGCGATGTGCACTGCGCGCTGTTCCCGGACGTCCACGCCGAGTTGGAGTGGCTGGCGGACTCGGTCGCGAGCCGGTGGCGTGCCACGCAGGAGAACACCGGCACACCGCCCACGGCGGCCGTGCTGGTCCGGCGTCGAGCGGACATGGCGGACATCGCGACCGCGCTGCGCGCCCGTGGCCTGCCGGTCGAGGTCGTCGGCCTCGGTGGCCTGCTGGACGAGCCGGAAGTGCGTGACCTGGTGAGCACACTGCGCGTGCTCGTCGACCCGCTCGCGGGCACCGCCGCGACCCGGCTGCTGACCGGTTCACGCTGGCGGCTGTCCGCGGCCGACCTCGCCGCGTTGTGGCGTCGGGCGACCGAGTTGGCCGGTCTGCACGCGCCCGACCAGATGGACCCGTTGCTCGGTGCGGTGCCGGGGGAGCGGGCCGAGCAGGCCGGGCTGGTGGACGCGCTCGACGACCCCGGTGACCCGAAGCGGTACTCCACCATGGGCTACAACCGCATCCGCGGTCTCGGCGGTGAGCTCACCCAGCTGCGGCGACGGCTCGACCAGTCGCTGCCCGAGCTGGTCGCGGACGTCGAACGGACCATGCAGCTGGATATCGAGGCCTCGGCCCGGCCGGGCCCGATCGCCCGCGTGCACCTGGACGCGTTCGCCGACGTGGTCGCGGACTACGCGCAGCACAGCCCGTCGGCGAGCCTGATGTCCTTCCTGGACTACCTGTCCGCCGCCGAGGACGCGGAGGACGGACTGGAACCGGGCGAGGTCGAGGTGGCCGAGGACCGGGTGCAGGTGGTGACCGTCCACTCCGCGAAGGGCCTGGAATGGGAGATCGTCGCGCTCCCGCACGTCGTGATGGACGTGTTCCCGTCGAAGCGGCGTGGGTCGAGCTGGCTGCGTGCGGTGACCGAGCTGCCCGCGTCGCTGCGCGGTGACGCCGCGGACCTGCCCGAGCTGCGGCTTTACGCGGACATGAACCGCAAAGAGGTCGAAGAGGCGCTGCAGCTGCACAACGAGGGGTTCGCCGAGCGGGCGCTGACCGAGGAGCGGCGGCTGTTCTACGTCGCGCTGACCCGCTCGGAGCACAGCCTGCTGGTGTCCGGCCACTGGTGGGGGCGGACCAGTACGAAACCCAAGGGGCCGTCCGAGTTCCTCACCGAACTGTCCGAAGAGGACGTCGCGGTGGTCGATCACTGGGCGCCGGAGCCGTTGGAGGACGAGGAGAACCCGATCGCCAACGCGGCCCGCAGCGCGCGCTGGCCGATCGATCCGCTCGGCAAGCGCCGACAGGACGTGCTGGACGGCGCCGAGCAGGTCCGGGCCGAGCTGACGAAGCTCAACCGCGGCAAACCACCCGACTCCGACCAGTTGCTGCTCGAACTGGAGGACGAGGACCCGGACGGCTGGACACGCGACACGGACGTGCTGCTCGCCGAACGCGCGGCGGCGTCGACCAGGCGGGAGAAGATCGCGCTGCCCGGCCAGCTGTCGGTGAGCCAGCTCGTCGAACTGGCGGCCGATCCGGACGCGCTGGCCCGCAGGCTGCGCCGCCCGCTGCCGTTCCCGCCCAATCCTGTCGCCCGCCGCGGAACCGCGTTCCACACGTGGCTTGAGCGCAAGTTCGGTTCGGGACGGCTGCTCGACCTGGACGAGCTGCCCGGCGCGGCCGACGACGGCGCCGCCGTCGACGAGGATCTCGACGCGTTGCGCACGGCGTTCATGACCAGCTCGTGGGCCGACCGGATCCCGCACGAGGTCGAGGTGCCGTTCACGTTCGACATCGACGGCATGTCCATCCGAGGCCGGATGGACGCCGTGTATTCGGACGACGATGGCGGCTGGACGGTCGTGGACTGGAAGACCGGGCGCGTGCCTGACACGGCGCACCTGCCCGCGTTGGCTGTGCAGCTGGCCGCCTACCGGTTGGCGTGGGCACAGCTGGCGGAGGTGCCGGTCGAGCGTGTCCGCGCGGCCTTCCACTACGTGCGTGAGGACCACACGCTCCGACCCGCGGATCTGCTGGACGCGGACGGTCTGCGACAGCTCGTGCGGTCGGTTCCGTCTAGCTAGCGTCCTCACGGATCCGCAGCGCCCACTTCACGAGCGGCCACTGGAACGGCAACCGGCCGTACGCGGCGACCTTCGCCGGGGTGGACTTGGCGTCCAGCGCCATCTTGACGTTGCCGGGGAACACCGCGACACACAGCAGCGCGGCCAGCAGCCCGCCGAGGCGCCTCGTCCTGGGGATCGCGATCAGCAACGCCGTGCCGAACTCCGCGACGCCGGAGGCGTACGTCCAGCTGCGGGCGCTGCCCGGCAGCTGGCGAGGGATCAGCCTGTCGAACGGCTTCGGCACGAGAAAGTGCAGCGTGCCCATGCCGCCGAACATGACGGCCATCAGGATCGCGCGCCGGGACTCGGTCATGCCGGGGACCCTACTCGCCAGTAGGGAGATGCACGAGCCCGGTTGTGATCGGGCGAACGCTAGTCTGCCGCACGTTGACATCCCACCGTGGAGCGTGCAGATGATCAGGCGGCCGACTGCCTCCGACCGGCTCACCGATCGGCCGGACCACTCGCTGGTCGGGGTCATCAGAATTCCCGAGGGCACGGTCAGCCCGGTCACGGCGATCGTGCGCCGGGTGATCGGCGCGTTGCTCGCGCTGGCGGCCGCGGTCGTGATCGTCTACCTCGACCGGGACGGCTACCGGGACGTCAACGGCGACGGGATGTCCCTGCTCGACTCGATCTACTACGCCACGGTGTCCCTGTCGACCACCGGCTACGGCGACATCACGCCGGTCAGCTCGTCCGCGCGGTTGATCAACGTCCTGATCATCACGCCGTTGCGTGTGCTGTTCCTGATCGTGCTGGTCGGTACCACCCTCGCGGTGCTCACCGAACGGTCCCGGCAGTCTTTCAAGATCCAGGTTTGGAGGAAAAAGGTGCGGGACCACGTTGTGGTGGTCGGCTTCGGCACGAAGGGCCGGTCCGCGGTCAGCGCGGTGCTCACCGACGGCATGAAGCCAGGCCAGATCGTCGTCGTCGACTCCGACCAGAACGCGCTGGACGCGGCGTCCGCGCTCGGCCTGGTCACGGTGCACGGCTCGGGCACACGCTCGGACGTGCTGCGCGTGGCCGGTGTCGACCGGGCCCGCGCGGTGGTGGTGGCGGCCAACCGGGACGACTCGGCTGTGCTGATCACGCTGACCGCGCGCGAGATGGCGCCGAAGGCGCAGATCGTCTCGGCCGTGCGCGAGGCGGAGAACGTGCACCTGCTGCGTCAGTCCGGTGCGGACTCGGTCGTGGTGTCCAGCGAGACGGCGGGCCGCCTGCTGGGCATGGCGACGCACACGCCGTCCGTCGTGGACATGGTCGAGGACCTGATCACGCCCGACTCCGGGCTGGCGATCGCCGAACGGGACGTCGACGCGAGCGAGATCGGCGGCTCGCCGCGGCACCTCGGCGACATCGTGCTCGGTGTGGTGCGGAACAAGAAGCTCTACCGCTTCGACTCCGCCGAGGCCGACGCGATCGAGGAGGGCGACCGGCTGCTGTACGTCCGCAAGGTCACCCCACCCAACGAAAACGAGGCCGAGTAAAACCTCGTGAGTGTTTCGGCCGGTTCTAGCCGGACTAAACACTCACGAGGTAGTTACACGCTGCGTAGGACTGATACGACTGTGCCGAGGATGACCGCGTTGTCGCCGTCGATGACGTCGTAGGCCGGGTTGCGCGGTTCGAGGTAGACGTGCCCGTCGCGGCGGCGGTAGACCTTCACCGTCGCCTCCTCGTCGATCATCGCGGCGACGATCTGGCCGGAGTGCGCCTCGGACTGCTGCTTGACCACGACCATGTCGCCGTCGCAGATCGCCGCGTCGATCATCGAGTCACCCCGCACCCGCAGCGCGAAGACGGTGCCGCGGCCGGTCAGGTCCCGCGGCAGCGTCAGCATGTCGTCGACGTGCTGCTCGGCCGCGATCGGCACACCGGCGGCGATGTCACCGACGACGGGCACGCTCACCGAGTCGCCGGATTCGCCGCTGCGCGATTCGGTCAGGAACGCACGCACGTCGATCGGCCGGGACACCGAGGCGCTGCGGCGCAGGAATCCCTTGTCCTCCAGCGCTGCCAGGTGCCTCGAGACCGTCGACGTCGACCGCAGGCCGACTGCGTCGCCGATCTCACGGGTGCTCGGCGAGTAGCCCTCGCGGTTCACGCAGTCCTGGATGGTCGCGAGGATCTGCTGCTGGCGCGGCGGCAGTTCGGAAGCGTCGAGGTGGTCGAAGACGTCGGTCACCTGTGCGAGATTACCGGCCGGTCCACCAGGGACGCGGATGGCGTGGCGGACACGGTTGGTGACACCATCAATCACGTGGAGCTGCGCCCGGACGCGTTCCGGCTGGTTGTCATCGTCGTGCTGGGGGTTCTCGTCAGCCTGGCGCTGTGGTTGTCGGCACCGGGTCTCTTCGGGCTGGCCGACGACGGACCGGGTGCCGAGACGGTCACGGCGAAGGTCACCAAGGGCTCGGGCTGCACCGGAGCCGCCACCGGGGAGATCGTCACGTTCGTCCACGACGGCACGGAACACCAGGCCACATTGGACGCCTGCGGGCACCGCGACGGCGAGTCGGTCGACGTCAGCATGCCCACCAAGGTCGGCGCGGAGATGACCGTCCACACCGCCGAGGCGGCCACCGGCGAGAGCGACGCGCGCAGGCCGGTGGCCTTCGTCCTGTTCCTCCTGGCCTGTTTCGCGGGCGGCGGTTTCGCCCACCTCTACGGCAAGCTCAGCTGACGCTGCTGGCGGGCGCCAGGTACGTGTTGCACTGGAAGGTCCGGTTCTTGCGGTAGCCCTGTTCCTGCCAGGAGCCGTAGCTCTGGCGTTTGCCGTGGTCACGGGGGCCGTTGGGGTTGTTGTCGTCGCCTCGGGTGTAGCCGTCGGCGAGCATGTCGCGGGACACCTGGTCGGTGATCGAGCCCTTGCCGTTCCAGGCGCCCGCGAACCACATCCCGCCGAGGCACTGGGCCTGCAGCTCCTTGCGGCGCTGCAGTTCCAGTCCGGCCGCGGAGTCCGGGCCGACCTCGTACATCTCCTCGAACACCGCGTTGAGTGATCCGCTCAGTGCCTGGATGTGGTGGCCGTACTCGTGGGCGAACACCGCCAGGTACGACCCGATCTTGCTGCCGTTCTGCTGTGTCTGCAGGCCCTCGAAGGGCATGTAGATGGTGGCGTCCGGGCCGCAGTAGAACGCGGCGAAGTTGTTCTTCTCGGTCATCGCGCCGCAGCCGGTCGAGAACCGCTTTCCCTGCGGGAAAACGATCTTCGGCGGGGAGAACGGCAGGTTGGCGCGTTGCATGACCGGCGCCCACGCCGCCTGAAGGCAGGGCGCGGCGGCGGTGAAGAACGCCTGGGACGCGGCGGCGGTGCTCTGCCACTTGGGCAGGTTGCACGTCACCACGTTCGTGCCGTTCTCCCCGGCGAACAACGGGTTGTCCTTCGTCTTGTTCACCGGCACGGGCCCGCGGGGCGTGGTCTGCGTCTGGGTACGGGTCTGTGTCGGCGTGGTCCGGCCGGTGGGAGAGCTGGCCGAGCTCGGTGCGTACGTCGTCGTGGTGGTGGTCGCCGTCGGCTGCGTTGTCGTGGTGATCGGACCGTCGCCGCTGGTTGGCGGGTTGTCGTACTCGTAACCGGAGTCCGCCACGCTCGTGGACCTGCTCTTGCCGTCCGTCAGGACGGAGAAACCGACGAATCCGCCGACCGCGAGCAGCACGCACACCAGTGAGATGGTCACGATCGCGCCCGTGTTGGATTTCTTCGGCCGGTACGGCGGCGGCATGAAACCGTGCCCCGGCGGCGGCCCCGTCCGCGGCGGGACCGGAGGCGGCGGCAGGTACGGCGAGCGCGGCTGGCCCTGCGGCGGCACGGGAATCGCCCGTGGCGGCGGAGCCACCGGCCGAGGTGGCGGGAACCCGGGTGGAGGCGGGTAGCCGGGCCCGTAGGGCGGTCGAGTCATTCAGAATCCCCAGGAGTTATCAGCTGACACTGTTCGCGGGCGCCAGGTAGGTGTTGCACTGGAACGTGCGGTTCTTTTCGTACCCGTGCTTCTGCCATGCGCCGTAGTTCTGTCTTTTGCCGTGGTCACGCGGGCCGTCGGGGTTGTTGTCGTCGCCTCGGGTGTAGCCGTCGGCGAGCATGTCGCGCACGACCGCGTCGGTGATCGAGCCTTTGCCGTTCCACGCGGCCGCGAACCACATCCCACCGAAGCACTGGGCCTGCAGTTCCTTGCGGCGCTGGATCTCCAGGCCCGCCGCGGTGTCCGGGCCGAGGTCGTACGCCTCGTCGTGCGCGGCTTCCAGCGATCCGCTCATCGCCTGGATGTGGTGGCCGTACTCGTGGGCGAACAGCGCGAGGTAGTTGCCGATCTTGCTGCCGCTGACGTCGGTCTGCAGCCCCTCGAAGGGCATGTAGATCGTCACGTCCGGGCTGCAGTAGAAGGCGGCGACGTCCTCTTTGGTCGAGTCGGCGACACCACAGCCGCTCTCCCAGCGCTTTCCCGTGGGGAACACGATCTTCGGCCGGACGAACGGCAGGTTCGCGCGCTGCAGCACCGGTGCCCACGCGGCTTCCATGCACGGCATGGCGGCGGTGAAGAACGCCTGCACGCCCTGCTGGGTGCTGCGCCACTGTGGCAGGTTGCACGTGACGGTGTTGGTGCCGTTGTCCCCGGCGAACAGTGGGTTGTCCCTGGTTTTGAGGACTGGTTTCGGGCCGCTCGGTGTGCTCGTCGTCGTTGTTGTCCGGGTGGTGGTCGGCGTTGAGCTTGTCGCCGTCGCTGACGAGGTCGGCTGTGTCGTGGCCGTCGCCGTTGGTGCTGTGCTCGACGAGGGGTAGTCGTACCCGGAGTCGGCGACGCTCGTCGGGGCGCTCTTGCCGCCGTTGACCGCGGCGAGCACGCCGATCAGGGCGCCGACCACGGCGAGCACGCACACCAGGGAGATCGTCACGATCATCCCGGTCTTGGACTTGCGGCGATACGGGTCGACGTGCCAGGCCGGAGGCGGCGGCGTGGGCATGTGCGGCTGCTGCGGCCGTGGCCGGTACATCGGCGGCGCGGGCATGGCCAGGGGAGGCGGCGCGACCGGCCGCGGCGGCGGGCCGGGCGGCGGGAACCCGCTCTGACCTGGTCCGTGCGGCGGTCGTGTCACGTTCTCTCCCCAATTGTTCTCAACCGGGCGTGAGCATAAGCGGGCTCCGCTATCGTCCGCAGGCGTGTTGACGAATTGGGGGGTGGCGGCCGCGGGCCTCGTCGCCGCGTGGGCCATGGCCGCAGGACAACCGCCGTCCATTCCGAACATTCCGATCATCCCGCCGCAGAGCGGGCAGCAGGAACCACCTCCGTCCTCATCGGACTCGCACGACGGCCCCGGCGGTGTCGAGTTCCCGACCCGCACCCAGCTCTACCTCAAGGTGGAGCGGGACGGGCTGCTGACCGTCGAGGAGACGATCACCGTCAAGTCCGGTGAGAAGCTCAACCGGCGTTCGCCGTTGCGGATCAAGGCAGGCGACAACCGCGACCGCGTGTTCGTCGTGCGCGACCCGAAGCTCGAGGGCAACGGCACCGCGCAGGCAGGCGCGGACGAGTTCACGGTGTCGGTCGGCGAGGGCAAGTCCGTGCTGCGCTACCAGGTGGAGGGCGCGGTCATCGACGTCGGCGACCGCCAGGAGGTCCGCTGGCAGCTCGCGGCCGGGTGGGACCGCAAGCTCGGTCTGCTGAAGGCCACGTTCATCGCGCCGAAGATGGCGATCTCGGTGCGCTGCAACGGCGGCAAGTACGGCACCGAGGAACCGTGCGACCAGGCCGCGACGGACAACGGCGGCGTCACCCGCGTCAACATGCAGAACCTCAACGCGGGCGACCGCGTCGACCTGGCGATCGGGCTGCCCGCCGGGACGGTTCCGGCGAACGCCCGCTTCGCCGAGCCCGACTCGGCCGCCGGGCCGTTCGCGCTCACCGCGTTCTCCGGCTTCGGCCTGCTCGGCCTCAGCGTGCTGCTGCTCGGCGGTGTCGCGTTGCTGTTCGTGGCGCGCGGCAGGGACGCCAAGGTGCTCGCGACCGACATCGGCCCGGTCGACGTGCTCGTCAAGGACGGCGACGGTGTCGCGTTCGCCTCCCCCGATGGGGTGCTTCCCGGGCAGATCGGCACGGTCACCGACGAGCGGGTCGACCCGGTCGACATCACCGCGACCGTGCTCGACCTCGCGGTCCGCAACTACCTGTGGATCCAGCAGATCGGCGGTGACCAGACCGGCGACGACTGGCAGATCACCCGCCGCAACCCGGCCGACGACTCGCTCACCGGGTACGAACGAGCGGTCTACGAGGTCGTCCCGGAGCAGGGCTCGGCGGTGTCCGCGCTGAACGTCGACCGGGCCAGGATCAGCGAGGCCCTCTACGCCGACGTCGTCGACCGTGAATGGTTCAAGCGCCGCCCGGACCGCGACCGCGGCCGGTGGCTGTGGATCGGTGTCGGCCTTGCCGCCGTCGGCGCGGCGCTGACGGCCGTGCTCGCGGTGACGGTCGGCAACGCGCTGCTGGGCCTCGCGGTCGTCCTGGCCGGGATCGCGCTCGCGCTCGGTGCGCGGCTGATGCCCGCGCGTACCCAACGGGGCAGTGTGCTGCTGGCGCAGGTGCGCAGCCTGCGCGGTTACCTGCGCGGCACCGACCCGGCCACAATCCCGGACAGCGACCGTGAGCTGGTGTTTTCCCGCTCGCTGCCGTACGCGGTCGTGCTCGGCGAGTCACCGAGGTGGCTGGACGCGTTCGGTCCGTCGGACGAGCTCTACTGGTTCAGCGGTGGGCGAAACCTGCCGGGCTTCATCACCGCGATGGACCGCGCGCTGGCCAAGTAGGCTCGTGCCATGGCTGCACCCGACCTGCACACGTTCACTCTCCCGAACGGCTTGCGTGTGGTGCTCGCGCCGGACACCACATCACCGGTGGTCGGTGTCAGCGTGCACTACGACGTGGGCTTCCGATCCGAACCGGAGGGGCGAACCGGCTTCGCCCACCTGTTCGAGCACCTGATGTTCCAGGGCAGCGAGAGCCTGGAGAAGCTGGCGCACTTCCGGCACGTCCAGTCTTCCGGCGGAACGTTCAACGGCTCGACCCACCCGGACTACACCGACTACTTCGAGGTGCTGCCGTCCGCCGCACTGGAGCGGGCGCTGTTCCTCGAGGCCGACCGGATGCGCGCGCCGAAGCTGACCCAGGAGAACCTCCGCAACCAGATCGACGTGGTGAAGGAGGAGATCCGGCTCAACGTGCTGAACCGGCCGTATGGCGGATTCCCGTGGATCCTGCTGCCGCCGGTGCTGTACAAGACGTTCCCGAACGCGCACAACGGCTACGGGGACTTCACGGACCTCGAACTGGCGAGCCTCGACGACTGCGCCGCCTTCTTCGACACGTACTACGCGCCCGGCAACGCGGTGCTCACCGTCGCCGGTGACTTCACCGTCGAGCAGGCCCGTGAACTCGTCGAACGCCACTTCGGTGACGTGCCCGCACGCGAGACGCCGCAACGACCGTCGTTCGCCGAGCCGCCGCCGCAGGGCGAAGTGCGCGGCGAGCACCACGACCCGCACGCCCCGCTGCCCGCGCTGGCCATCGGCTACCGGATGCCGGACCCGATCAACGACCTGGACGCCTACCTGGCGCACCTGGTGCTCGCCTCGGTGCTCACCGAGGGCGACGGTTCCCGTCTGCAGCAGCGCATGGTGCACAAGGAAGCCCTCGTCACCGACATCAACGCCGGTGCCGGGCTGTTCGGCCCCTTCGAGGCGCGCGACCCGGACACGTTCAGCCTCACCGCGATGTACTCGCCGGACGTGAACGTCGACCGTGTGCTCGGCGCGTTGGACGAGGAACTCGAACTGCTGGCGGGCACCGCGCCGTCCGAGCAGGAGCTGGCGAAGGTGACCGCACGCTGGGTCTCCAGCCTGCACAAGGAGCACGACCGGATCGTGTCGCGCACGCTCGGCCTCGGCAGCTTCCAGCTGCTCTACGGCGATGCGGGGCTGATCTACGAGTTGCCGGACCGGATCGCGGCGGTCACGCCGCAGGACGTGTCCGCCGCGGCCAAGCTGCTGCGCCCGGACTCGCGTGCCGTACTGCAGGTCTTCCCGGCTGGAGGTGCCGAATGAGCATCACGGATCACCGCTCGGCCGATGAGATCGGCCGTACCGAAATCGGCCCGCGCCCGCTGCCGTCACTGGGCGAGCAGCGCGCGCCGACCGGATTGTCCACTGTCGACACGACGTTGTCCAACGGGCTGCGCGTGATCGTGGTCAAGCAGTCCACCGTGCCGGTGGTGGAGCTGCGCGTGCGGATCCCGTTCGCCGACACGGACCTGATGCACGCGGCCAAGGCCGAGGTGATGGCGTCGACGTTCCTGTCCGGCACCGCCCGGCGCGACCGCGTCGCCATCGACACCGACCTGGCGCTGGTCGGCGGCGAGCTGGACGCGTCGGTCGACCCGGAGCGGCTCAGCATCGGCGGGAACTCGCTGGCCAGCGGCCTGGACACGTTGCTCGACGTGCTCAGCGACGCGCTGACCGGCGCCGCGTACGCCGACGACGAGGTCGCCCGCGAGAAGGCGCGGCTGGTCGAGCGGATCGCGATGGCCAAGTCGCAGCCGAGCGTGATCGCCCGGCAGGCGCTGCAGAAACACCGCTACGGCGACCACCCGGCCACCCGCGAGATGCCGGAGGCCGAGGACGTCGCCAAGGTCACCTCGGGCGAGGTCCGCGCGCTGCACAAGGACTTCGTGCTGCCGCGTGGTTCCGTGCTCGTCCTGGTCGGCGACGTCGAACTGGACGCGGCGGTGGCCGCTCTCGAGTCCGCGTTGGGCGGCTGGACAGCGGAGGGCACCGCGAAGGAACTGCCCGAGCTGCCCGTGGTTCCCGGCGGCGACCTGCTGTTCGTGCCGCGGGCGGGCGCCGTGCAGTCGCAGTTCCGGCTGAGCGCCCCGGCGATCACCCGGACCGACCCGCGCTACCCGGCGCTGCAGCTGGCGAACCTGGCGTTCGGCGGGTTCTTCTCCTCGCGCCTGGTCGAGAACGTCCGCGAGGACAAGGGCTACACCTACCACGCCCGGTCCTATCTGGAGTTCACGCCAGGCGGCGCGACCCTGCTGATCGACACCGACACGGCCAGCCAGGTCACCGCCAACGCGCTGCAGGAGATCCGGTACGAGCTCGCCCGGATCGTGCTGTCGCCGCCGACCGAGTCCGAAATAGACACTGTCAGGCAGTACGCGATCGGGCAGCTGCTCACCGCGACGGCCTCACAGGGCGGGCTGGCGTCCCAGCTGATCGGCCTTGCCGCACAAGGGCTCGGCGTCGACTGGCTGGTGACGTACCCGGTCCGGCTGCAGGAGGTCACCGGCGAGCAGATCGCGGCGGCCGCCCGTGACTTCTTCGCACCGGTGAACTGGACCGGCGTGATCATCGGCGACTCGGCCGAGTTCGACAACGTCAGCCTGCTGGGTGACGTGAAGCAGTGACCTTCCAGCTCACCGAGCTTCCCCTCCTCTCGCGCTCCACAGTGGAGCGCGAGGAGGGGTTGCGACAGGACATGGCGCGGCAGGCGGAACTGTGGCGGGACGGCCGCGTCCTGGTGGTAGACCGGCACGGCCGGACCCCGATCGACTCGGGCGGAACGGCACTGGTCTACCAGGAGGCCACCGGCGACGAGCCGCCGCCGGACGCGGTGCTGCTCGGCGAGGAGAAGGGCGTCGGCTACTGGGCCAGGCCCGTCGAGTCGTCGGCGCCGGTGGGCGGGATGGACTGGCGTTCATGGCAGGACATCGGCAAGGCCGACGGCGAGCACTGGCTGGACCTGCGGGCGGCCGGGTCCTTCCTGGACGCGACGTCGGCCGGGCTGTTCACCACTGCGGTGGCTCTGCTGTCCTGGCACCGGCGGGCGAAGTTCTGCGCGAACTGCGGTTCCCAGATCGACCGAGTCAAGTCGGGCTGGGCGACGCAGTGCCCGAACTGCGGCCGCGAGGAGTATCCCCGCACCGACCCGGCCGTGATCTGCCTCGTGCACGACCGGGACGGCGCGAACGGCTCCCAGGTCCTGCTGGCCAGGCAGCCGATCTGGCCGAAGGGCCGGTACTCGGTGCTCGCCGGGTTCGTCGAGGCCGGTGAGTCGCTGGAAGCCTGTGTCGCCAGGGAGATCGGCGAGGAGGTAGGCGTGGACGTGGCCGACATCCGTTACCTGGGCAGCCAGCCGTGGCCGTTTCCCCGGTCGCTGATGCTCGGCTTCGCGGCCAGCGCGGATCCCCTGCAGCCAACCCGGCTGAGCGACGGGGAGATCGAGGAGGCCCACTGGGTCTCCCGTGACGTACTGCGCGAGGCCTTCGCGGCGGAGGCGGACGGCCAGGAGTTCTGGCTGGGCCTGCCTGGCCCGACCTCGATCGCCCGGCTCATGCTGGAGTCCTGGGCCGAAACCTCGTGAGTGTTTTGGCCGGTTAGAACCGGCCGAAAGACTCACGAGCTTTTTCGACGAGGTAGTCCGGGGTGGCGTCGATGTCCAGCACGACGCCACTCTCGTCGGGGTGCAGCGGCTCCAGGTCGGCGATCTGCGAGTCCAGCAGCGCGGCGGGCATGAAATGCCCCTTGCGCGCCGCGAGCCGCTCGGCGATCAGCTCCCGTGTGCCGTCGAGGTGCACGAAGAAGACGTCACCGCCGGTCCGGAGGACATCGCGGTACTTGAACTTGAGGGCGGAGGACGTGACCACACCGCCGGTCTGCTGGTGGTCGCGGATCCAGGCCGCGATCGCCTCCAGCCACGGCCACCGGTCCTCGTCGGTGAGCGGTGTGCCAGCGGACATCTTGGCGATGTTCGCGGGCGGGTGGAACTCGTCAGCCTCGGCGTAGTCCACTCCGAGCCGACCAGCCAGCTCACGCCCGACCGTCGTCTTGCCGGAGCCGGACACACCCATCACCACGATGACCACGCCCCCAGCGTGCCACACCCGGATTTCCGTACAATGGTCGCCAAGCCGAGAGTCGGGGGACTTGATTGGTCACGTTCAAATGGCGGCGCGTGGCGCCGCGATGGGCTGCGATGGCGATCGCCGGGTGCCTGGCCGTGCTGGGTGCCCTGTTCACGGTGATGGTGCTGGCGGATTCGCTGAAAGGCGGAGAAGACACCCACTGGGTCGCCGTCTTCGTCCTGTTCGCGTGGACCACGGCAGCCGTGCGGCTGTACCGGATGGATCTCTACGTGAGCAAGGACGGTATCCGCAAGCGCGGGTTCCTGCGTCAGACGACCTGGTCGTGGGCGGCGATCCACGACGTCAAGATCAAGCCGATGGGCAGGCTGAAGCTGGTGGGCGGCGACGCGATCTGGATCCGCCTGACCAACGGCGCCCAGATCGAGACGACACTGCACTACGCGGAATCACTGCCCGCGGTCCGTGGCCTGTTCCTCGCCGAGCACGAGCTGCAGGAGATCCTCCGGCAGTTGCAGGGCGCGCTGGCCCGGTCCAGGTCGGCCACGCAGGTCAGGTAAGCGCTCAGTCGGTGGACGGCATGGCGTGGATGAACCGCTGCCATGCCGTGCCGGGGAGGGTGAGGATGCCAGCGGTGCGGTTCTTGGTGTCCCGAACGCTGACGGTGTGAGAGTTGAGGCGAACCTCAACACAGTTGTCGTCGTTGGCGCCGCTGAAGCTGCTCTTGAACCAGCCAGGATGCTCGGTGATGCGGACCTCAACGCAGTTGTCAGTCCCAGCACCGCTGTAGCTGCTCTTGAACCAGCCTGTGTCCCGCATCAGTCGGCCCCTTTCAGGAATCGCTCCAACACGACTCTCGATTCTGCCTTGCCGAGAGCCATTTCTCGAAGTCGATCGAACAGACGCGTCAGTACATCGGTGTCAGCCGGGTCGTCGAGGTACGTTGACGGGCCGTAGACCACGGAGTTGAAGCCGATCGGTGGTGCGGCTTCGGGGAACCGCATCAACATGAATCCCGCATGCGGGGCGGGGTTGTCCGGGGCGGTGGCGGTGAGCAGGCGGACGCTCAGGTGAGGATGCTCATCGAGCAGGTGAAGCACATGCTCGATCTGGCGCCGAAGTACCTGCGGCCGACCGAACCTGGTTCGCAAGGCGTCATCGGCGAGGATGAACTCCAGGTCCTTCGGCGGATCCGCCTGGAAGACCATCCGCTGCCTGTCCAAGCGGAAGGACACCCGGTCCACCCGCTCCTGGTAGGAGCTTTCCCAATAGATGCCATCACCTGCTGCCATCACCGCCTCGATGTAGACATCGCACTGCAGTAGGCCAGGAAGGATCCCTCTTTCGTAAGCGATGATCTGGCTTGCCTGTGATTCGAAGTTCGCGAGGCGGCGGTACGAGCCCGGGAGTGTGTCTACATAGGCGCGCTTCTTGGGCTCCCGCTTCCTGGCGTCGACTCCCATAGCCAGTAGCCTCTTGCGTTCGGTCTTGCCCACGCCGTAGAGGTCGAGCAGGGTGGCCAGGTCGTCGGCGCTGAGGTTCGCTCGGCCGTCCTCCACCTTCGAGATCCGGCTCTGGTCCTTGCTGATCGCCGCTGCTGCCTCGGCGCCGCTGAGCCCCGCCAGCGAACGGAGCCGCTTCAGTTCACTTCCCAGCAACCGTCGGGGGATGGTCTGTGCGACCCCGGACATCGGCAAGTCCTCCAGTCACTCTTTCGGTGCCATTTCACTGACCTAGGTTCCATCGAATTGTGTGCACATGCCACTATCGGTGCGGTCCGGTCATCACTCTATTCCGTCCGATGTAGACCATGAGGAGCGACTCGTGTACCGCGAAGTGACCACCATGAACTGCTGGGCCGAGATCGACGACGCCGAGATCAAGTACCTGGTCTGCCCTGACCAACAGCTCGTCGAGTTCACCATCGGCCACGACCGCGGCCTGACCATCAGCATGACCGAACGTGCGCTCGCCGAATGTGCCGAACAGTTCCCCGCTGCGCTCGGCGAACTCAGAAGCCGGATCGCGTCACCGCAGTGACTGTCGGAGCTCCCGCAACCGCCGGGCCAGCTCCGCGGGTCCGGCGGGCGCGAGCGTCCACCACAGCTCTCCGCCGTCGGAAACCGTTGCCACATTGAGGAAACGTCCCCAAGTGGTGTCCGCGTACCGCAGCGGACTGGCGACCACCCGGCGACGGCCGATGCTGTCCCGAGCCGCCACCCACAGTTCGCCGCTGCCGGACGTGGGCTGCGCGATGACCTGCATGACCTTCCGCAGATCTGTACGCGGAACTTGCCGGGCGCTCACCGTACCTGGCCGAGGTTTCGCCGCCGCGGCACGAAGTTCGTCCACCGGTACCGAGACAGGTGGTCCCGTCCCGGGTGGCGATTGCGGAATCTGCGCGACCAGAATCTCCGGCAGCTTCTTCGATTTAGCCTGCCGCAGAAGGATCTCACCGCCATCCCGCACGGCGAGAACCGCCTCACGCCCAGTCGCCGCCGCGAGGACCCCGACACGCGACCGCGCGGCGATCCACCCGTAGTACTCCACATTCGCCCGGCACAGCACAGCCAAGGACTCGACCACGTCGACATCCAGCCGACCACTCCGGTCAAGCCAGCCCAAGCGCTCAGCCTCGTCATACGCGCTGGTCTGCGAGGCCTCTGCCGCTTCGCGCGGCTGCCACACCGCCGTCGGCGACAGCACCTCGGGCAATTCGCCGATGCGTTCCCCTCTTACCAGGCGTACCAACGCGTCCAAAGGTAATCGGGCAGTGTCGGGCAGCACTATTCGATCACCGGGGGAGTGGTTCGCTCGTCGGTCCCGAACGTCACCTCGGGATCCGGATTCTGCAAGTACGACGGACGCTCGTGCTCCTCATCCTCAGCCGAACGACTCCGGCCGGGAGCAACTCCGCTCACCGGCACCCCACCCAAACCACCACGCGCACCGCCGCCCCGCCCCACAGCCCCACCCTCACCAGCCGCAACTCCACCAACCTGCCCCACGCCAGCACCCCGCCCAGTTCCAAGCCCACCGCCGGACCGCCCACCCGATCCCGCCTCACCGCCCCCGCGAGACCCAAACCCGGAGCCCGAACCGACACCGCCGCGAGACCCGAGGCCCGATCCGGCCTCGGCACCCACACCGCCACGAGGACCCACGCCGCCGGGACCGCCGCGAGAACCCACACCAGCGCCAGAACCGCCGCGAGAACCCAAACCGGAGCCGGAGCCGCCGCGAGATCCCACATCGGAGCCAGTCCCAGCGCCAGAGCCGTCACGGGAGCTTGGGCCGCCGTCGAACCGGCCACCCACGCCTGGCTCTCCTGAGCCCTGCGCACCGGTACCGCCCGATCCACCGAGACCAGGGCCACTGCCACCGAACCGGCCACCGGTCCCCGATCCGGCCGTGCCGAACGCCCCGGTGGAGCCCGAACCTGGACCACCACCTGAGGAGCCGTTTCCACCAGCGGAAGGAGCGGTGGCAGGGCTGTCCTGGGCGGGCCGGAAACCACCGGGAGTGGGCCCGGCACCCGGCGCTGGCCGGTGGCCGTCGGTGGGGCCAGGCGCCGTGCCCGGCGAAGCCTGCGTGCCCACGCTCATCCCGGAATCATCCGGGAGCAACGCCCCATACGAACTCGGCAACCGCGAAGTGTTGTACGTACTCGCGCTGTCGTATCCGCTCATCACGTCGACGTTGTGCTGCGCCGCTGCGTTGTAAGCCGCCACCTGCCCGGCGTAGGTCGCGGACGCGTCCGGCGCGGTCACCATCATCCAGGGATCAGGGACAGTCGGCTCAGGCGGAACCGGTCGCACTGAGTTCTTGGCATCATCGAACGAACCGACCTGCCGTAACGACAAGTCCTGCGCGACATCGATCTCGGGCGCGGCCTGCGCATGAGCGACAGCCAACGGTCCGGCGCCTCGCTGTGCCGCACCAGCGGCATCGCCCTGCCACGCCGATTCCATCGCCTCGGCCAATTTGATGATCTCGTCGGCTTGCTGCTCGTATTCGCCAACGAGCTTCTGCACTATGTCCGCCGCACTGGCAAGCCCGCGTCCGCCGCGAGCCTCGGCGAAGTTCCGATAGATCTCCTCGGCCGACATGAACACGGTCAACCACCCGCCCGCAGTGTCGTGATCATCAGTGCCGCTATTTGTTTTGCTCTGTCGCACGACTGTTCGCCGAGTTCGTCCTGTTCGTCGACCAGAACAGCCAGGGTGTCCGAGATGCCGACGAGCAGAGCGCAGTTGCCGATCTTCCGGCTGTCGACATTGTCGTAGAACACGGCGGGATAACCATCCACAGTGGTCTCGATCCAGTATCCCCTTGAGTCTTCCACATGTGCTCGATAGGTATCGGCGAGGCCGTTCCTGTTGCCGGTCATGAAACTGATGGCCACTCTGGTTTGGGTCGCACTGTTTCGCCAGAAGCAGCTCGGTCCCGCGTGTCTGGCAAGCGAGCTTTCGGTATCCGGAATTCCGGAAACGGGAAGGCCCAAACTCTGCAGCTGCGCCTCGGTCAGTGCATTGCACGGTCGGGGCAGAACATGCGTCGCGTCGAGCGAGTTGGCCACTGACGGGGCGCCGTAGCGGTTCGCCGCGTTGGGCTCGGTAGTCGGTGGATCCCGAGGTGCGACAGGCTTTCCTGCTTCTGAGACCGCGCATCCGGCCAAGATCAGCGCTACCGCAGACGCACTGACGACAAGGCCCGCTGAGCGACGATTCATTCGATCAGCCACCGCCTGATTCGTTCAAGCTTCTGGTGTTCTGGCCTTCGACCCTAACGTACTCGGATCGAGTCGTCTGCAATTTATGAAGATATTCCCTTGCGTAGGCGCGCATGCTGTCAGCATGGTGCCACATTGCGGAAAGTGAGTTCTTGAGCTCGCTTGCATGGAACCTGCTCATCATGTCGTTGGCAGGCGGTTCAACGAGACTCTCGGCTTGCTGAATCCGTGCGCGTCGATGATCTATCGCGTCGCACATGTCGGACCACTTTTTGATCAAGCCGTCCAGTTGGTCCAGGCTTGTGAAGACCCAACTGCCGCTACCGCCGCCACCGGCGGTCTGCGACTGGAGATCGATTCCGAACAGCCCGGCGGCAGTGCGCAGGGTCTTGTCGGCCGTTACTTCGAACCGGATCTGCTGGTCAACCGTTTCCGGTCCCTGCTCCCCAACAGGCACCTCCCGTTCCCTCCCATCACACTCGCTGCTTGATTACCTCGCATTGCGAAGTCGGCACTGAGCGCAGATAGGACGAGCCTGGCACAACAGAGGTTCCCATTCAGGTGACCGCCGCCATTCTCACCCGAACGGACTTACCGGATTCCGCGTTACTAACGCATGACCACAGGTGCGTCCGGCGGAAGCCCGAGGGCCGCACGGGCCTCAGGTGCCGGATCAGGACTTGCCTCGCGCGTCACCCGATCGATGTCCCAGTACCCGGCCAGGGTGAACATGCGTCTGAGCGATGCGTCGTTCGCGGAACCGTCATGCGGTTTTTCGACGTCGCGCACCACGTAGCCGTCTTGGCCGCCGCGCTCGAGCGTGACGAGCAGCGGGCTCCTGAACCCGGCGCTGTGGACCAGCACACCGTCCCGCGCGACATATTCCGAGCACATCGCGACCACACCGAGATAGATGGCAGTTCCCGCGTGCCCGGTCTCCACCGGACTTTCGGCACAGAACCAGCGCCCGCCCCTGCCCGCCCAGACGACCTTGTGGTTCGTCGGCAGGTCGGCGTGTACGACCGGAGCGATCGCCCGCAGCAGGTCCTGATCAAGTTCCGGTCGCTCCGGGCTTGCCGGTCTCGTCGGTTCTCCCGACTCAATCCACCTTTCCAGCGGTCGGCTGAGGAAGATGACGGCGCCGAGAAGAACGAGTTCGACAGCGACGATCCAGGCGAGTCGCCTGTTGTTCCAGGTCTGCACAGCGACTCCCCAGTCAGTTCCCAGGCAGGACAATTACAGGACGCGCCAAGGACGACAGAGGTTGAGTCGAATGTCCGTTACGGGTCGATCCGGTCCATGGCCGCGCCGTCCCACGTGGTCTGCGTGCAGGCGACACCCCGGCCGTTGCGGGGGCGCAGGACGTCGAAGATGTGCATCCGCGGGATCTTGTCCGAGACGCCCCAGCCGCTCGGCCAGGTGATCACCCAGTCCATGTCCAGATCGACCAGCAGGCCGAGCATCCGGGCGATGGTCGGGTCGTCCAGACGTTCGAAAGCCTCGTCCAGCAGCACCAGGCGCAACGGGTTGAAATCCTCCGACGAACTGCTCACCGCGTCGTAGAACGCCGCCGCAGCCGCGAAAAGCGTGACGTACGAAACGAGCCGCGTCTCACCGGAGGACAGTTGGCGCAGCCGCCGGACCCGCTGCCCGCCGTCGGGGCCGGTGTCGGCCACCCGGACGGTGAAAGCGTGCCACGAACGGTAGTCCAGCGCGCGGGACAGGATTTCCGCGTAGCCACTGGAATGCGTGTCCCGCTCGGCCTCGATCCGCTCGGTGAACACCCGGCGCAGCGTCGCGTCCTGTGCTGAAGTCCTTTCGCCGTAAGGCATCCGGACGAGCGACAACGCCTGGCGCGTCTCGTCGTCCAGTGCCGCCGACGGTTTCCACTCCAGCTGGACGTGCACGCCCTGCGACGACTTCGCCCGGCCGAGCACGTCGTTCATCCGGCGGGCCAGGTCCTCCGCCACCGTGATCTGGCCGCGCAGCCACTCCGCCAGGTCCCTGATCAGGTAGTCGGCGAAGATCCGCTGGTACTGCTCGTCCAGGAATCCCCGCTGTTCAGCCAGTTTCGACGACACCTGCTTCGCCGCCTGCGCGACCGGGCGGCCACCGTCCTCGCCCGCGACCGACACCGTCAACAGGCCCGCGTGCTCCTCGGCCGCGATGTCATACCCACCGGCCAACGCGGTCTGCAGGTCCTGCAGCTTGGTGATCACAGCTGTCTCACCGGCGGTCTTGCGGTCCGCAGCCTCGACGACCGCGGCACGCACCGCGGCCAGGTCCGTCTCCTCCAGCTCCGGCAACGCCGCCGAGAGCACACCCGGCGCCTGCGCGACGGCCGCGAACTGGTGGTACGCGTGCGCCTGGACCTCCTCGGAGGACGCCAACTGCTCGGTCGCGCTCTCCAACTGCGCGTCCAGCTTCGCCGCCTGCTCGCGCAGTCCGGTGATCTTCTCGCGGGTGTCCTTCAGTTCCCCGCGCATCTGCTTGCGGGACTGCTCCAGCTCCGCGATCCGCGCCGCGATCTCCTTGGCCTCGCCGCCGATCGAGCCGGTCAGCTCCGACAACGTGCCCGCCTGCGCCGCGTACTCCGCGCAGCGCTGGTCCGCTTCTGTCTCCGCGGTCGTCCGGTCGGCGACGGCCGTGTGGTAGCGGTGGGTCGCGTCGACCAGGTCTTCCACCGTGCCACGGCAACGCTGACGCAAGGCCTCCGCAAGACGTTCAGCCGCGCCCAACGCCTCGGCGGCGGCCTGCTGGGCCTGGCGGAGGTCGTCCGAACGCGGGGACAGGCCCGCGTCGCCCGCCTGCCGCAACAGGTCGGCGGTTGTTGCCTGCCAACGGTTCTGCATCTGGTCGTGCTCTTCACGCAACTGCTGGGCGTGCTTGTTGGCGCGTTCGGTCGCTTCCTGCTCCGTGCGCATCCTGGTGTGCTTGGCGATCAGTTCCTCGTCGCCGGGGAACTTCTCCAGGTGCCGCTCCCACTCGGCCACGACGTCGTTCGCCGAGCGCTGCTGTTCCTCCGCCGCCGCCAGTTCCGTGCGCAGCGCGGCGAGTTCCTCTTCCAGCTCCGAGATCCGACGCTGACGTCCCGCGGCCCGCGCACCCGCGCCGACGAACTCCGCGGCCGGTTTCGAACCGCGACCGTGCAACGCTCCGGCACGCCACTGGCCGTCGACCGACAGCGCCATGGCAGCTTCGGGCGCGTCACCGAGACCGATGCCACGCAGCAGCGACTCCACCCGGTCCGCGGGCACGGGACTATCCGGAACCTCAACGGCGACAAGCACATCGGCGAGCGACGGCCCGGCGACGACAGCACCGGGCGAAGCCAGCACGTCGTCAAGGTCGGGCACCGAGCCGGACGGCGTGACCCACGCGTTGAGCAGGCGGCTGGCCTCCAGCGCGGACTCCAGCCCGGCGCGGTCGGCGTCCGGCAGATCCGCGCGGAAGTCGACCAGACGGTGGAAAGCCGCACCGGTCGACTCGTCGCGCGACACCGGCGAGGAGGGCGAACGTTCCTTGCCCGCACGCAACGCGGCCAGCTCGGTGTCCCGCTCGTCGATGGCGTCCCTGGTCTCGGTGCGACGCTGGGACGCGGTGTGGGCGATGTCACGGGCGGCCTGCACCAACGGCGCCGTCCACTGACGCGCCGCTGTGCCGAGCTCGCGCGCTTGGCCCGGATTGGTCGACAGGTCCTCGACGGACGGAAGCTGCAGCGAACGCTCCGGCGTCGCCGAGGTCAACGGCCCCGCTCCGCACCACGACCGGACCTGCTCGAGCCACACTTCCGACTCGGTGACCGATTCCTGGTTGGCCTGGTTGCGCCTGCCCGCCGCCTCGGTCGCCTCCAACTGGGCGGCACGGGCCGACGAGCGCAGCGTCTCCACGCGCTGTTCCTGCTTCTCCTGCTCGACGGCCTGCTGATGCAGGGCGAGCGTCAAGGCGCTGCGCTGCCGGGCTTCCTTCGCCGCGCGACCGGCTCGTTCCGCAGCCTCGGTCAACGTCGTGAGCAGCTCGTCACCGGCGACGGGCGGCGGCACCTTGCGCTCGATCGGCAACGGCTCCGACTCGGGATCCGGCTTGGCACGGACCCGCTCGGTGATGGTTTCGCTCTCGCCCTCGGCCATCCGCGGCATCGACGGCACCAACGTGGTGTCCAGACCGGCCGTCTGCAACGCCGTCCGCAGCGACTCGCCGAACTCCCCGGCGGAGTCGAGATCCTGTGCCAGACGGCGCAGCAGCCGCACGACACCGTCGACCGCCGCGTCCTCGGCCAGGCGCTGCTTGCCCGCCACGTCCAACGCCGCCGACGCGGCCGAACGCGACGCGGCCACGAGCTTCTCGCGGCTCTGCAGGTCCTGCAGGTCACGGAACGCGGGCAGCTCCTTGAGCGCGCCGATGGTCTCCTCGGCCTGCTGCTCGCCGCCTTCCAGGTCCTGCTCGGCCCGTTCCGCGTCGGCCCGCTCGGTGCGCGCCCGCTCCAGCTCGCCGGTCAGCTTCTTGCTCTGCGACCCGAGTTTCCGGACGGTGTCCTCGCTGACGCGGAGCTTGTCCGCGGCCGTGCGCAGCCCGGCGATCGCGTAGTCGGAGTACGTCTTGAGGAACGTCCGCAGCGCCTTGTCGGCGGTGCCGAGCCGGGTGATGTTCTCCCTGATCGACTCCAGGTCGTCGAAGGACGTGGCCAGCTGCTCGATCATGGCCGCGTCCAACGGCGGCAGCGCGTCCGACAGGATCTGTTCGAGCTGGCCTTCCAGCACCTTCAGGCCGACGTCCGGGTTGCGCAGCGTCCGCTGCAGGTGCAGCAGGTCGCCGTAGCGCACGGCGGGCACGCCGTACACCGTCTCGGCGATCTTGGCGCGGAACGCCGCCTCCTCCAGAACACAGTCCGCGCCAAGGACTTCACGCAGCTGCGCGGAGCCGAGCGGCACGCGGTCGGGACCGGCGAGCTGGAAGTCGATGCCGACGCGCTGCGGGGTGATGAACCGCCACGAGTCCGAGATCTGCTGCGAGGTCTTGGACGCCTTCACGCCGAGACCGCAGGTCAGCGTGTGTCCTTCGCGCCGCAGCTCCACCCACGCGTACCCGATCCGGTTCGGGCCGCCGTCGTAGTCGTCGAGCATCAGCCTGCGGATGCTGACCGTGTCGAAGCCCTTCGAGCCCAGTTGCCGCAGGTCACCGTCCAGGCACAGCGGCAGCAGCAGCTCGAGCGTGCGTGACTTGCCCGACCCGTTGGTGCCCTGGAAGATCGCGCGCCCGCCGGAGAAGTCGAAGGTCTGCTCGGCGTACTGCCAGACGTTGACGATCCCGCCCCGGTGCAACCGCCAGCGATCCGTCATGCGCCGCCCTCCTCGTCGAACAGTGACCAGCCCGGCACCTCGGGTTCCGGCGCGGGCTCGGCGATCTCGCGCTCGGGGTCGCCGTCGGGTTCCGGCCACCAACGGGCCGCGGCCGGTGACAACCACCACCGCTCGCCGTCGGCGACTGCGAGTCCCATATGGACCAACAGCGCCAGCACCTCCGTGACAATCCCGTCGAGATCCTCTGCCGCCTGGCGTGACCAGGCCGCCGGGTAGTCGGCCACAAGCCGTTCGCACACCTCGCGGACCTTCTCGGCGGTGACCGGGCGACGCCCGGCAGCGTCGACCGGACTGGCAACCGGACTGTCCACTTCGGACGATTCCGGTGTGTCGCCGGTGTTCCCGTCGAGCAGGTCGGGCAGCGCGAGCAACCCGATCCGTGCGACTGTACTGGTACCCGGGAACATCACGTCGGACAGGTACTCCTCCGGATCGGCCGCGAGGATGCCCTCCAGCCGCGTCTCGGTGTACAGCCCGAAGCACCGCTCCAGCAGGTACGACTCACGCCTCTGGTTGCGCAACAGCCATTCCCGCTCGTCCTCGGCCAGTTCGGCGTACAGCACCACGGGAGTCTCGATCAGCCTGCGGCGGACCTGGAAGTCCACCCGTCGGGGCGCGGTCCGTGCCGCCAGCGCGACCAGGTGCCCGGCGTCCTGCGCGTCCGCGACCGGCCCGGCGAGCAGCTGGCCGAGCAGGTCCGTCTCGATCGTGATCAACGCCTCGGCCGGGGCGTCCTGGCTGGCCGAGCCGACCGTGCCCTCGGTCTCGGTGAGCACGCCCAGCGACACCAGGTGCCGCAGCGCGGCGGTCAGCGCACGCCGGTCGGCGATGGTGTCCACGACGTCCATTCCCGCCTCGACCGCCGCCGCGCGCACGTCCGACACCAGACGGGACAACAGAACCTGACGGCCGGTGCCGGTCAGCGCCGCCATGGTCAACGCCACGTAGGCGTAGCCGCGCGGCGACAGCTCCGGCACACCGCGCGTGGAATCCCCGCCCGGACCGGACTTGTAGAGCCGCGCGAACTTGCGCTCGACCACCAGCCGGTACCCCAGCAGCGCGGTGAACATCTCACCGAGTACCACGCGATGCCGGTACACCAACGGAAGCAGCTCGCCGTCCGGTCCGCCGAGCCGCAGCAGCGGGCGGCGCAACAGGGTACGGGCGCAGCGCACCACGTTCGCCGCGTCGATGTCCGCCAGCCCGTCGAGCGGGTCGGCCGCGCTGATCCTCATCCCACCACCAGCCGGGAATCCCGCAGTGTCAACGTTCCACCGGCGGTCCGGACGGTCGCGGTCTCGCCTTCGGCGTACTCGATCCGCACGGTCAGTCCCCGGACCTGGTCCTCAGCCGAGCCGACATCCCGCGCCGACTCCCGCTGGGCCATTGCCATGGTCAGCAGCTCACACAGCACACCGAGCGCGCCGGACGACAGCGTGACCTGGTCCAGTTTCGGTGCCGCCGCGACGAGTTCGGCCACGTCAGCGGCCCTGAGCTCGTCGGCGCGCCGGGCATCGGCCAGCAGTGACTGCTCGGTGATCGGGTCGTCCATGATCCGTGACGTGCGGCCACGCGCGCCCCGGTCGCTGCGGCTGCGCACGCTGACCGTCACGTCACACACGGGGCCTTCGCTCCACGGCGTGCGCTCGTCGTCGGAGTCGTGCTCCGGCGCGGGCAGGACGTGTCGAGACGAGTACAGGCCGAACGCGGCCGCGTACATCTGCGCGGCCTCGGCGGACGTGCTGTCGTCGAACCACTTCGCCAGCTTGAGCAACTCCGCGCGCCGCCCCGGCAGCAACCCGCCGCCCGCCGTCGCGCGCTTCACGCTGGCCAGCAACGAGCCGATCGCGCGTGCCGTGGCCTCGCGCAACACCGTGACCTGCGACGGACGGCCAGGACGGTCCACGAACCAGTCCGTGAGCTCCTGCCAGTCCGCCGCGCTGCGGCCCCTGGCGCGCTCCACCGCGGGCCCCAGGCCTTCACTCGGACCCAACAATCGCAGTAGTTCGGGCCGGGCCGCGGCGAACCGGCCAGTGAGGTGCTCGGCGATCGCCGGGGTCTGCCGCAGCACGTCCTCGACGACCTTCTGGATGTACTCGACCAGCAGGTTGCGGAACCCGGAGATCTCCTCGGCGGCCAGGTGGTGGCGCGTGACGACCTGTCCGAGGTACGCGTAGAAGTCGCGGACCGTCGCGGCGAGCTCGGCGTGCTGCAGGAACAGGGTCGTGACCTGCTCGGACAACAGCTCGCGGGAGCGCTGCGCGGCGGCGGACTCGGCGTCGCGCTGTTCCTGGCTGACCGCGTTCGACAGGGACTTGCAGAGCTGGTTCAGGCCGCGCTCGATCGCGGGCAGCAGCTCACGGGAGACCTCGCGGGCACCCTCGGGCACGCGCAGCAGCTCGTCCACGTCCCGCTGGACGCGCACGGCCAGCTTGCTGACCTGGTAGCGGACGCTGCCGTGCTGGAACTCGGCGATGCTGGCGGCGACCACCTCGCGGCGGCCCTGCACCAGGTTGCCCCACTCGACGAGCTGCTTGAGCCGGGTGATCACGTTCTCGATGCGCGACTCGCCGCGCTCGACCGTGCCCTCGCGCTCGGCCGGAGCCAGCGCCGCGGCCACGTCACCTGCGGAAAGATCGGCCAGCAGGGTCGCTGTGAACAGCCGCATGATCGCCAGGTAGGTCGATTTGTGCTCCCTGGCCTGCAGATATGCGTAGAGCCCGAGCCGGTCGGTGTTCGAGCGCGCGGGGGCCTGGGCCGCACGGTCCTGCTGCTCGGGGTTCACGGCTCGCCACCCTAGCTTCTACCTCCGACATCGGCGGCGCTACGGTTGCCTGAGTGCGCTTGGGCTGGGAGGACAGGTGACCTCGGGTAGAGCGGTCGGACTGCTGCTGGGAGTCGTCGCGGACGGTGTTTTCGGGGATCCGCGCAGGCGTCATCCGGTCGCCGGATTCGGCGCTGTGGCACAGCGTCTGGAGAAACTCGTCTACCAGGACCGCAAGCTGCCCGGAGTGGTGTACACGGGCATCCTCGCTGGTTCTGCCGTTGCTGTCGGTGTCGCCGCCGAGCGGCTGGGTCGACGCCACCCGTTGCTGCGCGTGCTGACCACCGCGACCGCCACCTGGATCGCCCTCGGCGGGAAATCGCTGGCCACTGAGGGCACGTCAATGGGCCGTGAGCTGGACTCCGGTGACATCGACGCGGCGCGCAAGCGTTTGCCAAGCCTCTGTGGCCGCGACCCCCAAGCACTCGACGCGACCGCGCTGGCCCGCGCGACCGTCGAGTCCGTGGCGGAGAACACATCCGACGCCGTCGTGGCGCCGCTGTTCTGGGGCGCGCTGTTCGGCGTCCCGGGCCTGCTCGGATACCGGGCGATCAACACGATGGACGCCATGGTCGGCCACCGGTCGCCGCGCTACCGCAACTTCGGCTGGGCCTCGGCGCGACTGGACGACGTGGTGAACCTGGTGCCCGCCCGTGCCGCCGCGGCGCTGACCGTGGCGGGCGCCCCGGTCGTCGGCGGGTCGGCGCAGGGGGCGTGGCACGCGTGGCAGCGAGACGCCACCGCGCATCCGAGCCCGAACGCGGGCCGGGTCGAGGCCGCGTTCGCCGGTGCGTTGGAGATTCGCCTGGGCGGGCGAACTGTGTACTCGTACGGTGTCGAGGAACGGCCCGTGCTGGGGACAGGCCGTAGCCCCGACGCCGGGCATGTCACACGTGCGGTGGAACTTTCCCGTGTGGTCGGTGCCTTCGCGGGCGTCGGCGCGGCCTTCCTGGCCCTGTTCAGCAGGCGCTGAACAGTCCCTTCGGGCGCGTTCACCGTCCTCATCGGGCAACTCGTCCGAAGCGCCTCGAATCCCCGGTCCGGCCGTCTACGATGATCGGCGAATCGGGGAGGGACCATGGATCCGTGGGGCATCAGCGGACCGCTGTTCCTCTGGCTGTACGCCGGGGGAATCGTGGTCGCGTTCATCCTTGGCTGGCTGCTGCGCAAGTCGGTGTTCCGACGGGAACGGCCCACCGAACCGGTCGGTGTCGAGGAAGTCGCGTACCTGCGCGGCGGCCCGCTGCGGGTGGTCGACGTGGCGATCGCGCAACTGCTGCAGCTCGGCGCGCTTCGGGTGCAGCGGTCGGGAATCATGCAGGCCACCGGCGTGCCCGGGCGGACTCCGCTGGAACAGGCCGTTGTGGACAAGCTGAGTCGCGGCTCGGACGTCGCTTACAAAGTCAAACGATCGCTGCGCAAGCACCCCACGATCAAGGCGATCCGCGCCTCGCTGGAAGGCCGTGGACTGATCAGGCAGGACACGTTCGCCCAGACCAGCGTGGTGCACCTGCCGGTGCTGGTGGTCTTCGGGATCGGCATCGCCCGGTTCGTCAACGGCATCCAGCTCGACCGTCCGGTCAACCTCCTGTTCGTCTTCCTCATGATCACCGCGATCACCCTGATCGCCCGGTGGGTCGTCGCGGGCAGGCTGAGCGAGACCAAGGCGGGGACGGAGTTCCACCACGGCCTGCGTCGACACCGCCAGGACGCGAGCAAGCGGTTGCCCGTGGTCGCGCTGACCGGTGTGGCCGGGATGGTGGCGCTCGGCGGGCTGGCGGCCTTCCCCGACGCGACGATCTCCGTGGCGTTGGCGGCGTTCGAACCGGCCCGGTCAAGCGGCTGGGGTGGTTCGTCGTCCTCGGACAGTTCGTCGTCGAGCAGCAGCAGTTCGTCCTCGTCGTCCTGCAGCAGCGGAAGCAGCTGCGGTGGCGGTGGCGGAAGCAGCTGCGGCGGCTAGTTTCTGCGCAACCAATGTGGCCTTTGGTGCGTGAGACGCACCGAAGGCCGCCTTCGTTGCAACCTCTCGAGCACTACGCTTGGGTGTTCGCCGTGGCTTTCTCGGAGGCTTCTTCCTCGGCGACCATCTCCGCGACGGACCGCCTGCGCGGGCGTTCTTTGGACACGGACAGCGCGCCGCCGGGAAGCAGCTCGCGCCACGTGAAGTACATCCAGCCGAGGATGGCCATCGCCCCGAACGCGATCCACTGCAGCGCGTAGGAGAAGAACGGGCCCGCGTCGAGCTCGGGCAAGGGCAGCGGCCCGAGCACACCGGGCGTCTTCTGCTCCAGCTGAACGTATCCCGGCTCGATCGTCAGCCCGGTGGACCGCGCGACCATCCGCGAGTCGACCTTCCACGCCTGGCGTTTGCCGCTCTCGTCGGTGAACGCGTCGCGGTTCTCGGCGTCCGTCTCGTCGGCGCGCTGACGCGCCAGCAACTGGACCTGGCCGGTGGGCGGCGGGGCGTACCCCGGCACCTTGGACTGCTCCGGCCGCAGGAAACCGCGGTCGACCAGCACGATCCTGCCGTCGGTCAGCCGGAAGGGCGTCATCACCTCGAACGCGGGCTCGCCCTGCACGGTCCGCAGCCGCGCGATGATCTCGTCGTTGCCGAGGAACTCGCCGGTCGCGGTGACCAGCCGCCAGTCCTTGACACCCGGCCGCCACGGCTCGGGCGGCGCGGTCCGCGAGGTCGTGATCTCGTCGTTCTGGATCTTGCGAGCCTCGTGCCGGTGGAACTGCCACGGCGCGAGCAGCGTGAAACACGCCGTGGCGAAGACGATCACCAACGCCGTCAGTCCCAGCCACCCCGGCTGGAGCAGGTTCCGCAGTCGCACCACCCCACCGTAACCGGCGTGCGGAAAATCGTTGGACCCCGGCCTGGGGTTGTGGTGATCATCGACGAATGGGGATCACCCGGATCAATCCGGCAGAACTGCACCAGACACCCGGCTACCACCACATCACCGTCGTCGAGACGGGCCGTACCGCCTACCTCTCGGGCCAATGCCCGCTTGATCGGGAAGGAAACGTCGTCAACGGCGGCATCGACGCCCAGATCGACGCCGTCGCCGCCAACGCCCTCACCGCGCTGGCCGCGGTGGACGCCAAGCCCAGCGACGTCGTCCGCTCACACATCTACGTCGTCAGCACCGACAGGGCCGTCCTGGCCGCCGCCTGGGCCAAGCTCAACGAGTCCGTCATCGCCGACGCCTTCACCACCGCCAGCACCCTGCTCGGCGTCGCCCAGCTCGGATTCCCCGGCCAGTTGATCGAGGTCGACCTCACCGCAGCGCTGCCCTAGCGGCAGACAGCGTCTGGCTGGCGTATCCGCCGCCGAACAACACGGTGTGCACGAGCAGCGGGAACAGCTGGTGCAGCGGAACGCGGGCCTGCCAGCCAGGCGCCAGCGGATAGACCTCCTGGTACGCGCCGAGCACCCGATCCAGCATCGGGCAGCCGAACAGCTGCAGCATCGCCAGGTCCGTCTCGCGGTGGCCGCCGTGCGCGGCCGGGTCGATCAGCCAGGCACGCCCGTCGGTCGCCCAGTGCACGTTGCCCGACCACAGGTCGCCGTGCAGCCGGGCAGGCGGCTCCTCGGGAACGAGGTCAACGAGCCGGTCGCACACGGCCTCGAACGGGGCCCACGGCAGCGTGGTGCGCCGCACGTACGGCTCGATGCGTTGCGCGGCATAGAACTCCGGCCACGACAGGACCGGCTGGTTGAACATCGGCGCGAGACCGATCCACGCGTCCGCCGGGCCGTCGGGTGGCGCCGCGCCGAACGCGGGCGCGCCCGCGAGGTGCAGCTGGGCCAGGCCCCGGCCGAACGCCTCCGCGTCGCCGGGCTGGCCGGGCTCGACCTGCTCGATCACCAGCCAGTGCTCACCGTGCCCGCGCACGGCGGGCACCGGGACGACACCGGGCTCGGCGATCCACTCCAGCGACTTGGCCTCGGCGAGGACCGCCGAGACCTGGGAGTGTCGTTTGGCGACCACGAGATCACCGTCGGCCAGCTCCACCTCGTACACCGAGCCGCCGAGCCGGTGCGCGGACGTGGCCTCGACCCCGGTGAGCTCGGTGGTCGCCTCAAGCGCGGCCGAGCTCACCCTTGACCCATTCGACCACGCCGGGCGTCGCCGCCTGGATCATGCCCAGCACCAGGTGGAAACCGTCGCTGCCGCCGTAGTACGGGTCCGGGACGTCCAGGTCGCCGGTCGCGTTCGGGTCGAACGAGCGCAACAGCCGGATCCTGGACGGGTCGTCGACCATCGCGCGCAGGTCACGGGCGTGCCCGGCGTCCATGGCCAGCAGCAGGTCGGCGTCGAGGTGCTCGGGCCCGACCTGGGCCGCCACGTGCGCGGTGGGGTAGCCGTAGTCGAGCAGGACCTTCTGGGCCCGGTGGTCCGCCGCGTCGCCGACGTGCCAGCTCCCTGTGCCCGCGCTGGTGACCTTGACCTCGTCGAGGCCTTCGCGGTGCAGGTGTTCACGGACGACGATCGCGGCCATCGGGGACCGGCAGATGTTGCCGGTGCAGACAAAGCTGAGGTGCACGAAGGTCAACCCTACTCAGGTCACTAGAATCGTGGCGATGACCAGCGAAGACCTCCGCCACCACGGCGACAAGGACACAGCGCCCGGCATGGTGGACTTCGCGGTCAACGTGTGGCTGACGGCGCCGCCGCGCTGGTTGCGCGACCGGCTGGCCGCCGCGCTGGAGCGTCTGGCCGCCTACCCGTCGGACGCGGACGACCTCGCCGCGCGCGAGGCGGTCGCCCGGCGGCACGGCCGCGCCGCGGACGAAGTGCTGGTGCTCAACGGATCCGCCGAGGGATTCGCGCTGCTGCCGAACCTGCGGCCACGCCTGGCCGCGGTCGTGCACCCGTCGTTCACCGAGCCCGAGGCCGCGTTGCGCACCGCCGGGGTGCCCGTCCACCGGGTCATGCTCGACGGCGACTACCTGCTGCGCCCGGAACTCGTGCCGGACGAGGCCGACCTGGTCGTGATCGGCAACCCGACCAATCCCACGTCCGTCACCCATCCCGCCGCGCTGATCAGGCAGTTGGCCCGGCCGGGACGGCTGGTCGCGGTGGACGAGGCGTTCATGGACGCCATCCCCGGCGAACCCGAGTCACTGGCCGGGGACCCGGACGTGCTGGTGTTCCGCAGCCTGACCAAGACGTGGGCGCTCGCCGGGCTGCGCGCGGGCTACGTGCTCGGCAGTACGGAGACGCTGGCGCGCCTGGCCGTTGACCGTCCACAATGGCCGGTGGGGACGTTGGTGCTGGAGGCGGTCACGGCGTGTTGCTCGCCCGCCGCGGTCGCCGAGGCGGAGGCGTCGGCACGGGAGATCATCGGGTACCGGGAAGCATTCGTGACGGCGTTGCGCGCGGCCGGGATCGAGGTGGTCGCCGAGCCGACCGCGCCGTTCGTGCTCGTCCGCGTCCGCCAGGGTGCTCAGGTACGAGAAGTGTTGCGGGACAAGAAGATCGCCGTTCGCAGGGGAGAGACGTTCCCCGGCTTGTCGGCCGATCACCTCCGGCTGGCGGTCCGGCCGCCCGCACAGACGTCACGGTTGTTGCAAGCATGGCCCCCGGAGGTTCACGCGTGATCACAGTTGGCCGAGTCGTCGCCGCACTTGAGGCCGCGTACCCGCCCGAGTTGGCTGAATCGTGGGACGCGATCGGTCTGGTCTGCGGTGATCCAGCCGAGGAGGTCCGGCGCGCGCTGTTCTGCGTAGACCCAATCGAGTCCACTGTGGACGAAGCGGTCGAGCTCGGCGCCGGGCTGATTGTGGCGCACCACCCGCTGCTGCTGCGCGGTGTGCACGGCGTCCCGGCGGACACCCCGAAGGGACGACTGGTGCACAGGCTGATCCGGTCGGGGATCGCGTTGTACTGCGCGCACACCAACGCGGACTCGGCGTTCCCCGGTGTCTCCGACGCGCTGGCCGCCGCGATCGGCCTCACCGTCCGCGCGCCGCTGAGCCCGAAGGAGCCGCCGCTCGGCCTCGGCCGGATCGGCGAACTGCCGCAACCCGAACCGCTGGAGACATTCGTGCAACGCGTCGCGGACGCGCTGCCGGAGACCGCGTGGGGCGTGCGCGCGGCAGGGGACCCGAAGCGTCTCATCAGGACGGTCGCAGTCTGTGGCGGTTCCGGTGACTCACTGCTCGCCCAGGCCGCGGCCGCGGGCGTGGACGCGTACGTCACCGCGGATCTGCGCCACCACGTCAGCGGGGAACACATCGACTCCGCGCCGGACGCACCCGCGCTGGTGGACGTTTCACACTGGGCCAGCGAGTGGCCATGGTGCGACCAGGCGGCGGGCGTCGTGCGCGCGGCCTTCGGGGGTAACGTCGAGACCCACACATCGATCCGCCGCACCGATCCCTGGACCCTCCGTGCGGCCAGAACGGGGAGGACCGCACGTTGAAAGCCGACCCAGCCGTGCAACGCCGGCTGCTGGACCTCGCCGAGGCCGACGCCGAGCTCTCGCGTCTCACCCATCGCAGGCGCACCCTGCCGGAGATCGCCGAGATCAGCGCGGCCGAACAGACCACACGGACCAAGCGGGACGCGCAGGTCGCCATCACCACCCAGCTCGGTGACATCGAGCGTGAGGTCAAACGGCAGGAGAAGGAGATCGACCAGGTCCGTGCCAGGGTCGAGCGGGACAACAAGCTCCTGCAGTCCGGCACGGTCGCGGCCAAGCAGATGACCGACCTCGAGCACGAGGTCGAGACGCTGCACCGCAGGCAGAGCGCGCTCGAGGACGACCTGCTGGAACTGATGGAGCGGCGCGAGGCGCTGGAGATGGACGTCCAGCACGCCGAGGTCGAGTTCGCCAAGGCGGAGGCCGCGCTGTCGGACGCGACCGGACGGCGTGACGAGGCGTTCGCCGATCTGGAGACCCAGGAGGCCAGGGCGACCGCGACCAGGAAAGCGATGCTGCCGCAGTTCCCCGAGCCGTTGCTGGCCCTCTACAACCGGGTCCGTGAGCACAAGGGCATCGGTGCGGCCCTGCTGCGCTCGCGGCGCTGCGGCGCGTGCCGTCTCGAACTGGACCGCGTGGTGATCTCCCAGATCAAGGCGGCGGCCGCGGACGACGTGGTCAACTGCGAGGAATGCGGGGCGATCCTGGTCCGAACGGGGGAGTCCGGCCTGTGACGCTGAAAGTCGTCATCGAGGCCGACGGCGGGTCCCGGGGCAACCCCGGCCCCGCCGGGTACGGCGCGGTGGTCAGGGACGCGGCCACCGGCGACCTGCTGGCCGAACGGTCCGAGGGGATCGGCGTGGCCACCAACAACGTGGCCGAGTACAGCGGCATGATCGCCGGTCTGCGCGCGGCCGAGTCGCTCGGTGCCGACGAGGTCGAAGTGCGGATGGACTCCAAGCTCGTCGTCGAGCAGATGTCCGGCCGCTGGCAGATCAAGCACCCCGCGATGCGACCGCTCGCCGCGCAGGCCCGTGACCTGATCGCCAGGTTCGACCGGGTGACGTTCGAGTGGATTCCCCGCGAGCGCAACAAAGAAGCCGACCGGTTGGCCAACGAGGCGATGGACGCCCAGGCCGAGCCCCGGCAGCAGTCGGCACAGTCGACGCCGTCGAAGTGGACGGGAGCACAGGGCACACCGACCCGGATCCTGTTGGTGCGCCACGGCCAGACACCGCTTTCGGTCGAGCGCAAGTACTCCGGCCGCGGCGATGTCGCGCTGACCCCGTTGGGGGAGCAGCAGGCGCGCGCCGCGGCTGCCCGGGTGGCCGCGATGGACATCGTGGACTCCTCGACGCCGATCGTGTCGTCGCCGTTGGGGCGGGCCAGGCAGACCGCGCAGGCGATCGCGGACGCGACCGGCGGTGCCGTCGACGTCCACAACGGACTCACGGAGACGGACTTCGGTGACTGGGAAGGACTGACGTTCGCCGAAGCGTCCGAGCGGGACCCGGCGTTGCACAGCCGGTGGATCGCGGACCCGTCAGTCCCGGCGCCCGGCGGCGAGAGTTTCGACGAGGTGCACCGGCGGGTTCGCAAGGTGCGCGACGAGCTCGTGACGGCGCACGACGGCAAGACGGTTGTCGTGGTCAGTCACGTCACGCCGATCAAATCGTTGCTGCGACTGGGATTGGACGCGGGGCCGTCGCTGTTGTTCCGGTTGCACCTCGACCTGGCATCGTTGTCCATAGTGGAGTTCTACCCGGACGGGAACGCGTCGGTCCGGCTGGTCAACGACATTTCGCATCATCCCAAGTCGTGACGTAGCCGTCCGGCCGGACAAGGACCGGCTCGGCGACCGGCTCGACCGGCTTGACCACGTCGACGAAGGCCGGAGTGTCCCGGTCCTCGTTGGCGATGAGCACGAAACGCCCGCCGCGCAACGCCTCGAACAACCGGCCGGTGGTGAGTTCGACATCGCGGACGCGCGTGCGGTCGCCGTAGCGGATGCTGATCCCCGAGATCTGACCGGCGGCCTTCACCGCGATCGGCTTGCGGCCGAGCAGGAAACCGACGACCACGCTCCTGAGCCTGCGGCCGAGTGCTGACTTGACCATGGCGAGCCGGATGATCATGCCGCTGCTGCGCAACACCTCCCGGCCGACGGGATGGCGTTCCTGCTGGTAGGTGTCGAGGAGCTCGTCCTTGGCGTGTCCGTTGAGGACGGCGGCGAGCTTCCAGCCGAGGTTGGCGGCGTCCTGGATGCCGGTGTTCATGCCCTGGCCACCGGCGGGCGAGTGGCAGTGCGCGGCGTCACCGGCGAGGAAGACCCTGCCGACGCGGTAGGTCGGCACCTGCCGTTCGTCGCTGTGGAACCGCGACATCCACCGCGGGTCGTGCATGCCGAGGTCGGTGCCGAGCGCGCGGCGCGTGACCTGCTGGATCTCGTCGAGTTCCAGCGGTGCCTTGTCGTCGACCTGCTTACGCCGGTCCCACGCGAACACCCGGTACCAGCCGTCGCCGAACGGCGCGACGAACGCGAATCCGTCGCCGACCGCGTTGACTGCCAGCACATCCTCGGGCGGGGCGGTGAGCCGGACATCGGCCAGCATGATCGACTTCACCACAGACTTGCCGGGATAGGGCAGCCCGACGAGCTGGCGGACCTTGCTGCGCACGCCGTCCGTGCCGACGACGTACTGGGCCTCCCATGTCCTCGTCGTGCTCGTCACGATCACCCTGTCGGCGGTCTGGCGCAGGCCGGTGACCTCCTCCCCGTGCACGATCACGGCGCCGAGCCGGATGGCCCGCTCGCGCAGCACCTTCTCGACCTCGTACTGCGGAGTGATCAGCAGATAGTTGAACCTGGTAGGCAGGATGCCGAGATCGATCGAGACCTGGTCGAACAGGCTCACCCGCCGGACCTTCTTGCCGGGCAGACGGTCGGCCAAGCCCCGGATGTCGAGCTGTTCCAACGTGCGGGCGTGCACGCCGAACGCCCGTGTCGTGTTCGCGGTCTCCTGTTCCCGGCGTTCGAGGACGGTGACCTCCAGGCCCGCCTCGGCCAGGTCGCCCGCGAGAGTCAGGCCGGTCGGGCCTGCTCCGACGATCACCACATGCATGGCGTACTCCTTAGTCAACGGTTGTTGACTTTCACGGTAGAGCTGGGCGGATGCGTTGTCAACAAGTGTTGGCCTACACTTGTTGACATGGCACGCAGATCGGATGTGACCCGGCAGGCGATCCTCGACGCGGCTCGTGAGCGGTTCGCATCGGACGGGTACGAACGAGCCACCATCCGCGCGATCGCGGCGGACGCGGACATCGACCCGGCGATGGTGATGCGCTACTACGGCACCAAGGAAAAACTCTTCGCCACGGCCGTCGAACTGGACCTGCGACTGCCGGATCTCGCGGCGGTGCCGCGCGCGGAGGTCGGTGCGACTCTCGCGCGACACATGATCAACCGCTGGGAGGGCGACGAAACGCTGATGGCCCTGGTCAGAGCTGGCGTGACCAACGATTCGGCGGCGGAACGGCTACGTGCGACGGTCGCTGCCCAACTGGGGCCCGTGGTTCTCGCGATCGCGCCGGACCGGGCGGTTGTCCGTGCGGGGCTCGTGTCCACGCAGGTCCTCGGTTTTGCCGTGTGCAGGTACATCCTGAAGTTTCCGCCGGTGGCCGCGTTGGATACCGAGGAAGTGGTCGGCTGGTTGGGGCCGACCTTGCAGCGCTATCTAGTCGAGTCAGGGTAACTGGTCTGACCACTTGACCACTGGCCAGTGCGGTCCTATTGTCGGCGCGTGGCTTTCCAACGCATCGATCGTCGTTCCGTGCCTGATGAGGTGGTTGACCAGCTCGTCGGCGACGTCGTCACGGGTGAGCTCGCGGCGGGGGAGAGCTTGCCCGCCGAACGGCGTCTGGCCGAGGTGCTGGGGGTGTCTCGTCCGGCGGTTCGGGAGGCGCTGCAACGGATGGCGCACGCTGGCTTGCTTGAGGTGCGTCAGGGCGGTGCGACCACTGTTCGGGATTTTCGCCGGTATGCGGGTTTGGATCTGTTGCCACGCCTGCTTTTTGCCGGTGGTGAGCTGGATACGGGTGTGGTTCGCAGCATCCTGGAGGCTCGGGTGGCTATGGGCCGGGAGGTTGCTGGGCTTGCTGCTCAGCGTGGTGGTGCGCCGCTCGGTCGTGTGCTGCATGAGGCCGTTGCCGCGTTGGGCGCTGTGGCCGATGATCCGGTTGCGCAGCAGTTGCGGGCGTTGGAGTTTTGGGATCTTGTCGTTGATGGTGCTGATTCGATTGTTTATCGGCTGATGTTCAATGGGTTGCGTGTTGCTTACGAGCCCGCGTTGGAGGCTTTGTCTTCTGTGATGGCGGCTGAGGTCAGTCGGGTGGAAGCTTACTCACGCCTTGCCGATGCCGTTGCTGCTTCGGATGTTGATGGGGCGCGGGTGGTTGCCGCGGATTTGCTTGGCTCGGCTACCGCCGAGCTTTTGGCTGTGCTTCGCCGTTTGGAGGAGTGATGAACAGCAAACAGGTCACTTTGGCGCGGATGTGGCGGGTTTTCTGGTGTCATCCTTCGCCGTGGATGATCTTGGGCTTTCTCTTCGCCGCCGTGGTGGCCAGGGTGGTTGTTGGTGATTGGCGCTGGTTTGACGGTCTTGTTCCGGTGGCGATGGTTGCCGTTTTCCCGCTGTTCGAGTGGGTTGTGCATGTGTGTGTTCTGCACTGGCGGCCTCGGCGGGTCAGTGGGTTGACCATCGATTCGCGGCTTGCTCGCGAGCATCGGGCTCACCATGCCGATCCTCGGAACGTTCCGATGATCTTCATTCCGTGGCAGAGCTTGCTGTGGATCCTTCCTGGTTTTGCTGCTGTTGGGTTGTTTGTTTTTCCTCGGCTTGGTATGGGGCTTACTTTTTTGGTTTTTCTTGCCGTGATTGGTCTTGGGTATGAGTGGATTCACTATCTCATTCATACCGACTACAAGCCTCGGGGTGCTCTGTTTCGGGCTGTTTGGCGACATCATCGGTTGCATCATTTTAAGAATGAGCATTACTGGTTTACCGTGACTACTTCTGGGACCGCTGATCGCTTGCTTGGTACTAATCCTGATCCTGCCGATGTTCCCAGCTCTTCCACCGTCAAGTCTTTGCACGCTCAGGGGTTTGGTTAGGTCGGGTCGGCGCTTTTTTGCCTCTTGCCGGTTTCACTGGCTCACGTGTTCTTTTGGCTTGACAAGCATGTCCCTCGCCGGGAGGCAGGCCGCCAAAAGGGGAACACAGGATGTAGAGCCATTGGCTATGGCTCTAGTTATTGGTGGGTGGGGTGGAGGCGGGCGTGTCCCCGTCCGTATGGCCTGCCAGAGGAAACCACAACGCGTCAAGAGGTCGGTAGGGCCTGCGTTGTGGGTCGGTTTGGGTGGGCCGACCTCCTGACACGTCGTGGTTTGGCTGCGCCCAGGCCATACGGAAGGGAACACACCCGAAGACCACCTCTGCGCTTGCGCGCTGGCCACCTCTGCGCTTGCGCGCATGCTGCATTGCGCTGGCGCGCGGGGCTGGTTTGCGCTGGCGCGCCTGCTGGTTTGTGGTTGGGTGCCCGTTGCTTTGCGCTTGCGCTCGAGCCATCAGGTCGGATTTCGTGATCGGGTGAGCACTCTTGGGCGCGCAGGCCACTGGCTTCGGGATCGTGTGTGCCGCTCAGTCGGCTGGGCGGTGCCTTCGGTCGAGGTGGCGTGGCCGGGGCGGGGACTGTCTTGGCCAACCACGTCATCTCGTCGGTGACCCCTGAGTCGACCGATTTTCTGGCACCGTCTTTGGCACTGTGTCTTCACACACCAAAACGGTCTGGCACTGTGCGTTCCTACAGCGGGCCTCGACTTGGTCTGTGGTCTGTGCTCTGGCCAAACACTCAGCGCCTCTCGGTGGCGTGTGCTGGTTGAAGGCCAAAGTAACCAGCGCTGGTTCAGAAGGAGCTCGCACCGTGGGGGGGTTGGGGGGCTCGGCCCCCCAACATTGTTCGGGAGCGGCCCCGGCGAAGGTGCGAAGCACCGAGCAGGGGCCGCTTGTCGCGGACGAGTCGGCTTGTAAGCCGGATTCTGTACCTGGGCTGGGCCCAGGTGGCGGCCATCCATCTAGGCCTGCCGTTGCCGACAGGCTCGTGCGGCCTACCCGCAGGCTTGGGCGGGCCGCCCTCGATCGCCTGCGCAGGCGCCTTGCGGGCGCCCTCTTGGCCTTGCTCCGGGTGGGGTTTACCTAGCCACCCCGGTCACCCGGGGTGCTGGTGGTCTCTTACACCACCGTTTCACCCTTACCTCGGCCTTGCGGCCGGGGCGGTCTGTTTTCTGTGGCACTGTCCCGCGAGTTGCCTCGGGTTGCCGCTAGCAACCACCCTGCCCTGTGGAGTCCGGACTTTCCTCGACTCGCTCTCGCTCGTCGCGGCCGCCCTGCCGACTCGTCCTCCGTCAGCTTATCTCACGGTTCGGAACTGGTTGCTCGTGTGTTGGTCACGAGGCTTTACTCGGCGGGGTCAGACGGTCACCGACCGGGAGCGATGATGTCCACAAGCGACGAACCGATCAAATTCGCGTACTGGGTCCCCAATGTCAGCGGCGGCCTGGTGACCAGCGATATCGAGCAGCGCACCGACTGGGGTTACGACTACAACCGCGAGCTTGCTGTTCTCGCCGAGAACAACGGGTTCGAGTATGCCCTGAGTCAGGTCCGGTACATCGCCAGCTACGGTGCCGCGTACCAGCACGAGTCGACCAGTTTCAGCCTTGCCCTGCTGCTGGCCACTCAGCGGTTGAAGGTCATCGCCGCAGTTCATCCCGGTCTCTGGCAGCCCGGTGTGCTGGCCAAGCTGATCGCGACCGCCGATCATCTCTCCGGTGGCCGGGCCGCTGTCAATGTGGTCAGCGGCTGGTTCAAGGACGAGTTCACCAAGCTCGGCGAGCCGTGGCTTGAGCACGATGAAAGGTACCGTCGCTCCGAGGAGTTCATCCGGGTTCTCCGGGAGATCTGGACCTCCGAGCACGCCGAGTTCTCCGGTGACTTCTACCGCCTGCACGACTTCGACCTCAAGCCCAAGCCGTTGGCCGGGCCCGCACGTCCGCATCCGGAGATCTTCCAGGGTGGCAACTCCTCCGCCGCGCGGCGGATGGCTGGTCGTGTGTCCGACTGGTACTTCAGCAACGGCAAGGACTTCGACGGCGTCACCGAGCAGATCGACGACGTCCGCGACGCCGCGAACGGCCGGACTGTCCGATTCGGTCTCAACGGCTTCCTCATCGCCCGTGACACCGAGCGGGAGGCGCGTGAGACGCTCCGCGAGATCGTTGCCAAGGCCAATGTCGATGCTGTCAAGGGATTCCGGGATTCCGTCGTGCAGGCCGGTCAGTCCACGTCGGACAAGAAGGGCATGTGGGCCGATTCCTCCTTCGAGGATCTCGTCCAGTACAACGACGGGTTCCGGACTCGGCTGATCGGCTCGCCCGAGCACATCGCCGAGCGGATCATCGAGTACAAGAAGCGCGGCGTGAACCTTCTCCTCCTCGGTTTCCTGCACTACCACGAGGAAGTCGAGTACTTCGGCAAACACGTCCTGCCGATCGTCCGTGAGCTGGAAGCGAACCTCACTCCTGTCGGGGTGTGATCCACCATGGCCACGATCCTGATCGTGTCGGGCAGCCCGTCGCAGGACGCGCCGACCGCAGTCCTGCTCAGGCACGTTTCCGTGGTGCTCAACAGCCTCGGCCACGAGGTGCACCAGCTCTCGGTCCGTGACCTGCCGACAGTCGCCCTGCTCAGCGCGGATCTGCTCGACCCGGCCATTCGCAACGCGATGGACCTGGTCGACCGTGCGGACGGCGTTGTCGTCGCCAGCCCGGTGTATCGCGCCGCGTACAGCGGACTGGTGCAGTCGTTGCTGAACCTGCTCGCCAAGACCGCGTTGACCGGCAAAGTCGTGCTGCCGTTGGCCAACGGCGGCAGCCAGGGGCATCTCGTCGCGATCGACTACGCGTTACGGCCCTTGCTGAGCGCACGCGGCGCGACCAACGTGGTGCCAGGGCATTTCGTGCTCGATGCGGAGGTCCACGACAACATCTCCACGACGGTGTCGAACGAACTCGACCTGGCTGTGCGGCGGTTCGCCAACGCGGTCGCCGAACGCCCTGGGCTCGCTACTGCCTCATGAGCTGGACGAACGCGGCGAGGGACTCCTCGAACGGTGCCGCGTCGGAGTACCACTTCGTCTCGTGTTCCAGCACGATCGGGCCGGTGAAGCCTTCGGCAACCGCGAGGGTCTCCCTGATCGGGACCGTGCCGGTGCCGGGCACCATCGGCCTGCGGTCGGTTGCCGACGCGGCGTCCTTGAGCTGAAGTTCGCCCAGCCATGGCAACAGCGCCTCGGCCGCTTCGGCGGGAGTCTCGCCCGCGCGCCACGTGTGCATGGCGTCCCAGATCGCGCCGACGCCGCTCGCGCCCGACTGGCTGAGCACGTCCGCGATCTCCCTGCCGCGCAACAGAAGATCGTGGGTTTCGACGAGCAGGGTGACGCCCTCGGCGATCTCGGCCGCGGCGGCGAGCCGCTCAGCGGCCAGTTTGACGCTCGTGCCGGGCGCGCGGCCGGGGAAGATCCGGATCGCGGGCGCGCCCATGTCGTGTGCGAGTTCGACGTGCTCGGCCAGGATCGAGATGTCGTCGTCGCAGAGCCGGTAGTACGACGCGAGCGCGGTGATCCCCAGCCCGTCCAGTGCTTGCACGGCCGCGTCACGCTGGGCCTTGGACAACCCGACGTGCACCGGCTCGTCGGCGGCGCACCGCAACTCGACCAGCCCGATGCCGTACTCGCGGGCCAGCGCGGCGACGTCACGCAGCGGCAGGCCAGGGCAGCCGAGCGTCGAGAAACCAAGCATGCCGCTTACCTTACGACCGTCACCTCTGGCCCGTGCTCGTGCGCCCACCGGCCCATCGCCTCGATCGGTTGGAGCAGCGTCCGGCCGAGGCCGGTCAGTTCGTATCCGGCGACAACCAGCCCGTAGTCCTCCAGCCGCCGCAGCGTCTCGGTGAGCACCTTGGCGCTGATCCCACCGATCCTCCTGCGCAGCTCGCTGTGCCGCAGCGGACCGTCCTTCAACGCCCAGATCACCACGGCGTTCCACGTGTTCGACACGATGTCGAACGCCAGCCGGGCCGGGCAGTCCGCGAAGAGCATGTCTCCAGTGTGCGTGGGAACCGACTGGTAACCAACTGTCTTCCTAACGTCGGCGGCATGCGAATCGGAATCCTGGGCGCCGGGAACATGGCGCGGGGGCTCGGCGGGCTGTGGACGAAAGCCGGGCACGAGGTGAAGTACAGCAACTGGTCCGGTGCGGGCTCGTTCGCCGACGCGGCGGCCTTCGGTGACGTCGTCCTGCTGGCGATCATGGCCGACGGTGCCGAGGACGTCCTCACGACCGTCGACCTCGACGGCAAGGTGCTGATCGACTGCACGAACTCGATCGTCCAGGGCGAGTGGACGCTCGCGACCACCCCGTCCATGGCCGAGCGGGTCGCCGAGCTGGCACCGGGCGCTCGGGTGGTCAAGGCCTTCAACCTCTGCCACGAGTCGGTGTGGAAGCGGGATGACCCGCGCAAGCTCGTGCCGATGTGCGGCGACGACCCCGCAGCGCTCGACGCGGTGTCCGGGCTGGTCAAGGGCATCGGCTGCACGCCGGTCAACGCCGGTCCGCTGAGCCGGGCGTCGGTGCTGGAGGCGGCCGCCGCGTTCGTGATCGGGCTGGCCGTCGGCGGATTCGACCCCCGGGAGGCACTCGACGGTTGACATGTGACTAAAAGGTCACATAAGGTCTCTCCTGTGACCGAGGACGACGCCAAAGTATTCAAGGCGCTGGCCGACTCCAGCCGTCGCTTCCTGCTCGACCTGCTGTTCGTCCGCGACGGCAGGACGCTCACCGAGCTGGAGTCGGAGCTGGAGATGACGCGGTTCGGCGTCATGAAGCACCTGAAGGTGCTCGAAGAAGCCGGTCTGGTGGTCACACGCCGGTCGGGACGGGAGAAGTTGCACTTCCTCAACGCCGTCCCGATCCGGCTGGTCCACGACCGGTGGATCGACAAGTACACGTTGCAGCAGGTGGCCGCACTGTCGGACCTGAAGGCCGAATTGGAGAGACCGATGACGACGACCAAGACCGTGCAGGTGAACCGGGTCTATATCAAGGCGAACGCCCAGACGATCTGGGACGCGATCACCAAGCCCGAGTGGACGGTGAAGTACGGCTACCAGGCCCCCGTCGAATACGACCTGCGCGCCGGTGGCGCCTACCGCGGCCTGGCCAGCGAAGCGATGAGGGAGCAGGGCGCGCCGGACGTCATCATCGACGGCGAGGTCCTGGAGGTGAATCCACCGTACAAACTCGTGCAGACCTGGCGGATGACGTACAACGGTGAGCCCGCCACCACGCTGACCTTCGAGATCGACGAGAAGGACGGTGGCGTCTGCTGCCTCACTGTCACCCACGACGTCACGGACGCGCCGCAGACCGGTGCGCAGACCGGCGGCATGCTGGAAGGCCACGGCGGCGGTTGGGCCGAGACACTCAGCGACCTGAAGTCGTTGCTGGAGACCGGAAAGTCGATGTTCGCATGAAGCGCTTAGCCGTAGCCGCCGTTGTCGCCGTCGCGGGCCTGCTTGCTGTCACCGCACCCGCGACGGCGGCCCAGCCGCAACACCGCACGTACCAGGAGAAGATCGGCGAGGCCACGTTCCGCGTCGAGGTCCCGGCCAACTGGAACGGCACGCTCCTGTTGTACAGCCACGGGTACTACCAGGCCCCGCACGGTCCTGATGAGACGATGCTGGCCAACCGGCTGGGAGATGCGCCGGAATGGTTGCTGCGCAACGGTTTCGCGTTGGCCGCTTCGGAGTTCGAAGGGCGTTTCGGCTACGCGGTCGAGCCCGCGCTGCGTGACCAGATCGCGGTGCTGGACTGGTTTGCCAAGAAGTTCGGCAAGCCTCACCGGACCATCGCGACCGGGAGCTCCATGGGCGGCGGGATCGCGGCTCTGCTGGCCGAGCGCAATCCCGGCCGGTTCGACGGCGTACTCGCGATGTGCGCCGAGTACGACCCGCAGAGCACGTGGAACACCGGGCTCGACATCGCCTTCGTCGTGAAAACCCTGCTCGCCGAGGGCAAGGACATCGACCTCGTGAAGGCGCGCGACCCCAAGGCCAGCACCGCGGCGTTGCAGGCAGCCGTCGACGGCGCGCACCACGACAACGCCGGGCGAGCCCGGATCGCGCTGGCGGCGGCTTTGGGCAACATTCCCGGCTGGTACAACGCCCACGCCGAACGACCACAGGACGCGATCGCCGACCAGGCGAAGTGGATCCACTCGGCCTACATCTCCGGAATGGGGCCGGAAAAAGGCCGAGAGGACCTGGAACGCCGTGCGGGGGGCAACCCGTCCTTCAACATCGGGGTCGACTACAGCCGCCTGCTGGCCAAGTCTGCCCTGCGGGACGAGGTGCGGCGGGTGTATCGGCAGGCAGGCCTCGACCTGGACGCGGACCTGGCGAAGCTGGCGAAGGCACCGCGGATCGCGCCCGACCCCCGAGCAGTGGCGTACATGTACCGATACGGCGTGGCGAGTGGCCGGATGCCGGTACCGATGGTCACGCTGCACAACTCACTCGACGGCGGCGCGGTGTCCGATCAGCAACGCTGGTACGCGGGCAAGCTGGACCGTCCCGACCGGATCCGGCAGTTGTACGTCAACCGTGGTGGGCACTGTGCGTTCAGTGCGGCCGAGGAGCTGACAGCTCTGCGCACGTTGCTGCACAAACTGGACACCGGGCGCTGGTCGGCCACAAGCCCGGCCACGCTCAACTCCGCAGCGTCCGCCTACGGCAGCGTGTACCAGAACGTGCTCGACCTGCCCACCTTCACCGACAAGGAGATGCCACCCGCGTTCGTCGACTTCACGCCACCGCGATCACTGCGTCCGTCGCACTAGGCGTGGCCGCCGACGGTGACCGTGCCGAGCGTCAGACTCGGTGTGGCACCGAGGATCTCGCCAATGCGCTGAGCTTGCTCGTCGAGCTCGGCGCGTTGGCGTTTGGTCAGTTTCACGAGTGCCTCGACGGTGATGTCCACGCGGCGGCCGGACTTGCGCTGGTGCCAGAGCCCGGCGACGGTGCCGTTGACGATCAGGTTCTGGAAGTTCTGCGGCAACACCCGCTCCCGGGCCTTGCCGGGGTACAGCAGCGACGGCGGCTGGTTGCCGACGCGGTACGCGTAACCGTCGAAGTACGGCAGCAGCCTGACACCCTCCACAAGATCCGGAACAGCGTTGTCACCCGGCAGGTTCCAGGCGAGCTCACCCGCCACCTCGACCTGCTCCAGACCGGCCGAGTCGAACACCTCACCGGCCCACTTGACCGGCCCGCTCAGCCAGTGTGCGAACCGCTGTGGAGTAGACGGTCCGTACGCGCCTATATAACTGTGCACGACGTGCCGCAGTGACTCCGCCGCCGGAGCCGGTGTGACACCGGGATTGGTGTACGTGACCTTTCGGCCCTTGTTGGCCCCGAAACACAGCACACCTCGCATCGCCGCCAGGTGCGTCACGGTCCGCCAGCGCGGCCAGTAGTCCTGGAAGGCGGGCATCACCTTCTCGCCCGCCCACGGGCCGGTCAGCGAGACGAGCGCGTCGGTCAGCTCGTCGACGGTCAGTTCGTTGCCGTGCAACGCTTTCCCGATCGCCTCGATGACCTGCTCGGTCTGCTCGGGGGTCATCCGCACGGTGTCGTCCCACGGGCTCGGGCCGGACGGGACCGCCGAGAGCGCTCCGAGCCAGTGCGGCAACTCCGCCTGCGGCAGCAGGTGCACGGTTCCGCGCGGGCCGAACGTTTTGACCAAGCCTGGCGAGTTTTGGACATCGGCTCGGGTGGCGCCGTCGATCCGCAGTGCGATACCCATTTCGGCAGCGGACATGACCTGCGCGTGCGTTCCGGCCATCGCGCTGACCACGTCGACCGGCCGGGCGGCCAGCGGGGTGCTCAGGCCGTGCCTGGCCAGCCGCCGGGCGCAGATGTCGGACCAGGTGAAATGGTTCATGACCGGTGACGCTACGGCGAATTCAGGCCAGTACCTGTCCGCTTGCGCCGGACATCCCGTTTACTGAGGGCATCCCGTTCACCCCTGAGGCAATCCGTGCGGTACGCACTCATGTCTGGAAGGCCGAAATGATCACTGTAAGTGAGAAGTTCGTCCGGACGCGAACACGTATTCACACCCGGTATAATCGAACACATGTTCGAGTTGGCGACGATCATGCGTGAACGATTACGAACGGGTCTCAGGCAGTGGTCAAATTTCACCTGATCGAGGTCCGGAGGAGCTGTTCAGTCCACTCTGGACACCGATGACCTGCGCCGGTGTGTGACCGCTGGCTGGGCCGATCGGGGGATTGCAGGTCGGCTAGACTATGCGGCGCTCGTTACTTGCCGCACCAAGTGTGAACGAAGGTCGGTCAGCCGGGTGAACTCCGCACGATGTTGGGCGAATTGGGTGGTCATTGCATACGAGTGCCTCCCGCCACCCCATCATGGGGGGTGGTCACACGTACACCACCGGCCACCCCGGCAGGAGGTCGAAACTGGATCTACGGTGCGTTCGCCGCCCACTACACCTCGTGAAGCCGACATGTTCTACTCGATAGGCACAGCGGGACCCGGTTCCGCTCCGCTCGTCGTATTTGGGAGTTCGAGATGATGGCCACGGCCCTGATCACCCTCGCTCAAGACCAGAAGGGCCTGGGCACAGAGGGAGTCCGCGGATGGCTCCTCAACAATCTGGTGCCTTTGCTGCTGCTCGCGGTCGCGTTGCTGCTGCTGTGGCTCGGCGGTGGCAAGGGCGACAACGCCGGAGTCATGCGCAGACTCGGCGGTGTCGTGATCGCACTCGCGATCATCGGACTGGCGGTGTCCACCACAGCCGGTCAGGACATCGGCACATGGATCGCCAGCCTGTTCAAGGCCTGATCGCGTGCGGATTCGGACAGACGACGAGGTATACCGCGTCGACGCGGTGTGGCTCGGGCCGCCGAAGGCCACATTCCCTTGGCGTGCCCGCTATGTGGCATGGGGTGTCGGCGTCGCCGTCTTCCTGCTGGCACTGACTGTCGAGCGAGCGATGGGCATCGGATTCGGCTTCTTCAGCACGGCGTGGGCACTGGTCGCCACCGTACTGCTGACCCGTTTCATCTGTACCAGGATCAGCCACGAGCGACCCCTCGGAGCCGTGATCGCGATGTGGAGCCGCGAACTCACAGCACCCCGTGAGACGAGCACGGGAGAGGGTGGTGCGGTCAGCGCCACCCGGGTAAGGGTGAACGCTCACCGGCCGCGGCCGAAGGTCAAGGCACGCGGTCGAGTGAAAGAACGCAGGCGGGAGGTCAGCGGTGTTCGCACGCCGACGCAAGCCCGGGTCTGACCGGGCCGAGCGGGATCAGGCGAGGCAGCCGCACCCGTTCGACCAACCAATGCCGTACCAGGACCCCTATCGCCAGCAGGCACAGCCACCAGCGGTACGGCAACAGGCGCAGCCCCCGGCGCGCCAACAGCAAGCGCAGCCCCCGGCCCGGCAGGAGCGTCAGGCGTTGCCGCCCGCTCCCGGCTACGAGGCGCCCCAGCCGCGCCACCGGCACAGGGCCAGCGGGAACACCACCAACAACTTCATGCCGCCACCGCCCGCCACCAAGGCCGGGCGCAAGGCGCAGGCGAAGGCGGCAGCCAAGCGCAACCGCAGGCTGCCCGGCGAGCAGGAGATCCCGAGCTACACGCCGGAGATCGCGGCCCGCAGCATCGACGGCCACCTGCTGCGCACGGGCACGGACGTGTACGCCTGGTACCGCCTGGCGCCGCAGCGCTGGTCGTTCCGCAGCGACTCACAGCGCCAGGACCTGATCGCGGCGATCGCGGGCCAGTACGCCGAGCTGCACGGCCGGTGGATGCACCTGCGCGTGACCGCGCGGCCGTACCCGATCCGGATGTGGGCCGAGGCGCACGTGCACAACGCGGTCGGCCGCCTGCCGGATGTTCCCGGCGCGCTGTCGTTCGACGACTACCTCGTCGGCGAGCAGCAGCAGCTGATGGGCCGCTCGATGGCGGAGAAAGAGGTCTATCTCGGCGTCCAGGTGCAGACGCGCAACATGGTGGACAGGGCGGTCGAACGGGCCGCCCCGTTGCTGCGCAAGATCTTCCCCGACGCGGTCGACGCCGAACTGGTCGCGCTGGACAGCGAGGTCGAGCACCTCGACCAGGTGATGGGCTCGGCCGGTCTGGAAGGCCGCCCGGTCACGGCGGAGGAGATGTCGTGGCTGATGCACCGCTCCTGCTCGCTCGGCCTGCCCGCGCCGCGCAACCTGCCCGCCGTGCCCGGTGCCGCGTGGGAGCCGGAGGACCTGGCGAGCTTCACCGACGCGGCGGACTTCCACCAGGACCCGTACGCCCCGACAGTGACTGTCCGCGGCCGGACCGGCTCCAACGCCGGGGTGAACCGGCACGTGGCGGTGCTGACCGTCGGGCTGATGCACGGCCTGCAGATCCCCGAGAGCGACGACCCGTGGGTGCAGCGCGCCGACCGCCTGTCCGCCAACGTGGAGTGGTCCGCGCGGATCTACGTCCGGCGGCCCGAGGAGGTCCAGGGCGAGCTGGCCAGGCAGATGAACAAGGTCCGCTCGCAGGTCAAGCACTACACCGACGAGCACGGCCTGGAACCGCCACAGTCGCTGGCGCGCCAGGCCGGTCGGGTGCTCGAGATCGACGACGAGATGACCACCGGCTTCACCGCGCTGGGCACCCGCGTGCGGTCGTGGTGGCGGCTCGCGGTGTCCGGCCCGACCGAGCGGGACGCGCTGCGCCTGGCGCAGCAGCTGCTCGACCTGTACAAGCCGAAGATCGCGATCGAGCACCCCGAGGCCCAGTACGCGATGGCCCGTGAGTTCATCCCGGGCGAGCCGCTGGCCTCCGCGGCCTACCTGCGGCGCGGATCGGTGATGTGGGCGGCGTCGTCCGTGCCGACCGCGACGGCGGAAGTCGGTGACCGGCGCGGAATCCTGCTCGGCGAGACCTGCACGGCCACCCGCCGCCCGGTGGCGTGGGACCCGTGGATGGCGCAGGAGTTGCGTGACTCCTCCGGCCTGACCGCGATGGTCGCCGGTCTCGGTGGCGGAAAGTCGTTCCTCGGCGCCGGTGTCGTCTACAAGACGCTGCGCTCCGGTGCCTACTGGACCGTGCTGGACCCGTCCGGCCCGCTGGCCAGGCTGTGCGAACTGCCCGAGCTGCGGCCCTACGCCCGGCCGATCAACCTGCTCAACGCGCAACCGGGGATCCTGAACCCGTACCGCGTGGTCGCCGAGCCCATGATCGAGCACTTCATGGACGAGGAGGACCCGGAACGCGCGTGGCGCAGGGAGAAAGCCCTCGCCGCGGCGACTCGTCGGCGTCTCGTGCTCGACGTGCTCACCGGCTTGCTGCCGTATGAGGTGGCGCGGTTGCCGCAGACGAGGATCGTGCTGCTGCGCGCGGTCCGGACGGTCGGTGGCCGCTTCGACGCCCACCCCGGCATGGTGTTCGAGGTGCTGCGGCGAGACGCGAGCGAGCACCACGAGCACGCCGTCGTCGTCGCGGACTTCCTCGACGAGATGCGTGAGCGCATGTCGCTGCTCATCCCGGAAGAGGACGCGGACCCGTACAACGAGACGCGTGACGACCGGCTGACCGTGCTGACGATGGCCGGTCTGACGTTGCCGAAGGACGGTGTGGGCCGTGAGCACTGGACCGACGCCGAGGCGCTCGGTGTCGAGATGCTCAACCTCGCGGCCTGGCTGACCCAGCGGTCGATCTACGAGCGCCCCAAGGACCTGCGCAAAGGCGTCTGGATCGACGAGGCGTTCTTCCTGTCCGAGGTGCCGACCGGCCGCGTGCTGATGAACAGGTTCGCGCGTGACTCCCGAAAGTGGAACGTGCGTGTGCTGTTGTCCAGCCAGATCCCGGCGGACTTCCTGCGCATCCAGGGTTTCGTGTCGCTGCTCGACTCCGTGTTCGTCGGCAGGCTGGACGACGACGCGGCGCAGGCGGACGCGTTGCGGTTGCTGAAGGTGCCGATCGGAGCGGGCTACGAACAGGTCGTGGCCAGCCTCGGCCGTCGCCCGGCGCAGCGCACCCAGCTGGAGAAGGACCGTGCGCCGCGGCAGTTCATCTTCGCGGACGGCACGGGCGGCGTGGAGCGCATCCGCGCGGACTTCTCCGGTCCGCACCTGGAGCACTTCCGCACGGCGATGGACACGACGCCGGACGCCCTGCGCGACTCGGCACGCGCCGCCGAGCAGGCGCAGCAGCACGCGCCGGAACCTGAACCTCCGCAGCCGCCCGCGCGTTATACCGACACGGGCGACGAGGAGTTCGAACTGGAAGCGGACCTCGAGCTCGGCCTGGCCGAAGAACCGGTGGAGCAACCGGTCGGGGGTGGGCCGCCGAAGAAGCCGGGCCAGGAAGACGCCGCATGATGACATGGGTCGTGGTGGTGGTCGGCGTCGCGCTGCTGGTGGCAGCGCGACGCCGACGCAGACGTGCGTGGCCGTTTCCCCAACGCGGTAATCGTCGCAGGGCTTTCCTGACTGTCGCCACGGTCCTCGGTCTCCAGCTCGTTGTCTTCGCTCCCAGCGCTTTCGCGCAGACCTGTGACAACGCCCCGAATCCCGAACGCCCCACCGCGGGCATGGTCGCGGCGCTCGACGCACCCCGTCCCACCCACGGCACCCCCGGCTCCACGTACAACACGTACGGCTACGCGGGCCAGGTCTGGCATGTCTACGACGAGAGCTGCGGCATCGTCGGCAAGGCGATCACCGACCCGGACGCCACGATCGGCAACTGGATGGGCAACCAGTTGTTCGACGTGGGCAAGAACTTCGTCGCGGCCACCAACGGCGTGCACTACGCGCTGGCCTACGACGAGCTGATGGGACCGCTCGACAAGGCCATCGACGGCGCGACGAAGCTGTTCTACGACAACATCTACGTCAAGTGGTTCGGCCTGGCCGCGGTGATCCTCGCCGTGCTGCTGTTCCGCTACATCTGGCGTGGTGACCTGGCCGCGGTGTCCCGGCGCGGGATGTGGGCGCTGGCCGCGATGTGGGTCGCCACGTCGTTCGTGATCGTCGGCCCGTTGTACAAGGAAGTGGAAGAACGCTTCCTGTCCAAGACAACGCAGATCCAGGCGGGCTTCCTCGCCGACAACGCGCCCGAGTCCGATCTGCACATGTTGCCCGAGGCCCTGCACGACCGCGTGGTGTACCGCAACTGGGTCCGTGGCACGTTCGGCAGCGAGGACGCGCCGGAGGCCAAGCAGTTCGCCAAGGACCTGGTCGACGCGCAGGCGTGGAAGAAGACCGACTCGACCGACACCGTCGACCAGGCCGCGCTGGACGCGAAGAAGGCCAAGTACAAGGAGATCGCGACCAAGCTCGGCCCGACCAAGGGCAACTTCGCCGGCACCGACGGCAGCCGGACCGGCTCCGGGTTCCTCGCGCTGTTCCAGGGCATCGTGTACTCGCTGTTCCAACTGTTCGCCAAGCTGGGCATCCTGCTGGCGCAGGTGCTGCTGCGGATCTTCCTGCTGGCCACACCGCTGGTCGGGCTGATCGCGATCCTGTACCACGAACTGCTGCGCAAGGTGGCCCGCGCGGCCGCCGCGGTCGTGCTGAACGTGCTGGTGCTCGCCGCGCTCGCCGGGATGCATGTCCTGCTGCTGAACGCGATCTTCAGCGCGGGTGACGCCCTGCCGACGATCGCGATGATGGCGTTGGCCGCGTTGATCACAGTGATCTTCTTCGTGATAGGCAGACCTGTGCGCAGGATGTGGCAGATGGTCGAGCTGTCGGTCGGCGCCGTCGGCGGAGCCATGCCGTCCGCCGGACCGGGGGTGTTCTCCCGGTTCCGCCGCAAGGGCGAGCAGCGCACGCCGCAGGACGAGTTCTGGGACAACGTCCGCGACGGCGAGCAGGACGAGCCGATGGTCCGGCGCGATGGCCGCCGTGCCCGCCCCGAGGCATCGAATCCCGTTGCGGCGAGCGCGGAACGCATGGACCGCAACACTCCGACCGGCTACGGCCGGACCGCGCTCGGCAACTCGGTGAACTCCATGATCGGCACCGGTGACGCCGACCGAGGACTGCCCGCGTCCCGTGGCCCGGCGGGCGCGTTGCCGCCCGCGCAGGGACAGAGCCGGATCGTCGACACGGCACCGGTCGCCGACCGCGGGTGGGACCGCGGCGAAGACGCGGTGGTCGTGCCGTCCCGTGTCATCGCGCCACGGCAACGCGACGAGGTCGCGGTGTACGAGCCGCCGCCGGTCATCATGCCGAGACCGGCGGAGACCGAGATGGTCGCAGGCAGGCCGGTGCACGTGATCTTCCGGCCGTCGCGCGGCCTGGAAGTCCGTGACAACACACCGCCTCGACGGCCACTGCCCATGAACGACGGCCCGCGCGACACCGACGCGTACATCAGGTGAGAGGAGGCGACTAAGTGCCCATCCGGACCAATCGCGGCCGCGTCGCGGTCTACCGCAAGTTGTGGGGCTGGCCGCTGCGCTCTCCCAAACACCTCGTCATCGCGGGGCTGTTCCTGGTCGCGATCGTGCTGTTCGTCGCCTACCTCCTGCCGAAGATCGTCGGCGGGCAGAAGCCGCCCGCGCAGAACGCCGCCGGTACGAGCACGTCGGCCAGGCCCGGCGCGACGTCGAAGACCTCGCCGCCCAGTCAGGGCGACCCGGGTGTCGTCCCGCCGTCGGCGCAGGGCGGGGGAAACCAGCCGCCGTCCCAGACGTTGACCGAGACCCGGCAGCCGGTGTCGGAGAACAAGACCCCGGCCAAGGCGGACCCTGCCTCGCTCGACACCGCGCTGAAGTGGGCCGAGGCGTTCACCAACCACCCGGACAACGTCAAACCGGAGGACTGGCTCAACCAGTTGAAGGCGTACACCACCGACGAGTACTTCGGCGCGACGCTGTCCAAAGTGGACCCCAAGTCGGTCGCGCAGACCAGGATCCAGGGCAGGCCCGCGGCGACCGCCGACTCGTACACCAGTTCGGTGACCGTCGACATCCCCACTGACGTGAAGAAGCTGCGCCTCACCCTGGTCAAGACCGACCAGGGCTGGCGTGTCAACGAACACACCGAGGTGGAGTAGCCATGCGGCTGGCGGTGTTCCTCAGCATCGCCGCGGTGCTGGTGCTCGCGGCAATCATGACTCTGGCAGCCGTCACCTCCGTGGTATCGACGTCGCAGAACAACCAGAACGTCAGCCTGGCCAGCTGCAACGCCTCGATCGGGCCGATCACGGCAGCGGGCTCGGGTGGCCAGATGGACGCCAGCAACCTCAACGACGAGCAACGCGGCAACGTCGCGGTGATCATCTCGATCGGCAAGGACCGCAAACTGCCGCCACTGGCCTGGCAGGTCGCCATCCAGGCGGGCATGACCGAGTCCGGGCTGCGCAGTCTCAACTACGGTGACCGCGACTCGCTGGGCATCTTCCAGATGCGCCCGTCCATGGGCTGGGGAACCCCGGCGCAGGTCACGGACCCCACGTACGCCGTGAACAAGTTCTTCGACGTACTCGAGAAAGTCCCGAACTGGAAGGAGCAGCGGCCGGGCGACTCCGCGCAGGACGTCGAACGCTCCGCGTTCCCCGACCGGTACCACCGCTGGGAGGCGATGGCCTCGCACCTGATCGGCGCCGCGGGTGACGTGGTCGACCCGACCGGGTGTGGCGAGGGCACCGGCGACCTGATGCCCGCCGCGTCCGGCGGCGCGGCGAAGGCCATCGAGTTCGCGCTCGCCCAGCAGGGCAAGCCGTACCTGTGGGGCGCGGCGCTCACGCGCCAGGACGCGTACGACTGCTCCAGCCTGATGAACCAGGCGTACCGCTCGGCCGGAGTCATCCTTCCGAGGGTTTCCAAGGACCAATATCGCGCGGGCGCGCACCTGCCCGTAGAGCAGGCACAGCCCGGTGACCTGCTGTTCTGGGCATGGGACACCGGCAACCCGGTGACCATTCACCACGTGGCGATGTACCTGGGGGATGGGAAAATCGTGGAGGCCCAGCAAACCGGGGTGCCGGTGCACATCCGGCCGGTGAGTTTCACCGAGCGTGGGCTGGTGCGCCAAGCCGTGCGGCCGGGAGTGTGAGGAGAATCCATGTACCCGGAACAACAACCAGCCCGCTCAGCCACACCACTCCGCGACTACCTGGGCAGCGGACCGCTGCCCGCGGTGAGCGACGGATACGTCGTGGTGCCCAGATCGTTGGCCGAAGGCATGCCACTGGTGTGGCAGCAACAGATGGCGCACCTGCTCTCCGAGTTCCACCAGGCCTTCGGACACCTGTCCTGGCCGGTGTACCGGGTCGTGCCGTCCCGCTACGAGGTCATCGCCGACCTCGACGAGGAGCAGCTCGCCGAGGTCGGGTGCATAGTGGAGATCGACGGCGACGGCGAACTGGTCTACCGGGAGCGCAACGGCAAGCGGATCGCCGACCCCGAGCACACCAAGGTGCTGGTGTCGTGTCTTGACCCGATCCCGCGGGAACACGCCGCGGACCTGCAGGACACGCCGCCGCGCGGGTTCCCGGCACAGGAGAACTGGAGCAGCCGATGACCTCGGATCCCAACCCGGACCCAGGCTGGTACTACTGCACCAAGCACAACCGGGTGGAGCACGGCCAGATCTGCCGTGCCGCCGACCTGCTGGGACCGTATCCGGACAAGGCCACCGCCGAGCGGGCGCTGCAGATCGCCGCCGAGCGGACCAAGGCAGCCGACGAGGCCGACAGGCGCTGGAACAATGACGACGACTGACGACTTACACCACTACCTGCGAGAAGGTCGCACGAACGTGGTGTCCGCGCTGGAGGGCCTGGCCGAGTACGACGTCCGCCGCCCGCTGGTGCCGAGCGGCACGAACCTGCTCGGCCTGGTCAAGCACCTGGTCGGGATCGAGTTCGGCTACCTCGGCGACTGTGTCGGACGGCCCGCGCCGGTCACAGTGCCCTGGTATGAGGACAAGTCGGTGTGGGACAACGGCGACATGTGGGCCAAACCGGACGAAAGCCGCGAATACCTCCTTGGTCTCTACAAGCAGGCCTGGGCGCACGCCGACGAGTCGATCGCGTCGCTGCCGCTGGACGCGCCTGCCTCCGTGTCCTGGTGGCCGGAGGCCCGGCGCGAGACGACGTTCGCGCACCTGCTTGTGCGTGTTGTGGCGGAAACCGCGCAGCACGCCGGGCACTGCGACATCGTGCGTGAACTCATCGACGGGCGGTCCGGAGCGGACAACCCGGCGGGCTTCTACGAAACGGTCGTGCGCGCCAGTGAAGCGGTGCGCTGACGTCGTCCCCGGGTGTCCGACTTTGGATCCAACTCAGTCAAGTACTCACGGGTCGGGCTGAGTGTGGTTAAGGTGCCGTCATGGACACGAAGGACGGCGCCGCGCTCGACTTCGCCGGTGTCCGTGCCGAGTTCGACCTGCCCACCCAGTTCCCGACGGCCGCGCTGGCCGAGGCCGAGCAGGCCGTCGCCGAGCGGGACCGGCTGGTCGGAGCCCGCGAGGACGCCACCGACCTGCCGCTGGTCACGATCGACCCACCTGGCTCGAAGGACCTGGACCAGGCGCTGTACGTGGAGGCTCGGCCGAACGGGTTCCGGCTGCACTACGCCATCGCCGACCTCGGCACGTTCGTCCGGCCCGGTGGTGCGCTGGACGTCGAGGTGCGCAGCCGCGGCCAGACGCTCTACCTGCCCGACGGCAACGTGCCGCTGCACCCGCCGATCCTGTCCGAAGGGGCGGCGAGCCTGCTGCCCGGAGAGGTCCGCCCGTCCGCGCTGTGGACGATCGACTTGGACAAAGCGGGCGAACCGACGGGTATCCGGGTGCGTCGGGCCCTGGTGCGGTCCATCGCCCAGTTCGACTACGACGGCGTGCAGGCGACCATCGACGCGGGCAACCCGCATCCGTCCGTCGCCGCGCTCCCGGCTCTCGGTCGTCTGCGCCGCGAGCACGCCGTCCGACGCGGCGCAGTCGAGTTGCAACTGCCCGAGCAGGACGTGGCGACCGACGGCAACGGCGGCTGGAAGCTCACGCTGCGGCCCCGCAACGAGGTCGACGCGTGGAACGCGGAGATGTCCCTGCTGACCGGGATGAGCGCGGCCACGCTGATGGTGCAGGCCGGAGTCGGTGTGCTGCGGACGCTGCCGGAACCGGACGACGGGGCCGTCGAGTGGCTGCGGCGCTCCGCGCGTTCGCTCGGGATCGACTGGGCACGGACCGACGGGGTGTCCGTCATGCTCGCCGGGCTCGACCCGCGCAAGCCCGAGTCGCTCGCGTTGTACGTGGACGCCACGCGGTTGCTGCGCGGAGCGGGCTACACGGCGTTCGACGGCACCTTGCCCGAGTTGACCACGCACGGCGGCCTGGGGGCCGCGTACGCGCACGTCACGGCGCCGTTGCGGCGTCTGGTCGACCGGTTCGGCGCGGAGATCTGCCTGGCTGTCTCGGCCGAGAGGCCCGTGCCGGACTGGGTGCGTGCCGTCCTGCCCGAGCTGCCTGGGTTGATGGGCGCGTCGGACACGGTGGCGAGCAAGGTCGACAAAGCGTGCCTCGACCAGGCCGAGGCGTGGGTGCTCGCCGACAAGGTGGGGCAGGAGTTTGACGCCGTCGTGCTCCGTGCGGAAGCCACTTCGGCGGAGGTGTTTCTCACAGACCCACCGGTTATCGCCAAATGCGCTGGTGAGGGCCTTTCGGAAGGCGGCAGGATCCGCGTGCGGCTGCTCGACGCGGATACCGTTAAACGCAAGGTGTCTTTCGAAAAAGTGGAGATCCAGTGACCGACGTTGCACAACTCACGGTCGGCGTGTTCGGCGGGACCGGGCCGCAGGGCCGCGGCCTGGCGCTGCGCTGGGCCAAGGCAGGCCTCAAGGTGATCATCGGCTCGCGCAAGCAGGAGCGCGCCGAGGAGACCGCGGCCGAGCTGCGGACGCTCGCGGGCGTCGAGCACATCACCGGCCTCGACAACCTCGAGGCCGCGAAACAAGCCGACGTCGTACTCGTTGCGGTGCCGTGGGAGGGCCACAAGCCGCTGCTGGAGTCCCTGCGTGAGGCACTGGCGGGCAAGATCGTCATCGACTGCGTGAACCCACTCGGCTTCGACAAGCAGGGCCCGTTCGCGCTGCCCGTCGAGGAGGGCAGCGCCGCACAGCAGGCGCTCGCGCTGCTGCCGGAGTCGCGCGTGACCGCGGCCTTCCACCACGTCTCCGCCGTGTCGCTGGAGGACCTCTCGGTGTCCGCGATGGACAGTGACGTGCTCGTTCTCGGCGACGACCGCGAAGCCACGGACATCGTGCGCGCGCTGGCCGAGACGATCCCCGGCTTCCGCGGGATCTACGGCGGCCGCCTGCGCAACGCCCACCAGGTCGAGGCGTTCACCGCGAACCTGATCGCCATCAACCGCCGCTACAAGGCCCATGCCGGTATCCGGATCACCGACGTGTGACGACCTCGGCGAGCCCGTGCCGGTCACGTCACCGGCACGGGTCGTCAGCCTGGTCCCGTCACTGACCGAGGCCATCGAGACCAGCGCACCCGGCATGATCACCGGGGCGACGGACTACTGCACGCACCCCGAGTCGCTCGACGTGCCGCGCGTCGGCGGATCGAAGTACCCGGACGTGCAGGCTGTGCTCGATCTCCGGCCGGACCTGGTGGTCGCCAACGCCGAGGAGAACCGGCCGCAGGACGTGGAGCAGCTGCGCGCCAACGGCGTCCCGGTCTGGGTCACCTCGGCGGCCGTGAACGTCCCAGAAGGACTGAAGTCGGTCCGGCGGCTGCTGACCCAGTGCCTCGGCCTGGCCGAGCCGCAGTGGCTGGTGGAGGCCGAGAACCTGTGGTCACGGTCGGTTCCGGTGCACTCGCGGGCGATCATTCCGGTGTGGCGGCGGCCATGGGTGGTGGTTGGCAGGGACACGTTCGCCGGTGACGTGCTGCTGCGCCTCGGCGTGGCCAACGCGTACGCCTCGCACGAGGACCGTTACCCGCGCCCGAAGCTGGACGAGCTGCAGGCGCTGGACGTCGACCTCGTGGTGCTGCCGGACGAGCCCTACCTGTTCACCGACACCGACGGGCCCGAGGCGTTCCCGGGCAAGCGCTACAAGCTGGTCAACGGCAGGCACCTGACCTGGTGCGGGCCGTCGCTTGTGGACGCTCACACGTCATTGCTCTGAACCTTCCCGGCGAACTTGTCCGTGGCGGCAAGCAGTTCCTGTGCGACACCAGGATCGGCGACGGCGTGCCCGGCCGCGTTGAGCACGCGTCCCTCGCACTCCGGCCACGCGATGCCCAGCTCGTACGCGGTGACCATGGGCGTGACGACGTCGTAGCGCCCGTTGACGATCACGGCGGGAATCCCCCTGAGCTTGCCGACGTCCCGGATCAGCTGGCCCTCGTCGAGCCAGCCCCGGTTGACGAAGTAGTGCAGCGCGATCCGGGCGAACGCGACCGCGAACTTCTCCTCCCCGTAGGACTGGACCAGGCTCGTCTGGGTGGACGCGGTCGTGCCCTCCCAGATGCTCCACGCCATCGCGGCCCGGCGGCTCAGCTCGGGATCGTCGCCGAAAACCACCCGGTGGTACGCGGTCAGCGCGTCCCCGCCGTCCGGCACGAACTCGCTGAACCGCGCCCACGCCTCCGGGAACAGGTTCCCGGCACCACCGCCGTACAACCAGTCCAGTTCGGACTGTCGCAGCGTGAACACACCACGCAGGACCATCTCGCTGACCCGCTCCGGATGGGTCTGCCCGTACGCCAGTGCGAGCGTCACGCCCCACGAGCCGCCGAACAGCTGCCACCTGTCGATGCCGAGGTGCTCGCGCAACTGCTCCATGTCGGCGACCAGGTGCCAGGTCGTGTTGGTCGACAGGTCGTGCTCGACCGAGCTCACGTGCGGCGTGCTCCGGCCGGATCCCCGCTGGTCGAACAGCACGATCCGGTACAGCTCGGGGTCGAAGTGCCGCCGCTGGAGCGGATTGGTCCCCGACCCCGGCCCGCCGTGCAGGACGACGGCGGGCTTGCCCTCAGGGTTGCCGCTGACCTCCCAGTACACCTGGTGGCCGTCGCCGACGTCGAGCATGCCGGAGTCATAAGGACTGATCTCGGGGTAGAACACGCGCATACGCACACTCTTACCGCATCCCCGGTGCAACCAATGTGGCCTTCGGTGCGTTTGGCGCCACCAAGGTGGCCTTCGGTGCGTTTGGCGCCACCAAGGTGGCCTTCGTTGCGTGGGTGCCCGGCGCTAGTGGAAGGTGTGCTCGGGGCCGGGGAACTGCCTTCCCTTGACCTCCGCGGCGAACTCCTGCACGGCACCGGTCAGCACCCCGGCCATGTCGGCGTAGCGCTTGACGAACCGCGGCGCCTTCCCGGTCCGCAGACCGGCCATGTCCTGCCAGACGAGGACCTGGGCGTCGCAGTCCGGGCCCGCGCCGATCCCGACCGTAGGGATCTTCAGCTCGTGCGTGACGCGCTTGGCCGCCTCGCCGGGCACCATCTCCATCACGACCGCGAACGCCCCCGCTTCCTGCAGGGCCAGCGCGTCCGCCACGAGCGCGTCGGCCGCGTCGCCACGGCCCTGAACCCGGTACCCACCGAGGTTGTGTTCACTCTGCGGGGTGAATCCGATGTGTCCCATCACGGGGACGCCCGCCGCGGTCAGCGCGTGGACGTGCGGCGCGAAATGGGCCCCGCCCTCCAGTTTCACCGCGTGGGCACGGCCTTCCTTCATGAACCGGACGGCCGTCTCCAACGCCTGCGCCGGTGAGACCTGGTACGAGCCGAACGGCAGGTCGGCCACGACCAGCGCACGCTTGGCCGACCGGGTCACCGCGCGCACCAACGGGACGAGTTCGTCGACCGTCACGGGCAGGGACGTGTCATAGCCGTAGACGTTGTTGGAGGCCGAGTCGCCGACGAGCAGCACCGGGATACCGGCCTCGTCGAACAGTGCGGCCGTGTACATGTCGTACGCGGTGAGCATGGGCCACGCCTCGCCACGTTCCTTCATCTCCTGAAGGTGATGGATGCGTACGCGCTTCGGGGTCGTGGGTGCCGCACCCGACCCGTACGGGGATGTGAGCTCAGAAGACATCGTCGTCCACCGTCCTTTTCCTCGAGGCCCGTGTGCGGGTCCCCGGGTTGGCTGGGGCTCTACATCAACGAGGGTGACACCACTTTCAGTGCTTCGCAGGTGGGTGGGAGGGAAGTCACAGGTCCGCAGGGGTCATCATCTGGGGCGTGGGCAAGCAGAGGGCAGCAGGCATCGTCGCGACGATTGTGCAGGTCGGCGCGTTCCTCTCGCTGTTTTTCGTCCTGACGGACGTGGACAGCGAGGTCCGCCTGTACGTGGGCGTCGTCTCGTGGCTGATCGGTCTGCCGGTCGACGAGAACGTCTTCATCTCGGTCGTGCTGCTCGTGCTGGGTGCGGCACTGCGGCGCCGCAAGCGCGCCGCGCTGTGGACATTGATCATCTTCGAGGTCGGGTCGGTCCTGACCGACCTGGTCTACCAGGTGACCTTCGAACCGGATCCGGATGTCGACACCGCCGAGTTGATGGGCTGGCTGATCGCCAACCAGGTGATCGGCGTGACGATCATCGTCATCCTGCTGAACCTGCGGCCCGCGTTCTCCGCGCAGGTCGCGCCCGGCGCGCTCCGCCAGTCCGTCGCGATCCTGCTCACCGGCCTGGCCACGGTCACCGCGGCGGGCTGGATCCTGACCGGGCCGTTCCCCGGCACGCTGAAGGAGGTCTGGGAGAAGCTGGTCTGGGCGGGCAACCACGCCACCGGTGAGCTGCTGCAACTGCGCCCGCTGGGCATCGGCCGGGGGCCCGGCTGGCTGGGGACGCTGCTGGACGTCCTCGGCGCGCTGGTCGCGGTCGCCGCGGTGTACATGTTCTTCCGAGGCGTACGCAGCGCACGCCACCTCGCGCCCGACGAGGAACTCCAGGTCAGGCAGCTGCTCGCGGAACACGGCGAACGAGACTCGCTCGGCTACTTCGCCACCCGGCGTGACAAGAGCGTCGTCTTCGCCCCGAACGGCCGCGCGGCGGTCACGTACCGCGTGCTGGGCGGCGTCAGCATCGCCAGCGGCGACCCGGTCGGCGACCCGGAGGCATGGCGCCAGGCCGTCGAGGTGTGGCTCACGGAGGTACATCGGTACGGCTGGGCGGCCGGGGTGCTCGGCGCCAGCGAGGACGGCGCGAAGGTCTACACAGCCGCGGGCCTGAAGGCTCTGGAGATCGGCGACGAGGCCATTTTGGACGTCCGCGCGTTCACGCTGTCCGGTCCGGAACGCAGGTCGGTGCGCCAGGCCGTGAACAGGATCGAACGCGCCGGGTACACGTGCATGGTCCGTCGCCATTCGGAGATCCCCGAGAGCGAGATGGAAACGCTGCGCAGCGCGGCCCAGCACTGGCGCGGAGCGCAGACCGAGCGCGGCTTCTCCATGGCGCTCGGCAGGCTCGGCGACGCGGCGGACGGCCGGTGCGTGATGGTGGAGGCCTACGACCTCGCGGGCCGGTTGCGGGGATTGCTGTCGTTCGTGCCGTGGGGCAGGCGGGGCCTGTCGCTGGATCTGATGCGCCGTGACCGCGACGCGGGCAACGGGCTCAACGAGTTCATGCTCAACGCGGTCATCGAGGCCAGCGGGAAGCTCGGCGCGCAGCGGATCTCACTGAACTTCGCGATGTTCCGCGCGGTGTTCGAAGGCGGCGAGCGGATCGGCGCCGGGCCGGTGCTGCGGGCGTGGCGGGCGATCCTCGGCGTGTTCTCCCGCTTCCTGCAACTGGAGTCGCTGTACCGGTCCAACGCGAAGTACGGCCCCGACTGGGAGCCCCGGTTCCTGTGCTATTCGCGAACCAGGCGGCTGCCGAAGGTCGGCATCGTGGCGGGCGCGTTGGAAGGTTTCCTCCCGACGCTGCAACGCCGAAGCGGCCTGCGCGCGGAGCCGGTCGACGAGGACTTCGTGCGCAGGGCCCGTGAGATCAACGAGCTCGCGGCGAAGGCCAAACCCAAGCAGGCCCGGCGGCCCGAGCAGGTCCGGGTGCGGATCGCGAAGCTGGAACGGCTGCGCGAAGCCGGATACGACCCCTACCCACCCGGATTCGACCGGGAAACAGGGCTTTCCGCTGTGGTTTCGCGGTTCCCGTCCCTGGCCGCGGACACCAGGACAGGCGAGTACGTCCGGATCGCCGGGCGAGTGATCGCCAGTCGAGACCTCGGCGGCCTGTGTTTCGTGCGGCTGCGCGACTTCGGCGGCGAACTACAGGTGATGCTGACTGGCCCGGCCCTGCACGACTGGCGCGCGCTGGTCGACCTCGGCGACCACGTCGGCGTCAGCGGCGAGGTGGTGACGTCGAAACGCGGCGAACTCTCCGTGCTCGCCGACGAGTGGACAGTCACAGCCAAGTGCCTGCATCCCTTGCCGGACAAACGGAAAGGCCTGTCCGACCCGGAGACCCGGGTCCGCCAGCGATACCTCGACCTCGTGGTCAACCCCGAGTCGTCGGCCATGCTCAAGCTACGCTCCACAGTGGTTCGAGCGTTGCGGGAAACGTTGCACGACAAGGAATTCCTCGAAGTCGAGACGCCCATGCTGCAGACGGTCCACGGCGGCGCCAACGCGCGGCCGTTCGTCACCCACATCAACGCCTACGACATGCGGATGTACCTGCGGATCGCGCCGGAGCTCTATCTCAAACGCCTGTGTGTCGCGGGCGTCGAGCGTGTCTTCGAGCTGAACAGGAACTTCCGCAACGAGGGCGTCGACGCCAGCCACAACCCCGAGTTCACCATGCTGGAGGCGTATCAGGCATACGCGGACTACAGCACCATGCGTGTCCTGACCCAGAAACTCGTCCAACAGGCCGCCCGCGCCGCCTACGGTTCGGAAATCGTCCGCCGCGGTGACTCGGAGTTCGACATCTCCGGAGACTGGCCGGTGATCAGCGTGCATGACGCCGTGTCCCACGCCCTCGGCTCACCGGTCACCCCGGACACCCCGGTGGCGGAGCTGAAAACGCTGCTCGCGAAGGCCGGGATCGTGCTGGACGACGAACTCGGCCACGGCCATCTCGTCCAGAAGGCCTACGAGTATCTGGTGGAGGGCACCACAGTCGAACCGACCTTCTACACGGATTTCCCGACCGAGACATCCCCACTGACCAGGCAGCACCGTGTGGAACACCGGGTGGCGGAGCGATGGGACCTCGTCGCTTTCGGCAGCGAGGTCGGCACCGCGTACACCGAACTGACCGACCCGATCGAACAACGACGCAGACTGGAGGCACAGTCACTCCGTGCGGCAAGCGGTGACGTGGAAGCCATGGAGCTCGACGAGGACTTCCTGCGCGCCCTGGAACACGGCATGCCACCGACGGGCGGCATGGGCATGGGCGTCGACCGGCTGCTGATGATGCTGACAGGTTCGTCGATCCGGCAGACAGTGCTGTTCCCCTTCGCCCGCCCCCGCTGACTGCATCAGGCGTGCACGGGCTGGCCGCCGTGGGAAAGCCGGTCCCAGAGGCGGGTGATGGTTCCCATGGTGGTGATCAGGTCGTTGATCGGTTTCACCGCGTTGGCGAGGCTGCTGTGCGCCTGCCGTTCGATGTTCGCGACCGGCTTGGCGAAAGTGCTGACCAGGTCACCGGCCTGGGCGAGCACGGTCGCGGTCAGACCGCCCTCGGCAGCCATCAGGTGACGTACCAACGAGATGAGCCGCCGGAGCATGTCCGAGATCAGGTCGTTGGCGGAAGACCGGCTTTGGCCGACAACCTCGGCGGTCAGCTGAACCACGGCAGCGGCCTCCCGAGCCGCGGTCGCGAACTCCACAAGCGACTGCGCGATGCTGTCGGCGCGAGCGCGGTACTGGTCTGCGGCCGCACCACGCCAGGCCGCGGACCCCATCGCCACGGCCTGCCCGAACTGGGCCTGGATCTGGGTGACCTGATCCGACACGGAGACCCACGCGTCGAGGAAGGCGTACACGCCGGAGGCGTTGCCCTCCATCCGATCCAGCACGTCCTGCAGAGGCGTGACCAGCTCGGTCAGCTGCCCGAGGCCCGCCGCCGACAGTGCGTCCACCGGCCGCATCGAAGCGGACAACGCGTTGATGTTGTCATCACCCACCGATGCCTCCCGAGCCCTGGCCGGTGTCCGATTCGCGTCGCGCCAACGACTCCCGGCTGCTGACAACACCGTCAGTGGTGGCGTTCATCGCTTTCACGCCAGCCGCGAGCGCGCGGTTTCCGGCTGTGACAAGCTGATCCACCAACGTCGTGAATGACTGGCCGATCTCGCCGAGCGCGTCGTCGGGCAGTTTCGTCGCCGACAGTTCGGTGACGCCGTTGAGGGCGTCGGCCACGGCGGCCAGGAGGCGTGCGTGCGTTTCGACCTGTCGTTCCCAGTCGGCCCCAGGCACGAACACACCTCCCTGGTTTTCGGTGCGTACCAAGGTATGCGCTCGTGCCTGATTTCACCACGGTCGAACTGCCGTCAGCCGGACAAGTGCGGAATTAAGCTCAGCCCTCACGCCAGGCACTGGTGATCGGCAACCGGCGGTCCCGGCCGAAGGCCTTGAGGCTGATCTTGGTGCCAGGCGGATACTGGCGGCGCTTGTACTCGGCCCTGTCCACCATGGTCAGAACCTTGTCGATCACCTCGGCGGAGAAGCCCTGAGCAAGCAGATCGGAACGCCCACGATCACTCTCGACGTAGTCATCCAGGATGTCGTCAAGCAGCTCGTAGTCAGGCAAAGAGTCGGTGTCCAACTGCCCGGGACGAAGCTCGGCGGAAGGAGGCTTGGTGATCGAGTTCTCGGGAATGGGAGGAATCTCGCCCAGCTTCTCGGCCTCGGCATTCCGCCACCGAGCCAACTGCCACACCAAAGTCTTGGAAACGTCCTTGATGGGAGCGAAACCTCCCACGGCATCCCCGTAGATGGTGGAATACCCGACGGCGAGCTCGGTCTTGTTGCCGGTGGCCAGCACCAGGTGCCCGTGCTGGTTGGACAGTCCCATCAACGTCACACCCCGGCACCGGGCCTGAACGTTCTCCTCGGCCAAACCGGTCAACCCGAGCTGGTTCACGAAAACGTCCACCATGGCGCCGATCGGTTGAACCATGTAGTGAGCGCCGATCCGGCGAGCGAGGTCCGAGGCGTCATCCTTGGAATGCTCGGACGAATAAGCCGACGGCATGGAAACGCCATAAACCGACGAGCCGCCGAGAGCATCCGCGGCCAAAGCGGCCACCACGGCCGAGTCGATACCCCCGGACATCCCGAAAGTCACCGACCGGAAGCCGTTCTTGTGCACGTAGTCGCGCAGACCGGTGACAAGTGCGAACCAGACCTCGGCCTCCTCCGGCAGCGGTTCGGCAACCGGGGGCAGGGGAAGCGGCTCGTAGGACGGCACGGGGTCCGACGACAGCGCCACCCGCCGAACGGTGAACTCGCCGAACTGTCCTTCGGTCCGCGAGCGGTCACCAGGGAAGGACATGTCGGTCACCATCAGGTGCTCGACGAACTGCGGTGCGCGAGTCAGCACCGATCCGTCCGCGGAAACCACGATCGAGTCGCCGTCGAACACGAGCTCGTCCTGGCCGCCGATCAGGTTCAGGTACACCAGCGGGGCGCCTGCCTCCGCCGCCCGGCGAGCGACCAGGGGCAGCCGCTGGTCGTCCTTGTTCTTCTCGTAGGGCGACGCGTTGGGGGACACCACGAGGTCGACGCCTGCCTGGCCGAGTGCCGTGATCGGCCCGCCGTCCTGCCAGAGGTCCTCGCAGATCACCATGCCGACTTCGACGCCGTGCAGCTGGATGACGTCCAGTGTCTGACCGGGCTTGTAGTACCTGCGTTCGTCGAATACGCCGTAGTTGGGCAGGTGGTGCTTGAACTGCGTCGCGACCACGCGGCCTTCGTGGAGCACAGCGGCGGCGTTGCGGGGACCGACCGTGTCCGCGTCGAGATAGCCGACGTACACCGCGAGCGAGCCGCAGCCGCTGTCGGCCAGGCGCGTGGCGAGCGTGGCAAGCGTGGCTTTCGACGCGTCGGTGAACGACTCGCGCAGAGCGAGATCCTCGACCGGGTAGCCGGTCAGGGCCATCTCGGGGAACACCACAAGGTGTGCGCCCTGCTCGGCGGCCTTGCGCGTCCACTCGAGGATCAGGTCGGCGTTCCCGGACAGGTCACCGACCCGGGTGTTGACCTGAGCAGCGGCGATACGCAGTTGAGGCATGGCGCTATCCTTCCGCATGTTTTCGCCTCTGAGGCGGAAATGTGGCGCACGGATCATCGCAGATCCGAACATGCTGCCACGGCCACAGCGGCCCCGCGAGTGTCACCCAATAGGAGTTACCGGGAGAAACAAGATGTAACTGAGTGCTTCGGTCCAACCGCGCCGAAACACTCAGACGGCGACCACGGTCAGCATGTCGTGCAGGCCTGTGAAGTCGTCGGCGTTGCGCGTGTAGAGCGGCAGATTGTGAGCCGACGCGATCGCGGCGATCATCAGGTCCATCCGCCTTGGTTTCGGATCCCGCTTCGCGGCCAAGGTCAACCCGACCAACGTGCCGTAGCGGGTTGCCGCATCGCGATCGAACGGCAACGGGTCGAAGTCGACGATGGCGGCGCCGAGCTTCTCGGTCCGCGCTGCCATTATCGCGGGTGTTTTGGCCATTGCCACACCTTGGTGCAGCTCTGCCATCGTGATCGCGGTGATCTCCGGAATCGTCGGCAGGTCCGCGGGATCGAGCAGACCGAGATCGATGTATGCGCAGGTGTCCAGCACGCCCGACTTGACGCGTTCAGCCACGACGACGCTCCCACGGGTCGTCGTCACCAATGCGGTCCTCGGTGCTGAAGAACTCGTCAGCTTCCTGCTGCATCAACGTGGGGTCGACCCGTGGCATGTGCCGGTGTCGCTCCACGAGTTCCTCGGCGGTCAGTCGCCGCCTGCGGGAAAGCGGGCGCAACTCGGCGACCTCGATTCCGTTGCGGGTGACGTGATACGTCTCTCCCGCTTCCACCGCGTCCATGATGGCGGCGGAGCTGTTACGGAACTCCCGCTGGGTGATGACTCGCATGATCACAGTGTAGCCCCGTGTAGCGCGCCGCGCTACAGCAACTGCCCGAGCATGACAGTGGCCCTCGCCGAACAGGCGAGGGCCACTGTGTCGATGCTGGTCAGCGCTCGGCTTTGACCTTCTTCACGTGCGCGCGGACCTTCTTCAGCGCCTGCTCGGCGTCGGAGTCCCACGGGTTGTCGTAGACCATGTAGGTCCAGGTGGACGTGGGCCGCTTGAGCCCGGCTTCCTCCAGCTCGGCGCCGTTCTTCCCGATCTTCACCGCGTCGAACGAGGCGATCGCCGTCTCGTGCGCCTCCGGCACGATCTGGTTGAACGCGGGCACCACGGCACGGTGGAACTCGTCGATCGGCGTTTCCTTGGCCAGCGCGCGCAGGTGCACGGTCTCGCGCACGTCCGCGGTGTAGCCGAGGTGGTCGACCCAACGGCGGTCCAGGTGGTACAGCACGATCTGTCGCGCCGCCTCGGCGACGAGCTCCGCGCCGAACTCCTCGACCAGCTCCTTGTGCCGCTCCGGCGCGTGCTTCTCGAACAACGTGTCCGCGACGTCGCTGTGCAGGATCTTGTCGCGGTGCTCCATGATGATGTCGCGCTGCTGCTCGATCAGCCGGGTGTAGCGCCAGGTGTTGCGGTGGATCTCCAGCTCGACGCCCTCGGCGACGCGCTGGGCGTGCGCGACGTAGGCACGCGCGGTCTTGTCCTTGATCAGGCCGTCCTCGCCCGGCGGCTCCTTGAACACGTGCAGCTGGATCTCGGGGGAGTACTGCACCAGCTGCTCGTCCTCCATGCTGGAGAAGAACACCGAGCCACCCGGGTCGCCCTGACGGCCCGCACGGCCGCGCAGCTGGTCGTCCAGGCGCGATGACGGGTAGTGCCCGGTGCCGATGACGTACAGGCCGCCGAGCTCCGCGACCTTGTCGTGGTCGGCCTCGTCGTGGCCGCCGAGGCGGATGTCGGTACCGCGACCGGCCATCTGCGTCGAGACGGTGATCGCGTTGTACGCGCCCGCCTCGGCCACGATCGCGGCCTCCTCGGCGTCGTTCTTGGCGTTCAGCACGACGCATTCCAGCTCGTTCTCGCCGAGCCGCTTGGCGATCCGCTCGGACTCGGCCACGTCCAGCGTGCCGACCAGGATCGGCCGACCGCTCTCGTGCGTCTGCACGATCTCGTCGATCAGCGCGTCTTCCTTGGCGTCCTCGGTGGTGAACAGCCTGGTCAGCACGTCCTCACGGACACACGGCTTGTTCGGCGCGATCACCGCGACCTCGAGCTTGTAGAACTCGCGCAGCTGTTCGGCCACCGCGACCGCGGTTCCGGTCATGCCCGCGACCTTGGGATATCTGGCGATGAGCGCCTGCACGGTGATCGAGTCGAGCACCTCGCCGCTCTCGGTCGCCGCGACCGCCTCCTTGGCCTCCACGGCCGCCTGCAGGCCGTCCGGCCAGCGCTGCAGCGCCGCGATCCGGCCACGGGCGGTGTTGATCAGCTGGACCTTGTTGTCCCGCACGATGTAATCGACGTCACGCTCCAGCAGCGCGTGCGCGTGCAGTGCGACGTTCACCGCGGCGACGTACGGGCTGTCCTCGGAGTAGAGGTCCACACCGCCGAGCGCCTTCTCCACGGCTTTCGAGCCGGATGGTGTCAGCCACGCGTTGCGGCCGTCCTCGTCCTTCTCGTAGTGCAGGCCTTCGCGCAGCCGACGCACGATCTCGGCCATGTCGGCGTCCCGCTCGACGCCCTCGGCCGTGCCCGCCATCACCAGCGGCACCTTGGCCTCGTCGACCAGCACCGAGTCGGCCTCGTCGACCAGCGCGACCGCGGCCGGGTTGGGCACCTGGACCTGGTCCTCCGCGCGGGTCACGAGCCGGTCGCGGAGCAGGTCGAAGCCGATCTCGCTGACCGAGCCGTAGCAGACCTCGGACGTGTACGCGTCCCGCCGGTGCTCGTTGGTGATCTTCTCGCCGACGTACCCGACGCTCACGCCGAGCAGCTCGTACACCGGCCGCATCCACTCCGCGTCACGTTTCGCGAGGTAGTCGTTGACGGAGATGACGTGCACGCGCTTGCCGCGCAGGGCGAACCCGGCGGCGGTCAGCGCCCCGGCGAGCGTCTTGCCCTCACCGGTCGCCATCTGCACGACATGCCCGGACAACATGCCCATGACACCGACCAGCTGCACGTCGTAGGGGCGTTCGTCCAACGCCCGTTTGGCCGCCTCACGGGCCAACGCGCAGTACTCGATCAGCTCGTCGTCGGCGAGTTCCCGTTCCGAACCACGCAGCTTCGTGACCTTCTCGGTCAGCTCGTCGTCGCCGAGTTCCGCGATGTCGTCCTCGCGGTCAGCGATCTTGGGCAGCAGCGCTTCGTACTTGGTCAGCTCGACCGACGCCGGCCTTTCCAGGAGTCGGCGCAGCCGACCCTTGACCTTGCCGAGCATCGTGGCCACCAGGCACCTCCAGCATCACAGGACACGTAAAGCCTTAACGCGACGGTGTTCGCTCCGAGTTCCACGCGGCCCAGCATTCACACCGATGGCAGTATCGTGGTGTGACACTGAGTGCCCGTACGTGGCAGTTCTCCCTCGCGTTCATGCTGGTCGCATCGGCTGCGGCCTGCACATCGTCCACCGGAGCGCCCGTCGCGCAGTCGGTGACCGAACAACGGGGGCCGACGGGGACGGTACCCGCCGGATTGGCGACGTTCTACGGTCAGTCGCTCACTTGGGGTGATTGTGTCCCATTTGCCCGGACCAGTGACGACCGGAGCACCTTCAAGAGCGCCGAGGCGCGGTGCGCCCGGCTGAAGGTGCCGCTGGACTACGCCAAGCCGGACGGTCCGACGATCTCCCTTGGTCTGCTGCGCAGGCCCGCGACCGATCCCGGCCGCCGGATCGGCTCGCTCGTGATCAACCCGGGCGGGCCGGGCGCGTCCGGCCTCGCCACCGCGATCCGCCTGGCCGACCAGGCCAAGGACAGCGAGCTGGGCAGGCGGTTCGACTTCGTCGGCTTCGATCCGAGGGGCATCGGGTCCAGCGAGCCCGCGATCCGCTGCCTGACCGACCGGGAGCGTGACGCCGAACGGGCCGACGACGACGAGGTGGACAGCTCGCCGCAGGGCGTGGCCAAGGTCGAGGCCGAGCAGCGCGACTACGCGAACAAGTGCGTCGAGCGCAGCGGCGACGGGACCCAGCTGCTGGCCACCATGGGCACGAGGGACGTCGTCAAGGACATGGACGTGTTGCGTTCGGTCCTGGGTGACGAGAAGTTGACCTACGTCGGCTACTCCTACGGCACGCGTCTCGGTACGACGTACGCCGAGACGTTCCCGAAGAACGTGCGCGCGCTCGTGCTCGACGGCGCGCTGGATCCCGAGCAGGACGTGGTCGACGAGCTCGTGGCGCAGGGCGAGGGCTTCCAGAAGGCGTTCGACTCCTTCACGCGGTGGTGCGTGCAACGCCCGGACTGCGCGCTCGGCCAGGCCCAGGACCAGGTGCTGCGCAACTACTGGGACCTGGTCCGGCCGCTGATCGAACGCCCGGTGGACCTGGGTGAGGGCGGCCGCAAGCTGTCCTACTCCGACGCGACCACCGCCGTGATCCAGGCGCTGTACGCCGAGCAGCTGTGGGAGCCGCTCAACAACGGCCTCAATGACCTGAAACGCCAGCGCGCGCAGACGTTGATGTTCCTCGCCGACACGTATTTCGAACGCGACAAGGATGGCCGCTACTCGACGACGCAGGACGCCTTCACCGCCGTGCGGTGCGTCGACGACCCGCGTGTGACGGACAAGGCGCTCGTGCTGGAGGCGCAGCAGCGCTACAAGCAGGCGGCGCCGTTCCTCGACGACGGCCGCCCGGCCAGCCCGGCGCTGGACGCGTGTGCTTTCTGGCCCGTGCCGAGTACTTCGCAGCCGCACCTGCCCAATGTCCAAGGACTGCCACCGATCCTGGTCGTGTCCACGACCGGTGACCCGGCCACCCCCTACCAGGCGGGCGTGAACCTGGCCAAGGCGCTCGGCGGCGCGTTGGTGACCTACGAGGCCACTCAGCACACCGCTTTCCTACAGGGCAACAAGTGCGTGGACAACGCCGGTAGTGGATACCTGGTCGATCTGACGGTTCCGGCGTCGGGGATCCGGTGCGGGTAACGAAATGCCGTTATCGCGCGATCTTGGAAACGTGCGCCGTACCAGGGTAATCGGAGCGCTGGGGGTCGTCGCACTGTTCGCGTTGACCGCGTGCTCCACAGTCGTGCAGGGAACGCCCGTCGCAGCGGGCCCGCGGTCGTCCGGCCCAGTCGGGCCGGTGCCGCCCGGACTGGACAGGTTCTACGCGCAGTCGCTGCAATGGGGCGACTGCGCGAACTACGTCACAGACGAGACCAGCTCCGAGCTGTATGACGGCAAGGATCTGAAGTGCGCGAAGCTGCGCGTGCCGCTCGACTACGCGAAGCCGGACGGCCGTGAGATCACCGTCGCCGTGTTACGCAAGCAGGCCGCCCGGCAGTCCGATCGGGTCGGTTCGTTGCTGCTCAACCCCGGCGGCCCCGGCCAGTCCGGGATGCAGGCAGCCGCGGCGATCGCGGCCGACGCATGGGATGACCCGCTGTCCGACCGGTTCGACCTCGTCGGCTTCGACCCGAGGGGGATCGGGTCGAGCGAGCCGTCCGTGAAGTGCCTGTCCGACGCGGAGAAGGACGCCGACCGGCTGGAGCCGCCCGTCGCCGGGACCGGGCCGGAAGCTGTTGCGGCGGTGGAGAAGGAGAACAAGGAGTACGTCGACAAGTGTGTCGCCAACACCGGGCCCGACGTGCTGGCGAACATCGGCACGCGTGATGTCGTGAAGGACATGGACGTGCTGCGGTCGGCACTCGGTGAGGCGAAGCTGAACTACGTCGGCTTCTCCTACGGCACCAGGATCGGCTCGGCGTACGCGGAAGCCTTTCCCGGCAACGTCCGCGCGATGGTGCTGGACGGCGCGATCGACCCGAACGCCGACCGGGTGGCGCACGCGATCGGCCAGGCGACCGGGTTCAAGAAGGCTTTCGACGCGTTCGCCGCGTCCTGCGTGACGAAGCCGGACTGCCCACTGGGCACGGACGCGGCGAAGGCCGAGGCGAAGCTGGACGCGATGCTCGAGCCGTTGAAGACCAAGCCGCTCGACGTCGGCTCCCGAAAACTGTCCTATTCGGATGCGGTGACCGCGATCGTGCAGTGCCTCTACGGCGAGGAGCTGTGGGAGACGCTCGAAGCCAGCCTCGACGAGCTGGCCAATGGCAAGGCGACCGTGCTGGTCAAGCTGGCCGACCACTACCTCGGTCGTGACACGTCCGGGAAGTACACCAACATCCATGACGTCTTCACGGCGGTGCACTGCGTCGACGAGCCGCCGGTGAAGGACCGCGCGGTGCTGGAGGACCAGGCCCGCCGGATCCGCGAAGGCCTGCCCAGGAGTGCGTTCAACGAGGATGAGGACTTCGTTGCCGCGCTGGACGAATGCGCGTTCTGGCCGGTGCCCAACACCACCAGCCCGCACGAGCTGAAGGTGGCCGGGTTACCGAAGGTCCTTGTCGTCTCCTCGACCGGTGACCCGGCGACGCCGTTCGAGTCCGGAGTGCGGCTGGCCTCGGCGCTCAACGCGACTCTGCTGACTGTGGAAGCCAACAGCCACACCGCGTTCCTCAGCGACAACGACTGCGTCAACGACATCGGCGCGAAGTACCTGATCGACCTCAGACAGCCCGCGGAAGGCACGAAGTGCTCGTGAGTCCTTATCGGAATCCGGCGACTGTGGTCGGGGACGCGCGGCCGTGCCATTCTGTGCGCATGACTCGCCCCCGCCGCGCCTTTCTCGGCGTGCTCGCCGCCACCCTCGTCGCGGCTGTCCCCGGTTGTGGCTTGCTGTCCGGCGAGGAGCCCGCTTCGCCCGGAGTCGAACAAGCCAGGATCAGGCTGGGCGTGCTGCCGATCGTGGACACGGCGCCGGTGCACATCGCGATCAGGAAGGGCTACTTCAAGGACGAGGGCGTCGAGGTCGAGCTCAAGACCATCCAGGGCGGCGCGGCGGCCATCCCCGGTCTCGTCAACGGTGAACTGGACGTGACCTTCAGCAACTGGGTGTCGTTCCTCGCCGCCCAGGCCAAGGGCGTGGCGGACCTCAAACTGGTCGCGGACGGCTACCGGGGCAGGCCGGACATGTTCCTCGTGGTGGCGACCCCGGACTCAGCGGTGAAGACCCCGGCCGACCTGGCAGGCAAGCGGGTCGCGGTGAACACCAGGGCGAACGTGGTCGAGCTCGCCGTGCGCGCGGGACTGAAGGCCAAGGGCGTCGACGCGAACACCGTCCAGTTCACCGAAATGCCGTTCCCGGACATGCAGGCGGCCTTGCAGCGCAAGGACGTTGACGCGGCGCTGCTGGTCGAGCCGTTCCTGACCCGTGCGATGCAACAGATCGGCGCGGTGCCCGTGCTGGACACCCTCACCGGTGATGCCGCGGACCTGCCGATCGGCGGCTACGCGACGAGCGTGAAGTTCGCACAGGCCAACCCGAAGACCATCGACGCCTTCCGACGTGCTCTCGTCAAGGCACAACGGGATGCGGGCAACAAGGCCGAGGTGCAGGGCGTGATCACCGACTACGCGAAGGTGGACGCCGCCATCGCGGGCGTGCTGCGGCTCGGTCTGTACCCGGGCGACATCGACGTCCAGCGCCTGAAAGGTGTTGTGGCGCTGATGAAGGCGAACGGGATGCTGACCGGCGACGTCGATCCGGGGCGGATGTTGTTGCCCTAGACCTCTGTCGGCAGTTGGAATGGGTTGCGCGGCAATGTTTTGGGCCGCGCAACCTCGGTTGGCGTCGATTCTGTCTGTTGCTGGCTGAACAGGTTCTGACGGGAGGCTTTGCCCTCTGCCTGCGGCGCGGTGTCCGCGTCGTCGGCAGTGGCGTGGCTGAAGAGATCATTCGGTGGGGTAATGGCGCACATCCTTAATCCGCGGCGCGATACCCCTCCGATTGTAGCCGGGGGCCTCCCGTCAGGCGGTCACTTTCAGGGAGAGGCGCGCCGTCGCTGTTCGCGGACGGCGATCGGCGCACCTGCGAGGTCCTCGTCGTTGCACAGCAACTTGACCTCGTAGTAAGGCGCGTCACCGCCGTCGTCGTAGTCCAGGTGGATCGCGATCACGTCCACTGGCTCGCCGAGCCACTGCTCGGCTTTTCGTAGCCAGGCTGCCGACCGTTCCAAGGCGGAGGGCAGATCGTTGTCGCGGAAATCCACCGGGCGGTACGCCACTTCCTGGACCAGATCCTGCGCATTGTCCAGCCGGGGCAGATCAACCGCCACGCCGGCTTCGTCTAGATTCAGTACGACCCGTTGCTCGGTCACCTTTGAAGGGTCTCTTAATCCCAGCGCCTTCGCAATCCACGATCGATGTCAATCCGTGCGGTCCGAGCGCCGCGGCGAGCCCGTGGCCAGCGCGAGTAGCGCACCGACCACGCAGATCACCGACGTGATCAGGAAGATCTCGCTGTACTCGGTGTTCAGCGCCTCGAACAGTTTCGCCTTGTACGTCACGACTTCGGCGTCGAACTGCTCCTTGGGCTTGCCGAACGGCAACGGTGTGTTCAAAGTTGCGGTCAGGCTGTGAAAGCGGTAAAGACCCCAGGCTGTGAGGGCAGCCACACCGACCAGCATGCCGGTCATCCTGGCCACCACCACCCCGGCGGAGGCCACTCCGTGTTGCGCCGCGGGTACAACGCGTAGCACGACCGACGACAGCGGGCCGATCACCGTGCCGAGCCCGAGCCCGGCGATGACCAGGTCGGTGTCCAGCCTCGGCAGCGTGAACAGACCGAGGTCGTGCCGCGCGGCCAGCACGTCCACCGGCCACCCGGAGATCAGCAGATACCCGGCCGCGGCCACGAGCAGGCCGCCGAACGCGACCCACCGGTCGCCGATCCGGGAGGCCAGCCAGCCGCCGAGCAGCGCGCCGACCGGCAGCGCGACCAGGAACCGGACGAGCAGGAACACCGCGTCGGTCCGGTCCTTGCCGAGCAGGGTCTGCGCGACCAGTTCGACGTTCACCAGGGTGACCATCAGCGCCGCGCCCGCGGCGACGGACCCGCCGAGAGCGGCGAGGAACGGCCCCATCCGCACCCCGGCCGGGTCGATCAGCTTGGTCCGCGCGAACTTCTCCCACGCGAGAAAAACCAGCAGCGCGACGAACGCGCCGATCAGCACGGGAATGCCCCACGGCGGCAGCACGGCCTTCTGCGGCTCGGGGTTGTAGAGGCCGACGACAGCCAGGCCCAGTGTCACGGCCAGCAGCGCGCCGCCGGTGATGTCCACCTTGGCCGGTGCCGGGCCGCTCTTGTCCCGCCCGGGTACCGAGAAGTGGATGGCGACCATGGCGATCACGGCGAGCGGCACGTTCACCCAGAACAGGCCGCGCCACGACCCGAACGCGATGGCCAGCACGACGCCGTAGATCGGACCGAGCACACTGCCCAGTTCCTGCGCCGCGCCGACCGCGCCGAGCACGGTCGCACGTTTGCGCTCGGCCCACAGGTCCGCCGCGAGCGCCAGCGTCACCGGCAGCAGGGCACCGCTGGCGACACCCTGCACGACCCGACCGGCCACCAGCACGGGCAGGTCGGTCGCCAGAGCCGTGACGATCGACCCGGCGGTGAACCCGACCAGGCAGGCCTGCAGCAGCGCACGCCTGCCGAACCGGTCGGAGGCCTGGCCGAGCAACGGCATCGCGGCGATGTAGCCGAGCAGGTACCCGGTCACGATCGGGGTGGCCTGCTCCAGCCGGTTCACCGCGATGTGCATGTCGCGCATGATGTCGTTGAGCACGCTCACCACGACGTACGTGTCCAGCGCGCCCAGCAGCACCGCGAGCCCACCGGCCCCGATCGCGAGCTTGCGGCCCCTGCGAGGCGCTTCTGGCACTGTGCTCTGAACGGTGGTCATCTAGTACTCCGGCTTTGTCGCGCTGGTCGTTTACGCCACGCAACACGCCCGACATCGCCCCAGCCACGGCGGCGATCAGCCCTGAGTGGAGATGTCGGTCGCGTGGGGCGGGGTGACAGTGTCTGATCCGCGCTCCGCGCGGGCAGGGACCGGCTTTGGCGACAAAGCCCGTCCGAGCGGAGCGAGGACATCGAACTCAAGCAGGCTTGGTCACTGTGACGGGCTTGTCCACCTCGGACAGTGTGATCTCCGCGGAGTTGCCCGGCGAGACCTCGACCAACGCGCGGACCGGCAGGTGGTTGCCCTCCTCCTTGACCCACACCTTGACGGTCACATCGGACTGCACAGGCACCAGGCTCTTGACGGTGTCCTTGGCGACCTTGCCGGAGATCCGGAACGTCTTGGTGCCGTTCACGTCCTCGCGGCCCTCGGTGACCGGGGACTGGATCGAGCCGAGCAGCTTGGCCACGCCCCGCTCCGGGTCGAGGATCGCCGACGGGTCGTAGATCCTGGTGGCGTCGCCGAACTCCTGCCACCCGCCGGTGACGGCCTTGATGTAGATCTTCTTCTCGAACAGTACGAAGTCGACCTCGAAGGTCTGTCCGAACTGGTCGAGCTGCGCCTTGCCGACGGCGTCGCCCTTCCTGGTCAGGTCGCCGCTGACGTCCTTGACCGGGATGCCGGGAATCTGGCCGTTCACCTTCAGCGCGAAGGTGGCGCTGTTGATGGGTTTGATCGCCTCGGCCGCGTCCTTGAGCAGGCTCGCGCCGTCAGGCAACGGCCCTGCCTTGGCTTCGTCGGACGGTGACGAACATCCTGCGGCGGTGGCGAGCCCCAGCGCACCGATCAGCAGCAGACGCTTCAACATGGCACGCATCGTAGGGCGCAGTGGCTGAGACCATCTCATGAAGGCGGTCGGAACGACTTCCGGTAGCCCAACGGTGATACACCAAGGTGCACGCGCAGGTGTTGGCGCAGCGAGGCGGCCGTGCCGAGCCCGGACGCCTCCGCGACCCGGTCGACCGCGAGGTCGGTGCTTTCCAGCAGGTGGCGCGCGTGTTCCAGCCGTTGCCGCAGCAGCCATTTCCCCGGGCTCATCCCGGTTTCCGCGCGGAACCGGCGGCTGAACGTGCGCACGCTCATGTTCGCGTGACCTGCCATGGCGTCCAGGTCGAGGCCGCCGGACAGCCGTTCCAACGCCCATGACCGGGTCGAGGCAGTGGACGCCTCGCCGACCTCGGGCATCGGTCGTTCGATGAACTGCCGCTGCCCGCCGTCGCGCCACGACGGCACCACGCAGTAGCGCGCGGCGCGGTTGGCGACCTCGCTGCCGTGGTCGTTGCGCAGCACGTGCAGGCACAGGTCGATGCCCGCGGCCAGGCCCGCCGAGGTGAGGATGTCGCCGTCGTCGACGAAGAGGACGTCCTCGTTGAGCTGAACCTTCGGATACAGCTCGCGGAACTTCTCGGTGTGCTTCCAGTGGGTGGTCGCCGGACGCCCGTCGAGCAGGCCCGCCGCGGCGAGCACGAACGCGCCGGTGCAGATCGACATGACACGAGTACCCGGCCGGATCAGCGCGAGGGCGTCGGCCACCTCGCCAGGCAGGGTGCCCTCGTAGCGTGGACCCGTGATCTGGGTACCTGGGATGATCACGGTGTCCGCTTCGGCCAGTGCTTCGGGACCGTGGTCCAGCAGCATGCGATAGCCGCCGTAGGCGTCCACCGGCTTGTTGTCGACGCCGCAGATGCGCACGTCGTACGGCATGTCAGTGGCGTCGAACACCATCGTGGGGATGGTCAGGTCGTACCCGATGACCTTGGACAGCGCGAGAACGGCGACGACGTGAGTCATGGCCAGATTATTGCGTATGTTGTCGGTCTGGCCACTGTTTCGGTGAACGTCGAACCGGCACGCTGACAGCCGTGACACAACTTGAGGTGCGAACCAGGCGCGTGCACTGGGCCTGGTGGGTGGCGGGGGTCTCCTTCCTGGCGCTGATCGGCGCGGCGGGCTTCCGCGCGGCGCCGGGTGTCCTGATCGAGCCGCTGCACCAGGAGTTCGGCTGGTCACGGGGGACGATCTCGTCGGCTGTGTCGGTGAACCTGGTGCTCTACGGCGTGATCGCGCCGTTCGCGGCGGCGCTGATGGAGCGCTTCGGCATGCGCAAGATCGTGGCCAGCGCGTTGACACTGGTCGCAGCGGGATCAGGCCTGACGGTGTTCATGACGTCGAGCTGGCAGCTGATCCTGTTCTGGGGAGTGTTCGTCGGCGTCGGCACCGGATCGATGTCGCTGGCGTTCGTGGCGACCATGACATCCCGCTGGTTCGTGAAACGCCGCGGCCTGGTCAGCGGAGTGCTGACGGCCGCGGGAGCGACCGGCCAGCTGATCTTCCTGCCGCTGGTGGCGAACATGGCAACGGACATCGGCTGGCGCCAGGCATCGCTGGTGATCGCCGGAGTGGCCCTGCTCGTGGTGCCGATCATCTGGATCTTCCTGCGCGACCACCCCAGCCACGTCGGCGTGGCGGCGTACGGGGCGGACAAGGTCGAACCGCCGCCACCCCCGAACAAGGGAGCGGCCCGCCGAGCGCTGCAAGTACTCAGGCAGTCGACGCGCAGCGGCACGTTCTGGCTGCTGGTCGGCGGCTTCGCGATCTGCGGAGCGTCCACGAACGGCCTGGTCGCCACGCATTTCGTGCCCGCGGCCCACGACCACGGCATCCCGATGACGACGGCAGCGGGCCTGCTGGCCCTGGTCGGCATCTTCGACGTGGTGGGCACGATCTTCTCGGGCTGGCTGACCGACCGGGTCGACCCACGCTGGCTGCTCGGCACCTATTACGCCCTGCGCGGCGGCTCGCTGATGCTGCTGCCGGGCCTGTTCGGGCCGACGATCGAGACACCGATGTGGGCGTTCATCATCTTCTACGGCCTGGACTGGGTCGCGACCGTGCCGCCGACGCTGGCACTGTGCCGTGACAGGTTCGGCATGAGCGGGCCGATCGTGTTCGGCTGGGTCTTCGCGTCACACCAGCTGGGCGCCGCGTTCGCCGCGACGGCAGCGGGCGCGACCCGTGACCACACGGGCAGCTACGACATCGCCTGGTACGCAGCGGGCCTGTTGTGCCTCGCCGCCGCCTTGATGTCATTGCTGATCAGGAAAGTCAAGGCGCCGAGCGTCGAAGTGCTGTGATCGCCTCCCGCATCGCGTCGAGGGCACGTGAAGACACTGGCCATGAGCTCACGTACTTCGATGAGCTCGTCTCGGCGCGCATGCCGACCGCCGACGAACTCTCCGTCCTGCAACTGCCCGACGGCATCCCCGTGATCACGGGGGACGCGCGTGGCCTACTCGGCCAGCCGACCGGTCGAAGTCAACGACATGGTCATGGCAGCCAACCGCTACGAGCTGCACTACACGCTCCCCGCGGACTGAAGATCCCGGGCGTGTCCTGGCCGAACACCCCCACGAAACATAGAAGTAACAAGCCATGCCTACGCTCACGCCATGGATCGGCAGCAAGAGTTCGTCCTGCGGACGCTCGAGGAGCGCGACATCCGGTTCGTCCGGCTGTGGTTCACCGACGTCCTGGGATTCCTGAAGTCCGTGGCGGTCGCGCCCGCCGAGTTGGAAGGCGCGTTCGCCGAGGGGATCGGCTTCGACGGCTCGGCGATCCAGGGGTTCGCGCGCGTCTACGAGTCGGACATGGTCGCCAAGCCCGACCCCTCCACCTTCCAGGTCCTGCCGTGGGAGACGCCGGAGGGCGACCACTACTCGGCGAGGATGTTCTGCGACATCACGATGCCGGACGGCTCACCGTCCTGGGCGGACCCGAGGCACGTGCTGCGTCGCGCGCTCGCCAAGGCCAGCGAGGCGGGCTTCACCGTCTACGTCCACCCGGAGATCGAGTTCTTCCTGCTCAAGGACCTCCCGTCGGACGGCAGCGTGCCGGAGCCCGCCGACAACGGCGGCTACTTCGACCAGGCCTCGCACGCCACCGCCACCAACTTCCGGCGGCACGCGATCGAGGCACTGGAAGCGATGGGCATCTCGGTCGAGTTCAGCCACCACGAAGGCGCGCCCGGCCAGCAGGAGATCGACCTGCGGTACGCCGACGCGTTGACCATGGCCGACAACGCGATGACCTTCCGCTACGTGGTGAAGGAGGTCGCGCTGACGCAAGGCGTGCACGCGTCCTTCATGCCGAAGCCGTTCTCGGACCAACCAGGTTCGGGCATGCACACGCACGTGAGCCTGTTCGAAGGCGACCGCAACGCGTTCTACGACGCCGAGGACCCGTACGAACTGTCCGAGGTTGGCAAGGCGTTCGTCGCGGGCCTGCTGAAGCACGCGCGTGAGATCTCCGCTGTCACCAACCAGTGGGTCAACTCGTACAAGCGACTCATCGTCGGTGGTGAGGCTCCCACTGCGGTGTGCTGGGGTCACGCCAACCGCTCGGCGTTGGTGCGTGTGCCGATGTACTCGCCTGGCAAGGCGTCCTCGCGTCGCGTGGAGATCCGCAGCCTGGACTCGGCGTGCAACCCGTACCTGGCTTACGCGGTCATCATCGCGGCTGGGTTGGAGGGCGTGCAGAAGGGCTACGAGCTCCCCGCTGCCGCCGAGGACGACGTGTGGTCGCTGTCCGATTCGGAGCGTCGCGCGGCCGGTTACGCGAACCTGCCGCAGAACCTGGGCGAAGCGCTCGCGGAGATGGAGAACTCCGAGCTGCTGGCCGAGGCGCTCGGCGAGCACGTGTACGACTTCTTCCTGCGCAACAAGCGTGTCGAGTGGGACAACTACCGCCGCAGCGTGACGCCGTACGAGCTGAGGACTTTACTGCCGGTGCTGTGATGAGAGGGCCCTCCCCCGACGGTCGAGGGCCCCACTCGTCAGCTACTTCGCCGGTGGCGTCTCGGTCCCTGACGACGCAGCGGCACCGCCGGCCGTGGAGAGTTCGCTCGGGGAGACAGGTTTCGGAGTTTCCCGCTTGAAGTCGGACGGAACATCGAACGTGAGCTTCCTGAGGTTCTCCTGAGTCGGCGGGAGCCAGCTGTACTCGAACTGGAACACGCCCTGCTTCGTCCTCTTCGGCAAGAACGTCTTCGGGTCCAGCCAGACGTCCACCTGGTGCTCGTAGAGCGAACCCCGCAGATGGATCTCGGCGCCGACTTCGACCACTGTGGTGGCGGGGTCCGTCAGTATCCGTGCCGGGTCGCCCGTGCTGGACAGCGACAGGGAACTGACAACGTCCTTGTCCCCTTCACCACCCGGCATGATCGTCACCTTCCGCTGGGGAATCTCGACCAGCTCACGCTGATTGGGCGCGACCACCAGTTCGCTGTAGTCCCGTACGGACGTCCGCCCGCGCCGTTCCGATCGCAGCACCCAGCACTCGATCGGGTTGTAGGCGGCCGGATTGAGCTCCCTGCCGCCGCCTCGCGGCTGATCCGGCCAGGTGGCGACGTAGTGCATGATCTTGCCCTTGGCGTTGGCGTCCGCCTTGCGGGCCTTCTCGATGATCTCGGCGTGGCTCATCGTGGCCGGATCGACTTCCTCCGGCAGCGGCGCGCTGGTGAACACAGTGGCCAGCACCGTGATCACCAGCGCGGTCGCGGCCACCGAGCCGCCAACCACACCTCGCCGTACCTGCTTGTGCTTGCGTGCGTGCCCTTCGGCCAGTGATTCGAGCAAATCACCGCGCGGAGCGAATCCCGCTGACGCGTCACGCATCCGATCGCGCAGGTCGTCCTCGGTCATCATGAGTTCTGTACCTCTATTTCTCGGGATTCCGTCAGCAGCTCGCGCAACCGGCTCAGCGCCCGGTTCGTGTACGACTTGACCGTGCCCTCGTTGCAGCCGAGGACACGCGCGGTGTCAGCGACCGTCAGGTCGCCGAAGAACCGGAACACAATGACTTCACGTTGCCGTCTCGGCAGCAGACGCAAAGCCTGGACGAGCGATTCCCGCTCGGCGACCAGGTCGGCCGAGTCGGGTGACGGCAGCTGGGGGAGATCGGACTGGTTTTGTTCCCGGGCCCGACGGCTCAGATTTCGCCACCGGTCGCGGCTGAGGTTGACCAGTACACGGCGCGCATAGGCTTCGGGCTGCTCACGAGCGGCCGACCAGCGCCACGCGACCCGCAACAATGTGGTCTGCAGCAGGTCCTCGGCATGGCCACGGTCGCCGACCAGCAGGAACGCCGTCCGCAGCAGCGAAGATGATCGGGCGCGGACGAATTCCTCGAACGCTGGGTCCAGCTCGCGGGAACCACCGTGGAATCTCATGACCGGTAGAACTCCGTCCGCCGCGGCGCGGTTGCCGTACCGGCCGATCGGAGGTTGACGCCCGTGCCCCACGCGAGTGGGGTGGAGGTCGTGCGATGGCTGCGCTTGACGACGCCCCTTGTCCTGATGCTCACGCTGGCGGCCCCGGTTTCGGCGGCCCCGTTTTCTGTGGCACCGTCTTTCGATCTGGACCGTTCGACCATTCCCGACCTGCAGCGACGGATGGACCGCGGCGGGCTGACCGCCGTCCGGCTGACCGAGCTGTACCTCGGCAGGATCCGCGCCGTCGACGGCAAGATCAACTCCGTGATGCTGGTCGACCCGACCGCGGTCGACCAGGCGAAAGCCAGCGACCGGCGGCGCGGCGAAGGCAGGTCACGCGGTCCGCTCGACGGCATCCCCGTCCTGCTCAAGGACAACGTGGACACCGCACACCTGCGCACGACCGCCGGTTCCCGCGCACTCATGGGCACGCCACCCGCGAAGGACGCGTTCCTCGTACAGCGGCTGCGGGCAGCGGGCGCGGTGATCCTCGGCAAGGCGAATCTCTCCGAATGGGCGAACTTCCGCGCCGCGAAACCCACGTCCGGGTGGTCCGGTGTCGGTGGCCAGACCAACAACCCGTACGTGCTCGACCGCAATCCGTGTGGTTCGTCGGCCGGTTCGGGTGCTGCGGTCGCCGCCTCGCTGGCGCAGGTCGCCATCGGCACGGAAACCGACGGCTCGGTCGTCTGCCCGGCCGGGATGTCCGGCATCGTCGGCCACAAGCCCACGATCGGCCTGGTCAGCCGGACCGGCGTGGTGCCGATCTCCGCCGAACAGGACACCGCGGGCCCGATGAGCAGGCACGTCATCGACTCGGCGCTGACACTGGCCGCGCTCTACGGCCGTGACCCCGCCGACCCGACGACCAAAGCCGTCCCCGCTGGTCAGCCGCGTGACTACCGACTTGACGCGCGTTCGCTGAAAGGCACGAGGATCGGACTGTGGCGGCTGCCGGTCCTCGGGCCCGACGTGGACGCGGTGATGACGAAGTCGGCCGAGCAGTTGCGTGCCCGTGGCGCGCAGGTCGTCGAGATCCGCATGCCCTACCAGGACCGCATCGCCGAACTGGAGTTCCCTGCGCTGCTCACCGAGTTCCACCGGGACATCGACAAGTACCTGGCCACCCGCAACGGCCCGCGCGACCTGGCCGCGTTGATCGAGTACAACAAGAGCGACCCGCTGGAGCGGACCTGCTTCGAGGGCCAGGAACTGTTCGAGGCCGCGCTCGCCGCCCCACCGCCGACCGACCCCGGCTACCAGGCGGGCCGCCGGGAACTCAACGACCTGGCGAAACGCTCGATCGACGAGACACTGGCCAGCCACCGGCTGGACGCGATCGTCGCGCCGACAAACCCGCCCGCGTGGAAGACGAACTGCGCCACCGGCGACAACGACATCATCCCGTCGTCGACGCCAGCAGCGGTCTCCGGCTACCCGGCGGTCACCGTGCCCGCCGGATTCGTCGGCCAGTTGCCGGTCGGAATCTCGTTCATGGCGGGCCGCTGGGCCGACGGCAAGGTGCTGTCGCTCGCGTACGCCTACGAACAGGCGACATCGGCCCGAAAACCACCGAAGTTCCTGCCCACGACGTCTTGATCTCAAGGCGGCTTGAGGCGGCACCTTGTGTCGCATGAAGACGTTGAGAACCCCTGTGCTTGTGGTCGGTGCCGGACCGGTGGGGCTGTGCACGGCGATGTTCCTCGCGCACTGGGGCGTGAGCTCGGTCGTGATCGACAAACGCGACCCGACCACAGCACCGCCGCGAGCGGCGACGAGCATGCGCACGCTCGAACTGTTCCGGTCTGTCGGACTGTGGGATTCGATAGACCGGAACGCCTGGAAAACGTCCGCGCCGATGGCGGGAGTGTTCAAGGACAGCGCGTTCGGCGAGGCCCAGCGGGTCGCCGGACTGCCACGACGCCACACCGAACGGCTGGCGACCTGCAGCCCGGTCGGCCCCGGCATCGGCATGACCCAGTCGGAGGTCCAGCAGATCGCACTGGAGCAGCTCAGCACCACGAACGCGGTCCGGTTCGGCGCGGAACTGCTCGATCTCGACATGGACGAGACGACTGTCCGCGCCAGGATCGTCGACTCGGCGACCGGGGAACCGGAGGAGATCGTCGCGGACTACCTGATCGCCGCCGACGGTGCCAACAGCCGCGTCCGTGGGCTGCTCGGAATCACCGTGCCGGATCGGGTCGTCGTGGCCAGGATGAACACCGCATTCTTCCGCGCGGACCTCGGCGACATCATGGACAAGTGGGGCACTACCGCGTGTTTCGTGCGCAACGAACGCGTGTACGCGACTCTCTTCTCCAAGAACGGCGCCGACCAGTGGTCGTCGCACATCATGGATTACGCGGGCAAACCCGATGAGCTGACGGACCTGTCCCACGACAAGACCGTCGAACTGTTGCACGCGGTGATCGGCGACGACCGGATCGACATCGACCTGCACGCCGTCAACGCCTGGGAGGCGGCGCTTGGCGTCGCCTCGAAGCTGCGGCAAGGTCGGGTGTTCCTCGTGGGCGACGCCGCTCACGTGCAGAGTTCCGCGGGCGGACTCGGCATGAACACCGGCATCCAGGACGGGCACAACCTGGCGTGGAAGATCGCCGCGGTGCTCGCCGGGAATGCCGCACCACCGCTGCTGGACACCTACGAACCCGAACGGATGGCCGCCGTCGAGGCGTCGCTCGCGTTGTCCCGCCGGATGCACGAGGGCTATCTGAACCGGGTGGACCCGGACCAGCTCTACGACGCGATCGCGGCCGACTACCTGCGCGGAATGCTGTTCTACAGCTACCAGCCCGACTCGCCGAACGAGGTCATGCGGGACGAGATCCGGCCAGGCCGCCGTTTCCCACACCACTGGGTGAAACCGGACTTGTCCACGCTCGACCTGATCGGTTCCCGCTGGACTGTGCTGACCGGGGCGGGCGGGGCATCGTGGCTGGCAGCGGCCGACGAGCTCGAGATGGACGTTCAGGCATTCGAAGTGCCGGACGTGATCAGCCCCGACGACGCCGTGCTCGTCCGCCCGGACGGCTTCGTCGGCTGGCGGGCGGACGGGGCGAGCCCGGCCGCGCTGTCCGGCGCCATACGCCGCCTGCTCGGGCACGCCAGTCGGTGAGACCCGGCTGACCTGGGACGACGAGAGGCACAGGGTGCCAGTGGGACAGCAGTGACCTTCGGCGCGCTACTTTCGTGCCTGTGACCGAAGTGTCTGCCTGCACAGTGGCAACCAGCGCCCAGCTCCCCGCCGCCAGGGTGACAGCCGAGTCGTTCAGGGCAACCCACCCGGGTTCCCGGTTCGACATCCTGCTGGTCGACGGCGAACCCGGTGGGGACGTGCTGACTCCGGCCGACATCGGTGTCGACGACGACGAGTTGGCGATGCTGGCAACGGCGTACACCGTCGAGCAGGTCCGTGCCGTGTTGCGGCCGCGGCTGCTGCAGACACTGCTGGCCAACGGGCCCGTGCTGTACGTCGACCCGTGGGTGCTGGTCCTCGCGTCGGTCGACACGGCCGTGCAGGACGCATTGCGGCACGGCGACTTCGCACTGGTGCCGAGGGTGCTGCAGCCGTTGCCGCACGACGGGCTGGCGCCGACGCCGGAGGACCTGATCGAAGCCGGTGTCTATGAGCCCGGGTTCCTCGCGGTCGGGCCGGGCGCGCAGGACGTGCTGACGTCGTGGGCGCAGCACGCGGCCAGGGCGCCGGAAGCGGCCGACGGATTTCTCGACGGACTGCCCGCGCTGGCGAAACACCACGTCATCCGCGATGTCGGCATCGGCCTTTCGGTGTGGAACGCCGGTCAGCGCGATCCCGAACTGCTGACGAACGGCTACTGCGTGATGGCCGTCCCGATCGGCGAGCCGGTGATGCTGCGGACCGTGCACTTCCACGGCTTCGACCCGAAAAAGCCGTGGCTGCTGTCCGCCGACATCACCGACCGGCCGAGGACGCTGCTGTCGGAGCGGCCCGGCCTGGAAAGCCTCTGCGACGACTACCGGGCGAAACTCGTCGACGCCGGTCTGCCCGCGAAGGGCAGGCCGTTCGCCCGGCTGCCCGACGGAACCGTTCTGCCGGAAGGACTCCGCGCCCGGTTCCGGGCCACCTGGCACGACGCGCAGGTGCTCGGCGACGAGCCACCGCCCGCCGCCACCGACGAGAAGGCATTCCTCCGTTGGGCGTGTGCCCCTGTTGACGGGCAGCAGGGCAGCACGGTCTGGGCGAGCGCGCTCTGGGAGGACGACCCCTGGTTGCGTGAGCGCTACCCGGACCCGTTCGGCGGCAACGCGGACGAGTTCCGTCGGTGGTGCGAGACCGAAGGCGTACTGCAGGGCCGGTTGCACCCGGTCGCGGTACCGGCACCGTTGGCGGTTCGTGTGAAGCTGGTCGACCAGTTGGGCGTGTCCGTTCTCGGAGTGGGTCCGCTGGCGGAGGCCGTACGACTGAGCGCGGGCGCCTCCGGCCTGCCGATCTCCTCAGACCCGCGGTACCCCGTGGTGCTGTGCTGTGACGACGTGACAGATCCGCCTCGCGACCGTCACGTGGTCCAGATCCGTGACGAGCCCGTCGCGCCATCTGTCGGCGTGGACGAGGTCTGGGTTCCGTGGCCGGCCCCGCCGGGCGCGCAGGCCGTCGTGCTGCCCGTCCCCGACCAGGGCGAACGCGACGAGGACGAACGCAGCGAGGCGATGACGGACCTCGGCGTGTACACGGGTGCGGTGTTCACCAGCTTCGTGGACCACGAGGAAGGCTGCTGTTCCAACGAGACGGATGTCGTCGCCGCGTTCCGTGCGGCGTTCCCCGACCGTTCGGACGTGTCGCTGCTGCTGGCCGTCCGCGGTGCCGCCGGGCAACGAGCCGCGGCCGAGCGCCTGCGGCTGGCCACCGCACACGACAAGCGGATACGCCTTGTCGAGACCGAGGCGGCGCACCGCCTCGCCGTCGACGCGGCGGACTGGGTCGTTCTGTTGCACGACAAGGACTGTCCATCGGCGAGCGAGCTGAGTTCCGTTGCCGCAAGGGGTGTTCCGCTGATCACGACGAACGTCGGCGTCGCCGCCGACCTGTTCGACTCGGACAGCGTGATGTTCGTGTCCCGTGTGGACGGACAGACTGAGCATGTGCGGCACGCGGCCAGGCTGATGCGCGACCTCGCGCCGGACGCCGCGATGGCCGACAAGATCGGCGCCGCCGGGCGGGCCCGTGTGCTCGCGGTGCGGGCGGTGGAGATCTCGGCGGAGCAGCTCAGGGAACGGGTCGAGCACGCGTACCGCAACTGGCGTGTGGTGCACGGCCGCAAGCTTGCGGGAGAGCCGGACCCGTTCGCACCGCTCCAGGCGGCACGGCACGCGCTGTTGCGTGAGCCGGACGTGGAGGTCGGGCACCGCATCCCGATGGCGCCCGCGTTGCGCAAGGCCGTGCTGCGAGTGCTCAACCACTACGACAACCACGTCCGCACCATGCTCGGGTCCATTGTGGATTCAACCGAGCGGTCGACGAAGGAGGTCCTGCGCCGCCAGGAC
>NZ_CDME01000011.1:0-145000 GCF_000826545.1 Kibdelosporangium sp. MJ126-NF4 | reverse complement strand
ATTAACTGGTGTAAGCGTGTAGGCCAGGTGGTAGGTAAATCCGCCATCTATTAAGGCTGAGACGTGATGCGTAGCCGATTGAGGCGAAGTGGATGATCCTATGCTGCCGAGAAAAGCCTCTAGTGAGTGTTCAAGCGGCCCGTACCCTAAACCGACACAGGTGGTCAGGTAGAGAATACTAAGGCGTTCGGGTGAACTGTGGTTAAGGAACTCGGCAAAATGCCCCCGTAACTTCGGGAGAAGGGGGGCCGTGTGGCGTGAAGGGACTTTGCTCCTGGAGCGTTGTGTGGCCGCAGAGACCAGCGAGAAGCGACTGTTTACTAAAAACACAGGTCCATGCGAAGTCGTAAGACGATGTATATGGACTGACGCCTGCCCGGTGCTGGAACGTTAAGAGGACGGGTTAGTCACGTAAGTGGCGAAGCTCAGAATTTAAGCGCCAGTAAACGGCGGTGGTAACTATAACCATCCTAAGGTAGCGAAATTCCTTGTCGGGTAAGTTCCGACCTGCACGAATGGCGTAACGACTTCTCGGCTGTCTCAACCACAGGCCCGGTGAAATTGCACTACGAGTAAAGATGCTCGTTACGCGCGGCAGGACGGAAAGACCCCGGGACCTTTACTATAGCTTGGTATTGGTGCTCGGTTCGGCTTGTGTAGGATAGGTGGGAGACTGTGAAGCGGTGACGCTAGTTACTGTGGAGTCAATGTTGAAATACCACTCTGGTCGAATTGGGTGTCTAACCTCGGACCATGATCTGGTTCAGGGACAGTGCCTGGTGGGTAGTTTAACTGGGGCGGTTGCCTCCCAAAGGGTAACGGAGGCGCTCAAAGGTTCCCTCAGCCTGGTTGGCAATCAGGTGTTGAGTGCAAGTGCACAAGGGGGCTTGACTGTGAGACTGACGGGTCGAGCAGGGACGAAAGTCGGAACTAGTGATCCGGCCATGGCTTGTGGAAGCGTGGTCGCTCAACGGATAAAAGGTACCCCGGGGATAACAGGCTGATCTTGCCCAAGAGTCCATATCGACGGCATGGTTTGGCACCTCGATGTCGGCTCGTCGCATCCTGGGGCCGGAGTAGGTCCCAAGGGTTGGGCTGTTCGCCCATTAAAGCGGTACGCGAGCTGGGTTTAGAACGTCGTGAGACAGTTCGGTCCCTATCCGCCGCGCGCGTAGGATACTTGCGGAAGGCTGTCCCTAGTACGAGAGGACCGGGACGGACGAACCTCTGGTGTGCCAGTTGTTCTGCCAAGGGCATGGCTGGTTGGCTACGTTCGGAAGGGATAACCGCTGAAGGCATCTAAGCGGGAAGCCTGTTCCTAGATGAGGTATCCCACCCTTTGTGGGTTAAGGCTCCCAGCTAGACGACTGGGTTGATAGGCCAGAGATGGAAGCACGGTAACGTGTGGAGTTGACTGGTACTAATAGGCCGAGGACTTGCTCACAAAGATGTTACGCATCCACTGTACGGTTCTGAAACACTAGGCCATTGGTCTGTTGGTTTCATAGGTTTGCGGTGGTTTTAGCGAAGAGGAAACGCCCGGTCCCATTCCGAACCCGGAAGCTAAGCTCTTCAGCGCCGATGGTACTGCACTCGGTAGGGTGTGGGAGAGTAGGACACCGCCGCAATTAGCTTCGAAAGGCCCCACAGGCAACTGTGGGGCCTTTCGCTTTGGCTAGTTGTTCACCAGCCGCATGTATCTTGTCCAATCCCACAGCGGGCCGGGATCGGTGTGGGTCGCGCCGGGGACCTCGTTGTGGCCGATGATGTGGGCCCGGTCCTTCGGGATGCCGTACTTGTCGCAGATGGCACGCGTCAGCGCCGCGGAGGCCGCGTACATCTGTGCGGTGAACCACTGAGGCTGATCCACCCAGCCCTCGTGCTCGATGCCGACGCTGCGGGTGTTGTAGCTCCAGTTCCCCGCGTGCCAGGCCACGTCCTTCTCCCGCACCAGCTGCGCGATGTGGCCGTCGCCGGAGCGGACGAGGTAGTGCGACGAGACCTTCTTCGCGGGATTCTGGAAGATCGCGACCGCGTCGTTGAAGTACTCCTGGGTCACGTGGATGACCACGATGTTGATCGGATAGGTCGACGGACGGTTCGACACCGTGAAATTCGACGGATTGGCAGGGATCCATTCTGCGCCGGGGTAGTCGACAGCAGGGGCCGCCGACGCAGGGGGAGCCAACGAGACACCGGCAGCCAGAGCCCCGGCGCCCGCCAGCATGAGGTTTCGGCGGGAAATACTCATGCGGAACGTCTACGCCGCGACACACCCACTGTCAATCGTTTCCCAAAAGCTTTAACTGATGGTTGGTTGCCAACCAACTGTGGAAGATCGACGCGACGTGTTCCGGTTGCTCCGCGTGGGGGTAGTACCCGGCGCCACGCACCATCTGGACCACCGTCGGGCCCGCGAGGCGGTCCGCCACGTAGCGGGCCTCGGCTTCCGGGCTGATGTTGGAGAACGCCGGGTCGGCGTCACCGGACACGATCAGCGCCGGGCAGGTCACGTAGGGCATCGCGAGCTCGCAGTTCTGCGTTCCCGGCCGCAGCATCGCCCGCACGGCCTCGTAGCGCCCGGGTTCGGCCAGATTGGCCGCCATCGCCCGTCGGCGAACCGGGAAGTCCGCTGGCTTGTCCCGGCCCCACAGCGCGGGCCACGACTTGTTCCACAGGAACCGGCCGATTCCCCGCCTGCTGATCAGCCACCGGCCCGCCGCGGCGATGAAATTCGCCGAGTACTCCCGCATCCGCTGTCCGCTCAACACCAGGCCCGCGACCAACTCCTGGTCGTTCGCCGCGGCCACGACGGCCGCGCCCGCGCTGAAGTCACACCCCACCAACACCGCGGGCCCCGCGTCCAACGCCTGGAGGAGCGCGAGCATGTCGGTGGCGATGTCCACTTCGGTGTAGGACGGCCAGTCCGCCGACGATTCGCCCAGCCCGCGCAGATCCATCGTGGCGACGGTGAACCCGGCGTCGACGAGCAGCGCCGCCCACTCGCGGTAGGTCGAACGCGAGTCGGCCAGCCCGGGGACGCACACCACCAGTGGCCCATGGCCTTGTAAGTCATAGGCCAGACGACCGCCTGGTCTGTCCAAGAACTGTGTGGCCGCCACCCGGCTGCCTCTCGTGAAGGGCTGATGCTGCCCATAAACCAACGGCATCGCGGTGGCAGGTGTCAATAAGGTTCTCACGCCCCGCAACATGATCGACACGTGTTGCTACCGAAGGCGACGAACTCGGTGACACACCGTTCAAACAGAGAACTCCCCGGTACGCGGCCAGCGCATACCGGGGAGTTTCGGTGGTGCCGGTGAGTTCAGCCGCCGTGGGCGTCCTTGAACTCGACGACCAGCGCGTGCGGCAGCCTGCCGCGCTCGGCGACCGTCTTGCCCTGTGCGCGGGCCCACTCGCGGATCGCCTGATTCTGGGCCGCGTCTTCCGACGACTTCTTTCCCGCGGCGTCGCCGCCCGGCGCCAGTCGCTGCTTGCGTCCGCCGATTCGGCGGGCCGCGGCCACGTATGGTTCCAGAGAGTCCCGCAGCCTGCCCGCATTCTCGGCGGAGAGATCGATCTGGAACTCGACACCGTCGAGCGTGAACGCGACGGTCTCGTTGGCTATTCCGCCATCCAGGTCGTCGACCAGCTCGACGACTGTCTTCTGTGCCACGGTTCCTCCGTGTGGTGAGTTTCGGTGTACCCCAGCCTCTGTGGTCAATGATAACCACGACGATGCCACTGAAATAAACCCGTCCGGTATTTTCTTCGGTCTTTTCGGCTGTGTTACCCCGATGACCTTGCGTGACCTGGGCGTCCTTTTCATGCCCAGGTTCCTACGCCGGTGTTCGCGGGCACATTGGCCGGTCAGTGTTCAGCTGTCGCCTGATCGGGTTGACACCGTGGCCATTTGACCATTAAGTAGGCAGGTTGAGTGACCTGGTGGCCGCGGCGAGCAGCGCGGGATCCTCCGGTGTTGACGCCTTGTCCAACCAGATCACCTGAACAATGCGTACCCGAGTACCGGTCTGCTTTGCCTGATATGCCGCCGAGTCGAAGATCGGCCTGCGACCGTCCGGCCAGGCCGTTCCGTGCACGGACGGATCGATGATGCTGCCCGTGCCCGGCGCGGACGCCAGTTTCAGGAACGCTTCGGCGCGCCCGGCGTCCTGGAATGTGAGATCAGCGAGCAGTACTGCGATTGGCTCATTACCGGCAGTGCTCTCATAGCGGGAACGCCGCAGCGACACGCACGGGTTCGCTTGCAGCCAAACTTGCATATCGCCGAATGCTCGTGACTGACAGTCGGTGTCCTCGACCGTGCCTTTCGGCGTGTAAGCGACGCCGTCCACCACTTCACTGGCTTGTTGTGCCACGCTGACCGACGTCTTCGGGCCCTCGGTGGCCCGCGGCTGGTCGCCTGCTGCCGCAATCGCGACGATGATGCCGGTGACGAGCAGAAGGCCGACGAGCAATACCGCGGTCACCGGAAGCCATCCCAGTCGCTTTGGCTGCGACCCGACCGGCGGCGCGGGATGGTGACCGCGCAGTGTCACCCGCGGAATCAGCAACGTGCTCGCCGAGGCCAGGCCCGCGCCCGCCGATTCGGTGAAGCCTTCGGCCGCGAGGTCTTCCGGCGTGAAGGGCGGGTGATTGGGCGCCAGTGCGGCCAGAATGGCATTGGCCCGTTGCGGTGAGCAACGGTGCTCATAGACGGCCAATTCACGGGCGGCGGTCAGCAATGTGGTGGGCTCGGGGTGCAGGATCCGGATCCCTCTGGCCAGATCGTTGCTCGGCTGGGTCACCCTGGCGACATACGGCCCGACCGCGATGATCGTGCCGACCGGCATCGGTTCGACGCGCTGGGCCTGCAGGCGGGCCACCACGGCGGTGGCGGACTGGACGGCCTCCGCGGCCGGGTTGACCGCGCGGTCGGCGCGCACCAGCGGCCAGCTGTCCACCTTCCACTGGCCGTTGACCGGGGCTTCCAGGCGCATGGCCGGGTCGGGCAGGTCGACACCGACGACGACCAGGATGCCGCGCGGCAGGACGACGATCGCGTCGACGGGCTCGGGGCAGTCCGGCGGGCGGCAGCCGATCAGGGCGATCCCGCCGACCACGCCGTCCCCCCGCCCCCACGACGCGAGCGCCGCCCGGACGTCGACGCCGACTGTGGACGTCTCGTCGCCCAGCCGGATGAGCCGCATGGCAACCCCTCCCCCTCCGTAGCGACACTGTTTCCGTAGCTACACCGCGTGCCACCGTAGCCGTGCGTGCCCGACCTTCGAGTACCGATGGGGTGGCCAGTGGTGGGCACCACATACATCCCCTGTATCCAGTGGCGAGAAAGTGCCGGTAGAGCCGACACGCCGGAACGACACGCCGCGAAAGTCAGCCGATCGGAGTGACTGATGTGTCATCTGATCGTTCCTGTGGCGAAATTGCACAGTGAGGAGGCAGAATAGGCGCCGGGTCGACTTGTACACGCGGCAGACCACACGCTCCACGAGGTCGTAGGGGAAGACGTTTCCTCGTCGAGTAGCGGAGGTCAGCAGTGAGCACAAGTGGCAGCACCCGTGGCGTGGTGTACGTCCACTCGTCGCCGTCTGCGGTTTGTCCGCACGTCGAGTGGGCGATTTCGGGCACCCTGGGTGTCCGGGCCGAGCTGAAGTGGACCGCCCAACCGGCGGCCGCTGGTCAGCTGCGGTCCGAATGTTCGTGGACCGGCTCCGCAGGCACTGGCGCCAAGCTGGTCCAGGCTCTGCGGGCGTGGCCGATGATCAGGTTCGAGGTCACCGAGGAGCCGAGCGCCGGGGTGGACGGCGAGCGGTTCTGCTTCGCACCGGGCCTGGGTTTGTGGCGTGCCAGGACGTCCGCCAACGGCGACATCGTGGTCGGCGAGGACCAGTTGCGCGCGGTCGCGGCGGCCAGCCGGGGCGGTGAGTCGTTCGGGCACAAGGTCGACGAGATGTTGGGTGCCTCGTGGGACGAGGCGCTGGAGCCGTTTCGGCGTGCCGGTGACGGCGCACCAGTGACGTGGCTTCACCGGGTCGGCTGATTCATGGCACCCTCGTACTGTGCAGTCAGGTAGGGGGCAGGGGCCGGGATTGTGGGTGGCCGCGCTGGCGGTTGTCGTCATCGCGGCCGCCGGTGGTTTTTTCGTGCGTCAGCTGTACCGGCAGCAGCCGGAGTCGACCACTCCCGCCGTCGCGCGGGAGGAGCCCGTGCAGCCGAGCGAGTCCGCGTCGACGGACAAGCAGCCCGGCACGGGGCAGGTGAGGGCGCGCAAGGACTTCGCCGATCACCCGCTCCAGGGCGCGATCTGGCCGATGCTGCAGGAGCATTTCGACTCGATCAACGAGCGGGACTACGACAAGTGGCGCAGGACGGTCACCAGGGAGCGTGCCGCCAAGTTCCCGGAGAGCACCTGGCAGGATGACTACAGCTCGACCAAGGACGGCAACATCCTGGTGCACCGCCTCGACTGGGCGCCGGATCGCAAGCTGCGGGTGATGGTCAGCTTCACCAGCACCCAGGACCTCGCCGACGCGCCGCCCGAGCTGCCCAAGGAATGCATCCGCTGGCGCATCGTCCTTCCGTTGATCAAGGACAACAGCGACAACAAGTGGAAGATCGACGTCGGCGCTGAGGGCGCGTCACCGCGACACGACGAGTGCGGCGCCGCGCCCGGCAACTGAGAGCCGGTCACCCAGAGAAGGTCATACCGAGGCGAGCGCCGTCAGTCCGGTGACCAGGAGTTCCAGCTCGGCCTCGGTGCGTCCGTCGGTGAGCTTGTCCTGGCTCAGGCCGTCCACGCTGGCCAGGCACAGTGACGCGGCCTTCGCGCCGACCGCCTGTGCCACGGCGAGCACCGCCGAGGTCTCCATGTCGACGGCTTTGACGCCGTAGCGGCCGAGTTCCTCCATGCGGGCTCGTGTCTCAGCGGCCCGTGACGGTTCGGCGGCGAACATCTCGGTGTAGAACCCGTCGTAGGACGCGATCAGCCCAGTGGTCCACGGCCTGGACCCGGCGGCCAGCGCCGAGCGCAGTGCCGTGTTCAGCTCGTGGTCGGCGATCGCGGGAAAACCGGGTGGCAGATATGTGCCAGATGTGGACTCGTTGCGGACCGCGCCCTCGGCCAGGACGAGCGACCCGAGTTCGGTCCCGCCGATCCCCAGCACGGTCCCCAGGCGCACGAACCGCCGCACACCGAGCATGGCCAGCTCGTGCAGGACAACGCCCGCGATGGGCGCGCCCATGCCGAACGCGGCCACGGTCACCGCCTGCCCGTGATAGGTGCCGGTCACGGCGGACAGGCCACGGTCCTCATTGAGGACGCGGGCGTCGTCGAGCAGGGTCGCGGCCTTCGTGACACGGCCCCGGTCCCCGACGAGCACAGCGCGGTCAGCGACCTCGTCAGCGGCGCACCTCAGGAACCATGCCCGCTGGGTTGAATCAGCCCGGGGTGAATCAGCCATTGACGGGGAGCCGTTCGAGCAGCATCGCGGTCGCGGCCTCGACGCCACGCTCGGCGGCCTGACGGGTCTCCTCGGGGTGCTCAAGCAGGCTGGCGACCATCCCGGCGAAGAACATGTCGCCCGCGCCGGTGGTGTCCACCGCGTCGATCTCGCTGCACGGGACCATGTCGTGCAGGTCGCCGCGCCAGATCCGGACACCGGCAGGGCCGTGGGTCTCGGCCAGCAGCGCGTTCGGCCTCGTGCGTTCCAGCAGGGTGCGCGGCGCGACGATCCGGTCGAGGAACACGCGCTCGCGGGCGCTGAAGCTGACGACGCTGGCGCGTGCCAGGATCCGGTGCACGACGCCGGGGGAGTAGGCGTCCGGGTCGCCTTTCACGCCCCACGCCAGGTGCTGGTTGTCGGCCAGCAGGTCGAGCACTTCGAGGTTGGCCGGGCGGGGGCCCACCATCAGGCACACCCAGTCGCAGTCCTTGACGATCTCGCGCTGGTGCTCGGTCAGGTTGCCCGCCGCGCGGTCGCCCGGGTCGTACACGACGACCGTCTCGCCGTCGGGCCCGTAGAACAGGTAGCACGACGGGGTGCGGACGCTGTCGGTGGAGATGCCGGAGATGTTCACGCCGTAGGCGTTGAGCCGGTCGATGTACTCCTTGCCGGGCTCGTCGTCGCCGACCCACGTGATGGCGTGCACCTCGTGGCCCGCCGCCGCCAGCCCCCGCGCGGTGTGCGCGATGCCGCCGATGCCCGGCCACGGGTCGGACAGGCGGCGTTTGATCAGGGTGGTCCCGGCGGCCGCACGGAATTCGTCGCACTCCATCGAGTGGTCCATGCTGGCGTATCCGACGACAGCGACCTTGCTGCTCACAGTCGCTCCAATGCCTGTTCGAGCGTCACCACGGACCCGAAGTAGCGGTCGATGTCCTCGAGCGACGCCTCGGCCAGGTGTGGCCGATTCGAGTTGGTGGCCTCTTTCACGAGAAGGATCTCATACCCCGCCGCGAACGCGTCCTGGATAGTTGCCCTGACGCAAACGTTCGTTTTGACCCCGGCGAACACCAGCGTTTCCACGCCTTGTTCGCGCAGCAGCAGGTCGAGATCGGTGCCGTAGAACGCGGAGTAGCGACGTTTGGGGACTTCGACCTCGGTGGGGGTGTCCAGCGGCTCGAAACCGGCCACGTACGGTGACTGGTCGTCACCGATTTCGCAGTGCACCGGAATTTTCTTGTGCTCGAAGTCGGCGAGCCCCGGGCGGTGGCGTTCCACCGCGTGCACGATCAGCCGTCCCCCCGCGCGGGCCTTGCCGAGGAGTTCGCGGCAGGGGTCGAGGACTTTCACCGAGTCCGGATAGTAGGCGGGTTTGCCGGGAGCGAAGAACGCGTCCAGCACGTCGATCAGCACCAACGCCACCGTCGTGCCGTTCTTGGTGCCGTTGTCAACGTTGTCGGCCATGGTTTCAGCCCGCCCTTCGAGATCTTCCCCGAGCATCGCGGACGGCGGTGGCCGTCAGAACCGCGATGACCACAAGATACGGCAGAGTCTGGATCAGTTGGGCCGGTACTCCCGCGGTCTGCAGCCGTGCTTGTGTGGCGTCGAACACCGCGAACAGCAGGCACGCCAACGCGGTGGGCAGTGGGCGGGCCCTGCCGAAGTAGAACGCGGCCAGTGCGATGAACCCGCGCCCGGCGACCATGTCCTCATTGAAAAGCCCGACCTGGCCGAGGACAAGGTGCGATCCGGCGATCCCGGCGAGCATTCCGGCGACGGTGCCCGCGATGTCGCGGATCCCGGTGGCGGGCATTCCCAGCGCGTTCGCGGCGTCGAAACCGTCGCCGGTGGCGCGTAGCCGCAGCCCGGCGGCGGTGTTGCGCAACGACCACACGATCACCGGGATGAGGATGACGGCAAGGAGGAACAGCGGGTCGACGCCGAGGAAGCGGGGAAGCGGATCCAACCCGGCCACCCGCAGCGTCCCGGACACGTCGAAAACGCTGCGCAGCAGGTAGCCGATCAGCCCGCTGAGCACGATGGTGAAGCCGAGGCCCGCGATGATCTCGTTCGCGCCGAGCCTGGTGATACACAGGGACATCAGCAACCCGACCGCGCCGCCCGCCGCGCCTGCGGCCAGCACACCGAGCACCCAGTTGCCGCTCGTCCCGGACACGAGCGCCCCGACCAGCGCCCCGACGAGCATCTGGCCTTCCAGCCCGATGTTCACCACGCCGCTCACCCGGTGCAGCAGGCCACCCATGGCGGCCAGCGCGAGCGGTGTCCACAGCAGCAGCGCGGACCCCAGCAGGCCCTGGAGCATCGACACCGTCACCGCTGCCTCCACAACCGGACGACAGCGAAGATCATGACCGTGCCCGACAGCACGTCCACGATGTCCAGTGGGATGTCGCTGAACAGTTGGGCGGTCGTGCCCGCGGAGGCCAGTGCGCCGAACAGCACCGCGCCCACCACGACACCCACCGCGCTGTTGCGGCCCAACAGTGCCACCGCGATCCCGGTGAACCCGTACCCGGGGGAGAAGCCGTCGACGAACCGGTGCACGACGCCGAGCGCGTGCGTGGCGCCGCCCAGTCCGGCGATCGCGCCGGAGATGAGCATCGACACGATGACCACGCGGCCGACGCGAATGCCCTGCGCGGCACTGAAGCGCGGGTTGAGGCCGGTCTGGCGCAGTTCGTAGCCCAGCACGGAGTGCTTGATCCACACCGCGTACAGCGCGACGAGCGCCAACGCGATGAGCACACCGGAGGTGAGGTTGTACGGCGGCAGCAGGTCCGGCAGCCACGAGGAGTTCTGGATCAGCGGTGTCGCGGAGTTCGCGACTCCCTTGGCCTGCAGGAAAGTCGTGACGAGCCAGCCGGTGACCCCGGCGACCACGAAGTTGAACATCAGCGTGGTGACGACCTCGTCGACGTTCCAGCGTGCCTTCAACCAGCCCGGCAGCGCGCTGACCAGCATGCCCGCCGCCGCGCCCGCGACAAGCCCGGCGAGCATCCCCGCGTGCAGCGTGACCGTCGCGCCAATAAGGCCACCGAGGACGAACCCGCCCTCCACACCGACGTTGAACACCCCGGCGCGGAACGCGATCGCCGTGGCCAGGCCGGTGAACAGCAGGGGAGTGGCGGCGCTGAGCGTCGCGGCGATCCGGTCGGTGCCACCGAACGCCTCGCGCACCAGCAGTTGGTAGAACTCCAACGGGTTGTGCCCGGTCGCCAGCAGCACCACGCCGCCGATCACCAACGCGATCCCAAACGGCACAACGGCCCTGATCACGCTGGTCAGAGCTCGTGAGTACTTGGTCCGGTTAGAACCGGCCGAAACACTCACGAGGCTTTCCTGCCGAGCATCAGGGCGCCTACCGCGGCGCGGCTTTCCGGTCCGCCGGGCAGTTCGCCCGCGACCCGGCCGCCGTACAGGACCACGATCCGGTCGGACAGCTCCAGCAGTTCGTCCAGTTGCTCGGACACCAGCAGCACGGCGGACCCGTTGTCGCGCAACGCCCTGAGCTGGGCGTGGATGTAGGTCATGCCCAGCACGTCCACCCCGCGGGTCGGCCCGGCCGCGACGAGCAGTGCCGGGTGGCGGTCGAGTTCCCTGCCGATCACGACCCGCTGCTGGTTGCCGCCGGACAGGGTCCGCGCCGGGGCCGATGTCCGTCCATATCGGACGGAGTAGCCGTCGAGAACCCGTTTGGCGTAGCGACGTACCGCCGACGGGGTGAGCCAGCCGCGGCGGCCGATGTCCCGGTGGGCGCCCGCGATGGCGTTGTCGGCCAGTGAGGCCTCCATCGACAGGCCCTCGGCGCGGCGCTCACCGGAGATGTATCCGAGCCCGGCCGCTCGCCTGCGGTCCACTTGAAGTGCAGTGATGTCCTTGCCCCGCAGTGTGATCCGTCCGTCGGCCGGGCACAGGCCGACGACGCGTTCGACGAGTTCGTCCTGTCCGCTGCCCGCGATCCCCGCGACGCCGACGATCTCCCCGGCGCGCACCGACAGCGCGATGCTCCCGTCGACCGTGAGCACCTCGTCGCCGATCAGCGCGGACGACACGAAGCCGGTGGTCCGGACGTGTTCGCCGACGATCAGCTCGATCAGTTCGTCCCGGCCGACGTCCCCGGCGTGCCGGTTCGTGATCACCTTGCCGCCGCGCAGGACCGTGATCTCGTCGGCGACCGTGAGCACCTCGTCGACCTTGTGGCTGATGAACACGATCGTCCGGCCCGCGTCGCGCAGCCCGCGCAGCAGCCGCAGCAGGTCCTCGACCTGGGCGGGCGCCAGCGCGGCGGTCGGTTCGTCGAGGATCAGCACGTCCGCGCCGCGCCGCAGCGCGCGCAGGATCTCCACCTGCTGGCGGACACTGATGGACACCGTGTCCGCGACCGCCGTCCACGGCAGGTCGACGCCGACGCGCGCGGCGAGTTCCTCGGCTTCCGCACGGGCTTTCGCCCAGTCGATCCGCGGGCCTCGGCGGGGTTCCGCGCCCAGCACCAGGTTCTCCAGCAGGGTCAGCGATCCGATCATCGCCAGTTCCTGCGGCACCAGGCCGATACCGCGTGCGATGCCGTCCGCCGGGCCGCGTAGCCGGACCGGGCGGTCGTCGAGCACGACCGTGCCGGAGTCCGGTTGGTCGAGGCCGTACAGGATGCGCATCAGGGTGGTCTTGCCCGCGCCGTTCTCGCCGACGACCGCGTGCACCGTGCCCGCCAGGACTTCGACGGTGACGCCTTCGTTGGCCCGCACCGGACCGAAGGCGCGCGAGACCTCCTGCGCGCCCAGGCGGACCGTCATCGCCTGATCAGCCCTTCAGCCAGGTGGGGTATCCCTGGTCGATCACGTTCCACACCTTCAGTTCACCAGCCATGATCTTCTTCTTCAGGTCGTCGACCTTGGTGCGCACCGACTCCGGGATCTCGTTCTTGGTGAACTCGAACTCGGTCAGGCCGACGCCGCCCTCCTTGAGGCCGAGGTTGATCACCTGGCCGCCGGGGAACTTGCCGTCCGCGTACAGCTCGACGACCTTGCGCACGGCCAGGTCGGCCCGCTTGAGCACGCTGGTCAGCACGAACCCGGGGGCGAGCTTGTCCTGGTTGTCGTCGACGCCGATGGCGTAGTGGTTGTTCTTCTTCGCCGCCTCGATCACACCGGCGCCGGTGCCGCCCGCGACGACGTACACGATGTCCGCGCCCTGCTGGAACATGGTTTCGGCGAGCTGCGAGCCCTTGGTCGGGTCGCCGAAGGTGTTGCTGTACGCGGTGAGCACCTCGACGCCCTGGTCGACGGACTTGGCGCCCTCGATGTAGCCGGACAGGAACTTGTCGATGCCGACCGACTTGGTGCCGCCGATCACGCCGATCTTCTTGTCCGGGTTGATCTTCGGGTTGCCGGTCTGGGTGGTCATCATCGCCGCGAGCGCACCGGCCAGGTACGAGCTGTCGTGCTCGGCGAACAGCACCGACGCGATGTTCGGGCCGTTGATCTTGTTGTTCAGGAACGCCCACTGCACGTTCGGGTACGCCGAGGCGATGCCCGGCAGGATCTCGCCGTGCGAGAACTCCAGGTCGATCACCAGCCCGTAGCCGCCGGACGTCGCGGCACGGCGCAGCAGCTGGTCGCCCTGCGCGACCACGTCGGTCGACTCGATCTTCTGGCCTTCGACGCCCTTGTCCTTGGTGGACGCGGTGAAGCCGGACATCGCGAGGTCGTTGTACGACTCGTCGCCGAGCCCGCCCTGAGCGATCACCAGAGCGGCTTTCTTGGACGGCGCCTGTGGGGCCGTCTCCGACGCACACCCGGTCGCCACCAGCGCGACCACTGACAAGAGGCTTAAGGAGACCAGACGGGTTCGCATGAGCAGGGAACCTACACCGTCGAAATACGACACGAGGGCCGCCCTTCGTGGGAAGGACAGCCCTCGGAGTCGAAATCGTTACAAGCCTGTGTTCTGCCGTTGCGGCCGCTTACACGGAGGTGAAGGCGAGCGCCACGTTGTGCCCGCCGAAGCCGAACGAGTCGTTCACCGCGGCCTTGAGGTCGACCTTGCGCGGCTCGCCCGCGACCACGTCGTGCACGACACCCTGGTCGAGCTCCTCCAGGTTGAGCGTCGCCGGAATCACACTGTCGCGAATGGACAGTACGGTGACGATCGCCTCGACCGCTCCGGCCGCGCCGAGCAGGTGCCCGAAGGAACCCTTGGGGGCGGTCAGGATCGGGTGCTCACCGATGGCCTTGCGGATCGCGACCGTCTCGGTCACGTCACCGACCGAGGTGGACGTGGCGTGGCAGTTGACATGCCCGACGTCGGCCGGGTCGATGCCGCCGGTGCGCAGTGCCGTGGTGATGGCCCGTGCCTGCCCGGCGCCCTCCGGGTCCGGCGCGGTGATGTGGTAGCCGTCGGAGCTGGTGCCGACACCGGCCAGCTTGCCGTAGATCTTGGCGCCGCGTGCCTTGGCGTGTTCCTCGGTTTCCAGGACCATGATCCCGGCGCCCTCGCCGAGGACGAACCCGTCGCGGTGCACGTCGAACGGGCGTGAGGCCTTGGTCGGCTCGTCGTTGTTGGTGCTCATCGTGCGGGCCTGGCAGAAACCGGCCATGGTGATCCCGGCGATCGCGGCTTCCGCGCCACCGGCCACGATCACGTCGGCCTCACCGGAGCGCAGCATCCGGAACGCCCACGCGATCGCCTCGGCGCCGGACGCGCAGGCCGACACGGGCGCGTGCACACCGGCACGGGCCTTCAGTTCGATGCCGACGTGCGCGGCCGGGCCGTTGGGCATCAGCATCGGCACGGTCAGCGGTGAGACTTTGCGCAGGCCAGGACCTTCCAGCAGGTCGTCCTGGTTGAGCAGGGTGTTCGCGCCGCCGATACCGGTGCCGATGATCACGGCGAGCCGTTCGGGATCGACCGAGTCGGCGCTCAGCCCGGAGTCGGCCCATGCCTGCCGGGACGCGATCACCGCGACCTGTTCGCAGCGGTCCAGCCTGCGAGCCTCGACCCTGGGCAGCACCTCGGCCGGGTCAACCGCGAGTTGGGCGGCGATCCGGGTCGGCAGCCCGAAGGCGGTGACCCAGTCGGCCTCAAGTATGGACACGCCACTCTTACCGGCGAGCAGGGCGTCCCATGTGGACACCACGTCGCCGCCGAGCGGTGTGGTCGCGCCCAGCCCGGTGATGACGATGTCGTTACTCAATTCCCTCTCCGCCCTAGTCGCTCGCCGACGCCGCCCCAGCAGGATTGCTGGAGGCGGAAACGTCGGCGCGTCTCACACGGTGTTCTTGGTGATGTAGTCGACCGCGTCGCCGACCGTCTTGAGGTTCGCCAGCTCGTCGTCCGGGATCTTGACCCCGAACTTGTCCTCTGCCTGCACGGCGATCTCCACCATGGACAGCGAGTCGATGTCCAGGTCGTCCACGAAGGACTTCTCGACGGTGACGTCGTCCTTGGCCACGCCCGCGACCTCTTCGACGATGTCAGCGAGACCTGACAGGACCTCTTCGTTCGCCATCGATTTCCCTTTCTAGTCTTGTTGAATCCATGCCACCGGGCGCGCACGCGCCCGGCGGGAGTCTACGGGCTGATCACGACCTGCCCCGCGTAGGACAGCCCGGCGCCGAAACCGACCATGAGCAGCACGTCACCCGTGCTGACCCGGCCGGCCTTGCGCATGTGGTCCAGCGCGATCGGGATCGACGCCGACGAGGTGTTGCCGGTGTAGATGATGTCGTCGGCCACCTCCATCTTCTCCCGCGCGCCTTCCTTGCGCAGCCGCTTCGCGATCGCCTCGACGATCCGCAGGTTCGCCTGGTGCGGAATCAGGGCGTCCACATCGGACGGCTGCAGGCCCGCCAGTTCCAGCGCGCGCAACGCGATCGGCGCGATCTGGGTGGTGGCCCACCGGAAGACCGTCTGGCCTTCCTGGTAGATGTAGCGGTTGTCCCGGTTGTAGATCATGTCGACCAGGTCGCCCGCGCTGCCCCACGCGACCGGGCCGATGCCCGGCTGGTCGGACGGCCCGACGACGGCCGCACCGGCGCCGTCGGCGAAGATGATCGCGTTCGCCCGGTCGTCCGGGTCGACCCAGTCGGTCAGCTTCTCCGCGCCGATCACCAGCACCCGGCCCGCCGAGCCGGAGCGGATCAGGTCCGACGCGGTCGCCAGGCTGTAGCAGAACCCGGCGCACGCGGCGTTCAGGTCGAACGCGCCGGCGGCCTTGACCCCGACCCGGTCGGCGACCTGCGCCGCCGCGTTCGGGATCGGCGACGGCATCGTGCAGTTCGCGACGATCACCGTGTCCACATCGGATGGCTGCAGGCCCGCGTCCTCGATCGCCCGCGTGCCCGCGGCGACCGCCATGTCCACAAGCGATTCGTCCGGTCCGGCGAACCGGCGCTCGACGATGCCGACGCGGGTGCGGATCCACTCGTCGGTGGTGTCCATCCGCTCTGACAGCTCGTCGTTGGTGACGATCCGCTCCGGCCGGAAGCTGCCGACGCCGAGGATCCGGCTGCCGGCCGGTCCGGTCGCGATGTTGAGCGCGCTGCTCACTTGCTGCCCTCCACGAACTCCGCGATGGAGTCCAAGTCCGCCGGGGTCTTGAGCCGGATCCGTGCCACGGACGGCAGTTCCCGTTTGATCAGACCGACCAGTGCGCCCGCGGGCGGCAGTTCCACGACCGCCGTGACTCCGCGCTCGCCCATGGTCGCCATGCAGGCGTCCCACTTCACCGGCCGGGTCAGCTGGTCGACCAGCCTGGTCAGGGTCTCCGTACCAGTGTCCACCACGCCGCCGTCGGCGTTCGACAGCAACGTCCGGACGGGGTCCTTGGTGGGGACCGAGCCGGCGTACGCGCGCAGGGCGTCCTGCGCAGGCGCCATGTACTTCGTGTGGAACGCACCGGCGACCTTGAGCGCACGGTACTTCACACCGTCCGGCAGGTCGGCGACGAGGCGCTCCAGCGCTTCCTTGTCACCGGCGGCGACGATCTGGCCCGCGCCGTTCTGGTTGGCCGGTGTCACGCCGTACTCGGCGATCTTGTCCAGCACTGCCTGGCGGTCGCCGCCCAGGAGCGCGGTCATGCTGGTCGGGTGCAGCGCGCACGCGGCGGCCATCTCACGGCCACGCACGGCGGCGAGGCCCACGGCTTCGTCGGCGCTGAACGCACCGGCGACCGCGGCTGCGGCGAGTTCACCGACCGAGTGGCCCGCTACGACGGTGTCGTCGGGGAGCGTGAACCGCTTCTCGAGCTCGGCCTGTGCCAGCAGCGCGGCCGCGACGACCAGCGGCTGCGTCACCGAGGTGTCGACGATCTCCTCGGCGGCGGCCGTCGTGCCCAGCCTGCGCAGGTCCAGGCCCGCGCGCTCGGACCAGGCCGCGAGGCGCTCCTCGGCACCGTCAAGCTCGAGCCACGGTGTCAGCATTCCGGGAGTCTGGGAGCCCTGGCCAGGGGCGAGTATCGCGATCACACCCTGTACTGAACACTCCGGCGGCTGGCCGCCGGGATGCCGCCAGTCACCAAGTCTGTCCATGGAATTTGTAGTGTGTCTACAACTGTTACCGGGCGATGACGGGCTGAAACGGGAAAACGTTGTCGGTGTGAACGGTTGTCACCGAGTGCGGGGCGCACGTTAAGTGCGTCACTGTGTCCATCAAGACCGCTGCCTGCTGTGCTGGTTACCACAACCCCCGTGCCCTGGCCAAGCGCCCGACCGCCAACGCCACCCGAAGTACCAGCGAATCCCGTGGATCGTTGGCGTTGCGCCCGGTGAGCTCGGCGACCCGGCGCAGACGGTAGCGAACCGTGTTCGGGTGCACGAACAGCTGCCGCGCGCATGTTTCCAGCACGCCGCCGACTTCCAGGTAGGTGTCCACGGTCTCCAGCAGCGAGCCCGTCGCCTCTTCCAGCGGGCGCGCCACCCGGTCGACCAGTTGCCACTCCGCTTCCGGGTCACCGGCCAGCGCCCGTTCCGGCAGCAGGTCCGTCGAGCGCACCGGCCTCGGCGCGGCGGGCCAGCCGACCACGGCCCGCAGCCCGGACAGCGCGTCGGCGGCGCTGCGGTGCGCCTCGGCGAGGCTGGCGACGGTCGGCCCGGCGACGACCGGGCCCTCGCCGAACGCGGCGGTGATCCGGTCGAGCACGGTCTTGCTCGGCGCCCGGCCACGGCGTTCGTCGCCGAGCTGGTCGTCTGTCGGACCCGCGAGGACCACGACGAGCCGGGTGCCCTGCACACTCAACAGCACTGCCCGGCCCAACCGGGCGGCGCGGCTGCGTACCTCGTAGACGACGGTCGGCGGATCGTCGGACGGCCGGTTGCCGACCACCACGGTCGCTTCCGCGGCCGGGTCCCACCCCAGCGCGGCGGCCCGGGACAGCAGGGCCTCCTCGGCGTCACCACGCACGATGCCGTCGACGACGAGCGCTTCGAGCCGCGCGTCCCACGCGCCACGGGCCTCGGCGGCGGAGGCGTAGGACATCGCGGACGCGAACGCGACCTCGCGGCCGTATCGCAGGACCGCCTCGCCGAGGATCGCGCGTTCCTTCTCGTCGGCGGCGAGGTCGGGCACCTGGCCTTCGAAGACCTGCAACGCGACCCGCACCAGTTCCACGGTCTGCCGCAGGCTGATCCAGCGGGACAGGTCACGCGGCGCGGACCGGAAGACGTCGGTGGTCAGTCGCAGCGAAGCGGTGTCGTCCTTGAGCCACGCGGTGAACCCGGCCACTCCGGACTGCGCGATCAGCAGCACACTCGCGCGCTGGTCGGCAGGCATCCGGCTGAACCACGGGAACTGCGAGTCCATCGCGGCGAGGGTGGCCGACGCGAGCTTGCCGGACGCCCGTTCCAACTCGGCGAGCGTCTTCGCGGAAATGGCCCCTGCTCTCATCCTGACAGCTTGACACGAAGGACAAGACCGCCCGCACACAGTGCTGGTCCAGAGAGGTAAATGGCCCCTGGAGCGTAGTGGTGCGCTGCGCTCCAGGGGCCTTCTCCCCGGTCCCCACCGGTAGATCCACTATGGACTGTTCTTGATCGAGATGCCACTCATGTCCCCCTATCGTGTGGGACGAAGGTCCTGGGTGCGGATCCCGCTGGGGAGGGAGCAAGCCTGGTCGCTCAGGGGAGTTCTCGGCGTGGCCGTCGGGAGCACGCTTCTCCTATGACACACATCCTGATCGTCGGTGGCGGGTATGTCGGGATGTACACCGCCATTCGTCTGCAGAGGAAACTCCGTGCCGGTGAGGCGACCGTGACGGTCGTCGACCCGCAGCCGAACATGACCTACCAGCCGTTCCTGCCGGAGGCCGCCGCCGGGTCGGTCGAGCCGCGGCACGTGGTGGTGCCGTTGCGGCGGGTGCTGCCGGGATGCACGGTCGTGACCGGCAAGGTCACCGGGATCGACCACGAGCGGAAGGTCGCGACGGTCGTCCCGGCTGAGGGCCTGCCGACGTCGATGCCGTACGACATCCTCGTGATGGCCGCCGGTTCGGTGTCGCGGACGCTGCCGATCCCGGGTCTGGCCGAGTCGGGTATCGGTTTCGGCACTGTCGGCGAGGCCATCTACCTGCGCAACCACGTCCTGTCGCGGCTGGACGTCGCGTCGAGCACACCGGAGCGCAAACAGCGCGCGCTGACGTTCGTCGTGGTCGGTGGCGGGTACGCGGGCGTCGAGGTGTTCGGTGAGCTCGAGGACATGGCCCGCTACGCCATGCGCGTCCACAAGGGACTGTCTCCTTCGGACATGCGATGGGTGCTCGTCGAGTCGGCCGACCGGATACTGCCGGAGATCAGCGCGTCGATGTCGGACTACACCATCCGCAGGCTGACCAAACGCGGCATGGAGGTCAAGCTGAACACCAAGCTGGTGTCGATGGTCGACGGGCACGTCGAGCTGTCGGACGGGACGGCGTTCGACGCCGACACCGTGGTCTGGACCGCCGGGGTGAAGGCGAACCCGCTGGCGATGCGCTCGGGGATGCCGATCGACTACCGGGGTCGGCTGATCTGCACGGAAACCTTGCGGGCTAGGGGGCTGCAAGGCGTCTGGGGCGCGGGTGACAGCGCGGCGGTGCCGGACCTGTCGGGGGAGGGCGCGCTGTGCACGCCGAGTGCGCAGCACGCCGTCCGCCAGGCGAAAGTGCTGGCGGACAACATCGTCGCGTCGATGCGCGGCGGGAAGGAGAAGCCGTACCGGCACAAGCACGTCGGTTCGGTGGCCAGCCTCGGCCTGCACAAGGGCGTCGCCCAGGTGTACGGGATCCGGTTGCGGGGCTGGCCCGCGTGGCTGATGCACCGCGCGTACCACTGGAGCCGTGTGCCCACCGCGGGCCGCAAGCTACGAGTGATGCTCGACTGGTGCACAGTACTACTGTCGCGGCGCGAGATCGTGTCACTCGGCCAGATCCAGGACCCGCGCCGGGACTGGGAGGTCGTGGTACGAGAGACAGCTCACACCCTGGCGCGGAACAGCCGGACCCAGTAGCACTGTTCTGGCAGGAGTACTGGGGCAAGGAGGATCGGGTGCGGTTCTTTCTGGAACACGGTGTCACCGTGTTGGGCCAGTGGATCTCGTTGGCGGAACTGATCGGTCAGGTCTGCGCACTCGCGGTGGTGTTCCTCGCCAAGTACCGCACCCTCTGGACGTGGCCCGTGCAGGTTGCGGCAACTGTCCTGCTGTTCAGCGTGTACGTCTCCGCGCACCTCGGCGGTCTCGCGTCCAGGCAGGTGGTCATCCTGCTGATCAGCGTCTACGGCTGGTGGGCGTGGACCCGCCGCCGTGACCCGGTGTTCGGCGTGGTCGTCCGCCGCTCGACCGTCACCGAGATCCTCGTGACGATCGGCGCCCTCGCGGTGGGAACCGTGGGCATGGCCTTGCTGTTGGACGCCCTCGACGCCTCATGGGCGCCGTGGCGGGACGCCGGGATCTTCGTCGGCACCGTGATCGCCTTCGCCCTGCAGGGCCGGGGCCTGCTCGAGTTCTGGCTGGTGTGGCTGGCTGTGGACGCGGTCGGCGTGCCGCTCCAGATCGACTCGGGCCTCTACTTCAGCGCATTGGTCTACACGGTCTTCGCCGCACTGGTGATCTGGGGCTGGTTCAGCTGGAACCGCGACGCCAAGCGTGCAGCGACGACGCGTCCCTTGCACAAGGCGGCCACCACCTAGCGCTCTGTGTGGGCACAGCAGGGTTCGAACCTGCGACCCCTCGCTTGTAAGGCGAGTGCTCTTCCGCTGAGCTATGCGCCCTGGTGCGGTGCCCTTTCGGGCACCGCCGTCAATCATGCCAGGTTGGCAAGTGCTTTCTTCCAGGCCTCCTGGTCGCGGGCTTCGCCCGGCTGGTTGACCTCGGTGTAGCGGACCGTTCCCGTTTTGTCGATCAGGAACGTTCCGCGCAGCGCCAGGCCCGCCTTGTCGTTGAACACGCCGTACGTCTGCGCGACTTCGCCGTGCGGCCAGAAGTCCGACAGCAGGGGGAAGGTGTAACCCTGCTGGTCCGCCCACGCCTTCAGTGCGAAGGGGCTGTCCACCGACACGCCGAGGACCTGCACGTTCGCGTCGTCGTACGTGGCGAGTTCGTCGCGTACCTGGCAGAGCTCGCCCTGGCAGATGCCGCTGAACGCGAACGGGTAGAACACCAGGAGCACGTTCTTCTCACCTTGGAAGGTGGAGAGTGTGACCTGCTGCTTGTTGTAGTCGTTGAGCGTGAAGTCAGGGGCCTTCGAACCGACCTCGACCGCCATCGGTGTGTCCTCCCACGTCGCGAACTGTCTCTGCCTGAGGCCAGCCTAGTGTCCCGTCTGGGTGTGATCCCAGACGGTTCGACTCTGTGGGATGTCAGCGACGAGTGTTCGCGGACTTCGGCGAGACCAGCCTTGTTCCTGTCCAGTCGTCGCCGACGCTGATGTTCGACGTCTGGGCCATGCCCGCCGTCGACACCGCCTCGGCGATCTCACTCGGTTCGACGTGCCCGTCCCGTCCGGTCTTGGGTGTCAGTACCCAGATCGTCCCGGTATCGGCGAGCGGACTGCGGACGTCGAGAAGCGTGTCGGCGAGGTCGCCGTCCTCTTCTCGCCACCACAGCAGGATGACGTCGACCACCTCGTCTGCGTCCTCGTCCAACAGGTCGCTTCCGCAGCGATCCTCGACGGCTGCGCGCACGTCGTCATCGACGTCCTCGCCCCATCCGATCTCCTGGACGACAATGCCTGGTTCGATCCCAAGCTTCTCGGCGACGCCTGCTTTGCCGGCGTCTCCCGCGGCCACCACGGCTTCCACTCCTCCATGTGAACCAATGCGGCGCCGGAGGCACCGCGTGTTAGGCGATAGCGAACACTCCCAGTACCCGACTGCGCAACCGTCCACACCGGGTTAAGCCCCAACTGTGTCCGCGCGGGAGTCCAACCGCGCTCGCACTACGGTGACGGTATGCATCGGATCGTCCCGTGCCACGTAGAGGCAATACCACTCCTGCGAGTGTGGGGGACACCGCCATCGGGTTACTCACCAGTAGTGATGACGTTTGACCCGATCGGGACGACGATGGGGTATGACGCACGCCAACCGGGTTGAATTGGCGTAGGAAACAACGAGAGAACCAGGCGAGGAGATCCCTTGGCCCCGCAATCCAACTCAAACAGCGTGAGTGCCCCCGGCAGGGTGCACGTCATCCGCGACGGCCTCGCCGCTCATCTGCCCGATATCGACCCCGAGGAGACGTCGGAGTGGCTTGAGTCGTTCGACGCCGTCCTGAAGGACGGTGGGCAGCAACGTGCTCGCTATCTGATGCTTCGCCTGCTGGAACGCGCGCGGGAGGGCCGCGTCGGTATTCCGTCGCTGACCAGCACGGACTACGTCAACACCATCCCCACCGAGCAGGAGCCGTGGTTCCCCGGTGACGAGGAGGTGGAGCGCCGTTACCGTGCGTGGATCCGGTGGAACGCGGCGATGACCGTGCACCGGGCGCAGCGGCCCGGTGTGGGTGTCGGTGGACACATTTCGACCTACGCCTCGTCCGCGACGCTCTACGAGGTCGGTTTCAACTGGTTCTTCCGGGGCAAAGACCACCCCGGCGGGGGAGACCAGGTGTTCTTCCAGGGCCACGCCTCGCCCGGGATGTACGCGCGCGCGTACCTGGAGGGCAGGCTCTCGGAGAACCAGCTCGACGGGTTCCGCCAGGAGTACTCGCACGCCGGGCCGGGCGGCGGGCTGCCGTCGTACCCGCACCCGAGGCTGATGCCGGACTTCTGGGAGAACCCGACGGTGTCCATGGGGCTGGGCCCGATGAACGCCATCTACCAGGCCCGGTTCAACCACTACCTGCACGACCGGGGCATCAAGGACACGTCCGACCAGCGAGTGTGGGCGTTCCTCGGCGACGGCGAGATGGACGAGCCGGAGTCGCGCGGCCTGATCCACGTGGCGGCCAACGAGGGTCTGGACAACCTGACCTTCGTGATCAACTGCAACCTGCAGCGCCTGGACGGCCCGGTCCGCGGCAACGGCAAGATCATCCAGGAGCTGGAGGCGTTCTTCCGGGGCGCGGGCTGGAACGTCATCAAGGTCATCTGGGGCCGTGAGTGGGACTCGCTGCTGCACGGCGACCGCGACGGCGCGCTGGTCAACCTGATGAACACCACGCCGGACGGCGACTACCAGACCTACAAGGCCAACGACGGCGCGTACGTCCGTGAGCACTTCTTCGGCCGCGACCCGCGGACCAAGGAACTCGTGGTCAGGATGGACGACACCGCGATCTGGAACCTCAAGCGCGGTGGCCACGACTACCGCAAGGTCTACGCGGCCTACAAGGCGGCCACGGAGACCAACGGCCAGCCGACGGTGATCCTGGCGAAGACAATCAAGGGTTACAACCTGGGTCCGCACTTCGCCGGTCGCAACGCCACGCACCAGATGAAGAAGATGACGCTGGACGACCTGAAGGGCTTCCGCGACACGCTGCGGATCCCGATCAGCGACGCGGACCTGGAGAAGGACCCGTACCTGCCGCCGTACTTCCACCCGGGAATGGACGCCCCGGAGATCCAGTACCTGTCCGAGCGGCGCCGCCAGCTGGGCGGGTTCGTACCGGAGCGGCGGTCCAAGAGCAAGGCGCTGGTGCTGCCGGGCGACAAGGTCTACGACGTGATCCGGCGTGGCTCGGGCAAGCAGGAGGTCGCCACCACGATGGCGTTCGTCCGGCTGGTCCGCGACCTGGCCAAGGACCCGGAGATCGGGCCGAGGATCGTGCCGATCATCCCGGACGAGGCACGCACGTTCGGGATGGACTCGATGTTCCCGACGCAGAAGATCTACAACCGCAACGGCCAGCTGTACACGTCGGTGGACGCCAAGCTGATGCTCGCCTACAAGGAGAGCGAAAAGGGCCAGATCCTGCACGAGGGGATCAACGAGGCCGGGTCGACGGCGTCGTTCACCGCGGTGGGCACGTCGTACGCCACGCACGGCGAGCCGATGATCCCGATCTACATCTTCTACTCGATGTTCGGGTTCCAGCGCACCGGCGACGGCCTGTGGGCGGCGGCGGACCAGATGGCCCGCGGTTTCGTGCTCGGTGCCACGGCGGGCCGCACGACGCTGACCGGTGAGGGCCTGCAGCACGCGGATGGGCACTCGCTGCTGCTGGCGGCGACCAACCCGGCCGTGGTCGCGTACGACCCGGCGTGGTCGTTCGAGGTCGCGCACATCGTCAAGGACGGTCTGCGTCGCATGTACGGCGACCAGGCGGAGGACATCTACTACTACCTGACCGTCTACAACGAGCCGTACCAGCAGCCTGCCGAGCCGGAGGACCTGGACGTGGAGGGCCTGCTGCGTGGTCTCTACCACTACGCGGGCGCGCCAGCGGGCAACGGCCCGAAGGCGCAGATCCTCGGTTCCGGTGTGGGGCTGCCGTGGGCGTTGAAGGCCCAGCAGCTGCTCAACGACGAGTGGGGCGTGCAGGCCCATGTGTGGTCCGCCACGTCGTACTCGGAGCTGCGCCGTGAGGCCGTCGAGATCGACCGGCACAACCTGCTGCACCCGGAGGCGGAGCCGCGGGTGCCGTACGTGACGTCGGTGCTCTCGGAGACCGAGGGCCCGGTCGTGGCGGTGTCGGACTGGATGCGCGCGGTTCCGGACCTGATCCGGCCGTGGGTGCCGGGCGACATGGTCACCCTGGGCACGGACGGGTTCGGCTTCTCCGACACCCGCACGGCCGCGCGCCGCCAGTTCCTGGTGGACGCGGAGTCGGTCGTCGTCGGTGTGCTGGCCGCGCTGGCCCGCCGCGGCGAGGTCGACAAGGCCAAGGTGATCGAGGCGACCAGGAAGTATCAGCTGGACGACGTGTCCGCCGCAGGTCCGGACACCTCGGACCCCGGCGTGGCCTGATTCGCCTTGGTGTGATCCGGCACTGTCGCCGGGACTTGTGCGGGCGGCCTTCGCGGGCCGCCCGCGAGTGTTTCCGGGGCGATCGACCACAGGCCGAGTGCCAGCAGCGAGATGAGGCCGCACGTGGCGAACGCGGCGTGGTAGGACCACAGGTCCGCGATCGCGCCCGCGGCCAGTGGGCCGACGATGGCGCCGAAGTCGGCGGCCATCTGGAAGAACGCCAGCACCGGCGCGCCGCGCACGTCGGTGCCGATCACGTCGGCGACGGTCGCCGTGTGTGCCGGGCTGATCAGGCCGGAGCCGAGGCCCGACACGAGCGACGCGGCGAAGAACCACGGTGTCGACGGCGCGAACGCCAGCGCCATCGCGCCCACGGTGAGGATGGCCAGCCCGGTCATCACCACGGGTTTGCGGCCGCGCAGGTCCGCGACGCGGCCCGCGATGAGCAGGATCGACGCCGTCCCGACGGCGTAGATGGACAGCCCGATCCCCGCGACCGTGCTGGACTCGTGCAGAACACCGACCACGTACAGCGGGATCAGCGAGTACCGGACACCGAACGAGATCCAGCCGATGGTGAACGCAGACGTCAGCGAGGCGCGGTAGGCCCTGCCCCTGATCGCCTGCCGGACGGTGAACTCAGGGAGGTCCAGTGTGGAATTCAAGGCCGCGCTGTCCGACCGCTTGAGCAGCACCCAGATCAGCAGGCCCGCCAGCAGCGTCCCGCCGCCGTAGAGGACGAACGGCAGCTGGATCGCCTTGCCCGCGAACACGCCGCCGACCAGCGGCCCGGCCATGTTGCCCAGCAGGAAACTCGTCGACCACAGCCCGGAGACCCGGCCGCGTAAGCCGACCGGGCTGACCCGGAGCACGAGACCGACGGCGGACACGGTGAACATCACCGAGCCGATGCCCGCGATCGACCGGAACCCCACGAGCTGCCAGTACGACGACACCCACCCGCACGCGGCGGTGGCGGTCGCGTTGATCACCAGCCCGGACATCAGCACCGGCCGCTCGTTGTACCGGGACACGAGCTTCCCGCCGAGCGGCGCGAACGCCAGCCGGACGATCGCGAACGCGCTGACCACGAAGGAGGCCGCCGTGACACCGACACCGAACGTGGTGGCGAAGGCGGGCACGACCGGCGCCATCATCCCGAATCCGATGGCGATCAGGAATCCGGCCGAAACCAGGACCCACACCTCGTTCGGCACGCGTTCACGCGTCACGACGACCTCCCCCAGGTCCGCGGAAATACGGTACGGAAAATACTTAGCAGCGCTTACTAGGTATACCCTGTACCAGTTCGAAGTCGGCCCGCGCGTCCAGCAGCATCGGGATCAGCGGCCTTGCCTGTTGCGCCAAAGGAACCAACCGGCCCTCGCCGTCGCGCCGTGATTGCACTCCGTGCAATGCCAGCTTGTCCTTGACCTGTGTGTACTGCTCGGTGGTCAGCCGGTAGCCGCACGGCGGGTTCGGTTCGACCTTGCCCGCCGGGGGCGTCTCGTTGTCGGCGCCGCCGAAGTAGATCGGGTCGTCGCGCCATGGCGCGGTCACGCGGCTGATGGTGGTCGCCGCTTCCAGGTGCCCGCGCCTTTCCTTGACCAGCCGCACGGTTCCGGCCACGCCGTAGAGGTGGGAGTCGACGCGGCGCCGGGCCGCCGCGGGCTGGTCCTCGCCGGGGTTGGCGGAGTCGTTGGTCTCGACGAGCAGACCGAGGCTGTGCTTCAACCCCGTGGTGTTGCGCAGGATCCGCTCCTGGCCGTCGCCCGCGATCTGCTGGGTCGGCTCGCCGGTCCCGGGATCGACGAGGAAGCCGTACACGCCGCTGGTCAGTCCATGGGACTCCACGGCCGGTCGGATGTAGGAACGCGACAGGGTCTCGGACTCGTCGTGCACTCGCTTGTGCACGTTGAGGTTGCGCGGCCACAGCCACAGCACGTCCTTGTCGTACACCAACGGCCGTGGCCCGAACTCGTGCAGATCGTGCACGATGTCCGGCTGGTGGTCGCGGATCACCGCGGCGAACGCGCGGGCTTCCGGTGTCTCCAAAGCGATGTGGTCGCGGTTGATGTCGACACCGTTGGCGTTGCCCCGGGTGTTGGCCTCGCGACCGTCGGGATTCGCGGTCGGTACGAACAACAACGTCGTCCCGGCGGGCACGGAGTCCTTGCGGTAGGCCAGATCCCGGATCTTGATCAGACACGCTTCCCGTCCGGCCGGTTCGTCGCCGTGCTGCGAGCACAGGAACAGCACGGTTGTCGGCCCGCGGCCGATTTGGACCAGGTCCAGCGGACGGCCCTGCACCGTCACGCCGATCTGGCTGACGTCCACCTTGCGGCTCAGGTTCTTGAGCAGCGCGTGCTCCTCGGCCATCGTGGTCCACCGCGCGCCGTTCGACTGCTCGAACCCCGTACGCGGCAGCCCCTGCGCCCCCAGTTCGTCGAGGGCCTGCGCGGGTAAGCTCGACAGCAGCACTCCCGCCGCCGCGAACGCGGCCAGTTTTCCGGATATACCCATGTCACGTCCCTTCTTCACGCCATCAGGGACGTCACCAGACGCGGACATGGGATGTCAACGGCCGACCGGCGGTGTTGCTAGGGTGCTGGATGCTTTCAGTGAAAGCGATCTTGCGCTTCGTATCCCTGACACTCAGGACGCGGCACGTGCCGCCCAGGTCATTGGTGACCTCGTCGGATCACTGCCAGGAGTGCGCCAGACTCTGGCAGGCGTCGGGCTACGACCCCGACGCCCGCTGCCGCAGACACTCGAACGGGTAAATCAGCTCCGTGTCGTCAGTTTCGAGCCCGTCAGTTCCGAACTGTCAGGGCCCGCAGCTGGGTGAGCAGTTCGCTGCGGCTGCTCGCGCCGAGCCGCTGACGCATCCGGGCCATGTGGTGCTCCACGGTCTTGGCCGAGATGAACAGCTGGTCACCGACCTGCTTGTACGTCATGCCCTGCAACACCAGCGCCGCGACTTCCTGCTCGCGGTCGCTCAGCGGGCTGGCCTCGGCCGGGACCGGGTCGGTCGCGGCCTGCTTGCCCTGCAGCTCACGCGCGCAGTCCAGCAACGTGACCATGGCCTTGCGGTCGGCGGTGCGGATCGCGGCCTGTCCGGCCAGCCGGGAGGCGTCCCACACCATGCCCATGTCGTGCAGGCCGCGCGCGGCGGCCTCGGCGCGGATCGGGTCGACCTTGCCCGCCACCACGTCGAGCCAGCACTGCGCGGCGTCGCCGAGGGCACGTCCGAACCGGCTCTGGTTGGTGGCGAGCACGGCCACGTGGTCCGCGGCCTCGCCGGGCTGTTCGGCGACGATCGCCGCGTGCAGGCCGCTCCAGTGCAGGGTGGTGCCCCACATTTCCGGGTTGCCCAGCTGCGCGGTCAGCGCGTACGCCTCGCGCAGGTGCGGTCCCAGCCGGGCCTGGTCGCTCAGCTTCGCCGCGGCCACGGCGAACTCGCCGAGCGGGAGGATCGTGAACAGGTCGACCGGGTGGCGGACAACGGCTTCGCACGCCTGCGCCCAGATCCGCCGTAACGCCTGTACGTCACTGTTGCGCCGGGCCAGTCCCGCTTCCAGTGCCACGGCGAACAGCCAGTCCCGTGGTTCGCGGGGATGGGTCGCGGCGAGGTGTTCCGCGGCGGCGCTCAACTGGCCGCGCATCATGCACAGCCACGCCTGCAGCAGCCGGTGTCGGGTGGCCAGCAGCGGCCCGCCCATGTTCGATTCCACGGCACGGTCCAGAACTGACTCGGCGACACCGAGTTCGCCGCAGTGCAGGCCGACCAGCGCCGCCAGCGCGGCGGGACTGTCGGGCAGCAGCACCCCGCGTCCGGCCGGTTCGAGCAACCCGGCCGCACGGACCAAAGAGGACAGTGCGTCCACCGGGCTGCCGCAGACCGACTCGCGAACCCCTTGGGCCATCAGCGAAGCCGCACCGGACAGGAGCGTGGGCAGTTCGTCCGACGCGGTGAGGTCGACCAGTGTGCCCGTGCCGATCCGGCCGATCGCGGCGAACGAGGCGTCACCGGACCACTGGTACAGCTCGGCGCTGCGGCCGAGTTGGCCCCGGTGGGCCAGCGCGGTCGCGGCGACGCGTGCGCCGCTCGCCTTGTCCTCGGAGCTGGAGATCGCCTGGTCCGCCAGGCGCATCGCCGAATCGAGATCCCCGGCCAGCGCCGAGGCGTGCGCCCAGCCCGCCGCGCACTGGGCGAGCGGGCGTCCGGCGGACACGGCCGCGGCGAACAACTTCGCTGACAGCGCGGGATCCTCGGTCAACGACTCGTGGGCCGCCGCGTGGAAGGCCGCGGCGACACCGGCGCCGCCCACTCCGCTGCCGAGCAGCGAACGCGCCAGCGGCAGCACGGACTCACCGCGCTCCAGGAGCAACTCGGCCAGCCGCTGCCGCACAGCCAGCGCGCGTTCGGTCGGGATCACCGCGCGGACCGCCCGCTGGCAGATCGGCAGCAGCGTGCCGTCATGCCCGAGCAGCCCGGTCGCCCGCGCCGCCTCCATCACGGTCACCACGGCGCCCGCGTCCCGGCCGAGCAGGCTCGCCAGCAGATCCGTGCGCAGCCCGGCCCCGGCCTGCGCGGCCAGCACGTACTGCAGGACCTCCGGGTCCAGCAGGTCGAAGTCGTAGCGGAACGCGGCCAGCGCCGCGTCGGGCACCTCGGTGATCGGACGTGCCGACATCGCCGACACCAGCCGGTCGACGTACGCGGGCACCCCACCGGTCTGCTTGAACAGGAACTCCACGAGCTCCGGTGCGGGCGCGGCGCCGAATGCGCCCGACGCATGCGACCGGACCTGTGTCCGGTCCATGGGGGCAAGCATCACGGTCTGACCCAGCGTCCGGGTGAGTTCACCGAGTTCGGCCGAACGCGGCCACGGCCGCAGCGCGATCACCAGCCGAGGCACGTCCGCCGCGGCCAGTTCCCGCAGGCGCGCGGCGGGGAGCTTGTGCGCGTCGTCGACGACGACAGCGGTGTCGGGATCTCCCGGCCGGTCGGCCACCCGCACGCCCGCGTTCTCGTATGCCCGGCGAAACGCCTTGAGAACAGCGGTTTTGCCGTAGCCGCCCGGTGCGATGACCGCGAGCGACAGCGGGGCGAACGGGTCGGCCTCGGTCGCGTCCAGCACCCTTCTCGCCGACTCGTCCATCACTGCCGTGGTTCGTGCCCTGGTCGCTGTTCGGTGGCTCAACGGCCGTCCTCGCCTGTCTTGGGGGCAGTGCTTGTCTTGGGGGCGCTTGTCTTGGGGGCGGTGTTGGTGGAACTGGGGGAGTTGCCCGCACCGGGTTTCGTGTTGGCCGACTTGCCCTCCGCCTCGGCGGCCGGGGGTGGCGTCGCCGCGGGAGTCCCTCTGCTGTTGTTGACCGGCGCGACCACACCGGGCGTCTGCCCGGGTTTCGGGGGCTCCTCGCCGCGCAGGTAGAACGTCAGGCCGACGCCCGCGGCCAGCACCAGCACGGTGATCCCGCCGGTCAGTTTGGGTCGGCTGGCCATTATCCGGGACGGCGTGCGCGGCGCGGGCAGGTCCAGCGGCTCGATCTCGGTCGACGGCCGCTGCGGCGGTTCGTCGGCGGACACCACCGGCACCGGCGCGGCCTGCGGGATCGGGGTGACCCGGCTGGCCACGATCGCGGCGCCACGGGCACACGCGAGCTCCGGGTCCGGCGCGACCACCGCGCGGCCGGGGACTTCGGCCTTGACCAGCTCGCCGACCAGCGGGATCCGGGCGCAGCCGCCCGCGACGACCACGGCGTCCAGGTCGGCGGCGGGGCGGATGATCCGCAGCAGCTCCTCGATGCCCGCCTGCACCGACGTGCGGATCATGTCGTCGAACACGGCGCGGGTCAGCGGCACGTCCTGCACGCTCACCTCGCCGCCCGCCGACAGGAACTCCTTGGCGGCGACGCATTCCTGACGCAGTCGGGCCAGCTTGACCCACGCGTCCGGGTCGGCCGGGTCGATCCCGCCGGTGCCGGTGCGCACGTAGTCGTAGACCGCGTCGTCGAAGCTGTCACCGCCGTTGGAGTCGACGCTCTCCGCCGAGTTGAGCACCTCGAACGTGCCGACCGGGGACCGCCGGACCACCGACGTGGCCAGTCCGGTCGCCCCGAGGTCGTATACGCCCAACGCATGTCCGGGGGGCACGTCGTGCGCGGCGGCGTGGTTCTCGCTGATCGCGACCGGCTCGGGCAGCAGGGTGACGTCGTCGAGGCTGGTCTGCCGCAACGCGCGGTGCAGCAGGCGTTTGCGGTGGTTTCCCCACCCGGCGGGGTGCGTCACCACGATGTGCTTGGGGGACTGGCCCTCGGCGGCGGACACCTCCTTGACCACCCACGCGATCAGCACTGCGGTGAGTGTCTCGGCGGTGCACACCTCACGGCCGACCATGAGGGGGACCTCGTCCCCGATCCGCCTGGCGAAATCCCTCGCCGCGTTGGCGGGATCGGTCGCTGCGTGCCGCCCGGCCGCGTCACCGACGACCACGGTGCCGTCGGACGCGAAGTACACGACCGTGGGCACAGTGGGTGAGCGGTCTCCTAGGGGGACCGCCTCGGGGTCGCCCCAGATGGACCCCGTCTGGCGACACAGCGCCGCTGAGGTGCGGCTGGTCCCGACGTCGATCCCCAAGACGTATGGCATGCAGGGTGCCTTCCGTGCTCGATCGAACGGGTGCACTTCCGAGTTACCCCCGGATGGGTCACATCTTCATACCAACCAGCGATCCGTTGTGGCGAAGTGGTTCTGATCTCATAGGGGGACACCCTAATGCCCCTAATGGGGTATCGGCAGTAACCCTAGTCGGGGACAGTGATGACTCGGAGTGATCCCCGATGCCGGGGGGATGGCCGGGCCCATAACGTTCCGTCGCACGCCGGGCAGCCCTGTCTGGCAGCTCATCGATCCGCCGATCCGCCGGTGTCGATGGTTCGGCAGTGGACCTGCACTGCCGGATCGCGGGTGCCGCACCGGTGGATCCGGATCCTTCGAGCGACTGCCCGGTTGTCGCCCCTGTACCTCAGTAGGAGACTCTCTTGATCAAGAACGACCCGCCCGCCTCGGCTCCGGCCCCCGCGCCTGCCCCGGCTCCGGCCCCGGTCGCGACGCCTGCCCCGGCTGAGTCGACGACCACGACGACCACCACCACCCTGCACGACTTCTGCTACGACCTGCTGACCAGCTCCGACGCCATGCGCGCCTTCGAGCTCGACCCGGCGGGCTGCCTGTCCAGGGCAGGACTGACCGGCATCACCCCGGCCGACGTGCGTGAGGTCCTGCCGCTGGTGACCGACCTGGTCCCGACGCACGCTTCCGGCGCGAACCTGCCCACCGAGGACAGCTTCGGCGGCGGCTTCAAGCTGCCGTTCATCGAGGCGCACGGCGGCGGTCACTACTCGGTCGGCTACGGCGGCTTCACCGGTGGCGTCGAGGGTTCCGTCACCACCCCGGTGAGCCACGCGGCCGGTTCGGCCAACCTCGCGGTCAGCCACAGCAGCATCGCGGGCGGCGTCGAGGGCTGGGTCGCCGTTCCGGGCGCCGAGGCTTCCGGCGAGGCGCACCTGCAGATCGACAAGCACGGCATCGTGGGCGGCGCCGAGGGGTCGGTGTCCACACCCGTCGCGGACGCGTGGGGTTCCAGCCACCTCGAGGTCAGCAAGCACGGCGTGCATGTCGGCGGCGAGGGCAAGGTGAGCACCGTCGTCGGTGACGCCGAGGGCTCCGGCTGCCTCGAGATCGACAAGCACGGCATCCACGGTGACCTTGAGGGCTCCGTCTCGGTCGTGCCGGGCGTGGCCGCGGGCGGCGCCGGTGTCGTCGACGTGAGCAAGCACGGCATCTACGCCGGTGCCGAGGGTGGCGTCACCACCCCGGTGGCGTCCGCCGGTGGCAAGGGCTCGGTCGACGTCGGCAAGGACGGCATCCACGTCGGCGCCGGTGGCGGCGTTGACACCCCGGTCGGCGCCTTCGGTGCCGCCGGTGCGATCAGCCTCGACGAGGACGGCCTGGCGCTCAACGGTGGCCTGCACTCGCCGTTCGGGTCGATCGAGGGTGGCTTCTACCTCGGTGGCCACCACGAGACCGGTGGCAAGGCCTACGGCGGCCTCGACATCGACGGCCCGCTGGACAAGACCGTCAGCGTGACCACCTTCAAGGGTGTCGGGCTCAACCAGGACGTGGCCCCGAGCCTGTCGGGCAACATCGCCAACCTGCCCGGCAAGATCGTCTCGGACCCGAGCTCGGTCGGCCACGCGATCGTCGGTGCCGCGCCCGCGCTGCCCGCCGTCCCCGGCCTGCCGCAGATCCCGGTCAGCGACCTGAAGCTGCCCGAGCTGCCCAAGCTGCTGCCCGCCGACCTGCCCGGCAGCCTGCCGGGTGCCCCGGCGCCTGCCGTGTCCGAGCAGCAGGTCACCCACACCGAGCAGCACGTCTCGCAGTCGGTGAGCAGCGTGCAGGAGACGGTGACCAACACGGTCAGCAACGGTCACCTGCCCGCGGTCGACGCCCCGGCCGTGCCGCACGCGCCGCAGCTGCCCAAGTTCGAGCTGCCGAAGTTCGAGCTGCCCAAGGTCGAGCTTCCGAAGATCGACCTTCCGAAGTTCGAGCTGCCGCACATCGACCTGCCGAAGCTGCCCAGCGGCGACAACCACAACGCGCTCGGCGGTGTGATCAACCACAACCCGGTCTCCGACGCCGTGCACAACGTCGCGGATGACCACCACCTGGGCCTGTAAGCCCAGTTCACGCGGCCGGAGGCTGGGTTCACCCTCGGGGGGCGGACCCGGTCTCCGGTTTTCTGTGACGTGGACGCTCTTCACCCGAACGGTCGTACACGGCACACTGTTCGGGTGACTGCGGCGACCTGGCTCGACGTGCTGGACCAGACCATCGGAGCGTCCGTCGTCCACCACCGACCTGACCTGGCCGAACGGCTCAGGGCCAAGCGGGCGCAACTGCTGGACCCGCAAATCAGGGTGATGGTGATCGGCGAGGCGAACCAGGGCAAGAGCCAACTGGTGAACGCCTTAGTGAGCGCCTCGGTGTGCGCGGTCGGCGACGACGTGACGACAGTGGCGCCGACGATCGTGCGCTACGCCGATCAACCGGCCGCCGCGCAGTTGCTGTACGACACCACCGGCACGGAGCCCCGCCGGTTGCCGATTCCCGTTGAGCAGGCGACAAACCGCGGCTCGGACCCGGTATCGACGGAGATCCGGCTGCCCCGCAAGATCCTCGCTGCCGGGCTGGTGATCATCGATACGCCCGCTGTCGGCAACCTGCACCAGCTGCGCGCGCAGAACACGTTCGCCGCGTTGAACGGCGCCGACGCGGTGGTGCTTGCATCGGATGCATCCCAGGAGCTGTCCGCGACGGAACTGGAGTTGCTGCGCCAGGTGCACCGGTCGTGCCCGACGATCCTGGTGGCGCTGACGAAGATCGACCTGACCCCGCGGTGGCGCACGGTGGCCGAACGCAACCGGGACCACCTCGCCAACGCCGGGGTGGCCGCCGCGATCGTGCCGGTGTCGTCGACGCTGCGGCTGCGCGCGATCGCCAAGGACGACGAGGCGCTGAACACGGAATCCGGTTTCCCCGCACTGCTCGACCGGTTGCGCACGGACGTGCTGCCGGTCGCGTCGAACCCGTCGGCCCGGCAGAACTTCGCGGCGATGGCCGGGACTGTGCTCGTCGAACTGGTCGGCCAGGTCAACAAGGAGCTCGCCGCGCGCCCCGAGGAGCACACCTCACCGGCCGTCGCGCAATACATGCAGGCGCAGCAGAAAGTGGCGGACCTGCGGCGCTGGTCGGGCAAGTGGCAGAACGTGCTCGGGGACGAGATGAGCGACCTGATCTCCGACCTGGAGTACGACCTGCGCGACCGGACCCGCAAGATCCTGCGCGAGGTGGACGCCGCCTTCGACGAGGCCGACCCGGCCAAGACCTGGGACCAGTTCGAGGAATGGCTGAACAAGAACCTGACCGAGTCGGCCGAGATCAACTTCAAGTGGCTGGTGCAGCGGTCGTGGTGGGTGGCCGACCGGGTCGCCGACTGCTTCCCCGACCGCAACGACCTGGTGCCGAGGTCGGTGATCCCGTACGACGCGGACATGGACCCCGGTGACACGCAGGCGCCGAAGCTGGAGAAGTTCACGCCGGGCCAGATGGTGTTCACCGGTCTGCGCGGCTCCTACGGCGGTGTGCTGATGTTCGGCCTGATCACGAGCCTCGCCGGGCTGCCGCTGATCAACCCGATCTCGATCGGCGCCGGTCTGGCGCTCGGTGGCAAGAGCATCGGCGAGGAGGGCGAGTCCCGGCTCAAGCGGCGGCAGGCGGCGGCGAAAGCCGTGGCACAGCGGCACGTCGACGACTTCTTCCTGCGGTTCTCCAAGGACTGCAGGGACGCGGCCCGCCGGATCCAGCGTGGCCTGCGCGACCACTTCACCGAGCTGGCGGAGCAGGTGCAGCAGAGCCTGACCGACGCGGCCACCGAGGCGCAGAAGACGGCACAGGCCGAACTGGCCACGCAGCAGCACCGGGAGCAGGAGCTGCGCCAGGCGCTGACCCAGCTGACGCAGCTGCACGGCCAGTTGACCCGGATCGCCGGGACCCTGCCCGCGCCGAGGAACCCATTGGAGATCTCCGCGTGAGCGCAACCGTCGACGAGGCGGTGTGGGCGATCCTGCACGATGCCCTGCGGCTCTACCAGGACAGCCCGCGTGCGACGAACTGGCTGCGGCACCACATCAGCAGGTTCGACTCGCCGCTGCGGATCGCGGTGGCCGGGCGGCCGGGCAGCGGGAAGTCGACGGTGGTGAACGCGATGATCGGCGACGAAGTGGCCCCGATCGGCGTGAACGGCCCGATCTTCACCTGGTACCAGGACGGCCCGCAGCCGAGGGCAACGGTCTACATGAGACAGGGCCCGCCCGCGGAACCCCCGACCGGCAGGGCGGGCGGACGGCTCGACGTCGACCTGACCCAGCTCCCGTCGGACGACATGACCAGGATCGTGGTCGACTGGCCCGCACGGGTGCTGCGCGACGCGACCATCATCGACACCCCGCCGATCGCGGACGAGATCTCGGAACAGCTGGCGGCGGAAGCGGACGCGTTGCTGTACCTGACGCCCCAGGTACACGTGCTGGACACCAGGTTCCTCCAGTCCACACAGGACCACCCGGTGGCCAGGGCGGCCCCGGTGAACGCGATCATGCTGCTGTCCCGCGCGGACGAGACGGGCGGCGGCCGGATCGACGCGCTGTCGGCGGCGAAACAGGTTGCCAGGAGATACCGGGGGGACGCGCGAGTGCGCGGCCTCTGCCAGAACGTGGTGGCGGTGTCCGGCCTGATCGGCCAAGCGGGCCGAACCATGCCGGAGGACGTGTACCGAACACTGGCAGGGCTGGCATCGGGGCCCCGCGCGGAGATCGACGAACTGCTGCTGACAGCGGACAGGTTCACCCGAGGTGAGCACGTCCTGCCGTCGGCGACCCGCAGGGAACTGGCGGAGCGACTGGGCATCTTCGGCATCCGCCTCGCGATGACCCTGATCAGGCAGGGCGCGGACACCAGGAACAAGCTGGCGGCGGAACTGGTGCAGCGAAGTGGGATGAACGAACTGAAGGAGTCGGTCTGCGGCCTGTTCATCGACCGGAGGCGGGTGCTGAAGGCCCGCTCGGCCCTGCTCGGCCTGGACGTGGTGCTCAGGATGGAGCCGAAGCCGGGGGCGGCGAACCTGGTGACGGAAGTGGAGCGAGTGCTGGCCGGAGCACACGAGTTCCACGAGCTGAGGCTGCTCGGCGGCCTGATGTCGGGACGGACGAAACTGCCGGACGAACTGGCGGCGGAAGCCACGAGACTGATCGGCGGAGCGGGAACCAGCCCACAAGCCCGCCTCGGCCTCGACAGGGAACCCACCCCACAGGAAGTCCAGACCGCGACCTTCGACGCGTTGGCGAAATGGCGTGAGCAGTCGGAGAACCCGATCCTGGACAGCACGGAGCGGGAAGCGGCGAGAGTGGTGGTGCGCAGCGTCGAAGCGATGCTGAACCGCCGCCCGGCCCCAGCTGCAGCCCCAGCCGGGCCGGGATGGCCGGGCGCCTGAGCCGGGCAGGGCTAACCGCGCTGCCCGGCCAGGTTGGTGAGGAAGGCATGCCAGGGCGCGGTGGGGAAGGTGAGGGTGGCGGTGGGATTCTTGGAATCCCGAACTGCCGAAAGCAGAACAGGTAAGGAGGCCACCTCCACACACTCGCCGTGGTCGGTGCTGTAGCTGCTCTTGTGCCAGGCGACTTCGACGCACTCGGCGTCTTCGTCGCCGGTGCTGTAGCTGCTCTTCCGCCAGGTCAGTTCCATGGTTGGTTCCTCGCTAGCTCGTCGATCAGCGCGACTGAGTCGGCTGGGCTCAGTGCATCGATGTGCAACTGCTCAAGGACAAGCCTAGCGTCCTCAACCTGTTTTGAGTTCTCGATCTGCAGATAGCCAGTGGGGTATTCGAGGTAGAGGATGTCCTGGTCGTCCGGATCGGGATAGGTCAGCAGGGTGAACGGGGCGTTGGGAAGGTAGGTCGAGCCGGACAGCTCCAATACCTGCAAGGTCACCGTGGGCAGCGCGGCCATCGTGATGAGGTGCTGCAGCTGTTCCTGCATCAACATTGGGTCCGCGAACCTTCGGCGCAGTGCTGCCTCGCACACGATGGTGTGTAGTTTCAGCGGCTTGTCTTCGCTGGTCAGTCGCTCCTGTCGGAGCGATCGTGCCTGTGTACTGGTTTCGATCGAGCCTGGTCGATGGAAAGCGCGGAAGAGCGCTTGCATGTATGCACGGGTTTGGAGTAGTCCAGGGATCTCGATCAACAGGAACTGGCTGACCTGTGATGCCTCGGTTTCCAGGTCGAGGTAACCGGCATGTTTGATGCCGAGGACTCGGTACCACGGTGTCTCGTTGGCTTGGCGCACCTCGTCCAGTAGCTCGGGGTCGTACTGGTTGTACTCGTCCATCATCGTTCGGACGAGGTGCACGTCTGCTCTCGTTTCGCCTGCCTCGATCCGCTGCAGTGCACTCCTCTTCTTGTCCAGTAGCGGGGCTGCTTCCTCCAATGTCATGCCCGCGAGTTCACGCATGCGTCGCAGTTTCACGCCGAGTTTGCGGCGGAGGAAGGTTGAGCGGGTTGCTTCGGTCATGGTTGATCTCCCCGGCGGGTCAGCACTGGGTTGTCATGGTGACATTTCGGAAACCCAACGTTGGGTTTCCCACCGGGTAAGGGGTTTCTGCGGGGTGCTCTGGTCGGGTCCACATAGTCCGGTGGGGTGAACCAGGGGACTCCGTCCACCAGGTTTACTTCCCATTCGCTGCGGTGGATCAGCCTGTGGTGAGTTCCGCAGAGGAGGACCAGGTTGCCCAGGGCGGTCGGGCCGCCTTGGAGCCAGCTCTTGATGTGGTGGCTGTGGCAGACGCTCGCCGGTCGGTCGCAGGCGGGGAAGGCGCAGCCTCGGTCGCGCAGGACGAGGCCACGGCGGATGTGCGCGGGGACGACATACGCGGGCACCGCGACGTCCAGGGGTTGCGATTCGCCGCCCATGACCGCGGGCAGGATGTGGGCGTCGCAGGCGATGCGGCGAGCTTCGCGGGCTGACAGGGATGTTCCGGGTAGGACGTGGTCGTCGAGTGATTGCGTCAGCTCGTGCAAAGGGATGGTGAACGCGACTTCGGTTTTGTAGCCGTTGTGGGCTGGTAGGTCTGGGCAGTTGGCTGCTTTCTGCAGCACGTCCGCGAAGGCGTCTCCGCTGCGTTCGGCATAACCACGTGTGTCGCCGGACTCGCGTTTGTCGAACGGTGCGAGGACGGCTTCGAACAGGGCGGCGGTTTCGGCGTCCAGGCGGCCTTTGAACTCCATGTGCCCGTCGCGGAACACGTGTCGTCGCAGTTCTCGCTCGGGGCGGGTTGGTTCGTCGTCCTGGGGTGGCGTTCCGTCCGGGTCGATGATGTCGCGGACCCAGCGCTCGCCATACCGCGCCAACGCGTTCGGGTCGTCCTCGCTTGCTCGCTCGACCATCAGTTTCTCTGCCAGGGCCACTTGTTCGGGCTCCAGGTGGTTGAGGCTGGCGATGAACTTCCGGATCACCTCGACCTGGCCGGGACCGACCTCGCCGGTCGGGAGCTTCTCGGCGGTCAGGGGGAGCGTTGCTTCGAGGACGGCGCCGGTCGGGGTTTTCGTGGTGTGCAAGGCGGCTGCGTGGGCGAGGCGCTGGTTGGCTTCGGCGCGGGTGATGTTCTGGGTGTGGACCAGCAGCGCCGCCGTGTTGCTGTAGCCAAGTTCGTAGGCGACGCCACGGGAGTCCAGTTCCGACAGTAGGTCCAGTTGTTCGGCGTAGGCCTTGCGGAGGCGCTCCTCGGACGCGGTGAGGCGGGCGACCAGCTCTCGGTTGCTGGTCTGCCAGAGGGACGCGGCTGCGGTGGCCATGACTTCACGTTACGCCGACCAAATGTGAAAGTCCTTGAGGTTAAAGAGGTTCACTCGATTGGGAAACGTGATCACTGACAGTTTGCGTTGTCACGTAACGAAAGTACGGTCTCCCGTTCACGTGACAAACGTGAGCGGAAGACCGTACGGGGTTGTGGTTGCTACGAGACAGGTGTCGTACGGTCCGACGAGATCTCGGCGGCTGTCAGCGCTCGGTTGTACACGCGGACGTCGTCCACCAGACCCGAGAAGTACTCGCCCCAGATCAGGTTTCCGCCGATCCGGAGCGGATTCCCGGACACCGTCAGGTTTCCGGTGCTGGGCACGGACGAGACCTCGACTCCGTTGACGTGGAAACGGATTGTGGTCGCGTCATACGTCACGGCCAGGTGAGTCCACGCGTTGGCGGGTACGGCCGCGTTGCCGTCGACGTTGCGGTCCGCCGACCCGACGCGGATCCAGCCAGCGGGACGAGACGCCGCGTTGTCCGCGTAGAGCGCGTACGACAACCCGTCGGACCGTTCCTTCATCAGCACGGTGCGCCAACCCGCCGCGCCCGCATTGGGACGCACCCACGCCTCCAATGTCATGCCGTTGGTCAGGTCCAGCAGGTTCGAGTCCTCGACCGTGACCACGTCGTCGACGCCGTCGAACGACAACGCCCCACCGGTGTTCCCTGACGCGGACCAGGTGGCACCGGCGACGGTACCGTTGTGGCCCTTGCCTGTCCGGTCGTTCAGGACCGTGCCGGAGCCCTCGTTGAAGTTGTACGCGGCCACCGGAGGCGGTGGGCCGACGTTGTTCACCGTCACCGAGACCACGGCGGAGGTGGCTGTGTTGCCGCCGGAATCCCGTGCTACCGCAGTGATCTGGTGGGCTCCATTGGGTACTGAGCCGCTGTTCCATGTGGACGCGTACGGCGCGACCGTGTCTTCCGTGCCGACGCTGACGCCGTCCACCTTGAACTGGACTCCGGCGATGCCACCCGCGTCGGAGGCGTTGGCGGTCAGGTTCACTGTCCCGGACACGGTTGCCCCGCCGGTCGGGGCAGTGACCGAGACCGACGGCGGAGTCGTGTCACCCGTGACCACCGCTGAGGCCTGGTTCGACGCGGGTGACGAGTTTCCCGAGCCGTCGCGGGCGACCACACGGTAGTAGTAGGTGCCTGTCGCCAGGCCGTTGTCCGTGAAGCTGGTCGCGGTCACGGTCGCGACCTTGCTGGCGGGAGCCGGGGTGAAGTTGGATGTGGTCGACCTGTGCACGTCGTATCCCGTGACGCCGACGTTGTCGGTCGATCCGGTCCACGACAGCGAGGCCGTTCCGACACCGCCCGAGGCTGCAAGGCCCGAGGGCGCGGTCGGCGGGACACCGTCCCCGGCGACCGGGATGTCCTTGTCCGTCAGGACCTCCGCCGCGGACAAGGCTCGGTTGTAGACGCGGACATCGTCCAACTGCCCGGCGAAGTACTCGTTCCACAGCAGGTTCCCGCCGAGTCGCAGCGGTGACGTCGACGAGATCATCGGTCCCGCCGCCGGGGCTGTGGCGGCTTGGTCCCCGTTCACGTAGAGGCGCAACGTGGTCCCGTCGTAGGTGACCGCCAGGTGCGACCAGGCGTTGGCGGCCAGTGCGGGCCCGTTGACGGAACGGTCCCCGCCGGAGCTGGTGAACCAGGCCGACGAGTAGCCGGGGCCGGACGAGTAGAGACCGTAGGACAGGTTGTCCGGTCGTTCCTTCAGCACGACGGTTCGCCAGTCGGTCACGTTCGTCGGCCGGACCCACGCCTCCAGTGTCATGGCGTTGCTCAGCCGGAGGTCGGGCGCGTCGGCGACCGTCACCAGGTTGTCCACGCCGTTGAACGACAACGCCCCACCGGTGTGTCCGGTGGTCCAGCTCGCGCCGGACAGGACGCCGTTGTGGCCCTTGCCGGTTCGGTCGATCAACGCCGAGCCGCCGCCGTCGTCGAAGCTGTAGGCCGCGACGAGCGACGGGTCACCGCCCGACACGCGCGTGAAGTTCGCCTGGTAGGTCACGTCGGAGGTCCCCACGAAGATGTCCTGCACGCGGGGACCGCCGTGCGCCCAGTTCTGGAACTCGTACGTGTTCGGCCCGGCGACCTGTGTCTGCGCGGCCGACAGCGACAGCCGTGAGCCGACGATTCCCTGGACGGTGAACGGCGTCGGCCCGAACTTCCCGCTCACCGCCGCGGTCAGGCCGGGCGGGTTCGTCTCGATCCGCAGCGTGCTCACCCGGGGATCCAGACGGCGGCTCGCCGTGGTCGACGCCCCGGTGTTGTCCGTCGCCGTCAGGCGCAGTTCGAGGTAGGACGGGTATTCGTGGTCGGGTGCGGGGAAGCTGGCGCCGGACACGCCGGGGAAGCTCGTCAGCTGGTGCTGGTGGCAGTTGTCGATCGTCGGGCAGTGGTGCAGGACCACCTGCCAGTTCAACGCCGACGCGGGCAACGCGCCCTCCTCCGCGTCCAACGCGGTTCCGGTGAAGCTGATCGTGTCCGCGACCGCCCACGCCGTCACCGGCGTGTTGATGGTCACGTTCGGGGGTGTCGTTCCCGCGAAGATCCGTTTCGAGGCGACGTCGTTCAGCCCGCCGGGATCACTCACCCGTACGGACGCGTTGTACACCTTGGCTGTCGTGTACGTCCGGGAGATCGTCGCGCCGGTGCCGTCGTTGAAGTTGCCGTCGCCGTCGAGGTCCCAGGCGTACGACAGGGCCGCGCCCTCCGGGTCGTTGGACGCGGCCGCGCTGAAGGACACGGTCAGTGGCAACGAGCCCTGCGCCGGTGCCGCCGTGATGGACGCGACCGGAGGCTGGTTGCCGGAGTTGTAGCGGAACCGGCGGACCTCGCCCGCCGCGATGTCCACAAAGAACAGGTCACCGTTCGGGCCGATCTTCAGGTCGACCGCGAAGGCGTTGGTCTTGAAACCGATCCGGGTCGCCGGGTCCGGTACGCCGTTCGTGCCGGGGAACATCGTCCAGATGCACCGCCTGCTGTAGTCGGCGAAGAACAGCGCGCCCTTGTACTGCGCCGGATACGAATCGCCGTTGTAGAAGGCCGCGCCGGACACCGACGAGCCGACCTCGGTCTCGCAGCCGTCGCCGGGCACGACCGGATCGCTGTGGTGGTAGGTGTAGTGCGGCGGGGTGTTCGGCACGGCCCCGCTGTACATCCGCTCACACATGGTCAGGCCGAAGTTGTAGCCACCGTTGCGCTGGTTGCCCTCCATGCACGGCCAGCCGAAGTTGTCGACCGAGCCGTCGATCGGGTCGGCGATCCGGTTGACCTCCTCCCACGTTCCCCAGCCGACGTCGCCCGACCAGATCTCACTGGTGCCCGGCCGGAACGCGAACCGGAACGGGTTGCGCAGCCCGGCGGCCACGATCCTGCGCGCGTTGGCGTCCGGGTTGCTGATCATCGGGTTGCCCGGGGCGCCCTGGCCCGTCGCCGGGTCGATCCGGATGACGGTTCCGTCGAGCCCGGTGGGGTCGCCGAGGGTCTGGTAGTCCTGCGAGCGCAACGCGCCGCCCTCGGCGGTCGGTGTGGTCTGGGTTCCGCCGACCGGGACGGGCGGGTCGCCACAGGGGTTCTTGGGGCTCCCGGCTTGTCCGTAGTCCGCGAACACGAAACTCGCGCCGTCGCCCGCGCTGGCGTACAGGTAGCCGTCGGGGCCGAACTTCAGGTCGCCGACCGAGTGGCTCGGGTACTGCTGGCACCAGTCCTCGATCAGGACGTGCTCGGCGCCGGTGGCCGCATCCAATCTGGACAAACGCCCCGAAATCACGCAGCCGTCGCCGGTCGCGCCGGGTGGGTTCGGGCACGAGTCACTGGTCGCGTTCGGCGTACCCCAACGGGGTGCCGTTGCGCCGATTGCCGCGTCGTGTGCGTACAGCACGTAGACCGACGGGTCGTTCGGGAAACCGGGGGCGAGCGCGAGACCCATCATGCCCCGGTCGAGTTCGTTGTAGACCTTCGTGCGCATGTCGGCGAACACCGTCGGTGTCGTGTCGCCGAGACCGTCGAAGACCTTGATGACACCGCTTTTCTCGGCGACGAAGACGCGGCCGTCGTCGCTGAAGTCCACCGACATCGGCTGGTCGAGGTCGCGGAAGATGGTCTGTTCGGTGAAGCCGGACGGCAGTGCCGATGCCGGGGGCGCGGCCGTGGTGATGACCACCAGCGGCGCGAGGCCGCAGGCGAGCGTGAGTACCAATGGCTTCCGCCGGGACTTTCGCTGGGGCCGCATACGGCAGTAAGCGCCGCGTGCGCTGCTTTCGTTACCTGTCAGTAAAAACGAAAACTGGGAACTAGATCCAGCCGCGTTTGGTGGCTTGCCAGATCAGCTGTACTCGGGTACGCGCACCGGTGATCTTGATCAGGTCGTGTAACCGCCGTTGCACCGTTCGGGTGCTCAGACCCAGCTGTGCGGCGATCGACTGGTCGGTGAGACCGGCCAGGAGTAGCGAAAGCAGGCGCATGTCGCCTTCGGCGGGCTCACCGCTGTCGGCGTTCTCGTCCAGTTCCCCGCCCGCGCCGAGCAGGATCGGGGTCGCGGACTGCCACAGCGTTTCGAACAACGCGATCAGCGCGTCGAGCAAGCCGTTGGGGTGTACCAGGACCGCGGTCGGCTCGGCACCGGGCTGCGGTTCGACCACCGGGAGGAGCGCGAGGTCGTCGTCGGCGATGGCGACCTTCAACGGCAGGTCGGCCGAGACCCGGGCCTCCTCGCCGTGTGCGACCGCTTCCGAGACCTGGTACGGATCCTCCGGCAGCAGAAGCAGTTCTCGGTCATATATCACCCGGTATCGCACGCCCTGCGCCAGCACGTCGTACTCAGCGTCATTGTCCTGCGCGGAAACGGCCACGACTGGCGGCTTGACCAGGCCGCGGACCTCCGTGGTGGCGTTGCGCTGCAACTGGTCCACACGCTGAGCGATCGCCTTCGCGCCGTGCACAACCTCGACGAACCCGGTTGGATCAGTGGTGCTGCGGTATTCGTTGGTGAGCAGGGTGATCCGGGCACGGATCTCGCGCAGCTCCTGTTCCCTGCTCTGCACGAGTGGGCCGAATGCCAGATCCGGTGGGGCGGGCCGATAGCGTCTGACGCCGCCGGGGACGAGCGTCACCATGCCGCGGTTCTCCAGTGCCAGAAGGAGTTCGGCGGCCTGCGACAGGCCGGTCCCCAGTGCTGTGGCCAGTTCGGTGTCGGTCGCGGCGGACAGGTGGAGCAGTGCGCGGTACGCGGTCTCCTCGGTGGCCGTCAGGCCAGCGACCTCGAGCATGGGACCCCCTAGTTGGTTCTTTTCCAGCTACGTCGTTCTTCGGGCGAAGAACGTGACGGAATCACGCCAAGTCATCAGTCCGCCACCGTCGGGCATGGAGCGCAGCGTATCCGACTGCCCACAATCCGGAAGATCCTCCGTGTTACAGACAGGAGCGTTATGTCCACACGTAGACGGAGTGGCGGGTTACTCAGAGCGGCTCTGGTCGCTGTGCTCGCCTTCGTGCTCGCGACTGTGTTCTCCACTCATGCCTTGGGCGCCACTGGTCCGAACAGTGGCACGGGCGCGGCCGGACAGGTCAGTCCGGACTCGAAAATCGACGATGCCGTCGCGAAGTCATTGACGCGGAACGGTTCCACCACGTTCTTCGTCGTGCTGAACTCGTCGGCCAACCTCAACTCGGTGAACGCCACAGGCAGGGCGGGCACCCAACGGACCGCGGACGTGTACGCCGCGCTGACATCGCACGCGGACAGCACGCAGGCAGGGCTGCGTGAGCTGCTCACCGCGAGGGGTGCTGAGTTCACCCCGTTCTGGATCGCCAACACCATCAAGGTGACGGGCAGTGCCGCGCTGGTCGACGAGATCGCCGCGCGGCCGGAGGTCGGGCAGATCGCCCCCGAGCACACGTACGCCGTGCCGCAGCCGACGCCGGCCGAGGAGCTGGCTCAGGTCAACGCGGTCGAGTGGAACGTCGACCGGGTGCGGGCCAACAAGGTCTGGTCGGACTTCTCGGTGCGGGGCGAGAACGTCGTCGTGGCCAACATCGACACCGGTGCCCAGTACACGCATCCCGCTCTGGTGGGCAAGTACCGCGGGAACAAGGGCGACGGCACCTTCGACCACAACTACAACTGGTTCGACCCGTCCAAGGCCTGTGGCAACCCGTCACTTGCTCCGTGCGACAACAACAACCACGGCTCGCACACGATGGGCACCATGGTCGGTGACGACGGCGCCGCCAACCAGATCGGTGTCGCGCCGAACGCGAAGTGGATCGCGGCGAAGGGCTGCGAGTCCACCAGCTGCTCGCAGTCCGCGCTGCTGGCTTCCGGCCAGTGGGTGGTGGCCCCGACCGACCTGAATGGACAGAACCCGCGGCCGGACCTCGCGCCGGACGTGGTGAACAACTCGTGGGGCGGCGGCGGTGGCGACTCGTGGTACCTGCCGACCGTGAAGGCGTGGATCGCCGCCGGTATCTTCCCGGCGTTCTCCAACGGCAACAACGGCGCGCTCGGCTGCAACAGCTCGGGCTCGCCCGGCGACTACGCCGATTCCTATTCGGCCGGTGCGTTCGACATCAACAACAACATCGCGTCGTTCTCGTCGCGTGGCCCCGGCAGCGGCGGGCTGATCAAGCCGAACATCGCCGCTCCCGGTTCCGCGGTCCGATCGTCGATCGCCGGTGGCGGCTACGGTTCGTTCAGCGGGACATCGATGGCCTCGCCGCACGTGGCCGGTGCGGTCGCGCTGCTCTGGTCGGCGTCGCCGTCGATCGCCGGTGACATCAACGCCACCAAGGCGTTGCTGAACCAGACCGCTGTGGACACCGCCAGCACGCAGTGCGGTGGCACGCCGGAGAACAACAACGTCTGGGGCGAGGGCAAGCTGGACACCTTCGCGTCGGTCGAGAAGGCCCCGCGCGGCCCGACAGGCGTCATCGCGGGTTCGGTCGTCAGCGCGGGCAAGCCCGCCGACGGCGTGAAGATCGAGATCAGCGGCCCGACCTCGGCGGTGAAGACCACCGGCGCGGACGGCAAGTTCAGCCTCGACCGGGCACCGATCGGGGCCTACACGGTCAAGGCGAGCAAGTTCGGTCTGGTCACCAAGGACCAGAAGGTGACCGTGGAGGAAGGCAAGACGGTCGCGGCCGACTTCGACCTGCCCGCCGCGCCGAGCTTCACGATCAAGGGTGTTGTCAAGGCACCGGACGGCGCAACCCTGGGTGGCGTCGAGGTCTCCATCGCCAACACCGCGGTGGCCGCGGTGAAGACCGACAACGCCGGTGCGTACACGCTGACCGTTCCGGCGGGCACGTACGAGGTCGTCGCGGACTACGGCCGTTGGCTGCAGACGCAGCGCAAGAGCGTGAACGTCAGCGGGAACGTGACCGCGGACTTCTCGCTGGAGCCCAAGGTGGACGCCTACGGCTACACCCCGCGGCATGTCTCGCCGTCGTGGGTCGACGCGGGCACCGCGTTGCAGCTGACCGGTGACAACGCCTCGGCGAACGTCACCCTGCCGTTCCCGGTCACCTTCTACGGCAAGACGTACAAGACCGCCGCGGTGCACACCGACGGGTATCTCGCGTTCGCGGGAACCGGTGCGCCGGGCGGAGCGATCCCGGCACCGGCCGCCCCGAACGGCGCGATCTACGCCTTCTGGGACGACCTGGTGGTGGACGCGCAGGCGAGTGTGCGCACGTCGACCGACGGCGCCGCGCCCAACCGCCGGTACATTGTGGAATGGCGGAACGTGACGGTGAAGTCGGCACCGGGCAGCCGCCTGTCGGCCGAGCTGATCCTCACCGAGGGCGGCCGTCTGCAGGTGCAGTACAACGGGATCGACCAGGCCAGCCCGGCCGAGTCGGGCGCGACGGCCACGGTCGGCCTGGAGAACGAGACCGGCTCGGTCGCGTTGCCGTACTCGGTCAAGAAGGCCCACCTGTCCGACAGCACTGCCATCTCGGCGCGGGTGCCGAACACCGGACTGGTCCGCGGCACGGTCACCGACGCCAACGACAAGCAGCCGCTTGCCGGTGGCGGGATCGCGTTGCAGCGTTCGGGCAAGGCGGTCAGCGCGGTCGCCGACTCGACCGGTTTCTACCAGGCCGAGGTGGCGCTGGGCAGCTTCACCGCCGTGGCGAGCCAGCGCGGCTACGAGACCGAGCGGGCCAACCTCACGGTCGGCTCCGAAGGCGTTGTCCTGACCAAGGACTTCGCGCTGCGGTCGCCGCTGTTCGAGGCCAACCCGGCCGCGCTGGAGGTCATCGTGCCCGCCGGGGAAACCCGCAAGCGCACGCTGAACCTCCGCAACTCCGGCAGCGCCACGGGCACGTGGGAGTTCAAGGAAGTCAGCGGCGGCGTGGCCAGTGAACCGGCTGTGCCGTCGAAGCCCATGGCCGCCAAGGGTGTGAAGGGTTACGACCCGAACGCCCGCACTGCGGTCGGGCTCGACACGGCTGACGTCAGCAGGGCCACTCCGGCGGCCGCTGGTGACGTGCTGAAGTCCTTCACCGTCAACGAACTCGGCAAGGGCTGGGGCGCGGGCTACAACGCGGGCAACGTGTGGGTCAGCGACTCGACGGCGGCCACCCAGGCCCTCGCCCGGTACTCGACCGAAGGCACGTTCGGCCAGCAGTTCCCGTCGAACTTCGGCGGCTGGCCCGCGGACCTGACGTACGTGCCCGGCCGCAACCTGGTCTGCCAGGTCACGGTCGGCGGGGACTACGGGATCAAGTGCCTCAACCCGCAGACCGGTGCGCTGGTCACGACCATCACCGGCAGCCCGTGGACCGCGATCTCGCAGCGCGGCCTCGCCTACCGCGCCGACGATGACACGTTCTACATCGGCGGCTGGAACGAGGGCGTGATCTACAAGGTCAAGGGTCTGTCCTATCCGGACCCGGGCACGCTGGTCAGCCAGTGCCGCCCGGCGGCGACGCTGGCCGGGATCTCCGGACTGGCGTACTCGCCACGCGGAGTGCTGTGGGTGTCGACCAACTCGGCTACCGACACGATCGCCGCGGTGAACCCGGACACCTGTGCCACGGTCACGACCGTGGCCGACCCGGAGGCCACGACGTCCTTCTCCGGCGCCGGTCTGGAACTGGACGAGACCGGGAACCTGTGGGTCCTCTCGCAGCTGGCAGGCAAGAGCAAGGCCACGTTGCTGGAGTCGCCGATCCCGTCGTTCGCCGACGTGCCGTGGCTGAGCGAGAGTGTCACGTCGGGCAGTGTGGCGGCGGGCGGTGGGCAGCAGGTCGAACTCACCATCGACGCCACGAACCTCAAGCCCGGCGTGCACGGCGCGACCATCTTCCTGGTCAGCAACGCCGCCAAGCGTTCCACGATCGGGATCCCGGTGAAGGTGGTCGTGCCCAAGTCGAGGATCGCGCTCGACTCGGGCGGTGACGGCGGCGTCGACGCGCTCGGCGACACGTGGAGCTCGGACCAGGCGTACTCGACCGGTGGACAGGGCTGGCTCGGCCAGTCGTCGAAACCGGTGCGCACGACCGAGACCATCTCCGGCACCAGTGAGCAGTCGCTGTACCGGTCCCAGCGGGAAGGTGCCTACGAGTACCGGTTCGACGGGCTGGCCAAGGGCGTCTACCAGGTTGAGCTCAACTACGCCGAGCTCGGCTGGACGGACCCGAACGCGCGGCTGTTCGACGTGATCATCGAAGGCAGGCTGGTCACGCCCGCGCTGGACGTGGCAGGGGAGGTCGGTGGCTTCGCGGCACTGGCCACCTCGCAGTTCGTCCAGGTCGACGACGGTCAGCTCAACATCCGGTTCGTGTCACGCGCCGGTGCGCCGATCGTCAACGGTGTCCGGGTGACCGAGCGTCCGGACAGGTAGACCCTCGTGAGTGGTTGGTCCGGTTCTAACCGGACCAACCACTCACGAGCTTTAGAACTCGGCGAAGACGTAGGGGATCTGGCGCGGGAACAGCGTGGCCAGTCCCGTCGGGTCGGGCACGGTGCCCAGGCCGCGCAGGACGATGTCCGCCGGGCTGAGCACGCCGTAGACCAGCCCGGCGAAACCGGCTGAGGTGAGCGTGACCTCCGGGTCGCCGGAGGTCACCGCCAACCGGCCCGATGTGCCGTCCAGCATGTACTTCCCGCCGATGAACGGGTCGTCGACGATCTCGACGCCGACCCGGCCCGGCCCGACCGCCATGCCCTGCAACGCCTCCACCGACAGGACACGGCCCATCGGCGCGTGTCCCGCCAACGGTTTGACCTCGATGCGTCCCGTGAGGTCCGTGGCCCACAGTTCGGGGAACTCGTCCGGCGCGACGGGCACCGCGATTTCCTGCATGTGGTCGGCGTGCATGGCGAAGAACTGCAGCAGCAGCGACCGGCCGAGCGGGTTCGAGTACAGCAGGCTGTCGGCGTGCAGGATGGCTTTGCTGCCGTCCCGGTCGATGCGGTACGCCGACGCGCCGACCACCTCGCCGCCCGACTTCGCGGTGAGCAGCCAGTGCTCGTCGCGGTCGCGGATCCGCACGTCCCGCGACTCGGGGAACACCGCGAAGCCGTGCCGCTGCGCCAGCAGACGCTCGTTGAGGCCGCGGTAGAGCGGATACCCGGCGCCGATCTGCTGCCACTCGGTCTCGCCGTCCAGTTCCAGTGCGCGCAGGTCGCTCAGTCCGCTCGGGTCGAACCTGGCCCAGCGGGGTTTCGGCAGGCCGACGTAGCCGAACTTGGCGTAGAAGGACGCGCGGAACGGGTAGAGCACGCTGACGGCGTGGCCTTCGTCGCGCATCTGGCCCAGTAGTTCCGTCAGCAGCTCCCGGACGTAGCCGCGGCGGCGGACCTGGGGCTGCGCGGCCACGCCCGCGATGCCCGCCATCGGGTACACCGAGCCGCGGATGTTCTGCCGCAGGGGGACTGCGGAGGCTTCGGCGACCGAGACGCCGTTCTCCTCGCTGATCAGTACGACGCTGTCGGAGTTGTACGACATGGCCTCCTGCCACTTCGCGCGGCCGTCCGCGGGCAGCGGTGAGTGGGAGAAGGCGTACTCGATCGTGCGAAGGTCGGTCTGGTCTGCGGAGATCCGGCGAATTCCCATGTTTCCAACCTATCTGCGGACACTACTACTCGGCGGTAACATCCGGGCATGACGTGGATGGTGTACGGCGCGAACGGCTATACCGGCAAGCTCGTCACGCGCCTCGCGGTCGCGCGCGGAGAACGGCCCGTGCTGGCCGGGCGCAGTCCCGATATCCGGCAGCTGGCCGCCGAGCTGGGCCTGGAGCACCGGATCTTCGGGCTGGAGCAGGCAGCGGACGGGCTCGACGGGATCGACGCGGTCGCGCACTGCGCCGGGCCGTTCTCCGCGACCTCGCGGCCGATGGTGGACGCCTGCCTGGCGACCAGGACGCACTACCTGGACGTCACCGGCGAGATCGACGTCTTCGAGGAGATCTTCGCCCGCTCGGACGAGGCCGCCGCGGCCGGTGTCGTGCTGCTGCCCGGCTCCGGCTTCGACGTCGTGCCCAGCGACTGCCTGGCGTTGTCGCTGGCCGAGGCGCTGCCGGGGGCCACGTCGTTGAAGCTGGCGTTCATCGCGGGCGGCGGGTTCAGCCCCGGCACGCTGAAGACCACGGTCGAGGGCATGGGCACCGGCGGGCGCGTCCGGGTCGACGGCAAGCTGGTGACCGTCCCGGTCGGACAGTCCACGGCCAACGCCGCGTTCCCGTCGGGCACGCGGAGCGTGGTCTCCCTGCCATGGGGTGACGTCGCCACCGCGTACCGGTCCACCGGGATCCCGAACATCACCAACTACATGGCTGTCGGCCTGCCCGCCGGAGTGGTCAGCCGGGCCCAGCAGCTGACGGCGCCGCTGATGCGGACCGGAGTGGCCCAGCGGGTCGGCAAGAAACTGGTCGGTCTGATCGCCGGGCCGGGGGAGAAGCGGCGGGCAGGTAGCCGGGCGGAGTTCTGGGGCGAGGCCCGTGACCAGTCCGGCCGCACCGCGACCGGCACCCTGGTCACGCCGAACTCCTACGACATCACCGCGGACGCCGTCGTCCGGATCGCGACCGAGATCGGGACGGTCGAGCCCGGCTCGCACACCCCGGCCACCGCGTTCGGGGCCGGGTACGTGCGCACGTTGGACGGGGTGACCGCGGGACCGATCACGGTCACCTCGTAGGAAGGATCAGGCCGACTCGGCTGCCGCGACCTCGTCGGTCTTGGCGGTCTCGTTCGCCGCGAGCGCCGCCTTGGCCTTGGTCTTCTTGCGCTTGCGGACCGTGAACACGACAAAGCCCACGAGCACGAGGGCCGCCACCACGATCAGGCCACCGGTGCTGAGGTAGTGCTCCAGCTGTTTGGCCGCCGCGCCCAGCGACGCGCCGATCGAGATGTGCGCCAGCGACCACGAGGCCGCGCCCAGCATCGCCGCGGGCAGGAACTTGCGGTACGGCAGACCGGCGGTACCGGCCGCGGCGGGCATCAGCGTGCGCACCACCGGCAGCCAGCGGCCGAAGAACACCGCCCACGCGCCGCGTTTGCGCAGGATGCCGGTGGTCTTGTCCCAGCCTTCCGCGCCGTACTTCTTGATCAGCTTGGTCTCGCGCAGCGACGGGCCGAACCGGCGGCCGATCACGTAGCCGATCGAGTCACCGCAGGCGGCCGCCACCGTGACCACGACCCACAGCACGAGGAACCGGGCCAGCGAGAACCCCTCCGGACCGGCCGACACCGTGGTCGACGCGATCAGCAGACCGGCCTCACCCGGGGCGATGAACCCCAGGCCGATGGTGCACTCCAGCAGGATCAGCCCACCGGTCGCGCCGACCAGCGCGGGTTGCGGCAGCGCCGCCAGCCAGTTGAGAACGTCGCCTACCAAAGCCACTGGATTCGTCCCTCTTTCGATGTACGGGCGGTTATGCCCATGAGAGACGTATAGGCAAGCGTGACGGTTCCACGAGACGTCCCCCGGTTGATGGCGACCAGCCTACCGGGAAAGCAGCGAACCGATCTCCTGGCTGGCCGGGCCCTGCTCGGCCAGGTGCGCGAGGTTCTCCGGCACGGTCTCGCCGCGATGGGCCATGGCCTGGGCGTACAGCCGTCCGGCGCGGTAGGAGGAGCGCACCAGCGGACCGGCCATCACGCCCGCGAACCCGATCTCTTCGGCTGCCTCTTTGTGCTGCACGAACTCCTCGGGCTTGACCCACCGGTCGATCGGGTGGTGCCGGGGTGAGGGGCGCAGGTACTGGGTGATGGTCACGATGTCCGTGCCTGCCTCGTGCAGGTCGCGCAGCGCCTCGGTGACCTCTTCCGGCGTCTCGCCCATGCCGAGGATCAGGTTCGACTTGGTGACCAGGCCGAACTCGCGGGCCTTGGTGATCACTTCGAGGGAGCGCTCGTAGCGGAAACCCGGCCGGATCCGCTTGAAGATGCGCGGCACGGTCTCCAGGTTGTGCGCCAGCACCTCCGGCTGTGAACCGAACACCTCGGCCAGTTGGTCGGGGTCCGCGTTGAAGTCCGGGATCAGCAGCTCGACACCGGTGCCGGGGTTGAGCTTGTGGATCTGGCGGACCGTCTCGGCGTACAGCCAGGCGCCGCCGTCCGCCAGGTCGTCACGGGCGACGCCGGTGACGGTCGAGTACCGCAGTCCCATCGCCTGAACCGATTCGGCGACCTTGCGCGGTTCCTCGCGGTCCAGCGCCGCCGGTTTGCCGGTGTCGATCTGGCAGAAGTCGCAGCGGCGCGTGCACTGGTCACCGCCGATGAGGAACGTGGCCTCGCGGTCCTCCCAGCACTCGTAGATGTTGGGACAACCCGCCTCCTCGCACACCGTGTGCAGGCCCTCCCGCCGGACCAGGGCTTTGAGCGCGGTGTACTCCGGGCCCATCCGCGCCTTGGTCTTGATCCACGGCGGCTTCTTCTCGATCGGGGTCTGGCTGTTGCGGACCTCAACACGCAGCAGCTTCCGTCCCTCCGGCGCCACAGTCACGGAGCAAAGGTTACGCCTTGTCCGGACGTGTCCGGGGTCACGCGGACCCCTAGGGGCCCGGGTGGTCCGGCAGGCCGATGCGCGGGCATTCGCGTGATCCATAACGTCAGGCAGGTCACGGCCGGTTTTCCGGCGATCGTCCCCGGGGGGAAACGAATGCGACTGGTTGTCGTGGTGTCCTTGGCTCTCGGTCTCGCGGCGGCGCCCGCCGCCGCGGCCCAGCCGGATCGGACCCAGCTGACCTGGACACCGTGTCCGGACCTGCCACTGGAGTGCACAGAAGTCAAGGTCCCGCTGGACTACCGCGAGCCGGCCGGGACGAAGATCGACATCGCGGTGTCCCGCAGGAAGTCCGGCAATCCCACGGCCAGGCGCGGGGTGTTGCTGCTCAACCCCGGCGGGCCGGGCAACGCGGGCCTGGACATGCCACTGCAGATGGCCGAGGCGTCACAGCCGGTGGCCGACGCGTACGACCTGATCGGGCTCGACCCGCGCGGCACCGGGCGCAGCACACCCAACACGTGCGCGCTGACGCCCGACCAGGCGGACCTCGCCAAGGTCGTGCCGTACCCGGCGGCGGACGGGAACATCCGCGCGTCGGTGGACTACGCGCGCCAAGTCGCCAGGCAGTGTTTCGAACATTCCGGCGACCGGCTGCCGCACGTGACGACCGCGAACACCGCGCGTGACATGGACCGGGTCCGGATCGCGCTGGGGGAGCGGAAGATCTCGTACTTCGGGTCGTCGTACGGGTCGTACCTCGGTGCCGTGTACACGACCATGTTCCCGGCCCGGTCGGACCGGATCGTGCTGGACAGCGTGCTCGATCCGCGTGACCTGTGGCAGGGGGCGTGGCGCAACTGGGGCCCGGCGATCGAGGAACGCTTCGGGGACTTCGCCGCGTGGGCCGCGGACCGGAACTCGGAGTACGGTCTCGGCGCGACACCGAAAGCCGTGCGGGACACGTACTTCGCGCTGGCCGCCAAGCTCGACGCGAAACCGGCGGGGGCGTTGACCGGCAACGGGTTCCGGATCCGCAACCGGATCGGGCTGATCAGCGACGAGTACTTCCCCGAGCAGGCCAAGCTGTGGCAGGCGGTGCTGCGCGGCGAGACCGGGCCGGTCGGCCCGCTGACCATCGGCCAGGGCGAGGCCGCCACACTCTGGGGCATCGCCTGCAACGACGCGCCTGCTTCTCGCGATGTGCCGCGGTACCAGTGGGATGTGCTCGCCAATCGCCGGAAGTACCCGATCAGCAACGGAATGCCCGCCAACGTGATGCCGTGCGCGTTCTGGCCGACCACGCCGACTGAGCCGATGGTGCGGATCACCGACCGCGGCCCCGGCAACGTGCTGCTCACGCAGAACCTGCGCGACCCGGCGACTCCGGTGTCCGGCGCCCGCGCGATGCGGGCCGCGCTGGGCAACCGGGCGCGGCTGGTGACGGTGGACCGGGGTGGTCACGGCTCGTACCTGGCGGCGGGCAACGCCTGCGTGGACCGGATCGGCACGGATTTCCTCGTGCGCGGCACTTTTCCGGCAACGGACGTGCAGTGTGGTGCCCAGGACACGCGCAAGGAGGTGGAGACCGGCCTGTACCGATCGAGGATCTTCTTCTGACCAGACGACTTCAGGGAGGAAAGCGGATGAGATCGCTCGTGCTGAGCGCGTTGGTCGCGGGAACAGTCACAGCAACACTGGTCATACCGGCAACGGCCGCCAGTGCGGCACAACAGCCGGTGTGGCAGCCGTGTGAGAGCGTTCCGTTGGAGTGCACCACGCTCAGTGTCCCGTTGGACTACCGCAAGCCCACCGGGACGAAGATCGACATCGCGGTGTCCCGCAGGAAATCCACCACTCCGGCCGCCCGGCGGGGCGTGCTGCTGCTCAACCCGGGCGGTCCCGGCGGCCCCGGGCTCAGCCTGCCGCACATCATCGGACAGATGGCGCCCAAGAGCGTCACCGACGCGTACGACCTGATTGGGTTCGACCCGCGCGGCACCGGCCGCAGCACCCCGAACACGTGCGCGTTGACCCCGCAGCAGATCGACGGCAGCAAGGTGATCCCGTACCCCGCGCCGAACGGCGACATCCGGCCGTCGGTGGAGTACGCACGCCAGGTGGCGAAGCAGTGTTTCGAGAACTCGGGCGAGCGACTGCCTTACGTGACCACGGCGAACACCGCGCGGGACATGGACCGGATCCGGGAGGCGCTCGGCGAGCAGAAGATCTCGTACTTCGGCATCTCGTACGGGTCGTACCTCGGCGCGGTGTACACGACGATGTTCCCGGCCCAGTCGGACCGGATCGTGCTGGACAGCGTGGTCGACCCGCGCGGGATCTGGCGGGGGGTCTGGCAGAACTGGGGTGCGTCCACCGAGGAGGTCTTCGAGGACTTCGCCAAGTGGGCCGCAGAACGGCAGCCCACCTACGGTCTCGGCGCGACACCCAAGGCGGTCCGGGACACGTACCTCGCGCTGACTGCCAAGCTGGATGCCCAGCCCCTCGAGCACGTGACCGGCAACGCGCTGCGCGGACTGACTCGCGGTTCCCTCTACGGCCCGTCCGAGTACCCGCAGCTGGCCAAAACGTGGCAACAGCTCCTGCGTGGCGACCCCAGCGGGGTCCCGAACGCTCCAGGGGCCAGCCAGGAGACCGTGGCCACCCTGTGGGGCGTCGTGTGCGGTGACGCCTCCTGGCCACGCAACCTCCCGCTGCATCAGGCCCAGGTGCTGCGCGACAAGCACAAGTACCCGGTTACCCACGGCATGCCGTCGAACGTGTGGCCGTGCGCGTTCTGGCCGACCAAGCCGATCGAGCCGGTTGTCCGGATCACCGACCGTGGCCCGAGCAACGTGCTGCTGACGCAGAACCTGCGTGACCCGGCCACGCCACTGCTCGGCGCCCGGAACATGCGGGCCGCGATGGGCGACCGCGCGAAGCTGGTGACCGCCGACGAGAGCGGCCATGGCACGTACCTCATCGCGGGGAACCCGTGTGTCGACGCCATCGGCACGGAGTTCCTGGTCAACGGCAAGCTCCCGGCCCGTGACGTGCACTGCGGGCCCGCCGCCCAGACGCTGGCCGACGCGTCCGGCGAGCGAGCCGAGTTGATCAGGGAGTTGCACCAACGGCAGTTCCCGTTCTGAGGACGCGCGGTAATTCCTTCTGACGAGGGTTGACACACGCACCTCCCAGTTGACTGACTACCCCAGTCCACTGGGAGGTGCTTTTCGTGCGGAAACGTCCGGTTCGCAGACCGGTAGTCACAGCTGTCGCCGCTTCGGCGTTGTCCCTGCTCATGGTTGTCACACTCGCTCCGTCCGCGCTCGCGGCCCCGACACGTTCAGGGTCGCCGAAGGGGGAGGAGCCGGGCAACGGCCCGGAGCGCAACGAGGTCGCGGCGGTGGACCCGCCGTCGATCGCGAACCGTTCCGCGTTGGCCGAGAACAAGCTCGGGTCGCGGGAGGGCTACCCGCGCACCACACAGCTGCGGGTCTATCCCGAGGATTCCGCTGACAAGTCCATCAAACTCGGGGTGACGCCGTACCACGCGATCGCGCCACGGCTCAACGCGCTGCAGGGCCGCAGCAACCGGATCTCGGTCGAGGTCGTCGGCCAGTCCGGCCTCGGCCGTGACCTGTACCTGGTCACGCTGACCGCGCCGGAACGCCCTTCGGAGACGCGCCAGCAGGAACGCTGGCGCGACCAGATCGAGAACGACCCCGCTGTCGCCGCGCGCGACCGGCACCTGGCCCGTGCGTACAAGACGCCGGTCTGGATCAACAACAACATCCACGGCAACGAGTGGGAAGGCACCGACGCGGCGCTGCGGCAGATCGAGTACCTGGCCACCACCCGCGACCGCACGGCACTGGACCTGCTGTCGCACAGCCGGATCTACTTCAACGTCACGGCCAACCCGGACGGCCGCAACCTCGGCACCCGTGCCAACGCCAACGGCTTCGACCTCAACCGCGACTTCGTGACCTCCACGCAGCCGGAGGGCATCGCGATGCGGGACATCGTCAAGACGGTCCAGCCGGTGCTGATGCTCGACGAACACGGCTACGTCGACGGCACGCTGATCGAGCCGACCGGCCCGCCGCACGGCCAGAACTACGACTTCGACCTGTTCATCAAGCACGGCTACGCCAACGGGTTGAACATCGAGAAAGCCGTCAAGGCGCTGGGCCACCCCGAGGCGCAGAACACGCAGATCCCGTTCCGCGACTACCCATCCGGCGAATGGGACGGTTGGGCGCCGATCTACACCGCCCAGTACTCGATGTTCCACGGCGCGATCTCGTACACCATCGAGATCCCGCAGCGGGTCAACAACGACGCCTACAACCTGCCGGAGACCGAGCTGCGCCGCCGTTCGGCGATCAACACCGACGTGTCCGAGGCGAGCATGAAGGCCAGCCTCGCGTACGTGCGGGACAACCGTTCCACGCTGATCGCCAACCAGATCGAGATCTTCCGGCGCGGCGCGGCCGGTGAGGCGCAGCGCTTCGTTCCGGACGGGTTCGTCCCCGGGTTCGGGCCGGAGGACCGGTTCACCACCAAGTTCCCGCGTGCCTACGTTCTTCCGGCCGGATCGACCCAGCCTGGTTCGACACAGCGTTCCGGTGCGGCGGCTGCTCGTCTGGTGGATCAGCTCGTCGCGCACGATGTGCGGGTGCGCCAGGCGGAGCGGCCGTTCTCGCTGGCGGGCCGCACCTATCCGGCCGGGTCGTACATCGTGGACATGCACCAGCCGAAGCGGGCGCTGGCCAACGTGTTGCTGGAGCAGGGCCGGGACGTTTCGGCCAATGCCGAGGTGATGTACGACATCTCCGGCTGGAGCCACCGGCTGCTGTGGGGCGCGTCCGTGGACATCATCCAGGGCGGGGACCTGCGTGTGCCGAGCAAGGCCGTGGTCGCCGCGTCCCCGACCGGCGGCGTGGACGCGGGCCCGGGGCAGGACCTGGCGATCACCGTGCGGGACGGAAAGGACGCCTCGGCGGTCAACGACCTTCTTGGCCGTGGCATCGAACTGCGGCGCAGGGCCAACGGTTCGGTGATCGTCCCGGCTTCCGCGCGGGTGGCGGCGTTGCAGGTGGCCGACCGGTACGGCGTGCGCTTCGGCTTGGCCGCTGCTGGTGACGCCGGTGTTGTGCTGCGGCGGCCGACCCTGGCGGCCGCGGTCGGCAATGACGAGCTGTTCGCGTTGCGGGACATGGGCTTCGAGGTCCGGCCGGTGTCGACGGCCACGCTCAACGACGGCTTCGACCTGTCCAGGGTGGACGTTCTCGTTGTCTCGTCGGGGCTGCGCTACGACCAGCTCAACCCGGCTGCCAAAGCCGCGGTCGACGCGTTCGCCGCACGCGGCGGCGTGGTCACCCGTGGTGCGACGGGCTCGAAGTTCAACGCCGACGCGAAGCTGTTGGAGGTCACGGCGGTCGCGGGTCGCGGTGACGCGAACGGGATCGTCAACGTGGTCAACGGAACCGGCCCGATCGGCGGTGACGCGCTGGCACAGTCCTTTGTGTACTCGCCGCAGTGGTTCGCCGGACTCGGCACGGGTGTGACCGTGGAACAGCGCTACGCCACCGGCAATCCGTTGGCGGCAGGGCATTGGCGGGCCAACGCGGACGGAACCGGTGGGCCGGACGCGGCGGGCGGTCAGGCCGTGGTCGTCTCCGGCGCCGACGAGCGCGGCGCCCGTGTGGTCATGTTCGGCACCGAGCCGTTGTTCCGCGCACACCCCAAGGGGCTCTACGCCCAGGTGGCGAACGCTGTCTACTGGAGTGCGACTAGAAATCCGGTGTGATGCCGGTCAGTTCGGCAGTCACGTCCCAGAGTCGTCGTCCGAGCGTTTCGTTCACGGCGGCGGCTCTGGGCCGCACCTTCACCGGCGGGCCGAACAGCTGCATCGCCCACCTCGGGGCGAGGAAGTCGCCGTTGCGCACGTCCGGTGCGGTCGCCGCGTACAACTGAGGCAGGGCACCGACTTCGACCGACTGCAGGACGTGTCGCATGCCCCAGTCCAGTATCCCGCCCATGATTCGCTCCGGCAGACTGCTGTCGCGCATCCGTGCCGAGTTGCCGACCAGGTTCGTGGCGGCCTGCCCCGGGTGAGCGGCCGCGCTGACCAGGTTCAGGCCCGCCGCTTCGGCGCGACGGGCCAGTTCGACCATGAAGATCAGGTTCGCCAGTTTGGACTGGCTGTAGGCCGCGGTGATCGAGTAGCGGCGCCGCTCGAAGTTCGGGTCGTCGAGGTCGAGGCCCGGACCTCCGGACGTCATGCTGGTCACCGTGACCACGCGGCCGTCCTTGACCGCGGGTAACAGCAGCCACGTCAACGCGGCGTGCCCCAGGTGGTTCACGCCGAACTGCAACTCGAAGCCGTCGACTGTCCTGGTGAACGGGGTCCCCATCACGCCCGCGTTGTTCATCAGGATGTCGAGCTTGTCGCCGGTGCGTTCCCGCACCTCGGTCGCGGCCTTGCGGACCGAGGCCAGGTCGGCCAGGTCCAGTTCGAGCAGTTCGGCGTTGCTCCCGACCTCGGCGACGGCCCTGCGGCCGCGTTCCGGGTCGCGGACCGCGACGAGAACCCGAGCCCCCATCCCCGCGAGGACCTTCGCGCTGCGCAGGCCCAGCCCGGAGTTGGCGCCGGTGACCAGTGCGGTGCGGCCGGTCTGATCGGGGATGTCGGCCTCGGACCAGTGCGCCATCCGGCGAATATAAGCCGTGTCAGGCGCTGGCCACGAGCCTGCGAAGGAGTTGTTCCACTACGTTGCCACGTCGGGACGGCTGCTCGGCGGCCGTCTGGAGCAATGTGCGGAACGCCGCTCCCACGCGGGTGATCTCGTCGGTGGGCTCGTGCGCCTCGGCCAGCCCGGCGGCCAGCGCGAGCGTGCGCTGTTCGATCCGCAGTTGTGGCCGCAGTTGCTCGTAGCGCTCGGCGTGTGCCTCGAGGACCGCGTGCAGCGTCGGATTGTCGGCGACCGTCTGGCGCCACGCGTCCGAGATCGCGTCGACCATGTCGACCGACGGGTCGTTCTCCGCCTCGGACAGGACGGTCCCCAGCCTGCCGGTGAGCTTCAGCATCCACCGGTAGTGCAATGCGAGCAGCAGTTGCGCCGGGTCGGCGAACGCCGGGGTCTCCGGCAGTGGTCCACCCGGATTCCTGCCCGCCCGGACCAGTACCGAGTCGATCGTGTTGCGTCGCTCGTAGTAGTCGTTCCAGCTCATGTCTGTTCCCTCCAGCCTTGTCAGGCCCGCGGCACACCTGGTCGTCCGGTCCCGAGTCCCCTCCTTGAGCTCGTGACCTGGGTCATACCGCCGGTTTGCGGCATACCATCGGTATGTGCCGACACGGTCAACATACCACGAGTACGTACCATCGGTATGTCGTACTGTTGCGAGGATGTCGATAATGCGGTCGCGTCGAACGGACTACTCGGAGTCGACCAAGGACGCCTTGGTCGACTCCGCTATCGACCTGTTCACCAAGAACGGTTACGCGGCCACGTCACTCGACGCCATCGTCAAGCGCGCCCGCGTCACCAAAGGTGCGCTTTATCACCACTTCAGTGGCAAGCAGGCGCTGTTCGAGGCCGCTTTCGACAAGGTGTCCACCCGGGCGACCGTCCAGCTGAACAAGGCGATCGACGGCGCCGAGGCGCCGTGGGAACGCGCGCTCGACGGCGTGCAGGAGTTCATCAAGGTCTGCCTGAACCCGACCTACCAGCGGCTGGTCATCCGCGAGGCACCGGTCGTGATGGGCTTCGAGCGCTGGCGTGAGTCCGAGGAACACCACAGCTACGGCATCGTGCGCCGGGTGCTGGAGCAGCTGATCGAGGAAGGCGAGATCGGCGACCTCCCCGTCGAGATGACCGCGCGGATGATGTTCGCCTCACTGGCGGCCGGCGCGCAGATCATCGCCGAGGCGGCCGACCCGAAGAAGGCCAGCACCGAGGTGTTCACCGTCCTGATCCACATGATCGATGGGATCAGACGCGACCGCTGAGTTACGTTGGATTCCGTGGAACTGAGGATCTTCACCGAGCCGCAGCAGGGCGCGCACTACGGCCACCTGCTCAAGGTCGCGCGCGCCGCCGAGGACGCGGGCTACGACGGGTTCTTCCGGTCCGACCACTACCTCAGAATGGGCACGGTCGACGGGCTGCCCGGCCCGACCGACGCGTGGGCCACGCTGGCCGGGCTGGCCGTGCAGACCAGCCGCGTCCGGCTGGGCACCCTGATGAGCGCGGCGACCTTCCGGCTGCCCGGCCCGCTGGCGATCACCGTCGCCCAGGTCGACCAGATGTCCGGCGGGCGGGTGGAGTTCGGCATCGGCAGCGGCTGGTTCGCCGACGAACACACCGCGTACGGCATCCCGTTCCCCGCGCTGGGTGACCGGTTCGACATCTACTCCGAGCAGCTCGCGGTGATCACCGGGCTGTGGACCACCCCGCTGCACGAGAAGTTCTCCTTCGCGGGCAAGCACTACCAGGTCACGGACTCGCCCGCGCTGCCGAAACCGGCACAGCGCCCGCGTCCGCCGGTGATCATCGGCGGCCGCGGGGCCAAACGCACGCCCGCGCTGGCCGCCCGGTTCGCCGACGAGTTCAACCTGCCGTTCACCAGCCCGGACGTGGCCGCCGCGCAGTACGAGCGGGTGGACGAGGCGTGCCGGGCGATCGGCCGCGACCCGGCGGGCATGATCCGCTCGATCGCGCAGGTCGTCTGCGTCGGCTGGGACGACGCCCAGGTCGCGCGGCGGGCGGCCGTGCTGGGCCGGGACGTCGACGAGCTCAGGAGCAAGGGACTGGCCGGCACCCCGGCCGAGGTCGTCGACCGGATCGGCCAGTGGCGCGAGCAGACCGGGATCAGCCGGATCTACCTGCAGATCCTCGACCTGAACGACCTCGACCACCTGGACCTGATCGCCGCCGAGGTCGCGCCCCAACTCTGACTGCCCATTAGGATCGGTTCATGCGCGTCGTCGTGGCCGGGTCGTCCGGCATGATCGGGACCGAGCTTGTTTCGACGCTACGACGCGAAGGGCACGACGTACTCCGGTTGGTCCGGCGCACGGCGTCGGCGCCGGACGAGCGGTCATGGGACCCGCCGTCCGGCCGGATCGACGACGGGGCGCTGGACGGCGCCGACGCGGTCGTCAACCTCTGCGGCGCGCCGATCACGCTGACCCGGCTGAGCAACGCCCGCAAACAGGTACTCGTCGACAGCCGTGTCGAACCGACCGAGGTGCTCGCCGCCGAGATCGCCGAACGCGGGATCCCCTTGTTGGTCAACGCTTCCGCTGTCGGCTACTACGGCGACACGGGCGGCCGCGTCGTGGACGAGACCACCCCGCCCGGCGACGGTTTCCTGTCCCAGATGTGCATCCAGTGGGAAGGTGCCACCCAGGCGGCGGCGGACGGCGGCGTGCGCGTGGCGATCCTGCGGACCGGGCTCGTGCTCAGCAAGCAAGGCGGACTGCTCGGCCCGCTCCGGCTGCTGTTCTCGTTCATGCTCGGCGGGCGGCTCGGCGACGGCCGCCAGTACATGCCGTGGATCCACCAGGCCGACCACATCAACGCGATCCTGCACATCCTCGGCACCGAGTCGGTGCGCGGACCGGTGAACATGACCTCGCCCAACCCGGTCACCAACGCCGAGTTCACCCGCGCGCTCAGCCGTGCGCTGGGCAGGCCCGCACCGTGGGTCGCGCCGAAGTTCGCGCTCCGGCTGGCACTGGGCGAACTGGCCGACGAAGGCGCGCTGGCCAGTCAGCACGTCATCCCCAAGGCACTGCAGGACAACGGCTTCACGTTCACGTACAGCACTGTGGACGAAGCGCTCGGGTCGGTGGCCAAACGTTGATCCGAGCCTGCGCATGGGGTTTCGCGCTGCTCACGGTCTTCCTGGTGCTCGGGTACTGGGTACACGACTCGGCATGGCCGCTCGACCTGGCCGTGTCGGACGTGCTCGGCGGGTTCTGGCTGACCCCGGCCGGTGACGTCGTCTGGGTGGTGTCCGACATCCTCGGGCCCGTCCTGCCGATCGTGTTCTTCTTCGTTCTCGTGCTGCTGGCGATCCGGGCGCGCCGGGACGCGTACACCCTCAGCGTCCTGTTGCGGTGCATGGTGTTGCTGGCCGCGTGTCGCGCGGTGTCGTTGTTCAAGGGCGTCTACGAACGCGACCGGCCACGGGACTATGTGGACTTCAGCTACCCCAGCGGGCACGTGGTCTCGGTCGCCAGCGCCGCGTTCACCGGGATCGTGCTGTGCGGCTGGCTGGCACGCCGCCTGCTGCGCAAGGTGATCGCCGTCGGCGTCACGCTGGTCGTGATCTCCGCCGCGTGCCGGGTGCTGCTGGATGTGCACTGGGTCACCGACGTGCTCGGCGGCACGCTCGGGGTGACCGGAATCGGGCTGCTCGTCGCCGCCGCGTTGCATCTGCTCCCGCTCCGGGAGCGTAGGGTTTCATCGTGATCGAGACATCCTGCCGTGCCACCACGCGACCCGTGGACACGCGTGAGATCGGCACCGTCGACTACCTCGCCGCGTGGGATCTGCAGCGCGAGCTCGCCGAGGCCCGCGCCGCGGGCACCGCGCCCGACACGCTGCTGCTGCTCGAACACCCCTCGGTCTACACCGCGGGCAAGCGCACCCAGCCCGACGAGCGCCCCACCGACGGCACGCCGGTACTCGACGTCGACCGCGGCGGCAAGATCACCTGGCACGGCCCGGGACAGCTGGTCGGCTACCCGATCGTGCACCTCGCCGACCCGATCGACGTGGTCCAGTACGTCCGGCGGGTCGAGGAGGCGCTGATCGCCGTGTGCGCCCGGCTCGGCCTGCGGACCGGACGGGTGGAGGGCCGCAGCGGCGTCTGGCTGGCCGCCGACTCCCGCGGGCCCGAGCGCAAGATCGCCGCGATCGGCATCCGCGTGCAGCGCGGCGTGACCATGCACGGCTTCGAGATCAACTGCAACGCCGACCTGGCCGCGTTCGACCGGATCGTGCCGTGCGGCATCCGCGACGCCGGTGTGACGTCGCTGAGCTGGGAGCTCGGCCGTGATGTCACTGTCGCCGAGGTACTGCCCCTGGCCCGGGACGCCGTGCTGGCGGCGCTGGACGGCACGCTGCCCGTGGCCGACCACTGGCTGCCGCGCCCGGAACAAGGCCCCGCCACGCCCGGGGTCACCTTCGCCCTCAAGGCGTGACCCTTCCAGTCATGACTCAGGACGAGTTGCGGCGCTTCTCCTCCTCGGCCTTCCTGCGGGTGTAGTCGCGCATGCGCTTCGGGTAGCCGACGATGGCCGCGTCGTAGACCGGGATGCCCTGCTTCTTGCCGAAGCTGCGCGCGGCGTCCTCGTTCTCGATGCGCCTGCGGGTCCACTCGCCATCGGAGGCGATGAGGACCACAGTCGTGTGTGTCACATTGGTCCGCGGCTCGACGTAGGCCTCGACACCCCGCCTCGACTGGGTCCAGGCGACCAGGTGATCGGTGTCCTTCGAGGTGGCGGTCCGTGTCACGCCCGGCTTCGGCTTGCGGCGCAGTTTGTCGAATATCCCCACCTGGCCGACCTCCCTTGCTGTCCGTTATCGGACATTCTGCTCCGGTGACCTGAGACGTACCTGTGCGCCCCTCCGACACACCTGGCCAGTTCGCAAGCTTGCCCGATGAAGTGACAAGATGGCGTGTGGTCGGACCTGCTCGCCTACCGGCGTGGTCCGAAAGAGACGAAGCTGTCGAGGAGACCTTGTGAGTGACACCTCCGCTGACCTGGTGATCTTGGGTGGCGGGTCGGGCGGTTATGCCTGCGCTTTTCGCGCCGCCGAGCTCGGCCTGTCCGTGATCGTGGTGGAGAAGGACAAACTCGGCGGAACGTGCCTGCACCGCGGTTGTATCCCGACCAAGGCCCTGCTGCACGCCGCCGAGATCGCCGACAACGTGCGTGAAGGTGACCAGTTCGGGGTCAAGAGCTCGCTCGAAGGCATCGATATCCATGGCGTGAACTCGTACAAGGACGGAGTGATCTCCCAGCTTTACAAGGGCCTGCAGGGCCTGGCGAAGCTGAACAAGGTCCGGATGGTCGAGGGCACGGGCACGTTCGTCGCACCCAACGCGGTCGACGTCGACGGCACCCGCTACACCGGCAAGAACGTCGTGCTGGCCAGCGGGTCGTACGCCAAGACCCTGCCCGGCCTCGACATCGGCGGCCGGATCATCACGTCCGACCAGGCGCTGAACCTCGACCACGTGCCCGAGCGGGTCGTCGTGCTCGGCGGCGGCGTGATCGGCGTCGAGTTCGCCAGCGTGTGGAAGTCCTTCGGCGCCGAGGTCACCATCGTCGAGGCACTGCCCCGGCTGGTCCCGCTGGAGGACGAGTACGCCTCCAAGCAGCTCGAGCGCGCGTTCCGCAAGCGCGGCATCAAGTTCAAGACCGGCGTGCGGTTCACCGGCGCGACCCAGACCGACGACGCGGTGACCGTGTCGCTGGAGTCCGGTGAGCAGTTCGAGGCGGACCTGCTGCTGGTGGCCGTCGGCCGCGGCCCGAACACCGCGGCGATGGGCTACGAGGACGCCGGGGTCACGATGGACCGCGGTTTCGTGCTCACCGACGAGCGCCTGCGCACCAACCTGCCGAACGTGTACGCCGTCGGCGACATCGTGCCCGGCCTGCAGCTCGCGCACCGCGGCTTCCAGCAGGGCATCTTCGTCGCCGAGCAGATCGCCGGGCAGAACCCGAAGGTGATCGACGAGGCCGGGATCCCGCGCGTGACGTACTGCAGGCCGGAGGTGGCGTCGGTCGGCCTGACCGAGGCCGCGGCCAAGGAGAAGTACGGCTCCGCCGAGACCCTGGTCTACGACCTGGCCGGCAACGGCAAGAGCAAGATCCTGAAGACGTCAGGGGGCGTGAAGGTGATCAAGGCACCTGACGGCCCCGTGGTCGGCATGACCCTGGTCGGTGAGCGAGTCGGGGAACTCATCGGCGAGGCACAGCTGATCTACGGCTGGGAGGCGTATCCCGAAGACGTCGCCCCGCTGATCCACGCACACCCAACGCAGACCGAAGCCATTGGCGAGGCCTTCCTCGCCCTTGCCGGCAAGCCCCTGCACGTGCACGGCTGACGCACGGGCTCGAGGTCAGCCAAGCTCAAACGCACGAGGAGTAAGCGAAACAATGGCCTTCTCCGTCCAGATGCCGGCCCTTGGTGAGAGTGTCACCGAGGGCACGGTCACCCGGTGGCTGAAGCAGGTGGGCGACACCGTCGAGGTCGACGAGCCCTTGCTCGAAGTCTCCACCGACAAGGTCGACACCGAGATCCCGTCGCCCGCGGCCGGTGTGCTCGAGCGCATCGTCGCCCAGGAGGACGAGACCGTCGAGATCGGCGCGGAACTCGCGGTGATCGGCGACGGCAGCGGCGCCGGTTCCTCCGGTGCCGACTCCGGTGGTGACTCGGCGCCGCAGCAGCAGGAGGAAGCACCGGCCGAACAGCCGGAGCCCTCGCCGGAACCCGAGCCCGAGCCGGAACCCGAGCCCGAGCCGGAACCTGCCCCGCAGGCCTCGTCCGGTGGTGGTGGCGGCGGTGCCGCGTCCGGGACCCCGGTGACCATGCCGGAGCTCGGCGAGAGCGTCACCGAAGGCACCGTGACCCGGTGGCTCAAGCAGGTCGGTGACTCGGTCGCGGTCGACGAACCGCTGCTGGAGGTCTCCACCGACAAGGTGGACACCGAGATCCCGTCCCCGGTCGCCGGGACGCTGCTGGAGATCACGGCGGGCGAGGACGACACCGTCGAGGTCGGCGGCCAGCTGGCCGTGATCGGCTCGGCGGACGCCGCACCGGCCCAGCAGGCCCCGAAGCCGGAACCCAAACCCGAGCCGAAGCCCGAGCCCAAGCCGGAACCGAAGCCCGAGCCCGCCGCGCAGGCACCGGCACCCCAGCCCGCGCCTGCTCCGGCCCCGGCATCGCAGCCCGCTCCGGCGCAGAACAACGGCTCGGCCAACGCCGAGCGGGGCGACGCCCCGTACGTCACGCCGCTGGTGCGCAAGCTGGCGTCCGAGAACGGCATCGACCTGTCCGGGGTGACCGGTACGGGTGTCGGCGGTCGCATCCGCAAGCAGGACGTGCTCGCCGCGGTCGAGGCCAAGAAGAAGCCGGAGCCCGCACCGGCACCGGCCGCCGCTTCGGCTCCGGCCCCGTCCGCCGCCCCGGCGGCCGACGCGTCGGCGCTGCGTGGCAAGACCGAGAAGCTGCCGCGGCTGCGCCAGATCGTCGCCCAGCGCACCCGTGAGTCGCTGCAGGTCTCGGCGCAGCTGACGCAGCTGTTCGAGGTGGACGTCACCAAGGTCGCCCGGCTGCGCCAGCAGGCCAAGGACTCGTTCCTGGCACGGGAGGGCGTCAAGCTGACGTTCCTGCCGTTCTTCGCCAAGGCGACGGTGGAGGCGCTCAAGCAGCACCCGAAGCTGAACGCGTCGGTCAACGAGGAGGCCAAAGAGGTCACCTACCACGGCGCCGAGCACCTCGGGATCGCGATCGACACGCCGAAGGGCCTGCTCAACGCGGTCATCCACAACGCGGGTGACCTGAACCTGACAGGCCTGGCGCACAAGATCGCCGACCTGGCCGCCCGCGCCCGGTCGAACAAGATCAAGCCGGACGAGCTGGCCGGCGGGACGTTCTCGCTGACCAACCTCGGCACGGCAGGCGCGTTGTCGGACACCCCGATCATCCTGCAGCCGCAGGTGGGCATCCTGGGTGTCGGTGCGGTCGTGAAGCGCCCCGTGGTGATCACCGACGAGAACGGCGCGGACTCGATCGCGATCCGCTCGATGGTGTACCTGTCGCTGACCTACGACCACCGCCTGGTGGACGGAGCGGACGCCGGTCGTTTCCTGACGACCATCAAGCGCCGCCTGCAGGAAGGCAACTTCGAGGCCGAACTCGGCCTGTGACACAGCAGAAACGGTAGAAGTCGAAGGCCCTCCCCGCGGTCGTGGGGAGGGCCTTCGACTTCTACCGCGGGCTTTCTTGTCGTCAGCCGTTTTCCGCGATGTCGGCCAGGACCGCCGCGATCGTCCGCACCGGGACGCCCGTGCCGCCGCGTGCGGTGTAGCCGTGCGCGCCGCCGCTGTTGTACGCGGGACCGGCCACGTCGATGTGTGCCCACGCCAGGCCGTCCGGCACGAACTCGCGCAGGAAGTGGCCCGCCGCCAGCATTCCGCCCCAGCGGTGGCCCGTCACGTTCGCCAGGTCCGCGATCCTGGAGTCCAGGTCGGAGCGCAGCTCCTCGGGCAGCGGCATCGCCCACGCGTCCTCGCCGACCGCCGTGCCGATGCGGGCCACCCGGTCGCGGAAGTCGTCAGTGCCCATCACGCCCGCGGTGCGCTTGCCCAGCGCCACCAGCTGCGCGCCGGTCAGGGTCGCGGTCTCGATCAGATAGTCCGGGTTGTCCTCTCCCGCGCGCACGATCGCGTCCGCCAGGATCAGCCTGCCCTCGGCGTCGGTGTTGAGCACCTCCACCGTCTTGCCGCCGTACATCGTCAGCACGTCACCCGGGCGGTAGGACGTTCCCGACGGCATGTTCTCCGCGATCGGCACGGTCGCGACCACCTCGAGCGGGTACTTCAGCTTCGCCGCCAGCACGACCGCCGCCACGACCGCGGCCGCACCGGACATGTCGGAGGTCATCTCCTCCATGTTGGGCGGCGGCTTGAGGGAGATACCGCCCGTGTCGAACGTGATGCCCTTGCCGACCAGAGCGACCTTCTTCGATGCCTTCGGGCCCTTGTAGGACAGGCGGACCAGGCGCGGCAGGCGCGACGAGCCGCTGCCGACGCCGAGGATGCCGCCGAAGCCGCCCTTGCGCAGCGCCTTCTCGTCCAGCACCTCCACCGTCAGACCAGCGGCCTCGCCCAGCTTCACCGCGCGCTCCGCGAAGGAGGCGGGGAAGAGGTCGTTCGGCGGGGTGTTGATCAGGTCACGGGCCGTCGCCACGGCTTCCGCGATCGCGGTCGCGGCCTTCAGTGTGGCCTTGTTCTCCTTCGAGTTCTCCGACGCGAAGTCGACGCGGCCGACTGGGCCGTCGCCCGCGTCGGACTTGTACTCGGTGAAGGTGTACGCGCCGAGGACCGTGCCCTCGATCGCTGCCTGCAGGTCCACCAGGGACAGCAGGTTGTGTGCGCGCTTCACGCCCGTCAGCGCGCGGGCAGCGGCGCCTGCCGCGCGGCGGACCTGCTCGGGGGTCGGGTCCGCCTTGCCGAGACCCACCGCGTAGACCACGTCGGCCTTGAGCTTGCCGAGCGTCGGCAGCTTCACGACCTCCTCGGCCTTGCCCGAGGCGCCGAGGCTGGTCAGGATGTCCACAAGGGAGCCGTCGAAGGCGGCATCAACGGCATCGGCACCCGGAGCGAGGGTGAAGCCGCCGGCGCCCTTCTCACTGTCCTGTTGCACTGTCCCGATCACCACGACGTCGGCGGTGATGTCAGTGGCTGGTTGCTCGGACAGGGCTAGTTTGGGGGCGGTCACGGGCTACTCCTCGTCGGAACTGGTTTAGTGACGCATGCTAACGACCACTGTCGGGCTTGTGACCCGCCAGGGTGATGGAGAAAACGAGTGAACCAAGTGCCTGGCTGTTCCGGTACACCGGGCCGGTCTGACACTGTGTCCGGGTGCAGCGAGCCGTGTCGGACCGGCTGAGGGGCACCGCCGGGATCGGGCCGGGACTGTCCGCGATGCTGGGCGCCGGCCTGCTGGTCGCGCTCTCGCCCGCCGCGGCAGAGGCCGGGACCTGGCTGCTGGCCGGTGTCGTCCTGGCGTTCCTGGCCGCGTTGTGCAGCGCGTTCTCCACCTCTGACCAGTCACGCCGGTTCATCGGCATGGGCGGTGGTTACCTCTACAGCCGCCACCAGCTCGGTGTGCTGCCGGGGCGGATGGCGGGCAGCACCGCGCTGGTCGGCCGGATCGTCGCGGGCGCCGCCATCGCGGGCACGTTCGGTGCCTACGTCGTGCCGCAGTATCCGGTGGTCGCCGCGATCGTGGTCAGTCTCGTCGCCGCCGTCGCCGACGCGTTCGGCGTCCGCCCGTCCCGTGGGGTCACGATCGCCGTACTGGTGGTCACGATCGTCGGGATGGCGATGTTCGTGGCCGTGGCGTTCGCGATCGCGCCGCCACCGCCGCTGCCCGTGCCCACCGACATCCCGGGGACCGACGACGCCAGTGGCGTGCTCGCCGCCGCCGGGCTGATGTTCTTCGGGTTCCTCGGGTTCGAGCACGTCACGTCGTCGACCGAACAGGAGTACTCGGCCCGCCAGCTGCGCGTCGCCATCCCGGTGATGATGGTCGGCACCCTCGCCGTCACGCTCGCGGTCAGCGGGGCCGCGCTGCACCAGCTCGGCGGCCCGCGGCTGGCGCTGTCGCCCGCGCCGCTGATGGACGCGCTCGCCGCCGCGGACGCGCTGTCCCTGCAGCCGCTGATGGCCGGTGTCGCCGGGATCGCCACGATGTCCGGCCTGCTGATGGCGATCGGCTCGATCCGGCGCACACTCGGCGCGATGGCCGAGTTCTCCGACGTCCCGCCGTCGCTGGCGATCGTCGGCTCGCGGGGGGTCTCCGCACCCGCCGCCATCCTCAGCGGCGCCGCGGTGGCCGTCGCGGCGGCCCTGCTGAACCCGCCGCAGGCGATCGGCGTCGCCGCGTGCCTGCTGCTGTTCTACTACGCGTTCACCAACGCCGCCGCACGCCTGCTGATGCCCTCGGACCGCACGTGGCCGCGTCGCGCGGCGTGTTTCGGGCTGGGTTTCTCAGTGCTCATCGGGATGAACATGTCGGTGAAGTACCTGGCTGTCGTGGTTTTCGTGATGGTCGCCGGGTGTGTCGCCGGTGCGATCACGTCGAGGTACGCCCGCAAGTAACCGGGCATGTAACGTTCGCTGGCGTGACTGAGCAGCTGCTACGAGGGCCCTTGCACGACCTGCACGCGAGCCTTGACGCCACCTTCGCCCCGTTCGGGGGCTGGGAGATGCCGATCCAGTACAAGACCGGTGTGGTCGCCGAGCACACGGCGGTCCGCGAGGACGTGGGCATCTTCGACGTGTCGCACCTCGGCAAGGTCCGTGTGACCGGGCCGGGCGCCGCGGACTTCGTCAACCGGTGCCTGACCAACGACCTGAACCGGATCGAACCCGGCAAGGCCCAGTACACCCTGTGCTGTACCGAGACCGGCGGCACGGTCGACGACATCATCGTGTACCTCGTCGGCCCCGAGGACGTGTTCCTCGTGCCGAACGCGGCCAACACCGCCGAGGTGGCCCGCAGGCTCATCGCCGCGGCCCCCGAGGGCATCTCAGTCACCGACGAGCACCGCGAGCACGCCGTGCTCGCCGTGCAGGGCCCGCGTTCGGCCGAGTTGCTCGACAGCCTCGGACTGCCGACCGAGCTGGACTACATGGCCTACCGCGACGCGGAATGGCGTGGCATCAGCGTGCGTGTCTGCCGTACCGGCTACACCGGCGAGCACGGCTACGAACTCATCCCCGCGTGGGGCGACGCGCCGGTCGTGTGGGCGGCGCTGCGTGACGGCGGCGCCACGCCATGCGGCCTGGGCGCACGAGACACGCTGCGCACCGAGATGGGCTACCCGCTGCACGGCCACGAGCTGTCGCTGGAGATCAGCCCCGTGCAGGCCGGGTCGACCTGGGCGGTCGGCTGGAAGAAGGACGAGTTCTGGGGCCGTGAGGCACTGGTCGCGGAGCGCAAGGAGCCCGCTCGCCGCCTGCGGTGCCTGCGCGCGCTGGAGCGTGGCGTGCCCCGGCCGGGCATGGCGGTGCTGGACGCCGACGGCAAGCAGATCGGCGTGACCACGTCCGGCACGTTCTCCCCGTCGCTGAAGACCGGCATCGCGCTCGCCCTGGTCGACACCTCGGCCGACATCGAGTTCGGCACCGAGGTCTCGCTGGACGTGCGGGGCCGCAAGCTGCGCTGCGAGGTCGTGAAGCCGCCGTTCGTGCAGACGAACGTGCGCTGAGACCAGGCCGTTATATGGCGGCGAGCGTGAGCACGAACAAGATGACGGTGAGGACGAGGGTGAACACGAAAGGTCCGCCCTCGACGTCACGCGGGAAGAACTTCTTGTCGTGCTTGCGCCGCCACCACACGGCCCACCACACCGCGCCCAACACGCCGAGGACGGCGCCGAAGAAGCCCAGCCACGCGTAGCCGAGCAGCACAAGCAGACCGAGCCCGAACGGCATCACCGCGCCGAGGATCGCGACTCGGACATCGGAGCCGGTGCCTGCGCTGACGGCGTTCTCACCACTGTTCGCCACGGCGCCATCCTAGTCGCGGCGCCGTGGCGGGCCGCCGCGATTGGCGCCTATTTCGGGGCCAATCCCTATCGGGCCCGGTTGAGCTGCGGATGTACCCGAAAGTAGGACGTCCGATCCTCGGGACAGCGACTTTCTTGCGGCGCTGACGCCGACTAACGTGCACCCATGACGTCCACGCTGTCGTTCCACCAGACCTCCAGCCCGAACCCGGCGACCCCGGAGCGGCTCGCGGAGGTATTGGCCAATCCTGGCTTTGGACAGCATTTCACCGACCACATGGTGACGATTCGCTGGAACAACGACCAGGGCTGGCACTCGGCCGCGCTTGAGCCGTACCACGCGCTCACGCTCGACCCGGCGGCCACAGTGCTGCACTACGGGCAGTCGATCTTCGAAGGCCTCAAGGCCTACCGCCACCAGGACGGCTCGATCGTGGCCTTCCGGCCGGAAGCGAACGCGGAGCGGTTCCAGAACTCCGCGCGCCGCCTGGCCATGCCGGAGCTGCCGACCTCGCTGTTCGTCGAGTCGCTGCACCAGCTGCTGGCTGTGGACAGCCGGTGGGTGCCCGACCGTGCTGAGGCGTCGCTGTACCTGCGGCCCTTCATGATCTCCGACGAGTCCACCCTGGGTGTGAACCGACCGGCGAACCACTACCTGTACACGCTGATCGCCTCCCCCGCAGGCCCGTACTTCGCCACCGGCGTGAAGCCGGTCAAGGTGTGGCTGTGCACCGACTACGTGCGCGCGGCCCCCGGTGGCACCGGCGCCGCCAAGTGCGCGGGTAACTACGCTGCGTCGTTCGTCGCGCAGTCGCAGGCGGTCGCGGAAGGCTGTGACCAGGTGGTCTGGCTGGACGGCGTGGAGCGGCGCTGGGTGGAGGAGGTCGGCGCGATGAACCTGTTCTTCGTGTTCGGCAACCGCCTGGTGACCCCGGAGCTGTCCGGTGCGCTGCTGCCCGGCATCACCCGCGACAGCCTGCTGACGCTGGCCCGCGACCTCGGGTACACAGTGGAGGAACGCAGGATCTCGACCGACGAGTGGGAGAAGAAGGCCGCGACCGGTGAGCTGACCGAGGTCTTCGGCTGCGGCACGGCCGCGGTGATCACCCCGGTCGGGTCGGTGAAGAGCGCGGCAGGCGAGTTCTCCATCAACGGCGGCCAGCCCGGTGAGGTCACCATGAAGCTCCGCGGGGCACTCAACGACCTGCAGCGCGGCGCGGCCCCGGACACCCACGGCTGGCTGCACCGCCTGGTGTGAACACCCTCGTGAGGTGTTTGTCCGAGTTCCACCTCGGACAAACACTCATGAGCTGTGCAGCGACATCGGGCCGTAGACCTCGGCTTCGCCGTTCAGCAGCGTCACCCGGTCGATCCCGGCGTCGAGCAGGTCCTGCCACGACTGCCTGAGCCAGTCCTCCGCCTCGGTCTGGCCGTCGAACCGGGTCTCCTCGCCGGGGACGTCCCGGCCGCTCGCGTCCTGGCAGCGCCATCGGTAGTCCACATCCACCACCTCCCGTGGTTGACTTCCCAGCGGTAACTTTGGCCCGAGGCTATGTCACCCGGCGACGTGAGGGACATGTGACGCGCAGGACACTGGTTTTGGGCGGTGCGCGGTCCGGCAAGTCCGCGCACGCGGAGAGCCTGCTCCCGGCCGACGAAGAGGTCGTGTACGTGGCCACCGGCCGCAGGGACCCGACCGATCCGGAGTGGACGGCGCGGATCGACACGCACATCGCACGTCGGCCGCACACCTGGCGGACCGTCGAGGCGTCGCGTGAGCTCGCCGACGTGGTGCGGTCCGCGAAGGGCTGGACACTGGTCGACGACATCGCCACGTGGCTGACCGGTGTGATGGACGCGGCGGGCGCGTGGGACGGCGCGGGGCTCGACCTGGTCCGCCGCGAAGGCGCCATGCTCGTCGCGGCCGTCGCCGCGACCGAGGCCCGAGTGGTGCTGGTGTCCTCGGAGGTTGGGCTGGGCGTCGTCCCGCACACCCGCTCTGGCAGGCTCTTCCGTGACGAGCTCGGTGCTCTCAACACCGCGTTGGCGCAACGCTGTGACGAAGTGCTCCTGCTCGTGGCCGGTATTCCGATGCGGTTGCGTTGATGGAGGTCCTGGGGTGTTCCCGTACGTTTCCCCTCCCGATGAGTCGGCCAAGCGGGACGCGCTGGCCAGGCAGGACCGGCTGACCAAGCCGTCAGGCGCGCTGGGCAGGCTCGAGGAGCTCGGGGTGTGGGTCGCTTCGTGCCAGGGCGTCTGCCCGCCGAAGCCGTTCACCCGGCCGCGGGTGGTGGTGTTCGCCGGTGACCACGGGGTCGCGGGCAAGGGCGTGTCGGCGTACCCCAGCGAGGTCACCGGGCAGATGGTCGGGAACTTCCTGGCCGGTGGGGCGGCGGTGAACGTGCTCGCGGCGACAGCGGGCGCGACGGTCCGCGTGGTCGACATGTCGGTGGCGGCGGACACGGCCGCGCCCGAGCAGGTGACGGAGTTCAAGGTCCGCCAGAGCTCCGGGTCGATCGACTACGAGGACGCGCTCACCGAGGACGAGGTGAAGGCCGCGATCGACGCGGGCAAGGCCATCGCCGACCAGGAGGTCGACGGCGGCGCGGACCTGCTGGTCGTGGGCGACATGGGGATCGGCAACACGACACCGGCCGCGGTGCTGGTGGCGGCGTTGACCGGCGCGGAGCCCGTCGCGGTGGTCGGCAGGGGAACCGGCATCGACGACCAGACGTGGATGCGCAAGACAGCGGCGATCCGGGACGCGCTGCGCCGCGCCCGCCAGGTCAGCGCGGACCCGACGGCGCTGCTGCGGGCAACTGCGGGCGCCGACATCGCGGCGATGGCCGCGTTCCTCGCGCAGGCGGCGGTCCGCAAGACACCCGTGATCCTCGACGGCGTGGTGTCCACCGCGGCCGCGCTGGTCGCCGAGGAACTCGCCCCGGGCGCCCGCCTGTGGTGGGTGGCGGGGCACCAGAGCACCGAGCCGTCCCACAAGCTGGCGCTCGAGCAGTTGGGCCTGGAACCGTTGCTGGACATGAAGATGCGCCTCGGCGAAGGCTCCGGTGCGCTGGCCGCGCTGCCGTTGGTGGCGATGGCGACCCGGATCCTGGCGGAGATGGCGACATTCCAGGACGCCAACGTCTCCGGCCCAGCTGACGCCTAGTGCTGCTCGCGTTCTCCTGGCTGACAGTCCTGCCACTGCGGCCAGGCCAGGTCGATGCCACGGCGGCCCGCCGCGCGATCGCGGTCGCGCCACTGGTCGGCGTAGTCCTGGGCCTGCTCGTGGCGGCCGTGCTGCAAGGGGCGCACGGGTTACTCGGCGGCTTCCTGTGCGTCGGCCTGGTAGCGCTGGCCACGCGCGGCATGCACCTCGACGGCCTCGCCGACACCGCCGACGGACTGGGCTGCTACGGCCCGCCCGAGCGTGCCCTGGCCGTGATGAAGGACGGGGGCGTCGGAGCTTTCGCCGTGGTGGCATTGATTGTCGTGCTGGGGCTGCAAGCGGTCGCGTTCGCCACTGTCCATTGGGGAGCGGTCGTACTCGCGTTCACTGCAGGGCGTGCCTCCTTCTCATGGTGCTGCCGTCGTGGAATCCCCGCCGCCAGGCCGGACGGGCTCGGCGCACTGGTCGCCGGTTCGCAGTCGGTCTATGTGCCCGCCGGGTGGTTCGTCTTCCTGGCCGCAGCAGCGGTTCCCGTTGTCCCGGAACGGCTTTGGGTCGGTCCGTTGGCCGTGGTCATCGCCGCCGGTGCACTGGTGGTGTTCACGGCACACATCCGCAGACGCCTCGGCGGAATCACCGGCGACATCCTCGGCGCCGCCTGCGAACTGACCACAACCGTGATCCTCATCGTCTGCGCCCTGGCCAGCTGAAGCCCAGGTCGCCGAAGACTGTCGGTGCTCAGACCTGCCGGATCAGGTCGGCAGCCTGAGTCATTCCGTAGCGGTGTTCGAGTATGTCGAGAATGTCGCTGGCGGTCAGACGCGGACCGTGGACACCTGACCGTCGAGCCATAACCTCCACTGCTGTCTTGGCTGTTTCCGGATCCCGTGACACCATGCGAGCCACGAAATCCTTGGGAGTGAGTACTTCCACGCTGTGTGGTAGGTGGGAGGCCGGGAAATCCTTGCGGTTGTCGGTGATGATCGCGTTTACACGACCTACGTTCGCGGCCGCGATGACGTGTATGTCGTCTGGATCGGGCAGCCCGGGGGGTACTTCGAAATCCTCCCAGTCGGTGATCTCGGCACTCGTGAAGTTCGACTGCATCTCCTTGATCAGGCGGCGAACACGAGACTTGGCCGTTGCCGCTGCCACACCTCGGTTGATCAGCTTCTCGTGTTCTTCGTAGGCGAGTTCCTCCAGAACCGCAGCGCTCCATTTTGGTTGGTACAGCTTCTCGAACCCCATCGACAGCAGGACATCGCGTTGCAGACTGGGCCATAGGACACATGTATCAAGGAACGCGGTGAACACCTGGCCGCCTTGTTGTGGTCATGGTGACCGCCGTTGGCGGCGCTCTTCGTTGAGTTTCTTGCGCGTCCTGCGAAGGCGCTGCAGCATCTCTTCGTGGTCTTCGTCGATGTCGCCGCCGAGGGTCGAAAGTTCTGCGAGTGCGGCCTCTCGCTCCTCGTAGAGACGCTTGCGGTAGTCCACTAATTCGCGCAGGAAGACTCGACGGTGAGTGCCGAAGCGCTCGTACGGGATCTTTCCCTCCTCGAGCAGCTTGACCAGGGTCGGCCTGCTGATGTCCAACAGGTCCGCGGCCTGCTGGGTGGTCAGGGTCTTGGTCTGCCGGGTGACCGTCACCGCAAGACCTCGCTGCAGGATCCCCACCACGTGCTGAAGCGCACGGTGGACCTCGGGGGGCAGTTCGACTCGGATGTCCGGGTCGGCTTCGAGGAAGTAGCGCGAGTCCACGCTGCTGAGGCGCACCTGGTCGTGCGCCTGCAGAAAGTCGTTCACCTCGGTCAGTTGGTCCTTGTTCTCCGGCAGGTACGTCTCCTGCCGCACTGTGGTGGTCATCCGCCACACCTCCTCTATTCGAAAGAAACGTAACAGATTTCGTTTCTTTCGTCTAACCCGTGTTGGTTAGCCTTGCGAAGGAGTTGGGAGCTAAGTTGTCGGCATGGAGTTTCGGAGACTGGGCCGCAGTGGACTGACGGTCAGTGAGATCTCGTACGGCAACTGGCTGACGCACGGGTCGCAGGTCGAGGAGGAGCAGGCGGCCGCCTGTGTCCGGGCCGCGCTCGATGCCGGGATCACCACGTTCGACACCGCCGACGTCTACGCCAACACCGCCGCCGAGTCCGTGCTCGGGCGTGCACTGGCCGGGCAGCGGCGGGAGAGCCTGGAGATTCTCACCAAGGTCTTTCTGGCCGACCGGCCCCAAGGGCCCCAACGACAGCGGTCTCGGCCGCAAGCACATCATCGAGTCGGCCAACGCGTCACTCAAGCGGCTGCAGACCGACTACGTCGACGTCTACCAGGCGCACCGGTTCGACCGCACCGTCCCGCTCGAGGAGACCATGCTGGCCTTCGCCGAGCTCGTACGGCAGGGCAAGGCGCTCTACATCGGTGTGTCGGAGTGGACCGCCGAGCAGATCACGCGAGGTGCCGCACTGGCCCGTGAGCTGCGGGTGCCGTTCATCTCCAACCAGCCGCAGTACTCCATGCTGTGGCGGGTGATCGAGCCGCAGATCGTTCCCTCGTCCGAGCGGGAAGGGCTCGGCCAGGTGGTGTTCTCGCCGATCGCGCAGGGCGTGCTGACCGGCAAGTACCTTCCCGGCCAGCCGGTCCCCGAGGGATCACGGGCCACCGACGAGTCCGGCAAGAACTTCGTCGCCCGCTGGCTGCGTGACGACGTGCTCGAACGCGTTCAGCAGCTCAAGCCGCTGGCCGCGGAGGCGGGGCTGAGCCTCGCCCAGCTCGCGGTCGCGTGGGTGCTGCAGAACAAGAACGTCTCGTCGGCGATCATCGGCGCCTCCCGGCCCGAACAGGTCACCGAGAACGTCAAGGCGTCCGGTGTCGTGCTGGACCAGGGGCTGCTCGACAAGATCGACGCTGTCCTCGACGACATCGTGGTGACCGACCCCCGGCTCACGCAGACCCCGTGAACGGGATTCCGTGAAAGGTGTCAGCGGGGGATCGTGTCACCGGGGCGCAGTCGGGGCTTGGGCACCCGCAGCTTGCGGATCTGGCTCGCCCGCACGAACGCGTACCAGCCGATCGAGCCGCCCTTGATGGTCTCCTTCGGGAACCTCTCCCTGGCCAGCTTGGTGACGCGGCGGCCGTTGACGATGCCTTCGAAGATCATCATCAGCAGCATCGCCAGGCACAGCAGCGTCGCGTAGTTCTGCACGATCGGGTTGGGCAGCAGCAGCGCGACGAACACCAGGATCGCCAGCGGCATGAACAGCCCGAGCAGGTTGCGCCGGGTGTCCACCAGGTCCCGCACGTACGCCTTGACCGGGCCGCGGTCACGCGGCATCAGGTACTTGTCCTCACCGGCCATCATCCGCGCGCGGCGCTCCGCGGCGGCGGCCCGGCGGTCGTCCTTGGACGGGCGGGTCTGCTTGGCGCGGCGCATCGCCTCACGCGTGGTCTGCGGCGCGGGCGCGACGGGCCCACGCCTGCGTGCCTCCGCGTCGCGGCGCTTCGGCGTCGGCTTGCCCTTGCCCGCCGTGAACGCGCGGTTCCCGGGCTCCTCGACATCGACGTCTGTCTCTTCGACAGCAGCGGTGTCGGCCTTCTCTGAATTACGGCGCAGGAACCTCACGCCTCTAGGTTATGACAAGCCCGAAACGTATGGTTCGCCGGATAGTGCGCAGTCGCCGCGCGACTGGTCTGTGACCTCCGTCGCATCGGCCGCCGCCGTGGACGTCGGATAGTCGCACTGGTGTGTCACCATGGAATAAGACACCACGGCGATGTGTTCGCACCGCTGTAGTCGGATCTTCAAGGGAGTGTCATGACGACCGCGCAGGAGAACACGACCGAAGCGGCGACCACGCACGGCGTGACGTTGACCGATAACGCCGCGAGCAAGGCCAAGGCACTGCTCGAGCAGGAAGGTCGCGACGACATGCACCTGCGGATCGCCGTCCAGCCAGGGGGCTGCGCCGGTCTGCGGTACCAGCTGTTCTTCGACGAGCGCTCGCTCGACGGCGACCTCTACCGTGACTTCGGCGGCCTGAAGGTGGCTGTCGACCGGATGAGCGCCCCGTACGTCGAGGGCGCCGTGATCGACTTCGTGGACACCATCGAGAAGCAGGGCTTCACCATCGAGAACCCGAACGCGGGCGGTTCGTGCGCCTGCGGCGACTCGTTCCACTGAGCCCGCCAGGAACCGCTGTGCAGGGGCCGCTGCCGGGCAGGCAGCGGCCCTTTTCGCTGCGCTGACGCGCTGGTCAGACGTACTCGTCCAGATCGACTACCTGGGCGTGGCAGCCGTCGGTGACCTCCCACGCGGGCGCGTGCCGCTGCGGCGGCATGGCGGGCGTCGACTGGCGGACGGACGGCGGGATGTCGGCGCAGTCGGCGATCAGCTCGTCGATCGAGTCGGCCTCGGTGATGTTCACGACCTCACGTTATTGAGGCCGATTCGAACTTCCCATGCTTACCGCTCGGTAGTGTGGTCATGCAGCCGGTGAACCACCCGCACGGGTGGCGGTGTCCTGTGTCCGGCCCAAGGCTGGACACTCATTGCCGGACGTTGTCGCCCGCACGAGACAGGGAGGGCCGAAGTGCCCGTAGCCGTATCCGGAAGTATCGCAAGCGATCACCTGATGCACTTCCCGGGTCGTTTCGCAGAGCAGATAGTTCCGGAGCAGATACATCGGATCTCGCTCAGCTTCCTTGTCGACGACCTCCAGGTCCGCCGTGGCGGAATCGGCGCGAACATCGCGTACGGCATGGGCCTGCTCGGCTGCAACCCGGTGCTGGTCGGAGCCGCGGGCAAGGACTTCGACGACTACCGCTCCTGGTTGGAACGCCACGGCGTCGACTGCCGCGGCGTGCACATCTCCGAGACGGCGCAGACCGCCCGGTTCGTGTGCACGACCGACGAGGACATGCGTCAGATCGCCTCGTTCTACGCGGGTGCGATGTCCGAGTCCCGGATGATCGAGCTCAAGCCGATCGTCGACCAGGTCGGCGAGTTCGACCTGATCCTGATCAGCCCGGACGACCCGGAGGGGATGGTCCGGCACGCCCAGGAGTGCCGCCAGCGCGGCTACACCTTCGCGGTGGACCCGTCACAGCAGCTGGCCAGGATGGACGGCGAGCAGGTGCGTGACTTCATCGTCGGCGCCAAGTACCTGTTCAGCAACGACTACGAGTGGGAGCTGCTGCTCAAGAAGACCGGCTGGACCGAGTCCGAGGTGCTCGAGAAGGTCGACATGCGGATCACCACGCTCGGTGAGAAGGGCGCGGAGATCGTCGACCGCAAGGGCCCGGTCGTGCACGTGACCGCCGTGCCCGAGCTGGCGAAAGCCGACCCGACCGGCGTCGGCGACGCGTTCCGCGCCGGGTTCCTCGCCGGCCTGTCCTACGGCCTTGACCTGGAACGGGCCTCGCAGCTGGGCTCCTACATCGCCGTGCTGGTCCTTGAGGCCGTCGGCCCGCAGGAGTGGACCTTCGACCGGGGCGAGGCCATCACGCGCATCAGCGGCGCGTACGGGCCGGAAGCCGCGCAGGACATCGCTGCGATCCTGCCGTGAGTACTCGCATGTGAACGCACGAAAAAGCCCCGCAGTCGCGACTGCGGGGCTTTTCACGACCTGGGTGTCAGAGACGGACCGGGTAGTGCGGCTCGGGGACCTGCGGGCGGATCCGGCCTTCGACGAAGATGCCGTACCAGATCATGAACACCAGCAGCGCCCACAGGCGGCGGCTGTGGTCGATCTCGTTGCGGCGGTGCTCCTCCAGCATCTCCAGGATGGCGGCCTTGTCCAGGAAGGGGTCGGTCGCCGAGTCGCGGATGACGCCCGCGGCCCACTCGTAGAGCTCCTCGCGCAGCCAGTGCCGCACCGGCACCGGGAAGCCCAGCTTGCGCCGGTTGAGCACGTGCGCGGGCACGATGTCGCGCATCGCGGCCCGCAGCGCGTACTTCGTGGTCTCCTTGGTGATCTTCTCTTCCAGCGGGATCCGGGCCGCGACCTTGAACACCTCGGTGTCCAGGAATGGCACCCGCAGCTCCAGCGAGTTGGCCATGGTCACCTTGTCGGCCTTGACCAGGATGTCGCCGCGCAGCCACGTGAACAGGTCGACGTGCTGCATCCGGGTCACCGGGTCCCAGTCGCGGGACACGCGGTAGTGCGGTGCGGTCACGTCCATGTGGCCGATGCCCGGGGTGAACGTCCGCAGCACACGCCGGATCTGGTCGTCGCGGAAGATCCGGGCGTTGCCGTAGTAGCGCTCTTCCAGTGAGAGCGCGCCGCGGCGCAGGAGGTCCTTGCCGCGCTTGCCTTCCGGCAGCTTCGTCGACAGGTTGCCCATCGCCTTGCGCAGCGCGCCCGGCACCTTCTCGAACGCCGCGAGCGAGATCGGCTCGCGGTAGATCGTGTAGCCGCCGAACAGCTCGTCCGCGCCCTCGCCGGACAGCACGACCTTCACGTACTGCCTGGCCTCGCGGGCGATGAACCACAGCGGCACCAGCGCCGGGTCGGCCACCGGGTCGTCCAGGTACCAGACGATCAGCGGCAGGTAGTCCATCACTTCCTGCGCCGACACCGTGCGCACCACGTGCTTCACGCCGATCGCCGCCGCCGACTCGGCCGCGACGTCCACCTCGGAGTAGCCCTGGCGCTCGAACCCGGTCGTGAACGTGATCAGGTCGGGGTTGTGCTGCTTGGCCAGTGCCGCGATCGCGGTGGAGTCGATCCCGCCGGACAGGAACGAGCCGACCGTCACGTCCGCGCGCATGTGCTTGGCGACCGAGTCGCGCATCACCGCCGCGATGTCCGAGTGCAGGCGGCCGGATTCGTACTGGTTCACCGACATCGGCCGGAAGATCGGGTTGAAGTACCGGTGGGTGCTCATCGTGCCGTCCGGTGTGACCGTGAACGACGTGCCGGACTCGATCCGCCGGACCGTGTCGTGCATGGTCTCCGGCTCCGGCACGTACTGCAGCACGACGTAGTGCTGCAGCGCGGTCTTGTCGATCCGCGGCGACACGCTCAGCGTGCGGCCCAGCGCGAGCAGGCTCTTCTTCTCGCTGGCGAACGCCATCCCGCCGGGGCCGGACGCGTAGAACAGCGGCTTGATGCCGAACGGGTCACGTGCGCCGAACAGCGACTGCGTGTGCGAGTCCCAGATCAGGAACGCGAACATTCCTCGGAAGCGCTTCACCACATCGGGGCCGTAGAAGTGGTACGCGGCCACCATCGCCTCGGCCTCGCCGTCGGTGGCGAACTTCAGGTTGAACTCGCGCTTGAGCTCCGCGCGCAGCTCCAGGTAGTTGTACACCTCGCCGTTGAACAGGATGGTGTACCGGTTCGGCGCGTCCACCGGGCCCCAGTGCAGCGGCTGGTGGGAGTGCGCGATGTCGACGATCGACAACCGGTTGAAGCCGAAGATCACCCCGCGGTCGGCCCAGGTGCCGCTCTCGTCAGGGCCGCGGTGCCGCTGGCAGCGCAGTGCGGCGTCGACCGCGGCGCGGGCCGCGTCGGCGTCGAGTTCGGAAGGGCAGACCAGGCCAAGCAGACCGCACACTCTCTTGAGAACCTTCCATTCGAGTGGTGTTGGAAGGGTCAGTATGCCCGCACACGGACAGTGCGCGACGCGCCCCGGCCCCTGATCCACGTCACATATGTCGCTGAGCTACGCTCCCGCAGGAGCAATCGCTGCAAGTCGCGGCAAGGAGGAGAGCGAACGGTGAGCCAAGAGGAGCGCTCGCGCAAGCGCAGGCTGGCCAAGGTCATCGGGCTGGTCGGCCTGGTCGCGTTCGCGGCGACTGGCTGCTCGACCGACGAGATCCTGCGCTTCGGCTGGCCCGTCGGTGTCACCGAGCAGGCCGACGACATGCGCAGGCTGTGGACCGGATCGGTGATCGCCTCACTCGTGGTCGGTGTGATCACGTGGGTGCTGATCCTGTGGCCGGTGGCCTTCCACCGCAAGAAGTCGGACAAGCTGCCGCGCCAGACGCAGTACAACAACGCGCTTGAGCTGATCTACACGGGCGTGCCGGTCATCATCGTCGTCGTGCTGTTCGTGTTCACCGCGAGCACCGAGAACAAGGTTCTCGCGGAGACCGACAAGCCGGACGTGAAGGTCGAGGCGCTGGCCTTCCAGTGGAACTGGGACTTCAGCTACAAGGAGATCGGCGGCACGAAGCCGACGATCCCCAATGTCGGCGAGATCCACACGATCGGCAGCAGCAGGGAGATCCCCCTGCTGGTCGTGCCGGCCGGGCGGACGGTCGAGTACCAGCTGCGGTCGCGGGACGTGATCCACTCGTTCTACGTGCCGGAGATGCACTTCAAGCGGGACGTCTTCCCGTACCCGGAGAAGAACAACCAGGACAACACGTTCCAGAACAAGATCGCCCGTCCCGGTTCGTTCGTCGGCCGGTGTGCCGAGCTGTGCGGCTCGTACCACGCCTTCATGAACTTCGAGGTCCGTGCGCTGCCTGGTGACCAGTTCGACCAGTTCATCGAGCTGCGCAAGCAGAACAACCCGAGCACGGGAGCGCCGTACACCACGTCCGAGGCGCTGAGCCGGATGAACTGTGGCCAGTTGTGCGCGCCGTACGCGACGACCACGTCCCCGTTCAACACCGATCGCACAGCGCGAACGGCTTCGGGCTGAGGGGCACGGGAGACAACCAATGAAGGTCGAAGCCAAAATCTTCCACATCTGCACGTCGTTCTTCTTCGCGGCGGCGATTCTCTACGGCCTGTGGGCCAAGGAGGTTGTGGGCATCGTCGGGCTGACGCTGACCGGTGGCCTGTCGTTGATCGTCGGCAGCTACTTCAGCTTCGTCGCCCGCCGGGTCGAGGAGCGTCCGGAGGACAACCCGGACGCCGAGGTCAGTGACGGCGCCGGGGAGCTCGGCTTCTTCAGCCCGGGCAGCTACTGGCCGGTCGGCGTGGCCGCGTCGGCCGCGTTGACCGGGTTCGCGCTGGCGTTCTTCCACATCTGGCTGATCGTCATCGGCGTCGTCTGCATCCTGCTGACCGTCGGCGGCCTGGTGTTCGAGTACCACACGCAGCCCGACAAGGACTGACGAACAGGACTCACGAGAAAGGGCCTCCCGCGCATTGTCGCGGGAGGCCTTTTCTCATGACGTCTACTTGGCCAGTGCGGTCGACAAGGTCGCCCAGCGGTCCAGCAGAGCCGTCGCAGCGCCCGAATCGACCGCGTGGGCCACCTGGTCCAACCCGGCACCCAGATCGGCCGTCAGATCGGCCGTGAAGCCCCGATACGCGGCCACCGCGCCCGCGGCGTTCAGCAGCACGGCGTCGCGCACGTGTCCCTGCTCGCCCGCGAGCACCCGGCGCACCACATCGGCGTTGTGCCGGGCGTCGCCGCCGCGCAGATCTGCGGGTATGGCCATCGGGATGTCAAATGTAGCCGGATCGATACTTTCGGTCCGCACAGCGCCGCCTTCGACCACTCGTGCCGTGGTCGTGGCGCACGTGGTGATCTCGTCGAGGCCGTCGTCACCCCGTACGAGCAGCACGGACGCGCCGCGCTCGGCGAACACCTCCGCCATCACCGGGGCGAGCCGCTCGAACGCGCAGCCGATCAGCCCGGCCGCGGGCTGAGCCGGGTTGGTCAGCGGGCCCAGCACGTTGAAAGCCGTGGGAATCCCCAGCTCACTGCGGACAGGACCGGCGTGCCGCAGCGCCGGGTGGTACACCGGCGCGAAGCAGAAACCGATCCCCAGCTCGTCGGCGCACCGCAGCACCCCGTCCGGACCGAGGCCGATCGCGATCCCCAGCAGCTCAAGCACGTCGGCCGTGCCCGCCTTGGAGGACGCGGAACGGTTGCCGTGCTTGACCACGGGCACGCCCGCCGCAGCGGTCACGATCGCGCTCATGGTGGAGATGTTCACGCTGCCGGAGCGGTCGCCGCCGGTCCCGACCACATCGACTGCGCGGCTGGTCAGCGGCACGCGCGTGGCGTGCTCGAGCATCCCCGCCGCCATTCCGGCGATCTCCGCCGGTGTCTCGCCCTTGCCGCGCAGGCCGACGGCGAACCCGGCTATCTGCGCGTTCGTCGCGTTGCCGGACATGATCTCGTTCATTGCCCACGCGGTGTCCTCGGCGGTCAGGTCACCGCCGTCCACCAAGTGGTTGAGCAGCGCAGGCCAGGTATCGCGCCGCGCTGGGTTTGATACTGGGCCCGACACTGGGCTCAACCCCGGACGACGGGCAACTTGTGTGACCGCAGCACGTCCGCGACCGTCTCGGCGGCGGTCAGCGGGTCGAGCGGGTGCACCAGTACGGCGTCGGCCTGAGACCAGGTGGCCAGCCAGCGATCGTCCTTTCGGCGTACCGCGATCACGATCGGCGGGCAGTCGTCGATCTCGTGCTTGAGCTGGCGGCACAGGCCCATCCCGCCGGTCGGCTGCGCCTCGCCGTCGAGAATCGCGAGGTCACAGTCGCCTTCGTCCATGTGGTAGATCACGTCGGCGACCGTGTCGGCCTCGACGAACGTCACCCGCCCGATGTCGGCGGCCGGGCGGCGGCCGACGGCTGTGACGATGCTCTCGCGCACCTCAGGGCGGTGGCTGAAGACCAGAATCGTCAGCGGCTGCGTGCTCATCTCTTCAGCGCCCTCCGGCTACTCACCAGTACCAGTCCTGATCACGACCCGGTAGATGCTATCGCCCGTGGACCGCGACACGCCCCACCGGCCAACCGGTACCCGACCGGGCGAGGTGAATATCCGCAAGCCATAATGCGTCGCGTGACAACAGCAGCGCCTTCGATCAGCCAGCGTGTGCACTCGCTGAACCGGCCGAACATGGTCAGTGTGGGCACCATCGTGTGGCTGTCCAGTGAGCTGATGTTCTTTGCCGGGCTGTTCGCCATGTTCTTCACGGTGAAGGCCCAGAACGACACAGGGCACTGGCCGCCTCCGCTCACCCCCGGCGGTGAGCCGATCCACCTGAACCTGCCGTTCGCCACGCCGTTCACGGTGATCCTGATCCTCTCGTCGGTCACCTGCCAGCTCGGCGTGTTCGCGGCCGAGAAGGGTGACGTGTTCGGGCTGCGGCGCTGGTACACCCTCACCCTGGTGATGGGCGCGATCTTCGTGGCCGGTCAGGGCATCGAGTACGTGAACCTGATCCACGAGGGTGTCACCATCCCCTCCGGCGGGTTCGGCACGGTCTTCTACCTGACCACCGGTTTCCACGGTCTGCACGTGATCGGCGGTCTGATCGCCTTCGTGTACCTGCTGATCCGAACCAGGATGAGCAAGTTCACGCCGGCGCAGGCCACCGCAGCGATCGTGGTCTCGTACTACTGGCACTTCGTGGACATCGTGTGGATCGGCCTCTTCGCCATCATCTACATCGTTCCCTGACACGGTCGCCACACCGGATAACCGAAACCCGAACTGACTCCAGCAAGGTTGCCCATCACCATGACGAGTAAGAAGGCGGAAGCCGCCGGGGAGAGCAAGGCGGCGCGCAAAAAAGCCCGCTCCTCCAAGCGGCGCCGGCGGATCTCCGGCCTGCTTGCGTTGTTCGTGGCTCTGATCGGTGTCGGCGCGTTGTACAGCGCGATCGCCCCTGAGCCGCAGACAGCCAACGCGTCGCAGGACCCGGCGCTGATCCGCAAGGGCGAGCAGATCTACAACAACACCTGCATCACCTGTCACGGTGACGGCGGGCAGGGTGTGAAGGACCGCGGCCCGAACCTGATCGGGATCGGCGAGGCGGCGGTGTACTTCCAGACTTCGACCGGCCGGATGCCGCTGGCCGCGCAGGGCGCGCAGGCCGAGCGCAAGCCTCCGAAGCTGTCCCCGGAAGAGATCGACGCGGTGATCGCGTACATCGAATCCAAGTCCTCGTCCGCCAACCCCGGGCCGAAGCTGCCCGAGGAGAAGGGCGAGAAGCTGCGCGGGGACAACCCGGCGCGCGGTGGCGAGCTGTTCCGGATGAACTGCGCCTCCTGCCACAACTTCACCGGCCGCGGTGGTGCGCTGTCGTCCGGCAAGTCCGCTCCCGAGCTGGACCCGGCGACCGAGGAACAGCTGTACGCGGCGATGGTGTCCGGTCCGGAGAACATGCCGAGGTTCTCCGACCGCCAGCTGTCGCCGGATGAGAAGAAGGACATCATCGCGTACGTCAAGTCGGTGACCGACGGAAACAACAACCCGGGTGGCACGCCTCTGGGTGGGCTCGGACCGCAGTCCGAGGGTCTGATCGCGTTCATCGTGGGGATGGCGGCGCTGATTGGCATCACGCTGTGGATCGGAGCCAAGTCGTGAGCGAGCAGAACAAGGAAGGCCTGCCGACCGAGGCCGAGCTCGCCGAGATGGACCGCGACCAGCTGCTCAAGCTGGGCGGAAAGCTCGACGAGGTCGAGCTGGTCGAGTACACCGACCGGTGGCCGGTCAAGGGGACCAAGGCGGAGAAGCGCGCCGAGCGCGCGGTCGCTGCCTGGTTCGGTCTCGGCGGGCTGGCCGGGCTGGCGTTCGTCGGCGTGTTCCTGTGGTGGCCGTGGCAGTACGTCCCGCCCACCGACTCGGGGCACTGGCTGTACCTGCTGTACACCCCGCTGCTGGGCCTGACGCTGGGCCTGTCGATCCTGGGTGTGGGTGTCGGCGTGGTCATGTACGCCAAGAAGTTCCTGCCTCACGAGGTGGCCGTCCAGCAGCGGCACGGCGGGCGGTCGTCCGAGCTGGACCGGCAGACGTTCGTGGCGCACCTGTCCGACGCGGGCGACCGCAGCACCATCGCCCGCCGGTCGATCATCAAGCGCTCGGCGCTGTTCGGTGCGGGCGCGTTCGGGCTGGCCACGGCCGCGTTGCCGCTGGGCAGCCTGATCCACAACCCGCACAAGGACTCGACCAACAAGAACGGCCTGTGGCACACCGGCTGGCTGGCGGAGGACGGCGAGCGCGTCTTCCTGCGCCGCGACACCGGTGACCCGCACGTGGTCGAGCTGGTCAAGCCGGAGGACCTGGACGCGGGCGCGATGGAAACGGTGTTCCCGTTCCACGCTCCCAAGAGCGCGTCCGGCGGCGTCGACTACGCCAAGATGGAGGGCATCCTCGCCGGTACCGAGCGGGTCGACGAGCACGAGCTGCTCGAGGCCCTGCGCCGGTCGGACAACCCGGTCATGATCATCCGCCTGCGTCCCGAGGACGCGAAGCGCGTGGTCAAGCACCAGGGCCAGGAGGACTTCAACTTCGGCGACTACTACGCGTACACGAAGATCTGCAGCCACCTCGGCTGCCCGACCTCGCTGTACGAGCAGCGGACCAACCGGATCCTCTGCCCGTGCCACCAGTCGCAGTTCGACGCGCTGCAGTACGCCAAGCCGATTTTCGGCCCGGCCACCCGCAAGCTCGCGCAGTTGCCCATTCAGGTAGACGCCGAGACGGGTTACCTTTATGCCAGGTCGGACTTTAACGAGGCGGTAGGACCTGCCTTCTGGGAGCGGAAGTCATGAGCGGACTCACGACGCCAACCAAACAGGCGAACCCCGCGGCCAAGATCGCCTCGGCGGCTGGCAACTGGGCCGACGACCGGCTGCATGCGGCCGGAGGGCTGCGGCGTCAGTTGAACAAGGTGTTTCCGACGCACTGGTCGTTCTTTCTCGGTGAGATCGCGCTGTACAGCTTCATCGTGTTGTTGCTGTCCGGTACGTATCTGGCGTTGTTCTTCGACCCGTCGATGCAGCACGTGGAGTACCAGGGGTCGTTCACGAACTTGCGCGGCCTGGGGATGTCCCGGGCCTTCGAGTCGACGCTGAACATCTCGTTCGAGGTGCGCGGCGGCCTGTTCGTGCGTCAGGTGCATCACTGGGCGGCGTTGCTGTTCATGGCGGCGATCGTGCTGCACATGTTCCGGGTGTTCTTCACCGGTGCGTTCCGTCGGCCCCGTGAGGCCAACTGGGTGATCGGCATCCTGCTGTTCATGCTGGGCGCGATCGAGGGTTTCGCGGGCTACTCGCTGCCGGACGACCTGCTCTCCGGCGCCGGTCTGCGGATCATGTCGGGGCTCATCCTCTCGCTGCCGGTGATCGGGACCTGGGTGAACTGGCTGCTGTTCCGGGGCGAGTTCCCCGGCGAGGAAGTCATCCCGATGCTGTACACCGCGCACATCCTGCTGATCCCCGGCATCCTGCTCGCGCTGGTCGCGGTGCACGTCGGCCTGGTCTGGTACCAGAAGCACATGCAGTTCCCGGGTGTGCTGCGCAAGGAGACCAACGTCGTCGGTGTGCGGATCATGCCGTACTTCTCGCTCAAGGGCGGCGGCTTCTTCGCGATCGTCGTGGGTGTGATCGCGTTGCTGGGTGGTCTGTTCCAGATCAACCCGATCTGGAACTTCGGCCCGTTCAACCCGGCGCACATCTCCGCGGGAACGGTGCCCGACTGGTACATGGGCTGGACGGACGGCCTGATCCGGTTGTGGCCCGCGTGGGAGGTCTACCTCGGGGACTACATGATCCCGGCGGCGTTCTTCCCGTTCATGCTTGGCCTGCCGTTGCTGACCGGTATCGCGGCGGTCTACCCGTGGATCGAACGGAAGTTCACCAAGGACTACGCGCACCACAACTTGCTGCAGCGTCCGCGTGACGTGCCGGTCCGCACCTCGCTGGGTGCCATGGCGATCACGTACTTCATGGTCTCGCTGCTGTCGGCCGCGAACGACGTCCTGGCGGAGAAGTTCGACATCTCGCTGAACGCCACCACGTGGATGGGCCGGATCGGTCTGCTGGTGCTGCCGCCGCTGGCGTACTTCATCACGTACCGCCTCTGCCTCGGCCTGCAGCACGCGGACCGCGAGGTGCTGGCGCACGGTGTGGAGACCGGCATCATCAAGCGGCTGCCGCACGGTGAGTTCATCGAGCTGCACCAGCCGCTGGGCCCGGTGGACGAGCACGGCCACCCGATCCCGCTGCCGTACCAGGGCGCTGCGGTGCCGAAGAAGATGAACAAGCTCGGCTCGGCCGGGCGCCCGGTCAAGGGCACGCTGCTGTTCCCGGACCCGGTCGAGGAGACCACGGCACTGGAAGCCGGACGCGCTGCCCAGCACAACGGTCACAGCAAGAACGGTCACGGCCCCGCTGGTGGTGGCGGGCCAACCGAGCACTGACCTGGCGTAACACCCACAGGACCCCCTTTCGGGCTATCTCACCCCGGAAGGGGGTCCTGTCGTGTCCGGGACCTAGGTCCCTGGTTCGGCGCTCCCCGGCGAGAACAATGAGATTCAGGCGATACCTGGGGAGGCGCCATGAGTGGACTGACCACCACACCGACCAGGGGGAAGAACCCGCTGGCCAGGGCGGCGGGAGCGGCGGGGAACTGGGCCGACGACCGGCTGCATGCGGCCGGAGGGCTGCGGCGTCAGTTGAACAAGGTGTTTCCGACGCACTGGTCGTTCTTTCTCGGTGAGATCGCGCTGTACAGCTTCATCGTGTTGTTGCTGTCCGGGACGTATCTGGCGTTGTTCTTCGACCCGTCGATGCAGCACGTGGAGTACCAGGGGTCGTTCACCGCCCTGCGTGGCCTGGGGATGTCGCGCGCGTACGAGTCCGCGTTGAACATTTCGTTCGAGGTGCGTGGCGGTCTGTTCGTGCGTCAGGTGCATCACTGGGCGGCGTTGCTGTTCATGGCGGCGATCGTGCTGCACATGTTCCGGGTGTTCTTCACCGGTGCGTTCCGTCGGCCCCGTGAGGCCAACTGGGTGATCGGCATCGTGCTGTTCCTGATCGGCACGATCGAGGGCCTGACCGGCTACTCGCTGCCGGACGACCTGCTCTCCGGTGCGGGGATGCGCGTGACGTCCGGGCTGATCATGTCGATCCCGGTGATCGGGACCTGGGTGCACTGGCTGTTGTTCCGGGGCGAGTTCCCCGGCGAGGAGTTCATCCCGTTCATCTACACCGCGCACATCCTGCTCATCCCCGGCATTCTGCTCGCGCTGGTCGCCGTGCACGTCGGCCTGGTCTGGTACCAGAAGCACACCCAGTTCCCCGGTGCGCTGCGCAAGGAGTCCAATGTGGTCGGTGTGCGGATCATGCCGTACTTCTCGCTCAAGGGCGGCGGTTTCTTCGCCATCGTGGTGGGTGTGATCGCGTTGCTGGGTGGTCTGTTCCAGATCAACCCGATCTGGAACTTCGGGCCGTTCAACCCGGCGCACGTGTCTGCGGGAACGGTGCCCGACTGGTACATGGGCTGGACGGACGGCCTGTTGCGGCTGTGGCCCGCGTGGGAGATCTCGTTCTGGGACTACACGATTCCGGCCGCGTTCTTCCCGTTCATGCTGGGTCTACCGTTGCTGACCGGTATCGCGGCGGTCTACCCGTGGATCGAACGGAAGTTCACCAAGGACTACGCGCACCACAACTTGCTGCAGCGTCCGCGTGACGTGCCGGTGCGGACGTCCTTGGGCGCCATGGCGATCACGTACTTCATGGTGTTGTTGTTGTCGGCAGCGAACGACGTGGTCGCGGAGAAGTTCGACATCTCGCTGAACGCCACCACGTGGATGGGCCGGATCGGCTTGTTGGTGCTGCCGCCGCTGGCGTACTTCATCACGTACCGGATCTGCCTCGGCCTGCAACACTCCGACCGCGAGGTACTCGCGCACGGTGTGGAGACCGGCATCATCAAACGCCTGCCACACGGGGAGTTCATCGAACTGCACCAGCCGCTGGCCGACCGTCCACTGGTCTACCAGGGTGTCGCTGTGCCGAAGAAGATGAACAAGCTCGGCTCGGGCGGACGCCCGGTGGCGGGCACGCTGCTCAGCCCGGACCCCGTCGAGGAGACCGAGGCGTTGGAGCGCGCCCGCTCAGAGCAGCATTAGGCGTCGGCGCCGATGGAGAAGGCGGCCTCGGTGTCCTGCCGGGAGTAGGACCGGAACGCGATGTGCGTGTCGGTCGCGACCACGCCGGGGATCTTGCTGATCTTCCCGGGGATCAGGTCGGCCAGATCCTCGTGCCTGGCGACGCCCATGATCGCGATCAGGTCGACGTCGCCCGCGCACGAGTACACCTCGGTGACGCCGTCGACGTCGGCGATGGCCTGCGCGGTCTCGGGGATGCTGTCCGCATTCACCTGGATCATCACGATCGCCTTGATCACGGCGTGTCCTCCCTGGTAGGTACGCCCAAAGCCTAGACCGCCGGTTCGGGCCGGTCTGACGCGACGCGCTAGACCCGGCCGAGGCGCGCCAACAGCACAGCCGACGGCACCGGGTGCGCGCCACGCCGCCGCACCGAGTCCGCGACGGCCCGGTCCGAGGTCACCACGACCACCGGGCGTCCCTCGGGCTCGGCGGCGACCAACGCGCGGATGACGTCGTCCGCCAGCACGCCCGGGTCGCTGAACAGCACCCGCACACCTCGGGGAGCCGCCGACGGCACGGCGACCACACCGGCACCGTCGAACACCAGCGTCACCTCCGCCGACGTCCGCGCCGCCAGCGCCGACAGCTGATGGGTGAGCCGCTCGCGCTGGTCAGCCAATGGCAGGTCCGGGTAGCCGGTTTTGGTGACGTTGTAGCCGTCGACCACGAGGTGCACCGACGGCAACGCCAGCAGCCGGTCGAGCGCCGCCGGGTCCTCGACACGGCCGACCGTGCCCTGCGCCGCCGTCGCGCCTCGGACCAGGTCCGCGGGCCGGGGGCCGCCTCCGCCGAGGGCGAGTTCACGGCGCAGACCGGTCACCGCGCCGTCCAATGTGTCCACCAGCAGGGCCAGCCTGACCTCGTCGGCCTGCCTGGCCTCCCTGGCCGACTGGCGCGCCACCTCGGCGTCCGACTCGGCCCTGCGGGCCTTCTTGCGCTCGTTCTCCGCTCGGTCACGCTCCCGGTCGCGCTGGCCGGTGAGGTCCGCGATCTGGGCGGCCACATCCGCACGCAGCCGATCCATCTCCTCCTGCGCGGCCAGTGCCGTGTCCTTGGCCTCGCGCAGCTTCACGCCCTGCTCACGCAGACGTTTGCGCAGCCGGTCCAGCTCGCCTTCCGCGTCGGCCCTGACCACCTCGGCGGCACCCTGGGCCACTTCCAGCTTGCCGATGGTCTGCTTGAGCTCGTTCTCCAGCCGGTCCGCCCTGGTCAGGGCCGCGTCCCGCTCGGCGCGCAGCATCGCGTCACCCGCGCGCCGGGAAACCAGCTCCAGGTAGTGCACGGCCGTCTCGTCACCGAGCAACACGGCGGCGGCCGCCGCCGCGGCCGGTTCGGCACCGCTGACCTCCAGCGTGCCGGGCCGGTGTTCACGGCACCACTCGACCACCGCCGTGCGGAAACTCGTCGAGCTGCGCAACGCCGCCATGATCGACGACCCACCCAGCCTCGCCCGCTTGGCGGGCGCGAACTTCGCGACCGCCCGCAGCGACTGGGGGATGTCCACCCGGTTGAGCCCGCTGATGGCCTCCGCGCCGATTTCGGCAAGGCGGGACCGCACGGCATCGGGGATGCCGTCCCAGTCCACCTCGGACGTCTCGACGAGCTCGTCCATCGGCTCGTCGGTCTCGTCCCGTTCGTGCGGCGCCATCCCCCCAGGTTAGTTGCCCGGGCCGGAATTGTCGGTGTGGACCCTTAGTGTGCCGCCTGATGAACACGCAGCTGTCGTTCGACGAACTCGGCACACCGTTGCGGACCACCACGTTCGTGGTATTCGACCTGGAGACCACGGGTGGCAGCCCGGAGCAGGACACGGTCACGGAGATCGGCGCGGTCAAGATCCGCGGCGGGGAGGTGATCGGCGAGTTCGCCACACTCGTCGACCCCGGCAGGGGGATCCCGCCGGAGATCGTGGCGCTCACCGGCATCACCGACGCCATGGTCTACCAGGCGCCGCCGCTGGACCAGGTGCTACCGGCGTTCCTTGAGTTCGCCGCGGGCGCGGTGCTCGTGGCGCACAACTCGGGCTTCGACGTCAGCTTCATGAAGGCCGCGTGCCGCCGCTACGGCTATCACTGGCCCCGGCCCGCTGTCGTGTGCACGGCGCGGCTCGCCCGACGCGTGCTGAGCAGGGAGGAGGCGCCGAGCTGCCGTCTGTCGGCGTTGGCCGCGCTGTTCGGCGCGAGCACCACGCCGAACCACCGGGCGCTGGCCGACGCGCGGGCGACCGTGGACGTCCTGCACAGCCTGTTGGAACGCGTCGGGCCGGTCGGTGTGCAGTCGCTGGAGGAACTGCTCGACTACATCCCGGAGGTCACGCCGGAGCAGCGGCGCAAACGAACGCTCGCGGCGGACCTGCCGAGCGAACCGGGCGTGTACATGTTCCGAGGGCCACGCGACGAGGTGCTGTACGTCGGCACGGCGTCGAACCTGCGCAGGCGTGTCCGCCAGTACTTCACCGCGAGCGAGACGCGCCGCCGCCTGCGCGAGATGGTCGGGCTCGCGGTCCGGGTCGACTCGGTGACCTGCTCGCACGCCCTGGAAGCGGAGGTCAGGGAGTTACGGCTGCTGGCCGCGCACAAACCGACCTACAACCGCCGTTCCCGCAACAAGCACCAAGCGTGGTGGCTGACGCTGACAGACGAGGCGTTTCCGCGCCTGTCGGTCGTGCGCACGCCCCGCGACGGCGCGCTCGGGCCGTTCCGGTCGCAGCGATCGGCGGAAGGCGCCGCCGCCGCGTTGCAGGAAGGCACGGGCATACGGCCGTGCACGCAACGAATCTCGGCGAGATCGCCCCAGGGCACGCCGTGCTTGTTGGCGGAAATTGGCCGTTGTGGTGCGCCGTGCGCCGGGCATCAGACCGTGCAGGAGTACCAGCCGTACGTGGAGGAGGTGCACAGTCTCGTCGCCGGGCACCGTGTGGACGCTCTGTGGCGTGCCGCCGCGCGGTTGTCGCAGTTGTCCGACGCGCAGCGGTTCGAACAGGCCGCCGAGGGGCGTGACCGCCTCGCCCTGCTCGTGCGCACGCTGGACCGTGGCCAACGCCTGGCCGCGCTCGCCTCGATCACGGAGCTCGTCGGCGCACGACCGGACGGCGCGGGCGGCTGGGACTTCGCGGTTGTCCGACACGGTCGGCTGGCGTCGGCCGGTAACGCGCCACGGGGCGTGCCGCCCATGCCGGTCGTCGAGATGCTCGCCGCGTCCGCCGAGACCGTGATCCCCTCGGCAGGGCCGTTGTACGGCGCCCCGCCCGAGGAGGTCGGCGTGGTCCTGCGCTGGCTCGAACGCCCCGGCACACGGATGGTGCGGTGCACCTCGCCGTGGACTGTGCCCGCCGCGTCGGCGGCGAGCTGGCAACCGTGGCTGGACCGGGTCGAGTCGGTCTGGCGCACCAATACCGGCCCGCAGTTCGACTGATCTCGACAGCCTGCGATCAACAACCGACATCGAGCACCACTGCTCGGACCCGGCAAAGCCCGCGCTGCGCGCCAAGGTCCGCTTCGAGGGCTGACCACGCCCCCGACAGGCGGCGACTCCGACAGGCGGCGGCTTGCGTGCCGCCGCTTCGTCCTGCGCAACGTCCCGTTGCTGTCGGAGTTCATCGGATCTATTCCACGGGCGTTCTTGTCTCGTTTCACCTCCTTTTACCTGCGGCTTCAGCCTGCTGAACCGGTAGACATTGACTGGTTGAAAAGGTTTCCATACAGTCGGTCGCGGTTAGACATCCGATCTTTCGGTCGCTGGAGAGGGTGGAGGGCGGATGGAGATCTCTCGTCGGGGGCTGCTGGGCGGGGCTGTTGCCGGAACCGTGCTGGGGGCGCTTCCTGCAGAGGCCGTGGCCGGGGAGGCGGACGGTGTTGACTGGGCGCGGTTTCTCGGGGCGTCCGACATGGTGTGGCAGCGGATTCCGCGCGCTTGGTACGAGGGTCCCTTCCTGGGCAACGGGTTTCTCGCCGCCGCGGTGTACCGGGAGCCGGGGGCCAACGCCATCCGGATCACCGTCGACCACAGCCAGGTTCAGGACCATCGGCCCGAGTTCGGCAACGAGTGGGGTGTCGCGCGGCTGCCTGTCGGCAAGCTGCTGCTCGCCCCGCGCGGCCGGATCAGCGGGGTCGACTGGCGGCTTGAGCTGTGGAACGCCGAGCTCACCGGCACCATCCACACCGACGCGGGCGACGTGACGTTCCGGCTTTTCGTGCACGCCGAGACCGATCTGCTCGTGCTGGAGGTGGACGGCGACCACACGCTGAGCTTCGAGCCCGCCGAGGCGCTCAGCCCGCGCACCATTCGGGAGCAGCCGCCCGCGAACTTCCCGCGCAATCCCCAGCCGGTCACCAGGACCGAGCGGGACATCACGGTCGTCGTGCAGCCGATGGTCGCCGGTGGACAGACGGCCACCGCGTATCGCGGGCGCGGCAAGGCCTTTCTGCTGTCGGTCAAACATTCCTACCCGGCGACCACGGCTGAGGCCGCTGTCCGGGAGATCGTCCGGTTCGCCGCGCCCGAGCGTTTGCTCCGGCAGCAGCACCGGGAGTGGTGGCACGCCTTCTACCGCAAGAGCTTCCTGTCCATTCCGGACGCTCTGCTGCAGAGCTTCTACTGGATCCAGCTGTACAAGCTCGCGTCGGCGTCTCGCGAAACAGGTCCGATCATGGCCACCACCGGACCGTGGATCGAGCCGACGCCGTGGCCGTCGCTGTGGAACAACCTCAACGTCCAGCTCGAGTACTGGCTCGCGTACGGTTCCAACCACCTCGAACTCGACCCGATTCCGCGTACTGTGAAAGCCTCGCAGCGGATTCTCATCGACGCGCTCCGGCCGCAGTTCCGTGGTGACTCGATGGGCCTGCGGCGCAGTACCGACGCCCAGTTCGACGACGCGGGCTACGTCGGCGCCCCCGGTTTCTCCGCCGACCCGGAGATCGGGGACCTGCCGTGGCTGCTGCACAACGTGTGGCTGAACTACCGGCACAGCTTGGATCCCGAGGTGCTGGCCGTCCTGTTCCCCACGCTGCGCCGCGCCATGAACTACTACCTGCACTTCCTGTCCAAGGGCATGGACGGCAGGCTGCACCTGGCGCCGACGTTCTCCCCGGAGTACGGCTCCGCGCCGGACTGCAACTACGACCTGGCGTTGATCCGGTGGAGTTGCCGGACTCTCCTGGAGATCAAGCCGGACGACCCGCTCGCGCCGAAGTGGCGGGAGGTGCTGGCCACGCTGGTGGACTACCCGGTGGACGCCAACGGGTTCATGGTCGGGACCGGTGTGCCGTTCGCCAAGTCGCATCGGCACTACTCGCACATGCTCGCGGTGTACCCGTTGTACCTCGTCAGCGCCGAGTCCGGGAACCGTGACCTGATCGAGCGGTCGCTGCGGCACTGGATCGGGTTCGAGGGCGCGCTGCGCGGCTACAGCTTCACCGGCGCGTCCTCGATCTCCGCCGGGCTGGGCCGCGGCGACGACGCGCTGACGTACCTCAGGGAGTTCGTCGCCCGGTTCGCGCAGGCCAACACGATGTACTTCGAAGCGGGCCCGGTCATCGAAACACCGTTGTCCGGCGCGCAGTCGTTGCACGACATGCTCTGCCAGAGCTGGGGCGGGGTGATCCGGGTCTTCCCGGCTGTCCCGGCCACGTGGCGTGACGCTGCCCTGCGGGACTTCCGCACCGAGGGCGCGTTCCTGCTCACCGCGTCCAGAAAGGACGGACAGACCGAGTTCGTCAGGGTGCGCAGCCTCGCCGGGCAGCCACTCAAGCTCAGGACAGGCATCGCGGGTGCCGTCGAGGTGCACGGTGCCCGGCGCTGGCACCAGGACGCCGACGGCACGCTCACCATCGACCTCGGGCAGGGCCACGAGGTTCTGGTCCACGCAGCGGGCCGGACACCCGATCTGACGATCAGGCCGGTGCCGGTCAGCACACCGGCCCGGCCGTGGGGGCTGCCCAAGCTGCCCGACCAGGGCTCGACCGTGCCCGTCGACCTGGTGGCGGCGCTCAACAACGACGCCTTCACCAACGAGTTCCACATGGGAGACGGGGACTTCGACGGCGCGGGCAACACCTACCCCGCCGCGCAGCTCCCGCAGACCGGGCAGGCGAGCGACGACGGAATCCCGTTCGAGTTCGTCAACGGCAACGAGGGTGCCCCGAACAACATCGTCCCAGCGGGACAGCAGATCGCGCTCCCACCGGGCCAGTACACGACCCTGCACCTGCTGGCCGCCAGCGACAACGGCAACACCAACGCGAAGCTGACCGTCACGTACACAGACGGCACCGCGCAGGTTCCGTTGCAGGTCACCGACTGGCGCGCGGCACCGGCATACGGCGAGACGGAAGCCCTGCGCACGAGCCAGATGCACACCCGCACCGGGCCACAGCCGGTCCGGCTGTCGATCTTCCACCAGAAGATCCCGCTCGAGGAGGCCCGGCACCTCGTCTCGATCGCCCTGCCCGCCGCCGCGACCCCCAGGCCGCACATCTTCGCCGTCACCCTGCAGAAGCCGACACCGTGACAGTCCTCCGCCGCCCCTGCTGAAGGAGGAAACCACCGATGAATCCGATGAACCGACGGAAGGCGCTGGCACTCGGCGCGGGCGCGGCCGGTGCGCTCGCACTGGGCACCGGCACGGCCGCGGCCGCGTCATGGCAGCTCAAGTGGAGCCCGAACCCGGCCACCGACGGGCTGAACGCGTTCGAAGGCCTGGAGGACGACCGGTCGGGTTCGCACCCCGGCGTGACGCACATCTACGTCGAAGGCGACCACTACCGGTTCGACATGCACACCCGCGACCGCGACGGCTCGGACAGGCAACGCAACGAGTGCAAAGGCATGCGCCAGAACGGCAGCGTGCTGAAGATCAACAAGGACACCACGTGGCGGCTGGCCTGTCAGGCGTTCTGGCCGAGTTCGCTGACCGCGACGACCAGGTTCACGCACATCATGCAGATGAAGGTCCAGGACGTCGGCGGCCCGCTCTGGACGCTCACCCCACGGCAGAAGAGCAAGCCGACGCTGACTGTGCTGACGCTCAAGGACGACGACTCCAACACTGAGCACGTCCTCGGCGACTACGCGCCGCTGCAGAACAAGTGGATCGATGTCGAGTTCGAGTTCAAGGCGGCCAACAGCGGCGGCTACCTCGCGTGGACCCTCAAGGACGGCGACACGGTCAAGGCCAGCGGCCGGACGACCAATGTGGACCTGTGGCGGGACAAGAACTACCTGCGGCCCAAGTGGGGCATCTACCGCAGCATTGAGAGCTCCGGCCTGCAGAGCACCTACCAGCTGATCCGGAACTACCGGGCATACCAGCTCGTCTGAGGAGGCACGGGTGAAGAGACTTGTGGCACTGGCGGTCGGGCTGGCCTTCGTGGTCGTCCCGGCCGCACCTGTCGTCCCGGCAGCGCAGGCGCTGCCGGACGGGCAGGCGCTGACTCCGCCGATGGGGTTCAACAACTGGAACGCCACCGGCTGCGCGATCGACGAGAAGCTGATCAGGGACACCGCGGACCTGTTCGTCACGCAGGGCCTGAAGGACGTGGGCTACCAGTACGTCAACATCGACGACTGCTGGGCCGCGCCGGACCGCGACGCGAGCGGCAGGCTGACCCACCACCCGCAGCGGTTCCCCAGCGGTATCAAGGCAGTCGCCGACTACGTGCACTCGAAAGGCCTGAAGCTGGGTATCTACACCAGCGCGGGTACTCAGACGTGCGCGAGGACCATGCCGGGCGGCCTCGACCACGAGGAAGTCGACGCGCAGACGTTCGCCGACTGGGGCGTGGACTACCTGAAGTACGACAACTGCAACAACCAGGGTCGCCCCGCGCTGGAGCGCTACACCAAGATGCGGGACGCGCTGAAGAAAACCGGCAGGGACATCGTGTACTCGCTGTGTGAGTGGGGCGAGAACAAGCCGTGGCTGTGGGGCGACGGTGTCGGGCACCTGTGGCGCACCACCGGCGACATCACCGACACCTGGCCCAAGGTCGTCGAGATCCTGAAGAAGAACGCGCCGCTGGCGCCGTACGCCAAGCCGGGCGCGTGGAACGACCCGGACATGCTGGAGGTCGGCAACGGCGGGATGACCGGCACCGAGTACCGGTCGCACTTCAGCCTGTGGGCGATGATGGCCGCGCCGCTGCTGATCGGCGCGGACCTGCGTAGGATCTCGCCGGAGAACCTGGACATCCTGCGCAACAAGGAGATCATCGCGCTCGACCAGGACCGGCTCGGCGTCCAGGGGCGTGTGGTGTCCCAGGTGGACGGCAAGTGGGTGTTCGTGAAGCCATTGGCCAACGGTGACACGGCGGTCGCGTTGTTCAACGAGAACACCACATCGGCCAGGATCGGCACGTCCGCGGCCGCGCTCGGCCTGCCGCGACGACCCGGCTACACGGTTAGAGACCTGTGGCAGCACAAGGACTTCCAATCAGCGGGGGAGATCGCCGCGGTGGTCCCGGCACACGGCACGGTCGTGTACCGCGTGTCGAACGGGAACTGGTGGAGCGCGCAGCCGCTGGTGAGCGCGGGACTGGACCTCGGGCAGGCAATCCCGGGGATCCCTGGCCGGATCACTCCGGCAGGCGAGACCTTCGAGGCGACCGTCACTGCCACGAACCACGCGGTGCTGCCTGTGATCAACCCACGCCTGCGGCTCGCCGCGCCACCGGGTTGGCGTGTCGAAGTCGTGTCGCGGCAGGAGAAATGGGTGCTGCACAGCGGCGAGTCGATCATCGGTCGCTGGCGGCTCACCCCGGCTGGCATCGGCAAGGCCGAGATCACCAGCGGCGTCGACTTCGGCCGCGCCAGCGTCACGGACACGACCGAACTGATCGTCCCGGCCGCCGTGCCGCACGGGACCTCACCGCTCGGGGATGTCGTGTCGGCGTGGGAGAGCGGCGGCTACGGGCCGGTGGAACGGGACATGTCCAACGGTGGCTGGCAGCCGGGCGACGGAAAGCCGTTGACCATCAACGGGAACGTCTACACCAAGGGGATGGGCGCGCACGCGCCGACCGAACTCGTCTACTACCTCGGCGGCGCGTGCTCGTCGATGACGTCGGTCGTCGGCATCGACGACGAACGCAACGACGCCAACAAGGTCGGTTCGGCCTCGTTCGAGATCTGGGCGGACGGCACCAAGGTCGCCGACAGCGGCGTCCGGACCTGGCGTGACGACCCGATCGCCCTCACCGGAGCGCTGACCGGCGCGAAGTTCCTGCGGCTGGTGGTCACCGACGGCGGCGACAGCCCGAGATACGACCGCGGCGACTGGGCGACGCCGAGCATCACCTGCTGAAACCGGCTGCTCTCCCCGGCCTGTGTGCAGGGGAGAGCAGCCGTGCAGGGATTTCAGAAGGTCCGCAGCCACACGGCGGTGTCCGGTGGCAGGTGGTCGTCGGTCAGCGGCCCGCTGGCCAGGATGACCGACTCGTGCCGGGGCAGCGTCACTGGTTCCGGCCCGAGGTTCACGACGCACGTGAACCCGGGTTCACGGGCGAACGCGACCACGTCGGCCAGTGACATGACCCAGTTCATCTCGCCGTCGCCCAGCGCGGGCTCGTCCCGCCGGATCCGCAAAGCCGTGCGGTACAACGAGAGCATCGAGCCTGGGTCGGCCGCCTCGGCCTCGGCGGTGTACGCGGCCCACTCGGCGGGCTGCGGCAGCCACGCGTCGCCCGTGCCGAACGCGAACGGGGGAGTGGCCGCGCCCCACGGGATCGGCACCCGGCAGCCGTCCCTGCCTGGGTCGGCGTGCCTGGTGCGTTCGAACACCGGGTCCTGGCGCAGCTCGTCCGGGATGTCCTCGACCTCCCACAATCCCAGCTCCTCGCCCTGGTAGACGTACACGCCACCGGGCAGCGCCATGGTCAGCAACGCCGCCGCGCGGGCCCGCCGGGTGCCCAGGTCCCGGTCGACCGGGGTGCCGTGCCGCCGGTCGGCGAACTCGAAGCCGGTGTCGCCGGACCGGCCGTAACGGGTGACGTGCCTGGTCACGTCGTGGTTGGACAGCACCCACGTCGGGGGCGCGCCCACCGGCCGGTGGGAGTCCATACTGGACTGGATGACCTCGCGCAGTCGTTTGGCGTCCCACGGGCAGGACAGGAAGTCGAAGTTGAACGCCGAGTGCAGCTCGTCCGGCCGCAGGTAGCGGGCGAACCGGACCGGGTCGGGCAGCCACATCTCGCCGACGAAGATCCGTTCGCCCGCATACGAGTCCGCGATCCCGCGCCACGCCCGGTAGACCTCGTGCACGCCGTCCATGTCCGAGAACGGCAACGGACCTGTGGTCACGCCGTGCACGTCGGGCAGTGTCGGGTCCTTGACCAGGCCGTCGGCCACGTCGACGCGCAGCCCGTCGACGCCCCGGTCGAACCAGAACCGCAGTATGTCGAGGAACTCCGTGTGCACCTCGGGGTTGGTCCAGTTGAAGTCCGGCTGGCGTGAGCTGTACAGGTGCAGGAACCATTCCCCGTCCGCGACGCGGGTCCACGCCGGGCCGCCGAACCGGGACTGCCAGTCGTTCGGCGGCAGCTCGCCGTGTTCGCCGCGGCCGGGACGAAACCAGAACCGGTCCCGCTCCGGTGATCCCGGCCCGGCCGCCAGGGCGGCGGCGAACCACGGGTGCTCGTCGGAGCAGTGGTTGGGCACGATGTCGATGATGATCCGGATGCCGAGCGCGTGTGCCTCGGCGATCAGCGCCTCGGCCTCGCCGAGGGTGCCGAACGACGGGTCGATGTCGCGGTAGTCGGACACGTCGTAGCCGCCGTCGTCCATCGGGGACGGGTACCACGGGCAGAACCAGATCGCGTCGATCCCCAGGTCCGCCAGGTACGGCAGCCGGGCGCGGACACCGGCGAGGTCACCGGTGCCGTCGCCGTTGCCGTCCGCGAAACTGCGGATGTACACCTGGTAGATCGCCGCGCCACGCCACCAAGCGGTTGGCGTGTCCGTGGAAAGGTCGTTCGTGACGGACACGGTGGGGTCCTCCCTGTGGTTGGACGTTTCAGCGGACGGGTTCAGCCCTTGACGCTGCCCGCGGTCAGCCCGGCCAGGATGTGCCGCTGGAAGAACAGGAACAGCAGCACCATCGGCACGCTGGTCAGCACGAGCCCGGCGAGCAGGATGTTGAGCGGCATGTCGATCTCCATCCGCTGCAGCGCCACCGACAGCGTCTGCTTCGTCGGGTCGGGAAACACCAGCAGCGGCCAGATGAAGTCCTTCCACGCCGCCACGATGGCCAGTATCGACACGACGGCGATGATCGGCCGGGAGATCGGCAGCACGATCCGCACGAGGATCCGGACCTGGCTCGCGCCGTCCAGCACCGCCGCTTCGAGCAGCTCGCCGGGGATCTGGTCGAAGAACCGCTTCAGCAGGTAGATGTTGAACGCGTTCGCCGCGGCGGGGAACCAGATCGCGGTCGGCGAGTTGATCAGGTTGAGACCGAGGATCGGCAGGTCGGTGATGGTGACGTACGTCGGCACCAGCAGCGCGGACGCGGGCACCATCAGCGTGGCCAGCATCAGGGCGAGGATCTTGTTGCCCAGCACCGGCCGCAGCTTCGACAACGCGTACGCGGCAGGGACGTCGACGGCGAGCTGGATCAGCCACGCGCCGAACGCGACGAGCACGGTGTTGCCGAAGTAGGTCAACAGGTTCAGCCGTTCCCACGACTCACCCCACACCTCGGGATGCCACTGCTCGGGCACCATCGTCGGTGGCGTGCGGACCAGTTCGGCCGGAGCCTTCATCGCGCCGGTGATGGCCCAGTACAGCGGAAACACGAACGCCAGCAGGAAAAGCAGCATCACGACGGTGAACACCGCCCAGTAGACGAGTTTGCCGCGTCCGCTGCGCAGCTGCGTCGGCGAGACCAGGGTACGCATCAGTCCTCGCTCCTCGTCCTGGTCAGCCGCAGGTACACGCCGGAGAAGATGCCCAACGCCACGAGCAGCAGCAGGCTCATCGCGCTCGCCGACCCGAAGTCGTTGTAGGTGAACGCGTAGCGGTACAGCAACAGCAGGACGGTGACCGTGGAGTCCTCCGGGCCGCCGCCGGTCATCACGTACGGCTCGGTGAACACTTGCATCGTGGCGACGACCTGCAGCAGCAACAACACCATCAGCACGAACCTGGTCTGCGGGATCGTCACGTGCCGCAGGCGTTGGAACAACCCGGCACCGTCCAGTTCGGCCGATTCGTAGAGCTCACCGGGAATGGTCTGCAGGGCGGCCAGGTAGATCAGTGTCGTCGAGCCCATGTTGGCCCACGTGGACACGATCACCAGCGAGACCATCGCGGTGCTCGACGAGTCCAGCCACGCCCCCTGCGGCAGGCCGACCGCGCCGAGTGCGGCGTTGGCCAGCCCGGGGCCCGGGTTGTAGATCCACTTCCACAGCATCGCCACGACCACCGGCGGCAGCATCACCGGCAGGTACACCGCGATCCGGAAGAACGCCCTGGCGTGCCGCAGTTCGTTGAGCAGCACCGCGGTCACGAACGGCACCGCGAACCCGAGCAGCAGCGCGATCGCGGTGAACTCCAGGGTGTTCAGCCAGGCCGTGCCGAACAGCGGGTCGGCGAACAGCCGCTCGAAGTTGTCGAACCCGACCCACTTCGGCGGATCGACGAAGGTGACCTCCTGGAAGGACAACAGGATCCCGCGCACGATCGGGTACCAGGAGAACAACGCGAACACCACGAGCGCCGCGGCCAGCAGGCCGTACGCGGTCAGGTTGTCGTTGATCCTGCGCCGCAGCCGGGTCGTCGGCCGGACAGACGCCGGTGCCTCACTTGACTTGAGCAAGGGCACTGTTGACCTTGGCTTCCGCGTCGGACAGCAGCTGATCGATGTTGGCGTCCCGGTTGGTCAGCACGCCCTGCATCACGTTGTCCAGCACGGCGTAGATCTGCTGGGCGTTCGGCGGCTCCAGGTTGCCCTTGAGCCTGGCGTTGCCGTCCAGGTAGGACGCGAAGTTCTGCTCGGGGACGTTGGCGTACTTGGCTTTCAGCTCGGACTGGGTGCCACGTGTGGCACCGGTGTAGATGTCCGGTGTCGGGTTCGCGGGCAGGCCGATCGGCTGCTTCTCGTCCAGGAACTGCTTGATCCGCTGCTCGATCCGGTCCGGGGTGAGGTACTTCCAGTCGATCCACTTCAGACCGGCCTTGATCTTGTCCGGCGAGGCCTTCGGGTTGATCATGTAGCCCTCGCCGCCGAGCAGCGTGCCCTGTCCGCCGGGCATCGCCGCGACGCCGTAGTCCTCGTAGCGTCCCTTGAACTCCTTGACGAGCACCGGCACGTTGTCCGGCGCGCCGAGGTACATGCCGAGCTGGCCCGCGCCCATCAGCCGCTGCACGTCGGTGGCCTCAAGCAGTTGCTTGTCGCCCATGGAGTTGTCGGCCCAGCGCATGTCCTTGAGCAGCCGCAGCGCCTCTTTGACCTTGTCGTTGTTGAAGTCGGCGACCCACTTCTCGCCGTCCTGCCGCGCGATCTGGCTGCCCATGGCGTACGCCCAGGTGACCAGGTGCCAGCCGCCCTGGTTGTTCTTGCTCAGGTCGGCGAACCCGACGGTTCCGTTGCCCAGCGCGGAGATCTTCTTGGCGGCCGTGCGCACCTCGTCCCAGGTGGCCGGTGGTTTGTCCGGGTCGAGTCCCGCCCTGGTGAACAGAGTCCGGTTGTAGAGCAGGCCCATCGAGTAGTTGGCCGTCGGCAGGCCGTGGATTCTGCCGCCGCGGTCCTTGAAGATGTCCAGCAGCGCCGGTTGCAGCTGCTTGACCACCGCCATGTCCTTGATGTGGTCGGTGATGTCGGCGGCCTGCCTGCGGGAGATGATGCTCGCGGGGTCGGTGAAGTAGACGTAGTAGACGTCCTCCAGCTGGCCGCCCGCGAGTTTCGCCGAGAACGTCTTGGGGTCCATGAACCCCTCGTGCGGCACGATGTCGATGTCCGGGTTGAGCTTCTCGAACTCGGCCACGTCCGCGTCGAAGATCCTGCGTTCGACCGCCTGGCTGCTCGGCGGCTGGCCGGTGACCGTGATGGCCACCTTGCCGCCGCCTGCCTGCTTGTCCGACGACTCGCTCCCGCAGGCCGACAGGCCTAACGCCCCGGTGACGACACTGACAGCGACAACAACTGTCGCCCTGCGGGTGAGGGTTCTGTGCATGACGAGCGCCCCATCTCAGCTATCCGACGACGCTGTGTGATGGTGCTCACCTTAAGAGACTCGAACGAGTCTCCGCAATATCTCGATGAAATTTCGCAACTAACGAACAGTTCACCGGGCGTGCGGCGCGGTCGACCCCCTGACGACGAGTTCCGGTTCGAACAGCAGCTCCTCGTCGGTCACCGACGCGCCGTTGATCTGCATGGTGAGCAGGTCGACCGCGGCCCGGCCCATCGCCTCGATCGGCTGGCGGATGGTGGTCAGCGGCGGGTCGACGCAGTTCATGAACGCGGAGTCGTCGTAGCCGATCACCGAGACGTCCTGGGGGACCGACAGTCCCTGGCGGCGCACCGCGCGGATCGCGCCGAGCGCCTGCGGGTCGCTCGCACACACGATGCCGGTGATCCCGCGTTTCACCAGGCGGGCCGCTGCTGCCTGGCCGCCTTCCAGCGAGAACATCGCGTGCTCGAACCACTCCGGCTCGACGTCGATGCCCGCCGCCTTCGTGGCCACGGCGAACGCCTCCTGCTTGCGCCGGGACGGCACGTGGTCGCCGGGGCCGAGCACCATGCCGACCTTGGTGTGGCCCAGCGAGACCAGGTGGGTCAGCGCCTGCTCGGCGGCGACCGCGTCGTCGCAGGACACCCGGGGGAAGCCCAGGTGGTCGATGGCCGCGTTGATCAGCACGGTCGGCAGGTTGCGCTCGGTCAGCCTGGCGTAGTGGTCGTGGCCCTGGTCGGCCTGCGCGTACAGGCCGCCCGCGAACACCACGCCGGAGACGTGCTGCTGCAACAGCAGCTCGATGTAGTCCGCCTCCGAGACCCCGCCTGCCGTTCGGGTGCACAGCACCGGCGTGAAGCCCTGTTGCGCCAGCCCGTTGCCGATGATCTCGCCGAACGCCGGGAAGATCGGGTTCTGCAGCTCCGGTAGCACCAGCCCGACCAGCCGGGCGCGTTCACCGCGCAGCTGGGTCGGCCGCTCGTAGCCCAGCACGTCCAGTGCGGTCAGCACGGCGGTGCGGGTGCTCTCCGAAACTCCCGGCTTCCCGTTGAGCACCCGGCTCACGGTCGCCTCACTCACCCCGACCTTGCGAGCGACTTCAGCAAGTCTGCGCGTCATGTCCGCAACTATATGACAATCCTTGCAGATTGTTTGCACCCATTTGCGGTGACGTGCATATCGGCCCACCCGGGTGGTTCACCGGATCGTGGCGTTACTCCCCGTCGGACCCAGCCGTTGTGCCTGGTGTGCGGGTAGGTGCGGGACTTGTGGCGGTGGCTGTGCTGCTCGGCGCGCAGCCGCCGGAGGAGGCTGGTGTCGCGCCGGGTGCCGCCGCGCCCGACTCACGGCCGGGTGAGGCGTTCGCCGACCCGGTTGTCGCTCAGTTGCAACGGACCGCGTCCGATGTGCAGCGTGAACTCGGGTCGCTCACCAACGACATCCACGCGGCCGAACAGGCCGTGCGTGACTCCTCAGCCACGCTGGACACGGCACGGGCCGCGCGGGAGGACGCCGACGCGGCCATCCGGGCCCGGCAGGCGGACATGGACCGCTACGCCTCCGCCCTGCTCGGGTCGTTCGGCCGTCCCAACCAGTTCCAGGTGTTCCTGCTGGCCCGCTCACGGGCCGACTTCCTCGGCGGCTCCAGCCTGATGGCACGAGTGCAGGAGGCCGAGGCGGCCGAGTACAACGGGGCCGTGCGGCGCCACCAAGCGGCCGTACGTGCCGAGGAGACGGCGTCCGCCGCCGCGAAGACCGCCACGGACCGCAAAGCGGACCTGGACCGTCGCAACGGCGACGCCACCAACCGGGCGGCGGCGCTCACGGGCGAGTTCCGCGCCACACTCGCCCAGACGAACTCCGCGGTCGTGGCGATGCAACAGGCGCAACGCACCCGCAACGAACAGACAGCCGCCAACTGGCGCGCGTACACCGACAAACTGGCCGCCGCCGGTATCAAGCCGGGAGCGGGCGCCACGGAAGTCACGTTGCCGTCGGGTGAACGCCTGCTCGTCATGCCGGAGAGCACGATCCGCGCGGTGACAGCCGCCGTCGGCGCGCTGGGCAAGCCGTACGTGCCGCAGGGCGACGGCCCGGACGCCTACTCGTGCGACGGCCTCACCCGCGCGGTCTACGGCCTGCGGGGCTCGGCGGCCGAGCAGATGGCCGTGCTGCAGCCCGTCACCGACCCGCAGCCGGGTGACCTGGTGTTCGTCGGGCCGGAGCGCTACGGCGTGCAGAGCGTCGGCGTCGCGCTGGACCCACGCACCATGATCACCGCCGACGCGCGGCTGGTCGGTGTCGTCGTGTCGGACATCCCCACGTCCGTGCTCGGCTACGCGCGGCCGTCGTCGCCGCGCCGTCCGGCGCAGCCCGTGCCGCAGCGCACCGACACCGGCCTGGTGTGGCGGTGCGGGGGAGTGGACCTGCCCACGGGCGGGTGGAGCGGCTATCCCAACGGGCTCATCCCGGCGTCCGCGCTGTGCCCGATCGGGACGGCCGCGCACCGGCTGCGGTGTGACGCCGCGTTCGCGTACCAGAACCTGTCGGCCGCGTTCGGCTCGGCCTTCGGGCGGCCGTTGTGCGTGACGGACTCGTACCGCACCTTCGAGGAGCAGGTTCGGCTGTACGGAGTGAAGCCCGCGCTGGCCGCGGTGCCAGGCACCAGCAACCACGGCTGGGGCCTGGCGGTCGACCTCTGCGGCGGCGCCCAGTCGTTCGGCACGGCCGAGCACGCGTGGCTGCGTGCCAACGCGAGCCGGTTCGGCTGGCGCAACCCGCCGTGGGCGCAGCCGGGACGCGGCCGTGAGGAACCGTGGCACTGGGAGTTCGGTACCGGCTGACGTGGCCCGGCTGACGCGGCACAGAAGAACAAGACTGTTTCCGCGCGGGTGTGCCAGGCACTCTCGGTGGGGTGTCCACGCAGATCGAGCTGGAACAAGCCCACCTCACCCTCCTCCACGAACGACTCGACGCGCTGCGCGCCGAGGCCGCACGGCACCTCGCGACCGCACAGCCGTCCGAACGGGCCTACTGGGCGGGCGAGCGCTCGCGGCTGGAGTCTGTCGCCGACGGCCTGTGCTTCGGCCGGATCGACCGGCACGACGGCAGCAGGCTGCACATCGGCCGGATCGGACTCTTCGACGGGGACGAGCCGCTGCTGGTCGACTGGCGTGCCCCCGCCGCGCGGCCGTTCTACACGGCGACGGCCGCTGCGCCCGAAGGCGTGCGGCTGCGGCGACGGATCATGACCCGAGGCCGCACGGTCGTCGACGTCGACGACGAGGTGCTCACCGCCGACGCGCTGGGCGAGCAGGGCCTGGCCGGGGACGCGGCGCTGCTGGCCGCCGTCGCCGCCGGGCGGACCGGGCACATGCCGGACATCGTCACGACCCTGCAGGCCGAGCAGGACCGGATCATCCGTGACCCGTACGCCGGTGTCCTGGTGGTGCAGGGCGGACCGGGCACCGGCAAGACCGCGGTCGCGCTGCACCGGGTCGCGCACCTGCTGTACGCCCGCCCGCACCTGCGTACCCGCGGTGTCCTGGTGCTCGGTCCCAGCGCGCTGTTCCTGGACTACATCGGCCAGGTGTTGCCGGGCCTCGGCGAGAACAGCGTGGTGACCGCGACCCTGCCCGACCTGTACCCCGGCACACCGGTCGACCGCTGTGCCACACCTGAGGAGGCACAGCGGAAGGGGAGCGCGCGGGCGGCCGCGGACCTGGCCGCCGTCGTGCGTGACCGCGTGCGGGTTCCCAGCGAACCCGTGGAGGTCGAGTTCGAACAGGAGATCCTGGCGCTGCGACCCGTGGACTGCCGCCGGGCCATCGGCCGAGCGCGGCACGCCGGTCTGCCGTACAACCAGGCGAGGCTCGTGTTCCAGCGTGAGGTCGTCGCTGTGCTCGCCGACGGTCTCGCGGCGCGCCTGGAGTCCGTGACGCTCACGGACACCGGGGAGGCGATCGACGGCGGCGACCCGGACGGTCGGCTGGGCGCGGCGGATCTGCGGGCGCTGGAGGCGGCGGGCGTGATCGTCGACTGGGCCGACTCGGCGCCCCGGCGCCTGCTGGAGGCTGCGGACGTGGCGCGGCTGCGGGACAGCCTGCTCGCCGACGCCCGCGTCCAGGGCGCGCTGGACGAGATCTGGCCGCCGTTGGCCATCGCGGAGCTGGTGCCGGGGCCGTGGTCGGCCGCGGACATCCCGGTGCTCGACGAGGCGGCCGTCCTGCTCGACGGCGGTGACGGCGTGACCTACGGCCACATCGTGGTGGACGAGGCGCAGGAACTGTCGGAGATGGCCTGGCGGATGCTGATGCGGCGCTGTCCCAGCCGGTCCATGACGATCGTCGGGGACCTGGCCCAGACCAGCGACCCGGCCGGGGCGACGGCGTGGCAGGACGTGCTGGGCCCGCACGTGGCCGACCGGTGGCGGCTGGCGGAGCTGACCGTCAACTACCGCACCCCGGCCGAGATCATGGCCGCCGCCAACGAGGTCCTCGCCGCGCACCAGCCCGGCGTCCGGCTCGCCACGTCGGTCCGGTCGACCGGGGTGCCGCCGCTGGAGGCGACGGGCGGCCTGGCGGACGTCGGCGATCTGGTGGCGAGCCTGCCGGGGCGGGTCGCCGTCATCGCGCCGGACAGGCATCCGGTGCATGGGGCGCAACGGTTCTCCGGCGCTGTGGTGCTCACACCGGGACAGGCCAAGGGACTGGAGTTCGACTCGGTGGTCGTGGTGGACCCGGACGGGATCGTGGCGAGCTCCCCGCGCGGTCACAACGATCTCTACGTGGCTATGACGAGGGCCACACATCGCCTGGCCCTGCTGCGCGGGACAAAGATCGGCTAGCCCGTCCAAAACTGTCACAGGTGACCGCTAGGGTGGCCTCAATCGATCGAACATACGATCGAACGACTGGCTTGGGAGCTGGACATGGTCGTCGACTGCGACAGCTGTGAAGTGCGGGGAAAGGCTTGCCAGGAGTGCGTTGTCAGTGTCCTTCTCGGGCCGCCGAACACGGTCGAACTCGACTCGTCCGAGCAGCGGGCCATCGACGTGCTCGCGAGCGCGGGAATGGTGCCCAAGCTCCGGTTGATCCCGATCACGCCGGTGAACACTCCCGAGGTCGCCTGATCGGGCGCCGAACGGTACCCATCGGGCGACGAACGGTTTCACACCGTGGTGACCTGCGTGTAGTCGTCATCACAACGGGCGTTCGACACTGCTCCATTGGGGTTTGACGGTTCGCTGACGAAGTTTTTTCGCGGACTGGCTGGACGGGTGGCCTCTCCTTTCGTAACCTGTCCGAGATCTCGCGGCCCCCGGTCGCCCACAAGGGTGATGACGCGAGAACACCGCCGGGTCAGTTCGTCGGGAACTGAACCGAACCCCCACCGGTTGGGAGCAACGCCGGAGCTTGAGTGCGTGTCCACTCGCTTGTCCGGCCGCTCGCCACAAGGGTGCCCCCGCGCCCGGCGAGTGAATCCCTTCCCCCGGCGGAAGCAGAGACGAAGGAGACACGCGCGACGTGGCGTCGCAACGACTCAAGCGCGGCATGCGTGGAGCACTGACAGCGTCCGCCATCATCGCGATGGTCAGCACCACCCCTGTCCCGGCTATCGCGCAGCCCCCCGCCCAGAACAACGAGTCTGAGGCGTTGAAGAAGTTCCGCGAGCTGTCGGCGCAGTCCGAGGTCGTCAACGAGGAATACAACAAGGCGACCGACGACAAGAACGCCAAGCAGGCGGAGCTGGACAAGGCCACGGCGGACTTCACCGCCGCCAACCAGGCCAAGACGTCCGCCGCGGCCACGGAACAGCAGTACCGCGGCCAGGTGGAGCAGCTGAGCTCCGCGTCCTTGCGCGGTGCCCGGTTCAACAAGTTGTCCGCGTTGCTCACTGGCACGTCCACCGAGGACTTCCTGGACCGCTCGTCGGCGCTGGGTGTGCTGGCGGCGGACAACAACAAGGCGCTCACCGAACTGCACGGCGCGGTCAAGACCGCGACCGAGGCGGAGACCAAGGCCGCGGACGCGCAGAAGCGCGCCACCGAGGCCCGGGACGCGGCGACCAAGCTGCAGGCCGAGATCGAGGTCAAGCGCAAGGACCTGGCCAAGCAGATCAACGAGGTCAAGGCAGCGCAGAACAAGCTGTCCCAGGCCGAGAAGGAGAAGGTCAAGGGCCCGGTCGACAACGGCGTGTACATCGGCCCGGCCGGTTCCGCCGGTACGGCCATGAACGCCGCGCTCAGCCGTCGCGGCGACCCTTACGTCTGGGGTGGCACCTCACCGGGTGCCTTCGACTGCTCGGGACTGATGATGTGGGCCTACAAGCAGGCCGGTATCACGCTCCCGCGCTCCAGCCGTGCCCAGTACGGTGTGGGCAAGTCCGTCTCCAAGGACGCGCTCGCGCCTGGTGACCTGCTGTTCTACGGCGGCAGCGCGGGCTCGATCCACCACGTCGCCATGTACATCGGCAACGGGATGATCGTGCACGCGTCGACGACCGGTCAGCCGGTGAAGACGGCCCCGCTCAGTGGCGGTGGTTCGGACTACTTCGGCGCCAAGCGCGTCGTCGGCTGATATTTCGGACAGTCCGATGTGACCCCTGGCCGGTGGTGCGGGCCAGGGGTCACATCGTTTCGACGTCCGTGGCAATACGATCTGGTACGTGGCCCGGTTGCGTGCCTTGTTGACAGCCGGAGTGGCGATCGCGCTGCTCGGCGGTCTCGCGCTGGTCGCGTCCCCGCCGACGCGTCAGGAGGCCGCGCCCGCGCCGTCTTCGACGCAGCCGTCCACCCCGCCCAACCAGGCCGCCGTCGCGCCGCCACCATCGGGTGAACGTGCCCAGGCGGTGCAGTCCGTCCTGCGGACCCGCGGCGAGGCCGTGCTGCGGCGCGACGAGAAGGCGTTCATGGCGAGCGTCGACCCGCAGGCCGAGCCGACGTTCCGCGACGCGCAACGGGCGCTGTTCGCCAACCTGGCCAAGGTCCCGCTGCGGGAATGGTCCTACAGCCTGCAGCCGATGCGGTCGCTGGACCCGTCGGTGCTGCCGAACATCGGCGGCGCGCAGGAGCTGTGGGCGCCGGAGATCGACCTGGTGTACGCGCTGCGCGGCGCCGACCCGACACCCACCCACCGCCCGATGGGTTACCTGCTGGTCAAACGCGCGGACTCGTGGTTCATCCGCTCGGACGACGACCTGCTCGGCGTCGGCAGGCGGACCTGGCGCGGGCCGTGGGACTTCGGGCCGTGCGTGGTGGTCACGACCGGCCGCGGGCTGGTGCTCACCCACGCGGCACGGGAGGCGATGGCCAGGCGGGTCGCCACCGAACTGGACGCGGCGGTGCACTCGGTGACCGCGGTGTGGGGCCCGGGGTGGCCGCAGCAGGTCGTCGTGGTGCTGCCGGACTCCAACGACGAGATGAAAGCACTGGTCGGGCCGAGCTTCCCGGTCGAGTCCGTTGTCGCGGTCTCGGTCGCCGACCGGGTGGACACCGAGCACAACGTCGCCGAGGGCCAGCGGGTCGTGATGAGCGCTACGTCGGCCGACGCGCTGTCGGTGACGGCGCTGCGGATCGTGCTGCGGCACGAGTTCACCCACATCGCCGCCCGTAGCTCCACAGTGGACGGATCGCCGATGTGGATGCTCGAGGGCTTCGCCGACTACGTCGGCTACCGCGACAGCGGCATCCCGCTCGCCCAGGCGGCGCCCGACCTGAACGCGGCCATGGTCGCGGGCGGCCCGCCCGGCCGGCTGCCGACCGACGAGGAGTTCCGCGGCCAGGGCCGCACCCTGGACCTGGCATACCAGCAGTCGTTCTCGGTGGCCCGGTTCGTCGCGGACAAACTCGGCGAGACCAAGCTGATCGAGTTGTACCGGGTGCTGGCCAAGGCGGGCAGGTCCAGTCCGGACCGGATCGACGAACTGCTGGTGTCGGTGGTCGGGCTGAACGCCGAGCAGTTCGTCGCGGGCTGGCAGGAATACCTGCGCGAGTCCCTCGGATAGGGTGCTCGCGTGGCTCGGACCCTTCTGGTGACCAACGACTTCCCGCCCCGGCCCGGTGGTATCCAGGCCTACCTGCAGGCACTGGCGACCAGGCTGCCCGCCGGGGAACTGGTCGTGTACGCGCCGTCATGGGACGGCGCGGCGGCCTTCGACGCCACCATGCCCTTCCCGGTGGTCCGGCACCCGACCTCGCTGATGCTGCCCACCCCGGACGTGGCCAGGCGCGCCAAGGAGATCCTCCGCGCGGAGTCGTGCACCTCGGTGTGGTTCGGCGCCGCCGCGCCACTGGCGCTGCTCGGACCATCGCTGCGCGAGGCCGGAGCGCACCGGGTGGTCGCCTCCACGCACGGCCACGAGGTCGGCTGGTCCATGCTCCCGGCCTCCCGTCAGGCCTTGCGCCGCATCGGGTCCACCGCGGACGTGGTCACGTACGTCAGCAAGTACACCCGGTCCCGCTTCGCGGCGGCGTTCGGCCGGTACGCGGCACTGGAACACCTGCCGTCCGGAGTCGACACCGCGCTGTACCGGCCCGATCCGGCCGGGCGTGAGCTGATCCGCAAGCGCCACACCCTTTCCGACCGGCCGACGATCGTCTGCGTGTCCCGTCTCGTGCCCCGCAAGGGCCAGGACATGCTGATCAGGGCGCTGCCCGCGATCCGCCGCCAGGTCCCGGACGCCGCGCTGCTGCTGGTCGGCGGCGGCCGCCACGCCGACCACCTCGCCGCACTGGCCAGGAAACACGATGTCGAAGACAGCGTCGTGCTGACCGGATCTGTTTCGTGGGAGGAACTTCCGGCGCACTACGTCGCCGGGGACGTGTTCGCCATGCCGTGCCGCACCCGCGGCGGTGGACTGGACGTCGAGGGACTGGGCATCGTGTTCCTGGAGGCGTCGTCGTGCGGACTTCCTGTCGTGGCAGGCGATTCCGGTGGCGCGCCGGAGACGGTCAAGGAAGGTGTGACCGGACACGTCGTCGACGGCCGCAGCGTGGAGGAGATCGCCACCCGGATCGGCGCGCTGCTCGCGGACCCCGACGCGGCCGCCGCGATGGGGCAGGCGGGCCGTGAATGGGTCACGTCGGCGTGGCGCTGGGACACCCTGGCCAGCCGCCTGTCCACGTTGCTGTCCGGTGAGAACACCCGCCTGTCCGCTTTCCGGGGCCGGGGCTGACAGGGGCTAGTGCTGTCCGTTCACGACATCGCGGGCCAGGGTCGCGGCGCCGACCAGGCCCGCGTCGTCGCCCAGTTGCGCGGTGCGGATCCGGGCCAGTGGCCGGTAGCCCGCGCCGGTGACCAGGTCGCGGTAGATCTCGCGGGCGTCGTCGAGGAACAGCGGCGCTGACTCCGAGACGCCACCGGCGATCACGATCACCTCGGGGTCGTAGATGTCGGCGACCAGAGCAAGGCCCTCACCGAGCCACCGGGCCAGGTCCGCCATCGCCCGCAACGCCACCGGGTCGCCGTCGCGGGCGGCACCGGCGACCTTGCGGCCCGTGATGGACCGGGCGTCGCCCGCGGACTCACGGGCGAGCACGGTCGACTGGCCCGGATGCCCGGCGAGCAGCTCGATCGCGGTCGCGCTCAGCGCGGTACCGCTGCAATACCGTTCCCAACAGCCTGACTTGCCGCACGAGCACGGCCTGCCGTTGGGCACGACCCGCAGGTGCCCCAACTCGGGAGCCACGCCGTGTGCGCCGCGGAAGATCCTGCCGTCCAGCAGCAGACCAGCGCCGATCCCGGTGCCGATGGCGACCAGCGTGGCGACCTTCGCGCCGCGTGCCGCGCCGTAGCGGTACTCGGCCAGCGCCGCGGCGTTGGCGTCGTGTTCGAGAACCACCGGCAGGTCGACCTTGCGGGCGATCTGCTCGGCCACCTCGGCCCGGCGCCACGCCAGGTGCGGCGCGAACATCACCGTTTTCAGGTCCGTGGCCACGAACCCCGCGACGGCCAGCCCGACCGCGGAGATGGTGTGCCGCGGGGTCAGCGAGCTGACCACCGACACGATCGCGTCGTTGAGGGCCTCGGCGCCCGATGGTGTGCCCACGCGCGCGGTGTCCAGGATCGTGCCGCGTTTGTCGACGACACCGGCCCGCACGCTCGTCCCGCCGATGTCGACGCCGACCGTCAGCATCAGTCGGTTCCGTGACGATTCGGGCGCCGGAGTTGGATGTGCTGCACCGGCCTATTGTTGCTCCGGGCAGGCTCGGACGCGCGACCGGGACGGCCGGGCGGCCGGAAACCGGGCATGTGCGGCACATCGGGCTCCCAGCGGTCGGCGAGCACCGCCCGCAGCAACGCCACGATGTCCGCGGCGCGGTCCAACGTCGTGGCTGCGAGGTCGTTGGGCTCGCCACGAACCAGCGCGCCGACGGCACACAGTGGACACTTGTCCGGCGGGCCGTCGTGCTCGGCTGCGACCTGGTCGAGGTACGGGCCAAGGCGTTCGGCCACCGCGTCCATCAGCAGCACGATCTCGTCGAGCAGCCGCGACCCCGGCTGCTCGCTCACGGCGTGACCCCCGCGAACTGGAGCAGCAGACCCTCACCGTCCACAGAGGCGTCCGCGACCTCGTAGCGGCGCAGCACCGCGGGCAACGGGACCAGTCTGCGCATACCGTCCACTGTGATCGCCAAGTCGTCACCGACTCTCGCCAGGTTCACATCGGACTCCTCGGTCAGCGGGATCGCCACACGCAACACGTACCCCGAGCCCTCCGGGCGGATCTGCAGCAGCGACGGCGGCCGGGAGGTGCTCGCGCCCAACGGATCCGTGTGGCCGTAGAGCTCGTCGGCCAGTGACCCCAACGCCTCGGCCCCGACCGGCTCGGCCGCTCGGTGCTCGACCACGCGCAGCTCGACCGGTGTGCAGGCCCGCAGTTCGGCGAGAACCGCGTCCTGCTCGCCGCGCCTGGTCCGCAGCCACGTCGCCGCGGGCCCACGCCGCAGGCCCGCCTTGGGCACCAGCCGGTTCGCGATCATCCCGTCGACGCGGATGTCCCGCAGCGCCAACGCCGCCAGCGTCCGTTTGCTCTCGGCCACCACCAGCCGCTCCGGCGTCAGCACCAGCCGGACACCGGTGACCTGCGGATCGGCCAGCAGGTCCCGCAGCCGCGCCAGGTGCGTGGCCAGCCGGTCGACCGCGTCGGCCCAGCCCTGGCGCCCCACACCGGAGACCATCCCGCGCACCGACCGCGCCGGGAACGTCCGCCGCAGGTAGTTCGCGATCGCGTCCGGCAACGCCAGCAGCCGCAACGTCTCCGCGGTCGGCCCGCAGTCCACCACGACCACGTCCCACCGGCCGGTCTCGGCCAGCCGGGCCACCTCGGTCAGCGCCAGCAGCTCGTCCAGGCCGGGCACGACGGTCAGTTCCTCGGCGTCCAGCTCGTCCACGCCCGCACCGGCCAGCACGGCACGCAGCTGCGCGCGCAGCTCGCCCCACGCCGAGTCGACAAGGGCACGGGTGTCCACGTGGGACGCGTGCAGCCGGGTGTCCACTAGGGAGGGTTCACCGGTCAGCCTTGTGCCGATGGCGTCCGCGAGCGAGTGCGCCGGATCGGTGGACACGACGAGAGTCTCGCGCCCACTCGCGGCCAACCGCACCGCGGTGGCCGCGGCGAGGGTGGTTTTGCCCACCCCGCCCTTTCCGGTGAACAGCAGGATCCGCAAGGCGGTGGTTACAACCCTTCGGCGCGGCGCTTGAGGTCCTTCAGCGCGATGTCCATGATCATCTTCTCGGCCTTGCGGCGGAACATGCCGATCATCGGCACAGCCAGCTGGACCGACAGCGTGTACGTCACCTTCGTCGCGTCGTCACCGTGCGGCTCCAGCAGGTACCGGCCGCGCTGTGACCGTTGCATCTGGCCTTTGACCAGGTTCCAGTTCACCGACAGGCCGTCAGCGGCCCACTCGTACTCCAGGGTGTAGGTGTCCTTGAACATCCCCGCGTCGATGACGAACCGGACCTGGGTGGCCTGCCCGTCGGCGTCCTCGGCGAGGACCTCGGTCTCCTTCACCGCCCCGGTCCACTCCGGGTAAGCGGCGAAATCGGCGATCACGCCCATGATCGTGTCCGCGTCTGCCTCTACGGTGATGGACTGGGTGGACTCGTCGGCCATGCCGGGAGGCTACCCGGTCGGTTACCAGCGCAATACGTGCGGCACTTGGGTGCGCTGGAAATGCCCGACGTTGATGCAGTCGGTCGAGGCGAACCGGGTCCTGGCGGACAGCGGTTGGTGCACGTGACCGAACAGCGACCAGCGCGGCCGCTGCTGCGTGATCAGCTCACGCAGCGCGTACGACCCGAGCTCGGCGCGCCGAGCCACCACGTCGTAGGTGAGTTCCGGCACAGCCGGCGGGATATGCGAGCAGAGCACGTCCACATCCGTGAGCTTGCCGACAGAAGCGTTGAAATCGTCCTCGGTGCGCAGGTAGGGAAACCACGCCCCGGACCGCCGGACACGACCGCCCGGCGAGAGCAGCGCACCGCCGACGAACCCGAACCGCAGGCCGCCGATCTCCGCGACCTCGCCGTCCAGGACAGTCAGGCCGTCACGGGCGAACCGCGGCCACAGGTCCGGCACGTCGACGTTGCCGGGCGTGGCGTACGTGGGCACGGTCATCGCCGCGAACAAGCGCGTGTACTGCTCGAAAAGGGCTTCCTGCACCACGTCCGCGGCGTTCTCCAGGCTCGCCCACAGCGCACCGGCGTACTCGGCGAGCTCCTTGAGCTGCCGGTTGCGCCGCAGCCGCGCGAACTCGGCCACCTTCTCCGCGCCGAACACGCGGCCGAGGATGCCGCCGCCGTGGTCGTGGTAGTCGACGAAGTCGATCAGGTCGCCGAGCACGACGAGCGCGTCGGCGCCGTCACCGGCCCTCGCCAGGGCCTCCGAGTTGCCATGGACATCGGAAACGACGTGGACGCGCACAACCTCACTCTACGGTTTCGATCTACGGCGGGCAGCCGGGTCGGCGCCCGTCCTCCAGCACGACCTTGAGGTCGAACGCGATGTTCTTGGCCGCGAACTGGCGCCGGGTCAGCTCCCGCCGGACCTCGCGCGCGGTGGCGGGCGCAGGCAGGTCCGCGCGCAGGAAGTAGTGCAGCAGCGTGCCGTCCAGCATCGGCTCGAGCCATACCTCCATCGTGCCGGTCAGCGCGCCCCGCACGGTCCAGCGCAGCCCCTCGTCGCCGCGGTCGGCGTACACCTCAAGGGTGAGATCGGGCCACATCCCGCGCCAGCGGTCCCGGTTGGCGAAGGCCGCCTTGACCACGGCGGGTGGCACGGCCAGGAAGGTCTCGTCGACGACGTCCACTGCAGGCACGAGTGCATAGTGTCACGGGGTCTGTACTAAGTTCACGTGACGTGCGGGAATACAGTGCGCCGGGCACGATCTCGGTGACCGGGGAAGAGAACCTCACCGACATGGTGTGGGCCAACGCGGACCGCTTCGGCGACGCGGTCAGCTTCCGCCGCCTGGTCGACGGGTCGTGGGTGGACGTGACCGCCCGCGAGTTCGCCGCGCACGTGCTGGCGGTCGCGAAGGGACTGATCGCGACCGGGCTGCGGCCCGGTGACCGGATCGCGTTGCTGTCCAAGACCCGGTACGAGTGGTCGCTGCTGGACTTCGCGATCTGGGCGGCGGGCGGCGTCACCGTCCCGATCTACGAGACGTCGTCGGCCGAGCAGGTCGAGTGGATCCTGGCCGACTCGGGCGCGCGGGCGATCGTCGTGGAGACCGCCGAGCACCGGGCGGCGGTGGACAGCCTGGTCGACCGGCTGCCCGAGCTGAGCCGCGTCTGGCAGCTCGATCCGGGCAGGGACCTCGCACCCGCGGTGGACGAGCTGACCGCGCTCGGCGCCGACGTGGACGAGGAAACCGCCCACGACCTGCATCGCGGCGTGCGCGCCGACTCGGTGGCGACCCTGGTCTACACCTCCGGCACGACCGGCCGCCCCAAGGGCGTCGAGCTGACCCACCGCAACCTGCTCGCCGAGGTCCGCGCCGACCTCAAGGCGTTCCCGCAGTTGCTCAGGCCCGGCAACTCGATGCTGGTGTTCCTGCCGCTCGCGCACATCTTCGCCAGGGCGATCTCGATCTGCTGCGTGTACGCCCGCACCACACTCGGCCACCTGCCGGACGTGAAGACACTGGTCAAGGACCTCGGTACGTTTCGGCCGACGTTCGTCGTCGCGGTCCCGCGCGTGTTCGAGAAGGTCTACAACACCGCCAAACAACGTGCGCACGCCGAGGGCAAGGGCAAGATCTTCGACGCGGCCGAGGCACTGGCGATCGAGTACAGCAAGGCGGCCGGCGCACCCGGGATCGCGCTGCGCGCCAAGCACTTGGTGGCCGACCGGCTGGTGTACGGCAAGCTCCGGCTCGCGCTCGGCGGCCGGTGCGAGGCGGCGATCTCCGGTGGCGCGCCGCTGGGGGAGCGGCTGGCGCACTTCTTCCGGGGCATCGGCGTCCCGGTGTTCGAGGGCTACGGACTGACCGAGACCGCCGCCGCGATCGCGGTCAACACCGACACGGACTTCAAGGTCGGCACGGTCGGCCGTCCGGTGGCGGGCGCCTCCGTGCGCATCGCCGACGACGGTGAAGTGCTGCTGTCGGGCGACATGGTGTTCACCGGCTACTGGCACAACGCGGACGCCACCGCCGAGTCGCTGCACGACGGCTGGTTCCACACCGGCGACCTCGGCACACTGGACGACGACGGTTTCCTGGCGATCACCGGTCGCAAGAAGGAGATCATCGTGACCGCGGGCGGCAAGAACGTCGCGCCCGCCGTGCTGGAGGACCGGATGCGGATCCACCCGCTGATCAGCCAGTGCCTGGTGGTCGGCGACCGCAGGCCGTTCATCGGCGCGCTGGTCACCATCGACGACGAGTACTTCCAGTCATGGAAGGCCAAGGCAGGCAAACAGGGCACGGTCGCGGACCTCGCCGACGACGAGGACCTGCGCGCGGCGGTCCAGTCGGCGGTGGACGAGGCGAACAAGGCGGTGTCGCGCGCCGAGTCGATCCGCAGCTTCGCCGTGCTGCCACAGGACTTCAGCGAGGAACGCGGAGAGATCACGCCAAGCCTCAAGCTGCGCCGCGAGGTCATCACGACCAAGTACGCCGACCGCATCGAGGCCATCTACACGAAGAGGTAGCTAGACCTGGGCGCCGTTGTCGCTGTCGTCGTCGGGGTTGTTGTTCTGGCGGATGCGCAACACCACCAGCCCGATCCCGACGGCGGCCGAGACCAGCGCGATCGGGGTGGCCACCCGGGTGGCCAGGCCGATCACACCGGGCGCGACCAGCAGGAACAACGCGATCAGCATCAGCACCAGCGCGAGGATCGTCAACGGGCTCGGCCGGGGGATGGGCGGCGGCTCCGGCGGGACGTAGTGGTCGTCGTCGGAACTCCAGGCCCAGTCCATCTCGGTCTCGTGGCCGCGCCAGCCCGCGGTCGCCGGTGCGGAGATCTCGGGCAGGTCCGGTTCGTCCGCCGGTCCGGACGCGGCGGACTTGGCGGGTCTGTCCGGCTTCTCGGGCGATTCGACAGACAGCTCGTCCGTGTGCTCGACACCGGCCTCGCGGTCCATGTCGGCCTGCACGGACGAACCGACGCCTTCACGTTCCAGGTCGGCCACGATCTGCGCGAAGGCGGCGTCGACGTCCTCCGGGCCGTCGGACCCGCCCTTCATGACGCTCTCCCGAGCACCCGACTCCTCCTCAAGCTCAACCACCTGTAGCCATCGTCGCACGGACCCCGGTTGGGTTGGCCAGTTACTTCTGGCTCTTTTGCGCGTTGTTACCCAAGACAACGAGCGAGGACAAGGGTGTGTACGCCTGCGTTGTGCCAGGGTGGGCACAGTTCGTAGGCTGTCCGATGGTCCGTCGGTGGTCGGTCAGGGCAGGAGGCGCTCTACACGGTGCTGTACTTCGTCATGAAACACATTCTGCTCGGACCGATCCTGAAGCTGTTCTTCCGCCCGGAGGCCGAGGGGCTCGAGAACATCCCGAAGACCGGTGGCGCCATCCTGGCCAGCAACCACCTCGCGGTCTCCGACTCGTTCTTCATGCCGCTGGTGATCCCCGGCAGGCGCGTGACGTTCCCGGCGAAGCTGGAGTACTTCACCGAGAAGGGCATCAAGGGTGCCTTCAAGAAGTGGTTCTTCACCGGGATGGGCCAGATCCCGATCGACCGCACCGGTGGCTCGGCCGCGCAGGCGGCACTGGACACCGGCATCCGGCTGCTGCGCGAGGGCAACCTGCTCGGCATCTACCCGGAGGGCACCCGCTCACCGGACGGCAGGCTGTACAAGGGCAAGACGGGCCTGGCGCGGATCGCGCTCGACGCGGGCGTGCCGATCATCCCGGTCGCCATGGTCGGCACGGACATCGCCAACCCGATCGGCTCGAAGATGTGGCGGCCGACCAAGATCCGTGTGCGGTTCGGCGAGCCGCTCGACTTCTCCCGCTACGAGGGACTGAGCGGGGACAGGTTCGTCGAGCGCTCGATCACCGACGAGGTGATGTACGCGCTGATGGAGCTCTCCGGCCAGGAGTACGTGGACATGTACGCCGCGAAGGTCAAGGAGCTGCAGACCGGGAAGCCCTCGTCGAACGTCGTGCCCGAGCAGCGTGGCGAGCAGGACCGCATCCCCGAGAGCAAGGCTGGATGATTCACCTCTAAGGTGGCTCAGGTGTGGTATCTCATGATGTCGATCCGGAAGCGGATCGACCCATACTGGGCGATGAACTCATGAGCCCAGACGAGAAGGTCCTGCACTCGCTGGCCACGCGGTTGCCTGATGGTCCACAGTTCAAGATTCTCCAGGCGGTTGTCCAACCGGTCGCCATTGATGTGGTGCACGTTCTCGCCGGGCAGCAGTTGCCGCCCCAACCGCTGTTCCATGAGGTGCCGGTGCTCCAAGACCCAGCCGCCGCCATCCAGCCGGATCATCGAGTATCCGTTCGAGTGCCTGCGCTTTCCGGGATGGCCGGATTTCCTCGGTCGCCCCGGCGAACCGCGACCCGGCGCTGCTTCGACAGATCCCCACCTTTGAATCTGGACGAGATGCGGCTGACAGATGCCAGCTTTCAGCTGGCCGGGACGTTGGCACTCCGGGATTGAACACTTCGGTCGGCGCTCAGCCAGTTGAGCCTGATAGTGCCTGTGGCACGTACTGCGCCGCTTGGCACGAACAGGCCGGTCGCATCCCGTCACAGAGCATGACTGCACGTGATCATGGTACGGGTCGAGGAGAATAATGGCAGCGCGTTACTTTTTTGACTGTGAATTCATCGAGGACGGGGTAACGATCGACCTGGTGTCGATTGGTGTCGTTGCCGAGGACGGCAGAGAGTTCTATGCGGTGTCCACCGAGTTCGACCCGGCGAAGGCGGGCCAGTGGGTGCGCGAGAACGTGCTGGACAAACTGCCTGCCCCGAGCGACAAGGCGTGGCGCAGCCGGTCGCAGATCCGCGAGGAGCTGATGAAGTTCCTCAGCCCGCACGGGGAGACCGTCGAGCTTTGGGCCTGGTTCGCCGCGTACGACCACGTGGCGCTCGCCCAGCTCTGGGGCGCGATGCCCGCGCTGCCGCGGCAGCTGCCCCGCTTCACCCGTGACCTGCGTCAGCGCTGGGAGGATGTCGGCAAGCCGCAGCTGCCGAACCCGCCGACCGACGCGCACGACGCGCTCGCCGACGCCCGGCACAACCTCGCCAGGTGGAACGTGATCGAGGTCGAGCGGCTGCGCAAGGGCTTTCCAGTCCGGTAGGACCGGCGTCTGTTCTGCCCGATTTCACGAAGTGGGACGGTTTCCCGCATGTTCAACGGGGGCCGGTTGCTTTACCGATCCAGCCCGTGACACCCTTCACTGTATGCGTATAGGCGTACTCACCGGTGGTGGCGACTGTCCAGGGCTGAACGCGGTGATCAGGGCCGTGACCCGCAAGGGCATCGAGGCGCACGGCTGGGAGATCGTCGGGTTCCGCAACGGCTGGCAGGGGCCACTCGAGGGTAAGTCGAAGCCCATCGGGCTCGACCAGGTCGAGGACATCCTCACCCGTGGCGGCACGATCCTCGGCTCGTCGCGCACCAACCCCTACAAGATCGACGGTGGCGTCGAGAAGATCAGGGCAGTCCTGGCCGACCAGGGCATCGACGCGCTGATCGCGATCGGCGGCGAGGACACGCTCGGCGTGGCCAAGAGGCTGACCGACGACGGCATCGGCGTGGTCGGTGTGCCGAAGACGATCGACAACGACCTCGGCGCGACCGACTACACGTTCGGCTTCGACACCGCGGTGCACATCGCGACCGAGTCGATCGACCGGCTGCGCACCACCGCCGAGTCGCACCACCGCGCGCTCGTCTGCGAGGTCATGGGCAGGCACGCGGGCTGGATCGCGCTGCACTCGGGTCTCGCGGGCGGCGCGAACGTGATCCTCGTGCCGGAGCGCCCGTTCAGCGTCGACAAGGTCGTCGAGTGGGTAGAGCGCCGGTTCGAGCGCGAGTACGCGCCGATCATCGTGGTCGCCGAGGGCGCGGTGCCCGAGGGCGGCGACGAAGTGCTCACCAGCGGCGAGAAGGACGCGTTCGGGCACGTGCGGCTCGGCGGCGTCGGCACGTGGCTGGCCGAGGAGATCGCGCAGCGCACCGGCAAGGAGTCCCGTGCCGTGGTGCTCGGCCACACGCAGCGCGGCGGCACGCCGACCGCGTACGACCGTGTCCTGGCGACCCGGTTCGGCCTGCACGCGGTGGACGCGGTGGCGGCTGGCGACTTCGGCGTGATGGTCGCGTTGCGCGGCACCGACATCGTCCGCGTGAAGCTGTCCGAGGCGACCGCCGAACTGAAGACCGTCCCCCTGGAGCGCTACCAGGAAGCCGAAGTCTTCTTCGGCTGAGCCACTCCCTTAGCTGTGCAACCAATGTGGCCTTCGTTGCGGAATCCGCAACAAAGGCCACATTGGTTGCAGGGGATCACGGTTCGGTGAGGATGACCGGGCCGTTCGGCGTGATCGCGATCGTGTGTTCCCAGTGCGCCGCGCGGGTGCGGTCGGAGCTGCGCAGTCCCCAGCCGTCCGCGTCGGTGGTGAACGTGTCACGGCCACCGAGGATGAACATCGGTTCGATCGCGATCACCAGGCCCGCCCGCAGTTTCAGGCCACGCCCGGCTTTGCCCTCGTTGGGCACGTGCGGTTCCTCGTGCATCTTGCGGCCGACGCCGTGGCCGCCGTAGCCCTCCAGCAGGCCGTAGCCGTGTGCGCGGCCGATTTTGCCGATCGCGTGGGAGACGTCGCCCATCCGGTTGCCCACCTTGGCCGCCGCGATGCCCGCGTACAACGCCTCCCGCGTGTGCTCGCTGAGCCGCGCGTCCTGCTCGCTCGGCTCGCCGATGAAGAACGTGATCGCCGAGTCCCCGTGGAACCCGTTGATGTGCGCGCCGCAGTCGACGCTGACCAGGTCGCCGTCCTTGAGCTGGTAGTCGTTCGGGATGCCGTGCACCACCAGGTCGTTGACCGACGCGCAGATCACGCCGGGGAACGGCGTCGGCGCGAAGTGCGGGTGGTAGTGCAGGAACGACGACTTCGCGCCGTGGGACGCGATGACCTCCGCGGCGACGGTGTCCAACTCGCGTAGTGTCACACCGGGAGCCGCCGCCGCCTTGGTCGCGCGTAGCGCGGCGGCCACCACTTTGCCCGCTTCACGCATCAGTTCGAGTTCGGCGGGTGTCTTGAGTTCGACCATCACGCTCTCCTGGGACGGATAACTATCCCAGTATTTTTATCACAGTCAGCGTGTGGCGTATCCGACCAGAGCGTCCCAGTCGACGACCGGCTCCGCCAGGCCGCGCTTGGCCAGGTAGCCCGCCGACTGCTGCTTGGCCTGCGCGATCCAGTCGTACTCGCCGCCCGCCTCGTGCTCGTCCGGCAACGCGCCCGGGATCCGCGTCGGCGTGAACGTCTCGCCATCGAACGAACCGAGGACCTGCAGTGCCAGCATGCTGCTCGTGTCGCCACCCGCGCCGAGGCCGTGCCGGTGCCACAGCAGGCTCGCCTGCCCCGGCCTGCCTGCGAACGGCTGCAATGGGCGAACCCGCAAGTCCGCGTCGACTTCGGCGCGAACCGAGTAAGGGTGGCCCTGTTCGTCGAAGGTGGTGAGCACGGCGGTCGGGTACCGCTCGACCGCGTCCTTGATCTGGTCGGCCATCGACAAGGCCGACGAGGGCGGCGGCTCCAGCACGCCACCGACCGGCGTCGGGTCGAAGACGTGCACTCGTTCGGGTGTGACGTACATCGGCAGGCGCCAGTAGTACCAGTCCATCGCCGCTCGGTACTCGGGAGCGGCGACCTGGGTGGCGTACTCGGGGTTGCGGGAGAAGGTGGTGCTCCAGTAGTCATCGAGTTCCGCGGTCCCCGCCGCGATCTTCGGCGCCTCGGCCGTGCCCTGCACCAGCACGGCGGTGCTGCCGTCGAGACCACTGCCGGTCGGATCGGAGTAGAACACGGACACCCGGCTGTCCCGCCGGATGTTGAACACCTTCTGGGGGAACGCGAGTGGCGTGGTCAGCACGATGTGGCCCTTCTCGGGGACCCATATCGCGGACATCGGCCGCACCTGTGGCGAGCCGTCCTTGCCGACGGTGGCGAGTTCGACGACCCGCACCTTCGACAACACCTCGGACACGCGTGAATCGATCAGCATGGTCCGGACGCTAAAACCTCAACCGAGGTCGAGGTCAACAACGGGCATTATCATCGGTTCATGGTCCGACCACCGCTGACCGCCGAGGACCGCGAACGCGGTGCCCGGCTCGGTGAGGCGCTGCGCGCGGCACGGGCGAGCCGGACGACGGTGGAGATCGCGGCGGCGGCCGGGATCTCGGTGGAGACCCTGCGCAAGATCGAGCACGGCCGGATCCCGACACCGGCGTTCTTCACGGTCGTCGCGATCGCCAAGGCGGTGGACCTCCCGCTGGATAAGCTCGTGGGATGACGGTGATCGAGGGAAAGACCTTCAGCGACGAGGACTGGTACGGCGAGGAACTCGACGGCCGCGCCTACTCGAAGTGTTCCTTCTTCGACGTCGACATGACCGAGGTCGTCAACACCGGCAGCACGTTCGACGAATGCGTCTTCGGCACCGTGAAGTTCAACGCCTCACGACATGCCAGTGCCGCGTTCGTGAACTGTGCTTTCAAGCGCTGCAACCTTTTCGACACCGAGTTCGACGGGTGCAAACTCGTCGGCAGCACGTTCTCCGAATGCGTGATGCGGCCGATGCGGGTACGCGGCGGCGACTGGTCGTTCACGGGGTTGTCCGGTGTGGATCTGCGCAACTGCGTATTCAGTGACGTGCGGATGCGGGAGGCGGACCTGACCGCGGCCGACTGCGGGAAAGCCGAATTCCGGTCGGTGGACCTGGCTTCCGCGCAGCTGGACGGGATCCGGCTGGTCGGCGCCGACCTGCGGGGCAGCGACCTGTCGTCGCTCAACCCGTTCGACGCCGAACTGAAAGGCGCGATCATCGGCGTGGAACAGGCGATGACGATCGCGCAGTCGATCGGATTCAGCGTCCGCTGAGGCTCAGAACCAGGGACGCACCTCGCCCCAGCCCCAGGTCGGCATGGGCTCGGGAACGCTGGGGTCCAGGCCGGGCTGCGAGAACATCACCGCCATCCGGGTGCCCCATTCCAGGTAGCCCACGAACGCCGACCGGAATTCCGCCTCGGCGGGCAGCCCCACCTCGTCGGCGGTGTCGATCAACAGTGCAACCCAGTGCCTGCGGTGCGTTTCGGTGAGCGCTCGGCCAAGGTGCCGGGAAACCATGTGCGGATGTCCGCCGTGGCCTTCGGAATAGACCTTCGGCCCGCCGAACACCTCACCGAGCCACGCCGCGACGTGCTTCGGGTGCTTCGGGTCCATGTGCGCGAAAACCGGTGCCAGTACAGGGTCGTCGGCCACTTTCGCGTAGAAGGCCGTGAACAGTTTCTCGAACGCCTCGATGCCACCGGCCCATTCGTACAACGTCGGCGCGAGGTGGACCGGGTGCTCCAGCCGTTTCCCGGTCGCCTCGAATTCGGCGAGCTGCGGGATGTCCTGCGGAGTCGTCCAGACGACCCGCAAGGTGTACTGGTTCTCGTTGCGGGACAAGTCATAGGTGCGGCAGAAAGGCGACGCGGACAGCCCGCTCGCGGCGGCCCGGCAGGCTTTCTCGAAGTCCTCGGCCCGCTCGGCGGGGACGAGGTAGTGCACGTACTCGGTGATCACCGGTGCAGTCGACCACCTTGGCCCCGGCCGCTCAAGGCCGTCCCGGCGAGTCGCAGGCTCATCCCGCTGGTCGGGCCGAAGATCAGACCGCGACACGCCGGTACATCTGGGGGTGTGTTTCCGGCGCTGGCACTACATGTAGGGTCTGCGTCGTCGATGCGACAAGGGAACCCGGTGCGAGTCCGGGACTGCCCCGCAGCGGTGAGTGGGAACGACAGCCGTCATTGAAGCACTGGGCGTGAGCCGGGGAAGCGACGGTCGGTAGGTCCGGGCGTACGTCCGGGTGCCCGCGAGTCCGAAGACCTGTCATCGACGCGTGTGCCGGCCGGCGCACGCGTGTCCGGAGCCTCGCGGGAAGGCCGGCACGGTGACTTCGTCTTGCCGTGCTTGTTTTCCTGTGCGCCTTCGGTCCCGTCGGGCTTACGAGGAGGGGCTGTGACCGCAACAGCTGTGGGGTATGAAAGCCGTGTCGTCGACGCGTGCGCAGGTTTGCCCGATGTGGCTGCCGAGCTGGTGATCGCCGAGGTGGCGCGCAACGTCTACGACGGCATCACCGAACGGGAGCTGGACGACGCGCTGATCATGTCGGCGCGCACGTTCGTGGAGACCGAGCCGAACTACTCGTTCGTGTGCGCGAGGTTGTTGCTGGACAAGCTCAAGCGCGAGGTCCACGCCGTGGTGGCCGAGGACAAGTACTTCCACGAGTACGTCAGCAAGGGCATCGAACTCGACCGGATCGACCCCGAGCTGGCCACGTTCGACCTCGACCGGATCGCAGCGGCGATCAGGCCGGAGCGGGACCTGGAGTTCGGCTTCATCGGCCTGCAGACGCTCTACGACCGCTACCTGCTGCACGAGCACGGCGTGCGCTACGAGCTGCCGCAGGCGTTCTTCATGCGCGTGGCAATGGGTCTCGCGGTCAGGGAGGACGACCGGGAGGCCAGGGCAATCCAGTTCTACGAACTGCTGTCCAGCTTCGACTTCATGTGCTCGACCCCGACCCTGTTCAACTCGGGCACCACCCGCCCGCAGCTGTCGTCCTGCTTCCTGACCACAGTGGACGACGACCTGAACAGCATCTTCCAGGGCTACCGCAACAACGCGCTGCTGGCCAAGTACTCCGGCGGCCTGGGCAACGACTGGACCCCGGTGCGCGGCATGGGCGCGCACATCAAGGGCACCAACGGCCAGTCCCAGGGCGTCGTGCCGTTCCTAAAAATTGCGAATGATACTACGGTCGCAGTGAATCAGGGCGGGAAAAGGAAGGGCGCTGCGTGCGCCTACCTGGAGACCTGGCACATCGACGTCGAGGAATTTCTCGACCTGCGCAAGAACACGGGCGACGACCGGCGCCGCACGCACGACATGAACACGGCGAACTGGGTGCCGGACGAGTTCATGCGCCGCGTGGAGGCCGACGGTCACTGGACGCTGTTCTCCCCGGACGAGGTTCCTGACCTGCACGACACCTACGGCGAGGACTTCGCGAAGCGCTACCGCGCCTACGAGGAAGCCGCCGAGCGCGGCGAGATCCGCGTGCACCGCAAGGTCCGTGCGCTCGACCTGTGGCGGCGGATGCTGACCATGCTGTTCGAGACCGGGCACCCGTGGATCACGTTCAAGGATCCGTGCAACCTGCGTTCGCCGCAACAGCACGCCGGTGTCGTGCACTCGTCGAACCTGTGCACCGAGATCACGCTGAACACCAGCGCGGACGAGGTCGCGGTGTGCAACCTCGGGTCGGTCAACCTGGCCAACCACGTGACGGCGCAGGGCATCGACCACGAGCGGCTCGAGCGGACCGTGAAGACGGCCGTTCGCATGCTGGACAACGTGATCGACATCAACTTCTACACCATCCCCGAGGCGGAGCGGTCCAACCTGCGGCACCGCCCGGTCGGCCTCGGCATGATGGGCTTCGCCGACTCGCTGTTCACCCTGCGGGTGCCGCTGGCCTCCGCTGATGCCGTCCAGTTCGCGGACCGCAGCATGGAGGAGATCAGCTACTACGCGATCACCGCGTCGGCCGAGTTGGCGCGTGAGCGCGGCAGCTACGAGTCCTTCGACGGCTCCCTGTGGAGCAAGGGGATCCTGCCGATCGACTCGGTCGCGTACCTCGGTGACCACGTCGACGTCGACACGAGCTCCACTCTGGACTGGGCGCCGGTCAGGGACCTGGTCCGCGGTGGCGTGCGCAACTCCAACATCATGGCGATCGCGCCGACCGCGACGATCTCCAACATCGTCGGCGTCGGCCAGTCGATCGAACCGCTGTACCGCAACCTGTTCGTCAAGTCCAACATGTCCGGCGACTTCACCGTGGTGAACGCCGCACTGGTCGCCGACCTCAAGGAGCGGGGCCTGTGGGACGCGCGGATGGTCGCGGACCTGAAGGTGCACGACGGCGTGCTCGGCCCGGTCGCGCGGATCCCGATCGACCTGAAGGCCCTGTACGCCACGGCGTTCGAGATCGAGTCCGACTGGCTGATCGAGGCGGCCTCCCGCCGCCAGAAGTGGATCGACCAGGCGCAGTCGCTGAACCTGTACATCTCCGCGCCGAGCGGTCGCAAGCTGGACACCCTGTACCGCCTCGCGTGGCACAAGGGCCTGAAGACCACCTACTACCTGCGTTCGCAGAGCGCGACCAGCGTCGAGAAGAGCACCCTGCAGGGCACCGACGGCAAGCTCAACGCCGTCCAGCCGGTCGCTCCTGTCGCCCCCGTCGAGCCGGTTGCCTGCTCGATCACCGACCCCGAATGTGAGGCCTGCCAGTGACTGTCACCAACGAGCCGCTGATCGAACGCGGCGCGGCCCGTGTGCACGTCGACGACAAGGCGATGATCAACGCCCGCGCCGACGTGAACCAGCTGCTGCCGTTGAAGTACCAGTGGGCGTGGGACAAGTACCTGGCAGGGTGCGCGAACCACTGGATGCCCACCGAGGTCTCGATGCAGGCCGACATCGCGCTGTGGCGTTCGCCGGACGGCCTGACCGAGGACGAGCGGTTCGCGATCAAGCGCAACCTCGGCTTCTTCGCCACCTCGGAGTCGTTGGTGGCCAACAACATCGTGCTCGCGGTGTACCGGCACCTGACCAACCCGGAGTGCCGTCAGTACCTGCTGCGCCAGGCCTTCGAGGAGGCCGTGCACACGCACACGTTCGAGTACATCTGCGAGTCGCTCGGCCTGGACGAGGGCGAGCTGTTCAACATGTACCGCGAGGTGCCGTCGATCACCGACAAGGCGTCGTGGGCGCTGGACTACACCCAGCACCTGGAGGACCCGACCTTCAGCACCGGCACGCCCGAGAACGACCAGGCGTTCCTGCGCGACCTCGTCGCGTTCTACGTGGTGTTCGAGGGCATGTGGTTCTACACCGGGTTCGCGCAGATCCTGTCGCTGGGCCGCCGCAACAAGATGGTCGGCATCGCCGAGCAGTACCAGTACATCCTGCGCGACGAGTCGATCCACCTGAACTTCGGGATCGACTCGATCAACCAGATCAAGATCGAGAACCCGCACCTGTGGACCGAGCAGTTTCAGGCGGAGATCCGCACCATGCTGGGCGAGGCGTGTGAGCTGGAGGTGGCCTACGGCCGCGACACCATGCCCAACGGCCTGCTCGGCCTGAACTCGGAGCTGTGCGAGCAGTACATGCACTTCATCACCAACCGCCGCTGCGCGCAGCTCGGCCTCAAGCCGGTGTTCGGGCCGACCGAGAACCCGTTCCCGTGGATGTCGGAGGCGATGGACCTGAAGAAGGAGAAGAACTTCTTCGAGACCAGGGTGACCGAGTACGCCTCGGGATCCTCGCTGGACTGGGACTAGCAAGCCTCTCATCGGGTGGTCCAACTGGACCACCCGATGCGGTGTTTCACCGTCCCGAACCGCCCCAAAGGGCAGACTCCCCGGGCGGCCGAGCACAGGGCAGGCGGATGCCTTGTCTCCAACGGCACCTCCGACGACGCTCATCAGGCTGAGCATCGAAGGAGGTGCCATGCCCACGAGAACGCTGGCGCTGCTGGTGGCGTCAGCCGCGCTGCTGGTCGGTTTGCCCGTGCCCGCAGGCGTGTCCGCGCCCGCGCCGGGACGGGTCGATCCGCCGTCGGTGGACCTCACCATCGGCCCCGGTGGCAGCGCCACCCTGACCAAGCGGGTCGCCACCCCGGTCATCCCGCCGAATCCCGACATCGTGCTGCTCGGCGACACCACCGGCAGCATGATCGACGTGCTGGCGAACGTCACGGCCAACGCCGACGCGATCGTCAGCCAGGTCCGCCAGGTGCAGCCGACGGCACAGTTCGCGGTCGCGCAGTACAAGCACAACATCGACGGTCCGCGCGCGTTCGCCGTGAACCAGCCGCTGACCGGCAGCCGGGAACTGGTCAGCGCGGGCACCCAGAGGTGGATCGACACGGCCGAGGGCGGCGGGATCCCGGCGTCGGACTTCCTCAACGCGCACTACCGAATCGCCACCGGCGCGGTCGCCTTCCGGGCCGACAGCAGCCGGATCATCGCGTGGTTCGGTGACTCGCGTTCCGAGGACCCGAGCCTCGGGCACACGCTCGCGCAGACGATCGCCGCGTTGAGGGCCAAGGAGATCCGGGTGGTCGCGGTCCCGGTCGCCGGAACCGACGGCGGCGGTCTCGACAGTGCTGGTCAGGCCAGCGCGATCACGTCGCAGACCGGTGGCGTGCTGGTGCCGGGAACGTCGCCGAACGCCGTGGCACAGGCCATCCTCAACGGCCTGAAGAACCTCGACGCGACGGTGACACACCAGGTGACCGGCTGCGCGCCGCAGTTGACCACCGCGCTCACCCCGGCCAGCCGTACGGTCCTCAGTGGACAAACGGTGGAGTTCGCCGAGACCATCGGTGTCAAGCCGGGAACACCGCCAGGCACCTACCGCTGCACGGTCGGGTTCCTGGTCAACGGCGCGCCGCACGGACTCACCCAGACCATCACCGTGCGGGTGCCCGGGATCGAGGTCGGCAACGTCGTCGCGGACGAAGGTGAGTCGGTGACGCTGACCGTGAAACTGGACAGCCCGAGCAGCACTCCGATCACCGTGCACTACGCCACGGTGGACGGGACGGCGACCGCGGTTGGCGACTACTACGCGGCCGAGGGTGATCTGACGTTCACGCCGGGGCAGACCAGCAAGCAGATCTCGTTGCGGATGCGCCAGGACGAGCACGACGAGTCGATCGAGACCTTCACCGTGACGTTCTCGCAGGGCGGTACCGTGATCGGCTCGGCGAGAGTCACGATCAGGGACGACGATGGCAGCGTCATCGGTCGGCCCTCGTGCGGGGCCCACGCGGTGAAACTGCTCAACCAGGCGGTAGCGGCCGCCAATCCCGGCAAGCAGGCCTGCGCGGCCGACAGCGAAGCCGTGGCGTCCGCGAAGCTCGGAGTGGGCCGGGTGGTGGCCGTCCAGGCCGCCGCGGTGTCCGCGAAGACCGGCAAAGGCGCCGCCGCGACCTCGGTGGGCTCGGTGCGGATCACCGCGCTCGGGCAGGTCGTCGAGATCGGCATGATCGAATCGCACGCCACCGCCGCCTGTGGCAAGGGCGCGCCGACCGCCGGTTCGAAGGTCGGCTCGGTGCGGATCAACGGCGCCGAGGTCCGGGTCGGCTCCGGTCCGGTCACCATCCCGTTGGTGGCCGGGTCACTGAAACTGAACAGCACCACCAGGACCGGCACATCGGTGACCCAGCGGGCGGTCACGGTGGACACCGCGCTGGCCGACCTGGTGATCGGCGAATCGCGTGCCGGGTGTGTGAAATGACGGGTGGACGCGGGCTTCGGCCCGCGTCACTCCCTCCTGTCGCCGAGGGATTCCAGTAGTTCCCGCAGTGTGTTCGCCAGTGCGTCGCGCTGTTTTCCGGTCAATGCGGCCAGGACGCGCTGCTCGGTCTCCAGGTGTTCCGGCATCGCCTTCTCGATCAGGTCCCAGCCCTCGTCGGTGAGGGACACGACGACGCTGCGGCCGTCCTTCTCGCTGCGCGTGCGGCGGACCAGTCCGCGTGCCTCCAGCCGGTCCAGGCGCTGGGTGATCGCGCCGGACGTCACCATGGTGGCCTTGATCAGGTCGTTCGGGCACAGCTGGTGCGGGGGATCGGAGCGGCGCAGCGTCGCCAGGACGTCGAACGAGGGCGAGTCCAGGCCGTGTTCGGCGAAGGTCTTGTCGAGTTCGGCGCTGACCAGCCGGGTCGCCCGTTTGAGCCGTCCGACGATGGCCATCGGGGAGACGTCCAGCTCGGGACGGCGTTCGCGCCACTGTTCGAGCACCATGTCGACGTGATCGGCCATGGCGCCATGGTAGCCGAAGTGTCTTAGCGGTGAGCTAACTCACCGCCCGGTTAGTTTAGCGGTGAGATACATTGCCTTAGTGCTAAGCAATCGGATCGCTCTCGTGCTGGTGACCGCGCTGGCGCCCATGATCTGGGGGACCACCTACTACGTCACCACGGAACTGCTGCCGCCGGACCGGCCGCTGCTGGCCGGGCTGATCCGGGCCCTGCCCGCCGGGCTGCTGCTGGTCGCCGTCACCCGCCGCCTGCCAGCCGGTGACTGGTGGTGGCGCGCCTTCGTCCTCGGCACCCTCAACATCGGTGCCTTCTTCCCCCTGCTGTTCCTGGCCGCCTACCGGCTGCCCGGCGGTGTCGCCGCCACCGTCGGCGCGATCCAGCCGCTCATCGTCGTCGGCCTGTCCGCGGCCGTGCTCAACGACCGGCTCACCGTTCGCAAGGCGTTGGCAGGGGTCGCCGGTGTGTTCGGTGTAGCCCTGCTTGTGTTGCGAGCCAACGCGCAACTGGACCTGATCGGTGTCATCGCGGCCCTGGCCGGGGCGTTCGTGATGGGAACAGGTGTTGTGCTGAGCAAGCGGTGGGTGTCGCCCGCGCCCCTGCTGGCGATCACCGGCTGGCAGCTTGTCGCCGGTGGCCTGCTGCTGCTTCCATTCACGCTTGTCTTCGAAGGCCTGCCTGCGACGATCACCGGCGAGAACGTGCTGGGATACGCGTACCTGGCGATCATCGGCGCCGCGGTGGCGTATGCCTTGTGGTTCAGGGGAATCCGGGCATTGACCGCCGTGAACGTCACCTTCCTCAGCCTGCTCAGCCCGATGGTCGCCACCCTCGTCGGCTGGTTGGCGCTCGACCAGAAACTCAGTCTGCCCCAGATCATCGGCGCGGTGATCGTGCTGTTGTCGCTCATCACCGCCCAGACCACAGGAGGAACCCATGCGGATAACGGTGTTCGGAGCCGGGGGAAACGCCGGGCAGCGAGTCGTGACCGAAGCCTCGTCCCGTGACCACGACTGAGGTCTCAGCCGAGCAGCCGGTGCAAGCCGGTGCTGGTGGCCGCGAGCATCCCGCAGTGCTCGGCGAACGCGAGGTCGTTCACCGCGCCGAAGGTCGTCTCGCGGCCACGCGGCCTGCCGCTGTGTGCGTCCAACCAGGACACTCCGGCGCGGGTGCCGACCGCGAGCGTCCGGCTGTCACCGGTGTAGCAGAGGGTGCCGGTGCGGGACTCCAGTTCGTGCGTCCACGCGGCGTCACCGCTCGTGGCCCGGGTCGACACGACACCGGTCGGGTGAACCCACATGGCGATGTACTCGCCGTTGGGGGAGAAGCGCAGCGCCCCGGACACCTCGGAACTCCACGGCTGCGGATCACGCCGGTCGTAGCGGTGCCGCAGGTGGCCGTCCCTGCCGACGTCCAGGACCGTGAGCCACCAACTGCCCCGCATCGAGTTGCCGACCGCGAGCCTTCGTCCGTCCGGCGAGAACTCGGGCGTGACACGGGCGTCGCCGAGGCCCTCCCAGTCGGTGTGGTCGAGGTCCTGGTCCCCGGCGAGCGGGGCGCCGGTGTGAGTGTCGACGACCCGCAGCTGCTGGTCCTGGCCGATCGCGAGCCGTTCGCCGTCGGGTGACATCGCCAGGCTGCCCGAGATGACGTCCGGTAACTCGACTGTCAGCCGGATCGCGGCCCACTGCCGCACCTGCACGGCCTTCTCCCCGGCGAACGCGACCAGCGGACCGGTGTACGACCCGACCGGCCCGTGCAAGTCGGTGCGGGAGCCGACCCGCAGGATCTCCACCGGCTTGATCCGCGGTTCGAGTTCCCACCGGACAAGGACGGTGCCGCGGTACATGGTGGTCAACGCCTCGGCCCGGTGCGGCCTGATCGCGACGGTCTGCTGCGGCCCGTTCTCGACCTCGTCGAGCCCCAGCCGCACCGACCGGCCGTGATAGCGGAGCCTGCGTGCCATCCGTTCCCTGAGCTCGGACGGGCCGCTGGGTAACAGGTCCTGCGGCAGATCCCCGTAGCGGTCACGGCACCCGGGATCGGCGCCGCGCTCCAGCAGCATGTCGGCGACGTCGGTCCAGCCGAACTCGGCGGCCCGGTGCAGCGGCGACGTCTCGTCACCCGCCCGCACCGGAGCGCCCGCGGAGATCAGCAGCCGTGCGATGTCCGGGTCGTTGACGACCTCCAGCGGCGTGTGCCCGTCGTCGTCGGTCACCGACAACGCCGCACCGGTCGCGAGCAGCGCGCGGACCGCGTCAGCGTCGCCGTTCGTCACGGCGCTGTGCAGGTCCACGGCTGTCACGTTATGTCCCTGGTCGATCAACCGTCCAGCATTGCCCAGTTCAGTGTGGGAAGGCCCGCCATGTCCGTCGTTCGACGTGCTCGCGGTGTTCCCTGATGACCATCGCGACCTCGGCCATGTGGATCGACTCGGCCAACTGGGGAAGGTAGCCGATGCTCGCCGCGAGACCGGGCAGGTCAAGCGTGAAGTACAGGGACATCAGCGGGTTGACGAACAGTTCGCTGCCCGCGGTCCGCTCGGTGAACTGGCTGTCGCCGAACTCGCCGCGCAGGGACGCCGCGATCTGGCCGTTGACGATGCTGGGACGGCGTGGCGTCGCGGCCGCCGCGTGGTCGACCGCGCGCAGGTACGCCTTGGCCTCCTCGGACTCCGGCGGCACCGAGAAGGCACCCAGATAGGTGCCTGTCCGAGTCAGTGCGGCGAGGTTCTCCAGCACCAGCGAGTGACACACACCGTGATACGTGTCGATCCCGAACCCGATGCACACCACCAGTCGCTGAACGCCCTCGATCCCGGCGACTGCGGCGAGGCTGGTCATGTCCTCCTCCGGCGTGCCGAGGCCGACCTCGTCGCCGCGCAACAGGATGTCTGTACCACCATCGACGAGGACGATGGCGTCTATCCCAAGGTGTGAGAGCAGCGACTCGTAGGCCAGCCGCAGCGGTCGCACACCGACCCGGGGAAACGCGTACACCGTCGACGGCAGTTTTTCGGCGGCCAGCCACGTCGCCAGCACACGTTCGGGGAAGTAGCCGCCTTTCACCCCGTCAGTTGACGGAGTGACCGCGGCGACGCCCGGCTGCACCCACGAATCGATGTCGAGCGCCGTTAGATTGGTGAAGGACAGATTGGCGAGGTGAACGTCCTTCCCGGCGGCGCGCAACGCCAAGGCCAGCGGAATCCCGGCGTAGACGTCGAAACCGCCGCCCGCTCCGGCGATGAGGACTCGCCTCGCGTCACGCAGACGCGTGAACAACGGCGGTTCGGACAATGAGAACACGAGCTCGAGGCTAGCTGGAGGGACATGTGCGAGGCTTGCGCTTTCCCGGTAACCTACGAGGCCTAGGCCGAGAGGCGCTGCAACGGACCCGGGAGGTCCGCCACGCTCGGCCTGGCGTTAAGGACGAAAAGGGCGCCTCCCAAATGCTGGGAGGCGATCATGGGTAAGTCCCTGCAGGACCTTCTCGCTGAGCGGGTCGTGGTTCTCGACGGCGCGTGGGGCACGATGCTCCAGGGCGCGGGCCTCAAGCCCGCCGACTACCGCGCGGACCTCATCCCGGACGACCACGTCAAGGACGTCACGGGCGACCCGGACCTGCTCAACCTCACCCGTCCGGACGTCATCCTCGACGTGCACCGCCAGTACCTGGCCGCGGGCGCGGACATCACGACCACCAACACGTTCACCGCGACCAGCATCGGCCAGGCCGACTACGCGCTGCAGTCGATGGTCCACGACATGAACGTCCGTGGCGCGCAGATCGCCCGCCAGGCCGCCGACGAGGCCGGTGGCAGGTTCGTCGCGGGCTCCATCGGCCCGCTCAACGTGACCTTGTCGCTGTCGCCGAAGGTCGAGGACCCGGCGTACCGCGCGGTCACGTTCGACCAGGTCTACGAGTCCTACGCCGGGCAGATCAAAGGCCTCGCCGAGGGCGGCGTCGACCTGCTGCTGATCGAGACGATCTTCGACACGCTGAACGTCAAGGCCGCGGTCGCCGCGGCCAAGGACGTCGCGCCGCACCTGCCGCTGTGGATCTCGGTCACCATCGTCGACCTGTCCGGCCGCACGCTCTCCGGCCAGACCGTCGAGGCCTTCTTCAGCTCCATCGAACACGCCGACCCGCTGATCGTCGGCGTCAACTGCTCGCTCGGCGCGACGGAGATGCGCCCGCACGTGGCGGACCTGTCCAGGCTCGCGGGCACGTACACCGCCAGCCACCCCAACGCGGGCCTGCCCAACGCGTTCGGCGGCTACGACCAGACGCCCGACGAGACCGCTGCCCTGCTCAAGGAGTTCGTCGAAGAGGGCATGGTCAACGTCGTCGGCGGCTGCTGCGGCACGACACCGGCCCACATCAAGCAGATCGCGCGCGCCGTCGAAGGCCTCAAGCCGCGCGAGGTGCCCAGCGTCGGTGCGAAGACCCGGTTCAGCGGGCTCGAGCCGTTCGCGATCGGCCAGGACACCGGCTTCGTGATGATCGGTGAGCGCACGAACGTCACCGGCTCGAAGAAGTTCCGCCGCCTGATCGAGGGCAACGACCACCAGGCCGCTGTGGACGTCGCGCTCGACCAGGTGCGCGGCGGCGCGAACCTGCTGGACGTCAACATGGACGCCGACCTGCTCGACAGCGAGCGGGCGATGACCACGTTCCTGAACCTGATCGCGACCGAGCCCGAGGTCGCCCGGATCCCGGTGATGATCGACAGTTCCCGGTGGACCGTGCTGGAAGCCGGGTTGAAGTGCGTGCAGGGCAAGGGAGTTGTGAACTCCATCAGCCTCAAGGAAGGCGAGGAGCAGTTCCTCGAGCACGCTCGCAAGATCCGCGGTTACGGCGCGGGCGTCGTGGTGATGGCGTTCGACGAACAGGGCCAGGCCGACACCACCGAGCGCAAGGTCGCGATCTGCGGCCGCGCCTACGACCTGCTCACCCAGAAGGCGGGTTTTCCCGCCGAGGACATCATCTTCGACCCGAACGTGCTCGCCGTCGCGACCGGTATCGCCGAGCACAACGGGTACGCCAAGGCGTTCCTCGACGCGCTGCCGCTGATCAAGCAGCGCTGTCCGGGCGTGCGGATCAGCGGCGGTATCTCGAACCTGTCGTTCTCCTTCCGCGGCAACGACGTTGTCCGCGAAGCGATGCACTCGGCCTTCCTGTACTACGCCGTGCAGGCCGGACTGGACATGGGCATCGTCAACGCCGGTCAGCTCGCGGTCTACCAGGACATCCCGGCGGATCTGCTGGAACTGGTCGAGGACGTGCTGTTCGACCGCCGCGAGGACGCCACCGACCGGCTCGTCTCGTTCGCCGAGACCGTCACCGGCTCGGGAACCAAGCGAGTGGTCGACCTGTCGTGGCGTGAGGCGCCGGTCCGCAAGCGCCTGGAACACGCGCTGGTGCACGGGATCGTCGACTTCATCGAAGCGGACACCGAGGAGGCGCGAATGGACGCCGCCCGTCCGCTCGACGTCATCGAGGGCCCGCTGATGGACGGCATGAAGATCGTCGGCGACCTGTTCGGCTCCGGCAAGATGTTCCTGCCGCAGGTGGTCAAGAGCGCACGCGTGATGAAGCGTTCGGTCGCCTACCTCGAACCGTTCATGGAGGAGGAGAAGGAGCGGCTGCGCGCCCAGGGCGTGATCGACACCAGGAGCGGCAACGGAAAGGTCGTCCTGGCCACGGTCAAGGGCGACGTGCACGACATCGGCAAGAACATCGTCGGCGTTGTGCTGGGCTGCAACAACTACGAGGTGATCGACCTCGGCGTGATGGTGCCCACGGCGACCATTCTGGACACCGCGCTGGCCGAAGGCGCCGACGCGATCGGCCTGTCCGGCCTGATCACGCCGTCACTGGACGAGATGGTCAGCGTGGCGTCCGAGATGCAGCGCAGGGGGATGAAGCTGCCGCTGCTGATCGGCGGCGCGACCACGTCACGCCAGCACACCGCGGTGCGGATCGCGCCCGCGTACCAGGGATCGATCGTGCACGTGCTCGACGCGTCCCGTGTCGTCGGCGTGGTCTCCGAACTGCTCGACGAGGACCGGGCCCTCGCACTGGACGAATCCAACCGGGTCGACCAGCAGCGGCTGCGTGAGCAGCACGAGGCCAAGGAACGCCGTCCGCTGCTGAGCATCGAGCAGGCACGGGCGAACCCGGAGAAGGTCTCGTTCGACAACCTGCCGACCCCGGACTTCACCGGCGTGCGGTACCTCGAACCGGACCTGACCGCGCTGCGGGAGATGATCGACTGGCAGTTCTTCTTCCTGGCGTGGGAGCTGAAAGGCAAGTACCCGGCGATCCTCGACCAGCCGGTGGCCCGGGAACTGTTCGACGACGGCACCGCGCTGCTCGACCAGATCATCGCCGACGGGTCGTTCCACGCGCAGGGCGCGTACGCGTTCTGGCAGGCGCACTCCGAGGGCGACGACATCGTCCTGGACGGCAAGCTGCGGCTGCCGATGCTGCGCCAGCAGACCGAGAAGCCCCTTGGCCGCCCGAACCGGTGTCTCGCCGACTACATCGCCCCGAACGGCGACCACCTCGGCGGGTTCGCCGTCGCGATCCACGGCGCCGAGGACCTGGCGGCCCGCTACGAGGAACGCAACGACGACTACCGGTCGATCATGGTCAAGGCACTGGCCGACCGGCTCGCCGAGGCGTTCGCCGAGTACATCCACCTGGAGGCACGGCGCGCCTGGTTCGAGCCGGACGTCCAGCCGGACCTGACGGACCTGCACGCGGAGCGGTTCCGCGGCATCCGCCCGGCACTCGGCTACCCGGCCAGCCCCGACCACAGCCAGAAGAAAGAGCTGTTCGACCTGCTCGACGCCGAGAAAATCGGGATGGCGTTGACCGAGTCGTTCGCGATGACCCCGGCGGCGGCGGTCAGCGGGCTCATCTTCGCCAACCCAGGGTGCCACTACTTCACGGTCGGCAGGATCGGCCGAGACCAGGTCGAGGACTACGCCCGCCGTCAGGGCGTCGGCGTGGACGTGGTGGAACGCTGGCTGCGGCCGAACCTGGGCTACGAGACGGACTGACACGACCCCTCCGGGGCGGTTGGGTACCGTCCAACCGCCTCGTCCAACCGCACAGGCCCGGGAAGTGAGGACATTGAGGGCCAATCGTGCCTGGCCGTCAAACTCTCTCGACTACCTCTTAGGCTTAGTGACGTGAACTGGACCGTGGACGTGCCTGTGGACACGCTTCCCGAACTGCCCCCGCTGCCGCCGCACCTGCGCAAGGCGCTCGACGAAGCCCTGGCCAAGCCGGCCGCGCAGCAGCCGGAGTGGCCGGACAAGGACAACGTGCGAAAAGTCCGCACGCTGCTGGAAGCCGTGCCACCGATCACCGTGCCCGCCGAGATCGACCGGCTGCACCAGCGCCTCGCCGAGGTGGCCAACGGCCAGGCGTTTCTGCTGCAGGGCGGTGACTGCGCCGAGACCTTCGCGGACAACACCGAGCCCCACATCCGCGGCAACATCCGCACGCTGCTGCAGATGGCCGTCGTGCTCACGTACGGCGCGAGCATGCCCGTGGTCAAGGTCGGCCGGATCGCGGGCCAGTACGCCAAGCCGCGGTCCAACCCCACGGACGCCCTCGGCCTGCCGGTCTACCGGGGCGACATCGTCAACTCGCTGGTCGCGACGCCTGAGGCCCGCGTGCCGGACCCATCGCGGATGATCCGCGCGTACGCCAACGCGGGCGCGGCGATGAACCTGCTGCGCGCGCTGACCGGCGCAGGCATGGCGGGCCTGGCGATGGTGCACGACTGGAACAAGGACTTCGTCCGCACCTCCCCGGCGGGCGAGCGCTACGAGGCACTGGCCGGCGAGATAGACCGAGGCCTGCGCTTCATGCAGGCCTGCGGCGTGCACGACTACTCGCTGGACCACACGGAGATCTTCGCCAGCCACGAGGCGCTGCTGCTGGACTACGAGCGCGCCCTGCTGCGGATGGACAACACCAGCGAGGAGCCGAAGCTCTACGACCTCTCGTCGCACTTCCTCTGGATCGGCGAGCGAACCAGGCAGATGGACGGCGCGCACCTGGCGTTCGCCGAACTGCTGTCCAACCCGATCGGCCTGAAGATCGGCCCGACCACCACCCCCGAGCTGGCGGTGGAGTACGTCGAGCGCCTCGACCCGCACAACAAGCCGGGCAGGCTGACCCTGATCAGCCGAATGGGCAACCACAAGGTCCGTGACGTGCTGCCGAACATCGTGGAGAAGGTCGAAGCATCGGGCCACAAGGTGATCTGGCAGTGCGACCCGATGCACGGCAACACCCACGAGTCATCAACCGGCTACAAGACCCGCCACTTCGACCGGATCGTCGACGAGGTCCAGGGCTTCTTCGAGGTGCACCGCAGGCTCGGCACCCACCCCGGCGGCATCCACGTCGAACTGACCGGTGAGGACGTCACCGAGTGCCTCGGTGGCGCGCAGGACATCTCCGACACGGACCTGTCCGGCCGCTACGAGACCGCGTGTGACCCACGCCTGAACACGCAGCAGTCACTGGAGCTGGCGTTCCTGGTAGCGGAGATGCTCCGCTCCTGACAGCAGCCGAATGACGATGCCCCCAGCCAAGGCTGGGGGCATCGCCGTGTCGAGCCGGTGAGGGGTGTCGCTGTGTCGAGGGGGCATCGCTGTGTCGAGCCGGTGATCCCTTCGTCGAATCCCGTTGTCCACAACCGGCCGGTAACCCGTTGACCAGGCGTTATTGCCGGTAGACTGGAGCAGGGACGCCCCCCCGGGTTGGGTCAGGGCTCCGTCAAAGTCGGTGACCCGTATGAGTGCGGGCACGGCCTCTAGTTGATCATGAGAGTGTCTACGTCACACGATCATGTGAGAGAGCCGTGCCTGCCGCGTTATCTTCGCCGATCACCGCTGTGCTGGATCAACTGGGCCCGGTGACCGTGGACCATGCCGCTGACCTGCGGGAGTTGCTGGCCCGGATCGAGGATCCGCGGGACGCTCGGGGTGTTCGGCATTCGCTGGCGGCGGTGCTGACCTTGGCGGCGGTCGCGGTCGCCGCCGGTGCCCGGTCGATCGCGGCGATCTGGGAATGGGCGGCTGACCTGCCGCAGTGGGCGTTACGAGAGGCTGGCGCGCGATGGGATCCGCGACGCGCCGTGTTTGTCGTGCCGAGTGAGCCCACTCTGCGCCGGGCGTTGTCCGGGCTGGACGGTGACGCGCTCGACATCGTGGTCCATGCCTGGATCGCCAGCCGGCACCAGCCTGGCCAGGGCCCGCGGGACGGTGAAGTGGCCGCGATCGCGATCGATGGCAAGGCCCTGCGAGGGACCTTCGCGCGGACCGGGGGTGGCGGGGTGCATCTGCTGGCCGGGATCAGCCACACCGTCGGCATCGTGACCGGCTGTCAGCAGTTGGTACCGGTCGGGACCAGCGAGGTCGCCTGGGTGGAATCCCTGTTCCAGGGTATCGACATCACCGATGTCGTGATCACCGCCGACAGTCTGCACACCACCCGCGCCGCCGCCCGCCATCTGACCGGCCGTGGCGGGCACTACGTGTTCGTCGTG
>NZ_CDME01000010.1:245018-526512 GCF_000826545.1 Kibdelosporangium sp. MJ126-NF4 | reverse complement strand
CGGATCCAGGTTTTCGCTGGGCGTGCCGGACGAAGGGGCCGGTACCTCTGTTGTACCGGCCCCTTTGGCCGGTGCGTCCAGCGGGAAGCTGGGCCGTCGAGACCCCCGACAGACTCCCGGTCGCAACCACTAGAAGCGGACCGGGAGAATATCGGAAGCGGACCCGTGCTTACTTCCCCACAGGGGGAGTAAGCAAGCGGTCGTTCTGGCCGATCCACACCCCCTTTCGTCGGATCACCCGAAACGGGAGGGCAGTTTGCGAATCACAAGAACCCTGGTCCTTGGCTTAGCCACGGCCACAGCCTTCAGTTTGACCTCAACCGTCGCAGGCGCGGCCACACAGGACGACGGCTGGATCCACTACCGCGTCCCGGCGATCGCCGGTGCGGAGGAAGTGACACTGCAGGGGTCGTTCACCCAGTTCGGCGAGTGCGAGATCCCGCTGAGCTCGTCCTTGGCGCCGGACGCGAGTGTCACGGCGATCGACGAGACCGCGCACAACCCGGAAACGTGCACCTCGAAAGCACTTGTCAGCACCACGGACACAGCTGACGAGGTGCCGGAGGAAGCCGAGAAGGACGAGGGTGACAGCAACACCGAGCTGGGCTCCGGGACGCTCGGCGACGTCGGTATCCAGGCCGTGCGGTCCGCGGGCTATTACAAGAGCTACTACGAGGACCCGGTCCAGATCGACGTGACCTCGGTGACCAACTCCACCGAGTGGAGCTGGAACGGCTCGTCCGTGCTGAGCAAACCCGTTCCGCGAGGCGGCTACCACTACGGCTGGTTCAAGGGATCGGGCTGGGGCAAGAAAGAGAACAACTGGACCAACGTCTACAGCAGCTACCAGACAACGTCCAGTTCATACGTGCACTACAAGAACGGCGTGTTCTGCGCACCATGGGACACGCACAACACCTACAACCGCAACAACGTGCACGGCCGCAAGGACGGCTACCTCCTCGGTAGCGTGAAGGCCAACAAGTCCGGCGGCTGTACCAAGCTGCTTTCGTTCCACACCAAGTTGAAGCGCACCAAGAACTGATTCCGCGCAGGCGGATCTGGCGCCCGACCGGCGTCAGATCCGCCGAGCGGCACGGAAACCGCGCGAGTACATCCCGCCGTCGTCCAACAGCGACGTCCCGCCGACGTCGCCGAGTGTCGGGCCGTTGATCCGTTCCCGGCTGGACATGAAGCGGTGATGGCCGTCGGAGTCGACGCCGAGGTAGATACCCGAGTGGTCGAGTTCGTCCGCGCCGCCCTCGACCTCGAAGAAGACCAGGTCACCCGACTGCAGGGAGTCGTACGCGGTGGCGCGCTTCCCGCTGTCGGGCACCGGTGTGACGCCCGGGCCGAACTTGGCCATCGCGAAAGCGCGCCGGGGCAGGCCGGGCCCGGCGGTGTTGGTGTTCAGCAACGGGTAGTTCATCCGGTAGCCGTACACCAGCCGCACGAACCCCGAGCAGTCGACGGAACCGTAGTGCGCGCTGTCCGGCCTGGCTCGCGTGCCGTCGCCGAACGTCCATGGCACGCCGAGGTAGTCGTAGAAGTCCGACTGTTCCAACCGGCCCGCGCCGGACGCGCGAATTGGCCCGAACGAGGCGTCACCGCTGAACCGCACGCCCTCGGCGTTCTTGCGTGCGGCGGCTCCGGCGAAGTACTCCGTCGCCACCGCGAGCACATCCGGGCTGGTGTCGCCCAGCGCCTTGGTCAACCACGGCCGGAACCAGGAAGCCGACTCCTCGCCCACGCGCCATGCCTGCGGCGCCAGCCGCACCCACGCGTTGGTCGTGACCTGGGCACTGGTCGCCTTGGGTTCATTGAATGTCCTACTTGGACCGGCGAGGAGCACGGTCCTCGCTCCGTCGGTCATCGTGGCCGCGACGACCGAACGGCTGTCCCTTGCGACTGTCCGAGGTGGATCGTCGAGGCGCTCGAAGACGTAACCGTCGTTCAACGCCTCCGGCAGCTGCGAGGACGTCGGCGCCTGCTCGGTCTCGGTCTCGCCTGCCACCGCGCTGGGCCCCGGCGAGTCCTGGTCGAAGTAGATGAACGCCGTGACAGCCACGACGATGACTCCGCCCAGGACACCCGCCCGGACAGCCGTGCCGGATCTGGACATGTCACTTCCCTCTCGTCAGGTGGTCGGCACCAGGCCGACCAGTATGCCGCTGACCAACACCCCATAGCTGGCCAGGCTGACCGCCGTGGTGCTCAGCACGGTGGCCAGCGGTGGCTGGCGCACGAGCTGGTACGCGATCAGGCCGGGCACAACGAATCCCAGCGTCTGGTGGGCGAACAAAAACGGGTAGTCGCTTTGGATGAACACGAACAACGACACCTGCAACAGCACCCCGGTCAGCACGACAGCGGCGAACAGTCGCTTGCCGTAGAGGATGACCACGCGCTGCAGGACCTTGACCAACAGGAACGTCAGACTGGTGGCGACCACGATGATCCCGGCACGCTTGTAGTCCTCGACCATGGTCAGCGCGATCCAGCCCGGGGTGATCATCCCACCTGGCGACAGGTTCGTCGTCAGGTAGCACACCAGGGAGAACACCAGGCCGATGGCAAGTCCCAAGGTGGCGACCTCGTTGTCCAACGTACCCGAGATCACGACCTGCCCCTCGGATCGCGGTCGTCACGCGGTGGCAAGCGTGGCAACGGTCTGGTCTCGTCCGTCGGCGTGGACCGACGCGGTGCCGGGCTCGGCCGGAACGCGACGGTGCTGTTCCCGGGAACGGTTCGGGCACCCACGGCGGACTGATGTCCGGTGGCAGGTCGTGGTTGCGCGGCCTGCTGTGCCGCGACGGCGCGGGGATCGACGGCCCGCTCGGGTCCGGTCGACGGCCGGGCTCCGTTGGCGTACTGGGGTTCCGGAACTGGGAGTGGTCCCGGCACGGGCGCTGGTCCCGCGACCGGAAGGCGTCTGGCCGGTCGCCGTGCCGGAGCGGGCCGTGGTGGCGCAGCGGACGGTGTTGCGACCGGGTGACGGATCTCCGTGGCCGGATGCGAACCGGTGCCCTGCCGCGATTGCCCAGCCGACGGCACCTGCACCGGACGCCGAACCTCCGCAGCGGGCCGCGAACCGGCGCCCTGCCGCGGGTCCCCAGTAGACGGTGTCCCGACCGGTTGGCGAATCTCCGTCGCCGGTTGCGCCCCAGCCGCCTGCCGCGATTCCCCAGCGGACGGTACCCGCACCGGACGCCGAACCTCCGTCGCGGGATGCGAACCAGTGCCCTGCCGCGATTCTCCAGCCGACGGCACCTGCACCGGACGCCGAACCTCCGCAGCGGGCCGCGAACCGGCGCCCTGCCGCGGGTCCCCAGTAGACAGTGCCCCGACCGGTTGGCGAATCTCCGTCGCCGGTAGCGCCCCAGCCGCCTGCCGCGCCTCCGCAGCGAACGGCGTGAGTGTTCCCACCGGACGCCGGATTTCCGTGGCGAGCTGTGCACTGGCGGCAGTCCGCCGGGGCCTCGACGCGGCGACTGGCTCGGCCTCGGCCTTGGTTTCCTTGGCGGGAGCCGGTTTCTCGGCCAGCTTCTCGGCGGGCACGTGCTTCAACGTCGACAGCTCCTCGAGCAGCACCTCACCCTGACCGTGGATGTTGCCGACGGTGACCAGCGACACCGACCCGGTCAATCCCTTGAGCACGCCTTCCAGCAGGCTTGCCGCGTCCCGCTTGCCGCCGAGGTCCACCACCTCGCCCTGCCAGTCGGACGGGATCGCGACCCGGGCGCTGCGGGTCGGCTCGCCGATCAGCACCACGCGCTCCGGCGCGATCCTCGGGATCAGCTCGCCCATCTGGCCGTTGCGCTCCACCCGGTCCGGGCGGCAGTTGATCACCACGTGCAGCGGGCGTTCGATGGCCTTCTTGTCGAGCAGCTGCTCGATGTTCATCAGTGTCGATTCCGGATCGTTGGCCGCGAAGATGTTCGCGAACCTCAGCTGCAGGTCCCCCACCTCGTAGCGCTCGACCGACAGCACTCCGGGGTCCGGTGGCGCCGACCACATCCCGGCGAACGCGGACTGCCGGTTCACGCCGAGCAGGTCGGCGACCGCGAGGGCGATCGCCACGTTCTCCTTGAAGGTGATCCAGCTGAACCCGGCCATCTGCTCGTCGGTCACCTCCTCCGGGTCGACGGCGATGAGCTCGCAGTCCCGGCGCGCCGCCTCCTCCTTGAGGATGTGCAGACGGTCCTGCTCCGCGGTGACGCAGATGCCGCCGACGGGCATGGACCGGCTCAGCGACCGGGCCACGTCGTCCAGCGTGGGCCCCATCTCGGCGAGGTGGTCCTCACGGACGTTGCACAGCACGCCGATGGTGGACTGGATCAGTTTGCTCTGGTTGATCTCCTGCAGGTCCGGCATCACCGCCATGCACTCGATCGTCAGCACGTCGGGCCGGTACGCCGAAGCCCGGCGCACGATGCCGATCTGCTCGACCACGTTGGCGATCCCGAACTTCCGGTACACCGGCTCCTCGCTGCCGTCGGGGTGGATGAACCGGGCCGCCGTGCCGGTCGTCTTGGCCACGGTCACCAGTCCCCCGCCGCGCAACGCACCGGCGCACAGCCGGGTGATCGAGCTCTTGCCGCGGATTCCGTTGATCAGCACCCGGGTGGGGATGCGGCGCAGGTTGGCGTAGTGCCTGCGTTGCTCGAATATCCCGAGGACGAGCAGTACCAGGCAACACGACGCGAACGCCACGAACATGAACGTCACCGCGGGACCTCGGCTCCGGATCGGCGGCGCGGCTTGTCGGCCGGAACCCGCTGCAGCAACACGGTCTCGTCGGTGGCGGCGCCCTTGGGCCGACGCACCGACCCCAGCCTGCCCTTCCCCTCGGTCAACGCCTGGCGGCAGATCTCCAGGCAGCACGCGATGGTGCCGACCTCGTCCTGCCGTTGCGGGTAGATCACGTCCTTGTGCTTGCCGTCGGCGAACTTCCCCACCGCGGCGATCGCCCGCAGCGGCCGGATCAGCACCAGGTGGTGCCAGCCGAACAGCAGCACCGCCAACAGGGCACCGATCAACGCGACCAGGATCGCCCCGTCACGGACCTCGTTGCCGGGTAAGCTCAGCTCCCGCACCGGTTTCTCGGACACCACCGCCCACTTCAGGTCATCGACCAGGCTGGCCGCGATGACCGACCGGTTGCGGCCCTCGCCGTCGACCCTGGCGGCTGGCTTCTTGGCCAGCGCGTCGGTGACGCCACGCCGAGCGCCCTCGCCCGTCACCTGTTCGAACGCGATGAAGCCGTCGGTGGCGGCGAGCGTGCGTAACTCCGAGTTGACCAGCCGCACGCGGCCAGGCGCCCGGCGCAGCAGGTCGGACAGGTGGTCCACGTCGAATTCCGCGACCAGGGTGTGCTTGCCGCCTGCCAGCGACACGTGCGCGAACAGCACCGGCACCCTGCCGTCGGTGTCCTGTAACCGGATCCCGGGTTCGGGCGGCGGCAGGTTGGTCCGGCGCAGCGGCGGTCTGCCCGCCGACGTGCCCGTCACGGCCCCCGACTGGTCGATGATGTAGACGCTGCGGAACCTGTCCTGGTCGGCGAGTTCCCGCACGACGGGCGACAACGCGCCCGGGTCCTTCGTGCCGTGCAGTCCGGCGATCGCCCGGACATCCGTGAGCCCGTCGCTGACGGTCCGGTTGATCGTCTCCGCCGTGTTGCCCACCTGGCTGCGGTGGCCGCTGACCACCGAGTCCGGCACACGCGCGGTCCCGCCGCCCAGGGTGACCACGACCCATCCCGACCAGGCCAGCAGGCCCAGTGCGGCGATGATGACCGCGATCCTGGCCGGGAACGTCGGCCGCCGCTTGACGACGGGTTTCGAGCCGTCACGCAGCTTCATCCGGCAGTACTCGAAGGCGGAGGCGATCCGGCGGGTCTCGGTCACGTACGACAGCCGTACGCGGCGCTTCAGCTTCCCGCCCGCGACCTGTAAGGCGTCCTTGCGCAGTCGCCGCACCGGCCCGACCAGGGTCACCCGGATCAGCCCGAAGCCGAGCAGTGTCACCACGACCAGCGCCAGCGCTGGCCGCAGCCCCTGCCGGGCGGGCGCTGCCTCAGCCACGGGCGCACGCACCACGGAGATCAGGCCGAGGCCGAGGTTCGTGCCCACCGGCGCGTAGGAGACGACCAAGGCACGCCGGTTGCGGCCGGAGTCGTTGCCGACGGCCTCGCCGACCGAGCTGCCGGTCTGCCGGGCGCTCGCCGCCGTCGACGCGTTGACCAGCATCGACTGCGCCGCCGCGTCGTCGGGTTTCGGCACCGTGCCACGGGAGTCGACGATCACGTTCGCCCGGTTGGCCAGCAGGAGTCCTTGCTGCAGGTCGGCGTCGAGCGGAACGGTTGGTATACCAGCGGTGGCCGACGTGACGAGCACTCGTTCCGGCGTGCCAGGCATCGGAACGGACACCAGCAGCCGCAGTTTGCCCTCCGGCCCCGCGACAGGGACGACAGCGGTGTCGGGCAGCGACTCCGGCAGCGTGATCGGCTCGCCGCGGGCGACAACCTGCTTGCGTGTGGACCGCTCCAGCAGCGCCATCCCCCGCCACTTCGGCTGGTTCTGGTTCACCGCGGCGAGCAGGTCCGCCGGCTGGGCCGTCGGATCCGCGACCGTGACCGCTGTGCGCAGGTCTGCGGCGTTCTGGCCGGCGGTGGCGGCAAGGGACCTCGACAGGCTCTCCACCAGCGTCCTCTGGGACTCCACGACGGCCTCCGGCGCCGACGTCGCGGGCTCTCTCACCTGCAGGAAGCAGAAGCCCGCGAGCAGCATCAGCAGAATCAACAGGACAGCAGACGGAACGCCCACCCCTGCGGGAAAACCCCCTTCCGCCAGCTGCCCCTCCAAATCCGTACCCCTGTGTTTCTTCCTGAAGATCCTCAACGCCACTCCGGTATGTCTGCTGTGGTGGCACACATCGCATACGGATCAGCGCGTGCGACGGTTCACCTGGCAGCAGAAACGTTCGATGCCTCTACACTGCGCGGCGATGAAGCTAAGCGCACGGCAGTGGATAACCCTCATTACCGTCCTCGTGGTGCTCCTGGCGGGAGTGGTCATGCTGGTGGGCATCAATGACGGTGATCAGCCTTCCACAGCGAACGACCGGCCGCCGACTGATCCTGAGGAAATAGTGACGAGGTTCGCGTCGTCACTGCGGCAGGACGGCTCCTACCGACCACCGACAGTGAACGAGCGCAAGGACATCGTCAACGCACTGACCCCGATGTTCGGCCAGAGCAGCGCCATTGACCAGCTGCGAGCAGCAGATTCGTTACGCCCGTTGGGTTTCACGATGAGCACTGGAAACGATCCCAGGACCGGACGGCAGTACGCGCTGGTGATCAACGAACGGGACAGCGACCGGGCATGGGGCGCGTACATGGTCGATCTGTCCAGACCGGTGCGGCTGGCCATCGAGGTGCCGCACCCGAACTCCGACCTCGGCACCGAACGCATCGGACTGAAGCTGTTCCGCGACACGCCCGGGGCGGTACTACTGATGGCGGGCACCCACCGCCGTGTCGAACGCGGCGACATGGCGCACCGCACCGACTCCGTGTTCCACGCCGTGGCGACCGAACTGGCAAAACGGGACGTTCCCCAAGTGCAGATCCACGGCTTCCACGACGACAGCCTTCCGGACACCGACGTGGTCGTGTCGCCGGGAGCGGGCAAGCCGGGAGCAACGGTCCGCCGGATCGCCGACCGGATCGCCGACACGGGACTGGCGACCTGCCGCTCATGGGAGAGCAACTGCGGCAAGCTGGAAGGCACGAGCAACGAACAGGGAAAGATGGCCGCCGAGCGAGAATCCACCTTCCTGCACGTGGAAACGAGTCGCAGCCTCCGCGAGGACGAGCAGCAGTGGACCAGGCTCGTCGGGGCGATCGCCGAGGGGTTGGCCAAGTAGGACAACGAACCTCCCGATCATCCGCTGTTCACCTGGCCGTCGTTCAGGCCCGCAACAGCGTTACTGGTTGTGACCGTCGACGAGATGCCGAAAAGGACCATCGAAGATATGCACGCCCTGCATGCGTGGGCGGGTGGGCGTCTGGAACTCTCGAACGGTGGCCCTGAGCGCGGCGATCAGCGCGACGGCCACCAGCGCGGCCAGTACCCGGAACTCCAGTGTGGGCGCGTGCACCGAACCGCCGCTGCTCACCACAGGCCCCAACCACGTGTTCTCGGACGGTGGCCCGCTGTTGACGGTGACCCCTGGCGTGACCGCGTCCGGCGACATCACCTGCGTGTACGCCAGGAAAGACGCCACCTGGAGCAGAATCGGGGTGTACCAGAGCCTGGCCGGAACGTAGAACGCGGCCACCAGGGTCAGGACGTCGGCGAGGTAGAAGTACCGCTCGTGCATGGCGGGCAGCAGGAACGGCACGACGATCGCCGAAACCAGCGCCATCAGGACGATTCTCGTCGGAGTCGGCTCGATCCGCCGCACCACCACCGTGCCGATCAGGCCGAGGACCACCACACCGGTCACCACGACGCCGACCGTCCGGAACAGCGACACGTCCACACCGGCCGGAAGGAACTGGTAGATCGACGGCGCTTTCACTGTGAGCGCCTGATACGAACCGGTCTGCTTGGCGTAGATGGACAGCAGTTGCCCCGACGGCGCGCCGACCAGCAACGCGGGGACGTCCAGCAGGAGCACGACCGCGGGAATGGCGAGCAGGCTGCGCCACGGCAACCATTTCACCAGCACGAGCAGAAGCAGCAGCGGGAACAGGAAGACCGCCTGGAGCTTGACGGCCAGTGACAGTCCGAAGAAGACACCGGCGAGCCACGGCCGCCTGCGGAGTACGAAGTAGACACCGCCGAGCGCGAAGGACGAGTAGATCGCGTCCGCCTGCGCCAACAGGCCGCTGTTGGCCATCACTGTCGGCAGGAACAGCACGGCCAGACCGGCCGCGACCGGCACCCACCCGGTCCGCCGCAGGCCGACGATCCGGTAGGCGAAGAAGGCGAGCAGCAGGTCGAACAGCACCGAGATGATCTTTATCCCGGCCAGCGGCGGCACTGGAAGGTAGGTCAGGATCGCCAGCAGGTACAGATAAGGGACGTTGTAGTCGGCGAACTGGTGTTTCAGCGCGCCGAATCCGCCGTTGGCGGCGATGAAGTCGTACCAGCGGCTGAGGAACATGGTGTAGTCACTGGACTGGTGGTCGACCATGAGTGCTCGTGCCACGAGCGCGACCGCCACCAGGCCCGCGACGACCCCGATCCTGCGGTAGTCCCGCGTTCCGACCTGGACCAGATCCATCCGCCGATCGTACGGATGCCGATCTCGGCAAGGCCGCAGTGGCCCCGAGCAGCACCGGAGAACGTTGGGCGCGTTAGGGAGTGTTGGAGTAGACCCGCTCCGGTGTCACCAGGACGACCGTTCGGCGTTCCTCAGCCATAACCCTGTCGTAGGTGTCCCAGTCGTCGTGCGTGCCCCCTGCGGCCGTGAATACCGCACGCAGCAACAACCGCACGTCAACGCCATCTGCGGGATCGTCGGGGCCGACGAGTTCCACGGGGCCCTCGGCGGCGGCCCACTCCCATCCGACCCGCACGACAACCGTGGTCCGTGGCCGCGCCCGCAAGTTGATCAGTTTGCGGGTGGTGCCGCCGCGCACCACGAAGCCCACCCGGGGCTCCCCCGTCACCGGGTGGTCGAGCACACCGGCGTTGACCACCGTCGACTGCACGGTCCCGTCCGCGCGCTGCGTCGACACGACGACCAAGCCGTGCTCACCGGCCACCAGGCGGGCGAAGTCCGCGATGTCAGTCATGATCGTGAGCCTACTCCTCAGCCGGACATCGGCCTGTTCGGTGAACACCGGGTCCTTCTGCTACGTATGCAGTGCCGACAGGGGAGGTGGAGTGCCATGCGGCGAATGCGTGGCAGACGGCGTGTGGATCTGCGGGATGAGGACGAGATGCGGGCAGCCTACGACGCTCACGGTGCCGAGCTGTACCGGTTCGCGTTGCGGCAACTGGGTGACGTGGACGCGGCCCGGGATGTCGTTCAGGAGGTCTTCCTGCGGGCCTGGAGTTCGGCCGCGCGGTTCGACCAGTCCGTGGCCAGCCTGCGGGTGTGGCTGTTCGCGATCGCCCGCAACGCTGTGATCGACCACATTCGGCACACGCGGGCACGTCCGGTGTCTCCCGCCTCCGGGGAGACGATCGCCGATCTCGCCGACGTGAACGACGACTTCGCCGATGCCATGGTCGTGAACTGGATCATCGAGGAAGCCCTGCGGCGGCTGACACCGCAGCATCGGGAAGCACTGGTGGAGACCTACCTGCGAGGCCGCCCGTGCGAGGAGGTCGCGGCCGAGTTCGGGGTACCCGCCGGTACGGTCCGCAGCCGCGTCTTCTACGGCCTGAAGGCCTTGCGGCTGGTCATGGACGAGATCGGAGTCGAGCTGTCATGAACTCGTGCCCGAAAGAACGGGCTTGTCGCCCGACCCTCCCGTTGCGGGTTGCCGATAGGCTTGCTGCTGCCGTCCTGACTGGCTGCCAGGTTGGGCGCTGCGTGTGGACGCATGACTTCGCCCCAGCACACAACACCACGAGCCGCGATGTTATGTGCCGCATTGTGGTCGGCGTGCCCAACGAAGCCACACCGGCCACAGATAAAAGACGCTTGCGAGCGCCGGTTCTTCTTGTCGATCCAGCCACAGCAATGGCATTGCTGCGACGTGTAGGCGGGATCGACCTGCACGCACGCCACTCCCGCCTGCTGTGCCTTGTAGGTGAGGTACTGGCCGAGTTGGGCGAACGCCCAGGAGTGCAGCGTGGCCCGTTGGGGCTTGCGAAGCCGTACCCGCGCGCGGATGCCAACGAGATTCTCGATGGCGATGCCGCGTCCGGTGCGTTCAGCCTCGGCCACGATACGTTTGCTGACCTGATGGTTCACATCAGCGGCGAACCGGGCCTCCTTACGACGGCGTTTCTTCAACAACCTCCGAGCAGAGGAGGTCTTCTTGGCCTGCAACCGCTTACGGAGCCGATGCTGCCGTTTGCGGTAGCGGTTCAGCCGTGCTCCGGACATCCGCTCACCGTCGGACGTGGTCGCGACGTTCACGATCCCCAGATCGACTCCGAGGAATCCGCTCACCGGCTCCCGTTGCCGTGCTTCGGGCCTGTCGATGACGGCGTGCATCAGCCACACCCCGTCGCGGCAGGTCAGATCGGTTTCACCAATCACTGGCCGGGAGCGCAACAGGGCGAGATGACCGGGGTTTCCCATGATCCGCACGTTCCTGAGTCGACCGGCGACAGTCCAGATCGACACCGTGCCATCACGACCCACATCACCAAGCTGCCAGGACAGACAACGAGCGTCGAACGGCTGCGACGACTCCGCACGGAACACGATCGGACTGGACTCGACCTTCCGGCGCCGGTCCGGACCTCGCGGCCCGTAGTTCCCAGCCCTCAGGTTGGCTCGCAACGTCGCATAGGCGTCCACAGTCTTGCCGATCACCCGAATCGCAGGCTGCGCCGCCAACCCGAACCGCTCCCGCAACCCGGCATAGAACCGCTTCTGCACATCAAATTTCCGAAACACCCCAGCGGTGTGCATCTGCTCCGACAACCACGACGCGGCAGCGTTACACGCATGCAGGGTAGCCAGCAACGCACACGCCTGCTCACGTGTCGGCAGCAACCGCACCCGCACCACTCGCTTCACACCGGGCACTCTAACGTTGATCCACATCACCGCAGCAGGAACCCGATCCACACGCACTCACAGGTATCTCCCCTCAACGCCCACGCCAAGAATCCGTCCGGGCGTCAACGACCAGGCTTCCGCCGACGCCGATTGGAGTTCAGGTGAACCGCGACGAGCACCGGACGCTGCGGGAGAGCCTCGGCCCCTTCGCGCTCGACCTGCTCGACGCGACCGGACGGATCGCCGTTCAGTCTCATCTGGACGGCTGCGCGGAGTGCCGGGCCGAGCTCGCGGAGATCGCACCACTCGCGGGTCCCCTGCGGCGGGTCGATCCGGCAAGGCTGGCGTCGCCTCCGCCACCTCCCGAAGGCCTGCGGGAGTCCATTATGGCCAGTGTCAGGGCCCGTCGCAGGCAACCGCGGCCACTGGTGCGGGTTCTGGCCGCCGCGGTCGTCCTTCTCGCTGTCGGCTTGGGCATCGGGTACTGGATCGCACCACGTCCCGCTCCCCTGCCACTCGAACCGGTCACGGTCGCAGTCAGGCAGACCAGCATCGACGTGCACGCCAACCTTGTCGCGCACACCTGGGGAACGGAGATCAAACTCGATGGGACCGGGTTCCAGCGCGGCAGGCCCTACCGGGTGATGATCGTCGACAGGAACGGCATCGAGCGGATGGCGGGCGAGTTCGTCGGTGTCGGCGACAAACCCATGCAGTGCAACCTCAACTCCGCGGTGCTCCGTACCTCGGCTGCCGGGTTCGTCGTCCGTGACGAGGCGGATGTGGTGGTGGTCTCGTCGAACTTCTGACCTCGGAGTCAACCGCGGAGGCGGACGGCCGCGACCTGCGTCCCGATTCTGCGGCCCTCAGCGAGGCCGTGCTGGTTGGCGTTGCTGTAGTGAATACCGCCGTAGAGCCGGGACACCGCCGCTTCTCCCGCCGCCGCGCGGAAGTCCTCGAAGGACCGGGGTGGGACGTGGGTCAGTACCCTGTCGGTGAACGGTCCGCTGCCCAAGGTCGGTACCAGTGCCTCGGCTGCTGCGGCGGACTGGGTGGAGTGTCCCGAGGTGTACTCGGGAAAGCATGGTGTCGGCACTGGGCTCCACCAGTTCGCCTCGCCGAACACCCGCCGGATGTAGGTGATGGGCCGCACCACGTTGTACCGGTACTTCGTCCACCAGCAGGAAACGAACGCGTCGTGCTGTGACAGCCCCAGCCGCCAGAGTGTCTCCGCGGCGGTCGCCAGGTGGGCACCGCGCTCGTGCAGCAACTGGATGGCGATGCCGAGCCAGTGGCCGGGTGGGCTGATCGTCCACTTGTCATCGGACCAGTGCCTGGCGATGGCGCGCTGTTGGCTCGTCAGGCCCGCCACCGTCCGGTGGACCTCCTCGGCGAGGCGATGGCATTCACTGCCCGGCCGGTCGGAGTACTCCGGAGGGGGCGGCGGCCCTGGCCCATCCTCGGACGGCTGGGCGATCATGAGAGTAGGTTTGAGGCCCCATAGCGGCAACGCGGATTGGGCGTTGTCCGGCGGCGTCGTCTCCCAGGCACCAGGGCCGGACGGCCGCACGCACGGCACACTGTCGCGCCCGCCGACAGGCTGCACCATAGTGGACAGATACCAGTCGAACACCGCGGCACCGATCCGTTCACCGGCTTCGTTGGCACGGTCCCGGGTCTGTGGAGTCGCCTTGTCGGCGAACCGTTCCGCCGCGCGGTCGGCGTCGCGCAGCACCGGCCCGGCCAGGTCGACATACCGCCTGCGCAGCAGGTATCGGAAGGCCGCGTTGGCGACCAACGGCCAGTCCTGACCAGTTGGCACGTCCGGCACGCGCAACGACCGGAGCGTGGGCGTACCCTGTTCGTGCAGTGGGCGGACATCGCGGTCACCGGCGCGTAGGACGGCGTACAGTACCAAACCGAGTTCGGCGACCATCTCGGCCGCTGCCGGGGCAGGGATACCGTTGTACCGCACCAGTTTCATGTAGTGCCCGGCCCAGTCGACAGCGACATCGGACGGGAAGTCGGCCGGTTTGGGACCGTCGGATGCCCGCGGGCCCGGCCCGCTCGGCCACAGCACCGGCACCGCAGCCGCGACGACCGCGCCACCAGCGACAAGCGCACGACGTCGGGTCGGAAACCACCGTGTGGCCCCGGGTTCGTCGGTGCTCATGAGGCCACCTTCCCGGTAGACGAGTTCCAGGAACCGAATTCGGGAGCGACCGTGACAGTGGCCTTGCCCCGCAGCCCGGCCACCCACAGCTGGACCTGCCGGTCCTGTTCGACCTCGCGGAGATGCTGGACGATCGTGTCATGTGCCCGCGCGATGTCCAGCGGCGCCTGCCGTTGGATGATGTGCCAGCCGAACGCGCTCTGCACCGGCCCGATGGTGTCACCGTCCTTGGCCGCCTCCACCGCTGCCTCGACCGAAGCGGGATACTCGCCTTCCGCGAACGGGCCCAGGTCCCCGCCTTGGGCTGCCGACTCGTGATCAGTGGACAGTTCGCGGGCCAGCCGCGCGAAGTCGGCTCCCGTGCGTAGCTTGTCCAGTGTCCGCGCGGCCTGGCTTTCCTCGTCGACGAGGATGTGCCGGACGAACGGGCGATCCCGGTAGTACGAGCCGAAGTACTCGGTCACCTGCTGTTCGCTCGGCCGTGCCTGCGGCGCCAGCACGTCCTCGACTTCTTCGCGCACCAGGTCCTGGTGCAGCGCGAGCTCGACCTCCGACTCCGGATATCCGCTGCTGCGAAGGAAACGTTGCCAGGCGTCCGGCCCGCCGCCGAGGTCGTCGCGCACGATCCGTCCAATGTAGTCACGCAGCTCGTGATCGGTCACCTGAACACCGATCTCGGCAGCGGCCTGTTCGATCAGTTCGGCGTCGATCATCTGGCTGAGCACGTCACCGGACAGCCGGGGCAGCAGACTGCTGTTCTGCCTGATCGCCGTCCTGACATCGGGATTGCCGGTGACCGTGCCGAGCCTGCCGCTGTAGGTGGCGCGTGTGATCGCTTTGCCGTTCACCAGTGCGACCACACCGGATTCGGCTGGTTTCGCGGGTTCCTGGCCGGTGCACGCGGTCATCAGCGCACCACACAGAACGAGAGCCGGGGCGAGCAGACGCATGGTGCCTTCTTTCACGGCTGGCAAAGAAAAGAACGGGTGTGTCCGGCCGGGACGTTCGCCACGGCCGGACTTCGCGTCACTTGATTCGGTTGGTCACCAGGCCGCACGAGCGGATCTGGAACACCTGCGGCCGGATGTCGCCGGGACCGGGCAGCACCGGGAGGTTGGCACGCCTGATCGACATGGTGTTGATCTGGTCGAGCGTGGTGGTCGGCTGGTTTCCGGCGAGCGACCGGTTGCCGCCGATGACCGGCAGCCACGCCCCGACGAACATGCGCAGCGACGACACATTCGGATCACCCAGTGTGCCGTCGTCGGCGCACGGCGGCTTGGGCCCGGTCTGGACCGGTACCGACGCGAGGCCGTAGACCAGTGACACGTACTGGCTGACCGGGCTGAAGCCCGATCCCGTGCCGGTGGCGCTGAACCCGGCGTTGCCCGCGTTGGCCGTCAGGTTGACTGTGGCCCGTTCGACGGCGCCGTTGGCCACCGGCACGATTGTCACCTTGGCCGTTTTCGTGGGTGCCGCGCTCGCCGTCTGCGCCAGCGGGACGAGCATCGCCAGCGCGGCAAGAACAGTGAACGATTTCCGCATTGAACGTTTCTCCCGAACTCGATGGTGGAAGGTGCACGCGGTCAGCGGACCGCGTCGACCGGGTATCGGCCGGTTCGGCCGAACATCGAGGACACCCGGAGTTCACAAGTGCTGCCGGTGCGGCGATTCGATGGGGATCGCCGACACTGACCCGCGGTGATTCCTGGTCGCGACGCGTCAACGATGGACGCCGGAATTCCGGTGACGCCGCGTCTCCGAATGTCTGGGGAGAATTGTGCCCGCCAGGGGCACGAGCGAACTGTAACTCCGGTCGCCCGGATGGAGCAAGGGTTAGTGAGCGCGTGCGGCCCAGCCGGGCGTTTTCTTGACCGCCGACACCGGGACACCGGCACCTGTGAGGACCGCCGCCGCGGCCTCGCCGATCGTGATGCGGTTGCGGCGGGCATGGCCGCGCAGCATGCGGTAGGCCTCTCCGGGATCGACACGGTGGCGTTCCATCAACCTTCCCTTGGCCTGTTCGATGGGAAGTCGTGTCTGCAGCGCGACCGACAGCTGTTTGGCCAATTGGGCCGACGCCTGATATGTGCGTGTGTTGACCAGCACCATCGCCAGCGCGGCACTGATTGCCTCGGCCGCCTGGTACTGATCGGCCCTGATCTCCTTGGTGGCGAACAACTGCAGGCAACCAAGGACACCGCCGTCATGTCGGACCGGCAGGACCGCGGTCGCCTGGACGATCAACGGGTTTCCGGAGGCAACGCAGTCCAGCGCGGGACCGGTCACGTCATGTGCCCTGATGTGCGCCAGATCCCAGGTCGCCGCGTCCGACGCGGCTGCCGGTCGGAGAACGCGCGTCCGCTCGTCGACCATGTACACCGCGACACCCGACAGGTCCAACGCCTCGACGGTGTCCGAGCAGAGATCGGTCAGCAGATGCTGGATGTGGATCTCGTTCAGCGACACGCAGGCGAGATCAAGCACAATCCCCAGAATTCCCCGCTGCCGACCGGCCGGTGCTCCGGAACGATCGCCGGAATGATCAATGGCAGGCTCGATTTCACGATCATTGGTCACGATACCTCACCCCTCAGACGTGCCACTGTGCCGAACACGTCTCCCCTAGTTGGGGATCTGCATACTCCCGGCACGTTTCGCAAGTCCAGCGGTAGGGACGTGGTTGGTGCCGATGGCGTGCTCGCCAGTACGCCTAACGGGCGCATAACCGACTTGTTGACCGTGACGCCAACAGCGCGACCCGGACGGTCGGAATTTTTCCGGCTCCGGGTGAACACGGGCGCCCGCGCGTCCGTATCCACTGGGCGAACGACGAGAAAAGATGGGGAGTTCGCCAATGAGGAGCCGACTGACCTCGATCGCGATCGCGGTGGCCGCAACCGGCCTGCTGCTGACCGCGGGCACCGCACAAGCCGAACCGGACTACAGTCCATACTGGAACCCGAACTACTACGGGCCGGAATGGACCCCCGGGTACACCGGCCCGGAGTGGGACCCGAACAACGCGAAGTTCGGCACAGCCGACATCCTCGAAGGACTGGTCGGCTGGCTGCACTGACGAGTTTCTGCGGCAAGTCTGTTGTGGATCTTGCCTGTCCGGTGCCGTCGCACCGGACAGGCACGGTTCTCCGGCAGCCCAACTGGACTTGTCACTCCGTACAGGCGGGCAGGGAAACGATGACCGTCAGGCCGCCTCCCGGGGTGTCCTCCGCTCGGATCGTGCCGCCCATCGCCTCGACGAATCCTTTCGCCACCGACAATCCGAGGCCCACGCCGGGTGTCGCGTCCCGGTCGCCGAGGCGCTGCAACGGGGTGAACACCGTGCCACCGGCCAGTCCTGGCCCGTGGTCCACGACCCAGAGCTCGACATGGTCCGCGTGGGCGCTGGCGCGGACGGCCACCGCCGGTTGGTCCGTGTCGGTGCGGCGGCCGTGCCGCAACGCGTTGTCGACCAGGTTGAGCACTACCCGTTCCAGCAGGCCGGGATCGGCTCGTACGGCGGGCAGGCGTTCGTCGACGTCCACCGCTATCCCTGTGCTCTCGGGCAGACTGGACAACGCGCTGGCCACGATCTCGTCGTAGCCGACAGGTCCGGTGTTCGGCTCGACCGCGCCAGTGGCCAGCCGGGACGAGTCGAGCAGGTTGTCGACCAGGCCGGTCAGCCGGTCGGTGGATTCCTCGATCGTCTCCAGCAGTTCCCCGGTGTCCCGCGCGGACAGGGTCAGGTCCGGCGCGCGCAGGCTGCTGATCGCGGCCTTGATGGACGTCAGCGGCGTCCGCAGGTCATGGCCGACCGCGGACAGCAACGCGGTTCGCAACTCCGTCGTCTCGACACGTCGTTGCGCCTCCGAGGCCTGGTCGGCCATGCGCTGGTGCCGTAGCGCGAGCAGCGCCTGGCCCGCCGCGGCTTCGAGAACACGCCGGTCGTGCGCGGGCAGGGCTCGTCCGCGCAGGGCGAGGTGTACGTCCGGGGTGACGGCAACGTCCACATCGGCCTCGTCCGGCTCGTCGCAGGGGCCGTCGCCCGTGCAGGCCACCCGGCTCCACACACCGTCGCGCTTCTCCAGCAGGGCAACCGAAGCCAGTCCGAAGTTCTCCTGGACCTTCTCCAGCAGACGATCCAGCGGCCGATCGTGCGTGAGCACGGTCCGTGCGTACGACGCCAGCAAAGCGGCCTCGGTACTCGCCCGAGCGGCCTGCTCACCGCGCCGGGCGGCGCGGTCCACCACAATGGACACCAGGACCGCGACCAGCACCATGATGACCACGGTGACCAGGTTCTCCGGCTCGGTGACGGTCAGCGAGTACACCGGCGGCACGAAGAAGTAGTTGAGCAGCAACGCGCTGAGGATCGACGCGAACAGCGCGGGCGACAGCCCACCGACCAGCGCCACGACGACGACCGCCAGGAAGTAGTCGATCACGTCGGTGGACAGGAGCATGTCATCCCGCAGCAGATGGCCGATCACGGTCGCGGCCACGGGCAGCAGTACGGCCAGCAGCCAGCCCAGGATCCGCCGTCGCCACGGCAACGCGCTCGTGCCGAGCCGTGCCCGCAGGCCGCCGCCGGATTCCTTGTGGGTCACCATGTGCACGTCGATCGGCCCGGACAGCTGGACCGTCGTGGCACCGATGCCCTCGTTGAGCAGGCGGGCGAACCGCGACCGGCGGGACGTGCCGAGCACGAGTTGCGTGGCGTTGACACCGCGGGCGAAGTCGAGCAGCGCGTTGGGCACGTCGTCGCCCACGACGGTGTGGAAGCTCGCGCCGAGATTGTCGGCCAGCTTGCGATGCCTGGCCAGGTCACGCGGCGACGCGCCGGTCAGTCCGTCACCCGGCAGCACTTGGAGCACAAGGAGTTCGGCACCGGCACGGTTCGCGATCCGGCAGCCGCGGCGGATCAGCGCCTCGCTCTCCGTGCCGCCCGTGATAGCCACGACAACGCGTTCCCTGGTCTCCCAGGTGTCGGTGATGTCCTTCTCCGCGCGGTAGCGGCGCAGTGCCACGTCGACCTGGTCGGCCACCCACAACAACGCGAGCTCGCGCAACGCGGTGAGGTTGCCGGGGCGGAAGTAGTTGCCCAGTGCGGCGTCGATGCGGTGCGCCGGATACACGTTGCCGTGCGCGAGCCTGCGTCGCAGGGCTTCGGGCGTGATGTCGACCAGTTCGATCTGCCCGGCCTTGCGCACCACCTCGTCGGGCACGGTCTCGTACTGCTGGACGCCGGTGATCCGCTGGACGACGTCGTTGAGGCTTTCCAGGTGTTGGACGTTCACCGTCGACAGCACGTCGATCCCGGCTTCCAGCAACTCGTCGATGTCCTGCCAGCGTTTCTCGTTGCGCGAGCCGGGAACGTTGGTGTGCGCCAGTTCGTCGACGACGGCGACCTCGGGCGCGCGGGCCAGTATCGCGTCGATGTCCATCTCGTCGAACTCGTGGCCGTGGTAGGTCATCGGCTTGCGCGGCACGGTCTCGATGCCGTCGAGCAGCTCGGCGGTCCTGGTCCGGCCGTGCGTCTCGACCAGCCCGACCACCACGTCGGTGCCCCGGTCGACGCGGCGGCGCGCCTCGCCGAGCATGGCGAAGGTCTTGCCGACGCCAGGGGCGGCACCGAGGTAGATCCGCAGTTCGCCGCGGCGCCGCCGGTGGCCGGAATCCGTCCGCTGTGCCGCCGCCCGCGGTCTTTCCTGGTCTGTCTGTGTCGCCACGAGTATCAGCGTTTCGCTCTCTGGATCGCGCGGGTGAGCCTCACCGGGTGGTGCCCTGGCCGTGCTGATCGTGCATTGAGGACAGGCCCGACGGGTGCTGGTCTGATGGGCTTTTGACGCGCCGCTGGTCGGCGTTTACACGATCCTGACTCCCGGCCGGGCTCGTCAACGCCGCGTTAACAACGGAGGACTCCGTGTCAAGGAGCCGTGAGCGCCTGTAGGCGTGGCCGTGCCGCCGCCGGATCCTGGCACCACCCCCCGGCAGGAAGATGGGCGACGATGTCCGACCTCACGTACACACTGATGTTGATCGGGCTGTTCCTGGTACTGACGTTGGCCCTCCGGTGGCTCAACCACCACGCCGGACTCAACCACCACGGTGGGAGCGGGCGACGGCCGATGACAGAGCCACACCAGCCGCCATCCGCGGATGTGGTGCGTCCGGTCAGGTCAGGCCCGTCAGGCATGCGCTGACCTTCCACAGCCGAGCGACCGCGCCTTCCAGCAAGTACAGGCGTGATGTGTTGTCCTCCGTGATCCGTCCATTGAGGTGTGCCGTAGCGCCCTCGCGAACCTTTCCGCGATGGTCCTAACGCGACAGCTGCCGGTCTTGACGCGGCGTTGACGTAAGGTGTCCATCGGCGCGCCGGGAAGTCTGGTCGGCACACGGAGTGGAGACACGTCGAAAGGGCACTCGCTGTGCGTGCTGTGGAAACCGTACTGGCTCTCGTGGCCATGGCCACTGTGGTGGCCACGTTCGCGAGACGGCTGAGCGTTCCGGCGCCGTCGCTGCTGGTCGTGGCCGGTGTGGTCGTCGGGCTGTTGCCGGGCGTTCCGCAGATCGAGGTGTCCCCGGAGCTGATCAGCCTCGTCGTGCTGCCGCCGTTGCTGTTCGCCGCGGGTGAGGAACTGCCGCTGCGTGATCTGCGGGCGGTGTGGAAGCCGGTCACCGCGTTGGCGATCGGGCTGGTCCTGGTGTCCGCGGTGGCCGTGGGGGCCGTAGCGATCGCGTTGACGCCGATGCCCGTGGGGATGGCGTTCGTCCTCGGCGCGGTGCTGGCGAGCACGGACCCGGTGGCGGTCACCGCGCTGGCCAGGAAGTTGGCCCTGCCACCCCGGGTACAGGCACTGGTGCAGGCCGAGAGCCTGTTCAACGACGCCACGAGCTTGCTGCTGTTCCGGGTGGCGGTGTCCTTGGTGCTCGCAGGCGGTGCCGCGTCGTGGGGGCACACGCTCACCGAGTTCGCGGTGCTCGCTGGCGGCGGCCTGCTCGTCGGGGCGCTGACGGCGTTGGGCGCGTACCTGATCCGCCGCCGCACCGAGGACCCTGTGCTGGAGACGGTCGTCACGCTGATCACTCCGTACGGCGGCTACGTCCTGGCGGAGGCCGTGCACGCCTCTGGCGTGACCGCTGTCGTTGTCGCCAGCATCATCCTCGGCACGCAGGCCACCCGGGTGACGACCGCGCCGATCCGGCTCCAGCTCACCGCGGTGTTCGGCACGGTCGTGTTCCTGCTCGAGAGCGTGGTCTTCGGCCTGATTGGCCTGCAGTTGCCCGCGCTGGTGCGGAAACTGACCGGTACGGACACATCGTGGCCGCTGTACGCGCTGGCCATCGCCGCGACCTTGATCGTGGTCCGCCTGCTGTGGGTGTTCCCGCTGTCGGCGGTCCTGCAGCGCCGCCACGGCGCCGCACGCCCGTCGTGGCGTGTGCCCGCTGTCGTGTCGTGGGCCGGTGCGCGTGGCGTCGTCCCGCTCGCGGCCGCCCTGTCCATTCCGCACGTCATGGCCGACGGGACGCCGCTGGCCCATCGTGACCTTGTCCTGCTGCTGACCACGGCGGTCATCGTGATCACGCTGGTGGTGCAGGGTTTCACCCTCGCCCCGCTGGTCGCCAGGTCCGGGATCGCCCTGCGGCCGGGCGACATCCGGCACGAGCAGACGGCGGCTCGACTGCACCTGGCGCGGACGGGCCTCGCTCATCTCGAGCAGTTGGCGGAGACCGAGTCCGCGCCGGAGTTCGCCGTCGACCAACTGCGCCGCAGCTGGCAGGCGCGCATCGACCGTATCGAGGCCGACGCGAACGACGAACCAGCGGACGCGTTGTCCGGTGGCGCGTACCTCCGGCTCCGTCGCGAACTGCTCGACGCGGAAAGTGTCGAACTGGGCCGTCTCTACGACACCGGCACGATCACCGACACCACGCGCCGACGCATCCAACGCGTCCTCGATCTGGAACACGGTGGCCTCGGCGAGGACGACTGAGCACGCGTATTGGCGTTGCCCTGCCCCAGTACGGTGACCGAACAATCGCACGGGAACAATTCCGCGCAGCCGCGGTCGACGGGTGAGCCGACCAATCAGAAGTGCTGTGCCAGCACCTTTTCGAACCACGGGGCAAAGGTTCGAATCTCGTACTCCTGATCGATCGGCTCACCCGCACCCCCAGATCCCCCCGCCCCCCTCAATGTGTAGTCCCTCCGACGTTGTCTGGTGTCGGCACGCTTGCCAGACAACCAACGACCAGACAATGTAGAGGTCGAGCCGACATGGGGGTGTGGGATGCCGAGGCCTGAACGTCACCTTGATCCTGACGCTGACGCGATCCAGCGATTCGCGTTCGACTTGCGGGAACTGCGGCAGAAAGCCGGTGGACCGGCGTACCGCCAACTGGCCCGCTCCGCACATTATTCACCGGCGACACTGGCGGACGCGGCAGGCGGGCGGCGGCTGCCGAGCCTTGCGGTGACATTGGCATATGTCCGGGCGTGTGGCGGAGATGAGCGGGAGTGGGAAACGCGCTGGCGGAAAATGGCGCATGAACCCGACGCCTTTTCGGGGACCGCCCCCGATTCCTCGGCTCCGTATGTCGGGCTCGCCGCGTTTCACGCCGACGACGCCGACCGGTTCTTCGGCAGGGACAAACTCGTCAGCGAACTGCGCGCGCTGGTCGCCAGGCGGCGCATGGTCGGTGTGTTCGGCGCGTCCGGGTCGGGCAAGTCGTCGCTGCTGCGCGCCGGTCTGGTCGGCAAGGGCGAGGGACACGCGGTCGTGTTCACTCCCGGCGCCGATCCCGTCGAGGAGTGCGCGGTCCAGTTGGCCGCCGCGCTCGGCGGGTCGGCCGCGTCATGGCGGGACGACCTCGCCGCGGACCCGGCCAACCTGCATCTGCGGATCCGCCAGGCGATGGCGCACGACGACCACGACCTGCTGCTCGTCGTCGACCAGTTCGAGGAAACGATCACCCTCTGCCCGGAGCGGGACCGCACCTGGCTGGTCAGGGCCATGGTCCACGCGGCGACGGCGGAGTCCAGCCGGGTGCGGATCGTGCTCGGGACACGCGCGGACTTCTACGTCAACGGGGCCCCGCATCCCGAACTGTCCGAGTGCCTGCGCGGTGGCCACGTCCACGTCGGGTCGATGACCAGCCAGGAGTTGCGGGAGGCCGTCACCGGGCCTGCCGCGCGTGCCGGATACCAGGTCGAGACGGCGCTGGTGGCCCGGATCGTGGCCGACGCGGCCGGGCAGCCCGCCGTGCTGCCGCTGGTGTCGCACGCGTTGCTGGAAACCTGGCACCGCAGGCACGGCGTGATGCTGACGCTGGCGGGCTACGAGGCGGCCGGGGGCATCCAGCACGCGGTGGCCCGGACCGCCGAGGACGCCTACCTCCGGCTCGCGCCCGGCCAGCGGCACGCGGCGCGGATCCTGTTCCTGCGGCTGATCGCGATCGGTGAGGGCACCGGGGACACCGGGCGCCGGATCAGCGTCGAGGAGCTCGACCACGACCGGGACACCACGGCCGCGCTCGACCGGCTGACCGAGGCCCGGCTGCTGGTGGTCGACCACGACGGCATCCAGATGGTGCACGAGGCGCTCATCCGGCACTGGCCCCGACTGGCCGACTGGCTGGCCGCCAACCGGGACGGGCTGCGCGTCCAGCGCCACCTCAGCGACGCGACCACCAGCTGGCGGACGCTCAGCCGCGATTCCGGCAGTCTCTACCGCGGTACCCGGCTGGCCCTCGCCAGGGAGTGGACCGCCGCCGCGCCGGACATGCTGACCTCGCGGGAACGGGAGTTCCTCGACGCCAGCATCGACGCCGACCGCGCCGAGCACCGGCGTACGCGGCGGCGCAACCGGCAGCTTCGCTGGCTCGCCGCCTCACTCGGCGCCCTGTTACTCCTCGCGACGGGCGTCACGCTTGTCGCGGTACGGCAAGGGCATGAGGCGACCGCGCAGCAGCTGATCGCGCGGTCACGTCAGATGGCCACGGAAGCCGAGGAAATCGCCCCGAAGGACGTCGGCCGAGCCATCAGCCTGGCCTTGCAGGCGTACCACGCGTCGCCCACCATCGAGGCCCGCAGCATGGTGCTGAGCCTGGCCTCCCGCCCCAGCCACACCGCACGCCTGCCGCACGCCCAGTCGCGGACGCCCGGTGGCGCGGTGAGCCCGGACCGACGCCTGCTGGCCACGTCCAGCGCGACCAGCGGAGAGGTCGAACTCTGGGACCTCACCACCCGCACCCGACTGTCCACTTTGGAGGACTCGGCGTCCGGCACGCGTGCGCCGACGTTCACCGCGTTCAGGTTCAGCGCGGACGGCTCGCGGTTCGCGGCGACGGACACGACCGGCACGGTCGTCGTCTGGGACATCGGCAGACGCACGGTCGTGGACCGTTACGTCCCACCGGACAACGCCATCGGCGACGGCCTCGGTTCCCACGGGGGCGTCGCGATCAGCCCGGACCTGCGCCTGGTCGCCTTCGTGGATCGCGGTCACGTGCTGGCCGTCCACGACATCACGACGCGGACGGTGCTGCTGCGCCAGTCCGGCACGGGCTGGGCGTCCACCACGATCGGCTTCTCCCCCGACGGGCGATACCTCACCGCCACCGGTGACGACGCGACCGTGTCCTTATGGGACACGTCCGCGTTCACCCGTGTCGTCCTGCCTGCCGGTCGCACGGCGCTGTCCGCTGTCGCGGTCAACGCCGACAGCACGAGACTCGCCACTGGCGGCGTGGACGGAACGGTCACCCTGTGGGACATCCCGTCCCGCACCCGCCTGGCTGAGCTTCCGGGGCATGCCGGTCGCGTCACCGGCCTGGTGTTCCGCCCCAGGACGGCCGTGCTGATCTCCAGTGGCGTGGACAACAGGGTGCTGCTCTGGGAGACCACGCAGGCCACGCGGCTCGCCCAGCTGAGCACCGACGAGCCGTCCGGTCTCGGCGGTGTCGCCATCAGCGCGGACGGTGAGACCTTCGCGGTGTTCACCGACGAGGCCACGCTGCTGTGGGACCGTGCCGACCTTCCGCTGGTCGGGCACACCGACGCGGTGCGCAACCTGATGTTCGACCAGCACAGCGGGAACCTCTTCTCGCTCAGCGCCGACCGGCTGCACGCGTGGAACACCAGCACGCGCCGCAGCAGCACGGACATCGCCGTGCCCCGGCACGTCGACTCGACGTTCAGCGCGGGCACGGGACTGCTCGCGATCGCCGAGGATCCCCGCAGCGACGTGGTGGTCTGGAGCCTGGCGAACCAGCAACGCACCGAACAGCAGGCCAAGGACGTCCACTCGCTCGCGTTGAGCCCGACCACCTCGGTGATCGCGGCGGACAACGGCACGGGCACGGTCCAGCTCTGGGACGTCACCCAGCCCGCGCAGACCAGCCAGCTGCCCGCCCAGTCGGCGCTGCCCGGCGCGTTGGACAGCCTCGCGTTCAGCCCGGACGGCAGGACACTCGCGACGTCACAGGACAACCAGCCGATCCGCCTGTGGGATGTCCAGACGCGGGCACTGATCGCCGAACTGCCCCGGCAGGGTGACATCTCCCGGTTGACGTTCAGCCCGGACGGACGCCGGCTCGTCAGCACGGGCCGGGACGGCGTCGCCCGCGTCTGGGACATCCGCAGCCGCACCCGCGTCGCCGAACTGGCCGGTCACACCGGGGCGATCACGTCCAGCGCGTTCACCGACGACGGCCGCTACATGATCACCGTCAGCACGGACAAGAAGACCGTCGTGTGGGACATGGTCACCTACACCCCGTGGGCCTGCCTCGCGGGCCACACCGGTGAGATATTCAGCGTGGCGACCAGCCCGGACAACGCCCACGTGGCCACCGGGGGTGGCGACAACACCATCACGTTGTGGAGTATCGACCCCATGGACTCCTACGCCTACCTGTGCCGCAGGCTCGCCCGTGACTTCCCGACGACACCGCAGGCGCCAGGCTGCCCGCCACAGGCATGACCGCGCATCGGCTCCCACCGTCACCGGAGGTGATGGTGGACGTGTTCGACCCGGCGACGCCGCCGGTTCTGCACGTCGATCCGGGCGACTCCGTGGTGGTGCACACGCTGGACGCGAAGGGCTATCTGGAGCCGCAGCGCACCCCCGGTGAGGACAGGCCCATGGTGTTTCCCACCAAGCGGGGGCACTGTCTCACCGGACCGATCGCGGTCCGCACGGCCGAGCCGGGAAACGTGCTGGCGGTGCACCTGCGGTCGCTGCGTCCGGGCGAGTGGGGCTGGACCGTCGCCGGTGCGAAGGACAACGAGCTCAACCGGGAGCTGGGCGTCACAAACGATCCACCGGCCTGGCTGCTGTGGGAGATCGACGCGGACAACCGCACCGCGACCAACCATCTGGGGCACACGGTTCGGACGGCGCCGTTTCTCGGCGTGATCGGACTTCCCCCGGCCGAGCCCGGCGCACACTCGACGATCCCGCCCCGGCCGGTCGGCGGTGGCAACATCGACTGCCGAGACCTGGTCGCGGGCTCGACGTTGTACCTGCCGGTCACGGTGCCCGGCGCGCTGCTGCACGTCGGCGACGGCCATGCGGCACAAGGCCACGGCGAGGTGTGCGGCACGGCGATCGAGTGCCCGATGACGACCGAGCTGGTCCTGGACGTGCAGGCCACCGCGCCGGTGCCGGGCGTGCACGCCGTGACGCCGTCCGCGCGGATCACCTTTGGGTTCCACGAGAATCTCAACAGCGCGATGGCCAGTGCGCTCGCCGGGATGGTCCGCTGGATCCAGGTGCTGTACGACCTGCCGAGAACCACGGCGCTCGCCCTCGCGAGCTCCACTGTGGACATGCAGATCACCCAGGTCGCCAACGGCACGTGGGGTGTGCACTCCCTGCTCCCGCACGACGCGGTTTCATGAAACGTGTGTTTCAGTGCATGATGGCGGCATGACGCACGCGACGCCGTCGGCCAGGCAGGTCGAACTGCTCGACGGCGCGTACCGGTACGCCCTGGAGCACGGCATCGGCGAGTTGTCACTGCGTCCGCTGGCGGCCGCGATCGGCTCCAGCCCTCGGGTCCTGCTGTATCTGTTCGACAGCAAGGAAGGGCTGATCCGCGCGCTGCTCGCGCGTGCCCGCACGGACGAGTTGGCGTTGCTCGATCGGGTCGATCGCCGCGACGCCGGGGCGTTGCGGGACGTCGCCCGGACGCTGTGGGGCTGGCTGGCGTCGGCCGAACACCGGGCGCTGCTGCGACTGTGGGTGGAGGCGTACTCGCGTTCCCTCGTCGACCCCGATGGGCCGTGGGGTGATTTCGCGCGGTCGACGGTCGACGACTGGCTGGCCGTCCTGGCCGCGGCGCAGTCCCCCGCCGAGCGCGAAACCCCTGAGGGCGAGGCGGAACGCACGCTGGTGCTCGCGGTGCTGCGGGGCGCCCTGCTGGATGTGCTCGCCACCGGCGACGCGGAGCGTGTCACCGCCGGTGTGGATCGCCACCTCGCGCGGGTACCCACCGCGGGGTGAACTCCGACAACGAGGAGGCAGTCATGCCAGGGGATACACCGGCGGGACTCGAGGACGTGCGCGTACTGGCGTTCGACATCTTCGGCACCACGGTCGACTGGTACACGGGCGTCACCGACCAGGTCGGCGCGGTGTTCGCCCGCCGTGGCGTCGACCTGGACCCGGCGGCGTTCGCGGAATCGTGGCGTGACCTGTACGTGCCGGGGATGACACGGGTCAACAACGGCGAGACGCCGTGGGCCTACCTGGACACCGTGCACCGCGAGTCACTCGACACGCTGCTCGCCGAGCACGGCGTCGGCGGCGAGTTCGGCGAGGACGACCGCCGTGAGATGGTCCTGGCCTGGCATCACCTGCCTGCCTGGCCGGACAGCGCACAGGCGGTGGCCAAGCTGCGCGAGCGCTACACGGTCGTCGCGTTGTCCAACGGCGGGTTCGCGCTGCTGGCGACCTTGCTCAAGCAGGCGGGGCTGAGCTTCGACGCGATCATCTCCGTCGAACTCGCCCGCGTCTACAAGCCCGCCCCGGCGGCGTACCGGACAGCGGTGGACCTGATGGACGTGCGGCCGGAGCAGATGCTGATGGTCGCCGCCCACCGGTGGGACATCAACGGAGCCCGCGCGGCCGGGCTGCGGACCGCGTTCCTGGAACGTCCCCAGGAGAAGGGCCCGGCCAGGGCGGCCGACCGGGCTGCCGACACGGTGTGCGACCTGGCCGCGTCGTCGGCGTCGGAGCTGGCCGTCAAACTGGGGTGCTGACCGGCCAGACCGGCACAGCGGGCGCCGAGTCGGGCAGCGCGGCCCAGTCATGGCGAACCGGCGAATAGACCTCGACGACGACGGCACCTTCCGGTCCGACGGTGACGTGGTGCGGCACGTCGGCCAGGATCCGCCAGGTGTCACCGGGACCGCGGTCACGGGTCTCACCGTCCACAGTGAACCGAACGTGTCCGGTGACGACGAATCCCAGCTGTTCGTTGCCGTGCCGGTGGACGGGCACGACGCTGTCCGGCGCCAGCTCGACGACCGCCATCGTGATCAGTTCGCTCTGCACGACACGAGCCGTCACGTTGTCCCAGATCGCCTTGACGGGCATGGCCGACAGACTGCCGAAGGTGTCGCTCATGGTTCCCCTCCCTGTACTGACACGACTGTTTCAGTTCACTGACACGATCGTTTCACCAGAGCAAGCGTGACGCAACCAAAAAGATTCCGGCGGCCATGTCGACGCGGGGCAAGCTTGTTCGACGCACGGGTATGACTGACACCACGAACGAGCCGGTTTCCACTGCCAACCTCGACCAGTACGGGTCCGCTGAGCTGCCGTGGAGCCGTCCTCGCGACATCCTCGCCAGCGACTCCCCCACGGCCGACCTGACATTCTTCGTGTCGACCGTGCGACCGGACGGACGGCCGCACTCCGCGGGCGTCGGCGCCGTGTGGGTGGACGACAGGCTGTACTTCAAAGGCGGGCCTGGCACACGCAGGTCCCGCAACCTGGCCGAGAATCCGGCGTGCACCGTGTCGGTGCGACTGCGCGGCCTCGACCTGGTGCTGGAAGGCGAGGCCCATCGCGTCACCGACGCCGACACGTTGGAACGAGTCGCCGCCGTCTACCGCACGGGCGGCTGGCCGGTGTCGGTGGAGGGTGACGCGCTCACCGCCCCGTTCACCGCACCCAGCGCGGGCCCCGCGCCCTGGCACCTGTACCGCCTCACACTGCACACCGCGTTCGGCGTCGCCTCCGCCGAACCCCACGGCGCCACCCGCTGGGACTTCGCTCACTGACGCCGGAGGCGGTCGCTCGAATGGAGCAAGTTGCCCACCAATAATGCACTCGGAGTAACGAACGACCTGCCAAGAACCATTCATCTGTGCGACAGTCGAGTTGCGTTGGCGGCAAGTTGCTGGAGGTAGCACGGTGACACGGATGGTCGTGACAGTCGGTAGCGCAGTGACCTTCGTCGTGGCCGCGGTGGCAGGCGTGTTGGGCAACCAGCTGACCAAGGACGCGGTGTGGGCGTGGGTGGCGTTCGGGGCGGCGTTGGTGGTCGGCGCCGCGGTGACCGCTCTTGTGGCGTACCGCAACACGCCCGCGCCGAGCCCGACGGTCGACAGTGAGCCTGAGCAGACCGACGACGCCCCCGCGGCGGACACCGCGAGCACGAGACCGCGTGCGACGAAGCCCTTGGCGCAGACCATCGAAGGTCCTGTGGCACAGGGCGATGTGCACCTCAAGGGAACGTACGTCGCCGGGCACGACATCACCTTCACCGGCACCGAGGGTGCGCGGGGCAAGAAGCGCCCGTGACGCGGAACCAGGAAATCCTCCCCGCCGAGGAACCAACACCGCGAACCCCCGTGGAAGGACCGGTCACCCACGACGGCGACATCACGTTGTCCGGCAGGTTCGTTGCCGCGCACGACATCGTGTTCAACGCCGCGCCACCGGACGGCGACGCGCCGCCGTTCCTGCTCGTCGACCGCGAGTTCCTCGAAGCCCAGGCCCTGATCCCCAAGCAGCTCTACGTCGCGCGTTCGCCGGACTGGGCCGATGTCGTGCACGGCAGCGACAGCGAGGTCCGGTTCATCGAGCGCGACCAGACCGAGGCGCTCCGCGCCACAGTGGGTGACGAACTGATCGCGCCCATCACCCGGGGCACCGATCGGCAGTTGCACTCGCTGTTCGTGCTCGGCGCGCCGGGGTCGGGGAAGACGACACTGGTCCGCCGGGTGGCGGCGATGCTGGTGTTGGCCGGGGAATGCGTCGTCGCCGACTTCGGGGTCAAGACCGACCGCGTCACCCCCGACGACACGGCGACCTGCGTCCGCGCACTGGACCGGCTCGCCGCCGAGGGCACACCGGTGCTGGTGCTGCTGGACGACCCGTTCTTCGCCAACTCCGGCTGGGTCGGCCTGCTGCAGGCACTCGGGCGGCCGCAACACCAGGGGATCTCGGTGCTGGGCGCGAGCCCCGACTTCCTGTTCCAGCGCTTCGCGCACCGGTTGCCCGGCAGGCAGGTGCTCGTGCGCACCTTCGAGATGTCCCGGCCGTCCACGGCCGAACGGGAGCAACTGGCCGTGCTGCACCATCTCGAAGGAGCCAGCTCGCTGAGCTCCGACGAGGACCTGTTGGTGGTGGCGATGGAGGCGGCGGCCGGCCAGTCGTTCAGCGAGATCATGGAACGGATGTGGATGACGCTCAACGGCGGCGTCCCGGTCGACCCGGCCACCGACATCCGGCGCCTGCCGTGGCCGGTCGTCGCCTTCGCGGTGATCTGCCACTTCCACCGGTACTACGTGCTGTGCCCGGAGTCCCTGCTGCACGAGTTCCTGTCGAACACGCTCGACAAGGAGCTACCGAGCTATCTCGCGCAGGAACTGGAGGACATGGTGACGCGGGAGGGCTGGCACATCTTCTCCGTGCACACCCCGCGCCACGGGCATCCCAGGAACAAGCTCCTCGGCAGCAGGCTTCTGGGGACTACGCACGCGCGGGTGGCGCGCGCGGCGTGGCAGAACCGCCCGCAACGCAGCCTGGACATCGACACGGGCATGATCGACGCGTCCGTGCGGGTCCCGGCGGCCATCCCGCAACTGGCCGAGATGATCCTCGCGCACAGGCCCACGCAGACGGTCCAGCTCGCCAGGCGGTTCGCCAAGCGATGGAACACAGCGGTCGAGCAGCAGACCATCGAGACGAAGTCCTTGTGTGCCTTGGTGCGCGCGCTGCGGCCGTCGCGTCCGGCCCGGCTGACCTTCCGCGGTGTCCTGCGCAAGTGCCTGACCGCCGAGAACGACCAGAGCTGGCTCGCGGCGTGGCAGCTGTACCACCTTTCGTCGAGCGAGCAGAACCCGACCGAGAAGAAGTACCTGTTCGGTGTCAGTCTCCTGTGGACGTTGAAGAACGCCGACCTCTCGGTGGGTCCCGCGGAGTCGGTCGAGATCGCCGACCGGATGGGCGGCGAGTTCCGGTCGATCATCGTCGACCGGCTGACGACGAGCCTGCGCGGGGAACTCGACTGGACCATCGACGCCCACCAGGTGGCCTGGTTGCTGCGGAGCCTGCCGGACGACGAGGTGGCCGCGCTGCTGGAACTGGTGTACGTGTGGCTGGAGGACGATCTCCTCAACGAGGACGTGGGCACTGCGTCGCACGCGGCCCTTGTGGTCGAGGCACTCGTCCCCCTGCTGGACGACGCCGACGGGCTGCTCGACGGCGAGCAGCGGGCCCGGCTGCGCGAGGTGGTCCTCGACTGGCAGGTCGCCGCACCCGAGGTGAACCACAGTGTCCTGCTGGCGCTGCTGAAGATCGCCGAGACGGCCGACGAACATGGCGTGAGCGGCCAGGACATCCTGACCCAGCTGTTCGAGTGGCTGCGCTCGCACCCGGAAAGCAACGAGTCGGCGTGGAACGCGCTGCTGTTCACGCTGGGCCGTACCCCGGAACTCACCGACCTGGCACGCGAGATCCTGCCGGACGCCTTCGACTGGCTGCGCAACCGGCCGGAGAACAACATCTCCGCGTGGTACGAGCTGCTGTCCGCGCTCGGGCGCCTGCCCGAATCCACCGACCTGGCCAGGCAGATCCTGCCGGGTGCCTTCACGTGGCTGCGCGACCGGCCGGAGAACAACGAATCCGCCTGGAGCGTGCTGCTTTCGCTCCTCGGCCGCGCACCTGAACTGGCCGACCTGGCACGCGAGATCCTGCCCGAAGCGTTCACGTGGCTGCACAGCCGCCAGGAGAGCAACGAAACCGCTTGGGGCGCATTGCTTGCCGCGCTCGGCCGCGCTCCCGGGTCAGTCGATCTGACGCGCGAGATCCTGCCCAAGGCCTTCGAGTGGCTGCGCGACCGCCCCGAGAACAACGAGTCCACGTGGGGCGTGTTGCTGTCCGTACTCGGCCGCGCACCCGAACTCACCGACCTCGCCCGCGACATCCTGCCGAAAACATTCCACTGGCTGCGCGACCGCCCCGAGAACAACGAATCCGCGTGGGGCGTGTTGCTGTCCGTACTCGGCCGCGCACCCGAACTCACCGACCTCGCCCGCGACATCCTGCCGAAAACATTCCACTGGCTGCGCGACCGCCCCGAGAACAACGAGACCGCGTGGAACGCGTTGCTCTCCGCGCTGGGCCGCGTCCCGGGATCGGCCGACCTGGCGCGGGAGATCCTGCCGGAGGCCTTCGACTGGCTGCGCGACCGGCAGGAGAACAACGAGTCGGCGTGGAACGCGCTGCTGTCCGCGCTGGGCCGCGTCCCCGAACTCGCCGACGTGGCACGCGAGATCCTGCCGGACGCGTTCGACTGGCTGCGCGACCGGCAGGAGAACAACGAGACCGCCTGGGGCGCGTTGCTGTCCACACTCGGCCGCATCCCGGAACTGGCGGACGTCGCGCGCAGGATCGTGCCCGAGGCGTTCGCCCTGCTCGGGGAACGGCCCGGCCCCAACAAGGGCGCGTGGTCGGGTCTGCTTGTCGCGCTGTCGTTCCCGCTCGACTTCCCCGCCGCACTCCGCGCGGAGATGTTGGAGGCACTGCGCACCTGGAGCCTGGATCACTTCGCGGTGGACGGACACGTGCTGCGGGGTGTGCGTCTGCTGCAGCTCGCGGACGCGGCCGACCCCGAGCTGATCCCGACTGTCGAGGCGGAGCTGACCTACCTCGAGCAGACCCCGGACTCGAAGAGGCTGCTGACGCTGGTCCACCCCTTCGCCTACGCGGTCGCCCGGACCGGCCGGGACGACCTTGAGGCGAGGTTCGCCGCATGGGAGCGTCAGGCGCACGGGACCGGCTATGAGGACGGCAGTTACGAACCGCCACGACTTCCCTGAGCAGTCAGGGTCGCGTGGTGGGGTTACCTCCACCACGAGTTGGGGTGTTCACTGGGTTTTGAGCGGACGGCCCGCGGACGAGCATTGTGTCCATGACGATCGTGTCCCCACCGCAGCGCGAGTCGGCCTCCGTGCCTGCCAGAACACAGCCGTGGCTCGCCATGTCGGCCGTTGCGATCACCTGGGGCGCGCTCGCGTTCGTCGTGCTGCATCTGCTCAGCGGACGCAACCCTTTTGTCGACGCGGTGTCGTACTACGCGTTCACCGATGACGCACCGGGCCTGCTGGCCGTCAGCATCCTGCTGGTGGCCGTCGGTTCCGTGACGACGCTCGGCGCGCTGGCCGCGGCACGCGTCCCACTCAGCCGCACCACACGAGTCCTTTTCGGACTCTGGTCGGGCGGTCTCGCGCTCGCCGCCGCGTTCCCGGTCAGCTACGGGGAACTGTCCAGTGAGCTCAGCGGTCAGATCCACCAGTACGCCTGCGTCGCGGCCTTCCTGAGCATGCCCGCGATCGGCTACTCCCTGCTGCGCCGGACGCGCGCGATCCCGGCGCTGGCAGGCAGTCACGCGTCCCTGGCGCGCTGGACGCACTACAGCGTGGCCAGCATGGTCCTGTTCGGCGCCAGCTACCTGCTCGCCAAGCAACCGGGCATCCCCGCGCTGGCCGAACTGAGCTCGGTCCTGCCTGTCGGTCTCACCCAGCGGGTCACACTCGCCGTCGACATCGGCGTGCTCTACTCGATCGTCCGGCTCGCCCGACGGGCAGGCACCACGCCGAGCCACTGAGTCAGTGCGGGTGACCGGGGTACTGCGGCGGGTGGTTCTGCTAAGGCATGGGATATCCACCTGCCACGGGCTGCTGCTGGTACTGCTGCTGCGGGTGGCCCTGCTGCGGATATTGGGCAGGATATGGGGGACCGCCCCAGCCGACCGGCGGCTGGGGACGGTTGCCCCCGGCCGCCACCGACTTGATCTTCGCGACGCCGTACAGCAGGTACCCGGCGCCCACGACGGCCAGCAGGAACACCAGCACGGTGACGGCGAACCCGCTGTCGTCGGGGTCGAGGAAGCCGCCGTAGAGGCTCACGCTCGCGGCGAGGAAGTACAGCAGGTAAGCCAGCGGGAACACGACCCACGTGAGCGGGTGCCACCACCGGACGTTGGCCTGGTTGCGGCCGACCGCGGCCCAGTCGACGAGCACGGCCAGCGGCGTGAGCAGGTGCTCGAACAGCGACCAGGTCTCGTCGAGATCACCCTCCATGATGGTCAGGAAGGTGACGCCGACGAGCAACAGCAGCACACTCGTCGCGCCACGCAGCCACGGCGAGTTCGGCTCATGCCGCCGCCCCTGGGTGAACAGCGGGTACAGCAGCAGTCCGAGATAGATCACCCCGGTGAGCAGGCTCGCCTGCTGGCTCAGCCCCTGCCACGGACTGTTCATCTCGGACACCGCGGCACCGAATCCGGTGAACGCGAATGCCACGATGACCAGCCGCCAGAGGCTGACACCCACCAGCACCCCGGCCGCCACCCGCGGCGCGCCCGCCGACGGTGCCCCACCGGCCGGATACCCCGGCCCGCCGCCGTACGTCATGTCCCGCCCTGCCCTTCCACGCCCTACGTCCCGCACCACCGTAAGCGACACAGCCGTGTCAGATGGTGTGTTCGCACGAGCCGTCAGCGCTCGGCACGGTCCACAGTATCCCCTCGGGGCAGGCCGCTGGTTCCCTAGGGGAGCCTGACCGACATGGCGTGGTGGAAGACGTCACGCGGATCCCAGCGTGCCTTGACCTGCTGCAGCCGCCGGTAGTTGTCCTTGTAGTACAACGCGTGCCAGGGAACTCCGGACGTGTTCCACTTCGGATCGGCGGTGTCGGTGTCCGGGTAGTTGATGTAGGAGCCGTCGTTCACCCCGTTGGGCACCGGCACTCCCCCGGTGTCCTGGTACATCGCGCGGTACCAGCGGCGGATCCAGTCCACGTTGGCCTGTTCGGCCGACGGGTCGGTCCAGCTGACCGTGTAGATCACCTTCATGATGCTGTCCCGCTGCGGCAACACGGTAGCGTCCGGGGCCACGGTGTTCACCTTGCCGCCGTACGACAGCAGCCACAGCACCGCGCTCTCGTTGTTGTGGTCGGTGCTGGTGAGATAGGCGTAGGCGGTGGCGATCTGCTCGTCGGTGAACCGCTTGCGAAGGTACGCGGCTTTCCCCTTGTACATCCCGGACTCGTCGTTCTGGCTGAGCGATCCGAGCTTCACCCCGTGCAGCCAGGGCATCCGGTGCGGCGGCAGCAGTGCGGTCGACCCCGGGACGTCACGGGTGATGTCCGCGATGTAGTCGCGGAGCAGTTCGTCCGCGCCGGGCACGGTGCCGTCCATCGTGGCGACCACGCCGAACTGGCCGGGGGTGTCGCCCTTGGCGCGGCGCGGGATCAGCAACGGGCTGAACAGGCTGGCGTAGCGGGAGTCGGCCGCGCTGTTGCGCTCGTGCCATTCACCGTAGTTGCGCAGCAGCCGGTGGAACGACTCCTTGGTGACGTCCTTCCAGTCCCAGCCGACGGCGGTGCTGAGCGTGACCGCGGGTGGTTTCGGCAGCAGGTGCGCGGGATCGCCGCCAGTCGCCCCGGGCGAACGCATCCAGTAACGGGTCACCACCCCGAAGTTGCCGCCCCCTCCCCCGGTGTGCGCCCACCACAGGTCCCGGTTCTCGTCACCGGGGTCGCGGGTCGCGACCACTGCGCGTGCTCGTCCCACACGGTCCACCACAACGACTTCAACGGCGTACAGGTAGTCCACGACCGAGCCGAACACCCGGGACAGCGGGCCGTAGCCGCCGCCCTGGATGTGCCCGCCCGCGGCCACGCCGCCGCACTGGCCACCGGGGATCGTGACACCCCAACCGAGGTACAGCCGCTGGAACACCTCCCACAGGCTCGCGCCCGGCTCGATCATGAACGCGTTGCGGCGCCGGTCGAACGTGACCTGCCGCATCGCGGACAGGTCGATGATCACCTGGGCGTTGTCGCCGACGAAGTTCTCGTAGCAGTGCCCGCCACTGCGGACCGTGATCCGTTTGCCCGCCCGCACCGCGTCGTTCACCGCCCGGACGACGTGCTCGGTCGTGGACGGCAGGCGGAAGTACTCAGGACGCGGGAAGAACCGCTCATTCGTCCGACGAAGAACAAGATCCTCATATCGGGCATCACTCACCGGGATCACGGGCGATTCCGGCACACCCTCACCCGACACCACATCGGCGGCCGCCTCACCACCGACGAGCGCCATCCCTCCCAATGCGGCCGCACCGGCGAGAAACCCACGACGGTTCGAATCAGACACGTTGTCCCCCAACTATTTTCGGAAGTGCTTACCCAACCGAAAATAGCCACCCCTTAGGCACAACGACATCCGTCTACCGTCAGTCATGGGGTGGTGCCAGCCCTACCCCTTGACTCAGGGTTCGTCAAAGTTGGCCAGTCGGTGGCGTGCTGCCGGGGAAAGAAAAAGAGATGCCTCGCCGGCGGGCAGGCCTCCAAGAGGGGGACACAAACAACTCTGTTCGCCCAGCCGGTTCGCCCAACCCACGTGGCTTCCTGGGTCGAGTGGGGGGCGCGGGGCGCCCCTCCCGTATGTCCTGCCGGAGGAAACCACGACGTGCCGGGAGATCGGTATCGCCTCGCGCCGGGCCCGCCAGAAACGTAGGCCGACCTCCCGACACGCCATGGTATGGCTACGCCCAGGCCATACGGGAGGGACACCCCACGAACCACACCCCTGCGCATTTGCGCGCAGGCCGCATGCCTGCGTTGACGTGCAGGCGCATGGCGTTGTCGGGTGCTGCGCTTGTTCACGTGTCGTGCCCACCCGGGGCACTCATACCCATTTTCGACTCGGTGGAGAAAGCTACAGTGTCAGGCCTGTTTACTGTGTGAATGCACAGGGCAAGTCAAGTCGGTGTAGTTCACACGGCTGCGGAGAACGCGCAACCACAGTCGGGGGCGCTGGTGGCCCGCGCGCATGCGCGGCCAGGGCGTGCTGGCGGCTCGCGCGCTAGCGCAGAGGTGGTCTTCGGGTGTGTTCCCTTCCGTATGGCCTGGGCGCAGCCAAACCACGACGGGCCAGGAGGTCGGCCTACCCAAACCGGCCCACAGCGCAGGCGATACCGACCTCTTGACGCGTTGTGGTTTCCTCTGGCAGGCCATACGGAAGGGCACACGCCCGCCTCCACCCGACCCACCAATAACTAGAGCGATGAGCCAATGGCTCTAGATCCTGTGTTCCCCTTTTGGCGGCCTGCCTCCCGGCGAGGGACTGCTTGTCAAGCCAAAAGACAAGAGAGCGACGGGAAGCGGCCAAAGAATCAAAGCCTGCCCACCGGAAAGCCCGGCCCGAAGTGGTCGAAGAACCACTGCACGTTGGCCGCGTTGAGGTTGATGCGGCCGTGTCCCTTGACGGGGCTCAGTGGACTGTGCTGTGCGTGAGGGCGGGCGGCTCGTCGTGGATCGCCGGGGAAGCCGGTACTTCGGCCGGTTTCCGGTAGGTCAGGCGCAGGTTCTGCGGGCCGACGGCCGCACGCTGGCGTTCGAACAGGGCGTCCAGCAGGTTGACGACCGGGCGGCGGCGCTTGCGGTGCATCACCGGGCGCCACAGGAATAACACGAGCTGACCACCTGGCCGCAGAACCCGGTGTGCCTCGCGGATCGCGGCAACCGGATCCGGCATCTCCTCAAGGCTGTAGCCGTAGAACAGGATGTCCGCGGTGTCGTCGGCCAGCGAGAGTCGGCAGCCGTCACCGGTGACGCACACCAACTGCGCGCCCGGCTGACCGTCCAGGTCCTCCTGGAGCGAGCGCGTGCCGCGTGCGGACGGGTCCAGCGCGATCAGGATGTTGTCCTCGCCGAGGTGGTTCTTGAGCGCACGGGTGTAGAAACCGCCTCCGCTGCCGACTTCCAGGCACACCGCGCCGGGGATACGGGGAATCACACGCACATCGCGCCGTGGCAGGTCCCAGCCCAGGACAGCGCGCAGCGCCGGGCTGCTGATCAGCCGGTACAACATGGCCGGTGTTCGCCAGCCGCCGCGTACGGGGACAGCGACGTGGACAGCCTTGTGTTCAAGCGTGGTCATGCTGTGGTTCCTTCGTTTTCGGTAGGGCGCGCGCTGCCGCGACCGCTGCCAGGACAAAGAGAACGGCGCCGGTGACCATCGCGAGTCGCAGTCCGGTCACGAACGCCGTGCGGGCCAATTCAAGCAGGTGCGCTCCAGCCTCGGCCGGGAGCCCGGCGGCGAGCGTCGTCGCCTCGGACAGACCGTCCCGCGCAGGGGACGCTGGCATCCCGGCGGCATAGGCGGCGGTGGCGAGACTGCCGAGGACCGCGACGCCCAGTCCCGCACCGAGTTCGTAGGCTGTCTCCTCCACAGCCGCTGCCGCACCGGCCTGTTCGGCCGGTGCCGCGGCGAGCATGGCGTCGGACGCGGCCGTGAGCGAGACGGACACACCGAACCCGATGGCGGTGAGCACCGGCCCGAGCAGCCACAGGTTCTCGGTCACCGTCAGCCCTGCCGCCGCGCACACCAACGCCACCGCGCCGACCACGAAACCAGCCAGCGTCATCCGGCGGTTGCCGTAGCGCTGCAGCAGAGGCCCGGCCACCAGACTGCCCACGACCGCCGACGCCATCACGAACAGCAGCCGCAACGCCGCCTGCATCGGTTCCAGTGCCAACACCAGTTGGAGGTACTGCGCGAACAGCAGGCCAAGCCCCACCAGGGACATCAGGACGAGCAGCACGCTGCCGACCGCGACTCTGAACGCGGGGTTGCGGAACAATGTCATGTCGAGCAACGGCTCCGTGAGTTTCCGTTGCCGCAGAGCGAACATCGTGAGCAGGAGGGCACCGGCCAGACCGGCCAGCGGACCGAACACGTACATCGCCCCGCCGTGCGCGGTCTGCTTGACCGCGAAGGCGATCCCGACCACCCCGAGGGCAGCCAGCACCGCGCTGGTCACGTCCCACGGACCGGCAGGCGGATCGGCGGACTCGGGAATCAGCCAGTACGTCAACGGAATCGCCGCGACCATCACCGGCACGTTGATCAGGAACGCGGCGTGCCACGAGAACGTCTCCACCAGGAACCCGCCGAGCAACGGACCGAGGACGGCACCGGACCCGGCGATCCCGCTCCAGATCCCGATCGCCGTCCGCCGTTCGGCCCGGTCGGGAAAAGCCTGGCGCAGCAAGGACAACGTGGCAGGCATGATCATCGCGCCGCCGACACCGAGCAACGCCCGCGCGGCGATCAGCATCGTGACGTTCGGCGCCAACGCGCACGCCAACGAGGCCACTCCGAAGACCACGTATCCCAGCACGAGTATCCGGCGGCGGCCGTACCGGTCCCCCAGCGTGCCGAACGCGAGCAGCAAGGGCGCGGCCACCAGCGAGTAGGCGGCGATGATCCACAGTTGCGCGGTCGCGGTCGGCCGCAGGTCCGCGGCCAACGCGGGCAGTGCCATGTGGAGTACCGTCGCGTCCACCGAGACCAGCAACAGGCTGGCACACAGGACGGCCAGTACGACCCAACGCCGACGGATCACAGGCTGGAGCGTCGGCGCGTTGACGGCCACCGGTCGTAGGCGTTGCACGATTCCACTGTGGCCAAGACGGCCTGTGCCTGCCTCATCCCTGCGGCTACTCTCAGATCATCCTTTGGTCGAACCCGGACAGCGCCAACCGTATCCCGGGCCGTGGGGCACGCGCCGGACAGCCCTTTCCCGGAGTCAGGCAATCACGCAGGGTCAGGGATCACGATGACCTTGCCCGCGGCGGTGCCGGACTCGGCGTAACGGACGGCGTCGGCGATCTCGGACAGCGGGAACGACCGTGCGACGCGCGCGGTGATCTCACCGGCGGCAAGCTGCTGGAACACGGCGTCCAGGTCCGCCCGCACGGTGGCGCGGTGGCGCTGTGGGTTGAGCTTGCGGCCCGCCCAGATGTTGAAGAACGTCGCCGACCGGCCGTTGGGCAGCATGCGCCACATCATCAGCTGCGCGATCAGGGCGAGGACCGGCAGTTTGGCGTTGCCCTCCTGGTCACGGGTGGCGGCGGTGCCGTAGGACACGAGGTGCCCGCCACGGCCGAGCATCGCCCACGACCGGCGGATCCCCTCCCCGCCGACGTGGTCGAACACGGCCTTCACGCCGTTCGGGGCGATGCCCCGGACCTCCGCAACAGTGTCGAGCGTCCGGTCGACCGGGATCGCGCCGAGTTCCCGCACGTACGACAGGTGCCGCTGGGACGCGATTCCCACGACCGTGGCGCCCGCGTGCCGAGCCATCTGCACCAGCAGCGACCCGACGCCGCCGTTGGCACCCAGCACCACCACGGTGTCCCCACGGCCGACCTTCGCGATCGCGAGCATGCGCCGCGCCGTCACACCGTTGACGATCAGAGCCTCGGCCGCTGCGGGCTCGACGCCCTCCGGCACCGGGACGAGGTCGGCGGTCGGCAGCACCAACCGGCTTGCCCACCCACCGACCTTGGTCAGCGCCGCGACCCGCTGTCCCACAGCGAGACCAGAGCGCGCGTCACCGAGGGCCTCGATCACGCCGACGACGTCATACCCGGGAACGAACGGGAACGGCGGCTGGTCGTAGTACTTGCCTCGGCGCATCTGCTGCTCGGCGAACGACACTCCGCTCGCCTCCATGCGCACCAGTGCCTGACCTGGTTCGAGCCGCGGGACCTCTCGGGTGCGCAGTCGCAACCCGTCCGGCTCCACCACTCCCGGAAGCTCCACCTCCGTGATCATGGGTTCTCCTCCACTCCGCTGACCGGCGTTCGTTGTTCTGGTGACAACGATGCCGCCGGAGTGGGTGCGGTCGCGTCGGTGACGACTACGTAGGTGCCGTCGTTAGGCATCCGGCCGGGGCCGGTAGGTGAGCACCACGAGGTCGTCGCCGACCGTCCGGGCCTTGACCAGGCGCAGCGGTTTCACTGTGCCGGTCTCGGCGAAGATCCGCTCCCCCGCGCCGAGCACGACCGGGTACACCGTCAGCCGCAACTCGTCGACCAGATCGCGCTCCAGCAGCGTGTGGACGAGCTGGATGCTGGCGTAGACCACGATGTCCCCGGCTATCTCCCGCCTGAGCTTCGTGACCTCGGCCACCACATCGCCGGAGAGGACCGTCGCGTTGCCCCACCGCGGCTCGTGGCCGCTCGCGGACACGACGTACTTGCGCATGCTGTTGAGCCGGTCCGCCCATTCGCCTTCGCGCGACAGCCACCGGGCGGCGAACCACTCGTCGCTACGGCGGCCGAGCAGCAGCGCTGCGGCGTCCTGGGCCTCACGCAGCCCGATCCGAGCCCACTCCCCGCGGTCGGCCGCCCCCACCTGATGGAACCAGCCGCCGCGCGGGAAGTCCTCGTCGCCGGTCGGGTCCTGGACGACTCCGTCGAGCGAGACGTTCTCACTGATGATGATCTTTCCCATGGCGGTTCTCCCTCGTTCACGGCATTCCACCGATGTGGACACCCCCGCGTCGGGAAAGGGGTCGCTCGGTTGCCCCGCGGTCGGTGTCCGGCCACGATGGTGGCGGTGACGACCAGTGATCTGATGTCCATGGCACGAGCCGGGGACGGCACGGCGTTCGGCCGCCTGGTCGAGCCGTATCGCCGGGAACTGCGAGTGCACTGCTACCGGATGCTGGGGTCGTTGCAGGACGCGGAGGACGCCCTGCAGGACACGCTGCTGGCCGCCTGGCAGGGCATGGACGGGTTCGAGGAACGCGCCGCGCTGCGCACCTGGCTGTACCGGATCGCCACCAACCAGTGCCTCAACGCTCGGCGGTCGGCGAGTCGACGCCCGCCGCAGGCGTGGAACGTGCCGCTGGTCGAGCCACCGGAACCGACCGGGCTCGGCGAGGTCGTCTGGCTGGTTCCCGGACGCGCTGCTCGACCCACAGGCGCGCTACGAGCGGATCGAGTCGATCTCACTGGCTTTCGTCACCGCGCTGCAGCTGCTGCCACCACGGCAACTCGCCGTGCTCGTGCTGCGTGACGTCCTCGGGTTCCACGCCACCGAGGTGGCCGGGATGCTGGGCACCAGCGTTGATTCCGTCAAGAGCGCCCTTAAACGGGCACGTGCCGGGCTGCGGCAGGCGGCGTACGAGGCCCCCGCCGCCGGTTCGCCCGAAGAGGACGCGCTCGTGGCGAAGTTCGTCCGAGCGTGGGAATCGGCCGATGTGGACGGACTGGTGGCGTTGCTGACCGACGACGTCTTCGTGTCGATGCCGCCGATGCCCTTCGAGTACCGGGGACGTGACGTCGTGGCCCGGTTCTGTGCCTGTCTCTTCCAGGCGGGGCGGCGGTTCGACCTTGTTCCCGCGCGGGCCAACGGTCAACCGGCGTTCGGTGCCTACCTGCGTGACCCGAGCGGCGTCCGGCACGGGACCGGTCTCTACGTCCTCACCCTGACCGCCGACCGGATCGCCGCCATGACCCGTTTCGACGACAGTGTCCTGCCCGCCTTCGGCCTGCCACCGTCGCTTCCGGCTACGAGCTCATCAGGTCCATGACGAGTCGCGGACGATCCGTCTGGTCTGCGCGACGAGGACCCGGCGCTTGCGGTGATCTCCGCCAGCGCGGCCGACACCGAGCTGAGGCCTCTGGCTGGACACCAGATCATCGCGCGTAGTGCGGCACTATCTCACTGACCACCGGCGCCGGGGAATCCGCTGTCCACATCAGCCTGATCGCGTCCGCGGCCAGTCCACGAGCCGGGAGCTCGGTGTACCCGCCGGACAGCCTGCCGATCGTGTTCCACCGGCCGCCGGACCGGACCTGCACCTCGGCACGGGCGTCCGCGAGGACGATCACCTTGGTGAGCGTGCGGGCGGCGGGCAGGGTGAGCGTCAGTGCCTCACCGGCGGTGGGCGTGCGGGACGCGCGATACGCGGTATGCGGCCGGTTGTCGGCGGCGCGGTCGAAGTCACCGGCCGGTGCGCCGGACACGCTGGGCCCGTCGGCGACGTGCGCCTCGAACTCCCGCACCACCACCCAGTTCGGCTGTTCCTGGGTGGCGTTGAGCCGAACGAACCGGGCCTGCACCGAGCCGAGATCCACGGTCACCCTGGGTGAACTGCCGAAGGCCGGGCCGGTGGTCCATGCCGTGCCGTCCGTCGAGTACTCGACCACGCCGTGCTGGATGTAGTCGTCCAGGCGGTCCGGCTTGGCCATCTGGACGTCGACGCCGGTGACCGGCCGGACCCGGCCGAGGTCCACGCCCACCACGGTGCCCGGCTTGGCGGGCGCGCCGCCCCAGAAGTACGTGTCCGGGTCGCCGTCGACCATGTTGTCGAGCGGGAGCTGGGATTCGTTGTACACCGGCAGGTTCGTCACCGGGCTGGTCCGCGACGGCTGGACCCCGAGCCACCGGTCGTTCTCGTCGATGGCTGCCTTGACGAACCGGTCGATCACCGGGTCGATCACCACCGGGACCTTGGTGTTCGGGTCGGGCCAGTCCGTGGTGAACGACCGCGCGGTGGCCACGAGCCCCGGCAGGGCCTGCCGACGCGCCCATGCCAGGTCACCGTTGCCCATGCGTTGGGCGACGAGCATGTCCAGCGCGGTCAGCCCGGCCTGTCCCCAGGCCTGGGTGGCGTCCAGCCATGGCTTGGTCTCGGTCAGGAAACCCGGATTGGGCAACGACTCCCGCAACACCTCGGGCGCGCCCCGCACCTGCCGCAGGGCGTTGTGGAGCCGCGCGACGGCAGCGGGGCTCCCGGTCTTCCAGAACTGGTCGACGTCGGCGGACAGCCGCGGTGCCTGCCGCTCGTTCAGTCGTGAGGAGTAGTTGACGTCGGCGAACGTCGTCAACGCGGCAAGAGCGCGGTTGTTCTCGCCTGCGAGGTCGGCCAGACCGGCCGCCCATGAGCGGGCCGGGTCGTAGGCGGTGTCGTTCCAGGTGTAGTCGGCGACGGTGAACAGCGCCGGTTTGGACGCCTGCTCCTGGGACATCGGGTTGGCCGCCAGTCCGGTGCTCGACGCGCCGAGCCCGGGTTCCCGGCCGGTCAGCGGGCCGAGCAGGAGACGGCCGGGGACGTAGTCGTTGACCGGGTAGTTGTCCCAGATCAGCATCGGGTGCTGGAAGTTGGCGTGCGCGGCGGCCATGTCCTGCGTGGTGATCGTGCGTGAGATCACGTCGAGTCCGGTCCACTGCACCACGACGGCCGGATCGACCTGCGACGCGAGCGTGTCGGTGTAGGCGCTTCTCCGCGTCCCCCAGTACTCGGTCGGCACGGTCTGCAATGGCTGCGTGCCGGGGTGGGTCGCGATGAACTCCCGCTGCACCCGGTTGATCACGTGCGCCTGCGCCTTGGCCGCCGCGGCCGCGCCGGTGCCGAACGCGGCACGGTCCTCGTCGCAGTTCCACCGCTGGTAGTCGATGTCGTCCAAAGCGATCACGAACATCCGCGCGCCAAGCTGGTGCAGCGTGGTGAACTTGGCGATCAGGGTGTCGGTCTCCGACGGTCGCGAGTAGCAGATCGACAGGCCAGGCGAGAGCACATAGCCGAACTCGACGTGGTCGGCGGTGGCCCGGTCGACCAGTTCGCCAAGCCGGGCGAGCTGGTCCGGCGGATACGGCCGACGCCACTCGGCCCGCAGATACGGGTCGTCCTTCGGCGTGTAGAAGTACAGGTTCATCTTGTGGCGCCCGAAGAAGTCGAACGAGTCCAGCCGTGCCTCGTGCGACCACGGCGGGCCGTAGAACCCCTCGACCACACCGCGCCACCGCAACGACGGCCAGTCCCGGATCTCCACGCCACGCACAGTTTGGCCCGTGACGACCTGACGCAAGGTTTGGGCAGCGTAGAACGTGCCAGCGCCGTCGACCCCGGCGACGACGATGCGGGACCGGCGGTCCTTGCCGGTCCCCACAGCCACGACGTAGCCCTCGGCACCCATCCCCTCGACGCCCTTGATGTCCAATGCCCCCAAGGCATCCGGATGCCTGCCGACGTACACGGTCAACGGACTGTGCCGGTCGTCGACTCGGCGCACCCCGGCCGCGTCGAGTACCTCACGCACGACGCCGACAGCGGAGCGGTCAGCGTTGTCCGCCACGACCAGGTTGACCGTGTGCGGTATCCGTACCGTCTCGGGCCGGGTGGTCGTCGACTGCGGTTTCGGGAACACCACGGCGGCATCGCCGGGTGGGGGCGCCGCCGTGGCTGTCTCGACCGGTATCACGGCCAGAGACAACGAGATCACGGCGACGAGTGCGCCGCGTATCCGACGGACAGATGGGGTGCCCAAGGTCATCGCCAGCCTCCTCGCACCACCCGGCTCGGGCCCGGCGGCGTCGACAGTCGCACGGCAATCCTGGCACGGCCGTGGCTGTTTGTCGGCAAAGACTGGTGATATGGGAAGAATTTACATCGCTAGGCGTCCAGCTTGCCGCCGATGGCCCAGTGCTCGCCGGGGACGTCGTTGAGCACGACCCACACCCCATCACGGGTTTGCCCCGGGTTGCCGCACGTCTCCAGGAAGACGTCGGTCAGGCGTTCGGCGAGTGCCGCCTTCTGCTCGGCTGTACGGCCGGACAACATCTGCACGCTGATCATTGGCATGGGTGTGATGGTTCAGGAATCCGGTGCGGTGGTCCACGTTCGCGGCCGTGGTCCGACGGACCTCGTCAGGTAGGGCGTGGCCCCCGCCGTTGGGGGTGACGGCGGAGGCCACATGTGGGGTGGGACGTCAGCGTGTTGCTTTCACCGTCCGGTTGAGCGACACCTGGATGGTGTTGCCCGGTCCCTCGGTGAAGGCACTGATCAACGGGGTGAGCGGACCGCAGCCCTGCACGGCGGGCAGCGTGTACGTGCCGCTGAGGCTGCCGCCCGACAGCGGAGTGAAGCCGGGCTTCGACACCAGCGGGACGTCGACCGGTGTGCGGGTCTGGCAGGTCGGCGACGAGCTGATCGGGAAGCCGAACAGGCTGACCCTCGGCAGTTTGACCGTCACGCTCGACTTCGCGCGGAGCACGCCGTCGCCGGACAACGTGCCAGTGGTCTGGCCTGCCGGGACGAACTCGATCCTCGCACTGACCGGGATGAACCCGAACAGGCGGAACTGGCCGCGCGTCGGGTCGAGCCGCAGGTCGCCGTGGAAGGCACCGGTGCCGGGTGTGAACAGGACGGCGACGCCGCCGCTGAGCGGGACTGTCCCGTTGGCCGCCTTGACACGGGTTTTGCCGTCGAGGGCGAAGGTGTACGGGATCTCGTTGTTGTCACGGGGTTTGGTCCTGGCCTTGACCGGTGCGCTGGCGGCCGAGACGTTGCCTGCGGCGTCCTTCGCCTTGACGGTGAAGGTGTATTCGGTGTCCGGCGTCAGCGCGGTGACTGTCGCGGTCGTCGCGGTGGTGGGGATGACCGTGCTGCCGTTGTACACCTCGTAGCCGACGACGCCGACGTTGTCGCTCGACGCGTCCCAGGCCAGCGTGATACCGGTGTCGGTCGTGCCGGTGGCGCGCACGTTCCCGGGCGTGGTCGGCGATTCGCCGTCCACGCTGGTCGTGGTCACCTTGATAGCGACGCTGGGGCTGGACACGTTCCCGGCGGCGTCCTTGGCCTTGACCGTGATCGTGTACTCGGTGCCCTTGGTCAGGCTGTCGACGGTGGCCGTGGTGCCCGGCGCGCTCGTCTTCGGTGTGCCGTTGACGAACACGTCGTATCCGGTGACGCCGGTGTCGTCGGTGGACGCGTTCCACGCCAGCGCGATGCTGGTTTCGGTGACGCCGGTGGCGCGGACGTCGGTCGGCGCAGTGGGCGGCGTGACGTCCGGATTCTTGAGTGTCCTGGCCTTCACTGCCGCACTCGGAGCGGACTTGTTGCCCGCCGCGTCCTTCGCGATCACGGTGAAGGTGTACTCGGTGTCCTCGGCCAAGCCGTCGATCGTGGCCGTCGTACCGGAAACGCTCGCCTTGGACTGGCCGTTGACGAACACCTCATACCCGGTGACGCCCACGTTGTCGCTCGACGCGTCCCAGGTGAGAGCGACGCTGGCGGGAGTCGCGCCGCCCGCTTTCACGTTCTGCGGGACGGACGGCGTCTCGCGGTCCGGCGCGGGCAGTGTCTTGCCGGGCACTGGGGTGCTCTGGGCGGACTTGTTGCCCGCCGCGTCTTTCGCGGACACCGTGATGCTGTACTCGGTGTCCGGTGTCAGGCCTTCGACCGTGGTCGTCGTACCGGCAACGGTCGTCTTCGACTGACCGTTGACAAACACCTCATACCCAGTCACACCAACATTGTCGCTCGACGCGTCCCACGACAACGCGATGGTGTTCTCCGTCGCGCCAGTGGCTTTCACGTTCTGTGGCACCGACGGCGCCACTGTGTCCGGCGAAGAGGCCGTGTGGACGGTCAACGGAGCGCTGGAGTCGGACTTGTTGCCTGCCGCATCCTTCGCGATCACTGTCACCGTGTAGTCGGTGTCGGGCGTCAGGCCTTCGACCGTGGCCGTCGTACCGGGAACGCTCGCCTTGGACTGACCATTGACGAACACCTCATACCCAGACACACCAACATTGTCGCTCGACGCATCCCACGTCAATACGGCGCTGGTCTCCGTCACACCGCTGGCTTTCACGTTCTGCGGCACTGACGGCGCCGCCGTGTCCGGCGCGGTCGCCGTCCGTACGGTCAGGGCAGCGCTGGGATCGGACTTGTTACCTGCCGCGTCCTTCGCCACCACCGTGAACGAATACTCCGTGTCAGCCGTCAAACCATCCACAGTGGCCGCCGTACCAGTCACAGTCGCCCGCGACTGACCATTCACGAACACCTCATACCCAGACACACCAACATTGTCACTGGACGCATCCCACACCAGCCCAACACTCGTCGGCGTCACATCACCCTTGCGCAGGTTCTGTGGCACGCTGGGCTTCTCGGTGTCCACGCCCGTCTCGATGGTGAAGGTGTGCAGGACGTTGGTCTGGCCGTCCTTGAGGGTGCAGTCCGAAGTGAACGTACCGAGGCCGGTGGGAGTGCCGTCGGCCTTCAGCGGGGTCATGACCATCACGAGGTCGTGCACGGACAAGGTCGCTGTGCCCGGCTTGTCGAACTTCAGTGCGGGCGCCGAGCCCTTCGCGTTCACGATCAACGGGTTGCCGACCGCGGGAATGGGCTGGTTGGGAATGTCCGTCGGTACCTGCACGGCGAGGTGGCCCTGCGGCGCCGACACCAGTGACGTGGCACGGGCGAGGCCCTGGATCGTCTCGGCGCTGACCAGGCGCAGGCCCTGGGTGGCGGTCGTGCCCGCGTTGGCCACCGCCGTGATGTCGATCTTCGGCAGGAACTCGCCGACCTTGGCCTTGGTCGGCAGGGCGGTCTGGATGTCGACCGTGACATCCTGGTTGCCGATCAGTGGGAACGGGCACGTGTAGGTCTGCTTGAGCGGCGGCACATTACCTTGGCCCACAACCGCTTCCGGGATCACCTCGTTGCCGGTGACCGCATAGCTGTGCAGCAGCGTCGACTGCCCGGCGTTGAGCGTGCAGACCGAATTGAACGTGCCGAGGTCGGTCGGCGTGCCGTCGGCCCGCAGCGGAGTCATCTCCATCTCCAGCGCGGTGACCGACAACGTGGCCGTGCCCGGCTTGTCGAAGCGCAGACCCGGCGCGGCTCCCTCCGCGTTCACGACGAGATCGTTGCCCACGGCCGGAATCAGCTGCTGGGGAATCGAGGTGGGGACCTGCACGGTCAACGCGCCCTGGTCGGCAGGGGCGGTCACGGTCGAGGTGGCCCTGGCCGAGCCCCGGATCGACTCCGCGCCCACCAGGCGCAGGCCCTCGGTGGCGGTCTTGCCCGCGTTGGCCACCGCCTTGACGTTGATCGGCGGTGTGAACTGGCCGGTGGCGATGGTCGCGGGCTGCTCGGCGGTGATCTCGACGGTGACGTTCTGGTTGCCGATCAGCGGAAACGGGCAACTGTAGGTCTGGGTGAGCTGGCCCTGGACGGCCACGCTGGCCGACGAGGCCGACACGGTGCCCGTGAGCACGAGCGCGGCCGCGGCGGCAGCCGCGATTCCTCTTGTCAATCTTCGACCACATTGTCTGGACATCGCTGAGCATCCTCCCGGCAGGTAAGAAGAGCGCACGAAAGCAAGGCATGCTAAAAAGGGGATCGCCGAAACAAACGCCCCGACGTGTGTTACGACCACGCTACGACAGACCAAAATTAATCATCCACGCCGGGCAGCGCAAGGCCTCAAAATTGTCCGTAAACGCGATGGACTCTTGTCATTTCCTACCAATATTCGACCGTGCGGCGCCGATCCGCGCACTGCGCACCGAATATTTGTCACCGAGTGAGCACGCCGAACCGGGTTCGCCGACAATTAACACAATGGACATCCCTGCCCGCCACCACATCGCCGATGTGAACAGCGTCTCACTCGGAAGGCAGAGCCGCGCGGCGCGGTCCACTGACACACGCCGCGCGGGACAGCGGAAAACGGCTACAGGCCGGGCATCTGGTCGTTGCGGAACAGGTCGACGAAGATCTGGTGGTCCTGGCGCGCGCGGGCGCCGTAGGCGTGGGCGAAGTCGACCAGGTGCGCGACGAAGCCCTCCTCGTCCTTGTCCACCACGGCGACGATCGCCTCCTCGGTGGCGAAGTCGACCAGGTCGTGGCCGGACTCGTCGTCGGCGACCGAGTGCATCCTGGCCACCGCGCGGCCGAGGTCGGTGATCACGCCGGACAGCTCGTCCGGTTCGTTGACGTCCGACCAGTCGAGGTCGGCGGCGTACGGCGACACCTCGGCGACGACCTGACCGATCCCGTTCAGTTCGGTGTACCCGAGCCACTGGTCGGCGTGTGCCTGCAGGGCGCGCTGCGACTCGGCCGTGCGTTGGCCCTGGTGCGCGAAGTATCCCTGGATGTTCTCGTCGTGGATGTGCCGGGCGACCGCGGGCACCTGCGCCTGCTTCATGTAGATCACGACGTCGTTCTCCAGCGCCTCCGTATGCCCCTCCAGGAGGAGGTTGTACGACGGCAGCCCGGCGGATCCGATGCCGACTCCCTTGCGCAGCACCACATCCTTGACCTGAGCGGCGACCGACTGCACCATGGTCACCTTCTCCGGAAGCGTGCCCAGGTAGCGTTCGAACGCGGCGAGGACGGCCTGCCTGGTGTCGTCGTCGATCCGGAAAACGCCGTCACCGTCGGCGAAACGGCGTTCGTAGTTGTCGAGAGTGGTCTCCTTCTCGAGCAGTTCGACGCGGGTGTTCAGCCGTGCCTGCTGCAGCACCCGCAGCAGCACACCGCTGGCGTTGTCCAGCGTGATCGAACCGATCGCGTCGTCCCCGCCCGCGACGATCGCGCGTAATTCGGTCAGGTACGCCTTCGCGAACTGGGTGACCAGTTTGGTGATCACCTGATCCGACAACGCCTTCGTGTAGCCGATGAGGGCGACACTCGCCGCGAGGCGCTTGAGGTCCCACGAGAACGGACCCACGTACGCCTCGTCGAAGTCGTTGACGTTGAACACAAGCCGCCCGGACCCGTTCATGTAGGTCCCGAAGTTCTCGGCGTGCAGGTCACCGTGGATCCACACCCGGCTGGTGTGCTCGTCGAGAAAGTCCGTCGCGGCGAACTCACCGGTCTGGTCGGCGTAGAACAGGCACGCGCTCCCCCGGTAGAACGCGAACGGCGAAGCGGCCATCTTTCGGAACTTGCGGCGGAACGCGGCCTGGTCCATGGCGATCATCGAGGCGAACTCGGTCGACAGCACGTCGACGATGTAGGCCGCACGCTCTTCTGCAGTCATGGCAGTAGGTTACGGCCGCGCCGATTCCAAGATCACGCGGCTCCTTGGTGTGACTTCGTTATTTGATGTATCGGGCGGTTGTGGTGTTCACAGCTGCCGGACGCGCAGAACGCCGGTCAGCATCGGGAGGGTGAACTCGCCGTTGGCGGTTTCCGGTCGGCTCGAGAGAAAACCGCTGATCCGGCCGAACATGGCTGCTCGCTCCGGTTCCGGCAGAATCAGCACCCCGGCTCGCGTCGCGAGAGTCGCGACGAGAGAGTCAGCGGTACGACGCTGCCCGTGCGGAAACTCGGCCTGTTCCGGCGAGCCGAACAGGGCAGCCACGCCATTTCGGGGAAGGTGCAGGTCTTCCGTCGCGGCACGCCAACTGCTGAGTGTGTCCCGCGGGCCAATGGCCGCGCTCCCACTGACCTTCTCAAGCCCGGCAACCCAGTCGACCCGGTTGTCCATCACGTTCCACAAGCCAGCCAGAACGCCGCCCGGCGCGAGAACCCTCGCCATCTCCGGCCCGGCGACGGCCATGTCGAACCAGTGCAGGGCATTCCCGGCCAGCACAGCGTCGACGGAGCCGTCCGGCAGCGGTATCGCCTCAGCGCTACCTGACAGAGCACGCACAGACGGCCACGCTTGCCGCAACTCGGCCAGCATCGCCGGATCAGGCTCGACCGCGATGACGTCAGCGCCCAGCGCGGTCACTGTGCCGGTGAGTTTGCCGGTTCCAGCGCCGAGATCGAGCACTCGCGGACCGGGCGCGGACTCCAGCGCCCAACGCACCGCGGCCGGGGCGTAGTCCGGGCGGTGTTCGGCGTAGGCGACCGCGGCCGTGCCGAACGACGAGGCCAGACGTGACCGTGCGCCCTGTTCCATGTAGTCGTCACCACTTCTGGTTGATGTGGATGGTGCGCGCGTCGAGGTTGTCGATGAGCAGGCTCAGGGTGAAGTCGAATCGGTCGTGTCCCGTGCCGGAGGTCAGTTCCGCCGCGTGGCGCCGGGTGTGCGGGAAACTGTCGGCGGGCAGCGCACTGAACCGGCTGACGAGTTCCTCACGGCTTAGCACCCAGTCGTCATCGTGGTGTTGTTGCCGTTGTTGGACAAGCGATCGTTCCAAGGCATAGGCGCCGACGTAGAGGGTGAGCGCGTCGCGCGCCCATGCGGCAGTCCGCGGTTCGATGCCTCCGGCGAGCAGGATCGCCAGTATTCCTTCGCCGACCCGCAGTGTTTCGAGATGGGTGGGGACCATCGCCATCGCGGCACGGGAGACACCGGGGTACTTCAGGTACTGGTCGCGGATCTGGGCGTACACGGTCAGGATCTGCGCACGCCACGTGGCCGGGTCGGGCTCGGGCAGCTCGACTTCGGCGTAGAGCCGGGCGACGATCAGGTCGTCGAGGTCCTCCTTGTTGAGGATGTGCGCGTACAGCGAGGACGGCCCGGTGTTGAGCAGGGCGGCGACCCGGCGGATCGTCAGCGCGTCGTAGCCCTCGGTGGCGATGACCTGCAGCGCGGCGTCGGTGATCCGGTCGACCGTGATGGGTGTCTTGCGCGGCGCGGTCGACGGGGAGTCCGAGGCGGGCTGCGCGTGCCGGGTCGCACGGCGCTGTCTGGGGTCGGTGGCCATGTCGATCACTATAACTTGACACGAACTAAGTTCGTTGTCTAGAACTTAGTTCGTGACTATCGAACTTAGTTCGTCGAAGCCGGTCAGAGTGGACCCGCTCCCCGTCCGCAAAGCCTGGTTGGTCCTGGTCGTCGTGGTCATCGCCGAACTGATGGACCTCATCGACACCAGCGTCGCCACCCTCGCGGGCCCGGAAATCCGCGCCGATCTCGGCGGCGGCCCGATGACCCTGCAGTGGGTGCTGTCCGCCTACACGGCAGCCTTCGCCCTCGGCCTGGTCACCTCCGGCCGACTCGGCGACCTGCTCGGCCGCCGCAGGCTGTTCCTGATCGGCATGGTCGGCTTCACGCTCGCGTCACTGGCGTGCGGCCTCGCGCCCGGTCCCGGGTTCCTGATCGTCGCCCGCGTGTTCCAGGGCCTGTTCGGGTCGGTGATGATCCCGCAGGGCATGGCCCTGGTGAAGATCGTTTTCCCGCCCGAGCACCTGCGCAGGGCGCTGATGCCCTTCGGCCCGATCATGGGCATCGCCATGGTGGCCGGGCCGATCCTGGCAGGCTGGCTGCTGCACATCGACCTGTTCGGCAGCCAGTGGCGCTCGATCTTCCTGATCAACGTCCCGTTCGGTGTCGTCGCCGCCGCGCTCGCCTGGTGGGTCATGCCCCGCCACAGCGGCGAGGACCGCGGCGCCCGACTCGACCTGCGCGGTGTCGGCCTGCTCACCGCCGGTTCCGCGCTGCTGATCGTGCCGCTCATCCAGGGACGTGACCTGGGCTGGCCCGCGTGGACCTACGCGATGATCGTCGCCGGGCTGGTCGCCTTCGGACTGTTCGGCATGTCCGAACGCCGCAGCGACCACCCGGTCATCACGCCGTCGCTGTTGCGCAGGCGCAGCTTCGTTGTCGGTCTGCTGATCGTCGGCGGGTTCTACGCCGCACTCAGCGCGTTCGTCCTGGTCATCAACCTGCTGTTGCAGTTGGGTCTTGGCTGGACGCCGCTGCGGACCGGCTTCGCGCTGATCCCCTGGGCAGTCGGCACCGCGGTCGCCACCCTGCTGTCAGGCGCGGTGCTCGCCGAGAAGCTCGGACGCGCCAACCTGCGTGTGGGACTGGCCATCACCGTCGTCGGCCTGCTCGTCCTCCTGTGGTCCACCGCGCACTGGGGCGACGCCATCACCGTGTGGCGGCTGACACCGGCCCTGCTCGTGACCGGCTTCGGCTCCGGGATGCTGTTCATCCCCCTGTTCGACTTCATCCTCGGTGACGCCACTCCCCGGGAGGTCGGCACCGGCGCGGGCGTGCTCAACGCCGCCCAGCAGTTCGCGGGCGCCATCGGCGTCGCCGCGCTCGGCACCGTGTTCTTCGTCCGAGTTGGACAGCCCGCCAGCCCGTCCTACTTCGCCGCCGCCCAGTTGGTGTTCGGCATCTGTGCCGGGCTCCACGTCCTGGCGCTGCTGCTGGTCGGCCTCCTGCCCAAGCACTCCCAGCACTAGCAACGCATGCGCACGTCAGACGCACGCGGAGTGACGGTCATCCTGATGTCGTCACGTGCCCACAGCACGAACCGTTCGACGGGCGTGACGACGTGCCCTGGCACCGGTGTGAACTCGAAGCGCTTCACCAGGACGGCGACCATCAGCTTGATCTCCGCCATCGCCAGCGCGGCGCCTTCGCAACTGCGGGGCCCGAAGCCGAACGGGACGAAGGCGAACTTCGGCCGTCCCTCGGAGGCGGCCGGGGTGAACCGGTCGGGGTCGAACCGGTACGGGTCGGGCCAGTGCGCCGGATTGAGGTGCAGCGCCCAGATCGGGTACATCAGCGTGGTGCCCGCCGGGAGGTGGTAGTCGCCGAGCGCCATGTCCTCGGCCAGTTCCCTGGCGGCGTACGGACCGGGCGGGTAGCGCCGCATCGCCTCCTTCACGACCCGTTCGAGGTAGTCGAGCGAGCGCAGGTCGTCGTAGGTCGGTGTGGGACGGTCGCCGAGCACGCGGTCAAGCTCGTCCCGCAGACGCCGGGCGATGTCGGGATGGTCGGCCAGCAGGTGCAGCGCCCACGACACCGCCACCCCGGACGTGTGGTAACCGGCCATCACGACGACCAGCACGGTGTCCCTGATCCGCGCCGGTTCCCACCCCGAGTCGGCCAACAGTCCCACCAGCCCGGTGCGCTCCCCTTTCGCCGCAAGGACCTCGGTGACGGTCTCGCGCACGTACGCCAGCGCCTCGGCGGCACCTTCCGGCCCGATCGTGGACGGCAGACCGTACTGCTGTGCCAGGTATTCGGCGATCAGGTCACGGAAGGCCGCGCTGGTCCGGCCGGTCGATCCGAGATCGCTGCCGAGCGCGTACTCGCAGATGAGCCGCAACGACAGCGCGCTGAGATCCTCCTGCAGCGCGACATTCCCGCCGTCTGCCGCCCACCGGTCGGCCAGTTCGACCGTCATCCGCGTGAACGACTCGAAATGCGCCTCGTGCGACCGGTGGTTGCCCAGCGCCGACAACAGCAACCGCCGCCAGGGCACGTGTTCCCGCTCATTGATGGTCTGCAGGTTGCCCGCCTCGAACAGCGGCGAGAGGAACTCGAACAACTCCTGTGGTCGCCGGTTGATCCTGGATGTGCCAGCCAACAGTTCCGGGTCCGCCACCGACACCACTCGCGTGCCGGGCAACTCGAACCGGGCGACCGGCCCGTAGGTCTCGTGTAGTTCGAGCTGATACGTGTGCAGACCGCCTGCTGCCGCGATGTCGGCCAGGTTGCCGTCCGGGGGCGTCGCAACCGGCCCGGGAATCTCCTGCCATTCGGAACTCACCCCTTCGATGCTGTCCCCATCGCCGAGCCCTGGCAACCAACCGGGAGATTCACTGGAAAATGAAACCCTTTGCACCCATGATCGACAGGCATGCAGGCTGAGCGGAGACGTCTACCGGGGGAGGCGGTCGATCGTGCGCGGATGGCTGTCGCCGGTGACTCACCGGACCAAACCTCTCCAGATGTCACTGTGTGGCCGATCAACTGAAGGGGATCCATGAGAGCCAGACGTTTGTTGCTCGCCGGTGTCGTCGCTGCCGGAACCCTGGTACCGGCGCAGGCCGCGCTGGCCGCAGCACCGGTGAACGGAACCACCGCCAACGCGGACGGAACCGACACCCTGCGGCAGCAACTCACGCCGGGGCAGTCGCTGCACAACGCGGTCGCGTGGACGGCCGTCTACAGCGCGTCTCCCGGCAGCGCCCACTGGAACGGCGCCTCGACTGGTGACAACCGCGCGCCCGCCGGTTACAACGGTTGGAGCGACCCGTACACCGTCGCACGGTCCTACTTCCAGTTCGACATCGCGTCACTGACCGGCAAGCGGATCCTGAGCGCCGAACTGAGGGTCTTCGGCGCGCACTCCGCGACGTGCGGCCCGAGTTCCGTCTCGCTGCGGGCGACGACGCCGGTCACCCCCGGCACGACGTGGAACAGCCAGCCCACCATCCTCAATGTACAGAACCAGTCGGAGCCCGGGTACTGCGACGGCGCACGCTGGACCAGTTTCCGCGTGGCCGGTGCGGTCGCCGACTTCGTCGATCTGGGCTCCGCGACGGCCACCTTCGGCCTGACCAGCACCAGCGAGCAGGACAAGAGCGGGTGGCGCAAGTACGGCACCGCACAGACCGGCCAGGCGCCGCACCTGGTGGTCACGTACGAAAGCACACCGCAGAACGGCTGATCCCCTTCCTTGCCGGAGGCGGTACCCCCTGCCGCCTCCGGCTTCCTTCAACGGTGGCGCACCGCTTTCGCCCGACGGTCACGGCGGGTGTAGTGCGGATCGGACGTCTTGTACGTCACCAGCGGGACAGTGGTGGCGATCGGCGTGGCCAGGCCGTGCTCAGTCAGGTCACCTATCACTTGCTCAATGCGCTTGTACACCGTTGGCGCCTCTTCGAAGAGCAGTTGACGGTCACCGCACACCACCAGTGATCCCACGGGCGTGGTGCGCAGTTGGTCGACTGTGTGCTTGGCCTTGCCGCGACGAAGGGCATCGGCTCGGGACATCTTGCGGCCCGCGCCGTGTGCCACGGAGTAGTTGGCCTCCGCTCCCGCATGCCCGGCTACCAGGTAGGAACGGGTTCCGCGTGTTCCCGCGATGAGGACGTCACAGCCATCACCCGGGGCCACGCCCTTGCGGTGCAGGTAGGCGCCGTCGCGGATCTCGACCAGGTTGTGGCACTGGTCGACGACCGGGTCAGCGGGCTCCGCACCCAGTGCGAGGGCAACCCGAGAAGCCATCAGACGCCGGTTGAGCGCTCCCCAACGCACAGCGTCGTCGTGCTGCGCGAGATACGCGGCGGGATCGGCCGCCGGACCGGCGCCATGCACCTCGGTGTGCGCGCGGAGGATCCGCTCACCGAGCCCTCTCGATCCACTGTGGACGATCAGGACCAGGTCGCCACCGGCCAGCCCGAGACGGTGGGCGTGATCGGCCGCCAGTACGGTGTCGACGCGCGCCAACTCGACGAAATGGTTGCCTCGCCCGAGCGTGCCGAGGCCCGCACGGTGACCGCCGGGAATCTCGCCGTCCACGAAGTCCCACGCCGGGTCGTCGTCATCGGGCTCCTGGTCGAGGTCGGGGAACCTCGCTGCGAGCCGTTCGAGCACGACCCGCTTGAGGGCGATCGGGAACACGGCGATCCCGCACCCGATGTCCGACCCGACGAGAAACGGGTACAGCACGTTCGACGCCATGGCGGCGCCAATGGGCGCACCCTTGCCAGGGTGCAGGTCCGGCATGCCCGCGACGTGGATCATGCCGTCGAGCGCGGCCACCTGGTGGCATTGATCGACGGCATCGGACTCGATCCAGCTCGTCGGCGAGGCGAACACGGTGACGGAAGCCGGATCAGTGCTCTGCTGAAGGTGTTGGGGCCGAAGGTGTTGGGAAGACAAGAGAGACGCTCTCTTCACAAGAAGGTGGGAATGGACGGCTCATGGCCATGGGGTCTGTCCGTCAGAACGTCATGGCCCCAGGTTCTCCCAAGCGGTGACGCACGGCAATCGATTTTGCGAATGGCATCTTGGGAATTGTTGGAAATGGCACTTCGAAGATGCCACTTGCCCGCTGGATCATGACCACATGACCAAACACGCCCAGGCAGCCGCCCTGACCATCGCGGAACTCGACGAGACCACCACCGAACTGGCGTACCCCGTCCTCAAGGAGTTGCGGCCACACCTGACCGGGCCAACGGAGTTCCTTGAGAAAGTGAAGGTGCAGCGAGGTGAGGGGTACCGGCTGGTCGGCGTGTTCGACGCCAGCGGCGCAGTGGTCTCGGCCGCCGGGTTCCGGCTGCTGACGAGCCTCGTCTGGGGCAAGCATGTCTACATCGACGACCTGTGCACGTTGCCCGGGGCACGCGGACAGGGACACGCAGGCCGGTTGTTGACGTGGGTCGACGAGGAGGCTGCGCGGTTGGGGTGCACGGAGGTACACCTCGACTCGGGCACACACCGCCATGCCGCACACCGCCGCTACCTGTCGTCGGGGTACATCATCCCGGCATTCCACTTCAGGAAGACACTCAGCGCAGAGTGACATTCACCCCGCTCTCCCGGCCTATCTCACCGCTTACTGGCGTACCACTGAAACCGCCCGGGACCCCGACTCCGACAGGAAACCCTGACGGAGCCGGAGACCTGGACAACTCCCTACCGCAGGCGGTAGGCGTTCATCATCGTCTGCGTCACCGCGTTGCCCGCGCTGTCCTGCGCGGACAACCGCAGCGACACGGTCGACGACGGCGAGAACAGCGGAGCCCACACGAAAGCCCGCCACTGCTGGCCGTCGCGGAACACGAACTGGTCGTGCCACGTGCGCCCGCCGTCGAACGAAGCCGCCGCGCTCACCCGCCGGACATCACCAGTCACCCCAGCCGGACGCTCCACCTCGAGCGGAACCTCGGTGGGCAGCAACCGCCGTGCGTCATTGTCCTTCCCGAGAGCGGGCTTGGCACGCACGGCCATCAGCGGAAGCACCGCCTTACCCTCCACATGGGACGACTTGAACCGCCACGAAGTGGTGACCTCGTTGGACAGCTCGATCGTGCTGTCGGACTGACGCTTCGCCTCCACGATCAACGTGTACTCCCCCGCCTCGGTCGGCACGGTGAAGTCCACCGGACCACCGTCCGGGAAGTGGAAGTGCGGCACTCGGGGAACCGAGGCGATCTCCTTGCCGTCCCGCAGAAGCCGGGTCCGCCCGGCCGCCGCACCGACGCTGGTGCCTTCGTCGGCGTTCACGGCGAACACAGGCAGCTGGATGCTGAGCGAGTCGCCCTCGCGGACTGTGTTGGTCAGGTACTTCAGCGAAGGCCCGGCGACAGCGCGGTTCCAGCCCTCCTGGTACTGCTTGCCCGGCTGGTAGCGCACGGACGGCCGGTACTCGTACATCTCCGAGTAGTTGCCGTTGCTGCTGGTGTTGTCCACCTGCAACCGCTTGAACCACGTGAGATCGCCCGCGCTGTAGAACTCCTCCCGTGCGGTGGGCAACTGCACAGCCGAGGTGAACCACCAGGTGTCGTTGAGGTCGTCCTCGTTCGCGTACGGCGACGGCAACGTGCGCAGCTTGCCCCACTGCTTGCTGCCGGTGCTGGCGTAGTTCGCCGAGACGCGAGCCAGCTCGTGATCCCGTACGCGGTAGGCCGACACGTCCGGAACCCGACCCTTGCTCGGGAAGCGCAGGTTGTACAGGTACGGGCTGTTCTCGGTGCGTCCTTCCTTGTTCTGCTTGCCCAACTGGGTGACCACCAGGAAGGAGAAGTCCGGGACATTGGTGGTCGTCGGTGCCACGTACGCGTAGTTGGTGTCGTTGAAGATCCGCGTCTGCCACCAGCCGTGGCTGATGGTCCCTCCGCTCGCGACCTGCTCGACGAAGTCGACCAGTTCGCCGCTGGACCGCGCGTCGGAGCGGTCTGTGTGGACTGTCACCGGCTTGGCGCCGCGCCCGTCCAGCACGACATCCTTGTTCGTGTCGATCACCGTGCCCGGCGCCGCGACAAGCGTGGGGTGGATGCGGTCCCCGTCGCGCATCTCGTGGATCTCCGCCATGAACAGGTACCTGCCCTGCGCCATCCGGACCTCGCCACCACCGTCGGTGATGTAGTAGTGCTTGCTCAGCCCGGTGTCGAGGTTGGTGATGAAGACCATGCCGCCCGCCTTGCCTGGCTCGCGGCCGAGCAGCTTGACGTTCACGTCGTACTGCGGGCGTTGGAGGTCCGCGCTGATCAGCGTACGCACCGACGCGCCGTTCGCCGACGTCGCGATCAGCGTGCCGCCGTAAGCGCCGCGTGGGCGCGTTCCTTGGTCAAGGGTGACAGTGACGGAGGCGGTACCGCCCGCGGGCACCGTGACGCGAGGGCTGCTCACGGTGATCAGGCCGTCTGCGGCAGGTTTTCCTTCCGCGTCCCGGACGTCCAAGCGGAGGTCGAGGTCGACCGGTGCTGTGCCGGTGTTGCGGTAGACGAGCTCGCGGGTGACCGGTTTCGGCGTGGCTTCCGATGGCAGCGAGCCGAAACCGACCGTGCTCACGTTCGCGTCGACCTGCTGGGTGGTCACCCTGGCCGCGTCGACACGGCCCGCGCCTTGCTGGAAGGCGGTCAGTCCGTCGGTCGGCTTCGCGGTACCGGTGAGCGCGGCTTTCAGGCGGTCACCCGGCCAGTCCGGATGCTGCTGGGCCAGCAACGCCACCGAGCCCGCGACGTGCGGCGTCGCCATCGAGGTCCCCGAGGAGGCCTGGTAGTGGTCGCCGACCGGGTTGTTGGCGGGCACGCCCGCCGCTCGGGCCGCGACGATGCCGACACCGGGTGCGGTGATCTCCGGCTTGACCGCGTTGTCGTACTTGCCCGGGCCGCGGCTGGAGAAGTAGGCCAGCTTGTCGGCTCGGTCGACCGCACCGACTGTCAGGGCCGCGCCCGCGCTGCCTGGACTGCCGATTGTGGACGCACCGAGTTCGCCGTCGTTGCCCGCCGCGACCACGAACAGCACGCCCTTGTCCGCGCTGAGCCGGTTGACCGCTGCCTCAAGCGGGTCGATGTCTTCGGTGTCGGTTGCGCCGAGGCTGAGGTTGACGACCTTCGCGCCCTGTTCGACGGCCCATTCCATGCCGCTGACGATCCCGGAGTATCCGCCGCTGCCGTCGTCGTTGAGCACTTTGGCCGCGAGCAGCCGGGCGTCCGGGGCCACGCCCTTGTACTTGCCTCCCGACGCGGCGCCGGAGCCGAGAATCGTGGAGGCGACGTGGGTTCCGTGGCCGTGGTGGTCGGTCGGGTCGTCGCCGCCGGAGAAGTCCTTGGCACCGGCGAGTTTGCCGGTGAGGTCGGGATGGGTGGCGTCGACGCCGGTGTCCAGCACGGCGACCTTGACGTCCTTGCCGGTGTAGCCGTTCTTCCACGCCGTCGGCGCGCCGATCTGCGGCACGCTCTGGTCGAGGTTCGCCCGTACCTTGGCGTCCAGCCAGATCCTGCGCACGCCGCCCTGCGCCGCGCGCGGACCGGCCACTGACGACCAGAACTCGCCTGCCTTGTCCTTCTGCTCGGCCATCGCGGTCGCGCCGATGCTGGGCAGTTGCCGGGTCGAGGTGGCGCCGGGCAACGCGGCCGCGGCCAGCTGCGGTTCGCGCTCGACGATCAGCGGGAGCGTCGGGCGGGAGTCGTCGTAGCCGTCGGCCAGCAGCCGGTCGATCCGGAACAGCTGTCTGTCCAGTACGCCGCTGGTAATCATCGGCAGCGCGTCCGACGGGTAGACCGACCAGCCGGATTTGTCGCGATTGCGCTGGAATCGTATTCCGTCACGGCCGGGTCCCGGCGTGATGGAAATGGCGGGAAGTTGCCCTGCCCGCTCATTGACAGTGACACGGTCGCCCGTGATCAGGGTGACGGTGCGCGGCGGACCTGTGGGGTCCGTACCCGCACCGGCGGTGCCCGTCGGGGCTGGTGCCGCGGTTGCGGTCTGCGCGGTAGCGACTCCGACCACGGTCACCATGAACAGATTGACAAGGCCACGTGCTTTTCGACGCACGGAGTACCTCCAGATGCGATGTGCGAAGTCGGGAAATCAGATGACAACGCTGTCAACAGAGGGCCTCGCAACACCTCTGAAAGAACTGCTATCCCACGGAATTCGATCCCGAAGTCCGAAAGTTGCTTCCCGACATCCGGGAGGTTAATGCACGGGTGAACAGGAGTAATCGACCGAGCGGACGAAGATCACGCGACCGTTCGGGCTAGCAGAAAGACGTCGGACAAGCCGTGTCGAGTCGGTCGGGTGCTGATCGTCCTTGGGGTGTAGTGCATCGACGAGTGGAGAGGACCAGGAGATGACGACGCTGGAGTTGTACCGGCGTGCACAGGACGAGTTGGACGCGATGCTGGCATCGGTTCCGGCCGACCGGTGGGACACACAGTCGGCGTGTGCCGACTGGACAGTGCGGGACGTGGCCGGGCACCTGGTCTGGGGCCAGCACCAGATTCGGGCGTGGGCGACCGGCGAGGAGTACACCGAGCGGACGGGCGCGCCGGGATCACCGCACCCCGCCGGGATGGCCGGTGCGGATCCGGTGGCGACCTGGCGCGCCGCACGGGAAGCGTCAGTGCCGACGTTGACCGAGGACGCCCTCGCACGCACGGCCTCGCTCGGGCCGATCGGGGACGTACCGGTGGCTCAGGTGGTCACGTTGCTGATCACCGACCAGGTCGCGCACACCTGGGACATCGGGCACGCGCTCGGCATGACCGTGCGGCTGGATCCGGCGCTGGTGGCGATCGCGTTCGACTGGGCACGGACCAATGTGGTGCGTCAGCCGGGCTTCTTCGGGCCCGAGCTGACGCCACCGGCCGACTCCGACGAGCAGTGCCGGATGCTGGCGTTCATCGGACGGGCGGACTGGCAACCGGTGTCGGTCTGACCATGTGTCACCCGGGGTGGGTCATCGACGGCCCACCCCAAAGTCACTGCTCGATCGCGAGGCGCCCCGCGTCGTACTCGGCAAGCGCGACTCCGGCAGCCACGGCGACGGTCACCTCGAAGATCTCGTCCTCGGTGTGCCCGGTCGCGGTGAGCGCGTCCATGTCGGCGGAGGTGATCCGGTAGGACGCGTCGCGGACGGTCGACGCATAGGAACGCCACGGCTCGCCGAGCGTGCCGCCGGAGGCCGCGGCGGCACGGAGAGCCGGATCGGTGTGGCCGGGACCGTTGAGCACGGCGTGCCTGAGGTTTTCGACCGCGTCGCCGTGGTCGGCGGTGGGAGCGCCGCCCGCCAGCAGGAAGCCGGGGAACCGGTAGCCGAACCGGTGCAGCGCACGGGTACCGCTGCGCAGCTGGCCTTCACGCAGTTCGAAGCCGAACACGTTGGCCAGGCGGTTGACGATGTTCCACACGACCCGTACCCGCAGCGCCTCCACAATGGCGTGGTCGGGCACTGCTTCCGCGCGCAGGCGCCCCGCGTCGGCGTTGTCGGGCGTGGTGGACAGCGCGTCGAGGAAATCACGGACGGCGACGAGTTCGCCGCGCGCGGAGCCGGGGTCGTCCGGGTCGATCTCGCCGCGGCCCGCGATCCGGGTCAGCTCGGCGTGGGTGTCGACGCAGAACGGGCAACGGTGCCGCCGCGCGGTGCACATCGCCAGGTACTCGCGTTCGCCCGCCGTCCAGTACGAGGGTCCGCGCATCGCCGGGGCACTGAGGTCCAGCAGCGTGCGGGTGAGGAAGTCCGGCCGGTACATCAGCATCTTCACGATGTCCGGCGAGTCCACGCGGGACAGCCGCGCGGTCGTGGTGAGGAAAATCCTTGCACGCAGCCGATGTCCGTTGTCGAGGATAGACAGTCTCATGTGGTCTCCGAACTGGTGGCGGCGAGCAGGCGGCCTGTGAGGAACCGGCGGTCGGCGGGACTGGCGGCGAGCGCGTGCGCCCGACGGTACGCCTCTGCGGCCTCGCTCACCCGGCCGAGCCGGTGCAGGAGGTCGGCGCGGGCGGCGTGCATCAGGTGGTAGCCGTCGAGACCGTTGATCCGGTCGATCTACGCCAGCCCCCTGCCCGGTTCGGTGGCCATGGCCACGGCCACGAGTATCCGGGCTCGGTGCTCGCGGTAGACACGCTTCACCACGACCGCGGGCGAATCGGTCATTCGGACGCGGCCACCGCCGCGGCAGGACTGTTGTCGACGCCGGGCACGTGCGCGACCGGCCGCACCTCGATCGACCCGGACTCGGCCATCGGGCACAGCGCCGCCAGTTCGAGCGCCTCGTCGAGATCTCGGCACTCGAGGACGTAGTAGCCGCCGAGGTGCTCGTGGGTTTCCGCGAACGGCCCGTCGGTGATCAGCGTCCGCCCGTCGCGGACGCTGACGGTGGTGGCGGTGTTCTCGCCGTGCAACGGGTCGCCCGTGACCAGCGCACCGCGCCGACGGAGCTCGTCAGCGAACGCGTTCACCCTGGCCAGCGCCTCGGCGAAGCCGGGATCCGCGGGGCCTGGCCGGTCACAGTTGTAGATCAGGAGCATGTAGCGCACGTGTCCTCCACACCTGGTTTGTACTCGGTCACGGCTAGGACGAACGGGCCCAGCCGAACTCGACACCCTTTCCTACCGGATCTGGTGGCCAGGTCGCGCGGGCTCCTGTCAGGTCGTCCTGTCCCGCCGCCTCGACCATGTGTCGAGTTGAGCGTGACCAGGCGTTGGGGTCCAGTCAGAGTGCGGACCGCAGCAGCGCGGTGAGTTCACCCAAGGACGGCAGGCGTGGGCTGTTGGCGGTGACCTCGTCGGCGAGGGCACCGCGTGCCACGGAGTCGATCACGTCGGCTGTGCACCCGATGTCGAACAGCCGCACGTTCACACCGATGTCGACGGCGAGTTCGCGGCAGGCGGTCACGGCGTCCTTCGCGCGCATGGCGTGCGCAGCCGTGTCGTAGGCGGAAGTGGCCTGGTCGTGGCTGAACTCCATCACGTGACCGAGCACGGCTGACAGCGCGAGCCCGTGCACCGCGCCTGTGTGGTTGGTGACCGAATGCGCGATGCCGTGCACGAGCCCGAGGCCGCTGATGCTCAACGCGAGTCCGGCCAGATGGGCGGCGAGAACCAGGTGCCCGCGGGCTTCGATGTCCTTGCCGTCGTACACGGCGGTGGGCAGCCAGCGGCTCACCATGCCGACCGCCTGAGCCGCGTAGGCAGCGGAGATGGGGTTGCTTCCCCGTGCGGCCAGCGACTCGATGCCGTGTACCAGCGCGTCGAACCCGGTCGCCGCGGTCGCTCGCCGCGGCAGCCCGACGGTCAGTTCGGGATCGAGGATGGCGAGCACCGGCCGGACCGAGTCGTGTCCGATGTAGACCTTCCGGTGCGCCGCCCGGTCCTCGATCACGCCGAACCCGTTGGTCTCGGCGCCGGTGCCCGCCGTGGTCGGCACGGCGACCAGCGGCAGCCCGGGGCGGTCCGGCTCGGTGCGGTAGTCGAAGTCCCTGGCGACGCCGGGATTGGTGGCCAGCAGGGCGATGCCCTTGGCCGCGTCCAACGATGACCCGCCGCCGACTGGGATCACCGCGCAGTCGCCGAACTCGCGGACCCGTGTGGCCGCGCGGTCGATGTCGCCCGTGCTCGGGTTGGGGCCGACGCGGTCGAAGACACCACAACGAATGCCCGCCTTGTCCAGGATCGCCGACACCCGGTCGATGATCCCGGTCGCCCGCATTCCGTTGTCGGTCACCACGAACGCGGCGGTCCGGCCGAGACCCGCCACCGCGTCGGGCAGCCGCTCGACGGCACCGCACCCGAAGTCGACCCGACCGGCGAACGCGACCTCGAACGACGACTCGCTCAGCACCGATGCCTCCCCGCTCATCTCAGTGTGATCCAGGTGGTCTTGAGACCGGTGTACCCGTCCAGTGCGTGCAACGACTTGTCCCGGCCCGAACCGGAATCCTTGAACCCGCCGAACGGTGTGATCACGTCACTGGCGTCGAACGTGTTCACCCACACCATTCCCGCGCGCAGCCGACGGGCAACGACATGCGCGGTGGTGACATCGCGTGTCCACACCGCCGCGGCCAGGCCGTAGCGGGTGTCGTTGGCGATGCGGACGCCCTCGTCGACGCCGCGGAACGTGGTCGTGGTGAGGACCGGCCCGAAGATCTCCTCCTGCGCGACCCGGCTGTCGTTGCGCACGTGGTCGAGTACGGTCGGCTCGACGAAGTAGCCACCACTGTCGGCTCGGGTCTGTGTGCCGCCCAGTGCCACAGTCGCGCCTTCCGCACGGCCGATGTCCACATAGTCCAGTACGCGGGCGAGTTGCCGGGCGTCGACGATGGCGCCCATCGTGGTCGCCGGGTCGAGCGGGTCACCGACCTGGAAGGTCGCCGCGACCTTCAGGACCTCGTCGAGCAGTTCGTCCTTGACCGCCTCGTCGACCACCAGCCGGGACCCGGCGTTGCAGGTCTGCCCGGCGTTGTAGAAGATCCCCCACGCCACGGCCGACGCGGCGGCCTGCACGTCGGCGACGTCGGCCAGCACCAGCTGCGGCGACTTGCCACCAGACTCGACCGACACCGCTTTGCCGTTCGACTCGCCCGCGTAGCGCAGCAACAGCCTGCCGACCTCCGGCGAGCCGGTGAACGCGATCTTGTCGACGTCCGGGTGCCTGCCGAGCGCTTGCCCCGCGGTCTGCCCGAACCCGGTGACCACGTTGAACACCCCCGGTGGCAGTCCGGCCTCGGCGCCGAGCCTGGCCAGCAGCAGCGCCGACAGCGGGGACTGCTCGGCGGGTTTGAGCACGACGCTGTTGCCGGTGGCCAGCGCCGGGGCGATCTTCCACGACGCGATGATCATCGGGTAGTTCCACGGCACGACCGCGCCGATGACTCCCAGTGGCTCCCTGGTGATCGTGGCGAGGGCGTCCGGACCGGTCGGGGCGATCTCACCGTAGGTCTTGTCGATGGCCTCGGCGTACCACTGCAGGCAGTTCGCCGCGCCTTCGACGTCCACCCGCACGGACTCGGCGATCGGCTTGCCGACGTCGAGTGTCTCCGCCAGTGCCAGGGTCTCGGCGTTGTCCCGGATCAGCTCGGCGAACCGGGTCAGTACCCGTTTGCGTTCCCGGGGCGGCCGGTCGCGCCAGACACCGGAGTCGAACGCCCGGCGGGCCGCGCGCACGGCACGGTCGACGTCCTCGGTGCCGCCTGCGGCGACCTCGGCGACGGGTTTTCCGTCGCGTGGACTGATGTCACTGAAGGTCTCGCCGCTCGCCGCGTCGATGTGGTCGCCGTCGACGAACAGCCGGGTCTCCGGCCGGAACGCCGCCGCGGCGGCCAGCCAGGTGGTCAGATCCGCCATCGGGCGATCGCCTCCTCGTCCAGTTCGATGCCGAGGCCGGGTTTGTCCGGTACCGCCAGGCAGCCGTCCGGGTCGATCCACACCGGTTCGGCCAGCATGAAATCCCGGCGGCGCGCGGTCCAGCCGGGCGGGTCGTGCGGGAACTCGAAGAACGGCCCGCCGCCGACACCCGCGGCCACGTGCAGGTTGGCGAGCACGCCGATGCCGTTGGTCCAGCTGTGTGGCGTGAAGAACCGGTGTTTCAGCTGGGCGACCTCGGCGATCGTGCGGGCCCGGTGCATGCCGACCGCGAGCACGACGTCCATCTGGTACACGTCGAGCGCGTCGTTCTCCAAGTAGGACAACAGGTCGCTCGTCGACGGCAGCATCTCCCCCGCCGCGATGCGCATCCCGGTCTCGTCCCGCAGTGTCCGCAGCCCAACCATGTCCTGGTAGGGCAACGGTTCCTCGACCCAGTACACGTCGTAGTCACGCAGCCGCTCCACGATCCGGCGCACCGTCCCGAAGTCCAGCGCCGGTTCGACGTCGCCTGCCATCCGCCACGACTGGTTCAGGTCGACCATGATCTCGAAGGACGGCCCGGTCGCGGCGCGGACGGCGGCGACGGCGGCGATCCCGTCGGCGAGGCGGTTGCGGTCGATCCGGATCTTCATCGCCCGGAACCCCTGCGCCCGCGCGGCCAGCGCGGACTCGGCGCGCTCGTCGGGAGTGCGCAGCTCCGCACTGGACATGTACACCGGGAGTCGCTTGTGGACATTGCCGAACAGGGCCGCGACGGGCAGCCCCGCGACCTTGCCGACGATGTCCCACAGCGCCGCCTCCAGCGGCCAGTAGCGGGCCGAGTGGAAGTTCATCGTCTCGATCACGCGGACGTGCCGGACGATGTCCATCGGGTCATGGCCGAGGAAGAGGTGTTCGTAGGACTCGAATCCGTCCATCGTGTCGCCCGACCCGATACCGGTGACGCCCTCGTCGGTCTCCACCCGAACGATGGTCGCGTCGAAGTGCTTGCGCGGAACGGGATCCCAGGCGGCGTGGAACGGCGGGTCCAGGTCAAGCCGGAGCCGGTCCAGCCGGATGTCGGCGATCTTCACATGTCAGAACGCTAAAACCGGGTTGGACATGGAGCAATACTTGGCGCTCTGATCGCAACAATGGTTGCTTCAACAGCAACTCCGCAGCTAGCGTGTGTGCGCATGGGGTCGATGGGATTGCGCCGTGACATCGAGATGCTGGAGGCCCTCGCAGGCCACGAAGCACAACGCCGTGGCGGGCTTGGCGTGCTCAGGGTGGCCACACTGATCGGACGCGAGAAGAGCCAGGTGTCCCGCGCACTGCGGGCGCTTGCCGACGAGGGCATCGTCGAACGCGACCCGGACACCCTGGAGTACAGCCTGGGCTGGCGGTTGTTCTCACTGGTGGCCCGCTCCACCCAGAGCCGCCTGGTGCAGGTCGCCGAGCCGGTGATGTACCGGCTCGCGCACGCGTTGGAGGAAACGTGCCACCTGTGCGTCCTACGTGGACAGGAAGTGGTGACGTTGCTGTCGGTGTCGCCAGGTCACGAGTTCCGCGCGCACGGCTGGGAAGGGCGAGGCGTCCCCGCACACTGCACCTCGGCGGGCCGGGTCCTGCTGATGGACGCGACACCCGACGAGTTGCACGTCCGCTTCCCCAGCGGCGAATTCCCGCCGAGTGAGCACGGCATGTCCGTCCGGACAGTCGCCGAACTGTGGACGAGGATCGCCCGCGCCCGCGAGCACGGCTTTGCCGCCGTGGACGAGGAGTTCGAGCCCGGACTGGTCGGCACATCCGCACCCATCCACGATTTCCGCGGCCGCGTCCGCGCCGCGTTGAACGTGTCCGCACCCAAGCAACGACTGGGCGACCGGCTCATCGAGGCCGCGCGGGAAACCGCCCGCGCGACCTCAGCCATCTCGGAACTACTCGGCTGGCTACCCCGCAAACCCTCGTGAGTGTTCAAGCCGGTTAGAACTCGCTTAAACACTCACGAGGCCTGAGCTGGGACTGGTGCCGTGGAGATGTCCCAGAAGTCGGCGTACCGACCGCCGTGGGCCAGCAGTTCGTCGTGGCTGCCCTGTTCGGTGATCCGGCCGTTGTCGACGAAGACGACATGGTCGGCCCGCCGGACGGTCCGCAGCCGGTGCGCCACCATCACCACTGTGCGGCCTGCCATCAGGCGTTCGATTCCGGCGTGGACGGCCGCCTCGTTCACCGGGTCGAGCGCGGAGGTCACCTCGTCCAGCAGCACGATCGGCGCGTCCTTCAGCAACGCCCGTGCGATCGAGACACGTTGACGCTCACCGCCGGACAGCAGCGCGCCGCCCTCTCCGACGTTCGTCGCCCAGCCGCCGGGCAGTCGCTCGACCACCTCGTCCAACCGGGCCGCGGACGCGGCGGCCCGCACCTCGTCGTCGCTGGCGTCGGGGCGGCCGAGACGCACGTTCTCCTCGATGGTGCCGTCGAACAGGTACACGTCCTGGAAGACGATGGCGATCCGTGCCATCAACGCCTCCGCGCCCATGGCGCGGACATCCACGCCACCCACGCGCACCGCGCCCGCGTCCACGTCGTAGAACCGAGCGATCAACTGCAACAACGTGCTCTTGCCCGAACCGGACGGCCCGACAACGGCCAGCCGCTGTCCTTCCGGGACGGACAGTGACACGTCGTCGATCACCTTGCGGTCGCCGTGGTGGAACGTGACGGAGTCCAACTCCAGATCATGGTGGCCCGGCAGGACAGGGCTGGCTGCCTCCGGCAACGGCTCGGTGCGCAGTACCGTGTCCAGCCGCGTCAGCTCCGACCGTGCGCCACGGAGTTTGCCGCCGATGTCCGCCAACGACAGCAACGGATCCGCGCAGCGGGCCGCGAGCACCAGGATCGTCAGCACCTCAGCCACACCAACACTTCCGTGGAGTGCCAGGTATGTGCCCAGCACCAACAGCACGGTGAACATCGCCTGCACCGTGAGCGTCAGACCCACCACGCCAGGCAGCGCCGACACCACCGTCCGGCGGGAGGCACGCTGGACGTCCCTCAACGAGTCGTCCAGCAACCGGAAGCGTTCGCCTGTCCGGCCGCCTGCCCGCAACACGGGCTGGGCCTGGAGGTACTCAATGACCCGGCCGGTCGCCACCCGGCCGCGCTCGGCACGCTCCGCGTCGCTCGCGGACATCAGGCGTCCCGTCCAGACCTGGATCGCCGCGACGATCGGCACGGCGACCAACGCGGCCACCCCCATCTGCCAGTTGAACACCACCATCACGGCGATGATCGTCAACGGTGTCACGCTGGCGGTGATGAACGGCGCCAGCAGATGCGCGATCACACTCATCGCCTGCAGGACACCACTACTGGCCAGCACGGACACCTCGCCGACGCGGCCCGCGCTGTACCAGCCGATGGGCAGCCGCGCCAGGTGGTCACCGAGACGGTGGTACATCCCGCGCAGCAAGGTGATCCCGACACGGAAGCCGGACAGGTCACTGGTGTAGCGGAGCACCGCGTAGACCGCGAACATCCCGCCGAACGCGATCAGCCACGGCACCGCGTCCGACGGATCGCCGCCAAACAGCCCTCGCAGCAAGGGAACCAGCAAAGCGTACGACAGGCCCTCCACGATCGCGGTTGTCGTCATCAGGGCGACGGTGCGGCGCACCGGTTGGGCGTACTGGTGTCCCAGTACTCGTAACAGCGTCCGGATCATCGGTGATCGTCTCCTCCGGCCATGGCCGAGCGGTGGGGGTGCCAGAACGCGGCGAACTTCCCGTTTCGTGCCAGCAGTTCGGCAGGTGTGCCGTGCTCGGCGATCGACCCGTTCTCCAGCATCACCACGGTGTCGGCGTCGGCGACGGTCTCCATGCGGTGCGCGATGACCAGGATGGTCCGGTCGAGCGTCGCCAGTGCCTGGCGCACCGCCTGTTCGGTGTGCGGGTCGGCGAACGCGGTCGCCTCGTCGAGCACCAGCACGGGTGTGTCGGCGAGCAGGGCGCGTGCGAGCGAGACCCGCTGCGCCTCACCGCCGGACAGCTTGACCTCGTCGCCGATCACGGTGTCGTAGCCGCGCGGCAGTTCGAGGATCCGGTCGTGGATGTTGGCCAGCCGGGCCGCGCGGACAACGTCGTCCAGCCGTGCGTCCGGCACGGCCAGCGCGATGTTGTCCGCGACCGACGCGCGCAGCAGGCGAACGTCCTGGAAGACAAAGGACACCAGCCGGTACAGCTGCTGGCCGCCGAGCTCGCGCAGGTCGACGCCGCCGATGCGGACCGATCCCGCCGCCGGGTCGAAGAACCTCGGCAGCAACTGCACGAGCGTGGATTTCCCGCTGCCGGACGGGCCGACGACCGCGGTGGTCGTCCCCGGTTCGAGCACCAGGTCGATTCCGCGCAGCACCTCCCGGTCGGCTTCGTAGCCGAACCGGACGCCCCGCAGTTCCACCCGGTGCCCCCGGACGGTGACCGGGTGCGCGGGTTCCGGAAGCGACGGCACCCCGAGCACGTCCCGGATCCGGCCGACCGCGCGCCGGGCAGCCTGGATCTCGTCGAAGCCGTGGCCGAGCGCCGCCATGGGAGCGGTCAGCCCGAGACCGAGCAGCAGGAACGGCAGCAGGTCGGCCGGGGCCATGCCACCGGACGTGATCAGCGCGGTGCCGCCGATCAGCACGACCAGCAGCACGAACGGTGGCGAGAGCGCCAGCTGCATGCCCGCCGCGATCCCGGACATCCCGCGCACCCACCGCACGAACGTGGCCACGAAGTCATCGGCGGCGGCGCGGAACCGGCCGTGCGCGCGATCACCGCCGCCGAACGCCTTGACCACCGCGATGCCCTGGACGAACTCGACGACCGAGTTGGAGATCCGGGCCATGCCCGCGTCGAACTCCTCCTGCTCGCCGAGCCTGGCCGGGGTCATCATCAACGGCACCAGCGCCACCGCAAGCACCACCGGGATCAGCGTGATCAGCGTGAGCCGCCAGTCGATCGCGAACAGGTACACCAGTGACACCAGCGGCACCACGAACGCGGCGACGAGTTCACCGGGGGTGTGGGCGATGAACGGGTGCACGGCGCTGACGTCCTCGCCGACGACCTTCGCCAGCTCACCGGTCCGACGCCGGGAGAACCACCCGATCGGCGCGCGCCCCAGTCGCGCGGCCAGTGTCCTGCGCAGCGACAGCTGCACCCGGTCGTCGAGCAGGTGCCCGACACCGGACGACGCGGCCGTGCCCAGCAGCCGGACGAACAAACCCGCCGCCCCGAGGACCACCACGGTCCAGACATGGCCGTGGTCGATCGGGCCGGTTGTCAGCAGAGTGCGCCCGAGCTCGACCACCGCGAGCAGCGGCGCCAACCCCGAGATGGCGCCGATGACCTGCAGGATCACCACGGCGGCGAACCCGCCCGCGTATGGCCGCAGCAGCTTCGCGACAGTCGGCACGCCGGTCAACCCGACACCCGACGCGGCGGTTGGCTCGGTCATCGCTGGGCCAGTGCCCGGCGCAGGACGTCGCCGATTTCGGCGAGCTGACGCTGGGAGACCTCGGCGGTCATGATCGCCTGCGACCCGTGGAATGTCCCGGCCCACTGGTGCAGCTCGACCGATACGCCCGCTTCCAACAGCCGCAGCGCGTAGGCGATGTCGTCGTCGCGGTTCGGGCAGAACTCGGCGGCCGCGATGTGCGCGGGCGGCAGACCCGACAGGTCGGTGGCGCGTGCCGGGGCCGCGTACGGCGTGGCGGGCTGGCCACCCAGGTAGTGCTGCCAGGCCGTGGCGAGCTTGCCGGTCGTCAGCCAGGGCGTGTCGGTGAAGTTCCGCGACGACCAGGTCTCCTGGCGGTCGTCGAGACCGGCCTGATTGAGCAGCTGGAAGCAGATCCGTGGGCCCTGCTCGTCGCGTGCCCGCAACGCCACCCCGGCCGCGATCCCGGCACCGGCGCTGTGGCCGCCGACCGCGATGCGCTCGGGGTCGATGCCGAGCTCGGCGGCGTTCTCGGCCACCCAGCACAGCACGGCGTAGGAGTCGTCCAGCGCGGCCGGGAACGGGTTCTCCGGTGCCAGGCGGTAGCCCACCGAGATCACCACGGCGCCCGAGCTCTCGGCCAGCCGGGCCGCCCACGGGTGCTCGGTGTCCACATCGCCCATGACCCAGCCGCCGCCGTGCAGCCAGACGATCGCGCCCTGCGCGTCGTGCGGGCGGTAGATCCGTACCGGCACGTCCGGGTCGGCCGGGACGACCCGGTCCTCGACCGCCATGGTCGAGGTGTCCGGGGCGGGTACCGAGGCAGCCAGCTTGGCGAAGTTCTCCCGTTCGGCGATCGGGTCGGTCAGGTCGGCGCGGGGGAACAGGGCGATGAATGCTTCGAGTTCGGGATCCATGTCGACCATCCTTCGTGCCCGCGAGCCCGGGTTCAGCCGACAGTCGTCGCGCATTCGGCCGTCTGCTGCGCCGATCGTCGCTACGCTGCAGCCATGGAGGTCCTGGTCGAACGGCTGTCCCAGCTGGACTCGCATGCGGCGGGCGCGCTGCGTGTCGTGATGTTCTACGACACGTTGATGCGCAGGCGGATGGATCTGCCCGCGCTCGCCCGTGCCTCGGCGGGCCTGGCCGAGTGCGTGGCCGGGATCCGGCTGCACGGCACGGGCCGGGTGATCCGCGTGGGACCCGACGGCCGTCCCGTGTCCGATTCAGAACCGTCCGTGTCCAGCCTGACCGCGCCGATCACGCTCGACGACGAGGAAATCGGCTCTGTATGGCTCGAACGCCCCGGCGAGCCCACACCACTGGACGAGCTGCTGCTGGACCGGTTGTCCATCGCGTCGGCGGCGGTCGTCGAACGGTACGGCCCGGCCCGCACCACCATGGCCGACCCAGCGCTGATCGAGCTGGTGATCAGCGCGAGCAGCGACGAAGCGGCACGAGCACGAGCGTTGCGGCTGCTGGGCTTCGGCGCCGATGTGCCGATCCGTGTCATCGCCGTGCGGTCGCAGCGGCCGCTCGACCAGGTCGGCAGCCTCGTCTGCCCGGCCCACCCGGTGAAGGCCGCGCCGCTGGCCGACGTGGGCGTCATCCTGGCCGCCACCGTGGACGCGACCCGGTTCCCGGCAGGGGCCCTCGCGGGCATCGGCGCTGCCGACAGCCCCGAGCGGTCCTGGCTGCAGGCCCGCACGGCGTTGCGCTTCGCCACCGAACGCCAGCCTGTCGTGCACCATGACGATCTCGGGGCGTTGGCGCTGCTGGCGCAGATACCGCAGGATGCCGCACGCGACAACACCGACGTGGCCGCGATCGCCCGGCTGGCAGGCAATCCCGACGACATGGAGACACTGGACGCCTACTATGCCACGGGTTCACTGCGCCGGGCGGCCGATGTGCTGCACCGGCACCACAGCAGCGTCGCCCGCAGGCTGGAGCAGATCGGCAAGGCACTGGGTGTCGAGCTCACCGAACCCACCGGGCTGGTGCGGGCGCGGCTCGCGCTCACCACATGGCGGCTGATCGCGGACTGATGGTGCTAGAGCAGCGATGTCCTGAAAGTAGTCAGGACGGCGGCGTGGTCCGACGACCAGTCGTTGCCCCGGTGGTTGGGAACGGCCGTGGGCTTGCCCTCGACCACGGTTTTCGACTCCGTCACGCCCAGGAGTCCGGCGTAGTAGACGAAGTCGATCCGGTCCTGTGGTTCGGGCTCGCCCTTGTGGGAGTCGTGGCCGTAGCCGCCGGTGAACACCGGGTAGATCGGCGACCACGTGGTGCCCGGGGTGGCCGACGGGTCGCGGTTGGCCACACGGAAGGAGTCACGCAGCCCCGCCTGCGTGGGCAGCACCGATGTCGGCCACGGCACCGTCTGGTAGCCGCATCGCTGGGTGGTCGGTGTCCAGTCCAGGTGCGAGGGCGCGTTGAAGTCTCCGGTCAGCAGGACCGGTGTGCGCCACGCCGCCGCGAGGTCCGGGCGCATCTCCTCGAGGACGGCCTTGATCTGCGGCGTACGGCCGGAGCGCTCCTCGTTGGCCAGCAGCTGTTCCTGGCTCATCTTGCCGAAGCACGCGTCGTAGGGGCCGTACGGGTTGTAGCCGAGGTGTGCGTTCCAGACCACGACGTCGTGGCGGTCGTCGAGCCTGACCCGGACCTTCGTCGCCACCGACAGCGGGCCGCCGGTGACCGGTTGCTTGCGCTCGACGATCGGGTACCGGCTGATCACGCCGATGTCGGTGCCGGACTGGTGGTAGTCCCAGCCCAACGCCTCGGCCAGCTCACGGGTGGACGCCGCCGAGGTCTCCTGCAGGCCGACGACGTCCACATCGGACTTCAGCAGGGTGCGCAGCTGCTTCTCCCTGCCGCCGTCGACCTGGCTGCCGCCGTGCCACAGGTTGAAGGTCATCGTCTTCAACTCCGGCACCAGGTGCACTCCCGGCGGCCGAACCTCGACACCGGCCTCGGCGACGCTCGTCTCACCACGCGTGTTGCGTGCCTCGACGCGCACCCGGGACGGCCGCAGCACGTCGGCCAACCGGGGCGTCCCGCTCACCACGCCGTCGGCCGAGACCTGCATCCAATGTGGGCCACTGGCTTTGCGGAAGCTGAGCCCATCGGTGTCGCCACGCACAAGCCCTCGGACCGTCGCCTGGTACGGCGCGAGGGCACGTGCGTTGCGCAGGCCGAACGTGTCGGTGACGAAGTGCAGCGGCGCGTTGCTCGTGATCCGCAGCTTGACCGGGGCCGCCAGCCACTGGTAGCCGTCCTGGGCCAGCGCGAAGACGATGTAGTTGCCCGGCTCCAGCCCGTCGGTCGGCAGTGTCGCCGTGCCGCTGGCCGCCGTGACGTAGGCCCATCGTGTCGACGGGCCGACGTACTTCTCCTCCACAGGGCCGTTGCCCGGGTCGCTGTAGAGGCCGAGCCAGTTCTTCGCGTGCGGTCGGGGCGTGCTGAAGGTCGCCGTGATCGGCTCGCCGACACGCACGGCCTGGGACGCGAGTGCCAGTGTGCCGTCCGGCGCCGCCGAGGCGGGAGCCGAGATACCTACCAGGGCGAGTGCCGCTACCAGCACCGATATGAGCCAACGCATGCGCGCAGCCTCAGCCGCCCTGGTGACGTGATCATGTACGCACCATGGCCGCCAGCTGACGACTGGTGGTCAGGCGGCCGTCACAGCAGGCCTCAGCACCTCCTCGCACCACTGGCGGAACGTGGTCGGCGAGACGGCTCGCGAAACGTCCGGTCCGACACCGAACAGGCCGTTCTCCATGGCGACGACCATGTCGACCATGCCCCGCACCATCGCCTCCGATGTGCCACGGGCCACCAGACCCGCCGTGTACGAGTCCCGATCGACGTGCTGGAAGCGAATCGGCCGGTCGAGCACCTCGGACATGATCGCGGCCATGTCCTGGGCGGACAGGTCATCCGGGCCGGGTACCGCGACAGTGCCGTCGCCGCTCCACGAGGTGTCGAGCAGCAGGTCCGCGGCCACGGCGGCGATGTCCCGCGTGGCGCAGGTCGGCGCCTTGATGTCACCGGGAACCGGTGACGAGTACACCCCGTCTCGTTTCAGGTCGGCGACCTGCCACAGCACGTTGTCCATGAAGCTCGGCATGGCCAACGCGCGGTAGCCGACACCAGTGGACGCGATCAGGTCGTCCATCGCCAGCGACGCCGTGACCAGGCCCGCGTTCGCGGCCATCGCGTGACCGCGACCGACGGCCGAGACACCGACCACCCGCTGGACGCCTTCGCTCACGATGGCGGCGCAGGCGGGCCGGGCGAATCCCGCGTACGCCGCGTCGAGGGTCGGCGTCTGGAAGTTCGGCGGTACGAGCCAGAAAACGGCTTCCGCACCGGCGAAGGCTTTGGTGACCACCTCGGGGTCGCCGTGCGAGCCGGGCACGACCTCGACGCGGTCTCGAACCTGTGGGGACAACCGGGCGGGGTCACGCACGATGACGCGGACGTCCGCGTTCGCGTTCAGCAGGTTGGCAACGACTTGACGCCCGATGGTGCCGGTGGGTGTGGTGACGACGATCATGAGGACAACTCAACTCGGGGTGAGCACCGATCTGAAGGACCGATCCGGTTGCCATTGATACCCTGGTGATATGAGTGACGTGGAGACGCGGCAGTTGCGCTACTTCGTCGCCCTGGCCGAAGAGCTGCACTTCGGCCGCGCGGCGCTCCGGCTCGGCATGGCCCAACCGCCGCTGTCGCGCGCGATTCGCCAACTGGAGAGCCACCTCGGCGTCCGGCTGCTGGAGCGCACCACGCGTCAGGTCTCCCTCACGACCGCGGGCGAGGGTTTCCTGCGGGACGCCAGGGTCGCACTGGACGCGATCGGCGCGGCCACCCAACGGGCCAAACACGCCGGACGGTCGACACCAACACTGCGCGTGGCGTTGAAGGCCGACTACGACGGCGGTTTGCTGCCCCAGATCCTCGCCGTGTTCGAACGCGACGCCGCCGCCCTGCCGGTCGAACTGGTGATGGGCGGCCGCGACGAGCAGGCACCCTCGCTGCTCGACGGCCGCGCCGACGTGGCGATGCTGCCCGCGCCCTTCGCCGAGCGCGGGCTCGACTTCGAGCCGTTGGTGACCGAGCCGCGCCTGGTCGCGTTGGCGGCGAACGATCCGCTGGCCGACCGCCCGAACCTGCGCCTGGCCGATCTGGCGGGCCGGGAACTGCCGGACGGCACCCCGGCCGACAACGAGGCCGCCGGTCCCGGCTGCCGACGCACGAACCTCGATCTCGCCCAGATCATGAGCCTGACCGAACTCGGCAGCGTCGTGTGGTTCCCGCCGGTCTCGGTCGCCCGCCGCCATCCCCGGCCCGGCATCGCCTACCGGGAGGTCAGCGGCCTCGCACCGTTCACGTTCATGGTCGCGTGGCCGCGCGACTCCCGGTCACCGGCAGTCGCCGCGTTCGTCCGGGCCGCGACCGCCGTCGCCGCCGAACCAGTAGCGTCCTAAGTAGACTGAGTGGTACTCCCTGGCTTGACAGAACGGCCGGTTTCGGTGATGTTGGTGTCATCCGCCGCCTCGTTGATCATGTACGCTGAGGAGGAGGATGCTCGTGGCCAAGCAGTACACCCGCCGTGCGACATTACTGGCCGCGGCGGCGACGCCGCTGGTGCCGGGAATGGCTCTCGCCGATGTCACACCCGCCGCGTTCACGTTGCGCTGGAGCGGTGATCCCGCCAAGGACGGGCTGCGCGCGTTCGTCGGGATCGAGGACGACCGCGCGGACTCGCATCCCGGCGTCCAGCACATCTTCGCCGAGTCGGCCCAGTACCGGTTCGTGATCCACAAGGTCGACCGGGACGGCTCGGACCGGCAGCGCCAGGAGGTCAGGGCGATCCAGGCCAACGGCACCAGGGTGGACATGAAGAAGAACGAGACCTGGCGCTACAACTACCAGATGTTCATCCCGCCCACACTGAAGGCGACCACCAGCTTCACCCACATCTTCCAGGTCAAGCACACCGGCGTGGACTCCCCTGTGGTGACGATGTCGCTGCACCGCACGGGCAGCGACGAGAACATCGAGATGCGGCTGTTCGGCGCGGGACAGGCGAAACTCGGGGTGACGGATCTCGCGCCGCTGCGCAACAAGTGGATCGACGTGGAGATCGAGATCAAGGTCGCCGACGGCTCGGGCGGCAAGGTGCGGTACTCGCTCAAGGACGGCGGGACCACGCTGGTCAACGCGTCCCGGTCGGGCATCGACACGTGGCTCGGCGGCGACCAGGCGCACCCGAAGTGGGGGATCTACCGTTCCCTCAACGACTCCGGCCAACTGCAGGACACGTACCTGCTGCTGCGCAACATGAAGGCGTACCGCGACCAGTGACAGAGTTGTGCCTGCCCACTGTTGCGCGGTGGGCAGGCACACGCTCAGTTGAACCAGTCGAGCGCGATCCTGGCGATCTCGGCCGGTTGGTCGAGCTGCATGAAATGGCCCGCGTCCGGCACGGTCCGCACCGACGAACCGGGCGCGAGACCGGTTTCCGCATCGGCGAAGCACTCGGGCGGGATACAGCCGTCGTTCGCGCCCGCGAGCACGAGCAACGGGACTGACGCCGTGGCCTCGGTTTTGGCTGCCAGCGGAGCGAGTTCGGGGTCGTGCAGCTTCGGGTCGAAGTTGCCGCGGTAGATCCGCAGCGCGTTGCGGACCAGCCGTGGGTCCCCGTACAAGGCGTGCACGCGCTCGCGGTGCTGCTCGCCCATGTCCAGCCCCGGCGACCAGGTGGCCCACAGGTAGTCGACGAGCGCGCGGTCGGTCTCCAGCACGCTCTCGGCCAACCCTTCCAGCTGGAACAGCCACATGTAGAACAACCGTTGCTGCTGCGCGGGATCACGCAGGATGCCCGGCACTGTCTTCGGCGGCGGCACGGCCATGGTCACGCCTCGACGAAGACGTTCCGGCCAAGCGCCCGCCAACCGGCCCACGATGCCAGCGCCGATGTCGTGTCCGATCATGTCCACACCGGCGTCCGGCGACAAGGCCTTGGCCACGGCGGCTCCATCGGCCGCGAGCGTGATGCTGTCGGTGTACGGCATCTGGTCGACGGTCGCCGGGTGGTGCCCCCGCAGGAACGGCGCCACAACACGGCGACCGGCGGCAACCAGGTGTTCGGCCAGTGGCCCGAACGTGGCCGGGTGGTCGGGAAACCCGTGCCAGCAAACGACAACAGGACCATCCCCGGCGACGAGCGCGGGAAAGTCAAGGCGTTCCGTCCTGATCACGATCTCTTCGAAGTCCACCAACGAAATCTAGCGCGCAGATCACCCGGTTTCACGGTGAAGTCGGAAAGCCGCCAGCCACCGGAACCCCCAGTTGATGGACTGCACCCGCACCCACCTGAACCTAATTGCCTCGACTCACCTGTGTGCCGCGCGCCCGTCGGCTGCACATCCCGCTGGCTCCGGCTCCCAGCGTGTCGGCCCGACCCACTTATGTGGCCGCACACACCTATGTGGCTCCGCGCACCTGGGGGTCTCGACCCACCGGGGGTCGTGCAGCCGCGAGCGCCCGGGTGAGCGGAGCGAACCGGGTGCTGAGCATGGATGCGGACACTCTGGCGCGTGTCTGCCGGTGCGACACGGCGAGATGCAGGTTCGCGGCGCACAGCGCACGGTGGGCTCGCTGGAGGCGAGTCGAACCTAGCGGCTCGCCGTGTCGCACAGGCGGACACGCGGTAGCTCACCACACCCCACGCGGCTGGAACAGACAGCCTCCACGGCCCAGCCCCGGACGAAACTGGCAGCCGACAATCCCGCCACCACCCGTTCCAGCCTGGCCGGGCCAGCCGAGGATGCGTTCCAGCCTGGCTGGGTTAGCCGAGGTACCGCGTGTCCGCCCCTGCGGCACGGCGAGTTCGCTGCTCGACTCGCCCCCAACCAGCCCACCACACGCTCCGCGCCGCGAGCGGGCAATACTCGCCATGCCGCAACGGCAGACACGCGCCAAAGTGTCCGCAGACCAGCTCAGCACCCGGTTCGCTCCGCTCACCCGCGCGCTCGCGGCTGCACGAACCCACATGCGCAGAGCCACTTAGGTGACTCGAGACCCACACGTGCGCAAGACCCACACGTGCGCGAGACCCCCGGTACGCAGAGCCACACAGGTGCGCAGAGCCAGTGCCAGCGTGGGGGGCCGGTCGGTGCGGCAGGAGTCCCTGCGGGGTTTCTTGCTCGAGGCGAAACCCCCGGCCCCTGGCCTCGTGGCCCCGCCGGTCGCCGTGCCCGCCACTGCGTCCGCGCCGGACCGGCTGGTCGCACTCCTCGGCCGCGAACCGCGCTGACAGGTCCTGGCCTCGGCATCGACCGGGTGATACAAATAGAACACGTTCTATTTGTATCACCCGGCGGAGGTGCGTGGATGAGTGTCCCGACAGTCACCGACCTCCTGATGGCCCGCGCCGGGGACGAACGACAGGGCCTGCGGTTCGAGAACGAGACCTGGTCGTGGGCCGAGCATGTCCGAATCTCGGCCCGGCACGGGGCCGCCCTCACCGCGACCCTGGACTGGAACCGACCGCCGCATGTCGGGATCCTGGCCGACAACGTGCCGGTTTTCTCGTTTCTCCTCGGCGGGTGCGCGTTCTCCGGCGCCGTACTGGCTGGGCTCAATCCCACCCGGCGCGGCGAGGCCCTCGCGCGGGACGTCCGGCTCGCGGACTGTCAACTCGTCCTCGCCGAGCGGAAGTACCTCCCCCTGCTCGACGGGCTGGACCTCGGCGGGGCAGGCGTCCGGGACCTGGAGTCGTGGCGGGCGACCGAGGAAGCATCGATAGAACCTGTTCCCGTTGCCGGGGACGATCTGCTCATGCTGATCTTCACGTCGGGCACCAGCGGTGACCCGAAGGCGGTGCGGTGCACACACGGCAAGATCGCGTTTCCCGGCCGGATGCTCGCCGAACGGTTCGGGCTTTCGGCTTCGGACACGGTGTACGTCTCGATGCCGATGTTCCACTCCAACGCCATCATGGCCGGGTGGGCGGTCGGTCTCGCGGCCGGTGCGGGTATCGCGCTGCGCCGCAGGTTCTCCGCGTCCGGTTTCCTGCCGGACGTCCGGAGGTTCGGCGTCACCTACGCCAACTACGTGGGCAAGCCGTTGTCGTATGTGGTCGCCACTCCCCCGTGTCCGGACGACGCCGACAACCCGCTGCGCCTGGTCTACGGCAACGAAGGCGCCAGCGCGGACCTGATCGCGTTCGAGAAGCGGTTCGGCTGCACGGTCGTCGACGCGTTCGGCTCCACCGAGGGCGGTGTGGGTTTCGCTCGCGCCCGTGACACGCCACCCACCTCACTCGGCAGGCCCGCGGACGACGTGGCCATCCTGCACCCGGACACCGGCCGCCCGTGCCCACCGGCCGAGTTCGACGCCGACGGCCGACTGCTCAACGCCGACGACGCCGTCGGCGAGTTGGTCAACACGGCGGGATCGGGCTGGTTCGCCGGGTACTACCGCGATCCCGACGCCGACGCGCACCGGTTGCGCGGCGGGCGCTACCACACCGGTGATCTCGCCTACGCCGACACGGACGGGTTCGTCTACTTCGCCGGGCGGCTCGGCGACTGGCTGCGAGTCGACGGGGAGAACCTGGGCACAGCGCCGATCGAACGGATCCTCCTACGACACCCGGCGATCACCGACGCCGCCGTGTACGCGGTGGCCGACCCGGTGACCGGCGACCAGGTGATGGCCGCGATCGTCACCGACGGGACAGCGCTTGGACCATCCCAGTTCGGCCTGTTCCTCGCCCAACAGCCGGATCTGGGCCCCAAACAGGTGCCGAAGTACGTGCGGGTGACCCGGCAGCTGCCGCGGACGTCGACGTTCAAGGTGGTCAAACGACACCTCGCGGCCGAGGGCATCGGCTGCGCCGACCCGGTGTGGGTGCGCTCCGGTCAGGACATCGACTACGCCGCTCTGTCCTCGGTGGACACATTGCCTGGGTGACCTTTGTTGATTTCTCCAAATCGGTCGCCCTAAGCTCCCTGGCCATGGACACCGCCGTCTGGCGAGGGCTCATCACGACCGCGCTGGATCGCCAGGAGCTGGTGACCCGCCGGATCGTCGCGAAGGCCCGCGGCGGCAGTGCCGCGTACGCCAGGCTCGACGAGGCCAGCTTCGCCGCCGAGCACACCGAGATAATCCGGTTCCTGCTGACCGACCTGGTCGGTCAGCGCCGGATCGACGAGACGGAACTCGGCCGGTTCCGCCAGTTCGGGGCGCTACGGGCACGGCAGGGCATCGGGCTGGAAGAACTGCTGTGGGGCACGAGGATCGCCATCCGCGAGCAACTGACCGAGCTCACCGACATTGGACATTCCCACAATCTCAGTGCCGAGAACCTGCTCACGATGACTTACTACGTCCTCGACATCTGCGACCACGTGCTCGTGGCGCTGACCACCGGCCACCAGCAGGCCGACCGGGAACGCGCACGGGTGGACGAGCACCAGCGCGCCGACTTCACCCGAGCGGTGCTGCTCGGCACGCTCGGCGTCGCCGAGCTCGGTGTCCGCGCCCAGCGCTACGGGCTCGACCCGGAAGCCGCCTACGTGCCGTTCCGGGCTCGTCAGCTCAGCGCGGTGCAGCCGCTCACGCCGCCGGGCGCGTTCACCGCGACGATCGACGGTGACGTCGCCGGATTCGCGGGCACCCTCACCAGGACCGGCTGCGGTGAGCCGGTCGGCACCGGCCCCGGCGCCCGACTGGACCACCTCGCCGGTTCGTTCGCGCAGGCGACCCGTGCGCTGCACACCGCTGTCGCGTTCGGCAAACCCGGCGTCCACGAACTGGCCGACCTCGGCCTGCTGCCCACGGTGCTCGCCGACGCCGAGACTGGGGACATCCTCGTACGCCGCTACCTGACGCCAGTCCACGACGCCGCGCTGCGCGTGACACTGCGGACCTATCTGGAGACCGGGCAACACGTCGAGGACACCGCGACCCGGTTGATCGTGCACCCCAACACCATCCGCTACCGGCTCAAGCGCTACCAGGAACTCACCGGTGTCGACCTGTCCGATCCGGACGCCACGCTGGAGCTGTGGTGGGCACTGCGCCGGGCGGAGCTGACCAAGCCAACTCCGCCCGACACGGCGTGACTACTGCTGTGCCGTCAGCACATGCCTGCCGACGAACTCGGTGAGCTGGTCGCTCAACGGCTCGGGCTTGCCGTTGTTCTGCTTCCACGCGGCCGTGCCGACGTCCACGTGGTTGTAGCCCTCAAGCTTCACCACCGGTCCGCCGTCACCCGGGCGGCCACGCACAGTCCCGCTTTCCGCGGCGTCGAGGTTGATCACCGGGTGCTTGCGGATCCCGTCCGGGTAGCGCAGGTTGGCCAGATCTCCTTGGCGGCTGCCGAGTTGCGCCTCGAAGGACTCCGCAGCGAGCCTCGTCGGGAAGAACCACTCCAGTCCGTCCGCGTGCGGGTTGGCCAGTGTCGCGGCGAACTGGTGCACGTCGGTGACCTGGCTGGCCGGGGTCGTGTAGACGTCGCCGTCGACAGTCCGGACACCCTCGGCGGGCAACTGGTCGTAGTTGCGCCACTCGATCAGTTTCCCGTTCTCGAACTCCGGCGAGACGGTCTTGCCGCCGCCCACCATGCCCATGGCCGTGTCCGACGAGCCGTACGGAGTCGGGAAGTTCTTGCGGACCACGGTCCCGGTCGGTGCGCCGATGCTGGCGCGCAGGAATCCGATCGGGCTGGAGATGTCCGCGGTGACCGCGCCGAGCACGGCCGCGTTGGTGGCGTTGGCCTTGCGCAGATCCGGTTGCCCGGTCAGGAAACCCAGCAGGTCCCGCGCGGAGAACAGGTTCACCGACAGGTCGTAGTTCAGCTCACGCGGTATCCGCGCGGGCGCGGTGCTGGGCGTGTCCGGTGCCAGCTCGGCGGCCTGGGCGAACGACATCACCATGGCCAGGGTGTCCGGGGTGAGCGGGGTGACGCTCACGTACGGCATCGCGGCACCGATGAGGTTGGAGAAGTTCACCGTCAGTTGGATCGGCAGTGCCTGTTGCAGCTTGGCCAGCAGGTCGGCGGCGTCGATGTGTCCGGCCAGCCGGGTGTCCAGCGTGTAGTACCCGGCACACAGCTGATAGCCGGGCAGGTCACCGAAGTCCCAGTTGACCAGCGCGCCGGTGATCAGTCCGCCGAGGGAGTGCCCGCCGCACAGCACCTTGGTGCGCTGGACCTGTGGTGGCAACTGGTCCAGCACGGTCCGGTAGTCGTGCACGGTCTGGGCCAGGCCGACGTTCTTGAGGAACTCCGCGTCCTTCTGGGTCACCGGTGAGTAGGTGTGCCCGTCGATCTGGCGTTTGCCGACGTAGTAGTCGAACGCCAGGCTCGGGTCGCGGCGCGCGGCTCCTGCGGTCAGCCCGAGGTGGTCCTCCAGGCAGTTCGCCCGCCGGTCGATCGCCCACACCTCGACGTGCTGGCCGCGTCCGGCGGAGGCCCTGACGATGTTGCGCGCCATGGGTTCCAGCGAGCCCGCGCCGCCGATGAACCCGGGCATCGACACGTAGACGGCGTCCGCGTCAGCCGCGTCGGCCGGTCCGTCCTCGGCACGCACCCGCAGGTAGCCGATCCGGTCGCAGGCCGCGGGATGCGCGCCCGCACTCGGCGGCAGCGGCGCCAGGAGGCTGACATAGCTCTCGGTCACCCCGTCACCGGTGGTCGACCCTGTCACCGGCGTCTCGATCACGTCGTCGGCCACCGCGTTGGGCGCGGAAAGCAGCGCCACCACGCAGCCCACGACGGCGCTGATCGTGAGGGTGCGCCGCGTACGTCCTCTCATTGTCACTCCTTGTGACTAATCGGACCGTTATCGTGAGCAGGATGGGTGACGCAGGACACGACCCGCTATGGCCCCAGCTACGAACAACCTGGCGCGTTCTTTGTCGGGTTCTCCAAAGGCCCAGCTCAGCCCAGAGTTTTCGGGCGCCGCATCCGTTCGTCGTAGTCCCGTTTGCGTTGCGGGTAGCCGGTTCGGAACACCTCGTAGACGGGAATCCCGCGGTCGTTGCCGAACCGGATCGCGGCCTGGAGGCTGCCGATCTTGCGGCGGGTCCACTCACCGTCGCCCGCGATCAGCATGACGGTGGCGACGACCGAGGACGTGCCCGGCTCGAAGTAGGCCTCGACACCGAAGCGCTGCGCCGCCCACTCCTCCATGTAGTCGAGGTCCTCGTCACGAGCCCGCTGCAGCGGGGCGGCCGCCATGGGCTGCCTGCGCCTGCGTGACCGGCGGAACGACCTGATCACGACGAAAAGGAGCACGGCACCGAGAGCCACCAGCGACCACTCCACCAAGCCCCAGGCCTGGCTCGGTGTCACGGTCGCGGCCGTTGCCGACAGCCACGGGTGGAAGTAGGTGACGTTGGTGGCCAGGCCCCGCTCGGCGCTGCCGCCGACGGTGCCGGACCCGCTGAGCGTGCCGATCAGTTCCCAGCGCCCGTTGGCCTCGATGACGATCGGGCCGCCCGAGTCCCCCTTGGCCGCCCGCTGTCTCGGGTCGTCCTCGGGCCAGGACAGCACCTGGTCGCCGTTGAGCATGCTCTTGCTCGGGATCAGTGTGATCGGCAACTGTTTGAGCGACTTGGCGACCGGGCAGTCCTGTGCCTCGCAGACCTGGCCCCAGCCGACCAGCAGCGCCTGCTGCCCGCTGCGGGGCGACGTCTGCGGGGCGACCGGGATGGGGGTCTTGTCCGACGGGCTGTCGAGCTCGATCAGTGCGATGTCACGCTGCGCGGGCCCCTTGACCAGCCGCACAGCCTCGCGTTCCTGTCCCCGGTAGCGGGCCGTGGACCCGATGAACATGCGGAAGTCCGCGGCGTCGCGCAGCGGGTTGTCCAGGCCGGGATCGTTCTCGGCCTGGTCGGGCCGGTCGGTGACGACGCAGTGCCCGGCCGTGAGCACCCAGCGGGGCGCGATCAGCGCACCGCTGCACGCGCCACGGGAGTGCTCGACCACCACCGACCACGAGTACTCCTGCGTGACCTCCTGGCCGCCGACGATGGCCGACGCCGGTCCGGCGGAGATCCCGCAGGTCGCGAGTACCAGGGCGAGAGTGACCAGCACACTTCTGCCGAGTAAGCCCAACACACGTCCCCCGCTCCACAAAGCCGGTTATCACCATGCCAGAGCAGAAAAACACCGACAAGCGGGGTCCGGCGAACGTGATCAGACGACGGGCGGTATGCCGACGTAGCGGGCAGCGGGCCGGATCAGCTTCCCGCCGTCCGCCTGTTCCAACACGTTGGCACACCAGCCGATTACCCGGCTGACCGCGAACGTCGGGGTGAACATGGCACGCGGGATGCCGCACAGCTCCATCACCACGCCCGCGTAGAACTCGACGTTCGTGTGCAGGTCACGGCCGGGTTTGAGGTCGGCCAGCAGCTCAACGACCCGGCGCTCCACGGCGGTGGCGAAGTCGACGAGGTCGCCGCCGAGTCCGACGGCGATCTGCCGCAGCATCCGCGCCCTCGGGTCCTCGGTGCGGTACACGGCGTGGCCGAAGCCCATGATCTTCCCGCCTGCCAGCACCTTGGCCCGGATCCAGTCGTCGATCCGGTCCGGCGTGCCGATCTCGTCGAGGGTGTCCAGCGCGCGATCCGGCGCGCCGCCGTGCAGCGGCCCGGAGAACGTGCCGATCGCCGCGGCGATCGCGGACACCACGTCGGCACCGGCGGACGCGACCACGCGGGCGGTGAACGTGGACGCGTTGAAGCCGTGGTCGATCGTGGAGATCAGATACGGCTGCACTGCGGCGACCGCGGCCGGATCGGGCTCGTCGCCGGTGATCAGGTGCAGCCAGTTGGCGGCGGCCGACAGGTCGGCGCGGGGCTCGATCGGGTCGAGCCCGGCCCGCAATCGGTGCAGGGCCGCGAGAATCGTCGGCGTCACCGCGCACACCAGCAGCGCGTCCGCGCGGCGACGCTCGGTGTCGACGTCCCACACCGGAGGCAACCCACGCTCGGCGGCGAGCAGCGACAACGCGGTTCGCAAGCCCGCCAACGGGTTGAACCTGTCCCCCGCCGCCGCGATGGCGGGCAGGATCGGGCGCAGTTCGTCGGGCAGCGCGCGCAGCGCGGTGACCTCGTCGGTGAACCGGGCAAGCTCGGCGGCGTCCGGCAGCCGTCCCGCCATGAACAGGAACCACACCTCCTCGAACGACCGCGTGGTCGCCAGGTCGATCGCGGAGTACTCCCGGTAGTGGTAGAAGCCCTCGTGGCCGCGGACGTCACCGATCTCGGTGTCGGTCACCACCACGTTGCGCAGGCCTGGCGGGGCGTCGATCAGACCGTCCGCACTGACTGTCATGCCTACCTCCTTCATCTCCCGTCACTGTCGACTCGTCCATCAAGTATTGTCAATGTTGATTCAGTCAATATTGATGGGAAAGGCGCAGGTCATGGCGCACGCGAGTGACGAGAGTTACCTCAGCACGGCCGAGGTCGCCCGCCAGTTGGGCGTGAAGCCCGAAACCGTGTACGCCTACGTCAGCCGTGGCCAGCTCACGAGCACCCGCGCACCTGGTCGGCGGGGCAGCGTGTTCCGGCAGGAGGACGTGGACCGCCTCGCCGGACGGGGCCGGGACGCCCGCCGCACTGCGGGTCCGCCTGGGAGCCCGCTGGCGGGCATCCGCACCGGCCTGACTCTGTTGGAGGACGACGAGCTGTACTACCGGGGCCACCGGGTGACGGACCTGGCCACCCGGGTCACCGTCGAGTCGGTGGCCGATCTGCTGTGGACCGGTGAACTCGGCGACGGACAGCCGTTCCCCGCGCCCACCTCCGTGGTCGACCTGGCCAAGTCGGCGATCGCCGTGCTGCCACCGGCCGCCCGGCTGACCGACCGGTTCCGGATCGCGGTCACAGCGCTCGGCTGCGCCGATCCGATGCGGTTCGACCTGTCCGCCGAGGCGGTCGTCCCGGCCGCGCGGGCGTTGATCGGTGTCCTGGTCGACGCCACCGGTTCAGCGGACAGCGAGGGCATCGCCGCCCGGCTGTGGCCCGCGCTGAGCGCCGCCGAGCCCCATCCGAGACTGCTGGACACCGCATTGGTCCTGTTGGCCGATCACGATCTCGCGCTGTCCACCATGGCGGTACGAGTGGCCGCGAGCGCCCATTCCCATCTGTACGCGGTGATCTCCGCCGGGCTTGGCGCGGTCGACGGCCACTACCACGGCGCCGCGAGCACCCTGGCGTACCGGTTCCTGACCGAGGCGATGGCCGATCCGGTGGGCGCGCTGTCCGAGCGGTTGCGCACCGGCGGTGGCGTACCGGGCTTCGGCCACCTCGTCTACCGCGACCGTGACCCCCGCGCCGACCTGCTGCTGGCCCTGCTGCGCGACATCCCCGCCGCCGGGCACGTGGTGACCACAGTGGACACTGTGACGGCCGGGCTTCGCCGTGGACGCGGCGGTTTCCCCAACGTGGACCTGGCGCTCGCCGCCGTGATGCACGCCTTCGACATGCGCAAGGACGCCGGTGAGGCCATCTTCGCGATCGCGCGGATGGTCGGCTGGACAGCGCACGCGCTGGAGGAGTACCGCGAGCCCGGCCTCCGGCTGCGGCCATCCGGTGTGTACGTCGGCAGCCGCCCTCAGTGACCGATCTCCAGAAAGAAGCCCTGCACATAGGGGTCGGTGAGGGAACGGATTTCGCTCGCGGAGCCCTCGACGGCGATCCGGCCGTCGCGCATGAACACCATCCGGTCGGCCACGCCGAGCGTGGCCAGCAGGGACACGTCCTGCGTGATGGCGAGGACAGCGGCGCCGGTGTCGGCGTACCCGCGCAAGGTGCGCCACACCTGATACGCGAGGCCGGTGTCCAGTGAGGCGGTGGGCTCGTCGGCGATGAGCACGTCGGGCGCGGGGAGCAGTGCGGCGGCGAGCGCGGCCCGCTGAATCTGTCCGCCGGAGTGCTGGTGTGGGTACAGATCGAACGCGTCGACCGGATAGCAGGCCGCGGCGCACGCACGGTCGATAGTCCATCGACCGTGACGACGTTCCAGTTCACGCAGCTGTTCGCCGACGGTGTCCGTCTCGGTGAAAGCGGTTACTCCTGCTTGTGGAACCAGGCCGACGGTTCGACCGCGCAGCTGCCGCCACTGTCGTTCGTCCTGACCGCGCGTTCCGTTGACGCGCACGTCTCCCGTGGTGTGAGCCACCTTGGGCAGCCGACCGGTCAACGCGGCGGCAATCATGGACTTGCCGCACCCGGATTCGCCGAGGAGAGCGGTAATCCGGCCGTCCGGCACAGCGAGGTTCACCGCGTCCAGCACCGTCTCGCTCCACCGTCCTGTGTCGACGTGGACGGTCAGATCACACAGCTCGGCAGCCACCCGTCCAGCATAGGAAAGCGCGGCGGTCAGGAACGGAGGGTCTCGCTCGGCAGGCAGCCGTACTGTTCGCGGTAGTACTCGGTGAACCCCGCCAGGTGGGTGAATCCCCAGCGCGCCGCGATCACGTCCACCGTGACGTCACCGCCGAGCGTGGCGGCGCGCAAGTCCTTGTGCGTACCAGTGAGCCTGACCCGGCGCAGGTAACGCATCGGCGTGGTGTCCAGGTGACGGCGGAACGCCGCCCGTACGTCGTCCGCGCTGGCTCGCGCCGCCGTGGCGATGTCGGCCATGGTGATGGGCTCGCAGGCGCGGTCGTCGATGAACGCCACAGCGCGGCGGAAACTCCCCGCCCCTGCGGATCCGTGCGTGGCGACGGCAGTGCGCGTGTGCGGGAAGGCCTGCGCCGCCGCCACGGCGAGCATCCGGACCGCCTGCGACACGCACAACGCGCTGGCCGAGGTCACCGGGTCGTTCAGGACCGCCTCCATGACATGCCGACGCGTGGCCGTCCAGTACCGCGTCCAGGCCGGGGATATCGGCTCGGCGAACCGGAAGACCAGCATGTCCCCAGGAGGCAGCCCGACCGCTGCGGCGAGCACGGCATCGTCGAGCTGCACCGTACGCGTCACCGGGCAGGCGATCCGGCCTTGGTGATGCGCCCGGGAGCCGAACATCACGGGCACATCCCGTCGCAGCCCTATCCGGTGCCGGTCGGCGGCGGTCTCGTACTCGCCGTCGAGCAGTTCGACCACGCACACCCCGGGGATCGGCTCGACGTCGAGCTGGCCATCCCAGTTGAACTGGATCTCCCGGATGGCACACCCGGCCATCTCGCTGCCCGTGACCACACACCGCGACCGGGTGCCGTTGGCCCGCAGGGCGCCGGAGAGCTGGGAGTAGTCGCCGCTCAGCACGTCCATGGCGTGGTCGACGTCCGTGGTCTCGAACCGGGTGCGGAGCATGTGCAGCGAGGCGGACGCAGCCATCTCGACCTCCCGATCGACCGGTGGTGGTGTCGACGCTAATGACGGCCGGTCCCCACGCGCCATCACCCCGATGGATGACGCGGTTGCCACCCGAGTTCGCGGCTGCCGGGACGCCCGGCAGCCGCGAGCTACACCGTCAGCGTTCCGCCACCTGCAACGGCGTGATCTCCGCGACGCTGGTGTACGGCCGCCCCGCAACCTCGCCCAGCGCGCGCAACCGCAGGAACCGGGCCGGTCTCGGGGTGAACTCCACCAGCTGGGCCGGTTGCTCGTCGGCGAAGGTGCCCCGGGCCGCGAGCCTCCACGACTTTCCGTCCATACTGGACAGAATCTCGTAGTCGGACACCCGGCCGTTCGCCCCGTGGTCCTGTCTCGGCCAGTACCGCACGCCACCCAGCCGCACAGTCCCGCCCAGGTCCGCGTCGATCTCGTGCGGCGGCGGCTGGACCTCGTCGGTGTACTTGCTGTGCCAGAGGGTTCGCGGGTCGGCGTCGAAGGCATTGGCTCCCGCGCCGTTCTCCGCCGTCAGCTCCTCACTGTCGACGCGGACCAGCCGCGCGGGCACCGCGGTCAGGCGGGACGGCGGCTCGCCCAGCGCGTCCACCCGTCGGTAGAAGTCCGCTGCCTTGTCCGGCTTCGGCCCGCCCCAGGTTCGCTGGGCGAGCACCTGCAACGCCCGTTGCGCGAAGAAGTCCATCCAGTACACCGGTCGCTGTTCGGCGTGGTCCGACCAGCGGGAGACCTTGTAGCCGTGGATGTTCGGGTGGACCGTGAACGGGTAGTTCTGATAGACGTCCTCGGCGGGCATGAAACCGTACTGGCCGGGCGCGGTACCGAAGCCCGGGGTGACGTACAGCTTGCCGTCCTCGGTGCCGGTGACCGGATATCCTTGCGCCGCTTTGCCTTCCGGCCCGCCGAGCCACACGTCGATCATGATGTCCCGGCTGGGCGAGATGCTGGTGCGCTGGCCGCCGAAGTCCCACCACTGCCACAGTCGTGTGTTCCTGCCCCGCGCCCGGATCTGCTGGTTCACTTCGTTGATGAACTCGACGAACACGTCACCCGGCTCGGGATAGCCCTTCGCGGCGGCGTACGCCATCAGCTCGGGACAGGCCCGCTTCTCGTTGTCGTACGGCCATTCGTCGCCGCCGATGTGCAGGTACGGCGTGTCGAAGACGTCCATCACCTCGTCGAGCAGGTCGCGGACGAACTGCCGGGTCTCCGGTTTGGTGATGTCCAGGTTCCAGCCCCGGCGGGTGTCGCCCTGTCCCGGTGGGAAGAGCATCGACTGGCAGGCGAAGCCGAGCGACGGTTTCCACGCGGTGATCGTGTTGGCGTGCGCGGGCAGGTCGATCTCGGGCACGATCGTGACGCCGTAGCGGCGCGCGTAGTCCTGCAGGTGCCGCAGTTCCGCCTTGGAGTACGACTCGGCCGACGCGAGACCGGGGAACTTCTCGGTGCGGAACCGGAAGCCGTTCCAGTCCGTCAGGTGCAGGTGCAGGACGTTCATCCGCAGCCACGCCATTCGCCGGATCTGGCTTTCCAGATACGGGACCGGGTAGTACCGGCGGCCCGCGTCGATCATCTGGCCGCGCTCGGCGAACTGCGGCCAGTCCTTCGCCCGTCCCTGCGGCACCCGCGCCCGCCGCGGGTCAAGAACGAGCATCTGCAGCACGACCTGCGCACCGTGCACGACTCCAGCCGTGCTCTCGCCGCGTACGCGCAGCACGTGGCCGATGTCGAGCGTGTACTGCTCGGAGTTGCCGCCTGTGCTGCTGAGCACCAGGTCCCCAGGCCGCGGCGATCCGGTGACGACACGGGCCCGCCGTCCCGTCACCGCTGTCAGATCACTGCCGAACTGCTCGCCGACCGGTCTCAGCGCAGGCGAGTCGAGCACGATCCGGGTGACCGGTGTCAGCCACCAGTGGCCATGTCCGCCCGTCCACTCCCGTAAGCCGGGAACCACTGCGGGGACGGGATTGCCGCCACCCCCTGCTGGTTCGGCGTGTACTGGCTGGACGAGGCCGATCAGGACGAGCAATCCGGCGATTGCCGCTATGAAACGATTCATTCGCAGCTCCCAGAGGTTGTCCCCTCCTGCAGCAGGATGCTCACATCTGACGCGAAACGCAATAAATCAAGCACAATATTGCACGGATGGCCGCAGGGTTCTCAGGTCAGCCGCGTTGGGCGAGGTGCGCGGCCAGGGCCTCGTGGTAGGCGAACAGTGCTGGTACACCACCGGAGTGCAGCAGGACGACGCGGTCAGTGGCGCCCCAGCGGCCCGCGGCCTGGTGTGCGAGGAATCCGCTGAAGGTCTTCGCGCTGTACACCGGATCGAGCAGGATCGCCTCGGTCCGGGCGACGAGCAGGATGGCGTCAAGGCCCGCCTCGGTCGGATCGCCGTACTCCCTGCCGACGAACTCGTCGTGGATCTCGATGTCGCCTGGCGCTTTCGCCGTGTCGCCCAGCAGTTCGCCCAGGGCGTGCCACCAGCGGCGGAAGTTCGCGTGACACGCGGCGGTGTTCTCGTTGACGCTGATGCCGATCACCGGGCAGTCGATGCCCTGGTCCCGCAGGGCGAACGTGAGCGCGGTCAGGATGCCGCCTGTGCCGAAGGGCAGATAGACCGCGTCCGGCGTTTCCCCGGCCGCACGCAGTTGTGCGGCGAGTTCCAAGCCTGCCCGAACGTAACCGAGACAACTGCGCGCGGTGGTACCGCTCACCGGGATGAAATGCGGCCTGCGCCCGGCCGCGCGGAGCTCGTCGCACACCGCCTGTGCGTGCGGTTCGAGGTCCCAGTGGTCTTCGACGTCGACCACCCGCACGTCCCCACCCAGGATCCGCACCGTGAGCAGGTTGCCTTGGAGCTCCGCGTAGGCGTCTCGGCTGAGCACCACCGTGCAGTCCATTCCGAGCCTGCGGGCAGCCGCCGTGGTGAGCCGGGCATGGTTGCTCTGCATCGATCCGCAGGTGACGACCGTGTCGGCCTGGGCAAGCCGGGCATCGGCGAGTTCGTATTCGAGCTTGCGCGGTTTGTCCCCGCCGAGTGCCAGTCCGGTGAGGTCGTCGCGTTTGAGCAACACCCGGGTGCCTAACCGCGCACTGAGGTTCTCCAGCACGTCCAACGGGGTTGGGGTCAACGCGAGGCGCTCGCGGGGGAATCGCGCCAAACGAGCTTCGAGGTCCACGGTCATGTCCTTCCTACGACAGGAAAACGGGGACAAGAGCACCGGCGAGCAGCACAACGCCGAACGCCACCATCGCGACGGAGACAACACGGTGCAGACGCTGCCTCGCGAGCCCGAGCACCAGCCGGGACCCGACCAGCGCACCGACACCGGCCAGCACGCCGAGCAGACTTCCAAGTCCAAAGTGGACGTACCCGTGCGCCGAGTATCCGAGTACCGCGAATCCGACGAGCGGCAGCGAGATCACCTGGGCGACCGCGATGGTCGTCAACGGCTGGACACCGAGTGCCAACAGCAGGGGCACGAGCAGCACAGGTCCGCCGGTGCCGGTCAGCGCGGAGCCGAACCCCACCACGGCACCGACGAGCACAGTACCGAAAGCGGGCAGGGCCACGCGATCCCCGGACGCCCCGGAACGGAACCACATCTGGTGCACACCCACGCCGAGGACCAGCAGTGCCAGCAGCATTCGCAGGAACTGCGCGGGAAGCAGCACGTTCACAGCCGCGCCACCCACCGCGGCTGGCGCGGCGCCGACGGTGAGCAGGCCCGCCAACCGCCACGCGACTGTCCGCTGCCGTGCGTACATGGCCGTGCCGACCAGCCCCGTGAACAGAAAGCACCAACTGCTCGTTCCGGCGGCGGTGTGCGCGTCGAGCCCGCCGAGCCACGTCAGGGCGGGAGGAAGAAGGACGCCGCCGATACCGATCGCTCCGATGAGGAGACCGACCGGAGGGGCGAGCAGGACGACGGCGATCACTCAGCCGGTCCGAACCGCTCCCGGAGCCCCAGCAGCCGCCGACGCAGCGACGGTGGCATCTCGGGACAGTCGGCCGCATTGCCCACAGCGGACAGCAGATGACGCCGGGACGCGTCGGCCGCCGCAGTGCCGTCTCCACGCTCCAGCGCGCCGACAACTTCCCTGTGGTCGTGCGCCCACCGGCGCGACAGAGGGGCGCCGCCTTCCCACGCGGTGGCCTGCGTTCGCCGCCATACCGGGCCAGATGCCCGTTCCAGCAACGAAGTGAGCCCGGCACGGAGTTCGGGATTTCGGCACACGTCGGCGATCGCCGCGTGCAGCCGGTGGTCGGTGTCGGCCGGGATGGCATCACTCCCGGTCACCAACTCCATCCCACCGACAGCCTCGTGCGCCAGATCGAGCGCCACGGGATCGGGATCCGCCGCGGCAAAGGCCACAACGGCGGGTTCCAGCACAAGCCGCGCTTCCAACAGATCCACGACCTCACCGAAAGTACGCGCGGCACGGATATGCCGTGGCCCACTCGACACCGGCGAGGCGCTGGTCACCACGGTGCCACGCCTGCGGCGCGGTTCGACGTACCCGGCGAAGCGCAGAGCACTCAGCGCCTCCCGCACCGACGGGCGACTGACATCGAACTCGCGCGCCAACTCGAGCTCCGTCGGCAGAGTCGTGCCGACCGGCCAAAGACCGTCGTCGATCCGAGCGCGCATCTCCACCGCGATCCGCAGTCCAGCCGATGTGCTGGTTTTTCCGTCCACACAACCACGATAGCCGATAAGTCATACATAATGATCCGACATGTCTTACCTAACAGAATTCTGGACACCCAGTCCCTACGGCGCGGGCCTGTCACACGGCTCACACGTAGTTGCCTGCCCGTCACCCATGGCAGTACGTGCCAGACGAGCAAGCGCCTTGCTGAGATGCAAGGCGTCTGCTGGCAGCAAGTTGAGCTTCGGCCAGCCGGTGGGCAGTTGCCCGACAACGACACGCGGACCGACTTCGCGAACGTCTTGTTCCAGATATAGTTCGAGTCCGGAGCCGTCGGGGCGGTCATCCTCAGTCACACCAACGTCTGGGCCGCCTACCGCGAGCTCGATGTAGCACATTCGCCCACTGGATACATGTTTCCGGAAAGCAGGATGGTCTCCATCGCACCATGCAGGGCATGGCTCACCCTTCGACCTTCGCTCTCTTTGATCAACACCGTCACGCGCCGGACCCTCTTCTGAACTCATCACTGTTCCCGATCAGTTCACCAGCTCGTCAACAGGAATGATCTTACATCCACGCAGTTCACGAACGAGGCCGACAGCCCAGACCCAGCGAATTCTCGGGTCACCGTAACGCACAATATCGTGACATTCTGCCAAGATCTCCGACCGCCCCCGAAAGTGCACTGCACCGCGAACACCAACAATGGCACACTCCCGTACGCGCACAAGTGTCCGGCTCGCTCGCAGCGCCGGGCACAGTCGAATTGACTTCCGGACGCACCGCAAGCAGACAGGAGGCTCGACAGCCCCCATGTTTTCGGGCCAATCCGGCCAGTCCTCGTGGTGGTCAAGCATGAGCCACAAGGTTCCCTCATCGGTAGTGTCAGCCGGTCCAGCACAGACCTGACAGAGCAATCGGCGCATCGCACGGCGTTGCCTGAGCGGGTGCACCTTGCCGAACTCCGGCCGACCCGCCCTGTGCCGCGAGGAGACTCGACCCCAGAGAACACCTTGCTCATCGCGGTCTATAAGTTGCTCGTCGGCGTATCCAATGCCGGACCCTCGAACTTCCACAAGCTCATAGGGCAGATCCTCCTCTTCAGTCCATCTCGTCACGTAAGGCGCGACAATCTGCCGCTGCGCAGGCAAATCTTGAGCGGCAGAATGTGACTTTCCCACTCGCATAACTGTCCTCACCCCTGACCCGGTAGACGCGCTGTCGCGCTGCCTGATCAGCTTGCGTCCTTTTCGTCGCGGCGGGAACAGAGGCATACGTGCAGGTCGGCAGCACTACTGACGCGCAGGACGAACCGCAGGCAGCACGGAGAAATACACGGAGGATTAATCCGCGTTCGCCCGAACTGGCACGTCAAGGCACTACACTCTGCAGTCGACCCGTCGCAGAGAGGGCCACCGTGGCTCACGAATCAAATGACCTTCTGCGAGCTGCACGCGACCACGCCGACCTCACCCAGGGACAGCTCGCCGAACTGGCGAACGCCGAGGTCGAGCGGCTGACAGGCAAGCTCGGTGCGATGGATGCCGACTATGTCGGCAAACTCGAACGTGGCGTGCACACGTGGCCCAACAAGCACTATCGGCAAGCCCTGCGGTCGGTACTCGTTGTGACGTCAGACGCCGAGCTCGGGTTTCGAAGTACCCGCCATCGTGGGATTACCGTGGGGAGCAACTCCAGGAGAGTGAACAGAGGGGAGGACGACATGGAGCGCAAGGCATTCTTGCGAGTCCTGGCAGGCAGCATCGCCGGTATGACCTTTGTAGACCCTGTGGACGAGTTCGTTGCACGGGCGTCATCCGGCGATGCGTATCGTCGGGTTGGCCGCGCCGAAGTTGCACACATTCGACACATGGCGAGGATGTTCGCGAGTCAAGACCATGTGTTTGGTGGCACTCCGTCCGCTCAAGCCGTGGTCGCGCAGCTGTCCACGTCAGCCGAACTACTCGATGGGCAGGTGCACACCGACTCGGTCAGGCAAGCCTTGTTCTCCGCAGTTGGCGATCTCGCGGATACTGCCGCTGGAATGTGCTTTGACGCTGGCATGCATCACTACGCCGAGCGGTGTTTTCGGTTTTCGGTGGGATGTGCCACCGAATCTGGCGACTGGGCGCTGCGGGCGAAGGCACTGTCCGGGATGGCAAACCTCGCAGTGCATCAAAACAGGCCGGACGATGCACTGAGTTTCTCGGAAATGGCCCTTGTACGAATGGACAGGCTTTCCCCAGTTGTTCGGGCCGTCATGCACACGCGGCATGCGCGAGCTCTGGGCTCAGTCGGGCCTGAACGTGGAGCTGACTGTGTTTCAGCAGTACACCGCGCGGAGGACGCCTTCGCGGAGCGCGGAGGCGACGAACCGGAGTGGATCAGATACTACGACGCTGCCCGCCTGGAGCGAGACAGCGGTCGAGCCCTGCTCAGTCTCGCGCTGAACGGTGGCGACCACCGAGAGGCGCAGCGTCGACTGAGGTCAGCGATAGATGACTTCCCGGCTGACCATTCGCGCGGCAAGGCACTGGCCATGGTCAACCTCGCGGTCTTGACCATGGCACGCGAGGACCCTGCCCATGCCGTCGAACTGGGCACTACGGCCCTTGAATCCATGGGACACGTTCGCTCGAACAGAGTGGTCGAAGCACTGAAACAGCTTCGAGATCGGGGCAAGGCGCACAGCGGGACGCCCTGCGTGCGAGAGCTGAACCGGAAGATCGACGAAGTTCTTCGCACTGGCCAGACCTGAGGCAGTCCATCGAAAGTGCACGGCACGAGGGCCCCGGAGGCGCGAAACTGTCGGTGGGCGCAGGTAGCTTGTCCGCTGTGAGCGATGGTGAACGGATTCAGGAACTCGCCGACCAGGTCATGGTGCTGCGGGACGCGTACTACCGGGGTTCGCCGTTGGTGGCGGACGCCGAGTACGACGCGGTCGAGGATGAGCTGCGGACGCTGATCGAGGCCAACCCGCGGCTGGCGCCCGATCCGAACCCGCTGGAGCAGGTGGGTGCGCCCACGGTGCTGCACGCGCCGATCCGCCATTCGCGGCCGATGCTCTCGCTGGAGAAGGCCACGCGTCCCGAGCAGGTCGTGGCGTTCTTCGACCGTTTCCCCGGCCAGCCTGTCGTGGTCATGCCGAAGCTCGACGGGTTGTCGCTGGCCCTTGTCTACGAGGACGGGCGCCTGGCCAGGGCGATCACTCGTGGCGACGGCACGACGGGCGACGACGTGACCATCCTGACGCGCGCGTTGATCGACGGCGTGCCGGTGCGTATCCCCGCGCCTGGCCGGGTCGAGGTGCGGGGCGAGGCGGTGATGCTGCGATCGACCTTCGCCGCCTACAACACCGCGCATCCCGACAAGCCGTTGATCAACCCCCGTGGCGCCGCCGCTGGCACACTGCGCGCGAAGGACCCGGCCACGGTCGCGGAGAGACGCCTGCAGTTCTTCGCCTTCGATCTGGACACCGCCGCCGAGGCCGCGGCGGCGGACCTGGCCGAGGGATTGCGCACGCTCGGGTTCACCGCGGCCGACATGCGCCACTGTGCCGACGCCCCGGCTGCGCAGGCGGTGATCGAGGAGGTTGAGCAGCAACGCAACGAGCTCGACTACGACCTGGACGGCGCCGTGCTGCGGTTGGCCAACCGCGATGCCTTCGCCGCCGCCGGAACGAGGTCGAGTTCGCCGCGTGGCGCGCTGGCCTACAAGTTCGCCGCCGAGGAGAAGACCACGATCCTGTCCGACGTGCTCTGGGACGTCGGCAAGACCGGCAAGATCGCCCCGGTCGCCCAGTTGGAACCGGTGTTCGTCGGTGGAACCACGGTCACCCGCGCGACACTGGCCAACCAGGAGGTCATCCGCGCCCGCGGCATCAAGATCGGTGACACCGTGCTGGTCCGCCGTGCGGGCGACGTGATCCCGTTCGTCGCGGGTGTGCTCGACGCCTCGAAACGCACCGGCGCCGAACGTGACATCGTCCCGCCCGCCACCTGTCCGTCGTGCGGGCAGCCGCTGACCGAGCAGGGCAACAGCCGGGAACTGTTCTGCACGAACGTCTCCTGTCCCGCACAGACCGTGCGGCGGCTGGTCCACTGGGCCTCGCGGGCCGCGGCGGACATCGAGGCGATCGGTCCGATGTGGATCGAACGGCTCGCCGAGGCCGGGCACCTGGAGAACCCGTCGGACTTCTACCGCCTGACCAAGGACACGCTGCTGGAGTTCGACCGGATCGGCGAGGTCTCGGCCACGCGCATGATCGAGTCGATCGACGCCAGCCGCGCCGTGGGCCTGCGCCGGGCGCTGATCGGGCTGGCCATCCCGATGGCGTCCGAAGGCACCGCCACCCGCATGTGCCGCGCGGGCTTCGGCTCGTTGGAGGAGGTCGCCGACGCGGGCGAGGAGAAGCTCGTCGCCGTGGAGGACATCGGGCCCAAGGTCGCGGCCTCGCTGACAGCGCACCTCGCCCGGTTACGGCCCGAACTGGAACGCCTGCGCGAGTACGGCGTCTCGCTGGACGTACGCGACGAGGACCTCCCGCCTGTCGTCGCGTCCGACGCGCCGTTGGCCGGTAAGACGGTCGTGATCACCGGCACGATCAGCGATCCGCGCACCGGCGAGAAGGTCTCGCGTCCCACTTTCCAGCGGTTGTGCGAGAAAGCGGGCGCCACGGCCGCGTCCTCGGTGTCCGCCAGCACCGACATGCTGATCACGGGCGCGGACGTCGGCGCGAGCAAGCTCACCAAGGCCGAGAAACTGGAGGTCGCAGTCGTCGACCAGGGCGAGATCTGGCACCAGCTCATCGCGGCGGGCATCGCGTAGGCAGCACGGGCTCATCCCCACGTGAGGGGATCGAGGTGCAGGTAGAACCGCTGCCGGTCGGCGTCCAGTGTGATGCCGTAGTCACGGGCGAACGCCACGTCGGCCGCCAGTGCCTGCTCCTCGTCGTCCCAGGTTTCCCGTGAATTGGCCAGCAGCAGGCAGATGTCCGCGTACCGGTCGGCCGTGCCGAGACGGCCAAGGTCGATGAAGCCCGCGAAGGCGAACGTATCCGGGTCGAGGATGATGTTGGGCAGGCACAGGTCGCCGTGACAGACCACTGTGTCGGCGGGTTCCTGGCCGAGCCGCTGGTCGAGCTGACCGGCCAGCCGCGCGAGCTGTTCGCCCGGCGGCGTGTCCTGCTGCTGCTCCGGCAGGAACTCCGGATTGACCGCGCCACGCGCGACCACGTCCTGGGCGAGGGCGAACATCCGTGTCAGGTCTCGCGGGAATGGGCACTCCCGCACTGGGAGCGCGTGCAGAGCCCGCACGGCTTCGGCGATGGACGGCCAGGCCGTGCGGAGCTCCTCGGCGGACACGCCGTCGGCAGGCACGCCGCGCACCGTGCTGGTCACCAGGCACGCGCCGTCCGTGTCGGTGATCCAGTCGAGCACTCTGGGGCCCGGAATGCCGCTGGTGGCCAGCCAGTCGACGCGATCGCGTTCCTGCGAGAGGAGATCCCGGTGCGCGGCCGGGACGCACTTGGCGTAACGCGAACCGTCGGCACCACGGAAGACGACGGCCCCGGACTCGCCGCTGGTGACCGGTTCCCATCCGCCGGGCTGGCGCCGGACGAGCAGGGACTGCCACTCACGAAGTGCTGTTCCGAACACGAAGATCATCGTAACGACACTGCGTGGCCGTTTTCCACCCGTTTACCCGGTTTCGGAGAGTTGTCAGGTCGCCTGGATCAGCTCACATCCTAATTTGGGCCGATCGGACCTCAGTTCTTCTTCAGCTCCTCGGCGAGCATCACGATGATGCCGCTGGGACCGCGGACGTACGTGAGCTTGTAGATGTCCTCATAGGTGGCCACGCCGCGAAGCGGACGGCATCCGTGTTTCGCGGCTATCTCAAGAGCTTTGTCGATGTCGTCGACTGAGAAGGCGACGCGGTGCATGCCAATCTCGTTGGGACGAGTGGGCTTCGACTCGATCGCTTTGGGGTGGATGTACTCGAAGAGCTCAAGGCGACCGTGACCGTCTGGCGTCTGGAGCATCGCGATGTTGGCGTGGTTGCCATCAAGGCCGACGGCAGTGTCGGTCCACTCACCACTGACCGTGTCACGGCCGACGACCGTGAGACCGAGGTCTGTGAAAAAAGAGATCGCTGCTTCGAGGTCGCGAACGGTGATGCCGACGTTCTCAAGTTTGATCGCCATGTGTTGCATGCTACCGAGCCGGCCGATCAGCTCCGATGGCGAGCCGGGACTCATTGCTTGATGTGGCAGTAGCGGCGTTCGATCACGTTGCGATTCCGGTAGTCGCACCCCTCGGGGCGGTCATCACCGATGAGCGCCTTGAGCAGCGATTGCACGCGCCGTGCCACCGGCAACGGCGGACAGCGAACAAGGCGTGCTCACTCATACACACCCAATTCGCAACGGTTCAGGCGTGGGCGGGCGTCCGGATTGCAGGACAGCCATCGCAGTGTGGCTATGTGGCGCTGCACGAGCGGCCAGTACAGGTCGTGGTGGCTGCGGTGCAGGATGTCGATCTCCTCGCGGTTCACGCTGAACGTGCGCCACCGCAGGACACGGTGGCAATCGATCACGTGGTCCGCGAGCGCGACGACCGTCACGCCGTCGACAGGTCGCCACGTCGGGGACGCGAGCGCGATCGCCAGACCGGCCGACACGAACCCGGCCATGCTGTTGGTTTCCACGTCGTGGTACCGAAACTGCGGGGTATACCCGGCCGCCTCGCAGGCGTTGCGCAGCATGGCCGTTCCGCCGTCGTCGCCGCCCTGGGGCGGTATCCATGTCTCGCCCGCGAGTTCGCCAAGGCCGACCTGGGTCCGACTGGCGAGTTCGTGGCTGCTCGGCAGGGCGACGCCGCACGGTTCGACGGTGATGACACGTTCGGACGTGCCGGGAGGACACGGCGGGGCGTGGTGATCGCTGACCCGGCCCATGAACACCACGTCCACGTGGTCGTTGGCGAGCAACTGGTTCAGCACCGCGCCCGAGTAGTTCAACGTGGTGTTGATCGTGCGGTCGGGCAGCGCGGTTTGCAGGCTGCGCAACCACTCCCCCACCAGGATCGTCGGATGGGTGCCGAGCCGGATACCTGCCGTCGTGCCACCACCGCGCACTGACACCAGCAAGTCATCCATTTCGGACAGGATGCCGCGTGCCCGTGCCAGCACGTGCCTGCCCAGCGCGGTCGGGGATATCCCGTCGGGGCCACGGTCGAACAACGGCCCGCCGAAGGCCTGTTCGATCCGGTTGAGCTGTGCGCTGAGCGTCGGCTGTGAAACCCCCAGTCCAGCAGCGGTCCGCGTGATGCTGCCCGCCTTGGCAAGCTGGCTGAGCACACGCAGGTGGCGCAGTTCAACCTCCATAGCTTGAAGGCTATGCCCAACTGCGAGCTGATCTCAACGGCCGACCGGATGCCAATCTTGCTCCACCTGGCGTGGCAACCGGTATGTGCTCCCTGCCTTGCGCCGCCCTTTGCCGCGTACGTCGCCCTATGCCCTGGGTGGCTAACCCCTGCGAAGATGGAGGGCATCGAACCGTGAAACGAAGAAGAAGAATCCGCTTAGTCGGCCGCATGATCACGCTGGTGATCGCGTTGGTGGCCAGCATGGTGGCGGCCGCGGGCGCGACGGCCGCACAGCAGAAACCACAGCCACCGGCGGCCAATCCACTGTCCGCCGCCGTGGCATCCGCCGAACGGCTGGTAGCAGGCCGTGTCGCGGAACTGCACCCCGGCGATGGGGAGAAGTACACGCGGACACAGGAAACCAGCACGCCGTGGGGCCTGCAGTACATCACATACCACCGGACGCACCGCGGGTTGCCGGTTGTCGGCGGCGACTTCGTCGTCACCACCGACACCAAGGGCAACGTGCGCGGCCTGTCCGTCGCGCAGAGCCAGCGAATCAACGTAGGTGTCACCCCGAAGGTGGACAAGGCCGCCGCCGCGCGGACAGCACGCGGCGCGCTCAGCAAACCCGAAGCGAAGCAACAAGACCCTCGTCTCGTCGTGCACGCGTACGGGAAGCCCCGGCTCGCGTGGGAATCCACCGTGTCCGGCCTCGACGGCAAGACGCCCAGCCGCAAGAACGTATACATCGACGCCATCACCGGTGAGCTGTTCGACAAGCTGGAGACCGTCGTCGCGGGCACCGGCAACGGTGCGTGGAGCGGCAGCAACGTCACCATCGGCACGACCCAGCAGGGCGGCCAGTACACCATGCGCGACCCGGCCCGGCCGAGGCTCGAGTGCGCCGACTTCAGCACCCGCCAGGTCTTCTCCGGGCCGGACGACACGTGGGGCAACGGTTCCAAGACCGACAAGGAATCCGGGTGCGTCGACGTGATGTACATCGGCGCGGGCGAGTGGGACCTGCTGAAGAACTGGTACGGCCGCAACGGCCTCGACGGTCAGGGCAACTGGGCGGACGCGATCGTAGGCCTGAACGAGGTCAACGCGTACTGGGGACACCAGAACAACCCCGATGGGGCGGTCTTCGGCTGGAACTCGGCAAGGCAGTGGATCACCGCGGCGGACGTGGTCGCGCACGAGTTCGGGCACGGCCTGGACACCAAGACGGGTGGTGGCTTCTCCGGGCAGTCCACCGGCGAGTTCGTCGCGGACGTCTGGGGGGCGCTGACCGAGCACTACATGAACAACCCCGCGGACACACCGGACTACACCGTCGGCGAGTTGGCCAACCTGCAGGGCAACGGGCCGATCCGCAACATGTACAAGCCCTCGACCATCTCCGGTCACCCGGACTGCTACTCCAGCTCGGTGCCCAGCATGCCGACCCACACCGCCGCGGGCGTCGGCAACCACTGGTTCTACCTGCTCGCGGAGGGCACGAACCCCGGCGGCGGCAAGCCGTCCAGCGCGTCCTGCAACGGCAGCACGCTGACCGGGATCGGCATCCAGGAAGCGGGCAGGATCTTCTACAACGCGATGCTGCAGAAGACGTCCAACTCCGACTACGCCCGATACCGGGTCCTGACGCTGACCGCGGCGAAGAACCTCGACTCCTCGTGCGGCCTGTACAAGAAGGTCAAGGACGCGTGGGACGCGGTCAGTCTCGCCGCTCAGTCCGGCGAACCGACGTGCACCAGCACCGGCAACGACTTCTCGATGTCCGTGTCGCCAGGCGCGGGCTCGGTTCAGCCCGGTTCGTCGGTACAGGCGACCGTCAACACGACGGTCACCGGCGGTAGCGCGCAGAACGTGAACCTGTCCGCGACCGTCTCGCCGTCCAACCCAGGTGTCAGCGTCAGCCTCAACCCGCAGCAGATCCAGTCGGGCAACACGTCGACGATGACGATCTCGGCCACCAACACCGCCACGAGCGGTTCGTTCACCGTGACCGTCACCGGCGCGGGAAGTGTTACCCGAACAACGAGTTACAACCTGACTGTCGGTCCCGGCGGGCCTGGACCGGGCGCACCACCTGACATCAGCGTGGACAACGTCAAGGCCCATCTGCAGCAACTGCAGACGATCGCGACCAACAACGGCGGTACCCGCCGGGCTACCAGCGCCGGTTACACCGCTTCGGTGTCCTACATCGAGCAGAAGCTGCAGAGCGCCGGTTTCTCGGTGTCCCGGCAGAACTGCACATCCGGCTGTTCCTCGGGTGCTGGCCCGAACCTGGTCGCCGACTGGCCGGGTGGCAGCGCGGACAACGTGTACATGTTCGGTGCCCACCTCGACAGTGTCGCGGCAGGGCCGGGAATCAACGACAACGGCACGGGTTCCGCCGCCCAGCTCGAAGTGGCGCTGAAGCTGGCCCAGACCAACCCGACGATGCTCAACCATGTCCGGTTCGCGTGGTGGACCGACGAGGAGCAAGGTCTCAACGGCTCGAAGTTCTACGTGGGCCAACTGCCCGCGGCAGAACGATCGAAGATCAAGGGATACTTCAACTTCGACATGGTCGGCTCGCCGAACCCGGGCTACTTCCTCTACGGTGTCAATTCGCCGTTGTCGGCGAACCTGAAGGGGTACTTCGATTCCATCAACGTCGGAACCGAGGAGATGAGCGAGTGCTGCAGCGACGACGGGTCGTTCCGCAACGCGGGCATCACCACGTCGTTCCTGTCCACCGGCGCGTCGGCGACCAAGTCCGCGGCGCAGGCCCAGAAGTGGGGCGGCACTTCGGGCCAGGCGTTCGACCGGTGCTACCACCAGGCGTGTGACAGCTACCCGGCCAACATCGACACCACCGCACTGGACCGCAGCTCGGACGCGATCGCGTGGGCGGTGTGGAAGGTCGCCGTCGGCAGCAGCCCCGCACCAGGCGACGACTTCACCCTCGGCCCGAACCCGTCGTCCGGGTCGGTCCAACCGGGACAGTCCACTGCGGCCAGCATCAACACCTCGGTGATCAAGGGCAACAGTCAGGTGATCGACCTGACCTCGACTGTCTCGCCCAGTGGTCCGTTGGTGACGTTCGCCCCGGCGTCGGTCAACGCGGGCAACGCGGCCACGATGAGCATCTCGACGGGATCGAGAACACCGGCGGGGAACTACACGATCACGATCACCGGAACCGGGAAGTCCGTCACCCGTACGGCGACCTACACGCTCACCGTGCAGGGAACCGGCGGCAGTGACTTCTCGATCTCGGTCAACCCGTCGAGTGCCACGGTCAGCGCGGGCCAGGCGACGTCTGCCACGGTCAGCTCGGCGCTCGTCAGCGGCAACTCGCAGACGCTCTCGTTGACTGCGAACGTGTCGCCTGGTGGGCCGACAGCGAGCCTGAGCCCGACATCGGTGACAACGGGTGGTTCGTCCACGCTGACCGTCACCACGACAGCGGGCACTGCCGCAGGGGCGTACACCGTGACCATCACCGCCAGTGGAACCGTGGTCCGCACGGCGACGTTCTCCCTGACTGTCCAAAGCGGCGGTCCGGGCAACGAGCGGACTTTCACCAACGATGCCGACTTCCCGATCATGGACCAGCAGCAGATCTTCAGTCCGGTGACGTCGACTGCCGATGGTGCGGCGGCTAACCCCGTCACCGTGAACGTCACGGTGCAGCACACCTGCGCCGAGGACATCGGTATCTCCCTGGTCGCCCCGTCCGGTCAGATCTATCCGGTGAAGAACGCCGGTGGCAACGTGTGCACACCATGGAACGGCGCCGCCACGTTCACCGTGCCCGGCGTCATGGGATCAGCTACGGGACGGTGGCAGCTGGCGATGTACGACTACGGGCCCGGTGACACCGGGATGCTCGACAGTTGGAGTGTGACCGTCTAGTCGCCCGCCGACCCACCCTGGTCCGGTCTTCTCCGACGATGGAAGACCGGACCGGATCCGGCGGGATCGCGTCCGGGTTCACATTGGAAGCAGGGAGAGAACGCGGGCGCACACCGGCGCCGCACCGGCCACTCGCCCGGTGCGGCGCCGGTCCGTTCGCTCACGATCGCCTTGCGGCGGAACCCGCGTACGGCTCCCACAAGTACGTTCGCATCGCCGATTCCGCGAAGAACACGTCGGACCATGGTAGGCAGAGTTCGCGGTAGCGTTCGGCGGCGGATGCGCCGCGGAACCGAGCCAGCAGGCTGACGATCAGCGCGTCCAAGTGTCGGCCGGAGGTGCAGAGGTTGCTGGTGGACACCCACTTCTCATCGCGGCGCAGTCGAATTGTGTCCAGCAGGTCGCGTTCATCGGGCGCATCCGTGATCAGTTCGGCCATCGCGTGGTAGTAGTGAGCGTCCGGGCCGCCCATTTCGTCGCTGTAGCGGCGGACGGTGTCCCAGTCACCGACGACCGCGAGTCCCTGGCACGCCTCGCACAGCGCGAGGCGGTAGTACTCGCGGGCGGTACGTCGGTCGCCGGTGGGCATGTCGCGCTCGGCGAACACCCGCAGTTCGGTGCAGATGTCGATGAGTTGTGTGTGGCTCAGGGTCGGCAAGCCGTCTTTGACTACGTAGTACAGCCATCGCGGGTTGTCCGGGTCGTCGTCGCGGGCGGTGCGCAGCAGCGCGAGGTTGCGGTCCATCTTGTTCTTGGCGATGGCGACCTCCGGGAGGTAGCCGTCGTGCTGGAACCAGATGTCCAGCCCGACCAGGTCCGGTGGTTGGTTCGTCCCCGGCAGCACCGGATACTCGTGCAGCGCACCGCGATAGCGGATTCCACTGTCCGCCAGGAAAACACGCGGCAGGTCGATGACATTCAAGCTGGAGTCAGGGTGATGGATCATCGGTGCGAATGCCAGCCGCTCCGGGCGTTGGACAGCGGACAGCGACGCCAGGCACGGACCGAGCTGGTCGGCGGACTGTTCCTCGAGCCATTCGTCGGCGTCCAGGAAGACGATCCAGCCAGTCTCCACCAGGTCGATCGCGTGGTTGCGCAGCTCGGCGAACGAGCCCGGCCACGGCACCCGGACCGACTCGACGCCGTGCCGCCGGTAGTCGTCGACGATGTTCATGGTCCGATCGACGGATCCGGAGTCGACCACGAGGACGCGGTCGAAACCCCGGCCTGTCACGCTGTCCAGACAACGAGCTATACAGCGCTCCTCGTCCCGAGCCAGCACCACGACGGTGATCGGGAGAGACACCGGATTCTTCCCGAGCTCCAGGGCCTGCAGTGGCGGGAAGAGTCGGCGTACCCAGGGATTGGGGCAGTCTGATGAGGACACTGGCGGCCACGATCACCTTTCCTTGATGGTGCGGCTCCGGCACTGCGCGCTGTCCGGACAGCGCGCAGTACTCTCAGGAGTCAGAAGCAGGGCGTCCGGGCTGGGCCGATGTCAGCGCTGCCACACGAGCTGCTGTACCAGCGATTGAATTCGTAGAAGGTCCCGTTACCGCCGGGGCCGCACGTGCCGGTGCGGATGTAGGTGAAAGACACCGACGCCAGTGGATTCCCACAGCGCTTCAGGTGGTTGGCCGCCACACGGTTGGGCTGGAAGCAGGTTTCCAGTACTCCTACGTCACCGGTGGACTGAGTACCAACCGTGACCGAACCAGTGTCCGCCGGAGCAGCGCTCGCCGGAGCAGCGGTCAGCGCGAAGAACGCCGCCCCCGCTGCCGCCACGGAACCAGCGACACCGATCCGCCTGACGGCCGCCTTCGAACTGGGCTTTGACGCGGTCAAATCGGTCTCGACATCATCAAGGAAAGCAAGTTGTCGCGCGTCCATAGTCGCCTTTCCTGTCATTGGTTGATACAAACCAACCATGTCATCTCGACATTGCGTCAACATTTCACGGCGCGCACGCGTGCAGGTATTCGCTTGTGGATCATCAGTGCTGCGGCCGCTGTGGCGGGCACCAGTACGCCCGCTGCCACCCATTGCGCTGCAAGGAAGCCCCCGTTGAGGAAGACGCTTCCCAGCACGGCGACTCCGAGGGTTCCGCCCAGTTGTTGAACCGCGTTCAGAAGTCCTGCTGCCGAGCCTGCTTCTTGCGGGCTGATGTCCTTCAGCGCCAGTGTGAAGAACGAGGTTGCGAAGAGTCCTGCTCCGCATCCGCCGATGGCCAGTGCGATCAGGGTTGTCGGCTGCGGGAGGTTGAGGAGGAGTACTCCTGTTAGCAGTAGGGCCGCTCCTGCGAACATTGGCCGGTTTCCGTAGCGGGGCACCAGGTGGGCGCCTGCCGCCCAGGAAGCGAGTCCCATGGCGATTGACCATGGCGCCATCGTCAATCCGGCCGCGCGGGCGCCGAGGCCTTGGTCCCGTTGCATGTGCAGCACCAGCACCAGCATCAGTCCGGTGAGTGCCGCGAAGAACAAGGTCGACGTGATCAGTGCCGCTGGGAAACGGCGGTCGGTGAACAGGCTGGACTCGATGAGCGATCCGCCGCGTCGTTGTTGTGTTGCGAACAGCAGCAAAATGACTACTCCTGCTGTGATCACCAGCCATGGGGGTACTGGCCATCCGTCCTTGTTGGTCTCTATCAGTGGGTACACCACGAGGCCGGTTCCCAGTGCTGCCAACGCTGTTCCGGCCAGGTCCAGCTTGGGGCGTTTCGGTGCGCGGTCTTCTTGGATCAGGGGGCTGATTGCGAGCACCGCTGCCGACAGGGGGAGGTTGATCAGGAACACCGCTCGCCACGACGTCCCTTCCGTGAGTATTCCGCCGATCACTGGGCCGCACACCGCTGCCAGGCCCATCACTGGGCCGATGGTTCCCAGTGCCCTGCCCAGTTCCTCTCCTCTGAACATTGCTTTGATCAGGCCGAAGGTTTGCGGGATGACCAGTGCCGCCGCAACTCCTTGTAGTGCGCGGGCGAGGATCAGGAGCCAGGGCTCTGTCGCTCCCGCGCACACCGCCGAGGTCACCGCGAAGGCTGCTACTCCCCACTGGAAGGTTCTTCGCCTGCCTGCGATGTCACCCACCCTTCCGCCCGTTATCAGCAGTACCGCGAAGGGCAGTGTGTACGCGGCCGTGTACCACTGCACCTGAGCGGTTGATCCGCCCAGTTCGCGGTGGATGACAGGGGCCGCCACCTGCACGACCGTGCTGTCCAGCAGGTTCATCGCTTCCGCGACCAGCACTGCGGCCAGGCCGGTCCAGCGCCACCGGTAGTTCATCCGTTTTCTCCCCTGTTGATGTTCTTCGGCGCAGTCTCTGCGGCGGGAGGTGGAAAACTCCACTCACACGGGCGCTGATGCAAGGAATTGCCGCGCTCGGCTGCCTCATGGGAGAATCAGCCATGCTTGATGAGCTGGATCGTTCTCTGGTTCACGCTCTGCATCTCGATGGGCGGGTGCCGTTCAGCCGACTCGCTGACGTGCTCGGTATCTCGGCGCAGACCGTCATTCGTCGCTATCAGCGGATGCGGGCCGAGGTCGGGTTACGTGTGGTCGGTCTGCCCGCTCCCAATCTCGACGGGCACCAGCAGTGGATTGTGCGGCTCACCGCCGGTGCTGCCAGTGCGCAGGACATCGCGCACGCGCTGGCCAGGCGAGCGGACACGTCGTGGGTGCAGTTGACATCCGGTGGTACGGAGATCTCCGCGATCGTTCGCGCGTTGCCCGGAGCGGACCAGGCGCATGCGTTGCTGCTCCGCGACATCCCGCGTACCGCGAGCATCACCGCTGTGTCCGCGCACTGCATGCTGCACATGTATCTCGGTGGCCCGACCACGTGGCACGGGCGCACCAGCGCGCTTGGCTCGGATCAGATCGCAGCGCTCACTCCTTCGCCGCCGACCGGGTCGCCGTCGGAACTGGATGCTGGTGAACACCGTCTTTTGAGCGCGTTGCTCCATGACGGCCGGGCGGGCTATGCCGCGCTTGCCGAGGCGACTGGGTGGTCGCAGTCCACGGTTTCGCGGCGTCTGACTGAGCTGCGGGCGAACGGGACGCTGTTCTTCGACGTCGACCTCACGGTCGCCCTTCCCGGTGAACGGACCAAGGCGATGTTGTGGATGTCGATGCCTCCCGCTCAGGTCGACCGCATCGGGCGGATCTTGGCCGAGCATGAGGAGCTCGCGGTTGTCGCTGCCACGACCGGGCCGACCAACCTGCTGGCGACCGCGTTGTGTGCCAGCCCCCAGGCTTTGCACGACTATCTCGTGAACAGGTTGGCGCTGCCTGCCATCACCAGTATTGAGACTTCTCCGGTCCTGCACACGGTGAAGCACGCTGGCCCGGTCGGCCCGGCACAGCTCAGTCGTGGCGCGGTTCTACCGTGAGGGAGTCTGGCCGCAGATTCGGCGCATCGCGTGCCAGGCTCGTTCGCGGGCCTTCGGGTCCTGGTGCAGTTGGATTTGCTGGTTCGTGCCGAGGGCTATGGCGTTGAGCTCGAACGCTGTCTGGGCGCAGTCGGTGTCCGCTGGCAGGTCTCCGGCGGCCACCGCGGCTCGGGCTTCGGCTCTGAGGAAGGCCTGCCAACGGGCGCTGAATTCGGCCACCTTGTCGTGCACTGGGCCCGGTCTGCCGTCGAACTCGCTGGACGCGGCGGTCAGGAAGCAGCCACCGGGTGAGACTCGGCCGTTGGCCAGGTAGTCCAGCCAGGCTTCGCAGAGCCGCAGTAGACGTTCGAGCCCTGGTCGCGTTTCCGCGACACGGTCGATCACCTCGTGTCGGAACAGGGTGACGGCGGCGTCCAACGTCTCCAGTTGCAGCGCTTCCTTGGAGCCGAAGGGGCCGATCACGCCCGCTTTGCTCATGCCGAGGTCGTCCGCGAGCCTGCCGATGGTGATGCCCTCAAGGCCTTCGTTGGCCGCGAGCAGGCGAGCCCTGTCGATGATCTTCTCGCGGGTGGCCATGGTGTCGTCGGCGGATCGGCGTGGGCTCACGTCGGCCAGTCTAGCCTATTTACCTTACGAACGATCGTTCGCTATCGTCGTCGTTGTCGGCAGATCACGACGAAGGGAACACATCCGATGCGGATTCGCAGTCTGGGCTGGGCAGGACTGGAGATCGAGGCGGACGGCCACCGGGCGGTCATCGACGCGGTGACCGACATGGCCGGGATCGACAAGTACGTCGGTCCCCCGCTGACTCCCCTGCTCACGCCGGAGGGCCCGGTGGACTTGGCCATGGTCACCCACCTGCACACCGACCACACCGACGCCGCCACGCTCGCCACGGCGCTGGCAGGCGGCGGCCTGTTCCTCAGGCCCGCCCCGATGACGGGGACCGCATTGGAAGTCGCCTTCACCGCGGTCGCCGAGGCTGGACTGGCCGAGCGGAACCTGGTCGGGCTGGTGGTCGAGCCATGGGAGTCGGTGGACCGCGGCCCGTTCCGGGCCACCGCCGTGCCCGCCGTCGACGGCTTCGGCGACCCGCAGGTGTCATGGGTGCTCGAAGCCGACGGTGTGCGGATCTTCCATGGTGGTGACACCTTGTTCCACGGCTTCTGGTGGCACATCGCGATGCGCTGCGGTCCGTTCGACGCGGTCTTCCTGCCGACCAACGGCGCTGTGTGCACGTTCCCGCACCGCAAGCCCGCCAGTCCCCTGCCCGCCGACATGAACCCGCAGCAGGCCGCCGTGGCCGCGAACATCCTCACCACCCGGCTGGCCGTGCCGATCCACTACGACGCGATCAACGCGGAGGGCGTGTACGAACAGGTCGACGATCCGGCCGGAACCTTTGTGGCGGAGGCGAACCGGTTGGGCGTGGCCACCAGGGTGCTGGCACCGGGCGAGGTTCTCGACCTGGTACCAGCACCGGCAGGCTGACGGCGGCTACAGCATCCCTGCCGCCCGGAACAGCCGGTCGTAGATCTCGCGGATCACGTTCTGCTTGCGCGCGTTGTAATCCATCACGCGGCCGCCGCCTGGGATCGCCGCGCGTTTCGCGTCCTCGTAGAGCGCGCGGTCCTCAGGATGGGTCCGCAGCCAGTCCCGGAACATCCGGACACGGATGGTTTCCGGGCTGTCCGGGCCGTACACGTGCAGGTTGACGCGCGGTTCGGCGAGCCTCAGGCACCGGTGCTCGTGAAAGGACGGCTCACGGACCGTGAGCTGGTAACCGAGGGGTACCAGCTGAGGGACGTAGCGAACCTCGTCACGGGAGTCGGCGACCGTGAGATGGATGTCGATGACGTCCTTGGCCGCGAGCCCTTCGACAGACGTGGAACCCATGTGTTCGATGTCGAGGACGGTGTCGCCCAGTGCGGCGCGGATGTCCGCTGCCAGCTTCTCGTAGCGGCGGGGCCACTCCGGGTTGTACGGCACGATCTGGACCGTCTCCGGTGGTGGTGGTCCGTTGACCCAGGGGTTCTCGTCGGGGTCGACGTCGTGGTGGCGAGTGATCTCTTCGTAGGTGGGCATTCGGAGTAACGTAGCACGGACCGGGGTGGCGTTCCACGGAAAAACCGATCATGGGCATCGCGCTCGCCACACGACCGGATCTCGTGTGGGGCTTGACAGCGGATCCGTAGATTGGCGGCAATGAAAGGGATCATCCTCGCCGGAGGATCCGGCACCCGGCTTCACCCGATCACGGTCGCGGTGTCCAAACAGCTGCTGCCGGTCAACGACAAGCCGATGATCTACTATCCGCTGTCCGTGCTGATGCTGGCGGGCATCCGGGAGATCCTGGTCATCTCGACCGAGCGGGATCTGCCGCAGTTCGAGCGGCTGCTCGGCGACGGCTCGGAGCTCGGACTGCGGCTGGACTACGCGGTGCAGCGCCAGCCCAACGGCCTGCCCGAGGCGTTCCTCATCGGCGCCGACCACATCGGCACCGACTCGGTGGCGCTTGTCCTCGGGGACAACATCTTCCACGGCCCGCGGTTCTCCGACGTGCTCGCGGACGGTATCCGCGACCTGGACGGATGTGTCCTTTTCGGATATCCGGTGCACGATCCCGAGCGGTACGGCGTCGGCGAGACCGACGCGAGCGGACGCCTGGTGTCCATTGCGGAGAAACCGGCGCAGCCGAGGTCCAACCGGGCCATCACCGGCCTGTACTTCTACGACAACGACGTCGTCGACATCGCCAAGAACCTGCACCCGTCCGCGCGCGGTGAGCTGGAGATCAGTGACGTCAACCGGATCTACCTCGAGCGTGGCAAGGCCAGGCTCGTCGATCTCGGCCGCGGCTTCGCCTGGCTGGACACCGGCACGCCGGAGTCCCTGCTGCTGGCCGGGCAGTACGTGCAGACCCTGGAGCACCGGCAGGGCGTCCGGATCGCGTGTGTCGAGGAAGTCGCGCTGCGCATGGGTTTCATCGACCCGGACGCCTGTTTCGCGCTGGGCGAGCAGCAGGCGAAGTCGGGCTATGGCCAGTACGTGATGGCCATAGCCCAGGAACTGGGAGCTACGACGCCGTGACGCCCATCTCCTCGGCGCGGGCCAGGACACGGTCCACCAGCGCTGTGGCGGCGCCGACATAGCCTGCCGGGTCGAGCAGCCCGGCCAACCGGTCGGTCAGCCCGGACAGTTCGCTGCGACCAGCCAGCACCTCAGCCAACGGCTTGCCGGTCTCGGCGGCCTCCCGGGACGCCCCGGCCAGTATCTTCTTCGCGGCGGCCTTGCCCAATGCCGGTGCCAGCGCGACGTTCAGGCGTTCGGCGACGATCTCGCCACGGGTCAGGTTGACGTTCTCCAGCATCCGTTCCGGATACACCTGCAGACCTTCGGCGAGTTCGACGGCGAGGTGGGCCGCGCCGCCCGCGAGGCGCAGCGCCTCACGCAGCGGCTGCCACTCGGCGTGCCACGCGCCACCGGCTCGTTCGTCCTCCGACAGCATCGACTGCGCCAGGATGGCCGCGTGCGCGGGGACCTGGCGTGCGGCCGTGACGATCAGCGTGGCCAGCACCGGGTTGCGTTTCTGCGGCATCGCCGAGGAGGCTCCCCTTCCCGGCGCGGCCGGTTCGCTGACCTCGGCGATCTCGGTGCGGGACAGGGTCTGCACGTCCAGCGCGAACTTCCCGAGCGCACCGGTGACGAACGCCAGCACCGCACCGAGGTCCGCGATCGGGGTGCGTGCCGCGTGCCACGGCAGGACCGGCTCGGCAAGGCCGAGCTCGGCGGCGAAGGGGGCGACCAGGTCGGCGCCGTCCACGCCGTCGCCGTCGATCGCGGCGTATTCCGCATAGGCTGCAAGGGTTCCCGCCGCGCCACCGAGCTGCGCGGGCAACCGGGACGCGACCACACGGACCCGCTCGATCGCGTCCAGCGCCAGGTGCAGCCAGCCCGCCGCCTTCAACCCGAAGGTGACCGGCACCGCGTGTTGGGTGAGCGTCCGGCCCGCCTGCACGGTCGCGCGGTGCTCGTCGGCCAGGCGGGCCAGTGCGTTCGCGACGTGCCCGAGGTCCGCGTCGAGGAGGCCGAGCACCCGCCGGGACACGAGCATGAACGCCGAGTCGAGGATGTCCTGGCTGGTCGATCCCCTGTGGACGTACTCGGCCGCGTCCGGATCCACTTCGGACACGACAGTGGTGAAGGCGGGGACGAACGCCACCACCGGGTTGGCCGCCGCGCGCGCCTGCCGCGCCAGCGCGACCACGTCCAGCCGGTCCGCGTGCGCGGCCGCTGTGATCGCCCGCGCGGCCGTGTCCGGCACCAGCCCGAGGGAGGCCTGTGTGCGCGCCAGCGCGGCTTCGACGTCCAGCATCGCCTGCAGGAACGCCTCGTCGGTCACCTCGGACTCAGCCGGGCTGCCCGCCCATGTCGGCGCGAGCAGCCCGGAGTCAGTGCCTGGAGAACTAGTCAACGGTTACCTTCGGGACGTAACGGATCCACCGGCCGCCCGCCGCCTGGTACTCCTGCTCCTTGCCCATGATCTCCTCGGCATGGTTCCACGCGAACAGCAACGCGTAGTCCGGGTAGGGGTCGGCGAACGCACTCGCGGGCCGCACCGGGATGTGCGACCCGGGCGTCAGCCTACCCTGCTTGGCCGGTGTGGTGTCGCAGACGAACTCGACCAGATCCGGTCCGATGCCGCAGAAGTTGGCCACAGTGGCGCTCTTGGCGGTGGCCCCGTAGGCGACGACCCGGTGTCCCTTGGCGCGCAGATCCTGAAGCAGCGTCCGCAGATCGTCGCGAATGGTGTGCACGTTGCCCGCGAAACGCCGCAACGTGGTCAGGTCCGCCAGGGCGGCGGCCTCCTCCTCGGCCAGCAACCGCGCGACCGCGGGCGTCGGTGTCCGTGCGCCGACGCGGGCGAGGGTGTAGCGGACCTCGCCGCCGTGCACGTCGAGCCGCTCGACGTCGACGAGCGCGAATCCGAAGTGCCCGGCCATCGCGGCGACCGACCGCGCGGAGAACAGGAAGAAGTGCTCGTCGTAGATCTGGTCGAACGAGGTCTTGGCCACGACGTCGCCGAGGTACGGGTCCTCGAACACGAACACGCCGGTGGGCGCGAGCAACGCGTCGATGCCCGCGAAGATCGAGTCCACATAAGGGATGTGACAGAAGGTGTTGGCCGCGTAGATCACGTCGGCGTGCCCGTGCTCCTGGCGGATCTCGACCGCGGTCGACTCCTGGAAGAAGTCGTTGCGGACGGTCACCCCGTTGGCCCTGGCCACTTCCGCGACACCACCGGACGGCTCCACCCCGAGGTGCCGGATCCCGGCCTTGCCGATCGTGCGCAGCATGATCCCGTCGTTGCAGCCGATCTCGACCACGAACGGGTTGTCGCCGCCCAGCTCGGTGTCCAGCAGACGCCCTGCCAGTCGCTGGAAGTGCTCCCGCATCACGGCCGAGCCGGACGAGTGGTACGGGTAGTCCTCGTGGAACATCCGCTCGCGCGGGACCTCCTCGACCAGTTGCACCATGGTGCAGGTCGCGCACTGGCCCACAGCGAGGCGGTAGAAGTACTCGGTCCGCGTCTCGGCCGGGTCGCGGAACGCGTCGGACAGCGGCTGCCTGCCGAGGTCGAGGAACTCCTCGACCGGACCGCCGCAGACACGGCACATGCTCGTCGAAGTGGTCACGCATGCAGCGTGACCCGCGCACGGGCACGGGCACAATGACGAATTGTTGCTATATGGGGCTGTCACTGTGCGTTGTTACCGTGACCGGAGCCCACTTCCGACGCGCGTAAGGGAAAAGCATGACGGCGCGTACCGATGCCTCCTCCGAGATCACCGCGAAACCGGGGATTCTCCGAACGATTCGAAGTTACGCCAGACTGGTGAAGTTCCAGTTCGTGCTGGATTTCTACCTGGCGCCGATCATCGCGTGGACCGCGCTCGCCCCGTTGCTGAAGACCGACGGCGAAACGCTGGTCACGTTGCTGTTCTTCGCACTCGGCCAAGCCGGTGTGCTGTTCGCCGTGATGACGCTCGACGACGTGACCGGGATCAAGGACGGCAGCGACCGCGCCAACTACCTGGACGCGAACAAGACCCAGCTGCGACCGCTCAAGCGCAAACCTTTGCTCACGGGCGAGTTGACCGTGGCCCAGGCGCAGCGCTACGGCTACCTGAGCCTGGTGTGGGGCGCGGGCTGGTGGACCGCCGCGATCCTGCACACCGACCACCAGCAGGCGTGGATCCTGGTGGTCACCGGGTTGTTGCTGGCACTGAGCGTGCAGTACTCGTGGGGCCTCAAGCTGAGCTACTACGGGCTGGGCGAGCTGGTGCTGTTGTTCTCCGCGGCGGCGTTCCTGATCGCCCCCTACGGCCTGGCCACCGGTGAACTGCCCGCGCTGGTGCTCGTCGAGGGCCTGCTGTTCGGGTTCGGCCAGCTGATGATCGCGGGGTATTCCAACACCAACGACATCGACGGGGACAAGTCCGCCGGTCGGCGCACGGTCGCGGTGTTGACCTCGGGGACCCGGCACGGCAACGTGATCTTCCTCGGCCTGCTGACCGCCGCGAACATCCTGGTGATCCTGGTGCCGACGCTGGCCGGGTGGGTGCCGTGGTGGCTGCCGATCGCCCTGCTGCCCGCGATCGTGTTGCGGCTGCGGCAGTACGGCGGGTTCGTCCGCAACCCGCAGGCTCCTCTGGTGGCGCGCATCCGTGGCGTGCTGGTGTTCCGCACAACAGTGGTCTGTGTGCTGGCCGTCAACATCGTCTACATCGGGTTCTGAGTACAGCTCCTCACCGGTCCAGCGTGGTCAGCCAACTGGCCACCTGGACCCGTGAGGAGCACTCCAGTTTGCGCATGATCTTGCGCATGTGGTTGACCGCGGTCCACTCGGCGATGCCGAGTTTGCGTGCCACCTCGCGGTTGGTCATCCCGCACGCCACCAGCTGAGCGACCTCGAACTCGCGGTTGGTCAGCGGATGGTCCACCCGGCGGCGGCGCTTGAGCGAATCGGCCAGCCGGGTCACCCCGGCCTGGTCACCGGACTCGTCCAGGTAGGTCCGTGCGGCCTCGATGTCCGGGTGCCAGGCTTCGAGCAGCTCGAGCGGAGGGGCCTCGTCGACCATGCCCAGGAAGTACTCGGCGTGCGATCGCCGGGCCGCCCGGTGTTCGTGGCGCTGCACGAGGTATCGCCGAGTGGGCCCGGACATCCGGAAGATGAGGTCGCCGTCCTGGCATTCGGTGGTACTCAACAGGTTCTTGTCGACCAGGCCGACCAGCAGCCGTGGTGCGCGGCCGACCGCGGTGGCTGCGGGCACGTCGAAGTGGCCGGTGAACACCGCGAGCCGGGCGAGCAGGTCGCGCTCGTCGGGATCGAGCCGGGCCAGACTCCACTCGATCGCCGCGGTCATGCTGTGGTGGCGAGACAACGTGGCTGAGCCGGTGCCGGTCAGGCAACCGAGGTCACGGTCCACCTCGGCGAGCAGCCGGTGCGGTGAGGACAGTTCCATCCCCGCCGCCAGCAGTTCGATCGCCAGCGGAACGCCATCGGTGCGTGCACAGAGTTCGGCCACCGCGGACCGGTTGGCCTCGGTGAGGCGGAAGTCCGGTCGGACAGCCTGGGTGCGTTCGACGAACAGCCGCACGGCGTCCGGGAGTTGCAGAGGGGCGAGCCGGACCACGGCCTCGCCGTACACCCCGAGCCGGGCCGGGCTGGCCACCAGCGCACTCACCCGTGGACAGGCCGTGACCAGCGAGGCCAGCTTCGGTGCCAGGTCGCCGGTCTTGTCCTCGCAGCCGTCGACCGCGAGCAGGAAATGCTGATCACGCAGCCCGTCGATGGCGGCGTCCGTCAGATCGTCGAGGTACGCACCGCCGTCGGAGAACTGGTCGCGGACCTGGTTGAACAGCGCGGCCACCAGTCTGCTCTTGCCGACGCCGACCTGGCCGGTGACGGTGATCAGCCGGACGTCCTGGTCGAGCAGCCGTGTGCCCAACGCCGCCAACTCGGCGTCCCGGCCGACCAACGGCACCGGCGCTGTGGTCTTGGTGCGCACCTGGGATTCCCCTTCCCGATGGCTCTCCGGGCAGTGACACGTCCGACGGTATCCGCCGGATGTCAACTCGCCTTAGAGAGCACATCGGGACCCTGAAACACTCACGAGGGTTTTCAGGCTTCGATGTCGATGCCCATCTCGGCCGCGATGCGCGCGGCCTCCTCCAGCAGCGTCTCCACGATCTGCGACTCGGGCACGGTCTTGATCACCTTGCCCTTGACGAAGATCTGGCCCTTGCCGTTGCCGGACGCCACCCCGAGGTCGGCTTCCCGTGCCTCGCCGGGGCCGTTGACCACACAGCCCATCACGGCCACGCGCAGCGGGACGGGGAAGCCCTCCAGGGCCGCGCTGACCCGCTCGGCCAGCGTGTGCACGTCCACCTGGGCACGGCCGCAGGACGGGCAGGACACGATGTCCAGCCCGCGTGGCCGCAGGCCGAGCGACTCCAGTATCTGGTTGCCGACCTTGACCTCCTCCACCGGCGGCGCGGACAGCGACACCCGGATGGTGTCGCCGATGCCCTCGGCCAGCAGCGCGCCGAACGCGACCGCGGACTTGATCGTGCCCTGGAAGGTCGGGCCCGCCTCGGTCACGCCGAGGTGCAACGCGTAGTCGCACTGGGCCGCGAGCTGCCGGTACGCCTCGATCATCACCACGGGGTCGTTGTGCTTGACCGAGATCTTGATGTCCTGGAAGCCGTGCTCCTCGAACAGCGAGCACTCCCACAGCGCGGACTCGACCAGTGCCTCCGGGGTGACGCCGCCGTGTTTCTCCAGCAGGCGCGGGTCGAGCGAGCCCGCGTTCACGCCGATCCGGATCGGGATTCCCCGATCAGCCGCCGCACGGGCGATCGCGCCGACCTGGTCGTCGAACTTGCGGATGTTGCCGGGGTTCACACGGACCGCCGCGCAGCCCGCGTCGATCGCGGCGAAGACGTACTTCGGCTGGAAGTGGATGTCGGCGATCACCGGGATCTGGGACTTGCGGGCGATGATCGGCAACGCCTCCGCGTCATCGGCGGACGGCACAGCGACCCGCACGATCTCGCAGCCCGACGCGGTCAGCTCGGCGATCTGCTGCAGGGTGGCGTTGATGTCGGAGGTCAGGGTCGTGGTCATCGACTGGACCGACACCGGCGCGTCACCGCCGACCGCGACCGGGCCGACCATGATCTGCCGGGACTTGCGGCGCGTGGCCACGGACACCGCTGGCTGGTCGTTGTCGTCACGTGGCTTCGGCATGCCCAAGGCGACTGTGGTCACCACGTCCTCCCTTCGGCGTCGAGTTCCACCTTGTCCGGTTCCGCGTCCAGGTCGGCGACGAGTTCGACGACGGCCCGGGAGATGTCCTGCGCGGTCAGGCCGCACGCGGCGAGCACCTCGGCCCGTGAACCGTGCCCGAGGAACCGCCGTGGAATACCGAATTCCCGCATCGGCGTGCTCACGCCGTTGTCGCGCAACGTCTGCGCCACCGCGGAGCCGACGCCACCGGTGCGGCTGTTGTCCTCGACGGTGATCGCGAGCCGGTGACGGCGGGCCATGTCGGCAAGCGCGGGATTGACCGGCGTGACCCAGCGCGGGTCCACCACGGTCACGCCGATGCCCTGTGCCGCAACGCCGTCGGCGACGGCGAGCGCCATCCCGGCCAGCGCGCCGACCGCCACGATCATCACGTCCAACGAGCCGGAGCGGCGCAGCACGTCCATCCCGCCGAACGTGGTCACGGCGGGAATGTCCGCACCGGCCGGGCCTTTGGGGAACCGCAGCAGCGTCGGGCCCTCCGACCACGCCACCGCCTCACGCAACAGCTCGGCCAGCCGGGTGCCGTCGCGGGGCGCGGCGATCCGCAGGCCGGGAACCACCTGCAGCACCGAGAGGTCCCACATGCCGTTGTGGCTCGGCCCGTCGTCGCCGGTCACGCCGGACCGGTCGAGCACGAACGTCACCGGGCGGCGGTGCAGCGCCACGTCCATCAGCAACTGGTCGAGAGCCCGGTTGACGAACGTCGAGTAGATCGCGACAACCGGGTGCACCCCGCCCATGGACAGCCCGGCGGCCATGGTGACCGCGTGCTGTTCGGCGATGCCGACGTCGACCACACGGTTCGGGAACCGGCGCTGCAACGGCAGCAGGCCCGTCGGCTCGGTCATCGCGGCGGTGATCGCGACCAGGTCGTCACGCTGTTCGGCCAGCTCGATCAGGGTCTCGCCGAACACCGACGTGAACGACCGCGTCGACGCGCCCAGCGCCTGGCCTGTCGCCGGATCCATCGGCTTGATCGCGTGCCCGAGGTCCAGCTCGTTGTTCTCGGTGTGCTCGAAACCGCGGCCCTTGGCGGTGATCACGTGCACCACCACCGGCCTGCCCGCCGCGCGGGCCCGGCGCAACGCGTCCTGGACGGCCTCGATGTCGTGGCCGTCGACCGGGCCGATGTAGTCCAGACCGAACCGGCCGAACACGCCCGGCCCGTTCCCGGCACGCAGGTCCGCCAGGTGCTCGGCGAAGCCGCCGACCGTGGGCGAGTAGGAGCGTTCGTTGTCGTTGAGCACGACGATCAACGGCCGGTCCGGGCCACCGGCGATGTTGTTGAGGGCCTCCCACGCCATGCCGCCGGTCATGGCCCCGTCGCCGATCACCGCGACCACCGCGCGGTCGGTCCGGCCGAGGTGCGCGTCCGCGCGGGCCAGGCCGTCGGCGTACGACAGCGCGGTCGACGCGTGCGAGTTCTCCACCAGATCGTGCTCGGACTCGGTCTGGCTGGGGTAGCCGGACAGGCCGTCGGACTTGCGCAGCCGGGCGAACCCGGCCTGCCGCCCGGTGAGGATCTTGTGCACGTACGACTGGTGCCCGGTGTCCCACAGCAGCCGGTCGCGAGGCGAGTCGAACACGGTGTGCAGCGCGATGGTCAGCTCCACCACACCGAGGTTGGGCCCGAGGTGGCCGCCGGTGGCGCTGACCCGGTCGATCAGGAACGCGCGGATCTCGTCGGCGAGCGTGGTGAGCTCATCGATCGTCAGCTCACGCAGCCGCGCCGGGCCGCGCACCGATTCCAGCAGTGCCATGCGTGGGTGCTCCTCAGCGGTTGCGGTAGGCGACCTGAGCCGCCATGTCAGTCAGTTCGGCCTGCCATGCCGGGTCAAGCCCGGCCTGGGCGATCGCCGCACGGGCCCAGCGCACGAGTTCGTCGATCCGGTGTTCGATCTCCTCGCGCGCACGGGTCTCCACGAGCCTGCGGCGGATCGCCTCGGTGTCCCACTCCTGCTCGGCGACCAGCGCGCGCACCTGCTCGTCCCGTCCGCACGCCATCGCCAGCAGCAGCGTCATCTTGTGCTGCGCGAGGTCGGAGCCGACCGGTTTGCCGGTCGCCGCGCTGTCGCCGAAGGTGTCGATCAGGTCGTCCCGCAGCTGGAACGCCTCCCCCAGCGCCTCGCCGTACTCGGCGAAATGGGTCGCCAGCTGCGGGCGGCCCGCGATCGCGGCGCCGAGCAGCAACGGCCGGTGAATGCTGTAGCGGCCGGACTTGCAGACCGCGACCCAGCGGGACACGTCCGGGTCGACCACGCCCTCGGCGGCCACCGCCATGTCGAGGTACTGGCCGATCTGGATCTCGGTGAGCATCTCGTCCCACACCGGCCTGGCCACGTCCGGCAGGCCCGCGGTGAGCTGACCGGCGTAGACCATCGCCAGGTCACCGGCGAGGATCGCGGTTCCCTCGCCGTAGCGGCGTGACTCACCGAGCCAGCCCGCGGCGGCGTGTGCCGCTGTGTGCGTCGTGTGCACGGTCGGGGCGCCCCGGCGCAGTGCCGAGTCGTCGAGCACGTCGTCGTGGATGAGCGCGGCCGCGTGCACCAGTTCGATCGCCGCGGCGGCGTCCAGCAGGGTCTCGGTCTGGGCTTCCGGGCCGCCCGCGGCGAGGAAGCCGCTCACGCAGAACGCCGGGCGCCAGCGTTTGCCACCCGCCGCGACCAGCCCGGCGACCGCGTCAGGCGGAACGGCACAGCGGTGATCCACCGCCGCCCACCGTTCGCGTTCCGCGGCGAGGAAGCTGTTGAGCCTGGTCTCGATCGCGGCCATCAACCCGAACCGGGCCGGTCGTACCGCTTGTGCTTCGAGCATGTCCGCCCTTTCGCAGTGTCAGGCCGTGTCAAGCCAGGGGCACGGTGAGCCGGGCCGGTGGCGAGAAGACGATGTTCTCCTCGGCGACCTGTTCGAGTTCGACGTCCGCGTAGCCCAGTTCGGCCAGCCGGTCCAGCAGTTGCTCGACGAGGATCTCCGGCGCGCTCGCCCCGGCGCTGACCGCGATCGTGTCGACCCCGTCCAGCCAGGCCTCGTCGAACTCGGTCACGTCCGGCACCAGGTAGGAGCTGGTGCCCAGGCGCTCGGCGACCTCGACCATCCGGATCGAGTTGCTCGAGTTGCGGGAACCGACCACGAGCACCAGATCACTGCGGCTGACCACCGCCCTGATCCCGTCCTGGCGGTTCTGGCTGGCGTAGCAGATGTCGTCGGTGGCCGGGCCGCGCAGATCGCTGAACCGGCGCTGCAGCACCGCGATGATGCCCTTCGTCTCGTCCACCGACAGGGTGGTCTGGGTGAGGAACGCCAGCGGGGCGTCCGACGGCAGGTCCAGCGCCTCCGCGTCCTCGACCGTCTCGACGATGATCGTCTGGTCAGGGGCGTGCCCGAAGGTGCCTTCCACCTCCTCGTGCCCGTCGTGCCCGACCAGCAGCAGCGTCCGGCCGTCCTTGGCGAACCGGAGGGCCTCCTGGTGCACCTTCGACACCAGCGGGCACGTCGCGTCGAGCACGTCGAGGTTGCGTGACCTGGCGTTCTGGCGGACCTGTGGCGAGACACCGTGCGCGGAGAACACGCACACCGAGCCTTCCGGCACCTCCTGTTCGGAGTCGACGAACGTCACTCCCCGGCGCTCGAACTGGCGCACCACGTAATGGTTGTGCACGATTTCCTTGCGGACATAGATCGGCGCGCCGTGTCGTTCGAGCGCGAGATCGATGATGGCTATCGCCCGCCGGACGCCTGCGCAGAAACTGCGCGGCTCGACGAGCAGAACCTTCTTCCCGGAATCCATTCACGCCCCACTCTTCGTTGTCCCCTTTGACTGTCGCAGCCGGGACAGCCCGGTGGATATCCCAGGAACCTGTCACGCCGCGGGCACGACCTTGCTACGCGCGCGGATCCGCTTGCGGTTGAGCACCCACCACGCGACGGCCAGGTTGAACGCGACACCGAACCAGCCGGACCACTCCTTGATCACCTGTCCGTCCACGGCGAACCACGGAAAGTGTTCGGCCATCAGGCCGAAGACACGGCCCCACACGATGTGCAGGGCCAGCGCGAAGCTGTAGACCATCCACCGGCGGTGCCGGGCGAACTTGCGACGGCGTGCCGCGGCGAACCCGGCGAACGTGGTGCCGAGCCACAGGGCACCGGACAGCATGTTGCCGATCGCGCCGACCGGCTGGCCTTCGAACGCCCACGGCACGATGGCCATCGCGAGCAACGCACTGGGCAGCACGCCGAGGAACACGTACAGCCTGCCGCTCGCGCGGTGCACGGCCGGGTGCTTGCGGCGCAGCCACGGCCACAGTTGCAGGCACGCGGCCACGAACGTGACAGTTCCGCTGAAGATGTGCACCACAAGGAACGGGTAGTGCGGTGGATAGTCGGGATGCAGTGACACCGCGGCCTGGTTCGGGTCGAGCGTGAGGTACGGCGGCAACGCGTAGACCATGAACGCGATCACCAGCGCCACCAGCGCGATCAGCCAGGGAGTACGCCATAAGGGCGTCGGTCCCGCGCGGCGCGGCGGCGGTCGTTGTATGTCTACTTTGGATGAGTCCACCATGCCCGAATCCCTCCGATCGAGGAACGTGCTTGAGTGACAGTCGATGTCGAACCGTCACTCAGCATCTGATCGGACGTTACCGCGGGCAACCGCGCGAACACGGGTTTGTCATGTCCGCACTTCCCATTAACACCAGGGATTATCGAGCGGCACTCGAACTTATTTCTTCCACAGTGGACAACAGTTCGGCCGCGGAGAGCGCCGTGCCGCGCTCGTACTCGGCGGTGAACTCCCGCTCCCCCAGCGCGTCACGAGTGCGTGTGGTGATCCGGTCGATGTCGCCGCGCTCGGCCGAGGGCAGTGGCGCACCGGCCGCCTGCCGCGCCGAACTCGCCGCGCCGAGCAACCGGGCCGCGACACCGGCGTTGCCCGCCAACGACAACGCCCCGGCGATGCCTTCCACGGCGAGCGCGACCGCTCTCGGGTCACTGGTGCCCTGTGCCGCGTCGAGCCCGGCCCTGTGCAGGTCGAGCGCGGTCCGCGCGTCGCCGCGCGACTCGGCGATGAACCCGCGTTCGGCGTACACGAGCGCCACTCCCGGGCCCCACCCGATCTCGCGGTACCAGTCCAGCCAGCCGTCCAGCCGCTCCTCGGCGTCCGCCATCCGGCCCTGCCTGCGTGCCGCGAGCGCCAGGCCGATCTCGGCGAACTGCTCGCCGAACCGGTCGGACTGCTCCGCGGCCAGTCTCCTCGCGCGTTCGTGGAACTCCTCGGCGCGCGGATAGTCCCCGGACAGCAACGCGATTCGCCCCAGCTGGGCCAGTTTGTACGACACGTCACGCCACAGCCCGAGGTCCTCGGCGACACGCAGCCCGTCGCGGTGCAGGCGCGCGGCTCGCGGGTAGTCGCCGGTGATCTGCGCGACCTCGCCGAGCACGTCCATCGCCTGCATCCGGCCCCAGCTGTCACCGAGTTCGCCGAACAGCGCCACGGCCCGCTCGGCGTCGTCCGCCGCGTTCGCGAGATCGCTGCGAGCCAGCGCGTTCCACGCCCGCGTGGTCAGCGTCGCCGCCGTGCCCCACCGGTCGGCGTGGCCGCGGAACACCGCGAGGATCCGGCGCACGGCCTGCTCGCCCGCTTCCGGATCGCCGAACCCGATCCGGGCGAAGCCGAGGAACCACTCCGCCCGTGCCCGCCGTACCGGGTCGTCGATGCGGTGGCAGATCTCGGTTTCCTCGAACGGGACGGTCTCGTCGCGGGCCAGGATCTCGCCACCGGCCCGCCACACCTCGGCCATCGCCCGGTCCGAGTCCGGTGCCGGGCCGTCGATTCCCAGCGCCAGGTCCAGTGCCCGCCGGGCCGCGCCCCACCGCCCGCGCAGATACCGAAACCACGCGGTGGCGTTGGCCAGCCGCAGCGCCACGGCCGCGTTCGCCTGTCGCACAGCGCCGTCCATCGCCGCGTGCAGGTTGCCGGTCTCCGCGTCCAGCAGCCGCAGCCACTGCCGCTGACCGTGGCCGAGCAGATGTGGCTGGGCCTGTTCGGCGAACGCGGTGAAGTAGTCGAAGTGGGCTTGCTGCACCCGGTCGAACTCGCCGGACTCCGCCAGCCGCTCCGCCGCGTACGCGGCGACCGACTCCAGCAGCCGGTAGCGGGGGCCGTCCGCGCTGTCCCGGCCGTCGGTCACCACCAGCGACCGGTCGACCAACCGGGCAAGCAGGTCGAGCACGTCGCTGTCCGTGCACACCGCCTCAACGGCCGCGAGTGTGCATCCGCCGGAGTAGACCGCCAGGCGGCGCAACAACATCCGCTCGTCCTGGGTCAGCAGCTCCCAGCTCCAGTCGATCATCGCCCGCAGCGTCTGCTGCCGCTGCGGCGCGCCACGACGCCCGGCGGCCAGCACGTGGAAACGGTCGCCGAGCCGGTCGGCGAGCTGCCACACGCCCAACGAACGCACCCTGGTCGCGGCCAGCTCCAACGCCAGCGGGATGCCGTCGAGCCGAGTGCAGATCGAGGCGACGGCCTCCGCGTTGTCCTCGTCGAGCACGAACCCGGGCGCGGTCGCCGTGGCCCTGGCCACGAACAGTTCGACCGCACGGTCCCGCTCGAGCGGCGGCACCACCCACAGCTGTTCCCCGTCGATCCCCAGCGGCTGCCTGCTGGTGGCCAGGATCCGCAGCTCCGGCGCGGCGCGCAGCAGCGTCCCGGCCAGAGCAGCGACCTCGTCGACGACCTGTTCGCAGTTGTCGAGCACCAGCAGGGTCCGCTTGTGCCGCAACGCGCCCGCCAGCCGTTCGACCAGCGGTTCGGCCGACGCGCTGTCCCGCACACCCAGTGCGGTCGCGACCAGTTCGGCGGGACCGGCGACGGCGTCGAGTTCGGCCAGCCACACCCCATCCGGGAACGACTTCGTCAACTCGCTGGCCACCCGGACGGCCAGCCGCGTCTTGCCGACCCCACCGGGGCCGGTGAGCGTGACCATTCGTGCCGTCCCGACGAGGTGGCCGACGTCGACCACCGCGTCGTCGCGGCCGATCAGCTCCGAGAGCGACGCCGGGAGGTTGCCGCTCGGCCGCGCCGCCGACGTGGCCGGGGCCGACGGGGCGGCCAGGTGCGGGTCCTGCCGGAGGATCGCCTGGTGCAGGGCGGTCAACTCCTGGCTGGGATCCATTCCGAGTTCGTCGGCCAACCGGGCGCGCACGTCGGCGAAGCTCGCCAGCGCGTCCCCTGCTCGCCCCGCGCCGTACAACGCGCGCATGTGCACCGCGCGCAGCCGTTCCCGCAGCGGGTGCTCCTCGATCAGATCAGCCAGTTCCCCGGCCAGCAGGCTGTGTTCGCCCAGCGCCAGCCGTGCCTCGGCCTGGTCCTCCAGCGCCGCGAGCCGTAGTTCGGTCAGCCGGGCGACGGCTGGCCTGGCGAACTGCTCGTCGGCGAAATCGGCGTACGCGGCGCCGCGCCACAACGCCAACGCCTCGGCCAGCACCGCGGCACGGCCGCGTGGGTCCGACGCCGCTCTCGCCCGTGTGACCAGCTCGACGAACTGCTGCGCGTCCGTCTGCGCGCCGTCAGGTCCGACTCGCAGCAAGTAGCCGGGAGCTCGGTGCACGACGAGCGTGCGCGCGTCCGGCTCGGCCTCGGACAGCGCACGCCGCAACTGGGAGACCTTGCTGCGCAGCACTCCCCCGGGTTTGCCGGGCGGGTCCGTTCCCCAGAGGTCGTCGACCAGGCGATCCGCGGGCACCGGACGGCCGTCGCCAACCAGCAGCGCGGCCAGCAGGGCGCGCACCTTCAGCTCGGGCACACGCACCGGCCTGCCGTCCGCGGTCCACACCTCCACCGGACCGAGCACCCCGAAACGCATGGGATCAAGGTAACCCACCCGAAGACGGCGAAACGGGCACCAAAACGCGACCACAACCGAACCGGAACCCACTCCGAGCACAGTCGGTCAGGACTCGGACAGGACACCGGGGAAGGAGGCGGCACGTGATCGACGAACCGGCGAGCACGGAGACCACCACGGTCGCGCCGCCGGACACCCACGACGACCGGATCCGGCTGGCGGTGATCATCGGCAGCATCCGCGACGGCCGGTTCGGCCCGACCGCGGCGCGGTGGTTCGCCGGACGCGCTGGCCGCAGGGACGACCTCGACCTCGACCTGATCGACCTGGCCGAGGCCTGGCTGCCGGACGTGCTCAGCGACAACGCCGTCGAATCGGACGGCCGCAAACCGCAGCCGGTGCGGACGCTCGCGCCGTGGCTCGCCGCCGCCGACGCGTTCGTGATCGTCACCCCGGAGTACAACCACAGCTTCCCCGGCTCGCTGAAGACCGCCATCGACTGGTTCCGCGACGAGTGGCGCGCCAAACCGGTCGGCTTCGTCAGCTACGGCGGCGTGGCCGGTGGCCTGCGCGCGGTCGAGCAGTTGCGGCTGGTCTTCGCCGAGCTCGACGCGGTGACCGTGCGCGAGACGGTCAGTTTCCACAACCACACCGAGCAGTTCGGCGCCGACGGCAGACCACTGGACAGCGGGACCTACGACGCGGCCGCCGACGTGCTGCTCGCCCGGCTCGGCTGGTGGGCCAGGGCGTTGCGGGACCACCGGACCAGACACCCCTACGGACGCTGAACCGTCCAGACAGGAAGGAATCCCCATGTCGACCAACGAGGCCGCGCAGCCCGGCCTGCGAGCCGGTCCGCGGGAGTGGCTCGGCCTCGCCGTGCTCACCCTGCCGCTGCTGGTGCTGGCGCTGGACGTCAGCGTGCTGTTCCTCGCCGCGCCACACCTCGGCACGGACCTGCAGCCGACCAGTACCGAACTGCTGTGGATCCTGGACGTCTACGGCTTCCTGATCGCCGGGTTCCTGGTCACGATGGGGACTATCGGCGACCGGATCGGCCGCAGGAAACTGCTGGTCATCGGCGCGATCGCGTTCGCGCTGGCGTCGGTGCTCGCGGCGTACGCGTCCTCCCCGGTGATGCTCATCATCGCCCGCGCGCTGCTCGGTGTCGCCGGTGCCACGCTGATGCCGTCGACGCTCGCGTTGATCAGCAACATGTTCAAGGACCCGAAACAGCGCGGGTTCGCGATCGGCATCTGGATGACCACGTTCTCGGCGGGTATCTCGATCGGCCCGATCATCGGCGGCGCGCTGCTGGAGAACTTCTGGTGGGGATCGGTGTTCCTGATCGCCGTGCCGGTGATGGTGTTGCTGGTGGTGCTGGCGCCGATCCTGTTGCCGGAGTACCGCGATCCGGACGCTGGCAAGCTGGACCTGCTCAGCGTGGTGCTGTCGCTGGCGACCATCCTGCCGGTGATCTACGGCCTGAAGGAGATCGCGACCGGCCACGCGTCGTGGCTGCCGTACGTGGGCCTCGTGGCGGGTGTCGTCTTCGGTGTGGTGTTCGCCCGCAGGCAACGGCGGCTGGACAACCCGATGATCGACTTGCGGCTGTTCAAGATCCGCGCCTTCTCCGCCGCACTCGCGTTGCTGCTGCTCGGAATCACGGCGATCAACGGCGTGAACTTCCTTTATCCGCAGTTCCTGCAGTCGGTGAAGGAGCTGTCGCCGATGGAGGCCGGGCTGTGGATGATCCCGATCGCGCTGGCGGCTGTGCTCGGCTCACTCGTGGCGCCGCTGCTGGCCCGCAAGGTCAGGCCAGCGTTCGTGATCGCGGGCGGCGCGGTGATCTCGGTGGTCGGTTTCCTGCTGATCACGCAGGTGGACGCGGTGTCGGGCATCGGCCTGCTGATGGTGGCGGGTGTGGTCACCATCATCGGCCTGAGCCCCATGGGCGTGCTGACAACGGACATGGTGGTCGGCACGGCGCCGGGCGAGAAAGCCGGTGCGGCGGCGGCACTGTCGGAGACAAGCGGTGAACTCGGCGTCGGCCTCGGCGTCGCGATCATGGGCACCGTGGCGACGGCGGTCTACCGTTCCGAGATGATCGACACCACCCCACCAGGCCTGCCCACCGAAGCGGCGCAGGCAGGCCAGGAAAGCCTCAACGGCGCGGTGGGCGCGGCCCAGAACCTCCCGCCCGAGCAGGCCACAGCGCTGCTGGAACCGGCGCGGGAGGCGTTCACCAGCGGCCTGAACATCGCGGGCATGGTCGGCGCCGTGCTGCTGGTCGCACTCGCCATCGTCTCGGCAACCCTCCTCCGGCACCTTCCCCCAGTAGGTACGGAGAGCGAATCGGCGGAGTCCGAAGAGGACGAGAGTCCCGCCGAGTCGGACCAGCGGGCTACCACCCCCAAGTAGCCTGCCTGTCCGACGGATGCCTCGCCGGGAATCCCCCAGTTCCCGGCGAGGCATTCGCTTCGATGTGGCAAGGTTGGCAGCGAGCCGATCATGCGAGGGGAGCTGGGCGTGCGGACGAACCGACTTGGGCGCACAGACGTCGAAGTGACCGAGCTGGGGTTCGGTGGTGGGCCACTCGGCGGACTGTTCGCGCCACTGGACGACGAAACCGCGGCGGGAGCGCTGGCCACGGCGTGGGACGCCGGGATCCGGTACTACGACACGTCACCGCACTACGGGATCGGGCATTCCGAGCGCAGGATCGGCGAGTTCCTGAGCCAGCAGGAGCGTGACTCGTTCACCCTGTCGACGAAGGTCGGCCGGGTGCTGGTGCCCCAGGACGCGGGCGGAAAACTGGACCCGGCAGGATTCCACGTGCCCGCGACGCACTACCGAGTGCGTGACTTCACCCGCGACGGGGTCCGGCGCAGCGTGGAGGATTCGCTGGAACGACTGGGCCTCGACCGGATCGACGTGCTGTACCTGCATGACGCTGAGGAGTTCTTCGACGACGCGTTGCGTGACGGCTACCCGGCACTGGCGGAGCTGCGCTCGGAAGGGATCGTCGGCGCGATCGGCGCAGGCATGTACGACACGGACATGCTGACCACCTTGGTGCGGGAAGCGGATATCGACGTGGTCATGCAAGCGAGTCGCTGCACGCTGCTCAATCACAGCGCGCTCGACACGTTCCTGCCCGCGTGCGAGGAACGCGGTGTCTCAGTGATCGCGGCGGCGATCTTCAACTCCGGGCTGCTCGCCGTGCCCCGGCCAGGCGAGGGGGCGTACTTCGACTACGACGCCGCGACGCCGGAGATGTTGGCGCGGGCGAACAGGATCGCCGACGTGTGTGAGGCGCATGGCGTGACGCTTCCCCAGGTGGCCATGGCTTTCCCGCTGCGCCACCCGGTTGTCGCCGGTATCGCGGTGGGCATGCGGTCCGCCGAGGAGGCTCGGCGCAACGTGGAGTCGTTCGCCGTGGAGGTGCCCGATCAGGTCTGGACCGACCTGCGCGCCGCAGGCCTGATCCGCTGAGCACAGGGCACTAACGTGATCGCCACAGGGCGCGGATCTGCGTGAGTGACCTTTCCGGGTTGGTCGCACGCCGGACAGCATCGCTGGGCCCGATCAACACCTCGCCGCAGTACGGATTCGTGAATCAAGGCGTGGAATTCCAACAGCGGCTCAGTGGTGAGGCGTTTCTGTTGCCGCATACGGAAAGCGACCAAGTCGGGCACCAGCGACGCGTTCTGCTTCGCGAGGGTCTTGCGAGCGTGGGCTTCGGTTTGCAGGAGTGTGGGGATCTGACCGAGCTGGAACTCGACCTTGCGGGCGGCCTCGTCCTCCATCCGGACGTAGCGAGTGTCCCCGAGATCGAACTGTCGCCACCACGGCCGCTGCGAGGCCAGCTCCCACAGCCCAAGATATTGCCCGTAGTCGCAACTGGGCACCCCATATGCGTCCAGCAGGATGACGAGTTCGTGGTACGTGGGCAGCTGGCGAAGCTCGATCCGGCTGAGTTTCCTGAAGTCCATGTACGCGCGCTCACCCGCTTCCACCTGGGTCAGCTTGTTCAGCACGCGCAGCTCTTTCAGGGCCCGTTGGAGCCTACGGCCGTGGTAGTTCTGTCTCGGCGCGGCCCTCGTCATACGTATTCCCCTCGCAACTCTCGGCGCCTACCGGCACTCAACGCAGTCAAAGCCAGTTCGAGCACGGCCACACGCTCCACGAACTCGGCCGCAGGCACATCAAGGTTCACGCGCAGCGTCAGCGGCCGATGGCTACGGTTGTCCGCGTCGGAGTAGTGCCACGTGAACAGCTCGCGGTAGGCGAGCACATCGCCCGCTGCGCTGTCCGCGTCACACCAAGTGAGCTGGAAGATCGCACGATCAGTCGGCATCTCGTAGACGCGCGAATGCAGATACAACGCGGTATGCCTGCCACCAGTGGTCTGTCTGCTGACCTTGACCGCCTCGAAGCCAAGCACCCTGTTCATCCGGGCCACAGTCAGACGCACCAACTCCAGATTCTGTCTCGCCCGCGAGTTGCCCTTCCCCAGCCAACTCCGAGGCGTCAAATACAGCGCAACCGCCGAGACCAGCTCATCAGCCAACTGATCATGCTTTCCAGCGCGATTGTCCATGGCCAGACGAGTGTCCTGATTGGGCACAACAGCAAAGGCGACATCGCTGGACTTCAACCCGACAGCTCTCGCCGGACTGACCACGGTCAACGTCCAGTCAGCCATCCGTCCCAGACGGCCGTCGCCGAGATCGGCCCCGGTGATGGTCGCCATCCGCTGCACACGGGCACCGCTTACACCGAAGTGGCAACTGCCCACCTCGGAATCGTCTGCGACCACCCACACAGGCCTTCGCGCCCCGCGCTCCTGGTTGTACCGCAACACCGCTCGCGCAATCCCGCGGGCACGTTCGCGTGTCAGCACCTGACCGGTGAGATGGTTGACCAACGGGACGTACAGCACGATCTGGTCATCGTCGTGTGCCCATTCGACAAGCCAGTCGTCGCGAAGAACCTGTTCCGTGAACCTCTTCAGCACCACATCAGATCCGTAGCCCCGCAAGTCGCCCACCAGCGACCGGTCAAACCCGGCCGGGACAAGCAGGTAGTTGTCGCCGTGATCCGGCAACATCACCGCGTGCAGAAACGAATCGACGATGCTCTTGATGCCACCGTCCATGACCAGAACCTGCTCAGGACCGACATCAAGACCATGCTGTCGAAAGTGCGCCGCCACGAGTCCGACCGTCGCCTGCGCAGCCTCATCTGACGCACCCACAACGGTTCGGTCAATCCAACTCACGAGCCATCGTACGATCGGCGCGACTCCCATCGCGGATGACGAAGGACGATCCAACAAGCGAGCCAAGTGCAGCAGCTCGGCGATCGGAGTGGACATAAGTGCAACTTCCTCCGTCAGTCAGAACTAGGTGGACAGGCCTGTCAGTTCGGCTAGGCCACGGACGAGTGGGGGCGGTGGCAACAGGTGGTGGGGCTCGCCCGGACTGCCGGGGGCAGGCAGAGCGAGTGCTCCACGAACGGCCCAGACGGGCTCGCCAGCGAAGACCCAAGTGACCTGAAGCGGGTCGAACGGATCGCCGCCCTGCGGGATCGGTGCGCGATAGGCCACTGCGGTCGCACTGTCAAAGATCGCAGCCACGTCCACGATGCCACCGGCGTGCTGGAACAACGACGCGTGGACCTTCGGCGATTCCCTGGTTGGGAAATACATGTGAACCCATCGGCGGCGACGCAACTCACCGAGCCATTCGTCGAGCAAACCTGAGTCCGTCGTGGCGCAATGGACCGTCGGTCGAAGTTGGGACGTCATGACCACGAGCGTGCCCGGTGAAACGCACGCTCTGAACTGCGTTGATCCGGGGTGTCAACGGGAGGATTGAGGGAGGATTACTGGGAGACACGCCGTACCCCAACGGCTGGCCAAGTGGGACACTAGGTAGGTGGTCGAGCCCAATGAGCAGTTGCGCCGAGCGCGTGAACGCGTCGAATCACCGCACGCCACCGGCGAGCCGCTGTCACGTCAAGAGCTTGCGGAACTGGTCAACAAATGGGTGTTCGAGTACACCGGACGCAACATCGCACTGGACGCCAACTACATCGGCAAGCTCGAACAAGGTGTGATTCGCTGGCCACAGGATGCCGACCGTCGAGCGGCATTCCGGGGCGTGCTCGGCGTGAAAACCGATGCCGACCTGGGGTTCCGGCGTCCACGACGCACCAAGTCCATCCTGCTGGACATCGACCGGGCACAGCTGTTCACCGCCGCCCTGCGCGACACCGCGACTGCCAGCCGATCCGAGTTTGCCGCCGAGCGGATCCTGACCACCCAACCCACTCCCATCCCGGCTGTGATCGGCATGACCGAAGCTTTGGAGGTCCACAACGCGGCTAGCGCGTTTGAAGGCTGGGACGCACTGTATGGCGGCGGTCTGGTTCGCGAAGCGGTCACAGCGCAGCTCCAGTACTGCGCCCAGTTGCTCGGAGCCCGCTACTCCGATCGTGTACGGACAGAGCTGTTCTCCGGCGTCGGCTACCTCGCGCACGTCACCGGTTTCATGGCCTTCGACGCATACGCCCATGAGGACGCGCAGCGGATGTTCCGGTTCGCTCTGTCCTGCGCCGAAGAAGTCGCGGACTGGCATCTGCGCGCGAAGGTCCTCTCCTCACTGGCACGTCAAGCGATCTGGTGCGGTGATCCGGACGCTGGTCTGACGTTCACCGAACTGGCCATGGTGCGCTCGGACCGGCTCACTTCAACCGAGCGGGCGATGCTCCACACGGGTCGTGCCCGCGCGCTCGCCAAGCTTGGCGACATCGAAGCCACTGTCCGCGCGGTGGGCGCGGCCGATGAAGAGTTCGGCCGCACCAGGCCGTCGAGTGATTCTCCGTGGATGAAGTACTACGACGCGGCACAGCACGCCGGAGACACTGGACATGCGTTGTGGGACATCGGGGTGAACGGCCACTTCGTCACCGAGGCTCAGCACCGTCTGAGCACTGCCGTTGTCGGACACGATGACGAGTTCGCCCGGGCTCGTGCGATCAGTCAGACCAAACTCGCCTCCCTGGTCATGGCGACGGGCGACCCGGTCGAGGCAGCGGCCGCCGGACACCAAGCCTTGGATTGGGCGGGCACCATTCGCTCTCGGCGGGCTGCTGACGACCTGCGAGATCTGCGTCGGTTCGGTGCGCCGCACAACCGGCTTGCGGAGGTCGAGGAACTACGGCAGCGCATCGGGACAGCGGTGATCGCGTGACCGACAACAGCCGCGCCGTACTGGATGCCGCCGCTAGGACCGTCGGCCTGGATGCCACCGGCGCAGAGGTGATCCGACTGGGTGAGAACGCGATCTACCGCCTGCCAGGCAAGGTGGTCGCCCGCATCGCACGAGCAGGCCAAGACGCGGCCGCGCGCAAAGAAGTCGGCGTTGCCCGCTGGTTGGAGGACTCTGGTGTCTCGGCAGTCCGGATCCTGCGCGATGTCGACCAGCCCATCATCGTCGACGGGCGGTCTGTTTCCTTCTGGCACGAACTACCGGAACACCGGTACGGCACTGATACCGACGTCGGCACGGCCATACGAGAGCTGCATAGGCTTGCACCGCCGAAGGACATCGAGTTGACGGAACTCGCACCGTTCGTCCGCCTGCGCGAGCGGATCGAGATGTCCATGACGGTCACCGAGGACGATCGCGCGTGGATGCGGCAAAGGACCGCGGAGCTTGAGGCCGCGTACGCAGAACTGCCACCCGGTCTGCCGCGTTCTGTGGTGCACGGCGACGCTTGGCGAGGCAATGTCGTGCGCACGATAGACGGGAAAGTCGTCCTGCTCGACTTCGAGCGTTGCTCACTCGGTCCACCAGAATGGGACCTGGTCTCGACAGCCATCTCGCGCGTCACGACAGGCCGAATGAGCACAACGGACTGGACGGCGTACTGCGACGCCTACGGTCACGACGTGACCCAGTGGGCCGGGTTCCTAGTGTTGCGTGACATTCGCGAGCTGCGGATGACGACGATGGCTTGTCAGTTCGCAGCGCAGGACCCCGAGCAGTATGGCGAACAAGCGGCCCATCGGCTCGCCTGCCTGCGCGGGCTACGTGGTGATCGACCTTGGACCGGATGGAAAGCAGTCCCTTAGACAGTGCCGAGCCCGGTACTGCAAAGCCTGATCGGGGTGAACATGGCTGGCCTGGAAGCGATGCGTGATCACTGGTGGTGGCGGCCCGGCTGGCGAGTCGGCAGGTCCTTCTTCACCTGGCATGTCACCTTCGCCAACCAACCGGCCGTCGCCGAGCTGGTCGACGCGTACGCGCCCGTGCTGGCCCAACTGCCCCAGCTCGACCCGGTACCGCTGCGATGGCTGCACCTGACGACGCAGGGGCTGGGCTTCACCGACGAGGTCGACAGCGGTGACGTGAATCGGGTTGTTTCCGCAGTCCAGAAGCGGTGCGCAGAGTTGGAGCCGTTCACGGTGACGATCGGGCCAGCTCGGGTGGAGCGGGAGACGATCCAGATGCCGGTCCGCCCGGCCGAGCCGCTCGCGCGCGTACGCCAAGCGATCCGGGACGCGATCGGTGAAGTCTGGGGAGCTGACAACGTGCCCGAGGCCGCTGACGGGTTCCGGGCGCACGTCTCGTTGGGCTACTCGAACAGTGCGGGACCGTCCGAGCCAGTCGCGGAAGCCTTGGCCGAGCACGGTGAACACACCGCCAAGGTCACCGTACGAGCCGTCTCGCTGATCAACCTGAACCGGGACAACAAGGCGTACGAATGGGAGAACGTCGCCACGGTTCGTCTGGGGATGCCGTGATGGACGCGGCCCGCAGCTCTGCAAAACGGGTCAACCGGACCGGCGGAGTCCGAAGCGGCATACTGGAGCCATGATCGTCCGAACGTGGTCCGCCCGAGCTACTGAGACCGGCGCGGACCGTTACCGCGCGTACTTCGAGAAGACATTGACCCATCAGTTGCGCAAGCTCCCCGGATTCGTGGGCGGGTACCTGCTTTCCCGCGACGACAGTGGCCTGGTCGAGTTGACCGTGCACACGCTGTGGGCTTCGATCGAGGCGATCCGCGCCTTCACCGGCGACGATCTCACGGCAGCGGTCGTCGAACCGGAGGCTCTGGACTTCCTGGAGGAGAGCGAGTCGATCGCGGTGCATCGGACCGTGCTGGTGGACCTGCACGACTGAGTGATCGCGGCGATCAGCGCGTTTCTCACCCTTGTCAACACCAACGCGCCGTCAAGGGTGAGATCAGCACCAACCCCATGTACGTGCTCAGCGCGCTAGTGTGCGACGCTGGCGGCAGCCCGATGACCGGCCAGCATGGCGGCTTCCGTTGTCGGAGCGCTGAAGTAGTCACCGGCGTACACCACCGGCGGACGCTGCCGCGCCGACACCCGAACCGACCACCGGTACCGTCCGGGAGCGGGAATCGGGAACCCGTAAGGCCGTTCGGCGATCTGGAAAGGCTCCGGATCGGCCGGGAAGTCCGGCACCATCGTCTTCAGCAACGGAGTCACGGTGGCGAACTGCTGCTCCGCCGGTTTGCCGAGCAGGCTCCGCGTGATCGCCCGACCGGGATAGGCGAACACCAGGAACTTCTCCTGATCACCGGCCATCCGTGGGTAGATGATCATGTTTCGGATCTTCGGATCCGCCGACCCGCCCGCCATCAGGTGTGTCGTCGACGGCAGGTTGCCCCGGTCGACAAGATAGGACACCGACAGTGCGGGCTCGTACTCCTGGGTTTCCAGGAAACGCCGGGTGTCCGCGTCCACCCATTGCTCGGGCAGGGCCGCCGTGAGCTTGGCGGCGATCGGTGCCGGGGTGGCCAGCACGACGTTGTCGAACACGTCCGAGTCGACGTCATCGCCCGCACGCCACGTCAACTCGACTCGGTCGCCCGTCTGCCGAACGTCCGTGACCTCGTGTTCCAGACGGACGTCGGCGCCTTCGGCGTTGCGTTCGGCCAGTACCTGCATGCCGTTGGCGAACACGTAGAACCGCACGCCACCCATCGTGGCCAGGAGGGCTTTCGCGTGCGCCGCTGAGATGTCCTCGCAGCGGAAGTTCCAGAAGCCCTCGATCTGCGCGCGCAGCATGTAGTCGAAGCCTCGCTGGGACAGGAACTTCCTGCCGTAGTCCACTGCGGAATCGCCGCTGTCGAACGCGGCCAGCTTCTCCGCGTCGAACAGGTCGATCTTCTTGCGGTTGAGGAAGAACTCCTTCAACGAGTTGACCACGAACGCGAACCTGTCCCGGCGAGGCGCGTGCTGGTAGGACAGCACGGCTTTGGGCGAGTCGGACGGCAGGCTCGCGGCCACGCCATTGTCGACCACCAGCAGGTTGCTGGAGATCTCGACGAGCTGGTCCTCCAGACCGTATTCCCGCACGCGCTGCCACATCAGGTCGTAGATGCTGGCGCACATCAGGTTGATACCCACGCTGGGCTCGATCTCCGACCGGTGCCACGACCGCGCCCTGCCGCCGAGTCCGTCACCGGACTCGAAGACGGTCACATCGTGGCCCTTGCCGACGAGTTCCTTCGCCGCGGCACAGCCTGCCATTCCCCCGCCGATCACAGCGGTCCTCTTCACGCCGCACATGTCTGCCCCTCCCGTCACACCGACGCGGATCCGGTCACGAGCTTCTCCATCCGGTCGACGATCTCCGCCGGTGACGGCAGCGCCTCGACCTCCGCGGCCAACTGGCCCGCCCGCTCCCGGTACCGCGGGTCGGTCAGCGTCTCGCGGCAGGCCGCGGCGATCTTCTCCGGCGCGTCCTCGCCGGGCTTGAGCATGATCGCCGCACCGAACTCGGCGAGCTGCAGCATCGCGTCGTGCGAGATGTCGTAGTTGACGATCACCTGCGGGATGCCGTTGCGGATCGCGGTCATGTCCGTCACGCCACCGCCGTGGTGCAGGATCACGTCACACGTCGGGGCCAGCACGTCCAACGGCACCCAGCCGATCCGGGCGTCCGGAAGGTCGGCACGTAGATCCTTGGCCACGCGCTCGGGCGCGCCGATCACGACTTCGACGCCGAGATCGCCGATCGCACGAGCCATGTCGCGCAGGTGCTCCCCGCTGAACAGTCGCGCGCCCGCCGTGATGTAGACACGCGGCCGGTCGCCCTTGCTGTACATCCACGGCTCCAACGGCACCTGCGGGTTCACCGGCGACCAGCGCATCAGCTGGACCGGCGGCGCGTCGGGCGCTCGCAGGCTCGGTGGGCAGATGTCCACCCACAGGTCGGGTTCCGGCATGGCGGTCAGGCCGAACCGCGGCAACGCCGGTTCGAGCACCTCCGTCGCGCCCGGCGCGTACATCGCGGACTCGCAGCGGTCCCAGTCCAGCCGCACTGACGGGATGCCGAGCTGGTGGGCCAGCAGCGGCGCGGTGTAGAACATCGACCCGCCGACCACGATGTCCGGCCGCCAGTGCTCGGCCAGTTCCAGCAGTGCTTTCTGGCTGTCCAGCGCGATCTCGGCGTAGATCCGGCCGACCGCGACCGCCTGCTCGACCGGGTCCTGCGGCACGGTGGCCATGAAGTTGGCGACGTCCTGCTCGGTCAGTGGCGAGATCCGCACCGGCGCCAGTCCGATACCCGCGATGTCCGGCAGCACCCACTCGATTCCGCCGACCAGCACCTGGTGGCCCGCGCTGCGGGCGGCCGTGGCCAGCACGGCCTGGGAGAAGATCGGAGAAGGGCTGTTGCCCGGTATGAACAGGAACTTCACCACGCCTCCTAGGAATTCGTCCACCAGGAGTCTGTTCGCCCGCCCGCGCGGGCCCAAGCGATCCGGCGCTGGTCTGTCATGTCGTCGGACGGACTTGACAGACACCGTCCGGGCTTCGGCCGCGCGCGCTCGGCCTGTCCATAGCATCGGGTCGGGAAGCATCCCGTGTCCACAATGGAGAAAGGACGGGCAGGATGTCGAATCCAGCCGAGCTGACCACACCGGAGAACCTGACCGACGAGGCCGTCGCGGCGTTCCGGGCGAACGGGTTCGCACACTTCCCCAAGGTGCTGACCGACGACGAGGTCGCCGAGTGCCTGCGGGACGCCAAGGACTGGCTTGGCCGCGGTGAGAAGATGGCGTGGGACAAGTCCGTCGACGAGTCCGTTGTGGACGGAACGGTGATGGAGTGGGTGGAGAGCCCGCAGAGCGCGGCCCTGCGCCGTCTCGCGCTGCACCCCCGGATCACCGCGATCGCCGAGAAGCTCACCGGCGCCAAGCTGCGCATGTTCCGCAGCGAGATCGTCCGCAAGCCCAACGACAAGTCCAGCGTCACCCCGCCGCACATCGACGCGCCCTACTGGCCGTGGAAGAGTGGCGCGGACCGTGGCTGGCCTGGCGCGTCGCTGACCGCGTGGGTCGCGCTGACCGACGTGCCAGTGGAGCGTGGCTGCATGAGCTTCGTGCCCGGTTCACACATCGGCCCGGAACCGACACCGGACGACTGGGACATCTTCGCCACCCGGCCGGAGTTGGCCTGGATGCAGCGGATCACCGCACCGCTGCGAGCCGGTGGGATGACGTTCCACCACGAGCGCGTGGTGCACATGGCCGGTGCGAACCTGACCGACACCGACCGCGTCTCCCTTGGCACGGTGTACATCGACGCCGATACAGTCTTCGACCCGTCCTACGGCACCGCCGAGGAGGATCTGGGCGTGCAGCCGGGCCAGCGTTTCGACCTCGACCGCTACCCATTGGTCGCCGACCACCAGTAATCCAACTTTGTCCCGCTTGAGAGTAAGAACGGCGAGCGACGCAATGCCCGAGTAATGCAAGGCAAATGCAAGGCCAGCAGACCATCTCGATGGTAACGTGACAATTCAGCCAAGATTCAGAAAGGAAGCGTGTATGAAGTCGCGCCGACTTGTTGTCACGTTGTCGACCGTGCTTGGCATTACTGCCCTGGGTTTCGCACATGGCTCTCCAGCGATGGCAGCGGACAGCTCCGTCGCTGGTCATCGTACGGACCCGTCGGCATCGCCCGATCATGTGGGCATTCTTTGGGTGCGCGCACCCGGTACTTTTTGGGATCTCCCATCCTGTTTGAAAGAAGGACGTGAGTACATGAAAAGAGGGTGGGCAAGCGCCATCGACTGCGAGCCTTTCATCGACCACGCCGGTTACGAATGGTTCGTTCTTTACTATGAGCCCACGTGACCGTGCTCATCGCTGCTTCGTCGAGTCATGCGACGAGTGACATGTGACTGACACTTGCCGAGACACGCGAGACCCCCGTTGGTACCGGGGAGCTCTCGCGTGTCGAGGCTGGCGGCTCGTGGTGTGCATGGTGCGTATCCCGTTTCGTGGCACCGATATGTACTCGCGCGCTAGAGTCCCGCCATGATCGACCCGACGCTCTACCTGACGTTCCTCGTGACCGCGGCGATCCTGGTGATCACGCCGGGCCCGGACATGATTTTCATTGTGGCAGTGGGCGTGCGAGGCGGCCCGATGACCGGCTTCATGGCCGCACTGGGCGTCGCAGTGGGACTCGCCGTCCACACCGCTGCCGCTGTGCTCGGTCTCTCGGCCATGTTCGCAGCGTTACCACTGCTTTACGACGCGATGCGGTGGATCGGCGCGGCCTACTTGCTCTACCTCGCCTTCAAGGCGTTCACCGCCCGGAACGGGTCACTGCTGACTCCGCAGGAGGGCGACACCCCCGCCCCAACCGGACATTGGCGGACATTCCGGCAGGCCGTCGTCACGAACCTGCTCAACCCCAAGGTCATTGTCTTCTCCATCGCGTTCCTGCCGCAGTTCGTCCGGCCGGACCTGGGTGCGGTCGGTCTTCAGTTCCTGATTCTCGGTGTCACCCTGATCGTCGTCGATCTGGCCATCGACGGCGCCGTCGGTCTGCTGGCAGGCAGGATCGGTCATCTGCTCGGTCGCAGCCGACGCGTCCTGCGGGCACTCGACTACTTCAGCGGAACCGTTTTCGCGGGCCTGGCCACCCGCTTGGCCCTGGTCCGAGACTGAGTCAGCGGCGCACCGTGTGCGTCGGGCCGATCTGGTCGATCCGGTAGTCGCCGTCCGGGAACTCCTCAGTCGGGAACCGGTCCGGGATGGCCGGTTCGGTCCGTGGCGACATCCGGCGTACAACAGCGCCGCGCACCCGCATCGCGGCCCCCACGGCCACTGAGAGCAACGGCGACGGATCGCGCATGCCGAACGCCGTACGCAACACCTTGGGCACGATCGCGGGCAGGACGCTGACGGCGATCCGCCGCATCAGGCCAGCGAACCACGCCGGTGACCGCTCGGGCAGCCACATCGTCAGCACGTCCACGATCATGTCCCTGGTGGCCAGGTAGAGCCGTCGGGCTTCCGGCGAGTACCGGATGTGCCGGGCCGCGTAGTCGTCGTGGAACCTGGCCATGTCCGCGTAGGTCCGTGGGATGTCCTTGAGTCCCATGACTTCGCCGATCTCACGGAAGTGCAGGTACGCGCCGGTCCGCTCCTGGTCGATCAACGGACGCCACGTGATGCGCTGCGCCACGCGGATCGTGGTCAGGAACGTGGTCGCGAGCACGAACAGGTAGTCCTCCCCGGTGATCTCCCATGTCCTGTGCTCGTCGCTGATGTGCCGGACGGCGTTGCGGTGGATCCGGTTGAGCTGTCTCACCGCCGCTTTTCCTTCCGGCCCACGCACCCCGTGCCGGAAGGTCTCCCACATCAGGATGGACGTGTCCTCCAGCCTTTTCTCCGTGTTCTCAGTCAGCTCACGGGTCCGTACCAGCAGTTCGGCCAGCCGGACCGGCGCGAAGCTGGCGTAGAAGGCGACGCTGCCCGCCACCTGCCACTCCCACGGGAACTCGTAGGCCATGTCCTGCAGCCAGATGTCGCTGCAGGACTCGTGCACGTCCATCGCCTCGATCGCGCGACGACGGGCGTATCGCTGTTCGGCACCCATAGTCAGCTCTCCCACATGGCTCGCAGCGAATCCCGCAGCGTGAACCGCGGGCGCCAGCCGAGCAGGCGCTCGGCCAGCCGGATGTCGGCGAGCATCCAGTCAGCACCGAGACTGGACACCGGGCTGGGGTCCTCCCGCACCGCATGGTCCGGGAGCCCCGCTGTAATGGTGAACTGCCCGACCAGGTCACGGATCGACACGGCCACCCCGCTGCCGATGTTGATCACCTTGCCGGACAACGGTTTGCCCGCCGCGAGCAGCACCGCGTCGGCCACGTCCCGCACGTCGACGAAGTCACGCGCGGCGTGCGCGATCCGTATCGACGCGGGCTCGTCGAGAGTTGCCGCACGCAGCGACGCCAGCAGTTTGCCTGGGAACGTGGCCGGAGACGGTCGTGGCCCGAGGATCTGGGTGATCCGCAGGACCACTCCGTTGACCTTGCCCTCGCGTGCGGCGTCCAGCACCGCGACCGAGCCGTCGAGTTTGGTGCGGGTGTAGACGTTCGTCGGATCCGGTCGTGCGGTCTCGTCGACAGCGGTACCCTCGGTGATGGGGCCGTACTCGTGGATCGTGCCCAGGTGGACCAGCCTGGGCCGCCAGGGGACGGCGGCGAGCGCGTCGAGGACGGTGTGCACGGCGTCCACGTTGACCCGGGCCAGATGCTCGGGCGTGCCGTGGAAGCCGTCGTTGGCGTTGGCCGCGTCGGTCGCGTTGACCACGACGTCCACCTGGTCACGCGACACCAGTGCGGTGATGTCGTCGGGGGTCGCGTCGGCCAGGTCGAGCCGGTGGAACGGATACGGCAGGTCCGCGGGCTGGTGCCGGGCAACGGCGACGACGTCCGCGCCGCCACGGGTGAACGCGGCGCACGCCTGCCTGCCGACCCAGCCCGTGCCGCCGAGCACCGCTACCCGCATCACGCCTCCCGCACGCCCGGATGGCCGAACTTGGCTTCGATCTCCAGGCATCTGTCGTAGTGTGGCAGCAGTCCCGCCCGCTGCGCCTCGGCCAGTGTCGGCGCTTTGGCGTCCCGTTCGGACAGGATCGGGTCGGCGTCGATGACCAGTGGCAGGCCGAGGTCCGGGTCCGTCGGGGAGATCGCCAGTTCGGTGTCCGTGGAGTAGCCTGTTGACAGCATGTAGTGCATCACGCTGTCGTCGGCCAGTGACACGAACGCGTGTCCGACGCCGACCGGCACATACACCGCGCGGAAGTCGCTCTGGTCGAGGACGATGCTGTCCCACGCTCCGTACGTCGGCGACCCGACTCGCAGGTCCACCAGCACGTCCAGGATCTCGCCGTGGGCACAGTAGACGAACTTGGCCATGCCGGGCGGGGTCGCGGTGTAGTGCACACCGCGCACCACCCCGCGGCGAGACCTGCTGAAGCACGTCTGCGCCAGGGGGAACAGCGGGTAGCCGATCTGGTCGACGAACGGGCCCTCCTGGAACGGAGCCAGGATGAAACCCCGATCGTCGCGGTAGACCGGCGGCGTGAACACGAACGCACCGTCCACACGCAACGGCTGGGATTCCATCAGCGTGCCTTCGTTCCGACGAACAGCCCCGGGCCCGGTTTGTCCCAGGTCAGGTACTCCACAGCCAGACCAGCCGAGGTGAAGGCGTGCTCGTACTGTGCACGGGTGAACAGCGCCAGCACATGCGTGTCGGTGAAGTGCTCGATTCCCTGGCCTGCCGTGGCCACGACGTAGTGCACCTCCATCCGGTGCGCGTTGTCCGCGAGTACCGCGTGCGAGATCCGGGACACCGTGTGGTCGCCCTCGGTCACGAGGTCGCTCACGACATGTCCCGAGATCGCCTTCTCCGGAAACCACCACGGCTCGACCACGACCACCCCGCCGGGGTTGAGGTGCCTGGCGAAGGAGCGCAGCGCCGAGTCCAGTTCGGACACTCCTGGCAGGTAGCCGATCGAGCTGAACATGCACGTGATCGCGTCGAACCGGGTACCGAGGTCGAAGTCGGCCATGTCGCCGTGGTGCACCGGGACACCGGGAAGGGCGCGCGCGGCGATCCGGACCATGTCCTCGGCCAGGTCGATCCCGGCAACGTGCTCGAACTCCTCGGCGAAGTGGCGCAGGTGTTTTCCGGTGCCGCATGCGACGTCCAAAAGGGACGACGCGGTGTCGTTGTGTTCCTTGACGATCTTGACCAGTTCGCGTGCGTCGCCGTGGTAGTCCTTGCCACGGCCCCGGTAGATCACGTCGTACAGCTCGGCGCGGTGGTAGATCCCCGGCGGTGTCCTCGTCGCCACAGGAAAGTCCTTTCTCCAGTCGGGAACTCAGACGCCCAGCGTGGCGCCGCCGTCCACGGTGAGGGTCGCCATCGTGATGTGACCGGCCTTCTCCGACAGCAGGAACGCCACCGCCTCGGCCACATCGGACGGTTGGGCCAGCTTGCCGAGCGGGATGCCGAGCCGGTAGGTCGCGGGATCGCCGTTGAGCGTGGCCCGCGGCCCTGACTCGTCACGCCACATGGACCGCAGCATCTCGGTGTCGGTCGACCCGGGAGCCACGACGTTGCACCGGATGCCGTACTGGGCCACCTCAAGCCCGAGGCTCTTGGTGAGCATCGCCGCCGCGGCCTTCGACGCGGCATAGCCGGACATCCCCGAGCGCGGTGTCCCAGCGGCGTTGGACGCCACCGTGACGATCACCCCGCGACCGCGCGGCACCATCCGGTTGACCACGGCACGGCACATCCGGAACACTCCGGCCGCGTTGACCGCGAACATCGCGTCCCAGTCCTCGTCGGCGCAGTGCCGCGTGTCGCCGGTGCGCAGCACTCCCGCCGCGTTGACCAGTGCGTCAACGGGGCCAAGGCCGCGCTCGATCTCGTCCACAACGGACTCCGCGCGGCCGCTGGCGGTCAGGTCCGCCTGGAAGCCCGTCACTGAGAGTCCGTCGGCGGTCAGTTTGTCCACGGCGTCGGCGAGTTCGTTCTCCCTGCGGTCCACGGCGGCGATCTCGTGGCCTGCCTCGGCCAGTACCCTGGCCACCGACAGTCCGATTCCGCCAGCGGCCCCGGTCACCACAGCGACCATGCCCGGTCTCCTTTCCCGTAACGTCCGTGCCGCTCGACCAGACCAGCCAGCGCGCCAACGGAATGCGCGGCCGACGCGAGCGTGATGTGCCGGTGCCAGCCGCGGAAGGAGCGACCGGCGAAGTCGCGGATCCCGGCCGGTTCGGCGAGTTCGGTGAAGTCCCTGTCGACCCGGCGGGTCAGCCCGGTCAGCCGCAGCAGGGCCGCCGGGTTCGTGGACACCATGTCGGTGAGCCACAGCCGTTCCGGGCGGCCGGGGCCGTCGCCGCCCTCGGCGAGCAGCAGCAGTTCGCCGTATCGGCCTGCCCTGCCGGTCTTGCGCAGGCTGGCGGACATCCGGACACGCACCGCCGCGGCCAGCACGGTGCGTGGCAGTTCGGTGATCCCGCCTGTGCCGAGGCACGGCAACGTCACTGGTCGGCGCAGGTCCCTGGCCGCGGCCACGATCCGGCCCGCGGACACCGCGGCGGCGGTGTGACCGGACAGCGCGGGGTCGCAGACGGTCAGCGGCATGTCCTGGCCGACTCGCACGAGCATCGGCAGGCCCGCGGCACGCAGGCCGCGCACGACCGTGATCGGATCGGCTCCGGGAACGTCGGCCACCACCGGACGGACCGGCAGGTCCCAGCCCCGCGCGGTGCGCAGGCACGCCCGGACCGCGCACTCGGCCAGTGTTTCCGGGCCTCGCACGTCGTCGGGAATGGCGGCCTGGTTGCGCCGGGACTCGTCCTCCAGCCACGCCGCCGACAGCCGCAGCCGCCAGTTCACCGGCCCGCTCAACTCGGTCGAGGCGCCCCACACACCGACCGCCTGCTGCGCGTTCACCGCGTGTCCCCTGGACACCGAGAACCTCCGGTCGACGCCGACGGAGTGCGGTCCGCTCTTGGGGATCACCATCGGCCGCACCACCCACGCGGGCAGCGACGCCCGATGATCGAGGTAGTGCGCGAGCGCGCGGCGCAGCGCGTCCCAGTCCCATGTGGACGAGTTGATGAAGTGGTGCAGGCTCTGGTCGGCAGCGGGACGCTCGACCAGGCTGGCCATGTTGCGAATGGACTTGCGTCCCGGGGTGGTCAGCAACCCGCGCAAGTAGTCCATCCCGGTGCCACGCTGGTCGCTGCGGGGCAGTGAGTCGAACAGGGCCGTGCCCAGGTCGTGCAGGATCGCCGCCCGGATCCCGCCGCCGGGAACGTTGCCGACAATGCTGGGAGCCGGGACTCGCGGCCGGTCGATGACCGCGTCGCGCATGGATTCTCACCTCGCACAGTGCTGGGGAAATCCCTGAACCGCGGACTCGGCCCACGCTAGGGCGGCCGGTTCGAACCGGTCTGAAGAGCGCCTCTTGCCCCGTGGCGGTGTGTGTTTCTCATACCGGGGCACTGGAGTTCTTCAAAGTCACTTCGTGTGGTTCTTCACTGCCGTTCGACCACCGCGCCTTGCGATCGTGCAGAGGCGGACACGATCCGTGGCGAAAAGGGACGGATAGGAAGGGGTAACACACGTGCTACCGTCGCAGTTCGTCGACTGGGGTAACGACAGCCCGTCCGGACAGGACGTGACATTCACGGTGCTCGGCCAGGTGCGGGTGCTCAACTCGGGCCTCGACTTCGCGCCGACCACACCGAAGTTGTTGCAGGTACTCGCGGTGCTGCTGACTGGGGCGGGCCAGGCCGTGCAGACCGGGTCGATCGTGCGGGAGCTGTGGCCGGACGAGCCGCCACGCAGCGCACAGCCGACCCTGCAGACCTACATCTACCAGCTGCGCAACCTGTTCCGGCGCGCGGAGCTGACCGACCGGCCGGATCATCTGCTGGTCACCCGCAGGCTGGGGTACGTGTTGCGGATCGAACCGGAACACCTTGACGTGTACTGGTTCCAGGAGCGGTGCCGGGAAGGCCGGGCGTTGCTGGCGCAGCGGCGGTTCAGCGAGGCGGCGGCGACGCTGCGGTCCGCGCTGGCGCTGTGGTCCGGTCCGCCGCTGGCCAACGTGCAGCACGGGCCGGTGCTGGCGGCGTTCTGCGTGGACCTGCAGGAACAGCGGCGCAACGCGCACATCCTGCGGATCCAGGCCGAGATGGAGGCCGGTCTGAACCGGGAGCTGATCGGTGAACTGCGCTCACTGGCCGACACGAACCCGTTGGACGAGTCAGTGCACGCACAGTTGATCCGGGTGCTCGACCGCAGTGGCCGCCGTGGTGACGCGTTACACGCCTACCAGCGCGTTCGGGCCAGTCTCAACGAGGAACTGGGCCTGGAGCCCGGTGCCGAGCTGCGCCAGCTACACCAGGAACTCATCTCCAGCGGCTCCTGACCCCGCAACGAAGGTGGCCTTCGGTGCACCCCACGCACCGAAGGCCACCTTGGTTGCACGAGACAGCTCGGCGGAGGCGGTTTTTGGCGCGTGGGTGCTGCGCAACGAAGGTGGCCTTGGGTGCGTTTCGCGCACCGAAGGCCACCTTCGTTGCATGGGAATCAGACGATCACGCGCGATGGGGTGGGGTTCTCCTCGACGGCAGTGGCCGGGACGTCGGCCACCGGGTCCAGTGCCAGCACGGCACGCGCGATGGCGTCGGAGTCCCCGACCGTCATCGAGTCGACGCCTGGCCGGATGCCCGCGGCGGTCACCCAGTGCACTGCCTCCGTCGGCACGCCATAGGCGAACCTGCGTGGGTGCGTGTTGCCCTGCGCGTCGATCACGCGGTTGGGTCGTGCGGTGACCGCGAGGCCGCCGGTCTCGTACAGGCCGCCCCCTGCTGTGGGAATCGAGAAGGGACGGCACTGGTCGGTGTCCAGCATGTGCCGCAGCAACGGGTCCTCGGTGCGGCGCAGGTCCGGTTCGGGCAGTCTGGCCTCGATCAGCACCTGCGCGCGCACCTGCGGGCCGGGCACCAGCGGTGACGCGGCGACGAACGCGGGCTCGGCCATGTCGATGGCCACCTGCGTACCGGGTCCGGTCAGCTCCAGGACACCGGCGTCGACGAGCGCGATCATCTCCTCGATCCGCGACACCGGCGGGCCGATGGACAGGTACGCGTTCAGCGGCGTGTACCAGCCCTGCAGGTGGTCCCGGTAGGACTGGCCTTCCAGGCCGCCGTGGTCCACCACGAGTCGTATCTCGTTGCGCAGGTCGCGGAGGGCGTCCAGTGCCGCCTTGAGCGGGCCGGAGACGTTGCCTGCCTTCGCCTCCCGGACGTCGTTGGCGAGGTAGTCCAGCAGCCAGCCGTGGAAGTGCGCGCGGTCGGTGAACCGCACGCCCGCGTACGGCCGGGCGATCCGGTCCCAGTCCCAGCGTTCCGACAGCGGGACACCGATCGTGTCGAGCAGTCTGGCCTGTTGTTTCGGCCCGGCGGACAGGTACTGGCACACGAACGACGACCGCTCGTCGTCCCGTCCGGCGGCGGTGAGCCAGGTGCCGTAGTAGAGGCTTTCGATCTCCTTGGCGATCACCGGCCACAGGTCCTTGTCCAGCCGCACCCAGTCGCCGCGACCGGCCCGCTCCCGCAGCCGGGTGATCATCTCCGGAGTCAGCAGCCGCGGTACGTACCGGCCGAACGCTCCCTTCTGGTTCTCGCCCCTGGCGTGATACGGCACCCCGCGCCGCGAGCAGGCGAACAGCCGCGGTTCCCGCCCAGACGCCTCGTACCGCAGCCGTTCGCCCTCACGGCGGAACGTGCCGCCGCGGCCGACGGTGAGCAACGCCAGGTAGTCGAAGAAGTTCAGGCCGAGGCCGCGCAGCAGCACGGTCTCGCCCGGATCGATCCCGCCGAGGTCGACGTCCGCGGGATTGGCGGGAGTCAGGTACGTGAGGTAGTAGATCCGTGCCAGGCTCGCGGTCCGTGCCTCACGCGGGGTGAGCTTGGCGGGCACGTGTCCCTGCGCGAGCACCACGGCGTCCAGTTGGTTGAGCCGGGTGCCGTTGCGTAGCCGGATTCCCTGCGGCCCACCGACCACGCCATGTGTGTCGGCGATCGCGACCGCGTGCGACCGGTGCACGTGGATGGTCATGTGCGACGGCGCGTTGGCCACCACGCGCTCGAACGCGTGCTGCAGGTAACGGCCGTAGAGCGCTCGGGTCGGGTAGTCGTCCGGGCCGAGCGCCCGTGCCTCCGTGAGGATCTCGTCGTCGATGTCGCCGAGCGGGCCCAGCAGGGCCAGTGAGCTGGCCCATTCGTACAGGCTGGGCCCTTGCTCGACCGGGCCGTCCATCGTGACGCTGTCGTCGGTGTACACACTGATCTGCGACGCCACCGTGTTGGTCAGCAGGTGCCGTGACTGGTCGGTCCGCCACACCGCGCCCGGCCCCGCGTCGACCGGGTCGACGACGTGCACAGTGACCGCCGGGTGCGATGGAGCGATCCGTTCGTTGGCACACAACCGTTCCAGCACCGACAGGCCGCGTGGCCCGGCGCCGACGACAGCGATCTCGATGCCCATCAGCGACCGGCCTGGAGCAGTTTGACCAGCTCCAATCGCTTGATCTTCGTGGTCGCGGTCTGTGGCAGCTCGCCGTGCTTCCACTGCACCGGCTCGGCCATCGTCGGCAGGCCCGTCACGGCGCGGTTCCACTCGCCTCGGTCGAGCGGGCGGTCGCCCTTGGTGCACACCACTGGGGTCGGCTGCCCGTCGACGCCGGGGATGATGATCACCTCGGTCAGCGTGGCGATCCGTTCGAGCAGCTTGTCCTCGACGGCCAACGTGCTGCCAAAGCCGGGGATCTCGTCCACCTCGCGGTCCAGCAGGTGCAGGCAGCCCAGCTTGGTCTTGTAGCCGACGTCGCCCATCCGCCACCAGCCACCGTTGCGTTGCTTGTCGTAGCGGTCCTGTTCGCCGAGGTAGGTCACGATCCGGCCATCGGTCCGCACCTCGATGAAGCCCGGTGAGGACTCTGTCGGACGCTGCCCGTCCTTGCTCACCACCCGCACCGCCGTCATCCCGGGAATGGCGTAGCCGACGCAACGGCCGTCCATCTTGTGCGCGTTGCGTTTGGTGTAGCCGCGGCCGATCAGCGGGCCGCACTCGCTCTGCCCGTACAGCTGGAAGAACAACGGCCAGCGGCGGGTGGATCCGGCCAGCATCCGCCGCACGGTGCGGGGGTGGATGGCGTCGAACGTGCTGCTGAACACGCCGACGCTGGACAAGGGCTTGCTCGGGTGTTCGGCCAGGTCCTCCCATTCGAGGAACGAGTTCGGGTGTGCCTCGATGAAGCCGGGCCGGGTGGCGGCGAACATCCGGGCCACGTGCTCGGGCTCGGACTCCTTGAGCACCAGCATCGGGAAGCCGCGGTACATCGGCACGCTCAGCGCGGTGAACATCCGGGAGTGCACAAAGGACACATGCACCGCGACGGTCTGGCGTTTGCGGATCGCGTGGAACAGTGCGACCTGCAGGCGGTGGCGTGCGTTGAGGGTGGCCCCGGTGTGCACGGCCAGCTTGGGGATACCGGTGGTGCCCGAGGTGTGGGTGATCAGCGCGGGCAGGTTCGGCCGGTTGGTCACCGGCCGGACCCGGGGCGCACCGGCGAACGAGCTGAGCTCGTCGGCCCGTGCGTGGCTGCCGGTGGCCAGCACGACCCGCTGCACGGCGTCGAACACGGTCGGCGGGAGGTCGTTGTCCAGTTTGGCCTGATCGGTGACCAGGACCGGCCGGTCGACTCGGCGCAGCAGTTCGACGACGGTCGGGCCGTCCAGGTTGGGCGAGAGCAGCACCGGCACGGCACCGAGCCGGGAGATGGCCAGCGCCAGCAGCGTGATGTCGAATCCGGCCGCCTTGTGCACGACCACCCGGCCCTGCGGCCGCACGCCCGCCGCCGCGAGCCTGGCGGCGAACTCGTCCACCAGGTCGGCCAGTTCGGCGACCGTGCATCGCCTGCCGACGTGCGGGGCCGCGTCCAGGTCGTGGTCGAGGACCACCACGTTGCCCGGGTTGCGCGCCGCCGCCCGCTCCAGCAGCGTGCCCAGCCGGATCCCCTTGTTGGCAATACGTTGTACCAGCATCCGACACGCTCCTTCAGCGTTGGTGTTCGATGACGTCCTTGAGCCTCTTGAGTGTGTCGGCCAGGTCCTGTTCGAGCTTCGCGGTCCAGTCGGCCACGAACCGCCTGCGGTCCGGTTCGGACAACTCCGCGACGATCTTGTGGATGCCCACGGTGGCCTTGCCCATCCGGAAGTGATGCGTCAGCACGCCGCCGGTCGCGGATGGCCGGATGTCGAAGCCCCAGATGCTTTCCTGGTCCTCGCGCGCGTACGAGAGCATCATCCAGCGGAACGTGCGGCCGGGGTCGGCGGCGATCACCCTGCTCTCGGTGTGCCAGGTGCCGCGCACCAGCGGCGCCCACCCGACCACGTCGTCCGCACGCAGGTTCTCGCCGCGGAACACCGAGCCGACCTGGCTGGGCTCGCCGGAGATCCACTGGCCGCCCCGGCACTCCGGGCTCCACTCGGCGCTCCGCTTCAGATCGCTGACCACCGCGTAGATCTCGGCCGGACTGGCGTCGACCTCGATCTCGGCACTCAGCTCGAACAGCGGCCTGGTGTCCACAATGGAGGTACTCATGGCCGGTCGCTTCCTTTCGTCGTCGAATCGGCCCGTATCGACCACGAGCCTTCTTCCGTGCAGCAGTCCCTGTTCCAGTCGCCGGTGCGCTTCGGCCATGGCGCTGAGCGGCACTGTGTCCTTGGCGCGCGGCCGCAGCGTCCCGGCCGCGAGCAAGCGGTTGATCACGCTCGCCGCCTCGGCCAGTTCGGCGACGTTCGCCCGGGAGATCGTGAAGCCGGTGACCGTGCCGTCCTTGAGGTACAGCGACCCGGCGGGCAACACAGGCCTGGTGTCCAACCCGGCCAGCAGCACGATCCGGCCGCGGAACGCCAACAAGCCGACAGCGGTGGACAGGTCGTTGCGGCCCGCGTTGTCCAGCCACACGTCAATACCTCGAGGACAGACGGCACGTAGTAGCTCCGGCAGTCGCGGATCGGCGTAGTCGAACGTCTCCGACGCGCCGATGGACCGGCAGTAGCCGGTGTCCCGGGCCGAGGAGGTCGTGATCACGCGCGCGCCCGCGTCGACGGCCATGGTCACCATCGCGCTGCCGACGTTGCCGCCCGCGCCCGCGACCAGCACTGTCTCCCCCGCCCGCACCCGCCCGTGGGTGAACAGGCCGAGATACGCCGTGGCGGCGGGATGGGCGACGGTCACCGCGTCGGTCGGGTCGACACTGGGTGGCAGGTGGTAGAGCCGCTCGGCGGGCACCACGGCTCGTTGCGCGGCGGCGCCCTGGCGTCCCGCGTGGCCGAGACTGTTGGCCCAGACCCACTCGCCGGGTGAGAAGCCCGGTGCGCCCGGACCGGCCGAGGCGACCACACCGACCAGGTCCCTGCTGACCACGAACGGAAACGACAGCGGCGTGCGCCATTTCCCGGACCGCACGAACGTGTCCACCGGGTTGACCGTGGTGGCGAGCACGTCCACCAGCACGTCCGTCGGCCCGGGGACCGGGTCGGGCAGCTCGCCGTGACGGATCACCTCCGGCCCGCCGAGTTCGTCGAGATAGGCGGCGTACACGCGTCAGCCCAGCCTTTCCGGCACAGGGACCGGGACCGCGCCGAGCAGACCGGTCAGCAACCGGGCCACGATGCCGACGCCGTCGGCGGTGAGCACGGACTCCGCGTGGAACTGCAGTGACGCGAAGTACGGTCCGCGCAACGCGAACACCTCGCCGGTCGCCGGGTCACGGCTGACCTCGACCACACCCAGCTCAGGGACTTTCACCTTGTCCTCGGCGCTGACCGCGGCGAACGTGTTGTAGAAGCCGACCTGTTCCGGGCAGCCGAACAGGTCGATCCGCCGCTGCTCGCCCTGGCTGGGCCGTGGCTTGCGGCGCACCGGCATCCCCAGTTGCAGGCTGAGCACCTGGTGGCTCAGGCAGACCGAGAGGAAGGGCTGCCGCCGGGCCAGCAGCGCACGCAAAGTCGCCCACACGGTGCCGATCCGGGGATCAGTCTCGTCGCGCGGATCGCCAGGACCGGGCCCCATCACCACGAGGTCGTGGCCGTCGAGCTCGAACGGCTCGTCGAACCGGCGCACGGTGGCCGTCAGGCCGAGTGAGCGCAACTGGTGGCCGATCATGGTGGTGAACGTGTCCTCCGCGTCGACCACCAGCACGTTCCGCCCAGCCAACGCGAACCCGGTGTGCGCCCGCTCGGCGTGACCGGCCAGCCAGAACTGGGAGATCCCGGTGTTGCGGCGGGCGAGCGCGCCGCGCACCTCGGGGTGGGCACCGAACCGCGTCGGCCCGTCCGAGCGCAGCGCGGCCAGCAGACCGGCCGCCTTGGCCTTGGTCTCGGCCGCTTCGGCGGTGGGGTCGGAATGCCGGACCAGGGTGGCGCCGACGCCGATGCGGGCCCGGCCGGTCCGGTCGATGTCCGCGGTGCGGATCAGGATCGACGAGTCCAGGCTCGGCGCCCCGATGGCGTCCCGGCCCAGCAACGCGATGACGCCCGAGTAGTAGCCACGGCCGCCCGGTTCGTGGCGTGCGATCACCCGGCACGCGCTCTCCAGCGGACTGCCGGTCACGGTCGGAGCGAACATGGTCTCCCGCAGCAGTTCCCGTGGGTCGCGGGAACTCGTGCCCTCGATCAGGTACTCGGTGTGCGCGAGCCTGGCCATCTCCTTGAGGTACGGTCCGACGACCCGGCCGCCGTTGTCGCAGATCCGGGCCATCATCTTGAGTTCCTCGTCGAGCACCATGTAGAGCTCGTCGGTCTCCTTGCCGTCGGCGAGGAAGTCCAGCACGCCGGACAGGCTCGGGCCGGTCTGTGGATAGCGGTAGGTGCCGCTGATCGGGTTCATCACCGCGGTGCCCGCGCGCAGGCTGACGTGCCGCTCCGGCGTCGCGCCGACCAGCGTGCGTTCGCCCGTGTACACCAGGAACGTCCAGTAGGCGCCGGATTCCCGCCGCAGCAGGTTGCGGAAGAAGCTCAACGCGCTGTCCGGCCGGTAGTCGGCGATGTCGGCGATGAACGTCCGGCGGATCACGAAGTTCGCACCGACACCGTGCCCGATCTCCTCGGTGACCACCCGCCGCACAGTTTCGGCGTAGTCCTCGTCGGACACGTCGAACCGTTCGCCGGTCAGCCGGATCGGGTTCGTGGGCAGCCGGGTCAGCGCCGAGGTCAGCGGAACGGTCTGCTGCGCGGTCACCGACATCGCCAGCAGCGGTGTTGCGTCGTCGACGCAGGCGAAGCCGCGTTCGGCGATCTGCCTGTACGGCACGAGCACCAGGGTGTCGTGAATGGACTCGTCCGGCAGGTGCGGCTGCCGTGGGGCGGGGATGTCGGCGAGTGCGGTGATCTCGCTGACGTCGCCGACCAGCACGTCCAGCGCCAGCGGTCCGGTGTCCGGCCGGTGCAGCAGCGCGAACGGTGGTGGGTCGGGGGCCAGGATCTCCCCGAGCAGATCTCGTGCGGTCATACGCGTGCCTCCCTGGCCGCGTCGAGTCGGCTGGTCAGCTCGCTCGTGGTGGCGACCACCGCGCACCGGGTGGCCGCGTAGTGCACGGCTTGTTCGTGGTACTCGGCGGAGAAGTCCGCGATCGCGTCGGCCGCCACGAACGTCTCGATGTCGTTGGTGAACGCCTCGATGGCCGTCATCAGGATCCCGACGTGCGCGTACACCCCGCAGACCAGCAACTGGTCGCGGCCGTGTGCGCGCATCCTGGCCAGCAGGTCGGACTGGAAGAAGGCGCTGTAGCGCCATTTGGTGAACGTCCAGTCCTCATCGGACACCTCGAGCGGCTCGACGATGGCCCGGTCGGCATCGTCGACGCGCATCCCGGGGCCCCAGAAGTCCTTGAGCAGGCCGCGTTGCTCCGCGGTCATGCTGCCGGGCTGGGCGGTGAAGCCGACCGGGACGCCCAGTGCGGCGCAGGTCCGGCGCAGCTCGTCGACGTTGCCCACCAGGCGTTCCCGTAGTTCGGCCGGGAACGGGCGGAGGAAGTAGCGCTGCATGTCGTGCACCAGCAGCACCACCCGCCGCGGGTCGGGGACCCAGGCCGCGGTGTTGGGCGGGAGGTCGGCGGCGGTCGGCAGCGAGTACGGCTCGATGCTGGGAATTCCGGACAACGGAGATTTCTCCTGCCTGGGAAGAGTCGCTTCAGAGGTTGGTCAGCACGTCTCGCAGTGCGCTGATCACCTTGTCCTGCTCGTCGGCGGCGAGTGACGGATACATCGGCAACGAGAAGATCTCCTTGGCCAGCCGCTCGGTCACCGGCAGGTCACCGGCCGTGTAGCCGAGGTGGGCGAACCCGGTCATGGTGTGCACCGGCCACGGGTAGCTGACGTTGAGGGAGATGTCGTAGCCCTTGAGCCGCTCGATGATCGTGTCCCGCTCGGGATGCCGGACCACGTACACGTAGTAGACGTGGTCGTTGCCTGCCGCGAGGGTGGGCAGCCGCAGCCCGTCCGGCCCGGTGAGGTCGGCGAGACCGTCGACGTAGCGCTGGGCGATCGCGCGGCGGGCGGCGATGTAACCGTCCAAACGGGTCAGTTTGCGCCGCAGGATCTCTGCGTGGACCTCGTCCAGCCTGCTGTTGTGTCCGGGGGTCCGGACGACGTAGTAGACGTCCTCCATGCCGTAGTACCGCAGGCGCCGCAGGTTCGTGTCCACCTCGTCGGAGGGGGTGATGACCGCGCCGCCGTCGCCGTACGCACCGAGAACCTTGGTGGGATAGAAGGAGAACGCTGCCGCGTCGCCCATCGTGCCCGCCAGTTTGCCGTGGTGTCGTGCGCCGTGTGCCTGCGCGCAGTCCTCCAGAATGAGCAGACCCCGCTCGTCGGCGATGTCACGCAGCGGCTGCATGTCCACACACTGCCCGTACAGGTGTACCGGCAGCAATGCCTTGGTACGCGGTGTGATCGCGGCTTCGACCTTGCTGACGTCCATCAGGAAGTCCTCCTCCCTGATGTCCACGAACACGGGCGTCGCCCCGGCGCCGTTGATCGCCACGACCGTCGGCGCCGCCGTGTTCGACACGGTGATCACCTCGTCGCCCGGCCCGATGCCCAGCGCCTCCAGTCCCAGTTGGACGGCGTTGGTGCCGTTGTCGACACCGACACAGTGCCGGACACCGTGGTAGTCGGCGTACTCCCGTTCGAACTCGCGTACGCTGCGGCCGAGGACGAGCTGCCCGGACTCGAACACCGTGCGCACCGCGTCCAGGATGGACTCCCGCTCGGTCTCGTACTCCGCGAGATAGCTCCACACTCGTGTTGTCATGCGACGTTCCTTCCCTGTATTGCCGGGCTGTCGGTGGACAGGCCGAGGCAGGCCACGAGACTGCGGGCCTCGACGTTGAGGTGGTTGCCATACCGGACGAACCCCATCAGCTGCCGTGGCGTCATCCACACGAAGTTCTCCGGCAGTTCCGGATCCGGTTTGTCCTCGGGCAGTTCCACCAGCAGGTACCGGTTCTGTGCGTGGTAGAAACGGCCGCCTTCCTCGGAGTGCACGCTGTCGAACCGGATCCGGGACTCGGGCGCGGTCAGCACGTCGTGGAGGAACGGCGGCTGCTGCGGCTGGTCGGTGTAGTTGTCCGGCAGGCACTGGACGGTCGGGGCCATCTCGACCGTGTCGAACGCCCCGGCCTCGGTCCGTGCCTGGATCAGCAGGTGGGTCGTGCCGTGCACGCGTTTGGTCAGGAAGGCCACGACGCCCTGGCCGCGTGGCGCGATCATCGGCTGCGACCAGCCGGTGACCTCCCGGTTGCTCGCCCGGACCTCCAGGCCGAGCACGGTGAAGTGCCGGTCGTCGCGGTGGCTGATCGTGCCGTTGCGGTAGTCCCATTCGGACACCGCCGACAGCGGGATCCGGCGCCGCGTCATCGAACTGCGCGCCTTGGCCTCGGTGAACCAGCTGAGCAGGTCGGCAACCGAGTGCAGCGGCCGTTCAGCCCGCTCGCCTGCCATCTGACGCAGCACGGCCGCGCCGGACAGCACGGTCCTGGTGTCCATGTTCATCATGTTGTCGATCCGCAGCAGTTCGCCGATCTGCTCGAAGCTCACCCAGCAGAAGTCCGGCAGTACCGGGATGTCACCGGTCACCTCGACGATCATGTTGCGGTTGCGCTTGGCCAGGAACCACGCGCCCTGTTCGGACTGCAGCGCGTCGAACAGCACCGCCCCGCCGCGTGGGGCGAGGAAATAGTCGAGGTACGGGACCGGCTTGCCGCCGTGTGCCCTGGTGTAATTGCTCTTGGTGGCCTGGACGGTCGGCGAGAGCTCGAGCATGTTCACGTTGCCCGGTTCCATCTTGGCCTGCAGCAGGCAGTGCGGCACGCCGCCGAACCGCTTGACCAGGATGCCGAGCACACCGATCTCCGGCTGGTCGATGATCGGCTGCTGCCACCCGCTGATCGGCCGGTCCGCGCCGGTCACCGCCAGTCCGGTGACGGTGTAGAACTTGCCGGTGCGGTGCGCGATGTCACCGCCGGGGCGGATGCGCCAGCCGTCCATCTGTTCCAGCGGGACTTCCTTGACCCAGTACTCGTTGGCCGCCCGCCGGTCGGCGAGCCACTCGCACACGTCGGCCGTGGTCGAGAACATCGCCCCACCTCCTTGTCAGCCGCGCCACGCGGACACGACGGTCACTGCCTGGTCCGGGGTGAGCCGCGGGTCGCACAGGCTCGTGTACTTGTCCCCCACTCTGTCCAGTTCGGACGCGTCCGCGACGCATTCGGTCACGTTCTCCGGTGTGGTCTCCAGGTGCAGCCCGCCCGCGACCCCGCCGCCCGCCGCGACTGCCGACTGGAACTCGTCCACCTCGCGCAGCATCGCGTCCATCAGCCGGGTCTTGAACCCGTCCGGAGTGCGGATCGTGTTGCCGTGCATGGGATCGCACAGCCACACGACCGGATGGCCCGCGGCGCGGACGGCGGCGGCCAGCGCGGGCAGCCGTCCGGCGACGGCCGTCGCGCCCATCCGGGAGACCAGCGTGAGCCGTCCCGGTTCGCGGCCGGGATCCAGCCGCTCGCACAGCTCCAGCAGTTCGCCGACCGTGATGCCCGCGTCCACCTTGCAGGACAAGGGGTTGCGGACCTGGGACAGCAGGGCGACGTGCGCGCCGTCCACCTGGCGCGTCCGGTTTCCGATCCATGGCCAGTGGGTGGACGTGAGCACCGGCCGTCCGGTCCAGTCCCGCCGGATCATCGGGATCTCGTAGTCGAGCAGCAGCGCCTCGTGGCTTGTCCAGACCGGGGCGTCCGCGCCGGACAGGACGCTGCCGTCCCGCCAGCCGAGGTGTCCCATCACGTCCGACGCGGCCTGGTAGCAGTTCAGGATCCGGTCGGGGCACGGGCGTCTGCTGTGCGGGTCGGGCTCGGGGCTGTTGACCATGTGGCCCCGGTAGACGGGCAACTCGACGCCACCGACCACCTGGGTGCCGACCGAGCGGGGTTTGGTGAACTGGCCGGCGATCCGGCCCGCGCGGACCACCGGCTTGCCGGTGACCAGTTTCAGAGTTCCCGCCAGCAGGTCCAGCAGCGCGGTCTTGCGGGCAACGTATCCCGCGGTGCGATCCGCCGGGTCCTCCGCGCAGTCCCCCGCCTGCACCACGTGCGCCTGACCTGCCGCGACCCGCGCGAGCAGCGACCTCAGGCGGTCGACGTCGGCGGCACGCACCAGCGCGGGCCGGGTGGCCAACTCGGCACGGACCCACTCCAGCCGGGTCTGGTCGCCCCACACCGGTTGTTGCGCGGCCGGGGCGCGCACGAGCTCCGGCACAACGTTGTTCACAGGCGCCCCCGGTAGCCGAATAATGGAAATCACCCGTTCCCCAAATAGCTGGCGTTACCCAGAGTCGACGGCGACGCAGCACCATTGGAAGTAAAGCTACGGACGGGTGTTCGAACTGCCGTCGAAGCAGCATCGACACCATGGCGTGTGAATTGCTCATACGCGCGACCGGTACTTATTCACTGTCACCGGGTTGACGTCTTCACTGCCGTATGTCTCGACACCTTTGCGACAGTTTCTCGAACAGTAGGAGGATGAGAGGAGCACGGGATGGGTGCCGACCGGCACACACATGGGGACGGGCTCGAATTCACCTTGCTCGGTTCGGTCGAGGTCCGCTTCCGCGGCAGGGACTGCACGCCGAACGCGCCGAAACTGTTGCAGCTGCTCGTGATGCTGCTCGCCCAGCCGGGAACGACAGTGTCGAGTGACTCGCTGCGCCGCGAGCTGTGGTGGGACACGCCGCCCGCGACCGCACAGCGGACCATGCAGACCTACGTCTACCACTTGCGAAAGCTGGTCGACGACCACGCGATGACCGACGACCCGAAACGTCTCGTGCGCACCGAACCGGGCGGTTATCTGCTGGACGTCGACCCTGTCCAGGTCGACGTCTTCCAGTTCCGTGAACGTTGCGAACAGGGCCGCACAGCAATTTCGGAACACCGTTTCGGTGAAGCGGCCGCGATTCTGCGTTCGGCGATGGCGTTGTGGACCGGCCCCCCGTTGGCGAACGTCGAATGCGGTCCACGCCTCTCCGCGTACGCGACCGAACTGCAGGAACGCAAACGCCAGGCGCACACCCTGCGCGTCCAGGCGGAGATCGAGGCCGGGATGCACCGGGAACTGCTCGGCGAGTTGCGAGCGCTGGCCACCGACAACCCGCTGGACGAGCAGGTGCACGCACATCTGATCGAGGCACTCAACCGCAGCGGCAGACGCGGCGAGGCCGTGTACACCTACCACCAGCTGCGGACAACCCTGGTCAAGGAGCTGGGTATGGAGCCGAGTGACGAGCTGCGACAGCTGCATCTGCGGCTGTTGTCGGAAGATTAGGGGGACTGTTCGCTTCGCGAAGTGCCGAAGTAGGCCCCTTCGCGTGCTCAGCCGCAGACACCGGCCAACTGGACGCCTAAAGTAGACATAACGCCCGTCAGAAGCAGTGTCGGCCGGGCGGGAGGGGTGCTGCGCCGGCGAACCGATCGGCCGCGGGCAAGGGAACATCAGTGAATGGGGTAACTGATGATCAAAGTCCTGTTGGCGGAGGACGTGCACATGATCCGCGGCGCACTGGCCGCGCTGCTCAACCTGGAGCCCGACATCGAGGTGGTCGCCGAGGTCGCGGCGGGTGACGAGATCCTGCCCGCCGCGTTGCGCACCCGCCCGGACGTCGCGGTGATCGACATCGACCTGCCGCGCAAGGACGGCCTCTCCGCCGCGGGCGAGATCCACCACCGGGTGCCCGCCTGCCGCACTCTGATCCTGACCAGCCTCGGCAAGCCCGGAACGCTGCGGCGGGCGCTGTCGGCCAGCGTCAGCGGTTTCCTGCTCAAGGACGCGCCCGCCGACGAGCTGGCCAACGCCGTGCGCGGGGTCGCCGCGGGCAGACGTGTGGTCGACGGTGACCTCGCGGTGGCCGCGTGGGGCGGCACCGAGTGCCCGCTGACCAACCGCGAGGTCGAGGTGCTCCGGATGGCCGCCGACGGCAAGAACCCCACCGACATCGCGACGTCGCTGAGCCTTTCCCTTGGCACCGTGCGCAACTACCTGACCACGAGCGTGAGCAAGTTACAGGGTCGTAACCGGCTCGACGCCATCCGGATCGCCCGTGAAGCCGGATGGCTTTGACCTGGCCGAGACTGTCGCTCTCAGGCGGAACCGGCCACCGGTGATCGGCTGGGCCGAGAGGTGGCCGCCGAGATCCGTGACCCGCTTGGCCAGATTGCGCAGGCCACTGCCGCCGACCAGGTCGGTCTCCTCGGTGCTGTCGTCGACGGGGACGCCGTCGTTGATGATCTCCAGGGAGACCATGTCGCCCTGCTGCCGGATCGCGATCTCACAGCGTTGCACCTTGCTGTGCCGCAACGCGTTCGTCACGCCTTCACGCAACAGCGCCGTGAGCACGGTACGGACCCGCGCCGGTAGCTCGCCGTAACGCATGTCCATCCGGACCGTCACATCCGCCGCTGCCAGCAGGGATCCGACCGCCTGCGACTCGTCGTCCAGCGAGACGTCCTGGTAGCCGCTGGCCACCGAACGGACGTCCGCCAGGGCCTGTCTGGCCTGGTCCTGGATGCTCACCAGCTCGACACGGGCCTTGGCGACGTCGATCGCGATCAGCCTGCGGGTCAGCTCGCACTTGAGCGTGATCGCCGACAGGCTGTGCCCCAACAGGTCGTGCAGGTCCCTGGCGAACCGCAGCCGTTCCGCGGCGACCGCGCGGCGGGCCAGTTCCACCCTGGCCTTGTCCAACTCGGTCACCAGGCGCGACATCCACGTCAGCCCGAACACGATCAGCCCGTTGATCACCGTGGAGATCACGGTGAACGCCATGCTCACCCCGAACCCGTCGAAGTACGCACGGCCCCAACTGGTCGCCCCGACAATGACGACGAACGCCGCCCACCCCACGCGCGGCGGAAGCACCAACAGCGCGCTGCCCGCCAGCAGTCCCGGCAGGCTGACCCAGTTCGCGCCCAGCACCAGCAGCGGCAGGCAGACCAGCACCGCGAGCAGACCGAGCATCGCGTACGCCTGCGGGGACTGTAATCGGATGTCCGCGCGGCTGAAGTACCCGAGTTGCACCGACAGCATCGCGACCAGGCAGACGATGCTGAACACGACCTCGGCCGGTGTCTCGTCCCGGTAGAACACGTGGATCGTGGCGGCGAGACAACTCATGCACAACACCGCCGCCAGCAGGCTGCGTGCCGGTTCGCGCCGCAGCCGTCCCGGTCGCCGCGTCGACCAGAGGGGCACGGCGTCGTCGTCCGATGTGGCCTCGTCCGCGGTCAGCGGGATGCGGGCGAGCAGCCGGAACCGGCCGCCGTCCAACGGCCCCGCGTGCAGTTCGCCGCCGAGCTCGGCCACCCGGCGCAGCAGGTTGTGGATGCCGCTGCTGCCGTCGTTCGTGCGTTCCTGCTGCGCTGTCGTGGCTCCGTCGTTGACAACCTGGAGCACGACGGCGTCACCGTCGCGGTATACCGTGATCTCGCAGTATCTTCCCTTGCTGTGCCGCAACACGTTCGTCACGCCCTCACGTACCACGGTGGCCAGTGTGGTACGCACCGGGGCGGGCATCGGCAGGTCCGGCAGGTCGACCGTGGCTTCCATGTTCGCCGACCGGAGCATGGATTCGGCGGTCGCGCATTCGTCCGCGAGTGACAGTTCGCGGTAACCTCCTGCCACCACACGGACATCCGCCAGCGCCTGTCTTGCCACGTCGAGGATGTCGGCCAGTTCCTCCTTGGCCTGCAACGGTTGGTGGCGCAGCAGTCGCAGCGCGGTCCGGCTGCGCAACGAGATCGCGGACAGGCTCAGCCCGAGCAGGTCGTGCAGGTCGCTGGCGAACCGCAGCCGTTCGTCCGCCACCGCGTACCTGGCCAGTTCGCTGCGGGCGTCGTGCAGTTGGGTCGCCAGGCCCGCGAGCCGGGCCAGCCCGTAGATCGCCATCCCGAACAGGACTGTGGTGACAGTGGTGTACGCCAGATCCAGCGTCGAGTCGTTCACCATGGCCTGTGCCAGCGCTGTGGTCAGCACGATCACCACGAACAGCGCCCAGCCCGCCAGCGACGGCAGCACCAGCAGCGCCCGCCCGGCCAGGAAGCTCGGCATGCCGATCCACGCCTGGCCGAACCAGATCAGCGGCAGGTACGCCAGAACGGCCTGCAGCACGAACACCAGGTAGTTGTGCCAGCGGTGAAAAAACAGCAGCTGCAGGGAAAGCATGCAGGACATCAACAGCACCGCGAGCGCGATCATCAGCAAGCTCGGGCCCGTCTCGATCACCTGCAGCAGCCCGAACGCGCTGTAGCTGCAGAAGTCGACCGCGACGATCCCGACTGCCAGCTTCGGCGCCAGGTGCGGCGCTTCCCGGTCAGCCCCCAGCAATGCGCTTCCCCCTGTTCCCCAGTCCACCAGACCCGGTCAACGACCGGGAGGGGCGTACATGACCATTCTAGGGACAGGGCGCAACACTCAGGGCGGCGATCGAGTGGCTTCGGCCGACGGTGGAACTGCTACAGGAACATCGGATACGGGTTGAGCTCGTCGAAGCCGAGTGGACGCGGCAACAGCCCTTGCCGCACCGGGACTTCGTAGAGACGGCCGGGAGCGAGTCTTGCCCAGAAGTGCCGCATGCCGGGTACGATGACCTTGACGACCGGCAGCCCGATGTCCGGCCGGGTCTGGTCGAGCACAAGCACTTCCATGCCGAGCCGCTCCAGCCTGGCGCGCACCAGGTTCACCTCGTCGAGCAGATCGTCCGCGGTGAGCCGTGGATAGTCCTGTGGCCCGCGCGGCCGGATGTGCGCGGCCGGGGCGAGAAAAGGGTGTTCGGCCAGAACGGCGTCCTGCCACCACCGGACCGCGTCCACATCGTCACAACCGTACGCGTCGTCACTGGTCATCAGCGGCGGCATGAGCTGGTTGAGTTCCGTCAACGCGCGCCGGACCGCGATCCGCGGGTCGAGGTGCGCGCCGAAGCCGAACGTGATGTCCTCGGGCGTCTGGTCGACACGGCGGGACACCGCGACCATCACCGGGATGCCGACGTCCGAGGTGACGTCGAGAACCCACAGCTCCCTGCCGATCTCGGCGTACACGTCACGCAGGCCGGTGACCCACTCGTCGCCGAACGCGGCCAGGTCCACCGCGGGTGCGGAAACACGGTTGTACCACCACAGCGCGACCGCGTCCCGTTCGACGACCTCCAGCGCGCCCTGCAGCACCGCGTCCTCGAGGCTGCTGCCCGCGGCGTTGCCGTTCGAGTCGGCGAAGACGTACCTGGCGTTCGCCGCGTTCTGCGGCGCGTTGAAGTACAGCAGTCCGGTGGGCAGCAGGCGGAACCGTTGATCAGTCAACGACCACACCGGACTCCAGTCGATCGCCGCGTCCTCGTCCAACGGGTCGCACACGAACTGGAACGGCGCGTGCGCGGCGTTCCACGCCTCGCGGTCCACGTACTGGCGCTCGTGGTAGAGCTGGCAGCGGTTGGGGTGGATCGCCTCGTCGCCCAGTGACCGCAGGCTCGCGCTGATCCGCTCCTCGTCACCGGCGAAGGTGCCGCTGTGGCGCTCGATCGCCTCGCAGAGCGCGCCCACCTCCGCGTCGATGGCGGTGACTCCCTTGCCACCGCTCTCGAAGCGCACGGCAGCGCGCAGATTGTCCATGCTCAACGCCGAGACCGCGATGTTCGCGCCGGACCGGAACGAGTTGAACACCGCGGGGCCGCGCTGGTCCTGCCGGATCTCCTTGACCATCCCGGTGATCGGGCTGATCAGGTGCCGGTACCGGGCGAAGGTGTCGGCCGACGCGCGCGACCGGTGGCCGTTTCCCGAGTCCACCGCGGGCCGGGAGGTCAGGGTGACCGGGGCGCGGCCCTGCTCGCGCATCAGGGTGTCGTCGCCGCAGACCGGGCACTGGGGCCGTGGCCGCAGTTCGTGGGTCTCGGCGTCGCGGCCGAGGGTGTCGAAGGTCCACACACCGCGCTGGCCCGGGTGACGGTGACCGGCCAGCCACGCGCTCGCCTCCAGCGCGACGAAGTGCCCGGCCAGCGCGGCCACGGTCGGCGTGGCGACACGCGGGTAGGCGGGAACCCCGTCACGGCCCAGCGCGCGCTGCGCGGAGGCCTCGGCCACGCGGTGTGTCCGCAGCCGCGCCGCCAGGCAGTGCCAGCAGCCGTTGCCGGGCGGGGTGAACACCGGGCCGAGCCAGATCTTGGTGCCGACCGGTTTCGCGGGCAGCCACGGCGTCCCGTCCTCGCGGTTGGCGGCGTCGATCGCGGCGAGGGCCGGGTTGAGGTACTCGTCGCACAGCACCACGGCGAGATCCGCCGGACCGGCACGGACCACCTCGACCGCGTCGACCGCGTCGAGTGCGGCGGCGACCGGGCCTGGGTCGATGTCACCGACGACGTCCAGCCGGACCCGTGCTCCGGCGATCCCGGCGACGGCGTCGGCCGGGTCGATCCCGGCCGCCTCCCAGTACGCGACCGTCGCCGGACCGGCGTCGGCGGTGGGCCGCCGATGGCAGAGCAGGTCGGCCTCGGCCAGCCGGGCCAGCAGCTGGCCGACCTGGTCGGGGGTCAGCCCGCCCGGCCGCGCCGCGAGCAGGTCCCGCACTGGTCGCGGGTCCCGCAGCAGATCGGCGACCAGGTCGATTCCAGCGCCACGCAGCACCGTGACGCCGTCCTCGCCGAAGACGTAGGCTCCTGTGCCCACTGCCACCTCGACCCGCAGGTGGCGTTTGAACCCAACCGGCCACGTCCGGCCGGCCTCCTCCATGGTCAGTCCGCTGTGCCGGTCGAGCAGCCGGTCCTGGTCGGACGCACCATCGCGTCCTCCGGGTTGCGCCAGTGATCGAACCGGTCTATCTCCAGACCGGCGTGCTCACCCCCGTTCCCGGTGGCCAGTTGCGCCCGGATGTCGTCGAGAACAGTCATGCAGACCCCATTCGTCGCGTACTCGCACCGAACATGTCCCTTTAATGATCTGTGTACGGATCCTGATGACGACAGTGCAGCGTTCACCAACCGCCTGTGCGGTTTTCATATCAGAATTAGCCCGTTCGGCGGAGCAAGTTCGGACAAAACGACGTTATCGAACAATTGGCGAACCGAGTCGACACGTGGTCCTCGATCATCTTCCGGCACCGGGCGGCGTACGTTGTAGACATGGCAGAACGGCGTGGACGCAACACGAAAGCGGGCGTGGTGACCCGTGTGGAACAGCTCACCCCGCACATGGTGCGCGTGGTCGTCGGCGGAGACAGCCTGGCCGGGCTGCCCGCCGACGTGTACACCGACCACTACGTCAAGGTCCTCTTCCTGCAACCGGGCGTGACCTACCCGGAGCCGTTCGACGTCGGTGTGATCAGGGAGACGATGCCCGCGGACACCTGGCCCGTGGTGCGCACGTACACCATCCGCCGCTGGCTGCCGGACGTCCCGGAGATGTGGCTCGACTTCGTGGTCCACGGCGACAGCGGGGTGGCGGGCCCGTGGGCAGCAGGGGCCAAACCCGGTGACGTGGTCCGGTTCAACGGCCCCGGCGGTGGTTACGCGCCGGACCCGCAGGCGGACTGGCACCTGCTGGCCGGTGACGAGAGCGCGTTGCCCGCCATCGCGGCGGCGCTGGAGGCCATGCCTGCCGGAGCGCGGGTCAAGGCGTTCATCGAGGTCGCCGACGAGGACGAGGTGCAGAAGCTGGAGACCTCGGCCGACGCGGACGTCACCTGGCTGTACCGGGGCGAGGAGGTCGTCGGCCAGAAGCTGGTCGCCGCGGTGCGTGGCCTGGAGTTCGCGCCGGGAACGCTGCAGGCGTTCGTGCACGGGGAGGCGGGCTTCGTCAAGGAACTGCGCCGCTACCTGCGTGTCGAACGGGAGATCCCGATGGCGCAGCTGTCGATCTCCGGCTACTGGCGGCGCGGCATGAACGAGGACGGCTGGCAGTCCAGCAAACGCGAGTGGAACCAGCAGGTCGAGGCCGAGCAGGGCTCCTGACCGACTTGCGCGGCCAGGCCGCCGGGGACCACGCTACCGGGGTGCCGACCGACCTCGTCCTGTTGTCCCGGGTGGCCTACCTCGGCAGGGAGGTCACCGGCCCGCGGATGCGCGACCTGCTCGCGGTGCTGGCCGCCGACCTGCGCACCGGCTGCAGCAGCTCCCGCCTGGTGCGGGAGCTCTGGTGGGACGAGCAGCCCGCGAACGCGGCGAAGGCGCTGCAGATCCTGGTCTCCCGTACCCGTTCGCAGCTCGGTTCCGGCCTGATCTCCAGCACGGCCAACGGTTATCGCCTGGCGCTGACCGAGAGCCAGGTGGACGCGTCCGCTGTCCTGCTGGCCGGGTCGGCAAGTGCGCAACTGCTGCGTGACGGGGACACTGCGGCCGCGTTCGACACCGCGGAGACAGGCCTCGCGCACTGGACGGACGCGGAGCCGGGCGAACACGAACCGGCTGATCCGCTGTCCGTGCTGCGTGCCGAGCGAATGATCACCTACCGGTCGCTGGTGCGCACCCGTGCGCTGGCGTTGTCGCGGCTGGGCGACCACGCCGCCGCCGTCGGCCTGCTCGCCGAGGTGTTCCGCGACCGGCCACAGGACGAAGAGGTGCTCCTGGAGCTGTTGCGCTGCGAGGCGTCGACGGCGGGAGCGTCCGTGGCGCTGACGCGGTACGACACCTACCGGCGGTCGTTGCGCGACGAGCTGGGCACGGATCCCGGCCACGCGCTACAGGAGATGCACCTGCAGCTGCTGAACGGGTCCGCGCCTGTTGTCCGGTCCGGCGTGCCACACGAGCCGAACGCCCTGCTCGGCCGCGACGACGACATCGTCGCGGTGAACCGGATGATGCGCTCGTCGCGCGTCACCTCGATCGTCGGTCCGGGTGGCCTGGGCAAGACACGCCTGGCGCACACCGTCAGCCGCCAGGCCGAACAGCACGCCGTCCACCTCGTCGCCCTGGCCGGTATCACCTCCGACGACGCCGTGGCCGGTGCTGTGGCGTCGGCGCTCGGTGTCGGCGACATCCACCTGTCCCCGCTCGGCATGTCCGCTCCCCCGCCGGACCTGCTCGCCGGGATCGTCGGCGCGCTGAGCCACGGTCCCGCGCTGCTGGTGCTGGACAACTGCGAGCACGTCGTGCGGGGCGTCGCCGACCTCGTGCACAGCCTGGTATCGATGACCAGCGACCTGCGGATCCTCACCACCAGCCGCGCCCCGCTCGGCCTGTCGTCGGAGTCGGTGTACCTGTTGCCCGAGCTGAGCCTCCCGGCCAGCGTCGAGCTGTTCAACCACCGGGCGAAGGCATCCCGGCCGACCGTCGCACTGGACGTCGACGCCGTGCAGCGGGTCTGCCGAGAGCTGGAGGGCCTGCCACTGGCCATCGAACTGGCCGCGGCCCGGGTACGGGTCATGTCCGTGCCGGACATCGCCGCGCGCCTGACGGACCGGTTCGGCCTGCTACGCGGCGGCCCACGGGACGCGCCGGAACGGCACCGCGCGCTGTGGGCCGTGATCGACTGGAGCTGGACCCTGCTCGACGCGAGCGGCCAGGCCGCGATGCGCACGCTGTCGGTGTTCCCCGACGGGTTCACCGCCGAGGCGGCCGCGCATGTGCTCGGCACCGGCGACGCGTGGGAGGTCCTCACCCAGTTGACCGACCAGTCCCTGCTCAAGGTGGCCGACACCCCGGCCGGGGCGCGGCTGCACATGCTGGAGACCGTCCGCGAGTTCAGCGCCGCCCAGCGGGACGCCGCCGAGACCGAGGAGGTCGGCAGGCAGTTCGTCGCGTGGGCTCGTGATTTCGGTGTGACACACCACGATTCCCTGTTCGGCGAGGACCTTGTCCCTGTTGCCAGGCGGATCCGCGCCGAACAGGACAATCTCCTGCTCGCGCTGCGGCACGGGCTTGATCGCGCGGACGGCCTTGCTGTCACGGCGATCGGGGCCGTACTCGGATGCCTGTGGCTCGTCGAGTCGAACTTCGCCCGCTCGACCTGGCTGACCGAACAGACCGAGCAGCTGTTGTCGCGTGTGCGGCCCGAACCGGAGCACGTGGAGGTCACACGCACGGCCGCGGTCCTGGCCACAGTCAACACGTTTTTCATGCAAGGCCCGCGCGCGACGCGGTCACTTGCCGTCCTCCGGCGCCTGCCACTCGGCGCCCCGGACACCGTGATGCGCGCCGCCCACACGATGTTGCTCGCGCCGACACCACTGTCCACATACGACGATCAAGCGCCGCTTCTCACGTGGATGGCGAGCGCGGTCGAAAGCTTCCAGCGCCAGCACGACAGCGACCTCGCGGGCGCGTTGGCCGCGGCCGAACGGATGCTGGCGGCGGCCACAACGCTGGGCGGCCCGCTCGTACGGGTCTTCGCACACGCACGGATCGGTGAACTGTGTCTGGAAACCGATCAGGGTGATCGGGCGCGTAGACATCTGGCCTTTCCGCTGCCGATCATGTCCGAACTCGGTGCGCCTTCGAGCATGGTGCGCGTCCGGTGGTCGCTGAGTATGGCCAACCTGCAGGCAGGCGACCTCGACCAGGCAGAGCGCTGGGCGGAGGACGCGGCGGTGCCCGGCGACGACGCGATCGGGCTGGGTCTGCGGGCCGAGGTCATGTTGGGCCGTGGCCAGACCGAAGCCGGGCTGCGCACGTGGCGGTGGGTGGCCGACCGGCTCATGCCCGCCGAGGACCCGGTGCTCGGCATCGACCGGTCACTGCAGGAGTGGTGGCTGTTGGAGGCGCAGTCCGTCACCGTCGTCGCGCACGCCCGCTACGGTCGTCTTGACGTCGTGCGGGACATCGCCACCGCGCTCCCGGCCACTTTGACGGACATCCTGACCACCCGTCCGTCCACACTGAACTTCCCGGTGTACGGGTCCATGCTGCTGGCCATCGCGGCCGCGGACATCGCGGACGGCCGTCCGGGAGCCGGGATGGTCGCGTTGGCCGAGCGCTTCCGGTTCTCCCGGGGCTACCAGCCGACGATGTCCCCGGCGTCGGCCAGGGACATGGCCGAGCAAGCGGACAAAGCGGCGTACGCCGACGCTCGGTCGACGTACGCCGCTCTCGACTCAGACAGCCTGCTGGCCGCCGCCCTGGCGGCCTTGCAGACCCGACTGGCTACGCGGGATCACGCTTGAACAGCGCCCGCGCCCAGAAGTAGCCGCCGAGCGCCATCGCCACACACCAGACGACCGCGATGATCCCGCTGTTGCCGATCGGCGTGCCGATCATCAGGCCCCGCAGCGTCTCGATGATCGGCGTGAACGGCTGGTTGTCAGTGAACCAGCGAACCCCGGACGGCATCGTGCCGGTCGGCGCGAAGGCACTGCTGACGAACGGCAGGAACACCAGCGGGAAGGTCGCGAAACTCGCCCCTTCGGCCGTCTTGGCAGCCAGTCCGAACGCGACAGTCAGCCAGCTGATGGCGAACGCCATCAGGACAACCATTCCGGCGACGCCGAGCCAGTCGGCGAAGCCCGCGTTCGGGCGGAACCCCATCAGCAGCAGCACACCGACGACCAGCGCGACGCAGACCACGGTCCGGATCACGCTGCCCACCACGTGCCCGGTCAGCACGGCGGTCCGGCTGATGGCCATGGTGCGAAACCTCGCGATGATGCCGTCGACCATGTCGTTGGCGACCCCGATCGCGGTCGACGCGACGCCGTAGCCCATCGTGAGGACGATGCCGCCGGGCGCGATGTAGTCGATGTACTCGCCGCCGGCGCTGAACGCCCCGCCGAGGATGTACACGAACACCAGGATCAGGATGATCGGCACCAGCAGCGCGCCGAACAGTGTCGCTGGATTGCGCAGCGTGTGGCGCAGGTTGCGGCCCAGCATGATCGCCGAGTCGTTCAAGGCGTGCGAGCTCATCGGGCCACCTCCTCGGCCTGGCGGCCGGTCAGCGCCAGGAACACGTCGTCGAGGTCCGGGGTGTGCACCGACAGGCTCTCGATCTCGATCGCGGCCGCGTCGAGCCGGTCAAGCAACGCTCGCAACGACCGGACATCACTGTCTCCTGGCACATCAAGAGCCAGCGCTTCCTCGTCCGCCCGCGCCACACCGAGCACCGGCTGCGCGGCCCGCAGGTGCGTGCTGTCGGCGAACCGGAGCCGGATGTGTCCGCCGGGCACGCGGCGCTTGAGCTCCGCCGCGGTGCCGTCCGCGACCAGTTTGCCCTGGTCGAGCACCACGATCCGATCGGCAAGCCGATCGGCCTCCTCCAGGTACTGGGTGGTCAGGAAGATCGTCACGCCCGCGTCGGCGAGCGCGCGGATGGAGTCCCACATCGCCCGTCGGCTGCGCGGGTCGAGCCCGGTGGTCGGCTCGTCCAGGAAGATCACCCGTGGCCTGCCGACCAGTGTCATCGCCAGGTCGAGCCGCCGCCGCATCCCACCGGAGTACGTGCCCACCGGTTTGTCTGCGGCCTCGGCCAGGTCGAACCGGTCCAGCAGACCGGCAACCCGCTGTGCCCGGCCGCCCCGCTCCAGCCGCAGCAGCCCGGCCATCATGGCCAGGTTCTCCCGACCGGTCAGCAGGTTGTCCACCGCCGAGAACTGACCGGTCACGCCGATCGCGGCACGCACCGCGTCCGGCTCGCCTGCCAGGTCGTGTCCGGCGACGCGCACCGTCCCCGCGTCCGGGCGGATCAAAGTGGACAGAATGCGCACGGTCGTCGTCTTGCCTGCCCCGTTCGGGCCGAGCATCGAGAAAATCGTCCCCTCGGCGATGTCAAGATCGACCCCGTCGAGCACTACCTTCCCACCGAACGACTTCCGTAGCCCAGCAGCCGCGATCATCGCCCCTCCTCTCGTCGTCACACCGACGAGACTCCCCGCGACGGGATTTGCCGCGGTTTCATGGCGGTTTCACCTCGGACCCGCGCGTTCGACTTCCTCGGCAACCGGTGGAACGGCGTCCGGAATCGAGCACATGATGGTGGACACGACGTTCGCCGCCAAGAGCATCGACCACGCACTGGAGATGGCCGGTACCGTCCTCGACCGGGTCTAGAGGTTCTCGGTCGCCCAGCGGGCGAGGGCGAGCCGCGTTCCCAGGCCCAGCTTGGCGTAACTGTTGCGCAGATGGGTTTCCACTGTTCGTCCACTGAGGAACAACCGCGCCGCGATGTCCGCGTTGGACAGTCCGTCGCCGAGCAGCCGCACCACGTCGGTCTCCCGCTTGGTCAGCACGCCCGAACTGCGCGCCGGTCGTACTCGCACACCCAGAGTCCGGGCGTGCTGGCGGGCGCGGTCGGCCCAGTGTGCCGCTCCCGCTCTGGTCAGCACGTCGATGATCTCCGGCAGGTTCTCGGCCGATGCGGTGAGCTCCGAGTACTCCAGCCTGGTCTGGGCCGCCATGACCTTGGCGCCCATGGCGGCGAACCGGTCCGCGGCGTCGGCCAGCAGTGGCCCGTCGCCGGTGCACAGGCCCGCGACCCGGTTCGCCAACGCGGTCATCAGCGCCGGTTCTTCCTTCAGCGCGCGCACAGCGACCGCCTGGGCGTGCGCAGGACCGGTGTCGCCGATGTTCAGCCCGGCCAGGCCCGCGACCATGCCACGCAGGACAGCCGCGGACACGTCGCTGTAGGTCCTGGACGCGTCGAACGAGAACGGTGGGGGCGGTTGGTCGAGGTACAGCGCGATCGCGGTCGCGGCAAGGGCGAGCACATCGACCAGCGACTGGTCCGGTTGGCCACACGCCTGTCGCGCGTCCGCCAGCGCCGCGGCGGCATCGCTGAGCCGACCCCGTTCGGCGAGCAGGAACGCGCGCATCGCCAGGGCACGAGCCAGCGACCGAGACACGCCGGACTTCCTGGCGACAGCGATGCCGGTCTCGATCTCGGCGAGCGCGTCGTCGAAGTCACCGGCGAGGTACTGGGCCGATGCCAGCACGTAGTGCTCGAAACACACCAGCGACGGCAGTTCCACGAGCGCGCCCACCTCGACTGCCTCCCGTGCGCTGTCGACCGCACCGGCGATGTTGCCGTCGAGCATCCGCAAGATGCTGGCGTACAACAGGAAGTACTGGAGGTAGAACGGCGACTCGATCTCGCTGTCGCGTGCCGCGTCGACGGCCGCCTCGGCCTGGTCCATCGCGGCAGTGAACCGGTGGTCCACCGCATCGAGGATGGCCTGGCCGAAGTGCGCGACCGCGCGGGAGGCGGCGGGGTGGGCCACGCCGGTCGTCTCGACCAACGCGACGCTGAGTTCCTTGGCGTCGTCGAGCGTGCCGTAACGCATGGTGTAGACGAACTTCTGGATCGCCACCTCGGCCGATTCCAGACTGACGCCCGCCACCCCGGCGAGACTGTCGTCGACCGCGGGCCCATCCCTACGTTCGGAGTTGAGCACCGCCAGCCGGAACCGGAACAACGCCAGCGGCTTCACCAGGTCGTGCCGCTCGGCCATCCGCATGCCGCGTGACCACGCGGCTTTCGCGTCGTCCAACTCACCGAGACTCACGTGGGCACGGCCGATCCCGTCCAGCAGGTCCGCTGCCCGCTCCGGCTCGGCCAGGTCCATGGCGGCCTCGAAGTAGCGGATCGCCTCGTCGCCCGCCCGCACGGCCAATGCCCGTTCCCCGGCCTCAGCCATCACGTCCACCGCTCGCGCCGGATTCGCGACGCTGCCTGCCTCGCGGTAGTGCGGCGCGAGAGCCAGCACGTCACCCGGGGAGGTCTGCTCGATCGCCGCCAGCACGGTCGCGTGCAACTGCCGCCGTTCGCCGATGGTCATCTCGGCGTACGCGACCTCGGCGTACAACGGGTGCGCCACCTGGTAGGCCATCGCCCGGCCGACCGGGCGTTCGATGATCAGCCCGTCGCGGATCAGGTCCCGCAGCGCCTGCGGGGACCGGGACAACGACCGCAGCACGCCGTCGGTGGCGGCCTCACCGGCGACCGCGACGATCTCGACCAGTGCGCGCTCGGTGTCGTCCAGGCGGCGCAGCCGCCCGAGGACAACGTCCCGCACGATCGTCGGCACGGCCGTGTCCGCCGGGAATCCGCCCTGGACGAGCGCGGTGACGAACAACGGGACGCCTTTCGCCCGCCGGGCCACGTCCCGCAGGAACACCGGCTCCGGCGCGGCACCAAGCAGCGCGTGCGCGATCTCGGCCACGTCGTCGTCGGCCAGCGGAGCCAGTTCCAGCTCGGTCCCGGCGCGGCGGACAGTCTCGGCCAGGTCGTCCAACGCGGGATTGGCCTCGCCCGGCCGGTACGCGCCGAGCAACAGCACACCTGTGGTGCCGCGGCCGAGGTAGTGGACCAGTTCAACCGTGCCGCGATCGGCCCAGTGCAGGTCGTCAACGAACAACACCGCGGGCGCGAACCGTTGCACGAGCCGGGCGACCGCCTCGAACATGTGCGTGCGGGCCAGGTCCGTGTCACCGGTCCGCGCCGCGGTGGGCAGGCGCGGGTCGGCCAGCAGCGTGCCGAGGTGCTCCAGCCCGTCGACCTCGGTCACCTCGGCCATCAACGGCCGGACAGCCGCGACGATCGGCGCGTACGCGAGCCCTGCGTGCAGCGGATGAGCCTGGCCACGCAGCACCGTGATCCCCTTGGCCGCCGCAAGTTCAAGCGCGCGTTGGGCCAGCGCGGACTTGCCGATCCCCGCCTGTCCACGCAGCAGGATCGTCCCGCCTGGCCGCTCCAGTGCCCGCGTGAGCGCCGCGAGCTCGTGGTCACGGCCGATGACCTGGGATTTCATCAACTCCAAGTCTAGTCATGGCAGGGAATGCGTGGCGAAGAAGGTCTTCCACAGCAACGAGCTGATGTCCGGGCCGAGCGGGTCGACGAAGTCGGCTTTGCCGCCCTTGGGCCAGCGGTGCGCCAGGCCTTCGATGAGGTACTTCTCGATCAGCGGTGTGCCGCCGTCTCGTGCCGAGTACGTGGTCTTCACGTACGGCCGGTCGCCGTCGTTGACCACACGTGCCGTCGTGTCGGGTACGTCGTCCACGTCGCCGTCGATGGTGCCGTCGGTGACGAGGTCGTCCAGCGCGGCGAAGTGAGTCACCAGGCGGGCGGCGAAGATCGGTGGGACGGTCGGGTCCGCGTCGCCCTGGACGACGCTCACCGGCACCTGCCGGGCGCGCGTGCCCATCTGCGCGTAGGCCTTCTGGGCGGTCACCACGGGCGAGATGTTCTCCGGTCCCGCAGCCAGTACCTGGTCGCAGGCGTATTCGCAGCCTGCGAAGATCGCGGCTGAGGCGAACATGTCCGGGTAGGTCACCGCGAGGATCGAGGTCATCGCCGCACCGGAGGACGCACCGATCACGTGCACGCGTCGGCGGTCCGCGTCGAACTCGTGCACGACTTTGTTGACCATCCCGGTCAGCAGTGACGGCTCGCCCTGCCCGCGTACCTGGTTCTCCGGCTTCTGGAAGTTCCAGCAGCCCAACAGGTTGCGCAGCGGGCTCTGCGTCGGGTAGACGACGATGAAGCCCTCCCGGTCGGCGATCTCCGAGAAACGGCTGGTGTCCTGCATCGAGTTGAAGGTGTAGCCGGTCATCCGGCAGCCGTGGATCGCCAGCAGCACCGGCATCGGCCTGTCCGGCCGGTACGAGGGCGGCAGGTGCACCTGGTACTCGACCAGCCCGGCCTGGTTGGCGAACGAGCCCCTGATGTCCCGTCCCGCCGCCGATGCCGGGCTGACCATGACCGGTAACAAACCGGCCGCCATCAGCAGTGCCGCTGCCGCTGTTCGCAACCTCATCACAATCTCCCCTCTGTCATGTGGCTGTGCCTGAATCCTGGTCTCGCGGGCGGGGGCGCTGCCATCGGTGACCACCCCAACCGTGGTATGCCATTTCTGTGACCGATCACAGTCGCATCCGGAACTCGCCTCCGCTCAGCATCGGTGGCAAGGTGCTTTACCAGTGGCTTCTCACCGAACGACGCCGCCTCGCGCGGCGTCTCGTCGCGCAGTTCGGCCGGGAGATCAGCGCGTACGGCAGGCTGTCGGACGCCGAGCTGATCGCCACCATCTCGCTGGCCACCGAGGAGAACCTGCGGGTCTTCGCGGAGTCGCTGCGGGACCAGGCGGTCCCGCCGACGGACGTGCTGGTCGGGCCGATCACCGCGTCGGCGGCGCGCCGCGCGGGCGAGGGCATGCCGCTGGACGCGGTGATGGCCGCCTACAGCCTCGGCATGCTCGAGGTCTGGCGGGAGATGGTCGCGCAGGCCGCGTCGGACGACCTGGCCGACGTGCTGGCGTTCACCGAACTCGTGCTCGGCTACCTGCAGCGGGCCATGACCGCGGTCGCCGCTTCCTACCTGGAGGAACGCCGACGCATCGAGAGCGACGAACAGCAGCGGCGGCACACGCTCATCTCCGCCTTGCTACGCGGGGAGCCGTTCGACGCCCCGGCCGGGCGGGCCGGGTTCGCGCTGCCGTCGCGGTTCCTGGTGCTCCGGGTACGCCTGGCCGCGCACAAGGACGAGGCACAGCCCGGCATGGCCGCGGCGATGGCCGCACAGCGCAAGGTCTACCGCGCGTCCCAACTCCTCGGTCCGTCCGCGCTGTCCCTGCTGGACACCACGGGCGGGGTGGTGCTGGTCCCGGCGGACGAACCGGTGGACGGCACCGCGCTGGCGGAGGCGCTGAGCGAGGCGACCGGCGTGGAGACCACGACCGCCGGTGTGGTGGCGGAGCCGTCCGGCGTCGCCGACGCGGCCCGGCAGGCACAGGACGTGCTCGAACTCGCCGAGGTGCTCGGCCGTGGCCCCGGATTCCACCAGCTGGCGGATCTCCTGCTGGAGTACCAGTTGACCCGGCCCAGCCCGGCGCGGGCCGAGCTGAGCGCGCTGCTCGCCCCGTTGGACGCGCACCCGGACGTGCTGTCCACCCTGGCGCTCTACCTGCGACTGGGCCTCAACCGCCGCAAGACCGCCTCCCAGCTGCACGTGCACCCCAACACCGTGGACTACCGGCTGCGGCGCGCCGTCACACTGACCGGTCTGGACCCGGCCGACCCGACCGACCTGCAGAAGATCGGCGCGGCACTCGTGATCAGGGCTTCTCAGTCCGTTCGGACGTAGCCGCCGACGACAGTGCTTTGCCACGCTCAGCAGATGAAAGCTCTCGCAGCGTTGGCTGCAAGCCTGTTGATGGCTTTGACGATGCAGGGCACCTCGTCGGCCGCGCCCGCCGAGGTCCGGCAACAGGGGGCCGAGAAGCCACGCCTGGCACCCGCGGCGAAGAACGTGCGGCTGCGCAGCGCGCTTCCGGAGACCGAGCGGGCGATCTCGATCGCGTTCGCCCAGTACGGGCGCAAGGACGTCGCGTTCGTCAGCGGCGAGTTCGGTCTCAAGACGTTCGACGTGACCGACGTCGACAAGCCGAAACAGCTCGACCACCTGACCAAGCAGGAGATGGCGCTGCCGGGCGACGACCCGTCGCAGCGGTTCTGGGAGAACGAGGACATCAACGTCGACCCGGTCCGCAAGATCGCGTTCCTGGCGCGCGAGGTGAACTCGTTCGGCCGCGCGCTGCCGGGCGACCGGCCGACGGGCAACTACATCGTGTCCGCGGTCAACCCGGCCGACCTGAAGATCCTCACGTTCCACCGGCAGAACACCGGCCACACGACCACGTGTATCAACGACTGCCAGTTCCTGTGGACGGCAGGACGGGACCGTTCGACCGCGAACGAGGGCCGGATCTTCGTCACCGACCTGCGCGACCCGAGCAACCCCAAGGAGTCGCCGGTCGGGATCGACACGAGGGGCGTCGGCAAGATCACGCACGACGTGCAGGTCGACGCGCAGGGCATCGCCTGGGTCGCCGGTGACGACACCACCCGCGGCTACTGGACCGACGGCTGGCACCGTGACCCGTTGACCGGGAAGTTCCGCAAAGCGACGGCGTTCGACCCGGTGCCGTACGCGGGCGGTGCCGTGCCGCAGATCGACATGCCGACCCGGTTCACGCACAACTCGTTCCGCCCGGTCGGCCGGACCCTGTTGGACGGCCCGAGGCCGACGCGCGAGAACCCGCCGGGCAGCCTGCTGCTGCACACCGAGGAGGCGTTCGGCTCGTCGACGTGCAAGGACCAGGGCCGGTTCGTCATCTCGTCGCTGAAGGGCACCGAGCACGGCGAAGGCTGGGGCAGTGCGCCGAAGGAGATGAAGACCGTCGGCATCTGGAGCCCGGACGACAAGGAAGGCACCATCCCCGGTGACGTCACGTGTTCCGCGCACTATTTCGACGTGCAGAAGCGGATCGTGGCCTACTCCTGGTACGAGCAGGGCACCCGGTTCCTGGACATCTCCAACCCGGCCAAGCCGATCCAGATCGGCTACTGGCGGCCGGACGCGGCGATCTCGTGGGCGCCGTACTGGCACAAGGGCAACGCCTTCGTCGCCGACCTGTCGCGTGGCGTGGAGATCGTGTCGCTCACAAAGGACGCGTACGACGCGCAGGACAGCGGCACCAACGTCCAACTGGTCACCAACGGCCCGGTGAAGGTCCAGGTCGGTCCTGGCGGTGGCCGGGAACGCCTGCCGCTGGTCCCACACCCGGACTACGGCTACGCGTGCCCGATGGTCGCTTCCCGAGGCGGCGAATGCGGCCCCGGCAGCTGCTGCTGACGGTCAGGAGCGGCGGCGGCCGCCCGTATGACTCGTACGGGCGGCTGTCGCCGGTCAGGTAGCAGAGGCGGGCAGTATGGCCAGTCCGCGGGGGCCCGGGAGGACGAGGCTGCCCAGGTGGACGAGCATGAATCGCTCCAGGCCGGGCACCAACGCGCTGACCACGCTCGCCCCGTTGGCGGCCACATGCAGCTCGTGTACATAGGCGTGATAACCGCGGGCGGCCAGTGCCTGGCGCAGCAGGTCGAGGTGTTCGGCGGGGGTGGCGGGAGAATACGTTTCGGAGAAGTCCACCTGAGGTGCGGCGGGCAGGACCGCGGTGAAGTCCATCCGGCTGGCGGCATAGATCGGCGGGTACTGGCGGAGGTGCTCACGCTTCTGCCGAAGCGACTCGGCAGAGCCCTCGGCGGTTCCGAATGTGTGCACTTGCAGTAGTTCAGTCACCGCCCGGCTGATGGCGTGGCCACGAGACAGTGATGCGCCGCAGCCCAAGTCCACAGTCTCACCGGCCCGCGCGTAGGCGATTATGCTGGGCACGCCGAGGTCGGTGGTCATGTCGATCAGAAAGACGGATTTGCCGATCCGCCGCTCAGCTGCCGCGACAAGTTCCGCCAGGCCGTCGGGTAGCGAATTCTTGTCGATGACCGAGAATTCTGGTCTTTCCGCGATAAATGTGGTAATCAGCAGCATGGACCACGCGTCGCGTTCGATGAGTTCGTTGAGCGCGTGCACGGTGGCCTCGGTTCGGTTGGCCCCGCTGGCACAGCCGCTGTTCACCGCGTACCGGATCGCTGCCGAATAGTCGTAGTAATCCCCCAGCTGGTGTCGCAGATCGGCCGACGCGTCTTCGGCATACTCGACACAGGACATGAAGACCGGCAGCACGGTCGTGCTGTCATCGGTCAGACAGCGGTAGCGACGGCAGGCCAGTGGCTGGTCCTGACCGTTGGCAAGGATCGTCCCGACGCAGTCCATGCCCAGCGGACCCGCCGCCACCCGAGACGCCGAACAGAGTTCGACGCTGTCCGCGCGTAGCCCGGCCGCGCCGGAGATGTAGTGCTCGAAGGCCTCGAAGACGGCGCCTGCCCGAGCCGTGTCCCGAAATCCCTTGCCGAAGCCGGTTGCCACGCTGCGTCCACCGCGAGACACGACGCACCGGCACACGCCCGAATCTTCTCCGAGATCAGTCAGTTCGACGGCCAGCCCCAACTCCGACAGTGCCGCCATCCCGTGGTCGACAGCGAGCTCCAGCGGCAGATCACGCTCACCTGCCTGAATTTGGGCTGATTCCGCGGCGGACCCCGAAGAATTCCACCGACCCATGTGCCGGGCGTCGACAGACATTAAGCTCCCTACTTACCCGATGTCAGAGGGACTGCGTCCGGTCGTTCTGACGGTTGATCACGACGTTCGGCTTTTCGGTCCCGCACAATGTGACGAGAAGCTCCCGCTCGGAGCTCAGCAGCCGCTGTTTCATCTGATTGTCGGCACTAATCCACTGGGCAACACAGCAGATACCACCCTTTGCACCCATTAAGACAACCTCATCTCATGCTGGTGGGACATATGTTATAGAACAAGAATGATGATGACAGCCGTTCAGCGGGGCCAAGAACCGCCATTAGAGTGAAGATCAAACACGCACTGTCAATGATTCCGCTGACGGAAACGGCCATTGGCCATCAATGCCGTCGTCATCCTCTGCCATATTCTATTTCATCGTCATGAACGGATTCCATTTTCCTGCGGCAGGCAGCCCATTCCGGGGGCCGATCAGCGGTCTGCCACACTCGTGCTCCGTGACTCCAGTCGCGTTGATCACCGGGGCAGGCGGCGGGCTCGGCCGTGCGATGGCGCTGCGGCTGGCCGGTGACGGTTACGCGATCGCCGCGCTCGACGTCGACCCACACACAGCCGCTGAGACGGTGGCCGAGGTCGAGCGGGCGGGCGGCACCGCGTCGCCGTACGTGGCCGACCTCCGGAACGCCAAATCCATTGAGGACGCGTTCGGTGCCGTCCGCGACCAGCTCGGCACCGTCACAGCCTTGGTCAACAACGCGGCCATCTTCCCCAAGCGCCCGTTCGCCGACGTGCCGCTGGCCGAGTACGACGACGTGCACGCGGTGAACCAGCGGTCCTATTGGTACACAGCGCAACTGGCCGCCGCGCAGATGCCGCAGGCCGGTGGCCGGATCGTCAACATCGCCTCGATGACGATGCACGGCGGCTGGTCCGAGCTGGCCGCCTACGTCGCCACGAAGGGTGCCGTCGCCGCGCTCACCAAGGCGCTCGCCCGTGAACTCGGTCCTCGCGAGATCAGGGTCAACTGCGTGTCACCGGGGGCTTTCCCGACCGCAGGCGAGGCCATCCACCCGGATCCCGAGGCGTACAACGCTTTCGTGCTGGAGAACCAGGCCCTCGCCCGCCGTGGCACCCCGGCTGAGCTGGCCGCCGTGGTGTCGTTTCTCGTCGGCCCCGACTCGTCGTTCATCACTGGCCAGACGCTTGAGGTCAACGGCGGCTGGTTCATGGCGTAACAACCTCAACCGCATCCAATGCCAACGCCCACGGATAGTTCGGCAAGTTCTTCGAACCATGATGCGGGACATGGGGCTCGTACCCTTCAGAGCCAAGGAGAACGCGCACACCTGCATCGCGCAGTTCCTTGACGCTACGTCCAAACGCGGGATGCGCGGCCTGTGCGGCGTTCAGGAAAGGCAGTGCGACCAACGGGATTCCAAGCCCGATGCCCTCGGTGATCAGCCCGAGCGCCAAGGTGTCGGCGATACCAGCCGCCCACTTGTTGATCGTGTTGAAACTGGCACCGCCCACGATCATGGCTGTGGCGGGCGGCAGGATGTCCGGTGTCCCAGGCTCTTTGTAGTCCGACCGCACCGGATAGCCGGTCTGCTGCTCCAGTGCGGCCTGATCAATGAACCTCAATGCTCGCGGTGTCGCGATAAGACAGACAGTCCAGCCACGTCCTTGCGCAAGGTCAACCAGCTTGCCTACATCCCTCGCCGCTGGTGTCGCACAGGTGATGACATACAACACGTGCTCGGTCATACCGCGACTCCTACCGCTCGGGCAATCTTCGCCAATCGAGTCGGCGGCTGCACGCCACGCGGATAACTCCGTACCAGATCGGTGATGACCTGGCGGGAGAGCTGACGGCAGCGGACTTCCTCAGGCGCGAGTTGGTCGGCATCCAACAAGGTTGTGGCGGCTTCGTCGCGCTTCCCCCACTGAAGGTATCCCCGCGTTACGTCGAGCAAATGGCTCGCTCGGCGCTCGCGTGGCAGCCGCAGGAGATCTCCATGAGGGATGGTGTCGGACGCTTCGATAACCAGACCGCCAGATTGCATATCCGCCAGTGCTGACACTTGGTGGACTCGCACGTTGGTGGTGCCGAACGCGCTCCAGTTCTCGTTGCGATCGGTCCCGAGCTGTTCGGCGACGGTCAGTGCTTCGGCCTGCAGGTCGCGTACATCCGCTGCCTGGTGTAGCCGGGCCGCCGCGATCGATCCCTTGAGCAGCAACATGCCGAAGCACGAAACGAAGGCCCGATCAGCCGTGGCGAGGTGTGAGGACAGACGATCAGCCGCAGAACGAACCAGCTGTACTGCCTCGGCACTTTGATGCGTCGCGCTCAGTGCGTGCGCGACACGTCGCGCCGCGCTTCCAATGAGCGTGGGATCTTCCGTCTGCTCGGCGATCTGGATGCCGCGGTCGGCCGCGATCCACCCCAGCTGGGCGTCGCCGAGCTTGAAAGCAGTCGCGGCCGTCAGCTGGTAGGTCCACGCCAGCCATGTTCGCGCCGTTGTCCTCGGTTCGTCGTCGAACTGCCAGACGGCCGCCTGCGCATCACGAATGAGTCCTGGCAACAGCTCGCCGATGGCCTGGTAGTTGGCGGCCTGGAACGCCATCCAGCCGTAACGTACCAATCGTTCCAGCTTGGCGAGGTCCGGTTCCGGCAGCACATCCCCGCTTGGTCGGAAGATGTTGGAGATGACGTCGTAGCGGCCCAAGGCGTTGCGGATGGCCTCGACTTCGCGTTCGTCCGGGCACATTCTGGCTTGCTCGATCTGCTCGGAGTCGATGAGCGTCGCCAGGTCGATATCCAGGACATTGGCAATCTGCCGCAGGACCGACAGCCGGTCGAGCTGACGATCACCGTTGCGGATCTTGTCCACCCAACTGACTGACCGACCCATCCGGTCGGCGAAGACCTGACGAGTCAGACCACGTCTGCGCATCCAGTACAGGACGACTTCGGCGGTCTGCTGCCGTTGCTGTTGCTCATCCATACCCGCACCACGCCCCTGGACTTGGCCCTACCTGTCCGAGCGTATCCGGCGAACATGACTCCCCCTGCCACGAGGTTGCACAATTTGTACAGGGCCGGTCACCGAGAGGCACATAGCGTCCGGCCCATGCCACCCCGTACAAACCTGGCAACTGACCCACCGCCAGCAGAGCGACGCCTCATCGTTCCCTACACGACCTCGTGGAGCAGCGAGGACAGTCTGCCCATGCCGATCATCGAGCGGCGCGGTTACGGCATCGGCTACGCCGACGAGATCGCCGCCGACCGTGACACCCACGGCGTGCTCTGGCACCGAACGCTCTCACGGCCAGGTGAAGGACGACCGGAGTTCGGGAAGGTTCACTCCCTGCGGCAACGGCGAGCCATGCGCCGCCTGCTGTGCCAGGTGTGCGCCGAACCGGCCGACCGGACGGACGACGGCATGCTGTGGCTGCTGCCCGACTACCGCCAGGATTGGACCCGGTGGCCCGAGGGCATGGGCAACGTTGAACCACCTGTGTGCTGGTCGTGTGTCAGCATCTCGATACGGCTGTGTCCAAAGCTGCGTCGGGACGGCGGCGCGGTCATCCGGGTTCGCGAGTACCCGCTCGTCGGGGTGCGTGGCCTGTTGTACGCCTCCGGCACGACAAAGCCGATCGCCGTCGCTGACAGGACCATCGGTTTCGACGACCCGCTCGTCCGTTGGGTTCGGGCAGTGGGACTCGTCCGACAGATGCTCGACTGCCGCATCGTTGCGTTCGAGGAGCTGGTGGAGCCGCCCGGTCAGCAGCTCGTTGTCGCACCGCATCTCATCGAGACGAACTGACATGGCACGGCGGCCGCTCAGCCTGCCGTTCAGCGGGAAGCGGCTGCGTGCGTGGCGGGAGCGGGCCGGGTTGACGCAGCAGGAACTTGCCGACACGTCCGGACTATCCAGATTCCAGATTTCTCGCTGGGAGAACGAGACGAGCAGACCAGAGCCACGGTCGCTGGACCCGCTTGTCCGCGGACTGGCCGAGGCGCTGAAGGGCTCTGTCAGCGGCGAGGTGCCATTTGGGGTTGATGATTTGTTGGATGGAAGTAGTGAGGGTCAAGCCAGCAGCCTTGCGCAGCATGGTGATGTTCTCGCCAGTCGCCGGGGCCTGAATGCCATCACCATGCCTCCTGATCCGCAGCGGGATTCTGCTCTTCGAACCTAAGCCACCGAGCCCACCTCGTTCCGTGGCGCAATGACACTCAGTCTTTGGTGTGCAATATCTGTGCAACTTCGTCAGGATTGAGCAGAGTTGGCTCCATACGCGCGCCGTCACTGCGCGCAGGACAGAGTTCCAGCTGCTCAACGGGAGCGGCAGGGGTTGAGAGAAGGGTGTTGCGATGTCTGTGGCCGTACTCGATCAGTTCGCCGCCGACCCAGTAGCCTCACATAGCGGGCAGTTTCCTCTTGGGCGGAACGCCGGGCTGACAGATCCCAGCGCTCCGTCACCGGCCGGTATCCGGCCATGGGGGCTGAGTGGGATGCGACCGGCCCGACAGCAGGGCGACCCTGTCGGGGAAGCGTTCGCTTACGACCATGGCCTCCAGGTGGCCCTGGACCGTGGCGGAGTCCCACTGACGATTACGAACGCCACCGCGAACAAGGTGACGAACAATGACGGCGATGAGGGCCCGTCCGAAGACTTCACCTACGACTACTGCCCCGACGCCCCGGTCTCGGCGTAGATGTCGGTTCTGATCCTCGCGGAGGATATCGACGCAACCGCCGACACGATGGTCCATGCTCTGCTGGAGCGGGACGCGGTGGTCCATCGAGTGAACACTGCTTGGTTCCCCGCGCAGCTCAGCGTCTCTGCCGAGTTGCGCAGGGGCAGGTGGGTCGGCCAAATTCGGACACCAGCACGGGTGATCGACCTGGAGGGCATCACAGCGGTGTGGTACCGCACGCCGCGGGCATACCAATTCCCCAGTGAGCTCAGCCCAGCCGAACGCGGACACGCGAACCTGGAGGCGAAATACGGCCTCGGCGGGGTACTCAGCTCCTTACCCGCCTTATGGGTGAACCACCCGTCCCGGCTGGCCGATGCCGCGTACAAGCCCGTACAACTGGTGACCGCTGCCCAGTGTGGGCTGGCTGTGCCGGACACCGTCATCACAAACGAGGCGGACACTGTGCGTGAGTTCGCCAGTCTCGGCAAGACAGTGAGCAAGGTGTTCGGCACGAACACGATCATGGAGGAGGGAGTCCGTAAGATCGGTTTCACACGGCTGCTCGACGAAGTCGCTCTCGCTGATCTGCGCGGGATCGACATCACTACACACTTGTTTCAGCGTTGGGTGCCGAAGGCACACGAAGTGCGGATGGTGGTGATCGGTGACAACGTCACGACGGCGGCGATCCATGCCGACAGCCCGGAAAGCTACATCGATTTTCGATCCGACTACGACAACCTGTCCTACGAGCTGGTCGATCCGCCTGCCGATGTCGTCGACGGCGTGCGCCGACTTATGGCCGCTATGGATATTGTCTATGGCGCGCTGGACTTTGTGGTACAGCCCAACGGAAACTGGACGTTTCTCGAAATCAACGCCGGTGGACAGTTCGGGTTTATTGAGGATGGGACAGGCGCACCACTGACCGATCAACTCGCAGACCTACTCACCAACGGAAAGTAATGACCTCAAATCTCGACACGGACTGGACAGCACACGCGCGCCGACTCGCCGATACCCTGCGGAACAACGGGGACCTCCGCTCACCCCTGTGGCACGCGGCGGTGTCGGCCGTGCCACGGCATCTGCTCGTGCCCCGCGCCTACCAACAGGACGACACCGGCGCATGGAGCCAGTTCGAGACCGCTGCCGCACTGGAGCGGGTGTACTCACCTGAGACCTTGGTGACCGCACTGGAAACCGTTGGCGACAAACAGTTTCCGATCTCGTCGAGCACGAAACCCGATCTGATGGTGCGGATGCTGGAGATCCTGGATGTCCACAATGGGCAGCGTGTTCTCGAAATCGGTACCGGCACCGGCTACAACGCCGCGCTCCTCACTCACCGTCTCGGCAACGAGCAGGTGTTCTCCGTGGATGTGGACGACGACCTCGTAAGCCTGGCGCGAAAACGTCTCGATGCTGCAGGCTTCCGACCCACGCTGGTGGCGGTCGACGGTGTTCACGGCCTTCCCGAGCACGCACCGTTCGACCGGATCATCGCGACATGTTCGGTACCGGCGGTGCCGTGGGAATGGGCCGAGCAACTCGCACCCGACGGGACGATCCTGGTCGATCTCAAACTCGCCACCAGTGCGGGGAACCTGGTGCACCTGCGCCGCACCGATGATCGCTTGGAAGGCAACTTCACCACCCGGTGGGCCGCATTCATGGCCATGCGCACGGGGACGTCACCTGAACCTCTCGCGCACGCCGACCACGCCCCCGGCGGTCGGACCCGGCCAACCAACGCCCCGGCCACGCCGTGGAGCGAGGCGACGGTGGCGTGGTTCCTCGCGCACCTTCGGCTACCACCAGGCACGTCGTTCGGCTACGACCTCGACCCTGACACCAGGCAGCCGGTCGCGACTACCTTCTCCGCCCCCGATGGCTCTTGGGCCCGTGTGAGCCTTACTGACCGCACGGTGACCGAGACCGGCGACACGCCCCTGTGGTCCGAGGTCGAATGGGCATACGAGCAGTGGACCGCCGCAGGCCAGCCGCCGTGGGACCGGCTGGGCCTGACGGTCGCCCCTGACGGGACACATCAGGTCTGGGTGGACAACCCGAACAGCAGTCACCGCTGGCTGCTTCCGGCCGCCAGCAAGTAGCTCGTAATCGCAGCGATGACAACGATCCTCGTCAACATGAGGCTGACGAGGATCGGCCACCGCCATCCGATGCCGTGGTACTCGGCGAAACCAACCCACATCCGGCTGACCGGCACCTACTCCACCGGTGCCGCGAACTGTGCCGAGTACAGCCGGTGGTACGCGCCCTGCTGTTCGAGCAGTGCGTCGTGTGTGCCCTGCTCGACGATCCGGCCCGACTCCATCACCAGGATCAGGTCCGCGTCACGGATGGTGGACAGTCGGTGGGCGATCACGAAGCTCGTCCGCGACGAGCGCAGCGCCGCCATCGCGTGCTGCACCAGCGATTCTGTTCGTGTGTCGACCGAACTGGTCGCCTCGTCCAGGATCAGCAGCGACGGGCTCGCCAGGAACGCCCGCGCGATCGTCAGCAGCTGCTTCTCCCCCGCGGACACGTTCGTGCCTTCGTCGTCGATCACGGTGTCGTAGCCGTCCGGCAGTGTCCGGACGAAACGGTCGACGTAGGTGGCACGGGCGGCCGCGAGGATCTCTTCCTCGGTCGCGCCTGGCTTGCCGTAGGCGATGTTGTCGCGGATGGTGCCGCCGAACAGCCACGTGTCCTGCAGCACCATGCCCGTCTGGGCACGCAGGTCTTCGCGCTTCAAGTGCGTGATGTCCACGCCGTCGAGCGTGATCCTTCCCGCGTCGAGCTCGTAGAACCGCATGATCAGGTTGACCAGTGTCGTCTTGCCCGCACCTGTCGGTCCGACGATGGCGACGGTCTGGCCCGGTTCGGCCACCAGCGACAGGTCCTCGATCAGCGGCTGGTCCGACTTGTAGGAGAACGACACGTTCTCGAACTCCACCCGGCCCCGCCGCTGCGCCGGTACCGCCGAGTCTGTCGGGTCGGGCTCCTGCTCGTCGGCGTCCAGCAGCTCGAACACGCGCTCCGCCGAGGCCACACCGGACTGCAGCAGGTTCGCCATCGACGCGATCTGCGTCATCGGCTGGGTGAACTGCCTGGCGTACTGGATGAACGCGGTAACCTCGCCGAGCGTCATGGTGCCCGACGTGATCCGGACACCGCCGACCACCGCGATCAGCACGTAGACGACGTTCGACAGGAACATCATCGACGGCATGATCAGTCCCGACACGAACTGCGCGCCGGACGCGGCCTGGTAGAGATCCTCGTTGCGGCGCCGGAACTCCTCCTCCGACTGGCGCTGCCTGCCGAACGCCTTCACCAGCTGGTGCCCGGTGAACGACTCCTCGATGTGCGCGTTCAACGCGCCGGTGTGCTTCCACTGCGCGATGAACAGCTTCTGCGCCCGTTTGCCGACCGCCCTGGTCACCAGCATCGACGCCGGGATCACCAGCAACGCGATCACCGCGAGCAGCGGCGAGATCGTGAACATCATGACGGTCACGCCGATGACGGTCAGCACGGACACCAGCAGCTGACTCATCGTCTGCTGCAACGTGGTCGAGATGTTGTCGATGTCGTTGGTGACGCGGGAAAGCAGCTCACCGCGCGGCTGCTTGTCGAAGTACCGCAGCGGAAGCCGGTGCAGCTTGGCCTCGACGTCCTCACGCAGCCGGTAGACCACGCGCAGCACCACGGTGTTGAGCAACCTGCCCTGCGCCCAGCCGAACAGCGAGGCCGTCAGGTACAGCCCGAGCACCCACCACAGCACTCCGGCCAGCGCGCTGAAGTCGATGCCCCCGCCGGGCACACCGCGGGCCCGTCCGAGGACACCGTTGAAGATGATGTCGGTGGCGTGCCCGAGGACCTTGGGCCCCGCGACGGTGAAGCCCACGGAGAGCACACCGAGCCCGAGCACGACGACGAGACTGACGCGCTCGGGCCGCATCCGGCCGATCAGTCGTTTCGCGGACGCGCCGAAGTTGTCGGCCTTGCTGATCGGGCCCTGCATGCCGCCGAAGCGCATCCCGGGGCCGCCGCCCGCGGCGGGCCTGGACGGACGGGTCGTGGTGGGAGTGCTCATGCCGCCTGCTCCGGGCTCAGCTGGGACTCGACGATCTCGACATAGGTCGGGCAGGTGCCCATCAGTTCGCGGTGGGTGCCGGAGCCGATCACTTCGCCGTTCTCCAACACGATGATCTCGTCCGCGTCGAGCACAGTGGACACTCGCTGCGCGACGACGATCACCGCGGCCCGTTCGGTACGCGGCCGCATGGCGGCGCGCAACGCCGCGTCGGTCGCGAGGTCCAGCGCGGAGAACGCGTCGTCGAACAGGTAGATCTCCGGCTCGCGCACCAGCGCTCGCGCGATGGACAGCCGCTGTCGCTGGCCGCCGGAGACGTTGGTGCCGCCCTGGGCGATGGCGGCGTCGAGCCCGCCCATCTCCTCGACGAATCCCCGTGCCTGCGCGATCTCCAGCGCCTCCCACAGCTGTTCGTCGGTGGCGTCCGGGTTTCCGTAGCGCAGGTTGGAGCCCACGGTTCCGGTGAAGAGGTAAGCCTGCTGGGGCACCAGGCCGATCCGGCCGCGCATCACCTCGGAGTCCAGTTCACGCACGTCAGCGCCGTTCACGCGGACCTGGCCCGCGGTCACGTCGATGAACCGGGGGATCAGGTTGATCAGCGTGGTCTTCCCCGAACCGGTGCTGCCGATGATGGCAGTGGTCCTGCCCGCCTCGGCGCGCAGCGAGATGTTGCGCAGCACCGGATCGACCGCGCCGGGATATCGGAACTCGACGCCGTCGAAGGCGACCTCCGCGCGTGAGCGCAGTTCGGTGACCGGCGATTCGGGTGGCCGCACCGACGACTCGGTGTCGACCACCTCCATGATCCGCTCGGCGCAGACGGCGGCGCGCGGGATCAGCATCGAGATGAACGTGGCCATCATGACCGACATCAGGATCTGCAGCAGGTAGGCGAGGAACGCGGTGAGCGCGCCGATCTGCATCTCCCCCGAGTCGACCCGGTACGCGCCGAACCACAGTACCGCGACGCTGGAGACGTTGAGGATCAGCATGACGGTCGGGAAGATCATCGCCTGCAGCCGCCCGACCCGCAGCGCGGTGTCGGTGAGCTGGTCGTTGGCGTCGGCGAACCGCTTGGTCTCGGCCTTCTCCCTGACGAACGCGCGGACCACGCGGATACCGGACAGCTGCTCGCGCAGCACGCGGTTGACGTCGTCGACGCGTTCCTGCATCCGCCGGAACTGCGGCACCATCCGGGAGACGATCAGGCCGATCGAGATGGCCAGCGCGGGCACGCAGACCAGCAGCAGCCAGGACAGCCCGATGTCCTCCCGCAGCGCCATCACCACACCGGCGACACACATGATCGGCGCGGCGATGAACATCGTCGCCATCATCACGACCAGCAACTGGACCTGCTGCACGTCGTTGGTGGTGCGGGTGATCAGCGACGGCGCGCCGAACGAGGCGACCTCGCGTGCGGAGAACTCACCGACCCGGTGGAAGATCCCCGCGCGGACGTCACGTCCGAATGCCATCGCGGTCCGCGCGCCGAACCGGACGGCGATGACGGAACAGACGATCTGCACCAGCGAGACGGCGAGCATCCAGCCGCCCACCATCAGGATGTAGTCGTTGTCCCCGCGCGCGACACCGTTGTCGATGATGTCCGCGTTCAGGCTTGGCAGGTAGAGCGACGCGATCGTGCCGACGAGCTGCAGCACGAGCACGATGGCCAGTTCTCTGCGGTACGGCCGCAGGTAGGTGACCAGCAAACGGTTCAGCACCAGATCCCCCATGCAAGATACGACCCGTGTCTAATATTATCGAAGGTAGACCACCCGCGTAAGAAACGCAACGTATCTTAAGGGGCCCGAGTGACGGAGACCGCCAAGACGCGCCGCCGCGGTCCGGAGCTCGAGAAGGCCATCCTCGACGCCGCCTGGGACGAGCTGACCGACGTGGGCTACACATCCCTAACGATAGAGGCCGTGGCAAAACGGGCAGGGACAAGCAAACCTGTCATTTACCGCAGATGGCCCAGTCGGGCGGCACTGGCCGTCGCCGCGTGGGGAACGCGGCAGCCGGTCAAGGAAGCGTCCCCCGACCTGGGTTCGCTGCGCGCCGACCTGCTGTGGCTGTTCACCAGGATCGCGATGCGGATGGACTCGATGATGAGCCAGACCATCGCAGGCGTGATGGCCGAGGCCTTCAAGCACCCGGAAGTGCAGGAATTCCTGCGCAGTCGGATGGACTCCGCGCCGCTGACGAAGTCCCTGTGGCGCATCGTCGACAACGCCGTGGCACGCGGGGAGCTGGACCCGGTGGCACTGCCCCGCCGCGTGCTGCGGCTGCCGCTGGACCTGCTGCGCTCCGAAGCGATCATGTGCGGCTCCCCGCTGTCGGAGGACGTGCTGGTCTCCCTGGTCGACGACATCTTCATCCCGCTGCTGAAGGGCCTCGCACTGCGGTAGTCCGCTGTGGACACATGATCAGGCTGAGCACGCCTGCCGGTGGTAGCGACCTGGAGACACGCCGTACTCGCGTTTGAACGCGTTGCCGAACGCGTATTCCGAGCCGTATCCCACCTGCTGTGCCACCTGCGCGATGGACACATCCCGCTCGCGCAGCAGGTTCGCGCCGAGCGCCAGCCGCCACCAGGTGACGTAGGTCAGCGGTGCCTTGCCGACGAGTTTCGTGAACTTCTGGGCGAAGGCCGCGCGGGACAGCCCCGCCTCGGCGGCGAGCGACTGGACAGTCCAGCGGCGCGCCGGGTCACGGTGGATGGCGTCGAGCGCCGCACACAGGGCTGGATCGCCCAGCGCCGCCGCCCACCCCGCCTTCGGGCAGTCCCCGTCATGCCCGAACGAGGCACGGAACAGGTACAGCTGCAGCACGTCGAGCAGGGACGTCACCAAGGTGTCCGCACCGAGCCCGGGATGTTCGATCTCGCTGGTGAGCAGGCTGACCACGGCGCGGACCTCCGGATCGTCGCCGAGCCGCCCTGACAGGTGGACCACGTCCGGCAGCTCACGCAGGATCGGGTGGGCCCGTGCCGAGTCGAGGTCGTAGCCGCCGCACAGCGTGACCACCTCGGGCCCGTCACCACCGACGACCGTTGACGCGTGCAGCGGGACCGCGGCCGGGTCGCAGTGCGGGTCGACCAGTGGCGTGTCCGGCCTGTCGGCCAGCCCGTATCCGTGGCCCTTGGGCAGGAAAACGATGTCACCGGCGCTCAACTCGACGGGTTCGCCGTCGAACGGCAGGAACCAGCACGACCCGCGCAGCACCACCTGGAACCCGGCTGAGCCGGGTGTGGTGGGAAACCTGTGGCCCCACGGAGCGCGCCAGGAGATCCGCGTGGAACGCGGGCGTCCGGTACGCATGTTCGAGATGACGTCGCTCAGCACGTCCACCCGGTGAAGTCTACGCGGCAAGACGATCGATGAAGAATCGTGGACGGCGGCGCATTGGCTCCACCCGCTCAACCTCATACGGTCATTTCCATTGTCAGCGAAGGAAAAAGGGGGATTCTCATGTGGCGATGGACCGCCGTCGCGCTCGCATTGCTGTGCGCTGTCGTCGGCGCGAGTCCGGTGAGTGCCGGGCCCGCCGACGTTGCCGACCGTCTTCGCGCGATCCCGGGTATGACGGTGGACGAGCGTGCGTCGACGATCACCGGTGTGCGCTGGTTCTGGCTGACCTACCGCCAGCCGGTGGACCACGAGCACCCGGAGCGCGGATCGTTCACCCAGCGCGTGATGCTCCAGCACAAGTCGGCCAACCGGCCCATGGTGTTCCACACCACCGGCCACTTCGTGCCGGAAACGATGTTCCAGACCGAGCCGACCACGCTGCTCGGCGCGAACCAGCTGTCGATGGAGTACCGCTACTACCCGCAGTCCAGGCCGAATCCAGTCGACTGGACCAAGGACACGCTCCGGCAGGGCGCGGCCGACCAGCACCGGCTGATCGTTGCCCTGCGCGGGATCTACCCGCGGAACTGGATCACCACCGGTGGCAGCAAGGGCGGCCAGGCGTCCGTGATCCACCGCCGCTTCTACCCGGACGACGTGACGGGCACCGTCGCCTACGTGGCACCCAACGACGTCGACGACCAGGAGGACAGCGCCTACGAACGGTTCTTCGCGACAGTGGGCAGCGAACCGGCGTGCCGCACCCGCGTCAAAGCCCTGGCACGGGAAATCCTCGAACGCCGACCGGCCATGCACCGGCTGCTCGCCGACCGGGCGGCCACTCAGGGGTGGACTTTCGACGTCGTCGGCGGGATCGATGTCGCGTTCGAACTGTCGGTAATGGACTACGAGTTCGGCTTCTGGGCGTTCAACCCGGAGTCCGCGTGCGCCGGTCTGCCGTCTCCGGACGCGGGTGACGAGGTGCTCTTCGCCAGTTTCGACAGGGTGCTGGGCTTCCCGTTCTTCACCGACCAGGCACTGGCACCGTTCACCCAGACCTTCTACCAGGGCGGAACGGAAACGGGCTGGTGGCGGCCTTCGTTGTCCCATCTGCGGCCGTTGCTGCGCCACGAGGGCGTCTACCAGCCACGGACGCTCGTGCCACGGGACATCCCGATGACCTATGACGGCAGCGTGATCCGCGATGTCGACAACTGGGTACGTCATCACGGCACCAGGCTGATGTTCGTCAACGGCGGCAACGACCCGTACACCGCCGAGCCTTACCGGCTCGGCCCCGGCACACGGGACTCGGCCGTCTACACCGCGCCTGGTGTGCAGCACGTCTACTTGGGCAACGTGATCGAGAAACTGCCCGCGTGGCAGCGCGCTAAGGCCACTTCGGACCTGCGCCGCTGGGCCCGCTGATCGGGACTTGACCTGAACCATTGTTCAGGTTCTAGCGTTCATCAGCATGGACACGGATTCCCCGCCCCGGGCCGGGCGCCGCGAGTGGGCCGGGCTCGCGGTGCTCGCGCTGCCCACCATGCTGGCGTCGCTCGAGTTGACCATCCCCAACCTCGCACTGCCCGCGATATCGCATGATCTCGCGCCGACGGCGGCGCAGTCGCTGTGGATCGTCGACGGCTACGGGTTCCTGCTCGCGGGCTCGCTGATCACGATGGGCACCCTCGGCGACCGGATCGGCCGCCGCCGGATGCTGCTGATCGGTGCCGCCGCGTTCGGTCTCGTGTCGGTGCTGGCGGCGTTCTCGGTCAACGCCGAGATGCTGATCGCGACACGGGCGCTGCTCGGGATCGCCGGGGCGACGCTGATGCCGTCGTCCTTGTCGCTCGCTGCGACCATTTTCCGTGACCCGCGGCAGCGGACCGTGGCGATCGGGATCGTCATCGCCAGTGTCGCAGGTGGCACGGCGATCGGCCCGCTCGTCGGCGGTTGGATCCTGCAGCATTCCTGGTGGGGCGCGGTGTTCCTGATCGCCGTCCCGGTCACCGCGGTCTTCCTGGTCGCGGGCCCCATGCTGTTGCCGGAGCACCGGGAGGCCCCGCGCGGTGGCATCGACATCCTCAGCGTGGTGATGTCCCTCGTCGCTGTCCTCGCAGTGATCTACGGCATCAAGAACATGGCGGAGCACGGCGTGAGCACGGTGGCCATCGTGTCCATTGTGGCTGGTCTGGTCGTCGCGGCGGTGTTCGTCCGGCGGCAGCGCACGCTGGCCGTTCCGCTGATCGACCTGCGGCTGCTGCGGTCCCCGTCGTTCAGTGTGTCGCTGGCGACCCTGCTGTTCGGCGTCTTCGTCCTGTTCGGCGCCAACTTCTATCTGGCGCAGTACCTCCAGCTCGTGTTCGGTCTGTCGCCGCTGCACGCCGGACTGTGGACGGCACCGGCCGCGTGCGGGGTGATCCTGGGATCCACACTCGCGCCAGTGTTCGTGCGCCGCATCAGCCCCGGTGTCGTCGTCGCGGCCGGGCTACTCCTGTCCGCCGTCGGTTTCCTCGTGCTCACCCAGGTGACGCCGGACGGCGGGCTTCCCACGCTGGTGGCCGGTTCGGTCGTGGTCTCCGCCGGGCTCGGCCCGATGATGACCCTCACCACCGACCTCGTCGTCGGTTCCGCGCCTGCCGCTCGGGCGGGTGAGGCGTCCGCGTTGTCCGAGACGGCACCGGAACTCGGTGGCGCGCTGGGTATCGCGGTGCTCGGCAGCGTCGGCACGGCTGTCTACAGTGGCCGGTTGGCTGACTCCGTGCCGCCTGGGCTCACGGCCGAGGCGGCGCAGACCGCACGGACCACTCTCAGCGGCGCTGTGTCCGTCGCGGCGCGGTCGCCGGAGCACATCGGCGCCGAGTTGCTCGGTGCCGCGCGGGCCGCGTTCACCGGTGGACTGCACCTGATCGCGGGCATCTGCGTCGGTGTGCTGGTCATCACGGCCGCGTTCTTCCTGATCCTGCTGCGGCGACCGGCGTCGTGAAACCACCGGCATGGCACCTGTCCGAGCTCACCGTCGGGCAGCTGTCGGCTCGTAGTGGCGTGCCGGTGTCGGCCCTGCACTTCTACGAACGCCAGCGGCTCATCACGAGCAGGCGGACAGCGGGAAACCAGCGCAGATACCCACGCGAAACCCTTCGCCGGGTGGCGTTCATCCAGATCGCCCAGCGCGTCGGAATCCCGCTCACGCAGATCAGGGAGTGTTTCAGCACGTTGCCGGACAACCGGGTCCCAGGCCGCAAGGACTGGGAACGGTTGTCCTCACACTGGCGAGCCCAGCTCGACGAGCGCATCCACCATCTCACGCAGCTGCGGGACAAGTTCACCGACTGCGTCGGCTGCGGCTGCCTGTCGATCGACCGCTGTCTGCTCGTCAACCCGGATGACAAGCTCGGTGCGACCGGGATGGGGCCCCGCCGTCTGCTGCGACCAGTACCGCCGCCGGAGGCATGACCGTCGGCCCACTCCGTACCGGCGGGCCGACGGTCACGACGTCACTTGGGTTCGAGCACGAACACCGGGATCTGCCGGTCGGTCTTCTCCTGGTACTCGGCGTAGGGCGGATAGGCCGCGACGGCCCGCTCCCACCACTCGGCCCGCTCGGCGCCGTCCACCTCGCGGGCGACGTAGTCCTTGGTCACGGTCCCGTCCTGCAGCGGGAACTCGGGGTACGCCTTGATGTTGTGGTACCAGGTGGGATGTTCGGGGGCGCCACCCTTGGACGCGACGACCGCGTACTTGCCGTCGTGCTCCACGCGCATCACGGGCGTGTAGCGCAGCTTGCCGGTCTTCGCTCCACGGAGTGTCAGCAGCACGATCGGCTTGCCGAACACCTCGATGCCCTCGGTGGTCCCGGTCTCGAGGATCTTCGTGGTCTGGTCCTGCACCCAGTCCGTGGGGCTGAGCGCTACGGTCTCGTCTGCCATGTGGACAGTGAACCACCGTCCCACCGTTCCTGCTCTTGTGAGACCCACCATGGTCAACGCGTGCGTGACCGTCACGCCTGCTGGGGAACTCCAGCGGCGCGCATGATGTCGTCGCCGGGCAGTTCGATGCCGAAGTTGCCACCCGGGTTGACGATCACCGTGAGCCCCGCCAGCGCGGGCGCCAGTTCCCGGCCCGTGCTCTGCATGATGTCCTGGGTGTTCGGCGGCACGAAGCCCGGCGAGGAGTAGACCACGAGGAACTCGCGGCCGTTGCCGTCCACACCGATGCGCAGGCCGCGGTTTCCGTCCGTCTGCAGCAGGAACGGCGCGTCCAGCGTGACCGGCAGGATGCTCGGGTGCGACAGCCACCCGGCCGCGACGTAGCCGAGGACGAGTTCGAAGTCGGTCCGCGGCTCCGGGTAGCCGCGCAGGCGCGGGCTGGGCCGGTAGTCCTCGTTGATGTACGTCTCGCCGGTGAGCTGGCCGTCCGGGCCGACCTTGTAGCCGCCGAGCAGCACCGGCAGCGGGATGCCGTCGATGAACCTCGGGTCGACGTCCGGGTCCGCGCAGTACACCCAGCCGTTGGGGTTCTCGGCGGCCGCCGCGCGCATGCCGTCGTTGATCGGCGGCAGCCCCGGGTGCGCAGGTCCGGTCGGGGTGATCTCCTCGATGTACCCGGACCGCACGTACTCGTCGAGCGGCTTGGGCAGCAGGTATCCCTGGCCACCGGCGGCGGACACGACGGACACGACCCGCCACGGGTCACCGCTGATCCGGTACCGGTGGTACGGGCGGTTGGCGTACTCGGCGGGCAGTCCGCGCTGCTCGAACGGGGTGTCGGCGACGTACACCAGGTTGCCCTCGGGGCCGCCGTGCCGGTCCACCTCGATGTTCTGGACCATCACCGTGCTGATGGCCGCGAACGACTCGACCGGCGGGTCGTCGGACAACACCACCAGCGGCGACTGCCAGGCCGGGATCTCCTCCCCCAGTTCGTACTCCATGCTGGGGCCGTCGGCGGCCAACTGCCCGGCCAGGTACACGGCCGCCTGCCGGACGTCGTCGAACAGGACCGCGCTACGCGGATCCCCGGACCGGTGCACGCGGTACCGGTCACCGTCGCGGACCAGGCACCACGCCCCCTCACGCTCGGCGAAGACGCTGTAGAAGCGCGGGCTGATCCGGTGGGTGATGACCGCCGACTCGACCGGGCCGAGCGCCTGGTTGGCCTTGACGTCCGCTTCGGCCTCGTCCCACGGACGCCCCATGGCCAGCGCCGACGCGCGGTCCAGGGCGAGCGCGGGGACAGTTCCCGGCAACCGGTGCCGAGCCGCCCGGATGTGCTCGACCAACGCCAGCGCGGGTGGTACCCCGTGCTTCTCCAGGTAGTAACCGGAGGCGCTGGACCACACGAACTGACCGTCGGTGTGGAAACCCATCGGGACGGCGTTGTCGGTGCCCGCCAGTTCGTCCCGTGCGAAACCTCGCGCGGACAACACGAGCGGCGCGCTCCGCAGGTACTCCAGCACCGCCTGCTGCTCCACCGCGCCGAGCACAGGCCGATACCAGGACGGCTGCCCGGTCTCGTCCCTGCCGTCGAACAGCGGCACCATCTCCGGGCGAGCCGCGGCGACCGGCTCCTCGGCGTATCCGCTGCGCCCGGCCTGCTGGCTGCGCACGGCCGCGTCCAGCAACCACCGGGGGACAGAGTCCGCGTTGCGGGGCAACAGCCGCAGTTCGTCCGCGCAGTCCTCGGCGTCGGTCATGAAGCTCAACGGGCTGAGCGCGTCGACATCGCGCACGACCGGCGCGTTGGGCGTGAGCTCGAACCGCGCCCGGAACCACACGCCCCGGCCGGGGTGGTAGTCGCGCATCCGCAGCCGGTGCAACCACTGGCTCACCATGGGCGGCGGCGACCAGTGCAGGACGGCGCCGTCGGCCATCGTCACCGTGACCGTGAGGACCATGCGCGACACGAGCGCCTCACACTCGAGCGTCAGTTCGCTCCAGCCGTCCGGCGCGGCCCCGGCCAGCGACGCGCCCAGCGACGCCAGCAACGCACCGGACGCCGTGTTCGGGTCCCCTTCCGGAGCGGCCTCACTCAGCATCGACGGAAACCACACGGCCAGACGCTCGTCGCGCGCGACCTCACGCAACTGCCGGACGACCGTGCCCGCAGCCGCGAGGTGGCCCGCCATCGGATCGGCGTCCGCGACGTCCACGCCGTCGGCGTCCACCGTGTGCAACGTGAACACGGACTCCAGCTCGGCCTGCGGCACCTGCTTGACCTCGCGCCCGTCGGGCAACGTGACCACCTGGCCGTCGACCGGCACGTCCTGCTCGACGTGCCAGGTCCGATCCGGTCCATCCTCGACGGCGAACACCGCGCTGCCGCTGACACCGATGCGCTTGCTCACGAGCTGCCTTCCCCCGGTGAATCGTGCACTTCCCCGACCACATTAGGACGAGCCGCCACGGCGGTCGCGTGGACGTCCCCCGACTGCCGTCCGCCCGTCGCTCGATCGGGTGATATGCGCACTAACTGGCGGTGCCGGGGTTCACGCCCGGGGTCTGCGGCTGGGCCTGCGGCATCTCGTACGGCTTGACGGCGTCGTAGGCGGTCTTGGCGTAGTCGCCGTAGTCCGCGAACTTCTCCAGGCCCTTCATCAGGCCGGACATCTTCTCCTGCAGCTTGGCGATCCGCACGCCGAACCGCTTCATGGCCGCCATCAGCTTGCTCAACCGGGACGCCATCTTCGTCGCGAGCATGGCCGCGCGCGTGCCCGCGTAGCCGCAGTACGCCGCGATCGAACCACCGACCGTGACCACCGCCGAGGCCAGCGCGATCAGGGCGCCCGCGATCAGCTCGCCGATCAGGTCCGAGATCCAGTCGAAGACCATCGCCCGCAGCTCGACGACCAGGGCACCGGACAGCGCGTACGTGGACGCCGTGCCGTCCATGGTCTTGCCGAGCGCCTCGTACTGGGCCGCGACCGTCTCCTGGTTCTGCTTGAACGCCTCGTTCGACTCGCCGGACCACGCGCCACCCATCGCGGCGATGTCCTGGCGGTGCTCCTCGGCGATCATCTTCATTTCCAGCGCGGCCGACTTGAGCTGGTGCGTGTTGGCGTTGATCTCGTCCGGGTTGCCGAGCAACGCGTCGAGGGGCTCACGGATGAAGTCGATGTGTTCGAGCAGCCAGCCGACACCGGCCGAGAACACCGCCGCGAGCGGGTTGGCCGCGGACGAGACCAGGTCGACGACCATTCCCGCGCCGCCGATGGCCGCGTCGATGACGTCGACGCCCTCCCCCTCGGACTCCGCGGTCAACGTGTCGACGAACCCGGCGACACTCTCGACGACACCGGCGCCCTCATACCATTCGGTCACAGCTGTCCCCCGGTCTCCATGCTCACTCGTTGCCGTTCAGATGCCGGCCGACCCGAATTCGTTCCCGTACAGACTGACACAGTCGCATTCGTTCGCACGCGCGAATCGGAAACGACGGCTCAGCCGCGGAAAATCGAACCGCTGCCGAATTCGGTGTCGTCGCTTTCGTCCGGGCGCGACGCCGGACGACGCGGCGGGGCCGGGGCCTGTGTCGGGGCCTGCGGCTGCGGCTGCTCGGCGGTGTCCGAGCCGTCCTCGAATCCGTACTGCCGCCGCTCCAGGTCCTCGTCGTCCTGCTCTTCCTCGGCAGGCGGAAGGTACTCGGTGATCAGGCGGTACGACTCCGAGCCCGCGCCGTTGACCTGCTCGAACGTCTCCGCCACCTGCACGGCGGCCGAGCGCTGGGCGCTGCGGGCCACGGCCATGATCTCGGCTGCGAGCTGCGAGTGCGACATGCGCATCGCCTCGGCTGTCAGCCGCACGTTCGTCAACGCGCCGGTCGGCGCGACCGTGATCGTCACCGTGCCGTCCTTGGACGACGCGCTGCCTTCCGCGTTCGCCAGTCCCTGCTGCACCGCGGCGGCCTTGGCCTGCGCGTCAGCGATCTTGGACTCGAAATCCCGCATCCACTCGTCGGGCGTCTTCACGTGCTACCGCCTGTATCAGTCCTGCCTGAACACTCCGCACAGGATGTCACACCCACCCAGCTCGCGCGCCCGAATCGCCGATCACGTCCCGAACTGGCGCGGCGGTTGCGGCCAGGCAACGATTCGGACATCCGGGACACGGCGGCCAACGGCGTTCCGGCCGGTGCGGATTCATACGTATGAGGATCGGATTCGCTCGTCGAGTGGCGGTGTTCCTCGTTCTGTTCTGCACATTCGCCGTCGCCGGAATGCCTGCCGCGTCCGCACAGGAAACAACGGAAGAGCCGTTAAAACCGTTATGTACTGACAATGATGGCGAGCAGTGGGCCCGCAACGCGAGGGCGATAAGTACAGCGCCCGCGAGTTCGACAAGATCGTGGGCATCGCACCGGCGACACAGTGACCGTCGCAGCACGGGAACTCGACCGGGTGTCGGCGCGACTTCTTGACCATGCTCTCCACTCGACGCCGGTCCCTGTCCGCAGTCGCGACGGCGGTGGCGGCTGTCATGCTGTCCACCGCGTGCGGCGGGCAGTCCGCGGCTCCGGCCGCGCCGCCGCCACCGCTCGACACCGCCGTGGTCACAGCCAAACCGACCACGTATCCGCTCACGATCGACAACTGCGGCCGAAAGATCACGTTCGACAGGGCACCGAGCCGCGTCCTGCTGCTCAACGGCGCGTCGGTCGGCGAGGTGGAAAGCTTCGTCACACTGGGGATCCAGGACCGGATCCTGGCCAACAGCCAGTCCTACGGCGTGTCCGAGCAGCCGGAGATGGTCGACAGGATCAAGGCTGTGCCCACCGCCGGGCTCAAGCTCAACGAGAACTTCGCGGTGCCGCGCGAACAGGTGCTGGCGCTCAGACCGGACCTGGTGGTGTCCACGTCGGCGCACGGGTTCGACGAGAAGACCGGTGCGGCAACCCGTGACCAGCTCGACTCGCAGGGCATCAAAAGCCTGGTGACACCCGTCAACTGCGCGTTCGGCGCGCCGTCGGCACGCCCTGAGGACACCGAACGCTACAAGGCGCAGTCTGTGGAGTCGTCGTTCGAACTGCTGCGCACACTCGGCGAGATCTTCGACGTGCAGCAGCGAGCCGCCGACCACATCACGAAGGCACGCGCGGACATCACGGCCGTTCAGAAGCGAGTCGACGGCAAGCCGCGCAAGAACGTCCTTGTCGCGTTCCCGGGAATGGCGATGATGAACAACAACGGCCTGCCCGCGATCTTCGGCGGCGGCATCTACGACGACATCGTCGCCCGTGCCGGTGGCGTGAACCCGTTCGGGGGCAAGGACACCGCCGCACTCGCGGAGATCAACGCCGAGGCGCTGGCCACGGCCACTGTGGACGTGCTGGTGATCGGGGTGTACCAGGCGAGCGAGAACCCGGACACGATGGCCGCCGACCTGTTCGCGAAGTTCCCGAACTGGCAGGCATCGAAGACCAGGACGTACACCAGCGTCTCGGACGGGATCTATCTCGGCCCGCTCAACGCGCTGGCCGTTGCGAAGATCGCCGATGTCGCGCACCGCGACCGGTAACCCGCATCTGGTCGGCGACCGCGGGTTCGTCGTCCTCGTCATCGCACTGGCCGTCGCTCTGGTGCTGGCGGTGGCCTTCGCGATCGGGATCGGCACAGTCGACGTGCCGATCGGTGACGTGGTCGGCGTGCTCTGGGCACACACCGGCGGCTCCCCGGACACGAGCGGCCAGAACTCGACGATCGACCAGATCGTGTGGACGTTCCGGACACCGCGGGTACTGCTGGCAGTGGTCGCGGGCGGTGGACTGAGCCTCGCCGGACTGTGCCTGCAGACGTTGGTCCGCAATCCGTTGGCCGATCCGTACATGTTCGGGGTGAGCGCCGGTGCGTCGGTCGGCGCGGTGACGGCGTTGACTTTCGGTGCTGTGGCTGGGCTTTCGGTCACCGGCGCGGCGTTCGTCGGTGCGCTGATCAGCGTGCTGGTGGTGTTCGCGATGGCGCAGCGCGGCGGCAGGCTGGCCGGGGGCAATCTCGTCCTCGCCGGGGTCGGGGTGGCCTACCTGGGCACGGCGATCACCGGGTACATCCAGTTGCAGGCTGATCCGGCGCAACTGCGGAGCGTCGTGTTCTGGCTGCTCGGTTCGGTCACCGGTGCGTCATGGGCGAGCCTGGCCGTCCCGTACGCCGCCACCGCGGTGGTCGCGCTGTGGCTGTTCGGCCAGGGGCGGACGATGAACGCGCTGTCCGCCGGGGACGACACCGCCGCCAGCCTGGGGATCAACGTCAACCGGACACGGATCGTCCTGCTGGTGTCCGCCTCACTGCTCACCGCGGCCGTGGTGAGCACGGCCGGGGGCATCGGGTTCGTCGGGCTGATCGTGCCGCACGCCGCCCGGTTGGTGGTCGGGCCGGACAACCGCAAGGTCCTGCCGGTGTCGTTGCTCGGCGGCGCGGTGTTCCTCGTGCTCGTCGACCTGGTCGCGCGGACCGTCGACCGGCCCAACGAGATGCCGATCGGGGTCTTCACCGCGGCCATCGGCGCACCGTTCTTCCTGATCCTGTTGCGTCGACGGCGAACGGGGGCGCGATGAGGATCGAGGTCAGCGGGATCGGCGTGGTCATCGACGACAGCACGATCCTGAGCTCGGCGTCACTGACCGTGCCCCGGTCCAGCGTGACCGGGTTGATCGGCCCGAACGGCTCGGGCAAAAGCACGTTGCTGCGGTGCGTCTACCGGGCGCTGCGGCCGTCCACCGGGTCCGTGCTGATCGGTGACGAGGACGTGTGGCGCACGCCCGCGCGCAGGGCGGGCAAGCGGACCGCTGTCGTCTCCCAGGACCACGATCTGGACAACGACTTCTCGGTGACGGAGGTCGTCGCGATGGGCCGGATCCCGCACAAGGGCATACTCGACCGGGAGAGCACCGCGGACCGCGAGATCGTCCGGTCGGCGCTGGACCAGGTGTCGATGCGGTGGGCGGGCAACCGGATCTTCGCGAGCCTGTCGGGCGGTGAACGGCAGCGGGTGCTGGTGGCCAGGGCGATCGCGCAGCAGGCGCCGGTGCTGCTGCTGGACGAACCGACCAACCACCTCGACGTCGGCGCCCAGCTCGAACTGCTCGACCTGGTGACCGGGCTGGATCTGACCATCATCGCCGCGCTGCACGACCTGGACCTGGCCGCCGCGTACTGCGACCAGCTGGTGCTGCTGCGGTCGGGCACCGTGGTCGCGGCGGGATCCGCTGTGGACGTTCTGGACGCGGACCGGGTCGCCGAGGTCTTCGGCGTACGCAGCACGATCGTGCCGCACCCGCTGACCGGGCGGCCGCACTTCGTCACAGCGTTGGCCGGTCGGGAGCAGCGGATCGTACGTGAGGATGGCGCATGCGCCGCGGGTAACCCGACACTGTCGTGATCTTTGTCGTACGGACTTTTCCCCCAGGCGGCAACCGGGTCCAGGATCGAGCTGGTCAGCGCGGGTGAGTTCGCATCGCGAAACTCACCCGGCGCCCGGTGCCTGGCAAATACCGCCATTCCGTGGTTGCGTTTCGCCCCTTTTCCGGCTTCTGTCTGCTCGTAAACTTGTTCAATCCTCAACGAGGAGTCGTCCATGAAGGACCAGGGGATCACCCGGCGCAACGCCATGAAGTTAGCGGGAGTGGCGGGCCTGTCACTCCCTGCAGTGGCGTCACCCGCAGTGGCATCACCCGCTGGGGCCGCCGACATCGCTGCCGAGGCCTCCGGCGACGTCCTGGCACTGGTGGAGAAGGGTGATCGGCGGCTGGCGTTCTTCGACGCCGGTTCCGGCAGGCGGCTGTCGGACGTCGAACTGGGCGACTACCCGCATGAGATCACCGCGGACCGTGAGCGGCGGTTCGCGTACGTCGGGCACTACGGCGTGGAGTTCGCGAACGTGGTCGGGCCCGGCGCGTCCGCCGTGTTCGTCGTCGACCTGCGGGCACGCACGCTGGTCCGCACCATCCAGCTCGCGCCGTTCAACCGGATCCACGGCATGGGCATGGACGGCCAGAACCGGTTGTACGCGTTGTCCGAGGAGAAAGGTGTACTGCTCGGCTTCGACACGCCCATCGGCACCAGCCCCAGCCGGGCGGTGAACACCGGTGCCATCAAGGCCCACATGTTCGCCATCACGCGCAGCGGCGAACGCGCCTACGTGACCGGCCTGCTCTCCCACACCGTCAGCATGGTCCGGCCGTACGACGCCGCGATCGCGCCCGTGACCGTCACTCCCGGGCAACTGCCGGAGAGCTGCTGCCTCAGCCTCGACGAGCGCACGCTCTACGTCGGCGCGCGCAAGAACCCCGGTGTCGTCGCGGTGGACGCATACACAATGCGGGTCCGCAACGAGCTCCGGCTTCCCGGCACCGACCCGCTGCGGGTCTACACCGTGTCGAACGACCAACTGCTGGTGACCGACCTGGCCAACAACGCCATCTCGATGGTCAGCACGCAGCTGCGTCCGATCTGGACGGCCTCGCTGCCCGGCAAGCCGTCGGCTGCCACGCTGCACCCGACCAAGCCGCTCGCCTACGTGTCGCTGTTGGACACCGCTCAGGTCGCCGTGCTCGACCTGCTGCGCGGCCGCGTCCTCGGGACCTTCGCCACGCTTCGCCAGCCGGACGCCTCCGTCGTGGTCACCGGCTAGGACTTGCGGCGGTCGCTGTGGCCGAGATCGCGACCGGGCGCGATCCGGTCACGCACCGCCTGCTTCAGCTCGGCCAGATCAGGGAAACCACCCTGCTGGGAGCGCGACCAGACGGTCTCGCCGCCGATCCTGACGTCGAAGATCCCGCCTGTGCCGGGGATCAGCGCCACCTCGCCGAGTTCCTCGGTGAACGTGGTCAGCAGCTCCTGCGCGGTCCAGCCCGCACGCAGCAGCCACTTGCACTGCGTGCAGTACTCGATCTCCAGCCGTGGCTCTCGCGTGGTCACGACGCCCAGTATGCCGCCCACTCCAGGCCATCGGCACACGCACGACAAGCGCTTACTAACGAAACCAGCTCGCCGTTGACTGTTCACATATGTAGTCATAGGGTGCCCCGGTAAGCGCTTACTGGGAGGGTGCGCCCATGCGAAGAGGCTTGGGAATGATCGTCGGCGCTGTGCTGTGTGTGCTCGCGGGGTGCGCGCCGGGAACGACCGACAGCAGCGGGGGCAACGGATCCGCGCCCAACAAGCTGACCTATGTGTACTTCACCGACGGGCCGGACGAACAGGCGACCCGGACGCTGATCAAACAGTTCGAACAGGAGACCGGCGCGACCGTCGACCTGCAGATCGTGCCGTTCGCCGAGCTCGAGAAGCAGTTGCAGGGCCGGATCGCCAGCAACAACGCCCCGGACGTGATGCGGACGCACACCCTCACCGGGTTCCGGGACGCGCTGCTCGACCTCAAGGGCGCGGGCCAGGACATCGGCGGCCAGTACCATGACGAGGCACAGGCCTACATCCACGGCGAAGGCGGCGCGCTGCTCGCCGTGCCGAGTGACCTGACCATGAACGGGCCGTTCATCAACGTCGACCAGTTCACCAAGGCCGGTGTCGCCCCGCCGCCCGTCGACAAGCCGTGGACCTGGGACGAGCTGGTCACCGCGGCCAAGAAGGTCCAGCAGGCCAACGGGAAGCCGTACGCGATCGCCTACGACAAGTCCGGCCACCGGGTGTCCGGGATGTTCAACCAGTTCGGCACCAACCTGTTCGGCACCGACGGCAAGGTCGAGTTCGACCCGGCCAAGGCGGCGACGGCCGTCCGGCTTTTCGTCGACCTGAACCAGCAGGGCGTGATGTCCAAGGACTTCTGGCTGGAGTCGGGCAGCAAGTACAAGGGCGCCAACGACATCTTCCTCGCCGGGGACGCACCGGTGTACTTCAGCGGCAACTGGCAGGTCAGCCAGCTCGCCAAGGACGCGAAGTTCCAGTGGGCGGCGATCCCCAACCCGTGCGCGGTGCGCTGCGGTGGCTACCCCGGTGAGAAGTTCATGGCCGCGTTCAAGCAGAGCTCGAACCCGAAGCTGGCCGCGAAATTCATCGCGTTCATGAACAGCCGCGCGGCACAGGAGAAGTTCGCCAAGGAGGCGAGGTTCCTGCCGACGCGCAAGGATCTGATCGCCGAGGGCGTTCAGTATCCGGAACGGGCCGCGGACATGGCGGTGTTCCTCGCGGACATCAAACGAACGGACCCGGCCGGATACGCCACCAACTACAGCCCCGGTTTCACACCGACGTCCATCCCCGTCATCAAGGAGCTCGCCGCCGCGATCGCCGGGCAGCAGTCGGTTGAGGACACGGTGGCCAAGATCCGTGCCACGGCGGAGAAGAACCTGGAGGCCGCCCGCAAATGACCCGGCGCCGCCAGGTCAGGCCGTGGAACCAGCGGATCGCGCCCTACCTGTTCATCCTGCCGAACATGCTGATCTTCGGCGTGTTCATCATCTACCCGGCGATCAACGGCTTCAACATCAGCGCGTTCGACAGCTCCAACGGCCGGACGTTCACCCCGGTCGGCACCGCCAACTACGGCAAACTGTTCAGTGACGCGGAGTTCTGGACGGCGGCCCGCGCGTCGCTGATCTTCGTGGTCGCGTTCGTGCTGATCTCCACGGTGGCCGCGATCGGGCTGGCGTTGCTGCTGACCCAGCCGATCCGGGCGCGCGGGTTCTTCCGCGCGGCGTTCTTCCTGCCGGTGCTGCTGTCGCCGGTGGTGGTCGGCCTGTTGTGGAGCTGGATTCTGGAACGCCGGTCCGGCGCGCTGAACTCGGTGCTGGGACTGGATGTCGGCTGGCTGGTCGACGGGCCGACGGCGCTCGGGGTGACGGTGTTCGTCGGCGTGTGGATGCACGTGGGGTTCTACACGCTGATCATCATGGCCGGGCTGCAGGGCATCGACGGTTCGTACTACGAGGCGGCCCGCATCGACGGAGCCGGTGCGTGGCAACGCTTCCAGCACGTGACGTGGCCGCTGCTGCGGCCGACCACGCTGGTGGTGGTGATCCTGTCGATGATCGCCGGGTTCCAGGCGTTCGACTTCATCTACACGCTCACCGGCGGTGGCCCGCTCGGCGCCACCACGTTGATGGTGCAGTACATCTACGAGCACGCGTTCCGCTCCCCCATCCAGTACGGACTGGCGGCGGCCGGATCGGTCGTGCTGTTCTGCACGATCTTCGCGTTGACGATGCTGAACTTCCTGTACGGCCGACGGCGGGAGTCGATGTGATCGGCCTCCAGCCGCGGCGGGCCAAGACACCGCCGAAGAAGTCCACGTGGACCTCTGCGTCGGCGACCGCACCGCCGACCGCGGCGAAAGTCCTGATGTACGCCGGGCTGATCGCGTTGTCGCTGCTGTTCCTGGCGCCGGTGGTCTGGACGATGCTGTCGTCGTTCAAGACGCGCACGGAACTGGCGGCCCGCCCGCCGACGCTGCTGCCGGACTCGTTGTCCCTGGACAACTACTCCGAGGCGTTGTCCCGCTTCGACTTCGGCGTGTACCTGACCAACAGCACCATCGTGACGGTGTCGGCGACCGTGCTCACCCTGGTGATCAACTCGATGGCGGCGTACGCGCTGGCCAAGTACAACTTCCGCGGCCGCAACGTGTTGTTCCTCGTCACGCTGGGCACGATCATGATCCCGTTGCAGATCATCCTGATCCCGCTGCACCAGGTGGCCGCGGACATGGGGCTGACCAACTCGCTGCTCGGGATGATCATCCCGCCCGCGGCGACGCCGACCGGGGTGTTCCTGCTGCGCCAGTACATGCTGACCATCCCGGACGACCTGCTGGAGGCCGCGCGCATCGACGGCGCCGGTGAGTTCCGGATCTTCCTGCGGCTGATCCTGCCGCTGTGCCGTCCGGTGCTGGCCGTGGTCACGATCTTCTCGGTGATCTGGCGGTGGAACGACTTCCTGTGGCCGCTGGTGATCGCCCAGTCGCAGGACCTGTACACGCTGCCGGTGGCGCTCGCCCAGTTCAACAGCGAGGAAGTCGTCCCGTTCAACTACATCCTGGCCATGTCGGTGGTCAGCATGATCCCGGTGATCATCGTGTTCCTCTTCACTCAGCGGCACATCGTCAAGGGAATCTCGCAGACGGGGCTGAAATGACTGGACGCACCACCCACCGGCTCGACGAACGCGGGACGGTACGGGACTGGCTGGTGGCAGGCGGCTGGGCCGAGACGGTCGATCTCTCCGGTGTGCTGGACGCCGACGGCCCGCCGTGGGGGCCGGATGGTCGTTGGGTGTTGACCAACGGTCCGGACGTCACTCCGCTCAAGGCCAGGCTGCACGAGCGCTGGCCGCTGCGCGATCAGTCGCTGCCCGCGGTCGTGGAGGGCGGCGAGGTCACGTACACCGGGCCGACCGGCGCCGAGCACCAAGGCACATGGCGGCGCGTGCACACGACGTCCGACGGCCTGGTGGACTGGAGCGAGTTCTGCTTCACTCCGGAGCTGCGGATCGCCATGGCCGCCACGGCTTTCGAGGTGGACCAGGCGGAGTGGCGGACGCTGAGACTGGCGAGCACCGGTCCGGTGTTGCTGTACGTCGGTGGTGAGTGTGTGCTGCGGACCGGCCAGGTGACGTACATGGAGCCCGCCGAGCACGAGGTCAAGGTGTGGCTGCCGTCGGGTGTGACCGAGGTCGTGGTGTGCTCGTGGCAGATCGGCTTCCGCGAGTGCCGCCAGGTCGTCCGGTTGCGTGTCGGCGGCTTGCCGGTCCGCGTGGTCGTGCCCAGTCCGGGCGCGGATGAGCGGGCCGCCGAGTTCGCCGAGCAGATCCTGGACGCGGTCGGCACACCGCGCTGGGGCATGACGGAACCGGAGGTCGAGCTCACCGGGCCCGACGGCGTGACAGTGAACGTCCACTGTGGCCCGATCGAGCGCACGGTCACGCTGGACGGTGGCAGTGTCACGGTCCCGCTGGCCCAGTTGGTGGGAGACGCCGGGGTCGGTTCCGCGTCGATGCTGACAACAGGCGAGCACACTGTCCGGGTCTCTGTCCCCGGCTCGCCGCTGTTCCGCGAGTTCCCCGTGGCGATGCTGCCGCACGGGCGGACAGCGCCCGTCGGCGGGCCCGAGGACTGGCGACGGGAAGTGCTGGAACACGCGGCACAAGGCCCCAACGGGTGCGCCGCCGAACTCGCGGCGCTGGCGTTGAATCCCGAGCGGGCGCTGCGCCCCGAGGCGCTCGAACGGTCACTGTGGATGATCGAGAACCGGGCCGACTGCGCCGACTTCGAGGCACTGGGGCTGCTGCACCTGTGGCACCGCAGGCACGACGCACGTGACCATGTCCGCAAACCCCTGCTCGGTCTGAAGTACTGGATCGACCAGCCGGGCCTGGACGCGATGTGCTACTTCACCGAGAACCACCAGCTGGTCTGGCACACCGCGGAAATGCTCGCCGGGCAGGCGTTCGCGCAGGAGGTCTTCCGCAACACCGGATGGACCGGCGAGCGGCACGCCGAGCACGGCCGCACGATGGCCGAGCAGTGGCTGACGCGCAAGCTCGCCGGTGGGTACAGCGAGTTCGACTCGAACGCGTACCTCGCGGTGGACGTGCTGGCGCTGACCTCGCTCGTCGAGTTCGCCGACGACGAGACGGTCCGGGACCTGGCGCGGCGGCTGCTGGACAAGACCTTGCTCACGCTGGCCTTCAACTCCTGGTACGGCGCGCATGTCTCCGCGCACGGCCGCTCGTACGTGCAGACCCAGCGGACCGCCCGGCTGGAGGAGACAGCGTCGATCATGTGGCTCTGCTGGGGAATGGGAGCCCTCAACCACGCCACGCTGCCCGCGACCGTCCTGGCCACCGCACAGCGCTACCAGGTGCCCGAGCAGCTGGCGGAGGCGTCAAAGGTGCCCCAGGAGTGGCTGGGCAGGCAGCGGTATCGCGGTGAGTACCGGCTGCACCACGATCTGCTGTCCCGGCCGTACTCGTCGGATCTGGTGGTGTACAAGACACCGGACGCGATGCTGTCCAGCGTCCAGGACTACCGGTCCGGCCTGCCGGGCCTGCAGGAGCACATCTGGGCGGCAACGCTCGGCCCGGAGACCCAGGTTTACGTGACGCACGCCCCCAACGACGCCACACACTCGTCCGCGCGCCCGAACGCCTGGGCGGGCAACCGGATCCTGCCGCGTGCACGTCAGCACCGCGACACAGTCCTTGCCGTGTACCACATCCCGCAGGACGATCCGATGGGGTTCACGCACGCGTGGTTCCCGCTGTCCACCTTGGACGAATGGGTTTCCGGTGGGCCGTGGTTGGTCGGCCGTCGGGGTGAAGGCTATGTCGCGCTGGCCACTGCGGGTGGTTGCCGGGTGCTGACCACGGGTCCGAACGCCTACCAGGAAGTGCGGGCGCGGGGAGCTGGCACGTCGTGGGTGTGCGTGGTCGGCAGGCGCGCGGTCGACGGCTCGTTCGCGGACTTCACCGCCGCGCTGGGCGAACCGGAGTTCGCGCCCGACGGCGTGGACTACCGCGGCCTGAGCCTGCACTGGACCGGCCCGTTCACCGTGCACGGCCGACCGGCCGACCTCGGCGACGAGCAGCTGCACCTGGACAATCCCCTGGCTCGCGTGCCGTTCGACACGCCATGACTATTGTTCCGGCATGCTGGATCGCATCCGGGACAACGCCCGCGCCACCGAACTGCTGGACGCCGTGTTCGACTTCGACCTCGCCCGCAACGAGCACGGTGAACCCGTCCGGCTGGCGGCGGGCGGTGACCTCGTCGCGATCGCCGGGGACGGCTCCGGTGGCACGTTCTTCGTGTGCGACGACGGTCCCGTGCTCTATGCCAGCTCGGAAGGCACCGCGGGTGTGCTCGGGGCGAGCCTCACCGAGGCGCTCCAGGTCATGGTCGCGATCCCGGTCTGGCAGGACGTGGCCGGGCACGCACCCGACCTCGACGCGATGCGCGCCGCGTTCGAATCCTCGTACGCCGGGCTGACGGAGTTCATGCCCGCGATCGACGAGCGCCGCACGGAGGTCAGCACGCTGCTTGGGCTGGACCAGCTCGCGACGGATGAGGCGCTGGATCGGCTGCGCGCCAGCCTCACGTTGGACTACAAGCTGCTTCTCGTCAGCGACGATCCGATCGACGACGGCAACGAGTACGAACCGCTATGAAGCGGCGAAGGCGGTCTTCCACACCCCGCGCCGAGCGTGGAAGACCGCCAGGTCCTCGGGTCAGGCGCAGGCCGGGGCGACCGGCTCTTCGGACCCGGTGTCGAGGAACCCGTCACTGATCCACCCGCCGGTGTCCAGCTTGTTCCACAGGTCCGTCGGGCCCCACACGCCTTGCACCGTCTCGCCCCGTGCCGTGCACGAGATCTGGACGACGTCACCGTTGGCCGCGGTTCCCGTCACGTCATAGCTCAGGCCAGGGCCGGAACGGATGTTGACGCTCGGGTTGTCTCCGCCGTTCACGGTCCCGGTGGGCTGCGACGGTGTTCCGCCGCCGCCGTAGTTGGTGACGCGACCACCCACGTTGACCCGCACGCCGTTGCGCATCGCGTAACCGCCGTACGCCGACGAGCCCTCGTAGAACGTCCAGCCACCGATGGTCTGGTTGTTCACGCTGACGTGGGTGTTGCCGCGCAGCAGGGAGAAGTGCACGTGCGCGCCGGAGCTTGATCCGCCGCAGGGCAGCTCGTTGCCGATGTGCCCGAGGTAGGTCCCGGTCTGCACGTTGGAGCCGTCAGCGAGCGTGGTCAGGTCGTACATGTGGTAGTAGGTCGTGCTGTAGCCGTTGGGGTGCACGACTTTCACGAGCGCACTACGGCCACGGATACAGCTCTTGTACACCTTGCCCGCACCGGCGGCCAGCACGCGGCCGTCGCCGCCGTTGAAGTCGATCGAGCTGAACGGGCGGCTGTTGCCGCTGTTGCCGTGTGGGCCACCGCCCATCCACCACGACACGCCTTGCGGCCACGGCAGTCCGAGCCCGGTGTCGGCGGCGAGTGTCCTTGCTTGGAAGTTGTTCGCGAACAGCTCCTTCTCGCTGTCGCTGACCACTTCGCGAGGCGCCTGTCTGGCGAGGTCGACGAAACCGGCGGTGCCTTCCAGTTCGACACGCCACTTGCGGCCGAGGTTGCGGGCGACGAACAGCGAGCTCTGCGGCGCCTCGTGGGCGTCCGGCGATGAGGGAACTGTGGTGGATCCGAAGGCCCAGTTGCCGTGTGTGCGGCTGGTCTCGACCACGGGTGACGCCCCGTGCTCGGAGACCGTGACGCCTCGGACTTCGTCGGCGAGACTTGCGGGCGCGGCAGATGCTGGTTGTGGTAGGAGTAACGCTCCTAAAGTGACCACGACCATAGCTCTGACCAGAAACATGTGTCCTCCAACAGGGATTGGGACACCAGCAGGGATGACCGGTCAGAACGAAAGAAATACCCGGCGCGTGAACGGCGTCAAGCGGATCGGCGCCGGGGGCCGCTGTCCCTGAACGAAACGCACAAAACTGTGAACGACCGTGACCAGCGACGCGGCCGGGCGTTAGATGTACCGGAACGTCGAAGTCTGTGTTCGTTCACAGAATCGCCCGTCCGCACCGACCGGAAGGAGCGCGAGGAGTGTCAGAGCAGTTCCATTCCGCGCTCCGGGCCGCGATCGAGGACAGCGGGCTGACGCTCGACCGGCTGCGCCACCGGCTCGCCCAGCGCGGCATCCAGGTCAGCGTGACCAGCCTGAGTTACTGGCAACAGGGCCGCAGCAGACCGGAACGCGCCGACTCGCTACGGGCCGTGCACGCCATCGAGGGCATCCTGGGCATGCCACGGCACTCGCTGGTCGCGTTGCTCGGCCCGCCCCGGCCCCGCGGCCGGTGGACGAAACGAGACCGCGACTACGACGGCCTGCTCAAGCCCGCGGACGCGCTGGCCGAGGCGATTACGCCGATGATCGGCCCGTCGGACTCGCGGCTGGGCGTGGTCAGCCAGGAGGACAGCGTGGCGGTCGGTGCCGACCGCACAATCCACTCTGTACACACCAGGCTCGTCGTCGAGGCGACGGCCGACGGGCCGGACCGATATCTGGCCGTGTACTGCGCCGAGCCCAGCACGGACTCCGCCGACATCGCGGTGAAGGCGCTCGTGAACTGCCGTCTCGGGCGGGTCCGGCGGCATCCGGACGCCGCGGTGATCGCCGCGGAACTGCTGTTCGACCGCCGGTTGCGGATCGGTGAAACCCAGTTCTTCGACTACGCCGTCACCGTGTCCGCGCCACCGGTCAGCTTCGAGTACCGCCGTGGCTTCCGCTATCCGGCGGACTTGTTCCTGCTGCGCGTGCGGTTCGCCGACGACGCCGTGCCCGCCCGGATCCACGCCTTCAACCAGCCGAAACCGCACGCCGAGACGCACGTCGGCGACGAGCTCATCGTGACGTCGGGGCAGTGGGTGCACCGCGTGGAGCGCGGGGTGAAGCCAGGTGTGATCGGCATCGCCTGGGAATGGGACTAGGACGACACCCAGTCGAGCTGGCAACCACTCAGCGTGACATTTCGGGTCTGATTGCGCTAAGGGAAGCCCTGAATTCCCCCACTCGTGCCGGTGATCGTGCCAAAACGCCGTCGTCATGACCTTGGCCGAGTTACCCTCGAAAGTGAGTGTCCCGGTGACCCGATGTCACCACTTGCCTGGGCCCTCAGACCGTCCGACCAAGGACGCTTGGCTGCACCCGTCCGTCGGGCGGACTGAGATTGGGCGACTGGCTGACATGACGAACCTGCTCATCGCTATCGCGCTGTGTGTAGCGGTGTCCATCGCGTACGCGGTAGCCGCGCTCATCCAGGCCAGGCACGCACATCTCACCGTCGCCCAGCTGGTCCGCGTCCCGGTGCTGTGGCTGGCGATCGGGCTCAACGTCCTCGGCGCCGCGCTGCACGTGGCCTCGTTGAACTTCGGGCCGTTGTCGCTGATCCAGCCGCTGGGCGCGCTCACGCTCGTGATCGCCGTCCCGCTGGCCGCGATGACGGCCAAGCGGCGGCCGACGCGGCTTGAGCTGACCGGGATGACCTACACCGTCGTCGGCCTGACCGGGCTGGCGTTGATCATCACCACCTCCGGCAAGGCCGACACGCTGACCAGCGGCGAGCTCATCTGGCTCGTCGTGGCGACCGCCGCCGTCGTCGCCGTGCTGGCGCTGCTGGGCAGGCGCCCGGGCGCGTCGACGTTGTGGGAGGCCATCGCGGGCGGGATCGCGTTCAGCGTCTGCTCCGCCTTGTGCCAGACCATCGTTGTCACCGTGGGTGACGCCGGGGCCGGGGTGCTGCTGCGCCCCATCACGATCTTCGCCGCTGTCGCCGTGGGGACGTTCGCGATCATCGCCACCATCCTCACCCAGCGCTCCTACCGGGACGGGCTGAGCGCGCCGCTGGCGTTGACCAACCTCGTCAACCCGGCCTCCGCCACCGTCATCGGGGTCGCCCTGCTCGGCGAGAAGCTCGCCACCACCAACGTCGAGATCGTGCTCGCCGTCATCTGTGCCTTCCTCTGCGGTCTTGGCGTCGCCCAACTGGCCCGTGCCAGGGATGTCGTGGCGACCGTGCCGCCCATTCCCCCGCCATCACGCGAGGACGTCACGGCGAACGCGTAGTCACCGTGGGAGCATCGCCTGCCTGGCCGCGTCCACGCCGATCTTGGCGAGGCCGCGCAGCGCGGTGCCGAGGCCCACGCGGGCCTGTGGCGTGCGACCGGTGGCGATCCGGTCGAATTGGGCGTTGTGCGTGCTGAGCTCCACGAAAGCGTCGAGTGCCTTGTTGCCGGTCCGGCGTGGGGTCCGTGGCAGCAGGGGTTCCCTGTCACCGGCGAGGATCCGTGCCGGGTAGTCGAGCACGAACGCCATCGGACGCGCCAGACCGATGATGTCCACGGCGTCGTTGGCGATCAACCGGGTCATGGTGTCACGGGTGCGCAGTCCACCGGTCAGCATCAGCGGCAGCCGTGTGCGCTTGCGCACCTTGGCGGCGTACTCCGCGAAATACGGTTCGGCACGCCCGCTGTGCAGAATGCCTTCCATCGCGGGGGCGGCGTAGTTGCCTCCGGTGATCTCCAGCAGATCGACACCGGCGTCCGCGAGTGCGACGGCGACGTCGACCGATTCGGTTTCGCTCAGACCGCCGCGTTGGAAGTCGGCCGAATTAAGTTTCACCGACACCGGCACGGCCGGGCCGACGGCTTCCCGGACCGCGGCGACAGTCTCCAGCAGCGCACGGCGGCGTCCCACAGCATCCCCGCCGTAGCCGTCGTCACGGGTGTTGGCCAACGGCGACAGGAACTGCGACATGAGGTAGCCGTGCCCGGCGTGGATCTGCACGCCGTCGAACCCTGCTCCGATGGCGAGTGCGGCGGTCCGGGCATAGTTCTGGATCAGCTCACGGATTCGCTGTGTGCTGAGCGCACGGGGTTTGCGCAGGTTGTAGCCGGGCACGGGCTCCCTGATGGCCGACGGCGCCACAGGGAGCCGGGTGAACGGGGCCACGGCGACCCGGCCGGGGTGGTTGATCTGCATCCACAGGGCCGTCCCGGACACGTGCGCGGCTTCCGCCCAGAGCTTGAAATCACCGATCGCGCGATCGTCGTCCAGGATGGCGTTGCGAGGTTCGACGAGGCCGTCCCGGTTGATCATGACATTGCCGGTGATGAGCAGCCCGGCGCCGCCGCGGGCCCAGGTCGCGTAGAGCCGGTGCAGCTTCTCGGTCGGGGCGCCCGCGCGGTCGGCGAGCCGTTCGCTCATCCCGGCCTTGGCGATCCGGTTGGCGAGTGTGGCCCCGCACGGCAGGGTGAACGGCTGGTTCAGGACATTGGTCATCTCAGAGCACCCTCGGTCGGAGTCGGGTCGCCGTGAACAGCGGCGACAGTGGACGGATCGGGATCGGCGGGCGTCCGGCCGTGAGGTCGACGCGGTGCAGCCGTGCGTGCACGACCTGGCCGAATCCCATCTGGTCGAGCGGGTCGCGTTCGGACCCGCCGACGGTGAACTCGATGTCGTGTACGGGGCGGACCTCGACCGGCCGTTCCCCGGGCCGGAACGCGATGAGGCGCGGGATCGTGGCGCCCAACAGGCCTATGACGTTGCGGTGTGGCCTGCCGAGGAACGGCGGTGGGTTGTCGATGGGGTCACCGAGCGAGCCGCCCATGCTGAGGAGCTTGCTGCCGCGGCGGGTGGCCTGGCCGTGAATGGTGTCACCGTCGATGTGCCAGTCGATCTCGCCGAGTTTCTTCGGGTAGCCGAGCATCTCGCGGCCCAGTATCAGGGCCACGTCGTCGTCGAGGATCATCCACGGGCAGTGGATCCCGGTCCGGCGACCGGCTTTGACGTGCACGAACACCCCGGCTTCGTGGTAGACGGAACCGAAGTTGCAGTCCGGGAAGAACGCGGTGAAGACATCCGCCCGCGCGGGTTCGGCCAGCCGGACGCCGGGCGGCAGCCACTGCCGCATCCGCTTCGGGTCGACCTCCACCGTGACAGCGAAGTAGTGCGCGTCGCGGTACAGAGTCTTGCGGGGATCGCTGACGGCCAGCAGCCGCCGCAGGTCCGTGCCCAGGCTCCGGCCTTCGGTACGGGTGGTGGGTTCCCAGGTCGTCACGTGAGCCTCCGATAGACCGCCCGCAGCATCCGGGCGCTGATTCCCCTCGGGCTGTACAGGCCGCCGAGCGTCTGGACCTTGGCGAACGGACCGGGCACCACCCGTCGTTTGCCCTTGGCCATCCCGGCGATCGCCAGGTCCGCTGCGCGCTCGGCCGACACCCACAGCGGTCCCGGCACCAGCCGGTCCACCGCGGGCACCTCGGCGACCTGGGTGAACTCGGTCCGCACCGGGCCGGGCGCCAGCAACGTCACGCCGACGCCGGTACCTGCCAGTTCGGCGTGCAGTGATTCGGCGAACGTGTTCGCGAACGCCTTGGCCGCCGCGTAGGTGGTGTTGTTCGGGCCCGGCTGGTTGCCCGCGGTCGACCCGGTGATCAGGATCGCGCCCGCCTTGCGGGCCAGCATGCCGGGCAGCACGGCAAGGGTCAGCTCGTGCACGGCGACCACGTCGAGTTCCACCTGCTGCCGTTCACGCACCGGATCCAGTGTGGACAGTGGGCCGTAGGTGGCGAACCCGGCGTTGTTGCACAGCACCGCGATGTCCCGCGGCGCCAACTCGGCCGCCAGGGCGGCGCGCGCCGCACGGTCGCCGAGGTCGCACGGACGGACTTCGACCTCCACATCGGACCTGGCAGACAACCGGGCAGCGAGGTCACGCAGTCTGTCCTCCCTGCGGGCGATCAGGGTCAGCGCATAGCCCCGTGCGGCGAGCCCCACGGCCAGCGCGGCGCCGATACCGGACGACGCACCGGTGATCACGGCCCGGTTGCGGGATGTCGGCGGTGGAAGGCTCACGACGTCAGCTCCTTGATCTGCTCGGGCAGCACCAGGCCGTTGGTCTCGGCAGCCAGTTGACGGCGCACGCCCCAACTGGCGAGGCCGCCACCGAGTACGCGGGCCCGGCGGACGTACCGCCGCAAAATCCGGCGCCCCAGGCGGATTCGGCCGATCATCTGCGCCGAACCGGTGAGGATCGAGCTGCGCGCGGGTGCCCAGCGGGCCAGCAGATCGGCCAGTGGCACCGGGAACAGTCGTTGCACGACAGCGGCCTCAGCCAGGAAGTCGGCGCCCGCCGAGATCATCTTTCCGGCGCCGGACCGTGGCGCCGCCAGGCCCCAGATGTAGATGTTGGCGTAGCGCGGCACGAACGCGTGGTCGACCAGCACCGGCTGCCCGCCCTCCCACACGAACAGCGACTCGTCCAGGAAGGGGAATCTGGTGCGGAATCCCGTGGCCCAGACGATCGTGTCGTACTCGCCGGACGTGCCGTCCACGAAATGCGCGGTCGTGCCGTCGAAACGACGAATCTCCTTGCGAGGTCGTACTTTGCCGTGCTGCAGGGCGTACATCAGCGATGAGCTGACCGTGACGTCCTTGCTGAACAGCTTGTGGTCCGGTTCCTCCAGCCCGTACCGGGTGTAGTTGCCGAACGACAGACGCAGCAGCGTCTTCATGAACCAGCGCTGGAGTGGCAACGGCATCCACACCCGGTCGAACTCCGACGCCGGGATTCCGAAGATCGCCTTGGGGATGAACCAGTAGCCCGACCGCAACGACAGGTCGGCGGTGCCGAATGTCGCCGCGGCCTCCACCGCGAGGTCGCTGCCCGAGTTCCCGCCGCCGACCACGAGCACCCGGCCGCCCTCGCCGAAGTCCGCCGGGCTCTTGTAGTCCTTGGAGTGCAACTGCCGTCCGGTGAACACGCCTGGGTAGCCGGGAATGTTGCTTTCCCAGTAGTGGCCGTTGGCCACCGCCACGCCCGCGTAGTCACGTTGCTCGCCACCGGCCAGCGTGACCCGCCACCCGGCCATGCCCGAGCGGTCGAGCGGCCGGACGTCGACGACCTCGGTGCCGAACCGGATGTGCTCGCGCAGTCCGAAGTGGTCGACGTAGTCGTTGAGGTACTCCAGCATCTGCACGCGGTTGGGGAACGTCGGGTAGTGCGCGGGCATCGGGTACTCGGTGTACTGGGTGGACTTCTTCGAGCTGATCAGGTGCGTCGAGTCGTACACCCCGTGCGACCAGTTCCCGCCGATCCGGTCGGTGGCCTCGAACTGGTCGTAGTCGATCCCGGCCCGCTTGAACGCCCTGGCCAGGCCGTTTCCCGCGTAACCAGCGCCGATGACGCAGAACCGCTCACTCATCCACCACCTCCGGAGTCAATTGCTACAGCACTGTAGCTACACTCGTGTAGCTTTTCAACGGTAAGCTTCACCCATGAGCTCACACGGCACGACAGGCAAGCGGCCGTACGCGCCGCGAATGGCGCCGGAGGAACGGCGCGAACAGCTGCTCGACGCCGCGCTGGAGATCATCAACACCGATGGCGTCGCCGCCGTCTCGGTCGACGCGGTGGCCAAGGCCGTCGGTGTCACAAGGCCTGTCGTGTACGGCCAGTTCACCGACGCCAATCACATCCTGCGCGTCCTGTTGCGCCGCGAAAGCGAACGAGCCCTCGCCCAACTCGCCGACACCTTGCCCGATGACCTGGTCGACGCCGATCCGGTCGAGACCTTCACCCAGGTCGCCGACGGCTTCTTCGCCGCCATCGTGGCCGCGCCCCAGCGATGGCGTTCCATCCTGCTGCCGGTCGACGCCACACCGCCACCGGTGCGCAAGGCCCAGCAGCGCGGCGACGCGCTCGTGCGCGAGCGGTTCGCCGAGATCACCCGGTGGTTCCTGGCCAGCCGCGCCGACAGCGAGCAGATCGACGTCGATCTGCTCGCCCACCTACTGCTGACCTTCATGCAGGAAGGCGGCAGGCTGCTGCTCAGGGACCCCGAGACCTATCCGCCGGAGCGGCTGACCGCGATGGCACGATTCATGGTGGAGAACTTCTTCAACGCCCCGCCCCAAGCCTCCTCGTGAGTGTTTAGGCGAGTTAGAACCGGTCAAAACACTCACGAGGGTTTCTCTCACGCTTCCGCGAGCCAGGCCGTCCAGCCGCCGTGCGCGGTGATGTCCTTGCCTGCGGCCGCGGTGACCGGATCGCATTGGAAGCCAAGGACTTCCTCGCCGGTGTCCAGTCGGATCCGGCCCAGTGACATCGGCATCGGCAACGCGGCGAGGAAATCGCCCAGTGCCGCCGTGGACAGCAGCCAGCGTTCACCGCGCAGGCTCGCGCCGCCCTCGTCGGCACGCACCACTCCGGGTTTGGGCGGATCGGTGGGCAGCGCCACCATCCGGTATTCCGGAGCGGTGGCGATCTCGCCGTCGAATCGGGCACCGAGACTGGTCAGCTGGTGGTTCAACGGCTGGCCACGCAGGTGTGCGCCGAACACCGCGAGCGCGACCGACGGAGCGAACGACTCGGGCGCGGGCTCACCGGTCAGCAGAGCGGCGATGTCCATCGCCACCTGGTCGTCGAACGCGCGGGTGATCACGCTGAGCCCGAACGGGCTGCCGTCCGCGTGTCCCGCCGGGACCGCCACCGCGGCGAAGTCCAGCAGGTTCACGAAGTTCGTGTACGTGCCGAGCTTGCTGTTCACCCCGACCGGGTCGGCCGCGACCTCGGTCAGCGTCGGGTGCCCGACTGTGGTGGGCAGCAGCAGCGCGTCGAACCCGGCCAGCACCTCGGCCGCCGCGGACCGCGCCCGCGCCAGGCGTGCCTGGTCGGTGGCGAGCCGGTGCGCGGACAGCTGTCCGGCGGCCAGGATGATCCCGGCGACGGTCGGGTCGGCGTCATCGGGATGTGCCTCGATGAACTCGCCGACCGCCGCGTACCGCTCGGCCACGAGCGCGCCGTCGTAGAGCAGCCCCGCCGCTTCCAGCAGCACCGATATGTCCACTTCGGACACTGTGGTGCCCTTGGCACGCAGGATCTCGACGCCCGCCGCGAACGCGGCACGAGCCTGCGGCGACAACGGCTCCAGTCCGTCGGCCGTCGGTATCGCCACCACGGGTCGCATCGCGGCCAGCCGGACGGTCGCGGGCCAGTCGCGGCTGCCCGGATCAGCGCTGTCCGGCCCGGCCAGCACGGCGAACACGCGCTGCGCCAGCGCGACGTCCTCGGTAAAGACACTCACGCTGTCAAACGGGCGAGCGGCCGGGACGACACCGGTACTCGGTACGAGGCCGAGCGTGGGCTTGAGTCCGACGAGACCGTGCAGCGCGGCCGGGACACGGCCCGAACCGGCGGTGTCCGTGCCGAGGGCGAAGTCCACGATCCCGAGTGCCACGGCGACAGCCGAACCGGAGCTGGACCCGCCGGAGACCCGGTCCGGCTGGAAGGCGTTGCGGACCGCGCCGTACGGGCTGCGCGTGCCGACCAGTCCGGTGGCGAACTGATCCATGTTGGTCTTGCCGATGACGATCGCCCCGGCCTCGGTCAGCCGCCGCACCACGGTCGCGCTTTCCCCTGGCGTGTAGGCGTAGGACGGGCAGGCCGCGGTGGTCGGAAGACCGGCGACGTCGATGTTGTCCTTGATCGCGCACACCAGGCCCGCCAGCGGCAGGTCGGACCGCACGGCCGCCGCCTCGGCGAGCACCTCGTCCTCGGCGCGCAGGGTGATCCACACCTCCGGCCGGTCGGCCTCGGCGATCCTGCGGTACGCGGCCCGCACCCGCTCGACGGCGCTCACGCCGGACCCAGCACAGCGACAGCGGTGCCGGGCGCGACCTGCGTTCCCGGCTGCACGAGCAGGTCGACCACGACGCCCTCGGCGGGCGCCACCAGTTGCGTTTCCGTCTTCATCGCCTCCAGCGCCACCAACGGTTGTGCCTTGTCCACACGGTCTCCCGGTCGTACGTCGACTCGCCACACGGTCGCCGCGAACGGCGCCTCCACCACCCGGCCGCCCGGTGGTGCCGTCACCTTCGTGGTGTCCGCGACGACTGGCTCCGGCTCAGGTTTCGGATCGAACTCACCGGCCGCCGCCCACGCCTGCCGCTCGGCCTCGAACGCGACCGACTGGCGGGCACGGAACTCGGCGATCGACTCGGCGTTGTCGGTGAGGAACCGTTCGTAGTCGGCCAACGCGAACTCGCCGTCGGTGATGTCCAGTTCCAGTTGCCCGGCGGTGCTGGCCGCCCGCAGCTCCAGCAGTTCCTCGGCCGACACGGGATACCAGGAGATCCGGTCGAAGAACCGCAGCAGCCACGGCGATCCCGGCTCGAACGAGCCGCGTTGCTGCCAGCCGCTCCACACCTGCACGGTCCGGCCGACGAACTGGTAGCCGCCAGGGCCTTCCATGCCGTAGATACACAGGTACGCGCCGCCGATGCCGACTGAGTTCTCCGCCGTCCACGTGCGTGCCGGGTTGTACTTGGTGGTGACCAGGCGGTGCCGTGGGTCCAGCGGAGTCGCCACCGGGGCACCGAGGTACACGTCGCCCAGGCCGAGCACCAGGTACTCGGCGTCGAACACCGTCCGGTACACGTCGTCCACACTGGACAGACCGTTGACCCTGCGGATGAACTCGATGTTCCACGGGCACCACGGCGCGTCGTCGCGGACACCGGCCATGTAGCGCTCGATCGCCTCGCGTGTCGCGGGATCGTCCCACGACAGTGGCAACCGGACGGTACGGCTGGGCACCACGAGGTCACCGGTCGCGGGCAGCTCCCGCTCCAGTTCCCTGACCAGGCCCAGTGCCTTGGCCACCGACAGCTGGTCGGGATCGGTGTGCACCTGCAGTGACCGGATGCCGGGGGTGATGTCCACGATGCCGGGCACGTCGGCCGTGGCGAGCCGCTCGGCCAGCGCGTGCACCCGCATCCGCAGAGCCAGGTCGAGTTTCATCGTCCCGTACTCGATCAACAGGTTGTCGTCGCCGCTGCGCCGGTAGGTCACCGTCGGGCGGTCCTCCCCGGCCGCCAGCCGGTCGAGCACTCCCCCGTCGGCCAACGGAACCGCTCGCGGCACGCTGACCGGGGCACGGCGCAGTCCGGCCGCCTGTTCGGCGTCGACCGGGACGAACCGGACCGTGTCGCCGGGCCGCAACTGGCCCAGTTTCCACCGCTGCCCGGTGACGACCGTGGCCGGGCAGACGAACCCGCCGAGGCTGGGGCCGTCCGGGCCGAGCAGGATCGGCAGGTCACCGGTGTAGTCCACGGCGCCGACCGAGTACGGGGTGTCGTGGATGTTGGACGGGTGCAGCCCGGCCTCACCGCCGTCCTCGCGTGCCCAGCCGGGCCGGGGACCGACCAGACGCACACCGGTGCGGGCGGAGTTGAAGTGCACGCGCCAGGTGGCGGCGTAGAACGCGTCGATGTCCTCGCGTGTGAAGAACTCCGGTGCCGCGTGCGGGCCCTCCAGTGCGCCGATCTCCCAGTGCTGGGCGAAAACCGGCCGTTGTGCCTCGGGAACCTCGCCGCCGGGAAGGATCTCGGGTTCGGCGCCGGTGGTGAGCACGTCACCGGTCGCCAACGCGCGTCCGCCGTGGCCACCGAACTTGCCGAGCGTGAACGTGGCCTTGCTGCCGAGGAACGCGGGCACGTCCAGTCCCCCGCGTACCAGGATGTACGTGCGCAGGCCAAGACTGCTCGGCCCGACGTCGAGTTCCCCACCGGCGGGCACCGTCACCGGCGTCCAGTGTGGAACAACTGCTCCGTCCACAGTGACCGCGGCAGGAGCGCCCGTCACACACACCACGGTCTCGTGGCTGAACCTCAGCGCCGGGCCGTCCACGGTGCACTCCAGCCCGGCCGCGCCCTCCTCGTTGCCCAGCGCGAGATTGCCCAGCCGCAACGACAGGTCGTCCATCGGGCCGCTGGGCGGCACACCGACGTGCCAGTACCCGAGCCGCCCCGGCCATTCCTGCACAGTGGTGGACGTGCCGCCGCGCAACACGTCGACGCGCCGGTCCACATCCGCGACGGTGTCGAGGGTGGCGGTGTCGTGTCGCGCGTCGCGGAAGTCGGGGTGCACGGCCGCGGCGCGCAACTGGCCGAGGTTCGTGCGGATGCCGTCGACGCGGGTGTCGGCGAGGGCCTCGCCGAGACGGTCGAGCGCGTCCTCGCGGCTCGTTCCCGTGACAATGAGCTTGGCCAGCAACGGGTCGTAGTGAGTGGTGACGGTCAATCCCCGCTCCACCCACGTGTCCACACGTGCGCCGGGCGGGAAACGCACACCGGTCAGCAGTCCGGCGCTGGGCCGGTGGCCTTCGTTGGGGTCTTCGGCGTAGACGCGTGCTTCGACGGCGTGCCCGCGCGGAGTCGGCAGGACACCGAACATGCCGGTGTCGCCGTCGGCCAGGCGGAGCATCCACGCCACGAGGTCGATCCCGTACACCGCTTCGGTGACCGGATGTTCGACCTGGAGGCGTGTGTTGACTTCCAGGAACGCCTCCTGGCGGCGGTCCGGGTCGTAGACGAACTCGACCGTGCCCGCCGAGCGGTAGCGGACCGATTCGCCGAGCGCGATCGCCGCCGTGATCAGCCGCTGTGTCACCGCGTCCGGCAGGTCGGGGGCCGGGCATTCCTCGATGACCTTCTGGTTGCGCCGCTGCAGTGTGCAGTCACGCGTGCCGAGCGCGAGCACGCGGCCCTCGCCGTCACCGAAGATCTGTACCTCGATGTGCCTGGCCCGGTCGACCAGTCGCTCGAGGAACACCCCTGAGGTGGCGAAGTTCTTGGCCGCGATGCTCTGCACGGACTCCCACGCCACGCGCAGGTCGCCGGGGGTGTGGCAGGCACGCATGCCGATCCCGCCGCCACCGCCGGTTGCCTTGAGCATCACCGGGTAGCCGATCAGGTCGGCTGCGTCCAGCGCTTCGTCCACACTCGCGAGCAGGCCGGTGCCGGGCAGCAGCGGCACACCGGCCGCGATCGCCTTCTCCCGCGCGGTGTGCTTGCTGCCGAACACATCCAGGTGGTGCGGGGTGGGTCCGACGAACGCGATCCCGGCCGCCTCGGCCGCGCGGGCGAAGGCGGCGTCCTCGGAGAGGAAGCCGTAGCCCGGGTGGATCGCGTCCGCGCCGGTGGCCAGCGCCGCCCCGATGACGGCGTCCGCGTCGAGATAGCTTTCCCTGGCCGGGGCCGGGCCCAGGCGCACGGCCTGGTTGGCCAGCCGCACGTGCGGCGAACTGCGGTCGGCGTCGGAGTACACCGCCACCGTCGGGATGCCTAGCTCACCGGCGCTGCGCAGGATCCGGGTGGCGATCTCGCCGCGGTTGGCGACGAGCAGTCTCACCCGGCACCGCCGCCGGTGACGACCATCCGCACCGGGGTCGGGTCGAAGCCGTTGCAGGGATTGTTGATCTGCGGGCAGTTCGACACCACCACCAGCGTGTCGGTCTCCGCGCGCAACTGGACTTCCAGTCCCGGCGCGGAGATCCCGTCGACGATGCCCAGCGTGCCGTCGGCCTCGACGGGGACGTTCATGTACCAGTTGACATTGCTGACGAGGTCGCGCTTGCCCAGCCCCCAGCGGGCGCCCTCGGCCAGGAAGTTCTCCACGCACGCGTGCTGGTAGCGCGTGTGCTGGCCGTAGCGCAGGGTGTTGGATTCCTTGCTGCAGGCGCCACCGAGCGTGTCGTGACGACCGCACGTGTCGGCGACGACGGTCATCAGCGGCGCGCCCTCCTGGGTGCGCAGCACGCTTCCGGTGGTGAGGAAGATGTTGCGCTGGGCGGCGATCGTGGCCGCCGCGCTGTAGCGCTTGCTGGTGTCGTTGGCGTCGTAGGCGAGGAAGTCCACGGCCTGGTTGCCGCCGAGGTCGATGATGCTCAGCACCTGCCCGGCCTTGACGACCGTGGAGAACGGCGCACGCGCGGCGACCTCAACGTCCAGCACGGTGTTCGTCCCGGTGTTCGTCACGGTGGTCACGCGATCCCCCTGGCGGTCAGGTAGTCGGCGGTGTTCTCGAAGGCACGGCGCGCCTCGGGGCTGGCGTTCCACTCCGGGCTGTCCGGTGTGGTCGGCCGCGCGCGCCAGGCGAGCACCTGCAGCGGCGTCGACGTGTACTCCGGACGCGGGTCCAGCGGGTGCGGCACGTTGGCGATGAGCACGATCACGGGCATCTCGGCGCGCAGGATCACCGACTTGCCCGCACCGGCCGACCCGTCGAACGTCAGGCCGCCGTCGGTCTCGACGCGCACGCCCTGGAACAGCGACAGGCTCGGCGGGAGGTCACGCGGGGCCAGGCCGTGCTTGGCCGCGGCCAGAGTGAACAGCCCAAGCCCGGCGGGTGCCGGGCCCTGAGGGCTGCCGTCGCCGTAGCGTTCGGCGTTGCCCGCGACCGTGGACGTTCCGCACAGCGCGTCGTGCTGGCCGGACTCGTCGGTCACGATCGTGGCCAGCACGCGCGCCTGGTCGGACAGCATGGTCATGGCTGGGCCCATGTAGGCGTTCCACTGGACCTTGACCGTGTCGGCCACGTTCAGCCGTTCCCACGGGGCGTCCGCGTTGTACAGCAGCACGTGAGCACAGGCGTCGCCACGCAGGTCGGTCAGCCGCAACTCGGTGCCGCGGGCAAGGACCTTGTGCGTGTACCCACCCCCGGCGACGGTCTCCGCCCAGACCAGGTCTTCGGCCGCCACGCCCGCAGGCGGCTCCGGCCAGGTGGTCGCCGGGATCGTCGGCATCGTCTCGACGACGGTGCCGTCCTGGGCCCGCGCGTGGTCGCGTGCGCCGTAGGTGGTGGCCGTGGTCACGACAGGACTCCTTCCGAAGTGGGGAAAAGGGACCTGTGCTAATTTCTATCGCCTGATCGAAATTAGGTCAACAGGATCTGGGTCATGAGCAGCGGAGTCGGACGGCCGCGAGCCAGCGGTGCCACAGCAAGCAGCCAGGACGCGAAGCGCGCGGTCCTGGGAGCGGCGGCCGAGCTGTTCACCACAACCGGCTACGCCGCAACCACCACACGCGCGATCGCCGAGCGGGCGGGCCTGCGCCAAGCCTCGCTGTACTACCACTTCCCCGCCAAGGAAGACATCCTGTGCGCACTGCTCGCCGAGACCGTGCACCCCTCACTCGGGGTAGCCCGTGCGCTGCTGGGCTCGACCGCGGATGTCGGCGTACGGCTGTGGGCGCTGGCGTATTCGGACTCGCGGCTGCTGGGCACGGCACAGCACAACCTGGGCGTGCTGTACCTGCTGCCCGAGGTCGCCGCGCCGGGCCTGGCCACGTTCCGCCGTGAACGGGCCGAGCTGAAGGCCGCCTACCGGGCGCTGATCGGGCAGATCCCCGACGACGCCCCGGCGGCGATCCGCACCGACCTGGTCTTCGGCCTGGTGGAGAGCATCGCGGTGGTGCGCAGGGACGAACCGGGCTGGGATGTGGAGTCACATTCCCGGCACTGCGCCGACGGCGTGCTGCGCCTGGCCGGGCACGCGTGTCTGGACGCCGGGCTGCGATCGGCCGCACTGGCACTGCTGGCGTAGATTTCACGACCAGCCGGAAATGGTATTCGAAAACTCCGCTGAGTAATCTGTCGACCACGCTTCCGACGTTTCGGCCAATACCAATGGCCGGGACCACCGGATTGCAGCAACATGAAAAACCGACCGCACGGGTGGCACGGTCTCCCTCACCGTGCCACCTGCGGTCAGGCGAGCACTCCCCGGTCAGCTCAGGCGTGCGATGCCGTGGACTTCCTGTGGTTCGACAATTTCACAAACCCCTAACAAAACAGTGTCAGTTCGTCCGAAAAGAGGAACCGACGACAATGCGTGGACTGGGACAAAACCAAGTCAAGCGATCGGACTGGGCAGCGTCAAGCCTGTCTCACCGCATTTGTGAACTGTGACAAATAGCGACCGTCGGCCGTAGCGGCGTTTCTCGGTGATTCACATACCGGCGGGCGCGGGCCGGGTGGTACGGGCCGCGAGTGACAGCCCGGCGCCCACGACCAGCACCGCCACCGGCAGCAGGTAGGCCACACGCACGGCATCGGTGATCGCCTGCGGCGGAACGCTGCCGAAGTCGCTGCCCGCCGCACCGGCCGCCGCGAGCTGGAGCTGCAGCACGGCACCGGCCGCGGCCGACCCGACACTGCTGCCGACCATCCGGCTGAGGCTGAGCACCCCGGAGGCGGCGCCGGAGTTCGCCGGGTCGATCGTGCGCATCGCGATCGTGCCGCCCGGCGAGAAGATGATGCCCATTCCGGCGCCGAGCACGAACAGCGCGGGCAGCAGCGCCTGCCACGACGTGGTCACGGTCGTCTCCAGTGCCAGCAGGCCGATCCCGGCGGCCGACAGCACCAGTCCGCACACCAGCACGTACTTCCCGCCGTAGCGGTCGGTCAGCCGCCCGGACAGCGGCGAGAAGAACACCGACACCAGCGGCGCCACCGCGACCAGCAGCCCCGAGGTCAGCGCGGACATCCCCGCGCCGACCTGCAGGTGCAGGAACACCAGTAAGAACGTGCAGCCGATCCCGCACGCGATCGTGGCCGTGACACCGCTCATCAGGGAGAAGTTGCGGTCCTTGACGACCACGAACGGCAGCAGCGGGTCGCGGTCCTGCCGTCCGCGCTCGACCCACACGAACGCGACCACCGCGGCCACTCCGGCGGCCAGCAGCAGCGGCACGCTCTCGATCAGCGCGTAGGTGATCAGGAACAGGCCGCCGGTGAGCAGGCCGATACCGACCAGGTCGAGGCGCCTCGATGCGGCAGCGGGCACATTCGGCACGATCAGCACGGCGAGCACGAACCCGGCGACGCCGATCGGCACGTTCATGTAGAACACCCAGCGCCAGTCCAGCGCCGACACCAGCAGGCCGCCCAGGCTCGGCGCGACCGCGACCGACAGCCCGGCGAACGAGCCCCACACGCCGATCGCCGCGCCCCGCCGGTCGGCGGGGAACACCTTCGTGATGATCGACAACGTCTGCGGCGACATCATCGCCGACCCGACGGCCTGCACGACCCGCGCGCCGATCAACTGTCCGGGGCTTTGCGCCAGCCCGCAGGCCACGGACGCGACCGTGAACACGCCGAGACCCGCGAGGTACATCCGTTTCGGCGAGAACAGGTCGCCGAACCGGGCACCGACCATGGTCAACGCGGTGAGCACGAGGATGTAGACGTTGACCACCCAGAGGATCTGGTCGATGCTCGCGCCCAGTTCGGCGCTGATGGCCGGGATGGCCACGTTCACCACGGTGGAGTTGAGCAGGCCAAGCGACTGGCCGACACACAGCGCGAACAGCACCGCCCACGGGTTGCGTACCTTGGTCATCGCAGGGTCCTCTCGATCGCTGTCCCGATCTCCTTCAGTGGCTCGGGTTTTGTCATGTCGCCGTGTGTGCAGGCGATCGGCCGTTCGTCGATCTCGCCGGTGACGAACGGACGCCAGGCATTGGCTGACGTAGCCCGACCGACGGTCGCGGCGAAGAACAGCACGTCCCCGTCGAACCGGCAGGGGGTGTGCTGGGCCGACGCGGCCACGTTCGCGGTGAACGCCCGTGCCACAGCCTCGATCCCGGTCTCGCCGAGCTCGGCGAGCGGGCTCCGGGCGGCACGCAGGACGCTGATCGCGTCATCGGTGTCCGACTGGTAGCCCAGGGAGTCGAGCACGGCACGTACGGCGGCCGGGCCCTCGGGTGGCGCTGGTTCGTCGCGGGCGCTGGCCGGGTAGGAGTCCATCAGCCCGAGGAACGCCACGTCCTCGCCGTCGGCCTGCAGCATGGTCGCGATCGCGTGGGCCACGAGCCCGCCGAACGACCAGCCGAGCAGCCGGTACGGTCCCGACGGCTGGACCCGGCGGATCTCGGCGAGGTGGTCCCGCGCCATCTCGGTCACGCTCGCCAGGCTCTGCCCGGTGAGACCGCGTGACTGCAGGCCGTACACCGGCCGGTCGGGCAGCGTGGCGAGCAGTCCCGAGTAGACCCAGCTGATCCCCGCCGCCGGGTGCACGCAGAACAGCGGCGGCCGTGTCCCGGTGGTGCGCAACGGAAGCAGCACGTCCAGCGAGCCCCAGTCGTCGACGCTGTCGTCCACGCTGTCGAGCCGGGCGGCGAGACCGGCCACGGTCGGTGTCTCGAACAGGGCCCGGATGCCCAGCCGGACACCGAACTCCGCCGTGATCCGGCCGATCACCCTGGTGGCCAGCAGCGAATGCCCGCCGAGGTCGAAGAAGCCGTCGTGGATGCCGACCGCGTCCACACCGAGAGTCTCGGCGAAGATCCGGCACAGCACGGTTTCGCGCCCGGTGCGGGGCTCGACGCGTTCGACCGGTGCCATGTCCGGGACCGGCAGCGCGGACCGGTCGAGCTTCCCGTTGGGAGTCAACGGGAACTCGTCCAGCTCGACGAACGCGGACGGCACCATGTACTCGGGTAGCGCCGCGGCGACGTGGTCTCGCAGCCCGGCCGCCGTGCCGGTCACGTAGGCGACGATCCGCTGGTCACCGGGGGTGTCCTCGCGCACGGCGACCTCGGCTCGGAAGACGTCCGGGTGTTCGGTGAGTCGGGCGGCGATCTCGCCGGGTTCGATCCGGAAGCCCCGGACCTTCACCTGGTGGTCGGCGCGGCCCGCGAACACCAGTTCACCGTTGGCGTTCCAGCGAGCCAGGTCTCCCGTGCGGTACATCCGCCTGCCGGTGTCGAACGGGCTGGCGACGAACCGGTCGGCGGTCAGCCCCGGCCGGTTGAGGTAGCCGCGGGCCAGCCCCGCTCCGGCGATGTACAGCTCACCGGTGACGCCCGGCGGCACCAGTTCGAGGTGAACGCCGAGGACATAGGCCTGGACGTGCTCGAACGGCCTGCCGATCGGCACGGCTCCCGCAGGAACGTCGTCGCCGGGCGCGATGCGGTGTTCCATGCAGCTGACCGTGATCTCGGTCGGCCCGTAGGAGTTGACCACCTCGACACCGGGGTTGTCGGCGCGCCACCGTGCGAGGTGGTCACCATGCAGGGCCTCTCCGGCGACAATGAGCTGACCCGACGGCGAGAACTCCGGGGGCAGTTCGGTCAGCATCGGCAGGTGGCTCGGTGTGGCCTTGAGCCAGGTCGCGGGCGACTGGCGCAGCGCGGTGACCGTGTCCGCGGCGTCGTCGAGCGCGGCCAGGTGCACGCATCCGCCGACCACGAGCGGCGTGTAGAGCACGGTCACGGTCAGGTCGAACGCGACCGGGGAGTGCACCAGGGCCACACCGCGGGCGTCCGGGTAGCCGACTCTCGCCCAGCCGAGGTAGGCCGCGAGGGCACCGTGTTCGACGACCACGCCTTTGGGCCGCCCGGTCGAGCCGGACGTGTAGATCACGTAGGCCGGGTCGGCGGCGGCGTGTCGACGTCCGGGATTGGCGGTGGAGTAACGATCCAAGGGGCCAAGGCCGGTCAGCACCACGGAGGGGGCCGCGTCGGCGAGCATGAACTCGACTCGGGCCGACGGGTAGTCCGGGTCGACCGGGACGTACGCGGCGCCCGACTTGAGCACCCCCAGCAGCGCGACCACCAGATCGGCCGAGCGGGGAAGCTGGACGGCGACCACCTGCCCACGGCCGACACCGGCTTCGGACAGGCTGTGCGCCAGCTGGTTCGCCCGCGCGTTGAGCTCCGAATAGGACAGTGTGACGCCTTCGGCGACAACGGCGGGGGCGCACGGGGTTCGCGCCGCCTGCGCTTCGAACAGTTCCGGCAGTGAGGTTGCCGCCTGGGTGCGGCCGGTGCCGATCCACTCGGTCAGCAGCCGGTGTCGTTCGTCCCCGGTCAGGATGTCGAGGTCCGCGATCGGCGCCGACGGGTCCGTGACGGCCGCGTCCAGCAGCCGGACCAGCCGGTCGGCGAACGCTTGCGCGGTCTGCCGGTCGAACAAGTCCGTGTCGTAGCCGAGGAAGCCGTCGATACCGTGTTCGTGCTCGGTGAGCATGAAGCTCAGGTCGTACTTCGCTGTGCTCACGGCGAGGTCGTGTTCGTCGACCGTGAGTCCGGGCAGTTCGAGTGCTGTGTCGCCGGTGTTCTGGAACGCCAGCGACACCTGAAACAGTGGGTGGTGGGCCAGCGAACGAACGGGATTGACCGTTTCCACGATGCGCTCGAACGGCGCGTCCTGGTGGGCGTACGCGGCCAGGTCGGTGTCGGTGACCTGCGCGAGCAGTTGCGCGAAGCTCGGGTTTCCGGCGGTGTTCACGCGCAGTACCAACGTGTTCACAAAGAACCCGACGAGGTCGCCCAGTGCGGTGTCGGTCCGTCCGGCGATCGGTGATCCGATCGGGATGTCGTCGCCCGCGCCGAGCCGGGTGAGCAACGCGGCGAGCGCGGTGTGCAGCACCATGAACGGGCTGGCCGACGAGTTCGCCGCCAGCGCGCGGATCCGGTCGTGCGCTGCGGGGCTGATCACGATCGGCACCGCGTCGCCCCGGTGCGCGGCCACCGCGGGGCGTGGCCGGTCGGTGGGCAGTTCCAGCTTGTCGGGCAGGCCAACCAGCGCCTTCTGCCAGTAGTCCAGCGATCCCTCGGCGTCGGATCGCTGCTGCCACAGCGCGAAGTCCGCGTACTGCACCGGCAGTGGAGTCCACTCGGGACCGTGGCCCGCGCGGCGCGCGGTGTAGGCGTCGGCGAGGTCACGGGTGAAGGGAGCGATCGACCATCCGTCGGTCGCGATGTGGTGGACCACGACGAGCAGTACGTGATCCCGCTCCCCCACACGGAACACCTCCGCCCGCATCGGCGGCTCGACACCGAGATCGAAGCCCTCGTCCGCCGCCGCGGCCACCGCATCGTCCAGTTCGGACTCCGTGACCTCCCTGACACGCCAAGGAATGTCCGGCTGGTCGAGGATCAGCTGGTACGGCTCCTCGCCGTCGACCGGGAAGATCGTGCGCAGCGTCTCGTGCCGGTCGACGACGTCGGCCACGGCCAGCCGCAGCGCGGTCAGGTCGAGCTCACCGCGCAGCCGCAACGCCAGCGGCACGTTGTACATCGCGGTCGTGATCTCGAACTGGTTGAGGAACCAGAGCCGTCGTTGCGTCACCGACAACGGGATCCGGTCGGGCCTGGGCATCGGCCGCAGCGAATCGCGGGCGGTGGCCGCCTCGGCGACACGCACAGCCAGCGCGGCCACTGTGGGGGATTCGAACACCTGGCGGATACCCAGTTCGACGCCGAGCATGGCCCTGATCCGGCTGACCAGCCGGGTGGCCAGCAGCGAATGCCCGCCCAAGGCGAAGAAGCTGTCGTCGATCCCGGCTTCCGGCGCTCCCGTCACCTCGGCGAACAACGCGCACAGAACTTCCTCACGTGCGTCCCGTGGCGTACGGGAGGACGTCGACGCACGGTCGGGCGCGGGCAGCGCGGCCCGGTCGAGTTTCCCGTTGACAGTCAAGGGCACGCTGTCGAGCGACACCCAGTCAGTCGGCACCATGTACTCGGGCAACTTCTCCCCGGCGATGGCCTTGGCCGTGTCGATGTCGCCCACGATGTAGGCGACCAACCGCTTGTCGCGCACGATCACGGCGGCGTTGGCGACAGCCTCGGCGGAGGCCAACGCGGCGGTGATCTCGCCCGGCTCGATCCGGAAACCACGGAGTTTGACCTGGTCGTCGGCCCTGCCGAGGAAACGCAGTGCACCGGCGGTCGTCCGGACGACTCGGTCGCCGGTCCGGTACATCCGGCCGCTGCCGAACGGATCGGCTACAAACCGCTGGGCAGTGAGCCCTGGCTGGCCGAGATATCCCCGCGCGAGCTGGTCTCCCGCGATGTACAGCTCCCCCGGCACACCCGGCGGGACCTGGTGCAGCCGGTCGTCGAGCACATAGAGCCGATTGTTGTCCAACGGCCGTCCCAGATGGACACTGTGGACTGTCCGGTCGGTGGGCTCGAACCGTTGGTAGCTGGACGCGAACGTGGTCTCGGTCGGCCCGTAGCTGTGCACGACAGCCGTCCGCGGGCAGTGGTCGAGCACACGCTGCAAGGTCGCCTGAGACACGACGTCGCCGCCTGTCCAGACTTCACGAAGCCCGGCGAGCACGTCGACGTGCTCGTCTGCGACGACGGCGAACAGCCCGGCGGTGAAGTAGCCCGCTGTGACCTGGTGGCGTGTGATGACGTCCCGCAGATGCGCCACGTCGCCTCCGTGGCCGGTGGCCATCACGAGCGTGCCGCCGGTCAGCAGTGGCACCCAGATCTCGTAGGTCGACGCGTCGAACCCGAACGCCGAGTGCACGAGCATCCGCCTGTGGTTGGCCCGATTGAAGCACCGGTCGTAGGCCAGTTGCACGACGTTGTGGTGCGTCACGGCGACGCCCTTGGGCCTGCCGGTCGAGCCGGACGTGAACATCACATACGCCACCTGCTCCGGGTGCATGCTCACAGATGTGGCCTCGTGATCTCCGGATGGCTCGTCATCGGTGAGCAGCAACGCGCAGCCGCTGTCCTCGATCAGCAACTGCCTGCGGGCCAGCGGATAACGCTCGTCCAGCGGCACATAGGCGGCGCCTGTCTTGAGCACGGCCAGGACGGACACGATGAGGTCGATCGAGGGCTTGCGCAGGATCGCCACACGCGATTCGGGCCGGACGCCACGGCTGATCAACCTGTGCGCCATCTTGTTGGCCCGACGGTCGAGCTCCGCATAGGACAGTTGGCCCTCATCGGACACCACCGCTGTCGCGTCCGGCGTCTCGGCGACCCGCTGCGCGAACACGTCCACGATGGACAGATACGGCACCTCGGCGCTCGTGTCCGGGATCTCCCGCTCCGCCGGGGTGAGCAGGTCGATGTCGGCCACGACCCGGTCGGGTGCGGCGGTGACCGCGTCGAGCAGCGCGAGCAGGCGGTCGGCCATCGCCTCGATCGTGGCCTGGTCGAACAGGGCCACGTTGTAGTCCAGACTGCCGTCGATACCGTCGGCCGACTCGGTGAGGTCGAGCGACAGGTCGTACTTGGCGTGCCTGCGGCCGACCTGGACCTCGTCGACCGTCAGACCTGGCAGGTCCGGCAGTGACTCGCCCGTGTTGTGCAGGGTGAGCATCACTTGGAACAGCGGGTGGTGCGCCATGGACCGGTTCGGGTTCACGGCTTCGACGAGCCGTTCGAAGGGCACGTCCTGGTTGGCGTACGCGGCCAGCGCGGCCGTGCGGGCCCGGTCGACCAGGTCACGGAAGGTGGGTGCGCCGCTGGTGTCGGTCCGCAGCACCAAGGTGTTGACGAAGAACCCGATCAGGTCGTCCACGGCCTCGTCGGTGCGTCCCGCGATCGGAGTGCCGAGTGGAACGTCGTGCCCGGCGCCGAGCCTGCTGAGCAACGCGGCCAATCCGGCCTGCAGCACCATGAATACGCTCGCGTCGCACTGCGTGGCCAGCTGCGCGAGCCGGTCGCGCAGCTCGCTGGGGATGCGCACAGGCACCTGCGCGCCCTCGTAGGTGAGCACGGCTGGGCGCGGTCGGTCGACGGGCAGGTCGATGGTGTCCGGTAGCCCGGCCAGTTCACGGGCCCAGTGCGTGATCTGCTCGTCGATCGCCAGTTCCCGCTGCCACAGCGCATAGTCCGCGTACTGCACTGGTAGCGGGGCCCACTGCGGGTACTCCCCGGAGCACCGCGCGGTGTAGGCGCTGGTGAGGTCGGCGGCGAGCGGGCCGCGTGACCAACCGTCGGTGGCGATGTGGTGCGCCACGAGCAGCAGCACGTGGTCGTCGGGGCCGAGCCGGAAGACCGTTGCCCGCAGCGGGATCTCGGTTTCTAGGTCGAAGTCGACACCGGTGGCGTCCATCAACGCGCCTGCCAGGTCGTCGGTTCGCACGACCGGCAACGGAATCGTCACGCCGTCGATGACCTGCTGGCGTGGTTCACCGTCGCTGCTGGGGAAGACTGTCCGCAGCGATTCGTGCCGCTCGACCACGTCCTCGATCGCGTCACGCAACGCCGACAAGTCAAGCTTTCCGCGCAACCGCAACGCGAACGGCACGTTGTAGACGCCGTCACCGCGTTCGAACCGGTTGAGGAACCACAATCTGCGTTGTGCGAACGACAACGGGATTTCGGCCGGGCGGTCGACCGGACGGACCGGTGGTCTCGCCGAGGCCGCTCCGGCGATCCGTTGTGCGAGACCGGCGACCGTGGGCGTCTCGAACACGGCCCTGATGGTCAGCTCGACACCGAGTGCCGTGCGCACCCGGCTGACCAGTTTGGTGGCCAGCAGCGAATGTCCGCCGAGGTCGAAGAAGTTGTCCGCAGCACTGACCGAGCGCAGGCCGAGGATCTCGGCGAACAGTCCACACAGGATCTCCTCGTGTGGCGTGCGCGGCGCGCGTCCCTCGGCGGCGGTCTGTTCCGGTATCGGCAACGCCCGCCGGTCGAGCTTTCCGCTGGGCGTGAGCGGGAACGCGTCGAGCGCGACGACAGCGGCGGGCACCATGTGCTCCGGCAACCGTGCCGCCAGCTGCGCCCGCAACGTCCCGGCGTCGAGGCTCTCCCCTGCTTCGGGCACGACGTACGCGACCAGGTTCTTCGCACCGCCCCTGCCGGTGATCGCAGACACGGCGGCCTGCCGGACACCGGGGCACGCCCGGACTGCCGCTTCCACCTCGCCGAGTTCGACGCGGTGCCCCCGGATCTTGACCTGGTTGTCGGCCCGGCCCACGAACTCCAGGTTCCCGTCCTCGCGCCAGCGCACCAGGTCACCCGTGCGGTACATCCGCTGCCCCGACGTGCCGAAAGGACTGGCGATGAAGCGGTCGGCGGTCAGGCCCGGCCGGTTCAGATACCCCCGTGCCAGACCGGCACCGGCCAGGTACAGCTCACCGACCACGCCCGGCGGCACCGGGGTGAGCCCGGTGTCGAGCACGTAGGCGCTGGTTCCGCCGATGGGACGGCCGATCGGCGGCGTGTCGGCACCGGCCAGACGGTCGGACATGGTGGCCACGACCGTGGCCTCGGTCGGCCCGTAGACGTGCATCATCCGCCTGCCGGGCGACCACCTGGCCACCAGCTCACCGGCGCAGGCCTCGCCGCCGACCACGAATCCCTGCAGTGTCGGCAGGTCCCCGTCCGGCAGGGACGCCAGCATCGGCGCGACCAGGTCGGTGTGCGTGACCTTGTGGTCGTTGATCAGCCCGGCGAGTTCGTCACCGGCCAGTGTGCTGCCCGGTGGCGGCAGCACCAGCGCGCCGCCGGAGGCCAGGGTCATCGCGATGTCGGCCATGGACACGTCGAAACTGATCGACACCGCCAGCAGGAACCGGCTGGACTCCCCGAGCCGCATGCTGTCGACGTGCGCGGCGACGACGTTGGCCACGCCGTTGTGGGTGACCACCACGCCTTTCGGCGTGCCGGTCGATCCCGATGTGTAGATCACGTAGGCGGGGTGGCGTGGCGACGAGGTCCGAACCGGGTCGGTCGCGGGCAGGTCGGCAAGGCTGTGGGAGTCGACGGCGACCGCGTTCGGGATGCGGCTGTCCGGAGTGGACAGCACAACAGCCGGGCGGGCGTCGGTGAGCATGTACTCGATCCGCTCGGCGGGGTAGCCGGGGTCGACGGGCAGGTACGCGGCACCGGTCTTGAGCACCGCGAGCCAGGCGACCAGCAGCTCGACCGAACGCGGGAACGCGATCGCCACCAGGGACTCCGGCCCGGCGCCGAGGCCGATCAGGTGGTGTGCGAGCCGGTTGGCGTCGTCGTTGAGCTGGGCGTAGGTGACGACGGTGTCGCCGAGGACCAGTGCCTCACCGGTCGGCGTGCGCCGGACCTGTGCCTCGATCATGTCGGGCAAGCTCGACACCGGCATGACCAGTCCGGCGGAGTTCCAGTCGTGCAGGACGCGTTTGCGCTCGTCCGCGGACAGCACTGTGGCGTGGGCGACCGTCGCCGTGGGATCGGCCGCGACCGTCTCGAACAGCCGGATCAGCCGGTCGGTGAACCGCTGGGCGTCGGCTTCGCTGTACACGTCGGGACGGTAGGTCAGCCGCAGTCCCAAGCGTTTGCCTGGCGTGGCGGCCAGGCCGAGCGGGTAGTGGATCGCGTCGAGCTCGTCGACGTCCGTGACGCGCAGGTCGCCGCAGGACAGCTCGGTGTGGTCGGGGTAGCTGCCGAACACGGTCAGCGTGTCGAACAGGTCGCCGATCCCGGCCTGCCGCTGGATGTCGGCCAGCCCGAGGTAGGCGTGCGGTGTCATCCGGGACAGCTGGTCCTGCACGTCGGTGAGCACGTCGGCGATCGACGCGCCCGGGTCGAGCCGGACCCGCACCGGCATCGTGCTGACGAACATGCCGAGCATCGACTCCATGCCCGCGATCTCCGGCGGCCGCCCGGACACCGAGGTGCCGAACAGGACATCGGCGCGGCCGGTGAGTTTGCCGAGCAGCAACGCCCACACGCCCTGCACGACCGAGTTCATGGTCAACGCCCGCGCACGGGCCGTCGCGGCGAGCCGTGTGGTCAGGTCCTCGGACAGCTCAACTGTGAAGTCCAGTGACCGCACCGGTATGCCATTCTCGGCACCGGGTGCGATCAGCGTCGGCTCCGCCACGTCGGCGAGCAGCGCACGCCACGCTTCCTGAGCGGACGGACGGTCCTGCTGGTTGAGCCATGACAGGTACGACTGGTACGGCGCCGCCGCGACAGGCGTGTCGGGGTTGCCGTAGCGCTGCACGAGTTCCCGCAGCAGCACCGGCATCGACCAGCCGTCGAGCAGCAGGTGGTGGCTGGTGATGATCAGCTTCGACCCGACGAGCGTGAAACGCAGCAGCGGCGGGTCCATCAGGTCGAACCGGTGCAGCCGGTCGCGTTCCAGTACGCGTTCGAGGTCGTCGTCGACGATCTCGAACGGCACGTCGACCTCGCGCCGCACGAGTGCCAATGTCGTGTCACCAAACGGGTAGCCCACGCGCAGCTGCGGATGGTCACGCACCAGCGACGTGGCCGCCGTGCGCAGCGCGCTGATGTCGATCGGCCCGTCGAGCGTGGCCACGAGTTGGGTGATGTAGACGTCCTGCTCGTGCTCGTCGTAGCGGGCGTGGAACAGCAGGCCTTCCTGCAACGGCGTCAACGGCCACAGGTCCACCAGGTCGGGCCGGGCTGCCTCCAGCCGCTCGATCTCCGGCTGCGTGACCTGGACCAGGGGGAAGTCCGATGGCGTGTGACTGGAGGCCGACGGGACGTGCGCGGCGATGGCGGTCAGTGCCTGGAACCACAGCTCGCCGAGCCTGCTCACCTCCTCGTCGGACAGCAACGCGCCGGGCCACGCCCAGGACACGACCAGCCGGGGCAGCGTCGAGTGGTCCTCGGTGAGGGCGTTGATCTCCAGCAGGTGCGCGAACGGCATCCGCGGGTCCTCGCCCTCACCGAGGACGTCGGCCTCCGGCGCGGCCGACCAGTCTCCCGCGTCGACCGGGTCCGGCACCGGGAACCGGCCGAGGTAGTTGAACTCGATCTGCGGTGTGCCCAGTGCGGCAAGGGATCCGGCGGTCTCCGGGTTGACGTACCGGGACAGCCCGAACGTCAGTCCGCCGTCGCGCAGCTGTTCCTTGACGCGTTTGACCACGCGGGCGATCGCGGTGCCGCCCGCCCACACCGAGGCCCAGTCCACGGCGCCGAGGTCGAGCCGGACCGGCCGGATCGTGGTGAACCAGCCGATTGTGCGGGACAGGTCCGCGTCGGCGAAGTTCTCGTCGCGGCCGTGGCCCTCCAGGTCGATCAGCACGGCGGTGGACTGCGAGATACCGCGCTCGGCGCGCCAGGCCGCGACCGCCAGGCCGAGTCCGCTGACCAGGATGTCCTCCACACCGGCGTGGAACGCGGCGGGTGCCGTGGTCAGCAACGACGTGGTGACGTCGCCCGGCAGTGTCATGGTGACCGTGCGGGCGGTGGCGACCACGTCGACCGCCGGGTCCAGCGGCCGCTCGGTCAGCAACGGGTCCGGTGTGGCCAGCACCTCCTGCCAGCTCTCGGCTTCCAGGTCCGACGCCAGCTCCGAGAGCCGCCGCGCCCAGCCGCGGAACGACGTGCCCACCGGTTGCAGGGCCGTGTCCGGGTCGTGCCACGCGTCTGCCAGGTCCGGGATCAGGATCCGCCAGGTGACGCCGTCGACGACCAGGTGGTGCAGGCACACCAGCAGCCGCCCCGGCCTGCTCGGGCCGCGGTCGAACCAGACGGCCTGCACCATGATCCCGCGCCCAGGATCCAGCTGCGCCGACGCGCGCCGGGTTTCCTTGTCGACGACCGGTTTCAGCTCGTCCAGTCCGGACACGTCGATCCGCACGAGACAGTCGCCCGCCACGACCGAGCCTCTCGGCGCCACCTCCATCTGGCCGGTCGCGACCAGTCGGGAACGGAGCATGTCGTGGTGGTCGAGCACGCGCTGCAACGCGCGCGTGATCCGCTGCTCACCGAGGTCGGCCGGGACCTGGACCACCATCGCCTGGTGGAACATCTCGAACGGGCCGCCGCGTTCCACCAGCCAGTGCATGATCGGGGTGAACGGCAGCTCGCCGATGCCCGCGTCCGGGTCCTCGACCTGTGCCACGGCGCCGTCACGCGCCACCGCGGCAAGGCGTTCGATCGTCCGGTGGGTGAAGACCTCGTGCGGTGTGAACTCGATGCCGAGCCTGCGTGCCCTGCTGACCAGCTGGATGGACACGATGCTGTCGCCGCCGAGGTCGAAGAAGCTGTCGTCGATACCGACCTTCGGCAGGCCGAGCACGTCGGCGAATAGTCCACAAAGGACTTCTTCGCGGGGTGTGCGCGGTGCCCGCAGCGAGACAGTCACGGAGAAGTCGGGAGCGGGCAGTGCAGCCCGGTCAAGTTTCCCGTTGGGCGTCAACGGAAACGCGGAAACCTCCAGCACTGCAGCTGGCACCATGTACTCGGGCAACCGCTCGGCGGCATACGACCGGATCGCCGCCGGATCTACCGTACCGGCGGGGACAACATAGGCCACGAGTCGTTTCTGGCCACTGTCCTCGTGCACGATGACGGCCGCGCTACTGACCGACGGGTGGCTGGCAACCGCGGCCTCGATCTCGCCGAGCTCGATCCGGAAGCCGCGGAGCTTGACCTGTTTGTCGGCGCGGCCGACGAACTCCAGATTGCCGTCCTGGCGTCGCCGCACCAGGTCCCCAGTGCGATACATCCGAGCCCCGCCCGCACCGAACGGGTTGGCCACGAACCGGTCCCCGGTCAGGCCCGGCCGGTTCAGGTAGCCACGAGCCAGCCCGGCGCCCGCGAGGTACAGCTCTCCCGGTTCGCCCGCCGGGACCGGACGCAGAGCCGCGTCCAGAACGTGCGCGGTGACGCCCCGGATCGGGCGCCCCATCGGCGGTGCGTCCGTGCCGGACGCCGGTTCACTCATCGTGGCGACCACAGTGGACTCGGTCGGGCCGTAGACGTGCACCAGCCGCCTGCCCGGTGCCCACCGGGCGGCGAGGCCCTGTGAACAAGCCTCGCCGCCGACGATGATGTTGCCCATACTCGGCAACTCGCGGTCGGGCAGCGAGGCCAGCATGGCCGCGACCAGGTCGGTGTGCGTCACCTCGTGCCGTTCGATCACGTCCGCCAGCTCGTCACCGGCCATCTGCGTGTCCGGAGCGGGGATCACGAGTGTGGCACCGGAGAAGAGCGTCATCGCGATGTCGGCCATGGACACGTCGAAGCTGATCGACACGGCCAGCAGGAACCGGCTGCCAGGCCCGATCCGCAGCCGGTCGATGTGCTCGTCGGCCATCCCGCCGATGCCTCGGTGGGTGACCACCACGCCCTTCGGCCTGCCGGTGGATCCGGAAGTGTAGATGACATACGCCGCGTCGTCGACCGACAGCGGACGGACGCGGTCAGTGTCGGTCGGGTCAGCGGAGCAGGTGTCGTCCAGGTGGTCCAGGAACACCGCATCCGCTGCACCGCTGGGAAAGTCGACGCCGCTGATCGTCACGACCGCCGAAGGCCGCGCGTCGGCGAGCATGAACTCGATCCGGTCGGCCGGGTAGTTCGCGTCGACCGGCAGGTACGCCGCACCGGCCTTGAGCACACCGAGCCAGGCGACGATCATCTCCACCGACCTCGGGACGGCCAGCGCGACCAGGCTGTCCGGCCCGGCACCACGAGCGATCAACTGCCACGCCAGTCGGTTGGCCATGGCGTTGAGGTCCGCATAGGACACTTCGGTGTCCCCGTGGACCACGGCGATCGCTCGTGGGTCGGTTGCGACTGCCGCTTCGAAGCGCGCAACCGCGGTCGCGTTGTCCGTCATCCGACTTTCCCCTCCAGTGTCCGTCAGCCAAACTCTCGTGAGTGTTTGGCCGGTTAGAACCGGCCAAAACACTCACGAGCGGTTAGCTGTTGGTGTGTGTTGGCGAGTTCGCCTTGACCGGCCCGGTTTTCGCCATCGCCGCCGTCCGTGCTGCCGCCCGGCGAGCCCGTGACGGCACGCCGTTGACGTCCTCGGTGGACATCGCGTAGCTGCCGGTGACGAACGCGACCGCGTCGGCGTTCTTGTCGAGGATCGGGCGGTTGATGCTGCCGAGGTTGTCGCACGGCGCGTCGTGGCACGGGTGGAACGCCGCACCTGCTGTGCCGCCCCACTTCGCGGCCTGCGCCTCGGTCTTGATGAACTGGATCCCGGTGTACGGCCCGCCAGTGGGGATCCCCGCGGCGATGAAGTAGAAGTACTCGCCCCGGGTCTGCCCGATGTGCGTTCCCTCCGCCTGGATGCCGCGACCGGCGAAGTAGTCCACGAACGCGCGCTCGATCTGGGCCGAACCGTAGGGCATCGGCCCGACCACGCCGTCCGAGTTGTCGCCGTCGTAGACGAAGTAGCCGCCGTTCGAGGACCCGATCGCCTCGATGGCCAGATACATGGCGATGTCCAGCTGCTGGTCGAACGAGAGCGAGTTCAGGTAGTCGTCCGATCCCACGCTCTCGAAGGACCCACCGAACCACGCGAACCGTACGGCGTTCTCGATCCTGGGCGCACTGCCGAGCCGCAATGCCGTTTCCAGCAATGTGGAGACACCCGTGGCGTTCTCGTTCATGCTCGGGCTACCCGGCACGCTGTCCAGATGCGCGCCCGCCATCACGACGTTGTCGGTCCGGCCGGTCCGGGTCTGCGCGATCAGGTTGTGGCTGACCGTGCGCTCGTAGTGATCACGCGCGACGACCGTGGCCCGGCCGCCTGACTTCCCGGCCAGCGCTGCCCCGTCGTCACCGGTGATGCCGACGATCGGGATCCGCGCGGTCGCCGGATCGACGTCACCTCGGGTGGGACCGGGGCTGTTGTTGTAGACCACCGCGGCCACGGCCCCGGCGTCCGCGGCTACTCGCTCCTTGGCTGCGAACGAACACCCGCCACGGCGGATCAGCACGACCGCCCCGGCGGCATTCAGCCCGGCGTAGTCCCCGGCTTCACATCCTGTCGTCGCATCGACCGGGACGACGACAAGGTTTGCCGTGACGCCATCGACCGGCGTCTGCGGGGAGCCCTGCATCCGGATCGGCACAGTCCGCAGCCCGTTCACCGACACGGACGCGGCATCGATGACGAGCCGGTCGTAGCTGAACTCCTGCAGGGTGACGTCGAAGCCCGCGTCCCTGACCTTGCCCGTGACGTAGTCCAGGCTTTCCTGGAAGCCGGGCGACGGGTCGTACCGGTGCCCGCCGTTGCGGTCGGAGATGCGCTGGAACGCGATCAGGTGCCGGTTGATCCCGTCGACCGTCACCTTCCGCGCCAGGTTCTCGGCGAGCTTGGCCGGTCCGTTGGCCGCCGCCGTGGGTGCGACGGTGACCGCGACAACAGCGGCGGCGGTCAGCACCATGGTCATGAACACGAGACGAAGCTGTCTCATCTGGATTCTCCTGCCGGGGCGACGGTCGTCGTCCGGTAAGCAGCACGGGCAGCCGCCCTCCGTGCCCGTGCCGGAACACCGTTGACGTCCTCAGTGGACGTCGCGTACGTGCCGGTCAGATAGGCGACCGCGTCCGCGTTCTTGTCGATCAGCCCACGGTTGACGGTGCCGAGGTTGTCGCACGGCGCGTGGTTGCACGGGTCGAAGGAGAGCCCGGCCGTGCCGCCCCACTTCGCTGCCTGCGCGGCGGACTTGATGTGCGGGATGCCCGCGAACGGCCCGCCGGTGGGGATTCCGGCCGCGATGAACGCCGGGTAGTCCCCTTGGCCGACGGCAGGCGCCTCCTCAGTGGGGATGCCGACACGGCCGAAGTAGTTCCTGAACGCCTGCTCGATCTTGTCCGAGCCGTACGGCATCGGGCCCGGCGCGCCGGTGGAGTTGTCGCCGTCGAAGACGAAGTAGCCACCGTTGCCCGACCCGATCGGCGCGACGTCCAGGTACAGCGCGATGTCCAGCTGCTGCTCGAAGCTCAGTGACTCCAGGTACGGCGTGGAACCGGAGTGCCGCGGCTCGGCGCCCCAGAAGCCGAACCTGACGGCGTTCTTGACCTTCGGCGAACCGCCGAGCTGCTTGCCCAGTTCCAGCAACGCGGCCAGGCTGGACCCGTTGTCGTTCATGCCCGGCGCGGTCGGCGCGCTGTCGGCGTGCGCGCCGAGCGTGATCACGTTGTCCTTGCGGCCGGTGTGTGTCTCGGCGATCACGTTGCGGGTCACGGTCGGCTCGACGTGCCTGCGCACCTCAAGCGTGGTCTGTGTGCCCGCCAGTTTGCCCAGCGCAGCGCCCGCCACGGAGCCGACCATCACGATCGGGACCTTCGCCTGCGCCTCGTCGATGAAGCCCATGGCCGCGCCGATGGAGTGGTTGTAGACCACGACCGCCTTGGCGCCGACCTCGGCCGCGACGAGTTGCTTCTGGGTGAACGTGCAGCCGCCGCGGAACAGCAGGACGACCGAGCCCGCCGGGTTCTGGCCCGCGTAGTCCGCTGCCTGGCAGCCGGTGTCGGCGTCGGTGGGGACCACGACCAGCGGCCCGGTCACGCCACCGGCGGGCGTGTCCACCGAGAAGCCCATCGGAGTCGGGGTGTGGGCCGCTGTTCCCGCTGTGAGGCTCGACTTGTCGGTGACCGAGCGATCGTAGGTGAACTCCTGCACCCGCACGTCGAACCCGGCGGTCCGCATGGTGTTCTCGACGTACGAGATCGTTTCCCTGAACCCGTTGCTCGGGTCGGCGCGGTGTCCGCCGTTGCGGTCGGCGATCCGTTGGATGGCGATCAGGTGCCGGTTGAGCCCGTCCGGTGTGACCGACCGGGCCAGCCGGTCGCCCAGCTCGGAGTCCGCCTGGGCGGTGGTGGCCGGGGCCAGCATCGCCGCGGTCACCGCGACGATCGACACCATCGCGCGTACGCGCTTCACTCGGCTTCTCCCTTGATGGTCGCGGCGGCAGCGGCCGACTTCGCGGCGGCCCGGTCGAGTGCGCGGCGCCAGCGCGGCGGCACACCGTTGACGTCCTCAGTGGACAGTGCGTAGGTTCCGGTGACGAACGCCAGCGCGTCGGCGTTGCGGTCGAGGACGGCGCGGTCGACGTTGCCGAGGTTGTCGCACGCCTGCTGGTGGCACTTGTCGAACGACACACCGGCCGTGCCGCCCCACTTCGCGGCCTGTGCCTCGGTCTTGGGCCGGAACGAGCCCGCGTACAGCCCGCCGGTCGGGATCCCTGCCGTGATGAACTGGGTGTGGTCCCACTGCCGGTCGAAGTTCGTGTCCTCGGTGGGCAGCCCGCGCCCGTTGAGGTAGGCCGCGAACGCCTGCTCGATCTTGTCCGAGCCGTACGGCATCGGACCGGCGGTGCCGGAGGAGTTGTCGCCGTCGTAGACGAAGTAGCCCGCGTTCCTGGACGCGATCGAGTTCGAGTTCAGGTACATCGCGATGTCCAGCTGCTGTTCGAACGTCAGCGAACGCAGGTACGCGCCCGCGGCGGTCTTGTCCACGTCCTCCGCGCCCCACCAGGCGAAGCGGACGGCGTTGCCGGTCCTCGGCGAGTTGCCCAGCTGCAACGCCAGTTCCAGCAGGGCCGCGGAGCTGGCGCCGGTGTCGTTGATCCCCGCGTTGGTCGGCAGGCTGTCCAGTTGGGCCCCGGCCAGCACGACGTTGTCGGCACGGCCGGTGCGGGTCTGGGTGACCAGGTAGCGGCTCGTGGTCAGTTCCCTGTGCGTGCGGACGTCCACAGTGGCCGGTGCACCGGACGCTCCGGCCAGCGCGAGCCCTTCCGCCGTGGTCAGTCCGGAGATCGGGATCCGGGCCTGCGCCGGGTCGATGCCACCGAGCCCCGGCCCGTCCACGTGGTTGTAGACCAGTGCGGCCACCGCGCCCGCGTCGGCGGCGACGTTGTGCTTCTGGGTGAACGGGCAGCCACCGCGTTTGACCAGCACCACCGCGCCGCGGGCGTTGAGGCCCGCGTAGTCCTCCGGCTGGCAGCCCGGGGTCGCGTCGGTCGGCAGCACCACGAGCGGACCGCTGACGCCACCGACCGGCGTGTTCGGCGAGTCGGTCATCTGGGTGGGCACCACCCGCACGGACCCGGCACTGGCGACCGCCGAGTCCACCACCACCCGGTTGTAGGTGAACTGCGGCGTGCTGACCTGGAAACCGGCCGCCCGCAGCTTGCCTGCGATGTAGTCGATGCTCTTCTGGTAGCCGGGGGTGTGCGCGGCCCTGGTGCCGCCGTTGGTGTCGGCGATGCGCTGCAGTGCGATCAGGTGCCGGTTGATGTTCTCCGCGGTGACCGATCGGGCAAGTCGATCGGGCAGAGTCTGCGGGCCCGCCTGGGCGGCGGGCGCGACACTCATGGCCGTACCGGCGATCATGGCGGCCGCGGCGACTCTGCGCAGGGCGCGCGTGCGGGACTTCGAGTGGGACATGGTGCTCCTTATTCCTGGCTCATCGCACGGATCAGGCTGGTCGGACGCATGTCCGTCCAGTGCTGCTCGATGTACTCGAGGCAGCTCGCCCGTCCCGCGGCGCCGTGCGCGACAGTCCAGCCCGGTGGCACCTCGGCGAACTCGGGCCACAGCGAGTACTGGCCTTCCTCGTTGACCAGTGCGAAGAAGCTGCCATCGGCGTTGTCAAAAGGATTGGTCATCTGGTTCTCACCTCGATCGGCAACGATGCCCGGCGGAACGGCGTTACTCCCGAGCCATTCCGGCCGGAATTGGACTGTTCGTGTCCGCCCGGATTGTCACCGCCGAACGGAGCAATTACCGCCGCGCGGGATTCAGCGGATCACAATGGGCGTGCTAGCGTGCGGCCAACCAATCGACACAGGTATTGCGGGGGCGCTGTGGACGGTTTTTGTGACGCCGCGACATTGGCCGAGCTGCTCGGTGATTGGGCCACTGGGCACGGTCCGCTGTACCGAAAGCTCGGTGCGGCGATCGGTAACAGCATCACGGACGGAGAACTGCCATCCGGCCTAAGGCTGCCCTCCGAACGCGACCTGGCGAAAATGCTTCTCGTCAGCCGCGCGACCGTCGTCGCCGCCTATGACGAACTGCGCGGAAGCGGTCTTCTCGACAGCGTGCGCGGGAGTGGCACGCGGGTGTCCGCGGCGGCGCGCCCGCGGCTGTCCGGCGCGGACGGGCGGGTGCCCGGCGGCCGGGCCACGTCCATCTTCCAGCGGATGGTCGACGGGCCCGGCCAGGTCATCTCGCTGGCCCGCGCGGTCGAACCGGCCGCGCCGGAGCTGCGGGACGCGTTCCTCGACCTCGGCCGCGACGACCTGCCCGAGCTGATGGCCGACGCCGGGTACCACCCGCGTGGCCTGCCGGTGCTGCGCGAGGCGATCTGCGACCACTTCGTCGGCCAGCTGCTGCCCACGATGTCCAGCCAGGTGCTGGTCACCAACGGAGCGCAGCAGGTACTCAGCCTGGTCGCGCAGATGTACCTGCGGCCGGGCTGCACGGTCGTGGTGGAGTCGCCCAGCTGGCCCGGCTGTCTCGACGTGTTCCGCGCCGCGGGTGCGCGCCTGGTCGGCGTCCCACTGGACGAGGACGGCATCCGGCCGGACGCACTGGCCAGGGCGTTCGCCGAGCACCATCCCGTGCTCACGTACCTGATGCCGACCTACCACAACCCCACCGGCAGGCTGCTGTCGGCGAGCAGGCGTAAACGAGTCGCCGAACTGGCCGCCCAGTACCGCGTCCCTGTGCTGGAGGACAACGCCTACGCAGGTTTCACCAGCATGTCCGGCGCGCAGACACCGCCGCCGATCGCGGCGTTCGCGCAGGAGGATGGGCAGATCCTGTCGGTCGGATCGATGGCGAAGTCCGTGTGGGCCGGGCTGCGGATCGGGTGGGTGCGCGGGCCGTCGGCGGTCATCGACCGCCTGGCCCGCTACAAGGCCCGCGCCGATCTGGGCAACGCCGTGCTCGACCAGGCGCTGGCCGCCCGGTTGCTGCCCAAGCTCACCGACATCACCGCGGCTCGCCGGGAGGTGCTCGTCGGCCGTCTCGGGCAGCTGCAGGACCTGTTGGCCACGCAGCTGCCCGACTGGCGGTGGCGCACCCCGGAAGGCGGTTCGGCGCTGTGGGTGGAGCTGCCGGACACCAACGCGCAGGTGTTCGCGCAAGTGGCGCTGCGGCACGGCGTCGAGGTGGTGCCGGGTTCGGCGACCGACCCCAGCGGTGGCCACGACAACCACATCCGGCTGCCGTTCACCCTGCCCGACCCGGCGGAACTCGTCCGGCGCCTCGCCGACGCGTGGTCGGACCTGCATGGTTAGGTCTTCACCGCGAACTTGCTGAGAGCGATGCGGTTGGGCATGCCGGTCTTGAAGATCAGGCTGGACACGTGTTTCTCGACGGTCCGCAGCGACAGGTGCAGCCGGTCGGCGATCTCGCGGTTGCCCAGCCGCTCGGCCAGCAGCCGCAGCACCTCGTACTCCCGGACCGTGACGCCCGCCGACCGCAGCCGCTGGGGAACGCCTTCGATCCCGGTCCGGCGCTGGGACACCCGGTGGCCGGTGCGGCGCAGCAGCGCACGGCACGCGCCCGCCACCGCGGACATGCCCATCTTGTGGAAGTACTCCTCCGCGGTGCGCAGCCACTCCACCGGCTCGCCCCAGCCCTCGGCCAGCGCGACCTCGCCGACCAGGCGTAACCCGAGGCACCGGCCCATCTCGTACAGCGACCCGGCCCGCAGTGCCTCGGCGACCGCGGCCGCCGCCTCCGTGTCGTTGCCCTCCCCGCCCGCGATCACGGCCCGCGCGAAGTGGGCGAACTGGCGGTCCCAGCGCAACCGGGCCGCCGGTGCGGCGGTGATCTCGTCGAAGGCCGCGCGGTCCACCTCCCCCGCCAACGCCCCGAGCAGCAGGTTCAGCCCGTACCGTCCGGCGAGGTGGAACGTCGTCGGGCTCATGTCCTCCGCGTGCAACGCCGCCGCGAGCTCCTTGCGCGCGGCTTCCTGGTCCTCCTCGATGAGGGCGCAGAACGCCCGCCCCAGGCCGTGCACCCTGGGCAGGTACTGCACGACGTCGCCGTTCCAGCGGTGCAGTTCGGTGACCGACCGTTCCATGTCCCTGCGGCGGCCGCGGTGGCCGGTCAGCACGACCCGCAGGACCAGCATGTACTGGGTGGTCTCCAGCAGTTTCAGCCGCGTGGTGTCGGCGAGCACCTGCTCGATCAGGGTCTCGGCCGCGTCGAACTCGCCGCGCAGGATCAGCTGTAGCGCGATGTTGACCTCGGCCTGGTAGCGGGCGGTCACGGCACCGATCTGGGTGGCCTGGTGGCGTGCCTGTTCGAGCCGCTCGGTGCCGCCGTCGCGCAGCGCCTCGTCGAAGCCGAGCCGCACGAGGGCGTGGATCTCCCAGATCGGCAGGTCGTGCTCGACCGCGATGCCCCGGCTGCGTTCCAGGCACGCGGTCGCCTCGTCCGGGTCACGGCCCCTGGCCAGCTGGCCGATCAGCTGCCACGCCTGGCAGGCCACGATCGGCAGCGGCACCTCCTCGGCGACGGTCGCGGCCCGCCGCGCCATCTGCTCGACCTTCGCCAACTGGCCTGGTCCCGGCACGTCGAGCTCCAGGTGCGCGGCGACGACGTCCAGCGGCGCGATGTCCTCGGCGGCCGCGTCCGGGCCGAGCAGCACCCTGGCCGCCTCGACCTGGCTGAGCCCCTCGGAGATGCGCCCGGCGAGGTTGGCCACCCAGGCCAGCCTGGTGCGCAGCTGGGCCCGCCTGCGCCGGTCGAGCCCGGCACCCACCTCGTCGAGCACGGTCGACGCGGCCAGCGCGCGGTCGACCAGACCGGCCTCGGCCAGCGCGTACAGCTGTGCCTCCAGCGCGTCCGCCCGCGCGGACACGTCGTGCACCAGCAGGTCCCATGCCTTGCCCAGCAGCACGACCGCGGAGTTCGCGGCGCCCTGGGCCAGCGCACGCCGTCCTGCCTCAGCGAACAGTCGTCCCGCCGCGGCCTGGCTGCCCGCGTCGAGCAGCAACTGGGCGCTGACCTCGCACCATTCCCCCGGCAGCCCCGGGTAGACGGAGTCGAGCGCGTCCGCGACCTGCTGGGCCAGCCCGGCGCGCTGGGCCGGTGAGATCAGCTTCAGCAGGGCGTCGACGATCAGCGCGTGCTGGAAGCTGTACCAGTCGGGGTGCTGTTCGTCCGGCCCGACCAGCTGGACGGCCAGGTCGCTGTGCAGGTGGCCCATCAGGTCCGGGTAGTTCAGGCCGGTCACCATCTGCACGACCGACAGCGGGAATCGGCGACCGAGCACGGCGGCCACCGACAGCACCTGGCGTGCCTCGGGTTCCAGCTGTTCCAGCCGCCAGGCCACGCCGCGCACGAACGTCTCCGGCAGGTTCGGGCCGAGCCGGTCGGTGACCTGCCAGCCGTCGCCGTCGCGCGCCAGCAGGCGGCCGTCGACCATGCTGGTGAGCATCTCCTTGACCAGGAACGGGTTGCCCGCGCTGCCCGCCCAGAGCATGTCCGCGGCCGGTTGCGGGACGTCCTGTTCACCGAGGCAGGAGGCGGCCAGCCGACGCGTGTCGGCCGGGCCGAGCCGGTCGAGGTCGATCAGCACGCCGGTGCCGCGCTGGGCCACCGAACGGGCCAGCCGCAGTGCCGGGCACGACTCGTCGCGGATCAGGCCGAGCAGCAGGACCGGTTGCCGGTCGATGTTGTCGATCATGTACTCGATCACGGCGAGCGTCTCGGCGTCGACGTCCTGCATGTCGTCGAGGATCATCAGGCAGCCGCGGCCCTGACCGGCCAGCGACGTCAGCCGCAGCACGCCCTCGGCGAGGATCACCAGCGCGCCGGTGTCCTGCCCGGTCTGCGGCTCGCCCCAGTCGGGAATCAGCCTCGCCAGTATCGGCCGGTACGAGCCGAGCGCGGCCACGTCGATCGGTTCGCCGTCGCGTACCAGCGACAACAGTGCCTCGGTCAGCGACCGGTACGGGTCCATCGGGCTGATGGCGCTTCCCCGGCCGCGCAGCAGCCGCATGTCCGCGGCGAAGCCGAGATCGGCGGCCGCCGCGGCCAGCCGCGACTTCCCGATCCCGCTCTCGCCGACGAGGAAAACCGCGCCGCCACGGCCACCGCGCGCCGCGGTGAGCGCTTCCTGCACAGTCCGAAGCTCGTCGTCCCGACCAACGATGACCGGTGATCGGTACCCCACGACGTCGGACGGTACCGGCGCGATCATGGGCGGTCCATCCGCCAACAGCGTCTCGTCGGCCGCCTTATGGGTGGACTGCACCCATATTTCCCCCGTTTTCCCACGCCAGCGCACGGACGGCGAAGGGAGTCTCATGTTCGTCTCACAGCTGCCCGAAACCAACCGATGACCGTCGGTCGCGGATCACCGCCGATCATGCTCCGGCAAAGCGGTCCAACCGGCATGAACCGGATCAATAACCGGCGGGTGTCGGACGATCGTCCGAAATTGGGTGCCCCACACGCATGCGCCGCTATCACCGCACTGAGAGTCTCACCATTGTTTTCGACGCTGTGATTCCCCGGTATTCGATTCGCGTGGAACTCGACGAAAACACCGGGGTCGATCACTTCGAAAACCTGCGAATCTCGCGACAATTCCAGTATCGACGGGGGTCTGTGGTGCAGTGTGAGCAACGAGGCGTGGCCAGCAGGTTCGCGGCGCACGCCCGACGCCGCCCGGAGGACACGGCCGTGGTCTGGCGGCACACCGGGATCAGCTACCGGGAGCTCTACCGGCGAGCCTGTCACCAGCAGGAACGCGTGGCCCGGCTCGGTCTCGCGCCCGGCGCGCCGGTCGCGGTGCGGGCGACGAAGTCGCCGGACGCGATCGCGCTGATCCTGGCGCTGCTCGGCGACGGCAGGCCGTTCCTGCTTCCGCCGTCCGACCTCGGCGACGAGACGTTCGCCGCGCTGGCCGACCGGGCCGGATGCGTGGCCACGTTGTCCACAGAGGACGAGGTCGGCACCGGTGGCGCCGCGCGGCTGCGTGTCGGCCACACCGCCGACTCGGTCTGCTTCATGCTGACGACCTCGGGATCGACCGGGTTGCCGAAGATCGTCCCGCTGACCGCCGGTGCCGTCGACGAGTTCACCGACTGGGCCGCGCGGACGTTCCACATCGGTCCACAACGGACGGTGCTGAACTACGCGCCGCTCAACTTCGACCTGTGCCTGCTCGACATCTGGACCACCCTGGCCGCGGGTGGCCGGGTGGTGCTCGTGGAGGCCGACCGGGCGACCAGGGCCGGGTACCTGCACGACCTGATCGACCGACACGAGGTCGACGTGGTGCAGGCGGTGCCGATGCTCTACCAGCTCCTGCTCGGGCACGGCCGCGCCTTGGCGGGCGTCAGCCAGGTGATCTCCACCGGCGATGCACTCACCACCCAGTGCCTCACCGGGCTGCCCGGCCTGTTCCCGAACGCCCGCTTCTACAACCTGTACGGCTGTACCGAGACCAACGACAGCTTCCTGCACGAGATCGACCCGGGGATCGACCGGGCCCCGCTGCCGATCGGCGAGCCGGTCGACGGCGTCGACGCGTTGCTCGTCGACACCACGGGCGAGGTGTTCACCGGCTCGGGCGTCGGTGAACTGTTTGTCAGCACACCGTTTCAGACACACGGCTACCTCGGCACGAGCAACGCGGTGTTCGTGGCGCACCCGCGAGGGGAGTCGTCACGGCGGTACTTCCGATCGGGTGACCTGGTCCGCCGGGACGCCTCAGGCGCGCTGACGCTCGAAGGCCGCGCGGACTTCCACGTCAAGGTTCGTGGGGTCCGGGTGAACACCCAGGCGGTCGAACGCACCCTGCTGGACCTCGACGACATCACCGAGGCCGTCGTGTTCGCCGTGCCCGATCCCGTCGCGGGCAACGCCCTGCACGCGGTGATCAGGCGTACCGCGCCGAAGGCCACCGACACTCTCACCGTCCGTGCGCACTGCGCGCGGCGGCTTCCCCGCGCGGCCGTACCGACCGCGATCCACCTGGTCGACGAGCCATTGCCGACGACGTCGACCGGCAAACCCGACCGTACCCGGATCAAGCACACGTACCAGGGGCAGAGATGACTCAGATCGAAACGATCAAACAGTTCGTGCTCGACCAGTTCCTTCCCGACGTGTCCGCGAGCGACCTCGCCGACGACTACGACCTGGTCGACGGCGGGGTGGTCGACAGCCTCGGCCTGCTCAAGCTGCTCGCCTGGCTGGAGGACGAGTTCGGGCTGCCGGTCGACGACATCGAACTGGCACCGGAGACCTTCCGGACCATCGAGGCGATCGACGCGTTCGTCGCGTCGAACGTCCCGGCGAAGGCCGGTTGAGAATGGACGACGACTTACTCACCGCGCTCGTCAGCAGGCAGCGGCCGATCGACCACGCGAGCTGGCGTACCTTCTTCAACCGCCTGGTGTCACGGAAACTGCGCCGTGGCGAAGCGGCGGCCGTGCTCACGTCGTTGTCGACCGCCATGCCCGACGAGCGAACGCTCGGCAGCATGATGGACTGCCTCGACGAACGCCGTCCCGATCCGGAGGTCCGCTTTCCCGCGACGGTGAACATCGTCGGGACCGGCGGCGGGCCGAGGACGTTCAACGTGTCGACGGCCGCCGCGATGGTGGCCGCCGCCATGGGTGCCAGGGTGGTCAAGACCGGGTCCAAGGGCTTCACCAGTCGCTACGGCTCGCTGGACCTGCTCGGCAGGCTCGGTGTCCCGCTGACCAAGAGCTACCAGGAGACCGCGGAGTCGCTGGAGCGGTTCGGTGTGGCGTTCGCGGGCACCTTCGTCTACCCGGCCGAGATCGGCTTGCTCGCCAAGGAGATCCTGCCGCTGGAGCTGCGCACGGTCGGCCGGTTCGTCAACGCGATCGGGCCGTTCCTCGCTTCGATGCCGGTCTCCGCGCAACTGACCGGTGTGTCCGACACGGCCGTTCTGCCCAGCCTGCGTTCCCTCGCACGCAGGCTGCCGGACCGGCGGGTGTGGCTGTGTCACAACGAGCTCGGCGTCGACGAGCTGATCGGGTTCGTCAGCAACACGATCATCCGCGCGGACAGCGACCTGACGCTGGCCGCGACGCCACCGGGCACGCTGGCCGACCTCACCCCGGCGGTGGGTGACCCGGTGGACCAGTTCCTCAGCGTGCTCGCCGGGCAGGCGTCGGACACGGCACTGGCCACGGTCAGCCTCAACGCGGCCGCGTTGGCCGTCCTCAACGGACTGCACACCGAATGGGCGCCCGCCATCGCACACGCGCGTGCCGCGATGGGCGACGGCACCGCATTCGATCTGGTCAACCGGATGCGGACCGCGCGGTCGACGAACCTGCTGGCGGCCGGTCATGGCTGACCGGCCAGATTTCTTCGCCTCACAGCCACACAATCGCACCGGGCTCGCCGTGTTCCTCAACGCGGGCGACCCGCCACTGGAGCTGATGCCGGACCTGCTCACCATGCTCGACGAGTCCGGTGTGGACGTCCTGGAACTGGCGGTGCCGTTTCCGGACTCGTTCACCGACGGCCCGGTCGTCCGTCGCTCCGCGCGCCGGGCTCTGGACCGCGGGGCAGGGCTTTCCGACGTGCTGGCGTGCGTGAGCAGGACGAACGACACGCTCAAGCACCTGCGGATCGCCCTGCTGGCCGACTGGAGCCACACCATCCGTCCACTCGGGATGACCGACTTCCTTGGCAAGGTCAAGGACTCCGGCGCCGACGGTCTGCTGACACACGGACTTCCCGCCGTGTCACGGCCGCGGTACTACGAAGCGGCGCACAGTGCCGGGGTGCCGGTGGTGACGACCTGCTATCCGGGCTCCACCCCGGAGGTCATGGCGGAGTCGGCACGCAACGCGACCGCGTACCTGTACCTGGTCGCGCACTACGGCAGAAGCGGTACCTCACCGGACAAGGGCTACGCGGGACTCGCGCCGGTACTGCCGACGCTGCGGGCGCACACAGGCGCACCGATCGCGGTGGGCTTCGGCGTCCGTGGCCGGGCTGAGGTCGAGCAGCTGCGACAACTGGGCGCAGACGCGGCCGTGGTCGGCAGCGCGGCGGTCGCTGTCGTGGAACACGCCACGACAGGGCGCCGCGACGTGATCGCGGACCTAGCCCGGTTCATCGCTGAACTCCAAGGACAGACCGTGAAAGAGGGTGCCAGGACATGATCGTCCGCAGAATTTCCGACATACCGTGCGTCGAGTGGGGCAACGGCGTGAGCCGCCGGTTCCTGACGCAGTCCGACGGCATGGGGTACACCGTGACCGACACGATCGTCCGCGCGGGCACCAAGTCCCGCCTGGAGTACCGCCGCCACCTTGAGGCGTGCTACTGCATCGACGGCACCGGCGAGGTCGTCGACGCCAACGGCGACTCCCACCCGATCGAGCCGGGCACGCTCTACGCGCTGGACCGCAACGACGCGCATTTCCTGATCGCCGCGCCGGACTCGGACCTCCGGCTGGTCTGCGTGTTCACCCCGGCTCTGGTGGGCGACGAGACGCACAAGCTGGACTCAGCCGAGTTCTCCCACTACTGAGGCGGAAGGCGAAGGCGGTGATCGAGTGGAACTCCGAGCAGCGCGAGCTGCTCGCCGGGCTGGCCTCGTGGTGCGAGGCGCTCAGCACGGACCACGTCGAGCGGGACGCCACGGGGGCGTTTTCGCACGACAAGTGGAAGCTGGTGCAGGACAGCGGCCTGTTGCGGCTGCCGTTCGACGAACAGTGGGGCGGGCTCGGCCAGGACCTGCCGACCACGATGTACCTGTTGCAGGGCCTTGGCCGCGGTTGCCGTGACGGTGGCCTCGGCTTCTCGGTGTCGACGCACATCGTGAGCGTCGGGATCCCGTTGCAGCGCTATGGTTCGGACGAGCTCAAGCAGCGTTACCTGCCGCTCGTGTGTGACGGCGAGCCGATCTGCGCGCACGCTATCAGCGAGCCGGACAGCGGGTCCGACGCGTTGAACATGCGCACCACGGCAACCCGCGACGGCGACGACTACGTCCTCAACGGCAGCAAGACGTTCGTCAGCAACGGACCGGTCGCCGGTCTGTTCGTCGTCTACGCCAAGACCCACCCCGCCGGAGGTCCGTTCGGGACGACGGCCTTCCTCGTCGAACGGGACACACCAGGTTTCACCCAGGGGAAGCCGATTCCCAAGATGGGGCTGCGGACATCGCCGTTGTGCGAGCTGTACTTCGACGACTGCCGGGTACCGGCGAGCAACGTGATCGGCAGGCCCGGCGGTGGTTTCCGGGTGTTCGACCACGTGATGAAGTGGGAGGTGCTCTGCTCGTTCGCGGTCAGCCTCGGCGAGATGGAGCACCGGCTCGACCAGTGCGTCCAGTACGCCCGCGACCGGGTCCAGTTCGGCAAACCCATCGGCGGCTACCAGGCCGTGTCACACCGGATCGCGGACATGAAGATCGGCATCGAGACCGCGCGGAAGTGGCTGTACGACACGGCTGTCCGCGTCACGAACGGCGAGGACGTCGCGGTGGACATGGCCATCACCAAGCTCGTGGCCAGCGAGCAGAACCTCGCGTCGGCACTTGCCGCCGTGCAGATCCACGGCGGCAACGGCTACATGGCCGAGTACGGACTGGAGAAGGACCTGCGTGGCGCCGTCGCGGGAACGATCTACTCGGGCACGTCGGAGATCCAGCGCAACCGGGTCGCCGCACTGCTCGGACTGGGAGACCGAGAACGATGACCGCTGATCTGCTGCCCACCGAGTTCCTCGACCACGACTCCCCCACGATCCAGCAGTTCGTGCGGCGGGTCGTCGACAAGGACTCGCCCGTCAAACAGCAGGCAATCGCGCTCTACCGGGCAGTGCGCGATGAGGTGCTGTACGAGGTGTACGGCGCGGACCTGTCGAGAGAAGGCCTGCGCGCCAGTGCGATCCTGCGCCGGGGCACCGGAATGTGCGTGCACAAGTCCGTGCTGTACGCCGCGTCGCTGCGGGCCGTCGGTGTGCCGAGCAGGCTGGTGCTCACCGACGTGCGCAACCACCTTGCCTCGCAACGGTTGCGTCGTCTTGTCGGCGGGGACGTGTTCCGGTTCCACTGCCTGGTCTCGGTCTACCTCGACGGCCAGTGGGTCAAGGCCACCCCGGTGTTCAACAGCAGGCTCTGCAAGCTGTACGGGATCGCCCCGCTGGAGTTCGACGGCACCGCGGACAGCCTGCACCACCCGTTCGACCTGAACGGACAGCGGTACATGGAGTTCCTGCACACGCACGGCGAGTTCACCGACCTCCCGCACGACCTGCTGCTGACCGGCCTGAGAGAAGCCCACCCGCGGATCTTCGCGACCGAGGACACGTTCGCCAAGGGCTCGCTCATTGCCGAAGCGCTGCGATGATCAGAGAAAGAGGAGTTATGATCGACCAGATCAAGTACACGCTCGGCGAACAGGACATCCCGCGCACCTGGTACAACCTCGCCGCGGACCTGCCAGGTGGCGCGCCGCACCTGCACCCGGGCACCGGCGCCGAGGTCACCATCGACGACCTGACCGGCATCATGCCGCAAGTCCTCGCCGAGCAGGAGCTCAGCAGGGAAGCCGAGATCGAGATCCCGGAGCCGGTGCGGCAGATCTACGCACAGTGGCGGCCGTCGCCGCTGTTCCGCGCCCGCAGACTGGAACGCGCACTGAACACGCCCGCCCGGATCTACTACAAGTACGAGGGCGGCAGCCCGGCGGGCAGCCACAAGCCGAACACCGCGATCGCGCAGGCGTACTACAACAAGCAGGCGGGCATCACCCGTCTGGCGACCGAGACCGGCGCCGGGCAGTGGGGTTCGTCGCTGTCCCTGGCCGGTGCGTTGTTCGGCCTGGACGTCACCGTCTACATGGTGAAGGTGAGCTACCACCAGAAGCCCTACCGCCGGATGCTGATGGAGACCTACGGCGCCCGGTGCGTGCCCAGTCCCAGCACGGAGACCTCGGCGGGCCGGGCGATCCTGGCCAAGGACCCGGACTGCCCCGGCAGCCTCGGCATCGCGACCTCCGAGGCGATCGAGGTGGCCGCGGGCGACGCGGGCACCAACTACGGCGGCGGGAGCGTGCTCAACCACGTGCTGCTGCACCAGACCGTGATCGGTCAGGAGGCGATCGCGCAGTTCGCCCTCGCCGACGACTACCCGGACATCGTGATCGGGTGCACGGGTGGTGGCAGCAACTTCGGCGGGCTGACGTTCCCGTTCCTGGGCGAGCAGCTGCGGGGCGGCAAGGCCGTGCGGGTGATCGCGGCCGAGCCGGAGTCCTGCCCGACGATGACACGCGGCCAGTTCGCGTACGACTTCGGCGACACCGCGGGCCTGACGCCGTTGCTGAAGATGCACACCCTCGGCCACTCGTTCATGCCGCCGCCCGTGCACGCCGGTGGCCTGCGCTACCACGGGATGGCGCCGCTGGTCAGCGAGGCGCTCCAGCAGAACCTGATCGAGGCGACCGCGGTCAACCAGTTGAACTGCTTCGCGTCGGGCATCACGTTCGCCCGGTCCGAGGGCATCGTGCCCGCGCCGGAGTCGACGCACGCGATCGAGGTCGCGGTCCGTGAGGCCATCAGGTGCCGTGAGGAGAACACCAGCAAGACCATCCTCTTCGGACTGTCCGGCCACGGCCACTTCGACCTCGGCGCGTACGAGGCGTACCTGTCAGGCGCGCTGCGCGACGAGGCGCTCGACCCGGCGGCGCTCAGCGAGGCGTTGGCGAAGCTGCCCGCACTGGTCGACGCCTGAGCCATGCGGATGAAGATCTGCGGTGCCACGCGGACCGACGAGGTCATGGCGTTGGCACATGCGGGCGCGGACTTCGTGGGACTCTGGCATGGAGTCCCACGGGGCCGCGCCGAACTGGACGAGGGCGAACTGACCGGCCTCGCCGCCGTGGCCCGCGCGACGGGCACGCAACCGATCCTGGTCACCCTGGCATCCACTGTGGACAAGATCGCCACGGTGGCGGGCAAGGCCGGGATCACCTGGGTGCAGTTGCACGGCTACCAGCAGCCGGGGACCGTGCGGTCGCTCAAGGCCGCCCGGCCGGACGTGACTGTGGTGAAGGTGCTGCACATCCGCGAGGGGCAGTGCGTCGAACAGGATCTCATCCGGTCCTACGAACGGGCCGGTGTGGACGTCTTCCTACTCGACGTGCTCGCCGCGGACGGGCGGATCGGCAGCACTGCCCAGACCGTGGATCCCGGTGTGGCCGGGCGGATCACCGACAGCGTGGTCCGCCCGGTGATGCTCGCGGGCGGCCTGTCCGCCGACAACTCGGCGCGCTACCTGGAGCTGACCGGACATCCCCGGTTCTTCGGCATCGACGTGGACTCCGCGACCAGGGACGCCACCGGGCACATCGACGCGGCACGGGTCGCGGAGATCAGACGCAAGTGGACGGTGGGGGAAGGCCTGTGACAAGTTTCGTCAACGCTCTGCTCAACGCGAGAACGCCGGTGATCGCCGAGGTCAAACCGCGCACCGGCGACGGCGACGACCTGCTGCGCGGACGGTCGCCCGAGTCCGTCGCGCTGGAGTACAGCGCGGCGGGCGCGGCCTGCCTGTCCGTGGTGACCGGCCACTGGTTCGGCGGCACGGTCGACCTGCTGCGCACCGTGGCGGCGGTGACCGGACTTCCCGTGCTGCAGAAGGACTTCATCATCCGAGAGAAGCAACTCGAAACGGCACGGTCCCTCGGCGCGTCGGCGGTGTTGCTGACCGCGCGGCTGCTGACGGCGTCGTCGCTGCGCCGGTTGTCCACTCAGGCGCTGTCACTGGGCCTCACACCGTTCGTCGAGATCACCGACGAGGAGGAGATCGACGCTGTGCCACACCCACAGGACTGCGTGATCGCGGTGAACAACAAGAACATCCAGCAGCGGGAACAGGACGACGGTGATCTCGGCCGCAGCCTGCGCCTGCTGCCCGCGGTGCGGGCGACAGGAACGCCGTGCCCGGTCAGCGCGAGCGGGATCGACACACCGGAGCAGGCTTCCGACCTGCTCGCCGCCGGGTACGCCGGACTGCTGGTCGGCACCACCCTGCTGCGCGCCACCAGCGCGGGCGCCTGGTTCGGGGCCCTGCGGTGAAGCAGGCCAACCCGGGCCTGTCGGTGCGGGGCGCGGTCGACTGGGTCCGCCGCAACACCCCGGAGCAGTGGCACGAGCCGACGGAGCCCATCCCGGCCGAGGACGTAGCCGCCGACTTCGCCACCCGATACGCCGGAATCCCAGCAAACTCACTGGCACGAACAGAATCCGTAGTCAGCTACCGCGTCAACGAACGAACCATCCCAGTACTGCTGGGCCTCTACGGCTGCGCGGAGCGCGTGCGGTCATGGCTGCCGGGCCTGCCGAGGATCACCACCCGCGCGGACGCCGACGCCATGCTCGACGCGGCGATCCCACCGGTCATCGCAGCGAATCCGCCGTGCAGGCAACGAATCTACGCACGAGTCGACCTGACCCGGCTGCCCGCGCTGCGCGCGACCCCACGCGACGCAGGGCCGTACCTGACCATGGGACTGGTACAAGCCGGTGTGCCCGGCGCGGACGAAAGCGCGTTGTCCGTGCACCGGATGCTCGTCCTGGGACCCGACAAGCTCGCGATCTGGATGGTTCCCGGGCGGGCACTGCGCAGAATGCACGAGGCCGCGCTGATCACCGGCCGAAGGCTGCCGGTGTCGGTGAACATCGGCGCCCCACCCGCCGCCGTGCTGGCATCGGCGCTGAGCTCGTCGGTCCTGCCACACGGAGCAGGCAAACTCGAACTCGCCGGGGCGATGGCCAGCGCGCCGGTAAGCGTGGCAACAGGAGTGAGCCAACCGGTCGGAGTGCTGGCCGAGTCGGAGATCGTCCTGGAGGGCTACCTCGACGGGACGGTGGCAGACGAGTCCCTGAACGGCCCGCCGGACATCTCCCTGCCGGAGTTCCTCGGCTACGACGGAGCGGCACGCAGTGACCTGCCGATCATCACGGTCACAGCGGTGACCACCCGCCGCTCACCGCGGTTCCAGGCGGTGATCGGCCCCGGCCGCGAGCAGTCGGTGATCCTCGGCCTGTCCGGTGCCGTGTCAGTAGCCCTGACCAGCGACGGCGCAGGCTGGCAGATGATCGCGGACGTGCACTACTCCCCAGCGGGCGGCGGGATGTTGCTGCTGGTGGTGGCGGTCCGCAAGGTCTGTGCGGCCGACGACACCCGACTCGGCGGAATAGCACGGCGGATCTTCGACCGGCACATGTTCGTGAAGCTGATCGTGTTCACCGACGCGGACGTGGACATAACCTCAACAGAGGACGTCCTCTGGGCAGTCACCACCCGAGCAAACCTGGGCACCGACTGCACGACGTTCGCGGGATTCAGACCACTGGGCATGGACCCGTCGCAAGGCGCGGAATGGACAGGAGCGCGAGGCAGCGACGGCAGCGCCGGACGAAGCTACATCGACGCAACCGTGCCATTCGCCCTGCAGGACCAGGTAGTCCGAAGCTTCGCGGGACTGGCGTCATGAGACTGGTCGTAGCCATCACCGGAGCAACCGGATCAATCATCGGCATCCGCATCCTCGCGGCACTGCGAGACCTGGACGTGGAAACCCACCTGGTGCTGAGCCGCTGGGGAAGAGCAACACTGGAACTGGAGACCGGACTAAGCGCAGCAGACGTATACGCACTGGCGGACCACGTACACGGACACGGTGACCACTCGGCAGCAATCGCCAGCGGATCATTCCGAACCGACGGCATGATCATAGCCCCATGCAGCATGAAAACACTGGGAGCAATCCGCGCAGGATACGGAGACGGCCTCATCCCACGCGCAGCGGACGTAACACTCAAGGAGAGACGAAAACTGGTACTGGTACCAAGAGAACTACCACTCTCCGAAATCCACCTCGAAAACATGCTAGCACTGGCAAAGATGGGCGTCATAATGGCAGCCCCAGTACCCGCTTTCTACACCAAGCCAGAAACGATCGACGACATCGTAACGCACATAAGCGCGCGCATACTCGACCAGTTCAACCTAACAATGCCAGAGGCAAAACGATGGCCAGACTGCAAGCCAAGACAGAGAAAAAAGACCAAGTCCCCCAACCAGGCTGAAGAGTAGAACTTGCTGGTACGTAACCAACACAGGGCAACCAGCGCTCAATACCACTAAGTTAAGGTCAAAATGTGGTAGTGTTTCCCGGTGGCTCGGGTTGGGCAAGTGAAAGTGCGCGGCGACGATTCAGTGGCCGTTCGGTTGACAGATCGTATTTCTTTGGGCGTTCTCGCTGAAGTGTTTCCTCGTGATGTTATCGAGGATGTGCTCACGGAGACTGGGTGTCGCGAGCAGCGAACTCGTTTGCTTCCGGCGCATGTGGTGGTGCGTTTTTGTCAGGCGATGTGCTTGTTCTTCGATGACGACTACGAAGAGGTGATGCGTAAGCTCGTTGGGTCGTTGAAATCGATGGGCTCGTGGCAGGGTAGCTGGAAAGTCCCGTCGACTTCTGCGATTACGCAGGCTCGACAAAGGTTGGGGCCGAACCGTTGCGCCTGTTGTTTGAGAGAACGGCGGTTCCTGTGGCGCGGCGTGGCACGAAGGGCGCGTGGCTGGGCTTTCGGCGGCTCATGGCGATCGATGGGTTCATGCTGGACATCCCGGACACAGATGATAACGTCGAGGAATTCGGTCGTAGGACCAACGGCACGAAGGCTAGTGCGTTCCCTCAGGTGCAGTTGGTGGCGCTGACGGAATGTGGATCGCATGCCGTCGTCGGTGCTGCCATGGGGCCGTGTAACGGGGATGAGAGGGCGCTGGCCAGGCAGATTCTGTCCAGGGCTGAGTCGGATATGCTGATCACGGCTGACCGGAATTTCTACAGCCTCGACTTGTGGGGTAAATTCCTTGCTACGGGTGCTGACCTGCTGTGGAGGGTCACCGCGAATGTGAAACTACCCATTCTGCGCTGGCTTCCCGACGGCTCATACCTGTCCGTTGTATGTCCGAGGAATATTCGGGGTCGGCGGTATGAAGAGCTGATTCGACGCGCACGAGACGATGGCGACATTGACGACTCGGAAGTGTACCTAGTCCGGGTCGTTGAATACGATGTTCCGAATCGAGAAGGAAGCGGATCGGATGAGATCATCTGTGTGATCACGTCCATCCTGGATCCTGCCGATGCGACCGCCGAACAACTCGCAGCCGCTTACCATGAGCGATGGGAATGCGAAGGCTTCATTGACGAGCTCAAGACGCACCAGCGAGGACCGGCCAAGGTACTGCGTTCCAAGTCGCCGGACATGGTACGCCAGGAGATATGGGCATTTCTGCTCACTCACTACGGGATTCGCCGACTGATGTGTAATGCCGCAGACGAGATCGGAGAAGATCCCGACCGTCTGTCGTTCATGCGATCTCTCCGAGTCATTCGCCGCCATATCACTGGACAGGCGGACTTTTCCCCCTAAACAGCGCGGGAGAGCGCTAAGGGAAACCTTCGCCGAAATCAACGAACGTCGCACCCGTACTCGACGGCACCGGAGCAATCCACGAGTCGTTAAACGATGGCGACACAACTCCTATACCGTCAAGAAACAGCATCAGCACGGAACTCGACATGATGGGCCGCCTACCATCCGCATCCGGGCGACAACCTTAACTTAGTGGTATTGAACCAGCGCTGGTTGTCGGGACCCCGGCTGGGAGTTGCGCTTCAACGTAACCAACAGCGCTGACGCAATCAGAAGTAATCCGTTCAAACTGGGCACGGCGGCGGGTGGCCCATTGGTGGGCGGAGCGTGACTCACCATCCACATCCCACAGCGCTACTTGGGCGATTCACCCGAAAGAGTACAGCGGTAGCTGTGTTTCTTCGATAAAATGGACACATGTTCGAACAGCTTGCTGTGGCATTCCATGAACGTCAGGCGCCGCCGGATATTCCGGTGTCGCAGATGGACCGCGAACAAACCCGCAACTACATCGCCGACCGTTATCGACAACGGAATGTTGTCGATGCGGAGTTGATCCGGGGTTTGGCGCGTTTCGCGGAACTGCACCCACCGCAGCGGTCGGGGATCGAGGTGGGTGACGGCGCGGCGGAAGACCTCGCGATCGAACTCTGTCTGAGCCCGGTCACCACCGGCAAGCAGCTGTCTCAAGCGCAGACCTTGGTGACCAGGCTGCCCGCCACGGTCGAGGCGATGGCGGAGGGTGAGGTGGATGTGATGCGGGCCAAGGCCATGCACGACTACACCCTCGGCCTGGACGAGGACCAGGCACTCACGGTGGAGAAACGAGTCCTGGACGGCGGGACGTGCGAGAACCTGACCCGGTTCAAACACGCCATCCGCCGCGAACTGATCTGGGCCGACCCCGACGGCGAGGAAGAACGGCGCCAGGTGAAGAAGGCCGGGCGGGATGCCGTCAAGTGGCACAAACCCGACGGCACCTCCGCCATCACCATCACCCTGCAACCACACGAAGCCGAACAGGCCTACTTCCAACTGGATCTGTTGGCCAAGCTCAGCTCCAGGCCGGGGCGGAGTCGGGCGCAGGCGCGGGCGGATGTGTTCATGGACCTGGTCACCTTCAGGAGGACAGTGGATCGTCCTGCGGCGGCGGTGCATGTACTGGCACCGATGACCACCCTGATGGGACTCAACCGGGAGCCTGGGGAGATCAGTGGCTATGGGCCGATCACGGCGGAATACGCCCGGGAACTCGCCCAGCACGCCACCTGGCGACGAGTCATCACCGACCCGACCGGACAGGTGCTAGAGGTCAGCCGGAACCGGTTCGCCTCACCCAGCTTGCGACGACACCTTCAGCTGCGGGATTGGACTTGTCGTCAGCCTGGCTGTGCGGTTCCGGCACAGTGGTGCGAGACCGATCATTCCCAGCCCCACAGCCACGGTGGGGTGACCAGCGTGGGGAACCTGGCCATGTTCTGCAAACGCCACAACCTCATGCGGCAACGCACCAACTGGCAACTCGAACACCCCAAACCCGGCACCCTCATCTTCACCACCCCCAGCAAGCAAACCGTCGTCACCAAGCCCCAGGCCCACGACGTCCCGCCGTTCTAACCCGCCGCTGCGGGATGTGGATGGTGAGCCACGCTCCACTCACCAGTGGGCCACCCACCGCCGTGCCCGGCTTGAACGGATTACCTCTGATTACGTCAGCGCTGTTGGTTACGTTGGAGCGCAACTCCCAGCCAGGGGCCCCGACAACCAGCGCTGGTTACCCTGCGTTGGTTACGAACCAGCCAGTTCACCTTTTCCAGCTGGCTTACCCCTTGGTTTCTTCTTCTTTTCTCTTCCTTGCTTCTTTTCGCTATTAACACACGATGCCAGGACCGACAAGGCAGTGGTTCACCAGCATTCCGAAGCGGGCCACCAACTCGTCAGGGGACGCCGAGGCGATCGGCTCTATCCGGATGACGTAGCGGGCCACGGCTATACCGAGCAGTTGCACGTTGACCATTCCGACCCGCATGGCGGCGTCCGGGACGTCGAGCAGTGCCATCAGTCTGCCGCTGAACTCCTTGTCGATGTACTCCCGCAGCAGTTTCTGGGACTCGCCGTGGGTGGGCGCCGAGCGGGTGAGCGTCGCCAGTGGCACTCGCTCGGACTTGTCCATGTTCTCGATCAGCGTGCGGACGACGCGTTCGCCGATGCCGTCGAGGCCGTTGGCGAAGACGTCGTCAATGGCGGGCAGGACGTCAGCGGACATGTCGACGGCGGCGGCGAACAAGCCCTGCTTGGTACCGAAGAAGTAGAACACCATCGCCGGGTCGACGCCTGCCTGCGCGGCCACCGCGCGCACGGTCGTGCCGCCGTAGCCGTGCTGGCCGAACAGCGACCGCGCGGTGTCCAGTATCCGCTGTTTGCTCTCCGCGCCTGACCGCCAGCGGCCCGGGCGGCCGGGGGATCCGTGCTCTGCCATGACGAGGTGAGTCTATCGGAGATTTCTTCATCAGCCGGTGGAGTTTCACGCCGAACCCGCGCTACGGTGAACTTCACCAGGCGATGAAGAATAGGGGTGGCCAGCATGCGAGTGATGGTGATCGGCGCGGGACTCGGCGGACTGACGCTGGCGCACGGCTTACGCCGGGCGGGGATCGACGTCGTGGTGCACGAGCGGGACCAGGCGCGCGGACGGCCACAGGGCGTCAGCCTGCATTTCGACGACCGGGCGTTCACCGCGCTGCGCGCGTGCCTGCCGCCGGGACACGCGGCCATGGTCGAGGCCACCACGGGCGGGCCACGCGACCGGACGTGGTCGCTGTCCGAAGTAGATGGGCACCTGGTCGCGGCGACCGGGGCGGACCAGGCCCGACCGGGCAGACAGGTGCACCGGCCGCTGCTGCGAGCGGTGCTGCTGACCGGCCTGGAAGGCGTCGTCCGGTTCGGAGCCGAGTTCACGCGGTTCGAGCAACGCGACGACGGCAGCGTCCGGGCGTGGTTCGCCGACGGCAGCACGGACACCGGTGACGTGCTGGTCGGCGCGGACGGCATCGGGTCGGCGGTCCGCTGCCAGTACCTGCCGCACATCCAGGTGGTCGACACCGGGCGGCGCATGCTGATGGGCGCGACTCCGCTGCGCGCGGTCGAAGACACCGGGCTGCCCGAGTTGCTCGGTCATTGCCCTGCCAGTGCGCGGATGCACGACATGACCATGGCGTTGGGCATCCTGCGGTTCAGCCAACACCCGGTCACCGCACGGGATCGGTGGCTGCCCACACTGCGCTCCCCCGTCGTCGACGAGTCCGAGGACTACGTGATGTGGGCGATTCGCGTCACACAGGACCAGGCCGACACTCCAGCCACACAGCTGGCAGCCGACCTGCACCCGTCGTTGCGTCTGGTCGTCGCCAAGGCGTGGCCGGATGTCACGGTCGCGCTCCGGATCGGCGTGATCCCACCGATGCCGCCGTGGTCCGCCAGTCCGGTCACCCTCATCGGCGACGCGATCCACCTGGCACCGGGCTTCGGCGGAAACCTGGCACTGCAGGACGCGCACCGCCTGTGTGACGCCCTGGTCCACGGCGGTCCGGACGCGATCGGCGGCTACGAGTCCGCGATGCGTCAAGACAACTTCCCGCAGTCTGTGGGTGCGGCATGAACTTCGCCGCACTGACAAGCAAAACACTGTCTCTGTTCAGTGCGTTGGGCGGTTGGCGCACGGTCGCCGAAGGCATCGCGTCACGCGCGTTGTTCGTGATCACGTACCTGCTCACCGAGCAGGTGCTGGTCTCGGCGCTGGTCGCCGTCGGCGGTGTGCTGGTCGTCGCAGTGATCCGGGTGTGCACCGACGGGAAGTACTGGCAGGCGTCGGTCGGGCTCGTCATGGTCGGCGTGTCCGCACTGCTGGCCGGGAGCACCGGCCAAGGAGTGGACTTCTACCTGATCGGCGTGCTGATGGGCCTCGGAGCGGGAACGGCGGTGCTGGTGTCCATGCTGGTGCGATGGCCCGTGGTCGGGCTGGCGGTCGGCGCTGTGCGCGGGGAACGCGGTACCTGGCGCAGCGACCGTGTCCGGCTGCGGCGATACCAGCTGTGCTCCGCTGTGTTCCTGGTGAAGTTCGCCGTCGCCACGGCGGTGCAGCTACCGTTGTACCTGGCCGGTGAGGTGGTCGTGCTGGGGATCGCCAGCACACTGCTGAACACGCCCGCAATGGGTCTTTGTGCCTATCTCTGCTGGCGGATCCTGCGCGCCGAGACCGTCGCCGCCTGAGTTCAGGTGATCGGCACGACCTCGCCACTCGACAGCATCGACACGTTCACGCTAAGTGGTTTCTCTGGGACAGCAGTCCTCATCCGTCAGCTCAGAGGGAGAGACCATGCGTATGTTCTCGCTCGCGTTGTCCGGCGTTGTCGCCGCCGCTTTACTCACCACCCCGTACACCGCCATGGCGGCACCGACGAAGAAAGTGCTCGTGGTCGGAATGGACGGGCTGAACTGGGCCAAGGTGGTGTCGGCGAACGCGCCCAACCTGGACGCACTCGCGGCGGGCGGCACGCTCGGCGAGAGCCTGCTGTACTGCCCGTCGGTGGCCGCGTCCTCCAGCGGCCCCGGCTGGTCGACGATCGCGACCGGTGTGTGGCCGGACAAGCACGGCGTGAAGGACAACAGCTTCGCGGGCAAGCAGTACGCCACCTACCCGGACTTCCTGACTCGGCTGGAGCGCGTGAACCCGGCGTACCGCACCTACTCGGCGGTCGACTGGGCCGTGCTGCACAGCCAGGGCACGTTCTCGACGTCCATCGACACGCGCGTCACCTATGACGGCGACAACGGCGGGTACGTGGCGGCGGACGAAAAGATCACCGCGGACACCGTGCGCAACCTGCGCGACGGCAACCCGGACGCGTCCTTCGTGTACCTCGGCAACACCGACGTGGTCGCGCACGCCAGCGGCACAGGCTCTGCCTACACCGCTGCGATCGAGAAGCAGGACGCCCAACTCGGCCAGTTGCTCGGCGCGATCAAGGCCCGGCCGACCTACCCTGGCGAGGACTGGCTCGTCGTAGTCACCACCGACCACGGCCACACCAACCCGGGCGGTGGACACGGCGGCTGTGGCGTCAGCGATGAGCGGCGCACGTTCGTGCTGGCGCAGGGTTCGGGGATCGCGGCGGGCGCGCGGCCGATCGACACCCGGCTCGCCGACGTGTCCGCGACCGTGTTCAACCACTTGGGAGTCGCCACGGACCCGGCGTGGAAGCTCGACAGCAAGCCGGTTTCCGTGCGCGCCACGGACGCGTTCGACAGCCTGTACGGCTCACTGTCCACACGGGTCGACGAGACCGGTATTCCCGCCACAGTCAAGGGCTGGACGCACACGGCGCCGTCGGGCTGGTCGGTTGACCGCAGCAAGATGCCGTCCGGTGGCGTGACGGAGTGGCGGGGCTGGTCGTTCACGACGGACGAGTTCTGGACGCGCGCGCAGGCGAGCCAGGAACGCGAGAACGCGATGCGCACCCGTGGCGTGTTCGCGGTCGCCGACTCGGACGAGTTCGCCGACAAGTCGGGCGGTACGAGCTTTGACTCCACGATGGTCTCCCCCACCTACCGCGTCACCGCAGGCTCGACCGTCTCGATCAACTACGTGACGCACTACCTGCAGGAGGGTTCGCAGATCGGTGACGTGTCGGTGTCGTTCAACGGCGGCGCCGACCAGCTCGTCAAGCGCTACTCCGCCGACGCGCGAGCCAAGGTCGAGGCGCTGCCGGTGACCGTACCGGCGGGCGCGACCTCGATGGTCGTGAAGTTCCGCTACTACAACGCGAACAACAACTGGTACTGGGCAATCGACGACCTGCGCGTCGGCTGAGACGAGCGATGCCCCGGGCGCACGGCCCGGGGCATCGATCAGGTACTGATCACGCTGTCCTGGTCACGCCACGTCGTAGCGGTCCAGGTCCATCACCTTGGCCCAGGCCGACACGAAGTCGCGCACGAACTTCTCCTTGGCGTCGCCGCTGGCGTACACCTCGGCGACGGCGCGCAGTTCGGAGTTCGAGCCGAAGATCAGGTCGACCCGGCTGCCGGTCCACTTGACCTCGCCGGTAGCGCGGTCGCGGCCCTCGAAGGTCTCCGCGTCCTCGGACGTGGGCGTCCACGCCGTGCCCATGTCGAGCAGGTTGACGAAGAAGTCGTTCGTCAACGTCTCCGGCGTCTGGGTGAACACGCCGTGCTTGGCCTGCTGGTGGTTGGCACCCAGCACACGCAGACCACCGACGAGCACGGTCGTCTCCGGCGCGGTCAGCGTCAGCAGGTTCGCCCGGTCGATCAGCGCGTACTCCGACGGCAGCCGGTTGCCCTTGCCGCGGTAGTTGCGGAAACCGTCCGAGGTCGGCTCCAACGGCGCGAAGGACTCCGCGTCGGTCTGGTCCTGCGAGGCGTCGGTGCGGCCGGGCGTGAACGGCATCGTGACGTCGTGCCCGGCGGCCTTCGCGGCCTTCTCCACGGCGGCGGCGCCACCGAGGACGATCAGGTCGGCGAGCGAGACCTTCTTGCCGCCGGACTGGGCGCTGTTGAAGGACTCCTGAACGCCTTCGAGCACGGTCAGCACCCGGGCGAGCTCGTCGGGCTCGTTGACCTCCCAGCCGCGCTGCGGCTCAAGACGGATGCGGGCACCGTTGGCGCCACCGCGCTTGTCGCTGCCGCGGAACGTCGACGCCGAGGCCCATGCGGTGGACACCAGCTCGGACACCGACAGACCCGAGTCGAGGATCTTGGCCTTGAGGTCGGCCACGTCCTTGTCGTCGACCAGCGCGTGGTCGACGGCGGGGACGCGGTCCTGCCAGATCAGCTCCTCCTGCGGCACCAACGGGCCGAGGTAGCGCTGGATCGGGCCCATGTCGCGGTGGGTCAGCTTGAACCAGGCGCGGGCGAACGCGTCGGCGAACGCGTCCGGGTTCTCGTAGAACCGGCGGGAGATCTGCTCGTAGACCGGGTCGACGCGCAGCGCGAGGTCGGTGGTGAGCATGCTGGGCGTCTGGTTGAGCTTGCCCGTCTCCGGGTGCGGCACGGTGTTGCGGGCCTTGCCGCTCTTCGGCGTCCACTGGTGGGCGCCTGCCGGGCTCTTGGTCAGCTCCCACTCGTACTCGAAGAGGTTGTGGAAGAACCAGTTGCTCCACTGCGTCGGGGTCGGCGTCCAGATGACCTCGAGGCCGCTGGTGATCGCGTCGGCGCCCTTGCCGGAGCCGAAGCCGTTGCGCCAGCCGAGGCCCTGCTCCTCGATCGGGGCGCCCTCGGGCTCAGGACCGACGTACTGGTCGGGGTCGGCCGCGCCGTGGGTCTTGCCGAAGGAGTGGCCACCGGCGATCAGCGCGACGGTCTCCTCGTCGTTCATGGCCATCCGGCCGAACGTCTCACGGATGTCGCGGGCCGCGGCGAGCGGGTCCGGGTTGCCGTTCGGGCCTTCGGGGTTGACGTAGATCAGCCCCATCTGGACGGCCGCGAGCGGGCCTTCCAGCTGCCGGTCACCGGTGTAGCGCTCGTCGCCGAGCCAGGTGCGCTCCGGGCCCCAGTAGACGTCCTCGTCCGGCTCCCAGACGTCGGCGCGGCCACCGGCGAAGCCGAAGGTCTCGAAGCCCATGGTCTCCAGCGCGCGGTTGCCCGCGAAGATCATCAGGTCGGCCCAGGAGATCTTGGTGCCGTACTTCTGCTTGACCGGCCAGAGCAGCCTGCGCGCCTTGTCCAGGTTTCCGTTGTCCGGCCAGCTGTTGAGCGGGGCGAACCGCTGCATGCCGGCACCGGCGCCGCCGCGGCCGTCCTCCACGCGGTACGTGCCCGCGCTGTGCCACGCCATCCGGATCATGAACGGGCCGTAGTGGCCGAAGTCGGCAGGCCACCACTCCTGTGAGCTGGTCAGCACCGCGTCGACGTCCTGCGCGAGCGCGTCGAGGTCGAGGGTGCCGAAGGCGGCCGCGTAGTCGAAGCCCGAGTCCATCGGGTTGGACGCGGTGGCGTGCTTGCGCAGGATCGCCAGGTTGAGCCGGTTCGGCCACCAGTCCTGGTTGCTGCCACCCTCGGTGGGGTGGCTGAAACGCCCGGTGCTCACCGGGCACCCGCCCGCCTCGGGGACGTTCATCTCGCCGACTTTGGCGTCTGGCTTGTCAGACACGGGAATCCTTCCAGATGTTCAGGAACTGGGTGCGGTCAGGCAGTCCGGGCACAGGCCCCGGTAGACGACCTCGGCCTCGTCGATGACGAAACCGTGGGCGTCGGAGGCAGTCAGGCAGGGCGCGGGTCCCACGGCGCAGTCGACATCGGCGATGGCGCCGCAGGACCGGCAGACGACGTGATGGTGGTTGTCCCCCACCCGTGCCTCGTAACGTGCGACAGAGCCCGGTGGCTCGATGCGCCGGAGCAGACCCGCGGTAGTCAGCGCGCGCAGCACATCGTAAACAGCCTGGTGGGATACGCCACCGAGCTCGGCACGCACGACACCTATGATCGAATCGGTGTCGGCGTGTGGGTGTGTGTGCACCGCGGACAGCACGGCCACCCGAGGGCGTGTCACACGCAACGCAGCGTCGCGCAACAGTCGCTCGAAGTCCGAAGTCGTGGGCACGCTGAGATTGTGCCCTGTTTTCTGGAATCATTCAAGAATTGGATGGGCGCGCTTCTCGCGTGTCGCACTTCGGGCAGGCTTGCCAGGGTGAGCCGACACCAACGCGCCGACGATGTGACCACATTCGCCGTGCCGAGCCAGCCCGCTCTGGAGCCTGACGGTGACCGATGCCTCTACGTGCTGCGCACCACAGACACCGAGGCCGACCGCGACGACCACGCGATCTGGCTGGTCGGCACCCAGTCCGGGCAGCCGAGGCGGCTGACCCACGGCCGGGAGGACACGGCACCGGCCTGGTCACCGGACGGGACGAAAGTGGCGTTCCTGCGCGCCGAGGACGGCCCGTCCCAGCTCTGGCTGCTGCCCATCGACGGCGGCGAAGCCACGCGATCGACCACGCTGCCGCTGGGCGCCGGAGAGCCGGTGTGGAGCCCGGACGGCACGAGGATCGCGTTCACCGCAGCGACACCGGGACCTGGTGGCGACACGGCCCCGATCGTGATCGACCGGCTGGACTACCAGGTTGACGGCGTCGGCCTGCTACGAGGAGTCCGGCGGCATTTGTACGTGCTCGACGTGACGACCGGCCAGACCCGCCAGGTGACCAGCGGTGACTGGCACGCGGGCCGCCCGTCGTGGTCGCCGGACTCCACCACGCTCGCGTTCGCCGCGGCCACCGCACCGGACGCCGACCTGACGCTCCGCTCCCCCGTGCACGTCGTGGACGTCAACGCCCCCTACGCCAAACCGCGGATCGCCGGGCTACGGGAGGGCATCGCCGGTCCGATCGTGTGGACGACGGACGGAACCGCGCTGCTGGTGGTGGGATCGCCCACCGTCGAGGTAGGGCACGCCGGGCTGTGGCGGATCCCGCTGGCTGGCGGGCCGTCCGTGAATCTCGCGGAGCCCTTGGACCGCAACGTGACGCCGGGTGGTCCGGGCGCGCTGCCGCAACTGTCCGACGACGGCAGCACCGTGTACTTCTGCGTCCGTGACCGCGGCTGCACCCACCTGTACTCGGTGCCCGTTGACGGTGGCACGCCCAGCCCCGTGGTCGCGGGCGCGGGCCGTGTGGTGAGCGGGGTGTCCGTGTCCGGCGGCACGGTGGCCGTGGCGCTCACGACGCCGGATTCCTTCGCTGAGATCGTCACGGTGAACCTCGCGTCAGGCACCGAAACCGTCCACACTGGACACAGTAACATCGAGGTGTTCCGCCGCGCCGAAGTCGAGTTCACCATCTCCGACGGCACGGTCGTACACGGCTGGCTCGTCCGTGATCCTGCTGCGGAAGGGCATGGCCCGCTGCTGGTGGATGTCCACGGTGGACCGCACAGCGCCTGGAACGGCGCGGCCGACGAGGTGCACCTCTACCACCAGGAGCTCGCCGCGAACGGCTGGACGGTCCTGCTACTCAACCCGCGCGGCAGCGACGGTTACGACGAGCGGTTCCTGCGGGCCGCGCTCGGCCACTGGAGCGAGGCGGACGCCAAGGACTTTCTCGAACCCGTTGACGACCTTGTGGCCAGGGGCATCGCGGATCCGCAGCGGCTGGCCGTCGCGGGCTACAGCTACGGCGGCTACATGACCTGCTACCTCACCAGCCGCGACGACCGGTTCGCCGCCGCGGTGGCCGGTGGCGTGGCCGGTCCATGGACCGGGCGCCGCCACGACACCATGTCCCCACTGTCGCGTGTGGACAACGTCCGCACGCCCACGCTGATCGTGCACGGCACGGCCGACATGACGTACCCGGTCGGCCAGGCGCAGCAGTGGCACACGGCTCTGCGGAGCCTCGGCGTGCCGACCCAGCTCGTGCTCTACCCGGACGCGTCACACACGTTCATCATCGATGGCAGGCCGTCGCACCGGATCGACTACAACCGGCGTGTGGTGGCCTGGCTGGAGGAGCACACCAGCGAGCCACGCCGTCCCCGCGTCGACGCAGCACACTGGCAGCGCAGGCTGGACGTGCTGGCCAGGCGGCACGGCGTCCCCGGCGCGGCGCTCGGCATCCTGCGGTTACGCCCTGGGCGCGAGGACGAACTGGTCGAGGCCGCGACCGGGGTGCTGAACAAGGACACCGGCGTACCGACCACCACCGACTCGCTGTTCCAGATCGGCTCGGTCTCGAAGGTCTGGACCGCGTCCGTGGTCATGCAGCTGGTCGACGAGGGCCTGATCGACCTGGACGCGCCGGTCGCCGAGGTGCTGCCCGAGCTGGCACTGGCCGACCTGGCCGCGACCAGCCGGGTCACCATGCGCCACCTGCTCACCCACACCAGCGGCATCGACGGCGACGTCTTGACCGACACCGGCCGTGGCGACGACTGCCTGGCCAAGTACGTTGCAGCGCTGGCAAACGAGGCGCAGAACCATCCGCTCGGCGCCACCTGGTCGTACTGCAACTCCGGGTACTCGCTCGCAGGCCTGGTGGTCGAGCGGCTGACCGGCACGACCTGGGACGCCGCGATCCGCGAGCGCCTGTTCACCCGGCTCGGTCTCAGCCACACGGTCACGCTTCCCGAGGAAGCGCTGCTGTTCCGCACCGCTGTCGGTCACGTGTCCCACGGCGGTGACCCGGTCAGGGCGCCGGTCTGGGCGCTGCCGCGGTCGGCCGGTCCGGCCGGGACGATCACCTCCACCGCCGCGGACGTGCTCGGTTTCGCCCGCATGCACCTGACCGGCGGCCTGGCACCGGACGGGTCCCGCGTGCTCAGCGAGCGCAGCGTCGAGGCGATGGCCGCCTGGCAGACGGACCTGCCGGACACGAAAACGCTCGCCGAGTCGTGGGGCCTGGGCTGGTTCCGCTGTGACTGGGATTCCCACCGGCTGATCGGGCACGACGGCAACACCATCGGCCAGTCGGCGTTCCTGCGGGTGCTGCCGTCAGCGGGCCTCGCGGTCACCCTGCTGACCAACGGCGGCACGACCCGAGCCCTGTACGAGGACCTGTTCCGGGAGGTCTTCGCCGAACTGGCCGGGGTGGCCATGCCCGGTTCGCTCCGGCCACCCGCCGAGCCGGTGACCGTCGACCTGGAGCGCCATGTCGGCGTGTACGAACGAGCCGGTGAGCGGTTGGAGGTGTTCACCGACGCCGACGGCCTGCGGTTGCGGGTCACTGCGACCGGGGCGCTCGCCGAGATGGTCGCGGAGATCGAGAAGGAGTTCACGATGGTCCCGGTCACCGAGGACGAGTTCCTGGTCAGGGATCCGGCGCGGGGCGTGTGGGTTCCTGTCACGTTCTACACGCTGGACACCGGCGCGCGGTACGTGCACCACGACGCGCGTGCGACCCCGAAGGTGGGGATTGCGGCGTGACCGATCCGTTCGACAGTGACGCCGCCGCGACGGCAGCGGGCGTGGCTGTCCGCGAGCTCACCGAGATCGCCGACCTGGACAGCGTCTGCCGCCTGTACACCGATATCTGGCGCCCGGCTCCGTCGAATCCACCGGCGACAACGGAACTGCTGCGGGCGATGACCAAGGCGGGCAACTACGTAACCGGTGCCTTCGACGGGGACACGCTCGTCGGTGCGTGCTTCGGGTTCCTCGGCATGACAGGCGGCAACGTGGTGCTGCACAGCCATGTCGCCGGGGTCACCGCGGGCCTGACCCATCGCGGTGTCGGGTTCGCCATGAAACTGCACCAGCGGTCCTGGGCGCTGAGCCGTGGCGTGCACGAGATCCACTGGACGTTCGACCCGCTCGTGAGCCGCAACGCCTACTTCAACATCACCAAGCTGGGCGCGGAACCGGTCGAGTACCTGCCGAACTTCTACGGCGGAATGCTGGACGGGATCAACGGCGACGACGAGAGCGACCGGCTGCTCGCGAGCTGGCACCTGCAGGCTCCCTTGATGGTCACGGACACGCCCGGCTCCGCGGTGATCGCCCTTGACCGTTCGGAGGTCGACGGTGGTCCCGTCGTGGGCACTGTGGACGGACCGGAGCTTCTGGTGGCGGTGCCTCGCGACATCGCGTCGCTGCGGGCGGCCGACCCGGTGACGGCGGGCCGGTGGCGGATCGCCATGCGGGACGTGCTTGGCGCCTTGCTCGCCGAAGGGGCCCGTGTCACGGGATTCGACCGCTCCGGGTGGTATCGAGTGACCAGAAAGGCCAGTGTGTGAGACTGGCTGCCGGTGTGAATCACCAGGTGAACGCGGTCGCGAACTTGACCAACTCGTCGGCGGTGTACGGCGCGTCCGCAAGCGGCTTCGGCGAGGTGCCCTCCCCCACGTTGACGAGCACCTGGATGTAGGTGCCGTCCGGTCGCTGCGCGCTGATAGCACTGCTCAACGTGATTCCGCTCGGGTTCGCGTTGGGCTGAACGGCGACCACCGTCCCGTCATGCAGGGTGCGGTGCTCGCAGTGTTTCTGCCCCTCTATGCAGGGGCCGAGAGTCTGTCCGTTGTAGTGGCCCAACGGTGTCCCCGGCGGGTTCTTGAGCACCCAGATCTGGATGGTCGCGGTGCCTTCGCTGTCGGTGAGCATCGCCTTGGCCGTGTAGTTCGTCTCGCCTTTCGGACCAGGTGTGCCGTCGAACATGAGCGGCTTCATCACGGGTTGTACGGGGTTGTCACCGCTCACCGTGAACCGGGGGAGGATCAACTCGGCGCGTGCGGCGGCGAGTTGGCTGTCGAACTTCCGCGACTGCGCGTCGAATACGGGCGCAATCGGATGCGGCACGTCTTTCGTCGTCTGCGTCGATGTCGGGCGAGCGACGGCAGGCTGGTTGTTGCTGCTGGTGGCGGCTGCGGTGACCACGATCGCGCCGACCAGGACCGCGACGGTCGCGCCGCCGACCGCGAGCATCGCCCGCCGGTTCTGCTTACGTGCCCTCGCCCTGCTGATGACGGTCTGCACATCGACCGGACGTGGCTCGACCTCGTCGGCCAGTTGTTCGAGGCCGCGTGTCAGGTTCTCGTTTTCCATCAGAGGTGCAACTCCTTGAGAGTCTCGGCATCCAGCTCGGCCATGGCCGCACGCAGCGCGGCGAGCCCGCGCGCGGTCTGGCTCTTCACGGTTCCTTCCGTGCACCGCAGGATGGCGGCCGTCTCCGTCACAGAATGCTGTGACCAGTACCGGAGCACGACCGCCGCCCGCTGACGCGGTGGAACCTGCGCCAACGCGCCGCGGAGCACGTCATTGCGATGGGCCTGTCCGACCTGGGTCGCGGGATCCGTGTCCGCCGACGACGTGTCGGGAACGATCCCAGTCCGCGATTCCGAGCGGCGCCAAGGCCTTCGCCACTCGTTCAGCCAGCACCTGAGCAGGATCTTGCGGGCATACGCGTCGACAGAGTTGACGTCCCGCAACTTCGGCCACGCCTGGTACAGGTTGATCAAACAGTTCTGTACCAGGTCGTGGGCGAAATGCCGGTCTCCGCACAACAGGTATGCCAACCGTGTCAGCGACCCGGTCGCCCGGGCCGCGAACATCTCGAAGCGCTCATCGTCGCTTCCGCTTGGCAGGCTCATGCCCCCTCAGACACTTCGCCCCGCGATTAGGTTGCACAGCACCTACCGCCGCTCGGCCCGCTCCTTGATGCCGGTCACCGTGGCGATCATGTTGGTGCGCAGGTTTTCCAGCCGGTCGGCGACGATCTGACGTTCGTGGTGCGGGTTGGCGTTGATGACGCGGTTGAGCAGCGACGGGCCCGGACCGATCCTGGCCCACTGCCGAAGCTGGGTTCCCCCACCCGAAGGCTCGACCTCGAACCGCCAGGTCGCAGCGGGATTGCCGACGTCCTGGACGACGTAGGTGATGCGCTGTCCCGGCACGAACTCGGTGATGGTGCAGACGGTGTGCCACCTGCCGATGGCCGGGTGCTCGTTCGTTCCCTGGAACCGCGCGCCCACACGCGGTTCGGTGACGTCGTCGAGCCAGCGCACCGCCCGCAGTTCCGCGCTGAAACTCGTCGGCAGGGCGATGTCACAGACCAGTGGCCACACTGCGGCCACATCGGCGTCGACGATCACCTCGGCCGCGACCGACGGGCAGTCGGCGTAACGCGGCCCTGTCTCGTCCATCAGCTCTCCTGTCGTCCGGGATGCCTCGTGTCAACTCAGACCGGCAAGATGGGTGTCGATCAGCCGCAGCTGGAGTTCCGGACTGCTCGGATGATCCGGCAACAGGCCGAGTATCTGTAAACCCATGGCCATTGCCAAGAGCTGTTCGGCGATCACCTCGTCGGCGAGATCAGCGCGGATGTCGCCGTCCGCGCGGGCTTGCCTGATCAACGCCACCATCTTCGCGCGCCACCGGTGCAACTGCGCGTCGTTGGTCCGGGCCAGTTGGCCATCGGTGACAGTGCGGCTCCAGAACGGCAGGACGATCCGCGCCTCCAGCCGAGTGACTTCCTCGGTCGGCATGAGTTCGACGAGGAACGCCCGCAACGCGGCGACTCCGCGCTTGCCGACGGTGGCCGTGCGGGTGCGTTCGTCGGTCTGCTCGGAGACGTAGACATACGCCGCCTCGATGAGAGCTTCCTTGTTGGGGAAGTAGCGGGCCAGCGCGCCGTTGGCGTACCCGGCCTGCCGCGCGATCTCGCGCATCGTGGCGGCCTCGACTCCGTGTGTGGCAATGAGTCGCCACGTGACCTCCAGGATCGCGCGGCGCCGTTCGGCGTGGTCAACGAGCCTCGGCACAGTCCCGCCTTTGGTCTGTTCCCGTTTGCGTCTACGTCTGTAGACTAACCCGGACGTCCCGGGAGCGAGGCACCACGATGACCCCTGAGGAATTCCGCGCCGCCGCGCACGAGCTGGTCGACTGGATAGCCGACCACCGCACAAGTCTGCCGGACCGGCCGGTCCAGTCCCAGGTGAAGCCGGGCGAGGTGGCAGCCAGCCTGCCGTCGGCGGCGCCACAGGCGCCGGAGTCGTTCGACAAGGTCCTCGACGACCTCGACACGATCGTGGTCCCCGGGCTCACGTTGAACCAGCACCCGAGGTACTTCGGCTGGTTCCCCTCCAACGCCACCCTCAGTTCCGTGCTCGGCGACCTCGCGACGGCAGGACTGGGCTCCCTCGGCATCACCTGGCAGTCCGCACCAGCGTTGACGGAGGTGGAGGAGGTCGTGGTCGAGTGGATGCGAGAGCTGACAGACCTCCCCGTGGGCTGGAAGGGAACAATCCACGACACCGCGTCGACAGCCGCCCTGGTGGCCATGCTGGCAGCGCGAGAACGCGCGACCGGGTTCTCCGAAACAGCGGGCGGCCTCCAGGCCGAACCCGCACCGCTGACGGTGTACACAACCGAGCAAGCACACTCGTCGGTCACCAAGGCAGTCGCTCTCGCCGGATTCGGAAGCGCCAACCTCCGCCTGGTGGCAACGGATCCACACACCCGAGCACTGCTCCCTGACGCATTGGCAGACACGATCGCCGAGGACATCGCTACAGGCCACCGTCCCGCCGCGATCGTGGTCACCGTGGGAACAACAGGAACAACCGCGATCGACCCACTCGCCGAGATAGTCCCGATCGCAAGAAAGCACGGGATCTGGGTACACGTCGACGCGGCGATGGCAGGATCGGCACTGCTCCTGCCGGAGATGCGCTGGATGGTCCGAGGCCTGGCGGGAGCGGACTCGCTGTCATGGAACCCACACAAGTGGATGGGCACAATCCTGGACTGCGCCCTGTTCTACGTGGCCGACCCGGAACACCTGATCAGGGTGATGTCCACCAACCCGTCCTACCTGCGTTCCACAGTAGACGGCGAGGTAACGCAGTACAAGGACTGGGGAATCCCACTGGGAAGGCGTTTCCGAGCACTGAAGCTGTGGTTCCAACTGCGACTGGACGGCGTAACGGCAATCCAGGAACGCCTGCGCAGAGACCTAGCGAACGCACAGTGGCTGGCCAAGCAAGTGGAATCAACCCCAGGCTGGCGCGTACTGGCCCCAGTCCCCCTCCAGACAGTCTGCCTCCGTCACGAACCAGCAGACCTGGTGGACGCCAACGGCGAAATCCTGGACGCGGAAGCACTGGACAAACACACCCTCGCGTGGGCAGACAAGGTCAACGCCTCAGGCGCCGCACTGGTGACACCATCGAAACTCGACGGTCGCTGGATGGTCCGAGTGTCCATCGGCTCGGAGCGCACCGAGCACAGCGACGTGGCGTTCGTGTGGAGTGTCCTGCAGGAAGCAGCAGAAAGCCACTGACCAGCCAGGCGAAAAAGAACAAAAGAAAAAGAAGCAAGGAAGAGAAAAGAAGAAAAGAACAAAGATAAAAGCCAAGCTGGAAAAGGTAAACTGGCTGGTACGTAACCAACACAGGGTAACCAGCGCTCAATACCACTAAGTTAAGGTCAAAATGTGGTAGTGTTTCCCGGTGGCTCGGGTTGGGCAAGTGAAAGTGCGCGGCGACGATTCAGTGGCCGTTCGGTTGACAGATCGTATTTCTTTGGGCGTTCTCGCTGAAGTGTTTCCTCGTGATGTTATCGAGGATGTGCTCACGGAGACTGGGTGTCGCGAGCAGCGAACTCGTTTGCTTCCGGCGCATGTGGTGGTGCGTTTTTGTCAGGCGATGTGCTTGTTCTTCGATGACGACTACGAAGAGGTGATGCGTAAGCTCGTTGGGTCGTTGAAATCGATGGGCTCGTGGCAGGGTAGCTGGAAAGTCCCGTCGACTTCTGCGATTACGCAGGCTCGACAAA
>NZ_CDME01000010.1:0-243794 GCF_000826545.1 Kibdelosporangium sp. MJ126-NF4 | reverse complement strand
GAGTCATTCGCCGCCATATCACTGGACAGGCGGACTTTTCCCCCTAAACAGCGCGGGAGAGCGCTAAGGGAAACCTTCGCCGAAATCAACGAACGTCGCACCCGTACTCGACGGCACCGGAGCAATCCACGAGTCGTTAAACGATGGCGACACAACTCCTATACCGTCAAGAAACAGCATCAGCACGGAACTCGACATGATGGGCCGCCTACCATCCGCATCCGGGCGACAACCTTAACTTAGTGGTATTGAACCAGCGCTGGTTGTCGGGACCCCTGGCTGGGAGTTGCGCTCCAACGTAACCAACAGCGCTGACGCAATCAGAAGTAATCCGTTCAAACTGGGCACGGCGGCGGGTGGCCCATTGGTGGGCGGAGCGTGACTCACCATCCACATCCCGAAGCGGCGGGTTAGAACGGCGGGACGTCGTGCGCCTGTGGTGTGGTGACGTGGGTTTGTTTGCTGGGGGTGGTGAAGATGAGGGTGCCGGGTTTGGGGTGTTCGAGCTGCCAGTTGGTGCGTTGTCGCATGAGGTTGTGTCGTTTGCAGAACATGGCCAGGTTGTCGTGGCTGGTGAGCCCGCCGTGGCTGTGGGGCTGGGAGTGGTCGGTTTCGCATCGCTGTGCCGGAACAGCGCAGCCCGGCTGGCGACAGGTCCAGTCCCGGAGTTGTAGGTGTCGTCGCAATGCGGGTGAGGCGAACCGGTTCCGGCTGACTTCCAGGACCTGTCCGGTGGGGTCGGTGATCACGCGTCGCCAGGTGGCGTTGCGGGCGAGTTCCCGGGCGTACTCCGCCGTGATCGGCCCATAGCCGCTGATCTCGCCGGGTTCGCGGTTGAGGCCCATCAGGGTGGTCATCGGTGCCAGTACATGCACCGCCGCCGCAGGACGATCCACTGTCCTCCTGAAGGTGACCAGGTCCATGAACACGTCCGCCCGCGCCTGCGCCCGACTCCGCCCCGGCTTGGAGCTGAGTTTGGCCAGCAGATCCAGTTGGGAGTAGGCCTGTTCGGCTTCGTGTGGTTGCAGGGTGATGGTGATGGCGGAGGTGCCGTCGGGTTTGTGCCACTTGACGGCATCCCGCCCGGCTTTCTTCAACTGGCGCCGTTCCTCCTCGCCGTCGGGGTCGGCCCAGATCAGTTCACGGCGGATGGCGTGTTTGAACCGGGTCAGGTTCTCGCACGTCCCGCCGTCCAGGACTCGTTTCTCCACCGCGAGTGCCTGGTCCTCGTCCAGGCCGATCGTGTAGTCGTGCATGGCCTTGGCCCGCATCACATCCACCTCACCCTCCGCCATCGCCTCGACCGTGGCGGGAAGCCTGGTCACCAAGGCCTGCGCTTGAGACAGCTGCTTGCCGGTGGTGACCGGGCTCAGGCACAACTCGATCGCGAGGTCTTCCGCCGCGCCGTCACCCACTTCGATCCCCGACCGCTGTGGTGGGTGCAGTTCCGCGAAACGCGCCAAACCACGGATCAACTCCGCATCAACAGTATTCCGCTGTCGGTAGCGGTCGGCGATGTAGTTGCGGGTTTGTTCGCGGTCCATCTGCGACACCGGGATATCCGGCGGTGCCTGACGTTCATGGAATGCCACAGCGAGTTGTTCGAACATGTGTCCATTTTATCGAAGAAACACAGCTATCGCCGTACTCTTTCGGGTGAATCGCCCAAGTGGGGCTGTGGGATGTGGATGGTGAGTCACGCTCCGCTCACCCATGGGCCACCCGCCGCCGTGCCCGGTTTGAACGGATTACTTCTGATTGCGTTAGCGCTGCTGGTTACGTTGGAGCGCAACTCCCAGCCTCGGCTGACAGTCACAGCGCTGGTTACCCTGCGTTGGTTACGTACCAGCCAATTCTACTCCCCAGCCTGGTTAGGGAACCGAGATAGTTGCTTTGCCCTTGTCTTTATCTTTATCTTTATCTTTATCTTGTTTTTGTTCTTTTCTCTTCCTTGCTTCTTTTTCTTTTGTTCTTTCAGGCATGCCCTACCAGCCCGCCCTCCTGACCCTTGCATCGACTCGGCCGGATCGTATACGTTTTGACGTACGGTAGGCATCGAACCAGGAGCGCGATCCCATGGACGGCGACGAAGCACCCGCACCGGACAGCGCGGCGGCCACTCCGCTCCTCGTCCGTCCCGGCAAGGTCATCGCGGTTCATCTCAGCTACGCCTCGCGCGCCGACCAACGTGGCCGTCGGCCTGAACACCCGTCCTATTTCTTCAAACCGTCCAGCTCACTCGGCTTCTCGGGTGGCACGGTCGAGCGTCCGCTCGGCACTGAACTGCTCGCCTTCGAGGGTGAGGTCGCGGTGGTGATCGGTGCTCCCGCCCGCTGGGTGATGCCCGAGCACGCGTGGCGGCACGTCGCTGCTGTCACCGCCGCCAACGACTTCGGCATATACGATCTCCGGGCCGTTGATCGGGGCTCGAATGTTCGCTCCAAGGGTGGTGATGGGTTCACTCCGCTTGGCCCTGGCCTCATCGACGCCCGTGGCGTCGACCCGGCCGCTATCCGGCTGCGTACCTGGGTCAATGGTGAGCTCAGGCAGGATGACAGCACCGCCGGGATGATCTTCCCGCTGGCTCGGCTACTCGCCGATCTGTCCCAGCATCTCACTCTGGAGACCGGCGACGTCATCCTGACCGGCACCCCCGCCGGGTCGACTGTGGTCGTTCCCGGTGACGTCGTCGAGGTCGAGGTCGAGGTGCCGGGAGCGAGCAGCGGACGCCTGGTCACCACCGTCACCCAGGGCACGACACCGTTCTCCGATGTCGGTGCGCTCCCGCGCGTGGACGATACCCAGCGCGCCGAGGCCTGGGGATCGCGGGCAGCCGCTGGTCTGCCTGAACTCACCGATGAGGTGCGCGGCAAACTCGAACGTGCCCCCGTCGCGACACTGTCTGCCCAGTTGCGCAAGCGCGGGCTGAACAACGTCGTGATCGAAGGCGTTCGTCCCAACAGCCCCGGTGTCAAAATCGTTGGCACCGCGAAGACTCTGCGTTTCGTGCCCAATCGTGAGGACCTCTCCGCCAGTCACGGCGGCGGCTACAACGCCCAGAAGCGCGCGTTCGACACGGTCGCGGCGGGTGAGGTCATCGTTATCGAGGCGCGCGGTGAGACCACCTCCGGCACGCTCGGCGACATCCTGGCGTCACGTGCCCTGAGCCGTGGTGCGGCTGGGGTGGTCACGGACGGCGGTGTGCGCGATTACGACGCGGTGGCCGAGACCGGGCTGCCGGTGTTCTCGGTGGGGCCGCATCCCGCTGTGCTGGGCCGCAGGCATGTGCCGTGGGACGTCGATGTCGCTGTCGCGTGTGGCGGCGCGACTGTGCTTCCCGGTGATGTCATCGTCGGTGACTCCGACGGTGTCATCGTGATTCCGCCGCACCTCGCGGACGAGGTCGCCGAGGCCGCGCTGGCTCAGGAGCAGGAGGACCAGTGGGTGGCCGCGCGGGTCAGGGAGGGCCACGCGATCAAAGGACTGTTCCCGCCGAACGCGGCATGGCGCGCGAAGTATGAGGAGACCCAGTGAAGCTGCCTTCCCTGATCCAGCACTACATCGACGGCAAGTTCGTGGACTCCGTCGACGGCGGCACCTTCGATGTGCTCAACCCGGTGACCAACGAGACGTACACGCAGGCCGCCGCGGGTGGGAAGGCCGATGTCGACCGAGCGGTGGCCGCCGCGCGCCGTGCGTTCACCGAGGGGCCATGGCCGAAGCTGCTTCCCCGCGAACGTTCCCGTGTGCTGCACCGGATCGCCGACATCGTCGAGTCGCGCAACGCTCAGCTCGCCGAGTTGGAGAGCTTCGACTCCGGGCTGCCGATCTCGCAGGCGCTCGGCCAGGCCAAACGAGCGGCCGAGAACTTCCGGTTCTTCGCCGATCTTGTTGTGGCGCAGGCGGATGACGCGTACAAAGTGCCAGGTCACCAGATCAACTACGTCAACCGCAAGCCGATCGGTGTCGCCGGGCTGATCACGCCGTGGAACACCCCGTTCATGCTGGAGTCGTGGAAGCTCGCGCCCGCGCTGGCCACCGGCAACACCGTTGTTCTCAAACCGGCCGAGTTCACTCCCCTGTCGGCGTCGTTGTGGGCGGGCATCTTCGAGCAGGCCGGGCTGCCTCAGGGCGTGTTCAACCTGGTCAACGGCCTGGGTGAGGACGCGGGCGACGCGCTGGTGAAGCACCCGGACGTGCCGCTGATCTCGTTCACCGGGGAGAGCCGCACCGGGGAGATCATCTTCGCGAACGCGGCGCCGTACCTCAAAGGCCTGTCGATGGAGCTTGGCGGCAAGTCGCCCGCGGTCGTGTTCGCCGACGCCGATCTCACCGCGGCGATCGACGCCACCATCTTCGGCGTGTTCTCGCTCAACGGCGAACGCTGCACGGCGGGCAGCCGCGTCCTCGTCGAACGTCCCGTGTACGACGAGTTCGTCGAACGCTACGCGGCGCAGGCGAAACGGGTCGTGGTCGGCGATCCGGCCGATCCCGCCACCGAGGTCGGCGCGCTGGTGCATCCCGAACACCACGCGAAGGTGATGGGCTACATCGAGATCGGCCGCACCGAGGGCCGCCTGGTCGCCGGTGGTGGCCGCCCGGACGGTATGGAGACCGGGAACTACGTGGCGCCAACGGTTTTCGCCGACGTGCCACCGGAAGCCCGGATCTTCCAGGAGGAGATCTTCGGCCCGGTGGTCGCGATCACCCCGTTCGACACCGAGGAGGAAGCGCTGCGGCTGGCCAACGACACCAAGTACGGCCTGGCGGCCTACCTCTGGACGAACGACCTCAAGCGGGCGCACACGTTCGCGCACTCGATCGACGCGGGCATGGTCTGGTTGAACTCCAACAACGTCCGTGACCTGCGCACGCCGTTCGGCGGCGTCAAGGCGTCCGGCCTCGGCCATGAGGGCGGGTACCGGTCGATCGACTTCTACACCGACCAGCAGGCGGTGCACATCACCCTCGGCGAGCCGCGCAACCCGACCTTCGGCAAGGGAGCCTGACATGTACGCCACACCGTCCTCGCCGCCGCCGGACATCCTGCGTTGCGCGTACATGGAACTCGTCGTGACGGACCTCGAGCGCTCACGGCACTTCTACGTCGACGTCCTGGGCCTGGTCGTGACCGAGGAGGACGACACCACCATCCACCTGCGCAGCCTCGAGGAGTTCATCCACCACAACCTCGTGCTGCGCGTCGGGCCCGTCCCCGCTGTCGCCGCCTTCTCCTACCGTGTTCGGTCTCCAGAGGACCTGGACAAAGCGGTGGCGTTCTTCACCGAACTCGGCTGCCGTGTCGAACGCCGCAAGAACGGCTTCACCAAAGGGATCGGCGACTCGGTGCGCGTGCAGGACCCGCTCGGATTCCCGTACGAGTTCTTCCACGACGTCGAGCACGTCGAGCGGCTCGCGTGGCGCTACGACCTGCACACCCCGGGCGCGATCGTCCGGATCGACCACTTCAACCAGGTCACGCCGGACGTCGCCGACGCGGTGAAGTACATGGAGTCACTGGGTTTCCGCGTCACCGAGGACATCAAGGACGACCAGGGCACGACGTACGCGGCGTGGATGCGCCGCAAGCCGACCGTGCACGACACGGCGATGACCGGCGGCGACGGCCCGCGCATGCACCACGTCGCGTTCGCGACCCACGAGAAGCACAACATCCTGGCCATCTGCGACAAGCTCGGCGCGCTGCGCCTGTCGGACCGCATCGAGCGCGGTCCGGGCCGTCATGGTGTGTCGAACGCGTTCTACCTGTACCTGCGTGATCCCGACATGCACCGGATCGAGATCTACACGCAGGACTACTACACCGGTGACCCGGACAATCCCGTGGTGACGTGGGACGTGCACGACAACCAGCGACGAGACTGGTGGGGCAATCCCGTGGTGCCGTCGTGGTACACCGAGGCGTCGATCGTGCTCGACCTGGACGGCAACCCGCAGCCGGTCGCCGCACGCACCGACACCAGCGAGATGCAGGTGACCATCGGCGCCGACGGTTTCTCCTACACCCGCAAGGACGAACCCGGTCTGCCGCCGTGGAAACAGGCCGAGTACAAACTCGGAAACCAGTTGTAGGCGCGATCATGTTGGATCACACCACCATCAGTGCCATCGCCGACGAGCTGGCGGCCGCCGAAGCGGCGCGTACGACTGTGCCGCTGCTGACGAGCCGCTACCCGGGGATGACCATTGAGGACTCGTACGCGGTGCAGAACGAGTGGCGCAGGCGCGGTGTCGCCGCCGGACGCCGCCCGGTCGGCCGCAAGATCGGCCTGACGTCCAAGGTCATGCAGGCCGCGACCGGGATCACCGAGCCGGACTACGGCGCGATCTTCGCCGACATGGTGTTCGAGAACGGCTCGGTGATCGAGCACAGCCGCTTCTCGAACGTCCGCGTCGAGGTCGAGCTGGCTTTCGTGCTCAGGACAGCGCTGGAAGGCCCGGACGTGACGGTGTTCGACGTGCTGCGGGCATGCGAATACGTTGTGCCCGCGCTGGAGATCCTGTCGTCCCGCATCGAGATGGCCGGGCGCACGATCGTCGACACGATCAGCGACAACGCGGCGATGGGCGGCATGGTGTACGGCGGCAACCCGGTCGCGGTGGACGCCGTGGACCTGCGCTGGGTGTCGGCCTTGTTGTACCGCAACGAGACCATCGAGGAATCGGGTGTCGCGGCGGCGGTGCTCAACCATCCCGCCATCGGTGTCGCGTGGCTCGCGGGCAAGCTCGCCCAGCACGGCGACCGGCTCGAGGCGGGCGAGATCGTCCTCGCGGGCTCGTTCACCAGGCCGATGTGGGTGCGTCCCGGCGACACCATCATGGCCGACTATCGTGACCTGGGAGCCATCACATGCCGGTTCGTGTAGACCCGTCGTTCCGCGACCACCTGGCGCGTGCGTCCCGTCCGCAGGTGGGCATGTGGGTGTGCTCGGGCAGCACGGTCGCCGCGGAGATCTGTGCCGGTGCCGGGTTGGATTGGCTGCTGCTCGACACCGAACACGCGCCGCTCGGCCTGGAGACCTTGCTGACGCTGCTGCAGACGGTCGCGGCCTATCCCGTCACGCCTATGGTGCGGGCGTCGGTGGGCGATGCCGTTGTGCTGAAACGACTGCTGGATTTGGGCGCGCAGAACCTGCTGGTGCCCATGGTGGATTCGGCCGAGCAGGCCGAGTCTGTCGTACGGGCTGTGCGTTTTCCGCCGCGTGGTGTGCGTGGTGTGGGCAGCGCGCTGTCACGGTCCGCGCGGTGGAACCGGGTGGCGGGGTATCTGGATCGGGCGGACGAGTTCGTCTCGCTGTACGTCCAGATCGAGTCCACCGCCGGAGTGGAGGCGGCGGCGGAGATCGCCGCCGTGGACGGCGTGGACGGTGTCTTCGTCGGGCCTTCGGATCTCGCCGCGTCGATGGGCCTGTTGGGCCAGCAAACCCATCCCGAGGTCACCGCCGCGGTGCTGCGCACGTTCGACGCCGTTCGAGCTCAAGGAAAACCTGTGGGGGTCAACGCTTTCGACCCCGCACAGGCTCAGCGCTATCTCGACGCGGGCGCGTCGTTCATCCTCGTCGGCGCGGACACCGCCCTGCTCACAGCCGGATCGGACGCCCTGGTGGAACGGTTCGTCAGGTGACCAGACGGCGGTAGCGGCGAACGCCTGGGACAGCCAACGCGACCCCGATCAGGAAGAGACACAGCACCTCGGCGATCGCCGCGTTCTCGGCGGTCTGGAGCAGCGGGCCGTTGACGGCCCTCAATTCCACCGTCTGATAGGCATAGATGGCCCGTTGCGGCAGCAGCACTGCGGCGTAGATCGCCATACCGAGCCTGACGTGTGGCGGTGTTGCGCGTAGCAGTACCACCACACCCGCCACGATGACCATCAGACTCTGCAGCGTCCACGGGTTGAACACCAGGACGTTCGTGATCGTGGAATAGACGAAGGCGAACGCCTGCCAGCTCAACGCGACAACGGCGCCGACCAGCAGCGCCAGCAGCCACGGACGACGCGACGGTGACGGCGCTTCCCTGTGGAAGCCCACGAACACACAGGCGGTGGCGACCAGCAACGGCGCCAGAAGGCTGCCATGCCACACCCATGCGGTCGCGGGAACGTCGGAGCCGAGCACCACTCCGAACCAGACCAGTTCCGGCACAACGGCAACGAGGGCCAGGGCCTTCGCGGCACCGCGCCAGCGGGTGAGGATCAGCACGAACGCGCCGACCGACGCGACCAGGGAGACCACCCGCACCATGTCCAGCGGCACGGACACGGGCACCGACAAGGCCACGGACAAGGGCATCCTGGCGAAAAGCTGGAGGACACCGTCGCGGCCGACGTCACCGACAACTGTCACGGCGTGCATCAGCAGGCCGAGCAGGGCGATCAGCCGCACGGTGTCGCCCAGTGCGACCGCGCGGGGCGGGGCGTCGGCACCGGCCAGCCTGGTCCGGACAGCGAGCATCGCCACGGACCCGGTCTCCCGCCACCCCGGCCAGCCGTACTCCTGGTCGATGTCGTCCTGCCGACCGCTGATGAACGTGTCGACCATCTCGTCCGCACGCTTCTCGCGGTACCAGCGGGGCAGCAGCCTCAGCAGCCCCCGGTAGCGTTGTTCCAGCCTGCTGGTCATGCGAGCCCTCCCTCCAGTCGCGGCGGCGCGAATCCCGCTGCCTTGAGCACGGAACTCGCCGCGCGGATGTTGGCCGACAGCCGGTTGACCTCGGCGGCCAACGCCTGGATACCCGAATCGGTGAGCCGGTAGTACCGGCGCAACCTGCCCTGGTGAATCTCCTCACGGTCACGCTCGGCCAAACCGTCCGCGACCAGCCGATCCAGCACGCCGTACAGCGTGCCGACGCGCAGCCGCACCCGCCCCTCGGACATGGTCTCGACGGCCTGCACGATGGCGTAACCGTGCAGCGGGTGCTCCGCTAACGCCGTCAGGACCAGGAAGGCCTGTTCCGACATCGATCGAGTACTCATAGACCGAAGTATATCGCGGGACGATATATACCGCCATCCGTTATGACCTTGATCGGCTAGGTTGACCAGGGCGGCCTTGCCACGCCGTCGACCGACGGCAAAGGACACCCCCGATGGCTTCACCGCGGCCCGTCACGCGCCGCGCCCTGCTCACAGCGGTCGCGCTCGCCCCCTTGGCCGGATGCACGTCACAGACCACACCGCCGGCACCGCCAGCCGTGTCATCCGCGCCCTCGTCGGCGCCACCGCCACCGGACGCGGCCCTCGTCGAGGTGGAACGGAAGTTCGACGCGCGGCTGGGGATGTTCGCGCTCAACACCGCGACCGGCGTGACGGTCACCCACCGGGCGGACGAGCGGTTCGCGTTCTGCTCCACGTTCAAAGGCCTTGCCGCAGCTGCGGTCCTGCACCGCAACCCGATGTCGCATTTGGACACGATTGTCCGATACGGCAAGGGGGACCTGCTCAAGAGCGCGGTGATCACCAGCCAGCACGTCACCACCGGAATGACGATCCGGGACCTGTGCGACGCGGCGATCCGCTACAGCGACGGCACGGCGGGCAACCTGCTGCTCCGCGAACTCGGCGGACCGCAGCAGCTGACCGAGTACCTGCGTGGCCTCGGCGACTCGGTCACCAGGATGGACCGCACAGAGCCCGCGATCGTGGAGGCGACACCGGGCGACCCGCGTGACACGGCGTCACCCCGCGCACTGGGCACCGACTACCAGAAGATCGTGCTGGGCGACGTCCTCCCGGAGGACAAACGCGCGTTCCTGCGTGACCTGCTGGAGCGCAACACGACGGGTGCGCAACGCATCCGCGCGGGCCTGCCGCCGGACTGGCGCGTCGCCGACAAGACCGGGACAGGTGACTACGGCACGATCAACGACATCGCCGTGGTGTGGCCACCGGGGGCGGCGCCGCTGGTGATCGCGGTCATGTCCAGCAAGGCGGCCAAGGACGCCAAGTACGACCAGGCCCTCATCGCCCAGGCGGCGTCCCACGCGGCGACAGTCCTCACACGGTGATGGGCGTTCTGGACGCGCTCGGCAAGCTGGTGCCCGTGGTGCTGGCGTTCGGCGCGGGCGCGGTGTTCGCCCGGCGCAAGATCATCCAGGCCCAGGAGTCACGGGTCTTCACCGACTTCACGTTCCTGTTCGCGATCCCCTGCTACCTGTTCGGCAGGATCTACAGCAGCGACCTGCGCGCGTTGTTCGACTGGCACGCGATTGGCGCGTACGCGGTCAGCGCCACAGTGGCGTGTGTGCTGGTGGGCGTGGCCGCGCGGATGCTCACCGGCAGCGGCGCCCGCGCGATCGCGATGCGAATCATGGCCGCGGTCCAGGTGAACACCGCCTACTACGCCGTGCCCGTGTTCGTGATGCTGTTCGGCGACGCGGCACCGATCTTCCCGATCCTGTTGCTGCAGGTGTGTCTGCTGTCGACAGTGATCATCGCCATCATGGAGTTCGGCGGGACCGATGAGGAAAGCGGGACGGCACGCAAGCTGCTCCGCGCGGTCTGGGCGTCGCTGAACACTCCGCTGGTGCTCGCGTGCAACCTCGCGATCGTGGCGAACCTGGTGTCCGTGAAGCTGCCTTCGTTCCTGCTCGACGGATTCTCCTTCGTGGGTGACGCGGCGGCCCCGGTCGCGTTGTTCGCGTTGGGCCTGTACCTCGGCGGGACAGGTGTGTCCATTCGGGGCACGACACGCACCGAGCTCGCGCTGATCGCGTTCAAGTGCCTGGCTTTTCCGCTGATGACGTACGCGTTGTGCCGGTACGTCTTCGGGGTGGGCCAGCCGTGGCTGGCCTACCTGACGTTGATCGCCGCCATGCCCGCTCCGCAGAACCTGTTCATCTTCGCCCAGCGCTACGACATCGACGTGGAACTGTCCGCGTCGGTGGTGGTCAAGTCGTCGGCGGTGACGCTCCTGCTGCTGCCACTGTGGTTCCAGTTCGCCTAGCTCGCCGAACCGACCTACCGGATCGAGCCGGCGGCGACCCGGAAGACCTGGTTCAAGGTCGTTCCGCATGGCCAGCGGATGGCCAGCGCCCCGTCGAGCGCGCTCATCTGGTTGACGTCCAGGCACTGGTCGGTGGCGGGGTGGGCGAGCTGGATGTCGACATGCTCACCGCCGGTGGTCCGCAGCGTTTCGACCGTCCGCCACAGCTGTGTGTCGGCGGTACCGCATTCCCGTTGGACCACGAGGTACCCGCTTCCGTTCTTGCGTTCGCCGAGGCGTGCGTCGAGGCAGAGATTCGTCGCCGTGTTGCGGACCCGATGAAAGGTCCCCACCCGGTCGAAGGTCCAGCGACTGGCGAGCAGCCCCTTGCACCGGAACTGCGACACGGGTGATCCCGGGGTGGTCTCTGTTGCCCGGCTCGCCAGGCATTTCCCGCTGTGTGACACGACGAGTTCCGTACCCGCGGCGACCGGTTTCGACACCGGCGGCAAGCCCCGCCTCGCGCACGGCGGTTCGTATGCGCGACCGGGTAGGTGTTCAGTCCATTGTGCACGCGTGATCACCGGGCTCACCAGACCGCAGATCTGGGTCACGGCACGGTCGATGTCGGTCTCCCACAGCCGGGTGGCCTGACCGTAACCGGCCGTGGCAAGCATGTGGCCGTCCGGGTGGAATGCCACGGAGTGGACGTTGTCCGCATCGCCTGCCAGCGGCGCCGCCCAGCTGACCGGGTTCACCGGGTCGCTGACGTCCCAGAGCCTGGCTGCGTCGTCGCTGCTCGCCGTCGCGAGCAGCCGTCCGTCAGGGTGGAAGGCGACGCCGAACGCCCCGCCGAGGTGACCGGTCAGCGACGACAGCTGTCGTGGGTTTCGCGGGTCGCCCACATCCCAGATGGTCGCTGTCATGTCGTTGTTGCCGGTCACCAGCAGTCTGTCCGAGCCGCCGAACGCGAGCGCGTGCACCGTCCCGGCGTCGCGGTTGCTGTTCTCCCACACCCGCACCGGCCGTGCCGGGTCGACGAGGTCCCACAGCTTCACCGAGCCGTCCCGCGCCGAGGTGGCCAGCAGCCGCCCGGTGCGGGTGAACGCGATGGCCTCGACGCCCTGGCCGTGCCCGCCGAACACGGCGAGCGGGAAGCCGGGCTTGGCCGGATTCCACACCTGGACGTTCCCGCCCGGTTCGGCGCCGGTCACGAGCAGCGAACCGTCCCCGCTGAACGCCAACGGACCGAGATCCCGTGTCGGCCCAGGGACCGACAACGCCGCGTCCGCGCCCTGCGTGATGCCGGATGTGGGCCACAGCCGGACCTTGCCGTCTCCCGCCGACGTGGCCAGCAGCGGGGTCCCTGCCGGGGCGAACAGCGCGGCCCGGACCTCCCCCGGGTGCCTGGCCAGTTCGACCGGCGTCGCGAGGAGGCTCGGCGGGTCGCCGAGCCGCCACACCCGAGCCATGCCGTCGCGACTCGCCGCCACCATGTGGGTCCCGTCGGCACTGAACGCGACCGTCTGCGCAGCGCCCGTGCCAGTGGCGTCTGTGCTGCGGGTCGGATCGAGGGCGACCAGCGTAGTCATCACCGCGCCCCTGGCCTCTGCGGTGGGCACCAGGTCATAGGCGGCTACGGCGAGTTGTCCCGCCAGGTCCGGATCCGACGTCCGCAACGCGATGGCGGCACTGGCGGCCTGACGTGACACACCGATGTCCCGCTGTGTCACGATGTCCTGACGGGACACGACGGCGACCACCGTCATCACGACGGCCAGCAGGACCAGGCAGCTCAGTACTGCGACCATCTGACGCAGGCGCTTGGTCCGGCGCGCCGCGACCCGACGCTCGACCTGTTCCCGCTGCGCGCTCGCGCATACGAACTCGATGGCCGCCTCGGGCGGTTCACCCGGGCGTTCGAGCACAGCCGCCAGGCGATGCCCCCGATAGAGATCGGATTCGTGGCGCCCGTCGCGTTCCCACGCCTCCGCCGCCGCGACCAGTCGCTGTTCGGCCAGCAACCGGGCGCGATCCGCCTCGATCCAGGACGCCAACCGCGGCCACGCGCTCAGGATCGCCTCGTGTGCGAGCACCACTGTGGACTCGTCAGCGGTTACCAGCCGGGCGTCGATCAACGCGGCCAGCACCGGATCCGCCGACTCCGCAGCGAGCTTGGCGCGGTCGAGGTGCCTGCGGCTGTCGGCGGTGCCGTCGCCGAACTGGATCATCCGCAGCAACAGCACCCGCGCGACCTCCTGCTGACTGGTGCTCAGCCGCTGGTACGCGCGCTCGGCAGTCTTGGCGATCGCACCGGAGACGCCGCCGGTCAGCCGGTACCCGGCGATCGTCAGTGTTCGTCCGGTCCGGTGCCGCCATGTCGCCATCAGGGTGTGCGCCAGCAGCGGCAGCACACCGGGCTGGTCACAGCCACCGAGCTCGCCGATGATCACGTCGGCCAGCCCGGTCTGCAGTTCGAGGCCTGCCGCGGCGGCCGGTTCGCCCATCGCGGCGCGCAGTTGGTCCTCGGTCATCGGGCCGAGCAGCACTTGCCCCTGCCGCAGTACGCCGACCAGTTGCGGGTACGACGCGCAATGCCCGTAGAAATCGGCCCGCATGCCCAGTACGACGCGGTCGTGGGCGCACAACGTGTCGATGAACGTCCGGCGCTGTGCCTCGTCACGACAGAGCGTGAAGACCTCTTCGAACTGGTCGACCACGATCAAGTCCGGTTGCCCCTCGAGACACCGGGCCAACTCGGTCCCCGGTTCGGCGGTCGGGGTGACGAGGGCACACGTCCAGTCCACCGATCCGGGCAATCTGCCGTCCGCGAGCGCGGGCACGAGACCGGCACGCAGCAACGAGGACTTACCCGTGCCTGACGGCCCCGACACCATCACCGGCCCGGTCGAGCACGCCAGCAGGTCCAGTAGCTCGGCGGTCGTCTCCTCCCGACCGAAGAACCAGTGCGCCTGCTCAGCCGTGAACGCCGCAAGCCCGGGATAGGGGCATTCGTCAGCGCGGTCCGCGGACGGTGTGCTGAGGCGTGCGTCGAGCAGGTACGGGCGGTCGGCCAGTGCGTCACGTGCCGCCAGCCACGGCGCCACCTCGGCACCGCACGCTGTGACGAGGCGTTCGACGAAGTCCGCTGTGGGCAGGCGGTCGTTGTTCAGCGCTCTGTTCGCTGTGGACACCGGCATGCTCGTGCCACGCCGGACCGCGGCCGCCTCCAGTTGTTGCAGCGAGCCGTGCCCTGCCCAGCGCATCAGGCCGCGCAGGCCGTCCCGGAACTCGGTCTGGTCCTTGGCGGCCCACGGGTCGGGCTGACACGTGCGTCCTGGTCTGGGCACCGGCAAACGGTAACGAGATTCCGCTGGTCACGTCCTGTCCCGTATACGGGAATCCACCGAAAGTGCTCGAGTGACCACACGCTTGGAGCACAGCCGGGGCGACCCGGCACCCGCCATCCAGGAAGGACCAATGACCGTGTCCGTTATCCACCGCATAGGCGCCGCCACGCTCGTGTCCGGCGCGATGTTCCTTGGCTTGTCCGCAGCACCCGCTACGGCGGGCACACTCGCCACCTGCCAGGCACACTACGCCAACACCGCGGCGTGGGCCGACTGCACCGGCGGCACCGAGAAGAGCCAGGCCAGGCTGAAGGTCAAGTGCTGGTCGGGCTGGAAGCACAGCGACTGGACCAGGATCGACCCCGGCAAGCGCAAGACCATCCGCTACGAGTGCAAGATGATGATCCACGACGCCAAGGCCGAGGTCCGCAAGTACTGACGCGACAGCGGGATGCCCCTGGTTCCGGGCGGGATCAGGGGCATCGCCCCGGCCAGCCACCCCTTCGGCAGAACGTGGTCAGGTCGTTGGTTTGTACGTGCCGACGTGTCGCAACGCGACCGCGGCGAGCACGGCCAGCAGCAGCACGCCGATGCCCGCGGCCAACGCAGCCACGTTCAGCCCGGTGACAGCCGCCTCCTTCGCCTGCCGCAGAACGGTGTCCGGAACACTCCCGGACATCGACAGCGCACCAGCCAGGCTGTCACGGACAGCCTCCGACGCGTCAGCGGGGATCTGGGAGCGGTACGTCGCCGCGGCGAGGCTGCCCAGCACGGCGACCCCGAGCGCGAGCCCCAGTTCCTGCACGGTTTCCGACAACGCCGACGCCGCACCGGCGCGTTCCGGCGGGCAGGAGCCGACAACCAGATCTGTCCCCAGCGCGGCAATCGCACCCAAACTCAAGTACACCAACGCGAACCCGGCAACCACCGGCACGACCTCGTCGGTGCCCCGGACCGTCGCGAGCAACGCGTAGCCCACAGTGGACAGCGCGAGAACAGCACCGACCACAAACCCGGGCCGGATCCGGCGGGCGATCAGCGGAGCGGCGATCGCGGCGGCGAACATCGCCAACGCCGGTGGACCCATCCACACACCGGCCCGCAACGGCGGCAGCGCCGCGATCTGCTGCAGGTACTGCGTCACCAGCAGCATCACGCCGCCGACACCGGTCAGCCCGACGACCATCACACCCAGTGCAGCGCTGAACGCGCGACCGGCGAACAGCCGCACGTCCACCAGCGGATCATCCAGCCCGCGCTGCCGCCGCACAAACAGCACACCGAACACCAGACCGGCCACCAGCGGCACCACAGTGGACGGCCCAAAACCGCTCTCGGCGACGTGCTTGACGGCGTAGACCACTGGCAGCAACGTCAGCAGCGACAACACGACACTGGCCACGTCGATCCGGTCGCCACGCGGGACCTGGTGTTCCGGCAGCACTCGTGGCCCTGCCAGCAACACCACCACGACCACCGGGACGGCGATCAGGAACGCCGCGCCCCACCAGTAGTGCTCCACCAGCAGCCCGCCGACGACCGGACCGGCCGCCATCCCCAGCGCGAACGCCGTCACCCACCCGCCGAACGCCACCGCGCGCCGCGCCGGATCGGGGATGATCGTGCTGATCAACGCCAGCGTGGACGGCATCAGCGTCGCCCCGGCGATCCCCAGCACCGCCCGCGCGCCGATCAGCACCTCCGCGCTCGGGGCGAACGCGGCGACCACCGACACCACGCCGAAGGCGGCCGAGCCGATCAACAGCAGCCGCCGTCTGCCGATCCGGTCACCCAGCGTGCCCATGGTGACCAGGAACCCGGCGATCAGCAGGCCGTAGGCGTCCATGATCCACAGGACTTCGGTGCCGGTCGGGTTCAGGTCCGCCGCCAGACTCGGCATCGTCAGGTACAGCACCGTGACATCCATGCCCAACAACGCGGTGGGCAACGCCAGCACCGCCAGCCCGGCCCACTCCTTTGTGCTCATGGAGTACACGCTGGTCCAGGCCGGTTCGGACTAGCTGACGGACCGCTGACGATATGCTGATCACATGCGCTACGGGGTGCTCGGGCCGCTGGTGGTCTGGGCCGACGACGGCGGCACTGTGCCGGTCCCCGAGGCGAAGGTCCGTGCCCTGCTGGCGCATCTGCTGCTGCACGACGGCGGCCCGATCTCCGCCGACCGGCTCGTGGCGGACCTCTGGGGCGACGCTCCCCCGCGCAATCCGGCGAACGCGCTGCAGGCGAAGGTCTCGCAGCTGCGCCGGGTGCTCGGCCGCGACACGGTCGTGCACCAGCCCACCGGCTACCGGCTGCGGCTGGAGCCCGGCGAACTGGACGCCCACAGCTTCGGACAGCTCGCCCACCAGGCCCGCTCGGTCGAGGACGCGCGCGACCGGGCGAAGGTGCTCAGGGACGCGCTGGCGTTGTGGCGTGGAGCGCCGTACCTGGACGTGACGGACACGGTGTCCGCCCGTGGCGAGATCGCGCGGCTGGAGGAACTGCGGCTGAGCGTGCTGGAGGAGCAGGCCGAGGCACGCCTCGAACTGGGCGAACACGCCGTCGTGGCCGCCGAACTGGCCGACCTCGTCGAGCGGTATCCGCTGCGGGAACGCCTGCGGATGACGCAGATGCGCGCGCTGTACCAGTCCGGCAGGCAGAGTGAGGCGCTGACGTGTTTCCACGACCTGCGTCGCCGTCTGGACAGCGAGCTCGGTGTGTCACCGGGACCGGAGATCACCGGGCTGCACGACGCGATCCTGCGCCAGGCGCCCCAGTTGGCCGTGGTACGGCAGGCGTCGCGGACGAACCTGCCCGCGTCGGTGACCACGTTGGTCGGCAGGCAGGACGCGCTCGACGACGTGCGGTCGCTGGTCGACGCGGGCTCCGGCGACCGGGCTGTCACGCTCGTCGGCCCTGGCGGCGTCGGCAAGACCCGGCTCGCCGTCGCCGCCGCGCAGAGTCTCGTTGCCCAGTACCCGGACGGGGTCTGGCTGATGGAGTTCGCGGGCGTGAGCCGACACGCCACCGACGAGGACATCGCCGAACGGATCGTCGCCACACTCGGCCTGTGCGACTCGGCCGCGAGCACGCCCGAACCGGCCGACAACGTCGGATACCTGTGCACGGCCCTGGCGCCGAAACGGCCGCTGCTGGTGCTCGACAACTGCGAGCACGTCGTGGAGCCGGTCGCGATGGTCGTGGCCAAGTTACTGGCCGCGGCGCCCGGAGTTCGCGTGCTGGTCACGAGCCATGAGGCGTTGGACATCCCTGGCGAGACCGTGCGCCCCGTGCCGCCCCTGCCAGTCCCGGACGACCCCGCGACGGCAGGAGATTGCGCCGCCGTCGAACTGTTCGTCCGCCGCGCGGCCGCCGCGGTCCCCGGGTTCGTGCTCGGCGCGGACAACGTGGCCGCGGTCGTCACGATCTGCCGTCGTCTGGACGGGATTCCCCTCGCGCTCGAACTCGTCGCCCCGCGACTGCGGGTGTTCACACCCGACGAGCTCGCCGCGCGGCTCGACGACCGGTTCACCCTGCCGCCGGGCAGTGGCCGGGGCAGGCCCGCGCGCCAGCAGACGCTGCGAGCGATGATCGACTGGAGCTGGGAACTACTCGACCAGGCCGAAAGGACCGTGTTGAGCGGCCTGGCCGTGCATCCCGACGGTTGCACGCTGGCGAGCGCGACAACCGTCTGCGTCGGCCTCGGTGTCCCCGCCGACGACGTGCTCGGCCTGGTGTCCCGGTTGGTGGAGCGGTCGCTGGTGGTGCGGGACGGCCCGCGTTTCCGGTTGCTGGAGTCCGTCGCCGCCTACTGTCTCGACCGGCTACGGGAAACCGGCGAGCTGGACGGGACACGTGCCTTGTTCGTCCGCTGCTACCTCGACATGGCCGCCGCGGCCGACGAGGGCCTGCGCGGCACGGACCAGCCCCGGTGCCTGCGGCTGATGGATACCGAGACGGTGAACCTCCGGCGGGCACTGGACGTCGCCGACGTTGACCAAGCGCTTGGCCTGGTCACCGCGTTGGCCTGGTACTGGTTCCTGCGCGGGCGGCTGCCCGAGGCCCGCAGGTCGCTGACGCACGCGCTGTCCCTGCCCGGCGGATCAGCGTCCAGCCGGGCGACCGCGCAGGCCTGGCTGACCGGTTTCGCCCTGCGCTCCGGGATCGCGGCCGAGCCGCTCATCCGGATCGAGGACCCGGTGCTGCGGGCGCGGATGCAGTGGTTCGTCGGTTCGGCGCTGGAGGGCCCCGCAAGTGAGCGCATGCTCGCGGACAGCCTGGCGAACGCCCGTGCGGCCGGAGACCGCTGGGGCGAGGCAGCCGCGTTGATCGAAACCGGTGACCACGAGCGGGCCGCCGAGCTCTTCGAGGAACTCGGCGACCACTGGGGACGCCTGCGCGTGATCCTCGTCCGGACGAGACCACGCGCGGACGAGCAGGACACGGCCCTGCACATCGCCGAGGAGCTCGGACTCTGGACCACCGTCGTGGAGACCTTGTGCTGCCTGGGCGATGCCGCCCTGAACGGCGGCACAATCACTGAGGCACAACAGTTCTACGAACGCGCCAGGCAAATCTCGGTCGAGCGCTCGTATGCCCGTGGCGAATCCCTCGCCCGGACAGGTCTGGCCCGGCTCCCGTGTCAGTCCGGGACGTCAGCGAGGTAGGGCGGCGCGGGCTCGTACTGGATGTAGCGCCGTGTGGCACGGGCGTGGTCGCGACCGTGCAACTGGCCGACCAGCCACAGCGCCATGTCGATCCCGGCGGACACGCCCTGGCTGGTGACCAGGTTCCCATCCACCACATACCGCGCGTCCGAGACCACGGTGACGTCGCCACGCTCGGCGAGGGCCTGCTCGGACGCGTGATGGGTCGCCACTCGCCGCCCCTTGGCCGGTCCCGCCGCGTGCAGCAGGAAGGAACCGGTGCAGACACTGGTGACCCAGCTGGCTTGTGCCGCGGTCTCGGCGATCCACCCGAGCAGGGCCGGGTTGTCGATCTCGGTCGCCCTCGCGCCGCGTCCGCCTGGTACGAGCAGCACGTCCAACGGCGGGTGGTCGGCGAACGTGTGGTCGGGCAGTACTCGCATTCCCTTGCTGCACCGCACCGGATCGCTGCGCTCGGCGATCAGCACGGCGGTGTCGGCGCCCTCCCGCAGCATCGCGGACGCGGTGAACACCTCCCAGGGGCCGACGAAGTCGAGCTCCTCGGCGTTGTCGAAGATCAGCAGTCCATACGTCGTCATGCGTACTCCTTGGTTGACCGGAATCGGTCGCGGTAGTCCGACGGGGCGACCCCGACATGTCGGTGAAAGCTGCGCCGCAGGGTCTCGGCTGTGCCGAACCCGCATCGGCGCGCCACTGTTTCGACGGGCTCGTCGTTCTCGGCGAGCGCCCGTCGCGCCGCTTCGATCCGCACCCGCTCGACGTAGGTCGCCGGTGGCACACCGACTTCGGCGGTGAACCGGCGTTGCAGATGCCGGGTGCTCACCCCGCCGCGGGCGGCGAGGTCGGCGATGCTGTGCGGGGCGCCGGGATCGGCGTGCACCGCGTCCACCACCGTGCGGATCGAATCGCTCGACGGCTGCGCCGACCACAGCGGAACACTGAACTGGGACTGGGTTCCCGGCCTGCGCAGGAACAGCACCAGCTCGCGCGCGACCGTGTGCGCGACGGCCCTGCCCTGGTCGTCCTCCACCAGCGCGAGCGCCAGGTCCATCCCCGCGGAGACCCCAGCCGACGTCCACACGCGACCGTCACGGATGAAGATCGGATCGCAGTCCACCACCAGATCCGGGTGCCGCAGCCGCACCTGCTGTTCACGTCCCCAGTGCGTGGTGACACGTCGCCCGGTGAGCAGACCGGCTGCTGCCAACAGGAGGACCCCACTGCACACCGACGTGACCCGGCGCGCGGACGCCCCGGCGGCCGCGATCCACGCGACCAGTTCGGTGTCGTGACACGCCGCGTCGACTCCGCCCCCGCCGACGACCACCAGGGTGTCGATCCCGTCGCAAGCCAGCCCGCCGATCCCGAACACGGCGTCGACGGCTATGCCACTGGACGAACGGACCGGACCGGCAGCCGACGCCACCACCTCGCTGGTGTAGCCGTCGGCATGAGCCATCACCGAGCTGGGCCCAGCGAGGTCCAGCAGCTCAAACCCATCGAAGATGACGAAGACGACGCGGCGCATACGAGCACGGTCCCGCGACAGACCGCGTGGCGTCAACGACACGTACCCCACAGATCGTGCCATCCCGCTGCCGGATCCACCTGGTTGACGACGAGGTCGATCACCGGCCGGTACGCGCTGATGTGACCCGGCGTCCACACAGTCGGCCCGACAGCCTTGTCGTCGGTGATGATCCGGTAGATCAGGGCACGGACCAGCATCTGGCCCCATTCGGGCAGGTGGGCCCACCGGGCGAGCAGGTCGGGCGTGGCGTTGTACCAGCACAGGGCGTCCGCGACCGCGACCGCGGACGCCCACGAGGTGGGCCGCCAGTACGCGGGCCAGTCGATGATCGCTGGTGGCAGGTCGTCGGCGAACATCACGTTGCCGGGCAGGTCGCCGTGCACCACCTGTGAGACGAGGTCGACCGGCTGACGAACGTGGACGAGCGGTTGCAGCAGGTCCATGGCCGCCGGGGTGGCCTGGAGGGGAAGCTCGTCCCACGCGACACGGTCCCCATAGGACCAGGGATCATCGCGCAGGTCCAGGAAATCCGGCCGGGGCTCGTCGGCGATGGCCGCGTGGAAGGCGATGCCCGCGCGCAGCACGTCATCCAGTCGACTGGTGTCCGGACTGCCCGCGACAAGCAGACTCGCCTCCCAGCCTTGGACCACCCACCCGCCTTCCCTGGTCCTGACTGGGCGGGCGATCCGGAATTCGGCCCGGTCCGGCAGTCCGTCGAGCACTTCCGCGCGCCACAGTGTCTCGGCCAGGAATTCCACCGGCTTGAGGACCAGGTGGCCAGCACGCCACGTCCCTCCTTTGCCACCGGGCAACAGGACGGGATCGTCCTTGACCTCGAACGCGGCCAGCACAGAGTCCGGTGGGCGCACGGCCGACGACGTCACGCTCATGATCGTAAACCTGAAACATCCCGCGCCGAATGCGACGCGGGATGTTCCAGTGCAAGGGAAATCAGACGACCGGCCGGTCGAGGAACGTCGGCACCAGAGCTGTCAGCACCTTCTGGTGCGCCGTCGTGACGTGCGTGGAGCCGGGCAGGACCGCCAGCTCCGAGTTCGGCAGACCGACGATGTCACCGGCCACGCCGCCGCCGGTCAGGCGGAACAGTTCGACAGCGTGCTCGGGGCGGACGATGTCGGAGTCACCGATGACCGTCAGCACCGGTGCCTTCAACGCCTTGACGGTCTCGCTCGGCACGGGCCCGGCGTGCCGGACCATGTCCTTGACCTTTGTCACGAGCAGGTCGAAGTTCTCCGGCTTCGGGTTGGTGCGCAGGTATTCCTGGTGGAACGGGCTGCCGTACAGGTGCTCCGGCTGGAGTTGCTCCATCATCTCCACGTAGCCGGGGTGGTAGCCGCCGTTGTTGATCGCCGCGGACATGAAGACCAGCTTGTTCACCTTCGCCGGGTGCCTGACGGCCATCCGCATCGCCACTCCGGCGCCCATGCTGTAGCCCCAGACGTCCGCCTTCGGCACGCCGATCTTGTCGAGCAGGTCAGTCGTGTCCTGCGCCATCTGCTCAAGGCGCAACGGCCGGTCGGCGACGTCGGCGGTGTGCCCGTGGCCCTGCTGCTCGACCGAGATGACCTTGCGGGTCTTGGCGATGCCGCCGATCAGCTCTCCCCAGGAGGTGCCGGTCGCGGAGAACGCGCCGTGGATCAGCACGACCGGCGGCTTGCCCCGGTCCTTGCCGTGCACCTCGTAGTACATCCGCAGGCCGTTGACGTCCGCGTAGTGTCCGCGGCCGCGCGCCGTGTCGACGTCACCGTTGGCTGCCGGGCCGATCGCGAGGGCGGTCACGGCGACGAGGGCGGTCGCGGCGATCTTGGCAATCCTGTTCATCGTCCTGCTCGCTTTCGCTCGATCTGGGCTCTCTTTCTACGCGTCGAGCGAGCAGACGGCGGATCGACACAGCCGCCGAAATTCTTTTCACAAGGGTTCTAGTCGTCCTCGTCCCTGGTCCCCGTCTCGACGGCGTCACGACTGACCTGTTCCTCAGTCCTGCCGACACGCCAGTAACCGGTGAACGTGATGGTGTTCTTCGGGAAGGCCCGGTCGCCCACGAGGTGCCTGCGCACGTCGCGGACCATGCTCGCCTCACCGGCCACCCAGGCGTAGCACTGTCCTTGCGGCAAGGTGGCCGCGCGAACCGCGTCGAGCAGGCTTCCCCGATGCAGCCACGTGGTGTCGACGTCGCCTTCGGTGTCCCACTTGAGCTCCTCGCCCGCGTCGGGCACGTCGGCGATCACGACAGCCCGAGTGCCCGGCGGCAACTGCTCGACGATCGCGCTGATCGCGGGCACCGCGGTCTCGTCACCGATCAGCAGCTGCCATTCGGTGCCCGCGGGCGGGTGATAGAGGGAGTTGGCGCCGAGCAACGTGACCTTGTCGCCCGGTTCGACCGTACGCAGCCACCGCTGGGCCGCGCCGTCGTCGTGCACGACGAAGTCGACGTCGATCTCCTGGTGGTCCGCGCGGTGGTGGCGGACGGTGAAGGTCCGCATCGGTGGGCGCAGCTCGTCGGGCATCGACAGGTAACTGACGTACCACGACCGGACGTCGCCGCCCTCGACCGGATCGGGCAGTCTCGGCTCGGTCTGGCCTGCCAGCGGCATGAACAGCTTGAAGTACTGATCCGGCCCCGCTTTCGGGAACTGCTCGAAGCCGGGGGCGCCGAACGTGACCCGGCGGGTGCCGGGCGTCGGCGCGGTGATCCGGCGGACTTCCACCGGCCAGTAGGCAAGGTCAGCCATGGTTTCCTCTCACGCGTACCAAAACGGGCAAGCCGTTGTGCGCTCTAGGGAACGACGATAATAGGCTAGCCTAACCTAACGTACTCCGGTTGCCGAGCCGAAGTCCGCCAGCACGCGAAGAACACCGGGTGTACGACAGAATACGTTCCGTGACGAGATCGCTGAGAAAAGCAACCGCCGCTGTCGTGTCGGGGACCGTGCTCGGCGGGATGCTGCTGGGGCTCCCCGCCGAAGCGGGCCAAGGGCCGGTCGTCCCGAGGATCGCCTGGCAGGACTGCGGTGCGGAGCATTCCGGGTTCGAGTGCGCGACGGCCGACGTCCCACTGGACCACGGCGACCCGCACGGACCGGTGATCCGGCTCGCGCTGACCCGCAAACCGGCCACCGACAGGAAAACCAGGATCGGCACGCTGTTCGTCAACCCCGGCGGGCCGGGCGCGTCCGGTGTGGACTACGTGTTCAGCAGGGGTGCCGCGTTGTCGTCCAATTTGGGCGGACGGTTCGACATCCTCGGGTTCGACCCGCGCGGAATCGGCGAATCGAACCCGCTGCGCTGCTTCGACACCGTGGGCGAGCTCAACGCGTTCTCGCGGGTCGTGGACGCGAGGCCATACGAGCCACGCGACCAGCGCCCGTACTTCGACGCCGTGCGTTCCCTCGCGCCGAAGTGCCTGAACAAGGCGGGCACGATCGCCCGGCACATGAGCACCGCCGACGTGGTGCGGGATCTCGACCTGCTGCGGCGCGCGGTCGGCGACTCCAAGCTGTCGTACCTCGGTTTCTCCTACGGCACCTACATCGGCAGCACGTACGCGAGCATGTTCCCGAACACCGTCCGCGCGCTGGTCATCGACGGCGTGCTGGACCCCGCGCTCTGGTCAAGCGGCAGGCAGATCTCCGACGACCGGACCAACGCCAACGAGTCGTTCGAGGAAATGCTCCGGCTGTGTGACGCCGCCGGGTCCGCCTGCGCGTTCCACTCCCCCGGCCAGTCCGCGAAGGCACGCTGGGAAAAGGTGGCGGACGCGGTGCGTGCCAAGCCCGTCAACGTGGACGGCACGATCGTGGACTACGCGACCCTGATCGGCGAGGCCGTCTCGTCGGTGTACTCGACCACCCGCTGGCGCGACTTCACCCGGTTGCTCACCGCGGTCGCCACCGCCCCACCAGCGGAGACACCACTCGCGGCCCGGCGACAGGACCCGTACCCGAACGGCTTCGACGGCTACTACGGCAACGTCTGCGCGGACATCGAGTTCCCGCGTTCGTTCCGGGAGTTCCAGGCCGTCGGCCGGTACGCCGAAGCCGGGTCGCGGCTCGGACCGTTCTGGTGGTGGGACAACGCGTCCTGCGCCGACTGGCCGGTCAACCAAGACCGGTTCACCGGACCGTGGAAGACCAGGACGTCCGCGCCCGTGCTCGTGGTCGGCAACTACTTCGACGGCGTCACCGGCTACGCGGGCGCGAAGGCAGCGGCCCGCAACCTCAAGGGCAGCCGGTTGCTCAGCTACGCGGGCTGGGGCCACTCGGCCTACTCCCGCAACACCTGCTCGGCACGACACATCGACAACTACCTGCTTACCGGCACCTTGCCCGCCGAGGGCACGGTGTGTCCGGCCAACCCGAACCCGTTCCTGGACACCACGCTCACCAGGGCCGACTCGGACGTCCCACTGCCGTATCCGGGGCGCTGATCAGTCGACGAGCACGTTCGGGAAGCCGAACATCTCGGCCAGCGGCGAATGGTGGAACGCGGTGACACGGGAGACACCGGCGGCGGTGGGGGTGAGCACCACAATGCCGTTCGCCCTGAGTGCGCCATCCGGGTCGCGGTGGTATACGACGGCGGCGGGCTGGCCATTCGCCGTCGTAGCGATCATCCGCCAGTCACCCGGCGTGCCCAGCACGTACGTGTCGAGCATGTGGACGCACTTCACCCGGCCTGCCTGCCAGTCACGGAACGGTGTCGCTTCGAGCGTGGCGTCCGTTCGCAAGACGTGTTCCAGCAGGCCTGCGTCGGAGTGCTCGAAGGCTGCGATGTAGCCGTCGAGCAGCGCACGCGCACGCTGGTCGGTCGGTTCGAGCAGGTCCTCGGGCGCTGGCTCCAGTTCGCCCATCCGGGTGCGTGCGCGCTGGAGACCGCTTTTGACCGCCGCCGTGGTGGTGCCGAGGATCTGTGCGGTTTCGGCCGCGGAGAACGCCAGCACCTCCCGCAGGATGAGGATCACGCGTTGCCGGGCGGGCAGGTGCTGCAGGCTTGCGATGAGCGCCAGCCGAACCGACTCACGCGCGACGACCGCCGCGGCCGGGTCGTCGGCGGCCGGGGCGATCCAGTGGTCCGGCAGCGGTTCCAGCCAGGAGACCGCGCCCGGCGCGACAAGGTTCGGCGGGCGATCGGGTCCGTCGTACGCGCCCGCCAGGCCCGAGGGCAGCACCCGGATCCGGCCCGGCTCCAACGCGGTCAGGCAGACGTTGGTGGCGATCCTGTAGAGCCAGGACCGAATCGACGCGCGACCCTCGAACCCGGCGTAGGAACGCCACGCCCGAAGGTATGTTTCCTGCACCAGGTCCTCGGCATCGTGCGCCGAGCCGACCATCCGATAACAGTGCGCCACCAACTCCCGGCGGAACCGCTCGGTCTCGGCAGCGAACTGGTCATGGTTCGCCACGTCCCGCACCTGCCCGGTCATGCGGTGACCTTAAGACGCTCGCCGACCATGCGCTGCTCCTCGTCCGGGCTGGTCCCGCCGGTCGGGACCATCACCCAGTACGACCGGACCACACCGGCAAAGGAATCGAAGCCCAGGTCAGCGCGGTGCTCAAGGCCGCAGAGCCAGTTTGCCGACGGTCGCCCTGCCTTCCAGTTCAGCGAGGGCCTTGGGGCCGTCGGCCAGGTCGTGGACGGTGGGGTGAACGGGCGTGAGGACGCCTGCGCCGACAAGGGCGGCCAGCTCGCCCAGGAGCTCTCCGTAGATCCGGGGTGCGGTCCGGACCAGCACGCCCATGTTGAACCCGATGATGTGGATCTGGTACCTGTACACCAGATCCCAGTTGGTGATCGAGGCTTGCCCGCCCGCCAACCCGAGGACGACGACCCTGCCGGTGACCGGCTTCGCCGCGGCCAGGCTGGCACTGAACGTGGCACCACCCGCCGACTCCAGCACCAGGTCGGCACCGGCACCACCGGTCAGCCGCAGCACCTCGGCGGCGAGGTCGCCATCGTGGGAGTCCAGGACGTGATCGGCGCCCAACGCCAGCACTGCCTTGTGTTTGCTCGGCGAGGCGCTGGCGATGACCGTCGCGCCATAGTGTTTGGCCAAGGTCACCGCGGCCTGGCCGGTCGCACCCGCCGCGGCGTGGACCAGCACGGTCTCGCCGGAGGCGACGCGGCCCATGGACGTGAGCGCGGCAAGTGCGGTGGGCCAGTTCACGACCAGGCCCAGAGCCTGCTCGGCTGCCCAGCCATCAGGCACCGGCGTCGCCCCGACAGCGGGCAGGACCATGTATTCGGCGAAAGCCCCGTATCCGAAGCCGACGACGCGGCTCCCCGATTGTGGGCTGGTCACTGCCTCACCTACCGCCACGACCTCGCCGACAGCCTCGAAACCCGCCAGATACGGTGGCTGCGGTCCGCCAAGGAACGTGCCGTAAGCCTGGGTGATGTCACCGAAGTTGACACCGGCGGCGACGACCCGGATCAGGACCTCACCGTGGCCGGGGCTCGGTACCGGCGCGTCGGTGATCAGCCGTACGTCCTGCGGCCCCTTCAGTGAGGTTTGCTGCAGAGCACGCATGGTGGCGGGAATGCTCACGGCGATCAGAGTCCTTTCGGCTTGCCTCATCGCGGCCGACCACTTCAGCGAGCCGCGCCGTCAGGCATGTAGACCTCGGCTGCCGAGGAAAGGAATCGGCATCCCCTGTGGACTGGGTTCAGGTTCGAGGGGCGTACATGATCACCGCGACGCCGATCATGCAGATCGCCGCGCCGATGTAGTCGAAGCGGTCGGGCTGGAACTTGTCCACGACAACGCCCCAGGCAAGTGAGCCCGCGACGAAGATGCCACCGTAGGCGGCGAGGATGCGGCCGAAGTTCGGGTCGGGCTGGAATGTCGCGACGAACCCGTAGACGCCGAGCGCGATCACCCCGGCGGCGATCCACCAGAGGCCGCGATCCTCGCGCCAGCCTTGCCACACCAGCCACGCACCGCCGATTTCAGCGAACGCGGCCAACACGAACAGCACCAGAGATCGAACAACGGTCATGATCACGACCGTAGCCGCGGCTCGGCGACACAGTCATCACACGAGACCGGGTCGGTGCCCGTCCGGCCGTCAACGCCCATCGGCAGGACCATCATGGACGATACGCGCGAAAGGCAGCGGACAGTCCGGCGCCTCCGCACACGCGAGCAGATCGTCGCAACCAGCCTCCAGTGCCGCGCGCAGCGTGTCGCGGATAATGGCAAGGTCGGCGAGCTTGGCCTCGATCTCGGCCAGCTTCACCGCAGTGCGAGCAGCCAGTCCGTCCGTCGGATGCGGGCTACGGTGACGGTGGTGGCCGAGCTCCAGCAGCTCGGCGACCTCGTCCAGCGTGAATCCCAAACCCTGCGCGGCCTTGATGACACGCAACACGGTGACCGCCTCGGGCGGGTACACCCGGTGCCCACCCGACGTGCGTTCCGGCTCAGCCAGCAACCCCCGACGCTCGTAGTACCTCAGCGTCTGAAGGTTCACCCCAGCCGCGTCCGCCACCGCACCGCTACGCAATCCGATCACGACGTCGTCCCGGCAGACAGGGCCGCCGCGCGAGCAGCGAGCGCCGCCAGTACCTCGACGTGCGCCGAGGACACCGACACCTCCAACGCCAGCGTCGCCGCGGTCGCCGTCAGCGTGAACGTGAAGAACGAGCAGCACCCCGTCTCCCGCACCACCAACGCGGCGGCAGTCCCCGCCACCTCCACGGTCGGCTCCAGCTCAAGCCGGAGCCGGGCAGAATCAAGCAGCTCCGCCTTCCGTACCGCTGACACGAACAAGTCGTCGAACTCCGCCTCCCGCAGCGGCTGCTCGGCCGTCGGCAGAGTGCACGCCGCCGAGACCCACGATCCCGGAACGTCAGTCGCTGTGGTCAGGTCCAACTCTTCGATGCTCATAGCCTCACGGTAAGCCTGTACCCAGGTACCGAATGCAACCCCGTTACCGCACTGGTGAGCGGCGTTCGAGCAGTCCTGGCTCGGCAGGATCTGGGCTCGGGACAGCGCGATCGACATGCCGTCATTCTATCGACCCGAATCGATGGTTACATTCATCGACGACCGTCGATACTCTCGCGGAGTCAGTGCTGACTTGACGCGAGCCTGTCCCTGTTGCCGGTGATGGTGTCGTAGGACTTCGGTTTCGCCGCGTACCTGGCGACGGCCGGGCCGTTGGGGCCGACGGCTGGGCGCTCGGCGGCGTAGATCCATGGCTGGAACACGTCGGTGAGGCCGGTACCGGCGACACGTTCGGCGTGTTCGACGAACTCGGCAGTGGTCGCTGCCTCGGTTTTCTGGTCGGTGACCCAGGTTCGCAGGATCCTGACGAACGTCTCGTCGCCGACCTTGGTGCGCAACGCCTGCAGGGCCAGCGCGCCTCGGGTGTAGATCGGGAACGCCAGGTTGCTTTCGGGGTCCGGGTTTGCCGGTGGTTGTGCCCAGGCTTCGTGACCGGCCGGGAACTGGTCGTAGTAGTACTGGGCGAGTTCCGTCGCGGTGCCCAGTCCTTCCAGTTCCGACCACAGGAACTCGGCGTAGCTGGCGAATCCCTCCGACAGCCACTGGTCGACCGGGTTCACCGCGTTCCCGTACCACTGGTGGGCGTTCTCGTGGGCGACCATCGAGGCGTTCGCGCCGCCCTGGAAGTAGTCGCCGTCGTAGATCGGCCGGGTGGTGGTCGCGACCACGTTGAAGAACGCCTTGTCGACCACGCCACCCAACGCGGCGTACGGATAAGGACCGAACCAGTTCGACAGCGCCAGGACGATCTCCGGAGTCCGTTCGACCGACGCGCGAGCCGGGGCGTCGAGCGCGCCGAGGTCCTTGCCGTAAGCGGTGACCACCTGCTTGCCGTCCGGCCCGGTCGAGGTCCTCAGGTCGTACTGGCCGATCGCGAGCAGCGACAGCCCGCTTGACTGCGCGACCTCGCCACGCCACGACCACTGGTCGCCGCCGGGTACGGGAAGGGGCCCGCCATACTGCAAAGCGCCGTTGGACACCGCTTGCAGCCCGGTGGGCACGACGATGGACACGTCCAGCGTCGCCTTGTCGCCCTGGTCGAAGGCCGTCGGGTACCACGACGGCGCCGCGGCCACTGCGAGCGCTCCAGTCGGCGTGCGCTTCCAGCCCCAGCCTCGCCCGACACCGCCCGGGTACTTGCCGGGCGTGTCGCGATAGCGCACCACCACGAGCAGGTCACCGGCGATCGGCTTCTTCGGGGTAATGGTGAGTTTGCCGTTCCTCGACGTGAACGCGGCGGGCTCGTTGTTCACCGACACCGATGTGACGGTGAGCAGAAAATTCAGGTCGAACGACGACAGCTTGCGAGTGGCGGTACCGACGATGGTGGTGACCCCAGCCAACGTGTCCGACTCGGGCCGGTAGTTCAGATTGACGGCGTGGTGGCGGAGGTTGAGGCCGTCATCCGCCGGAGCACCGCGTTCCTCTGCCGTCGCCTTCGTCATCGGGACGAACAGCAGTGCGGCGGTGGCCGCCATGACCTTTCGTCGAGACACGCGCGTCCGAGCACCCATTCCATTCTCCCGACTGGCGGCCGACAACTCCGATAAATCGAACTTATCGCCTGCCAGTTAAGTGCGGGATAAGCGCGAACACCCTTCACGACAGCGCCTTGGCCACCTCGGCTCGCAGCACGGGAACGACCTCCGCGGTGAACCACGGGTTCCTGGCCTGCCAGCGGAAGTTCAGCGGCGACGGGTGCACGAGCGGGACCAGCCCTGGCAGGTAGTCCTGATAGGACCGGACGGTCTCGGTCAGGCTCGGTTTGGCTCGGCCCTTGAGGTAGCGCTTCTGCGCGTACCCGCCGATCAACAGGGTCAGCCGGACATCGGTGAGCTCAGCCAGTATCCGCGGGTGCCACCGGGGCGCGAAGTCCGCCCGCGGCGGCAGGTCCCCGCTCGTGCCCTTGCCGGGGAAGTAGAAGTCCATCGGCAGGATCGCGAACCGGTTCGGGTCGTAGAACTGCTCGTCGGTGACGCCGAGCCAGTCCCGCAGCCGATCGCCGCTCGGGTCGTCGAAGGGGACACCGCTCTGCTGGGCCCGCCGCCCCGGCGCCTGCCCGATGATCACGATCCGCGCGTCGGACGCGGCCGTGTAGACCGGCTGAAATCCCTGCTCGGTGGCCCACTCGTTGTCGGCCATGATCTCCGCGCGAATGTCGGCCAGGCTCACGGCTGGTCCTTGGTGCGGCGCAGCAGCCAGTCGGGTTTGGTGTGGATGAGCGCGTACCGGACGGAGTCCGCGCGGCCGTGCAGCGTGAACACCATGCGCTTCTCGGTCCGGTCGTGTTCCTCCCACCAGCCGATGTCGGCGATGCTCTTGTCCGCGTCCTCGTAGGTGAGGTGGTCGAGGTCATGGTCGGGCACCGGGACCGCGAGCCTGTTCTCCCCCGGCTGCTGGGGCAGTCCGCGCGGGACCGCCCACGACCGCAGCACCCCGGCCTCCTCCAGCCGCAGGTCGAAGTGCGGGCGGGGTTTGCGGTGGTCGTGCAGGACGAACGCGGGACGGTCCACTACCCCACTATGGCCCACGACCCGTCGCGCGGCACAGTCACACCCCGATGGCGTGGCGCAGTGCCTCGGCGCGGTCCGTGCGCTCCCACGGCAGGTCCAGGTCGGGACGGCCGAAGTGGCCGTAGGCCGCGGTCGGCGCGTAGATCGGCCGCAGCAGGCCGAGGTCGCGGATGATCGCGGCCGGGCGCAGGTCGAAGACCTCCGCGATGGCCTGCTGGATCTTCGACGGGTCGACGGTCTCCGTGCCGAAGGTCTCCACGAACAATCCGACCGGGGCCGCCTTGCCGATCGCGTAGGCCAACTGCACCTCCAGCCGGGTCGCCAGGCCTGCCGCCACAGCGTTCTTGGCGACCCACCGCGTCGCGTACGCCGCAGAGCGGTCCACCTTCGATGGGTCCTTGCCGGAGAACGCGCCACCGCCGTGCCGCGCCATACCGCCGTAGGTGTCCACGATGATCTTGCGGCCGGTCAGGCCCGCGTCGCCCATCGGACCACCCGTCACGAACCGGCCGGTCGGGTTGACCAGCAGCCGCACGTCCGACGTGTCGATGTCCACTCCGGACAGTTCCGGGTTCACCACGTGCTGGAGCACGTCCGGTGCGAGCAGCTTCTCCAGGTCGATGCCCTCCGCGTGCTGCGAGGAGACCACGACCGTGTCCAGCCGCACCGGCTGGTCGCCCGCGTACTCGATGGTCACCTGGGTCTTGCCGTCCGGGCGCAGGTAGGGCACGGCACCGTCCTTGCGGACCCGGGTGAGCCTGCGGGAGAGCCTGTGCGCCAACACGATCGGCAACGGCATCAGCTCGGGCGTCTCGGTGCAGGCGTAGCCGAACATCAGGCCCTGGTCACCGGCACCCTGGCGGTCGATCTCGTCGTCCGCGTTCTCCACACGCGACTCGTACGCGGTGTCCACGCCCTGCGCGATGTCCGGCGACTGCGACCCGATCGCCACGTTCACACCGCACGAGTTGCCGTCGAAGCCCTTCGCCGACGAGTCGTAGCCGATGTCCAGAATGGTCTGCCGCACGATGCCGGGGATGTCGGCGTACGCGTTCGTGGTGACCTCACCGGCCACGTGCACCTGGCCGGTGGTCACCAGTGTCTCGACGGCCACGCGGCTGGCCGGGTCCTGGGTGAGCAACGCGTCCAGGATCGAGTCGCTGATCGCGTCGCAGATCTTGTCGGGGTGTCCCTCGGTGACGGACTCACTGGTGAACAGCCTGGATCGCATGACACTCCTCGATGGTCGACGTCGAAAGTCCTGCGGCCCAGCGTTCCGCGCCGCCCTCTCAGCCCGTACTCACCCGTCTGGTCAGCGGCAGCATCACGGTGAACCGGGTGTCGCCCGGCCGTGAGGCCACGTCGATGGACCCGTTGTGGTGCTTGGTGATGATGTTGCGACTCAGGTACAGGCCCAGCCCGGTCCCCCGGCCGATGTCCTTGGTGGTGAAGAACGGCTGGAACAGCGACGGCAGCACGTCCTCGGCGATGCCGGGGCCGTTGTCCCGGATCTCCACCACCGCGCAGCCGCCTTCGAACCGGGTGCTGACGCGCAGTTCGCCGTCGCCGTTCATGGCGTGCACGGCGTTGGCGATCAGGTTGCTCCACACCTGGTTGAGCTCACCGGGATGCACCGCGACCAACGGCAGATCACTGTAGTCACGCCGGATTCTGATCCCCGCGAGGTTCGGCGCGAGCATGGCCAGTGTCGCCTCAAGACCTTCGACCAGGTCGATGTCCTGCACAGGCGCGCGGTCCAGGTTGGTGAACGACCTCGCCGCCGCGACAAGCGCCTCGATGCGTTGTCCCGCCTCGGACACGTCCGCCACGAGTGCGCGGGTGTGCAGCGAGAAACACAGGCAGGCGACAGCCACCGGCAGCACCTCGGCACGCACGCCCGCGGCGAACTCGTCGAGCAGTCCGGGATGGACGCCGTGATCGGCGAGGATCGTGGCGAACTCACCCGCCCGGTCCACGTCTCGCGGTTCGAGCCAGTCGGTCAGGCTGTCGGCCACCTCGGCGGCGTCGAGCGCGTCCTGCGGACGCACAACGCCCTCTCCGGCGGTGACTCGCGCGGTGAAGTCGTCGAGCAGCGCGCGCTCACCCGGTGTCGCGTGCGCACCCCATTCGTTGGCCCACGCGGCCAGGTCCGGCACGGTCAGTTCGAGTTCGCCCGCGGCACGCACGACAGCCGCGGTCGGGTTGTTCAGCTCATGGGCCAGGCCCGCGGTGAGTTTGCCGACGCCCTCCAGCATCGCCCGGCGGCCTGCCTGGGTTTCCTGCGAGTGGATCCGCCACGCCAGCACCGGGACCATCACCCGGCACACCTGCGGGCAACGAACCAGCATCCGCAGGAAGGTCTCCTTGTCGTACCCGATCAGCTCGGTGTCGCCGACAGCGGTGGCTTTCGCCACGTAGTCACCGCCTGCCAGCATCGGGAGCTCTCCCGTGAACTGGTGCGCCGCACGGGGTTTCGCCCCAGGCCTCGACACAGTGCGCGGATCGGCCGCGACCGTCGCCGAGTGTCTGCTGAGCACGTGCTCCCAGCCGTCGAGCACCTGCGTGATGAGCAGTTCCCCGGTGAGCAGGACATAGAAGTGTGTGGCAACCTGGCCGTCGTCGAACAACACCTCGCCGTCGCACAGTCGCAGTGGCGTGCCCACGTCCACCAGCCACGTCAACTGGTCGTCGTCCAGTTCGGCGAACAGTTCCACATCCCTGAGCCGGTCGACGGACACGTCACGGCCCCCTCTTACGCGTGCGGCCGCAGCCGCATCCCGTCGATCTGCTGCAGGTGTTCCAGCCGCTGCAGTGTCCAGTACGCGTGCGCGGCGGACACCAGCGTGACGTGGTGGTGCCAGCCCGCGAACGAGCGGCCCTCGAAGTGCCGCAGGCCGAAGTCGTCCTGCAGCCTGGTCATGTCGTTGCCCGCCTGGGGGCTCAGCTTCACCAGGCTGATCAGTTCGGGCAGCCGGGTCGCGTTGAGGTTGGTGATCCACACCGCGTTGAGCCTGCGGCCCCCTGCCGACCACTCGGCCAGCACCCGGCGGGCACCGCCATGCGGACGGCCGGGCATCAGGTGCAGCGGCCCGGTCACCGATCCGGTGGACACCGGCGAGATCGCGTACTGCGAGCTGACCAGCCTGCCATCGGTGCGGTCACGCCAGTTGAGGGTGATCCGGCCCTGTTTGGCCGACCGGACCGCCAGTTCGCCCGCGCTGAGCACCCGGCCCTGTGGCACGCGTGTCATGGCGGGCAGGACCGGTGTGTTCTCCGGGACGCGGATCACGTACGGCAGGCCGCGTTCCTCAAGGCCGCGCAGCAACGGCTGGGTCAGTCGCTGGTCGCGGGCGTGCAGCAGGATCGGGGGCGCGGTGAATCCCCAGTCGGCGACCATCTCGTCGATCGTGTCGAGCATGGACTGCCACCGGGGGCGGTGGCGCTCCCCGTCGGGCAGCCGGACACGCCCGCGCCGCAGCGGGTCGTTGTCCCAGCTCTCGGGCAGCAGCAGCCGCCAGTTCGCCGCGCAGGACGCGTCCTCGCCCGCCATGAACAACGCCACGCCCAGCTGGCAGTTCAGTGTTCGCTGCGCGGAGGTGGCGTACTGCTTGGTGACGCCGACCGAGCTGCCGCCGTTCTTCGGGAACACCGCCTCCTCGAGGATCCACGCCCTCGGCCGCATCGCCGCGGCGACGTGGTGGGCCAGCACTCGGCGGACCGGTTCCCACCGCCACGGGCTCTGGTTGACGAACTGCTGCAGGCACTGGTCGGCACGCCAGCCGACCACGTGGTCGGAGATACGCCGGATCGACTTGCGGCCGGGCACGGTCAGCAGGCCGCGCACGTACACCTCCCCCCAGCGGCGCTGGTCCGACCGGGTCAGCGAGCTGAACAGCTCGTGGCAGAAGCCGGACAGCTCATCGGCTTCAAGCCCAGGGAATTCGGTTTCCGCAAACGTGGTCATCATGCCCCCAGACGTTCGACGTCAACAATTATTTCCGCATACCAACTAGTACTCACGACTCATTCCCTTGAACACATGGAGCTAACGAAGAATCCGTCCATATCATCCGGAAAATGAGCGCACGAAACACCAGTATGACCATGGACGACGTTCTAGAGGTAACTCGGGTATTCGACCCCGTCGTCCTCGCTTTCCATGTGACAAAGCAATCGCGATCCGATCATGACGGCATAGGGCGCGTAGCGCACCCTGGTGTGCTGGAACGCGGCCCACGCCTGATACGGATCGCGTTCGGCGGGCAGCCCGGCGGCGGTGGCCAGTTCGACCGTGTCGCCGAATGAGCATTCCTCTCTGCCGTGCAGGCTCACCTTCGACTCGGGAACGACAACCCCTATTCGTTCTGCAAGTTGTTGCAAGCACGCGGTGCCGGAGTCGAGCAGGATCCTGGTGTGCGGTGGCGCCCATTTCGGGGCGACCGCGTCGACGACCGCGGCCGCGTCCATCACGATCATCGCCGCGTGCGGCCACCACAAATCCCCGGACGGCCGGTGGTAGACCAGGCCGGGGTAGCACACGTGGCTGCCGTGGACGTCGGCCAGCCAGCCCGCCCATTCGGCGAACTGCTGGTCGAGGTTCTCGCGCGACCCGGAACGCAGGTGGTCCGCGAGCACCCGGTCGCCGTCCGGCACCTGGGACGCCTGCGCCGCCAGCCGGTTCACGAACCGCTCGCGCCTGCTGTACGCGTCGACGAACCGGACAACGTGCGCGAGGAAGACGGCGATCACGACGGTGACCGACACGGCCGCCACGACCGCGAGCACACCGGCGGTGCCGTCCAGCTTCAGCTCGAAGAACCGGACCATGGCGTCGCCGTCGAACGCCACCCCGGCGGCCAGCGCGAGCAGCGCGAACCCGATCCCGAGCCCGGTCAGCCAGCCGATCATCATCAGCAGCAGACTGACCGGCGCGCAGAAGTCCATCACCGCCTCGCACGCCCGGCGCGGCAGCCGCCGGGCGACGGCTGTCCCCGCCGCCGCGGCCAACCGCACAGTCCAGCGGGCCATCCGCGAGGACGTCCGCCGGGGAATCAGGACTGTCCGCAGCACGCTCGACCAGACCACCACCAGCACGAGAACGCCTGCTGCCGCCGAGAGCACGCTCACCACGTCAGCGACTCCCGTCCCTGGTCGGAACACCAGGCAACGACCACCCGACTCTGTGCGCCCATCGACACGACCTCCCCGACTCGAACCACACCACTGCCCACATCACTGGGATGCTGATGAGCAGCATGGGCGCCGCGCGGAGCGAGCGGATAGAGCGCAGTTGTGGTGGTACCGCGAGTACCAGCCTGAGAGGTTCGCCCCCGATAGCCCGATTCGTCCGTTCGGGTGTCTTCTGGCTATCGAAACACTGGTTGTTACCGTTGCCGCTCCCAACGATCGACTCCGCCCCTACCATGAGTCGGGTGTCCGACCCCTGGCCGGACGCGTTGGCCGAACGGGATGCCCGGTGACGACAGCGGACAGCAACAGGCGTGAACTGGCGGGGTTCCTGCGCAGCAGGCGGGAACGGATCACGCCGGAGGAAGTCGGCCTGCCCGCAGGCCCGCGGCGCCGGATCACGGGACTGCGCCGCGAGGAAGTCGCCGTGCTCGCCGGGCTGAGCCCCACCTGGTACACGTACCTCGAGCAGGGGCGTGACATCCACCCGTCCCCCGAGGTGCTCGACAGTCTCGCGCGCGTGCTCGACCTGTCCGAGGACGAACGCCGCTACATGCACCGCCTGGCCCACGGCCGGGACACCCCGCCGGAGCCGCTGAAAGGCGAACTGTCCGCGGAGGAACTCGTCAAACGGCTGGTCAAATCATCGGATGACACGCCGTTTCCGGTTTACGGTGCCAATCTCTACTGCGACGTGATCGCCTGGAACCGGGCAGCGGCCGAGTGGTACACCGACTTCAGCGTGCTGCCGGTGCACGAGCGCAACATGATGCGCTGGATGTTCAGCGCCGAGGGCAAGAAACGCATCGACGACTGGGACGACGACGCGGCCGACATCGTGGCCCGCTGGCGGTCGATGATCGCGCCGTGGGGCGGCGACAACCGGCTTCGGCAACTGGTCGACGACCTCAAGCACGACGCGGACTTCCACCGGCTGTGGGAGGGGCACGACGTCAGGGAGCTGCGCAGCAGGGTTCGCAGGTTCCGGCACCCCAGGCTCGGCATCCAGCCCGTCCGGCTGATCGTGGTGCAGGCCGCCGAATTCGCGCCCTGCCTGGTCGCCTTCCACGTTCCGGCACAGCCGGGCGACGACCCGACTCTCGGGGATCTCGCGGCCGGTCACCCAGTAGGTGACGGATTCCGTTAGTTCTTTGTTGACCGAACTACAGTTCTGCGCAATCGTCGGTGACACGGTTCAGTGACGACAAGGTCGACGGCACTGTCGATGGCATTTTCCGTAACATGGATTTCCATCGTACCAGTGTTTTCGAGGCGAGGGGAAACATCTCCGCAGGCACGCCGAACGGCCACGCGGGGCACCAGTTTGGGGAAGGGTTGCCATGTCACACTTGTCGGTGCAGGAGGCCCGGCGTGAGCCGGTCGCGATTATCGGGGCGGGCTGCCGATTACCAGGTGCTGCGACGGTCGACGCGTTCTGGGAAATCCTCAGCACCGGCACCGACACGGTGGCCCCCATGTCCGACGAACGCAGGGCACTCGATGTGCGGAAATCGGCAACCGACAGTGCGCACAGACAGCCCGCCGACCGCGAGGGCGGATTCCTCGACGGAATTGACGCCTTCGACGCGAACTTTTTCGAAATGTCGCCGTACGAGGCCGTCCGCCTCGACCCGCAGCAGCGGCTGCTCCTCGAGACCGTCTGGGAGGCCGTCGAGGACGCCGGGCTCACCACGGAGCAGCTCGCCGGGACCAGGACCGGCGCCTACACCTGTTGTTTCGTTTCGCACTACTGGGATGTGCTGACCGCGGCGGGCATGACGGACATGCACGCGCTGCTGGGCGCCTCCCGTTACTCGGTGGCCGCGGGCCGCATCGCGCACCTGCTCGACCTGCGCGGGCCCGCTCTGGGGACGGAAGCCACCTGCGCGTCTTCGCTCGCCGCGGTACACCTGGCCACACAGGCCATCCAGTCCGGCGAGATCGACATGGCCATCGTCGGCGGGGTCAACCTGCTGCTGTGCCGTGAGCTGGACATGGGGGCCGCGGAAGCGGGCCTGCTCTCCCCGACTGGCCGCTGCCGGTTCGGTGACGAGTCGGCCGACGGGTTCGTCCGTGCCGAGGGGGCGGTCACGGTCGTGCTCAAGTCGGTGTCCCAGGCGGTCAGGGACGGTGACCGGATCTACGCCACCATCCTCGGCAGCTCGATGAGCAGCAACGGCAGGCAAGGCCAGTCGCTGACCGACACCGGGACCGTCGGCCAGGAGGAGATGCTGCGGACGGCGTACCGCGCCGCCGGTGCCGACCCTGCCCACCTGGACTACGTCGAGGCGCACGGGCCCGGCACGACCGAGGGCGACACGGCCGAACTCGGTGCGCTGAGCCGGTTCCTGCGCGCGGAGTTCGAGCGGATTGGACGGCCGCTCGACCAACGGTGTGTGGTGGGCTCGGCCAAGTCGAACATCGGGCACGTCGAGGTCGCCGCCGGGCTGGCCGGGCTGCTCAAAACCGCGCTCGCCCTGCACAGGCGCACGATTCCGGCCACGCTGCACGTGCGTACCCCGCACCGCGTGCTCGGCGAGGAGGGCTGCCCGGTCGAACTGGCCCTCGACTCCCGGCCGTGGCCCGACCGCGGCCGCCCTGCGCTGGCCGGGGTCACCGCGCTCGGCACGTACGGGATGAACGCGCACGTCGTGCTGAGTGAGGCGCCACCGCGGGCCACCGAGACCGTGCCGGTCCGCGACGACGAGCGGGCGCTGATCCTGCCGTTGTCCGCACGGGACCCGAAAGCGTTGCGAGAACTGGCTTCGGCGTACGCGGACACGATGGACAAGGCCGAGAACCCGGCGGACGTGTGCTTCAGTGCGGGCGCACGCCGTTCGCAGCTCAACCTTCGCCTCGCGGTGTCCGGGTCGAATCCCACGGCGTTGGCCGAGCAGTTGCGGGACTTCGGATCCGGCGGGCGGGCGACGTTCCCGATCGGCAGGGACAACCGGCTGGAGGGCAGGCCGCGGATCGTGTTCGTGTTCCCCGGCCAGGGTTCACAGTGGACGGGTATGGGCCGTGAGCTGATGGCGGCCAATCCCGTGTTCGCCGAGCGGATGGCCGAGTGCGACCTGGCCGTCTACCAGGAGCTGGGCTGGTCGGTGATCGACCGGTTGCGCAGCGACGAGCCGATGACCACGTTGGACGTCATCCAGCCGTCGCTGTGGGCGGTGCAGGTCTGCCTCGCGGCGGTGTGGCGCGACTGGGGCGTCGAGCCGGATCTGGTGATCGGGCACAGCATGGGCGAGTACGCCGCCGCGGCCACGGCCGGTGCGCTGTCCGTGCGTGACGCGGCCGCCGTGGCCTGCCGTCGGAGCACGCTGATGGCGGAGTTCCCCGGCGAAGGCGCGATGTGGGCGGTGCAGCTCGACGAGGCCGAGGCACTGGCGGCGATCGGCGGCCACACCGATGTGGTCAGCGTGGGCGCGGTGAACAGCGACCACTCGACCATGCTGTCCGGCGACGCCGACACGTTGCTGCGTATCGTCGAACCGCTGCAACGGCGTGGGGTGTTCTGCCGTCAGGTCAGGGCACGGTTCGCCTCGCACTCGCCGCACGTCGAGCCGCTGCTGCCGGATGTGGTGGCGGCACTGGGGGACATCCGGCCGACAGCGGGCCGGATCCCGATCCACTCGACCGCGCTGGACCGGCGCGTCGACGGGTCCGGGTTCGACGCGGACTACTGGGCGACGAACCTGCGCAACCCGGTCCGGTTCGCCCCGGCCGTGCACAGCGCACTCGCGGACAGCCCGCACACGATCTTCATCGAGATCAGCGCGCACCCGGTGCTCACGGTGTGCATTGAGGACGTCATCGAGTCCGTCGGCGTGGACGCTGTCGCGCTGCCGTCACTGCACCGCGACTCGCCGGAAACATCGTCGCTACACGCCAGTCTGGGCACGGCCTACACGCGCGGCCACGACCCGGACTGGCACAGGGTGAACGGGGACGGCCGGTACGTGCCGCTGCCGTCGTACCCGTGGCAGCGCCGGAGGTACTGGGCGGATCCGGCGCAGCAGGAGCAGACGGCAACGGCGGCGGACACCGCGATGCCGGTGCGCAACACGATCCGCACGGTCGACTCGCTCACCCGGGACATGCGGCTGCAGGTCGCCGCGGTGCTGTCCATGTCGCCCGACCTGATCGACCCGACCGTGCCGCTGTCGTTCTCCGGGATGGACTCGCTGCTGGCCGCGAAGCTGCGGGCGCGGATGAAGCAGGAGCTCGACCTGCACATCCCGATCCGCGACTTCCTGTCCAGCCGCTCGCTCAACGACCTGGCCAGTCAGGCCCATCGTGCCGGGTCCGGTCAGGACTCGTAGGGCGCGATGGTGAACGTCCCCGCGTACATCCATTCGCGGAACAGGTCGGGCGTCATCCGGGCCCAGGTCGGTGGATGCTCGACCTGGGCCCGGCCCAACCTACGGCCGAGTTCGACCAGGTCGTTGCCGACCGGGCGCCGGGCACGGTCGTATGTGGCCAGTGCCTGCTGCCAGGTTTCACTGTGGTGGCAGGCCTGTTCCAACGCCAGCGCGTCCTGCAACGCCTTGGTCGCCCCGGCTCCGGTGTGCGGCCGGGTGATCGTGGCCGCGTCCCCGATCACCATCAGCCTCCCCGCCGTGTACGTCCCGATGGTCGAGTCGTACACCGGCTGCACGGACATCGCCGGTCTCGGTGTCCGGCGGATCACTTCGGCCCAGTACGGCGGGAAGTCGTCCATACTCCGGCTCAGCACGTCGAACAACTCGTCGGTGACGCGGCCCGGCGGCAGCGAGGTGGGGCTGTCGAACCGGATCCGGGGCGGCACGCTTCCGTACACGCCCCAGTTGACTCTGCGGCGGCCGGGCGCCGGGTCCGGGATGAGGTAGCACACGCCATGGCCGCGGGGCAGCCCGATCCACACCAGTCCCTGCTCCAGTTCCCGCGGTGTCCGACCGTCCAACAAGGACTCTGGAAAGGTGCCGCGCCACAGGACGTAGTCGGCGTACGTGGGTACGGCGGCCGGGTCCACGCGGGCCCGGGTCGTCGCCCGGTATCCGTCGGCTCCGACGACGACGTCGTAGCGTTCGCGTCCCTCGTCAGTGACCACGGTGACGCCGTCCGTGTCGTCAGCAAGGTCACGGACCGCCGACGAGTTCCGGTAGATCTCGTCGGGAACTCGCGCGCGCAGGTTGCGCCAGAGCACGCCCCAGTTGTTGAGGACGGCCTGGAACGGATGGTGGCAGATCTTGCGCTGGCCAGTCGGCTCGGCCGGATCACGCACGAAACAGATCCGCTCGGCACAGTTGTGCACCGGCATGTCCGCGTCGATGTACCCGGCTGAGACGAGTTCCTCGCGCAGTGGCACCGGAATGGCGATGCCGAAGCCGCGGTCCTCCAGGTCACTGGCGCTGCGCTCGTACACCGTGACCTCGCACCCGGCTCGCCGCAGCGCGATGGCCGCGGCACAGCCCCCGATACTTCCCCCGACGATCCCGACCCTGCTGCCCTCGATGGTCGTCAACGCAGTCAACGCTGGTCCCTCTCCGCACTGGTCACCGGTTCACTGATCGGGGTTCGGGTGGATCTGCCTGCGTAACACCAGCATCGTGATGTCGTCGGACTGTTCGGCGGAGCCCACGTGCCTGCGCAGCCGTTCGTCCACCCGGTCGAGCAGCACGTCGGCGGACGCGGCGGGACGGGAGATCACGTCGAGCATCCGGTCTGTGCCGAACTGGCCGCCACCGGCGTCGCGTGCCTCGACCACGCCGTCGGTGTAGACGAACAACCGGTCGCCCGGCAGGACACGGGTCTGCCCGACCTCGAACTCGCTGTCGGGCATCAGGCCGACAGCCGGGCCGGTCGGTTCGAGCAGGCACCGCCCGCCCGCTGCCCGAAGGATGACCGGTGGGTTGTGGCCGCCGTTGATGTAACACAACATCCCGGTCTCCGGGTCGAGCACGCCGAAGAACAACGTGGCGAAATAGCCTTGGTGCAAATGGTTGCGGGCCAGGTAGCGGTTGGTTCCCGTCACCGCCTGCCGCAACGGATCGCCTGTGTCGGTGTGCTGCGCGGTGTGCCGCAACAACGTCCGGATCAACGCCATGAACAGTGCCGCGCCGATGCCCTTGTCGCACACGTCCGCGACGACGAGGCCGAGTCTGCCGTCCCGCAGCTCGAACCCGTCGTAGAAGTCGCCCGCAACCTGTTTGGCCGGTTGGAACCGCGCGGCCAGTTCCCAGCCCGGGGCGCTGGGCAGTTCCTCCGGCAGGAAACCCGACTGGATCTCCCGCGCGATGCTCAGATCGCGTTCGTGTTCCCGCAGGCTGGCCATCGCGGCCATCTCCTCGACCGCCCTGGTCAGCCTGCCGCGTTCCCGGCAGGACGCGAGCCGGGTGCGCAGCAGGTCCGGCAGGAACGGCGGCAGCACGTAGTCGAATCCACCTCGGACACACGACTGGAGTTCGCTCAGGTCGTCGCCGGGGAAGACCACGACGGTCGGCGAACCGCCCGGCCCGGCGAGGCGCTGGCTGAGCAACGCCACGCGGTGCAGCCCGAAGGAGGCCGAGACCAGCACGAGATCCGGCGGGGCCCCGGTCGCGGTGGTCATGCTGTCGATGTCCGCGTGGCTCACGGCGAAACCGTCTCGGCGCAGTGCGGTGTCCAAGTCCTCGGTGCAGGTGGCCGGGTCAGCGACCAGCAGCGCAGTGGCGCTCGTCATCGGCTCCTCCGTCCTGGGAATCCGCCGGTCGCCGCACCAGGAGCGTGCTGCGGTTGCGGCCGTCGAAGTAGTCGTAGGCGAAGTGGTCGACCCCGGTGAAGGCGAGCAACAGCCCGTATCCGCCTTCCCGCGCGGTCTCCGGCGCGGCGTCCGGCACGGCGTCCGGCCCGGAGTCGAGGCAGTGCCGCCGGGGGTCGAACGGTGGTGCGCTGTCCTGGATGTGCAGCCAGACCCAGTCGTCGTCCACACCGCCCTCGATGTCCACCACGCCCGACTGTCCACAGTAGCCGTGCGCGGTGATGTTCGTGGTGATCTCGTCCGCCGCCAGCCTCAGCCGGTAGGCCTGGCGGCGCGACAGCCGTCCCATTCCGGCGACCCTGTCGACGAGATCGGCGACCACCACCGCCATCCCGTAGTCGCCGATCAGCCGAAACCGGTCGGTGCTCCTCATTCCGCCACCACGTCGCGCATGGTGAGGCTGCGGTCGAAACCGGTGAGCCGAATCGTCTCGGCCACCTCCGGCCTGGTGCCGACCAGTTCGATGGCCACACCGCCTGCCCGCTGGTGTGCGTACACCAGGCAGCGCAACCCGGCCGACGACATGTACGACAGGTCAGCCATCTGCAGCACGAGCTTGCGCGCGGCGGGCACGACCGCCTGGGTGATCATCTCGTGGAATCGTGGTGCCGAACGGGAATCCAGTTCCCCTGCCAGCCTGAACGTCACAACGCCCTGCGCTGCCTCGACCTTGGCCTGAAAGCTCATCGTGTTCCTCCGGTGACGGGCACGAGCTGGACGCGGACGGTGAGATCCGTGCTGGAGTCCGGCAGTTTCACGGTCATCGCGTCGGGGTCGAACGCCGCGTACGGGCGTCCGTCGACCTCCACTGTGTCCAGTCGCACCCGGCCTGCGGGCAGCGCGTCGGGCGCGACGCGCAGCACCCGGTCACGCACGCCGTCCGCCCTGGGCCGGTAGAAGAGGCTGAGTGGTTCGCCGCGCAGCAGGAGCTGCCCGTAGACGGTGGCGAGGTAGCACAGTTCGGCCGAGTGGTACATGCTCATCGAGTGGCTGCCCTTGAGACGCTCGTGGCCGAGCAGGTAGGGCGTCCCGGCGGCGAGGACGTTGAAGTACACGCCTCCTTCGTCGTGGTCGAGGAAGAACGCGTTGTAGAACGCGGCTGATTCCCGTGCCTGCCGCAGGAATTCCTTGTCGTCGGTGTTCGCGGCCAGGATCAGGTACGCCAGGATGGCCTGTTCCTGCTGCCACCACGCCTTGCGGTCGTGCCAGACGAACCGGTGGGTCTCCTGTCCCTCGGCCAGCGCGCGCTCGATGACGTCGTACCAGCCGAGCCGTTGGCGATCGGCGCCGACGGCGGTCATGGCGCGGCCGATGCGTTCGGCGAGAGCCTGGTAGGAACGCTTGGGGCGGACGGCGTTCACCCGCATCAGGTTCCACGCGACCTTCAGGTTGTGGCCGACCACCGCGCGGTCCTGCTGCCAGCCCCACGTGCGGTCGGGCGACCAGTCCGCGTGGAACCGCTCCCGCAGCCAGGGGTTCGACGGGTCGGGGAAGTGCGTGGCGACCAGGTCGAAGCATTCCTCGAGCATGTCGGCGTGCCGCTGCTCGCCGGTGGCCAGCAGCAGGTTGATCAGGTACGCCGGGGCGTGCTCACCGATGGAGTGCCAGTTCTTGCGCGCCCGGTTGGAGCCGAGCGACTCGTGGTGCGGGCTGAGCAGGATCGGGTCGATGTGCGAGAAGAACCCGCCGTGCTCGCGGTCGCGGAAGAACTTCCCGAACAGCCGGAGGGTGGCGTCGATGTCGTCGCCGATCCGGGGATCGCCCGTCACCCGGAAGGTCTGGGTCGGCCCGACCAGTCCGAAGATCTGTTCGTAGATCGGGATCGCATCGTAGTCGTCGCCGAACTCGGAGGTGAACAGCTTCCGCTCCTGGCAGCCGCGCACGTCGATGCCGTGGTACCAGTACACGACGTCGTTGTCCCGGTCGACGAACCGCATGTGCGACCGCAGGTACTCGGTGCCGCGCTCGGCCACGTCGAGGTGGTCCTCGTTGCCGGTGAGCAGGTAGGACGACGCCATGCCGTAGACCAGGCGGGAGATCGTGTCGGTCTCCTGGACGTGGTGGTCGCTCTTGTCGCCGCCCAGGCGCAGCATCGTGCGGTAGTCGGCGTAGTCGACCGGTGTGCTGTCGCCGAACTGGGCGCGCCGGTAGAACCGGGCGAGTTCGCCGATCTGGCGCACCCACCAGTCCGGTTCCTCCATCACGTACTCCCCCGCTGCTCTGCCGACGAACACCAGTCGCTTCGCCTCGAACGAGCCGTCGGGGTAGTGGATGCCGTACGCGAACACCAGTCGGCCGGGGGTGAGCAACTCGGTCAGGTGCGTGCTGGCATCCAGATGCGGATCGCCCAGGTTGCGCAGGAACTCCGCGGCCGTGGTGGCCGTCAGAGTGACGCGGACCGGGCGGCCGTCGCTGGTGCGCAGGTCGATCAGCGCACGGTCGGCGTGATGTGCGGTGACGTATCCGGCGACCAGGTCGGAGAACGTGAACCCTGGCACCGTTGTCACGGCCTGGGGCGCCCGTTCGATCACCGTGGCCTTCGGCTTGGTGGCCACTGTCCGGTGCGGGCGCTGGCTGTGGCGTGCGATGATCAGGTCGATCATCATGCGGGCGAAGAGGTGGCAGTGCTCGGCCGTGCGGGAGGTCACCAGGTCGTCGTCCACGACCACGTCCTGGTCGGTGTACTGGGCGCCCATGTTGCGGACGTCGCCGACCAGGTTGTTGTGGCACGTCACCCGGCGGCCCCGGACCACCTCGGGGATCGGTGCGGCCAGCCACATGCCATGACAGCTGATGCCTTTCAGTACCGACCGCATGCCGAACGCCCGGCGCAGCAACGCGACCGCGGGGGCGGGCACGTCCACGTTCTCGGTGTACCGCAGTCGGTCCGCGACCAGTCCGGAAGGGACAATCAGCGCGTCGTAGCCCGCGATCCGCTCGTCGTCGACGGCCTCGACGTCCCCGTCCACTGTGAACGGCAGGCGGGTTTCCTGGCCGGTGAAGGTCAGTGAGCGCTGTCCCCACAGCCGGGTGAGGAAGTCCACCCGCGCGCCCTCCTCGGCGAACCTCCGTTCCAGGTAGGCCATTTCGGCTTCGACGTACCCGCTTTCCAGCAGGATCGCGATCCGCCGTCCGGTGAGCCTCCCCGTCGCGGCCGGGACGATGTCGTTCACCTGGGGCCTCCCGTGATCAGGTCGACGAGGAACGGGCCGGTCGATGCCAGCAGCCGCTGTACGGCGGGCCGCACCTGCGCCGGTTTCTCCACGCGGGTCGCGTCGACGCCCAGCGACCGGGCCAGGTCGGTGAACCCGATCTCCGGGTGGGACAGGTCGAACGCGCCGGGATGCCGGTGCGCGTCGACACCGCGTTCCCGCCAGTACTGTTCGATGTTGTTGTCCAACAGTTGGTAGCGGTGGTTGTCGCAGATGACGAACTTGGCGGGCACGTTGTGGCGTGCCGCGGTCCACAGTGCCTGGATCGTGTACATGCTGGCGCCGTCGCCGGTGAACGCCACCACGTCCGCGCCCGGCCGGGCGAGCTGGACGCCGATCGCGCCGGGGATGCCGATGCCGAGTGAACCGCCCCTGGTCTGGAAGTAGCTGCCCGGCCGCCGGGGCGGCAGGTGGCGTACCAGAGTCGGTGACGAGGTCAGTGCCTCGTCGACCACGACGAGGCGGTCGCCGGACTGGTCGGCGAGTTCCGCAGCGAAGAGGGCCATCAGGTCGTCCGGGTCGGGCTGCGGCGGCTGCCACGTCCACTGTCTCGGGGTGTGGCTGCCGAGCGTGTCGGCCACGGCGGCGAGGGTGAGCTTGGGGTCGGCGGCGATAGCCACGTCCACCGGGAAGTTCTTGGCGAGCTCGTGGCTGTCCGCGTCGATCTGCACGACCGTCGCGTTCGTCTGGAAAGGACTTTCCAGGTACGGGAAGACCTCGGGGAAGACAGCGGTTCCCACGATCAGCACCAGGTCGGCCGCGCCGACCACGTTCGCGCTGACATGGCCGAACATGTGGCCGAGCTGGCCCTGGAACAACGGGTGTGTCGTGTCCATGTTCACCTCGGAGCAGTCCACGCCCCACACCGGGGCGTCGACCAGCTCCGCGATCCTGGCCAGTTCGTGCTGCGCGCCGGACACCGCGATCCCGTCGCCCATCAGGATGAGCGGCCGCCGGGCGGCGCGCAGCGCGTCGGCCACATCGTCCACTGCGGACTGCGATGGAACTGCGGCGGTGACCGGAACCGTGCTCGGCACAACGGGTTCGGTGCACGTCGCGTCCAGCACGTCCATGGGCAGGGCAACGAACACCGGGCCACGCGGCGGCGTCATCGCGACCTTGATCGCGCGGCGCAGTACGCGCAGCAGGGATCCGGGATGGGTGACGCGGGTGGCGTACTTGGTGACCGGGCTGGCCATGGCCACCAGGTCCGCGGCCATCTGGGCGTCCATCGCGTCGTAGCGCACACCGGCGTCACCGGCGATCACGAGCAACGGGGAGTGGCCGCGTTTGGCTTGGTAGAGCATGCCGATGGCGTTGCCGAGGCCGACTGAGGAGTGCAGCTGCACCAGCGCGGGCCGTGCGGTCGCGCGGGCGTGGCCGTCTGCCATCGCCACGGCGACGCTCTCGTGCAACGCCAGGATGTACTCAAAGCCGCGCAGGCCGTCAACGACGTCGAGCATGCCCTGTTCGACCGTTCCCGGATTGCCGAACATCCGGGTGATCCCGTCGGCGGCGAACTGTTCGACCATGGCGACTTTCCCCGGCCTGCTCACCATGGTGTCACCAGCCGAACCTGCGAAGCCCTGATTCGAGAACCTCGACCAGTTTCCGCCCGGCGAGAAAGGAGTCCGGCGTCGACCGCGCGGTGATGAACGGATAGTCGACGAGAACGGACGTCTCCCTGCCGACATTGCCGTGGAATCGACCGTCCGGCCCGGTCGCGTCGCGCAGGATGTATTCCAGCGGATACGGCGGCGGGCCGATCACGAAATCGGTGCCGAGAAATCCGGTACCGTCCTTGTAGTCGTACTCCTTGGGATGCCCGGTGACGTGCTTGGACCGCAGGATGCCACGCCGGTCGTCCCAGTCACGCGCGAACGCGAGACACGCCACGCCGTAGCACTCGGCGACGATCGGCTTGTCGGCGCGGACGAACGCGAGCACGAGGTCGTGCACCCGGCCGTTGTTGGCGAGGTCGACGATCGGGCCGCTGCCGCCGACGATCACCAGCGCGTCGTACCCGGCGATGTCGTCGTCCACTGTGGCCAGGTCGCGGTGGTACGCCTCCAGCGCGCGCAGATGGTGCGGATCGCTGTGATACGGCCGCTCCGGCAGCCACTCGGCCAGCGAGACCGGCTGGTCCAGGCGCGGGGACTCGTCCAGCGCGCGTGCGGCGACAGCGACGTCCGGCGTGGTGACCGTGCGGCCGAGCGGCGGGTCGACGTAACCGGGGTCCATGCTCGGCGGCAACGCGTGCGGCCGCTTGCCGGTCGGGGTGGCGAACACCGAGTGATAGCCCCATTCGTCGCAGGCCGTCAGCGGGCCGAGCAACTCCTCGCCCCAGTACCCGTATTCCGACAGAATGAAGAGTATCTTTTTCGACATCGGCGTCTCCCGTTCGAAACGGCGGCCATCGCCCACTGCCGAGTCAACCTCCCACCGGGGGCGGGAACAAGAAAAATGACGCTGTGACGGCTTATCACCCAGGCACTTCGTCACGTGGACCGTCGAACCGGCGTCCGGTCGACGCACAATCGGTGGGACACCGCACTCCTGCGGACAATCGCGTCAAGGCATCGGAGTCATCATGCCCGAATCCCACCGGCCGACCATGCTGGCGGTAGACGACGACCCGCACGTGCTCAGGGCGATCCGTCGTGACCTGAGCCGGGTCTACCAGGACAAGTACCGCGTGCTGGCGTCCACTTCGGCGGCGGAGGGACTGCGGATACTCGACAAACTCCGTGACCGCGGTGAGGAACCGGCGCTGCTGCTGGTCGACCAGCGCATGCCGGAGATGACCGGCATCCAGTTCCTGGACAAGTCGCTCGACCGCTTTCCCTTGGCGCGCAGAGTGCTGCTGACCGCATACGCCGACACGGCGGTGGCGATCGACGCGATCAACCGCGTCCGGCTGCACCACTACCTGGTCAAGCCGTGGGAGCCGCCGGAAGAACGGCTGTACCCGGTCGTCGACGACCTGCTGTCGGACTGGCAGGCGTCCTACCAGCCGCCCTACGGCGGAATCCGGATCGCCGGGCACAGGTTCGCCCCGGCGACGCACCGGGTGCGGGATTTCCTGACGCGGCTGCAGCAGCCGTTCCGTTTCATGGACGTCGACCGGGTGGACCTGCCGGAGTTGGACGACGTGGACCCGGCCGAACTGCCGGTGGTGCTGATGCCGGACGGAACCGTGTTGACGCAGCCGAACTACGAGGAGCTGGTGGAGGCCCTCGGCCTGACGGCGTCGACGTCCCGGCCGCACTACGACGTGGCGATCGTCGGCGGTGGGCCGACCGGCCTGGCGACAGCGGTGTACAGCTCGTCGGAGGGGCTGTCGACGCTGCTGCTCGACGCGTACGTCCCCGGCGGCCAGGCAGGAACGTCCAGCCGGATCGAGAACTACCTCGGCTTTCCCGCCGGTGTCAGCGGCGCTGAGCTGACCCGCCGAGCGGTCGCCCAGGCGCGCAGGTTCGGCACGGACATCCTGTCTCCCGTGGCGGCGGTGTCCTTGCGCAGAGCGGGACGAGCACGAATGCTGGCCCTGTCCGACGGACGCGAGGTGAGCGCGGGATGTGTCCTGCTGTCAACAGGTCTGTCCTATCGCAGGCTGAACGCGCACGGCGCCGAGCAGTTCGAAGGAGCGGGAATCTACTACGGCGCCACCGCGGCCGAGACAACATCCTGTGTGGACCAGCACGTATGGATCGTCGGCGGCGCGAACTCGGCGGGCCAGGCAGCGATGCACTTCGCGCAGCACGCGTCCCGCGTGACGATGCTGGTACGCGCGGACAGCCTGCAGCGCAGCATGTCGCAGTACCTGATCGACGAGATCGAGCAGCACCCGAACATCAGGGTCCGGCTCAACACCAGGCTGGTGGCGGCCGAAGGCAAGGATCGGCTGGAGTGCGTCACCCTGCACAACGTGCTGACCGACCAGTTCACGACGGAGCCAGCGGAGTTCCTGTTCACCTTCATCGGCGCGACCCCGAGAACCCAGTGGCTGGACGGAACCGTCATGCGTGACAGCAACGGGTTCCTGCTGACCGGCGCGGACACGTACCCCGGAAACATCCTGCCAGCAGGCTGGGACCTGCAGCGCTATCCCCTGCCGCTGGAAACCAGCGTTCCCGGTGTCTTCGCGGCGGGGGACGCACGCGCGAATTCGGTCAAGCGCATCGCGTCCGGAGTCGGCGAGGGCGCGATGGCTGCAGCCCTGATCCACCAGTACCGCGCCGAGAGCTAGTGATTGCGACCGGATCCAGGTAAGAGGACTTGCGCGCAAAGCGCACCCGTGGATAAGTGGCCTTGCGCGCAAAGCGCATGAGTGGGCAGGAGGCCTTGCGCGCAAGCGCATGGGTGGGGTTCGTGGTTGGTTTCCTCCCGTATGGCCTGGGCGCAGCCATACCACGGCGTGTCGGGAGGTCGGCCTACGCAAACCAACCCACAGCGCAGGCGATACCGACCTCCCGGCACGCCGTGGTTTCCTCCGGCAGGACATACGGGAGGGAACCGACCACGCCCTCACTAGACCCAGGAAGCCACGTGAGCAGAGCCAACCGGGTGGACAGACCACGGGTTGGTTTCCCTCTTGGAGGCCTGCCGTCCGGCGAGGACCTTCTTTTTCTTGCCACAAAACAAAAAAGAGACGCCTCGCCGACGGGGAGGCCGCCAAGAGGAGGACACACTGATCTGACGGCGCCCTGCGACAGACCCCGATCTTGACCACTAGCCCGCTGCGACACAACTGAGACACGACGGAGGCGGGCCCAGGACGTGCGGTCCCTACCTTCACGGCTGTGAAACCCACCTACCGCTTGATCACGCTCGGCTTGGTTGGCGCCACCGCCGTACTAGCCGCCGGTACAGGCGCCGCAGCCTCCACAACAGACACTGTGAGAACCGTCGACGCGCAGGACCTCATGAGGTACAACGCGCTGCATTACGACGTAAGCCTTGAGTACCGCTCCGGCTCCAAGGACATGGGAGGCACCACCACGCTCAAGGCCAGGGCCACCGGTGCGCTGTCACGGTTCGCACTGGACTTCGGTGGCGGCCGGATCAACCGGGTCACGGTGAACGGCCGACCGGCCCGGTTCCAGGCCAGCGGCGAACGGGTGCTGGTCACCCCGAAGCCGCTGGCCGACGGCGCGGAGTTCTCAGTCACCGTCGACTACGTGGTCACCAGGTCCAATGGGCCGGACAACCACGGTCCGTGGCGGGAGATCGAGGACGGCTTCGCCATCGATCCGCAGCGTTACCAGACCATGCACCACGTGTATCCGTGCAAGAACGACATCGCGGACAAGGCCACGTACACCATCAGCGTCACCGCTCCGGCGCACCTGACCGGGGTGGCCAACGGCGACCTGAGCCAGACCCGGCAGCTTCCCGGCGGCCGGACCGTCCGCACCTATCGCATGGCCCACCCGATGCCCGCGCACGACGGTCAGATCGCGGTCGGCCCCTATTCGCTGGTCACCCGCCCGGGCCCGGACGGGGTCACCATCCGCGATGTCGTGCCGACCGCCCAAGCGAGCCAACTCAAGCAGACACTGGCCAGGACCGACGACCAACTGCGGTGGCAGACCGCCAGGCTGGGCGCCTACCCCTTCGCCACCTACGGGATCTTCGCCCCGCTGGGCACCATCAGTCCGTACGAGAGCCAGACGATGACAACCATCTCGGCGTCGTCACTGGCCAGTGGCCCGATGGACTACCTGCGAGCCCACGAGCTGAACCACCAGTGGTTCGGCGCTTCGGTCACCCCCGTGAAGCTCGACGACGACTGGACCGCCGAGGGGCACGCCCACTTCTACGGCACCTGGTACGACTCCGAGCAGACCCGTCCCGACTCCCCCGATGCGTTCGCCGCGGACATGCGCATGAACTACGACATGGACCAGGAAGTCCGCGACAGCGAGGGGCCCCCGGCGACGCCCAAGCCGGTGTCCGGCCAGACCCAGCGCGTCGGTGGCGCGCTGGCGCTGTACGCGCTGCGCCAGACCGTCGGCGCGCAGACCTTCGAACGGATCGAACGCACTGTGGTGTCGCGTTTCAAGGACGGTGTGATGAGCACGGCCGACTACATCGCCGTCGCGAGCCAAGTGTCCGGGCGCGATGTCAGCGGGCTGCTCAAGGATTGGTTGTACGGCGCGAAGACACCGCCGATGCCCGGCCACCCTGACTGGAAGTCCTCCTGAATCCGAGCTGCCCCAAGGAGATCTACGTGTTTTCAGTTGGGAAACGACGCGTGCTGACGCTGGGAGCACTGCTCACCAGCCTGACCTTGAACGCCTCAGTCGCCTTCGCCGGAGTCGGTGGAGACGGGATCGGCGATCCGTACTGGCCGCAGGACGGCAACGGCGGCTACCGCGTCGGCCACTACGACGTGAAGGTGGGCTACGACCCGGACAAGCCGGACCAGCTCACCGGGGACACCACGGTGTCGGCCACCGCGACCACCGGCCTTGACCGGTTCAACCTCGACTTCACCCCGACCTTCGACATCTCCACGATCACCGTCAACGGTGTGCCTGCCCGAGGCTTCGCCCGGGAAGGGGAGCACGAGCTGGTGGTCACCCCGGCCCGGCCGATCCGCCAGGGCGCCCGGTTCGACGTGCGGGTGGTGTACTCGGGCAAGAACGGCGACGCCCGGTACAACCCGGAGACCGGTGGCATGTTCGTGATCGGCGAGCCGCATTCGGCCACCAGTTGGTTCCCGTCCAACGATCATCCCTCGGACAAGGCCACCTTCGCGCTGACCGCGACCGTGCCACAGGGGTGGACGGCGGTCGGCAACGGCAGGCCAGGCCCCACCACCACCGAGCGGGGCCGGACCACCTTCCGCTGGCGTGAGGACAGTCCACTGGCCACCTGGACCGCGGTGCTGGCGATCGCCAAGTTCACGGTCGTCAACGCCGCGTTGGCCGACGGCACCCCGGTGATCAGCGCCTATGCTCCTGGGGCGGAGGCCGCGGCGCGCGAACACGGCGACCGCGTTCCGGAGATCATCGACTTCCTCTCGTCCAGGTTCGGGAAGTACCCGTTCTCCTCGGCAGGCGGGATCTACTTCAACGAGGACATCGCACTGGGACTGGAAACCCAGAGTCGACCGCTGTATCCGGGGACCGCGTGGCCCGATGTGGTCGGCCTGATTGTGCACGAGCAGGCTCACCAGTGGTTCGGCAACAACGTCACCGGCCGGAACTGGCGCGACATCTGCGTTGCCGAGTGCTTTGCCACCTACGCCCAGTGGATGTGGAGCGAGGCAAAAGAAGGCAAGGACCTGGACGCTCAGTACCGCGAGCTCGTCGCCGCCAACAGGGACAAGCCGAACTTCTGGAAGGTGCCGCTCTACGATCCCGGTGCAGGCACCTACCTGTCCGCGGTGTACCGGACCGGGCCGCTGATGCTGCACGCGCTGCGCCGCGGTATCGGCGATGACGCGTTCTTCCGGGTGCTGCCCATCTGGCAGAGCCTGCACCGGGGCGGCAATGCCTCGTGGCCGGAGTTCGAACAGCTGGCCCAGCGGGTGTCCGGAGTGGACCTCGACGACTTCTTCAAGGCCTGGACGCGAAGCACCACGATCCCGGCTGACCGGTACCTCTACCCCGGCCCGCTGCGGCCGTGAGCTGTTCTGGTCAGCCCGCGGCGAGGATGCCGCGCGGGTCGAAGGTGACGCGGATGGCGGTGATCCTGCCGTTCTCCACGTGCATCCAGTTCGCCGTCGGGGCCGGGTCCGCCACGGTGGTGTGCAGGTCGAACCAGGTGATCACGTCGTCGTCCTGCGCGACGCGGACCCGCACCTCGATCCGGTCGAGGATCTTGGCCATCCCACGCAGTCCGGCGACGCACTCGTCGGCGCCGTTGGCTGTGCCGAGCGCGCCGACGAACGACACGTCGTCGGCGAGCAGCCCGCGCACCTGGTCGAAATCGCGGGCCTGCCAGGCGTCGAAGTAGGCCGCGGCGACGTCGGTGGCTGTGGTGGTGTCGGACATGGTGACTCCCTTGGATCTCGGATCGACACCATGATCATGCGCCGACCACCTGCCAGCAGTCCAACAGATGGTTCTGATGGCTGCTAGCATCCACAGTGATGGAACTGCATCAGCTTCGCTACCTGGTCGCGGTGGTCGACCACGGCTCGTTCACCGCCGCCGCGGAGAACCTGCACGTCAGCCAGTCCGGTGTGAGTGCCCAGCTCGCGAAGCTCGAACGGGAGCTGGGCGCTCCGCTGCTGGAGCGCGGGGCACGGCGAGTGCGACTGACCACGGCAGGCACCGAGTTGCTCCCGCTGGCCCGGGAGGCGCTGCGCTCGATCGAGACGATCGCCGGGCGCGCCGACGAGCTGGCCAACCTGGTGCGCGGCCGGGTGCGGCTGGGCATGATCGTCGGCTGCAGCATCCCGCCGTTCCTCGACGCGATCGCCGCGTTCCACCGCGCGCACCCCGGCGTGGAGATCAGCTTCGCCGAGGACGCCTCACACCTGCTGCGACAGCAGGTGCTGACTGGCGAGCTCGACCTGGCGCTGATCAGCTACGCGGACGCCCCCGCCGAAGGTCTGCGCGTGTCCCGGATCTCCGACGAACAGCTCGCGATCGTCAGCCAGCCCGGCCACCGGCTCGCGGGCAAACGTGTGCGGCTGCGTGACCTCGCCGACGAGACCGTGCTGTGCCTGCCCGTCGGCACGGGCATCCGCACCGCGCTTGACCAGTCCTGTGCCCGGCGCGGTGTCACCGTCACGGTGGACATCGACGCGACCTCGCCGGAGACCCTGCTCGGGCTGACCGCGCGCGGCCTGGGTGTCGCCGTGCTCGCCGAATCGGTCGCGGCGGGCAGCGGCCTGGCCGCCACGCCGATCCAGGACGCCGAGGTGACCGCGGGCCTCGGCCTGGTCACCCGCGATGGCGCGCTGCCACCCGCGCCCCGCCTGCTGCACGCCACCCTCAGCGAGTACCTCAACGCGAGCGCATGCTGACCCGCGCAACCAATGTGGCCTTCGGTGCACTCGCCGCAACCAAGGCGGCCTTCGTTGCGTCCCAACCACGCCGGAAACGGGTCTGGTCACAGCGTTAAGAGTTGCCGCGCATGACCTCGAACACCCCTGCGACGCTGTCGGTCGGCTTGGCGACCGTGAGGCGCTGCCGTACGAGGTCCAATGTGGGCAGGATGAAACCGGGGTCGACGCCCGCGCCGCGGCTGGCGGCCTCGATCCACTCCAGTGCCTGCAGGTTGATCTCCAGGCTGGACTCGCCGCCGGTGTAGTCCCCCCTCTCGATCTCCCCGGCCAGCGCGGGCAGGAAGGCCAGCATCCCGTTCAGCCACGGCACGGCAAGGCCGAGGAACTCGGTCGGCTTCACCTGTGCCGAGTCGAGCAGGGCGGTGCCGTGCACGAACCCGAACAGCGTGCCGTAGGCGGCGCTGAGCAGGCCGAGGCTGTACAGCTCGGCCACGCCTGGATCGTCGGCGAGGTACCGGGTGCTGCCCAGGATGCCGAGCTGCTCGCCGTAGCGCTCGAACGCGGTGGTCGAGCCGCTGAACAGGACCTGGGCGTCGGGAGTGCCGATGGCCTGTGGGACGGCCATCACCGCCGCGTCCAGGTAGTCGGCCCCGTGCCCGGTGGCCCACCGCGCCAGTGCGCGGATGTCGTCGGGTGCGCTGGAGCTGACGTTGAGCAGGGTCCGGCCGCGTAGATCGTCCGCCGCGGGTTCGAGCAGGGCACGTGCGGCGGCGTGGTCGAGCACCACGATCAGCACCAGAGGGCTGGCCGCCACGGCCTCGGCGACCGAACCGGCCACGGTCGCGCCCTTGGCCGCCAGTGGCGCGGCCTTCGCCGGAGTTCGGTTCCACACGGTGGTCGGGTGGCCGTTGGCGAGGAACGCCGCTGCCAGTGCGGCGCCGAGCCTGCCCAGTCCGATCACGCTGACCGGGGCCTTGTCGTTGTCCTTGGTCATGTGATCACGGTGCCTGCCTGCACTTTCGGTTCGCTGGCGGTCGGCCGACAGCGGGTACGGTTGGTGCGTGCGTTTCGGGGTGCTCGGTCCGCTGGCGGTGTGGACGCCCGCAGGTGACCTGGTGCTGGTGCCGGAGGCCAAGGTCCGTGTTCTGCTCGCCGCGTTGCTCGCCCGCGAGGGCGAGTCGGTGTCGGCGGACCGGCTGCTGCTGGATCTCTGGGGTGCCGAGCTGCCCGCGAACCCGTTGGGGGCGCTGCAGACGAAGGTGTCCCGCCTGCGGCGAGCCATCGGCCCGCACCTGGTGGAGTCGGGTCCGGCCGGGTATCGGCTGCGTGCCGAGACCGACGCCCAGCAGTTCGCCGACCTGCTGGGCGCCGCTGAGGACGCGCCGACGCGTGCCAGAGCCGAACTACTGGTGGATGCGCTGGACCTGTGGCGGGGCCAGGCGTTCGCGGAGTTCGCCGACGAGGACTTCGCCCGCCCGGTCGCACACCGGCTGGCGGAGCAGCGGCTGGTGGCGCAGGAACTGTTGGCCGAGACGCGGCTGGAGCTGGGTGAGGTCGGCGCGGTGCTCGCGAGCCTGAGTGACCTTGCCGAACGGCATCCGCTGCGGGAACGGTTGCGTGCAGCGCACCTGCGTGCCCTGTATCTGGCCGGGCAGCAGGCTGAGGCGCTGGCGGGCTATGCCGAACTGCGGGAACGGCTCGCGGACGAACTGGGCGCGGATCCCGGTCCGGAGCTGACCGCGCTGCACGAGTCGATCCTGCGCCAGGATCCCGGCCTGCGAGTCGCGGCACGGCCCCGGACCAACCTGCCCGCCGCGCTCACCCACCTGATCGGCCGTGAGCACGCGGTCGGCGCCGTCCGTGCCCTGCTCGGGGCCCATCGGCTGGTCACGTTGACCGGGCCGGGCGGTGTCGGCAAGACCAGCCTCGCGCTCGCCGCCGCCGGGAACGCGGGCGACTTCCCGGACGGCGTGTGGTTGGTCGACCTGGCCGCGTCGACAGTGGACGACGTGACCGAAGCGGTGGCTCGTGTGCTGCACATGCGTGAGGAATCGGGCGGCGATCTGCCCGCGCACCTGGCGGCGGCGCTGCGGGATCAGCGCATGCTGCTGGTACTGGACAACTGCGAGCACGTCGTGGCCGCGGTCGCCGATCTGGTGGCGTTCCTGCTGCGGGCCGCGCCTGAGCTGCGGGTACTGGCCACCAGCCGGGAACCGCTGGTCGTGCCAGGGGAACGGGTGCACATCGTGCTTCCGCTCGCCCCGGCGGACGCGGTCCGGCTGCTGGTCACCCGGGCCGAGGCCGCGGGTGCCGACCTGAGCACGGCCGACCGGGGCGTCCTGACCGCGCTCTGTCTCCGGCTGGACGGCCTGCCGCTCGCGCTGGAACTGGCGGCGCCCCGGTTGAGGCTGCTCGGCCCGCCGGACCTGCTGTCCAGAATGGATGACCGGTTCCGGCTGCTGACCACCGGCGGCCGGATCGCCCCACCCCGCCAGCGCACGCTGCGCGCGGTGATCGACTGGAGCTGGGAGCTGCTCACCGAACCGGAGCGGATCCTGTTGCGCCGCCTGTCGGTCCACGCCGAGGGCAGCACCATGGCCGCCGCCGAAACGGTCTCCGCGGACGGGCTGCTGGCGGCCGGGGACGTCCTCGATGTGCTGTCCCGGCTGGTCGACAGGTCACTGGTGGTGGTCGCCGAAGGACCTCGGTACCGGCTGCTGGAGTCCATTGGCGACTATGCCCGTGCCCGTCTGGCCGACGCGAACGAGCTCGCGGATCTCCAGTCCCGGCACCTGGCCTACTACCTGGACCTCGCCGAACAAGCGCGTCTGCGTGACGCGCGGGCGCAGCAGTGGCTTCCCCGCCTGGACAGCGAGTCGGCGAACCTGAGCCACGCGCTGGACACCGCCACACGAAACGCGGACCTGGACGGCGCCTTGCGGCTGGCCCGAGCCCTGGTCTGGTACTGGTTCCTGCGCGGCAGGCTCAGCGAGGCCGAACGTCACCTCCAGCGCGTGCTGGACCTGCCGGGCGAACATCCGGTGCGTGACTCGGTCTCCGCGTGGCTGACCGGGTTCGCGCTGCTGCGGCGGGGCGGCGCAGACGAGAAAGCCCGCGCATCGGCGACCGGGCAACCGACAACGGACCCGGACGCGGCCTGGTTTCTCGGCGTCTGCCTCTACATCACGGGTGGCGACCTGGCGGCCAGCGCGGCTCGTCTCTCGGCGGTGTCCACGACAGACCCGTGGCTGCGGGCAGCGCACCTGGCGGTCACCTCGTTCCAGTCGATCATGCGTGGTGCGCTGACCACCGCTCACGACCAGGCCAGTGCCGCGCTGGGGGTGTTCGAGTCACTCGGTGACGCGTGGGGCCGTTCCCAGGCGAGCCACACCCTGGCCTCTCTCGCGGAGATCACCGGCGACTACCCGACGGCGGTGCGGCTGCGCACGGCCGCGCTGGAGCAGGCCCACCGGCATCAGCTCTGGTTGGACGTGGCCGACCAGCTCACCGGACTCGCCCGGCTGGACCTGCTGTCCGGCGACCTGCCACTGGCCGAGTCGCGGCACAGCCAGGCACGGCGGCTCGCCGCGGAACACGGCTACCACGCCGGGATCGTGCACGCCGATCTCGGCCTGGCACTGGGCGCCCGGCGCGCGGGCGACCTGGCGGACGCCGAGAAGCTGCTGCACCAGATCCTGGACTGGCACGAACGTGTGCGCTACTCCCCCGGTGTGGCGCTGGCCACGGCGGAACTGGGGTTCATCGCCGAACTCAGGGGCCAGGCAGACCAGGCGTTGTCCTGGCACACGACGTCACTGGACACCGCGGCGGCCAGTGGCGACCCGCGCTCGATCGCGTTGGCCAAGGAAGGACTGGCCGGGGCCCATTCCCTTGCCGGACACCACGACAAGGCCGAGACTCTGCTCGCCGAGGCGGCCGAGGCGCGTGCGGCCGTCGGCGCTCCACTGCCGCCGGGGGAACGCGCGGACGTCGACCGCATCACGGCTAGGATTCAGGGAAGCCCTGGCTGAGTTCGACGATGACGCCGTCCGGATCCCGCACCCACACCGTGCGCCAACCGGGGACGAACTCGTCGAACCCCAACGGCCCCAACGTGACCTCAGCGTCCAGCCCGGCGACAACCCCCTCGACGTCCGCGACCTGGAACGCCAGGTGCCGCACCACTCCGGCGGCACCTGGCCCGTCGCGTTGTCCAGGCACCGCAGCACCGCCGTCGGCCGGGAACAGCTCCAGATGCACGGATCCGTTGCCCAGGAACACGATGTCACCGAAGGTGGCGACACGGGTGAATCCGAACTGCCGGTAGAACGCCTCGGTCCGGTCGACGTCCACGCAGTTCAACGCCACATGGGACCATCGCATCACGCCACGGCCCTGATGAGGTCCGCCGCTCGCGCGGCGATCATCAGCACCGTGGTGTGCGGATTGCACGACGGCAGGGCGGGCATCACGCTGGCGTCGGCGATCCGCAGTCCGGTCACACCGTGCACCTGCAGACTCGGGTCCACAACGGACTCGTCGTCGATCCCCATCCGGCAGGACCCGGCGTGGTGGTGGTAGCTGTCGGCGTGCTCGCGCACGAAGTCACGCAACGCCCAGTCGCCGTAGACGCTCGCGCCCGGAACAACTTCCAGCTTGTTCCAGTCGGCGAACGCCCGCGTGGACACCAGCGCCCGCGCCAGGCGGACGGCGTACACCAGTCGTTCGACGTCGGCGCGATCACCGAGGTAGTTGGGGTGCACCAACGGTTTGCCGAACGGATCCGCGCTGGCCAGCCGTACCCAGCCCCGGGACACCGGCCGGACCACTCCGGGCAGGATGCTCACCGAGTTCGGGTGGTGCCCGGCGAGCAACGGATAGAACGGCGCATGGACGAAGGCCAGCTGCACATCGGGCGACGGCAGCCCGGACTGCGAGGTCGCGAACAACGCGCTCTCGGAGAAATTGTGCGCAGGCGGCGCGACGTCCGCGCACGCCTCGGTCATCACGCCGGTCAGCACGTGGTTGTGGAAGTTCCTGCCCACACCTGGAAGTGGCGCTGTCACCGGGATGTCGAACTCGGCGAGCTCACTGGGGTGTCCGATCCCGGACAGCATCAGCAGTTTCGGCGACTCGATCGCCCCGGCGGCCAGCACCACCTCGGCACGCGCGTGGGCTGTCACCGTTTCGGAGCGCCACCGGTACTGGACACCCGCGCATTCGTGCTGACTGATCAGCAACCGGGTCACGTGGGCGTGGGTGCGGACCGTGAGGTTGGGCCGGTCGAACACGGGCTCCAGGTAGGCCGCACGCACGCCGTGGCGTTGCCCGTCCTTGATGTCGAGACGGTGCCAGCCCGCACCGGACAGGTCGCTGGTGTTGAAGTCGTCGAGCTCCTTGTAGCCCAACTCCCGGCAGGCCTCGATGAAGGCTCGCGAGGCCGGGTTGCCCTCGTCGCCCGCGTGGGTGGCGGGTGGCTCGAGCTCGTCGAAGTACGGCAGAACGTCCTGATAGGACCAGCCCGCCGCGCCGTGGTACGCCCAGTTGTCGAAGTCCGAGGGGTGGCCGCGGACGTGCATCATCGCGTACAGGTTGCTGGTTCCGCCGAGCCCGCGGCCCCGTGGTTCCAGTGTGGACCGGCCGAGCAGCCCCGGCTGCGGGATGCTGCGGTAGGCCCAGTCCACCGGACCGCCGTGCAGCCGCAGCCATCCGGCGGGGTCGACGACGTCCGCGGGCAGTTCTGCACCGCCCGCCTCCAGCAGGAGAACGCTTGCGCCGTCGGCGGACAGCCGGTTCGCCAGCACGCTTCCGGCCGCGCCCGCGCCGACCACGATGTAGTCGAACTCGTTCATGACGCCAACACCTGGAACGGGACGGTGTCGTGCACGTTGCTCATGTACGCGATCAGGCCGTCCTCGACACGGAAGTAGTTCATCACGTCCGCCTCGATGCTGTCACCGCTCGCCGTCGTCGCGGTGATCCGCGAGACCACCACACCTTCCGCGCCTTCGACGAGCATCCGTTGGGGCGTGTTGCGGAACTCCGCGTACATCCCGTCGAAGCCGCGCATCATCGTGCGCAACTGGGCGCGGCCTTCGACGCGTCCGGCGAGTTGCTCGTCCATCACCATGCGCTCGGCGAAGAGGTCACACCAGCGGTCCCAGTCCCCCGCGTTGGCGTACTCGTAGTATTTCGCCAGTACATCCCTGGTGTTCACGACTGCTCCTCACAACGAGGCCGAACCGGCCATCGGCACGAGTTCGTTGACGACGTAGGTCCTGATCTGAGGCCCGTGCTCCCCCGCGACCACGACCCACGTCTGGTCGGCGTCGAATCCGAGCCACACGCTGTGCGGCTCAGGCGGATTCCAAACCGTGGCCTGCCAGTTCACTCGTACCAGGACGGTCGCCTTGTCGCCATCGATGGCGGCGGACACGTCGGTCACTTCGTGCAGTTCGTCGAAGAACTTGTTGGTCACGGCCTTGTACCACTCGCCGAACCCGGCGTGACCTCGTGCGGTCGTCTCCGGGAACCGCATCTCCAGCCCGTCGTCGACCACCATGCCCCGCACGGTTTCGAAATCCTCGTGCCGATCGAGCGCGAGGTACCAGTCGTCCACGAGTTTCCTGATCGACTGCTCAGTGAGCCGCTCGGTCATCACACACCTTCCCGTTCGGACTTCGTCCGGTCACGGATCCGTTGGCCGTGAACGCGTGTCTACTGTCGGAACAAACATCGACGAGGAGGAACCATGCACCCGGTCTTCCAGAAGCAGCTCGACTGCCTCGCGGACGGCGACCTGGACGCCCTGCTGGACAACTACGCGCCCGACGCCACGCTCATCCGGTTCGACCGTGTCGCGACCGGCATCGACGAGGTCAGGGAAACCATGCGCGGCTACCTGACGGCCAAGCCGGAACTGGTGGAGCTGACCCAGTACGCCGAAGGCGGCGACACGGTGTTCTACCGCGCCACCATGAAGGTCAACGGCCGAACACTGGACGCCTTCGGCACACTCGTCATCCGGAACGGCAGGATCTGGCGCCAGACAGCCGGATTCGCCGCGTGAACGGCTTATGGGGAACGGTGGGAGAAACCCCGTTCCCCATAAGCCCTCAGGCAGGCTAAGGAACCGTCATCTTCCCCGCGCGCCGGGCCCGGGTGGGGGCCACACCGAGTCGGTTCTCGGCGATGGCGAGGCCCAGCAGGACGATGACCGCACCGGCAGCCATGCTCCAGGTGATCGATTCGGACAGCGTCACCACGCCGATGATCACCGCGGCGACAGGAACGAGATAGTTCACGGCGGACGCCGTGGTGGCGCCGTGGTCCCGGATCAGGCGGAAGTACAGCACGTATCCCGCGCCTGTCGCGACCGTGCCCAGTAGCACGATGCTCACCACGACCGGCCACGTGAAGGTGGGCGTGTGCCACGCGAACAACGGCGTGACCGCGGCCTGCAGAATGGTCGCCGCGAGTACCTGCGCCGCAGCCAACGCCAGCGGTGCGATGTCCAATCCGGACAGGACCTTGCGGATGTAGACAGCCTGTGCGGCGTAGCACGCGGCGGTGCCGAGCACAGCGACCTGCCCACCGAGCGAGCCCGGCGCGGCGCCCCAAGGCGCGACCACCAGCACCACCCCGGCGAATCCGACGAGCAGGCCGACGGTCTTGCGCACGGTCGCACGTTCCGACGGCAGTGTCATGGTCGCGAACGCGAGCGTGATCAACGGCATCGCGCCGATCAGCACACCGGCCATCCCCGCGCTCGTGTGCTGCTGTCCCCACGCGAGCAGCAGGAACGGTGCGACCAGGCCGAGTACCGCCGCCATGGCGATATGGGCCCAGACCACACCGAACGCGGGCAGCCGGATCCCCCGCAGCCGGACAACCGCCAGCAGCACGACGGCACCGAGCACCAGCCGAGCCAGCACGAGCTGGCTCGGGGTGAGCCCGCCGAGCGAGATGGTGATGAACGTGTGGCTGCCGCCCCAGATCAGTCCGAGCGCGAGGAACAGCACCATGTCAGACCGCCGCCAGTTGCGGAATGCTCGCCAGGCCACTGGCCAGCGCCTCGGCCGACAGCGTGTCGTCACGCAGTCGCCCGGCGAAGTACTGCTCGTACGCGGCCATGTCGAAGTTCCCGTGCCCGGACAGTCCGAAGAGAATGGTCTTGCCGACGCCTTCCTCACGGCAACGCAACGCCTCGTCGACGGCGGCGCGGACCGCGTGGGTCGACTCCGGCGCGGGCACGATGCCTTCCGACCGCGCGAACAGCACACCGGCCTGGAAGCATTCGGTCTGCCGCAGGGCGACCGCTTCCATCAGCCCGTCTTCGACCGCGCGACTGACCAGTGGCGCGATGTTGTGCGCCCGCAGGCCTCCGGCGTGCACAGCGGGCGGGATGAACCGGTGGCCGAGAGTGTGGGTGCGGAACAGCGGCGTCAGCTGACGGGTGTCGGCGTAGTCGTAGGCGATCCGGCCCTGGGTGAGCGTCGGGCAGGCCACCGGTTCGGCCGCGATCAACCGCACGTCCTTGCCGGTGCGCAGCTTCTCCCGCAGGAACGGGAACGACAGACCGGCCAGGTTGCTGCCGCCACCGGCGCAGCCGATCACGATGTCCGGGTAGTCGTCGGCGAGATCCATCTGTTTGATGGCTTCCTGGCCGATCACCGACTGGTGCGCGCAGACGTGGTTGAGCGCGCTGCCACGGGCGTAACCGCTGGTGCCGTCGGCGAAAACAGCCTGCAGGGCCTCGGATTTCGCGACGCCGAGACTGCCGGGGTGGTCGGGGTTCTCGGCGAGGATCGCCCGGCCCGCCGCGGTCTCCGTGCTCGGGCTCGGCGTGCACTCGGTGCCGAACGCCTCCATGATCGAGCGCCGGTAGGGCTTCTGCTGGTAGCTCACCTTGACCATGTAGACCTTGGCGGTCATGTCGAACAGCGCCGCGGCGAAGGCGATCGCACTGCCCCACTGGCCCGCGCCGGTCTCGACAACCAGCCGCTGCCGACCGGCCAGCTTGTTGTAGTACACCTGCGGCACGGCCGAGTTCGGCTTGAAGCTGCCCGTCGGCGCGACACCCTCGTACTTGTAGTAGATCCGGGCAGGCGTGCCCAGCGCCCGCTCCAGCCTTCTGGCCCGGAACATCGGCGTCGGCCGCCACTGGCGGTAGATCTCCCGCACCGCGTCCGGGATGTCGAACTCCGCCTCAGTGCTCAGTTCCTGCTCGACGAGGGGTTCCGGCATGGTGCGCGCGAGGTCCTCCCGTTTGAGCGGCGCGGAGGTCGCCGGGTCGAGGATCGGCGCCATCCCCGGTAAGTCCGCCGCGCCGTTGTGCCAGGTCCACGGGATGTCGTCCTCGCGAAGCTGGAACTTGATCTGCTCACCCATCTCGTCTCCCGCTCGTCAGCCTTGATATCGGTGGTCTGCGCGCCGTACCAGTGAACGCACCGATTCCGCAGAGCGGCAACGCGGTGCGGCGACATCGCACTCACTTGACCAACTCAGTGCTACGAAAGACAACCAGGCGGGCGTCTACACCAGACTCACACGCACCGGCAAGACACAGGCGGGCTGTGTGCCGGTACTCAGTCAAGTCGCCACCCAGTAGCTGTGATCCACGTCACAACCGCGAATACCGGCGTCCGCCGGTGGTTTGTACATCGCATTGGCACCAGCTTCGCCAGGACTGAGATTTCCCTTTTCTCCCAGCGGAATGGCGAACACGACACGGGAGTCGACCATGCCTTCTCAGCAGTTCCTCGCCCACCTGGCTGAGCGGATCACCCAACGGCCGAACGCACCGGCGATTCGTTGGCGGGACGCCACCATAACGTACGCCGATCTTGCCCGGATGGTCGACGACGCGACGGCCGAGCTGGCTTCGTCAGGTATCGAGCGCGGCGACCGGGTCGCCGTGTCCGCGGACAAGTCCCCGGCACTGGTGGCTCTGCTGATCGCGTTGTGGCGCGCCGGTCACACAGTCGTCCTGCCGTCACGCGACCTGGGCGGTGCCGCGTTGACGATGCTCGCCAACACGGCGGGCGTGTCCCGGCTCGTCACCCCGAGCCCGGTGCTCAGCGAGCCGACCCGACCGGGCGGCGTCCACCACACGCCGCCCGCGGGCGACTCGTTGCTGATCCTCACCACGTCCGGGTCGACCGGTGTGCCCAAGCTCGTTCCGCTCTCTCCGCGCGGGGTCGACAGTTTCGTCGACTGGGCGGCACGCACGTTCGACATCCGGCCGGGTGCGCGGGTGCTGTCCTACGCTCCGCTGAACTTCGACCTCTCGCTGCTCGATGTGTGGGCCTCGCTGGCCAACGGCGCGACCGTGACGTTCGTCGACCCGCGGTTCGCCACCGACGGCAGCTACCTCGCGCACCTGGTCGACAGCCAGCGGATCACCGTCCTGCAGGCCGTGCCGATGGTGTACCGGCTGCTGGCGGACCTGAGCGTCGGCCCGACCTGGTTCCCCGGTGTGCGGCACCTGATCGTGACCGGGGACTCCGCGCCGCCCAAGCTGCTGCCCGAGCTGGCGCGGATGTTCCCCGCCGCCCGCCGCTACAACATCTACGGCTGTACCGAGACCAACGACTCGACCATGTACGAGATCACCGACGCCGTCGAGCGACAGCTGCCGATCGGCTCCCCACTGCCCGGCGTCGACACCCGTGTGATCACCTGCGAGGGCGACATTCTCGTCGGCCCCGGATCCGGTGAGCTGTGGGTGTCCACGCCGTTCCAGGCGGCGGGGTATCTCGACCCGAACGTCACCCGGGACCGGTTCGTGCGTGACCCGTTGGGCGGCGGCACGGTCTTCTACCGCACCGGGGACGTCGTGCACCGCGACGAGCACGGAGTGTTCACGCTCGAAGGACGCAACGACTTCCACGTCAAGGTCCGAGGTGCGCGCACCAACATGGCCGAGGTCGAGCACGTCATCCAACGCCACCCGGACGTCGACGAGGTCGCGGTGGTCGCGGTGCCCGACGACATGGCGGGCAACGTGTTGCACGCGGTGGTCAGCCGCCGGGAAGGCTCGTCGCTCAACAGCCTCAAGCTGCGCCAGCTGTGCATGGAGGGCCTGGCCAGGACGGCCATCCCCACCACGATCACGATCGTCGACGAGGCACTGCCGAAGACCTCGACCGGCAAGGTCGACCGCACCGCGGTGAGAACCCGTTACACAGAAAGGATCTAGCATGCCGAGGACCGAAGAGATCAAGGAGTGGGTGGTGCGCAACTTCGCACCGGACGTCACCCCGGCCGACCTGCCGGACGACTACGACCTGCTCGCCAGCGGGCTGATCACCAGCCTCAGCCTCGTCCGCCTGGTCACCGGGCTGGCCGCCGAGTTCGGTGTCGACATCGACGCCGCCGACCTGCGCCCCGACTACTTCCGGTCGGTCGTCACGATCGCCGAGTTCCTCGGCGCGACGCCGCAACCGCAGGCGTAGTTCGTTCCCCGTTTCTTCCCCCACCCGCTTTTCCCTGTGGGTGACGCACGCCCGAAAACAGACAGGAGAACCACAATGTTCATTCGCACCAGGGAAACCGTCAAGATGGTCAACTGGGGAAACGGTGACAGCTATCGGCTGCTCGTCGGTGCCGACGGCATGGGATTCACCGTCTGCCACACCGTCGTCCGCGCGGGCACCAGCTCGAAACTCCAGTACCGCAGGCACTTGGAAGCCTGCTACTGCATCTCCGGCAAAGGTGAGGTGGTCTCCAGCGACGGCGTGACGCACGCGATCGAACCGGGGGTCTTATACGCGCTCGACCGACACGACGCGCACACCCTGACCGCCGCCCCGTCCGAGGACCTGCACCTGATCAGCGTGTTCAACCCGCCGCTGACCGGCGACGAGAAGCACTCACTCTGCCAGGACGGCTACTCCTGCTACTGAAAAGCTCGTGAGTGTTTGGTCCGGTTCTAGCCGGACCACACACTCACGACATCCACTTACGGAAAGGAGGCCTGATGTCCGTGGAAAACGAGTGGTACGAGCGGATGGCCGAGCTCGGCGAGAAGCTCGCGAGCAGCGTGACGGCCGACGACCAGTCGGCCGAGTTCTCCCACGAGAAATGGAACCTGGTCGCGGCGACCGGCCTTTTCGGACTGCCGTTCACTCGCGACCGCAGGCGTTCGGACGACACACTGCCTCAGATCACCGCGGCACTGGAGGGCCTCGGTCATGGCAGCGACGACGCCAGCCTCGGATTCAGCGTGGCCACCCAGCTGGCCAGTTGCGCGGTGCCGTTGGCCCGCTTCGGTTCAGCGGAACTGCGGGAACGCTACGAACATCCCGTGACCACAGGCGAGATCATCGGCGCGCACGCCATCACCGAACCGGACGCCGGTTCGGACGCGCTCGCGATGAGGACCGCCGCCGTGGCCGACGACCACGGTTACGTTATCAACGGGCGCAAGGCGTTCATCTCCAACGGGCCGATCGCCGACCTGGTCGTGGTGTACACAGTGACCGGACAACCTGGGACGTTCACCGGCCTGACCGCGTTCGCCGTTCCCCGTGACACCGCAGGGTTCACGCTGAGCGGGCCGTTGGGCAAGATGGGCCTGCGCTGCTCCCCGCTGGGCACAGCCGAGCTGACCGATGCCCGTGTTCCCGCCGATCATGTCGTCGGTCAGGTCGGCGGCGGATCGTGGCTGTTGTCGCACGTGATGGCGCGCGAAATCCTCTTCATCGCCGCGGGACAGGTCGGCCAGATGCGCCGCAGGCTGGACACGTGCGCGGGACGCGCTCGCAGCCGAGTCCAGTTCGGACAGCCGATCGGCGCGTTCCAGGCGGTGTCGCACGCGATCGTCGACATGCGGATCAGCGTCGAGACGGCCCGCAGGTGGCTGCACGACACCGTCGCCAGGTTGGTCGCGGGCGAGGACGTCACCGCGCGTGTGGCGATGACGAAGATCGTGGTGAGCGAGGCCAATGTGGCCACCGCGCGGACCGCCGTGCAGGTGTTCGGCGGGGCAGGCTACCTCTCCGCCACCGGAATCGAACGCGGCCTGCGGGACGCGATCGCCGGGACCATCTACTCCGGCACCTCGGAGATCCAGCGCAACAAAGTCGCCGCCGTCATGGGATTGGGCGAGAACGGAGGCTCATCATGGTGACCGCGCCCACCGAGTTCCTGGACTACACCCACGAACGCGTCCGCGAGTTCGTCGCGAAGGCCGTCGGCGACGCCACCACACCGAAAGACCAGGCCGTCCGGCTGTTCTACGCCGTGCGCGACGGCCTGCACTACGAGGTCAGCGGCCAGGACCTGTCCAGGGAAGGTCTACGCGCCAGCGCGATCGTCGCACGCGGGCAGGGATTCTGCGTGCACAAGTCGATCCTGTACGCGGCCGCGGTCCGCGCGGTCGGCATCCCCAGCAGGCTCGTGGTCAGCGAGGTCCGCAACCACCTGGCCTCACCGGCCCTGCAGGCGCTTGTCGGGGGTGACACCTTCGTGCACTGGCTGACCGCCATCCAGCTCGATGGCCGATGGCTCCACGTCACGCCGGTGTTCAACAAGGTGCTGTGCCGGTTGTACCGAATGGAGCCGCTGGAGTTCGACGGCGAGTCCGACGCGCGCCTGCACCCGTTCACCGGCGGGGACCAGATGGAGTTCCTCACCGAGCACGGGCATTTCGACGACGTCCACTACGACCGGCTGATCGGCCTGATGCGCGCACGCCACCCCGGCATGTTCGCCGACGGCACCGTCGTGCCCGACACCGGGTCACTCGCTGCCCAGGCCGCCGACATCTGACCTCTCAGCATCTGACCCCTCAGCGCGCCGAACCGGACGGAGAGCGGAGCAAGAGAACGGCGAGAGGCAGTCGGAATAGCTTTCATCTCAGGCGTTCCACCACTGTCCCCACCGCAACACACTCCCACGCGATCGGTTACGGCGCGCTTGGGGAGGAGGCGTACATGTCCGGAAACACCCACCAGGCGAAGGCGGTCATCGTCGGCGCGGGCCCGGTCGCATGCTTGGTCGCGATCGAACTGCGCAGGCGCGCTTTCCAGGTCGAGCTCTACGAGCGCGGCACCGACTTCCGCAGGCTGCACGGTGGCAAGGGCCATTCCTTCAACCTCACCCTCACCCGCCGCGGTCTGAAGTCACTCCAGCCGCACCTCATCGACGTCCTCTACCGCAACGGTGTGCCGCTGCCACAGCGAGTCATCCACCACGCGGACGGTTCACTGTCCTACCAACGCTACGGCACCGAGGACGACCACCACCTGCTGTCCATCCCCCGTGGACTGCTGCACCACACCCTGATGGACGAGGCCGAGAAGGCGGGCGCGGAGATCTTCTTCGAGCACGAGTGCATCCGGGCGGATCCCGCCGGCGCCAAGGCCACGTTCGCCACCAGCGCCAACGGCTTCCGGGAGAGCTCCGGTGACATCCTGATCGGCTGCGACGGCGCCAACAGCATCGTGCGGCAGGAGATGTCACGCCGTGGTGCGCGGATGAGCATCTCGCAGGAGTACATCACCGACGGGTTCGCCGAACTGAAGATGCCGTCCACGCCCGACGGCGGCTACGCGCTGCTTGAGGCGCTGCGTGACCCCGGCTGCCCGGACAGCGACAGCCACGGCCTACACGTCTGGCCGCGCGGTGACTTCGTCCTGCTGTCGCAGCCCAATGTGGACCACAGCTACACCACGGGCCTGTTCATGCCGCTCACCTCCGACGACCCCGACCAACCGACCTGGGCCAAGCTCAGGACCGAGGAGGACGTGCGGGCGCTGTTCGCCGAGTACTTCCCCGACATCGTCAAGTTCCTGCCCCAGCTCACCAAGGACGTGCTGGCGGCTCCGCCGTCGTCGCTGAAGACCATCAAGTGCTTCCCATACCACCACGAGCTCGCCGTCCTGATCGGCGACTCGGCACACACGATGGTGCCGTTCTACGGCCAGGGCATCAACTGCAGCTTCGAGGACGTCCGCACGTTCTTCGAGATCCTGGACCGCAACCTGGCCGGTCAGGACAGGGACAGCGGTATCCGCCAAGCGCTTGCGGACTTCACCGACGCCCGCAAGGGCCCCGGTGACGCGATCGCCGACCTGTCGCTGGCGATGCGGGCCGAGCTGAAGTCGCACACCGACGACACCGACTTCCACGCCCGCAACAAACTGGAGAAGCAGCTGCACCTGCGCCACCCCGGCGATTTCATTCCGCTCTACCACATGGTCGCGTTCACGAACATCCCGTACAACGAGGTGATCACCAGGCACGAACAGCAACGGACCATTGTGGACGACCTGTGCGGCAGGCTGGACGTGCACACCGAGGCGCACAAGATCCTCGACGCCTACCCGGCGAGCCAGGCCGCGAACGGATCGAGGCTCGGCCAGACGCTGACGTTGGACCTCGCCCCCGACCAGCAGAAGTACCTGCTCGACACGGTCGGCGCCCGGCTGCTGCGCTACCAGGAGGATCTGGCAGCGGGCAAGTACCCGGCGTCCTACCTGCACCATCCCGACGGAGCGCACGACGCGGACGGCAAACTGATCGGCGCGCTGCTGCGGGAGGACGACGTCCCGCAGCACGGCACCAGTCTCGAGGTGCTGCTGTCGGAGATCTTCGACAGGGCGATGACCAACGGAATGATCCACCCGCATCCCGGGTTCATGGCACACGTCCCGTCCGGCGGGTTGTTCCAGGCGGCGGTCGGCGAGTTCATCTCCCGCACGCTCAACCGGTTCCCCGGGGCGTGGGCGGCCTCGCCCGGCTTCACCCAGATCGAGACGAACGTGATCAGGTGGTTCTGCTCGATGCTGGGTTACGGCACTGGTTCGTTCGGCTACCTCACCACCGGTGGCTCGATCGCGAACTTCATGGCGTTGCGCTGCGCGTTGGCGCAGGTCGGCGACGCGGCACAGCAGCGGGCCACCGTCTACGTGTCCAGCCAGGGCCACTTCTCGGTTGCCAAGGCGGCACGGATGGTCGGTATCCCGGGCGACCGGGTCCGCAGCATCGGCGTGAACCGCGACTACACGATCGACGTCGACGAGTTACGGCGCGCGGTCAACCACGACATCGACCGCGGCTACATCCCGGCCTGTGTGATCGGCACCGCGGGCACCACCAACACGGGCGCTGTCGACGACCTGGTCCGGCTGGCCGAGTTCTGCTCGCAGTACAGCATCTGGCTGCACGCCGACGCCTGCTTCGGCGGTTTCTTCCGGCTCACCGGCCGAGGCAGGACACTGCTGGCGGGCAGCGGCGAGGCCGACTCGATCGCGGTCGACGCGCACAAGTCACTGTTCCTGCCGCATGGCATCTCCGCGCTGCTGGTCAAGGACCAGTCGCAGCTGAAGACCGCGTTCGAGATCGGTGGCGCGGCCTACGTCCCCGAACTGTCCAATGACGACAACTTCGTCGACTTCTGCAACTACGGACCGGAGCTCACCCGCGAGGCCCGTGGCCTGACCGCGTGGCTGCCGATCAAACTGCACGGCATCACGGCGTTCGAGCGGTGCCTCGACGAGAAGCTCGACCTCGCCGAGGACCTGGCCGACCGGCTGGCGCACCTCGACGAGATCACGGTGGTCGACCGGGGCAAGCCGCACCTGCCGACCGTCGGGTTCGGCATCCGGTCGAACAACCGCGCCGACCAGGCACGCCGCAACGAACGTCTCGCCGAGCTGATCAACTCGCGCGGCAGCGTCTACCTGTCCACCACCACGTTGCCCGAGGAAGGGCTGGTCGTCCGGTCGTGCATCATGCACCACCAGACCGACAAGGTCGTGATCGACCAGCTCCTCGACGACGTCACGTGGTCCCTCGGCAAGCTCTGAGAAGGATCTGACATGTCTCCTGTGCACACCACCTCCGACCGGCTGCCACCGGCACCGGCCGAGTCACCGCAAGAGCAACGTGTGAACTTCCACGCCGACCCGTTCGGGTATGTCGAGAAGCAAGCCGCCGAGCACGGCACGGTCTTCGCCATCGACCTCGGCTCGCTCGGCAACGAAGACGCCGTCGACATCAAGGTCAACGGCCAGTGGGTGTTCGTGTCCCGGCCGCACCAGATCCGCGCGATGTACAGCGCCGTGCGCACCACCAGTGGCGCCGAGGCCAACCAGGTCTTCTTCGGCACCATGGAGGAGTCGGTCGGCTACATCGACGGCAAGGCACACCGCAGGCGCCGCGCGCAGCTGCACCCGGCGTTCAGCGGCGGCAAGGACTACATCGCGATCATCCAGCAGGCGGTGGACCGCCATTTCGCACAGTGGCCTCGTGACAAGGCTTTCCCGGTGTACGAGGAGCTGCAGAAGCTCACGTCCGAGGTGATCGTCGAGGTCGTGTGCGGCAACTTCTCCGCCGAGGACCGAGCCGAGCTGTGCGAGTTGCTGCCCCGCACGGAGAACGCCAGGTACACACTGGACGAGGTGATCGCCGCCGACAAGGAGATCCGCGCGTTCGTGGCGGAACGGATCCCCGGGCACGTGGCCAAGTCGGACCGGATCGGCCAGGACGACGTGTTCGCGTCGCTGCTGCGGCACGCGGCCGAGGGCGACGAGTCGCTGACCGACGAGGTCGTCCGCGACGAGGTGTTCAGCCTGCTGTACACCGGTTTCTCCACCACGGCCAACACGTTGTCGTGGGTGTTCGCCGAGATCACCCGCAGGCCCGAAGTGCTGGCCAGGCTGCGAGCCGAGGTGGGCGACCGGTTCCGCGACCGCCCGCTGTCGCGTGACGAGTTCGGGGACCTGGACTACCTGGACGCCACGATCTCGGAAACGCTGCGACTGCACCCGGTCTCCGCGCTCAACGGTGTCCGGCTGCTGAAGGAACCGTTGCGGATCGACGACTATCTCGTTCCCGCCGGGTCGATCCTGGTCCACTGCGCCTACCTTTCCCAGCGCAGTGCCGAGGTGTACGACCGGCCCGAGGAGTTCCTGCCGGAACGGTTCGTCGGCACCACCATCGACCCGTACGTGTTCGGCGCTTTCGGTGGCGGGCAACGGACTTGTGTCGGCCGAGGCTACGCCCGCGCTGAGATGAAGATGATACTGGCCATGGCGGTCGCCGGTCTAGACTGGGCGAAGAACGACACTCCCCTCCCCACCGCGAAGCAGCAGGGCATCTTCATGGGCCCGGAAGACCACGCGGTCATCACTCTTCTTCCGTGAGGGCATCATGCGCGATTGCACCGAGTACCAACTCGTACCCGTATACCAGGAGTTCCTGGCCGACACGCTGACGCCGGTGACTGTGTTCGAGCGGTTGTGCGGCCCGGACGAGCCCGGTTTCCTGCTGGAGAGCGTGCCGGTGACCGGAGACGTCGGGAGGTACTCGTACATCGGGCACCGCCCCACCCCGCTCTTCCTCCCGGCGGGAGACCCGCTCGCCGCACTGCGATCGCTTGCGGCACAGCGGGTCGCCCCGATGCCCGGCCTGCCGCCGTTCGTCGGCGGCGCGGTCGGCTACCTCGGCTGGGAGACCGCGCGGCACTTCGAGCGGCTGCCCGAGGCCGACGGACCGGCGCCGGGCCTGCCCGAGGCGGCGTTCCTCACCGTGCAGGATCTGGCCATCTTCGACCACGCCACTCGCAGGCTGATCCTGGTGACGGTGCACCGACCCGCCGTCGAGTCCTATCAGGACGCGCTCGACCGGATCTCGTCGATGCGGGAGAAGATCACGAGCCCGGCCGAACACCGCCCGGTCGTGTCGCTGTGCGGCACCGACGGTGACCTGTTGGACGGTTGGCAGTCCAACGTGACGCAGGACGAGTTCGAGGCGCGGGTCGAGCGTGCCCGTGAGTACATCGCGGCCGGTGACGCGTTCCAGATCGTGCTGTCCCAGCGGTTCACCAAGCCGTTGGCCGCACAACCGCTTGACCTGTACCGGCATCTGCGGGCGATCAACCCGTCGCCATACATGTACCACCTGAGCCTGGGCGGCGGACGGCACGTGGTCGGCTGCTCGCCGGAGCTGCTGGTGAAGGCGACCGGCAGGCGTGTCGAGACCAGGCCGCTGGCCGGAACGCGGGCACGAGGCAAGGATGTGGACACGGATCTCGCGCTGGAGCAGGAACTGCTGGCTGACGAGAAGGAGTGCGCCGAGCACGTCATGCTCGTCGACCTCGGCCGCCACGACCTGGGCCGCGTCGCCGTGCCGGGCAGTGTCCGGGTGGAGAAGCTGATGGAGATCGAACGCTTCTCCCACGTGATGCACATTTCGTCCACTGTGGCCGGTGAGCTGACCGACGAGGCGAACGGGCTGGACGCGCTGCGCTCCACCTTCCCCGCGGGCACGCTCAGCGGCGCGCCGAAGATCAGGGCGATGGAGATCATCGCCGAGCTGGAGCCGGAACGGCGCGGGGTGTACGGCGGCGCTCTCGGGTTCGTCGGCTACGACGGCGCGACCGATCTGGCGATCGCGTTGCGCACGATCGTCGTGGCCGACGGCAAGGTGCACGTCCAGTCCGGCGCGGGCGTGGTCGCCGATTCCGACGCGACCGCCGAGTACCGCGAAACGCTGCACAAGGCCCGCGCCATGTTCACCGCGGTACGACAGGCGGAGGCAGTGATATGAGCAGGCCGACGGTGGCCGTCATCGACAACTACGACTCGTTCACCTACAACCTCGTGCACTATCTCGCCGAGCTCGGCGCCGATCCGCGCGTGTTCCGCAACGACGAGACCACGATCGACAAGCTGGCCGGACACGACCTGCTGGTCATCTCCCCCGGCCCGTGCACGCCCACCGAGGCGGGCATCTCGATGGACGCCGTCAAGTCGTTGAGCGGGGCCATGCCGATCCTCGGTGTGTGCCTCGGCCACCAGAGCATCGCAGCGGCGTTCGGGGCGGACGTCGTGCGGACCGCGCCGGTGCACGGCAAGACCGCGCGGATCAGCCACGACAACACCGGTGTCCTGTCCGGACTGCCGGACCCGTTCACCGCGACCAGGTACCACTCACTGGTGGTCGACCCGGCCTCCTTCCCGCCGGAGCTCGTGCCCAACGCGTGGGTAGACGGCCTGGTGATGGGGCTGCGGCACCGCGAGCACCCCACGTTCGGCGTGCAGTTCCACCCGGAGTCGGTGCTCAGCACCGAAGGCAAGCAACTCATCGCGAACTTCCTGGAGTCAGGCAATGATTGACCTGATCAAACGGGTGTCCCGAGGGGAGACCCTGAGCGAGGCCGACGCCGCGCAGGCCATGCGCGCGATCATGTGCGGCGCCGCGGGCCCGGCCCGGATCGCCGGGTTCGCCATGGCGCTGGCCATGCGCGGGGAGAGCCCCGACGAGATCGTGGGCATGGCCAAGACAGCGCGGGAGCTGGCCAGGCCGGTGCCGTTCGGCTCGGACGTGCTGGACACGTGCGGGACCGGCGGCGACGGGCTGAACACGTTCAACATCTCCACCGCGTCGGCGATCGTGGCGGCGGCCTGTGGCGTGCGGGTGGCCAAGCACGGCAACCGCAGCGCGTCCTCCGGCTGTGGCAGCGCGGACGTGTTGGAGGAGCTGGGCGTCCGGATCGAGCTCACGCCGGAGGAAGCGGGCCGGTGTCTCGCCGAGACGGGCATCGTGTTCCTGTTCGCGCCCGCGTTCCATCCCGCCTTCCGGCACGCGGCCGGGCCACGCAAGGAACTGGGCATCCGGACGGTGTTCAACCTGCTCGGCCCGTTGTGCAACCCGGCGCGTGCGCGTTACCAAGCGCTTGGTGTACCCAACGCCGACGCCGTCGCGCCGATGGCGGAGGTGCTGGCCCGACTGGGCGTCACCAGGGCGCTGGTGTTCCACTCCGAGGACGGTCTGGACGAGCTCAGCCTCGGTGCGCCGTCCACCGTGGTGGAAGTGGTCGACGGTGTGCGGCACGCCTACCGGTTCGATCCCGCGAACCTCGGCTTGGCGCAGGCTTCCGTCGCCCAGCTCGCCGGTGGCGACCGGGCGGAGAACGCGGCCATCATCCGTCGAATCCTCGCGGGTGAGACAGGCCCGAAACGGGATGTCGTCCTGCTCAACACGGCCGCCGCGCTGCGGATCACCGGGCACGCCGAGGACTGGCAGGACGGCCTCGCCCAGGCCGCTCGGGCGATCGACAGCGGGGCGGTGGCGGCTTTGCTGGACCGATGGGTCGCCGTGTCGCAGGACCGGGTGGCGGTGCCATCATGACCGTCTCCAACAACAGCGTCCGACCGACGATGCTGACCAAGTTGATCCAGACCGCGAACGAGCAGACCGCTCGGCGCCGTGCCGTGCGTCCGCTGTCCGAGATGATCGCGCTGGCCTCCAACGCACCGGCGCCGCGGGATTTCGTCGCGGCTCTGCGTGAGCCGGGGCTCAGTGTGATCGCCGAGATGAAACCACGCAGCCCCTCCAAGGGGTCGCTGATCGACGACTATCGGCCTGCCGAACGGGCTCGGGCGTACCGCAGGGGCGGCGCGGCGGCGATCTCGGTGCTGACCCACGAGGACGGTTTCGGTGGCAGCCCCGAGCACCTGCCGATCGCCCGCAGCGAGGGCGGAATTCCCGTCCTGCGCAAGGACTTCATCGACGACGAGTACCAGATCGTCGAGGCGCGGGCGCTCGGCGCGGACGCGCTGCTGCTGATCGTGGCATCGCTGACGCAACACCGGCTGGCGGAGCTGCTCGCCCACACCCGAGGTCTCGGGATGGAGGCGCTGGTGGAGGTGCACGACGAGGCCGAGGTCGACGTGGCGCTGGACGCGGGCGCGACCGTGATCGGCGTGAACCACCGGGACCTGCGGGACTTCCGGATCGACATGACGCTCACCGCGCGGCTGCGTCACCGGGTCGGATCCGGTCGGCTGCTGGTCGGCGAGAGCGGGATCAACACAGCGCAGGACGCGGTCGCCATGCGTGAGGCAGGCGCCGCGGCGGTACTCGTCGGCGAGGTCCTGATGCGGGCCGCCGACCCGGAGGCGAAGGTCAAGGAGCTGAGGACGGCATGAGCGAACGCACCAGATTCGGCCGCTTCGGCGGGCAGTACGTCCCCGAAACGCTGATGGCCGCGCTCGACGAACTACAGACAGCGTGGCTGGAGCTCCGTGCGGACAACAGCTTCCTCGGCGAACTGCGGGCACGGCAGGCCACGTTCATCGGCAGGCCGACGCCGCTGTACCACGCCGAGCGGCTGACCGAGCACTTCGGCGGCGCGACCATCCACTTCAAACGCGAGGACCTGTGCCACACCGGCGCGCACAAGCTGAACAACGCGCTGGGCCAGGCTGTGTTGGCGCGCCGGATGGGCAAGAAACGGATCATCGCCGAGACCGGCGCGGGCCAGCACGGCGTGGCGACCGCGACCGTGTGCGCCCGCTTCGGCCTGCCCTGCACCGTCTACATGGGAGCCGAGGACATGCGGCGCCAGGAGGTGAACGTCCGCCGGATGCGGATGCTCGGCGCCGAGGTCCGCCCAGTCACCTCGGGCACAGCGACACTCAAGGACGCGACCTCCGAGGCGATCCGCGACTGGGTCACCAACGTCCGCGACACGCACTACATCATCGGCTCGGTCGTCGGCCCGGCGCCGTATCCGGAGATGGTCCGCGAGCTGCAGCGGGTGATCGGCGACGAGGCCCGCGCGCAGTACCTGGACGCGGAGAACACGTTGCCGGACACCGTGGTCGCGTGTGTCGGCGGCGGATCGAACTCGATCGGCATGTTCGCCGGGTTCGTCGACGACCCGAGCGTCGAACTCGTCGGGGTGGAAGCAGGAGGCCTCGGTGTGCAGACCGGGCAGCACGCCGCCGCGACCGTCGGCGGCCAGGCCGGAGTGCTGCACGGCAGCTTCAGCTACATCCTGCAGGACCAGCACGGCCAGGTCCTGCCGACGCACTCCATCGCGGCTGGACTGGACTACCCCGGTGTCGGCCCGGAACACGCGATGCTCGCCGAGCTGGGCCGGGCGTCCTATGTGGCCGTGAACGACGACGAGGCAGTCGCCGCGTTCAAGCTGTGCACCCGACTGGAAGGCATCATGCCCGCGTTGGAGACGTCACACGCGATCCACCACGTCGGCGAACTCGCCCGTGAGATGGGTCCGGGCGCGCGGATCCTGCTGTGCTTCTCCGGCCGTGGCGACAAGGACATGCACACCATCGAGTCGGTGTCGCCGACCGACATGCCGGTGATCGGAGGTCCCCAGTGACATCGTCGCTTCTCAAGCAGGACGGCCTGGCGCTCATTCCCTACCTGATGGCCGGTCACCCGGACCTGGCCACCACGAGGGAGATCGGCCGCAAACTGGTGAACACCGGCATCGCCGCGCTGGAACTCGGCATCCCCTACAGCGACCCGCTGGCCGACGGCCCGGTGATCCAGCGAGCGGGCCAGCGAGCACTGGACGCGGGCGCCACCACCGAGGCCTGCCTGGAGGTCGCCGCCGACATCGCCGGTGAACAGGCCGCGCCCGTGCTGCTGATGACGTACGTCAACCCAGTCCTCGCCTACGGTCCCCGGAAGTTCGCCCGTGACGCGGCACAGGCAGGCGTGACGGGCGTGATCATCCCGGACGTCCCGGTGGAGGAATCCGCCGAGATCGCGAAGACCATGACCGACGCGGGACTGGAAACGGTGTTCCTGGTCGCGCCGACCAGCCCGGACAACCGGATCGCGGCGGCGTGCGCGGCGTCCACCGGTTTCGTGTACTGCGTGACGGTCACCGGGATCACCGGCAGCCGATCCGCGCTGCCCACAGACGTCCACGCGTTGCTCGCCAAGGTACGCACACACACCGATCTTCCCGTGGCAGCCGGATTCGGCATCTCCAGCGCCGAACAGGTCTCGCTGCTGCGGGGACACGCCGACGCCGCCATCGTCGGCAGCGCCATCGTCAACGAACTCGACGCCGGGCGGGACCCCGGCCCGCTTGTGAGGGAGCTGTTGTCAGCATGCAAATGATCGACATCCAGCCACACCGGCTGGGCACCCCCATCCTGCCCATGACCACCGAGCAGCCGCGAACGCACCTGCCACCCGCCACCTGGCACCCGGACTCGTGGCGATCGCGTCCCATCAGCCAGCAGCCGGACTGGCCCAACCCCATCCAGGTGGAGCGCGTCACCGAGGAGATCGCGCTGCAACCGCCACTGGTGCTGCCGGACGAGATCGGCACCCTGCAGCGCTCCCTCGCCGCGGTGGCGGAGGGCAACGCCTTCCTGCTGCAGGCAGGTGACTGCGCCGAGCGGTTCACCTCCTGCACCGAACACGGCGTGCGCAGCAAACTCCGGGTGATCCTGCAACTGGCGATCCTGCTGACGTACGGCTCAGGCCTGCCGGTGGTGAAAGTCGGCCGGATCGCGGGCCAGTTCGCCAAGCCCCGCAGCAAGCCCATCGAGGTCATCGACGGCGTGGAGTTGCCCGTCTATCGCGGGGACATCGTCAACTCCCCCGAACCCACCCCGGAGGCACGCCGCCCGGACGTGGAACGCCTGATGCGCGCCTACCACCACTCATCGGCGACACTGAACGTGTTGCGCGCCCTGACCACCAAGGGCTTCGCCGACCTCGAGCAGGTACACGAGTGGAACACCGAGTTCGTCCGCCGCAGCCCAGCCGGACAGCACTACGAACAAGTCGCCGACAACATCACGTGGGCACTGCGGTTCATGCAGGCATGTGGCATGAACGACACGCAGTCCCTGAAGCAAGTCCACTTCTACACCTCACACGAAGCACTGCTGCCGCACTACGAGCAGGCACTGACCCGCTACGACAAGAGCACCGGCGCCTGGTTCGACACCAGCGCGCACATGGTGTGGATCGGTGACCGCACCCGGCAGTTGGATGGTGCGCACGTGGAGTTCCTGTCCGGGATCGCCAACCCGATCGGCCTGAAGGTCGGCCCGACCACCACCCCGTGCGGCCTGCGTGACCTGGTCGAGCGGCTGGACCCGAACCACGTCCCCGGCAGGCTCGTGCTGATCTCCCGAATGGGCGCGGACCACGTCACAGACCTGCTGCCGCCGTTGCTGCGGGCAGTCCGCTCCACCGGACGCTCGGTGGTGTGGACGTGCGACCCGATGCACGGCAACACGTTCGTGTCCAAGAGCGGCTACAAGACACGGTCGCTGTGCGACATCACCCGTGAGGTCGTCGGCTTCTTCGAAGCCCACAAACAGGAAGGAGTACACCCCGGCGGCCTGCACCTCGAACTGACCGGCGACAACGTGACGGAATGCCTGGGCGGCGCGGACGAGATCCTGGACACCCACCTCTGCACCAGGTATGAGACGGCGTGCGATCCCCGACTGAACGCAAGCCAGTCCATCGAACTGGCCTTCCGGGTGGCGGATCTGCTGAGGGAACACCGTGGGTCGTGAATGGACTTGGCGAAGTAGCGTGCCGGACTTGGAGAAGTAGCCAGGGACGGCACCACTCCAGCCGTTCCCGCCACCGAACCGAGGATAACGTGGCGTCGATCTCGCTGAAGCGGGCGGCAGAGTGAAGCCAGGGCCGCGACCGCTGCACCGCAAGAGGAGGACCTGTGACCAGCACACAACAGCCGCCTGCAGAAGTAGTGCCCGGCGCGCCGGAGAAATGGGCGCAGGAGGGCACGCCCACCACCCCGGAAGGGTGGATCGCGAGGGCGAAAGAGCTACGTGACATCTACGCACTGGACGACGCGGCACGAGACCGCGCGAACAAGACGCCGTACGACGAGATCGCCCTGCTCAAGGCATCCGGCCTCGGCAGGCTCTTCGGCCCGGTGGAGATGGGCGGCGGCGCGGGCGAATGGCCGTTGGCCTACAAGGTGATCAGGGAGGTGGCAGCGGGAGACGGGTCGATAGGCCACCTGCTCGGCTACCACTACATGTGGTTCAACGTGCCCCGCCTGGCAGGAACACCGGAACAGATCACCAGGATCGAAGCAGAGGCAACACGGAACAACTGGATCATGGCGGGCGCGATCAACGCGCGCGACAACGACGTGGTAGTCCGCGACGACGGCGACTACCTGGTCTTCAACGGCAAGAAGAACTTCGCGACCGGAGTGAAGATCTCGGACGTCACGATCCTCGAAGGAGTCCTGGAAGGAACGGACATCCACGTAGTGGCCCCGGTCCCGACAAACCAACCAGGCATGATCACCCATGACAACTGGGACAACATGGGCCAGCGCCTGACGGAAAGCGGCAGCACGACCATCAAGGAAGTCCGAGTCCCCTGGAAGGACGCGATCGGCTTCACCCCCGACAAGAAGTTCCACGAGCGCGCCTACGCAACAATGAACGTCCCCCTCGGACAGCTGGTGTTCGGAGCGATCTGGCTGGGAATCGCAGCCCAGGCCCTCGACGAGACAGCGGTGTACGCACACAAGCACGGAAAGGGCTGGGGAGGCTACGACCGCCTCATCGACGAGCCCCGCGTACTCGACGTCCTCGGCGACCTGACCGCGAAACTCTGGGCAGCAGAAGCCCTCATGGACCAGATCGCACAAGAAGGCCTGGAACTGCACAGGAACCCGGACGCTGTCACACCTCGCAGCCGAGGAGAGTACAAGATCCGCAGTGCGTCGGTGAAGATCATCGCCGACGCGACCGCACTGGAGATCACCTCCCGAATCTTCGAGATCACCGGAGCCCGATCAACATCGGAGAAGTTCCGCTTCGACCGCTTCTGGCGCAACGCACGTACGCACACGTTGCACGACCCGGTGTTCTACCAGAAGCAGGAGATCGGAAACTTCCTCCTGCACAACGAGATCCCGAAGCCAGGCTGGTACAGCTGACGAAGAGACAAACCAGCACGGACCGCGATGGGCCCCGCAGTAGGAGAAGGCGGGGCCCATCGCGGCTTGTCCGGACTTCCAGCGGATTGACTACCGCACGTGTTGGCTGTCAACAGCGTTGGCTATCGGACGCGTTGTCTATCAGACGTGTTGGCTTCCAGCGGGTTGAGCACCGTTGAGTTACGGGCCGCTCACCAGTGGGCTACCCGCCGCTGTGCCCGAGTTGAACGAGTATTGCTGGTCATTTTAGCGCTGCTGGTTACGTTGGAGCGCAGCTTCCAGCGCCAACCTGCGGTCCCAGCGCTGATTGCCCTGTGTTGGTTACGTACCAGCCCGCTTCATGAGGCCTGGGAACAACACTCGGCGACAGTGACCCCCAAAACCCCGCAGCGGCAGGATTTTACAAGGGGTAGGGGCGCCCGTAAACTTGTGGGTGAGGAGAGGCCCGGCCTGCCTAGGGCTGCAAAGTACAGATTGCTTTCCGGGCCTCCGCCTTTGCCCTCTCCTAGGGCGCTCCCCATGATGGGCACAGCGCCCCTGGGACAGCACAGCGGCGAGCAGCCACGGCATACGTCCCTTGTCAAATCCTGCCGCCCAGCACACCAACAACCCACCAATCACTCGAGCGAAGCCCTGCCATGAGGAACAAGCCACCCCTCCAGCGAAGGCCCACCAGGAACAATCCCAGAGGGATTGATCTCCGTGTGTACCCGATGGTAGTGAAGCTTGATCTCCGAAAAGTCCACAGTATCCCCAAACCCGGGAGTCTGAAAAAGATCCCGAGCGTAAGCCCACAAAACAGGCATCTCAGCCAACTTGGCCCGGTTGCACTTGAAGTGTCCATGATAGACAACATCAAAACGAACCAGCACGGTGAACAACCGAACGTCGGCCTCAGTGATCCGATCCCCCACAAGATAGCGCCGCCCGGCCAACCGCACACTCAACTCATCCAAAGCAGCGAACAGCAGCCCGTACGCCTCGTCATACTCCTCCTGAGACGCAGCGAAACCACACGTGTACACCCCGTAGTTGACGTCATGAGCCAACCGCCGGTTCACCAAGTCGATCTCACCACGCAACGCCTCAGGATAAAGATCAGGAGCGTCAGCACGAGCGAAAGCGCCCCACCGAGTAGCCAAGTCGATGGTGATGTGCTCATGATCATTGCTCACCAGCCTGCCTGAAGGCACATCAACCACGGCAGGCACGCTGACCCCACCGTCATACCCAGGCCAAGCAGCCACGTACGCCTCACGAAGATATCGAATCCCCAAAACAGGATCCCCACCGGGAAAACCCCACCCGTGTTCATCCTGAATCGGATCGGCGTAAGCGACCGAAACAACATCAGTCAACCCCAACAACCGCAAAACCACCAAGACCCGACTGGCCCACGGGCACGCCCGACTGACCACGATCCGATACCGGCCGGCCTCGACCGGCCACTCGACATCCCCGTCGACAGTGAACGCGCTCATAACGGCATTCTTCCCGCTCAGCCCCTGCTTCCGCAGCCGGACTTCCCGAAGTACAAGGCGAAACACCCGAGAAGGACCCACCCGCGACCGAGCCGGGTTACACCTGGGGTGGGCACATCTCCGGGCAAGGAAGGATGGCGGATCCATGGCAGAGGTCACCACGCTGACCCTGAACGACGGGGTGCAAATCCCCCAGCTCGGCTACGGCGTGTTCCAGATTCCACCCGACGAGGTCGTCAAGACAACACGCACCGCCATCGACTCGGGCTACCGCCTCATCGACACCGCGACCGCCTACGACAACGAAGAAGGCGTGGGCCAAGCCGTCGCCGAATGCGGAGTCCCGCGCGAGGAACTTTTCATCACCACCAAAGTGTGGAACGACGACCAGGGCTACAACGAGACGCTGCGAGCCTTCGACGTGAGCATGGCCAAACTCGGCCTGGACTACCTGGACCTGTATCTCATCCACTGGCCACGCCCCCGTCTCGACAAGTACGTCGAAACCTGGCGGGCGTTCGAGAAGCTCCAAACCGAAGGCCGGATCCGCTCGATCGGAGTGTCGAACTTCGCGCCGGAGCACATCGAACGGCTGACCAGCGAGTGCGGTGTCGTCCCGTCGGTCAACCAGGTCGAGCTACACCCCGGCCACCCGCAGCACGAGTTGCACGCCTACCACGCTCGAAAAGGCATCATCACCCAGGCGTGGAGCCCCATCGGCCGCAACCAGGGCCTGCTCGAACACGAGAAGGTCACCGCGATCGCCGAAGCGCACGGCAAGTCCACCGCCCAGGTGGTGCTGCGCTGGCACATCCAGCGAGGGATCGTGGCCATCCCCAAGTCGGTGCGGCCGGACCGGATCCGCGCGAACATCGACGTGTTCGACTTCGAGCTGTCCGGCTCCGAAGTGGACACCATCAGCCACCTCGGCACGGCACAGAAGGTCGGCCCGGACCCCGCGCTGTTCTTCGACCTGTCCTGACAACCGAACCATCCCGCACAAGGAGTGACCATGTCCGAACAGGACAAGAACGTCGCGGTCTACCGCAGGCTGATCGACGAGTGCTTCAACAAGGGCGACCTGGACGCGGTCGACGACATCGCCGCGCCGCACTTCGTCGAACACGAGGTGCAGGCCGAAGGCACCGGCCCGGACGTGCTCAAAGAGGCGATCACGTTCCTCCGCACCGCCATGCCGGACCTGCACTTCTCGATCGAGGACATGGCCGTCGTCGGCGACCGGATCTGGTCGCGGATCGAGGCGACCGGCACCCACAACGGCCCCATCTTCGGCAAGCCCGCCACCGGCAACCCGGTCCGGATGGGCTTCATGGACGTCTCCCGCTTCGAGAACGGCCAGATCGTCGAGCACTGGGGCATCCCGGACAACCTGGCCATGCTGCTGCAGATGGGCATCGTGTCCCTGCCCCAGCCGGAACCGGCCGCTGACTGAGCACACCACCTGTCGAGAACCGAGGAAGAGACCGTCATGACCGAGCAGATCGAAAGCGTGGACCTTGCGCTGGAGGCGGCGCAGTTGCCCGGAGTCTTCGCCCGCGCGTTCAATTCCGGCAACAGCACGGCGGTCGAGCGGCTGTTCGACCAGGCGGCGATCTTCGTCGCCGAACCGGGCTTCGCGCTGTACGGCGCCGAACTCAGCCGGAGTGTCGAGGAGTCGGTGGCCAGGGGCGTGCCGCTGACCGCCACCCCGAGACACACCTACGTCACCGGCGACATCGCGCTGTTGATCGTGGACTGGGCGATGGACGGCACCGGACCGGACGGCAAGCCGGTGCGTGCGAGGGGTACCAGCACCGACGTCGCCAAGCGTGGGTCGGACGGCGTGTGGCGGTACCTGATCGACAGCCCGAACGGGACAGCCTGATGTCAGTGGCGTTGGTGGCCATGGCGTTGAGCGCGTTCGTCATGGGAACCGCCGAGTTCGTGATCACGGGCCTGCTGCCCGAGGTCGCTGTCGGTCTCGATGTCAGCATCCCCACCGCGGGCCTGCTGATCTCCGGCTACGCCATGGCGGTGGTGATCGGTGGCCCGCTGTGCATCGCGGCGGGCACCCGGTTGCCGCACCGGGCGATGCTGCTGATGTCCATGGGCCTGTTCGTGCTCGGCAACCTGGTCTGCGCGGTCGCGCCGGGCTACGCGGTGCTGATGGTCGGCCGGGTGCTCGCCGCGTTCGGGCAGGCTGCGTTCCTCGGCATCGGCTCGGTCGTCGCGGCCAACCTGGTCGCGCCGCACCTGCGGTCGCGGGCGATCGCGATGGTGTTCACCGGGATCACGGTCGCGAACGTCTTCGGGTCGCCCCTGGGCACGCTGGTCGGGCAGAACCTCGGCTGGCGTGCCACGTTCTGGATCATCACCGCGATCGCACTGGCCACCACCGGCGCGGTCGCGGCGCTCGTACCGTCCCAGCCCAAGCCGACCGGCGGCGGGCTGCGCGGCGAACTCGCGGTGTTCGGCCTGCCACAAGTCTGGCTGACGCTGGCGATCACCACACTCGGAATGGGCGCGCTGTTCGCGTCGTTCAGCTACATCGCGCCACTGCTGACCCAGGTCACGGGCTACGCGCCAGGCGCGCTGACGTTGCTGCTCGCGCTCTACGGCGTGGGTCTCGTGGCGGGCAACCTGCTCGGTGGCTGGTTCGCCGACCGCGCCCAGCTGCCGACGCTGTTCGGCGGGCTGGCGGCGTTGACGGCGGTGTTGTTCGCGTTCGCGGCGCTCGCCGACGCCAAGATCCCGGCGGCGATCCTGCTGATGCTGATGGGAGCGGCGGGTTTCGCCCTGGTGCCCGCGTTCATGACACGGCTGATCGACAAGGCCGACGGCGCGCCGACACTGGCCGCGGCGGCCGGTGGATCCGCGGCCAACCTCGGCACGTCGATCGGCGCGTACGCCGGTGGCCTGACGATCAGCGCGGGCATGGGCTACACGGCTCCCACGGTGCTCGGCGGCGTGATGGCGGCACTGGGCCTGGGTGTCGCGGTGCTCGCCTCGGCCATGGAACGGCGCAAGCAGGCCCTCGTGAGTGGTTAGTCCGGTTAGAACCGCGCGGCCAAACCGCTCACGACAACCTCAACCAGCCGGGCTGGGAAGAGTGTCGTGAGCGGTTTGGCCGGTTCTAACCGGACTAACCACTCACGACGGGTGAAGAGCGAACCGAGAGAAGCCGACCCTAGCGTGGCTGGCAGACCGGCGAGACCGCAGAAGTAACGCCGCCGACCGGCTGACAAAGGAGCCAGGGCCATGACCTCTTTATCCGCGTCCCCCGCGACGACGCGCCTGCCGACGCTGACCGGGATGAGATTCTTCGCGGCCATCCTGGTGTTCGTCTGCCACGCGTTCGGGTCGAGGATCTTCATGGACGACGGCGTCAACGACGTGCTGTCCGACAAGGTCTCCCGGCTCGGCTGGGTGGGGGTGTCGTTCTTCTTCATCCTCAGCGGATTCGTGCTCACCTGGACCGCGCGGCCCGGCGACACGGTCAGGAAGTTCTGGCGCCGCAGGATGGTCAAGATCTTCCCCAACCACCTGGTCACGTGGGCGGTCGCGGTGGTCTTCATGCTCGTCGCCGGAACCGCGACGGTGCTGAGCATCGGGCCGTCGGCGTTCCTGCTGCAGGCCTGGTTCCCGGTGGAGTCGATCACCTACAGCCCGAACGACCCGGCGTGGTCGCTGTGCGCGGAACTGTTGTTCTACCTGTCGTTCCCCTGGCTGCTCAAGGCGGCCAACAAGATCCGTGCGGAACGGCTGTGGCTGGCCGCCGGGATCACGTTCGCCGTGCTGGCGCTGGTTCCGTTGCTGGCCAAGGTGATGCCGGACGCGCCGGAGATCTCGTACTACCCTGGGGTGTCCTGGTACGAGTACTGGTTCGTGTACTGCCTGCCGATCGCGCGGGTGCCGGAGTTCGCACTCGGCATCCTGATGGCGCGGATCGTGATGACCGGCCGGTGGATCCCGGTCCGCCTGACCGTCGCCCTGCTCACCCTGATCCCCGGGTTCGCGCTGATGGTGGTCATCCCGGACGTGTTCGGCCTGGTGGCGCCGACCGCGATCCCGATCGCGCTGATCGTCGCGGCGGGCGCGACCGCGGACATCAAGGGCCTGCGGTCACCGTTCCGCGGCCGGATCGCCGTGTGGCTCGGTGAGATCTCGTTCGCGTTCTACATGGTCCACATGCTGGTGCTGCAGAAAGGCCCGCTCTCGGCGGGAACGCAGTCCTACGGCGTGGCCGAGGCGCTCGGTCTCGTCGCACTGAGCTTCGTCATCGCGACCCTGCTGAGCTGGGTGCTCTTCAGGTTCGTCGAGACGCCCGCGATGCGGCGCTGGAGCCGCCCACGAGCCACAGTGGACTCTCGCAGGAGGGAGGTGGCCGCCACGAGGTGAGATGACTCCCCCAGCCAAAACCAGGAAACCGTGTGCGGCACAGGCCGCACACGGTTTTCCTTGTGGTGAGCTCAGTGGTCGTGCGGCTCGGGACGCAGTGGCGCGACCGCGGCCGAGATCTGCGCGAGCCGGGTGCCCTGCCAGCGGGCGTGGCTCAGGTGGTCCTCCAGCTTCACCGTGGCGACGTCACCGGAGACGTATCCGATGCCGTACGGGTTGCCACCGGCGGTGTGGGTGATGTCGTAGTCGACGTAGCCGGTCGGGACGACGATGCAACCCCAGTGACAGGCCACGTTGTACAGCGAGATGAGCGTCGCTTCCTGGCCGCCGTGCAACTCGTAGCTGCTGGTGAAGCCGATCAACGGCTTGCCTGCCATGTGCCCGGCCTGCCACAGCCCGCCCGTGGTGTCGATGAACGCCTTGAGCTGGGCGCTGACGTTGCCGAACCGGGTCGGCGAGCCGAACGCGTACCCATCCGCCCAGACCATGTCGTCGTGCGTGGCCAGCGGGATGTCGGAGGTGGCGTCGAGGTGGGCGCGCCACTCCTGGTTCTTGTCGATAGCGGAGTCCGGCGCTGTCTCGGCGACCCGGCGCAGACGCACCTCGGCGCCGGCGTCCTTGGCCCCCTGTGCGATGGCCTCCGCGGAAGCGTGCACGTTGCCCGTCGCCGAGTAGTACACGACCGCGATCCGAGAACTCATGACCCAACCCCTGGAATGTAGGTACAACCGATACTGCCGAGAACGGTATCGAGCGGATGTCGAACGGCGCTCGATCCGCACGTGAAACGGGGCGGATCTCGTTAAGTGCGCGAACAACGTCAACTGCGTCTATCAGGCACGACCGGCGAACGGACACGATCGTGGCAGCACGTCTCACCCGGAAGGATGGAGAACCCCGTGGTCAACGACAACCGGCTCACCCGTGACGACTTCGTCGGCACCCTGTTCGGCGCGGCTGCCTTCCAGGTGCTCAACGCGGGCAACGAACTGGGCCTGTTCACGCTGCTCAACGAACGGCCCGGACTGTCCGGCGAGGAGATCAGCACGGCGCTCGGCGTCGCCCGCCGCCCGGTCGACGTGCTGCTGCTGGGCGCGACCGCGTTGAAGCTGACCACCTTGCGGGACGGGCGCTACCGCAACGCGGAGCTGATCGACACGATGTTCGCGGACGGCGAGTGGGAGATCATCACCGACCTGGTCACGTTCGAGGCGAACTTCGTGTACGCGCCGCAGGGCGACCTGGTGGAGTCGTTGCGGGAGAACACGAACGTCGGCCTACGCCACTTCGCGGGCGAGGGAACCGACCTCTACCACCGGCTGCCCGCCACACCGCACCTGGAGCAGCTGTTCTACCAGTGCATGCGGTCGTGGTCGCGGCTGTCCAACCCGATCCTGGTGGCGAAGTCCGACCTGACCGGGGTGCGCCGGGTGCTGGACGTCGGCGGCGGTGACGGCGTGAACGCGATCGAGCTCGCGAAGGTCAACCCGGACGTGGAGTTCACGGTGCTGGACCTGCCCGGCGCGGTGGCGATCGCGAAGAAGAAGATCGCGGACAACGGCCTGACCGACCGGATCGAGGTGGCGGAGGGCGACATCTTCGCGGACACGTACCCGAAGGGCTACGACGCGGTGCTGTTCGCCAACCAGCTGGTGATCTGGTCGCCGGAGGAGAACCTGTCGTTGCTGCGCAAGGCCTACGACGCGCTGGACGACGGCGGCCGGGTGCTGATCTTCAACGTGATGTCCGACGACACCGGCGACGGCCCGCTGTACGCGGCGCTGGACAACCTCTACTTCACCACGATCACGGCGGGCGGCAGCAACATCTACCCGTGGGGCCAGTACGAGCGTTGGCTGACCGAGGTGGGCTTCACCAAAGTCGAGCGCCTCCCCGGCGACACCTGGACGCCCCACGGCGTCATCAGCGGCACCAAATAGCCGTTTCCGTGCAACCAATGTGGCCTTCGGTGCGCCAAACGCAACGAAGGCCACCTTGGTTGCAGTGCTCAGTGGGTGAAGGTGCCGTAGCGGCTGCCGAAGAAGATCATTGGCCGGACGCCCTCGCCGATCCCGGCGTGGTGCACCCTGGCCACCACGATCACGTGGTCCCCGGCGAGGTGCTCGGCGTACAGCGAGCACTCCAGCCACGCCATCGACCCGGGCAGCACGGGCATCCCGCTCGGCGAGGAGTACCAGTCCAGTCCACGGAACTTGTCGCCTCCCCTGGCGGCGACCTGCGCCGAGACCTGGCGCTGGTCGTCGCCGAGGATGTTCAGGCAGTACCGGCCCGACGTGCGCACCACCGGCCAGCTCGTGCTGGTGTGGGCCACGCAGAACGCGACGAGCGGCGGGTCGAGGGACACCGATGTGAACGAGTTGACCGCGAGCCCGACCGGGCGGCCGGTATCCGGCTCCTTGCCGGTGATCGCGACGACGCCGGTGGCGAACCGGCCGAGGATGTCACGCAACTGCCGTCCGTCGAGCAGTTCCCCGATGGCCTGGTCACTCATGACTGATCACCTTTCGCGGGTCGGCGGTGACGTTCACGCTGCGCGGCCTTCGCGCACCGGATGGGACGTCCGCACACGGTTCAGTTCAGCGGAATACAGTTCCTTGGCGTACAACGTGATCAGGTCGTGCAGGCGGTAGCGGACGTTGCCGCGCTCGTCCACACCGACGATGTCGACGAGCCTGCGGTCGACAAGAAGGTCGAGCAGCCGCTCCGCGGTCCGTGCCGAGCCGACCGTCGCCTCGGCGGCCATGTACACGTCGAATCCGTCGCCGGGCAACATGCTCAGCGCGCACCAGAGGCGTTTCGCACTGTCCGGCAGACCGTCGAGCCCGGCCCGCAGGCTGGCGCGGACGTCGAGCGTGCCGTGGGAGAACTCGTCCAGCCGCCGTCGGCGGTCCCGCAGTCGCGACGCGAGTTGCCCGAGCCGCAGGTACGGGCGGGCGGCCAGGCGAGCGGCGGCGGCTCGCACCGGCAGGGGCAGGTGGCCCGCCAGTCGCAGGATCTCGCGCATCGCCTCGGGTTCGGCGGCCACGCGGTGCGCGCCGACGATCCCGGTGAACATCTCGACGCCCTCCGGTTCGGTGAGCGCGCCCACCTCCACCGGGTACGCCCCGGCCAGGTCGGTCACGGTGGTGCGACTGGTCATCAGCACCGCCGAGCCGGGGCCGCCCGGCAGCAGTGGCCGCACCTGGTGCGCGTCCACCACGTCGTCCAGCACGACCAGCACCCGGCGAGTGGCCAGCAGGCTGCGGTACATCGCGGCCCGCTCGTGCGGGTCGGCCGGGATGCGCGCGTCCGAAACCCCCAGTGCCCGCAGGAAACCACAGGCGATGTCACCGACCCCCGCTGTGCCCAGTTCGGCGTACAACTGGCCGTCCGGGAACTTCTCCCGCACCTGGTGCGCCACGTGCAGAGCCAAAGTGGACTTGCCAGAGCCGCACCTGCCCAGCAGCGCGACGATCCGCACGCCGGTGGCGTCCGCCGCGGTCAGCACACGGCGGATCTCGGCGGCGTGCTCGGGGCGTTCGACGAAGTCCGGCGCGTCGGCGAGCAGTTGCGCGGGAACCCGCACCGCCGCCGTGTTCACAGTGGCGGTGGGCTGGTGCGGCAGTTCGCCGTTGAGGATCCTGTGGTGTAGTTCCCGCAGCTTGCGGCCGGGTTCGACGCCGAGCTCGCCGACCATCACCGCTCGCCCTTCCCGGTAGACGGCCAGCGCGTCGGCCCTGCGGTCGCTGCGGTGCAGCGCGAGCATCAGCTGCCAGCGCAACCGTTCGCGCAACGGGTTCCGTTCGACGAGCGCGGTCAGTTCGTCGACCAGCTGTGAGTCCATTCCGGACGCCAGCTCCAGCTCGACGCAGTCCTCCAGCACCGACAGCACCCGCTCGTCCCACTTCGCGGCGGCCGAACGCACGATCAGGCTGTCCACCTCGGCGAGCACGGGCCCGCGGACCAGGCGCAACGCCCTGCGGTACACCGCGATGGCCTCGACGTGGTCACCGGCGTCCGCGATCGCCCGCGCCTCCCGCACCCAGGTCTCGAACACACCGGTGTCGATCTTGTCGGCGGCCAGCCGCAGCGAGTAGCCGGACGGAGTCGTCTCGATCAGGCCACTGCCCGCACCCGCGGCCGCGAACGCCCGGCGCAGCCGCCACACACAGGTCTGGATCTGTTCCGCGGCGGTCTTCGGCGCACAGCCGCTCCAGACGGCCTCCACCAGCCGCCCGACCGTCACGGTCTTGTTGACCTCCATCAGCAGGACCGCGAGCACGGTCAGCTGACGGTTCTTGCCCACCTGGACCGGCTCCCAGTCAACCGTCACGTCGAGCGGCCCGAGCACACGAAACCACATGAGGCGCCCCCATCTTGTCCCGGCCTTCTTTCGATATCGAAACACTAACCGGCAATTGTCGTCCGCGTGCGGAGCGAACCATTCACAACACTGTCGACCTGGGGAAATTCACCGAGGCAACGGTGTGCCAGAAGTGGCTCGACGCAGGTGTGTGACAAGTCTTCGAACGCAGTGGGCACATCGACTTGACCAAGTGCGCCCCAGTCGCGCCAAACCGGGCATGTACGCAGGTCAGAGATGGTTCGCTCGGCGCATGACCACCCCGCCGAGCTGGGGGCTGCTGCTCGACCGAGACAGCCGCGAACCTATGTACCAGCAGCTGTACACCCAGCTGCGGGACCTCATCGTCGTACGACGACAATTCGCACCAGGAACGCGTTTGCCCGCGTCGAGAACATTGGCCGACGAATTGGGAATATCCCGCAATACCGTCTTGTTGGCCTATCAACGACTTCGCCAGGACAATTGCATCGACGGCGCGCCGGGCGCGGGAACGGTGGTTCTGCAGCCGCCTCCCACGCGAATGCCGCCGCCAAGCCCGGCGCGTTGCGACGCGTTGTCCGACCGCGCGCGAGCCGCCGTGGCGAACGGGCCCGGCCACTTGATCGACCGCAGCGCCTGCAACCGTCCCTTCGCAGTCGGCATGCCGCCGTTGGACGTGTTCCCCTCGTCGTTGTGGGGCAAGCTCACGGCAAACCGGCTGCGCAATCCACCCGTGAAGTTGCTCAGCGGGTGCGAGACGCTCGGCTTCACACCGTTGCGGGAGGCGATCGCGGCGTACGTGGGCCTGATGCGCGGGGTGCGGTGCCGGGCCGAGCAGATCGTGGTGACCCGGGGCGCGGAGAACGCGCTGGACTTGGTGATCCGGTCGCTGCTGGAGCCGGGCGATCCGATCTGGCTGGAGGAACCCGGAACCATCGAGGCCCGTGCGGCGGCGACGTGGCACGGGCAGCGCGTCTGCCCGGTCCGGGTCGACGACGAGGGACTCGTGGTCAGCGAGGGGCCGGACGCCCGGATGGCCGTGGTCACCCCGGCGCGGCAGTTGCCGCTCGGCACGGCGATGTCCGCGCGGCGGCGCGAGGAACTGCTCGGCTGGGCCGAGCGCACCGGCTCGTGGATCGTCGAACTGGACACCGAGGCGCCGTTCCTGTCCCCGCATGCCACACCGCCGTTGCAGACACAGGACGCCAACGGCCAGGTGATCTACGTCGGCACGTTCCGCAACCTGCTGTTCCCGGAAGTCCGTGCCGGATACTGCGTGCTGCCCGAGGCACTGGTCGACCCGATCAGCGCGGTGCTGTGGCAGTCGGGCAGCGGTGTGTCCGCGTTGATCCAGCACGTGCTCGCGGATTTCATCAACTACCAGTACTTCCCGCGTTACCTGCGCCGTGTGCGGGACGTGTGCGCGAGTCGCCGTGCCACGCTACTCACCGCGCTGCGACAGCACGGGGCCGACTGGCTGACAGTGCGCGAGGACGCAGCAGGCGGGAGTTTCCTGGCGTGCCTTACCGATCACCCGATCGACGAGAAGACGCTCACCGACCGCGCCTCGCCCGCTTCCCTGTCGCTGCACAGCATTGACCGCTACTACGCGGGGCAACGGCAACTCAGCGGGGTCGTGCTCGGGTACGCGGCCGTCGGCGAGGCGGCGATCGCGCCCGCCGTGCAGCGTCTGATGGACGTACTCCGTTAACTCTCGATCTTGGTACCCCCTGGTGTCGACCGTTGGCACTATGGCGCCGGGAGTGCCGGTCCTACCGTGGTCTCATGGACATCCGGGACGACGACATCGAGCCGCTGCGCGAGTGGTCCGCCCAGTCCGGTCCGCACGCGAACCGGGCGGCGATGGTGCTGATGGCCGCCGACGGCATGCCGGTCACCGAGATCGCACGCCGCCTGGGGACCACCCGGTCGACCGTGACGGCGTGGTGCAACCGGTATCGCTGCGAAGGCACGGACGGCCTGCGCGACCGGCCACGACAGGGCCGCCCGCGCGTGATCCACGATGTGGAGTTGGTGCTGCGCACGCTGATCACGTCACCGAACGGCCAGCCGTGGCGCCGATGGTCGACCCGCTCGCTCGCCAGCGAGGTCGGCGCGTCCAACGGCACGGTGGCACGGGTGTGGCGCCGCTGGGGCTACCGATCGGACGCGCCGCACGAGTTCAGCGTGCCGCTCGACCCGCCGTTGCCGACGCGGATCGCCGATGTCGTCGGCATCCACATGGGTGAGCACCGGCTGCTCGCCGTCCGCGCCACCGGGGACCAGACCGTCCCCAGTAGACGGTTACCGGCGGCGGCGCACGACCACTCGGCAGCGGCGTTCGTCGCGCGCGTCCTCGCCCGGCACGGCTCGGCGATCCACCTGATCAGCGCCGATCCCGACGCCTATCGGACACCGGACGTCCGCGCGCTGCTGGACGCCAACCCGAACCTGCGCCCGCACGTGGTCACGCCCGGCTTCGACTGGCTGGACGTCACGACCCTCGCGCTCGGGATGGCCAAGGCGACGCCGTCACCGCGCCATCAGCAGGCCGTGGTCGTCGCGGTGTGCCAGTTCGTCGACGCGCTGCGCCGCCGTGGCACGCCCGTGACGTGGGTTCAGGAAGCGATCACCCAGCGACTGGCCGCCTAGCTAGTAGGCGGGTTTCTCCCACACCGACACGTGTTTGACACTCTCATGGGTGAACGGGTGCCGGGTCCAGCCGCCCCAGCGGTTGTACAGCCGCAGACCCGCGAGCTGGGCCATCAGGTCGAGTTCGGCGGGCCAGACGTACCGGAACGGGATCGTGTGGTTCTCACCGCGGCCGTTCTCGACCTCGACGTAGTTCGACGTCATCGACTGCGTCGCCATGTCGTAGACGTCGAATGCCCACTGCGTCCCGCTGGAGTACAGCGGCACGATCTTGTGCCCCGGCGGCAGCTTGCGCACCTCGGGAACCTCGGCCTCGACCACGAACCTGCCGCCCGGCTGCAGGTGCGCCGCGACGTTGCGGAAGCACGCCACCTGCGCTTCCTGCGAGGTCAGGTACGTGATCGTGTTGAACACGCTGTACACGAGGGTGAACGTGTCCGGAACCTGGGCGGTGGAGAAGTCGCCGATGGTGACGTCGATCGCGGAACCGCCCGGTTTGGCGTGCAGTCTCGCGACCATGGCCCGCGACAGGTCGATGCCGCGCACCTTCACACCGCGCTGCGACAACGGCAACGCGATCCGGCCGGTGCCGATTCCCAGCTCCAGAGCGGTCCCGGTTCCTGTCAGCTCAGCGAGTACGTCGACCGCGGTGTCCACGATGCCAGGCAGGAACATGTCCGCCGACGACTCGTCGTACCTCCGCGCCACGCGTTCGCTGAAGTACCCGTCTTCACCAGTCACTCCCGCACACTACCGTCGCGTCCAGAAAGGACGCGCACCGACACGGGTTCGGGCGCTACGGGATCTGCTGGCCGAGCAACGCGATCGACGAGCGGACGGCGACCTCGGTGATGTCGGTGGGTTTCCCGCCGTCCTCCAGCGTGCTCGCGAACAGCTCGCGTAACCCGCCGAGCAGGATGATCGCCTCCTGCCGGGACACCGGTCGAATACCGGCGGCGCGCAATTCCTCGGTGTCGCAGAGCGTCAGCACCATCTCGATGAACGCCTCCATCATGTTGCGCATCAACGGCCGGACGGCGACGCCGAGCGAGGGCAGGTCGCGGATCCAGCTGACGGCGATCGCCGGGGCGGACTCGACGCACTCGATCCACGCCTCGACGGCCTGGCGGATCTGCTGGTCCCATGGCGCCTTCGGATCGACCGCCACGGTGATCTGCCGGATCATCTCGGTGTTCGCCTGGACGAACAGCGCGCCCAGCGACTCTTCCCTGCTGGCGAAGTGCTCGTAGAAGGTCCGGCGCGAGGTACGGGCGTGACGGACGATGTCGGCGATCGTCGTGTTGCGGTAGCCGCTCTCCTCGATCGACGCGGCCAGCCCGTCGAGCAGGCGTTGACGGAAGGTGTCCTCGACAGTCGTCACGAGTACCACGGTATCCCGCCTTCTGGACGTCACCCCTTGAAACCGGCTGGTACGTCACCGTACCATCACGGCGGTACGATCACGTACCACGGCGGAAGGAACATCGGCGATGCTTCCACCAGGATCAAGGGCGCCTCGCCTTGTGCAGGGGGCCTACTCGTTGCTCATGCCGCAGCGCGGTATGAGACGGTGGCGCCTGCGCTACGGCGACACGTTCACGATCAACGTGCCGATCTTCGGCCGCGCCGTGGTGCTCAGCGACCCTGCCCATGTCAAGCAGGTCTTCATGGCCGACACCGAGGTGCTGCAGAACATGCGGCCCAACCTCGGCCGGATCATCGGTCCCGGCTCGTTGTTCGCGCTGGAGGGCGAGAACCACAAGAAGCAGCGCAAGCTGCTCGTGCCGCCGTTCCACGGTCGCCGCCTGGCCGCGTACGAACAGCTCATCGAGGACGAGACGGTGCGTGAGATGGCATCGTGGCCCGAGGGCCAGCCGTTCCCGGTGCAGCCGTCGATGATGCGGATCACGCTCAACGCCATCCTGCGCGCGGTGTTCGGCGCCGAGGGCGCCGAGTTCGAAGAACTGCGCGATCTGCTGCCGAAGCTCGTCGAACTCGGCTCGATGCTGGCCATGGTCCCGGCTCCGCAGAGCCGGAAATGGGGCCCGTGGGCCAGGTTCTGGCGGATGCGGCGCCAGTACGACGAGATCATGGCCCGGCTGATCGCCAAGGCCGACGACCTGGACGACCGCGACGACGTGCTCGCGATGCTCCTGCAGTCCCGCTACGACGACGGCTCGGCGATGAGCCACAGTGACATCGCCGACCAGATGCTCGCCCTGCTCACCGCCGGGCACGAGACCACCGCGACCACGCTCGCCTGGGCGGTCGAGCGGGTCCGCCGCCATCCCGCCATCCTGCGTGACCTCGTCGACGAGGTGGACGCGGGCGGCAAAGCGCTGCGCGAGGCGACGATCCTTGAGGTGCAACGCGTCCGGCCGGTCATCGAGGCGGCGGGCCGGATGGTGACGGCCGACAGCTTCCCACTCGGCCCGTGGACGCTGCCCAAGGGACAGTTGATCATCGTCAGCATCACGCTGTTGCACGACGACCCGACCGTGTTCCCGAACCCGCGTGCCTTCGACCCGTCGCGTTTCCTGGACGCCAGGCCTGACTTCTACCAGTGGATCCCGTTCGGCGGTGGCACAAGGCGGTGCATCGGCGCGACCTTCGCGAACATGGAGATGAATGTCGTGCTGCGGACCATGCTGCGTGACGTCACCCTGCTGCCCACCCTCGAGCCCGACGAGCGGTGGCACTCGCGTGGCGTCGCCAACGCGCCCAAGCGCGGCGGTCTCGCGGTCGTCCGGCGCCGAATCCAGTCATCCACCGCATCGGCACGCGCGGCCACGGCAGGAGCCCAGTCATGAGCCCGGTCACCAGGACCGCCGATGTCGGACGCGGCATCACCCTCGCCTACGAGCAGTTCGGCGACGAGGGCGCGGAGCCGTTGGTCCTCGTCGCCGGGCTCGGCCAGCAACTGCACACCTGGCCGACATCGCTGTGCGAAGGACTGGCCGCCCACGGCTACCGCGTGACCAGGTTCGACAACCGTGACGTCGGCGAGTCGACGCACATCCAGTTCCGCCCGCCGTCTCCCCTCGCGATCCTGCGCGGGCGCTTTGATCCGCTGCAGTACGACCTGACCGACATGGCGGGCGACACGGTCGGCCTGCTCGACGCGCTCGGCTACGACTCCGTTCACCTGGTCGGGGCCTCGATGGGCGGCATGATCGCGCAGACCGTCGCGGTGCTGAACCCACAGCGCGTCCGCACCCTCGTGTCGATCATGTCGACGACCGGCGCCCGACGGGTCGGCAGGCCTGCGTTGTCCACGTGGCGGCTGATGGGCGCGCGGCCGCCGCGCACCCGCCAGGAGGCGGTCGACCACACGGTACGGATCTTCCGGCACATCGGGGCGCACGGCTTCCCGTTCGACGAGGCCTATGTCCGCCAAGAGGCCGGGATCGCGTGGGACCGCGACCCGTCGACCAGCGGAACAGTCCGGCAGCTGGCCGCTATCTTCAAGTCCGGGAACAGGACCAGGCAGCTACGCGGCGTCACAGCCCCTACTCTGGTGATCCACGGCGACCGTGACCGGATGGTCAACCCGACCGGCGGCGCGGCCACCGCTCGGGCGATTCCCGGTGCCCGCCTGGAGACCATCCGTGGCTTCGCCCACGACTTCCCGGCGGGAGTACGGCCGGTGTTGATCGACCTCATCGCCCGGCACACGGCAAGGAGGACCGATGCCTCAGCTCCCTAAGCTCACCGGACGCCCAGTGATGATCACCGGCGCCGCCTCCGGGATCGGCCGCAGCCTCGCGCAGCGGCTGTCCCGGTTCGGCTCCCCGGTGGCCATCGCGGACGTCAACGAGGTCGAGCTGGAGAAGACGGCGGCATCGCTGTCCGGCCAGGTGCTCACCCGCGTCCTCGACGTCAGCGACGCCGCCGACCAGCTGAGGTTCGCCGACGAGGTGCGGGAGTGGCTGCCCGGTCCGCTGGCCGCGGTGTTCAACAACGCCGGGGTCAACATCTCCACGCGCGTGCTCGACACGGTCATCGAGGACGACACCTGGCTGCACAACATCAACTTCCACGGAGTCGTGCACGGTACGCGGGCGTTCCTGCCGATCCTCGTCGCGCAGAACTCCGGCGTCATCGTGAACACCTCCAGCGTGTTCGGCCTGGTCGGGATGCCCAACCAGAGCGCGTACTGCGCCGCGAAGTTCGCCGTGCGCGGGTTCACCGACTCGCTGCGCCAGGAACTGCTGGGCACCGGGGTGAGCGCGGTGAACGTGCACCCGGGCGGGATCCGGACCAACATCGTCCGCAACGGGCGCTACCACGAGGACCCCGACGGCCTCGGCCGCACGAGGGAGCAGATGGCCGCGCAGTTCGACGCCATCGCGATGACCACGCCCGACAAGGCGGCGGAGATCATCCACCGCGGTGTCGAGCGCGGCAAGGCACGGATCCTGGTCGGACCGGACGCGTACGTGTTCGACGCGCTGGCCAGGATCACCCCGACGCACTACTACTCCGTGATGCTGCGGCTGCAGTCCGGGCTCCACTCCCGGCAGAAGGAGACCACATGACCGAGCACGTCGACGTGTTGATCATCGGTGCCGGGCTGTCCGGCATCGGTGCGGCGCACCACATCCACTCGGCCTTCCCGAACCGGACGTACGCGATCCTCGAGGCGCGCGACGCGATCGGCGGGACGTGGGACCTTTTCCGGTACCCGGGCATCCGGTCGGACTCCGACATGCACACCCTCGGCTACCGGTTCCGGCCGTGGACGGAGGAGAAGTCGATCGCGGACGGCTCGCTGATCCTGTCCTACATCAGGGACACGGCGGCGGAAGCGGGCATCGACAAGCACATCCGGTTCGGTCACAAGGTCACCAGGGCCTCGTGGTCCACAAAAGACGTGAAGTGGACGGTGCGCGCCGAGCACGACGGCAAGCCGGTCGAGGTGACGGCGACGTTCCTGTACGTCTGCACGGGCTACTACCACTACGACGCCGGGCACACCCCGGACTTCCCCGGCGTCGACAAGTTCGGTGGTCGGCTGGTGCACCCGCAGCACTGGCCGGAAGACCTTGACTACAAAGGCAAGAAGGTCGTCGTGATCGGCAGCGGCGCGACGGCCGTGACGCTCGTCCCGGCGATGGCACCCGACGCCGAGCACGTGACGATGCTGCAGCGCTCCCCCACCTACATCGCGACGCTGCCCGCGGCGGACAAGATCGCCACCGTGCTGCGGAAGGTGCTCGGCGACCGCCGCGGGTACGCGATCTCCCGGTGGAAGAACGTCCTGCTCCAGACGGCGTCGTACCAGCTCAGCCGCCGCCGTCCGAAGCTGATGAAGGCAGTGCTGCGCAAGATGACCGAGCGGCAGCTGCCCAAGGGCTACGACGTCGAAACCCACTTCAAGCCGCAGTACAACCCGTGGGATCAGCGGCTGTGCCTGGTGCCGGACGGTGACCTGTTCCGCGCGATCAGGCACGGGAAGGCCTCCGTGGTCACCGACCGGATCAAGGAGTTCACCGGGACGGGGATCCAGTTGGAGTCCGGCGCCACGCTGGACGCGGACATCGTGGTGTCCGCGACCGGTCTGCGGCTGCTGGCGTTCGGCGGCATGCAGCTCGAAGTGGACGGCGAGGAGATCAAGCTTCCGGAGACCATGGCCTACAAGGGCATGATGCTCAGCGGGATCCCGAACTTCGTGTTCACCGTCGGTTACACCAACGCCTCGTGGACACTCAAGGCCGATCTCGTCAGCGAGTACACCATCCGCCTGCTGCGGCACATGGACGAGAACGGCTACGTGCAGTGCGTACCGGTGAACGACGACCCGTCCGTGACCACGCAGCCGCTGATGGACTTCCAGGCTGGGTACGTGCTGCGCGCGATCCACGAGTTCCCCTCTGCGGGTTCCCGCGCCCCATGGCAGCTTGGCATGAGCTACGCCCACGACGTGGTCAAGTTCCGCTTCGGCCGCGTCGACGACGGAACGATGCGTTTCTCCCGGGCGAGGCAGCTTCGGTCCGTCCCGGAGAAGACCGCGACGGCGTCCGTGGCGAAGTAGCCAGGCGTCCCGGAGGACGGCGTCCACGTCCTCCGGGACCCTGTTGTTCGGTCGGTAGGATCGCGCCGTGGAACCGGTCGCGACTGATCACGCCGTCGAGGTGTTCACCGAGCTGCGGCCTCGTCTGTTCGGGATCGCGTACCGAATGCTGGGCAGCGCGCTGGACGCGGACGACCTCCTGCAGGAGGTGTGGCTGCGCTGGCAGGACTACGACCACGCGAAGGTGGCGAACCCCGCCGCGTTCCTGGCCACGGTGACCACCCGGCTGGCGATCAACGCCACCCGGACAGCGCGGGCCCGGCACGAGACCTACATCGGCCCGTGGCTGCCCGAGCCGGTCGACACCTCGGCGGACCCACAGCTGGGCGCCGAGCGTGACGCGGCACTCGAGCTCGCCGTGCTGCTCCTGCTCGAAAAACTCCCGGCCACCGAGCGGGCCGCGTACGTGCTGCGGGAGGCGTTCGACTACCCGTACGCCCAGATCGCCGAGATCGTCCAGGTCAGCGAGGTCGCGGCACGCCAGCTCGTCAGCCGCGCCCGCAAACACCTCGCCGCCGAGCGACGCACACCGACGACGGCACAGGACCAGCGGCGCCTGCTGACGGCGTTCGTCGCCGCAGCGAAGTCCGGCGACCTGGCAACGCTGGAGGAACTGCTCGCCGCGGACGTCGTGAGCTACTCCGACGGCGGTGGCGTGCAGCGGGCGTCGAAGATCCCCGTGCTCGGCCGGGAGCGGGTGTCGAAGTACGTGCGGGCGTTCGCCGACCGTTTCTGGGTGGGTGTCGACATCACCTGGGTGCAGGTCAACGGCCAGACCGCCGCGCTGCTCACCCACAGCGGCGAGCGGTACGGCATGGTCACCGTCACCGCGTCAGCCAACGGCATCGACCAGGTGCTGTGGCTGCTCAACCCACACAAGCTGGCCGCGATCGCACGCTAGGCCTCGACGTACTGCGCCACGCCGTTGCCGAACGACCAGTCGACCGACTCGTTCTCGGTCAGCGTCACGACCACGTTGCGCGGCTCAGTCCCGGCGTATTTCTCGGCCAGTTCGGCGATCCGCCGGTACAGCGCCTGCTTCTGCGCGGTCGTCCGGCCGGAGCGCAACGTGATCGCCACGAACACGATGTCGTCATCCCGGTGCACGCCAAGGAAAGTGTCGTAGCGCATCGTGCTGCGGGCGCCGTCGTGGCTGGTCAGCACCTGGAACTTGTCGTCCGGCGGGATCCCGATCGCGTCGACCAGCGCGTCGTGCACCGCCCGGCCGAGCGCGTCGAGCCGCTCACTGTCGGCACGCAAGGCGTCGATCCGCACGAATGGCATGTCACTTTCCTTCCCTGGCAGCATGTCCGGCGAGCAGGCCGAGCACGCCGTCGATGGCCTGCGCCTGCGCGTCGGCCGATCCGGAGGCGCGAGCGAGCACGTAACCGCCCTGCAGCACCGCGACCAGCGTGGCCGCCGTCGCACGAGCGTCCACTGTGTCGTCCAGCTCTTCGGCCAGCAGCCCGGCCAGGCGATCGGTCAGCCAGGCGAAGGTTTCCCGCACCGGCTCGCGCAACTGGTCGTCCGCCATCACGTCGGGATCCTGGGTGAGACGGCCGATCGGGCACCCCTTCAGCACCTCACGCTCACGGCGCAGATACGCCGTCACCCGTTCGATCGGTGTGCCGTCGCCGCCGAACGCCGCCTCGGCCCGCTCACGCAGGTCCTCGGCACTGCGGGTGATCGCGGCGAGCGCGAGGTCGTGCTTTCCGGCGAAGTGGTGATACATACTGCCCTGGCCCGCGCCCGACAGGGCCTGGATCGCTTTCGGGCTGGTCCCCACGTAGCCGCGTTCCCACAGCAGCTCACGGGCGCTCTCGATCAGCCGCTCCCTGGTGTCCACACCGCTACTGTACCTACCAGTATGTACAGAATCCACCCGAGTGGGGCAGGGCGCCGCAGCGGCGAACGCGAAGAGCTGGAAAGGTGGTCGGCACGAGGTCGATTGATCGGGAGGATGGACATGGATCAGGTCGAGTACGACCTCATTGTGCTGGGCGCCGGACCTGTCGGTGAGAACGCCGCCGACCGCGCCGTGCGAGGCGGACTGACGGTGGCGCTGGTGGAGAGCGAACTCGTCGGCGGCGAGTGCTCATACTGGGCGTGCATGCCCTCGAAGGCGCTGTTGCGCTCCGGCCAGGCGCTGCGCGCGGCGCAGCAGGTCGCGGGAGCCTCGCAGGCCGTCACCGGCAAACTGGACGCGAAAGCCGTCCTGAAGCGACGCAACTCCTTCACCCACGACTGGAAGGACGACAGTCAGGCGGACTGGGTGGCGAGCGCGGGCATCACCCTGGTCCGGGGACTCGGCAGGCTCAGCGGCACCAAACGCGTCACGGTCACAGCGTCCGACGGCACCGAAACCGAGCTGACCGCCCGGCACGCGGTGGCCGTCGCCACCGGAACCGACGCGTTCGTCCCGGACATCGACGGCCTGCGCGCGGCACAACCGTGGACCAGCCGGGAAGCGACAAGCGCACAGGACATCCCCGCCAGCCTGGCCATCATCGGTGGCGGTGTCGTGGCGACCGAGATGGCGACCGCGTACGCGGGACTGGGTTCAAAGGTCACCCTGATCTCCCGTGGCAGCCTGCTGGCCGGAATGGAACCGTTCGCGGGCGAAATGGTCGCGGCAGCGCTGCGCGAGCAAGGCGCGACTGTGCTGCTCGACACGGAAACCAAGCGCGTGAACCGCACCAGCTCCGGCGTCGAGGTCGAACTCGGTGACGGCACGGTCATCACGGCGAGCGAAGTGCTCGCGGCAACCGGCCGCTCGCCCCGAACAGCCGACATCGGCCTGGACACAATCGGCCTCAAGCCGGGCAGCTGGCTGCAGACCGACGATACCCTGCAAGTCGAGGGTTTCGACTGGCTGTACGCCATCGGGGACGTGAACCACCGCGCACTGCTTACCCACCAGGGCAAGTACCAGGGCCGTATGGTCGGCGACCTGATCGCGGCACGCGTCAACGGCACAGCGGTGTCGACAGAGGCGTGGGGCGCGCACGTGGCCACAGCCGACCACGAGGCCGTGCCACAGGTTACGTTCACCGACCCGGAGGTCGCCTCGGTCGGCCTGACGGAGGCCGCCGCCCGCAAGGCCGGGTACACGGTCAGCGTGGTCGATTACGAGATCGGCTACATCGCGGGCGCGAGCCTGTACGCCGACGACTACAGCGGCAAGGCACGGATGGTCGTCGACCAGCAGCGTTCGGTCGTGCTGGGCGTGACGTTCGTCGGGCCGGACGTGAGTGAACTGCTGCACGCCGCAACGGTCGCCGTGACTGCCCAGGTGCCGATCGCACGGCTGTGGCACGCGGTTCCGGCGTACCCGACCATCAGCGAGATCTGGTTGCGGCTGCTGGAAACCTACCGGGACCAGCACGCCTCCTCGTGAGTGGTTTGTCCCCCAAGGCGAACAAACCGCTCACGACAACCCCGACCAGCCGCGCTGGGAAACGTTTCGTGAGCGGTTTGTTCGGTGATCGCCCCAGGAAAGCGCGGGACAAACCACTCACGAGGACCGCCACCCGGACCGGGTGTTCCGACCAATGAGGACAATTCGCCGACGCCGAATCGTCTGTCAGAATTCGTAGGTGTGGAATTCGGTGGGGGTGCTCGACAGGCCGAGCAGCACGCTGGCGCGTCACAAGGCCGGAACAAGACACCAAGTCTGGCCCTTCGGCCTGGTGACAGCGGGATTCGGAGTCGTGGCGCTGCTGTCGGCGGTGCGAGTGGCGCTGCCGAGCTGGGTCAGACCAGCGGCACACATGGTCGGCCACTTCGGACGGTTGCCCGGCGTACTGTTCGCGATCGGCCTACTGGTGGTGGCGCACGGACTGCTGCGGCGCAGAAAAGTGGCGTACTGGCTCGCGCTCGTACTGGCGGCGTGTGGTGTTCTCACCGCCGGACGCAGCCTACTAGCGATCCTTCTGGTTGTGGGTGGCGTCACACTTGTCGTGCGGCGCTCGGCATTCCCGGCGATCCCCGACCCCGCGCGTATCCGCGGCGCCGTGATAGCCGCCCTCATCACATTGGCGGTCGGCGGAATCTACGACGTGGCTGTGCACGGCCACCAGGAACTGCAAGTCGACCGGGACTCGTTGCTGGTACTCGCGGTCAGCGTCGCGCTGATCGTGCTACTGGCTCCGGCGCCCGCGCCGAAACCAGGTGACGAAGACACACGCGAACGCGTCAAGCACCTGGTCGAGCACCCGACAGCGGATACTCTCGCGCCCTTCATGTTGCGCCGTGACAAGGCATACGTGTTCAGTCGCGACGGACGGGCGGTCCTCGGATACCGAGTGCTGTTCGGAGTCGCCGTGGTGGGCGGGGACCCGGTGGGCTCTCCGGGCTCGTTCGCGGACGCGATCGACCAGTTCGTCCGGGACTGCGACCGCGCGGGCTGGCGGATAGCCGTGCTCGGCATGCGCGACGAGCTCGCTCCGCTGTGGCAACGCCATGGTCTGCACACGATGGGCATCGGCGACGAAGTCGTGCTGGACGTGAACAGCTTCACGCTGTCCGGCAGGGAAATGCGCAACGTCCGGCAAGCGGTACAGCGCACCCGCAACGCGGGCGTGACCACAAGCGTGGTGCGGGAAGGAGACCTGTCGGAAGGCCTGCGCACCGAACTGACCGCCGTGTCCACAGGCTGGCTCAACGGCTCACGAGAGCGCGGGTTCTCGATGATCCTCGACGAACTGCTGACCGGCACACACCCGGACTGCGTCGTGATAATCGCCCGTGACGGCACAGGCCGGGCAGTCGGCTTCCAGCGGTACGCGCCATGCGGCCCGGCGCTGTCGCTGGACTCGATGCGCCGGGATCGCAGCGGCCCCAACGGGTTGAACGAACGAATGATCGCGGACCTGGTGACGTACGCGCGCGATCGCGGTATTCGGACGGTGTCGCTGAACTTCGCCGCGTTCCGCACGCTGATCGACGCGGGCGACGAGCGCACCGGCGTGGCCAGGCTCGGCTACCGCACGATGCACCTGCTGGACCCGTTCATCCAGGTCGAATCCCTGTACCGGTTCAACGCGAAGTTCCGGCCCGGCTACCTGGCCCGTGGCATCGCGTTCCCCTCGTTGGCGTCCATCCCGATCGTCGCCGCGGCGATGATCGGGATGGAGTTCAGCCACATCAAGAAAACGAACCTCAGTCCAGCAGATCCTCGATCTTGATCGGGGTGTGCCGCACGCGGATGCCGGTCGCGTTGTGCACGGCGTTCGCCACGGCGGCCGCCACACCGACGGTGCCGATCTCGCCGAGGCCCTTCGCGCCGACGGGGTTGTGCAGCGTGTCCGGGTACTGCACGAACTGCACGCCCACGTCTGGGATGTCCGCGTTGACCGGCACGAGGTAGTTGGCCATGTCGGCGTTGGCGAACCGGCCGTTCGGCTCCACCTTGACACCCTCGTGCAACGCGGCTGACAGGCCCCAGATCATGCCGCCGACCAGCTGGCTGCGCGCGGTCTTCTCGTTGATCACCCGGCCTGCGTCGAACACGCCGAGCATCCGGGACACCCGGACCTCCCTGGTCCACTTGTGCACGCGGACCTCGACGAACTGAGCGCCGAACGAGCTGAACGAGTGCTTGCTCAGCTCCTCGCCCGGCGCTGACGAACCGGTCGCCGTGAGCTCGGTCCGCCCGGTCGCCCGCAACAGCTCGCCGAACGCCATCGACCGGCCTGCCGCGAGCACCCGTCCGTCCTCATAGGTCACCTCAAGGCCCTCGAAGGGCGCTCCCGGCGACGACGCCAGCGCGACGAGGTCGTCGATCACCTGAGTCGCCGCGACCATGACCGCCGAGCCCGCGCTCGCGGTGGCGGTGGAACCGCCGGACATGCCACCTGGCGGCAGCGCCGAGTCACCGAGCAACGGCGTGACGCGGTCCGGTTTGATGTCCAGTGACTCCGCGCCGACCAGTGCCAGCACGGTCAGCAGGCCGGTTCCCGGATCGGATCCACCGGTCGCGACCTCGGCCGTCTCGTCGTCCCTGAGCGTGACCCGGACCGTGGCGGGGAAGCGCAGTGCCGGGAACATCGCTGTGGCGACGCCCATGCCGACCTGCCAGTCACCTTCCTCGTGTCCGTTCGGCGACCGGTTGGCCCAGCCGAAGCGGGTGGCGCCGATCTGGAAGCACTCGTCGAGGTGCTTGCTCGACCACAGCAGGTCCTTGCCCGGCGGCGCGGTCGAGTTGTTGCGCAGGCGCAGTTCGATCGGGTCCATGTTCAGCGTGATCGCCAGTTCGTCCATCGCGCTCTCCAGCGCGAACGAGCCCGGGGCCTCTCCCGGCGCGCGCATGAACGTCCCGAGCGGCAGGTTCAGCGGAACCATCTTCTGGCTGATGGAAAGGTTCTCGGTGGCGTACCACTCGCGTGACGTGCCGTGCGAGGTCGGCTCGACGAACGACCGGTCCATCGCTGTGCTGGAGAACGAGTCGTGCCGCAGCGCGATCAGCTTGCCATCCGTCGTCGCGCCCAGCGTGACACGCTGCACGGTCGCCGGACGGGACGCGGTCGCGGTGAAGACCTGTTCCCTGGTCAGCACGATCTTGACCGGCCGGTCGAGCGCCCTGGCCACCGCGGCGGCCAGGAACCCGGCCACCGACGTGCGTGCCTTGCCGCCGAACGCCCCGCCGACGAACCGGCTCATCGACCGGACGTCCGACGGTTCCACGCCCAGCGCCGCCGACAGCTCCGCGACCTGGAGGAACGGGGCCTGGTTTCCGCTGTAGACGGTCAGCCCGGCCGCGTCCCACCTGGCGACGGCCGAGTGCGGCTCCATCGCCATGTGGTTCTGGATCGGGGTCGAGTAGGTGGCGTCCACGACGACCGGGCTGGTCGCCAGTACGTCCTCAATGGACTCGACGTCGTCGGCGAACACCGTCATCTCGGGCGGCAGGCCGCCCCGCATCTCCGGCGGTTGCTCGGCCGTGGCCATGCCCTCGGTGAACGAGGTCAGCGCGGGCCGTTCGTCGTAGGTGACCTCGACGGTCATCGCCGCGTCCCTGGCCTGCTCCCACGTCTCGGCGACGACCACGCCGATCGGCTGCCCGTAGTACGCGACTTCCTTGCTCTGCAGCGGAACCCACGTCTCACCGAAGATCGGGCTCACTGCCTTGCTCAGCTCGAGCGAGTCGAACGGCGTGTACACGCCGACCACTCCGGGAGCGCCCTTGGCCGCGGTCACGTCCATGGCCGTGATCTCGCCGTTGGCGACCGTGCTGAGCACGACGTAGCCGTGCAAGGTGTCCGGGAACAGATGGTCCGAGGCGTACTTGGCACGGCCGGTGACCTTGAGCGGGCCGTCCACCCGGCTGGTCATGCTCGGCTCCCCTCGATCAGTGCGCGGACGACCGTCCGCTTCAGCAGGGACGGTTTGAAGCTGTTGCCGGACAGTGGTTTCGCGCCGTCCACCGCGATCACTGCGGCCTGTTCGAACGTCTCGACCGTGGCGGGCTTGCCGCGCAACGCGTCCTGCACCGCGGTCAGCCGCCACGGCTTGGTCGCCACGCCACCCGCGGCCATGCGGGCGTCCGCGATCAGGCCGTCCTGGATGTCCAGCGCGACCGCGACCGAGCAGAGCGCGAACTCGTAGGACTGCCGGTCCCGGACCTTCACGTAGGTGGAGTGCCGCGCCCAGTCCAGCCTCGGCACCACGACCTCGGTGATCAGCTCCCCTGGCCGCAGGTCGTTCTCGACCTCGGGCGTCCGGTCGGGGACGCGGTAGAAGTCGTCGAGCGTGACTGTGCGGGTGCCGGTGGCGCTGACCAGGGTGATCCTGGCATCCAGCGCGACCAGGGCGACAGCCACGTCACTGGCGTGCGTGGCCACGCACGCGTCGCTCGTGCCGAGGATGGCGTGCATCCGGTTGTCCCCGTCGATGGCCGAACAGCCGCTGCCGGGATCGCGCTTGTTGCACGGCGTGGCCACGTCACGGAAGTAGCCGCACCGGGTGCGCTGCAGGAGGTTTCCGCCGATGCTGGCCATGTTGCGCAGTTGCTGCGACGCGCTCTGTAACAGAGCGCTGGAGATGGCCGGGTACACGCCCGGGTGTTCGGCGATGTCGCTCATCCGCTCCAGCGCGCCGATGCGCAGGCCGTCCGTGGTGTCGATGCCACGTAATGGCAGCGCGTTGATGTCCTGGACGTGCTGCGGCGTCAGGACGTTGAGTTTCATCAGGTCGACGAGCGTGGTGCCGCCCGCGAGGAACGTGCCCGGCGAGGCCAGCGCGGCTTCGACCGTGTCGGGTGCGGTGAGCTCAAACGGTCGCATCGGCCCGCCTTGCCTGCTCTACCGCCGCGACGATGCTCGGGTACGCGGCACACCGGCAGATGTTGCCGGACATGAATTCCCGGACGTCCCGCACGTCCTGCTCGACCGCGGCGACCGCCGACATGATCTGGCCGGGGGTGCAGAACCCGCACTGCAGCGCGTCCTGGTCGACGAACGCCTGCTGGACCGGGTGTAGTTCGTCGCCGTCGGCCAGCCCTTCGACGGTGGTGACCGGCTTGCGCACGGTCGCTGCCAGCGTAAGGCACGACAGCACGGGCCGTCCGTCCACGTGCACCGTGCACGCGCCGCACTGGCCCCGGTCGCACCCCTTCTTGGGCCCGGTGATGCCGAGACGTTCCCGTAAGGCGTCGAGCAGCGTCACGCCTGGATCGATACTGAGCTGTTCCCGAGTGCCGTTGACTTCCAGAGAGATGTCCACCAGTTCTCATTCCCGCGGAGAAACCACCCGCTGGGCGGTGTTGTGCGATGATGGTCAGAAGCGAACCGGATAAGAATCCGCGAACATCGACGCTACCGGATTCTTATCCGCTTCGCAACGGCTGAAGTCACACCAGGCTAAGACTCGCCATGCACTAGATTCACGTGCGGAAACCAGTCGTTTCGGACGCCGGGAGGGACGATGACCGCGGGATCCGTGAGTCCCCGGCGCGCGGACACGCGACGCAACAACGAGCGCATCATCGCCGCCGCGAAGCAACTGCTGACCTGCAACGAGGACCTGGCCTACAACGCGATCGCCAAGAAGGCCGAAGTCGGCGTCGGCACAGTCTACCGCCACTTCCCCACCCAGGACTCGCTCGTGCTGGCGGTCTACCAGAGCGAGGTGCAGAGCCTCGTCGAAGCGGCGGCGACCCTGCTCAGGGACAACCCGCCCGACGAGGCGTTCCGGGTGTGGGCCAGCCACCTGGCCCGGTACATGATGACCAAGCGGGGCCTGGGCCTGGCGTTGCACGCGGCCAAGTCATCCGACGAGAACATGGCCGCGAAGGCCTACGAGTCCATCGTGGCCGCGGTGGCCACGCTCCTGGACGCCAACGTCGCGGCGGGAACCATCCGCGACGGCATCGACCCGCGGACCATCCTGCGGGCGACCGGCGGGTTGATCTACCTCGACCCGCGCGGCGACTGGAAAGCCGAGACCGAGCAACTGTTCGACCTGCTGTGGAACGGCATGCACGGGGAGTGAATCGCGCTAGACCGTTTCCAGCGCCTTGCTCGCGTTCGCCCGCTCATCCACACGGAACCTCAGACGGCACACCACGGCGTCGCTGCGGCGGCGCAGGGCGTGCGCGACCACGGCGCCACGCTGGTTCTGCAGGATCCGCTGCCACACGTGCTCGGGCTCGACCTCGGCGATCAACACGAACACCTGCTTTTCCTTGACGTCACGCAGGTACTGCACCAGCGGGTCGCCCAGCCTGCGCCGTTCGTCGTGCAGCAGCACCAGATCCACGCCCGGGTTCCAGCGGTCCCACGCTGCCACCAGGTCCTTGGCGGACTCGTCCGGGTCGGTGACGTGCACGGCGACAACCCGGTCCCCGAGTGACAACGCGGCCGCGATCGCGTCCCGTGTCAGCCGGGAGACCGCGCCGATGGGCACGACCACCAGCGCGGAGTTCGGACGCGGCGGAACCGGGGTGCGGCCGAGTTCGAGGCGCTCGCCGATCCGGCGATAGGTGCGGTTGACCCATTCCATCAGCAGCACGATCACCGGCAGCGCCACCACGATGAGCCAGCCGCCCTCGCCGAACTTGGTGGCTGTCACGACAACGGCGGCGACGGCGGTCAGCAGCGCGCCGAAGCCGTTCAGCGCGGCCCGTCCCCGCCAGCCCGGGTTCCTGGTGGCACGCCAGTGCCTGACCATGCCGAACTGCGACAGGGTGAACCCGACGAACACACCGATCGCGAACAGCGGCACCAGGATGTTCATCGCGCCGCCCGAGACCACGAGCAGGACCGCGGCGGTGAGCGTGAGGAAACCGATGCCGTACGTGTGCACCTGGCGTTCGGCCCGCAGCGCGAACAGGTGCGGCAGGTTGTTGTCCTTGGCCAGCAACTGCGCCAGCACCGGCAGTCCGCCGAAGGACGTGTTGGCCGCCAGCGCGAGCAGCACGACCGTGGCGAACTGGACGACGTAGAAACCGAAACCGTCCCCGATGGACGCCTCGGTCACCTGCGAGAGCACGGTCACGCCCTCGGCCGGGTGAATCGAGAATTTCTCCACCAGCACCGCGATGCCCAGCAGCATCACGGCGAGCAGCGCGCCGAGCGCCACTTCCGCGTTCTGCGCCCGTTTCGCGCGTGGTTTGCGGAACGACGGCACGGCGTTGGCGATCGCCTCCACGCCTGTCAGCGCCGCACAGCCGTTGGCGAAGGCCTTCAGCAGCAGCAACACGCCAATGGTCTGGAGCTGTTGTTGTTGCACGGCAGCGGAATGCTCGGTGACCGCTGCGGAGTCGCGGATCAGTCCGACGATCACCACGAGCATGATCGATCCGATGTAGATGATCGTCGGGACGATGAACGCCCGTGCGCTGTGCGCGATGCCGCGCAGGTTCACCGCGGTGATCACCGCGAGGACACCGAGGCACAACCAGACCGTGTACGGCAGCAGCTCGGGAAACGCCGACGTCAGTGCCGCGACACCCGCCGCGACCGACACGGCGACGTTGAGCACGTAGTCGACGACCAGTGACGCCGCCGCGACCAGGGATGCCCGCCGCCCCAGGTACTTCTTCGACACGCCATACGCGCCACCGCCTTCCGGGAACGCGGCGATGACCTGGCGGTAGGACAGCGTCAGCACACCGAGCAGGACGGCGATCGCGATCGTGACCGGCACGGTGAAGCCGAGCCCGGCACCACCGGCGACGGCCAGCACGATCACGATCGCTTCCGGACCGTACGCCACGGAAGCCATCGCGTCGAGCGACAGGGCGGCAAGGCCGCCGACAACGGTTAACCGGTGTTTCTCGCTGGTCTTCACCGACTCACCAGCGCGGATCCGGTGACGTTGTCGGCCGCGGCACGCGGCTGCGGGACCGCGGCGAGCGCGGGCTGCTGGATCCACCGGATGGCGGCACCGACGGCGGTCGCGATCACCGCGGTGCCCGCGAGCACGACCGCCGCGTGGACGCTGGGCCCTGACAGGGCGAGTTCACCGCCATGCCCGAGGATGAAGCTCGCGTAGAGCAACCAGCTGTGCAGCCCGGCCAGCAACGCACCGGCCACTGTGGTCACGGCCGACACAACCGCGACCGCGAGCACGGGCGCGCTCAACGGATCAACCAGGCCGCCCACCGCCGATGCGATGGTCGCGACGATTCCACCTGCGAAGCCGAGCCCGGCGCCATAAAGTGCGCCGACTCTGGGCCATCGCCTGACAGTCGTGCTCATGGCTCCAGTACATCGCGCCGGAGGCTCGGGGAAACCATTGCTTGACGGGACCTTGACGCCGGATCCGGCCGAAATTGACGAGAACCGGCCTTAGGGTGGACGGATGCGCGACACTTTCCGCAGCCGTCTGGACGATCTCGTGGCGGCGCTGGTGAACATGAGCGACCTCGCCGCGGCGGCGATGCGTGACGCGACCACCGCGTTGCTGACCGCCGACCTCGATCTGGCCGAGCGTGTCATCGCCGACGACCGGGTCGTGGACATGGCGCGCTCGGCGTGCGAGTCGGACGCGCACCTGCTGCTGGCGTTGCAGGCACCGGTCGCCGGTGATCTGCGGCTGGTGATCGCCGCGCTGCATTCGGCGGAAAGCCTTGAGCGGATGGGAGATCTCGCCCAGCACGTCGCCGAGACGGTCCGCAGGCGCCATCCACGGGAAGTGCTGCCGCCGGTGTTGCGGCCCCGCTTCGCGCATATGGGTGACATCGCGATCGGTCTCGCCCGCGACACGGCACACGCGCTGCGCACCCGCACCATCGGTCTCAGCGACGCCGTCAGAGAAGCCGACGAGGAGCTGAACGACCTGCACCGGTCGTTGTTCGCCGTTCTGGAGTACCAGGACTGGTCCTACGGTGTCGGTGCCGCGGTGGACGCGGTCCGGCTGAGCCAGTGTTACGAGCGGTTCGGCGACCACGCGTTGTCCATCATGCGCAGGGCCATGTTCGTGGAGACCGGCGTGATGGCAAGCTAGGCGGGATGCAACGAAGGCCGCCTTGGTTGCAGCCAGTGCACCGAAGGCCACATTGGTTGCGGGTGTCAGCGCGAGCGAGCTGTCAGGTCAGGCGGTAGCCCATGCCCGGCTCGGTGATCAGGTGCCGGGGTTTGCCCGGCTCGGGTTCCAGCTTGCGCCGCAGCTGTCCGATATAGACGCGAAGGTAGTGCCCGTCCGCCTGGTGGCCGGGTCCCCAGATCTCGTCGAGCAGCTGCCGCTGGCTGACCAGCCTGCCCCGGTTGCGGGCCAGCAGGTCCAGCACACCCCACTCGGTCGGGGTGAGGTGCAGTTCCACGCTGTCACGCCAGATCCGCTTCGCGACGAGGTCCACTGTGAACGTCCCGGTGTCCACGAGCGCCTGCTGGGCCAATGCGGCGGCGGTGGCCGAGCGCCGGGTCGCCGCGCGGACCCTGGCGAGCAGTTCGTCCATCCCGAAGGGCTTGGTGACGTAGTCGTCGGCGCCCGCGTCCAGCGCGGCGACCTTGCTCGGTTCGTCTCTGCGTGCCGACAGCACGAGCACGGGTGTCCGGCTCCAGCCGCGCAACGTGGCGATCACCTCGATGCCGTCGATGTCGGGCAGGCACAGGTCCAACAGGATCAGGTCCAGCTTGCCGCCAGCCGCCTCACGCAACGCGCCCGCGCCGTCGTGCGCGGTCGCCACGTCGTATCCGCGCGTCGCGAGGTTGATCCGCAACGCGCGTGCGATCTGCGGATCGTCGTCTACCACAAGGATCTTGCCGATAGCCGCAGAATGCCCCGCCGGTTCACCGATCTGAACAGGCCTGACGGCGTTTTGACACACCGGTCGGCCGCGTTGACGCGATCCTGACAAGTCCGCAGATGTCCTGTACGCCCGATCCGCCCGGATCAGCCGGGCTCAGCACTGGTAGAAATACGCGGTGCGTGACTTCTTCAAGGGGATGGGGATGTTCGGCCAGGGGCTGGGCATCCTGCTGCGGCGGCCGAAGCTCCTGCTGCTCGGCGCGATTCCCGCGGTGCTGACGACGCTGTTGCTGCTCGGCGGGATGATCGCGCTGGTGGTGTGGATCGGCGATCTCGCGGCCTGGGTCACGCCGTTCGCCGACACCTGGTCGGAGACCTGGCGCACGACGATCCGGGTCGCCGCCGGTGTGGTGCTGTTCGCCGCGTCGGTGGCGATCGGGCTGATCGTGTTCTCCGCGCTGACACTGGCCATCGGCGCGCCGTTCTACGAGTACATCGCCGAGCAGGTCGAGGACGACCTCGGCGGCGTGGCAGGCGCGGTGGACCTGCCGTGGTGGCGACTGCTGGGCATGGGCATCCGCGACGGGCTCATCCTCGTCCTGTGGTCGCTGATGTACGCGATCCCGCTGTTCGTCGCCGGGTTCATCCCGATCGCGGGGCAGTTCGTCGTCCCGGTGCTGCTGGCGCTGGTCAGCGCGTGGTTCCTGGCGCTGGAACTGGTGGCGGTGCCGTTCTACCGGCGCGGGATGGGGCTGCGGCAGCGCCGGGCCCATGTGCGTAAGCGTCGTGGGCTCATGCTGGGCCTCGGCGTGCCTGCGTCGTTGCTGTGCGCCATCCCGCTCGCGGCGATCATCGTGATGCCGGTCGCCTTCGTCGGCGGTGTCCTCGTCGCCCGCGAGGTCCTGCAGGACTCCCGGACGTCACAGCCCGTTTAGGGTGACTTCCACCCGCAGTTCGTCCGCGGGCACGACGTCGAGCGCGGCGATGTTGCCCGCGGCCCGGAGGTCGGGGCCGATCGACGCGACCAGGTCGACCTGCCCGGCCGGGGCGTGCACGCGGACCGCGTCGACCTCGGCGCGCATGGACAGCTTCGCGGCGGATTTCTCCTTGCGCACCGCCATGATCACCGCACTGGCCAGGCTGAGCGCGGCTCCGTCAGCCTTGGTACCGCGTGGAGTGGGCCAGGGGGCGGTGTGCACAGAGTCCTCGTGCCACCACGACCATGCCTCCTCCGTGCTGTACGGCAGGAACGGCGCGAGCAGCCGCTGGACTGTATCCAGGGCCGTGCGCAACGCCAGCCGCGCGGACTGCGCGCTGCCTTCGCTGACATCGCCGTACGCGCGCTGCTTGACCAGTTCCAGGTAGTCGTCGCAGAACACCCAGAAGAACCGTTCGGTCCGCTCCAGCGCGGTCGTGTACTCGAACGCCTCCAACGCGGCGGTCGCCTGCCGCACGACGTCGTCCAGGTCGGCGAGCATGGCCAGGTCGAGCGGGTCGGTGACGCTCGCGTCCGCGTCGGGCGGCGGGAACCCGATGACGAACTTGGCCGCGTTGAGCAGTTTCGTCGCCAGCCGCCTGCCGATCTTCATCTGGCCCTGTTCGAACGCGGTGTCGGTGCCCGGCCTGCCGCAGGCGGCCCAGTAGCGGACCGCGTCCGGGCTGTACTGGATCAGCAGGTCGAGCGGGGTGACCACGTTGCCCTTGGACTTGCTCATCTTCTTGCGGTCCGGGTCGAGGATCCAGCCGGACAGCGCGGTGTGCCGCCAGGGCAACGTGTGCGAGTCCAACTCGGCTCGCAGGACCGTGGAGAACAGCCAGGTTCGGATGATGTCGTGGGCCTGCGGGCGCAGGTCCATCGGGTAGGTCTGGGCGTACAGGTCCGGGTCCTCCTCCCAGCCGCACACGATCTGCGGGCTGAGCGACGACGTGGCCCACGTGTCCATCACGTCGGTCTCGCCGACGAACCCACCGGGCTTCCCACGCTGGTCGGCGGTGTACCCGTCAGGCACGTCGGTGGACGGGTCGACGGGCAGCGCGTCCTCACCGGGCAGGATCAGCTCGCCCGGTTCGCCGTTCGCGTCGACGGCGTACCAGACCGGGAACGGCACGCCGAAGTAGCGCTGGCGCGAGATGAGCCAGTCGCCGTTGAGGCCGCGGACCCAGTCGTCGTAGCGGACCTTCAGGTGCGCGGGGTGCCATTGCAGTTCCTCGCCTCGGCGCAGCAACACGTCCTGGTGCGCGACCGACCGGATGAACCACTGCTTGCTGGACACGATCTCCAGCGGCTTGTCGCCTTTCTCGTAGAACTTCACCGGCCGGACAACCTTGCGCGGTTCGCCGTCGAGATCGCCCGATTCCCGCAGCATGTCCACGACCCGTTCCCGCGCGGTGTGCACGGTCGCGCCGACGATCTGCTCATAGGCCTCGCGGTTGATGCCGTCCGGGCCGTCGGGCAGGATGCGGCCGTCGCGGCCGATCACCGTGCGGGTGGGCAGTTTCAGCTCACGCCACCAGCGCACGTCGGTCAGATCGCCGAACGTGCAACACATCGCGATGCCCGCGCCGCGCTCCTGCTCCGCGGCCTCATGCGCCAGAACGGGAACCGCCATCCCGAACACGGGTGACACGACAGTCTTGCCGAACAGGTGCTGGTAGCGCTCGTCGTCCGGATGCGCGATCAGCGCGACGCACGCGGGCAACAGTTCCGGCCGCGTGGTCTCGATGTGGACCCGCTCCCCCGCCGGGCCGTGGAACGCGATGCGATGCCACGCGCCGGCGTGCTCACGGTCCTCCAGTTCGGCCTGGGCGACAGCGGTGCGGAAACCGACGTCCCACAACGTCGGAGCCTCGGACTGGTACGCCTCGCCCGCCTGCAGCTGACGCAGGAACGCACGCTGGGACACGCGCTGCGAACGCCGCCCGATCGTCGTGTAGGTCCGCGTCCAGTCAACCGACAGCCCAAGCTGACGCCACAGGTCCTCGAACGCCTTCTCGTCCTCGACCGTGAGCCGCTCGCACAGTTCGACGAAGTTGCGTCGCGAGATGTCCACGACCTTCTTGGTGCCGGGCTCCGGAGCCTGAAAACCCGGGTCGTACGGCAGCGACGGGTCACACCGGACGCCGAAGTAGTTCTGCACGCGTCGTTCGGTGGGCAGGCCGTTGTCGTCCCAGCCCATCGGGTAGAACACGTGCTTGCCGCGCATCCGCTGATAGCGGGCGATGATGTCGGTGTGGGTGTAGGAGAACACGTGCCCGACGTGCAGCGATCCACTGACCGTCGGCGGCGGCGTGTCAATCGAGAATACGGCGGCGCGGTCGCCCGGGGCGCTGAACCTGTACAGCCCCTTCGCTTCCCACTGTGCCGCCCATTTCTCGGCCAGACCGTCCAACGACGGTCGATCTGGGACACTCATCCGCTGCGCCACCCATTTCCGGTTGGTTGCTCGCCCACTCGCGATGAACCACCAGGTTAGCCGCCAAGGTCCGGATAACGGACCGGGTTTTCCGCAACCAACACCGCCAGCCCTGGCTGCCCAGGATTCCGTCAAGGTCGGGCTGTGCGCGCAAGCGCATGAGGCCTTGCGCGTAAGCGCATGGGTGGGGTTCGTGGTTGGTTTCCTCCCGTATGGCCTGGGCGCAGCCATACCACGGCGTGTCGGGAGGTCGGCCTACGCAACCCAACCCACAGCGCAGGCGATACCGACCTCCCGGCACGCCGTGGTTTCCTCCGGCAGGACATACGGGAGGGAACCGACCACGCCTCTCTACCACTGGACCCGGGAAATCACGTGAGCACAGCCAACCGGGTGGACAGACCACGGGTTGGTTTCCCTCTCGGAGGCCTGCCGTCCGGCGAGGACTTCTTTCTCTTTCCCCGGCGGACACGTGAGCGCGGCCATCTCGTGTCTGCGGCCATCTCGTGTCTGCGGCCATCTCGTGTCTGCAGCCGACATGTGTGTGCAGTCGCCGCATGGCTGCGGACATCCCAGTGACTGCCGCCGCGTGGCTGCCGCTGCCGCCGTGTGTGCGGCCATCGCCGAAGGCCCGCCCCGGGGACGAGCCTGTGATGCCCGCTGTGTCGGGCTTGTTCCCGATGCTCGAGTTGGCTTGTGGCTTGAACTGCGTGTCCTCGTCGGACGGCAGGCCTCCAAGAGGGGGACACAACACTTCGTATCTCCCCCCCGGTTCGCTCAGCCCACGTGACTTCCTGGGTCGAGTGGGGGTCGCGGGGCGCCCCTCCCGTATGACCTGCCAAAGGAAACCACGACGTGCCGGGAGATCGGTACCGCCTCGCGCCGGGCACGCCAGAAACGTAGGCCGACCTCCCGACACGCCATGGTATGGCTACGCCCAGGCCATACGGGAGGGACACCCCACGAACCACACCCCTGCGCTATGCGCGCGCGGGCCGCACCCCTGCGCTCGCGCGCACGCCGCCTGCGCCTGCGCGCAGGCCCCCTGCATGTCCGCACGCGTCGCACACCTCTGCGCTCTTGCGCTCTTACGCGCGTCGGCCGTCTTCCAGCCGGAATCCGCGCACACCACCTCATCCGCACGACCGACTCTCCGCCTTGACGGGACCCCGGCCTGGCTGCCATCGGGCCCATCGGGGCAGCCACCAGCGTTCGCCCCGGTCGAGTGCGGTGGCCACGGTGTTCCCCTCGGTCCGGACAGCGTCAGCTTCGGCCGGGGTGAGTCGGCCGAGGCGGACCTGACCCGCGACGTCGTCCCAGTGACTCCTGGAATCTGATCAGGTAACCGTCCGGGTCCGTCACGAGGAACTGCCTGACGCCGGTCTCCTCGTCACCAACTCGGTACCACTTCGTTTCCGGGGGCATGAACAGCGCGTGGTTCGCCGTCTCGAGCGAGGCGAGGATGGGATCGAGTTCGGTGACTGTGATCTGGAAATTGATTCCTCGTCCGAGTGGGCGCTCCAGTGGCGCGGTGATCCAGTTGCGCCCGATTCCCGCCTGTTCGAGCATCACGTGCGCGTGCTCGCGCGTGAGGTAGGCGAAGCCTTCGTCCGCACGCTGGTAGGCGATGTCGAATCCGCAGAGGCCGCACCAGAACTCGATGCTCGTGGCGATGTCGGTGACGAGCAGTTCGGGCACGAGGGCTGGGCTGTGGTTGAAGCTCACTCCGCCATGCTGCCCGGTCAACACGAGCCAGGGTCAACCACACAGAACTCAACACTCCCGTGCGCAGCTGTGCTCACACTTGATCGATGCTGTTTGTTCTTCTTTGACTATCGAGCAGGTTTGCGCACAAAATCGAACACCCTGCCGATCCGGACGAGGAGCGCATCGGAAATGAAACGACGTGGTTTCCTGGCTGCCAGTCTCCTGACCCCGCTTGGCGCGATGCTCGCCACCGGCGAGGCTCACGCTGCCGGACGGGTGTTCAGCTTCGCCGCCGACGGTTCGGCGTTCCTGCTCGACGGCAAGCCGTTCCAGATCCGCAGCGGCGAGATGCACCCCGTGCGCATCCCCCGGGAGTACTGGCGCCACCGTGTGCAGATGGCCAAGGCGATGGGCCTGAACACCATCGGCGTGTACCTGATGTGGAACTACCTCGAAGAGCGCGAAGGCCACTTCGACCTCACCACCGACCGCCGTGATTTCGCCGCCTTCCTGCGCATCTGCCAGGAGGAGGGGATGTGGGTGCTGTTGCGTCCCGGCCCATACGTGTGCGCGGAATGGGACCTCGGCGGCATCCCCGCGTGGCTGCTGGCCCACGATCCCGTGTCGCTGCGTACCAGCAGGGACGCGCGGTACATAGCCGCGGTGCGCCGGTACGTCAAGGCCCTCGCGCCCGTCGTCAAACCGTTGATGATCGACAACGGCGGCCCGGTGCTGATGGTCCAGGTCGAGAACGAGTTCGGCTCGTTCGGCAACGAGACGCCCCACCTCACCGACATCCGCCAGATGTGGCTGGACGCGGGCATCACCGGCCCGTTCTACACCCAGGACGGCCTCAGCCAGGTCCAGGCCAACAACACGGTCGTGCCGGGTGGCGCCATCGGCCTGTCCGGCGGCAGCGCCGCGGACATCGCAAAGTGCCGCCAGTCCTTCCCCAAGGTGCCCGCCCTGTCCGGTGAGCTCTATCCCGGCTGGCTCACCCACTGGGGCGACGCCGCGATGGCCGGGCCGACCAACATCACGAACACGTTGCGCGGCCTGATGGACAGCGACCTGTCGTTCAACATCTACATGCTGCACGGCGGCACGAACTTCGGGTACTGGGCGGGCGCGAACGCCAACAACGACGGCAGCAACTACCAGCCGGACATCACCAGCTACGACTACGGCTCGCCGATCACCGAACAGGGCGGACCGGCCGTGCTGTACTCGTCCTACCGCGATGTCATCGCCGCGAAAGTCGGCCAGCTGCCGCCAATTCCCGAGCCCATCCCCACCATCACCGCGGACGGCGTGACTCCCACTCCCTACGCGTCACTGTGGGACAACCTGCCCACGCCGCTGTCCACTCAGGACGTGAAGCCGATGGAGGCGTACGGACAGAACAGCGGGTTCATGCTGTACCGCAAGGCGTCGACCAACGGTGGCACCCTGAAGGTCACCGCGGTGCACGACTACGCCACAGTCTTCCACGGCGGCAAGTACCAGGGCGGCATCTCGCGCACGGCTGTGCCGTCAAGCTACGCCGGTCCGTTGAAGGTGACCACCGGCGACTCGCTGACCCTGCCCGCGGGTTCCGCCACAGTGGACATCCTCGTGGAAGGCCTTGGCCGGATCAACTTCGGGCACGGACTCATCGACCGCAAGGGCATCACCAAGCAGGTGTCGGTCTCCGGCACCACACTCACCGGCTGGCAGACCTACCCGCTGCCGGTCGACGAGGCCTACGTGGCCGCGCTCAGGCCAGTGATCACCGCGCCGGACCGGCCGGGCCTGTTCTTCAAGGCCACGCTCACGTTGTCCACTGTGGGCGACACCTACCTGGACATGTCCGGCTGGACGCACGGCCTGGTCTGGGTCAACGGCAACAACCTCGGCCGGTACTGGAAGATCGGGCCGCAGCAGAACCTCTTCTGCCCGGCGACGTGGCTGCGCACGGGGGCCAACGAGATCGTCGTACTGGACCTGCACCAGCTCCAGCCGCGGCCGATCCCGTTGCGGCGCACACTGAGCAACAACCACGTGCTGGTCAACCGGCGCAGTGGCAAGGCGCTCGACGTCCCCGGCGGTTCGACGGCGCAGGGCACCCAGTTGATCCAGTACGCCCGGCACGGCGGTGTGAACCAGCAGTGGGCCGTCAACGACCTCGGCAACGGCGTGCGGACCATCACCAGCGCGGCCACCGGCCTGGCCGTGGACGTGGCCGACAACTCGACGGCGGACGGAGCCAAGATCATCCAGTGGACCGCCAACGGCGGGACGAACCAGCAGTGGCGGCTGGCCGACGCCGGAGCCGGTCACGTGAAGATCGTGAGCGTGCGCAGCGGCAAGGTCATCGGTGTGGCCGGTGACTCCACGGCCGACAACGCGTTGATCGTGCAGCAGAACGACACCGGCAGCACGAGTCAGCAGTGGACGGTCACACAGGCCTGATCTGCGGATCCGCCTCGCCGAACACGCCTGTGTCCTCGAACACCGCTTCCAGTTGCGTCGACTCGACGATCTCGGCGAGCCGTCGTGTCGAGTCGGGGTGGACGAGCGTGGGCAGCGCGTCGGCGAGGCGCTCCGCCGGGATGTCTAGCTCGAAGGTGGAGATGATCTGCCGTTCGTCGGCGAGGCCGTGGCTGATGGTCACCCGGGCCGGGTACGTGTCGACGGTCTGCCCGGGTGGCATCCACGCGGCGATGAACTGCTCGTCGGTGACGCCCGGTTTGAGAGTCCGGACGTAGGTGGCGCGAATCATGTAAGAGACGTTACATGAATAGACTCGGTCGCATGCCCCGAACCGCCGACCTGGCCCACCGCGAGGCGCTCCTCGCCGCGGTCACGCGCGATCTGCTGGTCAACGGCCTGGTGGACGCCTCGCTCGACCGGCTGGCCGCCGCCGCGGGCACGAGCGCGCGCATGCTCGTCCACCATTTCGGCTCCCGGCAGGCCTTGCTCGACACGGCTTTGCGCCGATGCCGGGAGCGGGAACTCGCCCGCGCGCGAACCGAACTGCCCGCCGTCCCCGACTTCCTCCACGTGCTGTCGCGGGCGTGGATGTGGTTCGCCAGCGACGAGGCCGGTCAGTACTTCCGGCTGTTCGGCCAACTGGCCGCGTCGAGCCGCCTCGGCGTGGACCAGCCTGGCGTGTCACGGGCCCAGCTCAGCACCGAGTGGCTCGACATCTTCAGCGACGGATTCCTGGCGTCCGGGTGTGGCCGACCCGAGGCTCGACGGCTCGCCACAATCGTCGTCGCCCAGGTACGCGGGCTACTGCTCGACCTCGACGTGACCGGCGACAAACAGCGTGTCGAAGGCGCGTACAAGGAGTTCATCGCGCTGCTCACACTGAGCCGGGATCTGCCGCCGGAATCGTGAGCGGGGCCGTAGCCAGGCAAGATTCACCGCATGACCGCTCCGTCCCCGTGGGCGCCGCTGCGCCGTGGCGCGTACCGCGCGCTGTGGCTGGCTCAGTTCGCGTCGAACGTCGGCACCTGGGCGCAGACCGTCGGCGCCCAGTGGCTGATGGGTGATCTCGGCGGCACCGCCCTTCAGGTCGCGCTCGTCCAGGCGGCCACCACGCTGCCGGTGTTCCTGCTCGTCGTGCCGTCGGGTGCGCTCGGGGACATTCTCGACCGGCGCAAGGTCCTGATGACCGGCCAGGCGCTGATGCTGCTCGGCGCGGCCGGTCTGATGGCGCTGACCGCGACCGGGGTGACCACGCCGACGATCCTGCTGGCGCTGATCGCGTTGATGGGAATCGGACAGGCCGCGTCGATGCCGTCGTTCCAGGCGATCCAGCCGGAGCTGGTGCCGCGTGCGGAGATCCCGCAGGCGGCGTTGCTCAACGGTGTCAACATGAACGTCGGCCGGGCGATCGGGCCCGCGCTGGGTGGCCTGTTGATCGCGGCGGCGGGGCCCGAGGCGACGTTCGCGTTCAACACGGTGTCGTTCGTCGGTGTGCTGCTGGTGCTGGGCTTCTGGCGGCGGCCGTCGGAGCATCGTCCGCTGGGCGCGGAGCACGTGCTGACCGCCGTGCGCAGCGGCGCCCGGTACGTGCGCAGTTCCCCGCTGTACGCACGGGTGCTGACCCGGTGCATCCTGTTCGTCTTGTTCGCCAGCGGGTTGTGGGCGCTGCTGCCCGCGATCGCACGCGGTCCGCTCGGGCTCGGCGCGGGTGGCTACGGCGCGCTGCTGGGCAGTGTCGGCGCCGGGGCGATCGGCGGTGCGTTCATCGTGCCGCGGCTGCTGCGCGGTTTCGGGAAGAACACCGTGATCACCGTCGCGACATGCGCCTACGCGGCGGCGACGGCGCTCGCGGGGCTGACCGGTTCGACCGCGGTGGCGATTGTGGCGATGCTCGTCGCGGGCGCGGGCTGGATCGCGGTGCTGTCCACGCTCAACGCCACCGCGCAGGTGCTGTTGCCCGCGTGGACCCGCGCACGGGCGCTGGCGTACTACCAGCTGATGCTGATGGGCGGCCAGGCCATCGGCGCGGTGCTGTGGGGCGCGGTGGCCAACGCGCTCGACCTGCGGCTGGCGATGGTGATCCCCGCCGTGGCGATGACGCTGGCAGCGCTGTACGCCATGCGCAGGCTGCCCCTGACCGAACGGCAGTTGGACGTCACCCCGGCCGCGGTCTGGGACGAGCCACCCGTGGGGCCAGCGCACACCGACGGGCCGGTGCTGGTCACCCTGGACTGGCGGGTGGCCGAGGAGGACGTTGCGGCGTTCACCGAGGTGATGCGGAAGGTCGGCCGGTCCCGGCGGCGAACCGGCGCGACCATGTGGGGCCTGTTCCGCGACTCCGAGGCGCCGGAGCTGTTCCTGGAGACGTTCGTGCTGGCGACCTGGCAGGAACACCTGCGGCAGCACCTCGAACGAGGTACCGCCGTGGATCTGGAGGTCATGAACGCCGCGCGGGCGCTGGCCGTCGAACCGCCGACGGTCCGGCACACGGTGTGGGCGCTCTGAGAAGCATCAGTCGTCGGTGTCGGCTCGGAGGTAGCCAAGAACAGGGCTGGAATCCTTGTGCTCCACTGACAACTGGGCGTCCAGCACGCGGAGGTAGGTCTCGCGGGCGCGCTTGAGCAGCTGTCGTCCAAGGTCGGTGACCTGGGTGTAGACGCCCCGCCGGTCGGTCTCGCACAGGTACCGCTCGGTCAGGCCTGCCCGTTCCAGACGTCCGACCAGCCTGCTGACCGAACTGTGCTCGAGCGGGATGGCGTCGGCGAGCACCTGTTGACGCAGATGTCCGCCGTCGTCCGAGTAGACCAAGGCCGCCAAGGCCAGATATTCCGAACGGGACAGACCGTGCTCCTGCCGGAGTGCGCCTTCCACGGCGTCGTCGACCCTGACCTGCAACTGGCGGAGTGCCTGCCAGCGCCGCTCCAGCGGCGTGGGCAGGGTGATGGTCGGTCGACTGTCTCGCATGCGCCTAGTTTGACAAAGAAAGCGTGTCTCTACAGTATCTGCATATACATATATTGCACGCGCAAGGATTGGAGTGGGTTTGATGCGGGTGTTCCTGACGGGTGTGACCGGTTACATCGGTGGATCCGTGGCGGTGGGGCTGGTACGCGCGGGACATCAGGTCGTCGGCCTGACCAGGCGCGCGGACACAGCCGACGCGCTGGCCGGTCTGGGCATCGAGCTGGTCATCGGCTCGCTGGACGACACAGCTCTGCTCACCAAAGAGGCGCAGGCGGCCGATGCGGTGATCAACGCCGCGGACAGCGATCACGGCGGCGCGGTGTCCGCGCTCGCCGACGCCCTTGCCGGTTCGGGCAAACCACTCCTGCACACCAGCGGATCCAGCATCGTCGGTGACGACGCGCGCGGCGAGGACTCAGCCGAGGTGTACACCGAGGTGGATGTGCGCCCCGGCGGGACGTGGCAGCCCACCGACGACAAAGCCGCCCGGGTGGCGATTGATCGGCTCGTCCTCGCCGCGGCGGACCGGGACGTCCGATCGGTGGTGCTGTGCAACAGCCTGATCTACGGACATGGCCACGGCATTGCCCGGGACAGCGTGCAGATCCCGCGCCTGGTCGCCGTGGCCACCGCCACGGGCGTGGCCCGTCACATCGGCCGAGGCCGCAACATCTGGTCCGCCGTGCACATCGACGACGTGGTTGACCTTTACCTGCGCGCACTCGGCGACGCCCCGGCCGGTTCGTTCTACTTCGTGGAGAACGGCGAAGCCTCGTTCCACGACATGGCACAGGCGATCGCCCAAGCCCTGAACCTGCCTCCCGCCCAGCCATGGGACATCGACTCGGCCATCAGCGCCTGGGGCTACGAACCAGCCGTCTACGCCCTTGGCTCCAACAGCCGAGTACGCGCCGCCGCCGCGCGTGCCACGCTGAACTGGGCCCCGCGACACACCTCACCCATCACGTGGATCACCCAGTCCCTCACTGCCAGTTAGCCCATGTACCTGGGGTCTCCCGGTGCCAGTGGCTGTTCCCTGATGTTCTTGTGCAGCGGCTTCATCGCGTCGAACCAGGTCCGCGCGGGCACCTTGCCACCGTAGATGTTGCCGTTCTTGCACAGGGTCGGCTTGGCGTTGCCGGTGCCGTCGCAGATCGGTTTCGGGGAGTCGCCGTCGCTGAAGACCAGGACCGCTCCGGCCAGTTGCGGGGTCGCGCCGAGGAACCCGGCTGACTGGTGGACCTGGGTGGTGCCGGTCTTGCCGATCATCTGCCGGGTCCAGCCCGCGTTGCGCGCCGGGTCCGCCGCTGTGCCCTCGGTGGTGTCCTTGCTCATCGCCTGGCCGAGGCTGCGGGCCAGGCCGGGCTCGACCGCCTGCTCACAGCCCGGTTCCTTGATCGCGACGGACTTGCCGTCGCGGTCGAGGACCTGGTCGATCGGGGTCGGCGGGCACCACTTGCCGTCGCTGACGATCGTCGCACCCACGTTGGCCAACTCCAGCACGCTGGTGACCGTGACGCCGAGGGTGAACGAGCCGATCTTGCCGTCCTTGACCCACTTCTCCTGGTTGATCCGCAGCGACGCGTCCTTGGCCTCGGGGTCCGGCTTCTCGCCGCCGCGGTTCACGCCCTGCATGCTGTCGCGCATGCCGAGCCGGACGGACATGTCGACGACCCTGTTCAGGGTCGCGTCCTCCTCCAGCTTCACGAACGCGGTGTTCGGCGAGTGGGCCAGCGCGCCCTGCAGCGTCCTGCGGGTGTCGCCGCCCGCGGAGTCGTTGGTCACCGTGTACGGCTTGTTGCCGTTTCCCTTGTAGACGGGCGAGGTGTACGAGGCCGGGACGTCGAACTCCTGGTTCACCTTGGCGACACCGCTGTCCAGCGCGGCGGCCGCGGTGAAGACCTTGTAGATCGACCCGGCGCCGAACCGGGTGATCGTGCTGGGCAGCCGGTACGCGGTCTGGCCCTTGCTCGCGTCGACGCCGAAGTCCCGGTTGGCGGCGAGCGCGCGGACCGCGTGCTTGTCCTGGCCAGGCTCGACGACCGCCATCACGTTGGCGATTCCCTTGGTGTCCTTGGAGACCTGGGCTTCCGCCGCGCGCTTGGCCTCCACCGTCGCGGCCGGGTCCATGGTGGTCTTGATCACGTAGCCGCCGCGCTTGACCTGGTCTTTCGTCAACCCGGCCTTGGCGAGGTAGTCCAGGACGTACCCGCAGAAGAACCCGGTCGTGGTGCCGCCTTCGAGGTTGCCGCAGTCGTTGGAGCGGGTGTTGAGCGGCTGCGCGAGGGCGATGTCCTCGGCCTTGGCCTGGTCGGCCACTTCCTTGCCTTCTTTGAGGAAGCCGGTGTCCAGCATCCGGTCGATCACGAGGTTGCGCCGCTTCTTGGCCTCGATCGGGTCTTTCAGCAGCGTGGTCGGCTTGTTGACCATCGCGGCGAGGAACGCCGACTGGGCGAGCGTGAGCTTGTCCGGGGTGGTCCCGAAGTACGTGCGGGCGGCGGCCTTGACGCCGAAGACGTTGCCGCCGAACGGCACCAGGTTGAGGTAGCGGACCAGGATGTCGTCCTTGCCCATCTGCCGCTCGATCTCGACGGCCAGCTTCGCCTCACGGATCTTGCGCGCCGGGCTGTGCGCCATGGCCTGCTTGCGCTCGGTCTCGTCCTTCGCGAGCACGTATCCCAGGTAGTTCTTGACGTACTGCTGGGTCAGCGTCGAGCCACCACCGGCGGACTCGCCTGCGAAGAATCCGCCGACCGCCTTCAGGCTGCGCTGCGCGTCCAGTCCGTTGTGCTGGTAGAACCGGTGGTCCTCGATGGCGACGATCGCGTTGCGCATGAACTGGGGGATCTCCTCCGGCTTGGACATCTCCCGGTCCTGGTCGTAGAGGTACGCGATCGGCTGGCCGTTGCGGTCCAGGATCGTGCTGCCCATCGGCATCTGGGCCGACACCAGTTCCGCGGGCACCGCCGCGACGGTGTCACTCACCCGGTTCGCGGCCACTCCGATCCCACCCACGTACGGGAACAGCATCGCGGCCAGCACCACACCCGCCGTCACGATCAACGCCACCAACTTGCCAAGCGCCTTCGCCTTCGAGGCGACCACACCAAACCCCTTAATTCACCTGGTTACAAGATCCCTACCTAACTGACGCACGAGTACCGTCCGAAGTTGCTTCTGCCGTGACCGTGAGACGAGTCACCTTCGGCCAACGCGATCACTGGACCTCCTCGAAGTGCGCGGCCACGATGTCGTCGCCGACCTCGGCGAGCGTGCCGGGTGACCAGCGTGGATTGCGGTCCTTGTCGATGATCTGGGCGCGGATGCCCTCGGCGAGGTCGTGTCCGCGCAGGCAGGCCGCGGACACGCGGTACTCCTGTGCCAGCACGGCTTCCAGGTCGGGCAGGGCCGCGGCCGAGCGGAGTGAGCGCAGCGTGACCTTCACGGCGGTGGGCGATTTGCCCTCGATCTCCTTGGCCGCGCTGCTGCCCGGCTCGCCGCTGGCGCGCAGCCGTTGGAGGATCTCCTCGACGGTGTCGGCCGCGTAACAGGTGTCGATCCAGTCCGCCTGGCGAGACAACGGCCGGTCGGCGGGCAGTTCGGCCACCGCACGGACGGCGTCGGCGGCGTTTCGCTGTTCCAGCAACTCGAGCAGCTGAGGGATACGTGCCGAGGGGACGTGATAGTCGGCGAGCCCGCAGTGGATCGCGTCCCCGGCCGACAACTGCGCGGTGGTCAACGCGATGTGCGTGCCGAATTGCCCGGGGGCTCGGGACAGCAGGTACGTGCCGCCGACGTCAGGCACCAGGCCGATGCCGACTTCCGGCATCGCGACGCGGGAGCGTTCGGTGACCACGCGGATCGAGCCGTGCGCGGACACCCCGACGCCACCGCCCATCACCAGCCCGTCCATCACCGCGACGTACGGCTTGGGGAACCGGGCGATGTGCGCGTTGAGCCGGTACTCGTCGGCCCAGAACGCCAGCGACGCGGTGCCGCCGGAGCGGGCGTCGTCGTAGATCGTGCGGATGTCCCCTCCCGCGCACAGCCCACGGTGACCGGCACCGGTGATCACGACCGTGCGGACGGAATCGTCATTCTCCCACTCGGTCAGTACCGCGTCGATGGTCCTGACCATGTCGTGGGTGAGGGCGTTGATCACTTTCGGCCGGTTGAGCGTGATGTGGCCGAGGCCGTTGCGGACGTCGGTGCGCACGTCGGTCATGACGCCGCTCCCAGTACTTCACGGGACACGATCACGCGCATGATCTCGTTGGTTCCTTCCAGGATCTGGTGGACCCGCAGGTCCCGGACGATCTTCTCGACGCCGTACTCGCTGAGGTAGCCGTTCTGCCCGAACGCGTCCCGTGTGGACAGATAGGACACGGCTTTGTCGAGCACGGACTGGCCGCCGCCGACCGACCACGCGGCGATGTTGAGCCTGCCGCCGTCCAGTGGCGGGACCGTGCCGGACTCACACCGGCTTCCCCGCACCGCGAACCTGTGGACACCATAAAGTAGGACGTCCTACTATGTCGACTGTGAGGTATCTCCTCCGGGCCGTGCGGCAGCGGGGCGAAGTGACTTTGTGTGCCAAGAAATACAGCCAAGATCGATGCCGGGGCGCTAGGCTCGGGGGTGCTGGTGGTCCGCCGTGCTCCGGTTTCGGCCGAGGCGCGGTGGGGTAAGAGGGAACCCGGTGGAAATCCGGGACTGCCCCGCAGCGGTGAGTGGGAACGACCGCCGTCAGAAAGCACTGGGCGCGAGCCTGGGAAGCGACGGCCAGTAGGTCCGGGTGATACCTGGGTGCCCGCGAGTCCGAAGACCTGCCATCAGTGCGCGCACCGCCTGGTGTGCGTTGTCCTGGGCCTCTCGGGCGGGCTCACGCGACGAGGCTTCTTTTCGCGTCTGCTGCCCTGGGGTTCGTGAGCTCGCGAGGAGAGAGCTGTGGTGACGTCCCCGATCGGGTCGACAGTGCTGGGGTATCCGCGGATAGGTCCGCGACGAGAACTGAAACGCGCGCTGGAGAAGTACTGGTCAGGCGGTATCGAGGCCGCGCAGCTGCGGCAGGTTGCCCGTGACCTGCGCCGTGCGACGTGGGCCGAGCTGGCCGCCGCGGGTCTGGACTCGGTCCCCTCCAACACGTTCTCCTACTACGACCAGATGCTCGACACCGCCCAGCTGTTCGACGCCATCCCCCAGCGCTACCGCGATCTCGGCCTCAACGGCATGGACACGTACTTCGCCATGGCACGGGGCCACGACGCCGTCCCTGCGATGGAAATGACCAAGTGGTTCGACACCAACTACCACTACCTGGTGCCGGAACTAGGCCCGGACACAAGGTTCGAGCTGGCCGGGGACAAGCCGGTGGCCGAGTACCAGGACGCGAAGGCACAGGGTGTCCAGACCAGGCCGGTGTTGATCGGGCCGGTCACGTTCCTGCTGATGGCCAAGGCGGAAGCGGGCGCGCCGGACGGGTTCACCCCGCTGGACCTGCTTGAGCCGCTGCTGGAGCGCTACGCCGACCTGATCGGCCAGCTGGGCGCGGCCGGTGCGGCGTGGGTGCAGCTGGACGAACCGGCGTTCTGCGCGGACCGCACTGACGGCGAACTGGCCGCGCTCGGCCGGGCCTACGACCGGCTGTGCCAGGTTCCGGGCCGCCCGAACCTCCTTGTCACCGGCTACTTCGGGGATTTCGGCCCGGCGCTGCCGGTGCTGGCCGGGACAGCGGTGGACGCCATCGGGGTGGACCTGGTCGCCGGGCGCGCGGCGGCCGACCGGATCCCGCGCATCCCGGCCCTGCGCACCAAGACTCTGGTGGCGGGAGTGGTCGAGGGCCGCAACATCTGGCGGACGGACCTGGGCGCGGCGGCCGAACTGTGTGCCCAGCTCAAGGGATCGGTGGCCGAACTGGCTGTGTCGACGTCCTGTTCGTTGCTGCACGTGCCCTACGACCTCGCCGCGGAGACCGCACTGGCTCCCGAGGTGGCTGCCAGGCTGGCGTTCGCACGGCAGAAGGTCGACGAGGTCGTCCTCCTCGGCAAGGCGCTGGCTGGCGGCGATCCCGAGGTCACCACCACCGGTGCGGCGGCCGGTGTGCACCGGGACGAGCAGGTCCGCGACCGCATCGCGGCGCTGAAACCGGAGCACCGGTTGCGCGTGCCCTATTCCGAGCGCGCCGAGGCGCAGGCCGCGAGGTTGGGCCTGCCGCCGTTGGCGACGACCACGATCGGGTCGTTCCCGCAGACCACCGATGTCCGCAAGGCCAGGGCGGATCTGCGGGCGGGCAGGCTGGACGAGGCAGGCTACGCCGAGCGGATGCGTGCCGAGATCGAGCGCGTGATCCGGCTGCAGGAGGAGATCGGGCTGGACGTGCTGGTGCACGGCGAGCCCGAGCGCAACGACATGGTGCAGTACTTCGGGGAACTGCTGGACGGGTTCGCGTTCACCGACAACGGCTGGGTCCAGTCGTACGGTTCGCGGTGTGTCCGGCCGCCGATCCTGCACGGCGACGTCTCCCGGCCCCAGCCGATGACCGTCGAGTGGAGCACCTACGCGCAGTCGCTGACCAGCAAGCCGGTCAAGGGGATGCTGACCGGTCCGGTGACGATCCTGGCGTGGTCGTTCGTGCGGGACGACCAGCCGTTGGGAGTCACGGCGGATCAGGTGGCGTTGGCGCTGCGGGACGAGATCGCGGATCTGCAGGCCGCCGGGATCGGCATCATCCAGGTCGACGAGCCCGCCCTGCGTGAGCTGTTGCCGTTGCGCGCAGAGGACCGGAAGGCATACCTGGACTGGGCGATCGGGTCGTTCCGGCTGGCCACCTCCGGTGCGGCGCCGGGCACCCAGATCCACACGCACCTGTGCTACTCGGAGTTCGGCGACGTGATCGACGCGATCGACGGCCTTGAGGCCGACGTGACGACCATCGAGGCGGCACGGTCCAAAATGGAGGTGTTGGCCGATCTCGCGTCGATCGGGTACAGCCGAGGAGTCGGACCGGGCATCTACGACATCCACTCACCGCGAGTGCCGAGCGTCGACGAGATGGCAGCGCTGCTCACCGAGGCCGTGCGCGCGGTGCCCGCACAGCGGGTGTGGTCCAATCCGGACTGCGGACTGAAGACCCGGGGCTACGCTGAGGTGGAACCCGCGCTGCGCAACCTGGTCGAGGCGACCCAGCGGGTCCGCGCCGGGCTGTAGAAGGAGGACTGATGACCGGAGCACGCCGTCTGCGCGAGATGATCGACGGCGACGGTATCCACGTCGCACCGGGAGCGTTCGACGGACTGACCGCGCGGCTGGTCGAGCAAAGCGGTTTCGACCTCGTGTACGCCAGCGGCGGGGCGATCGCGCGCAGTTTCGGCGTGCCCGACATCGGTCTGCTCAGTTTCACCGAAGTCGCCGACCGGCTCACCGCGATGGCGGAGGTGACCTCGTTGCCGATCCTCGCCGACGCCGACACCGGCTTCGGCAACGAGGTCAACGCCGTCCGCGCAATCCAGGTGTACGAACGCATCGGAATGGCCGGTCTGCACATCGAGGACCAGACGTTCCCCAAGCGGTGCGGACATCTGGACGACAAGTCGCTGGTGCCGGTCGAGGAGATGGTGCTCAAACTGCGCACCATGCTCGCCGCCCGCACCGATCCGGACTTCGTGGTCATCGCGCGCACTGACGCGATCGCGGTCGAGGGCTTCGACGCGGCTCTCAAGCGCGCACGGGCATACCTCGACGCGGGCGCGGATGTGATCTTCGTCGAGGCGCCGGAGAGCGTCGAGCAGATCGAGGCGATCGCCGAGGCCATCCCGCACCCGAAGCTGATCAACATGTTCCACGGCGGCAAGACGCCTGTGGTTGACCGGGATCGGCTGCGGGCGCTCGGCTACCGGCTGGTCATCATCCCGTCGGACCTGCAACGAGCGGCCATCACGGCCGTTCGGCGCACGCTGCGCACGATCATGGCCGACGGCGACAGCTCCGCGGTGCGCGACGACCTAATCAGCTTCGCCGAACGCGAGGAGATCGTGCGCACCAACGAGTACCTGTCGCCACAACGCGAGATACCCTCGCGTCCTACTGGGGCGTAACGAATCCGGACAGCTGCGTGGGACTGTCCACGACCAGTACTGTGTGGTCGATGACCCCATCGACCACGTTCCTGGCAACCATCCCCAGCCCGCCGCGACCACGTCTAGCTCATGACAGCGCGCTCGTCCGGCCCGGCGTAGACGCTGCTCGGCCGGATGAGACTGTTGGCCGACAACTGTTCCATGATGTGCGCGGTCCAGCCGGTGATCCGGGCGGCGACGAAGATCGGCGTGAACATCGGGGTGTCGAAGCCCATCAGGTGGTAGGCCGGGCCTGCCGGGTAGTCCAGGTTGGGATGCAGACCTTTCGCCTCGTACATGGCATTCGCCAGCGCCTCGTACAAGCGCAGCAGTCGTTCGCCGTCACGCACGTCGGCGACGGTCTGCAGCGCCTGTCGCATGGCGGGCACGCGTGAGTCGCCGTTCTTGTACACGCGGTGGCCGAATCCCATGATCCGGCGCTTGGCGTGGAGCGCCTCGGTGAGCCACGTCGAAGCACGGTCGGCGCTGCCGATCTCCTCGAAGATGCCCATCACCGCTTCGTTGGCACCGCCGTGCAACGGGCCCTTCAGTGCGCCGATGGCAGCGGTGACCGCGCTGTACAGGTCCGACAACGTGGACGTGACCACTCGTGAGGTGAATGTGGACGCGTTGAAGCTGTGTTCGGCGTACAGCACGAGCGAGATCTCGAACGCGCGGACGATCTCGGGCTCGGGGACAGCGCCGAAGCACATGTGGAGGAAGTTCTCGGCGTAGCCAAGGTCGTCTCGCGGAGGGACGACTGGCAGGCCACGACGCCACCGCTGGTTCAACGCCACGACCGACGGCAGCACGGCGAACAGCCGCAATGCCTTGGTGTGGTTGGTCGTCGGCGAGTTGTCGTCTTCCAGCGGATCGTTGGCGCCGAGGATGCTGACGGCCGTGCGCAGCGCGTCCATCGGGTGGGCGGTATCGGGTAGTGCGACGAGCGTGTGCAGGAGGCTCGGGGGCAGCGCCCTGTGCGCGCGTTCGAACTCGTCCTGGTGGCGTGCTTGGTCTTCCGATGGCAGTTCGCCGTGCCACAGCAGGTACGCGACCTGTTCGAACCGGCAGTGCGCGGCCAGGTCCTGCACGGGATAGCCGCGGTAGGTCAACGAGTTGCTCTCCGGGTTGACCATGGAAATGCCGGTCGTGTCGACGACGACACCGGCGAGTCCTTTGTGGATAGTGCTCACAGGATCCCCTTGGTCGTGGACGGGAGTTCGGCGATGGCGGGCAACGCGAGTGCCGCGACCTCGTCGGCGGTGAGCGTGTCCAGTCGCGACACCGCGTCGACGAACCGGTCCTGGACGTCCTCGGCGATCACCCCGTCGGCCAGTGCGCGGAACTTGGCGATGTACTGCTCCCGTCCGAAGGGCCGTGCTCCGGCGGGATGGGCGTCGGCGACGGCGATCTCGTCGGTGATCGTCGTCCCGTCAGTGAGTTCGACCTCGACCCGGCCGCCGAACGCGGGTTCGGGAGCGTGGTAGCGCTTCGTCCACTCCGGATCCTCGGTTGTGGTGATCTTCTGCCACAGTTCGACGGTGCCCGGCCGCGTGGCCCGCTGCCGGGTGTACGAGTCCACGTGGTGCCACGCGCCGTCCTGCAGGGCCACAGCGAAGATGTACGGGATCGAGTGGTCCAGTGTTTCCCGGCTGGCCTGGGGGTCGTACTTCTGCGGGTCGCCCGCGCCCGAACCGATGACGTAGTGCGTATGGTGGCTGGTGTGGATCACGATCCGTCGCACCTGGCCGAGATCACCGATCCGCGGTCCCAGCCTGCGTGCCAGGTCGATCAGTGCCTGGCTCTGGTACTCCGCCGAGTGTTGTTTCGTGTACGTGCGCAGAATCGCCCGCTTGGCCTCGCCGGGCTCGGGCAGCGGCACTGTGTAGACAGCGTCGGGGCCGCCGAGCAGCCACGCGATCACGCCGTCCTCGCCTTCGTAGATCGGGCTCGGCGCACCCTGGCCACGCATCGCCCGGTCGACGGACTCCACAGCGACCTTGCCCGCGAACGCCGGTGCATAGGCCTTCCACGACGAGATCTCGCCCTTGCGGGACTGCCGTGTGGCCGTGGTGGTGTGCAGAGCCTGACCGATCGCCTGGTACACCGTCTCGGTGTCCAGGCCGAGCAGCGCGCCGATCCCGCCCGCCGCCGACGGGCCCAGATGGGCCACGTGGTCGATCTTGTGTTCGTGCAGGCAGATCCCGGTCACCAGGTCGACCTGCAGCTCGTAGCCAGCGGCGATACCGCGCACCAGGTCGGCGCCGGTGCGGCCGGTGTGCTGGGCCACGGCGAGGATCGGCGGGATGTTGTCGCCGGGGTGCGAGTAGTCCGCGGCCAGGAACGTGTCGTGGTAGTCCAGTTCCCGCACCGCGACGCCGTTGGCCCACGCCGCCCATTCCGGCGAGAACCGCCCAGTGACGCCGAGAACACTGGCTCCCGGTGTCTTCGGGTGCCGGGTCGCCTGGTCGCGTGCGGCGGCGACCGAGGAGCGGGTGAGGGACGCCGCCGCGACGGCCGCGTTGTCGATGACACGGTTGATCACCATCTCGGTGACGTCGGGTGTCACCGGTACGGGATCGGTCGCGACCTCGGCCAGTTTCCACGCGAGTTGCCCCTGTCGCGGCAGCGATTCGACGGACGGGTAGGTACGGACCGTGTGGTCGAACATCCTGTCCCCTTGTGAACGTTGTGATGCTGTTCCCTCAGCTTCACATCGTTCGGGTGAGGCTGTCACCGTTCCTGGGTGTCAAGTGTTGTGAAGGTTCCACTGAAGGTTGTCAAGGTTGTTAACCTCGATGTGTGGAGAAGACCTACGCGGGCGGACGGCTGCGGCAGCTGCGGGAAGGTCGCTCGATGAGCCAGGCCGAACTGGCGCGGCTGTTGGACGTCTCACCGAGTTACGTCAGCCAGATGGAACACAACACCCGGCCGTTGACGCTCTCCGTGCTCCTGCGGCTGACCGAGACGTTCGGTGTGGACGTGGAGTTCTTCGCCGCGCAGGACACCGCGCGCCTGGTCGCCGAGGTCCGTGACGTCTTCGGCGACCAGGCGGCAGGCGGCCGGATCTCCGCTACCGAACTGGACGAGCTGACCACGAAGCTGCCTGGTGTCGCGCATGTCCTGGTCAACCTGCACCGCAAGTACCGTGAGGCGACCGAGAACGTCGCCGCGCTCGTCGCCGAGCAGGGCATGGACCGGGGTGCCACGCAACAGCCGCACGAGGAGATCCGCGACTACTTCCACCAGCGGCACAACTACGTCAAGGAACTGGACGAGCCCGCCGAACGCCTCGCGACCGACCTCGGCCTGCGTCCCGGCGAGGTGCGCAGCAGACTGGTCGCGCGACTGGAGCAGCGACACGGAATCCAGGTCACGACAACGGACTTGGGCGACGAGCAACACCGCTACGATTCGGCCAGCCGAGTACTGCGTGTGTCCGCCGGTCTTCGCCCAGGGCAGGCAGCGTTCCGCCTGGCGTCACAGCTGGCGCTGCTGGAGGCGGGTGATGTGATCGACAGGCTGGCACGGGAATGGCCGTTCAGCGACGGCACCGCCCGTGGGCTGGCCCGCATCGGCCTGGCCAACTACTACGCGGGCGCGTTGGTGTTGCCGTATCGGGTTTTCCTGGGAGCGGCGGAACGCCACCGCTACGACATCGCGCGGCTGTGTGACCAGTTCGGCGTCGGGTTCGAGTCGGTGTGCCATCGGCTGTCGACGTTGCAGCGCAGGGGCTCCCGCGGGGTACCGTTCTCGTTCGTCCGCGTCGACCGGGCGGGCAACATCTCCAAACGCCAGTCCGCCACCGGCTTCCACTTCTCCAAAGTGGGCGGATCATGTCCACTGTGGATCATCTACGAGGCGTTCGGCTCACCCGGCCGGATCCTCACCCAGATCGCCGAGCTGCCGGACGGCAAGAAGTACTTCTGGATCGCGCGCACGGTCAGCCGCGCGGCCGGTGGGCACGGCGATCCGGGGAAGACGTTCGTGGTGGGCATGGGCTGCGAACTGCGGCACGCCCGCAGGCTGGTGTACTCCGACGGGCTCGCGCTCGGCGCGGACGCGGCAGTCACGCCGATCGGCATGGGATGCAAAGTGTGCGAACGCGCCGCCTGCCCGCAGCGGGCCTTCCCGATGATCGGCAGGCCGCTGCGTGTCGATGAGAGCAGGAGCACGTTCGTGCCGTATCCGTCGGAACCGGGAACGTGGTAAGAATCCCCCGCAGGAAAACCCTGGCAGTGGGGGAAGTCCGGTGAGAGTCCGGCGCTGACCCGCAACGGTGTGCCACTACGCGGTTACGAGTGGCGAGCCCGAACACCCGCCGCCTCGGTGTGATCTCGTCCATCCCGTCGTGGTTCGCGGGCCGGGACTCAGGGCGGAGCCCTGACTCCGGTGCCGCACCGGAGAAAGGCTCCAGAACTCATGAGACTCCGTTCCTTAGCCGTCGCGCTGGCGTGCGCCACGGCCACGGTCACCACCGTTTCCGGTGTGGCCGCCGCCCACGAGACCCGCACCACCGACCGCGCCGACGCGGCAGCGGGCTGGCTGGCCCGCCAGATGGTCGACGGCGAACGGTTCGAAGTGGACTTCGGCGGGACGAAGTACCCCGACCAGGGTCTGACCATCGACGGCATCTTCGCGTTCGCGTCGGCCGGTGTGTCCGGGACCAACGGCGGCAAGGCGATCACCTGGCTGGCCAAGCCGGAGATCCTCAGCGGCTACATCGGCGACGGCACGACCGAGTCGTACGTGGGCGCCACCGCGAAGGTGTCACTGGCGGCGCAGGTACGTGGCCTGGACCCGGCGTCGTTCGGCGGTGTGGACCTGCCGACGCGTCTGCGTGGCCTGCTCACGCCGTCCGGCCGGTTCTCCGACCGCTCCGAGTTCGGCGACTACAGCAACGCGTTCGGCCAGTCGCTGGCGATCATCACGCTCAAGCGCACGCCCGGCGGCGTTCCCTCGGCCGCTGTGGACTTCGCGGTCGGCACCCAGTGCCCGGACGGCGGCTTCCCGATCGTCCTCAGCGCCCCCACCTGCCAGAGCGACACGGACGCGACCGCGATGGTGACGCAGGCGCTGCTGGCGACCGGCCGGACCACCGACGCACAGGAAGGCCTGGCCTGGCTGATCAGCAAGCAGCAGGCCAACGGCGGCATCTCCGCGACGCAAGGTGACCCGGCCACGCAGCCGAACACCAACACCACGGGCCTCGCGGCCCAGGCACTCAAGGCGGGCGGGCGGCATGCGGCGTTCGCCAACGCCAAGCAGTTCATCAAGAGTGTCCAGGTCGCCTGCAACGGTGTTGTGGAAAACCGGGGCGCGATCCCCTATGACGCCACTGGATACAACCCGTCGACCGTGGTGCGCGCCACCGCACAGGCGACGCTCGGCCTCGGCGGCCCCAGCCTGGCGACGCTGAGCGCGGCCGGTTCCGAGCCCCACGCTCCGGTGTTGGCCTGCCGGGCGTGACCAAGATCGCTTGTAGGCCAATGCCCGCATTGGCCTACAAGCGGTATACCGGCTTGCTACGCGGGTGTTAGAGTCGGATCGTTTGTGCCCAACAACTCCATAGCCAACCGCCTGTGATGGGGAAGCCGGTCGAAGTCCGGCACTGTCGCGCAACCGTGGGTCACCTCTGGTGACAAGTCGGGTCACCGTCCAGGGCCGGTTCGTCCACAACCACTGTCGCGTAAAGCAGGGGGTGACGCTCGATGTCAGGTCGATCTCTCCTCCCCGTGTCGAAGGAGAAGAGAGTGCTCCGGTCGCGTCGCCGCCAGTTCGCCGCCATCGCCGCGCTGTTATCCGTCTCCTTCGCCGGGGTCGTCGTCGGTACCGCCGAGGCAGAACGGGACCAGCCCGCGGCCCACGCCAACTCCCAGTGGCTGGCCAGACAGCTCAAGCCGGACGGCACGCTGGAGAACCCGCTGGGCACCGAACTGCCCGACCACGGCCTGATGATCGACGTCCTGCTCGCGATGCACGCCTCCGGAGATGGCAAGTCCGCGGCACCGATCGCCAAGTACCTGGACGAGGGCGGGCACGCCACCGACTACTTCACCTGGGACGGCCTGGCCCCGGGCATGGGCTACGACAAGGTCATCGTCGGCGGCGCCGCGGCCAAAGTGCTTGTCGCCGCCGAGGTCTCCGGCCACAACCCCCGCAACTTCGACGGCTACGACATGGTGGCCGAGACCAAGGCCGCGGTGATGCGGTCCGGCCCCGACAAGGGCAGGGTCAGCGACTACTCCAAGGACCCGGATCTCGCGGAGTCGGTCGGCAACAACGCCAACACGTTCGGCCAGGCGCTCGGCGTCATAGGCCTCGCCGGTGTCGGTGAGGTCGACCAGTTGGCGTTGGACAGGCTGGTGACGCAACAGTGTTCCGAGGGCTACTTCCGGGTCTTCTACGCGTACATCAAGACCACCGAGACGGGCGACCACGTCAACCCGGCCGGGTACAAGGTCTCCACGTGCAATGAGGGCAAGGCCCACGGCGTGTCGCCCACGGACGGAGACTCCACCGGTATAGGCCTGTCGGCGCTGCTGGCCGCGCGCAAGGCAGGCGCACCGTGCCTGGACCTGCCGATCGCCAGAGCAGTCGGCTGGCTGAAGGCCAACCAGAAGCCCAGTGGTGGCTGGGGTGGCGGCGTCGGAACCGAGAACCCGAACACCAACAGCACCGGGCTGATCGTGCAGGCGCTCGCCGAAGCGGGCGGCGCGCAGGCCGAGGTCGCCAAGGGCGCGGCGTTCATCAAGTCGGCTCAGGTGAAACCGGCCGACGCGAACACGGCGATCGGCACGGAGATCGGCGCGATCCACTACATGCCGGAAGCGTACGAGAAAGCCAAAAGCGAGGGCCCCGGCGGGCTCGACAAGTGGGTCCGAGCCAGTGCCCAGGCCTCGCTGGCGCTGTCCGAAGTCGGCTTCTACGACCTCACCAAGGGCACCGGCTCCACACCGCCGACAACGACCACAACAGCGAGCCGGTCGCTGTGCGAGGTTCCCGCGCCATCGCGACCTGCCTTGGAAACCCCGGCACCGCAGCAGCAGCCACCCGCGGCCACACCGCCTGCCACCACGCAGCAGGCCGCACAGCCGAAACCCCACACATCCAAGCCGACCCCGAAGCCGAAACCACGGCGCGCCACCGGTGCCACACTCAAGCCCGCACCCAGCACACCGACGACCACTGTCGTCACGCCCCCGCCGACGATCCCGCAGCAACCGGCTCCGGCTCAGTCACCGGCCGGACGCCTCGGCGACTACCTGGCGCACAAGCTCGTCGGCGGCGACCACGTCGAGGTCACCGAGAACGGCGAGACGTTCGTGGACTACGACGCCACGGCGGACCTCGTACTGGCCCTGCGTGTACTGGGCGAGCAGCCCGAAGTGGTGGAGCGGGTGTCGAAGTTCCTGCTGCGCCAGGAATCGGTCAAGGCGTTCGCGTACGGCGCGCCCTACGAGAAGGACTCCGCGGTGTACGCGGAGCCATTGGCGAAACTCCGTGTCGTCTCGGGCTTCCTGAGTCACGGCGACGACGCCACCGACGAGATCCGCGCGACCGTCGACCAGTTGCGGACCGACCTGGCCGCAACACTCGCGCCGGACGGGAAGTTCGCCGACCGCGGCGAGTTCGCCGACTCCGACAACACGGTTCGCAGGCACGCGTGGACTCTCCTGGCGACTGCGGCGGACGACGAGCAGTCCGGCGCCGCGTTGACCTTGTTGATCAAGCGCCAGTGCGCCGACGGCACGTTCCCTGCCAGCATGAAGACCGAGCAGTGCGACACCGGCGACCTCGTCTCGACCGCCGCCGCGATCGAAGCGCTCAACGGCCGCAAGCGGGGCGAGGCCCCCAGCGACGGTGCCCCCGGCGACTGGACCTCGGCTCGCGCCAACGCGTTGACCAGGGCCGTTGACGCACTGGCCGAAAAGTCCGTCGACACCGCGGATGTGGCGGTCAACGCCGCCGTCGCGGGCGCGCGCGATGCGGTGGGCCTCGACGTGCGGGACACCGCCGAAGCGTTGCGGGCCAAGCTGTTGTCCGACGGCGGCCTGCCCAAACACGGCAACGAGCCGAGCGACCTGGTCACCAGTGTGGCCAGTGCGCCGGGCGTGGCGGGCAAGTCGTGGCTGAACGCGGCCGATTCGCCGGTCACCCCGGCAGCGCGACTGCCCATCGGCGACATCAAGAGCGCCACCGCCGTCGCCGCGACACGCACGAAGGTGCCCGACTGGGGGATCGGCAGCCTGATCGGCCTGGGGATCCTGCTGCTGGCCGCCGTCGGTTACGGCACACACCGCTACGTCAACCGGAAAACATCTGAGGGGAAATCCAGCTGATGAGACGGACACTGACCCTGCTGTCGGGCCTCGCCTTACTGGCGGGAACGGCTGTACCGGCGAGTGCCATCGATCCGACCAAGGGCTACGCCGGGATCTGCACCGGAGCGGACGCGTCGACCGGTGTCACGGTCGTCGTCGACTTCCAGGAACTGGACGGCAACGGCGGTGTGGCCGCGCCGACCATCACCCGCTGCTCGCCCAACGCTACTCCCGGCTCTGACCGAACCGGCATCAAGGCGTTGCAGGACGCGGGAATCGCCGTGGCGGGCACCGCACGGTGGGGCTTGGGCTTCGTGTGCCGACTGGAGGTCCGGCCCTCGTCGACCGAGGCCATCCCGCGCACGAGCAACCCCACATACAAAGAGGCGTGCGTGAACACCCCGCCCGCGGACGCATACTGGGGCTACTGGCACGCGGACGGCTCGGGCAGCACGTGGACCTACAGCAGCTTCGGCGCGTTGAACCGTAACGTGATCCCCGGCGGTTTCGAGGGCTGGTCGTTCTCGCTGAACAAGACCGCGTCGACGAACCCGCCGCCCGAGGTGACCCCGACCAACCCGACAGCGACCTTGACAGTCCAATGAGGAGAGGCATACGCGCGTTGGCGGTCGCCGCGCTGGTGACCGCCGTCGTGCCGATTCCGTTCACCGCCAACGCGATCGACCAGAGCAAAGGATACCCGGGCTACTGCACGTCGGGGACCGGTGTCACGGTCGTGGTCGACTTCCAGCAGTTGGACGGCACGACCATCGTGCGGTGCAACCCGCAGGGCACCAAGGGAACCGGCCTTGACGCGCTGAAGGGCGCGGGTTTCCAGATCGCCGGTGTCGCCCGGTGGGGCGAGGCGTTCATCTGCCGGGTCGAGAACCGGCCGTCCGCGACCGAACAGCTGCCGGTCACCGGCCGCAGCAACTACCGCGAAGCGTGCGTGGACACCCCGCCCGCAGCCGCGTACTGGTCGTACTGGCACGCGGGCAACAACTGCGCGTGGAGCTACAGCCAGTGGGGCGTGAAGAACCGCAACTTCGTCCAGGGCGGTTTCGAAGGCTGGTCGTTCTCGCTGAACGCCACCGCGGACAAGAACCCCAAACCACGGATCGCGGCGCTGCGACCGGGCACGTCGAACGAGCCGTGCACGGTACGTGACGAGCCGAAACCGTCCACTGGCGACCCGAATGCCAAGGCCCCCGACCAGGATGGTGGCCAGAACCCGGCCCAGGGCGGCGGGCAGAACGGCGGCGGTCAGAGTTCCGGCGGCGGCCAGGGCACGGGTGGTGGCCAGGGACAAGGGCAGGCAGGCGGGCAAGGCGGTGGCTCGGCGGGCGGTACCGGAGGCGGCACAGGCGGGACAGGCAGCGCGACACCGGGAACGACGGGCGCGGCTGGCCCCGGCTCGCCGTCAGGAAGCGCCTTGCCGCCGCCCAGGCCACGGCCGAGCAATACCGCCGACGATCCTTCGCGCAACGTGGCGTTCACCGGCGGCGAGAACAACCCGGATGTCAACGCGGTGCTCAAGGAACAGTCCGGTGCCAGTGACTGGGCGCCGTGGGTGGCCGGGGGTGCGGTCGCGATCCTCGCGCTCGCGGCGTGGGTGACCGCGCGGCGCCGAAAACGCGCCAGGGAGGCGTGAATGCGTGGTGTGTTCACCACGTACCTGCTGCCTCGTGACCTGCATCCGGCGGCGTGGTGGGTGTGGGCGCTCGGCCTCGCGGTGGCCGCCAGCCGGACGACGAACCCGTGGCTGCTGCTGACGATCATCGCCGTGGCCTGTTACGTGGTCATCGCCCGGCGGACGGACGCGCCGTGGGCACTGGCGTTCCGGATCTACCTCTATCTCGGTGTGGTCATCATCGTCGTGCGGGTGTTCTTCCGGGTCGTGTTCGGCGGCGCGGAGGGCTCGACGGTCATCCTGAGTCTGCCGGAGATCCCGCTGCCCGCGTGGGCGGCGGGAATCCGGCTGTTCGGCGACGTGTCGGCGGAGTCGCTGCTCGGTGGGTTGTATGACGGCCTGCGGCTGGCGGCCATGGTCATCTGCCTCGGCGCGGCGAACGCGTTGGCCAACCCCAAACGGCTGCTCAAGGCCATGCCTCCGGCGTTGTACGAGGTCGGCACGGCCGTGATCGTGGCGCTGTCGGTGTTCCCGCAACTGGCCGAGAGCGTGCTGCGGGTCGGGAAGGCGCGCAAACTGCGTGGCGGCACCAGTGGCAAACGGTTCCGCGCGCTGCACGTGATCATCATCCCGGTGCTGGAGGACGCGCTGGACCGGTCGCTGCAGCTGGCGGCGTCGATGGATTCGCGGGGATACGGCCGCTCCGGCAAGGTCGTCGCGCGGACCCGGCTGTTCACCGGAGCGTTGATGATCATCGGGTTGCTCGGTGTGTGCGTCGGCGTGTACGCGACGCTGGACGGCACCACGCCCCGGTTCCTCGCGGGCCCAGTACTGGCCGCGGGGTTGATCGTCGCGCTGGTCGGGTTCCGCCTGGCAGGCAAACGCGTCAAGCGCACCCGCTATCGGCCGGACCGGTGGCATCTGGCCGAGATCGTCGTCGCACTGAGCGGTGTCGCGGTGGCGGTGGTGTTGTTCCTGTCGTCCAGTGTGGACCCGACCAACCTCAACCCGTCGCTGATCAACCTGTCGTGGCCGATGTTGTCGTGGGTGCCGCTGTGCGGTGTGCTGCTCGGCGTGCTCCCCTCGTTCCTGACACCACCGCCCCTGCCGCCGTTCGCCGGGCAGGAAAGCCAGATCACCGAACCGGAGCGGGTGTCAGCATGATCGAACTGGACCACGTCGGCTTCTGGTACCACGGCCAGCCCGATCCGGTGCTCGAAGACGTCACCCTGTCCATCGGCGAAGGCGAACTCGTCCTGCTCGCCGGGCGGACCGGCGCGGGCAAGTCCACCCTGCTCGGCACGATCAACGGTCTCGTCCCGCACTTCACCGGCGGGCACCTCGACGGATCGGTCACAGTGGACGGTGTCGCCACGAGTTCCCGGCCGCCGAGGGAGTTCGCGCACCTGGTCGGCATGGTCGGGCAGGACCCGCTCGCCGGGTTCGTGACCGACACCGTCGAGGAGGAACTGGCCTACGGCATGGAACAGCTCGGCCTCGCGCCGCAGGTGATGCGCCGCCGCGTGGAGGAAACCCTTGACCTGTTGGGCATCGCGGAGCTGCGCAGGCGCGCGTTGCGGGCGCTGTCCGGCGGTCAGCAGCAGCGCGTGGCGATCGGCTCCGTGCTCACCATGCACCCGAGGATCCTCGTTCTCGACGAACCCACCTCCGCACTGGACCCGACCGCCGCCGAGGACGTGCTGGCCACGCTGGCGCGTCTGGTGCAGGACCTGGGCACCACGGTGATCATGGCCGAGCACCGGATGGAACGGGTGATCCCGTTCGCCGACCGGATGATCTACGTCCCCGGTGACGGGTCGGTCATCGACGGCACCCCGGCCGAGGTGCTCGAACTGACCCCGATCGCGCCGCCGATCGTGCAGCTCGGGCGACTGGCGGGCTGGACACCGTTGCCCATGTCGGTCCGTGACGCCCGGCGCCGCGCCGGACCGCTGCGCTCCCGGCTGGCAGACAGTCCACAGCGGACAGCACCGGTGGCCGGGCCGCCGGTGCTGACCAGTTCGGGCGTGGTCGTGCGCTACGGCCCCACGGTGGCTGTCCGCGGTGTCGACCTTGACCTGCACCCTGGCAAGGTCGTGGCGATCATGGGCCGCAACGGGTCCGGCAAGTCCTCGCTGCTGTGGGCGTTGCAGGGCTCCGGCCCACGCCAGGGCGGCGCGGTCCGCGTGGACGGCGTCGACCCGCACGAGCAGGCGAGCGCCAAGGCGCGCAAGCTCGTCGGCCTGGTCCCGCAGACCGCGAGCGACCTGCTGTACCTGGAGACGGTCGCGGCCGAGTGCGCGGCAGCGGACATCGAGTCCGACGCCGAACCGGGGCACTGCCGGTCGTTGCTCGACCGGCTCGCGCCGGGCATCGATCCGGGCAAGCATCCGCGGGACCTGTCGGAAGGACAGCGCCTGGCACTGGTTCTCGCGGTGCAGTTGTCCGCGGCACCGCGGATCATGCTGCTCGACGAACCAACACGGGGCCTGGACTACACGGCGAAAGCCGCGCTGGGCCGGATGATCGCCGCTCTCGCCGACGAGGGACGCGCGGTCGTGGTCGCCACCCACGACGTCGAGTTCGTCGCCACGGTGGCTGATCGCGTGATCGTGATGGCGGAGGGCGAGATCGTCTCCGACGGGCCGACCGTGGAGGTACTCGGCTCCTCCCCCGCGTTCGCCCCGCAGGTGGCGAAGGTCCTCGGCCCGGACTGGCTGACCGTGGCGGATGTGGAAACCGCGATGCGCCAAGGAGTGTCGACGTGAAGAGACACTGGGGCCGCGCGGACCAGGCGGTACGGGTCGGGCCACGCTCGGCGGTCGTGCTGGGGCTGGCGTCACTGGCCGGGCTGATGATGTTCATCTGGCCGCTGCTGGTGCGGGTCGAGCCGCAGAGCATGCAGCACGGGCCGGACGCGCCGTTCATCTTCGTCGGGATCCTGCCGATCCTGATCGTGATCGTGCTCGCCGAGCTGTCCGAAGGCGGCATGGACTCCAAGGCATTGGCCATGCTGGGCGTGCTGTCGGCGGTGAACGCGGCACTGCGGCCACTCGGCGCGGGCACCGCGGGCATCGAGACAGTGTTCTTCATGCTGGTGCTCGCCGGGCGGGTGTTCGGCGCGGGCTTCGGATTCGTGCTGGGGTGCACGTCCCTGTTCGCCTCGGCGCTGCTGACCGCGGGCGTCGGCCCGTGGCTGCCGTTCCAGATGCTGTGCTCAGCGTGGATCGGGATGGGCGCGGGCCTGTTGCCGCGCAAGGTGACCGGCAAGGCCGAGATCGCCATGCTCGTCGGCTACGGCATCGTGGTGGCGTACCTGTTCGGGTTCCTGATGAACCTGTGGTTCTGGCCGTTCATCACCGACGCCGAGGTGCCGTACCACGAGGGCCACATCTCCTACGTCCCCGATGCCCCGGTCTGGGAGAACCTGCACCGGTTCGCCGTCTTCACGCTGCTGACGTCGACAGCCGGGTGGGACACCGGCCGCGCGATCACCAACACCATCGCGATCCTGGTCATCGGCCCCGCGGTGCTGGCCACGCTGCGACGCGCGTCCCGCAAGGCCTCGTACGGCACGGTGCCCACCTTCACCTAGGCAGGTTTGCGGGCGATGGTCATCGACCAGGTGTGCGTGAGCCAGAGTTTGCCGTCCTTGTCGCTGAACGGACGCAGACCGGTGGGCTGGCCCCCTCGTAGCTCGTGCTCGAAACGGTCCCGGATGACGTCACGGATCAGCGGTTTCGTCCGGGTGCGGGCCATCCAGTCCTCCACGTCCACCGGCTGGTCGTGCCGTTCCACCGAGACCACCGGTGCGCCGCAACCGGTGAGCAGGTCCTGGATCTGCTGCGAGGTCAGCGTGGTGCCGTGGCTGGGGTCGCGCAGACGTTCGATCCGGTCGGCTTCCGCGGCGGTGTTGGCGTCGTCGTACGCGGTCAGGTCGATGACGCCGATCCGGCCGCCGGGACGCGTGACCCGCACCATTTCCCGCACGACCACGGCGGGATCGGCGACCTGGTGCAGCGTCAACCGGCACACGGTCAGGTCGAACTGGTCGTCCAGCCACGGCAGCGCGACGGCGTCACCGAGCTGGAACGCGATGTTGCGCAGTCCCTCGTCGACGGCGAGCCGGTGCCCCTGCTGCAGCATCTCCGGGGTGAGGTCCAGCGCGCTGACGTGGGTGACGTGCGGTGCCAGTGCGCGGCCCACGTGGGCCGCGCCCGCGGCGACGTCGAGGACGACATCCTCCGATGCCGGGCCCAGCCCGGCGACGATCCAGTCCAGGCCCGCCACGGCGAACCCGGTGGTGCCGAAGCTCTGCGCCTGTATCCGGAACTGAGCACGAACGGCCTCGTTGTGGGTCTGCTCGGTCATCCGCCGCGGCCCCTTCCGCCTCGTCCCGACGGACAACGCTAGTGGGTCCGGCGGCGAACCTGCACGATCAACAACCACAACAGGTAGCAGCCGCCGATCGCGGTGGTGACCACACCGACCGGCAGCGCGACTGGCGCGAGCAGCCTCTGTGACACGATATCGGCGGTCAGCAGCAGCACCGCGCCGACCAGTGCCGCGGGCAGCAGCCCAACGCCGGACGTGCCGAACAGCCGCTTGCCGATCTGCGGCGCGGCCAGCGCGATGAACACGATCGGGCCGGTGACGGCGGTGACCGTGGTCGTGCAGCCGACCGCCGCGAACACGGTGACCAGCCGCAGCGGGCCGAGCCGCACACCGGTCGCGACCGCGACCTCGTCACCGATGGTGGCCTGGTTCATCGAACGCGACAGCGCCGCCAGAGTCGCGGCGAGCACACCGATGACCATCAGCGGTGTACCCAGGTCGTCCCAGCCGACGCCGTTGAGCGAACCGGCGTGCCAACCGGCCGCGGCGATGGCCACCTCGAGTTCCGCGCGCAGCACGATCCACGCGTTGATCGCCATGAGAGTCCCGTTGACCGCGATCCCGACGACGATCAGCCGGGTGCGATCCAGCCCCGAACGCAGCGACAGCGCGTAGACCACGAGTGCGGTGAGCACGCCACCGATCATCGCGGCACCGCTGAGCATCCCTGCCGCCGCCGACCCGAATCCGGTGATCACCACCAACGCGCCGGTGTACGCGCCCTCATCGATGCCGAGCATGTCCGGGCTGCCCAGCGGATTGCGGGTCTGGTCCTGGATCACCGCCCCCGCCAACGCGAGCGCGGCACCGAACGCCAGCGCCGCCACCACTCTGGGCAGCCGCCACTGCACGACGATGACCGCCGAGTCGCCCCGCCCGACCAGCGCGGCAAGCACGTCACCAGGGGTCAGCCAGACAGCGCCCTGGCACAGGCCGAGAATCGCCAGCGCCGCCGCGAGCACGACCAGCACCAGGGCCACGCGGACAGTCCGCTGTTCGAACCGGACCGACACGGGGCCGTTGCGGAGCACGATCACAGCGGTGCCGTCCTTTTCCTGCGAATCACCCAGATCAGCACGGGACCGCCGAAAACAGCGATCACAATCGACACGGGCATCTCCCCGGTGCGCAGCAGCACACGCGCGGCGATGTCCGCCGCCAGCATCAGGATCGGGCCGAGCACGATCGTGAACCCGATCAGCCACGGAATCGAGTTCCCGGCGAACGGGCGCGCCAGGTGCGGGATGACCAGCCCGACGAACACCATCGGCCCGACCACCGCGGTCGCGGTGCCCGCCAGCAGTGTCACCAGCACCAGCACCGCCAAGCGTGTGCGTGCCACGTTGACGCCCAGCGACTGCGCGACGTCCTCGCCGAGCAGCAGCGCCTCCAGTTGCCGCGCCACCATCAACGCCCCGACCAGCGCGAGCACCATGATCACGACGGGCGCGGTCAGCGGTACCTGCTCCCGTCCGGCGAGCGACCCGACCGCCCAGAACCGGAACCGGTCGAACGCGTCCGGCAACGTCAGCCGCAGGCCCAGCGACAGCCCGGCGAGCACCATGCTGAACGCGAACCCGGCGAGCAGCAGCCGCAACGGAGAGGTCCGGCCGACCGCGTAGACCACGACGGTGGCGGCTGCCGCGCCGACAACCGCCGCGATCAACTGCCCGACCTGGGTTCCGGTCAGGCCGAGCACAGTCCCCACCGTGATCGCGAACCCGGCGCCCGCTGTGACACTGAGAATGCCGGGGTCAGCGAGGTCGTTGCGGGTCGCGGTCTGCAGGAGCGCGCCCGCGACGGCGAGCGCGGCGCCGACCGCGAGCGCCAGGATCATGCGCGGCAGCCGGACGTCACGGACGATGATGTCGGCGGCGTCGGCCCCGGGCGACACCAGCGCGCGCCAGACCTCGGCGGGGGCGAGCGCCTGGGCGCCGACCCCCATACTGACCACGGCCACGGCGCCCAGGACGACAACGAACCCGGCGAGGATCGCCGTCCTACTCGCGTTCAAGCCCGGCAACTCCGCGTTTCCAGTAACCGGTGATCGACGCCATGTCCTTCGGCCAGCCGCGCAACGGTTTGATGTCGTTCGCCTCGCCGGCCGCGAACAGGAACGTGTCAGCCGGTACGTCCAGTTCGAACACTGTATCGGCCAATGTGGACGTCCCACCCGTCCGGATGAGCGGGATCACTTCGACACCATCGCGTTCCGGCAGCGGGTAGCCGTGCTCGTCGGGATGGTCCGCCTCAACCACGAGGTGCACGGTCGGCCCGGGTGGCGCGTCCTCCAGCCAGCGCGCGGCAGCGGGAAGCCCCGTCGGATCGACAGCCAGGACGTAGTGGTCGTGGGCGTACGGGAAGGCCTTGCCACCCGGCGGCCCGGCGACCGTGACGGCATCGCCGACCCTCGCCGACCGCGCCCACTCGGCGGCGATCCCGCCGTCGTGCAGCACCACGTCGAGTACGAGCGTGTCACCGGAGTGCCTGCGGACGGTGTAGTCGCGGGTCCGGGGCACCGGGTGCGGCCAGTCGAGCATCTGGTTGTCGTTGCGCGTGGGCGGGCGCCAGGTGCCGTCCTCGTCCGGGAAGACGATCTTGATGTGGTCGTCCGCCTGGTAGGAGTGGAACCTGGTGAGCTCGTCGCCGCGCAGCGTCAGCCGCAGCATGTGCGGCGTCAACTCCTCATGGGCGACGAGCGGAGCCGTGCACACGCCGATCGGGTACGCGAACCGCACGGCACCACGGCCACTGCGCTGGTGCTCGGCGACCCGGTCGGCGAAGTCGGGGTGGATCACGCGGGTCATCGGGTCAGCAGCGGCGCGAACGCCTTGTCGAGCGAGTCCAGTGTGAACATCGCGGACGAGTATGTGGACGCCTGGGTGTAGCGGACCGCGAACACCTTGCCCGCCTTGACTGCGGGCAGGTTCGCCCACAGCGGGGAGTCCAGGACGTACTTGACGGCAGCACCAGGCGTGCCGTCGGGCTCGAGGGTGTAGGTGATCGCGGTGGCCTCGCCGAAGCTGACCGGCAGTTCCTCTATCGACGGAGCCTCGGACACGCTCCCTGACCCAGGCCTCTTGGTCTTGACCTCGCCGTAGTACTCGGCGCCGATGTCGTTCGCGACGTTCGTGCCCCACGATCCGGCGAACTCACGCTGGAAGTTGCCCGCCGACACATCGCCGTAACCGCCGAGATGCCCGAACTTCAACCCCTTCAGCGCGGTGGCGTACTTGGCCTTGAGCTCAGCGGCCTTCTTGTCGTACGCGTTCTTGGCCGCGTCGAAGTTGCCAACCCGGCCAGCGGCATCAGCCTGCTGCCGGGACAGTTCCCGCCACTGGTGCGGAACGTTCGGACCGATCGCGACGACCGGAGCGAGGGACTGCAGCCGCTTGACGTCGATGTCGGCGAGCACCGGCTTGGGCACCCCGATCACGATCAGGTCGGGCTTGGCGGCGGCAATGGCCTCATAGTTGGTCTCCGCGGCGACCTCACCGGCCACCTTGGCCAGTTTGTCGTAGGTGGCCCGATGCTCGGGGGCCATCATGTCGAGACCACGTTTCCACGTGGAGATCCCGACAAGCGAGGCACCGGTCTCGATGAGCACGGGCACCGCGTAACCGGTCGCGATCACACGCTGAGGATCAGCCGGGATCGTGATGTCGCCGTTGTCGGCTTTGACCACCCGGGTAGTGCCACTGGCGGAGGGGCCGGTGGCCTCAGCGGCGCATCCGGACACCGTGACAAGCGCGACGGCCGCAGCGGCCATGAGGCGCGAAAGACGGCTGACCGTCATTGAGCGTGTTCCTCCAGGTCAAGGGGTTATGCAGGGGTGGACAACGACTTAGGTTAGCCTTACTAAGTCCCACAGAATGTCGATGAGAGGTCACCTGATGCGGTCCACAGGTCACGTCGGATCGGACCCCGTGGTCTGCGAGGAGTACGGCTACGGCCTGGGCACACACAGTGGCATCCTGCTGCTGGTCTACAGATGCGACGGCAGAGTGGACTTCGGCGAGAGCAGAGAAGACTTCCTACACCAGCTGTACTGGACACCAGACGGAATACTGGCAACAGTCGGCGGATTCATCACAGGCCGCGAAGCCTTCTGGGCCCGAAGAGCGGTCACCCACGAGATAACGGTGGCAGGCGCACAGACCGTGTACAGGATATGCCTCCGCGAGGTGCCACCCGCATTGAGAGAGATACGCACAGGCGCGGTATCAATCTCCCCCAAGGCAATAAAACTCCTGGAATCCCTATGCCGCGACGGAGTCCCAGCAGAAGAAGCGCTAGCCGCACGAACAAAAATCATGGAAGGACTGACCCAGTCGACAACAGACTTCCTAGACCACCACGCGGCAGGAGCAGGCTTCGCAATGACAATAGCACGAGCACTAACAAGAGACCCAGCAGACAGAACACACCTAGACGAATGGGCAAACCGCCTACACACAAGCGTAAAAACGCTCCAGAGAGACTTCGAGCGAGAATTCGGAACATCCTACACGCGTTGGAGAACAATAACGAGACTAAGAGCAGCAAAGGCACTACTACAACTAAACCCAGTGACCCAAGTAGCCCACCAAGTAGGATACGAAAGCCCATCAGCATTCGTAGCAGCCTTCGCAAAAGAATACGGAAAAACGCCAGGAAGAACAAAGAAAGAAGAATAAAAGCAGGCCAAACCAAACAAAAAACCCCCAGTCCCCCAACCAGGCTGAAGAGTAGAACTTGCTGGTACGTAACCAACACAGGGCAACCAGCGCTGGTTGTCGGGACCCCGGCTGGGAGTTGCACTCCAACGTAACCAGCAGCGCTAAGGTAACCAAAGTAATCCGTTCAAACCGGACACGGCGGCGGGCGGCCCATTGGTGAGCAGAGCGTGACTCACCATCCACATCCCACAGCGCTACTGGGGCGATTCACCCGAAAGAGTACAGCGATAGCTGTGCTTCTTCGATAAACTGAACTCATGTTCGAAGAACTCGCTGTGGCATTCCATGAACGCCAGGCACCACCGGATATCCCGGTGTCGCAGATGGACCGCGAACAAACCCGCAACTACATCGCCGACCGCTACCGACAACGGAACATTGTCGATGCGGAGTTGATCCGGGGTTTGGCGCGTTTCGCGGAACTGCACCCACCACAGCGGTCGGGGATCGAAGTGGGTGACGGCGCGGCGGAAGACCTCGCGATCGAACTCTGCCTGAGCCCAGTCACCACCGGCAAGCAGCTGTCTCAAGCGCAGACCTTGGTGACCAGGCTTCCCGCCACGGTCGAGGCGATGGCCGAGGGTGAGGTGGATGTGATGCGGGCCAAGGCCATGCACGACTACACCCTCGGCCTGGACGAGGACCAGGCACTCGCGGTGGAGAAACGAGTCCTGGACGGCGGGACGTGCGAGAACCTGACCCGGTTCAAGCACGCCATCCGCCGTGAACTGATCTGGGCCGACCCCGACGGTGAGGAAGAACGGCGCCAGTTGAAGAAGGGCGGGCGGGATGCCGTCAAGTGGCACAAGCCCGACGGCACCTCCGCCATCACGATCACCCTGCAGCCACACGAGGCGGAACAGGCCTACTTCCAACTGGATCTGTTGGCCAAGCTCAGCTCCAAGCCGGGGCGGAGTCGGGCGCAGGCGCGGGCGGATGTGTTCATGGACCTGGTCACCTTCAGGAAGACAGTGGATCGGCCTGCCGCGGCGGTGCATGTACTGGCACCGATGACCACCCTGATGGGACTCAACCGCCAACCCGGAGAAATCAGCGGCTACGGACCCATCACCGCCGAATACGCCCGCGAACTCGCCCACCACGCCACCTGGCGACGAGTCATCACCGACCCCACCGGACAAGTCCTCGAAGTCAGCCAGAAACGATTCGCCTCACCCGCATTGCGACGACACCTCCAGCTACGGGACAGGACCTGCCGCCAACCCGGCTGCGCGGTTCCGGCACAGCGATGCGAAACCGACCACTCCCAGCCCCACAGCCACGGCGGGCTCACCAGCCACGACAACCTGGCCATGTTCTGCAAACGCCACAACCTCATGCGACAACGCACCAACTGGCAACTCGAACACCCCAAACCCGGCACCCTCATCTTCACCACCCCCAGCAAACAAACCCACGTCACCACACCCCAGGCCCACGACGCCCCGCCGTTCTAACCCGCCGCTCCGGGATGTGGATGGTGAGCCACGCTCCACCCACCCATGGGCCACCCACCGCCGTGCCCGGCTTGAACGGATTACCTCTGATTACGTCAGCGCTGTTGGTTACGTCGGAGCGCAACTCCCAGCCTCGGCTCACAGTCACAGCGCTGGTTACCCTGCGTTGGTTACGAACCAGCCAGTTCACCTTTTCCAGCTGGCTTGCCCCTTGGTTTCTTTTTCTTTTCTCTTCCTTGCTTCTTTTTTCTTTTCAGCTGGAACCGCCTCGCTCTGATCGACACGCTCACCCCAGTCGATCAAACGAACAAGGTGGCTCATGCGCAGCGGTTCGACATCTCCGACGGCGCGTGGAACGTGTCCATGGTGGACGCACCGACCCGCCCGTACACCCGCGGTGAGCCGTTCGCACATCCGGTCATCCGGGAACGACTGCGCCTGCTGACGTAGCGTGTGAAAGCGCTTCCGGACCGCGACAGCACACTGTTGCACAACGGATCTGCAGCGGGGGTTGTCGCAGCGGTGTCGTCAAGGCACGATCCTCAGGCGTGGCTTTCTCCGAGTTCCTTGACCGCAAACTGGCGCGCCGGTTCGAGACTTTCGACTACGACGGCGATGGCGGCATCGACCGCTCGGACTTCGTGCGTTCGGCGACCGCGGTGGCCGACGAGTTCCGACACCCGGCCGGTTCACCGGCCCGTGCCCGGCTGGTCGAATGCAGCCTCGGCCTGTGGGAACACCTGGCCGTCGCCGCGGACGTACGACACTGCGGTTCGATCACCGTCGACGAGTACAAGCATGCCTTCGCCGAAGGCCTGCTCGTCACTGAGGAGTCGTTCGAGAAGGGGTACCGGCCGTTCCTGGAAGCGTTGATGTCCGTTTGCGACACCGACAACGACGGGCAACTGTCCGCGGACGAACACGTTCGCTGGACCGCGGCGCTGATGGGCTTACCCGAGGCCGACGCACGCGACGCCCACCGCAGGCTGGACGCCGATGGTGACGGGTACATCACCACCGACGACCTGCTCGCAGCGATCCACGACTTCTACTTCGACGAAGATCCCGACGGCATGGGCAGCTGGCTGCTCGGCCCGCTCGGGTAACCGGTCGACGGCGACGAGGCGTGCCGGACCAGCAACCGGGGCGTGCCCGACCCGTCGGCCGCGACCGCCCAGATCTCCGGTCCCGGCAGGGCGTACGCGATCGTCCGATCATCGAGCCACACCACCTGATCGTCCACACTGCGGGTCTCGGCCAGCGGTGTCTCGGTCATGGTCCGCAGGTCGAGCACGTGTTCCCGCCACGGCCGGGCACCGTCCTGGGCGACGCGTTTCTTGAACGCGATCCGGGTGCCGTCCGGTGACAGCGACGGGCATTCCACGTTCTCCCTGAGTGTTTCGGCCTGCCAGCCGTCCTGGTCGGCTTTGACCAGGTGGGTCCGGCCGCCGGTGGCCACCGTCGCGTAGAACGTCCGATCGTCCGCCGCGAACGTGACGCCCCAGAAGTTGACGTCGTCGGCCCGGTGCGGCTGTCCGCCCATCCGCAACGGGATGTCCTCGATGTTGGTGTCGAGCTGGTCGGCGGCCATGATCCCGGTGCGGGTGGAGAACGCCCCGGTCCTCGCGTACGAGTCACCGGTCACGAACGTGGTCCACGATGCCACCGTCCCGTCCGCGGAAAGCTTGGCCCGGTTGGGGATTCCGGCGACGTCCACGGTCTTCTGCCCGACGAGGTCCGCGTCGGTGAACGTGAGCGTCGCGCTGGGCAACGGTCCTGGCGCGTCGGCCAGGCACAGCCCCCGGCCCGCGCTGGTGAAGAACCGGTCGCAGCGCACCTGGCCGATCCGGCGCGGGCCCTGCGGATCGGCCAACGACACCGACGCGACCTTGCCGTGATCAGGACCGGGTGCGTCGTTGCGGAACAGCAGCCTGCCGGGGTCGGTCAGCCGGACCGGCCCCGGGTCGACCGCGATCGACACATCAGCGGGCATGCTGCTCGGATCGTTCGCCTTGGCCTGTCTGATGTAGACGAAAGCGACGGCGGCCAGCACCACCACGGCGACAGCCGTGATCACCACTTTGCCCGTTCTCATATGCGCCTCCGCAGCAGGGCGAGCGCGACGACGAGTCCGAACGCCACGGTCGCGGTGATCACAGCGGCCTGCATGCCCCAGACCGTCCACGCCAACCCGAAGAGGATCGCCGAGATCATCTTCGCCACGGCCTGCCCTGTCTGCAGCAGCGCCATACCGCTCGTGCGCAGCCGCTCCGGCAGCAGCGGAGCCGCCGCTGCCATCAGCACCCCGTCGGTGAACGCGTAGAAAACACCATGCCCCAGCAAGGTGAGGCACAGCAGGACCGCGCCGTCGGCGGCGCCGACAAGGGCGACGTACGCGACGAGCAAAGCGACGTGTCCGGCGAGGAACATCTTCCACCTGCCGACCTTGTCCGCCAGCCGACCCGCCGGGACGGCCAGCGTCAGGTAGACGGCCGCCGTGCCGAGCGGAAGCACGGCGAAGTACGCCGGTTCGATGTCCAACCTGCTTTGCAGCAGCAGATAGACGAACGAGTCACCGACCGTGACAAGTCCGAGCAGCACGGCCCACCAGCACACCCGCCGGAAGGCGCTGTCCCGCAGCAAGCCGAACGCGGCCCTGAGCGAGACGCCCTCCTTGACAGGTCCACTGTGGTCACTGACGAACAACACCAGCAACAACACACCGAACACGGCGAAGCAGAAGCTGACGACGAACACCACGTCGTAGCCACCCGCGACCGTCCACAGCAGGACAAAAGCGACCAGTGGGCCCAGCAGCGCGCCGACCGTGTCCATGGCGCGGTGCACACCGAACGCGCGGCCGACCGTGTCCGGCGAGCTGCTCAACGAGATCAGCGCGTCCCTCGGCGCCGTCCGCAAACCCTTGCCCGTCCTGTCCGCGGCGAGCACGACGCCCAAAGTGGACGCCGAACCGTTCGCGCCCATCAGGCCGAGCTTGGCCACCGCCGACAGGCCGTACCCGATCGCGGCCACGAGCTTGCGGCGCTGCCACCGGTCGGCCACGGTGCCGCCGATGACCCGCACGAACGCCGTCACCCCCGAGTACAGACCGTCGAGGATGCCGAACTGCAATGGCGAGAAACCCAGGCCGAGCACCAGGTACAGCGGCAGGATCGCGGTGACCATCTCCGAGGAGATGTCGGTGGCCAGGCTGACCGCGCCGAGCGCGATCACGTTGGCCGAGACGATCCTGCCGCTGGAACTGGCGTGCCGGGTCCCCGATTCCCTGGCAGAGGCGATGTACACGCCTGTTCCCTTCGCTCAGCGGCAGCTGTACGGGCCGGCCTTGTCGAGGACCTTGCCGTCGGTGCCGATGATCTCCCAGGAGTAGGACTTGCCGTTGATCACGAACTTCATCACGCCGTGCTTGGCGAAGGACTTCTCCACGCCTTCACGCTCGTTGATCTGCGTGTACAGGCTGTCGCCGCCGATGCCGACGATGGCCTCGCGCACGCCGTTCGCCTCGTCGACCCTGCCGCTGGAGTTCAACGGCTTCATCCGCTCGTAGTGGTGGTCGTGGCCGTTGAAGACGATGTCGGCGCGGGCCTTGACGAACTCGTTCCAGAGCGGAGCGATGGTCTTGTCGTCGCCGTACTTGCCGGAGTTCCACCTCGGGTGGTGCCAGTATCCGACGACACAGGCCTTCTGGTTGCGGGCGAGGTCGTCGCGCAGCCACGTGACCTGGTCGCCCGTGGTGCCGTTGGCCACCGGATCGGAGTCCACCGCGACGAAGTGGAAGTCCCCGATGTCGTAGCTGTAGTACGGCTTGCCCTGCGGCGTGGCGATGCTGCCGAAGTACGCCTTGTAGCCCTTGAGGTTGTCGTTCCACTCGTGGTTGCCGGGCGTGGGTTTGGTGATGTTCTTGAACTTGCCCCAGGTCTTGTCGTAGTACGCCTTGTACTCGGCCAGGGTGCCGTCGTCGTACTGGTTGTCACCGACCGTGAGGACATAGCTGGGTTTGATGCCCTCGACGAGCTGGGCGGTCTTGTTGTGCTCGGACGGAATCTGCGGCTTGGCGATGTCACCCGCGATCACCAGCACGGTGCCGGTCGAACTGCCGGGCTGGGTCGTGCCCTGCACCGGCGCGCTCGCCGGGGACAGGTTGCCCGCCGCGTCCCGTGCCCGAATTGTGTAGGTGAAGCTGGTGCCGGACGCGAGGCTGGTGTCGGTGAAGGTCGTGGTGGCCGAGGTGCCGACCACGTTGCCGTTGCGCAGGATCTCGTAACCGGTTACGGCCACGTTGTCGCTGGCCGGGTCCCACGCGAGACTGACGGTGTCCGCTGTGGACGAGGTGGCGCGGAGGTTGGCCGGTGTGGACGGTGGCTCGACGTCACCGCTGCCTGTTCGTGTGCCGTACACCTCCAGTTCGAACAGTGAGTAGCCGTACGCCGTGGCGCGCTTAGTGCCGTACACACGGACATAACGGCCACTCGCGGTCAGCCCGGTGATCTCGTCGATTGCCCCGTTGCCCCCGGTGACGGACTTGGCGTCCTTCCAGGCGGCCCCGTCGGCCGAGGTCTGGATCTTGTACTCGGTCGCGTAAGCGGCCTCCCACACCAGTTTCACCTTGGTGACGGTGGCGGCCCCACCAAGGTCGACGGCGATCCACTGCGGATCTGAGCCTTCGGCGCTCGCCCACCGGGTGGTGGCGTCACCGTCCACTGCGTAGTTTCCCGCGAAGCTGGCGTTCTCAACCGACGACGTGGTTGTCGGTTTGTCGTGCGACAGAAGGTTTTCCGCCGCGTTGGCGGCGACAACCGGCTGGAGCAGCAGGACGAGCGCCGCACCAAGGGCGACCGCTCGCGGCAGGACAGGTCGGGTCACGAAGCACTCCTCGACTCGGCAGGTGTCGACGAGGACCGGCGCTGGCGGCGGCGGGTTGTGTGGTGGCCGGAACGTCACTTATTTGTTAGGGAACTTTCCTAACAGTTTCGAGGTTAGCCACGGACCGCGACGGCCGTCAACCCGCAGACCGGAACATCACCCCAGTGACCTGGTGTCCTCCGGCGATGTCAAGAACGCACGGCCGGACTGTCAAAAAATTGCGGTAATCTTTCACCAACTTTGCGGACCGATAGGCTTTCCCCGACCGGATACTCTCCTGCTTCCGATGGAGTCGCGATGAGGCGCAATCGGGTACTTGTCGGCTGTGGCCTGGCCATGGCCGCTGTGTTGCTCGCCGGTTTACCGGCGTCGGGATCGGCGCAAGCGGACAACAAACTCACCGCCGACCTGAACACGCTGGTGAAGGACCCCAGCCTGCGGGGCGCGAGCGTCGGCCTGGTGGTCCAGAAGGCCGACACGGGCGAAGTGCTGTACCGCAACGAGGGCGACACCCGTCACCAGCCCGCCTCCAACCTGAAGCTTTTCACCTCCGCGGTGGCGCTGGACGTGCTCGGCCCGGACCACCGCTTCACCACGTCGGCGCTGACCCACGGCCGGACACGGGGATCGACCCTGTACGGCGACCTCTACCTGCGCGGCACAGGCGACCCGACCATGCTCGCGGCCACCTACGACGCACTGGCCGCCCAGGTCGCCGCGACCGGCCTGAAGACCGTGCGCGGCAAGCTGATCGCCGACGACACCTGGTTCGACGCGGCCCGCCTCGGCCTGGGCTGGGCGTGGGACGACGAGCCCTACTACTACAACGCCGAGACGTCGGCGCTCACCGTCGCCCCGGACACCGACTACGACGCGGGCACCATCATCGTCACGGTGATGCCCGGCTCCCCCGGCAAATGGGCCAACGTCTGGACAGACCCGCCGACCAAGTACGTGACCATCGAGAACGCCACCATCACCGGCGCGCCGGGAACAGCGAACACCATCGTGGCGGAGCGCAAACACGGCACGAACGTGATCAGGGTGAGCGGCAGGATCCCCAGCGGCGGACCGAACAGCACGGAGTTCAGCACGGTCAAGGAGCCGACCGGGCTGGCGGCGGGCTTGTTCCGTGACGCACTGGCACGCAAGGGCGTCCAGGTCCACGGCGAGACGAAGACAGGCGTGGCCACCCCGTCCGAAGCCCGGGTCGTCGGCGAGAACCAGTCGATGCCGCTGTCACAACTGCTGGTGCCGTTCATGAAGCTCAGCAACAACATGCACGCCGAGGTGCTGGTGAAGAGCATGGGGCGGGCGGTTTCCGGCGTCGGGACCTGGGATGCCGGTCTGGCCGTCGTCGGCCAGAAGCTGACCGGGCTGGGCGTGCCCGCGGGCACGACGTACCTGGCTGACGGCTCGGGCCTGTCGCGGATGAACCAGATCTCGGCCGACCAGGTGACCGCGCTGCTGCGCGCGGTCCGCACCAAGCCGTGGTTCACCACCTGGTACAACTCGTTGCCGATCGCCGGGGTCGCCGACCGGCTGGTGGGCGGAACGCTGCGCAGCCGCATGCGGGCCACAGCCGCCGCGAACAACGTGCACGCCAAGACCGGAAGCCTGACCGGCGTCAGCGCGCTGTCCGGCTATGTGACGTCCGCCGACGGCCAAGCCCTCGTGTTCTCCCTGCTGAGCAACAACTTCCTGACTTCCGCCCGTCGAGTGGAGGACGCTGTCGCCGTCCGGCTGGCCGAGTACCGCGCCGATGAGACCGGCCGCGCGAGCATGTCCCGCCTCGCTCCGGCGTCCGACCCGGTCGACCGGGTCGAATGCAGCTGGCTCAAGACCGCCTGCTGACACACGACCTGACCTGTGGGAGGGACTTCCCACAGGTCAGGTCGGAACACTGGTCACCAGGTATCGAAGAAGCCAACCATCGGCGGGTCGAAGAACGGTTCGAAGTCGATCCGGGTCCGCTGGTCCCCCAGAACCACGACGTCAGGTGCGGTCTCATGGAGCGCGCGAGCCGCGTCGACGGCAATGGCGTTCCCGGTGAGGTCGAGTCGACGCAGAGTGCCGAACGCGGGCCACAAATCACGCAACCGCGTCGCCGCTGAGGCGTCAAGAACGCCAAACGGCAGCCGCAGCGACTCCAGTCGGGAAACGAGCGCGCTTCGAGCGAGTACGTCCACAAGGCCGTCCGTCAGGTCGCTCACCAGTGTCAGGTGGCGCAGATTCCCGAGTCCGGAACTGTTCAGCAGCGGCACCAGATCCGCTGCCGAGCCATCCCAGCCGAACTCGAAGCGACCGAGCCACAGCTCGAGCACCTCGAGCCGCGGGAACGATCCCGCCCCGAGTTCGGCAACCACCTTGGGGTTGAGCCCGTTATCGCGCACCACCAGCCGACGCAATTGGTCGGCCTCGCCCAGGCTGCGATACGTGCCGACGTCGTTCGCCTGCACAACTAACTCCTCAAGCGAAGGCACCGCTTCCAGCACCTCGTTCAGCGTCACCGAAAGGCGCCATGAGGAACCGTCGCGCGACCGGTCCTCTGGAACGTAGTCACCGCGGCCGAAGTCCGGAAAAGTGAGGGCGCCGAGCCCCAGTCGTTGTACGTCCGTTCGGTGCTCGCCAAGGACTGACACGACCGGATCCAGCCAGCCGCTATGTACCCGGCTTGTTGACACGAGGAGTTCGGTGAGGACCTTCTCCGGGTTGGTGCGTAACCAGTCGTCGAGCGTCTTCGCACAATGTCGATAGTCGGTGTCGTGCGACGTCACGCCAGCCCGGCCGCACTCGAGGCTGAGGTGCAACGTCGCATACCGACGGCGGTCGTCGATATAGAGCACATGGTTGCACTGTGGGGGATTCACCAGGAATTGGCCCATCTCGCCAGCATAGGGCGTAGGTCGCCGCTGAAACCAAGCTGTTGCCAGCGTGAAAACGCGATTGGCGACCATCAGGGCAAAGACCAATGGGGAACAGTTGTCAACCTACCATGGGATGTTTCAGTCCTGACTGTTCCCCGATGCCGCAGGGGGAACGCATTGACTGGGGAACACCGTTTCGACGTCTACTTCGTGCACATGCTCAGCCCAGGTGTGCTGCCCGAACCGGTGCGCCGCGCGATCGCGTTCTGCGCCGACCACGCCCGCGACCCGCTGACCATCGCCGACATCGCCGCCGCAGCACGGACGAGCGTCCGGTCGCTGCAACGTCAGTTCCGCGCCTACCTGGGCATGAGCCCGCTCGAGTACCTGCAACGATTACGGCTCAAGCGCGCACACCAGGACCTGCTCGACATCGCCGCCGGACGCGCCGATGGCACCGTCGCCGATGTCGCGGGCCGCTGGGGCTTCGCCCACCTCAGCCGGTTCGCTGGCCTGTACCGCAGGACCTACGGACACTCCCCTGTCAGGACCTTGCGGGCGAAGGTTCACGCAGGAACGCACTGACCGCGTTCGCTATCCCGGCCGGGTCGAGCCCGTGCACCCGGTCGTGATCCTCGGCGGTGCCATACGCACGGACTTCCTCGTGCCTGTCGACGCCCAGCGCCACCTGCCGGTGCGGCACGTCTGCGAGCGCCAACGCGACCTCGTGCGCGGACGTACCGCGGAGGTACGGCTCGACGAGCACGACGTTCGGCGTCGCCGACCTGACCGCCGCCAGCAAACCCGCGTGGTCGAACGGCCGGATCGTGGTCGCGTACAGCACTGTGACGTCCATTCCGGACACCCCGGCCAGCACCTGGTCCAGCGCCGGTCCGACCGCGAGAACGACACCCCTGGTCCCGGTCCGCACGACCGTGAACCCGTCCGACGGACCGAACGGAGTCTTGTTGGACCGTGTGGACAGTCGCAGGTAGACACGATCGTCCCCGGCGAGCGCCTCGGCCAGTAGCGGCTCTACCTCCGCCGCGTGCCCGGGGACGTGCACTGTCCACCCGGGAAGGGAGTCGATCAACGCGACATCGGCAGGCGACTGGTGGGTCCTGCCCCACACCGGGTCGTCGTACGAACCGCCGATGCTCACCAGGACCGCGCCGACGTCCTGGTGGCCGAGGTCGAGCTTGATCTGCTCGTAGGGCCGCTCGATCAGGAACGGCGCATAGCTGTGCACGACCGGTCGCAGACCGGTCAGGGCCAGTCCGCCCGCGACGCCGATCATCGCCTGCTCCCGGATGCCGACGTTGACCACGCGGTCGGGATACAGCTCGCGTGCCTGGTCGAAGGCGGCGGCCGAGATGTCCGCCGTGACCACCGCGAGCCGGGCGTCCTGAGCGAGCGCCTTGTTGAGCGCCTGCACGAACACCACGCGCATGGCGGCGTCCTGGCCGGTGTCCCCTTCTTTCATTCCCCACTCCCCACAATCGCCACGATGGCGGTCGGCCTGCCGTCGGGTTCGACGGTCAGTGCTGCGTACAGGGCTTCGTGATCGCGTCCGTCGACGGTGGCCGTGCGCCAGCCCTCGGCGGCGAACCGCTTGGCGATCCCGCCGGGCCAGCCGTGACTCGACGAACCGTTGTCGATCGCCACCACAGTCAGCCTGTCGAGGTTGTGGCGTCCCGCCACGGCGATGGCCTCGTGGTTGCTGCCCTCGTCCAGTTCACCGTCGCCGACCAGGACCACCACCCGCGCGGTCCTGCCCTGCGCGCGAAGGCCGAACGCGGTCCCCACGCCCAGCGCGAGGCCGTGGCCGAGCGAACCGCTGCCGATCTCGACACCGGCAACCAGCGTCCGGTCCGGATGCTGCCCGAGCGGCGACCCGAACTCGGTCCACTGGTCGAGCACGTCGTCGGTGATGAACCCCTTCGCGGCGAGCACGGCGTAGTACGCCATCGGACCGTGCCCTTTGGACAGCAGAAACCGGTCGCGGTCCGGGTCGTCCAGCCGGTCGGGCGACACGTCGAGCACCCGGTCGTAGAGCACCCACAGGACGTCAAGGGTCGACGCGGCAGCCCATTCGTGTTTCTCGTCGCCTGTCATCCGCCGGAAGAGTCCGGCAAGCCTGGTCTCCATACATCGAAGGTGCACCTTCAAGTGAACTTGAAGTCAAGCACCGGTCTGTGACGGTGTGCCTCGCGGGGTGCGGGGACGCATGATGAGGGCGGCGACGTAGTAGGTGCAGGGCTCGTCGGACTGGTTCTCGTATCCATGTGTGCAGTCGGCGGGGAAGTAGAGGGAGTCACCGGCCGAGAGGGTGTGGCTGGTGTCGCCGGTCCTGACCCACAGAGTCCCTGCGAGCACAGCGATGTACTCATGGGAACCGGGCGCGTAGGCGGGATAGTCGCCGGGGTCGCAGTGTGGTGGCAACGTGGTGCGGATCCATTCGAAGTTGACGCCTGGGACGACCGGGCTGAGAACGGTCCGGTGCCACCCGCCGGGCTCGGCGATGGTGTCCTGGTCGCGGGCCCGGCGCACGATGACCCGGTCGGCGTCGAGTCCGGTGAGCAGTTGGGTCAGCGGCAACTGGAGGCCGTCGGCGATCCGGGAGAGCACCACGATGGTCGGTGCTTTCTGGCCCCGTTCGATGGCCGAGAGCATGCTGACGCTGACATTCGTCGCACGCGCGAGCTCGCTGAGCGCGAGTCCGCGTTCGAGACGAAGGGCATGGAGGTGGTTGCCGAGGTCCGAGATCTCAATCATTCCTCTATAATAACTAGAGTGAACACTATAGAGGAATCCGCCACGCGTGGCCGGACCGCTCAGGATGCGCGGGAGATCGCGGCGATCTTCGCGCACTACGCCACGAACACCGTCGTCACGTTCGAGACGACGCCGCTACCTGCGCACGTGTGGGGCAGGCGGATCTGGTCGGCGGCGGCCGCCGGGTTGCCTTTCCTCGTGCTCGTGCACGACGGCGCGGTCCGCGGCTTCGCCTACGCCGCCTGGTGGCGGCCGAAACCGGCCTACCGGCACACAGTTGAAGTCTCGATCTACCTACACCCCGACGAGACCGGTCGCGGTTACGGTCGTCGCCTGCTCGACGATCTCCTCACACGGTGCGCCGACGCCGGGGTCCACCAGGTGATCGCCGTCATCACGGACTCGGGCGACCTTGCCTCAACAGCCCTGCACCGTGCCGCGGGCTTCGAGGTCGCCGGCAAACTGAGCAATGTGGGACACAAACAGGGCCGATGGGTGGACACGATCCTGATGCAGCGCAGCCTGGTCACGCTCCGTGAGCGCACGGCTGGGCTTGGATGACGGCGGGTAGGATTCGCCGGAATCGGAGGTTCACTCCGCTGAGTCCGACTTCGGGAGGCGCACCCGATGCAGGTGGCAGCGAACATCGTGATCGGCGTCGTCGCCGCGATCCACGCGTACATCCTGGTGCTGGAGATGTTCCTGTGGACGACTCCGCGTGGCCGCAAGGCATTCGGACTCACGGCGGAGTTCGCCGAACAGACCGCGGTCCTCGGCGCGAACCAGGGGCTGTACAACGGTTTCCTCGCCGCCGGTCTGGTGTGGGCGCTGATCGCCGGTGGCACCACCGGCTACCAGTTCGCGGTCTTCTTCCTGATCTGCGTGATGATCGCGGGCCTCTACGGCGCCGCCACCGCGAGCAAACGGATTCTGTTCGTGCAGACAGTCCCGGCCACGATCGGACTGGTGCTGGTGCTACTCGCGCACTGAGACGCGGACTAGCTTTCCAGCCAGCCGTGTGCGTGGGCGAGTTTCGCGATGCGCTGGCGTACCTGGATGATCTGGGCCGCGGTGAGGGTCGGGGCCGCTTCCAGCAGCGCCTCGGTCAGTTCCTGCATCAGTTCCCTCGGTGACAGCACGTCGCACATCACGTCGTCGTCCTGGCTGGACGCCGTGCGGGCCTGGCCGCGGTCGACGATCTTGACCGACGACGCCTTCAGTCCCCGGTCGCCCTCGACGACGTCGAACTCCACCGCTGTGCCGGGCGTGAAGAGGAACTTCTCGTCACGCAGGTCGTTGGCGTGCATGAAGACGTCCTCGCCGCCGTCGTCGGGGGCGATGAACCCGTAGCCCCGAACGTCGTCGAACCGCAACACTTTGCCAGAGATCACAAAGCACCTCACCAACCCAAACCAACCCGAACTGAGTGCAGGCTACAACATCACGCGCGAAGACGGTGGTCAAGGGCGGTGTACCTGCGACCGGTGCTCGCGGTGCGCACCGCCTGCCCGATCGCCCTGGCCGAGCCGACGAGGACCACGAGTTTCTTCGCCCTGGTCACGGCCGTGTACAGCAGATTGCGCTGCAACATCATCCACGCACTTGTGGTGATCGGGACGACCACGCACGGGTACTCGCTGCCTTGCGAGCGATGAATAGTCACAGCGTACGCGTGGGTCAGCTCGTCGAGTTCGCTGAACTCGTAGCCGACCTCCTCGTCCTCGTCGGTACGCACGGTGAGCACCTGCTCCTCGACGTCAAGCGCTGTCACCACGCCCATGGTTCCGTTGAAAACGCCGTTGGCGCCCTTGTCGTAGTTGTTGCGGATCTGGGTCACCTTGTCGCCGACGCGGAACACCCTGCCACCGAACCGCCGTTCCGGCAGGTTCGGTTTGGACGGCGTCAACGCCTCCTGCAGCAGGGAGTTCAGCGCGGCGGCGCCTGCCGGGCCGCGGTGGGTCGGCACGAGGACCTGGATGTCGCGCCGCGGGTCGATCCCGAACTTGCGCGGGATGCGCGAGGCCACGATGTCCACTGTGAGCAGTCCGGTCTGCTCGACGTCGTCGACCGAGAACAGGAAGAAGTCGTCGAGTCCCTTGGTGTGCGGGTGCTCCCCCGCGTTGATCCGGTGCGCGTTGGTGACCACTCCGGACTGCTGGGCCTGCCGGAAGATGTGCGTCAGCCGGACGTGCGGGATCGGGGTGTCCAGGCTGAGCAGGTCGCGCAGCACCTCGCCCGCACCGACCGACGGCAACTGGTCGACGTCACCGACCAGCAGCAGGTGCGTTCCCGGCGCGAGGGCCTTGACCAGTTTGTTCGCCAGCAGGAGATCCACCATGGACGCCTCGTCGACGACCACGAGGTCCGCCTCCAGTGGCCGGTCCTTGTCGTAGGCAGCGTCGCCACCGGGCCTGAGCTCGAGCAACCGGTGCACGGTGCTGGCCTCGTGGCCGGTCAGCTCGCTCAGCCGCTTGGCGGCGCGACCGGTGGGAGCCGCCAGCACGACCCGTGCCTGTTTCGCGGCCGCCAGCTCCACAATGGATCGCACAGTGAAGCTCTTCCCGCAACCCGGGCCGCCGGTCAGCACCGCCACCTTGCTGGTCAACGCCAGTCGGACGGCCTGCTCCTGCTCGGGCGCCAACTGCGCGCCGGTGCGCTTGTGCAGCCACGCGAGCGCCCGTTCCCAGTCGACACCGGCGAACGCGGCCATCCTGTCCTCTTCGGACCCCAGCAGCCTGGTCAGCTGGCCCGCCAGTGAGATCTCGGCGCGGTGGAACGGAACCAGGTAGATCGCGACCTCGTCGACCTCGGCGTCCTCGCCCGGCACCAGCTCGCGCACCACACCTTCCTCGTCGACGAGCTCGGCGAGGCATTCGATCACCGCCCCGGTGTCCACCTGGAGGATCTTCACCGCGTCCGCGATCAGCCGCTGCTCCGGCAGGTAGCAGTGGCCGTCGCCGGTCGACTCCGAGAGCGTGAACTGCAGTCCCGCCTTGATCCGTTGTGGACTGTCGTGCGGGATGCCGACCGCCTTGGCGATGGTGTCGGCGGTGCGGAACCCGATCCCCCACACGTCCGAGGCCAGCCGGTAGGGCTCGGTGCGCACCACGTCGATCGACTTGTCGTCGTACTGCTTGTAGATCCGGACCGCGAGGGAGGTCGAGACGCCGACGCCCTGCAGGAAGACCATCACCTCCTTGATCGCCTTCTGCTCCTCCCACGCGGCGGCGATCAGCTTGGTGCGCTTGGGTCCGAGTTTGGGAACCTCGATCAGCCGCTCCGGCTGCTGCTCGATCACCTCGAGCGCGTCCACCCCGAAGTGCTCGACGATCCGGTCCGCCAGCCGCGGCCCGATCCCTTTGATCAGGCCGGATCCCAGGTAGCGCCGGATGCCCTGGACGGTGGCGGGCAGGACGGTCGTGTAGTCCTCGACGTGGAACTGCTTGCCGTACTGGGGATGCGAGCCCCAGCGGCCGTGCATCCGGATGGACTCCCCCGGCTGGGCGCCGAGCAGTGCGCCGACCACCGTGACCAGATCCCCGCCACGGCCCGTGTCGACGCGGGCGACGGTGTACCCGGTGTCCTCGTTGGCGTAGGTGATCCGTTCGAGGACCGCTTCCAGTACTGCGCCCCGGAACGGCTCAGAGGTAGCCACACGAAAGGGTTATCACAAACCCGCAGCTCAGCTTCAGGTACCCCGTGATCACCTACCTTAGGCGGTTGAACAGCACTGGACCATCCGGCGTAAGGTGCCGAAACGTGACAACGGCGTTTTCGGAAACCCCCCAGCGCGGATTCTTCGGACATCCCCGCGCGCTGGCGAACCTGTCCGGCACCGAGCTGTGGGAACGGTTCTCCTTCTACGGAATGCAGGCGATCCTTGCGTTCTACCTGTACTACAGCGTCACCGACGGTGGCCTTGGCCTGCCCAAGGCCACCGGCGCGGGCATCGTCGGCGCCTACGGCGGCCTGGCCTACCTGGCCTCAGTCGGCGGTGCCTGGGTCGCGGACCGGTTGCTCGGCGCGGAACGCACTGTGTTCTACGGCGCGCTGTTCATCATGCTCGGCCACGTCGTCCTGGCCGTGATTCCCGGCCTCGCCGGTGTGGCGATCGGCCTGGTCCTGGTGATCCTCGGCACCGGCGGGCTGAAGTCGAACGTGACGGCACTGGTCGGCACCCTGTACCCCGAGGGCGACACCCGCAGAGACGCCGGGTTCTCGCTGTTCTACATGGGAATCAACATCGGTGGGACGCTCGGCCCGATCGTCACCGGCTACCTGCGCGGCACCTGGGGCTTCCACGTCGGCTTCGGCGCGGCCGCCGTCGGTATGGCGCTCGGCCTGACCCAGTACTGGATCAACCGCAGCAACCTCGGCGACCAGGCAAGGGCGGTACCCAACCCGCTGACCGGCACGGCCAGGACCCGGACGTTCGCGATCATCGCGGCCGCCGTCGTCGTCCTCGTGCTGCTCGTGGTCTTCGGCGTGATCCGGCCGGACAACCTGGCGAAGATCGTCACGTGGACCGTGCTCGTGGTTGCCGTCGCCTATTTCGTGATCATCCTGACCAGCCGGAAGATCACGCCGGTCGAACGCAGCCGCGTCTACGCGTTCATCCCGTTGTTCGTCATCAGTTTCGGTTTCTGGTCACTGTTCCAGCAGCAGTTCACCGTGCTGCCGATCTTCGCCGACACCCGGGTTGATCTGGACGCGCTCGGATTCCACATCACACCGGAGGCGTTCAACTCGGTCGAACCGGCCGCGGTGATCGTGCTCGCCCCGCTGTTCGCGTTTCTCTGGACGAAACTCGGTCGGCGGCAGCCGGGAACACCGGTGAAGTTCTCGCTCGGTGTGATCGGAATGGGTATCGCGTTCCTGCTCATGATCGCGGTTGTCCAGGCCGGTGTCGGCAAGGTGGTGAACCCGCTTTACCTCATATTGGTTCTCATTGTCTTCGCGATCGCGGAAATGTGTCTGTCGCCGGTCGGGCTTTCGGTGAGCACGAAACTCGCGCCCAAGGCCTTCCAGGCGCAGATGGTGGCCCTGTTCTTCCTGTCGCTCGCGGGCGGATCGTCCGCGGCCGGTGAACTGGCCGGGTATTACTCGGCCGACAACGAACCCGCGTACTTCGGCATCCTCGGCGGCGCGGCGATCGTGCTAGGCCTCGTCCTGATCGGACTGCGGCCCCTGCTGCGGCGGCTCATGCAGGGCGTCGACTGAGTCGAGGTACCGGGTCACCCAGAGCATGTCGTCGACGTCGACCGGCCCGGTCTGCTGGCAGGCTTCCAGCCAGTCGGCCGTGGTCGGGTCGATGTCCTTGCCGATCAGCACCAGCTGGGTCTCCGGTTCGCTGCCGCGCGGCCACGGCGAGCGGTGGAAACGCAGGTAGTTGCCGACGGTCTGGACGCCGAACCGGTCGGTGTGGCCGGGCAGCCCGAAGTAGATGTAGCCCTTCACGCGGTACAGCCCGGCCGGTCGGTTGTCCATGAAGTCCATCAGCAGGACCGGGTGCATGGGCTCGGTCGAGGTGAACGTGATCGTGTCGTACACCGCGTGCGCGTGGTGGGAGTGGTCAACCAGGTCGTCGAACGTCAACTGGCGGGCCACCGGCAGCTCCGGGGCAAGGTCGAACAGCAGCTCGGGGTCGACGCGGCCGTGCGTCACGGGCACGATCGGCGCCTCGCCGTTGTGGGAACGCACTATCTCGACGAGCTCGGCGGTGGATTCCACCCGGTCGGTCTTGTTCAGCACGAGCAGGTCCGCGATCTTCAACGCCTTGGCCAGCTCCGGGTGCTCGGCGTGCGTGCGGCCGAACTCCACCGCGTCCAGGACCGTGACCAGCCCGCCGTAGCGCACGCGGGTGTCCGTGCTGGCCAGCAGTTTGCGGACCATGGACTGCGGGTCGGCCAGCCCGCTGGCCTCGATGACGATCACGTCCAGCTTGGCCCCGGCGAGCCTGCCGAGCATCTCGTCGATGTCGGACGTGTCGGCCACGCAGCACAGGCAGCCGTTACCCAGCGAGATCATCGAGTCGACCTGACCGGCGACGGCCATCGCGTCGACGTTGATCTGGCCGAAGTCGTTGACGATCACGCCGATCCTGGTGCCGCGCGCGGAGCGGAGCAGGTGGTTGAGCAGCGTCGTCTTGCCGGAACCGAGAAAGCCGGTGAGAAGAACAACCGGGATCACACCCAAGACCCTACTGGGCCGCCCTCGTGAGTGTTTTGGCCGGTTAGAACCGGCGAAAACACTCACGAGGCTTGACCAGCTAGTTCTTGGCAGCCGCTTCCGCGGACTCCTGGGCCAGCCGCTCGGCGCCGGTCTGGGTCTTGAGCGGGATGTGCCGGAGGAAGAAGACCACCGCGACCGCGACCGCGGCGAACGGCAGGCAGTAGAGGAAGATCTCGCTGGTCGCGACGCCGTACGCCTCACGGAACACGGTGGCGGTCGCGGGCGGCAGCAGGTTCAGGTCCGGCACCGCGGACGAGGACGAGCCGCTCGGCAACGGGCCGAGGTGCGCCGTGATCTCACTGGTCACCCGGTTGGCCAGCACGGCACCCAGCACGCTGACACCGATCGTGCCGCCGAGGCTGCGGAAGAACGTCAGCACGGAGGTGGCCGAGCCCAGGTCGTGTGCGGGCACGTCGTTCTGCGCGACCAGCACCAGGTTCTGCATCAGCATGCCGACGCCGATACCGAGCACCACCATGTAGCTGCTGAGCAGCACGATGTTGGTGCCGCGGTCGATCGTGGCCAGCAGGGCGAACCCGGCGACCATCAGCACACCGCCGACGATCAGGTGGCCCTTCCACTTGCCCGTCCGGCTGATCATCTGGCCGGACACGGTCGACGAGACCAGCAGGCCGAAGATCAGCGGCAGGCCCATCAGACCGGCCACGGTCGGCGACTTGCCCAGCGACAGCTGGAAGTACTGGGACAGGAACACCGTGCCGCCGAACATGGCGACACCGACGAGGAAGCTGACGATCGTGGTGAGCGCGACCGTGCGGTTGCGGAAGATGCTCAGCGGCACGATCGGCTCGGCCACCCGCGACTCGACCCACAGTGCCAGCGCGAGCACCACGACGCCGCCACCGACCAGGAGGAACGTCCACCCGGACAGCCAGTCGAACTGGTGACCGGCCAGCGTGGTCCACACCAGCAGCGTGGACACGCCCAGCATGATCAGGAACGCGCCGAGGTAGTCGATCTTCACGCCCTCCCGCTTGACCGTCGGCAGCCGCAGCGTCCGCTGCAGCAGCACGATCGCTCCCAGGGTGAACGGCACGCCGAGGAAGAAGCACCAGCGCCAGCCCAGCCACGAGGTGTCCACCATGACACCGCCGAGCAGCGGGCCCGCGACCGTGCCGACCGCGAACACCGCGCCGAAGACACCCATGTAACGACCCAGTTCCCGCGGCGACACCATGGCCGCCATCGCGACCGAGACCAGCGCGGTCAGACCACCGGCACCGACGCCCTGCACGATCCGGCTGGCGATCAGCGTGCCGATGTCCTGCGAGAACCCGGCCACCAACGAACCGACCACGAACATCGCCAGCGACAGCTGGATCAGCAGCTTCTTGTTGTACAGGTCGGACAGCTTGCCCCACAGCGGCACGGTCGCGGTCATCGCGAGCAGCTCGGTGGTGACCACCCAGGTGTAGGACGACTGCGAGCCGCCGAGGTCGGCGACGATCCGCGGCAGTGCGTTGGCCACGACGGTCGACGCGAGGATGGCGAAGAACAGGCCCATCATCAGGCCGGACAACGCCTGGACGACCTCCCGTTTGCTGAGGTTCACGCCCGGAGGCGGGTCTGCCGTGACTGTCATTTCTCCCCCTCGGAGTGGGCCGTGCCGGTGGGCACGGGCAATCCCGCGGCGATCGTGTCGAGCGCCGCGTCCAACAGTTCGGTCAGCCGGACCGAGCCCCCCAGCTCGTGCCAGCGTTGGGTGGCGGCCTGCATGGCCCCACCGATGACTTTGAAGAGCAACAGCGGATACAGGTCGGTGGTCGCGTCGAGGCCGGTGCGCTGCGCGATCGCGTCGATCAGGATGCCCTCGGTCTCCGCCTGCGTCGCGAACATCTTCACCAGCAGCGCCGGGTCGCCCTTGATGACCGAGATCCGGGTCAGCCACTCGTCGCGTTCCTCGTCGATCCGGTCGACGTAGGGCCGCAACGACAGGCTCACCGCCCGCATCGGGCTCAGGTCGGCAGGCGCGGCGAGCAGATCACGCGCGACCGCGCGCGTCTGCGCGACCGGGTCGGGGTCGGGATGCAGGATCGCGTCTTCCTTGGACGGGAAGTAGTTGAAGAACGTCCGCCCGGACACCCCGGCCTCAGCCGCGATGTCGTCGACGGTGACGTTCTCCAGGCCACGCTCGGCCGCCAGTCGGATGGCGATCTTCACCAGCCTGGCCCGTGTCTCGAGCTTCTTGCGCTCACGCAGGCCCAACGGCTGCCCCTCGGTCATGCCACATACGGTACCGAGGAACTTTCAGAGGCTGCAAACTTTCAGAGTGTGAAGTGAGTCGCTCGTTCCCTTTTGGGCATGCTCGGCCGCTCGTTCAGCACGGCGTTGAGCCCGTACATGGTCGCGCGCAGGTCGTCCACCTGGGCGTTCGGCGCTGTCAGATGCGTGCCGAGCCTGCGGACCTGGCGTTCGATCTCGCCAGTGCGCTGCGCGGGCACCACGTGGTCGGCCATCAGGTGGTACGCCCGCAGCACGGACTGCTGCGCCTGAGGCGTGAACCCGGTCGACAGTTCGTTCGCGGCCTGGCGCACGGCACTGCGGACCTGGCTGAGGTGGTCGGGCTCGGGCATCCGCGGCCGCACCGACGGCCGCCCCGGCCGCAACGGCTGCAGCGCCGCGACCATGACCAGGCCGTCGATCCCTGCCCTGACCAGCACCGCGAGCATCGGCGCCAGCCAGCCCAGCGTCGCCGCGGCCATCCCGGTCGCGACGACCGCCAGCCCGCACACCGTGGCGAGCACACCGATCCACCTGGTCCGGCGCGCTGTCCGCAGCGCCCCGGCGAGACGCTCCACCTGGCCGTCCGCGATGACCACGTCCGCCACACACGCGCCGCGACCACTCAACGCGACACCGACGTCGGCCGCACCGACAGCGGGATCGTCACCGACCATGAGCGTGAGGCCGTGACGGCGTTCCTCACGGACACGCTCGACCTTGTCCGCCGTGCCACACCTGGTCCACAACTCGTCGACGCCCAGCACGACGCCGACGTCCTCAGGGTCGTTCAGGTTCTCCCCGGTCACCAGCACGAGCCTGCGCATCCCGGCACGTCGCAGGGCACGCAACGACTGGGCCGCGTCCGGGCGGACCTCGTCACGGACCAGCAGCGCGCCGATGGGCTGACCGTCGAGCGCCACCCACGCGACACTCGCGTTGTCCAGGCTCGCACGAGCCAGCGCGACCTTGACCCAGTCCAGCGAGCCGTCGGGCTGTTGCTCGGCGAACGTCACCGTGCCACCGCGCGCACCGCCGCCGATGCCCGCGGCTTTCCCTGCGCGGGCGACCGCCCCGGCGAACGCGTCCGGCCGCGTCCGGTGCGCTGACGACGCGCACGCGAGCACATCGTTGGTCAGCCAGCCCGGCGCGGCGACGACCTCCGTCACCGACAGGGCCCCGGAATACATCACGCCGGAGGCGTCGACCACGCCGATTCGCGTACGTGCCATCCGTTCGAGGACACCGGCGTCGCCGATCACCACGCCGTGCCGTGCGGCCCTGTTCAGCCCCGCTGTCAGCGACAACGGCACGGCGAGCAGCACCGGAGCGGACGCGGCGACCGCGAGCACACCGAACCCGGCCAGCGGATTTCCCGTCACCAGCCACACGACGACACCGGCCACGGCCGCCAGTGGCGCGTACACCAGCGCGGCACGGTTGGCCCGGCGCAGCGGAGCCGCTCCGTCGGTGACCGCGCGGTGGGCCAGACGCGACATCGCCGCCCACGTTCCCTCGGTGTCCGGCACGGTCGCGACCAACTCGACCGGGTCGCCCGCGTTGACCACGCCACTGCGGACCGGTTCGCCTTCCTTGCGGCGCACTCGGACCGGATCGCCGGACAGCGGCGACTCGTCGAGCACCGCGTCACACAGCAGCCTGCCGTCCACCGGGACGATCTCGCCGGTCCCGACCGTGACACGGTCACCTGTGTGGATCCTGGTCTCGCCCGCGGCACGGGCCAGCAGCGCGACCTCGCGGCGGGCGCGCCCACGCACCAGCGCCTCGGCGCCACGCAGTCCACACGCCAGCATCCCCGCCGCCGCACCGACTTCGTGCACGCCCGCGACCAACGCGCCCGCGACCACCGGGAGCGTCAACAGCGCGCCGCCCACCCGGCGCTCGGTCACCAGGTCCTCGATCGCCCACACACCCAGCGGGGCCATCCCGGCCGCGGCCGCGACCGTCCACAGTAGAGAAGCATCGGGCATGCCGAGTAACCACAGCAGACCGGCCAGTACCGCGAGCAGGACGGCCGCGACGAGCGCGGGCACACTGACCAACCGCCACGATTGGCGGTCCGAACCGGTGATCATGCCGGATCTCCCAGCTGTAGCAACAAGCATCTACCCATAGAGGTACTCGCATCCCGGTGTCCGGCACAACCGATGCATTGATCTTTTTAGACCAATTTTTCGCGCCGTCCATCACATCGGCTGGGCGAAATCCCGCAAAGCGCGCTGCGCGCGGTGGAGGTTGCCAGGCGTGACGGCGGTGCTGCCGTAGCTCTCCAGCTTGGACCGCAGCGGCCCGGCGAAGTCCGGCCGGTCGGTCTGACCGAATTCGCGAACCGTTGATATGCCAACGGTCGCGCTGCACGGGGCGACGGTGTCGATCTTGACGCATCCGGCACGCTCGTTGGTCACCGTGATGTTCCAATGCGCGAATCGCGCACCGTACAACGGACCCGCGTCGGCGCTGCCGCCGTGCGCGCCGTCGTTGAGGATCACGATCTCGGTTCGTACGTTGCCGAAAGGCAACCCACGATGGGTGTCGAACGTCCCCGCATCCATCCGGCCGCGCGACCAGACGTTCCCACACGACAGGCCTTCCACGTTGATCCCGTGGTGGCCGGAGCCGGGTGTCGGCGGCTCGGTGAACCGGCCGATGGCGAAGTCCTCGACCAGGTTGTCGTGTGACTGCTCACGGCACGCGTAGGAATGGTGCTGCCCCCGGCCGCTCACCCGCGTCCTGGACAGGGTCACGCCCTTGGCCGAGACCAGCAGGAACCCGTTGTCGCTGTCCACAACGGACACATCGTCGGCCCAGCAGTCCCACGCGCACTGGAACACCAGCCCGTTGTGGCCCTTGTCCTGCAGGTGGGCCGGGCGCACGGTCTTGACCATCCGGATGGTCAGGCCTTCGACACCCGCCCCGGTGATCGCGGGCGCACTTGTGGTCAGTCGGCTGTTCCACTCCGGCCGCAGCTCCACCGGCAACGGCTGGGCCAGCGTGACGCGCGTGCCGTTGACGGCAACGACACGGACGGGCCACTGGAACGGTTTGTACGACAGCAGCTTCGTCTTGTCGGTCCAGGTGTAGGACGCGGTGCCCGGAATGTCCCCGCACAGGTGTTTGAGCAGGCCGTGCGCCGGGTCGTCGTCGACCTGCAGCAACACCCGTTGTCCCGGCCGCAGGCCGCTGCCGTCGGCCACCGTGACCGTGAACGAGCCACGCGGCGCGGCACCTGTGACCGTGGTGATCACGCTGCTGTCGGCGCCTTCGTTGCCGATCCAGCCCTCCATCGGCCACCGGCGCGCCTTGATCGCGTCGACCAGCGGACGGCGGCGGTCGCGGTGGCACACCCACACCAGCCCGCCGCTCCAGCTCCACGCCGAGTTCTCACTGCCGTAGCGGCTGCGGTTGATGCCGACGATCTGTTCGAGCGAGCGCGTGGCGTACAGCGTGGTCCGGCCGCTGCCCGCGCCACGCAACACGACGTTGTCGTAACCGATCTCGATGATGTCGTCGATCCGGAACGTGCCCTCGGGGACGAACACGACGCCGCCACCAGCGCGTCCCACGTCCTCGATCGCGCGGTTGATCGCCGCCGAGGCATCCGCCGACCCATCGGGCTTGGCACCGTAGCGCAGGACGTTCGTCCGCGCGGGCCGCGCGGGCGGCCGTTCCCCCATCCGGTAGCCCGCGTAGGCCACGTTGGGAATCTGGGGGTGGTCGAACGGATTGGCCACGAACTCGTCCCACACCTGCGGAGTCGCTGCCCGCGCCTGGCCCGCCGTGGCCGCGTACAGAGCCGCGGCAGTGCCTCCTACCAGGAATTTCCGCCGTTGGAGCGCCATCGACTGTTCCTCGCATCCGTGTCGGTGGCGGCGGCATTGGACGTCGTGTCGACGTCTACCAGAGGTGGGCGTCACACCGAAAGGATCCGATCGGCCTCGCTAAGCTCGAACACGTGAGCGCGACACCACAACTGCTGGCCATCAGCGACCTGCACGTCGGCCATGCGGACAACCGACCGATCGTCGAGGGCCTGCGGCCCGACAACCCCGGTGACTGGCTGATCGTCGCGGGCGACGTCGCCGAGACCGCCCCCGACATCGAGTGGGCGCTCGGCCTGCTCAAGTCCCGATTCGACACGGTCATCTGGGTGCCGGGCAACCACGAGCTGTGGACCACCTCGAAGGACCCGGTGCAGCTGCGTGGCGTGCCGCGCTACGAGCACCTGGTGCAGATGTGCCGCAGGCTGGGCGTGCTCACCCCCGAGGACGAGTACCCGGTGTGGACGGGCGACGGCGGGCCGGTCCGGATCGCGCCGCTGTTCGCGCTCTACGACTACAGCTTCCGTGTGCCGGGCGTGCACACCAAGGAACAGTCGCTGGCCAAGGCCCAGGAGGCCGGGATCGTCTGCACCGACGAGTACTTCCTGCACCCCGACCCGTACCCGGCGATCGACGACTGGTGCCGTGCCCGCGTCGAGGAGACCGAGCGCAGGCTCGCGGCGTGCGACCCGGACGTGCCGCTGGTGCTGGTCAACCACTGGCCACTGGTCCGGCAGCCGACGAACGTCCTGCGTTACCCGGATTTCGCGCAGTGGTGCGGCACGGAGCTGTCGGCCGACTGGCACACCCGCTTCAACACCGCGACCGTCGTGTACGGCCACCTGCACATCCCCCGGCACACGGTGTACGACGGCGTGCCGTTCGAGGAGGTCTCGCTGGGCTACCCACGGGAGTGGAAGCCGCGTGGTCTGCCGGAGAAGCTGCTCAAGCCCGTCCTGCCGGTGCGGGTGGCGCCGTGATCGAGAAACTGATGCCCGCGGGGGTGGCCAGCCGGGACACGGTCACCGACGCGCCGGAGTCGACGATGTTCCCCGAGGAGGCGGAGCACGTCAGCAAGGCCGTGGACAAGCGGCGCCGCGAGTACGCGACGGTCCGCCACTGCGCTCGGCAGGCGTTCGCCGAACTGGGCATCCCCGCGGCGCCGCTGTTGACCGGCGAACGCGGCGCGCCCCGCTGGCCCGACGGTGTCGTGGGCAGCATGACGCACTGCGCGGGTTATCGGGCGGCTGTGGTCGCGCACGCAAGCGACATCCACACGCTCGGCATCGACGCCGAGCCACACGGGCCGCTGCCCGAGGGCGTGCTCGGCGTGATCTCCCGTGACGAGGAGAAGGTCAGGCTCGCCGAGCTGAGCACGGCGGACAGCACCGTGCACTGGGATCGGATGCTGTTCTGCGCCAAGGAGACGGTGTACAAGGCCTGGTACCCGCTGACGCACAAGTGGCTGGGCTTCGAGGAGGCGTCGATCACCTTGGCGCAGGACGGCACGTTCGAGGCCAAGCTGCTGGTACCGGGGCCGGTCATCGCCGGTGAGCAGGTCGACGGGTTCACCGGCCGGTGGATCGTCGGCGACGGCCTGGTGATCACGGCCATAGCCATCCCAGTGGGCTAATCCGGGTGCGCCCCGCGCAGGGCGCTGCTATGGTCTTGCCATGGGCATCTGAGAACCTCCGCGCGCGCTGCGCAATCAGGTTGAGTAATCCCGCCGTCGCAGGCTGTCGTCCCGCCACACGGCGCTCCCCCCATTCACCCTTCCAGGAGGTTCCACATGGCTGCGAACTCGAAGAAAAACGGCAAGAAGACCACGGACGAGACGGCCGCTGAGGGCCTGTCGTTCATGAAGCCGCTCGAGCCGCGCGAGGCGGCCGAGGACGAGCCGAAGCTCAGCCGCGCCGAACGGCGGGCGTTGAAGCCGCAGGCCAAGACGCACGGCAAGGTGCAGAACATGCGCAGCCAGGCCACGCCGTCGCACCGCAACTTCTCCAGCCGCCGCAGCGGCGGCTGACAACCAGCACACGCCACGCCCCCGGGAACTGAATCCCGGGGGCGTTCGGCATGATTGCCGGATGGCCACGTTCACCTACGCGGACGCCGTGAAACTGCTTGGCGGTAACGATTCCAAGGCCGTCAGGGCTCTGGACAGCATTCTCGGCACCGCGTTGCTCGGCGGCTCGGTGCTGTCGGTGCTCGACCTGTTGGGCTGGTTCGACGCCAAAGGCGAATTCATCCGGCTGTCGAAGGACCTGGTGGCCTCGGTTTCCTCTCGACGTGCCGAAAGCCGGGCGGACCGGACCCAGCGCCTGCACGCGGCCCATTCAGTGATCGTGGTCGTGGCGTTCTTCGAGGCTTTGGACGAGCTGGACGTCCCGCTCACCGCGAAGTCACTCGATCTGACGAAACAACGCCAGCTCGCGCTGCAGTCGAACACCGTCACGACCATTCATGACGCCGTCCTGCCATTGTTGACGCCGGAGCAGCCGTATGAGGACTTCCTGGCGTTGCTCACCGCCTGGTACGGGAATCTCGGGCTGGGATTGGGCAACCTGATCGAAGGCCTCGCGATCTGGGACGCGTGGACCGAAACCGAGCGAACACGGCACGTGGAAAAACTGAAAGCGGGCCTTTCCGCGCGGGCCGTCCGGCGATATGAGGAACTGTTACGGCGGCTCGCGACGGACTGTCCCGAGGTCGGTTTCTGGATCGCCAGGCTGGATGCCCAAGCCACCCGGGAAACACTGGGCGTGGCGTTGCAGCGCTTGTCGGACTCGCTGGAAGCACTGTCGTTCGGCGACACCCCCACCGCCCAGCGCCATGAACTCTCACTAAGCTACCAGGCCGCGCTGAACCACCCGATCCTCAACTCGGACGACGCGCCGGGCGGGTTGACGATCCCGCTGTTGAAGGACAGCTACATCGACCCGTTCTTCCAGATCAGCGACAGTGGCTCGACCGCGTTCGTCGCCCAGAAGACGTGGTGGGACGACCGGCTGGTGCGTTCGGACATGTACCGGTTCGTCACCGGCTACCTGACCTCCCCCGCCGCGTGGGCCGCGCCACTGCTCGTGCTCGGCGACCCGGGATCCGGCAAGTCCCTGCTCACCAAGGTGCTCGCGGCCCGGTTGCCCACCAGCGACTTCCTCGTCGTCCGCGTGGAGTTGCGCGACGCGCCCGCCGACGCGGACGTGCTGGACCAGATCGAGCACGCCATCAAGCAGGCGTTGAAGGAGGACGTCAGCTGGCCGTCGCTGGTCCGCTCGGCACCGCAGGCGCTGCCGGTGGTCCTGCTGGACGGCTTCGACGAACTGCTGCAGGCGACTGGTGTCACGCAGACCGACTACCTGACCAGGATCGCGCGGTTCCAGCGTGACCGGCTGGATGTGCAGCGTCCCGTCGCCTTCGTGGTGACCAGCAGGATCAGCGTGGCCAACCGGGCGACACTGCCCGCCGAGAGCGTGGTCCTGCGGCTGACCGAGTTCACCGACGAGCAGAAGCAGCAGTGGCTGGAAATCTGGCAGCGAAGCAACGCCGAGCACTTCGCGGCCAACGACCTGGAGCCGCTCGAACTGGCGGCCGTGCAGCGGTATCCGGAGCTGTCCGCACATCCCCTGCTGTTGCTGATGCTCGCCCTGTACGACGCGGACGGCAACCCGCTGCGCCGAGCCGGTGCCCAGATCGACGAGACCGAACTCTACGAACAGCTGCTGACCCGGTTCGCCGAGCGCGAGGTGACCAAGGAAGGCGGTCACCGGACGGAGGCCGAACTGGCGCAGTCGATCGAGGACGAGCTGGAACGACTGTCCATTGTCGCGTTCGCGATGTTCAACCGTGGCAGCCAATGGGTGACGGAAGCTGACCTGGACAAGGACCTCACGGTATTCCAGGACACTCCCGCTCGGGTGGCGGGCATCCGCTCGCCGCTCAATGCGAGCGCGATCGCGTTGGGCCGGTTCTTCTTCGTGCAGCGATCCCGGGCCACTCGTGACACGCAAGCGTTGTACACCTACGAGTTCCTGCACGCGACCTTCGGCGAGTACCTGGTCGCCCGACACGTCTGGAACGTGCTGTCGGACCTGCCGAACCGACTGCTGAGCCGCCGGTCATCGGCTGTCGACGACAGCGAACTGTACGCACTGCTGTCTTTCGTGCCGCTGTCGAAGCGCACATCGATCGTCACGTTCCTCGGCGAGATCTCCCGTGGCTCGTCACTCGGCAGCCTGACAGTCGACCTGTTCCGCGCCGCCGAGCACGCTCCCCCACGGCCGCGCTACACGGAATACGCTCCGGCGGCGTTGTCGATATCCGAACGCTTCGCTGTCTACCGTGCCAACTTGCTGATCCTGGCGACAGCGTTGCGAGGCTTCGTACGGGTGAGCGAGTTGTGCGGCCAGACGGGCAGTGTTGTCAGGGCATGGAACAAGTACACGAGACTGTGGAAGGCCCTGCTGACGCCCGAGGACTGGCGGGCCTTCGTCGATGTCTTCGCTCTGCACAGGACCTGGGACGGCGGGGACCGCGACATCTCGCTGAGCCTGACCACACCGTATCTCGCGCAGCCACCGTCGCTCGATGTCGAGTGGTGGCAGGATCGCGGCGCGGAGACCGGCCAGTTCATCTTCATGGACCCGTCGGTTCTCGCGCGAGAAGTCCATTTCCTCTGCGACGCGGACGAGGACCTCAAGCTGAACGCCCTCCGACCGTTCCACATCGGCCACAGTGACGGCGTCATGACGGTGGTGAGTGGCAGTGGCCGAGCCGTGACCCACGTCGAGGCGCTGGTCGAGCTCTTCAGGACCGGGTACATGGATCGTAGCGTCCAGCGCGAGTTGCTGCAGGCACTCGGGTACTTCTACACCCTCGCCGAAGGACGCGGCCTGATCGACCGAGTGGTGCTCGGCGCTGTTCACGCACGGCACGAGTTCTTCGACCTCGGTGAACTGGCCGGTTACAGCTGGATTGCCGAAGATCCGACCTTCTGGCGTCTGGTGTGCGCCCAGCTGGGCACCGGACGCGACGACGATGATGAACTCCTCGCTCTGCTGGCGGACCAGTGGAATCTGAACATCGCCCTCGCGTCGTTCCCCGAGGTCGTGCTCGACGCCTGGCTACGGATGGTCGAGAGCGGTCGCCGGATCCCGCCGTCGGTACCGACCATCGACGAGATGATCGAGCAGACCCGCGCACGGCTCGGGGACCGTCGGCTCGACCTGATCAAGCGGGCCGACGCCTACCTTTCCGAACGCGACGATTCCTAGGCCCGCTTGGGCGGCAACGGGAAGAAGCCACTCGTCCGGTCCGCGTACTCCGCGTAGTCCGGCCGGGACTTGCGCATGTGCTTCTCGGTCAACGGTTTTCCCGAACCGTTGGTCAGCAGCAACGTCATCACCACCGGTGACAGCACTGTGGCCGCGCCTGCCCAGCTCCCGCAGGCCAACAGATACAGTCCACACCAGACAGCCGCGTCACCGAAGTAGTTGGGATGCCTTGTGTAGCGCCACAAGCCGGTCGTCATCAGCTTGCCCTTGTTCGCCGGGTCCGCCTTGAACCGGGACAGCTGCCAGTCCCCGATCGTCTCGAAACCGAACCCGACCACCCACACCAGCACGCCGAGCACCACGAGCCAGACCGGCGGCGCCGGGATGTACTGCGCCACCTGCACCGGCAGGGACACGAACAGCAGGATCACGCCCTGCAGCAGGTACACCTTCACAGCCAGGTTCAGGTTCGGATTTCCCTTCGCCCGTTGGCGGATCGCCACGTAGCGCGGGTCCTCCGGCTTGCCCCGGTTGCGCAGTCCGATGTAGACCCCGAGGCGTACACCCCACACGATCGTCAGCACCGCGATCAGGGCGTGCGGCTGGGACGCGAGCGCCCACGAGACCGCGGCGACCACCGCGAAGCCAAGGCCCCATGCTGTGTCGATCAGGTCGTGCCGGTCGCGACGCGCCGAGATGGCGAACACCACGCCCAGCAACACCGCTACCGCACCCGCGCTGACCGCCAGGTTCAACAGGAACATCTGCTCAGTCCACCACGCTCGTCAGCTGTGCGCGTACTGACGGCATGCCACTGCGGCCATCGGCCGTCGTGCGCACCGCCACGATCTGGTCGACGCCCATCCTGTTCTCGGCGAACGCCAGTGCCCCGCCCGCCAGGTACAGCCGCCAGATCCGGGCCTGTTCCGGGCCGACCAGCGCCACCGCGTCGTCCCAGCGCTTCTCCAGGGTCTCCGCCCACGCGTGGCACGTGGTCACGTAGTGCTCGCGCAGGGCGTGCACGTCACGGATCTCGAACCCGGCGCCTGCCAGGTGGTTCAGTGTCGCGCCGATCGGCCGCATGGTCATGTCCGGCGCGATGTAGGTCTCGATGAACGCCCCACCGCCCGGCGCCAACGCGCCGCGCGACATCTGCTGGAGCACGAGCCGTCCCTCCGGTGCCAGCATCCGGTACAGCGTGGCCGCGTAGGTCGGGTAGTTCTCCTCGCCGACGTGCTCGCCCATCTCGATGGACGCGACCGCGTCGAACGACTCGCCGCTCAGCTCGCGGTAGTCCTGCAGCCGGACGTCCACGGGGAGGCCTTCGGCTCGCTTCAGCACGTGGTCACGCTGCTGCGCGGACAGCGTGATGCCGGTGGCGTGCACACCGTAGTGCCTGGCCGCGTGGACCACCAGCGAGCCCCAGCCGCAGCCGACGTCCAGCAGCCGCATGCCCGGCCGCAGGTCCAGCTTCCGGCAGACCAGGTCCAGTTTGGCGGTCTGCGCGTCGGCCAGTGAGGACTCGCCGCTGGTCCAGTACCCGGACGAGTAGGCCATGCTCTCGTCGAGCAGCAGTTGGTAGAACTCGTTCGACAGGTCGTAGTGGTGCGCGATCGCCGCCCGGTCCCTGCTGCGGGTGTGCAGCCTGCCGCCCAGCCTGGCCTCCGCGACCGGCGGCTTGGGCCGTGGCCCGATCACCCCGAGCCGGACGGCCAGCTTCACGATCTCGGCCCAGTCCTTCGCCGACGGCTTCATTGTGCGCCCGAGCCGCCAGAACCGGCTCAGTCCCTCCGCGAGGTCGCCGTCGACGTCCAGATCGCCGGTGACGTACGCCCGCGCCAGCCCCAGTTCGCCCGGCTGCCACAGCACGTGACGCAGCGCACGCCGGGAGTTGAGCACGACGCACGGCCCGTCCGGGCTGCCCGCCCTGCTGCCGTCCCACGCCAGCACGCCGACCGGGATCTTCGCTCCCAGCAGCCGTTCGACCAGTCCCACCAGCTCAGGTGCCACGCGCACAGCTACTCCTTTCGTCTGCCAGTGATTCGGCACTGGCCACGACCGGGATTGGTGCGCCCGGCAAACCAGGACGCGGCCCGCTCCGAATGACCGACGTGCTAAGGAACCGAGTGGCTGTCGTCGGCGCGGGTGTCGCCGGGCTCACGGCTGCCTACCTGCTGCAACGTCGTTACGAAGTGATCTTGTTCGAGTCCGAGCCCCGGCTCGGCGGGCACGCGCACACGCATGACGTGCCCACTCCGGACGGTGGCGTGGTCGCTGTGGACACCGGCTTCATCGTGCACAACGACCGGACATACCCGAATCTGCTGCGACTGTTCGGCGAGCTGGGCGTCGCCACACAGCCGACCGAGATGTCCATGAGTGTCCGATGTGGCGGGTGCGGGCTGGAGTACGCGGGCGCCAAGGGACTGCCCGGCCTGTTCCCCCGGCTGGCCAACCTCCGGCCCCGCTATCTGGGGATGCTGGCCGAGGTCACCCGGTTTCACCGGCATGCCCATCGAATATTGGCAGATCAGAGCCTTGACGACGTGACGCTGGGGGCTTTCCTGACCATCGGCGGCTATTCGAGGTACTTCGTGCAGCATTTCGTGCTGCCCGTGGTCTCCGCTGTGTGGTCGGCAGGGCCCCGGGTGTCGCGTGAGTACCCGGCGCGGTACCTGTTCGCGTTCCTGGCCAACCACGGCATGCTGTCGGTGACAGGCTCGCCGCAGTGGCGTTCGGTCGTCGGCGGTTCACGGACCTATGTGGAGCTTGCGGCCAAGAACCTGTCCGCCGTGCACGTGAGCACGCCGGTCCGCGCGGTCTCGGTCCGCGACGACGGGGTGGAGATCCAGGACGACAGCGGGCAGGCGCACCACGTCGACCATGTCGTGATCGCCGCCCATCCCGATCAGGCGCTGGCGATGCTCTCCGAGCCGACAGCCGCCCAACGCGAGGTACTGGGGGCGTTCACCTACTCGCGCAACGAGACCTGGCTGCACACCGACGCGTCGCTGCTGCCGGTCACCGCCGGAGCCGCGGCGTCGTGGAACTACCTCAAGACAGCCTGCGACGAGAACGACGGCCCAGTGCTGGTGAGCTACCACATGAACCGGTTGATGCGGCTGGCCGAGCCGGTGGACTACGTCGTCACGCTGAACGCGGCCGACCAGATCCGACCGGACACGGTACTGGCCAAAATGGTGTACGAGCACCCGGTGTACACACCTGCTTCCGTTGCCGCGCAACGCCGTCTGCCGGAACTCAACGACGGCAGGGTCGCGTTCGCGGGTGCGTACCACGGTTGGGGCTTCCATGAGGACGGCTGCGCCTCCGGGGTGCGGGCGGCAACCTCGCTGGGAGCGACCTGGTGACCGCGCTCTACCGAGCCGAGGTCGAGCACGTCCGGCAGGCGCCGCCACGGCGGGCGTTCCGGCACGGCGTCTACATGTGGCTGGTCGACCTCGACGACCTGCCGCGGCTGCCGCGGTGGCTGCGGCCGTTCGCCCGGTTCGAGAGCCGTGACCACCTGGGGGATCCGCGCAGGTCGATCAGGGCGAACCTGGACGCCTGGCTGGGCCGCTACGGCATCGACCTGGACGGCGGGCAGGTGCAGATGCTGACCAACGCCCGCGTGCTCGGGCATGTGTTCAACCCGATCAGCGTGTTCTGGTGCCACCGGCCGGATGGCTCGGTGGAGTGCGTGGTGGCCGAGGTCCACAACACCTACGGCGAACGGCACTGCTACCTGCTCGACACCGACGCCGACGGCAATGCCACCACTGCCAAGGAGTTCTACGTGTCGCCGTTCCAGCAGATGGGCGGCGACTACCGGATGCGGCTGCCCGAACCGGGCGACCGGCTGGCGTTGACCATCCGGCTCAACCAGCACGGCCAGACGCCGTTGGTCGCCACGGTGCGTGGCGTGCGCAGGCCAGCGACCACGCGGGAGATCGTCCGCGCGGTCGCGCACCGCCCGTTGATCACGCGGCTGATCAGCGCGCTCATCCGTCGGCACGGCGTCGCCTTGTGGCTGCGCCGGGTGCCGATTGTCCGTCGACCGCCGCATGTTCCCCAGGAAGGTGTCCAGTGACCACTACCGCCGTTGAGATCTCACCCGGTTTGGCCACACCGTCCCGGTCCGCTGTCCGGGCGTGGGTCGCCGAGCGGCTGTTTCGCCAGGCTGTCCGCCGTCTGCCGGTGCACGTCGTGTTCCCCGGCGGGGAACGGATCGGCCTCGGCGGTCCGGTGATGCGCCTGGTCCGGCCGGACGACTTCTTCCACCGGCTCGGTGTCGACGCCAAGATCGGCTTCGGCGAGTCCTACATGGCAGGCGACTGGACCAGCACCGACCCGGCCGGGCTGCTGACCCCGTTCGCGCGCCGGATGGCCGTGCTGATCCCCAAGCCGCTGCAGGTGTTGCGGCGCTGGGTCGAAGCGACCCAGCCGGACGACGAACGCAACACTGTGGACGGTGCGCGCAGCAACATCCACCGGCACTACGACCTGTCCAACGACATGTTCGAGGTGTTCCTCGACCCGTCGATGACGTACTCGTCCGCGTGGTTCGGGCCGGGTGACGACCTGCACGCCGCGCAGCTGCGCAAGATCGACGGGATACTGGACCTCGCGGATGTTCGCGAAGGTAGGCATGTGCTGGAGATCGGCACCGGGTGGGGCGCACTGGCGATCCGTGCGGCTCGGCGCGGCGCACGGGTGACGACGTTGACGATCTCCGGTGAGCAGAAGGAAATGGCCGAGCGCAGGATCGCCGATGCCGGGGTGTCCGATCGGGTCCAGGTGCTATTGCGAGACTACCGTGACGCGCAGGGCTCCTACGACGCGGTGGTGTCCGTGGAGATGATCGAGGCGGTCGGTGAGGAGTACTGGCCGACCTACTTCCAGACCATCAACCGGGTGCTTCGGCCGGGCGGGCGCGTCGGGCTGCAGGCGATCACCATGCCGCACGACCGTATGCTGGCCACGCGCCGCTCGTACACCTGGATCCACAAGTACGTCTTCCCCGGCGGCCAACTGCTCTCGGTGCCTGCCATCCAGGACAATGTGGACAGTGTGGGCCTGCAGGTCACCGCGCAGCGTCAACTCGGCCTGCACTACGCGCGTACGCTGCACGAGTGGCGTGAGCGTTTCCTCGCGGGCTGGGACAAGGTGTCAGCGGCCGGTTTCGACCCGGTGTTCCGGCGGATGTGGGACTTCTACCTCGCCTACTGCGAGGCGGGCTTCCGGTCGCGCTACCTCGATGCCTGGCAGATAGGCCTGCTCAAACCACGGTGATCGCCTCCTGCGCGCGGGTAGTGTCGCGGGTGTGGCATTCGACGTAGCGGCTGTACGTGCGCAATTCCCAGCGTTACAGGAGGGCGTCGCCCACTTCGACGGGCCTGGCGGTTCGCAGGTCCCCGGTGTGGTCGCCGACGCCGTCGCGGGCACCATGCGGTCGGGGATCTCCAACCGCGGCTCGGTCACCGCGTCCGAACTGAGAGCGGAGTACGTCGTGGCCACGGCGCGGCAGGCCGTGGCCGACCTGCTCGGCGCGCAGCCGACGGGCGTGATCTTCGGCCGCAGCATGACCCAGCTGACCTACGACATGTCCCGCACCCTGGCCAAACAGTGGAAGCCGGGCGACGAGGTGATCGTCACCAGACTGGACCACGACGCCAACATCCGCCCGTGGGTGCAGGCCGCCGAGGCCAACGACGTGCGTGTCCGCTGGGCGGAGTTCGACCGGACGACCGGTGAGCTGCCCGTCTCGGCGATCACCAGTCTGCTCACCGAGCGGACCCGGTTGGTCGCGGTCACCGCAGCGTCGAACCTCCTGGGAACACGGCCATCCATCGCCAGGATCACGCCGCAGGCCCACGAGGCTGGCGCGCTGGTGTATGTCGACGGCGTGCACCTCACGCCACACGCGTGGGTGGACGTGGAGGCGATGGGCGCGGACTTCTACGCCTGTTCGCCGTACAAGTTCCTAGGTCCGCACTTGGGAGTCGTCGCCGCACGACCCGCTTTGCTGGAGTCGTTGCGGCCCGACAAGCTGTTGCCATCGAGCAATGCCGTGCCCGAACGGTTCGAATACGGCACCCTGCCGTACGAACTGCTGGCCGGGACCACCGCGGCCGTCGACTTCCTCGCCGACCTCACGTCCGGTACCGGGCCCCGGCGGACCCGCCTCGCCCAGTCGATGCACGCGTTGGAACAGCACGAGAGCGCGATGCGCAAGCAACTGGAGGCGGGCCTGTCCGATGTGGCCAGGCTGTACGGCTCGCCGAACCGCGAGAGGACACCGACCGCCCTGTTCACAGTGGACGGTGTCGCTCCCGCCGAGATCTACCGCGAGCTCGCCGCACGCGGGGTGAACGCGCCAGCGGGGACGTTCTACGCGTTGGAGTGCGCACGCTGGCTGGGCATCGGCGACGAGGGCGCGGTCCGAGCCGGGATCGGGCCGTACACCAACGAGTCCGATGTAGACAGACTGGTCTCGGCGGTCGCCGAGCTGAAGCGCTGACGGACAAACCCCCAGCTCAGCCTCGTGAGTGTTTAGGCGAGTTAGAACCGGCCTAACCACTCACGAGGGCTGAGCTGGGGGTTTGCTGGCGCGTCGTGTTCAGCGGGCGCCGAGCACGTGCTCCAACGCAAGTTGCGACAGGCGGACGAAGCCGTACCCGCGCTCGGCGGCCTTGTCCGGGTCGAAGTCCTCGAACGCCGACGTGTCCGCCCGCAGGTCCGCGGGAGTCTCGCCGGGTGACAGCGTCGGTACTGACAATTCAGGGACGCGGGAGGCCACCAGTGCGTCCTGGACCTCGGGGTCGGCGCGGAAGGCACGGGCACGCTCACGCAAGAGCAGGTAGCTGCGCATGTTGGCGGCGGCGCTCGCCCACACGCCGTCGCTGTCCTCGGTGCGCAACGGCTTGTAGTCGAAATGCCGGGGGCCTTCGTAGCCGCCGTGCTCGAGCAGGTCGACGAGGAAGAACGCGGACAGCAGGTCGCCGTGGCCGAAGATCAGGTCCTGGTCGTAGCGGGGGCCTTTCTGGCCGTTGAGGTCGATGTGGAACAGCTTGCCCTGCCACAGCGCCTGGCCGATGCCGTGCACGAAGTTCAGCCCGGCCATCTGCTCGTGCCCGACCTCCGGGTTGAGGCCGACCATCTCGTGGTGTTGCAAGGTGGAGATGAACGCCAGCGCGTGCCCGATGGTGGGCAGGAAGATGTCGCCGCGCGGCTCGTTCGGCTTGGGCTCCAAAGCCAGCTTCAGCCCGTAACCCCGGTCGATGGAGTACTGGGCGAGCGTGTCGATGCCCTCGCGGTAGCGGTCCAACGCCGCCGCGACGTCTTTGGCCGCGTCGGTCTCCGATCCCTCACGGCCGCCCCACAGCACGTAGGTGTGCGCGCCGAGTTCCGCGGCCAGATCCATGTTGCGCATGACCTTGCGCAGCGCGTACCGGCGGACCGAGCGGTCGTTGCTCGTCAGGCCACCGTCGCGGAACACCGGATGGGTGAACAGGTTCGTGGTGGCCATCGGCACGACGAGCCCGGTTTCCCGCAGTGCCTGCTTGAACCGGTCGATCTGCCGGTCACGCTCAGTGTCGTCGGCGCCGAACGGGACCAGGTCGTCGTCGTGGAACGTCACGCCGTACGCGCCCAGTTCGGCCAGCCGGTGCACGGCTTCGACCGGGTCGAGCGCGGGCCTGGTCGCCGCACCGAACGGGTCGACCGCCCGCCACCCCACGGTCCACAGGCCGAAGGTGAACTTGTCCGCACGCGTGGGCAGGTCTGACACGGTGCCTCCCGAGCTCGATCACATCAATAGTTCGATGCCTAAACTTATCCGTGACACAGTGGTGAGGCAACCGCTCGTTCGCGTGCCCCATCGCTAGCATGGCGGGGTGACACAGCCGAAGCCAGCCGGACAGCACACCGTCCGGCGGCACAACTCAGCGCTCGTGCTCGGCGCGATCGCCGATTCCCCTGGTATCTCGCGCGCGGGCGTCGCCGCGCGCACCGGGCTGACCAAGGCCACCGTGTCCAGCCTCGTCGACCGGGCGATCACCGCGGACCTCGTCGTCGACGGCGAACCCGCACGACGCGACGGTCCTGGCAGGCGCGGCACCGCGTTGACGCTGTCCCCCGCCGGTCCGCACGGTTTGGGCGTGGAGATCGGCGTCGACTACATCGCGACCTGTTTGGTTGATTTGACCGGTTCCGTCGCCAGTCAACGGATCCGCCCGGCCGACAACCGCGCACAACCGGCCAACCGCGTGCTGGCCAAGGTGGCGCGTGCGATCCGCGCCGCGGTCGCGGAGCTGCCGACGAGGGTGGGCGGGATCGGCGTCGCCGTGCCAGGGCTGGTCGAGTCGTCGACGGGTTTCCTGCGCACCGCCCCGAATCTGGGCTGGCGTGACGTGGACGTGCAGGCGGAGGTGCGCGACCGCGCCGACCTCGGCGACACCGCGATCATGGTCGGCAACGAGGCCAACTTCGCCGCGCTCGGCGAGATGTGGGGCGGCGACCACGACGACCTGCGCGACTTCGTGCACGTGTCCGGCGAGATCGGGATCGGCGCGGGCATCGTGATGGACGGCGTGCTGTTCGAGGGAGTCCGCGGCTTCGGCGGCGAGATCGGCCACCTGCCGGTGGATTCCAAGGGGCCGCAGTGTTCCTGCGGCGCACGCGGCTGCCTCGAGGCGATGGCGGGCCAGGACACGATCCTGCGCAACGCGGGCGTCACGGACGTCGACACGCTGGTCCAGCGCCTGCGGGAGAACGACCGCAAGGCGATCGCCGCGACCAGGCCGGTGGCGCGGTGGCTGGGCACCGCGTTGTCCACTGTGGTCAACCTGCTCGACGTGCCGACGATCGTGCTCGGCGGCACCTACGCCCGGCTGGAGCCGTGGCTGCACGACCTGCTGCTGGAGGAACTGACCGTGCGCGTGGTCAGCGCGACCTGGTCGCAGATCCGGATCCTGCCGTCCACACTGGGGACGGAGGCCGCGGTGCGCGGCGCGGCGGCGTCCGCGGTCCGGGCCATCGTGGCCGACCCGGACCCGTTCATCACCGCGACAGTGCCCGCCTGAGGCTTTAGTTCATCACGCGGCGGATGACCGTGACCGGGCCGATCGAGTCGATCGGGGCGATCTTGACGTTCTGGCCGGAGCTGGGCGCGTGCACGGCGCGGTTGCCGTCGATCGCCATCGCCACGTGGTGCACCGGGCTGTAGTAGAAGATCATGTCGCCCGCGCGGACCTCGTTGCGCGGGATGGACTGGCCGACAGTCGCCTGCTGGATGGACACGCGTGGCAGGTTCACCCCGGCGACGCGGTACGCGGTCAGCATCAGGCCGGAGCAGTCGAACGAGTTCGGCCCCACGGCGCCCCAGACGTACGGGCGGCCGATCTGCGCGAGGGCGTACCGGAGCACCGAACCGACGTCACCGTTCGGGATCGGCACGCCGTTCGGGCTGTCGCCGTTGTCGGTCAGCAACGCCTTCTGCTCGGGCGTGAGCTTCTCGATCACGGCCTTGACCTGCTCGATCTGCTTGGCCAGCTCGTCGCGGCGGCGCTGCACCTGCGTCGCGCCCGCCTCCAACGCGGCCTCGGAGCGGCGGACCTCGTTCTGCGCCGCCGTCGCGTCCTTCGCGGCACGCTCCGCCTCGATGACAGCCTTGCGGCCCTGCTCCGCCGCGGTTCCGCTGAGCTGGGAGGCCATGCTGGCGGCCTGCATCCTGCTCACCACGTCGTCCCGGCTGCTGCCGGTGAGGAAGGCGTTCATCGCGTTGAGGTCGCCCTTGGGCGAGAGCATCGAGTCGACGCGGGACTTGTCCTGCTGGGCCTGGTTCACCCTGGCCCGGAAGTCGTCGGCCTGGCGACGGGCCGAGTCGGCGCGCTGGCCCGCGTCCTTGGACTGCAGCCGCTTGCCGTCCAGCTCCTCCTGGATGCGCAACAGGTCCTCGTTGACGCGCTCGGCCTTGTTGCTCAGGTCCTTGTAGTAGCCGAGCAGACCGGCGACCGTGGTCGGCTGTTCGGCCTCCTCCTCACCTGAGGCGGGAACCGCGCTCAGCAGACCGGCGATCAAAGTCCCCAACGCGGCAAGGACCACCCTGCGCACCAAGGCACCTCTCCAGCCACCTGACCGAACCAGCACGCCCACAGGTCCTCCCCCTCGCCTCACCGAGCTCGCCAGCGACATTGTTCCGGATCTTCCCGCCGAAGGACACCGGACATCGGGATTCAGACTGCCAGATGTGGTCTCTGCCCAGTGTGAAGTCGGTCTCAGTCGCCGAGCGTGTCGAACGGTCACCCTTCGCATGCAAGAGGGATGCGCCAACCGGGTCGATCATGACGGCCGAACGGACGATTCGGACGGAACCGGTCCGGGTACCCGGACGTTGAGAGGTCAGAAGCACTCCCCCTCGCGAAAGGTTCACCATGGCCAAACTCTTCCGGAAGCTGACCGTGCTGGCCGGCGCGGCGGAGGCCGCCCGCCGGTACGCGAGGAAGAACCCCGAGAAGGTCGGGCGGATGGCCGACAAGGCGGGCCAGTTCGTCGACCGGCGGACCAAGGGCAAGTACCACCACCAGATCGAGAACGCGGTCCGCAAGGTCAGGGGCCGCCCCGGCTCCCCTGGTCAGCAGCCTTACTGACGTCTCGTAGCGGTTCGGCGAGGGCGGCATGACGCCGCCCTCGCCTCAGCGCGCGGAACGGTCGACGTCGAGCCACGCGGGCGGCGTCTGCCGCTCCGCCTCGCACCACTCCAGCAACCCGATGGTCCACAGCAGCGAGTGCACGACGACATCCAGCGTCGTCGGCACGGTCTGCTCGTACAGGGCCAGGTCGAGCTGGAAACCGGCCTCGTCCGGCCGCCCGTTCAACTCGGCGAGCAGTGCGCGGACGGTGGCGCGCAGTGGCGGTTCGAGTTCGTCGATCGGGACGGCGAACTCGTCGTCGTCACGCAGGTCGACGGCGTAGGTGACGTCCTCGGCCTGCTCGCCGACCCGCATCAGCATCATCTGCGCCGACGCGGAAACGAGCTGGCCCACGATCATCCGTGTGTCCGAGCCGACGATGCCGTCGTCGCCGGTCAGCCTGCGCAGGACGTCGAAGACTCCCGCTGTGTCCCCTTGCCTGGCCACGGCCACCAGCTCACGCGCGCCGGCCCTGGCCTGGCCGAGTAAGTCCCTGTCGTCCTCCATCCGGCCGGGGTACCCCCGCGCGCCGCCCGGCAATCCCGGATTCGGCCGGATCGGGCTACCGTAGGGGAATGGCACAGTTCGGAGAACTCTTCGGCGCCCCCAAGCTCACCAAGGAGAGCTCGGACGACCAGGGCGACGGCGAGCGGTTCGAGCACGGCCCGCTCGACCTCGACTCCGGCGTGGTCCGGATCCGGCCGGTCGCCCGACGTCCGGACAAGGACACCAAGCCCGAGGAACCGGCCGGGTGACATGGCCGTGGCGCGAGCTGGAAGGACTGCTCGCCGCCGGGAAGGCCTTCGTGTCAGGCAGCCCGGCGGCAGTGCTGCAGGCCGCTGTCCGTGCTGCGGCTGACCGCGTCGTCGGCCGCGAACTGACCATGCGCGTCGGCGACGCCGACGTCACGCTCACCCCCGTCGAGATCGACACCAAGGTCGATCCGGTCGGTCTCGCTCTCGGCCAGGTGCCGAGGGTCCGGATCGTCGCCAAGGAGGTCGCCTGGCCGGGCACGCCCGTCCGGCAGCTCGCCATCGTCGCCAGTGACCTGCGGTTCCAGTCGCTTCCCTCGCCCAGTGTGATGGCGGGTGACGTCGACGTGGAGATCACGCTGTCGGCCGAGGTCGTCCGGGCGAAGGTGGCCGAGTCGCAGCCCGACCTCGTCGTCGACATCGGCGAGGACAGTGTGATGCGGGTGCGCTGGGCGCCGCGCCGAGCGTGGGGCCACATCGAGGTCGAGCCCGTCGTCGCCGAGCAGGGCGTGCACCTGCGCCCGAAGGTGCTGCAGCTGCGGAGCATGCGGTTTCGCGGCGTCGAACGGCTGCGCCCGACGGTCGTCGAACTCCCGGACCTGCCCCGCGGTCTGCGGCTGACCGGTGTCGAACTCGGCCCGGCCGAACTCGTGCTGCGCGGCTCGGCCGAACGGTGGCACGAGAAGATCCCGCTGACCGACCTGCTGACCTGGCTCGCCACCACCGCCGCGACGCTGACGCTTCCGCAGTTCCCCAGCCGCACCTAACGTGAGCCTCGTGCTCGAAACGACAATCGAAGGCAAAACCTGGTCAGCGGGCTCCGACTACCAGTCGGTCAACCCGTCCAATCTCGACGACGTCGTGGCGACGGTCCGGCTGGCCGGACCGGACGCCGTGGTGGCCGCCGCCGAATCCGGCAGGCGGGCGCAGCGCGAGTGGGCCGCCGTACCGGCGCCGGTGCGCGGCCAGTTCGTCGCCGCGCTCGGCCGTCTGGTCGCAGCCAACAAGGAGTCATTGGCCCAGCTCGTCACGCGGGAGATCGGCAAGCCGATCGCCGAGGCGCGCGGCGAGGTGCAGGAGATCGTCGACACCTGTGACTTCTTCCTCGGCGAGGGGCGGCGGCTCTACGGCCAGACCGTGCCGTCGGAGATGCCGGACAAGCAGTTGTTCACCTTCCGGGTGCCGGTTGGCGTCGCCGCGATCATCACCGCGGGCAACTTCCCGGTGGCCGTGCCGTCCTGGTACCTCGTGCCCGCGCTGCTGTGCGGCAACGCCGTGGTCTGGAAGCCCGCCGAGTACGCCGCCGCGAGCGCGAAGGCGTTCGCCGACCTGATCTGGCACGCCGGGCTGCCGGACGGTGTGCTGAACCTCGTACTGGCCGACGGTCAGTCCACTTTCGACGGTCTGGCGTCCGCGCTGGGGGCCGGGCTGGTCGACAAGGTCGGGTTCACCGGGTCGAGCGCGGTCGGCGCGAAGGTCGGCGAACTGTGCGGGCGGCACCTGCAGTCGCCGTGCCTGGAACTCGGCGGCAAGAACCCGATGGTGGTCACCGAGGACGCCGACCTTGACCTCGCCGTGGAAGGCGCGTTGTTCTCCGGGTTCGGCACAGCAGGCCAGCGTTGTACCTCACTGGGCACGGTGATCGTCCACGAGAGCGTGCACGACGAGTTCGTCCGCCGGTTCGACGCCGCGACACGCGCCGCGACAGCGGGACGCCCGGACGGCGATGTCCTTTTCGGACCGTTGCTCGACCGGAAGTTCGCCGACTCCTACGAGCAGTACCTCGGCTGGATCGGCGAGCACCACACCGTGCTCGGCTCGACCGGCACCGGCCGGATCACCGCGGCCAACCCGCGTGAGGGCTTCGCGGGCGACGCGTCGACGGGCCTGTTCTACCACCCGGTGATCCTGGACGGCGTCCGCCCGGACGACCGGGTTTTCCTTGAGGAGACGTTCGGTCCGATCGTCGGCGTCACCACCTACCGCACGCTCGACGAGGCGATCACGCTGGCGAACAAGCCGGGTTACGGGCTCTCGGCGTCGATCTACACCACCGATCCGGCCAACGCTTTCCGCTTCCGTCAGGGCGTCGGCGCAGGCATGGTCAGCGTGAACAACTCCACGTCCGGCGCGGAGGCGCACCTGCCGTTCGGCGGCAACGGCAAGTCCGGCAACGGAAGCCGCCAGTCCGGCGTGTGGGTGCTCGACCAGTTCACCCGCTGGCAGTCGATGAACTGGGACTTCTCCGGCAAGCTGCAGAAGGCGCAGATGGACGTCGCACAGATCGTCCCGGACGAGGACTTCCGCCTATGACGGACGTGGTGGTGATCGGTGGTGGCGTGATCGGCGTGAGCACCGCGTTCCACCTCGCCGAGGCCGGTGCGGACGTGGTGCTGCTGGAGCGTGACACGCTCGGCTCCGGCAGCACCAGCCGCGCCGCGGGCGGTGTGCGGGCGACGTTCTCCGATCCGGTGAACGTCGCGCTGGGGCTGCGCAGCCTTGAGGCGTTCGAGCGGTTCGGCACCCGGCCGGGCGCCGAGATCGACCTGCGCCAGAACGGATACCTGTTCCTGCTGGACGATCCGGACGACCTCGCCGCGTTCGAGGCCGGTGTCGTGCTGCAGAACTCCCTCGGCGTGCCGAGCCGGATGCTGTCGGTGGCCGAGGCCTGCGCGCTGTCGCCGTTCATCTCGGCCGAAGGCCTGCTGGGCGCGGCCTTCTCCCCGCGGGACGGGCACTGCACGCCCGAGGCCGTGGTGCAGGGCTACGCGTCGGCGGCCCGACGGCTCGGCGCGAGGATCCAGCAGCATCGCACTGTCACAGGAATCGCCATCGACGACGGCGAGATCCTCGGCGTGCGGACCGACCAGGAGTTCGTCGCCACGTCGACAGTGGTGTGCACGGCGGGCGCGTGGTCGGCGTCGATCGGCGAGATGGCCGGTGTCCCGTTGCCGGTCCAACCGCTGCGCAGGCAGATCCGTGTCACGCAACCGCTTGCCGTGCCACCGGATCTGCCGTTCACGATCGACTTCGGCAGCACGTTCTACTTCCACGCCGAAGGGCCGGGGCTGCTGATCGGGATGTCCGATCCGGAGCAGGAGTTCGGCTTCGACACCCGGATGTCCGACGAATGGCTGGAACGGCTCGGCGCGGCGGCGGCGCGGCGTGCGCCCTCGCTGACCGAAGTGGGAATCGCCCATGGCTGGGCCGGTCTGTACGAGGTCTCCCCCGACCACAACGCGATCATCGGGGAATCCCGTGCGGTATCGCGGTTCCTGTACGCCACCGGGTTCTCCGGCCACGGCTTCCTGCAGGGACCGGCGGTCGGCGAGGTGATGCGGGACCTGGTGCTCGGCCGTGCGCCGGTGGTCGACGTGTCCTCGTTGGACGTCACCCGGTTCACCGGCGACGCGGTGCGGACCGAGCGCAACGTGGTGTGACCGCGTGGGTCAACGCGGCATCCGGCGCCAGACCGCACGCGGCAGCAGCCGGAAGACCGCGTTGACCCACCGCAGGATCCCGGGTACCCAGATGTCGGCCCGCTTGCCGCGCAACGCTTTCACAGTCGCGTCGGCGACCTGGTCCGGCGTGCTGGAGAAGGGCGCCGGTGGCATTCCCGCTGCCATCCGGCCGATCACGAAGCCCGGCCGGACAGTCAGGACACGCACCCCGGTGCCGTGCAACGCGTCCGCCATGCCGGAGGCGAACCCGTCCAGCCCGGCCTTGGTGGACCCGTAGACGTAGTTGGCTTTGCGCACCCGTCCCCCGGCGATCGAGGAGAACACCACGATCGTCCCGCTGCCCTGTCGCCGCAGCAGCTTGCCCAGGTGGGTCAGCACACTGACGTGCGCAACGTAGTCGGTGTGCACGATGGCGAGCGCGTGCTCGGCGTCCTCGGCCGCGCGCTCCTGGGAGCCGAGGATGCCGAAGGCGACGACCACGGTCGTCAGGGGGCCGAACCGGTCGGTCATGTCTTCGAGGAACGGGCCGTGCTTGTCCACCTCGTCGGCGTCGAACTCGACACACTCGACCGCGGTGGCCCCGGCTTCGCGGAGGAGACGGGTCTCGGCGTCCAGCGAGTCACTGCGCCGGGCGGCCAGCACGATCCGCGTCCCCTTCGCGAGGCGCCGCGCCACCGCGAGTCCGATCTCGCTGCGTCCACCAAGTACGAGTAGCGTCACTCCGCGATTCTGGCAGCCGCCGAATTCAGATGTGGATTCACCCGATCGCGGCGGAGCGATTCTGGGGAAAACAGCCGTCGAGTGGCCGCGCTCGCCCATCCGAGGTCTACCGTCGGTAAGTGTGGACACGTGGATATCGTCGATCCAGCGTGGCTGGGTGGTGCAGGACGCCGTACCCGGTCCCAGCGTCGACGAGTTCGCCGAGCCTGACCAGGTGGTCGCCGCGCTCGCCCAGCCCGGCGCCGCGGACGGCACGCTCCTGGCCGTGCAGCACCCGCACCGCACCCCGGCCGCCCGTGCACAGAGGTTGGATGTCCTGTCCGCGCTGCCGATCGCGCACGCCGCGCTGAACCAGTTGCTGGCCAGCCACTACAAGCCGGTCGACAACGTTGTCGGGCTGTCGCGGGGTGACGGGCCGGATGGGTCGGCGCTCGGGCTGCTGTGCGTGGTCGATCCGGGGGCGGTCAACGCCGACGGACAGACCTACGTGCGGCACACCGAGGAGGTCTACCCGGACGTCGTCGCCGAACGCGCCGCGGTGCTCAGCGGCCTCGGCTGTGCCACGAGCGCGGCGATGCTCGTGCCGACCGACGGTGGCGAGCAGTTCACCAGGTTGCTGTCCGACGCGGTCGAGCAGGTCGGCGAACCGGTCGTGTCCGTGACCGACACGACCGGTCGGCGGAGCCGGATGTGGCTGGTGGGCAAGGGAGAGCTGCAGGACAAGCTGATCGCCGCCGCGGCCGCGCGGTCGCTGATGGTCGCCGACGGCAACCACCGGGTCGCCGCCGCGGCACAGGCCGGGCGCGGGTCGCTGCTCGCCCTGATCACCGCGGGCCCGGACCTGCGGATCGGCCCCATCCACCGGGTGCTCACCGGCACCGGGCTCGGTTTGGACGAGCTGGCCACCCGCTGGCGGCAGACCGGCCTGGACGTCCGGCCCGGCACCGGGGACGCGCCACGGGCGCCGGGGACGGTCACGGTTGTCGGTACCAACGCCGCGCTGCGGGTGACGTTGCCCCGCAACGGCCTTGACATCGACCACCGCCTGATCGAGCAGCTGATGATCGAGCGCGCGTTGGGGCTGGATCCCGCCGGCCCGGCACTGCGGCCGCTGCCGCCGGGACGCCCGGCGCGGCCGGACGCCGACGCGGTCCTGCTGACCGCACCGGTTCCGTTGGACGACGTTCTCGCCGTTCACGCGGCAGGGGGCCGAATGCCTCGGAAAGCGACATATTTCACGCCAAAACCCCGGAGTGGACTATTGCTCGCCGAAATTCCGTCGACGCCGTGAGTAAACTCAGGGGTTGATGAAATCCCAGGTGTTCGGGCGGGCGGAAGAGCTCGCGGTGCTCACGCGGGCGCTGGACGGCGCAGCTGGAATGGTGCTCATCCGCGGCGAGGCGGGCATCGGCAAGTCCGCGCTGGCCGGGCACCTGACGGACCTGGCCGCCGACCGCGGCGTGACCGTCCTGCGCGGGCAGGCGCACCCGTTGCACGCCGGGCTCGCCTACGCGCCGATCGTGCAGGCCGTACGGCCGCACGTCACGGCTTTCACCGACTCGGACGGCCTGGCCACCCTGCTGGGAAACCCGCTCGACCCGGCCATGGCCACGGACACCGCGTTGGCCAGGACGCAGATGTTCGAGGCCGTCACGCGGCTGGCCGAACGGCTCGCGCCCGCCGTGTTCTTCGTCGACGACCTGCACTGGGCCGACCGCGGCACCATCGAGCTCGTGCACTACCTCGGCCGCAACGCCACCGGTGTGCTCGCCCTCGGCGCGTACCGGCCCGGGGAGGCCAACCCGTCGCTCGACCAGGCCGCAGTCACCGCACGCCGAGCCGGTGCCGAGGTGGACCTCGGACCGTTGGCGGACAAGGACGTGGCCGCCATCGCCGCGGCCCTGCTGGGCGAGCCACCGCACCCGGAGTTCCTGCGGGACGTCACCCGGCGTGCCAAAGGGGTCCCGCTGTTCGTCACCGCGCTGGTCCGTGGCGGGCTGCAGACCGACGCGGCTGTGCCCACGATCGTGCGGGACGTGGTCCTCGGACGTCTGCGGCGCCTCGGTGAGCCCGAACGCAGGCTGATCGAGGTCGTGGCGGTCGCGGGCGAGGCCGCGACGGAGTCGGTGCTGAGCCGCGTGGCCGACGAGCCGGACGTGGTGCGGCGCCTGGTCCTCGACGGGCTGCTGGACGAACGCCCCCTGGGCCGCACGATGACCTACCGCGTGGCGCATCCGCTGTACGCCGAGGTCGCGTACGCCGAGATGACCATCGGTGAGCGCAGGAGACTGCACGCGGCCGTGCTGAGCGCCGTCGAGCAGGACAGCCCTGGTGACGTGCTCACCCTCGCCCCGCACTACCGCGAGGCGGGCGACCTGGCGGACCCGGCCAGGGCGGCGGCTGTGCTCGCCGAGGCGGGCTGGCGGGCGCTGGCGATGCGCGCGACCGACGAGGCGATCCGCTACCTCAACGCGGCCATGGAGACCGCCGGGCCGCAGCAGCAGGCGGAGTTGCTCGACGGCATCGGGCGTGCCCACATGGCAGGCGGAGACCTCGACAGCGCCGCGGACTGCTGGGAGCGGGGCATCGCGGTCGCGTACCGGCACGAACTGGCGACGCCACTGGTGAACCTGCGGTTCCGGCTGGCCATGCTCGAGTCCGAGCGGCAGGACTCGGCCATGGCCGACGAGCAGCTGTGGCCCAAGGTGCGGGCGGTCTCGCTGGACTCGCCGGAACTGGCCATCCAGACGTTCATCTACACCCTGCGGCACGGCAGCCTCGAAGCGGCCCGTGACCTCAGCGAAGCGCTGAAGAAGACGACCTCCGAGGACAATCCGGCGGCCATGCGGGCCGTGTCGCACTTCGCGCAGGCGATCCGGTTCGTCATCGACAAGGAGTTCGCGCCCGCGCTGCACCACTGTGAACAAGCCGTCGCGCACGCCCGCGGCTGCGCCGACGAATCCCCTTTCTACGCCCAGTACTTCCAGCTGGTCCTCAGCGCGTTCTACACATTGAACGGCGATGTCCAGCTCGCTCGCGGCTGCGCACAGGACATCGTCCGCGCCGGATCGCTGGTCGAACTGCCGTCGTTGATGTGCTTCGAGCACTACGTGTCCTCGTTCAGCCACTACCTCGCCGGGGATCTCACCGCCGCGTTGGACACCGTCGCCGTCGGTCTGACAGTCGCCGAGGCCTCCGGGATGCCCCGGTCCATCGCGCGGCTCCGCGCGTTGCGTGCGTTCCTCCTGGCAGAGCGGGGAGATCTGAGGGGCGCGGCGGCAGCGCTGGCCGATGCGAAGGCCGCGTTCCGTTCGCTGGATCACAGCCTGGTCGAGCTGAGCGGGTTGGCCAACCACGCGATCGCCCTGTACACGGGCGAACCGGCCGAGCCGGTGCTGTCCAGCGACTCGCAGGTCTACAGCGACCCGTGCGCGACCGTCCTGCGGTTGATGTACACCGGCTTGGCGGCGCTCGACCACGCGGACCCGGACACCGCCATCGTGTGCGCCACGGCGTTGCGCGGGTTCACGTCCCCGCCACGACTGATGATCAGGGCCGCCGACCGGCTCGACGGGCTGCGCACTAGGGATGCCGACCTGCTCGCGGACACCGCCCGTGCGTTCGACTCCATGGGAACAGAACTGCTCGCCGCGCACACGTGGCTCGAACACGCCGAGCTGACCAGGTCCGTCGCCGACGTGCCGCGACTGGTCGAGGTGTTCGACAAGACAGGCGCCACGCACTGGGCCAACCGCGCACGTCGGCTCGCTCGCGCGTCCGGCATCCGGCTTCGGCCCGGCCCCGGCGGCGGCCCGCTCACCGGACGGGAGACCGACGTGGTGCGGCTGCTCGGCGAAGGACTGTCCAACGCGGACATCGCCGCCCGATTGTTCCTCAGTGGACGGACAGTGGAGAGTCACTTGCGCAACAGCTACGCCAAGCTCGGGTTGGGCACACGGGTCGCGCTCGCGCGGTGGGCGTCAGAGAACCTGTCATGAGAATCATCGGGCGGGACACCGAACTGGCGGCGTTGCGCGCGGCGCTCGATTCGGCGCAGGGCATGGTGTTGCTGCGCGGCGAGGCCGGGATCGGCAAGTCCCGGCTGGCCGGGCAGGCGCTGGAGACGGCGGCCGAGCGCGGGATGACCGTGCTGCGCGCCCAGGCCCACCCGCTGCAGGCCGGGCTGGCCTACGGGCCGATCGTCGACGCGATCCGGCCGCACGCGGACGCGTTCGGGGAGGAGTGCCTCGGCAGGCTGCTGGCGTACCAGGAGATCCCGGCCCGCCTATCTGGACGGCGACCCGGATCTCAACCGCACCAGGTTGTTCGACGCCGTGGCGCGGCTCGTGCAGAGCCTCGCACCGGCCGTGTTCTTCGTCGACGACCTGCACTGGGCCGACCGGGGCACAGTGGAACTGGTGCACTACCTCGGCCGCAACGTCACCGACGTGCTCGTCCTCGGCGCGTACCGGCCCGGTGAGGCCAATCCCCCGCTGGACAACCTCGGCGCCACGGTCCGCCGATCCGGCACCGAGATCACGGTGACGCCACTGGCCGACACGGACGTCGCGGAACTGGCCGCCGACCTGCTCGGCACGTCACCGGCGGACGACCTGCTCGACGACATCACCCGGCGCGCCAAGGGTGTGCCGCTGTTCGTCACCGCGCTCGTCCACGGTGGGCTGCACCGCTCCAGCGCGGTGCCGGTGATCGTGCGTGACGTCGTGCTCGACCGGCTGCGCACCCTCGGTGACACCGAGCGCGCACTGCTGGAAACCGTCGCCGTGGCGGGGCAGGCCGCCAGCGGCGAGGTGCTGCGCGCGATCTGCGACGCGCCCACGGCGCTGAAGCGGCTGATCACCGAGGGCCTGGTCACCGAGCACACGGCCGGTCGGAGCCTGTCGTACCAGGTCGCGCACCCGCTGTACGCGGAGGTCGCCTACGCGGAGATGACCATCGCCGAGCGGCGGGCGCTGCACGCGGCGGTGATCGCGGCTGTCGAGGGCGCCAACAACAACGACGTGCTCACGTTGGCGCCGCACTACCGGGAGGCGGGCGACCTGGTCGATCCGGGCCGGGCGGCCCGGATCATGGCGCTGGCAGGGCGGCGTGCACTGGCGATGCGGGCCACCGACGAGGCGATCCGTTACCTGCGGGCGGCCGCCGAAGTGGCCAATCCCAGGGAGATCCCGGGCCTCACCGACGGCATCGGCCGCGCCCACCAAGCCGTCGGCAGGTTCGACGAGGCGATCCAGGCGTGGCAGGAGGGGATCGAGGCCGCTGACCGGCACGGGGTACCGGCCGCGGCGGCCAAGCTGCGGTTCCGGCTCGCCCTGCTCAACGCCGAACGCCAGGACAGCCTCGACGCGCGGCGGGATCTGGCCAGCGTGGCCGAGGCGATCCGCGACGACTACCCCGAGACGGTCGTGCACCAGTTCGTGTTCGTGATGCGCCACGACCAGGAAGCCGACCTGCGCACCGCCACCGCGCACATGGGCAAGCTCGCGGAGGACGAGAGCCGTCCCGTGACCGCGCGGGCAGTCGGCTACCTGGGCAAGACCATCACAGCGATGCTCGACAGCGAGTTCACCGACGCGCTCGCCTACGGGGAGAAGGCGTTCGGATACGCCGCGCAGTGCGACCCGGAGCAGGCGTTCCAGGCACAGCGCATCAGCGTGGTGCTGAGCCCGCTGCACGCGCTGACCGGCAACGTCCGCGGCGCGGTCGACTACGCGCTGGAAGCCGTGAACAACAAGCACTCGGTCGAGATACCCACACACGCGAGCTATTCGCGGTACGTGCTGTCGTGCGCGCGTTACCTGACCGGGGACATCGCCGCCGCGATCACCGAGATCGACACCGCGATGGAGCTCGCCGCGCAACTGCCCCGCTACCAGGCCAGGACGCTGGCCCAGCGCGCGTTCCTGCGTGCCGAGCAGGGAGCGCTGACCGAGGCGGCCGCGGACCTGGCCAGGGCGCGGCAGGTCTGCCAGGTGCCGGATCTCGGTGTGCTCGAGGTGATCCGGCTGGCCGAGAGCACCATCGCGCTGCATTCCGAGGCCGAGCCGGGTGAGCAGGAGTTCCGGTACTTCTCGTTGTTCTGCGACCCGTACGCGGCCATGATCCGCCCGGTTTTCACCCCGGGGTACGCGGAAAGCGCGCTGCGGGCCTTCGGTACCGAGGCGACGCTGGCGGTCGCGCTCGCCGACCGGTTCACGGCCAACCGGACTGGCGACAAGGACCTGTTGGCGGACGCCGTGGCGCGGCTGGAGGCCATGGGAGCGCCGCTGTTCGCCGCGCAGGCCAAGCTCGACCTTGCCGACACCGGGGCTGTCCTCGAGGCGTTGGCGGTGTTCGAGCGGGCCGGGGCAGTGCCGTGGGTCAACCGGGCTCGCCAGGTGGCCCGGTCGCTGGGAGTGCGGATCCGCGCGGCCACCAGCCGAACGACCGGGCCACTGTCCACACGGGAGTCGGACGTTGTCAGGCTGCTCGCCGACGGTCTGTCCAACGCCGACATCGCCGGGCGGCTGTTTCTGAGCCAGCGGACCGTGGAGACGCACCTGCGCAACAGCTACGCCAAGCTCGGGCTGACCTCACGGGTGGCGCTGGCCCGCTGGGGAGCGGAGAACCTCAGCAGTACTAGTGCGGTGTCCACGAACGTTCACCGGGCCCTCGACGGCCCAGGTTTCCGCCGATGACACCGGCAACGTCCGTGGACACCGCACTAGCGCTTGATGATGTCCGCCACGATCGCGTTGGCCAGCAGTTCCGCGTCGGGGCACGGAACCGGGTAGTTCAGGGTCTTCGGGTCGGCGATCGTGGTGGTGATCGTCAGCAGCGCGTCCTCGGCAACGCCGACGCTCACCGTGCAGCGGCCCTCGTCGGGCACGGCCCGTTCCGGGTCGTAGCGGACAGCCGGGTATCCCTGTACCTGCGTGGCCTCGAAGAACGGCAGCCTGTTCCGCTTGCCGTAGAGGGCTTCCAGCCCGCCGGTGGCCAGGTCGACGGTCGCGGTCATCAGCGGCTGCTGCGGTGTCCTGGCCCGCCAGGCGCAGGTGTTGGCGCCTTCGTTGCTGCCTGCGACGAGGTCCTTTGTGACCGGTTGACCGGGTGTGAGCATCGAGCAGGGATCATTGGCGTACTGCCGGACGTCCAGCGGCAGGGTGATCTCCGGGGACAGCCTGGTCGGGCTCGGCGGCGGGGTCGCCATGGTGATCCCCTGTCCGCGCGAAGCGCACCCGCCCAGCACAAGGACGCCGCACGCCAGTACGCCGAGTCCGATCCGGATCATGTCCTGCCACTCCCTTTGCCGGGACGTTCCTGCACACCTCGATATCACGGACGGCGACGCGACCAGCCCGGATATCCGGCCAGGGCATGTGTGACCCACGCCGAGCCCGTCGCCAGTATGCGCGATCACCCCGCTGAGAGCCGTCACCCGCGCGCGAACGTCCCGAGTTGACGAACTACGCGCGCAACACGGGAAATCACAACGACAATCAGTGATCCGGTGTTCGGTGGTCCTGGGCGGAGCCGTTGATGTGCCTGCCGTTCTCGGCCGCCTGGATCGCGCGCAGCAGCTCGGGGCCGGGAATCTCCCTGCTGTTGGCCGCCGCGGTCAACTGGGCGAGGTGGCCGATCATCTCCACGCTGTTCTCGATCTGGTCGGTGTGCCGGGCCAGCCACCACACGACCGCGCTGCCGGTGTCCTTGAGCACGTCCTCACTGAGGTAACGGCGCATGCTGATCTCCATCCGCCGCTCCTGCTCCCACATGCGCTCGTGCTTGCGCAGTTCGGCGAGCCGGTCGAGGCGGCGGGCGTCCTCGTCGGTCATCGTCAGCGAGACGTCGACGGCCCACGCGACCACGTGGCCGTACGGCTCGGCCAGAGCCGTGCCGAGAGCGACCGCGAGGCGGTGCTGGACGACCCGGTGCTCCTCCGGCCTCTCCAGCACGGTCAGCTCGCGGGCACGCGTCAGGATCCAGTGCACGGCCAGGTCCCCGGGGCTCGCGTGCGGGACGGAGTTCTTCGGGCTGGCCTGGCGCCAGCAGACGGTCGCCGAGAACAGGAAACGGTAGTCGACCTCGGAACTGGGCAGCGGCACGGCGGACACCGGGTACTGCACGTGCGTGGGCGTCTCCGGCTCCGACGACGGCACCGGCTGTTCGGCGGCTGGTTCGTCCGCGGTCCTGGCCGCGCGCTGCTCTTCCATCACCTTGCGTAACTCCGCCTGCTCGCGGCGGTGCACCACCTGGATCGAGACCAGAATGGCGATCGCGTTCGCCACCACCATGACCCCGACCCACAGACTCAGGGGCGCGGTCACCAGCAGGCTCAATGCCAGAACGGCAACAGTCGTCAGAACTGCCGACAGCACGGCCAGCCGGGTTTTGTTGCTGTGCCCCATGGGACCTGCCTTTCGTCAGCCCCACCCGGGCCCATGTTCCCGCGCTGTGTGGCCGCGCGGGATACCTACGGCTGGTTTTCGCTCGAACGAACCAGTTCCGGAGCATAGGCGAACAGACCCGGCAGTCCACCGGTGTGCACGAACACAACAGTTTCATCAGCCCCAACGGCCCCACTGCGCACAGCAGCCACAAGCGCGCTGGCTGCTTTCCCGGAATAGACGGGATCAAGCGTGATTCCCTCGGTTCGCGCGAACAGCCGCAGTGCCTCCCACATCTGCGCTGTCGGCACGCCGTAGCCAGGGCCGACCGCGCCGTCCGACAGCCGCACGTGCGCCAGGTCGCCCGGTGGAACACCGAGCAGGGCCGCGGTGTCCCCCACGAGCCTGCGGATGTCGGCCATCGACTCGTCAGTCGTGTGCGATATGCACGCGCCGTCCAGGATCACCGGCCAGTCGAGCAGGTGGATGCCCAGCGCGAGCCCAGCCGCCGTCCCGGCGCTGCCCACGGCAACCATGATCCGGTCGACCTCGACGTCCGCCAGTTGCGTGTGCAGTTCGTCGGCGGCGGCCACGTAGCCCAACACACCCACGGCGTTGGACCCGCCGACGGGGACGGTGGCGGTCTTGCGGCCCTCCGCCTGGGCCCGCGCGACGATCTGGTCGTAGACGTCCCCCGTCTGCTCCGGGGTGTCACAGAGGTGGACGTGCGCGCCGTACAGGTCGTCCAGGACGATGTTGCCGGACCGCTCGTAGGCCTCCCCGGACATCGGCACGGACCTCGTCAGGACGAGCTCGCACCGCAGGCCGAGCCGGGCGCACGCGGCGGCGGTCTGCCGTCCGTGGTTGGTCTGCACGGCACCGAACGTGATGACGGTGTCCGCGCCGTCGGCGAGCGCCTTGGCGAGCAGGAATTCCGCTTTGCGCAGCTTGTTCCCGCCCACGCCGAGCCCGTTCACGTCGTCGCGCTTGACCAGGATCCGCGGCCCGCCGAGCGCCTCGGTCAGCCTCGGGCAGTCCTCGACGGGTGTCGGCCAGTGGCCGAGCGCGACACGGGGCTGGCTCGTGAGGTCGATCGGCATGTCACACCTTCGCTCGGATGTCGGCGGCGTACGTCTCGGCTTCCTCGTCGGAGGTGTACTTGGTTCTCGGCCAGAAGAACCCGCGCAGACCGTCGCCTTTGGTCCGCGGCACGACATGGGTGTGCAGGTGCGGCACGCTCTGGCTGACGGTGTTGTTCATCGCCACGAACGTGCCCTGCGCGCCGAGTCCGTCCTTGACCGCGACCGCGATCCGTTGCACGAAGCCGAAATACCCGGCCAGGTCCGGCGCGGGCAGGTCGGCGAAGGTCCCGATGTGGGTCGGCGGGACGACCAGAACGTGTCCCTTGAACACCGGCCTGGTGTCGAGGAACGCCGTACCGGCGGGCTCGGCGGTCACCACGAACGCCGGTTCGCGCCCGGCCACGATCTCACAGAACAAACAAGCTGCCACAAGCCAAGCCTAGTCCCCGGGTGTCCGAAACCCGCCGGTCGCGCACGAGAGGCCGAATGGTTGTCGTTGACCTACGCTCTGTCCGTGACAGCTGAGGTGCACCACGAGCCGCATGAGGACACCGGGGCTCGACTGAACTGGCTGCGTGCCGGTGTGCTCGGCGCCAATGACGGTGTCGTGTCCACCGCGAGCCTGGTACTGGGTGTCGCGGGCGCGACGACCTCGGTCCCGCAGATCCTGACCGCCGGATTCGCCGGGATGTTCGCCGGTGCGATGTCGATGGCCGCGGGTGAGTACGTCTCGGTCTCCAGTCAGCGGGACGCGGAAAAAGCGCTACTCGACCAGGAACGCAGGGAACTGGCCGAGACACCGCAGTCGGAACTGCGCGAACTCGCGGGGATCTACGAGGAGAAAGGCCTGTCGCCGGAACTGGCGAAACAGGTAGCCGAGCAGCTCACCGCCAAGGACGCGCTCACCGCGCACGCGGAGGCCGAACTGCGGATCGACCCGGCGGACCTGACCAGCCCGTGGCAGGCCGCGTTGGCCAGTTTCGTGGCGTTCACCGTGGGTTCCCTGTTGCCGTTGCTGGCTTTCCTGGTCCCCACCGGTGACTTCCGGGTGTCGCTGACGGTACTGGTCGCCGTGCTCGCGCTGGCGTTGACCGGCTCGGGCAGCGCCCGGCTCGGCGGCGCGCCCCGGCTGCCCGCGATCGCCCGCAACGTGGCGGGCGGGATCGTCGCGATGGCCGCCACGTACGGCATCGGCCACCTCGTCGGCGCCGCCATCTAAACCACGTCCCTGCGCACCGCCAGCACCGTGCCGAGAACGGTGAACACCACGCCGTACCCGGCCAGCCAGGGCGGGAGATAGTCGAGGCCCGACTGGGACACCCTGGTCAATGTGCGACGCGCGCGAATGTGCAGGCGCATGTCGCGAGCGCGCAAAGCGCAGGGCGCATGGCTTTGCGTGTCAGCAGGCGTGTGGCTTGCGCGCCAGCGCAGGGGTGTGGTTCGTGGGGTGTCCCTCCCGTATGGCCTGGGCGTAGCCATACCATGGCGTGTCGGGAGGTCGGCCTACGAAACTGGCGTGCCCGGCGCGAGGCGGTACCGACCTCCCGGCACGTCGTGGTTTCCTTTGGCAGGCCATACGGGAGGGGCGCCCCGCGCCCCCCACTCGACCCAGGAAGCCGCGTGGGCAAAGCGAACCGGCTCGGCGAACAGAGTTCTTTGTGTCCCCTCTCGGCGGCCTGCCCGCCGGCGAGGCATCTTTTCTTTCTCTTCCCCCGATGACACGTGAGTGCTGCCATCGCGTGTCTGCTGCCATCGCGTGCGTGCCGCAGCCGCGTGACTGTCACGGCCGCGTGGCTGCTGCTGGCGCGGTGTGTGCGGCCGTCGCCGAAGGCCCGCCTCACGGACGTGATTGTGATGCCCGCTGTGTCGGGCTCGTTCCCGACGCTCGAGTTCGCTTGTGGCACAAAGAAGGATGTCCTCGCCGGACGGCAGGCCGCCGAGAGGGAAACCAACACATGGTCTGTCCACCCGGTTGGCTCAGCCCACGTGACTTCCCGCGCCTGGAAAAAGAAGCGTGGTCGGTCCCCTCCCGTGTGACCTGCCAAAGGAAACCACGGCGTGCCGGGAGGTCGGTATCGCCTGCGCTGTGGGTCGGTTTGCGTAGGCCGACCTCCCGACACGCCATGGTATGGCTGCGCCCAGGCCATACGGGAGGAAACCAACCACGAACCCCACCCATGCGCTATGCGCGCAAGACCTCTCGCCCACCCATGCGCTTACGCGCAAGGCCGCTTGCCCGCTTACGCGCAAGACCTCTCGCCCACTCGCCCGCTAACGCGCAAGACCTCTTACGCGCTTGCTCTTGCGCTTGCCCTTGCGCGCAAGGCCTCCAGCGCGCTTGCCCGCCCGCGCTTGCTCTCTTGCGCTTGCTCTCTTGCGCTTGCCTTTGCGCGGCCACCAGCCCTTGGACGACGCCATCACCGAGCAGCACACCGCCGGGCGCCGGGCGATGTGGCCGTCGGTACCGGGCATCCTCGCCGGAGGGTTCGGCACCCAGTTGGCGTTCACGGTCCTGATCGTCACCGGTGTCCTGCTCGCGCTCGGCGGATCCGTCGCCCCGGTCACGGTGGTGGCGGTGCTCGCGCTGGCCGCCCCGGTTCGTCGGGCCGCTGGCCGAGGTCGCGGTGCTCCTCCGGCCCGGTGAGCAGAACGTGAGGCGCAACGAAGGTGGCCTTTGGTGCACGTGGCGCACCGAAGGCCACATTGGTTGCACAGGGGGCTAACTGCCGAAGACCAGGTGTAGCCGGAAGCGGTCGGGGTCGAGCAGGCTTTCCACGTGTTCGACGAACTGGCCGTTGAGGTCACGGGTGACCCTGCGGGTGCGCAGGAACCGCTCGCCTTCCGCGCGGCCGAGCAGTTCGGCCTCGTAGCCGCTCAGGCGGGCGAGTTCGCACCACTCCTCCCCCGAGTCCGGCACCAGGCCGACGGCCCGCAGTTCGTCGTACAGCGATTCGCCGAGACCGCGTACGGGTAAGTCGCGCAGGGTCCCGATGGCCGGGACGCGGCTGCGTTCGAAGGAGATCGGCATTCCATCCACAATGGAGCGGACCCGGTCGACCGCGACCAGTTCGGCCGATTCGAGGCCGAGCCGGTCGGCCAGTTCGACCTCCCGCACCAGCGCGACCCGCACGACCGTCGTGCGCACGCCTTGGTCGGCCAGTGCGCGGGTCCAGCCGAGCCGGTCGTCGATCGTGCGGTCGTCGAACGTCACGTACGAGCCCTTGCCCGAGTGCGTGGCGATCAGGCCCTGGTTGCCCAGCTCGGTCAGCGCCTGCCGGACGGTGTTTCGGCTGACGCTGAACCGCGCGGCCAGCGCGTTCTCGCCGGGCAACTGTGCGCCGTGGGCCAGCCGCCCGGACTGGATCTCCTTGGCCAGTTGTTCGACGATCCGCTCGTGCTTGAGCTTGCCGACCCGTTCGCTCATCCCCGCTCCTGTGCCCTGACGTGGTTGCGGCTCGCCAAGAACGTCACCAGGAACCCGGTCAGCAGCGCCGCGAGCACGCCGAGGTTCGCGCCCGACCAGCCACTGGCCAGGCCGAGGGGTGACAACAGGTATCCCTGCCAGCCCAGCCAGGCCGCGTTGGCGTTGGTGACCAGTCCCCAGCCGATCGCGGTTCCCGCGAGCACGGTGACGATCGGCAGGACGCGGACGTCCCCGTACCGCCCGGACGGCGTATAGAGATCGCCCTCCGCGTAGTCGCTTCGGCGTAGCGCGATATCGGCCAGCATGACGCCGCACCATACCGCGATCGGCACACCGAGTGTGATGAGGAATCCCTGGAACTGACCGAAGAACGTACCGGCGAAGAACACGACGTACACGGTGCCCGCGACCACCACGACACCGTCGACGAGCGACGCCGCGTAACGCGGGATCCGGACACCGAGCGCGAGCAGGGTCAGGCCGGACGAGTAGATGTTCAGCACCGCGCCGCCGACCAGCCCGAGCACCGCGACCAGTGCGAACGGCACGAGATACCAGGTCGGCAGGATCGCGGCGAGCGCGCCGATCGGGTCGGCGGCGATCGCGGCGTTCAACTCCGGCGACGAACCGGCGAGCAGCAAACCGAACAACAGCAGCACGACCGGCGCGACCGAGGAGGAGAACGCCGTCCAGCCGACCACCGCGCGCCCGGACGTGCCACGTGGCAGGTACCGCGAGTAGTCCGCGGCCGCGTTCACCCAGCCCAGCCCGAAGCCGGTCATCACGAACACCAGCGCGCCGATCACGTTCTGCGCCGAGCCGGACGGCAGCGCCGACACGGCCGCGAAGTCGATGCGGTGGGCGACGAACACGATGTACCCGACCGTCAGAACGCCGGTGATGACCGTGATCCACGTCTGCATCCGCATGATCAGGTCGAATCCGAGCACGCCACCGGACACGGCCAGCGCGCTCACCACGACCAGCGCGACGATCTTCGTCGGGGTACCGCCGCCCCAGCCGAGCCGCTCGAACACCGTGGCGGTCGCGAACGTCGCCAGGATCGTCAGGATGGTCTCCCAGCCGACCGTGAGCATCCACGAGATCAGCGACGGCAGTCTGTTGCCGCGCACACCGAACGCGGCGCGGGAGAGCACCATCGTGGGCGCCGAGCCGCGTTTGCCCGCGACCGCGACCAAGCCGCAGAGCAGGAACGACACCGTGATGCCGACGATCCCGACCAGCACGGCCTGCCAGAAGGAGATGCCGAAGCCGAGCACGAACGAGCCGTAGCTCAGGCCGAACACGGAGACGTTGGCCGCGAACCACGGCCAGAACAGCTGACGCGGCGTGCCTTTGCGCTCGGCGTCGCCGATCACGTTGATCCCGTTGGCCTCGATCAGGAACGGCTTGCTGTCCGCTGTGGTGTCCACGGGCCTATCCTGCACCCTCACGGCTTCAGGCCGTCGAGCACGACCTGGAACGTCGGGCCGATCTCGCCGCGGTAGCGCTGCATCGCCTGCAGGCCGACCATCAACGTCTTCACGTCCATGAAGTCCACATCGGATCGCATGGTGCCCGCCCGCTGCGCGAGGCCGACCAGTTCGGCCAGCACGTCGAGGAACTCGCGCTCCACGTCCGGCATCACGACGGACAGGTCGATTCCGCTGTTGGCCATGGCGTCGACGAGCCCCTGGTCCACCCCGGCCTCGTCGACCATCCGGTGCAGGAAGTGGTACACCGCCCCACCGGGGTCCTCGACGGCCATCGTGCGGACGTCTCCGGTCAACTGCCCGAGCCGGTCCGCCACGATGGCCTGGAACAGCAGGTCCTTGGTGGGAAAATGCCGGTAGACGGTGCCCGCGCCGACGCCTGCCCGCCTGGCGATCTCGTCGATCGGCACGCCGAGGCCTTCCGCCGCGAACGTCTCATAGGCCACACGCAGCACTTTCTCCCGGTTGCGCGCCGCGTCGGCCCGCAACGGCCGCTCAGCCATCGGTGACCCACCTCTCATCATCGGCAAACGGGGCGCGCGTTCCGTATAGTCGTAACCGGAACGCACGCCCCGATTCTAACCCCGGGAGAGATCATGCCAAGGAACGCGTGGACAGCGGTCGACATCCCCGGTCAGAACGGCCGGACCGCGGTCGTCACCGGCGCCAACACCGGCATCGGCTTCGAGGTGGCGAACGTCCTCGCCGCCCGCGGCGCCACAGTGGTGCTGGCCGTCCGCGACCTCGACAAGGGCAAAGCCGCCGCCGACCGGATCACCACGGCGAACCCCGGCGCCGACGTGCGGCCACAGCGCCTGGACCTGAGTTCGCTGGACTCGGTCCGCACGGCCGCCGACCAGTTGCGCGCCGACCTTCCACGGATCGACCTGCTGGTCAACAACGCCGGAGTGATGTACACCCCGAAACAGACCACGGCCGACGGCTTCGAGCTGCAGTTCGGCACGAACCACCTCGGCCACTTCGCCCTCACCGGCCTGCTGCTGGACATGCTGCTGCCGGTGCCGGACTCACGGGTGGTCACGATCAGCAGCATCGGCCACCGGATCAGGGCCGCGATCCACTTCGACGACCTGAACTGGGAACGGTCCTACAGCCGCGTCCAGGCATATGGACAGTCCGAGCTGGCCAACCTGCTGTTCACCTACGAGTTGCAGCGCAGGCTTTCCGGCAACGGCAGGACGGTCGCGCTGGCGGCACACCCAGGCGGGTCGAACACGGAACTGGCGCGCAACATGCCGACCGTGCTGCGCGCGATCACCAACGTGGTCGCGCCGCTGATCACACAGTCCCCCGCCAACGGCGCGCTGCCGCCCCTGCGCGCGGCGACCGACCCGAACGCGCTGGGCGGCCAGTACTACGGGCCAGACGGGTTCGCCGAGAGCCGCGGCAAACCGGTGCTGGTCAAGTCCAGCGCCCAGTCGCACGACGTGGAGCTGCAGCGTCGCTTGTGGACGGTTTCGGAGGAGCTGACCGGCGTCAAGTTCCCCGTCTGAGCCCGTCAAGCACCACGTCGAGGATCCGGTCGGCTGCCGGACCAGGTTCCTGACGGGACAGCATGGTCATGAACGTGGCGATCTCGGTGAGGCCGACGTCGGTACGCAGCTCCCCCTCCTCGTGGGCACGCCGGATCACGTCATCGAACTCGTCGAGCCACTGCTGCCGGATCTCGCGCAGCCCGGGATCGACCTTGATCGCCTCGGCCATCCCCGTACAGATCGGGTCGCGCAGCAGGCCGAGGCGGTAGTCCGCCCAGTCACGCAGAAACCGCCGCAACACGGTCCAGCCGGTCGTTTCCTCGGCGCTCGCCGTGGCGATCATCTGGATCAGGCGGTGGAACATGTCCGTCGACACCGCGTTGAGCAGGGCGTCCCGGTCCGGGAACCGCCGGTAGAGCGTGCCGACGCCGACTCCGGCCGCCTGGGCGACCTCCTCCATCGGCGCCTCGACGCCGTTGACGGTGAACAGGGTGCGTGCGGCGGCGACGATCTGGTCGCGGTTGCGCTGTGCGTCCGCCCGCATGCCCACCTCCGAACAACTGGACGATCTTCTTCCGGTTAGTGTAGCGTCCGATTAACCGGAAGATTTTCATCCACTTATGGGGGCGTCATGCGTGTCGGGATCTTCATCGAGGACATGGGCAAGACCGTCGACGAGTACTTCGAGGAGGTCAAAGCCGCACGGCAGGCCGGATTCCAGGCGGTGTGGCTGGGTGAGCGGCTCTCGTGGGACCCGCTCACCCTGCTGGCGATGACGGGCCGGGAGTTCCCCGACATCACACTCGGCGCGGCGGTCGTGCGGACGTACCCGCATCACCCGTTGGCACTGGCGGCCCAGGCGCTGACCGTGGGCAACCGACTCGTCCTCGGCGTCGGGCCGAGCCATCCGCCGCTGATCCAAGGCCAGTACGGCTACTCGCCCGACAAGCCGGTCCGGCACATCCGTGAATATCTGACAGCCCTGGTTCCGTTGCTGCATGGGGAAAGCGTCGACTACCACGGTGAAACGCTGACGGTGAACGGCCAGATCGTGGCGGCGGGCAGCCAGCCCCCGCCGGTACTGCTGGCCGCCCTCGGCCCGCAGATGCTCAAGCTCGCGGCGGAACTGACCGACGGCACCGTCACGACGTGGGCCGGACCGAAGACAATCAGCGACTACATCCTGCCCACGCTGGAGAAAAACGGCACCGGCACCCGGGTGGTCAGCTCGATCACCGTGTCGGTGACCGACAATCCACAGGCAGCGCGGGACAGGCTCAACCAGACCTATCCCGGGGCGAACGACATGCCCAGCTACCGCCGGGTGTTGGACAACGAGGGCGTGGCCACCATCGGGGACACCCTGATCGCAGGCAACGAGGAGGAGGTGGCACAGGAACTGCGGCGCTACCGGGAGGCGGGTGTCAGCGAGATCATCGCGATCCTTGTCGGCACCGCCGAAGAACAGCGCCGGACGCTCACAGTGCTGGGAGAGGCCCGGTTCTGAGGTTCGTCAGTCCTTTCAGGACACGCTCGAGCAGTTCCATGTCCGGGCTCGCCGACGCGCTCTCGTGCACGATCACCAGGCCGAGCACGGCCATGTCGCCGAGCAGGACCTTCACCACGCCGAGCGGGAGCCGCAGCAGCGCGCCGACCTCGGCGACCGACTTCGAGTGACGGCACAGCTCGGCGATCTCCTGGTGCTCGCCCTTGAGGTCGTCCATCCGGTCGAGCGCGCGGGCACTCGTGGTGACCAGTGTCTCGATCTCCAACCGGTGAACCGAATGGGTCCGGCCACCGGTCCAGGCGTAGGCGCGGACGCTCGCGGCCTGTTCGACCGGGAAGTCGGACTCGTCGGTGGCTGGTGCCGCGGTCCGCCGCGGCGCCGACGGTTCGGCCCGCGACGCCGTCCCACGGCCACCCGAACGGAAGTTCAGGCTGAATCCATTGAGCACATCGGCGAATCCCTGATCATCACCAGCGCCCATGGATCACCTCGCTCATCTCCGGACTGATCCGCTCAGTTCGGCACGCAGTTCCGGTGTCAGCATCTGACCGACCTGGTCGACGAGAACGGTCATCTCGTACGCGATCTGCGCGATGTCGCTGTCACGGCGAGCAAGCACAGCTAGGCACGAACCGTCCCTGATGGACGTCAGCAACAGCACGCCGTAGTCCATCTCCACAATCGTGCGGTACACCGTGTCCGCACCAAGGCACTTCGCCGCGCCCATGTTCAGGCTGACGATGCCCGCGGCGATCGCGGCCATCTGGTCGGCCCGGTCCTCCGGCAACCGGTTCGACGCGGTGAGCAGGAGTCCGTCCACCGAGATCACCACGGCGTGCGCCACACCGGCCACCCGGTCGGTGAAGTTGTCGACCAGCCAGCCGAACCTGCTGACCTGGCGGCCCTTCGTCGGTGTCTCGGTCATGCCTGTTCCTCCCCCTCGTCGGTCCTGCTCTGGCGAATGCCCGCCTGGAAGCTGCTCAGCAGTCCCCTTGCGCGTTCGGCGTTTCGCGGAGTCCGTTGCGGACGGTTCCCGCTGCCCGCACCACTTGCCTGTGCGGGGCTGACCGGCGTGACGAACAACTGCGCGCGGGGAACCCTCTTGGGCAGCTCACCGTCCTCCTGCTGTGGTGCCTGGTCGGCAGTCGCCCGCCGTGCCTGTGGAACCGGCGGCGGCACGGGCATCCGTACCGTCACGCTCGCCGGACCGACCGATCCGGCGACCGATCCGCCGCCGGGGCCACCGAGCCACGCGAACTCGTCCTGGCGTTGGTGCTGGGCCGGGAGTTGCTCCGGGAGTTGCTGCTGTGCCTGGTGCTGTGGTTGTCGGTCGGTCCCGACCGGGACCGGCTTGTGCGAACGGAACAGGATCGACGCCGGTGAGCTGGCCAGTGGCAGCTCCGGCAGCCGCACCGCGATCCCGACCGAGCTCAGCCTCCCGGTCAGGGTCGGCTCGTCGCCCGCCCGATCTCCGTTCTGCTCCGAAACAGTGTTCTGTGCGGTAGCACCGTTCTGGCTCGGGGGAGTGTCGTGTGATCTTGTATCGGCGGGCTCGGGCGTGGCGTTAGCGATCAGGTCCGGCGGCACGGCGACGGAGGCGATCAGGCCGTCCTCGCCGTTGCCCCTTCGGGCGAGCGTCACACCGATCCGGTGCCTGCCCGCCAGGCTGCCGACCACGAACAGCCCCATCTGCCGGGAGACCGGGACGTCCACCCCGCCGCCCGCGGCCACACGGGCGTTGGCGTCGGCCAGTTCGGCGTCGCCCATGCCGATGCCGTCGTCGACGATCTCGATCAACACCGACCGGTCCGGCCGCAGCACGGTCTGGATGATCACCTGGGAGTCCGGCGGTGAGAACGCGGTGGCGTTCTCCACCAGCTCGGCCACCGAGCGCACGAGGTCACCGGCGGCGTAGCCGAGGACCTCCACCTTGGGGACCGAGCGGACCGACGCCCGCTCGTAGTGCTCCACTTCGGACACAGCGGCACGCAGCACGTCGGCGAGCGGCACGTGCTCGGTGAACCGCCTGCCGAGCTCCGCACCGGACAGCACGACGAGGTTCTCGTTGTTGCGCCGCATCCGGGTGGCCAGGTGGTCGAGCTTGAACAGGTTGGCCAGCTGGTCCGGGTCGTTCTCCTTCTGCTCCAGCTGCTCCATCAGCCGCAGCTGGCGCTCGACGAGACCCTGGCTGCGCCGCGAGAGGTTGACGAAGATGTTGCGCAGGTTGCCACGCAGGTCGGCCTCTTCCTCCGCCGAGCGCACCGCCTGGTTCTGCACGGTGTCGAAGGCGCGGGCCAACTGGCCGAACTCCTCGGTGGTCCGCAGCGGCATCGGGTCGATCGTCGCCGGGCGGCCCGCGCGGATGTCGGACACGGCGGCAGGCAGCTTGGTGGACGCGACGTCCAGCGCGGCCCTGCGCAGCGAACTCAGTGAGCGCAACAGATACCGGCCGACGACACCGCCGATGCCGGTCGCGAGCAGCACCATGGCCAGCAGCAGCACCGACTCCGCGCCCGCGCGGTTGCTGGTCTCGTCCTGCAGGCGTGCCGCACCGGCGCGCAGTTCGGACGCGGCCTGCCTGGCCACGGTCGCCATCAGCCCAGCGGTCTGGTCGGACGTCCTGGTCCAGTCCGAGGCCTTGAACGGCAACACGGGCCGCGTGTTGGGCTTGCGCTGCGCCTGCGGGACCTCAGCGCGCGCCTGCCGGACGAATTCCTGGCGCTGCGCGACATCCGAGCCCGCGACCGTGTCGAGGTAGCGCTGCCACTGGTGCGGCGGGGCGACCGCCCGCATGTCGGCGAGTACGTCGGTGAGCCGGACGTCCGCCTCGATCAGCCGTTCGCGCTCCGGCCCGGTGAGCTCGCCGCGCCGGATCCCGACGAGCACGAGTGACTGCTGGAACGAGACCTGCTCGCGGGCCACCTGCAGGTCGAACAGCGCCGAGGACGACCCGGTGAGCTCCTGGTCGGGGAACCTGCTCATCAGCGAGCGGTCGAAGTCCACCATCGCCTGGATGATCGAGGCGTACCCGGACAGCAGGGCCTGGCTGTCGGCCCCGTCGACCACCAGTTGGCGCAGCTGCGGGAGCCCGTCCAGCTCCCGCCTGAGCTTCTGGTACCCGGCGGTGGCCGCCGAACCGAGATCCGGTGTGTTGCTCGCGATCCAGTTCACGGTTTCGAGCAACGTGTCGGCCCGTGTCCGCTGTGCCTCGCGGTATCCGTCGCCCTGTGGCTCGATGGCCAGGTTGCGTTCGCTCTGCAGCAGGCCGATGGCGGGCACGAGTTCCTCGCGCAGCTGGGCGAGCCGCTCGACCTCGGCGTAGGAGTCGGACAGCTCGAGGTCCGCCCGCACCCGCAGGATGCCGAGCGTCATCGCGCCAATGACCGGCACCACCAGGACGGCGCCGATCTTGACGAGCACAGGCCAGTTCCGCCACTGGACGGCCACGCCTGACCACGATCGCCGAGCAGTCACGAGAACCTCGAATACAAATACGACATCGCGGATAACCTAGATAACTGTCGCCCATTTGTTCAAGTGTCAATTAAGCCACGATCCCGGTACTGTCGGTCAATAGCGCAGCATTCGGCGCAACAAGATTGGTGTTGGAACTTTTCACACCATGGCGACACTGCGGGAATGTTCATCCGGAACAGCGCTTGACGTCGCAGGGACGACGGCCTAGCTTGGCTTCCATCCACGGCCCGCTTCCCCGTATCGCGCGCCGGGCCGACAAAACCCGCGGAGGACAACCCCGAATGAAAACGATGACGTCCTTTTCGCGGGACCACGATTTCACCGACGAGGACGATGGCGAGCCGGATTTCACGGCAATTGCCCGGAGTGCCGAATTCGTCCAGCTGCGCCGACGGATACTGCGGTTCGTCATCCCCATGACCGTGTTGTTCCTGGCGTGGTACCTCATTTATGTCCTGCTCGCCGCGTACGCGCCGGAGTTCATGAGCATCCGCGTCAGCGACAACATCACAGTGGGCCTCCTGCTCGGGTTGTCCCAGTTCGCGACCACTGTGGCGATCATGATCAGCTACATGGTCTTCGCACGGCGCCGTATCGATCCGGCCACCGCGCAATTGCGTGAGCGCGCACGCAAGGGCACGAGATGAACATTAATCTCGCTGCCGCGGCAGGCAATCCCGGCCTCAATGTCAGCATCTTCGTCGCCGTGGTGGCGGTCACGCTGTTCATCGTCTATCACGTGAGCAGCAGGAATACCACCGCGGCCGACTACTACGCCGCAGGCAGCGGGTTCAGCGGCATGCAGAACGGCATCGCGCTGTCCGGCGACTACCTGTCCGCCGCGTCCTTCCTCGGCATCGCGGGCGCGATCGCGGTCTACGGCTACGACGGCTTCCTGTTCTCGATCGGCTTCCTCGTCGCGTGGCTGGTGCCGCTCCTGCTTGTGGCGGAACGGTTCCGAAACACCGGCCGGTTCACCATGGGCGACGTGCTCAGCTTCCGGATGCGCCAGCGCCGGGTGCGGGCCGCGGCGGCCAACGCCACACTGGTGATCTCCTTCTTCTACATGCTCGCCCAGATGGCCGGCGCGGGCGCCCTTGTCGCACTGTTGCTGGACGTGCACAGCACCGGCGGCCAGGCACTGGTGATCTGCGTCGTCGGCGCGATCATGGTGTTGTACGTGCTGATCGGCGGGATGAAGGGCACCACGTGGGTGCAGATCGTGAAAGCGGTGCTGCTGCTGGTCTGCGTGAGCCTGATGAGCGTGTTCATCCTCGGCAAGTTCGGCTTCGACCTCGGCTCGCTGCTCGGCCGCGCGGCGGAGAAGAACTCACTGAGCGGCCAGGTGCTGGAACCCGGTGCCCGCTACGGGAAGACCGAGACCAGCAAGCTGGACTTCGTCTCACTGTCACTGGCGCTGGTGCTCGGCGCGGCCGCGCTGCCGCACGTGCTGATGCGGTTCTACACGGTGCCCAACGCCTACCAGGCGCGGCGCTCAGTGGTCTGGGCCATTTGGACGATGGTGCTGTTCTACCTGAGCACGCTGGTGATCGGGTACGGCGCGAGCGCGATCGTCGGCTCCGACCAGATCGTCAACGCGCCGGGCGGCGAGAACTCCGCCGTGCCGCTGCTCGCGTTCCACATCGGTGGGACTGTCCTACTCGGACTGGTCTCGGCGATCGCGTTCACCACGATCCTCGCTGTGGTCGCGGGACTGACGCTGACCGCGTCGGCGTCCTTCGCGCACGACGTGTACGCCAACGTGCTCAAGCGCGGCAAGCCCGAGCCGGGCTCGGAGGTCAGGGTCGCCAGGCTGACCGCGGTCGTGATCGGCTGCCTCGCCGTCGGCGGCGGTATCCTCGCCACCGGGCAGAACGTTGCTTTCCTTGTGGCGCTGGCGTTCGCGCTCGCCGCGTCGGCCAATCTGCCCGCGATCCTGTACACGTTGTTCTGGCGCAGGTTCAACACGACCGGAACGCTGTGGTCGATCTACGGTGGACTGGCCAGTTGCCTGGTGCTGATCCTGCTCTCGCCGGTGATGTCCGGCACACCGACGTCCATCGTCAGCGGCGCCGATTTCGCGGTGTTCCCGTTGTCCAATCCGGGAATCGTGTCCATCCCGTTGTCGTTCGCGCTCGGGATCGCCGGAACCCTGGTCGGTGAACGCAGGGGTTCCGGCGAGCACGACCGCCGTGACGAGATGGAAGTCCGGTCGGTGACCGGGATCGGGTCAGGCTGAACTGGTTGCCTTGCGCAGTGAACCGGGGACGGTCCGCAGGATGGTCCCGAACCGGTTCCACGCGTTGATCATCGCGATGGCCACGACGAGCGCGCCGAGTTCCTCTTCGGTGAAGTGTTCCTTGGCCTCGGCCCACGCCTCGTCGGACACGGCGCCCGTGGTCAGCGTGGTGCCCTCCTCGGCCAGGCGCAGCGCGGCCCGCTCCTGGTCGGTGAAGAACGGCGCCTCCCGCCAGGTGACCAGGCTGTGCAGCCGCTCGTCGGTCTCCCCTTCCTGTTTCATGTCGTGTGCGTGCATGTCCACGCAGAACGCGCAGCCGTTCATCTGGCTGACGCGGAGTTTGACCAGGTGCCGGATCCGCTCAGGCAACGCGCTGGCCTTCTGCCACTCCTCCAGGGCGAACATGTGCCGGTACGCCTCGGCAGGGGCCTTCATCCGTGCTTCCACAGTCACTTTTCCTCTCTGTCCAGCATGGTGCGAACTCGCGTGAGCTTCTCAGGGTTGGCCACGAGGTCGATCGCGGTGACGCGGCCGTCCGCCGTGGTCAGTGCCACCACGCTGTGCAACCGCCCGTCGACGAACCGCAACAACCCGGCCCAGCCGTTGACCAGGACCGGGTGGAACTCCACCGCTGTCTGACGGCCGATCCCGACCAGGAACCGGGCGACCTTGCCCGAGCCGAGAACGGGATTGCGCGCCGCCTTCACCAGACCGCCGCCGTCGCTGTTGAGCACGACGTCCGGGTCGAGCAGACGCATCAGCCCGTCGAGGTCACGGCCACCGCACGCCTTGGCGAACGCTTCCACCACACGTTGCTGTTGTCCGCGATCCAGGTCATAGCGCGGCGTCCTGGCCCGCACGTGTTTGCGCGCCCGCGCCGCCAACTGCCGCACGGCCGCGGGTGAACGGCCGACCGCCTCGGCGACCTCGACGAACGGCAGACCGAACACCTCGTGCAGGACGAACACGGTCCGCTCGGCCGGTGAGAGCGTTTCGAGCACCACGAGCAGCGCCATGTTCACCGACTCGGCCATGGTGATCCGGTCCTCAGGGCCGTCCACCAGCGGCTCCGGCAGCCACGGGCCCACGTACTGCTCGCGCCGGAATCTGGCGGACCGGACGTGGTCCAGTGCCAGCCGTGAGGTCGTGACCACCAGCCAGCCGGTGACGTCGTCGACCCCGTCGGCGCGGCTCAGCCGGATCCACGCGTCCTGCACGATGTCCTCGGCCGCGCCGAGGTCACCGGTGATGCCGTACGCGATGCCGAGTAGCCGGTCCTTCGCTTCGAGAAACTCACGCACACCTACAGGACGGGACAGTCCTCAAAGATGTGACATCAGCGCTTGATGCCGACGGCGCCGAGCGCCAGCCGCTGGCTGCGCGACAGGGGATGCAGCCGAGGGCCGTCCGGCCACCAGTCGGCGCAGAGCACCAGGCCGGGATCGAGCAGCTCCAGCCCGCCGAGCATGCCCTCGATCTCCTCGCGACTGCGCGGCCACGCGCCGACTCCGGCATCGCGGTACACGCCGTTCAGGTCCTCGGCCAGCTGGGTCAGTTCACTGTCCGGTCCCGGGTGCATCCAGTGTCCGAAGACCACGCACGAGCCGGGTGCCAACAGGTCGACATATCCGGCGAGGATCCCGGCGGGGTCGCCTTCCGGCCGCACGTGCTGCAGCGTGCTGACCACGAACACCGCGACCGGTTCGTTGAAGTCGAGGTGCTTGGCCACGACCGGGTGCTCGACCACCAGCTGCGGGTTGCGGAAGTCGGCTTCCACGATGTGGGTGCGGTCGTTGTCGGCGAGCTGCGCGCGTCCGTGCGCGAGCACGCCCTGGTCCATCGAGACGTAGACCATGGACGACTCGCGGTTGAGGCGTTGCGCCACGTCGTGCGGATTGTCCTTCTCCGGCAACGTCGCGCCGACGTCGAGGAACTGGGTGACACCGAGCTGCCCTGCCAGGTAGCGCGTGGCCCGCAGGATGAAGTCGCGGCGGTCGTACACGACCCGGACGAACTCCGGGTCCAGCGTGAGGAACCGCGCCATCATGTCGCGGTCGACCTGGAAGTTGTCCTTGCCGCCGAGCAACGCGTCGTAGACTCGCGTGATACTCGCCCTGGCGATGTTGACACGGGCAGGAGCGTCCCTGAGTTCCGACGATTCCTCACCCCGAGTCATCCGCTGTCCCGTCTGTTTTGCCGCCAACACTGCATACAATACGGGTTCACGCAGCGCGACGGGCGGGATCCTCGTTTTATGGGGTAATTCTTCTTGCTCCGCCACTTGGCCTAACGGTCAGGTACCTCGGCGAGGTCAGCCGCTCGCGACGGAAAGCTCCGGAAACGCCCGCACGAACGGCAGCGAGCGAATCGGGCGAAACGAGTGCGGCAATCGGTCTACCCGGGTCGTCGACCAGCATCGTTGCGCCGAGCGCACCGGCTTCCAGTGCCGCGGTGACCGCGATGTCCTGTGCCGCTTCAGGTTCATGCGCCCGATGGAAATCGGTGATGGCCATGCCGAGCCGCTTGAGCGAACCGTCGTTGCGCACAGCGAAATCCGTGCTCCTGACCGGCGTGTCACGTCGGATCCGGGTGTCGACGACCAGCAACCGGGCGTCGCCTATCGCCACGCCCACTTCGAATCCGGCGAATGCGGCTGCCACGCGAACGTGCGAATGCAATTGCGTCTGCGATTGCGTGACGACATCGACGAGATAATCCACCGGAATATCCGGGGCACACAGATCCCGCAATGCCAGTGCCGTCGCGCACGCCAGCGCGGTCCGGGAGGACAACCCGGAACCCGCCGGGAGGTCCACACTGCACAGCAGCGTGGCACCGCACGGCCGCAGCAGGTCCACCACAGCCGCGACGGGCGCCGCCCACGCGGGAATGTCCTGTGCCGGAAGGACAACCGGTTCGGCGGGCCGGTTGATGGACCGCAGTTCGACGATGCCGTCGGTACGCCGTTCGCCCGCGACGATCGCGCCCCACCGGCCGCACACCGCCGCGTCGGTCGCGAGCACGGCCACGCCCGGCGAGTACCAGACGCCCTCGGCCGAGCGCCCGAAGGCCTCGCGGAAGGCATAGGGCACAAGCCGGAGCTCCGGAGCGACGTCCGGTCGGTCGGCGATGTCGATCATTCGCTCTCCTTGCGGGCCAGTACTCGGTAGGCGTTGCCGCGGTCAGTTCGACTCGCGATGGCCCGGTTCACCGTTTTGTCCAGCAGGCCCGCCACGATGAGCCACGGGATGCCGAACGACCAGACGGCCAGGTTGCGCAGGGTCTTGAACCTCGGCTTGGCCGGGCGCCATGGCGCCGGTGAGCGCGGTGCGATGTTGGCGAGCATGAGGTAGCTCGACAGCGCGAAGTCGTTGGGCGAATGGGCTTTGCCGCGTTCCTCGGCGACCGGTCGCAGGTCGCGTTGGACCAGCGCCTCCTTCAGGTTGGCGATCGGCAGCATGTTCTGGTGCTGCGGCTGGAACCACGGCATCCAGTACTTGCCGAAGAGCCTGCCGAGCCGCCATTCCGGGTCGGGCACCTCGATCAGCAGGTATCCGCCGTCGGGCAGGGTGTCCGCGGCGATGTCCAGCTCCGCCCACGGGTCGCGCACGTGTTCGAGATAGTGGTGCATGCTGATCACGTCGTACTGGCCGCGCAGCCCGTCGGCGAAGTCCTTGAAGTTGCCCAGGTAGGACTTCGTGACCCAGCCGAGCGTCTCGGCGTCCGCGATCGCCGCGCTTTGGTCGAGACCGTCGAACCGGGTGTCCGGCAGTACCTCCTTGGCACCACGGCAGAAGTGCCCGTGCCCGCCGCCGACATCCAGCCAGTTGCGTGGCGTGGTGAACGGCTGGACCATCCTGGCGCGGGCGTAGTACGGCTCGGACTTGCCCGAGAACACGGCCTCGGTGGAGGCGGCGCCGTGGCCGTCGTAGAAGTCCCGGTAGTAGAAGTCCAGTCCCGCGGTCGACAGTCGCGGGTTCTGGAACACGTGTCCACACGAGACACAGCGGTCCATGGTGAACTCGCCGGGTTTGCGCTGCAACAGGTCGACGCCGCGCACGTGTTGTTCGAGGGTCACGCTCGCGCAGGACGGGCAGTCCTCCCTGCGCGGCTCGAAGAACCGCTCTGTGCCTTGCTCGATCTCCTCGGTGTACGCCGGGACTGCGGCCAGCATGTCCTTCTCCTGCTGGATCTCAGCGGCCGTACGCCACCGCCCGGCCAGCGTCCTGACCCACAGGTAGGGCTGATGGACCGCCCTGAACACCGAAGTCAGCCACAGGTCCCTGGGACGCAACGGTGTCCCGGCGAACACCAGCAGCGGCTGGAGACTGTAGAGACCGGCCGCGACCAGCCCCCACGGCCACGTCCACAGCGTGACACCCAGGATCGCGAGGTAGCCGAGCACGGAACCGGCCGTCCACAACGCCGGGCGCTTGCCCAGCTTGCGCAACCGGGCAGCCCGCGTGGACAGGTCGTACGAGCAGGCAGGCAGGCCGGACGCGACCGCGAGGTCGACGCTGACGCCGTCGCGGTCCTTCACGCGCCTGGCAATGGTCACGAACTCCGTCGGGTCCGCGGGTGGAGTGATGCCGAGCTTGTCGACGGCCGTGGCACTGAACAGGATCGCCTCACCGGCGCTGACCCCGCGCACCCACCGGTCGCCACGATAGGTCTTGGGGTCGACCTGGTTGAGCAGGTCCAGTGCCGCGACCGTCGGCAGCCTGGCCGGGATCAGGTCGACCAGGCCAAGGCCCTCGCTCGTGGCGAACGCGGTCGCCTGCCGCCGGACCTCGGTGGGCAGGTCCTCGGGGAACGACTGGTAGTCCTCGGAATCGCTGCCCAACTCGGGCAGCACCGGCAGGTGGTTGACCCGGGCCCGCAGGCGCAGGGTGTCCAGCAACGTGTAGGCAACCACCAGCCCGAACAGGATCCACGCGATCACGCCACCACCGCCTCGAGTCGATCGGCGGCGGCTGAGGCGCCGCCGCCGAGCCGGAAGGAGTCCCGCACCCGGCGCGCGTTGGCCGCGAAGTCGGGGTCGTACAGCACCGCGTCCAGAGCCGAGCGAATCTCACCGGCGCGAGCCCGCTGGTATCTCAGGCGTGTCCCGGCACCGGCGGCCACGACCTGGTCGGCAACGATCGGCTGGTCGTCCCGGATCGGCGCCACCACAAGCGGCAATCCGTGTGCCAGTGCCTCGCAGACGGTGTTGTGGCCGCCGTGGGAGATCACCGCGTTCATGTGCTTCATCAACGCCAACTGCGGCACACGGTCCCGCACAAGGACGTTGCCGGGCGCGTCCAGTGGCGGCGCGACCATGACCACCTGCACGTCCACCATGTCGGTGACCGCGTCGATCACCTCGCCGAAGAACCTGTGTCCCGCAGCGCCGTTCAACGTGCCCAGCGACACCAGGACCTTGCGGGCCCCCTCGGCGAACCAGTCCCACGGGAAGTCGGTGTTCTCCGGCCGGTGTCCCAGCGCGGGGCCGGTGAACGCGTAGTGCGGCGGGAACGTCCCGCCGACCAGCAGCGGCGAGCTGAACACGAGCACGAGCAGCTCGGAGAACCGGATGTCCACATCGGACCCGCTCAGCTCGCGCAGCCGGGCGGTGACCCACTCGTCGACCTTCGGCATCGTCTTGAGTGGACGGACCAGCTCGGCCGGGGTGCTCGCGCTGGTCACCCACGGCACGCCGAGGTCACCGGCCACCACCGGCCCGGCGAGGGCCTGCTGGTCGGCGACCAGCACGTCCGGCTGGAAGTCCTTCACCGCGTCCTGGACACCGGGGATCATCGCGTGCGCCAACGGGATCAGGAACTCCTCCCACAGGAACTTCAGCACCGCGATACCCTTGAGCTCCAGCCACCGCTGCCGCGCCCGCCTGATGTCCGCCTCCAGCCGGTCATCCAAGGCGGGGAAGACCAGCGATCCCTGGGGCAGCAACGGTTCGAGTGTCGCCGGATGGCCGACCCAGGCCACATCGTGGCCACGGGCGAGCAGTTCCCCGCCGACACCGACAGTCGGGTTGATGTGCCCGGTCAACGGCGGCACCACAAACAGAAAACGACTCATGGATGCTTCTCCAGCCACGTGAGCACCCGCTGGATCAGCTCACCGGTCGCCTCGCGCAACACGGTGTGCCCGAGCCCGGGGATGACGTGCGTCTCGCAGTCCGGCACCAGTCGGTCGAGATCCTTCGCCGCACCGGCCAGTTCCGACTCGGCACCGAACACACCCAGCACCGGGCACCCGACCTGCGTGAGGTCCGCCTCGGACAGCAGCGCCCCGGACACGAGGTCGTCGATCAGCGAGGTCCGGTTGAGCAGCGAGTCGGCGTTGGTGGCCAGCTTGGCCACCTTGCGCTGGCCGAGCTTCAGCAACTGCTCGCCGGTCCGGTCGTACTCCAGGCCGAGCGCGGCCACGCTGAGCGTGTTGACGATGTCCTCGACCCACAGCTCACCGGAACGCCCGGCGCACGCCGCCTCCACCACGACCACCCCGGCGACCCGGTGAACGGCCTTGAGCGCCGCGTGCATCGCGACCACGCCGCCGTAACTGTTGCCCAGCAGGTGGACCGGCTCGTGCACTCCGAGCTCGTCGAGGATTGCCACCAGGTCCAGCGCGCTGTCCTGCGGGGAGTACCCGGTCTCCGGACGCGCGGACAGGCCGTGCCCGCGCAGGTCGAACAGGATCGTGCGGACGCCTGCCTTGGCCAGCGGCGCGGCCAGCGTGTAGTAGAAGCTGGACAGGTTGTCCATCACGAGCCCGTGCACGAACACCACTGTGGGGCCGGTGTTCTCGGCACCCAGTTGTTGGACGTGGAACCGCAGGCCGCGGGCGTGGATCTCGGCCACGGGTCAGCCGCTGCTCGGGACGGGCTGCGCCTCGATGTGGTCGACGAGTCTGCCGACATTCATCGCCATGATCTCGTCGATGTCCATCTCGCCGAGGAACGCCACCAGGTCGACCCGGTCGCCGTAGCGCTCGCGCAGCTTCTCGGCCAGTGCGACGAACTCGATGCTCTCCAGGCCGAGGTCGTCGCTGAACGTCGTCTCCGGCGTGATCTCGACGCCGACCAGCACGTCGTCGCCGACGACATCGACGATCAGCCGGACCACCTCGTCCAGCACGTTCGACTCAGCCATGCCGTTCTCCAGTCTGTCGCCATGCGACCACATAGGACGTTCCTTGATCCGTGACCACCGCGCTGCCCGGCGTGGCCTCGATACCTGGTCTGATGTCGATCACGACCTCGTTGTCACCCGCGATGGCGACGGCACAGCCCGGGGCCGACGGCCTGCCGGGATCGGCGCAGTGCGCGACCGAGACCTTCGGTGTCGCGAACGCACCGCGCACGCGCACGTCGGTGCCGTCGTCGGCGATCGTGAGCTCGGCGGGGAAGATCGCGCCCGCGCCGCGGTTCCACAGCCAGCGGCGGACGGCGTCCTTGGCCGCGATCCTGCGCAGCAGCCACTGGCGCCTGGTCCGCAGGTCCAATGTGGCGTAGCTGGCCCGTTCCGCTGCGGTGAGGTACCGGCGGGCCATCAGCTCGCGGGTCGCGCTGTCGTCGGCCCACTTCTCGGTGACCAGGACCCAGCCGCCGTCGCGCGGCTCGGCCAGGGTGTTGTGCTCGGCACGGAGTTTGACCTGCCAGATCCGGTCGTCGGTGGTGAACCGGCGGGTGGTCCACCCGTCGATGCGGCACCACAGCCTGCCGTCCTCGGTCCGCAGTTCCGCGTCCGCGCGCATCAACTCGGCGGTCACGTCCCTGATCCACGCGTCACACGCGATCCGGGTGCCCGGCTCGGGATCCGGCCCGTAGTACCGGATCCGCTCGATCCCGGTGGGCAGCACGGTCTGGTCGACGTCCCGGCTGACCTGTATCCAGTGCCCGATCAGCTGGCCCGCGCAGTCCAGCAGCGCGCCGGGCGACGGCAGGGCCGTCAGCGCGCCGGTGATCCCGTTGTCCGCCAGTGTGGTGATCTCACTGACTCCGGCGAACCTGGGGCCGTGGAACATCCAGCCCTCGTCGTAGAGCTCACGTGCGTTGACCGGTGCGGGACGCGGCTCCCGCAACGGCGGGTAGGCGCGTTCGTCCGGCACCGGGTAGTCGCGCTCGATGCGGACCAGTCCTTCGGCGTAGTCGCCGACCCGCACACGCACCAGGTCGCCGTCGAGCGCTGCGGTGATCCGGACTTCCTGAGCCGGTTCGACCTCAAGCCACCGCATCGCCCTGACCGATTCGACCGCCGTCACCACGTGTCCGGGCACGAGCGCGCGGGCGGCGTCCTTGATCACGTCGACGAGGCCGGTGATCGGCACGATCGGGAACCCGTCCGACGGGTCCGGCCAGCCGTCGGCCTGCGCGAACACCGAGTGGTCAACCAGGTACGGCATGGCCCGCAGCGAGAAGACCTCGGTCCGTTCGATCTCGACCGGTGCCGGTTCGGCCAGCGCCTGTGTCACTTCTCGTGCCACCGCGGTGGTCTGCGCGAGCACGGCGCTCAGCGCGGCCCCCACCGCCGTGTCCGTGGGCACCGCCACGGGTTGTTCGACCGTGATCGGTTCGAGCCGCATTGGTGTACGGCCGAGTGCGAGTTTCCTGCCCGCCGTGGGGCGTTTCATTCCGAACGCCCACAGGGCGGCAGCGGCCCGGTGTTCCGAGTCGCCCGCGATGGTCACGAACTGCTCGCCGCCGAGGGTGTCCTCGACGAAGCCGGGCAGGCTCCCGGCGCCGACCTGGACAAAGGCGCGGATGCCGTTCGCGTGCAGGCGTTGCAGCAGCGGCCGGAACCGAACCGGCTCGACGAGGTGCCGTAACACGAGTTCACGGATCTCGGTGGGATCGTCCGGCATCGGCGCGAGTGAGGTCGCGGACCAGACCGGAATCGACGGCGGAGACACATGAAGTGCTTCCATCGTGGTACGAGCGGCGGCGATGTGCGGTGCGAGCGCTGGAGTGTGGAATCCGGTGCGGAACGGCATGATCTGCGCGAGCACGCCGTGGCGCTTCAGGCTCTCCACGGCTGTGGCCAGGTCGTCGGCCGGGCCACAGATCACCGACTGGTGCGGGCAGTTGTCGTGGCTGACCACGACGTCCACCGCCAGTTCGTCCAGCACCTGTTCAGCTTTCGCCGCGGAACAGCCCAGTGCCGCGTAGACCACGTCGGCGACCGCGACCATGCCAGGCCGCATCGAGTCGACGAACTCGTCGATCGTGGGGTAGATGCCCGCGACGATCATCGCGGTCCACTCCCCCATGCTGTGCCCGGCCATCGCACTCGGCACGATCCCGGCCTCGCGCAGCTTGTGTGCCTGCCTGCGCCCCGCCCGCACCAGCGTCAGCGCGTGCTCCACAACGGACTCCTCGCCCGCCAGTTCCGCCGTGCCGCGCTGTTCGAAACCGGGGAACAGGAACGCGATCTGGTCGTCGCGGGTCAGCAGCGGCTCCGGCGAAAACCAGATGTGATGCCTGCCGGTCCACGTCCGGCCCCTGGCCACGACCTGCCGGGCGATCTTGAGCCTGCGGGCGTCCGGCTGCCAGATCACCAGGCGGCACGGCCGCTGCTCCGGCCGGGCCCGGCGGGCCGCCCGGCCGAGCAGGTCGCCGTCGTCGGCGAGCAGTTCCCGTTCCAGGTCCTCGGGTGAGTCCGCCGACAGCATCAGCACGGGCGTGGGCGGACTGACCTCCACCGCACGGGATTCCCCGGCTTGCTCCAGCACGACGTGCGCGTTGATACCGCCGAATCCGAACGCGTTCACGCCTGCCCGACGCGGGCCTTCCCACTCGCCCGGCCGCAGCACGGGCGCGAACCTGGTACCCACCAAGGCGGGATGCGGGTCGTCGATGTGCAACGTGGGCGGCAGAATCGCGTGGTACACGGCGAACGCGGCCTTGATCAACCCGGCCATCCCGGCAGCGGGCATCGCGTGGCCGATCATGGACTTGACCGTGCCGATCCCCACCGGGGCACCGCTGTTGCCGAACGCTGTGGCCATGGTGGCCAGTTCGGCGGCGTCACCGGCGGGCGTCGCCGTGCCGTGTGCCTCGATCAGACCGAGGCCATCCCCCGGTTCGAGACCGGCTTCCTGCCAGGCCCGCCGCACCGCCAGCAACTGGCCTTCGGGGTTGGGCGTCATCATGCTGGTCGCGCGGCCGTCGCTGGCCGCACCGACACCGCGGATCACGGCGTAGACCCGGTCACCGGCCGTGCGAGCATCGGTCAGGCGCTTGAGCAGTACCATGCCGACGCCTTCGGACAGCAGTGTCCCGTCGGCCGACCGGTCGAACGGGCGGATCCGCTGCTGCTTGCTCAACGCACGCAGTTGCGTGAACACGCTCCACAGCGTCGGGTGGTGCGACACGTGCACGGCACCGGCGAGCATCGCGTCACAGCGACCCGAGGCCAGTTCCCGGACCGCGTGCTCGACCGCGACCAGACCCGACGCACACGCCGCGTCCACTGTGTAGGCCGGGCCGAGCAGGTCGAACCGGTTGGCGATCCGTGAGGCCGCCAGGTTCGGCACGAGCCCGATGGACGCCTCTGGTTGCTCAGGGCCGAGCCGCTCACGCATGGCGGCACGCAACGCGGCCGTGTCCACACCGGGGACCAGGTCGCTGACGACCGAGATAATATGTCCTATTTGGACTCTCTGGTCCAGTCGCGCGCATCCCGGCGTGAGGTAACCACCCCGGCCGACGACGACCCCGATCCGCGCCCGGTCCGGCAGCGCCTGTTCGCCACCGGCGTCGGCGATCGCCTCGGCCGCCACGCGCAGGGCAAGCAGTTGATCCGGTTCGGCATCATCCACTGTGGACGGCATGATGCCGAACCGGGTCGGGTCGAACGTCGCCTGCTCGTCGAGGAATCCGCCGCGCCTGCAGTAGAACCGGTCGCTGGCAGTGCTCCCGGACGTGTCGTAGTAGATCTCCGGGTCCCAGCGGTTCGCCGGGATCGTGCCGATCGCGTCTACCGAGCCGACGATGTTGCGCCAGAAGGAAGGAGCATCGTCCGCACCGGGGAACAACGCTCCCATCCCCACAATGGCTACATCTACTGTGACATCTACTGGGCGCATTGGTAGACCACCTGGACCGCGTCGCCGACCGCGATCTCGCGCAGCAGGGCCGTGACGCCCGCACGGGGATCGATCAGTTGGATACCGCGACGGGCATACTCGTCGGCCAGGCCCGCTGCCATTCCGCTGCCCGCCCACGGGCCCCAGTCGACGCTGACCACGCGAGCACTGGTCTGCGTGGCCCAGAGCCGCGCGATCCGGTCGAGTGTGTCGTTGGCGGCCGAGTAGTCGGCCTGGCCCCGGTTGCCGAGCACACCGCTGATGCTGCCGAACAGCACCACGAACTTCGGATTGTGCCGCAACGCCGCCGCCAACGCGCGGGCACCGCCGACCTTGGTGTTGTAGACGCGAGCGAACGCCTCGGGTGACTTCTCGGCCAGGAGTTTGTCCTCCAGCACCCCGGCGCCGTGCACGACACCGTCGATCCGACCGAACCGGCCGACGATGTCGCCGATCACCGCGTGCACCGCCTCGGTGTCCTGCACATCGCATGCGTGGTAACGAACGGACGCCGCCGAGGAGCGCAGCGAGTCCATGGTGGTCCGGACTTCGCGTTCGGCCAGGATCCTGCGGGTGGTCGCGGTGATCTCCTCGCGGTCGTCCAGGCCCGTCTCGATCAGTGCCCGGCGCAGGTCCGCCTCCGTCGTCGCCGACACGGTCCGTGCGTCCTCCGGTCCCTTCGGCGGCGCGGTCCGGCCGATCAGTTCGATCCGGCAGCCGGTGCGTTCGGCGAGTTCGATCGCGGCGAGTGCCGTGATCCCGCGTGCTCCGCCGGTCAGCAGCACCACACTGTCCTGGTTCAGGTCCAGTTGCCCGTCGCCGTCGAGCTCCACGGCATCAAGGCCGATGGCGTAACGCTGTCCGGACGCGTGGCCGACGACAGCCGGTCCATCCACTGTGGTCAGTTCAGCGAGCAGTGCCGCCGCGATCAGCCGGTGACTTTCCTTCGTACTCACGTCGACCGCGCGGATGCGCGAGTGCGGGTATTCGACGGCGGCCGTGCGGATCAGGCCGTGCATGCCGAGGTCGAGCGGTTCGTGGCCGTCCTCCGGCTCGAAGCCGAACGTGCCACCGCCTGCGGTCGCCACGATCAGTCCCTTGATCCCGGACAGGAGGCTCGCGCGGATCTCCGCGTAGGCCTCGGGCAGCGTGGGCTCGCCGGTCGAGCGCAAAGCGCTGAGATACACCACGTAGTCCGCGTCGGTGGTCGTGACGCGTCCGACGGCGTGCACAGTGCCGCCCAGCCGTTCGATCCGGTCAGCGAGTTCCAGCCCAACGTCACCACCGTCGTCGATAATCAGAACCCGTTGGCCTGCCAGCGAGACAGGCTCAATGCAGGCGTCTATCCCGACCACGATAGGAACCTGACGCACCGGCTTGCCACCCTCCACGGCAACCTTCTCCGCCGGAGCCGTTGTCTGGACGGGAGCTGTGCCAGCGTGTGTTGTCTCAGCCTGGGCGAACCAGCCGACAATGCCTTCGATCGTCTTGATCCCGGTGAGCGCCTCCACCGCGGAGCCGTCGCCGGTCATCCCGAGCGCGGTGGCCAGTTCGCCGATGATCTCGGTGCGTTTGATCGAGTCGATCGACAGGTCGGCCTCCAGGTCGAGCCCAGGTTCGAGCATCTCGGGCGGGTAGCCGGTGCGCGCGCTGATCGTCTCCAGCACCACCGTGCCGACATCCAGCACCGGCCGTTCGATGTCGGGCTCAGGCTCGACAGCGACGACAACCGGCTGTGGCGCGGGCAACGGGGCAAGCGCCGGTGCGGCAGGAGCAGTGCCGAGGTAGCCGAGCAGCACGTCACGTTGCGCGGCAACGGCTTCCCGCATGCCGTCGAGGAATTCCTTGACGATCACGTCCCGGTTCGGCGCGGTGGCGCCGGTCTGGGTGAAGGTCACCTGCGGCAGTTCGGTGGCCGGGCGCAGGCCGCCGCCGAGCGCCTTGCCGTTCACATCACGCACGAGTCCTCCATCGACGAACCAGTTCGGACGAGCGGGGATCTCCTCCAGCCGGACCGGTTCGGCCCGCCCGGTGAACAGCGGCGCCACGTTCACCGGCACTCCCGCGACGGCGAGACCGGCCAGCGCGTGCAGGAACGTCGGGATCCCGGCACGGCCGGGGGCGTCGCACGCCACGGCGGTGTGCGGCCGGTCGCCGAGGATCCTGCCGACCAGCCCGGTGAGCACCGTCCCTGGGCCCGCCTCGACGAAGACCCGGGCACCGGCGGCGTACATCGCCTCGATCTGGTCGACGAACCTGACCTCGGCGGCCACCTGACGCGCCAGCGTCGCGCGCACGTCACCATGCGGCTTGGCGTCCACATTGGACCACACTGGGAAGGCCGGGTCGTTCAGCTCCTGTGCCGCGAGGACGTCCGCGAAGGTGTCCTCGGCACGTGCCACGAGCGGGCTGTGGAACGCGGCGGCGACCGGGATGGCCCGCGCGGACAGGCCCGCCTCCGACATCCGCCGGACCGCGTCGGCGATCGCCTCGGTGCCGCCGGAGATCACCACCTGGGTCGGCGAGTTGTGGTTGGCGACCACCACGTTGTCCGGCACGAGCGCGCGGACGTCGTCGATGGAGCCGCTGACCGCGGCCATCATGCCCGGGTCAATACCAACAGCGGACACGATCGCCTTGGCCCGTGCCTCGCTCAGTTCCAGAAGTTGCTCCGGTTCGAACACCCCGGCGGCGGTCAGCGCGACGAGTTCGCCGTAGCTGTGCCCGCCCGCCATGTCCGGCCGGATCCCCAGCCAGTCCAGCAGCCTGGTCACGGCCAGACCCGCGATGCCCAGTGCGGGCTGGGCGACGGTGGTGTCGGTGATCGCGGCCTTCTGCCGTTCGGCGTCGCCGGGTGTCGTCGCCGAGGGCGGGAACATGACGTTCTCGTACCGCCCACCGGCCAGCCGCAGCGTCTCCTGCAGCCGGGGGAACGCGGTGAACAGGTCGAGCAGCATGCCCGGCCGTTGACTGCCCTGCCCCGGGTAGAGGAACGCCACCGTCGGCGCGTCCTCCTCGCCGCGGAGCCGAACGGTGTCCGACGCCCGCCAGGCCTGGACATCAGCCACCGCGGCGGACAGTTGCTCGAAGTCCGCCACCACGGCCACCGCCTGGATCGGCTGTCCCGGGGCAATGGCGGCCGCTGTGGCCGCCAGGTCTCGCAGGCCGTGGGGGCGTCCTGCCTCGTCGTTGGCGCGCACCAGCCGTGCCACCCGGTCGGCGGCCCGTCGCGCGGCGGCCTGGTCCGTGCCACGGAACACGACCAGTTCCGCGGGCCATTCCCGCAGACCGTGCCGTGGTTCGTCGACACCGCCGTACCCGGTGATGACGGTGTGGAAGTTCGTACCGCCGAAGCCGAACGCGCTGACGCCCGCGGTGCGCAGCTCAGCAGGCACCGACCAGGTGCGGTGTCCGAACGCGAACGGGCTGTTGTCCTGGTCGTAGTAGGTGTTGGGCTTGGTGACGTGCAACGTTCCCGGCCGGACACCGGTGTGCACGGCGGTCGCCGCCTTGATCAGTCCGGCCAGGCCCGCGGTGCATTTGGTGTGGCCGATCTGGGATTTCACCGACCCGATCACGCAACTGCCGGTGTCCGCACCGGACTCGGTGAACATCTCGGTCAACGCGGCCAGTTCGGTCCGGTCACCGACGACCGTGCCGGTGCCGTGCGCCTCGACGAGCCCGACCTCCTTCATGGACACGCCAGCGGAACCGTACGCGCGTTGCAGCGCACGGCGCTGACCGTCGGCGCGGGGAGCGGTCAGGCCCAACGACTTGCCGTCGCTGGACGCACCAATCCCCTTGATCACCGCGTAGATCCGGTCGCCGTCCCGTTCCGCGTCGGCCAAGCGCTTGAGCACGACACACGCCACGCCCTCGCCGAGCGCGATGCCGTCGGCCGCCGAGTCGAACGTGGCGCAACGGCCACTGGGCGACAGTGCCTGCACGGAGGCGAACATCAGGTAGTCGTGCGCGCTGTTGTGCAGGTCGACCGCGCCGCACAGCACCATGTCACTGGTACCCGCGCGCAGTTCCTTGCAGGCCACGTCGAGCGCGGCGAGGCTGGACGCGCACGCCGCGTCCACTGTGTAGTTCGCGCCGCCGAGGTCGAGCCGGTTGGCGATCCGCCCGGCGATCACGTTGCCGAGCACGCCGGGGAACGAGTCCTCGGTCAGCTTCGGCAGGAACTCGTCGAGCCCGTCGGGTGTGCCGCCGAACAGTGCTGGCAGCGCGGACCGGACGGTGTAGGCGTTGGCCAGGTCGGCTCCCGCCTCGGCCCCGTAGATCACCGAGGTGCGGTCCCGGTCGAACTGCCTGGTCCGGTAACCGGCGTCGGCCAGCGCCCGCGCGGCTGCCTCCAGTGCGAGCAGTTGCGCGGGTTCGATCGAGGTCAGCGACGCGGGCGGGAGGCCGTACGCAAGCGGGTCGAACGGGACCGGGTCGAGGAAACCACCCCAGCGTGACGGGGTCGCCCCCGCGTACAGGTCGGGATTCCACCGGTCGGCCGGGACCTCGCGGATCGCGTCGACACCTGACACGACGTTGGCCCAGAACTGTGCGACGTCACCCGCGCCGGGCAGCATCGCGGCCATTCCCACGATGGCGACGTCCAACGGGCGCACGTCCTCGGGTTTCGGTTCCCGCGCCAGTTCGGCGTTCCGGTCGCGCAGCAGACGGGTACTGGTGACCTGCTCGTGCAAGGTGGCGATGTCGGTCAGGCCGGACCGCAGGGTCGCCACCTGGCCGATCATGAACATCCCGGTGTCGCGCTGCTCGTCCGCGCCGACCGCGACGAGGTCGGCACCGTCGCGTTTGAGCGCGCGGCTCGCGATCCGCAGCCTGCCGAGGTTGAGTTGCTCCAGCCGTTCCCACGCCTCCTGGCGTGGCGCGTCGGCCAATTCGGCCCTCGCCTGCTCGAACACGTCCACAAAAGACGACTGGGCGCACCGGACGCTGTGCCCCGGTGAGGTCTCCAGCAGCGCGGTCTCCTCGCAGTCGACCGCGACCTGCTGGAACACCGGACTGATCGCGCCGTGCTCGACGGCCTCGCGGGTGAACAGGTAGGCGGTCCCCATCAACGCGCCGACGGCGGCACCCCGGTCGGTCAGCGACGCGCTCATCGCCGACACCATCGCGGCCGACCGCTCGTCGTGGATGCCACCCGCGAACAGGACGCTGACGTCCGCGAGCGACGCGCGGCCGAGCAGGACCGAGATCTGCTGTTCCCACAGGGTGAAACTGGACCGCGGGCCGGTGTGGCCGCCGCACTCCCAGCCCTCGAAGACGAACCTGCGTGCGCCGTCGTCGAGGAAGTTGCGCAGCAGGGCCGGTGACGGGACGTGCAGGAACGCTTCGATTCCGGCGTCGTCCAGTGCCTTCGCCTGCGCCGGGTTGCCACCGGCCACAATGGCATAACGTGGTTTCACCGCGAGCACCTCGGCCAACTGGGCCTGCCTGAGCTCCGGGTCGGCGAACCCGAGAATCCCGATGCCCCACGGACGGTCGCCGAGTAGCGCGGCCGTCCGGGTCAGCAGCGACCGGGTCTGCTCGCCGTTCATCAACGAGAGAGCGAGAAACGGCAGCCCGCCTGCGGCGGCGACCGCCTCGGCGAACGCGGGCTGATCGCTCACGCGGGTCATCGGGCCTTGCGCGAGCGGGTACCGTAGTCCGGCTGCGCGCTCGCAGAAAATCCCACCCGGCCGCAACGCCGGATTGCGCGCGGCCGATTCCAGATTTGCTCGCACAGTTTTACCGATCGCCTGTACAACACCACCGGCCGTACGGTACGAGCGCCACAAATCGCTCGCCAAAGCACCGTCCTGGCCGATCTCGACCGGATAACCAGCGCCTGGGAGTGTCAAAACCCGGCGACCGTCGACAATCGTGGTATCGGCCCCGTCCGTCCGCTCAACGGCCGCAGCCAACTCGGCGTCGAGGCAATCACGGACTTCGCTGACAAGCGCGAACTGGCTGTCCAGAACGACACCACGCGCGCCACCGGCGACAGCCGCGGCAGCGGTAATCGGGCCGATCCCGCCTGCCGCCCATATCGGCACATCGAACTCGGTGACCAGGCGTTGCAGCAATACGAACGTGGTCAGCTCGCCGACGCGCCCACCCGACTCGCAACCGCGGGCGATCAGTCCGTCCGCGCCGCGCTCGACCGCGGCGTGCGCCTCGGCGAGCGACGTCACTTCGACGAGAACGCTCCGGTCACCACCAGCAAAAGGCTGGCGCGTAAGGACTACGTCGACCTCGTCCGGCAGCTCGTCCGGCCTGATCGGACAGTCCGGGCCGAGGCGCACCCCGAAGGGCGTCCCCAGCCTTCTCCGCACGAGCTCCAGTTCGGCCATGGCCGCGACGCGGTCACGGCCCAGGTCGAGCACACCGAGACCGCCGGCACGCTCCACAGCGACGACGAGTGCGGCGTTGGGCTCGGCGAGCGGGCTGACGCCGATGACCAAGTCACGATATGAGAGCGCGCTCATGTCGATTCCTCCTCACACCTACAGGGCAATTGGGATGTGAAAGGAAACCAGTGGTGAACATCCGGGCCGTCACCTCGATGGGACGTTCCCGGACCATTGACAACCGTTTCAGCGGGTTAACCTCGCAGCAACATTGCGTGTCCCTCACAATGGGGCACCATCGTGACGGACTGTCGCACGTCGATCACCGTACAAACAAACCGGACCGCCGTCCACAGTCTTGTGAGAATTTCTGACGCGTCCACCGATTGTTGTCCGTTGACAACAGCAACCGCACGAGTACGCACTAAGAGAGGTGAGTGCGACACCGGTTCTGAAACGATGAAGGGGGCCCGGCTATGGCCGAGCCCCCTTGACAGTCGCGGCAGCCCCTACAGCGGAAAACCGGGAATGTCGCCCCTGACGGTCATCCAGCGCGTCTCGGTGAACGCCTCGATGTTGGCCTCGGCGCCACCGAACCGCGATCCCGTGCCGGACGCGCGGACGCCGCCGAACGGCGCCTGCGCCTCGTCGTTCACCGTCTGGTCGTTGATGTGCACGATGCCGGTCGGGATTCGGTCGGCGAGCGCCAGCCCGCGCATCACGTCACCGGTCAGAATCCCCAGCGACAGACCGTATTCACTGTCCATGGCCAGCTTCACCGCGTCGTCGTCGGATCCGAACGGGGTGACGACCGCGACCGGCCCGAAGACCTCCTCGCGGTAGGCCCGCGTGCTCGCGGTCCGGTCGAGGAGAACCGTGGGCCGGTAGAACAAGTCCGTGTAGGACCCACCGGCGGCGAGGGTCGCGCCCGCCGCCACCGAGTCGGTCACCAGTGTGTGGATCTTGTCGCGCTGACCCGCGTCGATCACCGGTCCGAGTGCGACCTCCCCGGTGGCGGGATCGCCCACAGTGAGACTGTCGGCCTTCTCGGCCAGCAGCCGGACGTAGTCGTCGACGAGCGACTCATGCACCAGATGCCGTCCGGTGGTCATGCAGATCTGGCCCTGGTGGAAGAACGAGCCCCACGCCGCGGCACCGACCGCCTGCCGCAGATCGGCGTCGTGGGCCACGACCAGCGCGGAGTTGCCGCCGAGTTCCAGGTGCGCGCGCTTGAGGTGGCGGCCCGCGATCTCGCCGACGCTGCGGCCCGCGGCCGTCGACCCGGTGAACGAGATGACACGCACGTTCGGCTCGGCGACCAGCGCCTCACCCGTGTCCCTGCCGCCCGGCAGGACGTGCAGGACACCGGGCGGCAGTCCGGCCTCCTCGAAGACACGCGCCAGCGTCACGCCGCCGCAGACCGCGGTGCGCGGGTCCGGCTTGAGGATCACGGCGTTGCCGAGCGCCAAAGCCGGTGCCACTGAACGGATCGACAGGATCAGCGGGGCGTTGAACGGCGCGATCACGCCGACCACACCGGCGGGCACCCGCCGGACCATGCTCAGTCGCGGCGCCTCACTGGGCAGCACGCTTCCGCCGGGGCGTCCGGGAAGCGCGGCTGCCTCGAGACATTCCTGTTCGGCCACATGCAGTTCGAAGCCGACCTTGCCCGCGGCGCTGCCGGATTCCCTGGTCAGCCACAGGCCGATCTCGTCGGCGTGCGCCTGCCACAGGTCGGCCGCCTTGCGCAGCACGGCGGCACGTTGCTGGAACGGAGTCGCCGCCCACGCTCGTTGCGCGTTCGCCGCGATGGCCGCCGCGTCGGCGACATCGGCGGGCGAGGCCAGCCCGATCCGGCCCAGTTCGGCTCCGGTCGCGGGTTCGACGACCGCGGCGTCACCACCTGCCGGGGCCACCCACGAGCCGGTGAAGATCCGTCCACGCCACTTCTCGTCGTCGAGAAACGCCATCGCTGCCTGCTCCCGTCTGTCCTCGGTGCCAGACATCTACCCCGTGGACAGGCGGGAGTCAGCCCGGGTTTCCATTCAGCGGAAGCCCGTGGCCCGGGCGATCCGGGCCTGCAGCGCGCGTTCCTCGGCGATCTCCTGAGCGTTCGGTGACAGCGTGACGATCGCGAGCGTCATGACGGTCACGAAGCTGATGCCCACCACCAAGGGCAGCAACAGTTCGCGGCCGTTCATCCCGCGCAGCCCGGCGTTCGTCATGTGCGGCATCACCTCCGCGGCGGCCATACCGACGTGGTGCATCCCGTTGACCGCGATGCCCATGATCAAGGCAGCCACGAGGATCGCGCCGAACGCCTTGATGTTCACCGTGGCCCACAGCGCGGCCGTGGCCGCGACGATGGCGATCACCACAGAAAGGAAGACGAGGAACGGGTCGTAGTGCACCTCGCCGTACAGGTCGATCGCGGCCATTCCGACGTAATGCATGATCGCCACGCCCGCACCGGTCGCCGCGCCACCGACCAGCAGCCATCCCGTCCCCGGCTTGAACCCGACGGTGAACAGGCCGACGGCCACGACGAGAATCGCGAGAATCATGCTCAATATCGTCGTCGCCGCGTCGTAACGCAACGGTGTTCCGTGGACCTCCGAGCCGAGCATCGCAATGAAGTGCATGACCCAAATCCCGGTTCCGCCGATGGATGTCGCGGCGAGACCGAGCCACCTCGCCCTACTCACACCCTCGGCTGCCCGAGCCCGTGACGTGCACAGCAAGCCCAACGCCGAGCCAAGTACGGACACTCCATACGCGATGACGGCGGACACAACATCAAAACTGAAACCGTGCATTGCCTCAGCCTCCCGAATGAGCGCCACTCCCTGAAGCAAAGCTCAACATAACGAGGACATGGACACGGGCAAGAGGCATGCGGGCCATTCATGACACAAGGGTGAAAAACGGCGTTGAAAATGAACCGGGAACATATCCCTCTCAACCACAGAGTTTGCCGAACGCCTCACCGACGCGGGTGAGCACATCCCGCACGTGCGGCAGCCGCAGCGGGTCGGCGGCGTCGAGCGCCCGCTGCTGCAATTCGGCGGTGTCGCCGTACAACATGCCCGTCGCGGCCTTGAACCGCAGCGCTCCCGGGTCGTCGCCGAGCAGGTGTCCGGCGAGGACGACGATTCCGTGCTCGTCCACCAGATGACGGCTCAGCGACGCGGAATCCGTGACACCACGCGCGGCGAGCCGGTCGGCGACCGGCGAGAAGTCCGGATACACCGCGAACGAACCGGTCGGCGGACGGCACACGGCACCGGCGTCGACCATGATCCGGTGCACCGCGCGGGCGACCGAACCGTGCAGCCGGGCACTGTCGGCCAGCCGGGCCCGGATCTCCGGCGGCTCGGCGAAAGCGTACTCGGCCACCTGCTGCATCGGCCCGGCCACTGTGGACCACACCTCGCTGGCGAAGGAGATCACGCCGTCACGGATCCGCCTGCCCCACACCCCGTCGGGGAACCTGGCCACCCCGACCCGCCAGCCACCCAGCGCGAGGTTCTTGGAAAGCCCTGACGTGACAACGGTTCGCGTCGGCGCGAACTCGGCGGGGCCGACCATCCGCGTCCCCGGGTCATGCAGGAGATCGCGGTGGATCTCGTCGGACACGATAAGCAGGTCCTCCTGCTCGGCGATCACGCAGATCTCCCGAACCAGCTCGGGTGGCGCCAGTGTGCCGGTCGGGTTGTCGGGCAACGTGAGAACGACGATCCGAGGCTCACGACCAAGCGCACGCGCAGCGATAATGGTGTCCCGCAACGCCACCGGATCCGGCACACCACCGGCCAGCGCCGGAATCGGCACCCGGAAGACCTTCTTGCCCGCGAGCTCCGCCTGCGGAACATAGGTGTTCCAGGCGGGCCTCGGCACGATCACGTCACCCGACACAACGAGATTCAGGGCCAACAGCAACGGTTTGCTACCGGGACCAACCACGATCTGGTCAGCGCCGGTCGGCATCCGCCGCCTGGTGAAGTACCCGGCAACGGCCTCCCGCAAAGCCAGGCTGCCCGCCACCGGGCCGTAGGAGTTCCGGCACGCACCGGCGATCAACCGGTCGACCAACGGGTCGAACGCGGGCAGCCGCACCTCGCCGAACCCAAGGTGCACAATGGACTCGCCGTGTTCCACACGCCCAGCCGCCATGTGATCGAGCGCGAGGCTGGGCGAGACCCGCCAGTCGGCCATGCTGCAAAGCTCCTCTCATCCCCTGATCACGGGAAAAGTGCGACGAGTGAATAGTCACCCAGCCGGAACGTGATTTCGAGCGCGACGCCTCCGCAGTTGGCGAAGCAATCGTTCGCACAGGGCCACTGTCCCCTGGCAAAGCCCGCACCCACCCTTATAAAATCCCGGACGGCGCGGAAGTCCACAGAGCGCGTCCGGCGCACGGCGGTGGATGGGACAGCGATGGGACATCGGGAGCAGCTACTGGCGGGTGCGAAAAAGTGCCTACTGGACAAGGGATACGCCCGGACAACCGCGCGAGACATCGTGGCGGCGTCGAAGACCAACCTCGGCTCGATCGGATACCACTTCGGCACCAAGGAAGCGTTGATGAACGCGGCACTGGTCCAAGCGACGGAAGAATGGGCAGCAGACATCGCACAACTGCTGGCAGACGGCGAAGCCATGGCCACCACAGCAACACCCCTCGACAGGTTCGAAGCAGCATGGCCCCGCGTCCTCGACCTGTTCAAGCAGCACCGCGCGCTATGGACAACCCAGTTCGAGGTCCTCACCCAACTGCACCACTCCCCAGAACTACAGCCGTACTTCTCCGCAGCACAGGAAGGCGCACGACGCGCACTGGCCACCCTGCTACGCCTCATCGACCCAGCAGCCGACGAACGATCGGTCCGATCCACCGGCTCATTCGCACTGGCGATGCTGTTCGGAGTAATAGCCCAATGGCTGGTGGACCCAGACAGAGCCCCCAACGGCCACGACCTCACCAACGCGATCCGTGCAGTAGCAGGCACAACCCAAGCACTGCCAACGGTGTGAAAACTGGTGGCCCCTACCAGCCCCACACCAAGTGAAACCACCCACCACCACCCTCACTCGTGATAGCCGAGAAGACCAGCGTCCCAAAGTTCAGCAACCCAGATCTCCAAGTCCGCCCGCATGTTGGCGACATCAAGCCGCCAAACCCCAGCAAGAACAGCAGCAGCATCATCAACCTGCCAGTCGAACTGACAAAGAGCAATCCACATAGCGGTACCAACAGGTCCACATCGGAACAAAGCCCCACCAACCCCAGACAGCTCCAACTGACCGTCGGCGAACACCACGGCATGTACCCAAGGTTGCGGCCGGACCGCCATCCACCAAGTACAACGCCACAACAACCACAAGCACCACCCCTAACCGCACCCGCCCCCACCCAACCGGCAGGGACCGAAACAAGATCAATCCACTAAGGACGAACACAACCAAGTCTCAACCAGTCTGACGAGAAGAAGAAAGAAAAAGAAGCAAGGAAGAGAAAAGAAACCAAGGGGTCAAGCCAGCTGGAAAAGGTAAACTGGCTGGTACGCAACCAACACAGGGTAACCAGCGCTGTGACTGTCAGCCGAGGCTGGGAGTTGCACTCCAACGTAACCAACAGCGCTAACGCAATCAGAAGTAATCCGTTCAAACCGAGCACGGCGGCGGGTGGCCCATGGGTGAGCGGAGCGTGACTCACCATCCACATCCCACAGCGCTACTTGGGCGATTCACCCGAAAGAGTACGGCCATGGCTATGCTTTTTCGGTAAACTGAACTCATGTTCGAACAGCTCGCTGTGGCATTCCATGAACGTCAGGCGCCGCCGGATATTCCGGTGTCGCAGATGGACCGCGAACAAACCCGCAACTACATCGCCGACCGCTACCGGCAACGGAATGTCGTTGATGCGGAGTTGATCCGGGGTTTGGCGCGTTTCGCGGAACTGCACCCACCACAGCGGCCGGGGATCGAAGTGGGTGACGGCGCGGCGGAAGACCTCGCGATCGAACTCTGTCTGAGCCCGGTCACCACCGGCAAGCAGCTGTCTCAAGCGCAGGCCTTGGTGACGAGGCTTCCTGCCACGGTCGGTGCGATGGCGGAGGGTGAGGTGGATGTGATGCGGGCCAAGGCCATGCACGACTACACCCTCGGCCTGGACGAGGACCAGGCACTCACGGTGGAGAAACGAGTCCTGGACGGCGGGACGTGCGAGAACCTGACCCGGTTCAAACACGCCATCCGCCGCGAACTGATCTGGGCCGACCCCGACGGC
>NZ_CDME01000009.1 GCF_000826545.1 Kibdelosporangium sp. MJ126-NF4 | reverse complement strand
CGCCCTCACGCAGCAGGTCCAGATCAGAGATCGAGTCCGCGCCCGCGGCCATCCCCGCCACGATCGTGGTGATCTTCGCGGCGGCGTTCGCCCCGGCGCTGCCGCCCAGCCGCACCAACTCGCCGGCCAGCGCGGGCAGTCCGATGTTCTCCATCAACCGCACCAGTGGCACCAGCCCGGCGTGCGACACGAGATTCGGGTCGTCGAACCTGGCGCGGGTCCTGACGGGGGTATGAGATGATCGCATCCAGCAGATGCCCTCTCACTCGGCTCGTTTTGTTCCGTCGCAAGAACAATCGTCCCAAGTCAGAGGGCATCTGTGTGTCTACGACACGATCAACTCACCAAGATCTTCAGTGGATCCAGGTTTGGCGCAACGAAGGCCACATTGGTGGCCGTAACACCGATTGGTATGGACCATACGGCCAACCTTGAAGTGTTGCCGCACAACGTCGTTCGCGGTACCTACCGGAAGCCCTAATTTTCGCGGCCCTCGTGGTGCGACGCTTCGCAGGTTCGGCCGCACCCCGAACGTGGAGTCACACCTTGCTGCGGGGCGGGGAGCGGCCAGCTTTCCCTGCCTTCCAAGGAGCATCGGATGAAGCACAAGACCCTGGCGGTCGCGTTAGCGGCCCTAGCCTGGGTGACCACGTCCGTGGGGCCCGCGCTGGCGACCGAAGTCCAGCAGCCCGCCGTGACGGCGCTCGCGGCCCCGAACATCGACGTGGCAGCGGTGCAGAGCCACCTGACCCAGTTCAACGCCTTCGCCACAAGCAACGGCGGCCACCGTCGCGCGGGCAGCGCTGGCTACACCCAGTCGCTCGCGTACATCAAGGGCAAGCTCCAGACGGCCGGATACACGGTCGTCGAGCAGCGGTGCACCACCTGCACCTACGTGTCGAACAACCTGATCGCGGACTGGCCAGGCGGTGACGCCAACCAGACCGTCATGTTCGGCGCGCACCTGGACGGCGTGTCCGCCGGTCCCGGCATCAACGACAACGGCTCGGGCTCGGGGGTCCTGCTGGAGAACGCCCTCCAGCTCGCCGCGCAGAAGCCGACGATGACCAAGCACGTCCGGTTCGCCTGGTGGACCGACGAGGAACAGGGCCTCAACGGCTCCGAGTTCTACGTCGGCCAACTGTCCGGTGCCCAGCGGACGGCGATCAAGGCGTATTACAACTTCGACATGGTCGCGTCCACCAACGCCGGTTACTTCGTCAACAACATCAACACCGCGGCGGCGGCTCCGCTGCGCGAGTACTGGCAGTCGCTGAACCTTGCGCCGGAGGAGAACGTCGAGGGCGCCGGTCGTTCCGACGACTACTCCTTCCAGCAGGCGGGGATCCCGTCCTCCGGGTACGCCACGGGCGCGTCGGCCCGCAAGACCAGCGGCCAGGCGCAGAAGTGGGGCGGCTCGGCCGGTGCCGCCTACGACCCGTGCTACCACAGCCGGTGCGACACGACCAGTAACATCAACGCCACCGCGTTGGACCGGTCGGCGGACGGTGTCGCGTACACCATCTGGAAGCAGGCAGTCAGCGAGACGCCGCAGAACGACTTCTCGGTGTCGCTGTCCCCTGCGTCCGGCTCGGTCAAGGCTGGCACCACCGGCACGTTCACCGTGAACACGACCACCACGTCCGGTTCGCCGCAGAACGTCACGCTGGCCGCGTCGAACCTGCCCGGCGGCGTCAGTGTGTCGTTCAACCCGGCGAGTGTGCAGTCCGGTTCGTCATCCACGGCGACGGTCACGGTCAACTCGTCGGCATCCGCTGGCACGTCACAGCTCACGGTGACGGGCACGGGCGCCCAGGTGCGTACGGCGAGCTACGGCCTGACCGTCACCAGGGACTCGACTGACCCGGACTTCGCGGTGTCGCTGAACCCGTCCTCGGGTTCGGTCGAGGTCGGCAACTCGGCCACGTTCACGGTGAACACCGCGACCATCTCCGGTGCGGCGCAGAACGTCACGCTGTCCGCCGCAGGGCAGCCCACCGGGGTCAGTGTGTCGTTCAACCCGGCGAGTGTGCAGTCCGGATCGTCGTCCACGGCGACCGTCACGGTCGACCCGACGACGACGGCGGGCGCTTACTCGATCACTGTGACAGGCGTCGGTTCGGTAACCCGGACGGCGACGTACTCGTTGACCGTGACCGGCGGTGGCACCGGCTGCGGCGGTGTTCAGGCGTGGAGCGCCACGGCGTCCTATGTGCCGGACGACCTGGTGTCGCACAACAGTCACAAGTACAAGTCCACGTGGTACTCGTCCGGCGCGGAGCCGGGCGCGCCGAGTTCGTGGGCGGTCTGGCAGGACCAGGGTGCCTGCTGACCTGATGTCCCAGGCGTGATTCCGGGTGGCTGTCGGCGAACCAGGCCGACAGCCGCCCGGTTCTCAGGAATCCCTGAACCCGATGACACACGCCACCGGCGGGTCGAGATCGAGCATCTCGGTGCGGAGGTGCTCGAACCCGGCTTCGGCCACCAGGTCTGCCAGCTTGCTGGCGGCCTCCGCCGAAGTGGCCGCGGTGGCACCGGGACAGCGCGGCTGGGACACCACGGCGATGCGCCCGCCAGGGCGCAACAACCGTGCGATGTCGCGTAGCCGGGCGGTGGGTTCGGGCCACATGCCGACGGTGTTGACCGCGAGTGCGGCGTCGAACGGCCCGTCACTGATGGCGAGACGCTCGACCGGCGTGTGGACCAGACACACCCGTCCGGCCCGCACGGCAGCCCTGTTGCGGCGCCGGGCCTGGCCGATCACCACCTGTGAATGGTCGACGCCGACCACCAGTCCCCGGGTCGCCCTGGCGGCGAGAGCGGCGACGGCCACACCCGGACCGCAGCCGAGCTCGATCACGCGGTCAGTCGGCTGGACGTCGAGAAGTCCCACCGCCCAACGATTGCGTGCCACGTTCGACGAGCGTCGGCCCATGATCCACCCGGCCACGTGCCCGACGACCCCGGTCGGCCGGTGGAACTGCGCCAGCCCACCACGAGGAGCCCACCACCGCAGGACCCGCTCCGTCAGCCTCTCCTTGATGTCCATCGGCCGAGCCAAGCACTTCGAGTAGACTCGAAGTCAAATGTCGACGTTGTTGTCCATCGGTGAGCTCAGCGACCAGACCGGCGTGCCCGCGACCACGCTGCGGTACTACGACGAGCTCGGACTGGTCCCACCGGAGGCCCGGACAGCGGGGCGACGGCGGTACGCAGCGTCGGCGGTCCGGGATGTCGGCCTGATCCTCTTCTTCCGCGAGCTCGGGTTCTCACTGGCCGAGATCGGGAGTTTCGTCGCGGGCGAACGGGAACAGCGACACGGGATGATCGACGACAAGCTGGCCGAACTGGCGGACCGGCAGCGTCGCATCGAGGTGGCTCGCGCCGCGCTCGAACACGGTCGGCAGTGCCCGGCCGACGATCACATGAAGTGCCCCCGGTTCTGGGCGATCATCGAAGGGCGGATGCGCGGCCTGTCCGTTGCCGAAAGCCACGCCGAGGCGCACTGACCGCCCTTTCCCGCAGATGAAGTCCTCGCCGTCCTGCGCTACCTGAACCGGGCAATGTGAGGGAATCGCCAACAGGCAGCCTTATCGGCCAAGTTATCGACCGCGAAGACCCGTCACGGTGGTTCACGGCGTGTTTGTCGCTGGTCAACGCGTGTCCCAGTGATCGGGTTGGTGCGCCATCCGGAGCGTCCGACCGGAGGCACCCGGGACCGCCCAGATGTCGGATGATCGGGTGAGCATGCTGGTTAGCAGGGCTAATCAATCGTGGCCGGTGTGCGCCGGAATGGCCGGTTGGAATATTCCACTGGGGTCTTCACTTCGGCTACGTGCGGGCCAAGGATGTCTCATGGCGATGTGATCATGGTTGCTGGCAACGGTATACCGCGAGTGCGACGCGTGGTTCGAGCACGCTCGGGCTTGGCAAGGCTGTCGGCCGGGCAGGGCCGTCGGCAGGGGCAACCGCCGAAGTGATGTCAGTGTCCGTCAGTGTCCACAGTGATCACACGCATCGCCTCCCCACCCACGCAATTCTCGGAGTCGCCCGATGCCCGGTAGATTGTCTCGTCGGAATTTCCTTGTGGGCACAGGTATGACTGCTGTCGGTGCGGGCCTTTCCGGTTGTGGCCTGCTCAACGGATCGCCGACGAACGCGGGAGCACCTCCCGCGCAGGTCGGCGAAGTGCGCCTGGGCATGCAGGCCACCACGGTGGCCGCGTCCGCCAAGCTCGCGGAGACCAAGGGGTACTTCGCCAAGCAGGGCATCTCCATCACGTCCGAGATCTTCGGTGCGGGTCCGGTCGCGGTGACCGCCATGCTCAGCGGCAAGATCGACATGTGCGTGCTGAATTACGTGTCCCTGTTCCAGGGGCTGGAGAAGAAAACGTTCGACCTGGTCGTCGTCGTGGACGCGAACGAGGCCACCGAGCAGTCCTGTCAGCTGTTGGTGAGCAAGGACATCAAGTCGCCGACGGACCTCAAAGGCAAGAACATCGGCATTCACGCGGCAGGCAGCGTGAACGAGCTGCTGGTCCGCGCGACGCTGACCGACCACAACATCGACCAGAGCGCGATAAAGTACCTCCCTGTGCAGTTCCCCGACGTCGGCCAGGCGATCGCCAAGGGACAGATCTCCGCAGGTGTGGTGATCGAGCCCTACCTGACCCAGGCGCAGCAGCAGCACGGACTGACGTCGGTCATGCCGATCGTCGCAGGTTCGACCGCGCAGTTCCCGCTGGCAGGCTGGGTGGCCAAGCGCGAATGGGCTGAGAAGAACCAGGACAAGGTCAAAGCCTTCCAGCGGGCCATGGTCTCCGCACAGGTCGACGCGGCGAGCCGGGACGAACTCGCCAACGTGCTGCCCGGCCTCGTCAAGATCGACCGGAAAGAGGTCATGCTGTTGCAGCTGGACACGTTCCCCACCAGCAACTCGTCCACCCGGCTGGAGCGGGTGCCGAACCTGATGCGCAGCCAGGCGGCGCTCACGGCGCAGATCGACGTCGACCGGCTCGTGCTGCCGACCCCGACTGGGGCCTGACCTTGATTCGATCTCCCCTGCGCAGTGTGGCGGGCTTGCTCGTCGCACTGCTGCTCTGGGAGGGGCTCAGCGTTACCGGTGTGCTCGACCACGACGTCGTACCGCCACCGTCCCGAGTGGTCACTCAGCTCGGCGCCCTGCTGGGGGACACGTCCTTCGCGGTCGCCGCGGTGTCCACCTTGTTGTCGTGGCTGATCGCGTTGCTGCTGGCGGTGATGATCGCTGTGCCGCTGGGACTCGTGCTGGGCTCGGTTCGGTCCCTGCGGACGTTCACCGGGGTGGCCGTGGAGTTCCTGCGCCCGTTGCCCGCTGTCGCTCTGGTCCCCCTCGCGACACTGATCGTCGGCAGTGGTGCGGCCACCAAGATCACTGTCGCCGCGTTCGCGGCGCTGTGGCCGATCATGCTCAACACCCGGCACGCGGTGGGCGAGATCGACCCGGCCCGGCGGGACGCCGCCAGGGCCTTCGGCACCTCCCGGCGATGGATGCTGCTGGGTGTGACCTTGCCGAGCATCGCGCCGTACGTGCTGACCGGGATCCGGTTGTCCGCGGCGGTCGCGCTCGTGGTCGTGGTCAGCACGGAGTACGTTGTGGGCGGCGGTATCGGTGTCGGCCAACTGGTGGCGGTGTCCGGCCGGGCGCTGGGCCGGATGGACATCGTTCTCGCCGGAGCCGCGTTCACCGGCCTGGTCGGACAGCTCGCCAACCTGGGAATCCTTGCCGCGCAGAAGAAATGGCTGCACTGGGCGCCGGCGGGAGGGGCGGTGTGACCGTCACGATGTCACCACCCGAGCGGCAACCCCGGCGGCCACGCCGCCACGCGGGCACGAGCAAGCTGCGGGTCACTGCGCTGAGCTGGCTGGCCGCGCTGGTACTGGTAGGCGTGTGGCAGCTGGTGACCGCTGCCGTCGGGCATCCGTACTTTCCCACTCCGGCGATGATCGCGGACACCGCGTGGCACATCTGGTTCTCCGGCGCCGACGCGTGGACCACCGACATCCTGCCAAGTGTCGGCAGGCTGCTCACCGGCTGGCTGCTGGCCGCGCTGGTCGGGATCCCGGCCGGGCTGGCGTTGGGACGGTCGCTGACCGCCACCGCCTACGCGTCACTGGTGCTGTTCCTGGCCAGGGCCACACCGGCGACGCTGCTGCTGCCGGTGTTCCTGCTGATCTTCGGGATCGGGTCGACGGTGGAGACCGCGATCATCCTGTGGGGCTCGATCTGGCCGATCCTGCTGAACACCATCGACGGCGCGCGTGCGGTGAACGACGTGCAGACCGACACCGCGCGAGCGTTCCGGATCAGCCGTCCACAGTGGATCATGCTGGTGGTCGTCCCCGCCGCGGGGCCCAGGATCGTCAACGGGCTGCGGATGAGCCTCGGCCTGGCGATGATCCTGATGGTGGTGTCCGAGATGGTGGGCACCGGCAGTGGGATCGGGTTCCGGCTCACCCAGGCGCAGAACCAGTTCGCCACGGTGGAGATGTGGGCGTGGATCGTGATGATCAGCATCCTCGGCTACGTGCTGAACACCCTGTTGCGCCTGGTCGAGGCGCGGGTGCTCGCCTGGCACATCGGGTACACCGGCCAGGCCGATCGTTGATACACCGGAACGCCGAGAGGGAAGAGTCGACCGCCGTGGAGCCGACCGTCGTGGACGTCGTACGAGAGATGATGCGGGCCTGGCGGCTGACCACCGTGTTCGGCAATCCCGGATCCACCGAGGTGTCGTTTCTCGCCGACTGGCCCGAGGACTTCGACTACGTGCTGGGGTTGCAGGAGTCGGTGGTGGTGGCCATGGCGGACGGCTACGCGCAGGTGAGTGGTCTTCCGGTACTGGTGAACCTGCATTCCGCCGGTGGCACGGGGCACGCGATGGGCAGCATCGTGACCGCCCACCACAACCGCACGCCGATGATCGTGGTCGCGGGGCAGCAGGCGCGGTCCCTGCTGCCGATCGACCCGTTCCTGAACGCGCTGGAACCGACGCTGTTGCCGCGGCCGTACGTCAAATGGAGCGTGCAACCCGCACGAGCGCAGGACGTGCCCGCCGCGTTCGCCAGGGCCTATCACATGGCGACTCAGCCACCCTGCGGCCCGGTGCTGGTGTCTGTCCCCTCAGACGACTGGACGCAGCGAGCCGAGCCGATGCCCCCTCGTCCCAGGATCGGCGGTGATCTCACCGACGCGGTCGCGCTCGACGCGGCCGCCGCCATGATCGCCGCCAGCGCACAGCCCGTCGTCGTGGTCGGTGCCGCTGTCGACGCCGACCACGCCGTGCCCGAGATGGTCCTGCTGGCCGAACGGATCCAGGCCCCGGTCTGGGCCGCGCCGTTCTCCGCCCGGTGTTCCTTCCCCGAGGACCACGACCTGTTCGCCGGATTCCTCCCAGCGGCGCGTCGGCCGTTGGCCGAGATGCTCGCCGCACACGATCTCGTCGTCGTCATCGGTGCCCCGGCGTTCACCGAACACGTGGTGACCGAGAAGAGCGGTCCGGCGTTGCCGCCGCTGATCCTCATCAACGACGACGAACAGGTCCTGGCTCGCGCGCCCCACGGCATCGCTGTGCGCGCGACGCCAGGCGCGGGAATCCGGCATTTGTTGCGGGCCGTACCCGAATCCACCGCTGTCCGCCCACCCGTACGGCAGCCCGTCGGTGCGCCGGAACCACCCGCGCCGGGCGAGCGGATGAGCGGCGCCTACGTCCTGCACACCCTCAGGCAGACGATGCCGACAAACGCCCTGATCGTCGAAGAGGCCCCTAGCCACCGGCCCGCGATGCACCAGTACCTGCCGATCACCGTGCGGGAGACCGGTTTCCTCACAGGCGCGGGTGGCGTGCTCGGATATGGACTGCCCGCCGCGGTCGGCGCCGCGATGGCCGCGCCTCACCGGCCCGTGGTGGCGGTCATCGGCGATGGCTCAGCCATGTACGGCATCCAGGCGTTGTGGACAGCGGCCCGCTACTCCGTGCCGCTGACTGTCATCGTGATGGACAACGGCGAATACGCCGCTGTGGGCAATCACAGTGCCCGGCTCGGCGCGTCCGGTGTGCCCGGCGTGGAACTCGGCGGACTCGACTTCAGCGCGTTGGCGGCAGGCCAGGGGTGCCGGGGCGTGCTGGTGGACAACCCAGCCGATCTGGCCGACGCGCTCGACGACGCGATCCGGTCAGGCACGCAGACGGTCCTGCATGTGCTCGTCCAGCAAGCACGAACCACACTGCCGAAATAGGCCCCGGCGTCATTCCCGCTCGGCGGTGCCTCGGCAGGCCTCGCACCGCGCGGACTTCCCGAACCCCAGCCGCCACGGTTCGAGGCCGAGCACGTTCGCCACGTGGACGACCTCGTTGACCTCGTGCAGGCCGCGTTTGCCGCTTTCGATCTTGGACACGCGGCCCTGGTTGAAGCCGACCACACTGCCGAGTTCGACCTGGTTGAGCCCGGTGTGCCGACGAACGGCACGGAAGATGGCGCCGAAGTCCCTGCGGTCGAGCGCGGTCTGGATCTTGGGCTGGTCGAAGAAGCCCTCCGGCAGCAGTTGCCGAACAAGCACGACATGCGCGCAGGACCCGTCCCGCCGATGCGACTGCCTGCTTGGCACCGGCAGGCCGGACTCCCGCGAGGACCTCGGCGCGACAACAGGCTCACGCCGTCTGCTGTTGTGGAAACCCAGGTCCTCGTCGCTGGACACACCCAGCACGCGACGCAACGCCAACCGCACGTCATCATCCTTCGGCCAGCGGGTTTCGCCACGCTCCAGCCGGGAGACATGTCTGGTCGTGAACTCGGAGCCGGAGCCAAGCCTGCGCAGCTCGGCCCGCACTCGGGTGGCCAGTTCTCCTCTGGTCGGCGGGTTCCCGGGAAAGACGATGGAGTCGACGCTCTCCCTAGCCTGGATGAGCCGGGTGTTGCTGACCAGATGCTTGACCGACATTCCTGAATGCCCCCAAGGGCCTCTCGTGCGTTGACCGATTGGCGAGCGCGACGTGAGCCATCGCGCGCACGATCTTAGCGTGTTGCGACAAGGGAACCACCGGGACGATAGGAATGGCGCATACGGTCTATAAAGGACAGTCGGACGGCTTCGGGGCTGACGGCGACTGGGAGCGCTCCCTCCCTGAGGCAAGGTTCCGTCGAAGTCGGGCAAGCGGGCGAGGGCAATTGGGCAAATGGGCAGGGCGGCCGTGTGCGCACGAGGACGGGTGGGCAAGTGGCCGTGTGCGTAAGCGGGCGGGTGGGCACGCGGGTGAGAGGCCTTGTGCGTAAGCGGGCAAGCGGGCGAGAGGCCTTGCGTGTAAGCGGCTTGGGCGTGAGCGGTCTTGCGCGCATAGCGCATGGGTGGGGTTCGTGGTTGGTTTCCTCCCGTATGGCCTGGGCGAAGCCATACCATGGCGTGTCGGGAGGTCGGCCTACGCAAACCGACCCACAGCGCAGGCGATACCGATCTCCCGGCACGCCGTGGTTTCCTCCGGCAGGACATACGGGAGGGAACCGACCACGCCCTCTTTTTCCAGGCACAGGAAATCACGTGGGCACAGCCAACCGGGTGGGCAGACCACGTGTTGGTTTCCCTCTTGGAGGCCTGCCGTCCGGCGAGGACCTTCTTTTTTCTTGCCGCAAAAGAAAAAAGAGATGCCTCGCCGGCGGGCAGGCCTCCAAGAGGGGGACACAAAGACCCCTTCGTTCCCCACACCGGTTCCACTAACCCACGTGACTTCCTGGGTCAAGTGGGGGGCGCGGGGCGCCCCTCCCGTATGACCTGCCAAAGGAAACCACGACGTGCCGGGAGATCGGTACCGCCTCGCGCCGGGCACGCCAGTTTCGTAGGCCGACCTCCCGACACGCCATGGTATGGCTGCGCCCAGGCCATACGGGAGGGACACCCCACGAACCACACCCCTGCGCTCGCGCGCAGACCAACACCCCTGCGCTCGCGCGCAGACCGCACACCCACGTGCGCGCCACACGCCGCACACTCCTGTGCTCGCGCGCACGCGACATGCGCCTGCACGTTCGCGCTCGTCGCACACTCCTGCTCTCTTGCGCGGCGGCCGTTCTCCAGTCGGTACCCGCGCACACGACCCGCGCACACGACCGACTTCCTGACTTTTGACGGACTCTGCCTCCGACAGCTAGCCGTGAAAGAGCGGTGAAACCTCGGCTTCGTATGATCACCTCCGCCGATCTCACCAGCCTGGAGCACCATCTGATGTCCCGTGATCCCGCGAAGACGCTCACCCTCAAACACGATCTGGTGTACGCGCTCGTGGACGCCGCGCCGCCCGGCTGGCTGCGGATGGACCTGGTCTGCCGTGCCACTGTTGACGTCCAGGACTTCACGCTCACCGTGCTGACGGCCGACGGCCACGCGGTGATGGACATTCCGGACGAGGCCGTCGAGGTGGTCCTGCGACTGCGTTCGGAGTACTACGAGCCGGGTGAGGGCACGTGGTTCTCCCTGCGGTTCATCGTTGACCCGCCGACCCGGTTTCGCATCATCCACAACCTCGGCTGGGACCCGGAATGGCAGTCCGCCGTCGACCCCCAGGCCTGGACACGCGACCTGGAGGCGTTTCCCCGCGACGCCGCGCACATCCCGCCGTGGCTGCGAGACCGGCTCGGGCAGCCGGTGGACGCGTCACCGCCGGGTCCGCTGGACGAGCAACGGCTGTGGGTGGAGATCGCCAACCGGTTGGCCCTGTCCGTACCGACGGACTGGGCCCAGGTGACGGTGACCTACCGGGTGATCGGCGACCACAGCGAACTGCCGGTCCTCATCCGCCGCTTCACGGACGGCACCTCCCGGCCATGGGAGCCCCCGCCGGGGATCGTCGAGCGGCTGGCCAGGTTGCGCGCCGGAATGTACCGGCCCGGCCGGGGGACTTGGTTCCAGGTCGTCGCGCACCTGCTGGGGGACGTCAGCATCGAGTTCGAGTACACCTGGGACGACCAGCCCGCCTGGGATGTCCCGCCGCCGGTGTCGGCGTTCGTGAACGAACTCGCCACCTTTCCGCGTGACTCCCGGAGAGTCCCGGCCTGGTGGACCGAACGGCTCGGGCCGGTCGCGAAGGCCTTTCCTTACTGAGTAACGGTTTCACGGAGCACGCGGGTGTTGTCCGTACGCTGGACGCCTGCCGCGAGGGTGAGCACGAGCACGGTGGCGACGCCGAGCCCGACGCTCACCCACGCCACGCTGGGGTAGCCGAGCTGGGCGTCGATGGCCTCCCCGCCGAGCCACGGGCCGAGGGTGTTGCCGACGTTGAAGGCTGCCGTCGTGCTCGCGCCGACGAGAGTCGGGGCGTTGCCCGCCACCGCGAACGCGCGCACGTTGAGCGCCGGGTTGACGCCGAAGCCCGCGACACCGAACAGGAACACGGCGACGATCGCGACCGGCGTCACCGGCCCGGCGACGGCGAGCAGCACCAACGCGAGCAGGGCGAGCGCGAGACCGCCGTAGAGCGTCAGGAACGGTTTCGCGTCAGCGAGCCGTCCGCCCGCCGTGATGCCGATCAGCGCGCCGAGGCCGAACAGCGACAGCACACCGGGCACCCAGCCCGTCGGCAGACCGCTGACCTCGGTCAGCAGCGGCGCCAGGTAGCTGAAGGTCGCGAAGATCATGGCCTGGGCCAGCGCGATCACGCCCAGCGCTAGCCAGAACCGGCCGCCTCGGTAGAGCCGCAGTTCGGTGCCCACGTTGGTCTTGTCCTTGCCGTTCTGTGTCTCCGGGACGAGAAGGAACACGCCGACCAGCGCGATCACGGTCAGCGCCGTGACCGCCCAGAACGCCGCGCGCCAGCCCGCGTGCTGGCCGAGGAAGGTCCCAGCGGGGACACCGACGACGTTGGCCACGGTGAGCCCGCCGACCAGGATCGCGAGCGCACGGCCACGTCGTTCCGTCGGCACCAGGGCGACGGCGGTGGCCGCCGCGACGGCCCAGAACCCGGCGCAGGCGACGGCGCTGACGACGCGCGTGACGAACAGAAGCGCGTAGCCAGCCGACAAAGCCCCGACGACGTGGGAGATCCCGAACACGACGAGCAGGCCCATCAGCGTTGCGCGCCGGGGCACGCGCAGCGTCGCGATGGCGAGCAGGGGAGCGCCGACGACCATGCCGATCGCGAAGGCGGAGATCAGCAGCCCGGCCTCCGGGATGCCGACGCCGAGGTCGGCGGCCATCCCCGGGAGCAGGCCGGTGATCATGAACTCGGACGTGCCGAGCGCGAACACGCTCAGCCCGAGGACAGCGACTGCCACAGGCACGGAAGTTCCCTCCAGTTTTGTATTGATCAGTCCAAAATAAGGACAGGCTTCGACACGGTCCTGCCTGTGACTACTTGGCGGCGATAGCGCCCAGTGCGAGGTCGGCGACCGCTTCCATAGCGGCCCGCTCCGCGCCACGGCGTGACATCAGCCGGAGACCAGCGACGGTGGCGTGCGCGAACTCGGCGATGTCGCTGGCCCGGCGCGTGGCGTCGACCGTGCCGTCCCGCTGGCCTTCCGCCGCGCACGCGGTCAGCACGCCGAGTTGCCGTGTGGTGTCCGCGTCGATCCGCGCGCTGATCTCCGGGTCACGGTTGCCGAACTCGGCGATCGTGTTGACCACCAGGCAGCCGAGGCCGCCGTGGGTGATCTCCTCCTGGATGGAGTACGCGAACAGCGCGCGGAAACGTTCGATCGCCGTCCCGTCGGCCTCCATCAACGCCGTCCTGCCCCGGAACCCGCGCTCGGCGTAGTGGTCGAACGCGCGCAGGAACAGCTCACGCTTGCTGGTGAAGGTGTTGTAGATGCTGCTGCGGCCCAGGCCGGTGGCCTCGCAGAGGGCCTGGGTCGACGTGCCCTCGTAGCCACGCGCCCAGAACGCGTCCATGGCGCGCCCGATCGCGGCGTGCTCGTCGAACTCCTTCGGCCTGGCCATGAAAACGACCGTAACATGTTTTAGATCGATCAGTCCAAAACAAGTGCGGGGCGCCACAGTCGTGCGCGCGCGCAATGCATATGGCTTTGCGCGCGAGCGCAGGGTGTGTGGCGTGTGCGGTGCGCGCCAGCGCAGGGGTGTGGTTCGTGGGGTGTCCCTCCCGTATGGCCTGGGCGCAGCCATACCACGGCGTGTCGGGAGGTCGGCCTACGCGACCCAACCCACAGCGCAGGCCCTACCGACCTCCCGGCACGTCGTGGTTTCCTTTGGCAGGACATACGGGAGGGGCGCCCCGCGCCCCCACTAGACCCGGGAAATCACGTGGGTTAAGGGAACCGGCGTGGGGAACGAAGAGGTCTTTGTGTCCCCTCTTGGCGGCCTGCCCGCCGGCGAGGCATCTCTTTTTTCTTTTGCGACAAGAAAAAAGAAGGTCCTCGCCGGACGGCAGGCCTCCGAGAGGGAAACCAACACGTGGTCTGT